>CBDCPZ010000025.1:0-1296869 GCA_965220465.1 Saprospiraceae bacterium | reverse complement strand
ACGACCCCTTTCCACTTCCTCCTGTGGCAGGCCATCTTTTTTCAGTTCAAACTTTGTGTATTTTGTAAATGTCAATTGTGCATATTATAATGAAAATACAAACGAAAGGTGAAAGTGCACACACTCAGTGTGAGGAGAGATTGGGTGCATGATTCAGTAGTCATGTACAAATAAACATGTGAATACAACCTATGCCTACAAAACTAGCAGTCCAGAGAGTAAGAGTCAGAGAAACATGATGGAAAGTGTGCAGGGAAGAAAGTCATACAGGTAGACATGATGGATGTAGTCATTGAATACAAAAATTGAGTTGTTTTTATCACATGATAACTTTGTCACACTCACTCTGCAAAGCTCACACAAAGGCACTTATTTTCTCTTTCAGTCTGAGTGTGAGATGGCTGAACTTTGGCCTGTCTTCTGGTGTGAGGGCCCAGCACCATCCCATCAATACAAATCTGGAGGAGGAGGAGGAGAAAGGAGGAGCAAGGAGGGAGAGGGGAGGATGGGGGGAGGGGGAGACAAGAGAGCGAAGGAGAGGGAAAGGGAAGGAGAGAGGGAGGAGGGGCGGGAGTAGGAGAGAAGGGGATGGGAGAGGGGGGATGAAAAAGAGAAGGGGAGGATGGGGGAGCAGGGGAGGGAAAAGAGAAGGAAGAGAAGGGGGAGGGAAAAGAGAAGGGGAAGGGAAAAGAGAAGGGGGAGGGAGGAGGGGAGGATGGGGGAGCAGGGGAGGGGTGGGAGAGAAGGGAGGGAATAGAGAAGGAGAGAGGGAGGAAGGGTGGGAGTAGAAGAGAAGGGGGGTGGGAAAAGAGAAGGAGGGGATGAAGTAGGAGAGAAGAATGCCAACAAGAAAATCAGCAATTTAGAATTACGAACCGATACTATTCATCAAAAGCATATTGTTTATCAATACGATACGATTTACCGCAACACAGTTGAAACAGAATACATTGTAATTTCTGAACTTCCAAGAGCTAACGTTTATACTTCACAAAACACCTATTTCAATCAGACACCTGCGTATTCACAAAGGTCAAATTGGGTAAATACAAGTCACGCTCCGCTCACATTTGCAGCATTAAAATTCCTGTTTGAAAAGGAGCAGAGCGATATAAATCCGCTTCTAGCTGAAAACGATAATTTAGCTTTAGGAATTCCTGAAAATATTGATGAAAATCAACCTGGTCGTATGGCGGTCAGTCCTTTCCTCGACACTCAATTCGCTCCATTAAGTTATCAGCCAGATGTTGTTGATTTGGCTTATTTGGGCCCTCCGGCTGATTATATGAAAGTTCGAAAAAGGCCTTTACGGAAAATGGCCAAAAACTTGAGCCCAATGAGTTTTCAAGCAGGTATAAGCGGTGGATTAGCCTTTCCCCAAAATAAAAAAATAAGTGAATCCAAAGGATATTCTTTTGGTGTTCACGGAGAGATGTCCTTCTCAAAAAGTTTGCGGCTGTGGTTGGAGGCTACATATTATAAAGTGAAATTTGAGACTCATGAAGTGGATAGAAAATTAGGTGTACCAATCCTGCCATCACCTTCAGAAGAATATGTTTTTAGCGAAGCTTACGTGGTTGATCCGTTTATTCAATACAATATTGGGCTGCAATACCTTTTTTATGCACATAAAAAGTGGCGCCCGTATTTGGGACTTGGATATAGTGCAGCTTCTTTGCTTCCCTATGAAATCCGGTATGATTTTATTCATACTTCTGAGGAAATGGATCTTTCTATTCAGCAAGATATTGACCGCAATGATTTTATTATGAATATGTTTCTATTCAACGGAGGAATTGAAGGTGAATTATCAAAGCGATTGCGCTTCCAGCTGGAAGGTTATTATCGATGGAATGGAACTAACGATGGAGTTGTTGTGCCGGATATTTTAGGAGTGAGAAGCAAGTTTATTTATAAATTTTAGAACCTGAAACCCAAATGATGTTGAACGGATTAAAAAGTGTTATCCTTTTAGTTTTTTTATTAGCTGCTACGTGTAAAAAAGAAAAAAGCTACGAACCGGTGAGTATTAGTCCCGGAATTACCTTTCGAACAATTGTTGATTTACCTGCGGTTTTGCCGGAAAGCTCAGGAATAGAAATAGCTGGTTCTGACCAATTTTATTCTATAAACGATTCCAAAGGCGAAGCGGAGTTGTATGTTTTTGATACGATCGGCGAATTATCCCGTACAATTAGAATTGACAATGCTACTAATATGGATTGGGAGGATTTGGCGGAAGACGCCGAAGGGTTTATTTATATTGCTGATTCCGGAAATAATGACAATGAACGAACTGATTTGAAAATCTATAGAATACCCTCTCCGGATACTTTTACTGAAAATTTGGTTACCGCAGAATCGATCTCTTTTTCTTATGAAAATCAAACTCAATTTCCTCCTCCTGATAGCGCTGCATTTTTTGATAGCGAGGCTTTCTTTGTTTTCAATGATTCCATTTTCCTTTTTATTAAAGATCGCTCCAAGCCATTTGAAGGAAAAACATTGATGTATCAAATTCCGGCTACATTGGGCGACCATACTGCTGTTTTAAAAGGAGAATTTAGAACGTTAAAAACAAAAAGCGAAGGGGCGATCACTTCTGCTGATATTAGCCCAAGCGGTTTGAAAGTGGCTATGATTTCCAAAAGAAATGTATGGATTTTTACCGAATTCACCGGGACCGATTTTTTCGGAGGGAAAGCAAAAGTTATTGCTCTGCCTGTAGAATATCAAATGGAAGGAGTTGTCTTTGCAGATGATTGCCTCCTTTATCTTACCAATGAAAAAGACGGAGGTCATTTCAGTGCTTTGCACAAGCTGAAAATCTGTGATTGAAAAGAAGTCTTAAAAAATAATTATTCACGCAACCATTTCGGTTTTTTATTCCGTAAAGGGAAGTAACAACTTATTTAGAAATACCTATTACCTTTTTTGATGAGGTTTTAATGCAATCAAAAAGGTCGTCCCAAATTGTATAGGTTTTTATCAGCTTCAATTTTCTATAGAAATACTGGCTGTTGAAAAAGAAAAAAATATCTGTACCCTGAAAACTGTTAAACTGTAAAAAGAGATTGAGAATAATTAAACAAACGAAAGGCAACAAAAGAACTAAACAAAAAAGAAATATCTAAAAGATTAAGTTTTCAGTTTAGTTTTAACAGGGTAATGAGTGGCAAGAATTCTCTTTCTTGCCCTCTCTTTTTTTAATTTTTCAAACAATATTTTCTTAAATTATGAAAAAAATCCAATTGTTTTTTACGTTTTTTTTATTTGCTAGTTTGAGTTTATTTGCGCAACAAAACACAGCCGAAGTTGTCGATTCACCAAATGCATCGAAATGCTCAAAAGTGAAGAATGTCCTGAATAAATTTTCAATAACTGCGACTGCCGCCTCTCCATCTGTCAACTTCAAAGAGATGAATAATTCAACCCTTCAAAAATCAACCGGAATTTCAATGGGCGAGCTAAGTGTCAATTATAAAATGAACTCTCGAATTTCTTTTGGTGTCGGAACGATGGGATCACTGGGTTTGTGCCACAGCGGTTATTATAATGCCGAAAATAACTTTGTTCCTTTCAAATATGATGATGATGATGACGACGAGCAGGATGATGATGGAAATGAAGCTCCCGATGAAAACGATGATAGTAATGAAAATGACGATGGTGATGATTGTGGGGAATTTGGTGACAATATCATGGGAAGCGTTTCTTATAAGCTTTCTGAAAAAATTCCATTTTTTGTTCAAGCTGCTGGCGGTTATTCATTCGGCAGCAATGCACCAGCCTATTCTGCTATGATTGGTTATAATCAAAAAATATTTAAAGGGCTTGGAATCATTGGCGGAATCCGATATAGCGATGTACTGCACAAAAAACCAGCTGATGCTGTAAAAATGGCTCCAAGTAGTGGAATAAGAGCTGAACTTGGGCTTAGCTGGAATTTTTAAAAACCCTTTCAGTGATAATTTCTAAATAAGGAGAGGGTTCGTTATTATTGCTTTTCAAGATAGCGAACCCTCTTTTCTAATAAGGTGACAAAAAAACTTATTGATAATTTAACCCAAAAACTTAAATGACATTGTTTTGAAAATTTGATGCAAACGAATGAGGCTTGGTATGTTTTATGGATTAATTGAGTTGATTTTGAATAAATGAGAATATTCGTATTTTTAGTAAAATAATTTTGATGTTCGTCAGACCAACATTTATAATAAGTATTTTATTAATTTCTTTTTGTTTGCAACAAGGAGTTGCTCAGTCTCCGTACAAGGTGACGTGGAAAGAAGAGTCTTATCACATGGCAGTCGGAGGGGCTACCTTAGCTACTGGCCTTGTCTTTGCGTCACAGGTAAAAGGGTTGACTGAAGAGGAAATTGCAGTTTTAAACCGGTTAAATGTCAATAAATTTGACAGAGGAGCAACTTATAATTCCTCTTATCAGGCTAAAACGGCCAGCGATGTTTTATTGCTCAGCTCTGTTTTATTACCAATCTCTTTTCTTGCTTCAAAAGATACCCGTCAGGATTTTGGAAAAATTTCCATATTGTATGGCGAAACTGCTTTCATTACACTTGGGATTACTTATCTGACTAAAGGGATAATATTGAGAACTCGACCTTACGTATACAATGAGGAATTTAGTTTGGCAGACAAAGAAAAAGTAAGTGCCCGGCACTCTTTCTTTTCGGGACATACATCGTTGACTGCGGCGAGTTGCTTTTTCACAGCCAAAGTGTTTTCCGATTACTTTCCTGACTCGAAGTTGAAGCCATATATTTGGGCGGGGGCGATTGTTATTCCTGCTGTAACAGGTTATTTACGAGTTGCGAGCGGGAAGCACTTTCCTACCGATGTCATTACTGGATATGCGATTGGGGCCACCATTGGGTTTTTAGTTCCTCATTTTCATAAAAAACTCAAAATTGGTGATGCTGATTCTTCTGTTAGTTTGATCTTTGCAGGAACCGGAGCTTCTTTGAAATGGGAACTTAATTAGCTTTCGATGATGCCAACTGGTCATCCGGATTTGCAGAATTTGGCTTTGGCGGTGGTGCATACTTTTGAAATACAGGATTTATCAAAAAAAGCTAATTTTTTAATAAAATTAAAAGGAGATGACGGAGCACATGATTTATGTAAACGGGGAAAATGTCATGCGGTTAAATTTTAGAACGAAATTTACACCTTGATGAGTTTGGTTTAATAAAATAGGAGATATATGGTCCGGAAAAAGGGCTTTAAATCCACTACAAAAAGGAGTGACTTTTTTATTATAAATTTTATTTTACATATTCTTTTTTGTATCTTTTTGCCGTTAAACTAATCAATATTAAGAAAGGTGTAATTAAGTTTATCTTAAAAACTGATCGAAAAGATTATTGCATCCGTTCTTTAATGAAAGCGTAAGTTTTTAGAGTATTTTTTATTGAAAAGGTGTTTTATCTTTACATACTTCTTTTGCGTAAAATTCGGTATTCAAACGTTACTTTTGAAAAGCTGGCTTGTTTGTTTATAAACCAAAAATAAATGTTTGTGGAATTTTAGTATTGACAAATGATTACCCAAATATTAACATTTTTTTACCCTAAATCGCCAAAAAATAATAATGATTAAGTATAAAAATTTTACCCTGATTCTGTTTTTACTAGGGATTTTTACTTCCCCAATTTTAGGTCAACAAGACTCAAATGCTACTGTTTCTGGTATAATTGCCGACTTTCTAAGTGGTGAGCCTTTGGGATTCGCTACTGTATTAATCTATGATGCAGAAGCACTGGATACCTCCAAAACGGCTGATGCCTGGTATAAAGGAACTGACGCCGATAGCGAAGGAAGATTCCAATTTGTAAATATTCCTGTTGGCGAATATTTTCTACAGGTAAGTTATATAGGATATGAAACTAAAAAAACCAAAAAGTTTTCAATTGAAAAGAGTGGCCAGCAGGTAGATTTGAAGAAAATTAATATCGAAGCAATAGCCGAGTTTTTAGATGGTATTGTCGTTACTGAAGAGAAGTCAACTTACAATTTTGCTATTGACAAAAAGGTATACAATGTGGAAAAAGACATCATGAGTGAAACAGGTTCCGCAACTGAAATTTTAAATAATATTCCTTCTGTTTCTGTTGGCCAAAATGGAGCGCTTACTTTAAGAGGTACACCAAATATTACATTTTTTATCAATGGGAAACCTTCAGCACTGATGCGTGCTAATGCTACAGCTTATCTTGAATCACTTCCGGCGAGCTCAATTGAACGGATTGAAGTAATCACTAACCCATCAGCCAAATACCGTCCGGATGGAGCAGGAGGTATTATCAATATAGTGTTAAAAGGAGCTGCTGATGGATGGGAAGGATCTGTTCAGGGAAATGTAGGTAACCTGGATAGGTACAACGGAAATATTGCGCTCAATTATACCAAAGAAGATGTTAGTATATTTGGAACTTATAGTATTCGTCATGCAATTACACCGCAAGATATTACGGATATAAGAATTGAAAAAGAAAATGGCACTACACTTAGTGACTTCAATAGGAAGACGGATGAAGAATACAGAGAATTGTCTCAAATTGCCACGGCAGGGATTATTTTTCCAGCTGGGGAAGGAAGCACTATTGAACTTTCAGGAGAATATTTTTATGCAGATGCAGATAATAGCTCTACAGGCGAAACAACGGTTAAAGACTTTGTGGAGCAGGAAAATTCCTTTTTTAATACAGACCGGATTTTCAAAGGTTTTGAACAAGAATACCAGGTAGCTGGTGCTTTTGAGCATGAGTTTGAAAAAGAGGACCATGTATTAGCTATCGAAGTTGCTTACGGCCGGTACAATGAAGAAGAGAAGAATGATTTTACACAAAAGTTTATTCTTCCGAAAGATTCAATATCTACCACTGACTATCTTATCGCCAAAGGAGGTCCTGCTACTGAGATCGCAGTTGAGTATGCCTATCCCATTGGTGGGGATACTGAGATCGAAGTTGGTTATTTTGGTGAATTTTTAACAGACTACATTACAAACCAAAGTAGAATTTTAGGCTCGGACAACATGTGGGAATTTGACCCTAATCGAACAAATGAGTTTAAATTTATACAAAATATTAATGCGGGATGGGCAGTCTTTAGTCATGGCATTGATGCTTTCAGTTTTGCTGCCGGCTTACGTGCTGAGCAAGTGAATATTACCTCAAACAATTTATCTGCCAATACAAAGATTCCAAATAATTATTTTAAATTATACCCTTCTTTGCACTTGACTTATGAATTGGGAGATAACGAAGAATTACAATTGAATTATAGTAAGAGGGTTAATCGCGCTGATAGTGATGAGCACAATCCTAATATAGAATATGATGATCCTTTGACAGGAGAAAAAGGTAATCCAGAGTTGAAACCTGAAGTCATTCATTCTTTTGAACTGGGTTATATGATTCAAAAAGAAAAATTCTCCTTTTATCCTTCACTATATTACCGGCACAAAAAGGATGCTTTTACTGAATATAGAATTCCACCGGATTCTGCAGGTGTTGCAATAACTACTTTTTCCAATTTAGATGTGGAAAGAGCTGGTGGCTTGGAGTTTATAGTTACAACAGATATAATAAGCAGGGTAGGTTTAAACTTTAGTGCAAACTTATTTTACAGTGAATTAGATGCCAGCAATTTAGGCGAATCTGCTGATAATTCTCAATTTAATTGGGATGCCAAATTAGCCGCTAATTTTACCATTACAAAATCTACGTTTGCTCAATTAAATGCTTATTACAGATCTGCCCGACAGACTCCACAAGGACATTTTGAACCCGTTCCGCTTTTGAATTTAGGGTTCCGACAGGATTTGTTTAAAAAGAGAGCGTCTATATCTTTCACGATTTCTGATGTTTTTAGTTCTGTAGAGTGGGAGAGTATTACTGACACACCCTCCTATTATCAAAGGACAAACTATGGGCGTAATTCACAAATCTTTTATGTAGGCTTTACCTATCGATTCGGAAAAGCCTTCCAGAAAAAGAAAGCTGAAGATTTGAAATTTGAAGATGCAATTGATGCTGGTAAGCAACCGGTTGAGGAAGAATAACAGAAATTTTTGAATTTGCCAGCTAACAAATTTTGTTTCTGGCAAATTCAAAATTTGAAAACCGTTTGAAACTATATTTTATTAGCTATTTTGCTGTTTATAGTAGTGGAAATGTTGGTTGGGTTTTGGTTTTTATTTATTTTTGAAGAATAATAAAAACGTGCGAATTAAGGTTAAGAAAACCTTCTTTTAGTTAAAATTTATACATATAAACAATTTTTTTATAACCCTGGAGTAATACTTTTTTAGAACCATTTGAAACAACGCCACACCGAACACCATTTGGCACTCAATACATAGCTGTTTTTATTTTAATTGTAATAGGAGAAGTCGTTTTCCAGCTTCTTTTAAAATAAAAGCAGTTGGATTCAATTGGATCTTAATGCAACTTTTAAAGCTTTTTCATTTATTACTTTGACCTTTGCAAGTTCAGACAACTTGCGATCAATTAAATTAATTTCAAATAAAAATTATTATGAAATCAAAATCAAACCTTTTGAACCCAAAAAAGCTCTCCGGAATATTGCGCTTTTGTTCAATGTTCGGCATTTTAGCTTGTCTGTTGTTATGTAACAATCAGATGATTGCACAGGATGGAGAAGAAAAACAATGGGAAGACTTTGATCCCAAAAACTTTGACGACAATTCGATCAACAGTAGTAATGACTGGTTCCCGCTAATTCCTGGTACTCGAATGGTATATGCCGGAACTACTCTCGATGACGATGACAACCCCGTTCCACATCGTGTTTTGATCCATGTGACTGATTTAGTAAAGGTCATTGCAGGTGTAAAATGTATTGTTGCCTGGGATTTGGATTATAGCAATGGCCAATTGGTAGAAGCCGAATTGGCATTTTATGCATTAGACAAAGAAAGTAATGTTTGGCGTATGGGTGAATATCCTGAAGAATACGACGAAGAAGGAAAATTTGATGCTGCTCCGGGATGGATTGGCGGCATTAAAAAGGCAGTACCAGGAATTTCAATGAAAGCAAATCCATGGGCTGATTCGCCTAGTTATTCACAGGGCTGGGCTCCTTCAGTTGGTTTCACTGATCGTGGAAAAGTTGACCAAATGGGTGTCAGTACTTGTGTTCCGATGGAATGTTATGATAATGTAATGGTGGTTTCAGAAACCAGCCTTGAAGAAGTAGGAATTTTTCAGTTAAAATACTGGGCGCAAGGTGTAGGAAATGTACAGGTTGGATATAAAGGTGATGACCCTTCTTCCGAGTTATTAGAGTTAGTAGATGTCTTTGATGTAGGTAAAGAAGGATTAGCTAAAATACGTGAGCAAGCGCTAGCTCTTGAGGCAAGTGCTTACAAACACGGCAAAAAATTTTACGGTGATACCGAACCTTGTTTTCCTCGTGATAAGTAATGGATAAAACCTAAGAACTTTTAAGCTAGCTTAAAGAATAGTTTTTCGATAATTTATTTGAACAACTTTTGGTAAAACACATTGATGATAATTCATCAGTGTGTTTTATTTTTTGGTCCTTTTTTAGTTGTTCTCTAACTCAGAATCAGATCATGATTTAAAAGACAACAATTTAGTGACCGTCATGGTGCTTTTGTATAAATTTCCTTAATTAAAAAGCTGGAAAAGAAGCTTTCCCTTTTCAGTGATCCCCTTTGATTTGACTTCCCTTTTTTGTCTGTATACCTGGAATAAAAAGATATTGTTTGTTTTTTAATTTGAAAACCAATATTTAACGAGAGGTTTGGCAAGCCTAATTTTTGATTATGCTTTTATCTAATTTTAATATGTTTTATCAAAATAAGAATTGTTAATTTTTCTAAAAAAGAAGGTGTTTTGAAGCTTGAAATTACCAAAAAAGCTTGTGTTCTGCTAAATGAGTTGATCACTAAAACCCAGAATTCATAAGGGTTTTAACATGAGAACAGCCCGCTTAGATAAACGGAAACTTGAAAATCGTGGAAACGTAAAAATTTTGTAAAAATTGTTAGGAATGTTAAAAAAATATTCTATCTTAGTGCATAAGAATTAAATTAAATATGTATTCTTACGTATATTCTAAATAAAATTCTTTACCCGTAAACCCTGAAAAAACGAACCTTGAGACCAACGAAAACATAACCTACCCGACATTTATGAAAACAAAAGAACACTGTATACCCGATCCAATCGGACATTCTAATAACATTTTTTTTACCGTTTAATTTAAACCTTGCTTTATATACTGTTTGTATTTAAAGCAATACCTTTTGATGCCTTGTATTGAAATAAATTTAAAGCTGATGTAGTAAATTTATTTAAGTATAGATATTAACAGACTTTCCAAAAACTGACCATTACAATATTGATCCTTCTCGTATTGGGAAGGAGTGAGTTATTTTATATCTAATATTAACTATTATGATGCGATCTATTATTTTGTCCGGCATTCAGGCACGCGTACTGGTTGTATCCGTTGCTGCCTTGCTGATATTTTTTGGTATTTATCAACTTCGCGATGTACCGATCGGGGTATTCCCTGAATATTCACCTGTTTATGTAGAAGTTCAAACAGAAGCATTGGGACTTTCTGCTGATGAAATTGAACAAATTTTAACGGTATCAATGGAGCAGGATTTGCTCAACGGTATAGCTTATGTTGACGAAATTTGGTCTGAGTCTATGCCCGGACTATCAAGGATCGTCTGTGTTTTCGAGCCAGGTACCGACCCAATGATAGCGCGGCAAGTTGTGGCTGAGCGACTGACTCAAGCACACGCTTTGCCCAATGTTTCAAAAGCGCCATTGATGCTACAGCCATATTCATCGACGAGTCGTGTGATGAAGGTTGGTTTGAGTCCCAGCTCTCCGGATCTTTCCTTAATTAATCTTTCGGTACTTGCCCGGTGGACCATTCAGCCTTATTTGTTAGGGGTAGAAGGAGTAGCCAATGTCTCTATCTGGGGTCAGCGAAAACGACAATTGCAGGTACAGGTCGATCCTCAAAGATTAAGTGAAAATGATGTCACCTTGCACGATGTAATAAGAACTACAGGAGAAGCACTTTGGATTTCTCCTTTAAGTTTTTTGGAATCTTCAACACCAGGTACTGGTGGTTTTTTCGATACACCTAATCAGCGGCTTGGGATTCGTCACGTTTTACCTATTTCTACACCAGAAGAATTAGCTCAAGTTTCTGTACACGGACGTCAGGATTTGGTGCTTGGAGATATATCAAGTGTAGTTGAAAACCATCAGCCACTTATCGGAGATGCCATCATCAATGGAAATGAAGGGCTCCTGCTCGTAATTGAAAAATTTCCATGGGCTAGTACGATGAAAGTTTCCGAAGCTGTAGAGGATGCTATGGATAAATTGGCTCCTGGACTAAGTGGAGTAGCCATTGATACTGAAATCTATCAACCTGCTACTTTCATTGAAGCTTCCTTTGACAATGTATCAACAGGAATAGCTGCATGTATTATTGTCATTGCCTTATTACTCTTCCTGTTCTTTTATGAATGGAAAGCTGCCTTGATTTCTACAATAGCTATACTCTTATCATTGGTTGCAGGAGCATATGTTCTTTATGCTCGCGGAGTCATATTTGATATGATGGTCATGGCTGGATTTATCGTAGCCTTAGGAGTTATAATTGACGATGCCATCAGCACCGTGGAGAATATCAGACGACGGTTGCAGGAAAGAAGCAATAATGGAAAAGAAGTAAAAACTGCTAATATAGTCCTTGATGCTGCATTCGAGATAAGAGGGCCAATTGCTTTCGCAACAGGTATTCTTTTATTAGCATCATTACCACTCTTTTTTATGGGTGGAATCGCTGGTTCATTTCTTATGCCCCTTGCAGTTTCATATGTTTTAGCACTAGTTGCTTCCTCATTAACTGCTCTATTGGTTACTCCGGCAATTTGCATGTGGTTATACTCCGGCGGAACATCTAAGGTGCGTCGAGAATCTCCAATATTGGCTGCTTTAAAGGGGGGCTTTAATTCGGGAGCTACTCGCTTTATCCAAAAACCGACAATGGCTTTTGCTATTTTAGGAGTATTGGCAATAATCGGTATTGGCTTGGTAGCAACGACTGATATGGGGCCACGCTTACCCTCACCTCAAGAAAGAGATTTAGTGATTACATGGGAAGCTGAGCACGGAACCTCTCATCCGGAAATGGTAAAAGTTACCAAAGATGTTATCGGTAAATTGAGAACTGTACCTGGTGTTAACAATGCCGCTGCTCATATTGGCCGCGCGGTGTTGTCTGATAAAGTCAATAATGTCCATTCAGGAGAGATTTGGCTCAGCATGGATGAAGATGTAGACTATGATGGCACAATAACTTCTATTCAAAATGTTGTTGGCGAATACCCAAAAATGAATAGCGAGGTAATGACTTATCGTCAACAAAGCCTGAGTGATGTACTAACAGGAGTTGGGAAAGAGTATGCGGTTAGAGTTTATGGTGAAAATCAACAAATTATCACCAAAAAAGCAGAAGAAGTCTTAGGTGCCATTTCGGGAGTAAACGGTATTGCAGATGCAAAAGTCGATTATCCTCCTATGGAACCAACGATTGAAATTGAGGTTGATCTTGAAAAAGCAAAACAATATAATATCAAACCTGGAGATGTACGGAGAACTGCTGCTACATTGTTAGCAGGTGTTGAAGTTGGTAGTATATTCGAGGGGCAAAAAGTATTCGAAATCGTTGTATGGGGTGTTCCCGAAATTCGAAAAAGTATAGAAAGCGTGAATAATCTTTTAGTTGATATGCCAGACGGTAACGGAACGGTACGAATTGGAGATGTAGCTGATGTGCGGAGGTTCCAAATCCTGCAATAATAAAGCGGGAAAAAATTTCAAGGTATATGGATGTTAGTTTTAATTATTCCGGAAAAAATACAATTGCATTGAATAATGATGTGACGAATAGCCTAGCAAAGGTCAATTTCCCATTGGAATATCACGCTGAATTAATCGGTGAATATGCAAAAATTCAAGCTGCAGAAAGGCGTGTTATGAGTGTTGCAGTTGCTTCTATGATCCTTATATTCTTGATGCTACAAGCTGCTTTTTGGAGTTGGCGCATGGCATTGGTTGCGTTCCCAAGCATATTAGTAGCCCTTTCAGGCGGTATGATAGGTGTATTATTAAGCGGAGGTAATATTTCACTAGGAGCTTTGGCTGGATTTTTAGCTGTCCTGGGAATTGCCACATATAACGGCATATTGTTGATCAAACGGTTTAAGTCTCTGGAAATGCGGAATGGATTATCGTTTGGTCCTGAACTGGTTATACGAGGAGTACAGGATCGTTTAGGCCCTATCTTGATGACTACAGTGATTACATTATTGGCTTTCGTTCCATTTGCAGTTATGGGGAATGTGCCAGGGCTTGAAATGATATTTCCAATGTCCATGGCTATCATTGGAGGGGTAATTACTTCTTTGTTGCTCAACTTATTTGTAATGCCAGGTCTCTATTTGCAGTTTGGAAAAATTTCTGAAACTGCGATGGCAGAAGAAAAGGCAATGCTTGAAATAGATGTTGAAAATTCAGTGACAGCTTAATTAAAGGATAACTTAAAATATTGACTTTTTATGCTTTTTAAAAGATTAAAATAACCCCTTTCTTAAAAATCCAGAGGTGCTGATTCTTTAGAATTATTGGATCGGTACCAATGGAAGGGCAAAATCGAAAAACATCGAAAGGCAATCAAACAATTTTTGTAAAAATTCCTGAAATGAAAAAATTTAACCATAAAATAGTTTTCCTCACTTTGGTTTTTGTTGCACTACAATTTGTGGCATGCCAAAATCAGAAAGCATCTAATTATGAGCATATAGAGCCGGCCCATACTGAACATATAGAAGGAAGTGAGTTGAGTAAACTGACACTGACCGAAAAGGCAGTTGAAAGGATTGGAGTCTTAACGTCTACTGTTACGGAGGAGTCAATTGCAAGCAAAGGAGGTTATGGAGAGCAAACCACTCAGAAAGTTACACCTTATGGATCGCTAATATATGATTTTCATGGCAACACCTGGGTTTACACCAACCCTGAACCGCTTGTTTACGTTCGGCATGCAATCAAAATTGACCATATTATAGGTGATAAAGTTTATTTGCACGAAGGTCCACCTGTTGGCACAACAGTGGTTACTCAAGCTGCAGCCGAATTATATGGTACAGAGTATCATGTTGGACACTAAGGCATGTTTAATTTTCGCCAAAAGAACGCCTTTGGTTTATCAATTTTTCATTGCCAATCAAAAATTAATAAAAAATGATTCGATCAATAGTTAAAACGAGTCTTAAATTTCGATACCTGGTATTAGCTGCTGCGGTAGCGATGATGTTTTTTGGTATCAAACAAGTTCGAGAAATGCCGGTGGACGTTTTTCCGGAATTTGCTCCTCCAATTGTGGAAGTTCAAACGATATGTTTTGGACTCGAATCCAGTCAGGTAGAAGCACTTGTAACGGTTCCGCTGGAACAGGCTTTTAACGGAGTTCCCGGCCTTGACGTGATGCGTTCCAAATCGGTATCACAGTTGTCTGCTATCAAAATGATTTTTAAACCGGGAACGGACTTAATGAAAGCTCGCCAACTGGTTTCAGAAAGAATTGCGATAGCTACGCCTACATTACCAACCTGGGCAGCACCGCCTGTTATGCTGGCACCACTTTCAGCCACGAGTCGTTGCATGAAGATTGGGCTTTCATCGGACACGCTCTCTGTTATAGATTTGTCCATGGTCGCATATTGGACGATAAATGATGCAATAATGGATGTACCGGGAGTTGCTCACGTGGCGATTTGGGGCGAACGCATCCGATTGCAAGCTGTAGAGGTTGTACCAGAATGGATGCAACAATATAACGTTTCACTTCGGGATGTTATGGAGGCTACAGCGGATGCTTTGGATGCAGGTTTGTTGTTTTATTCAAATGGAGCCATGATTGGTACAGGCGGATGGATTGAATCAAAAAGCAAAAGAATGGGTGTCCGAAATATTCTTCCAATTGCGAATCCGGATGATTTGTCAAAAGTAATCGTTAAGAAGGTAGATGGAAAAGATATCGTCCTAAGCGATGTTGCAAAAGTTATTGAAGACCATCAACAAATGGTGGGGGATGCTATTATCAACGATGATATAGGCCTTATGCTTATCGTTGAAAAACTGCCCTGGGGCAATACCAGAGATATTACAATGGGAGTTGAAGCGGCGATTGAAAAGTTAAAACCCGGTCTTCCTGGTGTAGATATCGATACTAAAATCTTTCGACCTGCTACATATATTGACATGTCAATTGGCAATTTGAAAGAAGCTTTGCTAATAGCTTGTGTCCTTGTAATTATTATACTTTTTGTTTTCCTTTTTGAATGGAGGGTAACCATAATAAGTGTTGTTGCGATCCCATTATCCCTAATGGCCGGAGCACTTGTGCTTGCAGCACAGGGAGCGACAATCAATACGATGATACTGGCTGGATTTGTAATTGCTTTGGGTGCCGTTATTGATGATGCTATCATTGGTGTAGAAAACATCATTAGGCGATTGCGTCAGGCGCAGGAAGAAGGTAGCAAACAATCGGCATTTAGGATTATTTTAGACGCTTCCCATGAAGTCCGGAGTCCTATAGTTTATGCAACACTAATTGAAGTAGTTGCTTTGGTTCCGGTCTTCTTCATGGAAGGATTATCAGGTGCGTTTTTCCAACCGCTTGCATTTGCTTATGCTATAGCGATTTTGGCATCAATGGCTGTTGCACTAACTGTTACACCTGCGATGAGTTATATTCTTCTTCGAAATACCTCACTTGAACACCGAGAAGCTGTTCTTTCAAAGTGGTTAAAAAAACATTACAATAATATTCTTTCAAGAATTGTTGACAAGCCTAAAAGTGCTTATGCAGTTGTTGGCATTGTAGTAATAGCAGGTTTAGCAATAGTACCTCAACTCGGTCAATCATTGCTTCCTTCCTTTAAAGAAAGAGATTTTTTGATGCATTGGGTAGCAAAACCGGGTACCTCATGGCCTGAAATGAATAGAATCACTATTGCAGGTAGTAGAGAACTGCGTGCTATTGAAGGGGTACAAAACTTTGGAGCACATATTGGACAGGCATTTTATATGGATGAAGTTGTGGGGATGAATTTTGGTGAAAACTGGATCAGTGTTCATCCTGATGTTCCGTATGATGAAACCCTCAATAAAATTCAAATGCTGGTGGATGGGTATCCCGGACTTTACCGTGATGTTTTAACTTATCTGAAAGAAAGGATCAGAGAGGTATTGACCGGAACATCCGAAACCCTCGTTATACGAATCTATGGCCCTGATTTGCATGTATTGCGAGCTAAGGCAAGAGAAGTAAGGGATGCGATGGCAGGTATTGAAGGATTGATTGATCTTCATGTTGGGTTAAGTGAAGAAATTCCAAATGTTGAGGTCAAGGTTGATCTCGAGAAGGCTAAAAAATATGGACTCAAACCAGGCGATATTCGTCGTATGGCGACCACTTTGGTAGGTGGTGAAGAAGTTGGGGATATTTTCAGAGAAGGAAAAGCCTATGACGTTAATGTATGGAGTGTGCCGGAAGTACGTGCTAATTTTACAGATATTGAAAACCTTCCGATTGATGTTCCCGGAGGAGGATACATTAAACTGAAAGATGTCGCTGATATTAAAATTGTACCTACTCCAAATGTGGTCAAACGAGAAAACCTTGCACGAAATATTGACGTTGGTACGAATATTAAAGACCGTGATCTGGGAGCTGTAGCAAATGATGTTAAAGTAGCATTAGCAACAGTCGATTTTCCACACGGATATCATCCTGAAGTGTTGGGAGAACATTCTGAGCGACAAGCTACTCAAGGGCGTTTATACACCTTTGCATTATTAGCCATGTTTGGAATTTTCTTGCTGTTGCACACCTCTTTTAACAGTACGCGTCTTGCGGTATTATCCTTCCTTTGCCTTCCGATGGCATTGGTAGGTGGTATATTGGCTGCTTATTTAGGGAGTGGAGTGATATCGCTTGGTTCAATGGTTGGATTTCTGACGATTTTAGGGATTGCAGCCCGTAACGGAATTATGATGATCAATCACTTTCAGCATCTCGAAACACATGAAGGAGAAGTCTTTGGTACTAATCTTGTAATTCGGGGAGCTATGGAACGATTATCACCTATCCTGATGACAGCTGCTACTACGGGCCTTGCATTAGTACCGCTGGTTATAGCAGGGAATATACCGGGCCATGAAATTGAACTTCCAATGGCTGTGGTTATTTTGGGTGGGCTGGTCACTTCTACTTTGCTCAACCTATTAGTGATACCTTCTTTGTACCTAAAATTTTATAAACCTGAAATTCAATCGACTTAATTAATGTAATATTTATTGTTAAAACTAAACTTAAAAAACTATTAAAATGAAAAGTAAAAATTTACTACTATTAATGCTTCTTTGGACTTTTTCATTTACGGCTTTGCAGGCACAGACTGAAACAATTACAGGTAAAGTAACTGAAGCTGTTAATGAACCTGCTATTGGTGTAACCATTTCAGTCTATAAGGATTCGACATTTATAACCGGGGCTGTTACAGGTAAAAAAGGAATGTTCACTATAGATGGGCTTAAGCCTGGGACCTATGATTTTACCTTCCAACATATTTCATTTGTAAAATTAGTTCAGTCCGTCGAAGTGAAAACAGGGGGTAATGAACCTCTCGAAATTACTTTGAAGGGTGCATCGGAAATTATGGATGAAGTAACCGTAATAGCTGATATGGGGAAGCTGAATGACTTTGGTCGAATGCCCACTGTGTATGGCACTAGTATATTAGCAGGCAAGAAAAATAGTGTTGTTTTGATGGATAAGATCCATGCGAATCTTGCTGTAAATAATCCTCGGCAGGTTTTTTCAAAAGTGGCAGGAACCAATATTTGGGAAAATGATGGTTCTGGTATCCAATTAAATATAGGGGGTAGAGGATTGAGTCCCAATAGATCCTGGGAATATAATGTCCGGCAAAATGGGTATGATATTGCTGCTGACATCCTTGGGTATCCGGATCACTACTATACACCAACCATGGAGGCTGTTGAGAAAATTGAAGTAACTCGAGGAGCAGGAGCGCTACAATATGGAACCCAATTAGGAGGAATGGTGAATATGAGGATGAGAGGGGCTCCAAAAAACAAGGAATTTGAATTTGTCGCCAAGCAAACCAGAGGATCCTATAACTTATTTAACTCCTATAATAGTATTGGAGGAAATGCAGGCAAATTTTCGTACTTCGGTTATTTCCACCATAGAAGTGCTGATGGCTGGAGACAAAATTCTGATTACAACACCAATGACGGGATGGTTAAGTTTGGGTACCAGGCTTCTAAAAAATTAAAACTAGGGTTCGAATATACGAGAGTGAATTTCCTGTTGCATTTATCAGCAGGAGTGACTGATGAACAGTTTAACAAAGACCCTCAGGTTTCTAATAGGAAACGAAATTGGTTCCAAGTAGGGTGGAATATACCAGCCCTTACATTAGATTATGATTGGGGCAATGGTTCTAAACTTTCAGTGAAAACTTGGGCTATACTTTCCAGTAGAAATAGTGTAGAAAATACAAAACCGGTCAATATACCAGATGATGGTGGTTTTCGAGATTTAAGAAGAGATACTTATAGAAATTATGCTGGAGAGATTAAATATTTAACAAAGTATAATCTTTTCGGTGGTCAAAGAAGTGCCTTATTGGTGGGAACAAGAATATACGATGGAACTACCACAAGAGGCCAAGGATGGGGAACAGATGGCAGTGATCCTGATTTCAGTTTTCTTCATCCAGATTCGCTTGAATACAATGACTATACGTTTTATACTACTAATATTGCGGTTTTTGTAGAAAATATTTTCCAAATAACTGAAGGATTTTCTGTAACTCCGGGTGTCCGGTTCGAGAATATCTTTCTTGAATCTGATGGTTATTATAATGAAGATGGTAAATTGGTACCTGATAGATCCGATCACAATAGACACTTCCCATTGTTTGGCCTAGGTCTTGAGTATAAATTCAATGATGGCACGAATATTTACGGTAACATGACACAAGGATTTAGAGGAATCAATTTCAATGATATAAGAGTCGAAAATCCTAATATCGATGTTGATCCTGATATGGTGGATTCCTATGGTTTCAATGCCGACTTGGGTATTCGAGGGGAAATTAATCGAGTGGTTAACTTTGATATCAACGCATTTTATCTTTCCTACAATGACAGAATTGGAACAGAATTACGTATGATTGATGGCGAATCTCGTCTATACAGAACTAATATTGCCGATTCAAGGAGTATGGGAGCAGAGACATTTATTGAAGTAGATCTTATCAAAGCATTTAAGGGAGAGAGTGATTGGTATTTAGGTGTATTTAGTTCATATGCTTATGTAAATTCAGAATATTTGAAATCAAAGTTTAAAGGCAATAAAGTTGAAACTGCACCTGAGCATATTTGGAAAACGGGAGCCTCTTTACGTGGTAAAAATCTCTCATTTACTTTCAACTATTCTTATATCAGCGAACAATTTTCTGATGCCAATAATACGGAATATACGGAAACAGGAAACCAAGGACGTATCCCATCTTATACTGTTTTGGATTTTTCGGGAAAATACATGATTCCTAACTACGGACTTGCATTAAGTGTTGGTGTGAATAATATGTTGAATAATGTATATTTTACTCGGAGAGCTACAAGTTACCCAGGTCCTGGTATCATTCCTGGAGAACCTACTCTTTGGTACGTCTCTGTAGAATACAAATTTCAAAAATAAGGACTGTACGAAATATTAAACATTAGTCACCTGAATTTTGAGCCAGACAAAAAATTAGGCCAAAAGAAACGGCGACTTTAAGTCGATAAATCGGTATCGAGGCAGCTCGGTACCGATTTCCTGTTCTATGACACCAGGTTCTTAAAAAAGGATAAATCCAAGAAGACCAATTCAGGATACGTCCGGTTGAATTGATTATCAATAACATTCGAAGTATCCTTGTTTTTGGGTTTGTGATGGGCCTGTTTGATTATTTGTCGCAATATCAGGTGCAAAAAGTTATGTTTTAGGCGCCAATGTTTTTAGCTTTTTTTTTCTTTTGGGGAGCAAATCTGCGTCATTCGCATGTTAAGTTGAGGTACTTTAATTTTTTGGAATATATTTTTATCAGCCCTTACCAGCACCAAATCCACCACAGTAATAATCCGGAACATTTTGATAAAAATATGGACTCCAAACTAGCCATCTGGGATTGGATGTTTGGAACACTTGTCGTTTCAAAACCTGCTGAAAAAATAAAGTTTGGACTTGGAAATGAAGATTTAAATTATAATACAATATCAAAGAATTTTTACATGCCGTTTAAAAATATTTTTATTTCAATAAAATCATTCTTCTTCAAAGTAAATAAACCATGAAAAACTAATATCCTTTACTTTTAAAAAAAGCATAAACCAGAATGATAATAGTTGCAAATTCACATGGGCTTTCAGGTAACATTGATTATATTGAGGAGCATACTTTTCACATTCTACGAGTACAATAACCTGAGTATCTAGAAATTCAAAACAGTCTATTTTGGGATTGTTAGAATACGCATGAATTGATTTTTTAACCCTAAATCTTTAATGAAAATGAACAGGAAATTAATTATTGTAGCTGTTGCGGTGTTTATATTCGGAATTCAATTTACAGCGGAGGCACAGAATAAGAAAGCTGCTTATAAACAATTCGAAGACGCTAAAATTTACTTTGAACAAAACTCAACAGATGGCGATGCTGAAGTTGTTTTCAAAGCAAAAGCAGGAGATGAAGGTATGACCAAATTGATGGTGGTTGATCCAAATGGACGAACTGTTATTGATTTTGAGTCACCTGGCGATGCTTCAATGATGGGGATTCGGTCCTTTCAATTGGAATCTCCTGAACCTGAGGATGTTGCAGCAGTTCAGAAAGCTTACCCGGCAGGGGTTTATAAGTTTTCAGGAACAACAACAGATGGAGAGGAATACCAAAGTGAAGCTACGTTAAGCCACACTTCAGCTAATCCGGTTTCCATTACCAATCCTGCAAATGATGCAGAAGATGTTAGTACTAAAGGCCTTGTGGTTACATGGACTCCCGTTAAAGGGGCGAAATTATACTTGATGGAAGTTGAGCAAGAGGATTCGGATGTAAAAGTCGAAAGTACACTGCTTGGTTCAGCAAGTTCGTTTTCAGTCCCTGAAAATTTTCTTCTTCCGGATACGGACTACAAAGTGGTGGTCGGAACAGTATCAGAAGATGGCAATTTGAATTTTGTAGAATCGTCTTTTTCAACAGCGAAGAAGTAAAACCAATTTTGGATTTTGTGATCGTAATCGATCAATATGGCCGTCAAGACAAACTAAACGGATTAGTTTTACTTGACGGTTTTTTTGTTTTTTAATGATGATGGCCTCCGGCTCCTTCTTCCCCTTTCTTGGATTGAGCCATCAGAAAGTACGCACCATTTACAACGATCTCTGCATTATCTTCCAGTTTTTCCAGCGGATCAACCTGAATGTATCCAAAATCTGAATTAGTTTTTAAAACGGGTATTTTCTTGAAATGTATCTCATCTTCATGTTCTTCTTCCTTTACAAAAATATAATAGAGTCCATTGTCAATAGCAACTGCTTCCTCTGGTAATGCGGGTACTTTCTGATCTTCAAGGATAATTCGGCCTTCAACGTACATTCCAGGAAGTAAATGTTCTTTATCGTCTGTGATTTCCGCATGAATAGAAACGGTCCGTTTTTCTTCGTCCAATGCTTTTCCAATAGCAAATATTTTTGCAGTCATCACTTCTTTGGGTTTGCTTTGCAGGCTGAACTGAATGATTTGTCCGGTTTTGATGTGGGGAAGATCTTTTTCAAAAACCATAAAATCGATATGCAAATGGTGATTGTCAACGATTTCAAAAAGCTCCTGATTAGGTTCGGAATAGGTGCCGGTATTCATTTTAATAGTTCGCACAAAGCCATTGATAGGACTGCGAACTACGGTAGTTGTTACTAATTCGGCAGCTTCCTGGCTCGGAATATCAATGCCAACCACTTCCATCCGGGACTTCAGCCCCTGCATTTTTGCGTGCGCGATTGCGCGCTCGGAAGCTACTTTCTCTAGTTGTTTTTGGGGAGCTATTTCTTTATTTACCAAATCTTTCTGTCTGGAATATTCTTTTTCAAGATAAATTAACTCACCTTGTACTTCTAAGTATTCTTGTTGCCAATCAATAAAATCGGGGTTTTGAAGGGTTGCCAGAGCAGTACCTTTTTTTACATATTGACCGGGCTTTACATGGATGTTGATGATTTTTCCGGCGACAATTGAACTCACACTGGCTTTGTTTTGTGGCGGAAGTTCTAACTTGCCGCTGACTTTGAGGGTGGATTGTAAGTTTTTGCTTTCAAAAGAGCCTAATTTCAATCCGACTTTCTGGATTTGCTCTTTTGTCAAAGCGACTTCATCTTCAGGATGTTCTTCAGGAGCAGGTTGTTGCTGATTTTCATCAATGGCATGATCATGATCATGTGTTGATTGACATCCTTCAGCGATAAAAAATAGGATAAAAATACTGAGAACAAATGCTATTATAGTTTTTTTCATTATTATTTGATTTAAATTGATTGGTGAATTTTTAGTGAATCGTTATAAACTTTCCGCTGTTTATTTCTCCATCAAATAATTGAGTTTTGTTTTTAAAAAATGATATTCTTTGAGTGCTTCAAGGTAGGCGATCTGGTAGTTGATACCTTGTTCTAAACTTTGCAGATATTCCAAATAAATAGCCTCTCCTTCCCGAAACGCTGTTCTTGCAAAAGCCTGCCTTTCTGCTAAAGAAGGAAGTAGTCGCTCCTCCAGATATTGGATCGAATTCAACTGTTTTTGTATAGCCAGGTTTAACTGTTCGCTTTGTATTTCCAATTCTTTGACAACCGCACTTTTTTGCGCTTTTTGAACCTGAACCTGAACCTCCGCTGCTTCAATCCTGGTGTTTTGACTCTTTCTAAAAAGCGGAACATTTATGCCCAGCAAATAACCATAAAAAGGAAACTGTCCATTGACCGTTTGTAATTGAAGACCAGATTGCAATTGAGGAGTGAGCATGCTTTTGCTTACTTCCACTTGCGCTAGGGCCAATTGCTCCGTTTGTTGATAATATTGAACAAGCGGGTGATTTGCCAGATCCTGGTTGGTGATTTCAGCAGGCAATGGCAATTGATCAAGATCGGTATCAAACAAAGTATCGGATTGCAGCCAATTGTTGAATTGAGTGAGTGCAATTTGTTGCTCCTGCTCCAAAACTTCCAAATGCCATTCTACCGCTTTGAGTTGATCCTGTGCGGTTAAAAGTGGCAATTTTCCAATTTCGCCAGCTTGAAATTTTCCTTCGTTGATTTTTACAAAATCCTTATACGATTCCACAAGGGAAAGAGCATAGCCTTGAAGCTGTTTTTGATAGAGCAAATCATAATAGGAAAGACTTATGTAATAAGCGATCTCCTGAGCAGTTAAATCTAAACTTTTTTGAGCCAGGGCAGCTTGCTGCCGGTAAAGTTCCTGTTGCGAACGGTTTACTTTTGGGAGGTTAAAACTCTGTGTGATTCCCAAAGATTGAACTCCCTGATTTCCGGCAAAATCAAATTCTTCACCGCTGATATAAATGTTCGTCTGCGGTTGAGTGGCTTTGATTGTGCTCAACTTTTGAGCTTGTTCGACCTGCAATTGTCCTGCCTTGAGGGTCGGGTAATTTCTATGTCCAATCGTAATTGCTTCTTCCAGCGAAATCTTTGGCGTTTGTGCAAAACCTATCCCACTTATCGTCAATAACAACAAACCTAAGCCTGTCTTTTTTATATAAACTTTCCAATTTTTTTCTGAATAATAATATAAAATAGGCAGAATTATCATGGTCAAAAAAGTAGCGGTAATCAATCCGCCAATGACGACAGTTGCTAAAGGCTGTTGGACTTCTGCTCCTGCGGAGGTTGATATTGCCATTGGCAGAAAACCCAATGATGCAACAGCTGCTGTCATGACAACCGGACGGAGTCGCACTTCGGTCCCTTTGAAAATTCGTTGTGTAATATCTGTCATTCCTTCTTTTTTTAACTGGTTGAAATAAGCAATCAATACTATTCCGTTCAAAACGGCAACTCCAAACAAAGCAATAAAACCAACTCCTGCAGATATACTGAAAGGCATTCCGCGAATGTATAATGCCCAGATTCCACCAATAATTGACAATGGGATTGCCGTGAAAATGAGCAACGTTTGTTTCACGGAACCAAAGGTCAAATACAACAACACAAATATCAATGCCAGCGCAATGGGTACCGCTACCATCAATCGATTTTGAGCATTTCGCAAATTCTCAAAAGCGCCTCCATAAGTAAGGTAATAACCGGATGGCAAATCAAGTTCGGCTGCTAATTTATCCTGAATCGCACCGACAAGGCTTTGCACATCTCTTCCCCTGGCATTGACTCCGATTGTAATTCGCCGTTGCGTGTTGTCTCTTGAAATTTGGGTCGGTCCTTCTTCAAAATCTATGGAAGCTAACTCGTGCAACGGAATTTGCTCTCCCGTATTGAGGGTTACATAAAGGTATCTGAGGTTATCAATATTTTGACGCAAAGCTTCATCAAGTCGAGCAACAATTTCAAATCTCTTTTCGCCTTCAAGAATAAAACCTGCATGTTCTCCTGCAAATCCGGTTCGAATGGCCCGGTTAATGGTTTCGGAACTTACACCGTATTTGGCCATTTTTTTTCTATCATATTTGACAACCATTTGCTGGAGTCCGGCAGTGGGTTCTACCTGAATATCGCCGGTGCCGCTGACTTGTTCAATCAGCATTTTTGCTTCTTTGCCTTTATTGGCTAGAATACCCAAATTTTCTCCATAAATTTTAATGGCGATGTCTTGCCGGACGCCGGTCATCAATTCATTGAAACGCATTTGAATGGGCTGTGTAAATTCATAAATCACTCCGGGAAATTTATTCATTTCGATTTCCATTTTATCAAAAAGCTCCTCCCGTGTGCTTGCCGATGTCCACTCTGCTTTTGGTTTTAAAATCACATAAATATCTCCCGCTTCAAGCGGCATGATGTCGGTTGGTATTTCTGCAGTTCCAATTTTGGTGACCACCTTTTCGACTTCCGGAAAGTTATCCAGCAAGATTTTTTGTAAAGAAGCCGAAACTTCAACTCCTTGCGCGATTGAGCTGCCGGGAGGTAATATTTGATGTAAAGCAAAATCTCCCTCTTCCAAAGTTGGAATGAATTCTCCACCCATTCTGCTAAAAACAAATAAGCTAAAGACGAAAAGCAAAATTGTTACCGCTAAAATGAATCTTTTCATTTTTAAAGAAAACTTCAATACCGGTAAGTACATTCTATGGAAAAAACCAATAATGCGATCAGCAATCGTCTTTTTGTGAGAAATGTTTTTACTTAAAAACAAGGCAGACATCATCGGAACATATGTCAGCGATAAAATCAAAGCGCCCAAAATGGCAAAACTCACCGTTTGAGCCATAGGTCTGAACATCTTGCCTTCAATGCCGGTCAGCAATAATAATGGGATATAAACAATCAAGATAATGATCTCTCCAAAGGCTGCTGATTGCCGGATTTTTGATGCCGATTTATAGATTTCAGCATTCATTTCATCTTCAGAAAGTTGAGCACCAGGTTTTTTAACTCCCAAATGGTATAAAATGGCCTCAACGATAATCACGGCTCCGTCTACAATCAACCCAAAATCTATTGCGCCCAAACTCATCAAATTGGCAGAGATGCCAAACAAGCGCATCATCGAAATAGCAAACAACATTGCCAAAGGAATGACCGATGCCACGATCAAACCTGCTCTGAGGTTTCCTAGTAACAGAACCAAAACAAAGATGACGATTAACCCTCCTTCTACCAGGTTGGTGATGACGGTT
Organism: Saprospiraceae bacterium; assembly: GCA_965220465.1. Classification (GTDB taxonomy): domain Bacteria; phylum Bacteroidota; class Bacteroidia; order Chitinophagales; family Saprospiraceae; genus JAHDHW01. The sequence goes on along the minus strand of CBDCPZ010000025.1, from coordinate 1,270,762 downwards.
TTTGTGGTCCGGTTTACTAATTTTGAGCGATCAAGGTAAGGCTCGATTACGACACCTTTCGGCAAAGATTTTTTAATGATTTCCATACGGGCTTTCACTCTTTCTGTCACTTCAGCGGAGTTTGCTCCTTTAAGCATAATCACTTGCCCTGCTACTACTTCACCGATTCCGTTCATCGTGACCGCTCCAAAGCGAGGTGCGTGACCGATCTTTACATCTGCAACATCTTTCACTAAAATGGGCAATCCGTTGATATTTTTGATGACAACCTGTCCAATATCTTCCATTGAGTTGAATCGACCTTCTCCGCGAATAAAATAGGTGTAGTGCTTTTTTTCAATATAAGAGCCGCCGGTATTTGCATTGTTGGAACTTACTGCTTCAAAAAGTTCATCAAGGCTAATCTTCATACTCCGCAATTTGTCCGTATCAAAAGCGACTTCATACTGCTTGAGGTAACCGCCGCTGCTGTTGACTTCGATGACTCCTTTAATACCAGTCAATTGTCGTTTGATGATCCAGTCTTGTATCGTACGAAGTTCCGTGGAGTTGTATTTGTCTTCGAACCCCTCTGCAGCAAAAAGAACATATTGATAAATTTCGCCAAGACCAGTGGAAATGGGTCCCATTTCTGGCTTTCCAAGCCCTGCAGGGATGTCTGATTCTGCCTGCTTAATACGTTCACCGATGAGTTGGCGCGATAAATAAACATCTACTTTTTCTTCAAAAACTACTGTGATTACCGACAATCCAAAACGGGATACGGAGCGGATTTCCAAAACACCGGGAATATTCCCCAGGGCCATTTCCAAAGGGTAGGTGATGAGTTGTTCTACTTCCTGAGCAGCCAGGCTGGGAGCATTTGTGATGACCTGTACCTGGTTGTCGGTAATATCCGGAACTGCATCAATGGGAAGATGTTGAATGGAAAAAATTCCCCAACCGATCAAACCTGCAACCAATAAGCTCGTGACGAGTTTGTTATATATTGAAAAATGAATAATTCGATCTATCATTTTTGTAGGTAAAAATTAGTGTAAAGAAATAGTCTGTTTTCTTTTCAAACCTTGCCAATCTTCAAATGATCGTGGTTAAATTAACTACTCAAAAAAGAGATTGCAGTTACAATTTTTTAAAAAACAGATCTGGTAATACTAAAAGAAAGGGTTATAAAAAGGATGGAGGCTGGGTTTCGGTGCTTACAAAACCATTTAGATAAAAAGCGTTTTCGTAGGACAATATTTCTAAAGTGAATGGAGAAATTTCTTCGGAAAAGAAAAGATTAGAAGTAGAAAACACGAATGTAAGAGAGGAGCAAAAGGTTTGAAAAGGACAATTTTCATGACTGTCGTCTTCTTCATGTTCGTGTCCGTTTGGTGTAAAGAAATGTATTTTTAGAAACTCCCAAAGACTAAAATCAATATTTAATTGCGCAGTTTCTTCCAGATGTACTTCGTAATGCTCTATCATATCAGGAATATGCTTCAACTGGCTGAAATCCGAATTGGGGATCAAGCTGCCAAGAAACATATAAACCGCTAATATTAAAGAGAAAATTTTCAACTACTTCGTCTTTCTGTGAAGTGCAAATATAAAGAATGTTATCAATAAATTACATAATAATATATAGAACTCAATACTCGCAAACTTGTTGCAATTTTTTTTAAAACGCCGCAATTTTGAAAAAAAAATGAATTGACAGAAGCAAATTATTTATTTTGCATCCTTAAATTTAAAACAAAAAAATATGGCTCCTTTTCATTTGGCGTTTCCAGTTTCAGATTTGCTAAAAACACGTGATTTTTATGAAAATTTGTTGGGCTGTGGCGTCGGCAGAACTTCAGATCGATGGATAGATCTTGATTTTTGGGGCAATCAAATCTCGGCGCATTTGGTTGATGAAAACAGTCATGTTGAACCCACTAATCATGTTGATGGAAAAGATGTTCCCGTTCGCCATTTTGGTGCAATACTAGAATGGGAAAGCTGGGAATTGCTCGCTAAAAGGTTGAAAATCAATAATATAGAATTTGTTATTGAGCCCTACGTACGTTTTAAAGGGGAAGTAGGGGAGCAGGCGACCATGTTTTTGTACGATCCAAGTGGTAATGCGCTGGAGTTTAAATCTTTTAAAGATTCTACACAGATTTTTGCGAAGTAGTATTTTGTGGTTTGCGGTTCATGGTTTGTAGTTTGCGGGTTTAAAAAACTTCAAACTTCAAACTTCAAACTTCAAACTTCAAACTTCAAACTTCAAACTTCAAACTTCAAACTTCAAACTTCAAACTTCAAACTTCAAACCACATCAACTGATTTTTAAAAACTTACCTTTAAAGAATTGATACGAATATTTACCAATGTGGAGTTGTTGTCCATCTTCCAGCGATCTAAGTTTTTCTGAAGGAATATCTTCATTTGTTGTGTGGACAGACCCACCGGTCCGATAAGCAATTTCTAGGTATTGTTCATTGACTCCATATTCTGATGCAGTGAGCAAAACTCTGACTGGAACTTCCAGTTCTTTGAGTTTGTACAAATCACTGACATCGCTGTAATTATCGGCGATAAAAAGTAATTCTTCGTCCGGAGACTTGTCTTTTGCACCTAAAATCAAAGCTTCAACTACATTTTCAAGCCGATTGCCACCACAGCTGAAATTGACGATTTTATCAACGGTATTACAAAAACCTTCGATGTCATTATTCGGAACATAGAATATTCCTCTCCGGTCATTTCCTGAATCACTTGGTTTGGAATTATTCTGAAATCCATTGAAAAGCCAATAAGTGTTATTTTCTTGTTCTGCTTCGTCTGTAAAATTCCAGACCATGAGTTCATCGATATATTGGTACATGCTGCAATCGATATTTGCCACAATTCTTTTTTGCTTCCATTGATCTTTGTTTCGATAAAGCATGGCTTTGATCTCCTGATTAGTTGAGGCATAATAATCTGGGTTTTCAGCCACTTCTTTTTGATCTTTGAAAGCTATTTTAACGACATTAGTTTTTATTTTTTCAAAATCTCGTTTAGCATAACGATGCTGTAAATAAAAATTATGACCGTCCATTTCAGCTATGCGAATGGAGTCTTGTAGCCTTTGCAACCGTTGGATAGAATCTCGCTGAGCCAGGAGTTGTGCTCGTTCAATTTCTCGTTGTTTGAATTCAGCAGTACTGATTGTATTCAATACAAAACGGCTGGTTCGTGAGTTTGGATTTTCTTCGTAAGTTTTGCATGTAATGTCTTGAAAACCATAGGAATGCACACAATAAGTGTCGCCTTTTGGAAGCATCAACGTGCTATTTCCATTGGAATTTGTTAAAGCCAGATAAACTTTTTTAGTTTTCTCACTTACAAAATAAAGCTCCTCTTTTGACAAAGGGTGATTGTCCAGATCTGCTATTTTGATTTGCACCAAAACTCTCGATGCGGTAGGCATTTGGCCTTGTGTGAGATATTGATAAATGGTGTCATTTTTTTCTACTTCTTTGATCCTGGTTGACATGTAAACGACTGGAACTGTCTTGGAAAGATCTTTCTCCTTTGGTATGTTGAACTTTCGATAATCAACTTCCTGATCAACATTGACAGAATAATCAGAATCGTTTGGGAGAAGGAAATAAGCCTCCCCTCGATCATCAGTGACTCCATGCCAGCATTGATTGGTGTTTTTTTGATACACCCAAAGCGGAATATCTGCCAGCTCTTTCTTTTTAAAATCCATGACCTTCAGGCGGATCAAGGCTTCCGTTTTTGTAGGTTGGATTTTATCAACTCGATGATAGTTTTGGATAATCGTATCGGGGGAAATTCCTTTGGGAGTGTTTTGGCTATTTGCGGTGTTAGAAATGAATAATGAAAAGAGAAGAATGATGAAAGTGAATTGTTTCATGAATCTGGCTTTTTGATAATGTTGATGGATAATAAAAGTAGAATTGCCTTATAAGCGGAGTTTTAGAAAGTTGTTTTTAATGGGATACGATTACTGTAAAAAACAAAGCCAAAATGAATTGTAAGAATAACCAAAATATCTAATCATTTATTATACAAAAACTATTTTATTATTACCTAAGAAGTAATGTCTTAGCCGTTAATAAAGTATAATGTTTTATTAATTTTACTTTTTTACTGCTTTTGATAACTTGCAAAAAAAGGAAAACGAGGAATGAGCAAAATGCAAAATGTCAATTTTAAAAATGTCGATGAATTTCTTGACTATCTTCCGGACAAGGAAAGAGTAATCGTCGATTATCTTCGGGAAATTGTTTTTGAATGTATTCCAGAATGTAAAGAAAAGCTTTCTTACAATGTTCCTTATTTTTCAAAACACACAAGAATCTGTTTTATTTGGCCAGCTTCCGTTCCATGGGGAAATGTGAAAATGAACGGCGTACAATTTGGATTTTGCAGAGGAAATTTGCTTCATGATGGCATTGATTACCTTGAAAAAGGAAATCGAAAACAAGTTTACAGCAAAACATTTTTTAATATCGAGGGCATTGATGTTGATCTTTTGAAAGCGTATTTATTTGAAGCTGTTGAACTTGATGAGCAAATTAGAGGGAAGACTTAAACAAGTATATTAAGTAGCCAGAGATTTGTTTGTTTTTGACAACTTAATTTGATTTATTATGAAATAGCGAACCCGTTATTTGCTTTTCAATATGGAAAATGCGAAATATTCCAACATTTTTTCTACCTCGCTAAAATCGCCTTCTTTTACTTTTACATCTGTCAATTTTGGAAGATGCAGCGCAAAGTAAATGTGATTGTTGGCCATTTCAAAAAGATTACTCGCCAACGCATGAGGATATGGGAAATCAGGATTTAGTTCCGTAATTACGTTAGCAACCTTTCCGGCCAGCTTTTTATAATTAATAAAATAGCCATCTTTATTTTCTTCATCAACCGTTTTTGTATGGTAAGCCTTGGTACCTTCCGCAATGATCAAACGGTGCAAAACACTTTCGTTTACATATTCAATCGACGGATTATCCTTTGAGGCATAGACGATAGTTTTGATGATGATTTTGAGCTTCTTTTTGGGATCTTCAATATTCATCGTATTAATATCAATCAAATAACTCACCCACTCCCAATACCAGGAAACCAAATAAATTAAAAGCAAATGTTTGTTCTCAAAGTAGCGATAAACAGAGGCTTCGGTTGATTCCATCTGAAGTGCCAGCTTTTTGAAATTGAAAGCTTCAAAGCCAATTTCATCAATTAGTTGGATACTGTGCTTAATAATGTTTTGACCTAGAGAGGTTTCTTGAGGATCTCTGTGGTAAAGCCTCTCATTAAGACTGATTTTGATGCCTATTGCCATTGATTGTCCATCTTTTTTTTATAAAAGTAATAAGTTTTTTGAACAAGTTTAACCAATTTTTGTTAAAGTTAAACATTTTAAAATAATAGTATTGCTATTATTGAAAAAAGTTTTTTATATTTGTGTGTCAAATTTGGTATCCTGATTCAGGATACTTAAAACTAAGTTCAAAAATAAAATGGTCAAACTGGCCTAATGCCGACAGGTCATGGGATTAATTATCTTTGTCATTTAATAAAATTTTAAAATCATGAGTATAAAAAATACGAATGGAATTTTTGGAAACTTGAAGAGCGATCTACCTGCTTCGATCGTAGTATTTTTAGTTGCGGTTCCACTTTGTTTAGGTATTGCCTTAGCTTCGGGAGCACCTTTGTTTTCGGGAATTATTGCAGGAATAGTAGGAGGAATAGTTGTTGGATCATTGAGTGGTTCACAATTGGGAGTAAGCGGTCCTGCAGCGGGACTTGCAGTGATCGTTTTGACTGCAATTCAAGAACTTGGGGCTTTCGAAGTCTTTTTGATGGCGGTGGTAATCGGAGGGATTTTTCAATTATTGTTGGGTTATGCAAAAGCTGGAATTATTGGCTATTATTTTCCTTCATCCGTGATAAAAGGAATGCTTTCCGGTATTGGGATCATCATTATTTTAAAGCAAATTCCACATGCTTTTGGATACGATAAAGATTATGAAGGCAGTCTTACATTCGCACAACCTGATGGGCATAATACTTTTTCGGAGCTTTATTACATGTTTGAAGCGATTAGCCCTGGAGCAATAGTTATTGTTGTGCTTTCCATGCTAATTTTAGCTTTATGGGAGCAACCTTTTATGAAAAAGATCCGATTGTTTCAGATCGTTCAAGGGCCGCTGGTAGTTGTGGCTTTGGGGATTATTTTAAATCTAGTTTTTCAAAATATTCCATCACTTGCACTCAAAATGGAGCAAGTGGTTGCTATTCCTGTTCCTGAAAGTATTTCCGGATTTTTTAGTCAGTTTACTTATCCCGACTTTACTCAAATAACCAATCCTGCAATCTGGGTTACAGGAATTACCATTGCAGTTGTGGCGAGTCTTGAAACATTGCTTTGTCTGGAAGCTACCGATAAAATGGATCCTTTCAAAAGGGTAACTCCTGCAAATCAGGAACTGAAAGCTCAGGGTGTTGGAAATATCATTTCGGGATTGATTGGCGGATTGCCAATTACCCAAGTTATTGTAAGAAGTTCGACGAATATTCAGTCTGGAGGGCGCACCAAAATGTCAGCAATTATTCATGGTGTTATTTTGCTACTTTGTGCAATGGCCATCCCAAAGATTTTAAATCTGATTCCATTGGCGAGTTTAGCGGCGATACTGTTTTTGGTGGGTTATAAATTGGCAAAACCAGCGTTATTCAAACAAATGTATGCGCTTGGAAAGTCCCACTTTATTCCATTCATGGTAACGATTTTGGGGATCGTTTTTACGGATCTTTTGATGGGAATCGGAATTGGCTTGGTGGTAGCAATATTTCACATCCTTTACAACAATTATAAAAAACCTTTCCTTTTCGAGTCTGAAAAACATATCAGCGGTGATACTATCAGATTGGAACTCGCTGAAGATGTGACTTTTATAAATAAAGCTGCTATCCAAAGAGCTTTGAGCCAAATACCTGATGGCTCAAAAGTGATCATTGATGGTTCTAAATCTATAAATATCGATCAGGATGTTATTGAAATTATTGAAGAATTTGAGACGAATGCAAAGTACAGAGACATTGATTTGGAGATAATTGAACGAAAAATTAAAGGTGTAAAAAATCAAAGTAAGGTAATTGAAAATGCCTTTTCTAATAGCTTAGCTTAATTACTGCAACTTGAAAAGTTTAAAACCACTTTTATAAATCATTTTTTAACTTAAAAAATCACAACCAATGAATACTACAGAAATTAACAATCAAATAGCTCAAACTCCTGATACTCAGGCTAAAATAACTCCTAAAATCGCAATTGAATTACTCAAAAATGGTAATACAAGATTTGCTGAAGGCAACCCATTAGAAAGGGATTTACACCACCAAATCAACCAAACAGCCACTGGTCAATATCCGTTTGCAACGATTGTTAGTTGCATAGATTCCCGCATCCCTACTGAAGTTGTTTTTGACCAGGGTGTAGGCGATATTTTTAATGCAAGAATCGCAGGGAATTTTGTAAATGAAGATATCTTAGGAAGCCTGGAATTTGCATGCAAACTGGCTGGTTCAAAAGTAATTGTGGTTATGGGACATACTTCCTGCGGAGCTGTAAAAGGCGCTTGCGATAATGCTAAGCTGGGAAATTTGACTCAAATGTTGGACAAAATCATGCCCGCTGTGGATGCTATTTCGACTCCAGAAGGAACAGATCGGAGTTCAGCAAATATTGAATTTGTGAATAAAGTGGCAACTAAAAATGTGGAACTGACCATTGAAAATATCAAAAAGCATAGCCAGGTTTTGAACGAAATGTATCAAAATGGTGAGATTGATATCGTTGGGGCCATGTATGATGTTAAGACAGGGATGGTGAGTTTTTAAGATTTTACTAGCTATCTGTAAAAATTCAAATCCTTTTTATCCGCGCAATTCCTCTCCCTCTGAGAGGAGCGTGGGTATTTAATTTTAGGTCAGTTCTTATCGATTATTTATCCTACGATAAAGTGTGGCTAGAGAATGAACCAACATTTCGGGGTGAGACAAAATATTGTAATGATTTTGGCCGAACATCTGTGGCAAATAATATCTCGCAATGGATTCGATAGCGATGGCGTATGTGCTGATGTGCCGTTCGTGCATTTCTCGTAAGGCTTGTTTGACATCAATAACGCCATATTTTCCTTCGTATTTATCATAATCATTTGGTTTACCATCAGAAATCAGGATAACCCATTTTTGCGTTGCAGGATGTGCCTCAACCAGAGTTTGTGAATGCCGCAATGCAGGTCCGATTCGGGTATAACCTTGCGGCTGAACAGCACCGAGTCTTTGTTTTCCCATTGACCAATCTTCACCAAAACCTTTGAGCGTATGATAAACGCAATTGTTTCTTGTTTTTGAAAAAAAGCCGCTCACCGCAAAGTCAACGTCGTACTCCGCTAAGACTTCGCCAAATAAAATGACAGCTTGTTTTTCAACGTCTAAAACCCGGTTGCCATCTGCAAAACTGTCGGTGGATAAACTCAAATCCAGCAAAAATAAAATGGCTAAATCCGATTCTTTTTTCCTTTTCGAAATATAAATGTTTTCTGAAGGCGTTCTTCCTGATTTGATATCGGTGAACCAATCCACAAGAATATCCATGTCAAGGCTTTCGCCATCGGGGAGTTTTTTTACCTCCTTTCGTTGCTGGTAGATTTGAGCAAATTTTCGACGTAGTTCATTCAGTGTTTTTGAGTTTTCAGAAAGGCATTTTTTAGAATAATTCAAATCGCCTTCTTTTATTTTTTTCAAATAAACTTTACAATAATCCGGTTTGTATCTTTTTTTGGAATAGTCCCATTCTTTGTAAGTCATGCATACATCGTCTTCTTCCAATTCAGTACTTTCGGCAATATTGGCTAAGTCGCGAAACTCCGCCTGATAAATAGATTGGGCTACTTCGTCTGTCCGAACCAAATGTTTGAGATTCAATTGATTAAGTGCGTCCGCGTCTTCTTCCAAACTATCATCTCCGTCAAAGCCTCTCCAAATGCCGTTGAATTCTTCAGCGGTTTCAACCTTTTCAAAATTGTGATTCATCACATAATCATCCTGTGCTTTTTTGTCCACAGTTAATATTTCAACTTCCTCAACAGGTTTAGATTTTATTTCAGTCGAAGGATTTACGGTGTTTTTTTGAGTAGCTTCTTTTTCAAAAGCATCGTCCTTTCCGTTTTCAAAAACATCTCGATTGACCATATATTTTCCATACAGCCAAAAATAAGGGTTTTGATCTTCACCAAATAATACTTTGATGGAATGATAAAATCGCGCAACAGGAGGATATTCTTCTTCCAATTTTTGTAAAATTAAAGGAGCAATTTCCAATGCCTTTTTTCGGGAATCCTCATTGGTTTGAGCAATGTCTTTTCCGTTCCAATTCAAATTTTCTTCGCATTGCAGACTCATAAAAACAACCCTGAAAATGTAAAAATTCAGGTTTTCTTCAAACGTTGGCAACAAAGAAAAGGAAGCGGGAAGGTAAAAAACCTCCCCCTTCCATCCTCCTTCCTTTTCTGCGGACATGATATCAATGTTTTTACCGGTCAATGCGCGTGCAATGAGTGTCAATCGGCTGCTGATATCCAGCAAATTTATCGTCCTGGAAATTTCCTCTTTCGAGTTATTGGTCTTCCACTTTTCGTAAAAGCCAATCATTTTTTTAAATAATATTAGATCCAGTTCCAAAACAATGCAGTGATTTAATTTTTAAAATATTTTATTTTTTAATTGATGATTGCCTGTTTGTTGGGGGAGTAACATTAAAAAACGGCACTTCCTCCTGAGCATGACAAGAATTACAGCTTTCTGTTAAAAAAAGAAAATTTTTATTAAAAAGCACAGGGTCTTTGCTATTGACAGCTTTTTGCATTTCAGGTAAAACAGTGTTCAAAAAACTTTGAGCTGATTGGGCTCTTTTGGGTCTGCGCTCTAAGCCATTTTCTATAGTTAAGCGAATCTTATTAATTTGATAATCAGCATATTGCCAATTTTTGTCTTTTCCTGCCCAGTACAATTCCTGATACCTATAACCGGTTTCTACCATTGCCATATCAAAACCCCTTAAATGATTTGTGACTATTTCAAACTTCTCTTTTTTGTTGCCTTTCAGCCACCCATCTTTTCCAACAGGATTATCTATTGCCTGTTCACATGAGGTGAATAGTATGGTTGAAAATACAATCATTACTATGGCCGGTGCTTTCATAAAGATGATTTTGACTAAAATTCTTCTTTTACTAATATTAAAATTACGGAATTAGTATCAAATCATCATATCTGCCAAATCTTTCAAAGCTTCCAAAGTTTCTTCATTATCTGTTAAAGGTTGGATCATGCCGACCTCGACGGACAACCTTTTTGGGAGACCGGATTTGATCAATTTTGCCGTATCCACAACCAATCTGGTAGAGACGGTTTCCATCAAACCCAGTTCGTTTAAATTTCTGATTTTATGAGCTATTTTCACGAGCTTTTTTGTATCAGAATGTTCAAGTCCAGATTCTTTTTCTACAATTTCCTGTTCTGTTTTTTCAATCGGATAATCAAAAGCCAAAGAAACGAATCGCTGTCTTGTAGACGGTTTTAATTCTTTAAAACCTCTTTGATAACCAGGGTTATAAGAAGCGACGAGCATGAAATTATCAGCAGCGGAAATTTCCTCAGGCACCTTATCCAAAAATAGTTGTCTTCGATGATCCGTCAAAGAGTGAATCGCCACAATCACATCGGGGCGTGCTTCTGCTATTTCATCCAGATAAATAATGGCGCCAGTTCGCACTGCTGTTGTGAGCGGACCGTCCTGCCAAATAGTTTCGTTGCCTTTTAAAATATACCGTCCCGTCAAATCCGTCGCCGAAGTTTCTTCATGACAGGCCACTGTGATCAATGGAACATCAAGTTGATGCGCCATATATTCCACAAAACGTGTTTTACCCGTACCCGTGGGTCCTTTGAGTAAAACCGCAAGTTTATTATTAAAACAATGGGTGAAGACTTCGTCTTCTTTGCCCATTGTTTTATAGTAAGGTTGTTTCTGAATTTTCATTAAAGAAATTTAAGCCGGTTGCATTGCCTCATCGGTAGGCATTCCGTATTTAAAAAAGTTGACAATATAGAGTACAATTCCTGTTGTAAAAAGAGTAGCCGCAGCAATAAGGATTAAAAAGTGAACCTCCATAGCTTGTTGAACATCAATGAAATCCATTCCAACTTTTCTTTCCAAATATACCTGAGTTACACCAGCTGCAGCAAAGGCGGTTGTCATTCCAATCATGCCAATATTCGACAACCAAAAAGCATAATTAGCTCCTGGTTTGGTGTACATTTTTCTACCGGTCATCAGCGGCATAGCATAAGTAATCATACCAAGAACGAGCATGCCATAAGCTCCCCAAAAGGCGAGGTGACCGTGCATAGCGGTTACAAAAGTACCATGCGTCCAAAGGTTAACAGCTGGCAAAGTGTGTGCAACACCAAGTAATCCAGCGCCAACGAATGAAACGATGGCAGTACCAAGCGTCCATGTTAATGCCAGTTTGTTGGGATGTCTTTTTTCTCCTTTTCGGTACATCGCTACTGCAAATAATGCCATTCCTAAAAATGCTAATGGTTCTAAAGCAGAGAAAATACCTCCAATCATTAACCAGTATTTTGGTGTTCCAATGTAATAATAGTGGTGACCTGTACCTAACACTCCCGAAATGAAGGTCAATCCAACGATTACATAAAGCCATTTTTCAATAACTTCTCGGTCAACACCGGTTAGTTTGATGAGCAAATAAGCCAGAATACCTCCCATGATAAGCTCCCAAACCCCTTCTACCCAAAGGTGAACAACCCACCATCTGAAGAAGGAATCCATGGTTTGATTGTCAAACCAAAACATACCTGGCAGATATAATAATGCTGCAAAAAATAACCCCATCGCAAGCACAAGCGAGGTAGTCGTTGTTTTCTTTCCTTTATAAATGGTCATTAAAAGGATGTAAAGAAATAGCAGAACATTTACGACGACGAGATAATCCAAAGGGCGTGGAATTTCCAAAAATTTCCTGCCTTCCCACCAGTTTAGGTGAAAGCCGATTACAGCAACGACACCTACGATTGCAAGGCTCCAGAATTGTAATTTTACGAGTGGAATAGAGATTAGTTCAGTTTCTGATTCATCAGGAATTATGTAATAGGCAGATCCCATAAAACCACTTAATATCCACACTACCAATAAATTTTTATGTGTGGCGGTTGCCGCATTGAAAGGGATTAAATCATGAAGGCCATCATAGCCCAGGTGGGCAAAGGCCATTATAAAGCCATAGACAATTTGCAATAGAAGCAACACTACGCTGAGTGCAAAAAACCAATAAGCTACTTGTTGAGATTTGTATTTCATTTTGAATTGATTTTAGTAATAATAAAAATCGGATTTATTTAGTAGGGACTTTGTCTCTCAAATCCGGTTCTGGGGGAAATCCGTTCAGGTCCATTTCTCCGACCCATTTTAAAAAAGCAACCATATCTTCTGCTTCCTGATCAGACATGGCGTAAGCCACCATTTTTCTGCCTCGTGGCTGCCAGGGTTCTTTGGATTGGAGTACAATTTTGCAATATTCTTCTCCCTTCCGATCAATTACTTTGGTTAATTCAGGAGCATAATAAGCGCCTTCTCCCATGATGGTGTGGCAACCCATGCAGTTGTTTTTGTCAAAAAGCTCTTTCCCTCTTACTACTGATTCTGTAATATTTTCTGCATTGGTTTGTTTGGGCACTTCCTGTGAAAGGGTGTGCCAGGATAGCCCCAAAAAGATAAGGAAAAACACTACGGTTCCTCCTAAAAAGAAAATCCTTGCTTGGTTTTTCGTTAGCATGATTCAAATTGTTTAGTGAAAAAAGGTGAAAAATAAAAGACAAAATTGTCTTTTAATGGTACAAATTGAAGAAAGAATTGTCTTTTAACGGGTGATTTTTGTCAATCGAAAAGATGATTATTGTCAGGTTTAGGAAAACTCAGGCACAGATAATAAAAATGTCTAAATATAAAAAAAGAGCTTGGAGCACCCTAAAGTACTCCAAGCTCTCTATTTATTTTACGAAAAGTGTTAAGTTTTATTTTATTAAAAATTCAATGAAACGATTTTTACCGCTCACGTCAAAAGAAGACAAAAATGTATTTTATTATAAGCCTAGCACTTTCACCCCTTGCTCAAATACAACGTCAACCGGAATATTCGCTGCGGTCAAGCGGTCGAGATCTGCTTGCAATTGCTTTTTAATAAGTCCTTTTTCGGCGACTAATACAGTACCGGAATATTCGCTGCGGTCAAGCGGTCGAGATCTGCTTGCAATTGCTTTTTAATAAGTCCTTTTTCGGCGACTAATACAGCAACGCCATCGTAATCACCATCACCTTGCAGTGTTAAAATCAACTCAGATAATTGATCAGTTGCAATTTGGAAATTTTCGAAATTGACGCGATATTTTCCGGTTGTTTCATTTCTCTCGAACGCCCCTTTTTCTTTGAAAAAATTGAAGCGGATCATGTTGGCTTTTCCATGCGCGCTGGAGGCTCCGAAGCGGACAGATCGGAATATTCCAGCCATGAAAGTCACGTAATAATCTTTGATATCGCCGCTGATTTCTCCTTTTTTGTGCAACTGGTTGATCATATAAAGGCCGAGAATATCTGCTTTTCCTTCTTCCAAAGCAGAAGAAAGTTCTTTCAATGCCTGACGAACAGTTCCCTTGCCGTTGATCGTATTTTTTATACCCAAACCGTGGGCGACTTCATGAAACATCGTATTGCTGAAAAAAGCATCAAAAGTGATATGATGGCGTTGATCATCAGCAATCAAAACGTCGGCAATTGGTAATAAAATCTTGTCAAATTTAGCACGCATGGCATTTTTTAGTTGCAAACGGCGCGTTCCTTTTTCGAGCTGAACTTCTTCGTCATTCGGTAAATTGATTGCAATGGTTTTACTACCTGCGTTACAATCGCCAGCGTAGTAAATCACGTCATATGCGTTTAACTCGGTATCGCTACCTGGCTTTTCTTTTTTGTATTTTTCAGGAACTGGAATTCCGGTCTGAAGCTCTGGCAGAAATGCAGCATATTTCGCTAATTTTTTACTCCATTCCATGTCTTTAACAAGCACGTAAGCCTCATGCGCAGCCTTATAATTATACAATTGATCTTCATAGTTTTCAATTGGGCCGATGATACAATCAATCGTGTTAGTTTTCATGTCTAACCAAGCCAAATCACTGGGTTGGTAGTTGTCATCAAGCAATGCAGCGGCACGCAAAGTGAGGTAATTTTTTAAACCGCTATCTTCTGCAAGGTCTGCAGCTTGTTTGAGCATACTAGCGACTTTATTTACTTCTTCATTGAATTGTTGATGGTATGGAATTGTAATTAGTTTTCCGGTTTCATCACGACGTATAAAATTGTAGAGCTCTTTTTTGCCTTCTAAATCGGCAGCTTCAAATTCCTCTTTTGTCATGTCTGTTGGGTAAAAATTTGCGCCAGCCGGTTTTTCTCCGACTCCTTCCACAAAAGGTTTATTACCGTCAAGGCGATCCCATGGGCCATAATTTATTTCGATAAATCGCTTTAAGTCCGCATCAGTAACATTTTTGAATAATTCATTTTTATCACCATAAGCTTCATACCAAAACAGATCGTTCATAATTTGACCGGCCTCGATCAAAATGGGAATCATTTTTTTTTGATTTTCAGTCAAAGCCGAAATGTCGGTTTCGAGTTTGAATGAAACATATTTTTGAAGTTTTTGCTGTACGGTCACGGTATCAGTTTGGGCATTGGGTTCGTCGTCTTCAACAGTGACTTTAACTTCATCACAGCTGAAAATTGAAAAAGCAAGAATTGCTGATAAAAAGAAATATTTTGAATTCATAAGAAAAGTTTTGAAAATTTAAATTGATCGTTAAAGATAAGAAAATGTAATGGTTACAGTTTCTCCTTTAAATAATGGCCAGTATAAGATTCTTTGATTTTGACCAAATCTTCAGGAGTACCCTGAAAAAGCAGTTTCCCGCCTTCCTTTCCGCCACCTGGGCCAAGGTCGATGACCCAATCCGCAGATTTGATGATCTCCATATTGTGCTCAACAACCAATACCGTGTGCCCTTTTTCAACTAGTGCATTTAAAGCATCGAGCAGTTTTTGAATATCATGAAAATGTAATCCCGTAGTGGGTTCATCAAAGATAAACAGGATCTTTTCTGAATATCGTTCTTTTCCTAAAAAGGAGGCTAACTTTACCCGTTGTGCTTCTCCACCGGAAAGCGTACTGGAAGATTGGCCTAATTTGACATAACCCAGGCCTACATCATGTAAAGGCTTGAGTTTGGTGATAATATCTTTGGCATCACCGAAGAATTCCAGCGCTTCTTCGATACTTAAATCCAGAATTTCAAAAATATTCTTGTCTTTATAACGAACATCCAAAACCTCTTGATTGAAACGCTGACCTTTGCAATCTTCACATTCTAAACGGACATCAGCTAGAAATTGCATTTCAATAACCTGTTCGCCTTCACCTTTGCAAGTATCACAACGCCCACCATCAACATTAAAGGAGAAATGTTTGGGTTTAAAACCTCTGATTCTGGAAAGTTGCTGGTTAGCCATCAGGGTACGGATCGAATCATAAGCTTTGACATAAGTCACCGGATTGGAACGGCTGGATTTTCCAATCGGATTTTGGCTCACCATTTCTACCTGGGTAATGCCAGATAGATCGCCTTCGAGGTTTTTATGCACGCCAGGAAGTACCCGATAAGGTTCTCCAAAATGCCTTTTCAGTGCCGGATAAAGGATTTTTTTGATGAGTGTTGTTTTTCCACTTCCGGAAACGCCGCTGACTACAACAAAGGTGTTTAAAGGGATTTTTACATCAATATTTTGCAAGTTATGTTGAGAAGCACCTTTTATGGCTATATGGCTCACAAATTTTCGACGGGTTTGGGGCGTTGGAATTTGCATTCGACCACTCATGTATTTCGCAGTGAGGCTATCATTGGCTTTATCGTAGATTTCCTGATAAGGACCAGCAAAAACCACATGGCCGCCATTTATTCCGGCATGAGGCCCAATGTCAATCAGGTAATCTGCATTTTTTATTATATCCTCTTCGTGTTCTACGACCAAAACGGTATTTCCTAAATCGCGCAAAGATTTCAAGACATCGACCAATCGTCCGGTATCTCGCGGATGAAGGCCAATACTTGGTTCATCGAGAATGTAAAGTGAGCTGGTCAAATTACTTCCTAATGTTCGGGTCAAATTGATTCGTTGGGTTTCCCCACCACTGAGCGTAGCAGAAAGGCGACCAATGGATAGATAACTCAAACCGACTTCCATCATGAATTTCAATCGATTGGTGATTTCTAGCACTATTCGTTTGGCAATGGAAAGGTCATATTTATTTAGCTCCAGATCTTCAAAAAATGCTAATAGCTCATCAATTGGAAGATTGACTAAATCAGTTATAGCTTTTCCTCCAATTTTGACATAAGTGGCTTCTGTTCGCAAACGACCTCCATCGCAAGCAGGGCAAGTAGTTTTTCCGCGGTAACGGGCAAGCATTACTCGATTTTGGATTTTGTAAGTCTTCTCCTCCAATTCGTTAAAATAAGCATCGATTCCGGAAAAATATTTGTTGCCGTTCCAAAGTAATTTCTGTTGTACGCGGGAAAGCTCCTGATAAGCGCGATGAACCGGAAAGTCAAATTCAAAGGCATTGTCAATTAACTGCTCCAACCATTTGCTCCCTTTTTCACCTCTCCAGCAAGCGATGGCTTCTTCGTAGACGGAAAGCGATTTATCGGGGATGACTTTGTTTTCATCAATGCCCATGGTTTTACCGTAGCCCTCACATTTTGGACAAGCTCCGTAAGGATTATTATAGTTGAAAAGGTGCGGATTGGGTTCTAAAAATTCCATTCCATCCAACTCAAATCTATTATTAAACCCTTTTGTTTCTTTGTCAACTATATCAAGAATACATTCTCCTTCACTTTCATAGAAAGCGGTTTGAATAGAATCCGCAATTCGTTTTTTATTATCCTCATCATCATGTTTCACGGAGAAACGGTCGATCAATAATTGAATTTGATTGTCTTGAAATTCAGAAACTGTTTTTTTAAGATCGACAAGCTTTTGTTCTAATACATCCTCAACTCGATGTAAATTATCACTTAATTGAACACGAGTATAACCTTTTTGTAAAAGTAAATTGAGCTCCTGTTTAATGGTGCGATCTTTATATTTATGCTGTAATGGAATGAATAATTGAATTTTAGTTCCTTCCTCGAAGCTGTGGATAAACTTTGTAACATCTGTTACTTCATGTTTTCTAACCACTTTTCCCGAAACAGGGGAATAAGTTTTTCCAATACGAGCATACAGTAATCTCAGGTAATCATAAATTTCTGTGAGAGAACCAACCGTTGACCTTGCATTTCGTGTACTGACTTTTTGTTCGATTGCGATTGCAGGACAAATTCCTTTTATATAATCAACATCCGGTTTTTTCATGCGCATCAAAAACTGTCGGGCGTAGGAACTGAGGCTTTCGACATACCGGCGCTGTCCTTCAGCGTACAAAGTATCCATGGTGAGAGATGATTTTCCCGAACCTGAAACCCCCGTAACTACTATGAGTTTGTTCTTTGGGATTTCAATATTTATATTTTTGAGGTTGTTTCCTCTGGCACCTTTTATAAAAATGGAATCGGAAAATTTTTCCAATTTTGGCCTTTCTAAAACAACAGTTTCTTTTTTTTGAGCCATGAAAAATGTTTATGATTTTCAGTTTGAAGCAGTTGGCAAAATTAGCCTTTTCCGGCTAATTAACAAAGCGGAGTTTTGCATTAAAATAGATTAACAAAACACCTGTTCGATAGTTTTATGGCCTCCCAAAAAATCTAAGCTTAATATTGATTTATGATTGAAATGTGAGCAATTGAAGATATGGCTATAAAAAATATTTATATGTTTTTAAAAATCGGGAATAGTTTTGGAGAGGCTAAAATTTGAGTTTAAATGTACTGAAATTAACCTTTTCGTAATATAGGAAAGTTTTGCAATTTGTTGTTTTATGCAAATTTTAATTCGAAAACCATTGATTTTTAGTGAAAAGATTTGAATCTTTGGTGTTCACAAAAAAATAATTGGTTCAGTTAATTTTTTGTTAAGATAAGTTAAAATGATACTAAAGGTTTGGTTGTTTCTAAAATTTGGACTTATCTTTGGAAAGATTATATTTGTTAATCGATATTTCACAACCCATTTTTCTAATCTAAAAATTGTTCGTCTATAAGCAGTAACTTTTACACTAAAGTATTTTTTTTCGATAAGTAAAAAATAGGATAGTTATGCAAGTTACGCAAATTAGCGACCAACAATTAATTGCTCTTTATCTAGAAGGTGA
The DNA here is from genome assembly GCA_965220465.1 of Saprospiraceae bacterium. Taxonomy (GTDB): domain Bacteria; phylum Bacteroidota; class Bacteroidia; order Chitinophagales; family Saprospiraceae; genus JAHDHW01. Next base: position 1,252,250 of record CBDCPZ010000025.1, on the reverse strand, counting down.
TGAGCGCTCTTTCGAAGAACTTCTCAACCGCCACAAGCAAAAAATCTACACATCCATTTACTTATTTGTAAAGGATACGGCGCTTGCTGAAGACATTTTCCAAGAAGTTTTTATTAAGATTATTGATACCTTGAGAAAAGGTAAATATAATCATGAAGGTAAATTCGTGCAGTGGGCGATGCGAATCTCTTACAATATGTGCGTGGATTACTTCCGTCGAACAAAGCGTCGACCAAAAGTAGCACCAACCGAAACCTTCGACATTTTTGACGTGCTTCAGGTTTCTGATGACAACGCAGAACAGCGGATCATCAAAAGCCAAACTCACGACAAAATCCGCCACCTCGTGGACCAGTTGCCTCCCGAACAACGCGAAGTGGTCATTTTACGCCATTATGCTGATATGAGTTTTAAAGAAATCGCAAAATTGACTCGAGTAAGTATCAATACTGCTTTAGGACGGATGCGTTACGCTTTGATCAATATCCGTAAAATGGTTGAAGAAAGAGAAGTCATTCTTCAGTAAGAAGTTCATTTAAAAGAAAATTGTGGAGGCGTAATTTGATTGCGCTATCTGATAACAGTAAAGCGGGGTAGTTTCCGAAATTACCCCGCTATATTTTCACTCCCCCCGTTTTAATTTCGCAAAGTCTTTCGCAAAATAGGTAATGATTACATCAGCACCAGCTCGATGAATACTCAAGAGTGTTTCCGGCATCGCTTGTTTGTAATCCAACCAACCGTTTTGAGAAGCGGCGATGAGCATAGCACATTCGCCACTGACGTGATAGGCTGCGATGGGGAGTTCAAAATTTTCTTTTAAAAGATGGATGACATCGAGGTAATTGAGTGCCGGTTTGACCATCAGATAATCTGCGCCTTCGGAGGTATCTAATTCTGCTTCAATAAGTGCTTCTCGTTTGTTGGCAGGATCCATTTGATACGTTTTCTTATCGCCAGACTTTGGCGCAGAATCAAGCGCATCACGAAAAGGGCCATAAAACGCACTCGCATATTTTGCGGTGTAAGACATGATTCCTGTTTCATTAAAACCAGCATTGTCGAGAGCTTCTCGAATGTAACCAACTCTTCCATCCATCATATCTGACGGTCCGAGGATATCAAATCCTGCATGAGCTTGTGCAACTGCCATTTTACCCAAAATTGGAAGCGTCGGATCATTGAGGATTTTTCCATTTTCAACATATCCATCATGGCCGTCAGAACTGTAAGGATCCATAGCCACATCGCTAATCAAACAACATTTCGGAAAGCGAGCTTTAATAGTGGAAGCAGCTTTTAAATAAAAATTATCGGGATCATAGCTGTAGGTTGCTGTTTTATTTTTGAACTTTTCGTTTACAGCTGGAAATAAAATAAAATTGGTCAACCCTAACGAAATGCACTCTTCGATTTCAATTAACAGATTGTCAAGTGAAAATCGATAGTTTCCCGGAAGAGAAGTAATTTCATCTTTAATATTTGAACCATCTACCAAAAAAAGCGGGTAAACTAAGTGATTTGTTGTAAGTTGGGTTTCCCGAATCATGGCTCGTTGAGCTACCGAACGCCGGTTTCTTCGTGGTCTTCTTAACATAAACGTGTCTAAAGTTTTTTGTTTCCAGATATTTTGTTTTGAACTTTTTTTTCCTTTTTGGGAACTGGATCATGGCCATGCGGCCCCCAGGGATGGCATTTGGTAATTCGTTTAATACCCAACCAGGTTCCTTTAAAAATGCCCCATTCTTCAATTGCTTCCACCATATAATGCGAACAAGTTGGTTTGAAACGGCAGGACGGACCAAGCAACGGAGATATTGCATATTGGTAAAAGCGAATAGGAAGTATAAATATTTTTTTTAAAATGCGATTCATTAAAAAATGACTTTGTCTGTTGATTTGCCCTTTTCAAGAATAAAATAACCTTGTTTTTTGTTTGGCATCATGATATGAATGACGTTTTTTTGATCTGCAAAAATTTCCATCAAAAGGCTGTTTTCAACGGTAATACTCGTAACTGCTTCAATGTCAGTAATTTCAAGATAACACCAGATGGCTTGTAAATCTTCACTTGTTTCTTTTCCGACGAAATTGTACTCCACCTTTTGATCATTAACCGTTATTTGAAAGTGATTGTTTAAATATTGAAAAAGTTGTTGGTCAGCTTGATTAGTTTCTTTTTCTGTACCTATAAAAAGCTTTCCGGAACCCTGATTTCGAAGTGCTTCTTCCAGGTCATCAATAAAAATATTCATGGAAATTTGAAGTGCTTTTTCCTGAAGATTAAATTCGATTTGGCATTTGCTGACATGAAATTCATGGAAACTAAAGTTTCTAACAATAACAGGCTCTCCTTTGGCAAAAATGCCATTCGAAAAAACGAAAAGGAAGAAAACTGACAACCATTTGTTTTTCATAAAAATAAAATCCTATAATTGATCCACAAACAATTTCACCGACATTAAGCCAACAACCGAAGACAGCCCGATGTTCCAGTAATTCTGCTTGATTTTCAATAAATTAAACGCAATGAAAGAAATAACCAATATAATCGACACGATAAGCAATTGCCCCAGTTCAATGCCGATGTTAAACGCAAATAATTGTTTGACGAGTTGATTTTCTTCGCCAGGCATAAGCATTGCTTTCAAAAAGTTGGAAAAGCCCATTCCGTGAATCAAACCAAAAAACATGGCAAAAATATAATTGATGTTGATGTTTTTGTTGAAAATCGAATCCGTTCCCATGCTTTTCGTTCCAAAAATATTGTAAAGGCAGGTAAGGATAATCGTCACAGGAATCAGCAACTCAATCGTTTGCTTTGGAAAAGAAATAATGCCCAAAGCTGCTAAAGCCAAAGTAATGCTATGCCCAATGGTAAAAGCTGTGACGAGGATGGCAACCTTTTTCCATTCACTGATTTTGTATATCGCGCATAAAGCCACAATAAATAAAATGTGGTCATACGCAGTAATATCAGAAATATGTTTAAACCCTAATTCTAAATACGTTTGGAAAAGCGAAGACATAGTAATTTGTAAAATTTAATAGTTGCTGATCAACAAACTATAAAGTTACTTAACTCATTCTGCTAACCAACTAATATTTATTGAAAAATTGCTTTCTTAGGACTTCTGTTTGTTTGTAAGTATCGCTGTCTAAAAACTTAAAATAGATTACTTGGAATTTGTTTTTTTCGTTAATATCGCACTTGCAATTTCAGGATTAAAAAACCTTGTACAGGAATAATTAACAGATCCCATTGACATCAATACGATTGTCAATGGGAATAACATTTTTTCATATGAGTTTACTTTGAGTTTTGGTTTTCCTCAAATACAGATTCAAAGAGCTGGAATATCTGAGCCAATTGGAAAGATGTTATTCAATATAGCAAATGGAGAAAGTTTTAAGATCAACACAAAATGAGGAATTCAGGTCGTTAAAGTCATGGAAACTGAAACCATTCAGGAATGTGTTTTAATTGAAACGGTTAGTTGAAAATTAGCGTAAGTACAAACTGTTTACAATCCTTATTTGGTCAAAACATCATAAACCTGAACTTTCGCCCAAACCTGGCTTTGAGCAGCGACAAATTCGTCGTGAATTGGATCTACCTGATAAGCGTCATGGCCTTTCGCATCGTCCAAATGAACGATCAATGCAAAATCATAGGAGTTGTCAACTACATTTCGGGGAGTACCTGCAGGTGTTCCAACGAATAGCGAACGAACAGAATTAATTTTTGAAAGCCGCTTCAAATCTTTTAAAAAGGATGAGCGTTGCTCTTCAGAAGTTCCTTCTTTTAGCCAAAAGAAGACATTGTGAATATAACCAGCTGAATTAACTTGATTAGCCATTTTTTTTGGTTTTTCATTTTGATGGCACGAAAGTACTAAAATTTAACCCATCTCGTCGAATAGTTTTGCCATTCCATAAGGTTTACATTATTATAAATTTTAATAAGGTTTATGTAACAGTTCAGGCCTTATTTGATTAAATAAATGTTAAACCATCATCAAAAAAAATCTTTCTGAGCCAAAAAATACTCTAATAGGTAAAGGTGCAATAAATCAAGGATTCGTTTAAATACAAATCCATTTTTAAGAAAGCACTTATTAATTGACACCAAAATAAATAGCCATGAAAAAGGTATTTAAAAATAGGCTCGAAGGAATTGACTGGATCGCTGCAAATGTAGAAGATGAAGGACAATTTGAGGTGTTGCGCGAACAATTGAATTTTAATTTTATTTACACCGGAAAGTACTTTCTGGAAATTGATGAGTCAATCAAAGAGGTGGTGTTGCTGGGTAATGATAAGAAGAAATAATTGTTTCAAAACCTTTGCAAAATATACTTGCTGATAGATTTTTTTCAGCAGTTTAATTTAAAAAATTTCCTCAAAATTATAAAGAATTAATTTCGTTTCGAATTGCTTTGACCAAATCATCAGGATTTGGTGCAATCAAAAATTCGATCCTTCGGTTGGCTGCTTTGCCTTGTGAAGTAGCGTTGGAAGTCCGCGGGGTATATTCACCTTTTCCGGCAGCAGTGACCTGGCTTTGGTTAACGTCAAATTCAGATGTAAGCATATTGGCAACAGTTGCCGCTTGAAGAACACTAAAGTTCCAATTGTCTTTGAAGGAAGAATGTGGCGGTGTATTGTCAGTATGTCCAACAATCATAATACGCATAGTAGGATAACGCGCAATTACTTTGCTCAGTTTTTTCAGAGTATTGACGCCTAGGGATTCAAGTCTTGTGGTACTTTTTTTACGAAATAAAAATGATTCTGTCATAATCACTTTGACCTGATCGTAGGTACTAGTCACCGAAACATCTTCTTCTTTAATGCCTTTAAAAGATTCACTCAATTCGGAAGCGAGTTTTTCCATGGTTTCTTTGTGACGATCAATTGCTACGTCAATTTGCTGTAGCTGGATATTTAATCGTTTTATTGTGTTTTGTTTTTGAAAAAGCTCGGTATTGAGATTTTGCTGCTGCGAAGCAGACCGGCTACCCATATTTTCCAGAGTCAGTTCCATTTGAGAGATGGTGTCATACAACTCTTTACGTAAATTCATTAAAACGTTTATCTCGCCTTGTCGCTCAGCCAATTGTAGGTTTAGCCTTTCGTTTTGGGCATTAGATACATCAATCTCACTATTACATTTATCAATTTCGGATTGATGGTTTGCCTTTAAAATATCTATTTCTTCATAGTGCTTTTTAGTGCTGATGCAGCCCAAAGAGCAACCTATTATTACAAATAGGAAAAACCTAAAGCATAAATGAGTGTAATTCATAAAAATTAAATATTATCTCAAGCGGAAATTGCTTGCTCCTAATAAACCGATATCAGTGTATACAATTACACGATAATAACCTTTAGCAAGTTTAGTACTTAATTCATGAGAAAAAGACAGGCGCTGATTTTCTTCAATTTTAACTTCTTTACCTTCAGCAGCTAATATTTCGTTAGTTTGTCCATTTACTGAGACGGTGGCTTGAATAGGGTTTTCCACTTTAATCGGTGTGGCATTATCATCGCTAATGACCAGATACAAAGGCCGGACTCCCTGATATATTGGCGGAACATTAGTAAGGTCAAAACTCACCAAAATTTTCTTTGCACGTCTTGACTTAGAAGTTACTTTTGGTTTGCGTTGTTCCACTTCAACCTGAAAAGCAGTGGCTTTAAAATTAGCAAGGGTAAGCTGATCCATTTCCCCCTGCATAGTGCGATTGAGGTTGCTCAGTGCAGCATTCTCCTGTCTAGCTGTTCCAAGATCTGCTTCAAGAAATCCTGTTCTTGCACGAAGAGAATCGTTTTCCATTTGCAACCCTGCAATTGAATTTTCAAGAAGCTCTTTTGCTTCCAACAAGGCTTGTATTTCAGCTTTTAAATTGCTAATCTCTGCTTTGGAAGAATTATTCGATTTATTCAATCCCTTAATTGTTTTATCTCTGCGGCCCACTCTCATCTGAGCATCTAAGAGTGAGTTGGAAAGAGAGTCATTTTCAAGGGAAAGTGATTCATAAGCCATTTCAAGGCTATCAACTTTAGTTTGAAGTTCTACCTTCAATTCTTCCAAATCACTGATTTCATTAGTCAAAGTTTTATTGTGACTTTCTAGCTGTTTATTGGTCTGACTTTGGCTATATCCCCACCAACCTGTTGCAAGAAGTAAAAGTGCAAGAATGATCGTTAAAACAATTAATATATCCCTTGTTTTCATAAACCTGTATTTAATGATTTTGGTGACACATTGAACGCTATGCCAAGCATAAATCGTATGGTTTAAGTGTTAATAGCATAAAATTAGTAAAAAGGAAATGTTTTCCAAACCTATTGATTCTTAACCTATAAATAAAAAGTTTGCTGATGGAAAAATTACAACTAACGAAATAAGTTTTTGAATTGGAAAAACTTGACATTTGTAAAAAGAAAACGCCTTACCAAAAGATAAGGCGTTTAAAAAAATCAGAATTATATGGTATTTTAATTACTTCAAGTTGCGGATAATGTTGAATCCAACTTAAAGCGTCCAACTTTACATCGAAATCAAAGATTTCTCAAAAAATTCTCCGTTTTCAATTGGACTATTCGCAACTTGGGTTAAATTAGTCATTTTTAATACGTTTTGATTCGTCTTCCAGGCCAGTATTTCTCTTCCGGCTTTTGATTTGGTTATTACCAAACAAATAAGAAAAGTTAACACGAATTCTCTGGCTATCCCAACCTCCTCCAACATTCATATAGAGTGCTCCGTATTGACTGATTCCGTGCCAGTGATTTGAATCAAAAATGTCGCTGTAAGAAATTCTCAAAGTACCGCGATCATTGAAGAGTTTTTTCTGAATTCCGGCATCCATGCTCCACTGCTGGTCCATTTTGAAAGTTCCTCCCCAGATAGAAGGAGAATTGTACCAGCCGGAAAGTTCAACGGATAATTTCCAAGGCAATTTGAAAGTGAATTGACTGTAAACATTAAAAGTCGTAACGCCTATATCAACACTTTTACCATCTATGTTTTTAGATTTATTTTGAGTATGATAACCCGTCAAACTTGTATAGGTACTCCACCATTTTGTGATTGGGACTGAACCGCTTACGCTTGCATTAAAGTTTCTTTGTTCATCAAGATTTTCCCATGTTATAAAGCTTCCTTTTACGCCGACAGTATCTACAATTCTGGTGATTAAGTCAGTAGTTTGGCTGAAGCCGATACTAGTGTTAATACTGTAATTGTAAGTATGCGTCAACTGGATATTGTTGGTATATTCAGGATTCAGAAAAGGGTTTCCTTTTTGGAAAGTAAGTTCATCCAGCTTGTAGTCAAAAGGATTTAAATCCTGATAGTTAGGCCGTGTTATCCGGCGACTGTAAGACAATTGCAGACTATTTTTAGGATTCATTTGATAGGTGATCCCGGCAGAAGGAAAAAAGTCAACATAAGTCTGAGTGACATTGTCGTTTTCAGTAACTTTTTGGCTGGAAAGATCTCCCTCAGAATTTGTTTGTTCAATTCTCAATCCAACCTGAAATCCAAGTTTTTTAAACTGTTGGGTATAATTGGCGTATGCTGCGTTTACATTTTCAGTATAAACAAATTGATTAGAACGGTCAATGTCTAATTCCTCTGAATCCGGTTCTTCATACACATTATAAAAATTGTAACCATTATCAGTTTTGATATAAGTTGCTTTAGCTCCGAGGCCCAGTTTTCCTTTCAATAATGGCCTTTCGTGATCTACTTTTAAAGCGAAAATATCAATATCAGTAAACCGATCATTTCGATAGACATTTTTAGTTAATTTAATACTTTCAGTTGGATCATAATATTGATTGGGTTGAAATTCTTTTCCTTCGTTTCTGTATAAACCATAATTTGCATCAAAGATAGTTTCTACATCTTTTCCATCACCAAAAGTATAATTGATATTAAAATTATAATTATCATGTCCGCCGTTATTTAAACTTTGAGCGATTAAGATGCTGTCGATTGCCTCGCCAACCATACTGATATTGGTTCGTGAATTACCAATACGGTCATTCGCTGCAATATTTCCATCAACCATAAATCCAAGCGTACTATTTTTATTCAAATAAAAATCTGAACCTAGCTTGAAATTATGACTATTCCATTCATTGTTTCTGTTGTTTTTCTGATCGAGAACTAAGTTGTTTTGCTGGCGATAAAGGTCCATGTAGTTGCCACTTTCTCCATCGTTGTAGCTATAACTTCCATAGACGTTATATTTTTTAGCCTTATAATTAGAGCTAATTGAGCCGTTATATTGTGCATATTCGCCTTGCGAAAAGCCTAAATTTATACTTGCATTAGCACCAAGGCCCTTGTCTTTTTTTAATCTGATATTGATTATACCTGCACTGCCCTCAGCATCGTATTTTGCTGATGGATTGGTAATGATTTCGATATTGTCAATTTCAGTGGCTTGCATTGATTTAAGATAAGTAACCAATTGCTCGCCTTGAAGTGGAGATTGTTTGCCATCTATGTAGATCAATACGCCGGATTTGCCAAGTAAATTGATGTTGTCATTGTTGTCAACTACAACACCCGGTGCTTTTCGCAACAATTCAAAAGCATCACTTCCGACCGCATTGATGCTATTTTCTACATTGAAAACCATTTTGTCTGGTTTGACTTCCAATAATGGCCGCTGCGCAGTGACGGTTACTTCCTGCAATTCATTGGTAGAAGGTTCCAATTGGATAGCCGGAAGTTCGATATTTCCTGACAATATAAATGGCTCAGTTGTATGATTTGGATGGCCGACAAAGCTTAATTCAATCCAATATTCAGAATTTGGAATATTTGTAAAAGTGAAATTTCCACTTTCGTCTGACAATTCCATTTTTACAAGGATGCTGTCAGCGGTCGTATACAAAACGACACTCGCATAGCTGATCGGATTTTTTTCAGCATCAATGATTGACCCTGAAATATTTCCAGTGGATTGGGAAAATAAACAAACGTTTAGTGATAAAAGAAATAAAGTTGAGGTAAATAGGTTTTTCATAACAAACAGTAGATTTTCAGTTTTAAAACACGTTCAAAAATAGTTTTATGAAGTATAAATGATTCCCTTTTTTCGACCAGTTTGCTGCGAAAACTCGATGAATGACCGCTTTAAAACAATTCGATTCTCATTGCTGGAATTAAGATTGAATTTTTTAAATTGTTTATAAAAAGGAATAATATTAAAAAAGACAAACTACTTGAAAGTGAGTTGCTTACGTTCGTCGAAGGGATTGACATGTTCGTCGGATCATGAAGAGAAAAAAATAAAAAAGGAACCACGATTGAAAATTCACGCTTCCTTTTTTAAAAAAATCAGACTAAAAATAGTAAGGCTTAAATCTGGTTTTAAAAACAGCCTAAATATCTTTTTTCAGGGTCATCGAAAAGAATCCAAACCATTGTTCGCCATCGCTTGACCATTCACCGGTTTCTGTCCAATGACCATTTTCGTCCAGTTTTATTTTGTACTGAATGGTCCCACCATTTGGACTTTCCATTATCCAAATAAAGTTGCCAGAATCATCAAAATACGCTTCGTAATCGCCAGTTAGTCCATTTTCCAACCAAGATGTGAAACGGTATTTTTCGGATTTTTCATCATAGTTGATCACAGCGAACGCATGGTGAACGGTTTTCGGATCTTCATCGGCAGACTTGCCCAATCCTTCAATGACCAGGATTGTTCCACCAAGTTGGTATTGAACTTTTTCGGTTTGATTAATCTTTTGATTACCCTGGCCACGAACCATCATGTTGGCTTGTCCGCTCCAATTACCTTCAAGGAAAGCTAGTTTTTTCATGGCTTCCCGCTGAGTTGTATTGTCATGATTTTGTGCGATTGACATAGCTGATGACAAAATAAAAAGTAAAAATAAGAAGGTGTTTTTCATGTTTTTTTATTTGCAAATTATGGCCTTTGAAGCTCTTAGAATAGGAAAAATACGACATTATTGAGGCAGGTCAATTTCCAGCCTAAATTCCTTTGTGGTCAATCTGCCGAATATACTTTAAAAATTTGGTTGGATTGAGCCCTGCAACCATTGAAAAGTCGCGATTGAAATGCGATTGATCGTAATATCCTGCATCAAATAATGCATCTTGTAAGTCTTCTTTTTCCAACAATAGTTGTATCAGGGAATTGCGAAGTCGAATATTTTTCACAAATTCTTTTGGTGTCAAACCTGTAAAAAGTTTAAACTGCCTTTGGAAATGCCGTATGCTCCAATGCACGTTTTTAGCTATTTCTTCAATTTTTATATTGCCTTTATTTTTCAAAATAAGTTGTACGGCAAGCTGAATTTTAACAGGATATTCTTTCTTTGATTGAGCAACTAATTTTTTCAAAAAAGCATCAAAACCTGAAAAATCCTGAAATTGCAGATTAATGGTCTGGATAATTGCTGCATCTGCAAAAGCTGTTAAATTCGCTTCCTCAAAAACTACTTGATTCCTCAATGGAATTAAATTAATTTCAAAAAGTGATTTAAAAGCTCCGGGTTTAAAACGGATTCCAATCACTGTTGAATTCGGATAAATTTGCGTTTGAAAAACCTCCGTTCTCGGTCCCATCAGCAAAGGGCCAAAGACTCCCGTTGATTCCTGAAACAAATAACAAACAGAAACACAACCATCCGGTAATACATGGTGCTGCAGCGAATCCTTGTTTTCGGGCAAAGTGGTTGTACTAAATTTCCAATAACAGGAAATATACTTTTTCAAAAAATCAGCAGGTTGAATTTCCTGGTAATACATTTTTTAGATTTTATTCCATGGAGTGCTTCGAGGAATCCATCGAGGCACATTTTTTCGATATTCCTCATAATCTGCTCCAAATCGCTTAACCAAATCGGGTTCTTCTTTTGCAATGAAATAGATGTAGTTTATTGTGAAAAAGAAAAGCGCCCAACCAAAAATAAAAGCAGATTTTAAAAACAAACTTTCTGCTATCAAAATACACAAAACTCCTGAGATCATAGGATTTCGCACAAACCGATAAGGCCCTTCGACGACTAGCCTTTGAGTAGGCGTCCAGGGTGCTAGTGTTCCTTTTCCCCTTTTATAAAAAAGTGAAATGGTTTGAACCATCAGGGACAGACCAGTCAACAAAGCAAGGATTGCGATTGGAAAAATGATCCAGTTGGGCTGACTGGCCAAAAAAGAAAATTGGTCCCCGGTCGTAAAATAATAAATGAGCGAAGGAATGACAATCAGCACATTAAAAGGAAGAATTGCAATGGATTTGAAAACCTGAAAAAGAGTAGGGGAGGATCTGGCCATTTTAAAATTTTATGCAAATACTTGTTTTTTAAACCACTAGTCCCTTAAATTTAAGATTATTTTTCTTTTGTATAAAATCCAAATAACCACGAACCACGAACCACGAACCACGAACCACGAACCACGAACCACGAACCACGAACCACGAACCACGAACCACGAACCACGAACCACGAACCACGAACCACGAACCACGAACAAGGGAAAATAGCTTTTAACCACATAACTCATAACCACATAACCTCTAACCTCTTAAAAACCATGACTCTCGAAGATTTCAAATCCTACTGTCTTTCAAAAAAAGGTGTCGAAGAAACTTACCCTTTCAAGGGCGAAGCCGTATGGATGAAAGTGATGGGAAAAATGTTTGCCCTGGCTTTTGTTCAGGAATTTAAAATGGATGGCCAACTCATGCCGCCTTTTCCATTTATCAATCTAAAATGTGAACGGGAATATGCTTTGGACTTACGCGAAAAGCATGAAGCCATTCGCCCCGGCTGGCACCAAAACAAAGATAATTGGAACTCCGTTTGGATCGATGGCAGCCTGACTGATGAATTTATTAAACAGTTGATCGACCATTCTTACGATGAAGTTTGCACGGGTTTAACCAAAAAAGCAAAGACAGCGTTAGAATCTTTATGAGTTTCCGTTGCTGGCCACCAAAGCCTTTTTGCTTTCTTTTTTCAATGCTCCGGTTTTGTGAAAAACGACTTTAACTCGCAATGCTTTGAGCCCTGTGACTCCTTGCAAATCCTGCAAATCCAGCCATTCGATATTTGGCCCGATATAGTTTATCGATTGCAAGTATTCGAGATAATTCATGTATTCCCTGGCCTCTTTTTCCTGCGAATAAACGATAGCAATTTTTCCAGGCTGTGTCAGGCGCTCCGTGTTTCCGTTTACGTAGGCTTTATCAATTCTCTTTTTAATGATTTCATAGCGAACATTGTAAGCGCCATCTACATCAAAATGTTTGTCTTCCTGCCGAAATTTAATTGTAATCGCATTGCTGTGGATTAAAATCAATGAACAAACATCCAAAGGAACTTTTAGGTTAGGCTTTTGTCTCGAAAGTGCATTTTCAACTTCACAGATCATCATAAGTTGCCACAATTTCAAATTCGCCAGATAAATAGGATCAAATTCTTTGTTATTTACCATTGATTGTCCGATGTAAATATTGTGCTCCACACCATCCGTTTTGTATTTTTCAAAATAGTGAGGGAACATCGATTGAGCGTCTTCCTGCGCTTTGTCTAAGTAATCAGCGATTTTATTATTGATAGCCGAAACGCTTTGTTCGTAATCTTTACGTTTGTCGTAAATGACACCAAGATCTTCATCAAGGCTGTTCATATAATTTTCAACAGATTTTTTGAAATCGCCGTTTAGCTTGTTAAGGTGACTGAAAACCGGATAGATTTCCCTTTTCAAAAAATCCAAAATGCTGATTTCGTCACCTGCTCCCAATCCTTTTTTCAGAATTTTGATATGTTTTTTAATGCGATAATTGAAATCTTTATAGATAGGAAGTGGATTATTTTCGATAGCCAAATCGAAGATGTTTTTCGCTAAATTAAGTTGCTGAATCATATCGGCTTGAATAGCAGAATTTCTGGCTGTTGATGATCCTTTGATATCTGACTGACCATATAATGGATAAACATCGGGGAATGAAATATCTTCCATTTCATTGCTCCCGTCGATTCGACGTTGATTTAGCAATGTTTCAGCTGCCTCCAAAAATCTCCAGGTAACGCTTGGATGAATTGCTGTACATTTTTCCTGAATAATTGCCTCTAATTGAGTTTCCATTTCATCAATGGATCGTTCAAGTGAAGTGGCAAAAAGCGGAGCAATTTCTTCAAGTCGCTTAGCGACAACGGAGTCCAGTTCTTTGGAATTTTCAGATCCTAATTCCAAAAGGCCAATAATTTCATCATCAATCATCAAAGGAATGGCGATATAACTTTTCAAATTTATCTTTAGCAATTTTTCCACAAGAGGATTGCCGATCATTTCTTCGCTTAGTTGATAATGTGACGCAGCTAATGTGTGTTTTTCTTTAAAAATATGAGGATATGAATAACGGCAAAAGGCTTTGTCAGCGTTGCAAGAATCCTGGCCTGCCAATATAATGCTGTTCCAAAAACCATAAGCTAAAGATTTTAGCCGGTTTTTGTCTTTGTCAAAAGCAGTGAACCCAAGTTTTATATTCGGATTTCCCAATATACAAGATAGTTGGTAACGAATGCGTTCAACAATTTCAGGAGAGTGTAGCGCATCTTTTTTAAGCAAATCATATTTTAAGGCAGATATCGCTTCTTCTTTGGTGACATCAACTAAACTCATGAGTGCAAAGCCTTCAAATTCAAAACTACGCGGCGGAATCTTTTCTTTCCAAAGCTCAATATTATCAAAGTTATCTTTTAATTGTTGAATTTCTTTCTCCGAGAGAGGTTTGAAATTTTTGTTGACTTTAAAAGAGGAAAAATCTCCATTGATCAGGACTCTGTAATGCTTCATCAAGCCGTTTTTCCGGTCCTTAAGATCTATATAAAGGGACTCATTGTAATTAATATTAGCTTGATACTGAAAGTTGAGAATAAAAACACAAGCATTGATGTACATCATGTTGTGATCCATGACTCTCATATTAAAATTTTGCTCTTTCCCAGCATCATTATAAATATTTTCAAAACGCTTAGTGAAGTTGAAAAGGGTAGGTTTAAAAGGCATGCAGGCTGCCTTTATCTCATTATTTGTAATCAACTCAGGAAAAACAGGAGATAAAAGCAAGCGAATCTCTTTTCCATGTTTTTCAACTATAGCCTCATCTTCGAAAGACGTTTTTAGCACTTTAACTTTATTCAGCTTTTTTAGGGTTTTTTTTGCATAAGCAGATACTTCTTCGATATCACTTTCAGCAAGCGACTCCCAATGTTCAAACATTTTGGTGAAGTTGAATTTTACAGTAAAAGGGAGTTCATTTTGTTCAAAAAAACCGTGGCTTGCAAATTTTCTGACGTAAGGCATGGTATCAAGGTTTGATAGTATTTTTTGGAAATAAGCTAATGAAATGGGTTCATTTTCTGCTTTGTTATTAAAGAAACAACGAACAGGGCACGTTAGTTCTTAACTAAGGTTTTTTAGTTGTGTCGAAGATTGGAATCCTAAAATAAATCCCGAATTTTCAATATTGAAAATTCGGGATTTATTTTAAAAATGTTTGGTGTCGATCACCCTCTTCTCTTAAATTTCTTTTTTTTCTTAAACTTTTTAAAATCTCTTTTTTTGGCGCCTTGTTTTTCATCATTGACACGAATCGGGCGGCCCTGATATTCACTATCCTGGAAGGCTGTCAGCACTCTTGGTGCCATTTCGTTTTCTACTTCAAAAAAGGAAAAACTCTTTTGCATATCAACCCTGCCGATGGATTTTCTGGGAATTTGAGCGTGCTCGCTTAAAAGCGTCAAAAAACCTACTTTTCCGTGAACATCCATGGTTCCGATATTGATAAAAAGTCGCTGCACACCAACGCCAGCGCCTGAACCAGGTTTTCGTCTGCCTTTTTCAGAAGGGTTCAAATCTTCTGCGTAACGGTATTTTTTTAAAAAACGACTGAAAGAAAGTGTTGCTACTTTTTCAATTATTTCCTCTTTAGAAAGGCCATCAAATTCTTCATAAATCGAAGGCAAAAACTCCTGGATTTCCTCGCTCGTCGATACGTCTTTTATTTTTTTGATTTGCCCTAAAAGCCTTTGCTGGCAAATTTCGCGACCAGTCGGAATGTGTGCTACCGAAAAACGGACTTTGATTTTTCGTTCCAACAAACGCAGCAGCCCCATATCTTTTGGATGCGCCAAAACCAAAGAAATTCCTTTTTTTCCTGCTCTGGCGGTTCGCCCGCTTCGATGGGTATAAAAAGAAAGGTCTTCTGGAATGTTATAGTGAAAAACATGGGTGATGTCTTGTACATCAATTCCCCGGGCAGCTACATCCGTTGCTACCAAAATTTTGATCCGGCCGGTTCGAAAACTAGCCATCACACGATCTCTTTGGCTTTGATTGAGATCGCCATGAATAGCATCGGCATTGTAACCATCCCCCGAAAGTGACTCTGCCAGTTTCGTTGCATCTCTTCGTGTTCGGGTAAAAATCAACCCAAACATGGAAGCTTTATAATCTAAAAACCGTTTCAAAGCTTCGTACTTTTCAGAACCACGCACGATAACGTATTTGTGCTCAATATCTTCGTTGCCAATATTTTTTTCACCAACACTTAATTCAAGCGGTTCGCTCATATACGTTTTGGCAATACGGCGAACATCATCAGGCATCGTTGCTGAAAACAACCAGGTCAGTTTTTCTTCAGGAGTATTTTTAAGAATATCATCAATTTCTTCTTTAAAACCCATGTTGAGCATCTCATCTGCTTCATCTAAAATGACGTAGCCGATTTCAGAAATATCAACGGCTCTTCTGCGGAGCAAATCTCTCAATCGGCCCGGAGTGGCAACGATGATATGCGCTCCTCTTTTTATTTCGCGCATTTGCCGAACGATATCAGTTCCACCATAAACAGATTTAATTTTAAGCTTTTGAGTATGGCTGCCGAATTGTATCAACTCTTTGGATATTTGCAAACAAAGCTCTCTGGTCGGAGCAAGTATCAAGGCTTGTGTTTTAAATATAGAGGTGTCTACCAAATCTAAAAGGGGTAAACCGAAAGCCGCAGTTTTTCCTGTTCCTGTTTGTGCTAAACCAACAAAATCTCTATTATCTTCTAATAATTTAGGTATGGCCTGGGCTTGAATTTCAGTGGGTGTAATGAAGCCTAATGTTTCAATGTTTTCCACTAATGGCTGGGATAATCCCAACTTTTCGAAATCTTTCATTTATTTTAATTGTGTGGGTTTTTTCTAAAAGCATAACCCACGATTTTATTTAAGCCCACAAAGGTACGCTTTTGCTGTGATATTTTATCTATCCCCTGATAATGTTGCATTTAAGGTCTGGTTGGAAAGAAACTAGCCATCACATTTTTGCTGAAGATCTATATTCAATAAAATTTTATTAAGTTGTTCAACTATTTCTGACTCCAATCAAACTTCCATCGGACAAAAGCTTCCATGGCTTCGTATTCGGCAAAGCCTAATTCGCGGTAAGTGTTGGCAGTAGCTTTGTTTCGTTCTTCTGCTCTTTGCCAGAATTCCCGGAAATCGCTTCCAGGAAACGGAGGCCGGTCTTTTTGAGATTGGTGCATGTAAATGGATTTCCGTTTTTTCTCCAACTCGTCAGGACTTAGTGGAACTGCCATTTCGATTTCGTGGATACTCCATTCGTGCCATGCTCCGCGGTAAAGCCAAAGCCAGCAATCCTTCATCCATTTTTTACTTTTCAAACGATCAAATGCTTCAATAATGGCATCCAGACAGACCCGATGTGTGCCATGCGGATCAGCAAGGTCGCCGGCGGCATAAACCTGATGCGGTTGGATATCTTCAATAATTTTGGTGATAATATTGATGTCAGCTTCGCCGAGTTTATTTTTTCGGGTACGCCCAGTCTCATAAAATGGCATGTCGAGAAAGTGAATGTTTTTGTCCAGAAGTCCACAGAATCTGGCTCCTGATCTGGCTTCCCCTCTGCGGATCAATCCCTTGATATTCCTGACTTCGATAATGTCCAATTGATTGGCTTGTTTGTTTTTTAAAAACTTAGTGGCCTTTTTTATCAATTTTGACATTTCATCATTATGGAAACCTTCTTTGTTTCCCAACTCATCAAAAAATTCAACAAACCTTAGCGCATCGTGATCGTGAACGGCAATATTCCCCGAAGTCTGATAAGCAACATGTACTTCATGGCCTTGCTCCACCAAACGAAGAAAAGTTCCACCCATTGAAATCACATCATCATCCGGATGAGGGCTGAAAATGATTACTCTTTTCTTTGAAGGATTTGCTCTTTCGGGGCGATTCGAATCATCCGCGTTCGGCTTTCCTCCGGGCCATCCGGTAATCGTTTGCTGAAGTCGGTTAAAAATTTTGATATTTATGCTGTAAACGGAAGCATAATTAAAAACCAAATCGCTCAGGCCATTTTCGTTGTAATCTTCTTCTGTCAGTTTTAAAATAGGTTTGTTGATTTTTTGGGATAACCAAATGACGGCTTTGCAAACCAGGTCATCGGTCCAGTTGCACATTCCGATTAACCAGGGAGATTTGATGCTGGTCAATTCTTCAGCAGCGCCTTTGTCGAGGTATACTTTTACATTCGGATGTTTTTGTAAAAAAGTCGCAGGAATGGAAGGCGTGACCGTGCCTTCGATCGCTTCTTTGGTTATTAAGGCTTTGTGTTGTCCCCAAATGACCAAATAAATGGTTCGCGCTTTCATGATGCTTGCGATACCCATTGTGATTGCACGGTAAGGTACATCTTCCTCTTTATCAAAATCTTTTATGGCATCCCGGCGTGTGATTCCGTCCAGTTTTACAAGCCGGGTGGGTGAATTTTCCCAGGAGCCTGGTTCATTAAATCCAATGTGACCGGTGCGGCCAAGTCCTAAAATTTGAATATCGATTCCTCCGTAAGCATCAATTTTCTTTTCGTAATTTTCGCAGAATTTTCTGACTTCATCCATTGAAAGCGTGCCATCGGGGATATTTATATTTTCCGGTTTGATGTCCACATGGTCAAACAAATGTTCCTTCATAAATTGAACATAACTTTGCTGTGCTTCAGGAGACATCGGGTAATATTCGTCTAGATTGAATGTAATGACATTGTGAAAACTTAAACTTTCTTCATTGTGCAGTCTCACCAGCTCTTCATAAATTTTAATTGGCGATGATCCTGTTGCCAGCCCCAGCACAATGCTTTCTCCGTCTTGTTGCTTTTGGCGAATCGCCAGGGCAATGGATCGGGCGATGTGAACGGAAGCATCTTTGGATTCCTTCCAAATTTTTACAGGCAGCTTTTCAAAAGATTTAAGTTGATACTTTAAAAGAGGATTTGAAGCGTTTAGAGACTGATTAACCGTCGGTTGATTTGCCATTAGATCTTGTTGAAATAGGTTTTAATTTATGAAATAGCTTATCAATCATTTCTTTCCGTCACTTATTTATTGGGCTAAATTAGCAATAATTTTTTATGCTTGCTCAGCGAAAACGGCCAAGCCATTATTTTAAGTTCCTTTTTTTTAAATAAATTGCTTCCTCAATTGTTTGAACAAACAAATCATTGGTTCTGGAATTTTGAAAAGAAAGCTTTAAAAAGTTGCCTAATAATCAAAGCGGGCTAAATTTGTAGAAATATGTGAGACCAATAAAAGAATATTATGAAAAACCAATTGAAGCTTTAAAATGAGGAAAATTGCCATTTCAGATATACACGGCTGCCTGAAATCGTTTAAAGCACTTTTGCACAAAATCGCTTATTCGGAAAAGGATGAATTGTACCTTTTGGGTGATTTTATTGACCGTGGACCGGATAGCAAAGGAGTGATCGATTATATTTGGCATTTGCAATATAAAGGGCATTTTGTTCATTGCCTTCGCGGCAATCACGAACAAATGCTTCTCGACAGTTTCAATGATCCTTTTGATTTGCAATTATGGCAAAGCCACGGTGGAATGGAAACGATGAATAGTTTTGGAACCAAATTGTTGGAGGAAATCCCTATCGAATATTTAAAGTGGTTTGATGCATTGCCCTATTTTACTGAAGTAGATGATTATATTTTGGTACATGCGGGCCTTAACTTTAATCTTCCTAACCCGTTGGATGGAGCTCAATCAATGATTTGGATTCGCAATTGGTACGATCAAATAAAAAAAGATTGGTTGGGAAAGAGAATTATTGTGCATGGCCACGTGCCAACCAAAACTTCAACTATCCATGAAAATCTAAGCAGAATAGAAGAAAAATCAACGATGATTATCGATGGCGGATGTGTGTATAATGTAAAAGAATTGGGTTATTTGCTTGCTTTTGATTTAGGTAAAAGGCATTTGTTTTCTCAAAAGAACATCGATGCACTATAATTGCGGTCTTCCCTCAAAACCTAAAATATTGGTTTTCGAATTTGAAATAATCACCTCTGCTTCCGGTTCTTTAAATTGTTTTTTGAGGTAATTTCGAATCTGATCTGTTGATTTTTTAATTGTTGAAGCGGGCAACGTATCATCCAGTTCCAGCCAGAGGACAATCAGTATTTTTACTTTTTTTTCATCGATCAATTGGATAGCAATGTTCCAAAATCCCCAATCAAACTGGAGCAGCCAATTTCTTGGAATTATCTGAAGAATTAATTGCCTTAGTTGTTTGAACCACCATTTTCTCTGGTAATATTTTCGAATAATTCCAATGAGTTGAAAAGTGTCCTGAAATTTTTGGCTATACTTTTCAGCATAGGTGATTGGGTCTGTTAAAAGATCTCCTGTTGGATCAGATTCATCCAGGCTAAAACGATCTTTATAGTTTTTAATTTCAATCAAAACCAATTGCTTTTCATCCAGTATTCCAATAAAATCAACGCCTTTAAAACCAGAACCACTCAAATATCGATAGAATCGATGTTCATCATATTTCAGTACTTGCCATCTTTTGGAAAACTGAAAATCCAAGCCACTTTCCGTAAAAGTTTTCAATGAAATCTAATTGAATTTATTTTTTAAAGCAATCAAATTAGTCAAAATAGCATAGTTTTGTTGAATTTTAAAAAGGTTTTGTTTTTTGAAAAACCAACTCCACTATGTTGAATTAAATTCACCAATCATTTTTTATATTTACGAAATGAAACAGAAAATAAAAAAATACCTGCCTCTGACCTTGCTGGCTTTTCTTGTAATTGCCCAGTTTTTTAGAATTGACAAAACCAATCCGGAAAGCGACCCGGCAAATGATTTTATTACTTTAAATAACCCGCCAGCAGAGCTAGCGACTTTAATAAAAGATGCTTGCTACGATTGCCATTCTAATCACACTGTATATCCTTGGTACACCAATGTTGCGCCGTTTTCTTGGTGGATAAAAGGCCATATTAATCACGCTAAAGAACATCTCAATTTTTCGGAATGGGCTGCTTATGATTCCAAAAAAGCTGACCACAAATTGGAAGAATGTGTTGAATGGGTTGGCGATGGAAGGATGCCACTCAAATCTTATGTTTGGTTGCATAGTGAAGCCAAAATGACTGAAGCCCAAAGAAAAGGGCTGGTTGATTGGTTTGACAGTTTGCGGGATGGAAGTAGTAATGAACCTGAAGGAGAGGAGAGTAATGGCGATTGAGTCAATAACTAATAAAGTTTTTCCTTACCAATATATCATGCTTTAAAAGTAAATTTCTTTTTGCCGCTGCGGGCGGATTTCCTTTTTAATGAGATGAAAGGGCTTCTGCGAGGGAAAGGAGTAAAATGAAATGCGATCCTGCGTTGAAATCCACTTTTTTAAATAGAATTTTTCTTTAAAGCTTTTGAATCGGCATTCTTCTTTTTATGAAAAGAGAAAAATAAATTTGCAGTTGTTGCTACTGAATATTTATTATATGATTAAAATTTATTATCTTTAACCAAGTGAAATTCTGAAGGCTAAGTACCTAAAGCTTAGAAATGATGAATTGGTTTAAAATAGAATTTCACATTCTTTCCGAATAGTTAAAAGGAAAAAAAAGTTTGTATTAGGAGGCTTTTGCAAGGCTTGATTATTTTATGACCCTTGATTTCAATGAAACAAAAAAGGGGCATAAGTTAGCATATAAATCACCTAATTTTTTAACTAAAAATCGATTCCAGATGAAAAAAGCATTTTTGATCCTTACCGTTTTAATGTTCTCTTTGCCATTAGTACAAGCTCAGGAATTAACCGAAAAAGGGGTTACGGCACTTACCGCTGAAGAGCAAGCGGTTAAGCAAGTTATTGAAGACGAAACAAAGTATTTTAATCTTCGAGATTATGAAAAATGGACAGATTGTGTAGCCAAAGATCCAATGACTGTTTATTCATGGACCACGCCTTTCCATGGGGAAAATAGCATTTTTGAAGCTAAAGGCTGGGAAGAAGTTTCGAAACACATGAAGAAATATATCGAAACGATGCCCGTTGATGAAAATATTCCTAAAAAGTATGACTATCAATTTAAAGTATCAGAAAATATGGCTTATGTCAATTTTCTGGAAGGTAATGATACCCATGAAACCAGGGTACTAGAAAAACGTGATGGAAAATGGAAAATCCTCCGTATGGAAGCCACTGCTTCAAAAATGTTCAAATCCATGCACAAGAAATATGCTTTGCAGAGAATGGCTGGAAACTGGAAGCTCGATCCGAATTCTGTTAAGATAGAAGGTGGCAGCGGTTGGAAATTACTGGCTTCTCAGGTAAAAGCTAAAAGCACTAATACTGGTTTAAAAGCATATGCAACAATTTATATTGAAAAGCCCAACGGGGAAGAGCTGGTCATCGAAGACGAAAGTATAATTGCTTATGATTTGGGTACAGAAAAAGTTGCCTTGTTTTCAGCTTCTTATTTTCCAAAATCCGGCTGGTCTGAAACGGAAGTAGGTATCGGTGAAGTAGATGATGATGGAGTGTTGCATTTTGAGTCACACCAGGTAGGGAAAGATTCTAAATCAAAAGGAATGATGAAAATTGATAAAGATGGAAAGATGCATTATAGCGTAGAGAAGATGAATGAAAAAGGAGAAAAATTATTTTCTATGTCATACTCAATGACGGAAGATAAGCCAACAACTGCCATGAGACCGTAGGTATTTAACCTTCCTCAAAATTTAAAAACACCCTTTCGGATTTATTTTGAAAGGGTGTTTTTTTGAAATTTAGAACCTAATCTTTTAGGTTCATAAACAGTGATTCTAAAAGCGTATCTTTGTAGTAATTTTAATAAGCTCCGAAGTCTGGGGCTGTTTTTATAAAACGAACTATGTTTGATAATCGACCTGTAACGGATTGGCTGCCCATTACCCGAAAAGAAGTGGAGCAACGAGGCTGGGATGAACTGGATGTCGTTCTGATCTCAGGTGATGCTTATGTGGATCATCCTGCGTTTGGATCAGCGGTTATTGGTCGTATCATCGAAAGTGAAGGTTTGAAAGTCGCCATTGTTCCACAACCTAATTGGAAAGATGATTTGAGGGATTTTAAAAAAATGGGTAAACCCAGATTATTTTTTGGTATCTCCTCTGGTTGCATGGACCCGATGATCAACCATTACACGGCTTCCAAAAGAAGACGTTCAACCGATGCATATACGCCTGGCGGAGCAGCCGGATTTCGGCCTGATTACGCGACAACCGTTTATTCCAAAATACTTAAAAAGCTGTATCCCGATGTTCCAGTTCTGATTGGTGGAATTGAAGCTTCGTTGAGAAGAGTCACTCACTACGATTATTGGGAAGACAAACTGTTTCCCAATATCCTTGAAATGAGTGGTGCTGATTTGTTGGTTTATGGAATGGGGGAGATGCCGCTGCGTGAAATTATCCGGTTGTTACAAAAAGGAGTGCCTTTTGAATCATTAACAACAATTCCACAAACGGCTGTGCTTCGCGGAAGAAACGACGCCCTTCCGGTGAATAAAAACTGGGAAACTCTCGAATTGCATTCCCACGAAAAATGTTTACGGGATAAACGATCTTTTGCCGCAAACTTTAAACATGTCGAGCAGGAATCCAATAAAGTGAAAGCCAATCGGCTTACCCAAGCGGTTGGTGATCATATGCTCATTGTCAATCCGCCCTATCCCCCCATGACGGAAGCGGAAATTGACACCTCTTTTGATTTGCCTTACACGCGGATGCCACATCCAAAATATAAAAATCGTGGTTCGATCCCGGCCTATGAAATGATCCGTTTTTCAATCAATATGCATCGCGGTTGTTTTGGTGGTTGTAGTTTTTGCACGATATCTGCACATCAGGGAAAATTCATTGCAAGCCGGTCCGAGGAATCGATTTTGAAAGAAGTGGAAACGGTGACCCAAATGCCTGATTTCAAAGGTTATATCAGTGATTTAGGAGGGCCCTCAGCCAATATGTACCGTATGAAAGGCAAGGTGCAGTCCATTTGTGATCGCTGCGTGAGCCCAAGCTGTATTCATCCGGTGATTTGTAGCAATTTAGATACCAGTCACAAGCCTTTGACGGAGTTGTATATAAAAGTAGATGCCAATCCGAATGTCAAAAAAGCTTTTATCGGTAGTGGAATTCGCTATGATCTTTTGGTGGATTCTTATAACAAAAATAACGACGGATCTTCAGATGAATATTTGGAGCAAGTCGTTTGCAGGCATGTCAGCGGCCGATTGAAAGTTGCTCCCGAGCATACTTCAGATGAGACTTTGAAAGTGATGCGTAAGCCTTCTTTTAAACATTTTCATGAGTTTAAAAAGAAATACGAGCATTTCAATAAAAAGCATGGATTGAATCAACCTTTGATACCTTATTTTATTTCGAGCCATCCTGGCTCAACGGAAGAGGAAATGGCTAACCTGGCTGCTGAAACCAAAGACATGGGATTTCAGCTCGAACAGGTTCAGGATTTTACGCCAACGCCTATGACTGTAGCAACGGTGATTTATTATACTGGCCTTCATCCTTATACTTTAAAGCCGATTTATACCGCCAAATCACCTAAAGAAAAAAGAAATCAACATTTGTTTTTCTTTTGGCATAAAAGGGAAAACCATCAAATTATCCGTGATAAACTGAAAAGCATGGGCCGCGAGGATCTCATTGAAAAGCTTATCAGCGACAAAAAGAAATTTAACAAAAGAGTTGCGTTGAATGAACGGAAGATCACCACAGCCAAAAATAAATTCAGGGAAGACAAACGAGGCAGAAAAAAGAGAAATCGTTGAAAATTAATTCACCACCTGAAAGCTTGGCATTTGAAGGTAACTCGTCCCTTAGCGATCATTTTATCCGCTTCTTTGCGTGAACAAATCCCAGAATTGCTAATATATCTCCATTTAAATTTATTGAATTTTCGTTTGATTTTCCACTTAAACTACTTTCAATTTTAGACCATTATTTACTACAACAATTACAGTTTTTTTCTACATATCTGGCAATTTCGTCCCTCAGGTTTGTCAATTCATTATGAAACGGTTTGCTTGATGAAGCCTGTTTTAATTTTGAACTCATTTGGCGTAGTTTTTCAGTAGGCACACACTTACTGGCTTCAGCGTGGATGATGGCACCATCCAGTTGTTCAGCTAAAAATTTTGGATCATCATTTTTAAAAGCTCCGTATTCTGCAAACCCAATTAAAACACCAACACTGTATAGATTGTGGCAATTAAGATCAGGATCGCAATTTATTTTTGGGTGCAGCCCTTTTTCAAAAACATAAACAGCTTCATAATGCAATCTTTCACTACCAACATAACCGGAACTTTCAAAGTTGAATTTAAAAGTGGCATATTGAACAGAAGGATTGAGAACATTGATTGTGGAAACAAAGGTTTCAGTATTTGTTGAACCAACTTGTATCCATTTTGTAGGTTTTACAGACAATCCTCCGGCATATCTGATTCCCGATTCTTTAAATTGCGGGGAAGCTCCCGATGCCGCCATCACTATCGTTTTGCCGGTTCCGGCTTTACACGGTGCGCTGAGAAGTGTTGCCTTGAATTCTATATCGACGGGCTGGCCTTTGAATAACTTGTCTACGGGTTCAGAAAAACGCCATTCAAAACGGTAACGAGCAGTGCAATATTCAGTCGCAGATTGTTTGTATTTGATACTTGCCTCAAAAGTGCCGCCTTGTGTTGTTACTTCAACATTAGAAGGTTTCACACTTAGTTCAGGAGGATGATTTGGTGCCGGAGTTGGGCCAATAATAACCTCTTTAAAACCTAAAAAATCTTGAGCTGTAAGTATCGGCTGGAATAAATAAATTATTGAGATTACTAAAAAGCCTACTCGGAGAAAATGCCATTTTGGTTTCAGGATTATCATAATGTTTATTTTAAATTTGAAAATGAATTAAAATCTCATTATGCTCTCATGTGTAGAATCCCCTGATATTTAGTCACGTATCTGTATTCAACCAAATATAAGAATTTTTGAGAAATAAACTTGCAGCCTATATTTGTAAATTATGGCTTGCATGATGCCAATTTGGAATTCTGCTCAACAAATATTTATATAAGGCCAATATCTGCTTCACAAAGTGGCTGGCGTTTAAATGTTCCCAAAAGAAACTAAATTTTATCTCGTTATCACTAGTTTTTTAACTGCCGCCTGGTTGATTCTTATAAAATAAATACCTGATTCAAGGTTTGAAACATCTAGGTATTTACGGCCACCATAAGCATACATTTCCATCATTCGACGACCGGTGATATCAAAAATTTCAAATTCAGTTCGGTCCATTCCATCCCATTCCATGACGACCATATTGCTGGCAGGGTTTGGGTAGAGTTTCAATTTGTAATCATTTTCCAAATCAAAGGAAGATAAAATCAAATCGCAGAAAGTGGTGTCTGGATTGTTTTCGATAAAACCCTTTGAAGACAGATCTTTTCCTTCAAAAACGCTGTAATCCATTGGGTATCGATCCATCCGAAAAGTAAGATTATTATTGATTGCAAGCGTATCACCCTGCGAGACAGGATTTCCGCCAACCAAAGGCGTTTTATATTCCCAAACGATTTCTTCATTTGGTGTGAATTCGAATGCATAACCAAAGCGTCCGACTTCAATTAGAGTATTACCGTTTGGTAAAAGTTGTACACTCGACAAGCCCGTAGAGTACATTTTGGTTGGCTCAGGATGTGTAAATGTCCAGTCAAATTCAGTTGGTAAATAGGCCCCTGCACTCATTTCATAAGACGAATTATACATATCCCATGCAGGCACAAAAATATTGGCTGTCGAATAATCATCACCAACCCGGTTATTAAATACGACGATTTTGCCATAGTCAGGGTGTGAACCATCCAGAAACCGGTCAGCCCAATGGGCGTCGTGTTGGTAAAAAAGCTTTTGATCTTCTTCTGTTCCTCCACCATAAGTCACTGGATTTCCCCATCGATACAATAAGTCACCGCCTCTGTTTCCAAAACCACCGGTATGACCGGCAGCTTGCTGGGTAGTGGTAGAATGGTCAATAACCCAAATTTCATTGAATGTCGGAACACTTATCATAATTTGATCCAGATCAGCATTGTAATCTATCGAATTCGTATGTAGCCAATCTGCGGCACCATCACTTGTATCGAAGTTGACATCAACGAGTTCGGGATGATCCTCAACCACCCCAAAGTTATCTTTGGTATTGTCAAAGTCCTGAATCAAATGATCCCAAATGTGCCATTCCCAAACAATCTCATCATTGGAAGGATTGACTTCTATGATGTAATCCGGCCATAATTTATCTTGAGATATCAAAGCCGTATCTCTTCCAGCCTGGATAGCTTCTGCTTCTGTTTTTAACTCCCAGCTGATCATTAAAACATTTCCATTAGGCATAGGAGCGATGTCGTGATGGAGCCGATTAAAGGAATCATTCAACACATATTGCCAAATAAGGTCATTGTCCCAATTACGGATTTCAACAATGCCACCGCCGCCGCCGGCCCAAATTGGATCACCTACTACAGCCGATTGACGTTTTGCTTTTACCAAATTGCCATCATCCAAAATATAAGCAGTATTTCCGGGACGAAAATTTATACTGTCTTCCCAGACGTGAACAATTTCCCCGCAATTGTCCAATAAATATACATTTGGCTGGTTGTGCGGATAAATTAAATTATAACCGTCAAAGGTTTTCATAGGATTGTAAGAAAGCAATCCTACTGTATTTTGAGCAAAAATTTGAACATTAAAAAGAGAAAATAAAGCTAAAGTAAAAAGTATAACTCTCATCATTGCTTAATTAATTTTTGGATGTAAAATTGTTTAGACTCGTGATCTGAAATTCGCAACAAATATAAACCAGAAACCCAACGATTCGTTTCAATTTGAATCAATTGGTCATTGAATTTTTCAAAAAGCAAAACATGACCTAATAGATCTACGATTTCAACATTAATTTGTTTGCCTGATTCATTTTCAATCGTCAGTAAATCCCTTATTGGATTCGAAAGTACAGCAACATTTTCCAATTGCAGAGGCTTAAAAGTTGAAACTGAACCATCATAGATTTGACATTCCGACGGAAGCGGATTAAGTTCAATTGGGTCTCCCGGAGTAAGGTCTTTTCCTTCAAATGCAGGATAATCTGCACCATATCGATAAGCTCTGAAAACGCTATTGTTACTGATGTTTATGCCTTGCGAAACCGGGCCATTTGGCCGTACAGGACTGATATAATCCCAGACAATGTTTTTATCAGGATCAATTTCGAAAATATGTCCGCTACCCCCTTCACAAATCAGCGTATTACCGTTTGGAAGACGATTCGCTCCGGAAATATTCCCGGAATAAAACTCATTGCCTGGTTGTCCGTCATAAGTCCAGAAAAGTTGTGCAGGCCCAAAGGGTAGGCTTGTTTCAATTTGATAATTTCCTTCAGAATCAACGGGTGGCTCAATGATATCAACAGAAGAATACAATCCTTCTGGCCGCCCGGAACCATTATTATAAATCATTATTTTTCCTTCATCAACATACCCCGGAGCAATCCATTGAACATCATGCTCACCAAAAAGCTTTTGATCTCCGGTAGATCCCCGGTCATAAGCCATAGGATTTCCCCAACGGTATAAAATATCACCCCCTTTTCCGGAATTACCGCCTTCACTACTTGCTGCTTCAGCAGATGATGTGCTGTGATCAATAACCCAGAATTCGGAGAAAGTACGTGAATTTATTACGATCTGATCCAAATCAGCATTATAATCAATGGAATTCAAATGAACCCAATCTGCGGTTTGAGTTGCGACAAAATTAATATTAACCAGCTCAGGATGGTCAGCGACAACGCCGTAATTGGTTTTTGAATCATCAAAATCCTGAACCAGATGATCCCATAAATGCCACTCCCAAACAATGTTAGCCTGGTTGGTTCCAACCGATTCGATTTCAACAATCCGCTCAGACCAAATGCCATTATTTCCGGTGAGTGATGGATTGCGACCTGCTTCAACAGCTTCTGAAATAAGCCTTAACTCCCAGGCAATCAAAAGAATATTTCCATTTGGCAACATTTCAATATCGTGATGGTGATGGTAATTGACTCCTGAATAATTGTATCCCCAAATCAATCCTCCGTCCCAATCGTATATTTCAATTCTGCCACCTGTTCCACCTCCCGTAAAATTACTTGGAATGCGTGCGGTACGCAATAAGTTGCCGTTTTCAAGCAGATACGCCGATTCACCGTGCGAATAATTGCTTGTCCAGCTATTCACGACAAACCCGCAATTGTCAATCAAATAATCTGATTTTGAGCTGTTTGGAGAAATCAGGGTGTAGCCGTTGAAAGAAGCAGAATCATTGAGGAATAAACCTACTGTGTGTTGTGCATAAATAGAGTTTCCTAAAATCGTAAATAATAATAAAAGTAAAATTCGTAGCATAGTATTTTTTTAAGACAAGCAGTAATGCAAAGAATGATCTTGGTTCATCAAAATCTTCTGCAAAGATTAAATGTATTTGCTTATAATGGTAAAAATTCGCGGGTAAAGGTTGTAAGCAATAAGTGAAAAAGCAATTTTTGACTCGTATGGGTCATTAACCATTTTTCTCTTTTATTCTAAAAACTCCCCAGGATTCCACATTTCCTTTTTCATTAATCTTAAAAATCAAGTTTCGATTGAAATAAACAAAATAGCTCCCTTTTGAAATTTCAACTCGTCGGTCAGGCTCGAGATAAGCCTGTATTATTTGTTTGAAAGGGCTCCCGATCTTGATGTCATTGTTGGTTTTTTCGGGATAGGATTTATTAGCCATTTGTACGAATGTATAATTGTCTTCATCTGTAAAGTGAATTGAAAGCGTCGATTGTTTCAATTGCTTGGTTCCGCATATCGTTTCCGGATCAAAATCAGTTTTTTCCTTGATCACAGTTGTTTTATCAATCTTCAATTCTCCTTGCAAAAGTTGGACAACGGCTTTGTCAATCGAAAAATCTTCGATCTGGTCTTTTTTATCCGTTGGCTTTGAACTGATGGTCATCTTGCCTTCAAGAAATTGACCGTTTAATTTTTTCAAATTCATTACAGCCAGCGCATTTCCTGAGTCAGCTGATTTTTGAAACAAAGTTCTTGCTTTCTTTTCATCATCTTGAAAATAAGCAAGGATACCCTGAAGAATATAAATGTCCGTTTTGGTTTTTTCCCATTTGGCGTGGTCACAAAGTTTTAGTGCTTTTTTGGCAAAATATTCAGCATCTTCGAACTGGTTTAAAAGAGTATAGACACAAGCCAGATTTAACATAGCAATAGGATAGTTGCCGTCAAGTTGAATCGCTTTTTCAAAATACTGGATCGCTTCCTCCAAAACCTTTTTTGCCAAATCATTTTCTTTGTTACCTCTCAAACTGCTCACCAACCTGGTTTCAACGTCTAATTCCAGCGGAAAACCAAATATCAAATTGCGATCTTCCACATATTGCATGCCTATTTGAGCAGCGATGACACCGACATTGTTATAAATCTCACGGCTCTGAAAATCTGTTAAAATATAATCGAAATACATTTTTGCCTGCTCATATTGATTCAAAGCAGTCAGGTAATTTGCCATTTCAAAAACATGGATAAAGCTCTTGAGTTTTTCAAACGCCTGAGTAGCAATTTCTTTTCGCTCATCGAGAGGTGGATAGCCATTGAGGTCATCTGGAAGTTTATAACTTTTGTAAACTTCGTCTAAAAAGCGCGGCATGATGTCCAGGGTTAGATAACCGGCAGAATAGGCCAAAAAACCACCGAGGTAGTCCGATTGTGTTTCCAACCTCAATCGTTCTTTTAGATTCTTTAAATCACGGCCGGTTTGTGTTTCCCCGTGTTCAGCTACAAAATGTTTGGTCCATTGATGTTTTTCATAATAATGGGTCAACTCATGACTTAAAAGAGCGGCAAGTGCGTTTAGCGAATCCTTTCCAAAAGTGGTGCATATTTGATACGCTTTGAATTCGAGGATAATTTCTCCTTTCCTTGGCCGGGCTAAGGCAACATTTTTTTCAGCAGTGGTCAGTATCAATTTAGGGGTTTGCATTCTGAAATCACCACGAGCCTCAATCAAGGATTCAAATATTTTGTAAGCAACTTCATATTGGTAGCTGTCTTTAAACCTTTCTTCTTTTAAAAACAAAGCATCTCCTGGTTTGCCATCAGCCTTTACGATAAAAGCAAATTCGATTTCTTTATTTTCCTCTTCCGGTTGAGCAAAGGATAATACGGGGAGGGCTATTATTAAGAAAATAAAATTCAAATGGATAAGCTTCATTTTTTTGGTATTTGCTATAAAAAGATTTTTGAAAGATACTATTTTCAGACCTAATTTCGATCGAAAATACCTAACAGGTTCCTTAAATCCAGAATTGTTTTAATATAATTTGAATTGATTTCCAAAGGTTACTTAAGGCTGTATTTTGAGGATTCTCGAAAAAAAACTTTGAAGCGTTTTCATTATATTTGACTATCAAACATTTGACGAATCATTTATGTACCAAAGCGAAGACGGTTTTATTCAGGCGATTATAACTGGAGATACGAATGGGCTTCGTCAGATCTACGAACAGTTTTTACCTCGCATCCGAAAGCTGATTACCTCAAATGGCGGAAGTGAAGCCGATGCGCAGGATGTTTTTCAAAGCGCTATTTTGACCATTTACGAAAAAGCACAAGCAAAAGATTTTCGGCTAACCAGTAAATTTTACACCCTACTTTATGGAATATGCAGAAACCTTTGGGGAAATCGCCTGCAAAAGAAATCTTTTAAAGAGGTAACCCTTTCGGAGGATGTCAAATACAGCTCTGGGGAAAATATTGAAATCGATATCGAAAAAACGGAGGAACAGAAATTGTTTTGGGATGCTTTCCAAAAACTTGGAGAGGATTGCCAAAAATTACTGCGTTTGTTTTTTGATAAAGAGAAAATGGAAAAAATCGCCAAAATGATGGGTTATGGTAGCGTCAGTTATGCGAAAAAAAGAAAATTTCAATGCAAGGAAAAACTGGTAGAATGGGTTAAAAAGGACGATCGTTTTCATGAATTAAGCAATAATACTTAAAATGAGAGAATAAGAGAAAATGGAAAAAGAGCAACTTTACGAATTGATCGAACAATATCTGGATGGAACGCTTAGCGTTGAAGCACTTGCTACTTTTGAAAAAAGGCTTCAAACAGAACCTGAGCTTGCCAAGGAAGTGACTTTGCACCGTAAATTACAGGAAGAATTGGGTAATGCTCAAAAACGCCAGCTCAGATCCAAATTGGACGTTCTTCGGAAAGAGTTTACTCCATCAGAAAATGAAACGAAAATTGTCTCAATCAACCAAACTCGCAGGTTGAGGTTGCTTATTTCAGTGGCGGCGAGTATTCTGGTTTTGGTTTTTGCGATTTGGTTTTTCTTTTTTAAAACGCCCGAAAAGCAGGAAATCGTCGATGAAAAGCCTCCAATGGAAAAAGAATCGCTTGATCCTAATGAAAAGCCAATCAAAGAAATAGAAGACCCTTCGAATCTTGTCGAAGACCAAACCGATCCAGAAAAGCAACCGACTGAAAAGGATGAAATCGAAGACATCGTTCCTCCGATAAATTTAATCGCTGCTTTCGAAGCCAATCCTGAATTGGAAAATTTAATTGCCCAAAATGGCAATAATGAAGCTTTTGAATTTTCAGCTGAAAAACCTGAATTAGGAGAAGTATTTAATTTAAAAAACGGAAAAATTGATCTGCAAATAAACGGAATGTTATTTACGTCAGAACTAAAAGATTTGAGTAGTTTTGAAGTAGCGATTTACAACAACAATCCTCAAAATTTTGCATCGAAAAAAAACATTGCTACTATTCAGTTAATACTCGAAAAAGATACGAGTGAGGAAGAAGATGGATTAGCTTTCGCCACGAAAGATGGCTACTTTTATTCCCTCAAAAAGTCGCTTTCTGCTAAACCTGGTTTGTATTATTATTTGATCCTCCAAAAAGGGCAACCCAAACCCTTATTCATTGGAAAATTCCAGGTCAACGAATAGTTTGCCACCCACAGGCTATTTTAGAAGGTTAAAGGTTAGATAGTTAAGAGGTTAATAAATGATCTTGCGCGTAGTTTGAAGTTTGAAATTTTTTGAGGTGCGAGAGATCAATCCGCACATCATTTCCCAACCCATAACCTATAGCTCATAACCTTTTTACTTCTTTCCCTCTTAACATCTTTCTTCCTCGGGTAACCATTTCCAACTAAGCAAATAGAGTAGGTGAGACTTTGATTCATCCACTTAAATAATTGTTTATCATGAAGACCTATAAATGTTTGATTTCAATAATAATGATCAGTTTATTTTCGACAGGAATTTTTGCTCAGAAAAGCCTACAGAAAGTGTTAACCACAACCGTCCAGCCAGGAGAATCAAATTTGGTATTTTTTGACTTGCCTGGAGAAGTGGAGGTAAAGGTGTGGGAACGAAATTATATCAAAGTCGAAATTACTGTAGAAACCAATTTGTGTAATGAAGAGGTTTTTCAATACCTAAAAGAGTCAGGACGGTACAATATTAAAAAAGAATATAACAAGTATTATTTCTTGGTTTTGAACTTGCCAAATATAAGCGAAGAGGTCCTTGTAAACGGAACTGAAATAGAAGAGCTTTTTAAATTTAAGGTAACCGTTCCCTGGGATATTGATATTGATCCGGAAAATAAGAGTGATTTGACAATTGAAAATAATTTAGTTGATGAAACAGGTAACGTTTTGACCTCCAATCAAATTAAATATTAGCACCAGGCACAAAAGATTTCAAAAGGAATACATAGTATTTTGTATAACTCCCGAAACCCTTTTAGTTTGGAATTGTAATGCAATTATTTTGAACCAGCGAGTTGTAAAGGGCTCGTTGGTTTTTAAGTTTAAACTTCTTTTGCTAAGCTTAAAAGAAATGCTATTTTTAGAAATGCAAAGTGTATCAAAACAGAGCTAACCTTATGAGGATTTTTCTACTCTCCGCCATACTTTTTTTTACTACCCTTTCTTTTGGCCAAACCATCGACATCGATAAAGGAACGACACGAGCGCTGATTATTGGGATTTCGCAATACGAAGACAATACAGATTTAAATTTTGCTCACCGTGATGCGGAGATATTTGCGGATTATCTGAAATCAAAAGCCGGTGGAAGCGTCAATCCGGACAACATCGCCCTGCTTACCAATGAATCAGCCACTATCGCGAGGATTGATGATGAAATGATGAAATTAAGAAACGAAGCTCAGGAAAATGATCTGGTAATCTTTTATTTTTCAGGTCACGGAGATGTTGAAACATCAAACATCTATGAAAAAGGTTATCTGCTAGCTTACGATACCCCAAAAAATAATTATCGCCGTAACGCAATTCGCTTGGAAGATTTAAATCTGGATACGCACATTCTTTCTATAGAAAAGAAAGCAAAAGTGCTGATTATTCTGGACGCTTGCCATTCCGGTCAGCTGGCCGGCGACAACAATGAAGGACGCATCCAGGTTTCGCGGGAGATGAAAGAATTAACAGCCAATGAGGTTCGTATCCTATCCTGCAAAGCAGATCAAAAATCTTTGGAAGTTAATGACCTGGATGGAGGACGTGGCCTTTTTTCTTATTATCTGATCAGAGGTTTGATAGGTGAAGCGGAAAGCGATGAAGATCTGCAAGTTATAAATGAAGAAATAGAGAGTTATTTGAAAAAAAATGTCAATCGGGAGGCCAAAAAAAGAGGGAAGGAACAGGTTCCTGAAATTTTCGGAGCATATGATTTTAGATTGTCCTTTGTTGATGAAGAAGCGTTGGCTAGTTTGAAAAGTCAGGATCTGAACACATTTACGACAGGCGATGAAATGCTGGCCGTTGTTGATGAAGGAGTTGAAAAAACTCCTGTTTCTGCTTCGGAAAATTTGTATGAAACCTTTGATCTGGCAATCGAAGAAAAAAAATTACTTTTTCCCGAAAACGAATCCGCGTATCATTTTTATAACCAACTTTTAAAAGAAAACCCAAAAGACAAAAGGCTTCCTGCGCTAAAAAGCAAGCTGGTAGTTGCCTTGCAGGATGAAGCACAACAGGCGATCAATGCCTACTTACGTGGCGATCAGTTTGAACTCGATCGACGAATTTATATTTCTGAGTCAGCGGATTATAATCGTTTTCCGGCATACTTGGAGAAAGCCGCTGAATTGGTTGGAGAAGATTACCGAAATTATGACGGCATCAAAGCCAAACAATATTATTTCGAAGGGATCAATGTACGTCTTGAAGCTGCCAAATCCGGTTATACAAATGAAAATCTCCAAAAAGCCCTGGCATTTCAAAATGAAGCCATGAAATGGGAAGATCGAGCTGCTTACATTTATAATGAAATTGGTCTTATCCATTTTTATTTAAAAGATTTTGAAACAGCTAAAAAGGAGTACCAAACTGCCATCGAAATTGCACCAACCTGGGCGTTGCCTTATTCTAACCTTTGCGGTCTTTATTTGAACCAAAAACAGTTTGACAATGCAAAAGAATGGGGCTTGAAAGGACTTGAGTTGAAACCAGATTTGCTGAATCCGAATCTCAATTTGGGATTGGTTAATGAAAATCAACACAATTATTTAAAAGCAGAAGAATATTACCGTAATGCGCTGAAGTTAAACTGGGATCATTTTCTGGCCTTTGAGCGACTGGCTTTTGACTATACAATCATAGGCGATTATGCATTGGCAGATCATTTATTTAAAGAAGCAGATATCCGTAAAAAAGATGTATTTCCTCAAATCGTAGATAACACGACTTCTGCTAACGCATCTGTAGATCTTCCTTTTGTTTCTAATGCTCTTGAGTCTGAAGAATATTATTTAAACTTGATTACCCAAAATCCATTTGATTTCGACGCCTGGTATAAATTGGGGCAGCTGTATGTCACTGAAGATCGAAAGGAAGAAGCAGAAGAATGTTTTAAAAAGGTGATCGACATCAAACCAGATACCTTATGGGTGTACCACGATTTGGGAGATCTGTACACTTCCTGGGGGCGTTATTTGGAGGCGATTTCCACCTATGAAACGATTTTGGAAAAAGATAACAATGTAGCTTCAAAAATCTGGAATATTTTGGAAGATTTGAAACGTTTTGACGAAACGGAGGAGATGATCAAAAAATATGGCAATAGTAAAATCTTGTTTGATTTTTACTCCAGAATGCTTGTTATCTTCCCTGATCCAGCGACTTACTGGTATAAAAGAGGAGTGTTGCTTTATAATCACAAAGAAGCAGGTTACTTTTTTTGGGGTTGGAGGCGAAATACTTTAGACACAAAGACAATTTCTGTTAATTGGAATGGTGTGGAAATGGAAAAAATAACAAAACCCGATTTTGAAGAATGGGAGGAATTTTGGGGAGAGCGGGCAATCAATGATTTTGAAAAAACACTTGACATTGACCCCAACCATCCGTCCAAAGTTGATATCCATCTCAAGCTTGGAGATATGTACCAGCTTTGGAGTGTGTTATTTCAAAATGATGTTTTTATCGAATCCAGAATACGAAGATCCCGACAGGATTCTACTCAAATGAAAATCTACCACGGTTTTTTGACCATGATGGAAAAAGCAATTGAAAACTCAGAAAAAGCTTATGAACTTGAAAAGCTGGAAACCCCGAATCCACTGCCGGAGGGAACTTACAGGTTTGGTGAACCAATCCCTCAAATTGACCCAACCCGACAACTCATCGATCAATATCTGATCAATTTTGAGCACGAAAAAGCATTGGCTTTGCTGGATACTTTAGTTGCCAAAAACCAACTCGATTTTGAAAATCGCCAAAAATTGATTCGGATTTACATTCTGACCAATCAGCTTGAAAAAGCCAAGTCAATGCTCGATTGGACTTTCGAAAGGCCTTTCGGGAAGATTGAAAATACTACTGTTTTGCAAGGTTTGTATTATCGTTTGAATAATCAATATGTTGAAGCGATTGAAAGTTATAAATTGGCTCAACAATCAATTCCGGTTGTAATTGATATTGATGAAAATATTATAGAATACCGTGTTCCAAAAGACTTCGAGTCTTACCAATACAAAATCGCAACGCTTTACTCGCTTTTAAATGATGAAAAACAAGCTTTGAAATCTCTTGAAAACGCGATTGAAAATGGATTTAGGTTTAAAAAAGTATTGGCCTACGATCCTGACCTGGAAAACATCCGTTCTTCCAAGAATTTCCAAAAACTCATTTCAAAATATAATCTCGAAAATGAAACGGCTTATTAATTTTGACCAGCTACAAAAGATTGCAAAAGCCTGAATTACACCCGATTACCTGTTAATTTGGAATTGTAATGCAGTTGTTTATCTCCACAAAATTGTAAAAGACTCCTTAGGTTTTTGTTTAAAAAAATGAATTAAACTTTTACAGGTTTGAAGGTTAATACCTTATTTTCCTTATTTTCAATTTTACATTTTGAGAATCACCCTTATTAAAATGGAAAACAAGAAGACAATACTTCTCTTTTTTATATGGATTTTATACTTTATTCCAATCTTTGGTTTAGCGCAAAACAATACCCTAACCATTACGAAAAGTGAGAATATAACCCATCCGAAAACATCATCTTCGAATTCAGAACTTAAGAGTTTTGGAAATATTTTCGATATAATGACCGGAATGCCAATTGAGGGTGTCATGATTATAGCAAGTGATACGGAATCCGGTATGCAAAGCAAGAGCTTTTCTGATAGAGATGGTAAATTTGAATTGATTTTAGAATCAAATAGCAGTTATGCAATTACCTTTAAAAAAAGAGGCTTTAATGATTTTGAAAAGGAAATTATAACTGAAAATGATGATTTAAATATTGGCAATATTTATTTAGAACCTATTCTTCTTGAGGCTGCGCCAACTAGATCAGCTTTTTATGAAGCAAAATTTCCATGGCCTCCGCCAGAATGTAATACTTCCTTTGAAATACCGAGAAACACTTTCGCAAATTGTAGTATTTTGGGGGAGGTAAACCAAATTATTTCAAATTCGTTATCCAATCAAAATTATCCTTTTAAGTATATGTATGTTCCGGGCGGTTTTGCCGTTGTTACTCAGATGGAGCAGTATAATGATGATGGATCGATAATAGAAGATGCTGAAATAAGGTGGGTAGATTATCCAAAACCGGAGGCGTTTGGCTGGTCAATTGATTATTTTAAGTCTTTGATTTTTCCCAAAAAGGGACATTTACGAATATTTGTTTTTATCGTCACCAATCAAATTTATAGTTCAAGCGATGAAGTAGTTAGTAAAGACGAAGCAGCTGGCTGGCACGATAGAGGAGTCAATAAATTGCCTTTCGAAGTTGAAAATACACCGTTTACCGAAGACTATACGATTGATCTATTAGTTTACGAATTTGAAGTTCCGGAAACCGACCATCAAGCCGACCAGAAATGCCCGACAAAATTTCAGGCAAAGGAGCATTACAAAAGATCGGAACTTAAGACCCATTTCAAAAATGCAGGAAATTAGATTTATTAGATGAAGTTGTTTAAGAATGTATCTTCATCTTCAAAACAAACATAATTCTTTAACAACTTCAATGAAAAAATTTGCTTCAAAAGTCATTCAATTAACTTGCTTAATTTTCATTGTAAGTGCTTTTTCAAATCCCACTTCCCCTGAAAGTACTTTGGATTCAATCGATTTAAAGAAAGACAAAATTGCCCTAATTATAACGATCAACGAATACGAAAAAGACTCAGGCTGGAGCTCGATAAATGCGAATAATGATGCGCCACTAGTCAAATATGCCTTGATGCAGCAGGGCTTCGAGGAAGGCGATATTGCCATCGTTCAAAACGAATCTGCTACAAAAGCAGGCATTTTCAAGGCGATCAAAGATCATTTGATAAAGAAAGCAAAAAGTGGGGGAGTGGCTGTTTTTCACTTCTCAGGACACGGCCAGCAAGTGCAAGACCAGAACGACGATGAATTGGATGGATACGACGAAGCGATTGTACCTTTTGATTCACCGATGTATTTTCAGAAAGGCGTTTATGAAGGAGAAAACCTGATTCGCGATGAGGAATTAGGAAACCTGATGACAAAACTGCGAAAAAAGCTGGGAAAGGATGGAAACCTGTTACTCATCTTAGATTCCTGCCACTCCGGAACCGGAACCAGGGGACTGATGACTGCCAGAGGAACGGAAGTTATCATGGCGTATAGTTCGTATATCAAGGAAAACGAAGCTAAATTTTCTGATAAAAATCATTTAAACCTTTCCAACCCGGACGAAGCAACGAAAATGGCTCCGATGGTTGCTTTTTTTGGCTCCTCTGCCCATGAACTGAACTACGAAACAATCAGCTCAGAGGGAAAAGAGGTAGGCTCCTTAAGTTATGCTTTCAGCCAGGCGTTTGTGAAAGCAGGAGGCGAATCTACTTATGAAAGCTTGTTTGAGGAAATCAGAATCCTGATGTCTTCATTGGCGCCCAGGCAAACTCCACAAGCAGAAGGTACTTTGGATCAGCAAATATTAGGTGGTAAAATACTCGGTAAACTGACCTATTTCAAATTGGGGGAATATGACTGGGTGGAAGATAGTTTACTGCAACTTTCTTCAGGATTGTTGTCCAATTTGTTTCCGGGCACAAAAGTGGGGATTTACCCAAAAGGAACCCGAGATTTCAAAAATACAGCGCCATTAGCAAAAGGTATTGTAAAAAAAGCAGACTTGTTGAGTTCAACTATTGAGCTAAACAATGTTCTGAGCGAACAGGTACTTTTTGAAAGCAGGATATTTGTTACTGAACAACATTATGGAAATCTTGACGTGAAGCTTAAAATTGACTTGGAGGAGGGTGATTTAAAAACAGCCTTGTTGCAAAAATTAGTTGAGTTTCCTATAATTAAAACAGTTGAGAATGGACAAGACCTATTGATTGAAAAAACGTTTTCCCCTGCGGATTCCAACCAGGTTCAAATGATCACTTCTGATGAACTTCAGTTAGATACTTCAAAGTATAGGGCTTCTCCAAATCGAATTGCTCACCAATTGGTAAAATCTATTCTTTCTTATGTGCAATGTAAATTTCTAAGGACGCTTGAATTGGATGTGGAAGAATTTGATTTGCGCCTGAAGTTTCTCAGTTTGACAAAAGATACCGGTACCTTAAAAAATCAAGCTGATACTACAGAGGTAGTAAAACGATTAAAAGTAGGGGAGCAATTCAAACTACAAATCCAAAATCATGGAAGCCGTGGTGCGTATTATACCGTTTTGGATATCCAGCCAGATAACAAAATAAATATTCTCATTCCGCACAGGGACTCCGAAAGAACTTTAAACGAACTCTACCTTCCCAAAGACGGTGTTCACGTGTTTGATGTTTCTTTCAAAGTAAGTCCTCCCCTGGGCACTGAAATCATCAAATTGATCGCCACCCGGGAACCCTTAGACCTGAGCGCAATAGAATCCAGCCGCGGCCGAACGAATGTTGGCGAAGGCCATCCCTTTGAAAAGTTATTCGCAGCTTCCTATTTTTCTGAGGATCGCGGAGCAGCAAGATTTAGCCTGTCTCCTGAGATCGGTATTCATTCAAGGGTTTTGGTAATTGAAGAATAATCTATATTACGAATCTTCATACTATGTAAAGTATTAATAATTAGCTATATTAAAGTGATATTTTCTCAATAGGTAATAGAACCCCATCCATCATGAGACTCCATTTCCTTGCTTTCTTTCTGATTCTTCCTTTTTTTATCCATGGACAATCTGTAGATACTGCATCGGTACGTGTGGAGATCGATAGCCTGATAAAGAAGAACGTAAAACTTATAGATGAACAGAAATTAGACGAAGCTTTGATAGTTATCCAAAATGCCGAAGAAAAATGCCTGGCATCTTTTGGAGAAAAAACGGCATTATATGCTACAATAGTAAGTGAGATAGGTATAATATACTTTTACAAAGGAGAATACTCAACAGTAGAACCCTTGTTTTTAGAGGGTAAAGCGATTTATGAAAAGACTCTGGGCAAGGAGCATCCGGACTATTCTGCAACCCTAAACAATCTGGCGTATTTGTATGAGAAAATGGGTGAATACGAGAAAGCGGAACTCTTGTCTTTAGAGAGTAAAGCGATCGATGAAAAGGCTCTGGGCAAGGAGCATCCGGGATATGCTGCGACCCTGAACAATCTGGCGGCTTTGTATCTGAAAATGGGTGAATACGAGAAAGCGGAACCCTTGTTTTTAGAGTCCAAAGCGATCGATGAAAAGGCTCTGGGCAAGGAGCATCCGGGCTATGCTACGACCCTAAACAATCTGGCGATTTTGTATGAGAAAATGGGTGAATACGAGAAAGCGAAACTCTTATTTTTAGAGTGCCAAGCGATCGATGAAAAGGCTCTGGGCAAGGAGCATCCGGACTATGCTGCGACCCTAAACAATCTGGCGGATTTGTATAAGAATATGGGTGAGTACGAGAAAGCGAAATCCTTGTTTTTAGAGTCCAAAGTAATTCGTGAAAAGGCTTTGGGTAAGGAGCATCCGGACTATGCAGGGAGCCTAAACAATCTGGCGAATTTGTATAAGAATATGGGTGAGTACGAGAAAGCGAAATCCTTGTTTTTAGAGTCCAAAGCGATTTATGAAAAGGCTCTGGAGAAGG
The DNA here is from genome assembly GCA_965220465.1 of Saprospiraceae bacterium. Taxonomy (GTDB): domain Bacteria; phylum Bacteroidota; class Bacteroidia; order Chitinophagales; family Saprospiraceae; genus JAHDHW01. Next base: position 1,211,109 of record CBDCPZ010000025.1, on the reverse strand, counting down.
AGCATCGACTCTATGCAGGGAGCCTAAATAATCTGGCGCATTTGTATGAGAATATGAGTGAATTCGAGAAAGCGGAATCCTTGTTTTTAGAGTCCAAAGCGATTTATGAAAAGGCTCTGGGCATGGAGCATCTGGACTATGCTACGGTCCTAAACAACCTGGCGCATTTGTATGAGAATATGGGTGAATACGAGAAAGCAGAACCGCTGTATGTGGAGGCTAATAAAATCGAAAAAAAACTACTGATAAAGTCATGCCGGCATCTATCCGAAAGAGAATTATTTTTTTACGCAAATAAATTCATTGAAAAACAAAACCAATTTTTATCCTTTGTACAAACACAAGAAAAGATTTCGGGAAGTGTGTTCGATAATACTCTTTTCTACAAAGGATTTTTATTAAATGCTACTCAGCAGGTTAATCGCCTGGTGCAAACGGATTCACTAAGTACGAAACTATTCCTCAAACTCAAAGCTTACCATCGCTATCTTGCTAAAGAGTACTCCAAACCTGTTGCCAAAAGGGATAGCTCTGGTGTAGTCGACCTGGAAGAAAAAGCTAACAGCCTCGAAAAAGAACTGGCACGAGCTGTCGCTGGATTCGGAGAAGCATTACGTCAGGTTACCTGGCAGGAAGTACAAGAAAGACTACAACCCGGAGAAGCTGCCATCGAATTTATTCATTATCGATTTTACGATCCCGATCAGACGGACAGCATGATGTATGCTGCACTCCTGCTGCGACCGGGAGATGAACAGCCGCAATTCATTTCATTGTTTGAAGAAAAATCACTCGACTCCTTGTTTGGAGCACACAAGGAACGCCGTTCGGATTATGTGAATGATTTGTACAGCTTTTCAGAAAGGGGACTGGTAGCTGCTGATAAGCCCCAAAAGACATTATATGAACTAATTTGGGAACCTTTGGCATCACAGTTGGGAGAAGCTAAAACGATCTATTTTTCACCTTCGGGATTATTGCATCGTCTTAATTTGGGTGCTATTCCTGTATGTGAAGAGCAATCCCTTTCTGATCAATACAACTTTGTTCAGCTCAACAGTACGCGTGAATTGGTTGTTCCGGATCAAAATATTTCCAGCACCAATGATGCGATCCTTTTTGGCGGCGTGCAATACGATATGGATTCATTGTCCATTGCCGCTGTAAATGATGAATTGGTGGCCAAAGGTGTGACGTTAGCAACAAGGGGTGAGCTAAGTTTTCAATATGCCGATCCGGCACTTCGCGGCGCTTCCTACTGGGGTTACTTAAAGAACACCGAAAAAGAAATAACCGCCATTGCAGAAATGTTAGCGGAACTGCTAAGATTCAATACGGATACCCTAATTGGGTATTCAGCCACTGAAGAAACATTTCGACAATGCGGAGAAGGGCAAATCTCCACGCATCATCCATCTGGCTACTCACGGATTCTTTTTCCCTGATCCAGTAGATACCCTTAAAAATCGACAAGCGGCTATTTGGTAATGAAGAGCCGGTCTTTAAAATATCTGACCATCCGATGATCCGCTCAGGATTGATCCTTGCCGGCGGCAACCATGTCTGGCAGGGCAAACCCGCTATTTCAGGTATGGAAGATGGTATTCTCACCGCTTACGAGATCAGCCAAATGAATCTTTCCAATACAGAGTTAGTAGTACTCTCAGCCTGCGAAACTGGATTAGGAGATATCAAAGGCAACGAAGGAGTCTATGGCTTGCAACGAGCATTCAAGATCGCCGGCGTAAAGTATCTGATCATGAGCCTGTGGAAAGTGGATGACCGGGCAACAAAAGATTTCATGATTACTTTTTACCAGCATTGGTTGGAAGATAAGATGACTATCCCCGATGCATTTCGTCAAACCCAAAAGGAAATGAAAGCAAAAGTCTATGGCGATCCGCATAAGTGGGCTGGCTTTGTACTTTTGGAGTGAAAAGGTTGATAATCATTCATTTAAAAATGTATTTGCCATCGAAGAAGAAAGCGAATTGAATTATACTTTCCTGTGTAAAGCGGTGAAGTTTTCTTATTTTTAGAAAGCCCGGCATTCAAACACAAGCTGATGTAGAACATTTCATCACACCAATATCCTGCCACCAATGAGACCAAAGCTAAACTTCCTCTTCCTTTTTTTAATTCCAACCTTTTTATTATATGGCCAGTCTGTAGACACTGCCTCGACCCGTTTGGAGATCGATAGTCTGATAGAGTTGAGCTATAATCTTTTAACTGAAGACAAATTTGACGAGGCAATAGAAGTATTAAATAATGCAGAGCTTAGATGTAAGAGTGTATTTGGGGAGAACAGTGGAATCTACGTGAAAGTAATCTCTGAAATTGGAAAATCCTATGAGGATAAAAATGATTATCAGAGTGCAGAATCCTACCGTCTAAAAGCAGTTGATGTCCAGGAGCAATTGATGGGTAAGGAACATCCTGATTATGCTATGAGTCTATACAACTTAGGCGGCTTGTATTACCATATGGGAAACTTCCAGAAAGCAGAATCGATCTGTTTAGAGGTCAAAGGGATTCAGGAGAAAGTGTTGGGTAAGGAACACCTCGATTATGCTTCTTGTTTATACTTGTTGACGTTTTTATATATAGAAATGGGGGACATCGAAAAAGCGGAGCTTGTGTGTATTGAGGCCAAAACAATAAGGGAAAAATTGTTGGGAAAAGAACATCCCAGTTATGCTTCAAGCCTTTTTACCCTCGGAATTTTGTATTATCAAATAGGAGATTACAAAGAAGCAGAAACTACTTTAATGGAGGCAAAAGCGATTTGGGGAAAAACCTTAGGCAACGAACATCCAAATTATTCAAAAGTCTTGAACTGCCTTGCAGTTATAAATTTTAGAAAAGGGAACTTCGAGAAAGCGGAGCTGATGTGGTTGGAAGCTATTTCCATCAGGGAAAAAACTTTTGGTAAGGGACATCCAAGTATCGCTTCTGTCTTTCAAAATCTGGGGCATTTATATAAGGAAATGGGTAATTATGAAAAAGCGGAACTGATATGGCTGGAAACCAAATCAATATATGAAAAAACCTTAGGTAAAGAACATCCTTATTATGGCGGGATCTTGTACAATTTAGGGATTTTGTATTGGGAAATGGGCAATTATGAATATGCTGAACTGATATGGTTAGAAACCAAAGCAATATATGAGAAAACGTTGGGGAAGGAACATCCAGAATATGCTTCGTGCATTTATAGTTTGGCAATTTTGAATAAAATAGTGGGGGATTATGAAAAAGCGGAACAGATGCATTTAGAAGCTAAATCAATCCGTGAAAAGGTTTTAGGTAAAGAGCATTTCGAATATGCAAATAGCCTGGTTGGGCTTGCATTAGTGTACGAAAAAATGGGGGATTATGAAAAAGCAGAATTGAATCATTTGGAAGCCATATCAATCAATGAAAAAGTATTGGGCAAGGAACACCCAGATTATGCTTTTCAACTGCAGAACCTGGCATATTTATACTCATATACGGGGCAATACGAAAAGGTAAAACCAATGTTTTTGGAGGTTAAGGCAATATATGAGAAAACGTTAGGTAAAGATCATCCTAATTATGCTAAAATCCTGAACGGTTTGGGGACTTTATATTGGAAAATGGGTGAGATTGAAAAAGCAGAACGAATGTATTTGGAGGCTGATGAAATTGAAAAATCTTTATTGATTAAGGCATCTCATCATCTTTCTGAAAGCGAATTGTTAGGATATATTGAGAAATACATAGACAATCAAAATCAGTTTTTGTCTTTTGCACAAACACAAAATATATTCTCGACAAACGCTTATGACAATACCCTTTTTCACAAAGGATTTTTACTGAATGCTACTCAGCAGATCAATCGCCTTGCAAAAACGGATTCTATTAGCACAGAAATGTTCCTCGAACTCAAAGGTTATAATCGTCGTCTTGCAGATGAGTATGCCATACCTGTCACTGAGCGGGACAGCATTGGGATTGTAGAGTTGGAAGAAAAAGCCAATACCTTCGAAAAAGAACTGGCTCGCAGCGTTGCTGGTTTTGGGGAAGCGCAAAGACAGGTTGCCTGGGAAGAGGTAAAGACACAACTTCAGGCCGGCGAAGCTGCCATCGAATTTGTTCATTATCAATTCTACGATTCTGATCCAACTGACAGTACTATCTACGGAGCATTATTGCTGCGGCCAGGAGATGAGCAGCCGCAATTCATTTCATTGTTTGAAGAAAAATCATTAGATAGTCTCTTCCAAACAAAAGGTGAGCGCAAAGCCGACTATGTCAACAATCTTTACACCATTGAAGAAAGAGGACTGGAATCTGTCAGTAAACCCCAAAGATCATTGTATGAACTCATCTGGCAGCCTTTGGAAAAGGAATTGACAGGTGTCAAAACTATTTATTTTTCCCCCTCTGGTTTGCTGCATCGCCTGAATCTTGGCGCCATTCCAATCAATACTGAAAATAGTGAAGAAGAAACCCTTGCGGATCGATATAGCCTCAAACAATTGGGTAGTACGCGTCAAAAAGTCATTCCTTCAAATACTGAAAATTACGGGCAGGGTGCACTCTTGTATGGTGGTATTCAATACGAAATGGACAGTATTGCTATTACAAAAGATTACTTTGAAGTAGATGAAGAATCATTTGCAAGCAGGGAAGAAACATTGGATTTTGAATCCAATGTTGAACCAGATACTTCTTTAAGAGGTGGTTCATGGAATTATCTCAAATGGACTGACAGAGAAGTGACTTCTTTGGAAACGATATTGGAAAGTGATGATATCCCTGTAACAACTTATAGGGATTACACTGCTTCAGAAGAATCTTTCAAAGCCATTGGAAAAAACGACACCTCTCCTCGCATACTCCACCTGGCGACTCATGGTTTCTTTTTTCCCGACCCAGAAATAAATTATGTGAAAGAATTTGATTTTGACAATGAACCTGTTTTTAAATTATCAGACAATCCAATGATACGTTCCGGCCTGATCCTGGCCGGTGGAAATTATGCCTGGAAAAATAGTAAACCCTTTAACCCTACAATGGAAGATGGAATTCTAACGGCCTATGAAATCAGTCAGGTGAATTTGTCAAACACTGAATTGGTTGTACTTTCTGCTTGTGAAACCGGTTTAGGAGATATCAAAGGCAATGAAGGTGTTTACGGTTTACAAAGAGCTTTTAAAATTGCAGGAGTTAATTATATCATCATGAGTTTGTGGCAAGTTCCCGATCGGGAAACAAAGGATTTTATGGTTACTTTTTATCGGCATTGGCTGGAAGATAAGATGACAATTCCGGATGCTTTTCGTAAAACACAGCAAGAGATGAAAGAACGGTTTTACAATCCGTATCAGTGGGCGGGCTTTGTACTTTTAGAGTGATTAGTTTTTTTAGAATTGATTTGGAATTGTATCTTCATATTTTTTAAGAATTAAACTTGAAATATGAAAAAGCTTGCTTTCCTGATATCCTTTGTTTTTATTACTGTTTCGACCTTTGCACAGCAAAAAGAACTGACGCTTGAAGATGCTGTTTTAAAACGTTTTTCAACACTCGGACCTGATCGACTAAGCGATTTGCAATGGGTAACGAATACCTCTCTCGTTTCCTGGCAATCCAAAGACGGCGACAAAATATTGATCCGAAAACCAGGAACGATGTCGCCGATTCAGGAAGTTTCATTAAAAGAAATTAATACTGCGCTTAATCTGGAAATGAAAAGAATCCCTGCTGTCAACTGGTTGGGAAGTGGCAATTTTTATTTTCAAAATGATAAAACTTTTTATACTTACAGCATTTCTTCAAAAACAGGGAAAGCATTACTGACCTTGCCGGAAAGTACCGCCAATGTTGATTATAATGTTGGAAACAACCGCGCAGCTTTTACGAGAGATAATAATCTTTTTGTGGTTGATGGAGCTGGAAAAGAAATAGCGGTGACTTCAATCGACGATCCGAATATTGTCAGCGGGCAGGAAATTGCCAGACAGGAATTCGGCATCGTAAAAGGAACTTTCTGGTCTCCAAAAGGGGGTTATTTAGCTTTCTACCAAAAAGATGAAACTGATGTTGCGAACTATCCTTTGCTGGATATTTCAAGTACGCCCGGCAGTTTGCAAACGATCAAATATCCGATGGCCGGACAAAAAAGCCAATACGCTAAAGTTGGGATTTATAATGTAAAAAATGACCAATCAATTTACCTGAAAATCGATGGCCCAAAAGACCAATATCTGACTAATTTGGGTTGGGGGCCTGAAGAAAAATTCGTTTATATCGCGGTTGTCAATCGCGATCAAAACCACATGTGGCTCAATAAATATGATGTTGCAACCGGTAGTTTGGTTAAAACGCTTTTTGAAGAAACCCATCCGAAATACGTGGAACCTGAAAACCCGGTTTGGTTTTTACCAAACAATCCAAATGAATTTCTTTGGTTGAGCGAACGCGATGGTTTTATGCATGCTTATCATTACAATACTGACGGAAACTTGTTGGGGCAAGTCACCAAAGGAAACTGGTTGGTGCAGCAGATTTTAGGCTTGGATGATAATGGTAAAAAACTCATCGTGCAGGGAACCGACGAAAGTGGATTAAATTCAAACGCTTATTGTATAAATCTGAAAAAAGGGGAGATGGAGCCCATTTCCAAAGACAATGGAATTCACAGGTATCAATTAAGCTCCGACGGGAAAGAACTCATCGATAACTGGTCTAATCTAAAAATGCCTTCTGCAGCAGATGTGATCAATCTAAAAGGCAAAAAAATCGAAAACCTATTGACTTCCAAAAACCCTTTGGCGGATTATAAAACCGGCACAAATGAATTGCTGGAAATTAAAGCAAAAGACGGAACCACCCTTCATGCCCGAATGATCAAACCCAGTGATTTTGATCCTTCCAAAAAGTACAAAGTTTTGGTTTATGTTTACGGAGGGCCTCACGCCCAGATGGTCAGTAATCGCTGGCTGGCCGGCGCGCCACTTTGGATGCATTACATGGCGGAGAAGGGTTATATCATTTTCACCATTGATAATCGTGGCTCAGCCAATCGCGGTTTTGAATTTGAAAACATAGTCCATCGTCAGTTGGGAACTTTGGAAATGGAGGATCAATTGGCAGGAGTAGCATATTTGAAATCACTGCCTTATGTCGATGGAAATAAAATGGCGGTGCATGGTTGGAGCTATGGTGGTTTTATGACGACCTCACTGATGCTGCGAAAACCCGGAACTTTTCAGGTTGGCGTGGCCGGAGGGCCTGTGACCGATTGGAAGTTCTATGAAGTCATGTATGGCGAACGTTACATGGATCGGCCTGAAGAAAACCCGGAAGGCTATGAGCAGGCAAGTTTATTGAACAAAGTGAAAAACTTACAAGGCGATCTTTTGCTCATTCATGGCACGGTAGATCCTATCGTAGTGATGCAGCACAATTTGGCGTTGGTCCAGCAATTTGTCAATGAAGGCATTCAGGTTGATTTCTTTCCTTATCCGATGCATCCGCACAATGTACGCGGCAAAGATCGGGTTCATTTGATGAGAAAGGTGTTGGATTATGTTGATGAAAAACTGAAAAAGGACAGGACCTGAAATTAAGCGGTAAGCTTTTCTGTGTAGGTTTTGAAAGAGTGAAATTTTGTTTGAAAACCAATAGGTGTATTTCATTTTGCCGCAGTGTGCGGATTTCCCTTTTAAGGGATGTAAGGGTTCTGCGAAGGAAAGGCGACAAAATGATATTCACCAAGCTAAAAATAAATCCTACAATATTGATTTTTTAAACTACATTGCTGCGCTATCAGTTTTAAGCTGAATAAGCATCAATCACGCAAAGTGGAAACAATATTCAATGACCTGGTTACTAGCTTTTTAGAAAGCAGAGTCGGGTTGGCCGAGGATTTTTTAAGTAAACCTTTAGCTGCTCATCTGAAAGAAAATTTATTAAAATTATACACAGAAAAGCAACTTCATGGAGCAGGCATTGGAAATAATGCGAAACTTATCCAAGATAAGCTGAAAAGAAGTGATGTGATCTATTGGCTCGACCGAAAGCATAATGATTTTTACGAAAACGGCTTTTTTGATTTGATGGACCAGTTTGTAAGTTATTTAAACAGTACTTGCTATGCGGGCATTACCGGTTACGAATTTCATTATGCTTTGTACGAAAAAGGAAGTTTTTACAAAAGGCATTTGGATCAGTTTAAGGATAATAAAAGCCGAGCCTTTTCGATGATTATGTATTTGAATGACAACTGGCAGGAAAATGACGGAGGAGAATTATGTATTTACCATCCGGGACATTCACAAATTATATCTCCACTTAATGGAAAATGTGTATTCTTCAAAAGCAGCGAACTAGAACACGAAGTATTGCTCAGCCATCAGCCCCGATTGAGTATTACCGGATGGTTAAAATCTAATTGATGTCTTGTCCTGGGCAAGCCTCGCTGGCATGGCCGAATAGTCTTTGTTAGTTATCGTTTTAGTTCTTTTTCAATTTCTTCTCTCAGGGTGTTAATTTTTTCATCAACTTGACTATAGTACTGCAAAATAAATTTTCTGTTCACTTGAATTTTCCATAAGTAACTTAACAGGATATTTCTTTCAGTTTTGTTAATGTTTAGAGGCATTTCTAATCCGCTAATATTCCCTTTCAAATCGTATTGAAATTTTGGTGCAATTAACTTATTGATTTCATGGAAGTAATTTTTTTGAAATTGGAGTTCATTATATTCTTCTTCAAGTTTCATCAGCGTTTTGTAATCATATTCATACAGAGATATTATTTTCGTCCTCAAAGAATCGTTTTTTATTAACTCCAACCCTTTTGATTTTAAAGTTTCATAGCCTGAAGTATTTTGAATGGAAACAAAATCTCTTGTCAATACAAAATAGTATTGTTGCAATGTGTCAAGATTAGGGCTTTTATCTGTAAATATATTTCTCCAAAATTTACAAGCCTTGATTCCTTCTTCGTGACCCAATACATTTAATTTGACATCATCAATATCCTTTTCCAGGCCATTTAAAATCTCTGACAAAATTTTCGATTCGGCTTTGTTTTCGCGCCTATTATCGTTCCAATTGTTTAATGCAAAAGCAGATATTACGGCAATAAAAATGGACAAGAATTCAAAAGTGTATTTTTTCCAGTTTCTTTTTTTCAATTTCAATGTTTTTTTTAATGATCTTTAAAAAAGATAATGTTGTTACGAAAAATCTCGTTTTATTGAAAAAATAAGCGTTTAAAATAGCTTGGCAGTAATTTAGCTAAAACATCTAAATAAAATGAGAAAATACTTTTTGCTTTCCCTTTTTGCTCTTCTAAGTTTCAATGCCAACGATTTAGTTGCTCAAAACAAACACTTTCAAGGCACCTGGACGATGATTGGGACGACCTATGTTTTTGAGTTCGATTTGTATTTAAATCATGATGCTGAAAATAATGTGGCTGGCTATTTTAATTGGAAAGTAACGGATTATGATTTGAATTCTCCGGCAAGCCGGGATTATTACCAACCCAAATTAGGAACAACCGCGAAAGAATTTGTCCGCGGCAGCTACAATCCTGAAACAAAGCAATACCTTTTGAAAGGCTACAAAAAAGAAGATCCCAACGAGATTATTTCAACCGACATTTACAGATTACAGTTGGATGAAAATGGCGATATCGGCGGCGATTCCAAAGCGCACAACACCTGGAAAGGGCGGATCAATGGCAAAGCTGTTAAAAAGGATATGGCTTAAATGGCGTGATTGAAAACGCTCCAACGAACGAGCCTGCCATCAGCATCAAGCTCGAAAATAATTTTGGCTTCATTGTAAATCAACCAGCTTCCCTGTCCCAATTCAAGGTAAGTGTTGGGTTCGTCATATTTTGCCTTGATGTCCGCAAATGTAGCGTTGATTTTAATTCCCAAAGCAGTTGATCCTTTGTAATCTGCATCAGTCAATTGAAAAGAGGCGTAGCGTTGTTTTGATTTTTCAACCACATAATTGGTCATCAATTTTGAATGATCAAGGCGTTTAATCGCCAGGCGGATAAAGCTATTATCGGTTTGCAGAATGGTATCCTTTATATCAGCACCGGTAATTTCCAATTTTTCAATCGGAATTTCATCGATGATCTCTTTTTGTGCATTTCCTCCTGGAGCAAATCCCAAAGCTGTTTCTGTTTCAATTTCATTCAAAATATCATAATTGATTGCTGCCAGGTGATTCTTTGGAGTAACTTTTAAAGCCTCTTTAAACAAAAGATTTGCGCCATTTTTATTGCCTTTCAAAGCTTCAATAATTCCGTTGGAAGTATAAGCATCCGTCAAGGTTTTTTTCCAAAGCACAACATCTGCTTTGGCTAATCGTTTGGCGATCAAAGCCTCCGCGGTGGCGATGGCGTATTCTTCGGCAGCAAAGTCCTCATCATTTGCATAAAGCCCTAAAAGCGCGTGAGCACAACTTTTGTTTAAGTGAGCGATTGGATAATCGTCGTCCAGATTGCTGGCTTTTTCAAAGTTTTCAATTGCCATCCGGAGCTTTAGTTTTTCATTTTCCTCGTTCCCTTTGCTCGCCGGAACCGAAAGGCGTGATTCAGCATCCAACTCAACGGGAAAGGCGTATTTCACTTTCTTTTTGTTGGCTTTTTTTAAAAAGGAAAGCGTGTACAAAACGCCAATGTTATTATAAATTTCACGGCTTTTAAACTGTTTCAAAACTTTTTCATAATAAAGAATCGCGTCATCATATTCACCCAAAGCAACCAATAAATTACCCATTTCAAAGAGATCGATCAGGTCACTCAGTTTTTTTTCAGAATCGGTGGCGATTTGCTTTCTTTCTGTTAAAGATGGATATCCTTTTGGATTCGTCGGAAGGTTAAAATCATTGTAGGTTTTATCGAGCAATTGCGGAGCAATTCCAAAAGTATGATACCCCGAAAGATAAGCAAGAAAACCTCCTTCAAGGTCTGCGTCTTTTTCATTTTCTGTTGAAGTGAAAGCGCGCAGACTTGTTTTTATCATTTTTAGCAAACTGTCTTTTTTACTTTCAGGAAGGCTTTTTTCAAGCTGTTTGAACAAAGGATCTTGGGTTAAATCTTTTTCGTATTCCCAGGCGTAGTGATTCGAGATATTATGTCTTCCGGTAAAATGAGACAGTTCATGACCCAGATAAACAGCAAGGGCATTCAAGGAATCCTTGCCTAAAGAAGCGCACAAATCGTAGGCTGCTTCTTCCAGATAAATGGCACCTTTTTCATAATAAATCATTGCCATGACAAATTTCCGATTTGGAAGTTTTTTTACCAAATACAAATTAGGTTTTTCAGAACTTAAAATTCCTAAGGCTCTTTTTAATTGATTAAATACCGTTGTCGCAGTTTCTATTTTATAGTTTGGAATATTGTCAGAAAGTGAAAGGGCAGCTATTTCAATCTTCGAGTTATCAGGCTTGGAAATATTGACAAAAGAATAAATGCCGGTCAATGTAAAAAGGAGAAGAATGACTGCGCTCAATTTCATTTTTCGGGGAATTTGTTTTTAAGTTTTAAAAATCTAAAACTTAATGAATCTGTGCGAACTTATTGTCTCGTCGTTAAAAAAAACTATTCAAAAACCTGATCAGCAAGTGCTTCCAATCCATTATTGTTTAAAAACATCGCATACATTTTTTTGATGGTGATGTTATCATTAAATTCTTTTAAACCTTGTTTATATTTTTCATTGGTCGCATAGATCAGGTTTTCTTTTTGTAGAGCATGAGCTTCCCGTAATATTTTCAGCCAGGGATCAGAATAAGAATATTCTCTGTCTGAAAGCATTCCGCGGATGACCTCTAAATCCTGGTCTTTCTCACCAAAAGTAATCGAAGATGCTTCGGATTTTATTGTTGAATCAGAAACATTTTCAACCTGCCAGGAATACTCCGCTCCTTCAATTAAAGACAATTGAGAAACATCAAGGGTGAAACTATTTTTCATCGTCAAAGCAGAAAAAATAGCCGGCTGATCTGCATTTTTGTAAACATTTAGCCTAAAACCAGCATCGCTGCTTAAGCCTGCCCAGCTGAAAGTGATCAAATCCATCGGGACAATTCCGCGAATGGGCATGATGATATTTATTTCCTGAAGAGTTCCCTTGTTTTCTTTTTTTGCAGAACTACTATCATTTCCTCCATCGCCGCTGGGTTCACCAAATCCGCTTGCAGCACCAAGTTCTACTAAAAACTCATCTAATACAGGCGCATTCAGGCTTGCGTCAGCCAGTTTCAAAGCTTCGTTTTTTAAGCTGTAAGTTCCTTTTTTGCTTAAAACAACTGCCTGGCTTTTCCAGGATAATTTCATTTGTGACTTTTTTCCTAAAGTCAAAATTCCGCTTTCAGGGAGAATCATTCCGGAAACGACATCTTGAGCATCAGTGCTTCCTTCTCCGAGATATTCGGCAGATCCTTCAATGTCAAGCACAATAAAAGTGGTTAGCGAAGGAGTATTGCCTAAATCATAGTTCTGGGCATTGCTATTTAAAATCAAGCAAAAAATTAAGGCGATTGAAAGTGTTACTTTTTTCATGATAATGGGTTTATAAAACTGAAATCAATTGGTTTTGCAAAGGTAATTAATGGAGCTATTGGTAGCGTTTTTTTTAGAATTAAAAAATTAAAAAACGAATGTTTATTTTATTTCTTCCAGTGCTTGTTGAGTGAGTCCTTGCCGAACCAGAAAAGAGGCAAATAATTTTTTAACCAGCAAATTTTCGGGGCTTTGTAATCGAAGATCATTGTAACGGTTATAAGCATCGTAAATAAAACCTTCCTGTTCCATTACGATCGCTTCCATCCATTTTTTTTCAAAAGCATCCGCATCTGCGTATTCTTCGATTTTTGCTGTTTTTTCAGCGATTAATTCATCAATGTTCGGCATATATTCGAAGGTTCTAAAGTCTGATTTTTCTACTTCATTTTCTCCTGCTTCACTTTTATTTTGTGACTCCGTTTCGATTTGCCATTCGTAGGAATTGTTTGGATGAAAAACGAGCTGACTGAAATCTAAAGTCAGACTGGTGTCTCGCGTAATCGCTTGAAAAACAAGCTCTTCCTGCTCTACAAGATATATTTTGAATTGATAAAAAACGGCTGGGGTTTTTATGCTGTGCCAATTAAAAGTGACGATATTTGCTCCGATATATCCTGTCGCCGGCATGATCGTTTGGGCCCTTGATTCACCCATTGCAAAGCCTTGCACGCCACCTGTGACAGCCAGTAGTCTTTCCTCGTATTTGTTGAGCGATTCCGTATCATCAGAATGAGATAAGCCATCGTTTACAAAATCCCAAAAACGTCCGGCGAAGCTCATACTCAAGGCTTTGTCATTTTTTTCTATGAGCGTTTTTATGTCATAAGCTCCCTGCTTGTCCAGTTGGATTCGTTTGCCGTTATACAATAAATTGACCCTGGCCTCTTCCTTTAATTCTAAGGCACCGGAACCTGAAATTTTCATTCCTGGCAGCAATCTTTCTTTAGTGCTGGATTGGTCTTTCAGGTAATCAACTTGGCCTTTTACATTCAACACAAGGATGGATGAATTCTGTGCTTTTGAGGAAAAACCAAAGAGCATAAAAACAGTAAAAGTAAGCAGGTAAATTTTCATTACGGATGGGTTAGCTTTTAAAAAGTATTGAAGATTTTATTAATGAATTTGGCGAAAAGAGAAAAGTTACCATCATAGAAAATACAGGTTACAATCGTTGAAGTATTTTAAACCTGTTTTTTACAAAACTTTCATAAATCATTATAAAATCATAACTCAGCAACAATGTTAGAATTCCTTTCTCGAAATCAATTCGGATTTTAAAGTAATGAAAAAGGATAGAAATTAATAGAAATATCAGTATAAATTCCAGAATTTGAAGGGCTCTGGTTATCCCGTGAAAAGGCTCCGGAAAACGCTTGTAAAACCAAAAAATGATCACCACATTGAAATAACAAAAAAGAATCTCCAGAATTGAAGCCAGCCAGGCCGGAAAATCATAAATGTAATTGTCATTGAGAATCATGGCGATGATATTGGCATGAATTACCATTCCGAACATATCCGGTAAACTTCGTCCGGCGTATTGTTCATTCAGCGGGGTAAAAAAACGATCTTTCATCGGCATGCTCCATTCATCGGTGCCCAAATATCCGACAAGTACTATTTTGTCTTTGAAGGCATCACTCAAATCCAGCGAAGTATCTAAAAGCAATTCAGCATCAAATTGAACAAAACTGTTTTTGTCCCCGAAATAATTAATCCGCTCGACTTTTTGGTTTCTTTGCCACAATTTTTCCAAAGCAGCCGAATCTGCAAGTTCAGCGATTTTTGTAGCAAATGCGAATCGTTCTCCATCAACCGTTTTGACTTTTGGTTTGAATAATCTGACCGTCCAGTTGTCCTTTGATACCAAATTGACGAAGCTGGTTTGGGCGTGTCTGGCGAATGTGGTGTCGCAGCCAATGGGCAAATCGAAAATTCTCAGTGAATCATTGAAATTTTTAAAGCGGTTGGCCAACACAATATTAGGCGCTGATTTTATTTTTTCGGCTAAAAAGGAATCAATTACCGGATTCTTTTTTCCTTCCAAAAGAATGTCAACGCCGATTGCTTTTAGAGAAAATTGATTCAATCGGTCAATTATTTTAGCGAGTTCAAGCCGGTCAGGTTTGCCGGTGTTGACCAGCACGATTTTATCTTCAAAAACAGTTTGTTCTTTATCTCTAAGGCGAGAAGAAACGATATCCGTTACTTCATAATTTTTCAGGCTATTATTAAAAGGGTCAAGAAAGTGGAGATTTAGACGGACAAAATCCAGCAATAGAATAACCCCCCATATTAATAAGGTCACAATCACCGCATGCGGACTGATCAATTTTCTGAATTTTTGAAACTTAGATTTTATCATTAAAAATCAAAATTCATCACTGAAAATAACCTTTTTCATTAAAAACGAACTCAAATGAACAAATCAAATATAATTGCTTTTTGAAATAATTATATTTTAAGAAGGATTTAAATTATAAGGTAACCTTTATTCGGAAAGCAAAATAAAAGATTAATTTAGTACTGCTTAAACCAGAAAACTTTATAATGAACAAAACGATCCTCCTTCTCCCTGCCCTTCTTTTTTGTATAATCGGAAAAAACTTCGCGCAAGACCTTCATATTTATTATGATGCTGAAACATCTCTGATAAAATATATTTATGAAGGCGAAGAAATCAAACGTCCCAAAATCAAAAAAGACGGAAATATCTTTCTGCATGTTGAAAACTACAATAATTACATCTATTCCCTTGAAGTAAATGCCAACAACCAGGTGCTTCAAATCCCGCCGGGTAGTGGAGTAGGCAATTTATTGCCAGGTGGTGGATTTGATGGAGGAGGAGGTTTTCTGGGTGGCGGAAATTTTAATTCAGGTGCAGGTGATGGTTATATCAATATTGATGGCGGTGGAGGAGATGAAGACGACGATGGATTTGGTTTTGCAACCGGAGGTGAATCGCAAGATGAATTTGCAGAATTTCAAGCATTAAACTCGCAGTACAAAAGCATATTGGATAATATGGTTAAAAAAGAAGTGGCATTTACTAAAATACAGGATGAAGTCAATACCATTGAAAAAGCCAGAGAATTTAGAAGTATTGGTTTGTCGGAGATCCAAAAAATTAAATGGAACCCCAATTTTTCTACTCAGCAAGTCAAAAAAATGTCTTTTGAATTTTTAGATAAAATACTTGAAATTGAAAATAATGAAGCGCTCACACTTGATTATATTATTCAAAAAGGAGACGATCGACAGCAACTTTTAAATACGCTTAATCAATTGGAAAAGAATAAAAAAGAGTATGAAAAAAGCATTGTTGAATTGGGCCTGTTTTCTGAAAAAATAGAAAGCATCGATATGAGCTTTGAGGAGTTTGCCACCATGAAAAATAATGTCGTTGAAGTATTTGAAAATGCACTGGTAGTAGAAGAATCTGTTAAATCTCAAGAACAGGCAATCAATCAAATGTATCAACGGTCAGGAAATGTAGAATTGAAAAAAATGACTTCGATTTGGTATGAATATGAAGCATTGGCTTCCAATGATTTTTCTTACACGTATCGCACGGAAGCTACGGGAGACCGAACCGTTTTAGGGATAAAATTTACAGCAAGAGATTCGCTTGGAAATGTAATGCCTGTCAATAAAAAAGAACTTGCTCCGATCAAAGTTCCGGTTTATGGAGGCATGAAAATAAACGTAAGTATCGGAATCAGTTTCTCCGGATATTTTAAACAACCCCAATCTTATTATTTGCAGGATACGATCATTCGATCAGAAAACGCCGATGCTTTTGTACCGATTATTACCTCCTTTTTTCATTTTTATCCACAAAGCGCGGGCAATGTTTCCATCGGCGGTAATTTTGGGATTGGTATTCCGCTCACCAATTCAGAAAGCGGACAATCTTTGTCGTTTTTTCTTGGGCCTAGCTTCATCATCGGAAAAGGCCAGCGGATCGTACTCAGCACCGGATTGATGGGAGGCAAGGTTCAACAATTGGCTCAGGGTTTGGAAGTTGGCGATAAGTTGTTACCTTTTTCGCCGGTACCTACCAAAAGCACCTATGATTTGGGTTACTTTTTAGGCGTATCATTTAATATTAGTGGAAATTAGAGGTGCTATACTCTAATTTCTTGGAGGCCCGCCACGACCTCTACGTGAGCGATTTTCCTGCTGCCATTTTTGATATTGAGCAAATTGTTCTTCGTTGAAAACTTCTTTTAATTCAGCGTTTTGTTTGTCGCGAAGTTCCATCATTTTAGGCCGCATCGCTTCAAAATCACCATCGTTATTTTGACGCATTTGCTGCATCTGGGCACGGTATTTCATATTTATAAAGTCAACATCTTCCCTTTGTTGATCAGTCAATTGGAGGGTATCAAGCATAGCGTTATAAGCAGCTTGCCGCTGTTCCATTTTTTCTTTGTTTTGCTCTTTTTTTTGAGCGTCATCTGGTGCTTGAGCAGTTGCGTTGTTACTTGAAAAGCAGATTACCATTGCGAAAATTATTGCCGGGAAAAGTAGTTTTTTAGTATAGTTCATATTATTTAGTTTGAAGTTTGAAGTTTGAAGTTTGAAGTTTGAAGTTTGAAGTTTGAAGTTTGAAGTTTGAAGTTTGAAGTTTGAAGTTTGAAGTTTGAAGTTTGAAGTTTGAAGTTTGAAGTTTGAAGTTTGAAGTTTGAAGTTTGAAGTTTGAAGTTTGAAGTTTGAAGCCTTTTAAGGTGTGAGGTGTCAGTAGTCAGGAGCGAGTTTTAAATTAAAACAACCCCACTAACCTTCTTACCACTTCACTTTCTAACTTTCTTCTTTCTACCACCGTCTTCTCCGTTCGTCGTCAGGTTTTTTAGTTGGTTCACTTTTTACGAAATGTCTTAATTGATAAGTGAATGTCAGCATGATGTAACGTTGTAAAGTCTGTGTTTCAGTATCTTCAATATAAATATCGGTAACATTCCGTTGAATATTGCGGTTTTGATTTAAAATGTCAAAGACGGTTAATCGAATATCTCCACGTTGATTTTTAAATATTTTTTTACCAATTCCGATATTCCAAAGCAAGTAATTTTGATCAGCTTCATCCAAAAGGCCAGCATAGAATTGATGTTGAAAATCTGTTAGAAAAACGATGCCTTTTCCAAATATCCAGTTGAATTTTACTTGTGAAAACTGATTGAAATATTGCGAATTCAAAGCCGTTTGTAAGCTATTTCTGACAATGGTATAACTCGATTTTGAAGTAATTGTGAAATCAACTTTTTCACTGAGATTACTGCTCAGCACCAATCCCAGCCCCGAAGTGGTATTGTTAGAATAATTGATAGCGTCGTTTATTTGTCCCGGGATTCGACTGTAATTGGCTGAGACATTAAAGTTCAGATTGGATTTTAAAGCATTAATTGGAAGGCCATAAGTTAAAAATGACCTTGCGTTCCAATAGCCATCGAGATTAATCGGTGCTTCAAGTTGTGTTCCGTTTTCAATACCCAATTCTTCAAAAACCGGATGGCCGCTATCCGCTAAAAAAGTAGCGTTCGTGATGTAATCATCACTATATTCTCCTCCAAGCAGGAAATAAAAAACGGTTGCTTTGTCAGTATTGGTTTTAGAATATCTGAGCGACAAACTGTGCTGAACCGCTTGCTTTAAATCAGGATTCCCGATAGTCAATTGCAATGGATTGGTGTTGTCGATTACGTTTTGCAATTGTTCAATACTTGGTAAATCAGTTCGGGCTCTGTAAAAAACTCTGAGATTGTCAGTCCTAGACGCTCGATAACGATACATTGCCATCGGCAACACATTGAAAAAATGATTGCTGGTTTGCAGCTCAGAAGGGAAAGTTTGCGCATTTTTCAATTCCGTATTTTGAGCGGTAAGGCGCACCATAAACATTCCTTTATTTTTTCGAAAATTATATCCCAAACCACCTTGGTTGGTTATTTGTTCGCTATTAAAAACATTTGAAAGAGCTGGGTTAAAAAGGTCATGTTCCTGAGATGCTTCAGAATAATCGTAGGTTTCTTTATTAGAATCATCTTTTTGATATTCAATTCGGTAATTGGCCATGAGCATACCATTTTTACCAAGCGGTTCGGTATAGGAGAAATTTGAGCCAAGGCTCCAACCATCGATCATCAGATCTGAAAACTGGTCAAGGGTGTCAGAAGTTGCCATATCAGTGAAGTAGTTGCTGCGGGACAATAAAGTACTTTCTCCTCCTTTGTCGTTGTAGGTATTGTTGAGGTTTAAAGAAAAAGTACGCCTTCTTTTTGAAAAATTATGGCGGTACAACAGATTGCTTGAAAAATTAAGTCCTTTTAAATCGGATTGGTATTGATTTAAAGTTTCATTTAAAATTGCACTTTTTTGAGTGGTTTGAGCGAGGGTGGAGGAAATTCCGTCATTTTGTTGAAAGCTGATTCTCGGACGAAAAACTATGGAATTCATTGAATCAATCTTGTATTCCAAATTGAAATTAAAACGATGATTTATATTGGTGCTCGAGTTTTCGCTGACTTCTTTATAAAACTGGCTGGCATCAGAAACATCGATATATTCACGGTTGATTATTTCGTCAGAGTTGTTTTTGCTTTTATTGAAAAAGTAACTTCCTGAAACCTCTACTTTCTTGCCCCACATATCTGAATAATTCAATCCCAGTGCATTTGTGGTTGAAATTCCTCCTTGCGAATTGACTAAAAAGTCATTGGCGCTTGAGCCGCCGCCACCGCGTCCTCCGCCACCGCCTCTGCCACCACGACCACCACGACCTCTACGGCCACCTCCGCGATTGGAACCTACCACGCCAACCAAATCTTCGCTCGCAAAATTTTGAATATTGATGTTGTTCGATTGGCCGATAAGAGAAATCCTGGTATCACCGTCAAAAAAGTTGATGGTACCTCCTGCATTGTATCTAAATTCCTGGTCATTATCGATTCCGCCACCTCCGTAGACTTTTCCAAATTGACCATTTCGCATATCTTTCCGGGTAACGATGTTGATGGTTTTCGAGGTTTCGCCATCATCAAAACCAGTGAATTGTGACTGATCGCTTTTTTTATCAAAAATTTCAATCTTTTCAATCACTTCAGCAGGCAGATTGCGCAAAGCTGCGGTTGGATCATTTCCAAAAAATGGTTTTCCGTCGACGAGCACTTCTTTCACATCTTCCCCTTGTGCCTGGACTTTTCCATTTTCCATCGTAACTCCCGGCATTTTCTGAACGAGGTCTTCAGCGTTAGCATCGGGATTGGTTTTAAAAGCATCTGCGTTGTAAGATGTGGTGTCTCCGTTTTGAACGGCCATCGGTAGCTTTTCTTTAATGACAATTTCCTCTAAAGAAATGGCGTCATCGTATAAATAAAAAACGCCAAGATCTAAGTTTTGATCATTGATTTGACGAGCTTGTTTTATGGTGTGATAACCGAGGTAGCTGATCTCCAAAGTATAATTTCCGGGTTCAATATTTTCAAATTCAAAAACTCCCTGATTATCTGAGATAGCTGACTTTTTTGCAGCTGTTGTATTATTTTTCAACACTACAAAAGCACTTATAAGCGGAGTTTTTTCTTTTCCGTCAATGACCGATCCGGATACTGAAAAAGACTGTGCAATACCCGAATAGGTGAGCATTAAAAAAGAAAATAGAAAAAAGTATAATTTCATTCAAAGAGGATTTAAGCTTCAAATATCCAACTTAAACAGCAATTGAATTCACTTTTTCAATGAAAGCCCCAAAAAAATCAATGAAATTTTATTGGTTCGGAGTTCGAGGTTCAGGGTTCGAAGTTCAGAGTTCAAGGTTTTTTAATATTTTTTGTTAAACCACAAACCACAAACCACAAACCACAAACCACAAACCACAAACCACAAACCACAAACCACAAACCACAAACCACAAACCACAAACCACAAACCACAAACCACAAACCTTTTCATTGAGAATTTTCCGGCATTGATTGATAAATGTTGCAGACTATCTTTTGATAGGATATATTTGCCAACATGGAGTTTCTGAAGTTTTACGAAGGCAAAAATAAAGTACTGGCCAATGTGCTTTTTTGGGGCGTTTTGTGGATGCTGATCCCACTTTTAAACGCTAATATCCAAGACTATCCCGGCGCTTTCGGGCGTATGGCAGTGGTTACAACCGGAGTAATTATTTTGGTGCTTTTGAATTTGTTATGGCTGATGCCTTCTTTCTTTTTTAAAAAAAAATATATCGTTTATGTTTTGCTTGGAATAGCGTCAATATATTTGATGAATGTTGCATCATCATGGCTTGGCCAATATTTGGCAGACAACTGGTTTTCGCAACCGGAAGAGATGGAAAGGATGCGCAGAAATGCGCCGAAAAGGGGAGGCAGATGGAGCACGATGCGCTATATCGCTCAATCCATGCCTTTTTTTATTTCATTTTTTGGGAGTACCCTTTTCGAATTGGTCAACTATACCAATCGCAAAGAAAAGGAAGCGGTTCAGCTTCGAAACGAAAACCTGGACACCGAAATGAAATTTTTGCGATCGCAAATCAATCCACATTTTTTATTCAATTCAATCAATAACATTTACACGTTGACGGTGATAAAATCGGACGCAGCGCCAGAAAATTTACTGAAACTTTCAGGAATGCTCCGCTACATGCTTTATGAATGTAATGCGGATAAAGTGGTATTGAAAAAAGAAATAGATTATATCCAGAATTATATCGATCTGATGCTGCTAAAAGATAGTAAAGGATTGAATGTTGAAACGGATATTGAAAAAGATCCGCCAAATCTGATGATCGCACCGTTGTTATTAATTCCGTTCATCGAAAATGCTTTCAAGCATAGTAAAATAGAGGATATTGAAAAAAACTGGATTAAGATAAAACTCAATATTGAGGGCTCGACATTATTATTTGAAACAATCAACAGCTTGCCCGAAGAGCATTTTGTAAAAGATAAAGTCGGTGGTATTGGACTTAAAAATGTAAAAAGAAGGCTGGAAATCTTGTATCCCGAAAAGCATCAATTGATTATCGATTCAAGCGATAAACAAGTTTTTAAAGTCAATCTAAAAATTGAATTGGAATGAAAAATGTAAATTGCCTGGTTGTCGACGACGAAGAATTGGCGCGAACGCTTTTGGAAAATTATATTTCTCGATTGCCACATTTAAACCTCGTTGAAAAGTGTGCAAATCCTTTAGATGCTTTAAATGCATTGGAAGAAAATGAAATTGATTTGCTTTTTTTGGATATCCAGATGCCGGAAATGACAGGGATTGATTTTTTAAAAAGCCTGCAACAGAAGCCTAAGGTCATTTTTACAACTGCCTATTCTGAATACGCCATTGAAGGTTACCAATTGGATGTCGTCGATTATTTGTTGAAACCCTTTAGTTTTGAACGTTTCGTTCAGGCAGTGAACAAAGCAGTTGATTTATTAAGCCAAAAATCTGACTCACCTGAAAAAGATTATCTACTCGTAAAGGCAGATCACAAAGTCCATAAAATCAAATTCGAAGACATCCGCTACATCCAAAGCATGCGGGAATATGTTGCCTATTTTCTTCCAAAAGGGAAAATTTTGGCACTCAATTCTTTAAAAAGACTTGAAGAAGAACTTCCGTCCGATCAATTTATTCGTATACACAAATCTTACATCATTCCAATTCAGAAAGTCACTACGCTTGAAGGCAACATGGTTCATCTCGGAAATGAAAAATTACCTATCGGAAACCTCTACAAAGAAGAAGTGTTGAAGCGTATTTTTTAAGAATGTTATACTATTTTTATTAAAAACTGCACTGACAAAAGTCATCATTTGCATGATGAAAATCACTTTGCTGTGTAACAAATATCACAAAAAAGCCTTGATTCTATTGCTAATCTTGTAGTGAAACAATTATTAAACAGCAAAACGAAACAAGGTCATGCTAGAATTACTAACAGCATTCAGAGACTTTATTAGTCAACCGTGGCCCTGGTGGGTGGCGGGTCTCATGATCTCCTTTATTTTATTTATCCTTCTGTTTTTTGGAAAAGAATTCGGAATCTCGGCGAACTTCAGGGTGATGTGCGCTGCGGATGGAGCGGATGAATATTCCGATTTTTTCAAATTCGATTGGCAATCGCAGAGTTGGAATCTTATGGTTGCGCTGGGAGCTATGTTTGGAGGTTATATCGCCGCAAACTATTTATCCGGTGTTGACGGAAACGTCGCCCATATTTCTACCGCTACCGTAGAAAGTCTAAAAGGACTGGGCTTCACTTATGCCGAAGGAGAAGTGCCTTTGGTCCCTGAATTTTATTCCTGGACCTCTCTTTTTAGTTTAAAAGGATTTATCATTATTGTAGGTGGAGGATTTTTGATTGGCTTTGGAGCGCGATATGCCGGAGGCTGTACTTCTGGGCATGCCATCAGCGGATTGTCTGCATTGCAGATATCCTCATTGATCGCCGTGATTGGTTTTTTTATTGGCGGCCTATTGATGACTTATTTAATATTTCCATTCCTTTTCGGTTAAAAAACAAAAAATAAAAAAATGAGATTTTTCAAATATATTGTAGTCGGTGTCCTTTTCGGAATTACCATGTTTAAATCAGAAGCGGTTTCCTGGTTTAGGATTTACGAGATGTTTCACTTCCAGTCTTTCCACATGTACGGAATCATTTTATCCTCTGTGGTTTTAGGAACGGGGATCGTGTCTTTTATCAAATGGAAGCATTTCAAATCGATAGAAGGTAAAGAAATTATAATCCCTGATAAAAATAAAAGCGTTCCACGCTATCTGATCGGAGGGATCATTTTTGGGCTTGGTTGGGCGATGGCTGGCGTTTGTCCGGGACCTATGTTTGTACTGATGGGAAGTGGTTATACAGTCTTCGTTATTTTTCTTGCGAGTGCAATGTTTGGAACTTTCGTTTACGGACTTTTAAGAGATAAATTACCGCACTAGAATAAAAGAGGTTAAAAAGTAAAAAGGTTAGAAGGTTAAAAAACTTCAAACTTCAAACCGCAAACCATAAACTAAAAAAAATAGCATCATGAATAAAAAACATCATCAAATCGTCATTATTGGAGCAGGAACTGCAGGGATAACTGTCGCTGCTCAATTACTCAAAAAGGATAGGAAACTTGATATTGCGTTGATTGATCCGGCAACTAAACACTATTATCAACCTGCCTGGACTTTGGTTGGTGCAGGTACATTTGATTATAAAAAAACGGAACGGGATATGGCTGGTTTGATCCCTAAAGGAGCAACATGGATACAGGATTATGTTGAAAACATTGATGCGGATCATAACAAACTCACCGTTAAAGCTGGAACCGAAATATCATACGATTATCTTGTCGCTTGTCCTGGGATTCAAATAGATCTTGATGGGATTGAAGGGCTCCGTGAAACGATGGATAAAAATGGTGTTTGCAGCAATTATACGAATTCAGAACATACCTGGGAAGTGCTTCAAAATTTCAAAGGAGGCAATGCTTTGTTTACACAGCCAGCAACTCCGATAAAATGTGGCGGTGCTCCTCAAAAAATAATGTATCTGGCTGATGACTTTTTTCAAAAAGCGGGAGTGAAGGACAAAACGAATGTCATTTTTGCAACGCCAGGGTCTGTGATTTTTGGAACGGAGCCTTTTAAAAGCACTTTAGAAAAAGTACTCAAAAGAAAGGATATCAGTGTAAAATATTTCCACAAACTCACTAAAATAGATGGGCCTAATAAAAAGGCTTATTATACCATCACAGCGCATCAGGACAAACCGGACAAGTTGTATTACAATCCGAAAGATAACCTTGGTGAAGAAATAATCAGCGAAACTGAAGTGGTCATTCCTTTCGATATGTTGCACCTTGCGCCACCACAATCGGCTCCTGATTTTATCAAAAAATCAAAAATAGCGCATCAGGAAGGTCCAAGTAAAGGCTGGATTGATGTCAATAAATATACTTTGCAAAGTAATAAATATCCTAATGTTTTTGCACTCGGAGATGCTGCTGCTTTGCCAACAGCAAAAACTGGCGCCGCAGTTCGTAAACAGGCCCCTGTTTTAGTAGAAAATATACTTCGTGTGATGAAAAAGCAAACGGAATTATCTGAAGGTTATCATGGATACTCTTCTTGTCCGTTAGTTACAGGATACGGCAAAATGGTTTTGGCGGAATTCAAATACGACAATATCCGCGATTCAGACCCTTTGATTTCAACATTCATCGACACAGGAAAAGAAAGCTACCTGATGTGGTTGCTTAAAAAGTATGGACTTCCAATATTGTATTGGGAAGGAATGTTGAAGGGTAGGATGTAATATTAAAAATCATTTTTTATATAGAAAAACGCGATGCTTTTTCACAAAACATCGCGTTTTTTGTTGCACCACTGAAATCATGATGCTAATTTATTCTATTTAGGCGCTTTTTCCGGATTCAACAAATCGTAAAACTGGTTTAATTTAGGCATAATAATGATTCTGGTTCTACGGTTAGTTGAACGGCCTTCTGCAGTGTCATTACTAGCAAGTGTATTGTACTCTCCACGCCCGGCAGCGATCAGGCGATTTGGATCAATCTTAAATTCATTCTGTAAAGCCCTGATGACAGAAGTTGATCTCTTGACACTCAAATCCCAGTTGTCATCCATACATTTATTTTTGATCGGCACGTTATCTGTATACCCTTCAACCATAACTTCAAGGTCAGGTCTTGATTCTATGATTTTTGCAATCTTTCCGAGCACCTCATTTGCTTTTGAATTGATTTCAGCACTTCCGCTTTTATAAAGCATTTTATCAGACAGATTGATAAAGACAACTGTTTTATCAACTTTTATTTCCACATCTTGGTCGTCGATACCTTCTTGAAGTACACCTTTTAGATTTACAGCAAGTGCCAGATTGATAGAATCCGCTTTGGATTTAGCAGCTTGTAAAAGGCGGATGTACTTATCGCGCTCCGCTAATTGAGATAAAGTCTTGTTGATGTTTTCATTGGCAGCTTGCGACAAAACAGTAAGATCTCCAACCTGCTCGAGTTGTTTGTCTCTTGTAGTTTTGAAATCTGCGATTTGTTCTTTTAGATCTGTGATTTGAACAGCCTTAACTTCAGTATCTTTTTGCAGGGCTGCCTTTTCTGCCTCACAAGTGGAGAGGCGATTCATATAATCATTTAAATCTTTGCCACATTTACCAAGGTCTTCATTGGCTTTATCATATTCGGTTTGTAAACCTGCAAACTTTTTCTTACTGACACAGGAGGTCATAAAAAAGGCTGAAAAAGCTAAAAAAAAGAACATTTTGATTGATAGTTTCATATTTGTTTTTTCAGTTTTTAAAAAAGAATTAAAAATTTTAAATTAATGTAATAATAACGAAAACCCAGATATCATATTTGATTAAATGCTTATCTAATTTTGAAGTTTAATCTAACATAATTCTTCCTAGATATTTAAGTTCTAATTGAAGACGAGAATGTCTTTTTTCGTCACAAATAATTTTCCAGGCGTCAAATTTAATGAAGTTTAACAGGATTTTCAGAAATTATGCCCCAAAAATATTTTAAATGACCTCAGATGGTCCGGATCAATAATTTAAAGGAAATTAAATAATTTTTTTAACTGTAATAAGCAGCTATCTAATGGAGCATTTCTAAGCCTCTTTTTTAAAATGATAATACTAACTTTTAACTTTCCAGTTCGCTCCACAAACGAGCAGTAATTTTAACCACATCATGCTCTGTAAAGATTCCGGCGAGGCGTTTGTTTTGAACAACAAGCAGGCAGCCAACATTAAAATCAAGCATCATCCTTAAAGCTTCAGGAATGGTAGTATCTGGTGAAATTGTGATTGGGTTCTTGTTCATGATGTCATCAACAGATTCATGATTTGAATTCCGTTTTGATAAATACTGTATTAAATTTCGGGAACTAATCAACCCAATCAATTCTCCTTTTTCATTTTCGACGGGTACATGTCTGATTTTTCGCCAATTCATGATATTGGATACAAAATCGAGCAGATCATCCTCTCTCACCGTAAACAAATCGGTACTCATGACCTGATTGACATATTGGTACCGATTTCTCCAGTCACCAGCTTCACTGAGCTTTGCAGGGCTCCAGTCATGAACCGGAATATTTTCCTGTTGCCTTTTGAAAAGTGCAGCCGTGGTAGCGACAATTGCCTCGTCTTTAGTACCTTCCTTTCGAAGTGCATTAAAAGAATCCAGTTGCCATTGAGAGCCGGTTTTGCTTGTGTTGATGCGTTCTTCGATGATTCCCAAAAAACGATCAATATCCGTTTGGTCGATTTTTGCTTTTTCAAGGCCAGCTCTTGCAATCGGAAGCATTTCGTTTTTGAGGAGTTCAACTGATGTAAGCTGTTTTCCGTTGACCCACTGAAAACTGGCTCCCATGCCTAGTTTTGCAGCTTTTAAAAAATTGCTTTTCGCATGATCGAATTCCATCTTTTTTGAAATATTTGCATATTCTGAGGGCATGCCGTTCATCAAACCTAACCAAAATGCAGCATTTGCAATCTGATCAATGCTCGAAGGCCCGGAGGGTAATACCCGGTTTTCGATTCTAAGATGTGGCTTCCCATCAGTTACACCATAACAGGCTCTGTTCCATTTGTAAATTGTTCCGCTATGCACGTTCAGCGCCCGAAGTTTTGGTGTTTTGCCCTGGGCAATCATTTCCAGAGGATCCTCTAGTTGATTTGTTTTTAGTAAAAGCTGATATCGCGAAATATTGTCCTGATAATAATCCAATGCGGAATTTTTCAGCCATTCGTTTCCAAAACAAACCCGCGCACTTTCTTCCCGAAATGCTTCTGACTCTTTTCGGGTATCGATAGATTGTTGAAAAATAGCAATTCTCGATTCTCGCCATAGCCGCTTTCCTAAAAACAATGGAGAATTGGTTGCAACTGCCATCACGGGTGCCAAAATAGCTTGGGCCCAGTTGTACCCGGAAGCAAATTGATCGGCCTCAACCTGATAATGAACCTGAAAACTGGTGGTACAGCCTTCAAATAAAGTCGTCTGATCTTTTGTGATCAACTCGTCCGTACCGTCAATTCGAAATTCAAAATCACTTCCTCGCATTTCTCTAAGCTTGTCCGTCAGTGCTTTGTATCTTTGTAATGGAGTTAGGTTTTCAAAAGAGATATCACTTCTTTGAATGGTTGGCAAAACGCCAACCTGAATGATATGAGCGTCAAATTGATTGGCAGCTTTTTCGGCTTTTTTGAGATAGTAAAGCAAATCTTTTTCAAGTAATGAAAAGCAATTGCCGGTAAAAACAAGCGGATCCAGATTGATTTCCAGGTTGAATTTCAGATATTCCGTTGTGAAATGTTCATCTTTTAAAACATCCAATACTTCCATGGCAATAGGAGCTGGTCGCCAGCTGCTATCAACAAAACAAAGTTCCTGCTCAGCGCCTATTCTTTGAACTCCTTTTTCAAAAAGTCCGTTTTTAAGCATAATTTCAAGAGCTTCAACATCTTTTAATAAATGTTTTGTGAAATTAATTCGAGAGGTGCTGTCTTTTAAAATACTAACTTTTTCTGAACCCATTGCATGTGATTTTGGATAAAAAGGGGCATGTTTTAAGTGAGCAAAACATCCGGCTGGAGCATAGCATTACACACATTTTCCATGCTTAATTTATTTAAATAGCTTGACAGAATTATTGATAAGTTATTTTTTTGCACACTTCAAAAACAATCTAAAAAATTTCTGTTTGCCAGTTATTTAGATGATATTCAAAATGTGAAATAGCTTTATCAATAATTTCATTCCGTCACGTACAAACCTAATCAATCACCTATAAAATGAAACTAACAAATCTCATTTGCCAGGGTGACAATTATCACCTTTTGTAAAAAAAGACATATGTACTTTAGTACTTTATGAGGACTTGTTCTCAAGCTTGATAAACCTTAAAAATACCTAATTATGAATGTTAAAGTTGAAGAAGTAATGGTCACCCAGGTCATTTCCACTCATGAGCGCAAGTCAATAGGCCACGCCCGAGATATAATGCAAAAGAATAATGTCCACTCCTTGCCGATCGTTGATGGTGAAAATAAAGTTGTTGGAATAATTACAGTCAATGATATTGTTGATGGTGTTTCTGACGACACGACGGTTAACCACGTGATGTCTAAAAAAGTATTAACCATTCCGAAGTACTCTGGCATCCATGTCGCAGCCCGGATAATGCGAAACCACCATATCCACCACCTTGTAGTTACTCACGAAAAAGAATTGGTTGGTGTAATAAGCTCGCTGGATTTACTCCAATTTGTAGAAGAGCATCGCTTTATTTCCAAAAATGCACCTACTGAAAGTAAAAAAAGCGGGGGAAGGTCTTAACTCATCAGATCAAGTTACAAATCATCTTTGCTAATGATATTTTATCAATGATAAATCATGAATTTTATTCATTAATATTTTCCTTCAAAATTAGCAGCGGAACCTGGCTTTTGAAAGCCATTTTTCTGGTGTTGCTCACATAGATCAAGTGTTCCCACATTCCACGCTGCGGAGCAAACATTACCAATAAATCGATATCCCAGGTTTCAATAAATTTATTGAGTCGGTGAATAGGATCGAGTCCTTCCAACCGATAGAAACTGATCCGTAAACCAGGTCGTTCTTCTTTGAAAAATTGAACCAACTCATCAAACTCTAATTGCGTCTTTTCCTTTTTAGAGGTTTGGATATGAACACATTTTATTGAAGGATTGAAGGGCTTTAAAAGCTGATCTACGTCCAAAATATGTTGCGTGTCTGACTTTAAAAGATCAGTTGCAAATCCAACAGATTCGATTTCTCCAACCACCATTCCCTCCGGTATAACCATGACGTGGCAAGGCGCATTTCCTACAATGGTGCTACTGGCGCTTCCGAATAATTTTTCAAATATATTGTGTTTTGCTTTCGTACCCATGATGATCAAATCAATGTTTTCACTTCCGACAGTTTTCATTACCAAATTGGTCAAAGTACCTATTTCGACGTTTGTAGAAACATCAATCTCATTTTTAAAAGTGTAACTTTTTTTGGCTTTTGAAACACAAAAAGTAATAAATTGATTCAGTATTTCTTTTGCAGCCTCTACTTTTTGGAGCGTTGGCTGGACAGCAACCACTGGAATATCCAATGGAGCACTTTCCGGGTAAACAACATGAAGCACATCTATTGAGGCATTCAGTTTATCTGCAAAAACCAAAGCATGTTGAAAAGCATTTTGAGCATTTTCAGAAAAATCAGTAGGGAACAAAATTTTTGAGATATTTTTCATGAAGTTGTGGTTTTGTTATTTCTATCAAAAAATCCTAATAAATAAAAAGCGCTTACTATAAATAAGGGTAATGAAATTAAAAGAAAGTTTAGAATTTCCTTGTAAGTAGAAAAGAAAATAGTTGCGACAATACCCAGAATGGAAAATCCAATAAACCCAACAAGGTCGTTTTCCCAGGCAATGATCAATACAAATACAATAAAAAAGGAAGGAATCAACTGCATCATTCCAAATGGAGGAGCCGTTGCGAATAAAGCAAAGAAAATAGCAATTGCCAAGCCACACAGTCTAGACAGCCATTGAAATACTCCTTCTTTTTTAAATAAGGTATTCATACTGTAAAATTTTCATGGTCAATCGCAGTGTTCTTTTTACTTTGTTTTGAAGTTTCAGTAGCTTTTTTACCAAATATCTTTTCAAGATCGTCTTTGACAACGACTTCTTTTTCCAATAACAAGTTTGCCAAAGTCTCTAATTCTTTGCTATGTTTGATAATTAAATTTTTTGAACGTTCATACGCTCTTTCTATCAATTGCCGAACTTCCGTATCAATCATTGTGGCAGTTGCTTCGCTGTACGGCCGATGAATGGATTGCTCATATTGTCCTGTGCTGTCATAATAACTGGCATTTCCTATTTTATCATTCAGGCCATAAAAAGCAACCATAGTATAAGCCTGTTTGGTGACTTTTTCAACATCATCATTTGCCAGTATTTTAGCTTCAAAGTTATTCCAGCTTGTCTCTTCAGGCGCATTGGTTGCATAATTTGAAAAGAACAGATAAAAGAAAAAAGCAGCGATCAAAAAGTATAGCCAAAACGAAACCTGCCGGAATGGATTTTTCTCGGGAAGTGGATTTTTTTTGGGAGAAACTTCAGGCTTTTGTTTCATTATATTATTCCATCTATTGATTCTCTACTTCAAATCTAGGGTTTAATAAAAAAATAATTAATGATGTTTGTCACAGTTCTTAGTGAGATTAATCAGCCAATAAGCAGGCAAATTGGATTGATAAAAATTAGGTTGTTTAATGATTTTTCTCATTTAAATTAAAAATCAAATCAATTAATATTGTCTGAAAGCTATTGAGCTAGCTATAAGTTAATTCCTTCAATCAAAATATTAAGCTTATGACCGGATCACTTGTAAATGCCGAAATCGACCAGATTCTTAATACTGAGCGTTTGGGGCGGATCGGCTGCTATGCTAATGGAAAGGTTTACGTTGTACCAACAACCTACGCCTATGACGGAAAATACATTTACGGACATTCCAGAGAAGGTCTAAAAATCGAAATGATGCGGAAAAACCCGAATATTTGTTTTGAAGTAGATGCGATGGAAGACATGGGCAATTGGAAAAGTGTGATTATACAAGGTGTCTATCAGGAATTGATGGGAGCAGCCGGCAAAGAAGCGATGGAGTTGTTTATGAAAAACCTGGAACTAAATACGGCCAACGACAAAAGCCTCTCCTCTCACGGGATGGTTCAATTTCATCACGATGAGCAATCTTTGGTAAAAACAATAATTTACAGGATTTTGGTTATGGAAAAAACAGGACGATTTGAAAAAACACTTTA
This sequence comes from Saprospiraceae bacterium, assembly GCA_965220465.1. GTDB lineage: Bacteria > Bacteroidota > Bacteroidia > Chitinophagales > Saprospiraceae > JAHDHW01. The sequence goes on along the minus strand of CBDCPZ010000025.1, from coordinate 1,179,637 downwards.
TTGAAATAGTAGCTGCTTTAATTTTTATAAGCTTTCTTTCCTGTAGGAACGAAGCCGATCCTTCCTTTGAAGTGGTGAATCATAACTCCGGCTATTGCTGGTATGCTTTATATTTTGGATGAAGAAAATCAAATGGTGTTGCTGAAATAAGTGCAAAAAGGCGAATGAATTCGCCGATACATTGTACCGGCGAATTCATTCGCTTCTATCAAAATTGAATGACCTATCTGGTCAACTTTTCAATCACATAAAACTAATTCTCCAAATACTTCACCGGTGCATTGGTATTATAAAACACAAAAGACCAAAGGTCTGCTTGTTCTTCAATGATCTTTGAAGTAGGTTTTCCAGCGCCGTGACCGGCATTTGTTTCAATACGGATGATGACCGGATTGTCTCCTTTGTGTGACTTTTGCAATTGAGCAGCAAATTTGAAAGAATGTGCCGGTACCACGCGATCGTCGTGATCAGCGGTTGTGATCATCGTTGAAGGATAAGAAACGCCCTCTTTTAAGTTGTGTAAAGGAGAATAAGACAACAAATTTTCAAAATGTTCGGGATCATCACTGGAGCCATATTCCGGAATCCAGCCTTTTCCGACCGTAAATTTGTGGTATCGCAACATATCCATTACTCCAACTGCAGGCATTGCCACAGCAAAAAGTTCCGGCCGTTGAGTCATCGCTGCGCCAACGAGTAATCCTCCGTTTGAACCACCGGCGATTGCCAGTTTTGAGGAAGAAGTATAGCCTTCTTTGATGAGGTGTTCTGCTGCTGCGATAAAATCGTCAAATACGTTTTGTTTGTTTTTTAACATGCCGCCTTCGTGCCATTCTTCACCAAATTCTCCGCCTCCTCGTAAATTCGGCATCGCAAACACACCACCATTTTCCAACAAAATCAAACGAGATGTACTGAAAAAAGGAGAAAGGCTAACATTAAATCCACCGTAACCATAAAGATACGTTGGATTGTTGCCGTCCATCTTAAGATCTTTTGCGTGAACGATGAACATCGGAACTTCCGTTCCGTCCTTGCTTTTATAAAAAACCTGCTTTTCAATATAATCTTCCGGTTTGAATTTCAACTCCGTTTTAAAAAAGGATTCTGAATTTCCTGTGTTCACGTCATATTTGAAAATCGTATTTGGATAGATGAATGAAGTGAAAGTATAAAAAAGCAAAGTTTCATTTTCTTTGCCACTAAATCCTCCCGCGCTACCTAGGCCCGGCAATTTGATTTCCTTTTTGTTACTACCATCATAATCGTACTGATAAATCCGCGTTGTTGCATTTTGCAGATAATCAGCAAATAATTTCATTCCGCCTGTTGATACACTCTGCAGCAAATTCTCTTGTTCAGGAATGATGTCTTTCCAGTTTTCCTTTTTAGGATTTTTGAGATCAACTTCAACCAAACGGTATTTCGGAGCATCGATATTTGTTCGTATTAAAAACTTATCTCCGATGTTGTGAGCAACCGAACTTTTATTGTCGTACCCTTCAAAAAGCAATACAAAATCGCCATTTGCATCAAGGTCTTTGTAATAAGTTGCGAATCCGTCGGTGCCCGGCGAAGCATACATTATATAATAGCGTTCATCTTCTGTAACACCTCCAAAATGATACATGTCGGGATTAGCATCATCGCGAAATACAAGTTTGTCTTTAGACTGATCTGTTCCAAGCTTGTGGAAATAAACAGAGTGGTATTTATTGTCAGCAGAATATTCCAGTCCTTTTTGTGGTTCGGGATATCGATTGTAGAAAAAGCCATCCCCTTTCCAGGACGCTCCTGAAAATTTAACCCACTTCAAATGATCTGGCATTTGTTTTTTCGTAGCCACTTCCATTACATAAAACTCCTGCCAGTCAGACCCAGCTTCCTGGCGTGAATAAGTGACGTATTTGTCATCGTTGGAAAAGCCAACCAAACTGATAGCGACCGTTCCTTCCTTAGACATTTCGTTGGGATCAAGAAAAACTTCCGGTTCACCATCAAGCCCTTTTTGGATGTATATAACAGACTGATTCTGTAGGCCGTCGTTTTTGTAAAAGAAATAATGTTCTCCTGCTTTAAACGGTGAAGACAACTTTGGATAATTGAAAAGGTCTTCATAACGTTTCCGAATTTTTTCACGGTAGGGGATTTTTTCAAGATAGTCGAAAGTTACCTCGTTTTGAGTTTTCACCCAGGCTTCCACTTCCTGTGCGGTGTCAATTTCCAGCCAGCGATAAGGGTCAGCGATTTGGGAGCCGTGATAATCGTCGGTTTGAGTTACGGTTTGGGTTTCTGGATAGGTCAATTTCATAACCGGATTTTGTACGGTTGTTTGAGTATTAGGTTCAGGTTGTTGGCAACTGCAAAAAAAAGTAAAAGTAATTGCCAGCAGGGTAAAAAGTGTGATTCGCATGTTTTTTAATTGTATTGATGAATAGAAAAACAAAATACAAAGGAGGGAATTTATTTTGATACTTTTAGCAGAGTTCGCCATATTACAATCATTTTTCCGAGTGAAGTTCGACAAATAATAATTTTCTTTCGATAAGGAGCAAACAGAAAAAATGATATTAGAGGGACAAAGTGTGTATTTTTTTGCATTTTTTTATTAAATTCTAACATTGATTATTATAAATCTAAGCTATTTTATTTTAGCTTTGTAGGACATAGTAATTTTATAGTAATATAAGATATTTTGTTTTATTTGAATGTGTTAATAGATTTAAAACTTAATTTTAAATTGGTAATAAGTTAATTTTAAACTAACTTTGAGAATCTATTTTTACATTTGTTTCTTTCCCACAAACCGTCCTAAAATTTACCCACAACCGTTTAAAGGAAAAATCATTTCCTTTCCCAAAGTCAAGTTTCTGTTTTAACAGAATCATAAACAGTTAGCACACAATTTTTGATTGTTGATCACTTTGGTCACCTTTCATTACCTGATTTTTTTTAGCAAAGCAATAAAAAAATAGCACACATCCTATTTGATGATTGATCGAAATGGTCAATTGTTGAATGGTGGGTTTATAGATTTGTAGCAATCACTGACACTTTATGACTTTTTAAAACTCGTTAAAAAAAACAGAAAATGAATTACTTTTACCCCCCGACTAAAAGTTCGTTGAACTTATTTAGTATCAAAGATGTAAAGCAAATTATTCATTCGGGCTCATCTTTTGTTCAAAATTTCCTTTTAATATTTTTTCTCTTTTTAGGAACGATAAATGCACAAACAACTCTTCATCTTGGAGATGTTGCATTTACCGGATATCAATCTAATACCCCTGAAAAATTTTCATTTGTTCTATTGAAAGATGTCGAAACGGGCACCACCATTTCATTTACAGATTACGGATGGTATGAAGATGGTGGATTTGGGGATTATGGTGAAGGTGTCATTAAACTAACGATTGATGGATCGTATGAATGTGGAGCCGAGATTGTAATTGTAATTGAAGGGCAACCGCCGTTTCAGGCACTAGATACTGAAGGAAATGTTGTTGGTATGGTTATGATATTGAACGGCGAATTTACACTTTCAACCGCCGGTGACCAGATTTTTGCCTTTCAGGGATCGATACCTGTGCAAGATGATGAATCTAACTTCATCGCAGCCATCCAAATGAACGGCGAATGGGATGATACTGCAGCAGGCACTCACACTTCTGCAAAACCTGATATTTTTACTGACGGTGAAAATTCTTTGGCAATTTCACCAGAGGTCAATAATGCAGTATATAACTGTGAAGAAAATATTGGTTCACATGATGAGTTGAGAGCTGCAATTTATGAGGATGATAACTGGATAACTTCCAATGATTTAGGCCTTGAAATAGCACCTGATTGCGATTTTGTCTGTTGCTTTCCTCTAGCGATTGTCTGCCCAGAAGACAATTATGATTTGCCGGAAGGATGTAATGTTGAAGCACCTACAGCCGCAACAGTATTCAACGATGCAGATGATAATGATCCTGATCCTTCGCTTCCAACAGTTGAAGGATGTGGTGATTTGGAATTGACACATGAAGATCTTCATTCAGAATCTGATTGTGTTCATATGTTAAAAAGAATTTACACGATCACTGATGAGCTGGATGAATCTGCATCTTGCACTCAGATATTTACGTGGAGGGTTGATGATGAAGGGCCAACTTTTGATAGTACTCCGGATGATATAACATTGGAATGCGACCAACCAATCCCTGATGCTCCGGAATTAACAGCAACAGATAATTGTGTTCCACCGGATATCTTGTTCATCAATGAAATTCATTATGACAACAGTGGTGATGATGAAAACGAGTTCATCGAAATCGCTGGACAAGCAGGTATCGATTTGTCAGAATACCAGTTATATGCATATGAACCAAATGTCCCTGGCGACCCAGGAAAGGATGGAATGTATGATGATGACAAATTTCTTACAGGAATTATTCCAGATGAAGGAAATGGATGGGGAGCTGTGGCTTTTGATCTGGATTATTTAGGAAGCAAATATTTTGAAAATGGCGTTTCTGGATTAGCCTTGGTGAAAGCTGATAATGATTGGGTGACTGAATTCATATCTTATGAAGGAATTGTCACAGCTACTAATGGTCCGGCTAAAGGCTGCACAGCAAAGCTTATTGGTGTCAGTGAAGGAGCAACTCCCGATGATGAATCTATACAAAGAGTTGGGACAGCATGTGAAGCATGTGATTTTGAATGGATTGAACCTGATGAGCAGAACCCTGGTTTTGCCGAAGCTTCTCCTGGTTATATAAATGAAAATCAAACGTTCGATGATGATCAGTGCCCTACTTTGCCTATTATAATTACTTTTGACGAAGAAATAACTCCAGGTGACTGTGCACAAGAAATGACAATTACTCGGACCTGGACAGCTTCTGATACCTGTGAAAATGAAACCGTTCATATTCAAACAATAACAATAGTAGATACGACTGATCCTGTTCCACCAACTCCACCGGCAGATGTGACGGTACAGTGCGCAACAGATGTTCCGCCTCCGGTTGATTTAACAGCGACTGATAATTGTGCTGATGATATCACGGTATCCCCAACGGCCCAAATCACTCCGGGCAGCTGTGTCAATCAATTTGTTATGGTTCGTACCTGGACTTTTGACGATGGTTGTGGTAATACTTCGAGCGTGTCGCAAACAATCACAGTAAATGATAATATAGCACCTGTTCCACCAACTCCACCGGCAGATGTGACGGTGCAGTGTGCAACAGATGTTCCACCACCGGTAGATTTGACAGCAGTAGACAATTGTGATGGACCGATCACGGTTTCACCTACCCCAGACATAACCCCAGGCAGCTGTGTGAACCAATTTGTAATGGTGCGCACCTGGACATTTACTGACGTATGTGGTAATACTTCGAGCGTATCGCAAACAATCACAGTAAATGATAATACAGCACCTGTTCCACCAACTCCACCGGCAGATGTGACGGTGCAGTGTGCAACAGATGTTCCACCACCGGTAGATTTGACAGCAGTAGACAATTGTGATGGACCGATCACGGTTTCACCTACCCCAGACATAACCCCAGGCAGCTGTGTGAACCAATTTGTAATGGTGCGCACCTGGACATTTACTGACGTATGTGGTAATACTTCGAGCGTATCGCAAACAATCACAGTAAATGATAATACAGCACCTGTTCCACCAACTCCACCGGCAGACGTTACAGTTCAATGTGCGGTGGATGTTCCAGCACCAGTAGATTTGACAGCGGTAGACAATTGTGATGGACCGATCACGGTTTCACCTACCCCAGACATAACCCCAGGCAGCTGTGTGAACCAATTTGTAATGGTGCGCACCTGGACATTTACTGACGTATGTGGTAATACTTCGAGCGTATCGCAAACAATCACAGTAAATGATAATACAGCACCTGTTCCACCAACTCCACCGGCAGACGTTACAGTTCAATGTGCGGTGGATGTTCCAGCACCAGTAGATTTGACAGCGGTAGACAATTGTGATGGGGAGATAACAGTATCCCCAACAGCAGAAATTACACCAGGCAACTGCGTCAATCAATTCGTTATGGTACGCACCTGGACATTTACTGACGTATGTGGTAATACTTCAAGTGTATCTCAAACAATAACCGTTCATGATGACACAGCGCCAACTTTTACAGTTCCTGATGACGTAACAATTGAATGCGATCAGGACCCAAATGACCTTGATCTAACAGGAGATATCAGCAATGTAATGGACAATTGTGATCCAAACCCAACTACTGGCCATACTGACGTTATAGACCTTAGCGGTTGCGGTGGTTACACTGGAACAATTACAAGGACATGGACCGCAACGGATGAATGTGGAAACACAACATCAATGGATCAAATTATTACGATAGTTGATACAACACCACCGACTTTCACCGTACCACCGGATGTTACAATTGATTGTTCCCAAGATCCGAATGACCTTGAAATCACGGGCGATGTAACAGATGCGATGGACAATTGTGATACTGGAGGAGCAACGCCTCCTACAGTTTGGGTAAATGAATTCCATTATGATAATGCAGGAGCAGACGTTGGTGAATTTATAGAAGTGGCCGGAACAGCAGGAGTTGATTTATCAACGTATGAATTAGTGCTATACAATGGAAGTAATGGAACGGTTTATAATACTATGGCTTTGAGTGGAATCATTCCGGATGAAAGCAATGGTTTTGGTGCTGTTTCTTTTAGTTATCCTTCTAATGGAATTCAAAACGGATCTCCTGACGGGATTGCATTAGTTGAAGGAGGAAATCTTGTTAAACAATTTTTAAGCTACGAGGGAGAATTTACAGCAACTGATGGCCCAGCTAATGGAATGATGTCGACAGATATAGGTGTTTCAGAAACTGGCTCAACTCCTATTGGTGAATCTTTACAATTGACTGGAACAGGTGGCGTTTATGATGATTTTGTATGGAACGATCCATTACCGGAATCACCAGGGTTTTTAAATGTTGGTCAAATAATGGTGGCGCCTCCGCCTCCTCCAGGATTGCCAGTTGAGTATTTCGATAGCTTTACACCAATTTGTAATGGCGTTTTAAATAATATAACCAGAACATGGAGAGTAACTGATGCCTGTGGAAATGTAAATGAGCAAGTTCAAATGATCACCGTTGAAGACAACGAAGCACCGACTTTTACGGTACCTGCTAATGTTACTATAGAATGCTCTGATGATCCCAATAACCTTTCACTTACCGGAAATGTAACAAACGTTATGGATAATTGTGATCCGGCTCCCATGGTAACTTACACCGATGTTGAGGATTTGACAGACTGTGGAGATTATACCGGGACAATTACACGAACATGGACTGTGACCGATGGTTGTGGTAATGCTTCAAGCCAGACTCAGATCATTACAGTGGTTGATACAACCCCTCCCACGTTCACAACTCCTCCTGATGTTACATTAAATTGTCTTGATGATCCGGATGACCTTAACCTCACAGGAGACGTAACTGATGCAATGGATAATTGTACAGGAGTTGGACAAATGAATGTTTGGATCAACGAATTCCATTATGACAACGTGGGTACTGATGCAGGTGAATTTATAGAAGTAGCCGGAACGGCGGGGATTAATTTATCAACATACCAACTTGTTCTTTATAACGGGGCTAATGGTACAGTTTATAATACAATAAACTTGAGCGGTATTATTGCCGATCAAAGTAATGGTTTTGGTTTTGTAGACTTCCAACTTCCAGTAAATGGCCTTCAAAATGGATCCCCTGATGGATTCGCTTTGGTTCAAGATGGAACAAATGTTCTTGAATTTTTAAGCTACGAAGGAACTTTTGTAGCAGTAGGAGGGCCTGCTGATGGTATGATGTCAACTGATGTTGGTGTCGAAGAAGGTGGGAATACTCCTGTTGGATTTTCATTACAGTTAGTAGGAACTGGAAGTGAAAGTGGAGACTTCACTTGGACTGGTCCGGCAAATGATTCTCCGGGTAGCATCAATATTGGCCAAACAATGCTTCCTGTTCCTCCTCCCACAACGATGTTGACTATAGAATACGATGATGAAGTAAATGTAACAGTCTGTGAAGGTGGAACTATTTTAAGAACATGGACGGTAACAGATGCCTGTGATAATGCAACTTCCCAGGTACAAACAATCACAATTAATCCTCCTGCAGACCCTATTATTAATTGTCCTGCTGATGTGACAGTAGCTTGTATTGCTGATTTTGTCGTAGATCCTGAAAATGCGGAAGTTATCGTGGATTGTGAACTTGCTTACAAACTTTGGGTTACCAATCCTGATGTTGAAGGAGCACAAAACTGTCCTGGTACTACTTATACCTTTACTTATAAAGTTTTAGATGATTGCGATGGATTTGCAGAGTGCCAGCAGGTCGTCACTATTGAGAATGACCCTCCTGTAGTAGTTGTTATTCCCGGAGAGACTGTAGATTGTTTTGAAGATATTATAACCAGCGAAGATGATGCAACTGTAACCACAAGCTGTGGGGATGATTATGATTTAAAAATTCTTCCTCCGATTATTGAAGGTGTACATGAATGCCCTGGCACAACTTACACTTATCCATATCGTGTAAGAGATAATTGTGGAAGAGAGGTGATTGTAAATCGTGTATTTACGATAGGAAATAACGCTCCTCCAACCATTGTTGCACCGCCGGACATGACCGTTGAATGTTCTTTCAATGTCAATGTAAATCCAAATTACGCTGAGGTAACAACTAGCTGTACATTGGGTTACGAAACTACCGTTACCGGTCCTGTAATTATGGGTACTCCTGATTGTCCAGGTACCAATTATACTTATACTTACACAGTAACTGACGATTGTGGACGTACAGCAAGTGACGTTAGAGTATTTACAATTCAAAATGGACCTCCTGTAATTACTTGCCCTCAAAATTGTCTGATTAACAACTGTGAAGATGGCGACTACCTGGAGATTATTGATGCCTGGTTAGAAACGATTACAGCTACAAGCTCTTGTGGAGAAAATATTAATGTAAATAATAATTACAATCCTAATAACCTTGGATTCTGTATATGGAATGGCTACACGCCAGTAACTTTCACAGCAACAGATGCTTGTGGTCGAACCACAACTTGTGTAGCGATGATCGTTATTACTGATACTGAGGATCCTATTGTCATAGATCCTGCACAGGATATGCTCACCGTTTGTAATGCGAATACTCAAAATGTCTTAGACGAATGGGTTGATAATCATGGAGATGCGCTCATAATTGACGGATGCCAGGGAGATAACCTTAACTGGTCTACCAGCCCTGCAAATCCTACAATCAACTGTATGGGAATGATGGGTAATGTTTCTATAGATGTAACCTTTACCGCTACTGATGGCTGTGGAAACTCAGTTTCAACGACTGCAACTTTCACTGCACTTATGGGTGGAAATGATGTGATCATCCATGGTGGTTTACAAACTGAAGAAGGTTACGGTGTTGAATCAGTTTATGTCTTATTGGAAGGAAACTCTGCGGGATTACCAACTACAGAAAACTCAGACAATGAAGGTAATTATGAATTTAATAACCTGATGTTGCAGAGTAATTATGTGGTAACTCCTGAGAAAAACGATGATCCACTAAACGGTGTCTCTACTTATGACCTCGTATTGATGACCAAGCACGTTTTGGCGACAGAACTATTGAATTCTCCTTATAAGATTATTGCTGCGGATATTAACAAAAGCGGTTCAGTATCGACGCTTGATATCTTGAAACTTAGAAGATTGATCTTGTTCATTGATACAGAATTCCAGGATAATACCAGTTGGAGATTTGTGGATGCTGAATTTGTATTCCCGGACCCTACCAATCCATTTTCAACATCGTTCCCTGAAGTGTATACTTTCAATGGATTGACGCAATCAGAAGTAGCTAACTTTGTTGCAGTTAAGATCGGTGACTTAAACGGAAGTGCAATTCCAAGTAGCATTATTAGCGGTGAAGACCGTAATACTCTTGGAGATCTTACTTTCGAATTGGAAGACCTGCAATTGAAAGAAGGAGAGCAATATGCAATACCATTCCGATCTAGTAATTTCAATGATATGTTAGGTTATCAGTTTACATTAAATTTCAATCCGGAAGTAATGGATTTTATTAAAACTGAAACAGGTAGCTTGACAAAATTGGATGCTAGCAACTTTGGAATATCAATGGTTGATGAAGGTGTGATTACTACCAGTTGGTCAAATAATAATGCCACTGATGTAGAAAATGATGAAGTAATATTTACGCTGCGTTTCATAGCAAATGCGGATGTCATGTTGAGCGAAGTATTGAGAATTTCATCACAATACACAAGGTCAGAAGCATACAACAGCAATGGTTTACTCAACATTGGATTGAACTTCAGCGTTGAAGGAAAAGTTCAAACTACTAAATTTGCATTGTACCAAAACCAGCCGAATCCATTTAAATCTGAAACAGTGATCGGATTCAAATTGCCGGAAAGCGGTAAAGCGAAGATGAAATTCTATGATCTAACCGGAAAACTGTTGAATGTAGTTGAAGACGATTTCAGTGAAGGATACAATGAAATAAGTGTTACAAGAGCTGAATTCCCAACAAGCGGAGTATTGTATTATCAATTAGAAACAGCAAACCGTACTGCTACTAAAAAGATGATTTTGATGACTTCGGATTAAGCTATTATTCATAATAGCAAAAGCCCTTCTCCATGCGGAGAAGGGCTTTTTTTTATTATTAATTCAAGTTGCGATACATCGCAACTTGCTTTATTTAGTTTCAATTGGACTATTCGTAACTTGGGTTACTTACTGTAATTTTTTTGCAATTCAACGCCTAACATTTTAACATCATTCACATTATAATAAATTTTTTGAATGGTTTTGTCAGGTGCGATCAGTATAAATTTAGCGCCACCCAAATTATTGGCTTGCGCGAAAGTTTTTCCAACGAACTTTTTGCTATCGTCATAAATATTCATCCAATGAAGGTCTTGATCACGAGTATATTGCCGGATTTGGTTGATATATTCGTCAGTGCAAATGCCAATTATATTGATATTGTATTGTTTATAGAAAGCTTTCAGATACTTTTTATTTTGTGTACACTGAGTGCAATTAAGCGTGTAAAACTCAATAATCGTAGGCTTTTCCAGTAATTTGTACAATTCCGCTTTTTTGTTATTGACATCATTGAAAGTCAGGTTCGGAGCAGTGTTTCCTTCATTCCAACCAACCGTTACTCCTTTAGCGGTAAACTCATCAGGAGCAATATTAGGCTTAAGGTTGCTGGATTGGGCATTTACGGTTTGGAGGTTAAGGGCAAAGGCTAAAAACGCTAAAAATGAATAACGAAATAATAGGTGAACAGATTTCTGGGTTTTAATGATTCTCATGGCAATTAATTTTATGAATAAAATTTACGGAAAAATAAGCTTGGTGAAACCATGTATCTTTCCTTTTTGTGACAGTATTAACGGAATCTTAAGATTTGTTAGTGTGCCGAAAAAGTTAAAATCGTAAGCTGTTGAAAATCAGTATTCTATCAGAATGAGTTGTTTTTTTTGGTTTTAAAAAGCGGCAAATAATAGTATAAAATCCTTTGTTTTTTACATCATTTCCACAATGTTTTTAACCAATTTGGTGAAAACGGGTTGAATTTTTAAAGCATTTTCCATGACCATTTCGTGCGTGATTTGTTCTGAATTATCCGCAGAAAAAATATCCGTTACGCAGGAAATTCCTAAAACTTTTATTCCTGCGTGATTGGCAACGATACATTCCGGAACGGTAGACATGCCTACGATATCAGCGCCGATAATTCTAAGAAAGTTAGCTTCGGCTTCCGTTTCGTAGCATGGGCCGCTCACGATGGCATAAACTCGTTTTGATAATTTGAGGTTTTGCAGGCTTGCAGCTTTCTCTGCAATTTCAAGAAGCCGAGGATCATAAGCCTTTGATAAGTCAGGAAATCTAGGACCAAGTGCGTCATAATTTTTACCACGCAGCGGATTATCATTTGTTAAATTGATGTGGTCTTTAATTAAAACTAATTCGCCGACCTTTAATTCTGGATTCAATCCACCGCAAGCATTGGTCAAAATCAATTTTTTTATCCCAAAAGCCTGCATTATTCTAATGGAGAAAGTAACCTCCTGCATGGAATATCCTTCATAATAATGAACCCTTCCATTTAACAACATCACCGGCTTTCCCTCTAAAATCCCAAAGATTATTTTTCCTTCGTGGCCTTCAACAGTTGAAACGGGAAAGTGAGGGATTTTGGAAAAAGGAATACTTGTTGGATTTTCAATAGAATCAGCTAAAGCTCCGAGGCCAGACCCCAGCACAATTCCAATTTCGGGTATTAAGTTGGTTTTTGCTTTTAAAAATTGAAAAGCATTTTGAATTAAAGTCGGATAGTCCATCTGTTTAGTTATTTCTTATTTTGACTTCAAAATAAGAAATCAAATACGATTTTACAGAATTGTGTTTTTGAAATCAACCGGTCACGATTTCACGGGTTTGCTCCGCCACCTTCACGCAAGGATTCACTTTTTCAATGCTCAAGCAATAATCGTCATATTCTGAATCATGTTGGCAAAGGATGCAGGACATATTAATCGCCTTAAACCTATTGTCGGTGGCTCTGCATTGTTTGAGAAGCCCCGCCAAAGTTACAGGTTCTGTCGGCTCAATATGATTTTTCAATAAAAACGAAGTAAGGTATTTTCGAATAGATTCTCTTGAATCGTTGCAGGCATTATAATTTACAAAATCATTTTCAGTGCTTTTTAATTCTTCTGTAGCAGCGTTAAGCAGGGAATCTGCTTGTTTTATGATAGTGTCGAATTTTGGATTTTGCATAGACGAGGGTTTTTAAAGATGGAGAAATACCTTTCCTTTTGAAAATTAAACATTTAAAAAATAATTTTTGGTGACGAAAATCATTTTAAATAAAGTTCAGGATTTTAAAAATTAAAGTCTTTTCCAGTTTTCTGAAGATTTTGTCTAATTTAAACTTCATTTAGAAAAACTGGCTTAAAACGCTTTTTATGCAATTTAAAACAAACAAAAAAAACTATGACGTTTGCATCGTAGGCTCAGGAGCGGGAGGTGGAATGGCTGCTAAAATCTTGGCAGATGCAGGTCTGGAAGTAGCCATTGTGGAAGCAGGCCCGTACTTTGATCCAGCTGATCCTGCTCAAAAAACTCAAATGAAATGGCCATGGGAATCTCCTCGAAGGGGAGCTAGCTCTGTTCGTGCTTTTGGAGATTTTGATAGTGCCTACGGTGGCTGGGAAATTGAAGGGGAGCCTTACACGAGGGTTGAAGGAACTGAGTTTGACTGGTTTCGATCCCGAATGCTCGGAGGTAGAACCAATCATTGGGGGCGTATTTCCTTGCGTTTTGGGCCAAGAGATTTTAAACATAAAGATGATGATGGTTTAGGAGATAATTGGCCGATAAGTTATGATGATGTAAAACCGTATTACGATAAAGTAGATAAACTCATTGGTATTTTTGGAAGCAAAGAAAATTTGCCGAATGAACCCGATGGCTTTTTCTTGCCGGCGCCTAAACCACGTTTACATGAATTGTATTATATAAAAGGAGCTAGAAAAGTTAATGTTCCGGTTTTTCCTTCGAGATTATCGATTCTAACAAAAGCAATCAGCAAAGACAGAGGCGTATGTTTTTATTGTGCTCAATGTTCACGAGCGTGTGCAATACATGCAGATTTTTCATCTGGAACCTGTTTGATTTTTCCAGCTCAGAAGAATGGAGGCAAGATTGATCTTTTTGTAAACTGTATGGTTCGCGAAATTACTACCAATGCCAAGGGTAAGGCGACTGGCGTTGCTTATATTAACAAAGAAGATCGCAAAGAATATCAGCTGAACGCAAAGATTGTAGTACTAGCTGCATCAGCCTGTGGATCTGCTCGCATTCTTTTAAATTCAAAAAGCAAACAACATCCTAATGGCCTTGGTAATAGCAGCGGAATGGTCGGAAAATACTTGCATGACTCAACGGGAACAAGCCGCGCAGCTTTTATTCCAGGTTTGATGGACCGTAAAATGTACAACGAAGATGGAGTAGGAGGGATGCATGTTTACACGCCTTGGTGGCTGGACAATAAAAAACTTGATTTCCCGAGAGGCTACCACATCGAAGTCTGGGGAGGATTGGGAATGCCATCTTACGGCTTTGGTTTCGGTGCAAGCGAAATGAATAAATATATCGGTGAAACGATTGGTGGCTACGGTAATAAATTGCGAGATGATGTGAAGAGGTTTTACGGTTCTGTCGTTGGCATTTCAGGTCGTGGAGAATGTATTGCCCGTGAAGATAATTACTGCGAAATTGATCCGGATGTTGTCGATGAATTTGGGATTCCAGTGCTTCGGTTCAACTATACATGGTCTGATTACGAACGCAATCAGGCGAAACACATGCACAATACATTTGAAGAAGTGTTGACGGCAATGGGCGGAGAACTGATGGGTAATAAACCCGGAAAAGAGGCTGATTATGGATTGTTAGCTCCCGGAAGGATCATCCATGAGGTCGGAACGACCCGAATGGGCGACAATCCTAAGACATCGGTGACGAATAAATTTGAACAATTGCACGATGTCAATAATGTTTTTGTCGTTGACGGAGGGCCATTCGTTTCACAAGCGGATAAAAATCCAACCTGGACGATTCTTGCTTTGGCCTGGAGAACTTCAGATTATATCATTGATCAATTGAAAAAGCAGAATATTTGAGAAGGAGGGGCGAGGTGAGAGTAGTCAGGGGACAGGAGTGAGGAGCCAGAAAGAATTTACTAGCTGACCCCCTCACTCCTGACCCCTCGCAACTCGCAACTTTTATCTAAAAACTAATAACTCAAAAAACATGGATCGCAGAGACTCAATAAAATCACTTTTAGCCGGTTCCCTTGCTGGAGGATTATTACTAAATGGCTGTACACCGGAAACAAAAGAAGTAGAAACTACCAGCGCAGAAATTTCAGCAGAATATGGGAGAACTACTAAAGAAAAAGAACTGGACGCTAAATTAAAAGCGGAGCAATTTTTTAATGAACATGAAGTAGAAACCATAGCTGTTTTGTGCGATATCATCCTTCCGGCAAGCGATAAATTTGGTGCTGCGACTGATGCAGGAGTGCCTGAATTTATTGAGTTTATGGTGAAAGATTTGCCTTATCATCAGCTTCCGATCCGTGGAGGATTGATGTGGCTGGATAATAAATCCAATAAACAATTCAACAAAGAATTTAAGACTTGTTCAAATGAACAACAAATATCGATTATCGACGAAATTGCTTATCCGGGCAAAGCTTCTCCCGAAGTAGAACAAGGAGCCAAATTCTTTTCTTTGATGCGAAATCTTACTTTGACCGGTTATTACACCACCAAGATGGGCCTTGAAGATTTAGGTTATCAAGGCAATGTTGCCAATGTTTGGGATGGCGTGCCGGAAGAGGTGCTTGAAAAACATGGTTTAGTTTACGACGAGGAATGGCTGGCAAAATGTATTGATCAAAGCAAGCGCGGTGATGTCGCTCAGTGGGATGATAACGGAAACCTAATCAATTAAACCAAAAAGCGATTACGGTCAATACAATACAAACTTTCAGCTGCTAAAGAATTTTATGATAGAACTATCAGGTTTTTATAATTCACCTAATTTTGAGTGGGGAATTACCTAGGTTGAGGCTTACAATAAATTGAATGTCGGCATTCAAAAAAAGTTTGAAAAAAGTAATGGAAAGAAAAAGAGTAAGTAAAAGAGCAAATTAAAGTTTGTTAAAAAAGTTCATTGAAAAATTAATATCGAATCGGACACCAAAATTGGTAAAAATAAACTGGAGGCTCTTTTTCAAGGCAGTTTTCGAGTTAAAATCTTTAGGCCTAAGCCATTTATATTTTATTTGCCTCCAAAGCGTTTCAATTAAATTGAGGTGTGGGCTATATCTAGGCAAATGAAAGATAAATAAATCCTTTTGCTGCCAATGATGAATCCTATTGATAAATCTATCAGAGGTATGCCAAGGAGCGTTGTCTAAAATAACCACAGTTGGCTTTGTGATTTTTAAACAAAAGTCATCAAGACTTTGACAGATAAAATTGGAGTTAATGTTTTGTTTATCCTTAGTAGTGTAAGTGTGCAAGGCTTTATTACAGGCATTCATTAGTCCAAAAGTGTTTTGTATGTGCTTTCGCTGAGTAGTAAAACAAAGCTGTTCTCCAATTTTTTGCCAACCATATGGTATGTTTGGTGTCAAGCTAAAACCTGTTTCGTCTGCGAAAAATACATCAATAAACCCCTTGAGTTGTAAGTGATGTATCGCCTTTAGTTTAGGAAGCTTATCCGCAAGTTCTTCTTCAGACGGTTGCTTTTTTATTCGCCTTCTGAATCGTTTCCAACGGTAGTTAAGCTTTTTAAAAAACGCTTTAAGGTCCATTTACTAAAAGGCTGAACACCTAATTCTTCAACGATAGATGGAATTAGTTCCTCTATTTTTTGAGGATTTTGAGCTGCCTTTCGTTCTACTAAATCAACATGATTGGTATTATTAATGTCCAGACGCGGTTTTCTACCTTGTCCACGTTGACGAATAAGACCACTAATACCACTTTGACGCCATTTTTTGAGTGTCTTATAGATGGTTATTGTAGATAAATCTGTTATTAAACTTATTTGAGCTACATCCATCCGTTTATGATTTAGTAAGATCACTTGACATCGGTTTCTGAAATCTGAACGATAGCTATTTTTATAGCCTTGCTCTAGAGTTGTTAACTCTTCGATATTTAATTTTTCAATGAACTTTTTTTTGCGACCCATGGGCACAAAGATAATTATAATCTAAATTTGCTCTTTTACTTAAATTATAATTTTGAATTAATGTTATGGAAAAGATAAAAGCCTTTTATTCTGAATTTCCAGTCAATTTCGAAATTGACGTGCAATGGGGCGACATGGATGCTGCTCAACATGTCAACAATACGGTTTATCTTAAATGGACTGAAAGTTCGCGAATCTATTTTTTCCAAAAATTGGGTTATGGCGTTAAGCCGAAAGATGGCGAAGCTGGCTTCATTCTAGGCTTTCAGGATTGCAAATATATTTTTCCGGTCACGTTTCCCGATACGGTGATTGTTGGAGCTAAAGTCACTGATGTTGGAAAGGATCGTATTTTTCTTCAGTCTCAGATTTTTAGTAAAAAGCATCAACGTCTTGCTGCAATTTCCAATCAAACCATCGTGACTTATGATTATTCTACCTTGCAAAAAGTAGCTATTCCTGAAGACATGAAAAACAAAATTCTAGCCTTAGATAGATGACAATAATCACCACCATTTTTCTTTTTTATCCTTGAAAGGCGACTTTTAAAAGCGTAAATTCAAACATACTCTTAACTCATCCTTAATATCCAACGATTTTATCAGTTAAATTAAATGGATTATGAACAGCAATTCATTAAGCTATCGCAGTGGAATCAGCAAAAAACCATTGTTGGGTTTAACCATTGGCGATGCATTTGATCAAATAGTCAAACAGTTTCCCCAAAACGAAGCATTAGTCGTTCGCCATCAGAATATCCGAATGACTTATTTAGAATTAAAAGAAAAAGTTGATGAATGTGCCAGAGCATTGATGGCAGTTGGTATTCAAAAAGGAGAGCGTGTAGGCGTTTGGGCGCCCAATTGTGCGGAATGGACCATCACTCAGTTTGCTACTAGTAAGGTTGGAGCCATTCTCGTCAATGTCAATCCATCTTATCGCTTACATGAATTGGAATATGCCTTGAATCAATCGGGCTGTTCTGTGCTGGTCATTGCAGATCAATTTAAAAGATCAAATTATACCGAAATGCTATATGATCTGGCTCCGAAGTTATATCATTGTGAGCCAGGCCAATTACAATCAGAGAAAATTCCAGCATTAAAAACCGTGATTCGGATTCATCAGAATTCCTCTCCGGGAATGTTTTCATGGGAAAATTTTATTGGATTAGCGGATAAAATTACTCCTGATGAATTGCTGGTTCGCCAAAGCCAACTTTCTTTCGACGATCCGATCAATATTCAATATACTAGTGGAACCACTGGTTACCCAAAAGGAACTGCTTTAAGCCATCACAACATTCTCAATAATAGTTATTTTACGACAGAGGTTATGAAATTTACGGAAAAGGATCGATTGATTATTCCGGTTCCTTTGTATCATTGTTTTGGGATGGTATTGGGAAACCTGGGTTGTATGACTCACGGTGCTACAATGATTTATCCTAGCGAAAGTTTTGATCCGAAAGCTGTTTTAGAAACAATACAGGAGGAAAAAGCCACGGTTTTGTATGGCGTTCCAACCATGTTTATCGCAGAATTGGAACATCCTGATTTTAACAAATATGATTATAGCTCTTTGCGAACTGGGATTATGGCGGGCTCGCCTTGTCCGGTGGAAGTCATGAAAAAAGTAAACAAACTCATGCACATTCCTGAAATGACCATTGCATATGGTTTGACGGAAACCAGCCCTGTTTGTACTCAAACCAAGGTCGATGCCCCTCTTGAACAACGGGTGAATACCGTAGGGCAGGTTTTGCCACATATTGAAATTAAAATAGTTAATCCTGAAACAGGATTGGTGGTGCCTTTAGGAGAAACGGGGGAATTCTGTGCTCGTGGATATTGTGTGATGCTTAATTATTGGAATAACGAAGAGCAAACAAAAAAAGCCATTGATATAGGGAGATGGCTGCATTCAGGTGATTTGGCAACGATGGATGAAGAAGGTTTTGTGAAAATAGTAGGACGAATCAAAGATATGGTGATCAGAGGTGGTGAAAATATTTACCCAAGAGAAATTGAAGAATTTTTGTACTCACATCCAAAAATTCAAAACGTCCAGATAATTGGGGTGCCTGATAAAAAATATGGCGAGGAACTAATGGCTTGGATACAACTCCGAGATGTTGAAACTTCAACAGCAGAGGAAATCCAGGCTTTTTGTAAAGACAAAATAGCTTATTATAAAATACCAAAGTATATCAAATTTGTTGATAGCTTTCCGCTGACGGTAACCGGCAAAGTTAGAAAAGTCGAAATGCGTGAAATCAGTATCAAAGAATTGCATTTGGATGCTATTGCAAGTATCAAAACAGCCTAAGCAAATTAGCGGCTGAACCAGACATTTAAGATATGATTATTTCTTTTCGGCTTTTTACCACTTCAATATCAAAACACCCAGGTAATTCCATTGGATAATGAATAAATAGTAAACGGAACATCCGGAGGCACTCTTGAATTATAGGTCAAATCAAAAGCGAATTTGAAGAGCAACTTTTTTGTAATATTAAAATATATCGCTGTTTGAGAGGACAATCGAAAGTCATTGATTGCAATAATATTAGGTTGATAATAAGTTGTACTCAGGATGTTGAATTTGTCAAAGAAAGCAAAGTTTAAAACCAGGTAAGAATTTAATCGATTAAGCCTCAAAAATACATCAGGATTGACTTCTTCATTATATTCATACATGTAAGACAAGCCAAGGTTGACATGTTTTTTTTCTTTGCTGACCAGGTTAAATTTGACCCCTGCGCCAAGTAGCCAGCGCATTTTTAATTTAATCTGATCGTTGTACTGCAATTGGGTGAATGCTTCATAAAATACTCTCGGATTACTTTTGAAAACATATCTCAAATGTTGAAAGCCCTGATTAGCTAATTGTTCATTATTTGTTGAAGAATAATTATAATTGGTAATCGATAAAAACAGATGCTTGTAGTGTACAAAGCCAACATTCAGAGTCGTTTTGAAATTAAAAACAGCAGAAGTGTTTTTCAATAATCCCAGGTCCTGTTGGAGGTTGCCAAGCCAGGCAACCGTATCCATCAATTCCGCTTTTTTTTCTTCGATATTGACAATTTGTGCCTGTGAGAATTGGCTAAAGAATAAACCTGCAAGCAGCAATAAGTAAACTTTGTAAAACCTGTTTTTCATATGGCTTTGAGGTAAATTGACGATTCAATTGAAGATTAATTATTGATCGTCAAAATAACCAAATGTCTGGAAAAGAGAAAAAAGGAGTTGTTTTTTGAGCTTAAAAATTCAAAATTTTATGGCAGATTTTGTTGAAAAAATGTTCTATTTCACTGTCTTTGCCACCCCAGATCGGTATTTTCGCGCCAACTTTTGCACTAAAGGAATAGGCTATAAACTTTGCCAGCATATCTTTTTTACCCGCACTGCGATAAAGCAACTCGATTGGGTATGCAAGGTTACCGATGACCGGAAAAACACCGATGGTAAGTGCTAACATTGGGAAATGTGATCTTGATTTAACGAGGCTATGCGTAATCCTCCAAATCGTGTAAGCTGTTCTAGCCAAGGGCCCTGCTCCGATTATTAATAATGCTCCAACCTGTAAATCGCAAATACCGGCAGCTATGAGGAATGGTATAAGAATCCAGGCAATTAATTTAACCACAGGTTTTATTCCAACGTGAATACTGAAATCTGTTATATACGCGCTGATCTCATCATTTTTGAGTTCTTCTTTAAGAAAAGCAGATTCTTCATCGTTGAGAAATTTTCTGGAATGCCATTTATCGATTTCTCTTTTTAAAAACCATCTGGCCGTTCCCCAACGATAGCGGCTGTCCGAAAAATAAAAGTAGATTCTTCTGAATAGTTTTTTGTAGCGAAAATTATAAAAGGCATCGAAAATTTCTTCTGTTGTATCTTTTACTTTGATTACAAATGCTTTAAGAAAAAGCATAAGGCTTTTTAGGTACCAGCGAAGCGGTTTATTTTCATAATATCTTTTTTCTACATCCGAAATTTTTTCCTGTGAAGCAGCATAATATAAGCTTCTTTTATACCGCTTAATATTTTTCCATTTTTTTTGAGTGGTTGAAAGCAATTCACAATCAATGCACAATTGACGATAGGTTTTTAAACCCAATGCCTTTATGATTTCTTCTTTATGATTCTCTAAATATTTTATTAGCTGATCGGTGTCGACATTGTCAAAAAGCCAATCGGAGTGTTTAACGCATTTTGGTAAATAATAAAACAGAGTAGAAAGGGGATTCATAGCAAAAAGAGCGGGAAGGCCAGATTCTAAATCAATCCAAATCCATTGTTCGGTGCCATCTTCATCGCGCAACAACATAAAATTACTAGCTGCCACAGGATTGCCTTTTCCTGCTTGCCACACTAAGCCATCGAACCCGGACTGGATTAATTTATCCTGAAGCGGATTCATAATCTCTCGCCTCAATTCCGACATATAACTTTTCGATTTTCGCTTTAAAGGAGTAAGCAATGGCGCATGATGTCCTGTAATAAATTCGGCATCAATTTCAAATGCCTTTTGCGCTGGATTCCACCTATGTCCATAAGTTTTTGGCAACCTTAATTTGTCTTTGAACCAAAGCTGGCAAAGTTTTGACAACAGTCTTCGTCTTATTAAAGCACAATTTATAGCGTCTTCACACCAAGTATAGGGATTGGCTGATCCTGTCAAAATAAAAAGAATGAATTTACTGACGGGTTCGCCTGTAAATGTTTTTGTTGCAATGCCTTCTTCTCCCTTATAAGAAAGAAAAACTTTAGCGGATCGGCCATTGCCAATAAACTTTTTTTGTTCAATTAGTGCGAGGTTCATCAGTAGTATCTTTGTCTTTAAATAGTAATGTTTATTCAGAACAGGTATAATGTATTTTGAAACCAGTAATGGGGCTGGTATCTGCTTCAATTATGATTTTGTCCAGGCGTATTAGTTCGCCTTGCTGGTAATTCCTGTTATGAAATGCTATGCTGTTGAGCAGTTTTAATCGACAATGACCTCGTTGTTTGATTAGGCTAATTTAAGTGTAATCGTGTCACGAGTGTTAACCTTATTATGGTCGAAATCTTATTTACTGCTTTGGTAACTGTGAAAATACAGTGATTGGGAGGTAGCACAATAAATGCTAGTTCAAGAATAATTTATAAATATAAATATTTATTACCAACATCGCTATTTTAAAGAAGCTTATTTATAAAATAAATGCAACGAATTAATTTTTAAGGACAAAAACTGGCCGCGCTTTTTGGTGGGATTTAAAGTTGTTATAAATTTTGCACGGCCAGTTTGTGGGTGGTATTTCAATACAAAGTACGATGTGTGTTATTTTAATTCATTTCTGATATACGATTGAGCTGCTGCCAGCCTGGCTATCGGTACCCGGAATGGTGAACAACTCACATAATCTAATCCTACCCGATGGCAAAAGTCAATGGATTCAGGATTACCACCATGTTCGCCGCAAATGCCTAATTTGAGATCAGGCCTTGTTTTTTTACCTTTTTTTGCAGCAAATTTGATTAATTGCCCTACTCCGACTTCATCAATTTGTTTGAAAGGATCAAAGGTCATAATCCCTTGTTTCAAGTAAACGGGCAGGAATTTTCCGATATCATCTCTTGAAAAACCAAAAGTCATTTGAGTAAGGTCATTGGTTCCAAAAGAAAAGAATTCTGCACGTTTGGCAATAAAATTAGCGGTCAAAGCAGCTCTTGGAATCTCTATCATCGTTCCTACATGATATGCCACGCTTTTACCATATTTATCAAACACTTTTTGAGCAGTAGCTCGGATAATGTTTTCTTGCTGAGTAAATTCATGAAGCCTTCCGATCAATGGAACCATGATTTCAACAGTAACATGAATGTCTCTTTCTTTAACATTTAAAGCAGCTTCGATGATGGCACGGGTTTGCATTTCGGTAATTTCAGGATAAGTGATTCCGAGTCGGCAACCTCTGTGACCAAGCATTGGATTGGCTTCGTCGAGTGTTTCTATCTTTTCCCGAATTCCTTTTAAAGCCACCTTCATTTTTTTGGCCATCTCTTTCTGAGCTTCATGTGTGTGTGGCAAAAATTCATGCAACGGTGGGTCAAGCAAACGAATAGTCACCGGCAGATCATGCATTGTTTCAAAAATTCCTTCAAAATCCGATCGTTGCATTGGAAGCAATTTGGCCAAAGCTTTGCGCCGTCCTTTTTCGTCATTTGCCAGAATCATTTCTCTAACGGCTATGATGCGATCTCCTTCGAAAAACATATGCTCTGTACGGCACAAGCCGATTCCCATGGCTCCAAATTGTCTGGCTACTTTAGCATCGACAGGAGAGTCGGCATTGGTTCGGACACTCATCCGGGTATATTTATTTGAAAGATCCATCAACTTTTTGAAATCACCGCTCAACTTTGGCATTTCGGTTTCGATTTTTCCATTATAAACCTCGCCTGTAGATCCGTTCAACGAAATCCAATCGCCTTCTTTGTAGACAATATCATCAATCGTAGCGGTTCGTTTTTTATAATCAATGTGGATGGCTCCTGCGCCAGAAATACAGCATTTACCCATGCCCCGGGCCACAACAGCAGCGTGAGAAGTCATCCCTCCTCTGGCTGTTAAAATTCCTTTGGCGATATTTATTCCGCGCAAATCTTCTGGTGATGTTTCTATTCTGACAAGGATAGTATTTTTCTTATTCTCAGCCCATTCTTCCGCATCATCAGCAAAGAAAACAATTTGTCCGGTTGCTGCACCAGGTGAAGCCGGCAAACCTTGCGTAATAATCTGAGCATCTTTTATTGCGTTTGTTTTAAAAATAGGGTGAAGCAAGTCATCAAGTCGAATTGGATCAACGCGAAGAAGTGCTGTTTTTTCATCAATCATTCCAACATTCAACATATCCATTGCAATTTTCACAGCGGCAGTTCCGGTCCTCTTTCCGCTTCGGGTTTGAAGCATCCACAACTTGCCTTCCTGAACGGTAAATTCCACATCCTGCATATCTTTGTAGTGATTTTCCAGCTTGGTCTCATATTGAATGAGTTTTTTAAAAATCTTTGGCATCGCCTCCTCCAACGAGGGGTAATTATTTTTTCTATCCTTTTCAGAAATAGTTGCCAATTTTGCCCATCGCTTCGATCCTTCAAGCGTTATTTGCTGAGGTGTTCGAATACCGGCGACGACATCTTCTCCCTGTGCATTGAAAAGAAATTCACCATTAAAAATATCTTCTCCGGTTGCAGCATCTCTGGTGAAAGCTACTCCGGTTGCACTGTTTTTGTCCAGATTTCCATAAACCATTGCCTGCACGTTTACAGCGGTTCCCCAGTGTTCCGGGATGTGATTGAGGTTTCGGTAAACCTGCGCTCTTTCATTGTTCCAACTTTCAAAAACAGCTAAAATAGCGCCTCTGAGTTGTTCCATTGGATCGTCCGGGAAGTCTTTTTTAGTTTCCTTTTTGATCAATGCTTTAAATCGTGATACAAGTTCTTTCAAATCATCGGCGTTGAGATCCGTGTCATTTATAACACCTTTTTCTTTTTTCAAATCATGGATAACAATCTCAAAAGGGTCTTCCTCTTCTTTGCTGCCGTTTTTCAAACCCATAACAACATCGCCATACATTTGAATCAATCTTCGGTACGAATCCCATGCAAATCGTTCCCGCTTCCATTTTTTTGCGATACCGATTACACTTTCTTTATTTAAACCGAGATTCAAAACGGTGTCCATCATGCCGGGCATAGAAGCTCGCGCTCCTGAACGAACAGAAAGTAAGAGCGGATTAGTGCTATCGCCAAATTTACAGCCCATGATTTTTTCCATTTCACGGATACCATTTTCAACCTGCTTTTTTATTAATTTGATCGTTTTATCTTTCCCTTTTTTTGTATAAAAATTACAAACTTCTGTGGTGAGTGTAAAGCCTGGAGGAACTGGAATTCCGATGCGATTCATTTCGGCCAGATTAGCGCCTTTGCCTCCCAGCAGATTCTTTAGAGTGGCATTTCCTTCAGCATGTCCATCACCAAAATTATAAACGTATTTTTTAGTAGTCTTCTTTTTCTTCGGAGGATTGGAAATCATAATGTTCGATTTTAAATTTTTAAGAAGTTTGACGGAATTAAAATACAAAGTACTATACTCTTACTATTTGTTCAGATGACGATAATCACTTGCAAGGTTGACTTTCTTCACCGTTTTTCTTTTTTCGATTCAGGAACTTTACTGGAAATTATTTTCCCTGCTTTAAGAGGGAATTATAACTTAATTAAAACCCTTCATTATGCAATCTCAAAATGTTGATATTTTAATCAATGAAGCTGATCAATTGCTGAATAGAGCAGAAGAAGAACTTCAACGTTCCGAAGAGGACGTTACCACTTATCTTATTTGCCAAAATTCACGGCAATCTATTAACAACTACCTCGCAGTTTATCTTATAAAAAACGGAGTAGAACTCATTCAGCCGGTAACTATGGCTAGCCTTATGGATCAGTGTCGGGCAATAGATGGGCGGTTTGACTTGATAGATATTTCTCAAATTTTTTGTCGCCACGAAGAACACGATGAAGATTATTGCCTCAATGTTGAAAAAGTAAGTGATTGTTTGAGAATTGCAAAGCAAACCAAAGGAATGGCTATAAACGAATCTCCTGCCCATTAGAAAACTCTTTACCATTATTAAAGAATTTATTACAAAACGGAACACCTAAGTACAAAAGAAACTGTTATGGATAATAAAAAGAAAGACGTCAAATACCCCGGAATACCAGTAGCAATGGATGGTAACACTGCTGCAATTATGTGTGAACGGGAATCTTCAGATGCCGCGGGTGCATATCCAATCACGCCTTCTACCCAAATGGGGGAATATTGGGCGGAAGAAGCGGCCAAAGGACATTTAAATATATCTGACAGGCCATTGATATTTATTGAACCAGAAGGGGAGCATGCAGCAGCAGCCGTTACCGCGGGGCTTTCAAT
This sequence comes from Saprospiraceae bacterium, assembly GCA_965220465.1. Taxonomy (GTDB): domain Bacteria; phylum Bacteroidota; class Bacteroidia; order Chitinophagales; family Saprospiraceae; genus JAHDHW01. The sequence goes on along the minus strand of CBDCPZ010000025.1, from coordinate 1,153,752 downwards.
GACAGGTTTGAGGGCAGCAAACTTTTCCTCCGGTCAGGGTATTGCTTACATGCATGAATCACTTTATGCCGCTGTAGGAAAAAGACTAACTTATATCCTGAATATTGGTGCAAGGGCCATGACTAAATCTACCCTAAACGTGCATGCGGGACATGATGATTATCACGCAATTGATGACACAGGGTTTTTCCAGTTTTTTGCTAAAAAAGCACAACACGTTGCAGATTTAAACATAATAGCTCATAAAATAGCTGAGTTGGCTCTAACTCCAGGTATAGTGGCGCAGGATGGATTTTTAACTACTCACCTTATTGAATCCTTGTTGCTTCCGGAGCGCGAGTTGATCAAAGAGTTTTTGGGTCGTCCGGATGATATTATTGATACGCCAACCGCTGCTCAAAAAATCATTTACGGAGATACACGCAGACGTATTCCAGAACTTTGGGATGTTGATAATCCTGTAATGGCGGGGATTGTTCAGAATCAAGATTCTTACATGCAGAGCGTCGCTGCTCAGCGACCTTTCTTTTTTGACCATATCCAAGAGCTGACGGACCAAGCTTTTGAAGCTTTTTATAAACTCACCGGACGTAAATATGAACGAGTGATGTCCTATCGAGCAGAAGATGCTGATTATCTGATTCTCGGACAAGGAAGCGTGGTGCCAAGTGCTGAGGCGGTTGTTGATTATCTTCGTGAAACAAGAGGCATCAAAGTTGGGGTTGTGGATCTAGTCATGTTTAGGCCTTTTCCTGCTGACTTTATTGGAAAACTATTAAAAGGTAAAAAAGGAGTTACTATTTTGGAAAGATTGGACCAACCTTTAGCTGTGGATCCTCCAATCGCGAGAGAAATCCGATCTGCACTTTCCAAATGTGTTGAAAATGGTGCAAACAAAAATGTCCCATATCCCAAATTAGAAAGTTATAAATCCTCAGATCTTCCTGCAATATATTCCGGTTCATTCGGAATGGGAAGCCGCGATCTACAACCTGAAGGTATTATTGGTGCTATTGAAAATATGTTGCCTGACGGAAAACATAAAAAACAATTCTATTTATCGATAGATTTTATCAGGGATACTGCATTTACACCAAAGCAGAAAGTTTATCAGGAAACGATTCAGGATGCTTATCCACATGTGAAAGAATTGGCAATTCATGGTTCGGAAAATCCAAACCTCATGCCGAAGGATGCCATCACCGTTCGTTTCCACTCCGTTGGAGGTTGGGGAGCAATCACCACAGGTAAAAACTTAGCCATGACGCTTTACGACTTGCTGGGTTATGACATCAAAGCAAATCCAAAATACGGTTCTGAGAAAAAAGGTCAGCCAACGACTTACTATTTGGCGGCAGCTCCTGAGCCAATTCGTATAAACTGCGAGTACTTTTTCGTTGATGTCGTCCTTTCACCGGATCCAAATGTTTTTAAACACACAAACGCATTAGCCGGCTTGAAAAAAGGGGGAAGTTTCATCATTCAAAGTGAAAAAAATAGTCCTGACGAGGTATGGGCTGATATCCCTGAGCCATATCAAAAAGTGATTATCAACAACGACATTCACGTATTTTATATCGATGGTTTTAAAATCGCTCGTGAAGAAGCTACTGACCCAGAATTGCAATTGAGAATGCAAGGTATTGCCTTTCAAGGGGCATTCTTTGCCGCTTCGCCGCTTATGAAAAAAGCAGGCCTTTCAGAAGAGAAATTACTCAAAGCAATTGAAGATCAATTACAGCACAAATTTGGTGGAAAAGGCCAACGAGTCGTTGATGACAATATGCGCGTAGTCAGGCGTGGTTTTGATGAAGTTCATGAAATTAAAAATAAGGTTCTAGGTGCCGGACATAGTGAAAAGACGAATGGACAAGCAATCCTGCCGATTCCGACCATGTTGAAAAATATCCCTCAAAGCGAGTCAAAGCTGAGTGATATCCATCGATTCTGGGAACAAACAGGAAATTTCTACATGAATGGAATGGGAAATGATAATCTCACAGATCCATTCATTGGTTTGAGTGTAATGCCCGCAGTATCCTCCGTTTTTAGAGATATGACAGGTATCCGGTTTGATCATCCTGAATGGATTCCGAACAATTGTACCGCTTGTGGAGATTGTTATACCGCTTGTCCCGATACTGCGATTCCGGGCTTGGTAAGCGAATTGGGAGATGTGTTGGATACAGTTGTAAATCGGGTAAAGAAAAATCACGGGAAAGTTGAACTTTTACCAAAAGCTGTTCGCCAGATGGAAGGTAAAATTCGAACATTGTTCAATCAATCCAAAAATGGTGCTACTGTAAATGACTTCATTCAAAATGCGATCGATTTAACTATTGATGAAAGTAGTGATGGTGCAGCATTGTCCAAAGAATTTGAATGGTTCAGAGAAGAATTGGGCGATTTTAAATTTGCGTTAACGCGGCCCTATTTTGACCTTCATGAAAAAGATCAACCAAATAGTGGGGGATTGTTTAGTATAACCATCAACCCAACTACCTGTAAAGGCTGTATGGAATGTGTGGAAGTTTGTGACGATGATGCTTTAATATCCGTTCCTCAAACCGAAGAATCTGTAGCTAATTTGAGAAAAGATTGGGATTTGTGGATGGACTTGCCCAACACACCCAAAAAGTTTAATCGAATAGATGACCTTGAAGAAAAAATCGGACCGCTTGAAACCATTTTATTAAATAAAGATGCTTATCTAAATTTTGCCAGTGGTGACGGAGCTTGTTTGGGGTGTTCTGAAAAATCCGTTGTGCATATTTTTACAGCTACGGTAGAATCCTTGATGCAGCCACGTATTGAAAAACATGTGGCTCATTTGGATGACCTTACACAAAAACTGGAAAAACACATTCAGCTCAAACTCATGCATACGGTTGATGTTGGTGATGCAGATATGATGTCGAAAATCGTTTCTGAGGCGCACGACGGTGATTTGACTATGGCTGGAATTGCAAGTAGAATTGAAACCGCTAAAGGCACTGAGCCTATAGATCAGAACTGGCTGAAAAATGTAACACAACTGCTTGCCAAATTGAAAAACCTGAAATGGAAATATACCAACGGAACCACCGGAAAAGGGCGTTCTAACATGGGAATGTGTAACGCCACAGGATGTACTTCTGTTTGGGGCAGTACCTATCCTTTCAATCCATATCCGTTCCCTTGGGCCAATCACTTATTCCAGGATTCTGCGTCTATGGCGATGGGAATCTTTGAAGGCCACATGGCAAAAATGGCGGAAGGATTTAAGGCTATCCGAAAAGCAGAATTGGAATTAAACGGTTCTTATGATCGCGATGAACACGATAATTTCTTCACCTACTTCACATGGGAACAATTTAGTGAAGAAGAATGGTTGTTGTGCCCTCCGGTTGTGGCTTTGGGAGGCGACGGAGCGATGTACGATATCGGTTTCCAAAACCTATCGCGGATGATGGCTTCGGGTAAACCGATCAAAGTAATTGTAGTCGATACACAGGTATATTCTAACACGGGAGGACAAGCTTGTACTTCAGGTTTTATCGGTCAGGTTTCAGATATGGCGCAGTACGGTAAAGTGAAAAAAGGCAAATCAGAACCACGAAAAGAGATTGGTTTAATTGCGATGGCTCATAGAAACACTTACGTTTTACAAGGGACATTAGCCAATACCAGCCAAATGATAGAAGGTTTTATTGATGGTTTAATGACCAAACGGCCAGCCATTTTTAACCTTTATACCACTTGTCAACCTGAACACGGGGTCGCTGATGATTTAGGTGTTCACCAGGCAAAATTAGCGGTCGAATCACGAGCCTATCCGGTTTTTAAATACAATCCTGATAATGGCGTAAAAGCGGAAGATGCCTTTGATTTAGGAGGCAATCCGGCAATAGATGACATTTGGCCAACCTACCAATTAAAATATAAAGAATACGGCCATGAAAAATCAATGGAAGTAGCGATGACTTTTGCTGATTTTGCGATTACTGAAGCAAGATTTAGAAAACATTTCCGCAAAGTACCACGTGATGCCTGGAATGAAAATATGGTTCCGCTATCAGAATTTCTTGAAAAGGAAACTGATGATCGAGAGGGTAAATTTCCTTTCATCTGGGCGGTTGATAGAAAGCAACATTTAAATCGGGTGCTTGTTGCCAAACCAATAGTTGAATCCTGTGAAGAAAGACGTGATTTTTGGATCATGCTAAAAGGACTTGCAGGAATCGAAGCTGAGCAAGCTCAGGAGGAAGATATTGAAAATAAAATCCGAACAGAAGTTGTTGGAAAAATCGCTCAGGGTTTGATGAAACTTGCAGGAGGCGATGGCAATGGAATTGTAGATCTGGCAATGGGGGAGGAACCAAAACAAGTTACTTCTGAAGGGGTCAAATCAAATGATGGTGGAGATTATATGGCGCCATGGCTGGAAACTGAGGAATGCACTTCCTGCGATGAATGCACAAAGCTCAATCCTAAAATATTTGCCTATAACAATGACAAAAAGGCTTATATTTTAAACCCGGACGGAGGCCCTTATCAGGATTTGGTGAAGGCTGCTGAGAAATGTACGGCAAGGGTGATCCATCCGGGATTACCGGCAGACCGTTCAACAAAAGATATTGACAAATGGATTAAGAGAGGAGAGAAGTTCAACTAATGGGAATATTTAATTTTTATAAAAATACTTTTAAACATGGTGTTCATCCACCTGAGAACAAAGATGAAACGAATGGCTTGCCCATTCGGCAATTTCCTTTTGCTCGGCTGATCATTCTACCGATGGTGCAACATATTGGAGCGCCCTCAGAAATTGTAGTTCGGGAAGGGCAGGAAGTTATACGTGGTCAATTGCTTGCTAAAGCGGTTGGATATGTATCTGTTCCGATTCATGCGCCTATTTCAGGAACCGTTCGAAAAATTGCGAATGTTCCATCCATTTCTGGTAAAATGGTAAAAGGGATTTATCTGGAAGCGTTTCCATCTTCAGGGCAAGAAGTTTTGGAAGGTGAACCTGTTGATATCGAAACAGCTTCACAAAAGGAGATTTTGCAAGGTATTCAAAACGCTGGAATTGTTGGGCTTGGTGGTGCAGCATTTCCTACCCACGTCAAATTGAAAGTTCCTGAAGGGAAAAGCTGCGAGATATTGATGATCAATGGTATCGAATGTGAACCTTATTTGACAACTGATCACCGGGTGATGCTCGAACAAGCAGAAGACATTTTTATGGGTATAAAATACCTTCTCAAAGCTACCGGTGCAAAAAGAGCAATTATTGGAATTGAAGCGAATAAACAAAACGCAGCTGATCATTTAGAAAAAATGATTCCCAAGGACGCTCCTGTTTCGGTAAAGGTAGTTCCTGTAAAATACCCCCAAGGTTCTGAAAAAATGTTGATTACCTCAATTCTTGGCCTGGAAGTTCCTTCGGGTGGATTGCCAATTGATGTTGATGTAGTGACAATTAATGTGGCCACCGCAGCTGAAATTGGTCGCCTTTTGCCGCATGGGCGAGGCATCCAGGAGCGAGTTGTAACAATCACCGGACCGGGCGTGAAAAAGAAAGGAAATTATTTGATTCCAATTGGTACGCCGCTTCGCTATGTTTTGGAACAAGTGGGTGTTGATGAAAATATTAGCGAGGTTTATATGGGTGGCCCGATGATGGGCGTGGCCGTTTCAAATATGGATATTTCGATTGTAAAAGGAACTTCAGGAATTGTTGTTTTTACTGAAAAAGAAGTAAAAAAAACGCAGAAAATTTATCCTTGTATAAAATGTGGTGAATGTGTGGATGCTTGTCCAATCTTATTAAATCCTTCCAAATTAGGAATTTTAGCAAAATTTGAAGCTTATGATGAAATGGCTGAAAACTACAACTTGATGGATTGTTTTGAGTGTGGCTCATGTTCATATGTATGCCCTTCTCACATTCCACTCGTGCAATATTTTAGACTATCTAAATCAATTGTAAGAAAACGAAAAACTGCAAAACAGACCGCTGAGCATGCTAAATAAAACGCTAAATATCAGTACTTCGCCGCATATCACAAAAGGTCTCAGCACTGATGTGATTATGCGAAATGTAGTTTGGGCATTGCTTCCAATAGCCATCTTTGCCGTTTATTCTTTTGGAATAAGTGCTTTGTTGGTCTTGGTAACTTCTGTAGTTTCTTGTGTTATCACGGAGCATCTTTTGTGTAAGTTTTCAAAAAAAGAAAGTACCGTTTCGGATTGGTCCGCAGTGATAAGCGGCTTATTATTAGGACTTACACTTCCTCCAAATTTTCCATTATGGATGACTTTTGTCGGAGGAGTGATAGCCATTGCCCTTGGAAAATTTGTTTTTGGGGGTTTGGGCTATAATGTATTTAATCCGGCCTTGGTGGGACGAGCCGTTTTACAAGCTGCATTTCCGGTAGCGATTACGACTTGGTATCCTGCATTTTTACCAGACCGTTTTTCAACAATTTCTTCTTCCACTTTTACCATTCCATTTATGGAACCTGTTGTGGATGTTATTTCGGGAGCTACGCCGTTGGCAGCTTTCAAATTTGATCAGGTTACAACTGACACGCAAGACCTGGCTCTGGGTTTGATAAGTGGTTCGACGGGAGAGACTTGTGCATTATTAATTATTATCGGCGGTATTTATTTAATAGCCAGAAAAATGATGAACTGGCGAATTCCAGTCGCTGTTTTGGGAAGTGCTTTTGTCTTTAGTGGAATTTTGTATCTGATTGATAGTCAGGCGTATCCATCGCCTTTTTTCATGCTCTTTTCAGGAGGATTGATACTTGGAGCTGTTTTTATGGCTACTGATATGGTGGCATCTCCAATTACTCCTTTGGGTGTTTGGGTTTACGGAACGATAATCGGTTTGCTTGTAATTATCATACGAATTTGGGGTGGCTTGCCGGAAGGAGTGATGTATGCGATTTTGTTGGCGAATGCCATTTCACCACACATTGACAATTGGATCAGACCAAGGGTTTACGGAACTTCAAAAAGTTTAAAACCATCATGAACGAAACGAATTCAATAAATACAGTTGCGTCCGTGAGTAGCATGAAAATGCTTCGAGCTATGGTTGGGATTGGGATTCTCTGTGCATTGATGATCGTATTGACTTTTGAAGGAACGCGTCCGCGAATTGAGAAACTTAGAGCAGAAGCTTTAGAAAAAGCCATTTTCAAAGTAATTCCTGGGATAACAAAAACAAAAACTTATCAGCTTAACGATAATAAAGAGTTTAGTGTAGTTGAAAATAAAGATGCAGATGGACAAATAATTTATGCAGGCTATGATGAAAATGATAAGTTCGTCGGTATCGCCGTCGAAGCAAGTGGTCAAGGTTATGCAGACATCTTGCGTATTCTTTATGGATACGATCCATATGAGCAAAAGATCATTGGATTCTTTGTTTTAGAAAGTAAAGAAACACCGGGATTGGGAGATAAAATTGAGAAAGATCTCAATTTCTTGGAAAATTTTAAAGCTTTGGATGTCTCTCTAAACGAAGACAAAAGTGCTATTAAAAATACTGTGATTCCGGTAAAAAGCGGAGCCAAAGAAAACCCGTGGGAAGTTGATTGCATTACAGGCGCGACAATATCTTCGCGAGCAATTGGAGATATTATCGGTGCCAGCACGGAAGAGTGGGTGCCTTTGATTTACAGCAACAAAGAAACATTTGAAAGTATAAAAAATGAAATCGATCAATAATGGCTAATCAAGATCAAAATAGTTCAGATTCAGGTTTCCTCGCAACTTTGAAAGCCAATCCAACCACCGACGAATTTATAAAAGGTTTGTGGCGGGATAATCCTGTGTTTGTGCAGGTACTTGGAATGTGTCCGGTGCTGGCAGTTTCAAATACCGCTGAGAATGCCCTGGCAATGGGTCTTGCTACTGCTTTTGTTTTGTTGATGTCTAATATTTTGGTTTCCTCACTTCGGAATTTCATTCCAAAACAGGTTCGAATTGCTTCCTATATTTTAATCATAGCCACTTTCGTGACGATAACAGATTATGTGATTCAAGCCATCAGCGTAGAATTACATAAAAGCCTGGGAGCATTCATTTCATTGATTGTTGTGAATTGCCTGATATTGAGTAGAGCGGAAGCATTTGCTTCAAAAAATACAATCGGAAAATCTATTTTAGACGCTTTGGGAATGGGAGTTGGATTTACATTCGCGTTATTCTGTTTGGGCGCTGTGAGAGAAATATTCGGCAACGGAAGTATTTTTGGGTTTGGTGTTTTTCCAGAGAATTTTCAGGAATGGATCGTTATGATCTTGCCGGCTGGAGGGTTTTTTACGCTGGCCATTTGGTTGCTCGTTTTTAATTTCATGAAAGAGAAAAAATCAAAAGCATGAAAGAAGAATCACTTTGGTACATATTTATAAATGCGAGTTTGATCAACAACTTTGTATTGGCTTATTTCCTTGGGATTTGCCCTTTTTTGGGAGTCTCTGGTAAAATGGAAACCGCTTCAAAAATGGGTGGTGCGGTGACTTTTGTGATGATTATCAGCTCGATGTGTGCTTACGGAATTCATGCTTTATTGGTGGCTATAAATGCTCCTTTTTTACAGTTGATCAGCTACATCGTTGTGATCGCTTCGACGGTCCAATTGGTTGAAATGATTATCAAAAAAATGAGCCCTGCTTTGTTTAGAGCATTGGGAATATTTCTTCCGCTGATCACGACCAACTGTGCGATTTTGGGTTTGGCACTCTTTCAAACAAACAAAGGCTATGGATTTTTAGAAAGTTTGGTTTATGCCTTGGGAGCAGGAGCAGGATTTACCTTAGCGCTGGTATTAATAGCAGGTTTGCGAGAGCAGCTTGATTTTGCAGAGGTCCCAAATGTAGTAAAAGGTACAGCACTAACCTTGCTGGTTGCAGGTATTCTATCCTTGTCATTTATGGGGTTTGCGGGTTTAGGCAGTTAAAAAAATAAAAGCATGATTGAATCTTTAATAATCGGAATCGGAGGCATTGTTCTTTTAATGATTGGGTGGATTGTAGTTCAGGCTTTTTGGCGAAAAACATTTTCTGATCACCTATCAGATGAAGATGTATTAGCTGGCAGAACCAGTTGCTCAAATTGCGGTTGTACTACCGTTTGTGAAAAAAAGCAATCAATATCAATAAAATAAATTAAAAAACTAATCATAGAAATTATGGCACATTTAGCAGATTTTAACACCGAAAATAAATACAAAGCAAGGGTCAAAAAGACGGAACGCCTGACGCCCAACGACACCGAAGAAATTCGGGAAATATCGCTGGAAGTCGAACAACCGGGTTTCGAATGTGAGGTAGATCAAAGTTTTGGTGTACTCGTAAAAGCTTCCGGAGAATTTGGAAACACCGTTCATCATCGATTGTACAGTGTTGCTGATATTCCCGATAAGAAAAATGGAAAACCACAGATTAAACTACTGGTAAAACGATGTTCCTACGTGGATGAATTCAACGGTGAGCTTTACGATGGGGTAGCCTCAAATTACTTGTGTGATCGAAAAGTAGGCGACGAAATTACGATCACGGGACCACATAGTTTGCCTTTTGTATTACCTGAGGATAAAAAATCAAATCTAATCCTTATCGGAATGGGAACAGGTATCGCCCCTTTTCGGGCATTTGTAAAACATATTTATAAAAATGTAAAAGACTGGGAAGGCAAGATTCGATTATTTTATGGTGCTCGAAGTGGTTTGGAACTGCTTTATTTGAATGATAAAAATGGTGATTTGACCAATTATTATGATGAAGGAACCTTTGAAGCATTTCATGCTTTGAGCCCGCGGCCACATATGTCAGATCCTATTGCTTTAGAGGCTGCAATTGAGGAGCGAGCTGCAGAGATTGTTGAAATGTTGTCTCAGTCAAATACATATATTTATGTAGCCGGGTATGAGAAAATTAAGGAAATGTTAGATAAAGCATTTACCAAAATACTTGGTTCAAAAGAAAAGTGGGAAACGCGTAAAGCAGAATTAATTGCAGGAAAAAAATGGGCGGAGGTTATTTATTAATAAATCGTAGCACCTCAACATGACAATTATAACGGCTCTTTTGGCTTTGGGTACATTGACACTTGTTTTGGCTTTAATGCTTATTATCGCCAATAAGAAGCTCTATGTCTACGAAGATCCGCGTATTGAAACTGTTGAAGACATGTTGCCTCACGCAAATTGCGGAGCATGTGGTTTTCCGGGGTGTCGCCCATTTGCTGAGGCGTTGGTTTCCGGAAGTGTGTTGCCTGGAAAATGTACGGTGAGTTCTGATGAAGGGAGGCTTGCGATTGCTGAGTTTCTGGGAGTCGCTTTGGGTGCTGAGGAAAAATTGGTTGCTCGATTAGCTTGTGCGGGAGGAACCAATGTGGCACTCAATCGTGCAGAATACAAAGGCTTGTCGTCATGTCAGGCGGCTTCGTTAGTTTCTGGCGGCGGCAAGGGCTGTTTTTGGGGATGCCTGGGTCATGGTGATTGTGATGTGGTGTGTGATTTTGATGCCATTACGATGGATCCGTTTTCGCTTCCGGTAGTTGATGTGGATAAATGTACGGCTTGTGGCGATTGTGTGGAAGTTTGCCCTAAAGATTTGTTTTCTCTGCAACCTGTTAGTCACCAACTTTGGGTCGCCTGTAAAAATCTGGAGCATGGAGAGGAGATTTTGGAGGAGTGCCAGGTTGGTTGTACCGCTTGTGGAAAATGCGCCATGGACGCAGGAGGAAGCCTGATCACCATGGAAAATAACTTACCCGTGATTAATTATTCGGAAAACCACAAAACTCAGGTCCCTATTCAAAGATGTCCGACCGGTGCTATCGTTTGGTTGGATGAAAAACTAGGAGTTGTAAAAGGAAAAGAGAGTAAAAAAATCATTCGAAAAGGCAAACGGCAAACAGGTTTTTCATAACCTTACTTTTATCCCCTTTCTTATCAAAATATTAACGAATACCTTACATTTTATAGCGTTTTATAGAAAAAAAGATACTTGTATCAATGGCAATAAAACAACTTCCGGATGCTTATCAAATGACTGCTGAAGCGGTTTGTGAGCAACTTGAAGTAAATCCGGAAATTGGCCTTGATGGAATGGAGGTTAAAAAAAGGCTATTGCTTTTTGGTAAAAATGAATTTGAAATCCTCCACGGCAAAAGCTTTTTACGGATTCTTTTCGAACAATTTATAAGCCCATTGGCCTGGGTGCTTTTGGTTGCAGCAATTCTGGCCTTTTCTTTTAGCGAGATTTTAGAAGGCATAGCAATTATTATTGTGATCCTTATCAACGCCATGATCGGTTTGTACATGGAGTGGCAGGCAAATCGTTCGATGGAGGCCTTACGACGATTAGCTGAAAGCAAGACCAATGTTTTTCGAAATGGAAAACTTAAAAGAATAAATGCGACGCAACTGGTTCCTGGCGATATCCTTTTCATGGAAGCAGGGGATTTGGTTCCGGCGGATTGCAGGATTTTAACACAAACGAATCTGGGAATCAAAGAAGCTGCTCTAACCGGAGAAAGTACTCAGGTGAAAAAACAAACCGCTGCGTTGAAAGGCGATGTCATTTTGGCCGAGCGCAGTAATCTCCTTTTTAAAGGAACGATCGTTTCCAGAGGAAATACAAAAGTAGTAGTTATTGCTACGGGCAAATCAACAGAGCTTGGCAATATTACTCAACTTGCGTCCACCGCCCAACAGGAATCTACGCCACTTGACAAAAAACTCAATAAATTAAGCCATCGATTAATCTTACTCACCATTGCATTGGCGGCAATCATTTTCTTGATAGGGATGCTCGGGGATCGGGACATTTATATGATGGTTAAAACGGCGATCGCCCTAGCCATAGCAACCATTCCAGAAGGGTTGCCCATCGTGGCAACGATCGCTTTGGCAAAAGGGATGTTGCGCCTGGCTCGCCATCAGGTCATTGTCAAAAAACTTGGAGCAGTTGAAACTTTAGGAGAAACCCAGGTCATTTTTACAGATAAAACTGGAACACTAACTGAAAACAAGTTGTCGGTCGACACTTTGGTTTTTGAGTTTGGTGAAGCAGATGTCTTTTTTAGAAATAAAAAACTACAATTTCAAGGTGCCTCAAAAGAAGCGTTCATCCATTCTTTTGCTTTTGAGCAGATGCAAAAAGTGAGTGTTTTATGCAATAATGCTTCTTTAAGTAACGACCAAGAAAACGAGGAATCCGTTGGAGATCCCCTTGAAGTAGCGCTGTTGCAATTTGCAAACCATTCCGGAATCAATAAGCTGAATCTCCAAACCCAATTTCCCCGCCTGAAAGAAATTCCCTTCGATAGCGATATCAAAATGATGGGAACTTTGAACGAAAATGGCAAACGACCAGATTTTCTGGTTTGTATAAAAGGTGCATTGGAAGTTGTTTTAAAAGAAAGTGATTACGTTTTAACTGCTGACGGAAAAAAGCCATTAACCGATCACACGATTTGGTTGAACAAAGCAGACGATTTAGCAAAAAAAGGATTGAGAACTTTAGCTTTTGCTTATAGTGAAATTGATCATCCAAAAGAAACTTTTTTTAACAATCTCACCTTTATTGGTTTTATTGGATTTATTGATCCTCCAAGGCAGGAGATCGAAGAAGCGATTCTAAGCTGTAAAAAGGCTGGGATCAAAGTGGTCATGGTCACTGGAGATCACCTGGAAACGGCAAAAACGATTGCAAAGAAAACAGGCCTCCTTGAAAATGAAAATGCCATTGCTATGCATGGCAGCCAACTCAATGCCAACCTGTTAGACAACCCTGCTGAAACAAAAAAAATACTCGAAAGCAACATTTTTGCGAGAGTGTCCCCTGTTCAAAAATTAGATTTGGTCACCATTTATCAAAACGCAGGCTATACCGTGGGCATGACAGGCGACGGCATCAATGATGCACCGGCACTTAAAAAAGCAGATATCGGAATCGCAATGGGTAAACGTGGAACGGAGGCTGCCAAAGAAGTGGCTGACCTGGTTTTGGAAGATGATTCTTTTTCTTCAATTGTCATGGCAATAAAACAGGGTAGGGGTATTTTTCAAAATATCCAGCATTTTGTTATTTACTTGTTGTCCTGCAATTTAAGTGAGTTGTTGGTTGTCGCTTTTGCTTTTCTTTCAAATGTCGCCACCCCTTTACTTCCCTTGCAGATTTTGTTTTTAAACATGGTAACAGATGTTTTCCCTGCGCTTGCCCTTGGTATGGACAAAGAATCCGATAATGTAATGAGCCAAACCCCAAGGAAAAAGGGGGAACCCATCATTAGCATGAGTCAATGGGTCTCAATAGTCGTTTATGCGATTTGTATTAGTGTTTCGGTGCTCGGTGTGTTATTTTATGCGATATATTTGGGGGTAGATCCACATATAGCCAATAATCTTGCATTTTATACGCTTGTTCTGACTCAGTTGGTTCATGTTTTCAATTTACCGCAAAGGGATCAGTCCTTTTTTGTCAACCAGGTTACCACTAACAAATATATTTGGATAGCAATATTGTTGTGTATCGCGATTACTTTTTTTGCTTATTTTCAACCTACCATGCAACAGGTTTTAAGCTTACGAGAAATCAGTATGAATGAATTGTTGTTGATTATCCCTTTTGGGTTTTTACCTGTTTTGTTAATTCAAATGTTGAAAAGGCTCCGAATCGTGGAATAAACGCATTGATGAAAATCAGTTGTGTTTCTAAGCTAAATCATCTCAATTGTTGTTCTACCTACAGACCTTTAGGTGTATGAAACGATTTCGGTCTAAACAGATCAGATGAATAAAGGACAAATGGAAAAACTTAATTATAAATGGATTTTTTTTGTCAGTTTAATATTAATTGCACTTGGGGTGACCTTTAGTACTACTTTGAAAAATGATATTGGTTCTATAGGAACTGTTTTCATTGCAGTGGGTGGATTGTTTTTTATAGCTAGCATGGCTCGAAAACGAAGAGAAGAGGAAAAAGCAGGAAGGAATAATAAATAAACTGTTTTAAAACTTAAACAAATCATGTTAATATTAATCGTTGGATTACCCGGAACAGGAAAAACTACGCTAGCCCTTGAACTGGCAAAAGAAATAGATGCGGTTCATCTAAATAGCGACATGATACGTACTTCTTTAGGGCTACGAGGGCAGTATGATGCTGCTTCAAAAGCAGCTGTTTATAAAGAATTGCACGACAAGGCAGCGGAGGTTTTGAAACAAGGAAAGAAACTAATTATTGATGCAACATTATACAAAGTAGTTTTACGCGATTCTTTTGAAAAACTGGCCAATAAATATCACGTTCCCATAAAATGGATTGAGCTTAAAGCGGAGGATGCTTCGATCAAAAAAAGGGTCAGCAAAAAACGCCAATACAGCGAAGCTGATTTTGAAGTTTACTTAAAAATTAAAGCAACTTATCAACCAATTGGAAGAAACCATTTAATTTTACGGTCTGATATTTTAAGCCTCGAAGAAATGATTGAAAAAGCACAGGAATATATTGAGTTGAGTAAGTTTTCTTCAGAATAATCATCAATATTTTTACGCCTGCTTAAAAACGGTTTTAAAATGCAAATATGAATAAAAAAGCCATTGATCAAATTATAGAAAACAGTGCTTTTTCGGATGCGGCGGTTAAGGCGGAGTTGATCGAGACGCATATTTCCTGGGTTTTACTCACCAAAAATTTTGCATATAAAATCAAAAAACCGATCCAGTATTCCTTTCTGTCTTTTTCAACCTTAGAAAAAAGGAAATTCTATTGTGAAAAAGAAGTTCGTTTGAATAATCGACTTACTGAAAATGTCTACCTCGGAGTGGTGCCGATACTTCTTCATGAAGGACAATGGAGGATCGAAGGAAAAGAAGGGAAGATCGTGGATTATGCCGTAAAAATGAAACGGCTTGACAATAACAAGCGGATGGATGTGTTGCTTAAAAAAGGTATCGTAACCAAAAAGCAGATGGATCAGCTCGCTGATCAGTTGTCTGGTTTTCACGCTTTTACCGATTCTATAGAAAAAGAAATCAGCGTGCATAGCATGTGGCTTGATTTTGCAGATATTTTAGTGGTGAAAAAGTTTCTTTCCGAACAACTTGGAAAACACGTAGGAAAGAAAATTAAAGCGGCTGTTGCCTTCGCCAAGAAGTTTTTAAACAACCATAAAGACAGATTTGAAGAGCGGCAAAAAATAGGTTTCACCATTGACGGGCACGGCGATTTGCACTCTCGGAATATTTTTCTGCTCGATGAACCGGTAATCTTTGATTGTATTGAATTTAACGATCATTTCCGTCAGGTGGATGTGCTCAGCGAAATCGCTTTCTTTTGTATGGATCTGGATTTTTATGAGCAAAGGGAGTTGGAGATGCATTTCTTAAAAAACTATTTAATCAAATACCCTTGTATTTTTACAGATGAAGATCAGCTTATTTTTGAATATTATAAATTGTACCGCGCCAACGTAAGAACCAAGGTAAATGCCTTGAAAGCTATTCAGACAAAAGATGAAAAAGAACGGGAATATCGCTTAAAACTTACAGAAGATTATTTCCTTTTAATGAGGGAATATCTTTCAAAACTGCAAACAAAAGCAGGATCGGAAATCAAGTCGACTTCATGAATTTCCAGGCGATCAACTAATTAATTTTAGCTTTTTCTTTTTCTTCACAGGGCCATAAAACCCATACAAAGCGGCACCTAACAAAGGAGTTTTTTCATTGAGTATGATATAAACGGGTACTTCCTGCAGCATTGGTCGCAGACGGCCGGCTTCATAAAAATATTCCAAAAATATTTGTTGATTGAATACATCCAGGTTTTTCGGAGCAATCCCGCCTGCAATGAATAAACCACTGGTAGCTTTTAACGTCAATGCCAGATTTGCAGATTCCTCAGCGAGATATCTCCAGAAAAGACTAAACGCTTCTTCGCTGATCGGACAACCATTTCTGGCACCAAAACTAACAGCTGCGGCAGCACTTCCTTCGCCAATTTTTTCTTGCATCCAAGGCAATTCAGCCGTTTTTCTATATTGTAACAGGAAATTGTAAATCTCTAAAATACCCATGCCGGAAGCGACTCGCTCCCAGCTCACATGACCATATTTTTTTCTTAAAAACTTGAATAATGCGACATCGATTTCTTTTCGTGTTCCAAAGTCAGTATGTCCGCCTTCAGTAGCAAAAGGGTGAAACTTTTTTCCATCCCAAAATAAGCCTGCTTCTCCCAGCCCGGTACCAGGAGCAATTATCGCAGCGTTTCCTTCATTTTCCGGATTGCCTTCATGAATGGTGATCAGATCATTTTTACTCAAAGCAGCCAAGCCATAACCACTGGCTTCCAGGTCATTTAGAATATAAACTTGATCAATATCCAATTCATCACTCAAATGCCGGATGTCGATCATCCAGGAAAGATTAGTTGCTTTTGCTGAATTTTTCAGAACAGGACCCGCAAAGCCGATACTCAATCGGTCAATCGAATCATCTCCTTTTTGAAAATCTTTTACAATCGTACCAAACGAAGGATATTTCTGCGATGGATATTTAGCTTCACGGACAAGAGACAATTCATTGTCTTTCATTTTGTATAACGCAAGGTGAGTCTTTGTACCTCCAACATCTGCCGCAATTACGGCTGTTTTATTTTTGATTTTTTTGTAATTGGGAAAAGCAATTGGTATAATTCCGTTTGGCATATTTTCTTTTACTTTAAAGTATTCTTTATGTTCATATTATGAAAACAGTGTTCCATAATTTTAAGGATTGCTTTTCACAAGGTAAAAGAATTACTACGTCTCGCAAATGATTTAAATCAATTAGTTGGTTGATTTCTGGCAGATTGATTAGTAAATTTTATTTTTAAATTGTGCGATAGAGTTGTAAAAACAAAAACCAATCATTTCAAGCAAAAAGTATCTAAATTTTAGTATTTTAACTTTAAATATCTGATTTGTGATGAGGTCAGCCAAAACAATGCTCAATTATTATAATGACCTGGATTTAAAATTTAACGAACTCTTTTTAGAGGTTTTGAATGATTTTAATGAAAAAGCGGTACATGGTTTTCGGGTAAATATCAAAAAACAAGTTGCTTTTTTTCATTTATTGGATTGTGTTGCCCCAAAATTCCAGGCTGTTGAAACCGTAGCATTGTTTTCCAGGATATTTAAAAAAGCGGGCGCAATCCGAAAGGTTCATATCGAGAAAAATATTTTAACAAACAAGGACCTGAAAATCAAGGTGGCTCCTGAGATTATTCAAAACCTGGACGAACGGTTGGCTAAAAAAGTTGATCGATTTCTGCAACACAATTATGCTGAAGATTTGAAGGCGATTAATGAAAATAGCGAATTGATTAAAAAGTTAATCCAAAAAATTTCAAAGAATAGCCTAAACAATGGCCTTAACGAATATTTCATAAAACTGCTTTCTAGTTTAAAAAAAATGTCGGTTAGCTGCAAAGTAAGTGAAGCTGCTTTCCATGATTTGAGAAAACTACTAAAAGAATTATTTTACAATCTCTTTTTGATCAATCAACTCTTCGAACATAAACAATTAGGGACAGGGCTTATAAAGTATTTGGATCAACTACAGAAAACCCTTGGTGAATGGCACGACATTCATCTGACGTTTAAACATTTTCTAGCATTGGAGGAGCCTGAATTTAACGAAACGGTTGAAATTCTTAAGCGAAAAAATGATGAGTACATTGACAAGATCAGAACGCAATTGTTAGACTTTGATGAGGTTATTTCTGAAATAGAAGAGGAATTGTTGGTTTTAGTAAAACAATGATTGATCAGCGGGCAACTGTGATTTTTGAAAAAATAGTTAGACAGGATTTATAATTTTCAGAGACTTTCAAATGTACCGTACTATTTATTAATGACACCCAAAAAACTATGTTTACAAAACAAGAATTGAAAGATGTAAAGAGACGACAAGAGCTGTTAGACATTGCTCAGGAAAAAGGAATTAACCTAAAACAACATCTCCGAAATTTGAGGTACGAAGAAGAATTGGTGTTGCTCCAGGCCGAATTAGTAAACCTTCAACATTGGGTCGCCAAGAAAAAAATGCGTGTTGCCATTATTTTTGAAGGACGGGATGCTGCAGGAAAAGGGGGATCGATCAAACGCTTTGTTGAACACCTAAACCCAAGGTCCAGCAGGGTAGTTGCGCTCTCAAAACCAACAGAAGTTGAACGAGGTCAGTGGTATTTTAGAAGGTACATCAAAGAACTTCCAAACCCCGGAGAGATCGTTTTTTTTGATCGCAGTTGGTACAACCGTGCGGTGGTAGAGCCCGTCATGGGATTTTGTAATAAACATCAGTATAATGAATTTATGGTGCAAGTGCCTGAATTCGAACACATGCTTTATGAGGATAGGGTAGTGCTGATCAAATTTTGGTTTTCAATTTCAAAAGAAGAGCAAAAAAGACGGTTTCAATCCAGGCTCCGAAATCCTTTAAAGGTTTGGAAATTCAGTCCGGTAGATATGAAAGGACAGGAAATGTGGGGTAAATACACTCATTATAAAGAGTTAATGTTTTCCAACACGCATTCGACTTTCAGCCCCTGGATCATTGTAAATACGAACGACAAACGGAAGGCCAGATTGGAAAGTATGCGGTATGTCCTTTCCAGGTTTGACTATTATGGTAGGATGAAGTCAAAGACTACTTTGTTGCCTGATCCAAATATAATTTTGAGGTATTATAGAAACGTGGATCAATTGGATGTTTAAACAACTTCAATGTCAACATGCAATTATCCAATTTTTAGAAACCTTTATTTGGTTAAAATTTTAATATACGCTAAAGGGGCATTTTATTTTTTAGCAAGACGAAACAACTAAAATTTTTTAAAGAATGATGGGAAAAGATTTAACACCTGAAGATGTAAAAATTCTGAATTCAAAAATTGGATTAAAAATCCTTCTTTCAGATAAAAAAATTGACCTTGAAAAAGCAATTAGATTGACCAGGTATGAATTAACGTTAAGGCGCTTTCAAACAGAGCTAATCAAATTGCAAAATTGGGTAATCAAAAAAGATAAAAAAATTGTTGTTTTATTTGAAGGGAGAGATGCTGCTGGTAAAGGAGGAGCTATCAGACGGATCACAGCACATATCAATCCCAGATATTACAAGATTGTTGCTTTACCCAAACCTACTCTTGAAGAGCAAGGGCAATGGTACTTTCAGCGTTATGTAAATCGATTACCTAAACCTGGAGAAATTGTTTTTTTTGATAGAAGTTGGTATAACCGGGCAGTGGTCGAACCTGTTAATGGCTTTTGCACAGAAGTGCAATATCAAAGATTTATGGGGCAGGTCAATGAATTTGAAAGGATGATTCTCGAATCTGATATTTATCTGATAAAGTTTTATTTTTCCATTTCGAAAGAAGAACAGGCCAGAAGATTTAAAGAAATAAAAAACAGCCCTTTGAAAAAATGGAAGATTACCCCGGTTGATGAAAGAGCGCAGGAGCTTTGGGATGATTATACCAGTTACAAAGAGAAAATGTTTAAAAAAACGAATTTAAAGCAAAGCCCATGGGTGATCATTGATGCCAATCGAAAAACTGACGCACGAATAATAGCGACAGAGCACATCTTGAAAGTTATTCCTTACGAAGAAGATGTGAAGTTGACAGATTAATGATCCATTTTATTGCATCTTTTTAAGGGCTTAAAAACACAGCTGTAAATAAAAAAATAATTTTTTTTGGCCTAAGGATATATTATTTTAAATAATTTGTATATTGGGCAACATATTTATCTCTCCTTAATAACTCGCAATACATTAATTTTTAAAACTTTAATATCTCCATATTAACTATCACTGGTTAAGTGGTTAACTAATGCATTATTGAGAACAAATATTTTTTAATAAAACCCATCACTTCTATGAAATTTTTAAAATTACTCACACTTCTTCTTGTTCCTACATTTCTTTTTGCACAAGGCCCTGTTTATGAAAAAATACAGTTTGCTAAAACCAGAACGACAGCTACAGAATTTAATTTGGTTAAAGCAGTTGAAACAGACCTGAGGTCGACAAATGTTCCAGCTGAAGAACTTACAGAAGGACTCATTCTTGATCTGGATTATGCTGAGATCAATGATTTAAGTAACCTTAATGCTGAGTTTGTCCAATTGAGTTTTCCTTTACCGAATCAACCAGCAGTAACCGTTCAGCTTGTCGAAAATAAAGTGTTAACTGATGACTTTATTTTTCGAAAAAGCTCCGATCGAAAAAATGCGACTACATATTCACCCGGAAAATATTATCATGGCGTGATTAGTAATGATCCTGCTTCTTTGGTTTCCATCAGTATTTTTGAAGATGAGATTGTTGGATTGATCAATACTTCCCGCGGAAATTACATTATCGGAAAATTAAAAGGCAATGCCGGTAACAAGCATATTATTTATAATGACTTTGATTTGGCCACTTCTTTTGACTTGAATTGTGCAACCGAGGATGACGGAAAGGGATATACTGCTGAAGAACTCACCATGCCTGAAGATGATGGTAGAGATGCAGGAGATTGTATACGAGTTTATATAGAAATTGATGATGATATTGTAACACAAAAAGGAGGAGCCGGTCCGGCTACCAATTATATTACCGGTTTATTCAACGAGGTAATCACGCTTTATGCCAATGATGGAATAGCTATGACCATTTCTGAGATATTGGCTTGGGACACTCCTGCTCCTTATTCGGGAGGTTCTTCCAGTGCTATGTTGAGTTCTTATCAGGCAAATACGGGTACTTTTAATGGTGATTTAAGTCATCTTGTATCGTACCAGGCAAGTGGGGGTATTGCTGCTGGTTTTGCTGGAATTTGCGCTTCAAACGTTGATAACAGCAAGTGTTTTAGCAGCATTGATGCTTCTTATAGTGTGGTGCCAACGTATAGTTGGTCCGTAATGGTTTGTACACATGAAATGGGGCACCTGATTGGCTCACGCCATACTCATGCCTGTGTGTGGAATGGTAATAACACGGCCATTGATGGTTGTGCCGGAGCTACCGAAGGTAACTGTTCCTTACCCGGAAATCCTTCTGGAGGAGGTACGCTTATGAGTTATTGCCATCTCCAATCTGTCGGTATTAATTTTAATCTTGGATTTGGATCTCAGCCTACAGCAGTCTTGTTAAATACCATAAATAATGCTTCGTGTTTGTCTACTTGTGGTGGCGGACCAACCTGTAATGACAATATTCAAAACCAGGGTGAAACCGGAATTGATTGTGGAGGTCCTTGCCCAGCATGTCCGGAGCCTTGTACGGCCAACGAAATAACTATTTCTATTACTCTTGATAATTATCCTGAAGAGACCAGTTGGGATGTCCGTGATGACAATAATGCTGTTGTGGCTTCCGGTGGTACTTACGGTTATCTGCCAGACGGTTCTACAGTCGTTATAGATGAATGCCTAGCTGATGGATGCTACGATTTTACGATCTACGATAGTTATGGCGATGGTATATGTTGCGGTTATGGAAATGGGTCTTATATTGTCACTGATCAAAATAATAATACACTGGCTTCAGGTGGTAATTTTGGATCTTCTGAAACAACAAACTTCTGTTTAAATAGTGGGGGACCAATTTTAGGTTGTACCGATCCTTCCGCACATAATTATGACCCTGAGGCTACCGAGGATGATGACAGCTGCGAAACTTGTGAGGATAATATTATGAATGGAGATGAAACAGGAGTAGACTGTGGTGGTGCGCTTTGTGATGCATGTCCTTCAGGAGGAAATGAACTCCTCGGTTCCTACTTTGAAAGCGGCTGGGATGGTTGGTCTGATGGAGGAAGTGACTGTTATCGTTATTCCGGCTCAAGATCATGGGAAGGCTCCTATTCAATCCGTATTCGTGATAATTCGGGAACATCTTCTGCGATGACTACGACAGCTTCTTATGATGTAAGTTCGTATAGTTCGATAGAAATTAACTTTTATTTTTATGCTTATAGCATGGAAAACGGGGAAGATTTCTGGGTGAGGTATTATAATGGGTCATCCTGGAGTACTGTTGCTGCCTATGCACGAGGTACTAGTTTTAATAATAATACTTTTTATGTGGCTACGGTAACATTAAATAGTAGTTCTCATAACTTCCCGACAAATGCAAAATTCCGCTTCCAGTGCGATGCAAGTCGTAATAATGACCATATTTATATCGATGAAGTTACAATTACCGGAATAACTGGAGGATTGAATGAAGGAGGTACTATTGCTACTATCGAAGAATTAGGACCGATTCCTACTCCGGCCGAATTTGAGTTGAACAATAGTGACACAGGATTAGGCGTAAAATTATATCCAAATCCTGCGAATGATATGGTAAATATCAACTCAGATCAGGAAATTGAGTTTATAAAAGTAGTTTCTTTGTACGGTCAATTAATTAAAACCATTGAGACAAAAGATTATAGTGAAGAAATTGATATTTCCAACTTACAATCTGGTGTTTACTATGTTTTGATTCACGTTGATGGTAATGTTATTACTCAAAAATTTGTGAAGATGTAATGTTTCATCTGATGAATTAAAAAAGGCTTCGGAATCGTTCCGAAGCCTTTCTTGTTTTGTGAAATTCCATAACTGACTGGACAAATAATTTGTTTAAATTCAACAAGTTAGATTAACTCATCCAGTTCCATTTCGTAATCATATTGCAAATCCTCCTCTAAAGTAGCGACCGTCTTTCTAATCATCGCGATTTGCCGGTGGTAAAGGTTGTTGAGCATAATATTCCTTCTAATGGAGGGGCTAAAGTTTTTTAACTTGGTGCAAAAATAAATCAGTAAATCCACTTCTGTTTCTTTGTTTTTGGAATAACGGATATACTTTTTGACATTCCGCAAAATTTTGCGAATGCTCTTTTTTACAAAGTAAAAATTCCGTCTGTTGATCAGTTCAAACTCCTGATCCATCTCCCTTTTTATACTTTCAACGTAGCCAGCTTCATTAGATGCTTCGAACAGAAGGTAGGTCAAAAGTTCTTTGTTTTCTTTTTTGAATTTGGATAAACGCAAACAGAGTTCAAGCAGTTCTTTTGGAGAACGATTGCTTAGTTCTTTTTTGAGTTCAGTGACGGTAGCTGCCTTCATTGAATCGCTGGTTGAAATATGGATTAATAATTATGAGTTTTCTGGTTCAAAGTTTGAAGTTTTCTGGTTCAAAGTTCGTGGTTTATGATTTTTTGCCTCGCTACTGACTTCTCGCTCCTCGCCCCTTGTTTATGGTTTTTTGCCTCGTCGCTGACTCCTCACTCCTCATTCCTCGCTCCTCACTCCTTGTTCAAGGTTTGTGGTTTTATCTGAAATCCGGCATCTAAAATCATCCAATCCATAAAACTCACTTCTTCTTTTTCCTGCGATTTTGAATTTTATCCCCTCTGGTTTTAGGCTTTTTATATTTTTTAGCTAGTTCTCGCCTATATTTTCCTCCGAGATTTACCTTCTTGTTTTTAGCTTTCTTTTCATGAAAACTTGGACCGGAAGTATCACTTTTTAAATTGCGATCGGGGTTTTTGTGTTTACCTTTTGAACGTTCTTCCGGAGTAAGTTCTTTCGAAATTTCAACATCTTCAGGGAAATCAATCATTGGAATTTTGTAATCCATCAGTGTTTCTATGGCTATTTTTGATGGCTTTTCTTTATCAGTATAAAATAAGATAGATTTGCCTTCTTCTTCTGCTCTCCCCGTCCTTCCAATTCGATGCATGTAATTTTCAGGGAAACCAGGAGTATCAAAATTAATGACGTGTGTAATTTTTTCCAAATCTAATCCACGTGCCATCACATCTGTGGTTATTAAAATACGGTTGGTTCCATCATCAAATTGCTCGATAGATCTGATTCTATAATTTTGCGATTTATTAGAATGAATGATTGACATTTCTGGACCGAAATCATTTCCTAAAGCTTCAAACAATCTGTCGGCGCCTTTTTTACCAGATACAAAAACCAACACTTTACCGAATTCTTCTTTATCTTTTAAAAGAAAAGCTAACAGATTGGCTTTGGTGTAAAAATTGGGGACTTGATAACAAGATTGAGCAATATTATCCAAAGGGGTTCCGCTAACAGCAATGGAAATGTTGGTCGGTGCGATAAAAAAATCTTCAATAAGCTCATCAATTTCATCGGTCATTGTCGCTGAAAACATAATGTTTTGCCTACGTTCAGGCAGCAAATCAAAGATATTGGTCAATTGAAAACGAAAGCCAAGATCCAGCATTACGTCCACTTCGTCGATCACTAATTTGCCAATCGTTTTTAGGTTTAAAACCCTCGTCAGCGCCAGATCATACAATCTTCCCGGTGTAGCAACGAGAATATCCGTACCCTGAGCAACTGCAATTTTTTGCGTATTAATATTTGTTCCGCCATAAACGCCCAACACCCGGACACTAAGATATTTGGCAAATTCTTCAATCATCTCTACCATTTGCAACACCAATTCCCGCGTGGGAACTAAGATCAGTACTCTAGGGCTAAGTTGCTTTGAAAACTTTAGATCCTGAAGAATTGGAAGCATGTAGGCCAGCGTTTTTCCAGTCCCGGTCTGAGAAATTCCTACTATATTTTTACCCGAACGAATAATCGAAAAAGCTTCCTGCTGAACCGGAGTCGGCTTATCAAAACCTAAGTCATGAATTGCGTTTTGCAATTGTTTCGAAAGGTTTAAATCTTTAAAAGTATCCATTTAAAATATTTTTGCAAAAGTAGGCATATAATATCATTTTGGTCAATAACCTGAATGTAGAAAAATTAAATGATTGGATGCGATGACTCTAAAGACCGACTGCTGCAAAGTACAATCAATCAGAAATTGCTTACTTTAATTCGCTAAATTTTTGAATAGAAGAAAGCAGTTTTTTTGTTTTTCAGGAAAGCCGGTTATTTTTGATAATCGGATTTTATTATTTCCTTTATGCCATCGCGATATGGAGTTGGTTTTATTTTAAACCTGTTTTCAAATTTTTTGCTGTCGAAATCATAATCGCGATCATATTGATAAAGCATTTCCACCATTTCTTTCATGATGGGTACAAATAAGCCAATAATTCTAATCAGGAATTTTGACAAAGCCTGGTATTTCGGTTTTACGTCCAATTCTTTAGCGATGGCTTCGATCCATTCTTTACCTGTTGGCGGATTTTCTGCAGTTGGTAAATGCCATACCTGGTTGTAAGCGTCTTCTGTATTGCCTAATAATGCAGTTGCTTTACCAGCATCCGGTGTAAAAGTGAAGGAGTGTTTAAAATGGACCGGTCCCATCCAATTTGCTTTCTTTCCGTTGCTTAATGGTTTAAAAACCGTTTCAGTGAGCATGCTGGTTTGGACTTTGGGACCGTAAAAATCCGATGACCGGGCAATCAATGCAGTTAGTTCGCCAGCTTTCACTTTATCCATGATCAACTTTGCAATTTCTGCCCGTACTTGTCCTTTTTTACTTGGGGGATTTATCGGCGTTTCTTCGGTCATTCCGTTCAAATAGTCCTGATCATACATGTAGATGTTGTCAAAAAACACCAGTTTACAATGATGCTCCATACATGCTTGAATCACATTGGAAATAAATGTTGGCCAACTTTTTTTCCAAACTTTCAAATTATAGGGAAAACCGACGGTAACATAAACGATGTAGGATCCTTTAACTGCTTTGTTTACTTCATCGGCATTTAACAAATCTGCCGGAAAAAGTTCATCGGTGGCATTAACCTTTTGAGGATTACGACTGACGAGCCTAATTTTACTTGTGAAAGCTGGAAGTGCTTTTGCCAATTCAATTCCTATAGCTCCACCCGCGCCTAATATTGATTGCATAGGTTATTTTTAAAGGTAAAAAGTCGTTGCAAATCACTAACCAGAGAGAGTAAGGATTTACTGTTATGGTTGAAGATAATGTTTAAATTCTGATTTCCGTAGCGAGTATTCTTGAAATTATAATCATTAGGATCATTAAAATGATTGACAAATAAATCTGCCTGGAAAAATGTATTCCTGTTTTTGCCTCCTCTTATGCGAAAAATTTAGCTGAATAACCGTTTTTAGGTTTTTTTCAATTTTTGAAACTTTGAGTGGAATTATGCTTAAACAAATTAGTTGGATAATTTTTCTACATTTGAAGAATTCCTTTCTGTGAGAGAGTTTGCTATCATTCTTCATTTTTAAACAACTTCTTTAATAAAAAAACAAAACATGGCACTTGACCTGAATAAAATTAGCGTTTACTGTGGACCGACACAATTAGGTGCTCCGGATGACCTTTTGGATGTAATTACTTCCTTTATTAATGGCGCGGCAAGTTCTTTGGATATAGCGGTGCAGGAGATTGATCATCCAGCCATTACTCAGGCGATTGTTGAGGCTCATCGAAGAGGTGTTAAAATAAGGGTCGTTTTGGAACAAAGTTATATGTTGCCTAGCAGTAATGCAGGATTGTCATCTATTGATGTAACGCAACCAAACTCGAAAGATTCACACGAGATCAATCGAGAGCTGCTTTCACAGATGTTGCGAGCCGGAATATCCCTTCACGTAGACTTTAACCCAGAGATATTTCACCAAAAATTCATCATCCGGGACAAAAAACAAGTTTTAACCGGCTCCACTAATTTCACCGTTACAGGAGTCACAAAAAACTATAATCAGAGTATCATTATCAATAACAATTATATCGCAAAGCAATACCAGATTGAGTTTGACGAGATCATGTCAGGACGATTTGGAAAAGAAAGCAAGTATGATTTTGAAGCACCCAAAACTTACGATGCAGGCGATGTTCCCGTGACCGTTTTGTTTGCCCCGGACCATGCTCCTGAGATGGTCATTATGAAACAAATGCTCAAAGCAAAACAAAGTATTAAGTTCGCAATATTTACTTTTGCTGAATCATCCGGGATAGACGATACCATGAAAGTTTTAGCAAAAAGTGGTATTACCATTAAGGGAGTTATGGACAGATCGCAATCTAATCAAAGATGGGCAGCAAAGCACCATTTAATTGGCCACAACAATATCGAACTATTTCAGGCAGGACGATTTAACCATACAACCATCGGAAAACTCCACCACAAATTAATGGTTATAGATGACAAAGTCGTTATCACCGGAAGCTTCAATTATACAGGCCCTGCCAATTACATCAACGATGAAAACATTTTTCAAATCGGCTCCGCTTCACAGCCAAACAACTTCAATGACACTGAATGGGCCAATGCCTTGCAAAATCAAGCAATGATTGCAAAATATTTTACAGATGAGATCGATCGAATTATAGAAGATGATGATACCAACAAGGTAAGTTGAGTATTGGCTCAGATTCTGTTTTAGTTATTTTCCGATACAGAAAGTAATTTAATTGCATAAGTAGTTCGCTATCAACAAATTGTACATTTGATAGTGTTGCTCAGGTGTAATTTAGTTGTAATATTTGGGCAAAAGAATGCAATAAATTACCAACTAGTATATGTCCCTTCAGAAAAATTTACAGCAGAAGAACTTCGCTATTTTAAAAATTAAAATGGGGGTTTAGGAAAAGGGAAACACCATGAGCATAAAATGTTTTAAGATTATATTTAGTTCTAATTCAGAATCGATTCTAAGGTTCTTGGTATTACGTCTATCGAATTATTATTAAAATGAAAGGGAACTAATTATAGTTGAGAATCAAATTGAACAGACTCGATGGCATGGACGAATAGCAACTATGTAAAAGCATTAACTTCAAGTAATTTTTCGCCATTCTCAATTAATTCCAAATTAGTTTCTCCAAAATCATGATAAGCTAAAAATAGGGGAGAGCCTTCAATTTCAAGTTTTTGTCAATCCTTTCATGAGTTGTTTGTTCATCTTTTGCTAGGCACAAATAGAAAGGTGGAAATATGATAAAGATAACCGAACGACACCCCATCAAAAATCATAGCCCATTGAGTCGATCAATTACTAATGACACTCTGGAAAGTAGATGATAAAATTACTATCGAATTTATGCAAAGCTTTTACACACAACTACTCCAGGGAACCATCTCACAGGAGGCATTAAGACTTGCTCAAAATAAAATCCGAGAGATAAAGCCACATCCATTCTTTTGGGCAGGCTTTGTTCTTTTGTAGCACCTGCCCAATCATATTAAAGAAGCTAAAAGTTAAAAAATTTTCTTGGTTTTTCGGATTCATTATATTTGAATTGTATTGACACCATTAAAATACTTATCGAAACTAATAGTTGTGGGGAATATTTCCCGGATTCTTCTCAACTAGTCAATCAATCCACAGGTGTCGTGGAAATTAATAATATTTCCTATGCTTATTTAACTCGGTCAATTATTGATACCTAAAGCGCTAAAATTGATACTACTCTTTTTATTGGATGTGCCGAATTGGTTTTTGAAGAATGCATTAGCAAGGCAAGTGGCATTACTTGCAAAAGAGGAGTATTAGATAGTCTTTCCTATTCGATGCTGAACTTCCAGGAGTACTGGAATTGCCCGGAACCAGATCCAAATTGTATTGATCCAATTCAAGGAATTTTAAAATCACTCAGTTTTAAAGTTTATCCAAATCCATTTTCTGATAAGCTGAACATTTTGATAAATGGAGTAGTCGAGAACTACGAAATATTTATTTATGACATCTTTGGAAGATCAACTACATCCTCTATTATTAAGCTCTAATATAAAATTTATTGGGATTTGATAGGATTAGACTATTTTAAAATACGAAAAAACCTGCTCTTAGTTAAGATAAGAGCAGGTGTCTTTTTAGGATTAAAAAATCCAGTCAAAATGTACTCTGAATTTTATCTGGACTGAAGCATTTCCCATAATTCTGGTAGAAGGCAATGTGCTATCATGATTATCAGGATAAAAATATATTCCTCCCATGTTTTGGCTTCCCAAACTACCATCATAATCTCGTAACCATACTGTAACTTTATATCCCGTGTCACTAACGTATACAGGCAGACCATTTGTATAAGGATATTCTGTACCTGGACTACATTGCTCCCAATATCCGGTTGAGGTTACATGAGTGCCATTTATATCAATAGTTAGATATATATCTGGTCTTCCAGAATTAGAGTCCCATTGCGAACCATTGGGTTGGTATTCCGGCCATTCAATGAGATCGATTTTAGTTATTCTTACAGCGGTTGGAGTCATAACATACTGACATTCATCACCGTAAAAGCCTTCGGGACAATCACAGTCGCCGTTAATGCATACCCCCCCATTTTGACAATTCACATTATAACAAGGATCATAAATCTGGCAATTTGTACCTGAGTATCCTGGAGGGCAATCACAGTCTCCATTTATGCATATTCCTCCATTTTGGCAAATAACATTTTCGCATGGATTAGGAGGTGGAGGTGAAGTTGGGGGATCATCTTTTGTACAACTTGTCAAAGTAATGCAAACGATTGTTGCAGTTAGAATCAAATAAGGGGAAACATTGATTTTTGATATTATATTTTTCATGATGTTTTATTTTTTAGATTAACAAAAAGGGGTTGAAGGCGAATAATTATTATTTCAAATCCGCTTGATTGGAAGTTTGTGAAGCACTTTCCAACTGCTGTTGAAATGGTTTAGGAGAATTTTGCCTTTGTGTTGGGCCTTCTTCTTGAGGTGCTAAAATTGCATTGGCTTCAAAGACTTTTTCTTTTTTAGTATTAGCTGTTCGATTAGATTGTTGCGTTGAAATTTGAGGGTTTTGAGGCTCAATGCTTTCTTTTTCACATGCTGAAAAAGAAATTCCAATTAAAGAGAGAGCGATTAAGAATAATTTTGATTTTTTCATGATGCATAAGTTTAAATGGTGAAATAAAAACCCAGGCGAGGAAGTATCATTCATCCTCGCTTTAAGGGTTAAAAACTCTAGTAAAAATGAAATAGTTATTACGGTTATCTATTGATACCAGTCTGAACAGAAGTGTTACATAATTCGAGAGTTTTTATTAAAGAAAAGATGGTAATAATTGGATTGAGTAAGTTGTGGTTATTATTTTTACTCTATACCGACATTCATTTGGCAGGGTTGATCGAATGGTAATTGTTTATCAAAAAAATCAAAACGCTGAAATAATTCAAGGCTTTGATTAAAATATCGCGAAAATATTATTTGAAATTCATTAAGGTATTATCTTTCTTTTTTCATTAGCAATTTCATCCGTTATTTCGTCAATTTTTTTGTTGACTTCTTTTTTGTTACATCCTATGCAAAGTCCTTCTACTTTTAATTTTTCAATATTTTTTATGGTCAAATCAATCAAGCTATCATAGCTTTTAACTATCCCTTGTTTTTCTTTACTTTCAGTTTCAATCCTCTCAAATGCTCGATTTAAATCATTAACACAATCCCGAAGCTGTTTTTCCAATTGATCAATTTCTCTTTCATGATTTACACAAATAAGCTTGTTAGTTTCACAAAGCCTAAGGCTCGTTATAAGATCCAGATTTTCTTTCTCAAGCTCTCTCTTTTCATCCAACAAGTCTTCAGCACTTACCTTTCCAAAAAGACAATTTTGAACCATTTTTTTATCTTCAACCTGATCTAGATAATTATTGAATAAGGCTCTGTAATTGTTTATTACAGTTCGATAAACATCGACAAAACTCGTGTCCAAACTTGAAGACTCTAGCTGATTAAGTTGTAGTTTAATTTCTGTTTCTTTCTGATCTATTTTTGTAGCAAGATTTCCTTGATTTAATGAATCTGTTAATTGAAGTGTTTGTTGTTGCAATCTTTGGTAAACCATCCAAATAGAATCTACTTTTTGTAATCCAATTAAAAATGAATCTCTGTTTTTCTTAATATTAGCAAGTTCTCCTCCCAACTTGTTGATTTGATCTGCATCTACATTATCGACTTGATTGACCAAAGAAGACCCCATTGCTGCAAATATCATTGGAATCAATACTAATAAAATTGCTTTCCTTATTGCTTTATTTCGACTTTCTTTATTTGAATTTGATGTTTTCATGATTAAAGGATTTATTTTTTAATTATTAATTCGATTTTATTATCATCCGATAAATACTCTATTCACTCCTTGAACTATTATCCCGCCGTGGACAGAAGGATCTCCTAATCGAGCAGCTTGCAGGCCATTGATATAAACAGTAGTCGATCCAGAAGCTACTGCATCGGTCCCCTTTTCGCAAACCATGGAATCAGATTGACGACAGGCTGAAATGCCTTCGTGAAAAACATCGGGACTTCCTGAATGTACAGGGCCTCCTTTATGATCAGGTAAAGGGCAAGTATGATGACAACCTATAGTTACTGCTGGTTTAGACATAATTTTTTGATTTTACCAAGTTGTATGAGATTGTTTTGGTTTAGTCTCTTGTACTTTGTACACTTCTTCATAATTATTACCAATCGGACGTAAAGTTCCATTCCCCAAGGCTTTAAACATCGGGACCATAAGAGTCAAAAATTCATCAATCGCTTTTATTGTTTTCAAAATATTTTGATGATTATAAGTATGGTTTTTAAGATTATCCAAGGCTGCATCAAGGCGTTCTGTGGTAAACATTACACCGTTGACACTTTTTGTGTTTTGGTAAAGCAGGTTATAAAAACCTGGCCTATCCGTAAGGCAATTCATTAAGAAAGTGACCAGGTTGGCAAAAGCTAGCCAGGTTTCAATTAAATGAGTTGGTCGTCCTATTTCTGTTAATGTATTAAAATTTGGTTGACGAGAGGCCAGAAAACTTCCACAATGCAAAGTAAATTCCCGAAGCTCAATCATCGACTTATCTCTGAAAGTATCGGTTTGCCTTATGATATTAGGTTGAGCATTCAACATAATTTTGAAAGCTTCCTGATATTCACGGTATTTTTCACAAAGGATTTCATTGGCACCTATATGTGTACAAGGAGGAATATATTCCGCTAAATTCCAGTCGCCTGATTCGTAAGTTAAATGTCCAATTGGTAATGCATTTGCCCAAGAACCTAATACCTGCTCAACATCTTGGATATGCAATCGATACGAAGACATTGAAAACTGAGGCCTTTGTGGAGAATCTTCAGCTTCAGGACCAAATGGGGTTCGCTTTGCATTTTCAATTTCAACAAGAACATAGTACTGTTTTTTGGAATCGAGCTCAAGTTGGTCTAACTGTGCTTCAATTGCTGGGGTATGACCTTCAAAAATACCTATAATCCCTCCTGCAGGAGTAACCCCAGAACAACGCCTCAAGGTTAATTTATCCCCTGTTTTTTCTAATTGGAGAGAACTTTTACCATCATAAGAAACAAGTAATCCATATTGATTAAGAGCAAATCCTGATCGGACTCCATCTGCAGATAGACTAGTGATCCAGGCAAATAATTCTT
This sequence comes from Saprospiraceae bacterium, assembly GCA_965220465.1. Taxonomy (GTDB): domain Bacteria; phylum Bacteroidota; class Bacteroidia; order Chitinophagales; family Saprospiraceae; genus JAHDHW01. Next base: position 1,121,338 of record CBDCPZ010000025.1, on the reverse strand, counting down.
CAAATCGCTTTGTATTGAAATTAGTTCCTGGCACTACGTTAGGTGCTGCGTTATTGATTATTGAGCGCATAATTTTATTATTTTTCCTCTTAGTTATTAGTTATAATCAAGAGGTTTAAAAAATTTAATTCTTATTAGACATCTATTAAGCTGAAGTACGAATAACAAAAATCTTGGTCGTCCTAAATTTTTTGCTAAGATCCTTTCTTAAATTTTCCATTTCTTCTCTTTCTTTTCTGGAAAGACGATGAAAATTAATCCCATTTTTTTTAATTGTTACTTCTGGGTTAAGTGGTCGCAATTTTTTCCAGAATATATAATTGGTTTGATAAAAAAATCGCCAACCATAGTATTCATCTCCATTTTCAAAATGGATAGGTAGACCAGGACTAAGATTATGATTGTGTAATGACAACAAGCATTTAAAAAGGTCTTTCAATTTAATGTCATTCACTGAAAATGGAGTGTGGGTTCTGATCCAATATTGATGATCTGATTCCATTTCAGTTAAATTTTCAAATTCCCAAACAATGCCCTTGGTTTCATCTTCAGCCCAATTAATTTCCGCTACTATATCTTTTAAGTTTTTAATCTTTAGTGGTAAATATTCAAGAGATGGTATACCTAAAATTGCTTTTATAGTAATCATAAAAAACAAAGGCAAAGAGAAAAATATCATAGCCGGCAGGAATAAAGTACTATAATATGAAATTGTACTGTTTGGTGAAATGATCATAAATAAAACAGCACCAACCAAATTAGCAGATAATGTCATTATAGCTTTCAACCATTCAGGAATTTCATTATAAATGAACCTATTCAATAACCAATTATTTAGGATTCCTGCCAGTAAAACGATTGTTAATAACAATGCCAAATGCAGGAGGGAGTTAAATGTTATTAATTTACTGTCCACAAATACAATAGCAAGAAATAACGACATAATGATTAGAAAATAGACAATAGCTTTTCTAACCCCTTCATTATTTAAGAAGGACAACCTGTGTATAATTGGAGAAAGTAAAGCTTTCATTGTTTTGGTATTGATTAAAAAAATTGGTTTTAAATATTCCTCATTTTGGATAGAATAAAATCTGATGAAAATTACTTCATTCCGTATATGTGTTAATACCAGTAAAACTCATTTCGTTATAATTCTCAGCCTTAAATTTTTTATACTTTTCATCTACCAGAATTACGGTCTTCCAATTCCAACCTTCAGGAAGAAAAGTAGGGAATAATACTTCTTCTAAAAAGAGACGTTTCTTGCTTCCTGGTATAAACATATTCAACTCATCCATTGCAACTGGTCCTATATCAATCTGGACACAAGGATTTATTCTTTTTGTTACCCCACCAATATCATCTTTGTGATTTATCACCCAATTTCCTACTGTAGTCCCCTGGATTTCAGTACACTTAGGGTTAGACTCTAAAATATTAACAGGATAACCAATCGCAGATCGAAAACAACTTGTTATCAGATCAATATCTTCTCTGATTTGATTAACCCAGGGAAAGTAATAAGCCATAATTCTTTGTTGTTCTAAACCCAAAAATTCAGGCAAGTCAAAGAAGCGAGTATGCAATTCCGAACTTCCCAAAACATGTTTCCGCTCCTCTAAAAATATTTCTGTTTTAATTTGGTTAATGTTTCCTTCCATTGCTTCCAACAAATAATGGAAACTTGAGTTTTCATCCAGTCTGTTGATCAGCTCCTGTCGTTCTTTTGATCTAGTTTTGGTTGTGATAATAATTTCATTATTTCTTTTTGATTCCTTGATCTGGACAATTTCATTTAATAGAGATGGATTTATTTTAACATCAATATGGATGGTAATTTCTTCCATTGTATGTTTTCCTTGTTCAACAAGTGATGCGATAAAGTAAAACGGATGGATGTCGATGTTACATTTAGGATTTATTTCTCTCATGATTATTTATTAGTGTTTCCATCGTTATAAGTTAGTCTAGGTAAATTTTCCTGCTCTCATTGAATCCATCATTATTATCCAAAATAATTTTCTTGGGGCTTTTATAATAATCACCTAATACCGCATCTGTAAGTATATCACTAACAGTGTCAAATTTCCCGCTAAAATCGAATACTAAATTTCCAAGATTATAAAAAGCGGCGGTAGGAGCCCCTATAGTTTTCTCAAAAGAGATAGCTAACACTATTGATTCAATAATAGTACTGGTTTTTATTTCTCTGCCTTGAATTGCATTACTCAGTTCATTTGTTAAACGTGCTGTTTCAATAATATTTACAAACCTACTTAGTACTTTATAAGATTTAGATACTTTTAAACTTTTGGTAAATTTGTTTGCCTGAGAAATAGAAGTAACAGTTTTACGTATCCCGTCCAATGAAAATCTATAAAATTTTACGGCATTAAAATCTTTAGTAAGGAATTTATAAATTTTCCCTAATCTAAAAATGGTATTTATTTTAACATTCTTCGAAATTTTTATTTTTCCAATTATTTCGAATATTTTACTTTCAAAAGGGAAACTAACAATTGTCCAAAAATCTTTTAATTTTTTAAGGTCATTCTCATGAGAAAAAAATTTAATTTCTCTAAAATGACTATTGAAGATAACTTGGTCAAATCGTTTAAGTATCTTACTCAATTCTTTATCTTGAAGCAATTTGCAAGATTCAAGCATTCTCACGAATGTAATTTTCCCAATTATACCATCGACTACTTTTATGTTATTTCTAAATTGCCAATCAGCTACTAAATCTATAAATTCATAATAATTTAAATTCAGTTTTGTTCCGAATACAAACTTTTCGATATCTCTTTTATCCCAACCTAGTATTTGAGACCATTTTTTATTCAATGTAATCAAACGGTTATAAATTCTAAATTTCTTATTAATATTTTTCTTATCTATATCAATTTGAACCTTAGATGAACCATATAAATCTACTTTATCATTTAGATCCACTGTTTTAATATTTGTTAATTCTTCTTCCATTTTTTATTTAGATTTTGAACCTTTTGATAAATCTTGCCACAATTCAATTACTAATTTTTTTCGTCTCATCCATCTATTAAGAGGAACTATTCCCCTATTCTTGTCATTATTATAAAATTCACACAAACCTTGATAATCTCTTTTAACAATAAACTTTTGAATTTGAGGAATTCTTTTCACCCCTTTAAAACTCGAATAATCCCCCCGATACGTTAAATCAATTATTAATTCCTTAAGTTTTGAAGGCATAGTTTCCCAGGCAGGGTCACCATATTTGTTCATATTACCTTTGTGCTTAGTTAAATCCTTTGCTCTATTCTTGTACACAGCGTATGTTTTTTTGAACAATTCTATGATTTGCTTATCTGTCAATACTAAAGTTTTAAGTAAAGGAGATTTATCAATAATTCTCTTTGCTTGACTAGCAGATAATTTTGCAAGTTTTTTAAGTTCTTTGATTATTTGACTGCTTAAAGAAATGGATTTGAAAAAATATTCAATTTCATTTTTTGTTTTGAATTTAAAATCAAACCCTTTCCCAATAGTCGCTCCGGATTCTCCACCTGGAAAATGTATTTTACGGGTTTCTTTTAATGAACCTTCAGCATAATAGGTGATGTTTTTGTAATCTGACATAATATTGAATATTAATTTATGATTGTATTAATTCTTTATTCCTTAAATTTTCAAAATTCCACATATTTTTCCCCCATCCAACAAATCACCCTTTGACAAAACATGATATGCCGAAACACCTTGTGTCAACCAAAACCGAATATAAATCATATCCTGTGGATCCGCAGCTTTTAAATGAAGGTAGTAACCTGCATCTTTTGTTTGAGGATCTGTTTGTTGAAGGGCATTTTCCAGTTCGAAAAACCCTGATTCTAAGTTGTGCAAAGCGCTTTGAATGGAGTGCCCTGAGACTTGTTTTAATCTTGCACTATTCGTTTTAAGCAATAGCAGCAATTCATCAGTTCTGGTCATTACGTCTCTGAAGTCATTAAACTCAACACGCCCTTGTTGTAAGGCATAATACCCAGTAGGTACTTCTTTGAATGATTCAAAGGTAGTTGTCCTATAATCTACATTATTCGAAAAAATACGATCTATCCCGAGAAAGAAATCACCGGTATGTCCAAGGTCACCTCTCCTGTTATCAGCATTGGTTAAAGCACAAATTTCGATTGATCCAAAGTGAGAAGGAGAAAAATCCTTACTCTTATCCATTTTTCGATTAATAATAGGAAAGCAGTTTAGCCTGATTTTGGTATTTTGTATAGTTTCAGGAGTAATTCCATTTGGAAAAACCAGCTTCAACCATATATATTTTTTATTATTAAGCCCTTCCAAGATCTCTTCATCAAAGTTGTTTTTTATTTCTTCAGGCAACTCAGCGAGTTTAAAACCTTGTTTATTGCTTACTGTAATGAATTGATTATTATACTCTTCAATCACTTTTTTTTCCAGACTATGAAGATGCAGATACTCATTATCCAGGTATTTTGATGAATGGATACCTTTGTTATCAAACATTTTTTCCATACCAATTTCAGCGTTAATTTCTTTATCTTCCTGAATCCACTGAATAAGGGGTAACAATCGAAAGAATGCTTCTTTTCTATCCTCTAATCCATTATCAAAATAGAAGGTCAATTCAAAAGGAGGAGCTTCACCTTTTTCAAGCTCAATGCCAAGCCACATGATTCCAGGATGGAAACTCAATCCATTTTTTGTTTTTGCTTTTTCCTCTGCCAATTCAGAATCTATTACTTCCTTCAAAGTATGGCCGTAACATTTCCATTTCACTTTAGCGGCAATCAGTTTAGTCGGTTTGAGGGGTGAAAAATAGATTTCAAACGGTGGCTGATCACTATATCTGTTAGCTGTAAAAACATCTTCACTGGGTTTCAATAACTGCCCAGGTTTATTAGGTATTGCTTGTGCAATGGTGTGGGCAGGCATCGGACGAGTACTGATTTCAGGAGTTAAATGTTGTTTAATATTTTTTTCAATATAACTTCTACTATTGTCCATTTCTTTGTAAAGACCATACAACTCGCTAGCCATCCAATCGATGAATAGTTTTTTTTCATGATCAAGATCAGTTTTATTGGACTGAAACTTCACTTTTGCGTTTTGTAACAATCTGTTTCTTATATTTTCTAAAGTTTTCATTTATTTATGATTATATTCGGATAATTTCCTAATGTTTTCATTTTAAGGGTTCAAGTCTATTCGATTTGCCTTTTGTGTTAATTGCTGACCTCCATTGAGACTCATTTCTTTTTTAGCCTTTATTTCAATTTCCTCCGCTTCAATTGTAAGTTTTCCTGATCGATCATCGAATAGAAAATTGATCTTATCCATAGCAATGCCTTTTTTCTTATTTTCAGTGTCTTCCCATTCTTTAGCAGTAGATTTTCCATGGTAGAAACAGCCCATAACAAAAGGTGATTTTTCGGCATTAAAATCTTCATAAAACACCATTACCTGGTCTCTTTTTTCTGGCAGAAAAAACATTCCGCCATATTTAGTGTAAGGAACTAAAACTCTGAACCAGGGGCTCAAGGATTTTTCCTGATCTCCAATAAATTCTACCTTTACTCTTCCTAAATGATCCGGATCATTGTTTTCTTTTACAACAGCCATTAAAGGCCCGCTTATTGGATTTCGCGTTTGTTGCATTCTAATTGGGTATGGATAACCGGAAGGTACTGCTGTAAATGAATTGTGATACGCATTATCGTTTTCTACTTGATGATTCACTTCAACAATTATGAAATTTCCATTTCCCATGATCTCATCCGTTTCATTTATTGAAATGAGACTACCTATTTTTAAAGCAGGATTATTGCTTGTTCCATGCATGGTTACTAATTCATGCGCCTGTCGTGCAGCTATTCTTTTTGCGTTTTTCTGAAGTTCTGTGGTACCACTCACAAGATGATTGATATGAATTCCCTGGTTAGGGTAGTTTTTGCTTTTGTCGATTGCAGCACTTACAAGTGTATTATTATTGGAAACTTCTTGAGTAGCATTATGAATGATTGTCTCACTTTTTTCAAGATTGTAACCATTTAATTTGAAACTCAAAGGAGCAAGATTCAGAGAAAGTTCAATGTGATTTGTCTCTTTTTTAAAATCTAACGGAATTGGTTTTTTGTCAATCTCATTAAGTGTACCAAAATGTAATGTCTTACCATCATAGAAAAACAACTTTCCATAATTATCTGCTAATCGACAAAGGTATCGGTAATCGGTTTCCTGGGCTTGCATTGAAAATGGTACTTGGTCTCCTGTTGAGTTGCTGACAAGATTTGGTCGTTGAATTCCTGAATAACTTGCCATGACCTTATTTAAAATTTGACCAAGATTTTTTTCAGTAAAACTCCTGAATTGGGGAGCACAATCCATAAAAATTGTTGGACTAAACCCCTTTATACGCAACGCAGAACTACGAGCATTCCAAATTGGCACTACTTCATCCACAAATCCTGTAAACTCACAAACACCTTCTTTGCCCTCATCAGTCGATATAGTAATATTTGCTTGTTCGCCAAGTATAGCTTGAATATTTTTCACAGAAATATCATAACCGGTTGGAACAAGAGCAACCAATTCAAATACATGATGACGATTGTATGCCTGTTGTAATGTCAGGGAATTAATTTTAAGCTTTTTATCCCAACCATTTATGGAGATATTTACGATAGCCTGTGCCATTATTTGAAAATTATCGGATTATAAAATTGTTGGATTGCTTTTATGATAATTATTCATTAAGCAATCCAACTTTTCATTTTACATATAAGCTTCTCTTTTGAATTCCTCCCCATCTATTTCCACTGATTTTGGAGACAGTATGAGTGTTTCATCAATTGTACCTGGTTCGCTACTATCCTGTGTATAACCCACTAAATAGGCCTCTTTAATTTTGATAGAGCGGATTAGCTGGTTATTGTCGTAAAAGCAGATATCCAGGTTATTAGTCTCAGATGGTTCCATTTGCCAGCGTACGTAAAACGGAGCATTTTCTTCACTATCACGTGTAATGCTTACAACCATTTGATTAAGAACAGGTCTGCCTACCGGTTTCCCGGTTCGCCTGTCAAAATCCTGATCAATATCAATGTTGTAATGGTGTATTTCGTCACGGCGATCACCACCATTAGGTTCTAAAAAACGATTTGTAATTGGCATAATTTAAAAATTTTGATTATTAAAATTGACTGGTAAAAGGGGGGATTTTATTTATTAACGGTATAGCCCGTTGCTTGCACAATTCACTTTGAATGTGCCATTTTTATTAAAATATCGACCTTTTAATCAGTATTTGAAAAATTAAATTTAATTATTAATCTGACTCTTTTTTTACATCAATACCTCCTTGTGGTCCATGTAAATTGATGTCAAATTCATCTGCTACTTCGTAGAAAAAAACAGTAATGTCAATATCTACGTTTTCTTCATGTGGATCATAGGAGATATTGTTGATCTTATATCCTTCGATGAGTTCTTGCTTCATTCTACGGTTCAGGTAGATTTCTATTTCTCTTTGGAAAGCTCTTTTTTGTTTTTTACCCCACTTAGAAAATGCTTTGTTATTACAGTATTGAACCAGATCTTTTAACAAGGCATTTGCGGTGTCTACTTTTGGAAATTTTCTCAGATCAGCATTGTTTGAACTGTTGGCAGTGGTTGCACCTTGAATATGACCATGTGGTTCTATCTGAACAAGTCCTACTTTGTCAAGTTCTTTTGAGTCAATGCGTTCCAACTCGTAATTTAGCTTTACTCCCTCAATACCAATGATAGCATCTGCTTCCAAACCAGAAATATAAACTCCGGGGGGCACTTCCATTAGTTTACCTACAAGGGAACATGCTGTTGGGACGGCCATTTTCGTTTCTATTCTCCGGAGTTTGCCGTTTTCGTCTCTTACAAATTGAACATCTTTCGCACCCAAAGCATACACCCATGTGGCAGGAACTACTAAATGACCAAGTTTTGCAGGGATACCCTTGATTTGCATCCTCTTTGCATGATCAATCATTGCTTTAACACTATTCATTTCTTTTGTATCTACTATTGCCAAAGCGCGGGTTTCACAAGCAATTTCAGCCATTTTGTCCATAGCACTTTTACTGCCTATATCTCCGACATAAGTAACATAAAATGGAGAGTCTTCCATCTTCCAGGCATAAAACTTTTTCTTCAGATAATTTCGTAAAGAATCAAAATGCTTAGGATTAGCAGAATCTGCGAATTTATTTGGACTAACCGGAAGGATATAAACATCAGCTTCTCCTCCTGCATTCTCATAAAGTAAATTAAGGGATCTTGCAGTCTTTTCAAATGGTTTTGTTTTCTCAAATATTGTCATAATATTTTCCTCATAGGTTTCCATAACCTTTTGGTAGGTTGTATCTACATTGGCTGCAACATCTTCAACTGTATTCGCATGTTCAAGAATATTTGCTAAAAGTTCAAAAGTGCAAACCATTTCTTCTTGTTCAAATGTATTGTCAAGTATTTCAGGTAAATTTTTACGATTACTTTCATCAGTAATATTTGCGATTGCAGGCATGAAATTTTCCACTTCTTCAAACACATCCATAAATGGTTTGATTTCCAGCAATTCGAGTGCTTCTTTTTGATTCTTTGCTTCTAACATGACTTTTGTATTTTATTTGTTAGATAAATTGGATTGTAGCAAATGGAGAAATTGCTGTTCGGGCTTTTTAATTTGTTTTAACCAACCTTTTAGAAAGCGGACTAGCTTTTCTTTATTTTCACTTTCAAGCATTGCCTTCAATTCTTCTCTCAAAGCAGAATTCGTTTTTATTTCATTTTGAAAGTCATGCAAAAAAGTCATTTGTTGCTGTTGTTCTCTTAAAGCATTCGATTGCTGTACTAAAGTGGGTTCTTCAAAATCGTCCAAAGACTGAATTTTGATTTCATCCCGAGTAGTAGTACCATCGAGTTTTTTAAGTTTCATTTTGAAGGAAACATTGAGATTTCCAACAGCATCGTTGATTGTCGGTGCTTTAAATACCTTTGGTTTTGCACTAGCGTTAGGTACAGCAACTGCAACCATTGCACATTTATCAGCGATGTCAACACGTGCGGCGGCTTGTGAAAGTTTAACATTTCCGCCTTTTGCTCTTTTCTTTGCCATGATTTTAGATGTTTTATTTAAAAAAATATTTCAATAGCTTTCATTCAATTTTATTAACTAGAAAATGATAAATACAATGTGTTTTATGATAAACTATTAAACTAAGTCTGAATGGTCTTAGAAGTAAGGTATTTTCTTTTTGAACCCTAAATTTCAAGAGTGAATAAATAATTAACACTGTTTAATTAATCAAAAACACAATGTTCTAAAAAAAATCGAATCCTAATGGCTACAAGATCTGCCTACTTTTCCACAATCAGGAATAGTTACTTGCGCTGGGTTACATCCACCTCCATTAAGCCCAGAAATTCTTAATTCATATTCTCCTTCAGGTAAATCGATTTCCTTTGTTTCATCTGGATCAATAGTACCATAATTTGTGTTATCTATAGAGATTCGTTGGACTGTGTTCAAGGATTTATTCGTAATAGAAAGTACTCCCCAACCATCTTTGTCACAAGGTTCTGGAAGAGGTTCTTCAAAACAAGAAGTCAAAAAAAGAACAATAATAAATCCGATAAAAAAGGAAATAATTTTCATAAGTTTCATGATGAGGAGTTTTAAAATGTTATTAATTATATTCTCTTTGAAAAATGATATATTGATTATCTACACAGACTTCAGAAATTTTATGAATGGTAGTTTTTACAATGTTTCTTAGCTTTCTTACAACATTCATATATCCTTTAATACTAGATCATCTTATTGCGTTATAGGTATAATTGATTATTTTTTGATTTTTAGACGATGTTTGTCTTTTTTAGGATTTTAAAATACAGTCTGAAGAGTAGCTTCAATAATTGTAATTTCACATATTTGATCTCTAGCACTACCATCACTATTAAATACATCTTGATATATTTTTAAAAGTTGAGATTGACTAAGACCGATGTTATTATTGGAAGATTGGAATTCTTGAACTTTTTTTAAAGATGAATCATCTAAGTAGATGGATTCTCTTTCTCTTGTATTTTCTAAAGGATTTTCAGCTTTAGATTCATATGAAAAGCAACAAAAAAGGATAATAATAATTGCTAATTTTTTCATCACTTTGGTTTTAATAGTTGTATAGGAGTTTCTTATTTGTTTATAGCGTATTCAACTTTTTCGTTATACCTTGTAGCTGAAAAATTACTTTATTACAATCATTACTTGATGTGAACTATATTTCGCATGTTTTGGGAAGAACTTTTTATTTGTTAAATTCGGAGAGAATTAGTATAACACTTACCCCAAACACGGTATTAACATGCAAAAAGAAAAAGCGAAAAACCTAAAATTAGGACTATTGCGTGGGGAATCCTGGGCTTTTGAAGAAATGTATATTAATGCATTTAAAAGTGTTGAAATATTGATAAAGCGTAATAGTGGCACCATGGACGATGCAAAAGATATATTTCAAGAATCTTTGCTTGTTTTGGTTAAGCGACTAAGAACCCCTTCTTTTGAACTTAAAGTTCTCCCTAATACGTTTGTTTATTCTATCGCAAGAAACCTTTGGTATAAAAGATTGCGTTCCAAGAAAAGTAATCCGGAGGATCTAATTTTAGATGAAACGGATACCGGAGTGAAATTAGAAATTGTAGATGAAGGTGAATTGAATTTTGAATTGGATGAATTTAATGAAGAAGATCCTATCCAAAAATTAGCAAAAGAAAAGCTGAATCAACTTTCAGATATTTGCCGTGAAGTAATTATTATGAAGTACGTTTATGATTTTACTCATCAGGAAATTATAGAAGAAACAGGAGATACTGAAGCTTATGCAAGAATACGATTATTCAATTGTATGAATCAACTAAGAAAATTGATAAAAAAAGAACTAGATATAGATTAGCACTCTGAAACTGAAGAAAATGCATGATGAAATTCAACAATTAGAATTATTCGAAAAATACCTATCAGGAGATCTGTCTGGTGAAGATAAGTTCTCATTTGAACAGCGATTAAATTCTGAAGATGACTTTGCAAAAGAATTTGAGCTTTATCAAAATATGCTCAAAGGAATTCGTAGCTATGACACTCATCAATTAAAAAATGATATACAATCATTGGAGGGGAAATTAGAATCTTCAGGATTTTTCATTGACGATGAAGCAATTGCTAATTATATATCTGGTTCGAGTGATGAACATCAAAAACACATCATCGAAAAACGTATAGCTCGTGATGCTGAATTTGGCAAAAAAGTGGACTTTGAAAAATCACTTTTAAAAGGCATTAAAGAATCAGAACAATCCGATTTAAAAGCAGTGATCGCTGCAACTCATAAAAAATTGGAAAGTAAAGGATTCTTTGAAGAAGTTGGAGAAGAGAAAAAATCAACAAAAAAAGACGAAGGAAGGATAATTCCATTGTGGAAAAATATTGGGGCTATCGTGACAGAAAGACGTTTTGGTGCCATTGCTGCTGCAATGACTTTAATAGCCATTATATCTACTGTTGTCTTATTGAACATTTCAACATCCATAATCGAAGGGGCAAATCAACTGGCTCTAAATGATCTTAAAAATGTAGAAGGAAATAAAGGCAATGCCGATCCATCAAAAGATCAAATTTACAAGGAATGGGAAAATGCAATTGCCCAGTATAATAAAGGCGATACAAAAACTCCACTAAGTTTCTTTCAATCTGCAGAATATACCAAACTGGAACCAAAGGATACTTCAGATTTTCTTTACAACCTTGCACTGTTGGAAATGGTCAATGGTAATTATGAAAAAGCAAATGATATATTCGAACGAATTGAGTCTACTAATCCTTCTGATATAACATGGCAAAAAGCAGTTCTAATGATGTACCAAGAAAAACCAAAAGCTGATATAATTCAAGCTTTTACAAAAATCAAAGACAACCCTGGATTTTCGAGTGAAAGGCGAAAAGCAGCTGAAAAAGCGCTTAAAACTATTAAGAAAATCAAAGAATAAAAATTATCCCTGTTTTTTTCTAACTCGCCAAAACCAAATCCCAAAGCCAAGTATTGCAAGTCCTAATAACCACCACCAATTAAAAACTTTACTTTCAATTTCAACCGGGGCACTATCTCCAATTAAAACAAATGGCGCCCAGTAAAAAGGATGGGTATTTTTATCGCTGATGGCTTTGTCAAAAAGATAATATCTTCTGGCTTCTTCCAATGCGATGTTTTTCGGTTTACCTTTTTTCAGATTTTTAAAAAATGCTACCATAATGTCTTTAGATGACAAGTCATTCACTGACCATAAAGTCATAACGATATTAGGACAGCCAGCATATTTAAATGCCCTGGAAAGAGACATTATTCCTTCTCCTTTACGTAATTTACCCAAACCTGTCTCACAAGCACTCAAAACTGCAAGTTGAGCATCAAGTTTCATATTATACAATTCATAAGCATAGAGCCTTTGATCGTCTTTGTTTTCTCCTACAGCACTAAACTCCAGCCGCGAAAAAAGAGGGTTATGATCATTGAGTATGCCGTGCATAGAAAGATGTAGGATACCGGACTTCTCTGCGTCTTTTAAGAAAAATGCTTTTGTAGCTTTTGAACCAGTATATTTTTGATTGCCAAACAAGGAATAAACAGCTTCAATTTCTTCCTTGTTGAACTTCAATGGATTTAATGCACTTCGCGTTGTGGATGAATCTGTCCTAAGCATGGCAATTAAAGCTGTAGAATCTTTTCGGGTTTCTGCAATCCTGATCGTGTCTTTATATTCCGGTGCAAAACCCAAATATCCTTTATTCAATATTTGATTATTTTCATGTTCGATGAGCAAGGTCGAAGAATACTCGTAACTAATGGTTTTTTCAGCAAAAAGATATGACAGCCCACGGTAGTTACTATTACCATGATCTTTAGGATTTACTTCTTCAGTCAATAATATCTGGAATGGTAAACGTCCTAACTCTTTATCAGGGATAATAATGATTTCGTCTATTTTAATTTGATCATATACTGGAGCAATCAGATAGGTATATAATTTATGAGCATCTTGACAAAAACTACTGAAATCTGATTGCCACTCCTGACTTCCATAAATACCTGGATCTTGTACATTTACAAATTCAAGAAAACCATCTAAATGTTTGGAAAAACTTGAGTCAATTGCTTGTGAATGCACAAAGATTGAGTCTAAAGAAATACCAAATACCATCAACGATGAATCCGAAAGGACATATTCCAGAACAGTCGCATTTTGGTTGCTTACCAAATAATTTTGCACATTTTCAAGGGAAGCCAATTGCATATCCTCCGCTTTATAAGAACGCTCAAATTCTGCCTTGTAAGAATCTACAAGATTTTTTAATTCGTCTTCCAGATCAAAACTTTCGATTTGTAAACTCCTTATGGCTCGACTATTATCTGTTGTAGCATTTTGCTCAAGTTCGTAAATATCATTTTTGATTTCATTTATCTGGTTTTTCAATTCTGTTTCTCTGCTGAGTAATGAATCAGGTAAAACCACGTATTTAACCTGGGATTCTTTAATTGCTTCATTCAACAATAAATACTTTGATTTTTCAGCGTAAGTAAATGCTTCATTCAGATACTTCTTATCTTTTGTAAAGTCAAATGCGTATAAAGCATGGTCAATAGCCCATTCGTAATGCTCTCTTGCAAGATCCATTAAAGATTGTTTGGAGCCTTGGGAATCAAACTCTTTTCGCAACCTATCGATTAGGTCTGAGCCGGATTGGAACGTAAGGGATGCGTAATTCAAATCATTAGGATAGTTTGATAATCGATGTCTGTAACTGAGTGCTCTACCTTTTCCAGTAAGCGGATAAAGAAGTTGGAGTTTATCTAATATAATTGAATCCAGACTAGGAAGTGAGAAAACTTCTGAATCATTATATGATGGGATCAACGCATGAATAGATTTTTGATAATATTGAATGGCCATATCATAGTTGTTCTTACCTAAAAATGAATAACCAATATGATAATAATTATTAGATATATCAGTACCATCTTTTAAACCCAAATCAATTCTAATTTGTAAAGCAGTATCTAAATAGGGTAGTGCGATTTCATATTGGCCTTGATAATTGTTTAATTGGCCTAAATTGAAATAACTTTTAGCAATATATCCTTGTACAGTTTTAGCCCAGATTACATTTTTATTTTTTACAGCAATATCTTTAGCAATTTTCTTTTCTTTTAAAGCTTCAAGGTGATATTTTTCGCCTTCATCATAAATATTTAAAGAGACAAATTGATTACCTAGATCATTTAGGGTGGAGTAGTATCTATAATGATTTTTACCTCGAAATAATTCTAATAAATCTAAGTTAATACTGATTGCTTTTTCAAATAATCCTAATTTCTTGTAATTACTCGCTACACCTCTAAGAATGCCGTTTTTTTCATTTTCATATTCGGTTGAGTCTGCAATTAATTTTCCTCTTTGATTGTAAAATAATGCATTATTATAATCCGCATTCAGATCATAAGCAATAGCAAGTATTTTTAATAAATACACGTTGTAATAATAGTAGTCAGAAAACAATTGGTTGTTTTTATTAAGTGATTTAACAGCAGTTTCTTTCATTCCATTATAATCACTCTGCCTGTATTTATTTATTGTCAATTGAATTCCAGCTTTTACTGAATATAATGAAGTTTTACTGTCTGCGGCAATTTGTAAATACTTATTATTTAAAGCAATACTATCTTGCACTTGTCCTAATCCAAGCAATAATTGTGAAACTTGCAGCTCATTCTCAATCACAACATTTTTTATCAATTCCTCAGATGCTTCATAAAAACGTTTGGCTTCTTTTTTATTTCCTAGAGCAAGGAAATAGTCCCCCCAGGTTAGAAGAAGTTCAGTTTCAATTTTGGATCCTTTTACAATCTCCATATCCTTTGTTTTTTCTAACCGGATTTGGGCACTATCCAGAAAAGAATTTTCATTGTAAAACTCTTTTTGGTGTAAAAAAATACTGGCTTTCTCCATGTCCAGCCTTGCTAAATCACTTGCTTTATTTATTGCTTGAGAAAAAGCATTATCTAGTAAGCGATGGGCCTGATCAAATCTCGCTTTCAGAGCAAATCCTTCCGCAAGTGAAGCAACACACTGAAAATAAGCATCCCCATCAGCAGAAGTTTTGACACTTTCATTCAATTGATTATAGTTGTCAATCCCTTGCTGATAAAAGATCATGGCACTGTCGTACCAAATTGTTTCGTACTGTTTACCCTTTTGATAATAATCTGAACCGGAACTTGGTGGCTGTTCATTTTTAGATTTCTTGCTCTGAAATCCCAGAAAAAGGAAAATAATAGCTGAAAGTAGAACTATTAAAGGAAATGTTAGATTTCTTTTCATGATCGATCAATAAATGGTTGTTAATCTTTATTTTTAATGAAGATCATTCATGGGGTATATTGTAAAATACTGAAAATTATCTATAACAAGAAAATTACTTAAACATCTGGATTTTCCATATTATTTTATTAAGTTTGTAAACCACCCTTTTAGTTTTTCCCGTGAACCGGTTATTTTTTAATGTTTACTTTTCTGTAAAATTGAAAAGTAGTTTATTGTTTAATTTCGTATTTGAAAAACAAAACACGGCGGACATGAAAAAAATTGACACTATTGCTCTTATCTACCGAACTTTCTCGCTTTTTGCTTTGATTATCCTTTTTGGAACGATTTCATTAGCACAGGTTTGGGAAGAACCAGCTAATGATATAATTAATATGCCCGCTAGCACATCTTTTGATATTGATTTAAGGTTTGTTGTAGATCCCAACATGGGTGATATGCCAGATATTAGATTATCTCTTGTCTCTGGTGGCCCTATAGATATTAAAGGAAAAGAAATTGAAAACATGGTTACTTGTATGAATCTTGGTAATGATTTCGATCAGTTAGATTTGACTAATATGTTTTGTAATGCAGGTTCTCCTGATTCATTGGATTTAGCTACATTAAATTTTAATCCAATAGATAGTGTAGGGTCTTATACTCTAATTTTAGAGGCTGTATATTCTCAAAATGGCAATGAAATTACAGCACCACCAAAATTTGTTACTTTGAATATTAATGCATCCACAGTTCCCACCCTTTCTCAATGGGGCATTGTTCTATTCATTCTAATGATATTGACTTTGGGCTTAGTAACTATGTACAATGTTAATTTGGTAACAGTACAATCAAATGGAGTCATTGCTAAAACCAAGTTCCAGATTCCCTTTGATTGGGATTTAATGAAAAAAGCATTCCCTCAAGCAATTGCATTTGGATTATTAGGCCTGACAATAGTACTCATTGGCTGGGGAGAAATTATTTTGGATGATATTATTGGATTGTCATTGAGTGTAATATTATTGACCTATTTGATTCATATATTATTTCAATTCAAGGGAAAATAGTCTTATGAAAAAGACATTTAAGCGAGGAGATGATTTTAATTTCATTTTCTCGTTTTTTTGTTATTAGAAACTACCTTTCCAATAATGATTCTCCAATTGTCAGAACGCATAGTTGTCATTACCCATATCAATAATACCATAGACAATGTAACCCCAACACTGAAATGTGTTTTAATATGGGTTATCAACTTATACCATAAGGGAGGTAATTCATAAACTCCTAATGAATCTGAAGAAATATAAAACAGAGTATATATCAAAAGTTTTAACAAAACTACACCATAAACTAATAATACCCCAATGATTAATGCATATAGCTTTTCTTTCATTTGAATTGGAGTGACTAAAATCAATGTGACACAGAAAATAAAAGGTAAGACCCAAATTTCCTGGAATCGAACCTCAAAGTTATTGACCTTAAAGTCCAATTCAGTTTTTCCTTGTTTTTTTGCTTGACCTATTTGATGTTTTAATTCATTTTGGTTAGCATATGAAATTTTAATGATGTCTGGTTTTATATTATCCTCGAGATCATTTCTAAACTCAATATATGCTTGAGGTAAAAGAATACTTATGAAAGCATCACTGGATTTTTTAAAAATGGATGCGTGAGTTTTCAATATACCTGGAATTGAAATAAGACTAATAAGTAAAAGATAAGTTAAGCAAAATACCGCAAAAAATTTGATGATGGATTTAAACGCAATCATGAAACAGATTTGGTTTTTTGAATAGCCCATTGAGCCCAAACAATCCAAAGAAGAACTGTAACAATAATAAAAATGGAATATCCGCCGTGAATATGTAATGGATCAAACAATTGAGGTTGGTAGAGTTTAATAATAAATAATCCAATAATTCTAATAATATTTAATAAAGACAGTGAAATAATTCCGAATGCGATCCCCGGCAATTTAGTTTTCATGGAAAATGGAACCAGAAGTACTCCAATCGTAAATAAAGCAATTGGTTCAATTCCATCGCAACCTCTTTGTATGCTTAAAACTTGGTCACTCCCTGAAATAATATTACTCTTAATAGTAGTTCCAAATCCAAAGATATTTAAAATGGAACTCGAAAAATTTGCCTGCAGATTTAAAAATGGGATAGCAATATTTTCTTCAAAAAATTTGGTGCTATAAATTATATAAAAAAGGGTAATACATATTCCGAATGTTATAATAAACTTAAGTACTGGATGCTTTTCTTTTTTGTAGTTTCCATACCAATTATCTAATGCTTTCTTAAGATTCCAATTATCTTTCTTTTGTTGCTTTTGCCTTTTCTTTTTTTTCATTTGACCCTTTTAGAGTATATGAAGCAAGTTATTGAAAGTATTTTGGAAAATCTACATTAAGTTGTTTGTATTACTTTTTATGGTATCAATAGAAATGAATCTTCATTTAAAAATGATGAAGAGCAACAGCAAGAATATAATATGGTCCGGAATAATCAGCAAACCAATCATCATAAGGAAAGCAGATACACACAATATAAATAACATTAGCATGCTATTGTAATGTGATTCAGGTTTTTTATTCCTTATATTTTTCATGATGACTTTGATTAAAACAAATTTTTATTACTGTCAAATGTTACCACTTCTTTATCTCCTGCATCCAAATTCACGATAATTTTTCCCATCTTGATAAAATTCATGTTCATCTCTTCTCGGGCTACTTCAAACTGACCTTCATTGTCAACTTGCTGAGCTATCCAGTCAACCGCTTCTATTTTGGTTTTAAACGCTTTTGTGATCATGATAAAATGTTTTGGTTTATATAATGCCCCAAGCGGGATACATTTTTATATACCACCAATAAGAGAAGTGTTATAGGTATAAAGCAATTTGTTTTAAGTTAATGGTTTATGAAAAAATATCTAGAATTAAATAACAGAATCTGATGATACGGTATAAACAGATAAATTCTTTAATGAAAACATTTCAATCATGAAAACAATCTGTATTAAATATCAGAAACCTTCCAAATGGATTTTTTGGAATGTGCCAAAGATTAGTATTAATGGGAATCACATAAATAACAGCAACAATCCAAATGAGGTAATAGAATCAAAAGTAAATTCAAATGAAGCAGTTATCAAGGTAAAAATGCCAGGTAATTTCTTTTCCACAAAAAGAAAATTTCCGCTTAAAGGAGGAAACCACTCATATGAAATTAAGATCAACTTTATTACATACACAATTAATGTAATTATGGTTATTTTAGTTATTGCTGCATTAACATTGGAGCTACATGGCATCAAGTCAATTCTTGGCATTGATACTTATGACACCTTTTTAGCAATCACTATAATTTGGGGAATTTGTATATACCCACATTTTCTATTTAAGATAGAGGAGAAAAACTTTAAAAGTGGAGCATCACATTCTGTACATTTTAGCTAACTTTAAAGGAATAGTTGCACTAAAATTGTAAAAGATAAATATTTAAATATGAAAAAAGTAAGTATCAAATATCAAAAACCATATAAATTGATCGCCTGGAATTACCCAATTGTTCGGGTCAATGGTAATAAAATTGGTGAGTTAAATGAAATAAAAAATTCTCTCCAAGCTGAATTGTCTTCAAACGAAGTTAAAGTTCAAGTTTATTTAAAGAAAGCAATTTCTAGTTCTAAAAGAACCTTTATCATAGAAAACGATCAACTTGATCTTTTAATTAAGGCAAATTATAATTCTTGGCTTCTAATGATCCTGTGTCTCATATTCTTGGCAGTTCTATTAATCTCTGATTCAGAAATATGGTTATTTAGCACTAATTCGCCAACTCTTTTAATATTAATTATTTATCCAATATTTATCTACCCGCTTTTTGCTTTTAAAATTCAAAAATTACCAAATGAAAACAATTAACATACTTTATCAGAAACCACCTCAATTATTATTTACCGGCCTACCTTCAATCATAGTAAATAATAAAAATTATGGAAGGATAAAAGATCCTATCGACGTCGAAATTGATTCTGAGGAATTGGAGATTAAGCTTAGGCATGCAAGTCTAGTATTTCAAACTAAACGAAAATTAAAATTAGGTAAAAACGAATCAAATATTTTAATCTCTCTTAATTACTTTTCTTATTCTATTATTTGGATATGGTTTCTATTATTTATTTTATCTGGCTACTTAGATTTTAATCCCTTCAATTTTTATGGATTATTCCTAATTACATTATTATTAGTTTATATATTCTTAATATACCCGTTTATTGCATTTAGAATTAGAGAAAAATCAACTGCATAATATGAATTCATTAATATTGTGCTAACATTTACAATTAATTACTCATTTTCTATTTTAACAATAGTTCGGTAACTTTTTGAAAACCAATTCAACTGAAAACCAATTACTTAGATAGGCAAATTTTAATTTTATTCAACTTAGGTGCTTTCTATAGATCTTCCAGAGTTTCATTTAATTAAACTCCAAATGTGTTCATTTCGTAAGTCGTTGATTTTCAATCATGATAAAATTTTTCTTGAAAAATACTTACTCCACTATAACGAAATAAGAGTTCATGGTATAAAAAAGAAAAACCAATACCATGACAGCCTTAAAAAATCAATTTACCCTTTTAACTCCCGTTGAGGGATTCGTATCTAACCTTTTAAGTGAAAAGTTAAATCCTAGTTATAAATTTCACGATTTCAAACACACAAAAAGTGTTTTCAAAGCTTGTTTTCTATTAGGGAAAAAATGTAAACTAAAATGTAAAGAATTAGAATCTTTGTTGATTGCAGCTTTGTTCCATGACATAGGTTATATTAGAACCTGGAAGAATCATGAAGAAATTGGTGCATATATGGCCGAAGAGTATTTAAACTCCATTGGATTAAGAAAAGAGAGAATTAAGAAGATTGCATCATGTATAAGATCAACCAGTCTTTTGATTAAGCCTAAATCAACAATTGAAAAAATCATCAATGATGCTGATTTATCCCATTTGAGTCAGCCAAATTATATCAATTTATCTTATGCGTTAAGAGAAGAATTTGAAAATACAAGAGATATTTTTTTAAGTGACGAAGAGTATTTCGAAGGGGAAATCAGGTTTTTATCTATTCATAAATACAAAACTGACTTTGGGATAAAGACTCTAGAACCATTGAAGATTGAGAATATAAAATTGTTGAAGAGATTATATTCAGCTGAATATTAAATATTAATAGACAGCTAGAATATTAACAATTAAGCATCTTAGTTTGGACTATATGATTAGTAGGAAATCAGAAATCTTCAGAATATATCTGATTAATATTAGGAATTATACCCATAGCATCTTGTTTCTTTTTATTCATTATTTTTGCATAAATATGTATGATTTTCAATACCTTATGACCTAGTGACTTTGAGACAGTAAAAATATCAGTACCCAAATTTAATTGTAAAGTAGCAAAAGTATGTCGAGCACAATGGAAAGTAATATTTTTACTTATACCTGCCTTCAACATCCATTTGTTGATTTCGATATTATGCCAGGCACTATATTTTAATCCAATGAAAACTCGTTCATCAGCTTCACCTTTTCTGCTAGTATAATTATCAATTACAGAATACAGAATATCCAAGTATTCCTGGCCCTTAGTTTTTTGTGGCTAAAAGTGATTCGATAAGTTTGATCATCAATTTGATTGATGTCATTCCAGGTCAAATGTTGGATATCTGACCATCTCATTCCAGTATAACAGCTAAATAAAAAAGCTTGCTTTAAAACTGGAAAACGGCAATCAACTTTGACAATAACTTTTAACTCTACTAGTGTAAGAAACTCTTTTTTTGGTACCTCTGCTTTGATACCTTTTACTCCAAAAACTGGATTTACAGAGATGAGTCTTTCATTAAAAGCCTGATTTATACAAGCTCTGAATTTATTGAAATAAGAAACGGCTGAATTTCTGGACAATGGAGTATGGCTTTTTGTAATTGGTTTATGGAGTAAGTATTCTCTAAATCCTTTGAGAAATTCAACATCAACTTCTGATAAGGAAATATTAGAGCGAATATAATTTTTTAAATGTTTCAAAGCGCTATACCAATTTCCGTAATTGCCTTTACTTTTTTTCCTTTCTTCTAAAAGTTATTCAAAGTATTTAAGCAAGTAAATTGATTTACCCTTATTGGAGAAAAAGCCTTCTTTGTTTTGTGCAATTTCCAGTTCTTGTTTAGCAATGATTCTCCTCGCCAATTCCCTTTTCTTTTTTCTCTTGAAGAGATTTTGGATTCTTAACAAGCTTAAAAGGTAGTGTTTCAAATTTGTGATGGTGTTTGGTTTTCCCATTCTCTGTAACAGATCCTAAATAATATTCTATTAGCAAGGAGATAGATTTTTTCTGAGGCCGTTCGTGCATTCTGATTTTCATAATAATTACACTTTTTTACACCTGAAGGTGTTTTAGTTGTAAAATAAGTGTAATAAATATATAAATGCTTATAGGAGTATGTCAAATATTATGAATATTTTTTTGTATAAAAAATTGATTATCATTGTATTATGTTTCATTTCTTTGCATTCTTTTGCAGCTCTTATTTTCCGATACAGAAAGTGATTCTGTTTGAATATCAATCAATTATGTATAATGAGGTACAAATGGGAGGCAATAATGAAAAGATTGCAGCTTTCTGATAAGAAAGCAAACAGTTTATGAGCTGGGAACCAAGATACAATAATATTAGTGTATATCGTTGCCCATATGAAGCTGCTTTTTATTTCTGCGTTGAAGTTTGTGATTGTAGATCCTTTTTGAGAGGTGCTGAAGAGAACTTAGAATTTATTTGCGAAACACATTAAGCAAAGTGCTGTTATGCACAAATGTTAAAAGAACATGACCCAATTGTAAGAATTGAAACCTGTGATCATCCTCTGAAATAAATCCATGCTAGGACTCAAATTTATGTTGAACTCTGGATATTTTCTTTAATACATTTTAATGAAAACTACCAATTTATTATAAACATTAGTATTGGGCCAATCTATTTCTGGACTCGCCCATTAAACAGAATAGTTGAAAATACTTCAATTATTAAGGCGTCTTAGTCTTCAAATGTATATCATTAAAATAAACCTTTACCCAAGCCTTATTGTACTCACCATTAGATGGAAACTCAGGATTATCTTGCCCTCGATTTGCTTCCACTTTACATATTAACCCATTTGGATTATTGAGTTCAAATATTTCGGCACTATGTGGATGGGATGGTGTTACCCAAAAAGGTTCTATACCTGTACCCTAGGTTCTTGGCGAAAGAATCTCTAAAATCTCACCTTAAGTTTCACCAAGCTTTATTTCTGTATCTACTTTTGCATTGGTATCTGCTAAATTCCCATTTGGGCCGTCAACCTGTCTGTAGAGAATATCTGCTTTTACCCATACGTCATTTTTATTTTTGACAAAAAGTTCAAGGTCAACATCCACTCGAATCCATTTGTGTGCAATGTGATTGTTTCCTTCATACAATTCAGGAACTAATTTTTTATAATCAGTTATTGTAAAATCAATAATTTCAGTGTCAGTTGCGATAGTTTCACAATCTCTAACTTTATATCCGTCAGTTGCCAATACTACTTTAGCCTGGTTGTGATCGCGGAAAAATTTAAACTGAGCAAATAAAGGACAGGGGGCGCAGGTTTGAACCCTGCCGCCCCAGTTAACATAAATCGCTGATTTACAAATATTTAATATATTGTTGTTAGATAGCTTTAATCGTGTTATGGCTATGTGCCCTATTTCGAAGGGAGGCGGATCCGGTACTGTAGTAGATTTTAAAATAGTTTATTTACGCAAACTAGTGACCTTGGTGTTTGTGAGTGTTTACTGTACTGCTGGACGTTAGCTCGAAGCTTTTGTTCGTCGTATACTTTATTTCTTTATTAACTTAGCCGAAATCATGTGATGATTCGAGTGTAGGTTAATGATATACATTCCTGAAGGCAAATGTGATATATTTATCCGGGGATCACTGTTGATAAATGAGGAATGAACTTTTTTACCCTGAATATTAATTATTTCAGCTTTATGGAAGGCTGGATCTAAATTTTCTATTTGTACAATGTCATATGCAGGGTTGGGAAAAAGGTTAATGAAATTATTTTGTGATAAATCATTAATTGATGTAGGTAATTCTTCAAATTCATAAACTTTTACAAGACCATTGCCGTTGGGTCCAAAAGGGACCCCAATAGCAATTTTTTTGGCATTAATTGACAAATCTGTTGAGATTCCGAATCCTTCAAAATTTGAAGACTCACCCTTGATATCAAGTCCTATTTGATTCCAATTTCCTCCATTAAATTCATAGAGTCTAATTACACTTATTATTTCATTATTAACATTTACACTAACAGAGCTTATTGCTACTCTATCGCCTGCTTCTGAAAGTGAAACTGCAAATGAACCTTCACCTAGTTGATTAATTTCATCAAATTCTCCTAAACTTTCCCATTCGTTATTTGATAATCTATAAACTTTGGCATAACCTGGTTGATCAGGAAAGTCTCCGATAGATGTAGAAGCTGCAAGTGTTGAACCATCTTTAGAGATAGAAACAGACCAGCCAAACCAATCTTCAGAATTATCTCCAAACAAATTATTACCAACCTGAATCCACTCATCATTTTCATATCGATAAACCTGTACAAACCCTTCTTCGTTGTTTATTCCTCCCCGTGGTGTGCCAATTGCTATGTAATTCCCGTTTCCAGATAAAGAAACAGACCAACCGAAGTAACTACTTCCACTAAAATCATTGCCCAATTGAATCCATTGATTTCCGGATAATTCAAAAACTTTAACTCTACCCAAATCTCCTTGCTCATTTGGAGCGCTTATAGCCACTCTATCCCCTTCGTTAGAAATAGAAACAGAAGAACCAAATATTTCATTTTCAATATCTCCATTAATTGTATTACCTATTTGGGTCCAATTTCCATTTGTGAATTCAAATAACCGAACGATACCAGAATTATTAACTAAGCCATCACCAAATGGAGCCCCTACAGCTATTCTATTACCATTAAATGACATTGATACTCCAATTCCAATTTGACCACCCAAACTTTCGATGTCAGATCCTAGTTGAACCCATTCCCCAGCTGAGTTTTCATAAACGCGAACTTGTCCAGAATTTGAAGACATCCCTTCTGCATAAGGGTCTCCAATTACAACTCTTTCGCCATCTGCAGACATGGAAACAGAATATCCGAACCAGCCTCCTGTAGCTGACTCGCCGATTATATCAGAACCAATTTGAATTTGACAAAATGAACTATTGTAGGTTACAATTAATAAAAGGATAAGATACACATTCTTAAAAGTTAAATATTTTGTATTCTTTTTCATTTTATTTGATTTTTATATTAAGTAAATTTTAATGTTATTTTAAAGAGCCTCTAGAATCCCGGACAAAACGGGTTTCTGGAGTTATCTCCGAAATGATACATAACTGCAAGTTCAAATGCTCCGGCACCATTATTTGCTTTATTCAGATTTGACAAGGTGATATCGTAGCTTAACCCCAGCGTCAATTGATTGTAGTCTAGCCTTGTGTTCAAAACAAGTGCATCTGATGTGATACTATTGTTTTGTGTGCCAACCAGCCTTAATGCTCCTCCAAGTCGGAGATAAATTCTGTCCGAGTTATTTTTAACTAATTCAAACTTCACATCAATTCCGAAGAGGACTTGCATTGCAGGCGAATGAGACTGGAACACAACTTTAGGAAGTAATCTTACATTTTTAGGATGTCCATCTATTGGAAATTCTCCCCCCGCATGAATAGTGATTCTTCGTTTTGAAAGGATCTCATTTTCTGTAGAAAAAGATTGGTTTATTGGATTTAAATGGTGGTAAGCTGCTCCGATATAAAGATTTTTGGCATTTTCGTCATCATTGATAAAAAACAGAATACCAGCTCCAAGATCAAAGTAATTAATAGCAGATAGATCTTCCGAAAAAGTTCCAGCAAATATCTCAGGGTTGAACTGGCCATTGCCATCATGCTGACTTCCCCATTGCGCATTAGTCAGATCAAAGCTTTTTTGTGTTGCTCCAAGTTCAATACCTCCAACCAAATACGATGGTGTTGCATGCTTTCCTCCTATTCTTTTAATATATGAACCGGATAACTTTGCGTTAATAGTCTTAAAATCAACTGCTCCAGCTTTATCACCCAGTATAGAAATGCCGATCCCAAAAAAATCATACTTGCCAACAGTTCCTCTTTGATCAATCGCAACTGAAAAGGTATTAAAAGCTTCCTTCCCTAAAAAAGTATTTTGATTTCTGTAAATAGATTGCAACCTTATCTTAGAATTGTGAACGCCGGTTAGTGCAGGATTCAGATTGGTTGGAGATAGCATTGGGTTTGAAAACACCACATCCTGAGACATTAAATTATTCATATTTAGCGAACAAAAAATGGCAATTAGGTAGATTATTTTTTTCATGATATTTTTTTTGGTATGTATAAAAATTAAGTGGTTTACATTAGGCATTCTCAAATTCAATAGATTGAAGTAATTGTTCCTTTTTTGATGATTGTCTGGCCGTTGGTTAGGGCTATTTCAGCGAAATAAATGTAGACTCCGGGTTGCATCCGTACTCCTCTAAAAAATCCATCCCATCCAAAACCGGGATCATTTGGTTGAAAATCATTAGCTTCAAACAAGTGTTCTCCCCAACGATCAAAAACATTAAATACATTGACTTTTACGACGCTTTCCGGGTTAACTTGTATATAGAACACATCATCAATACCATCGTCATTTGGGCTAAAAACATTTGGTATATAAACACCATCGATAATTTCGACACGTAACATAGCGTGATATACGCAGCCAACTTCTCTTTCAATGAGCGATACACCGTAGGTATTAAAAGGAGGTAAAAGTGGATAAGTTATTGGCTCCGGACAGGTGTCGCAACTTAGTCGATTCCCCTGCCATTTGTAGAATTCAATATCTATAACTGGATCAGTTTCTGCGCTTAAGATTGACGAATCTCCAATAGCTACAGGATCATCAACAGATAAAATATAAGCATCAACCGGATTTCTTGGAAGAATGGTAAAGTCGTTTTCTAAAAGACATTCGTTTTCATCCATTACAACTACTTCATAATTTCCGGGGGATAATTCTGTATATAACATACTATCGTTGAATAGTACAAACCCTTCATCCTCTTTCATCTTAATATAATATGGAAAAACTCCTCCTCCTACAAAAGGTTGGCTGGTGCCGTCTTCATATCCAACGCAGGTTTCATCAGTAGTCACAAAATCTAATTCCAAAGAGTCAGGTTCAGTAATTAACAGCAAGTATGGATCACTTTCACAGCCAAAGCCATCTACAACAAATACCTCATGGTTTCCCGCAAGTAAGTTTTGTATCTCACCATTTGAACCATTACTCCAATTATTTTGTGGGTTTTCAGCGTTTGAACTAACCATTACTTCAGCAGTACCTCCAGCGCATAGAATTTCCTCTATTACTACGTGCTCCAAAACCAATTCTTCTCGTATTATAAGGCTTAAATAAACTGTGGAATCGCATCCATTTGAGGTTGTTAATGAGACTTCATAATCTCCACTTATATCGAATGTTGAATTACCAATTTGAATAGATTCGCCAAAACAAAGTTCCTTGTTCAGATTTGTTTCATATGATGGCACCTCATATGCAAAACCTTCACTATCCAAACATTGATTCCCATATGACATACGGACAAAGTAATTTCCTTCTTGACCTACCGGAACCGGATAAGTGTTAGAAATAGCTCCAAAAATTGGAATGTTATTGTAAAACCATTGATACGTTAGTAGTGAATTATTTTCAACCTCAAGTGTCAAACCAGAACAGGGATGACCTGATATACTAAGGTCGGAAGTGGGATTATTGATTTCATTAAGTAGCATATCATCCAGGTAATAATATCCAGATTTTCCTGAAGGGGGATTGGATGAACAGCCAGGCCCGAAAACAATGGCATTCATTGTTTGAGGTACGGTAAATGGTATTGACTCTTCACTCCATTCATCATAACCGGAAAGAGAAATACTACCGAGCAATATCCAATTGGATGGAGGGCAGCCGCTGCCAATAAAAGGTAAGCTTGAGCAACTGCTTGTGCCATAAATGGAAAAAGTAACTGGACTGAATGATTCAAGATCAAAGGTTTGAGGTGGATTACCTATTGTGCATGGTCCTTTTGGAATACCGAACCCTATTTTGAATTTTAAAATGTATTCGGTGTTTGGAGACAGCGATCCTGTCAGACAAGTTCCTAGGTATTCCTTCCAACCGGACTCATTCACCATTCCCAGGATTCCATTTCCAGAAGGAGTGCCGGAAGGGACATAAGGAAGGCAAGGATGATCTAAAGACTGACCGCAATCCACTACATGATAATCGATAGTAGCATCTGACGCTTGAATATGATCATTAATACAATCCATTTGTTGGTCTGGGGGTGTTACGCCATCCGGGCAACAATCACGATCGTCAAATGATGTATTTGGTATCAGGCTAGAGGTTATTGGAATCTCAATTCCATTGCATTGTGCCTGTAGGTCTTGAAAAGAGACCAGGATTAAGATCATCAAAATCAGGAGAGTGTTCAAGTTTTTCATTTTCTTAGTAATTAAAAGTGATTTAAATAATTCAATAGAAATTCAAGGCTATCATATACAGATAGCTATCAATCTGATAGTAAATCTTGGAAACAGTTAGTAATTAGAATGTTTGGCTTTCGTTACCTGATATTGAAAGATCAGGCTGTATTTTTTTGGTAGTTTTCATTTTTTGAAATTTTGGTTTTAATAGCTGTGTTATAGTGTTAATGTATGCCAGAGATAAAATGTTGCTTGAGAAAAATATCTTATTTATAACTGCACTAGTCCTGTTCACAAATGCGGTTAATTATAAAAGTTTTATGAATCCGTTAACAACTGTTTTTTTCTTCCTCAAAGAAACTTCAAGTTGAGTTCCATTAGAGAGGATCACTTCACATTTCCCATTTGTCAATAGTTTTCGAACATGCAGTTTATTGACCAAATACTTGTGATGAATTCTAATGAAAAGCGTTTCAGGCAAAAGTTCCTCCAAGCATCCCAAATTTGAGGAAACAATAAATTCAGGATGTTCCAATGTATGAATGTTTGAATAACTTCCATCTGCGGAAATGTAAATGATGTCCTGATAATTGGTCATGATTAAACCATTAGTCGTTCCAAATGCTATGGTATCGCAAAGAAGGTTTTTCCAGGTATTCATAATGCAAAATATTTTAAAATTGTTGGATTCTGTTTTATCCTTTTTTACAATTACTGAGTATTATTACTTCTTTTAGTGGCCCGTTCAGAGAGATGAAAAATTCATTGGTATAGATATAATTGAAATTCAACTGTTCCCTAATTACTTCAAACTGGCCCTCGGTTTCTGCATGATTAGCTATCCAGTTGATAGCATCCAAGCGGTTTTTGAATGATTTAATTTTTGATGAGTGCTGATTTTGAGTTACTCTTAACATGATAAATGATTTTCAAGCGGTATAAAAAATTGATTCGTTATTTATAAATACCTCCGCAACTAATTTCGTTACACTTTTATCGTGCTTATTTTGTATCTTAAAAAATAGAGTAACATTTCTCAAGTTTGGGTATTAAGATTTGTGGATGTTATTGTTAAATGAATTTTCTGAATTATGAAATCTTTTTACTTAGGTATTATATTGAGCACGTTTTTAGTGTTTCCTTCTTATGCCAATCCAGGAAAACTTTCATGAATATTTTATTCGTTATTTTTATTGAGTTTGAAAATGAATTCTATTTTTCTGATTGTCAAAACAAAGTTGCATCCTAATCAATTATTTGTTCTGCACTTATGTTTCTCAAGGGAGGACGATTGTTCCAAAGGGTAGCACAATTGTTTCAAACATTAGCATTATTGTTTCTAGGTAAACCTTAATTGATTGATAATCAATTAATTAAAATACGGGATAAGAAAAAGGTTGGATTTATAAATTATTCCTGAATTCAGTAGGATTACAGCCAAAAAAATCATTAAAAATTCGTGAAAAATAGTTTGGGTCACTAAATCCTGAATCATATGCTACCTCAGCAATACTTAAATTAGGGTTGTTCAAAAGTAATTTTGCTTTTGACAAACGAATTGAATTGATGAAATGTGTGATAGGTTTTCCTGTTATTGCTTTTATTTTACGGTGAAGCTGTGTTCGACTCATTCCAATAGCTTTACAAAGCTTAGGAACATCAAAGTCATAATCAGTAATATGCTTTTCAACTATTTCTTTGACTTTTAAAATAAAGGTGTCCTGTTCATTTGATAATTCGCTTTTTGAATTAATTGATGTTGTTGTAATTGAGGCAATATTTTCATGAGAGCCATAATATAATTGGAGCTTTCGCCTATTGTCTAACAGATTTTCTATTCGAATTTTAAGCTCATTTTCATTGAAAGGTTTACTTAGGTAGTCATCTGCTCCTTTACTTAATCCATCAAGACGTGCTTCCAAATCGGCTTTTGCAGTTAGCAAGATAATAGGAATATGACTTGTCCTCATATCATTCTTAAGCTCATGGCAGACTTGTAACCCATCTTTTTCAGGCATCATTACATCACTTACAATTAAATCTGGTATTTTTTGAATAGCTTTTTCAATACCTTTTTTACCATCACTTGCTATATCTATATTGTAATTAGGCTTTAAACACTTAGCAATGAAAAAAGCTACTTCTGAATGATCTTCAATAATTAAGATTAAAGGCTTATCAATTGATTGAGTAAAGATGTTTTCCCAATTATGCTTATTTATATTACTTGTTTGAAAAATTTCCTGACCTTCAAACTGGATAGGATAATTTAGTTCTATAGTCTTTTCCATTTCCTCATTAACTTGACGATTTATAGGTATTAAAATACTAAAAGTGCAACCACTATCCGGATTGTTTTCTGCTGTAATTTGTCCATCCAATATTTTTACTAGTTCTTTTGTGAAAGCTAATCCAATCCCTGTTCCTTGAATTGAGGAAGATTGAGATTTTATTGAATAGAATCGGTCAAATATATAAGGTAACCGCTCTTCGGAAATACCTGAGCCATCGTCTTTAACTTTTATTAGTAAATGATCCATTTGTTCTCTAGAATGAATAATGACATTTCCTCCATTTGCAGTATATTTTATGGCATTAGAAATTAAGTTGTAAAGAATATGTGTTAGTTTTTGCTGGTCAAAATTTACTTTAGGATTTTTTATCTCATTATAAAAAGTAAGTTGAATTTTTTTCAATTGAGCTAGTGAATGAAAAGACTCAGTGATATATTTCAAGAATTGAACTATATCCCCATAAGTATATTCTGGTTGTAGTTTTCCTGCCTCAAGTTTACTTATATCTAATATTCTATTTATTAAATATAGAATTCTTTTGCTATTTCGATTAATCAGTTTTAAGTCTTCAATCAATACTTTTTTATTTAAATTTTCAAAATTAGCTATTGCGTTTTCCGCTGGCCCAGAAATAAGTGTTAGAGGAGTTCTAAATTCATGAGTAATATTCGCATAAAACCGAGACTTAAATTCATCCAGTTCTATTAATCTTTTTGTTTCAGCTTGATCTAATTTCCTGTTAACCCGATATCGATAAACTAAATAAAATCCGCCTGACACCAAGGTGATATATATCATATAAGCATACCAAGACTTTAAAGGATGTTCTTTCACCTTTAGTTTAATTTTTAAACCATTTTGATCCCATCCTCCTCCCGAAACAGCTGCTTCTATTCGAAGGTCATATTCATTTGGAGCAAGTTGGTGAAACCTAAGTGAATTAGCGGTTCCCAATTCATTCCAATCATTTTCGTATCCTTCCAGCCAATACCTATATCGAATTTTATCGGGGTGTTTATAGTCTGGTAAAAAAAAATCAAATTGAAAATATGAATCATAAGGTGAAATAATAATTTCATTAACATCTTTTAATCCATTGGTTTCTACTATCAAAGAGTCCGAGTTTCTATTGAATCGAGTAAATTTTGTAAGTTGTAATCCTGGTGTCGGTTTTTCATTTAATAGATCTTCAGGGAAGAAAACATTCAATCCATTCATTCCTCCAAAATAGTAACGCCCTTTGCTGTCTTTGAAAAATGAAAAACGATTGAATTCATTATGACTTAAGCCATCACTTTTATAAAAATTTCGAAAAGAATGTGTTTTGGTATTAAAGTAAGAAATACCATTAAAACTACTTAGCCAATAGTTGCCTTTTTCATCTGGAATTATTCCGCAAATGTAATTGTTACAAAGACCATCTGATTCATCAAAGATTGTTAGTTCTTCAGTATCTGGATTAAATATATTAAGCCCTCCTCCTTGTGTACCAAGAAATAGATCTCCTTTATCATTTTGAAAAATTACAATAATGTTAGAATTACTAAATTGATTCCCTTCATTAATGCCTTTGTATCTTTGGGAAACGCTTTTGTTCTTATTAATATATACAAGGCCATCATCTGTTCCCACCCAAAAATTATTATCCTTAGTTTCAAGGATATAGGTCGGCACATCATTTTTCAAAGGATTGACACCATCTTCATCAAAGTACTGATCAAACTTTTTTAATTTCTTATTAAATGAATACAGAGCTCCTTTAGTATTCTTAGTGCCACAAATGATCCAAATTAAATTATCTTGAGTTAAACATATACTTTGAATAAAATGAGGAAATGGAATAGAGTAAAAAGCATGAGAAATAAAATCATATTGAACTAAGAAATAATTATCGTTTGAGTCCCTACGAGTTCCCCATAAAAAGCCATCATCATCATTTAATAAATTAAAACTATTTTTTAATGTGCCATCCTTTTTAATAGAATCAGATAAACTGAAAGGAATAGTGTCAAGTTTATCATTTTCTATATCTAAATGATACCAATTTTCTTCTTCTCTTGCAAAATATATATATCCTTGACCATCCTCTATAATACCTCTAATACTCCATCCCCACTCACTATCTTCTAACTCTTGAGATAAATAGTTCTTTATTTTTTTATCTTTTAATACAACTTTTATTAATCCTTGGTAAGAACCTAAAAATAGGATGTTATTATAATCATAACTATACAAGACATTTATGGTTTTGTATTTGCGACAGACATCTGAAATGTCATAAAGATTATCATCATTATCCAGTAAATATAGTTTTTCAATTTGCCAAGGTTCCCACGGTTCTTTGCTAACTCCAATAATTACATTTCCATTTTTGTCTTCCCACAAATCCGAATAATATTGATCCGTTGGTATTTGATTAAAAATTTCAAATGAATTATTTATTATATTATACTTATATATTCCAGGTGATTTTGAAAATGATAACCAGATTCTTTTTTTTGAGTCTTCAAAAAATATGTCTGTTTGATATGGTGTTTTGTTGGTAGATTGACTTAAATTAAGGCTTTCGAGTTCTAAATTTTTTAACACTTTTCCATGAACACTTAACTGTTGTATATTGTAAGGTGTCCTATTTATCCAAAATGTTTCATCCTGTGATTTAATGAATTCAATAATTTTATTCTTTTGAATATGAGCATCTAAAGAAAATAATACTTCAAACGAATATTTATTATTAGATTTTAAAAAAGTGTATTTCCTATCTTTCAATGCTAATAAGTAAATGTTGCCTTTGTTATCAATAAAAATATTTTTGATTTCTCCATCAATACCGTTTGTATCATCTAATAATATTTTGTTGGCTTTTTGAGCCCCTGATTTCAAATAATCTAAATAATCAAAGTGCGATTGATAAATGATTAGAACTCCTCCTTCACTTGCTTGATGGATTGATTTAATATCACTTCCGTTTATTAAATAAGGACTATTTATAGAACTTCTGTATTCTAAAATATTTCGTCCATCATATCTGTTAAGTCCATTATCAGTGGTGAACCAAATAAAGCCTAGATTGTCTTGTAATATATTGTTGGCAGGACGATTAGAAAGAAATTCTTCCAGGGTGATTTGATTCCTTAAATCTGTTAATTTCAGTTGAGCAAATAAAAAATTTGAAGTTAAAAGCAAGATAAACATTGAGCATATTGCTTTTTGTTTATTTTTATAGCTAAAGCAAAAAAAATATTGTAGTAAATCTGGCATTGAGTTAAGCAAAAAACGTAAATAAAAACTGTTTAAGAGTAAAATACGTTTTTTTACTTTCAGATTAAATGTATTTAATGTATTATCTATTGATATTAGATATACTTTATGAAGTTGTTTAAAAAGTCACCTCAAAAGAGAGGCGGTATAAAATGTTGCAAAAGCGGTAAATTGTTGGTTACCACAACTAACAATAAAACACCTCTGCAACATGTATGTAAAATTATCTAAAAAGTTCATTACAAAAAACCTAATGCCTTATTTGAGTCAATCTAATTTTGGTCGAAAGACCAAAGTACCTTTATGGAAAATAGTAAAAGCCATTATTTATCGGCTCAAAACAGGTTGCCAGTGGCGAGAGTTACCAGTGTCAGCTTTTTGTAGCAGGATTTTAATTCGTTGGAATTCAATCTATTACCATTTTAACAAATGGTCAAAAGACGGTTCATTAAAGCGAATGTGGGTGAATCTGTTAGCTTTAAATAAGGCCAATTTAGATATGTCTTCTGTTCAGTTTGATGGTTCTCATACTCCTGCCAAAAGAGGAGGAGAAGCTGTAGCTTATCAAACCCGCAAAAAGGCAAAGACAACGAATGCGCTCTTTTTAACAGATAAACAAGGGATTCCTTTAGCAATGTCCCAACCCATTGAAGGAAGCCATAACGACCTTTTTAACATTGAATTTTTCTTCACCAAAATGCTGGCAGATTTAAAGGAATCCAAAATAGAAATCGACGGATTGTTTTTAAATGCCGACGCTGGCTTGATAGTGATGGATTCAGAACGCTTTGTTTGTCTAATGGCATCATTGCTAATATTGATTTCAATAAAAGAAATTCAAAAAACACTGATAATCAAGCATTAATGGACGATGTATTATACAAAGAACGTTTTTCAGTCGAGCGTACAAACGCTTGGCTAGATGCTTTTAAAGCATTGCTTGTCCGTTTTGAAACTAAAGCACAAACTTGGATGGGATTGCATTATTTAGCTTTTTCACTCATCCTAATCAGAAATCAAATAAATCATTTTTAAACAACTTCTATATTAATATCAAAGCTGTAACCTCCCAGCTTAATTATAAAAATTGAAGATAATAGAATAAGAAAGCCCCCCAATTTTTTATAATTTAATATCAGGAATCTTATTCATCGCATCTTGTTTCTTTTTATTCATTATTTTTGCATAAATATGTATGGTTTTCAATACCTTATGACCTAGTAACTTTGAGACAGTAAAAATATCAGTACCCAAATTTAACTATAAGGTAGCAAAAGTATGTCGAGCACAATGGAAAGTAATATCTTTAGTTATACCTACCCTCATCATCCATTTGTTGATTTCGATATTATGCCAGGCACTATATTTTAATCCAATGAAAACTCGTTCATCAGCTTCACCTTTTCTGCTAGTATAATTATCAATTACAGAATACAGAATATCCAAGTATTCCTGGCCCTTAGTTTTTTGTGGCTAAAAGTGATTCGATAAGTTTGATCATCAATTTGATTGATGTCATTCCAGGTCAAATGTTGGATATCTGACCATCTCATTCCAGTATAACAGCTAAATAAAAAAGCTTGCTTTAAAACTGGAAAACGGCAATCAACTTTGACAATAGCTTTTAACTCTACTAGTGTAAGAAACTCTTTTTTTGGTACCTCTGCTTTGATACCTTTTACTCCAAAAACTGGATTTACAGAGATGAGTCTTTCATTAAAAGCCTGATTTATACAAGCTCTGAATTTATTGAAATAAGAAACGGCTGAATTTCTGGACAATGGAGTATGGCTTTTTGTAATTGGTTTATGGAGTAAGTATTCTCTAAATCCTTTGAGAAATTCAACATCAACTTCTGATAAGGAAATATTAGAGCGAATATAATTTTTTAAATGTTTCAAAGCGCTATACCAATTTCCGTAATTGCCTTTACTTTTTTTCCTTTCTTCTAAAAGTTATTCAAAGTATTTAAGCAAGTAAATTGATTTACCCTTATTGGAGAAAAAGCCTTCTTTGTTTTGTGCAATTTCCAATTCTTGTTTAGCAATGATTCTCCTCGCCAATTCCCTTTTCTTTTTTCTCTTGATGAGATTTTGGATTCTTAAGTGCTTAGGAAAAATTGATTCGGTATTTAGAACCGACATTATTTAAAATAAAAACTAGTTCTTTGAAAAGCGATTGTTTACAAGAATATGCTTCAAAAGGCAACCACTTGTATTTTATGAATCTCCAAAGTATTTCAATGAGATTTAATTCCGGAGAATATTTTGGTAGGAATTCAATTCATAAGCCCAAGCTATTCCAATGCCTAATTCTATTTTTGAATTTTCGACTGGTATGAGTTGGTGCATTATCTAAAATGAGGATCGTTTTATGTTTGTTGGATTTTCCTTTCCGAATTTCCTGACAGAACTCGTCAATACAATAAATGACATCATCTGAATTGGTACTGCCAGTTTGGATATAAGGATAAAAATCCAATTGTCTATTCATAAAACCTAAAACGGTATAGTTAGATCCTCTTTGAGCGAATATTTCAATTTGCTCGTTTCTCTTTTGCCAGGCATAGGGAATACTCGGTGTCAAATTGAAGCCTGCTTCATCAAAGTAAAATAAATCTAATCCGCCTTTATCTGCCTGCTTTTGCCAGTATGTCAGGCGTTTATGGAATTTATTAAAGGCTTGACTATCTCTTTTACTTTTGAGCGATTTTCGGATTCTTTTCCATTTATAGCCCAAAGACTTTAGGATATTTCGAAGAGTCCAACGACTAATAGATACTCCAAACTCTTCCTTTATTCTTTCCAGCATATCTGATAATTGCCGTGGGGAATCCGACAACCAGCCTTCTAAAGTTTTTTTTGGTCATCATCTAGTTTTGGAGGTCGGCCGCTTCGAAAAGAGTCTTTTAGACCAGAAATACCTTCAGATTCGTATTTGTCAAACCAATTTGTGACGGTATCTCTGTCAACGGCAAATATATCTGCTAAATCATTAATGGTGTACCCTTTATGACTCAGCAACATAGCTCGACATCGACTAATCTCGCGATAATCTTTACTTTGAAGCATTCTTTCTTTTAATTCAATCGCTTGATCAAGTTTCAATTTTATAAATCGCATTTGGCTAACTTTTTAACCAAATTTAGAATTTTATCTTTTTACCGAATTACTTATTCAACATAACTTAATTACACTTTTTTACACCTGAAGGTGTTTTAGTTGTAAAATAAGTGTAATAAATATATAAATGCTTATAGGAGTATGTAAAATATTATGAATATTTTTTTGTATAAAAAACTGATTATCATTGTATTATGTTTCATTTCTTTGCATTCTTTTGCAGCTCTTATTTTCCGATACAGAAAGTAATCTAATTGTATAAGTGGTTCACTGCCAACAAATTGTACATTTGATATTGTTAATCAGATGTAATTTTGTTGTAAAATTTGTGTAAAAGAATGCAATAAATTACCAATTAGTACATGTCCCTTCAGAAAAATTAATGTCAGAAAAACATCGCTATTTTCAAAATCGAAATGAGGATTTAGGAAAAGGGAAACACTATGAGCATAAAATGTTTTAAAATGATATTTTAATCTAATTCAAATTTGAAACTAAGGTGCTTAGTGTTTCGTCTGTTGAATTATTATTGAGTTCTATAAATTCTACCCTCTCAAATTGAGAAAGTGTCTTTAATTACTTCCGAATTTTTTTTCGCCTTAAAGAGTCATTTTAATTACTTCCGAATTTTTTTTCGTGAAAACACCCTAAAACTCTTGTTTTTTGGCATTGGTACATTGCTTGCCAAAGTATACATGACTGAATAATTATTAATCATTTCAGTGTAAAAAATTATTAATAACTAAAATTTTTAACCATGCATGATTATGATCGAACAACTTTGGAATCAAGAAATTTTAATACACACTATGATGACGAAATGGATTACGACGATGAGATGGATTACGACGATGAGATGGATTACGACGATGAGATGGATTACGACGATGAGATGGATTACGACGATGAGATGGATTACGATGACGAAATGGATTATGATGATGAGATGGATTACGATGACGAAATGGATTACGACGACGAAATGGATTACGACGACGAAATGGATTACGACGACGAAATGGATTATGATGATGAGATGGATTATGATGATGAAATGGATTATGATGATGAGATGCATTACGATGACGAAATGGATTATGATGATGAGATGCATTACGAATTAGATAGTAACCCTTTTACTCCAGAAGAAGAAGCAGAATTGGCTTTTGAACTACTTTCTATAAGTAGTCCAGAAGAAGAGCAAGAGTTTATTAAGAAATTATTTAGGAGAGCCGTGAAGGGGGCAAAAAGGATAGGGAAACGTATTAGAAAAGGGGCCAGCAAAGCTCGAAAAGTTCTTTCTCGTTCAAAACTTTTGAGATTTGCCGGGAGAAAAATAAGAAGCAAATTAAAGAATATATTAAGGAAAAGGTTAATGATGATTAGGAGAGTCGCGCCATATGTTGGAGGAGCAATTGGAGGGCCAATAGGCGCTAAGTTAGGCGGTAGTTTGAGTAGAAAAGCATCAAAGATTTTTAAAATGGAACTGGAAGGCCTTAGTCCTGAAGATCAGGAGTTTGAAATAGCAAAACGGATAGTACGTTTTGCCGGAGCTGGAGCCAGAAATTCAATAAAAAACACAGGCCGGATGTCTTCAAATAAAGCAATTAGACAAGGCTTTAAAAAATCTGCTCAAAAACACGCTCCAGGTTTGTTAAAGCCAATACGTAAAAAGAGAAGAATAAGACGTCGGCGTCGGAATGTAGTAATGGCTAGGGGAAGAAAAACCACATCAGGTCGTTGGTATCGAAAAGGGAACAAGGTTATAATGATGGGATTAACTTAGATAGCTAACCACATTTTAACGTACACTAAAATGGACAAAATCACCAAAATAACAAGAGATTTACTTGCAATACAAGCAAGTGAGAAAGATCTTAAGGGACATCTTAGATCTCGGGAAAAGGCATCTATGTCCATAAAAGCTAATGTTAATCATTCCAATTCTTTGAGTTTTATAAATTCTCATCAATTTCTTAAGATTGAATCAAAGGCATTATTAACACGCTTAAATGAAGTACGGCATTTTGCCTTGACTATGCCCATGCCGGCAGCAGCAAATATTTCACTTCCCGCGCAAAAAGCTATTCACATTTTACTTAAGGATGGTGTTCAGGAAGTAAAAGAAAAAATTTATGCTTTCATCAAATGGTTAGTCAAAAAACCAAGATTGAACTCGGAATTGATTCAAAAGCAATATGCTCTCTTAAAATTGAAGTTCAATTGGCTACTTGACCAGGTTGATATTTTTGCAGATG
The DNA here is from genome assembly GCA_965220465.1 of Saprospiraceae bacterium. GTDB lineage: Bacteria > Bacteroidota > Bacteroidia > Chitinophagales > Saprospiraceae > JAHDHW01. The sequence continues at coordinate 1,082,247 of CBDCPZ010000025.1, read as the reverse complement.
TGCTTACCCAGCGAGCCGAACATGATACGGGGATATTACTTTCAGGTATGGATGCCTTGGCTGAGGATGCTTTGCGATTAAAAGGTAATTATTATCATTCACCTCCTCTTATCACATTCCTTGACCGTGGTCATGGAGCAGCAATTCGAAGAGCAAGGACCCGACTTCCGGGAGGTAAGAGCAATCCTGTAGCAGTTATAAGAGTCCCAAGAGAGCGAATGGTCTCTACTGGCATTGCTTCTTCCCTAGTCCATGAAGTTGGACATCAAGGAGCTTCACTTTTAAGGTTGATTCCCTCTCTTAGCAAAGCTTTACAACATAGAGCACAAACAGACTCTGGGAATAAAAAGCTGTGGAATTGGTACGAACGATGGATTTCGGAGATTCTTTCAGATTTCTGGAGTGTAGCCATGATAGGTATTGGTTCAACAACCGGATTGATGGGGGTAGTAAGTGTGCCTAGTTACTTTGTTTTTCGTCTTAATGGCGATGATCCGCACCCGCCTCCTTGGATTCGGGTAAAATTAAGTATAGCATTTGGAGCTGCATTGTATCCGGATCAGCAATGGTTTCGTTTGAAAAAACTCTGGGATCGACTTTATCCCTTACATCTAGCTGGTAGTACAAAGAGTAAAATATATAAACAATTAGAAGCACTCATTCCAGCATTCGTTGGACTAGTCATACATCATAGACCACCATCATTGAAAGGGAAATCATTGAAAAGCGTTTTTCCGCTATACGATCGACAACCAGATCAGCTTCGAAATTTATTCCGAAAATCGGAAAGGACAAATAAAATAATGAATAAGGCAAGTCCATCAATAGTTTTTGCCATTATAGGCCAAGCTAGAGCAGATGGAGAAATATCTCCGAAACAAGAAAATAAAATATTAAGTGAAATGCTCCGGGCCTGGGCGCTGCGGAGGAATATTATTTAACTCAAAATCTTACAATCATGACAGATAATAAAAATAATATAAATGTTATTGGCGGAAAGCTTTGGGCTTCTTTGCCTATCGCATCACCTGAAAATCCATTAAGTATTTGGTTTACACCTGAATACTCAGGAGTATTAAGTGAGAAAGGATTAGAAGATGTTATTGACAAAATAAATTTAATAATAAGCTATCATCCTTTTAATCCTAGCGGAAACCTAAAGCCTTTAGTTGGAAAAGATATAGGAAGTAAACCAAGTGTGGTTGGAAAAGATTTACGTTTCGACATCAGCTCGGCTGAGATAGCAAAATTTACCGGGAAAAATCCTCATGGTACATTGCATATAGAAGTTAAAGCATTGGATAATAAAAACATTGATGAAATAAATATGGAAGTAAGGCCACTAAAAGAAATTTTATTAAATCAATCCTTTAAAGCCAGCGAAGCTTTGCAAGTGATGTCAGAAAAGAATGATGTCAATGTCAATATCTTAAAATCAACTTTTAATAAAAATGCATTACCTATTTTATTTAAAATAATTGAAGATGGTGCCCAAAGACTTTCATTTGAAAAGTACAATGAATATGTAAATAAGATTTTTTGTAATGATCCTAAAGATGATAAGCCATTTTCTACATTTGATAAAAGAAGGTTTTTGCCCTTTAATGATACAGACAGTTACCGGGTATTAAAAATTGCGACAGAGGCATTTTTAATGGTCAATGCAGGGGTTTGTTGTGACTTGAAGGATATTGATTCAGAAGAAAGCCTAATCAAGTATTTTGCAAAACTGGATATCCGGTTTGCAACCGGTGATGATGATCAATTTAAAACTGTATGGGAAAATTATCTAAAAAAAGAAGGTTCTATACTGCCTTTTTTATTCCTGATACGACAAAAATTTGGAGATGTAAATATTACAAGCAACTGGATTGATGAGCTTATCGAAAATGAATTATGTAAATGTGAAACTACACCATCTGCTCAAATTGATCCTTCTGTTCAAACCGATCCAAATGATCAAAATAGCCAGGCCGTAGAAAATAATATGAAAGAGCAATGTTTTGGAATCGTCCGGCAGCGATTAGAGTGTCCTCTATTTGTAGAACTAATTTGGTCTTACTGGCAAGAAGAGGGGATGCTTGTTCAAGGAATGAACGCTATTACAAGTCGTTTTCAAAATATGAGAATGCCAGGCGGAAATGATCCTCTGGCCGAAATGGAAATTTCTCACCTGCGGCCACTTAACAATCTGTTATGGGGATATATTCAGGATGAACAGCATCGATTGAATGTGGTGCGAAGAGCCTATGAATACGATCACCACTATGGAATAACACTGAAAGGCAAAGCCGTTCCGGCTTTGAATAGTGCAGATAGCCGAGCTCGTTTTATTGAAGGTTTTCACGGATTGCTCAACTTAACTTCAAAGTACTATTCCGATTCAGCAAACAAGTTAGTAGATGCCGATACATATCCATTGTTAAATGCTTTAAGGGAAGTTCATTTCACCATTGCTGAAGGAATGCACAATCAATACGGAGATTTACCTAGTACAGCCAGGATTGAAATGTTGATGCAACAATGGATTCTAGCAAGACCAGAATTCAGACAATTTCTGCCAGGCAGAGCCGCTATTCCTTTTACAGAATCATGGATGGATCGAGTCGCTTCCATGAATAAATTACAAGGCTGGACTGATGCGTCACCTATCCACTATGATTATTTGGCAAAATTTGGAGAGCAAATATTATTATCTATACGCTTTGGCGACTGGAGTGATCAAACCAGGACATCAGAGGATGCTGCACTTTGGGCAAATTATTTTAGGAGCCAAATTCAGGGATATATTCATTCTTACAAAACAGTAACTGGGGTCGATTTAGCAATAACTTTGGTAGGTCAACAAAAAATTGACTCACATCAGCCATCCTATCACCTTGCCAAACGGCTAAAAATCAAACAAAATGGCAAGATGACCAGAACTTCAAAAAATGGAACACCTGTAAAGAAGAATGTACAGAAAGAATGGTAGTAAAGAGCAGAATGTAAAACTTGATTTTACTTCTGCCCTCTACCTTGGAATAAAACATGATACTAACAGTCTGAAGCCCTGGTCAAGTTTTACTACCGGAGCACCAGCTGCATTGAAAGAACCTCCTGCTGCCAGACAAATTGCAAAGGCGATTGCTGGTATACAGGGGATGGACGAAGGATTATTATATCCATCTACACTCCATCTGTTTTTGGATTTGTTTGAAAATTTGAATTATCAACGTAATGTAATTTTTATTGATCGAAAGGCTTATCCTATCGCTAAATGGGGAATGCAAGGAGCTTTGAAGAAAAAGAATTCCGTTTTCTATTTTAACCATTCATTACTGGATGGTTTGAGTAAGGAAATACATTTAGTTCTGAAAGGTCGTCGACCGATTATAGTAACGGATAGTTGGTGTTTGGAATGCAATAAAGCTGCTCCTGTAAATAAATATTTGAAAATTCTACGTCCTTATGATGGCTTGCTAGTCATGGACGATACTCAGGCATTGGGTATTTTAGGTAGGCAACCTAATAATAAAATGCCTTATGGTTATGGAGGCGGCGGAGTTGTGCCTTGGCTTGGTATTCAGGATGAAAACATAATATTAGGCAGTTCTCTGGCAAAAGCTTTTGGTGCGCCTGTGGCTGTTTTGAGTGGGAGCTCCAAGATTATTCAACAGGTAAAAGAGCGCAGTCTTTCAAGAGTGCATTGTAGTCCACCTTCGATGGCTAATATTCAATCTGCCTGGCATGCTCTTAATATCAATCATATAGAAGGTGACTACCGACGTTACATACTTTTACAACGCATCCGACAATTTAAGAAAGGTTTACAAGAAGAATCAATTAAAGCTACTAAAGGCATTTTTCCGGTACTAAAGGTAATTACATCGAACAGTGCACAGTCTAAGTTACTGTTGAAAAAGTTGAAAAAAAAAGGTGTTCAAGCCATCTTAACTGTTGATCAACAAAAGCAAACACAAGTTACTTTTTTGTTTAGAGCGGATCACTTAGAGGAAGAGGTTTATCATACCTTAAATATTATTACAAGGTTTTTTCGAAAAAGTCAGATATCACGAATTTCAAGAACCAGAACTAATTCTTACTAATGAGTTATTCTCAAATAAATACCGATCATTATGAGAACCGGGAAATTATCCTGCAAAAGGATGATCGACAACAAGTAAGAAATACAACTCTTCCTCCTTTTAGATGGATATGTTCTCTGGAGGTGGAATTTCCTGAACCTGTATTATACCCTTTAGGTATACTGGAACATCCGGGTAAGGCCTGGAAAGATCTTAAACCAACTACAAAAGGTTGCGGTTCTGGAGTTTTAATTTCACCCAAGCATATTCTTACAGCTTCGCATGTAATTGCTGGTCTGAAAGTTATAAAAGACAAGAGAACAGGCAAAACCCGGTTTAAAATAGTACCTGCAAAAAGAGTTAGAGTTATACCGGGACGAAATGAGAAAAAGGGAAAAAGCTTCAAACCATTTGGAGTATTTATATCACAAAAAATACTTGTCAGTCCTGGATTTAAGTCAGCTATGGAGGTTCCAATATCTCAATTGACAAAAACACGAATACGACAAGCCCTTGCTAGTGATTTTGGAGTAATAGAAATCCAGGAAAATTGGAGCAAAAGGTTTGTTGTTCCAGGTCAGATTATTGGTTGGTGGAGGGAGTTTAACAACTATCAGATACTACCGATTAATGAACTCTTAAGGGCAAAATTGGAAAAAGGAAAGATTCACGTCTGTGGGTTTCCGGGAGATAAAGGAAAAAGTTTATGTAGTGAACTTTGGAGATCATATGATAAAGTCAAAAAAGTGTTTCCGAAATTTGGTAGTAAACCCGAAAACCTAATCCTCTACCAGGCAGATACAAGTGCAGGTATGAGTGGTAGCCCGGTTTGGATAAAAGATAATAGTGGAAAACACTATCTGGTGGCTATCCATAGCAGTTTCATAGATTTTATTGATAAAAAAACAAAGAAAAAAGAACAGGCAAATGTAGGAGCATTAATTACAAATGAGACGATCCGACAATTACAATTATGGAAAGTAGAATATTTGGAAGTTTTATTTTCTAATCAAATTGGGTTATGAAAGCCTTAAAAAACATACCTATTATGAATACTTTATTAGATGAAATGTTAGAATTGAAAAGGAGTACAAAGAATAAACACCAATTGGACTGTTATTGTAGGAAATGTAAAGCTAGAAAAATGTCGGATGTTTACTATTCGAGGCTAAACAATGAATCATTTAGTGGTCATTCGAATGATATTCTTAATGAAATAAAAATAACCTCCTCTTGTGAACCTGGGAAATTTAAGAGAAATCGTCTTTCAGTTACATGGTGGGGGAAACGGACTAAAATTCCGCGAATAATTCCGTCCAATATCGATTTGGCTATTTTATCAAGAGGGCGTATTCGCATAGCTGTAGAAAAAATAAAATGGCTGATTAGAAAATATCAAAGTAAAGATAATTGGCTTGGGAAGCTCCCCAGCAACCTCAGCAAAAATTTGCCAGAAGCTGATGTAACTTTTGAATTATTTATTAACCAACATAACTTGGATGAAAATGGAATTGAAAATTCATTAAAATCTTATCTGGCAAACCGTCATCAAAAAGAATTGGTCGACTGTGAAAAAGGGTATTATATTCTGCATATAGAGCCAGCTGTTAAATCTCAAATAATTGAAGATTTAACTGGGGTTGATCTAAGAAGGCTATTCATAAAAGCTAATGTCCCGACTCCAAATAAAATTAAGGCATATGAAAAAAGAAAATATTGGTTACTGACTTATGTCAGCATTCCTAATCAACTAGAAGATATATTATTACCTGGGCCCCAGCCACAACCAAAACCGGTGCCAAACATAGTCCCACTTTCCGATAGGGAATTAAGAGAATTAGCTCTTTCTTTAACTGATGGAAAACAAAAAACTAATGGTTCTGTATCAAGAATTTATAAGATGGCAAAAACTATTGCAAAAAAAATGAAGGGTTCTAGGCCAGGGTTAGGAATATTGATAGAATTCCTTAAGGAATACTATAAGGCGACGGTGCGCCAATTTAAGAGAAACCCCAAAAAGGAATTATCAGTTATAATGGGGTCTGTTTATGCGATTATGGATTCCGCTACTGGCGTCAAAAGACCATATGTTCAATCGAAGTTCCGAAGGCGGGGATACTTATCAATGAAAAAGAGGATAATTGCAATTGAGGTATTACCAGGAGTTTCAGGAAAACATAGAAAGATAATGAAAAGATTGGCGGCAGTGCCATCAAAAAAAAGGGCAATTGGAATAATGTTTAGAGCAATTATTAAAATCGACAAAATTGATAGTGACTTAGGAGCTTGGGCTATCAACGCCAAACGATGCCGTTTCAGATACCCAGCTATGAAATCAGATTGCGGACGATTCCATATTTGAAAAATTAAGTACATGAATTATTTGTTCTTGTCTTCTTTTATTTTCTCTTTGATATAACCTTGAATTAAGCGATCAGAAACTTCGAATTTCTGTGCTGCTTTCTGCAGGTTTCCTTCGGCCTGTTAAATAGCCAAATCCATGGTTATATCTCCTGTAATTCTTAATTGAAAAACACAGATTAGGAAAGTTCTGTCAAGCTATTTTAAGGCACTAGAAATTCAGGAAAAGAGTAAATAAAAGATTTATTGTTCCAGGTCAGGTTGCCTGTTGGTGAGGGGAGTTCAACATCTTCAAGATATTATCTTTAATATAAATCTTTAGGCCACAAATTGGAAAAGGAAAAAATTTATGTGGTACTCTCTGGAGTTCTTATGATAAGGTCAAAAAGATGTTTCTCATATTTGATAACAAGCCGGAGAACCTGATTCTCTACCATGCAGATAAAACTGCTGGTATGAGTAGTAGTCCGGTTTGGATGAAGGATAAATATGGTAAACACCACCTGGCGGCTATTCATATTAATTTTTTGGATTTTATTGATAAAAAATCAAGGAAAAAGTGAAAACTAAATGTGGGAGCATTTATTACAAAGGAGACGATCCAACGATTACGATTATGGGAAGTTGATTATTTGGAAGTTTCATTTTCTAATCAAATTGGTTTAAAATAGCCAAAAAACATCATTATTATGAATACTTTATTAGATGAAATGTTAGAATTAAAAAAAGTCAAAAAGGGTGCAAATCAATCAAGTTGTTATTGTAGAAATAGGTCAACATTAAATAATATTAGACATTCTTATGATTGTAGGTGTCAGACTTGCAAAGCTCCATCTCCAAGAAAGACCCTACAAGATGAGATGCTTGATGAATTTGAAATTTCCAATTGGGAAGGGTTAAATAAAGCAAAAAGATTGAATTTCTGTATGAAAAATTGGCTTGGTTGGGGGGGGACTAATGCTGAAAAAAGAAAATACGAAAAGAAAATTAAAAAATTTCTTGAAGATGAAAATTATTCCGACCCCTTCATTTTTAGTAAAGACCCTCATGATGATTTTGCTTTGGCAATCAGAAGTTGGCAGATTAGTACTGGGCTTGTTCCAGATGGTATAATTGGCCTGAAAACTCTAAACTATTTTTCTAGTATCTTAGATTTAAACTTAATTGATAGACTTACACCCGAAGTTCCTTCCTGGATTGAAAAAGCTAGCCCTCAAAGTATTCATTTTAGCAAAAGAGGGAAAATGGACATTACTCATATAATTTATCATGCAACAGGTGGTAGTAATAGTCCTGTTAAATACTTTCAAAAAAATAGTAGACATGTTTCTCCACATTTTGTAATTGAAAAATCTGGAAAAATTATTCAAATGGTTCCACTTAACAAATCTGCACATCATGCGGGTGAAAGTAGGAATAGATATAGTATTGGGATTGAAATTGTGAATAATGCTTGGCTAAGAAAAAAAGGTGAAAAATGGGTTGTAAAGAAAAAAAATAAATCTGGAAAAGTTATTGGGAAAAAAACAAAAAAATGTGCTCATAAGTATTGCACAGCTAAAGGTAGGGAATACACTGGTACTCCAATTAGCACATTATCGACTTATTATAGAAAATCCAGAAGGAAGTGGGACCCGTACAATCCAAAACAGTATTACAGTTTGATTAAACTTACGACTTATTTATTAGCATGTATAAATACAATTAAACATATTACAGGACATGAACATATTGTAAAATCGGGTAAAAGAGCTGATCCAGGAGGAGCATTCGATTGGAATCGAATTCGCAGAGGAATTAAAAATAAGTGGAAAAGGGAAACTAGTTTTAATTTGAAAGTAAATATCTGTGACAAATCCGCCATTAATCCGAAGACTAAGGATGTAGATTTGGATGCTACTAATAGAATAATAATCCCTGTGTGTAAAAGTTATTATAGATAATTTCGTATTATTTGTTATTTTTTGAGTAAAACCCTTGAACCAACCGATCAGAAACCTCCAAACACCGGGCCGCTTCCTGGAGGTTTCCATCTGCATTGTCAATGGCTACTTCCATTGCTATGTCACCAGCTATTCGTTTGATTTCTTTCAATCCTATACCATCCCTAACCGCATGACGAAGAGCCTCCCTGAATCCATTCTCCTGCCAGCCCTGTTCAGTGAAAGAATAATTTTCCCGATCAGCATCCGGAATACATCCAATTGTAATAGTACCGTTACCAGTATGACGATAGGCTATTCGGCTGATTAATTGTTTCAACTGGCGAATATTACCAGGATAATCATGTGCCATCAAAAAGTTGTTAACTAATTGATCAAATAAAGGAGGACGATCTGTTTTGAGCGCTTTTTTAAGGAAATATTCAGCCAGTTCTGGAATGTCCAATTTGCGCTCTCTTAGTGGAGGAAGATTTACAATACATGTAGTAAGGCGGTAATATAAATCTTCCCTAAAGTTTCCTTTTTTAACCTCTTCGATGAGATCGCGATTGGTAGCACAGACAAGTCTGAAATTGGTCTTTTTCCAAATATTACTTCCTACACGCTTATACAACCCCTCCTGGCTGACTCTTAGTAATTCAGCTTGCAATCGCATCGGGAGTTCTCCTATTTCATCTAAGAATAGTGTTCCACGGTCAGCTAAAGCAAAGGCACCATCGCGGGTGGAAATGGCATTTGTAAATGATCCTTTTTCATGGCCAAAAAATTCACTTCCAGAAAGTTCAGGGACAATCGTTGTACAGTCGAGCAAAACTAATTCATTTTTATCCGGCCGTTTATCAAGATCATGAATAAGACGAGAGATCAATTCTTTGCCGGTGCCACTTTCTCCCATTACCAATACTGGTGCGGAAGAAAAACATGCTATTTCAATTACTTGCCTAAGCATTTTTAACCAAACGGAACTACTTCCGATCAATGTATTTTTTACTCGATCAGAATTAAGAAATCGATCAATAATCATCCACCGATTTAATTTTGCCTGGAGAATGCCTTCTAGTGAAATTTTATTAGTAAAATGGATCACATCCTCTATTCCCATGCCAAGATACTGCCATACCTTATAGAATGGCATTGGTTTATTGCCCATGTGCAATGCAATAATTTTGACATTTTTTTGAAGTAAATTGTGAATGTACTCTTCTTTTTTCTGCTCATCACATTCCTCTTTTAGAATTAACAGTACGGAAGTGTTTGTTTCTGAATCATCTTCCAGGCAATAAGTTATGTTAGCTTTATTTAATTTATCAATTACCAAAGGAAAATCTATTTTAATATCCTTTGAAGTTGGACTTAATAATCTTATATGATGAATGGGGCTTTGGGGTCTCATTCTTTATAATCGTTTTCCGAGGTTTGTTTAATAAAATAAATACGTAGTAAAAGTGTTATTTCATGGATAGAATCAATGGAATATTTATAATTTGATAGAGTAAATGGAAAGTTAATTTGTTGGAAATACCTGTAAACGGAGATATCCCTACCAAGTATGACAAATACTTGGGTGCAAGCAGGTTGATATTGTGTTTTATGGTTTTCTGGGAATAGGCTCATTATAATGATTGTTTGAACGCTATCACAGTATGTATTGATTAGGGTTTAATTAAAATCCTATCTCACTTCAAATTGCAATTATTTATTTCTTTCCAGAGTATTATTATGTTGATCTAGGAAATCGTGTAGTTTTTTATGTCTTAAAAACGGGTAAAAGGCTAAGTTTACAGTAAATGGTCAATGTATCTATAAAGCAAACGAATTCAATTGTGACTTAAGGCTTTATTTTTCGAGCATTTTGGTCTTAATAGTTCAATTATTTTTTCAACATCCTTCTCTCTTTCAGGCGGGGTAGCATGTGATGTTACATCTAAATCTTGTAGGAATATCTTTCTAAAATCGTAATTATCTCTAAATCGATAGTCTTTACATTTATTCTCTAAATATAGTTTCTTTGCTTTTTCAAATTGCCCTGAATATAGATATCCCATGACCCAATTAGTAAGGAGAATATCTTTTACTTTACCTTTCAGTTTTTCCTTTTCAATTTCGTCAGCAATTTTATCACCTTGCTCAGAATTGGTTATGGCATCAACAAATTCCCCTTGATGAATTTGTTGAAATGCCAGAGAAGCATAATTAATTACTAGGTTATATTTGATAGAGTCATCATTAGATTTTTGAGCTAATATCATTTTATAATATTTTATGGCTAATTCTCTATAATAGGCTCTACCTTTATAATCTTTTTGATAAAATCTACTAGAACTATAGCTAAAAAAGTCACCCAATTTTTCCCAATCACTCAAAATGTTTTTAATTTCTAATGAATCTATTCGATCCATTATTTTCTGTAAATATCTTTTGGATGAATCCCTGATCTCTTCATTTGGAGATTTAATGAAAAAATCGATTTTAGTAATTAGGTTATCAAGTTTTTTGAAATCCAATTTATTTAATTGATCATATTTTGTTATTGCGGCCCAAATTTTATTATTGCAATTTATTATTTCTTTATTTTTTTGATTATATAAAATGTTATCGCGTAAACTTGAAGAAAGATCTAGTAATTCTGTAGGTTCGTTGGTTTCAACATACTTTGTAGTTGAATAATCAATAAGTTGGTTAAGGCCCGCATATAACTGCTCAAGTGCTATTTTAATTTTATTCCGAGTGTCCTTGTTGTTAGTGTTATCAAATAAGTCTTGAAAGAAAAATATATCTTTTAATAAAATTCCTAAATCTGTTATACTATACTCACTCTTTGTAGAATAATTATTACATAATTTATTAATAAGGATTGTTTTGTTGATACTGTAAATATCAGGAATCTTATCATTTTTGTACCCAATAGTTGAATAGCTATTTAATATTTTAATATACTCTTTGAGTTGTTCAATTGAGTAATCCTCTAAAACCTCTTCTTTTACAAATTGATTAAGTATAATTTTATAAATATTTAGAGTAGCATCCTCATTTGTATTATAAGAAATATTGATTTTGTTAAGATCATCTAAATAATCTAATAATTCTTTTGAGGTTTTGGACTTTATTTCTTTGAGCAAAAAGGCTTCTTCCGAGATTTTATTTAATAAAATTCTATTATAAACATAATATATTTCATTTATCATTTCATTTTTATTCATTCTAGAATAGTCACTTAGGATTTTAACGTAATTCAAAAGGTCATCAAACGAGTTTTTTATTAAAAAACCTTCTTTTACAAATTGATTGAGTATTATTTTATAAATATTTACGATTGTATCTTCATTTGTAATATTATAGATGTTAATTCTATTAAAATCTTCTAAATATCCTAGCAAGTCTTTTTGTTTTTTAGATCTAATTTCTCTATTAATATAATCCTCATCAAAGATTCTTTTGCTTAGAATTCTTTTATTCTCATTATATATATTATTTAATTTTTTATCCTTATAATTTTGAGAAATTGAGCCATATTTAAAAACAAATTCGATGAGTTCATTCAACTTGTTGTCATCTAAAAAATTATCACTAAAAGCTAGAGTATACACTTGTTTTAGAGTTATATAAAAAGAATCATTTCGCTCTTTTTCAAAATGTGTTTCGAACTTTTTGGCAAATTCGAGTAATTCAAACTGATCACCTTCATGTTCGAGTGTGGATCGTTTGTATTCTATAAATTCATACATTTGAACTTTTAAACCATTATCTACTTTATCTAAAGGTGAAAGTTCTACTATTTTATTAGCTTCTAATATTTGATCTATAGTCCACCATCTAAGATAACCATCCCAACTTCCCGCAAATAAATATTCATTATTATCGCCTTCTAAGCTTAAAAATGATACGGCATTAACCCAATCTTTGAAGCCTTCAATTTTATAATAAAATGGGTTTGTTTTTCCTCTTTTAGGTGTATTCCAAAGAATAGCTGTCTGATCACGGCTTCCACTTAAAATATAATCTCCGGTTTTGGAAAAAGCAACTGAAAATACATCATCCTTATGTCCTGAAAATGTATGGATAATGTTGCCAGAACTTTTTTCCCAAAGATTAATAGTACCATCAGTGTGTCCAGTTGCAATTAATTCTCCATTATTTGAGAATGATACCGATAAAATGCCACTAGATTTCCCTTGTAGTTCCTTAATTTTGCGGCCATTCGAACGATCCCAAATAATTGCTTTACCATCTTGGCCTGCTGTTATAAACTGTTTCCCATAATTTATAGGAGAAAATGCCACAGAATTGATTTCTCCCTTATGCCCTTTAAGTACAATTTTTGTTTGAAATTTTGATGTAGTCAATAATGTTGCAATACCGTTTCTGCTTCCGATTAAAAAATATTTGCCATCTGAAGAAGTTGCAACTGAAAGTATCTCTGAATATTTAGCGTTTTCAATTGTATTTATTTGCTTTCCGTTTGAATCCCAAACTATACAAGATCCATCTTTACTTCCAGTTAAAATATATTTATTATCAGATGATAATGCAACTGTTGTAACATCTTTTCTATGTCCTCTTAATGTTATTATCTCATCTAGATTGATTAAAGTATCCTGATTGTTTATTTCAAATATATTCGCTGACCCGTTAAAACTTCCAACAATTATTTTCTTACCTGAACTTGAAATTGCAATTGAAGAAATTCCGCCCATACGTTTTTGGTTACTTATTTCTTTTAAATGATTGTACCAAATTTTGGCCGTAAAATCCTTGCTACCTGTTAAAATATAACTCCCGTCTTTTGAAAAAACTCCATCAAGAATGTAATCTGTATGAGCTTTAAATGTTTTCATTTCGGAACCATTAATATTCCAAAGTTTTGCTGTTTTATCGTTGCTAGTAGTTAAAATATATTTACTACTTGGGTCAAAAACGACAGATGTCACTTCATGTTCATGGTTTCTTAATTCTTTTTTCAAATAAACTTTAAGTTCTTCTTCATTAAATTGATAAAGCCTTATTATTTTATCATGGCATCCTGTTAAAATATATTCTCCATTTGGTGAAAATGCAACTGAAGAAATATCCTTACTCAACTTTTGAAATCCTAGAGAATCTATTTCCCTCTCCTCTTTAACACTCCAGATTCTTGCCCAATTATCTATCCCTCCACTTAATATATATTTCTCATCATGTGAAATATCAACTGCAGTTACACCACCTTTATGCCCACGTAGAACAGTTTCTAGTTCGCCCTCCATATTCCAAATTTGAATTGTGGAGTCAAGACTTGCTGTGACAAAGAAATTTTCGTGTGGAGCGAAGCAAATGGATGAAATTGCTTTTCCTCCTTCGTGCTTTACTTCTTTTTTATTTAGATCGTTTGAAAACCCTAATAAGGTCACAGTTCCGTCAGCAGAGCCTATTAAAATTTTTTGACTTTTAGTCTTTGAAACAGCTATTGAGGTGACTGGAGAATCAAGTTCTAAAATAGTTCCTTTAAATTTTCCATCAATACTCCACTTTTTCACTGTTTTGTCTATGCTACCTGTATAGATTATAGTATCATTCTGATCAAATGCAATTGCTGTTAGGGCCCCAAAGTGTCCTTTAATTTCTGATTGATAAAAAGGATGTCGGCTGTCATTAAATATCTTTTGAAAAGTTTCTTTTGCATTGGTATTATTTATATCAAATTCTAAAGCTGCTTGCGAAAGTCTAATCGCCTTTGTTGGATTTTCTCTTAAAGCATATTTGGCGACTGTTACGTAATTCTGTGCTGCTAAATCTTTATTTTGGCTAGCCAATACTAAAGCATTATTTCTTTCCTTTTCCATCTCTTCGGCTAAAAGTTCATTTTTAACAGCAAGATACTTGGCATCCTTTTCAGCTGATTGAGCAAGTTTCTCATTGTATTCGGCGAGTTTTGCATCTCTTTCAGCTGTATGGGCAAGCTTTTCATTATATATTGCAAGTTCTTCATTTTCATTTGCAATCTTTTTTGCGTAAATCATGGCAGAAAAAGCTATCGTAGCTAATAAAAACCCCAAAAAAGCAAATAGTCTGGCTCGTTGCCTCTTCAGTTTTTCTTTTCTTGCTTCTTGTTTCCAGACTAAAGCTTCATTTTCAGCAGTTACTCGCGCCTGTTTTTCTTTTCGCTTTTCTTTCGCTTTTAAAACAGGAGATACTAATGTGTCATGACTTAATTCATAAGTATAGCCTCCCTTCATACTAGGTTCTCTTCGAATGAGGTGAGTGTTAACTAATTTTTCTAATAAATCTTCAGATATATCATACTGCCTATAAATTTGGCCTTCGTATATACTTAATCGACGTTCTTCCTCTTCAAAAATTAAACCTTCTTCAATAAGTTGGCGGGCTGCTAATTGTTCTGATTCATTACCTAAGCTTTTTATTTGATTGTCATAATAATTTTCGAAAACTTCTTTTGGGTCTCCTAACTCGGTTTTACTTATAATTGAAATATTTTTTTCCTTTATCCTACGCTCCATGGATTCGCATAATACTTGTAATTGAAATGACTCGACTGGTGTAGAATAATCTTTTGTAAGATAATTTAACATTTCATCCAGAGCATCTTCTTGATATTCAAAAGCAGGTGAAAGAAAATCTCCTTCAAGTAGGGTTGGAGCTATAATAGCTTCCTTTGCCTCCTTTGCATTCAAAGGGTTAAGTTCAAAACGATTTTGTAGAATTAAGGGGATATGTAAAGTTAGTCTATCCAACAGACTCATCCGGTCAGATCGGATAGCTAGAATTATTTTTACAGGTATGTCTTTGTAAAGTAATTTTTCTTTCTTCTCAGATAGAAAACCTGGTTCTGCTAATTCTTTTAATCTATGAAAATTAGAGATTCGTTGAGGGATCTCTGTGTAAAGTAATTCAGAAAAATGTTTTGCAAATTTCTTTATTTGGTCTTCAGGATAAGTAAATAATTCTTCGAACTGATCAAAAATTAATAATATTGGTTGTTCTGTATTAGCATTAATTTGGCGAGTTTTTGCTGCATACCATAGTGAATGATCATCAGGGTAAATTTTATTTAAAAATGTTTCCTTGCTGTAGTTTTGTGTAATTTTTTCATGAGTTATTGATAGAGGGGTAAATTCAACATCCTTTGCCCATGATCCAAATCTAATTAAAATTGGATCGTATTTTCCTTCTGAATATACTTTGGGAATAATTCCTGCATTTAGTAAAGAACTTTTTCCTAGACCCGACTTTGAATAAAGTACGACTAGAGGATTTATACGAATTAATTTGTATAATTCAGTAGTTGCTTTTTTCCTTCCAAAAAAAAGATGGTTTTGGCTTTCAGCAAATGGAAGAGCTCCCGGGTATCGATTGGTTTTCTGGAGACCCAAAATTTTTATGTTTTAATTGTGTCGATTTTATTTATCAAATTCAAAAATGAGTAATTGAGTTTTAAATTTTCTACAGCATATTCTTCAGTTGTAATTAACTTTAGATTATTATTGCTTTCCAATGATTTTTGCCTGTTCATTAAAATAGTGATTTCATCATAATATTGACTGCCAACCATTTTTCGTCGACTTAGGTATGTTTTTAATTGTAAAAGGCCTTTCTGGGTTTTGTTAGTGCCTACGAGTTCTTTTAATTCTTCTAAATCAATCGTAGTTTCGGCGGTAGTATCTGATATTGAAGAGCCAATAGATCTTAAGATACCTTTAGCTTCACATTGAGAATAAAGTTTGTCAATAAAATCTTTGATATTATTACTAATAAAGTTGATTTTAAACTCCTCTTGGTATAGGTATTTCAATTGATCTTCAAGAGAATGAATTGGCGCTAATCTATCAAAACTAGAGGAGCTTAGATGAAGTGATAATATTCTCATTAATAATTGCATATACCATTTTTCAAATGGCATTCCTAATATGATAAAGTTCTTTGCATTTATAATCTCAGTGATAACTTCATCTTTTAAGTTTACTCTTTGCATGATTGACTTTAGATAGTCATAAAAATCATCATGAGTGAGGACGAGAGATTCATCTTCATTTAAATGCCCTAATAAATTATAAACAATAGGTAGTCCATTTACTAGATTTGTAAGTTTTCTTGAAGGGTTGTTTTTGTGGAAAAAGCTAAAATGATGTTCAATTCCAAAATTATTATATACCTTAGAAAGTAAGTCATCTGATCCGAGATTAAAGACAACATGAAAAGGAATAGCAGCAATTTTTTTAAATAACGTTTTTGTATTCAGAAACTCTTGCTCGTAGAATTTTCGTATTTGAAAAATAATTTTGTTCTTAAATCGCTTTTCTCGGAAAAGAAAGAATCCATCTTGTGAATAATATTTCTTTATATAAGGGTGATTTGGATCAATAGCATCTAAATGCTTGCAGAGTGCATCTTCAATTGGTAGCCCATTATCCGGAGTATAAGAATCAGGTCCTAAAAAAAGAAAACACTTTTTTTCTTCTAAAGTATGAAGAAGATAGTCCCATTCAACTGTTTCATTAGAAATAAAATTATTGTCAGACATCACTTTGGGGTTGTGCTAATAATTGTATTGTTTTTTCCTAAACAACTAAAAGGAATTGAAAACACTCCTTTAAGTTTTTCTAAAAACAATCTCCTTTTCAAATAATTATCAATAAATAACTAAGGAGCCTGATGTTTTAGCATTCTCGTTTTTCTTGCTTTGATTTATATATAAGCTTAAAACACGAAAAGTTAATCAATGTGTCATTGTCCATAAGTAATTAAAAAGGTAAATTGCATAAGTATCCACTTACCTATTTCATTAATCCCTTCTTGTTAAAATAAATTATTAAGTCAAGAGGATGACTTTAAGTTTTCTCGGAGTAGTTCTTAAATATATAGAATTAGTTTGATTTTTGAAAGTTTTTTTAAAAAACAACCATATTTTTATGGTCAAAAGTTGAAAAAATACTAATCTTATATCAATAATGCGGTTATTTTAAATACAAAATTGGGCTATTTGCTGATTTTCAAGTTTAAGATGTTTTGCATTGGTGCTTTCCCCACGAAAACCTTCTAATATGATTAGTAACTTTTCTTCGTAACTGTACTTTCTTCTGGTTTTTCGTTTTAATTCACTGACCCGAGCTGTTTTTTATTTCAACATCTTTTTAGATTCTAAAGGTTATTAAAATAATAAATCTCTCTATTATCTTTATCCCTTTAAAAGTTCACTTTTTGCTGACGTCAAACAGTATTACGTTACATTCCTTTGCAGTAATTACTTTCCGATACAGAAATTAGAAAAGATATTACCCAAAAGATCGTCGGTTGATATCTCACCAGTTATTTCTCCAAGGTGATGCAATGCCTGACGGATATCCATAGCGATGAAATCAGAGGTTATGCCGGAATCCAGTCCTTTTAAAACATCGTCGAGACTTTCGTAAGACTTTTGAAGTGCTTCGTAATGGCGGGAATTGGTGACGATAGTTTGATCCATCAATTGAGGATCATCAACAACAGTTGCAAAAACAGTTTCCTTCAGATGATCAATATTCATTGCATTTTTTGCGGAAACGGTAACCAGATTTTTTTCAGTTATCAGATCATCTTTGTAATAATCAGATGGCTTTGTGTAAGGATTGAGATCCATTTTGTTGGCTACAAATATTCGCTTGCTTTTAGCGGTAAGGACCTTGCTACCCTGCAAAAAACGGTCTACGTCGTCCCAAAGATCTTGAGGTTTTAACTCCAAAACATCAAAAACATAAATGACAACTGTAGATTTTGAGATTTTTTCAATCGTTTTTTCGACGCCCATCCGTTCAATCTGATCCTGAGCCCTGCGAATTCCGGCAGTATCAATCAATCTGAATGCTATTCCGTTAATATTCAAAACTTCTTCAATCGTATCGCGTGTCGTGCCTTCAATTTCACTGACGATGGCACGTTCTTCATTTAGCAATGCATTGAGTAGGGTTGATTTTCCGGCATTTGGGCGACCGGCGATTACTGTGTTGACACCATTTTTAATGACATTTCCAAGCTGAAAAGATTGAGATAATTTTTTTATAACAGATTGTATTTTTTGAACCAATATTTTCAAATCATCCCGATTGGCAAATTCTACATCTTCTTCACCAAAATCCAATTCCAACTCAATCAAACTGGCAAAATCAAGGAGTTGTTGCCTCAGGTTTTTTATTTGATTCGAAAAGCCGCCTCGCATTTGATTAATGGCAATATCGTGAGAAGAAGCGGAACTACTTGCAATTAGATCTGCAACGGCTTCAGCTTGTGAAAGATCCATCTGTCCATTCAAAAATGCACGGAGGGTAAATTCTCCAGGCTGTGCCATTCGCGCTCCTTTTGCAATAAACAATTGAATCAATTGTTGAATAATATAATCCGAACCGTGGCAGGAAACTTCGACAACATTTTCTTTGGTGTAAGATTTAGGTTCAATAAACAGTGAAGCCAATACTTCGTCAATGATTCGACCATGCTGATCTTTTATATTGCCAAATTGAATTGTATGCGTTTTTTGTTTACTCAGGTCTTTTCCATCAAAGACACTATTTACAATTCGGATAGCATCTTTTCCGGAAAGGCGAATAACACCAATGGCTCCCGTTCCGGCTGGAGTGGCGAGGGCAACTATGGTGTCGTTTAAATTATGTTTTGAATAGCTCATAGTTTTGTACGTTTCTGGTTTTGGAATTATAAAGTTCGCAGATGGTTGATCAACAGTCATCAAACGAAATTAGAATTAGAGTTAACTGATGAACAATTGTTAATCTTATTAAAACGATTTATTGGGATTCTTTCGAAAAATACTAATTTAAAGGAAATATAGATTATAGAAAACGCTTGAAATCTTGTTGATTGAAATTTCTTTTTAAAAAGAAGCATTTTTCAATTTATGTAAACGGGAATTGATGGTTTTATTTAAACAAAATCAGTTACTTTTAGTTTTTAAGGCAAAGAAGTGGCAAAAAAATATCGCTACTTTATCTCAATAACTAATTCATTCAACTAATACCGAAAAAACAAACTTATGTCAGAGAAAAAAGTACCACAAAAGTCCCCTTATGTTATGGAAATCGAGCCTGGAACTTATGCCTGGTGTGCCTGTGGAGCCAGCTCTAATCAACCTTATTGTGATGGAAGTCATAAAGGTGGACCTTA
Source organism: Saprospiraceae bacterium (assembly GCA_965220465.1). Classification (GTDB taxonomy): domain Bacteria; phylum Bacteroidota; class Bacteroidia; order Chitinophagales; family Saprospiraceae; genus JAHDHW01. The sequence continues at coordinate 1,062,731 of CBDCPZ010000025.1, read as the reverse complement.
CACTCCTGTGGTAGAGAAGATATCAGAAAAGAAAAAAGTAGCGTGGTGTGGTTGTAAACATACGGGAGGAGCACCCTTTTGCGATGGTAGTCACAACAAATTGTAGCACCCTAAAATGGAAGCTGAATAGTAAAAGTTCACCTTTCAGCTTTTATTCAATCTATTTTTAATTCATTGAAAAATTGTGCATTTCCTGATGCACTGAATTGTAGAAAGTAAGCATGCTAATTTCAACTTGCATAAACGGAGTAAGTGGAAGATCAGCGATCATATCCATTACAGCCATTTCGGAATTTGCATTAAAAACAGCCCAGATTTTGGAGTTTTCAAGAGAAAGTGAATAGTTAACTAACTTACCTTCTTTGAAAAAACGATCAACAGCAGCACGTTGAAATGGAATTTGGTTCATGAACTCTTCGGTCAGAACTTCTGGTAGCGAAAAATCTACCATGAAATGATATGTAGTTTCCATGGAGTATAATTTGTTTGTTGTAAAAATATAATTTATTGATTTAAATGGAAGAATATATTATTAAATCTTTCATCTATTTAACGACAATATTGATTTTATTTATTATTCAGTTTAAGTAAAAGAGCAAATTAAAGTTTGTTAAAAAAGTTCATTGAAAAATTAATATCGAATCGGACACCAAAATTGGTAAAAATAAACTGGAGGCTCTTTTTCAAGGCAGTTTTCGAGTTAAAATCTTTAGGCCTAAGCCATTTATATTTTATTTGCCTCCAAAGCGTTTCAATTAAATTGAGGTGTGGGCTATATCTAGGCAAATGAAAGATAAATAAATCCTTTTGCTGCCAATGATGAATCCTATTGATAAATCTATCAGAGGTATGCCAAGGAGCGTTGTCTAAAATAACCACAGTTGGCTTTGTGATTTTTAAAGAAAAGTCATTAAGACTTTGACAGATAAAATTGGAGTTAATGTTTTGTTTATCCTTAGTAGTGTAAGTGTGCAAGGCTTTATTACAGGCATTCATTAGTCCAAAAGTGTTTTGTATGTGCTTTCGCTGAGTAGTAAAACAAAGCTGTTCTCCAATTTTTTGCCAACCATATGGTATGTTTGGTGTCAAGCTAAAACCTGTTTCGTCTGCGAAAAATACATCAATAAACCCCTTGAGTTGTAAGTGATGTATCGCCTTTAGTTTAGGAAGCTTATCCGCAAGTTCTTCTTCAGACGGTTGCTTTTTTATTCGCCTTCTGAATCGTTTCCAACGGTAGTTAAGCTTTTTAAAAAACGCTTTAAGGTCCATTTACTAAAAGGCTGAACACCTAATTCTTCAACGATAGATGGAATTAGTTCCTCTATTTTTTGAGGATTTTGAGCTGCCTTTCGTTCTACTAAATCAACATGATTGGTATTATTAATGTCCAGACGCGGTTTTCTACCTTGTCCACGTTGACGAATAAGACCACTAATACCACTTTGACGCCATTTTTTGAGTGTCTTATAGATGGTTATTGTAGATAAATCTGTTATTAAACTTATTTGAGCTACATCCATCCGTTTATGATTTAGTAAGATGACTTGACATCGGTTTCTGAAATCTGAACGATAGCTATTTTTATAGCCTTGCTCTAGAGTTGTTAACTCTTCGATATTTAATTTTTCAATGAACTTTTTTTTGCGACCCATGGGCACAAAGATAATTATAATCTAAATTTGCTCTTTTACATAGTTGTTTGACGGAATTATCAATAATTTATTTTTTTATGATGTTGAAAAATTTTCTTGTAACCTCCTTTCGGTCAGTTACTTCAACAATATTTCAACATCAAAATAACTTATCAATAATTTTGTTCCGTCACTTATGTTTTTAGTTTCAATTTGCGCGCCAGAATAATTGCAACGAGGCTCATTATGATGGCGAAGAAACCTACAATGGGGTAATTTGTCAAGCTTCCATCATCTCTTATTCCAATAATCGCACCAGCTATTAATGATGCAATAAACAAAGCGCCTTGATTGGCACTTGCCCGGAAACTCATGAAACTTGCTCTGCTTTCAGACTGGACAACGCTTGTGACCATTGTCGTTGCTGGTACATTTCGGCCACTTGCCACTACAAAAAAAGATGAAGTGGCTAATAATGCAACAGGGACTGAAACGCCTTGTAACGTCGTAATAGCAATGATTGAAAATACAGCAAGAATACTAGCTATCGTAAAAATCCTGACATGCCCGTATTGATCAGATAATTTTCCAAAATAGGGTAACAAAAAGGCGGTCAAAGTTCCTCCGATCAAATAAATATAAGTTATTTGAAAGTCAGTAAATCCAATATTCAATTGCATGTATGGGGCAATAAAAGGGATAATCGTAAAATGACCTAACATTAAAATGACCGAAAAAACAAGAGCTAAAATTTGGTTTTTATCACTAAAAAGATTTTCAATCACTTTAAAAGGATGCAGTGCTTTTTTGCCATTTTCAAGGTGTTTGGTTAACGCAGGGACAAATTTTATGATTAATAAAATAGTAATAACTGATAAAGCAACGACACAGATAAATGGCATCCGCCATGAATATTTTGCAGCCAATAATAAACCTGAAGGTACTCCCGCTACCGAAGCTACAGAAAATGCGGTCATAATGATACCCATCGCTTTTCCTCGCCTTTCCAGCGGAACGATATCCGCCACTATCGCCAAAACCAATGCTCCCAATAATCCACCGAATGCACCTGCCAAACTCCGGGCTAATAATAGTAAAATATAATTAGGTGCTGCTGCACAAGCTGCGGTACCGATTGTAAAACCGATGTAAATAAAAAGTAATATTTTTTTACGTCCAAAGCGGTCAATATACATGGCACCAAACAATCCGGCTAGTCCGGCAGAGATAGCATAAGAAGAGACGATTAGCGTAAATTCAAAAGGAGAGATTTCGAAAATTTCCATGAATTGCGCTCCTAAAGGCATAACAATCATGAAATCCATGATGTGAGTAAATTGAACAACGGCTAATAAAAAGAGTACGAGTTTTTCGTTTTTCATTCAAAAAAGTTGTCAAAGAACTGACGGAGCACAAATGTAATTTTTAATTATTTCCTAAAGCATGATATACAAATAAAAAGTCCTTGCTGAAAGTTCAACAAGGACTGGTCTTTTTAAATCTTTTTTTTTATCGAAATAAACGTGAGTTTAATTTTTTACAAAATATTTCGTTTTTGAAAAATCATTGGTAGTTAAATGCAATGCAAACAATCCATCAGGCAGATTGCTGACATTCAATTCTATTTGATCAGATGTAAAGTTGTTTTGATAAACTACTTTTCCTGAAGTGTCCAGAATTCTTACAAATACAGTTGAATTGGCTATTGCATTATAGTCAACCTTTACGGTCAAAGTCTGTGATACCGGATTTGGAAATAGCTGAACCTCTGATATAGAAAGCTGATTTGATTCAGTTTGAAAAGTATTTTCTGCTATATCACCAGAACCGTTTCCACCAAAACCTGAAGGGGAAGGCCCGTTGCAAACTCCAGGGTCATCTGTTCGATTGACTTCTATAAAATTGGCTGACAATTCATAACAATCATCGGTTAATGGTACAGCCGCGGCATCATCCCCTGCCATTGCAATGATGTTTCCGGTATAAGACAAACCCCAAACGCGGCAAACCCCAATTCCTGCACCTTCAAAATTTTGAGAATTTCCAGCCGGTAGCCCCAAAATGATATTATTTTCGTCAGTGATCACATATTGATAGTTGGAATTGGAAGTTGTTGAGTTTACGAAATTGATAATATCATCTTCTCCATCACCAACACAGATTTCAAGAGATACTTCGCCATTATCCGTTTCTACGGTTGCTCCATCAGGCATGGTACGAATGACTTCTATATAGTTAGAAGACAATTCAAAACAATCGTCCGTTAAAGGCACAGCAGCTGCATCGTCGCCAGGCATAGCAGTAATATTCCCAGAGTATGAAAGTCCCCAAACGCGGCATGTAGCTACTCCGGCGCCATCAAAATCCTGCATATTACCAGAAGGAACTCCTAAAATGATATTATTGTCGTCTGTAATAACATAAACATAATTCAAATTTGATGAAGAACTATTTGTAAAAGTCAACACATCTGGATTACCATCTCCAACGCAAGTGATTACAGCAGTTTCACCTTCGTCAGTTGCAACCATACCTCCTTCTGGCATATCTCTAATGACTTCGATATAGTTGGAAGAAAGTCCATAACATTCATCTGAAAGAGCTACAGCAGCTGCGTCATCGCCAACCATAGCGATTAAGTTTCCTGTATATGATAGTCCCCAGACTCTGCAAGTTCCACTTCCTGCACCATCAAAATCCTGCATATTCCCTGAAGGTACTCCTAAAATAATGTTGCTTTCGTCTGTGATTACATAAATATAATTTGCAGAAGCGGCAGAAGTATTTGTAAAAGTAACTACATCAGGATTGCCATCTCCAACACAAACATAGCGTGTTGTGGCTCCTGAAGGCATGGCAACCGTTCCTCCTTCAACACCCGTTCTAAACACTTCAATGAAATTAGAGGATAACTCAAAGCAATCGTCTGTTAGAGGCACGGCTGCGGCATCGTCACCAACCTGCGCAATAACATTTCCTGTGTAAGATAATCCCCAAACTCTGCAGGTTCCTTGTGGAGCACCTTCAAAGTTTTGGCTGTTAGCTGGTGGAAAACCTAAAATGATATTGTTTTCATCAGTGACCACATAAGCGTAGGGTGAATTTGAATTAGAAACGTGGGTAAAGTCTAAAATATCGTCAACTCCATCTCCCGAACAAGTATTGATAGTGGTAGCTCCTCCTGGCAAAGTAACGGTTCCTCCATCTGGATTATCTCTGACCACTTCAATAAAATTACTGGAAAGGCTAAAGCAATCATCTGTTAGAGGCACAGTAGCAGCGTTATCTCCAACATTAGCAATGATATTTCCGGTGTATGAAAGCCCCCAAACACGGCAGGTCCCTGCAGGTGCACCATCAAAATCCTGCATATTTCCCGGTGGTAATCCTAGGATATTATTATTGTCATCTGTAATGACATAGATATAATTTGCTGCAGAAGTTGTTTGGTGCGTAAAGGATACGATATCCGGGTTTCCGTCACCAGGACAGGTGTAACGAACGGTTGCGCCAGATGGCATAGCAACTGAGCCTCCGTCTACAGCAGTTCTGCTTACTTCTATGAAATTTGAAGAAAGATCGTAGCAATCATCTGTGAGCGGCACAGCTGCAGCATCGTCACCAACCATAGCTGTGATATTTCCGGTGTAAGAAAGTCCCCAAACTCTGCAGGTTCCTTCCGGAGCTCCGTCAAAATCCTGAGAATTGCCTGAAGGTACGCCTAAGATAATATTATTGTCATCTGTAATTACATAGGTGAATGGAGCATTTGAAGCACCATTGCTTGAAAATTCTATAATATCCGGCATTCCGTCTTGTGTACAGGTTTGAACTTGAGTTTCACCATTTATAGTTTCAACCATACCACCTTCAGGATTAATACGAAAAACGGTGATATAATTATCAGACAAGTCATAACAACCGTCAGTTAATGGTGTAGTCGCGGCATCGTCACCAGCCATAGCGATAATATTTCCCGTATAAGAAAGCCCCCAAACAAGGCAAGTTCCGGTTCCTGCTCCATCAAAATCCTGGCTATTTCCAGAAGGTAGGCCAAGGATTGTAAGGTTTTCATCGGTGATTACATAATTATAACTTGCGACAGTACTACCCGTATTTGTAAATTCCACAATATCAGGATTTCCGTCACCAGGGCAAGTATAGCGCTCGGTGGCACCGGATGGCATAGCAACGCTTCCGCCATCAATATCGAACCCACCTGTGCGGTTAATTAAAACAAAATTGGTGGATAATTCATAGCATAAATCAGCGAACTGAACAGTAGCGGCATCATCGCCAGGCCCGGCGGTAATAACTCCTGAATAAGACACTCCCCAAACGCGACACATACCCGGAGGTCCTTCAAAATTATAGGAATTCCCACTTGAAATAATGTCCAGGATTGTATTATCCTCCTCAGTTACAATAAATGCATATTGTACGGCATAAATATTTGGTTTAAATTTAATAATATCATCGATTCCATCTTCGGGACATGTAACAACAGTAGTTGAACCATCAAATGTTGATATCGTTGTTCCGGCAATACATTGTGCCTTAACTGAGTAATTCGAAAAGCTGAGTAGTAAAATGAACAAGCATGTTGAAAAATTAATTGGGGGTAAAATTTTCATAATAGATTGTAGGTTTGTTTAATGAAAAAATAGGATTCTAAAAAGTTTTCGGAACGGTGGGATATAATTTGCCGTGGTAACAGAATTAACTAAAGATAGTTGGCAAGGATACTAAGGTGTGTCATTTAGATGACATTCTTTAAAATAAGCATTTTTTGAAATTTTTAAAAGGACGCACGTTGTGTATTTTTAAGCTACTGATTGTCAGAGTGTTAAAAATATGATCGCAGTTTTTTTTATTATGGCGGATAATAGAAGATTTAACTTCTTGTGATTGTTTTGTGATAATTTTCAAACAGAAAAACCCTTGCAAAGTATTTTCTGCAAGGGTTTGTAAAGGATATCGATGTTTTAATTATAAATACACACCAAGTAGATTTAAGGTATCCACATCCAGTTGGCCAATGGGAAGACCGTTGTCTCTTTGAAATTGAGTTAATGCAGCTTTTGTTTGCGATCCAAGAACCTGATCAACATTTCCAACATCGTAATTTCTGTTTTTTAATGCTCTTTGAATAGCATAAATGGTATTTCCATTTATTTGATCTTCACACAAAACTTCCTTCCAAACGGTATAACCACCTTGCTTTACCAGCGTTTTTTTTGTGACTGTTGCAAATTCAGCAGGTATTTCAACTTCTTTGATTTGAGTAGGCGTTTTGACTTTTTGGTAACTCCTTGAAGTGTATTCGGCTGGAATTTCTGCAAACCTTATACAATCGTCGCCATTATCCGTAAAACCTTCCGGACAACCAATTCTAACGCGTTTTACTACATTTTTATATTCCGCAGGGATTTCTATTGTACGTGTTGTAGCTGGCGTTTTGACTTTGAGTACATCAATTGATTTATACTCTGCAGGTATTTCAATTTGTCTGACGGAAGCAGCCGTTTTAAGCTGTCTTTTACTTACTGAAGCAAATTCTGCAGGGACATCAACGGTGCGAGTTGAAGAGAAAGATTTCACTTTGCGATAAGTATAAGTTTCGTATTCGGCTGGAATTTCGACTGTTCTTGTGCAATCATCGCCCTGATCTACATAACCTTGTGGACAACCATTTCTAATTTGTTTGGTAATTGTTCTATATTCTGCGGGCACTTCGACTTTGCTCCAAACAAAACAATCGTTAGGATCATTGGAGAGGCAATTTTGATTGATTTTTGTCTTTACCCATTTTGAAGTAGCGGGAGTCACTTCGATAGTTTCTCTTTTAGAAATATAAAGCGCAGGAACTTTCTCAACACGAGTGGAAGCTTCTTTGGTCATTACCTGAATCGTTTCCGTTTCGAATTCGGTAGGAACAATTTCAGCGCGGGTGGAAGGCTCTTTGACGACAACCTGTTCTGTCACAATTTCATAAACCGGAGGCACTTGTATAAACTGTTTTGAGGCTTCTTTTATCAAAACCATTTCTTTAACGGTTTCATATTCAGCGGGGACTTCTACTACTTTAGTACATCTGGTGCCGTCGTCCATGTAAGTTTCGGGACAACCCACTCTGACTTGCACTTCCACGTTTTCATAAATCGCAGGAATTTTTTCGATACGTCGGGCTGCTGCCTGAGTCATTACTTGCTCTGAAACAGTTTCAAACTCAGCGGGGAAAACAACAACTCTCTTTGAAGCTGGTTTTACCAAAACTTGCTCAGTGGTGGTTTGATATTGATCTTCATACACACATTCAGCATAACATTTTCCCGGCTCCTGGTTGGTTGGCAAGCTACCCGGCTGTGATTGGGCAACATAGGAAAAAAGGAGAATAGCTATGGAAGTGATAGTGTTCATTTTTCTCATAATAAATGAATTGGTTATAATTTAGAAGCACAAGACGCTCTGTTTTAATACGTCACATATGTTATAAAATTAGATTTTATTTCGGATAACACAAATAATGTTTTGTAATAATTTTCTCGCGTATCCCATGTTCCGATATTGCAGATATAGGAAGAATCATACCATCCTTGAACAAAATATTTATTTCGTTTTTGGAAGTGGTATAAGCATTATTGGTTTCCGAACCTTTAAAAAGCAAGTATTTTAAATCGATTTGTTGATCCTTAAACCGGGTATTTAATTCGGTAGACAAATTATTGATAAATTCCTGTTCAAAAGATTGATTGCGTAATATAGTTTTAAATAATTTTCGGTTTATCAATCTTTCGGATAAAAAAGACAAAGCGCTATCTTCTGAATTGATCCAGTTTTTTATAGCTGAAATGATGTCAAAATCATCCAGTTTTGCAAAGGTATCAAGCAACGCAGGGTCCTTTTTAAAATCATTAAACGTATAATTATTATACAAAAATTGGTGCAGCGGTTTTGAAACATCCAATTGAATTCCTTGCTCCGCCAATTCTTTAGCTCGTTGCATTGTTCGGATCAGCATTTGCTCAGCAGCCAGAGAAGTTTTGTGTAAATAAACCTGCCAATACATCAAACGCCTTGACACCAAAAATTTTTCAATAGAATATTTTCCCTTTTCTTCAACCAAAAGTTTTCCGTCACGGACATCGAGCATTTTTATGATTCGGTCATAACCGATAATTCCCTCAGAAACTCCCGTAAAATAGCTGTCGCGGTTAAGGTAATCCATGCGGTCCATATCCAATTGTCCTGACACAAGTTGGTTTAAAAAATGTTTGTGATATTTGTTTTGAAAAATTTCTAAAGCCAATGTCAACCTTCCTTCAAATTGCCGGTTGAGTTCTTCCATAAATAATATGGATAACTCTTCGTGGTCGGTATTGACCAGTTTGTGTTCCAAAGCATGCGAAAAAGGACCATGTCCGATATCGTGCAACAAAATGGCAATGCAAACCGCTTCAGCTTCTTCATTGGTGATTTTCACTTCTTTTGAACGTAATACTGCGATGGCCTGGTGCATCAAATGCATGGCTCCGAGTGCATGGGCAAATCGAGTATGCAGTGCGCCAGGATAAATATAATGAGTCAGACCAGTTTGTTTAATTCTCCGTAATCGCTGGAAATAGCGGTGTTCTACTAATTCGAACAAAATGCCATACGGGATGGTTATAAAACCATAAACAGGGTCATTTAAAATTTTGTTTCTATTCATAAGTCTGTTGAATGCGGGATTTTTCCAGTTTACGCATAAAGGTATGATGAAAGTTACCTATTTTTACACAAAAAGATAAAAGAGGAAATAACATCATTCCGCTTGTCGTTTACCATTAGCAATCCACAAACTAGCAATTGATCTTTTCCTTTTCCTTTTATTGAGAAATGTTTTTGGTAACAAAAAAGTTGCGGAAGAGTAAGATAACGAAGTCTTTCAAATCACTGCAATTCGATTGGTTGAAGATTAAAAACTACACAATTATTAGATAACCCAGACTGACACTTTAGCCGGTCTCATAAAACCACATAATCTTAATGGAAAATATTAAAATCCTATGGGCAGATGACGAAATAGATATCCTGAAACCTCAAATACTTTTTCTCCAACAAAAAGGCTATGAACTAATAACAGTAAGTAATGGATATGATGCTTTAGAAGAATGTGAAGGATCAAATGATATTGATGTTGTTTTTCTTGATGAGTCAATGCCTGGTCTGACAGGGTTGGAAACACTTGCTAAAATAAAAGAAAAAAACCCAAACCTTCCCGTGGTAATGATCACCAAAAACGAGGCAGAGAATGTAATGGAAGAAGCGCTCGGTGGCCAAATAACCGACTATCTGATCAAGCCCGTAAATCCTAATCAAATATTGCTGACACTTAAAAAAATCATCGACAGCAAAAGATTGGTACAGGAAAGTACCGCTTCGGATTATCAACAAGAGTTTCGTCAAATCCTGATGGAAATCAACAGCGGCCTGGATTTTAGGCAGTGGGTAGATATTTATAAAAAAATTATCAACTGGGAACTCAAATTGGATGCTTCGAATACAACTGCGTTGGGTGATATCCTTTCGATGCAAAAAAGTGAAGCGAATGCAGAGTTTTCCCGTTTTGTGGTAAGTAATTACGAAGACTGGATGAAGGGAGAGGTTGAGGCCCCAACAATGTCACCAAATTTGATGCGAACCAAAGTATTCCCGGAATTGAAAGATGATGTCCCGACGATTATGTTGTTGCTCGACAATCTTCGTTTTGATCAATGGAAAACCATAGAGCCAATCCTAACTGAATTCTTCAGAGTTGAAGAAGAAGATTTTTTTTATAGCACCTTACCAACCACAACGCAATACAGCCGAAATTCCATATTTGCAGGATTGACGCCCTCTGAAATTCAGGAGTATTATCCGGAATGGTGGAAAAATGATGTGGATGACGGTGGAAAAAACTTGCATGAACATGATCTCTTAGCCGAGCAAATAAGAAGAACTTTCCGCAAGGAGATCAAGTTTGATTATATAAAAATCACCAACACAAGAACCGCCAAATCTTTGCAGGACAATATGGTGAATTATTTAAATAATGACCTGACCGTTATTGTTTATAACTTCATCGACATGCTATCACATGCACGAACCGAAATGGAGGTGCTTAAAGAATTGGCAGGAGATGAGACAGCTTATCGTTCATTGACAAAATCCTGGTTTGAACATTCAATGTTGTGGTCTGCTTTTAGTAAAATAAGAGGTAAGGATATTCAATTGATTGTTACAACTGATCATGGAACGATTCGTGTCAATCAACCTTCAAAAGTAGTAGGCGATCGTGATACGACGACCAATTTGCGTTATAAAGTAGGAAGGAATTTGCAATATGAAAAGAAAGATGTGCTTGATTTTCGCGACCCGAAAAAGGTGGGTTTACCAAGACCAAATGTAAGTTCAACTTTCATTTTCGCTAAAGAAGATAAGTTTTTCCTTTACCCAAATAATTACAACCATTTTAATAATTATTATCGAAATACTTTCCAGCATGGTGGTATTTCTCTGGAAGAAATGATCTGTCCCGTTGTGCGGATGAGGAGTAAGTAGTTTTTTGGTTTGAAGTTTTTGGTTAATAGTGTACTCAAACTACAAACTATAAACCACGAACTAATGAAAATCAGTCTTCAAAGCGAAAAATTCTGCCGTTTTCGCCAACGATATAGCCTGTGTTTTCAATTACAAATACATCATATAAATCTGTTTTGGGAAAATCTTTGACGATTTGCCAATCGTTGCCGCCGTTTAAAGTTCTCCAGAAAGTTCCTTTGTCACCAACCAGATATCCTTTTTCAGCATCTACAAAATGGACAGATCGAAATGGAGTGTTTTTTACGGTTATTTTATCTCCATCGATCAATTTTTTCCAGCTTTGACCAGCATCGGTTGTCTTTAAAATTGATCCGGAATATCCGGCAATATAACCTGTGGTTGAAGTGGGGAAATGTATGGATCTATAAAAATCACCTTTTGTTTCACTAATCGTCCAGTTGACACCTCCGTCGGTAGATCGAAGGATGATTCCATATCCGGATACATGAACCGTTTTTTCATCAGAATAACAAACGGCGCTTAGTTCGTTTTCAAAAGTATCAATAACAATTGGTGTGAAGTTGGCTCCGAGAGTTAGAAGTACGCCGTATTTGAAAGCTGCTCCGCCAACAACAACTCCGTTGTCGCCATCATAAAAACAAACATCACGAAGGATATCCCAATTGGGTAACTTGTGAAACCTCCATTCGGATTGTGGAGAATCTTTTTTAAAAAGATAACCATCAATTCCAACTGCATGCCCGATTTTATTTTGATTGAAATGAATTCCAAACAACTGTTTGTCTCCTAGAGTATCTAACTGCCAGGTGTCGCCACCATCTGTAGTTTGCACCTTTATTCCATTGAGCCAGGTGTCACCACCTACTGCAAAACCATGAGTTTGATCGGTAAAATATACAGAAGTAAGCGAGAGTGAAGTGCCGGAATTAAATTCAGCCCATTCTAGGTTTATTTTTTCTTTTTTGCAACTGCTCACATTGATACAAATCCCAAGTAATAAACTTAGAAAGAGGATTCTACACAAATGAACTATGAAAAACGAGGGTGATTTTTCAAAACAAATTTTCATGGTGAAAATAAAACAAAATTAATCTTTTGTCCGGGGACTGTTTTTGGTGTTAGTTTGATTGGTATTAGGTACAATATTGCCACTGCTGGTATCGGTATTTAGTTTTCTTGGATGAGTTGGAAATGATGCACTTCCGTAGTGAGAATACTTTTCGTTTATGACAAGCGGAAATTTATAATGATTCATAAAACTTGTAAGGAAAGCAGTAAACTCAGCAGTATCAATGTTTCTTGAATTTTGTTTTAAATGATAAGCAATGTGTTTTACAGAACCATCTTTATTCCAAAATACATTTAACCAGACTTTGACGCCTTTGATGTCATAATTAATCAAAGTAGCGTAGGCTTCCATTTCATTTAGCATGCTAACCCATTTTTGATAAGCATCATCCATATTGCCGTTGCATGCGGTTAATAGCATTACTGAATAATCAAGATTGAGCTGCTCGTAAGCAGTTTCATGCTCTCCCAAAATAAAAACTTTGGGTGGAGTGGTGTCATTGTAAAGTAAATCGAGTGGTGTATTTGTATCAGCGATATTGTAAGCTTGGACAAAAAGAAACAAGCTTAACATTGAAAAGGTAAGAAAGCACTTCATTCTACAATCTTTTATTTGTTCAAAAATAGCAAATTATTGCTTTGTTGTTGTTGAAAACTATAAAATATAATCGATAATCTAATATGCAGCAACCTTGCCAATTGCTTTTTTGTAAAGAAATCTTTAGCTAAAGAACTTCTTTTAAATTGTATAAAAGACAAGACAATTACTTAAACAGCTCAAATTTCAAAATAAATAGTAGGGTGCCATTAGTGCGTTTTATGGAGAAGACTCATTTTGGCTATTTATATTTCCTGCAATATTAATGATTTTGAGCCAGAATAATTTCTACTTCACAAATTAATTTGAATAATATGATTTCCTTTGCCAAAAAAGGGATCTCTACTTATCTGTTTTTTTAATAATATAGAAATGGAAAAATCAAGTTAATATTGTCAAAACTTCAAATTAATTATTTTTATTTATAAAGATCAGGGATGAAAACGGATTGAAAAGAAGTTTTTAGATTTACTTTGCAATAGTTGTAAAACAGCTTGTCGATGATTTAATGAGCCACTAAAATAAAGATTGAAAACGTAATTTAATCTGCTCAGAAGTCATGTTTGTATAAGGAATAAAAGTAAAGTGGTGGTTTTTAGTACTTTTGGTTGAATTAATTTTATTTGATCTAAATAAAAACCTGAAATGAAAAAAAACCTACTACCTTTTGTAACAATTTTAGTTATTTGCAGTTTGCTCCTTTCGTGTAACAATGAAACCAATATGGAAAATAATGTAACAACCACCGTGTCTGAAATGACTGGTGAAAATCAAAAACCGGAATTGCCTGGTGATTTAACTTTGCCAACTTCTGCTGAAGAACTGGGAAAGCTGATCAATGAAGCCAAAGGTGATTTTAAATATTCCGTTGAAGACTTCTTTCGCAATCCTGAAAAATCGAGATATCAGCTATCTCCCGATGGAACGCATTTCTCCTTTATGGGGCCTTATGAAAGGCGCCAAAATGTTTTTATTCAAAAAATCGGAGAAGAAAAATCAGTACGGATAACCAGTGAGACAGAACGGGATATTTCCGGCTATTTTTGGGCGAATGACAATCGAGTTCTTTATATCAAAGACAGTGGCGGAGATGAAAATTTTCAGCTTTATGCCGTTGACAAGGATGGTACAAATGCCAAAGATTTGACTCCTTTCGATGATGTTCGGATTCAGATAATTGATCAGCTCGAGGATATCGATGATGAGATTATTATCGGTATGAATAAAAATAACAAACAGCTTTTTGAACCATACCGTCTAAACATTTCCACGGGAGACCTCAAACAGCTTGCAGAAAATACTAACCCTGAAGAGCCGATTGATTCCTGGATGACCGATCATGATGGAAAACTTCGAATTGCTTCAAAGATAATCGGTACCAACACGACGCTAATGTACCGGGAAAATGAGAACCAGCCTTTTAAAAATGTATTGACTACGGATTTTAGAGAGGGAGTTTCTCCTTTATTTTTTGATTTCGATAATGGAAATATCATTTATGCTTCTTCCAACCTTAAGCGTGATAAAAATGTAATTATCAAATTTGATATGGCAACGGGCAAAGAAGTTGGAAAACCAATTTTCGAACATCCTGAGGTTGATGTGACCAGCCTCAATTTTTCCAGAAAGCGAAAGGTTTTAACTTCAGTATTTTATAATACTGCCCGAAGAAGCTGGCACTTTTTAGACCAGGAAAGAGAAGCTATTCAAAAGCGATTGGAAAAAGATCTTGGCGATTACGAGATTTTTATTACCAGCATGAATAAGGCGGAAGATAAATTTATGATTCGCACTTATGGCGATCGATCTTTAGGCGCCTATTATTTTTATGACAGAACAACCGATAAGCTGGAAAAACTGGTTGACGTGAGTCCTTGGTTTGATGAAAATGACATGGCTGAAATGAAGCCGATTCAATATAAAAGCCGCGATGGCTTAACCATCAACGGTTATTTGACGCTTCCCAAAGTTGCTGATCAAAAGAATCTTCCTGTTATAATCAATCCTCACGGAGGACCATGGCATCGCGATAGCTGGGGGTTCAATCCTGAGATACAGTTGATGGCAAGCCGTGGATATGCAATTCTTCAGATGAACTTTCGAGGAAGCACAGGTTATGGCCGTGATTTTTGGGAAAAGAGCTTTCAACAATGGGGTAGAACCATGCAGGATGATATCACCGATGGTGTAAAATGGTTGATTGATCAGGAAATTGCTGACCCTGAAAGGATCGCGATTTATGGCGGAAGTTATGGCGGTTATGCTACCCTTGCCGGAGTGACATTTACACCAGATCTTTATGCTTGTGCTGTTGATTATGTTGGTGTTTCCAACCTGTTTACATTTATGAAAACAATTCCTCCTTATTGGAAACCATATCTTGAAATGATGTACGAAATGGTAGGGGACCCTGAAACCGATAGCCTGGCGATGGCAGCTGCTTCACCGGCTTTGCATACCGATAAAATCAAAACGCCTTTGTTTGTGATTCAAGGTGCAAACGATCCTCGCGTGAACATCGATGAAGCGGATCAAATTGTAAAATCATTGCGGGCAAGAGGGGTTGAAGTACCTTATTTGGTAAAATACAACGAAGGTCACGGATTTCACAATGAAGAAAACCGATTTGAAAGCTATAAAGCAATGGTTGGCTTTTTTGCAAAACACCTCAAACCTGATTTGAAAGGATAAAGATTTTTTGTTAAAAAAATAGGAGCGGTGACGACTGAACAAGTTGTCACCGCTCTTTGTTTTTAATACAAAGCGATGATGTTGTCGCTAAAATCAAACGAATATTCTAAATTGGTTGGATATTTATAGTAAGTAGGCTTAATTTGCAGACTATTATGGCAATAGATATCATTTTTGTAATAACGATGCTTTACGGTTTTTACCTTGGATTTTCCAAAGGAATCATTAAAACCGTGTTTACTGTTTTGTCAATAATGTTTGGCTTAATGGCAGCTTTTAAGTTTTCTCCGGCAATGACAGATTTTCTGGAGAGTGCTTTCAGCAACAACAATCCGTTGATGCTTATCGCAGGATTTTTATTAACTTTTGTATTGACTATGATTCTTATCCGTATGATAGCACGCGGACTGGAAGGGGCTTTGAAAACAGCGAACATTAATATAATCAATCAATTAGCAGGCGGAATTTTATTATCTGGCATATTGATATTGCTTTATAGCGTAATTTTATGGTTTGGTAATCAAGCCACCTTGATCAACAATGATGCAAAAAGAGGTTCGATGACTTATGTTTACCTCGAAAAATATCCTGCACAGGCAAAAGAAATCGCCTACAAAGTACAACCCATTTTTCAGGAATTTTGGAATCAATCACTTGATATGATGGATCGTTTACAGGAGATGAAAACAAAGGAAGAAAGCGAACCAAATATCTATGACATACCTGATGATGCAGAAAACACCGAGGATTCTACTTATTGACAATTACGACTCTTTCACTTATATCCTATACGATTATTTTCTTCAGCTAGGGACAAGCTGTATTGTCATCAGGAATGATGAATTGACTTTAAAGGAGATTATAAAACTGGAATTTGATGCGCTTGTCTTATCGCCAGGCCCGAAAAAACCAAATGATGCCGGCTTACTCCCCGAGATTATAAAACACTTTCATAACAAAGTTCCTGTTTTAGGGATATGCCTTGGACATCAATGCATCGGAGAATTTTTTGGTGCTGAGTTGACGAAAGCGCCATTGCCGGTTCATGGAAAAACTTCGACACTTTATCATCAAAACCACGCTTTATTCAATGGCCTTCCAGATCATTTTGAAGTGATGCGTTACCATTCGCTTTTATTGAAAAAAATTGAAAAAACTGAACTTGAGGAAATCGCTTCAACGGCTAATGGCGAAGTGATGGCAGTCGCGCACAAAAACCTACCTGTCATTGGTGTGCAGTTTCATCCAGAGTCCATCCTTACTGAGCATGGTTTGCAAATACTCAAAAACTGGCTGGATACTTTAAAAATGCATTAATCTTTCTGTGAGTT
The DNA here is from genome assembly GCA_965220465.1 of Saprospiraceae bacterium. GTDB lineage: Bacteria > Bacteroidota > Bacteroidia > Chitinophagales > Saprospiraceae > JAHDHW01. Next base: position 1,045,824 of record CBDCPZ010000025.1, on the reverse strand, counting down.
GATCGCTTTAATTATATTTGGTTATGGCTTTCAAAAATTTTATTTTACTGTTGTTTTTGATCCTTTCGTTGCTCAACCTTTGGGCGGAATATTCTTTTTCCAGGCTTTTAATCTTTTCTACTAAACCATTGCTGATAACGAGTCTTGCCGTTTGGTTCTATTTGGAAACGAAAAGTAAAAAAACGCTTTTTCGAAAACTCATTCTTTTTGCCCTGATATTTTCAGTTGGTGGAGATACACTATTGATGTTTGTTGAAAATGACCCCAACATGCAGCATTTTTTTCTGTTTGGGCTTGGAAGTTTTTTGGTTGCGCATATTTTCTACTTGTTTGCTTTTATAAAATACCCCTCCGATCAAACAGGCTTAATAATTCGTCATAAATGGTGGATTGCCGTTTTTGCCCTTTATTTAACTTTTTTCAATTGGTTTTTGCTTCCGGATGTTCCGGTAGCAATGCAGGTTCCTGTTTTGGTTTATAGTTTAGCCATTATGATGATGTTGCTGGCTTGTCTGAACCTGAATGGGAAAATACCCACCGAAGTTTTTTTGATACTTTTTTCAGGAGCTTTTTTATTTATGGTGTCCGATACTATCATTGCTTTGAATAAATTTAAAAGCGATGATTTTTCTATTCCGCTTGCCCGTATATTTATCATGACTTTTTATCTTTTTGGACAATTTTTGATTGTGAAAGGAAGTGCTAAGGTGAATTCAACGAGCAACTGAATATTTTTAATACGATCAAGTAATGGAATTAGACAAGTCTGATCAAAATTCAAAAGAGCGGCTCGCATTAAAGATTTCGATTGCCGGTGCGTTATTTATGGCGCTGCTGGGATTTGGATTTTCCATCCTCACGGATTCCGAAGCAATATTTTTAGATGGTATTTTTTCGCTGGTAAATATGGCGATGGGCATAGTTACCTTGAAAGTTTCTCAATTGGTTTTCGAACCTTCCACACATCGGTTTCATTTTGGAAAAGCACAAGTTGAACCTTTGTTGAACACAACCAAAGGTTTGATTTTTATAGGAATAATAATAATGGCAGGCTATGCTGCGGTCCAATCAATTCTGAATGGCGGAAGGGTTATGGTTTTTAGTTGGGCGATTCTTTATTCATTGATAGCTGCTTTGGGCTGCTTTGCCATTGGTTTCTACATAAGTAATCAAAACAAACAAAAACCCACGCCCCTTTTGGCTGTTGAAGCCAAAGGCTGGATGATTGATGGAATTCTGAGCAGTGTGGTTTTGTTTGCTTTTGCAAGAGGGTATTTTTTAAACAAAACGGCTTATTCAGCCTATACCGTTTATATCGATCCGGGTTTGGTTCTGGTCATGTCGATTTTTATTTTGCCGGTTCCTTATAAAATATTAAAAGACAATTTGCTGGACCTGTTGCTGGGCGCTCCTGATGCCGATCTTCACCAAATAACCAAATAATCAAATAACCAAATATCCATTTCAGCCATTTTCCCAATTCTTCGCTTCCTGCTCGATATGATGCAATACTACCTGGACACCAAACTTCTGCTGAAGATGTTTTGCCATACAATCTGCAGCATAAACCGAGCGATGTTGTCCTCCGGTGCAACCAAAACTGATCATCAGGTTGGTAAAACTGCGTTCCACATAATTTTCAACGGCAGGATCCACTATGTAATAAATGTTATTGAGAAAAGTATCGATACTACTATGTTGTTTCAAAAAATCAATCACGGGTTTGTCACGGCCAGTGAGTTTTTTATACGGTTGATAACGCCCCGGATTGTGTAATGCACGGCAGTCAAAAACAAAGCCACCACCATTGCCGGATTTGTCATGAGGAATTTCATTTTTATACGAAAAGCTATTGATTGAAACTTTCAGTAAACTGGTATTCCCTTTTTCAAGATCAAAAGAATGGAACATTTCGGCTTTTGTAATTGATTCGAGCGCCTTCCAAAGTTCAGGAATTTCAACGCTGAGTTGTACATTTTCCAAAATCCATTTTACATTTTCAATGGCATAAGGGATGCTTTTTAAAAAATGCTCTTTCCTTTCATAAAGTCCCCGAAATCCGTATGTTCCAAAAGTCTGAATACTTCGAATCAAAACATAACCGTAATAATAATTGATAAATTCTTCGCGGTTGATTGAAGTTAGTTTTTCAGCTGTTTCAAGATAGTGGTTCAATAATTCCTGACGGATTTCAAAAGGAATATTTGCCTTTGCCTGGTAAAGCAGAGAAGCGAGATCGTATTGTAAGGCACCTTTTCTACCGCCTTGATAATCAATAAAATAAGGCTTCCCGTTGCGCATCATAATATTGCGTGACTGGAAATCCCGAAGTATAAAATGCGAGCAATCGGTCTGTAATAAATAATCTGTAAACCGGTGAATGTCCTCTTCCAAAGCTTGCTCATCAAACGGGATGTTTGCCAGCTTTAGAAAATAATATTTAAAAGTATTGAAATCCCAGAGCATGGATTGTTTGTCAAAAACTGCTCGCGGGTAGCAGTCCTCATAGTTCAATCCTTTTCCACCTTCAATCTGTGTTTCGGCAAGTTTTTGGACTACCTTTTTGTACATCTCAACAAGATGAGGGGGAAATCCTTCTCTATTTTGTAATAAAAAACTGAAGAGGGTAGTGGAGCCCAGATCCTCCTGCAAATAAATATTATTTTCGAGATCCGCAATGTAGATTTCCGGAACGGGTAAACCTTTTTCGTGGAAGTGATTGGTGAAATTTACAAATGCTATATTTTCCTTTTTTTCAGAACCGTAAGTGCCGATTGCGGTTTTTGTAGCTCCTTTTAACCGATAATAAACACGGCTTGATCCGGAAGGGGCCAATGGCAAAACTAAATCAGCTTCCTCGCCCGCCCATTGTTCAAATATATTAGAAAGTAAAGCTTTTTTGTTCATTTGTCCTTTTAGTAAATTAAACTACAATTGGAATACAAACAAGCACAGTTTTAATCTTTGTTTAGCGTTTTCCAAAGCAAGTCTTTCAGTTCCGTTATTCCCTGTTGTGTAATTGCAGAAATAAAAATATGTGGAATATTTTCCGGAAGCACTTCTTTGATCAATTCTTTCAACTCTTCGTCGATCAGATCGCTTTTGGTTATTGCCAGAATATGTGGTTTGTCCAATAGTTCTTCGTTGAACATTTTTAGCTCATTGAGCAAAACTCCATATTCTTTTTTAATATCTGGCGAATCACTTGGAATCATAAAAAGAAGCACAGCGTTTCGTTCAATATGACGTAAAAAACGATGCCCAAGCCCTTTGCCTTCATGCGCTTTTTCAATAATCCCGGGAATATCAGCCATAATGAAAGATCGGGTGTCGCGGTACTGGACGATCCCAAGATTAGGTACTAGCGTGGTGAAGGGATAATTGGCAATTTTAGGTTTTGCAGCAGTTACGACAGAAAGCAAGGTTGATTTTCCAGCGTTTGGAAATCCGACGAGCCCAACATCAGCCAGTACTTTGAGTTCTAGTATTTTCCATTCTTCTTTTCCTGGTTCACCAGGCTGAGCGTATCTGGGAGTCTGATTTGTAGAAGATTTAAAATGCGCATTTCCCATTCCGCCTCGTCCTCCTTCAACCAAAATAACCGTTTCACCATCATTTGTGATTTCAAATTCTTTTTCACCGGTTTCTGCATCTTTTGCAATGGTTCCGAGTGGAACTTCGAGAATGATATCATTTCCATCTGCTCCGGATTTGTGGTTACCGGTACCGTTTTCACCTCTTTCCGCGATTATATGTTTTCGATATTTTAAAGGTAACAGGGTCCATAATTGTTTGTTTCCTTTTAAAATAATATGGCCACCTCGTCCACCGTCACCGCCGTCAGGACCTCCCTTTGCAGTCAGTTTGTTGCGTAGCAAATGAGTAGAGCCTGCCCCTCCCGCACCTGTGCGGCAACAAATTTTTACATAATCTACAAAATTCTGCTCTGCCATTTTTAAATATCTAGTTGGAGGTTTATAGTTAGAAGTTAGAAGTAAGTAGGTTATGTGGTTAGTGGGTTATATGGTCAGAAAAAATCAGGTTTTTCTGACTCTCTTACTTTCTAGCCTTTTAATAACATAACTGTCTAGCTTCCTGACCCTCTATGCCAACCCGTCAATCTCCTTGCAAAGGCGACCGAAAATTTCTTCAATCGAACCGATGCCGTTGATCATTTTTGACTTTTTAGTTTTTGCATAATAATCAAAAACAGGAGTTGTTTCACTTTTATAAACTTCGATCCGGTTTCGGATAATGCTTTCATCGTTGTCATCTGATCTCCCTGAAGTCTTTCCGCGATTGAGAATACGTTTTACAATTTCTTCATCGTCCACATCCAAAGAAAGCAGTTTAGAAACCGCTTCTCCTTTTTCTTTCAAAATTTCATCTAAAGCTTCTGACTGATTGATATTTCGTGGAAAGCCATCGAAAATGTAACCAGGCACATCCGGATTTGCATCGACTTTGTTTTTTAACATACCAATCGTCACAGAATCAGGGACCAGTTCTCCTTTCGAAATATATTCTTTCGCTTTCAAGCCAAGGGCTGTATCATTGCCCATTTCATAGCGAAATAAGTCACCGGTAGAAATGTGCAATAAATTATATTTTTTAACCAATTTTTCTGCTTGTGTTCCTTTGCCAGAACCAGGAGGGCCGAATAATATCAAATTAATCATGTTGTAGTATGTTTTAATAATTTTGAAAAAGGCATGCAAAAATAAGGATTTTTTTAGCAAAATGTTGAATTGTCTACTTGATGGCAGGGCAATCGCATTTAGATTTTGAGTAACTCTTCTCTAAATCGAGTTTCCCAGGCTGCTTTGAGTCTTTTCGTTTTTATACTGCCCTTGGATTTATTGAGTTTAATAAAGTTGATTACTGTTTTAGTGATAAATGAAAAGTTGTAAGGAGAAGCTCCTTTTCTTTTCATTTCGTTATCTTCATTAAACCTTACATCTAAGATCCAATGCAATGAATTTTCTATTCTCCAGTGTTTTCTTACTATTGTGTTGATGCGTTGAGCACTTTCGATACTGCAAATGTAGTAGCGGGTTTCATTAGTTGTTAATCCGGTCTTTTTGTCCATTCGCTGTGCTTGTATCATAGCTACACTTTTAATTCCTTTCCATTGTTTGGCTTGGTCTATAAAGCGAAGGTCACTTATCACTTTACACACTCTACTTTCCACTCGCCCATGGCCTGCATCTAAGTGTTTGTCAATACTTTGTGGACTCATGAATTTGAACGCATGCTTAACCTCTTCGTAAAGTTCCTGTTGATTACTTTTCAGCGAGATGACATAATCAGCATCCTTTGAAATTATTTTTTCCACAATCTCACGCTGACATCCCATTGCATCTATGGTCACTACACAGTCTTTTAAAACTAACATATCCAGCAAAACTGGAATAGCTGTGATTTCATTAGACTTTTCCGCTGTAGCAACCTGTCCCATACATATACCTGCTTCACTGGCAAAGGCCGAAACTAAGTGAATCGCAGTTTTTCCAGCGTCTGAATCGCCTGAATTGCATACTCGTTTTCCATCAATACTTACAATACCATCTTTGTCCAAAAACTTTAGCTGCTCTACCCAGTTGACAAAACAGGTTTCAAAATCCGAGGTGTTGAGCAGGCTAAATACCCGGCCTAATGTATCATGAGAAGCTACTCCTTCTTTGTAAGGAAGATATTTTCTCAACCACCCTAGTTGGCTCTTACCAAATTCACTAATGTTATGCCAATCTTCACAACCACATAAAACACCACATATGGTCAAGAAAACCAATTCATTAAGCGGATAAACATAGTTGCCTGATTGGCGTCTGGGATCTTGCAGTCCGGAAAATATTTCAAGTACTTTTACTGACATGGCTTTTCATGCCAAGTTATTTATTCTATTTTAAATGCGATTGCCCTGTACTTGATGGAGTTATTGGAAACCGCCTGCACCAATTTGCTTACTGCAGAATTTTGCCATTTTTGGTTTGATGCATCGCATTTATTACTCATAACATGACAGAATGATAGTCCATTTTTATGTTATACTAACATTTTGGCAGGAATAGGGTTTTGGAATATTTATGGATGAAATAATGAATCTAATCAAAATTTAATACTCATGGTAAAGTATATTGAGAATAATAATTTGGAAGCGCAAAACGATTTGGTTAATAATGCTGAAACGCCTCAAAATGACGCTGATCTGCTGGATGCCTATTCAAATACAGTCATCGATGTCGCTAAAAAAGTTAGTGATGCGGTCGTTCAGATAAAAGTAAAAAAGAAAGTTAGCAAGTTTGTGAGAAGTCGCAAACAGCCTTTTGGCGGAGGATCTGGATTTATCATTTCCAGCGATGGATATATCGTTACAAACAGTCATGTTGTCAACAACACAGAACGTATCGAAGTCGTCCTGCAGGATGGACGTCAATTTGTTGCAAACTTAATTGGTGATGACCCGGCGACGGATATTGCTGTTGTACAAATCAATGCTGAAAACCTCAGTTCTATTAGTTTTAGTAATTCCGATAATCTCCAGGTTGGCCAGCTCGCCATTGCGATTGGAAATCCTTACGGCTTTCAATATTCTCTGACAGCAGGCGTTGTCAGTGCGCTTGGGCGAACCCTTCGCTCCGAAGGTGGCCGTTTGATTGACAATGTTATTCAAACGGATGCCGCCCTCAATCCCGGAAATTCCGGAGGACCACTTGTAAATTCTTTGGGAAAAGTGATCGGCGTCAATACTGCCGTGATTTTGCCAGCGCAGGGATTGTGTTTTGCGGTGGCTTCAAATTTAGCAGAATATGTGGTGAGTAAATTGATTATGGAAGGCAAAGTTCGTCGCGGATTTATTGGAATTGGAGGGCAAACGCTTCGCTTCAACAAACGCATGATAAGCCGTTTGCAGTTGCAAGTCGATTCCGGGATATTAGTTCAGAGCATCGAGGCGGATGGCCCTTCTTACAATTCTGAATTGCGAAAAGGAGATGTCATTATAGCTTTTGAAGATCTGCGAATTCACTCGATTGATGATTTGCATCGATTTTTAGATGAACAATCAATTGGTAAAAAAGTAGCCTTAACGGTACTGCGGTCAGGGGAGCAGAAAAAGGTAAAAGTAGTTCCGGTAGAGTTGAGGTGAAAAGAGTTAGAAGCTATGGGTTAGAGGTTATGAGTTACAGAATTTAACATAACCCATAACCCATAACCCATAACCCATAACCCATAACCTCTAATATTCTAATCTTTCAACGGTGGAAATTCAACCAGTTTCCGATCACACCATTTTAAAAAATCAAACTGTTCAAACAAGATGTTTTCATTGGGATCCTGATGAAGTTCTGTTAAGGAATCTTTTAAAGAAAGCAGCAATTTTTGATTCTTTTTAATATTCGGATCTTTTATAAATTTTTTGAAAAACCGAATAAACAGCCTTTCCAGTTTTTTTAACTTTTTACGCTTTTTGAGTGATTTATAGGCTGAATTGATTTCATATTGTAACAAAGGAAGATACCCCAATTCGTAGTAGGTGATCATTGTAAAAAGCTTGATGATACTGAGACTGACATCGAGTGTTTCTGTTTTATACCATAAGTTGAGCCATTGTTGGGCTTTTGAAAACTGATGTGTTTCAATACAAGCACGGATCATCAAAATTAGCATATAATCGACTTCGGTGCTTCCAAGTTGATCGAGACTCTTTTCCAAATATTCTCCGACTTCCGGTATGAGATTTTTTGTTGCTTTAGTGTTTTCTGTTTTATAAAACAATTCGAACAGCCGTGCGTATTTTATATAGCCCAAATAGATAGTGTCAATTCCTTTTTTTCCTTCGAGATCAGTCAGTTTTTCAAGTGCTTCATAAAATGATTTTTCATCTTTAACTTTGGCGGAGAGTAAAAGGTAATTGCTTAGTAATGGGAGCTTATGATTGTTACTGAAAAGGTATTCATGTTCTTCAAAAAAAACCAAATGACTACGATTACTTTGCTGGCTTTCTTTAAACTCCCGAACCAGATAATGTTTAGTACTTTTGATATAAAGCCAGAGGTCCCTGGCTTTTAGACTGTTAATATTTTTTTTGTTTTGTAAAAAAGGATTGGCGAAAACGTGTGGATATTTTTCAGGATCGCTGACATGTGGCATTTCTTCAAATTGCAATTCGCGGGCCTGTACTCTCAAAAGTCTTAATTCATTGAGATTTTGGATTTTTTGATTGATCTCTTCCCGCTCTTTTTTCAGTGTTTCCAATTGTGCGGTAAAGTGTAAAATGCCATGGCTAAAAAGAATTTCCTCTTCCATCTGAATAAGTTGGAGGATGATGGTAAATTCTTCAAAATGGTAAGCCAGTGTTTTGGCCTGTTTGAGTACTTTTACCGCTTTTTTTCGAAAACCTTTTTCAGAAAGAATATTGATGTACAAAATCCACTTGATCAACTTACGATAAGTAGAAGTGCCAAAGTGGAAATTGATCAAGCTATTGAGGAGTTGTTCCAGTAAATAATGCTTTTCAGAAGAAAGGTATTTTATGAATTTTTCGTCAGAAAAAAACTCTTTAAGCGCTTTTGCGTCATATTTTTTTTGTTTCTCCAGAAATCCATAAATCTTCAAATAATTTTTATTTTCTTTGTCGCTATAAGTTTGTGAATAGCGTTTAAAATAGGCCTTTTCACGAAATGTAAGCGAAGAGACAAAATCAAAAGTTAGGTCTGACATGCTGAATTCCTTATTTTTATGTGATTTTTTTCATTAATTAAAGAATAGTTACGATATTCGCGCTTAATCTAAATTCCTCAAATTTATTTAAATTGAAATAATAATTGCTTTAAAAGTCAATATTTTTGAGGCAGTTCGGAAAATAACTCGATTTATAACTTATTTTTTAATCATTTCCTGGGAAGCGTTAATTGATTAAGATCAATTTTTTTGTTGTTATAGCTTATACTTTCAGACCTATTGAAACCAGTTTTCAAAAGACATTCAATCAAAAAATAAAGGAAAGTCTGGACGGTAAACTTATTTCAAAACCTTCCGCAAGAAATAAATCTTAACTTAAATTCTTATGAAGAAATTATTTACGTTTTTGTTTGTTTTGTTAACTACGACGCTTGCAGTACAAGCGCAGTTTACAGAAGATTTTGAAAATGGCTTCAGCAATTGGACCGTTACCAATGCTGATAATACAGTTGGATCATGGGTAATTGGTACCAGCACTGCGGCAGCGTCTCAGTACTTTGCACCACCTGATCACACAACCTTTATGTATGTAAACGATGATGTAGTCGGTGCGGGTTTTAACACAAGCGGTACTTTGGCTTCTGGAGATATTGATTTGTCTACTTATTCTGCTCCGGTATTGAACTTTGCTGCATACTTTATCGATGGTGATTATCAGGGAGATGAAGTAGGATCTGTTTTGGTTTCTAATGATGGCGGAACCACCTGGGCAAATGTTTTTAATGTACCTGGTGATGGTGCTTGGCAGGATCTTGTTGCTCCTCTTTTTGACTATGCAGGGCAAACAATCCAGATTGCTTTCGAATATAGTGACGGCGGTAGCTGGAACTATGGATTTTGCGTAGATGATCTTGAGATTTCTGACTTTACTATTCCTTTAAGTGTAACACTTCGTTCACTGGAAGCTAGCTGTACATCTGGTTTGGTTGGTAAACAATCACAACTTAATGGTAGTTTTTCAAATGAAGGGATCAATACAATTACTTCATTGGATATCAATTGGTCTGATGGTACAGATACCTATACTGAAACAGTAACTGGTTTAGATGTTCCTTCTTTTCAAACAGGTACTTTTACACATTCTACTCCAGTAGATCTTGCTGCAGGAATTGCTGATTTTGATTTTTGGATTTCAAATCCAAACGGTGGAGCTGATGCTGATGACTCTGATAATATGGCTACTTTTAGCACAGAAGGAATTACTGCTACTGAAGGTCGTGGAATTTATGTAGAAGAAGCAACAGGAACCTGGTGTACATGGTGTCCTCGTGGTGCAGTTTGGATGGACCGTATGACTAATTGTTTTGGTGAGCACTTTGTAGGTGTTGCCGTTCATAATGCAGATCCAATGGAATTGCCGGCTTTCGACTCTGGTTTAACAAGCCATCCGGACTTTACTGGTTTCCCTTCTGTTTTGGTTGATCGTGATAATATTATTGATCCTGCTGAAATGGAAGCACCAACAATTTCTACTATCCAAACAGACGTGGTTGCTCGTTTGGGTTCTTCCGGTACTTTCGATGAAGGAACAGGAGCGTTAGACTTGACAGCTGCAGCTTTATTTAATGAAGATGTTTCTCAATCAGGTTATCGATTGAATATCATCTTGACTGAAGATGGTATGAGCGGTACGAGCAGTGATTGGGCACAGGTTAATGCTTACTCAGGTGGTAATTTTGGTCCAATGGGAGGTTATGAATTTCTTCCAAGCCCTGTTCCGGCAAATATGATGGTTTATGACCATGTTGGTCGTGCGTTGTTGGCTGGTTACGATGGTGCTGCAGGAAGTCTTCCTGATGACATGTTAACAGGTGAAGTTTATGAGCACCTAATGGATACATACACGGTACCAAATGACATGGTCATGGCAAATGTTCATGTTGTGGTTATTTTAACTGATGAAAACGGGAGCGTAGTAAATTCAAGCATTACTCCTTTTGATAATGCGCTTAATAATACCCCAGTAGGTATTCGTCCAGTTGTTAACAATAATTTGGATGTAAAAGTATTCCCTAATCCTGCACAGAACTCAACAAATGTTAGAATTAACCTTGAGTCTTCTGCTAATGTTGCTATCCAGGTGTTCAACAGTGTTGGACAATTGGTTGCTAACCAGAATTACGGAACTCAATCAGGTGATTTGATTTATCCATTCAACACTGCTAACCTTGCAAATGGCCTTTACCAATTGAAAATTCAAATTGGTGATGAAATCATTTCAAAGTCAGTTGTTGTTTCTAAATAATCATTGATTTAGTTACTTAGGTTTTATGCCTTTGTAGCTGTTAAAAAAAGCTGCTCTTCGAAACTCGGAGAGCAGCTTTTTTGTAAAATTTCAGCCATAATGGTGTTTGAAGGACAAGCTTACTTTTAAATTTGTTATCTTTGAAAATTCAAATTGTAATAATCATTTAATTTTATTGATATGCTTAAAAATTTACTCCTTTTATTATCTTTTATAACTGTATTTAGTGCTACTGTTGTTGCACAAAATTATACCGTTGAACCAATTCCTGCTTATGGTGATGCAGATTTGGATAATCCAGCCACAGATCCGGATGACGTAATTGCTTCGGCTCACATCACTAACAATACTTCGGATTCGCTTTTTTTGAGGTGGGAACGTATTGTGAACGACAAACCGGATAGTTGGAATACAGCTGTTTGTGATGTCAATCTTTGTTATTTTCCAACGGTGAGTTCTAAAGAATTTATTTTGCCTCCAAATTTATCTGGTGGCGAAATGCTCGTGCATGCTTACCCTGGATTAGAACCTGGCGGTATTGATGAAAATGGAGCAGTGCCGGGAACTGCACACGTTAAGATAAGAATTACTAACCTTAATGACGCTGCGGATTCTCTAATTACAGAGTATAATTTCACAGTGACAGGAAGCCCGATTGCGAGTATTTCAGAGGTAGAACTGAAGGCTTTGAAAATATTTCCAAATCCTGCTTCCGGATACTTCCGTTTGACTGAGACACAAGAAATCCAGCAATTAGTTGTTTATAATATCTTAGGAAGAAAAGTTCGGACTTTTGATGTGACCAGTGATAAAAACTATAATATCGGCGATTTACCGAATGGCGTTTATTTGGTAGGAATGATTGACAGAGATCAGGAAACTGTGAAAACCTTGCGTTTACAAAAACACTAATAAATTTGGTTAAGAAATATTAGAATATTTTCTTGACCTGTTTATAGAAAAAGGAGTTGATTCATTGAATCAGCTCCTTTTTTAGTTTTATTGGATTGCCTGATATTTTTCTATCTTTAAAAGGTGAAACCAATCTTTAACCAACTAAAATATTATTGCTATGAAAAAATATTTACTGCTTTTTAATTTGGTGACTTTCTCTTTGGCTGTTAGCGCTCAAAATTTTACAGTTACTCCAAATCCTGCATTAGGAGAAGCCAATACAGATGATATTGGGACAAGTCCTGACGATGTTGTAGCTCATGCAAATATCACGAACAATACTTCAGACACCCTTTTTTTAAGATGGGAGCGTATTGAAAACACTAAACCTGAGTGTTGGGAAACAGCGGTATGTGATGTTGATCTTTGCTATTATTACACCGTAAATACAATAGATTTTATATTACTTCCAAACCTCTCGAATGGTGAAATGTTAGTGCATGCATACCCAGGGGGAGAACCGGGAAATGTTCCTACAATCGGTGAAGCAAAGGTCAGGATAAAAATTTCTAACCTCAATGACCCAGGAGATACTTTAATTGCGGTTTATGATTTTGCAGTTACTGGAAGCGGTAGTTGTATTACAAGTGTTTCTTCACTTGATAAAGCAGCGCTTAAAATATATCCCAATCCCGCTTCTGATTATTTTCGATTACCCGAAACACATAAAATCCAGCAGTTAGTAGTTTATAATGTTTTAGGAAATCGGATCCGAACATTTGATGTGAATAATGATCAAAATTATAATATTAGCGATTTGCCAAATGGAGTTTATTTTGTAGGGATGATTGATCGAAATCACGAAATAGTGAAAACGGTTAAATTGCAAAAATATTAATGCGTTATATAATAATATTTTTATGAAAAATATTTCACTTCTGTTCTTTGCAGTTATTACTTGCTGTGTTGCTCTTAATGCTCAAAACTTTTCTGTAGAACCTAATCCGGCGTATGCGGCTGCAGACCTTGATGACTTTTTGACGCAACCCGAAGACATGGTCGCTGAAGCATTTTTAAGCAATAATACTTCTGATACGCTTTTTATGAAATGGGAGCGTATTCTTGATGATACTCCGGAAGGTTGGAAAACGGCAGTCTGCGATGCAAATATTTGTGTATTTCCGAATGTAAATTCTAACGAGTTTGTTTTATATCCAAACGATTCCGGATTTTCACTGCTCGTGCATGCCTATCCTGGAGGGCAGCCTTGTTGCTTAGAAGAAACCGGAGCCGTTCCCGGAGAAGGCGAGGTTCATCTTAAAGTAACCAACCTCAATGATCCGTCAGATACTTTGACCGCAGTTTATCTTTTTACTTTAACGGGAAGCCCAATATTGGATCTCGCAGAGCCAAAGCTGGAAACAATCAACGTTTTTCCAAACCCGGCTTCAGACTATTTTTTGCTAACAGAAACTCAAGAAATTCAAAATCTGGTCATTTATAATGCTTTGGGGCGTCAGGTTAAAACTTTTACTGTAAATGCCAATCGACGATTTGAAGTTGACGACTTTCCTAAGGGTAGCTACTTTGTCAATTTGATCAATAAAGATCAGAAAACATTAAAAACGTTGCATTTGCAAAAATACTAAAACAGTGTTGAATCAAAAGCTGAAACATCCGAATTGACTTGATACTCCGGCAATTATGGCCCATTTGAAAAGACTTTCATTCTCGATTATATTTAGGGCTGTCATTTTACTATTCAAGAAATAAACTTCAATAATAGCTTTAAGTTCCTTTATGATAGGATGTTAAAGTGCTGTAAAACAGATTGTTAAAAAAGAAATATTATCTTTTAAATGCCTTAAAAAAGCAAATTTCGAACAAACTTTCGCTAAATAAATAGATAATTTTGAGAACCAATTAATTACCAAATTATAAATCATGAAAAGTGGATCTGTAATCAATCTCGTCAGCCAGGTTCCTGTTTTAAGCGTACTTAATTCTGATGAATTAGAGCTGCTTTTAACCAAAACTGAAAAACGGGTAATTCCGAGATTTAGCTATGTATATTCCCCCGGTTCTTCATCTGATTGCATTTATTTTCTCATTGAAGGGATGGTTAAAATTGCTATTCAATCGGAGAATGGAAGAGAAGCTATTAAATCCATTCTTGATGCGCCGAATATCTTTGGCGAACATATAATTACTGGGGAGTCTTTTTGTGATGAGTTTGCAATCACAATGCAGGAAGGAGCTGTGATTCTTGAAATGAAGGTAAAAGATTTTCGTGAATTGATGAGAAATAACCACAAAGTTAGCGAAGCGTTTATTACATTTTTAGGCAATAAAGTAAAGCAAATTGAAAGGAGGCTTGAAGCTCAAATTTTCAAAAATGCGCGGGATCGTATCATTGATTTTATCAAAGAATCTGCGTGTAAACGCGGCCATCGCGTTGGTTATGACTGGTTTTTAAAACGAAATCTAACCCAGCAGGAAATTGCTAATTACACCGGAACCAGCCGCCAAACGGTGACTGAAGTGTTCAACGAGCTAAAGAAAGCGAATCAGATTTATTTCAATCGTAATAAAATTTTGATCAGAGATAGTTTTAATTTAGTCTGTGATGAAATAAATTAACTTTTCTTTACGCGTACCAAAAGCATGGGAATGTTGAGGCGAAGTTCTCCTTCCTTTGCTGCCACATCGTTTAGTTTTTCTTCGATCTTTTTAAAAACAACTCCTTCCTCCTCCTTTTTCAGGATACTCCTCCATCCGTCAATAAATCCCAAAGTGGTTAAAGAATGTCTTAAAAAAGATGATCCGTCAAGATATCGAAGTGTCAAATTTTCTTTTTTTGTTTTGATTTTCTGAAAGCCTGAATTTAGAAACATTGCTGTGATTTCTTTATTAGTTTTTCGATGAGCTTCCTGTTTTTTGAGTTCAGGAATCAACTCAGCGCGATCCGAATTTTTTAAAACCTCCTCAAAAACGGAATAAAAAAAACGCATGTGGCCGACTGTGTTTGTAGTGATGATCATTTCACCATTTGGTTTCAAAACACGGAAACATTCGTCCAGCGCTTTTTGAGGCTGCTCGAAATTGTTGATTCCCAGATTTGAAGTAATAAGATCAAATTGATCATTCTGAAAAGGCATGTCAGAAGCGTCGGTTTTAATGATTTCTACATTTTTTAAATCATAGAATTTTTTCTTAAAACTGGCTCTTTGCAAAGCATTTTCCCAAATATCAATTCCAATTAGATGTGAAGTTGGCCCTAATTGATGGGCTAGCTCAAAAAGGGGGAAACCGGTTCCACAGCCAACATCAAGCACTTTCAGGCCTTTTTTTAAAGGCACATTTTCTAATAATAACCTACCAAAATGCGCTCCCCACAGTGATGTTTCATCAAAAGCCAGAGGGAGATTTGGATCGTTTAAAGCTACTTTTTTATTTAAATATTCTTGCGACATATATTTACGTAATTTGCAATAAACAACCGGAAAACCAAACATAAGCCATACTGGCAATGGCGACAATATTGGACATCAGGCCGAATAATTTCATTTGTTCAACGGTATATATTTTTGTTTTAAAAATCAGCGCCAGATCAATAATCAGCCAAAGTAAACCAAAGGCCAGCATTCCCCCAAAAATGAATTCTTTGAATACAAAAAACAGCAAAAATACTTCGAGAAAAACGATTCCGATGATTAATAGTTTGGTGCTTTTCATGCCAAAACGAGTGGCCGTGGTGTGTCTGCCTGAAAGACGATCCGGGCCAATATCCATAATTTCACCAATAAGGTGGGATTGGAATGCGAAAAGAAGGAGATAAAAATAAGTTTGCCAGGGTAGGGCAGCGGTATTATTTAATAAAATACTAAAAGGAACTATCAATAAATAGCCAATCTGGCAAGCTAATTCCCACGGAGGTTTGCTCCGCAGCCCATTTTCAGGGAGATTGTAAAGTCCATTGATTGTTGCAAAACCAGTAAATAAAAGGATCATTTTCCACCCTTCTAAAAAAGCGAACGGAATAAAAAAAAGTAACTGCGTTACCAGGATTGGCTTCCAAAGCGACTCTAGTTGCTGCTTTGTTCCTTTAGCACCAAACCAATAATTATCTTTTCGCGGATTTTTTAAATCGATTTCCCGGTCAACAATATCGTTCCAACCATAAACCAGAAAATTGATTGGAAAGGTAACGTATAAAAAGCCGAACCAAAATACCGAAGAATTCCAAATTTCCATCTGACTTGTAGGCAAAAGGTATAACCAGCCCGTTGCAAACCAAAGGCCGGGCCGTGATACTTTCAACCAAAAAAGCAGTTTGTTGATCAAAGAGATATGGTTAAAAGTTATAGGATATTTGTTTTATCATTCATACCTTTTTTACTTTTTCTGATACTTCACTTTCCCACCTACAATCGTATAAAGTACTTCCGTTTGGAGAATTTCCTCATCGGTGCAATTGAGTAAATCTTTTGATAAAACAACAATGTCGGCTAGCTTGCCTTCTGAGATAGACCCTTTATCATTTTCTTCAAAAGCTGCGAAAGCATTGCCCAGCGTATAAGAATAGATAGCTTCCTGCCGCGTCATCCGTTGCTCAGGGAAGAACTCAAATCCATTGTCCGCCCTTTTTCTGGTTACTGAAGCATAAAAACATTCGATAGGGTCCACGTCTTCGACGGGAGCATCAGTTCCGTTGGCAATGATGACACCATTGTCCAGCAACGATCTCCAGGGGTAGGCACCTTGCCGTGATCTTTGCTCACCAAGTCGTTTTTCTACAAAAGGTGAATCCGAAGTACAATGAATGCCTTGCATGGAGGCGATTATACCCAATTCTTTGAATCTTGGAATATCAGCCGGATCTAAATGCTGAGCATGTTCGATTCGCCAACGAAGGTCTTTTTTATCTGGATTAGATTTGAAATTTTCTTCAAAGATATTGAGAACTTCTTGATTGGCTCTGTCGCCAATCGCGTGGACACAGAGCTGCAAATCGTTTTTGTAAGCCAGGTCAGCGATCCTGGAAACTTCATCAATTGAGGTTGTATTTTGGCCATGAAATCCTGGTTTGTCATCATAAGGTTGCAAAAGCCATGCACCATAGGAGCCGAGTGCTCCGTCTACTTCAGATTTGATGGCTGTTACGCTTAGAAAATGATCGCCGACGTTTTTTAATGGGAATCCGTTTAAATTATCTTTCATCTCTTCATAGGGATGGCGAATCATTACCCAAAGGCGCAAATCAAGTTCGCCAGCTTCAGCAAGATTTTTGAAATACTCTATTTCTTTAAAAGAAGATCCTGCATCTTGAAAAGAAGTAATTCCTTTTGATAAACATTCCTGCTCCGCCAGTTTTATTCCTTTGAGCCAACTATTGTAAACTTCTTCTTTGGGCAATGTTTTTATATAATCTTTGTAAGGGTTGGAGATTAAATCTTCAGCTCGTTCTTCAAATACACCCAATGCTTCTCCATTGAAATCTCTAACGATGTTGCCGCCAACAGGGTTTGGCATTTCTTTGTTGATACCCGCGATTTCCATGGCTTTTTTATTAGCAAAAATCGAATGACCACTGGCATGATCCAATATAACAGGATTGTCAGGAGACATTTCGCTCAATTGATCATGGTAAGGATATCCTCCAAATTGCCTTTGAGGTAACGAGTCCCATTTTTCCTGATGCCATCCGCGGCCGTAGATCCATTCTCCGGGTTTAGCAGTTTTTACTTTTTCTGCAACAGTGTTTACGATCTCGTCCCAGTTTTTTGAGGGAAGCAAATTGATAGTAGTCAACATTTTTCCCATATATGGCAGGTGCCCATGACCTTCAATGAATCCAGGCATTGTAAAGTTTCCGTTTAAATCGATGACTTGCGTTTTGTCATTTTTAAGTGCCTCAATTTCTTCATTTGTGCCAATTTTCAAAAACCTGCCATCTTTAATGGCAATGGCTGTTGAGCCGTCAGTAAGCGTGTCGAGGGTTGCAATGTTGCCATTGATTAAAATTACATCAGCGTACTCAACCGTTCCACATCTCCAAATAAGCAAAGCATTTAAAAGGAGAATAAATAATTGTTTTTTAGGCATTTTTTATTTTTTAAGAAATTCTATTTAGATTTCTAAAAATAGGAAAAGAAGGCTTCTTTTTATCAAAATACTGGTTTCAATAAAAAACAAATTGCTTCAATATTAAAAATAGAAAAACGACAATAAAAAAGCATCTCCCGAATAATCGAGAGATGCTTTAATAGCCACCTTTTGTCTGAATTAGACGCTAACTCTTGAAAGACTTGCAAGCTCGAAAGGGAATTTTTCCTTTACCGCTTTGAATCCTCTTAGTGTTTCCTCAATATCTTTTTCGGTGTGATTATAAGTGCTCACCATTCTGATCAGGCAAGTTTCTTTTGCAACGACAGGATAGGCTACCAGGTAGCTAAAAACCCCTTGATTGCGCAATTCTCTTAAAATGGCTACTCCTGTTTTGATTGGGCCATTGATATGAACCGGAGTAATTGGGCTTTGTGTTTTACCAATATAAATTCCGAGTTTTTTTAAGCCATCCTGAAAAAGCTTTGTATTTTTCATTAATGTTTTACGACGATGAGGTTCTCTTTTAAAAATTTCCATCGTTTTGAGAGTCGCGGCGACCATGGGCAAAGGCATTGTCCGGCTAAATATCTGAGAGCGGACCGCATATCTTAAATAAGTGATAATTTCATTTTTTGCGGCAACAAAACCTCCGATGCTTCCAAATGCTTTTGTGAAAGTTGACACATAAATATCCACGTCTTTTTCAACACCAAAATGTTCGGGTGTTCCTCGACCATTTTCGCCAAACACGCCAAAAGCATGACTGTCATCAACAAAAAGCGTAAAATCATATTTCTCTTTCAGCTTAGCAATTTCTCTTAATGGTGCAAATTCACCTGACATACTGTAAAGGCCATCTACGATTACCATCATGATTCCTTGATTGGGATCATGAGTTTTGCTGGCTCTTTTCAGTTGCATTTCCAATTGGCTGACGTCGTTGTGCTTGAAAGCAAACTTTCGCCCATTATGGAGACGTACACCATCAATTAAACATGCGTGAGCATTCTGATCATATATGATGGTATCGTGCCGATCCGTTATTGCGTCGATAATTGAAGAAAATGCCTGGTAACCCAAATTAACGAGCATCGCATCTTCCATATTCATCATTGCCTTTAATTCCTCTTCAAGCTCTTCATGAAGCTCAGAATTACCAATTGAAAGTCTTACTGAATGTGGATAAGATGGGCCATATTTCGAAGTGACTTTGGTAGCTGCTTTGATACTTTCCGGGTGATTCATAAACCCTAAATAATCATTGAGACACCAAATAATGTGTTCTTTCCCTTTAAATTTCATCCGGCTACCTACTTTGCCTTTCAACTCCATATGATGGAGGTCTCGGTAGTAATTACTGTACTCTTGTAGCACGGTGACTCGTCTCTGCAACTTTTGCAACAAATTCATAGTTTCGTATTTTTCAAAAAAATTGGACTTACCCTAATGGATATGGTTTACTATTCTGAGGCGAAAGAAACCAAAGGGTAAATATGGGATTCCCTCCAAAGAAGTCCATATTTCTTTTGATTAAAAATTAAATAGAACCTTAAAAAATTCTATTTTTTGAAAATGTTGCTTGTATTAATTTAGATAAGGGAGTCAGAACAACAAATGTATAAAATTATTTGTGTATTTGTACTGTTATAGTGAAAAATATTACAGATACTTAACCCTATTCCTTATAGATTGCTGTAAATTAACTAATAATCGGTCTAAATAGTATGTGAAGATTAAAAAAAAGCAAATTTTTAATGAGCCACAGAAATTAACTGATTCATGATTTTGGCATACAAATCCTGAGGCTTGAATGGTTTAGCAATATAATCGTTAATACCGGCTTCAAAACATTTTTCAGCTTCTTGTTTTGAAGAGTTGGCTGTTAGAGCGATAATTGGGACATTGCTTTTTTCTCTGATTTTTTTCGAAGCTTCTATTCCTGTCATCACGGGCATTTGCAAATCCATAAGCACCAAATCATAACCGTGTTCTCTATATTTTTCAAGGCCAATCAATCCGTTTTCGGCAATATCAACACTTACCAAATCTGACCAGGTTGTGAGTACTTTTTTCGTTGCAATTTGATTTAGAAAATGATCTTCAACCAAAAGTATTTTCAACGGAATATCCGGTTTATCCCCTTCATTGAAACTTAGCTGTTTAGGAATCTTGACAGGGAAGGATATACCAAAAGTTGAGCCTTCGCCTTCGTTGCTTGTAATATCCATTTTGCCATCCATCGTCTTAACAAGCATTGCCACGATTGCCATTCCAAGCTGGCGTTTTTTGTCATCAGGCTTCTCTTCAGAATAAATTTCCAGGAGCTTGTCCGCTTCTAAAAGCTCATTTACCTTAGGTTGAGGCATTCCCGCACCATTGTCTTGAACACTAAAGTATAAGGCTGCCTTGTTGTTGATTCCTTCTTTACAATTACATTTAACTGTTATTTTTCCTTTTTCAGGGGTATGTTTGATTGCATTATCAATAAGGTTGTAAAGTATTTGTGTAACCTTGTTGGGATCTATAAGCAACTTGACAGGCAAGTCTTTTGGAATATCAAAATTGAGTTCAACGTTGGCATTATCTGCTTTGATCTTCATCACCTTATGAATACTCTGTAGAAATTCTTTGATTTGAACTTCCTCCTCCTCAACTTTGATTTTATCAGACATCAATACACTGAAATTGAGTAAATTGTTGATCATTATTGAAAGATCATCAACAGAGGTCTTCAATCCATCGATATATTCCGTTTGTTGAGCATTTGCATTATTATTTTCTAACAAGAATAATAAATTGACGATTGACGATAAAGGCGTTCTAATATGAAAGCCCATATCTGCCAATGCTTCTTCTTTTATTTTAGAAGACTTACTGGAAATATTTTTTTCAATGATAAGTTGTTCGGATAATTTTCTCTCCGTAATATCCTGAATTGAACCTACCAAAAGAATTTTATTATTTATTTCTTCATGATACACTTTTGCCTGTAAAGCAATATGCTTTATTGTTCGGCCATCAATGATTATACGATGTTCAATATTATGTAATTTTCCATCTTTCGCAGCAGTTTGAAAAAACTCTTCAACCTTTGGACGATCTTCGATGTGGGCATAATTGATATAATCAGAAAGTGTAGGCTTAATGCTCCCTGGTTGAAATCCAAAAACCCGATAAATTTCGTCTGTCCATTTCATTTCGTTAGAAACAATATCAACTTCCCAATTGCCGAAATGTGCCATTTCCTGTGCTTCAACATTTCTTTTTTCACTTATTTCCAGATTTCGTGCTGTCTCTTCAAGCTTGAGTTGTGTTTTGAATCTTTGGAGTGAATATCGAATGGATCTTCCTAATAATTTTCCGTCAAATTGTCCTTTTACCAGAAAATCCTGCGCTCCGGCTTTTATGGATTGATTTCCAACAATTTCATTGTTTATACCTGTAAGCACTATAACCGGTATTCTTGAGAATTTTTCAAGAAAGGTTGATAATGTTTTGAAACCACTGCTATCAGGTAAGGTGAGGTCCAGCAGAACTAAATCAATGGCTTTGTTCTTAATCTCTTCGGTACCCTCAAAAAAATTAGCGGCATGAATCAATTCATGCTTTACAGACGACTCTCTTAAATATACTTTGATGAGATTTAGATCTCCGGGATTGTCTTCTATTAAGAGGATATTTATACTTGAGTTTGTGTTCATAAGATGCTGCTTTCTTCACGGTTTTCTTATTCTGTTGCCAAAGTCGGCAAAATAGCTGTGCTGAGCCAGAAGTCTTCAATTTTTTGAATGATATCAAAAAATTTATCAAAATCTACTGGTTTATTGACATAGCAATTTACGTGAAGATTGTAACTCTTCAAAATATCTTGCTGTGCATTTGAAGTAGTAAGTACAACTACAGGAATTCTTTTGAGGTTATTATCTGTTTTTATTTCGAGCAAAACCTCTCTTCCGTCTTTTTTGGGTAAGTTGAGGTCGAGGAGTACCAAATCCGGCGTATCAGCATCATCATAAGGTGTTTCTTTTTTGAGGTATTTTATTGCTTCTACGCCATCCATGACTACATCGAGTTTGATATCAATGCTTCCTTCTTTGAAAGCCTCTTGAGTAAGCCTTACATCTCCGGGATTGTCTTCTATAAGTAGTATATTCACGGGATTCGTACTTTTAACCATGTTAAAAAATTAACGCCATTTTTTACGAAATATGAGCACTTATGTTGCAAGTCAAAAATATAGGAGTAGTTAAATTTGAAATGTTTTCGTGTTACTTAAATGCTCGTTTTCTATAGTCTCAGGAGGATTTGGTTTGCCAAATATATAGTCACTGCCTTTTTTGAATAAGGCATTAATTAATTGCTATTTACTACAAAATGGTGTAATGGTATGTGGTTAATTTTATAGTTTGTGACAGGTTAAAGTTGAAAAAAGATTATGTGTTTTAATGTAAAATTGATTTACAAAGGATTTTTTGTGTGGTTGATTTTGTAGTTAATCTCTAATATGTTGATATCTACTTTTACATGGTAAATAATTAAAATAGCATTTAGACAATAAAGTCTAGGTCGTTATTATCTTTATATTTTTTTTAGAAAAAACAAACGTGAAAAGTAGATTGGCGATAACTAAGCCCAATACTTTAAACAAAAATTAAACATACCAGAAACTATGCAATCGCCTAGCAATCTCCAACAAGTATTTCAAAAATACCTTGACGAAAATCAGTTTAAAAATGCTCCGGTCGAATTGTATGCTCCGGTAAACTATATTTTAAATTTAGGCGGAAAGAGGATAAGGCCAATTACGTTGTTGATGGCGTATAATCTATTTAAGGAAGATGTTGAAAAGGCTTTACCTGCAGCGTATTGTATTGAAATATTCCACAACTTTAGTTTGTTACATGATGATATTATGGATGAGGCACCACTGAGACGAGGGCAACCTACCGTTCATACAAAATACAACACAAATGCTGGGATACTTTCAGGAGATGTAATGCTTATTTATGCTTACAAATATCTGATGAAAACTGAGAATAAAAAGTGTATTGCTGATTTGATCCATCTTTTCAACCAAGTGGCAGTTGAGGTGTGTGAGGGTCAGCAGTTTGATATGAATTTTGAAGAGCAATCGGAGGTGAGTATTTCAGCGTATTTGAAAATGATAGGTTTGAAGACCGCTGCTTTGTTGGCAGGAGGCATGAAAATGGGAGCTATTATCGCAGATGCTACACAAAAAGACGCTCAGCTAATCTATGATTTTGGGAAAAATATTGGTATTGCCTTTCAACTTCAGGACGATGTACTCGACACTTTTGGTGATCCGAAAAAATTTGGTAAAAGAGTAGGCGGAGATATTATACAAAATAAAAAGACGTATCTCGTTTTGCGTGCTTTAGAACTTGCAGATAAAGCAACCAAAGCCAAATTGAAAAGTTTATTGTCTGAACCATCAAGCAATGACTCTTTAAAAGTCAATGAAGTAACCAATATCTTTAATCAACTAAATATTCAAGTTCAGGCAGAGCAATTAATTGAGAAATATTTACAGTTAGCGTTTGACGCTTTGGAGGCAATCAGTGTAAAAGAGGTCAATAAAAAAGAGTTGAAAGGTTTAGCGGATAATTTGATGAAAAGAGAAGTGTAAAATAAAAAAAGGAGCAACCACCTAAGCGGTTACCCCTCACACTATGAAACACTATATCTTAAATTCAAATTTAAAATTTCGCCATCTTTTTCGATTTGCGAAAACATAAAATTAACAACTTATTGCATCTTACACAAATAATCTATTAAAATTTGATAGATGATAGTTAATTTATATTATAATAAACGGTAATAAGTTGTAAATGTTTTGAAAATTCAACAACTATTAACAGATTAATTTAATCAAAGAATATTTTCACGTTCCACCATCCTTTATCAAATATAGCATTGTTTTTTTTATAAAAAGCAATCGCGGGTTCATTCCAATCAAGAACCTGCCATTTTACCATCACTACTTTTTTCAATTGGGCTTCCATTAGAAATGCATCAAAAAGCAATTGTCCGACGCCTAGATTTCGGTAATTTTCAGAAACAACAAAATCCTCGAGGTAGAGCATTTTTCCACGCCAGGTTGAATATGCCATATAATAAAGGGTCATTCCGACTATCTGACCATCAATTTCGGCTACTTGAGATTCGAAAACCTTTTCATTGAATGCATTTTCATAATCATTTATGCTAGCTGAAACCTGATCTCCGGCATTTTCGTAAACAGCTAATTCTTTTACTAATAGCAAAATAGCCGGAAGGTCAGAAGTCAGCGCTTTTCTAATTTTGATTTTCATTCTTTTTTTGATAAAAAAACGATTTTTTTTGCACTGTTTTTACATTGAGAAACATAGAGTATGAAAAAACCGTAAAAACACTAAATATTTTTTAGTTACTGTTTGTATAACTTGAAAATAGTCTTATCTTTGCAATCGCTTTTCAGCAGGGAGGTATTGGATTTTTTGAAAAAATGATAAAAAAACCTCGCAAATAAAGGCTTGAAGCCATTTTTTAAAAGTAAAAGTTAAGCTTAAAATTAAACGTTAGAATATGCCTACTATTAATCAACTTGTGCGCAAAGGCAGAAAAAGGATTGTATTAGCCAGTAAAACCCGTGCGTTGGATTCTTGTCCACAGAAGCGTGGTGTATGTACTCGAGTTTATACAACTACTCCGAAAAAACCGAATTCAGCATTGCGTAAAGTTGCAAAAGTTCGATTGACAAATGGTCTTGAGGTGATATGTTATATTCCAGGTGAAGGGCATAATCTACAAGAGCACTCCATTGTCTTGATCAGAGGTGGTCGTGTAAAAGACCTTCCGGGAGTGCGTTATACGATTGTACGTGGTGCACTTGACACAGCAGGTGTGACGGATCGTTTGCAGAGTCGATCAAAGTATGGTACAAAAATGCCAAAGAAATAATATTAGCACATATATATAAGGTGTAAAAACCTAAAAGATTTAAAATGCGTAAAAGAAAACCACAAGTAAGGCATATAGCTCCGGATCCAAGATACGGAGATCCAATGGTAACTCAGTTTGTCAACAACATGATGTTGAAAGGAAAGAAGAGTACTGCTTTTAGTTTTTTCTATAAAGCAATGGATCTCATAAAAGAGCGTACTGAAGAAGATGAGCATGGTATTTGGAAAAAAGCATTGAATAATGTAATGCCGCAAGTTGAAGTTCGTAGCCGAAGAATTGGTGGAGCTACTTTTCAGATTCCGACAGAAATCAGAGCAAAACGAAAAATTTCTATTGGAATGAAATGGATTATCAAATTTTCAAAAGCGCGTAGTGGTAAAGGTATTGCTGAAAAATTAGCAGCAGAATTAATGGCCGCTAGTAAAGGGGAAGGTGCAGCAGTGAAAAGGAAAGAAGATGTTCACAAAATGGCAGAATCGAATCGTGCATTTGCACACTTTAGAGTATAATACAACTAATTATAACAAATTATTATCCCTGACACGAAGTTAAAAAGCTATCATGGCAAAAGATCTTAAATACACAAGAAATATTGGAATTGCAGCACATATCGATGCCGGCAAAACCACAACGACTGAGCGTGTTTTATTCTATACAGGATTAAGCCACAAAATCGGTGAAGTGCATGACGGTGCCGCAACTATGGACTGGATGGAGCAAGAGCAGGAGCGAGGTATTACTATTACTTCAGCTGCTACAAAAACTTCATGGAAATGGTTGGATCAGGAATTTTCAGTGAATATCATTGATACTCCCGGCCACGTTGATTTTACTGTAGAAGTTGAACGTTCTTTGCGTGTTCTTGATGGAACAGTCGCTTTGTTTTGCGCAGTGTCTGGAGTAGAGCCTCAATCTGAAACAGTTTGGCGTCAAGCTGATCGTTATAAGGTTCCACGTATTGGTTTTGTAAACAAAATGGACCGTTCAGGTGCTGATTTCTTACACGTTGTCAATGATGTTAGAGAAAAATTGGGTGCTAATGCTGTTCCTTTGCAGATTCCAATTGGTGCTGAAGAAACATTCAAAGGAGTAGTTGACTTATTGACAGGAAAAGCAATGGTCTGGAACGACGACACGCAGGGTATGACATACGATGAAGTACCGGTTCCTGAAAATTTAGTGGCAACAGTTAATAAATATCGCGAGCAATTGGTAGAAGCTGTAGCTGAATATGATGATGCTTTGTTGGAGAAATTCTTCGAAGATCCTGATTCAATTACTATTGAAGAGATGCGTGCGGCTATCCGCAAAGCAGTATTGGACATGAAGATTGTTCCAATGATGTGTGGATCTGCTTTTAAAAATAAAGGTGTTCAGGCATTGTTAGATGCAGTTTGTGCTTTCCTTCCATCTCCAGTAGATGTTGATGCAATTGAAGGCATAAATCCGAAGACAGATGAAGTAGAAAAGCGAAAGCCTAATGTTAATGAACCTTTTGCAGCACTTGCTTTCAAAATTGCTACCGACCCTTTTGTAGGTCGTTTATGCTTTTTCCGTGTATATTCCGGGGCATTGGATGCAGGTTCTTACATACTGAATACTCGTTCAGAAAACAAAGAAAGAATTTCTCGTTTATATCAAATGCATGCGAATAAGCAAAATCCGATTGATCGTGTTGAAGCCGGAGATATTGCAGCAGGTGTTGGATTTAAAGATATTCGTACCGGAGATACCCTTTGTGATATTAATAAGCCGATTGTATTGGAAAGTATGACTTTCCCTGATCCAGTAATTGGGGTCGCAATTGAGCCAAAAACTCAAAAAGATCTTGATAAATTAGGAATGTCCTTAGCCAAGTTAGCTGAAGAAGATCCTACTTTTAAAGTTAGATACGACGAAGATACAAATCAAACTGTCATCTCTGGAATGGGTGAATTACACCTTGAAATCATCGTTGACCGTTTGAGACGTGAATTTAAAGTGGAATGTAACCAGGGGCAACCTCAAGTTAACTATAAAGAAGCATTGACCAAGATGGTTGATCATCGTGAAAGATTGAAAAAACAATCAGGGGGTTCCGGTCTCTTTGCAGATATGCAATTTGAATTAGGACCTGCTGACGAAGAGTTTTTGGAAAGCGATGAGTACAAAAACGGCAAGAAAAAATTGCAATTTGTCTGGGATATTAAAGGTGGTGCGATTGATAAGAATTATGTAAAGCCAATCACAGATGGATTTACAGCAATGATGGATAACGGAATTCTTGCCGGTTATAGCATTGATAGTATGAAAGTTAGAGTTTATGACGGTGGAATGCACGATGTGGATTCAAAACCTATAGCTTTTGAACTTTGTGCAAAAGAAGGATTTAGAGCTGCTTCAAAGCAAGCTAAGCCTGTCCTTCTAGAGCCTATCATGAAATTAGAAGTTGTTACTCCTGATGAATATGTTGGTAGCGTTATCGGTGATTTGAATCGTCGTAGAGGCTTGCCAAAAGGGCAGGAAGGTCGTACAGGTGGTGCTGTTGCTGTTGAAGCTGAAGTACCTTTATCAGAAATGTTCGGATATGTTACTTCATTACGAACAATTACTTCTGGACGTGCTTCCTCAACTATGGAATTTTCTCATTATGCACCAGCGCCAAGTAAAATCGCTGAAGAGATCATTGAGAAAGCCAAAGGTACTGTAAAAGTATAGTATATATTAACTGTAAAAACTAATCAGAGTTTTCTGATCATTTTTACATATCATAAACGTAATTTTAAAAAGGGTTATGAATCAAAAAATTCGAATCAAACTCCGTTCTTATGATCATAACTTGGTTGACAAGTCAACTGAGAAAATCGTAAAAACGGTACGCAATAGCGGTGCTGTTGTGACTGGTCCGATTCCGCTGCCCACTGAAAAAAAGATTTTTACCGTCCTGCGTTCTCCGCATGTCAATAAAAAATCTCGTGAGCAGTTTCAGTTGCGGACACACAAGAGATTGATTGAAATCTACACTCCAACCCAAAAGACAGTCGATGCTTTATCAAAGCTGGAATTGCCAAGCGGGGTAGATATTCAAGTGAAATTGACATAAAATTTTTAAAATTTTGATAATTAGGATTCTGGTGTACAATTAAATCGATTGTAGATTAGAATGATCAAACTACAATTACAGAATGGTTGGCTTATGCCAACTTTCGGGCATTGTAACGAGATAACTTTATCTGATTTTCATTATTAAAATTAAAGATTGTGAACGGTTTAATCGGTAAAAAAATCGGTATGACCAGCATTTTTGATGATGCTGGAATCAATACAGCTTGTACAGTTGTTGAAGCTGGGCCTTGTGTTGTTACTCAAGTTAAAACTAAAGAGAACGACGGATACAAAGCTATTCAGTTAGGCTTCGGTGAAGCAAAAGTAAAAAACACTTCCAACGCCCTAATCGGGCATTTCGATAAAGCTGGTACTGCGCCTAAAAGAAAAGTTGTTGAATTCCGAAACTTTAGCGAGGACTTTAATATGGAGATTAAGGTAGGTGATGTTGTTCTTGCTGAGATCTTTGAAGCAGGCGACAAGGTTAATGTTGTGGGTACTTCAAAAGGAAAAGGCTTTCAAGGAGTTGTAAAACGATACGGTTTTAAGGGAGTTAATGATGCTACTCACGGGCAGCATAATCGTCAGCGATCTCCAGGATCAATTGGCGCGGCTTCTTATCCTGCAAAAGTTTTTAAAGGAATGCGGATGGGTGGTCGAATGGGTGGAAACAGAGTCAAAACTCAAAACCTTCGAGTACTAAAGGTAATTCCAGAAAAAAATCTTATTCTGATCAAGGGTGCTATACCCGGTCATAAAGGTTCATTTGTAATCTTAGAAAAGTAATTGACGATGAAACTTGATATTATAAATATTGAAGGCCAGAAAACAGGCAAGAAAGTCGATTTGCCTGATGATATATTTGGTGTTGAACCAAATGAGCATGCAGTTTACTTAGTTGTTAAGCAATACAATGCCAACCAGCGTCAAGGAACTCATGCAACTAAAGAACGAAACGCTGTTGCAGGATCCAGCCGTAAAATAAAACGGCAAAAAGGAACGGGTACGGCTCGTGCAGGGGACATTAAAAACCCATTGTTTAGAGGAGGAGGACGAGTTTTTGGTCCGCGGCCACGAGATTATTCTTTCAAATTAAATAAGAAAGTGAAAAGTCTTGCACGCAAATCTGCTTTGAGTGGAAAAGCAAGTGCTGGTCAGATAGTAGTTGTCGAAGACTTTACGTTTGAAGCACCAAAAACTAAAGATTATCTCAATATCCTGAATAATTTGGAATTGAATGGTCAAAAAACTTTGCTGGTAACTGGTGATCATGACCATTCAGTGGTTTTGGCGAGCCGAAATATAAAAAAGGCAAATGTTACTCGAGCTAAAGATTTAAACACTTTTTCAGTATTGAATACAAATACATTGATTCTTTCTGAAAGTTCTGTTGAAAAAATAAAAGAAATTTTTGCATAACTAGATGTTGGAACATCCAATATCCGGAAACCAAAATAAAATGGCAAAGACAATATTAATTAAGCCTATTATCACTGAAAAAGCTGAAAAACTTTCTGAGTCTAACAATCAGTATAGCTTTATTGTAGATAGAAAGGCTAATAAAATTGAGATTAAGCTAGCAGTAGAAGGCATGTACAGTGTCAATGTTGCTTCGGTTAATACAATGGTTATGCCTGCAAAAGCTAAGAGTAGAAATACCCGGTCAGGAGTTACGAAAGGCCATGTTTCTTCTTATAAAAAAGCTATTGTAAAATTAGCGGAAGGCGAAGAAATTGATTTCTTCGGAGATATTTAATTAAACTACTTTTTTAGATAGTTTATAACTAAGAAATTTTATAAAGATGCCAGTTAAAAAGTATAATCCAATCACTCCCGGCACTCGATTTAGGGTAGGTAATACTTATTCGGAAGTAACTACTGACAAACCTGAAAAAAGCCTGGTTACTACTTCAGTTAGAAGAACAGGAGGCCGTAATCATGATGGTAAAATGACGATGCGAAATCGAGGAGGAGGGCATAAGAAAAAATATCGTGTTATTGATTTTAACAGAGATAAAGACGGTATTCCGGCAACTGTAAAATCAATTGAGTATGATCCAAATCGTACAGCATTTATTGCATTGCTATTTTATGCTGATGGTGAGAAAAGGTACATTATCGCCCCTGATGGATTAAAAGTAGGGGATAAAGTAGAGTCTGGGTTAGGGACTGTCCCTAACACCGGAAATGCATTATTGCTATCTGAAATCCCCCTCGGTGCTACAATTCATGCAATTGAAATGAACCCGGGGAGAGGTGCAGCATTAGCCAGAAGTGCCGGTACTTATGGTCAATTGATGGGACGTGAGGGAAAGTATGCGATTGTTAGACTGCCATCTGGTGAGGTTCGTAGAATACTATTGACTTGCAAAGCGACAATAGGAGCTACTTCGAATCCCGATCATGGTCTTCAGGTTCTTGGAAAAGCAGGAA
The DNA here is from genome assembly GCA_965220465.1 of Saprospiraceae bacterium. Taxonomy (GTDB): domain Bacteria; phylum Bacteroidota; class Bacteroidia; order Chitinophagales; family Saprospiraceae; genus JAHDHW01. The sequence goes on along the minus strand of CBDCPZ010000025.1, from coordinate 1,015,355 downwards.
GAAAACGTTGGTTAGGTCGTCGTCCGCGGGTTAGAGGGGTAGCAATGAACCCAGTCGATCACCCAATGGGTGGTGGTGAAGGTAAAGCTTCTGGTGGTCATCCACAATCACGAACTGGTATTATGGCTAAAGGGCAAAAGACCAGAAATGTGAAGAAGCATTCATCTAAATTGATTATCTCTAAGAGAAAGAATAAAACTAAAAAGTAATTAAAGTTTGACGCCTTTTTAAAAAGGGTTTAAACTAAAAACAATAAATGAAATGGCTCGATCAATTAAAAAAGGACCATATATTTTTCACAAGCTTTTGACCAAATTAGAAAAGGCTAAGGAGTCTAATAAAAAGACAGTTATAAAGACTTGGTCACGTGCTTCGATGATTATTCCTGACATGGTAGGACAAACCATCGCCGTGCATAATGGAAAAACCTTTGTTCCTGTTTTTGTAACGGAGAACATGGTAGGTCATAAATTAGGAGAATTTTCTCCAACTCGGAATTACCGGGGACATGGAGGTAAAAAATAGGAATTAGATAAATTAAGTTTATTAGTTTCTGTTTAAGCAGAAACTTTCAAATTCGAATATAAAATGGAAGCAGTAGCTAAACTCAAAAAGTGCCCAATGTCAGCTCGCAAAATGCGACTGGTAGTTGATAATATTCGTGGCAAAAGTATAGATGATGCACTGAACATCTTGCGGTTCACCAAAAAAGAAGCATCGGTATGGTTGGACAAACTAGTACTTTCTGCTATTGCTAACTGGGAGCACAAAAATGGAATGGCTGTAAGTGCGGATGACTACGATCTTTTTATCAAAGAAGTTTTTGCTGATGAAGGAACAATGCTGAAGCGTTTTCGTCCGGCACCTCATGGCAGAGCACACCGCATCAGAAAACGTACAAGCCATGTGACACTGATAGTAGAGAATCGAATTGAACTTGAAAAAAACTATTCCTCAGAAGCAGTTGAGTCCGATGAAATTGAAGTGGAGGAAGTCGTTGAAGAAACAAATGATTAATCTGTAATTTTAATACCATAAATAATGGGTCAAAAAACAAATCCAATAGGTAATAGACTCGGAATTATCCGAGGTTGGGAATCAAGCTGGTTTGGTGGTAAAGATTTTGGACGTAAGGTCGTAGAAGACGAAAAGATTCGAGTTTACCTCAGAGCAAGAATACCAAAAGGTGGAATCGCCCGCATTATTATTGAACGTACGCTTAAGCGTATCACGTTGACTATTCATACTTCAAGACCAGGGATTGTCATTGGAAAAGGTGGTAAGGAAGTAGACACCTTGCGGGAAGAATTGAAGAAATTGACGGGAAAGGACGTTCAGATTAACATCGTCGAAATCCGAAAGCCTGAACTTGATGCAGCAATAGTTGGAGAAATGGTCGCCAAGCAGATCGAATCTCGGATCAACTATCGAAGAGCGATCAAAATGGCTATCCAGTCAACTATTCGTGCAGGAGCTGAAGGGATTAAAGTCCGAATATCTGGCCGACTTAATGGTGCTGAAATGGCTCGTTCGGAAGAATACAAAGATGGCCGTACTCCATTGCATACATTCCGTGCAGATATTGACTATGCACTTACCGAGGCACAAACTGTATATGGTAAGATTGGGATCAAAGTCTGGATTATGAAAGGAATGGTTTTAGGAAAAAGAGACTTGTCACCAAACGTAGGAACCTCTACTAAAGAAAGAGGCGATTCTCGAAAAGGAAGAGGTGGTAGAAATAGAGATCGTCGTTAGAATAAAAGAAAAAAATGACGTACCTTTGCCCTGCTTTTTCAGAAACCAAGGTTTTATGGCAATTTTTTAATAAAACATTGATAAATTTTTTGATAAATGTTACAGCCTAAACGGACTAAATATCGCAAGCAGCAAAAAGGCAGAAACAATGGCCTGGCTCACCGTGGAAGTACACTTTCTTTCGGTTCATATGGCCTCAAAACTGTTGAAGCAGGTAGAATAACCAACCGCCAGATTGAAGCGGCTCGAATCGCGATGACTCGGCATATGAAAAGAGAAGGTAGCGTTTGGATTCGTATTTTCCCTGACAAACCAATTACATCTAAGCCTGCAGAGGTACGGATGGGTAAAGGAAAAGGTGCCCTGGATCATTACGTTGCAGTTGTAAAACCTGGTCGTATTATGTTCGAAATGGATGGTGTGACCCAGGAAACAGCCGTTGAAGGTTTGAGATTAGCCGCCCAGAAATTACCGGTATTAACAAAAGTTGTGATAAGACGCGATTTACAGGAATAAATTAAGATCAATTTTAATCATTATAAATAATGGCAACTAAGAAATATTTAGAGCTTCAGGAATTTAATGATGCGGACCTTTTGACAGAATTAAAAGAAACAGAAGCCCAATATCATAAGCTCAAATTCGACCATACCATTAAAGGACTTGACAACCCTTTACTTTTAAAAGATATCCGTCGCGATATTGCTCGTATCAATACTGAAGTTAGACGCAGAGAATTAAGCAATATGACGGAGGAAAACTTAGCTAATCGCTCAAAAATTCGAGCAAGAAGACGTAAATAATAAAATTGTTGTCTCTTATTTTAATAAGGAATAAGATTGTAAAAAATTATGACAGGTAAATTAAGAAAACAAAAGACGGGTACTGTTTCCAGCATAAGCATGGATAAATCCATCACAGTTTTAGTTGAACGAAAATTGCGCCACCCCATTTATGGTAAATTTGTGAAAATGACCAAAAAATTTATGGCACATGACGAGAAGAACGAATGTACTGTTGGGGATTCGGTTCGAATTATGGAAACCCGACCATTGAGCAAGCGTAAACGCTGGCGTTTAGTGGAAATACTAGAAAGAGCTAAATAATCTTATTCGGAATAAACGGCTACTTTCTAATTATAAATAGTCAATTTTTAATAATAGCGATAATTTTCAATATAAACTGAAATGATACAGCAAGAATCCAGACTCAAAGTAGCTGATAATAGCGGGGCAAAAGAAGTATTGTGCATTCGCGTACTTGGAGGGTCAAAAAGACGATATGCTTCAATTGGCGATCAGATAGTAGTTACTGTTAAGGAAGCGACACCAGGAGGTGTAAAAAAAGGAACTGTTTCAAAAGCAGTGGTTGTGCGAACTAGAAAAGAAATCCGTCGAAAAGATGGATCTTATATCCGCTTTGATGACAACGCTGTTGTGTTATTGACTGCTGCTGACGAGCCTAGAGGAACGCGTATTTTTGGACCAGTAGCTCGTGAATTGCGTGACAAAGATTATATGAGAATTGTTTCTTTAGCACCCGAAGTACTGTAATAAAAATTTATTGGTTTTCGAGAAATACTTAAGCCATTTAATTAATAATCATGACAAAGAAAAGTAATAAAGACCGCTACGCACCCAAATTGCACGTCAAAAAAGGCGACAGGGTAATTATTGTTGCCGGTGCCAGCAAAGGTACAACTGGTGAAGTTTTAGAGGTATTGCCTAAAAAGAACAGGGTTATTGTTGAGCAGGCGAATATTGTAAAAAAACACCAAAAACCAACCAACGAGAGCGCAGGTGGTATTATTGAAAAAGCAGCTCCTATCCACATTTCAAATGTAATGCATGTTGATCCAAAATCTGGAGAACCTACTCGTATTGGAAGAAAAGAGGTGGATGGAAAATTAGTTCGTTATTCTAAAAAATCTGGTGAAATTATCAAGTGATGAATTATCAACCTAGACTAAAAACAAAATACAAAGAAGAGATTGTTGCCAGTTTAATGGAGCAATTTCAGTATAAAAGTATAATGGAAGTACCTCGGATCGAGAAGATTTGCTTAAACCAGGGTGTCGGACTTGCTTCTGCCGATAAAAAATTGGTGGACAATGCTGTCGCAGACATAAGCTTAATAGCTGGCCAAAAAGCAGTTCCAACCATCGCCCGAAAATCAATCTCTAACTTTAAGTTGAGAGAAGGTATGCCAATTGGTGCAAGAGCAACTTTACGCAACGACCAAATGTGGGACTTTCTTGATCGCTTGATTACAATTGCTTTGCCTCGTGTTCGTGACTTCAGAGGAATTAATGATAAAAGTTTTGACGGTCGCGGAAATTATACAATGGGTGTTACAGAACATATTATTTTTCCTGAAATTGATATTGACAAGGTAGCTAAGATCACAGGAATGGATATAACCATTGTAACATCGGCAAAGACTGACAAAGAGGCACTGGCGTTATTGAAAGCGATCGGGATGCCGTTTAAAAATCAAAATAACTAAGTATTTAATAACTAAGCAATGGCTAAGAAATCAATTATCGCGCGCGAAGCAAAAAGAAAAAGAATGGTGGCAAAGTATGCCGATTTGCGCAAAAAATTAAAAGAAGAAGGCGATTGGGATGCACTTGATAAGCTTCCAAGAAATTCATCTAAAATTCGATTACATAATCGTTGTTTGCTTACAGGTAGGCCTAAGGGATATATGCGAATGTTTGGAATTTCAAGGGTTACTTTCCGTGAAATGGCATTGGAAGGCAAAATCCCCGGAATTACTAAAGCGAGCTGGTAGTTGTTTATAAATTAATTTAATTTCGACCACAATTTTTAATAAAATGGTAACTACAGACCCGATAGCAGATTATTTAACCCGAATTCGTAATGCCCAACAAGCTGGACATCGAATTGTGGAAATACCTGCTTCAAAGATGAAAAAAAGCATTACAGAAATACTTTATGATCAAGGATATATCCTAAAATATATGTTTGATGATGAGGCTGGAAATCAAGGTGTTATTAAGATTGCATTAAAATACGATCCGAATACAAAAAAACCTGTAATTCAGAAACTTGGAAGAATTAGCAGACCTGGTCTTCGAAATTTTTCAAAAGCAAATGATCTTCCTCGAATTATCAATGGATTGGGAATCGCTATTGTTTCTACTTCCAAAGGAATTATGACGAACAAGCAAGCGAGAGCAGAGCATGTTGGAGGAGAGGTAGTTTGTTACGTTTACTAAAATTATTTAATCAATTTTCAAGTTCTTTAAGAAATGTCAAGGATAGGAAAAGAACCAGTATCAATACCTTCAGGAGTTGAAATAACCATTAACGACAAAAACCTGATAAAGGTAAAAGGACCAAAAGGCGAATTAATGCAGCAAGTTGATCCTGATCTTATAATAGAAAAGGAAGATGGCCAGCTTACATTAAAAAGGCCGACGGAGCAAAAACGCCATAAAGCCATGCATGGGTTATATCGATCGCTAATTTCAAATATGGTGACCGGTGTTTCACAAGGGTATGTAAAAGAACTTGAGTTGGTTGGTGTAGGTTATCGTGCTAGCAATACAGGGCAATTATTGGAAATTACTGTGGGGTATTCGCATCCAATCATGTTTTATATTCCTGATGAAGTGAAGGTTGAAGCAGTGATGGAAAAAAGTAAAAACCCGATTATTCGTCTTGAGAGTCATGATAAACAATTGATTGGTCAGATTGCCGCTAAAATCAGGGCATTTAGAAAACCAGAACCTTACAAAGGAAAAGGTATCAAATTTGTTGGCGAAGAATTGCGTCGCAAAGCTGGTAAAACAGCAAAATAATATCCTTTTATTAATAAGAATTTTATTAAAAGAATTTAGAAATGAAACTCACGAAGTCAGATAAAAGGCGTCGAATTCACCATAGAGTGAGAAAAGATGTAAAAGGTACATCCGCTCGCCCTCGTCTTTCGGTTTATCGTAGCAACAAATGTATTTATTGTCAAGTGATTGACGACCTAAGTGGAAATACTTTAGTAGCAGCTTCGTCTGTTGATACAGTTGTTCCGACTGAAGGGAATAAAACAGAAGTTGCTAAAGCAGTTGGAAAATTGATTGCAGAAAAGGCATTGGCTCAGAATATTTCAAATGTTGTTTTTGATAGAGGTGGTTACCTTTATCACGGACGCGTAAAAGCATTAGCAGACGGCGCTCGTGAGGGTGGTTTGCAATTTTAAAATAATTGAATAATGGCGAAAAGAACTCCAAACAGGGTAAAACCTACTGATACAGAACTCAAGGAAAAACTTGTTAACCTCAATCGTGTTGCAAAAGTAACCAAAGGAGGACGTACATTTAGTTTTGCTGCGATAGTAGTAGTAGGCGATGGCAACGGTACTGTAGGACACGGCTTAGGTAAAGCCAGAGATGTTCAAGAATCAATAGCCAAAGCGGTAGATGACGCTAAAAAGAATTTGATCAAAGTTCCAATATATAAAGGTACTATTCCTCACGAACAGAAAGGAAAATACGGTGCTGGAAAGGTTTTGATCAAGCCAGCTTCTGATGGTACCGGTGTAATTGCGGGTGGAGCGATGCGTGCTGTATTAGAAATAGCAGGGGTACACAACGTTTTGGCAAAATCTCAGGGATCTTCAAATCCACACAACGTTGTAAAAGCAACGGTTGATGCACTTTCCAAGCTAAGAAGCCCAATGGATGTTGCAAAAATGAGAAATATATCAATGGAGAAATTGTTTAACGGTTAATCCAAAACAACGATAGACAATGAGTAAGAAGGTAAAAATAACACAGGTAAAAAGTATTATTGATCGGCCAAAGCGTCAAAAGGCAACAATGGAGGCTTTAGGATTAAAGAAGATGAATCAAAGCGTTGAACATAATTCTACTCCACAGGTTTTAGGTATGATCGAAAAAGTGAGCCACCTTTTAAAAGTGGAACATTTATAATCTTATTATCGTATAAAATTAATTCCAAGATTAAAGGAATACATTTCAAATGGAACTACATCAGTTAACACCCGCAAAGGGTTCGGTAAGCAAGAGAAAACGAATAGCTCGTGGACAAGGTTCTGGTCATGGTGGTACAAGTACCCGTGGGCACAAAGGACAAAAGTCTCGTTCTGGATATAGTCGTAAGAGAAACTTTGAAGGTGGTCAAATGCCTTTGCAAATGCGAATTCCAAAGCGTGGATTTAAAAACATTAATAGGGTAGCATATGTTCCTATTAATCTTAGTCGACTCCAAGCTATTTCTGAAAAATACAAGCTTCAAACAATCGATTTAGAAACGCTTGTTGCTAATGGTATTGTTAAGAAAACGGATAAAATAAAATTATTAGGCAGAGGAGAATTGACTGCTAAATTGACAATTAGTGTTCATGCCAGCTCTGAGGCTGCTAAAAAAGCAGTTGAAAGTACAGGAGGAAGTTTAACAATAGTTTAAATTAAGATAAAGTGTGATTTCTCTTTTTAGAAATAATTCCCCGAATAAAGGGGTTGGTTAAATCCATGCCTGCCATTTTCTGGTGGGCATCAGCACTTTATAAACAATCGTAATTTTAGCCGATGAAAAAGTTAATTACAACCTTTAAAAATATTTGGAAGATTAAAGAATTGAGAAACCGAATTCTCTACACATTACTAATGCTGATGGTTTATCGGTTTGGTTCATTTGTTGTATTGCCGGGTGTTGTACCTTCGATATTGGCAAAATCTGTATCCACAGATAGTACAAGCCTTTTCGGATTGATCAACTCATTTACGGGAGGAGCCTTTAATAATGCAGCCATATTTGCATTGGGGATCATGCCTTACATTACAGCTTCCATCATTATCCAATTGATGGGTTTTGCAGTTCCTTATTTTCAAAGATTGCAACAGCGTGAAGGTGAGTCAGGTCGTAAAAAGATCAGTCAGATTACAAGATTACTGACCGTTGCGATTACATTGGTTCAAGGGGGTGGATATCTTACTTGGGTTCAGTCTCAGGGAGCTGTTTCTCCTGATATTGCACCTTCAATATTCTGGATTTCTAACGTGATTATCCTTTCCACAGGTACTATCTTCGCCATGTGGTTGGGAGAGCGTATTACAGATAAAGGTATTGGAAATGGAGTTTCGTTGCTGATCATGATTGGTATTATCGCATCATTGCCAGGGGCTTTAATTTATGAACTAACCAATTCTTTTGGTTTGACATTCGTAATTGAATTAGCTGCTTTGTTTTTTGTAGTAATGGCAACAATCCTAATTGTTCAAGCTGTGAGAAGAATTCCAATTCAATTTGCAAAGCGGATGGTTGGAAGGGGTGCAAGCCAAATGCCGGTTTCTGGAAACAGAGATTATATTCCAATTAAGGTAAATGCTTCCGGAGTAATGCCGATCATCTTTGCGCAGGCATTAATGTTTATTCCAGCTACTGTCATTCAATTTCTTGCGAAAGATGGAAGTGATATGGCAAACAACAATTTCTTGATAGCGATGAATGACTTTACGTCAGCACCATATAATATAGTCTACTTTGTAATGGTTGTGGCTTTTACGTATGTGTATACCGCATTACTGGTTAATCCACAACAATACTCAGAATATTTAAAACGTCAAAATGCCTTTATTCCCGGAATAAAACCAGGAAAGAAAACGGCTGATTTTATAGACTCTGTTACTACAAGGATTACACTTCCTGGATCAATGTTTCTTGGATTAATTGCCATACTGCCTGCATTTGCTTCTAAGTTTGGTATCAATAATAATTTTGCACAGTTCTTTGGTGGTACTTCTCTTCTTATCCTTGTTGCAGTAGTATTGGATACTTTACAACAAATAGAAAGTCATCTGTTGATGCGTAAATATGACGGGCTTACAAAATCCGGTCGATTGAAAGGAAGAAGTGGCGTTCAGGGGATTGGAGCACCTATGTAAGAAACGAAAATGTAAGATTGAAAACTTTTTTATTGTATGATGGTTGAAATATTGATTTTAAATTTGAAGAAAAGAAAATCTTACATTTTAGATGATTTATTATAAGACAGAAGAAGAAATAGAACTCATTCGACAAAGTTGTTTACTTGTTAGCAAAACACTTGCACACGTAGCCAGTACGATTAAACCCGGGATTTCCGGAAAGAAGATAGATAAAGAAGCAGAAGAATTAATACGGGATCACAAAGCAGTTCCCGGATTTAAAGGATATAATGGTTTTCCTACCACCCTTTGTGTTTCAATTAATGAAGCTGTTGTACATGGTATTCCATCGAAGGATGTATTTCAAGATGGTGATATTGTTTCTGTAGATTGTGGGGTGCTTATGAATGGTTTTTTCGGCGACGCCGCTTATACTTTTGCATTAGGTAATGTCGAAGAAGCTACGATGGAATTGCTGCGGGTAACAAACACTTCTTTATATAAGGCGATTGATAATGCTATTCTTGGAAAACGTATTGGAGATATTGGTTTTGCTGTACAAGAATATTGCGAAAGACAGCACAAATATGGCGTTGTAAGAGAATTGGTAGGTCATGGGATTGGGCGTGAATTGCACGAACTTCCCGAAGTCCCAAATTATGGAAAACGCGGAAGAGGGCCATTATTGAAAGAAGGTTTGGTCATTGCAATTGAGCCTATGGTTAATTTGGGTTGGAAAGATGTGCGACAGGCAGATGATGGGTGGACTATTATTACAAAAGATAAAAAGCCATCAGCACATTACGAGCATACCGTAGCAGTTACAAGAGGAAAAGCAGATATTTTATCAAATCATAAAATAATTCAGGATGCAATTTCTAAAAATAATGAGGTTAGAGAAATTGCATTGAAGGTGTCTGAAAACATGGCATAAATATTTTTTTTGGCCATTAAAATGGCTGAGAATAATTGTTAAATGATTTTTTGTGTTTTCTTCGGAAAAATCATTTAGGTTATGTATCTTTGCACACCGAAAAATAAACTATGGCGAAGCAAGATCTTATTAAGCAAGATGGTATTATAGAAGAAGCATTATCAAATGCGATGTTTAGAGTGAGATTAGAAAATGATCATGTTATCGTTGCAACCATTTCCGGAAAGATGAGAATGAACTACATTAGAATTCTTCCCGGAGATAAAGTTGCAGTAGAAATGTCGCCATATGATCTTACACGTGGTAGGATTATTTATCGTTACAAATAACAATTGGAGAATCCAAATTGTATGATTTATCCCTTTTTATAGGGTGTATTTAGAAACTATTAATTTTTTACGTATGAAAGTTAGAGCATCGATCAAAAAGCGTTCAGTAGATTGTAAAATAGTACGTCGAAAAGGGAGATTGTACGTGATTAACAAGAAAAATCCTCGTTTTAAGCAAAGGCAAGGGTAATCTGATTTTATAAACAATTACAGCCAAAATTCTTTAAAAGTATAATAACATGGCTCGAATAGCAGGTGTTGATTTACCACGAAATAAAAGAGGTGTTGTTGGTCTAACATACATCTTTGGAGTTGGTCCATCAAAGGCAAAAATGATTCTGGAGAAAGCGGAAATTGATGAAAACATCAAAGTATCCGACTGGACTGATGATAATATCAAAGCAATTGTAAATATTATCCAGGAACAAGTAAAAGTTGAAGGACAACTTCGTTCGGAAATCCAGTTGAATATTAAACGATTGATGGATATTGGATGTTACCGTGGTTTGCGCCATCGTAAAGGACTTCCTGTAAGAGGCCAGCGTACTCAAACTAATGCACGTACCCGTAAAGGAAAACGTAAAACAGTAGCAAATAAAAAGAAAGCAACTAAATAATATATCTTTTCTTTGGTGGATCTTGTTTTTTTAAAACGCGACCTACCTTAATTTTAGATTATGGCAAAAGGTAAAAAAACAAAAAGGAAGGTTAGAGTAGAACCTGAAGGTTTAGTCTTTATCAAAGCAAGCTTCAACAACATCATTATCTCTCTTTGTAACAAAAAGGGTGAAGTGATTTCTTGGGCTTCTGCTGGAAAAGCTGGATTTAGAGGTTCTAAGAAAAATACTCCGTATGCTGCACAAATTGCGGCTTCTGACGCTGCTAAAGTAGCTTACGATGCCGGTATGCGCACAGCGGAAGTATTTGTAAAAGGACCGGGCTCAGGACGTGAAGCTGCTATCCGTGCGATTGATACTTCTGGAATTAAAGTTTCCAGAATCAAAGATATCACACCGGTTCCTCACAACGGCTGCCGACCGCCGAAAAGAAGAAGAGTCTAAATTCTGAATATTACTTTAATTAAATTAATAGTCAAATAAACAATGGCTAGATATACTGGTCCAAAGACAAAGAAAGCGCGAGCATTTGGAGAGCCAATTTTTGGCTTTGATAAATCTTTTGATAAGAAAAAATATCCTCCAGGGCAGCATGGCAATGGTCGTAGAAGAAAACAAAAATCTGACTACGCTAATCAGCTTAGAGAAAAACAAAAAGCTAAATATACTTATGGCGTTTTAGAGCGTCAATTTAGAAATCTTTTTGATAAAGCGACAAGTCGGAAAGGAGTAACTGGTGAAGTCCTTCTTCAATTGCTTGAATCCAGACTTGACAATACTATTTTTCGTCTAGGAATTGCTCCTACCAGGAGTGCTGCTCGACAGCTTGTTACCCATAAGCATATTATGGTAAACGGAGTGTTGACAAACATCCCTTCATGCCACTTGCGGGCAGGTGATCTCGTTTCAGTAAGAGGTAAGTCACAAAACTTGCAGGTAATTGCTGAATGTGTAGGTGGTAAATCAGATGTACGTAAATTTCCTTGGTTAGAATGGAACCCTGATAAGTTACAGGGAATATACCTTTCTGATCCAGAAAGAGCACAGATTCCGGAAAACATCAACGAACAGTTGATTGTCGAACTTTACTCTAAATAATCGAAAATTGATGTAGATGACAGTTTTTAATTGTCATCTACATTTAGTTATACCGTATTGGTGATATACTTTTTTAGCGTTTTGCTAATCTTTTAATTCCCTCAAAAGAATATCTCAACATATGAGCATTTTAAATTTTCAAAAGCCTGACAAAATAATTCTTCAAAAAGCAACTGATTTTGAAGGACTATTCGAATTCAAACCTTTGGAACCGGGTTTTGGCCAGACTGTAGGTAATTCCCTGCGTCGTGTTTTATTGTCTTCTTTGGAAGGCTTTGCCATTTCTGCTGTACGTATTGCAGGAGTAGAGCATGAATTTGGAACCATCCGAGGGGTAGTTGAAGATGTGGTTGATATCATACTCAATTTGAAACAAATCCGTATTAAGCAATTGATTGCTGACGAAGATGTTTCTACTGAAAAAATATATTTGACGATTAGTGGAAAAGAAGCGTTTCGCGCAGGAGACATAGAAGAGCATACCAATGTTTTTAAAGTAATGAATCCTGATTTACTGATCTGTAGTATGGAACCTTTTGTAAATCTTGAAATGGAATTTACCATTACAAAAGGGCGAGGTTATGTTCCTGCAGATGAAAACCTTCCTAAAGATGCTCCGATTGGTGTGATTCCAATTGATGCGATTTATACTCCGATCAAAAATGTTTCGTACAAAATTTCCAATACTCGTGTTGGTCAGCGTACGGATTATGAAAAATTGACGATTGAAGTTAAAACTGATGGAACCATTCACCCTGAAGATGCTATCAAAGAGGCTTCTCGGATCATGATTCAGCACTTGATGTTGATCACAGATGAGAATATTACTTTTGATGATGCTGCAAGCCGTGAAGATAATATCGTCGATGAACACATTTTGCATATGCGCAAATTGTTGAAAACTTCATTAGAAGATCTTGACCTTTCTGTTCGTGCTTACAACTGCCTCAAAGCAGCTAAAATTAATACACTTGCAGAATTGGTCAGATACGATACGCATGAATTATTAAAGTTCAGAAACTTTGGTAAAAAATCATTAGTAGAAATTGAAGAATTACTCCAGGAGAAAGGCCTAACCTTTGGTATGGATCTTTCTAAATATAAACTGGACGAAGACTAATATAAAATTAGGGCTATTGAAAAATAGCCCTTTATTTATTTGCAATAACCGAATAGGCTCAGTGCCGAAAAGTGTTGCGAGGTTAACAAAATTAAAATCATAAAAAGATGAGACACGGTAAAAAAGTAAACCATCTGAGCAGAAAAGCTGGCCATCGTAAAGCCCTCTTAAAAAACATGGCTATTTCATTGATTGAGCACAAGCGAATCAATACTACGATTGCAAAAGCCAAGGCATTACGTCAGTATGTTGAGCCTTTAATCACCAAGTCGAAAAATGATACGACTCATTCACGACGAGTAGTTTTTTCATACCTTCAAAGTAAAGATTCTGTAAAAGAATTGTTCGGACCAATCGCAACAAAAGTTGGAGATCGTCCAGGAGGATATGTAAGAATTATCAAGACCGGATTTAGAATGAGTGACGGAGCTGAGATGGCTATGATCGAATTGGTTGACTTTAATGAAGTCTTACTTGCAGCATCAAAAGAAGGTGGAGCAGGTGCTTCTAAAGGTAAAAAACGCCGTACTCGTCGAGGAGGTAAAAAGAATGTTGAAACAGCTGCCGCAACAGTTGCTGCTGCTGCACCACTTGCAGCAGAGGTTGATGAGATAGTTGATGAAACTGTTGAAGATGTTGCTTCTGAAGAAGAATAATCTTCCTGTAATGTAGAAAAATATAAAAAAGGTGAAGCTTCTGAAGTTTCACCTTTTTTGTTTTGTAAAATATAGGTTTTCAATCAAAGCAATTTGCTATATTTGCACAGCTTTTGGAAAAACTATTTCAGTATATAAATTAAGCCATTTAACTGCTTTTCAGAATGAGTGAACTCCAACAACAACCTGCAGTTTTACTTTTAGAAGATGGAACTGTTTATCATGGATTATCTGCCGGAAAAATTGGAACTACTACTGGTGAAATCTGTTTCAACACAGGTATGACCGGGTACCAGGAAATTTTTACCGATCCTTCTTATTTTGGCCAATTGTTGGTAACGACAAATGCGCACATCGGAAATTACGGTACAAAAACCACGGAAACGGAATCTCAAGATATCAAAATTGCAGGTTTAATTTGTAAAAATTTTACCAACGAATTTTCAAGAAAATTAGCTGATCAATCGATCCAGGATTATTTTGAGCACCAGAATTTAGTCGGTATTTCAAATGTTGATACAAGGGAGATTGTTCGACATATTCGTAATAAAGGAGCGATGAATGCAATCATTTCTTCAGAAGTGTTAGAACTTTCAAAGCTCAAAAAGATGCTCGCAGAAGTTCCTCCGATGAAAGGCCTGGAGTTGGCTTCCAAAGTAAGTACTCCGCAATCGTATAACCTTGGAGATCCGAATTCTGACTTTAAAGTTGCCATTGTAGATTTTGGTGTAAAACGAAATATCCTTCAATGTTTTTCAGATCGTAATTGCTATTTAAAAGTCTTTCCTGCAAAAACATCTTTTGAAGAAATAAAAGAATGGAACCCTGACGGTTATTTCCTATCAAACGGACCAGGCGATCCAGCATCAATGGATTATGCAGTTAAAACTGCTAAAGCAATTTTGAAAGAAGATAAACCATTGTTTGGAATATGTCTTGGCCACCAGATTCTCGCACTTGCTGTTGACATCCCAACTTATAAAATGCACAACGGCCATAGAGGGATTAACCATCCCGTGAAGAATTTATCAACCGGAAAATGCGAAATTACAAGCCAAAATCATGGATTTGGTGTAAGCCCGGAAGCAATTATAGCTGCTTCGGATAAAGTTCAAATAACTCATAAAAACTTAAATGATGATACCATCGAAGGAATCCGTTTGAAGAAATATAAAGCCTTTTCAGTGCAATACCACCCGGAAGCTTCACCAGGACCTCATGATGCGCGTTATCTCTTTGATGAATTTATTAATATGATGGCTGAAGAAAAAGGCATCGAAACAAAAGACAACTTTTTATTAAAAACAAACCATACTGTTAATGAGTGATATTATTGATATTCGTTCAAGAGAAATTTTAGATTCCAGAGGGAACCCCACAGTTGAAGTAGAAGTACTTACCGAAACAGGAATTATCGGTCGTGCTGCAGTACCTTCTGGAGCTTCAACCGGAAAGTACGAAGCAGTTGAAATGCGAGATGGTGATAAAGGCCGTTTTCTGGGAAAAGGAGTTTTGAATGCTTGCAAAAACGTCGAAGAAATCATCAGAGAAGAGCTTATTGGTGTGAATGTTTTTGACCAGATTTATGTTGATGACCTAATGCGCGAGATAGATGGAACACCTAATAAATCAAAACTTGGAGCCAATGCTATTTTGGGAACTTCCCTTGCCGTAGCTAAAGCTGCAGCCAAAGAATCGGGTCAGCCATTGTATCGCTATCTTGGTGGAGTCAATGCACACGTTCTTCCCGTTCCGATGATGAATATTTTAAACGGAGGCTCACACGCAGACAACAGTATTGATTTTCAGGAATTTATGATAATGCCGGTAGGCGCGGACTATTTTTCTGATGCCCTGCGAATGGGGGTTGAAGTTTTTCATCATCTAAAAACAGTTTTACACAAAAAGGGATATTCTACGAATGTTGGGGATGAAGGTGGATTTGCGCCGAGCATGAAGTCAAACGAAGAAGCAATTCAAACTGTCTTACAAGCTATCGAAGCAGCAGGATACCGGCCAGGGGAAGATATCTTAATAGCAATGGATGCGGCGGCATCAGAGTTTTATCTGGAAGATGAAAAAGTATATCATTTTCATCAATCAACCGGTGACAAATTGAGCAGTGCCGACATGATTGATTTTTGGAAATCGTGGTGTGACAAGTATCCTATCCTTTCGATTGAAGATGGACTCCACGAAGATGATTGGAGTGGTTGGGCAGGATTGACGAAAAAACTCGGAAACCGCGTTCAACTCGTTGGTGACGATTTATTTGTTACAAATACAGAACGTTTGCAAAGAGGAATTGATGAGGATGTTGCTAATTCGATCCTGATCAAAGTCAATCAGATCGGAACGCTTTCAGAAACCATTGAAGCGGTTAACCTTGCAACTCGTAATGCCTACACAAGCGTGATGAGCCATCGTTCAGGTGAGACAGAAGACACCACTATTGCCGATTTGGCAGTAGCTTTAAATACCGGTCAAATCAAGACTGGTTCAGCATCGCGATCGGATAGAATTGCCAAATATAATCAGCTGCTTCGCATCGAAGAAGAACTTGGAGATTCAGCAATTTATCCTGGTAAAGCATTGATCGGTTCAAAGTAAGTATGGCAAGATTTATGAACTTTTGATTGAATATGAAAATATAGCTATCTTTAGCAAGACTATTTAGCATAAATTCAATTTCCTATGGCCGTCCGAAACAATCCTTTCAAACCAATAATAAAGCAAATACCAGCTCCTTTGAGGAATAAATACTTTCTGGTATTGACTATTTTTATTACCTGGATGATTTTTTTTGATAAACATGATATGCTTACGCAATGGCAATTGCAACAGACGCTGAATAAAATGGAGGAGGATAGGAGTTATTATGACGAAAAAATCCGGGAGACCTGGCAGGACAAACAGGATCTTGAAAATAATAAGGAAAAATTCGCAAGAGAGCACTATAATCTTCAAAAAGACAATGAAGATGTTTTTATTATTGTCGAAAACGAATAAAACATTAATTATAGGCAGGCGTGAAAAATTATTGATAAGTTATTTGCTATTGTAAAATGAGGCTAAATAACTGATTAAAATGAAGTTTTTAGATTTATTTTACGGTAGCTTGAAAAAATAATTTATTGATAATTTAGCCCAACAACTTAAAATTTGAAAAATGTCAGTTTTAGTAAATAAAAATTCAAAAATTATTGTACAAGGATTTACCGGTAAAGAAGGAACATTCCATGCCGAGCAAATGATAGCTTACGGTACAAATATCATCGGTGGAGTTACGCCTGGAAAAGGAGGTCAAAAGCATCTTGAAAAACCAGTTTTTAATACTGTTGAAGAAGCGGTAAAAAAAGCTGGCGCAGATACTTCCATTATTTTTGTTCCACCTCGTTTTGCTGCAGATGCAATATTGGAAGCTGCAGAAGCTGGAATAAAAGTGATTATATGTATTACGGAAGGCATTCCTGTTCAGGATATGGTTAAGGTAAAATCTTATTTGGAGAAGAAAGACTGTGTTTTAGTTGGACCAAATTGTCCGGGTGTTATCACTCCGGGTGAAGCAAAAGTTGGAATAATGCCTGGCTTTATTCACAATCCGGGACGAATTGGCATTGTCTCTCGCTCCGGCACATTGACCTATGAAGCGGTAGATCAGGTAACAAAAGCAGGTTTAGGCCAATCAACATGCATCGGAATAGGTGGCGATCCTATTGTGGGAACGACTACGCTTGATGCTATTAAAATGTTGATGGAGGATCCAGATACCGATGGCATAGTTATGATTGGAGAAATTGGAGGAAGTATGGAAGCTAATGCAGCTCACTGGATTGAGAAATATGGCTCCAAGCCGGTTGTTGGATTTATTGCCGGACAAACGGCTCCAAAAGGCCGTACCATGGGCCATGCAGGTGCAATCATCGGAGGAAAAGACGACACTGCCGAAGCAAAAATGAAGATCATGGAAGAATGCGGAATCCACGTAGTTAAGTCTCCGGCTAAGATTGGAGAAACAATGTTGAAGGTACTTAAAAAAGAAGAAGTGCTCTAAAGTATTTTCTTATTTTATACTCAGAAAAAGGGAGTCCAATTTACTGTTAAACAGTAAATTGGACTTTTTTTGTGGCATAAATTATGTATAATGATAATTTGAAAAACACTATGGCACTCAGCTCCACAGATTGAATGCCTGCCTTATTTTACTGTCATGAAACACTTGAATAATCACCTTGAAAGCTAATAATGTAGATATTATTTATTTCAGAAGGATAGCATTTGTCGGTTCTGCTCTCTTGATAGGCCTGACTTTGATGAATTCAAATGTTGAGACCGGACTCATCGATTTTCCAATTCCGCGGATTTTAATTGCCTTTACTCTTTTTAGTCTTGCTCTGGCATCTTTTCGAATCCAATTTGTGAAGACTCATTGTTTAAAGCTATTATATGCTGTGTTTGCAGTTTATAATGCTTTTGGTATTTACTTGGTAGCTGTTAACAACTTTCAGGTATTTGATACATCCACGACTATTATTATTGGCTTCGCACTTGGTGCCTTTTTTAAGGAAAAATTATATCTGAATCTATATTTAGTATTTCTGTTTTTTGTGTATTTATTTTTCTTTCTGACCTGCGAAAAACCTGAAGTTAGTGCGGATTACCTTTTTACAGTTTTGATTCTTATTTTATTATTAGGGCAGGTGATGTACACGGGGAAAATTAAGGCAATGGACTCTTTGACAAAGAGCCAGATGCAGTTGGCAAGGAGCGAGGAAAGGTTTCGCAAGATATTTGAAAGCTCTCCTATTGGAATCATGTTGTTGGATAAAGATTTGAAGCCTTTTGATCTCAATTCTGTCGTTGAAAAAATGTTGGGGTTTACACATGACGAAATTATTGAATTTTCAATGAAGAAGCACCTTCATGCTGAAGATGTAATAAGTCCTGAAGAGTTGATTCAAAAAATGGAAGAGGATGAGAATAAAAGCTATGCTTTAGAACAACGCTTTATTCGCAAAGATGAAACAATTATTTGGGTAAAGACTACAATGGCATTTGCTGACCTCGAAACAGTTGGAGATCATTATATTGTAGCCATGATGGAAGATATTACATTCCAGAAAAAAGCTAATTTTACGCTTAAAGAATACGCTGGGAAACTCGAAACACACAATAAAGCACTTGAAGAATTCAGCTATGTTATTTCACATGATTTGCAGGAGCCATTGAGGATGATCAGAAGTTATACCAGTTTGATCAAACGCCGTTATATTGATAAATTAGAAGACAAGGATGCTCATATTGATATGAGTTACGTCATCGATGGCGCCGAACGTATGAGTACGTTGATTAAGGATATGCTCGCTTATTCTCGATGGAGTGCCAAGCCATTTAAACTGGAAACTGTTGACACAAGGGGTGTACTGGTTGAGGTTTTAAAAAACCTTACGATTTCAATTGCAGATAAAAAAGCCGAAGTATATTGTTTTGATATGCCAAAAGTGGATACCAACCGATTATTGTTTGGACAAGTGTTGCAAAACTTAATTGGTAATGGTTTGAAATATAACCAGGAAGGACGTGAGCCACGCATAGAAATAAAAGGAGAACAGCGTGATTTTGATATTATTTTTTCTGTGAAAGATAATGGACAGGGGTTTGAAGAGAAAGATAAAGAAAGGATTTTTGGAATATTCCAACGATTGCATGGAAGAGATAGTCAGTATACCGGTACAGGTATTGGTTTGGCGATTTGCAAAAGAATCATAGAAAAACAAGGTGGACGGATTTGGGCTGAAGGAGAAAAAGGTGCCGGCGCTACATTTTATTTTACACTTCCCTTAGAAAGTGTGGAGGCCAGTTAACTAGAAAACAGAGAAAAATACAAATACAGCGACGATCAAAACGACAACGGTTGCAAAAATGATCCATCTCGAGTTATTGCGATACCTGTTAAAAAGCAATTCCATTACATCTCTCCATTCCAAATTTACAATATTAGATTCTCTTCCCATTACAAAATACTTTGTAAATCCTTTACGTCGTTGATCACCATGTTTTCTAAGTATAAAAAACTCTTTATTTAAAAAAGCTAAATCGAACAATTCACTTTTAACGACCGTGCTGCCTGTAGTTTGTTCAATAATAAAAGTGTTTGAATTATCCATCTTTCGCCAAAGCCCTTTGTGGATATTTCCATCTATGGAATGTAAATATTCACCTTCTTCCCGAAATATGTGCAACACAGATTCATGAAAGGAGTCATCATCTCTCACTTCAAGCCAACGAACATCAAGATAATATTCTGTTTCATACAAGTCCTCTCCCCAAGGCTTGACGAGCGGAAGGATGAGATCCAGGTATTCATCCATCGTGTCCTGAACGGGTAGTTCAAGACTCAGCGATCTGGTTACTCTTTCTAAAAATTTATTTTCTATTGCCATAACTGCTATTCCAGCAAATTTACAATTAGTTTGAATAATAGAAAATATGCGCATCAATTGATTTGATAAAGCAGGATGAAATGTGTTTGATTTGAAAAAATAAAAAGGCAGAAAGAGCAAAGAAGAAAAGCTTCAGAACTTAATCCCGAAGCTTTTATTAAATTTGAGAGAATTGTAATTTATGTAAGGTTTATTATTACCGCTATTAAAAATTGATCGTCTTAAATTCTTGAAACTGAATAACGTGGTCATCTAAGGGAGCAACCTCCAAAAGGATAATTGCGAAGAGTTTTCATAGAAAAATTTAGCTTTGGTGTTAGCCCGAAGAACAAGAAAATTTAACCAACAATTTTTAACAATCTCAATTCAAACTTAAGTGAAGTTATTCCCAATGAATTAAAGTTGGAAATAGTAATTGAAGAAAAAAGCTAAGCGTGTATGATTTTTCCATAACCGTGTAAACACGTACCGGCTTATGCATTTAAACTATTCATAAAAGAAACAAAAAGTGACTTTCTACGGGTAGCGATAGGCAAGCTGATTGTATTTTGAATAGATACATTTCCGCCTCTACCAGCATCAAAACCGATTACCTTTTTGCAATTGATGAGGTAGGATTTATGAATGCGAAAAAACTGATTTGATGGCAATAATTCTTCAAAATAAGCGAGAGAATAAGTGGCAATATGTTTTGATTCGTTTTCGGCAAAAACAACTGAATATCCATCCATCGCTTTGAAATAGAGTATATCGTTTAGGTTGATGATGCTATGATTGTTATAAGAAGAGATTACAATTTGGTTGTTTATTTTAGCGGGATTATTGTAGGCAGATTGCAGAAATTTGATCTTATCATCTTGACCTAAAAGTTCCGATTTCGCTTTTTCTACAGCGGATTTCAATTCATGTAGATCAACTGGTTTTAGAATATAATCAAGCGCAGCGTATTTAATTGCTTTTATGGCATATTGATCATATCCGGTTACAAAAACAACTTTGAAATTAATGTTTTCCAAAGCATTCAAAATATCAAATCCATTGCCACCAGGCATTTCGATATCAAGAAATACCAATTGAGGTTTTTTTTGCTTAATAATTTCAATACCTGAACGGACATCTTTTGCCATTCCGACGATTTCTACACGCTCGCAATAATTTGTAAGCATGTTGAATAACAATTCCCTACTATTTATTTCGTCATCAATGATGACTGCCTTAACCATTTT
This sequence comes from Saprospiraceae bacterium, assembly GCA_965220465.1. Taxonomy (GTDB): domain Bacteria; phylum Bacteroidota; class Bacteroidia; order Chitinophagales; family Saprospiraceae; genus JAHDHW01. The sequence continues at coordinate 994,264 of CBDCPZ010000025.1, read as the reverse complement.
CTGAAAATTTAATTGAGATAATAAACTCAACTTGAGTTCCTCTAAGTTGGGTATCTAAGGTGTTTCTATTAAATATTTGGAAACTGGCTTTTCTATCCTTTCCTTCAGAATTTAATAATGCAATTTGATTGCTAATAATTTCTAAACCAAGTGATTTGTTCTTAGATTTTGTAGTCTTATTTACGGATTCTATATTAAACCCATCGCCATTATCGGTAATAGTTATTTTGAGCAATTCCCCCGGCACTTTTTCTTCAAAGTGAATTTCCAACATTCCTTCATAATCAATGTTTTTGAACGCATGTTTTACAGCATTTTCCAATATAGGCTGAAAAAGCAGAGGAGGAATGAAATATTTATTTGTTGGAATTTCCTCATCTACAATTATGCGATATTGAAATTTGTCAGGGAAGCGCATTTTCTCCAATTCGAGATAAGTATTTAGAAAGATGACCTCTTCCTTTAAAGAAATATATTTGAGCCTTGCAAACTGAAGCCCGTCGCGCATCAATTTTGAAAAGCGGGACAGATAATAATTTGCTTTTTTAGCATCGTTTTTAAAAACAAAATTTTGAATAGAATTAAGCGCATTGAAAACAAAATGAGGATTCATTTGATTTCGCAATGCTTGAAGCTCAGCATCTTTGGTTTTCAACTCTGCTTCCTGTAATTTTCTTTTTTGCTCTTCTCTAAGCCTGATTCGATTGCTTCTCGTTTGAATCATGTAAGCAATCACACCAAGAATCGCAAACAAAGAAAGCAATCGAAACCAAAGTGTTTTGGTGTAATGAGGCTGAATTATAAAATGATAAATAATAGGCTGTTCACTCCATTGGCCATATTTGTTTTGAGCAGCGGCCTCAAAAGTATATTTTCCAGCCTGCAAGTCATTAAAACGTACATCCCGATTATTGGTAAAATACCAGGTAGTATCTGCGTTTTCGCTTAACAAACGATAGCGATAAAAGGGATTGTCTTTCTGTTTTCTATAGGAGATTCCTGTAAATTTAAAATACAAGTCGTTTTGATCGAAATTCAAATTTAAAGAATCATCAATATTATAAATAGAATCATTTACTGTAACTTCTTCAAAGAATATTTTTGGAGGAGGAAGAGTATTATCTTGAGATTCAGGGTCGAAAAAGTTGATCCCTTTGTTCGTTGCCAGCCAAATGCGATCTTTCCATTTTGTTACACTATTGATATAATTAGAAAGGAGACCATCTGTAGTGGTATAACTTGTGATTTTTTTCTTTAATAACTTTTTTTCGTCATAATTATAGATTAAGTTATTGAGCCCCTGATTGGTGGCAATCCATATGGAGCTATCGTTTTCGACGTAAATTTGATTTACAAGATTACTGTTTAAACCATTTGTTACAGCAATTTGATAAGTCGTGTCTGGTGTTTTGTATATAATGCCATTTCCTATTGTTGAAACCCAGAGATTATCATGATTATCTAATTTTAAGTCTTTAATTCTGACTTGAAATTGAATATTTTCATTCGATTCGTTTATTATATCATGATACTGGCGATCTTTTATACTAAATAAACCATCGGCTGTTCCAAACCAGATTTTGTTGTCCTTTTCAATAACACTTTCAATTCTCTTTTTGAAGGTGTATCCAGGATAATAAAGTGTTTTAAATTTTGAGGAAAAAATCCGAATTTCGAAAAAACCTACACTAAAAAAGTCTCCATTTTTTAATTTATAAACACCTGGATAAGAAATAACTGATGTCGGAATTTTAGAAAAATGTAATTGATGGTTTTCTTCCAAAATCTGTAATCCTTTGAAATAAGCAAAATTATTAAAGGTTGAGCTAAACCAGTATTGCTCATCTATTTTATCAGTTCCTATTTTCTGCATTATGAAATTGTCATCAATAACAAATAAACTTCCATTTGCAGATCCAATAATAATATGATGTTTGAGTTTAGCTATCGATAATAAATTTTCAAAACTATAGATATTTAAAGGGGTTCTAATTGATTCAAATTTGAAGGAAGGAACCTTAAAAATTCCGTTTTGAAGAGTCGTCAACCAATAATTTCCCTCGAAGTCAATAGCAACATCGGTAATGGACAATTCATGAAAATAGCGTATTGGCACTTTTTTGAAATTACCTTTTTGAAATCGAAAGAGCCCTTTTTTTGTACAAATCAAAATTGACCCATCTTTTTCCTTTTTAATGTTTAATATAGTTGCATTCAGGTCATGATATTCTGTAATATTAGTTTTAGCCGAATTTTTAAAAATGACCTGCTCAAGATCACTATCTTCTATTACTTTTTGGTTATAATAGATAATTGTATCTGTTTTAATAACCAAAGGTCCTGAGTAAGCTTCATCATCAGGTAGATAATATCCATCCATATCAATAAATCTTGTGTTTTCCATTTCCAGGACAGAAAATTTTTTCGCTAAATATCCAAAAGGCGCCTGACTTACTTTACCCGTGTTGTTATCAATTGAATATTTTGTGCGAAGCCTGGATTTTGATCTCCAGAAAAATAAATTCCCTTCGTGATCCCATGATATATTTTCAGGGCGGTGAATTGTAGCTTTCAAAGTATCGTTCCATTTGTAGGGATAGAATTTTTTGTGGTCATAAATACTCAAAGAACCATCTAAGCCGGGAAACCAAAAATTTCCTTTCCGGTCCTTCCAAATAGCTAATGTAGAGTTGTTGGCCAAGCCATCGTCTGTTGAATAGGTTTTAAACTCATAGCCATTGAAACTACAAACTCCTCTGTCTGTTGCGAACCAAACCATTCCATTAGGATCTACCTCAACAGCATGGACTTCTGAACTGGGCAAACCATCTTTTGTATCGTAGTTGATATAATAAGGATCTTGCCCCGAAACCGAAGATGAGAAAAGGTAAAGAAGTAAAAAGAAATGGAATTTATAATGCATCTTAAATGAATAAGGCAGTTTCAAATACTTGAAACTGCCTTACAAATTAAGTTTATTTTTATTTTTATCTCAATCTAAAGTCGATTTCCATCTTTATACTTTACGATGAATGATTCCGGGAAACCTAAATTTCGGGCCTGCTCAGTTATTTTTCTAGCTTCGCTGAGTGAGTAATAATCTGCGAGTAAAATCCTTGTCCATCCTTTAGCGGGAATCTTTTCAATATCAAAGCGCCCCATATCCTTTACAGAGTTAAACTGTGGATCCTGTTCGTTGAAATATTCCACCGTGCTGATCTGCACTTTATAATAAAAGCCTTTACGTTTGGGGGCATCAGTGGTGACTTCGTTACCCTCAAAGTAAGAGTTGACGTAGATTTCTTTGGTAGTAGAAGCGCTTGCAGAAACGTTATTGGTTGGTGTAGGCTCCTTGTCAGGAATGACATTATTTACACTTGCTGTAGAATTTTCTTCCTGTAAGGCGAGTTTTCGAGGTTGATTAGCCAATTGTTTTGATGTGCTTTCCAAATAGAACTCTTTGCCATAGTTTTTATCTGTGCTGAATGCAAAAGTATTAAAGTTGAATGATCCGGTTTTGAAACCATCTTTAATTGCCTCAATCCGGAATTCACGGTTTGGGATCAGTGAAAACTCATAGGCTCCGTTTGATGCAATTAAAGAATGTAATATTCTTTTTTGATCGTTATCCATTTTTTCATAGAGGATGATTTGGGCATCTTCAATAATCTGGTTCGTGTTTTTATCATAAATATTTCCACTTACGATGACTTCCTGTTGAGGCACCGAGAAATAAAAAATATCATCTTCTTGGGTAGATATTTTTTTTAAACCAAACAATCTATTCGAAGAAAAGAAACCACCGGTCCTCGATTCATTTTTTGTAAAATAATAATCGTCAGCACTTGAGTTGTATGGAAATCCAAGGTTTTGAGGTGTTGACCAATCAGAGGAAGTCTCCTGTGATTTGAAAATATCAAAGCCGCCAATCGTAGCATGGCCATTTGAACTAAAATAAAGTGTTTTATCAGATCGATCAAAATATGGAGTTATTTCATCCCTTGTAGTATTGATTTGTGGGCCGGCGTTTTTTGGTAATGTAAAATCATAGTCGGTGCTATTGATATTTCTGGTCATATACCAAATATCCATTCCACCAATACTACCTTTTCGATCCGAAGAAAAGAACAAAATTTCTGTTTGCCCATTATGAATAACAGCAGGATGGGTTGCAGTCGTACCTTCCAGTTTTACATAGTCGCGAAGTTTTTTAGGGTTTGACCAGGTTCCATCATTTCTTACGGTTACGTAAATATCACAAGCAGATTTTATTGGGTCAAATTGATCAGTTTCACAAATGGTAAAATAGAATCTTTTGTTGTCTGGAGTGAATGTACCGTTGCAAACATGGCCATTATCGATATTAGGAAAATTTGGCTGAATTGCTTTTGTCCAGCCTCCAGATTTGAGTTGGGAACGATAAATCTTGGATTGATTAGCCATCGTTGATGAGAAATAAAAAATATCGTCAGAGAACGGGAGAGGAGCAAATTCATTGGCCATTGTATTTACATTCTCACTGAGGTGTTCTACTTTTATCTCTTCATCGGTCGGAAGTTTTTCGGCCAAGTCACAACCATTAATTTCGTTGTTTACAACATGAAGAATTGCTTCTTTATCTTCGCCATTATACAAAGTTGAATAGGCGGTAAATTGAGCACGGGCAAGATCATATTGTTTATTTTGCTTTAGGCATTGAGCATATTTCAAACCTGCGTATGGGAAATGTTCGAGATCGTCTTTCACATTTTCAAATGCATTGGCAGCGTTATGATAATCGCGAAGTTTATAATAACATTCTCCGGCGTTATACACCAAATCGGTTTTCATGCTTTTTAATTTCCATGCTTCGAGGTAGTTTTTAGCAGCTTCTTCATAATCTCCAAGTGCATAAAAATCTTCAGCGGTTTTAGCCAGTTTTTTCCAATTGGCATCCTGTGCAATTATATTGGTCGTAAAAAGCGATAAAGAAATCAGTGTTATGATCAATTTCATTTTTCAGGTATTGCAGCGATGTTAGGAAAATAAAACAGCATTCCTGACTACGCTTCTTTTGTTAAAATATTTTCAATGACTTTTGAATAATGTTGGTGTTCGAGTTGTAGTACTTTTTGGGCAATCATTTCAGGGCTGTCTTCCGGCATGAGCTCGCAGCTTTCCTGAAAGAGGATTTTGCCTTCATCGTATTTTTCGTTTACATAATGAATCGTGATTCCGGATTCTTTTTCATGTGCAGCTTTGACGGCTTTGTGGACATTCATCCCATACATTCCTTTTCCCCCATATTTGGGTAATAAAGCCGGATGAATATTGATGATTCGGTTCTGAAATTTTCGAATCAAATATGTTGGTACAAGCAGCAAAAAACCCGCCAATACAATGAAATCTACCTTATATATGGAAATTTTTTTTAAAATGTCCTCACTTTTGTAAAAACGATCCCGATCAATGACTAAAGTTGGGATATTATTGGATCGCGCCATATCCAAAACGGGCGCTTTTTCTTTATTGGAAACGACAAGGCTGACTTTTATTTTCTGATGATCTTCAAAATATTCGACTATCTTTTTTGCGTTGCTTCCTGTTCCTGAAGCGAAAATAGCTATATGATGCATCCTGATTATTTAGAGTTGTTTTCCTTTTTTAAACTTATACTTTATTGTTGAATTCAACCCTTCCAAAACGAAACGTTTTACCTTTTTCACCATAAATAATCATACTTTTCTTACCAACTTGTTTGCACATTTTTGGCCGGGTAATCGTATCAGCGTCTCGATTTTTAAAAAGCGGAAAAATGTCAACCGATCCGTCACGGCTAATTTCAGCAATTGTGATTAATGATCTTTTACTTTCGCCTTTAAACTCATAAGTTTGCCTGATTCTCTCATTCTTTACAAAATTGTCCTCCGTATCATTATAAATAAAATAAATTTTGTCCTTTACAATTGATACCGCATAGGAGGAATAATAGCCTCCATCATTGCGGGATGTTTGCTGTTTTGGAATACGTGCAGCCCATTCAATTTCTCCATTTGGTTGGATATTAACAATGATGATATCATTATAGTGATAATAATACTCAGGCACATATTGATTTGAATTGTAACTGGGGTAGTAAGGATTATATGTGGTGTAATCTGGCCGTCGGTATTCTTCCACAAAATATTGCTCGGCAATAAGTAAGGCTCCTCCGTCACTTCGCAAAATTAGGTTATCAAGAGAATAGCTGTTCAAGCCGATTTTTTGATTAGACTTTTTACTTTTTTTTGCCTTTTCTATTTGTTTTGCGGTTAAGTTTGCAGTGATAAAACCCATTTCAAATTCTTTAAGGTTTTTGTTATAAACCGTTTTGGTCTCTGTATTAATGCGGAAGAAATAAGTTCCTCTGATTCTATCTAAATGATAATCAGAATAAAACCCTGAGCAAACTAAATGGCCGTCATCTCCAACACGAAAAGTAAGATCAGTAATTAGTTTTTCCTCTGGTTTTATCGGATATTCCTCGAAAGAAGTTCCATCTTTCCCATATTCTAAAATGGTGAAAAAATATTGCGGTTTATAATTGAGCCCCAATAAGTATACATTACCTTCATTGTCCACCTGGTATTCTTCAACCGAAAAGTATTTGTCCTCATAGGGGAGTGCAATATCTTTTGACCAAAGCAGATTAAACTGATTATCATATACTTGTAAAGCAAATCGCTCCGGCATTCCTTTTATAGAAGGAAGCGCATTATAAATTAAAATTTTAGAGCTATCCCTTGAGATATGATGATCAAAGTAACCTTCCTTTTGAATATTTTTGGTATCGATTTCGCCGATTTTAATCAATTTGTCGGAAGGGTTAAGTGTTCTTTTATTGACTTGTTGAGCAAACAGGTAATTCTTCTTTTTTGCCTGATTGTTAAAAGAAGTAAGCAAATAAATTTCATTTCCTAAGACCAAAAAATCCTCATAATCAAGGTTTTTCTTTTTGTATTTTAAAACAACCTCGTTGGATTTTACGATAGTCATCTTTTCGTTGTATCGTTCGATATAGACTTTTTCCTTATTTCCTCCTAAATTGTTTCCTTTTTTTTGGCGTAGCCCATAAAAAGAAGAGATACCAAAAGGAAGGATTTTTGAAAGGGAAGTTCCAGGGGGTTCATTTAGCTCTTTACCCCAACTGATCTCTGCAGCTTTTTCCTGTTGTGCTGTTGATTGTGAAAGGTTAAAAAGTAGTGCTATAAAAAGAAAAATTAAAAATCTCATCTTGTTGCATTTAAATAAATAACCCAAGTTGCAGATCATCCAATTGAAACGGTGCATTTTGTGAGAAATCTTCGATTTCGAAGCAAATCTGGATGATTTCAGTTGGATTCAACATTATCCGTAACTTGAAATAAATAATACACTTATCAAACGATTATGTTGAGTCAAAATTATAAAAAAAGTGTAAGCAGTTCGAACTGCTTACACTTTTTTACGCTACAATGATAAATACCGGATTATCGCCCGATTTGGCTACGGTATTTTGAAGCATTTGGAGCATCAATTTTAGACATAATAGTTCTTACTTTAGTTTTTTCAGATGAAGTACCTTCTTTAAAAATTTCAATTACCTCACTGCTTTTTGCATTTGCAAACAATTGAATGAGCATTGAGTTTGGAGAGGCACGATTTACATTAGAAATAACTTCAAGAGATTGCACAATGACTGCCCTGCCTGTATTCTGATCTTCCCACATGATATCAAGACCCTGGCGATGATAATCGTACATGGCAGATCGGTACACTCTAAATCTTGGGTTAAGGATATTTTCAATTAACCAATATCGGTTTCGCCTGCCGTCCAATGATCGCCATCCTGGAAATAGCTGGGTAGCTGCAGGTGGAACAATGTTTAAAATTTCATTAGCTATTTGAAAATAACTTTCTCCACCAAAAGGAGAAAAAGTATCATAATCCATTCCCATTATTACATTGATATAAAAAGAAAGAATGGACGAGAGGTTGTCTTTATAAGCGTTTTTACTGTAAATCAATGGTTGATATTCCTCATAATGGAAACTAACATCTTTGTCAACATAAGACAGCAATATGGTTTCATAACTGCTTCCGTACACCGGTCGAACTGCCTGAATGGCCATGTCAGCCGAAAAAACAGAGCCCGCCAACTCCTCTTTGATCGTAAGTTGAACATTACATTTGATCCGTTCCTCAGTTTCAAATACATCAGGCGACCAGTCAATATTATCAACAAAATCGCGAATGGTATTTGCTAGGGTTTCGAAAACTCGAGGATCAGTTGTTTGTAATTTCGGAGTGTTGATATTTATCTGAAAATCAATATCCTGCGTAAATGCAGCGCTTCCAATCATACATGCGATAAATAGTAAAAAAGGTCGTTTCATCTTTATTCCTTATATTATATTGGTTCAATAGATTATTGCTTTGACTGAATCAGATTTGTAAGCGGAAATCTTTCACAGCATCGAAATTATTTCATTTACAATATCATCAGCCACTTTTTTCTTTGATTTTAACTCAAAATGTTGAATCTTATTGTCTTTTCGGACAATAGTTATTTTGTTTGTGTCGTGAGCAAATCCGGCTCCTTTATCCTGTAAAGAATTTAAAACAATGAAGTCAAAATTTTTTCTTTTCAACTTGTCTTTTGCATTTTCAAGTTCGTTGTCAGTTTCAAGCGCAAAACCAACGATCAATTGATCTTTACGTTTCAACTTCCCTAAAGATGCAGCAATGTCAATTGTTCTTTCCAGCTCAAGGTTTAGATTTTGGCCTCTTTTTTTGATTTTTGAAGTTTCAACTTTAACCGGCCGATAATCAGCAACTGCTGCTGATAATATTGTGATGTCACTTTTCTTAAACAATTTTTCGGTCGCTTCAAACATTTCAGCAGCAGATTGAACCTTGATCACATTGATATTTTGATGAGAGACTTCCAGATTGGACGGACCCAAAATCAAACTCACGGAAGCTCCTTTGTCTGCCAGGTTTTCAGCGATTGCTACGCCCATTTTTCCAGTGGATCGATTTCCAATAAAACGAACAGGGTCAATTGATTCATGAGTTGGGCCGGCTGTAACCAAAGCTTTTTTACCGCTTAATGTCTTTTTTTTTAAAAAGAAAGCTTCCAGATATTGCAGGATATGCTCGGGCTCGGCCATTCTACCATCACCAACCAATCCGCTGGCCAGTTCACCATGCTCGACAGGTATCAGATGATTTCCAAAATTAATTAAACGACCAATATTTTCTTGAGTTGAAGGGTGCGCCCACATATCAAGATCCATAGCCGGAGCAAACAAAACCGGGCATCGAGCAGAAAGATACGTTGCCACAATAATATTATCACAAATGCCGTGAGTCGCTTTAGCGAGCGTAGTTGCGGTTACAGGTGCAATTAGCATTACATCTGCCCAAAGGCCAAGTTCAACGTGATTGTTCCACGTTTTTTCTGAACTGACATCCGTCAATACGGTACGATTTGAAAGCGTTGAAAGTGTAAGAGGAGTTATGAAATTGGTTGCTGCGGGAGTCATTAATACCTGCACCTCAGCTCCTTCTTTCATCAGTAAACGAGTTAGAAAAGCTGCTTTATAAGCAGCGATGCTACCACAAATGCCAAGCAGAATTTTTTTACCTTTCAAAGTCATAGGACAGAATGGATTGTCCAAAAATAAGGAGCTTTAAAAATGCCATAGCCTCTTTCAAGAAATTTTTTAACCAAAAATGATCATCTTGAAAGAGGCTATAATAAGAATCGAAATAGAAAACTATTAATTTCTGTCCCTATCTCTATCTCTATCGTCACGGTTGCGGTAATGATGGTGAATCTCACCATTCAAATATTCGGAAGTTGCAATCAAAACCGGATTTGGAAGCCTTTCATAAAATTTAGAAATCTCGATCTGTTCTTTGTTTTCATGAATTTCTTCAATGGTATCTGAATTTACAGCAAACTCTTCCAATTTGGCATGCAATTCATGTTTCAAGTCAACAGAAATCTGAGTAGCTCTTTTAGCAATGATATTGAGCGCTTCGTAAATGTTGTCAGAATCTCTAACCATCCCTTTGACATCACGGGCTTGTACGTTAGGCTCCAGGCCCTGAACTTTAGATTTAATGTCTGTCATGGTAAAATGAAATTTATTTTATTATTTGAATTTTCATTAATTGTACTTACTTCTTTGATATGTCTACTGTTAGGATATTTTGAGAAAAAAGTTTTACAGAGTTTAATAGTGGCTTCATAACGTTCTGCCTGTTTTTCAAAAACACTATTTTCAGCCAGCGAATAATTAGCTTTTAAAGTCAGGTATCTCAAATTCTCAGCTTCTTTAGTATCCGGATAATCAGTCAACACATTTTCTAACGTGTGAACGGCAGATTGATATTGTTTTAAATTGTAGTATAATTCAGCTTCGGCCACTGCTTTTTTTTCCAGTTTTGCCCGCATTTGGTCGATCAGCAAATTGCATTGCTCAACTCTGGGACTATTAGGGTAATAATTAGCAAAAAGCTGAAATTCATCAATGGCTTTGTCCGTGTAAGTTTGATCTAACCTATATTTTGGTGAAAGCTGATAGTTGGAATACGCCGACATATAATCTGCTTCTTCCCGGTATTCACTATTTGGAAAAGTATTCGCAAAGTTTTTATAATAATAACTCGCCAAAATGTACTTTTCAAGATAATAATGAGTGTTAGCGTAATAAAAATAAACTTTTTCAGCCTGCACTTTTCCCCTCAAATTGTTGATGATCAATTCAAAAAGCATTTGTGCTTTTACGTAATCCCCTTTTTCGTAATATTCAAAAGCTTTAGTATGTAAAGTTTCCGAATCGGCAGTCGCTCTAAGCTTCTCAAATTCACTTTTACAGCTATAGAAGGAAAAGAACACAAAACCCAATAAAACAAAAAGAAATTGCCTATTTTTCATAAGTCTGCAAAATTACGATTTTTTAGCAAATGAAACAATTTTATTTACTTTGCCTGATAATAAAGTTGAAACGAAACATTTTTTAAGATGTTTTACTTTGTTCTATTTGCTAGCTTGTTAAAATAAAACCATAGTAAAGAGGTTGAGAAACCGTAGATTAGTTGTACCTAAAACAATTGAATAGTAAAAATGATTTTATCACCAATTTTCATCCGTGTTAAATCCTCGTATTTATCACTATCTGTATCTAGTGGAAAAAATCTTCTCAAAATCAAATTTTGTTACATTTTGAAGATTTTTTCAAAATAACTTCCTTTTTTGTTGTACAATTTCACAAAATACATCCCGGAAGAAAGACCACTCAACGCTATTGTTTCTTTATCCCGGACGGATTTTCGTTCAAATACAATTTTTCCATTACTGTCAACAATTACCATATTCAAAGGGTTTTGATCCAGTGATTCAATGTGGATGATTCCCTCAGTTAGCGTTGGGAATATTTTTACATTTTCTAAATAATTAGTTTGATGCACACTGACCGGGCTGAGAGAAAATTTATAAATAACCCCATCAGTTGGTGTTCCTGTTAACAGATTAGGGACTTCTCCAGGAAAATCAATAATCTCACCAACATTAAGTATATCGGGATCATTCGGGTCATTTCCTAAATACCAAAAAGTGCCGAGTTCGTCCTCAATAAGATAAACCGAATCAATTAATCCGATAATAGGTCCATGATTGCCTTCATAGCAGATTACGTCATCTTCAATATGGTTTGGCCCAAAATGAATTTCAATATCACCGGTTGCTTCATATAGCCACAATTGCAAATTCACAAAACTTAAACTTTGATTTAACTCCGCTAATTCATTATAAAACCCTGCGTTTTGCCATTCTATTTTGCAGATTTGACTACCTTGATTTCCTTCAGTTTTATATGAAATCGGGGACATTGATTGCTCCACTATGTCACCTCTATCAATAAGGTCATCGCCAAAAGGTATCAATGTAGGTAATATTGGGTCTCCGGAGTTGATTGCAAACAATAAGGCTCCAAGGGCTTCAAACGAGAATAGCGTATCATAATCCTGTCCAAAAAATTCAAATTGAAACCCAACCGGAATGATAAAATCAGGATCATCCCAAACCTCCCCGTTATTCAGAGAAATGGGATCTGTCAGGTTAGCATACACTCCGTTTTCCACAGAAAAATAATACGGAAAATCCTGCGCTGTTGAAAATGTAGGAAATAGTACAACGTAACTAAAAACGAATAAAGTGAAAATTGATCTTTTCATAATAGATGGATTTAGTTTTTTTGAAAATCAAAAACATAAAAACACGAATCTGAAATATGAATTTTTGATAAAGTAAATCTACCTATTTTTAATAATTTATCCGTTCTGAAATTTTAAATTTTAACAATTGTGACTTAAATAAAACAGTAATTTGTAAGAAACATAATAAATGTTTGTGGTTGAAATTATTACATTTGAAATGCTATAAGTTTTTCTATCATAAAAACCCCTCAATATCATGATGAAAAAAATACTCTCACTTGTCTTTTTGATGAACTTCATGAGTTTTGGACTAATGGCCCAATCGACAAGTATTCGCGTTTTTGAAATATTTCAGGAAAAATGCATCAGTTGCCATGGCCATAATGCTCCCCAAAGTGGACTGGATTTGGAAGGCGCCGGAATCAATATGGAAGCGCAAGTACTTGATGTGTACAATAATATCGTCAATGTGACTCCGGACAATAGCTTTGCGGAAAGTAAAGGGTATAAATATATTTATCCGGGTCGTACAGATCGAAGTTATTTATTTAGAAAAATAAGTGATGGACTGGAACAAACGATTCATCTTGAAACCGAAGAAGGGGCTGCCCAACCACCAGCCTCCGAACCTCAACTTACTATTGAAGAAAAAGAATTAATCCGGCAATGGATTTTATACGGTGCTCCTGTAATCGGAGAAGTGATTGATGAGCAGGTGATATTTGATTATTACAATGTAAATGGCCTTGCTAGCTTTCCAAACGATGCTCCCGAACCACCCGCTGCAAATGAAGGATTTCAAATCAAAATGGGACCCTTTTATTTGAGACCTTCAGGTCAAGTGGGAGATGAATTGGAATATTTCCAAAAATATGAACTCGATTTACCAGTTGATGTGGATGTTACACGTGTGGATATCAAAATCGCTACTTCATCTCACCACTTTATTATATACGATTTTGATAATCCGTCGTATGCCCAAAACCTAAGTCCGGGTTTACGGTCCAATGCTTACCACAACGGGATTGGTTTGGTTGCGGCTGTTCAGGAAGCGACTGATTTAAAGCTTCCGCAGGGTACTGCGTTTATTTGGGACAATGATCTGGTGTTGGATCTGAATTCTCACTACATCAATTATTCAGCAACCAATACTTATCAAGCTGAGGTTTATGTCAATATTTACACACAAGCAAGCGGAACTGCGGCTCAGGAAATGAAAACTGAACTGATAGTAAATGATAATATTTATATTGATAATAATGGAAATGAAGACATTGAAACTCAGATTGTCAATGATAATATTGGAGAAGTTTTTATCTGGGGAATCATGGGGCATACGCATCAATGGGGAACCGGTTACAAAGTTTACAAAAGAGAAAATAGCAGTCAAGGAGAGCTGATTTACGACGCTTCATGCGCTTTGGGGGTTCCCGGATGCGTTTCTCCGTTCTATGATTATCAACATATTCCGATGCTCTATTATGAACCATTTTTGCCAATCACTTTCAATGCTTCAAACGGGATCATTCATGAAGCGACCTACGAAAATAATGGCCCCTCACCGGTTTGGTTTGGACCAACTTCGGATGATGAAATGATGGTTATGATCCTGATGTACACGGAGGATACGACTGGCGTCGTTTTCGAAAACCCAAATGCCGTGGAAGGTATTTATAGCCCTTTGGACGAGATTTCTGTTTTTCCAAATCCTGCACGGGATGATTTAACCTTTGAGTTACCAGCGGGTTCAGGTGATGTTCGGCTGCGTATTTTTGATTTGCTTGGAAGAGAACTGAAATACAAAGAAAGCACAGTTGGCAACCTTATAAAAATAAATCGTGAAGGGTTGACCAACGGAATTTACCTCTATCGGATTGAAGACGATCATGGCAATTTTAAAACAGGCAAGATTCTGTTCGAATAATTGTTGATTATTTTTGTTGTAAAAAAGGAAAAGTGGCCGTTGGTGTTGATTTTCCTTTTTTAATATTACAATTGGTTTTCGTAAAAATTATAATGTATCAAACGTTAAAAAAGACTATAAAATCAATACTCCCAAATTCCATTTTGTTTCAAATGGAGGAAACTTTGAGATGGCCGATAGGAATTTGGCATAGCGGCTCGAAACATCAATGCCCGGTTTGTGAAAGAAAGCTTTCCGGATTCATTGTTTTGGAAAATGGAGATACGATTTGCCCCTTTTGCGGAAGCCTGCCTCGAACCAGAAGACTTTGGAAGTTATTGAGAGAAGAATTGAAAATAACTGGAAAAATCCTCCATTTTTCACCATCGCGAAGCCTTTACCGTCGTTTGAAAAAATACAAAACGATCGATTATGTCAGCACAGACTTTGAAAATGAATTTTTAGCGGACAAGAAATACGATATTACAAATCTTGAAACGGAGGACAATCTTTTTGATTTTATCATCTGTTACCACATTTTGGAGCATATCCAAAATGATTCGCAGGCCATGAAAGAACTTTTTAGAGTTTTGAAGCCCGGTGGAACAACAATTATTCAAACGCCATTCAAAGAAGGGGATATTTATGAAAATGAAAGGATAACTAGCCGTGAAGATCGAAAAATTCATTTTGACCAGGAAGATCATGTCCGAATATATTCGGTTGATGGATTGAAACAGCGCCTGGAAAAAGCAGGTTTTACCGTAAAAGTGAACTCTTTTGAAAAGGAGGATTTCTTTGGTTTGAAAGCTGGAGAAAATGTTTTATACGCTAACAAACCAATTTAACTAATTCGATCAGCACCTGAGTAAATGTTAAATCGCTCGTCGCGAACAAAACCCAGTACAGTCATTCCCGCTTCTTTTGCCAGCGAAATCGCCAAACTCGAAGGAGCACCGACAGCAGCCAGTATTGGAATTCCGGCCATCAACGATTTTTGAATCAACTCAAAACTGGCCCTTCCGCTCACCATAATCAGAAAATCATTCAGTGGAATCATTTCTTTTAGCAGCGCCGCACCAACCAATTTGTCAACGGCATTATGGCGTCCGACATCTTCGCGGAGCAGGTGAAGGGTTCCAGTGTTATCAAACAGCGCAGCGGCATGGAGGCCGCCCGTATCTTCAAAAACGGCTTGTTTTTCCCGTAGCAAATCCGGAAGATTGTGGACCAATTTATGGTCAAATACAGGCTGCCACTGAGGGATTTCTTTCATTCCGCTAAATTTCACAGCATCGATGGAAGCTTTGCCACAAACGCCGCAACTTGATGAGGTGTAAAAATGTCTTTCCAACCTTTGAAAATCTATTTCCACGCCTTCTGCAATTTCAACTAAAACAATATTTCCTTCTTTTTCGGTTTCCCAAACCTTCGCGTAATCAATATTGTCGACTTGAGCTTTTGATTGGATAATTCCTTCGGTAAACAAAAAGCCAATCGCCAATTCAAAGTCATTGCCGGGCGTCCGCATGGTAATCGAAATGCTCTTTGGTGGCTGATCTTTTAGTTTTAGTTGAATTTCAACGGGTTCTTCTACAGCAAGAAAATCACTTTTCTCGACGCGTTGTTTTTGGGTAACATTCCAGATTTTGACAGGAGTGGTGCTTTTCATAAAAAATAATTAAAACCGATGATTAATTCGAAATTACGGTTTTTCGGGCGGTAATTTCAACACTTCGAGGACAGTTTCCAACTCTTCCGGATTATTGATATTTAATAGCGTCTTATCGTTAGCGGTTTGCAAAATATGACAATTGTTTATTTGTAGAATATCCCGCAGCGAAAAATTCCCTTTTTGAAAGGCAGTGTTTAATTCTTTGTAAGATTTTGGTTCCCAAATAGTTAGCAATGGTTCGGGGAATTCTTTTTTACTTTTAAAAGCGGTTGCAAACTGATCCGACTGACGATTTTTTATTAAAAAACGGATCGCTCTTTCATCAATAAAAGGCATATCGCAGGCAACAATCAAACATGCTTGCGAAGGATATTTTTCAAAAAAAGAAAGCAAGCCATTCATCGGGCCAATGCCGTCATGGATATCTAAAATCTTTGGGTATTGATCTCCAAATTGAAGCGATTGCGCTGCCCGACACGACAAAAACACTTTTTCACAAAATTGGCTAAGGAGGTCAAAAAGGTAAGTAAACTGTGGTTTTCCATGATAATCCAGCAAAGCTTTTTCTTTTCCCATGCGTTTGCTGAAACCACCGGTTAAGATCAATCCGTAAATGTCAAAGTTGTTTTGCACAATACAAATGTAGTGTTATTTGGGCAATGCATAATCCAACAATTGGGTCACAATTTTGCGATCGTTAGAAAGCCGTGGAACTTTGTTTTGACCACCCAATTTGCCTTGCGATTTCATATAATTGCGAAAAGCATCCCGTTGCAGAGGTGTAATTTTTAGAGGCTGGAGGATGTTGCCGCTGATCAGGTCTTCGTAATAAATATTCTGCTTTTCCATCATTTTGTCCACTTTCGCGGCAAAGGAATTTAAATTTTCCGGAATCTTTTCAAATTCAATAAACCACTCGTGATAGGGGAGTCCTCCTTCAGGTGGCTTAACCTGCGGAGCGACTGTAAATTCTACGATATTCACCGCTTCATCATTCGCTACCGAAAGCACCGCATTTTCCACTTCTTTTCCAATCACATGCTCGCCGAATGCAGAAATAAAATGTTTGATCCGCCCGGTAACGATTAGGCGATATGGATTTTTCGAAACGAATTCAACCGTATCGCCAAGATTGTAACCCCAAAGCCCTGCATTGTTATTTATAATAATTGCATAATTGACACCCAATTCGATATCCTTCAAAGATAAACGAGTTGGATTTTCTTTCAATATTTCATCAGCCGGAATAAATTCGAAAAAGATACCGCTGAGCGCATTGAGCAAAAGCCCTTTTTCGGTTTGACTATCCTGAAAAGCGATAAAACCTTCTGAGGCGGGATAGGTTTCGACGCTATCCAAACGCTTTCCGATCAGCTCTTCAAGCGCAGCGCGGTAGGGTTCAAAATTGACACCGCCATAAACAAAAACCGTGTAATTCGGGAAAAGATCTTTGATATACTTTTTGCCGCTTCGTGCTAAAAGGTGCTCGTAATACATTTGCACCCAAGGCGGTATTCCGCTGATGAGGCGCATGTCTTCGTTTATCGTTTCAGTGACAATATTTTCTAGTTTTTCCTCCCACTCTTCGATGCAATTGGTTTTGTAGCTGGGCAGCTGATTGGTTCGCAGCCATTTTGGAACCTGATGATTGACGATGCCGGAAAGGCGACCAGTTTTGATTCCGCCAACGTTGGTGAGTTCCGGACTGCCGGAAAGAAAGATCATTTTGCCATCCAAAAACTCAGCATTTCCACTCCGTGCATAATAATTAAAAAGGGCATTTCTGGCCGTTCCAAAATGGTTGGGAATACTGTCTTTGGTTAATGGAATATATTTTACGCCAGAAGTTGTTCCGGATGTTTTTGCAAAATATTTGGGCCGTCCACGCCAAAGCACGTCTGATTCTCCATTTTTAATTCGTTCGATATAAGGTTTTAAATCTTCGTAATCTCTAATTGGAACCTGAGCACTAAAAGCTTCATGAGATTTGATGTTTTTAAAATTGTGATCCTTTCCAAAAGCAGTCTTTTTTCCAACTTTGATGAGTTCATCAAAAACCTTTTGCTGCGCTCCGACAGCATCAGCTGACCAGCGATCTATTTTTTTGGCGATCTTATTAGCAATAGGTTTTAATAGTTTCGATTTGAATCCCATGAAAGATTGGATTTTTGAACCTAAATTTTAACAAAATTAGAAAGCTCCACCAATTTTTTGAATGAATCTGAAAAAGAAAAGCGATTTGCAGTTTATACCACAAATCGCTCTTTTTAATTAAAATGATAGTTTAGTCTGTTCTAAGATCTTCAATGTCAGTGACATCCGGTGCTTTTGAACGAACAAAAACAAAGGTGTCAGCACTTATATTTTTATCGGGGTTCGTATTTTTAATTGAAAAAGTATAACGGGAACCGTCACGCACAAAGACTTTCAGGCGCATAATTTCTGAAGTGTTTTTGTCAATAGTGACGCGCATTTTGGAATATTCGGAATCGCGGTCTTTTGGTTTAAACTCAATCTGCTGGATCATGACTCCATTTTCATAAGCTTCGTTCATCAAAACATAAAAATAGTTGTCGCCTTTATAAATCTTTAAAACATCTTTTGGAGACAAAATATCTTCACTTTCCTCATCTTTTTCATAATTATTGATCTGAACTTGTTTTTGTTTTTTCAGGTGTGTCCAAATGATTTTTCCATCGCAATAAATCGCCATTTGAGGAATATCCAAATAGTATTTATCACCGGACTGAATCATTTTTCCTTTTTGAACAACCTCATCTTCCTCAGGAATTTCGATGGTCATGTCAAAATCAATTTCAAGGGATTTGAAGTTTTCGTACTTTTTGCTCACTTTTTCCAAAATAACCTTTGCTTCCGGGTCAGATCGATCCTCGTAAAGTGCTTCTTTGGGAATTTCCTGTGCCATCCCTGTACAAAGGAAACTGAAGATGGCCGCTAATGTTAGAATATTTTTCATTCGTTATTTTTTTACTAAAACGTGATCGACGATTTGTTTATTTGTTAAAAACAAAATTAAAGGGTTAAGGATCACTTAAAAAGAAATGCGAAGTTAAACTATTGTTAAACAATGCCGTACAAAAACCGGCTAATTCCTTTTGTTGGTCTTCGTTTTCAGGGATTTCAGCATGAATTGTTTTTAAAGCTGCCCTTTCGTTTTATTTTGTGTGCTTTATGATTTCAAAACTGCTAATATTTCGTTTTCGGCAATTGTACCGAATGCTTAGGGAGATAGGAGTCGTCTATCTTTTAGTCGCACTTTTATTGGTGTTTGGCTTGGTAATGGGAATTGTCGAACAGGTTTTTAACAGCGATGCTCCGGCGGTTGGGCTTTTGGGATTAGTGTTGGCTTCTTTTATTCATTTAAACCGAAAAGACGGAGGATTTTTATCAAAGCTGGATATTTCTACTGCAAAATTGTTTGCAGCAGAGTACCTGGTTTTCTTTCTTCCTTTGACGATAATTTTTCTGTTTTCCGGAAATTACGGAGCAGCGATCATTCAAAACGTTGGCTTGGTTTTGCTCAGTTTTACCAAACCATTTTCCGGCTCGAAAGGTAGTTTTTCGAACAGGTTGGATTTGAAATTGATCTCTTCGCGAGCTTTTGAAGCGCGCAGTTATTTCCGGCAGTTTATTATTCCTTCGGTTTTTGTCTATGTTTTATTGCTTGGAACTGCGATGTTTATCGCTCCGGGGCTTTTGGCGGCTCTGCTGATTTCGTTTACGTTTATTTCGTTTTTTGACGAAGTAGAAAGCAAGGAACTTTTCGAAGTTTTTCATTTCAAACAAGGAATTTTAACAAGCAAGATTCGAATCTATCTGAGTTTGTATTATTTGCTGATGGTTCCTCATGTTTTGCTGTTTTTGGTGCTACATTTTCAATATTGGTATTTGCTTTTAGCGGCTTTGTTTTTGGGAACGACGGTGATCCTTTTCAATATATTTTACAGATACGCTCAATTTACGCCCTATCGAAGAAGAGTGTACAATTCAACGGCGAATTCATTTTTTATCCTTTCGATTTTTATTCCGTTTTTTTATCCGGTGACTTTGATTTACCTTTTAATTTATTGGATCAAGGCCAGAAAAAATATCAGATTTTATTATGCTGAAAATAAATGATCTTTCTGTTTCCTTTGGCGATCACCGGGTCCTTGACCATCTAAATCTGGAATGTCTCAAAGGAGAATTGCACGGAATTTTAGGGATGAATGGCGCCGGGAAAACAACACTTTTTCGAACGATTTATGGCTTTAAAAAGAAAGATGACGGAGATTGTATTTTCGAAAATAGTAGCGTAAGAAGCAGAACTATTGGCTTCTTGGAAACTGAAAATTATTTCTATTCTTATATGAAAGGGCAGGAATACCTTGATCTCCTTTCAAATGCTGAAGTTAAATTTGATATCGAAAAATGGAACCAAATCTTTAATCTTCCACTGAATGATCTGATCGATACGTATTCAACAGGGATGAAGAAAAAATTGACGTTTTTGGGAGTTATGGCGCTGGATCGTCCGATTTTAATACTTGACGAACCGTTCAATGGAGTGGATGTGGAAAGCAATGAAAAGATTTTCCAGATTTTGCAGCGATTGAAAACACGAGGGAAAGTGATCCTTCTTTCCTCGCACATTCTTTCCTCGTTGACGAGTATTTGTGATAAGATTAGTTTTTTAAAAGACGGAGTAATCGCAAAAACGTACAGCCGTGATGAATTTCCTTTGCTGGAATCAGAACTCCGCGAGATGGTTCAGCAAAATATCAATCAAACGTTAAATGAACTGATGGAATAGACTTGTTCAAATTTAAAAAATAGCAAATTAAGGTATTTTTTAAAGGATTGATTGTCAGCGTGATTTAATCATAATAAATCATAAAACTCAGTGTCCTTCAGCGTCAAAACTTTATTTTTGAACAACTCTAATAATTACTTCGCTTTAAAATAAGCAACACTTTCTAGCAGAATTACAATAATTAACAATCCTGAAGATAAAATAACAAGGCCCAAACCAATCCCGAAAAGGTCAGCAAACCAGCCCAATAAAAAGGCTATCATCGCTGCAAAAATGGTTTTAAGAAAATTCTGGACAGATAAAACACTGGTTAATATTTCCTCCGGAACTTCATCAACCACATAGCCGGTCAGAATGGGTTTACGCAGATTTTCCAACACAAAAACCAAAAGAAATGCTCCAATCGCGAAACTCAAATAATGCGTATCATAAAGCCATCCGGCCAAAGTTCCAAAAGCAAGTCCTAAGAATAAAGTTGCGGAAGAGATTGCCGCTTTTCGTTTTATTTTGGCGGATAATTTTCCAGCTTGAGAAGAAGCATAAGCGGTTAGCATATAAATGAAAAAATAGAGAATTCCAACGACCAGGCCCGTCTTTTTTTCCGGATTTTGTATAAAATCCAAAAAAGGAAGGGCAATTGCCAGAGCTGCCATCATCGGCTGAATAAAATCTTTTACTCCTTTTAAATAAGCGGTGTGCAAAGCTGAAGTGGAAATGATGGAAGCTACTCGGATGTGTCGGGTTACTCTCCACAGTTTGCGTAAAAATTCAGGAATACTCTCTTGCGTTGATAAATTTCTTCGGCTGTGATTGCGATTTAGTTCTTTTGGATAACTCAAAACTAAAAAGAAATTCAAAAGGTATGGAATAATGGAATAAAGGAAAATGTTTTGATAGGTCCCTTCCAGAAAAACCAAAAAACCTGCAACTATAGAAGAAATAGCTGAGCCTCTTTGTGACCAGGCTCTCGTATGGCCATAATAATCTATCTTGAAATTATACCAACCATGAATAGTCAGGTATTCCATGATCATCGCCTTGTGTGTGCCACTCCTGAAAGCATCAGCAGCTCCATATAAAATGAAAGCAAGCATCAACAAATAATAATTTGGGCTGGCAAATAAAATGATAAAAGACAGAATGTAAAGTATAAAAGAACCCAGCAAAGCTTCCTTTCTTCCAAATTGGTCAGCTATTATTCCTGAAGGTACTTCCATGACAAATGAAATAATTTCACGAATGGCGTACAATATCCCAATTTGAGTAAAGCTTACTTCGATTTGGATTAAAAAAAGGATGATAAAAGCATCGAAAAACCTTAGGTTTTTTAAAAAGCCATAAGCAGAAAATTTCCAGTATTGGAGGTTTTTTTGATAAAAAGGTTTGAGCTCTGCCATGCTGTAAAGCTATCAGAAAATTGAATTAAGCCCAAGTTTTTGATTTTGAAGTTTGAAGAGGATGTAAGGATGTGTGGATTGTTGGATGTGTAAATGTTCGGATTGTTGGATGTGCGGATGTATGAATTAAGGGCAAAGAAACTTGTTTATATTACCCTCTAGTTACCTTCCATTTTACGGCCAAAATTTTGAACCCAAAATTTGCCCTCATTTGCTGCGCCCATTTCTTTATAGCTGGGACTCATCAAAGTGATGCAATGGCTTGGACTGTCCTTCCATCCTTGTATTGCTCCTTCAACGGTTCTGGGTCCCCAGCTTACATTTTCTCCAACAGCTTTCCAGAAATAATCATTTGCTTTAATACGATCTCCGATTTTGCTTCCATTTGAGCCGCGATGTCCAATAAATTTGTTGGAATTCATATCTTTTGCGTGAAATATTGCCGCATTTTCAAGCTTATTGTTCCATTTAAGTGGAGGAGCAGGAGGCATGTATCGATTGCCGCATTGGCAACCTTCTGAGCGAGTTTGATTAACTAGTTTTAGCATTTCAGCTTTAAAAGCTTCAGCATTGTTCTTATTTTTATATTTTTGGGAATTTACATCTGCTGAAAGATTCAACCCTAAAATCAAAAAGGTAATGAGCAACAATTTTTTATACATTTTCAAAAGTGCTTGTTCTGAATTTGGAAACGTATAAATAACGATCTCAGAAATCAAATTGGTATAATATTGAGCCTTTAAATGATGTATTCGATATTATTATGCTGATTCAACTTCTTATAAGTCTTTGAGGTATATCTACCCGATTGCGCTTAAGACTCCAGGTTTCCGTGTTTTGCTCTTCTATTTGCCATATATTTGGCAATCTTTTTATCTAGATTCATTAAACCTTTCTATTTTAGCAACAAATCAAATGATATAAACCTAATGGGCCACCGCAAACCTTTGACTTGTATTTGGATTACTTTTATGCTTGCCTTTACAGTACTTTATGGTCAACAAGAGGATAGTTTGCGATTGGAATTCTCACAACTCAACTGGAAAGATGTTAAAAGCAGCGAGGACTTGCTACAAGGAACAAAGGTCATCTCAGGAAGTCGCTCGGAAAAAGAAGTTGCTGACCTTCCATTTACCATATTTGTAATTACTGGTGAAGAGATACGAAAAAATGGCTACCTGACCCTTACTGATGTACTTAAACGTTTGCCGGGGATACGGGTGTCACAACCGGGTTCGGCGTTAGAGGGAGAAACTTTTTTAATGAGAGGTTTGCTGGGTAATACCTACGCGAAAATTTTGATCAACGATATTCCTATAAAGCCCTTTTTGGTAAGTGGTGTACCCATTGGAGCTCAATTTCCCATTCGTGAAGCCGAGCGCATCGAAATTATTTATGGCCCTGCGGCTACTATTTATGGAATTGATGCTTCTGCCGGCATTATAAACATTATTCTGAAAGAATCCGAACGGCCTATTTATTTACAATCTGATCTGGGATTTGGTGGAGATGGGTTTAAAAATTTAGATATAATGTTTAGCGGAAAGATGGGAAAAGACAAGAAGGTGTTGAAGTTTCAAGTGTTTGGAAATTATACAACTTTCGACGACAGGAGAATCAAATATGACATGGATTCGCTTTATAATCCGCTTACCTATCAACGTGTCTTAAATCCCGAAAATTTTTCTTATCTCAACAGTCCCAATTACAAAGGAACCGAAGAGACTCCTCAATTGGGCCAATTACCTCATTTAAGCAATGCGCTGGGAATTGATCTGCGTTATCGAAATTGGCAGCTATCCGTCCAAAACTATTATCGCCGTGATCACAGCTCAATTGGTTTGAGCCCCTATGCTGTATCCTACGCTAATCCACTTAACTTTTTTGGAGAAAAGATTACCAGTTTCCAACTCAATAATAGCAAAACAAATGATCGCTTTCATATAAAAAACTCTTTCAGCGTAATTGCCTACCAGACTGATGATAACAGTTCATATTCCTACGTAATTCCCTTTTTCAATTTTATTCATCAAGTAATTGCAGAAGACATTTCGGGAAATGAACAACAATTAGATTCGCTGAAGCAAGTGGTCAATGAACTGTATTTTTCCGGCAACCGGTATAGTTCCGCTCTGTCAGGGGAAATTATGATTGAGTCTCTAATGAATTATGATTTTAGTGAAAAATTTGAACTCACCTCAGGTGTTAAGTTGCAAGGAGGAGGGGGGGCACCTTTGCGGAATTTTAGCCCCAATCCTTTAAGTGACCTTAGCGACAGTCTGATTATCGAACGTATCGTTATCGACGAAGCATATTATTTTGATTTTAGTACTTTTTTGGAAGGTTATGTGAATATCGGTAAATGGAACGTCATAATAGGGACACAATTATTTACCCGTATAACTGATTATTCAGAAAGTGCCCAGTTGATCATGAATCCCAGACTGGCATTGCAATATCGATGGACGGATAAGTTAAGTCTCCGCGGATCAACAGGCAGTTCATACCGTTACCCTTCACCTTATTACTCTGCTACATCTTATACGATTAACATTAACAACATTGGTGTTGTCAACACCGGTGCGAGATTGAGCCCTGAACAAACCTTTAGTGCTGAAATTGGCTGCCGCTGGACACTGGGGCCGAAAGTTCACGGTGATGCGGCTGTTTATTTTTCCCGTACAAATAATTTCATCCGCTACTCCATTGTTCCTACAACTGATTTTGTTGGATTTATTAGTGGGTATTTTAATGATAAAAATGCTTACGCCGAATTATATGGCATTCAATCGAGCATTACTTTTAAAAATATATTGCCCGCCATCGGCCTTAGCAGTACGTTCAATTTGAATTATGCCAGAGGAAAAGAAGGTTTCAGCACTTTTTCTTTCAAGGAATTTGAATTCGTATTGCTCGAATTGGATGATCTTCGTTCTCAGCCAGAATGGATTATACAGTTGGATATTGAACTTAAGCCTTTAAAAAAAGTCCGATTGCTGTTTGAAAACACTTTTTTGACGAGAAGTTTGACGCAGAATGCGCTCTTTTACCAGGATCCTGATTTGCTGGAAAGTGGTAAATTGTATAATTCCGGATATTATACACTCGATATGACGGTTAATTATCAATTCAACAAACAATTGCTGGCATATATGAGAATCAATAATTTTTTCAATGTTGAATACGCTGGGTTAGATGCAACTCCTGATGCAGATGGCCTTATTTACAATCCACAGTCCAAGCGGTTTATAAGATTTGGAATAAATTACCGACTCGAGTGAAATACCATGATCGATATTAAAAATTTAACTGCGGCGCTAATGCTTTTTTGCCTTCCATACCTAGTCTGGTCCCAACAGGATAATGTTACTGTACTGATCCAGGCTGCATTAGATGAACAAGCCACTGATGCCTCTGCCGGCGAAGTATTGGTGCGCTGGTTACGGGTTTACGATGCGGTAGAGGAGGCTGATGATCGATATCATCTTCCGGAGGTGTGTATGGCTATTGCGAATATTTATGAAAAGGAGCAATTATACGAACAAGCGCTTCCTTATTACCTGAAAGCACTTAATGCTTTAGATAAGAATGCATTATTTGATAATCAGTCAGAAAACCTATATCAACAATTGGCTGGAACCTATTCAAATCTATCAAGACCTGACAGTGCCTATTATTTTTACAAAATCATTTTCGACAACAAAGAAAAATCAGGAAACCTTAATGGTCAAATCAATACTTTACATGAAATGGCAAAAGCCTATATGCTCAATAAGCAATATATACCCAAAATTAAGAAGATTGGGAAAATTCGTATAATAGCGTTGTGAAAATAGAGTTAACATCCGAAGAATTAAAAGCACTGCGAAAAATTCAGCAGAAACCAGGCTTGCATCGTCGTCGTTACATAAAAGTAACAGTAATAATAATGTTAGATCAGGGCTATGAAGTAAAAATGGTAGAATTGGCATTGGGCATAGATGATAATACGATTTACAGATATGAAAAGGCCTATAAAAAAGTAGGTCTTAAAAAATATATTGAGGATGGTTACATTCCATATTCAGGAAAATTATCAGAAGAACAATTAACACTACTGGACGAACATTTAGAAGAGAATTGCTACTCAGATTCAAAATTTATATGTCAATTTATAGAGGAAGAATTTGATGTTAAATATACTCCAACAGGATTGATTCCCTTGCTTCATCGCCTGGGTTATGAATATAAAGAAACAAAAGTAGTTCCGGGTAAAGCGGATGAACAGGCGCAGGTTGAATTTTTAGAAGAAGTATTACCAGCCATATTAGAAGAACAAAAAGCTGGACAAGCCGTGGTTTATTACTCTGACGGCTGTCATCCGACTCACAACACCATAAAAAGCAGAGGATGGATAAAGCGAGGAAAAAGTTTCGAGATACAAGCAAACAGTGGCAGGAAGAGAGTGAATATCAATGCAGCAATTAATGCAACAGACTCAACAAAATTGGTTTATGATATTACCAAAAGTGTAAATGCTCAATCTACCCAAAGGCTTTGTCAATCCTTACTAAAAAAGCATAGAAAAGGGACCATCTATTTCATTTGCGATAATGCAAAATATAATCGAAATAGAGTGCTAAAGGAATGGGCCGAAAATAAAAGGATAAAATTTATTTTCTTACCCCCTTATTCCCCCAACCTTAATTTAATTGAACGCTTATGGGGCTACTTAAAACAGAAAATAATTAATTCGATTTATTTTGAAAAATATGATGATTTCAAAAATGAAATAATTGATTTTTTAGAAAATATCAAGGACTATAAGTCAGATTTAAAATCGCTACTCTCTCTGAATTTCAGGACAGTGGGTGGTACGTCTGTACATTCCCATAACAATTAATTAAAGGTATAGTCATGCACTGGAATGTAATCTCCAAATCAAGCAACTACTGGAAGGTAACAATCGCTCCAATCAAGAGCGGCTGCTAGTTTATAATAACCTTGGTTTCAACTATAATTACCTAAAACAATATAAAGAATCAATTGGGTATTTCGAAATGGCTCTCAAACTGCTTGAGGAAAAAGATCATTCTGACAAAGTGATACTGACCACTAATATTGGAATTGCTTATTACAACCTTGGAGATTTTGCAACAAGTATTGATTATTTGTTAGAGTCAAAAAATATTAAAAACAAATATGACCACGTAGGAGTTGATGAAATCAATCAATTGTTAGCAACAGTTTACCTTAAAAAGCTGGATCTGCATAATGCCCTTGAATATTCTAATCAATCAGAAGCCATCGCAAAAGTCAATCAAAATGATGCCTTGCTCACCGATGTTTATTACACCACGGCCCTTATTTATTCGGGGCTTTATGAATATGACACTGCTCTTGATTATTTTCAAAAACATTTACAATTGCGGGATTCTTTTGCGTTTGAAGAAAAAATTCGTCAGCAACAATTGCTGCAACAACAAATTGACCTGGAACGCACTGAAAAACAGATCAAACTTTTCATGATAAATGAAGACATACAAGAGCTCACCATTTCCCAATTAAAGGTGGAAGCAGAGAATCAACAATTAGCATTGCAAAATAAAGAAGCTCAATTGATTGCCGAACAAAAAGAAAAGGAACTACTTCAAAAAGAAAACGAAATCAGAGCCAGTAAACTTCAAACACAGGAATTAGAAACTCAAAGAGCGAAGCAAGAACTAGAACTCACCCAACAACGGCTGATCGCATCTCAACAGGAACAAGAAGTGACGATGCTCCACCAAAAGGAAGCACTTCAACAACTCGATATACAAAATAAAGAAGCCCAATTAACTGCAGAAAAACAACAAAATGACATCCTGCTCCGAGACAAAGAAATTAATGTGTTGGAATTAGACAAACAAAAAGAAAGGGTAAAATTTTTTTACGGTTTGGGAGCCCTGATGATCTTCATCATTTTAGCCGTAGCAGTAGGTTTGTTGTACTCAAGAAAACTCAACCAGCAACTCAGTCAAAAAAACGAAGCTATCGAGCATCAGAAAGAAGAAATTACTGCAGAACGTATAAAATCAGATCAACTTTTGCTCAACATTCTGCCTGAAGAAACGGCACAGGAACTTAAGGAAAAAGGCTACGCTAGTCCAAAACGCTACGACAACGCCACTGTTTTATTTACTGATTTTAGCGGCTTTACAAAAGTAGCATCTTCGATGAGTCCTGAACAACTAATTGAAGAACTCAATTATTGCTTTCGAAACTTTGATGCCATCATCGAAAAACAAGGAATGGAAAAAATAAAAACGATTGGTGATTCTTACATGTGTGTTTCAGGTTTACCCATACCAGATGAGCAACACTCTTATTGCGCTATCAGAGTTGGTTTAGAGTTCAATGCATTTATTAATAAGCGAATTGCAGAAAAAAAAGCTGGCGGACAGGCTTACTGGCAGATGCGGATTGGCATTCATAGCGGACCTGTTGTGGCAGGTGTAGTGGGCGATAAAAAATTTGCTTATGATATTTGGGGGAATACAGTCAATATAGCCAGTCGTATGGAGAGTAATGGAGAATCAGGTAAAATCAATATTTCAGAAGCTACTTATCAATTAGTGAAAGATGAATACACTTGTGAAGCAAGGGGAAAAATTATGGCTAAGAATATCGGAGAGGTAAATATGTATTTTGTAAAATGAAAGTTAGTCCTAGAAAAAATGAGGCCTTAAAAGAAAAAAAACCTAACGAAATTGATCCGCTAGGTTTTAAGTTTCCCTGTGAAATAAATCACAAGGTTGCCTCCTATTTCCTATTTTTTAGGTCCTCCAAAAACCGTTCCAATTCTATTTCATCATAAAATAAAACTTCACGTGCTTTGCTTCCTTCACTTGGTCCGACAATTCCAAGTGATTCCAGCTGATCCATTATTCGACCAGCTCTGTTATAACCTAACTTCAATCGGCGCTGGATCATTGAAGTGGAACCATGTTGGTTGGAAACGACCAAACGAGCAGCATCATCCAGATTTTCATCCAGATCACTAAAATTAACGGAACCGCCGGAATGTGTTTCTTCATCACCATGGAATTCAGGAAGGAAATAGGGCATAGGGTAACCTTTCTGTTGTGATATAAAATCAATAACTCTTTCAACTTCAGGTGTGTCTACAAACGCGCATTGTAAACGGATAATATCGCTGCCAAAGGAAAGTAACATATCTCCGCGACCAATCAGTCGATCAGCTCCACCAGTATCGAGGATGGTTCGCGAATCTACTTTTGCAGTTACTTTAAACGCAATACGTGCAGGGAAATTAGCTTTAATCACTCCCGTGATAATATTGACAGATGGACGCTGTGTAGCAATGATCAGATGAATTCCAACAGCACGAGAAAGCTGAGCTAGCCTTCCGATCGGCAATTCAATTTCTTTACCAGCTGTCATGATCAAATCCGCAAATTCGTCAATGACCAAAATGATAAAAGGTAAAAACCGATGTCCATTATTCGGGTTTAGTTTTCTGGCAATAAATTTTTCGTTGTACTCACGGATATTTCTCGCTTGCGCTTTTTTGAGCAAATCATAACGCGTTTCCATCTCAATAGTCAACGAATTGAGCGTGTGAACCACCTTCGTCGTGTCGGTAACGATTGGTTCATCCAGTCCCGGAAGGTAAGCCAGAAAGTGGTTTTCAATTTTGCTGTAAGGGAAAAGCTCCACTTTTTTCGGATCAATTAAAACGAATTTGATTTGAGATGGATGTTTCTTATATAAAAGCGACATCAATACTACATTAATCCCGACAGACTTCCCTTGACCGGTGGCTCCGGCGATAAGCAAGTGAGGCATTTTTGCTAAATCAGCAACAAAAACCTCATTTGAAATCGTTTTTCCAAAACCAATCGGAAGGTCCATTTTAGCCCTTTTGAACTTTTCGTGGACGAGGACTTCTTTTAAGGAAACTGTTTGTTTGTTTTTGTTTGGCACCTCAATACCGATGGTTCCTTTTCCAGGAATCGGAGCGATAATCCGAATTCCAAGAGCTGCAAGGCTCAACGCAATGTCATCCTCCAGATTTTTGATCCTTGAAATTCGAACACCAGGTGCTGGAACAATCTCATAAAGCGTCACTGTAGGGCCAATTGTCGCTTTTATTTTTGTGATCTCAATTTTGTAATTGAGCAATGTTTCGATGATCTGATCTTTGTTTTGTTCAAGTTCAGCGCGATCAATTTCTACCTTTCCTTCAGAATATTCATTGAGTAAAGAGACGACAGGATTTTCATACGAAGACAATTCTAATGTGGGGTCATAAGGTTCGCCATGATCCGAGTTTTCAGCAACAATGGTCATGTCAGGCTTACCGGCAAGAGGATCCGTTTCAACCGAAATTTCCGTTTCAACTGGATCTTCAATTTCTAATTCGCCTTCCCCCTTTTTGAGTGATTGAGGTTTTTCTCTTTTTTTATCACCAAGTTTAAATCGCAATTGACCTTTTTCGTCCAATTCAGTTAATTCATCATTGCTGCTTTTAGCTGTTTCAGAATCGCTTGCAGCATTTCCATCGGGTTCTTCCTTACCGCCTTCAAAGGATTGATTTCGAGGCTTCAAAGTAGTCAAGGATGAAGTTTGAGGTTGTTCTTTTTTTTGAAAACGTCGTCGCCCGCTTATCAAATCCTCAAAAAAATATTTGACCTCTTTTACCACTCCATTGAAAGTAAGTTCATTGAAATTAGGATTCGTAAACCAGGTGACTAAGCCAATACCGATGAAAACAAACAATATCGCGAGACCGATTGTCCCCAAAAAATTGGTCAGCCAGGTAGATACTTCTTCACCAAAAGCACCTCCCCATGGAAATTCAGCATTTTGAAAAAGGAATTCTAACAATATAGAAGAGAACAAAAGCAGCCAAAAGGAAGACCACAAGATACTAGTATGTTTTTGGAAAGGAACACGTCGAATACTACCCAAACCAACGACCGTTAAAACAAAAACGAAAATGAAAGAAGGTAAGCCAAATCCCCAGTAAAAAAACATATTGGAAACGATAGCTCCGAGCCTACCCAACCAATTTGCCATTTCGACATCTCCCTGTAAAAGAAGTCCTAAGGAATGCTGCAACACCCGGTCCTGGTCAATTTGCCAGGAGAACAAATAAGAGGAAAAAGCAATAAATAAATATAATGCAAGAAACAAACAAAAAACTCCTACAAGTTTTGGGATACGCTCGTCATTGATGCCTATTTTAAAAGAAAGTTGTTTCTTTCCTTTGGTTGTATTTTTTGTGGCCATGCTTCTTCAGTTCTTATATTTCTGCGAGCTGCAGAATAGTATTTCATTAGTGTAATTGATCAAAATGCCAGCGACACTGAGTTTTGCCAACAAAAAAACCAGAATCACGGCAGTTAAATAATCTGATTGTAAAATTAACTATTTTAATTTGCGAAGCAACCAGTAGTAAAACTAAAGTTGCTTTGATTAAGGTTTTTTCTCTTGGCTTTGAGAAAATATAAAGAAAAAAATTAAGAATTCAAATTAAAAAAACACCTCTGTTTCTTTGGGTTACATTAAAATTTTTGATAAAGAATTTTCTTTTTGCAAACTTAATAGGGAAAGCGTTTTCTTGACTATTTTTTAGATGAATTATTGCTTTAAACCCGTTTAATAAATAAATCTGACATTTTGAATTTAGTTGAAAGCTGATCGACTGTAGAGTAGTGAAGATGAGTGTGAATTTAAAATTGAAAAGAGGATGCTATTTTTTGAACAATATTTAAATCGCTTTTTTGTTTGCAACCCATTCTTTCTTCAATAAACTATATAAATCAGTATCCCGAAAAAGATCATTTTTGAATCTATCTTGTCTTAATGTGCCTTCATATGTAAATTCCATACGGGTTGGAATTGCTTTGCTTTTGTTGTTTTGAGCATCCATTTTTATAACTATTCTGTTGAGATCCAAATGTTTAAAACCATATTCGATCAATTTTTCGCATGATTTTGTGATGATTCCATTTCCTTGCATATTTTCACTGATCCAGTAACCTAATTCACCGTTTTTATTCACTTTGTCCAATTTTACAAAAGCGACAGAGCCCACCATTTTTTTATTGTATTTTATAAAAGTAGTCAGCCGTTGCCCACCGCGGTTGAAAATACCAGCTTCTTTTAAAAAAGATTGAGAATCAATTATCGAATTCGTCCGTTCCACCCAGATTAGCCATTTGCTGAGATAAACCCGTTGTTGATCGATGAGGTTAAATAACTCTTGAGCCATGTTTGATTCAGGAAGATGAAGGGAAATTGATTCATCCACTTTCAACACTTTTTTACGATTGGGCATATTTTATATTTTGGAAAAAAAGAATAAAAAAGCTAAAGTTGATTGTCTTGTTTTTGCGATATGTTAAAATATTGGTTATTAAAAATCTCGTCAAACTACCTTACCTACATATTATAATTTTGGCTCAATTGTTGAATTAAAACACATGATAATTAAAAATAATTCAACGCATCATTTTAATTTATATTAAAAACATTTATTTTGCAAACGATTGTCGTAATATTGGCTAATAATTATTACTTTCACAACCAAAGAATAAGTAAACATACGAAATGGGAAAAATAATCTCTTTGTTAAACCACAAAGGTGGAGTAGGTAAAACTACAAGTGCAATTAATATTGGTGCCGGACTTGTTGAACTCGGTCGTAAAGTTTTATTGATTGATCTCGATCCACAGGCAAATCTCACACTTTCTTTAGGAATTCCAAGACAAAATGCTACGATTTATGAAGCACTCAGAGGCGAATCTGAGTTGGTTCCGTTTCCCTATCGGGAAGGATTTGATGTGATCACCTCTTCGCTCGATTTGTCAAGCGCTGAAATGGAATTAATCAATGAGGCCGGAAGAGAATACATCTTGCGGGAATTATTCGAAACGGTGATTGAGGAGTATGATTATATTATTATTGATTGTCCACCATCATTAGGTCTGTTGACTTTAAATGCCTTGACGAGCAGTGATTTTGTTTACATTCCTTTACAAACTGAATTTTTGGCTTTGCAAGGCTTGGCAAAAATCAAGCAGATCATTGATAAGGTACGTTTTAGGTTGAATAAAAAGCTGGAAATTGGTGGAGTAATCGCAACCATGTATGATGCTCGAAAGGTGCTGAATCGGGACGTTGTAGAAACGATCAAAAAGTATTTTGGAGAAAAAGTTTTCAATACCCTCATTCGGGATAATGTGGCTTTGGCTGAAGCCCCTGCTCAACGAAAAGATATCTTTGAATACAGCAGAAATAGCAATGGAGCTGAAGATTATCTTGCCCTTTGCCGTGAAGTTATTGAACGTACAGAAGCTGTTGTAGTATAAATGCTTTTGATACTAAAATATCGATTTTAATAAAAAACCTAAGCAGGGCGTGAGTAAGAAAAAATTTACAGTAGGATTAGAAAGTTTGTTTGGAATGGCTACAGAAGAAGCCTTCCAGGAAGAAAGCCCTTTGCTCGATAAAACTAAAAAGGAAGTTAAAAAAGTTGCCTCAACTGTTAAAAAACGTACTTCCAAAAGCTTCACCTCTGACCTGGATACCTTGTTTGAACAAGCATTGTCAGATACCATCGAAGAGAGTGAGGAAAAGGCAAAAAGCAATAAACAAGCACAAGCACCACCACAAAGAAGGCAAAGAAGATTGCGTCGATTATCAGGACTTGACGCGCTCATTCGACATACTGAAGACATGGAAACTGTTGAGGTAGATGTTCCGACTAAAAAACGCGTAACCTTTGTCGTTGAAAAGGAAAAACTGGCTAAATTGAAAGATATAGCCAAAGAAGAAAAGGCCTATCTCAAAGATATAATCAACAGAGTTGTTTCCAACTTTATTGAAAAGTATGAAAAGGAGCAAAACTAATTATCCTTAACCTGAGTTATCCTGAATTTTAATCATCTTGAAACTTCGGATTGCTTTTATCTTTTTTTTAAAAGCTGGGTGTAATATTTTGATTATCAGTTCATTGTTATTCTTTTGTCTTGATCTCATGTTTCGCGTAAATTAGGATGAGTTTTTAAAACTTCTAAAGTGCGTTGGTATACATCAGGTGTTCCTAACAATTTTAAAATCGTTTTTTGGTTTTCTTTCAAATGTGTCAACTGAATAATATTTACCTCACCAGTTTGTAACCAAACTACGGAGATACCTTTGAAGGCACGAAGTATCATGGGGGTTGTAGGCCTATCTGTTTTCCGATTTTTATTTCCTGGATAAATTCCTTTAAGTTGGCCTCCATTCTTTGATAACTTTATTCTTACATCATATTGTATTAACATTGAAAATCTCATGGCTAAACTTAGTAAACGGATTAGTCCTTTTATTCTTTCTTCTTTTTTTAAGTATATAGGAAGTAACCCTACATCCCGGTTAATGAGATAGTCAAACAAGTGTTCAATTCTATATTCGTCCCGATAAGATTTTATCAAATCCGATGTTTCAAACTTGTTTTGTGGAACATTTGTTCCATATAATTGCCAGCCTAGTCTTTTTTGTTTCAGTTCAATCACATCTTCATTTCTTTTTATTTTTAGATATAAAGTAATCTTTTGTCGGATTTCTTCCGGACGATTTTTATGTTTTTGTACTCGCCTCTTTTCCAGAGTTTGACTACATTTTACTTTGAAACAATCTTCAACTTTATATTGCTTAATAATTGCAGCAACTCGAGCATATAAATCTTTTATTGTCTTAGGATTACGACGACCAGGTTTTGAAATCACCAAGTTTTGTATTTTCTGTTCAGATTCTGATAATCGATTATTAAAGGATTTGATCAATCCCTGTGCGTAGTGAGGAGAATACACTAGAATCCGACGTTCTTGCCACATTATTCCTTTTTCTTGAGCTTTAATCGTTTCGGTCAGTTCGTAAAAATAGGCTGGTTTCCTTTTTGATGCTGTTTGAGTAAAGATACTTGGTAATTTATTTATAGCTCCCTTTATTCGATCCAGGTAACTGTGCAATTTTTCCTTTGAAACTTGTTTTTTACTTAATGGGCACAAATAGTAATCTCCTGCCGAATGTATCGCTAAACGATTAGGCATACTACACAGTTGAGAATCTCCAACATATAAATTGCCACTTTTTTCAAGCATTGATTGTACCCGTTTTATTACAGATAGATAATGATCTACATCTGGGCCACTACCTTTTAGTATATCAACTGCAAGGGGAACTGCCATTGGGTCTAAAGCAGATATCATAACCTTACAAAAGGGTTGATCCGATCTACGTTGTTTGCTATAACCATGTCGATACAATTCACCTTCATCTCGATATTGGGGAGCATTGAATGAATCGGTACGAACTACCTTTATTTCAGCTTTTGATTCTCCTTCAACGCGATCTAATTGATATACTTGCAATAGTTTCTTTCCTATTGCCTTCTCAAAGTCGGTCCATTTATCATCTTCACTGAATCGATCAAGAAGACGAGCTAATCTATCATCACAAAAATCCAAGCTTCGCAATTTCGGTTCCTCTAATATCGCTGCAAGGCTCCGTAAGCGGAGTTCCGCCCAATCCTCAACATGACTCAGCCGGTGATCTCCTTGGCTAAGGATATAAAGCAACCATCCACATGTAAGTTTCCCTCCACTAATCCCTTTCCAATGACCGTGGTCAACAAAGTGGGTATTCAAAATAGAAGATAATTCAATTCGACGTATTTGATTTCCCAACACAGGTAAATCATCAAGGTGTTCTACTAGCATAAACTAAAATTAAGCACTTTCAAAGAACTTGATTATGTTTACGCGAAAGGTGAGCTTGATACAAAAGAAACAAAAAATCAAGACTGCTTTTCCTTTTGGACAATCCTAAGCTTGATTTAGCCGTATAGCCAAACTCGCT
This sequence comes from Saprospiraceae bacterium, assembly GCA_965220465.1. Lineage (GTDB taxonomy): Bacteria > Bacteroidota > Bacteroidia > Chitinophagales > Saprospiraceae > JAHDHW01. The sequence goes on along the minus strand of CBDCPZ010000025.1, from coordinate 958,360 downwards.
TCGCTCAAACATGGCTACTTTCTCAACCCTTCCCACAAAATCTTCACTAAGAATTGTTGCCCAAAACTAAAAAAGGTCGGTTAAAAGTTTTTCATTTTTAAGATTAATGATGAAGATGTATTTTATTTTCTGCGCCGCTTGATACGGGGTATTAAATAGTGATTGCAAAAGGATTTTTGCTGACTTTTCATCGACTGGAAAAGCCAGCCGCCGGAGGCAAGTGATGAGTAATGAATCGAGTTATTAAGCTTATTTGATAAAAAATATTATCAATTATTTTATAGGCTATTCTGTGATTTTCCAAAATTCGCGGTGTCTCATGTTTTTCATTTCTATTCCACACTTTTTCCAGCATTTTGTATATTTTGTTCATTGGTATTAGCTACAAGTTAATAATTACTTCGCTAATCCGAGTTGCGCCTGAAATTGAACCAATTAATTAAAGTGAAAAGAATAAAAGAATTTCGCCTTTTTTATAATCAAACCATCCATCCGGAATTACTACGTTTGGAGCGAAGGCGGAAACGCCTGCTTTTTCTTTTTGTAGTTTCATTTTTATTATTGGGCGCCGCAGTTTTTATCCAATTTTATCTCAACATTTTAGTGGTTAGTTTGATTTTATTTATACCGATTGGTTTGTATTTAACTTATCTGGTTTATAGAATTCAGCGATTTCGCTCTACCTTCAAACCTCATGTTGTCAACCTGATATTGGATTTTATTGATGATGGCTTGAATTATGGCACTTTAAAATACGATAGCAAACGAAGTATCGAAAAGGAACGTTTTATAGCCAGCCAGTTGTTTGGAACGGAGGCTCCATTTTATCAGGGAGAAGATTTTATAAGCGGCAAAATAGGAGAACTGGATTTTGAAATGTGCGAATTGAATGTAAAAGAGTTTTCGAAAGTAAGAAACCGACTGAATTATGTTTTTCGTGGTATTTTTTTACACACCACTTTTAATTTACCGCTTCGAGGAAAAATCCTTGTTTTGCCGAGAGAATTTAAGCAGTATCTTTCTCGTTCAATTAGAGCATTTAATACGCAGGGTGGAGAGGAATATGACCAGCATTTGGAAGAGCGATTTAATGAATTATTCATGACTTTTGCAACAAAAAATGCTAATGTCGCTTCCCTATTGTCGACAGATATGCAAAACGCAATTGTTAAATATCGCCACGAGACAAAGAAAGAAATTTATATTTCCTTTATTGAAAGTCAAATTTATATTGGAATTACAGAACCAAAGGATATCCTCGAACCTTTTATACTCAGATCAAACGTTAGTTTTGAATTGGTTCGGGAGTTTTTTGAAGATATTGAAATGTTGATGAGTATTGTAGAATATTTTGATGCAAATAATTAAAACAGTTAAAAAATAAATCCGACATTTTAAATTTAGGTGAAAGTTGAACGACTGAAAGGTAGAGAAGATGAGCCTTAATTTAAAATTGAAAAAAGGATTTAATTTTTTGAACAACACTAAAACTATTTAAAACCTGATGCAAGTTATTTGGTTTAATAAGCCATAACTTTAATGCTTGAAAAAAATAAAATGATGAATAAAATATTTATTACCCTTTTTCTTTTTGTGCTTTCTTTCAACTTTTCTATTGGACAAGTGGCCATTGAAATTCCCGAAAAAGTACAAGAAGATTCCGTAAAATCGATCGAAACGGGCCTGGAGAAATCACTGCTTTGGGAAATCAGCGGAAAAGGATTGGACAAACCATCCTTTCTTTACGGAACGATCCACATTATTAACAAAGATGACTTTATTCTTAGCGATCAGACCAAAGCTTCTTTTGATAAAAGTGAACGAATCACTTTTGAAATCAATATGGAAGAAATGAACGACTTGTCCACTATGTTCACATTGATTAGCAAAGTGATGATGCCTGATGCCATGACGCTTAAGGATTTGTTGAGCGAAGAAGAGTATAATTTTGTAAAAGAGAAATTTGCTGAGTTAGGGCTTCCAGCGATGATGACGGGTATTCTCGATCGGGTAAAACCTATGTTTTTAACCACTTTTGCTTCAGGAGACATGGATCCAAATGGTTTGCAAAATGGCGAGCTGGTTTCTTATGAAATGGAATTTATGCAAATGGCTCAGCAAATGGAAAAGGAAATGGCTGGCCTCGAAACGATAGAATACCAGATCAGCATTTTTGATAGTATTCCGTTAACGGATCAGGCTCAGATGTTGGTTGAAAGCCTGAAAGCAGAATCTGAAGGCTCAGGTCAATTTCAAGAAATGATAGATATGTATTTAAGTGAGGATATTGAAGGTATGCAGGAAATGTTCAAAAGCGAAGAAGCAGGAATTGGAGATTATGAGGATGTTTTGCTGGTCAATCGAAACCGCAACTGGATTCCTGTCATGCAAGGAATGATGAAAGAAAAACCTACTTTTTTTGCAGTTGGAGCGGGTCATCTTGGTGGCGAAAACGGCGTAATCAGGTTACTTCGACAAGAAGGGTATACACTCAACCCACTTCACATTTCAAAAACAAAATAGAAAAATTGGCTTTAATCAAATCTGTAAAAGGGGTTTCTCCTGTTTTTGGAAAAAATTGCTACCTCGCCGAAAATGCCACGATTGTTGGTGATGTTATCGCCGGAGACGATTGCAGTTTTTGGTTCCAGTCCGTCATCAGGGGAGATGTCAACAGCATCAGGATCGGCAATAAAGTGAATATTCAGGATGCTGCGATTATCCATTGTACTTACCAAAAAGCAGCTACTTTTATTGGAAATAATGTTTCAATCGGACATCGCGCTATTGTGCATGGTTGCACGATCAAAGACAATGTTCTCATCGGTATGGGCGCCATTGTGATGGACCACGCAATTGTAGAATCGAATTGCCTTATAGCTGCCGGAGCCGTTGTTTTAGAAAATAGTCATCTTGAATCCGGATATATTTACGCCGGAATCCCCGCCAAAAAAGTAAAGCCATTAAGCCCGGAAGCTTTTAAAGATACGATTAAACGGATCGCTGATAATTATGTGATGTACAGCGGTTGGTTTAAGGAACCTAATTAAAATTATCTAAATTATTGTAGGTAAAAGTTATTGAAGTTGTTTTAAAATGATATGTTTAAATTCTAATCAGAATGAGAGAGAATGCTAAATAATGCAAGCTCAACCAGGTTTGAGATTTGGTTTCAAATCTGACCAGGAGTGCTTTAAAAGCATCAATCCAAGCATTTGTTCTCTCAACTGAAAAACGTTCTTTATAAAGTAAATCATCCAAAAGAGGTTGATTGTCAGTGTTTTTGGAATTTCGTTTATTAAAATCAATATTAGCGATAATTCCGTTTGAAAAACAGATTTCTCGAAATCCTTCACTATCAAAACCAGCGTCTGCATTTAAAAACAATCCGTTTGTTTCTATTTGCGATTGTTCTAAATCGGATAACATTTTGGCGAAGAAAATTTCAATGTCAAAAAGGTCATTATGGTTTCCATCAATAGGGTCAGAAATGCTTAAAGGAATTCCTTGTTTATCCGTTAAAAACAATGCATTCGTTGTTTTTGATTTTTTCCGATTCTGATACCCTACCGCTTCACCTCCTCTTTTGGCAGGTGTATGTGAACCATCTAATTGAACAGAAGACATATCTAACTTTGATTTATTAATCGAAAGTAAAATTGCCCACATCCGTTTCCATGATCCATCTTTTGACCACTTTCTAAAGTGATAATACATTGTATTCCAAGTGATTAATGTCCTGCTGCAAAAAGCAGCGATTGGAATTTCACGCCATTGGCAACCACTTTTGAGCCGATAAATTATAGCTTTTATTATTCGCCATAAAGGAATTTTTGTTTTTCTGCCAAGATTAGTTTGGCTCAAGTGTGGTAATAAATTTTTTGTAATGAACTTTTTAGATAAATTTACATACATGTTGCAACAGGTTTTAAATCGTTTGTGGGAGAACTAACAATTTAATGCTTTTGCAACATTTTTATATATCCCCATCTTTTTGGAGAAGCTTATTTTAAAACAACTTCATTATTAAAAATATAAGCAAAACAGCGAAATATTAAATCTTTTCGTTATTTTTACAAAAGAGAACACTCCCTGCTGGATTCACAGCAATTTTTCACCACATTTTATTAATCCCACATAAGTATTAATCCACTATGCAGATCCGAAAGATCCCAAAACCGACCCCTTTTCAATATCCTACAATTAAAATAATTGTTGGAAAGTGAGGAGGGGCTTTTTTTAAATTGCACTTTCATTCTAACCCTTTTCAAACCACACCTTTGATTGATCTTCGGGATCACCGTTATAATTGAAGGTGATTTCTTCACCGGCTTCAATATCTTTAATTGCATAAATTTTTAAACTAAGCCCTTCATAATCCACATAATATCTGGCGTTTGGTTGATGATGATGATTGTAAATGGAACCGTAGCCTAAAGCAATACCGCCACTTTTGTCATCTTCACCCCAGGTGAAATAATAATCGTATAAAACAGTCTTTTTGAGGGCATCCATATCACTTTCCGGAATGAAAAGCACCGGACATATTTCGATGATGCTTCCTTCGGGAATAAAGGTTGCACAAAAAACTCCCCGGTCGTGGAGTTCGCTGGAAGCGACATATAAATATGGAATTTGTTGACTCATTTCCTAGAAATATATACGCCAAATAAAATCAAAATCATTCCAATCAGATGATAAAAAGTGATCGGTTCCCCAACTACTGCGCCCCACATTATTGCAACCAATGGGATTAAATAACTAACCGTTGATGAGAAAACAGCGTCGGTTATCTGAACAAGCCTGAAAAACAAAACAGTAGCTATGACTGTCCCAAAAAGGGATAAAATACTGATATATCCTAAAGCTGCCCAGCCATTTTCTTTTTCGATTAAAACAGCTGTGAAATCGGAGTAAAAAAGATAACTGATCGCAGGAAATCCGATCAATATGAACGATACTGCACTAATGATCAATGCATCCATGTTTTGCAAATAAGTTCCAACGGTATTGGCACTGGAAGCATAAAGCAGGCTTCCTAAAACGACCAGCAATCCATACCAAATATTGCCATCGGAACCTGCTTCTTTGCCAAAAATAATTAATAAAACAGCGCCAGCTAAACCTATCAAAACGCCAATTACTTTTGTCCAGAAAAAAGGCGTTTTAAAAAACAAAATACCTAAGGCTAATGTGAAAAGTGGCGTGAGAGAACTTAAAACGCCGGTAACTGAACTACTGATTTGGGTTTGTGCATAAGAGAATAGAAATGCCGGAAAAAAACTGCCTGCAAATCCAACAACAGCAAAATATTTCAACTTTGACCAATCAATTTTTTTGAAACGCAGAATGAAAACAGGTAAAAAAGCCAGAGCAGTTATACCAATTCGCAAGCAAGCAACCTGCTCAGGGCTGAAAGCTTCTAACCCTTTTTTTATCAAAACATAGGAACTTCCCCAAACCAATCCCAGAAGGCCCAAAAGGAGCCATGCTTTTAAAGTTGGAGGTTTGGTTAATTGCTTTGAGATAGGTTGCACAAAGGTGATTGTTTTAGGTTGCAAATATAGTAGAAATCCCGCTATGTTTTTATGGAGGATTGAAACCGAAGCAACTATTTTTTCTAAAGTGCTGTCAAACTCAGTTGATTTATTAATTCTTCTTCTTTAGCTCTTGAAATACCAGCTATCGGTTCAGGAAAATTAAGTTTTTGATAAAATTTATAGGTCTTGAGGATGGATTCCTCAAAGGAGGTGAATTGAGTTTTGAAATCAGATTTAATTTTTTGATTATCAAAAATAGCAGAACTTTTTCCTTGATAATTAGTGCAAAGCGGAATATCCACCCATGGTTTTAGATCATGCACTTCTGCAAATGTTTGAGGCAGTTTGACATACTCCGGGTTTTTGTTTGAAACTTTAGCAATCGTGTTATAAATATGATGTGTTGGGATTATATCATGGGTTGTCAAATTGTAATACGTTTGATGTTTTTTAATAGTGATCGCTTCACGCATGATGGCAGCTAAATCTTCTACGAAAGTAAAATTGAGTTTTTCGTTTCCGTCATTTGGGATGAGGATTTTTTGAAAATTATTGATTCGGTGAATCCAATAGTACATTCGGTCAGTATAGTCATATTGGCCATAAACCAGAGCTGGCCGCAGAATGATTTTGTCCAACCAATCCTGTTGATCTAATACGACCTCACAAGCAGCTTTTTTTTCAGCATAATGTTTCATTTTTTCTGGATCCCGTATTTGTGATTCATCAAAGCTTACTTTTTTAAAATCTTCAGTAATGAGTTGGTTTTCATTATCTTGCCAACTGTATGCAGAAACGGTCGAAATATAAATGTACCGACCAACTCGGCCTTTCAAATTTGGAATTAATAACTCAAGAGATGAAGGAAAATAGCAGGAAATATCAACAATGATATCCCAATCCTCTTTAGCGACTTTTAAAATATCATTGGTATATCGGTCACCTAATATTCGGCGAATGTTTGGAAATAATTGAGAATTGGTAGATCCCCGTTGGAAAATCGTGATGTCATAATTTTCATGCGCCAGAAGCTGTTCTGTGAAAACCCGGCCGATGAAATTGGTGCCTCCAAGGATGAGGATTTTTTTCATTTTCAATTGAAGATATAAAAAAAGGGCAATCGATAAACGATGCCCTTCCAGAATACATAGCTTTTATTTTATGACTTTTCCTTTTTATCAGTATTTTTCGGCAACTCTTTTAACTCAACAACTTCTTCTTTATCATTGCCATTTTCAGGAGTGTTTGTATTCCCAAGGTATTGCGGTAAATCCATCCCTGCCATATTAAAAAGATCGTTCAGCGGAGGAACAGATTTGTACAACCCTGAAACAAACTTGGAAGTGGAATTCCCTTCGCCTTCTTTATTTCCGCCTTCCCAAACTGTGACTTTATCAATCTTGATGTTTTTGATGGCTTCAACCTGAGTTTTAACCAATTCTTCCAATTTGTCAGCAATGAGCATCAAAACAGCATCTTTTGAATTTCCACCTGCAGCTTTTACGATTTGACCAAACCCATCAGCTTGTTTGCTTAAAACTTGATACATACCTTTCGCTTCCGCTTCTTTCTTTAAGAAGATAGCGTCTGCTTCTCCTTTCGCAAGTGCCCTGATTTGTTCGGCTTCTGCTTCAGCGTCGATGACCATTTTTTGTTTGTCGATTTGAGCTTGGACGATGGTATCCGCTTCTCGGGTTGCCATCTCTCTGGCAGCACGCGCTTGTTCCGCTTCTTTTTCAGCGAGATATGCTTCTTCCAATGCTTTCGCCTTTTGGATTTTCTCTGCGGCTGTCGCTAAACGCAATGATTCCGCTTCTTTAACCTGGCGCTCTGCATTTGATTGAGCAATTTTAATTTTTGCAAGATTGGCACCATCAATGGATTTTGCTTCAGCGTCTGCTTCACCGATCGAAGCACCAGCATTAGCATCTGATACCTGAATCCTTTCGTCTTTGTTTGCATTGGCCTGCCCAATTGATCCATCACGATTTTTTTCAGCAACGCTCATTTTTGCATCGTTGATTGCTTTAGCCGCCGCTTCTTTTCCTAACGCTTCAATATAACCGGATTCGTCCTGAATGTCAGTCACATTTACATTTATGAGGGAAAGACCAATTTTCCGTAGTTCTGCTCCAACGTTCGTAGAAACGTTAGAAAGAAATTTGTCACGATCCGAATTGATCTCTTCAATATCCATTGTTGCAACAACCAAACGTAGCTGTCCAAAAATAATATCTTTAGCGATGTGTTGAATTTGTTCGTTCGTTTTACCTAAAAGCCTTTCTGCTGCATTGAGCATAACGCCTTCCTGATTGGAAACCCCAACTGTAAATCTAGATGGAACAGACACCCGGATGTTTTGTTTACTCAACGCGCCCTTCAAATCCACGTCGATCGAAATTGGAGTAAGATCGAGATATTCATAGTCTTGAATCACTGGCCATACAAAATCAGCGCCACCCGCAAGACATTTTGCAGATCCACTTCCAGTTCGACCATAGATAACCAAAATCTTATCCGAAGGGCAACGTTTATACCGCGATGCTCCCCACATAAGCATGATAAATACAAGTCCGATTAGGCCTAATGTTATGATGAGTAGTTGATCCATGATTGATTAGTTTTTAATTTGAAAATGATTTTTTGTAAAATGTTAGCTATAGTGTAACTGTTCTGCAAAGCAGAATTTATATTGGTTAAAATTACTCATTAAGAATTGGATTGTTATTAATTTTTCAAGAAGAAGTCAGCCTGTTCAACTAGTATCAGGTTATCGTCAATTACTTCTACTACTTTGATTGCTGAACCTGTTGGTAGTGCATCTCCGTTAGTTACAGCATCAACTTCTTTCAATGCGCCTTGTATTTTAATATGTACTTTGCCTTGCCCGTTTTTATTGGCTGGTATGGACAGATAAACTTCCCCTGTGCTGTAAAGCGCTTTGGATAATTGGGTAGTTCCCTGCTCGGTTAAAGTCGTAAAAAGGTAAATAACATAACCTACGATAAACATGGCTGCCAGACCAGCCAAACTTGAAAAACCGATAGCTGCCCACACACTTCCTCCTGCATTTAACACCAATACTCCTGTCCAACCAAAGAAGGTGAAAAATGCAATGATACTTCGAACTGATAAAATGGTAAAACTGGGATCTAGGTGGTAATCACTATGTGTGTCAACATCAGCATGGACATCGACATCCGAATCGGTATCAAAATCTAATCCTATCAGACTGACTACAAATTGGATAAGAAACAATACACTAAATACAAGAGAAATTCCCCAAAATACTTTTTCAGTACTGCTCAATGGCCCCCACCAATCTTCTAAAAACAATAACACCATGGCTTTGTATTGTTGCGGTTGATTAGTTGATAATAATTTTTTTATTGTCCCAAAGTCTTATTTAAATACGCTTAGCGATCAATTGCACTAAAGATCATAAAAAATGTTAACATTTTCACAAATCATCGACAAACTCTTTAGTATCATCGTCAAATTATTTGATTGAAGTTTTTATTTAAAAACTTGTTGTATAGCGGGCTTTATTTTAAAACTTTTTACCTTTGTGATTCTCATTCGGCCCTTGCTTATTTTGAATACGAGATGGCCATTTATCTTCAAAACAAATTCAAAGTGGACGTAAAACTTTTCTCAGGAACCAATTCAGAATATCTCGCTGAAAGAATCGCTGATTTTTATGGTTATTCTTTAGGAGACATGACTTTACAACGGTTTAGTGATGGCGAAATGCAACCTGTAATCAATGAGTCTGTTCGTGGAAGCTATGTGTTTTTTATTCAGTCGACTTTTGCTCCTGCAGATAATTTGCTCGAGTTATTATTGTTGATTGATTCTGCCAAACGGGCTTCAGCAGGATATATCGTCGCTGTAATTCCCTACTTTGGTTATGCTCGTCAGGATCGAAAGGACAAACCACGTGTTCCCATCTCTGCTAAATTGATTGCTACAATTATCCAGGCAGCAGGCGCTAATCGAATTATGACGATGGATTTGCATGCTGATCAGATTCAAGGGTTTTTTGATATTCCTGTAGATCACTTGAAAAGCGAAGCGATTTTTATCCCTTTTTTGAAAAAAATGGATTTGTCTAATGTAACTTTTGCCTCTCCGGATGTCGGTGGAGTAAAGCGCGCAAGGACTTACGCCAAGTATTTTGCAAGGGATTTGGTGATCTGTGATAAATACCGGAAACGAGCCAACGAAATTGCAGGAATGACCGTTATCGGAGATGTGAAAGGAGCGGATGTTATTTTGGTGGACGATATCGTTGATACGGCTGGAACACTTTGCAGAGCTGCGGAAATTATTATAGAAAAAGGAGCCAAAAGTGTTCGCGTTTTATGCACACATCCCGTTCTTTCCGGAAAAGCATACGAAAATATTGAAAACTCTAAGATTGACGAAGTGATCGTATGCGATACAATTCCACTTCGTAGAGAATCATCAAAGATCAAAGTGCTTTCAACTGCAAAACTCTTTGCCAGAGCCATTCGGAATATGCACGAACACCGTTCTATTTCAGCACTTTTTGTTGAAAAGTGATTTCAATAAGAAGAAAAGAGAAAAAAATGTGGAATGATTTAAATTCCAATGCTCGTATTTGCTGTTTTTCTAAAAAGAAATGATTATCTTTGCGTGCATTTTTGATAAAAACCCGATTAGAGAAGCTTTTTTCTGGTCATTTATATAAAGTAAAAAGATATGGAATCCGTTGCAGTACAAGGAAAAATTAGAACAAATCTTGGCGGAAGCGCAGCCAAGTTGATTCGAAAAGCTAATGATGTACCTTGCGTTATTTATGGAGGTGAAAAAGTAATTCATTTTACAGCCCCAGTTCTTGATTTCAAAAAATTAGTTTATACTGCTGATTTCAAATTGGTTGAAATCGAAATAGATGGCAAAACATATAAATGCATTCTTAAGGATATGCAGTTCCATCCCGTTACAGATGCTTTGCTTCATATGGATTTTTTGGAACTGGTCGATGGACAACCCATCAAAGTAGAACTTCCAATCAGATTTAAAGGAGTTGCTCCAGGAGTAAAAACTGGTGGAAAATTGTACCAAAAAATGAGGGTAGTTAAAATTAAAACGACTCCGGAACATCTTGTAGATGAACTATTAGTTGATATTTCAACACTAAAATTAGGGCAATCTATAAGAGTACGTGATATCGAAATCGGGGATGGCATGGAAATAATGAGTTCTTTAGGAATTCCAGTTTGCTCTGTTGAAGTTCCACGTGTTTTACGTAGTCTTGAAGAAGAAGAAGAGGAAGCTGAAGGTGAAGAAGGAGTTGAAGGTGAAGAAGGTGCAGAAGGTACAGAAGGAGGCGATGCGCCGGCAGCAGAATAGTTTAAAAAATTGTATTAAGCACACACTTAATCAAAATAACCCTATTATAAAGAGACGTAAGTTATTAACTTACGTCTCTTTTATTTTTAAACATATTGAAAATGCAAACACTCCGATTAACTACAGTTCAATCTTCCTTGCACTGGGAAAATGTTGCTGCTAATTTGAAAATGTTTGAACACAAACTGCAAGCACTCACCGGTACAACGGATTTGGTCGTCCTCCCCGAAATGTTTACCACTGGTTTTAGTATGAATGCAAAATCACTTGCAGAAGGCGTGGATGGCCAAACGATTCGTTGGCTTATCAAACAGGCAGCGAGTATAAATGCAGCCATTATCGGAAGTTTCATAGTGGTAGAAAATGGCAACTATTTCAATCGGGCGGTAGTCGTATTTCCTGATGGAACCATTCAATATTATAACAAACGTCATCTTTTTACCCTTGCCGATGAACATTTGACCTTTACCGCTGGAGATAGATTGTTGATTTTCGAATGGAAAGGCTGGAGGATTTGCCCTTTGATTTGTTATGATTTGCGGTTTCCTGTTTGGAGCCGGAATACCGATAATTATGACTTATTGATTTTTATGGCCAACTGGCCTCACCAAAGAAGGCAAGCCTGGAAATCACTGTTGGAAGCCCGCGCTATCGAAAATCAATCCTATACGGTTGGTGTAAACCGAGTAGGTAGCGATGGAACAGGACATTCGTATGTCGGCGATACTTCAATTGTTGACTTCGCCGGAAATGTCTTATATCGAATAGCAAAAGTAGAGGGGATTTCCACTTTGGAACTTTCTTATGAGCAGCAAAAAGAATTCAGAAATAAACTTCAATTTCTAAATGACAGAGATCTTTTTGAAATCCAAAATAAAGAGATCTCAAAACAGCTTTAATTATTGTAGAAATTCCTGCTAATAATAATCGTTTATCCTTTCGCGTTTTTATTTCCTCAAACGCAACCAGAAAGCTTTTGGCTAAGTATAATAAAAAAGCGGTCAGAAAAATCTAACCGCTTAAACTCGCTGAAAGTCTATGTTTTTTAATAACCCTATTAACTAACCATTGACAACGAGTTGTTTTTTTTATTCACAATGAGTTGTATGTCTATGAACGCTGTAAAATCTGTAATGTTGTTAGCAAGTTTGGCTTTTTTGATTGCTTCCTGTACTACGGTTGATTATCGCCCTCCGTCATCGGACGGTGAAAAATCAACAAACCGAAGTTCAAAAAACGGAGCTTCCAAAGACCAAAGGCTTCGCCAAGAAATCACCCAGCATGCAAAAAAATATGTTGGTGTAAAATATAAATATGCCGGTCAAAGCCCAAAAGGTTTTGATTGTTCAGGATTTACAGGATATGTCTTTGAAAAATTTGATATCAATTTGTCAAGAAGTGCGAAAGGTCAGGCAACTTCTGGTAAGAAAATTTCATTGAGTAAAGCTCAAAAAGGAGATTTGCTCTTTTTTAAAAAACATGGGAATGTCAATCACGTAGCGCTCATCGTCGCCAATACCAAGGATGGAATTGAAGTGATTCATAGCACTACATCAAAAGGTGTGATGGTTCAAAATGTATCTAAATCAAGCTATTGGAAACCCCGCATAATGTTTGCAAGAGACGTCATGCCTTAATGATTTCTTTTTTTAGAATCTATTCCAAATTTATTGTATTCTTTCTTGATAAAAGTCACCACCTAAAGTGATCAGGATCACAATTGAGGACCAATTAGTAGCCTAATTTTGTGATCGGCAGATTTAATAATTAAATCGACTATCATATTCAAAGAAACTGCTATTTTAAGTTTGATTTCTTTTTAAAAAATAAAAAACGAAATGATGAAAACACTAAATCCAATCGGACTTGATTTGAAAAAATCCAAACAGTTGGCTGACAAGCTGAATTTTTTGTTGGCAAATTATTCCATCTTTTATCAAAATACCAGAGGGTATCACTGGAATATAAAAGGGGAAAAGTTTTTTGAGTTGCATTTAAAATTTGAAGAATTATACAATGATTTGTTAATAAAAATTGACGAAATAGCGGAACGGATACTCACACTCGGGTATGCACCAAATCATCGCTACTCTGATTATGAAAAAATTTCAGGTATAAAAGAAAGCACTGAAGTTTCTGACGGCATGAAAGCAGTCTCTGACATTTTGAACTCCTTAAAAGCCATTATTGTGCTGCAAAGAGAGTTGCTTACACTCTCAGCCGATGCAGACGACGAAGGTACCAATGCCCTGATGAGTGATTATATCCGCGAACAGGAAAAACTGGTTTGGATGTATTCTGCTTTTCTTAAAAAATAGAACTCTTAAATTTAAAAATTAATAAGACATGAGATATACGATTTATTTGTTTTTGTTCCTCTTTGCATTTTTGCAAGCCTGCGGTGATCAATCCCATCATGGCGAAACAGTGGCCGTCCAAGCGGACAACGGGAAACCTTGGCAAGCAAACTCCGAAACGACAACTGGAATAGCTAAGATGCAGACAATTATTGTTGATTTTGAGGGAGGAACAATGAATGAAGAAGACAGGAAAAAACTTAGAAAAGGCCTGGAGGATGAGTTTCAAAATATCTTCAAACAATGCACCATGACCGGCGAAGCACACAATCAACTACATAATTATTTGCTGCCAATGAAAGGGAAGTTTGAAAAAATAGATGAAAATGATCCAAAAGAAGCGGAACTTGCCATCAACGAATTGAAACATTATCTTTCGACCTACAAAAACTATTTTGAATGAACTTACATGATTTCTTGGCAAATGCTGAAAAACCAGTTTCGACCAAAAGAGTTTTGAAAGAAAACGCTTCTGCTACCTTGATAAAAATTAATAAAGGGACTATACTTGATAAACACCAAAGCCGCACAAATGCCATGCTGGTGTTGCTTTCCGGAAAAGCAGTTTACGAAGAAGAGGGCCGAACGATTGAATTATTAAAAGCACACGACTTTGTAAAGATTCCTGAAAAAGTGAGCCATCAGGTACTTGGGAAGGAGGATTCCCTTTTGCTGCTAATTCAATAAATATTTATTAAAGGAATACAAACCTAAGCAGCATTTTACCTTAGTCAGCTGAAAAATCGTTCTGTTCCTTTTTATCATAACGATTGTCGGGAGTTATTTTGAGATTGTCGTTTTTGTTCCTCGGTTTCGTGAAAAATTTAAAGGAAAGAAATGGTATAGAAAACTATATAATGTTGAAAAATTAGACCGAAAAGACATTGAAACCAATGAAAACAGAGGTGTAATACTAATAGCCCTTATGATTCTTTCCATGTTTTTAGGTTTCGGATTGGGACGCGGTTCTAAGGTTAGTTCACGAATAAAAAGCGGAGAGATTAAATTAACCCATCAAATTATTTTCACTGACGAAAGCTCAAAAAATATTAAAATTGTTGGGCAAAACAGTTCATATATATTTTATGTGGTTGAAAATGAAAAAGAAGTAACCATCTCTCCAATCGTACAAAATATCAAAGAAATTAAAAGAATTAATGGCAAATAAACCAACTATAAACTTCGATAAAACTTTAATATTTCTTTACTGATTGACGAAACGTGATTGGTAAAACAGAATAATCTAAAATGAAAAAGGCTGCAAAATGGCAGCCTTTTTCAAATCTTTTTTTAAAACTAATTTCCAAGAATCAGCGGCAACCCACCATCCTGGCCTCCGACAATGACAACTTTTGAGTTCTGAGATTTTGCTAATTCAAGTGTAGCTTCGATCCCTTTGTCCTTCAAAATCTTGTCCGTCAAACTGGCATTTAGAATCTGGTTGGCGTCGGCTTTCGCTTGTGCTTCAATTACTCTACGTTCTGCTTCTTTTCTTTCTCTTTCCAAACGGAATTCGTACTCCAGCGAAGATTGTTCTTCTTTCAATTTTCTTTCAATTGCAGCCTGAAGCGTCTCCGGAAGAGTAACTTCTCTAATCAATACGGCATCAAGTATAATATTCTTTTCAGCAATTGATTCGGAAGTTCTTTGAAAAATTTCATCCTGGATGGCTTCCCGCTTGCTGGAATACAATTCTTCCGGAAGATATTTTCCGATGACTTCCCGAGTAGCTGAACGAATTTCCGGAATAATGATTCGATCCAGATAATTAGTCCCAATATCATCATGGAGATAACCTATTTTATCAGCTTCTGGTAAAAAACGATAAGACAGGTCTACTTGAATATTCAGACCATTTTTGGAAAGTACAGTCATTTTTTCAAAAGCTTCGTTGACTCTGACATCATAAATATACATGGTATTCCAAGGGGCGATAATATGAAAACCTTGTTTATAAATATGCTGTTTGTCCAGTCCGCCACCAAATCGCTTAAAAAGTACGCCTCTCTGCCCCGGGTCGATCGTCAGAAAAATACTGTTTGATAACGCCAGGACGAATATCAGCGCCACCATTGTTATAATTCCTAATGTGATTAATCTACTTTGTTTCATGATAATAAGATTTTATTGTTTTTAGTTTTATCCTTCAATGTTGATAAGATAACAGTTTCGGGTGATTCAGGTTTTGATAATTATATAAAAATAGAAAATTAAAAGACGAAAGAATTTAAATCTTTCCTGAGTATGTTATTCGACTTCGGTTTTCTTCATGGTTTGTAACTTACGCGAAAGTACCCAATTGACGCTCAAAAAACCAACCCCAAGCAAAACGAAAGCAATTCCTTTTATTACAAAACTCCAATCGGTATCAAAAAAGCGGGCAATAATAAGTGCAGAAATAAATAACATTCCTACATTTACCAAAGCCATTCTTTGTTTTTGAATGCCGGTTTTGATATAAAAAAGTCCAAAACCAAATAGAAAAGCATTTGCAAGTACGATAGCGATGGTTTCAAGATTAAGCCGCGCCAAAACTAACCCAATAATTATAAAAAAGGGAAAACCGAGTATAAAATAATTGGGAGATTTACTTTCTTTTAAATACAAGTAAAAAAGATATCCAAAACCTAAAACATTGGCAATCAAAAAGATGAAATTTATCAAGCCTGCCCACGAAGCATATCGATCTCCATAAATAATCACCTCCATGGAAGTACTTTCATCTCCCCAGCTGTACCCAAGCACCATGCACATGATGAACAAGACACTGATTGCAACAGTCTGAAATGGCCGATTAATAAATCGATCTCCTTTGAAATTCAATTCTCCTTTTAAATAAAAATTGGCAATAACCAAAGCAGAACACAAAAGGCTGAACTCCTGAATATTCGGTTCAATCACTCCAAAAAAGGCAAAAGCAAAGGTGAGGACCAAACTCCAGCCGAGCAGATTGGCTCGTATTGTATGATGCTCTTGGCGGATATTGATTACAAAATGTGGTAAAAAAGCTAATAAAAAAGCCCAATAATAAACCGATTCTGATCCTTGTTGATTGAGTGCCCAACTTGCTATTCCTATCAGATAGAAAAGAGAAACCAGGCTGGAATTCATCAGATAAAGCAGGGGAATGCTGAGTAGCATCCATATAAATAAAAAGCCTTCCATGCTTCCTGCAATGTGGTAGGTCTGGCTAATCAACGCGATCGTAGAGGCCAGCATGAGCATCAAAAAACCTGAAGAAGCTTCAACCCAGCTTGTTGATTCTCTTTTATTAAAATAAACAAAAGTGTAGATTGCCTGTGCGAAAAATCAGTGGCAGAAAACTAAAAATAGTTCGCCAGGTTATAGAAAGATTTTCCCAGTTATAGGCAAAAATTAAAATAATGCCGCCTCCGATGAGCACGGCACCCAATGTACCTGCTAATAAAAAAGCAATGTTGTAATTCGGCTTTTCGTCAATCTCGCCAAAATGTAGTTTTAATTTTTCAGCTGTATCAGCCTGGAGAACTCCTTTTTCAACCAGCGAAGGGATTTGCTGATATAACCATTTAATCGCTTTTTGATTTCTCATATTAGGTCTGTTGGATTGATAAAAATAGGTTAAATTTGCCGTAATTCACCATTCCATTTATGCAAATTTTTAAACCGATTTTTTTAATCTTATTTATTTCTGGCAGCATTTTATGCACACTTAAAGCTCAGAATACAGAGAAGATTTCTTTTTTTCAGCCTGCAGAAACGTTTTCCAAAAAACGGTTTTGGACGAGCACCGCAATTGGCGTAACAGCTTATACAGGATTAATGATTGGCCTTAATGAAGCCTGGTACGCGGGTTACGAGCGTTCCAGTTTTCACCTTTTTGATGATTGGGGAGAGTGGAACAATATGGATAAAATGGGCCATTTATTCACCGCATACACTTACAGCAATTGGGCTTTTCAGGGTGCTAAGTGGACAGGAATGAAGCGGCGAAAAGCAATGTGGACGGGAGCGGGGATAGGCTTTTTTCTGCAATTTTCTTTGGAAATGCTGGATGGATATTCATCCAAATGGGGCTTTTCGATGTCTGATTTGGCTTTTAACACCTTGGGTTGTGTTGTGATGGTTTCACAGGAACTGGCCTGGAAAGAGCAGCGGATTTTTATGAAAATGTCTTCTTTTCCAACAACTTATCCTGCCACCACGATCTATTCGGTCGATGGAGGAAAAACGACCACATTGGCCACTCGTGCTTATGATCTTTTTGGTGAAACGACGTTGGAGCGATTTTTAAAAGACTACAACAAACAAACGATTTGGGCATCCGTGAATGTTTATTCTTTTATGAAAAACAAAGAAAGCAAATTTCCCAAATGGCTGAATATTGCCGTTGGTTATGGTTCTGATAATTTATATGGTGGTTTTAAAAATGAATGGTACGAAGGGGATGTATTTTATCAATTGGATAATGAAACCTATCCGAGGTATAGCCAATTTTTCCTATCAGTGGATTTGGATCTTACCCGTATCAAAACTAAAAGTCATTTTTTGAAAACGTTGCTTTTCCTGTTTAATACTATAAAAGTGCCGGCGCCGGCTATCGAATTTAATACGTTGGGAAAGGTTCGTTTTTATCCTGTATACTTTTAAGGGCGTAAATAGTTTTCGGGATTTTGAGGAGTTCCATCCTTTAGGACTTCATAATGCAAATGCGGCGCAGTTGATTGACCGCTGCTTCCTACTTTTCCGATGATCTGTCCTTTTTTGATGATATCACCCACTTTCACATCCAATTCAGAAAGCTGTGCATAGAGCGTTTGGTATTGATCGTCATGTTTGATGATGATATGTTTACCGTATCCATAACCCGCTTTTGTGATTTTTGCGGTTACGACTTCGCCATCAGCAGTTGCCATTACAGGGGTGCCGATCGGTGCTTTGAAATCAACTCCCTTATGCATTTTTTTCTTTTTTTGGATGGGATGATGTCGCATACCAAAAGCGCTTGAAATTTCATATTGCCCGTTCAGCGGACTAATTGTAGGTGGATCTTGTAAAAATCCCCAATAAATCGTTGAAAAAGTGAGCAAAAAGCCCAATGTAAAAAATGATGTTACTTTCATAATTCGCTTTTTTCGGGTTGAAGAATATTTTATTTGTTTTTGAATTGCATGAATTTCTTCTTTTTGGAAGTTTGAAAAAGAAAATTGAACCGCATGGTGAAAAGAGTTGCCAAGCTGCATATTCGTTTCAGTCATGCAGCACAAATGATCCAATATTTCATCTTTCAAAGGCTCGTAGGATAACCCCTCGTTTTCAAGATATTGCTGAATATAAATGATCTGTTGATCCGTTAATTGAGCCATGATAAGGTTGCTTTTATATTGGTTTAATTCCCAAAACCATTTGCATGGTTGTTACAAAAGCTTGAAACTCTTCCACTTTTGAAACCGATTCGGTCACCCCGGTGGGCGTCAATGAATAATACTTTCTTACTCGCTTTCCAACGGACACTTTTTCGGTGGTCAGCAAACCTTCACTTTCCAATTTGTGTAGAGTAGGGTAGAGTGCGCCCTCCGTCAGAAGAATATTGCCAAGTGTGAGTTCCTTCACTTTTTGAGTAATTTCATACCCGTACATTTTATCATGCTCTGATAAAAGTTTTAAAATGATCGTTTTTAGCGTGCCTTTGAGTAGTTCCTTTGAATGCATAAGTCAAAGATACATAAGAATCTTATGTATTAAAATATTTCAGCAATTTTTTAAAAATATTTTTTGAGAATGTAAGTGCTTGGACATAAATAAGTTTCATTTTTGACCGAGATTATTTATTTACCAGACAAGGCGAAAAGCGCAAGCATAGCCTAAGCTATGACGAGTATTTTCAACGAAGTAGGGTGAATAAAGAAACAGTCATAAAATGTTTAAGTTAATTGTGTCCAAGCACTTTTTTTGGAAGCCTTGCTAATAGAGTGGAAGATTAATTTTCCGTATTTTCCTCAATTAATTTTTCTCTGAGGATGGTTTTCTTTTTGCGGATTCTTTTAGGGCCATACCACAGCCACAAGCCTGTTGAGATTAAAGCTAATAAGCCAATTCCCAGAAAATTCATTGAAATTAGTTTGAATAATTCACTAACAATTGAACCATCGTGTAATGCTTCAATCCAATCAGAATGGCGTTGGGCAATTGATTTTATTTCCCCGGAAACAGGATCAATTTGAACTTCCCAATACCCTTTTTCAAAAAGGACCTTCACAATTCCTTTGGAAGGGCGAACATCAAAACGATCAACAGTGTTGTCACTTTGATTAGGATGTGCTGCAAAGAAAGCAGCTTTCGCCAATGAATCAATTTCAGAAAATGCTTTCCAATTGTTAATTCCTTTACTGATCCCTTTTGTGGTTGGAGGTTGAATTATAGCGACTTCTTTTTTCAGGCCAAGCAATATTCCTGTTGATGCACTTATCACGAGTAGTATCGCCAAGGTAATGCCGAGTAAACGATGTAACGCTCTGAATTTCCTTAGGCTTTGAATGTACTTCTCTGGGATCAAATTAAAAATGGTTCAAGAAAAATGATGCAAAATACCTTTCAAAATTGCAAACATATGCAATTTAAAGTTCAAATATAAGACTTTAATTTAGTTTATTTTATGCTAAAATGCCACAGAAATAAGCTAAACTATATAGCAGGTAATACTTTACCGCTTGTTTCTCCAAATCCAACTCGTACACCATCTTTTTCACACCAGCCTTTCATGACAACGGTATCTCCGTCATTGATGAATTTTCGCTGCGAACCGTCAGGCATAGTTACCGGCTTGGTGCCGCGCCAGGAGATTTCTAGCATGGAACCATAGGAATTTTTGTTTTTTCCACTGATCGTTCCTGATGCACACATGTCTCCAATATTTAAATTGCAGCCATTGACCGTGTGGTGAGCCAATTGCTGACACATGTTCCAATACATGTATTTGAAATTTGAAACGCAAACCGTTTTTCCTTTTCCTTCTTCAGGTTGGATTTCAACGGTTAAGTTTAAGTCATAATTTTTTTCTCCTTCGTATTCAAGGTAGGGAAGCACTTTTGGAGATTGTTTGGGGCCTTTGGCGCGGAAGGGCTCCATCGTGTCGAGGGTCACCACCCACGGAGAAATGGTTGACGCAAAACTTTTCCCTAGAAAAGGGCCAAGCGGAACATATTCCCAAGCTTGAATATCACGAGCCGACCAATCGTTGAAAAGCACTAGTCCAAAAATATAATCTTCAGCCTGGGCAGTAGAAACCGAATCGCCCAGATCAGTAGATTTTCCAACGATAAAAGCCATCTCCAACTCAAAATCCAATAATTTGCTGGGGCCAAAAACGGGTTTGTCGGCATCCGCCGGTTTTGATTGTCCTTTCGGACGATGGACCGGAGTGCCGGAGACAACGATTGAAGAAGACCGGCCATGATAACCAACGGGCAAATGTTTCCAGTTGGGGAGCAATGCATTTTTCGGATCGCGGAAAAGTGAACCAACGTTAGTTGCATGTTCGATGCTGGAATAAAAATCCGTGTAATCACCAACTTTGACAGGCAGCAATAGTTCAACATCTTCAATGTTGTGTAAAAAATGCTCCGCCATTTCTCTGGAGTTCCACTTTTTGGATCGCTTGTCGAACAGCTCCGAAATTCGATCCCGCACTGCTCGTGTGGTAGCTTTCCCCAGAGCCATAAAGTCATTGAGGTATTGATTTTGGAAAACCGATTTTGAAATCTTCAGGTCAGCAAAAAAGCCCAGTTCGTTTGCTTTTGCAAGATCGATCACCTGATCGCCGATGCGCGTACAAACACGAGGAGACTGCTTTTTAGTTTTAAAAATACCAAAAGGAATATTTTGGATTGGAAAGTCGCTGCCTTCAGGAATGTCGAGCCAGGATTGTATTTTCGGATTGTTTGCTTTTATCATTGCAGGTCTGTTTTTAAAGACGAAAAAAATAGTTTATTGATAATTTCGTCAAACTACTTGAAAGCTGCAAAAGTAATAAAAAAGGGCGTAAGCAAAAGCCACGCCTTTATCCAATTTTACTAATAATTTTATTTATTCTTTTTAAAGTTTTTATTTTTGTAAAACAATTTTTCGTCTTAAAACGGTCTCTTTATTTATTATTCGGATTAAATAAATTCCATCAGCAAAGCTTTTTAAATCAAGTTCTGTATCGGTATTAAAATTATCCGTAGTGATGTGTTGAACCAATTGCCCATTTGGTGAAAACACCTCAATGATTACTTTATCCTGAAGCGGTTGTTCAAATTGAATGTGGAGTTTTCCGCTTGTTGGATTTGGATAGATTGTTATTTCATTGTCGTTCAGGATATTAGTTTTATTAATCACATCTGTTGTGAAGTTAAAAACGGAAGACGAAGTTTCACCACATTCATTTTGGGCCGTAACACGCCAAAAATATTGCTGATTTTCATTGAGTTGAGGAGTTAGATATTCCAAATCAACTTGCAAATTTGAAGCAATAACATTATTGAAAAATTCATCTTCTGCAATTTCAACCAAATATCCTGAAGCATATTCACTTCCAGTCCAGAAAAGCATAGGGGCTAATGGAATGCCCGTTTGACCATTTAAAGGAAACATCAAATGCGGGGCTGCCGGAGTACCTGTTATTTGAATGTTTATTTCCGAATTAAAGGAATTGGTCCCATCATTTGCAAAAAAGAGGATTGGATAATTTCCGATTGAATTTATACCTTGAATAGTCACCTCAACGGTTGCGCCAGGAAGGACATTGTTTTCACTAAACTCTATGGTACTTCCAATTGGATTTCCGATAGTGGAGAGATTGATGCCGGTTGAATCAAAATCCGACCCAAGCGTCAGTTGGAAGGTGATATTTTCACCAATACAATACGTTGGTTCCAACATTGAACTTGTTATTGATATATCAGGAATTATGGTTGAACAAATGTTCAGGTTCCACCCATTAAGCATGCCCCCATCACCATCCGCTTTATCAATAATGGTCATTTTCCAAACCCCTTTTGCTACTTCTCCATTAAATATTTTTAAAGGTTGATAAGGTTGGAATGTTCCTTCAATCGCCATATTTCCTTCATTGCAGGTGTTGTCAAAGGTTTCATAATTTTCGGTTGCTTCGTCATTGAAAGCTAAAAACAGATTATCCTCCGGGCAACCAAAACTGGAAGCCGGAACACCTGGTTGGTCAAACAATGTTGCAGTGATGCCTGAGGGTGATTCAATTGTGACGACTAAGTCGCCGACCCAGGAATGATATATGTCTAAAGCGGTGATGTCAACATCGGTTACCAGGCCATTTTCTAAAATCTCAGTGGTTGAAACAGTGGTTGGTGTATCATTTTCAGGCAGCGTGATAGGAACATCTACACTGGAGCTAACAAGACAATGAACATCAGCTGTTTTAAAGGAATAAATTTGTGACCAGGTTCCATCGCCACAGAGGTTGGCGGCGCGCACTCTCCAAAAATAATTGGTTAAAACTTCGAGTGTCGTATTATCATAAAAATTGGTATCCAATTCAACTATCGATTCAACGATGTTGGTGAAATTTGAATCTGTAGCAATTTGTATTTCATAGGTCGCTTCCATTGGGCCTTCGATCCACCTGAATCGCGGAATGATAGAAGTATTCATTTTTTCATCGGGTGGAGTAATTAGAGCTAGTGAAGGTGGTGCGGTTTCAAAAATGGTCACTTCAATATTTTTACTAACAGTAACAAGACCAGCGGTTCCGGTAATAAAAATGGTATAAATTCCAGTTGGAACTGAAGGATCAACTATCAAATGTAGTTGAGTAGAATCTCCAGGCGCTATCAGGTTATTGTCTAAAATGAGATTATCTGTTCCGGGAATATCTGAAGAGGCAGAAAGGGTCACATTAGTTTCGAAAGTTTCACTGGCATAAAGCTGAAAAACAGTATTCGAAGGAGAGCACAATTCTGTAGAAGCAGGATTGCTTTCGACATAAATATTGCAGGCGCTCTGCTCCCTTCCATTAAGCGTTGGAACTCCAGTATCATCAGGGTCCAACCAATCTTTCAACCTTGTTGAAGCTGAACCTCCGCCCAACCAGGAAATAGCAAAGCTACCGTACCAATCTGATTTATTGTTTCCACAAGCTGCTGCCCCACCATGTAATTGGCCAACTACCTGCTTATTCTGATTAAATAAAGGGGAACCTGAAGACCCTTGTTCTGTAGTTCCACTATCCCAGTCGACGACCCTGACATGATTAAAATTTGTTTCGGGATTTGATTCTAAACCATTGGTAAGCATCAAAGGGTCATTTTCAAAACTAATTCTTTTTTCGTCAGCACCCGGATGATGAACGCTAATGGCTTTTGTAGGTGCAACGGGAAGATTGGACCAACCTGCAAAAAAAGCATTGGCCGTTTCGGAAACAGGATCATCCAGTTCCAGCAAAGTAAAATCTGTTTCGGCATAACAAGCCCTAAAAAATGCACCGGTATTATAATTATTCAAATTTCCGTCGCCTTCATTTCCATTGTCTGCCGATCCAATTTCACGGCAATAAGTATTTTCATAATTCCAATAAGTAACCAAAGTCGGCGCGTTAGCAGAATAGATTCCACAATGTTTTGCAGTGATGAAATAAGGAGTGCAATCATTTCTGGTGTTATTCACCAAAAAGCCAGAGCAATAAGTATTTCCATTTGTGCCAATGACAGCAACGGAGCGAATAATGTCCCGATATTCATCGATCTGAGCCCATCCATCCATCGTTCCACAGATTACATCAATATTACAATTGCCGGAAGTTACTCCACCAAAACCCAGAAAATCATGGTTTACATATTTTAATTCAAGTTCTAAATCAGTTCTGGATTTTTCAGGAATTTGAACTTCGATCACAATTTCATCCCCTGGAACTACAGGTGTCCACAATTGCTCATGTTCTTCATTGTCTGCTGGTGTAAAAGGGCCGAGAATATGTTGGTAATCTGATGAATATAAAATCAGTGACCCTCCTTTCGGCATTTTATATTTTGTAAATCCCAGGTTAATTGATTTTGCATTTGCAGATTGAATAACTAACCGCCAAACCAAATTGCCATTTGTAGCGGATTCCCAATTTCCATTTGAATTCGGTGAAATATTAACCTCCATGCTTTCCGCAAATTTTGGAGCCAAATCCGGCCCGCGTCTTTCCATTTCCTTTTGAAGCAAAAACTCATTATCAAGGATCGGCATTGCAATTTTTTCAATTGCAGTAATTGGTACTAAACCATCTGCCAGTCGACTATCATTTTGTGAAAAACTTAAAACCGAGAATAGGCTAAAAGTAAAGATTAAAAATCTGGTTTTCATACATGAGCGGTTTATTGGATACGGATGTATGAAACGATCTGCAAAAAAGTTTCCAAATAATGTGAAATAGAATTGGATCAGATGGCTATTTTAAAGCCTTTGGCTAAAAATTGTTGACTCTAATTTTTAAGATGCTGAAAATCAGTAATTTAAGTCAAGGAAAAACGGTTTGTCAAGCAACGTGTTATCCGAAAATGTTTAAAAGTTTATTTGAGCAAAATCTTCTTCCTTCTGAAAATCACTTTTTCTTCTACAAAAGCAAGCAATTTTATAATAATAAATAAAGGATTAAAACTACTGGCCAGCTAAAAAAACAGCATTGCTGAAAAGAAATTTTCCTTGTTGCCAAAAACCTCTGAATAATGGATTGTCGACCATATAAATAACATCGCCACGGCCTAATGTCTGGACGCCAAAAACGGTCGTATTTTCCATTTTTTCGATAGTGTTGACTCCTGCAAAACCAAGAATCAAAGGTTCTTTTTCAATATAACCTACATTCCAGGTATTTTTGAGAAATTTGTATGCTTTGGTGCTGGTTTTTAATGAAAAATAATAGTCAGGAAAACCGTAGGCCAGAGGGTGTGTATTGTCCATTTTTAGTTTGAAGATAGCTCCCGGTATCTGATCACTTATTGATTTCCGGGTACGATCGGCGTAGGGACTTAATCTGTTTTCCAGGATTTTATTTTCACGTTCTTTATCAGCCTCTCCTTTTTCTTTTGAGCTTGCATATTTTTCAATAGTAAAACCGTTTTGCCCCTCCATTACTGAAAGAGCACTCCCCATCGCAATTAATCTTCCTCCTTTCGAAACCCAGGCTTTTAGTTTATCGAAATGTAAAGACTTGGTGCTATAACTGCCATTGGGCATGATGATCAAATTGTAGTTGTCCAGGTCAGCACGACCTATGGTGGTAAGTGGTAGTACTGTTATAGGGTAATTTAGGTCATTTTCGAAAAAATGCCAAACATAGCCAAAATCATTCGCGGAAATTCGATCCCCTTGTAAAATGGCGATATTGGGCCTTGAAACCAAATGGTTTTCGCCTGATCCGAGATCATAGCCTATAATTGAAAAGCCGCTTTCTACGGCAATGATATTTCGCTCTAATTGTTGCGCTAAATGAATTACAGTACTCATATAGTTTGGGTTTCTCCGATTGTCTGCCTGTGACATTATCAAAGTACCAAGCCCATATTTTTTTCCTTCCAACTCAAAGCTTTTGTTCGCAAAACGAACTTTTATTCCTTTATTTAAAATAGCTCCCAAAAATTTAGCATCTTCAATTGATTGCCACTCTAAAAGATAGGCATAAGGAGCGGATGTTCTTTCTAAAGAAGCTGGTTTTTTGTCTATTTTAAACGGTTTATCCACTTCAATTTGTTGTTCAACGGCATAAGCATCCAAGCCATAGGCATGGGGCAATGACCAGGCAGTAATGTCATAAGTCAGGGAATCTACCAAAAACGGATTGGGTTCAAAAAGGACCTGCGCCAAAACAGATTTTGCCTGATAAGCTGTGATGACTAAGTCTTGGGGTCCAATTTTATAGGTTTCTGTTTTCCCGGTGGCATAATGATAAGCATCAACAGAGGCTTCTGTTCTGGTACTTCCGTAGTGTATATTATGTTTGCTGAGGAACTTGCAAAGTGCGTTTATTTTATCCTTTGAATTGGAGTGGGAAATAACAAATGTTTTATATTTCCCTTTTGGATTTTTCATGGATTCAGTGAAATATGCTTCAAATTTTTGAACTAATCTTTTTGCATTAAGTGACCCGATTTCGATAGTTGAAATACTCGTTGTTTTGTGATGTTCAATACGATCTTTTAGGGTAAGTGTATCCATGTTTTCTAATATAATAGCTCTTCCTGCTTTGCTGTGTCCTGCCTGCTCATGTGTCATGCCGATACTGCCATTAAAAATCGGATAGGTGTCTCCATAACTCGGATAAAACAAATCAAAATCTTCCCGGGTATAATAAAGCCACGCGTTTTCATCAAAATATTTTGCATGGTTTCGGCCAATCTCATGCTGAAAATCACCTTGCCAATCAGTAATATGTTTATGATACGGTTGTGCAGCCGGTGCAAAATAGTAAGGGGAATTATGACCCATTTCATGAAAATCTACATGGATATGCGGCATCCATTGGTTGTAGATGTCAAGCCGCTGCTGGGTTTCAACCTGTGTGTGCCATGCCCAATCGCGATTGAGATCAAAAAGATAATGATTGACTCGCCCTCCCGGCCAGGGTTCCACATGTTCTCTGGATTCCGGGTTTGGATTGATGATTTTGTTGTTGGCATTCCATTGCCAATGGGTATAGCGGGAATAACCATCAGGATTAATGCAAGGATCAATAATTACCACAGCGTTTTCGAGAAATGATTGTATTTTTTGGTTGCCTGGTTTGGCAATTTCGTAAAGGGTGGCGATTGAGCTTTCGGAAGCGCCGGCTTCATTTCCATGGACGCCATAGCTCAGCCAAATTATAGCGACTGGTTTTGAATCAGAAGGTTTTCCTTCAATCAATTTTGCCCTTTTGAGGTTGTCGATTCTGATTTGTTCCAGATTTCTGAGATTTTCAGGAGAAGAAATAATTGCCCATATTAATGGCCTTTGTTCGTTGGTTCTGCCATATTCCTGCACAATAATCTGGTCACTATTTGCTGCAACGTCTTTAAAATAATCTACTAAAAGGTGGTGAGGCGTAAATTGTTCGCCGTATTTGAATGGAAAAAATGCTTCAGGGGATTGTAGTTTGTTTTGCGAAAATGTGAAGTTTGAAACAAAAAATAATAAAAAAAATATGGATAGCTTTTTAAGGTGCGTCATTAACATGGATTTTTTATACAACTTCTTTAAACTGGGTTTATTCTAAAACCAGCGAATTTAAAAAAATCCCTGCTTAATTTGCATTAATAAACAGCCTCGGCAATTCTTCTTATCGTTTCAGGATCGCCCATGGTATAAAAATGGAGGCAAGGAACGCCTTTCGCTTTTAATTCTTTTGACTGCTGGATGCACCATTCAATACCTATTTCTTTAGCAGCGGCATCGTTTTTTGCTTTTGCTAATTCTTTGACAAGGTCATCAGGCATATTTACATGAAAGAGCCTGGGAAGAGAGTTCAGCTGGTACCTTTTTGTAACAGGTTTTAAACCTGGAACGATTGGGACCTCAATCCCTAATTTTTTACAAGTATCGACGTATTCAAAATATTTTTGATTGTCAAAGAACATTTGAGTTACGATATAATCCGCACCTGCTTTAACTTTCGCTAAAGTAAACTCCATATCGGATTGAATATTTGGAGATTCAAAGTGTTTTTCAGGATAACCGGCTACTCCGATACAAAAGTCTGTTTTTTCACCATTTTCGATATTTGGATCGAGGTAATTTCCTTTATTCATTCCTGCGACTTGCTTTACAAGATCAAGCGCATATCGATTGCCCTCTTTTTCAGGAATAAATTTTCCGTCAAATTTTCGAGCGTCTCCTCGAATAGCTAGTACATTGTTGATATTCAGGAAGTTAAGATCAATCAAGACATTTTCCGTATCTTCTTTAGTGAAACCGCCACAAATCAAATGAGGAACTGCATCAACGCCATAACGATGCATGATTGATGCACAAATTCCTACTGTTCCCGGTCTTTTGCGAATGGCTGTTTTTTCATAATAGCCACTGGATCTTTTATTATAAATAAATTCTTCCCGGTGATAAGTTACATCTATGAAAGGAGGTTTGAATTCCATCAAAGGGTCAAGCGTATCAAAAATTGCTTTCATTCCGCCTCCTTTTAGTGGTGGCAAAACCTCAAAGGAAATCAGTGTCTGGTTTTTAGTTTTCTCAAGGTATTCGGTTACTTTCATCGTAGGTTGTCAGATTGCAGAATTAGGTTTTTGTTTTAATATCACAAATCTACAAATTAGTTTTAGATTACTTAGAAGGTGCTTTCGAGTGGTGCCTTTCATTTTCTCACACTCCCTCTTCAGAAGCACTCCTTAAAAAGGAAATCCACACGAAGCGAAAATATGAAAAGCATCCTTTTTGATACTGCAGTTATAATATTTTGCCCGATAAAAAAAGGCTATAAGCGTAAACTTGATGCCTTCTTTTTATAAAATCTTTTGTGTATTTAAGTTTGTTACTCTACTTTTTTTTATAATCTCCATTTTTCCAGGAGTCAAAAAACTTCTTCCATGCAATTGGGCTAAAAATATTGGAAGGCGGGGATTGACCGACATAATAATATTGGTTGGATTGTTGACGCAAATAATAATCACCGTGTTCATTTCCATCAGTAGCGACTACAGATCTTCCATTTTTTAAAGTTTCCTGTGCTAAGTTTTCAATTGCTCGCTGCTGCATTTCTGAAGAAACATCCATTGCCAAAAATTCCAGTTTAAAATTTTCTCGGCTTGGCCAGGGAAAAACCACAGTCATTGGAAGGTTAACAGTATCTTGAGACATTAATTGCACTAAAGAATATCGGTCATCACTCAAAGTGTCAGGGATCGTTATTTCAACTGTTCTAAAACCAATTGCCGAAAAAACTACATTATCACCTTTTTCAACAACGATAGAAAAGAACCCTTTGAAATCAGAATAAGTACCTCGACCCTTATCTTTGATATAAATATTTGTATATGGGATTGGATATAAATCCTGATTAGAACCATCAAGTACAATTCCTGAAAATTGAATCAATCCTTCCTTTGACTCTTGAGCAGAAAGCTTGAAGTTAAAAAGAGTCAATAAGCCTATGATTAGTATTAGATATCTCATTAAATTATTATTATAAAAGTACTTGATAAAATGAGTTCTGCAAGATAGTAAAATCTAAAAATTAAACGCAATCTAAAGATACTTTCAAGCGCATCTTCGTTGTATATTAACAGTATTTTAACAGCAAAATAGTTAAAAACCTACTGCTAAATCAAGTACTTCATCTACCGTAGAAACGTAATGAAATTTCAAATCTTTGATATAATTTTCATTGATTTGCTCAATATCTTTACGATTATCTTTACAAATTATGATCTCATTAATACCTGCTCTTTTAGCTGCAAGTATTTTCTCTTTTATACCACCGACCGGTAATACTTTTCCTCTCAAAGTAGTTTCACCTGTCATTGCCAAAAATGGCTTTACGGATCGTTTATTAAAAGCGGAAGCTAGAGCTGTAATCATCGTGATACCAGCCGATGGCCCATCCTTTGGAATGGCCCCTTCGGGTACATGAATGTGGATGTCGTTTTCCTCAAATACTTCAGGATTGAGACCCAATGATTCGCTGTGTGCTTTCAAATAACTTAGGGCAGTTGTAGCTGATTCTTTCATCACTTCGCCCAAATTTCCCGTCAGCGTCAGTTTTCCTTTCCCTTTGCTCAAACTAACTTCAATGAAAAGTATGTCACCGCCTACTCTTGTCCAGGCTAAACCGATGGCTACCCCCGGAGCATTTGTTTCTTTATACATTTCAGTGGAGTACCTGGGGGGGCCAACTATGTCCTTAAGGTCTGTGGGCTTCAGATTTGGGTTAAATGGTTCTTCCATAGCAACCTTTTTAGCTGCATTTCTCATCACTCCTGCAATCCGTCTGTTTAAAGAACGTACCCCTGATTCACGCGTATAATCTGAAATTAGTTTTGCAATAACATCTGTTTTCAATTTGACATTTTTTGAAGTTAGACCATGCTCTTTCAATTGTTGAGGGATTAGATGCCTCTTTGCAATTTCAATTTTCTCTTCAACGGAATATCCGCTGATATCTATGATTTCCATTCTGTCCAGCAATGCAGGTTGAATAGACCCTAAAGAGTTTGCTGTGGCGACAAATAATACCTTGGATAGATCATATTCTATTTCTAGATAATTGTCATGAAAAGTAGTGTTTTGTTCCGGATCCAAAACTTCCAGCAATGCAGAAGACGGATCACCCCGAAAATCTTTTCCAACTTTGTCAATTTCATCAAGGATGAAAACCGGGTTTGAAGATTTGGCTTTCTTCATTGACTGAAGAATTCTCCCTGGCATTGCTCCAATATAGGTTTTGCGATGACCTCTGATTTCTGATTCGTCATGCAATCCACCAAGCGACATTCTTATTGATTTGCGCTTTAGAGCTCTGGCAATAGATTTTCCGAGTGATGTTTTTCCTACCCCAGGAGGACCTACCAGGCATAAGATCGGCGCTTTCATATCTCCTTTCAGTTTTAAAACCGCAAGGTGTTCCAGAATTCTTTCTTTTACTTCTTCAAGGCCAAAATGGTCCGTGTCAAGTACTTGTTTTACTTTTTTGAGGTTAAAATTATCTTTTGTGTATTCTCCCCAAGGTAGATCAAGCATGAATTCCAGATAATTCAACAAGACGGAATATTCGGCGACCTGCGGATTCATCCGTTGAACTTTATTGATTTCTTTTTGAAAAATCTCAGCGACTTCTTTCGACCATTTTTTCTTTTTTGATCTTTCGATTAGCGAAAGAATTTCTGCCTCGTTCGGATTTTGTCCCAATTCCTCCTGAATAGTCTTCAGTTGCTGATTTAGGAAATAATCTCGTTGTTGTTTCTCAATATCTCCCCTGACTTTTGATTCAATCTGGTCTTTCAATTCAAGCAATTGCAACTCGTGATCCATGTATCCAAGAATTGCCGAAGCTTTATCTTTTTGATTATTAATCTCGAGGACTAATTGTTTTTTGACATTGTTGATCCCTAAATTCGAGGCTATAAAATTGACTAAAAATGAATTGTTAGTAATGTTTTTTAACATTACAGAGGCTTCGGACGGGATATTTGGCGAAAGCTGAATAATTTGTTTTGCCTTGTCTTTGATTGTGGAGATCAATGCTTTAAACTCAAGATTATCCTCCGGGATAGTTTCTTCTAATACCGAAACCTTACCTACCATGTAAGGATCCTCTTCTATCATTTCGGAAAGTGAAAAACGCCTTCGTCCCTGAAGGATTGCTGTCGCAGTGCCATCAGGCATTTTCAACAATTTCAAGATACGTGCTACTGTACCAACTTTATACAAATCGCCAGTATCAGGATCTTCAGTCTGACTTTCTTTTTGTGATAAAACGCCTATAATCCGGTCATTTTCATAGGCTTTGTTTATTGCTTTTATTGATTTATCTCTCCCAACAGTTATGGGGATAACAATGCCTGGAAAGAGCACTGTATTTTTTAAAGCAAGAATTGGGATCACCTCAGGAAAATTTTCACCTGTTGCGATATCTTCTTCCTCCTCTACCGAAAGTAAAGGCATAAAATCACCATCTTCATCAATACTTTGTGGAATAAAAAAATTTTCAAGAAAACTCATATATCAACACTGTCTTTTATTTTAATAAATATCAAAATGCCAAATTGACATTCAATATATTCTTTTATAAACGTATAATGAATAGTCAATATTTATGCCGTGGCAATTATAGGTTCTTTTTGGCATTTTTTGGCAATCAAACCTGTTATATTAACCCCTTTTTCACATTTAGGCGACAAAAAGACAGTTTGATATTCTATGAAATATCCAAGTTTCCAAAATAAGCGGTTCCACCTATTTTGTCACAATGATGTAAAGTTGTAAAATTATTTTTTCCGAACAGCTTTAACTGGCGACTTCTACTTCGGATTTTTGCTGAATGGTTTGAGGTTCCGCTGTACTGGTTTTTTGAATTTCTGTTAATTCATCTTTTTCAATTCTCAAATTATCAATAATAAAACCCTGTCGATCGGGAGTGTTTTTGCCCATATAATATTCAAGGACTTGGTCAATGTTGGTTTCTTCTCTGAGAATCACTGGTTCCAATCGAATATCTTCGCCAATAAAATCTCCGAATTCATCTGGTGAAATTTCACCAAGGCCCTTAAATCGTGTGATTTCTGCTTTACCACGCAGTTTTTCTATCGCCTCTTGTTTTTCAGTTTCGCTGTAACAATAAAAGGTTGTTTTTTTATCTCGAACCCTAAACAGAGGAGTGTCCAGAATATAAAGGTGGCCAGCTCGTACCAGGTCAGGAAAAAACTGTAAAAAGAAAGTGAGTAATAATAATCGAATATGCATTCCATCAACATCTGCGTCTGTAGAAATCACCACTCGATTGTATCGCAAATCATCCAGACTATCTTCAATATTCAATGCATGTTGGAGGAGGTTAAATTCTTCGTTTTGATAAACGACTTTTTTGGTTAAGCCATAGCAATTTAAGGGTTTACCTCGTAAGCTAAATACAGCTTGTGATTGCACATCCCTCGCTTTTGTTATGGAACCACTTGCCGAATCTCCCTCGGTTATGAAAACGGTGGACGCATTTCGGTCTTCTTCGCTAACTTCACGGCCATTGCTGTTGTAGTGTTTGCGGCAATCGCGTAGTTTTTTGTTATGAAGGTTCGCTTTTTTAGCTCGTTGGTTTGCCAGTTTTTTAATTCCTGCAATTTCTTTACGTTCCCGTTCTGACTGCAAAATTCTTTTCTGTAAGCTTTTGGCAACTTCGGGATTTTGGTGTAAAAAATTGTCCAATTCTTTACTCAGAAAATCATTGATAAAAGACCTCATTGTAGGGCCATCTGGAGCGACATTTTGCGAGCCTAATTTTGTCTTCGTTTGAGATTCAAAAACAGGTTCTTCAACTCGAACGCTTAAAGCCGCGATTACTGAAGAACGGATATCTTTTGCATCGTAGTTTTTGTTATAAAAACCTCTTATTACATTAACCAAAGATTCCCGGAAAGCATTTAAATGCGTACCTCCTTGAGTTGTATTTTGACCGTTTACAAAAGTATGATATTGTTCGCCATAATGTTGACCATGTGTAATGGCAACTTCTATGTCCTCCCCCTTAAGATGGATGATTGGGTAGCGGAGGTGTTCCGTACTGGTTTTGCGAGTTAGGAGATCAAGCAAACCATTTCGTGAAAAGAAGGTTTTGCCATTAAAATTGATTTTCAATCCGGAATTTAAATAAGCATAGTTCCAGAGTTGAGCTTCCATAAATTCTGGCCGAAAACGATAATTCTTAAAAACGGAGGCGTCTGGCCTGAAAAGAATTAGCGTTCCGTTTTCGTCAGATGACTTGATAATTTTGGCGTCATTTTTAATCTCACCTCGTTCAAATTCAGCAATTTTGGTTTTTCCATCTCGGATAGCCTGAACTTTAAAATAATCAGACAACGCGTTTACCGCTTTTGTTCCAACACCATTTAAGCCAACAGACTTTTTAAAAGCTTTGGAATCGTATTTCCCACCGGTATTTATCTTTGACACACAGTCTACAACTTTCCCTAAAGGAATACCTCTGCCAAAATCACGAACTAATATGTTACCTTCAGAAAGTGTTACGTCGATGTATTTACCAAATCCCATTACATATTCATCGATGCAATTGTCAATGACTTCTTTGATCAAAATATAAATACCGTCATCTGGAGAAGAACCATCTCCCAGTTTTCCGATATACATTCCCGGACGCATCCGAATATGCTCCCGCCAATCAAGCGATCTGATGTTATCTTCGTTATAAGTTACCTTAGACATATAATACTGTTTTCTATCTTTTCAGTGGATTGTACATAAAACGCAATAGCAATATATTGGGTTCAAAGTTAAGAAATTAAAAAAGATTTAAACTTCTGAAGTTGCATGAACTTTTTGAAGTTTAAATCCCCTCCGAAAATTAAACGATTAAAATTATATTTTTAAAACGATTTAGATTGCTTTGTTCAACCACATTGGTAAGTTTTTACCTTTCTTCATCATTTTTACTTCTTCAACCAATTGAGGGTTGACTTTATGCGTCATGAAATTGATGGAAGATTTACGGTCATCCCAAATTTCCACCTTCAATTCAGTAGCAAAAAACTTAGCCAAATCTCCCATACTTTTCGCATATTCTATGGTTTTTCCTAAAGCCAGGAAGAGATCAATAACGGCCATTCGGATGATTTCATATTTGTCAACTGTCATCAGCATTTGTAAAATGTTTTTGCCTTTATAACTCTTTCCGACTTGCCGCATTTTTGATTTTAATTCTTCTACCGAGTATCCGAGAAGATTTGCGCGATATTCCCACCAACGGTATGGTCTGCCGTATGTTTCTTCATAAGCTTGCAAGTGATGTTGTTCAACTGATTTTTGGCAGCTAATCAAACCCATTGCTTTCGTCAATTCCAAAACTGCAACAATTTGATCTTTGGAAAAAAAACCAATCGTGTC
The DNA here is from genome assembly GCA_965220465.1 of Saprospiraceae bacterium. Taxonomy (GTDB): domain Bacteria; phylum Bacteroidota; class Bacteroidia; order Chitinophagales; family Saprospiraceae; genus JAHDHW01. The sequence goes on along the minus strand of CBDCPZ010000025.1, from coordinate 923,511 downwards.
TTCTTTATGTTCGAGTGTTGTCAACCACTTAGCGTATTGTTGTTTGGCATTGCTATCTGAATTCAGTGTAATCAGTTTCGCTAACTCAATAGATAAATAAAAGTCTTTTCTTTTGCTGAGTTTCAGATTCCTTTTCGAATAATCTTTCAACTCAATTGGTTTTCTGATATCACCATTGAAGTTGTAAATATCAGTGAGCCATTTTGCAATGTTACTATTATATTTATGTTGTGGAAGGCGAAGCGCATCGTGAAGATTTGATGCAGTTACAACTTGAGTTCCTTTTTTACTGACTAAAATTTGTAGATCCATGATTCGACTATTTTGGTTAAAACAATCCCTCATTCATTATCGTATTGCTGTTATTGTTGCAATTTATAAACAATTTATTTATAAAACAACAAAATGTTTATTAAAAATTAAAATTAAAACAAAAAATTTGTTTGAATTATTGAATATTGCATAAATATGGAAGCAATCCGAATAGCTTTGAAACGTGAAATTCGCCTGAAACTAATAGCTTCAGTGGCTTTGCTGTTGTTTGGAGAGTTGCTTTGTATTTTTGCTTTTCAGTTGAATGGAGCAATCGTAATTGTTGGAATTGTTTTAACTGTATTAGGAATAAAATATACTCGCGATGCTCTTTTAAACAGAAATGTTGACAAAACGCTTCTTTTACAATTGCTTACAAATGCTCCTAAAAAAATTGTTTGGGTTTATTCAATCGTGACTCAGCGCATGCCCTTCGGTCTGGAGTTTTCAAAAAATGCCACAATTTATTTCAAACTGATCGATGGTGATGAAATCACTTTGAGTATGACGGAAAAGGAAACAGAAAATGTTTTAAAAATGCTCAACCTAAAATTACCACACGCTACATTCGGCTTTACCAAAGATCGGGAACAATGGTTTATGGCTGATCCTGCGATGCTTTATAAAGAGGAATGAGTTAGAGGGCAAGAGGTAAGGATGTTAAAATGTAAAGACGTAAAGAGTTAAAAAAGGAAATCTCCCAACTCCCAACCACAAACTATTTCTTCTTCGGCTTACCAGTCTTCGGGTCAAATTGCAAAAGAATTTCTTCAATTCCATGGTTTTCCAGTGCTGCCTGGATAGCTCCATCGCTATAAGGATCATCAGTTTTCAGAGATTGATCAAAATCTTTTAGATAATAAACCTTTCCGGCAGGAGCGTTGGTCAGATTTACAGAATTTGGAACCATGTTGTAGGTAATTATTTTGAAGCTGCTTTTATCCACTTTGTTCAATTCCAGTATTTTTTCAACCATAGGATTAGAGCCGGGACTTTCGAAAGTAACGGCATTTCCTTTATTTTCAATCGCTGAAAGTTCGGCCAACACCGCTCCTAACGAATGACCAGTATGGATGACCTGTGGATTTTTTTTGCCATACTTCTTTTCGTAATCGAGCTTTACAAGTTCCGTAAAATATTTTGCGGCTGCTAATTGCTGGTATGGAATCTCCCCTTTAAAAATATCATAATTGTCGTCAATGTCGCGGATAAGATCTTTAAAGCTGATGCCTGTTGAAAAGTTAAGGTCATTTCCTTTTAATCGGTTAAAATCGATATCCGTCCCGCGGTGTGCGATGATGATTTGATTGCTTCTGGTATTTATGTAAGCTCTGCCGAAGTAACCGCCTTTGCCAAATGACTTGATAGCAAGATAGGGCGCTAATTGTTTCCAATCTTTTTGCTCCGCCAAATCCAAAACTTTATTAAAATCAATATTTAAAGGAGAACTAAAATTGTTTTTATCGAAATCCATAAATGGTTGAATATGGGTTGGAAATTCCGAAACGATTCCCGCATCATAGACATCGGCGCTCATCAGGGCAAATTCGTAAGGACTCGTTTTTTTGGAAGTGGAACAAGAAGCCAAAAAAGCGATGGCAACAAAAAGAAAAATATTTTTAATCATTTTAACCTAAAATTGATTTGGAAAATAAACGAGGTGCTTTTAAAAAGTAGTCTTTTTGAGACATAATCTATAAATTGGACGATTGAAAATAGAATATGTTATCGACCATATTTTAATGGGATATAATGAATGTTTGTGTGGATTGTTTTTCTCCTATCATCAGTTGAAGGAAGTAAGTCCCAACGGAAAGATGAGATAAATCGAGTGGTTTTTTGATGCCTCCGGTTTCGATAGTTTGGATATATACTATTTGACCTATTGAATTATAAATATTCAGGTGGCCAGGTTGAAAATCATTTTTACCCATTGTTATATCAAAATACCCGTTATTTGGATTTGGAAATATTCGAAAATCTAAATCCGAGGCTCTAATTTCTGGGTTATCAATTATTATTTTGTAATAGTAAAATCTGCGTTTCCAGTTTACCCAATCGGTATCTATTACTTTTTGCTGAAGGTGAAAGACTAAATTGTTTTCTATATCGTATTCATACTTATGCTGAAAATCATTGACATAATAGGTTGCATTCCACCACTGTTCTCTTTCAAGTGTAAGGTTATTGTTTGAATCGTATTCAAAGGTAAGCTTTTGAGTCTTGCGCCATGCATCAGCAATCCACTTTTCATCAAACTGAAAAATGAGATTATTATCAAAGTCGTATTCGTAGAATTTTCGTTCGTAATTAACCGGTTCCGGATATTGCCAGAGAGACTGCGCTAAGTATTTTGTTCTATTATTATTTACATCATACTCATAAACGTAATGATAGTTGTCAGTCCAAGATAGTAAAATTGGATTTTGAAACAACTCCCTTATTAAGTTGTCGTTTTCGTCATATTCATAGAGAGTTCGATACGGGTTTGCCCAAGTAGTGTCATTCCAAATAAAATAATTTTGCAGGGTTAGTTTATTAACAGAATTGTATTCTGTAATAATTTTAGTTGAATTTTGCCAATTAAAAAATTCATCACGATATTCAACCAACATCAAAGTCTGATTATTATTTGCATCGTATTCATAAGTATATCTCGAATTATCCTGCCAGCCGAAGTCATTATCCCATTTTTGCTCTGAATATGAAATCAAATTATTATTTACATCATATACATTGATTTCTTTTGAATAATTTACCCAATTAGACGATTCCCACAGTTTGGATAGTAGCACAGTTTGGTTATTATTCGCATCATACTCGTAGTTATAAAGACCACGATTAACCCAATCGGATTCGTTCCATTTTTGCCATAACCATACCGCTAAATTGCTATTTTCATCATATTCGTAGGCATATCGGCTATAATTAGTCCATGGTTGGGTATGGCCAAGTCTAATGATGCTTTCGATTAAAAGTCCTTCGGAATTATATAGATATTCAACGGAATCAGCATTTTGCCAATTACCAGATATCCAATTGTCACCTTTTTCACCTAATAAGAGATCGTTCTCGTCTCGAAGATTTACGGAGTTATTATTTATTTGATTAATTGAGTCATGATCAGTAATGCTAATATTTTCTGTGGTAAATAAAAATGGATTTTTTGTTTCCTGAGAAAATGAAAATTGTGGAAAGAGTAAGAAGACAAAAATAACCGTTTTGTAAAATGTCTTAAGCTTCATATTTTTTATCTTAAAAGTATGTTCTAAACAAGTTCAAGTCTAATTTAACGACTTCTGATGTTTTTTTTTAAATTTAACCCTAATCATTTTTGCTCTCGTCAGATCAATATTTGTTATTCAACCACATCATTTGAATTACATTTCCTAAATTGAAACTTAAAAAATAAAAATCATCTTCGATAAAAAAGTAGCTGCCAATGAAAGCATTTTTTAAAGAAATGTTCGAATACAACCTTTTGTGCAATGAGCAATTGATTGAAAGAGCCTTGGAATCTGAATCCAAAGTTACCGAAAGAACGCTCAAATTGTTCAGCCATATTTTAAACGCTCATGAAATCTGGAACTCAAGAATTTTAAAGCAAAAAGCTGAATTTGGCGTCTGGCAAAACCATGCTTTGTCTGACTGGAAAACAATCAACCAATCCAAATGTATGGCTTCGATTGCCATTGTTGAAGCGTATGATTTCAATTTAAAAGTGAGTTATACCAACACTTTAGGCGGTTCTTACATAAGCACAGTGCGGGATATTCTTTTCCATATCATCAATCACTCCACGTATCATCGGGCACAAATTGCAACGGACTTTAGAGAAAATGGGATTGAACCAATCATTTCAGATTATATATTTTATAAACGATGATTTACATCACCCAACTTATTTATTTGAACGAAGGGCAGGAAGCTGTTTTCAACGAATTTGAAAGTGTAGCAATTCCAATCATTTCAAAATATAACGGAAAACTCGAGTTAAGAATCCGTCCTACAAAGGAAACGATTATCGAAACTTCAATCGAACGACCTTATGAAATCCACTTGGTTAGCTTCCAAACTGAAACAGATTTTGAACAATTTAAATTAGATCCCGAACGGAAGAATTACCTGCATTTAAAACAACAGTCCGTTCGTGTGTCTACTTTGATTAAAGGAAGCGAAATTTGATATTTTTTTTAAATTCTGATTTTTTCAAAACAAAGCACTGTTTCTACTTGAGAATGGAATACGATTTTTGATTTTCGTCTTTTTTGTCATGGATTAAGTCGATTTAGATCAGAATATCGGTTGCTTTTAATTAACTTGAGAAGGTATTATAAAGTGATTTTTTTCACTTGAGATTTTCATCACAAAAAACACAAATAAAACATGACAGATCACGATAATTCTCCTTCCGGAACTGATCCCAAAATTGTAGCCATCATTGCTTATATTACAATAATTGGCTGGTTGGCTGCTTTAATAATGAACAGCAACGACCGATCTTCATTGGGCTCCTTTCATATTCGTCAGGCTTTGGGAATTTATCTATTGGTAGCTGCTTCGAGTATGGTGATGATTGTTCCGATTTTAGGCTGGATCGCAGGGATGCTGGGCTATCTTTTGGTTTTAGTTCTTTGGTTTATCGGGCTCGTTGCAGCTCTTAACGAAGAAGAAAAAACAGTTCCCGTTTTGGGCGAGCAATTTCAGGAATGGTTTCAGTCTTTATAAACTTTTTAAAGAACGCGGATGACAATGATTTAGCGGATTTAAACGGATAAAGAGCTTATAATCTTTGTCATCCGCGTTCAATTTTTTTACAATTTAACCAACTTATCCTGAAAAACTTCATCGCCGTTTTCATCAATCACGCGTAGGAAGTGAATCCCCGCAGGCAAATTGCTTACATCAATAATCATGGTTTCTGAGTTGCTTTGAAACATATGTTGTAAACGGCCATCAACGCCAAATATTTGCAGTTTTTCATTGCCGGAAAGTCCATGGATTTGAATATTTTGAGAACTGGGATTTGGGAAAAAAGTGATATTATTTTCCTGTAAAGGTTTTACACTATTCGGATCTTCCCAAAAGATTCCGGTTTTTGCACTTTCCAGATCAGCTACGCTAATCCATTTTTTACGTAAATATTCTGAAATTCCGATTATTTGATCATCGCTTAAAGCGTTGTCCCAAAGGATTATTTCACCTATTTTTCCTTCCCACTTTGTATCCGTATAAAAAATGTCATTGTTGGCGGCCTGAGTCAATTTAGTTCCCAAAATGCAGAATTCAAGCGGATTTGGCGTAGTCAAAGGATCAACCAGTTCACCATTTAAAAAAGTTTTGCCATCCAAAGTAGATGCCGGAGCGTTGTTTGAAAATAACTGACTTTCGTCAGAATGTTTGGGAATATTTGCTGACAATCCTTCAAAGGGCGCTGTTTCCGGAAAGGAGATCGGATTTTCCTCATACACCATCATAATAGTTTGATAACCAGACTCAGAAGCTTCAAGTCTTTGCAGCCAAATCGTTGCAAAATCAGCAACTCCGAGCCCGTTCTGGTAATTGCCCCGAAAGGCAAACCAATTTCCATCAGCCCAATGGTTTCCATTTTCAAAATCCCAATCATAAACTGAACTTGTGGAAGGTGCAGGATCATCCAAAATACCATCACCGTTTAGATCAGAAGCATCCATCCTCACAATAATTCCCGGAATAGTCGCAGGATCAATCGGGTCAGGATTTGGAACATTATTCAAAGCAGCGACATAATAAATTCCTGTGCCCAAATTCGGATCAAATTCATTTCCAACATGCAATAAATTTTCGCAGGAAGCTTCCGGGTACCAGTGATAATTCATTTCGGGATCAGGGTCAATGATCGCCAAGGTATTATCGACGGTAATTTCAACCATTGGCATTTGCTCCAAAGTAATTGCAAAGCCTTTACGGTTGCTACTCATCGCTTCGGTAGACGGATCAACGGCGGCGACGAAAAAGTTGCCGGTTGCCGGAGGTTGAAAACGGTCTCCAATACTTAAAATTTCATTGGCATCTTCGTCAGCGAGCCAATAATAATCAAAAGCAGCATTTGGATTTTCGATTTTTACTGAGCAATCATCATTTTGAACAACCACCAAATCTGTTGCTAAAAAAGCATCCGCATACCCGACGATTAGCGTATCTTTCACAGTGCTGAGGTTAGCGTCTTTTACGGTATAAATATATGCTCCGGGTGCAAGATTGATGCGACGCGGATTATCTTTGGCTGATTCATTTAAAACAAAGGGATCGTTGTTTTTGATACCGATAAATTCCAACTGCTGCAACTGAATTGAGCCATCTCCGTGATTTTCGGTAACATAGAATCGGTAATATTTGTAATCATCCGAATTGTCCAACAAATACGCTTTCTTTTCAAAACGACTGCTGAAATTCTGATCACTTTGTTCATCCAGCGTTATCCATGAATTTCCATCATTGGAACCCTGGAAAAGCCAATTTTTAGGATCTCTTTCGGGGACATCGTCAGCGCTGGTGATCGTGTAATAATTCACCACAGCTCCTTCTTCGATGTAATAGCTGATCCAAGCGTTTTGAGGGACAAAATGAAGCCATTTCGTGTTTAAATTATTATCAAAAGCGTATTCGGGAAGATGGCCCCAGGTCGTTCCGCTGGCATCTATATTATTAGTGTTTGTGTCAGTTATGTCTTTGTTTATTTTGTCTTCCCAGGTGATCGAGTAGGGTGTAAGTCCACCGTTAATATCCAGATAGATTTTACCGGTATTGCGTTCAATTTCAGAAGCTAAAACCAGCGCTTCCACCTCTAAATCAGCTTCGATATAATTCAAGGAAACCGTTTTTTCTACGCTGCAACCACTGTTTGTGGTGATTTCAACAGAGTAATTTCCATCAGGAACTCCGCTAATTGTTGGCGTTTGATCACCGGTGGACCACTGGATATCAAGATCGATTAAATCATAATTTGAAGTTTCCAGAGTAAGGTTCCAGGCTCCGCCGGAATATTCTGAGCAAGTGCGCGGTTCCAATAAAATATCCTGCGTCAAAGAAACTGTTTTTATAACTCCACAACCATTTCCATCAACGATTTCAAAATCATATTCGCCGGCTGCAAGATCGGTCAGCGGATTGCTCATTTCTATTCCCTGGTAATTGATGGAGTAGGGGGCAATGCCTCCGGAAAGCGTGAATTCCACACTTCCATTTTGCTCACCGGTACAATCCGGGTTTTGGGTAATTACATCACTTTCAAAGTCATAATTGTTGACATCCGTTTGGTTAATGATCCATTTTACTTCACGATACGGTATTGGATATGTATCTTCAAATTTGGGATCATAACGAACCAATGAATTGGTGTCCGTCACTGCAAAAACCAGTTCGTAGTCTTCGCAAATCCCAAAAGTGAGGTCAATTTCTTCAACTCCTTCGGCGATCAGTTTTCCGTTTAAAAACCACTCGTATTTCTGCGTATTTGGCTCCGGCTTTAAAACTTCTGCGGAAAAGTGGACTGATTGATTTCCGGTTACATCCAAATTCGTTTGATTCGGAGAATAGTTTTCAATCACATTTACATATTTATACAAATAGCAAATCACTCGTTGTTGACAGACTGCGCAGAGGCTTTCACCATACCCTTCGCCAAATCCTCCTGCTCCCATAAAACATCCGCGGGCTGTTGGCCGGTGGCACCCAAAATAATTGGTCATCGCTCCCTCGAAAGCACCAAATTTATCCAAATATTCTTCCGTATAAGGTGTCGGAAGGGGAGTGTCGTCTTCAATCCAGCGCCGCCAGGGAATATCATCTTTTGTGGTAAAACCTGAAGTATTTCCCGTTTCCCAGCATTGTCCGCCGGACCATTCGCCACTTGCAGAGTACTCGTCCAACAAACCAGGCATGGTATGCCCAAATTCATGCAAAAAAGTTTCGTAGCCCATTCCGAACATTTTACCGTCACCAACGCGTTTTTCGCGATCAAGGCCAGCACCGCCACCACCGCCGTTTTTGGTCGTCGAAAACCAGGTTGCCCAACCGGTTTCATCATTCGCCCAGGGGAGAAATATTTCGTCTCGCATTTGTTTAATGATGTTGAAACTCCACCATTCCTGATCCGAAGGAGCATCTGGCCACCAAACTGCATATAAATTGAAAAAATTGCGGTATTGAGCATATGGAGAAATTTCCTGAGGATCGCCAAGTACGAAAGATCTCAATAAATCGTCCTGATACATTTGTACAAATTCAGCTTGATTAGCAAAGGAAGAACCACGATTTTGGATCACCCAATTGATGCGATTGTCCTTTGATCCGGCATATTGAATGGTATCAATAATTTGCATATTTAGCACATCCAGAAGTGATAAACAACTACCATCATCAACCGTAGCGGAAGGATTGTAATTTAAACTATTCGGATCAGTACATCCGGGATTGAAAGGTTCACAGTTTTGCTCGTTGACACCGAAAAAAAATATATCATCAAAGCCAATTGGCATTATATAATCCAGCATTTCATTCTCATAGCTTATCTGAACAGATCCTCCGTTCCAACCATCTCCATAAGAATCGTGAGCTTCGAACCGGTAGCAGCCGTCTTCAAGACAAAGCGTAGTATCGCTCAATGTATTATTTGTTATTCCTTGAAATGATCCCATCAAATTTCCGCTGCCATCGTAAATCTCCCAGCTCATTTCATCGCCGTATTCTACGGTTTGTGATTGAACGGTGACTTCTGTGAAAAGACAAGCTTGCGAAAAAATGTAGATTGGTGAAAAAGAAAAAAGGCTAAAAAGCAAAAGGGTCAGAGCTATTCTCATTGGTCAAGTTTTTTGAAAATTGAAATTGTAAAATATTAAAAAATGCCAAGACTTTGGCAAAGGAGAAGCATCTTTAGGCTAATTTAAAGAGAAGAAGTCCATTTTTAAAATCATATCTTATAAAAGACAGGGAAATGTTGAAATATTATGAATACTGAAATCACCCTTTGGAGGAATACAATGCGTTGATTAATTTAGTTATGTAATGCGATTGTATAAAAATATTAGTGAAATTTTCTCATGAGTAGGGGATCAAATAAGTTTGAGTAGCTTTCTTTTGGCTTTTGCCTGCGGCGCCTTCATTTTTTCCATTGATGAAAAAACGAAGCAAAAAAATCTAGACAAAAAAAAGGCTTTACTTTTAGCTGGCTCCCGCACCCACTTATTTTGTCGTGCCACTCGCTTTAAATAGTGAAGAATTAGTAGTTGGTAATATTCAGCAGCTTTCCAAGAAAAACTCTAAATATAATAATTGTTCAGCGCATCTTCAGTTATTTATTCTTTGATTGTTCCGGAGTTATTTTGAGTACTATTATCGGATTATCACAAATGGTTGAACTTTATTATTCAATTTAAAAAGGTAAGTGCCTGCCGAAAATTGGCTCAGGTCCAATTGCTCCTTGCGGATTATCTGTCCTGATTTGATGATTACTCCTTTGGAATTTAAAATTTCATAAGGCTGCTCAAAAGGCAAGCTTTCAGAAAATTCCACATTTAACAGATTGGTAGCAGGATTCGGAAAAATAGAAAAATTGTTTTTCTGATGCTGATCATGAGTAGACTCAATGAATTCCTCGGTGATCGTAATCGTTTGATCTGCCTCTACGTTGTACAACCAGTTTTCAATTCCGCTCAGCCATAAGACTTTAATGGAATCAATCGTTGAATAATCTCCCAAGCCAACATGAATATTTGAACTGTTTTGGGCCAAATAAGCTTCGCCACAATGGCTATAACGGATGACTTTTTCTCCATTGGTATAAACCTCCAGCCAGGTACCGATACCATCCCGATTGCTGATTGTACCTTCAAGTTTGACTTTTAGCCAATGTGCGTCATTTTGAACCTGGTTTTCCCAAAGCATAAAAGGAAAAGTATCCACATTGATAACCACGATGTCCGGTTTGCCGTCATTGTTAAAATCTCCAACAGCATTTGCAAAGCTTTTAACCGTATCTCCTTCGAGAATCCAGGGCTCGGTAAAAGCGCCATCACCATCGTTGTCGTAAAGTGAATTAGGTTTATCGCTACCGATATTCATTGACGACACGTAAAGGTCAAGGTCGCCATCATTATCAAAATCAAGGAAATTTCCTCCCCAGCCAACTTTGTGAAAATCAACCCCGCATTGCTCCGAAAGTTCTTCGAATGTTTCGTCTCCTTTATTTCTCAACAATTTGTTACCACCCAGGGGAGTATTGGTAACATAAATATCCTGAAAGCCGTCATTGTCGTAATCGCCGATTCCAACATTCATGGCATCAATGGAAATATCTGTTCCGCTGGGAGTGCTAATATCCTGAAAAGTACCGTCTCCTTTATTTTTTAAAAGAGCGTTGTTGAAAAGATAGCGGTCATTCGAAATATAAATATCCTGGAATCCATCTTTATTAAAATCGAAAAAGGCAGCACAGAAAGTTGGACGTTGATCATTCTGAGCGCCGACGCCCCATCCGGTTAATTGAAAATGGCCATTTCCCTCATTTTTGTACAATTCATTGATATTGGTATCATCGGCAAAATGATTACAAACATATAAGTCCAGCCAGCCGTCATTGTTGTAATCTCCGAAAATCGCTCCGTAACTATTTCGCGCAACCGTTGACAGACCGGCACTTGCAGTAACATCCGTGAGATTAAGGTCGCCATCGTTGTTGTACAGTTTGTTAGGTCCTTCATTAAAAGTGATAAACAGGTCTTTGTCGCCATCATTGTCATAATCCGCCCAAAGTATTTGCTCGGCTTGCCCCGTATCAGATACCAGAGCAGGAATTTTCGTTAGTACTCCATTTGTGTTTATATAAAATAAAAGGCTGTCGCCAGCTTGTGTGGCAAAACTTAAATCATCCCAACCATCTCCGTTAAAATCGCAAAAACTAACCCCTCCGCCAAATAACCCCGTTCCATAACCACGGTCAATATTATGCTGTGCAGCGACTTCCGTAAAAGGCTGTGAAAATAATTGATAAGTTAAAATCAATGCGGTAATTAAAAATAGACTCCTCTTCATTTATCGAAAATAGCAAATAAACTTTTATTTCTTTCTAATGACACCAAAATATTATGAAGAGCAGGTCTAAAATATATTGCTAGTCGAAATGCGCTTTGATGGAATACAACTCATTCATTTGCGTAATCATCGTTTTTTCCGGAGTCAGTTTTATGGCTAATTTTAAAAAGAATTGACCGATGGTGCTGTGTGCCATTTTACCGAATTGCCAGGAGGTTTTTACAACATAATCCACTTTTTTTCTGCGCTCTTTTTCAAATTGGTCAAAGGCTTTTTTGTAGTCTGAATTCTGAGTCAAAATATTGCTAAAATAATAAGCATCTTCCACTCCCTGGCAAGCGCCTTGCCCCATATTTGGCGTAGTGGCATGAGCTGCATCGCCCAGCAAACAAACCCGATTTTTGCTCCATCGATCAATGCGATTTAGGTCGATGATATCATTGTGAAGGATTTTTTCGTCAGGTGTATTTCTAATGATTTCAGGTACTGGATTTGCGAACTTTTCGAAGCTGTTCAGCAAATGTTGTTTTAAATTCGAAGGCCCGGCTTGCCCTTTTGGTGCTTTGACTACCGCAAACCAGTATACTTTGTTTTCCGCCACATTTGCAAAACCAAAACGGATTTGGCTGCCCCAGGCTTCATGCCCGAAAGCTTTTAAGTTTTCCGGTAAAGCAATATCTGAAATACCCCTCCAACAGGTTTGGCCGGAGTAACGAATTGTTGCATCCGGAAAAAGCTGATTTCGTACTTTTGAATGGACTCCATCGGCGCCAAGAAGGATATTTGTCTGAATCGTTTTATTCTGAAAATTTATATTCACTTTGTCATTTTCGATCGTATGGCCCTGATATTCATGTCCAAGAAATACTGTTTCGTTGGGTAATGAGTTATACAATACGTCCTGCAATTTAGCACGATGGATCGAAGTGATTTTGTTGCCTTTTTTGTCCGTTACAAATTGGGTATTCGGTTTTCTTAAAGGAATTAGTTTTTGATTGGTAATCACGGCATTTTCCAATAGCATTCCTGCGTTTCGGATTTCATCGCCGATTCCTAACCAATCCAAAACTTTCATGGCATTCGGTTGCATCCAGATTCCAGCGCCAACTTCATTGAGTTGAGGAGCTTGTTCGTAAACTTTGCACGAAAAGCCTAGTTTTTGTAAAGCCAGAGCAGTTGTCAATCCTGTTATTCCGCCTCCGATGATTGCAATTTCCATGATTTAGGAGTGTTTTCAAATTTTAATAAAATTAGTAATTTTCGCATTAAATATAAATCTAATAGAATTCATCTTAGCCCAAGTTCATAGTTTTTTTATTTTAGTCTTTGAAAAGGAAATTATCTTATTATTTTGAGGCAATGCTTTTACACTCAACACCAACTTTATGCAAAAAATAAAATGCCTGTTAGCTTTAGCAATAATTTCTTTGACTTTAGTGCAATGTAGCGTATCAGAGGATCACTTTTTAAAAATAAAAAAGGAAGATCATATCATTTTGATCGGAAACAACCTCTGTTCAAGAATGATAAATTTCGGTCATTTTGAAACTGAAATCCAGCTGCGTTTTCCGGATAGTTTGCTTTTTATTCGAAATATTTGTGATGGTGGAAATACGCCAGGATTCAGACCACATTCCGGAAGGGTATCTCCCTGGGCATTTCCCGGTGCTGAAAAATTTCAAACCGAACTGGCCAATAATTCCAATAGCCAAGGTCATTTTGAAACTCCTGACGAATGGCTCACTCGCCTTGAAGCAGACATTATTTTAGCGTTTTTTGGTTACAATGAATCGTTTGAAGGGGAAAATGGACTTGATAATTTTAAAGCAGAATTGGACGCTTTTATCCAACATACTTTAAATCAAAAATACAACGGGAATTCATCTCCTCAATTGGTTTTGGTATCGCCCATTGCGTTTCAGGACCTTTCTGATAAAATCGACCTCCCGGATGGAAAAGCGGAAAATAAAAACCTTGCCCTTTATAGCGATGCGATGAAAGCGGTTGCAGCTAAAAAGAAAGTCCCTTTTCTAGATGTTTTTAACCCTTCAAAAAAATGGTTTGAAACGGAAGGACAATTGACTATTGACGGCTTTCAATTGAATGATTCAGGCTATTTGATTTTCTCAAAATATTTAGCTGATAAAATATTTGGTGGAAAGTCTAATGTTGCTGAACAAAATCGTGAATTGGTCCTCGAAGCAGTTCTCGAAAAAAACTGGTTTTGGCTTAACGATTTTAAAATACCTAACGGCGTGCATGTTTTCGGGCGGCGTTACGATCCGTTTGGCCCGGACAATTATCCCTTTGAATTGACCAAAATTCGGGAAATGACCGCCATTCGGGATCAAGCCATTTGGTTAGCTTTGAAAGGCGAAAAAATGGATTTGGTAGCTGCTGATGAAAAAACGTCGCCACTTCCACCTGTGGAGACTAATTATAAATCCAGCGAAAAAAACAGCGATTCACAATATTTGTACGGAGAAGACGCACTAAAAGAACTTACGACTGCTCCCGGATATAAAATAGAACTTTTTGCTTCTGAAAAAGAATTTCCTGATTTGGCTAATCCTGTTCAATTATCTTTTGACAATAAGGGCCGCCTTTGGGTTGCTGTGATGCCAAGCTATCCGCATTACAAACCTGGTGATCAAAAACCAAACGATAAGTTGATTATTCTCGAGGATCTTGACGGCAATGGCAAAGCCGATCAGCAAACAACCTTTGCAGATGGCTTGCATCTTCCTATCGGCTTTGAATTTGCACCCGAAGGAGTTTACGTTTCTCAGGGAACCAATCTCGTACTTCTCACAGATACGGATAGTGATGACAAAGCAGATAAAAAAGAAATCATTTTGAGTGGTTTTGATGACCACGATACCCATCACGCTATCAGTGCTTTTTGTGCTGACCCTTCCGGAGCAATTTATATGGGAGAAGGAGTTTTTTTACACACCAATGTGGAAACGCCTTATGGTCCGATTCGAGTGACCAATGGAGGATTTTTTCGATACGCACCGCAACGCCATCATTTGGAAAGGACCGCTCAATTGTCAATTCCAAACCCCTGGGGAATCGCCTTTGACGAATGGGGGCAAAACTTTTTTGCCGAAACCTCCGGCCCTGATGTGCTTTGGATGATGCCCGGAAGTTTAAAGCCAATTTACGGAGTTGCGAACCATAAATCATTAAGTTTTATAGAAGATGCGCATCGAGTTCGGCCAACGTCGGGTTTGGAATTTGTATCGAGCAGGCATTTTCCTGATGAAGTTCAAGGCGATCTGTTGATCAATAATACCATCGGTTTTTTAGGTGTCAAGCAACACAGCTTGAGCGATGATGGAATTGGCTATTCAAGCAAACACCGTCAGGATTTGGTAACAGGTTCTGATAAAAACTTTCGTCCGGTGGATATGGAATTTGCGCCAGATGGTTCTCTTTATCTCGTTGATTGGCACAATGTATTGATCGGTCATATGCAGCATAATGCCCGTGATCCGCTCAGAGACCACGTTCATGGCAGGATTTACCGGATCACTTATCCTTCGCGGCCTTTAGTCACACCCGCAAAAGTAACCGGAGCAAGTATTGAAGAGCTTTTAAACAACCTAAAACTTCCCGAATATAGGACAAGATACCGAACACGCCGCGAACTAAGAGGGCGTAATACTGACGAAGTTTTGGCAGCTTTAGAAGTCTGGACTGCCAAATTGGATAAAGAAGATCCTCGATATGAACATCATTTGCTGGAAGCTTTATGGGTGACTTGGGGACTTAATCAAATCGATAATCTTTTACTACGTGAATTGCTTAAATCGAAGGATTTTAGAGTTCGAGCAGCAGCAGTAAAAGTACTCCGTTACAATCGACATCGAATAAATGACCAGGCCGATCTCCTTTTGGAAGCTGCGGGAGATGATCACGGACGGGTTCGTTTGGAAGTAATTGTAGCTGCGTCCTGGTTGGATAGTGAAAAAGGAATTCCGATTATTACAAAAGCCGGTGAGAAACCAATGGACGAGTGGATTGTTCATGCTCATGCAACGGCCCTTGCTCATCTCAGCGGAGCAACAGTCCGTGAAGAACCTGCCGCAGCGGTTGAAACTACTTTAAAAGGAGGAGATTTGGCACTTTTTGAAAAAGGACAAAAGATCTTTCGAAGAGATGGGTTTTGTTCCACTTGTCATCAAATTGACGGAAAAGGGCTGGAAGCTTCAGGATTTCCTCCGCTTGCTGGCGCCCAATGGGTGACCGGTAGCGAAGATCGATTGATTAAACTGACTTTGAAAGGACTTCTCGGACCTTTGAAAGTCAATGGAAAAGAATACCCTGGTCAGGTTCCGATGACACCTTTCGAAAGAATGCTCAATGACGAAGAAATAGCTGCTGTTTTAACTTTTATCCGAAATTCTTTTGGAAACGAAGCTTCAGTAGTTATCCCGGAAAAAGTGAAGAAAATACGCGCAAGTATTGAAGAAAAAACCGGTTTTTATACTCCTGAAGAATTGCTAAAACTACACCCACATGCTGATAAAGTACAATGACCAAACCTTTTCCCAAAAGGCTGTTTTGCAAAAGTTCATACTTTTTGTGTTCCTGTTTTTAAACCTTTTTAGTTGTCAAACGGAACAAAGTAATCAACAAAAAACTGTTGAAACCATGGAAAATTCACCTATTGAATGGATAATTTTTGAGGGTAATAAAGATTTTAAAAAAAACAGGAAAATAGTTTTGGTCAGCGGCGATGAAGAATATCGTTCTGAAGAAGCTTT
This sequence comes from Saprospiraceae bacterium, assembly GCA_965220465.1. Classification (GTDB taxonomy): domain Bacteria; phylum Bacteroidota; class Bacteroidia; order Chitinophagales; family Saprospiraceae; genus JAHDHW01. Next base: position 907,357 of record CBDCPZ010000025.1, on the reverse strand, counting down.
GCCTCAATTGGCAAAAATACTTTCAACTTATCATGGCTTTGATTGTACCGTTTTATTCGCCCAGAATCCCGAAAACCCTGGAGTGATTGATCCAAATTATACAGATAATATCCCCGGATTGAAGGCTTTGGAGGATGCTGCCCTCGTGTTTTTGTTTACCCGATTCAGAGCTTTGCCGGATGAACAAATGCAATATTTTAAAAATTATTTGTTGGAAGGAAAACCAATCATCGGCATTCGAACAGCCACTCATGCCTTTCATTTTAAGGATAGCACTAACCTTTGGTATCATTGGGGCAATTATTATGGAAAAGAAGATTCGGATTGGGCTGGTGGCTTTGGCCGGAAAATACTCGGAGCTAACTGGCATACGCATCACGGCCATCATAAAAACCAAAGCACGTGGGGAGTTATAGCTCCGGGAGCAGCATCTCATCCACTTTTAAATGGCATTGGAATTGGTGCAATTTGGGGCCCGACGGATGTGTATGGCGTACTGTTGCCGTTACTGGAAGATGTTCAGACTTTCGTTCTTGGCCAGGTTGTCAACAGAGCGGGTGAGTTTGATGAAAATGATCTTTTTTTTGGAATGAAGCCAACGGACCAGGAAGTTGCAACTACTAATCCAGCGAGCAAAAACGATTACAATCCAAATGATCCAATGATGCCAATAGTTTGGTCCAAACCGTATCAATTGAATAATGGAAAAGAAGGACTATCGCTAACTTCTACCATAGGTTCCTCAACGGATTTATTGAATGAGGACCTTCGTCGGCTTTTCGTCAATGCCACTTACTTTTTGTTGGAATTGCCCGTTCCGGAAAAAGCCAATGCTGATCTCATCGGAACTTACAAACCAACACAATACAGCTTCCATGATGACGATTATTGGGATAAAAAAAACCTCAAAGTTGCTGATTATATGGATTAAAAATCGATATTTCGCAACTTGAATAAATTAGTAACTTCGTTTTTGAATTTAAAAACCAACTAACTGAAACATGAAAAGTTCCTGGGATAAGAAAGAAGCGAAAAAGTTAAAAAATGACCTGCTGCAATTGAGAGTATATACGTCGAGATTGTTAGGAAAAGAAGAAGATTTGGTTCTTCATGGAGGAGGAAATACGTCAGTAAAAATCCGCGAAAAAAACATCTTTGGTGAAAAAGAAGACCTCCTTTATGTCAAAGGAAGTGGTTGGGATTTGGCGACCATTGAAGGCCCTGGCTTTTCTCCTGTAAAATTGTCAACGCTTCTCAAATTAGCAGAGTTGGATACGCTTTCCGACATGGAAATGGTCAAAAATCAGCGTATGGCCATGACGAATCCATCAGCCCCAAATCCATCGGTTGAAGCCATTTTACATGCCATCATCCCCTACACTTTTGTTGACCACACCCACGCTGACGCTGTTGTTGTGATGACAAATACTCCCGGAGGGCGCAAGCGAATTCAGGAAACTTTTGGAGACCGGATTTTGATTGTTCCTTACGTCATGCCTGGCTTTATTTTGGCCAAAAAGATTTATGAGATGACGAAAGGAATGGATTGGGATTCCATTGACGGAATGATCTTACTCAATCACGGTGTGTTTACTTTTCACGATGACCCGAAAGTGAGTTATAAAAGCATGATAGATATCGTTTCAAAAGCGGAAAATTATTTAAAACAAAAAGGAGCAAATCCATTAAAAGGAAAGAAAGGAAAAAAAGCAGACGCTTTAAAAATAGCGCAATTGAGAAGGCAGATTTCCTTGATCGGAAAAAAGCCCAGCCTTTGCCGGTTGGATCATTCGGGAGAATCCGTTGCTTTTAGTAAGTTACCAAAATTGAAAAGCATTTCAAGCAGGGGACCGCTTACTCCGGATCATATCATTCGCACTAAGCGCACTCCTTTGGTTTTGGCTGATAATTTTGAAAAAGACCTTTCCACTTATGTAAAGGCGTACCAGCAATACTTTGAAGAATTTAATACGGGAGAACAGGAAATGCTCGATCCTGCTCCACGTTGGGCGATTTGGCCAGAGTATGGAACGCTTTCTTTCGGAACATCTGTCAAAGCAATAAAAATCATTGAAGATATAACACGTCATACCAAAAAAGCCATTCATCAGGCGGAGCAATTAGGTGGTTGGAAAACCTTGCCTAAATCTGACCTTTTCGAAATGGAATATTGGAGCCTTGAACAAGCTAAATTAAAAAAGGCTGGTAATGAAAAACCAATGCAGGGAAAAATTGTATTGGTCACTGGAGCAGCGAGTGGGATCGGTAAAGCTTGCGTGGAAAGGTTGATAAATGAAGGCGCAGTGGTCACAGCGCTGGATATCAAACCAAACATTGCTCATTGTTTTGATAAAAAAGAAATTTTAGGAATAAAATGCGACGTTACGAATTCCAAACAATTGAAAAATGCGATTGAGCAGACGGTGGCCTTTTTCGGTGGTTTAGATATGATCGTTTCAAACGCGGGGATTTTTCCTAAAAGCGCCAAAATCGCAAAAATGGATGAGAAAATGTGGCAAAAAAGCATGGACATCAACGTGACCAGTCATCAACAATTAATACAGTTGAGTCTGCCTTATTTGGAAGTGGGATTTGATCCGGCGATCGTTATTATGGGGTCTAAAAACGTACCTGCACCGGGTCCTGGTGCTTCCGCCTACTCCGTTGCCAAAGCTGGTTTGATGCAGTTAGGTAGAATCGCGGCGCTTGAATTGGGAGAGAAAGGAATACGGGTAAATATGCTTCATCCCAACGCGGTTTTCGATACGGGAGTTTGGACGGACGATATCCTTGCAGCCAGAGCAAAACATTATGGTTTAACGGTTGAAGAATACAAAACCAATAATATTCTGAAAACAGAAGTGACTTCAAAAGACGTGGCCGAACTAGCAGTTGCAATGCTTGGCAAAACCTTTTCAAAAGTGACCGGTGCACAGATTCCAATCGATGGCGGAAATGACAGAGTTATTTAAATTGGCAATTTTAAAAAATTTAAAAAATGACCGTAAAACATACTTCCCGTGCAGCTATCATGGAAAAATTACAAAAAAAGGTAGCCGCGAAAATTCCAATTTTAATCGCAAGCGCAGGAAGCGGACTAGTCGCCAATTTGCTTGAAAAAGCAGGAGCTGATTGTGTAAACACTTTCTCCGGTGCGCGGCTGAGAGCCAATGGAATGGGGACCATGGCGATGATGTGGCCGATTTTGGATTCCAACAAACAAACTTTGGATTATACTCGCGAAGACATTATGCCGGCGATAAAAGGAGATGCTTTTATTTGCGCCTGCCTCAATGCCAATGATCCTTTGAAAGACATGCGGATGGTGCTCAATGACTGCAAAGCGATGGGCGTTTATTCCGTTTCAAATATCGGCCCTTCGATAAGTTATGTGGATAAGGATAGCGAGATTTACAAGGTACTGACTAAAAGCGGGATTACCCTTGATAACGAAATAGAAATGCTTCATTTGGCGAAAGAAATGGACATGGTTTCCATAGGCTTGGCTTTCGATTTGGAAGATAGCCTGCGAATCATGGAAGAAGCGCAGCCGGATATTTTTTGCTATCATGCAGGCACGACCAAAGGAGGAATAAAAGGCTACGATTCTGGCGAATCTTTGAAGGAAACGGCCAGACGAACGGAAGAGGCTTATTTAGAATTAAGGAAAATCAAACCAGATGTGATTTTGATTGCCCACGGAGCTGGTTTGGTTACTCCTGAAGATGGTCAATATATTCTAAATAATACTTCCTGTGATGGCCTTTGGACGGGTTCTTCCACAGAGCGCATTCCCATTGAAAAAGCTGTGTATTCAGTCGCCAAAGAGTTTGCAGATCTAAGGTTTTCCAATAAAAAGTAAATTTTCACCATAACCCATAACCCATAACCCATAACCCATAACCCATAACCCATAACCCCTGACCAACAACGAATAACGAATCAACTAAATTCCTATGTCAAAAACAATTGCTTTACTCATCACTTTAGACACAAAAGCTCAGGAAGCTGGTTTTTTAAAAGAGCAAATAGAATCCAAAGGACATAAGGCTTTGTTGATGGATATTGGAGTCGTTGGGAAACCAGGGATTGAGGCTTCGATAAGTAGGGCAGAAGTTATAGCTACTGGTGGCGGCTCGCTTTCAGAATTATTGAAAAATCCAACCAGAGAAAAATCGAATCCTTTCGTCGTGAAAGGCAGTATCACTATTTTACAAAAAGGAATTGATGCCAATGAAGTGCACGCTGTGATTGGTTTGGGAGGAACGCAAGGCACCTCAACTTGCTGCGAAATAATGGGCGCTTTACCGTATGGTTTTCCAAAAATAATGGTCTCCACAATTGCCTCTGGCGACACTTCGGGATTTGTAGGAATCAAAGATATTACGATGATGTTTTCGGTGAGCGATATTTTAGGATTGAACCCCTTTGCCCGAAAAATATTAGCGAACGCCGCTGCCGCAGCTTGTGGAATGGCTGAAGTGGAGACAAAGTTTGTAGTTGAAAAAGGAGAAAAACCTTTAATCGGAATGTCAAACCTGGGCGTTCTAACTCAGGGCACCATCGAAGCGGTCAAGTATTTTGAATCCAAAGGCTACGAAGTCATCGTTTTTCACGCGGTGGGATCGGGTGGTCGTGCAATGGAGCAAATGATAAAAGAAGGCATCATCGGAGCGGTTTTCGATTATGCGATGGGCGAAATTGCGGACGATGTTTGGTCGGTGTTGCGAGCAGGCGGTCCGGAGCGTTTGACCGTTGCCGGAAAGCTGGGAATTCCGCAAGTTTTATGCCCTGGCGGAGCAGAACATTTGGGTGTTTTGGTAGCTCCTAATAAGGTGCCTGAAGAATTCAAAGATCACAAATACGTTTTTCATAGCCCTGTGGTTTTTGTGCCACGCCTGAATGCTGAAGAAATACAAAAAGTAGCCAAAGATATTTGTCAACGTTTGCAACACACCAAAAACAAAGCTTATTTTATGATCCCAAAGGGTGGAGTAGGGCTTTATTCCAAAGTTGGTGGTGTTTTGTACGATCCTAAATCAGATACTGCTTTTTTCAATTATTTAAAAGCAAATCTGCCTTCAAATATTGAAGTGATTGAAAGCGACAATTATGTGGAAGATCCTGAATTTGTCAAAGAAGCTGCTGATTTGTTGATTTCACTGATTGAAGAAGAAAAGGGGTAATCATTTATTATTTTGGAAAATCAAAACGTTGAAGTTAATCCTGAAATTAAACCATCTAACTTAAAACTATGAAAAAATATTTAATAATCTCCATGCTACTCCTGTTCAATGTTGCCTATGCTCAGCAGGTTGATTTGATTAATGAGAATTTTGATGACGGACTACCGTCCAGTTGGACTCATTATTCTACGAATTGGGGCAGCTTCCCACAATGGGTGGAGGATTCAGGAGCAATGAAGGAAGCCAGCGGACCCTATTTTGGCCCGGTTACGAATTGGGTTCAACTGCCAGGGGTTGATTTTACATCGGTAAATGCTCCCTTTCTTGAGTTAGATCTGGCAATAGCAGAATCGGATACCAATATTCAATTTTCGGTATTGTACACAACGGATAGTGTTTGGCATGTTTTGTCTACATATGGTTCTGCCACTTCCGGCGCTTCAAATGTTATTTTGGTAGCTACTTCTAATGACAATAACTGGATTCCGGAAAGCACGGATTATCAGACGATCACTGTTGATCTTTCACCATTTCAAGATGAATCAAATATCAGGTTTAGCTTTGGCTCAGATTATATGAATTATTTTGCTTCCGGAGTATGGTACATTGATAATGTCAGAATATTTGGTGAGTCAGGAACTAGTGTTTTTGAACATACTGAAAACCCTGCTTTTCAATTATATCCAAATCCTTCATACGGTTTGGTAAATTTTAGTTCAAACAAAGAAGTAAAGGACGCTACTTTGAAAATCACAGACGTAACGGGAATATTGGTTTTAGAGAAAACTATTGATTCAAATACAGAAGAAATCGATCTTTCCAGTTATCCTTCCGGGATTTATTTCGTTCAATACAATTATCCAAAAAAATCGTTTATTAAGAAGCTCATAATTAATTGAAAGGTGTTGGTTTAACGATTTTCAAAAAGTGTGAAAATTGAGACAATAGACTTATAAAGTTTTTACGATATCGTTCCACAATTCTTCAGAAATGATCTGGACATCATTCTTTTTTGCAGCGGTCAGTTTGCTCTTTCCGGGTTTATCACCTACGATCAGAAAATCAGTTTTTCCTGAAATGCTGCTGGTAGGCTTTGCACCCAGTTTTTTAGCTGTTTTTTCGAGCGTAGTTCTAGGTTGTTCGAGCGCTCCGGTGAAGACGATATTTTTATTTAAAAGTGTTCTTTTGTAAGTCTCATTCAACATTTTGAGCCATTGCTTTTCTGTGATTTTTTTGACATTGTGTTTTTTTGCTGCTTCCAGTTTTACATCTCCGGGTTCTTTTCCAACTACCAAATAATCGGTCTTTGAAGATACACTATTAACGTAACGAGCGCCGACAACATTTACTTTTTCTTCGTTAGCTTTTCGGTTTTCAGAAAGTGCTCCGGTAAACACAATGGTCTTTCCATCCAATGCTCCCGAAAGGCGACGGATTATTTTGACAGGTTTTGCTTTCTTTTTGGGTTTTGCTTTGCTTTTTTCGGCTGGACCAACCAAAACATGAAGTGCTTTTATCAAATCTTTGATTCCTTTCGCAGAATCAGCGCCTTTCCACCTGGCCAAATTGATTGCCTGGATTCTGCGATACCCAAAAGGCAATTTGGTTGTTTCGATCATTGCCGGGATCAGGATTTTCCGTTCCAGTCCTTCATATGCTTCGTCCAGTACCCAATCAGATTTCACAGAATTTTTAGACCATAAAACAACAATGCTTTCTGACTCATCCAATGCTTTACTGATCGCCCGATCGAATGCTTTTCCGGGTTGCAGGTTTTTGTCCCACCAAACCTTTAAGCCTTGTTTTTCTAAAATTTTTGCTAATGCTCTTGTGGTAGAGCGATCTTTGCTTGAATAACTGATGAAGATATGGCCCATTTTTTTGGAATTTAATAGTTTGAAGTTTGTGGTTTGTGGTTTGTGGTTTGGAGTTTTTTTGCTTCGCTGCTGACCCCTCGCCCCTCGCTCACAACATACTCACAACTATAAACTATGAACTCCAAACCAAAAAAAACTTTATTCCCTGCCTTCCAATTGACTTACGACCTCCGGATGTTCTGCCAGAAACTCGTCAAAATTGACCCGACCGGGAATAAAAGTTATCTTTTTGCCAAAATGGCCGGGCTGCTTCAAAATTATATGGATTGTTCGAAAAAAGAAATAATCTTTTTCAGCTATTTTTTCAATCTGGTGATAGGGATAACGAATATTTTTAAAATAATTGGTGACGTAAAAGAACTGATCGTCCATTTCAACGCGCTTCACACGCATCACCGCCCAATAAAGAATCGCAATACCCATCAGGAAAAAAATGCTTATCACAATGCGGAAAGTCCCGACTTCCATTCCTGCAACCGGTCCGCTGTCAACAAACCACAAAGCAATGGCCATTGCTCCAAAGAAAACAATCCAAATTGTTGGCACAGCAATTTTTATAATTATCGTAAAGGACGTGGAGACATTCTGCATTTTTAAGAATCTTGTTCTTGTTCTTGTTTTTTTACTACACGTCTTGAAATAATAATGCTTATTTCGTATAAAACGTACAAAGGCATTCCAACCAAAATCTGAGTGACGACATCAGGAGGTGTAATAATCGCTGAGAGAATTAAAATTATTATAACTGCGTGACGACGATAACTTTTCATAAACTCTGGAGTCACCAAACCAACTTTAGACAAGAAAAAGACAACGATTGGCAATTCGAAAACAATTCCAACCGGTAAAGTAAACATGGTCATATAACTGATGTAGGAAGACAAAGCCGGTGTAGCCACGACTCCCTCGATCTGATATCCTGCCAAAAAAGTAATCGCAAATGGCGAAATGATATAATAACCGAAAAGAACGCCCGTCAGAAATAATCCCGAGCAGATTGTAACCATACCGCGAGCTGCTTTTTGTTCCTTTGCATAAAGGCCCGGTTTGATAAATCGCCATATTTCCCAAAAAATATATGGAAAGGAGGCGATCACGCCAAGCATAAAAGAAACCTTTAAATGTTGTATGAAAAGTTCGCCGAAAATTGGTGTAATAAAAGTAAAGTCCGGCGGAAAAAAACACATTGCATCTCCCAATCCCAAAGCATTAGAGAAATTGCAAATGACCCTGTAAGTGATAAAATCCGCATACTTTGGAGCGAAAACGATATTGTTAAATACAAAGTCTTTCGCCAGGAAAGTAGCAATAGCAAAAACAAAAACCGAAGCTGCTGCCCGGATAATATGCCAGCGCAATTCCTCAAGATGGTCCAAAAAGGACATCTCTTTGGCCTTCGTTGTTTTGTATGAATCTATATCAATTTGATCTAAAGCCATTGCTGCTTTTTTGTGGAAAGGCAAAAGTACGAAAATTGGTGATTTTATCGTTTATGCTTATAAGTTTTACAAAAAGGGTTTGAATAATTTTTTTCAGATCAAAACCAATCCAACCTTTAATGCGCTCCGTTTTCACTATCAACCCTTTGACAATCGAAACGAGGAATTAGTTTAACCAATTGTTACTTTTTTACCACATTACGTTATGAAGACAACTCGCCACATTTATTTCATTAATTATTAGGCTAAAAGATAACAAGGTATTTTTTTACGCCTGAATCTATTTTTCAAAAACTACATGAAGTAACATTTTACATTTTTAAAAATTTGCAAAAGAAGGGAAGTGCTTTGTTTGGTACTTTAATTTTCAATGCTTGCCATTCAAATTCCTTACCTTTTTCAAAACTCTTAGCTGAGCTTTAATACGGTTTTTTCGATTGAAATTAAATTTAAAATTACTTGAATTTAAAACACTAAATCTATGTCTATACCAAAAGAACCCCGGCAGCTGATGATCAATTTGATGTACATTGTTTTAACCGCTTTGCTGGCCCTGAATGTTTCTGCAGAAATACTAAATGCCTTTTTGACAATGGATAAAGGTATTGTCGAAAGTAGTGAAATTGTGGGCAAATCAAACCTTCGAATGCTTGCTGCGATTAACCAACAGGCTGAAGCGTATTCACAGTTTGAACATTTAAGTGAAAAGGCAAAAAAGGCAGAAGCCATTTCTGCTGAATTTTACAACTATATCGCTGATCTAAAACAGGAAATTATTGATAAATCCGGCGGATTGGATGTAAATGATTTGCCAAAAGGCAAAAAAGACAAAGATATAACAACCCGTATGCTTGTCCATGAAGGAAGAGGCAATGAGTTGGAAAAAAAGATAAAATCTCTTCGAACGGAATTGTTGACTTTGATAGAAGACGAAGCAGTGAGAAGTCAATTGGAGCAGAGTATTCCGCTTAATGTGAAACCTGTTCCGGAAGATTCGGATAAAAAATCATGGTCAGAATTCAATTTTTATCAAATGCCGGTGGCAGCCATTCTTCCATTGCTCAGCAAATTTCAAAATGATGCAAAAATATCTGAGACCACGATCCTGGATTATTTTCTCAGAAAAACGGATGTGACTTTTATAAAACCTGATGCGTTCAAAGCAGTGGTTTCAGCAGACAAAAGCTATGTAATCAGAGGAGAAGAGCTAACAACAGAAATATTTTTGGCTTCATACAGCAGCACGGCGGACAACATTTCCATAACCGTTGATGGCCATTCTTATCCGGTGATCGATGGCAAAGCCACATTTAAAACTCGCCCCGAATCAATTGGTGCAAAAGATTTTGATGTGATCGTCAATGTGACCAATCCATTGGATGGAAAAGTGAAAACTTATACAGAGAAATTTAAGTACGAAGTAGGGGAGCGTTCCGTAACGGTTGCTGCTGACAAAATGAATGTTTTTTACGTGGGAGTCGAAAATCCGGTGTCTGTTTCAGCAGCTGGTATCCCAAGTAATGAAATGCAGGTTAGCGCAGAAGGAGTCAATATTTTTAAAAACAGCAATGGAAAATATACCGCAAAGCCAGATCGTCCGGGATTTGCAAAAATTACAGTATCCGGAGGAGGGTTGAAGCCTACTACTTTTGAATATCGTGTCAAGCCCATTCCAACGCCAATTCCAATGATTGGCAGCCATAAAAGCGGACTTATTTCCATCGGAGAATTTAAGTTGTATAAAAAGATTAGCGCGGTGTTAGAAAATTTTGATTTCGACGCAAAGTGCAACATCGTGGAATTCGAAATGGTTCGTCTGCCAAAGCTTGGTGATGCTGTGGTTGTTAACAACCGAGGAGGAAATTTTAGCCAGGAAGCATTGCGCATTATCGACAAAACCAAACACGGCGATATTTATTATTTCGATGAAATCAGAGCAAAATGCCCCGGTGACATAGTTACGCGAAAACTCAACGGGATGGTGTTTAGGATAAAATAGCGTCAAGAGGTTAAGAGGTTAGAAGGTAAGTGAGTTTGAAGTTTGAGGCTTAGGGTTTGAGGTTGAGGATAACTATAAACTTTGAACTAAAAAAAACCTTTTTTCAGTAGGAAATCATTATGGCGAGTAATGGAAGCCTTTCTGCTGTGAGGAAGGAGCCTCTGCTTGTTTTACGAAGCCAGCGGAGGCAATTTTTAAAAATTCTTATAAAAATAATATTATGAAAAAATTAATTGTTGGGGTAATTTGTTTTCAGTTTGCGATGGGCGCATTTTTTCAATCTTTTGCGCAACCTATTGATGATATTGTGGAAAGGAAAATCATAGAAGAACGCAAAGTGATGAATTATAAACCACTTCGCGAAGCAGATATATTTTGGGAAAAGCGGATTTGGCGCGTCATCGATGTTCGTGAAAAAATGAACCATACGTTTATGTATCCCAATGATCCTTTTTTTGTTATTCTTCAAAATGCCGCTTTGAATGGCGATATCACAATTTATAGCACAGAAAATGATCGTTTTGATTATGCTTTTGATTCATTGGGAGTGCGAGATATATTTTATTCAACAGATACGGTTATGATATACGATCCGGTAACCTTAGAACCTACTATAAGCATCATTGAAAATTCGATCAACTGGGAAGATGTGAAGCGTTTTCGAATAAAAGAAGCCTGGTTTTTTGACGAAAACACAGGATCGATGAATGTCCGGATTTTAGGAATAGCTCCTTTGATTGAAGTGAATGATGATGCCGGAAATTTTAGATTTGAAAAACCAATGTTTTGGGCTTATTATCCGGAAGCCAGGCCATTATTGTCAAAACACAAAGTGTTTAACCCTCAAAATGATGCAGCTTTGATCAGTTGGGAAAATTTATTTGAAATGAGGTTTTTCTCCAGCTATATTTTTAAACAGTCCAATATTCAGGATTTTCAATTGCAGCATTACCTTTCGGGAGTTGATTTGTTGCTGGAGGCTGAAAAAATTAAACAGGAGATTTTTAATTTTGAGCAGGATCTTTGGTCTTATTAATCCTTTTAAACCAAAAGCAAAAAAGCCCTTGACGATTGTCAAAGGCTTTTTTGCTTTTCAAATCTGATTGATTTTACTGTTCGCTTTTTACCATTTTCACTTTTCCATCAGAAGATGGAGCAGCAGTACTGGCGCCAGAAGCTTTGGTGCAAGATTTTGCACTTTTACCAGCGCAACAAGCTTTTGTGCTTCCACCAGCACAGCAAGCTTTCTTTCCGGAAGCAGCAGCATCACTTGGTGATACATTTACAAACTTGGCAGTCGTTTCATCATATTCTACATCCGAATAAGATACACTACCTGATTTTTCACAAACATTTTTTCTTACGTAAGATACACTGCCTGATTTTTCACAAACTCTCTTTTCAACGGTTTCATCCTGTGCAGCAGCATTGGCAACTGTTTTTGAATAAACTGAAGTTGAAGCTTCAGCAGAGGCAGATGTGCCTTTTTTAGCATGAGAGCAATTCTGAGCATTTACAGCAAAACTTACTAAACTCATAAAAGTGAAGAGTACAAATATCTTCTTCATGGCGATTTAATTTTTTTTAATGAATGAATAATTTTGAGTGCTTAAAAATAATAAAATTGGCGTTCACATTCTTTTTAAATATTAGCCTTGTGACAAATTTAACATTTTTTTAAGGCTTTTCCATGTTAAAACGTCATTTGATTGACTTGATTGTTTAAGGAAAAGCCACTAGCAATAGATTTAATTTTTTTAATCATTTGTTTTGCAAAAGATGTGCCTTGAAGAGGCATTTATTAAAGTTTAGCAAAAGGGTTTATTATTATTCTGCAATATCATTTGCCGGCGTTCCCGACAGTCTTATTGAAAAAGATTGCTTGCTTTCGAGTATTTATACTTGCAGAAGTGTTATAAACACTTTGGCATATAGTGCCGCTGAAGTTCAGCTGATCCAGAATTTGGTAATAGAGACAATTAAAATTGGTTTACTCATGGCTGGGCTTTTTTTACTATTACTATGGGTTTTTTATAAAAGACAGCCTTCTGAAGGTTAAAGCACCAGGATTCTCCAAAAGCTATTCAATTGATTTTGCAGGTTTGAGGCTTTGTCATACATCGAATGGTCTGTGTTTTGAAGTATTTCACCTAATTGTTTCTCCGTTGAAGCAATATCATTATTTTCTAAATGAGCTATTGCCAGCAACCATTGCACCTCTTCTTCATAGCGTACATCGCCCGTTTTTGATAAACCCTCAAAAATCCCAATAGCTTTTTCAGGTTGTTGAATTTTTAGATACAAGTTTCCCAAATGATATTGAGCTGTGTTGTAACTTGGAGAAGGTTGAACTGAACTTAAAAGTTCGACCGCAGTTCCATAATCTTTACTGGAATATGCATCTGCTACTTCTTTAAAAAGGGTTGCATTATTTTCAATATCTCCTTTCAAACCAATAGCTGGAGATGGTAAATCATGATTGGCCATGGCTAATGAGGAGTTGGTGTAATTTCGATTAGCGTTCCACAAACCGCCAATGGCTACTAAAATCAACAGGCTTGCAGCAATTGCCATCAATTTTTTACCCATAGGTACAATTCTGGCGGTAGCAGGTGGACTGTCATTGGCCGCTTGATTTGCCTGAAATGGCTCATCTGCTTTTGAGCCATTATTCAGTTCTTTTATCGTCGATTTTATCTGCGTTCTCAACTGGTCATTACTTAGAGATTTTGCTCCTTCCATAACAATTCTTCGAAATACCACCTCCTCTTTTAGTTCTGGGTTAGTTTTTAGCTGCTTTGAAAAAGTAGCGAGTTCCTTTACGTCCAACTTTCCATTGAGGTATTTAGTAATCGTATCTGAAATATTGTCGAAGTCCTTCATGTTATTAGTTTTTGAGCTTTTCAAATAAATCCTTCAGTTTTTTTAAACTGCGGTGATGCTGTTGACGGACTGATTCTGGTGTCATGTTTTTAATTTCAGCATATGTTGAAAACCCGATATCCTGATGATAATGCGCCATCAGCAAATGTTGCTGAAGTGGTGACAGTTGCTGCATCAAACTTTTCATTTCATTTACATTTTCAATTTCTAACTTTGTTTCCGCTTCAATATTCTCATCCAATTCTTCTATTCTCCTTTTTCGGTAAATCATTTGCCGTTTCAGTTCCACTTCCTCCTGTAAATGTGTATCCTCCGCAAGTTGTTGAAGAAAACCTTTTCTTTCCTCATCTGTCATTTTGTTCAAAACAAATTTTTCAACATCATCCAATTCTTTTTCCTTTTGCTGACTCCCTTTATAGATTGCTCGGAATTCCTGATTCAATAGATTCTGTGCCGTTCTTTTTAAATATGCCTTCACACTTTTATGATCTCTTAATTCAAACCTTTTTTGCCGGATCGCATTAAAAAAAGCCAGAATGGTATCTGTGAGAATGTCTTCTATTAATTCCACTTTTGAGGTCAAGATCTTCTGGTTTAAAAATCGCCTGATTCCAGCTCCGTAAATTTTGTAAATGCATCGAACCGCTATGTTTCCATCTACCTGTTCAAGTGTAATAATTAATTGGACAATCCTTTCATCCGAGCATGTATTTAGAACTTTTTCCATGATAGTAATTGCAGAAAAATGGTAAACGTGACAAAGACCTTAAAAATAAATTTTTTTTGTCACATCTCCATTGTATGACCAATTATTAGGGTGAAATCAAGAAAAAACACCACGGTTTCAATTTTTTTCACCTTAAAATTTATCAAAATGAAAAAGAGAAGCATGTTTCAAACAACCCTAACTGTTTTATTTTTAGCACTATTTAGCCTTACTGCTTGCAAAAAGGAAAATATTGAAGTCTCTGAACCTCAATCAAGTACCGAACAAGTAACTAACAATTGGTCTTTAGAAGGTGATGCTGGTTCTGCGACTTCTCGTTCTGAATGCCTCCAGGGAAATGTAATACTGACCTCCCAGGCTGAGGTCGACAATTTTGCGCAATTGTATTCTAATTGCTCAATCATCACCGGCGATTTAAAAATACAGGAAGGGGTAAATGAAGTAATAAGTTCTTTAGAGCCTCTTGAATTTTTGTTGGAGATCGCAGGAGATCTGGATGTAGATGGGACAGGTACTTTACCCAATCTGATAGGTTTGCATAATATCACCGAAATAGGTGGCAGCTTTGAAATTACAAATAATGCAAACCTCACTTCCATAATGAGCGATGATGAGATGGAAATAGAAGATGGCTGCTTTATCGGCGGAACACTTGAAATAACAAACAACCCTAATCTCACCTCTCTGGTGGGCGGCGCGGGTGATTTGCCTATATTCATGCCTAATGATGTACGTATCATCGACAACCCTTCTTTGACCAGTTTGCAGGGGCTGCATGAAGTAGAGGAGATTGGCGGTGACTTGATCATTGACAACAATGATGCGTTGGTCGATTTGAGTGATTTAGAATCTTTGCAATCGATTGGTGGTAGTTTTGAAATTACAAATAATGCAAACCTCACTTCCATAATGAGCGATGATGAGCGAGAAGTTGAAGATGGCTGCCAGATCGGAGGAACACTTGAAATAGCAAATAACCCTAATCTGACTTCTTTGATGGGAGGTGGCGATACTATGGGAATATTTATGCCCAACGATGTAAGGATCATCAATAATCCTTCGCTGGTCAGTCTGGCAGGGTTGCATGATGTGGAAACGATCGGTGGTGACTTGATCATTGACAACAATGATGCGTTGGTCGATTTGAGTGATTTAGAATCTTTGCAATCTATTGGTGGCAATTTAGAAATTCTAAACAATGCTTCAATTTCATCAATAATAGTTGATAATCTTGGCCCATCATTCTTAAATGGCACTTTATCAATTGTTAATAATCCTCAACTTTCTGTTTGTGCAATAGAAGATATTTGCTCTTTTTTTGATGATGGAGGTCAGGCTACAATCAGTAACAATCCCCAGGGTTGCAACAGCGTCAACCAGGTAAAGGCGGAATGTGCCGCCAATATGGACTGCGGTACTTTTGCTCCAAGAACATGGGGGAACAATATTTTGAGCCACAAAGCAAAAATCAATTGGAATTTAGTAAACGATGCTGATCATTATAAGGTCCGCTACCGGAAAAAGAACAGCAACAATCCCTGGAAGATTAAACAATCCACCAGCGCATCAAAAATCCTTTACAACCTCCTTCAAAACACCAATTTCGAATACCAGCATAAATATCATTGCACCAATGATTGGTCAAGTTGGGGTAACCTCAAGTTTTTTAAAACTAAGCCTTAATCTTCTGAAAAGACTTTTGAATTCATTTTACCTGATCATAATAAAATCAATTAAACCTCAATCCTCAAATCATTTATTTAAAAACTAAAGTCATGAAAAAAAAGAGAAAATTTCAAATCATCATAGCTATTCTGGCACTTATAGGAATTACTTTCACAGCTTGTAATAAGGAACAAGTTGAAATACCCGAAATCTTCATTGAAGAGGTAAGTCCCACAGTCAATTATTCGAAAACCAATACGATTGATGTTCCAGATGGAGTCATTGTTACTCAGGCCATCGGAGGTTCTTGTGACATTAGTTTATATATTAAGGTTGTTTCTGAATGCAATGATAATGGAACACCACAAAAACAGACCGATGACTTTTATACAGTTAACCTCACCTTTAATTACGAAGGTGAGCCAACGACTTATGGATGTACTCTTGTTTAACGGGAGATGTCGAAGAATACTCTACGTATTCCTCCGGTTCGCATACCTTCAGTGGATTGGAGCTTGATGCAGGGGGATCCGAAAGCAATTGAAGCCTATTTTGCTTGTGATCCAAGTTGTAGTGTGACGATCACTTTTCCACCTGTGGAACCTTGTGGCTGTGGGGCACCAAATGGAGCCTGGACCTCCGATATCACGGGCGATTATGCAGTAATCCATTGGTTTGAGCGCCTAAATGCTGATCTGTACAAAGTGCGATACAAAGAAGTTGGGTCATCAGATCCGTGGACAACGCTTCAAACCATCAATACTTATAAATCTATTTCGGGCCTTACCCCCCAGTACAGAATATAAATACCAGCTCCAGTCTCGATGTCCTTACGGATGGTCTCATTGGCGCCCACCTTCAACGTTCACTACGGATGGAATCTAAGCTTAAACTATTGCAATAAAAAGATAAACGTGACACGCGTTGCAAAATAATGTTTGTGGATTATTCTTTGAATTGCCAATTTCTTCATTTCGCATGAATTGCTTAACTTTAGAGTGCTCCACCCAAAAGAAACTCCAGATGAAACCAATTATTTTGACACTTTCCTTTTTTTGTTTTTTATTCAATCCTATTCTAACGCACAAATTGCAGATACTTCTTTGGCTAGGCTTTACCTGGATAGCCTGAAAATGCAATTGAGGCCCAGAAATTTTGAACTGGCAAGAAATTATGGAAATAATGCTTTAAGAATATACCAGAATGCATTTGGAGAAAAGAATAGATTTACCGCGTTTACTTTATACTGGCTTGGAATTGTGGAATACGAAAACAGAGTTTTAGGCAAATCTATGGAGATTCAAAAGATGGCTTTGGAAATTCGATTGAAAACACTAGGTGAAGAACATCCCGAAACCGCAGATTCCTATCATTTTATCGGGATGCTATATAATTTGGAAAAAAATCTTGAGAAAGCTATCGAATATACTCGAAAAGGATTAGAAATTCGCCTTAAAGTATATGGACCAAAGCATTCTGTTCTGACAAAATCGTATAACAACCTTGGGAATTATTATCTGGCAATCAGGGATCTTGAAAAAGCGTTGGAAATACAAAAGAAAAACCTGGAATTAAGCCTGGAATTCAATGGTGATACAGATCCGTTACTTCAGTTTCCGTATAATAATATCGGTAAAATCTATACTGAGCTTGGAAAATATGAGGAAGCCATCGAATATCATGAGAAAGCATTGACAATCCTGCTTGGTTCGGTAGGCAGACTACATGAATGGACCGCAATTACCTATGAATCTATTGGAGTGATATATTATAATAAACAAGATAACAATAAGGCTTTACAGTATTACCAGGAAGCCTTGACCATTCAGCTAAAGGTATTGGGAAAGGTTCATGATCGAGTCGCTAATTTATACTCGAATATTGGTATTTGTTATCAAAGATTAGGTGAGGAAGAAAAATCATTAGAGGCTTATCAGAATGCTCTTAATATTTATTTGGAAATTTTTCCTCCAAACCACCCTTATGTCGGCGATATCTATCATAATATGGGGGTGGCTGCTAGCTTTTTCAAAGATAGGAAAAGAGCAGGGGAGTACCTCCAAAAAAGCCTTGAAATTCGGCTAAATAATTTTAGCCCTGATCACGCTATAGTTGCCAATTCTTATATTAGCCTAGGAGTTTTGTATGAAAGAATCGAGGATGATTATGAAAAGGCAATAGAGTCTTATAAAAAAGTTGAGGAGATTTTTTCAAACCTTCAGGACCCTCATCACCCTACGTTGGCTATCGCTTATGGAAATTTGGGAAACCTGTATCATCATCAATTGAAAGATCTTGAAAATGCTATTCTTTACCACCAAAAAGGTCTTGAAATTCAGCAGTACTTATTCAGTAATGGACACCCAGACGTAATTGTATCCTGTCGCGCACTTGCTATGGTTTATTTAAAACAAAAGGAATTTGAGCTTGCTAAAAAATATATTAATATGGCTCTTAGTGGTCTGGAGGAAGCCAAACGGTCCATGGGAAAAGAAATATTCAAACCTCAATTTTTTGGTGCCGATCCTGCCTTTGGAACTTTAAATGTCGCTATTCAGCATACTTTTCAAGCCCACGAGGCTTTCCCTGAAAAGTATGATTTGGAACAAGCTTTTTCCTATGCGGAGCAGAATAAAGCTAATGAGCTGCTCAAAGCATTTTATCATGCCGATGCAAAAGATCTGGTCGGGATCCCTCCTGATGTGCTGAAAAAAGCAGACGATTTAAATGCTGAACTACTCTATTTTGAAAAAAAACATGTTGAAACTAAACGAAATGATATCCCTCAAAAAGATAGCTTACTTCAGGTTTATCAATCGCGGATATTTGAAGTAAATCAACAATTAAAAAACCTGATCAATCAGTTGGATAAGGATTATCCGGAGTATCACAATCTCCGTTATAGGTCTGAGTATATTAGCGTTGAGCATGTTCAGACAGAATTGCTGGAACCAAACCAAGCATTGATTGAATATTTTGTAGGTCAAAAAAATATTTACATTTTCCTCATAAAGCCTGGTGACTATAAAATTCTGAGCGTTGAAAAAGATTTTGCTTTAAAAGACTGGGTTCGTCAAATGAGAAGTGGAATTTATGACTATCAGATATCTGGCAAGACTGATGAAGTTTCTTATCTGGATTATAGTGACACATTTGCAATAGCTTCTTTTCAACTTTATGAAAAATTGATCAAACCCATTTATGGTGAACTACCGGAACAGCTAATCATCGTTCCTGATGGAATCTTAAATTATATTCCATTTGAAGTGTTATTGACTGCGAAGCCTGCGGAAAGCCATCAGTTTAAAAACCATGCGTATCTCATAAAAGACCATCAAATCAGTTACAGCTTTTCTGCTACTCATTTACGTGAGCTAAGACAAAAGAAAAATAATGCGAAAAAGGATTTTTTGGCTTTTGCACCGTCTTTTAAAACTTCTGCTCAATTGCTTGCCAGTACTGAAGATAGAAGGAGTAATTTGGGGCCATTACAATTCAGTATTCCCGAAGTTGAAGGTATTCAGAAACTTTTGGGAGGAGAGGTCTATGTGGGAGAATTAGCAACCGAGGAGAATTTTATTCAACTTGCTGAAAATTACAACATACTACACCTCGCCACACATGGCAAAGCCAACGACAAAGCCGGAGATTATTCCTACCTGGCTTTCACCGAAATTGAAGATTCTCTGGAAAATGAATTCCTCTATGTCCGTGATCTGTACAATATGAGGCTCAATGCTGATATGGTGGTTTTAAGCGCCTGTGAGACAGGCTTGGGTGAATTACAGCGCGGAGAAGGTGTGGTCAGTTTGGCGCGAGGATTTTCCTACGCAGGAGCAAAAAGTATTATCACTACCCTTTGGAGTGTCAGCGATGAAAATACTAAAAATCTGATGCTTCCTTTTTATCAGAATATAAAATCCGGAATGGACAAGGACGCAGCTTTGCGAAAAGCCAAACTGGATTATCTCGAGCAAAATTCCCACCTTGACGCACATCCCTTTTACTGGGCAGGGCTGGTCGCAATGGGAGATATGGAGCCGATTGTCACCAGCTCTAATTTTAAAAATATCTTAATGCTCGGTTTGTTTATTATAGGAGGGCTTTTACTTTTTTTATGGTTAATTAAAAAGACTCAAAAATCCTGAGTTTCCACTTCTGAATGCGCTCAATTTTATTCTTTTCTGATCTCTTGCCTTACACTGGCATAACTTCTCCTTTACGAATAATTGCAAAAAAAAGGTAAACGTGACAAAGTCCTTAAAATTTATTTTTTTTTGTCACTTTTTACTTTTCATGACAATAGTAAGGATGAAATGACAACTGTCTTGAACTCTAAAGGAGTTGTTGAACTATTTTTTCATCTAAAACCTATCATCATGAAATATAGTAGAATATTACAATTATTATTTGTCGGTTTATTTTTTTCCTACCAGTTTTTGGTTTCTGCTCAAACTTATGTGAGTGGTGCAATAATCAGTAATACTAACTGGCCATTTGATAATAGTCCGTATGTTCTTGAAGGCTATGTAAACGTTGCTGGAGGGGTTACCCTGACTATTGAAGCAGGTGTTGTAATAAAACTGAAAGAATATGCTGAAATGCATGTTAATGGTTCATTGATCGCTCAAGGCACAACTGAAGATCCAATTGTTTTTACTTCAATTCTGGATGATGATCATGCTGGAGATACCAACGGGGATGGATCAATGACCTCTCCATATATATCAGCATGGAATAGTTTAAGTTTAGCTCCCTCTTCAAATGGTTCCATTATTAACAATTGTTTGTTTTTCTATGGAGGATGGGCAGAAGAGATCGGAGCACTTGAATCATGGAGTAATTATAATTCCATTTCAGATTGCCAATTCTACTATTGTGGAACCGGGCTTCAAAATTTTGGTGATCAAAATAGTTTTTCGAATCTTTCATTCGAGAATTGCGAATATGGAATAATCAACAGGGGAGGACAATTATCAATTCATAACAGTTCATTTGAAAACAGTATTTACTTTTCCTTCCACAACGATTCATCTTCAGATGTTGATGCCAGCGAAAACTGGTGGGGTCTGGAAGAATATATCACCTTGTTTGAATTCGGGGCAGGCTATAATTTAAGCTCTATTCATGATCAGCATGACGATCCGGATTTGGGAAAAGTAAACTTGACGAACCCATCGCCGCCATCCCTTGCTTTAGCTGAATTACTCTCTGTCTCACCTGGAATAGTGCATTTGTCAGAAGAATCTGTAAATGGAGGGGTGCTGGGTTTTCCTTTTGAAGCCAGCTCAGAAATAATTTTTCAAAAAAATTCAGGACCTGATTTGATTCCTTCTAGTATTGAATTTGTCGATGACTTTCATCTCAATTTTAATTTAAATTTTGCAAGTGCAGAACCTGGAGTTTATGATGTACTAGTTACTAATCCAGGTAGCGACACTTTAAGACTCAAAAACAGTTTCAGTATACTTGACATCGAAATAGACAGCTTTTTATTTAATCAATGGATTCCTTTTGAAGTGGGCAATGGTGATGCTTTTACTTCAGGAATTATCATCCCGGAGGTTGACAACCTCTTTGTATTGCTTAAAAAATCTTCTCGTATCAGCTATTCAAGTACTTGGATAGGTAATTTGAATATTACACATTCTGGGGAGGATATTTTATTAGAAGATAATTATGATAGCTTTTTGGGAGGAGGATTCGCAGATATTGATGCTCACATCCAAAACCCTGTTGATGGATTGTATTTATTTGAAATAGAAACTACTTCTGAACAAGGAGAGGGATTAATTATGTTTACAGATGCTCCTCCTTCACTTCAATTGGGAGAATGGGATACTGGTGAAATACTTAGACCTTATGGTTATGATTGGAAGTATATTGATGTACCAGATGGACAGGATACGCTTTATTTAAAAACTCAAGGGTTTGGATTATGGAGTTCTATAGAAGTCTTCTACGAGAGTATCAATGATGACGCCCCCAAATGGTTTTTTAATGATTGGGGACAAGGGTATCAAATTGAAGGAAAAATAGCTAATCCTGTAGCTGGACGATATTATATTCGGTATAAAGATTCAGCTGTACTTCAAAATGATAATAGTGGAGATTTATTTACTAACAGAGAAGATCAATATCGAAACTATTTGATTATAGTTAGTTCAGTCCAGATTAATGATCAACAGCAGCATGACCTGACGATCAATGGCCTTTCTACCTATAATGTGGGACAGGGAATCGTTTCTTTTGAAATATTAGGAGCGGGCTTTTCAGAAGATGATATCATTAAGCTTTCCAACGGAGCGACAGATGTTTTTCCTGAAATCCAAAACCTGAATTCAGAAAAGGGTTCCTGGTATCTGACCTTCGACCTTTCCATGATCTCCACCGGAAACTGGGATGTAGAAATAATTAATGGAAATACTACAGCAATTAGTCCGACTCCTTTGACAATAGTATTATTACAGGAATTACCCATTTCGACGAATTTGATTTTTAATCCACAGATAAGAGCAGGGAGATGGCAAACAGTAGTTGTTGAAGTTAGTAACAGTAGCAATGTAGATGCCTTTGCAATTCCTGTCAGCCTTCACCTGTCAGATGATGCAGAAGTTTTCAATGATCCGGATTTATTTACTATTCCACAGGTGGTTTCAGACAGTATGTCTGTTACTGACTGGGAAGGTTGGGAGGATTATTGGGAAGACTGGGTTGATGTGCCATATTATTATGACTTTCTGGACTCTGTATCAGGAGAAGTTACCCGGTTGGTTCCAATACTGGTTCCCAGGATAAAAGCAAATACTAGTATTTCAATTGAGCTTTCTGTTAAATATAACACTATCGGTACAACAAGTTTAAGAACTGTTGCCACTTTCCCATTACTGGATAATGAGGACTTTTTAAGATATTCCACTGATGAGTGTTTAGAGACTATATTAATTAAAGCAGGAGAAACATTTATGGAGAGTGTTTTACCTTTTAGCGATATTCAATCTTGTGCATTAGACGTGGCAAAGCTAATGAGGTCAACTGCAGAATCTGTGGCTGAAATAGATATGTCTCAACATCCTGATAGTATAAGCATAATGCCATTTATAAGTTTATTGCCAGATCTTGGTACAGCATATATTAGTTGCGCAGAGGCAGCTGTTGGATCAATACCTAATCCCTATGTGAAAGGAGCTAAAATATTATTTGATGTATTGGGCAAATTAAATGATGTAAATGACATTGTTGAGGCTTGTACGCCGGAAGAAGATGGTGAAGATGAATTACCGGAAAGCGAAGATTACGCAGATGCTGAAGTAGTAGGTTCTACAACACCAGAAGATAAGTTTGGTATTATAGGTACTGAGCAGACTCCCAACTTGCCAATGAGTGAAAGACAAAACTTTATAAGAGATACAACTGACTTTGAATACCGAATTGATTACTGGAACAAAGAGGATGCTACCGCACCTGCTGGAGAGGTTTTTATCAGAGATACACTGGATGAAAACTTTGACCTTGCTACATTTGATTTCACCGAGATTGGATTCTTAAGATGGCAGGTACCGCTTGATGGAGGGCATTATTTCAATGTGACAGTAGATATGCGACCTGACTATAATTATTTAGTAAATGTAGAAGGAACGCTCAATCCATATACCAGAGAAGTTTATTGGGTTCATAAAACGCTTGACCCAGAAACTTTGGAAACACCGGATGACCCACTAGCCGGTTACCTGCCTCCTGTCGATCCTTTAGGGTATAATATTGGTTGGGTCAAGTTCCAAGTGAAACCTAAAAACAATTTAACATCAGGTACTATATTTGAAAATCAGGCAAGGGTTAATTTTGATGGCATCGGCCCTTGGGGTCCAGCGCCCCCCTATGGTCCTTTTGTGAATACTCTTGATTTTGAAGCTCCTATAAGTAAAGTATTTCCTTTAGATCCTGAATCTATGGATACTACTTTTACAATATCCTGGGGAGGTAACGATGGTGATGGTTGTGGAATACAACACTATGATGTTTTCGTAGCTGCAAATAATGACAATTTCACCTTATGGTTGAATAACACATCTGCAACTTCAACAACTTTTACAGGCGAAATTGGGAATAGTTACCATTTTTATAGTGTTGCAACAGACAAAGTTGGTAATAGAGAGGAAGATGAAGGCATAGCTGATGCTTCAACGGACATTATTCTTAATGCGGATGATATACAATCGATCAATGATATAAAAGTATCTCCAAATCCTGCTGAGAATGAGCTAATGTTAACAATTCATGCATTGAAAGCAATTCCTCATACCAAAATCAGGATTAGTAATTATTCAGGTCAGCTGATATCTGAAAGGGAACAGCAGCTTGATTTTGGATTTAATGCATTCAACCTTAATATCTCTGATCTCATTCCTGGTTTTTATATCCTAACCGTGATTACTGAGGAAGGAAATAATTCTTTCAGGTTTGTGAAGATATGAACTATGAAGGCATGCTATTTTAGTCTTGTCAAAGTCGGTGAGCATCTGTATTGGGGTTTACCGGCTTTGACGGACACTCTTGTTAATTAGCAACTCGATTTAGAATACATTCAAAGGTGATTTAGCAATTTCAGAAACACAAATTATCATGGAATTTATATTTGAAATTTTAGGAATTAAAGAATTAAATCTTTTACTAAGGTCTCGTCTGATCCTGTCTTTGTTTTGCTTACTTACTTTCATTGTTCTAATCTACTTTTGGAGTTTGACAAGTAAAAAATCTGACATTAATAAAGCAAATGTTTCAGGATTGATATTTTTGTCATTTGTTTTTTTTCTCTACTTTGTCATTGGGTTTTCGACAGTTTATAGCCCGTCGATGAATATTTATTTGTCTATATCCGGCCTTATCAATATTTGTTTCCTACTATCATTGTCTTTCTTTTCTCAAGGTAATAGTTTTATTGATAAAATCGTCCAACACAGGTTCTGGAAAATGGTGACGATTGTTTTGGGTATTGTCTGGTTTCTACTTAATGTCTGGACGAGGCAACTGAAAATGGTCCAGGACATCGATGCTGTCGTCAGTGCAATTTCTATTTTTCTTTTTGGATTTTATCTGTCGCGAACTTTTGTGAAAAAAGGATTGAAACTGTTTGGAATTATTACAGGACTATTGATTATATTGATCATTTGGTTGCAATTCAATTCGCCTGAAGTGTTGGGTAAGGGTAAGTTTTTTCACATGAATACTACACTGTTATCCCCGGCATTATTTTTATCCATCATTTCGGTTTCCTTTACGTTCAATTGGGTTAATGAACAGAATTTTAGGGAATTGTCCCAAATCTATACGGTTCATGAGCTTGGCTTTTTTGAAGAAGAAATAGAACAACTAGACAGATCAAAAGAATTGTTGTCAAAAAGGTGGCAGGAACAAGTTACAAATGATAATCTGGAAAAAGTGATAGAGGAGGTATTGACTTATAAAAAGAATAAAAACGAAAGCTTAGGTTTCATTATAAATATTGCCCAAAGGAATACCAGAAACAATACTAACCGGCTAAAGGAACTGATCAAATATGAAGAATATCAATTGAATCGCAACAAAATATCTACAGCTTTGATTTCTCTGATAAAGGGAACTTGATTCGTGATTTCACGGTTCTTGATTTAATCTTTCCTTAGCACATAAAGTCCTGCCTTTTTTCCTCCTTTTACTCAAAAAGGTTTTAATTGTTGAACAGCTATAATATATTGCTTTCCTGTTGATTAGGAATAAAGAGATATGTTGAGAATAATCTTTTCCCAAATAGTCAATTGCAAAAAAAAGGTAAACGTGACACACATCGCCAAAAAAATATTTTTTTGTCACTCCTACCCACTAAAGCCAATGGTATAGGTGAAAACATGAACAGTGAAAAGATTTGGAAAGCTGTTCGATTATTTTTTATCTAAAAATTACCATCATGAAATCGCGAATTACTTTTTTCTTTTGTGTTTTAATTTCTCTTTTTTCAAATACTAAAACATGGGCTTGTTCGGAGCAGCTTTCCTTTACTGAAATGACTCAAACTGCGGATTTGATCTTTATCGGCGAAGTCTATAGCATGGAATCTGCTTTTAACGAGCAGCGAAATATGATTTTCACACAGGTCACTTTTGTGCAAAACGAAGTGATATTTTCTAATGAAAAGTCTGTCCAAAGGCTTAAAAGAACTATTGTCATCACTTATGCCGGAGGCGATGCTGAAGGCAAAAGAATGCGGGTTTGCGGCATGCCAAAATTCGAAATCGGGCAACGCTACCTGCTTTTTGCACAAGATGACGGAAAAAGATATTTTAACCCCATTGTTGGAGAAAGCCAGGGATTTTTCAAAGTTGTCAGAGATAAAAGATTACAGACAGATTACATTTTGACGGCAAGCGGACACGCCATAACCTCATTGTCAATTGAAAATTTAACAGTCAGCAAGCCAGTTCAGTTTATTGAAAATGGAAAGGCTACTTTTAAAAACCTCGAGCTTTTCTCTGCTCGACAATCTCCCTCAGTACCGGAATCTGCCAGTGGAAACGGAAGAGCTTATCTATCCTCAAAAAAGGAAACAAATGATTCTGGTTTTGTGACCTTGGAGGCTTTTATTGATTTTGTTTTGCAAAAAGCTTTATATGAAAATACAAAAAAGCAAAGCTCATCCTTTGGAAGTAAATTGAAAAATGAAAATCAGGGGACTTCATTTCAGTCTTCTTTTCCTGAAATCCTTTCTCCTGCTGTTGCTCAGCCACAAAACCCCTCTGGAGATTCAAGATCATCTTCAGAAACGAATTACACTTCTTCATATGACTTAGCTGCTTGCAGTGTACATGATTTGCCTATAGTCATGCAACAAACTATGCCCGATTCTTTCGATTATGAAACCAATTTTGAGGCAATGGCTATCTGGAATCAGTATCTGCCGATTTATCAATGGATTCCTAGCGACGGGCCCGTTGAAATGGGGGATTACTACAATGGTGTCAATGAGTTTGCTGGCAGGATGGATGATGTGGGTGTGGCATTAGTTTATGGAGCTACTTGGGGAAGTAGTGCCATTGCTTTACATAAATTTGACAATGGTCCAGATTATTGTAGTGATAGATTTGAATCGGATGTGATTTGGAATGCAAACAGAAAATGGACAACGGACCTAGAAGATCTGTTGGTTGATCCTGATTTAATTTTACTGCTCCCTACTGCTATGCATGAACTCGGACATGTTTGGGGATTAATGTCTGCGGATGAACCTGAAACTTACACCCATCAGGTGCTTACTGTAATGCATGCGTTTAATGATGATATAA
This sequence comes from Saprospiraceae bacterium, assembly GCA_965220465.1. Lineage (GTDB taxonomy): Bacteria > Bacteroidota > Bacteroidia > Chitinophagales > Saprospiraceae > JAHDHW01. Next base: position 880,266 of record CBDCPZ010000025.1, on the reverse strand, counting down.
TTGAAGATGGACAAGGCATTCACTCTACTGATGCCTGGATTCTCAGGCGGCATTATCTTGATCAAATGATTTATCCGCCAATCGCAGATGTAGGAATTGAATCATATTATGCCAATTCGAGTGGAAAATTGAGAAGTTCAAAAACCCAAAATGCATTATTAGAAGAGGAAACCAGTTTCAAATCCGGAGAATCAATAACATTAGAAAATATCACTATCGAAAATATCGGCACATTTGACATTCACAACCTAAAGATGCAGATTTATTTTTCGGAAGATCGGACGATCACTTCAGAAGACCACCTTGTAGAAGAATTTATATGGACAGAAGGGAATTGGGAATATGGTTCTTTCGAGGCAGAAAGTTTTTTCACACATAGCTATGGTTTTGCGATTCCTGAAGGGATACCATCAGGAGACTATTTCGTGGGGTTAATAGTTAGCATAGACGAATTTGAAGATGCTTTTTCAGGAAACGATACCACTACTTTTTTTAACCCTATAACTTTGGATATTCTTCCGAATCTTACTACTGCCGGCTCAGAGAGTTTTTCTACACCGTCTACAACTTCTGTAACAATAAGTGCTAACATTCAAAATAATGGCATTGCGGACGCTGGCTCATTCGAAGTCCAGTATTATGCCTCTGTTGATGATGAAATCACTGCTTCTGATATTTTACTAGATGCTGATACATATGCCGGGCTTGGTGCAGGAGTTACAACTTCTATTTATACGTCGATAAATTATGATATTTATATGGCATGTGAGTCGCACGGAGATCCGGTTTTGATACCCGGTGATTATTACATCGGATTTATTCTGGATGAGCCAAACGATGTCAAAGAACTGGATGAGATTGACAATGCCATTTCTATTTCCACTGGGCTTTTGACTGTGCCGGGGTTTGAAACCAACTATCACAGAGCCTACAATTTGCCCAATCCAGATTTCCATAATGTACATACACAGGAAATCGAAGTTGTACAAAACGCCGAAGATAACACAGCATTTATTACTACAGGTTGGCATTCTCCTGATGAAATCAATGACGTTCCGATTACAAGAGATGTCATGCAAATCATATCACTCGATGAAAACAAAAACCCCCTTCGGGCAACTACATACCTTTTGAATGGAACAACCGATAATTTATCGGATATGCGATCTTATGACATCAAAGAATTGGGCATTGGAAACAACACAGATACTGGTTACATCACTTGTGGCGAGTCTATTGTTTCGTATTCTGGAAATGGCGAACCCAACAATTTCCATGCTTACATCATGAAAGTAGATGATGAAGGAGCAGTGGTTTGGATGAAAACTTATTTTCCTGGGACCTCTTCGAGACTGAAATCAATAGTACCTGCAATCGCTGGAGATGGTTATCTGGCTTGTGGTGCATACGTAACGGATGATTTCAGGATCAAAGCATTTCTATTGCGCGTGGACAATGACGGGAACGTCCTTTGGTCATCAACTATTGAAGATACCCATTCGGGAGACGCCTCTTATTCTGAGTATAATCAGATCATCGCAGATCTTACAGGAAACATGCCCGTTCCAACATACTATTTGGCAGGAAGCTGTAACATGGAATATTTTGATTGTGATAATTCAAGTGAAGTGCTTTTTACACGAATTGACGAGGTGCCTGTAACACCTGTTTTCAATAGCTCATCTTACGCCGTAGAAGGAGGTGCTCTGAACAATGGAAATCGTACACAGTATGGAAATTCTATCACGTTGGGTCCTGAAAGTCAACTGTATATCGGAGCAACTTACCAAGTTGATTATACCAATCATGCGGGCAATTGCATTTCAGCTCCTGTTGATTTGTTATTGCTCAATATTTCAAACACCGGAGCAATCCGCTGGACAAAAAGATACAATGTATCTGGCAAAAATTATACAAAAGAAATCCTTCATGTTCGCGGTTTAAACGAAGTGGTTATTACGGGTAATTCAGGTGACGATTCATTTATGATGAGCACTGATTTGGATGGCAATCCGTTGCGATTGGAGCAAATTTATGATAGCGAAGCAACACCAAATGAAGGACGTTCTTTGGCAAGAAATCCTTACAATGGAAGATATATGTTCGTTGGTAGCGCTCAGATTTTATCTCCGGATTATGAAGATATGTTCCTATTCGAACGAAATCCGCTGCCAGCAGGAGATTTAGATCGATGTTGTGATGTGATTGTTGATTCACCAGTTCAGTCTCGAACTCAAAAATCAACTTCAAGACAACATGAAATGCTCGAAACAGGTTTGGGATTTGTGGAGATCGAAGCATTGGATGTTTTGATTGAAAATACTTTAAAATGTGGAAATAATGACCCTTCCTGCGCTATTTATGATTATGGAATTGCAATGGGAGCTTGTGATGACAATGGCACTTCGACCAATTCGAATGACGATTTTTATACCGTCGATATAACAATTTATTATTCGAATGAACCGACCTTATGTGAGTTGATTTTAACTGACGAAAGCGTGACAATTCTGGCTTCCACTACGACTTATGGTTCCGGCTCTCATACTTTTACGGATATCGAAATCCCTGCAAATGGTGAGTCGTTTGAAATATCAGCCTTTTTTGATTGTGAGCCCGGATGTGCGTTAAATATGGTATTGCCTCCGGCATATCCATGTTCCTGCGGAGCACCTTTAGATAGCTGGGTTACCAAAATCACTTCGAGTAGTGCAAAAATTCACTGGTCGCCTATCGATGGAGTTACTAAATACAGATTATTTTTTAGAAAAGCTGGATCTTCTGAACCCTGGAAAAATAGATATTCCACCAACAGTTGGAGAACCATCACGCTTTTGGATGCAAATACGGAATATGAATACAAACTAAAGGCAAAATGTTCAGATGGATGGTCAGACTGGAGTCCACGCTATTATTTCACAACTTACAGTTCATTATTTGGTGGGGCTGAAGCAAGAGATTCAGATGATACGGAATCTGAATTAGATGGTGCAATCGACCTGATCATATATCCCAACCCGACTGATGGATTGCTCAATCTTCATATTTCTAATGCGCAACCCAACTCTGTAGTTGAAATTTATAGTATTTTAGGAGAAACGATGTATTCGATGAATGTCATGGAGCAAACCAATGAACTGACTTTAGATCTAAGCGGCATGTCGGCCGGGACATATTTCATCAGAATGGATAATGGGCAAAAATCCATAATCAGGAAATTTGTTTTGATCAAGAAATAAGAAAAGAACTTCCAGATACTTAAAATTTAACATCATGAAAAACAAGAAAATATCAATGCCCCGGTGGAGATGATACAATAGATACTTTTGGTGATCCAAATATCCCGGATTGTGCAGAATGGATTGAAATCAACCAATTGCCTGCGGAGTGGCTGCGAAGGAATAATAACAACAAGGTGTTGATATGTCATATTCCTTCAGGGAATCCCGAAAACAGACCTACAATTTGTATCGATTCTGAAGGCGTGGCAGAACATTTAGCTCGTGGTGATTACTTAGGACCTTGTGATGTCGTTTCCTGCTCGAATTAATGAAAAACTTTTGAGCGAACGCTCCATTTTATAAGTACAATGCTCTATGTGTGTAAATTAGCACATGGTAGGCAGCCCTTTTCTGCTTTTCAATAAGATTAAAAGAGATAAAATGATCGGCGTTTAAAGTTATGTTTTTCGCGTTTTCCTTTTTAAAAAGAAAAGTAAACCTAAAAGCGCAACAACTATTAATGCAATACCAACATAAGAATCAATAAAAGTTTTTTTGACCATAACTTTTGACTTTGGCTGACAAGAAGCTTGTCCGGCCACGCCATCGGGAAGATAGGCAATGAGACCTTCACAACATTTTCCTTTGTCCCAAACGTATTGACCCTGAGGTATGCAATAATCATCTGTCATCCATTTTTGACCGCATTTTCCATTATTGAATTCTTCGAGCAAACATTTCGTGCTATCTGGAAAAACACAATAATTTCCATTTATTTCGTAACCCCTTTGAGAGCATTCTTTGTAAATCGGATCAATGGCGGCATTCGTCAAAAAAGGAATCAAAATCATTGAAAAAGCAAAAAGAAGCATTAATTTTTTCGATTTCATAAGTAAAGGGTTTTATTTTAAAAAGGATATCCGATGGCAAAGTTCCATTGAAGGTTATTTTTACGCCAGGCTTTGCTGGTAAAGTCGATGTCAGAAATAATCCAGCGGCTTCCTTCTTCAAGATATGGTTTGCGGAGTGGAATTCCGAGATCGAGCCGAATCACCAAAAAGTTCAAATCAAAACGTAAGCCAAAGCCAGCACCCACAGCAATTTCTTTGTAAAACTGATCAAATTTAAAAACCCCTTCAGGCGGATTATCATCAGTCTCATTGAGCAGCCAGATATTTCCTGCATCCACAAATAAAGCACCTTTTAAATAACTGATTATCGGAAAGCGGAATTCCACATTGCCTTCCAGCCTCATATCACCGGTTTGTTCTATAAAATTGTTGTTATCTTGATTTGGGGGAACAAAACTCCCGGGACCTAATCCGCGAAATTGAAAAGCTCTTATACTGCTTGGGCCACCTACCGAATATTGCCTGATGTAAGGAAGTACCTGAGAATTTCCATAAGGAACCCCGATCCCGGCGAACAAACGGCCAATCAGCGATTGTTTTTTTAAAGGCAGATAATACCGGAATTCACCATCTATCCTTACAAACTGTGAAAAGGGAGCCCCCAATATTTGGTAAGGCCTTTGTTGTTGGTTACCGATACCATGAATGATGAGGTCAGCCAGATTTCCCGACGTTTCAAATCCGGCACGCAAATAATAATAATCTTTGGCCAAATCCTCAGTTTGGGTAGACAAGGTGTAATTATAAATTAGTCCTAAAATAAAAACATCACTGAAACTCTTCTCAAGGCGCGGGTTATCAACAAAAAGGACTCGCATGGAATCAGTAATTTCATGAACGTTAAATACATTAATGTTGATTGGGAAAAGCTGATGTTGATGATGTTTCTTTTTAGACCATTCGAATCCATATTTGAAAATAAAAGAGCTAACCGTATAATATTCAACCCTTCTTTGATAATCAGTTCCAATACTTGTTCTTGTTTTTGGAATATGCGCACTTTTATTGCTTTTAATTTTGAAAGGTGTAATCAATCGCGGAAACGTCAGACTGAGCTCGACAGCTCCATCAAGAGTGTTGAGCAATCTTTCTGTCGTATTCGATTGTGTACCAACACCTCCGGAGATACTCAAGTCTAACCGTTCGGCGCCGCGAAAGATGTTTTTATGCGAATACGTAACTGTGGCAGCGAGTCCAAAATAACTGGTCGAGCGGGAGATGGCTTCAAATTCGGTAGAGATGTCTTGCATCAGACCTGGAGTCAGATAAAATTCACGATTAAACAAAAACGTTGAATCCGAAAAGGACGGATTAATTTTGAGGTTTACAAACTTATATGTCCCCAAGTCAAGCAACCTTGCAAGAGCATCATCCTGCCTTTTTGAAGAATACAATTCTCCGGTTTCACCTCCGATAGTATTCACCAATACTTTTGGACGAATAATGTTGTTTTGTTGAATAATCTTATATTTATCAATTATTGTTGTATCATTTTGAACTCCTTCAAACGAAAGAGAATAGGATGCGAAAACAGTATTTTGATTAAGATGGTACAATTCAAAAATGCTGCTGTCCTTTGGTTGTTTGAGTTGAACATGCACATCAACCTGGTAGCTATTCAAAGCCGTATCAACGAAAAAATAAAAATGATCGGTGTTTACATTTAAAAATCCAGAATTATTGGCCAGCACTGTAAGTCTTTGTCTTTCTTTGGTCAAATTTTCCTGACTGTATGGCGCTCCAGGGATCAGCAGACTTTGCTGATCAGCACTAGATATTTTTTCAACCAATTCACTGCTATCCTTTGGAAAATGAACATTTCGCAGATGATATTCTCTCTGTGGAAAAACATGATAAGTGATTGTGACTTCTTTCTTTTTTAAGGTGGTATCCGCCTTTATGGTTGTCCCAAAATACCCATTGTCATTAAAATATTTTTGCATTCTAAAACGGCTGCCAACTACTTTCCGAGCATCAAATAATACTGGTGGTAAACCAATCTTTCTAATGGCCCAGCCACGAATTCCCTTTACTTTGCCGGTTGAATCGCGCTTTACCTTTCTGGAAAAATTGTTGTAAAGGTTGGTTTGCCATTTTCCAATACCCGATGCAGGTTTTGGACGAGCTAAATCGAGAACCTCAAATTTCACCTTTTTTGGGTTCTGAATAACATCTGGTGTTTCAATTTCAATTTTTGTTTTGGTAACAACTTTTGCATTATCTGGCAAATGCCTGCTGACTGAACAGGAAGCAATCAGAAACAGGTTAACCAGCAGAAATACGTTTTTTATAAAATTCATAAAAATCACTCTTTGTATTTCTTACTGTTAAATGATTTTCTGAAGATTAAGCCTGCTCCGGTATTGTAAGCGTTGTTTTGCTCCAAGACATTATAATCACTTTTGTGGAATACTTTTACAAGGTAATTTCCGCCCTCCGTCAATTGATATTCTAACACAAAGTCTCCGGCAATACCTGAGTACTGAGAATTAAAAACCGAGCCTGAGCCCTGAGATCCAAAATTCATATTCGTTCCTACTTTTACCGTAAGGCGGTCGTGAAAAAGTTGCTTTGAAACATTCATTTCCATTTTGGTGACATTCGTTGACTCATTACCGCTTGTGTTGTAAGATTCCAAACCGAAATCCACTTCGAAACCTTGAATGTAGCGATCAGCAAAATTGTTTAATTGATCAGAGACTAAACTGCTCACACTTGAAAGCGCCATGTCCGACCCGGCATCCGAAAAACTCTGTGTGCTGCTGGTTTCTGAAATGAAACTTTTAAATAACAGTAAACCAAAAGCCTGTTTGTTTAATTCAGGTGGATTGAGGCGCAGCTCAGCCAGTTTGCGATTTGCAGCGTTGCTTACACCATCCATTTGTGCATCTGGTAATTGGATATCAAAAGTGATCTCCGGCTCGTTAATATTGCCTCTCAATTTCATCAGCACAAGCACATCGGTTCTGACACTTGCGGCATTCTTTTCAGCGTCTGTTAACGTGGATTGATTGGCTAAAAGCTCATAGGTGGAAGCCCTGACTTTATAACTCGCCGTAACATCAAAGGTCGCATCCATCGGATCACCTGAAAATTGAATCGTGCTGCCTTTGACAATTTCAAAATCACGTTTGATCAACTGCTCGTAATTTAAAGAATAGCTGCCATTTTCGATGGTATAACTTCCGGTGACGATCATTTCACCGGAGGGATTGATATCGAGAATCAAATCGGCAGTTCCAACGCTAATTAGTTGATCACCGGTTTCAGGGTCAATGATGATGTTGAGTGTTGCATCTTTCGTGACCTGAAGCTGTAGCGACAAGTCAAAAGCGCTGCGATTTCCCTGTAGCCTTCTTTCTACCGAAAGGATGCTATCTGCGTTATATAACTCAGGATTGGCAAAAATGATATAATCTTCTTGTTGAATCGCATCTTCACCGCTAAAAGGTTGTATATAAAGTTTTGAATTAGGAAGAGTGCTGGCGGCAATTTTTAAAATGGGTAGTTCAGGTGTTCCTTTTATATCCAGCGAAGCTTTTAAAAAAAGGTTGCCATAATAAAGCTCATTCTCAGCCACTGTTGTCCGCAAAAACTGAAAAGCATCTGTTTTAAAATTTAAATCAAAAACGATATCCTGAAAATAGTTGTGCAAAATCTTTCCACCCAAAACTGCATGATTTTCATTTGCATCTTTTAACTGGATAGTGCCAATATCAACTGCGTGTTCCGAAATTTGAACTGTCGCTTCTTCCGCACGATACTCCATGTTGGTGATGACTGAAGTAGTTTTAAAATTGTTTAGTTTTAAAGTGCCGTTAACATCTGGTTGGTTTAGAGGCCCCAGAAATTTCATTTGTCCGGTCAGGTAACCATCGGATTTTTTTACTACACCAACCAAAAATGGATCGATTAAAAATAAAGGAATGCGGCCAAATTGAAAATCCAGATCAAATAACTGGTTTTTTATTTCGTAATTCCCGGCAACTGACATTTGACTTTCCCCTTTAAGTTTAACCGATAAATCAATAATGTCTTTGTTGCTTGGTTGCTTTGCTTTGATTTCTACATTTCCTACTAATTTTTCGTTGAACGACAAGTCATCAATCAAAATCTCAGTATTATAATGCAGGTTTTTTTTAGGCTCTTTTAAAATCAAATCGCCGTTAACCATCCCGCCCAGCCCGTTTTTTGTCATTCCGAGCATATTGGAAACTTCTACGAGGTTGAAATCTGAGATTTTAATTTCAATAGGTTTGATATCGCCAATCGGAGCAGTGTCAAAGGAGTTTATAGAAATTTTCTGGTTTTCTTTTAAAAAATCCAAATGGGAAATAGTCAGATCTCCATGTGTAAACTCTATTTTGTTTGAAGCTGATATATTCCAAACAAAATTGTTGAGTATAAATTCAGGTAAAAAGGACAAGGCATAAATTTCGTTTTCGAAAGAAATATTTCCTTTTATGTCTAGAGTCGTATCAGTTTTACTGATGGTTGTTGAATCCGTTATGAAAATCGAATTTTTAATTTCCTCAGCTCCATGAATATTTAAACCAAAATTGAGGGTATCATTTGCGAAAAGTGTTTTTAGCCTGGCAAAAGGCAAGTTCATTCCACCTCCAGAGCTAGCCTGTTTTACAGAAATTGAAGTTTCAAGGCGTTTCGAATTCCCGTTTGATAAAATAGTGATGGTATCTATTTTATAGTCTCCGTAAGCCAAATTTGGAAAAGCCCCATTAAGTTTTAACCGCTTTTTTTGACTATTAAAACTTCCTTTTAGAAAAGAAGTATCTGCCGCAGTAAAATCTGATAAAAAGAGTTGTGCAACCGAACTCAGGTCATTAATCGTAAAATCAAAAGCAATATCCTGCTCGTCAGCTTCATCGATTTTTTGTGATGAACTATCTTTTAATATCAAATCTTCAATAGGAAAAAACCCGTCTATAAATTCAATAATCGACTGCCCAAAATCAGCGATTACAAACTCGCCGGAGATATTGGTATCCATGAATTCAGACCGGAAATGAATGGCTTTTTTATTTAAAGCAGGTGACTTTGATTCCAGTGAAATTACTTTGTCCGTCGAATAAAAAATAGAATCATGAACGATCTTGAAATTTTGCAAATTGGCAACTCCGATAATATTGTCGAGATTGTTGCCTTTTAAATTCGCATCCAGATTGCCACTGAAACCCAGTTCTTTTTCATAAAAATTTAATGCTTTTAAATTGATGGTATCCACGTTTAGAACCATCTGCATATCTGGCAAACTGTCGTTAAGGTCAATCATCCCCTGGAAATCAAATTGCAGATTTTCGTCAGCTGCTTTGGCAACTCCATCAAATCGCCTTTTGAAAAAAGCTCCGTTTAACGATAAATTTTGATAGGTATAATTTTTATAATTAAAAACCGGAATTTCTCCGGATGCGGTCAAGTCTAAATCATTGATATTCAGCCCGCTGCCATTTGTTGTTAAATTAAAACTAGTTTGCCCAAAAGGTTCGCCAAGCAGTTTGGAAAGATCAAAATTTTCCATTTTAATGATCCCGTCATACTTTGCATTTTGGTAGTCTGTATCGAAATCCATTGCCAAATCAGATTGCATTTCTCCGGCATCTGTTTGAAAAAGGCCATTTACATCAAATTTGTAAATCGTACCATCAAAATTACCCTGAAAATGGATCAAGCCAAGGCTATCCAAAATACCCGGAAACTCAGTTCCCGAGAAAGCTTCGATGTCTGCGGCATCTACAATTAGATTTTCTGCATTTGCTTTGAAAACAGTCTTTTCAATATCCGGCAGCCCTTTAATATTCAAATCTCCTTTGTAGCGGGTTGCTGATTCGGTGATCAAATTGAGCTGCTTACATTTCAAGTCGCTGACCGTACCTTTTATCTGGCCTGAAAAATCAATTTTCCCCAGTTTCGATAATCCTTCAGGGAGAGGAATGTCCTTGGTCAAATGCATAAACGAATTGTAATCGGCCACCAATTTTTTTATATCAAGATCGAAAAACGGATCGCTGGTCAATTGTTCAATGGAACCGTTTGCCTGAAGTAAAAATACAGTTCCTATTTTGCTGTAAAAATCCTCAAAAGAGAGGTTGTTTTTTTGTAAAATTATCTTTCCGTTTAAATCGATTTTTTCATCAAGATTGGTATTCATCACGGGAATGTCACGGAGCGCAGCAACCAATTTGGTAACGTCGCGATAAGCCACCTGACTTGGCTCGAAAGCTGCTTCCAGCTTTACTTTTTCCATAAAATCAGTTAGGCTGCTAAAGTCATTGAAAGATAAACTGATGCCGCCTTTCAAAGCGGTATTTTGTGTTTCTAGTTCCAGTTTTTGAGCTGAAATAATTTTGTTGTTCAGTACAATATCTGTGCTTAAGTTTTTTACCTGAAAGCCGCTGTGATCAATCAATGAAGCTTGGTGGATGTTAAGATTAAAAGAGGTGTCATTTAAATTGATGTCGCTGATTTCCAAATAAATATCATCAAGATTTAAAAAATTATAATCAACAATATCAGCTTGCCTTTCATAATTCAAATTGGATAATTTAAACTGGTTGTTTTCCAGTTGGAGACCATCAGCAGAGATGTCCCATCCGAAGCCTGGGAAAACTAATTTTGAAGATTCTGTTTGAACGACTTGCTCTCCTTTAAGGAGTGTAAATTCAATTAATGATTCCGAAAGGTCTAAAGCTGAAAGTGCAATTTTATTATTTGCAAAATCCGATTCATTCGCGTTAATATTAAGTTTTCCAACTTTGGTTTTCAATTCAAATCCGTTGCTGTTTTCATCAGCCATCCTGAACCGCGTATTTTCGACAACGACATTGCCAATACCAAAAGTCCATCCAGGTGTAGATGCGTTTTCATTTACAACTTTTGTAGTATCGCTACTAAAAGCATCAATGATGAATTGAAAATTGAAGAGGCTGTCGTTTTGTGCTTTTGAAAGATTTGCCACAGCCCCTTCCAATTGGATTTTATTGAGAAAAATTTCATTTTGGAAGAGTGAAAAAACGCCAATGTCTACTTTGAGTTTTTCGGCAAAAAGAAGGGTGTCGGATCGTTGGTCTTCAATGTAAATGCCTTCCAGGACGAAGGTTTTAAAAAAATCTAGATTTACTTTTTTGACTTTTACCTCCGTCTGCAAAGTTTTGGTTAAATTTTTCGTCACCTGATCTACCAGCCAGGTTTGCACTTTTGGAACCTGAATTAAAATATAAGTTGCCAAAAAAATCAAAAGCAAAACAATGCCGGTGATTTTTAAAGCTTTAAATATTTTTCGTAGATATTTGTTCATACAAGTTCAGGGAATGAAATGTTCGAATCCCGCCTAAAATTATCAAAAAGGATTGGAAAAATAATTGACTTATAAATTATTACCAAATTCACAGCGATTTAACGCCAAAAGACGGGAAATATGTTTTGAACCAGACTTGATTCAAAACAAAAGAGAGCATTGGATTTGTAATTTTAAAAAATCACTGCATCAAAGTCACTTCCCCTTTGTACAAAATGATGACTCCGTCGATAAATTCAATTTCAGCGAAATAGACAAAAACAGCCGGGTTTAGTTTTTCATCGTTCAGCCTTCCATCCCATCCGAAAATCGGATCATTTGGGTTGAAATTTTCGGCCAGGTATATTTGCTCTCCCCAGCGGTCGAAGATTTGGAAAGTGTTGACTTGCTTAACTTTGTCATTGTTTGCAAAAATCCTGAACTTGTCGTTGGTGCCGTCATCATTGGGTGAAAAGGCATTCGGAATGAAAACTTCTTTGGTTTTATCTACCCTCAGCAGAATCTGATCGCTGGCTTCGCATCCATTTTCATCGATGATAGTGACGGAATAGGTAATATTATTTAAAATATTTTCAACTTGCGGATCGAGGCAATTTGTACAACTTAAGTTGTCCGCCGGCGTCCATATAATCGTGTCAATCTGAAAAAGCGGAATACTTGAATTAGCAGAGAGTTGAAAGTCCTCACCCAGGCTCAAATTAACTTCCTGATCTAAAGAAACATTGACTAATGTTGGTGTTTCGATAAAAACCGCCTCTTCATATTCACAACCAATCGCATCCTGAATCAGCAGCGTGTAATCGCCTGGCTGAAGCGTTGCAAAAGTAGGCGTCAGACTATAATTCTGTCCTCCGTCAATGGAATACAAATAGGGCTCTTGACCGCCTGTTACTGATATTATTGAAATGCTTCCGGTTTGTCCGTAGCAAGGCGGATCAGTGACTAGGATTTCCGCCGCCGATGGAATATTATTATTCTCTTCTGCCAAAACATCTGCCGTTTGGGTACAGCCATTTTCAGTATTGGTGACTTGCAAAGTGTAAATCCCTGTTTCGTAAATAGTCGGAGACAAAGTCGTTGGATTATCGATAGAAGTATTGCCTGTCCATTGATATACAAACTGTTGTCCGGTCGAAGATCCTTCACCGTTCAGCGCAATGCTTTCGGTGATACAATCAAATTCCTCGTCAGTATTTGCAACAGCCGTTGGAAGAGTTGTATCTTCAAAAACCTCAATTTGTGCACTGCTTTGACAACCATTGTCATTGTTGAGAACCGTCAGAGTGTAATTCCCTGGCTGATTTGCAGTTGGCTGTAAAGTGGTCTCGTCTTCAATGATTCCTCCGGCTGGATTGGATGTCCAGCTATAGCTGAAATTGCTGTTGGAAGAAGACCCTGTTGCATCGATTTGAATTTGTTCCACCACACAAGTCAGCATTTGTGGTGGATTGATAATGGCTATTGGGTCTTCCAGGTTTTCAGTAACATCAATCGTTTCAGCATCCGAACAGCCGTTTTCGGTATTGGTAACCGTCAAAGTATAAATTCCGGCCTGTCCCATTTCCGGATTTGGCGTATTAGATCCGGAAAGAATGATTCCGTCAACGGTTGTCCATTCGAAGGTTAGTGTCCCAAAAGGAGAAGATCCGTTTCCATCCAAAACGATACTTGAATTATTGCAGTCAATTTCCTGGTTGGCTACAAAATCAATCAGCGCGGTTGGCGCTTCAGTGTTTTCATTAATAACGACCTGATCCTGTGATTGGCAATTATTATCGGTATCCAGAACATAAATAATATAATTTCCTGGCAAGCTAATCATTGTCGTTTGAGTTGTTGCAATGATATCTCCGCTACTGTTTTGCCACTGGTATTCAATGTTTGGACCACTGCTGGAAGCACTTCCGTCGAGCAGGATTTGTGTAACATCACAAGTGAGTGTTTCCCCGATTCCAGCATCTGCAGTTGGTAAATCAACATCCGGAGTGATTTCAACTTCATCAGAATCAGTACAGCCGTTTTCGGTATTGCTTATAATTATAGAATAAATTCCAACCGAAAAAACGGTTGTGGTGGCTGTGGTTGCAATTGTGTTTCCATTATCGTCCTGCCATTCAAAACTAAGGTTTTGACCACTTGAAGCACTAGCATCCAACATCAGATCTGTTTGGCCACAAACCAAAGTTTGGTCTTCGCCGGCAATTGCAATTGGTACTGCGATATCTTGTTCGATTTCTATAGCAGTCGAAATGGAGCAACCATTGTCCGTATCAGTGACGATCAAAGTATAAATTCCCGGTGAATTTGCAGTAGCATTTTCAAGTGTTGAAATCATATTTCCGCCTTCATTCTGCCATTCGAATCCAATATTTCCGCTAACACTTGTAGATGAACTTCCATCAATTGTAACTTCAATATTTTCGCAGTTCAAAATGTCATTAGCGGTAGCAATTGCAGTTGGCAGGTTTTCATCTGAAATGACTTCGACACTGGATTGGGCAGTACAGCCACTCACTGAGTTTGTAACGGTCAGATCATAAATCCCAGCCTCAGAAACCTGAATAATTGCCTGATTGCCAACTAAAACTTGCAGCTGATTATACCACTCAAAGGACAGATTATTTCCTGTCGAGGCACTACCATCTAAAGAAATTTCATTGATATCACAGTTTAGTGTGCTATTATTTCCAGCTTCAGCAATTGGAGTATCAACGTTTTGATCGACCTCAACGGTTGATTCAGCGGTACAGCTATTTTCTGTATTGGTGACGATCAAAGTGTAGGTATCTGGCAAGTTGGTTAAAACAGTGACTTCGTTTGAAATGACGACACTCATTGAATTAAACCATTCGTATTCAAACTCAATACCAGTGCTGCTTTGAGAACCATCCAAAGTGGTTTCAGTCAACAGACAATTTAATGTTTCTCCGTTTCCGGCCTCAGCAATTGGTAATTCAATATCCTGTGGAATTTCAATAAAAGCGGAAATAGAGCAGTTGTTTGAGATGTCGGAAACAATCAAAGTATAGGTTCCCGGAGTTGAAATATCCGTCGTGGAAGTGGTTGCAATTTCGGTGTTGGTTTCGTCGAGCCACTGGTACTCAATGCTGTTTCCAGTACTTGTTCCATTTCCACCCAGAGTGATGGTTTGAAGTTCACAGTTTAAAGTTCCGCCCAAGCCAACATCTGAAACCGGAACATTTGTATCGAGTGTAACTTCGATTTCATCACTTGCGGAGCAGCCATTTTCAGCAACAACAGTCAAAGTGTAAATATCAGCTGTGGTTACTTCAACGGTTTCCGTATCGCTGATGATTTGATTGTTTGAATTTGTCCATTGAAAAGTCAAAGTTCCAGAGCTGCTTGAAGCACTTCCATCCAAAGTCATTGTCGATTCGCTACAGGTGATCAATTCATCTTCGCCAGCAACAGCCACAGGCATTTCAATATCCTGGAAAATTTCAACACTTGAAGAAGTGGAACAACCATTTTCAACATTAAAAACGATCAGGGTGTAAACACCTGGTGCATCAACAACGGTTTGCAAAACATTGGCGATCGAATCTCCCGAAGGATTTTGCCACTCGTAGGAAATGTTAATTCCCTGGCTGGAGCCATTGCCATCCAGCGTTTCTTCTGTGTTGTTGCAATTTAAATTGTCAATGGGTTCGATGATTGCCGTTGGAACTTCTGTATCTTCCTCAATTTCAATGATTGAAGCATTCATACAACCGTTAGCCGTATTTGTAACCAAAAGGGTATAAATTCCTGCTGTTGTAACATCGATGGAAGTATCATTTGAAATAACTTCGTCGTCTTCATCCAGCCATTGAAAATCTAAAGGATCACCCGTTGAATTGCTGCCATCCAGTGTTACTGAATTTTCAATACAATTCAACTCTCCTTCAGCATTTACAATTGAAACTGCTTCAGCGGTATCCTCTATAACTTCAACGTTAGACTGTTCGGAGCAGCCGTTTTCTTCATCGGTTAATACCAAAGTATAATTTCCACCATTAGTTATATTTAAAACGGAATCGGTTCCTAAAATATCTCCGTTTCCATTTTGCCATTCAAAATTCAAATTGCCCATTCCATTTGAATTACTGGCATCCAGATCGACGGAAAGAGTACTGCAATTTAAAGTATCGGGAATGTTGAAAATTATCTCTGGTGATTCTATATTTTCTTCAACCAAAATAGTTGTATCTGCCATACAGCCACTACCATTCGATACGGAAAATGTATATTCTCCGGGCTGATCCACTTCAACCACAGGTATTGAATCGAGGAAGGCCGGGCCTGTCCATTGATAAGTTACATTTGGCGCTGTGGTACTTCCGGTCAGCGTGACCGTTTCGTTTTCACAAGTCAATATTTCATCAACTACCACTTCGATATCCAGACTGCCGCTTACTTCAATTACTTCTACATCTATAGAGTCTAAACAACCATTCGGGCCGGTAACGAATAAAGTATAAACACCCGGTTGAGTTACGCTCGTAACGGCTTGAACTGTATCTAATCCTGGACCGGACCATAAATAGCTCACATCCTCAGTTTCCGAATTTCCCGACAAAGTCACAGAAGTAGAGTCGCAATCCAGCTCACCACTCACTTCAGCAGATATATCCGGCAATTCATAATCGGCCAACACCGTCACTTCTTGGCTGCTCGTACAGCCGTTTGGACCAGTGACCGTCAGGGTATAGGCTCCTGGTACGGCAGTGTATGTAGTTGGAAAAGTACCACCTGCTCCGGGGCCAGACCATAAAAAGGTCGCATTCGGTGTGTTTGATGAACCAATCAATGTAGCTACTAAATTATTGCAGTCTAAGATGCCCTCTGCCTGAGCAGCAACATCAGGTTCTTCATAATCTCCCATAACAGTCACATCTCCGCTACTGGTACAGCCTCCGATCGTTGTAACTGTGAAGGTGTAAGAGCCTACCTGATTGGCAACGGCGGTTTGTGCATTCACATTCACTCCAGGCCCACTCCAGTTATAGGTTACATTCGGATTATTTGATGAACCATTTAAGATTACAGGCGAATTGTTACAACCGACGAGGCCGTCCACCTCAGTAAAAACTTCAGGAGGAACAAGGTTTTCTATAACTTCAACACTAACGGAAGAAGAACACCATAGACCACTGCCGTTTACAGTCAAAGTATAAATCCCCGGATCAAAAACTTCAGGGCTTTGCTCAGTTGAACTAAAATTATTTGGACCTGTCCATTGATAACTAAACCCTAATCCTTCACCACTTGATGACCCGGATGCATCAAGGATAACAGAAAAGATATCACATTCTAATGAATCTGGTTCAGCTACAGCGGCTGTTGCCGATTGTTTAAAAAATATAACCAGGTTTAATATATCATTACAAACGCCATTGATAGGTATTGGGTAAGTACCTTCATCGCAGTATTGGTTTCCAGCATAAGTGTGACACTCTCCTTCGCATAATACAACCATTTTGTATTGGTCTCCAGGTTCTTGAGTAAGCTCAACCCTTACATCCTCAACATAGCAATATGCAGCATTCGACGATCCAATCGGTGGTCCTA
This sequence comes from Saprospiraceae bacterium, assembly GCA_965220465.1. GTDB lineage: Bacteria > Bacteroidota > Bacteroidia > Chitinophagales > Saprospiraceae > JAHDHW01. The sequence continues at coordinate 863,251 of CBDCPZ010000025.1, read as the reverse complement.
ATGGTTCAAAATTATAATAACCATATGGATAAAAATTGCCAATCGTGATGTATTGTTCTCCTCCGGTAGCTTGATAAGTTCCAGTTAAGGGAATCCAATCATCTATTTCAGTTACAACATTAGGATAAAATAGTTGTGGTGTTAAAAAAAAAATTGCCATCAAGTCCAACTGACGGAGGCGTTGCAGATATATAAATTCCAACATGATTTATTCCGAAATTTGAAAGAGGACTATAAGCAGCAGCTATAAACATTTCAACTTCATAACATTCACCTGCAACTAGCGGCTCAGTAAGGACATTTTGTATATATTCTTTAGGCCCATTATATCCTGTATGTGCATAAAATCCAGCATAACCATTTCCTGATAATGCATTAATAGCACCAAAAATGTTTCCTGGAACGCCAACATTTGTGCTAGGACCACCACTATAACAAGCATTGAAATAATCCGGAGTTTCAGCAGTTGGATTATACCAATTATCCAATACATCCAGTTGGCCGACATTGTTTGGGCACGGATTATAAAGTTCAAAATTTGGATTAGGCACCAGATTTTGAGCCTGAAGGCCAGAGATGGTTAATAATATTAAGAAAAATAAAAAGGTTTTGGTATATAATATTTTCATAATCAAACGTTTGGGCATCCTAAAAAAGATTACAACTATTTCGACTGAAACACTTCAACAAAGCAAGTCATTCGTATTGTGTAAATCCTACGAAGATAAAACAAAGTCTTATAACTTACAATATTGCTTTGGGTGGGGGGAAGACTAATCTTTCAAAAAAAAGACACTTTTTGCACAAAATTATACTTTAATGTCAACGGCTTTTGTAAAAGCGATCAATGCATCAAAGCCACGTCACCTTTGTATAAAATGGTGACTCCATCGATAAATTCAATCTCTGCAAAATAGACAAAAACAGCGGGATTAAGTTTTTCTTCATTTAGCGTTCCATCCCAACCGAATATCGGGTCATTTGGCTGGAAGTTTTCTGCTAAAAACATTTGCTCTCCCCAGCGGTCATAGACTTGGAAAGTATTTATCTGTTTTATCTTTACATCGTTTGCAAAGATAATGAATTTATCATTGGTTCCGTCATCATTTGGTGAAAAAGTGTTGGGAATAAAAACTTCCCTTGTTTTCTCGACTCTCAGCATGATCCGGTCACTTGCCCTGCAACCATTTTCGTCGATAATCGTGACGGAATATTCGATTTCGTTTAAAACACTTTCTATTCTCGGATCGAGACAGTTGATACAACTTAGATTGTCAATCGGTGACCAGATGATCGTGTCTATTTGTGAAAGCGGAATAGTGGAATTCGCTGTGATCTGATAATTCTGACCCAGTTCCAAAACTACTTCCGGTGCTAAAGTAACATCAACCAGCGTTGGTATTTCGATGAAAACACTTTCTTCATATTCACAACCAATCGCATCTTGGATCAGGATGGTGTAATCTCCTGGAGCCAAGGTTGAAAAAATACTCGACGGACTAAAATTCTGCCCTCCGTCAATGGAATACAAATAAGGCTCGTTGCCGCCTGTTACAGCTATGATTGAAATGCTTCCACTTTGACCAAAACAAAGCGGATCATTGATGGCAATTTCCGCGGCTGTTGGAATATTATCATCTTCTTCTACCAAAATAGCTGCCGTTTGGGTACAACCATTTTCATTATTGGTGACTTGCAAAGTGTAGTTCCCGGATTGGAAAATGGTTGGATTTAACGTATTTTCATTTTCAATCAAACCAGCTCCTGACCATTGGTAAATGAAGGGATTACCAATCGAAGAGCCTTCTCCATCGAGAGTGATGCTTTCGGTGATACAATCAAATTCCTCGTCAGAATTTGCTATCGCTGTTGGAAGAGTGATATCTTCTAAAACAGTAATCTGTGCAGTGCTTTGACAGCCATTGTCATTGTTGAGGACTGTTAAAGTATAGTTCCCCGGTTGATTTGCAGTTGGTTGTAAAGTAGTCTCGTCCGCAATGATTCCACCGACCGGATTAGACGTCCAGATATAGCTGAAATTACCACTGCTTGAAGATCCCGTTGCATCGATTTGAATTTCTTCAACAACACAAGTCAGCATTTCGGGCTGGTTGATGAGGGCTGTTGGGATTTCCAGGTTTTCAATTAGCTCAATTGCTTCAGAATCGGTACAACCGTTTTCAGTATTGATAATGGTCAAAATATAGGTCCCAGCCTGTCCCATTTCTGGATTTGGAGTACTTTCTCCCGTAAGAATAATTCCATTGTTGGTTGTCCATTCAAAGTTCAGCGTTCCAAAAGTCATTGACCCGCTTCCATCCAAAACGATACTTGAATTATTACAATCAATTTCCTGATTGGCTACAAAATCAATAAGCGCGGTTGGCGAATCGATATTTTCATTAATGATAACCTGATCCTGAGATTGACAATTATTATCTGTGTCTAAAACGAATAAAATGTAAGTTCCGGGTAGATTAACAACGGTTGTTTGAGTAGTTGCAATAATATCTCCGCTAGCGTTTTGCCATTGGTACTCAATGTTTTGCCCTTCACTCGAAGCACTTCCGTCGAGCAGGATTTGCGTTAAATCACAGGTGAGTGTTTCACTGTTTCCAGCATCGGCCGTTGGTAAATTGGTATCCGGAGTGATTTCAACTTCGTCCGTATCCATGCAGCCGTTTTCGGTATTGGTGACAATTACAATATAAATTCCACCGGTAGAAACACTTGTCTGAGCTGAATTAGCAATGATGTTTCCATCATTGTCCTGCCATTCAAAACTTAAGTTTTGCCCAGTTGAAGCACCTGCGTCAAGCATCAAATCTGTTTGGCCACAAATCAGGGTTTCATCTTCTCCTGCAATGGCAATCGGAGCTTCGATGTTTTGTTCTATTTCCACAGTCGTTGAAATAGAGCAGCCATTATCGGTGTCTGTAACAATGAGGGTATAAATCCCCTGTGAATTTGAAGTAGCATTTTCAAGTGTTGAAATAACCATTCCGCTATCATCCAGCCATTCGAATCCTATATTTCCACTGATACTTGTCGAAGCGCTTCCATCGATGGTTACTTCAATATTTTCACAAGTCAAAATGTCTTCAGCAGTAGCAATTGCCGTTGGCAAATTATCATCAGGAATGACTTCAACGCTGGATTGAGCAGTGCAGCCGCTTTCCATATTGGTAACAATTAAATCATAAATCCCAGCCTCTGAAACCTGGATAATGGCCTGACTACCAACCAGGACCTGCGAGGAGTTAAACCACTCAAAAGAAAGATTATTTCCAGAAGAACTGCTGCCATCTAAAGTAGTTTCATTGGCATCGCAGGTTAGTGTGCTGTTGTTTCCTGCATCTGCAATTGGTGTTTCGATATTTTGATCAATCTCGACGGTTGATTCGGCAGTGCAACTATTTTCTGTATTGGTTACGATAAAAATGTAGGTATCCGGCAAGCTGGTTAAAAACGTGACTTCATTTGAAATGACGACACTGTTTGAATTTAACCATTGGTATTCAAACTCAGGCCCAGCAGTACTTTGGCTTCCGTCTAGTTGTGTTTCAAGTACTAAACAATTTAAAGTTTCATTGTTCCCGGCATCTGCAATTGGTAATTCAATATCCTGTGGAATTACAATCGAAGCGGAAATTGAACAGTTATTTGAAATATCGGTGACGATCAAAGTATAGGTTCCCGGTGTTGAAATAGCTGTGGTTGAAGTAGTTGCAATTTCGGTGTTGGTTTCATCGAGCCATTGATACTCAATATTGATTCCGCTGCTTGTTCCGTTTCCTCCCAGAGTGATGGTTTGAAGTTCACAGTTTAAAGTTCCGCCCGCACCGGGATCTGCAACCGGAACATTGGTATCCAATGTTACTTCGGTTTCATCGCTGGCGGAGCAGCCGTTTTCAGCTATAACGGTCAATGTGTAAATATCTGCAGCGTTCACTTCAACGGTTTCCAAATCGCTGATAATTTGATTGTTGGAGTTGGTCCATTGGAAAGATAAGCTTCCCAAACCAATGCTCGAAGCACTGCCATCCAAAGTCACCGTCGATTCGTCGCAGGTAATCAATTCATCTTCTCCGGCTACTGCAATCGGCGTTTCAATATCCTGAAAAACTTCAAGACTTGCTGAAGCCGAACAACCATTTTCAACATTAAAAACAATTAAAGTATAAACACCCGGTGCATCAATCGAGGTTTGCAAAACATTGGCAATTGAGTCACCCAAAGGGTTCTGCCATTCATAAATTATGTTGGCTCCTTCGCTGGAACCCGTTCCATCCAAAGCAGCTTCGGTGTTGTTGCAATTTAAAAGATCACTGGTTTCAGCAATCGCCGTTGGCAATTCAGCATTGATTTCAATTTCGATGGTTGAAACATTTGTGCAACCATTAGTTGTATTTGAAACCAAAAGCGTATAAATTCCAGCTGCTGAAACATCGATGGAAGTATCATTTGAAATTACTTCGTCGTTTTCATCCAGCCATTGGAAATTCAAAGGGTTGCCTGAAGAACTATTTCCATCAAGGGTCACTGAACTAGTTTGGCAATCTAACTCTCCGGTTGAACTAATGGTTGAAACCGGTTCGACTGTGTTTTCAATAACATCGATAGTTGATTGATCCGAACAGCCGTTTTCTTCATCCGTAAGATTGAGGGTATAACTACCACCAGCATTAACCGTTAAAAAAGCACTGCTTCCTAAACTATCGCCATTTTCGTTTTGCCATTCAAAAATCAAATTGCCAATTCCACTTGAGCCAGAAGCGTCGAGATCAAAAGAAAGAATGTTGCAATTTATAGTATCCGGTGGATTAATAATTATCTCCGGTAGTTCGGTATTTTCTTCAACAAAAATAGAAGTTTCGGCGGTACATCCATTATCATCAACAATTGAAAAAGTATATTCACCAGCCTGTTCTACTTCAATCACAGGGATCGTATCGAGCAAGCCTGGACCTGTCCATTGGTAAGAAACGTTCTGGGTTTCTGTGCTTCCAGTCAAAGTGACTGTTTCATTTTCACAAGTCAATATTCCATCAACTGACGCTGAAATATCAAGTTGAGTATTTTCTTCAATTACAAAGACTATCATTGTACTTACACAACCATTAGGAGCTAATACAGCAAAGGTATAAACACCTGGTTGGTCCGTGCTGGTAATGGGAAGATCAGTGTCTAAGCCAGGTCCTGACCAAATATAATTTACACCAGATGTTTCAGAACTTCCAAACAAAACTACTGAAGAAGTATTACAATCCAACACTCCTTGAGCTTCAGCAAAAATGTCCGGTGGTTCCAAATCTTCCGTAACAATAACCTCCTCAATACTACTACAGCCTGCTAAAGTTGTAACAATAAATGTATAGTTTCCAGCTTGACTAGTATTAACAATCGATGTATTTTCATCTATACCTGGTCCGATCCATTGATAAGTCACATTTTGAGAAGCAGATGATCCTGTCAAGGTGACTACCAAATTATTGCAATCAATCACGCCGCTTACTTCTGTAGAAATATCAGGAAGGATTATTTCTTCAATTACTTCAATACTTGCTTCTGCGGAACATAATCCGGTTTCGCTAACGACAATTGTATAAACTCCAGGATCAAAAACTTCTGGATTTTGAAGTGTTGAGTTGAAATTATTGGGTCCGGTCCACTGGTAATCGACACCCGGGCCTGATGAAGAACCCGAAGCATTCAAAGTAACTGATGCGATGTGACAGTCTAATATTTCAGGGAGTTCAATTGCTGCAATGGCAGATTCATCCAAAGTAATGATCAAAATTATAGCGCTAAAACAACTTCCTTCGGCAGGAATTTCATATGTACCTTCAGCACAGTAATCTTCTCCATCATATTCATAACATTCACCTTCACATATTGAGCCTTCTATTTCTATCTCTCCCTGTCCTTGAGATAGCTCAACCCTTACATTATCAACAAAATAATAAGCAAGTTCAGGTCCTGGTTCTCCAAATAGTTCAACATCATAATTCCCAAGTTCAAAAAAATTACCGATTGTTATATATTGTTCTCCTCCTGTTGCAATATAGGTTCCTAATAATTGTGTCCAGTTTACTGTGTCAATTACGGTGTTTTGATAATACACGTGCGGAGTTAAATAGATATTACCATTAGGCTCTGCTGTAGGAGGTGTTTCTGATAAATAAATACCCATACGGTTTATACCATAGCCAAGCCAGCTTACATCACCCGGACTCGTATACATTTCAACATCGTAGCATTCACCGGCTATTAAAGGCTCTATAAGCTGTGTTTGGATGTACTCTCTTCCGCTACCATAATGCAGATGACCATACATGCCAGTATATCCACCACCCTCAAATGCTTGCTGATAACCGAATATATTGGTTGGAACATCTGGACCTAAAGTACCAATATAACATTCATGGAAAAAGTCAGAAGAGCCAGATGCAGGTTGTATCCAATCATCTAATAATGATACTTGCCCCAAACTGGTGGGGCAAGAACTATACATTTCAAAACTAGGATTAGGAACAAGGTTTTGTCCATGGAGACCGAATATTACAAACATTTGTAGAAAAAACAAATGGAGTTTTGGGGCTATCTTTTTCATATTGCTGCGATTGGAGGGACTAAAAAAGATGACAAAATTTCGGCTGATGCATTTTAACCAAGCAAATCATTCATGACGTGTATATCTTACGAAGATAACTAAATGGCTTGATATTTACAATTTGTTTTTTGCACTCGCAGAACCCTCTGACTCCCTTGAAATGGAGAACCTGGCGCTTAAATTGAGGGAATAAAATGTAATAAAATTGTTGAGACTATTTTCAAAACAGCATCTTTTGAATTCTTTGAAAAGGAGATACTGATGCAATTCAATCAGGGAAATAAAATGTGATAAAATAGTTGGACTTATTTTGAAAGCAGCACCTTTTGACTGTGTTGGATATTTTCTCCTATTAAGCTAAGAATGTACATGCCTGGTTCCTTGTCGCTGAGGTCAAAATAAATTTGGTCGCTTGTAATATTTGTTACTTGTTTTGTTTCAACTAATTTGCCCAACACATCAAAGAGCGAAATTTCCAGATTGTTTTCGGCTTTTTCCAAATCGATTTCGACGACAAATAGTCCATTGGTTGGATTAGGAAAAAGAGTAACGGGCGAACCATTTTCAACTTTTTTATTGGAAACGGTAGAGCCCAGATCTTCTATTTTTACATCATCGATTTGTAAAGCATATTTGTCTGCATCACTGAAGACATGGAATCCTGTGCTTGTTGACGAAGTTTGATTGGCCACGAAAATAAACGTTTTAATATTATAGTCAGGATAAGCGTTATCGATAGGGTCCAAAATCCAGTCATTTCCTAAAGTATAAAAATCGACGGAGGATTGAGTATCTGAAAAACCAACTTTGAGCTTTTCTGAAAATACTTCGTTGTTTGATGCTGCACAGGCGTAGGTAAAGGTTAGCCTATAGGCGTGATTATTTTTTATTTGAAAACATGGTGTAAAAAGATAGTCATCAGCAGAAGTAGTTCCGTTTTGATTCCAAAAATAGACCGCCATACCTTCGCCATTATAAGGCCCCCAGTCATTGTTTGTTTCCTCGGCAAATTGCCAGCTGGTATTGTCATTATTAGTATTTTCAACTACCCAACCATTGAAAGATTGGCTGCTTTCAAAGCCCATGGTGAGCGAATTTATTGAAACATCAAAACAACTATTTGGGCATAGGCTGGCTCCGTTGCTTGCCAATTCACTTCGAATACCGCTTAGCGTGTTTCTCATCGCATTCCTTTGGCCCTGAGTAAATAAATTCATACAATTGTCATCTGCATAATCCATAAAGTTCATGTACATATCACTGCTTCCACACGATGAACCCTGTGAGGGGCATCCAAAGTAAGAGGATGATGCATTTGGTGTATCATTAATGCCATCATCACTTGAACAGCCAATTGGGTTTCCGTTGACATCATCAAGACCCCAAATATGCGGAACGCCCAAATAATGACCAATCTCGTGGACTGCTGTTCGCCCCCGATTGAATTGATTGATATAACCAAAGTTATTGTAATTAATGACTACTCCATCTGCAGTTGTTCCAACAATAGTTGGGGTGGGTAAATAGCTATAACCCAATAAATCACTAGAAGGTAATCCTATCGACCAAATATTCAGATAAGCATTAGGATTCCAGGTTGTATTGGGTTTGACGACATTTTCAATATAATTAATAGAGGGAATGTTTCCATACTGGTGCCTGGTAATTCCATCGGTTGGGTTCCCAAAAGGATCTGTTTTTGCAAGGCAGAATTCTATTTCTACATCAGCAGCGACAGATTGAAAAAAAGCCGGTGTTTGTGAAGCATCAGCATTCAATCTGCGGTAATCATTGTTGAGGATATCAATTTGAGAAAAAATGCGATCATCAGAAATATTTCTACCGGTACCTAAAGCTTCTCCAAAGTGTATGACATGGATTACCACAGGAATATTTATAACCACCGGAAGGTCTCGGAATGTTGCGTTTTGAGCATGCTGGGGCAGCACATTTTGAATATAATTTTGTACTTCTTCACTATATCCGGGCGTTTTTATTTCCTGCTGTTGAACCATGTATTGAAAACCGCATTTCTGGTTTTCCAGTGTTTGTGATGTGGAAAAAAGAGGAATTGCAAGAGCGAAGTAGAGTAAAATTAAACGTGGCATATTAAAGATTTTTAGTACGAAACAGTTTTCTTTAAAAATGGTTAAACTTTGGCATGACTAAATTACAGAAAATGAATGAAGCATATATGTTATAAAACGACAATTTATTAGAATATATACGAAAAAGCTTGCCAGAAGAAGCGTATTTTAATTTATTTTTGAGTTAAGTATTGTTTAAAAAACAAAATCCTCTTTTCAATTTTAAATTTAGACTCCTCTTTATTATTCTTTTGTCGTTCACTCAAGCCTAAATTCAAAATGTCAGATTTATTTTTTAAACGGTTCTAAGCTGAAAAATAATTCACTTGCAGATTGCCAATAACTTAATGCTCAAAATATGTTTGTACCACTAACAAGAGAAGAACTGGAAGCAGGATTAGATCATATCCTTCAATCGCCAAAGGATCAGGGAAAGCTGGAATTAATTGTCCGAAGACCCGAAGAGAACAAACGAGAAGTGCTGGAAGAAGGCCAACTTGATTTGAAAGAAGGGCTTATTGGTGATAATTGGCGAACAAAAGGCAGCTCTCGAACTACCAATGGTTTGGGGCATCCCGACATGCAACTCAATGTTATGAATGCTCGTGCCGTAGCCCATCTAGCGCGGAGCAAAGATCGCTGGCAGTTGGCGGGCGATCAGCTTTATGTCGATTTTGATTTGAGTAATGAAAATTTATCAGCCGGCGATCAGCTGGCGATCGGTTCAGCGATAATTGAAGTGACCGCAATTCCTCACAATGGTTGTAAAAAGTTTGTAGAACGCTTTGGGTTGGAAGCGATGAAATTTGTAAATTCTCCGATTGGAAAACAACTTCACCTTCGTGGTATCAACGCAAAAGTGATTCAACCGGGAACGGTAAAAACCGGTGATGTGATTTCGAAAGTTTGAGGGCGTTGTATAATAGGGTGGCGATCGCAATAAATATCTTTTTATTTTGACAATGACTTGCCTATTGTTTCGCACTTACTTCACAATGGTTTTTTTGTTTTTAAAACTTCTATTGAGACTTTAAAAAAGGAAGTTTAACTTTGTATTATTAAGCAAAAAATGAAAACACCCAAAGCAAAAAAAATATTAGTCATTAGATTTAGCTCGATTGGAGATATAGTTTTGACCACTCCGGTCATTCGATGCTTGTGCAATCAAATTGATGCGGAAGTACATTTTTTAACGAAAGATTCTTTTCGGACTATTGTCGATCCTAATCCATTTATAAAGAAAGTTTATAGTATAAAAAAGGAGGTGAGCGAAGTGATTGATGAGCTTAAAAAAGAGGCTTATGATTTTGTCATTGATTTGCATAAAAACCTTCGCAGCCTGCAAGTGAAAAGAGCTTTGAAAACAAAAAACTATTCCTTTCATAAGCTCAATTTTGAAAAATGGTTGATGGTCAATTTTAAACTGGATCGATTGCCGAATATTCATATTGTGGACCGCTATCTTCAGACTGTGGCTAATCTTGGAGTTGTAAACGATGGCAAAGGTCTGGACTATTTTATTCCGGCTGATATGGAAATTGATGCCACTCGGTTTTTAGCGGGTAAGTTAAAAGGAAAATACACCAAATTTATAGTGTTTGCAATAGGTGCGGCACATGCTACCAAGCGCCTGCCAACCGAAAAAATCGTCGAAATCTGTCAGAAAATTAACCTGCCGGTAATTTTATTGGGCGGCCCGGGAGATAAACAGACCGGGATTGAAATCCAGAAAGCCGCGGGCGATTCTGTGATTAATACTTGTGGAGAGCTAAAGTTGAATGAATCCGCATCACTGGTCCGGCAAGCGCATAAAGTCATATCACACGACACCGGAATGATGCATATTGCTGCTGCCTTTGAAAAAGATATTATTTCGATTTGGGGCAATACGATTCCTGAATTTGGAATGTATCCTTATTATCCAAATGGCATAAACAAAAATATTACCATTGAAGTAAATGGTTTGTCCTGCAGGCCATGTTCCAAAATAGGGTATCAAAAGTGCCCCAAAGGACATTTTAAATGTATGAACCTAATTAACCTGGAAAAGGTAGTCAATTTGACTAACGGGTAAAATTTCTAATGATTTGGTGTTAAAAAGGGCGCATTCTAAGGGTTTGAATCGTTGTATAGTATCGGCCAACTTCAAATGTTTTCCTAACAAAGAAAACAATTGATCGTGCCGGAGTATCTTTTAGACCTTAAATTAACCCAAATTCTATTTTGCTATTTCCATTAAAGTATATCAGAATTTTAGCTTTAAAAAGGGCGTTTTGGAGAATATTCGTCCTCCTTTCTTTGAATATATTTTGTTTGGAATGTGTATCTGGCCAGGTGATTTATTTTACGGATGAAAATGGCAGGTTTCATACGGTCGATTTGAGTGACGGAAATTGTGTTGTTACAACCCATGGTGTCATGCATAATGCTTCTACGGGAGTAATTTTTGTGCCCTCTGATATCGCCTTTCATCCAAACGGTAGTCTTTACGCAACTGACGGGCTAAGGCTTTTTGAAATCGATATAAATACGTTAGATGCTCATTTTATTGGCAATCATAATATTCCCTATGCTAATTTGTTCAATAGCTTAGTATGTGATAGCGACGGTACTATATATGGTTCAGGATATTTTTTGTATAGTATAAATCCTATAAACGGCATTGCTACCGAACTTGGACAGCTTCCGTATCAAACAGCCGGAGATTTAGCATTCAATGAAGGAAAACTTTACGCAGCATGTGTAAATAATGTGTTGCTTGAAGTAAATGTTGAAAATCCAATGGCCAGTACTGTTGTCGGCACGATAAATTCAAATGAATTATTCTTTGGAATTATAACTTATGCTACAGATTGTACTGATGTTGAGACTTTTGGAACATCCGGCGGATCACTTTATCAAATGGATATTATAAACGCAAATGTCACATTTATTTGCGACCTCGTCACCAATGCCATTTATGGAGCAAGCACAATAACGGATTATTTTGCTTCCGAATGTGATTTTTTTGTAGATCTTGATTTTGATGATAGTTCAGGAGCTACCAGTTATGATTATATCGACACGATTTGTGGGAATGCGTCATCGCCGATTTGCGATCTTGATGTTGATGTAGTTGCAGAAGGTGCTGTTGATTCAATGCTGATTTGGATTTCTATGGGTATTCAGAATGGCGCTAACGAGCAATTACAACTTTCAGGCGCCAACAATATGCAGGTTTTTGGTTCTGGCACCTCGTCTCTAAAATTGGTGAGTACCGGAGGGGTAACAGCGTTTGATCTCGAAACAGCTTTAATCAATACAGTTTATGTTAATACTGACCTCAATTACACGCCTGGGGAAAGGCAAATATCCGTTAAATTTTATTCGCAAAACGAGAATGAAAGTAATTTAGCTATTGCTTATATTGAACTAATAGAACCTATTGTGTTTAGCATTGACCTTGGCCCGGATACCAGCATGTGCGAAGGCGAAATATTGGTAATTGATGCGAGCCATCCTCAGGCGCAAAGCTTTGAATGGCAGGACGGAAGCACTAATTCTGTTCTTGAAGTTACCGGGTCGGGAACTTATGAGGTTACGGTTACAGATATTTGTAATAATACTGCTACCGCGAGTTTGGTTGCTTTTTTTTCTCCTCCTTCATCAACCATTGAGCTTGGACCGGATACTACAATTTGTGCCGATGAGAGCCTGGTTCTTGACGTTACTTTATCAGAAGCGATAGATTATTTATGGCAAGACGGAAATACATCACCTGTGATAAATGTTACTCAAAGTGGTTTATATGCAGTTAGTGTAACGATTGGTTGTGGCATCATCACGGATGAAATTTCCATCATTTTTGAAGAGATAATTGATGTTTCTTTGTTTTCGGAAGATACTTTGATATGCGATGGTGAACCACTGGTTCTAGATGTTAGTTTCCCAAATGCATTAAGCTACGAATGGCAAAATGGTCAGACTTCACCTATGGTAACTGTCTCACAAGCAGGAACATACAGTGTAGATATTCAATTTAAATGTGGAGCGTTAAACGACGAAATTGAGGTCAATTATATCGACTATGTGTTAGTTGCGGATTTGGGACCGGATAGCACTTTTTGCTTTGGAGAGTCGGTTACATTGAATGCAAATGCTCCATTAGCAGAAAGCTTTCTTTGGAGTGATAATTCGACCGTATCAAGTTTTGTTGTAAATGAAACGGGAAGTTATACCGTCACGGTTAGTGATGGTTGTCAAGAATCAAGGGATTCCGTTTTTTTAGAAGTAATCAGTTGTTGCAATATATTTGTACCGAATGTATTCACGCCCAATTTTGATGGGACAAATGACAAACTGAAGATCTTTTCGGATTGTGAATTTCCCAATTTTAATTTAAAAATATTCAATCGCTGGGGAGCTTTAGTTTATGAAACATATGACCAGGAAAAAGGATGGGATGGTCTTTTTAACGGAGAAAAAGCGAATCAGGGAAGCTATATCTGGCTGATCGAATATAATGACGGAGTGGAGGATCAAATAAAATCTGGAGATCTTACTTTAATCAGATAATGTAAGTTGTAAAACTGCTCACAAATGATGAAGTAGAAATGATGAACTTACCTCAAAACAACTGTTTGAAAAATGCATCATTCAATTTTTTTACATTTAGCGAATCATCGCAACTAGAAGTGAATATATAGATTTATTTTTACAATCTAAGATCTTTGCGGTTGCTATATTTGCAGCAAAAAGGACATCATTTGCTGTTGTTATTTTCGATTTTGTCGTTTATAGGTTATTTTAAAAATGAATCAAGTTGGCTAATTTAGCTTTAACATCTAACTTGCCGCAAATTCTTCTAAAGTTTTGAGAAAAAAGCCTATATTTCGCTTTTAATTATCGCAAAAGCTGTTTTTAAATTTAATGCAAAAAGAAAGTTTATGAAATTTGTAAAAACTATACTCTTTTCCCTTACTGTTTTCTTTTGTCAAATCCTGGTAGCACAAGATATTCACTGGACGATGTATGATATGTCCCCTTTGACGCTTAATCCAGCCAACACTGGAGCTTATGAGGGCACCTTCCGTATAGGTGGAATTTACCGGGATCAATACAACGCAATCTCAAATGCCACGGGATATAAAACGCCTTCAATTTATATCGATGCTCCGATCATAAGAGGATTTGGTAAAAAAGACTGGGTTGGGATCGGTTTTGTCGTATTTAATGATCAGGCTGGGGTTGGGAAACTTACCAATTTAGGTACCTTATTTTCTGCTGCTTACCATATGTCAATGAACAAAAAAGGGACGACCCAGCTAACCCTAGGTGTGCAAGGGGGAATGATGCAGCGAAGTGTGGATGCAAACAGCCTTGCCTGGAGATTCGAAAGAGAATTAAGTTCGGAGCAAAATCCTGATACCGGTGGAACAGCACCCGGCCAAGATCCGGACCGGACCAAATTTGAAGGAGATAAACGTTATGTTGATTTCAATGGTGGATTGATGTTGTCAAGCAAGTTAAATAAAACCATGGATTTTAAAATTGGGCTTGCTCTTAAACATTTTACTCGGCCAGAGTATAGCATGGATTCGGCCAACCCTGAAAAACTGCCAATGAGGCTCACTGCTCATGGTACTTTTAATATTGGTCTGTCTGATAAATGGATGCTTTCTCCCTCTTTTATAGTTAATAATATAGCAAAAATGAACGAAGGAGCGCTTCAGGCACTACTGGGTTATCACTTGAACCCAAATATGACTTTAAGGTTTGGCCCGGCATATCGATTGGGGGACGCCGCTGCTGTTATCATTGGGTTTGACTATAAACAATTTAAAGTAGGAGCCAGTTATGATATTACTGTATCCGATCTAAGTAGTGCCAACAATACCGTTGGTGGATTTGAAATAGGCGTGGCTTATATCGCTCGTATATTCAAACAACCTGTTGCTAAGCCGGTTATTTTCTGTCCTCGTTTTTAACATAAGACTAATTGTCGTTTTATAGCGTTTAATTAAGTGATAATTTTTAAAGCAAAAAACACTCAAAATCAGTAATTAAGATAATGAGAAATCTTCTAACCATATTTTTTTCAGCACTATTTTTTAGTGCATTAGTTGCCCAACCGATTAATAGAGCAACCCCTGAGGCTAACCTCAAATTTGCAGATGAATTGTATGAATCACAGGATTATTATAATGCGCTCGAAAAATATGAGTTGTATTATGAGGAATACAAAGATTTGGCCGTAGCCTTTAAAGTAGCCAACATCAATGATCAACTTCGCGATTATAGAAAAGCAGAGCGTTGGTACAAACGTATTGTCAATAAGCGATCAAAAGAGCCCAATCCTTATATGCCCGACGCCCGATTCAAATATGCTCAAATGCTTAAAATGAACGGGGATTATAGCGAGGCAAGAGCTGAGTTTCAATTGTTTATTAGTGAAGCAGAAGATCCGGCCAAGATTAAAAAAGCAAAAGTAGAGCTAGCCGGATGCGAATTAGCAATGGTATTAGATCCGGTTCCCGGATTGACTATTGATAATGCCGGAAAAAAAGTAAATTCAAAATACTCTGAATATTCACCGGTTCTGGTGGAAGGCGATGTCATGTATTTTACAGCGATTAAAGCAGATGATGTTATCGTTATTGAAGATGCAAAAGAAGATTTTCATTCCAAAGCTTTTGTAGCTCGTAAAACGGACAAAGGCTGGGGCGATCCAAGCCCTCTTAGCGTGAATGTTAACAGAGAAGATTATCATACGGGTAATTTGTGCCTTTCTGAAGATGGAGAACGTTTGTATTTCACAAGAGTTTTGTTGACCAATAGTATCCCTACAGAAAGTAAACTGTATGTTAGTAAAAAAGTGTCAGGTGGTTGGAGCGGTGCTGAATTGGTTGAAGGCGTGAACGGGGATTACCTTGTAAGACAACCTTCTGAAGGGGAATTGTATGGAGAGAAGGTATTATTCTTTGCTTCTAACATGGATGCAAAAAAAGGTAGCGATATTTATTATTCTACTATAAAAGGAGAAACTTATTCTGCTCCCGTTAGCCTTGGTGATGTCATTAATACCGACGGAGAAGAAGAAACTCCTTTTTACAGAGATGGAACTTTGTATTTTAGTTCAACCGGACATGTTGGATTAGGAGGTTTTGATATTTTTTCTTCCACCTGGAATGGAAAAAATTGGAGCGAACCGGTTAATATGGGTAAAGGGTACAATTCTCCAGCGGATGATTTATATTTTACAATAGATAGAGAAGGCTATGATGGATTTTTGATTTCAAACCGTGAAGGAACAAAATCCGCTCATGGTAAAACCTGCTGTAATGATATCTGGACTGTAAGCAAAGAAAAAATCATTGTGTCATTGGTTGCGACCACTTTTGCTGAAAAAGAACCTTTGAACGGTGTTACTGTTACTTTGATAGAATCCACTGATAATATATCAGGTGACCCGGTAACTAATACAAAAGAAAGTACAAACTCCTTCTCCTTTCCAATCAATCGGGACGCATCCTATACGATTATCGCTCAAAAAGACGGATATGTAGGAGATACCGCAACCTTTGAAACAATCGGTGTCACTGCTTCAAAAGTTTTTGAAATGCAGCTTTTCCTGACTCCCGAAGCACCGGAGTATGAAACTTATACGATCGATCAGCCAATCGAACTAGGGAACATTTATTATGATTTTGATAAATGGGACATTCTTCCCGATGCTGAAAAGGACCTTGCTGTTTTGGAAGAACTCATGATTAAGTATCCTGACATGGTGATTGAACTTTCTTCTCACACGGATGCACAGGGTAAAAGTAAATATAACCAGCGATTATCTCAAAAGCGTGCGGAGTCTGCAAAGACATGGCTGACAGATCACGGCATTCCTGAAGAACGTATCAAACCGGTTGGTTATGGTGAGGCTCAAATTCGTAACAAATGTGTCGATGGTGTAAAATGTCCGGATGATAACCCGAATGTCGAAGACGACGATAAAGATTATCATCGGTATAATCGCCGCACAGAATTCAAGATCATTGCAGGCCCAACCAGCATACAGATTGAAAAGACACGTTTGAAAAAAAAAGATTAGAAGCTAGCACAAGTTCAAATCAATCCCAGCCTAAAAGCGGGCCGGTAATGACATTTAATCACACGTTTTTTGATTTTGGTAAAATGAAAAAAGGAGAAAAACGAACACATGTTTTTCCTTTTACAAATACCGGAGATGAGATTTTGGTCATAGAGTTGGTTTCAGGCTGTGAATGTACGACCTTAGAATGGCCTGAGTATAAAAAATTCAAACCCGGGGAAAGTGGAGAGATCAAAGCAACTTTTGACAGCACAACCGAAGATGGCGATGTTACCAAAACGATTGATATTATGCTGGAGCATGTCGATCCAAAAACAGGATATCAAATTCTTTTGGATTTAAAATACAGGGCAATTGTTTATGAATAAACGCCTTTAAAAATAAAAAGCCGTACTATTATCAAACGAGATAGTACGGCTTTTTTGATGTTTAGATAGGAAAGCACTTATTGGCAGAGTTACCATAAATTGGCAAAATCGCTTATGCAAAACTTTCGCTATTTTCGATCAATTCAGGAAACCAACTGTTTAATGTCTTTCTCTTTCATTACTTCTTCAGCCAGCCTGAATAATTCAGTTTTTATTAAACGATAATTAGTCTGGAACAAATCCATGTCATTTGAAAGAATCGTATGCTCTTTCTTGACGATTTGTTCGTTAAAGTCCGTTTTATTTTTTGAATAATTGGCTAAATGCTTTTCATGGTTAATAACCTTTGTTTTCAATGATTCCAGTTTTGTTTTTTCAATTTCCTGGATTCTTTTAAGCAGCGCTTTCAAGCTGTCTTTATCATTCTTTGAAAAAAGGTAAATAAAGTTTTTATTAATCAAATTTTGCATAAAACGAACTTCATCTTTCCAAAAAGCAATGACTGACAACCAGTGACGGCTTTCCTTATGCAATTTTTCTAAACTGATTGGTTCGAATTTTTTATTTTCGAAAGTAGGCGATTTCATTTTTATTAGTTTTAATAATTGTAATTTGGTTCATACCAAATCTGTCAATTATTCTTTCAAATGTCCATGATATTTGTCATTTTGATGATATGATTTTCATCAATCTAAGGCATACATAAATGGGCAAATCCAATTTGTTGATCATAGCTGAAAACATACATGTCGGTGGCAAACGCTTTAATTTTCATACCTTTCGATAAAAAGATTTAAACCAAAAAAGGGAGGAATACATGCAAAAAGTAGGAGAATTGCTTTTCGATTATCAATTGGAAAATAAAAAAGTCTCAGCAGTTCTGATCCAGAAACTGCCAAGACCTAGACTCCCGTATATAAGGAAATAGAGAGGCTTTCTTTATGATTTTGCATGAAAAAAGGCCTTAGCAGACCTTAAAAGGTACTGCCAAGACCATAGACTCCCGTATCTAAATATTTACACTTTTTGGGTAGAAAAAGGTCAAGGTAGCCTCCAGAAAGAGTTTCTACCAAGACCTAGTCACTCCCTTAATCTTGGAATGTCTTGTTCTTTTTCGTTTTTGGAAGAATTGATAGAAATATTTTTAAAAAAGATTCTGATAGCTGCACACCCCTATGCAGCTACCAGATGAAGGATGGATCCTCCCAATTATTCTCTTAATTAATCAAAGTTATATTCTAAATATTTTAAAATTCACTACAATTAAATAGTTGTCACTGTACTTGATTTTAAAGATTGAGTCTCCTAACCCTCAATCAAAAAGTAACAAAATTCAAAACCGAGGTTGACTTGTAAATCAACCACAAAAAACATGAACTTAACTAGATGGGTAAAATACAGTTGCAAAAGTGTTGGTTTTACACAAAGCAAACAAATAAAATACTAGGACAAAGCTTGGACGAAGATGTTAAATTTAATGAAAAACCTGCATTTCGATCAGAGTGCTTTAATAAAATCAATAAGATTAATTGATTGTTCCAGTTCCATTTTTTTCTTCAATCGATAACGCGCCTTTTGAACACTTGAGGCATTAACTCCCATGAGCTGAGCAATTTCTTTGGTATTGTGTCCCATCTTTATGTAGGTGCAAAAACGAACTTCGTTGTTGCTCAGATTTGAAAAGCTCTTATTCAGTTTTGAAAAGAATTTGGGGTGAACCTGTTCAAATTGTAATTTAAATTTTTGCCAATCATTTTCATAGGTCATGTTTGTTTCTATTGCACGATTGATGTTTTTAATTTTAGTTTTAAAATTTTCCCGATTGTCAGGTGATGGCAAATTCTTGATTTCGGATTTTAAATCAGAAAGTATTTGATTTTTTTGAATGATGTGGATTGTATTTGAAGCAAGCATTTTTTCCTGATGCGATAGTTTTTCTTTCAAAAGTTGTTTTTCTTTTTCCTCCAATTGTTTAATCGTTCGGAGCCGGTCCAACTCTTTTTTTTGGAATTTCATGATAACATTATACCGATTGATAAACAAAAGCAGAATAAAAATAACCAGCAAGCTTATCAAAATTATTCCATTGCGGAACAGGCGGTGTTGATAGCTGGTTTTTTCTAACGATTCCAGCTCTTGTTGTTTTTCCTGTATTTGAAATTCCGCTTCTTTTTCAGCCAGGTTCAGGCTTAAGGAAGATTGGGCAATGGTGTCCTTTAAAGAACTTAGTTTTTCAAGGTATTCGATCGATTTTGAAAGGTCATTTTTATCTTTATGAATTTTGCTTAAAAGCTCGTATCCGGATGCTAATTGTTCCAGTTCGTGACTTTCTTCAGCTTTTATCGTTCCTGTTTCTGCATATTTTAGAGCGGTTTCAAATTGTTTTTTTGCATGATAAATTTTCCCGATTAAAAGATTGTCAAAAATGATCAGGTCTTCTCTTTCCTTATCAAGCAAAACAGATAATGCGAGTTTGCTGTATTCAAGCGCTTTATCATATTCTATATTGTTGAAATAAAATTCGCTGGTTCTGCTATATAAAATATGTAATTCTTCTTTTCTGCCAAGCTCTTTTCCTATTTCGATTCCTTTATTATAATAAATTAAAGTGCTATCATACATTTGGTCCAGGTAATAGGCAATACCGAGGTTATTGTAAAGCCCTGGCAGCGGACTTCTTTCGCCAATTTCTTGGTATAAATTAATAGCTTTTAAAGAGTATTTGCGGCTCTCTGCAAGATCTTTCATGATATCTCCTCTGATCCTCCCGAATCGTGAATAAGCATAAGCGAGGTAGGACTTGTTGTCAGTAACTTCTGCTAATTGCTGCATCTGGAGGCAATAGTCCATTACTTCATCATAGCGTTTTAAGTCAAAGGCCGCATAGTTAAGTTCTTTTAAAGTTCGGAGCTGACCCTCTGTATCTTTTAATCTGGAAAACCCTTCATTTGAATTTTTATAATAATCCAACGCTTTTTCAAGTTCACGATTTTCAAATGCAAAAACACCTAGAAGCTCAGTTGCTCTTGCAGTCCCTTTTGGATAGCCAATTTTGTTGGATAGCAAAAGAGCTTCATTGGCCAGCGTCTTTGTTTTTTCGGGATAGTTTGAAGCAAGATTATTTAATAAATCAATCCTGGGTTTATCTTCAGCAACCGGAAGCAAAGCGTATAGACTATCTACCTGCTGCGCTTTTGTTGGTAGAACGAAAAAAAAGTAAAATGCTATTATAGCAAACCTTATCATTATAGGTTTATAGGTTAAGCTTTAATGTTTTTATTGTTATAGTGATAATTAGATCAGGAAAGTTGGCTAAGGCAAGCCGTTCCTGATATGCGTTATTAGGTTGGATTTCCGCAAAGATACTATCTTTTTGGAATAGTAGTGCTAAAGAAAGTCGTTTCTTTCGGATTAGAGAGGCACACTTTGTTTGAAAAGGTCTACATTAAACCCGGCATTATGTTGAAATACTCGGCTTAAATTATTTAGACAAAATCTAAATAAAAGCAGTGATTCAAAATTGAGAGAAGCTGTATATATATTATATCAAAAGCTTTATATCTTTGCTGAGATTTTTTAAAACCTACTTTTTACACGATTTTTTAATAAAAATAAAAAGCGCTTTGAAGAACGGAATAACCAAACTAGCGTTCCTGATTTTCTTCCTTATCTCTGCATTTTCTGTAATGGCCCAAACTTCAGGCAAAGGGCCTTCCTCCAATTATTTTATTGTTTCTCTAATCGTGGTTGCTGCCTTGATATTGATAGCAGTAATATTAATGGTTTCAGATAACCTGATGCGAATAGAAGCAAAACAACTTGGAATCGATGGCAGTGGAACCAACTATTCACTTTTTCCAAAAATCGGTGAAATTTTTCGACCTAAAGTACCCAAATATTCCGCCGGAGAAAGGGTACTTTTTCTGAAAAGAGGGTATGATATTTTGTTGGAAGGGGAGTCTGAAAAAACGGTTGATGGAACAACACAGGTGGCGACATTTGCACTTCAGCCACGCAATTTTATCGGAATGTCACCAATACCAAAAGTCGTCGTTGAAATTGGCGATGAAGTAAAGGCAGGTGATGTATTATTTTTTGATAAAAAAAGACCAGAAATCAAATATGCTTCACCGGTTAGCGGCGAAGTGATTGCTGTCAATCGAGGCGATAAAAGAGCGATAGCCGAAGTTGTCGTTCTGAAAGATAAGGAAATGAAATATCGAGAAATTAAGTCTTTTGATTTTGAAAAAGGAAATCGTGAAGACTTAGTTAATCATCTTCTTGAAAGCGGAGTCTGGCCCCTGATTCGACAAAGGCCTTATGATATTGTTGCTCGACCAGATATTACGCCAAAAAATATATTTATTTCTACATTTGATACAGCGCCTTTGGCTCCTGATAATAATATCATTGTTCAGGGCAGGGGGGAGGCTTTCCAAAAAGGACTTGATGTCCTCAATAAATTAACAGAGGGGAAGATTTATCTTGGTTTAGATGCCAATGGCAAAAATGCACCTTCCGAAGTATTTACAAATGCTCAGGGAGTTGAAAAAACCTGGTTTAACGGCCCTCATCCAAGCGGTAATGTTGGTGTTCAAATTCATCATACGTCTTCCATCAGTGCAGGAGATAGAGTTTGGACTTTGGGTGTACAGGAAGTGATAACGATCGGGGCGCTTTTTTCTGAAGGCAGATATAATGCTGAACGGATTGTGGCATTAGCTGGCAAAGAATTGGAATCGCCAAAATATGTAAAAACTTATCAGGGCGCAAATATTGGCGATCTTGTAAAAGATAACGGATCACTCGAAAATGTAAGATTTGTTTCGGGAGATGTACTTACTGGTGAAACCAAAAGCGAAAGCAGTTTCCTCAACTTTTTTGATGATCAGGTTTCCGTATTGAAAGAAGGAGATTATTATGAAATGTTTGGATGGTTACTTCCTTTAAAACCGCGTCCGAGTATTTCAAGGACTTTTCCGAATTTCCTTTTCCCTGACATGAAATTTACAGCAGATACAAATACTCACGGTGAAAAACGTGCTTTTGTAGTAACTGGTCAATATGAGTCTGTACTTCCAATGGATATTTATCCGCAACACTTGATGAAGTCAATTATTGTCAATGATTTTGAACGGATGGAAGGCTTGGGTATTTATGAACTCAGCGAAGAAGATGTTGCCTTGTGTGAGTTTGTCTGTACTTCAAAACAACCGCTCCAGAAAATACTTAGGGAAGGATTGGATGTAATGCGTGAGCAGGGGTAGGGGATTATTAGAAAGTAAAAAAGTTAGTGGGTTAATTAGAATTTAAAAACAATTTAACGATCAACTTCTAACTCGAAACTTCCAACTTTTTAAAAACAACTTGTAACAAGTAAAAATAAAAAATGGGCCTATTAGATTTTTTAAAAAAAATTGAGCCGGACAAAAAGAAATCACCATTCCTGCACACTGTATATGATGGTTTTTTCACTTTTGCATATACACCAAATTTTGTCACTAAGGATGGGGTGCATATCAAAGACGGTATGGATTTAAAGCGTACAATGGTAATCGTTGTACTTGCTTTGCAGTTGTGCTTTGTATTTGGTACAATCAATATTGGGCATCAACATTTTGTTGCATTAGGGCAGCACACTAGTTTTTTAAGTGCAATACACCTTAAGATCGCTTATGGATTGATTCAATTTCTCCCGATTTTCGTTGTAACAATGGTTGTGGGATTGGGTATAGAGTTTTTATATGCTGCTAAAAAAGGGCATGGTATCGAAGAAGGATTTTTGGTTTCCGGCGCTTTGATACCTTTGATTATGCCACCAGACTTACCGATTTGGATACTTGTTTTATCAATTATTTTTGCAGTTATTATTGGAAAAGAAGCTTTCGGGGGCACTGGAATGAACATCCTCAATGTAGCATTATTGGCGAGGGTATTTGTATTCTTTGCTTATCCATCTACGATTTCTGGTGATGACGTTTGGGTATCCGGAATTGCTGAAGGAGTGACTCATTATGGATGGTGGCACATGGGCTTTTTCAATGGAATATTTGAATGGGCAGGCTGGGCCTTATTTGATCCGAATGTTGCGGTTGTTGATGGCTTTAGCGGAGCGACTCCCTTGAGCCTTGCAAAAGAAGGCTGGGGAAATGTTTTAGCCCATTATTCTG
This sequence comes from Saprospiraceae bacterium, assembly GCA_965220465.1. Lineage (GTDB taxonomy): Bacteria > Bacteroidota > Bacteroidia > Chitinophagales > Saprospiraceae > JAHDHW01. The sequence continues at coordinate 839,930 of CBDCPZ010000025.1, read as the reverse complement.
AAAGCCAAATGCTTTGGGGAGCAATTCCTGGTTCAATTGGCGAAACTTGCAAACCAGCAATATTAGCGGGTGCATTAATGCTGATAGTCACAGGCATTGGGAGTTGGAGAATCATGTTCAGTATGTTTATTGGAGCGATAATCAGTGCTTTGTTGCTTAACGCATGGGGAGCAAATCCATTTATGGAAGTACCTTGGCACTATCATTTTTACATGGGTAGTTTCTTTTTTGCGATGGCATTTATGGCAACTGATCCGGTAACGGCAGCTTCGACGGAGCGAGGTAAGTGGATTTATGGTTTTCTGATTGGATTCATTGGAATGATTATTCGCGTATTGAACCCAGCTTATCCGGAAGGATGGATGTTGGCGATTTTACTTTTAAATGTATTTGCGCCTTTAATCGATCATTATGTCTTGGAAGGAAATGTGAACCGAAGATTGAAGCGGGCAAAAGTGAAAGCATAATTTTTTGTATAAAAATTAAAGAACCTGTTTAGGTTTTAAAAAATAAAATTTTAAAGACGTGCCTAATACAAATAGTACAAACTATATCGTAGCATTTGTAGCCATCATGACAACAGTAGTTGCCATAGTTTTGACCGCTTTATTCTTAGGATTAAAGGAAAAGTCAGACCAGAATGCTGCTATTTTCAACAAAAGAGCAATCTTATCTGCAGTCAAAAGCCAATTGGGCGATAAGGACCCAAAAGATATGGCAGACCAGGAAGTGTTGGATATTTTTAGTAATAAAGTAGAACAAATTACTTTGGATATGTCCGGCAATGAAGTTTCTACTGCTGAAGTTGAATCACGTGGATACAAGGGCGGACTTGCTGAACATATTGATATGAAAAAAGAGATGAAAAAGCCTGAAGAAAATCGAATACTTCCTTTATACATTTTTGATACAGGTAACAGTAAAATATACATCGTATCAATTCGGGGAAACGGCCTTTGGGATGCAATATGGGGAAACATTGCAATGGATAGTGATTTGAATACAATTGTTGGTGCAGCTTTTGACCATCAAGGGGAAACACCGGGTTTGGGTGCGGAAATCAAAGATAATCCAAGCTTTCCAAATATGTTTAAAGGGAAAAAGATCTATGATGAAGGTGGAAAATATGTTTCTGTTGTTTCTGTAAAAGGAGGAACAACCAAGGAAGATGTCCACGAAGTAGATGTAATTTCGGGTGCAACAGTTACATCAGTAGGAGTAAGCGAAATGATGAAACGAGGCATTAAATATTACGAACCTTATTTTAACAAAATACAAAGCAAATAATAAAGAAAATTAATCGACAATAATTTAATCACAATATAATATGGCTGATAATACTGTTAAGGAAACTCAAGTTCAACCAAAAGAACCTTTATTTGGGAAAAAGGAACGGAAATTAATAACCGATCCTTTAAATGACAATAATCCGATTACTGTTCAGGTACTTGGAGTATGTTCGGCTTTAGCGGTCACTTCATTGGTTTATCCTTCTGTAGTGATGGCGATAGCGGTAGTTTTCGTTTGTGCTTTTTCGAGTTTATTTACCTCTTTGTTAAGAAATTCGATCCCAAAAGCGGTACGAATGATTGTTCAATTGGTGATCATTGCCACTTTGGTAACTATTGTAGAATTGGTACTTAAAGGCTACAATTATCCCATTTACAAGCAACTATCTGTTTATATCGGATTGATCATCACCAACTGTATTGTGATGGGACGTTTGGAAGCATTTGCGATGGCAAACAAACCCTGGCGTTCATTTCTCGACGGTATCGGAAATGGCTTGGGATACGGAGCAATTTTGATCATTGTTGCCTTTTTCAGAGAAGTATTTGGAAAAGGGACACTCTTTGCAGGAAGCCCAGTTGAGTGGAACATTATAGGCAAAAACAACGAGATAGTTCAATATACAATCAACATTGCAGCGGAAGGAAGTTGGTTTGGCTGGTATTCCAATAACGGATTGATGGTATTACCAGCTGCGGCTATGTTTATCATTGGTATTTTAATTTGGGTTCAACGCAGTTACAACGAAAAACTGGTTGATATTTCCTAAAAGAACAGCATCTATTTCATAAAAATAAATAGTACTTCGGTACATTAACACATATTAAAATGGATCTATTTAATATTTTTATAAAAGCGGCCTTTATTGACAACTTGGTTTTGGCCTATTTCCTTGGAATGTGTTCCTACCTTGCCGTTTCAAAAAGTGTAAATACTGCTTTTGGGCTTGGACTTGCAGTTATTTTCGTATTAGGAATTACAATGCCTATCAACTGGGTTATTAATGAATACTTGTTAGGTGAAGGAGGTATTTTTGGTACTGATCTTACTTTTCTGCGATTCATTCTTTTTATCGCTGTAATTGCTTCGATGGTACAGTTGGTTGAAATGATTGTTGAAAAAGTTTCACCGGCGCTTTACAATTCTTTAGGGATATTTTTACCATTGATTACTGTAAACTGCGCTATTCTTGGAGGTTCCCTTTTTATGGTTTCTCGTGATTACAATTTTGGAGAATCTGTAGCTTTTGGGCTAGGTGGAGGATTTGGTTGGTTTTTGGCGATTATAGCTATTGCAGCCATTCGCGAAAAAATCAGGTACTCAAATGTGCCGCCGGCACTACGAGGGTTAGGAATGGCTTTTATTCTTACAGGTTTGATGGGAATCGCTTTTATGAGCCTCATGGGAATCGATCCCGCGGCTTTAACTGCAGGAAAATAAAATTAGATAATAAGCTTTTAACCACTTGGTTTCTGGTTTAATATTTTAAATAAAAAGGCGTGAAAAATTATTGATAAGCTATTTGCTATTATAAAATGAAAATAAATAAATGACTGAAAGGAAGTTTTTAGATTTATTTTACAATAGCTTAAAAAATAGATTAGTGATAATTTAGCCCAATAACATTATATAAAATGATATTACTTTTTGATTTTACGACCTTAGGATTTGCAGTACTGGTTTTCGTTTCTGTGATCATGGCGCTTTCGTTTATGCTGATTTCTGCCAGGAAAAAACTAGTGCCTCAAGGAGATGTGAAAATTATTGTAAATGGCGATACTGAAAACCCATTGCTGGTAAGTCCAGGCTCTTCGCTTTTGAGCGCTTTGTCCGACAAACATGTCTTTTTACCATCAGCTTGTGGAGGTGGAGGAACTTGTGCGATGTGTGAATGCCATGTAGATTCAAAGGAGGAGGAGATATTTTACCTACCGAATTGAACCACATTACACGAAAAGAGGCTGCTGAAAATATGCGTTTGTCTTGCCAGGTGAAAGTTCGGGAAGATATGGAAATACGCATTCCTGAAGAGATTTTTGGTATTAAAAAGTGGGAATGCGAAGTAGTTTCAAATTACAACGTAGCTTCTTTTATTAAAGAGTTTGTTGTAAAGCTACCAGAAGGCGAATCCCTTGATTTTGAAGCTGGAGGATATGTACAAATTGATGTTCCTGAAATTGAGGTAGATTATAAAAATATTGACATTACTTCGCATCCGCGCTTAGGCAAGAAACCGGATGAATTCCAATCAGAATGGGATAAATTCAAATTGTGGGATCTGAAGATGAAAAATGACGAGCCTATCTTTAGAGCTTATTCAATGGCCAACCATCCTGCGGAGGGGAATATTGTCATGTTGAATATTCGTATTGCTACGCCACCCTGGGACAGAGATAAAAATGGTTGGATGGATGTAAATCCCGGGAATTTGTTCTTCTTACACGTTTTTGATCAAAAACCAGGTGATAAAGTAACGATTTCAGGACCATACGGAGAGTTCTTTATAAAGCCTACAAAAAAAGAAATGGTTTATGTTGGCGGTGGAGCCGGAATGGCACCACTTCGATCACACCTTTTCCATTTGTTCCATACATTGAAAACCACTGACCGAAAAGTATCTTATTGGTATGGTGGCCGAACAAGAAGAGAATTGTTTTATATTGACGATTTTAGAAAAATTGAAGAAGAATTTCCTAACTTCAAATTTTACATTGCTTTAGACAATCCTCTTCCAGAAGACAATTGGAAAGAAATGAAATCCATGGATTCTGAAGGAGATGGTTTTGTAGGATATGTGATGCCCGTTTTAAATGAGCAATATTTAAAGAACCACCCCGAACCTGAGGAGATTGAATATTATTTTTGTGGCCCCCCCGCAATGAACGCTTCTGTATTGAGTGCATTGGATGCGCTCGGTGTACCAGAAGAGAATATAGCTTTTGACGACTTTGGTGGATAACCCCCTGGTCCTTTTTTAACACACACTACTAAAAAATAAAGGCTCATTTCGTAAGAAATGAGCTTTTGTTTTTTCTGAATATTGTTTCAATTGCCTTGGAGCAGATTTTTTAAATCCTATTCTATTTTTACAATTGTTTTTTGAATCAGTAATTCATTATTCTCAATATCCTGGATCACAATGAAATATAGACCGTTTTCAATATTTTCTGTGGATATTTCGATTGAGCCGTTCAAATTTATTTCATCTGATTTAACCAATCTGCCCAACTGGTCATAAATGATAAATTTGGCATCGATTGAGCAATCACAATAAATTTGTAGCTGATCCATAAATGGATTGGGATAAACAGTAATTTCGTAATCTGAGTTAATTTCATTAGTTCCTACAATAATAACCTGATGACATTCCGAAGTATCTGTACAACCATTGTCCGAAATTTCAACACCATAACTTCCTGTAGTGGTAGGCATGAAACTTTGATTGGTTTCGCCGGAAATTATTGAATAGCCATTGCCGCAATCCAGCCATTGATAACCAACCCCTGCTGTATTTGCCATTAACGTGTTTCCAGTCTCAACAATTGAGGTATCGATTTGGTATGGGTTAATAGTTGTTATAAAAATACTATCGCAAGAATGGATTACTGTTTGTAAAAAACTTGTATCAATAACCGGTGAGGTAATATCATTCATGACAGATCCGTCAGGAAAAGTGTAACTATTCCCACTACAGACAATTACATCTTGTGGTATGTTGTAAGTCGGATGAACTTCAAAAGTGAAAGTATCTTTAAATTCAAAACTCGATAAGCATGAGGGGCTTTGGGCATTTAGTTTGATACTGTATGTTCCGTTAAAATCACCCGGAAGTGGATAAGAAAAAGGTTCTCCGTTGGTTTGCAGATCATAATTTCCGTCACAATCTAAGTCCCAAGAATAAGTTGCTTCTGATGTTTCAGTACTGGAATAATTAAACATTATAGTATCTCCCTGGCAATAACTGCTGTTGTCAGCGGAATAAGTTCCTGTGACTACTCCTGTGCATACGGTTTTTTTGCAGGTATGGCTCCACAAACCATTGCTGTCTTTAAATCGAAAAAACAGATCGTGCTCTCCGGCAGTTAAGTTGCCATAAGCTAAGATGGTGTCGATCACCTGGATAATATTAGACACGTTGTCAACATCAATGGGATATCCTTCACCATAGCCAACCATATCATCAATAAAATACTCTCCTGCGACTATAGTGATCACTTCATGGTGCTTCACCCAAACGGGACGGCTGAAAGTATGGCTCCAAAGACCGGTGTTGTCCTTAAAGCGAAAAAACATTCGGTGAAGGCCATCAGAAAGGTCAATCATTGTCGTATCCAGATCTATATCTGAAAAAGTGATGCTCGCCTGATTGTTGACATCCATCGGGATACCATCACCATAATCCACTTTTTCATCAAAAAAATATTCTCCTTCGACGATATTGATGACTTGATGATGTTTTACAAAAATCGGCCGACTAAAAGTATGACTCCATAGTCCGTTGCTGTCTTTGAATCGGAAAAACAGACGATGAAGGCCATCCAGTAAAATATCAATACTGTCATTAAGATTTAAATCCACAGTAATGGAATTTCCCGGGTTGTTTATGACAATTGGGGTTCCAAGGCCATAATCAACTTTATTATCAAAAAAGTATTCTCCTTCAACTATATTCTGAGCAAATAAAGAAGACCAAAACCCTATAGCCATCATTAATAAAATTAACTTTTTCATAATTTTGGTTTTGAGGGTTTACTAATTGTTTGATCGTACATTAAAAATAACCTGGAGGGTGGAATCACCGTCTGATTGGATTTCACAATCGTAGATTACCGGCCAGGCGGGTAGGTTTGCGATGGATACAGGGTTGTTGTTGTAATAAGGGTCGGAGCCATTGTAAGCACCATGTGTAGTTGTATTGTCCGATGATTCATCAAAAGTCCAGTTGTCTTGAAGAAAGTCAAAGTTGCCGGAATATGGATTAAAAACATTGCCATTTGAATTTATATAACAATTATTAGAGGTGCTAATAATATTATTTTCTACTACAATATTCAATGGATCACATTCAATGGAACCTACATAGTTGTATGATATGACACTCCCTTCTATTTGGATTTCGGAGGATTCACTAAAAGTGTTATTTCGAACCGTACTTAGATTAACTTCAGATGAAGAACTCAAAGATCCCGCAATATCACCCAGAATTAAATTATTCGTAATATTTAGATTGTTTATAGTCAAACTGGGGCTAATACTTATACTCCCCCTTATAATATTTCGAGTAATAAATATATCAGAAGAAATATTGGTGCTTGGAAATACAATATTTCCAGCTATTTTGTTTCTCGTGATATAAATTTCAGAAGTATTTGTAACAATGATAACGTTACTAAAATTTGAAAAGCTTAGCCCCGTTATTACAGTTCCAGATGCAGCTTGGCCACTAATAGTTATGGCTGGAATACCCCCGATTGGAGCAGGCAAATGACTGCAAAGTGTAGGCTGTAAATCTTCATCATTTAGAAAATATCCAGGTCCAATGATTATAAGTTTTTTGAGGATTGTAATACCTCCTTCATAATCACTGGAATTGCCTTCTACATAAATGGTGTCACCTGATAAAACATTAGGATCTTCAACTGCGATTTTTAGTTCGTTAAAATTAACTTGGGAAAGGGGCAATCCTTTATTCACCCGCCATTTTGTAGCAGAAGCGTTGAAACTAATTCCAAGGAGCAGGATGATAATTAAAAAATTTATTTTGTTTTTCATTTTAAAGGTATTTTAAGAGTGAATTAATTTATTTTATCAACTGTGTAACATCAGTTGCTTTACTTTTATTGAAGATTATCAATGGCCATCTGAATTACATCACATTCATCAGGATCGAATAAACCACCACAACCTAAAGCGTTACTTAGCATATTTAGGTCACCTATAATTTGATTTGTGGGGTAGAAACTTAATTGTTGATGGAAAAATTTGCGGAGGTCATGATTTTCATTTAGATTTTCATCTATCGCAATAAACAAAATAGTAATCTGTTCACAAGTCATCTCACCAACTAAAGCCAACAAATGTTGTATATCAGTGACCGGATTATCAGGAAGACAACCATTGGCATTATTTGCCGGCCAATTTTGTAGGTATTCATAACATGGATCGGTTTCCCAAGGTTTCACATCTTGTTTACAATGCTCATCAACACAAACAAACTCTGTATAAAGGTCAATTACCCAATCAGGAATATTATCTCCACAACTTCTAGGAGAGACCTTATCTGGTGATCCTGCTGCAATCCCAGATGTAATTAGCATTTTACTGGTGTCATAAGTACACTGTTGACCTGGGATATTGCCTTCCTCATCAGGAAGCCATCTTACTTCATAGGCAGCACCATAATGAAAAACTTGCGATGCATCCCCACAATCTTTCCAAGTTCCATCATGACATTCTGATTCTGCTAGTTTCTGTGCATCTTCATATTTGCAAGGGCAGGGAGGTAATCTCTCATACCATGCACCCAAATGTTCCGTCTCAATGGTTACATTGAAAGGAAAATCAATAGAAATCAATTCAGACAAAGGAAGTGAAATAATACCGGAAATAACATCTCCTATTTGCCAGGAGTTTCCAGGAGAAAGAGCCGCTTGGAATTGTACCTGGTAAACTATTGCCTGACCATGTAACAGATCACCTAGGGAATTGTATAGAGCGACCAATTGGATAGCATCTTCAGCCAACATTACAGCACCGCCGGTCTCAAATGCAATTTTGGAAAGTACATCAATATTGACACCATCACCTAGTCCCACTGTATAAATTTGTACACCATTGGCACATGCTTTTTGAATAATGGATTCAGTAGTGACTCCGGCTTGAGTATCTTGACCGTCAGTAAATGCCACAATCGCTTTATTTTCATTTTTACCACCATCTTTGGTATATGTTATCATTTCAAAAATGGAATGATATAAAGGAGTAGAACCATTTGTTCTTCCCTGAAGACTTTCAATCGCTGCAATAAGCTGGTTTTTATCCGTTGTGAAATTGACTAGATTTTCATAGGGTGATTGAAAATATCCGCCACTCGCAAAAGCAGTAATCGATGCTTCATCTCCTCCTCCAATTAGGTTAGCAAAACTCACACCTGCTTCAATTCGGGCATCCTCCGGGTCAGTACCTGCAATAGAACCTGACTGGTCAAATAATAACGTGGCTGAATAGGGACCTTTTTCATTCAATTCATTCTCAACTACATTTGAAAAGGTCATTGTACTGTTATAAGGAGCCTGAGTAACTTTAAAATTACTTTTTTCTAGCCCTGAAATAAACCCGCCAAAATGATCAACGACAAACAGGGTCATTTCTAAAGTTGCAATATTACCAACTATGTTTTTCACTTCCACTCCGGTCATTCCACCTGCCGGAACACCTTCTAGTTTTGGTACTATGTCATAATGGTTCTTTAAACAACCGCTTAATAACAAGGGAATAAAAATAATTCTCAAAATGATATTGATATTACATTGCTTTTTCATAACAAATTTAATTGGGGTGAAAGAATAATTTTTTAAGGGATATAATACGTTAGTCCTATTTTGAACCAACTTAAGGCATCATCTCCTGCCTCGAAAAAGCCGCCAAAGCGTTCGGTTAGGTAGTACCTGGCTCCGATTACCCAACTTCCCGATACTTTAGAGTGATGAATATTTTCCTGTTTATTTGTCAGGCTCAAGAAACGGAAACTCACAGATCCTCCTACATAAGGATCTAATTTGTCAAGGATGTTGAAATGATAAGTAGCTCGGATACCACCACTATAATACCGGTATTGGTAATTAAAAACAGGAACCCGCCAAATCTGGTTGGCAAGGGTAATGCCCACACCTACATTATTCCAGACATTCCTTTCATAGGTAATCGATAGTGCGGGGGTAATCATTTTTACATCCAATTGATCCAGTTCCTGCACTCGATTAGCCAAATTCACATCAGAAACGAAGCCGATACCAAGCTGAAATACAGAGCTTTTTGGGCCAAACTTTTCAGGTTCTTCAATAATTTCTGACAACCAGTCAAAAAAATCAAGAGGCGGTGGATAGAGTTGGCAATTGCTCTCCAATTCTGATTTAGCCTGACAGATAAACACAAATAACAGAATGAATAAAGTTAATTGACTTTTCATGATTTCATTTTTTGTTTTAAAGGATAAGTATATTAGTTAAAAAAGCTTTCTTTCCGATCAGCACTTTATCTGTCTACCAATCATTAAGATTGCCATAATTAGTTCAGCGTAAATAACTTATTCATTACAGGCCTCAATTTGCTTCTCCCAGGCTTTCATCATCTGCCGTGCTTTTGCAATAGAACCCATTTGGATTAGAATAATATTCTTATAATCTCCCGGCTCGCCATTTTTGTAATACTTGATGTTTTTTTCATTGTGTTTTGTAGAAATCTCAATGGCAAGTGATTTGCTGGAAATTTTTAAGTCAATAGATTTCGGATTAAGGTCGTAAAGATTAAATTCATAGGTTTCTTCAGTCTCACTTTTCTTCCCTGAATTTGTCGTAATGAATCGCCATTTACAGCTAGAACTATCTGATTTTTCAAGTTCCTGGCGTGTATTTTCTATTTCGACTATGTGTTGTTTGATCCACTCAAAGGAGTCCCCATTAATTGAAAAAGAATAGTCATTTTCACGTTCCTGACAATACTTTATAGTTTGTGGAAAAGTATGTAACAACCATTTAGCATTCTCCACATCTTTCGCATATACACTGATCTTGTTTGTGTAGCCTTTCAAATCTCCATCTTCAAAAGTCTGGATCAACCTGTCTTTTCCCGTTTCAAGATTAAGTAAAACACCTTTCCCGCTTATTTCAATATCTACGGTATTTGCATTTATATCAGCTAGATCAAATAGGTTTTTGATTTCAGAAGAATTACCCTTGCTATCTGTAATGATCTGTTTAAGAGAGGTTAAACATGCCGCCTCAAATGTCTGCATGTATGATTTATCATTCTCTTCCAAACTTGATACTTTTTCAGTCAACAAATCAAGTCCTGATTGAAGGTCTGTAATTTCAGGAAATCGCTTTTTTTCCATCTCCTGTGCTTGAACAATAACTCCTTTCAATACTTCCTCTAACATTTTTCCTTTTTGAGGATCTTCCACATAGATTTCGAACTCATCAGTATAACCATCCTTTTCACCTTCTTTGTATTGTTGTATAAACTTTTGACCCTTAGTTGCTTGTAATTCTACCATAACTTCTTTTCCTTTTATTATTAACCTCACCATTCTATCCTTCAGATCACCAAGATTGAGCTGCCAAGATGCTTCAGAAGTTTTATTCTTCTCTTTAGCCAACGTATAATGAATCACCATTGGCAAGTCATCATCCTGTTCAATAGTTTGGTTGTAAAACGTTTCGTCGATAGTTACAGGAACAATATTTTGAGTTAGCCAGGCTATTCTATCATCAAAAGTTTCCGGAAGTCCGGGTAATTTAATTTTATTGGCAATTTGGATAGCTTCTTCAAGAAGTTCTTCCAGTTTTCTGGCATTGTCAACATCAATGGCAATGATTTCAAGTTTCTCAATATACTTTTCCTGTTTTCCCTCTTTAAAAACCTTTATCATCTTTTGTCGATTGTCGATATAAACAGGAACCTTCATCAAGTCTTTATCATTTTTGACTTTAACCGTGTTTTTATCTACATCTCTAAGGCTCAACTCATATACTATTTCTTCTCCTTTTCCCTTCTTCGTTATTTGCTGAGTAAATGTAATTTTATATGGAGCACTTTCATCCCAATCTATTTCCTGAGCATAAATATCAGATTTGCCGGGAACCTCCTTAATCTGCGGCTTTATTTGTTCTAATATTGAAAGGAGATCGGCATTATCCTGCGCATGTAACGAGGAATAAAGAATAGAGCACAAAAAAATAAAATAGAATTTCATAATTAAAGGTTAATCGATGAGTTCTCCAAGGCTCTGCCTCAGTGTTAATAAAAAAATGTTTTTGAATGAACTTGTTCAAAAGTTAAAAAATAGTTTAGGAATTGATTGAACTGTAATATAACAATATATTTTCTTTTCTTAATTGAACACATACCGCGCACCAACAGCCCCATAGCCTCCTTTAAATCCGCCGAGATAACTATTGATAAAAAAAGTAGGCGTCCAATCGACAAAAAGGTTTAGGGGGATATTATCAAAGGTGTAGTTCAAACCGATGTAACCCTGAATGCCGAATTAAGTGGATGAATATTGTTCGCTATTATAGTAGTCGCCGTAATTCCAGAAATAAGCAGAGGCTCCTCCACCAAAATAATATTCAAGACCATCAAGGAAATCCAGATTGATAGGCAAGTGATACTGATAAGCAGCTCCAACAACCCAAGATCGAATTCGATTATAATCATAATTATAATAACTGTAATCATATCCGTAGCTTCGTGTTCCTGCAAAGGCTTCCAGTGCACTGGATTCGTTCAGAAAATGTTTGAAAGTGACAGCAATTGGAGAACCTAAGCGAAGCCCGATTGCATTTTTAAAAGATTGAGCTTCAACAGTTGATAAAGTAAGTAGGAATAAAAAGAGCGTAAAAAGGATTGATTTTTTCATGACAGGTTGATTAAGTGATGAGTAATAATTTCGCTACTTAGTACCCTGCTATGACAAGAAGTACCCATTCAACTTATATTTTTTTAAAAAAACCGGTTTTATTTTGTTACGACTTATTACATAGCTATTTTAAGGCTCAAACTCCTAGCAAATGAAAAACCTCAAATTCTTCAGTCCAATTCTATTTTTATTTTTCTGTTCATGCGCGTCAAAAGTAAGATTAGCCGATACCAATTTAGCCAGGCAATACCTGGACAGTGCACAAGTGTTTTATGATTTGGTTCATTATGATGAATCACTTGTTTATGGAGAAAAGGCTTTAAAAATTTATAGAGAAAAACTAAAGACAGAAGATACTTTAGCGGCTAAGGCTTATTTTCAAATAGGCAAAACATTGACTAAGAAAGCAAAGTACGATGAGGCTTTGGAGCATCATCAGGAAGCCCTCAGAATTCGTCATTTTACCTTCGAAAACGAAAACGCTGAAACAGCAAACTCACTATACAATATTGGGAAAATATTTTCTTTAAAAGCGGAATACGATTCAGCGATGATATATTATCAAGAAGCACTTGAAATAAGACTGAATATTTTTGGCCGCTACCACAAGGATGTTGCTTGGAGTTATTGCAAAATTGGAGCTACGCATTCCCAACAAAGCAATTATACTTTGGCCTCTGAATTCATTGAAGATGCCTTTGAAATACAGCAAAAAGTACTGGAAGCTAACCATATTGACCTCGCAGATTCCTACTATTGGTTAGGAGAAATTAATGCCAAACAGAATAATTTTCCTGAAGCCTTTGATGCCTGGAGTAAGGCAGTGGAGATAATGGAAATACATTTGAGTGAAGGACATCCAAGGCTAGTGAATTGTTACAGTGTTTTGGCAGTTCACTACCACATGGTTGGTGAATTTGAAAAATCATTGGAATATATCAACAAATCAACACAAGCGCCCAAAGACGAATTTGGATTTGATAATCCGGAATATGGTGCATTTTATTTCAATATTGGAATGTGTTACTTGCATAGAACGGAGTATGAAAATGCGTTGCTTTATTTTGAACTGACAAAAAATATTCGCGAAAAATCTTTTGGTGAAAAAAGTATACAGACAGCGCATGCCTATTATGGGCTTGGAAACGCTTTTGTTTATTTGGCAAAATATGATGAATCTCTCTATTACCTTCGAAGAGCAAAGGGGATATATGAACAAAAATTGCCGGAAAACCATCCCAGAATTATAGATAATTACCAAACCATTGGTTTGATTTATTATATTCAGGGTAGATTTGACAAGGCACTTTCCGGTTTGAATACCGCATTGGAAATGAGTTTGCAGAAGTATGGTGAAATGACTACTGTTTCATTACCAATCTGCACTAACATTGGATTGTGCCACACGGCAAGAGGAGAATACTACAAAGCCCTTCAATTTCATCAGCAAGCACTTTCCATTTGTTTAAAAAATTTTCCAAAAGATCATTATTTGGTAGGGCAAAGTTACAATAATATAGGTTTGGTCTATCTGGAAATCAATGAATATCAAAAAGCGTTGGAATTTGTTACTGATGCAAAGTCAATTTATTTGAAAAATCCCGATGTATTTCAAAGGCAGCTTCCCAGGCTTTACATTAATATGGGTAATATTTATACCGAATTAAACCAACCCGATTCGGCATTCTTGTATTTCCAAACTGGTTTTAATATTGATACATTGATTTTTGGAAATGAACATCCAAGTACAGTTTTTGATTTGAGCAGTATCGCAACAGCCTATGTAAAAGAAGATAAATACGATGATGCCATAGCCTTGTATCAAAAAGCTTTAAAAATTGAGACTAATATATATGGGCCAAAACATTTGGATGGAGCAATTTTGAATTACGATATTGGTTTATGCTATGGTTATAAAAATCAAAATGAACAAGGCCTTAAATATTTTCAGCAAGCTTTAAATATTGAACGTGACATTTTGGGACCAACCCACCCTTCATTGGCCAAAAATTATTTTCGAATTGGAAATATCTTTCAAAAGGATAATAAATTTATAAAAGCAAACGAATACTTTGATTCTTCGCAGGTGTGCCTGGCAAACATCGGAAGGTACTTCTCTTCTTCTTTGTCAAAAAGAACCCAATTGGCAAATATACATTTCATTTATGCTGAAATGATTGAAGCACAAATAGCTTCTGATCATTCGACAGGTATAGGCCTCCAAACTGCTTTTTCCCTTTCTGAAAAAGCAAAAAGCATTATCCTTTTGGAGGCGATTCATGCTTCTCAGGCAAAATATTTTGCTAATCTTCCTGATTCTCTGATTCAGCAAGAAAAGGAGTTTCAACAAGAAATAGTCTATTTTGACAAGCTTCGACAGGAGTTACTCTCTCAAGATTTAAATGAAACGGATTCGGCAGTTTTGGTTATTGACAACAAACTATTTGAAATCAACAATCAGCTTGAAAACTTATTAACAAAATTTGAAAACTATCCAGCTTTTTACAAAGCCAAATATGATTTCTCCACGGTAGATGTCGATTACGTCCAAAAACAACTATTCGAAGAAAACCAAAGCATGATTGAATATTTTGTCGGTGACAGTAGCATCTTCCTTTTTTTAGTACAAAAAGACACTTTTGAAGTTCATGAAATCAAACACGACTTTCCACTGAAAGATTGGGTGCAGGAGATGACCAAAGATGGAATCTATGGTTATTACACGGCTCCAACTTCTAAGCGAACTCGCGATCTGGAGGAAAAGACTATTGTCAATTACACCAATGCCGCGCAGCAGCTTTATGAAAAATTGACCGGCCCGGTGGCAAATAAACTAACCGAAAATGTCATCATCATTCCAGATGGCGTGTTGGGATATGTTCCATTTGAAGCTTTACTCACGGAAGCTCCGCCGAGGATCGGGGCTTTCAAAGCCTATCCTTTTATGCTAAAAAAATACCAGATCTGCTATTGTTATTCCGCAACGCTACTTCGAGAAATGCAGCAAAAAAAGCACTCTCAAGAGCCTTCTGGTCAGCTATTGGCAATGGCGCCATTCTCGCAGGATGATGTCAGCGAATTGGTTGCTCAAACCGATTCAACTGACTTGTTGGCAATCAGTTTACGGGATTCACTAGGCACTTTACCAGGAAGTGGGGAAGAGGTTGCTGTTATCAATACCCTTTGGAATGGAACGTCCATTTTTGGAAGCGAAGCTTCGTTGGCAGAATTTCACCAGAAAGCAAGCGACTACCGAATCCTTCATCTTTCCACTCATGGAAAGGCAGATGACCGAGTAGGCGACTATGCTTACCTTGGTTTCGGTGTTCCAGATGAACAAGGAACCTTTGACAAACTTTATGCTCGTGATTTGTACAATTATTCGCTTAATGCCGATATGGTTGTGCTTTCGGCTTGCGAAACGGGAATCGGGAAATTACAAAAAGGAGAGGGAATTATCAGTTTATCAAGAGCTTTCGCCTATGCTGGAGCTAAAAGCATTTTCACAACGCTTTGGCAGGTCAGTGACGAGAAAACCAAGGACATTTTTATTTCTTTTTACAACTACCTGAAAAAAGGAAAATCAAAAGACGAAGCATTGCGTTTAGCCAAACTTGATTATTTGAAAGCCAATGCCGGAAAAGGTCAGGGCACACATCCATTCTTTTGGGCAGGGCTGATCGGCATTGGAGATATGAGTGTCATTCCTTCAAAAAACAATTAGTATTTAATAATTCGTTTGGCAACTTGTCTATCCTGAACCTTGAATTCAATAAAATAGATTCCTTGCGGTAAAAAGGATAGGTCCAAATATGTATTGTTAATAATATTCAAGTTACTTATTTCGCGTCCAAAGATGTTAATAATCTTCGCTGAAAAATGGTCCCTGACACCATCATCCCAACGAATTGTACATCCATTAAACGTAGGATTCGGATAAATCAGGATGGATTTAATAAATTTATTCAAGTCATTATGTTTTAAATCTATTTGCGCACTGACTGTTTTAGAGTAACCGACAGATCCATCCAGGTCTATTTGTGCCAATCGATAATAATAGACAGTATTAATAGCAATTTTTGTATCTGAAAAAGAATAATGACTTGGCAAGTCTAAAGTACCTTTTCCTTCCACCCATACAACTTTTTTAAAGATAATTCCATCTGTACTTCTTTCAATATAAAATCCGGCATTGTTATATTCTGAGCTTGTAGTCCATTTGAGTGAAATACTTTGATCATCAGGGGTTGCTGTAAAATTAGTTAAACTTACTGGCAAGCCAATATCTAGTTGGTTAAACACAATTTCACCATCACACTCCGGATTATTGTTGCAAACGTCTATTGTGATAAAATGACCTAGTTTATTAAAACCGGTTGTAGGCTCCCAAACTTCGCTGTTATCCGGCAATAAATTTGCCAGCCGAATCGCATATTCAGGAGAAGCATAAAGTGTGGGCATAGGATCTGGTAAATTCAGTAAAAGTTCATAGGTGCCCAATGGCATGTCATTGGGAATACACAATTCTTCAGCAATGTGATAGGTTGTTGAATCTGCCAACCAGAATCGGGGATCATCTGATAATGGGGCAAACCATACTTCATCTGTAGCTGTATCTCTTAAAATTAACTCCAAGCCGCGTTCATTGTAAAGAGTGGCAAATCCATTATTTTTCAAGTCAATATCAATTGCTATTATTTGGTTTGGGTTAGCAGCATTGCTGTAAGAACCGGTTTGTAATTCGAACCGATAACCAAGCCGCTTTTTGATCTCATCCATACAGCCTCCATCGGTCCAATCATTATTGACCCCGTTGTTATAATGTGCATTTAGGTAGGAATAGTGCATTCTTTCAATTTCTGTATCTCCGTAGGCAGCCGGATCGGTGGAGGCGCAATCATTTTGAGGACTGTAATTATCGTCACATGTTTCTCCTCCTACCACTACAAACTTGCTGTCATCTGCAAAATAAGGTTTTAGATTACTTGTATCTGATATGGCCCCTGAAGAGGAATTTCCATAATCGAAATAAGTACCATAATCATCCGGACTAGCTAACAGACAATCATTATGGAAACCGATACGGGACTTATTGGTTCCTGTGTAGGCTTCCCCAATCGTCAAAGGGGCTGAATCGGTAAGTGCATTGACACCGTAAATGGCTCTTTGTTTTTTTTGAGGGTAACGAACTTGCACCATTCTTTCAATGGGTACTGCATCCAACAGCTCGTCCAATACTTCTATCCGGTCAACCCAATTGCTGTCCAATAATTGATTCGGTGGTTGAGAGGCATCCCCGAAATAATCTGTGTAATAATTTTCTCCCCATACGCCAATAAAACCTATTTGAACAGCAGCAATGACATCTTTATTGGATTGTAATAGTGGTTCTAACTGATTAATATGAGTCAATACCCAATCTTTTGAAGCATCCCCGTATGGTGGGCATATCCAATTCGGACAACCACTGCTGTTCACCTCATCAGTATAGGCAAACCTGATAATCAATTTTACACCCGCCAGACGGACTGTGTTAAAATCGGTTTGCATATTATCAAGATAATCCTGTGAAATTTCGGATGTTTTAAAATCTTCCAGAAAAAAATATCGATACACTAACGTACTATAAATGGAATAGTTAGCAGTGTCGGGGGCATGCAATTGTCGATAACTTTCCAGAGTATCTTGAATTAACAAAGTATAGCTATTAGATCGGGTTTCTGAATACCTGTAAAACCCACGTTCGGGATTCGCAAAATCATTTGTTGATGGAAGATAGGTAATTGCAGTTTGTGAAATTGTACTTAAATAGCAACCAATTATTCCAATGGCAAGTATGATTTTTTTCATTTTGTTTATTTTAGGCCATGAGTTAAAAATAGAACATCTTTAATGATTTAGAAACCAAGTGTTACAGTTTTTTTTTTGCTGACCGGCAATCAGAAACCAAAGGCTACAGCGGCAAACTTGTCATCATTGACGAGTCTACCGGGGTCATCCTAAATAGTTTGACCAAAAGGTCATCGTTCTTCCAATCAGTTTTAGTATTTACCTTAATTTGACAAATCTGCTAATCAATTTCCCATTTGTTGTTGATATTTCAATTAAATACATTCCCGGAGGGAAATTGGATACGTTTAAATTAACAGCGGAATTATTCCCAATTTTTTGTTTATAAACCAATTGTCCTTGTGTATTGATTATGCGAAGTTGATTGCTCTTCGTTTTTTGATCGATGACAATGTTCAGTTGATCGCCTGCCGGATTGGGGTATACTTTCAGTAAACCATTATTCGAAAGTAAATCTCGAGTGCCAGTGGGCATGCATTGGGTGTTGATATTGTCAAGGATAAAACCATCTTCATCACCACTGGTATTAAAATCCGCATCATCATATTGCTGGAAACGAATAACGCATTGATCAGAATAATCCAATCCAGCAATAGCAGCAAGGCTATCTAAATTTAAAGGCACATTGATAAATTGATCGTCGGGAAACAAGGTAAAGTCAAAGGAGTAAATAGTTTTAAAAGAATCGCCCCCGTCATTACTAAACAAAATCTCATCCTCATCATGGTTCTCATTATAAAAATCCTTGATGTCAAAACAAATAAATACTCCTGATTCACCTTCCAGATTTAGATGTAGGTCGAGCGCATTAGAAGTATAACCATCATCACACCATTTGCCCACCAAAACACCATTACTATTTCCAACCCCTACCCCTTGAGCGATTTCGACACGCCCTGTTGGTTTAACAGTTTCTGTTAAGGGTAGCATTGTGCTATCAGCATGCACCCAAGACCAACTTGAATCTAACTCGAGTAAACTATTTTCAAAATCATCTTCAAAAGGTAGAGCATGGTAAACGGGCGGACGGGAATAAACATGGACATCATCAAGAATAAATCCGTCTTCATCGCCGCTGCCATTGAAATCTGCATCATCGTACTGTAGAAAACGGATCACAAATTGATCAGTATAAGTTGTTATTCCGACTGAAGCTGCCAGCGCATCCAAATCAAAAGGCGGAAATTCACCCCAGGTAAAGTCACACCAGTCTTCAGCTTTGAAGATATAGGCTTGTTCAAAACTGTTTCCGCCGTCATTACTTAACCAGATTCCGTCTTCACTATGATTTTCTTCATAAAACTCCCGGATTTTGAAGGAAAGAAAGACATTGGACTCGTCTTGTAGATTGAGATGTAAATCCAAAGCATTAGAAGTGAATTCATCATCGCAAAGTTTACCCATTAAGACTGCTTGGTTACTTTCAAATCCTTCTCCATCAACAATTCCTACAAACCCAGTTGGTTTTACCGTACAAACTAAAGGTAGCATTGTGCTATCTGCATGGACCCAAGACCAACTTGGCCCTAGTTCGAGCAAACTATTTTCAAAATCATCTTCAAATGGTAGAGCATGGTAAACGGGCGGACGGGAATAAACATGGACATCATCAATGATAAGCCCGTCTTCATCGCCGCTGCCATTGAAATCTGCATCATCGTACTGTAGAAAACGGATCACAAACTGATCGGTATAACTTAGTTCAGCTGCAGCTGCCAGCGCATCCAGATCAAAAGGCGGAAATTCACCCCAGATATAGTCACACCAATCTTGAGCTTTGAAGATATAAGCTTTTTTGAAAGTTTCACCACCGTCATTACTTAACCAGATTCCGTCTTCACTATGGTTTTCTTCATAAAACTCACGGATTTTGAAGGAAAGAAAGACATTGGACTCGTCTTGTAGATTGAGATGTAAATCCAAAGCATTAGAAGTGAATCCATCATCGCAAAGTTTACCCATTAAGACTGCTTGGTTACTTTCAAATCCTTCTCCATCAACAATTCCTACAAACCCAGTTGGTTTTACCCTACAAACTAAAGGTAGCATTGTGCTATCTGCATGGACCCAAGACCAACTTGGCCCTAGTTCGAGCAAACTATTTTCAAAATCATCTTCAAATGGTAGTGTAGCATAAAGGGGTGGGCGGGTATAAACATGGACATCATCAATGATAAGCCCGTCTTCATCGCCGCTGCCATTGAAATCTGCATTATCGTACTGTAGAAAACGGATCACAAACTGATCGGTATAACTTAGTTCAGCTGCAGCTGCCAGCGCATCCAGATCAAAAGGCGGAAATTCACCCCAGGTATAGTCACACCAATCTTGAGCTTTGAAGATATAAGCTTTTTTGAAAGTTTCACCACCGTCGTTACTTAACCAGATTCCGTCTTCATCATGTTTTTCTTCATAAAACTCACGGATTTTGAAGGAAAGAAAGACATTCGACTCGTCTTGTAGATTGAGATGTAAATCCAGTGCGTTAGAGGTAAAACCGTCATCACAGCGTTTACCCATTAAAACAGCTTGGTTACTTTCATACCCTTCCCCATCAACGATTTCCACAAAACCAGTTGGTTTTACCGTACAGACTAAAGGTAGCATGATGCTATCTGCATGCACCCAAGACCAACTTGGGCCCAATTCCAGCAAACTATTTTCAAAGTCATCCTCAAATGGTAGAGTAGCGTAAACAGGCGGACAGGAATAAACATAGACATCATCAAGGATAAGCCCATCTTCATCGCCACTGCCATTAAAATCGGCATCATCGTACTGCAAAAAACGAATCACAAACTGATCGGTATAACTTAGTTCAGCTGCAGCTGCCAGCGCATCCAGATCAAAAGGCGGAAATTCACCCCAGGTATAGTCACACCAATCTTGAGCTTTGAAGATATAAGCTTTTTTGAAAGTTTCACCACCGTCATTACTTAACCAGATTCCGTCTTCATCATGGTTTTCTTCATAAAACTCACGGATTTTGAAGGAAAGAAAGACATTGGAAGAATCTTTCAGTTTGAGATGTAAGTCCAGTGCGTTTTTCGTCAGTTCAATTTCGTCAATAGATTTACCCATAAGGACACCACGGTTTGAATTGAAACCTTCTCCCTCAACAATCTGAACTAGCCCGAAATTCCCTTCTAAGTTTGCTATAGCATCCCATTCTGGTTTGAAAATATTGTTGGAATCCTCAAAGTCGTCAAAAAAGATAGTGTCGATTTGGGCTCCGCTATGAGTTAGAAGTACGATGTTAAATAAAAAGAAAAAAAAGGTTTTCATAATTGTAGTTTTTTAGAAAGAAGCTGTTTAAAAATAAGGATCATTAAATGGTTTCATTTCGTTAATTAACTTACGAGTTTCAAATTCATTCTTCAAGCAGTTCGTTGCTATGCAAAGACTCAATTAAATATTATAACATCAATTGATGAAAGAAAATGATAATGGATTTGTATATAGTTTTTTTAATAAACCGTATGCACGACCAAGTTCTAGCAAAAGAAACGGAATCCTTAATGATGCAATACATTATTGAATACTAAAATCAAAAAGGGACTGATTGGTATATCCACCTAAAGGAATGGCCCCCTGATAAAAAAAGCAATATTCTCCGGACTTTAAAGGTTCTTCAGGCTGGACTTTATATTTTCCATTACCTAAATCTTCAATAGTAACAGGGATGGTTTTTTCTGTATCAATGCCCATTTGAGTTGAGCCATTATAACCACTTGAAGAACCCGTAACTAACTCTCTTTGGTTCTTTTTTGTAATTTGAGTGAGGCTTGTAAGGACAAACTCATTAGGGGAAGAGGCTGTTTTGAACCACCAGTTTTCATGACCTAAATCATTTTGACTATCTAAGTCGAATTGGAAGATGAAAACCTGTTCTTTGATATTCACTTTGTTTGCAGAACTGGCATTGTGAATGTATGATTTAAAATGTGTGGGAGCATAGCCTTTTAACCATTTTCCACCAACTGTACTGCTTTTAGTTCCTGAAAAAACAGTCGGTTCGATTTTCTTTATTTGTTCATTTTCAAAACAAAAAACACCACTTTCGATTTCCACTTTTGACTTATCGATCATTAAAGCCAGAACATCTGAAGGTACTCCTTTTTCTTTCAATGCCTTGAGTGCCGATATGGAAGTGTCAAATTCCGTTTGTGAAGCATTGATCTTGGATTTGATGACATCACTTTCAAAGCCTATCTCAATTAATTCGACGATTGATTGATTCGTTAATACATCTTGTGAGAAGAGTAATGCACTCGATAAAAGTAACACTGCAAGGATTAGGCTCTGTTTCATTTTCATTTTTTTAAGTTTATGTTTTTGATTTCATTACTTAGTACCATCGGATTGGGTTAGGTACCCAAACTAAGAAAAATTATTTTTATATCTTAATTTTCATTTCCTTTATAGCGATAAATACACATTGTTATCCAAAAAACAATTTTTTGATGAAACTCTTTTATAATAATAGACTCGTTTGCTTTTTTTGCTTGGCTTTTGTGTTTTTAGTTTTATCTTCTGACGTTAATTGCCAGATAAAGGAGGATTTATCAGAATCCATACACCAATTGGAAAAAGCGCAACAATTGCTTGATTCTTCGAAGGTAAATGAAGCATTGATCTTGGCAAAAGAAGTTGAAGCCAAACTTTTGGAACACTATAAACCGGAAGATGGAATAATGGGAGATGTCTATTGTATGATTGGCATTTGCTTGTTAAAAACTCAATCTGAGCTTTCTGAAGAATATTTTCAAAAAATAAAAAACCTTGAATCACCTTCTACAATCTTAACTCAAGCTCATATGTTTTATTTCTTTGGTGTTCATTCTTCTGTGAACGGGAAGTATGAGGAGGCTTTGCAATCGTATCAGGAAAGCTTAAAATTGTACCAAAAGGAAGATCATTTTCATGTTAATGCTGCACAGGCTTATACTAATTCAGGTGTTCTTCTGGCAAGAAAATCAAAATATAAAGAAGCCCTTGAAAACTATCAAAAAGCTTTGGAGATATTGAAGCAAAACTACGGAGATATGTATCCGGTTGCTGCTCATCCTTATAATAACCAGGGATTGGTATTTGTACAACAGGGATTTTATAACAAGGCAGTAACAAGCTATGAAAAAGCTTTGAAAATTAGAATGAATACTTTAGGTCCAAATCATCCTGAAGTAGCTGCAACTTTAGTAAATATAGGACTAATTGAAACATTTAGAGGAGAATTTGATCGTGCTAATGTTTACTTTTTGAAATCATTGGACATTGCTATTAAAACAGAAAAAACGAATTACCTTCCTGCAATCTATACGAATATTGGTTTGGTTTATAATAATAAAGAAATGTACCCAAATGCTAGAGAATATTTTGAAAAATCTCTTGAAGTTGAACTTAGATTATATCCCTTTGATGATCCAGAGATAGCAACTAGTTTGTTCAATATAGCAGTGACTTATAAAGACCAAAAAAAATCTGAAAAGGCCTTAGAATATTACTTTAAATCTTTGGAAATTGCCAAAAATGATCACCCTCATATTGGCATGATGTACAATGGAGTCGGCTTAGTTTATCATCAACAGAAAAAATTTAATGAGGCAAAAGAATATTTTAACAAAGCGCTTGAACAGCAGAGTAATCTTTTTAATGAAAATCATCCGACTGTTGCCAATATTTATTATAACCTGGCAAAGCTGGAAAAGGAGGTGGGAAGTATGAAGGAGGCACTTTATTTGAATGAGCAAGCAAGAAATAGTTTAGGATATATTTATGGAAAAGAGCTTAGAAGTGTGATTTCTCCTTTTGATTTGCTGAAGGTGCTTCATCAAGAAGTCTATTTTAATTGGTTTGTAGCAAACCAGGAGGGGGATGAACAAAAAATGGTTCTCGCTGGTGAATCCTGTCAACGCGCCATTAAAGTAATTGGATTCCTTAGAAATTCCTACAAAGGAAAAACGGACAAACAAGCATTAATTGCCTTTGGTTATGACGTTTTTGAAACTGCTGTTAATGTTTCTCTTTCTTTATACAAAAGCACAAACAAAGCTATTTATGCCGCTGATGCTTTTACTTTTGTTGAAAGCTCTAAGTCTATTTTGTTGCATGAAGCATTTCAGGAAGCTAGCGCAAGACGTATGGTCAACATTCCCGAATCCCTTCTTCAACGAGAACATGACTTTCGTGTTGATATTGCCTTTAATGAAAAAAAATACCAGGAACAAATTCTTCAATCAGAAAGTAATACTACTCCGGAGATGCTAAGTATTTCTTCAAAGCTTTTTGATCTTGATCAAGAGTATTCAGCTTTAAAGAGAAAAATTAAAACTGAATATCCGGAATATTACAAAGCTAAATATGACCTTTCGGCGATTAGCCTGGGCGAAGTACAAAATGAGTTGCTTCAAGCCGATCAATCACTACTCGAATATATGGTTGGCGACAGCAGCATTTTTCTGTTTTTAGTACAAAAAGACACTTTTGAAGTCCACGAGATCAAACACGACTTTCCACTAAAAGATTTGGTGCAAGAAATGACCAAAGATGGTATCTATGGTTATTATACAGCTTCAACTTCCGAACGCACACGCAAACTAGAGGAAGAAACTATTGTCAATTACACCAATGCGGCGCAGCAGCTATATGAAAAACTCATCGCTCCTGTAGCGGAGAAGCTAACAGAAAATCTCATTATCATTCCCGATGGCGTTTTGGGTTATGTTCCTTTTGAAGCTTTGCTCACCGAAGCTCCGCCGAGGATGGGTGCTTTCAAAGCCTATCCTTTTTTGCTCAATAAGCATCAGATTAGTTATTGTTATTCCGCAACACTTTTGCGGGAAATGCAACAAAAACAGCATCGTCAAGATCCTTCTGAACAGCTGTTGGCAATGGCGCCCTTTTTTCAGGGCGATGTACGCGAATTTGTTCCTGATTTTGATACAACAGATCTGGTGGCCATCAGTCTGCGGGATTCGCTTGGCGCTTTACCGGCGAGCGGTGAGGAGGTTGCTGCTATCAATGATCTTTGGAATGGAACATCTATTTTTGGGAGCGAAGCTTCATTGGCAGAATTTCAGCAGAAGGCGAGTGACTACCGCGTCCTTCATCTTTCTACACATGGAAAAGCTGACGATAGAGTTGGCGACTATGCTTATCTGGCATTTGGTGTCCCAGACAAAAAAGGAACTTTTGACAAACTCTTTGCCCGCGATCTTTACAATTATTCGCTTAATGCCGATATGGTCGTTCTTTCTGCCTGCGAAACGGGAATTGGCAAATTACAAAAAGGAGAGGGCATTATCAGTTTATCGAGAGCGTTCGCTTATGCTGGGGCCAAAAGTATTTTCACCACCCTTTGGCAGGTCAGTGATGAGAAAACCAAGGACATTTTTATCTCTTTTTACAACTACCTGAAAAAAGGAAAATCAAAAGACGAAGCACTTCGCTTGGCAAAACTGGATTATTTGAAAGCTAATGCCGGTAAAGGCCAGGGAACACATCCATTCTTTTGGGCAGGGCTGATCGGAATAGGGGATATGAGCGCTGTAAATACAATGGATTGAGTAAATTCGGATAAGTTCAATGTCGCATCCGCTAAAGTTTATAAGCCTATTTGTTATAAGAAAAAGTTCTGTTAAGCGTGTTCTCAATCTTAATTTCTTGTGAATACCTAAAGCCAATGTCTGTTTGAATCTCAATTTTATAATCTCCAAGATCAAACAAATAAGCCGGTAATTCATAAATTGTTTGAGGCATTAAATGACGCACATCTTTTTCAAACAAAAGTTGATCATTTTGTTTCACCTCAATTCTGACTATTTGATCTTTTACCGATTGAAAATCAATAAACAAAGTATTGCTTTCCGGGTCAATAAAAAAGATGTTGTCTTCAGGATTGAAATAATCAATCATTGTTTCAAGAATAGAGATGTTGGATGGAGGCATGTACATTTGTTGGGCTTTTGCCAATGAAGCTGTGAAAAGGATGAAAAATACCAGGGGAATGATGTTTTGACTGTTCATAGTTGAAAGATTTTATCACCTGATAAGATGATGGGGTTAAAAATAATTTGTATAAAAGGATTGTCTTTCATGGCTTTATATTGTTGAATCGTTGCTCTTCCTTAATAATGCCACTTCATGTATTTGAGCAGGAAGGTTAACGGTGTATTTGCCGTTGTAGATAAAATTATAGTTCAGTTGTTCTCTCAAAACCTCAAAAGAACCCTCATCTTGCGTATAATTGGCGATCCAGTCTATTGCAGTCAAACGTGATTGAAATTTTATTGTCATGGTTCTAAATTTAAAACTGAAAAAAATTAAAGATTCTGTTTTCCTTTAGTACCCTGAAATTACAGATGGTACCCATTAAGGCAAATGTTTTTTCATAACCCGGTTTTTTTGTTTTCTTTATTATCGATAATACAATAACGTCGAAGTGCGCATTAAGTCACAATATTTTATTTGTCAATTGGCAATTGGCGCAAATTTTCATAGAGGTTTAGAGCGGAGAAAACAAAAGGGGATTTTATTTTTTGTACAATACTTATTATTTTCATGCATCCTTTTTAGCCCTAAAAAATAT
Organism: Saprospiraceae bacterium; assembly: GCA_965220465.1. Classification (GTDB taxonomy): domain Bacteria; phylum Bacteroidota; class Bacteroidia; order Chitinophagales; family Saprospiraceae; genus JAHDHW01. The sequence goes on along the minus strand of CBDCPZ010000025.1, from coordinate 813,564 downwards.
CGATCATGGCTCACCTCAAAGTTCCAGCATTTGTATTTTCTTTCTTATTATTCTCTTTCATAACGTGGGGGCAGGATTTTAGTGATACAACTTTGGCAAGACAGTATCTGGATAGTGTCGAAGTACTAGGATCAAGAGGAGATCGGGCTTTGGCTTATGGTGTAAAAGCCCTGGAGATTTATCAACAACAGCTTGGAGAGCAAGATACCCTGACCGCTAGGGCTTATTTCCTGATTGCAGAAGCATTACGATCAAAGAATGGGGAGAAGATAGAAATTATAGAATATTATAAAAAAGCATTGGCAGTTCAATTAGCTGTACTTGGGGAAGAACACGTGTCAGTGGCTAACACCTATGATAGATTGGCAAGCGTCTATACTTTGTCAGGTGAAAAAGATAATGGAGCCAAATACCGAAAATTAGCATTTGATATTTATAAAAAAAATTTGAAAGAAGATGACCCTCGCCTATTAAGTGCTTATGACGGACTGGCTTTAGCACATCGAATTAAAAAGGAATATGATAAGGCTTTGGAATATTCTTTTGAAGTCTTGGCAATTCGATTAAAGTCAATTGGAGAAAATCATCTTGATGTAAGCAGTAATTATCTTTCTATTGGGTTAATGTATCAATACAAAGAGGAATATGATAAGGCCATTAAATATTATCAAAAGATAGTAGAAATACTACACACCTTTTTGGGAGATAACCACCAAGAAAGGATGGGAAGTGCTTATTATTCTCTTGCTCTTGTTTATAAGAAAAAGAGCGACTATGATAAAGCCATTGGATATTTGCAAAAGATCCAGATTATCAAAAAAGAACTGTATGGAGAAGAATCCACTTCTGTAAATTCGAATTATAGTGATTTAGGGGAATTATACTATTTAAAGAAGGATTATAAAAAAGCTATTGAAATATATGAAAAGGCTTTAGCTAAACTTGAAAAAGACAGAATGTTGAATATTTCCATTGACCCGGGATCGCGAAGAGTTAAGAATTATCCATTTTCATTGCTAATTACACATGATCTATTAGTAAAAAGCAATTATACATGGATGGAAGGAGCCAAAACGGACCCTGAATATTTCGATTTAAAAAAAGCATTTACCTACTCTGAGAAAGCCAAAGCGATCCAATTATTAGAAGGGATGCAGCATATTCAGGCAAAGTCCTATTCGGAGATTCCTGATTCTTTACTTCAACTTGATCTAGATTTGAGGGATAGCATTGCTCATCTTGAGACAACAAAAAAAGAAAAATTTGATGAAGGGTTTAATCAGACTCCAGATGCTATTTTGAGTACTTCAATTAAATTGAAAAAGCTTTACGGTCAACACGATACGTTGATAAAGCACTTTGAAAAAGAATTCCCAAAGTATTACAAAGCAAAATATGGTGGCGCTACCATCAGTGTCGAAGAGGTACAAAACGAGCTGTTAAAACCCGGTCAAAGTTTGGTAGAATATTTTTACGGTCACGGAGATAGCAGCATTTATATTTTTCTTATTCAAAAATCAAATTATGAAATATTTGGAGTCAGGAAAGATACTGCTTTTAGTGATTGGGTAGGCCAGCTTAATAAAGATGGCATCTATGGCTATTATACCCTGAGTGCTAATCAAAGGACACGTAAGCAGCAAGAATCCTCCATCCAAAATTACACAAAAGCTGCCTTGAAACTGTACGAGTTACTTTGGTTGCCAATAAAGGACAAACTGACCAAAGAAGTGATTATTATACCTCACGGAATTCTTGGATATGTCCCTTTTGAAGCTTTGCTCACAAAACCTCCACCGCGTTTAAGTGCGTTTGTGGCGTATCCTTTTTTATTATATGACCATCAAATCAGCTATTGCGCTTCCGCCACATTGTTGCGAGAAATGCAACAAAAGCAACACCGCCAAAATCCACCTGAATGGTTATTAGCGATGGCTCCGTTTTTTCAAGGGGACAAAAAATCGTTGATTTCCCGCATTGATAGTACTGACTTGTTTGCTTTGAGGGATACCCTCGCTGCGTTACCTGCCAGTGGAGAAGAAGTCGCAGCCATCGGAAAGATGATGGAGGGAACGTCCAGCTTTGGGACAGAAGCCAACCTTGGTCAGTTCAAAGAATTGGCAGAGGAGTATCGTATTCTCCATCTTTCGACTCATGGCAAAGCAGATAAAAATAAAGGCGATTTTGCTTACCTCGCTTTTGGTGTACCAAATGAATCCGGCACTTTCGACAAGCTTTACGCCCGCGAACTTTACAATTACACGCTAAATGCAGATATGGTAGTACTCTCAGCTTGTGAAACTGCGGTCGGTGTATACATAGGCGAAATAATCAGCCTTTCCCGGGCTTTCACTTATGCCGGAGCCAAGAGTATTTTTACAACGCTCTGGCAGGTCAGTGACGAGAAAACCAAGGATATTTTCATCGCTTTTTATAAATACCTGAAAAAAGGAAAATCGAAAGACGAAGCATTGCGTTTAGCAAAACTGGATTATTTGAAAGTTAATGCAGGTAAAGGCCAGGGAACACATCCATTCTTTTGGGCTGGCTTGATCGGAATAGGGGATATGAGCCCGTTGGTTGATTAATTTTTAATGGCATCTAATTTTGCTTTCAGTTGAATAGCATCTTGTTGATGGCTGTGCAAAGTATCGCTGCTAATTTTTTTCAATAAGGCATCTGCTTCGACTTTTTTATTGGCATAATCGCCGATCAATGAAAGTAACAAATACCATTCGGGTTCGCCTTTGTTAAAGCTACTATCATCGGCAATTGCTTTAAATAATTGAGCTGATTTGTCGAATTGTCTGCTTTTAAAATAAGCATGAGCAAGATATTCCTGGGCTAATTCATACTCTGCAGGATTTTTCTCCTTGTCGATTTTATTAAACTCCAAAATAGCTTTCTCCATCTGATCATCAGCAAAAGCTTTCAGTCCGGCTGAAAGGATGTTTTCAGGGTTTTCGGAGTTCCCGCTTCTTAATCCTGAGCTCAAATTATCAGGAAGGACATAATTGTTTTCAGCAAGAGCTAGGAGTTTATTTTGAGATCTTTCGATCTGATCAGTTTTGGGTGTTGAAAGTTCATTTTTTTCTTTTCCGGTTTCAGCAATGTCTTTTCTCAACTTAGGCTTTTCTTCTTCCTCTTTCTTAGGTGTTTCGTTTTGATCGATAGATTCTTTTTCTGTCGGAGGATCTTCATTGACGATCTCTCTTTTCTCAGGAGTTTTAAAAAAGAAAAACCAAACTGCAAAAACCAAAATCAAAATCCCGGCAGCTACAGAAATGATAATTTTTAAGTTAATTCTTCTTTTGATTGTAGGATTTGTTTCCCAGTCTTTGATTTTTTGCCGTAGGTCTTGTTCCACTAGATATTCCATTCCCTCTTTTTCGAAGCGATGCATATCCACCATTTCAGCTAAAGAAGGATCGGCTGCAATTTCTTTTTCAAATGCAGTCACCTCTTCAATGGGGAGCTTCCCTTTAAGGTAATCTTCTATTTTGTAAAAAAGTTGATTGTCAAAGTTCATTTCATATATTATCTTATTAAGCTTTTCCAGCTTGAGTTTTCTTCCAAAAATTTTCGAAAACGCATTCGGCAGCGGTAAGCTTCTTTTTTAGCCATTGCAGCACTACTAAGTTTAAGGTCAGCTTGCTGTGAAATCTCTTCTAAGCTATAATCCAATTGCCAAAAGCGAAGGATTTTTTTACAGCGTTCTCCAATATTTTCAAGTGCTTTGTCGAGATACATTTTCTTTTCTTTGCTGATATAATTGTCTTCTAAATTGTCACCGAATTTTTCGTGTTGCTCTGGTTTCAATTCTTCGGTTTTCCGTTGATCTCGTATTTTTTTTAACCATTGAAATTTTGCAATGGACATAAAATAAGTTTTTAGGACACTTTTTCCTTTAAATTTATCTTGTCGCAAATTCCTGTCAAAGCTTATAAGTGTCATTTGTGCAATATCTTCTCCATCATGCTCATTCCCACCATTTTTTATAACGTGGTTAATCACGAGTCCCTTCCAATCCATTTGAAAATATATATATTTCAATGCATTTTCACGAGGTGTACCTCCGGATTTTACCGCTTTGTTGATTGCTTCGTCTGTCCATTTCATAAGTTAGTACCACAATTTAGAAGAAAGGTACCCAAGTTTAATAAAATTTTAAAAGGATTCCTGGTTTTTAAATTGAAAACCAGCCTGAACAAGAGGGCCAAAAGCCCGTATTGCGTTTTGAAACGATTTCCCCACCAAAAGTGTTCACAATCCCGTATATTCGCAGCTTAATTTTAGGCTTAAGAATTTTCAAAATAAAAAATGACGACAGCTAAAAGATATACGGTAACTTCTGCTTTGCCATACGCAAATGGCGCACTTCATCTCGGTCACTTGGCCGGGGCTTATCTTCCTGCAGATATTTACGTTCGCTATTTGCGATTGCTTGGGAAAGATGTGGCGTTTGTTTGTGGCTCTGACGAGCATGGCGCAGCGATTACCATTCGTGCAAAAAAAGAAGGGCTTTCTCCAAGAGATATTATTGATAAGTATCACGAATTGAATAAAGCTACTTTTCAGAAATTGGGTATCTCATTCGATATTTACCATCGAACCAGTGATCCTCTGCATCACAAAACAGCACAGGATTTTTTCAAAAAACTGTACGATAAAGGAGGCGAATTTGAAGAGCGGACCAATGGCCAATTTTATGATGAAGCGTTTGATCAGTTTTTAGCGGATCGTTACGTCACCGGAACGTGTCCAAAGTGTGGCCATGAAGAAGCTTATGGCGATCAATGTGAAAACTGTGGCTCAACGCTTTCTCCAACCGAATTGATCAACCCGAAATCAACGCTGAGCGGAAATACCCCGATTTTAAAAGAAACGACACATTGGTATTTTAAGCTTGACAAACACGCAGATTGGCTGCGCGATTGGGTAAAAGATGGTCAGCTCGATGGCCAAAATCACCACGATCCAAACGATTGGAAAAAACACGTTGTTGGTCAATGCCTTTCCTGGTTGGATGGAGAAGATGGCTTACAGCCTCGTGCGATTACCCGCGATTTGGATTGGGGAATTCCGGTTCCTTTGGAAGGAGCGAAAGGCAAAGTACTTTATGTATGGTTTGATGCACCCATCGGTTATATCTCTGCTACAAAACAATGGGCGGAAAACGAAGGCAAAAACTGGGAAGATTACTGGAAAAGTAAGGATACCCAATTGATTCATTTTATTGGAAAAGACAACATCGTTTTTCACTGTATCGTCTTTCCGGCGATGTTGAAAGCGCATGGCGATTACAATTTACCGATCAATGTTCCGGCGAATCAATTTTTGAATTTTGAAGGTCGAAAATTTTCAAAATCAAAGGGCTGGGGGATTGAACAACATGAATATTTGGAAGAATTCAAAGATTTTCCAAACAAAGAAGATGCGTTGCGTTATGCGCTAATCCGCAATATGCCGGAAAATAAGGACAGCGATTTCAAGTGGGATGAGTTTGTCGATTTTCATGATAATGAACTGGTTGCAAACATCGGTAATTTTGTGAATCGGGTTTTGGTTTTGACCAATAAATATTATGAAGGTGTAGTGCCAGAAGTTAGTAGTGTAAGTGGTGGATATCAAAACAATTTATTGAGAGTTAAAGAGTTGATTGAAGAACTAAGTGATGACATTGAACACTTCAATTTTAGAAGTGCAATTCAAAAATTAAATGGGATATCAACTGTAGGGAATTTAAATCTACAAGTTCAATCTCCATGGAAGGTTTGGAAGGAAGAACCAGACAGCCAAGAAGTTAAAGATAGTCTATTTGAAGCTATTCAAATAGTTGCAATTTTAAGTATTCTTTGTGAGCCATTTTTACCATTTACTTCTAAAAAGATAAGAAACTTATTAAAGTTGGAGGAAGTGAAATTTGGGGATTTAGAGGAATTGAATAATAGAATTAATAATAATGAAGATATTATTGAACCAAGCCATCAAATTGGAGAACCAGAGTTGTTATTCGCCAAAATAAACGACCGAAAAGACAGTAGCAGACTGGAATTGATTGAAAAACAAAAAGCAACATTACAGGCGATTCTTGATGCTGAAAAAGCCGAAGAACGAACTCCGGTGAAAGCTGAAATCACCTACGAAGATTTTAGTAAACTGGACATTCGTACCGGAACAATTCTTTCCGCCGAAAAAGTGAAAAAAGCAGATAAGTTGCTGAAACTGAACGTAGATCTTGGTTTTGAAGAACGGATCGTAGTTTCTGGTATCGCTCAATTTTACAAGCCCGAAGAAATAATCGGTAAACAGGTTTTGTTACTAGCAAACCTGGCTCCGCGAAAGCTGCGCGGCATCGAATCTCAGGGAATGATCTTAATGGCAGAAAATGAAAAAGGCGAGCTGAGTTTTGTTAGCCCAAGTGATGGTTGGGGGAATGGATTTACAGTTAGCTAGTTGGAAGTTCAAAATTCAAAGTTCGGAGTTTGTAGTTACTTGATTCACAACTTCAAACGATGAACCACAAACCACGAACTTCCAACTATAAAACCAAGTCAATGAAATCCAGATTAAAAATAGCAGTTCTGATTATAACTTTTGTACTGACGGCCTTTACGGGTTACTTGATGTACAGCCGTTTTCAGGCACAGGAATTTTGGGGGTATTGGCCTATTTTGTTGTGGGGATCTTTTTGGGCTTTTATAGTTTTTGCTATCGAATCCCGGTTTTCAAAACACCCAAAAAAGTGGAAATTACTGGGGTTATCTACTGCAACGGGAGCTCTTTTGTCCTTAGGTTTTCCACCAATTCCATTGACTTCTTTAATGTTCATTGCCTTTGTTCCTTTATTACTTGTTGAAAAGAAATCAGCAATTTCAGAGAAGGACCTTCCAAATGGGAAGTTTTTAAATACAGCTACAATGCTTTTGTCGTTTGGAATATTTTGACAACTTATTGGGTGACCAATACCGCTTTCGTGGCTGCCTTTCTGGCCATTTTTATCAATTCTTTTTTCATGACAATTCCGTTCGTTCTTTTTCATCAGGTTGGAAAAAAGCTGAATCAAAAGATGAAATGGGCATCGTTAGCCGCTTTTTGGATCACCTTTGAATACCTTCATTTGAGGTGGGAATTATCCTGGCCATGGTTGACTTTGGGCAATAGTTTTGCTGAGTTTCCAAGCTGGGTGCAGTGGTATACTTTCACTGGAGTTTTTGGCGGAACACTTTGGATTCTTTTGGCTAATGTTCTTTTTTATAAAGTTATATCCCTTTATTATTTTAATAAAATTCCGATTACTTTAAAACGTTTGATTAGTCCTTTGGCTTTGGTGATCGTTCCGATTTTGTTGTCTTTGATTATTTATTTTCAATATGAAGAGCAGGGGCAAAAGGAAGTGGAAGTCGCGGTTATTCAACCGAATTTCGAGCCGCATTATCAAAAATTTAATTTGCCTGAGGCAGCTCAGTTTCGTCGTTTTATGGAATTGTCGCTACAGGCTACTACTGAAGAAACAGATTATATTCTTTGGCCCGAAACCAGCCTGGGAGCTGTTAACATTGGCAATTTTGAAAGAGACAAAGACATAACCGCTATCAAACAGTTTTTGTCAAAGTACCCAAAAACCAAATTGGTAACAGGAGTAGGAGCGTATAAAATTTTTGAAGAAGAAAAGCCTGATATACCTGCAATCAGAACACAAGTAAATGTACCCTCAGGCGACACCACTTTTTGGGAAGGGTATAATGCTGCAATTCAAATTGAAAACGGAGTTGCTGAAGTTCCGGTTTATAAAAAATCAAAGTTGGTTCCAGGAGCAGAATTTTTACCCTATCGCAAAGTATTTTTTTGGTTAGAATCTTTCGTGAATCAATTGGGTGGAACGATGGCTGGCTATGGCTCGCAAGGTGATCGGGGTGTTTTTAAATCCAAAGAAGGAACAGCTGTTGCCCCGGTTATTTGTTACGAAAGCATTTATGGAGAATATATGACGGGATATTTTCGAAACGGAGCTCAGGCGATTTTTATTGTTACGAATGACGGTTGGTGGGATAATACCGCTGGACATAAACAGCATCTTATGTTTGCTTCTTTACGTGCCATCGAATCGCGCCGCCCGATCGCCAGATCAGCCAATACCGGAATTTCGGCTTTTATCAATCAACGCGGAGATATTCGGATGGCTACCAAGTATGACGAAGCGGTTGCTATCAAAGATAAAATTTTACTAAACGATGCCATTACATTTTATGTTCGCTGGGGAGATTTGATTGGCCGAATTGCCATTTTCCTTTCTATACTTTTATTGTTGAATACTTTTGTAAAAGGGCGGCTGCCTTCGAAAGAATGATGAATGAAAAGTGATGAATTATAAACTAGTGAGCGACGACCTTGAGATGGAATTCATTATGGCTTAACTCCCATAAACAAAAACTTTGAACTGCAAAATACACAATAATCAAAATGGAGATCCCCGTCTTGAATTTATATTTTTTTAAATATAAAGTTTGTACAAATATTGATAACATTTTTTTAGTTTTGCCGATAAAAAGTGAGCGAGTTTGACCCAATAATTGAAGTGATTGAAGAGGAATATGAAATTCCACATTTGAACGTAAAAAGGAGGATATCAGCATTACTGCCCTACGATTACTACCAAAACTCCAAACCATATCCAGTATTATATTTACAAGATGGACAAAACTTGTTTAACCCTGAGGCTCCTTATGGTGATTGGGCTATTGACAAATCCATGGGCAAGTTGGCTGGTGAAGGTTTTAAAGATATCATTATCATAGCTGTAGATCACGGAGAACAAAAAAGAATACTGGAATACCTTCCGTATCATCATCCCAGGTTTGGTGAAGGGAAAGGAAAACTTTATATTCAGTTTATGAAGGAGAAACTGATTCCATACGTAAACAGCCATTATCGTACCTTGACAGGCTATGAATCGGTGGGTATCGGAGGTAGTTCGATGGGTGGATTGATTAGTTTGTATGCTGGCCTGAAAGAGCCGGAGGTATTTGGCAAGATGATGATCTTTTCTCCAAGTCTGTGGATCTCCCATGAAATTTTCCGATACGTCGAGGCTTTTACACCGCTTCCTTCCACAAGGATTTATATTTATGCCGGAGGAAAGGAAAGCAAGACTCATCTGCCCAATGTGCAACGCCTGGAATCGATTTTTCAAAAGAAGGCAATCAAAGGAGCTTTTTTCGACATTGAAGTTTCTGTGAATCACGTTGGAGAACATGCAGAAGTTTATTGGAGAGAGGAGTTTCCCAAAGCACTTAAATGGTTGTTTTTAAATAATTCGCAATGAATTTCACACAAAAAAAGTCTTTAGATCCTAGGTTGGATTTAATCATTCCTTATCGAAAGGATGCTTTGAATTTTGAAAAGCTACATGATCTTTCCAAAATTAGTCAACCTGATTTTGAAGGCGAATTTTGTGAAATCCAACTGCTTTATGGTAAAAATGGGCAACGGATTTATTTGTTGGGACTCGGTGCTGTGAAACATATTTCTCATATAAGCGAAGCTTTTTACAATTTATTCTTTAAAACCGGAAAACACTGGTCAGGAGACATTCAACTGGATTGCCATGATTTGAATGAAAGCGGAATCAATCAGGCAGTTTTAGGTTTGGAAAAGGGAGCATACAAAATTGGCGCTTTTAAAACTGAAAAGGAGGAATCACATGATTTAAAAGGTCAGTGCAATTTAATCCTGATTTCCAATCATGATATTTCCAGTGAAATTCACGATGGAAAACATACCGCTGAAACAATCAACAGTATCAAAGCCCTCGTAGACGCACCACCAAACTATAAGACACCTAAATATCTCAGTGACTGGGCTACAAAATCTGCTCAAAAATATGGCTACGACTGTAAAGTGCTTTCACAAAAAGAGCTGGAAAAGGAAGGTTTAAAGGCCCTGCTGGCGGTTGGAAGAGGGAGTGTGAATGAGCCTTGTCTAATTATCAATAGTTATCTGCCGAATAAAGGAAAGCCAATTGATCTTGGATTGGTGGGAAAAGGGATTACATTTGATTCGGGCGGGTTGTCTATAAAAGGGGCTGCCAATCTTCATTATATGAAAAGTGACATGGGAGGAGCTGCTGCCGTTTTAGGAACTGTTGAATTAGCTGCAAAACTCCAATTAAATATAAACGTGATAGGTGTAATAGCTGCTGCCGAAAATGCAGTAGATAGCAATAGTTACCGGCCAGGTGATGTGATCGGTTCTTACTCGGGGAAAAACATCGAAATCATCGATACAGATGCTGAGGGAAGACTGGTTTTAGCGGATGCCTTGAATTATATTATCAAACAGCACAAACCCAGTCACTTGATTGACCTGGCTACCTTGACAGGGTCAGTCGTCAGTACACTCGGATATTCGTCAGCGGGTATGTTTACGAATAACAAGGAGATGGCTCAGCGACTTAGCCAGATAGGGGATACCATTCACGAAAGAGTATGGCAGTTGCCGCTTTTTGATGATTTTGAAGAAGATTTGCATTCGGACATAGCTGATATTCGAAATTATAGCGGCAAACCCATTGCGGGCGCAATTACCGCAGCAAAATTTCTGGAGGCATTTACGGAGTCGCATGAAAAATGGGTTCACCTTGATATTGCAGGAGTGGCCTTCGGAAGTTCAAACTATGCAAAAATGAAAAGCGCAACTGGATTTGGTGTGCGATTGTTAATAAATTATATGAAATCATTCAACTAATACTATGGCTAAGAAAGCGCTTAATTTTCTCTGTATTTCGACATTTTTTAAAGGTCAGGATTTTCTGAAAGCCTGTAAAGCGGAAGGCAATAATGTTTATTTATTTACTAAAAATAAGCTCAAAAATGAAAAATGGCCCTGGGATTCTATTGATGAGACTTTTTATATAGAAGAATGGAAGGAAGAATATGCAATAAATACCATTGCGTACTTATTCAGGTCTATCCGGTTTGATCGGTTTATTGCATTGGATGATTTTGATGTGGAAAAAGTAGCAAGATTAAGAGAACATTTTAGAATGCCGGGAATGGGCGAAACGACAGCACGCTACTTCAGAGATAAATTAGCCATGCGTTTCAAAGCACAGGAGTCAGGTATTCCGGTTCCTGCTTTTACTGCTCTTTTTAATGATGAAGCAATCAATTCTTTTACTGATTATACTCCTGCTCCGTGGCTCTTAAAACCCAGGATGGAGGCTTCTGCCACGGGAATAGTAAAAATTCACAGCAAAGAAGAAGCCTGGCAAATTGTTAATGAGTTAGGGGATGATCGTCAGAATTATTTGATTGAAAAATTTGCGCCGGGCGATGTTTATCATGTCGATGGCCTCAATGTCGATGGAAAAGTTGCCTTCTCACGAGTCAGTCAGTATCTCGATACACCTTTTGAAGTGGCGCACGGCGGAGGTGTATTTCGCTCTCATACCATCAAAATAGGAACGCCGGAAGAAAAAGCTATGACAAAAATGAATGAAAAAGTAATGAAGGCTTTCGGTATGCAGTTTGGCGCTTCTCATACAGAATTTATTATGTCTAAAGCGTCAGGAGAGATATTTTTCCTGGAGACATCTTCAAGAGTTGGGGGCGCAAATCTTGCCGAAATGGTCGAAGTAGCTTCCGGCGTCAATCTGTGGGGAGAATGGGCGCGAATAGAATCTGCTACTTTACGTAAAAAGGCTTACACACTACCAAAAATAAAAAAGAATTATGCCGGAATCGTAGTTTCTTTAAGTCGATTTGAGCATCCTGACGATTCTGTTTTCACCGATAAGGAAATAGTATGGCGGATGCATAAACCCTGGCATATTGGTTTGATCGTTGAAGCTTCTTCAAAAGAAAGAGTAATGGAATTATTAGATAATTATACCAAACGAATTGCAGAAGAATTTCACGCAAGCCTTCCTGCTGCTGGAAAGAAACCTCATGTGTAAGGAAAATCGAAAACTTCCGGAACTAATAATTTTAGAGATCAATGTTTTTTCATTTATATAGTTTCGGAGTTTTAAAGCAAAGTAGAAAAGGAATTTTTTGCCAAATCCCCCTGCCCGACCATTTTCTTAATACACTGAATCATGTTCACGACATAAAAAAAAGACAAATCATCCCAAAGCGAAAAATCAGTTTATGCGAACGAGCATTTGAAGGAGCAAGCCTTAAGTTTGGTCAATAAAACAGGACATACAAAAATGGTACAGATAGTGAAGGCTGCACAACTGAAAGGTATACACGCAATATCTAAAGACTTACGTTACGGGTTTGATATCGCTTGCCTGGATAAAGGCATACCAATAAATATGGTGCAAAAATGGATGGGACATAGAAGCCATAACAACAACAGCCATCTATGCGAATGCTAACGGTGAAGAAGAACGTAGTTTAGCGTCGAAACTATGAGGTGACAGTTAAGGCTGTATCAAAATAACCACATGGTTTTCTTAACACATCAAAATCAAGATAAAACAGGCTCAAAAACAAAACCCCTTCCAAATGAGAAGAGGCTTTTGATGTACTATAAAAATCAATATACATTAAGACTATTTCTCTTTTGAAATAGATCCCTTCTTAGTTCTATTTATAATATCCCAGTTAAGTATTGTTGTTCCTATTACGAGGATAAAACACAATATTTGATTTTCCATGAGCTTTAGTTTTTTGAAATGATAAACTTTACAACTTGGACATTTTCCTTTTGATCTAAATGTTCCAACAAATAGCTGCCAGTTGGTAAAAATGACAAATCCAAATATTGAATAGTTTCCGTTTGGTTTTGATAAACGATCTGTCCAAGTGTATTTCGGACTGTTAATTTTCCGTTGATTGATTCGCTGAAATTCAGCTTTCCAGCTGTTGGATTAGGATAGATTTCAAGATTTGAAATCCTGTTTTCAACTTCAATAGCTACTACATTTGAATAGTCAAAAGTGCCGTCAAAATCGATTTGTTTGAGTTGGTAATAATTTAAACCAGCAGCGGGATTTTTATCAATCAAATTATATTGTTGCTCTTCAAATGTTGTCCCAAATCCATTTACCCAACCGATGATTTCCCAATCGCTGTTTGTAGTCATTCTTTGTACTTCAAAACCTTTGTTGTTTTGCTCCGAAGTAGTTGCCCAATCAAGTGAAACTTCATTGTTTTCCTCCAATCTTCCTCGGAAATAAAGTAATTCAATGGGCAGCGGAGCGACTTCATGAGCAAGCGTCCAAAAATAAAGCGCATCAATGCCAATGGCTTCCACAAAGTTCGTGGTTTGATTGGCGTCGTTGGCAAGATATTCAGTCCATTCTACTCCGTCATGTTCAAAAGGAGCGAGGTCATTTTCGGCAATTCCATTCAATTCATGATCTAAATAATACAATTGAAGCGTAGCATCCAATCCAGAATTGTTAGCTGGAACAATGTCATAATATCTTTCGATTCCTTGCTCTCCATTGACATCTTGTGCGATATGGCCACGATAAATCGTAGTGGAACCTAAATTAGCTGAGGAAGTAATACTTGCTCCAATATTTCCGGGATTTTCATTATTAGGAGCATTAAGGCTAACTGTTTTTATAACTTTTCCTCCTGCAGAACCATGAATGTAACTGGTACTGGATTCCTCTGTGATTGTACTACCCAACAAAAGATCATTATTGTTGAGATCCAGATTGCCGGAGGTCATCTGCAATTCATTATTCACCTGAATAAATTGATTGAGCTGTGTGCCATTGCTGGTTTTGTTGACAGTCAAATTATAAAAAGTAGTAACAGAAGTTCCACCAATTGAAGATTGAACATCTGAAGCATCACCGGATATGACCACTTTTCCTATTGCAGCATCAAAAATACCATTGTTTATGAATTGAGTGTTTTTTAGAACAATGCTTGTAAAACCCTTTACTTTTACATTATTGCCAGTAATCTTGAAGGTATTTTGGCTATAGCTCTGACTCCAGAAGAAAGTGACGATTATGGTTAGAATTATATTTCTCATGATAAAATATTTATTGAGTTGAGAGAATATTCGGTTTCATTTTCCTTAAAATTTAAAAGGCTAATTATTTAATTTTATAGGAAAATTTTACCTAAGTCGAAAGGAGAAGTCCAGTTTTTTCTCTTCTTTAACAGGGATACCTTTTTTGAAGGCTGGCTTCCACCGTGGCATGTTGTATAACAGGTCAAGAACTGCTTCATCACATCCAAAGCCAAGGGATTTGATTACTCTGGTTGCTGTGATATCCCCTTTTGGCGATATCAATACCATTACTGTTACTGTACCTTCGATACCGTTTTCTTTTGCGAGTTCTGGATAGTCGATATTTGCAGCCGTATAAGCTCCGATATTTTTGAAAACGGCGCTTTGGTTGTTCACTTCTTTGTCAGAAAGAGATATCTTTTTATGGCTATAATCTGAAGTGCCTCTTATGGTAGTTGCATTGTTGAGTGTTAAAAACTGTGCGAATAAAGTCTGTGGATTCGTGTTTTGTGCATGTGAAGAATCTGCCACTATAATGCAACTAAAACAAATAAGGATAGCGAGGGAAGAAAAAAATGAATGATTCATTTGAATTTTATTTTGATTAAAAATTTACTTGTTGATGAAATTGATTTTGTAACATTATTTATTTTGAACACTTAAAATAGTGCTTTGCAGCTGCTGGACCATTGTTTTAAGCTCAGCCAATTCACCTTCAATGGCTTCGATCTTTTCCTCTTTTTGCGATAGGTGATCCTCTAGTCCTTCGATACGGTCTCGATGCTGTTGAAGAGCTGCAAAATTGTAAAATGCAATGTGGTCGAAATAAATGGTTTCCACCTGCCCATCCTTCCTCCATGACAAAGGATTTTTCAAGCCCAAAGAATCCACTTCTTCGGCGATGAATCCATAATCATATATTCCGCTTGAATCTTTCCTGTATTGAAAAGCTTTGGGTTCCAGACTTAAGAATTTATCTACATCAGCAGCGAGATTGGCAGGTTTGATGTTCTTTTTGTAGCGGCGGCTGGAGACGGCAACACTTATGATGCCTTGATCCCAAACGAGATTAAGCGGAAAGGGTAGATTGGATTCCCGGAAACTGATAAAAACTTCGCCATTATTTCTTATATCAAAATCAGAATTACCATTATTATCAGGATCTACAGCAAATGCAAATTCCATATTATTTACATTTCTTACATTAAAAGATGTATTCGAATAAACTTCTCCAATACCTACATTACCGTTGCTCAAAATTTTAATTCCCTCATCGTCGCCATCATTTGATATCCAGCTATCGGATAAGGCCATATTACCGTCAACAATGTTAACATTTCCATTACTCGAAATACTTAAACCCTCGGTAGTACCTGTATTATCTCCAAAAAATCTTAAATCATTATAACCGACTATTTTGTCAACACCGAAGATGTCTGCTTCTTCGTTGGAAGGTGCAATATCTAGTCTGCTTCTGGGAGTGGTAGTTCCGATGCCAACATTACCATTGTTTTCCCATCGTAATGCAATATTTTCGGTTCCGCCTTCATTGGATCCTAAGGCTCCACCGTTATAACCATACAAAACAGGTCCATCTACAGGTTCGCTATCAAATAGTTTGCTGCCGCCATACCAACCAAGTCCATGATTGTTGTCAATTCCGGTCCTCAAATAATAATCATTGTCATTGATGGCCACATCACCCACTATGTCAAGCTTTACACTTGGAGTGGAGGTGCCAATGCCGACATAGCCAGTATTGTCTATCATCATTGCCTCTGAACCAGCCACATCGAAGCGGATGATATCTTCGTCTATATTTGCTTCAACCTGTATTTTGGTATCATTGTCGGCATCTACAATATGATCGGATGCAACGGATGCGCTTAAATCTGCCCATGCGGTGCCATCGTAAAACCAAAAACCGGCGGTATCGGTATCAAACACCAAAAGACCGGTAGCGGGAGAAGCAATCGCAGTACGCTGGGTGGTAGTCATTCGCGGTACCAACATACCTTTTGAGGTGGCTTTGATGTCCAGCATGGCGCTGGCATCAGGATCGCTATTGTCGGTATTGATTCCAACTTGCGCTGAAATATTTAAGGAAAAGAGAACGAGGAGTGTTAGAACAATTAGATTTTTCATTACTCAATGTTTTATTGATTTTTAAAGAAGGAATCTACTAGGGGTGAAATCGAAATATTGGATTCTCGCAGCTATAAGATTCGTTTGTCAATACAAAGGTGGGTATGATAGAAATCTGAGGGATTACTTATTGTTCCAATCTTCTGCACTATTGTTCCATTTTAAAATAATAGAATGAAACAATAGAAAACAATCCGTTTTTAAGCTACTGATATACAGTTACTTGTGCAGGTCGGTTGGTGGAAAGCCAAATTCTTCTGCAAAAATTCTGGAAAAGTAATTTGGATTACTAAAACCAACTTCATAGGCCACCTGAGAGATGTTCAAGTTGGTTGTTTTGAGTAAATTTTGAGCTTTTTGAAGCCGTATAGAACGCACAAAAAGAGAAGTAGATCGATTGGTGAGTGCTTTGATTTTTCGATGAAGTTGTGTGCGGCTCATTGCGACTGCTTTACAAAGTTCGGCGATGCCAAAAGTTTCATCGTCCAGGTTTTCTTCGATAGCATTCCTTACTTTTTTGATAAATTCATCTTCATGCTGGAAAGCGATTTCTTGCTTGGAAGGAAGTCCTTCCAGTGAACCATATCGCTCCTGTAAGTTTTTTCTGATTTTCAACAGGTTGTTCAAACGGACGAAGAGCTCCTTTTTATTAAACGGTTTGGTAAGGTAGGCATCCGCTCCTCTTTCCAATCCACTGATGCGTGAATCCTGGTCAGCTTTAGCGGTTAATAGCACGATGGGAATATGGCTGGTTCGTTCATCAGTTTTGAGTGTTTGACACAATTCAAATCCATCTTTTCGTGGCAACATTACATCGCTGAGGATAATATCGGGAACCTGTTCGATTGCTTTTTCAATACCTTCCTGACCATCTCGAGCTACTTCCAGCTGGAATTGTTCTTCAAGACAGGCGACGAGGTATTGCAGCACATCAGTATTATCTTCTACGATTAAAAGACTAGGAAGTAAGGATTCTTGATGCGATAATACAGTTATTTCCAATTCGTGAATATTAGGTAAGATTAGCGTTTGGTCAATTCCAATTTGATTGGTCATTTCTTTTTTTATATGGCCTAAAGGTGCTTGTTTGTTGATTGGAATTTTGACAGTAAAAACCGTTCCTTCATTTGACATGCTTTCTACTCTTATATCTCCGTTCATCAATTTGACCAGCTCATGGGTTAAGGCCAGGCCAATACCGGTTCCTTCCCCTTTACGAGTGCTTGAGTCATCCACCTGGTAAAAACGATCGAAAATATTTGCTAATTTATCAGCGGGGATGCCAATGCCGGTATCCTTAACCTCAATGATGAATTTGGAATGAGGAGATATAAGTTTGTTATGATTTTCCAAATTTTCAATAGAAGATTTAACGAATATTTCACCGCCTTCCGGTGTAAATTTGATGGCATTTGACAAAAGGTTGGAAACGATGCGCAGCATCTTTTCGGAATCATAATCCATCAATACTTCAGGTTCAACAGATTGGAAATGCAATTGGATGTCTTTGTTTTCGGCCAAAGAATGGAACGATTCAACGATGTATTTAAGGTAGCCTATCACATCACTTTGAATGAGGTCGAGTTTCAGTTTGCCAGATTCGAGTTTGCGAAGATCGAGTATTTGATTGACGAGATTGAGCAAATTGTCGCTATTTCGCTTGATCATTCTGCGTCCTTTTTTCAACCATTTTTCCGGATTTTCTCCTATTCTATCAGTCATTCCACTAATGATGGTCAGTGGTGTCCTTAATTCATGAGAGATATTCGTAAAGAAATGAGACTTCATTTTGTCGAGTTCTTTCAAACGCTCCGATTCTTTTTGCTCCCATTCGACTTCGTGTTTCAAACGCAATCGATTTTCCCTCAATTTCTGAACCCACCATATAACAAATGCAATTAAGAAGGCATAAACAAAATATGCAAAAGTGCTGCGGTACCATGGTGGAAGGATATTGATTTTTAAACTTGTAACCTGCTCGTTCCATACCCCATCTCCATTGGAGCCTTTGATTTTGAAGGTATAATCCCCAGGAGAAAGGTTGAGGTAAGAAGCCTTGTTATCCGAGCTTTCATGAATCCATGCTTCTTCTGCTCCTTCCAGGTAATAACGGTAGCGGTTTTTAGTCGGGGCTGAGTATTCCAGGCCTGCAAACTCAAGGGTGATGTTGTTTTGTGTAAAAGGGAATATCAATTCAGTCGTGTATTCGATAGCCTGTGTCAGCAAGCCCGTGCTGTCCCCGACTGTAATGTTTTCATTATTAATTTGTAAACCCGTAATCCAAACTTTTGGTACTACCGGGTTATCTTTTAAGTCATCAGGATGAAATACATTCAATCCGTTAATCCCGCCGAAAAGCATGGTTCCATTTGACGTTTTGGCATAAGCATAGGTATTGAATTCATCACTTTGCAAACCATCTGCTTCGGTGAAATTCCTGATTTGGCCTGTGGATGGATTGTACCGGATAATACCTTTGTTTGAACTCATCCACAGATTATCTTGATCATCATTCAATACGCTATAAATGACATCATTGGGCAAGCCGTTTTTTGAATTCAAATAACTGAAAGACATATCGCGTGTGTCCAGCCGGTGCAAACCACCACCTTTGGTCCCTACCCAAAGCAAGTTACCATCAACCGGATCTCTAAGCAAAGTAGCAATTTCGTTATTGAGCAGCCCGATTTGATTACCGTCTTTTTGCTTCAATAATTCAAATTCAAATCCTTTTCCATTAGGAATAGCGTGTATTAAACCCTTGTTGGTGCCTATCCAACAATGCCCATTCTTTGTTTTTGCCAACGAATAAATACCATAATCTCTGATGTTAAGCCCTTGAAACTTATAGGTCTGTAAAATTTCTTTAGCAGGTTGATAGCTTATCAGCATCCCAATATGGGCGATCAGGATAGTTCCTTGATCAATGTCTCTAGCAACAACGATAGCAGGATCAGTATAAGGTTTTGTATAGGTCTGCATCCTTTTTAAGGTTCCATCTTGTTGGATTTTGTAAATGTTGGTTTCATAATCGTCTCCCGGATGAATAAACCATAATGCTCCTGACTCATCTTCCAGCAATGGACCAACCAAAGAATCTGTAATAATTGAACAGGTATGAGATAGTCGGGGTTGATCACCAGGAAAGTATAATGTTTCACTAGTTGTAGGGTTCCATAGATAGATTTCTCCATCCGATGTTGCAAAGGGAGGGGCGTAAATGGAGCTTCCATCAAAGTAGGTCTTAATTTTAAATAATCTGGGGCTGATTTTCAAAACGCCATATCCTCCGGTACCAAGCCAAAGAATCCCTGATTTTCCTTTTTCAAAACAACTAACTCCGATTTTGTTCAGTATAGGAATAATAAAGGAGGCATCTGTCCTTACGAAGGACGATCTGTCCAGCACCTCTTGTTTAAACAATAAAAGCCCTGCCTCATCTTCTATCAAAAGTTGTTGATCTTCGTCTAAATAGTTTAAGCTGACAATATTAAAGTCTGTATTTACAATATTCCATTTTCCTTCCTTGAATACGGCAATACTTTTATCAGATGTCATCAGTAATCGCTCAGTGGAAAAGGATTGAATCCCTGATGAAAAATTCACTGGGGGTTGATGTTCAAATAATACAGATTCTCCTGTTCGGATGTCAATTTTCAATATTTGATGTGAATCTATGTCATTAGCCAGAATGAAATCTCCTAGATCAACTATATGATCTATGATTATGCCTCTAACCTTAAGAATTTCGAGTATTTCAATAGATTGCACCAATTCTTCCTGTTGAGGGAATTGGGTTTGAAAATTATCAGGAAACCGGAGCCTAAACAACAGATTGGAATGAGTTATAGTCACCCAGAGTTGTCCAAGCGAATCTTTTGTAATAGTGCTAATATCATTGAGTTCCCGATTTTCTGAGCCAGTATTTGTCAGTGGGATTTTATAAAATCGTTCCTTTTGTTTATGAAATAGATTGAGGCCACCACCTTCAGTACCCACCAAAAGAAAATTCCCATAATCGTAAAGAGAAAGGATAAAATCATGTGAAATGGAATAAGGGTCAGCAGGATCGTGAGTAAATACTTTGAAGTGCTCCCCATCGTATCGATTGAGACCATTTTTGGAACCCATCCAAAGAAAACCCTCCTGGTCTTGCACAATGCATTCGACAAAACCTTGAGAAAGCCCATCTTTGATCGTGAGCCATTCCGGTTCTACGATGGTTTGAGCATAGATAAGGAAAGGCAATAGAATGATTAATAAAGTACACCAAAGGTATTTTAACATAGCCTTACAAATATAGTAAATTGGCTATTTAAAGCTTATGAAAGGACTTTGTGGCAAATATTAATCCTTGTCATGAGAATTTGAATGACCCTTTTCAATCCATTAACTCAAAAGATGGTAATTGAAAGTTTTTGAGATGTTTGGTTAATAAATTGGTATTCCTTTATTCTTGAAGAGCATAGAAATAATTTGCTGTATTAAAATAACCAAGTGGATTTTGTAATACATCAATTACCTTTTTAAACTTTTGAATATAGTTCAACAATAAAGGCAAAAGGTATAACCTTTTTTTTAATACACTTTTTAATAAAATTTTATTATCCCTTACCTCTCTTCATTTTCAAAAAACCCAGCACTTCCTCCAACCCAATCTTTGTCTTTGTTATACTTCACGCCGACCATTTCGCCTTTCGTGAGCCTCATCAAATTATTGACGATCTGACTTTGATTTTCTCTGGTATTAAACAAACTCATCATTCTTATCTCACATTTTGCAGGAACATCCATCGTTTCGATAATTGGATGGTATTTGACTTTTTCCTGTAATATGAAGTTTTCTTTTTCGTCAATCCCATCCAATAACTCCCTGGTAATATTGAGTTGGACGCCCGATCCGGCAAAAGAATATAACGGCTTCAATACGTAATCTCCAAGATTTTTAGGGTATTCTTCCAACTTATCCAGATAGAAAGATTTGGGAGCATACTTACTGTTAAGCAAAGGCATAGTATATTTGCTAATCCTGAAAAACCAGTTGGGATGACCAACCCATTCAACATCTACCTCATCCCTAAAATAAAACTCTCTTTTTAAATCAGTGCGTTTGTCCAGCTCATCAAAAATGACGCGATTATAGATTTTTAGGATTTTTACCTCCTTACCCTTTTCATCAATATAAAATAGCTCCTTTCTTCTTTTCTTCAGTTTGCTGATGCAAAGGACTTTAATGCCCAGCATTTGCTCTGCACATAAAAAATCAATTCGGGTAGCTTGATTTTCAGGTTCCACTTCCAGCAAAACTACTTGATGAGGATCAGTATCTCCTACGATCTCGTTTCGAAGCATTTCCACATATTCGGGCCTTTTCATTCCGTTTAAATGGACGGAAAAACGATCTGGAATATTAAAATGTTTTATATACATTCTGGCAAGAAAATCCTGATAAAAATAAAGGGAAGGAAAACCTTGCAGTTCAATTAACTTTGGAATGGGATCACCGTTTTCATCCAAACAAATACCGAAATCCAACTGAATAAACCTCGATACATAATCTTCTGCAGGCACTTGTAAAGTAGGATGTTTGATTGCTTCCTTAGTCAACTCCTTAAAATTAGGCTGATTAACCACCGCTAGAATTTCTTCACATGCTTCGAGGAGCCGTTCTTTCAACATTTGAGGAATGAATACCGGTGTTTCCGCGATTCTAAATCCAGGTTTATAATTGAATTGGCGGTCAATGTCATTCAAAAAAGCATCGTACTTTGCTTTCGTAAAATGATGGTTAAACGCCGATCGGTAAGGTTTTATCATAATTGATTACAGCTAATTTTCGCTATTTAATGCAATCAATGCATTAGAAATAAATCGCGGTAAAATGGTCTGATGGGTCAGGTTGATTTTATCCGCATCATCCAGATGCTCCATCATGTCTATGTATTTTTGTTCATCAAAATTATTGATTATTTTTTCTTTCATTTCTGGTTTTGAAAAATAATCTTTCATTCCTTCAGGATCTGCTTCCGGGTGAAACTGTGTGCCTACAAATTCATCGGAAAAGCGTACTGCCATGATAGCCCTTTCGTATTCAACATGTGTGCGGATTGTTTCCAGGCTAAGTATTTTGGCTCCATGTTCTTCAAAAACTTTCAGTCTGGGTTGGATTAATTGCCAGTCTCTCGAATCGACTGCATAATATGGGTCCGCGAGTCCCTCAAGAATCCGATCCTTTAGGCCTGCTTTGGTCTTATGGATTGGAAAAATGCCAAACGAGGTACTTTTCCGATTGGTAATACTACACACACCAAAGTGTTCACAGGCCATCTGGAAGGAGTAGCAGATAAAGAAAAAGTATTTTTTCTTAGTTCCACCAGATTGATTCATATTCCAGGCAGTATCTATCAATTCAAAAAACCGATCTTTCCACTCTCCAGTTAATAATGGGCTTCCAGGTCCGCCACTACAGATATAAATATCATAAGATAGATCGGGAACCTGATTTTCACCTCGTACATCATACACTTTCCAATCCAATTGATCGTCAAATTCGCTGGAAATATCCTTGATGCACCTCAATCCCTGATTAGGTACCTTGTTGTTCATATCAAGGATTGCCAGTTTAACCTTTTTCTTACTCATTTTAAAAAATTAATACAAACCTACGGTAGTTGGGTCAATATATCTTACGCCAGTATATTTAAATAAAAGCTATGTCTTTTTAACAGCCTTTTTTCTTACAGAAGTTGTTTTCTTTTTAGCAGGAGCAGCAGCAAATTGATTCTTGATAAAAGTACCCCAGGCCAGGTTCATTTTGCCCTCTTTGTAAGACTTTGCTTTTTCAATAGCCATATTCGCAGCATTTTCCACGATCCAGTCAAAATTGTCCTGGCCTACAGAATTGATATCAGCATCCGGTGCAGGATTACAAAAATCAATAGCATACGGGATGCCATCTCTGATCGCAAATTCCACAGTATTAAAATCATAACCCAAAGCCTGATTCAATTTGATACAGTAATTTTCTACCTTTTTTAGCAAAGCTTTTGCAACTGGCGCTGCATCACGAACATAACGAAGGTGATGTGGATTGCGTGGTTCGTACTGCATAATGTGAACATTATTGCCACCTAAAACATAACATCTAAAATACTCTGTAAATACAATTTCCTCCTGTAACATCATGACGAGTTTCTCAGTTTCCGCATGTTTGGCAAATAAATCATTTGCATCTGAAACTTTATATACACTTTTCCATCCGCCTCCGGAATGAGGCTTCATGTAAGCTGGAAAACCGATATAATCAAAAATTTTGTTCCAGCTATAAGGAAAAGCAAGATTCCTAAATGAGTTAGCACTCGTATCTTCCGGCCGATGATGCGAGGGTAAAATCACCGTCTTGGGAACTGGGACTCCTATTTTTTCAGAAAGCGCATTATTGAAGAATTTTTCATCTGCGCTCCACCAGAAAGGGTTATTAATGACCGCTGTTCCTGAGATGGCTGCGTTTTTCAGGTACGCTCTGTAAAAAGGAACATCCTGAGAAATACGGTCAATGATCACCGCATAATCCGTAGGTTTTGCCTGTTGTACCATGTCAATGGTCACTTTTTCGGCTTTAATGTCTTTGATACCTTTTTCATTGACTCGATCAATGAAAGCTTGGGGGAATGTGTTTTCCTGTCCGAAGAGAATTCCTATTTTTTTCAAAATTAGTATGTATTTATTTTATGTTATAATTTAGATAAATAATGAGGGAACATATCCCGCCAAATAGGCCAGTCATGCTTCGCCCATCTTCTTAGATCAAACCAATGGGGAATATTTTTAGCATTTAGAATATTGGATAGTTTTTGATTCGCATCCAGGCAGTTGTCCCATTCGCCTACGCCAAGTACGATTTTCATATTCCAAAGCTCAGGATTTTGATTGTCAGGTAAAAAATCTACCGGATTATTAAAATAACAATTGTCATCATAATAACCATCTAAAAATGATCGGATATCAAATGACCCGCTCATACTCATCATATGACTTACTTTCTCCGGGTGCCGGAAAGCAAAATTTGCAGCCTGATAACCTCCAAAGCTAGGTCCGGCTAAAGCCACTTTTGATATACCCTTTTCATGGCAAATCGGATTTACCAATTCCTCCTCAATAAATTTATCATACCACATGTGATTTTTGACTCGATCGGCGGGATGGATACCTTTATTATACCAACTTAATTCATTCACACCATCAGGGCAATATATCTGTACCAGCCCTTGTTCGAGAAACCATTTTACAGAATTAACCAGTAAAAAATCCTTGCATTCATAATATCTGCCCGTGCTCGTAGGAAACAGGATCACCGGGTATCCAGCATGACCAAAAACCAACATTTCAATTTCTTTGCTTAACGTTGGAGAGTACCATTTGTGATATTCTTCTTTCAATTGTGTAGTTTATTATTGAGTGTTTTTTAAAAATTTCTGCAAAACTACTTTATAATTAGCCTAAAAGGAATAATTGATTGAATTATTTGTCAGGAATTTTAAGAATGTCTTGCCCTAGAACAGGTACTAACACTGCCGTAACTGCAAATGGTTTTCGGTTCTGATTATCAGAGCAGAAAGATTACCTTTGCTAAGCATTCAACATTTTTAGAAGCAACTCATTGGTCGTTTTTGGCTGCAGCTTTTCCTTTTGATTGGCGCATCACTTCTCCCATAAAAAAACCAATCAAGCCCTTTTTTCCATTTCTATAGGCGAGTACTTTGTTTGGATTCTTTTCAATAGTTTCTAAAACCAACTTTTCGAGAAAATCACTGTCGTCTGATTGAATCAGATTTAGTGTTTCCGCTAAGGATTCTGGTGACGTTTCAGGTTTTTCAATCATCGCCGGAAAAAGCCTTTGATAAGCAATGGAATTACTAACTTTTCCATTTTCAATCAAATTGATAAAAGCTGATAAGTTTTGAATTTCTACAGGAAAGGCTTCAACTGGAAGATTGTTTTCGTTTAAAAAAGGTTTGATTTTGTTGATCACCAAATTTGCAGCGGCTTTAAAATGGCCGCAATCGTCTGCTAATTTTTTATAAAATAAAGCAATCGATTTCTCTTCCGCGATGAGGTCAGCATCGTAATTAGTTAAAGAATAATTTTGGATTAACTCATGATGAATTTCCCAGGGTAGAGGTGACATGGATTTACGAATCCCTTTAATATCTTGATCAGAAAGAACAAAGGGTAATAAATCTGGTTCTGGAAAATAGCGATAATCGTGTGCATCTTCTTTTTCTCGAAGTGGAGAAGTGGTGCCAGTTTTTGAGTCAAAATTGAGCGTTTGTTGGGCAACTTTTCCACCGGCTTCGACGAGTTCAACCTGCCGCTTAAATTCATATTCAATTGCTTGTCGGGCAAACCGCATTGAGTTGACGTTTTTGACTTCGCAGCGTTCGTTTAAACCCGTTTCACCCTTCAATCGGATTGAAATATTACAATCGCACCGCATCGAACCTTGCTCCATATTTCCATCAGAAATTTCTAAATAACGGACCAACTGGCGCATCACATTCATAAAAACATCAACTTCTGCCGCTGATCTGAAGTCAGGCTCCGTTACGATTTCCAGCAAAGAAACTCCGGCACGATTGAGATCTATCAAAGAATAATCAGGATCTTGGTCATGGATCGATTTTCCGGCATCCTCTTCCATGTGAATGTGATGGATGCGAATCATTTTTTGTTGATCATCAACATAGATATTTATACTCCCGCCAATGCAAACCGGCTGACTATCCTGAGTGATCTGATACCCTTTGGGAAGGTCTGCATAAAAGTAATTTTTACGATCAAAATAATTCTTCTTATTGAATGAGCTATTAAGTGCAAGACCTAAACGAACAGCGTACTCGAGTTGCTTTTTGTTCAACTTGGGAAGTGTGCCCGGATGTGCAAGCGAGATGGCGCTGACATGTGTATTTGGCGCTCCTCCAAAGCTGGCATCATCTCCACAGAAAGCTTTGCTGGCAGTTGCCAGCTGAACATGAACTTCAAGGCCAATGACTAATTCGTACTTATCGAAGGGTTGCATTGAAAATTTTTAGTTGAATAAAAGCGCAAAGATGAGCATTCTGTCTTTTTCAATCAATTAAATTGGTGTAGTATTTTATAAGTTTTAAAACAAAATAAAACTTATCAGAATACCAATAACAAAAGCTATGAGAGATAAAAAGGCATACATGAAATTCAAGACCCAAAACTTAAGGAAGGTTTTCCAAAAGGACTGACCATAAACTTTTCTCATTGCAATAAACTGGTAAATAAATATACTAACGATGGGTACAGCGATCCAACCACTCAAATATTCACCAAAGAGTACAAGCAGAGTGATGATGAGAAAGGCGAAGGCGTGGTAATGAAAGGAAAAGATAAGATGTTCTACATAATAGAATCCTCTTCGAAAATATAATAATTTTAAAAATAATGCTAGAACGGGCATCATGAGTAAAACCACCAAAGACAATTTGCCAATAAAATATTGGAATAGCCCTTTTCCATCGTTCATTGTTTTTACCTGCTGTTTAAAAAATAGCCGCTTGAAAGGGGCGGTAATGTTGTATTTGTCTGCTAATTCATCTAGTTCTAATTCAGCAATATCATTTACCGAAACCTTCATGTTCTCAAGATTTCCAACACTTACAAAAGTGCTCAAATTAGCAGAATCACTGCCCCCGCCTTCCGTTTTTTTAAACTCAAAAAACACACTGTCAAGTGCCGTGTTGACTAGAGGGTTATTGAATTGACCAGCAATAACCTGGTTTATTGAATCCAGATTCTTTATTGCGATGTTTTTTTCAGCTCTTGATATGAAATTGCTTCCTCCATCATTGTCTATATTTATACTGTCCGTCGTTCTAGTACTAACTATTGCAAAAAGTAAAATAGCGGTAACTAAAAAAGAGCGTAACGGGCTAGCATATAACTTATGCTTCCCTTTGAAATATTCAACGGTTAATTTTCCCGGAATAAATAAAGCCCAAATTGTTTTGAAAAGTTTTGAATCCAGATTGAGTTGATCGCTAAAAAATTCGTAGACTAAGCTTTTTACTGGAATTTTTCCTGTGGTATATTTTTGACTGCAATGAGGACAATAGATGGCATCTTCCGGTAAAAAAGACTGGCAATTTCGACATACCTTTTGGTAGATATCAGAGGCGTTTTCCATTTTTGATGAAAAGGATTTTGATCCATTTCCAAGATAAAAAAAAATTGCTTTCCAGTAGTACCAGAAAGCAATTTTGAAAATCTTTATAATTTCTTTTAATCGAAAGATTGGTTGGAAATAGAAGCCATATTTACAAGCTGCTGATATTCCATATCCGACAATCCATCCATACAATAGTGGATTGGATTTACTTTTTGATTTTTATTAATAACTTCATAATGAAGGTGTGGAGCGGTGGAAGTTCCTGTGCTGCCAACCTTACCTATCACCTGTCCACGTTTTACTTTTTGACCGAGAGTGACATCAACATCGCTCATGTGGCCGTAAAGTGATTGATACCCATACCCATGATCAATAATAACGTGAGTTCCATAACCACTTTTCAAGTCTTTAATTGAAACTATTTTTCCATCGCCGGAAGCGTGAATTGGAGTTCCTTGCGGACAGGTAAAATCAATGCCTGTGTGCATTTTACGTCTTTTATAAATAGGATGCATTCGCATTCCAAACCCTGAAAGAGAACTGATGTTTCGTTCAATTTTATCTGAACGAATAGGCTTTATTGCTGGGATAGAAGCCAGCATTTCTTCTCGCTTGGATGAAAGATCTTCCACTTCATCAAGCGATTTTGATTGAATCGCCAATTGACGTTTCAATTTGTCCACTTTTTCTCTGGATTCAACTAGAAGCTCTCCGGTGTTTTTAAACTTGGTTAGCGAACTGTACTTATTGTGGCCACCAACACCACCATTCCAAACACTTTCATCAATAGGATCCATCCCAAAGATGATACGGTGGACATTTGCATCGCGTTCTTGTACATTTTCCAAAACCTTGCTCAACATATCAATATCACTGTTAATAGCAGTGTATTGAGATTTCATTTGAGCGATTTCGCGCAACAAAGCTTCTTCTTTTGGAGAGTTAAAGTGAGAATAGGCTAAAGAAATAATAATTATCGCAGAAACGATAACCCCGCTAATAAATCCCAAAACACGGAAAATTTTAACTTTTAGGGGCTCAATTACCTTCTCATAACGTAAGGTTTGAGTGTTGTAAACAAACTTTTCTTTTCTCATAAAGACTTTATTCGTTAGCCAAAAATCCCTAGCTTTGCGCATCTTTTTGGCTTAAATATTATCAAGTTTCTCAAGATTCGACGTCAAAGGTAAATTTGAAAGTCCACATATTCAAAAGATTTTATGAAAAATTGTGACCTTGAAAGTTAAAATTACACGTTAATGTAATACTTTAATCCTTTTGGTGAAAACTCTTTGCAAATTTTGAAACTATTGTAAGCCAATTAGTGATTAATTAAAGAAATTGTACCGCCAATTTGAACTTAAAAACAGATTTTTAGTTAAAAGATACTTTTAGATACCGTAAAATATGAAAACAGCTCGTGAGATCAGGCAGACTTTTTTAGCGTTTTTTGAAAAGAAAAAGCACAGGATTGTCCCATCTGCACCGATAGTCAGTAAAGATGACCCCACATTGATGTTTACCAATGCCGGAATGAACCAGTTTAAAGATTTCTTTCTTGGTAACCGTATTCCTGAAAATCGTCGCATTGTCGATACTCAAAAATGCCTTAGGGTTTCCGGAAAACACAATGATTTGGAAGAAGTTGGTATTGACAGCTACCACCATACCATGTTTGAAATGTTGGGCAACTGGTCTTTTGGCGATTATTTCAAAGAAGAAGCTATCGACTGTGCCTGGGAATTATTAACAGAAGTTTTTGGATTGGACAAAGACCGCCTTTATGTAACAGTTTTTGAAGGAGACAAAACGGAAGGCCTGGACGCAGATCAGGAAGCTGTTCGGTTTTGGAAAAAGTGGATTCCTGAAGACCGGATTCTATATTTTGACAAAAAGGATAATTTTTGGGAAATGGGTGACCAGGGACCCTGCGGACCTTGTTCGGAAATTCATATTGACCTGAGAAATGAAACAGAACGGGCAAAAGGCGACGGCGCTTCACTCGTCAATATGGATAACCCTTTGGTGGTAGAAATATGGAACCTCGTTTTTATACAATACAATCGCAAGGCGGATAAAAGCCTGGAACCGCTTCCTGAGAAGCATGTTGATACTGGGATGGGATTTGAGCGGCTTTGTATGGCCTTGCAAGGAAAACAGTCTAATTATGACACGGATGTTTTTACCCCTTTTATAAAATATGTTGAAGCGGAATCCGGTAAAAAATATACGTTCAATTACGACCTCAGCGCAAAATCAGACATTGCGATGCGGGTGGTTGTGGACCATCTTCGTGCGGTTAGTTTTACCATTGCAGATGGCCAATTGCCAAGCAATACCGGAGCGGGTTATGTGATACGCCGGATCTTACGCCGTGCAGTCCGATATTATTATTCGTTTTTGGATATTAAAGATCCTTTTTTGTATAAAATGATTCCTCTTCTTGCAAAGGAATTTGCAGAGGTGTTTCCTGAGTTGAAATCCCAAAAGGAGTTTGTCGGTAAAGTGATTCTTGAAGAAGAACGGTCTTTTTTAAAGACGCTGGAAGAAGGTTTAAAAAGAATCGATGCTCTTAGAGTTAAGAACAATCAAATTGATGGACAAGTTGCCTTTGAATTGTACGATACTTTTGGTTTTCCAATTGATTTAACGCGGTTGATCGCTTCAGAAAAAGGCTGGACGATTGATGAAAAAGGATTTGAAAAGGCTTTGAATGTTCAAAAAGACAGATCCCGGGCTGATGCTCAAAAAGAAGTTGGTGACTGGATTGAGATCAACCCTGATCTGGAAGTTGAATTTGTTGGTTATGATCAACTCAAAGTTAGCGACACAAAGGTTATAAAGTATCGCACCGTTACCGTTAAAGGAAATCCGCAATATCATATTGTGATAAGCAAAACTCCTTTTTATGCAGAAAGCGGCGGTCAGAGGGGCGATGTCGGTTTACTTTTATTTGGAGACGAGAAAGTTTCGGTGACGGATACCCAAAAAGAAAATGAACTGATCATTCATGTGGTAAAGAAAATGCCAAATGATTTTAATTCGTTGAAACTAGCGGAAGTAAATGCAAGCAAACGATCTGCCACCGAAAAAAACCACACTGCGGTTCATTTAATGCACGCTGCGCTGCATCAGGTTTTAGGCTCTCACGCATTGCAAAAAGGGCAGGATGTGGATGATAAGCGTTTGCGTTTTGACTTTTCTCATTTTCAAAGAATGACGAAAGAGGAAATTGCAAATATTGAGCAAATTGTCAATAAAAAAATTAGAGAAAATATCCTTTTGGAAGAAGACCGTTATATGCCGATTGATGAAGCAAAAGCTTCAGGAGCACTGATGCTTTTTGGTGAAAAGTATGGCGACAAAGTTCGGGTGATAACCTTCGACAAGGATTTTTCAAGAGAACTTTGTGGTGGAACGCATGTTCCAGCTACCGGAAAGATCGGCTTATTTAAAATTTTGTCCGAAGGCGGAGTGGCTGCTGGTGTGCGTAGGATTGAGGCGATTACAGCTGACGCTGCTGAAGCTTTTGTCAACGCTGAATTGGAGGAATTAAATGATATTCGAAATCTATTTAAAAACCCAGTCGATACAGCAAAGAATGTAGCAGCCTTACAGGATGAAAATAAAAACCTGAAAAAAGAATTAGAAAAATTGACAGCGGATCAGGCTGGTTCATTGAAAGATGACCTTAAAGATACAGCGATTCAAATTAATGGAATAAGGTTTATTGGGGCTAAACTTCCTTTAAATGATACCAAAGCAATAAAAACGCTGGCTTATGAACTGGAGCGGGAAGTCAACGATGTTGTGATTGTTTTTGGAGCGGAGGTCAATGGCAAACCGCAATTGATGATTACGATTAGTGAAAACCTTACAAAAGATAAAAAACTTCATGCCGGTAATATGATTCGTGAATTGGCAAAAGAAATTCAAGGCGGCGGCGGCGGGCAACCTTTCTTTGCTACAGCTGGCGGAAAAGATTCCGGTGGATTAGATAAAGCGATTGAAAAAGCGAAAACGATGATCTAAAAAATATCGAATTATTGTTTGTGAAAAGGCCATTTATTGATTCAGTTTGCAATCGGTAAATGGCTTTTTTTATACCCTGAATCTGGTAATTTTAAAATATGAGTACCTAAAATCAGGTATTTTTACTTTTCAGGATATCTTTTTGGATTTAGTTTTTAATTGGTTGTTAATCAAAGTGTTAAAGGTTGTTTTTTGATAAAGAACCTATTTTTTTCAAAAATTATGGCAGTGTATTTGACCGTTTTTCATATACCGATTTCAGTCCTGATTTCATTTCACTTTTGCTCAAACTGAAATGGAATATAATTTCTTAGGACAATTCAATTTTATCTTACACTATCAAAACTTTTTAACCCATGAAAAACTTTAACAGAGCAATCCTTTTGCTTTTAATTCTTTTTGCCCTTTCATTTTTAGCTTTCATAAATGCCTTGAATACATAGAGCGTGTTTAGGAATTATTAATCGGGCTGCAAACATCTCTTTTTCGATGATACTTTAGCTAATTTTCGACTCGTACCTTCCAAGTATGCGCCTCAAATTGAGTTTCGTCTAATCAAAAAATTGATTGTTTTCGCCTCAAAGAACAAATCCCAAAAACGCTCTTAAGTAATTTTTTACACTGCTGAAAAATGGCTCCGAAAATTATAATGAAAAATGTTTTCAAGCTAATTTTACTAAAACAGTCTGGGATAATTGCCTGACTGTTTTTTATTTGTGCAAAGTTGATTGCCGGAAATTTGTCATAAAATGGCTGTCTGGAATTTGATTTCAAGCTTGGAATTATTAGTTAAATTTTCAATCATAAGATTAAGTTTAAGAAAAAATACTACCCTAAAAGTGGTATTTTTTGTTTTAATGAGCAAATATGACGATGAGTTTAAATAACTGTATGTCAGGATTTTGTGTTCCTTTCATATCTAAAAGTTTTAGTTTTTAAATTGTTTTTTGGCAATGTAATTGAAATCTGACAAAGTATAAACTTAATCTAAAGCAGAATAATAAAAGTTAAGATTTCATTCTTCCATAAAGCTACAAATTGAAATTATCCTCTGTCACAATAAGTTAGTCCTCCCTCAAAAACTCATTAATTCATGAAAACCCTATACCACACCTTAATTTTAATGCAAGCTACTTTCACCTTCTCATTCAGGAAAAATAGAATTAAAGCAAGAATTAAAAGATTTCAGCTTTTACTTGCACTTCTCTTTATGATATCTTTTCAAATAAATGGTGCGAATATTACTTGGACAAATGGTACTGGAAATAATAAATGGGGAACTCCTACAAACTGGAGCACTGGGTCAGTACCAGGAAGTGGAGATGTAGCGATTTTTGACGGAACAAGTACTGCCAATTGTAATATCAATAAAAATGTTGATGTAGCAGGAATCAGAATTGATGCTGGTTATACAGGGACTATCACACAAAACACTGGAAATTCAATTACAGTCGCTAGCTCGGGGTTTTCTCAAGCTGATGGCGTTTTTACAGGTGGAGATGCTGCAATTGATATTAATAGTGGAG
Source organism: Saprospiraceae bacterium (assembly GCA_965220465.1). Lineage (GTDB taxonomy): Bacteria > Bacteroidota > Bacteroidia > Chitinophagales > Saprospiraceae > JAHDHW01. The sequence continues at coordinate 780,684 of CBDCPZ010000025.1, read as the reverse complement.
GTGCTTTTGTTTTAAGTGGTGGAACTTTTACTAGTACAAGTTCTACAATGTCTATTGGTGGAACAGCGAGTACAAATTATACTATTTTCAACCAAAGTGGTGGGACTTTTAATCATAACGGGGGAAATGTAATTATTGATCCGAACCTAAGCGGATGTTCCACCAGAACGGTCGCAATGACGGTCACGGCTCCAAGCTGGCCGCAGTTTTATGATTTTGAAGTTAAGGTAAACAATACGTCATGCAACGAGGATATTTTAAATATTACTTCAGGAGATACGATAATTGTATTAAATGATTTTTCACACTCCGATGGATACATCAACTCAGGAGTGATACAATGTGAAGGTAATTTGTTTTTGAATAACGGTGCCGACGGAGGAACCGGAACGCTTTATCTAACTAATACTGCGGATGTACTTTATACAAATACATCAAGTTCCCGTTTTCCTAAAATAGTAGTGAATAAGTCTTCAGGTATGGTTTTTCCTTTTCCCGGAACTACTGAATTATATTGTCAGGCTTTTCATTTGGAAGCAGGTACTTTTATCGCTCCTCCAGGCACCTTTTATATAGGCGGTTCGTGGAATTCAAATGTTACCCTGCTTTCCCACACGGGCGGCACATTTGATCATAATAACGGGATTGTAACACTTGATCCGGACTTTAGTGGCTGCTCCACCAGAACAGCAACAGTGACTTCCTCTGCCTCACCGAAGATAACGTTTTGGGATTTGTTTGTAGATGTAGATAATGTATCCTGCAACGAAGATATTTTAAACATTACCTCAGGAGATACCTTGATTGTTTTAAATGACTTTACGCATCAGGATGGTTCGATCAATACAGGAGTTGTTAGAGTTCACGGAGATATTTATTTAAACAGCGGCGCCGATGGTGGTTCTGCAACGATTCATATCAACGATGCAACAGCGGATCAAAAATACCACAATGCAACGACTTCAAGATTTGCACATATAAATGTAGAAAAGGCAGGCGGTACGTTTACGCCGGGAGTTGGAACGACAGATTTTTATTGTCAACAATTCACTTTGAATTCAGGAGCGTTTACAGCGCCGTCAGGTACTTTTTATATAGGCGGTTCGTGGAATTCAAATGTTACCCTGCTTTCCCACACGGGCGGCACATTTGATCATAATAACGGGATTGTAACACTTGATCCGGACTTTAGTGGCTGCTCCACCAGAACAGCAACAGTGACCTCCTCTGCATCACCGAAGATAACGTTTTGGGATTTGTTTGTAGATGTAGATAATGTATCCTGCAACGAAGATATTTTAAATATCGCTTCAGGAGATACATTGGTTGTATTAAATGACTTTACGCATCAAGATGGTGAAATTAATACAGGAGTTGTTAGAGTTCACGGAGATATTTATTTAAACAGTGGCGCCGATGGTGGTTCTGCAACGATTCATATCAACGATGCAACAGCGGATCAAAAATACCACAATGCAACGACCTCAAGATTTGCACATATAAATGTAGAAAAAGCAGGCGGTACGTTCGCGCCAGGAGTTGGAACGACAGACTTTTACTGTCAACAATTCACTTTGAATTCAGGAGCGGTTACAGCACCGTCAGGTACTTTTTATATAGGCGGTTCTTGGAATTCAAATGTTACGCTAATTTCCCACACAGGCGGCACATTTGATCATAATAACGGGATTGTAACACTTGATCCGGACTTTAGTGGCTGTTCCACAAGAACAGCAACAGTGACTTCCTCTGCATCACCGAAGATAACGTTTTGGAATTTGTTTGTAGATGTAGATAATGTATCTTGTAATGAAGATATACTCAATATTCCGACAAGTGATACCATTAAAGTTTTGAATGATTTCACATTTCAAGACGGTTATATTAACGCGGGTACGGTTTGGGTAGAAGGCGATATTTTTATGCTTTCGGGAGCCGATGGAGGTACAGGAACTATTTACCTGACAAACACTAATGATCAGGAGTATTCAAATGCCTCTGCTTCTCGCTTTCCGCATATCTGCGTAGATAAAACTTCAGGAACAGTTTCTCCCGCTACAGGTACCGTAGACTTATTAATGCAACGTTTCACACTTGTTGATGGAACGTTCAATTGCCCAACAGGAAATATTAATATTGGTGGTTCTTGGAACTCAAATGTAACCCTGTTTGACCATATTGGAGGAATATTTAATCATAATAACAGCGCATTATATTTAGATCCAGACTTTAGTGGATGTACGACGCGAACTGCTACGATTAATCTGCAAAGTTCTACCGAGTTTCAAGACGTTTATATCGATATTGATAATGTTTCTTGTAATGAAGACAGATTGACAATTACCGGAGGAGATACTTTAAAAGTGAATGGAAACCTTACTTTGACTGATGGTCAGGTGAATGTTGGGGCTATGAATGTTGCTGGAAACGTCAGAGTAAGTTCAGGTTTTGATGGAGGTGACTCGGAACTTATTTTCTCGGGAAGCACTGCTCAAACCTTTGACTTAACCGGGGCAACAAGTAATTTCAATGCAGCAATAAATATTGATAAAACAAATAATGGGGTTACTCTTTTGTCTGATTTGCAAATGGATGCAGCATCAGGAAGTGATTTATATTTAAATAATGGAAATTTAATTACATCGTCAACAAGTTTGCTGATAATCGGTGATAATGTGAGAACCTACAATGCTACTGAAAATAGCTTTGTTAGTGGCCCAATGGGTAAAATTGGAGATGAAGCTTTTGAATTTCCAATAGGTGAAAACGATGTGTTCGCTCCGCTGAGTATTTCTGCGCCAAGCAACACTACTGATCACTTTACTGCAGCGTATATTCAAGACTCTCCAATGGCTGGTTCTTATGATACTTCTTTAAAAGAAGGTACAATAGACCATTTAAGTGAATGTGAATATTGGGAATTAGAGCGGACAAATGGTTCTTCAAACGTAAATGTAACCTTGAGTTGGGATGATAGAAGTTGCGGTGTAACGGTATTGTCTGAATTGGCGGTTGCAAGTTGGGATAATACGAAATGGAAAGACCTTGGAAATGCAGTAACAACGGGTAGTACGACTTCAGGTACTATTTTATCGGCCACAGCAGCTACAGATTTTAATGCATTCACTTTAGCATCTGCCTCTGCTAATAATCCGCTTCCAATAGAATTGTTAAGCTATGAAGTAGCGTTGAAAAACAGCCGTGTAAATATAGATTGGACCACTGTTACAGAGATCAATAACGATTATTTTGTAGTGGAGAGATCTCAGGATGCTTATAATTTTAAAGAGCTGGAAAGGGTGCAAGGCGCTGGTGACAGCCAATCAGAGCTAAATTATGCAGTTATAGACCGGTTTCCTTTTGAAGGTATTTCTTACTATCGTTTGAAGCAAGTGGATTTTGATGGTACCACAACGTTTTACGATATAAAAATGGTTGACAACAGCCAAGAGAGTGTGGCTGAATATGAATTGACTGTATTTCCAAATCCAATTCTAAAGCATAACAAATTCAGTATTGGTTTAGAAGGATTTGCTGGTAATAACGTGCAGATTAAAATCCAAAACATGAATGGAGTTTTGATCTATTCAGGCGAGCTTAATGTTTCTCAGGAAAACGAGCTTATTGAATTGCAGTCTGATTTGCTGAAAGATTCCGGAATGTATGTGGTGAGTGTTTTCTCAAATGATAAATGGTTTCACCATAAGTTCTTGTTCCTTCAGTAAGTCGAAATAGCAAAAATAAATTATTAGGGTTTTTATTTAAACAGCCTGGATTAATCTACAGGCTGTTTTTTATTATGGAACGATTAGATAATGGGAGTTTTTTGAAAAAATTCATTCCTATTTGGAACGTACTGAAATATTTACCCGAAAAAAGGTCATGAAAAGGTTTGTTAAAAATGGTGTTTAGCTTTTTGGAAAAGTCCTTTTTTTATCCTTTTGAGAACCAATGAAAAACAGTTCTACCCAAAAAATGGTATTTATTACATTGTAAAAAAGTAGTATGTAAAAAATGTAACTATTTGATTATCAATTATTTATCAATGATTTATGCTATAAAACAAAGATTGTGCTCAAAATAGTTGGCAATGTAATTGAAATAGAAAGAGCATATAATCAATTGGTAAAAAAATTAAAATTCCCTCCTTCTCGAAGCTAAATATTTTCAATTCCCCTGTCACGCTTAAAAGATTTAAGAAAAAGTTTTAAATCATGAAAAACCCAATCAAAGTAACTATTCTTGTTCTTTCCACTTTTACCTTTTTGTTTTTAGCTTTTGCTACTACAATTAATGCTCAATCAACTTACTATTCAAGAAATGCAACCAATGGTGGAAATTGGAAAAGCACCAATTCCTGGACGACAAATTCAGATGGCTCAGGAGCAGCCGCTTCAAGCGTACCTCAAAGAACGGATCATGTTGTCATTTTGAGTGGCCATGAAATTAAGATAACCAATACAAATGATAACGGTTCTTCAGGAGTAAAACCAGATAACGTTTCTGACCCCGATAATAATATCGGCCCTTTTAATGGTTCTGGAACTGCTATGTTTTATCATACTGGAACCATCACTATCAATGCTGGAGGTACTTTTGATGTCAACAAACCAATTATGTTAAAAGGATCAACTTCTGTAAGTGGAACTTTTGAAACTAATGGAGACTTTGTAAATATTGGGCGTTTGGACGTTTATTCAGGGGGCTCACTTGATATAGGCGACGATTTAATATTATCCGGTAACAGTGAAACCAATATTGATGTTTCCATTTTTTCTTCTGATGATATATATTTTGATAATACCGGAGCAAGGTTGTGTGGAGTGGGAACAGTAAATGTTGATGATGCAATTCAGGACCTCAACGGAGCAAATCCTTCGGCACAGGTTTGCGACGGTTTTCCAATTACTTATGATGGCGATACAGAAATTTTTTACGGAGAAGGTCTTTTTGCACTTCCTGTTGAATTATACACCTATGAAGTGAAGTTGGAAAACAATAATGTAAGAATAGACTGGAGCACGGCTTCAGAATTGAATAACGACTATTTTGTAGTTGAAAGATCAGAAGATGCTTATCATTTTGAAGAAATAGCGGTTGAAAATGGAGCTGGTAATAGTGACGCATTCCGTTATTATGCAGTGACCGATCGATTTCCTCTTGAAGGTGTTGCTTATTACCGATTGAAGCAAGTGGATTTTGATGGAACGACGACTTATTTTGATATCAAAATGGTTGATAATCAAAATGATTACGTTGACAATCATGGCCTTACAGTTTTCCCAAATCCGATTATGGAACATAGCAAATTTAGCATTGGTTTGGAAGGTTTTACTGGCGAAAATGTTCAGGTTAAAATCCAGAATATGAATGGATTTTTGATCTACTCAGAAGAAATGAATATCTCTCAAAATAGAGAATTGATCGCATTAGAAACTAATATTATTCAGGATTCCGGGATGTACGTGGTGAGCGTTTTTAATGATAGTAAATGGTATCACCATAAATTTATGTTTGTGAAATAAATTCGAAAGTGTGTAAAATTATATTTTAATAGGTTTTTCATAAATACAGCTTGGATTGATTTCCAGGCTGTTTTTTTTGTAAAAAAGGTTGCTGAGATTTATTTAATTGTACCATTTGACAAAGCAAATAAAAGCTTGAAATAAGAGGGGTGCTTTTACGATTTTCACAAACCTCAATATAAAAGCCTCTTTGTCTTTCAGCATTCAACAATCCCATAACTTACTCAAATTGTTGAAAATTAATGACTAATGCCAATCAGGCTTTAAAATACCCAAAGCGATATAGCAGCGGCTATTCGTCCAGAGACATGAACAGTTAATCCTTTAGAGGATCTGACTTTGGAAGCTCTTTGAATATCAGTTTTTTCAATTAACCAGTTGAATAAAGATTCAATAGGTTGTCTTAATCGGGATACTGCTGTAGAAAATAATTTGTCAGCAGCATGTTTAAATTGTCGAGTCTGTATAGATTCTCCTTTTACAAGTTTAACAGGAGTGTAAATACAAACTCCATGTTCTTTTTCCAGGATTTCGTTTAAATCCTTTTTAGAATATGCTTTGTCTCCAATGATAGTTCGACCTTTTAAATGAGGTAAAATTTCTCGTACCGCATTAAGATCATGTTCAGAAGATTTGGTCAAACTAAAATATTCAGGGAAGGGTAATTTCCCTTTTCTATGGAAAGCAATACCATGTAATTTGGCTCCATAGTAGTGCAGTTTTTTAGTAGAACAATATCCTTTGTCCGTAAGTTGAGAAGCTACTTTTCCGCTTCTTTTACCACTACAAGTAATAATGGGCATTGAATCTAAAAGGCTAATATCGAATCGAACTCCTAGCGTATCAACATCTCTTAGCAAACACACTATTAGAGGTGGAAATACTGAGGATAGTCGATTTAACCTATTATTGAATGTTTGATAACAAGGCAATTTAGGAAACCAATCATGCAAATATTTTTTAGCATAACCATGAATGGATTTCACCTTGTATTTTTCTTCTTCAACCATACTAAATATATAAATTGTCAACAACTCTTCATCTGTAAAGTCAGGTGAATTGTTATTGCTAAATCTTTCGCAATGCCAGCGAAGTTCCTTATTATAGCACTCGCAGATGTAGCAATAGAGTGCAATTAGTTTGAAAACGTCCATTTTCAAATATAGGACTCTTGAGCTGCTTCTGCGGTTTTTATTATTTCAACCCCTTATTCGCATGACTAATAAATTGTTAGAAACGAAGGGTACAAAGTGTTTAAAATCAGTATTTTGTGATCTTTTCAACGCTGCGTGAGGAAAAATTACCGAAGTATTTTAATTAGGGTCACGAAATAAATGTTTTCAACTGGCCTTATTAATTAGCATTGAAAGTCTTAGTAACCACAACCTTTTTGTTTTTGATAAATGAGAGCGAGTATTGAAAAGTATCGAATAAACTGAAACCAAAGGCATGGCTCACGTTTTAAGGGTGCAAGGCAACGAATATGGATTTAACTCAAGGTGTGAAGATGCCCAAAAACTTTATTCGGTGACGGCGATGAATTTCAGACTTTTTCTAGGATTTATATAAATGAAATAGGAACCAGTGACGAGCCTGTAATCCTTAGTATTGATATCATAGGTATATTGCCCTGCTTTCAGATCCAAAGTCTGTTCAAATCGAAGACGACCCAAAGCATCGTAAATCTGTAGCGGCATTTTAGCGTCTGCTTTAGCGGTAATCCGGAATTTCAGATTTTCGTTGGAACTAACCGGATTTGGATATAACACACAATCTTCGAAAATACATTGATTGTCAATGGAGATTACAGAAGAGTAGGTATAGGCTTCCCACGGCCCCGCGGCAATAAGTTTTATACGATAATAAACAGTTGAATTTTCATGTAGGTTTTGATCTATAAATTGATAAGTTCTATATCCGTTAAGAGGAATCGTATCTCCCTCCACTTCTCCAATGAAAGTAAAATCCAGGCTATCATAACTATATTCAATCTGATAGTTGGCAACCAATGTGCCCGGAGGCATAGCCCATTCGACAATGATCTCACAATTTTCTTGTGTGCCATTAATGAAACTAACATCCGGGATTATTTTTCTTCTTTGCGCTGTTGTAAAGTATCCGTAATCAGCCAGGCGATTTTGCGTTTTCAGGCCGATAAAAGGAGAAGCGGCAACAGGATCAGAGGGAAGGATTTTCCATAGATCTTCTTCAAAATGAACAATTTCGAGATCGCTGGAATTAGAAAACATATTGGTCGTCTCATCATACGTCAGTGTGAGTTTAGGATAAGACAAACCATTGACTTTTTGTAGGTTCCAGAATCCTTCTTCATTGACTTTTTCCACTTCAAATTCCATGTCATACCAAAAATAGGGAAAGTGAAAATATTCCATCTGGTAAGTACCAGAATCAGTCAGGTCTGAAATTGCAGCCGGACGGTAATCGCCTTCTTTACCCATTGGAAAAACAAAGTCATTTATCCCGGATTTTAAAGCTGGACCATCAATATGCGAATAGTAACTACCGTTGCTCGTAGAAGCACCATCTTTGAAAGAGAGCATTATCAATGAATCAGTTTCGACAACACCATCCATAAAATTCATGTTTCCAAAAATTTGTAAATGAGTGATCCCGTCCAGCCGGAGACCGGCAGGATTGTTAATTTCTACATTAAACATATCCAAGGTATCAAACATCGACAAAGTCTGTTCCTGCAAACCGATGAACCGGAAAATTCCTTTTCCGGGATTGGTTACCCTTACCTCATTCATGAAATTGCCGGTCAGTCCAATATCACCTTGGTTTAAAAACAGCGAAGAAAAATTGGAAAGGTCGCCATTGATATGCACTACCTGGCCTTCTTTGACGGTCAGGATACCATCATTGACTACAGTTATCTGCGCATTTACGCTATAAACTGATAATGAAATAATCAGTATTGTTAAGATTTGAATAAGTTTTCTCATGACACTTTTTAAACCGTTATAATTGTGCCAATCTTGCAGTACAATTAGTTGTTCCTGACTCTGAAGCCAATATGTCGATTTACAAAAACCTTTTCGCAACTTGTGGCACAGGGGCAACCATCCTGTTCCCACCAGGTAATATCGTCACCATTATCAGCAGCTCCTAAAATATCAAGATCACCGTCGTCATCAATATCTATCACAAAAATGCCTTTTGGGCCATTAAAAGAAGCATCGATTGTATTTTTGGTAAAGGATTGAGTCCCATCATTTTCCCACCAGGTAATCTCGTCACCATCAAAAGCTGCACCAACGACATCCATATCACCGTCACAATCAATATCGGTAGCATAAACATCTCTAGCGCCATTGTAATTCCCATCAATGGTTTGTTCTGTGAAGTTTTCACTGCCATCGTTTTCAAACCAGGTAATATCATCAGCATTATCGGCGGTACCTAAAACATCAATGTCGCCATCTCCATCCATATCAACGGCAAATACGGATCTAGCACCATCAAAAGAACCATCAATGGTATGTTCCGTAAAGTTTTCACTTCCATCGTTTTCCCACCAGGTGATATCATCGGCTCTATCGGCTACTCCCAAAACATCAATATCTCCATCTCCATCAATATCAATAGCATAAACATTGTCAGCACCATCATAAGAACCATCGATGGTGTGTTCTGTAAAATTCTCACTGCCATCGTTTTCCCACCAGGTGATATCATCAGCCCTATACGCAGTTCCCAAAACATCCATGTCGCCATCTCCATCTAAATCTATGACAAATACGTCTGAGGCACCATCATAAGAACCATCAATGGTGTGTTCTGTAAAACTTTCACTGCCATCATTTTCCCACCAGGTGATATCATCGGCATCATAAGCAGTGCCTAATACATCAATATCCCCATCATCATCCATGTCAATAGCAAAGATCGATTCGGCACCATTATAAGAACCATCAATAGTGTGTTCCGTAAAACTTTCACTGCCATCATTTTCCCACCAGGTGATATCATCGGCATTATCAGCAGCGCCTAAAACATCTATATCTCCATCGCCGTCAAGATCAATGGCAAAGACTGATTCCGCACCATCAAAATCAACTTCGATATCGTTTGTAGTAGAAATAGATGGTGTGCATGGGCTCGCCACATACAATGGCGTTTGGGTATCATTTATGGTTGCAAGAGTAAACCTGTAGTTGTTAACAATTGCAGAAACCCCGGCGAATTGATAGACATTTCCGCTTACCAATGTTGCCCCTGAAATCGGTGTTTCATCTGCGAAGTTACCATCGTTATCTGTGTCAACTAACAATCTTAAGTCTGAAGCTGTAACAGAACCTTTTCCGGTTAAATCCCACCGAATATTAATACTACCTACATCCACTCCTCCGGTGCCGGAACTATTTGCTTCGCTTACCCGCCAAACCCTGTCAAATCTGGCATCAACGGGATCACCGCCTGCGGGAACATCTGTGGTTTCAGTTGCCAGTTCATCACCATTATCATGTCCCCACATCAAAAATTCATCGTTTCCTAAACCTGTTGGATTTAACATTCTTACGATACCTGTTCCCTGTGCATCGGAAATTATATTTGAAGCATCTACTCTACCAATACCTGCAACATCGTGGTCATAGTCTCCGGAACCAGAATCATCTTCATTGTATACATCATTGGCTGCCATAGCAAATCCGTATTTAGCGGCCATAGTATTGTGCAAAATAATCCGCTCTGCTGAGTTGATAGGCGAATTAAAGCAAATTAACTCGGCAATATCTCCGTCAAGGAAACGACCTGAGGTTCCTTGCTCATTTCCAATATATAAGCTATTGGAATTGGTTAATGGAGTCCTGGTTTCTGCGTCAGTTTCAGTATGGTTTCCATTGATATAAATCCTGAAATCTGTTTGATTGTAATCTAACTGATACACTCCGTAAGCGGAATTTGAAAATTGCTCTCCGGCTTCTGAATCGGTACTCCTACCTCCAGATGTATGTTTTACAGGATAGTGAATGTTTCCAGTTCCGGGGTAATTTGTCAGGAATTCATAATTCTCGTTCGCGTCAGACCCTTTGATAAAAAACGCATTGTAGTTTTTATGTGTGTTGATTTTCCCGACTACGATGATGGACCAAGTTGTTAAATCCAAACTTGCATCATCAGGAACCGTTAAGTAATCTGTCGATCCATCGAATGTGGATTACAGGATATGTATTTGTTCCCGGATCGGTTAAGTGCAGGTCTGTTAGGAATTCCGGGTGATGTTGCATGGTTTTCATAACCGGACAAATCGCTCCAATCTGTAACGTTTCCACCAGAGGTAGTTACATTCTGACTGGCATCCATCCAAAGTACCATTGAGCTTGTTCCGGTAACATCTTTAACACCTCCAGGTCCTGTTTGAGAAACTCCCAATAGTGGAGCAAATAACATTAGTAAGGATATGATGCTTTCCTTTTTGAAAATATGATAGCAACTAATAGGGAAACGATTATAAATTGCAGGGAAACTCCTACTAATAATATAACTGACCTGGCTTAGATTATCCTTTCTCATAAATATAGTGTTGAACATTTACATAAATTGCTATCAATTGGATATTCTGTAAACGTAGCTTGTTCCTGATGAATAACACCAATGTGTATAGAATTGAATATGTTTTTAATATTTATTCATTGATTATTTTACCACGAAAACTACATTGAGAACAAAGTCATTATTCTCGAAGTACTTGAGTACTTATATGGCGATTGATCTTGATGGTTTCACATGACGATGAGCATTGAGAAGTGGTTCCAGCATCTGTTACATCACTAGTAGTCGCTTGTCCTCCTGATGCTAAAGTTGGTATGCCGTTACTATCAACAGAACCACTTAATTCTTCATTTGCATTAAGATCTGCAGAAGTAAAACTACCCGCACCTTCAATAGCATCTTGACAACCATCATCATCAGAATCTGTGTCAAGTTCATTGGTGATACTATCACCGTCCGTATCTAAACAAGGTTGATCCAGAGTTACTTGAACATCATCCAAAAAATTTCCAAGGCTTCCACCCGAAGTAGATTCAAAAGCGATAACCAAAGTAGTTATTCCCACAGGAATATTATATGTGCCTGAATAAAATCCCCATGATCCGGTACCATCAGACATGACTTGCTGAATGGTTGCCGTCCCCAAAGTTTCCCCCATCAAAACATTCGCTACTTCTACCCCGGATCGTCCCCGATGATAAAGAGACCAATCCACCGTTCCTCCCAATCCATTTATGGTAAATGTTTGAAAAAGGGTGGAAACTACATTGGCATTTAATTCCACAAACTGGCTGCCTTCTTGCGAAGGCACCCCATTAAATCCTGAATTCCAAAATTCTATTAATCCGTCTGCTGCCGTAGTTTCCCATCCAGGAACTGATGATTCATGTACTAATGTCCAAGTGGTAACAGTCATAACCGGGGATTCAAAACCTCCATTCAAAAATGTAATGGAAGCTACATTACATTCATCTTCATCTAAAATTCCATCATTATCATCATCTAAATCATCTGCATCAACAATGCCATCATTATCACTATCTGTAGCACATCCTGATCCTGTCAGGTCGTTTTCCCACCAGGTTATATCATCGTCCAAATATGCAGTCCCTAAGACGTCAAAAAAATCATCGCTATCTATATCCGCGACATATACATTCGAAGCACCGTTGAAATTTCCGATAATAGTACGTTCTGTAAAGTTTTCACTACCATCGTTTTCCCACCAGGTAATATCATCTTCGTTGTATCCGGCGGTCACCAGATCAATATCACCATCACAATCAAGATCTGCTGGATATATTGCTGTTGCACCATCATAGTTGCCCTCAATAGTATGTTGGGTAAAACTTTCGCTGCCATTGTTTTCCCACCAGGTGATGTCGTCATCGTTATAAGCTGTACCAAGCACATCAATATCTCCATCTTCATCCAGGTCTATTGCATAGACACCCCGCGCACCATTATAACTTCCGTCAATGGTATGTTCTGTAAAGTTTTCACTACCATCGTTTTCCCACCAGGTGATGTCGTCATCGTTATATGCTGTGCTGAGTATATCAATATCTCCATCTTCATCAAGATCAATAGCAAAGACTTCGTAAGCACCATCATAGTTAGTATCAATAGCTCTTTTAGTAAAGTTTTCACTACCATCATTTTCCCACCAATGAAGGTCATCATCGGAGTAAGAAGTAGCTAATACATCAATATCACCATCACTATCTATATCAATAGCAAATATTGAAATCGCCCCATCATAACTACCGTCAATGGTATGTTCTGTAAAGTTTTCGCTACCATCGTTTTCCCACCAGGTAACATCATCGTCGTTATATCCTACACTTAAAATGTCAATATCTCCATCATCATCCATATCAATTGCAAATACATCATAAGCACCATTGTAGTTTCCATCAATAGTATGTGTAGTAAAATTCTGTGAACCATCATTCTCCCACCAGGTGAGATCCTTATCAACATCAGCTGTACCGAGAATGTCCATGTCACCATCTTGATCAAGGTCTATTGCAAAAACACTTGTCGCACCATTGTAGGAGCCATCTACCGTATTTTGTGTAAAATTGGGCTGTGCCTGGCAGAAAAAGCCAATCAATAAAAACAGAAAAGTGATTTTGATAATTTTCATTAGGGCTCTTTAACTACAAATACTACATTGAGAACGGAGCAATTGTCTGTAGGAACGGCATCGATATCATAAGTCAAAACGCCGGCAGCGCTTATACTCAGATTACTGAAAACAGTATTGTCATAATCCGTGACGTAATAATACAATTCGGTTTCTGCATAGGTAGGAATGACAGAAGGCGCCCCAGAGCTGGCAACTGCCGGAGAGCCAAATAAATTAATATATTGTTGATGTAAATCCAATGTCAAACTAGTACCTGTTGAACTGGCATCTATAACCAAAGCCGGTGGGTAAAATATCCTGGAAGACTTTGCAGTATTCATTTCAATAACATCCCCGTCAGATTCTACTCCCAGCAAATAAACGGCTGTCGTATCTTCATAAGTACCGGCTCCATAATCTGAAAAACGTACAGAACCTCCATCCACATCAAGTTTGGCCTGGGGTGCAATGGTTCCTACGCCTAAAGAACCTGTTGGCAAAATCGCGATGTCATCTACGTTGCTACCGGAACCATTATTTTCTACACCTATTGTCAACAAGCTATTCTGGCTAGTAGATCCATTCCCACTTCCATCATCACTGTAAGAGATATAACCATAATCACTTCCTTCATCTACATTACTTTTAAAAACAATAGAACTTTCACCACCGCTATTTCCATGTTCTATAACTATTGTTCCATCACTGGCAGAGGCAGCTGTTCCAGTTGCTTCGTATATATGTAAAGGAGCTACCGGAGTAATATTTCCAATTGCTACCAGTCCATTATCATGGACAGAAAAAGCTGATGTTCCATTGTCAAGCACATTGAAGTCTCCTGTGCTGGTCAGATCCATTTCCAGGTCATAAGTTGAAAAAGTTACAGTACGATCTGCGGATAAGGTGCCGTTAGTAGTGTATATATTTCCACTGCTAAGAGCAACTTCGTCGATAGCTGCCTGGACATCAGTGGCTGTTAATCCAGAAGTAGAATTATCATAAGTAATATTATCGCCACTAAAGTCTATTGGAACAAAAGAGGAACCGTCATACTGCAATATTTGGTCACTAGTAATTCCACCTGCTGAAACATCAAGAAGATCGTTCAGCAAACTAGTAGAAGCAGGTGTGGATCGGACTCTAAACCAAGCCGAAACACGGGCCGTAGTTCCAGATGCTGAAGCAGAGACTGTTGTGAAATTTGCGATATCGCCCGCCGAAAAGGAAAGCGGTGTACCGAAAGTATTATAGCCGTTTTCAGTTCCTGAAGTTTGGACCTGATACGAAGCAAGAGAAGCATCTGTATTTTTAACAATCCGAACGACCGTATTGGCCCCGCCCTCATGATTTAGCGACATAGCAAACAACTCACAATCGATAGGAATAACAATTCCGTCACCATTTGATGTATTAGAACCATTACCGTAAGCCCATTCATAATTTCCGGCTCCCAGTGCAGCATTTTCTTCGGCAAAAATATTGAAAATTGTATAACCGTTATCCGTGGCTTGGGGTACAAAGTTACTGCCATCCCAAACTAATAAATCCCCACTTGAAGGAGGCGTTGTTGTAATATCGACATCATCGTGAACATCAATGGAGCCATAAATATCTGGTTCAATTTCTTCTATTGCGGCTTGGACATCTGTGGAAGATATGGTTCCGGCAGGAGAAAACGGTACTTCAGAAGCATTTTGATCATCACTTACCAATACCCATACGGAACCATCCCAATAATAATGTTCATCAGTAGCTTGTACATAAACTTTTTTACAGGAAAAATTACTGCCGGAAGGATCGTAAGCGTTCATGGCAACTACTGTGGCAAACTCACAAGTACCCCAACCACCATTTGCCTGCCCAAGGGCAACAAGGGAAGATAAAACAGAAAAAATCAGGGGGATAATTTTTCTCATTTGTTATTAAAACTCAACAGGCCCAAAAGCTTTGCTGATCTATTTTTGTTCTTTTATGGTTATAATTTTAAAATGTAATTATTTAAAACATATTAAAATTAATATTTATAATATTTTTTTATACTATGAAAAAACTGTGCCTACTTTTCAATTGGAACAAGGTTTTTTCATAAAATATAAACCAAGCTGGTTTTTGCTTTGACAAATAGCTAATTGGATTGAAAACCACCGATTTACCCGAATATTTGTTTATTCGCTTTTCTGCTATCCTTTGGTGAAAATGTTGTGAGTACAACTGAAGGTGTTGTATTTTATAAATACTACGGTTTGTCCGATCTTATTAAAAATCAAACGAATAGCAGTGTATCGAAGAAGAAAAAATATAGGGGGTGATTTTGTTCATTTTTCAAAAAGTATTTGCTTTATGCGTCTGCTTCTTATTTTAGCAAAGATTCAAATAATTTGCATCTCGCTAAAAAAAATAACTGATGAAAAAAAGTCTTCGAAGCAAGAATTTATAAAAACTCTTTGCTTCGAAAACTCTCAACGTCAGGTTTTTACTGAGTATTAGTTACTAATAAAGAACAGCACTCCGTAATCCGCTGTTGCCGGCATACCAAAAGTGTTCAGATTGGCAGCTCTGGCTACACCACCTGATGTACCATCTACAGCAGCAGCAGCAGCATCCAGCTCACTTTTATCGGCAACTGTTGGAATAGATTCCATATTCACCAGTACAGTAGAACCATCTGTTAATGTCAATTCCAATTCACCTGTAGCGGTAAAAGCTGCAGCATCAACTACGCCTTGCCAAGTCAGATTTCCTGCACCATCTGTCACCGGTACAAAACCATTATTTCCACCTGTATGAGCTCCATCAATCTCCACTACATATGGACTCGCTACTGTTCCCGCACCAGTTACATTGATACTGTTAGAGCCGTTAACATCAGTTGTACCATCTATGACAACAGAATTGGCAGTACCCGCTTCATCCGTATAAGTCAAAGTATGGGTACCTGCAGTCCACGTTAAACTCGTCAATGCTTCTGTGAAATCTACAGTGTACACTCCTCCGACATTCGTTACGGAAATGTCATTGGTTCCTACTACGGAGGTTACCGTTGAAGTGACATCTACTGCAATCCATTGATCTACCCCGGCAGTACCCGCAGGATCAAAGACATAGAGCATTTGAGTCGCTCGATTATAAGCTACATTGGCTTCATTTGCTGATACATCTTCCAATGCAGTAATTCCATTAGGATCGGCATCGACGAAGACAACACCTGCACCACCTTCAACAGCTTGAGCCATTAAAGAGCTTCCAAACAAGCTAAAAATAGCGAGCGTAAATAATATTCGTTTTTTCATAATACTTGACGTTTAAAATTCTTTTAAATGAAATAATAAGTGCTTAATATATAGTAAGGCAAAATCACCGGAACTATCACATTATTATTTTCAGGTTATAGTTGTTGCTAAGGAATCAGGCTAAATAAGTTCAGAATATTTTTGTTTAATTCTTTGTGCCTGGTTATAACAAAATATACCTGACGTTTCAATGAACATCAGGTATATAATGGCTCCTTTATTAAAGAGCAAAAGGAAGAAAGCTGTAGAGATTAATTCATTCCGGCATGTAGGGTGATGGTACATCCACTACATCCAAAAACCCCTTTGGGGTCAGCAAAAAACGAATCACCATCAACAAGCCCTGCGTTGCGTGCCTCACCTATCGACTTAAAGGTCCCTTTTGGGAGTTTATCTCCTAAAACTAAAAGAGCCTGATAAACATTTTGTTCGGCTGTTCCGTCATTATCTAAATCGGTAGTTGGGACAATCGGTACTTCCGCAGCATTCTGCAATTCATTGGTATTATCCAGGTCGAGATCTTCAAAATTTGACATATAAGTAAATAGACTATCAATGTTCAAATAACGAACAACTCCCGTAGCCGGGTCAACAACCAATAAGGCAGAATCTCCTTGCATTATTTTGTTTAAATTTTCAATTCTTAGAGGATCCTCGTTTGAATCCAATGGTTTAATATGTAGCGTATTAGTAGGATTTTCTGTCCCTATCCCTACTTGAGCATAAAGCTCAGAAAGGATGAAAGAAGACAGAAGACATACCAATACCAATAAGTTGGTCCTTTTCGTCATGGCGTATGTATTTTTAACATGGTTTACATTCTCATCTTATCAAAAAACTATGCCAATTCAAATAATCTGAGCAAAATAATTAATAAAATTTTTACATAATAAATCATTGTAATATATAGGGCTCTGGATAAATCAGTAATGTTCACCTTATAAGTTAGTAATGTAGATACATATAATGTAGGTGCTTGTAAATATGTTGGCAGAGGATTTTTAATATTTCTTTGTTTACATGCACTGAAAGCATTACAGCTGTAGGGCTTTATCTGTTTTTTGTTCTGTGACTAATCTATTGTACTCCTTAAGTACTTCGCCAATTAATCCCGGAATTTCCACTCGATTGCAATAGAAAAACTAAAGCAACCTATAAATGAATAAATAAAACGGCACAAATCGGGCAAATAAAAACTTCCATTATTTTCAACTGTAGCATTTATTGGATTTCTGTTTTTAAAAAATTAAAGCCTTTTTATTAACAATATTTTGGTATAAAGTTTGAACACAAAATATCACAATGAATCTCAACTAATTGTTCTAATCCGAGATTCTCTTGAATTCTCAATCAATTGGTATATTAAAATTAGAGTAACCATTTTCTAAGTAATAAATATAATTTGACATGAGAATACTACATAACATCACGTTTTCCCTCGTCCTCAACCTAATATTTTCTTTCCACTTACAAGCTTATGAGATTAATGCCAATCCTATAGGAGAATATACTTCTTACGACTTAGCTGATTTATCTAATGATATGCCTTCAATAGATCTTGGTATAATCAAAGAAGTGAAGCTGGGCGATTGTCCGCCAGAGAAAAAATATTGTGTTGGTATAATTATATTTAAGGATGGCAGTTTGTACAACGGAGAAATCAGCTATGGAAAACCCAATGGCAAAGGGTTCATGAAATGGCCCGATGGAAGTTACTATATTGGGACTTTTGTCGAAGGGGAAAGGAATGGATTTGGAGAGTTTCAATTTAGAAATGGAAGCCGTTATGAAGGGGCATGGAGCAATAACCAGATGAATGGTTATGGTGTTTTTATTTGGGCAAATGGAGCGGAATATTTTGGTGATTTCCTGGATAATAAAATGCACGGCAAAGGAAGTGTAGTCCTTAATAATAACGAAGGCTATTACGGAGAATGGAACGATAACCTGCCTGACGGGCATGGAAGTTTTACACAGAACAATGGAAGTACTTATATAGGATCTGTAAAAGATGGTTTACGGGATGGTGAAGGCAAGATAATATGGGAGAATGGAGATACCATCATTGGAAACTGGGCGGTTGGAAAATTTGATGGCGATGTCAAATTCCTGTACCAAAATGGTGACCAATTATTGACGGAATGGAGCGATGGGCAATTGGCTCATCAAAGTTCTTATATTTCGGCCAATGGTAAATCAACAACAGGAAATCTTAAAGACATAGAGGAATCGCTTCTTTTTAATAATTTTGAAAATGATTTTGCTTCAAATATTCAATTCACTTATTATTCAATTGGTGTAGAATATGATACCAATTTTCAATATAAAGAAGCTTCTGAATATTTTCATATGGCTTCAAATATCGAAAACGAAGATAATAAACTAGATGAACCCATTAATAAGAGCTTACGCGGATTGAAGGAAAAACAAAACTCCGGATGGGCTAAATTAAATAATACTAAAGAGTGAGCGTTGGTTCTTTAAGCAACAGATAGTATCTCAACAAACTTCTTGACTAACGATAATTCCCGTAAAAAGGTTAAATATATTCGACCCGATTTCAATATGAATTCGGGTCGTTTTATTTTAATGTAGTTCCAGCTTTCTAATTTAAATAACTCAGCAAAGATTTAAAACGGGGCATATTCCGAACATTGTCAAGGTCACTATCATTGAGGTAATAGCTTTTTTGAGTTAGACCGGCTTTTAAACTTGACTCTAACGAAGTGATCGCCTGATTTTTCATGTTTAATAAAGAATAGATACAACCGGCGTTGTAGAGCAGCATAGGATCATTTGGTTCAATGTCGAGTGCACGTTGAAGCCATTCCAGGCCTTTCTTTTTATCGCCAAGAGCGACCAATCCGTTTGCACCTAGATATAAGGCCCTCGCATCGTGATCGTTTAGATTTAAATAACTTTCAACGATTGTAATCCCTTGCAGCCTTGCTCTTTTTGATAATTCATAAATTCCCAGGTCGTCGTAAATCTGACCAGCGAGTAATATTGCCTGATAATCTTCGGGCCGAACTTTGGCAGCTTCTTCGAATAACCTGGCAGCTTTATCCATCTTTCCCTGCAAACTGCAAACGTTTGCATAATGAAACCAAGCATCAAATAAATATGAATTAATAGCAATTGCTTTTTCAAAACGAGCTTCCGCTTGTTCGTATCGTTTTTTTAGCATAAGAACCACGCCTTGAGAAGTGTGGGTCTCAGCTAGCCTTGGAGCGAGTTTGATCGCCAATTTACTGGCTCGACTTGCTTTTTTTAAATTCTCTTTTGTGTTTTCGGAATGCATGTACAGATAGGCATAACAATCTGCTAATCCGCAATAGGCCAAAGCATACTTTTCGTCAATTTTGATTGCTTCGCGAAACATCTGAATTGCAACGGTTACCGATTTATAGCTAAATTGGTAATAATGCTGGCGGCCTTTAAGGTAAAAATCATATGCTTCAACATTGTCAGTTTGTCGATCCTGGATACAGCACTCTTGTTCCGGGAGAAGTTTGACTTCTAATGCTTTGGTGATATTTTGAGCAATGGTATCCTGAAGAACAAAAACGTTTTCAAGTTTGCAGTCAAATTTTTCGGTCCATAAAGTCAAACCAGAAGTAGCATCAAACAACTGGGTTGAAATGCGTAATTGATCCCCCTTTTTTTGAACGGACCCTTCTAAAATAGCGTTCGCCCCTAACAATTTTCCATACTCTCGGGCATCCAAATCTTTCCCTTTTAATGCAAAAGAAGAAGAGCGCGCAATCACCCATATCCCACATATCCTGTTGAGGGCAAGGATAATTTCTTCGGAAATGCCATCACAAAAATACTCCTGTTCAGGTTCAGTGCTTAGGTTTCGAAATGGTAGCACTGCAATTTTTGGTTTTGAAGAGTTGGTTCGAGGTGATGGAAAAGTGTCACGAAGTCCTGGGATTACTAGTTGTAACAAACGCTCCGATTGATCAAAATCTTTTAATAAAAAAGTACCTAAATCGATCAGTGCAACGCCTAGCGGAAGGTTGCCAAATAGTTCGTTTCCATCCGTTTCAGAAAGCAAAACCTGTCCTCCGTGAGCAGCACTGCATATCCTGGAAGCTTTGTGTACTTCGAGCCCGGTATACCCAGTAGCGGTTGCTTGCGCTAAACCAGTGTGAATGCCAATACGAACTTTTAAACCAATTTCGGTAGCCCAATCTTCAAAGGCAAAAGCTTGCTGAATGGCAACAGCAGCCGAAACCGCCTGGTCCCTTCGTTTAAAAACAATGAAAAAACCATCTCCAGCAGTATCGATTTCTCGTCCGCCATGTTGTTTGATTGCCCTTCGGATAATTACCCGGTGACGCTCTAAAAGTAAAGCATAAGATGCGCCAAGCTGCTGCGCCAATCTGGTGGAACTTTCAATATCTGTAAAGAAAAAAGTTATTTTATTTTCTGATAAGCCGGTCATTATATTATAAAACACATCATTTATTTGATGTGAAAATGGCATGGGTTATTAATAATATTAAAAAATCGTAAATGATGAATAAGTGGTAAAAAACACAATTATTCTTTTTATAAAAATTTGCGCAAAGATAGCTCAAAATTGAAGTAAACCATATCATATTTTCAGCAAATTAAAAAGAAATAATATTTCCTTAACGAATGAATGTAACGTTATTTTTTGGCGTTTTGTTCAGCGTGGTTCTACAAAAGAATAAGGTGTTTTTACAATATTTAAATGAAATCCGATTACTTTTAAGTATTCAAAAATCATAGCATTTTTTTTATGAAAAAAATATTAGTTTTTCTATTGGTTTTCAGTTCCGTGCCTTTATTCAGCCAAACTGATATTTTTCTTTCTGATCCAATTCAGATCGCACCAAATTTGACCTACGGTAGTCGTGCTCCCCGGATCGCTTTGTTGGAAGACGGCAGCCCAATTGTCTATTGGGGAAAAACGGGTGCAAGCCCAAAAATGTATATCGCAAAATGGCAGAATGGTGATTTTTTAGATCCCGCATTAGTCAATACAAACGGGATAGCTGTTGATTTGTGGGCTTCTGGTCTTGGACCTCAATTAGCATCGTTTGGCAATACCGTTTTTTTAGTCTTCGAGACCTATGGAGAAGGTATCTGGTGTGTCAGGTCAACGGATGGAGGCTTAAATTTTGAAAATCCTGTGAGCGTTTATGATTTGCCACAGGGTAGGGTAGCGACCCTTCCGAGCATTGCTATTGACAATGATGGCAATCCGGTTGTGAGTTTTGTGACGACAAATTTTCAGGAGGCGGAAGCACTTTACGAAGTCGCAGTTTCATTAAATGGTGGAAGTACTTTTGAACCGGCAGTTGTTGCCAATCTTTCTGCGTCTTCCGGAGAGGTGTGCGAGTGTTGTCCGGCTTCGATGGCGATTACAACCTCTGATGAAATGCTTTTGACTTTCAGAAATAATGATAATAATATTAGAGATATCTGGGCGACTAAATCAACAGATGACGGCTCTAATTTTCCGGAGGCAACTGATATTGATGATACTGATTGGCAGACTTTTACCTGTCCGACGAGCGGTCCAAATGCCATGATAAATGAGGATAGTTTAATTACGGTGTATTTTAGTGCAGGGGAGGGAAATCCAAGAGTTTATTTGAGTACGATGCATATTGGTTCAATGACGAAAGGCCATCAGTTTAAATTTCCAACATTTGATGGGAACGAAGCCGGACAGAATTATCCAAGAATAGCTGGTAATCAGGACACTTTAGGTATAATTTGGGAGGAAAACGAAGCATCTTCAAAAGGTATCGTATTGTCCTATTCTGTCAACGGCACTACTGATTTACAAAACCAATTGGTGAAAATAGATGTGGGAGCCAATTCTCAACGTTATCCGGATATTGCTTATTCAAATGGTGTTTTTCATATCGTTTATGAAGACCAATCTGTTGGGGTGGTGATGTATCGGACAGCGAGCTTTAGCCCATTGAATGCTATTTCAAGTGTTGATTTAAAAACATTTGAAGTAAGCGCGGAGCCGAATCCTTTTTATGATAAAGTAGTTGTTTCCTTTCAAAATCAAAAAAATGACCAAGTCATTGCAAAGCTTTTTGATTTAAATGGAAAATTAATAAAAACACAGAAAACGACAGCATCTCAAATTGAAATCAATGGCGCTGATCTGGATCAAGGAATCTACTTTTTACAACTTGAAAAAGATGAAGAAGTGGGTGTCATAAAATTAATTCACGCAGATTAGCGGAAAATATTATTTCAATCCAAAAAGTATGGAACGCTGATGATTCAGATTAAGCGGGCTTTTGCATCCACACATCTCCTCATCCGCACATGCTCCTATCAAAATTAATCAGTCTTTTCCTTTGCGGGTGCTTCGCTTTCCATGGTGCGGCCATCAATTATTCCACCGAAAAATATAGCATTGGCAAGTAACTTATTGGTGCCAAACCAAAATGCCCGAAAATTTGGGTTGTCAGCCATGCAAATGACTTGACCGCTGCCAAAACCACTCACAATAATCCCTGCAGAATTTTTGATTAACTCAATGTTTTCAGTTGAACTATAACCTCCTAATAATGGGCTGGAAGTATAAATTAATGGTGTGGCATAAGCGTTTTTGCTGGCTTCCAATATTAAAGTTCCCTTTCGAAAAACAGCGATTTTTTCGTTTTCGTATCCAAACGCGAGCGGATGGCTTAGGTCGATTTTAGCTTCAAAAATAGAACCTCCAATTACATCAGCTCCTGAATCTGCGGCGACCATCGAATAAGAGCGTCTTTCAGTTTTACTGTTTGCATCCTCCTTTTTCTTTTTCGTTTTAACATTGGCTAGACCTTTTGATTTTGCCCATGAGATAGCACCTCTAATTGTGATAAGTGTCCCTCCTTTGCGCGTCCAATTTTTAATTTTTTCTGCACTGTTGAGTTTGCTGTAACTTCCATTGACCATAATTATGGCCGTATAATTTTCCAGGTTTGCTTTGCTCAAATCCGTCGTTTCAACCAAAGTAACAGGTATATCGTAACGCTGATCCAGTAAATGCCAAACTTCGCCGGCATCATAACCTGTAACGCCATCACCGACTAATAAAAGCACCTTTGGTTTTTCTATTGTTTTGAAACTTGGGCTACCCAAATCAATGCCATTTGGCGTTAATCCGGATTTGCAGTCATATACTTTTAAACCATTTTTTTCAGAAGCTTTTTGAATGAGATTGTGAATATCTTCGGGAGTTTTGTCTTGCTTTTGAACAGGAACTAAGATGGCTCCTGCTTGAAAATCTTTAATTCCTTCGGAAGTTTCAACCGAAAAAGAAGCGGTACTTACTTTGACATTTAAATCATTTTCCAGCAAAAAATACAAGGCATTTGGCGTATAATATTCATTCCATTCAAAAGCATAAGCATACTCGCTGTATGGGGTTTGGGTAATTGTTTTAGCTAATTGATCAACGGAAATTTCCTTTCCTATCAAGTCAGCCGAAAATTTATTACTACTTACCGCTTCATAATCAAGATTGAAAGCCAGCGGAAGTGTCCATGCAGAAACATCATAAAAAAGGCTATCCTGAAATGTAGTCCGTGTTTCAAACATTGCTTTGATCAGACGATATTGTGTCTGCTCCAATGGAACAATAAAAGATGAGCTAGCTTTAAAAACCTTTTTCCCAAATTGCAGATTTTTTGTGGTTTCGTAAACCGATATTTGGTGCCGATCCAGCAATTCAAGAAAATGCCTAAGCCTGGCTTTGTCAGATGGCGAAGAAAAAACGTAAGCCTTTTGATCGTCCTGAGCGGCTTCGCTTTTCGCGTTCAAATAAAAATCTCTCTGAAAATTAAGCAACTCTTTTCGAAGCTCTTTTCCTGCTTGCAAAGTAGAGAGAGAGGTTTTGACTTGGTTTCTGATCGCAAAAGGAAAGCTCAATTCTCCATCCTTTGTTTCGTGCAGATGGCCACGAGCACTAGCTTGTTCAAACAAAATACCAATTGAGCCATTCACGTCAGGATAAGTACTGCCTTTTCCGTAGTAAAAATCATCAAAAGATTCCTGCGAATAATAAAGCGAGCCGATTTCATCAAGAGCGGCAGCATGAAATGTAGCAATTTTTTGGGTCAAATCCTGATTCTTTTGAGGGGTCAAAGGGTTCGTTCTCGATGGAATCCCGGGTTGGAAAAAGAAAGTATTTGAGCTTCCCATTTCGTGATGATCGGTGAGGATATTTGGTTTCCATCGATGAAAGTTTTGAATACGGCCCTGACTTTCCGGATGCTGCACAGGCAACCAATCCCGATTGAGGTCAAACCAATAATGGTTGGTTCGGCCACCGGGCCAAACCTCATTGAGCTCGCGGCTTGCAGGATCGCCAACCAGGTTTTTTGAACGATTGCTATTGACCCAATTCGCAAAGCGATTCATGCCATCTGGATTGAAACTTGGATCAAGCAAAATGATTACCTCATCCAGCAAATCTTCAATATTTTTTCCTTCTCCTGCTGCCAAATAATAAACCATCAGCATTGCGGCATTGCTTCCGCTTGCTTCATTGCCGTGGACACTGTAACCTTGATAGACCACAGTCGGCATATTTTCAATGTCTATGCTTTTAGAAATTTTTGGGTCAGAAAGGTTAAGATGAGACTGACGAATCTTTTCAATATTTTGATGATTTGTTTCACTTGTAATCGTTAGCAAGAGCAGTGGGCGGTGTTCATAAGAACGAGCATATTCCTCAATTTCTACTCGATCAGAAAGGCGAGCTACTTCTTTCATATAAGCAACCAACTGATCGTGGCTGACATGCCATTCGCCAATTTGATAACCCAAAAAGGACTCCGGCGACGGAATGTTTTTGTCATAATTGGTTTGGTGTAAAAAATATTCCAGCGGTTCCTTTTGTGCAAATATGGTGGTGCAATAGAAAAACAGTAAAACTAAAATGCTTTGTCTCATAATTGTTGATTCGAAAACTTTAAAGAGGAAAATTTGTGGCTTTATGGTGGCATAAAAATAATAAAAAATCAAAGCCATTCTAATTTTTTATTTAAACCGCAGAAGGTGGTAAAACTTTGGCAATTCTTTGAAACCTAGTAACGGGTTTCGATGTTACAAGATTGACTTTGGCAATTTAAAATAGCCAATTGATCTAAAAAAATGGAACGTTGGGTGGATATACAGCAAATTTATACCGCTTTGGCAAATGTTCTTTTTATAGAAAAATAATGTAATTTTGGCGGAAATAATGAAACTGTAAAAGAATGTTTGTATTGCTTATTTCGGTGGTTATTGGTTTGTTTGTGGCCATGTTGTTTGTGAATGTTTATTTCCGTGTTCGTGTGATGAAGGTTTATAGGATATTAGTTCAAAACGAAGTGCAATTTGGCGCAAAGCACCTTTTTAATAAAGAAAAAATGCAGACGGAAGTAATCCCCAAATATCCAAACCAAAAAGAGAACATCGAGATATTTGTCCGACACTTGCAATACTCCATACGGATGGCAACAGTCTTGATTGTATTGATCACTTTATTTGGAGCAATTTTGATGTATTATCGTTAAAATAAATAACATTTGGTTCCATAGTTTTTCGTACCAAAACCAAATTGAAATCGTTCTTTAGTACGACAGTATTTTACAAGCATATTAAATTTTTTTTAATGAAAAATCTTATTCAACCAGTTATAATCTTTTGTTTTTCTCTTTTGTTTACCGGCTGTTTTGAAATAACCGAAGAAGTAGATCTCAACAATAATGGCTCCGGCAATGTGACCCTTACCGTTAATCTTAGCGAAAGCAAAGACAACCTCAAAGCTTATTGGAAAATGGACGAAGTGCAGGGAGTTGAAGTACCCAAACAAGCTGAGATCGATGATGAAATTGTAAAAGTGAAAAAAGCACTTTCGGCGATTAAAGGAATCTCGAATGTTAAAACGACTACTAATTATGACGATTTTATTTTTACAATCAGCAGTTCTTTTGACAATGTCAATACGTTGAACAAAGGGATTAATGCGGTTGTGTCAGAGCTTAACCGAACTCCTTTGCCAATGGCTAAAAAGGATAATTTTGCCTTTTCTCCAGGCAAATTTACACGCCTTTTCGATTATGTTTCTGATCTGAAACTGAATGACGAAGAATATGACAACCTCAATATGTCCGCACGTTTTGTGATGGAAACGGCTAGAGTGGTCAGTATTTACCGTTTCCAGAATTCGGTGAAAGGTTATACCAATAAAAAAGCAGAACTTTCGCCCAGCAAAAAAGCGGTCAAATTTGAAAGCAATATCTCAGATTTGATAAAAGGACAAGCTTCCATAGAAAATGTAATTACTTTTTAACGACCAAATACGCTGTAATCAAAACACAGCAACCACCTAATTTTATAACAAACAAAACAAACCTGATGACTCGCAAAGCGCTTATACTCTCCGTAGTTTTTTTCTTTGGAATAAATGCTACTTCATTTTGTCAAAGCTTACTAAAACACATTCCGGAAGACGCAACTTTTGTAGCTACTTTCAACCCTTTTAATCTTGACGCCAAAATCCCTTTTTCAAAACTTAGAGAATACGATTTCTTTAAAATGGGTAAAGAAGAAATGGCGAATTCAATGGGCCGATCCAATAAAGAAGATATACTCAAATTTCTCAACGACCCATCCGATTTTGGGATGGATTTAATGGCATCGTCTTACATTTTTGGAAAGGTAACTGAAGAAGGCAATGCTTTTAGTATCTTATTTAAATTGTCTGATACTGCCAAGTTTGCGCAATTTGTCAAAAGCAAATTACCTCCTGACATGGAATTTATGTCTAAAGATGGATTTAATGTCGTTGCTCCAGAACAGGATATGGCAATTGCCTGGAAAGATGGAATTGCAATGATCACAGGTGTTGAAGTGCATAGAAAACACGATTATGATTATGATGTCGAAGAGTATCCTTACGAAGAAGAAGCTTATCCGTATGAAGAGGAAGAAATCATCATTGAAGAGGATATTGTAATAGAGGAAGAAGAACCGGTTTCTGAAGACCAGGAAATTATTGATGAAGAAGAAATAGTTGAAGTAGAACAGCTTGAAGAAATGGAAGAAATCATTGAAGAAGAAGTGGAGGAATATGTCGAAGAGGAGTATGTTGAGGAGGAATACGTTGAAGAAGATTTGAGATATGAGCAAGAACAGAACGATCATGTTGAAAAAGAAAGAACATTTACTGCTGATTGGGTGAAGAAAGTAATGAATAGCGATGGATCAGCTTCTGTGATGAAGAATCCAAAATTCATGTTAGCCTACGCTAAAAAAACGGACGCCAATGTTTGGTTGGATTATTCGGCTGTTTATCAAACTTACATGGATGCGATTGGAATGTATTCAGGAAGCGAAGCGGCGATGTTGTCGGAATTGATGGGTTCGATGTATGACGACACTTTTATGAGTATGGGAGTGAGCTTTGATGCAGGTGCTGTCAATTTCAACCTGGATTCTTATGGCAATAACCAAATAATGAAATTTTACCGGGAAGCGACTGATGCGAAGTTTAACAAAAAATTTCACAAATATATCCCCGCTGAAAATCTAATGGGCTACTGGAGTTTTAATATGAATGTTGAAAATACGGTAAAAGGATACAGAGACTTGTTTCAGCCGATGTTGAGCAGTATTCCGATGTATGGCAATATGGCTAATGACATGATTGATATTATGGATATTTTTGTTGACGAACAAGCCATCTATGATTTGTGGAAAGGAGATGTCTTATTTGCTGTGACGGGTATTAAAGATTTTGAAAAAACAGTTACATCTTATGAATATGACGAAGATTTTAACAAAAAAGAAGTTCAGACTACAGTTACTCAAAAGTTGCCTGAATTTGTGATGATGTCGTCCTATGGCAATGAAGAAAACGTGTTGAAGTTTCTTAAGCTGGGAGAGAAAACACCGTTTATAGAAAACAAGGGAAGTTACTATCAGGCGACCATTCCGGAGGCAAATATGGATGTTTATATCGCTTTAAATAAAGGGATCTTATTTTTTACAAACAACATGGACCTGATTCAAAATCGACTGAGTAGCGGCTATCCTAAAAAAGAACGAATGAGCAAATCGCAATGCAAGATGCTTAAAGACAATTCAATGGTGTTTTACTGGGATATTCCTCAATCTTTGAATGCTGCATCTGCATATGGGCTACCATTGGCTGGTCCGCAAGGGAAAATACTCAACGTGAGCAAAGATAGTTTCGAGAGTATTGTCTGGACTGCTCCAAAAGGTGGTGTAAGTTCAATCAATCAAATGATCAGCTTGAATTTTGTAAACAAAGAAATGAATTCGATGGAGCAAATATTTAATTACATCAACGAAGTAGTGATGACGATGATGAGTGGAACAACCATGTAATTCGTTGCTTTTATTAAGCGATATTCACCTTCAAAACGGGGTTCTTTTTTAAAAAAGAACCCCGTTATTGTTTTATTTTAAACAAGTAGTTGTCATCCGATTTAAAATACAATGCGTACTTTTGAGGTCTGTTTTTGAAAGGAAAAATCCATTTAATTAAATTTTATGTTAAAAATCGGTTTGCTGGGAACGGGCCACCTTGGAAAGATACATCTCAAATGTATCCAAATGGTAGAGCAATATCAATTGGTTGGTTTTTATGATCCTAATGACCACAATGCTAAAAATGCTGGGGAGACATCCGGTGCCAAACGTTGGGCTGATTTGGATGAATTGATTGACGCTGTTGATGTCATCGACATTGTCACACCTACGGTCACACACTTTCAACTGGCAAAAAAAGCGATCCAAAAAGGCAAACATGTTTTCATTGAAAAACCATTGACACACACGCTGAAGGAAGCAGAAGATCTGCTTCAGATGAGCAAAGAAGTTGGTGTAAAAATACAAGTTGGACATGTGGAGCGATTCAACCCTGCTTTTCTGGCTTTGGAAGGTACGCCTTTGAATCCGATGTTTATCGAAGCGCATCGTCTTTCGCTTTTTAATCCGCGAGGAACTGATGTTTCTGTGATCCTTGATTTGATGATCCATGACCTTGATTTGGTGCTGAGTTTGGTGGATTCGGAGGTGAAATTTATCAGCGCAAGTGGCGTTGCTGTTGTGAGCAATACACCGGATATCAGCAATGCGAGAATTGAATTTGAAAATGGCGCTGTTGCCAATCTTACTGCCAGCCGGATTTCAATGAAACAAATGCGTAAACTCCGTTTGTTTCAACGGGATGCGTATATTAGTTTAGATTTTTTGGAAAAGAACGCCCAGGTAATTCGGATTTATGATAAAGGCGCTGCAAATGTACCAGACGCAGAAAACCTTTTAGAATTAAATACAAACAACGGGACCAAATTGATCCATATGGAAATGCCGGATATTGAGTCCGTCAATAGTATAAAAATGGAATTGGAGACTTTTGCATTGAGTATTCTTGACGACCATGCACCCAAAGTTTCAATTGAAGATGGCTATAAAGCCCTCGAAGTCGCTCATCAAATTATTGAACAGATAGAAATGAGAAAAACCACGATCCAATAGTATTGTTTTTATGAAGATCACTATGCTGATTATCCTTTCCTTTTTTTGTTTTTACCTAACAATTACAGCTCAGGATATTACAAAATCTGCCAATCTGAAATCCGGGTTAGAGTTTGGAGGCGCTCTTTGTTATAGCGGTATAAATATAAACCTGGCCTATACTTTAAATTGGAAAGAAGACAACACCATTTTTGTGGGACCTAAGATCGCCGTTTCGGATAGTTATCTGCCATCAAAAGGACCCTGGGGAATACATCTCGGTTATCGTCGCCTCTTGCCCGGTCAAAGCAAATTCAGAGCTTTTGCTACTTTTGATTATCAACTTGTATTTTTGAAACCCTATAATCCTAACAATTTGGATATAAACGGGAATAACGAAATACATGAGATTATTCTTTCTTATGGAATTCAATACCGGATTTGGAAAAACTTAATCATTGGCAATAGCATGGGCGGAGGGTTATATTTTGAACGATTTTTTGACTCTGTTATAGGCACAAAAAATTCATACGCAGGTTTCGACGCACAGCTTCGTTTGTTTGCTCAATATTCTTTTTAAGTATTCAGGATGATAAAAAAGAAATATTTACCGACCGACAATTTAGCCTATTGGATTTTTACCATAAGTATTGTGCTTGGCCTTACTTTACCAAAACTCATGCAAGATGGCATGTTTCAGGATGCTGTATTATATTCATCGGTTTCACACAATCTAAGCCAGAATATCGGGACATTTTGGTTTCCTCAATATAGCAAACTTAATATTGACGGGCTATCGTCATTTCACGAGCATCCTCCGCTGGTTTTTGGTATTCAGGCAATATTTTTTAAAGTTTTTGGAAGCAGTATTTATGTTGAGCGATTTTATACTTTTCTTGCTTTGTGCATAAATATCGGATTGATTGTTTTGATCTGGCGGAAAGTTTTTGAAAACGATCAAAAGCTGGCTGGTTTGGCTTTTCTTCCTGTACTTTTTTGGATCGCTACACCAATTTGTGCCTGGTCATTTTGCAACAATATGCAGGAAAATACCCTGAGCGCCTTTGCTTTGGGTACCGTTTTATTGATGCTTTACAGCCTTGATTCACAAAAGTTAAAACCAATAAACTGGATTTTTGCGGGGATCTTGATTTGTTTGGCGGTATTGTGCAAAGGACTCCCTGGTTTTTTTACTTTATCAGTTCCTTTTATCTATTGGTTGGTAAAAAAAGGAGGATCATTCCGACAAGCGTTTTGGCAAACTTTAATGCTGGTTTTTACAATAGCCGCCTTTTTTGGGATACTTTTTAGCATTCCCGAAAGCAAAGAAAGCTTATCGATATATTTATTTGAAAGAGCATTGATGAGGATTGATTCGATGCCGACAGCGGAATACCGATTGGAAATCCTTTGGCGTTTATTTACAGAGTTGATACCTCAGTTTGTTTTAATGGGAATTATTTTTGGCCTTGCAAAAAGGAAGCAGGTCAAATTTCATTTTAACAAATATAGAGAACAGTCGCTGTTTTTTATTTTAATCGGACTTTCAGCAGCTTTACCTTTGGCACTAACGATGGTCCAAAAAGGGTTTTACCTGGTTCCTGCATTACCGTATTTTTCGATTGGATTAGCAATAATTATCGCTCCATTGACTTTGGATTTGATGGCGAAGCGACACACAAAGCAATTTAATAAATCGTTTTTAATAATAAGCAGCATTCTTTTTATTACGGTTTTGGGCTTTTCATGGTTGCAAAAAGGGAAATTTAGTCGCGAGCAGCCTACGATGCACGATGTATATAAAATTGGAGAAGTGGTGCCAAAGTTTTCGGCCATTACTGTTCCATCGGAAATGTATGATGAATATAATTTTATTTTGCAAGGGTTTTTGGTTCGTTATTTCAATATAAGTCTTGATCCGTATGAAAAGCACGAGTTTTTTTTGGTAGAAAAATCGATGAATATCAACATCCCCGCACATTATAAAAAAGTAGCTGTAGATACTCAAAAATATGACCTTTATCAGCAATTATAAAAGTAAAAAATGGATAACTACCTTTTCAAGACATACAACGGTTTGATTGTTTTTGTTATCCTTTTTTCATTGAATGGATGTCAAAAAACCGATTTAGATGAGATCAATAACCTGAATGGAAACAAGATCACCATTATCGGTCATGGCGGATTGGGCTTTGAATCTGCTCAAAATGCTCTGCCGCATGATTCGTTTTCAAGCTTAACTAAAGCGGTTGAAGCTTATGGTGTTGAGTGGGTGGAGGCAGATATTCAGTTAAGTGCCGATGATGTATTTTTTACGTTTCACAGTCCTTTTCTGGAAACCGAGACCGATTGTTTTGGTTGTATCTTTTTTAAAGAAAGTGAAGCATTGAAAAATTGCCGATACCGATCCAGTTTGCAAAGTAGCCGATTTTTAGATGAAAAGCTTGGCACGCTGGAATCCCTTTTGCAAAGGTTTTCGGAACGACCGATAAAACCAACGGTAGTTTTGGATATCAAATTGGCGATCCCTGAATGTGGTGATTTTGATTTTAACAATCATCAGCAACGATTTATGGATGAGATGGTTAGATTGATCACCAAGTATGATGCAAGTGACTGGTGTGTTGTGGATGCAGCTGAATTGGATTTTCTGGCAGCATTGAAAGAAAAATTGCCATCGATCAAACTGAGCCTTAAAACAGGATATTTTTCAGAAGATGAAGCCATCTATGCGGTCAGTAAAGGGGTTTATATGATTTCTTGTGACAATGATTTGACTACAAAGGAGTATGTTCAAATGTGCCATGAAAATGGATTGCGGGTAGCGATTTATGGGGTGAAGGAACGGAACGGAGCAATTGAAGCCATTAATAAAAGCCCAGATTATATTTTTACGGACAACATCATTTTATTACAGCAAATGCTGCGTTAAGCAATTGAAAACTAATTCTAAGTGACGGAAAGAAATTATTGAAAAGCTATTTCACATTTTGAAAATGATCTAAATAACTGATTAACAGGAAGTTTTTAGATGATTTTTGAGATGTGTTAAAAAATAGCTTATTGATAATTCCGTCAAACTAATTATATTTTAAAAAACAAAAAATGATAAAAGCGAGAATCTGTATTTTTATTTTGATCGGTTTATTTGGCTTGAGTTGTGGTCAAAAGGAGCAAACTGCTTCTTATATTACGATCGAACCTTTTGAATTTACACCAGGACCAGAGGATGGGATCTATTCCTCAAAAATCACTGACGGTTGGGTTTATGTCAACAATAACTTTTTGGGCGCATTCGATTTACCAAAGACGATTCCTGTTTTAGAAAGTGGTGAACAAACGATTGTTATTGATGCAGGGATTAAAGAAAATGGGATCAACGCAACGCCCGATTTGTATACTTTTTATAAAAGATATACTAAAACGGTAATGTTGGTGCCTGGGGCTCCAATTACTGTGTCACCATCGACGACTTATGATCTTGAAAAAACTAATTTCGTTTTTAGAGATTCTTTTGAACAAACCCCTCATAAATTTACTTTCGACCTTGACGGCAACACTGAGACAATAATGGAGACGACCACTGAGATGGTAAAAGAAGGAGAGAAAGCTGGCAAAATATACCTTGATCAGGAGAATTTCTTTATCGGAGTGGGCAGTAACTATATTCTTGATCCACCAAGTGGAGGACGGACTGCTTATATCGAAATGGATTATAAAAACGATATTCCTTTCCTCGTAGGCCTTGCAGGTTATGGCAATATTAACGAATTGCTCTACTCGGAAGTTAATCTCGGTGTTAACCCAAAAACGGAATGGAACAAGATCTATTTTAACGTTACAGAAAAATTACAGCAATTGGCGCTTGCCGGTTCTGTGCAATATCGAATTGTAATTCGCGCACAAATACCTCAGGAAAACGGTGAATTTACGATGGAAAATGCGGAGATTTACCTCGATAATATTAAGCTTGTAAATTTATAGGGATTTGACATATTTTAAGGATTAGTGGGCTTAAATAGCAGTTTTTAGACTTACTTTGTGGTAGTTAAAAAATTACTTATTGATAATTAATGCCCATTCACTAATTTTAAATTATTGATAATCAACTTGTTTGGTTGCTTATGACTTGGGTTTGCAAGCCCATTTCAGAAAGTTTCCAGGTTTACAGCACATACTATTTGGATGAAACGACAGCGACGCACTGATTTTCTGATTTATGCTTTTGCCGATTACCTGACGGCCACACTTGCCTGGGCTTGTTTTTTTCTATATCGTAAACGGATAGAAAATGTCCCACTCGATGCTTCAGTTCTCCAGGATCAAAACTTTTGGTATGGCATTATCCTGATCCCAATTGGATGGATTTTCCTTTATAGTATTTTTGATAAATACAATGATATTTACCGGCTTTCAAGGCTTGCGACCTTCACCCGTACATTTTTTCTTACTTTCTTGGGTGTGTTTTTTCTGTTTTTCACGTTGATCCTCGATGATTTTGTAAATGATTATACTACCTATTACAATTCGTTTTTAACCTTGTTTGCCCTTCATTTTTTGTTTACAGCCACAGTAAGAATGATCCTTCTCACACGAGCCAGCCGGCGTTTGAAAGCAGGATTAATTGCTTACAACACTATCGTCATCGGAGGAAATGAAAATGCAGTGGAATTGTATAAAGATATCTCCGGCCGCAAAAAGGGTCTGGGAAATCGCTTTCTGGGATTTATCGATGCGAATGGCAAAAGCTCGAACGAATTGCAAAAGCACCTCCAAAAGATGGGGAAAATAGAAGATCTTGAAGAAGTGATTAAAG
Organism: Saprospiraceae bacterium; assembly: GCA_965220465.1. Classification (GTDB taxonomy): domain Bacteria; phylum Bacteroidota; class Bacteroidia; order Chitinophagales; family Saprospiraceae; genus JAHDHW01. Next base: position 745,881 of record CBDCPZ010000025.1, on the reverse strand, counting down.
ACCAGGAAATTGAAGAAGTAATCATCGCTATCGAAACTTCAGAGCACAATCGGTTGCGTGAAATTTTAAATGTTCTTTTTGATTTTGAAAATAAAATTTTGGTCAAGATCATCCCCGACATGTACGATATCATGCTGGGAAATGTAAAAATGAATCATGTTTATGGTGCTGTTTTAATTGAGATCAAACAGGATCTGATGCCTCGTTGGCAGCAATTACTTAAGCGATTGATTGATGTTGGTACGTGCACTTTTTTATTATTGATTTTGTCGCCGCTTTATATTTACATCATGATTCGGGTCAAGCTTTCGTCAAAAGGTTCGGTGTTTTTCAAGCAAATACGAATAGGCCTGAACAGTAAGCCATTTTTTATCTATAAATTTCGCTCGATGTACGAAAATGCTGAAGAAGACGGACCTCAGTTGTCAAGTGATGAAGATACCCGGGTTACACCATGGGGTAAAGTTATGCGTAAATACCGTTTGGACGAATTACCGCAATTTTGGAATGTTTTAAAAGGAGATATGTCACTCGTGGGACCACGCCCGGAGCGCAAATTTTTTATTGATAAAATCGTAAAACAAGCGCCTCATTACAAACAATTGCTCAAAGTACGGCCAGGCATTACCTCCTGGGGGCAAGTGAAATACGGCTATGCTTCAAACGTTGAAGAGATGATACAGCGATTGAAATTTGATATTCTTTATATTGAAAACATGTCGCTGGCCCTCGATTTTAAAATCCTGTTTTACACGGTTTTAGTGCTTTTGCAAGGAAAGGGGAAGTGAAAACAGTTATAAGTTATTAAGTTATTTGTAATTTAGTTACTGAAATTAGATTCCGGATTCGAAGCAAATCTATTTTACTGTTTAACTATATACTTAATCACTGCTAACTCAATAAAATAGCTATGTTTGAAAACTATGAAAACGAGTATGATCGCAATCGGGCTACCATTGCAATGTTGATCAAAATGGTGACAATCGATAATAAAATAGATCCGGTTGAAAAGAAATTTTTAGGAGATATCGCGCGCCAACTTGGGTTGCTTCAGGAAGATATTGCTACGATTATCGAAAAGCCCGATGCATTTGCTTTGAAGCCACCAGCCGCTGAAGAAGATCGGATGCGGATTTTATATTACTTGCTGTTTATGATGCGCGTCGATGGTAAAATTCCACCGGAAGAAGAAAAATTGTGTTACAAAGCCGGTTTGAGGCTTGGATTCAACGAACAGCTCACAGGAGATTTAATCCGAATAATGAAAACCTATCTCAACGAAGAGATTCCACCGGATGCAATGTTAAATGTTGTGAAGAAATATTTGAATTAAGCTGATTATGATAAAATATCGATCAATAAAAATAAGTGCTGATAATTAGTCTAATTATACCTACCCATAGTCGAATCTGGGTCCTGTGCAATCTGGTTTGAGAACTATTTATCTTCTGATTTGTCGATCCAACTAAACAAGGCATGAAATAACGGAATATTATCGGAGCTTAAAAGATTGATTTAGTGCGTTTTTATTTTTATTAATTTGTTGCAGTTACTTGTAATTTGTCCTGTCTGTTAGGTAAAATGTAAAAACTTTATGAATTACGAAGAAAACCCGAAAAGTATTAAGTATCATGTAAAGAAATATTTACAAAAAAATAGAAATCGATTTAAAGGTAAGACCGTAATTGATTTTCCTTCAGGAAACGGTATAACCTCTCGAATTCTAAGAGATATAGACGCTAAGCCATTACCATTTGATTTATTTCCTGAATATTTTAATATCCAAGGACTTCATTGTAAACGAGCAAATATTAATGAAGGAATTCCTGTTGACGATAGTAGTTCAGACTTTTTAATATGTCAGGAAGGAATAGAGCATTTCACTGATCAATTAGCTGCTTTCAAAGAATTTAATCGGGTTCTAAATAAAGAGGGGAGACTTATTATCACAACACCCAACTATTCTAATTTAAGAGCTAAAATGAGTTATCTTCTTTCGGAAAGTGAGCGATTTAATTCAATTATTGCCCCAAACGAACTGGATAGTATTTGGATGTCAAAGCAAGATATAACAGACGAAATATACTACGGGCATATTTTTTTAATTGGAATATTGAAGCTTCGCTGCATCGGAAAATTAAGTGGATTTAAAATAAAGCACATCCAATCAACACGAATAAAAACGACCTCAGTATTTTTGTTAATACTATTCTATCCTTTTATACTTGCATCTAATTGGATTACATTTAGAAAAAGCCTAAAGAAGAATAAGGATTTTAATAACAAGATCAAGCGGGAGGTTTATAAAGAAATTTTTAAACTATCAATAAACCCAAAAATTCTGATTGATGGCCATCTTTTTGTAGAATTTGAAAAAGAAAAAGAATTGAACGAGATAGCGAAATTCCTTAAAAGTAACCACAAAGAATTTGGAATAACATAATAATAATAAAGCAATGGAAAGGGTTGTTTTCTGACCCTTTAAAAATATCTCTGGTAAATTTTACGGGTGATTTCTTGTACGCTGTTTTGCATAATTGTGTCCTTTTCAAATTCAAGATTCATCTAAGGTAAGGACTGGAATCAAATTTTTAAAGTTAGAAAAGCGAAGCAACTGAATAGAATTTTCCATTGCTTCGCAAGATTTATTTTTTAAAAACGATTATACTTTTTCAATAATCATCGATGAAGCTCCGCCTCCTCCGTTACAAATCGCAGCAAGTCCAACGTTTCCGTCTTTCTGATGAAGGACATTGTTGAGCGTCGTTACAATTCGTGCGCCGGAAGCGCCAAGCGGATGGCCGATAGCAACAGCTCCACCAAAAACATTTACCTTATCTTCCTTCAAACCCATATCGCGATTGAAAGCCATGGTGACTACAGAAAAGGCTTCGTTCACTTCAAAGTAATCGATATCAGCAGTTGACATGCCAGCCATTTTTAAAGCTTTTTTGGCAGCGAGTGGGGGAGTAGTGGTAAACCATTCCGGGGCCTGGGCAGCATCAGCAAAAGCAAGAATTTTGGCGATTGGTTTGAGTCCATATTTTTTTACCGCTTCTTCGCTTGCTAAGATAAGCGACGAAGCACCGTCGTTGATGGTTGAAGCGTTTGCAGCCGTAACTGTACCGTCTTTATTGAAAGCGGGGCGAAGCGAAGGTATTTTTTCAAACATCACTTTTTTGTACTCTTCATCCTCTGAAACGATCACCGGATCTCCTTTGCGCTGCGGTATACTCACAGGAATGATCTCTTCTTTAAATGCGCCAGTTGAAGTGGCTTCCGCTGCTCTTTTGTAAGATTGAATAGCGAAAGCATCCTGCTCTTCTCTGGAGATATTGTATTTTTTTGCGGTGTTGTCAGCACAAACGCCCATCGGCATCAAACCATAAGCGTCCATCAGGCCGTCATTGTATAATCCATCAATCAATTCGTTGTTTCCATATTTATAACCCCAACGAGCTTTAGGAATATAATAGGGGATATTTGACATGCTTTCCATGCCACCAGTGACGACAATGTCGTTTTGTCCAAGCATGATACTTTGAGCACCAAACATAACCGTTTTCATACCTGAAGCGCAGACTTTATTTACAGTAGTGCAAGGAACGCCTTGCGGAATACCAGCGCCTAAAGCTGCCTGGCGTGCCGGAGCCTGTCCAAGACCTGCCGAGACTACATTTCCCATCAAAACTTCATCGACATTTTCGGCTTTTACGTTTGCTTTTTCTAAAGCGCCTTTAATGGCCATAGTACCAAGCTGAACAGCGGTGAAAGGGGATAATATTCCACCGAAACTGCCTATTGGTGTTCGGACTGCTGATACGATATATACTGGTTTCATTTGTATTAGATTTTTAAATATGTAGAAAACAAATTTTTTAAAGTCAGGAAAGATTGGAGCTATTAAATCCAAACGATTTATAATCAAATGTGTTCAACAATCGGTCTCTTTTCAACTTTAAAAAAGCGGCACAAAAGTAATAAAATAATCAGGGAATAACCATTTTTCTGGTAACAGTTGCGGATCTGGTTTTTAGTTGAAGGTAATAAATTCCGGCGGTCAAATCCATACCTGCCAGCACGACTTTGTGTTTTCCGGAAGGTTGTGTTCCGTTGAGCAAAGGTTTTACTGATCTTCCCTGGTTGTCGATTATTTGAAGGATCAATTCCTGGTCGTATTCCAATTCAAATTGAACATACGATTGATCAGTTACCGGATTTGGAAAAATAGTTAAAGCCATTTCTTCGTCTTGAAGTAGCTGAACACTTGTGGTTGTATCGCTTTCAAAACCAACAAATACGACATTGTTTCCAATCGGAATCGCAAGCGTATCGGTTTCTTTTGAATAGCCAATATCTGCTGGATTGCTAATAAACGGAGTGGTGATAGTTTCAGGGGTATTTGCAAAGTTTTTGTCGTATTTTGAAATACGTGTGGGGGACCAGGATGAAATGTAATAATTGCCATCGTTGTCATCGTCAATTCCGTCAATATTTCCGAGAGCCGTTGTTGTAATTGTCGAAACGCTGAAATCACTCAAACCCACTGCTTTGATCGCGGCACTGCTACCCCAATTGACAAAAAACAAGGCATCGTTTTCTCCATCATAAATGATCCCATTTGGCGTACTTACGGTATTGTTGACAATGATTTCGAAGGTCATATTTTGTAGATCAGAGACATTAACACGATAGATTTTTTTTGCACTAAAATCGGTCATGTAAATAGTTGAATCGCCATCATTAGTTATCCCGTTTAAAAATGATGAACCTGTAATGGTCACTGAAGATATTTGGTTTTCAGTATTTAAACTAAAGGCTCTGAGCACACTTCCATCAATGGCAAAAAGCACTGTATCCATGATTTCCATTCCATAATTGGCAGAGCCAGTTCCGAAATAACTGAGATTACCTTGACCGTCGTTGGCGATGATATTGCTGCCATTACTTGCCAGCCATTGTTTGTTGACAGCGTCATATTCGACACTTTCTGCGGATTGATAGTTTTGCGCGGACAGTGGAATAATCGGCAGCGTAAAAAGCAAAAGGTATAAAAGGACAAAATGAAATTTCATATTTTGTAAATGTTTTTTTAAAGAAAGCCCAAAGTTAACTTTTCCAGCTTTTAAGTAGCGTTTAATTTGCCCTATGTTTTGATAAATTTGCGACGCAAATACAAAGTCGTATATATTTTGTTTAAATTAAAAGTTATCTTTAATAAAACACAAAGCGATGAAATACCTGATAACTTTAGTACTGTTTGGAATCTCGTTTTCATTATTTGCACAAACTATACATTATAGCCGTGTCAAGGTAAATTTGGCTCAAAAGTCAGTGGTTGAGTTAGCGGAACTCGGTCTTTCGGTGGATGATGGAATTTATAAAAAAGGCCAATATTTTATAGGTGAATTTTCAAACAATGAGATCAATAAAATTGAATCGGCTGGCCTTGAGTATGAAATTTTAATAGAAGATTTAACCGATTTTTATTTAAACTACAATAATATTGCAGAAGTAGAACAAAGGGATTATAACAATTGTGATGGCAGCCCTCTTTACAATTACACTACACCTGAAAATTTTGAACCAGGTTCATTTCTTGGTTTTTTAACCTACGAAGAAATGCTGGAAAATCTGGATTCCATGACGGCAAAGTACCCTGATTTAATCAGTCCGCGCCAGCCCCTTGATACTTTTCTGACCTTTGAAAATCGTCCTGTCTATTGGTTGAGAATATCTGATAACCCACAATTGGACGAGCAAGAACCCGAAGCACTTTATACTTCTTTACACCATGCCCGTGAGCCAAATAGCCTTTCGAGCATGATATTTTACATGTGGTATCTGCTGGAAAACTATGAAACAAATCCCGCGATTCAATATATGGTAGATCATACCGAACTATATTTTGTCCCTTGTGTCAATCCCGATGGCTATATTTATAATGTGACCAGCTTTCAAAATAGTGAGCCTTTTTTATGGCGAAAAAATCGCCGTGACAATGGTGATGGTACTTTTGGAGTTGATCTTAATCGAAACTATGATTACGAATGGGGATACGATGATAGCGGTTCTTCACCGGATTCGGAGGCGAACACATATCGTGGCACGGCAGCTTTTTCAGAACCTGAAACAAGGGCGATACGGAAGTTTTGCAATGACCACGAGTTTCGGGTTTGTTTAAACAATCACACTTATGGCAATGCCTTGTTGTATCCCTGGAATTATCTCGAAGATGTCACTCCGGCTGATCCTGCATTTTCAGTAATTTCTAAAGCACTGAAGGAAGAAAACAACTTTTTGGTTGGAACAGTAGATGAAATAAAAAACTATACCGTCAATGGCAATGCTGATGATTGGATGTTTGGTGAAATGATTTCCAAGCCTTCGATTTATGCTTTCACTCCGGAAATCGGGCCGGGACAATATGGTTTTTATCCTCCGGAATCAGAGATCACCAATTTATGTAAATCGGTTTTGCTTCAAAATTTGAAAGCTGCTTATTTGTTGTTAAACTATGGTGAGGCAAAAGAAAAAAACGAAACAGTGTTTTCTGAAATTGATGGTCAATTTAAATTTGATCTTACCCGATATGGTTTGATGGATGGTACGCTCACCGTTAGTCTTTCTTCGATAAGTGATAACATTTCGAACATTGGAGGTTCCAAGAATTATGATCTTACCACCTTTTCAACGATTGAAGATTCAATTGCTTTTAGTTTGACCAATGATATTTTGGCAGGAGATGAAATTGTTTTCCTTCTTTCTGTTGATAATGGCGCATTCACGTTGGCTGATACTATTAAAAAAGTATTTGGCCGATTAGATACCTTGATTTCAGATAACGGAGATAATCTGGATCATTGGGATGCAACGATGAATTCAACACACCTTTGGGGATTGTCTTTTGATGAGTTTCATTCTGAAGAGAGCAGTATAACGGACTCTCCAGATGGCGTTTATTTTTCCTTTCAGGAAAATTATCTGGAGATGGAAGACCCTGTTTTTTTGCCGGATACCTTTCAAATTTTTTTGACTTTTTGGACAAAGTGGGATATTGAAAACGATTATGACTATGCACAAGTATGTATCTCCACGAATGGATTTAGTTATACACCACTTTGTGGCAAATACACCAATTTAGGAACCGAAGATCAAGCCGAAGATGAACCCCTTTATGATGGAAAACAATTGGTTTGGGTCAAAGAAGAAATTAATTTGTCAGATTATATGGGGCAAAATATTTACCTAAGGTTTTCAATGATTTCTGATGCTTTCAATAACGGCGATGGTTTTTATTTTGATGATTTACAAATCAAAGCTTTAGTAGAAAAGGATATTGTAGCGATTCATTCTTTAAAGACAACTGATTATAAAGTAAAAGCCAGTCCAAACCCTGCTTTCGAATATGTAAATCTTGATTTTTCTATACCAATTAAAAATGGCAACCTGTTGGTTTATAACGCTTTAGGAGATTTGTTGTTTAATGAAAATATTCAAAATAAAAAGACGATTACTTTAAATACTAATAGCTGGAACCCAGGAATTTACTTTTGTCAAATAACAGATCAATCCGGAAAGTTTATCACAAAACGATTAATCGTGTTGCATTAATTCTGTGTTGATGTATCCTGATAAGAGGTATTTTAAAGACATAATCTACTTGTTTCAAAAAAGATAACAAGTACTTGGATATAAAGAATAAGTTATCTACTTTTGCAGTCCAATATCGCGGAGTGGAGCAGTTGGTAGCTCGTCGGGCTCATAACCCGAAGGTCGTAGGTTCAAGTCCTGCCTCCGCTACAACCAGAAACCCTGAGAGTCAATGACTGTCGGGGTTTTGTTTTTTTGAGTACCTAGATCGTACTAAAAACACCTTTAAATGCTTTATTTTACTTGTTTGGTACCATTCGGCTCTGCGGGTTTTTAATAACTTATCAACTACAATTCATGAAGGATTTTGTAATATTTGGAAATAGCTTTTGTTTCGGAAGACATCGCCAGTCACTATTGGGTTAAATTATTCGAATAATAGAGGAAATTTAATATTTCTAATTGAAGATCTAAATTTAGTTCGATTAATTTTAGTTGACCATTGATGTATTTTTCTTGCCTTTTGTTCAATAAGAAAACAGAACTTTCACCGAAACGAAATTTTTCGTTTTCAGCATCCAGCAAAAGTTTATAACCAGCGACGTTTTGCATCAACAAGTTTAATTGGTCTTGCAAAATGACTTGTTGTTGTAAACTATTTTCAATTTTGTTTTTCAATTCATTTTTTTTATCTGCTATGTTTAAGGCAATTTCTTCGAGTTTGATATCCCCTTTCTGAATATTTCCTCTTTCGTTTCTTAAATAAAGCGGCATGGAAAATTCAAATCCCCATTTGTAATCAGACGAAGAATAAGTTGGTACCAGATTGTCTTCTGTAGCGAATAAAGGATTGTATTTTCCTTTGAGTTTTGGTTTGAGTTTTTCCCGCTTGAGTTTTTGTTCGATTTCGAGGTATGATTGTTTGTTTAGTTTCTCCAATATGGCCGGATGATTGGCGACGATCTCTCCAATCGGAACATCCAGGTTATTTTGTAAGACTTGATTTTCAAAATCTTCTGGACGAGTGCTTGCCTGCAATTCCATTGGAATATCATTGAACCATAAATAATTCTGTAAAGTTTGCCTGGTTTTTTCAAGGGAAGCTGAATTTTTCTGAAACAATACCTGTGCATCCTGAAAAAGAATATATGCTTCCAGCGTATCAATCGCGGTTTTTTCACCCGATCGAAATGATTGTTTGGTATTTTCAAAATACGTATTGGCCAGCTCAAGGTTTTCGTTAATAATTCTTTGGAAGTGATCATATTTTTGCCATTCGATATAAGAATCGGAAGCATTATACAGAAGCTCATTTAATAAAATTTGCTGCTCATTTTTAGCCAAATTTTGGAATATTCTGGCTTGTTCTATGGCTGTTTTTCTTTCGTTCACAAACAATCCTTGTAGTAAATTGACCTCTACTCCTGCATACCACAGGCCATATTCGTCAGTAGTATTTTCGGGATTCAGAAAAGTGCCGTCCGCCTTTTCATAACCACCTACAAAGTCAATTCCTAATACCGTAGGAATTTGAATTTTACTTTGAAACTGACGATAATATCGTTTATTGTCAAAGTTTTTTTGATTCCAGGTTGACGAAAGAACCGGATCCAGATTCCCTTTCGCGACTAACCATTCTGCTTTTGCGGTTTCTAATCTTAGATTTGCCTGTTTGGCTAAGGGGTGATAGGTCAGAATATTGGTGATGTACTCATTGTAGGTAAGTATCGTGCTGTCTACTTGTGCATGACAAACAGTTAGCAAAGCAAAGCAAGTCATTAAAGCAAAACCGATCCTCTTTTTAACCATACACTCAATATTTGGTAACGGTAATATTGTCCAGGGTTTTTCCATGTGGTTTGGACAAGCCATTTTCATCAACATGGACAAACACAATATTTTCTATTTGGATGATACTTTGTTTGGTAAAAACATTTCTCACCTCACAAGAAAAACTGATGGAAGTTCTACCCAATTTTTTGAAACCTAAGCCAATTTCTATGACGTCTCCCTTTTGAGCGGAATTTACAAAATTGATTTCTGAGATATATTTGGTGACTACATTTTTAGAACCCAATTTGGTCATGGCATATATCCCTGCTTCTTCATCTATCCATCGAAGCAATGCTCCACCAAAAAGCGTATTTCTTGCGTTCAGATCTTCTGGTTTTATCAATTTCCGGGAATAGAATTTCATATTATTTGATAGATTTTATGGGAGCTTTGTGTTTGATATCTTCTTCATCCATGGCTTCTTTTTGGTAGTAATCTGGAGGAAATCCATTTAACTGTCGCCATATCTCATACCAAATCGGTACATCTTTGAGTAAAATAAAAGAATTGGCGCCCGTTCCGACCCTTAACTCTTCCGGCCATTTTTTTTCATTTTCATCAGGGCTTATCAAAATCCGGTAGTATCCATTATTACTAATAAACCGATCAATGGCAATTATTTTACCTGAAAAAACACCTGTTGAAGACTCAGGCCAACCACTAATTACGATGGCGGGCCAACCATCAAATCGCATTCTGACGTTGCTGCCAATACTTAAAAGCGGAATATCCTGTGGTTTGAGGTATGCCTCCACTGCCAGATCATATTTTGATGGCATAATGGTAACGATGCCGGTTCCTTCTTTGACAATCTCTCCAATGCCTTTTTTTATTGTTTTGGTAATGAAGCCGGATTGGGGAGCGATGATTTGATAAAATTTTTGACGTTGACTATAGTTGCTCAATTGGTTTTGAAGTTTGGAAGTTGCAGCGATGCTTTCGAATTTATCAGACAATGCAGACTGTTGGTCTGATTGCGATTTTGCCAGTTTGTCCGAATATTCTCTTTCAATGGCTGAAAGTTCAATGATCAGGTTGATTAGTTCATTTTTCTGATTGAGCAGTTTGTTTTTTTGAACCGTCACCTTTGCGGTTGAAGTTTGTAATTTTAATTCTTTTTCCTGCAATTCGGTAAGGGTTTTCAATCCTTTATCATGTAGTTCTTTCGTACGGGATAACTGATTTTCGGCAATTTGCTGATTGATTTTATAAGCTTCCAAATCAATGCTGTCCATTAAAATTTTATTACGTGTTTGTTCAATCTTATTTTTATTTTGCTCAATTTTTAGCATTAAAGAAGCCTGTATGGCAGCATATTGATTTTGGAGCGCATTAACTTTATCCTCATAAGATTTAATACTTTGGGTTTTGGCATCTACTTGTTCGGAAGTTCTTGCGATCAGGTCGGGATCGAAATATTCACTTTTTACTTCCGATATAAATACAATAGTATCTCCCGCGTTTACAAAATCCCCTTCCCGAACGTACCATTTTTCTAATCTTCCTGAAATAACGGATTGAATAGATTGTGGTCTTTGTTCAGGTAATCTCGTCGTCACCTGCCCTTTTGCCTGGATATTTTGTGTCCAAGGCAAAAATAAAAACACCAACAAACCCAAAAACAAACCTCCGATCAGATAGAGAGACAGTCGCTTGATCCGACTCTTTTTTAATAAGTGAAAAGAGTTGAAATTTTCTAATCTGATAAATTCTGAGATACTATTTTCCGAGATATTTAGCATAATTTGAGGTTACTTCTCTAAATCAATAATCTGTTTGCACTTTTCCTTCCAGTAATAGAAATCAGAAACCACAACGACTGTCCATTTCTGTTTTTTATCCATTAGGAAGTCAATGATCCTTTTCTTTTCGTCATCCTCTACAAACTGTAAAGGATCTTCCAGCAGTAGTAATTTTGGTTTGCCTATTATAAGTCGTGCAATGTATAATTTCTGAATGACGCTTCTGGGTAACCTCCTTCCGCCACTGTCTACATAGTCGTCAAGTCCTTTAGGTTGGTGTGCAAAGTATTCATTCAAGCGTAATAATTTGACGACCTCCGAAATCTCTTTATCAGAAATATTTCGCCCCATGGTGATATTCTCTCTGAAGGTGCCTTCAAATAATTGGTTGGTCGGAAAAGCCATTCCAATTTTATCATGAAGCTTGTCCTTTTGATAATTCAGAAAAGGAATTCCATTGATATACAATTCGCCATCATCGATAGTATAAAATCCAGCGATGATTTGGAGTAATAAAGATTTTCCACTACCCGTTTTTCCAGTCAATAACACTTTAGCATTTGAGGGAATTTCGAAAGAGAAGTTATAGAAAATTTTCCTGTTATCACCAGGAAATCCAAATTCGATATCAACAGCTTCTACGGAAAAAGCATCGTCATATTCGACAACTGCGGCACCATTTGTTGTATCTAATTCCAAATCTGTTACATAACCTATTTTTTCTAAGGCAGTGAGCACATCATAAATGGTATCGATAATTCTCAAAACTTTTTCAACCGAATTGATAATCAAAATGATAATAATCTCGGCTGCTACAAACTGGCCTATATTCATCTGATCCTGGAAAACCAAATAACCTCCCAAAACCAATAAACCAGCTGCCACAAAAACTTTAAAGCCAATAAAGAGCCTAAACTGGTTGATTAATACCTGAAAATGATTTTCTCTGGAAGAAAGATAATCGGTTACAATATCATCCGTTTTGTTGAGGTGCAAATTGTTTGAAGCGTTAAGTTTAAAACTTTGATTCACTCTTGCAATTTCTTCCAGCCAATGTGCTAATTGATATTTGAATTTGCTTTCTTTTAAACTGGTAACCAAACCTTTTGGACCGGTAATTTTAAATATTAGCCACAATACAAAAATGAGCGCAAAACCGAGTATGATAAAATAAGGGCTGTAAATAGCTAACAGGATTAAACCAAAAATAATTTGGAATGCAGCCAATGAAAAATCAATCAGGATTTTTGGCAACCCTTTCTGGATAGTCATGGTGTCAAAAAAACGATTGGCTAATTCAGGTGTATGAATTTTATCTAATTGAAGAAAAGTGATTTTGGGAATTCGGTACGCAAACTCAAATGCAGAACGAGCGAACAGGTCTTGCTGAATGTTTTCAACTATTCTTAATTGTAAAACTTGCAGTGTTCCTGTAATAGCAATTCCGATTAATACAAAACAAACCAAAACAACCCATGAAGAAGTCATCTCGCCTGTCTGGATATAGTTGATAATAGCCTGTATTCCAAGAGGTAAGGTCAGATTGACAATTCCAATGAAAATTGCATAGGAGTAAATCTGCCTTAATTCAGGTTTATACCGTTTTAATAAATTCCAGAAACGGCGATTTGGTGTAATTGTCATTTATAATCTAGTGCTTAAACTTTTATTTTTTGAAACACTAATTTATACTTATTGTTTGTATCACCCTAAAATACGTTAACAATTTTGACTTACTTTTAAAGGATAAAATTTGATAGGAATAGCGGAATATAAAAGCAATAAAAAAACCCGATGACCTCGTTCGAGGTCATCGGGTTTTGCACAACAATGCAAGAATAAAATGATTTTACCTGATTAATGTCATCGTTTTCACGGCACTGCCATTTGGGGTTGCCAATCGGTAGTATAATACGCCAAAACTATTTAACTCACTTCGGTTTACGTTGATTTCGTTATATCCAGCATTAAACTCCCCTTTGAACTTTTTGACCTCAATTCCGGAAACATCATAAATTGTGAGCGTCCCTGTAGTAGGTGCTGGCAAATAAAAACCGATAGCGGTTTCATCTTTAAAAGGATTCGGCTGATTTTGATATAACTCGAATCGATCTTTGGTGACAATAGCTCCATCTTCAGATTGAAAACGCAGGGAAACGTTCAATAAACCACTGGTGTTATACGCTTCTGCTTTTGTATAACGAGAGTTTAGAGAAAGCACCTCACTTAGTTTTCCTGCTTTTTTAGCAGTAAAATTCAAGTTGAAAAGGATATTATCATTTTCCAAATCTACAGGATCTGAAGTGTTCCAACTTGTGGTGATCACGCCATTTTCAAGCATTGTAAACCCGAAATTGTTTTCATTTAATTCATCGAGAGTACCCTCTGAGAAACTATTAAATTCAATCATTTCAGCATCGAAATTCAATGTAAATTGATAACCAAGCATAGTTTTAAAATCACTGGCTTTGAAAGCTAACTCATAAGTTTCTCCCGCGATCAATTCGTGGTCATCAAGTAGGAGTTCTAGATCACCGATGGTGTTACGGGTATTTCCATCACCTAAAAGACTGTTTGCTATCGCACTGCCGTTTACATCACCGATTTTTACACCGATAAAATCTGCTTGTTCATCGTTGCTCAAGTCATTTACTGAAAATATTTCAGGGAACGAACTCTCAAATGGATTCAATGGATTAGGAAACACAAATTCTGCTTCGACAAAACGCCAGGAAGTATTTTCCTGAAATTCGTCATCAATAAAAAGAATTAATTTCCTTAAATGAACCAAATCAAATGCTGAAACTGTACCGCTACGGTTGATATCTGCAGCAATGATTTTGTACGGTGAATCTAATTTTTGAATATCCAAAATATGTTTGGTGATTAAAACCAAATCGAAAGTGGATACTCCGTTGAGCGGATTTATGTTTTTCTCGGGTGTAACCGTATAATTTGCGGATTCCGGAAGATTCGGAAATTCAAAGATGCCGAATTCTTCCGTCATGTCGTGATCTGGAATTCCAGGAATAGAACCTGTAAGGTTTACTTTTACATCTTCAACCATTTCCGCTTCTTCATTAGAAATCTCTCCAGAGATTTGGAAACCACCTGATGGGTTTTGACAATCGGGGCCAATATTATTTTCAACCAAAACATAGGTTGTTGTATAAGCCCAGTTGCCGTTAACGTCGAGAATCCAAATATCCACAGTTTGGGTTCCTTCACTGGTGAAAACCCAATTTGAACTAGCTGTTGCCGGCGGAGCTGTCTGTCCGGGACCTTGTGATGGTGATTGAACGAGCCACTCAGCAATACCGCAATTGTCAAAACTTGGTGAAGAAGGATCGTCCCAATCTGTTGCCCAAAGCTCAATGGTACAATCTTCCATAAGTTCAACCGCAATGCCGTTTAGCAGAATAGGCGTTGGTGCCTTACAGTCAGTGATGATAAATTGATAAGTACAAGTCGCTATATTTCCACAACCGTCTTCAACATCCCACCGAATGGTATGCGTGCCTATCGGGAAATCCATTTGCCCGTTTGTGTAATCTAAATGTGCATCACTTGCGTCATCACCCAGATCGTGGATCTCGTCCGTTCCATTTGAATGAAGGTCGATCCAATAGTAATAGTTCAAATCAGCAGCTTCTGTGCAATCATCAATTGCTTCAAGAACGAGTGTTGCTGACCCTTCTGCACAATCAGGATCATAGCTACAGAAAGCTACATCTTCGCAAATTGAAGTGATTAAAGGATCATCAGAATTTAATACTTTAATAACCTGGCTGTATTCCCAATACCCTTCGCCTGTGTTTGAATTATACTGACACCAGTCGATTACAATCCATGTTCGAAGAATCTTCATGCAGGCCGGGGCCTGAATTGGCAATTCAAGATCTTCATATGTAACAGCTATCAAATCACAGCCATCTTCAATGATTGTAGGCTCACCGGTAATGTCAGGAGTCAGACCCGGAGCACAGGTGCTGGTTTCATAATCACATGGCCAAATAACACCATCATTTTGATCTTGATTGAAACAATTATTATCAGAAATGTAGAAAGGATCACTGTTTACAACCTGGATGGATTGAACGCAAGAAGCAGTTCGTCCACCCGGATCAGTTGCTGTCCAGATTCGGAAAATAGTGCCTTCACCACAGTTGTCAATCGAACCTTGATCGATGTGTGAAACAACGGCGCTGCAATTATCAGAAGCTGTTGCATAACCGGTTACATCTAAATCATATGGGTCACCATAGCAATCCAAAACAATATTTGGAGGACATTGGATAGCCGGATTCAATTTATCCTGAACTTCGACTTCTATCATACAGCTGTTGGTATTGCCAGCAGCATCGGTTACCTGTAATTCAACCAAGACAACATCACCATTTTGATTGACATCACAGCAGTAGAATGGTACGTAATCACCAAACGCAGTAGCATCATTGCCCGGACAATTTGGATTATCCATTCTTCGTACTTGGTATGCAACTAATTCACAATTGTCAAATGAGCCATTGTCAAATACTAGCGCACCGACATATGTAGGTTCGTTAACAGTCAATCCAACTACGTGGCTTGAGATACAAATTGGTACTGGTGGTGTTGCATCAACAACTTCTACTT
The DNA here is from genome assembly GCA_965220465.1 of Saprospiraceae bacterium. GTDB lineage: Bacteria > Bacteroidota > Bacteroidia > Chitinophagales > Saprospiraceae > JAHDHW01. Next base: position 730,078 of record CBDCPZ010000025.1, on the reverse strand, counting down.
CTACATCGCAAGTCGCAATATTTCCGCAATGATCAGTCGCCATGTAAGTAATAGTGCTAAATCCGAGTGGTAAATCGAATGAACCTGTTGATGATGAAACAGAAATATTATTCACTCCACTACATTCATCAGTTACAATCAATCCGTTTACATCCGGATCAAATTCTGCCGAACAACTGTTATTTGTAGTATAAATTTGAATGGCATTTCCACAACCTTCAATCACAGGGGGTGTCATATCCAAAACTTTGATGATTTGAGTATGCTGCTTAGGATTGTCCGGACCAAGTGGCAGACACATATTTCTTACTTTGAAGGTCCTTAGAATTTCGTAAGAAGAATTACAAACATCATAAATTTCGTCAGAAACATTTGTAGAATAATGACACAATCCACCTTGAATTAATGGTTGTCCGTTGATCATTGGCTCACCAGTATTTGAAGGATCTGTCAGTGAAGGATCATTCTGAACATCGGTGCATTCCAACGCTGGTAATGCGAAGTTGTCCAGATCTTGGGGGAATGTAATATCTGCTAAATCAAACGGATCAATGGTAATCATCTGAACACATCCTGTGGAGTTTCCAGACTCATCGGTGATTGTCCAGGTTCTTTCAATAGTAGCACGAGGATCGCCACAGTTTCCATTATCATTATAAACATCTTCAAACTCAATATCAACAGATACTTCACAGCTAAGCAATATTGGTTCTCCGGTGTTTGAAGGATCAGTTGACGCATTACATTTAATAGTAACGTCTTCCGGGCACTCCACCTCTGGAATCAGCTTGTCTTCAACGTAAACTTGTCCCCAGCAATAGTTTCCGGTAGCTGGATCTATTACATAAACGATCAGTGTATCTCCGATATATTCATTGGTTATACATGGACTCGTTGCGATTGGTGGGCAACCCCCCAGATCATGACATTCGTGAATTTCAATAATATAATTATCATAACAGTTGTAAGGGCCACCTTCTAAAATCATGTCTGGTGTAATGCAGGCTTCGCAGCTGGCATCCAATGACAAATTGACCAGGTTGTTACAAAACAGATCTCCATCTGGGTCCGGATAATCCTGAACCGTTACATCGAACGTACAGGAATTTTGGTTTCCAGCTTCATCTTCTACAAAAATGGTAACCGTGGTTGTTCCGATTTCAAAGAAGTGTCCACTTGGAGGAATTGACCATGAATTTACGATTCCACAATTATCTGTTCCTTCAACGTTGAAATTAAATGCTTGCTCACATTCTCCTGCATCCAAATTAATGGTAATATCTGATGGACAAATCGCGACAGGGTTTTCCTGATCTTCAACGGTTACTTCGAAGCTGCAAGAGCTTGTATTTCCAGCTGCATCAAGCAATGAATAAGTCACCGTTGTTGTTCCAACACAGAAGAATTCAGTAGCGTAATAACCACCTTGTCCGTCTAACAATCCGCCGGTTGGAACACAATCTGCATCATCGCTGGTATATTCCACTGAAATGGCACCAACGCAGCAGTTATCTCCAACCAATGGGTGTAGCCAAGTATATTCTGCTCCACATTCTCCATCGTCGTTTGGTAAAACCACGTTTTCAGGAACATATGCTTCGAGTGCATTTACTTCTAAAACAAAGTTATTTAAACTTCCTGCCTCGGCAGAATTGCTTGTAATTTCAAGCGTCCAGATACCTAATGCATTTTCACCGAAAAAATCTTTCAATAATCCAATCGGAGCATAATCTTGGTTAAAACCTAAAGGTCCACAAGGTGCATCGATTACTGAATTATCAGCATCGTCATCCAATCCTAAGTTAAAGTCAGCTTCACCAGCGCAAAGTTCTTCAAACAAGAGAACTTCAGTTCCCAACGGACTTATTAATTTAAAGCGCAAAGCTTCCATGTCTGGATAATTACCCTCAAGATCTACGATGTTGACATCGCCAACTATATAGTTTGTATTGATTGAAATATTTACTTCCGTGCAAGCTGTATTTCCGTTGATTACGAGTGGTAGTCCAGGAACATTATATTCCAAGCTATCATGTTTTGCACAGAAAGGATCTTCTTCGTCATTGACAGTCACTTCAAAGCTGCAAGTTGCAATACTTGGTGCTTCGGACTGAAGAGAGCTTAATGTTGAATTGGCTGGTAAAGTTGGCAATCCTGGATTCAGAATTCCGATAGAAGCCATATTACAAGCGTCAATAATTGCCCAATCCTCGGCAGTGTTCGTATCGCAAACTGAAATCCTGTAAACATCTCCACTGGCAAGATTTCCGGTAAATTCACTACATGAAGCAGCTCCGTTGGTGGCCACTTCATCAATCACCCAATTTCCATAGGAAATGGTGAAACAGCTTGCCATCAATGCTCCTCCGTCGAAAGTGAAATCATGAACATAAGTTTCACCGGAAGCGACAATCACACCGTTTGGTACAATGAAAGATTCGTTCGCTAAAGGATTGCTAGCATTTCTTTCAATCACTAAACAACTGATATCCATGTCCGCAGGTCCGAAGTTGGTGATTTCAATTTGATCAACCGCTCCTGACTGTGAAATTTCAGTAATCAGCAATAATGGCTGATCTTGAACAAAGTATTCAACGGTACTTGTTCCGACAGGGAATTTATATCCGCTGGCATCTTCAAAACCACATTCTAACAAGTCTCCGTTATTATCTTTAATGGTGTAAGTAATCACCAAGTTATCAGGACAATTGTCATCTACAGATTCAAGAGCAATGTCATTTACAACTGCACCACACATCAAAGGATCATTTGCAACTTCAACATCTGAAGGGCAAACAATTTCAGGTGGCGTATGATAATCGTTAACAATTACTTTAATCATGCAAGTCGTAGAATTTCCACACTCGTCAATAGCTTCCCAAGTTAAGATCGTCGTCCCAACTGGAAATAAGCTTCCGGAAGACAAACCAGTTCCATCGATTTGAGTTACCGTCGGAACGCTGCAATTATCTGTTGCAATTGGCAATGAGAAATTGGCAAACGAAGCACACCAACCTTCTGGTGCATCAACAATTACGTCTGGTTTTGGACAATTAATAAATACAGGTTCAGTTGTATCAACTATTGTGAAAGTGAGGGTTTCGGAATCCGAATTTCCGCAATCATCTGTTGCTGTGAAAGTAACCGTATAAACGCCTGTACTTCCACAACCGGCTGTAAAGCTATCAATCGGATCAAAATCGTTGCTCCAATTAATGGCATCACTGCAAGCATCATCGGCAGTAAGCCCTCCGTTGCTTGACAACCAAGCTTGTAATTCAACATCATTGTTTCCACCAAAATCATCACATTCTTCCTCTGGATTTTCTCCTCCTGAAAGAATTGGCGGTGTTACATCTTGAATGATAAAGTTAGCATCAGTTGTAGAATAATTTCCACATGCATCAGTCACTGTAAATCTATAAGTATCAATCACAGTATTGCTACAAAGGTCTAAAGAACTGATCAAATCGTACGTCCAGGTAACTTCACTACATTCGTCAATAGCTGTAGCACCGCCGTGGTTATTCAACCATTCGCTTAATTCTGCAGCATTGCCTTCACCATCGCAATCAACAATTTCGTCTGAAGCTTCCTGGTCAATGACAGGTGGTGTTAAGTCTTCATTGTACATGATATCCTGACTGCAAGTTGCTGTGTTTCCACAAGCATCGGTTGCAATATAAGTTCGCGTGATGGTGTACATTCCATCATCCGGACAAATTGTTTTATTATTATAAATTTCAGATAAAAGTGATACTGTAAAAATGTCTCCTTCATCTGTCATTGAACATTCGTCAAAAACGCTTCCTCCTGCGGCTACGAATTCATCGTAGTTTGCATAAGGAGCAGGAATAGCATCATTACAGTTTAAAGTAATGTTTGATGGACAACTTACAATCGGTGCTGTCGTGTCAATAATCGTAACAATGGCAGTTGCGTTTTTAAAATTGCCGCAAGCATCAGTTGCTGTAAAAGTAACTGTAGCACTTCCAGTCCAGTAGCTGCAACCTCCATTATTTGCATCTCCTTCGTTGTAATTGTTTGAATAAGTAATGGAACCACAATCGTCAACAGCAATGCCTTGGCCGTTTATTGACAACCAATCAGCGATCAATCCACTTGGGTCAGTCGTTCCATCGCATTCGATTGTTAAATTGATTGGTGAAATGCTCCACGTTGGATTTGAAGTATCTTCGATAGTAAAAGTTGCGGATGTGTAAGAGGAATTTCCACAATCATCAGTCGCAGTAAAAGTCACGGTAACCGCTCCTGTAGCGCCACAAAGATTAGAAAGGAGGTTTCCATTTACACCATAATTATGGCTCCAACTTACGTTTCCGCAAATATCCGAAGCTTCCGCTCCGCCGTTGTTATTTAACCAACCAACAAGAGCTGCAGAATTATGAGTACCATCACATTCCACTGTTAAATCTTCTGCGGCTGTATCAATAGTAGGATTGATTGTATCATCAGATTCATAGGTTGTAATACAAGTGGTTGTATTTCCAGCTTCATCGGTTACAGTGAAAAGATATTGCTGTTCGATCGTATTTCCGCAGCTTGAGATGTCAAGGAAAAGAATAGTTTCGACAGTTACATCACCACAAAGATCAGTAGCTGTAGCTTCAATGGCAGCAATCCATGCAGCAACATCTTCGCTACCGCATTCGATATTCAGTTCATCGTAACAATCGATAGTTGGTGCTTCACAATCTTCCACGATTACATTAAAACTACAAACGCTTTTTGGATTGCCGTTGGCATCCATGATAGTGTAGGTAATAATTGAAGTACCGAGATTTAATATTTCTCCGCTTGCATCATTATTTCCGTTGGCAGTGGTTGCACCGGTTATTTCATAAATTATCGTGTAATTCGGGCAGTTTTCAATAGCAAGGGTAGGAGATATGCTTGAATCACTGATCCATGTACAAGTTCCAAGATCCGCGCAAACTACTACATCGTTTGAAGGACAGTGGATTGTTGGATCATCGGTATCCACGACCGTGATATCAAATTCACAGGTTGATTCATTACCACATTCATCTGTTGCTGTAAAAATTATAGTAGTGGTTCCAAGCGGGAAAAGATCACCAGAAGGTATTCCAGAAGTCAAAACCACAGAAGCCACGCCATTGCAATCTTCGGCAACAGGCGTACTGTAAATAACATAAGCCGAACATTCATCCACATCAACACCGACGGTCAAATCATCAGGACAATTTACAAACGTAGGTCCTTCGTCATCGTCTTCAACGATAATTTTAGCAGAAGCAATAGAGGTATTTCCACAATCATCTTCAGCTGTCCAGGTAACGGTAATCGATCCTCCACAAAGGTCAGGTACCTCTTCAAAGTCATTTGTAACTGAGATATCCGGCGTACTACTGCAATTATCAGAAACCGTGTAGTCGTCCAGCCATGCAATAACCAAAGAAGGAATATCATCACCACATTCTACATGTAAATCATCGGGAGCAGTGATGACCGGATCAGTAATATCCTGAGTGGTATAAGTACCGGTAGCCGTTGTAATATTTCCACAATCATCGGTTACGGTAAACAAATAAGTATAGACAGCGGCATCATCGCAACTGTAATCGATATTAATCAAAGCATAATCAGTTGTTGTTCCGCTGCAATCTTCCACATCCACAGTAACAGCGGTTGAAGCCCAGGCGAGTGGATCAGCCAGTTCACAACTAATTGGTCCCGGATCAGCAGCGATGCTTATTTCAGGAGCAGTGGTGTCAATAATGTGTGCATAAGCGACTTCAGAAATAGCCAGATTACCACAATCATCCGTAGCAGTGAAAGTATAAGGAATGACTTTCGTTCCGCCACATTGAGAAACAGGAGCTCCTTCAGAGAAGGAAAGGTCTGGATTCGGGTCACATTGATCCACAGCGATCATACCACCAAAAGCAGCGGCCCAGACAGCGATTGCACCATTAGGATCATCCGAGCCATCACATTCAACAAAGAAGTCAGAAGGAGCGACCATGATGACTGGCTTTTGCGAATCGATCACAGAGATATTAGCAGAGCAGGTAATCGTTTCACCATCACAATTTCCTTGAACGGTGAAAGTGACAGTGACAGAAGAACCACAAGCAGGCAGTGCAGCATAATCATTAGAAATAGAAATATCAGAACAAACATCGAAAGCAGAAGCACTGTTCAACCAGTTGGCGACAATAGCTCCGTTGTTCGTATCGTTACACTCCAAGGTAATGTCGCCAGGACAAGTGATCGTTGGAGCGGTAGTATCTTCGATAGTAAAAGAAGCGGAGATTGAAGAAGCATTTCCACACTCATCAGTAGCGGTAAAAGTAACGGTAACTGTGCCGGTCGCACCACAAAGGTTAGAAAGAAAGTTTCCATTTACACCATAATCATGACTCCAGGTGACATTTCCACAAATATCTGAAGCTTCCGCTCCGCCATTGTTATTTAGCCAACCGGTAAGCGCCGCGGTGTTGGTAGCGCCATCACATTCGACTGTTAAATCTTCTGCCTGTTCATCGATAGTTGGATTGGTCGTATCATCAGATTCATACGTTGCAATACAAGTGGTTGTATTTCCAGCTTCATCGGTTACAGTGAAAAGATATTGCTGTTCGATAGTATTTCCGCAGCTCGAGATATCGAGGAAAAGAATAGTTTCAACAGTTACATCACCACAAATATCCGAAGCTGTAGCTTCAATTGCAGCAATCCATGCGGCAACATCTTCGCTACCACATTCCACATCCAGTTCATCAAAACAATCGATAGATGGTGCTTCGCAATCTTCCACGATTATATTAAAACTACAAACACTTTTTGGATTTCCGTTGGCATCCATGATAGTGTAGGTAATAATTGAAGTACCGAGATTTAAAACTTCTCCGCTTGCATCATTATTTCCGTTGGCAGTAGTTGCACCGGTTATTTCATAAATTATCGTATAATTCGGGCAGTTTTCAATAGCAAGGGTAGGAGATATACTTGAATCACTGATCCAGGTACAAGTTCCAAGGTCAACGCAAACCACCACATCATTTGAAGGACAGTGGATTGTTGGATCATCGGTATCAACAACAGTGATATCAAATTCACAAGTAGATTCATTGCCACATTCATCGGTTGCAGTGAAAATGATAGTTGTTACTCCAAGTGGGAAAATATTTCCTGATGGAATACCGGAAGTCAGGACAATAGATTCGACTTCACTACATTCTGGAAAAGCAACCGGGGTAGAGTAAATGACATAAGCAGAGCACTCATCTACATCTACTCCAACAGTAAGATCATCAGGGCAATTAATAAACTCTGGGCCTTCGTCTTCTTCTTCAATGATCAATTCTGCAGAGGCAGTTGAAGTATTTCCACAATCATCTTCAGCAGTCCAGGTAACCGTTACAGAACCACCACAAATATCAGGTAATTCTTCAAAATCATTTGTAACTGAGATATCAGGGGTACTACTGCAATTATCAGAAACAGTATAATCATTTAACCATGCAATAAGAAGAGAAGCAATATCATCATCGCATTCAACTTCCAGGTCATCAGGAGCAGTGATTACCGGAGCAGTTTCATCAATTGTGGTATAAGTACCAGTAGCTGTTGCAATATTTCCACAATCATCGGTTACGGTAAACAAATAAGTATAGACAGCGGCATCATCGCAACTGTAATCGATATTAATCAAAGCATAATCAGTTGTTGTTCCGCTGCAATCTTCCACATCCACAGTAACAGCGGTTGAAGCCCAGGCGAGTGGATCAGCCAGTTCACAGCTGATTGGTCCCGGATCACCAGCGATGCTTATTTCAGGAGCAGTGGTGTCAACAATGTGTGCGTAAGCAACTTCAGAAATAGCCAGATTACCACAATCATCCGTAGCAGAGAAAGTATAAGGAATGACTTTCGTTCCGCCACATTGAGAAACAGGAGCTCCTTCAGAGAAGGAAAGGTCTGGATTCGGGTCACATTGATCTACAGCGACCATGCCACCAAAAGAAGCGGCCCATGCAGCGATTGCACCATTAGGATCATCCGAGCCATCACATTCAACAAAGAAGTCAGAAGGAGCGACCATGATGATTGGCTTTTGCGAATCGATCACAGAGATATTAGCAGAGCAGTTAATCGTTTCACCATCACAATTTCCTTCAACAGTGAAAGTGACAGTAACAGAAGAACCACAAGCAGGCAGTGCAGCATAATCATTAGAAATAGAAATATCAGAACAAACATCGAAAGCTGAAGCACTGTTTAGCCAGTTGGCGACAATAGCTCCGTTATTCGTATCGTTACACTCCAAGGTAATGTCCTGAGGACAAGTGATCGATGGAGCAGTAGTATCTTCGATGATAAAAGAAGCGGTGGTAGAAGAGGAATTTCCACACTCATCAGTAGCGGTAAAAGTAACGGGAACTGCGCCGGTAGCACCACAAAGGTTAGAAAGAAAGTTTCCATTTACACCATAATCATGACTCCAACTTACATTTCCACAAATATCTGAAGCTTCCGCTCCGCCATTGTTATTTAGCCAACCGGTAAGCGCCGCGGTGTTGGTAGCGCCATCACATTCGACTGTTAAATCTTCTGCCTGTTCATCGATAGTTGGATTGGTCGTATCATCAGATTCATACGTTGCAATACAAGTGGTTGTATTTCCAGCTTCATCGGTTACAGTGAAAAGATATTGCTGTTCGATAGTATTTCCGCAGCTCGAGATATCGAGGAAAAGAATAGTTTCAACGGTTACATCACCACAAATATCCGAAGCTGTAGCTTCAATTGCAGCAATCCATGCGGCAACATCTTCGCTACCACATTCCACATCCAGTTCATCAAAACAATCGATAGTTGGTGCTTCGCAATCTTCCACGATTACATTAAAACTACAAACGCTTTTTGGATTGCCATTGGCATCCATGATAGTGTAGGTAATAATTGAAGTACCGAGATTTAAAACTTCTCCGCTTGCATCATTATTTCCGTTGGCAGTGGTTGCACCGGTTATTTCATAAATTATCGTATAATTCGGGCAGTTTTCAATAGCAAGGGTAGGAGATATGCTTGAATCACTGATCCAGGTACAAGTTCCAAGGTCAGCGCAAACCACCACATCGTTTGAAGGACAGTGGATTGTTGGATCATCGGTATCAACAACAGTGATATCAAATTCACAGGTTGATTCATTACCACATTCATCTGTTGCTGTAAAAATAATAGTAGTGGTTCCAAGCGGGAAAAGATGACCAGAAGGTATTCCAGAAGTCAAAACCACAGAAGCCACGCCATTGCAATCTTCGGCAACAGGCGTACTGTAAATAACATAAGCCGAACATTCATCCACATCAACACCGACGGTCAAATCATCAGGACAATTTACAAACGTAGGTCCTTCGTCATCGTCTTCAACGATAATTTTAGCAGAAGCAGTAGAGGTATTTCCACAATCATCTTCAGCAGTCCAGGTAATGGTAATCGATCCTCCACAAAGGTCAGGCACTTCTTCAAAGTCATTTGTAACTGAGATATCCGGCGTACTACTGCAATTGTCAGAAACTGTGTAGTCATCGAGCCATGCAATGATCAAAGAAGCAATATCATCACCACATTCTACATGTAAATCATCGGGAGCAGTGATTACCGGATCGGTAATATCCTGAGTGGTATAAGTACCGGTAGCCGTTGTAATATTTCCACAATCATCGGTTACGGTAAACAAATAAGTATAGACAGCGGCATCATCGCAACTGTAATCGATATTAATCAAAGCATAATCAGTCGTTGTTCCGCTGCAATCTTCCACATCCACAGTAACAGCGGTTGAAGCCCAGGCGAGTGGATCAGCCAGTTCACAACTAATTGGTCCCGGATCAGCAGCGATACTTATTTCAGGAGCAGTGGTGTCAACAATGTGTGCGTAAGCGACTTCAGAAATAGCCAGATTTCCACAATCATCCGTAGCAGTGAAAGTATAAGGAATGACTTTCGTTCCGCCACATTGAGAAACAGGAGCTCCTTCAGAGAAGGAAAGGTCTGGATTCGGGTCACATTGATCCACAGCGATCATACCACCAAAAGCAGCGGCCCAGACAGCGATTGCACCATTAGGATCATCCGAGCCATCACATTCAACAAAGAAGTCAGAAGGAGCGACCATGATGACTGGCTTTTGCGAATCGATCACAGAGATATTAGCAGAGCAGGTAATCGTTTCACCATCACAATTTCCTTGAACGGTGAAAGTGACAGTGACAGAAGAACCACAAGCAGGCAGTGCAGCATAATCATTAGAAATAGAAATATCAGAACAAACATCGAAAGCAGAAGCACTGTTCAACCAGTTGGCGACAATAGCTCCGTTGTTCGTATCGTTACACTCCAAGGTAATGTCGCCAGGACAAGTGATCGTTGGAGCGGTAGTATCTTCGATAGTAAAAGAAGCGGAGATTGAAGAAGCATTTCCACACTCATCAGTAGCGGTAAAAGTAACGGTAACTGTGCCGGTCGCACCACAAAGGTTAGAAAGAAAGTTTCCATTTACACCATAATCATGACTCCAGGTGACATTTCCACAAATATCTGAAGCTTCCGCTCCGCCATTGTTATTCAACCAACCAACAAGAGCTGCGGAATTATGAGTACCATCGCATTCCACTGTTAAATCTTCTGCCTCTTCATCAATTGATGGGTTAGTAGTGTCTAAAATTTTAAAACTTGCATATCCAACAGTTGTATTTCCACATGCATCGGTAGCCGTAAATTCCCAAACTTGTTCTTCTGTATTACCACAGTTTGAAATAGTATTAAAAAGAAGACTAGTCACGGCTACTCCCGGACAATTATCAGTCGCTGAAGCAGAATTTCTCCAAGCTTGCAATTTTGTATTTACGTCATTGTTGCCACATTCAGCAGAGTTTGGAGCAATTGGTAAAGTAAGTTCTGGAGCTTTTTGATCTGTATTTAAATGAGCAGTGTAAGTAGCTGTGCAACCATTTGGGTCATTTAATGTGTAAGTGATTGGAAAAGATCCGCAACTTGTGATCGTGTATGATCCTGTCATTCCATTTCCATCATCAACAACATCTAAACCTGTAAATTCTCCACCGGGTGAATTTGCTGTTAAAATAATTACATCTCCTATGCAAAACTCAGCATCGCTAAATTCAAAAGAAGCATCTTGAGCTGTTCCGTCAGAAACAGAAATCTGCTGGCAAAAAGTCTCTTCACATTCTCCTGCAGCGTTGCTTCCGCAAGCTTCGTAAGCGATAGTTTCTTTCAAACAGACCATGACAGTTCCTGTGCCGGTGATGGTAACATTTCCATTATTATCAACTGTTGCAGGGCCGCTACTGATAGTCCATGTTCTTGTTAAATCAGAACCTGGTGAATAGTTCGGACTGTTTATTTTTGAAGGATAAATGTGATTAGGAGCAGGATCACCTGCACTATAGCAAACCTGGTCTTGAATATCAAAACTAGGTTGAGGTTGTTGAGTTATTAGAACGTAAGCCGTTTTTGCAGATTCATCACATTCATCATCCAATGTTGCTGGTGGATCGTAAGTTACTTCGTAACAACCAGCAGCTGCGTATTGCAAACTGTTTCCAACTATTGAGGCTCCAGCATTTGGAGTCAAGGTCCAAACTCCGCCATATGCATTTGAGCTTGAATTTCCACCATCGATCAATCCATCCAAATTGAAAATTCCGGAAGCTGAAATGGAACATTCTACAAATCCATCAACTAATGTTACAATCTGTTCTTCAACAACAATTATATCTTCGCAAATCGTTACAACACACTCAGGATGGCCAACATTTGCGCAAATAGTATAAATTCCTGCCGAAGCGCCGTTTGAATAAAAAGTACCATTTAAACCATCATCACTCACCTCTCCCGGATTAGTTCCAGAATCTAAGCCGCCAAACCAAGTAATGTGGTCAGGATTCGTAGGGAGATAACTTCCCGTTAACTTCAAGTTTCGATCAGATTCTATATTACAAATATCATCCGTCAAAACGATATCTAAATCACTCGGAGTAGCAATTACAAGGATTTCCTGGCAAAACTGCTCAGAGCATTCAATTGGGCCATTTGATCCGCAACTAGCATGATTCAAAGTTTCCTCAAGACAGATTTGAACCGTTCCAGTGCCTTGAATGGTCACAACACCAGCGCCATTTACAGTCGCAATTGAATTATTGGAAGAAGTCCAGGATTCATTTGCATTTACAGTATGTCCATTGAATTTATAAATTGGGCTATTAACCAAAGCCTCTAAATTTACATTTGTGCCTTCAACGTAGCAGATTTGATCAAGAATGTCAAAGTTGGGTTGTGGTTGCTGAGTTACTAAAACATAAGCGGTTTCATTATCAGCATTACAACTGTTATCTTCTGTAGTTGGTGGATCATAGGTTACTTCATAACAACCTGCGGAAGTGTATTCCAAAGTGTTTGCGGTAATATTTCCACCTGCGTTTGAATCAAGTGTCCACTCACCGCCATAAATATTTGAACTCGAATTTTCACCATCAATCAAACCATCCAAATTGAAAATACCAGAAGCTGAAATAGAACAAACAACTTGTGCATCATCTAAATCCACTTCTTGCTCTTCCACAACCAACATGTTTTCACATATTGTAAGTGTTTCACAACCTGGAGTAATTACATCTGCACAAATAGTATAGGCTGCCGGCACAGCATATTTTGCATAAAATATGCCTGTTAAACCATAATCTGATAATTCTCCAGGATCAGTCCCTTCGCTTAAACCTCCGTACCAAATGATTTGATTAGGGTTGTTCGGAATATTATTTCCGGATAAGGTCAGGATCAGGTTTTCTCCGTTTTGGCAAACGTCATTATCAGAGTCGCCGGTGAATTCAATGTCCAAATCACTTGGGCATTGCGCTGAAACCGGATTGCTGAAAAGGAAAATAGAAAGGCAGCAAGCAAAAAATACCTTTACATTGAAAAAGTGGCGTGTAAAAATTTGGTGTTTCATGAGACAGTGGTTAATTTTTGTAAGACCCGCGATCCACGGACATATAATTGGTTATTCAATTGGTATATTGAATTTTATAAAACAGGAAAAGGCATAGCACAGCTAATCGCTTGCTACACATAGTTTTCCAGTGCAAACTATGGAGGGATAAGTTTATATTTGGGGGTTGAAAAAGTGAATTTTTGAGGGAAAAACAATTATTCAGATAGCCTGTTTTTAGGGGAAAAATGAAAGGCTAAAGGGGATGAATATTAGATCACTTTTTACAAAAACAAAGATAGCGGATTTAAATCTGCGAGGCATACCAGAAAAAAGGTATATTTTACATAACGATAATTTTGAGTATTTAAAAAAACGATTTCAAACTTGTTTTTTTAATTTTAAAACACTTCTTATCGTACCACAATAATGTTGAAATTGTAAAATAATCCTTTAAAATATGAAACCTTTCCTGACTTTATTTTTGCTTTTTGCCATTTTAAATAACTGCATTTCACAAAATGTTGAAACCATGGAATTAAAAAATGAATCCGAATTACCTTATTACCAAATTCCGGATTATTCCGAAAATTATACAGCTGCAACGGTAGCTGCCCGAATGATTGATGGCTTAGGATTTCGGTATTATTGGGCAACGGAAAATTTGAGGGAAGAAGATTTGAATTTCAAACCAAACGATGATGCAAGGACAATTTTGGAAACGTTAGATCATATTTATAGTTTATCAAAGGTGGTTGTAAATGCGACCAAAAATGAACCAAATATCCGGGGAGAAGAAGAGGAAAGTTATTCTTTTGAGCAATTGAGAAAAATGACTTTAGAAAACTTAAAAGAAGCCAGCGATTTGTTGAGAGAAAACCCTGAAAAAAGTTTGGATGAAAATAATCTTATTTTTCAGCGGGACGAAACGGTTTCAGAATATCCGTTTTGGAATTTGATCAATGGTCCCATTGCAGATGCAATCTGGCATGTAGGTCAAGTCGTTTCTTTTAGAAGATCTTCAGGAAATCCCTTCAACTCAAAAGCAAGTCTTTTTAACGGAAAACTGAGGGATTAAAACGTATCCAAAAAATATTTTTTATATCTTCGAGTAGATCAAAAACAGTAGGGTTTTAATTTTAAAAAATTGCAAAACCCAAAAAAATGAAAAGTTTCAAAACAGTTGAAGAGTACATCGCCGGCAATGATCAATGGCAAGATGCTTTAATTAAATTAAGGGAAATTATGCTTTCCACTGAAATGGAAGAAACAGTGAAGTGGGGCGTTCCCGTCTACACAGTAAATGGTAAAAACATAGTTGGATTGGCTGCTTTCAAAAACTACGCAGGTATTTGGTTTTATCAGGGGACTTTTTTAAAAGATGAGAAAAAAAAACTGATCAATGCGCAGGAAGGAAAAACCAAGGCACTGAGACAATGGCGGTTTAAATCCATCAAAGAAATAGATGTTGATTTGATAAAATCCTACGTTTTTGAAGCGATTGAAAATCAAAAACTTGGAAAAGAAATTAAGCCAACCAAAAATAAAAAGGTAGTTATTCCTGAAGTACTGCAAAATGCACTTTTGCAAATCGAAGCATTGCATGAGCAATTCAACAATCTTTCTCCTGCTTGTAAAAGAGAATATGCCGAATATATTATTGATGCCAAAAAAGAAGACACCAAGTTGAGACGTATCGAAAAGATAATCCCGATGATTATGGATAATGTCGGCTTAAATGATAAATACAAGAAATAGCCTTCTAATCCTTTTCCTCAATTTAAATTTCAACTATCCAAACTGCCTGATTGAAATAAAACAGGAAATAGTGCATCAATAAAATTCTGGTGTAATGGATGTACAATTAAGGGGAAAAGGGTGGGGAATAGTGAGAATTGAAACTCAATAAATAATGATAGGCGATCTTTTAATATCGGTCTCTGCCTTTTTGTGCCAGTAAATTAGAAGCGAAAATTAATCCTCCTCCGATGACCATTGCTGCTGTTGAGATGTAAATAATGAGCATATTCTAAAATTGGTTTTGTGAATGATGTTAAATTGTTGTGCTCAAGTTGGGATTAATTTTAATGTGCAAATAATAGAATTGAAAATCAACCGATTATCTTTGTTTTTTATAGAAAAGTGATAATATTCATATATTAAAAAATGAGATAATTTTAAATACAGTTTTGCTGTTATTAAGCCTTGTGACCTAACTTGCTTCTGTTTAATTATGTCACGTTTTCTGCCAAAAGTGCTGCCGATTGCAGCTTGT
Source organism: Saprospiraceae bacterium (assembly GCA_965220465.1). Classification (GTDB taxonomy): domain Bacteria; phylum Bacteroidota; class Bacteroidia; order Chitinophagales; family Saprospiraceae; genus JAHDHW01. The sequence continues at coordinate 714,803 of CBDCPZ010000025.1, read as the reverse complement.
TTTTTAATTTTAATCGCCACTTTTTAGGATTAAAATAAATCAACCCAATTTTTTACCTTAATACTAAATATTATGAAATACAAACTGGAAATTGAAATTGATCTGCCGAGAAAAAAAGTAATCGAGTTGTTTGATAATCCTGATAATTTGAAACACTGGCAGGAAGGATTTATAAGTTTTGAACCGATGAGCGGAACGCCTGGTGAAGTAGGTGCCAAATCTCATCTGAAATACAAAATGGGCAATCGCGATATTGAAATGGTTGAAACCATCACAAAACGTAATTTACCGGATGAGTTTTCCGGAACATACGAAGCCAAAGGAATGTGGAATGAAATAAAAAATTATTTTACAGAAGTTAGCCCTGATAAAACAAAATGGGTCACCGAAAATGAATTTAAGGGGAGTGGATTTATGAAATTGGTTGCTTTTTTTATGCCTGGCGCTTTCAAAAAACAATCCTACAAATTCATGGTTAATTTTAAAAAATTTGCTGAAAACGCGAGATAAGTTTAAGGATTTGAACATCTAAAAGGTATTGCTGTTACCAGTTTGAATTTTTTTTTTAAACAGTAATAAATCATTCAAAACATGTTTGGATTCTTTAAGAAAAAAAGCGAAGCAGATAAGCTCAGGGATAAGTACAAAGCAATGATCAAAGAAGCTTACGAATTATCCCACACCAATCGAAAAGCCAGTGATTTGAAAAATAAAGAAGCGGAAGATCTTTGGAAAGAGATCGAAAGATTGGAAGCGGAGGCTTAAAAATATATTGTCATTCACTCGATTTTATGTTTTTCGTTTTGAGCTTGCTTGATTTTTCAAATTTAATTGATAGATTTAGACAAAGTGGAGGGAAAAATAGCTTATGGAAAACTCCGTCAAAACACTTAAAATGAAAAAACGAATCATCATATGTGCTGACGGCACCTGGAACGAACCTGACCAAATCGATAAAAAAGGTGTCCGCAAACCCAGTAATGTCGTCAAAATGGCAAGAGCTATCCTTCCTCACACAACTGAGGGGATTAATCAAATAGTCTTTTACGATCAGGGAGTTGGTACGGATGAGAGCCTCTCTAGCAAAATTATTGGTGGGGCATTCGGAAAAGGATTGACCAAAAATATTTTGGATTGTTATCGTTTTATTGTCCACAACTACAATCACGGAGATGATATTTTTATGTTTGGCTTTAGCCGCGGAGCATTTACAGTTCGCAGTTTGGGAGGGCTTATCGGAAGATGTGGCGTGTTAACTAAAGCGGATGCGTATTATATCCCCGATGCTTATGATCATTATCGGCTAAAAATCGAAGATCCGGGAAATAAAGAAAAGGTAGCTCAATTTAAATCCGGGGAGCATTCGAAGTATCGAGATGCGCCATCAAGGGCAGTTGATATTCAGTTTTTAGGGGTTTGGGATACCGTAGGCGCTTTAGGGATTCCAAGTATTTTTAAGAAAAAAACAAGAAAAAAATTCACCTTCCATGATGTGAAATTAGGGTCGAATGTAAAAAATGCCTACCATGCTTTGGCCATCGATGAAATGCGAAAACCATTCCGGCCAACTTTGTGGGAAGCTCAAAATTATCCCGGCCAAACCGTTGAACAAGTTTGGTTTGCAGGAGTTCACACCAACATCGGTGGTGGTTATGACAATGACGGATTAGCTAATTGTGCGTTTCAATGGATGCTGGAAAAAGCTGAATTGAGTGGTTTGGAAGTAGATAAAGATTTTACAAAAAATTATAGAAGTTTCCACAAAGATGAAATTCATAATTCTTTATCGTTTATATATCGAATTTTTGGAAAGCATTATCGCCCGATTGGCAATCAAGCAAATGGCAACGAAGTCATTCATGAAACGGCGATCAGACGTTTAAAAACACAGAATCCTCCAAAACCTGAGTACGGAGGTCCTTATCAACCAAAAAACCTGTTAGAATACCTTCAAGAAAAAGGGCTGTTAGATTGATATGATCTAAATAGTACATCAAGTTTAAAATAGCAACAAATTGAAGAAAACTATTTCATTTGAAGGCAAAACAATGAATGCAACCAGCACCGCTCCCAATGGTGTGATCAATGAAAATACTATTTTCCATTTCAAAGAAGAAGAAGATTTTATTACTGCTAAATATGCTGGTGGAAAAGTGAAAACAGGTTTTTTGATTGGGAAAATAGAGAAAAGTAAATTTGAATTTCAATACACCCAATTACATGAAGATCATAGCCTGAATGGAGGCCATTCTGTTTGTGAAATTGAAATTACGTCTGATAGTAGGATAAAACTCATTGAACATTTTGAATGGGCATCTGGTGAAAAAGGAATCAATGTGATTGAGGAAATAGAATGATTCTTTCAAAAAAAACCGAAGACACAAGCAAAAGCCTGGCTTCGGAGGGTTTTAAGGGGTAAGGGGTATTCTTAGGCGCCCGCGTCTTTAACAAATCCAAATAAACGCCTGGCTTTTCTGCATTTGAAATCTTTTGGGTTTATAATTTGTTGCTCGCTTGGTTTATTAAATTCCCTTTTCATTTTATCTTGTTTTTGAGGTTATTAAAATTGATGGATCAAAAGTAAAACTGCTTTGCCTATTAAAATAGGTCAAATGAGTGAGTCGCCGGCTTTAACTAGCCAAAAACACTTTTACATGAGTTCGGAAATTATGAGGTGCTTGATTTAGAGTAATTATTTTTTGAGGCAGATTTCCTCGTTTCGAATTAATTTTTTTCCAATCCAAATGAACAAATTAAAAAGAATGCCATTAACAAAAGAAGCTAATCAATTGAAATGAAAGTAAACTTTTTTTGGTTTCGCAGAGATTTGCGATTGAAGGACAACAAAGGGCTTTTTGAAGCTTTGATAACCGGAATTCCTGTGATTCCGCTTTTTATTTTTGATACCGATATTTTGAATGAATTAGAAGATGACGATCCCAGGGTCAACTTTATTTATGACGAACTTTTCAGGATTAATGAACAACTGAAATCATCGGGCGCTTCGATTTTAATTCGTCATGGAAAACCGTTGGAGGTTTGGGAAAATTTGCTCAGTCAATTTGATATCAACCAGGTTTTTTGCAATCACGACTACGAACCTTATTCCATTCAAAGAGATCAATCAGTAAAAGAATTATTGGCAAAAAGTGGTATTTCCTTTCAATCGTTTAAAGATCAGGTGGTTTTTGAAAAGGGAGAAATTTTGAAAAATGACAACACACCGTACACCGTTTTTACACCCTACAAAAACAAATGGCTGGAATATTTTGACGAATCGATTCATGTCCATTCTTTTAATACCGAAGATTATTTTCATCATTTTAAAAAGAGCGAATTCGTTTTTCCTAAATTAGCGAAACTGGGGTTTAAAAGAAGTTCTATCAAAATTAAGCCCTTTGATCTCAGCCAAATTGATGAATATGAAATACTTCGTGATTTTCCTGCAAAAGATGCAACGAGTTATATCGGACCACATTTAAGGTTTGGAACAGTGAGTATCCGACGAATTGTTGAAATTGCCACGAAAAAAAATGCAGTTTTTTTGAGTGAATTGATCTGGAGAGAATTTTTTATGCAAATCCTTTTTCACTTCCCACAGGTCGTTTCACTGTCTTTTAAAAAGAAATACGACAATATAAAATGGCTGAATAATGAAAGTGATTTTGAAAAGTGGTCTAACGGAAAAACTGGCTATCCGATGGTTGATGCCGGAATGAATCAACTAAACCAAACCGGTTTTATGCACAACAGGGTCAGAATGGTGACTGCGAGTTTTCTTTGCAAACATTTACTGATTGACTGGCGATGGGGTGAGGCGTATTTCGCTAAAAAATTGTTGGATTATGAGTTATCTTCGAATAATGGAAACTGGCAATGGGCAGCAGGTTGTGGCTGTGATGCCGCTCCGTATTTCAGAATTTTTAATCCTACAGCGCAATTGAAAAAATTTGATCCGGATTTAGCGTACATTGAAAAATGGTTGCCGGATTTTAATACCTTAGATTATCCGCAGCCGATTGTGGATCATAAATTTGCGAGAAATCGCGCTTTAGACACATATAAAAAAGCATTGCAATGAGTAACAACGATATCCTCAAAAAGCTACGAGTAGCTTTGCATCTTCGAAATGATGAGATCATCGAGATATTAAAACTGGTCAATTTCAATACCTCAAAAAGTGAGCTTGGTGCCCTTTTTAGAAAAGAAGGCCATCCAAAATATATGGAATGCGGAGATCAGATCCTTCGAAACTTTCTCAACGGACTAATCATCCACATGAGAGGTACCAAAGAAAATCCTAAGAAATAAGTTAATAATTTAGCTTTTTGTCCACGACTTAACATGATAATCACTTGCGAATGAATCGGGTTTTGGTTACCGGAGCGACTGGAAATATTGGTGTTGAGGTGATTCGATATCTTTTTCAAACAAAAACAAAAAATGAGGTTGTTGCAGGAAGTCGGGATACCGGGAAAGCCAAGCAGATTTTGAGGCGATTTGAGCAATTAGATTTTGTTGAATTTGATTTTGAAAATCCTGATACTTTTGAAAAAGCTTTGGAAAATATTGATTGTGTTTTTCTTTTGAGACCTCCACAGATTTCAGCTGTTGAAAAGTACTTCAGGCCATTGATTGCAAAAATTAGAGAAAAGGGAATCAAACAAATCCTTTTTCTTTCTGTCCAGGGAGCTGAGAAAAGCAGTGTGATTCCACATAATAAAATTGAAAAATTGATAAAAGAGTATGGTATTAACTACATTTTTTTGTGGCCAAGCTATTTTATGCAAAACCTTACCACAACGCTTCACCACGATATTCAACAAAAAAGAAAGATTATCCTTCCTGCAGGAAAAGCTAAATTCAATTGGATTGATGTTGAAAATATTGGGGAAACAGTGGCAATACTTTTAAACGAATTTAAAAACTACAAAAATCAAATTATTGAACTGACTGGCTATGAGAACAAAGATTTTTATGAAGTGACGGAATTGATCAATCAGACAATTGATAATAAAATAGCGTTTGAAGATATAAACCCTTTCCGGTTCTATTTTATAAAAAAGAGGGATAGCATCCCAAATGGATTGATCATCGTGATGATTATGCTTCATTTTTTACCCAGATTTCAAAAAGAACCTGAGATTTCTGATTTTTATGAAAAATTAACCGGAATACAACCAATGACTTTACAAGACTTTATTGAAAGAGAAAAACAGACATTTATTTAAAAAACCATTTTCAACAACTTTGTAGAAAAACCAAGAAACGCCACTTCAAACCATGCAATATAAAAAATTAACCTCCAAAAATACCGTCATTGAATTTCATAACAACTGGTTGGGCGAAGAAACAGTGATCGTAGGCGGACAAGTTGTTTCCAAAAAATCATCTATTTGGGGAGCGCACCATTATTTTAATGTTATGGAAAATGGCAAAGAAGTCAGGTATATTTTAACGACGAAAGTAGGTAGTAACTTGCAAGTATTGCTGGATTTGAGACGAAATGGAGAAATCGTACACGAAGATGTTTTAGTATCATTTGGTTCCAAACCTAAAATACCTGAAAACAAAGCCAAAAAACAGGGTTTTATCAAATTAAAAGAATACGATGTAAAACCAGCGTTGATTGAATTTGAAAAAGCACTGGATTTGGAGCCAAACGATCCCGAGATTTATTTCCATATGGCCTGTGCTTATTCGAATCTTGAAAAAACCAATGAAGCATTTGCTAGTTTGAAAAAAGCAGTGGAAAATGGTTTACAAAACCACGAACTTATTTTGAATCATGACATGCTTGCTTTTATTCGAATGCATGATGCTTTCGAAAGTTTTCTAAATAGCGGCTTTTCTGAATATGATATTAAAGAAGAACGAAAAAAGGATTCATAAATTAATCACTTATTTCATCGCTTCTGTTTGGTTGATCAATGGGCTTTTCTGTAAATTGCTTCATTTAGTTCCACGACACAGACAAATAGTTTCCAGCATATTGGGAGCGGAATATTCAGTGCTTATTACAAACCTCATCGGAGTCGCTGAGATCTTCATGGCAATATGGATTTTAAGTGGTTTTAAAACACGTTTCAATACAATGACTCAAATTGTTATCATTTTAACAATGAATTTTCTGGAAATTAATCTTGTGCCTGATTTGTTGCTTTGGGGAAAAGTAAATATCATTTTTGCGCTGTTATTTATTTTCATCATTTGGTACAATGAGTTTGTTTTGAATAAGAAATTAACTCAATCAAAGTAATATGTTTGCATTTTTAAAAGATCATCCTTTTGCTGTTGAAGCGTTTTTTGAAAGCTCGCTCGTTTTAACCTTTGCAGTCCCGAAAGAGCAATTGGAGGGATTGATTCCCAAGTGTTTGCAATTGGATACTTTTCTGGATAAATGGGTTTTCATTTCGGTGACGATGGTTGCAGCGGTAAAAAAAACAGGTTTGAGACTGCCTCCAGCCCCAAACCAAGCAAAGTATAAACAGCTATTTGAACATTCTTCATTTTTATCCTGTAATAAATAAGGATATCAAGGTCATAGCTTTATAATTTTCCAAATTGCTGTAGCCGTTTCTGTTTTTACTTTCAGTAGATAAACACCTTTGGGAAACTGGGCTAAATGAATGCCTGAAAGTGATTCATTGATATTAAGCTGTTGCTTCCAGACTGCTCTTCCGAGATTGTCCATCAGCGACCATTGTTGTGCTTCATTATTTTCATGATTAACGACGGTTAAGATATCATTAGCCGGGTTTGGAAATACCTTTACATCTTTGAAAGCATTAGCTATTATTTCAATATCGGTAAGCCCACCAACCAAATAAGTTACCAGGCTATCACAATCGTTTTGAGTAAGATAGTTGATCGTAAATGTCGTGTCTCCATTGATTAGGATGTTTTCAAAATAAGTTCCTATTTCAACATCTATGGAAACTGTATCCTGGAACACTGAAACCACATCCAAATGAACTAAATGTATACTGTCATATTCTATAAAATTTATCATATGTTGGATCATGGTATCTTGCCTTATCAGCTGCCCCATATATTCATCTCCGGCGCACCATTCAATATGTTCGCTAGTTGCTACAATTGGTTTTCTAATCGTGTGAAAGACGGTATTAGTAATAATTGGATCATTGAAATCGAAATAAATTTCAGCATTATTTTGAATTATATCTCCAGGCAATAAATCTGTCCCTGGACTTATTGAAAAATTGACAAAGCCATGTGACTCAGGCTCGTTGGTCGTACTGTCCGGCAAAAGAATATTTTCAAAGGTAAAAACCAGTTCCCGTTCAGGATTAAGCGCCCATGTAAAAGGGTGTGAGCCACCGTGAACCCTGAGTGTTGTGAGATCGAGCTTTTCTGAAAGAGTGTCCCGAAGCACTACCAAAAAGGCAGTATCGTTACCCGTATTTTGAAATTGAACGGTATAATCAAGCTCCCAGGATTTATCAATCTCATGCATATCACCCAGGCCTTGAGGAATAGCTGTTTTGATATTAGGATCGTATGATGCAACAGCATATCGACAATAAGTTTCTGAAAATGGATCACCGTTATTTGATGGAAAAAAGACAAGAATGATATTATTGGAAATACTATCGCAACTGGGTACTACAACCGAAGCTTTGCCACTTACCGGATGTTCAGGAGTCTGGTCAGCTTCAAGACGTATCCCATGGCCATCTATTTCATAGCTTAACATTAATTTGCCACCAACATTCAGCTGGTAATCATCTACTTCATGTAATAAAACAATATCATCAATGATAATCTCTACTCTGAATTGAGCTGCTTGGTTCATATTCCCCATACCGATGTTTTCCAACTCAAAATGGATGCTATCATTTTCACAAAAGCCACTTGCTTTAATAGTGGAACCATCCCAAGTGGAGTTATCATTTGCGCACAAATCTGTTGGCATTAATTCTACATGTACACATTGGATGTCGCCTAAATCTACACTATCACAATCCAGAAAAACATCTATTGTAAATTGACCACACTCTAATAGGTCAATTGAATCAATTTCAAAAATGATATTCCCTGAACCATCAATTGTGTGAGGGATGGATGCACTTTGGAACGTTAAAAAGCTATCCAGGCTTACTGAAAAGATAATGTCCTCTCCGACTTGTGTGCCATAATTACAATAATCGATAACTAAGGTGCTATTTTGGCAAATACGGAAATTTGGCACAAATGCTTCCCAATCAATAAAAGGGCAGTCTCCATCAGGTTGCATTAAAAAATCTGTAACGATTGTATCTTCCAAAGCATTTGACATTATAATTGTATCCGTAAAACAAGGGGCCCAAAAAGAAGAAGGAGAAATGACATTTAAAGTCCATTCTCCTTCAAGGACGGGAAGCCAGTATTCACCTATGTTGTTAGAACTAACAGTAATTGAATAATTTCCATTCGAAGCCTCTATCAACCAGTTTTCCATTGAAACATCACCCGAGCTATCTAAACAATTTTGATCAAGGTCAGTTATGATTCGACCGGTTAATACAGAGTTATCCAGGTTTTCAAAGCAATCGAATAATATTTCAGTTGTGTTGTTGCAACCAGGTGCATTGTTAGAAATATTGGGGTTTCCTCCTCCCAATATGTGATTACAAAAATTTGCTTGAGCACAGAGGGATAGAGAGCTGTTATCCTCAATGTAAAGATGGACACCATCACTTAAATCTGCATTTCCTAATCCAGCCAGGTTTTCTAATAAAGCATTATTTTTTATTGTAAGTGCGACGCTAGGATAATAAAAACTTTCTAATGTTGTAACATTTTCCAGCCCCTCTAAGGATATCAAAGAAGGGTTATTGGATATATTAAAAAAATCACCAACTGTGGTCAGGCTTGCCAAGCCAGTTAAACTAGTTAGAGCATTATTATCTAAAATCCACAAACTGCCGACATCTGTTAAAGCTGGAAATTCGGATAAATTTGTAAGAAGTGGGTTATTTTGAATCCAGAGATGCCAACCACTGATAGAGGTTAAATTATTAAAATTAGTCAGTGATAACAAAGATGGATTATTTCGTATTTCAAAGCTAAACCCGATGCTTGTCAGGTTACTCAAACCGTTGAGATTGCTCAAAGATTCATTATTTGATATACTAAATGAACTGTCTATCGTTGTAAGATTGTCAAGGCCTGTAAGGTTTACTAAAGAAGGGTTGGCTTCTACCTCTATGAATCCATTTATTGTTTCAAGGCCATCAAGGCCACTCAAATTTACAAGGGATGGATTTTCTGTAATTTTAACATCTCCATGAATTATTTCAACTCCATTGAGTCCATTCAAATTGATTAGAGATGAATTATTTTTAATATATACTCGGCCTCCAATAGATGCAACATTTTCAAGGCCGGATAAATCTATTAAAACTGGATTATCTGCGATATATAATCCTCCAATCGCATTCAAAGCGGTAAACCCTTCAAGGTTTTCTAAAGAAGAGTTGTCATATATATTTAAAGAGTTGTCAACTGTATTAAGGTTTCCAAGTCCTGTTGCATTTAGCAGTTTTGGATTGTAGAATATCGAAACCCTTCCAGCTGTATTTAGGTTGTCAAGTCCGTTTAAACTTTCTAAATTATTATTTTGAGAAATAATAAGACTACTGTCCATTGATGTGACATTGTCCAGGCCACTTAAATCAACCAACTCTTCACAGTAATTTATCCATACTTGTCCGGCAATCGATTGTAGATTATTTAATCCTGTAAGTGATTCTAAGGCCATGTCTTTAATAGTCAGATCTCCGGATAAGATCGTGATATTCTCAAGACCTACTAAATTTGTCAAACTAAAGGAATTTTGAATATTTAAACCTCCGCCAATAGCATTCAGATTAGATAAATTTGATATGTTTTCTAAATAAGCCATACTATGAATCTCAAGATCTCCATCGATTGAACTAAGATTATCCAGGCCTGATAAATCAGTTAAGCTTGCAAAAATAATTGAAAAAATCCCATGAATTGATGTAAGATTATTCAGGCCTGATAAGTCGATTAGGTTGAAATTGTCATGAATTAAAAGATCCCCATGAACTGTTGAAAGTTGCTCTAAACCGTTAAGATTTGAAATTGCTCCCCATATTGTGTCATTAATCAATACATCTCCGAGTATTTCAGTACAGCCGGGGTAATTGATTGCAAAACTGTCTATTTGTTCCTGGCTGGTGAATTCAATACCCTCTGGCAAACAACTCTGAGCAATTAAGTTTGTGCTACTAAAAACCAGGATAAAGCATATTATAAATTGATTTTTCATAGTCTCTATTTTATACTACTTTTTCTAAATACTTTTTGACATTACAAAGATGATCCTTAAATGCTGTATTCAAAAGAACATTTTTTTATAATTATACAGATTTATATTAAGAAATGATATTGATTATCAGCTATTTATACTATATTTAATACAATTTAAAATATAGTTTTGAATAAACATTAACCCTCTTTTTACAGAAATGAAGCTAATTAAAGTACTAAATAGGCTCGAAAAACGAGAAATAACAAAATTTGAACACTTTTTGAGCTCTGCCCTTTTTAATAAAAGGTCGGATGTAAAATTGCTTTTTTATGCCTGGAAAAAGCAAAGGCGAACACTTCCACCTCAAGAATATTGGAGTATCATATTTCCCGGCAAATCGTTTTCAGCTTCACAATGGAACCTTGTTGCTTCCCGTCTTTTTAAACTTTTGGAAAATTTTTTAATACTTCTTGAAATGCGTAAAAATGAAGCGAAAAAAAAATTCTATCTCGCCAAAGCTTACCGAAGATTACAAGATGAAAAACTTTTTAAAGAAGCAATCCGTGATACTGGTATTGCACTTGAAAAGCATGTTTTCAGAAATACAGATTACCTCCAAGGGAAGCATGATCTTGCTTTTGAAAAATATGACTATGTCATTAGCATAAATCGAAAAGAAAGGACCAATCTTCAAGAAGTCAGCGACCATTTTGATACTTATTTTTTAAGTACAAAACTTAAACAGGCTTGTAATGCCCTTTCGAGGGAAAACATTAATCAGGAACAATATAACATCGGACTGCTGGACATTGTGATACAACTTATCGAAAGCAATCCTGATTATTTGAAAACACCTGCTATTGCCATTTATTACTATTGCTATAAAGCGATCAGCTCAAAAGGTAATGAGATATATTTCTTAAAACTTCGTGAAACGATCACTGCTTATCAACAATATTTCCCGCCTGCCGAAATGCGGGATATTTATACAGTGGCGATCAATTATTCCATTAAAAAATTGAACACCGGTTCCAGTTTGTTTATACGGGAAGCTTTTGAATTATATCTATTGAGTTTAGATCAGGGTTATTTGCTTGAAGATGGAATTATGCTGGAAAGTACATATAGCAATATCGTTTCCCTGGCATTGAAATTAAACAAATACGAATGGGCATCAAACTTCATCCAGGAGTATCAGCAACATTTGAAACCGGCATTTCAGGTGCCATTATTTCACTTTAGTATGGGCAAGTTATACTACGAACAAGACCGGTTTGAAGAGAGCCTTCAGCAATTGATACAAGTAGAAACCAAAGCTTCTTTTCTGCTGCTTGGTGCCCGGATTTTGCAACTCAAGATTTACTATGAGTTAAAGGAGTTTGATCCCCTGGAAAGCCTTCTGGAAAGCCTAAGGGTTTATCTGCAACGAAGTAAAGACCTCGCCTATCGAAAAGAGCATTATAGCAATATTATCATTTTTACCAAGCAGCTTTTGCAGTTGACAATAATGAATAAAAAAGAAAAGGAGGTCTTGCGAAGCCGGATTCATAATGCCGAAATATTTGCAGAAAAAGAGTGGTTTTTGAAGCAGGTCAAGTAAATTTTAATTGCCAGAAGTTAATAGAATAGAATGATTCTCTTTTTAATGGTTATATTGAATTGATTCATATTATAAGAAGCATAAGTCCATAATTATGGGAAATGGAATAAAAATGGTTCAAACTAATTGATATGCTTGCATTTTTAAAAGATCATCCTTTTGCTGTTGAGGCCTTTTTTGAAAGCTCGCTCGTTTTGACTTTTGCAGTTCCAGAAGAGCAATTGGAGGGATTGATTCCTGAATGTTTACAAATAGATATTTTTCAAGACAAATGGGCTTTCATTGCAGTGGCGATGGTTCAGACTTTGGGGCTGAGACCCAAAGGATTTCCAAAAGTTTTTGGCAACGATTTTTTCCTGATTGGCTACCGCATTTTTGTTCGATATACCAATAATGAAGGCAAAAGATTACGAGGTTTGTACATTATAAAATCGGAAACCGATCAAAAGAAAATGGAATTTTTCGGAAATATTTTTACTCATTATAATTATACCACAACGGATATAAAAACGACTTTAACCGAAACCGAAACAGCAATTCAATCCAATCGATCAGGCTTTAAACTTGTGGTTGAAATGGAAGCCGAGCAGGTTGATTTGCCTCAACATTCACCATTTACTGAGTGGAAAGAAGCAAGAAGATTTGCAGGCCCTTTGCCTTTTACTTTTACCTACAATTCCAACACAAAAAGGATTTTGATCATCGAAGGAGTTCGGCAAAACTGGAAGCCTAAACCGGTAAAAGTGATTGATTACCATTTTTCATTTTTGGAATCAATGAACCTTGAGGGGATTGTTTTGGCCAATGCTTTTATAATCAACGACATTCCTTATTTCTGGAAAAAAGGAAAAACAGAACGGGTGGTTTCAACCATTGAAAAGTCTAATTGCTCACCTTAAATACTTTTAAAGATTTATCTTTCCCTTTTAGTTGAAAATCTCCAAGCTGAATGAAATTAAAGTGATCTTTGGCCATTTTCCGGGTATTTTCTCCCACAAGAATAGTTGTTCCGTATTCTTTATTTAATTGTTCTAATCGGGCAGCAACATTTACATCATCACCGATGACAGTATATTCCATCCGTTCAGCTGAACCGATATTTCCTGCGACAACAAAACCCGTGTTGATTCCGATTCTGGTAGATAATTTACATTCGTTTCCAAATTTGCGCTTCGTTGTAATTTTTTCAATTTCCAAAGCAGCATTCATTGCATTTACTGCATGATCAGGATCATCAAGCGGAACATTAAACATGGCAAAAACAGCATCACCGATAAATTTATTTACGACTCCTTTATGATTTTGAATGATACCAACAATAATCGAAAAGTACTCATTCAACATTTTGACGACTTCTTCAGGCTTCAATTCTTCAGAAATCGAAGTATAATTTGCAATATCTGTTACTAAAATGGTGCATAAGCGAACTTCGCCTTCTACATTTATTTTCTTGTCAAGAATAACGGTTGCCACATCTTTGGTCACATACTTTCCGAAAGTATCTCTAATCAATTCTCGTTCTTTTAGACCTTTCACCATTTCATTAAAATCATGAGTAAGCGCACCAATTTCATCTTCTGTTATAATAGCCGCCTGAGTTGAAAAATCACCTTCGCGGACTTTGTTGATTTCTTTTAGTAAAGAATAAATAGGTTTGGTAAAAGAACGGGTAATAAAAACAACCGCGAAGATCATCCCGATGAAAACAATGATCCGGTCCGGCAAAATGGCTTCCATGGGATTGATTGTTGAAAACTGGGCATAATCCTCACCAACGCCCGAAACGATCAATTCCAAAATGACAAGTGTAGAGGGGAAAAAACCAAGGATTATAAATGTAAATAATAGAGTAAGCCCTATTCTTTTCTTTCCAACCGGATAAAGGATTTGAAAATTTAAATAGGCTGTTGCTTTGAGATCAAGGGTGAAATCATTGAATAAAAAATAGGCGATGAATGATGGTAAAATAGCATAAATATATAATGTCGATGGAATGGCGGTCAACCATAAATTTGCCGGCATTTCTTCCAACGAAATATCTCCGGTATCTACCGGAAAAGTAAGTAACAAAAAGACCATTATCCCGAAATAACAAACACCAAGAAAAAATATCCAGCCGGTTGAATACCAGGTCAGGTTTTGAATCCGCTTTTTAGCTTGTGGAGTATCCGTTTGTTGAATAAATGCAAAGTCAATAGGTTTGTACAGAAAATAAGTTCCAAGAAAGTTGAGGAGTCCGAATAGTCCGAAATGAAGCAAACCCAACACTAAAAACATCTCCAAAGATTGGTGTACCACCAAGTATATGCAATCAAACACTAAAACAAGCAAAAACAGGCTTAACATCGAGAGATAATATCTTTTTTTCATCGGAGCTTACAAAGTGAAAGCGAAAAATAGGGAATACATTTCCAAAATAAAAGCTCCCCGGCTATTCCCTATATTTTGCTAAGATTTATTTCCATGCTCGACGGTTATGACCACATTTCCCTTTTTATGTCCTTTGTCAACATAGCGATGTGCTTCAGCAATCTGTTCCAAAGGATAACATTTGTCAATGACTGCTTTCAGTTGTCCGGATTCAATAAGCTCTTTGAGGTAGGTCATATCTTCGGCACTTTCCTCTATCACACCGGAGATCACTTTTTTAGAACTTGTGATTGAAACCAGCAAACCTCGTAACATCTGAGAAATACCTGCGGAAGCCATAAGCAAACGCCCTTTTGGTTTAAGTGATTTAATGTTGCCTGAAAACGAACTTTTGCCTACGGTTTCAAAAATGACATCGTATTTTTCACCACTTTTAGAAAAATCTTCTTTGGTATAATCGAATACTTTTTCTGCACCTAAAGATTTCACTAATTCAATATTTGTAGTCGAACTAACTCCGGTGACTTCAGCACCAAAGGCCTTTGCCAGTTGAATCGCAGCCGTACCGATTGCTCCGGAAGCGCCATAAATAAGAACTTTCTGTCCGTTTTGAATATTTGCTTTTCTAAGAAAATGCAATGCGGCTGTTGCACCAAAAGGAATAGCTGCCGCTTCTTCGTAGTTCATGTTTTTTGGTTTTAAAGCCAAGGTGCTATTTTCAGGTATTGCAATATATTGAGCATAAGTTCCAAAACGCATACCTGAAGCTCCAAAAATTTGATCGCCCACTTTAAATTTTGTCACGCTTTTTCCAATAGCTTCAATTTCACCGGCGACAACTACTCCAAGAATTGATTTTCTTGGCTTTTTGAAACCGAAGATTAATCGAATGATAAATGGGTCAGCTCTTCGAATTCGAGCGTCTCCTGACGTTGCTGAGGTCGCGTGAATCTTTATAAGTACTTCATTGTCTTTTGGTGAAGGCTTTTTGACTTCTGCGAGTTGTAGCACATCCGGCGATCCATATTTGGTGCAAACGATTGCTTTCATAATTTTTGAGTTCGTTTTTAAAGTTTTTACTTTAGCTGCTTTCATTGTTATTGAGTTCATCTTTTAATTTTTTTTGGTGAAAAAATAGAAATAGGTTTTTTATAACCTTTTCAGAACTCAAAGGTATAGGCTGGAGTAGAGGGAATCGTTCGGGTTTATAAATCGGAACTTATTTCAAATTCGAATACTTCCAAATTTTTACGGTATGATCGGCACTTGCGGTTGCAATCCATTTGCCATTTTTGCTGAAGCAAACCTCCCAGATGTCGTTTTGATGTTCAGTTATGGTATGTAATAATTTACCACTATTTACATCCCAAAGTCTTGCACTTACATTATTATTCGGTCCTTTATAACCAAATCTGTATTGCAAAATCTCGCCCAGTACTTTTTTATCTGTTCCGGCGGTAAGAATAGTAGCATTATCCGGGCTAAAAGCAACAGAATAAATACACTCATTCTCTCCTTTTAGCGATCTTTTTAAAGTCCAATTTTGGGTGTCCCAAATATTTACTGTTTTATCATCGCCACCACTTGCTAATAGTTTTCCATCAGAACTAAATGCTACTGAAATTACGGCCTGGGTGTGTTCTTTTATTGTTTTAATGTTTTCTCCGGTAGCCATATTATAAATTCTTATGCTGTTGTCGCTCCCGGAACTTGCCAGCAATTTACCATCCGGGCTAAATGATAATGACCAAATATCGCGCTCATGACCTTCAAAATTTTTAATCAGCTTACCGCTGTTTACCTCCCAAATACGTATAATTTTATCTGTTCCTGCGCCTGCTATTAAATCGCCGGAAGGGTTATAGGTTACCGTCCATAAAGCTCCTCTATTGCCCTCCAGTTTTTTAAGTAAATCACCTGTATTTAACAACCAAATTCTGATTTTGCCATCATGGCTTCCGGCGCATATCTGACTTCCGTCCGGACTAAAGGAAAGGGAAGATATTCTATCATGGTGTACCAAGTTATAAAGCACTATACCACTATTTCTCGACCAAACTTTTACGGTTTTATCAAGGCCTCCACTTGCGACTAAATTGCCTGTAGGATGGAATTCTGCTTGCCAAACTTCATCAGTATGTTCCACAAATTCTTTATCAAAGATGATGTATCCGGAATCAACTAATTCAGGTTGCTGGAATAATTGATTGTAAACTAAAATGGAGATACTAAGCAAAATGAGCGCTGAAATAAGGTACTTTTTTTTGAATTTCATTTCTTATTAGTTTACTACTAAATTAAAAAAATGATAATTATCTTTACAACTACATTGCGAATTATTTCACCACCTTTTTCCAATAGGCTTTTGGCGTTATTCCCGTCATTTTTTTAAAAAAAGTATTAAAAACGGTTTTGGAGTTAAAACCGCTGTCGTATGCAAGAGCAAGGATGGTGAGGTGTTGCTGAGTAGTGTCAGCGGCTTTTGATTTGAAGGTTTCGAGTCGGTAAGTGTTGACGTATTCCGCGAAATTTTTATCAAAACCTTCGTTGAGCAATTGCGACAAATGATTAGCGGGAATTTCCAGCATTTCAGCTAAACCACGAAGCGTCAGGTTTTGATCTAAATACGGTTTTTCATTCGCCATCAAAGTTTCTAATTGACGTTTGTATTGTTCCAACTGTTTTTTGTTGAAAAGTGCTTTTTTGTATTTCCTTTCGGGAGGATCGAAAGTTGTTCTTTCTCCTAGAACTTGCTTTACCAATTCCTGAAATCGAGGAATCGCATAAAGCGTTTTGAGGATGGGCTCAGTGTAAAGATAAACCATCATTGGTAATCGAAATGCAACACCTTGCTCAACGAAATGCAATGCTTTTTCCTTGTTGCCCAATATCGCATGACACAAAATCAGAGCACTTATCGCCTTGCTGACTAAGTCTGTTTTTAGTGCTGCTTCCAATTTAGCGATTCCTGCTTCTGTTTGAATATCATCTCTAAGCGATGCATAGGCAAGCGTTATAAATCCCAATTTAGTGATATCTCCAGGCTCATCTTCGGGGAGTTTTTGGAAGTAAGCCAAAGCCTCTGCTGCACGTCCCATTAACAACAATGCCTGTCCTTTGTAAAATTTGGAAACAATAAAATTGGGTTTTAGCTGGACTGCTTTTTCAAACCATTCAATCGCTTCTTTATATTGTTCCTGAGAGTAATAAATGAACCCGCTCAAATGGTGATTGATTTCAGAAAAAGGGTCAAGTTGTAATGCAGTTTCAATATAATTTTGTGCAGCGTCAAACTTTCTTTCCGCACCTAAGGTGGATGCCATTGATTGGTAGAATTCCACAGATGGCCGTATTTCAAATGATTTATTCAAATGGCGATACGCCGCTTCCAAATCCCACATTTGTAAAAAAGCATCATAAGAAAGATGTAATTGGCATTCGGCTAAATTTTCATCAATTTCAATCGCTTTTTTCAAAAAAGGTTGCCCTTTTACAAAGGCTTCGATAGCTGGAATTAACCCCATCATTCCTTTCATCGTAAAGCCTAAATGCATACCCAGATGAGCCAAAGCAAATTTAGGTTGTGCATCGATCACGTCCTCTAAAATCGACATCCCTTGGTCAATATCAGTCTTCGTCATTTTAAGGATGTGAAACCTGCTTTTTAAATATTGATTATAAATGTCGACAGGTATTTCAGGGTCATTAACCAGGTGATCGTCTATCTCAAAATGTCCAATATGCTCTCGCAATTTATCAGCGATCAAGAGGCTGATTTCATCCTGAACGGCAAAGATATCTTCAATCGATCGGTCAAAAGATTCTGACCAAAAATGAAAATCATCTGCAACATCAATCAGCTGTGCTGTTATCCGCATCTTGTTTCCGGACAAGCGAATACTGCCCTCCAAAATGGTAGAAACGTTTAGTTCCTTGCCAATCTGTGGAATAGGAGTTTTTTTATTTTTAAAAAAGAAAGAAGAAGTTCTCGAAGTAACTTTTAAGCTTTTGATTTTCGCTAAGGCATTGATGATTTCCTCCGTCATCCCATCGCTAAAGTATTCGTTATCTTCACTAGAACTCATGTTGACAAAAGGCAGCACCGCGATGGTTTTGGTCTGTTCTTTTTGCTTACCTTTTAGTTCAGATCGTTCAGGAACTTTGATTCCATCATTGGAAACGGCAAAGACTTCAACGGGTTTTTTAATGTTTTTTAATTCAAAATGCCCTAATGAAATCGTTTTGATTTGTTGATGGTTTTTGAGTTCATCATTTAATTTTCCGGAAATTAAAATTGCTCCAGCGATGCTCATACTTTCAATCCGAGAAGCCAGATTTACGCCGTCGCCATAAATATCCGTTCCATCAAAAACAATATCTCCCATGTGTAAACCAACTCGAAGGGGCACAGGCTCGTCTTTGTTTAAAGCCTTTTGAATAGCAATTGCACATTCCACCGCTTCAACGCCACTTTGAAAAACACTTAGGGTTCCATCTCCGAAATATTGCAAAATTTCACCATTGTAAATTTTATGATACTGTTCAAATTCCTGGCGATGATGTGCTCTTATTTCTGCGGCAGCATTTTCATCCTGTTGCATCAAAGCAGTATATCCAACAATATCGGTAAACATGATAGCTGCAATTCGTCGGGTCTTTTTATTTTTCATGGTAAAAACCTGAAAGGGAGCTTTTTAGTGCAAAAGCTTTTAGTTTTGATCGTTAAATTATGCGAATTTTAAAAGTACAATAATTTTCAAAAAAGCTTTTTATGAAAGCTAAATAAAAATATCAACTATTTTTGGGAAGAGGTAAATAGAAAAAGGAAATAATGAAATTTAAAAGAAAACCCTATCAGGGAGTTTGGAACATCATTCGATTTAACTGGCATTTTTATGTGTTGTCATTCGGTGTTTTATTGCTGATTTTCGTTCTGGCCAATTATGTGGCTGATCCTTATCGATTTTCCTTGAATATTTTAGGTTTCCTGATCATTGCAATGACTTCAATCTCTTTGATGGTTTCATTTTACGTTTATGATTTGTCTGGATTGTATGATTTGAAATGGTTAAATGATTTGAAAAATGCTGGAAAAAGTAAAATAGTGAACATCAATGCAGGTTTTGACGAAACAAGCATGCTGCTTAAAGAGCAATTTAAAGATTCGGAATTGACCGTATTTGATTTTTATGATCCTTTAAAACATACCGAAATTTCAATAAAACGGGCGAGAAAAGCCTATCCGCCGTATCCCTATACAATTCAAATAAATAATTCTAATATACCCCTGAAAGACAACCAGGCAGATTTTATTTTTGTTATCCTTTCTGCTCATGAAATCAGGATCGAAGCCGAAAGAATAGCTTTTTTCGAGGAATTAAAAAGAATTTTAAGCCCTAAGGGGCAAATTGTAGTTGTTGAACATTTAAGGGATTTGCCCAATTTTTTAGCGTATAATATCGGGTTTTTCCATTTTCATTCGAAAAAAATTTGGTTGAAAACTTTTGAAAAAGCAAAACTTAATATTTTTAAAGAAATAAAAATTACACCATTTATATCAACCTTTATCCTTGAAAAACATGGAGCTGCAACTTAAAATAATTGGGACCCTTTTGATCGCATTATCCTTGGTTCACGTCATTTTTCCGAGTTATTTCAATTGGAAAAAAGAGCTGAGCTCATTAAGTTTGATCAATCGACAAATGATGTGGGTTCACACTTTTTTTATCGCATTGGTGGTGTTTCTGATGGGTTTGATTTGCGTCACCTCTTCCAGTGAAATTATTGGAACAACTTTGGGAAGGCGACTGGCTTTAGGGTTTTGTATTTTTTGGACGATCCGCTTGTTTATTCAGTTTTTTGGTTATTCTTCAAAACTTTGGAAAGGGAAAAGATTTGAAACAGTCGTTCATATCCTGTTTTCTACGCTTTGGATTTATATTAGTGTTGTTTTTTTCTTGATATTTTGGTCATCGAATCCATACTCCTGAATTTAGAGCGAAAGTGAAGCACCGTCAATTTATTATCGAAACATCACCTTTATAGTTGACTACTTTTCCATCAATCCATTCAATTTCAACATAATAAACAAAAACGCCATTTTGCAATGTTTTTCCATTGAAAGTGCCATCCCAGCCAATTAGCGGGTCATTGGGTTGAAAAGCATTAGCTTCATAAACCAACGATCCCCAGCGATCAAATACTTTAAAACTATTGACTTGATTGACTTGCTCGGCTGACGTATAAATTCTGAAAACGTCATTATTCCCATCCCGGTTAACCGGCGAAAAAGCATTTGGTATAAAAACTCTTCTGGATCTTTTTACCTCGACAACTACCTGAGCTTGGGCCAGGCAGCCATTATTGTCAACAATGGAAATCGTATAATCAGTTGTTTCGACAGGACTCGCCAAAGGGTCAAGACATTCATCGCAACTCAAACCAACAGCAGGCTCCCAGGTAATTGAAAAAATGCTGTCAAAAGGAATATTGACTTCGGCATTTAGGTTATATGATTCTCCAAATTGTATAAAAACTTCTGGTTCCAACTGAATGCTGAGTTCCACCGCGACCGGTAAATAAAACGCTTGATTGATCTCGCAATTGAAGCTATCTTTTATCGAAATAGAATAATCTCCTGAACTTAAAAAATCAAAAAAAGGATTATTATAATAGGTTGTTCCACCATCAATCGAATATAAATATGGGCCATTTTCTGTGAGAGCTTGAATCTCAATCAAGCCATCATTTCCGAAGCAGGTTGGCGCTTCAAAAAGTATATTAAAATCTGCAATCGAAAGGATTACTTCGTCAACTTCGACTGAATCGGAAGCAGTACAACCATTTTCTTCATTGGTAACGACCAAAGTATACACCCCTTGCTGATCAATCAAAGGATTTAAAGTTGTGTTTCCGGAAACAATATTTCCATCAAGCGATGACCATTGGTAGGTAAATTCGGAAGCGGTAGAAGAGTTGCTTCCATCAAGTATTAAAGTGGTTGCGGTGCAATTTAAGGTCTGATCAATTCCAGCATCTGCGATTGGTGCATTGACATTTTCAAAAACAGTTACGGTATCGGTTGCCGCACAAGTTAGAGAACCGTCATCATAAGTAATGATGAGTTGGTATAATCCGGCAACATCAACTTCAGGGTTGGGAGTATTTTCACCATTTATTATATTTCCGCCTTGAGTCAACCACAAATAAGTGATGTTTGAGCCAACTGTTGAACCATTTCCA
Source organism: Saprospiraceae bacterium (assembly GCA_965220465.1). Lineage (GTDB taxonomy): Bacteria > Bacteroidota > Bacteroidia > Chitinophagales > Saprospiraceae > JAHDHW01. Next base: position 693,312 of record CBDCPZ010000025.1, on the reverse strand, counting down.
TCCAGTGAGACAGTAGCATTATTGCAATCCAGCGCTAACGGAGAATTAATAACTGCGTTGACGGAAATGACTGTCAAATCTAGGTTTACAATGCTGTCACAGCCTTGTGCCGATGTAAGATTGTCAGTATAAAATCCCGTAGCGGTGTAGGTGCTATTTCCAACTGTTACTACATCACCCTGGCAAATTGAGGTTGAAATATCAGTGACAATATTATTTAAAACATCAACATTGATGGAATCGCGAGAAGTGCATCCATCAGCGGTCACGTCCACCCAATACAAATCACTCTGGCTGACCGTAAAAGTCGGATTATTAGAACCATCCTGCCATTGATAAGTTGCATTTGGAGTCGTGGCATCAAGTGTCAAAATTTCATTATTACAAATTGCTGTGTCTTCACCAAGGTCCACAATCGGCGCGGTATTGACCGTTACCGTGCTATTAAAACTATCGCTGCAACCATTATATAAATCTGTTATTGTGAGTGTGACAGGATAGGTCCCGGGATTGGAATAAGTGTGATTTGGGTTTAGTTCAGTAGAGCTCGAATTGTCGCCAAAATCCCATAGATATTCAAAACAAGGCACGACATACCAATCAAAAGTCATACTCCCGGAATTGTCGGGAAATTGATCGTCCGTGAAGCTAACATTTATGGTTGATCCATCCCCTTGATAATAATATTGATAAACGTGATCCGGATTATACACATCAGGAGACAAGAATAAATAGGGAGTATGTGAAAAATTGTCTGAAGTTCCTTCTGAAATGAACTGGTTTGAGTTGATATTAAAAAAACCAAAGGCATCGTAATAACCCGGAGAGTTGTCCCAAATGGTATAAATGCCTGATATTTCGAGATAATAAAAACAGCCGTTATTGGCCGTTGGAAAATTAAGACTAAAAAAGGATTGGAAAGAAGGGGAAGAAGTCGCTGTTGATAACAAAACAGGTGTTGAATCTAGCGCAACATTGGAATTGAAGTTTACTGTTGCCGGAAAACCACACTGCACCGTGTCAATAGGAGTGAAGCTGACCGCTTGGATATTATTGCATTGAGCCAAAGCTTCGGAAAAAGACAATAATGACAAAAAAGTTAGTACAAAAGTGAATCGCTTGATAGATTCAAAGAAAGAAATTTTAATAAAACGGTTTACCATTTTGAGCCCATTTATTGATTAACGGTTTCAGGTTCTTTTCGAATGGGTGTTCATTAAATAGACATCAGTTTAGTGAAATGTTATAACACTAAAAAAATGTAAATGAAATAAAAAAACAGTGTGTGGATGTTTAAAGAAGGATAGTAATAGCGCTCGCTTTGTTTTGATGGTGCAACAAAATTAATAAATTTATATTAACTCTGTTTATCATTTCAATCTTTTTCTTTCTTTTTATCAGACTTTGGAATAGACATGTCTTTTTTGTCAGGATCTTCGACAATGTATTCAATACGATTTGGTATCGGGATTTGGATACCATTTTCCCGCAGAAATTGGTGAACTTTCAAATTTGTTTTACTAACAACATCAAGGATATTATCGCCAACCCAGCAGAACAAAGAAAATTGAAGCGATTGCTGATCAATTCCCTGGAAATAATTTTGGCTCCGGATAATTCAAAACGCCATCTACTTCGCTGCCAGCTTTTTGCAACAACTCAATAACAAGGTCAGGATCAGTATCAAGAGCGGTGTGGATCGTAATTATAAATCTTCGTTGACTGTTCGATAAAGTACGATTGGTAACCCTTCCACTGATCAATGTTGCATTCGGGACGATTTCTTCATCACCATTATACTGGAGTATTTTACTGGACCTGATACCAATGCTTTCAATAAAGCTGATTATTTGTATAGCATTGTAAGCATGAAAAATGAGCTGGTCAAAATTGACTAATAAAAATATGACTTAAAGAAAGTATATACTCCACTTCAAAGCTTTAGTAACCAGGCCCGGAATAATCACTATAAATAGAAAAAATACCAGCAGGTTAACAACTAGTTCAAGGATATAAGGCTTTTTGGAAAGAGCTAAAGATTGAACAATAATTGCAAATAGAAAAGCAGCGGTTGCAGCTTTAGAGAATATGTATTTACCGAGCTCCAACGCTTTTACTTCCTTAGCTTGCAATTCCTTATATTTGCTTTTCATCCATAAAAACGCCATCCAAAAAATAACAAAGAGAACAAGTATTAATAGAGCTGAATTATACTGTTGATTAAAATAATCTACTACATCCTCTTTGCTATATTTTAAGAGTAAATTTAGGGTAAAATCATTCGATAGGCTATCTGTCTGTTGTTCCCTTGCCCAAATTTGAACATCAACCAGTTCATTTTGAAGGCTGAGGCATTTGCTTAAGCTATCATTAAGTACCAGGTTTACCGAATCTATCAAAAACAATACTCTGTCTATCCTTTCCTCTATTGCTTCCGGATAAACCACTTCTTTGCTATTAGATTTTGTGAGTGACCATTGTTCATTTGTTTTAATTAACTGATCATATATATCCGATAGCTATAAAGAATAGGTTTTTAATTTGGTTTCTTCTTTTACTACTATTGGTATAAATCTGTTCCATCGATTTATTGCAGTTTCTAAAACAAAATAGGGGATATCCAGATCCAAGACTTGGTCAGAAAGACAGGCTAATTCTGAAGCTGTTGTCTTCAGCGTGTCACTTAATATTTGGAAATCCTGGATGGTTGATTGGTAGATCTTCTGTTGATAATCTTTATTGATTTTCTGAAGGAGCCTTTCTGCTTGTGAAGGAATTTCCGTAAGAGGAACAGCTTGGATTTCCTGCTTAGTGGTATCTGTAGGAACAATTAATTGCTGGGCTTTTGAAAAAAATGGAAGTAAAAAAAGTAGGATTAATAAATGAAGCCTCATGGCCTTAAAGATATCAAAAAATATTTATTTACATAAGCTGGATAAATATTTTTAATGATTTCAAAAAGCCCTTTCACAATGTTGTAAAAGGGCTTTTTAAAAGTATCTTTTTTTACAAATTAATTTCTTACTTTTCTGATCAAAGTAGCCATGTAAACCCATTTCATGTCTCTGGATGCTATTCCTTCTTCTATCGCCTTCATTTGTTCATCTGTAAGATCTGGGCTGTCACCAGCCCAGCCTCCTAATGCTTGGCCGTAATCTTTATACATGTTTACGGTAATATGAGAAGCATAGGTATCGCTTCCTATCGGAGACATAAATCTCAATAACCCCCAATTTCCTTTTTTGCCTGCATCTACCTGTTTTTGATGCATAGGTTGGAAAATTTCCATTTCTGCTTTTTCATATCTATCATATTCTCCCATGGCAACTTTCATCAAATCAATGGAAGCTACTGTGCCTATTGGCATGGCAAACTCACCTTTTGTAGAGGCAATTTGTTCGAGATAAACCCTTGCAGCAAGATCCCTGGTTTTACCTGATTTATTTATTTTTTTCATTAAATCTTCTTTTTTCATATCAGGATAGGCTGCTTTGGCACGAGCCAATAAATCGCCCCAGCTACCACCGCTCATCATCTTCACAGGATCGTCGTAGAGATTAACGGTTAAATATTGGTATCCCTGTTTTTCACCTCCGGGTTGAAGAGACCAAAGATCCCAGCCAATTATATCACCATTTTTGGCTCTTTGTTCATGGATTTTTTCCCAAAAGGCTTCTGTTTCAGCATAATCCGCTTCTTGCTCATTATCTACTGCCATAAATTCAAACACCAAATAAAGCTTGTCCTGCGCAATGGAGAGATTGAATGCGAATGAGGTCAATAAAAAAAGTACAATTAGTTTTTTCATCTTGTATTAATGGTTGGTTAAAAAATATTTCTTTAAGCTAATAAATAAACGAGACAATAGATAAAAACCCGACGATGAATTTTGTATAAATGTTTATAATCCAATCACTTATTGAGGATTAAAAAATTAAATATTTTTTTCTGGCAGCACGTATTTTGATGAGAAAAAGAAACTCAATGGTGGTAAACAGAAAAATAGCCTGTTCGATGTTTTGAACAGGCTATTTTTCATAAGGAGCATACTTTATGTTGCTCAATACTTTATGAAAGTACTATTTAATTATTCGTTGAAATATCGACTTGAATTTGTCCAAGGATATTTTCGCTTGGTGCAATTTCAACAGGCTCCGTTGATAAAGTAGGATCTTCTATTTTAGGAGCAAGAAGCCTTATTATTAAATTGTTGAAAGCAGGATCTTTTTCAAACAAAGGGTGATTTTCAACGGTCTTGATGTTTTTTCCATTGAATGATTCGGGAGAAATAGAAAGCGGAAATAAAAATCGCGACAAGGTATAAAGTCCTTCTGGCTGGCCATTGAAATCCCCAGATTCATTACATGCGATGATCAAACTGTCCTGTACCAAAAAAAATGAGTAGCCGTAATATTCCGTTTCTGAATCGGTTCCGCCCTTTTCTGTAAATTCAGATTCATTTTGGTCAAATTCTTCCTCTGGTGTTAATGCGGTTGCTTTATGAAAATATAAATTGGGTAATGCACAGCCAACATACTTGGTTTTTCCGTTGCGTTCTGTGCGAACTAGGAATTGTGGCGATTCCTTCTTGCTGGCCATTGTTTCGGAGTCATTCGCTACCTCGTCTTGTGCAAATACAGAAGAAAAGCTCGCTAGTAGCGAAACTAATAACGTCGTTGTTAGATATTTTTTAGCGCTCATGGGTTGTGTTTCATAGAAAATTAGTAAAAAAAACAGGAAATAGGAAGCGCTTAAACTTAAAACTTATGATTTTTTTTTCAGCCTTTTATTTATAACTGAATAAGGAGGGATACGAATTACATATTAAAAAGTTTCAAATATATAAAAGGAGGTAATTATGGCGGGTAATTTGAACGGTAAATTAACTGACTTATTTTGAGGCTTTTTCTCGATTTTATAAATTTTGTGACGCAGAAAATTACGGTTAAATGACCCAACCCGGATTTTTGCTATTCTGAAAACCCGGGTTGGATGTTTTATTTGGTAGGTTCCTATAAATTTATATCAGGCACAATGATTTTTAATTATTGCTTTGCTTTTTACTTTGCTTAACGCTTTTCTTCTTATAAAGGCCATCAAAAATCTTGGACCACGATTGCCCTTCGTCAGAACTTTGCTCCCAGACTTGTTGAACTGTTCCATCTTTATTATCTGTCCAGGTGATTCGGTTGCCTAAAGTGCCATCTTCGGTTTCGAGCAAATTTTCAAGAACCATTTGATTTTCCACCTTTCTGCCTTTGAGATAAAGTGTTAAACTGGTATTATCGACCCAGTATTGTTCCCACTTCATCGTTGCAGGGTTATATTTATTAATGCTGGTGCCTACATAACCGCTTTTTGCAGATTGATAAGATTCCTGAATGGCAAAGCCGTCAATGATACTTTCAACTTTGCTATAACCCAAAAGGTCTTTCGTTCCTGTTTTATAAACTTCCCATTCTCCAATCCAAAAATCAAATTCGTGAAATTTTGAATTGCCATCCTTTTCACCTGCATCATTTTGAGCTGCAAGGCTGGAAAGCAAAAAAGGGAACATCATCAGGAAAATAAGTTTTTTCATTAAATTCATTTTTTGGCTTTGAAGGCCGTGTTTAAGAATAGAGAAATCTATTTTGTTATAAATGTACAATTACCACAGGAAAGGAAGAAAATTAAGGAAATATTGTTTTGCTGATGTTAGAAAATAAAAAAACCGCCTTGAAGATTGGAGTGTTGTTGCGTCAAGGCGATTTTTTAAGGTAGTTTAGTAGTACGTCTAGTTCAACTCTAAAGAATTGAATTGATAAACAAATGTATTAGGTAATCAATACCGAATCAATACCTTGTTTTTGGTATTTTAAGTTACCGTCAATTATATATATAAATAATGAAAATTTCATTTCAGGTGTTTCATAACCAGAGAATTAAGCATAAGCTTTAAAGATCATAAGTAAAGTCGGGTTTCAACTTAAAAGAATCTAATTAAGATGGTCAATTGCTTATGCCGATTATCTGAAAATCATTATTTTTTTTGTTTCTGAATATTCATCAGCCTGTATTTTTAAAAAATAGATTCCTTCAGGCAGATCTCCGGCATTAAAATCAAGCGTATAAGTTCCAGTATTTTGTTGCTCACTAACTAGATTTGCTACTTGTAATCCAATCGAACTATAAACAGAAAGTGTGACAAATGATTTATTGGGAAGTTCGTATTTAATAATAGTTGATTGATCAAACGGATTTGGTTCATTTTGCAAAAGCAGGACTTCCTCAGCGTTATCACCAGCAATATTTTTCAAACCTGTTGTATTATTTAAATAAAAATCACTCACTATCGGAAGATGATCTGAAGCAACCACCGCATCCTCCTGCATAAGATCATAAGCATTCAAGGTATCGGCTGGAAGCATTCTGCTAAAAAGAGTATAATTGTTGGTCAATTCTAAAACTGAACCGGTGTAAACGATAAAGTCCAACCTTCCGGGGCTGTAGCTACTCCCTTCATTAAACCAGGTAAAATTGTTTGGTAGTCCCGTAGTAAATGGCCTCGAATCTTCCAAGTCACTATCATCCCAATCCGGATTAAAATCAGGTCCGTAAAAGTCATTATAGACGATACTACCTGTCAAAAGTGTGATTAACTGTTGCTGGTAGCCAACCAAATTCATGTCACCAACGATGATTATTGGAGTATCTTCAACTAATTGCAAAGGGCCGATACCATTTTGAGCATTTCTTATAAATGCCATAATTGCATCGATTTCAAGCTGGCGTTCCATATTGTTTCCGCAGCATGGAGTGTGAGCAACAATAAACAACAACTCTCCTCCGGCTGCTGATTCCATATCTAAAAGGAATGCACCATTGTTATCAATCGCATAACTTTCCAGGATTGGGTATTTGCTGATTGCGATAATATCTGAACCTTCCTTTGCATGATACCATTGTTGATTTGGGCCTGTTGGTAAAATGGATTCAATCTTTGACGCAACTTCTAACGAACCATGGTCGTAAATTTCCTGGAAGCCAATGATTTCAGGAGCAATTGTTTCAATCAATCGTGACATTGGCGGCCCTCTGAAACCATCAAATAATCCATCAATCAAAACATTGTAAGAAAGTACACGCAACAATTCAGGGTTGGTTTTCGAAATGGAATAACTCGGAAGCGGGATGGGAGTTTCTTCAACATAAGTATATTTTACACCTCCGGGTTCATTAGGCAGTATATCCCAAGGGCCTGAATTGTCTTTAAAAACGACTTGAATAGTATCTCCTTGGAAAAGACCTTCTCCGAAGAATTCAAGATTTCTGTTGATCCTCAATTCGAATTGATCAGAGGAAACCGTTGGCGAAGTGACTAGTTCAATGTCATTGTGAAAAACCTCGGTACTATTATTTTGAATGTAAACCATTCCAACTCGTTCGCCAAAAGTATACGAAAGATCGGCACCGATTTCATTTACAGCAACTCCTGTTAAATCATTATTATCGGTATCAATATATATGGTAATCTCGTTAAATTCCTGCAAATTGTTTTCTAAACCAAGTTCGATGTTGAAAAAAAGGTAATCCGCATCATTATAGATCCACAAACTGCCAAAATCAATATTAGAAAAGCCTTGATCGCCACTCGGATCAATATAAGCCGGCAGGATATTTTGCCAATCTGAAAAATCATCGTCAACTAATATTCTGGATTGCCCGATCAATAAATTGGTTGTCAAAAGCAAGAAGATAAAAAGGAAAGTTTTCATGGTTGTCATTTACTTTTTCGAAAACTAAGAAAAATTAATTTCGGGAAGAAGTTATTCAAATTAAACAATAAGATTTGTCAACTTCAGGTCTCTCTTGCAAATGTTTTTTATTTCATTTTAAAGTCGTAATTTCGCAATTCAATTACGGGGGATTAGCTCAGTTGGCTAGAGCGTCCCGACTTCCAGTAGGGAAGGACACAGACAAATGGAATAATCAATGAGGATAGCAGAAGAATTAAAGATGAAACACAAAAAGTAAAAGGGGGATTAGCTCAGTTGGCTAGAGCGCTTGGCTGGCAGCCAAGAGGTCACCGGTTCGAATCCGGTATTCTCCACAAAAGCCTTCTCACAAGAGAGGGCTTTTTTTAATTGCGGTAACTTTATATTTTTCATAAACTGCTTTGCAGGATAAGTGTGTCATAAGGTGACTCTTGAGCCCCGCACATTAAGTTAAAATTAATTCAGTTAGGCAAATGTTAATCTACAATTAATGCTGGCTTTAGATATAGAAAATATTGACTAAGTAATTTCGGCCAATTATTAAACCTAAAAAAATTACTTATGTTAACACGTTTTACACTCTTAACGATTTTTTGTCTGCTTTCGGTTTTGGCAATGCACAAAACGAGCAAGAGCTTCATCATCTTGCCAGTTATGAGACCGGAATAGCAGATGCAGCTGAGGTGGTATCTTTTGATCCTGAAACCCGCCGCGCTTTTTTTACAAACAAGTCGCCGAACAAGCTTACAATTCTCGATTTGACAAACCTCAATTCACCTGCATTACTCAATGAAATTGATCTTTCTGTTTACGGTGCCGGGCCAAATTCTGTAGCTGTGGCTGTTGAAACAAATCCTAAAACTGATCCGGGAAAAGTTGTATTTTTTGATACCGACGGAAATTATCTGCATGACGTGACAGTAGGAGCGTTGCCTGATATGATCTCGTTTTCAAACGAAGGAGATTTGGTTCTGACGGCAAACGAAGGTGAGCCCAATGATGATTATACAGTTGATCCGATGGGATCAGTTTCGGTGGTTGACATTTCAGAGGGTGTAACAAATGCTACTGTTGTGACGATCACTTTTGAAACCTACAATGACAAAAAAGTTCCTTTACAGAATAAAGGTGTGCGAATATTTGGCAACGATGGAGCTGCTTCCGTTGCACAAGATATGGAGCCTGAATATATTGCCTTTTCGCCAGATGGTGCATATGCATATGTGAATTGCCAGGAAAATAATGCTTTAGCTGTTTTAGATTTAACCAATCTGGAATTTGTTGATATTTTTCCGCTTGGATACAAAAACCACCAAACTGGTAGCCCAAAGTTGAAATCTTACAATGTAAATGAGTTGGTAGCAAATTGGCCGGAATTAGGAACGCCGGTTTACGATGGTGGCCAGGATCCGGTATTTTTAGGAGGCTTCTCTGGTATTTACTACGACCCCACGCAATCTACAGTTAATAATTGAGGGGTGGGCATTATTTAAATTCGTTTAAAAATGCTTGAGTTGAAGCCCACGGCCTATTATTTAAAAAATTGTCTCTCATCATCAGTTGAACGGCTAAAGGGCCGATCATTAAAAAAGCAGAGACTTTATCAATGCCCTTGTAAGGCAGTTGTTTTTCTCCTTCTAGGTCAAAAAGTTGCTTGATGAGAGAAAATAAAGGTTCGATAGATGGTTTACGATGTCTATAAAGCCATTTGGCTTCGGCCAATTGAACCATCGAGTTGTACCATTTTACGAATGGTTGTTTGACATAAGTGGTAAACACTTTCGGTGTTTGGAGCAAGATATCATAATCCTCATACAGTCGTTGAATGACTTTCAAAGATTGGTATCCTGCGTCACCCACAATGATGCCGATCAGGTCTTTGATTCCCTGGATCAGTTTGTCAATCCAGGAGTAGTCCTTATCCGAAGCGGTGCTTACCCAGGCTGAAACAGGGAAACGATTTTGCAGGCATACTAAGTGTAGCCCATAGCCGAATCGCCAGCCATGATAAGCACTCTTAGACCAGGAAGCATCTGTGTCAATAGAGGAATGGGGGACTATGCCTGCCTCCATATGCTTTTTGTGCCACAGGCCGCCAAGGGCCCGGAAAACACTTTTGTCAACAAATGCCCAAGAGCAACGAAACTGCCGGTATTCCAATTCCTGGCATTGTACCGTTATTTGCGGTAAGAGCCAATGGATATACCTGGGCAAACTCAAAAATCGTCTACGTATCGTTTTACGTGACGGGGCTGATGGAAAGCCAAAAGCTTCGAAATGCGCTTTAGCATATTTGGTCATTGCCTTGAAAGTATATATCCGTTTCAAGGACATTACCATAAAAAATAAGGTCATGGAGGCCAAAGAATACACAAATGGTCTTCCTCTGCCTCGTTTCTGCTCATAGCTATTATAGCATTTTTGCAGAAATTGTAAGATTTCAACTATTTTAGTGGACATGTTAATTTGAGTCTTTGTCTCAAACTAATATCCACAGATATTTTCATTGGGGCAAAGGCTTCTTTTATTTATGCCCACCCCTCAATTAATAATTATGTTTTCTATATGGTACCAGACAGAGGGCCTAATGACGGAACTTTTGGTAAAAGTAATGTGACTCCGCCAGCACCTCAGAATTGCCGGCCTTTCAAATTACCTGATTATCAAGGGCGTATCGTGGAATTGACATTGAATCGATTGACTGGAACTGTAAGCCTTGATGACCAAATATTGCTTCATCGTCAAGATGGAACAACACCAATTTCAGGTCGTGGAAATATCCCGGGATTTGATGAAGTTCCGGTTACTTACAGTGACCCAAATACACCCTATTCAAATGTCGATTATGTAGATAATGGTTCAGGAGAGGAGCTTCACCAATTGCCTTACGATGAGTTTGGAGGTGACTTTGAAGGTATCCTTCGAGATAATGATGGTAACTTCTGGATGTGTGATGAGTACCGTCCAGCTATTTACAAGTTTCAACCAAATGGTACTTTAATTGATCGATACGTTCCTGCTGGAACCTCAATGCTTGGTACAACTCCACAACCTGTTGGGACTTATGGCGCTGAAACTTTGCCAGAGATTTATTCAAAACGAAGAGCAAATCGTGGATTCGAAGCGATTGCCTATAATCCTGAAAACAACATTATTTATGCTTTTATACAATCTCCAATTGAAAATCCTGATAATTCCGTTCGAAATAACACCGATGTCATTCGTATTCTAGGAATTGATGCTTCGACAGGGACACCTATTGAAGAATATGTTTATTTGTTAGAACGAAATAGATACAGTGGTATGTCAACTTCAAGAGTAGACAAAATAGGCGATGCTGTTTATGTTGGAAATAACAAGTTTATGGTATTGGAACGTGACTCCGAAGCTCCTGGCGTTGCTGAGGGAAAGAAATTTATATTTGAAATAAATTTGACTGGAGCTACCAATATTTACGGTTCGGAATTATCCGAAAGAAATGGCTCAAATCCCAATATGCTTACATTAGAGCAAATGTCAGCAGACGAAATAGCTGCTGAAGATGTTCAAGCAGTTCTCAAAACAAAGGTGTTGAATTTGCCATCTATCAATTATGAAAGCTCTGATAAGCCTGAAGGTTTGGCCTTGTTGCCTGGAGGTAAAATTGCCGTCATAAACGACAACGACTTTGGCTTGGCTGGCGCAGGTGTAACTGATAATTCTGTACTTGGTATCATTTCTTTTCAGAACGATTACAAATTTGATGCGAGTGATAAAGATGATGTTATAAATATCACCTCGCATCCAACGCTGGGTATGTTTCAACCTGATGCCATCGCTACTTATGAAGTAAATGGTAAAACCTATATCGTGACCGTGAATGAAGGCGATTCTCGTGACTATGGTGGGTATTCAGAAGAAGAACGGGTAAAAGATCTGATTTTAGATGAAACTGCTTATCCAAATGCAGCGGAATTGCAAGAAGATGAAAATTTAGGACGACTAAAAACAACAACAGCCAATGGTGATTACGATGGCGATGGTGACACAGATCAAATCTATTCTTATGGAGCTCGTTCTTTCACCATTTTCGATTCTTACGGTAATCAAATTTATGATAGTGGCGAGGATTTCGGAACGTTTACAAGTTTCCTTGAAACTTCATTATTCAATGAAGATGATGGTGAAAAAGATGGACGTTCTGATGATAAAGGAGTAGAACCTGAGGCTTTAACGATTGGAACGATTGGTGATTATACTTATGCCTTTATAGGTTTTGAGCGTCAAAGTGCTATCGTCGTTTATGATATAACAAATCCGTGGTCACCTGAGTTTATTACTTATTACAATAACCGTACGGTCAACTCAGAGGGAGTTGTCGGAGATGTTGGCCCTGAGACGATTAAGTTTGTATCTGCAGAAGATAGCCCAAATGGTGAGAATATACTGACTGTTGGTTATGAGGTAAGCGGATCAATAGGCATTATTCAAATTGGAGGTGAGTTGGTAAGCATCAGCAAAGAACTAAAAAATGTACCTGCTTTTAAAGCTTTTCCTAATCCAGCAGTTAATGTTTTATACTTTGACCAACCTGTCACTGCCCAGGTATTTAATGAAGCGGGCATTTTGGTGGATAGTATAAATAACGCTGATGAATTAAATGTTCAAAACTGGCAAGCGGGAATGTACATCGTGGTTAGTAAAGAACATGGAACAAGACGGTTTATGAAATTTTAAATTGACTGATTTATAGTTCAGTTTTCAGTTAGAAAGTTTTTTTTTAAATCATTTAAGTAATCTTGGCCCTTTTCAGGATCAATTGATCCTGAAGGGTCTTTGATTTTAAAAAGAACTGATTATTTCTTATTTTAGATAATCAGGCAAAATATTTTTTTACAAAATAAAATCAAATGGATACCAACAAAATATTATTGGCGGGGCTTTTCGGCGGTATGGTTGCTTTTTTTCTTGGATTTTTGTTTTACGGATTATTATTGAATGATTTCTTTCAATCAAATGCAGGCTCAGCGACAGGAGTTCGGAGAGGCGATGATGAATTGATTTGGATTCCAATGATCCTGGGACATCTTGCTTGGGGGATGTTATTTGCCGTTATCTACGGTCGATGGGCAAATATCAGCACATTTATTACAGGCGCCAAAGCGGGTGCTGTCATTGGTTTTTTGGTTGCCATGACCCATGACATGATCAATCTGGCATCAACACATATTATGAATTCAAATGGAGCAATCGCTAATGTTGTTGTAATGACAATTGTTGCAGCCATTGTAGGTGGTGTAGTGGCTTGGTTTCTTGGCAGAGGTTCGGCAAAAGCTTAATTTGTAAAGGCTGCTCTATATTTATTCTAAATATTGGTTATTATTTTAAATGCTAATTGAAACCAGTGAAGTTTTCTTTTTATTACATTTAATCTATGAATTCTTCGGGGCTTGCCCCGGGGTCATAATAAGATGTTTTGAAAAAACACGATATTCTAAAAATCCGGTTTCCGATCCTTTAGGTCGGAAAAATTTTGGCGGATGCCCCGACGGCTTGCCTCGGGGTAGTCAAAATTTAGGATTTTTTTCACTTTTTCCTGAAAAAATAGAATGAAACCATAAAATGAGAAAAGTCGAAACCAAAATAGCTATCAATGCAAGTCCCCAAAAAATTATCAAGGCATTTACAGACTCAAAAATGCTAGGAGATTGGTGGGGTGTTGAGCGAAATCTGATTCAATTGAAACCTGGCGGACTCTATTCTCTTGCTTGGAAAATTACCGAAAACGGCTTTGGATTTGTTTCAACCGGAATTATCAAAGAATATCAATTTGATAGCAAATTGGTTATTGAAAATTTCGCTTACTTTAATCCTGAACGTTCGATTTTAGGTCCAATGTCTTTGACAATAAAAGCGATGCGGAAAGGCGAACTGACTGAATTATACATCTGCCAGGATGGCTACCAAGATGGGCAGGATTGGAATTGGTATTACGAAGCAGTTGTTGAGGCCTGGCCAAAAGTAATTCAAGTTATAAAAGATTATATTGAAAAATTAGCCGATTAATAGGTTTGTTTGTCGATTTAATAAATAAACCTAAGTACAGGACAAAAATGAGTAATTGAGATAAATAGGTAAATTGTTGTTGCTAAAATCATCAATAACCTAAAGCCCAATTACTCACTATGAAAGATACAGAAAAGGCTCTAAAAGAAGAGCTTTCCCAACATTTTATCGGACAAGGTCAACGAATAACGATGATGAGCAAATTAATACTGGCAGTTTTGAAGATGTGCACGGTCAATTTTGCTCAATTATCACTGGTGATCAATCACGTTGTCCAACTAAGCAGCAACTTCAAACGGATTCAGCGATTTATGAAACAGTATTCTTTTTGTCAAAGCTGTTTTGTCCAATTGGCCTGGTCTCATTACGGCACTCAAGGTCAATGGATCGCTTTAAGCATGGATCGCACCAACTGGAAATTCGGCCGAGTCAACATTAATATTTTGACTATTGGTATTTCCTGGCGCGGCACTGCCATTCCATTGGTTTGGATGATGCTCGATAAACGAGGGCAATCCAATCAGGAGGAACGCATCTTATTGCTTGAAAAACTGCTGTCTTACCTGAACGATGCACAGAAAAAACGTATTCGTTACTTGCTGATGGACAGAGAGTTTGCTGCTAATAAATGGTTAGCTTATTTGAAAAAACAAGCTTTACATTTTATTATCCGAATCCGAAAAGATGCTAAAATTCGCAAGCCCGGAAAGATGACAGAAAAAGCTGCCTGGCGGCTTTTTCAAAGTGATTCTTTTCAAGCTTTACGTAAACAAAGAGTGCTGTTTAGCCACCGGCTTTTTGTCGGAGGGCAAAAACTATCTGGAAAGGAATACTTGATTTTGATTAGTGATCTTCCTTTAAAACATGGCACTCAATTGTATGCTCAAAGATGGGGTATTGAAGTCTTTTTCAGTGCTTGTAAAAAGCGAGGATTCAATTTTGAAAACACTCACTTAACAAAACTGGAAAGAATCGATACCTTAATTTATATCTTGGCCATTGCTTTTATTTGGGCTTTTAAAACAGGTGAGTTCCTTGTAGAACAAGGTCATCAAATTCCTTTAAAAAACCTCAAAAAGCGAAAAGCCAAATTGTTTAGCATCTTTCGCATTGGTTTAGATTATATCAAACACAAACTGCTCAACTTTTTGAGCTTATATTATGAAATTGGACTTTTGTCCTGTACTTAGTAAATAAACTCAACAATCTACTCAAAACCATATCTAAAGAGGGAGCTTTATTATTATTTTTGCAACGAAGTTTTAAACCTATAATTAAATCAAAAAACCAAAAACTATGAAAAAGACCATATTTGTGTTTTCCATTTTCTTTACTTTTACCGTAATATCCAACGCACAAGAAGAAGACAAAATCAGCCATAAATTTGGTGCTGGTTTTCAACTCAATCAATATCAAAATGACTTTGGAATTGGGGTTAATTTGACCAGTCCTTATTTCGCTCATAATAGTATAGCCATTAGACTTAGAGGCAATTTTATGTTTTACCAACACGTGAAAGACAATGAAACAACCTGGTCACCCTATTCTAATATTTCTTTGGGAGTGATTGGTGTC
The DNA here is from genome assembly GCA_965220465.1 of Saprospiraceae bacterium. Classification (GTDB taxonomy): domain Bacteria; phylum Bacteroidota; class Bacteroidia; order Chitinophagales; family Saprospiraceae; genus JAHDHW01. The sequence goes on along the minus strand of CBDCPZ010000025.1, from coordinate 677,935 downwards.
GGAGGTAGGGTAGCAGAATTTATCCGGCTTTACGGAGAAGGAGGAGTCATCTTTTTAATTCCTTCAGATGAATTTTCAGCGGAATCAATAGTGGTTGGAGGATATGGGATTTTTGGGTTTGAGTTTTATATGAGCCACGGTTTCAATTATTTTATTGAACTTGGTGGTGTTGGGACTGGTGCAAGCGCTGATAAACTTCCAACAAACCCAATTTATTCCAATGGCTTTTTGATAAGCACCGGTTTCAGGTTTCATTTCAACTAAAGCTTATGTTTAAGATGAAGAGCTAAGCCAATTAACATGAGGCGTTATCAATTCGGAGGTCTAATAATTTTTCATTCAACATTTGCCAGTTGCAGCGCAAAAGGTGTCAATTAATTTGGTTTGTAGTCCGCTATAAATGTTTTTCATATTAAAAAATAAAATAAGATAGGATTTGCATACGAAAGATACCTGCGTATTCCGTTACATAGCGAAATATATAATCTATATGTTTTGCTTTGATGATATGTAAAAAAATGCTAAATTGACGATCCAAATAAAAAAAGGAACTTTACAAAAGACTGAATTTTTATAACAATTACCCCAACTCCTTTTATTTTTAACCAAGGGTAGTTACGTATCATCTCCAAAAACTGATCAAAGTAAAATTTTTCAATCTAATCGTTGATTGGATTAACTGCAGTAATGCGAACTGTTTGTTATTCTTAACTCATTTTACTAATGATGAAACGACTTACTCTATTCTTATTTCTTTTTCTGCATTTGAATCTATTTGCTCAATCTCCCGAATTGATTTTTAATTCTGGGTTTGAACCAGCTACAGATACTATTGATCATGATAGCAGCAGTGTTGATATTATTGGGGTCGATGCATCAGTAAGCGCACCAAATGATTGGGAAAACCATCTGGACGATCATCCAAATATAGGTACTTTCAAAATTCAATTTAAAGGAGGTGATGAAACAGATCGTTTGGCGGAAATAGTTCCTGATCCAATAAATCCTTCAAACAATGCCCTGCAGTTTTGGATAGAGAATCCCAATTCTGGAAATAATGGAAGAATTCAGGGAAACATTTATGACAACACCGGACTTCATAATATTTATTATTCTGTTCGCTTGTTCCTGCCCGGAGATTTCAACTTGCTGAAAGAGATGGATGATGATTTTAGTTTTATGACTTTAATGGAGTTTTGGAACAACGCAAACTGGTCAGAAGAGGATTATATGTTTCGGATAAAAGTGAATTTAGCTAAAGTATTAGAAACGGAGGATTCATTAAAAATAAGCATAACCGGGCAGGTTCGTGACGAAGCATTAGACAAATGGGGCGAACATATTTATGATGTCATCAATCCTGACTTTATAGTTCCTGTACAAAAATGGATGACTTTAAAAGTATATTTTGTTGAAGGAGATGACTGCTCAGGGCGATTTGTTTTAACTATAACACCTGATGGAGATCCTGAAACCACGGTCCTAAATGTTAGAAATTTTACCCACCATCCTGATGATCCCAATCCAGATGGGTTAAGTCATATAAATCCTATAAAACTTTACTGTGATGATGAAATAGTTGATTACGTCAGAGACAATGGAGGTTTGCTGAATGTCTTTTGGGATGACTTTGAGCTTTGGAAAGACGTTGAGGTAGATACAGATGATTCTTGTTTACCATTAGGGATTGTATTTGAGTCTCAAAGTGATATTGATAATTTTGCCACAAACTATCCGGGCTGCCAAAATATTGAAGGAAATGTTACGATTGAATCTGGCGCAACAGACATCACTAATCTTGATGGTTTGAACCAAATTACTTCAATACGTAGATCTTTAACCATTCAATCAAATAATTCTTTGACCAATTTGAGTGGTTTGGAAAACATTACTTGTCTTAATGGAGATCTTTATATTGATTCGAACAATTCTTTATCTGATATTTCTGCTTTAAGTAAGATCAGGTCCCTTGGCGGATTCCTTCAGGTTTCAAATAATGACGCTTTAACTAGTTTGAGTGGTTTGGAAAAAATAGCCGCTATTGATGGAAGTATTACTATTTCTAATAATGGAATGTTAACCAGCCTTACTGGTTTGGAAAGTATAGATTATACAACGATTACTAACCTAATAATTGAAAATTCGACTAACCTGTCTTCTTGTGAGCTTAAAAATATTTGCAGTTATCTTGAAAATAGCGGTCCAGTGTCAATATCAGGAAATGCCATGGGATGTGTTGATGAATCAGAAGTAGAGGCAGCTTGTCTGCTTCTTTTGCCTGTTGAGTTAATCCATTTTTCAGGAAAAGAAGTTGGAGGAAATGCTGCGCTTAGCTGGAAAACTGCTTCTGAAATGAACAACGACTATTTCCAAATTGAACATAGTGTGGATGGAAAGCAATTTAGTCCTATAGGAAAAATTGAGGGAAAGGGTACAACTTCGCAAAGCCAGGAGTATTATTTTCTCCACCGGGAGCCAGCGCAAGGCATAAATTATTATCGGTTAAAACAAGTTGATTTTGATGGAGGTTTTGAACATTCTGCGGTTATTAGTATCAATGTAGAATTTGGTGGGCTGGTCATCCAGCCTAATCCCACCAATGGAAATGTGGAAATAATGAACAATATTTTAGGAGAAGTCAATCTGAAAATAACGGATGGAATGGGACGTTTGATTCATTCAAAAAATCTGACAACTCATCAAACGATCAACCTGTCCGACCAACCAATTGGCATATATTTTTTCATCATTCAAACCACTCAAAATACCATTGTAAAACGAATAGTGAAACAATAAGATCATCTTTTTTCGTCTTTGAAATTGGATATTGGAAACACCAGCCTTTGTAGATAAATTCAATTAAAAATCATTGGGGTTTAAAGAACATCGCCATTCGGTAGATACATTCAAACTATTGGTAGAAATTTTTCCAACAATATTTTTGGCTTTGCTTTTTTTGGGTGTATTTCCTTTTCTTGTGGAAGGCAGATATCCCTTTTAAAGGATGAAAGCGTTCTGCAAAGGAATTTGACAAAATCGATTACACCCTTTTTTCAAGAAAGGCAAGAAATCTTACTAAAAAAACTTTTTGGCTTTAATGGAAGTCCTTTTGTTTTCATTATCTTTCGCGGCCAAAACAATTTCAGCAGGTTTGTATTTTTTTATATTTCAAATAATCAATACGACCAATGCGTATTTTTAAATTAAATCTTTAATAACCTATCTTTAATAAACTCATAAAAAATATGAAAAATAGCTTTATTCTAGCATTTATGCTTATGTCTTCATTTCTTTGGTCGCAAACAGTACTCATTGAAAAAGTGGGTAAGAAAGGCGAAGAAATAGTTATTCCTTACGAGAAATATGAACTCGAAAACGGACTGACTTTAATTATCCACGAAGATCATTCTGATCCATTGGTTCACGTTGATGTGACTTACCACGTAGGTTCTGCAAGAGAAGAATTAAACAAATCCGGATTCGCTCATTTTTTTGAGCACATGATGTTTCAGGGTTCTGAAAACGTTGCAGATGAAGAACATTTTGGAATTGTTACTGAATCAGGAGGAACGCTGAATGGTACAACCAACCGAGACCGGACGAATTATTTTGAGACGGTTCCGAGTAATCAATTGGAAACAATGCTTTGGCTGGAAGCTGATCGAATGGGTTTCTTTTTGGACGCAGTTACTCAGCAAAAATTTGAAGTGCAACGTGCCACTGTGAAAAATGAAAAAGGCCAAAGTTATGATAATCGCCCGTATGGTAAATACCGCGAAATCAATGCTGGAGCGCTTTATCCTTATGGTCATCCATATTCCTGGCTTACCATCGGAAGGCTTGAAGATCTGGATAGAGTAAATGTTGAGGACCTCAAGCGTTTTTTCATGAGATGGTATGGCCCAAATAATGCGACATTGACCATCGGTGGTGATGTGAATCCGCAAGATGTGATCAAAATGGTGGAAAAATACTTTGGTGTTATTCCTCGCGGCCCTGAAGTAAATCCAATGAAGCTTGATGCGCCGGTTTTGGAAGAAAACCGATATGTGTCTTACGTAGATAATTTTATACGATTTCCGGCCGTAGTGCTTACTTATCCGACGGTTCCAAGATTCCATAAAGATGAAGCTCCATTAGATTGTCTTGCCGAGATTTTAGGGCAGGGAAAGAGTAGCTATTTTTATAAAAACTTTGTGTTAACGCAAAAAGCGATTCAGGCAACTTGTAGTAACCCTGCAAGTGAATTGGCAGGAGAGTTTAGCATGTTTGTTTTACCATTCCCTGGGCAGACCCTTTCAGATTTTGAAGCAGAAGTTTATACAATTTTAGCCGATTTTGCTGAAAAAGGAGTAATGGATGAGGATATTGAAAAATTCAAAGCAAACCAGGAAGCAAGTTTTGTCAACCGTTTAGCCAGCGTAAGCGGGAAGGTTTCTCAATTGGCCAGTTATGAGACTTTCCAGGGAAATCCCAATTCGATCAAAGGCGATATCGAACGATACATGAGTGTGACAAAAGAAGATGTCATGCGGGTTTTTAATACTTATATAAAAGGAAAACCAGCGGTTGTCCTCAGTGTACTTGAAAGCGAAGAAGCAGTCCCCGCAAAGCCTGACAGCTATGAAATTCCAATGGAAGGGGAAAGTGCTTTTGATAAAACAGATTATGAAGGTTTGGTTTACAAGCGCCCTGAAGGCGATGAATTTGATCGAAGCAAAAGGCCTCCATTGGGGCCGAATCCAATAGTTAAAGTTCCTGAATTTTGGAATACAACATTTGACAACGGCCTAAAAATAATTGGTACGGATAGCGATGAAATTCCGGTGGTCAGTTTGCAATTAACGATTAACGGAGGGCATAAAATGAATACCAATGATATTTTGAAATCCGGAACTGCCGTGCTTACTGCAGATATGCTTAATGAATCTACTGAAAATTATACATCTGAGGAGATTCAAAATGAATTGGATAAGATTGGGAGCAGCATCAGTGTTTATGCAAGTAACACAACTACTACCTTGAATATCAGGACTTTAAAAAAGAATATCGATAGAACCTTGGAACTTGCTGAAGAGGTTTTGATGCATCCAGCTTTTAAAGAAGATGATTTTGAGCGTAATAAAAAGCAGCAATTGGAAGGAATAAAAGCAAGTCAAAAAGATCCTGGAAGTATTGCCAGACAAGTGTATAATCGGTTGTTATACGGAAGCGACCACATTTATTCCGTCCCGAGCAGTGGCGTTGAGCAATCTGTGAACAATATTATGATTGATGATGTAAAGTCTTTTTATGAGAAAAATTACTCTCCAAGTGTTTCAGAACTAGTAATTGTCGGAGATATTTCACAAGAAGAAGTACTGCCCCAGCTCGATTTTTTGAAAAACTGGACTAAAAAAGAAGTCGCTATTCCTGATTTGCCAAAAGCACCAAAAGCAGATAAAACGAAAATTTATCTCGTAGACAAAACTGACGCTCCGCAATCCCAAATCAGAATCGGTTATTTGACGGACATGGAATACGACGCTACTGGTGAATATTTCAAGTCTTACCTGATGAATTTCCCACTTGGAGGTGCTTTCAACAGTAGAATCAATTTGAATTTGAGAGAAGACAAAGGCTGGACTTATGGTGCCAGATCTTATTTCTCATCAGGTGATGATCCGGGGGCGTACACAGCAAGTGCCGGTGTAAAAGCTGTAGCCACAGATAGTAGTGTGGTTGAGATCATGAAAGAATTGAAAAATTATGAAAAGGATGGGATCACTGATGAAGAATTGTCATTTATGAGAAATTCGATCAGCCAGCGGGATGCCAGAAGCTATGAAACACCGTGGCAAAAAGCTGGATTCCTTCGAAGAATTGTTCATTATGATCTTCCTGCATCTTTCGTAGATGAACAAACAGAAATCATCAATACGATTACGAAAGAAGAAATCAATAAACTCGCTAAAAAGCACATAAAGACGGAAAATATGTGCATCATGGTAGTGGGTGATAGCGCTTCTGTTCGTCCAGGACTTGAAAAATTGGGCTACGAAGTGATTGACCTCAATGAAAAAGGGGAACCAACAATGATCAAACCTTAAGGATTATAAATAAGCTTAAAAACGAGCCTTTGATTTTCAAAGGCTCGTTTTTTTTGTACAGCATCCTAAAAAGTGTGAAAATGAAAATCCGCTCGATCTGCCTTATCTGCGTTCCATTAAAAAAATATTTTAAGCCACAATTTTTGAAATACTAAAATGCAGTTTCCTAAATTGGGTTTTATTTTGAAGTTGTTTAAAAATTATGTTGATACTTGAAGATAAAGGCTTGGAAGTCAAGACGAAGTTCTTTTTACATTCATAGCCAAAGCTATGGACAATAAAAAAGGGAAGTATTTGACTGTCAATGCTTTGTCTGTAAACATTAAGATACATTTTTAAATAACTTCTTCATCAAACCTTAATATTTACCAATGCGATTCCACATTTTACTCTCTTTTTTATTTTCTGTCTTTTTATCTTTTCCAACATTTAGTCAGGTTAAAATGACCTTTTCCAACATGGATGTCTTTGCCCTGGAATGGGCCTCAAGCCCCGAAATTTCTCCCGATGGGAAGATGGTGGTCTATGAAAGAAAAGGAATGGACATTATGAAAGATCGAAAGCAGTCAAGGCTTTGGCTCGTCAATAGCGATGGTTCTTCTCATGAAAAACTGACAAGCTGGGATATCAATGAATCCAGCCCAAAGTGGTCACCTGATGGAAGCCGGATCGCTTTTGTAGGTTCAACAGATCACGGAGCAGAAATTTTTATGTATTGGTTGAAAAATGGTAAAATTGCCCGCCTTACGCAACTGGACCGTTCTCCAAAAGCGTTGACTTGGTCACCTGATGGAACACAACTGGCTTTTTCGAAGCTCGTTCCTGCTGATGAACCTTCATTAGTTAAAGCACCTAAAAAGCCCAAAGGCGCCGAATGGGCAGATCACCCAAAAGTGATCACTCGTGTGAAGCATGAGGCAGATGGTTCCGGTTATCTGGAACCAGGCTTTTCACATCTTTTTGTTGTTCCTGCCGATGGTGGTTCAGCAAGGCAAATTACTTCAGGGGATTTCAATCACGGTGATGCTCCGCATTGGTCAAATGATGGTAAAAAGCTTATTTTTTCAAGCAATCTCAACGATGACTGGGAGTACGATTATCGCAATTCAGAAATATATTCGGTAGCTGTAAATGACGGAACAATAACTGCGTTAACTGACCGGAAAGGACCTGACGAAAACCCCGTGATTTCACCAAATGGAAAACAAATCGCGTATTTAGGTTTTGATGATAAAATTCAAACCTATCAGGTGAATGAAATCTATCTGATGAACTTTGATGGTTCAAATAAAAAGGAAATTACGACAAACCTTGATCGTGCCATTTCGGACTTAGTTTGGGATGAAAATGGAACAGGCTTTTATTTTCAATACAATGACAAAGGAAATTCCAAAATTGGTTACACCACGCTTTCCGGCCAAACCAGCCTAATTGCCAGCAATCTTGGCGGAACAACCATCGGAAGGCCATACGGCGGAGGCTCGTTTTCCATAGCTGCATCCGGAAAAATTGCTTACACGGTTTGCACTCCTTATCATCCGGCAGATATCGGCATCGTTTCAAAAGGGACTCAAAAAGTAAATTTGATCACCTCGCTCAACGAAGATGTATTGAATTTTCGGGAGCTGGGAAAGGTGGAGGAGATTTGGTATAAATCCTCAGTGGATGGAATCGCTGTTCAGGGCTGGATTGTAAAACCACCCTTTTTTGATGAAAATAAAAAATACCCATTATTGGTTGAAAATCATGGAGGCCCGATTTCGAATTATGGAGATCGATTTTCACCGGAAATCCAGCTTTTTGCGAGCGCCGGCTACGTTGTTTTTTATCCAAATCCGCGTGGGAGCACAGGTTACGGCGAAGCATTTGGCAATTTGTTGTACCATGATTATCCCGGTGATGATTATCAGGATGTGATGGATGGCGTTGATGAAATACTTAAAAAAGGGTACACCTCAGAGGATAGTTTGTTTGTTACAGGAGGAAGTGCCGGAGGCATTATGACCGCATGGATTATTGGAAAAAATAATCGCTTTCGCGCCGCCGCAGTAGTAAAACCTGTTATGAATTGGATCAGCAAAACATTGACAGCGGATAATCATTTTTGGTACGCGAATTATCGGTACCCCGGACAACCCTGGGAAAATATGGATATTTATTTGAAATATTCACCGATATCCTTGGTTGGAAATGTTGAAACACCAACTTTGGTAATGGTTGGTACAGCAGATTTGCGAACACCATTGTCAGAAGCCAAGCAATTGTATCATGCTTTAAAAATCCGAAAAATAGAAACTGCTTTAGTGGAGGTTCCAGGCTCTTCTCACAATATTTCAAACCGTCCCAGTCAGATGATAACCAAGATTGATCATATTTTGGCCTGGTTTGAAAAGTATAGATAAAAAGTGCAGAGGAGGTTCTTAATTTTAGCAGGAAATAAAATAATAAAACCAATATAATGAGGTTGATTCTTCTGGTTTTCATTTCCATGTTTTATGGCCTTTCAAGTGCTCAGGTAAAAAAAGAAAAACTTAGCCTTTTCGAATACTTAGTTCAAAATGATGTTTCTGAAATTACCCTGAAAACGGACATGAAGCAGCTTAAGAAAAATACTTTCAAAGAAGAATACCAACCTGCAGAGCTTTCCTTTTATAAAGCTGATAATACCAAATTAAGTTTTGAAATAACCGTCAGGACCAGGGGGAGTATGCGAAAAAAAATCTGCTATTTTCCTTCTATGAAATTAAATTTTTTAAAACCGGATTTGAAGGCAAATGGTTTTAAGTCGACGGACAAATACAAACTGGTTTGTCAATGTCAGGGAGGGAAAGCTGCGGAGCAGCTTTTGTTAAAAGAATATTTAGCTTACAAATTGTACAACATCATCACTGAAAGTAGTTTCAGAGTGCATCTTTTTACGATCAATTATATCGATACCAGAAAGAATAAAAAGAAAAAACGTTATGGTATTTTAATAGAAAGTGAAAAAGAATTGGCAAAAAGATTGAATGCCGTGGAACTGGAAGCAGATAGTGTTGACCTTAAAAAAGTGGAAAGGGAAAATATCCTTCAGATGGGCATGTTTCAATACATGATCGGGAATACGGATTACAGCATGCTACACATGCATAATTTAATGGCTATTCAACTGAAAAATTCGGACGCAGCATTCTTAATTCCATACGATTTTGACTATTCCGGATTGGTGGATGCCAGATATGCAATTCCAAACCCTGAAATGCCTATCCGAACTGTAAAAGATCGTTGGTTCAATATCAGTGGCTGCAACCGGATGGAAATTGAAAAACAAGTTGAAGACTACAAATCGCACAAAGATGAGGCCATGGAATATACCCGAAATTTCACTTTGCTCAATAAAAATACACTCGCCGCTTCTGTAAAATATATTTCAGAATTTTTCAAAATAATTGAAGACCCAAGAGAAGTAAAATCACAGTTCGTTCATTGATTTAATCTGCTCGATCTGCGTCATCCGCGTTCCAAAAATGAAAACTACCTGTACCAGCTTTTAACAGCATGGAGATAAGCACTTGGCTCGGAATAGCCCAAAATCAAGGCGATATCCTGGGTTTTCATTTTGTTACCTTCGCGAAGATAAGTGGCTAATTCCTTTTTAATTTCATTAGTGATGGACCGGAAAGAATAACCTTCCTGAGTTAATTTTCGCTGAAAAGTTCGCTGGCTCATATTGAATTGTTTGTAAACCTGTTCTAATGTAGGTAGCTCTGGTGAACACATATTTAGGATCATATTTCTCGTTTTCAAAGCAAAACCTGGATAAGCTATTTCACTTGAATTGATCATTGTTAAAAACTGTGGCAACAATATTTCCAGATCTTTAAAATTCTTTTGATTAATGGTTCCGTTAGCTGTTTTTAGATCAATGGAAAAAGTATGGTCTTCGCCTTTTTGAATTCCTTTTTTGAACAACAAAATATAGTGAGATTGATCTTCATAAGGCAAAGCCAACCCTATGTTTTTAGCATTTATCATCATACTTAATTCCCGAAAAATAAAACAAAATGTCGAGTCGATTAACTGCTTTCTGATTTCAGGATCTTCAATAGTTGATTTCAACTCAAAATGAATTTTTTCCTTTGTTTGAACCTGCTCGATTTTGATCAATGGAAAATTCGTTACTAAAAATTCTTCTAACATTTTTAAGGCTTGCTGGATGCTCGTGGTAGCCAATGAAATGGTATGAATCAACCCCAAGGCATTGAGATTTAAATAGAACCCAAAAGACAAGCCAAGGTTTGGGTCGTTTTGAGTTTTTACTATTTTTTCAAGCACTTTCAAATACTCTTCTGCTGTAACGAATCTTCCGTTGGCACAAAGATCAGATTTAGGTTCAGACAACAGGTTTTTTAAGTCCTGGCGATTCATTCCGCGATAAAAAGCGAAGTTTATCAGGTGATTCAACAAAGGAGCAGCGATATTCATTTCAGTTATTTTGGCGTAAAATATCAATATTCTATAACAAAGCAGGGATACCTTTGGATTAAATTTTAATCTAAAAAGTAAATCATGACGACATTAAAAAGCGCTTTATTAGCCAATTCGATTTCCTCCTTTTTATCAGGAGCAACTTTAATTCTTTTCCCCGTTTTTTTCATGAACCTGTTTGGCATTCAAAATACAACTGTTTTTTGGGTGTTGGGAATTGCATTGCTTTTCTTTTCAGGGACGATTTTAGTTGAAATAAAAAAGCAGCGTGCCCTTGCTATCCTTTGGATCATCATTCAGGATTCGATTTGGGTGGTCGCCAGTTTTGCAGTTTTGATCTGGCGGCCATTTCCTATTTCGGATGCAGGATATTTGTTGATTGATATTTTTGCTTTTATCGTTTTGACTTTTGCCATTTTTCAATCAATCGGACTGGCTCGGATTGATGCTGAAAAAGGTTCAAAAGCAAAAAACCTTGCTTTTAAAAGAACCGTGGCGGCAAATAAAAAGAAAGTTTGGAGAATCGTTTCTGACATAAAAAATTATCACCGGGTTGCTTCAAATATCGATGACGTAAAAATTATCTCAGGAGAAGGGGAGGGCCTGGTTCGCCAATGCTCGCACGGAAAGGATTCATGGACCGAAAGCTGTACGCTTTGGGAAGCTGAAAAACAATATTCTTTTGTTGTGAATACTTCAGCACCGGATTATCCTTATCCGTTCAAAAGCCTGAAAGGAACATGGCAAGTCAATGAAATCAATTCAGGTCAATCAGAAATCATTATGATTTTTAATTTTGAGTAAGTAATTGTTCAAAATTATTTATAAGTTATATTTACACCCAAAAAGATGGGTCGAAAATCAAAGAAAATAGACTTAACGGATGCAGAAAAAGTAGCACTAGAAAAAGGTTACAAATATTCAAAATCAAAGTTTTTTTCTCAACGCTGTCATATGATTTTGCTAAAGAACCAAGGTTTGACTTCCCAAGAAATAGCTGACATATTTGGAATTACCTTTCAACCTGTTAATAGCTGGTCCAAAAGATATATCAAGTATGGTATCGAAGGTCTTAAAACGAAATCAGGTCAAGGAAGAAAATCTATTTTAAATAAAAAGCAAGATGAAGCTAAAGTAAAAGCTGCTATCAAAAAAGAACGGCAACGAATTAAATTGGCTAAAGAAGCTTTAGAAAAAGATTTAGGAAAAACCTTTAGTGTTCTGACTTTAAAACGGTTTTTAAAAAACTTAAGTGCCGATGGAAACGAATCCGTTTGAAACCTAAAGGTAAACCTGATGAAGAACTATATAAAGTTCGAAAACAATCTTTGAGTTTGATAGAACAACAAGCTGAATTAGGAAATATTGATTTATTTTATGCTGATGAAACGCAGTTTTCTCAGCAAGGATATGTTCCTTATGGTTGGCAATTTGATGATGAACAAGTAGCTATTGAAGTATGCAAAGGCAAATCAATTAACTGTTTTGGATTACTTTCAAGAACGAACCGATTCATTTACAAAACGACAGAAAAAAACATCAATGCAAATTTTGTCATTGAAATGCTAGATAATTTATCCTTGACAATTTCCAAATTCACATTTGTAGTATTGGATAATGCAAGAATTCATACTGCCCGTAAAGTCAAACAACTTTTGGAGACTTGGCAAAAAAGAGGATTATTCATTTTTTATTTACCTCCTTATTCGCCGCATCTCAATATTATCGAAAGGCTTTGGAAAGAAATGAAACAAGGATGGTTAAGACCATCTGATTACCAATCTGCCGACGACCTGTTTTATGCAGTCAATAGAATTTGTTCAGCCTTTGGTAAATCTATTTTCATTAACTTTTCTAAATGCTCTTTTTAGTTATATTTTATTTTGAACAATTACTTATAAAAATAAAATTCAAAACTTCTTTTTTCATCCATTTATAAAGCACAAGTTTTCCAAAGTTGGTGAAGCACTTTTGGACAACTGGCAAAAGAAGATTGAATTTTAAAAGTTTTTACGCAGCGCCACAAAGTCTTTTCTATTTTTAACCTTTTGGATAAAGTCTTGTTTGCATAGAAAAATGTTAAAATGGAATTTTTTCAAATTTATATTCAGGCCTTAGGTATCATCGTCGCTTTGTCAACAGTGATGTGGCTGATAAGTATTCCACTTAAAAATGCGAGTATCGTGGATGTTTTTTGGGGAATTGGTTTTGTCGTTGTTTGTGCTTTTTACTTTTTTAATACAGAAGGGTTTGATAGCCGGAAAATATTATTGTTGACGCTGGTTGCTTTTTGGGGATTGCGGTTGTCGATTTATATTGGTTGGCGAAATTATGGAAAGGGAGAAGATTTTCGTTATCAGCAATTTCGCAAAAATTATGGTGCAGAAAGATACTGGTGGTTTAGTTTTTTTCAGGTTTTTTTGTTGCAGGGAGTTTTAATATGGCTAATCTCAGCACCATTACTTGCAGTACAATTTTATAGTGCTGACCAACCGTTTGGATGGCTTGATCTCGTCGCTTTATTGGTTTGGGTAATTGGATTTATTTTTGAAGCAGGCGGCGATTTTCAATTGGCGAAGTTTAAAGCAAATCCAGCAAATAAAGGTAAAGTGTTAAACACTGGTTTTTGGCGTTATACCCGTCATCCTAACTATTTTGGGGACGCAACAGTTTGGTGGGGATATGGTTTATTTAGTTTAGCCGTAGGAAGTTTTTGGCCAGTGTTCGGTCCTGTTTTGATGACTGCACTGATCATCAAAGTATCTGGAGTTGCCATGCTGGAAAGAACTTTAAAAAACACTAAACCCAAATACAAAAAATACGTCCAATCTACCAGCGCTTTCATCCCCTGGTTTCCTAAGAAATAGTCTTTTCAAAGTGGAGTGGGAAGAATTTAATATCTGGACTTAATTTCCGATATTGAATCAAATTGCGAAAAAATGATCAAAGTTGAAAACCTTTCCTACACTTATCCGGGAGGAAGTGAAGAAATACTTCATGCTTTAAATTTTGAAATTAGCGAAGGAGAAATATTTGGATTCCTGGGGCCTTCCGGTGCAGGAAAAAGTACTACTCAAAAAGTGCTTTATAAAATATTGAATGATTTCAAAGGCGAAATCACCGTAAAAAATAAACCTTTAAAAAGCTGGGGCGCTGAATACTTCGAGTGGATTGGTGTTGGCTTTGAATTACCCAATCATTATTTAAAACTCACCGCAAAGGAAAATCTGGAACTCTTTGCTTCTTTTTATAAAAAAAGTAAACTTTTAAAACTAAAAGACCTATTTGAACTGGTAGGCCTGGAGGATAGCATCAACAAAAAAGTAGAAGAATATTCCAAAGGAATGAAAATGCGCCTCAATTTTATTCGAGCCATTATGCACGATCCGGAGATTCTTTTTTTTGATGAACCCACTGCCGGTCTCGATCCTGTAAATGCCCGAAAAATCCGGCAACATATCGTAGCTCTCAGGAATAAAGGGAAAACCATTTTTATCACAACACACAATATGAATACCGCTGACGAACTTTGTGATCGAGTGTCTTTTATCGTTGATGGATCCATTCAAATTACGGAAGCGCCTGCTCTGTTAAAACATCAGTACGGAAAACACAGCGTAAAAGTAGAATTGAAAAACGAACAAACAGCGGAATTTGAATTGGAAAACCTTGGAGCTAACCCTCAGTTCTTGGAATTCATAACCAAAGACGAATTACTTCGAATCAATACCCAGGAAGCGACGCTGGAGGAAGTTTTTATCCAAGTCACCGGAAAAGTGCTAAAAGCATGATGAGGCAATTAATACATCAAATGAAATGGCAGTTTATGATTCTGCACAAAAACAACCTGATCGTGATTAGTGTGGTTGTGACGGTGATGTATGCGCTTATATTTTTTATGATTAAAGATCTGGGGAATATGGACAAAGTGTTGACGCTGCTGATCTATAATGATCCGGCGGTGATCGGTTTGCTTTTTGTCGGGTTGTCGATTATCATGGAAAAAAACCAAAAGGTACTGGAGGCGCTGTTTGTCACGCCGGTAAGTCATCATGTTTATTTGATTGCACGGATTCTGACGTTGTCGATATTGGGTTGGGCTTGCGCGCTGGGAATGGGCTTATCTATTTTGGGAACATCGTTTTTCATCGGACATTTTTCTGCAGGTGTATTCGGAACCTGTGTTTTGTTTAGTATTGTGGGCATTTTTGTGGTGAGTTTTAATACAGAGTTTTTATTGTTTTTATTGAAGTCGATTCCATTGCTTATCGGATTCAGTTTGCCGCTGCTCAATTATTTTAATTTGACAGATATCCCCTTTTTTTATTACATGCCAATGCAGGGTTGTTTGAATTTAATTGTAAATTCCTATGCTGAAAATCCGGTGACTTCGGAGCTGATTTACGGATATGCTTCCATTATCTTTTGGGTACCGGTGTTTTACTTTTTTACGTTTCGTATTTTTAAAGCCAGGATGATAAATACGTAGTTTTTAAAAATGAATCAACTAATAAAAACCTCAATCAGCGATTTCAAATTGGTTTTCAGAGATCCGTCTTTGAGAATATTTTTGGTAGTTCCTTTTCTGGCGATAGCGGTAGTGAATATGCTTTTGCCTTATTTAATCGCTAATTATCAAGGAGTTGTAGATTATATTCCTTACGTTTTGATGGCGGCGACCTTGCAAATGTCAACCATGTTTGGCTTTATTTATTGTATTGTTTTGATTGAAGAAAAGGATACTGAAGTGGCAAAAGTTTACGGGATATTACCTATTTCAAAATCAGGATTTATCACTTTTCGTTTGGTGATTCCATTTATGTTTTCTACTATTTTTGCATGGATATTATTAGAATCGCAGCCATTCTTTTCGTTTTTGATTTTTGAAAGTTTAACAATTGCAGTTTTAGCGGGACTCATCGCTCCTTTTTTTGCGCTTGTGGTGACGGTCTTTTCAAAAAACAAAATGGCCGGAATGACCTGGTTCAAGTTGTTTAATTTGTTGATTTCAATACCGCTGGTTGCTTTTTTTACACCAAAAGGTTATTCAGGTTTGTTTGGAATCATCCCAAGCCACTGGATTTTTCAGGGGATGAATGATTTAATCCTCGGTAATTCGTTTATTTTGCATGTTTCAATTGGATTTTTACTGACTATTTTAGTGTTAAGTTTTCTTATAAACAGATTTTCAAAATACCATTTTGCTTAAAAAATGACAACAGATTCAAATAGCGGAATTTGGGCTTGGGACATTGTCAAATTGATAATGGTTGGCTCCGTCATGTTTTTTGGATTAATGCTTTTTAACTACGGTTTTACAGAAGAAGGGACAAGGGAAATGATAAGATGGAGCGCACGCATCAGTGTTGTGTTGTTTTCTTTGGCTTTTGCTGCTTCCGGAATCCACCGATTGGTTCAAAATTCTCTCACTTTTTGGCTATTAATGAATCGAAAATATCTGGGTATTTCATTTGCAATTGTTCATTTAGAACATCTTTTCTTTTTGGTTATTTTACAATATAACTTTCATCCGGTATTTGAAAAAGCAAAGACGATTTCGCTGATCGGTGGAGGGCTGGCTTATCTTTTTTTAATACTTATGCTCCTGACTTCTTTTGAATTGTTTTCCAAATTTTTATCAAAAAAACAATGGAAGGTATTGCATACGGTTGGCGGATATTGGATTTTATTTATCTTTTTGAGAAGTTATTGGAAAAGGGCATTGACCGAATATGAGTATTTCCCAATAGCAATTCTCCTGGTTTTAGTGATCATAGTCAGACTTTGGCCAAAAAAGAAAGTTAAGCAGCCGCTGAAAAATTAATTACCTAGTTACAAGATTTTTGTTAAAATAACGTTATAAATCAAATTCCTGGAAAAACCGATAACATCAATAATGACACTATAAACGCCCAGGCCCTGTCTATTTTAAATAGGCAGGGCATTTTTTATTCCACTAAAAGGTAATATAAATTGGTTAAAAAAACGTTAATCCAAAATCGATCACCAAACCTTTTTTTAATAGTGACCGTCTTTTTAAACGAGTAATCATTATTAATCTTAAACTACGACTATGAATTCTTATTTTTCTTTCCTATTCTTCTTTTTTGGAATCTTATTATCCGGTTGCAACAAATCAGAAAGTGTAACAATTGACCCTCCTTTACCTTCAACCTGTGATCATCCGGTGGTCGTTGATGCGGATCTATACGAAAATGGTCCTGCCGATGAATTTCAGTTTCAAAGTGCTGTGATCGATGGTAATTGTCTGAAAGCAGTTGTGCGTTATGGTGGTGGTTGTGAAATTGTGACTTTTCAATTGATTGATGCTTCTGCGATTATGGAATCTTTTCCGATTCAGAGAAATATCAGGCTTTCATTAGAAGATAATGATCAATGTGAGGCTTTGATCACTCAGGAATTATTTTATGATTTGACTCCTTTGCAAGTAGAAGGAAATTCAAAAATCACGTTGAATTTGCAAGGCTTTCCGGAAAGTTTGACTTATCAATATTGACCCAAGTTTTCTTTAATATAAAAATAAGACGCTAGCTAATGAATGCATTAACTGGCGTCTTTTTTATGTTTTAAAAATGATTTTATTCTTCTCTGGAATTTACCGGGTAACCCCTCTGGAAATCAATTTGATTTTGACTCCAGCCTTATCATCCAGGCCATTTCCATAAAACTCCATACGGCTTTCTTCGATGCCATTTCCTTTTAAATAATTGAACACTTCCCGTGCACGAGCATCATCCAAAGAAACCTCTTTGTTGCCTTTGTAAAATGTTTTTTCATTTGCGGTGACGTAACCGTAAATTTCAATTGTGGCATTTGGATATTCCTTCAAAAGTACAGCAAGGTTGTCCAATTGTTTGCGTGCTTTCGTATCCAGGCGTATTTTATTTTTTGCAAAAGCAATATTATCAGCTGTGAAAGTTTCGGGAAATGAACTATCGAAAGCTTTCAGATGGTCAGCCATCAGGAATTCCATCGATCCGGGTATAAAACCAAGCTCCTGGCCTCCTTTGCCAAAAGGAGTAGTGTCTTGTTCAATTGTATCAATTTCTATGATCGGATCTTCAATTGGAGGAACCGGTTTATTGCAACCGTCACATCCTTTGAAATAAATGAGTGCAAGAATGATCAACAGCAAAGCGATTATCAAGGGGATTAACCAACCAGGAAATCCACTGCCTGAACTGCTTTTTGCAGTTGCAACAGGTGGTGGTGTAGTTTGAGTGTTCCCTTTAGCAGCCAAAGCCATTGCGGAGGCAGTGGCCGCTGCTGCAGCAGCTTTTTTCCGTTCTTCTTCCGCAGCTAATTTCGCTGCTTCTGCTGCTGCCGCAGCAAGAGCAGCTTCCTGTTCTGCTTTTAATTTTTGAGCTTCCGCTTTTTGCTTTGCAGCTTGTTCAGCTTTTAGATTAGCTGCAGCAAGAGCTGCTAGTTTAGCATCTTCCTCTTTTCGTTTTGCTAGTTGAGCTTTCTTTTTCTCTTCTTTTGTTTTTTGTTGAGTTGCTTTTTCCTCTTTTTGTTTTTTGATCATTAAAGCGGAAAGCAGGGCTCCGCCGATGACAGCCGAGCCAATTCCAATGGGCGAGTGCTCTCCTTTAACCAAATTAAAATCTTCGAGCATATCCGCCTCTTTTTTGTAATAATCACTCCGTGCGATTTCCTGATTATTACCGGCTTTTAGATTGTAATAATGGCGGTTGTTTTCAAAAAAGGTATTCCAGTTTTTTTCTTTTGGGCCGTTTTTTATCACAGACTGAATACCATTATCTCTGGAAGCGGCAGTTTTATATCCTTCAGAGCGTAGAAAAGTTTTTCCGTCATCATTATTAAAAGCAAAATAATGATCACCGGTTTTTTCATCTTGAAATGTATGAAATCCTTCCCCTCCGGCGTATGCTGCGATTGGAAGATAGTTGTCACTCAATATTTGTTGTTTAGAACCAGTAACTTCAAGTCCGTGGCATTGCACAAGTCGGATAGCGGCATTCATTTCTTTTTTTTGCGGATAAAAACGGCCGCTTCTTGCCACAGATTTTCCTTCTTCATTTTGTATTAAAAAATAATGTTTTCCGTTTTTTGCAACTCGCTTGTCGTAATTTTTCTTTTTTGTAGCAAAGTTAAAGACTGCTTTTATTCCATTATCTAACGCTTCAACTGTTTCAAAACCTCTTACATCGCCATTGATTAATAGAGCATTTCCATCCTGGTCATTGAAAACGAAATAATATTTTTGGTTGCTTTCATTTTGGAAGGTGTCATAGGTCAAATTACCGCAGAGATATGGCTGGTTTTGACTTAAATAAATCCTTCCTTTTTTATCTTTTGGTGTTTTTGTGTCTTTGACTGGTTTTTTTTCTGGGGTGCTTTCAACTTCCCGGGTAGCTGCTTTAGGGGCTTCAGCCATAAATCTGGCTATAGCCAAATCCATCTCTTTTTCTGATTTAAATTTGATACTTCTTCCAATTTCCTGCCCTTTTGAGGTGGTGAGTATAAAATAGTGATTGCCGCTCTGATCGGTTTTTTTATTATAATTTTTGGCTTTGCTCGAGTTGTTTATTACTTCTCGTATCCCGTTGAAGCACAGGTCTTTATCAGGGTAAGAAGGACTGTTTAGCTGGACCTGATTTTCTTCTGAAAGAAACTGAAAATAATAGAGATTGTCTTTTTTTCTTCTGAAAGCACGAAATTTCATTCTCTTTGGAGTTGTTGGGCGGTAACTGAAATATATTTAAATTTTTTCCAATATAGAGGATTTTTTAAAAAAACGCTCAAAATGTACTTTATTATCCTTTATATCATTTTTTAAAAGTAAATCCCATGCCATTAAATTTGAATTGCACCAGCTTAAAAATTTGGTTGGTATAAAAAGTCAGGTCATTAGCCAAAACTGCTTTAAAAAGTAATAAAAGAGCAGGATTTTTTAATAAGGATCTACATTTACATTAATTCGAACCATTGAAAATCCCTGTAAAGATTGTGTCATATGAATAGCTTCCAAGATGCAAGATTTAGCAAAAGCGATTTTTTCGGTATTACGCTCCATTTTCAAAAGTAAATCCATCAGAAAATAAGTTCTGACTCTTGGAATTCCGGGAACAGCAGGGCCGATGACCCGATTGCCGAGCGACTTTTTTAAAGCTGCTGAAAAAACTTTAGCAGCTTCGTTGAGAATATCCGGCTTTTTATGTTTCAACGTTATTTTAATCAATCTGCAAAAAGGAGGGTACAAAAAGGTTTGGCGTTCCGTTATCTCCCGTTCATAAAAATGTTGGAAATCATTGTTTAAAACTTCTTTTAAAACAGGATGGCTGGTATTAAAAGCCTGGATAATAACTTTGCCACGTTTATGTTTTCTGCCCGCTCGCCCACTAACCTGGGTGATGAGCTGAAATCCCCTCTCGCTGGCTCTGAAATCCGGAAAATAAAAAAGATGGTCAGCACTCAAAACTCCCACCAATCCCACGTTGTCGAAATCCAAACCTTTTGTCACCATTTGAGTACCTACCAAAATATCAATGCGCTTTTCTTCGAAGTCATTGATGATGCGTGCATGTGCGTTTTTGGCTCTAACGGTATCATAGTCAAGACGATTTATTTTTGCTTGCGGTAAAAATATTTTGAGCTCATCTTCTATTTTTTCCGTTCCAAAACCTTTGAGTGTCAGTTGTTTAGTTCCGCAGGCAGGGCATTCCGTAGGAATAGGACGCTGATAGCCGCAGTAATGACAGCGAAGATTGTTTTGAAATTTGTGATAAGTCAAACTTACATCACAATGTATACATTCAGCGTTCCAGTTACAGTTTTCACAGCGCAAAGTGGGAGCATATCCCCGCCGGTTTTGAAACAAAATCGCCTGCTCTCCTCGTTCGAGGGTCAGCTTCAATTCTTCTAAAAGAACGGAAGTAAAATGCGATTGCATTTTTTTCTTTTTGGTCTCGTCATTAGCATCAACGATGACAATTTCCGGAAGCTCCAAGCCTCCAAACCGTTCCGGCATTTCCACCAGATTGTATTTTTTTGAAAGGGAATTGTGGTAGGATTCTAAAGATGGTGTAGCCGTTCCAAGAATTATTTTAGCACCGTGCATTTGAGCTAAAAAAACGGCGACATCACGAGCATTATACCTTGGTGCCGGATCCATTTGTTTGTAAGAAGTGTCATGCTCTTCGTCAACGATAATCAGTTTTAGGTTATCAAAAGGTAAAAACAAACCCGATCGGGCTCCCATGACCAAAGGCTTTCTGGCTAATGCACTTTTCCAGATTTCTACTCGTTCGTTATTGTTCAAACGCGAATGAAAAACTACAATTTGATCTCCGAAAATCTTTTGCAAACGACTCACGATCTGAGTGGTCAAAGCAATTTCAGGGAGCAGATAAAGTACTTGTTCTCCTTTTTCTAAAGTTTCCTTTATGAGTTCAACATAAACACGGGTTTTTCCACTTCCCGTTACGCCGTGGAGGAGTGTGACGTTTGTACCTTTTCCGTCTTTTATGGCTTCAATCGCTGCTATTTGTTGCTCGGCAAGCTCTGATGATTCAACCAATTCGTCTTCATAGCCTCCGATCCGGCTAACGTCTTTTTTATAAATTTCAAATATTTCCTTTTTTTCAATTGCTTTGATAATAGAAGATGAGACAGAAGCTTTTTTGCAAACATCCTGAACTTGTAAAATGTCTTGCTTTTTAGAAAGCTGAATAAAAGCCATCAGGGCTTCAACCTGTCGATTTGATCGACTCAATTTTTCAAAAGCATCTTCCAGCAATTCGGGATTGGAAGCATAAGGTTCGGCGAGTTTTACACAGGAAACGGTCTTAGGTTTATAACTCGATTTCAATTCTTCTTTTAAATAAATA
The DNA here is from genome assembly GCA_965220465.1 of Saprospiraceae bacterium. GTDB lineage: Bacteria > Bacteroidota > Bacteroidia > Chitinophagales > Saprospiraceae > JAHDHW01. The sequence goes on along the minus strand of CBDCPZ010000025.1, from coordinate 656,508 downwards.
ACCCTTTGTTCCAGCAAGCGATTGATCAGTGGATAAACCGTTTTTTGGTTTAAAATCTTTCGAATATCATCGATGCTCAATTCATTTTGAATACTCAAAGCCTCCGTGATCATGAATTCTTTGTCATTAAAGCCATCATAATTTTCATCAAAAAAGGGACTCAAAACAACTCGTGTTTCACTTGCGAGTTTCATTCCGGAAGGCAGCGCAGCATTCATGACTTCCCCCAAAGTGCAGGCATAATATTTTGCCATCCAGCGCCAGAGTTTGATCTGATTTGGAAAAATGATCGGCGTTTGATCAATAATTGAAATGACTGGTTTTGGTTTGTAATCAGCTGGCGCATCAGCATGAACTTCCATGACCAAAGCTGAATAGAGTTTACTTTTTCCAAACTGAACTTCCACTCTCACACCAAATTGGATATCCTTCACCAATTCTTCGGGAACGTAATAAGTGTAAGGCTTTGGCACTGCAATCGGAAGGATTACCGTCACATAAGTATTGGTTGTAGCGATTGGATGGAATGATTCTGTACTCAAAAATTTGATTTTAAAATCTGAAAGTTGCCCTTTGAAAATGGTATTTTTTAATAGAACGCGGATGACGCGGATTGATCAGATTTCACAGATTTTCGAAAATGAACTGCGGTAATCTGCCTAATCCGTCTGATCTGCGTTCCAAGAAATATAGTAACAAAAAGTAAAGTTATTTGACCGGTTCTAAGTTCACTAATTTGCTATAAAAATATAATTTTTTTGTTTAAAATTAATTTGCTTTTTAAATGCTGGGAACATAGTTTTGATTCTATGGATTTTAAAGTTTTACAATTAGATCACGTTGCCATTCGCGTAAAAGATATGGAAAAATCAGCGCAATGGTATGCTGATGTACTTGGATTTAAAAGAGTGCAACCCAAAGAATGGGGCCCATTTCCAATCATGATGATCGGAACGACTAGCGGAGTTGCTATTTTTCCGGGGAAGACTGACGATCCGCAACCTTTGCCTGAAGGAGATTGGTTGACCGCTTTCCATTTTGCTTTTCGGATAAGCCGCGCTGGCCTTGATTATGCAATGGATCATTTTCGTTCCAAAAATATTGAATTTGAATTTCAGGATTTAATTCATTTCCACTCTGTTTATATTAAAGACCCGGATGGTCATCGTGTTGAATTGACGGCTCAGGTGAAGGAAATAGGTTAAGAGGTAAGGAAGTCAGAAGGTTAGGAGGTAAGGAAGTGAAGAGGTTAAAGGTTATGGGTTATAAGTTATTGGGTAATTAGGTTATTGGAAAACATCAAGCTAGAAACAAGCAACTTCAAACTCCAAACCATAAACTCCAAACTTCTTTTTAAAAATAAATTTCCTGCGCCAAACGAAAGGTATTTGCATGCGCTTCGACGATATCTGTTAAACGTTCAGAGTAGCCTCCTCCCATGCTGACGGCAACCGGAATTTGGTTCTTTTTGCAGCTTTTCAAAACGATGCGGTCTCTTTCTTTGCAGCCTTCAATGCTTAGGCTCAATCTGCCCAGTTTGTCAGTTTTTAAAACATCAACTCCTGAAAGGTAAAAGATAAAATCCGGTTCAAGGTTATCGATCAAAGAGGGTAGTGTTTCACGAAGGGTTTTTAAATAAAAATCATCTTCTGTTTTGTCGGGAAGGCCAATATCGAGGTCAGATTTTTCTTTTTTAGTGGGATAATTTTTTGCGCCATGCATGCTGAAAGTGAAAACGCGATTTTCATTTTGAAAGATCTGAGCAGTTCCATTTCCCTGATGAACATCGAGATCGACGACCAGTATTTTTTTAGCTAAAGCATTTGTTAACAGATGATTAGCTGCAATGGCGATGTCGTTAAAAACACAAAAACCTTCTCCGTGATCGGTGAAAGAATGATGGGTGCCTCCTGCGATATTCATCGCAATTCCGTGTTGTTGAGCGAACAAAGCGCATTGAAGAGTTCCGTTGGAAATGTGAGTGCCTCTGCGGACTAAAAGCTTGGTCATCGGGAATCCAATTTTCCTGATTTCTTTTGCGGTGAGTTGTTGGGTTTTTAGTTTGTTCCAATATTCCTGATCGTGCGTAAGCAGGATCGTTTCCTCACTTGCAGCGTCAGGATGGAAAAAATTATCCTGTTTTACCGTGCCTTCATAAAGCAATTGTTCGGGGATCAATTCATATTTGATCATTGGAAATCGATGCCCATTTGGCAATGCATATTTGTAAATAGGGGAATAAGCGATTTTCAGCATAAAGACCTAAACAGAAAAGATTTTGGAAAGTTGGTTTTGTTTTTAAAAATTACTTCATCAAAGTGACATCTCCTTTGTAAATAATCGTTCTGCCGTCAACAAATTCGATTTCAATCAGGTAAATAAAAACTCCGGGATTAAGGCGTTGTCCGTTGAATTCTCCGTTCCAAGCAAAATTTCGATCGTTTGGCTGAATATTATTTAAATTAAAAATCAATTCTCCCCAGCGACTAAAAATGCTGAATTGTTTGATTTCAACTACGTTGGAGCCTGCAAAAACATAGAAATTGTCATTGGTGCCATCGCCGTTTGGACTAAAGGCGGAAGGGATAAAAACGTTTCGGCTCTTTTTTACAGAAATGGTGATTTCATCGGTTGCGGAACATCCGATTGAGTCAACCACTAAAACGCTGTAAGTTGTCGTTTCAATAGGTCTGGCAATTGGGTCAAGGCAGTCTAAACAACTTAGATTTTCTTCAGGAGTCCAGAATATTTCCGCTACTTCAAAATTCGCTTCAGCGTTTAATTGAACACTTTCCCCTAAAACGATTTCCACATCGCTACCCAAATTGACAAAATGAGCAACAGGTTCTTGAATAAACAGATTTTGGCTAGTTGCGCAATCATTTATGTCCTGAACAATCAGTTCGTAATCGCCGGACGGTAAAAACGGAATTTCGACAGGGAAAGCCAATATTGGTGTGAATGACTGACCTTCTAAAGAATATTCATAAATTCCAGCTCCTCCAATTATATTTTCAATAATTATGCTTCCATTAAAATTATCCTCGCAATCCGGAGAAGTCGTGAAAGCTGTTACTTCTATTGCAGTTGGTTGGGAAAGGGTGACAATTGCTTCAACCGTACATCCTGTGGCATCGGTCACGGTCACGCTGTAATTTCCGGCGGATAAATTACTCGCCGTTGAAGTGGTTGCTCCATTGCTCCAAAGATAGGAAAATGGCGCTGTTCCGGATTGTGGAGTGACCTCTACGGCTCCATCATTTTCATTGTTACAACTCACTGCAAAACCTTGATAATCAGTCAAAATATTTACAGCTGCATCAATTGAAGAAACGGTTACTGTTACAAAACTTGTTGGTAGTGTGGGCGAACACGGAATTCCATTTCCAACAACACTGATTAATGAATAAGTTGTGGTAACCGAAGGAGAAACAGATATCGTATGTCCGTCATTTATACCATTTAAAAGAATAGCCGGATTGATGCCATCAGAGTATTCAATGTCGTAGGAATTTGCACCGTTTAGATTGAAAGTCAACACAACAGATTGGCCATCACAAATGGTGGTTTCTCCGCTGATTGTTCCGGAAACAGGTTCAAAAAAGTCAAGATCTACAAAAACGATACTATCACAACCATTGTTTGCTCCATTTTGAAATACCTCTGTTCCTGATGGATTATTGACATCGTAAATGGTTCCGTTGATAGTGACATTTTCATCTTCACAAATCATGTCATTATAGTCATCAATTGGATTTTGTAAAATAGTTAAATCAATAGCTGCTATGCCGGAAATGCAATTTCCACCTCCAACATTTGCATAAATCGTGGTTGAAGCAGAAGTGTAAGGTGATAAGATTGGAATCGTTGCATTCACATCTTCAAACCAGTTTACAGGATTTGCGGTTCCATCATTAACGGTTGATTCTAAAAGGCTTAAATCAAAGGAAGATGTACCGTTTCCATCATCACATTCGCTGGCAGAAGCAGGATTTGCGACAGGGCTATTGATCGCATTTAATATAATTTCAACAATTTCTGAAGTACAATTTCCGTCAGTTACATTTGCATAAATTGTTGTTGAAACGGAAGTATATGGTGAAGCGATTGGGATCGTTGCATTCACATCTTCAAACCAGATAACTGTGTTGGCAGAGCCACCGTTGACAGTTGATTCTAAATTGTTTAAATCAAAAGTTGCTGTTCCATTTCCATCGTCACATTCGCTGGCAAAAGCAGGGTTAGCGTCAGGACTTGCATCAACATTGAGTTGGATTTCTGCAATTTGAGAAATACAATTTCCATTGCTTACAGTCGCATAAATAGTCGTTGAAGCGGAGTTGTAAGGAGATGTGATTGGAATCGTAGCGTTGGCATCTTCAAACCAATTCACTTGATTTGTGGTTCCACCATTAACGGTTGGTTCTAAAAGAGTTAGGTCAAAAATTGCTGCTCCGTTGCCATCGTCACATTGATCAACAAAAGCGTTATTAGACTGAGGAATATTTAAAACATTTAAACTTATTTCAACTATTTGTGAAACGCAGTTTACACCTTCAACCGTTGCAAAAATAGAAGTTGAAGCGGTAGAGTAGGGTGATGAAATTGGTATTGTGGCATTAATGTCTTCAAACCAGTTAACGGTATTGACCGTTCCGTTATTTACAATAGATTCCAATGCCGACAGATCAAAATTTGCAGTTCCACTGCCATCATCACATTCATCAGCAAAAGCAGAATTCGCAGCAGGGGCAGCCAAAACAGTGAGTTGGACGCCAACAACTTCAGAAGTACAATTTCCGGTTCCAACAATGGCAAAAACAGTGGTAGACGAAGTAACATAAGGCGAATTTATAGGAATGGTAGCTGCAGCGTTCTGATACCAGCTGACTGGATTGGCCGTTCCTGTGTTAACGATACTTTCTAAAGCTGTTAAATTGAAAGTTGCCATACCATTGCCTTCGTCGCATGCTGAGGCAAAAGCAGGAGCAGCATCGGGGTTTTGACCTACATTTAGTTGGATAGCTACAATTTCTGAAACACAATTCCCATTTTCAACAGTTGCATAAATTGTTGTTGAAACCGTTGTGTAAGGAGAGGTTATCGGGATGGTTCCTGCCATGTCCTGGTACCAGTTGACCGGATTCCCTGTGCTGCCATTGACGGTTGAAACCAGTGCATTTAAATTAAAAAGAGCAGTTCCATTTCCAATGTCACATTCGTCAGCAGAAGTAGAATTTGCTTCTGGACTATCCAAAACATTGAGGGTTATTTCAACGGGTCCATTGATGCAATTTCCACTACTAACCGTCGCGTAAATTATTGTTGAAACAGTAGAGTAGGGTGAAGAAATGGGGGTGGTACCGGCATCATCTTCAAACCAATTGACCATTGCACCTGTTCCTCCGTTAACTATATTTTCTAAAGCGGTCAAATCAAAGGTCGCCGTTCCATTGCCTTCATCACATTCGTCTGTAGAAGTCGGAATCGCAGGAGCAGCGTCTATTACCGTAAGCTGAACACCAACGGTTATAGAAATGCAATTACCTGATCCAACATTGGCATAAACGATAGTTGAGGAAGTAACGTAGGGAGAACTTATCGAAATAGTAGTTCCGGGATCTTGATACCAATTGACTTGATTTCCTGTTCCGGTATTAACTATATTTTCCAAAGCAGTCAGATTAAAAGTAGCCGTTCCATTGCCTTCGTCGCAAGCAGAAGCAGAAGCAGGAGCCGCGTCTGGGCTATCAATTACATTGAGCGTTATTTCTACAATCTGAGAGATACAATTTCCGTCTCCGACGGTTGCGTAAACAATTGCTGTTGGGGAAGTGTAAGGTGACGAAATTGGAATTGTACCAGCATCATCTTCAAACCAGTTGACTGTATTTGCTGTTCCCCCATTGACAATATTTTCTAAAGCGGTTAAATTGAAACTTGCGGTTCCGGTTCCATCGTCACATTCCTGTGCAGAAGTGGGATTGGCTTGCGGGCTGTCTACGATATTTAAAACGATTTCTACAATTTCAGAAATGCAATTTCCTTCTCCAACAGTTGCATAAATGGTTGTTGGGCCGGTTGTGTAAGGTGAAAAAATTGGAATTGTACCGGCATCGTCTTCAAACCAGTTGACTGGATTGGCATTTCCTCCGTTGATTGTATTTTCCAAAGCCTCTAAATCGAAAGTAGCCATTCCATTTCCATCGTCACATTCATCGGCAGAGGTGGAATTTGCTTGTGGTGCATCAACAACATTTAGCATAATTTCTACAATTTCGGAAATACAAAGCCCACTGCCAACGGTTGCATAAACTATGGTTGAACCAGTTGTATAAGGCGACGAAATCGGCATTGTTCCATTAATATCTTCAAACCAGTTGACGAGATTAGCATTTCCACCGTTGACAGCATTTTCCAAATCGTCTAAATCAAAAGTTGCAGTTCCATTTCCATCGTCACATTCCTCCGCAGAAGCAGGATTGGCTTGTGGTGCATCGACGACATCGAGCGTAATTTCGACAATTTCAGAAAAACAATTTCCATCCTCTACAGTTGCATAAACTATGGTTGAACCAGTTGTATAGGGCGACGAAATCGGCATTGTTCCATTAATATCTTCAAACCAGTTGACGAGATTAGCATTTCCACCGTTGACAGCATTTTCCAAATCGTCTAAATCAAAAGTTGCAGTTCCATTTCCATCGTCACATTCCTCCGCAGAAGCAGGATTGGCTTGTGGTGCAGCAATGACAATAAGCGTTATTTCAACAGCTATTGAGTTACAAACACCATCGCTTACAATCGCATAAACAATTCCGCTGCCACTCATATAATTGTCGGGATTTGGAATTGGAGCAGTTCCGTTGGCGTCCAAAAACCAGCTCACGGGATTACCGCTCCCTCCGTTAACGATATTGTCTAAAGTGGTTAAATCGAAAGTTGCCTGGCCAGGGTTTTCTTCACATTGTGTATCTGAAGTTTCGTTGGCAATTGGAATTGATAGGATAGAAAGCAAAATCTCAACGATATCAGAAGTGCAATTTCCTTCCGCAACCTGCGCGTAGACCGTGCCATTTCCACTAAGATAGTTCATTGGGTCAGGAACAGGGTTTATCCCATTTATATCCAAATACCAATTTACAGTATTGCTTGTCCCATTATTTACAATGAAATCAAGAGATGTCAGATCAAAAGTGGCTGTTCCATTTCCGTCATCACATTCACTGTCTGTTGTACCATTTGCGACTGGTGATTCGATAACTATCAAAATTATTTCAACTAAAGGAGAGCTACATGTTCCATTTTCTACACTTGCATAAACGGTTTCACCGGAGCTGCTAAAATTGCTGGGAGTTCCTATTGGAAAAGCGCCATTTGCATCTAAAAACCAACTCACCGGATTGCCGCTATTGCCATTGACAATTACATCAAGAGCAGTCAAATTAAAAATAGCCATTCCATTTCCATCATCACATTCCGTAGCTGATGTAGGGTTTGCATTGGGGGTAGGGAGGACTGTTAGAATAATTTCAACAATACTAGATTCACACACTCCATCAGTGACGATTGCATAAACACTCCCTCCGGTGGTTACATAATTGGATGGATTGTTTATCGGGTTATCTGCATTTGAATCTGAAAACCAATTCACCAGATCTCCTGAGCTTCCATTTATGATATTTTCTAAGGTTGTTAGATCAAATGTAGCTACGCCACCTCCTTCATCGCAAAGTTCATCGGAAGTTGGAAAAGCAGCTGGGGAGGGATTTACGGTTAGGGTTACAACGGAAGTTTCAGATTCACAAATTCCATTCGAAACTGTTGCATAAACAACACCTCCGTTTGTTGTGTAACTACTTGGATTAGGTATCGGGTTATTTCCATTTACATCTGAGTACCAATTCACGGGATCGCCGCTATTACCATTGACAATTACATCCAAAGTGGTCAAATCATAAGTTGTCTGCCCGTTTACATCACCACACACTTCATCAGAAGCTGAATTTGCTGTTGGAATTGGATCAACAATAAGTTCAATAGCGACAGAATCTGAAAGACATGGTCCGCCACCAACATTTGCATAAACGGTCGTTGACCCTGAAATATAATTGGAAGGATTTCCGATTGGATTATTTAATTGCTGATCTGAAAACCAGTTAACCGGATCTCCGGAATTATCATTTATTGTATTGTCGAGACTCGTCAAATCAAAGTTTGCCTGTCCTGACCCATCATCACAGGCTTGAAGTGGACCTGCGGAATTTACGGTCGGTGTTGGTATGACAGAAAAGTTAAATGGTGTTGGATCAACTGTTCCATCACAATCGACATTGTCTGTAATTCCTGCGAGTGTGATAATTACCGTTCCGTCATAATCTTCCGGAATCCGGATATAATTGCCACTAGGATTAAATGTTACACCACTGCCCTGCGCACAAACTGTCCAGGTTTCGTCGAGTTCAATAAACGGAACTGTAACTGGAAGGTCAACGAGAAATGGAGGAATACTTATAAAAAGGTCTATTGTAAAAGTAGGATTTGAACCGGTAACATTAAATTCCAAATCGATGCACTCTCCTGAACACAAAGGACCACTTTGGCTAAGTTCAGCATAAGCATCTCCCATACCTATGGTTATTGTTGCTCCCCCTTCAAAGTTGGAAAAAACAGGGCAACTGTTTACATCAGTAACCGAAACTATTTCGAAGGTTGTGGTTGTGTTTACAACCACACTTTCTATATAGCCATCATTGATTCCATTTAAAGTATATTCTGATGTACCATCTGTATAAACAACATTAAATGGACCACCGGAAGCAGGTAAGTTAAAAGTGAGGTCAGAGTTTACCGTCCCGCAACCACTACAAACAGAACAGTCAATGGACATTCCGCTTGAGTTGATTGTAAACGATGCAGGAGGAGGGATATAACTGGCGCAACTGCCGTAAGTTGTCCAATTATTCGGATCACCAAACAGCGTTATCCATTCAAGCTGCGTCGCAGGTGCAGTCGGTCCGGAGTAACTGATATATTCTGTTGAACCACTCGTCGGTTCCATATGAAAGCAAGGATCCACTTCAGGATGAAGGTTGGATTGCTGTGAAGATCCATCTGCTTGCCAAACGGATCTTGTATTGAAACCATAAAGAATCCTTCCACTATAAGTCGCATCATGATCACCGGTCATACCTCCATTGTTCCAAGTACCGTCCTGCATGACAAATATCTGATCACCTGAGCTATTCATGTTTAAACCGCCAAATGAAAAATTAATGTCGGTTACATTCCAATCAGGGTTATTACTATTAGTGGTGTTGACATCACCGTCAAAAATCAATTGGAAGGTTGTTCCGGCAGTTATGGTTCCGGCATTAAAGGTAAATCGAAAGGTGCCTTCAGAGTCTCCCCACAAGTTTGGAAATACTCTTTCCCAACCATTATCGGTGATATCCAAAACGGTTCCGTTTGTGATATCTTTAAAAGCGACAAAACTAACGACGTCCTGACTTGGAGCACTGTTACAATCATTGTCAGCATTTACGCCAATAATTGCAATATCTCCCCGGTCAAGAGTAGTTTGGGCGCTTATATTTTTTAAAACAAAAAAAGCAAGCAAGAAAAAGCAAAGGAAAGCCGCTTTATGCTTTATTGATTGAAACAAAGCAATGTAGATATTTGATCTACGGTCGTGTTGATAGTGTTTGTTTTTAGGCATTTTGTTAAAAATGAAGATTCATTTTGTATAAACAGCGGAGGGATAGGTCGCAGGTACAAAAATAGGGATTTTAAATCATTAATGCGAAAATCTTTATTTTAATAAATCATGAATTTTATTGCTTTTTCAAATGTTGGGTTGAAATTAGGACCATCTTTTTAAAACGTATAAAAAGTAATACTCATCCTTGATAATTGGCAGCTTTGAGATTCTTTATTTTTCTTAATTAATTCTATTTTTGCAAATCTTTTGAAAAACCTTTATTCATTGCATTTCAAAAGGGTTTTGAATTATAATTATTCATTGATTAATACGAACACAATGCATCATTTGAGTGAACAGGAAATTGTAAGGCGAGAAGCTTTACAAGCGATTAAAGACCTCGGAGTAAATCCTTTTCCGGCGGAGCAAGTTGAAGTGAATTTTAAAACTTCTGACTTTACCACAAAAGCGTTTCACAGACAGTTGCTGGCTGAGTTGGAAAAGGTAAAAGGCCTGGATGCTGCAAAAGCGGAATCCTTCAAAAATTTCCTGCTTGAAAATAAATTCAGAACTAACCAGATACTAGAAAGCGAAACATTGAAAAACTTAGGTTTGTCGGATACGGTGGAATTTGATTCAGGAATTAATGAATCACCTGTGAGCCTTGAAGATTTTATCAACAATTTGCGGGTTAAAGCACTAGGGAATTTTGCACCTACACATTTTCCAATTGTACGAATTGCCGGAAGATTTATGGGGCAGACTGGTGCTTTTGCAAAATTGCAGGACAGCGATGGAAAAATTCAGGTATACCTTGGAAAAGGGGATATTGGTGCAACTGACGAGGAAAAAGAATTGAATAAAAAACTAATCAAACTTTTGCATATCGGCGATTTTATTGGTCTGGAAGGAGAGCTTTTTGCTACTCAAACAGGCGAAGTTACGATCCGTCCAAAAAAACTTACTTTTTTAGGGAAATCACTTCGTAACCTTCCAATCGTAAAAACCGATAAGGATGGAAATGTCTACGATGCTTTTACCGATCCTGAACAACGCTATCGGCAACGATCCGTTGATTTGACCGTTAATCCACACATTAAAGCCATTTTCTTAAAACGCACGAAGTTGATTTCGGCGATGCGTAATTATTTCAACGATCAAGGGTGGTTGGAAGTGGAAACGCCCATTTTGCAGCCAATTCACGGAGGCGCTGCCGCACGTCCTTTTCAAACGCATCACAATACGCTGGATATGCCGCTCTACCTGCGAATCGCCAACGAATTGTATTTGAAGCGATTGATCGTCGGAGGCTTTGATGGCGTTTACGAATTTGCCAAAATGTTCCGAAATGAAGGAATGGATCGAACCCATAATCCGGAATTTACAGCAATGGAAATTTATGTTGCTTACAAAGATTATTTCTGGATGATGAATATGGTGGAAGAAGTGATTGAGAAGGTTGCCAAAGAAGTTACGGGCTCAGCGCTTGTAGAATATGGAGGCAATCAATTGAACTTTGCAGGACCTTATGAGCGAATGACGATGTACGAATCCATCCAAAAATATACGGATATTGATGTTTCGGAAATGAATGAAATGCAACTTCGTGATGTTTGTAAAAAATTACATATTGAAGTCGATCCTACGATGGGCAAAGGCAAATTGATCGATGAGATTTTTGGTGAGAAAGTGGAAGACCATTTGATCCAACCAACTTTCATCACGGATTACCCGATTGAAATGACACCCTTGGCAAAAAAACACCGCAGCAAGGAAGGATTGGTTGAGCGATTTGAATTATTTGTTAATGGAAAAGAAATAGCAAATGCCTACTCCGAACTAAACGATCCGATCGATCAGCGGGAGCGATTCGAAGAGCAATTGCGGTTGGCAGAACGAGGCGACGATGAAGCGATGGTCATTGATGAAGCTTTTTTGAAAGCTTTGGAATATGGAATGCCTCCAACCTCAGGATTGGGCATTGGAATTGATAGGCTCGTGATGTTGATGACCAATCAGCAAAGCATACAGGAAGTGTTGTTTTTCCCGCAAATGAAGCCAGAGAAGAAATCACATTCAATTGAACTTAATGAGGAAGAAAAAGCAATCTTAAAAATGATTGAATCAAATTCTCCTATTTTATTAGAGAACGTAAAAACAAGAAGTGGTTTAAGTAATAAAAAATGGGATAAAGCGATTAAAGGCCTTACTAAAAATGGATTAGCTATAGTTAATAAAACAGATGAAGGTTTGTTTGTCAAGATTGTTTAATGTGAATGATAATAAGGATTTCAGGAGGAACCTTCGTTTCCACAAATGTAGCCTAAACAAAAAATGGAATTAGAAAAACTACAATGAATAAAAAACCCGCAAACCCTGCGGGTTTTTTATTTTTTAAAATGTAAATTTGATAATAAGTAGTTTGACGGAAATATTAAAAATAGCTTTTCAATATTTTCTTTCCGTCACTTTCCAATATTATAAACACCAAAATAAATTTACCATGAAAACCATTAATTTTTCCTTTTTTACAACGCTCTGTTTATTTGTGATGCTTTTTTGTTTGACCAATTGTTCTACCGAAACAAAAGAAGAAAAGGCGGCTGACGAAATCAGTGATGCCATGAATGAACTTCAGGATGAGCTGAAAAAAGCCGGTAATGATGTGGACGGCAGTGTTTCTGATGCAATGGATAAAGTCGGTGATGCGATGGAACAACTTAAAAAAGAGGGTAAAGTTGTCGAACCGGTTAATTTTCGAATATTGAAAGAAGGTATCCCCGAAACTTTCATGGGAATGGAAAGGACGAAGAACGAAGGAGAGACTGCTGGCGCGATGGGGTTTAAAGTATCTACGGCAAAAGCAACTTTCAAAGAGGGCGATAAAAAGGTGGATATTGAAATTATTGATGTCGGAGGCTTAGGCATGGCGGCGATGGGAATGGCTGCCTGGGCAATGGCTGAAATTGATAAAGAATCGGAAGACGGCTTTGAAAGGACCACAACTTTTGAAGGTCATAAAGCTTTTGAAAAATGTAACGGCACAAGGTGTGAATTTTCATCCTGGATGTCGCAAAGAATTATTTTTAATATAAAAAGCAACAATGTTGGGATAGATGAAATGAAAAAGGGACTCAAAAAAGATGTTGACCTGGATGCTTTGATGCGAAAGGTCGCCGCCGAAACTAAATAACCCAAGTTGCGGATATTCCAATTGAAATGGTGATTTTTGTGAGAAATCTTTGATTTCGATGCAAAATTGGACGATTTCAGTTGGATTCAAAATTATGCACAACTTGAATTAAATAATACAAAGTACAAAGCACTTTGTAAATGATGAATTATAAATTCTTTCTAAAAAACGCGTGTTTGTTGTTTTATAATTCATCATTTTTCATTTAGCTATTTATCACTCATGAAATATGTAGCTTAATAGTAAAGAAACAATTAGATGCACCTTGATACCAAAAAACGAATTCAATTTCTACTTCAAATTTTAATTGCCGTTCTGTTTATTGCCTTTTTTGCGCAAATCGAGATTATACTTCCAATTAATAAAGATGGTATTCCAATTACAGGGCAAACTTTTGCTGTCCTGTTAGTTGGTTATTTTTTAGGTTTGAAAAAAGGGGTTATAACGATATTGATCTACCTGATAATCGGCGCAGTAGGATTTCCCGTTTTTGCAGGTGGAACGGGTGGTTTTGAAGTGCTTTCTGATAATAGTGCAGGATTTCTTTATGGTTTTATTTTCGGGGTTGCGGCAACCGGCTTTTTTGGAGAAAAGGGCTGGGGAAATAGTTTTTTAAAATGTTTCTTGGGAATGGTCATCGGAACGATGATAATCTCAGCTTCCGGTGTTTTGTTTTTGACATTCAAATATGATTTCGTATCAGCGTTGAATTTCGGGTTTTATCCTTTTTTATGGGGAGCGTTAATCAAAACAATTCTTGGAGCTTCGATACCCCCAATTTATCACAAACTGATAAAAGAAAAATAAGCTAAGTTTGTGTAAAAAACTTCCAACTTATTTTAAAATAGATACTTTAAAGACGAGCGATGATTGATCTGTTGCCTTTCACTTTTTGACCGATCTCAACTTCCAGGTTTGCGTCAAGCGGTAAGAAAAGATCAACTCTTGAACCGAACTTAATAAAGCCAAAGTCATTCCCTTGTTCAACTTCATCACCGAGTTCGAGATAGTTGACGATTCTTTTTGCAACAGCTCCCGCAATTTGTCGAAGCAAGATTTCATCGTTTCCAGTACCGATGACGACGGTTGTTCGTTCATTTTCGGTAGAGGATTTTGGATGCCAGGCAACCATATATTTACCGGGATGGTATTTAAAATAATTGACGGTTCCGCTAATAGGATTGCGATTTACATGAACATTTGTCGGGCTCATGAAGATGGAAACCTGAAGTCTCTTGTCACCAAAATATTCAACTTCTCTGGTTTCTTCAATCACAACTATCTTTCCGTCAGCAGGAGCGTAGATAATATTGTCGTCTGCAATTAGAATTTCTCTGCTGGGATTACGGAAAAACTGCAAAACCAGCATAAAACATACAAAAGACAGAATTCCTGAAATCAGTAAGATTTTCGGAAAAAAAGCAAAAATAAAATAGTTGGCAAAAGCTAATAGTAAAGCCAACATTATCAGTATTTTATATCCTTCTCTATGAATTTTCATCAATAATGTTTTACAAAATCCAACACAAATTTAATAAATTTTACAATCGTTTGCTAATCATTTTTTTTAAAACCTTAACCAGAGCAAGTATGCTGCAGCAAAAGGAATTAAAAAAATGAATGCGTCAAAACGATCTAAAAAGCCACCATGACCAGGCAATAAATTGCCCGAATCTTTAATTGAATAACTTCTTTTTAACATGGATTCTACTAAATCTCCTATAGAACCGAAAATTACAACAATTATTGCCAAAACGATCCATTGTACCATTGTACACTCTTTGAAAAAAAAGCTCATCAAGATAGCAATTAAAATGGTAAAAACAACTCCTCCGATTGATCCTTCCCAAGTTTTTTTTGGCGAAATACTTGGGAATAGCTTTGTTTTTCCAATTTGTGAACCTACTAAATATGCTCCTGTATCATTGGCCCAGGTCAACATCAACAATCCTAAAATGGTATTTGTATAAAACTCATCAGCATCAAAAGCTATAAAATCAAGCAAAGCGAATGGAATGCCAATATAAACCATTCCTAATATGATAAAAGCAACGTTTGTAAAAGGTCGCTCGGATTTGGCGAAAAGCTCAAAAACAAAACTTAAAAAAAGTAATGGGAAACATAATAATGAAGTAAGTAAAACAAACTTTTCAGGCGAATCCATCATATTTAGTTTGAGCATGGATACCAACAAGAAAGGTGTCAGACCAAATACTAATCCAATTAATTTTCGAATCCTGTCATGTTTTACATTATTGTGAATCGTAATAGTGAAAAATTCCCAAAGACAAAGCCCCGTAATTATTGAAAAAAGCAATACAAATGCATGTTTACCTCCATAAAGCCCTCCAAGGATGACAATCACAAATATTAAAGCAGTAAACGCTCTTTTAACTATTCCTTTCATTAGGATGCTTTTTTGAGTAGATAAAAGCCGGAAGCTGCAGGCGGCTCTTCAATACTCAGGTCTTTTCTGATTTTAAATTAGTTTGTATGAAATAATAGCCTAAAACGGACACGAATATAATTGAAATAATGATTAGTCCAAATGGGGCATTATCAATCTGATCAATATCAATGGTTGAGATTTTGTTTGAATAGAGGTAAATCGCCACAATTTGTATTGCATTATATACAAAATGGGCAATGATCGCTATCCAGAGACTGCCCGTCCAGTAAATAAAATATCCCAACATTGCTCCAAGCAACATCCTCGGCAAAAAACCTTCAAACTGCATATGAAAAGTACTAAATATAATAGCTGCCAGCCATATTGCAGCATGTGGATTTTTAAACAATTTTTCAAAATTGCGCTGAATAATGCCTCTAAATAATAATTCCTCCGCGAAAGCCGGAATGGCAGCAACAACGATGAGGTTTAACAATAATTCAAATGGTCCGCCAGTACCTAACAGGTTATGAAGCATAGCATTTGTGGTTTCTTCAATTCTATTGGCCCAGTCAGGCATTGGAATCTGCTTGTTTAACCAAAGCGTAAATTGTGCTAGAGGAAATGCTGCAATGATCATTAATGAAGCAAGTATACCATTTATACTTTGTAAGGAGGGTGGTTTAAAATTAAGTTGTAAATAACTTGCCCACTTTTTTTTATAAAAAAATAATACCACCAGAATCGAAGGAAAAATAAAAATAAACAAGTGATTAATCACCAAAATGGATCTTACATAATTTCTTATACCCAACGAATTCTCTTGTTCGAGCATAACAAATGCTTCTTCGATAGAAAGCCCAAACCAATCACCAATTAGTAAAATAATTGCATTACTTATTAATAATGTAAAAATAATAAGCAGCGCTAGAAACGTCATAACCGTTAAAGGATTGATGAGATCATTTGTAGAGAGAATGCGATCAGATGAATCTTCACTTTGTTTTTCCATTAAATTGTTTTGGCTAAAAATAGTGCAAAACAATTAAAAGAAGTGGAGGTTTCTTTCAAAACATTAATGCTGAAGATTTTTTGATGTTGTTTTATTCCTCTACAAACCATTAATATGAAAAGGCTTTAATGACTAGACTAAGCGTTAACATTAACAAGGTTGCCTTAATAAGAAACTCCAGGGGAGAACATCTTCCCGATTTAGTTAAAGTTGCAAAAGATTGTGAATCTTTTGGAGCTGAGGGTATTACTGTACATCCTCGCCCTGACGAGCGACACATTCGCTACGATGATATTCCCAAGTTAAAAAAAGTGGTCCGGACTGAATTTAATATAGAAGGTAATCCTTCCGCTAGGTTTATGGAATTGGTTATTAAAAACCAGCCCCATCAATGTACGCTTGTACCGGATGCACCGGATGCACTAACATCAGATCAAGGTTGGAATACGATTTCGCAAGGAAGCTTTTTGAAGGATGTCATCGTTCAATTGAAAGAGGCAGGTATTCGTGTCTCATTATTTGTTGATGCTGAAGAACGCTTTGTGGAAGGTGCTGAAAAAGTTGGCGCAGACCGCATTGAATTTTATACAGGAAATTTTGCTAAAAAATTTAAAGAGGATTCTCAGAAAGCTGTTGAATCCCATAAACGTTGTGCAAAGCTAGCCAACGAAATTGGCGTTGAAGTCAATGCTGGCCATGACCTAAATTTAGAAAACCTTCACTTTTATAAAAAAAATGTCGTTGGTTTGAAAGAAGTGTCTATTGGGCATGCATTAATTTCGGATGCTTTATACTTTGGCTTGGAGAATACGATACAAATGTATCTTAACTGTTTGAAATGATTGAATTAATGTTTACAAGGAACGAGGACTAAGAAGGTGAAGATGTGCTTGCATTGAGCTGTCGTTTGAATTCATACGTGTTTTCAAAAATAGTTTAAATAAAAATGCAGTCTTCATTTTCGAAATTTACACGTGTTTTTTATTGATTTTAAAGGTTTTTTTAACCAAACTACTGAAGCTTAATAGTTGAATATTAAATAATTGTTAACACTCATTAAGAGAAAGTTAATTTTTTATAACTCGATTTTGAAAAAAAGTTCTACTTTTGAAAAATTGAAAACAATTGAATTCCTAACTAAAATTTGAATTAATATGAAAAAACTCTCACTAGTTATTATGGTTTTGATTTTTGCCATGGGTAGTATCCTGGCACAAAGAACCATCACAGGTACCATCACAGACGATGCTGGTGATGCCTTAATCGGTGCAAATCTACTGGTTAAAGGTACGCAAGTTGGAGCTGTTACAGATCTTGATGGAAATTACAATTTAGAAGTTCCTGAAGGAAGTAACATTCTTGTAGTCAGTTATACTGGTTATGAAACTCGGGAAATTGAGCTTGGTGCATCCAATGTTTTAGATGTAACCATGTCCGAAGGGGTGATGTTGACCGAAGCAGTCGTCACCGCACTTGGTATTACACGTGAAAAGAAAACTCTTGGTTATGCTACTCAGGAAGTAGACGGCGATGAGTTGACCAGAGCGAAAGATGCCAACTTTATTAACTCGCTTTCTGGTAAAGTAGCAGGAGTTGATGTTAAAAGAAATACAAACTTAGGTGGTTCGTCTAATGTAATTATTAGAGGTTATACTTCACTTACTGGTAATAACCAGGCTCTGTTTGTACTTAACGGTACTCCTATTAATAATGACATCACTAATTCCAGAGATATGGCTTCTGGACGTGGTGGATATGATTATGGAAATGCTGCGATGGATATCAATCCAGAAGATGTGGAATCAATCAACGTATTAAGAGGTGCTGCTGCAACAGCGCTTTATGGTTCTCGTGCTGCAAACGGTGTAATAATTATCACGACAAAACAAGGTAAAAAAGGTAAAAAAGGAATAGGTGTAACGTGGACTACTGGCTATATGGCTGGTACAATTGATAAAACGACTATGCCGCGTTATCAAAGTGAATACGGTGCTGGATACGGCAAATTTTATCCTCAAAATGACTATTTTTATAACTATGATTTTGATGGAGATGGTGTAGGAGAAACTTTGACTTCCCCTACCTATGAAGATGCTTCCTACGGAGCTCAATTTGATCCTAATTTACAGGTTGCTGACTGGAGATCTTTTTACCGGGAATTAGGTACATATGGACAAACTTTTCCATATGTAGCTGGTGCAAATGATCCAACTACTTTTTATGAAACTTCCAATACTTTTAATAATAGCATAGCTATTGACGGAGGTAATGAAAAGTCTAGCTTCAGATTATCTTATACCAATTTCAATTCATCAGGTGTTCTTCCAGGTAGTAAACTTAAGAAAAACACGTTTACTTTTGGAGGTAGCTATGATTTGAATGATAAATGGACAGCACAAGCTAATGCTACTTATATCAACACAAAAGGTAAAGGACGTTACGGAACAGGTTATGAAAGCAGAAATGTAAATCAATCTTTCCGTCAATGGTACCAGGTTTCAACTGATATTAAAGCACAAAAAGATGCTTACGATCAGACTGGATTGAACCTTACCTGGAACCCTAAAGGAGCTAATGATCCTGATAATGCAGGTGTTCCTAACTTTTTTGACAACTATTACTGGACTGTTAATGAAAATTATCAGAATGATGAAAGAAACAGGCTTATGGGTAATATCTCTTTGACGTATAAAATTACTGATTGGTTAGATATCATGGGTCGTGTTGCTTTAGATACCTACTCTGAAATTCAGGAAGAGAGAATTGCAATCGGTTCTGTCGATGTACCTTTTTACCAAAGATATGATAAGTCCTTCCAGGAAGCGAATTATGACGTTATCTTGAATGCTAACCATTACTTTGGTGAAGGAGATATCTTCAGTATAAGTGGAAACTTAGGTATGAATATTCGAAGAACTAAGTTTAATGCTATTCGAAATCAGACAAATGGTGGTTTGATTACTCCGGGCTTATATGCTTTATCAAACAGTGTTGGTTCAATAGTAAATCCAAGAAATGATAACGGAACTGGTAATCTTCAAATACCTTGGGAACAAGATCAAGAAGTTGGAGTTAATGGATATTTTGGAAGAGTTGGATTGGGATATGACAATTTTATTTATTTGGATTTGACAGGACGTTATGACGTTTCTTCGACGCTTCCAAAAGGTAACAATGGTTATTTCTATCCTTCTGCATCCCTTAGTTTTGTATTTTCTGAATTTATTACTTCAAACGTATTTAGCTTTGGAAAATTACGCTTAAACTATGCTGAAGTTGGTAGCGATGCTCCTTTTGGTGCTACTACTAATACTTATGACTTGGCTCCTGCTTTTAATGGAGTTGCTTTGGCTTCTGCATCCCCTACACAAAGAGATCCTAACTTGAGGCCGGAAAATACTAAGAGTTATGAGATCGGTGTTGAATTAAACTTCTGGAATAATCGATTAGGATTAGATTTGTCATTCTATCAGGCAAACACATTTGATCAGATTATACCAGTAACAACTTCTCCTACAATTGGTAGTTCATTTTTGTATGTAAATGCAGGTGAAATCCAAAACAAAGGAGTTGAACTATCTCTTACAGGTACTCCGGTAAGAACACCAAACTTTAGCTGGGATATTGCTTTGAACTGGGCGAAAAACAAAAATGAAGTTATCTCTTTGTATAAAACTCAGAAAAATCTTCAGTTGGAAACAGCTCAGGGAGGTATTTCTATGAATGCAACAGTTGGTGAGCCTTATGGTAATCTTTGGGGTTCTGACTTTGTTTACCACACAAATGGTGAAAAAATCGTTTATCCTTTCACATCACGTGGTGGAATGCGTTATGCACAGAATACAACTCCGGGAACTATTGGTAATGTTAATCCTGATTGGAGAGGAGGTATTCAAAATACCCTTAGATATCAAGACGTTAGTTTATCATTCTTGATTGATATTCAGCAAGGTGGAGAGTTTTTCTCTTTGGATATGAGATATGGTACAGCAACAGGTATCTATGATTTCACTACTGGTACTAATGATAAAGGTGCTCCAATAAGGGCTGACATTGATGATGGTGGAGGATTACCAATTGGTGGAGTGGTTCAAACAGGTGTTGATGAAGATGGATTAGCTATTTCTGATGGAACAGTTAATACTGAATATGGCTGGATGGGCGATTATGCTAACTTCCAAGGTTATGCAGTTGCTCCTGCCAAAAACTTCATCATTGATGCTAGTTATGTAAAGCTTAGAGAAATAGCTTTGACTTATTCATTGCCAGCAAGCCTTTTTGCAAATAATGGAATTGTTGGTATTGATGTATCTTTAGTAGGTAGAAATCTTTGGATTATTTCAAAGAATAGCGAGTACTCTGATCCTGAAGCTGGCCTTAGTGCTGGTAATGTTCAAGGTAATCAGTCTGGTGCATATCCTGCTGTTAAAGAATACGGGATTAACCTTAACTTTAGATTCTAAAAATAGCGCAGTATTCTTCAGGTTCTCCTGAAGAATACTGCGCTTTAATTTCTCTATTTTAAAAGCCTTGACTTTTTGTTGGGGTAATTATTAAGTTTAAAAAATTAAACATGAAAAAAATATTAATGTTATTAACTGTCTTTGTTTTTTTGTTTGCCAGTTCTTGTACTGACGAACTTACAGATCTAAATGTGGATCCAAAAAAACCTGAGGTAGTGCCATTTACGTCATTGTATGCGAATGCAAATGTTGCTTTGTTTAGACGACTTGCAAGTACCAACGTGAATTATAATACGCTCAGATTGTGGGCTCAGCACTGGGCGCAAACACAATATCCTGATGAGTCAAACTATGAATTGGTTGAAAGAAACGCCAATGGTCGTTGGTTTACCGAAATGTACTCAGTAGTTCTTAGAGATTTAAGCGATGCAAAACCACTTGTTGCGGAAGATTTGTTCTTGTCAGCTGGTGAAAAAGCAAATATCCTGGCTATTATTGATATAATTGAAGTTTATGTTTATGCTAATTTAGTTGACATGTTTGGTGATGTACCTTACAGCCAAGCTTTGACAGATATAGTTACACCTGCCTACGATGTTGATTCGGAGATTTATAATTCTATTATTACAAAATTGGATGCTGCTATAGGTAAACTTAGCGGTTCAACAGGTCTTGGAAACAATGATCTGGTATATGGTGGTGACGCAGCTTCATGGAGAAAATTTGGAAATTCACTTAAGCTGAGAATGGCTATCCGTATTTCAGATGTGAATAGTGCAAAAGGTAAAACTATGGCTGAACAAGCTGTAGCTGATGGTGTATTCGACTCTTCTGCAGATGACTTTGAATTGATGTTTACCAGCTCATCTCCAAACACAAACCCTCTTTGGGAAGATTTGGTACAGAGTGGAAGAACTGATTTCATTGCCGGTAATACATTAGGAGATTACATGAATGCTGTAAATGATCCTAGAAGACCACAATTTTTCAACAACCTTGATAATGGTAATGTAACTGGTGGTATTGTAGGTTCAACCAATACTTATTCAACGAACTCTCAGCCCGGTGATAAATTATTAGACCCGACTTGGCCAGGAACTATCTTGAGCTATACTGAAGTTGAATTTTTATTGGCTGATGCTGTTGAAAGAGGATATAGCGTAGGCGGAACTGCAGCAGACCATTATGAAGCAGGGGTTAAAAATTCAATTATGGAATGGGGTGGTACTCAGCAGGAAGCTGATGATTATTATAACCAGACCAGTGTTGATTATGCAATGGCTCCAGGTACATGGAAAGAAAAAATTGGATTCCAGAAATGGATTGCAATGTATGACCAGGGATTTGAAGCTTGGACTACTCAACGGTTATATGACGCTCCTGTCATGAATGTTGCAGCTAACGCTGGAACTACTCCTCCAACCAGATGGACTTACCCATCCACTGAATTCTCTTTAAATGGAGAAAGTGTAATGGCAGCTATCGCCCGTAAAGGAGGTACAGTTGATAACCCATTCGGAAAGGTTTTCTGGGATGTCAATTAATAAATAATATAATTCGATGCTTTTCTGGTCTTTTAAGACCAAAAGAATCGCATCAATGATATTTAATAAAGAAGTCGTACCAGCTTTGGTGCGGCTTCTTTTTTTTGTCTGATAGAAGATAAAGTCAAAAGCATAAAGAATGTAGCAATTGAGACAATTCTTGAGTATTTAATATTTTAAATTTGAAGTATGAAAAATAGTTTAAATTCAATTGCCTTTTTCTTACTACTTGTTCTTTTCTCTTGCAGTAAAGAAAATCTGGATATCAATCAAAACATAGTTGAAAACAACAATCATTCTGCTTTCTGTAACGATTCAATTTGTATTACACCCACTGATGACAAAGTGTTTGTTGCAGATGGGGTTAGATGGTTATGGGGCGGCACCAATGACGATTGGCACTTCAATATTAATGATTTTGACCTTGATCCTGAAAGATTAAAGTCAGGCTTAGGTAGAGAATTTTTTAAAGCTTTGATTGAACCACAATATACATCAATTCAAAATGCACCATTTCAAATCAACGGAACTGATGAGTTTATTATAATCTATGCTGAAGAAGGTGCAAAAGCGTATTCATTAGACCTTTTAGTTCAACATGAGGTTATCAATGATGTTATCGATGGCCAGCCGGTTATGGTAGGATATTGTGTAATAGCAGATTTTGCAGCTGTGTATTCTCGAAATTATTGCGGTGAGACTTTCACTTTTGCACTTTCTGGATATACCTATTCAGAGCCAGAAGTTTGGTTTGGTCGAAATGGTTTTGTCTTGTGGGATAGAGATACCGAAAGCCTTTGGTGGCCTTTGATTGGTGAAGCGGTTTCCGGAGATATGATTGGTGTTCGTTTTGACACTGAACTTAGTTTTGAATGGGACCGAGTAGATTGGGATTATATAAAAAACAATCATCCGGATGCGAAGATTCTGTCATATGGGCAAGATATGGAGATTCCTTCTCGCTGGGATCATATTGAGGTTAGCGAATTAGATTGTAACTGATAAGATTATCGTAAAAAAACTTAACCAACGCCTTCCTTATTTGAAGCAATTATTCTTTTTGTATTCCTATTTAAAAATATCGAAAACATTTTTTTAGACTAATAAAGAGGTGAATCTGCTGTAGTTCAAAATGAAAGTGGTTATTTGAAAATTGCTTTTTACTAAATTAATTTCTAAATTGAAAGAGATGTTGATAGAGTTCTTTTATAAAAACTTGTAAATAAAGTTTGTATACTCTAGGATGAAGAAAACGGCATTTCTACGATACCTGCAATTCGAAAAGAGATTTTCCCATCATACTTTGGCAGCTTATAAGAATGACTTAGAGCAATTTTACCTTTTTTTGAAAGAAATGTATTCTATTGACTCTGAAAGCGAAGTGAGACACACTCATTTAAGGTCTTGGATAGTTCATTTAATGCAAAAAGGTATTGCCGGCAGGTCTATTAATCGAAAGCTTTCCTCTCTAAAATCCTATTATAAATTCCTTCAAAAAAGAGGAGAGATTTCAATCAACCCTACGATGAAGATTGTTTCTCCAAAATCGAAAAAAACGCTTATTTCATATATTAGTAAGCCAAATATTGAATTCCTTTTGGGGGAGTATGAATTTGAAAATAATTTTATAGGTATACGCGATAAAACTATTATTGAAGTTTTATATGCGACTGGTATGCGAAGATCAGAATTGATAAATTTGAAAGAAGGTCATTTTGATTTTTATCAACATTACGTAAAAGTAATGGGCAAGGGCAAGAAAGAAAGAATAATCCCATTTTCCGACAATATTTGTTTTCTTATAAAAAAATATATTGTTTTGGTAAAGGAAACATTTAAATCTTCAGAAGATTTTTTGTTTTTAACGGAGAAGGGAAAGAAACTTTATCCTAAAATTGTTTATAACATTGTAAAAA
Organism: Saprospiraceae bacterium; assembly: GCA_965220465.1. Classification (GTDB taxonomy): domain Bacteria; phylum Bacteroidota; class Bacteroidia; order Chitinophagales; family Saprospiraceae; genus JAHDHW01. The sequence goes on along the minus strand of CBDCPZ010000025.1, from coordinate 632,291 downwards.
AACATTTAAGCAATGTAACTTCCAATGAATATAAGGGGCCGCATACTTTAAGACATTCATTTGCTACTCACCTATCGGATAATGGAGCAGAACTAAATGCTGTAAAAGAGCTGTTAGGCCACAGCAGTTTAGCTGCAACTCAAATCTACACGCAAAATTCAATAGAAAAAATCAAGCAAACTTATGAGTTAGCTCATCCCAAGGCAAAAAGAGGAATTGACTCTTGATTTAACATTTGTTAACTTAAATTTTCATTATGAAATAATCATTATCAAAAAATTCGAAGGGTAGATAAGTTTTCATTTCTAAAACTCAAATCACCTAATTATTTTATCATTTCAAAACTTAAGCTATATGAAAGTACATATTCATTCCGTCCACTTTTCAGCAGATACTAAATTAAAATCCTTCATAGAAAAGAAACTTAATAAACTAGATCAATTTTTTGACCGGATAGTAAGCTCGAATGTTACTTTAAAATTAGAAAACTCAGGGCAAATAAAAGATAAGGTTGTAGAAATAAAAATAAATATTCCTGGAGCTGTATTATATGTGAAAGAAACAAACAAGTCTTTTGAAGCGGCTATTGATAGTGCAATATCATCACTAAAGCGTCAGATAGTGAAGCATAAAGAAAGGTCTAGAATGAAAAGTTGAACTCAAACTTCATGTTACTTTTTTGAAACAAGGGGCATCTCGTAATTGCGATGCCCCTTGTTTCATGTAATTAAATATTTATTTTTAAAAATGGAACAAAATTGAGATTGGATTAGTAAAGAAAATAACCAAAATGATTGTTTATTTTTGAGGATAAAAAAAAAGCACAAAAAAGAAAGAAATATTTTCGTTTTATTTGAAAAATTGTATCTTTGCAATCGCTTTGGAGAAAATGTTCTCAAGTTGATGACTAATATTGATTATAATAATAATTGATAGAGGGTTAAGAATAGTTGCCAGTGTAGCTCAGTTGGCCAGAGCAGCTGATTTGTAATCAGCATGTCGGGGGTTCGAATCCCTCCACTGGCTCATTTTGAAAGAATAGTGAAATTGAGGGGGTGCGCCGGAGTTGGAGAGCCGGGCCAGACTGTAAATCTGGTGACTATGTCTGAATAGGTTCGATTCCTATCACCCCCACGAAACATTTGCTTTGATAATACAGTATTATGAATTTAGAAGCGGGAGTAGCTCAGTTGGTAGAGCATCAGCCTTCCAAGCTGAGGGTCGCGGGTTCGAGTCTCGTCTCCCGCTCAAATTGTGTTTCTTCCTGTGCTTTATTTTGCCAATGTAGCTCAGGGGTAGAGCACTTCCATGGTAAGGAAGGGGTCGGGGGTTCAAATCCCTTCATTGGCTCTATAAGCATTATCAATAACTAATAATTATTTTTTTTACATAAAACTATAAATAAGATGGCTAAGGAAACATATTCTCGGGATAAGCCCCACCTAAATATAGGTACTATTGGTCATGTTGACCACGGTAAAACAACACTTACTGCAGCGATTACTTTTGTTCTTTCAGGAGATGGTCTTGCTAAGAAAATGGATTATGATGCAATTGACGCAGCACCTGAAGAAAAAGAAAGGGGAATCACAATAAATACTGCACATGTTGAGTATGAAACTGCGAACAGACATTATGCCCATGTTGATTGTCCAGGGCACGCGGATTATGTTAAAAACATGGTGACAGGAGCTGCTCAAATGGATGGTGCAATTTTAGTAGTAGCTGCTACTGATGGTCCAATGCCACAAACACGTGAACACATCTTATTAGCTCGTCAAGTGGGCGTCCCTTCAATCGTTGTTTTTATGAATAAAGTAGATTTGGTGGATGATGAAGAAATGTTGGAGCTTGTGGAAATGGAAGTTCGTGAATTGTTAGATCAATATGAATTTAATGGTGATAATGCTTCTGTTATCGCGGGATCTGCTTTAAAAGCTCTAGAGGGAGATGCTGATTCAATTCAAAAGATTCGTGATTTAATGGCGGCTTGCGATAGCGATATAGCTGAACCAGAAAGACTTATCGATCAACCTTTCCTAATGCCAATAGAAGATGTATTTTCTATTACCGGACGTGGTACCGTAGCTACCGGTAGGATCGAAAGAGGTGTAATCAATACTGGTGATGGAGTTGAAATTGTAGGGATGATGAAAGATGGTGAAAAGCCATTGACTTCTGTAGTTACTGGAGTTGAGATGTTCCGTAAGATTTTGAATAGAGGTGAAGCCGGAGATAATGCAGGTATACTTCTTAGAGGAATAGATAAAGACGACATAAAGCGTGGAATGGTTATTTGTAAGCCGGGCTCAGTTAATCCACACAAACATTTCAAATGTGAGGTTTACGTGCTTAGTAAAGATGAAGGTGGACGTCACACACCTTTCTTTAATGGATATCGCCCTCAATTCTATTTCAGAACGACAGACGTAACAGGTGATGTTAGTTTGCCGGATGGTGTAGAAATGGTTATGCCTGGAGATAATGTTTCTTTGGAAGTAAAACTTATAAATACTATTGCAATGGAGAAAGGGCTTAGGTTCGCGATTCGTGAAGGTGGGCGAACAGTTGGCGCAGGTCAGGTAACAGAAATCATTGCGTAAATATTTTCCATTACCATAGCTTAACTATACAACTTTTCTGGTTTTATAGTTAGTAGTTACAAGGAATTTCTTGGATTAAATTTAAATTAATTCCAGAAATTCCTTGTTCAGTACTTGCGGATTTAGTTTTTCTTTAAAAGTGGTAATAACTTTATACGGGCATAGCTCAACTGGTAGAGCGACGGTCTCCAAAACCGTAGGCTGAGGGTTCAAGTCCTTCTGCCCGTGCAAATTGAAAAATAAGTACAATGGAACGACTTAAATTATATATTATAGAAAGTTACAATGAACTGGTCAATAAAGTAACTTGGCCAAGTTGGTCAAGCTTGCAAAGTAATACCATTTTGGTTTTAATTGCCTCTATGATTATTGCTATTATAATTTTTGTGATGGATTTGATATCTAAGCAATCATTAGAGTTGATCTATTAAAGGTAATCTGAAATTATTGCTAAAAATTACCTCCTAATGTCAGAAGAAAAAAAATGGTATTCCCTAAGAGTGATTAGTGGAAAAGAGCGCAAAATTAAAGAGCGAATTGAATTGGAGGTGCAAAGATCTGGTTGGAAGGATTTCGTTTCTCAAGTTCTAGTTCCTTCTGAGAAAGTATATAAAATCAGAAATGGGAAAAAAGTAATTCTGGAACGCAACATTTTACCAGGATACATTCTTGTTGAAGCTACTCCTTCTCGATTTAAGGGAGATGTCGTACAAACCATTGCTAATATTCCAAATGTAATTCATTTTCTTGGGAAAAATAACCCGATTCCTATGCAACAGGCTGAAGCCAATCGTATGCTTGGAAAAGTTGACGATTCTCAAGATATTGGCGAAGCCCTCATCGAACCGTTCATTGTAGGAGAAACCGTGAAAATTATCGATGGACCTTTCAATGAATTTGTTGGAGATATTCAAGAAGTCAATGAGGAAAAGAAAAAATTGAAAGTTATTGTAAAGATTTTTGGAAGAGGAACTGAAGTTGAATTGAATTTCATGCAAGTTGAGAAACAATCTTAAAAATTTTATAAAATAATTAACAGGCTTTAGATCCTACTGAATAAAGGACCCGCTTCACTAAAGTCACAGATTAAAATAAGAAAAATGGCAAAAGAAGTAGATGGTTTTATCAAACTCCAAGTTAGAGGTGGTCAAGCAAATCCAGCGCCACCTGTAGGACCTGCACTGGGTGCCAAAGGTGTTAATATTATGGAGTTTTGTAAACGATTTAATGCACAAACTCAAGACCAGCAGGGAAAGGTACTTCCTGTTGTAATATCTGTTTTTAAAGACAAATCGTTTACTTTTATTATTAAGACCCCTCCTGCAGCAGTCCAGTTGTTGGAAGCTGCAAAATTAAAGAAAGGATCCTCTGAGTCAAATCGCGATAAAGTAGGATCTGTTAATTGGGATCAGGTAAAAGCAATTGCCGAAGATAAAATGCCGGATTTAAATGCTTTTACGATTGAATCAGCCATGAAAATGGTTGCTGGAACAGCACGCAGTATGGGGATTAACGTAAAGGGAACTCCTCCTTGGGGAGCGGTGGCTGCAAAAAATTAATATTGATTAGGATAATATCTTAATATTTTTTGAAGGGAGTTTCAATATTATTGGAACGCTAATTACCTCACGAATTAATTAAAAAAAATGGCAAAAATTTCTAAAAAAAGAGCTGCTGCCGATGCAAAAGTTGATGCAGATAAGCTCTATGATTTGGGGGATGCTATGGCTTTATTAAAGGAAGTGAACATAACTAAATTTGATTCATCTGTTGATGTTCATGTTAGAATGGGAATCGATCCACGTAAAGCCGATCAAGCACTTCGAGGCACAGTTTCCTTGCCCCATGGTACCGGTAAGACCAAACGTGTACTTGTACTTTGTACACCTGATAAAGAAGAAGAAGCAAAAGAAGCAGGAGCTGATTTTGTTGGCCTAGACGAGCTGATCCAGAAAATCCAAGGTGGATGGACTGATTTTGACGTTGTTGTTGCAACACCAAATGTAATGGCTCAAGTTGGTAAAATTGGTCGTACTTTGGGGCCTCGTGGGTTAATGCCTAACCCTAAAACAGGAACTGTAACCCAAAACGTAGGGGCTGCAGTTACTGAGGTAAAAGGTGGAAAAATATCTTTCCGTGTTGATAAGTATGGTATTATTCATTCTTCAATTGGACGTATTTCATTCGATGCTGAAAAACTGACAGACAATGCAATGGAATTGCTCGAAACATTAAAAAGAATGAAGCCTTCTTCAGCAAAAGGAACTTATATGAAATCTATTACTGTAGCAAGTACTATGAGTCCGGGAGTTAAAGTTGATCCAAAATCTATTAAGTAAAAGAATTTAAAAACTATCAAAAAATGACAAGAGCAGAAAAAACGACTGCTATTGCGGAATTGAAGGAAAAGTTTAGTAACAATTCATTCTTTTACTTGACAGATTCTTCAACCTTAACAGTCGAACAAGTTAATAACCTGAGAGGATTGTGCTTTGAGAAAGGGGTAGAAATGAAAGTTGTAAAAAATACCCTGGCAATCAAAGCCCTTGAGGATGCACCGGATGAAAAAGGCTATTCAAAGCTATTTGAATCTTTGAAAGGCCCAACAGCTATAATGTTTTCGGAGACAGCAAATGTTCCTGCGAAGATTATCGAAGAGTTCAGGAAATCACACGAAAGACCTGTTTTAAAGGCAGCTTACATAGATACTTCTGTATTTGTAGGTGACGATCAGGTCAAAGCCCTTGCGGCATTAAAGTCGAAAGAGGAATTGATCGGAGAAATTATTGGATTGTTGCAATCTCCTGCAAAGACTGTTATCAGTTCTTTGAAATCTGGAGAAGCTACAATTATGGGATTATTAAAAGCTCTTGAAGAAAGAGCAGAATAATCATTTGTGCATTTTTGCACATACTTAGATATGGCTTCCAAGCTACGCAGATATAAATCATTTATTTTCTAAAAAATTAAAACTGTTCAAAATGGCAGACTTAAAAGAATTTGCAGAACAATTAGTTAACCTTTCTGTTAAAGAAGTTAGCGAATTGGCTGGTATATTAAAAGACGAATATGGTATCGAACCTGCAGCAGCAGCGGTAGCAGTAGCAGCTGGCCCAGCAGCCGGAGGCGGAGGTGGTGAAGCAGCAGCTGAGCAAACCGAATTTAATGTTATCCTTAACTCGGCTGGCGGTAGCAAACTACAAGTTGTAAAAGAAGTTAAAAACCTTTTAGGCTTAGGATTGAAAGAGGCTAAAGAGTTAGTTGACGGAGCTCCAGGTCCGATCCAAGAAGGTATTGCTAAAGATGAAGCTGAAAAAATTAAAGCTGCATTGGAAGCTGTAGGTGCTGAAGTTGAATTGAAGTAATCCAATTTCATCCACCAACACTTTCTATGACTAAAGTAGTAACTAAAATACTGTCTTTTTTTAAAGCAAAGAGGCTTAACCAGTAGTCGATACTGGTTAAGCCTATTCTCGTATTTATAATTATTGGGTATTATAATCTCTGTTTTTTTTGTTTTAAAAACTTAAAATCCAGAAAACAAATAACACTTTCAAATGGTATCTACACAGATCGATGCACCACGCATTAACTTTGGAAAAATAAAACTTTCCTCCTATTACCCAGATTTACTTGAAATACAACTTAAGTCGTTCCACGAATTCTTTCAATTAGAAACAACTCCTGAAAACAGGGGGAACGAAGGGCTTTATAGAGTATTTCAAGAAAATTTTCCTATTACGGATGCAAGGAATATTTTCGTTCTCGAATTTCTCGATTATTTCATTGACCCTCCGCGTTACAGCATTGAAGAATGTATGCAGAGAGGTTTGACTTACAGCGTACCGCTTAAAGCCAAATTGAGACTTTCTTGTAACGATGAAGAACACGTTGATTTTCAAACGATTGTGCAGGATGTATTTCTTGGAAACATCCCATACATGACACCAAAAGGTACGTTTGTCATCAATGGTGCTGAAAGAGTTATTGTGTCACAACTCCACCGTTCTCCTGGCGTGTTTTTTGGGCAAAGTTTTCACCCAAATGGTACTAAAATATACTCTGCTCGAGTAATTCCTTTTAAAGGTGCTTGGATGGAATTTGCCACAGATATCAACACGGTGATGTATGCGTACATTGATCGTAAAAAGAAGTTTCCGGTAACCACATTGTTAAGAGCTATCGGATATGATTCTGATAAATCAATTCTAAACCTTTTTGACTTAGCAGAAGAAATTCCTGCAACGAAAAAAGACCTGAAAAAAGCTATTGGACGGAAATTAGCGGCCAGAGTTCTTCGAAAGTGGACGGAAGATTTTGTTGATGAGGATACCGGTGAAGTGGTAACAATTGAAAGAAACGAAATCATTCTTGAAAGAGATATTGTTTTAGAGGAAGAAAACATTCAATTGGTCCTTGATGCTGAAACAGAAACTATAATTCTGCAAAGAGAAGATATTGACGAGGATTACTCGATTATTTACAATACGCTTCAGAAAGATCCTTCAAGTTCTGAAATAGAAGCTGTTCAATATATTTATCGTCAGTTAAGAGGAACAGATCCACCAGATGATGAAACTGCTCGTGGAATTATTGATAAACTGTTTTTCTCTGATAAGCGATATAACCTTGGAGAAGTAGGTCGATATAAAATTAACCGAAAGTTAAAGCAAGACACAGCAAAAGATATTTTGGTTTTAACCAAAGAGGATATTATCCTTATTGTAAAATATCTGGTTAGTTTAATGAACCAGAAAGCGGAAATCGATGACATTGATCATTTAAGTAATCGTCGTGTAAGAACTGTAGGGGAGCAGCTTTATGCTCAGTTTGGAGTTGGACTTGCCCGTATGGCTCGTACCATCAGGGAAAGAATGAATGTTCGTGACAATGAGGTTTTTACTCCGATAGATTTGATCAATGCAAGAACGCTTTCTTCCGTGATTAATTCATTTTTCGGAACCAGCCAGTTATCTCAGTTTTTAGATCAAACGAATCCACTTTCTGAAATTACACACAAACGTCGTATTTCTGCTTTAGGACCAGGTGGTCTTTCCAGAGAACGTGCAGGTTTTGAGGTTCGTGACGTTCACTATTCTCACTACGGCCGCCTTTGTACAATTGAAACTCCTGAAGGACCGAATATTGGATTGATTTCGACATTATGCGTTCACGCGAAAGTGAACAAAATGGGTTTCCTTGAAACACCATACCGTATTGTCCAAAGCGGAAAAGTTGACGTAGTAGGAGATGCTCATTATCTTTCGGCTGAAGGGGAAGATTTTAAAAAGATCGCACAGGCAAATGCACTGATAAACGAAAAGGGTGCATTTATGACTGATCGTGTTAAATGTAGAGAACATGGTGATTTCCCGGTATTGGCTCCGAAGGAAATTGAATATATGGACGTTGCACCTAACCAGATTGTAGGTGTTTCAGCTTCCATGATTCCTTTCCTTGAAAACGATGATGCCAACCGTGCATTGATGGGCTCAAACATGCAACGTCAGGCGGTTCCTTTGATTAAACCAAGCTCACCTATTGTTGGTACAGGCTTGGAAGGCAAAGTGGCAATTGACTCCCGAATGTTGATCAATGCTGAAGGAAAAGGAGTTGTTGAATATGTAGATGCTACGGAGATAGTCATTCGATATGACCGATCTGAAGAAGATCAATTAGTGTCTTTTGAAGATAATAGAAAAACATACAAACTAACGAAGTTCCAAAGGACTAATCAAGGAACCTGTATTAACCTGAAGCCGATTGTTCGGAAAGGTGCTCGTGTTGAGAAAGGTCAGATTCTTTGCGATGGATATGCAACTGAACGTGGAGAATTAGCGCTTGGACAAAACCTGAAAGTAGCCTTCATGCCTTGGAAAGGGTATAACTTTGAAGATGCAATTGTATTGTCAGAACGTGTAGTTCGTGAAGATATTTTCACTTCGCTTCATATCGAACATTTTGAAATGGATGTTCGGGATACAAAACTTGGAGAAGAGGAATTGACAAACGACATTCCAAACGTTAGCGAGGATGCAACCAAAGACCTTGATGAAAATGGTATCATTCGGGTTGGAGCATGGATTAAAGAAGGAGATATTCTTATTGGAAAAATTACTCCAAAAGGGGAATCAGATCCTACTCCTGAAGAAAAACTGTTGCGTGCAATCTTTGGTGATAAAGCCGGAGATGTGAAAGATGCTTCAATGAAAGCACCTCCATCAACTCAGGGAATTATCATTGATAAGCAATTGTTTGCTCGTGCTAAAAAAGATAAAGTTCAAAAAGCACAGGAAAAAGAATTGATAACCAATTTGGATGACCAACATGCAATCGTTGTTAACGAGTTGAAAACTATCCTTGTTGATAAACTTTTGTTATTGGTAAAAGGGAAGTCCTCAGTAGGTGTGAAAAGCATTTATAACGAAGTGCTTATTCCTCAAGGAACAAAATTCTCTATTTCCAACTTGAAAAACATTGATTATTCAACTGTCGATTACAGCAAATGGACGGATAAAGATCATGTAAATGGACTAATTGCACGACTAATTCATAACTATAGTATTAAAGTGAATGAAGAGGTTGGAAAGTATAAACGTGAAAAATTCAATATCAGCATTGGAGATGAACTTCCAGCTGGAGTATTAAAATTAGCTAAAGTTTATTTGGCTAAAAAGCGAAAACTGAAAGTAGGGGATAAGCTTGCGGGACGCCATGGTAATAAAGGAATTGTTTCCAGAATTGTTCGTCAGGAAGATATGCCTTTCCTGGAAGATGGAACGCCTGTAGATATTGTTCTTAATCCGCTTGGAGTACCTTCTCGTATGAATCTGGGACAGATTTTCGAAACAGTACTTGGCTGGGCAGGTGAAAAACTTGGGATTAAATTCTCAACACCAATTTTTGATGGAGCTAAGTTCCACGAAATTGAAGAATACATTCAAAAAGCAGAATTACCAAGTTATGGTCAAACGTATCTTTCTGACGGAGAGACCGGTGACCGATTCCACCAGCAAGCAACGGTAGGTGTAATCTATATGTTGAAATTGGCGCACATGGTTGATGATAAGATGCACGCTCGTTCGATTGGCCCTTATTCGTTGATTACTCAGCAACCACTAGGAGGTAAAGCTCAGTTTGGTGGTCAGCGATTTGGTGAAATGGAAGTGTGGGCATTGGAAGCATTTGGAGCATCCAATATTCTTCAGGAATTATTGACCATTAAATCTGACGACATTATAGGCCGGGCAAAAGCTTACGAAGCGATTGTAAAAGGAGATAACTTGCCAGAACCTAATATACCAGAGTCTTTTAATGTATTGATTCATGAACTTCGTGGACTTGCATTAGATGTGAAATTCGATTAAAAACAATTTCAAGATTGGAAATGAGTGGCTTTGCTGCTTGTTTCCAAATCTTTAATAAATTCAAATACTGATCAACATATGCCTTTCAAAAAAGATCATAAGCAAAAAAGAGATTTTGATAGCATCACTATCAGTTTATCTTCACCGGATGATATCCTGGAGCGTTCATATGGAGAAGTGCTAAAACCTGAAACGATCAACTATCGTTCGTATAAACCTGAACGTGATGGATTGTTTTGTGAAAGAATCTTCGGTCCTGTAAAAGATTATGAATGTTATTGTGGAAAATATAAGCGTATTCGCTACAAAGGGATTGTTTGCGATCGCTGTGGTGTGGAAGTTACAGAGAAAAAAGTTCGTCGGGAAAGAATGGGCCATATCAAGCTCGTCGTTCCGGTTGTACATATTTGGTTTTTTAAATCATTACCAAATAAGATCGGTTACCTTTTAGGGCTTTCTTCAAAGATTTTGGAATCAATCATTTATTACGAAAGATATGTGGTGATCCAGCCAGGAGTTAAGGAAGAAGAAGGGACTAACAAAATGGACCTTTTGACTGAAGAAGATTACCTGGAAATTTTAGACGCTTTGCCAAAAGATAATCAGTTATTAGAAGATGATGACCCAAATAAGTTTATAGCAAAAATGGGGGCTGAGGCCGTCCGTGATTTGTTAATGCGCCTCGAATTGGATCAGCTTTCTTATGACTTGCGTCACCAGGCTGCAAACGAAACTTCTCAGCAGCGTAAATCGGAAGCTTTGAAACGACTCCGAGTTGTTGAAGCTTTCCGTGATGGACAGACTCGTATGGATAATCGACCTGAATGGGCTGTTATTCAATATTTGCCGGTCGTACCACCGGAATTACGCCCGCTGGTACCTTTGGATGGTGGCCGTTTTGCAAGCTCCGACTTAAATGACCTTTACCGTAGAGTTATTATACGTAACAATCGTTTGAAGCGATTATTAGAAATTAAAGCTCCCGAAGTTATCCTTCGTAATGAAAAAAGGATGCTTCAGGAAGCAGTTGACTCACTGTTTGATAATTCACGAAAATCCAATGCTGTTAAAGCTGAAGGAGGCCGTGCTTTAAAATCATTGAGTGATATTTTGAAAGGAAAGCAAGGACGTTTCCGTCAAAACTTGCTTGGAAAACGTGTTGACTACTCTGGCCGTTCTGTTATTGTGGTGGGACCAACACTGAAGTTGCACGAATGTGGGATTCCGAAAGGGATGGCTGCTGAATTATTCAAGCCATTCGTTATCAGAAAACTGATAGAAAGAGGTATCGTGAAAACGGTTAAATCTGCTAAGAAATTGGTAGATCGAAAGGATCCGGTAATTTGGGAAATCCTTGAAAATATATTGAAAGGACACCCAGTTATGCTAAACCGCGCTCCTACTTTGCACCGTCTTTCCATTCAGGCTTTCCAACCAAGATTGATTGAAGGTAAGGCAATTCAACTACATCCCTTGGTTTGTGGAGCGTTTAACGCGGATTTCGATGGTGACCAGATGGCTGTTCACCTTCCACTTAGCCACGCTGCAATACTTGAAGCGCAGGTTTTAATGCTTGCTTCTCATAATATGTTGAATCCTCAGGATGGATCTCCGATTACGTTGCCATCACAGGATATGGTTCTTGGGTTATATTATTTGACTAAAGAGCGTAAATCTACTCCTGAAAATGTAGTGAGAGGAGAAGGAAGAACATTTTATTCTCCTGAAGAAGTGGTTATTGCTTATAACGAAGATCAAGTTGACCTTCATGCTTGTATAAAGGTAAGAGTTGAAGTTGAAGATGATGAGGGAAATCTTAATATGCAGCGCGTAGATACTACCGTTGGAAGGGTAATTTTCAACCAGGCGGTTCCTGCTGAAGTTCCTTTTATTAATGAGCTTCTTACAAAGAAAAACCTTAAAAAAGTTATCAGTGGGATTATTGGCCGAACTGACTTTTCAGTAACTGCAGACTTTTTAGATGAAATAAAAGAACTTGGTTTCTTATGGTCTTTTAAAGGAGGATTGTCTTTTAACCTGGGTGATTTGATTACACCAACAGTGAAAGCCAAAACTCTTGAAAATGCTCAGACGGAAGTTGATGAAGTTTGGGATAATTATAATCTTGGTTTGATTACCAATAATGAACGTTACAATCAAATCATTGATAAATGGACATTTGCTGACAACAGGATTACAGATAACCTGATGAAAGAATTGTCTGAACATAAACAAGGATTCAATTCAGTTTATATGATGCTGGATTCCGGAGCCCGTGGTTCAAAACAGCAAATTAAACAGCTTTGTGGTCTTAGAGGATTGATGGCTAAGCCTAGAAAATCTGGTGATACCGGCGGAGCAATTATTGAAAACCCGATCCTTGCAAATTTCTTGGATGGATTGTCAGTACTTGAATACTTTATCTCGACACACGGTGCGCGTAAAGGTCTTGCCGATACAGCCTTAAAAACTGCTGATGCAGGGTATTTGACTCGTCGTTTGGTGGATGTTTCTCAGGATGTTGTGATCAACGAGGAAGATTGTGATACTTTACGAGGTATTGATACCGTAGCATTAAAGGATAATGAAAAAGTTATTCAAAATCTTGCCGATCGTATTGCCGGTAGGTTTACATTACATGAAATCACTCACCCGGTAACCGATGAGGTAATCCTTAAAGCAGGGGAATATATTAGTGATAAAAAGGCTGCTTATATTGAAGATGAAGGTATCGAAACAGTAACAATCCGTTCTGTATTGACTTGCGAAACGAATCGCGGAGTTTGTACAAAATGCTATGGTAAAAACCTTGCAACCGGCCGAATTGCCGAAAGAGGTGATGCCGTTGGTATTATTGCAGCACAGTCAATCGGTGAGCCTGGTACACAGTTGACACTTCGTACCTTCCACGTTGGGGGTATTGCATCTGTATCTAAAACTGAATCTGAGCTTGCTTCCAAGTTTACAGGTAAAGTTGAATTCGACGGTATCCGTACCACATCATCAAAAGATGATGAAGGTAAAAAGATTAACGTTGTATTGTCGAGAGCAGGTGAAATGAGAATTCTTGATGCAAAGTCAAACAAACAATTCTCTTCTCACCATATACCTTATGGTTCAACTTTGCATGTAAAAGAAGGTGATATCATCAACAAAGGAGATTTGATTTGTGAATGGGATCCATTTAATGCAGTTATTGTTTCTGAATTCCCTGGAGTTACAAAATTTGAGGGAGTTGAAGAAGGAGCAACATTCCGTGTTGAAAGAGACGATCAGACAGGCTACGTAGAGAAGGTTATCGTTGAAAGCAAGAATAAGCGGATGATTCCTACTATTCAGATTGTTGATCCAAAGAGTGGCGATGTGCTTAAGGTTTATAACCTTCCGGTAGGAGCCTATATTTCAATAGAAGATGGCGCTGAAGTTAAAGCAGGACAAAAGATCGTGAAGATTCCTAGAAATCTTGGAAAGATTCAGGATATCACAGGTGGTCTTCCTCGTGTAACTGAATTATTTGAAGCACGTAATCCTTCCAATCCGGCAGCAACTTCAGAAATTGATGGTGTTATCTCTTTTGGAAAAATTAAAAGAGGAAATCGTGAAGTATTTGTTGAAGATGAAAAAAGTGGCCAGAAACGTAAATACCTTATCGGACTTTCAAAGCACGTTTTGGTACAGGAAGGTGACTTTGTAAGAGCTGGGATGCCACTTTCTGATGGTGTGATCGCTCCAAGAGATATATTAAATATCAAAGGACCTTTTGCAGTACAATATTACTTAGTAAATGGTGTACAAGAAGTTTATCGTTCTCAAGGTATAAACATTAATGACAAACACATTGAAGTGATTGTTCGTCAGATGATGCGTCGAGTTCAAATTGAAGACGCAGGCGATACTGCTTTCTTAGAAGGCGAAGCGGTTGAGAAATTTGAATTTTTAGAACAAAATGACTGGATTTATGATAAAAAATTCGTCACCGAGTCTGGAGAATCTATAAAACTCAAACCAGGTCAGCTAGTTACTTTGAGACAATTGAGAGAAGAAAATTCATATCTCAAGCGTAATGATAAAAAGATAGTTGCGTACCGCGATGCGATTCCGGCTACTTCCAGTGCATTATTGCAAGGGATTACAAAATCTTCTCTTGGTGTATACAGTTGGATTTCTGCAGCATCCTTCCAGGAAACTACAAAAGTATTGAGCCAGGCTGCTATTAATGCTAAGCAGGATTACTTAAGTGGTTTGAAAGAAAATGTGATCGTAGGTAAGAAAATTCCAGCGGGTACAGGTATGCCTCAGTACAAAACACTTTGGGTGTCCAGCCAGGAAGCTTTCGAAGCTGGCCAGGCTCGCAGAGCACACATGGAAGAGATGGAAGAAGTCGATTAATACTAGAAAAGATGAAATGTTATATAATAAGGCCACCTGAATTCAGGTGGCCTTATTTCGTTTTTATAACTCTTAATTAAGTAGGATGAAAAAACTTGATTTTTATATTGTAGATGTCTTTGCAGAAGAAAAATATTCGGGCAATCAACTTGCCGTTTTTCTAGATGCAGCAGGTCTCGATAAAGCTACTATGCTGAAAATTGCCAAAGAAATTAATTTCGCTGAGACTACATTTATAGGGAGTGGTGATGAAAAAAATGGTTTTGATATAAAAATATTTACTCCCGAAAGTGAAATACCTTTTGCAGGCCATCCAACTGTTGGAACAGCTTATGTCATCAGAAATTTACTTTTAAAAAAAGATTTAAGCATGCTTTCTCTTCACCTGAAAATCGGCAAAGTAAAAGTTGAATTTCAAACTTCAAAAGAAGGTAAATTATTGACTTTTATTACTCAGGTTCAACCAGAATTCAATGAATCTTTTGATAAAAAAGAAATTGCAACTTTATTAAATATTGGAGCAAGCCAAATCGATGACCATCTTCCGATATGTAAAATTTCAACAGGTTTACCTTACCTTATTGTACCGCTAAAATCCCTGGAAACTATTAAAAAAATTAAAACAGATGCTGATTCTTTCCTTTCTTTCATGAAAAATAAAAGGCTTTATAAATCAAACAATCCATCTGGATTAACCACTTCAATATTTTGTGTTACTCGTGAAACCCATGAAAAGCAAAATGATTTTAACAGCCGAATGTTTTGCGTAGAAGATGAAATTCTAAAAGAAGATGCTGCAACAGGAAGTGCAAATGGTTGTTTCTTGGCTTATTATTTAAAATACATCAATCCCACAGCAAACCTCTCAATGGAACAGGGTTATGATATGGGAAGGCCTTCTCGCTTACTTTTGAAAGGAAAATTGACTGAAAATAACTATGAAATTAAAGTAGGTGGATCAACCCAACTGATTGCGAAAGGGGAGTGGATCGTTTAAATTATCTCTTCAAAAGGCTGGAAGAATATATTTCAAAATAGCGGCCAATGTATTTGCCAATTATATCAAATTCCAGATTAATGGAACTCCCAATTTTAAAATGCTTGAAATTAGTATTTTCAAAAGTATAAGGAATAATTGCCACAGAAAACCGATCCAATGAAGGTTTTACAACAGTCAGACTAACTCCATTTATACAAACAGAGCCTTTATCAACTAACAAATGCTCTGGATTCGATTGATACTGAAACTCAAAATACCAACTACCTTCTTTTTTATCAATATTTGTGCATTTACCCGTAGCATCAACATGCCCCTGGACAATGTGACCATCTAGCCTGGATGAAGGTAACATCGCGCGCTCAAGATTTACGGAGTCGCCTGCTTTTAATTCACCTAAGTTTGTTCTGGAAATAGTTTCTTCAATTGCAGTAACCGTATGGCTTCCTTCTTCAATGGCGACAACGGTCAAACAAACTCCGTTGTGGCTGATGCTTTGATCTATTTTTAATTCGGGAGATATTGCTGAAGAGATGGTGAAGTGATAATTGCTTCCTTCAATTTCAATTTTCTCGACTATTCCGATTTGTTCAATTATACCTGTAAACATATAAATTTGTTAACAATGGAAAGCAAGCGTAGTATTCGCTTTCCACTGTTTAAAAAGATTATTTTCCTCTGATCAATTGGATGAATCCACTTAATAATTCAGTACTTGGAACGATACCGCTTACCCTTTGTTCGTATACCGTACAAGTATAATAATAAACCCCTTCGGCCAGATCTTCGCCCTTTAAATTCCTTCCATCCCACTTGATGTCCGGATCTTGAGTTTCATGCACTTTTTCTCCCCAACGGTTATAAATATCCATTTCGATATGATCTACAAAACAGTATGGAAATGGAACATAAAGATCGTTGGCACCATCGCCATTTGGCGTGAATACATTCGGTAAATTATAAATCGGACAATTATCTACACAAACTATATTGCTTAATTTACTTTCGTTAAAAAACGTATCCACTGAAGTAACGGCATAACAACCAGCTATCCCCACATCAGGCTTGTGTTCATAATATGTGATTGAGGAATTTGTAATGGTTTCGATCAATTCAAACTCGCCACCTTCAACGCTTGAAAAATAAATATTATAAGTCACGACATCGTCAGTTTCCTGACAAAGTTCCATTGGATTAATCCAATCAAGCGTATTAATTAAGTTCTCCTCTGCTTCACAATTAACAACCGTAGTCGCTTCATCACAAATATTCGTTACTTCAAGTACTGTTGGGCATGGAGGAATGGTATCTAACGGAATTCCACAAACTTCCTGAGAATTGTTGAATAATGGCGTGATGATTCGTGCTATGCCATAAGTTCCCTCGCTTCTAACATAATAACAGTACTTCTGACCATTAATTAGATTTTGATCAGAATAAAAAGCTTCTGTTGTGGTGGCAATAGAATCCCAAGTATTTGAAGCATTTAAACGATAAACTATATATTCTGAATTATCCCACGGCACATCATAATCCCAACTCAGGTTGTTGATTTCATCGGTTGAAGCAATGCTAAGAAATACAGACGAAGCTGCTGCTGCATAACCTAAAGTGTCTGCTTTACCATTAGTATAAAATGCAACAATATAGCTGTAAGGCTTTGTTTCCGAATCAATGCCGGTATCATTAAAAATGGTATCATTTGCGTTTGCAAAATCTTGGCTTGTAAAAGACGCACCTGGAACCGGTTGGAAACTAGCTAAATTATCAGTAATTCCATCGGCTCTCAATAATTCATAGGTATAAGGTCCCGGATTTTGCAAGGTGTCCAGATCATCAGCATCAGGTTTTGACCATCGAATATATATTTCTCCATTAGCTGGATCTGTATCCAGGACACTAACATTGGTTATTAAAGGAATATCGCGGCTTAGTTGTACACAAACTTCATCGGAAGCAAGGCCCTCAACCCAGTTGTATTCAATATTTGCAGCAGAAATCCGCGCAAACTCAGCTTGAACCCTATAGCAATAGGTTCGTCCTCGTTCAACATCATCATCCAAATAAAAATACCTTCCGCCAACAATGTCCTGAATCGGGATATTAGTCAATTTTTTAAACCCTTTTCCAGTCAGGCCGGGATCACAGGTGTCCAAAACAAAATTGTTGGTTTCTTTACGCCAAACCGTAAAACCACGGAAATATTCAAAAGCAGCATCCTCACAAACATAAGGATTAGCCCATGAGATTTCTACTTCTTGATTTCCCGGAACAGCTTGCATGTCTTCAGGAGGCGGTCCAACCACTTTGATTCTAACTCTTTTTAAAGTAGAAAGATAAAGGGTATCCGAATTTATGTCTATTATCGGAAAATTATCTGCAGCACGGAATATGACGGTATAATATTGATCGGCAATATGTTCACATTTGGTCTCCCATCTAAATACCCCGGTCAAAGGTTGATCCTGATAGCCAGGTGCTACTGTGAGCGTAGCCGGGCTAATATTAAATTCGAAAGGTGCACCAAATGCATTTAAATCCACTTGTTGGTTTGGTTCAGTAATCGGAGCTGTAACGACAACATCGAATTCTATGGTTTCTCCTGCGATGACACAAATTTTATCAATCGTTTCTATCTCTGGAGGCATATTGTCACATTCTTCAACCAATATCTGCATGTCCCTGATCAGGGTATCAATTGGCACTCCTCCACGATATTGAATAATATACATGGCGATATTATATTCTCCGGCTTCTTGAGGAGAATTCCAGTAAAAGTCTCCCGTGGATTGATTAAAACTGACGACGTTCATTCCATTCGGATTAATCTCGTTGGGCCATTTGTAATTTGGTACTGGTGTATTTACATCTTGCAAAGGAACGATCAAGCGGTAAGCCAAACTATCGTCATCAGGGTCATAAGCTCCCGGATTGTGCAAAAAAGGTTGTCCAACACAAGCAATATCAATTGGAGGTACAGTTAAAATCGGAGAATTATTTGGCCCTGTAAATATCGGATCAAGAAAAGTGACTGTAGTTTGAATGTGAAATGGAACCATATCTGAATTTGGAAAATTCACATTTAGAATTTTTCCGTTTCTATTTGGGTCAGTCATGGAAATGGTATAGTGCGCTTGTCCGGTATAAGTATGTTCCATTACATAAAGATTCATTTTAGTATCATTCGGCAGCAGTTGACCATTTCCATTGACGCGGCCGATGCGGTCAGAAAATCCATCGCCCCAATATATATCAAGTGTATCGCGATCAGCAGCAACACTACTGGCTTTGGTGTAAGTCGTGATAGTCACTTCAATAGTAAGTGGGCCAACAACTTTATAAGTGATTTCGCCGGCACGATTGTGTGTCGCCATTGCATTATTGGTGAAAAAAAGGACGAAAAGAAGAAAGCAATATTTGAGTAGTCCTGGTAAATTTCGAAACATGCGACTATTTTTATTTAAAAATAGAAAATTAAAAAAAGAAAGGCGGTATAATCGCTGACATAGCATCTAAAATAAAACGAATGTTTACAATAAATAGTTTGTAATAGGCTTACGTTAGGGCAATTTAAAATGTTTAAAAATGATCTAAATAAAATTCCTGCGGCTTTTGTCTTTGCTGAATTTGCTAGCATTGAAATCCGCTGATTTCCCTTTTGGAATTGAAAGGGATTGCCAATTCTCTGATTTTAATGATTTTATAACAAAAACCAATTGGCCGGTGTGATAGCTGTAATGTGCCAGCTGTCTGTTCACAGCTTCTAAAACACTGTGGCCTTCATTACGAATATAAACAATTTTGCTGAGGTCTTCTTCTTTTAAAGGGGCAATGGCGTCAAACAAACAGTTCCAGCCCTTTTCCCAATAATCCATCATGGCTTCTTTTGATTGAAATGTATCCTCAAATTCTGTTTCCCGGTTACGCCACTCCTTTTCACCATCAGAAGTCAAAAAATCGGTCCATCTCGAAAGCATGTTTCCAGCCATGTGTTTGACAATGGTCGCAACATTGTTTGAGTTTTCGTCAAAACGAAAATGGATTTTTTCTTCATCAAGTTGTGCTAATGCTTTGTCTCCCAGTGATTTATAATAGTAAAATAATTTTCTGGTAGCGTCCAGATAGTTTTGAGCGATGGTTGATGTCATAGCTGGAATGGTTTAATTTTTTATTAATAAACAACTCAAATTCCATTCAGTTTTTGAAGGCACAGTGTTAAACTTTGCTCCCACGATGGAGTTTCAATTCCAAAAGTGGATTTGATTTTTGTTTTATCTAAAACACTAAACGGAGGTCTTTTAGCTGGGGTAGGGTAGGCTGCTGTTGTAATTTCGTTGACTTTGCAATTGATGTTTTTTAAACGAAAAATTGCTTTTGCAAATTCCGCCCAATGGGTTTGTCCTTCATTGCTGTAATGAAAAATGCCGGTTAGTTTTTCTTTTTCAACTAATCCGTTTTCTACTTTTTGAATAATGATAAGAATGGCTTTCGCGAGATCAAAGGCATAAGTTGGTGTTCCAGTTTGATCCGCTACGATATTAAGTTCGTCTTTTTCTTTTCCCAAACGAATCATCGTTTTTACAAAATTATTTCCAAAAGTGGAATAAACCCAGGAGGTTCTAATGATCGTGAAAAATGGATTGATTTGCTCTGCTATTTCATCACCAACTCTTTTGGTATGTGCATAAATGCTTTGTGGATTGGTAGGATCTGTTTCCTTAAAAGGCGTTTTTTGATCACCATGATATACATAATCAGTGGACAACTGAAAAAGATGGATCTTGTTTTTTTGACAGGCTTGTGCCAGATTTTTTACACCGATTACATTGACCGAATAAGCAATTTCAGGTTCAGATTCTGCTTTGTCAACCGCAGTATAGGCCGCGCAATTGATACAGTATTGAAATTCATGGGTTTCAAAAAATGATGACACTGCTTTCTCGTCCGAAATATCCAAATGTTTTTTTCCAACGAAGGTGAAATGGAAATCAGAAAATGCTGAAGCTAATACCTGGAGCTCTTGTCCGACTTGTCCGTTTACGCCCGTTACGAGGATGTTTGCCATGAAAAGTTATTAAATAAATCAACGATGTTTTCCAAAGACTGGATTTGCTTTATCTTTTTCCGAAAGGATCGCCTTATTTAAATCAATTTCCCAATCGATATTCAGAGAAGAATCGTTATAAATTATCGCTCCTTCGTGTTCTTTAGAATATAAGTTATCACATTTATAGAAAAACTCAGCGGTTTCACTCAAAACAACATAACCGTGCGCAAAGCCACGTGGAATAAAAAGTTGTTTTTTATTTTCAGTACTCAGCCGGATGCTGTACCATTTTCCAAAAGTTGGTGATTTTTTTCGGATATCGACAACAACGTCAAGACATTCTCCTTTGATAACACGAACGAGTTTCGCTTGTTCAAAAGGACCAACCTGGTAATGCAAACCACGTAAAACGCCAAAAGTAGAACGCGCCTGGTTGTCCTGTATAAATTTATTGCTTATACCGGCTTGATGAAAAGTGCTTTCATTATAACTTTCATAAAAATAACCTCGATCATCTTCCCAAACTTTGGGTTCAAAAATTAAAAGACCTGAGATTGGAGTTTCGAGAAAAGGCATTTGTTGATTCGCTTTTTAGGTTGGGCTTTTTTTAAAATGCGTAAATTATTTTTGCCGGAAAAATATACCGATTGGAACTCCGGTGAAATTGAAATTGCTGCGCAATTGGTTTTCAAGGTAGTTTTTATAATTTTCTTTTACATATTTTGGATTATTGCAGAAAAAAGCAAAAGCAGGATAATAGGTTGGCAACTGAGTGATGTATTTGATTTTGACAAATCGGCCGCGATGCGAAGGCGGCGGATATTTTTCAATCGCTTTTTGCATAATTTCATTGAGTACAGAGGTTTTGATCTTTTGCTGTCTGTTTTCATAAACTTCTAAAGCGGCTTCAACCGCCTTAAAAATGCGCTGTTTTTCGGTAGCCGAAACAAAAATGATCGGCACATCATCGAAAGGAGCAATTTTTTCACGCAACTGTTTTTCGTAATCCCGTGCGGTATTTGTTTCTTTTTCAATTAAATCCCACTTGTTTATTAAAATTACGATTCCTTTATTTCTTTTTCGCGCAAGCCCGAGAATGCTCATATCCTGCCCTTCGATTCCGTCCTGGGCGTCAATCATAAGGATGCAAACATCGGATTCTTCCAAAGCCCGGATAGCTCGCATCACCGAATAAAATTCCAGGTTTTCATGTACCTTTGATTTTTTGCGAATTCCGGCGGTGTCGATGATATAAAACTCTTTATCGAATTTGGAATATTTGGTATGAATACTGTCGCGAGTCGTTCCGGCAATATCGGTTACAATATTCCTTTCTTCACCAAGCAAAGCATTGATAAGAGAAGATTTTCCGACATTCGGCCTTCCAAGAATTGCAAATTTTGGAAGTTCAGTTTTAAAAGGCTCTTCAACGACTAAACGCTCCGTTATGGCATCTAAAAGTTCACCCGTACCACTTCCTGTCAGCGATGAAATAAAAAAGGTGTCTTCAAATCCAAGACTCCAAAATTCATTGGCTTCCAGCATTCGTTTATTGTTGTCCACTTTATTTACAACAAGGAATACATCTTTTTTTGTACGGCGAAGCATAGATGCAACTTCTTCATCGAGGTCTGTTATTCCGGTCGATACATCAACTATGAAAACCAAAACATTAGCTTCTTCTATTGCAATTTTTACCTGTGATCGGATAGCTGCTTCGAATATATCATCAGAGCTTTCTACAAATCCTCCGGTGTCAACAACGGTAAAGGTTTTCCCGTTCCATTCACTATTTCCGTATTGACGATCTCGGGTCACACCACTTGTATCATCAATAATGGCCTGGCGTTCTCCGATGAGGCGATTATACAAAGTAGATTTTCCAACATTCGGACGTCCAACTATGGCTACAATATTTCCCATTCTGCTTTTTAAAAATTTTTGCAAAGGTAATAAATTAGGAATTGTAAGTGAGGAATATATTGATGAATGAAAAACGAGTAATTTGTAGTGAGTCAGAGAGTTGTATGGTTTACAGGATTGTTGAATAATCTCTTGGCTGTTATTTTCTTTTTAAACACTAACCCACTAACCTTTTGATTTCACTGTTTATACCCAAAATGTTTGAGCATACGTTCATCGTTTCGCCAATTATCTTTGACCTTCACGTGTAATTCCAGAAAAACTTTTGACTCAATGAAAGTTTCAATGTCTTTTCGTGCATCAGTTCCTACCTTTTTGATCGCACTTCCGTTTTTGCCAATGATGATTGACTTTTGTGTTTTACGAGCAACGAAGATGGTTGCAGCAATTCGAACCAGAGGCTCTCCGTTTTTAGTTTTCGTTTCTTTAAAAGATTCCACGACAACTTCACAGGAATAGGGGATTTCTTGTTGATAATGCAAAAGGATTTTCTCACGAATAATTTCGCTTACAAAGAATCGTTCCGGCTTGTCGGTCAGTTGATCTTTGGGGTAATAGGCAGGACCTTCCCCTAAATTTTCTAGCACTAATTCAAAAACTTTTTCTGTGTTGGTTTTATTGAGCGCGGAGATAGGAATAGTTTCTTTAAAAGGAATTCGGTCATTCCAAACTTTGATTAATTCAACAATTTTTTCAGGTGTAGCGGTATCTATTTTGTTGATAATCAGAAACAAAGGAACTTCGGCTTTTTTCAAAAGTCCAATGACCGGATCATCGTCGTCATAATATTCATCCACCTCCGTTACAAAAAGCATCACATCTGAGTCATCAAAAGTAGTGTGAACAAAGCGATTCATCGCTTCCTGCATTTTGTAGGAAGGATCTCGGATAATTCCCGGAGTATCTGAAAAAATAATCTGATAATCTTCTCCACTGAGAATTCCGATAATTCGATGACGAGTGGTTTGTGGCTTGTTGGTGATGATAGACATACGCTCGCCTACCAATGCGTTCATTAGGGTTGATTTACCAACGTTCGGACGACCAATAATATTTACAAAACCGGATTTATGCATTTATTTTTCAATTAGATTTATTTAGAAGTTGTGAGGGGCGAGGAGCGAGTAGTCAGGGGTCAGGTTCGAGTTGCGAGATGTCAGTTGCGAGATTTGAATTTTCTGACTTCTGACCACTGACCACTCGCCCCTCCCTCTATACCAACCGTTTAACATCACCGTGGACAATGGCTTCTATGGCTTTAAATACACTATTTGGTTTTTGTAACCGCCAATTTATATCATTGTATCGTTCGCCAAAATTGGTAAAATATTGCAACCGAGTGTCCTTCATTTCCTGTTCCACATGAACGAGCGTATTGATTAGGCAAACCCAGCCACCATCTTCACAAATATCTTCGTACCATTCTTCATAATAACAATCATCGGAACCATGAAAATTCAATACATTTTCGCAGATCAGGATAAATTTGTTGATATGATTTTTAGTCAGGACATCAATGACTTCTCGTTTTAGAAATTTGACATCATTGTGTAAGGTATCGTTCCATTCGCCAATCAATTCAAGAATTGCGAATTTTTCATCATAATCAACCAAAAGGAGCTTCATGTATAAGGTGGAAGAGCCAAATTCGTCCCACTGTGGGTGAATAAAATAATTGTAAATTTTATGATTATAGCCAAACTCATCGTAAGTATTCCCGTAAAAAGGGGAACGATCATCTTCAGAGGCGATATATTGATCTCTCCATTTAAAATGTGGCTCTATGTCGTGCATAAAATCTTATTTGTACCGCAATATTACGGATTAATTGGAATACTGTCCAAAAGGATTAGAAAAGTCTGGTTTCTATACAAATTTTTTCAAATGAAAATTATTATCAGGTCAATTGCAACTCAAATTAAGAAGCTATCTTTGCAAACTATTGAAAGTTGTATAATAATAAAGATCAATTCGCTTAATTTTGTTTATAATCTCAACAAATTCGGAATGAGTTTGGTTATGGTTGTTGTATTAAAATTTATATTATAAAAATGAGAAGTCATTACCATATTTTATTTCTAGGGTTTTTCCTGTTTTTTGTATTTGCAAGTGATGCAAGCTCAAAATACCGGAGAATTGGCAAGCCCCTATAGTGAAGATCTAATGCTTGAAAAAGCAATCCTAAAAGGAAAACTAGTTGATCAGGCTAGCAAAACTGGCTTTGGAATATGCAACCATCACCCTATTTTCATCAGGTTGATAGCAACATGGTGACCGGAGGAGTGACGAATGCTGAAGGTGGGTTTTTTATGGAAATTGAAAAAGGGATTATATTTTGCAAAAATTGAATTCCTTTCATACCAAACGATATTCATAGCTGATATTCTAGATCGAAAAGGATCAGAAAATGGTAAAAGATCTTAGGAGTTATTGAAATTGACTTCAAACACAGCCTTACTTGACGTTGTTGAGGTGCGTGCTGAAAAAAGCCAGATGCAAATTTCACTTGATAAAAGAGTTTTTAATGTCGGAAAAGATTTGGCAAACAGAGGTGGAACAGCAGATGATTTGCTGGATAATATTCCATCAGTTGCCGTTGATATTGAAGGAAATGTGAGCCTTCGTGGTAATGAAAATGTTAAGATTTTGGTTGATGGAAAGCCATCTGGCCTGATTGGTGTTGGAAATAGCAATGGTTTGCGGCAGTTTCCGTCAAGCATGATTGATCGGGTGGAGGTCATCACCAACCCTTCTGCAAGATACGAGGCGGAAGGTGTTGCCGGAATTATCAATATTATTCTGCGGAAAGATAATAATAATGGATTTAACGGATCTTTTGATGCAACTGCCGGTCTATCCGAACACATACGGCGGCGCAGTGAATATGAATTATCGAAGGAAAAAACTTAAATCTTTTTGGCAGTTATGGTTTAAATTACCGCGAAAGAAATGGAAGCGGGGAGACTTATTATCAGGAATTTTATAAAAGTGATACAACTTTTATTTTAGACCAAAAGCGGGCACATGAACAGAAGCGGTCTTTCTAATAGCTTTCGATTTGGAGCAGATTACTTCATTAATCCAAAAAACACACTGACTGCTGCATTGACTTATAAAGTAAGTGATGAGGCCAATTTTGCTACCATTGAATATAACGATTATCTTGATGATTATCCAACTAACTTTTTAGGAGTTACCTATAGGACCGATGATGAGAAGGAAGATGAATCGTCTTTGGGGTATAACTTGAATTATAAAAAAACCTTCGATAAAGAGGATCATACTTTGGTTGTCGATATTCGATATGAAGATGATATTGAAACAGAACAAAATCAATATTTAGAAAAATTTTTTGGTTCTGATAAATTGCCAACCGGAGAACCTGATCTTCAGCAGCGCGCGATTAATGAAGAAAAAAATAAAGAGTGGCTCCTTCAATTGGATTATGTTCGGCCAGTTTCAAAAGACGGTAAATTTGAAGCAGGCATCCGTAGTTCGATTCGAAAAATCAATAACAACTATGTGGTTGAAGAGTTTGATGACCTTGTCTGGGATACTCTCTATGGATTATCCAATAATTTTGATTATGATGAAAATATCTACGCCGCATATTCCAGTTTTGGAAATAAGCACGGAAAATTTTCCTATTTAGCGGGTTTACGCGCCGAATTATCTGATGTAAGCACCATACTTCTGCAAACTAATGAAGTGAACGATCAAAACTATTTCAACTTATTTCCAAGCTTGCATGTGACTTACGAATTACCAAAGCAAAATACCATACAGATTAGCTACAGCAGACGAATAAATCGTCCAAGACATCGGGATTTAGCACCATTTCGTTCATATACAGATTCACGCAACCAGTACAACGGGAATCCTAAACTTAATCCTGAATTTACCAATTCCATGGAAATTGGGCATATCAAGTATTCGGATAAAGGAACGTTGAGCTCTTCTCTTTACTATCGTCATACTGATGGTGTAGTTCAGAGGATTAAAGATACTGATGAAGATGGAAATACTGTGAGCCGTCCTCAGAATTTAGCAACTGAAGATGCTTTTGGCCTTGAAATCACTTATGCTTATAGCCTCAAGGAGTGGTGGAGATTGGACGGCGATTTGAATTTTTATCGAGCGATTGTTGATGGGACTAACCTGGGGGAAAGTTTTAAAAGCGATAATTTTAGCTGGTTTGGTAGATTGACTTCAAGAATGACTGTTTTGAAAGGAACTGATATTCAGCTTAGGTTTAATTATCGCGCTCCCAGAGAAACAACTCAGGGTTCGTACGATGCGATGTACTTTTTAGATCTGGGTATCAGTAAAGATATTTTGAAAAATAAAGGTACAATTACGCTGAATGTAAAGGACTTATTCAATACACGAAAGCGGCAGTATACTACTTTTGGAGACGATTTTTATACTAAAGGAGAATTTCAGTGGAGATCAAGAGAGATTAAATTAACACTTAATTATCGCCTCAATCAGAAGAAAAAGAAAGGTGGAGGCGGTGGTGGCTTTGAAGGCGGTGGAGAGGATGGTGGTTTTTAAATTAGTTGACGAAAAAACTGAACGGATACTACTTGAAGAAATTGCACGAAGCCGGTTGGTTTATAGATATTCAAGAAGAAAAGGATTTCCAAATAATATTTTAATCTTTAACGAAAAATGGAACTAATAAGGCAATAATTAGTTTACCTTTGTGTAAGGTCAACTAAAGCTTATGTTTTAAATTGGCTGATATTTTTTTATTTTAAACTTTTATTTTTATGAATATTTTCGTAGCAAAGTTAAACTTTGACACAAATGAAAACGATTTACAAGCTGCTTTTGAAGAATTCGGAGCAGTAGATTCTACCAAGATCATTATGGACAAATTTACCGGAAGATCAAAAGGTTTTGGTTTTGTCGAAATGCCTAACGATGAAGAAGGCCAAAATGCAATCAATGGGTTGAATGATACTGAAGTTGACGGACGAACTATCGTCGTAAAGGTAGCTGAACCAAGAGAACGAAGAGACAACAACCGCGGTGGCGGTGGATACAACAGAAGATATTAGAAGATATATTTTGTTTTAAAAGAAAGCCTTTGTTAACGCAAAGGCTTTTTTTGTTGGATATATTTGTATTTCTGGAGAAAAGGATATATTTTTGTTGTTATAAACAATAGTCGTTTAAAACGTGTATGGATTCTAATAAAGAAAAATCATTAAAATTTCATGGAGCGGCCTATTTCAATTTGCTGAAAACAGCAAATAGTTTGGATGTAGCATTTAAAAAAATTCTGGATCAGTACAAGCTGACCCATCAGCAGTATAATATTTTAAGGATTTTGAAAGGCAGTTTTCCAGAACCTTTGTCAGCCAATGATATCAAAAAAAGGATGATTTTTAATAATTCTGATGTAACCCGTTTGATGGATCGTCTGGCGCTTAAAGATTATATTAAAAGAGAAACATGCTCTGCAAACCGCAGGAAGATTGATATTTTAATTACTCAAAATGGAATGGAGCTTTTGGATGAAATAGCCCCTGCAGCACAGGAATTTATTAGCACCTATTTTAAAAATAAAATCACAAAAGAAGAAGCTAAGGAACTATACAGAATTTTAATTAAAATAAAGAGTTGATTTTTTTTGACTAAACTGTTGTTCTAAACAAATTTTGTTATAACCAATTAAATGTTTAATAATGAAAAATAGAAAAATAAATAAAATCATAAACAGTAAAGAAGTGATGATGGGGCCAATAAAATTGCACCAGCCGTTACCGATTGTTGGATTGGAACGGGTTGACCCATTCATTCTTTTACATCACGCCGGACCCAAAACACAGGCTCCTGGTGGGAAAAATGTAATGGAGGTGGGAGCTCATCCTCACCGCGGTTTTGAACCCGTAAGTTTTATTTTTAAAGGAGCGATTGAGCATAAAGACTCACGTGGAAACCATAGCGTTATCAATGCCGGAGGAGTTCAGTGGATGACCGCTGGCCTCGGAATATTGCACAGCGAAAGCCCGCCAAAAGAATTTACAGAAGAAGGCGGTGAGTTTGAAATGATTCAACTTTGGATCAATTTGCCCAAACACTTAAAAATGGTTCAGCCGAGATATCAGGGATTTCAAAAAGAAGCTATTCCAACCTTTATCGATCAAGATGGAAAAGCAAAATTGAATGTAATTTCCGGTGATTATAAAGGCCTAAAAGGACCGATCGAATCGTTGACCAATATCACTGCCTTTACTATTGAACTGAAAAAAGGAGGCAAACTTGATATTACAATTCCGGAAGAAAGAAATGCGATGCTTTATCAACTTCATGGAGATACATTTGTTCAAGGTCAGGAAATCGGCGACAAACAATTAATTTATTTTTCAAACGATGGCGATAACTTTGAGATCGAAGCGAAAAGCGATAGTTTAATTCTATTTTTAGCTGGAGATCCAATCAATGAACCCGTAGTTTCCTGGGGACCTTATGTCATGAATTCCCAAACAGAAATCCTCGAAGCCATGCGCGATTTTCAAATGGGTCGAATGGGGGTGATGGTTTAAATAGGAAAGAGGAGTCAGGGGAGAGGAGCGAGTGATTCGAGAGGGGTCAGTTACGCAAAATATACTTCACACGCTCCTCACCACTGACTCCTGACGCCTCTTTCCTCAAATTACTTAACAAAAAAAACAAAAAATATGTCATTCAAAATTGCAATTATCTCTGGTTCAGCCAGATTAGGGCGCCAGACGCCAAAAGCAGTAAATTATCTTGCTAAAGTTTTAGAAACTAAAGAAAACGTCAGCGAAGTGGAAATACTTGATGTACTCGATTACAATTTTCCAATCATGGAAGAACGACGCGGGAGGAATCCTAATCCGCCTGATCGGTTAGAGGAATTTGGAGATATTCTGGATCAATCGGATGCTTTGGTTTTTGCTTCTCCGGAATATAACGGTAGCTTTCCTGGGGTACTGAAAAATACGTTGGATTATTTTTATAAAGAGTATAGTAAAAAACCGATTGGAGTGGTGATGGTTTCAGGTGGAGCGAGAGGAGGAATCAATGCTTCACACGATTTGCAAAAATATATCCTTGGCCTTGGCGCTTTTCCGATGCCTTATAAACTGTTGGTTGCGAATGTTGGAAAAGCTTTTGATGAAAAAGGGAATCCAATTGAGGAAAATATGTATAATTCTTTTCAAAAATTTGCAAACGAACTACTTTGGTTGACTGAAGGAATTAATTTTGTGAAAAATAAAAACTAAATAAATGGAACCTACCATATTAATCGTTGGCCGATTACAAACGACTTTGGAAATCCTTGCCGAAGAGCTGGAAAAGTTTGGAAGAAAGATCCTTGCAAGTAGTGAAAAAGAAAAAATTGCAGCAATTTTGAAAGATGAGCATGTAGATTTTGTAGCAATTGGAGCAGGCTTACCAGAAGAACAAAGAGATAATTTGGTGGCGTTCATGAAAGCTCAGAATGCAACTGTTCCAATTCAATTATTACAGCGAACCGCTGATGCCAGTCCTGCAAAAATGTTGCATTTTGTTAACGATCTGGCCATTATATTTAAAATTCATACGGCGATGGAAATAAAACCTTTTTCAAATAAAATGTCTAAAGAATCAAACTAGCTTATCATGCCCAAAAAAAATCATGTTTTCGCCACATTAGGTGAACAAAATTATTACACCCGAATCATAGGAAATAACCACGTTTTCTATGTTGATGAACCTGAAGAAGGAGGTGGCCGCAATAAAGCTCCGCATCCTACAGCTTTTCTTTTGGGAGCGCTGGCTTCCTGTACCGCAATTACAATCCGAATGTATGCACAGCGAAAGGGCTGGGAGCTGGGTCAGATAAAAGTTACTGCTGAAAAAGTAGAAACAGAAACCAAGCAGGGAAAACAAATCAAAATCATTAAACAACTCGCTTTTGGAAATAAAGATTTAACAGAGATTGAAATAAAACGGCTGGTAACTATTGGTGAAAAATGCCCCATATCCAAGCTTTTGAAAAATCAAACAGAAATGTTTTCAGAAGTTGTGGATCAATTGGATGAGGGGATTGTCAAATAAAATTAAAACGATATTGCGATCCAAAATTTACCCTCTTTTTAAAAAAGGGTATAAGGATGCTGGTCTTTTTCAATACACAAAAACAGTTAGACGAACGCCTACTTTTGTACCAATACCTGATGAGTTGCTACCTGGTTGTCGATAGTTATTTTTACAAAATAAGTACCCTTGGGTAAATCACTCAAATTAACATCGATTTGGTGACTGCCGGTATTCTGAGTGTTATCAGAAACGATTAAAACTTCTTGGCCCAAAAGATTACAAACAGATATGTTAACATCTGCATTTTCTTTTAAAACATACTCAATATTAACCCAATCAGCTGTTGGATTAGGAAAAACGGATAGATTGATTTCTTCTGTCAATGGAGAAGAAGTATTGATGGTCAATGCGTCAATAAATTCAAGTAAATGGAATTCAAGTCCCTCAATATTAGTTTTCTGATACTTCATCAAAGGCATACCGATTTCCTTATCATACCAAACAAAACGTGAAATGATATAGTCAACACCATAGTTATTGAATTCATTAGTATACTCCATTTCAGTATGAACCCGGAGGACATTATTAAATACGCCCGACGGTGAAATCAATGTTCCATAAGCATCTGCACGTACTTCTGTCGTACCATTTCGGTCAAATGCTTCGTTATTTTCTCCGGTGCCGGAAAAAGTATCCTGGAATTCATCTTCATAAGTCATTGGGTAACGAAGCCAGTCTTGTGGATCGCTATAAATAATATAAGTAGCCAAAGTATCAATGTAACTAACTTCTCCGTAAAAACCTTGAGCCTCATTGGAAGTGTAATGATACGATTCGTCATTCTTTCCAACCTTTTGAATGCCAATATTCGCATCAGGAAAAAGGTCGTTATTGGTTAAGGTAGTTGGTTCGACTACTTGTGTTATTGTTGGTAAGGGAGTCATTGGGATAAGGCCACTAAAATCCCAAACTACATTGGCTCCACTTGCTCCGGGATCGAAAGAAGTTACAAATACTGGTTTGTAAAAATAGCTTTCACCAACTTCCATATTATTGGAAGCAGTCAACGTAATTTGAGCATTGATTAATTGTAAGGTTGAAATAAGGAATAAAATAGTTAAGAAATACTTTTTCATAGCTTTTAGTTTTAGATATTATATGCAGCTAATTTATAACAAATATTTTACTAGGCTAACGAAGCGATGGTGACCTTGGTAAAAAAATAGTTTTTTCCGACTAATTCAAAAAGATTCGATCTTTTCCTTCAAACTTTGGCGCTTGAATCGAAATCGCTTTGAGTGGTTTTTTGCTGGTCGTTTGGACGGAGTGTGGCGTTCCTTGCGGAATGATGAAAAAATCGCCTTTTTTTATTTTAAACGTTTCATTGCCAAGTGTCATAATGCCTTTGCCTTCAAGGATTTTTACTATTTCTGTATGGTGCTCGTGTTTATGTAAGGCTACTTCGTTTTTAGCAAAAACGATAAAAACACTGACTTGCTCATCAGAATGTAGCGGAAAAACTTTGATATTCTCCAGGGAATCTTTATCTATTTTTATACTTTTCAAATCTTGTTTTTGAGCGATTAGAAATGCAGGAATAAACAAAGCGAGTAAAAAAGTATATTTTTTCATTTTATGAAAAGTTGTATTAGATTTCTTTAATTTTCAAAAATACAAATTAATTTTAGTAGCTAATTATGCTAAAAGTCGTACTGACAGGACCTGAATCCACAGGTAAATCTACTCTTGCCAAACAATTGGCGGACTATTTTGAGGCGTCGATAGTTCCCGAATTTGCACGATATTTTATCAATAATTTAGATCGAGATTACGTTGAGTCTGATTTGTTTGAAATAGCGAAAGGGCAACTTGATTATGAAAAGCACCAAAGTTTATTAACTAATGGAATTTTGATTTGTGATACAGATCTTTTGACGATCAAAATATGGTCAAATTTTAATTTCGGCAAATGTGATCCTCAAATTTTAGAATGGATTGAAGAACGAAAATATGACCATTATTTGCTTTGTGGAACGGACGTGGAATGGCAATTTGATCCTCAACGCGAGAACCCAAATGAACGAGCTGAGTTATATGAGATTTATAAAAAAGAACTCACCTTTTACCATAAATCCTTTACCGAATTAATAGGAAATGAAAAAGAGCGGTTTCAAAAAGCCAGTCAATTGATTGAACGACTTTTGATAAAATGAGTTGATTTTTAAAGACGGGAAGAAAATTATTGGATTGTTTTTGGGATATGTAAAAAAAAATAGATTATTGATATTTCCGTCAAAATACTTTTTACCTTTGCGCCGCTCGTTTGGGGTGCTTGAATTCAGTGGTTTTTTAAAAAATTAACTACAGAATTTGGCTGAGATCATACCCATTGAACCTGTTCGGATAATGCCGGAAAGGGAAATGACTGCTTTCCAACGCAGCAATGGTGATATGCTGAGATAACAAACAGGCCTAACCCCTTGGCTTGTGGATTATTTCAAATTTAACTTTTATTTTCATGAAACAATTAATTATTGGATTAGGCTTGCTAATGCTTGCAGGGTATTTGCATGCTCAGTGCTCGCTTGCTGGGAAAATCACTGATGTAAATGGACAGCCAATAGTCGGTGCTCATGTCATGTTGCTACAAAGTAAAAAAGGGGCTTTGACCGATAGTGACGGAAGGTACACCATCGAGGCGGTTCCTTTGGGAGAGCATCAGATTTATATTTCTCATGTGAGTTACCGCTCTTTGAAACGTGCGCTTAAGATTCCGCCTGATGTCGAGCGTTATTTACTCAATGTGCAAATGATTGAGGAAGCAATTGAAATAGATCAATTAGTGGTAAAAGCAACCCGCGCAGGTGAAAAAACACCGATAACTTACAGCAACTTGGGCAAGGAAACCATTGAAAAAAATAACCTGGGGCAGGATGTTCCCTATCTTTTGAAGTGGACCCCATCGGCAATAGTTACTTCGGATGCCGGAACCGGAATTGGATACACCGGAATCCGGATTCGAGGGACAGATCCTTCGAGAATTAATGTAACGATCAACGGCATTCCCCTCAACGATGCAGAATCACAAGCTGTGTTTTGGGTAGATTTGCCGGATTTTGCAAGTTCAACCGAAGATATTCAGATTCAGCGCGGAGTTGGGACTTCTACCAATGGAGCAGGCGCATTCGGCGCTTCCATCAATTTAAATTCAAATAAACTATATTCAGAAGCTTATGGAAATCTGTCCGGTTCTCTGGGTTCTTTCAATACTTTGAAAGCAAATGCTTCTTTTGGAACAGGTCTGATTGATGAAAAATTTGCTTTTGACGGGCGGATATCCCGAATCACTTCTGATGGTTATATCGATAGAGCGACAGCTGACCTAACTTCGTTTTACCTTTCCGGAATCTATCTTGGAAAAAATAATTCTTTGAGATTTAATATATTTTCTGGGCATGAAATAACTTACCAATCCTGGAACGGCGTGCCTGCTCAATATGTCAATGACTCTCAACTTCGCACTTTCAATACAGCCGGGACAGAAAAAGAAGGAGAACCCTATTCTAACCAGGTTGATGATTATACCCAAACGCATTATCAACTTTTATACAATCATGTTTTGAATCGGAATTGGAACTTAAATCTGGCAGGTTTTTATACTAAAGGTTCCGGATATTTTGAAGAATATAAAGCAGCTCAGCTTTTAAGCGATTATGGTTTGAAAGATATACAATTTGTTGATACGACGATTACCGAAACGAATCTCATCCGCCGTCGCTGGCTGGATAATGACTTTTATGGAATTACCTATTCCTTGAATTATACGAACGACAGTCGAAAACTGGAGGCTGTGATCGGCGGAGCCTGGAATAATTATCAGGGCAAGCATTTTGGCGAGGTGATTTGGGCGGAGTATTTTAGCAACGAGGAGTTAGGTTATCGATATTATGATAATGATGCACAAAAAATGGATTTTAATATTTTTGGAAAAGCAAATTATCAATTGGCGAATCCGCTCAACGGTTATCTCGACCTTCAATTTCGACAAGTTAATTATGAATTCTTTGGAATCGATACAGAAGGTGAAAATGTTCAACAGAAAGAAGCACTTTCTTTCTTTAACCCCAAAGTTGGCTTGTTTTATGATTTTCAGGAGAGCACTAAATCTTATGCCTCTTTCGGTGTTGCCAATCGAGAACCTAATCGAAATGATTACGTAGAATCATCGCCCCAAAATCGACCAAAACACGAAACCCTTTTTAATACAGAAATCGGCTTCCAACAAAACTGGGAAAAATCGGCACTGAGTGTAAATTTGTACCACATGTACTACAAAAACCAATTGGCATTGACTGGTGAAATCAATGACGTTGGGGCACCAAAGCGCATCAATATTCCAAAAAGCTTCCGAATGGGAATTGAGCTGGTCGCAGGTACTGAAGTTTCTAATGGCCTAGATTTGAATGCTTCGGCTACGTTCAGTATTAATAAGGCAAAAGAATTTACTGAATATATTGACAATTGGGATTACTGGGATCAGGATTTTGAAAATACACCTCCCGAAGAACTAGAGCCACTTCAATTTGAACATAAATTGGAAAATACAGATCTCGCGTTTTCGCCAAATGTTATTGTTAGTGCTGAATTGAGTTATAACATTTTTAAAAACGATAATCAAAAATCACTGACTTTTGCGCTTCTAGGAAAATACATCAGCAAACAATACATCGATAATACTTCTAATGAAAATACCATTCTGGATCCTTACTTTTTTAGTGATTTCAGGATTAATTTCAAGCTTAAAACCAAGTTTGTAAAAGAAATAGGATTTACTCTTTTGGTAAGAAATATCTTTGATTCCAAATATTCAACGAATGCCTGGACCTATCGATATAATTCAAAAAACTACGATGGTCGTGTGGACGATCCGCATACCCGACTCGAAGGTGGAAACATTTATAATCTGACTGGGTTTTATCCGCAGGCTGGAAGAAATTATCTCTTGGGCTTGAGCTTTGGATTTTAGTGGAAAAGATAAGATGGTAAGGAGTCAGGGGCGAGGAGCGAGGATTCAATTGAAATCTCGCTCCTCGCCCCTTTTAAAATTTAAAACTTATAAGTGATCCCGAATCGCAAATTGAACGGGTTATAATAAATATCGTCAAGGCGATCAATGAAATTGTAAACGATGTACATCTCAAAGGCAATCAATTCTCCTCCCGAATTATAGCCAAGCCCGCCATAAAAATTATTATACTGCTGTCTGACGGTTAATACATCTCCATTCTGATCCGTCAAAAGATAGCCGCTAACGCCTTGAAAATATTCATTATTCTCAATCCCGAATTCTGCATGAGCAAAAAAGGTCTTGAAAAACTTGTAACGCGTAAATGCTCCTAATGACCAGGAGAATGCATTCCCTTTTTTTATATTGTTATTTAAATCAAACCCCTTTAAGTAGTTATACTGAATACCTGCAGTAGGGCCAACAGATAATTCATCAATTATTTTATATCCAACCATCGGGGTGATTCCAGCAGCAAAAGAACTACTAATGTTATTTCCACTAAAGCCCAGTATAAATCCGCCGCCAAACCACAAGTGCGAAGCGAAATTACCGCTGTCATCAAAGTATTCGTCTGTTTTTTCAGTTTTGGCTGGTTTCTTTTTCTTTTTCTTCTTTTTCTTCCTCCCATAATTTTGGGCATCGACATCAGCAATTGCAAAGCATAAGGAAAACAAAACCAAAAGGAAACTAAATTTTAGGATCTTATTCATAATGAGTTAGAATTTAAGATTTCTACAAAAATAAGCATAAATTAACAAGTTATGCGCTTTAAAAACCTACTATTAGTGTGTCTTACATTAACACTTTAACACTTGTATTATTTTATTGTATTAAGTTATCTTTTTGTTAAAACGTATCGAACTGTTCACTTGTTTACCTTCATTTTCTATTTGCACTGTTATTTACAGTTGATTTAAGCTCTTTCCTGGCTTGATTGAATGAGGAAGGATTCGTTTTATCAGTATCGATTAAGTTATTTTTTTGAAGATAGCCGATCCATGCTTCTGCTCTATTAGAACTTGAAAAAGTATAAAAGGTTTGGTATTCATTTAATTTTTCATGAAAACCAAGACGAGTATTAAATTTTATTTCCAGCATTCTAATGATACCATAAATATACTCATCTCTTTTGCTTCCTCCTTCACTCACAAAGGGCGAGATGATATCAAAATGGAGGATATCGCAGATTTTATTGTAATCGAGGGAATCGTTTTTATCCAAAAAATCTACTCCAAATTCTTTTAAATAATATTTATAAAAGGCGAACACAGATAATTTTTGATGTTTGTTAAGGAGTTCCTCCTGCTCCTTTTGATCTTTTATATAAAATATTGGCAAACCAAAATCCCGATAGAAAAAAGTAAATGTTTCATCACCCAATATTTTGTTTAGCTCATCAAAGTAGGTGACAATATTACTTATTTCCGAATACGAAATAGTAGCAATTATTTCTTCAAGGATTTTAGCTTTTGATTCCTGATCGATGTTCAATTGAAATACTGCATTGAGTTGCGCGTCCAGAGGTTTTCCAATATTTTCCAATTTTGAAATATTAAGAACAGTTGTTTGTTCTTCAAATTCACTCAAAAAACTGCTTTCATTAAGATAATTCTTCAGTGCTTCTTTAATTGTTGCAATTCTATTTTCAGTCATTTTTCTGGCATTAATAAAATTGTTTAGCCAGGGGGAACGAAATAAATTATTATAAAAGGAGCCTTTTTCAGAATAATTGAAAGTGGACGTTTTGGCAGCCATAAAATCTAACATTTGGCCGGCATTTTCATTGTTTATTTCAAATAATTTTGGGATATCATCCAATATTTTATAGGTAAAAACAAAGTCTTCAAAATATTTTAAATCTTCTGTTACCGAAAGAGGTGGTTGAACATTTAACCGGCGAATATTCTTTAAAGGCCGTACCTTTTTCAAAGCTGCCAGAATAATTGGTTTGTATTTTTCTGAATATAGATTAGATACAGTCAGGTTATTCACCTCATCAATGTAAAGTTGATCTTTGAGGCGAATGCTATCGATATTTAATTGATAAAAGTATTCCCCCCATTGTTCGTAATTGACACTGTCTTTTTCCCAAAGCGATCGCCAATAATTTGTGTTGACAGGCTGGCCGGATTGGTCAACCGGAGCTTTAAAAGAATAAATGTTTTCAACTATTGGAATGATATTGTCAGCTACAGAAATTTTTAAAATTCCATTATCACTGACTATTCTTTCATCTTCGATTAGTTTGAAAAGCGCGGGAATATATTCAAGATCTGACTGTAAACGCAGGAAATATAGCAGCTTTTTAACTTTTTCATCATCATCGATATTTCGAATCAATTCAACAACCTGTTCCATTTCAGAAAGTGTAGGTTGAGGAAGTATTTTAATATCTCTTTGGCTAAAAAGAAGGGGCTCTAACAGAAAATCTTCAAAGCTTGCAGTGAAATTCTCTTCTTGTGGTTCTTGCTCCAACAAAAGCAATATTTGGCTTAGAATATCCTGGTCTGATTCAATATCTCCCAATTCTTGTAATCGGCTTAATTGATCTCTGTCTGACAAGTCAAATTTGTTGAGGTAATTATTGCAAATGCCTTCAATACCAATATTTTCAAACAAGTATGATTTCTTTAAATATAACCTCAGATTGTCGTCATCGTTAATTATTTTTTTCCAATGTTTTGAATAAAACCAATCCAGGATTCGAGCGGTTGAAAGGGAAAGGCTTTCATTTTTTTCATGAATACATACCCAATATTCAAGCGCTGTGATCTCGTCAAGTGTGAGTGATTCAATTAGCTGATTTTCAATAAAATACCTGTCTTTTTCATCTTCGTAGTGAATTAATTTTTCAAGCTGACTCAGTAGTTTATTATTGGGTTTATATTTGATTTTATTTTTCCTGCAAAAATCGGTAAGCAAAGAAAGTTGCTCGAGAAATCTATACTTCAAAGAAGGTATAGATTTGTTGTGGTTGCGCAAGAGATCTCGATATTTTTTTGCCAAAGGGATCACCTCCATAGGGTCTCCTTCAGTGAGTTGGAGAAACGACAAAATAGCAATGGAGTCATTTTTTGAATTGAATCGTCTGAAAAGCCGCTCATAATTTTGTGTTTTCGCAAAGGACTCCATTTTGCTGGTAAATAACCTTCGGTTTTCATCCCACTCATAATCCTGATAAGCTACAGCCCAATAAATTAAATAATTCAGCATGGCAGTTTCATCATTTCTTTCAGGATGGAAAGTGATGTTGCCGTTCCGGTCTTTAATGCCAATTTCGACATTGGTTCTGGATTTTATCAATTGAAGGTGAAGGCTATCTGTAATATCCTCCGTGTTGTTTCTTGTTCGATAAAAATCTGCTGCGATATAAAATAAAGCCCTCGGATGATCTGATTGTTTCAAATCAATCGTGGCATTATACCTGATCCAGGGATAGGGTGCTGACAATCCAATAATTTTTCCGTAATAATCAACTGGAAATTGAAAGAAATTGATCTTGAATTTAAATATTTGATCATAACCGTACCGCCGGATTTCTTCAAGTGTCTCAAGAGAATCCACCAATTTTTGGTAATAATTTATGCTATTTTCAAAAGGCGATTGAAATGGTACCTGGCAATTAGTGATTTTTACTAATAAAGGAGTTGCAAACTTATCATCAAGAAATCCTCCTTCCGTTAATTGCAAGATTATTTCGACAAGCTCAATTTCCGGATATTCACTAAACTGGTTTAGTAAGTTTTTATAAAAATTATTTCTGAGCGGAATTGGAATTTCAAGTAACCTTTCATTTTTAAGGAGGTTGATCAGTAATTGGTCCTTATTGGTAGCCTGTATCGGTGCAATTTTTTCGACCAGACTACTTGCTTCTTCAAATTGATTAAAGCTGAGCAATTCATTCAATTCCAAAAAATAGTGTCGAAGCACTCCAGAATTATTGCTTGCATCCTCAGTGGATACCGGTCTCATTTCAAAACTAATTTTCCTGTTTTCCAGCGGAGTGATGTAAAAAACATGAAGCAATTCTGAAAATTGAATTTTTTGCTCATAATCATAATAGAAACTCAAAAAATCAACCTTAGAGCTTTGGTTGACTTCTATTTCAGAAGAAGTGAAAAAAGTATTCCTTGAAAGAATATCCCGGATTTTCTGACTCACTTCTTTTTTGTCAAGCAGGCTTCCTAAATCTCTTAACGCCCTTTTCTGGCCTTTGTGGATTTCTTTTTCAAGCTGATCAACGATTTGATCATACTCCAAATCCATATTTGGTTGGGACATTGTCCAACAAAATGGAATAAAAAATAAAATAATAAAAGCTGAGTTTCTCATCTTTCCAAAAAAGCAAAGAATTAAATATTGGCTATTCTACGGATAGAATACCAAAAAGATTTATTTAGCGAACTAAGTATTGAAATGGGGAATTTTACTTTCTTTATTTAGCGATATTTATAATTGCGTAGCGTTTGTATTCTAAAGGGATATCGGTTGTTGATTGTTCCAGTAAGATCTCCTTTTGGCTAAGGAATTTGGCATCAGATGCTCCCCAGTCACCGGTGGGAATATGCCATATTTTCTCTAGCTGAGCGTTTGCAATTTTATACAATTCAATTTTGTTGGTGCAATGGAGAGGCAATTCATTGTTAAATGTCGCAGCCAAAAAAGTATTTTGGTCTTTTGAAAAATAAACAATTCCATTAATCGAAAAACTGCTGCCATCATCGGCCTTAATCAGTTTCGATAGTCTGCATTTACCTTTTTGAATGGCTTCAACGACAAAAATATTTTGATCCTGGAGATAATTTTTAAATTGATAATACAACACCTGATCGGGATTTGAGCGGTCATTGACAAAATCTATTTTTTCGCCATTTTTTAACGTGACCACTAATGTGTCACCGAACCTGGAAACCCATTCCGAAAATAGTTCCAATTTGCTTTTTTCAATTGCCCAGCTGCAATCATTCTGGTTTTCCCAAACGCCTTTTTGATAACCTTTTGAATTTTTACAAAATTTTTCTACAAGCATTTTGTGTTCGGAAGAAGCAGTTTTATCAAACTTTGTTTTACTGATTGCACTAACATTGGCGTTTACTTTTGCAAAATTCGCAGAATCCAAATATTTGATATTTTCAATTTTCTTACGAATATTATCAGGAATATTAGCTAATTCCGGAACGCTTTCAGCGGTATTTTCTTTTTCCGGAGAGCATCCAACAACTAATAAAAAAAGGATTGCAATCATTGAAAAAACTTTCATAAACGC
The DNA here is from genome assembly GCA_965220465.1 of Saprospiraceae bacterium. Classification (GTDB taxonomy): domain Bacteria; phylum Bacteroidota; class Bacteroidia; order Chitinophagales; family Saprospiraceae; genus JAHDHW01. The sequence continues at coordinate 591,573 of CBDCPZ010000025.1, read as the reverse complement.
CTGTTTTAATGAAAATAAAAATGCTGGTAAAAACCGACAAACACGGAAATTACGATTTTAATTGAATATTTAAACTAGCAGTTACCTGACATAATAAAAAAATGCCTTAAATTTAAAGCACCGTTTTAATCAAATTTGTTAATTTCGGCGTTGCTATCCGTCAATTTAATTAGACCTTTTCGCGCAATGTTCCATTATTTTACGTATAATTAAATCAAATACAAATTTGACATATGTGATAATTTAGATATGTCTTTGTATTTTATAAAAAAACAGAAACTATGTTACGGGTTAGAACACTTACAATTTTGTTGTTTTTAAGTTATTGGGTTTTTGGTCAAAATGGGGAATTTACAGGCAACGAAATCCACAACACTGATTATTCAGCTTTAGACAACCAATTTAAAAAATATAATGTTTTTGAAATTGATATTCCTTCCATCGACAACTTTGTAAGTAGAGGCGAAGAGGAATATTTTTTGAATTTTTACTTTGGGGATGATTTCCAATGGCGCATCCAACTTTTTCCACATGACATAAGAAGCTACAACTACGAAGTAATAATTGAGACCGAAAAAGGCCAAAAAACGATGCCTGCCCGCGAGAATATGACTTATCGGGGATATTTGATGAATCGAGGTGGCGGAAAAGTTGGCTTAACAATCAACGACCATCTTTTTGCCGGAACAGTAGAAATTGAAGGCGTTCTATATTTCATTGAACCTGTTCATTATTTTGATAAGAATGCACCAAGGAATCAAGTTGTTGTATATGCTGAATCAGATGTTATTCCTAATGAACATGTTAGTTGTGGAGCTGATGAATTGAAAGAGCGAGGTGATTATCTACACGATGCAGAACATGAAGAAAACGATGGAAGCCGCATGATGGATTGCTATGAAGTTGAATTGGCAATAGCTTCGGATTATTTGATGTATTTGGACTATAACCAAAACGTAGGCGATGTTGAAGATCATAATATCACGGTGATGAACAATGTGGCGACCAACTGGGATGATGAATTCAACAATGAAATCCAGTTTATCATCGTCACACAATTCGTTTCGGCTTGTAGCTCATGTGATCCCTGGACCAACTCTACTAATGCCGGAACCCTGCTTTCTAGTTTTCGTAATTGGGGAAATAGTAATGGATTTGGTGTATCATTTGATCTTGGCCAGCTTTGGACAGACCGTAATTTGAATGGCTCTACAGTTGGAATTGCGTACATAGATGGAGTTTGTACCTCTTGGAAATATCATGTTTTGCAGGATTACACTTCCAATTCCAACTCACTCCGCGTAATGACCGCTCATGAAATAGGACATAACTTTGATGCAAGTCACGATGCACCGAATAGTGGATTTATCATGGCACCATCAATTAATAACACTAATTTATGGTCAAACGCATCTCAAAATGATATCAATGCTACAATCAATCAGAGAATAAACAGTAATTGCTTTCAGGAATGTACCAGCGGATTTCCACCAATTGCAGATTTTACTTCGAATGTAACAAGTGGCTGTGTACCGTTGACCGTAAATTTTACTGACCTTTCTTTAAATGATCCAGTTGAATGGGAATGGACTTTTCCCGGAGGAACCCCAGGTTCTTCCACTCAGCAAAACCCAACGATTACATATAATACTCCGGGTGATTACGATGTGACGCTGACCGTCACAAATGCTGCGGGATCTGCAACAATTACCCAACCATTTTACATTTCAGCTAATGATGGGCCAGTCACTAGTTTTGATACGGATATACTTGATAACATAGTAACTTTTATTAATTCTACTACAAATGGTAATTCGTGGTATTGGGAATTTGGAGACGGAGATACGAGTACGGATTTCAGTCCAACCCACACTTATGATGACGATGGAACTTACACTGTTACTTTAACAGCGTCCAACGAATGTGGAACGACTTCGTATGAACAAGTAATTACAATTTTAACGTTACCTGAACCAAGTTTTACTTCTAATGTTCAGGAAGGTTGCGATCCTTTAGTGGTAAGTTTTATTGATCAATCTTCTTCGAATACGGATTTTTGGGTGTGGACAATGCCAGGTGCTTCGCCTGATGTTTCGACAGAACAGAGCCCAACGGTAGTTTATAATCAGCCAGGAACGTATGATGTAACCTTGGAAGTTATAAATGATGCAGGAAGTGTTTCGGTAACCTATACGGATTATATAACGGTACATCCAACTGCTCTTGCGGTTTTTGTTTATGAGATTGATGGATTGACGGTAGATTTTACTAATAATTCGGAGAATGCGGACAGTTACTCATGGAATTTTGGTGATGGAAATTCAAGCACTGAAGAAAATCCCTCGCACACTTATGAAGATGGAGGAGAATATACGGTAGTTTTAACAGCGACCAGTGATCTTTGCGGGGATGTTACGTTTTCACAAACATTCACTATCAATGGTGCGCCACAAGCTGGATTTACCTCGGATGTGCAGGAAGGTTGTGCTCCGTTGACAGTACAGTTTACAGATGTTTCATTGGCTAATCCTGATACCTGGGCATGGACTTTTGAAGGAGGGACTCCCGGTTCTTCCAGCGAGCAAGATCCAGTAGTAACTTATAATAATGCAGGGACTTTTGATGTAACTTTAATTGTTACAAATGAAGTGGGAGAAGATACCATTACTTTAGTTGATTATATAACTATTACAACAGTACCAGATGCTGGATTTTCAAGTAATATAAATGGAGTAGATGTTGAGTTTACAAATACTTCAATCAACGCAGATAGCTTATATTGGGATTTTGGGGATGGAGATAATTCATCAGAAGAAAATCCAAGTCATACCTATGACACAGACGGTGATTATATTGTAGAATTAACAGCATTCAATGAATGTGGTTCGGAAACAGTCTCTCAAACCATCACGATCGTTACCCTACCGTCGGCAGGATTTTCAGCAGATGTTACAAGTGGTTGTGCTCCTTTAACGGTACAATTTACAGATCAATCTTCTGCGAATTCAACCTCATGGTCCTGGACCTTTGAGGGCGGCAATCCAGGAACTTCAACGGATCAAAATCCTTTGGTTACTTTTGATGCTCCAGGGACTTATGATGTAACTTTGACGGTTTCGAACGCTGCAGGAGATAACACTGTAACAGAAGAGGGTTATATAATAGTCACAACGGTTCCTGATGTAGATTTTACAAGCAATGTGAATGGGACTAGTGTTGAATTTACAAATACAACAATCAACGGTGATAGTTATTCATGGGATTTTGGAGACGGAGAAGGTTCAACGGAAGAAAATCCAACGCATACTTATGACACTTATGGCGATTATGTTGTAGAATTGACAGCAACCAATGAATGTGGCTCTGTTACAATTTCGCAAACAATTACCATCGTTACCGCTCCAGAAGCGGGATTTTCATCAGATGTTACAAGTGGTTGTGCAACATTGACAGTACAATTTACTGATCAATCCTCTTCAAATACAACCTCATGGGAATGGACTTTTGAAGGTGGTAATCCAGCTACTTCAACGGAACAAAATCCACTAGTTACTTATGACAGTCCAGGAACTTACGATGTTACGTTAATTGCTTCGAATTCTGTCGGACAAAGCACAATTATTGAAGAGGGATATGTTGTCGTAACAACAGTGCCCGTTGCTGGTTATACCAGTGATGTGAATGGAACAAGCGTTGATTTTTTAAACACTTCTATTAATGCCACCAGTTATCACTGGGACTTTGGTAATGGAGACGAAAGTACTGATACCAATCCGACCCATGATTTTGAAGTAGATGGAGAATATACGGTGGTTTTAACTGCAACCAACGAATGTGGTTCTGAAACTTTTACAGAAATAATAACTATCGTAACCGCTCCTCTAGCAGGTTTTACAGCTGATGTAACGGTTGGTTGTGCTTCTTTCACAGTGCAATTTATGGACGAATCGAGTGAAAACACCACTAACTGGGATTGGTCGTTTCCAGGCGGTACTCCGAGTAGTTCTACAGAACAAAATCCGGTTGTTGTTTACGATACTCCCGGAAGTTATGATGTAACGCTGGTGGCTTCAAATTCTGAAGGCGATGATACGTACACACAAGTTCAATACATTATTGTAAACACAGTTCCGACTGTTGATTTTTCAAGTACAATTAACGGAACAACAGCGAGCTTTTTAAATAATAGTACGGGAGCAACTTCCTATTTGTGGGATTTTGGTGATAACGCAACGAGTATGGAGCCAAACCCAGATCATACTTATGCTGAAACAGGGGATTATACCGTTACTTTGACAGCAACAAATGAATGTGGTTCTGTAACTACTACTCAAACTATTACTATTTTAGAAACGCCAACGGCAGCATTTTCGTCAGACGTAACTATTGGTTGTCATCCTTTAACGGTCCAGTTTATTGATGAATCGCTCAACGCTGATTCATGGTCCTGGTCTTTTCCGGGAGGTATTCCAAGTTCTTCAAATGAACAAAACCCAGAAGTGGTTTATAATACTCCTGGAAATTATAGCGTAACATTAGAAGTTTCAAACTCAGCAGGAAGTACGACTCTTACGATTACAGAATATATAATTGTTGAAGACATTCCTCAGCCAAGCTTTACAAAAAGCGTTACGGGTTCGGTTGTGATTTTTACAAATACGAGCAGCGGAGGAACTTCTTTTGAATGGGATTTTGGAGATAATACCAACAGCAATGAAGAAAATCCAATGCACGTTTATAGCGAGGATGGTCAATATACCGCCACGTTAACGGTTACGAATTCTTGTGGAAGTGTTTCAACGTCTCAAAATATCACCATTGTAACACCACCGAACGCCAACTTTACTGCAGATGTGACGCAAGGTTGCGCACCATTTACCGTTCAATTTACTGATCAATCAACTCCGAATACTGCAAGTTGGCTTTGGTCATTCCCCGGAGGAACACCAAGTTCTTCAACAGAGCCAAACCCGCTGGTTGTTTACAATACTGCAGGAATGTATGATGTGACTTTGACCGTAAGTAATTCAGCAGGTTCTGATGAATCAACAGAGTTGTCTTATATCGTTGTAAATGATGTCCCTTCGGCAGACTTCTCAACCAATGTAAATGGGATCACCGCTACTTTTATCAATAACTCAGCAAATGGAAATAGCTATGCCTGGGATTTTGGAGATAACGAAACCAGCAACAATGCCAACCCAGTGCATGAATATCAGACGATCGGTGATTATGAGGTGCAATTGATTGTTACGAACGAATGTGGTTCAGATACGATTAATCAAATTATAACCATCGAAGGTGTTGCACCAACGGCTGCTTTTTCATCAGACGAACGAAACGGATGTGCTCCATTTACTGTAAATTTTGTGGATGAATCTACAGAAAGTCCGACTTCATGGTCATGGCTTTTTGAGGGCGGAAATCCAAGTTCTTCAACAGAACAAGACCCAACCGTTGTATATGAAACAGCCGGAATTTACGAAGTGAGCCTAACCGCTTTCAATGTCTTTGGTGAAAACACAATTACTGAGACAAGTTATATTACTGTATTGACCGTTCCGGAAGCTTCTTTCGATTATGTTGATGAAAATGGAAACGTAACATTTAACAATACTTCAACCGGAGGCACAGCTTATCATTGGGATTTTGGCGATGGAAGTGGTACTAGTTCAGAAGAGTCACCTATTTATAATTACGCCACTTCTGGTGAATATACAGTCATTTTGGAGGTCATAAACGAATGTGGCACTACAACTTTTGAAATGTTGATTCAGGTGATCGTCACTGGAATTGAAGATTTTGAAAATATTGACCTTTTTAATGTTTTTCCAAATCCGAATAATGGAAGTTTTACTTTGATGTTGGAAGGATATGGAACCGATGACTTTAAAATGGAAATTTATAATGTACTCGGTCAATCGATTTATACTGAAATAATTGATTTCAGAAATGGCAGATTTACAAAAACATATTCATTCGATGATATTGCAGCAGGAACGTATATTATTCAGTTGAAATCTGGCAAAAAAGTAATGCACAAAAAAATCGTTGTAGAGCGATAAAGATTTTTTAAAATAAAGTTTAAAAAAGTCCTCTGGGTTTAATAATTCAGAGGGTTTTTTTAATTCTAATTCAGAGTTTGTTGCGTAGGAGTAGTTTAAATTTAGGCAGCGAACCAACTGCTTTTTTGGCAAATAAATTCGCCGTTACCGTATAGGCGAATTTATTCGCCTTCTAAAAAAAAAACACCAATTTGGCGCGTTTTTCCAATTAAGATCAGGGCTATTTTTTTAACGGTCGATTCTTTTTTATAAAACTAGTTGGCGCAAAATAACCCGTTTGATCTTCTGCATAACCCTGGCCAATCGACATATTTAAAGCATTTCTCATTTCGAAATGCAAATGAGCGCTGTAACGTCCATGAGCGGTGCCGATGGTGCCAATCTGCTGACCTCTTTTGACCAATTCACCTTGTTTGACATTGATGTTGTGCATATGTGCATAAAGTGATTCAACATAGTCGTACTCCGAGTGATTTGGAAGTTTATGAACAATCCGGACAATGTTTCCCCAGCCACAACAAACATCTTCATTAAAAGTAACCAGGCCATTGGCGATAGCATAGATTGGATCACCCAAATCCGTATTTCCTCCTCCATTGCCGTTCCAATCTTCTCCCAAATGGTGATTTTCGCCAAAGGTTTGGGCGTTGAAATATTGCCGTGCATCAGGTTTCCCGATAGGAAAGTCAAAACCATCGGTTTCAAAAGATTGATTCATACTGAAAATGCTATCGTAATATTGTTCAGGACTTTTTGCTGGTTTTGGATCATCATCGATGACAGGACCAGCACTTTGGTGTAAGGTAAATTCCTCAGTCACCGGATTATTTTTATCGGGGGAAAGATTGATCGAAAAAAAATAGAAAATGCCACTGATGATGATAAGAAAAACCAATTTGCTCATTTCTTAAAAGATAGTTTGTTTGTAATCAAATCAACTTGAAAAATGACTAAAGACAAGTTGATTTTATCTTTTTATATATTACGATTTTTTCTAAAGTATAGATGCAATATTCGTACCATTGGTTTAAAGGAATGGGCTGTTTTTTAAAAAATACAAATAGCCAAATTCACTTCTTTTTTATAAAAAAAGCCGTAATTTGTGAATTACTTCAATTTATAAGTACAGGTTTTGCAGGCGGATCTTGAAAAAAGGAACAATAATTTGCGAAAACCAATGGTTAAACATACTTTGAAGGTGCATTAGTCTTTTCAGTTTTCCATATTGAAAAAATCAACTAATTAGCGTCTTCCTGTGCGATTATAATGAAAGGCCATTTTTGAAATGGCAAACCCATAACACCTGCCTGATTAATTTTTCATAAAAAATAAAATATCAGCAAACTTCTATTTCGTTGAAGTTTGGATTGAGCTAATAATAATCCCGAAGGGTAGCTGAAGTTTTAAAAAAGGTGATCAAAAAAGAACAAAATTGTAATTCCATTTTAAAGCATACCGGTAAAATTTTTTACCTGGTATTGGTTGTCTTTTTCCTTTTTCCCGGTTTTAGTTTTTCTCAAAGTTGCGAATGCACCGATTGCCCGGGTACTACTCCTGCAAACGCGGCAACTGATTTTGAGTTTTTAATAGGTGGCGCCGTAAATAATGATTTATCCAGCGCCGGTCAGGGTGTTTGTGGGGTAGTTATCGAATTTATTCCTGATCATATCTGGAGCCTCGAAATGGTTTTGACTTCGCCCGGCGGCCAGCAAGTGACCTTGATTGGTCCTCCCGTTAACACCTTTGGTTTTACTGGTCCTTTTGCCTGGGAAATCACCTTTCTGCCATGTGGCGAAGCAGTTTCCCCTGATCCCGGCTTCAATCCAACCTGGGACAATGACCAGCCCTGGGCTTTGGGAGCATTGTATTCTGGGTCATATTATCCGAATTCTGGTTGCCTTGAAGACTTTGATTTGGGTTCGGTAGATGGCATTTGGACATTGAGTGTAAATAATACTTCTCCCGTAAATACCGCTGATATTCTTGATTTTTCAGTAATATTTTGTGATGACGAAGGACTCAACTGTTTTGAATGTGAAGCAAATGCAGGAGGCTTTCAGGATACTTCGGCAATAGTCGCCTGTGCTGGTGATCCAAGTCTGGTCTTGAATTTAGATCCTGTTTATAGCGGAAGCGATCCAGATACTTCAATTTATGGTTATACCTACATTATTTCTCAGGGAGATACAATCCTTTCTTATGATACCTTGCCAGATCTGACAGGCTTAGGTGGAGGCTTTTATAAAATAAATGGTTTTGCCTACCGGATTGTTGATACTATCGATATCCCTCCGCCTGATGGAAATACGACAGTCAGTTCTCTTAATCAAAACCTTATCGACTTTAGCAACTTCTTTTGCGGAGATGTAACTGATACTTGTTTGACCGTAACGATTATCGAAATTGATACCACGTTTTTGATTGATACTTTGTGTGCGGGCGATTCTTTTATCTTTGGAGTTGATACTATTTACACGCTGGCAGATACGATTGTCAACGGCAATGACACGACTTTTATAGCTGCCGATACGATGGTTACTTCGCTTGATACGCTCACTGCAAGTGGTGTGTATACTTTTAATTACGAAAGTGTGGATGAGTGTGACAGCACCGTTGTTTTTGATTTAACGATCAGAGATGCAATTGAGACCGTTTTATTTGACACAATTTGCGCGGAAGATACCTATCTTTTTGATGGAGAATTTTACGATACGAGTGGAGTATACACCGCAATCCACCCAGCGGAATCTTTGTGCGACAGCACGGTGACTTTAAATCTTTTTGTAAAAGATTCAATAATCACCAATCTCACCGCTGTTATTTGTGTAGGAGAATCTTATACCGTTGGAAATAACGACTATTCGTCAACAGGGATCAGCACGGATGTATTTAATTCTGTTGAAAATTGCGATAGTTTTGTCATTTTGGATTTGACTGTTTTAGATCCTACCGTTTCCATCGTCCTTCCGACTGCTTTGAGTTGTAATGATTCAACGGTTATTTTGGATGGTTCCGGTTCAACAGGGGAGGCATTGACCTTTGAGTGGTTTCATTTGGATAATGGCAACGACGGAATTATCAGCGGTGAAGATTCAGCAATAGCTGTTGTAAATAAAACGGGAAATTATTTATTGGTTGTCACGGATACTTTGGGCGGAAACGAATGCGTGGTGGCGAATAACGTTGGAGTAGGAGCAGATATCAATCCTCCGCATATTATAGCTTTGGGAGGAAGTATTGATTGCAACGATGATCAGGTCCAACTCACTGGAATTTCAATCACTCCGGGCGCAGTTTTCAATTGGACCGGACCTAATAATTTTGAAACAGATGAGCCAAATCCATTCGTTGATGAACCAGGTGATTACACTTTGTTGATTACCGGCCCAAATGGCTGTGAATCAGAATCTACTGTAAGCGTTGATGTTGATACCATACCACCAGATCTTACACTTGCTGTAAGCGATACATTAGATTGTAACATAACAATTGTGCAGCTTTCTGCTTTTTCTGCACCGCAGGCAACAGAGTTCAATTGGACTGGCCCTAATAATTTTAGTAGTGATCAACAAAACCCAAACACAGACTTTCCGGGAGAATATACTGTGATTGCTGAAACACCAAATGGCTGTACCTCAGAAGCTGCCATTATTGTTGAACAAAACATAGGAACACCCGATGCTGCTGCGATAGGGGATACTCTTACTTGTACGGTTTTGGTTGTACAATTGGAAGGCAGTTCAATCACTCTTGGTGTGACTTATAGTTGGACCGGGCCCAATAATTTTACATCCAATATTCAGAATCCATTTGCTGCAGCGCCAGGCGAATATTTTTTAACTGTCCAGGCGCCAAATGGATGCGAAACGACTGTGTCGACTTTTATAGAACAAGATATTGAAACACCCGATGCGTCTGCTGTTGGAGATACACTGAATTGCAATATTTCAATCGCTCAGTTGTTTGGAAACTCCACGACACCTGATGTTAGTTTCAGTTGGATTGGTCCTAATAATTTTGTTTCTGACCTTCAGAATCCGGAAGCAACAGTTTCCGGTGAATATTTTCTAACGGTGCAATCAAATGACAATGGATGCATAACTACAGTGAGCACAATGGTTGAAGAGGATTTTGAGGCTCCTGATATCAGTGGAACAGGAGGTACAATAGACTGTAATAATTCAACGGTTCAATTGCAAGGCAGTTCAAGCATTTCTGGTGTAATTTACAGTTGGACAGGCCCAAATAATTTTACTTCTGACGACCAAAATCCTATCGTAAATGCAGACGGAGATTATACTCTTTTTGTGGTTGGACCAAATGGTTGTGAATCGCAATTAGGAGTTGTTGTTGAAATGGATACCTTGCCTCCGAGTCCTTCGATTTCCGTCAGTGATACCCTTGATTGTAATATTACAAGTGTTCAATTATTTGGGAATTCAATCCCTGCCGCTTCTGCTTATAATTGGACAGGTCCGAATACTTTTATCTCAGATGAACAAAACCCCACAACTGACTTGCCAGGAGTTTATAATTTAGTTGTTACAATAGCAAATGGCTGCACAAATGAAACAATGATTACAGTGATTGAGGATATTGAAACGCCTGATGCTTCTGCAACAGGAGATACTTTAAATTGTAATATTTTGATCGTTCAGCTTGAAGGAAACTCTACGACACCTGATGTTGAATATAGCTGGACTGGCCCCAATAATTTTACCTCAAATGATCAAAATCCCCTTGTTTCTAATCCAGGAGAATATTTTCTTACAGTCCAAGCTGAAAATGGTTGTGAAACGACTGTAAGTACAATGGTTGAGGAAGATGTTGAAGTTCCAGATATTTCGGTGCTTGGAGATACTTTGAATTGTGATTCTCTTACTGCCCAGTTGCAGGGGAATTCCTTAACTCCTGATGTTGAATATAGTTGGACTGGCCCTAATAATTTCACTTCTGATGAGCAGAACCCAACGGTAGACAACGCTGGAGTATACACCTTATTTGTTTTGGCTAATAATGGCTGTGAGTCGTCGGATCAGGTGACAATTGAAATAGATACTCTAGCTCCCGAACTACCTCTTACAGTTGATGATACTTTGGATTGTAATGTTTCAGTGGTTCAATTATTTTCCAATGCCAATCCTTTAGCTGTTTTGTATGAATGGACAGGTCCCAATAATTTTTCCTCAGACGAACAAAATCCTATTGTAAGCGAGCCCGGAGAATACTCTTTAATCGCTACAAACCAAAATGGTTGTTCAAATGAAGTCAGTATTATTGTAGAACAGGATTCGGATGTCCCTGATGCCACAGCTTTCGGAGATACTTTAAATTGCTATTTTCAAATTGTACAAATATTGGGAGTTTCTTCAACGCCTGATGTGACTTACAGCTGGATAGGGCCTAATAATTTCATGAGTGATCAGCAAAACCCTTTTGTATCAGTGCCCGGCGAGTATTTTTTGACGGTGGAAGGAGCAAGTGGTTGTGGATTTACAACAAGCACGATGGTACTCGAAGATATTGCAATTCCTGATGCCACAGCGATAGGAGATACTTTGTTTTGTTCTGATTTGATGGTCCAATTGCAAGGAAATTCGATCACACTGGATGTGACTTATAGTTGGGCTGGCCCTAATAATTTCAGCTCCGATGAACAAAATCCTGAAGTAAACCAACCTGGCGAATATTTTTTAACGGTTGAAGCTACAAATGGTTGTGATTCAACGGTTAGTGTCATGGTTGATGAGGATGTAGATGCTCCCGATGCTACAGCGATAGGAGATACTTTAAATTGTACGGTTCTAATTGGCCAATTACAAGGAAATTCCACTACTTCTGATGTGACTTACAGTTGGATTGGCCCTAATAATTTCAGCTCCGATGAACAAAATCCTGAAGTAACAGCTCCTGGCGAATATTTTTTAACGATTGAAACGGAAAACGGCTGTGAAACTACCGTAAGTGCAATGGTTGAACTGGATAATGAAATTCCGGATGCCCTTGCGATTGGAGATACTTTGGATTGCAATTCCTCGATGGTTCAATTGCAAGGGATTTCCATGACTCCTGGAGTAAGCTACAGCTGGACAGGTCCTAACAATTTTATTTCCAGTTTACAAAACCCCTTTGTGACTGTGCCCGGCGAATATTTTTTAACCGTTCAGGCGCCGAATGGTTGTGAAGCAACAGAAAGCGCCATGGTTGAACAAGATGCGGGAGTGCCGGATGTGTCTGCTACTGTTAGCGATACCCTGGATTGTAATACTTTGGTTGTGGAATTACAAGGAAATTCCATGACCCCTGAAGTGGTTTATAGCTGGACGGGCCCGAACAATTTCGAGTCAGATGACCAGAATCCTGAGGTTTCCGAACCCGGTGAATATTCTTTAACGATAACTTCACCAAACGGTTGTCAGGCAATTATTGATGTCGAAGTTTATGAAAATGTTGAATTACCGGATGCTTTTGCAATAAGTGATTCTTTGGATTGTAACAATACGGTAGCTCAATTACAAGGAAACTCCACAACAATTGGCGTAAGTTACAATTGGATCGGACCAAGTAGTTTTGAATCTGATGAACAGGATCCGCAAGTTACTGAATCGGGTGAATATTTTTTAACAGTTAATGCCTTAAACGGCTGTGAAACTACGGTGAGTACTTTTGTTGAGGAAGATGTAGAATTGCCTGATGCTGTTGCGATGGGTGATACTTTGAATTGTGTCATTTTTATAGCCCAATTACAAGGAAATTCTAGCACACCGGGCATAATTTACAGTTGGACGGGCCCAAATAATTTTGAGTCAGATGAACAGAATCCTGAAGTGACCGAACCGGGTGAATATTTTTTAACGGTTTTAGCTGAAAATGGATGCGAAACAATAGTTAATGCCATTGTCGAAGAAGACACTGAAATGCCTGATGCAACAGCAATTGGTGATACCTTAGATTGTGGCGCATCTTTAGTTCAATTGCAAGGAAATTCCAACACACCCGATGTGTTATACAGTTGGACGGGTCCGAACAATTTCGTATCGGATGAACAGAATCCTGAAGTGACCAACCCTGGCGAATATTTTTTGACCGTTTTGGCGTCAAATGGTTGTGAAACTACAGTCAGTGCTATGGTTGAACAAGACTCGGAAGTTCCAGATGTTTCAACTGTCGGTGATACTTTGAATTGCGCTATTTCGATTGGCCAATTGCAAGGAAATTCGACAGTTTTTGGAATAGAATATAGTTGGACGGGTCCGAGTAATTTTAGCTCAGGCGAACAAAATCCTGAGGTGACAGAAGTTGGCGTTTATGTTTTAACCGTAATCGCTCCCAACGGTTGTTCGGCAATAAGCAATGCTATTGTTTTAGGTGATTTTGCTGAACCGGATGCGACAGCTTTGGGAGATACTTTGGATTGTGAAATGTTGATGATCCAATTGCAAGGAAATTCCACAACTCCCGACGCGACTTACAGTTGGACGGGCCCAAATAATTTTGAGTCAGATGACCAGAATCCTGAAGTTACCGAACCTGGCGAATATTTCTTAACCGTAATTGCTCAAAATGGTTGTGAAACAACAACCAATGCGATGGTTGAACAAGATGCCGATGTTCCTGATGCAACGGCCATTGGGGATAGTTTGGATTGTATCGTGACTATAGCCCAATTGCAGGGTAATTCCACTACTCCTGACGTAACTTTTGCTTGGACGGGGCCGAACAATTTTAGTACGGACGAACAAAACCCTGAAGTTACCGAATCTGGCGAATATATTTTAACCGTTACTGCTCCAAGTGGTTGCAGCGCAATGGCTACCGCTTTTGTGATTGAAGATTCTGATAACCCTGATATTGCAGTAATAACGGACACTTTAAGTTGTATAAATCCAATAGCTCAATTGCAAGGAAATTCTACCGTGCCGGGCGTAGATTATGTTTGGACCGGCCCAAATAATTTTAGTTCCGATGAACAAAATCCACAGGTTGCTGATCCTGGCGAATATATTTTAACTATAAATGCTCCAAACGGATGTTCGTCCGAAATGACGATTGATGTTTTGGATATTTCTGAATTGATTATTGCCGAATTGTCTTCTTCTGATACGATTACCTGTGAAAATGCACTGGCTCAAATAAGCTCAAATGGTTCCACGGTTGGAAGTGAAATTGAATACCTCTGGCTTGATTCAGAAAATGATTCCATCGGAAATAGTTTACAGCAAAATGTAACAGAAGGTGGCTTTTATACTTTGATCGTTTCCAGCAATTACTCAGGCTGCTCTGCTGAAAGTGAGATTTTTATAGAAGAAAACACAAATCTCCCGCTTGCAGAAATCGACCCGGTTGGAAGCCAAAGCATAAACTGTCAAAACAGTAGTATCGTTTTAAGTGGTGAAGGTTCCGGACCGGCTAATGAAATCATTTTTGAATGGTTTTTTGGTGGAAATATGTTCTCCAATGAAAGTCAAATACAAGTTGATGAAGCTGGGGAATATGTGCTTCAAATCACCAATTTTGTAAATGGCTGCGCAGCTTTTGATACGATAATTATTGACGAAAACATACAACTTCCGGTGATTGAAATAATACCACCGTCCGAATTAAATTGCATTGATACGCAGATTCAAATCGATGCTACAAATTCATCAGTCGGAATTGAATTTGATTACCAATGGATCAGCGTTTTGGGAGGCGGAATACAAAGCGGCGCATCTACTTTGATGCCTACCATCAATCAAGACGGTGAATATGTTTTAATTATTGAAAATACTGAAAATGGCTGTATTGATTCTTCTTCCGTAACCGTCATTTCAAATACCGAATTACCGATTGCCGAAGCGGGCGAAGCAGAAGATCTGAATTGCGATAATCCGACTGCTTTTTTAAACGGAAGTGGAAGTTCCACCGGATTGAATTTCAATTATTTGTGGACGGGTACTGGAATTTTAAACGGTGATAGCAGCTTATCTCCGGAGGTGAACCAAACCGGTATTTTCACGCTGCTGGTTACAAATATAGAAAATGGCTGTACGGCAAATGATGCGGTCACAGTTGGGGGAACGACTGATTTTGTTTCCGGTGCTTTGGTTTTGGCAACTGATCCTGATTGTTTTGGTGTAAACAATGGCTCCATTCAGGTTGAAAGTGAAATCGGTGGAGAAGGGCCTTATCTGTATTCTATTGATGGCCAGTCCTTTGTGCAGAATAGTTTTTTTAACGGACTATCCGCTGGAGTTTATAATTTGACTGTTATGGATGCAAGTGGCTGTGAATGGGACACCTTAATCACTTTGAATTTTCCAACAGACATCAGCGTCAATTTGGGAGAAGATAGGGTGATTTCGCTCGGCGATAGCATTAATTTAGATCCGTTGCTCAATGTTTCCTTTTCACAGATTGACACCTTTTTCTGGCAGCAAAATGACCCCGTTTTCTGCGATACTTGCTTTAATCAATGGGTGACCCCTTTCCAAACCTCAACCTATTCGATTACCGTTTTAAACGAAACCGGTTGCCGCTCGACGGATGAGGTCACGATCAGAGTTGAAAAAAACAGGCTGGTTTATATCCCAAATGCTTTTTCACCAAATAATGACGGAACGAACGATAAATTTATGATTTACGGGGGAAAGAATGTTTTGAAAATTAAAACCTTTCAAATATTCAATCGTTGGGGAGCTGTTGTTTTTGAAAGAAGTGAATTCCAGCCGGATGACCCACAAAATGGCTGGGACGGAACCTACAAAGGCCAAATTTTAAATCCTGATGTTTTTGTCTATTTCGCTGAAATTGAATTTATCGATGGAATCACCATTTTATACAAAGGTGATGTGACTCTTTTTAAATAATTCAAGTTGCGGATAATTTTTAATCCATCTGAAATCGTCAAATTCTGTATCGGAATCAAAGATTACTCACAAAATTCTCCGTTTCAAATGGACTATCCGCAACTTGGGGTAAATAATAATAAAAACTTAGTTTTTCTCCTAAATCTCCCTTCTTTGCTTTACATTTTCAACGTTAAAGTGGCAAAGCTTTTGCTTTAATAAATAGTGGAATTCAGCCCAATTTTAATTCACTTGAATTTCAGTCCCTTCGAATGAATTATCCCCTCTTTATTTATTCGCTTAGCTAGCAATGAGTTATACATTGAAATTAACTCATCATGTTAGGTTTTTTCGTGCATTGTACTTTTCAAACATAACCTCTTTTTTATACAATCATTGCAGACACTTACAATTTAAGTTGACCAAAACTCAAGGCAAATAAGTTTTTTCAAAATGAGAATCTTGAAAAGAATTTGACGATGAGTTTAAAACTGGTTATTTCAACAATACTTTTATTTTTTGCACTTTTATCTTTTTCCCAACCATCCAATGATGATCCCTGCGGTGCGATTAGCATTGTCTGTAGGAAAGTTCTTGTAGTTTTACAAATTATCTGAATTTGGGTGCGACTGCAACTGGCGGAGTCCCTGCTCCCGGTTGTGCCGGATATGCAGGAGGAGATGTCTGGTTTACTTTTACTATGCCTAATAATGGCTATTCCACGGTTACAGTTGAAATGGGAGCTGTTGGAATCACTGATGGTGGAATGGCAATTTATAGCGGAGCCAGATTGTAATACATTGGCTTTGGTGAGTTGTGATGATAATAGTGGAAGTGGAAATATGCCTTTGCTTGACTGTTGATGATGGATGTAATTTTCAAAATGTTGGATCAACTTATTGGGTTAGGATTTGGGAAAATGGAAATGATAATAATGGGGTTTTTGATATTTGTGCTTTTGCTTCAAATGCTAATACGCACCTGGAGTTACAAGTTGTAGTGGAAATTTGATAGCTGGTGATGCTTGTTGTGATGCGGTTTTACTTGGAGAAGATTTGGATGGTTATTGTGGAAATACAGCAAATTTTAATGATATTCCTGATGAAATTCCAGGCTTTTGTGCATTTCTTGAAAACAACTCCTGGATCGCTTTTATAGCCTCTGATACAACTACGGTTTTGGATATTACTTCTTCTAATTGTTTGTTTGGTAATGGAATCCAAGCTGCGATTTTGAGTACAAATGATTGTACCAATTTTACAACAGTTTCGAATTGTTGGAATCCAACAGCCGAAGGAACCGGTACACTCACAGCCACAAATCTGACGATTGGAGAAACTTATTACATCATGATTGATGGCTGGGGAGGAGATCAGTGTGATTATGTAATCGATATTGTAAGCGGCGTGGAAACGGTTACTGTTTCGGCAAGTGATTATGAAATTTGCCAGGGACAGAGTACTCAACTAAACGCTAATGTTTTGGGCTCCGGAAGTTATACTTATAATTGGGCTCCGGCAGCTTCTTTAGATAATCCAAATAGTGCAACACCAAACGCATCGCCTTTGGTATCAACCATTTATACTGTAACCATTACAGGGATAGAGGACAGTATTCAAACGATTTCAATTACTGTTTTTCCAGCTGCTCCGGCACAGCCAACTTTGAATGGCCCAAATGGTATTTGTCAGAATGCTGCGGGAGTGGTTTATTATGCCAATGTATCAGATGCTACCAGTTATTCGTGGATCGTTACGGGCGGCGCATCAATAATTGGCAGCAGTACTTTGGATTCGGTAACTGTTGATTTTGGAACGACAAATGAAACGGTTTGTGTAACCGCAAGCAATGATTGCGGAACTTCGCCTTCAGATTGTTTGAATATAAATGTTGTTGTCGAACCGGATATTTCTGCAACTGATCCTCCTGCAGCTTGTTCTGGAAATTCATTTGATTTAACTTCAATAGCGATTAATAATTCTGCTGGTGGCGGTGGACCGATAACCTATTACCAAAATCAAGCTGATGCTAATGCCGGAACAAACCCAATTATTCCCCCAACAGTAAATGTAAGCGGAACTTATTACATCAGGATGCAAACTGGTGCAAATTGTTTTGATGTCACTTCTGTAAATGTAACCATTGAAGATCCGCAATTGCAAGTGACCGATCCTTCGGCAAAATGTACTCCCGATTCAACTGATCTTGCAACGGTAACAATCAATGAAATGAATGGATTTCCCGGTGGAACATATAGTTTTTATACAGACAGTCTGGATGCTGCAAATGCAAATGGACCGATGATTTCTACTTTTGTTTATTCAACAAATATTTATTGGGTTCGGTATGAAACGCCAAATGGTTGTTTTGATGTTGCTCCGATTAATGTTGTGATCGAAAATACCCCTGATTTGACTGTTTTGCAACCTGCACCAATTTGTCCCGGAGGAATGATTGACTTGGATACCGTTACTTTGATTGATGCGAATGGAGCTACTTTTACAAAATATTTTTATGATAATCAGGCTTTTGCAATTTTAGGAAATCCTTTGCTTTGCTTTGAGCAATACAGTGGTTTCAAATCCACAATCTTATTATTTAAGAGCTGTTACAGCAAATAATTGTGTGCAAATTGTAGAAATAATAGTTACTGCCGGAACTGCACCTTCAGGGGCAGATAACCGGCAGTGGAACCTTTTGCTCAGGATCGAATGCAGATATTACTTTTAATTTGACCGGAAGTGGGCCATTTGACGTAGTTTATACCGATGGCAGCAACTTTTTTCCATTAAATAATATAAATAACGGTTTTGTTGAAACGGTTGTCGTTGCTGGAAATGTCACGTATTCATTGTTTTCAATTTGGGATGCCAACGGATGTAGCGGAACGATAAACGGATCGCCAGTAATAATTAATGAAAGCCCTCCTGTGACAGCTATTTTGAGTGGAGATGCAACGATTTGCGGAGCAGGAACCGTTCCTTTGAGTTTTAATTTGAGTGGTTCCGGACCTTTTGATGTTGAATATTCTGATGGAGTCAATCCCTCGATTACTTTAAATGCAATTAAGCAACGGTCATGTTGAAATGGTCAATGTTTCCACAAACACTACTTTTTCTTTAATCGCTGTTTCTGATGCTTTTGCTTGTACAGGATCAACGTCTGGGACAGCTACGATTAATGTTGTTGCATCTTTGCAAATTATAAACCTGACTGAAAGTTGTGATGCTTCTTATACTTAATTACCGTGAGTTTTGAAATAATTGGACGGAATACCCCTTATAATGTAACCGGTGGAACAGGAACCTGGAGTGGAAATATTTTTACAAGTGATCCAATTACAGCTGGAAATAGTTATAATTTCAACGTAAGTGATAATAGTCCATGTCCGGATGAAGTGGTTAGTGGAACACAAAATTGTACTTGCACAACTGATGCTGGAACGATGAATTCGAATCCGCTTGGAAGCTTGTGAGAAATAACACAGTTTCTGGATTCATAATTCAGGAACAGAAGTTTTAAATACAGGAGATTTACTTCAATTTGTTATTCACAATGGAATTGGTTCAAATCCTTGGACGGTTTATGCTACTTCTAATACACCAACTTTGGAATGCAAATAGGTATGAATACAGGCACAACCTATTATATTTCTGCAATTGCAGGCCCTGATGATGGATCAGGCAATGTTGATAGAAATCATACCTGCTTTTCTATTTCTTCAGGAACTCCGGTAATTTTTCGTGAACTGCCCGTGGCTTCAATTTCCGGAGGTAGCAACAATTTGTAATGGTGGGTCTTCATTTTTAACTTTTAATTTCACGGCTGGAACTCCTCCTTTTGACGTAGTTTTTACAGATGGCACGTCAAATTTTCCGCTTCAAAACATTCCAGTTGATGGTTTTCAATATGAGGTTTTTCCAACAACTACTTCTGACTATTCAATTGTTAGTGTAAATGATAATACAGGTGCTTCATGTTCAGGCTCATTTTCAGGAAATTCACTGATAAATGTTGTAGATGCTCCAATAGAATCTCAAATGAACTTTATCTGTAATTCGACAAATACTGCTTATCAGGTTGAGTTTCAAATTATCAACGGAGACCAGGCAACATATGCAGTGAGCGGCGATCCCGGAAATTTGGATAATGGCACAAAAATATTTACAAGTGACTGGATGTCAAGTGGTTCAAATTATTATTTTGAAATAAATGATGCGAATAATTGTGGACCGACAATTGTTTCTGGTAATTTTATTTGCACTTGCACTTCGGACGCTGGAACGATGGGACTTGCTACTTTGACGGTTTGTGAAGACGAAACGGCTTCGGCACAACACAATACTGCGAGTTTAAATTTTGATGGAAATGATGTGTTGGGATTTGTCGTACATGATTCCCCAGGGACCATACTTGGAAACGTCTTATTGACTGGATCTACACCAGATTTTAATTATGATCTTTCTTTAAATTTTGGAACAACGTATTACATTTCAGCAGTGGTTGCCAATGATGATGGAAGTGGTTTTCCAGTTCTAGATCCTTTGCAAGATCCCTGCATTTCAGTAGCTGCCGGTCAGCCTTTCGTTTATACTCAAACCCCTAATGCATCTTTCTCAGGAGATAACATTATTTGCCAGGGAGAATCAACGGATATTGTTTTTAATATTAACGGAACCGGGCCTTTTGACGTGCAATATTCAACTGATGGCATAAATACTATTCAATTGAATGGAATAAGCGATGGATATGCGCTTTCCGTGAGCCCGAATGCCAGCACTGATTATGAAGTGATTTCAGTGGATATGTCTACTTCACCAAACTGTAACGGCATAATAAACGCAACGAGTAATATTGTTTCGATTTCTGTGATTGAGGTTCCTGTTATCAATAACTTTGAAATAAATTGTAGTTCAACGAGTAATGAATTTGAGGTTACTTTTGAAATAAATGGCGGAAATTCAAACAACTACACTGTTTTAGGAAACTCAGGAAACCTGGTTGGAAATATTTTTACAAGCGATATGATGCCTGGTGGCACACAATATTCCTTTCAGATTGATGATGGATCTGGCTGTCCTTCAGAAATAATCACGGCGATAGAATATTGTAACTGTACACCGGATATTTCTACTGCTATTTCCCTAGCTGAACCAATTTCTTGCAATGGTGAATACGACGGTATTTTGGAGGTTACAAATCTCAATGGTCAACCACCTTTTAATTATAATTGGAATAATGGGATTTTCGGTACAAGCAATTCTGATCTCAATGCCGGAATGTATATTGTAACCATGACCGATGCCAATAATTGTATTTCTGTTGACTCATTTGTGCTAATTGAACCAACGCTGATAGATGCTAATTTAGTTGTTGAAGATCCAAGTTGCAATGGTGAAGAAGATGGTTCAATCGCTTTTGAAAATGTTACAGGAGGTTCCGGTCAATACACTTATTCTTTGAATGTGGCCACTTCTTTTACCGCAAACTTGTATTATGATTTATCCGGGGGAATTTATGAAGCAACAATAATTGACTCTGAAGGCTGCGAATGGAGTAGTGAAGTGATTGTGGAAGAACCGGAACAATTTACTTTAGATTTAGGACCAGATCGTTTAATTAGTTTTGGAGATAGTGTTCAATTAATGCCTCAAACCAATTCGACGATTACTGATTTTAATTGGTCGTCAACTACTTCAATATCCTGTGATACATGTTTAAATCAAATGGTTGTACCGTTAGAAACAACGACTTATTTTTTGAGTGCAGTAAATGAGCAAGGCTGCGAAGTAAATGATGAAATCACAATAACTGTTACGGAAGACAGACCGATTTATATCCCTTCAGTTTTTACGCCAAATGGTGATGGTTTTAATGATTTCTTTACAATATATTGTGGTTCGGCTGTAGAGCAAATTAAGGTGTTTAGGGTTTTTAATCGTTGGGGCGCATTAGTTTATGAAGTAAATGATGTCAATCCCGGGTTTGACCAGTTTGGTTGGGATGGAACATTGAAAGGCGAATTCCTTGAAAATGCTGTTTTTATCTATTATGCTGAAATCCGTTTTAAAGATGGTGAAACCATGCTGAGTAAAGGAGATGTGACGCTCATTCGATGATAGCAAAAAATTAAATTTGGGACTAAAAAAGCATTCTTATCTATTAAGAATGCTTTTTATTGTTAGAAATGTTAGTGTCTTTTTGACAAAATTGAAAAAATAACTTATCTTCGCAATTCAATAATTAGCTTCCCACCTTTTTTAGATTGTCAAAAATTAAGCAAAAAGAGTAAATTTTTGCTGTGTGATTGTATTGTTACTCAGGTAACCTTATGATTTTGCTGCGTTTTATATTATATTTACTTTTTTAGATTTGAACGAACTTATTTGATTAACACCAAAACTATTACTCCTGATGAAAAGGAAAGTTTTACTCACAACTTTTGTCTTATTTCTATGTATTATAGGCATTTATGCCCAACCTGATCCTGATTGCCCTCCGTACCCTGCCGCAGACGGATGCGGTTTTGCTGACCCTGATTGTGAAAATGGTTTGGATGGTTATTGTAGTACCTTGATGCCGCAAGATCAAATAACTGAAAATATACCTGGCTGCGGAGGCTCAGCTGTTCTTAATAATGATGACTGGATTGCTTTTTATGCAGGTACCACAACCATAACTGTTGTAATTACACCTTCTAATTGCCAATCCGGTGGTGGTAATCAGGGGATCCAAGCTGGATTTTATGCAGCCTGTGACGATCTCGGAGGCGTAAATATGGATGGCTTGGCTTCACAACCACTTTCTCTTCAATGTGGCTGTACTACTGGGCCAGTGACTTTGGATTTTAATAATTTTGTCGTTGGGCAAACTTATTATATTATGATTGATGGATGTGGTGGAGATATATGCGATTATGTTATAAATGTTACCCAGGGATCAACGGTTCCTTCACCTCCTCTTAACCCAAGTCAAATAACAGGCCCTACAACCATCTGTCCTGGAGCAATTGTATCCTATTCAACGGATGCGATTTTTGGTATACCATACTTTGTTTGGACGGTCGTTGGTGGAACCATAATTGGTAACCCAAATGCCAACCCTGTTCAGGTGCAATGGAATTCAAGTGGAAGTATTTCAGTTTATGGTGAAAATGATTGTTTTACAACAGAATCTGTAAGTCTTGACGTTAATGTGGAAGTCCCGCCTCCTGGAAATGATGAAGGAGAATATTGTGCGGGCTCCCAATATATATATCCTGGAAATGGAAATCCTTATACGGCTGGTACGTATGATATTGATTTTCCAGGCGCGGGAAATCTGGGATGCGATTCATCAGTGAATCTTGTGGTTATAGAACACCCAACTCCATTTATTGATATTATTGAAACGATATGTGAAGGAGAAGAAATAATAGTGGGAGGTGTGCCTTATAATACAACAGGTAATTGGAATATAGTTTTGGAAACAAGCTTTGGTTGCGATAGTACGATTTATTTGGATTTAACGGTGCTTGATCCGTATTCTTTCGTATTAGAACCAGATCCTATAACCTGTACGGTTGAGCAAGTAGTGATTAATGGTGGGCTATCGATGGGAGATGCCTATGAATGGTATACTTTTGATGGTTGTATTGAAGGAGCCACAAATTTCCCTACGGTTACGGCATCTTGTGAGGGAACCTATTGTTTGATAGTTACAAGTTTTGGAATGAATCAAGGGAATCAAGTTGAATGTACGGAAGAATTTTGTATGGACGTAATAGAAGACAACAATGGTCCCGATTTAGAAGTTGATGGGACCGATGTATTATGCGAAAGTAATGATGATGGAACAGCAACAGTTACGGTTACAGGCGGAGCCCCAGCTCCTTTTATATATGTTTGGAATACAACGCCTATTCAGCCAACACAAACCGCTACAGGCCTGTCCGGCGGCACATATTGTGTAACAGTTACTTCCATAGGAAATGGCTGTACTTCTGAGGCGTGTTATAATGTGTCAGCACCCCCTGCTATAGGAATTGATATAGTAAGTGATGATATATTATGCAACGGAGAAGATAGTGGAAGTGCGACAGCAATAGCTGACGGCGGAGCAGGCGGATTCAGCTTCGCTTGGGATACAAATCCTATAGAAACAACAGCTACTATTAATGGTTTATCAGCTGGGACCTACACGGTAACTGTAACGGATGCGAATGAATGTACGGAGGAAAGTTCAGTAGTGATAACAGAACCTGCCGCTTTTGATGTAAATCTGAGTACGAATGATGCCTTGTGCAACGGCGGCAGCAGCGGAAGTGCGACTATCAGTGTAAGTGGTGGTGCAGGGCTATTGACTTATCTATGGAGCCCTGGAGGACAGGATACAGACACAGCAGTAAACCTTACAGCGGGGGATTATACGGTATTGGTTACGGACGAGAATGGCTGTACTGTTGAAGAAACAGTAACGATAACGGAACCACCTGCAATAACTTTACAGACAAGTAATACGGAAACAAGTTGTAATAACACCCCTGATGGAAGTGCGACGGTGATGCCAAGCGGGGGCACGGGCGGATATACTTATTTATGGACCCCTGGAAACCAGGAAACTCCAACGGCAGATAACCTGACCTCAGGGGATTACACGGTGGTTGTAACGGATGATAATGACTGTACAGCCACTGCAATAGTAACGGTATCGTCACCAAATGGAATGACGGTAAACCCCAGTTTTACGAATGCATCGTGTAATGGAGGAGCTGACGGAAGTGCAACAGTAACAACTTCAGGAGGGACACCAGATTATCAATACACCTGGGATACGTCTCCGGTACAAATCACACCGACAGCCACAGGCTTATCAGCCGGGACGTATAACGTCACGATAGAAGACATGAATGGATGTGAGGAATACGAAACCTTTGTAATAACCGAGCCAACAGCGGTAACGCTGAGTAGCACAACTACAGATGCATTATGTAACGAGGATGCCAACGGAAGCGCAACGGTAACCCCAAGTGGCGGCACCGGCGATTACGATTATGAATGGGATACTACACCGGAACAAATCACGGCCACTGCCACAGGCTTGGGAGCAGGCAGCTACACAGTATTGGTAACGGATGATAATGGCTGTACCGCCACTGAGACGGTAATGATCAGTGAACCAGCAGTGTTGTCATTGACAACCAACCAGACGGATGCACTTTGTAACCAGTCAGCCGACGGAACAGCGACGGTGGCTCCAAGTGGCGGCACAGGCCCATACAGCTATGCATGGACAGGTGGACAAGTGGACGCCACAGCAATAGACCTGTTAGCAGGAAACTACACGGTAATAGTGGAAGATGCCAACGGCTGTACAGAAGAGGCGAGTGTAATAATCGAAGAACCGGAAGCACTGGCATTGAGCCTGACGGGGGTTGACCCGGATTGTAATCAATCGCTGAACGGAACAGCGACGGTTACTCCAAGCGGCGGCACCGGTGCATATACTTATTTGTGGGATGATGGACAAACGACCTCCACCGCAACGGGACTGGATGGAGGTACAATAGGAGTAGTGGTAACAGATGCGAATGGTTGCAGTGAGACAGAAAGTATAAATTTGATAGCGCCACCAGCCTTAAGCCTGATGACGAGCCAGGAGAATATATTGTGTTTTGGAGAAGAAACGGGAACAGCGATGGTGACTCCAAATGGAGGTACGGGTCCCTATACCTATCAATGGGATGATAATGCGAGCCAAAACACAGCGACAGCGATTAATTTGGCAGCAGGTACTTATACTCCAACAGTAACAGATGCGAATGATTGTACGGCAGAGATAACGGTGGATTTGACAGAGCCTACAGCAGCGCTGGCAGCAACGGGAACATCAACAGATGCCTTATGTGGACAGGACGACGGGACGATAGACCTGACGGTGACAGGCGGCACCCCTCCCTATACCTACGAATGGAGTAATAATGATACCAACCAGGATCCACAAAACCTGGGACCGGGAACGTATAGCGTAGTGATAACAGATGCCAACGGCTGTACCTTCACTACAAGTGTACAGGTGAGTACCCCATCAGGACTGGAAGCACTGGTAAGTGTAACGGATGCTAATTGTAATGGAGAATCGAACGGTCAGGTAGATATAACAGTAAACGGAGGAGTGACCCCGTATGATTATCAATGGAGTGACCCAACATACAACGGACAGCAGGATCTGGTAGATGTGTTAGCAGGGAATTATATGCTGACACTGACGGATGCAGATGGATGTACGGTGACGGCAAGTGCGATAGTAGGACAACCAGCCTTGCTGACAGGGACAGCTACACCAAGCCAGGCGAGCTGTGGAGGAAGTGATGGAAGCATCTCGCTTGTAGTAAGTGGAGGCACAACGCCCTATGGTTTTGAATGGGAGAATGATGTAACGGGAGAAACCTATCCAAATCAAAGTCCGAATGGATTACCACAGGGTAATTACACGGGAGTGGTGACAGATGATAATGGTTGCAGCATAACGCTAACCGCATCGGTAACAGTACCGGATGGTCCTGTGGCGAACATATCAGCGGTTAATTTGAGTTGTTTTGAAGACAATAGCGGAAGTATAGAAGTGACGGTAGTAGGAGGGGATACGCCATATACTTATGAATGGAATGATGCAGCATATAACGGACAGGAGGATTTAAGTGATATACCGGCAGGAATATGGGAGGTGTTGATAACAGATGACAACAGTTGTTCAACAACAGTTATGATTGAAGTGACTCAGCCTGAGTTATTGGAAGTGAGTGCAACGATGACTCCTGTGATATGTTTTGGAGAGAATAGTGGAACAGTATCCGCAATAGCAACAGGTGGAACAGGTATTTCAACTTTTGTTTGGGATGTTGATCCAAACGCGGCTCAAGCAGGAATATATAATGTGGTAGCTACAGATGAAAATGGCTGTACCGCAGAAACTTCTGTTGAGGTGACGGAACCAGCTGAATTAATGGCGACAGCAACGGCAATAGATGTGGATTGTAACGGAGCAAGTACAGGAAGTTTGTTATCAAATGTAACAGGAGGTACTGGACCTTACAGCTATGCTTGGAGTGGCGGTTTGACAGATGCTAATCCGATTGATGTGCCAGCTAATATTTACACCTTGATTGTAACAGATTTCAATGGTTGTACCATATTTGCTCAGACGGAAGTAGAAGAACCGGAAATATTGAATGCAAGTTCTACATTTGTTGAATCAACTTGTGGGGAAGCAAATGGAAGCATAAACTTGACTGTAACGGGAGGAGTTAGTCCTTATAGTTATTTATGGAGTAATACTGACACTAATGAGGATCCTCAGGATTTGGTTCCAGGCAACTACATCGTAACGGTAACGGATGCCAATGATTGCACAACGGTATATGGCCAAACGGTAACAACACCATCAGCATTAGGAATAAGTGGAACAGGAGCTGATGTGGCTTGCTATGAAGGTAGTGATGGAAGCACGAACATAACGGTAACTGGTGGTACTCCCCCTTTTAGTTATTTGTGGGATGATCCTGCTAATCAAACTCTTGAAGATGCAGTGAACCTGACAGCGGGGACTTATACAGTAACTGTAACAGATGATAATGGTTGTACGATAAGTACTTCAATCATTATATCTGAGCCACCACCATTTGAAGCGACGAGCCTTGGAGCGACAAGTGTAAGTTGTAACGGTGGCAATGACGGAAGTATCGTTATAACAGTATCAGGCGGAACAGCTCCGTATTTATCCTATCAATGGGATAATACTACTCAGATGATCCCTGATCCTGATGGACTAAGTGCTGGTAGTTACACACTTACAGTAACAGATTCCCAGGGCTGTACAGCAGTAAGTGAAACTATAACAATCGTTGAGCCGGATGCAATGATATTGACAACATCAACAGTGGCAGCAGCTTGTAACGGTAGCTCCGATGGTTCAATAGAATTAACTGTAATGGGGGGAACGGAGCCCTATACTTATAATTGGAACGGAGGAACCTACGTCGATGAAGATCCAGCGAATATCCCTGCAGGTCAATACACGGTAATAGTGACAGATGCAGAAGGTTGCACCCAGACAACAGCAACAACTGTTGACCAGCCGCAAGCCCTTGAAATAGTGATAGATAATGTATCGAATTATGGAGGATATAACGTAACGTGTTGGAATACAACGGATGGCACAGCTGAAGCAATAGCCAGTGGCGGAACAGAACCCTTTAGTTATGCCTGGAGCAATGGAATGAATACCGGGCAAATAGATGATCTGGCACCAGGTACTTATATGGTAACGGTGACCGACGCAGAAGGCTGTACCAATACTAATCAGGTGAGTTTAACAGCTCCTCAGGAAATAGTAGCAACAGCTGCAGCAGTAGCGGCAGATTGTTATGGAGAAAGTGATGGTCAGGTGATCGTAACTTCAGTGAGTGGAGGAGCAGCGCCTTATATGTATTCGATAGGAGCATCGTTAAGCCCGGTGAACCAGTTTGTGAATCTGCCAGCAGGGGAATATGACGTAACGGTAGAGGATGTAAATGGCTGTCAATGGACGACAATGGTTGAAGTGACAGAACCGGAAGAATTTGTTGTAGATTTGGGAGAGGATGAGGAAATATTATTAGGAGACAGCGTACAGTTGCTACCTTTATTGTATCCTGGTGGTTCAGTAGTGGACACCTTCGTTTGGAAAGAAAGAGAGGTGATCGAATTTGAACCCTGGGTGACGCCAACAGAGACACAGACCTATTCCATAGTGGTGACCAATCAAAGCGGTTGTAAAGCAGAAGATATAATTCTTGTGCGGGTGAAAAAAGAAAGACTGGTCTACATACCAAATACCTTTACACCAAACAATGATGGCTTTAATGATATCTTTTGGATACAGACAGGAAGGGGAGTAGCAAGTCTCAACAACTTCAGAATCTTTAGCAGGTGGGGAGAGTTGGTGTATGAACACCTGAACCCCCAAGTAGGGATAACGTATGCAGATCCTGAAAATGGCTGGGATGGGAAATTAAACGGAGAGCCAATGAATCCAGGAGTGTTTGTGTATGTAGTTGAAGTTACGTTTATAGATGGAAGAGTAGAAATCTACAAAGGAGATGTCACACTTAAAAAGTAGGTATCCAGGCTAAAAGATGTTATTAAAAAAGGCTTTCCGGATTTTACTGGAAAGCCTTTTTTAGTTCGTGGTAAGTTAGTCATTTTTTTTAAAGTGAATTTAGAAGAAGAAGCACTAACTTAAGAGTAAAAGGAAAAAGAAAAGGTTGCCATTTTGACAACCTTTTCTTTTTTGTAAGTAAAAAAAAGTAACATTAAGCAACAGTCAAATCAACCACATTATCCTTTTCAGATGCATTTACGACGGCTTGGATACCTTTTTTCATACTGTCTTTTGATGCATACATTTGGCTGGAACCAATGATTTGCTTGTTTTTGGAAATCAAATTGAAATGATGTTTTCCATTAGCAGCAACTTTAGCATCATAGTTATCTAAATTATTGCCGTTAGTCTGAACAGAAGCGATTCCATTTTTAGCGCCTGCTTTATTAGCATAACCCTGGCTACTTAAGATTACTTGACCATTTGCAGCTTTTAGGTTAAAATAGAATTTTCCGTTCTTTTCGCTTTTAAAAATTTCAAATTTCATAATTAAATAGATTTAAATTATAAGGTGGTTATAAAATGTTAATAAGATTAATGTTGGGTAGAATCTTAATATATTAAATATTTAGTGTAAATAAATCAATAGAAGCTAGCTATTGGGAAAGGTATCAATTTGTATAAGTCGCTTGCAAAGTTAATTAATCTGTATGATTTTTGTGAAAGCTACATTCAACTTTTTTCCATTTTATGAAATGATAGTAGCTTCTTTTTTTTAAACAAATTTTTTATTTAAATGTTTCATTAAAATTAATCTTCTTCTTGTTGGAATTTTTTCCCGTAATGGGACAAAAGTAGTCATGTTTAGTTTTGTAAAAATCTGATAATAAGGTAGTTATATGTTGGCACTAAATTTCCTGATATCTTTTTAGTACCACTCTAATAAACACAAAAAGCTTTCATCATTTTAAGTTTTGTTGAAAGCAGATTAGCTAATTAGGATTTGTACTTTTTGTAACAGAATCTAT
Organism: Saprospiraceae bacterium; assembly: GCA_965220465.1. GTDB lineage: Bacteria > Bacteroidota > Bacteroidia > Chitinophagales > Saprospiraceae > JAHDHW01. Next base: position 561,534 of record CBDCPZ010000025.1, on the reverse strand, counting down.
TTGGTTATCAAACTTTAAAAAGAAAGCGAATAGAAAGGTACAGAAAAGACAATTTGGTTTTTTCTCCTTTCTTTTCCTTTTTTTGAAAATTGAAATAAAAAACCATTCCTAAATTAGGGAAAAAATAATAGCGAAATAAAGCTTCGCTTAAGAATAGCTTTGGGGAAATGAAAGCCACAACTTTATGCATTGCATAATCTGTGGCTTTTCCTTTTTTATGCCTTTCTTATGATGGAAAAAGAATTATTCTATAATTTAACTTGCTGTCTCCTGAATTTTTTTGTTCACCAATTCCAACGCTTTTTCGACTTGTTGTTGAGGAGTTAAAAGTGTATTATTTATAACAATAGCATCAACTGCTTTGCGCAAAGGACTGTCTTCACGGGTAGAATCTATATGATCGCGTTCGAGGAGGTTCGTTTTTACAGTTTCTAAATCAATGTCAAGACCCTTAGCATTCAATTCATCAAATCTACGTTGAACGCGGGTTTCCAGGTCAGCAGTAAGGAAAATTTTCAATTCTGCATCCTTAAATACTACAGTTCCAATATCCCGGCCATCCATGACAATGCCTTTTTCTTTTCCTAGTTGTCTTTGTTGTCTAACTAATTCTTTTCTTACTTCTGAAATAGTAGCCACTGGGCTTACCATTTTTGAAACACGCATTTCCCGAATTTCATTTTCGATATCAACTCCATTCAAAATGGTGCGTACGCCTTGTTCTTCTTTTTTAAACCGAATTTCAATTTCACTTAAGGCCTTGATAATGGCTGGATTATCTTCCAGATCAATATTTTTTTCGAGAAAATAATAGGTGACCGCCCGATACATGGCCCCGGAATCAATATAAATATAATTAAGCGCTTTGCTTAAAGCCTTAGCTAAAGTGCTTTTTCCACAAGATGAATGGCCATCAATGGCAATCGTAATTTTTTTCACAAAAAGATCTTTGTTGTTTTTAAATAGAAGAGTAAAGGTAATGATAATAATGTGCAGTAAAAAAGAGAAGTGAAACATTTCACTTCTCTTTTTTACGATAACAAAATTAATTATTTCAACCGTGCCAAAATGAGATTCCAAAGTTTTTCATAAGGAATGATTTCAAGCTCTGGAAGCAGACCACGGTAAAAAAATGGCGTTTCGATTAATCGACTATAATATTTATCAATATTGCTGAGATTGTCAACATCAAAATCTGCTTTTGAAAGTTGTTGGAGTAAGCGAATAAACTGAATCGCGCGATAATATTCCTCCTTTTTAAGTTGGCGATTAGCATAACTTTTCAATCGTTCTATACATTCGGTTACCTGGTTATAACTATTTTTTTCTAAGAAGAAAAGGACTTGAGCAATGACCAAAAGGACTGTAAAAATTCGTTGATCTTTAGGATAAAGAATGGGATCATTCAAAAAACGGGATAAACGGAAAGTTTTTCGACGCTGAGTGAGTAAAACGGGATTGTCCTCTCCATGACTCTCGATGATATAATTTAGATAAATATCATATATTTTCCATTTTTCCCGCCAGATAGTCGGTAGTTTTTTAAATTTTGAATGATTGGATGCTTTATTGAAAATTGCTAAGGCATTGATATAATTGTCGGTGTGGATTGCCAGCAGCAGATAATATTCCATAAAAGTGAACCACGTTTCACTTCCTTCAGGAAAAGATTGCAAACATTTTTCAGCATTTATTTTACCATTTTTCCAATCCTGAAGCTGTAAATAAGCTGACATTTTTTTCAACTGAAAAGTAGCCAATTTATCCGCCTGATAGAAAGTAGGATTTTCTTCAATATACGTTTCAGCTTTATTACAAACTTCGAGCATAGCATCAAAATCAGACGACATTTCATAACGATAAGCCCAAACCAAATACATATTATACGTCACTATCGGCGAATCAAAAGACTCAGAAAGGCCAACCAAATCATTACAATAGTTGTCAACCTGCTGTTGCATTTCGTTGTTTTTCGCTGCAGTCTTTAGGTAATTCATGATTACCCGCTGGAATAATTCCTCGGACCGGATTTCTGCATCGAGTACTTTTTGATAAATTTTACTGTGCTCATCGTATTGTTCATAAGTTTTTTCGTCTCCTAATTCAGCAACATATCGGCGCAGAATGCGACTGCAGTTGACGATTACATCTGCAAACTTGAATTTGAGTGCGATGGTAAGAATTTGACGGGCCAACGCAGCGGCAGTTTGATTTGCATTGTTCGACAATAATATTTTCACCAATGTCCAATCTTTATTGACGCTATAATAAGCTCGGTCATAATTGGATGTGGAGGGTAGGTTTACATCAAGGAAAAACAAGGTGTTTAACAAACGTTTTCGAAAACGAGATTTCAGCTGCCTATATTTATCATCAGTTGGGCTACAACTATATAAAAAGGTAGCAGCATCTCTATCGTTTTTAAATTTTCCTGCCATTAAGGCTTCATAAAATTCGTTGAATTTACTGTTTTTGTGTTTTAGGGAGTGGTCATCAAAAATTTCAATCTTCCTTACCTTCTTCTTTGTTACAATTTTCGAAATCTCGATTAAATTCTTCATGAATCGAATGTTTGTGCTATTAGGGATTATAAAGTTAATAATATTCCCATCAGGATAGAAATATTTTATGTCACAAAATAATGGTTTTGGTATACGGCGTATAAATGGATATGTTTCTGAAAGGATTAATTATGAAATCCTTGATTCTTTATATTTTAATAACTTATTTATACATTAAATTGTTTCACAATTTTTTACGCAACCTTTTTATTTAGATGTTAAAATTATTTTGATGTGAAAAGATTGAAAGGCAGCAATTGACTTAACTTAACAAAATGATTGGGATAACTTAAAACAGTGTATATTACAATTTCTACTATTGAAATTGTGACATATGTTTTAAAAAAATGGTAAAACGATTAGGGTCTATTTGATGTCAACTTGAGAGGCGAATTTTACAAATTAAAGGTAAGCGGTTAAATAAAACAGGCTTTGCGTCTGAAGTGCAAAGCCTGTTTTATTTAACATCAGCAACATTGTGACTGCTAACGGTAAATTACTTAATATTCATCTTCATTAAAAAAGAAGTCGTCCTTACGCGGATAATCTGGCCAAATGTCCTCGATATTCTCATAAATTTCGCCCTCATCTTCCATTTGTTGAAGGTTCTCAATTACTTCCAGCGGAGCTCCGGATCGAATTGCATAATCAATCAATTCGTCTCGTGTTGCCGGCCAGGGTGCATCCTCTAAATGGGAGGCTAACTCTAAAGTCCAATACATAATTAAGTTGTCGTTAGATAAAATATTTGATGTCGAAAGAACAACGTTTCAAATAATTACAATTGTATTTATTAATTCAGATAAAACCCTGAATTTTCGCACAAATGTAATAAACAAAGTTTATAGAAACAAGAGGTATTATTATTGGTTTCATTTTTTCAAAAAACAGACCATTATTGTGCCAGAATATTGATCTTAATAAAGGCTATTTAATAGTCTAAAGTACTGACTGATAGAAGCTTAAGTTTATTAAATTATAAAAAATAAAATTCCTGTATAATGGAAAAATAAATGCTAGGCTTTTAGAAAATACTAAAAAAGCGTATTCTTTTTTGTCAGAATACGCTTTTTAAATATTTTAGTAAAGGTAAATGACGGAAAAAACCTTTGATAAAATGAGGTTATATAAATAGCTTATTGATAATTCCGTCAAACAACTCAGCTGTGTTAGATGATCAGCATTGCATCACCATAGCTATAAAAGTTATATTTTTCTTTGATTGCAACTTGATAAGCTTCCATAATCATATCAAATCCTCCAAAAGCACAAACCATAATCATAAGACTTGATTTTGGTAAGTGGAAATTCGTAATCATAGAATCCGCAATGCTGAATTCATAAGGTGGAAAAATGAATTTATTAGTCCATCCTTCGGCAGCTTTTAAAGTCGATTCAGCAGAAACAGCAGATTCAATTGCACGCATCGAAGTTGTTCCAACGGAGCAAATCCTTTTTCTATCACTAGTAGCTTTGATTACAATATCACTAGCTTCTTGTGTGATTTTGAAATATTCAGCATCCATTTTGTGTTTTGATAAATCTTCCACATCAATGGTTCTGAAAGTTCCTAATCCGACATGGAGCGTGACTTCAGCAAATTCTACCCCTTTCAATTCAAGGCGCTTCATCAATTCATTGCTGAAATGCAATCCAGCCGTAGGAGCAGCGACAGCGCCAAGTTCTTTTGCATAAATCGTTTGATAACGTTCTTTATCAATTGCTTCAACTGATCTGTTGATATATTTAGGTAAAGGAGTATTTCCTAGGTAGCTCAATTCATGTTGAAATTCTTCTTCGGTGCCGTCAAAAAGAAAACGAATCGTTCTTCCACGCGAAGTTGTATTATCAACTACTTCTGCAACCAATACGTCATTGTCATCTTTGTCGCTAAAGTACAATTTGTTGCCAACTCGAATTTTTCGTGCAGGATCAACAAGAACATCCCAAAGGCGGGTTTCGTGATTGAGCTCACGTAGAAGAAATACTTCTATACTAGCACCGGTTTTTTCCTTTCTACCATAAAGGCGGGCGGGAAATACCTTTGTATTATTAAAAATAAAACAATCACCATCAACAAAATATTCCAAAACATCCTTGAAAACGCGATGTTCAATTTTGCCGGTTTCACGGTGTATTACCATTAATCGACTCTCATCACGGGTTTCACGCGGGTATTGAGCAATAAGTTTTTGTGGCAGATCAAAATTAAATTGCGAAAGCTTAGTTCTCATGAATAAATCAAGTTTTTGAAAAGACGGGCAAAGATACAAATCTACCATCTAATTTTCAATAAATAATCAATTAGATTTTAAAGCCATAATTTTTCCAGAAAAAGGGTGCATTTCTTTTTGTTGCAGTGAGCAGATTTCCATTTTAAAGGATGAAGTGTTCTGAGAAGGGAATACGACAAAATGAATTGTACTTGATAAAAGGGGGCCCGCCAAATTATATTAGATTGGCAGATGAATTCAATTTTTTTATCGAATCTTTTAGGGGAATGTTTATGAAAAGTGTAGCTTCGAAGCACTATTTCAAAAAATAAAATAATCCAGAATCGGGGTTTATGCTTTTAAAGATTATAACAGAGAGCATCTCACAGGCATTGCAATCTCTTCGTTCAAATAAATTGCGAAGTTTCCTTTCTTTACTTGGTATAAGTATAGGCATCTTGTGTATTATTGGAGTTCAGGCCGCCGTTGATTCATTGCAAGACAATGTCATTGGTAGCTTCGATCAACTTGGGAGTGATGTGATTTATGTCTCCAAATTCAAATGGACAGAAGATCCTCACGCCAATTACATGAAATTGTTGCGCAGGCCAAACCCAAGTTATGATGATTATAAGGTCATTAATAAAAAAGTAAAATCTGCTGAAGCAACTTCTTTTAATGTCTATTTGGGAAGTAAGACAATAGAATACCGATCAAGTAATGTCGAGCGGGTAGCGATATCCGCCGCGACTTATGACTATGAAAGTATATATGCTTTACAATTTGAAAAAGGGCGTTATTTTTCTCCTCAGGAATATCAATACGGGGCTAATAAAGCGATCATTGGACATACGGTAGCAGAAGAACTATTTGGGGCAATTGAACCAATCGGTAAGGAAATAAAAATGATGGGTAGAAAAGTAGAGGTTATCGGGGTACTTGAGAAATCAGGAGAGAGTTTGATTAAAATAATGAATTATGATGAGAGTGTTTTGGTTTCGTATGAATTAGGCAAAAAGATAGCAAACCTCAAAACCAATAACGCTTTCGGCAATGCCAGCATCAGCGTGAAAGCTTCTGAAAATTTTTCTACCGACAAATTGAAAGATGATATTACGGGAATATTGAGAGCACATCGTAGATTAAAACCCAAAGAAGAAGATAACTTTTCTTTAAATGAAATATCTGCGATCAGCGAAGCCTTTGATCCTTTTTTTAAAATGCTCAATTTAATGGGGCTTGTTGTAGGGATGTTTGCGATCTTTGTTGGTGTCTTTAGTGTGGCTAATATCATGTTTGTATCTGTAAAAGAACGAACTAATATTATTGGTATAAAAAAGGCACTTGGCGCTAAAAAATATATCATCCTTCTGGAATTTTTGATCGAAGCGATTATTCTTTGTTTGATTGGGGGCCTTTTGGGTCTATTGCTCATTTACTTTATTCTATCCGGCCTTTCAAGCATGGAGTCAATGGTTTTTGACATTTATCTTTCTCCAAATAATATAATCAGTGGCCTGATTTGGTCAACAGGAATTGGAGTAATCGCAGGAATAATCCCAGCTTATCTTGCTTCCAGAATGGACCCGGTGGATGCAATGCGAAGTAAATAAATAATCACTTTTTCAATCGTTGGAATTTCTTTTCATGAAAGCGACTTCGGCTAAAACGATACAAAAAGTGATGGTAAATAAACCAAATATTGGTTGGGTTGGAAGGTTGGATAATCTCAGCCCGAAACTGATGCTTTGTGGAAGAAAGATAAAGAGCTTCAAATGTCGTATCATTGAAATTGTTATAGCAAAGAAAAGCAGGACCTCGTGAAAGATCCTGCTTTAATTCAAGTGAAACTTAAATTGACTATTTCTCTATATATATTGAGCTAATATTTCAATTAGCGATTTTGCGATGATTACTTTATTGTTACGGTTTTGTAATAAATTTGATTTCCTGCATTGATTTTAATACTGTATTTTCCTCTTTCAAGCTTACTCAAATCGAACCGTTGACCAAAAGGCTTTCCTGCTGTTTTGAAAACTTCACTTAAGACTAGTTGATCCTGAGCATTAGAAATAGAAACATCTATTTTATCGCTGTTTAGAGCTAGGAAGTTGATATTGAGCCTGTTGTTTTCAAATTGATATACCGGCTTATATGTTTTAGTTCTGGAAGTTGGATCTATTTCAAGAGTTGCAACTGAAATTTTTAAAGGCTGAACCACTTTTGCTAAGTCATCTGAAACTTCCAGATAATATTTTCCGGCAGGCAAGTTTTTCAGGTTAAATTTCTTGGTAAAAACAGGTTGATTTGCAACTACTTCTTTGTGAAGAATGGCACCATTATCATCGATGAGAAGGATTGTCACTTCACCATTAATGGCATCATCGAATGACAAAAAAACACTTTTTTGAATTCCATCAGCTTCGATTTTTAATGTATTGCTCACTGATGCGGTAAGGTTTCCAGTCAACAAAAGAGCTAAAATAAAAACTAAACTTTTGATTACTGATTTTCCTAAATTTTTCATTTTTAAAATTTTTATGATTTATAAAATAGGTATTCAATTAACTTGAATTATTGAAAATTATAAACACAAAATTACAGTGAAGCGGGTGACCAGTCTACATCAGAATTTGCAATTATTAATGCTATTTTAACCCAACTGTTGATAATTGACTATTTATAGGTTAATATTGTGTTAATAATTTGAAATTTGATAGAAGATGAAAGCAAAGCTCGAAAAAATAAATCCAAACCTTGACAGCTCTTTTTCAATAAAAAAGTATAGTCATAGAAAAACGATAACGACGCCGGTTTGGCACTTCCACCCGGAGTTTGAAATTGTTTACTTGCCACTTAATAGCAATGGGAAAAGGCATATTGGAGATCACATCAGTTATTTCAATGACGGAGATTTGATTTTTTTAGGGCCGGATCTTCCGCACTTTGGTTTTAGCGAACGAAAAAAAGAGGAACACTTTGAAATAGTTGTTCAAATGAAAGAAGATTTTTTGGGTCCGTTATTTCTGGAAAAACCTGAGATGCAAGCGATCAAACAATTATTCGAAAAAGCGAGACTCGGGCTCTCTTTTCATGGCGCAATTAAAGAAGAAGTTGGTTCCCGTTTAAAAAAAATGCTTGACATGCCTCCATTTGAAAAGACGATTGAATTGCTTTGTATCCTGCAAAAGATGGCACAATCCGAAGATTATCAGCTACTTAATGCAACTAGTTTTGGAATCGAAGTGAACTCTCTGGATCACAACCGGATAGAAATCATTTACAACTATGTTCAAAAGAATTTTAAAAACCCGATTAGCCTGGATGAGATTGCTGGCCAAACCAATATGACGGTCCCTGCGTTTTGCCGTTTTTTCAAAAAACTGACCGGGCTAACCTTTACAAAATTTGTCAACGAATTTCGAGTAGCTTTTGCAAGAAGGGTACTTGCTGAAGAGCACAAAACCATTGCAGATGTTTGTTTTGAATGCGGATTCAACAATTTTTCCCACTTCAATAAAACCTTTAAAGAAATCACTGGCGAGAGTCCGTCAACTTATCGGAAGAGTATTCGGGAACTGATTTATTAATTGAAGCCATGTGTATTAGATGATAATTTATAAAACTTTGCTTTAGATGGCGGCAGGGCATTCAACATATCGATTCCATAATAAAATAGAGCGGATGGCTTGACAAAATACGTGGGAGTGGGGGCCAGCTAAGAGCATTGCCTTTATTTTGTCTAGATTTTTTTGCTTCGTTTTTTTATCAATGGAAAAAATGAAGGCGCCACAGGCAAAGGCTTAAATAAAACTATATTGATTCACTGAATTTAATACTTTTGAGATAACTTCAATTCTATTTTAGTTCAATCAAGTAGCCCCAGGTATTAAAAAATCAATATTGAATTTCCAGTTTTTGCAATTTGGTGAGATTGATTTTTTCTATTTCTGTGAAAAGCGTATCCACATTGATGTGTTGGGCATGGTACCAATCTTCTTTACGAAATTGTTTTTGAATGACTTTATTGGAAAAAATATAACCATGCTCCGCCAAGATCTCGTTTTTCATTCTCAAAATAGCATCATAAGAAAGTTCTTCCAGCTCTGAAAAAGACAATATCCTTGCAGAGGATTGCGGATACTTTCGTTCAATACTAACGGAAGTGTTTTCTGTGATGGATTTTAGCTGACCGTCAGGAGCAATCCGGTAATATTCATAAATATATCCCTCGACAATATCTCTCTTCCCTTCAAAATTATTCATATAAAATCCTTCCGTCGGGATCAATCCGTTTTTACCAAATTGTTGTTTCTCAAAAAAATCGTAATAAGAAATTTCAATTAATTGCTGATCAATGAGATTAATATTGGCATTTCCTTCAAAGGAAACATTTTTCATTTTATGAACATCAAGCGCATGGCCACCGGGTGAAAAGATGCCTAAATAGGAAGTGCTTTCAGAGGAGTAAAGATCAAAATATTCGTAATAAACCAAACGGAAAGTATCAAGGTTTCCAATTTCCCTGGCGTGAAGGTCAAAGCCAGTGGTAACGGTAGAGTCGGGAAAATATAAAGCTGCCATCTGTTGCAAACCTTCATCTCCTGACGCAATCATTTGCTCACGCGACATTTCCTTCAGAAAGTGGCTAAACGCTTTGATCTCCTCAAAATGATTTTTTTTGATGGTTCCGTTGTTGACTAAAGTGGCTGCGGGTGAACTATTGTTACCTAGCCAATTTCGATCATTGGCTGTACAACTTAATAGGTAAACAAGAATAAAGGTAATTAGCAAGTAGCGGTTCATAATATGTCTGAGGATACAAATTATTTAGTGTAAAATACTTCAAATGAGTTATTCATTATAACGTACTTTAACTTGGAATTACAGTTCCTTATTGTGAAATCCCCATAACCATACCAATTTTTTTTAATTTGTTTTTGGAGGATTAATCGAATTCAAAAAATCATTTTGAAGCGAAGTGTTTCTATCTGATTAGTTTTCAAAAGAAAGTATATTCAAGTAAATTTAAATCCGTGTTGGTTAATCTATAATTCCTAATTATCCACAACTTGAAATAATTAATTATGCTTGATAATTTTGATTTCGTTTTCAAAAGAACCTGCTTTGGCCTTAATAATGTAAATTCCAGCATGCCAGTTTGCACCAAATCGATATTTGTGGTCGTAGGCTACATTGAAATTTTGGTACAGCAATCTACCATTCAGATCATAAACAATGAGGCTTGCTTTTTGAATCAAAGGATCTGGTTTTTTTAACAGAATTTCTACATAATCGCGGAAAGGGTTGGGAGCAGCGATCATTTCAATAGTCCCTCCTTCTTTTACTTTCTCGCAATCGTCAGGGATTCCATCATTATTATCATCTTTTTTGTCGTCTGCACCAGGGCAGAGATCGTAATCATCACAAACCCCGTCGCCATCAGAATCGTAATTTTGAATAAGTTTTGCTGCTGCCCAGTTAGCATGATCGCAAGAATTATCATCGAAGGGAGAAGTAACTTTAAGGGTTAATTTGTTTACATTTTTTATGTCGATTGAAAGGAACTTTGCTCCTTCGCCTCTGTTCATTATTGGACTTTGATATTTTAAGACATCGTCGCAATAAATTTCAAACTGAACGGAGGCCATATTGCAGCTTCCGTCGTCAACTCCGATAAAAGCGTTGAAATTTTTATATTTTTTGTCCAACAAATAGCTTATCTCCGAATAGGCGTGAACGCCTAATCCTTTTTGAAATTCTTTGCCGTCGATAGTAATAATGCTGCCGTCATTTCTTAGAATGTCACCCACAGATTGATCGATCTCGACAGGCCCAAATCCGTTTTGAGGTGTTGAATTCCATTGGAAATCGGAGAGATAAATACCGCTGCAATCATTTTTTAATCCTTCGATCCATTCTGTAAGCACTTCAATATATTGCTGATCAATTTGAGATTTGGCGATTGGTGGCATTTTGTTTTCAGCTAAGCTGTTGTCTCTTATCCACAATTGAGAACTTTCCGGTTCGCCCGGAAAGACAATAAATCCGTTATGAGGATTATTACGGCTTACGCCTAAAGTATTAATCAGATTTTTGTAAGCCATCGGAGTACTAAACCTGGCATCGAAAGCAGCTTCCACTCCGTTTGGTCGATGGCAATGTGAGCAATTTGCATCAAGATAGGAACTGACACGCTGTTGTAGCCCGGTTTCTTCAGATAAGGAAACTGCTTGTGGAAAATTTTCGATTTGGTTTTCATCTATGGGCGCGGCGAACATTCCCAAATGATTCCAGGTGGCCAGTTGATTGGAAACAATTCCTGAGGGATACAAGTAATCACTATTCAGTTGCCAGGTTTTCACCCCTAAAATAAATTCAGCATTGGAAGTGTGGCAGGTCAGGCATTGTGTTCTGCTCGGAAATTCCCAGGCCTGAGTTTGAACTTGTCCGAATTCGTCTAAAAAATCATAATCCTGGGTGTCATTTTCTTCTAACAAAACGGCATCCGTTCCTGCGTCATTCCATTTATAAGTCAAACCGTAACCTCTTCCATTTTCATCAATGATAAAAAACCTGGTTTCTACTTTTTGTGTTTTTGAAAGGTCATTTTTGTCCGTTGGGAGGTCAAAGTGTTTTATAAAAACAGTACCGATTGGAAATTGCCAATCAGCATTTTCGAAAAGATTGATTTTCTCTTCCGGAGTGTCGTGGATGCCGTCATTTGCAACTGCAATCCATCTTTTTTTAATCGCACCATCGGACCATAAAGGGCTATTGACATCATAAGGGATAATTCCCGGAGCGGGAATGAGTTGTTCCAAATCTGTAAAAGCGCCGGTTTCAGATAATAATTCTGGAAGATCCACACTTTGTTCTTCATCAATAACCAATTTGTAAATCACGCCGCCATCCAAATTTTCTCCATAAAGATTGAGTACGAAAATATCTCCTTCTTCATTCGTTGCAAAAGAAGAAATACCCGATTTAGGATTTTCACCAAACTCAGGAATAATAGTCATTAGCAGCACTTCGTTTGATAAAGGATTGAATGACCAGATATTTCGGGAACCATGATCACCGAAAATATATAATCCGTCCAGATAAGAATACCAAGCGTCCCCTCTGTAAACAAAACCACCAATAATCGAAGTTCCATCAGATCTGCCATATTCATAAATAGGTGGTATTTCTTCTCCAATGATATTGTCAGGTTTAGATTTAGGGCCATGTACACTTCCTTCTTTATATGGCCATTGAGCGTTTCCGCCTTTTGTCATGACATTGATTTCTTCCTTTAAAGCTTGCCCAACATCACCGATCCAGATTTTTTGCTCCACAGGATCAAAGGTAGCTCTGTGCGGAGAACGCAAGCCTATTCCAAAAAACTCCTCCAATATGCTTCCTCCTTCATCTAGCCAGGGATTGTCGTTTGGAATCATATAACCCTGAGTAAAAGTAGGCGGAAAACCTTCCGGTTTATTGGGATACTCTATGGGCTGTTTTCTGATGGGGTGGGATCTTGAAGCATCGTTATCCACATCAATTCGAATCATTCCTCCCCACAATCGTTCACGAATTTGTTGGGAAGAATTGAAAGCATCATGTGAAACGCCTCCGTCACCAATCGTGAGGTATAAAAAACCTTCATCATCAAAAAACATCCCACCTCCCATGTGGAAGCCTTGCGGATCATAATCTTGTATCAAAATAAATTCTGATTCAGGATCAACCTCGAACGAGCCTTCAAATGTTTTAAAGCGGGAAAGCCTGTTCATCCTTTCAATTTCTCCATAGCTTTCGGTTGGGTGAAAAGCATAATTTACATACAAAAAACCTTGGTTTTCTGAGCTTTGGTCAGAAAATTCAGGATGCAAAACAATATTGATCAAGCCAGCATCTCCGGAGGTGATTACTTTGCTCTGGATATCGAGCGCTATTTGTTTTACGGTGGTATTTTCATCATTTTCAATCAACCAAATGAGCCCTGGTTTGCCAGCGACGTAATAATAATTCTTTTCAGGTATTTCGACCATGGCAATTGGGTCAGTAAAGGTTAGATTAGGAAAAGCATTTTCCGCTTTCCAAAATCCATGAGAAGGACTTTTTTCAGGAAAAACATTATTCAGAAAAGGGTCAATTGGACTAGGATTTTCAATTCCATATTGAGAAGGCATGATGATAAATGAAAGGAATAACAATCCTAAACAGAGGTGTATCAGTGTTTTACTTTTCATATACTAATTCAAATGATTCGATCCTGATTTGGTGCAGATGCAACTTGGACAATTAAGATTCAAAAATAATGAAATTTAAGTTCTTATTTTTGTTTTGTCAGATTCGAAGCGCAGTACCAACTGAAAACCAACTCTTATGTAAATTGAACGCTAAATTTGATCTTTATAAAAAAGGGTGTATTTCAATTTGTCGCTTTGGGCAGATTTCCCTTTTAAGGGATTCAAGGGTTCGGGTAAAGGAATGCGACAAAGTGAAATGCATCCCCAAAAAAGAGTAACTTTCTCTTATGAAAATTATTATCGCTACGGATTCTTTCAAAGATGCGTTGCCTGCGCTGGAAGTTTGTAAAGCCATTGAAAAAGGAATCTCATTAATTGATGAAAAAGTTGAAACTGTTCTTTTTCCATTAGCTGACGGAGGTGAAGGAACTTCCGAAATATTGACCTGGCACAGCAGAGGTCTTGTCGTCAAAGGAATGTTTAGTGATCCTTTACTTCGGAGGGTTGAAGCCCAATATGGCGTTTCGGGTGATGGGCAAACTGCTTTTATTGAAATGGCGCAAACCGGCGGCCTTCAACTCCTCAGCAAGCAAGAGCGCAATTGCATGAATACCACAACTTTCGGGACCGGTGAGATGATCCGGCATGCGATTGATCAAGGTGCAAAAAAGATAATCCTTGGAATTGGAGGCAGTGCGACCAATGACGCAGGCATGGGAATGGCAACAGCTTTAGGCTACCAGTTTTTTGATGAAAATAACCGCGAATTAGAACCTATCGGGAGCAATCTTTTGAAAGTGAAGCGTATTGAAAAAAAGGAAGTAATTGCTGGTTTGGAAAACATAGATTTCCAGGTTTTGTGTGATGTCGAAAATCCGCTTTATGGCGAAAACGGAGCTGCGGTTGTTTATGCTCCTCAAAAGGGAGCCAGTCCTGAAGAAGTGAAAGTTTTAGAGGAAGGATTAAGACATTTTGCTTCATTGCTTAAAATAGAATTAATGGCTGATGTTGCTCATCTTAAAGGAGCGGGAGCAGCCGGTGGACTTGGAGCCGGGGCTATTGCTTTTTTAAATGCAAAACTGGTTCGGGGAATTGAATTTGTTATGGAAGCCACTGGATTTGAACGCTTCCTGAAAGAAGCTGATCTGGTCATTACCGGTGAAGGGAAAATCGATGGACAAAGTCTGGAAGGTAAATTGATTGATGGAATTGCAAAGCTTGCGGGGCGGCATAATGTTCCGGTTATTGCCTTTTGCGGAACGCTGGAAGCGGAGCCTGAATCTCTTAAAAAAATGGGCATTAACGCTGCATTTTCCGTTTTACAAAAACCAGTTACTTTTGAAGAAGCGATTGAATCCACAGCCAAAGGTTTGGAGCATCTGGCATTTAATGTGACCAGGACGATTTTAAAATTCCACAGAGATAAGAAACCGTAAACCCAATCCTTTTACACCAAAAAGTTCTGGAATGTTCGGGTTGTTTAAATAATTTAATCGCTTAACGAAGCTGATATTCAAGAGTTTAAAAATGTTTTCAACACCGACACTCACTTCCATATAAGGTTCAGTATCTAAAAGGAACGTGGTAGGATTTTCATTTGTATCAGTCGCAAACTGAATCAATTCCGGATGAAGATTTGGGTTATTTGCATCCGATAAATTTCCATAAAGCATTTTAAAACTCATAGCTTCCCGCAATTTTAATCGCTTCAGCAAAGGTATTTTGTTTAAAAGAAAACCGTTTAAAAAATATCTAATGGTCGCACTGGTGTACTGGTCATAATTGAATTCCAGAAAATTCATCATGTTGTAAGAGTATGATTCAAAAGCATAAGTTTGGTTCGCTTGCGGGATAAACAATATCGGATAAGGGATTGCTTCACCAAACGTTTTTCCGGCTTCCAGTACGATGTGAGCATAACCCAAAACGGAAAATTGGAACTTTTTAAAAAAACGAAAAGTGAGCCGTTGGTAATTATAATTACCTCCAAAAAGGTCTTTGATTCCCATTCCAAAATTCAATGATAAAACTGGAAATTCATTGAAAATCGGGTATCGGGTGTTTCTTCCCTGAACAAATTCTTCATTCGGAGCAAAACGGAGATTTAAGCCGAATTCGGTGGTGTTAATACTTTTCAGGGTAGCGTCTGTGTTTCCATTTTCGTATCCAAATTCCCAGCTTCCGATCGGACGCTGGCTTAATGATTCAAAAATAAGATCGAAAGAAAAGTGGCTGTAAAATTCCTTTAAATAATTAACTCTGGCCGATCTAAAATCGAGCATTTTATCTACGACTCCTCGCTTAAAAGAAAGCAAAAAGTTCTCATTATTCGCAAAACCAATCCGTTGTCCGGGAAAGTTGGAATCATAATTATAAGCAATCTGTATCTCGTGCCTTGGAAATTCAAAAAAATCTTTATTAAAAGAATGGGTCAGGCTGCCCGAGTACCTAAAGTCTTGATCTTTAATCAGATAGGTAAGTGATCCTGCGATTTTGTTCTTTTTATTAAAATGAAGATTGGTCTCTCCTCCAACTCTGACCCTTGCACCTTGCACGCTGTTAAAAGTTAAAAGTGAAGCTGCCGGCCCCACATCAACCGGTCCGAGCGTATAATAACCCGTAATTGCCAACTCTAACAGATCAACCGTAGTCTGAAATGTTGGGATGGTTTGGAGTGAATCGATCATAACGTAGACTGCTTGTTCATGTTCAGTCAATGCAACCGGCCTTACCTTTTGCCAGTATTCTTCATCTTTTTCGAAAAGGTCTTCCGCGTCAATTATTTTTGTAGCTCCTGCATAAATCGAATCAACTCTCGGGGTGTTAAAAACAAAATTTTTAGCGACGACAGATTTTCGTCCAAAGAAGCCAAGCCCTTTCTTTTTATTGATTGAGAAATCAATGATTATTTCATCTTTACTGATTATCCAAACACTATCAGCAAGCGAAAATTCCTGAACGATCTCCAGATCTGTGATCCAGTTCATATTTAATCGATCAGAAATCCCCAGATCTACTTTGACGATCGTATAATTTGTGTCCTGCGTAACAAAAATGTTTCCAACGAAGCCAAAATTTTGTTTATTCCTTGGCAAAAAAGCCAAATCGATACACGCTTGTCCATTCACTTCAACGGTGTCCAGAATGTAATACCGGTAAAAATTGGTGGCAATAGGAGACAGCGGCCCAACAAATGGAATATCAATCAATAAGATCTGATTAGCGTAGATATCCACTTCCTGATACAAAACATCCATTTGGGCAGCGATGCCTTTTCCATCCCAAAATGATTCAATATCTGATTGCCTGATTGCTTCGCGATATTCCCGAAATTTTTCAGGGTCTTTTCGATAGAAAATTTTGGAATTCGTTTCCTGGATGAATACAGGAAGGTAGGGCTTCCCGTTGATTTCAGAGGTGTCAACATAATCGAACATAAACTGAAAATTTTCGAATACTTTCCGGTCGCGAAAATTATCTGTGATATTGTTTATATCAAGTTCAACTTTTTCGTATTTTTCATATTCATAATAATCCTGACCTTTTAACCGGTTTTTGTCCCTGTTTTCCATGACTTTTTTTATCAGATCAACAGCAGGATTGTCCTTTTTTCGATAACGGCCTTTTTTCGTTTTGACTGTAACTGTTTCCAAAACTTCAGCGGAACTAACCAACTCAAAATTGATCACTCGATTTGATCCTACTTCTACAAAGACGGTGTCCGTATTATACCCTAAAAAAGAAACCTGGAGTTGATTGCTGGCCCATTGAGTTTGGATAAGGTAATGGCCATCAGCATCGGTTGTGGTACCGACAGTAGTGCCGACAAAAGAGACATTGACAAAAGCCAAAGCTTCTTTGGTTTGCTTGTCAATAACGGTCCCTTTTACTTTTGTCAACGTCTGTGCACTAACGGTTGTTACTGTGCAAAAAACAGCGAATATGCCAAGGATCCAATAAGGACTTTTGAAAAAATGTGCTAATTTTTGATTCATTAAAAAACCTAAAGTGCAAACAACAATTAATAATTAAACTTATGAAATTGCTTCTGCAAGTTTAAAAAAAGCATTAAAAAAATTGAATTCTAACGGATGATTTGTCATGTGGACTTGTAAGTTTTCACTTTTCTTAGCAGCTGATTTAGCTTTTTATCTCTAAATTCAGTTATCGCTGATAGCAGCTTCAAAAGTAATGAATTAATTAAGTAAAAGAATAATTAAGCAAGCTTTATACACCGAAATTTAATGGTTTCTTAATACCAGTAAGACAATATTCTCCTTCTTTATTAAAAATACAAATATAAATTAGAGCGATACTTTACATTAAAAAAAGAAATCTAGCGGAAGTTTTGTAAATGGTATTATTGATTTGAGATCACTCCAAATTATTCCTACTTTGTATAAGCAAAATTATATTTAAGCACAAAATCCCCTAATTAATGAGAGAATTCAAACTGTTATTTTTCCTGGTCATTCTAGTTTTTTCTTGCAAACAAACACCAACAGAACAGGCACCACTTCCCGAAACCAAAGCTCATTTAAGCCCAGAAATTCGCTATGGATCTTTGTTTGAAGCCGTGCAATTAAACTCGATTTTCTCTGATTCTAAAACCTTTGTAGACTGCACACCGAAGTTTTCAACTGATAATATTTTAAACAAGTATAAAAAAGCCCAACTGAAAGCAGATTTTGATCTGAAAACATTTATAAATGAAAATTTTGACTTGCCGATAAGTTACTCTTCTGATTTTAAAAGTGATGTGACTGCCTCAGCCGCGGAGCATATCAATGCGCTTTGGCCAGTGCTTACGCGACAGCCGGATACGGCTACAGTCGGAACCTTGCTTTCTCTCCCAAAGCAATATGTTGTGCCCGGAGGAAGATTTGGAGAAGTGTATTATTGGGATAGTTATTTTACCATTTTGGGTTTGCAGGCTGCAGAGCGTTGGGATTTAATAGAAAATATGGCAGATAATTTTTCCTTTTTGATAGAAACGCAGGGTTTTATTCCGAATGGCAACCGAACCTATTATCTGAGTCGGTCACAACCTCCATTTTATTCATTGATCATTCGTGTTTTAGCGGAAGGAAAAGGAACGGATGTTTTAAAAAAATACCTTCCTTTTTTACAAAAAGAATACGATTTCTGGATGGATGGCACACAACAATTAAGCGATGATAAACCAGCAATCAAACACGTGGTGAAACTACAGGATGGTTCCGTTTTGAATCGGTATTGGGATAAAAGTGATCAGCCGCGACCAGAGTCTTACAAAGAAGATGTTGCCCTTGTAAAAGATTTGGATCGGCCAGCAGGAGAAGTTTACAGGCACATCCGAAGTGCTGCAGAGTCTGGTTGGGATTTTAGTAGTAGATGGTTTGGAGATGGTCAATACATGGCCTCAATTCAAACGACGGATATTATACCTGTTGACCTCAATGCTTTGCTTTATCATCTGGAATTGACCTTGTCAAAAGCCTATGAAATTGAAGGAGATTCGGTACAAACAACTTTTTTCAGCCAGAAAGCCGAAAATCGAAAATTAGCTTTGGATCAGTACTGTTGGGATGAAAAAGAAGGTTTTTATTTAGACTACAATTTTGTTGCAAGAGGCTTTACGAAGATTCCTTCTTTAGCAGCGATGTATCCTTTGTATTTTAATATGGCAGAGCATTCTCAAGCAGATTCAGTTGCTTCTAAAATTGAAAAAGACTTTTTAAAAGACGGAGGCGTTTTGACCACCCTTGTTGAAACGGGTCAGCAATGGGATGCTCCAAACGGATGGGCACCACTGCAATGGATTACAATTAAAGGCTTGCGCAATTATAACCATAATGATCTGGCTGAATCAATCAAACAACGCTGGGTTGATCTCAATAAAAAGGTGTACAAATCCACTGGCAAGATGGTTGAAAAATACAATGTTATGGATATAAGTTTGGAAGCCGGAGGAGGAGAATATCCGGTTCAAGATGGTTTTGGCTGGACCAATGGCGTATTACTAAAGCTCCTGATGGAAGAAGATATTGAAGAATAAAAAAGACTTCATTTTGTAATAAACCCCTTAGAATTTTTATATTAGAACATTATTTAATCAAATCGGAATTTTATGAAAAACAACTCTACAAAAACACTTTATTTACTTTTTTGCTTGCTGTTTTTTACAAATATGTTATTAGCACAATGCCCTGATCCTGAAGCAGCTATCTGCGATGATTTTGAAGGATACACGCTGGATAATATCTCATCTCAAGCTGCCCATTGGAATCCTTGGGGGGGAGTGGATGGCGCAGTTGATGATGCAGTTGTGAGTGATGCAATGGCATCAAGCGGCACTCAATCGTTGTTAATCTCTGAAGCTAATGGTGACGACATGTTGTTGCTTTTAGGAAATCAAACCGAAGGCCAACATCTGCTTTCCTGGAAGTTGTATGTTCCTTCAGGAAGTACTGGATATTTCAATACTCAAAAAATTGAAGGCAACCCAGGTGGCGAATTCGGAATGCAGGTCGAATTCTTTGCTGATGGTACCGCTACGCTTGATGCAGGAACAGCTGATGTGGTTACTCACAACTGGACTGCCGATACCTGGATGGATATTGCATTAAACGTAGATTTAGAAACCGATTGGATCATTTACACTATAAACGGAGACGAAATTTTCAGCTGGCCAGCCAGCTGGGGTACTTTTATGCAATCTGGTTTGAAACAACTTGGTGCAGTGAATTTTTTTGGAAATGTAAACACTGTGCAATACATTGATGATGTTGTTTTTAAAGATTTAACTGAACCAACAATTAATGTATCGTTCAACGTAAATATGTCTAATGAAACTGTTGCTGGTGATGGCGTTTTTATTGCGGGTGAAATGAACAACTGGAGCGGAGAAAGCATGATTGATGTTGGTAACGGCAGCTGGTCAAAATCTTACGAAATTACCGTTGGAGATACGATAGAATATCTGTTTCAAAATGGCGCAGGGATCGATGAGATTATTGCTAATACAGATTGTACACTCGACGCTACCGGGAATCGATATGTGATCGCCGGTGATGTTGATATGGAAATAGCTGTGGTTTGTTATAGTGAATGTACAGATTGTACTGTAAGCGCAGAAAACCTGAAATTTGACGCTTCAATTTCCATTTCTCCAAATCCTGCAAATTACTCGGTCAATTTGAATTATGATTTTGATCAGACGATTGATTTAAAGGTCACCCTAATGAATAATTTAGGTCAGCAAATAGATTATTACTCGCTTCATCATATTCAAAATGGCAACTATCCTATTATCGTTGAAGACTTGCCGGGAGGTGTTTATTTCCTTCATCTCACGGATGGTGAAAATAGTATTATGAAAAAACTTGCCGTAGAATAATTTTTTATAAACTAAACTAAAATGGCTTGCCTGATCAACTCGGGCAAGCCATTTTTTTGGTTTGGTTGATATTTTTAAACAGTACTTAAAACTGCTGTCAAAGTAAATGTCAGCTATGTTACATTAATTATAAAACTGGTAATTATTCAGTTAATTATTTTTTTTATATTGCAAAAAATAATAATCTGACTAACAGAAACCAACTGTCCTTCGAGGAAAAAATTTAGTTTTTGTTAAAAGATGTTCCTTTAAAATTTTTTTTTCGAAACATCGCAAAAATTGTTTCAACCGCTTCCCCTTAATTCAAGACTTTGATGCGCAACTTTATAATAGTTTTAAAGTAAAACATAATTTTTTAATAAAATTTAAACTGTTTGAAAATGAAAAGATCTGTATTATTTACAATTGCTTTTTTGTTAACGGGCTTCTTTGCTTTTTCCCAAACTGTTGAGTTTTCTGACGATTTTGAATCAGGAACGGCCAATTGGGTGTTAGAAGGAGCGTGGGGAACTACAACAACACAATCTAACTCTCCGACAAGCTCTTTGACCGATAGCCCTGGCGGCATTTATTTGGGGAATCAAAATATTTCTGCAACGATGGCTACAGGTGTTGATCTTTCCGCTGCACTTGATGCGGAGTTAAAATTTTGGGCTATTTACGATATCGAAGGTGGTAATTTTGATTACTGCTATGTTGAAGCAAGCGGAAATGGCGGCACATCCTGGGTAAATATTGCAACCTTTTTAGGAGAAGGAAACTTGTCTCCCTGGGTTGAATATACTTATTCATTAGGTGGTTTTGTAGGAAGTTCTGATGTTAAAGTACGTTTTCGTTTTTTCTCTGACGGAGGGTATGAAGTAGATGGAATCTATATTGATGATTTTGAAATTATCAGTTCCAATGTAGATAATTCGGCCCCGCTGATATTGCATACTCCTCCTGAGTTCTACGAAAGCTATTTGGGGTCAGTAACTATGGTTGCTGATTTGGTTGATGTTTCAGGTGTTGCAACAGCTGAGTTGAAATATTCGGTTGACGGAGGTATGGAGCAAACTATTTCAGGAACAAATATATCTATGGATACCTGGAATTTTGTTATTCCTGAGCAAGCTGCAGGATCACAAGTTGATTACTTCATTGAAGCAACTGATAACTCTGCAAATTCCAATTCAGCTTCGACCATTACTTATTCCTATATTGCAGGGAATCATATTTTTTATGACAATTCTCAAGTTGATTTTGTAAACTCCTTTGGCCCTGCTGCTGCAAGTTTAATGACAGGTTGTGCGGTACGGATTTCTTTAACCGGAACCACGGATGTTGTTTATGCTTTAATTAGAAATTATACGGATATCAACCGACCAAATAATGATTTCGAATTTCACATTTGGGCTGACGCTGGTGGTTTGCCGGGAGCCGATATAATCACTCCTTTTATGGTTACACCTGAAGCTAATTTGTTGGTGTCCAGCCCAATGACCCGAATAGATTTATCTGCTTATTCTGCTCAATTGTCTGGATTGTCGGGTGATTTTTTCGTTGGTTATACCGTACCAGTTGGCGAGACCTGGTTAGTTCAAACTACGCCAGCTGTCGGAGGTCGTACTTATTCTTATAATGGTACAGTATGGGCAGCCAATGCAGCCGATGATTACCACTTCCGCGTTGTGACCACTCAGTTTTTATCTCCGGATGATTGTGCTGATGCAGCTGATCTCTCTCCTATGATTGGTCAGGGAACCGGAAATGTACAAACTTCAACACTTTGGGATAATTCAAACGCAACTGTTGAAGGCACAGAGCCGGCAGATGGTTGGGAATGTTTTTTTGATGAAACACTTGATAATCCATTATGGTACACCTTCGAAGGGGATGGTGGAACTTATCAGATTACCACCACAAATTGCAATGGGACTGCATCGAATTATATTGAAGATGGAGACGCGCAGATCGCTATATACAGTGGTGATGGTTGTGGCAATTTAACTCCTGTCGCTTGTAGTGATGATGGAAATGTAGAACCAGATATTTTTGCACCGATTGTTGAGTTAGAGACAGCAGCAGGGACTACCTATTATATGATGATTGATGGATATGACGGGGCTTCTGGTGAGTTTTGTGTAGAAATAACCGAATTGGCAGTTGTTACTTGTGATGATATAGCAATTGGAACCGCCACAGGTGAAGCCCATGTATGCTTTGGCGAAACAACTTCTTTTACCCTTGATAATGCAGTGATACCAACGGAACCTTTTGCAGGATTTAACTGGGTAATAACTTCAGAAGATGTATCAGGATCATCGGATCCTTACAATGCAGCTACCTTTGTGAATGCTTTTGGATTGTCAGAAGTAATTTATACTCCAGCGCTTTTGAATGATGGAACACAGCTTCCTGCAGGCACCTATTTCTTTACACCTGTTGCTTTTGGTTCAGCAGTTGACACGGACGGTACTTATCCAGGACTTGATTTTACAAATGGTTGTGTTGAAGCCGGGAATTCCATTCAAGCTACTTTATATCCGGAACTTCCGGATTTGGCAGTTACGACATCTTCTGTTGATGAAACTATTCCTCC
This sequence comes from Saprospiraceae bacterium, assembly GCA_965220465.1. Taxonomy (GTDB): domain Bacteria; phylum Bacteroidota; class Bacteroidia; order Chitinophagales; family Saprospiraceae; genus JAHDHW01. The sequence continues at coordinate 538,564 of CBDCPZ010000025.1, read as the reverse complement.
GGGAAATAACGGTGAAGCAAGCGTTACAGTAACCGGTGGTTCCGAATCTTATATTTATACATGGAGTAATGGAGGAGATACAGAAACCATTAACGGATTAGTTGGTGATACTTATACTGTGACTATTTCTGATATTTCAGGTTGTGTTGATGATATTATCGAAACAATAATTGTTGATGTGATAACCGGAACTAATGATATAGCGTTTGAGCAGTCAATTCAGCTCTATCCAAATCCGGCTAAATCTGTAACCAACCTCGTTTATAATTTTAATGAATCGGTAAACTTACGAATGACAATGACCAATACGGTTGGTCAGGTTATCGAGCGACAAATAATCGATAATACCACTGACGGTACCATCGAAATTAACCTCGATAAATTAACCGATGGTGTTTACTTTATTCAATTAACTGACGGTACGCATCAGTCGTCCAAAAGGTTAGTTGTAAGTAAATAATTTCCTTTTTGAAAAGTTCAAAACCCTGTCAGCTTAAAGTTGACAGGGTTTTGTTTTTTACTATCTTCGCGAACGATGCAGTTTTCTTTATGCTTTTTTCCTGACTAAAATCAACCAAAATTTATTAGATTATGTCTAATAATTGCTTCTTCTTTTTGTGCGAATTTTTAACATAACGTGATGTATAACTACCAGTCAGAGAAATTTGGAGATTTTCTAAAATATACCTTCTTTAATGATGAAACAAGAAACAGTTTTTCGATAATTCCGGAACACGGAGCCTGCCTTTTGGATGTTAATTTTAACGGTCAATCAATAATCGATGGTCCTCAAACCATCGAAGAATTGTTTACAAATGAATGGTATAAAAGCAATTTTCTTTTCCCTTTTCCCAACCGCCTTAAAAATGGTCAATATAATTTTGACGGAAAAAGCTTCCAGTTTCGAATTAACGAAAAAGCTAAAAATAATTCGCTGCACGGCTTTGGAACCCAACAGGTTTTTAAGTTAGTATCGATGGATTGTAAGGAAACCAGTGCTGAAATCCTTTGTCGACATCAAAATTCAGGTGTTAATCCTGCGTATCCTTTTGCATTCAGTTTTGATGTAAAGTTGTGTATCTCAGAGCCGAATTCTTTTGTTGTTGAACTTACTTTTAAAAATGAAAGCCAACAAAAACTACCGCTAGGTTTAGGCTGGCATCCCTATTTTAAATATTTTGACAAAGCAGATGATGTTTTTATGAAATTGCCTGATTATCAATTTATTGATCTTGATGAAAATGGCATCCCAACGAATAAGCTTTTTGAATACAATTATTTTCAGGAAAAACGCCAAATTAACAATGCCGTTTTGGATAATACTTTTAAAATAAAGGATAATCCAAATAGGGCAAGAGTAGAGCTTTTTTCAAAATATGGAAATTTGGTTTTTTGGCAGGAAACCGGACCAGGGAAATTTAACTTTCTGCAAATTTTCACTCCATCACATCGCAGGTCGATTGCCATAGAACCGATGACCTGTAATATTGACGCTTTCAATAATGGCGATGGTTTAATCGTGCTGAAACCAAATGAACAATTTTCCGGACAATTTGGATTTGTTTTCGAAACCAGTGGATTTTAAAATATTTTTTTTGTAAAGTAAAAAGTTGAGTAGTATTTTAGGCGATTCACTGGCGGAACAAAATAACTTATTGGTAATTCCGTCAAACAACTTCAATAAAATAAACAAAACTATGGCAGATCAAAACGGCAATATCAACAAAACGAAATTTATCAACTGGTCTATTGAGGCTTCAATTAGAGTTGGGGTGTTAGGACTTATGGGTTTTGCCAGTTAATTGATTTTCAAACCGTTCATTTTACCAGTTGCCTGGAGGAGTCATTATTTCCATTTCGCTTTTTCCCTTAGCCAAAAATATGAATGTTTATTTTGTAGGACGAAAGAAGCTAACCGCTATTGTGCTGACGGTTGTGGAATGGGCTTTGGTGATTGTTCCTACGTCCCTTTTTATCGGATCTGTTTTTGAAGGAGCTCGAAATTTAAAACATAATTATGAAACAGGTAATCTACATCTGGATTTACCAGAAAACAATAGTGAAATTTCCAAAACGAAACAATTTGTAATTGCAAAATGGCACAGCATATCGCAAAACATGGGAGAGACCATACGCCAACATGCTCCGCAGCTTAAACAATTTGGCTCTTTTATTTTATCGTTTGTCGCAGGCTTAGGAGGAGCATTGGTGATGTTTATTTTAGCAATTTTCATAGCTGGAGCTTTATTAACTAGTGCGGAGGAAGGATATAAAATAACAATCAGTTTGTTTAAAAAACTGACGAGTGATAAAGCAGAGAAAATGGTAAAGCTTTCAATCGCTACCATTAGAAGTGTGATGCAAGGAGTGATTGGAGTAGCTGTCATTCAGGCTGGTCTAGTCGGAATTGGTTTTTTTGCAGTTGATGTGCCGGGAGCATCTGTTTTGACACTGATCGCAATGATTTTGGCCATAGTTCAAGTGCCTTTGATCGTGTTCGTTCTTCCGATTATTATTTATGTTTATTCTACAGCTTCAACGACAGTAGCTATCGCCTTTACAATCAGGAGTATTCTGACAGGGTCAAGTGATAATTTTTTAAAACCATTGCTGCTCGGAAGAGGAATGGATATCCCAATGTTGGTGATCCTCATTGGAGCATTAGGCGGAATGGTAGCCGGTGGAATGATCGGGTTATTCATTGGGCCGGTGGTTTTGGCTTTAGGCTATCAACTTTTTCAAGCCTGGGTAGAAGAAGAAAAAACTACTTTTATTCGTTTTTATAGTAAGCATCTTTGCTTCATGCAGTTCGTTGAAAATAACCAGCGATTATGACAAAACCGTGGACTTTTCACAATACAAAACACTCACCTATTATGGATGGGATGGACGCAGGATAGCAATAAATTATTGAGCCCGTTTGACAAACAACGTATCGAAGAAGCTGCCGGCGCCGAGTTCAAAAAGAGGGGCATAGAAATCGTTGAAGAAGGAGGCGATCTCATTGGATCATTGTTTATTGTTACAGAAGATAAAACCCAGGTTACTGCCAATACAACCAATATGGGCGGTTATGGTGGCTATGGTGGTTATTACGGCTTGGTGTTACGGCGGTGGTATGTCTACGACTACCTCCAATGAATATGATTACACAGTTGGAACATTAGCCATTTCAGTATATGATGCAAAAGAAGAAAAATTAATTTGGGAAGGAATTGGTGAGGGAACGGTTGATGACAATCCACAGTCCAGAGAAGCAAAAATACCAAGCACTATTGCCAAAATTATGGCTTCGTATCCAGTGAAACCAATGGGGAAATAATTAGAAAACCCACTTGAATTATTATAAAAATAAAAGGCTGCCAGAAAATAATTCTGACAGCCTTTTCAATCCATATTGAAAAGTACTATTCCTTGACAAATTTTAATCTGGAATTTTCTCCCTTACCTTGTGGAAAGTAAATGAAATACATTCCAGTTGGCAATCTGCTGACATCCAATTGACTGCTATTAAATCCTTTTGTCATTTCTTCACTGAATTTTAGTAATGCCCTACCGTTGATATCGTAAATGTATAAATCGGTGCTACCTGATTGAAGGCTCGTAAATTCGATATTCAACTGGTTTGTTGCTGGATTTGGAAATGCTCTTTTTACTGTAATTTGATCATTATCCATGTTTTTGGAGGCATCATCATCAGGATCTGTAAGCATGGCTGCAAAAGTGATTAAAGCTTCATCATCTTCATTCGCTGACTGATCAGTATCATTGCCTGGAGTTGAATCAGGATCCATTTTGTCAGAAGTAAGTATTTGTACAAAATTGCTGATTGGCATATTATCCATGAATGGAAAAAGCTTCAATTTTAAAACTGCACTCTCCCCACTGCCTAAAGTTCCGACATCCCATGTTTCTATAAAAACATCATAATTACCTTGTGTAACTTCAGAATCAAAGTAAACCGTCCCCTCTGACAACCCTGCAGCTACAGTAACAAATTGAGCAGCTTCCGGACCATTGTTGGTCACCGTGATTTCCAAGGGTATGGTTGTAAAAATTTGATACGTGCTTATTGTTGAAGTGATTGAAATTTCAAGATCAGCTGTAGGTGGATTTCCGCCACCTGGATCATCTTCATCAACTAAAATACCACCGCAATCGCCGGTTCCACGATGGGGTTTTGCAACATACGGAAAGGAAGTTGAAAATGCTTTATCATTTTTCTCAACACCTGTTGTGTAGTTTAAAACACCCAACAATTGGTCGGTCACTGGGTTTGGACTGCCTGCGGTATAATCATCATACCAAAGTCCGATGGCAGCTAGTGCAATTCCGCTTACAGCTTGTAGTTCGATCCGGGTTACATCATCTTCAAGGCGTCGTCCATTCGGAAATCCATCCATGTTTGGAATAAACTGAATAGCTGTATTTTGATTGTAGGCCGGATCTAACAAACCAAGTACTGCAGCCTGAACAATTCCCAACGAACTAAAAGCTGGGTCATCTCTATCGGTTACAGGGACAGCCATATTTAAGCGCAACATATCTCCGCCATTTGGCAAAAAGTTGTTTATAAAAGGTTTTCCAGTGGCGAGAGGATTACCATTTTTGCCGGTTGCCAATTGATAAGGTGGAAAGTTTGGAACTCCTGTATGGAATATTGGCCATAAATCAACGGATCTGGGTTTACCAGGTGCTGGTAACAGCAAAGTACCAAAAACAGCGTCGTCCAAAGCGGTTCCGGCAACTGCCGAGCTACCTTTCAAACCGTAAAGGCCATCTTGTCCGTTTCCAAAATCAAAAGCTTGCAAAGCATCTCTTTGGATTCGCAATGGAGTCATCGCCGGAACTGCTGTTCCAAAAAGGTCATCATCCATATAAAGCGCGAGTTCAGGATTGTAGAAAAATTCATCAAGTGTGGTTTCTGATATTTCATCGTAAGGTGAAAGGGAATTCCAAAAATCTTTTCTTCCAACAGGAATCACAGCTTCGTTTGTCAAAGGCATTCCTAATCTTGACACCTGTACCCACTGGCCTGAATGAGTCTCGCCGGCTGGAGTAAGCGTTCTGATCATTCGGCGGCTTGCTGAAGCCCAAACGCCGATTACATAATCAGAGTCAAGAATAGAACTTGGCGTACTTGAAGCACCATCTTTCAGCAATTCAGCAATAGGAATTTGAAGTACAATAGAGCTGACATTGTAACAACCCAGACCATCTCTTGAAAGGCCATTTTGACGAGGTGCATCGCCAAGGTCAAAAATTCCGCCTAAATCAACAAAAAAAGGATCATCAGCAGGACCTGCAAATATTCTTTCGCCGGTAGTTGCCGTCATAATAGCCTGTTGAATAAGTGCATCATAACTGGTATTTAAACCAACTGCTGACTCGATTGACCTTTCTCCAATATTTGGTGGAGGAACGATTCCATTGATCAGGATTGGATTAAAAGTAAGCCCACCGTCAATACTTTTATCAACCACGTAAAGTGTTTTTCCATTTTGTTTTCCCAATCGGATATTGAAAAAAGTACTCGGATCCTGGTTGAATTTTGTAAAAGTAAAACGATAAATGATTTCATCTCCAGGGTTTGAAGCATCATTGTCAATGTGGATTTCGTATCTGATATTTTCTCCAAAAGAGTAATAATTGGGCCCTCCGTGAGGTAGCTGCATCGGTACGTAATTGGCAATAATCGTGATCATGTCTGGATTGTCAGGACTGCGAAAAGCATAAACGTCGGTGTTGTCGGCAAGTGGATCGTTAGCTATCAATGGTGCTTCGCGATGACTCGAAGCAAATAGCTGAGCAAAGCTTACAAGTGAGAAGATCAGAAAAAGCAATGCTTTTTTTGGGTAAAAAGATTGGGTAAAAATTGTTTTTTGTTTCATGATTGAAATTGTTTGTGATTGAAAATTTAGTTTTAGAAATCGGGGGCCCGTTTGAGCCTGTGTTAAAAGCTCAATCAAAGCTGAATGAATTGTGGTTTTAAAATGTTTTTCTATTGTTAGTGTAACTTAGTGCCCATAGCAAATTTGTTTTTCACCACGAGACACTAAGCTCACATAGCTACACTAAGATTTTGACCTTGCTAAATGTAATTTTTACCAAGAGTTGATAAGCTATGAGATTGAAAAGGATTTATTTCAAAAGATTTTTTTAAGGTTTTAATTCCCAGATCTCTACGCCCTTTTGCGATTTCAATCAATCCGGTAAGGCATAAAAGGTCTGGACTTACGGATTGGGTTTTATTGGCAACCAAAAGGTGATTTTCAGCTTTTTCAAGTTCATCCATTTGGAAATAAATCATTGCAATTATTTTGTTGACATCAATGTTTTTAGGTCGTAATTTGTATTCTGTCATTGCATAGTCCAGTGCTTTTTCAGGATCGTTTTTCAAGTTCAGATAAATATTGGCGTATTCCAGATTCATATTGTGGCCGCTTTCCACATCATCGCGAAGCATATCTAAGATTTCAGCTTCCAATTTGTTGGCTGCTTCAATTTCACCGATTTCTTTATAAAGCATTGCCAGTTGTTCATAAAATCCTACTTCCGGAATAATGCTGCAAGCCTGTTTTAATAATTGCTCCCCTTTTATATAATTGCCTTTTTTGACTTCAATATTGGCTAAGGCAGCAATGGCAAAAGGATAATTTTCTCTGTTTTCCAAAATCGTCTGGTATTGTGAAGTAGCTTGGTCTAAATTTCCAATTGTTTCATAAAGATTACCAAGCGTAAGTCGTGTCCATTCACTTTGTTCCGAACCAGGATAGCCTGCTGCGACAGCCAGGTTCATGGCTTCGATTGCTCCCTCAAGGTCACCGTGTATTTCCCGGAGATATGAAATTCGGGAATAGGAACGAAGGTCCGGCCGGATACTTACCATTTTATCCGCCATCTCTACTGCTTCGGAATAATTGCCCAATTCGACATTTGTGTCCACCATGATTCCATAGATTTGAGCATTGTAACTGTTTAGTTGAAGTGCTTTTTTTCCAGCTTCCAGCGCTTTTTGAAATTCATGTTGCGAAAGCAAAACGGAAGCTTTGTAAGCAAGCATTTGAAACGTTACATCGCTTGTGAGGTCTTCTTTTTTTGCTAAAGATTCCAAAACCTTTAGAGCGGAAGGGTAGTAGTGGCCATGTTCTCCCGTGATTCTGGCTTCGTTGATAAATACTTCACAAAGTTTGAGGTAAGCCTCCGGCCTGTCTTTTTTCCTGATTTGGTAGATGGCTCCGGCGTAGGCATTTTGAATAGTTTCCCATTCTTTAGCGTACTGTAACTTTTCCGGTCTGTCGAGCAGTTTTGGAAATTCATGGGTTAAAATTATCTCGGAATCCGTTGATTTTTGAGCAGTTTGGTGACATCCGAAAAGAAGAACAAGGAAAAACAAGTTGAAACTTAGGGAGGTTAAATTTTTCATGTTATGGTTTTTAAATTTATAAGGTTTTTAATTGTTTTAAAAAAATGCCACGACCCGCGGTAAAAAGCTAGAACAGACAGTCATAGGGCACTTTGGGCCGCAGCATTATTAGCCTAAAATTTACCAAACAGCAAATTTGAAAATATCAAACCTGTTTTTGAGATGTTTGATTGTAGAATGAGACAGGTTGAAACTTAGGCTATTTTTTAGGTGCATTTTTTTATCTAATGGTTTGTGTTTTTTACGCTGTTTATGGAACATACGAGAAAAACCACCTGACCGGATCACTGGTTTTAAAAAAAATATATAGCCTATTTTTCTTTAAGAAAAAGAGAGGGGATGAAATTCGCTTCGCTAATAAAAATGAAGAAAATTACAAAGGAGAAATTATTTCCTGTTGTGCCAGCGACAGGATAGTCCGAAATCAATGAAAATGTCAACCAAGCCATTCTGACCTTGCCATCCGGCCGAGGCATCTAATTGCAAATCATTGTTGATGAGATAGGAAAAACCTGCATCATAATTAGCGCTAAAACTGTTGAAACTTCCAAAAACCTCAGCAAAAACGGCCCATTTTTCAGTTAAACTAAAAGAAGCGTTGATTGCGTATAAACTGTTCGGGTCGCCACCATTTCCCATCAAAACAATGCCCCAATTGGTTGTAACCGAAAACCAATCGGTTATTTTGTTACCAGTAGCGAGGACTAAACTTGCGCCCAAATTTTCTCTTCGATAATCAATGCTCTGCGCTTTCAATAATAATCGACTTTGCAAACCGATGGCAGGAATGGCTCCTTTTTGTTCTAAAATGTTGTATCGTAAGCCAATTTGAGTATTGCTGACTCCAAATTGATTTTCGGTGCCTGTTACGGTAAGTGTTTCGTCAGACCTTACATTAACAACTCCGCTGACCTCCAGTTTTTCAAAAATACCATAACGGAAAACAGTATTAAAAATCCAGGTATTACTGCCAAAGACATTGTCAAATTCCCGTTCATTGTAATTGAAACCGGTTTGAATTTGAAATACTTTTTTACCTACGGTATAAGCACCGATTGATGCACCTGGCCGGCCGGTCCGAATTGTTTTTCCAAATTGAGCAAAGGTGGTTTGTGATAAAAGTGATATAAAGAAGATTGGTAAAATATATTTTAGACTTGACTTTAGAGTATTACAGCTAGGAGTGTAATTCATGTTTTTAAGTTTGGGTATTTCTATCTAATTTAACGAAATTGAATTTTATAATTTTGGTCAAATAGTAGACGGCAAATTATACGAATAGTCACTTTTGAATTGTAAGTGACGGAAAAAGCTTATCAATAATTCCGTCAAACTACTTAATAGTTGGAAAATACCATCGGCATAGATATCTGCTATCAAAAAAAAGTTCTACTTTTAAGTGCCCAACAAATTTTTGACAAAACTATAAGTTGTTGATGAGCTTTCTTTCTAACAAACAAAATATTGAAGAACAAGTAATCACTTTGCTGTCGCATGGGGATAGGAAAGCCATTTCGGTAGCCTACCAAAATTATGCAGATGCGCTATTCGGGATCATTTTTCGAATTGTGAAGTCGAAAGAAATTGCAGAGGAAGTGTTGCAGGATACCTTTATTAAAGTTTGGGGCAATGCCAATAAATTTGATAAAAGTAAAGGACGGCTGTTTACCTGGTTTGCCAATATTGCTCGTAATTCCGCGATTGACATGGTGCGTTCGGCCAAATATCGGAACCTCCAAAAAACCGAGTCACTAGATAATCCCGTATATACAAACAATGACCCCGACGTAAATATTGAAATAAAGGATACAGGCCTGGAAAAGGTGATCAACTCATTGGATGAAAAATATCGAATGATTATTGATAAACTTTATTTTGAAGGGTATTCCCATAGCGAATTGGCGAAGGAAATGGATATTCCATTGGGAACTATAAAATCAAGACTTAGATTGGCTATAAAAGAACTTCGTCAAAAACTGGATGGGGAGTTTATTGGAATTTTATTACTTATAATTTTATTTCTAGCGGCAATGCTTTAGTATAAAAAGTGGATATTAAAAAATACATAGAATCAGGAATTTTAGAGAACTATGTTCTTGGACTGACTTCAGAAAAGGAAAATCAGGAGGTGCAAAAATATGCAGCACAATACCCTGAAATTCGGAAAGAACTGGACGAGATCGAGCGCACACTTGAAGTCTATGCTGAAGCCCGAAAAATAAAAGCACCAGCTGGCCTTGAAGCAAAAATTTTAGAACAAATTGATGAGTCAGCTGGTCAGCCGCCAAAGAATCAGCCTCACAAAGGAAGCAATAATGGTTTGTCATTTCTTTTAGGAATCATGTTTTTACTGGCATCGATTGCTGCATTTTGGTTTTACAATAATAGCCAGGCCTTTAAAGCAGCTAAAGATGATTTGCAAACGCAATTGGATAGTTTGCGGGAAGATTGTCTTCAAACCGAGCGAGATTTGCAGCTTTTGAAGGACGAATGGGAAATCATCCGTTCTGAAGGAAATGAAACAATCATTATGAAAGGAACGGATAAGGCTCCGCTTGCCATCGCTACTGTTCATTGGAATAATACAACTAAAAAATCATATCTCGATGTCATTAATTTGCCAGAACCTCCTGCTGACAAACAATACCAACTTTGGGCCATCGTCGATGGCGTTCCAACGGATATGGGCGTTTTTGATATAAAAATCGATTCAACAACTCTACAGGAAGTTCCCTTCATTGCAAATGCTTCTGCCTTTGCAGTTACACTTGAGCAACTTGGCGGAAGCCCAACGCCGACTTTGGAAGAAATGGTTGTGATTGGGAATATTTAAGTTTTTAAGTTGAAATTTAATACCTCAAAATATGATGTTTAAAAATGGATGCTTTCTGGGATTCATTTTGTTAACTAACCTAATTTCATGTTCCCCAAATCAAAAGGAAACCAAAAAAGTTGAGCCTTTATCCAACTCTCAAATAACGAAAATCGATTACGTTTGCCAGTCTTTTCTTGACAAAGACAATACGGTTGGTTTTTCAATAGCTATTGCGCATGATGACCAAACGGTCTTTTCCAAAGGTTTTGGCCTGGCCAACATTGCTTCAAATACACCAGCCACCGAAAATACGATCTATGCCATCGCTTCGGTTTCAAAATATATAACTGCTGCCGCTACTATGAAAATGGTGGAGGAGGGCAAAATTTCCCTTGAAGATAAAGTGGTTGATTATTTTCCTGATTTTCCAAAGCAGGAGTTCATGGATGAGATCACGATTGAGCATCTTCTGAGGCATCAATCGGGCTTAGTTGACCACGAAGATTGGTTTGATAGTATTTACATTAATGAAAAACGGGTATTTGAGCAAAAAGAATTTTTCGATTTCCTTGACCAACCGTTGTTTTTCCGACCAGGGACACTTTATTCGTATTCCAATTCTGGATATTCCGTTTTGTCTGATATTTTAGAACAAGTTAGTGGCCTTGGATTTCATGATATTATTATTGAAAATATTGCTAACCCTTTAGGAATGTCTTCTGTTGGTTTGTGGCCAAATAGGTGGGATCACAGCGATGCATCAATGGGATACGAGTTGGCAGATGAAGGGGTTGATACCAGTTTTCATATGATGACAGAGGGCATGCGAGGAGGCGGGGGATTATGTGCATCGGTTATCGATCTTTTGAAATTTTCAAGAGCTTTGGTTGATGAAAGTTTGATATCTAAAGCTTCTCTTGAACGGATGCTAAGTCCTTCAAGGGTTGGACTAATTTCTATTGATTATGGGCTTGGAGTGAAATTTGGGAATATAAATGGTCAGCAAACTTATGGGCATTCCGGAGGCTACAAAGGAACAGGCTGGGCTATGTTAGCTCATTATCCAGAGTCTGGATTTACTTTTGCAGCATTATTCAACACCAATTATTCATCTGAAGAAGCATGGATGTTAAGGCATCATATCATGCCGATTGTGCTGAATATCGAACCTCTTCCAACAGATTCTTCAGCTATGAAAAACTTTGATCTTTACACTGGAGAATATGCTTCTTTCAATAGATGGGGTAATGCAAAACCATCAGTTAGAGTAATTTATGAAGAGGAAGGCAAACTATACCGCGATAATCCAGATACAAAGACTCCCGGTAGTCAAATTTATCCCATCGGCACCAATAGTTTTAGCTGGAAACCCTATCCTTACGACGAATTTAAGTTTCATGTCGTTGATGGAAAGGTTGTAGCTTGTTCGGAATATATTGATGGGTTTTTTGTGTCGCTGAAAATGAAAAAGTGACTTATAAGCGTTTGGTATAAACGGAGTGGTCGGCTTGTGTTAGCCTTTGTTAGTTAAGGGCTTTCCGGACATGAACGACTTATACTTTGTTGGCCGCTGTCTTTCTACACCCCCTTGCTGCAAATTTTTCATCACCTAATACTACGCGAAAAGTTGAGGTGTGGAACCTTTCAATTAATTGGCTTCCGTTTATTGCTGCTCTTTTTTTGTCTAGTATAAAACCGAGCCGAATCAAGTTTTATAAAGACATGATTCACTTAATTCGACTTGATTTTATATTGAAAATAATTACATCACAATAACTATTTCTGATTGGACGATCTTTCCTTCAACCAATAAGGCAATCTGATAGAGGCCCGGCTCTAAAATAAAATGAAGTTGTTCTCTAGGAGTGCTTTGAGAAGAGGATTGCACCATCCGAACCAATTGTCCAAGACTATTCGTAATGTTGACTTGCCAAACCTCTTGGTTAGGAAAACTAATGGAGGCCTTGAAAATTCCATCGTTGGGGTTAGGGCTCACCTGAAAATAAAACTGCTTGTTGAAGTCATGAGTATGAGTTATTTGCTCCACTGTAATCGTTTGTACTTGCGTGCAGCCATTCGCGTCTGTGACAGTTACTGTATAATCCCCAAAACTTAACCCGCTAAGCTTGTTTCCAGTTTCGTTAGGATCAAAATCCCAGGAATAATTATAAGGAGGATGACCTCCCGAGATTTGAACCGAAATTGATCCATTCATTGTTTCTTCAAACTCATGAGTAACATCTGCGGTCAAAATAATTTCAATGGGGGGCTCTAAAATCACTTGCAACGAATCTTTACAACCTCTACTATCAGTAACGATGAGTTGATAAATGCCTGGTGCGAGGTTATATTGATTTGCTGTGAAGACAAAATTACTCCATTCATAATAATAATCCGGAGTTCCTCCTTCTACAGTGATTTCAATAGATCCGTCATCTATTCCGAAACACTTTACGAACTCAACAACTGGGTCTAGCAATTCAACAGGCGAGGGTTCAGTTATTAAAAAGGTAGTGTCTACTTGTGAGCCATCTGAGTAAAAAATCGTTAAATCATATTCCCCCTGGGAAAGACCAGTAATGGAGAGACTAGTATCCCCCGTACTCCAAAGGATAGACTCGAAAAAAGGCAATTCGTATAAAATAGTCAAACTACCATCAGTGTCACCAACACAACTTGGATGTTGAATGTTCACCAATACTGGATAGCTTGAAACCAAAATATTTTCAACGGTATTTGTTATGATAGGAGGATTAAAATCAAAGAAAATGCTTGCGTAATTTTGGATGTAGGTAAGTTCAGGCAAACCATTTAGATGTTGAATGCGATACCTAAAGTATCCGTGACTTTTAGTTTCATTCGTAGTGCTGTCAGGGAGCAAAATATTTTCAAAAACAAACAACATTCTACCGGTATTCTCATCTAATGTCACCTTATAGGGATGGCTTGCACCAATCACATTCATTGTGGAGTAATCTAAATCTCGATCCAAATAGTCTTCTATAATAACTGTAAATGCAGTGTCCGTTCCAGTATTTTGAAAACGAACAGTATAATCTAGGGTATCTCCGACTAAGGTATAATTCTTATTTCCAGGCAAGGAAGGTTCCACCAGCTTATCGTTTGGATCAAAAGCACAATTGACTTGCGGACGATACCCAACTCCTTGGAAGGCTGTATGAAGGCCATCTAAACTTGTAATTGTGGCTATACTACTAAATGAAAGATACTCACCTAAATGCTCTACTCCGGGCATTTGTACCAATAAATCTATTTGTCCTGAATGTGTCGGAGGTAAATTAGTATGGCTCCAATAGATCGTAAGACCAACAATGGAATCAGGCATTGGATCAGAACTGATAAAACCAGCCAGGGAATCCATCTCAAAGGCTATAACAGCATTGCCGGCAACGGTACCTGTATTTTGATAATCAATCCAGAAAGGAACCTCAAACCCGCATCGAGTAGGAGCTGAAGTAATTGCAACCAGTGTTCCAATATTTTCTTCTACTGAAAAGATACCGTAGGAAACTTCGGTAATCAAATCATCGCTTACTTCAACCTGAACAGTTGAAGGAGTGGTAAATTCAAAACCAGGAAAGACATTACAAGTTACGTCATAATTTCCATTGTCAACCGCAAAATTAAAATACCCGGAACCGGAAGGGAAAGTGGCCAGAGCATCCGGATCAACAATAATAGATTGAGGAAAAACCAACAATTCACCAGTATCAAAGTTTGCATTTTCATTGGCATCCAAATATGCTTTTCCTACAATTTTGGCTTTATCCAGGAAATTCTCGATAAAATGCATATTTAGTTCAGCATGATTATGAAAAACGATATCCAAATCCTGATCACCATCATAATCGTCGATAGAAACCCTTAAAGAACTTTCAGGGAGATCATAAATATTAGCTCCGTTTAAGAAAATATCCTGACCACCGACATGCTCAAAAAAATACAAAAAAGAACCATTGAAACTCGCTTCACTAACCAATAGGTCCTGATCGCCATCCAGATCATAATCTCTAAGAAAAAGTTGCATCTCAGCAAAAGTAGGGTTTAGCCCAGAAAAGTTGATCGCATCAGCATAATCGCCAACACCGCCATTATTTTTATGCAAAACCACAACATTATCAATGTTAATATAGATAAGATCTTTCCACCCATTTCCATCCAAATCTTCTAATACATAAGTTTTTACATTTTCTATTTCTAAAAGAAGTACAGGGTCGGAAAAAACAGCATTATTGTTTTCAAGCCAAAAAAAACCGTCGGGATTATCGTCATATGCAAAGATATCCAGATCACCATCTAAATCGACATCCTCCATTTGTATGTAATCAAAATAACCGGAATTAATATTTTGGAATGCTGAAAAATTACCCTGTCCATCTAAGTTTTCAAACCAATGAATTCCGGAATTATCTCCTCCGGGTTTACTTAAAACAATATCCATATCTTCATCATCATCCAAATCAACTGCGTGCACCTGTTTAGTACTTTGATGCTCATTAAAAAGCACATTGGCAGGGCCAAAGTTGTCTTCACCATTTAGTTTTTCATACCAAATCACTTGATTATTTCCAGATTGACTCGTTGCGACCACGATATCCTCATCTCCGTCCCCGTCAAAATCTGCAAAATCAATATCTTCAGCCTGAACATCATCAATAATGCGAGGGTTGCTAAATTTTAATTGAGAATTATCAAATGTTTGCCAGCTAAACCTTCTCAGCGGGTAATGACTAGAAATTAGTTCAACGATACCGTCTCCGTTCAAATCTTTACCTTCCATGAAACCACCATAAAAAGTTGGGATTTGATCAGCATCACCGATATAGTCTATTGGATTCTCAAAAGTTAGGTCCGCTCTACCAAAAAACAATAAACCCAATTCCTGAT
Source organism: Saprospiraceae bacterium (assembly GCA_965220465.1). Classification (GTDB taxonomy): domain Bacteria; phylum Bacteroidota; class Bacteroidia; order Chitinophagales; family Saprospiraceae; genus JAHDHW01. The sequence continues at coordinate 523,415 of CBDCPZ010000025.1, read as the reverse complement.
TTTCGGTGGACGTTCTATAAACTCCAATGATGTCTTGTATGCCATCGTTATTGATATCAGCATGGGTCAAACTGGATCCACCATAAACTCCCAGAATTTCACTGGGTTCAAAACTTCCCAGCCCGTCTACGTTTTCATAAATTCGAAGCCCTTCCTGCGTCGTGACAATATCCAAATCATTATCTGCATCAATGTCAAAGATGGTAGGTGGGGCAATTCCTTCTGTATCCGAGATCACTTTTTTGGTCCATGACCCGTTTTCATTTAATGTGTTTTCATACCAAAAATAATAATGGGCATTAGAAATATGTGTCGTAACCCCAAGCAGTATATCCGTATCACCATCTGCGTCCAAGTCAGCTATTTGCAGATCCTGTGGTGACGAAATTAATGGGTCAATGGTTTGGAAGGATGCGAAATTGGCATTTCCGTCAAGGTTTTCAAACCAACCTAAACTAAAATCACCATTACTATTATCATATGAAACGCTAACAATATCAAGATCTCCATCATTATCAAAATCGGCTAATTCAATGTAATATCTTCCGTCATTAATCAATCCTACGGCAGGATGAAAGTTCCCATTACCATCAATGCCTTCTAACCAAAGAAGTGAAAGGGCATGACCGACCAAAATTATATCCAGGATATCATCTCCGTTAATATCTTCCATTTTAGCATCGCGTCCATATGAAATAGTTGAAACAGGTAAATAAATAGGATCTGAAAATGTAGCTGTTTCTTCAACAGTGTTTTTTACCCAAAATACTTCATCCTCATTCATCCCGAATACATCCATAATTCCATCACCATCTACATCCATGACAGAAATAAAATCAACTCCAAAAGTTCCAAAACTAACAATGATTTTAGGATCATCCAATGCACCGCCTCCGTCCAAATTTTCGTACCAAACAATGTTGCCATTGAAGACACCACTTGCGACTAAATCGATATCCCCATCGTTGTCCATATCTGCGGATATGACGGTTCCAGGACTATCAAATGTCTCAGTATCATTACTAATACGAATGGGGGCAATTAGCTGAGCATTCAGATTTAAAACCGTTAAAAAAAATCCTATTAGGGAAAGAAATATTAATTTTTTCATAGCATTTGTGGTTAAATCGTGTAATATTCTTTATTGTTTTTTTTAAGTACATCAAGATAAATCTATTATTTGAAAAATAGAATTATATATCCATTTTTTCCCAGAGGTATTGCTACTCAATTCATACAATTCCAAAGTTAGGATAACTGGTTTTTTGTCCTTTTTTTAAGCTTTCGATCTCAGCTAAATCCTGAGTATCAAGTTCGTTTAAATCACCTCATCTACGGGTCAGGAACGCTTGCATGGACGAATTGCCATTGTTGGTGGCTGGGTTTAATTCTTTTTTCCTCTTTGATCGTTGTATAATCATTATAGATATCAGTCTGGTAAAGAGTGGCATTTCGTTTTGATCTTGCATTTAATTATAGCATATAAATTCATTGGCTTACAAAATTAATCACTTGGAGGGTTCAAACAAATTTTTCAATTCTCTCCTTTAATTCTTTAGTCTTTGGTGAATAAAACAAATAAGAAACAATTTGACCTCCCACAATAGCAATTATCCACTGAAAGGGAAAAGGTACCTTGATGAGAAAGATAAAAATAGCTAACAAAATTCCAGATGAAAATAATTGAACTGAATTTCCAATTTGTGGAAATTTAGGCTTTACTGATACTTTAATGTTTTCATAATGAATGGCTACCTTAACGGCATCTCCTTGCTCAACTATTATGGTTCCGTTTCTATGCTCAAAAAAAGAATTAATTCCTGCTTGTTTCAATCCTCTTTTAATATCTTCCTTATTTTTTATTTCGTTCTTAGCCGAAAAATCATCATCTAATATTTTGTCATTCATAGTGACTTGCTTTAAATCTTTTCGAATACCCTTGCTTTATTTTTTAGTTGCCACCAACAAAGAATTAAGCACCACTAATCTCCGATCCACACCTCATTCCAGCTTAATCGGCTCGAAAAACTTAAAAATAGAGTGTTTTGCCGCTTCCGCATTTTTCTGATACAGAGACCAATCTTTTTCAAAAAACTGATTTACGGCGTCGAGTGCTTTTTCGGTTTCCTTTTTTGCTTTTTCAGTAGCGATTTGAGCCATTTGGCTGGGTGGGCCATCAGAATTTCCGATGTAAGAACCAGCACGGTATAGATGCGTATTTAGGGTGTTGTTGTTTCTGACGATTCCTTTTTGGTCTTGTGGAGGAAGAAAAATTGCCATCAACTTTGTGATACTATCTTGCATTGTTTTTCCTTGTTTGGCGATATCCTTTTTTAAAGTATCAGAAGCATTTACCATTTGATTGTCTACTAATTTTATCGTTTTCTTAGCGAGTTTTAATTGTTCAAAAGCGGCTGTGGCTTTTTCTACTATTTTATAAAAATCATCCAAAGCGGCTTTCTCGGCTTTCATTTCAGAGATGGTAATCGAACTTCGCGGATCACTTTTTATATTGACAAAAGTGGAATCTTTATACTCTTTATGTTCGATGACGATTTTGTATTTTCCTGGCAAAACATACGGGCCTCGCGGCGGATTATCCGTTGGTTTGCGATCGCGATAAGAAGGATAATTTACACCAATGCCCCGCATATTCCAAAAAGTCCGGTAAAGCGAAGTATCCGCATTGGTTGAATAATAATTGATGGTATCTCCGGCTTCATCATAAACAGCGACGTATAATTTCTTTTTGTCTTTTTTACTTTTGCCTTTTTGGGATTCCTTTTCTTTTTTTTCAATTTGTTCGCTTTCAACTTCCTCCGATTGTTCATCTTCTTGCTCAACTCCCTCTTTTTTATCCTTCTCCTCCTGCTCTTTTTCGTCCTTTTTCTTTTTTTCCGGTTTTGACCAAATAGAAATTAGGGCTCCGCCTCTTTTATTTTGACCAACAAACTCGCCATCAGCAATGAATCGGCTTCCATCAACGGAGCGATAATCTGTGATAAAAGCATCTCGGGTTTCAAATACTTTAAACGCTTGTTCAAAGGTTTTGCCTTTAGATTTGGCAATCTCACGTAGAGGTTGAATATCATCCAAAATCCACGCTGCTCTCCCAAAAGTTCCGATGATAAGGTCGTACTCCCGTGGATGAATTTTTAAATCCCTTGTTGAAACAGAGGGAAAACCTTCGGACCATTTGTTCCAGATATTTCCACTGTCGATTGAAAAATAAAGCCCGTAATCCGTTCCCAGAAATAATAATTCAGGAACGACAGGGTCTTGAACAATGCAGAGCGCATGGCCAGACACTTTGTTTTCATCAACGATTCGGTTCCACGAATTTCCAAAATCCGTGGTGTGATAAACATAGGGTTTCCAGTCATTTCGCCGATAATTATTGACGACTACAAATGCTTCGCCTGCGTTTTTTAGTGAAACTTCAATTTGAGGAATCCAGCTGCCTGCCGGGCAATCGGGGAGCTTTGAAGCGAGGTTTGTCCAGCTTTTTCCACCATCACGGGTGAGTTGCAAATTTCCATCATCCGTCCCCGCCCAAATGGTGTTTTCATCAACGGGGCTTGGCGCGATACAAAGAATGGTCGTAAAATTTTCAGCCTGGGTGACATCTTTGGTCAGGCCTCCAGTTTGGTTGGATTCTTTTTGTTTGATCGTATCGTTTGTGGTCAAATCCGGAGAAATAATTTCCCAACTCTGTCCACAATCCATGCTTTTGTGGACAAATTGGCTGCCGAAATAAATGCCACAATCATAAAAAGGGTTTTGCGCAAGCGCAGCATTCCAATTGAATCGCAATTCTATTCCTTCAGGATGCAAGGGTTTTACACTTTGATTACGGCCTGTTTCACGATCAAAATAACCAATGTTTCCACCTTGCGACATTGCCCAGCCATAGCGATTATTATCTCTTCTCATAATGACATCGAATCCATCTCCAAACATTACTTCCCGCCAATCTTCGTTTCGAATGCCACCCCTTTTCAAAACAGAACTCGGTCCAACCCAAGAGCCGTTGTCCTGCATACCACCTACAACGTTATAAGGAAAATCCAAGTCGTAATTGATATGATAAAATTGAGCAAGTGGCAGATTGTCAATAAATTCCCAGTTGGCTCCTCCATCTCGCGAAATATTTAAACCACCGTCATTGCCGTTGATTAAATAACTTGGATCATCCGGGTGAATCCAGAACGCATGATGGTCAGGATGCACCCTTTTGCCATAATCCAAAATCGTTTCGAAGGTTTTTCCGCCGTCCTCGCTTTTTGAAACGTAGGACCAAAGATTCCAAATCCGGTTTTCATTTTTTGGATCAACATAGATTTCAGCATAATAAAATGGCCGGTTTCCGATGTTCTTGTCTGCAATCATTTTCCAGTTGTGACCGCCGTCCGTGGATTTATACAAAGCATTTTTTTTAGCTTCTACCAGGGCATAAACGATATTAGGTTTTGAAGGAGCGATAGCAATTCCAATTCTACCAAGATCTCCCTTTGGAAGCCCATCTTTTTCGGTGATCTGTTTCCAATTTTCGCCACCATCGTAAGAAATATGTAAACCGGAACCTTTTCCACCACTATTAAAAACCCAGGGTTTTCGGCCAAATTCCCACATCGCTGCGATGATTTTGTTTGGGTTTTTTGGATCAACAACCAGATCAGCTACACCGGTTTGGTCATTGATATAAAGTACCTTTTTCCAGGTTTCTCCGCCGTCCGTGGTTTTGTATACTCCGCGTTCTTCGTTTGGACCCCAGGCAGAACCCAAAGCGCCAACATAAACGATGTCCGGATTGTCGCGATGCACGATGATTCGATGGATCAAGCGTGTTTTTTCAAGACCCATCAATTTCCAGGTTTTTCCACCATCGATACTTTTAAAAATGCCTTCACCACTATTATGGGAATTTCTTGGATTGCCTTCCCCTGTTCCAACCCAAATTTCACTTGGATTTTTTTGGTTGATGGCAACGGAGCCAATAGATTGAACGGATTCTTTGTCAAAAATAGGTTCCCATTTGATTCCTCCACTTTCAGATTTCCAAACGCCACCGGATGCAGTTCCGATATAAATTATTTGGGGATTGCTCAAATCAACATCAATGCTCGTTACCCGTCCGCTCATCCCGGCCGGGCCGATATTCCGGATTTCCATTCCTTTTAATTGTTTCACATCAACTTTTTGAGCAAAAAGGAAAGCACACACAAGGGTGAGAAGGGTTGTAAAAGTTAGTTTTCTGTTCATTTTAATAAGTTCGTTTAACCAATTTTTGCTAAGATATTGAAAAAAAGTATTCAGACATTATTAATTCAAATCGCTTGCCTCCGGCGGCATACTTTTTCAGTCGAAAAAAAGTATGCAAAATTCTTGGCAAAATAAAGGCTCAACACATAGCAAGCACCCGCGCCCACGTATTTTGCCTGTCATCCCGCAACGTTTTATACGATTTTGAAAGAATTCATTTTCAAAAGCGAAATTTAAATATTTTTGAATTGTAAATATTTCGAAAGAAGTATATGAAAAGCATTTCGTTAAATTTTAAGTGTTAAATATTTGTGTGAATATTAAGCTTCCTGTTGTGTTAAACAATTTTTAACTTTTGTTTTTTCGTTTAATTGCAAAAAATAAATACTTTAGCGTCCAACCACACACTAAGCCGAGAATAAGTATCATGCAAAGTGAAAAACCAACTTGTTCTTTGCTCCTGAGAAAACATCCCCCAATTTATTATTCGCACACGTTTTATTTTCCCATGTAACAAAATTGAATTATTTGATTCGAATGCCCATTGTCTTGCATCTTGCGAGGCACTATGAAGCATTTTATATCGGCAAAAGATGAGATCGTTTCGCACACGCTTTCTCATCTGCCGCTATGCTCAACTGACAAAGGACTTGTTCAATCACTTTAAGGAAATAAAATTTTAACACACTAAAAACCGTCCCATTAACCATGGTAAAATTCAATTTAAACGCATTTGTTGTGCTAATTGGAATTTTGTGTTTTGTTCAACCAATGGAAGCAAGCGTGTCAGGAATTAAACAGAATGATGAAGCAGTAGACAGTATTGAAGTGACGAAGGATTTTATACGATTTCCTTTTAGTATTAGCGGTTCAGATCACAAGCTAATTCTGTCACAATTAAAGGAAGGGGAAGATTATACCCTTTATTTAAGTTCCGATGTAATTGGTGATTGCAGAGTGAGTTTTGTATCGAATCAGGAAGCTATTGTTTTAAAAAATAATGTATTACGATTTAACGCCAAAAAACCGATTTTTGAAATTATGCTTCGAAAAGAAGATTGCGCAAGAAGTGTGTATTTAAACCTTTCAATAGGGTGTACTTCTTGCAGGAATGAATCTGCACAAAACAATCCACCGGGAATTGAAACGGACAATTCGTACAGTCCCGAACAATTAATTCGTGATGTTTTTATTGGTGGTGATTGTTTTGATGTAGATAGCAGCAGCATCAATTTTATTGGACACAATTTGGCAAGTGGATATTTTTCGAGTGGAAGCAGCTCGATAAATATCGAAGAAGGGGTCATCCTATCAACCGGAAATATTAATAACAGTGCAGGACCGAATGATGCCTATAATACAGGTAATTCGTTTTCCTTAAACTATGTCGATGCTGACCTTGCCGACATGGTCAATTCCAATTCAATTTACGATGTGGCTTCAGTCGAATTTGATTTTACGCCAACGACTGATCAGGTTTCATTTGAGTTTGTATTCGCTTCTGAAGAATATTGCGAGTACGTGAACAGTACTTTCAATGACGTTTTTGGATTTTTTATCAGCGGACCGGGATTTAACGGACCATTTTCCAATAATGCTGAAAATATTGCGATCATTCCAAACACAAATGATTATATCGCCATCAACAGCGTTAACCACCTTTTGAATTCGAATTATTATTTAAATAATATCCCTTCCTGGCAGCATGCGCAGATCCCGGATTATCTCCAATGCGAGAATCACACGTCCAATAGCGGAATTGCCATTGAGGATATTGAATTTGATGGTTTTACGACTGTCATGACTGTAACGGCTGATGTGGTGGCATGTGAAACTTATCATATCAAGCTATCGATTGCTGATGTGGCTGATGCTTACTTTGATTCAGCTGTGTTTTTAAAAGCGAATAGTTTTAGTGCAGGAGCGACTGCAAATGTTTCTGGCCAAGGGCCGGGCGGAGCTTCTTCAAATATAGCGTATGAAGATTGTCAGGATGGACTTTTTGTTTTTGAACGAGTAAATGATGATTTGAGTGATTCGATGGTAGTGCATTTTACTTATTCTGCCTTGAGTACGGCCATTCCGGGGGTTGATTTTGAGGCTTTTCCGGATTCGATTGTCATTCCGGCAGGTGATTCCATATATTATTTGACGGTAGAAGTCCTTTCAGATCTTTTAAATGAAGGAATTGAAACTTTAATTTTAGAACTGGACGCGCCATGCTCCTGTGATATTCCATTTACCGAGTTGTTAATCAATGATTATGCGGAAATAGTTTTAAACTTAGAAGATTTATCTTTTTGTGGACCTACATTGACAACCTTAACGCCAGACGTAAACGGTGGAATTGGCGATTACATCTATAGTTGGAGTACAAATGATTCAATTGAAATAATTGATGTAAATCCAAATACAACGACTCTTTATACTTTGACGGTTACTGACGAGTGTGGAAATACCGCTGAAACTCAATCAACCATTGAAATAATTGAAATCCCGTCCGCAACCATAAGTGGTTATGAACAAGTTTGCCCGGAAAATCCAAGCGCCGAATTTTTAATTGAATTGTTGGGAGAAGGGCCCTGGGAAATAATTTACAGCATCAACGGAATTCCTCAACCACCAATTTCGGGAGTTTTAGCTAGTCCATATATTCTAAACGCTGATGAACTAGGTGTTTATCTTTTAAATAGTGTTTCTCATAATGGTTGTGAAGGAGATGTTCTGGGAGCTGCCACTGTTGCACCGATCAATTTTCAGATTGAAGCACAAATTATTGAGGAAAGCTGCCCTGAAACCAGTGATGGAAGCATCAATATCACCGTTAGCGGTGGTTTAAGTCCTTATCAATTTGAATGGGATAACGGAGCGGGATCGGTTGAAGATCCTGAAAACCTTGCTGAAGGGACATATAATCTTACATTGACGGATGCCAATGGCTGTTCAACTTTGTCGAGCATAATTGTTCCGCTTAGTGATGAGGTTCCAGTGGCGGAAGCAGGTCCAAATGCAACATTAAATTGCTTGATTTCGGAACTAACGTTAAATGGCAGCGGATCGCAAGGAGCTAACATCAATTATTTATGGACGACTAATGATGGAAATATTCTTTCAGGTGGATCTTCGCTTTTTCCTTTAGTCAATCAACCTGGTATTTATTTTTTAAATATTACCAATACAGTTAATAATTGCACTGTTATTGATGAAACGGAAGTTTTTATCGATACCGTTGCACCTGTTCCTGACATTGATGTTTTGGGTCCTCTTGTTTTAGATTGCTCCAACACAAGCACAATACTTGATGGAACTGGCTCCACTCCGTTTGGAGTTTTGAATTTTGAATGGACCACCAATGATGGACAGATTATTCCCGGAAACGAAAATATACCTAACCCAGAAGTGAACGCTGCCGGAACATATCAGTTGGCCATAACTAATTTTGTCAATGGATGTTCCGCAGCTACTAGCTTTTTTATCGATGCTGATATTGACCTTCCATTAATTGATATTGAAACACCTTTGATTTTGAATTGTGTGGATACGATAATTCAGCTTGATGCTGGAAATTCTTCAATCGGCGCTGAATTTGAATATCTATGGGAATCAAATAATGGTAATATTGTAATTGGTGATAACACTCTTTTTCCTTTCGTTGATCAACCTGGGCTTTATACCATTACTATTCAAAACACTTTTAATCATTGTGAAAATACTGCCGTGATTGAAGTTGAAGAAGATATTATGGCACCTATTGCTGAGGCTGGTTTTCCGGAAGAATTAGATTGTAATAATTTTCTCGCTACTTTGGATGGCAGTCAATCATCTTCAGGAACTTTTTACAATTATTTCTGGACGACTTTTGACGGAAACATTGTTTCCGGTGCTTCTTCTTTGAATCCGATTGTTGATGCTACCGGGAGTTATTTTCTTTCTGTTTTAAATAACCAGAATGGTTGTACTTCTTCGGATGAAGTATTGGTAACCGAAAACCTAAATGTTCCAAACGGGGTTGAGGTTGAAATATTTCCTCCTGAATGTTTTGGCGATTTTGGGAGTGTAAATGTATTAGCTGTTTTTGGTGGAGAAGGGCCATTTCTTTATTCCATTGATGGCGGTGAAAATTTTTATTCAAATAACTTTTTTTCAGGATTGCCTTCCGGAGAATATAACCTAATTATTCAGGATGCAGAAGGTTGCCAGTATGAAGAATATTTATCGATTCCGCAGGTTTACGAATTGATTGTAACAGTCGATCTGGAAGCCGAAATTGAACTAGGTGAATCTTCTCAATTAAATGCGCATATTAATATTCCTTTAAACCAGATTGATACGATTATCTGGAGTCCTGATGCTTTTTTGAGTTGTGTAAATTGCCTGAATCCGACTGCAAATCCATTTGAAAATACAATTTATACAATTACAGTTTTTGATCAAAACGGTTGCGAGGCTTCTGCTGAGATTTTATTAAGAGTGGATGTAGTTCGCAAAATTTATATTCCCAATGCTTTTTCTCCTAATGCCGATGGCAATAATGATGTATTTCTAATTTATTCAGATGAAGAGAGTGTGGTGAAAATCAATCGTCTGCAAATTTTTGATCGATGGGGCGGGAAAGTATTTGAAACTTTTGACATTTCTCCGAATGATCCGGATTTTGGATGGGATGGGACAATGAAAGACAAAATGATGAATCCTTCAGTATTTGTTTATCTGGCAGAAATTGAGTTTGTAGATGGTGTTAAAATCTTATACAGCGGGGATTTGACTTTAATGGATTAGACTTTTTTAAAAATAGAGCTACTATAAATTAATGGCCTACATGTATAAGTTTATTATAAAAATTTGATAGAGAAAAAAGGAACTGACGTTTGTTTTTTTGAAATGCAAGCGTAGTGTGTTGAATTTGTTTTCATAATTCCAATTGGTAAGGGTTGAGAAATGTAAAATACTTTTCTTTGACCCTTTTTTTATATGCTGAATTTGTATCTTTACAGAAGAAAAGATAGATAAAAACCATTTTTTTATCATTTCTGAATGAAAATAATGGACATTTTGAATTATTTTTTTTATCCTGTAAAATTAAATACTTATCTTTGTATTCGTATTTCAGAAGTTTCAGCGATTCTCCCGCCTATTAATGCTGTTAATGTATCTGAAAATAGTGACATCAGGTCGCCTATTTTGTGGCAATCGTTGAGGTTTTTGCCAAAAAAAATATTGATTAGCCCCCTAACAGCATTATGTTTTTTAATTAAGAATAACTGATTGTTTACAATTTTTTAACCAAACACTGTTTCGACATGCTCAAATTTTTACAACACACCATTTACGCCTTATTGTTCATAATGTGCTGCAACACAGCTATTTATTCAAGTGAAGGTAAAGATTATTGTAAATATAGTGATGATCCGATAATAGTTGAAGAGCAAGATTCTCGCTATTTTCTTAATTTATCAGGGAGTATAAATCAAATTACTTTTTGCAATCTTATTTTAGGAGAAACTTACAAAATAAGTGCAATAAGCGAATCTTACCCGAATTGTGAATTTCAATTTGGTGTTAATACAGATTCTAAATTCCTTATCAATCCCAATGGCAACAATAGCACTTCAACTGCTTCTGCACCTCAAAGATATTTTGAATTTGTAGCAGAAAACAAGTGTATGGATTTTATTTTATCAACCATTGGTTGTTTTAACGATAATAATAATTATCCTTTAATGGTATCGGTTGCAAATCTATCTTCTGACACTGAAGTAACAGAAGCAGTTGATGGGTTTTTACCAAATCTGGCAATTAATCCAGACGTAGGTGCCGAATATCTTATTTCAGATATTTTCATTGGAGGAGATTGTTTTGATGTATCCAATGTAAATGCAATAGGAGGGTCACAAGGACTAGGGTTGTTTGTAAACGGGTCAACTTCTGTGATGATGGAAAGAGGAATTATTTTTTCTACAGGACAGGTAGCCAGTGCGCCCGGACCATGTAATGGTAACGGCTCTTCTTCCAATGGAGGAGGAACCGATGCTGATTTAGCTCAACTCGCCGGAATAAATGTTGCGGATGTTGCAGGAATTGAATTTGACTTTATACCAACAGTAGATCAGCTGACTTTTAACTATGTATTTGCTTCGGAAGAATATTGTGAATGGGTTGGGCAGTATAATGATGCTTTCGGCTTTTTTATCAGTGGCCCTGGTATTAATGGCCCATTTTCAAATAATGCGGAAAATATTGCTATCATTCCAAACACTAACACTAATGTTGCAATAAATACAGTCAATCACCAAACAAATACGCAATATTTTAATCCAAATGCAGGGAATTGTAATGGAATTACCAATTGTCCTGACATTAAATACGATGGATATACGCATGTATTTCAAGCGATTGCACAAAACCTGGTACCTTGCGAAACCTATCATATAAAATTGATTGTTGGAGATGCCAATGATCAAATATTTGACACTGCTGTTTTTCTGGAAGCAAATAGTTTTGATGCGGGTGGTGAGTTTGCAATAGACGCTCAGGTTCCCGGAACTTCAGGAAATACTGCTGTAGAAGGTTGTCAGGATGGGTTGTTTATTTTTCAAAGAATTAGCCTTGACCTTGATGAACCACTGACGATTAGTTTTACAGTTGGAGGTACCGCTACAGCTGGTGATGACTATGTGCCTTTTGTAACTACAATTACAATTCCTGCAGGTGAAAACATATATTTATTGCCTGTCGAAATTCTTTCTGATCTGCTTGTGGAAGGAGCTGAAACGATCACGATAGAGCTACCAGAAGATGCTTGTTCTTGTTTAGGGCAAACGGCGGAGATTATAATTGAGGATTACCTCGAACTAGAAATTGAGACTGAAGATGTCAATGTTTGCGGGGTTGTTAATTCAACTCTGGCACCCATAGTTACAGGAGGAGCTCCGATTTATACTTATCAGTGGAGTAATAATCAGACAACTCCTACAATCAATGTTTCACCAAGCTCAACAACAACTTATACGGTGACTGTAACTGATGACTGTGGAGAAACTGAAGAAGCTGATATTACAGTTAATGTAGAACCTGCTCCGACAGCTACGCTCACAGGTAGTGGTTCGTTTTGCGCTGAAGACCCAAATCCTTCAACAATACTTACTATTACATTTACTGGCCCAGGTCCATGGGATCTTATCTATACTTTCGATGGACAACCACAAACACCAATTACCGGTATTACCGAAAATCCTTACGAACTTATAGTAACCGAACTTGGTACATATAGCTTATCCGCAGTTGAAAATTCTTTTTGTCCAGGTACGGTAGCAGGCTCAGCTACTATCATTGAAGTAGATGTAGAATTGGCTATTGCCCCTTTGAATGTATTTTGTTACGGAGAAAACACCGGATCGATAGACTTGTCTGTACTTTCTGGTGATCCTAATTATACCTATCAATGGAATAATGCGCCACCTGTTGAAGACCCTAATAACCTTGGTGCAGGATCATATAGTGTAACTGTCACTGACGATAACGGATGTACTGAAACAATAAGTACTGAAATTACAGAACCTACTGAATTAACAGCTGATGTTCAACTGAATAATCCTGTGCTTTGTAATGGAGGCAATAATGGTGCTGTTGATTTAACAGTGAATGGAGGAACTACTACTTATAATTATTTATGGAGTAATGGAAGTACTTTACAAGATCCTTCTCAACTTTTTGCAGGTACTTATATGGTTACAGTTACGGATAATGTCGGCTGTACTGTGACTACCAGCATAACTTTAGATGAACCTGAAGCGATGGATGCAGAAGTAATTCTTCTTCAGGATGTAAGTTGTAATGGTGGAAATGATGGAGCAGTTGATCTTACAGTAACCGGAGGCGTTCAGGATTATTTTTATGATTGGGGAGGAGGAATTGTTGATGAAGATCCTAATAATCTTTCTTTCGGTAATTATACAGTAGTAATTACAGATATGAATGGTTGTACAACAACTGCATCCATATTTATCAATCAGCCCGTTCCTATTCTTGCAGTTGGAGTAGAAACTCAAGGAGTAGATTGTAATAATATTGGAAATGGTGCAATTGATTTAGTCGTTGCAGGAGGAACCCCAGGTTATATTTTTAGTTGGAGTAATGGAAGTAGTGAAGAAGATATTTCCGGGTTGGATCCTGGTGAATATACAGTCACTGTAACAGATAACAACAATTGTACAGAAACAGTAACAGTAACGGTGACTGAGGATACCACACCTCCTGTTGCTCAGGCTGTAACTCAAGGTACCTTATCTTGTAATACTACTACTGTAACTATTGATGGTAGTGGCTCGAATGGTGGTGCATTAACATACGAATGGTTAAATGCAAATGATGAGGTTGAAGGAACGAACCCTACGGTAGATGTAACTTTACCTGGTATTTATACTCTAATAGTAACAAATCAACTTAATGGATGTACTGCAGAGACAACTGCCACTGTTGATCAGGAAAATGATATTCCAGTTGCTGTTCCCGAGGTATCCGGTATTTTGACCTGTGCTGTAACGACTGTTACATTGGATGCCAGTAATTCCACAGGTATTGGAACATTGGCCTACCAATGGTTGGATTCTAATAATAATGTAATTAGTGACCAAATTTCTTTTGATATCAACACTCCAGGTGATTTTATCCTGATTGTCAGTGATCTTGATAATGGCTGTTCTGCAGAAGAATTGATTGCTGTCGATCAAAATATAATTGCTCCTGTTGCTGATGCGACTACTTCAGGGCCACTTACCTGTGTTCAAAATACTTCAACACTTGATGGAAGTGGTTCCAGTGGAAATGGAACGATAACTTATGAGTGGTTTGATGATTCAAATAATTCTTTAGGCGTCAACTCAACATTGGATGTCAATACTCCTGGAGATATTACTTTGGTAGTAACTGATGTTGATAATGGATGTACCGCATCAATTGATATTACTGTTGATGAAAACACAATAGCACCTAATGCACTTGCACAGGTTCAGGAAACATTAACTTGTTCCACTGTAGATGTTCTGGTTGAAGGAAATGGTTCATCAGGAAATGGAACGCTTGAATATGACTGGCAGTTTGGCGGAAATACAATCAGTGACAACACGGATATCACCGTTTCAGAACCAGGAATTTACACTTTAATCGTCACCGATACCGGCAATGGATGTACCGATGAAACACAGGTTGAGGTCATGCAGGATATTGCAGCACCTTCAGCGGTAGCGACAACCTCAGGATTGATCACCTGTACCTCGACAACAGTAACATTAGACGGAGGAGGATCTTCAGGAAACGGGTCACTTAACTATAACTGGCTTGATACAGGAGGAGGACCGGCAGGAACCGGCTCTAGCCTTGATGTCAATATTCCGGGTACCTACACTTTAATAGTGACCAATGTTGGAAATGGATGTACTGATGAAACATCAATTGATGTGGAAGAAGATTCTGATTTTCCTAATCCTGATGCTTTTGCTGATGGTATACTAACCTGTGTAAACGGAACCGTATTAATTGATGGAAGCAATTCCACCACAAGCGGAACGATTTCTTTTAACTGGCTGGATTCAGGAGGAGAATCAGTAGGATCCAATCCTACCCTTAATGTAACTGATCCGGATACTTATACTTTGGTGATTACAGATCTGGATAATGGATGTACCGCAGAAGTATCCGTTATTGTGGATCAGGATATAGCCCAACCGACATCTGATGCTGGTCAGGGAGCGACGCTGACTTGTGGAGCCAACACCGTTTCCCTTGATGGAAGTGGTTCAAGTAGTGGAAATAATATTTCTTATCTGTGGCAGAATGCAGGAGGAGTTCCGGTTGGAGCAACGACTACAATAGATGTTTCACAAACAGGAATTTACACCCTGATCGTCACCAATGATGATAATGGCTGTACAGATGCTTCAACAGTTGAAGTGATACCGGATGCAGCGTTGCCAACAGCAAATGCAGGAGCAGGGGCAACCCTGACCTGTGTGGTTACAGATGTAAACTTAAATGGGGGAGGATCATCCAACGGACCAAATATCGAGTATGAATGGTTCGATCCAAACAATACACCACTTGGAGGCAATCTAATTATCAATGTTACAAATATCGGAACCTACACCCTTGTAGTAACTGACACCGATAATGGGTGTTCAGCCTCTTCATCCGTAGAAGTTATCGAAAATGTTACACCGCCTGTAGCTGATGCGGGACAGGATGATTATATAACTTGTGCAGAACCAACATCAACTTTGGATGCTGGAAACTCCATTGGAAATAACCTTTCTTTTGAGTGGACCAGTCCTAGTGGATCTTCAATCGGCGGAGCTATTAGCATTTCCGTTACAGAAATTGGAACGTATACTTTGATGGTTACTGATGGGGTTAATGGTTGTACAAATGAAACAAGTGTAGAAGTGATCCCAGATGTAGATGCTCCTAATGCAGATCCAGGCAACGATGGCTTGTTAACCTGTGCGATTACTGAAACCACACTTGATGGAAACAATTCTGCAGGAGGAATATTAGAATACGAGTGGCTAGATGGAACAGGTAGCCCAATAGGTGTTAATCCAACGGTTGAAGTTTCAACTATTGGAACTTATACCTTAATTGTTACAAATACTGGAAATGGTTGTACAGATTCAGCAATTGTTGAAGTAACAGAAGATGTTGTTAATCCAGTTGCAGAGGCTGGTGATAATTCTTTATTGACTTGTGTTGTTTTTGATGCCACACTTGATGGAAGTAATTCAACAGGTAGCCCAAATCTGGAATTTGAATGGCAAAACTCATCAGGAGCTCCTGTTGGTAACGTTGCCATAATTGATGTTACTGAAACAGATACTTATACTTTAATTGTAACTAATACGGACAATGGTTGTACTGCCTCAGATATGGTTGAAGTGAACCCGGATTATGATGCACCTCAAGCTGATGCCGGTCAAAATGAATTGCTGACTTGCGATGTGACTCAAGCTATTTTAGATGGTAGCGCATCGACAGGTAGTAGCAATCTTTCTTTCGAATGGTTTAACCCATCAAATACTTCTATTTCTAATGACGTTACAGCTACAGTCAGCATTGCAGGAACCTATACTTTGATAGTTACTAATGAAGATAATGGCTGTACAGAGTTAGCAACTGTAGTAGTAGATGAAGATGTTGATTTACCAAATGCCGATGCTGGACAAAACTCATCTGTTTCGTGTTTGATTACAGATGCGACACTCGATGGTTCCGGATCAGATAGCGGACCAAATATTTCCTATGTTTGGGAAAATAGTTTAAATGAGATAGTTGGAAATTCTGCGATTATTGTTGTTGATGAAGTTGGTGTTTATACTTTGATTGTAACCAACAATGATACAGGTTGTAGTTCAACAGCTTCTGCTGAAATCACTTCATCTGTTGTTTTACCAACCGCTGATGCCGGAAACACGGACTTATTGACCTGTGCCATCACTCAGGTTGCTCTCGATGGAAGTGGTTCAAGTAGTGGAAATAATATCGATTATGAATGGTTAGATCCTTCCGGAAATACGATTTCTACTACCATAACGGCTACTGCCAATGTTCCGGGAACTTATACGATTATTGTTACTGATGCTGATAATGGTTGTGTATCTGAGGCTCAGGTGGTTGTCGATGAAGATGTCGCTGCTCCAACAGCCTTTATTAATACAGGTTCAAGCACCGGTCTGGATTGTAATGTAACCAGTACAGTTTTAGATGGAACGGGATCTTCTCCGGCAAATAGTTTAACCTTCCTTTGGACTACCGTTGATGGAAATATTATTTCCGGAGCCACTACTCCGAATCCTGAGGTTGATGCTGAAGGAACCTATCTGTTGACTGTGATCAACACTATAAATGGTTGTACCGCTTCCGAAACTATTTTTATCGATCAGGATATTACTCCTCCGGTAGCATTTATCAACAATCCCGATGAGTTGACCTGTATCGTTGTTGAAACCACGCTTGATGGAACAGGTTCTTCCGATAATGGAAACTTCAGCTATCTGTGGTCCAATCCAAACGGAGGTATCGTTTCTGGAGAAACGACTTTGCAACCGATGATAAACCTTCCGGGTGTTTATACCCTGGTGGTTTTGGATGGTGATAATGGCTGTGAAACTTCAACAAATATTACTGTAATCGAAAACGTTGACCTTCCGAATGCTGTAGCTACAACGGATGAAGGATTTGACTGTGTGACAGAGAGTGTAACCCTGAGTGGAAACGGATCTTCAGTCGGCCCTGAATTCTCCTACATTTGGACAGGAGGCAATGTGATTGACGACAATACAAGTCTGGCGCCTACCATTTATGAGCCGGGTACTTATACCTTGCTGGTCAATAATAATGAAAACGGATGCTCCCAGTCGGCAGATATTTTTGTAGATGAAGAGGGCAATATACCGACAGCAGCGTTGATTGATGTTACGGATGCTCCATGTTTTGGCTATCCGGGCAACTTAATAGTTGCAGAGGTAACCGGAGGACAGACTCCATATCTTTATTCTGTTGACGGCGGACAAAACTTTAGCTCCTCAAATATTTTCAATTCACTGGAACCGGGAGATTACACTGTCATCATTCAGGATGCCATTGGTTGTGAGCACGAGGAAGAAGTGTATATAGCACCGGCACCGGAATTGACGGTGAACCTAGGACCGGAGATAACGATTGAATTAGGAAGAGACTATCAGATTAATGGATTTGCAAATATTCCGATGTCAGAAATAGATACGATTATCTGGTCTCCAACAGCGGGATTGAGTTGTTTAGATTGCCTTAATCCATTTGTTGATACTTTGCTCAATGAAATCGAATACAGGGTGACGATCATCAATCAAAACGGATGTGAAGCCACAGATCGGATCATGTTGAGAGTAGATAAAACAAGGGAAGTCTTTATTCCAAATGCATTTTCACCACACAACAATGATGGCCAAAATGATAAGTTTATGATCTTCGCCAACAATGACAAAATCAAGCAAATCAACTCTTTCCAGGTTTATGATCGTTGGGGTGAGCAAGTATATTTAGCAGTAGGATTTCAACCAAACGATCCGGCATATGGATGGGATGGTACATTGGATAAAGAAAAATTAAATCCGGCCGTTTTTGTTTACTGGGCTGAGATAGAATTTATTGATGGTGTCGTGATTCTTTATAAAGGGAATGTGACGCTAATGCAGTAAAAAAGATTTTATTATAATGAAACATGATTCATCCCGAATTTTAGGGTGATTATGAAAAAAAGAACCTCCTGTGTAAATTTGAGTATTCTCACACACTCAAAACGCAGGAGGTTTTTATGTTTAAAACAATATTGCAAAATAACGAAAACTCAGCGATTGCACAAAAAGGAGCATCCTTCCTTTTAAAAAAATCCGATCAGTATTTAAAAGAGTTACTTGTCCGCCTTGATTCAAAAATTGACAAACGTTTAGTAGGCACATTTTACAATTTATTTATGGTCATCCAAACGTTTCGAAATCGCCCTATGGGTTTAATTATCAGCGAATTAGGTGCTTACATCTGTGGTCCATTTCATGCTTCCGCAGGAACAAAACGGATTAGTAATTTGCTTCGATCTAAGAAATGGACAGCAGAAGTGGTAGATGATTTTTTATTTAATCGAACCAAAAAACGAGTAAAACAGATCGAAGAAAAAGGGAAAAAAGTATTATTCATTTGGGATGATAGTCAAATCGAAAAACCTGAAAGTTGGCTAGTACAAGGATTGTGTAGCGTATGGTCGAGCAAAGCAAAAAGGTTGACGAAGATAAAACGAGGGTTTTATTTTCCTCCAACTCATCGAATTTGCGTTCCAGGATTTAAATGGACAGCAATATTAGTTTCGGCCATCGGCGAAGTTCCATCGCTTTGTTGCATGACTTGGTGGACTACACGCGGTAAATTTAAAGAATGGGGAAGCAATATTATATACAGGATGTTGAGAAAATGTAAGGCTGAATTTGGTAGAATGGCGGTTCATGTTTTGGATCGGGGATATGCCAATGAAAAGATGATAGACTGGATGTTTAGCTTCGAACAAGACTTTATTTTAAGGTGGAAAAAAAACCATAATTTGGTTCATCAAAACGGTCAAATCAAAAAAACACATCTTGTCGCTCGTTCCTATAAAGGAATATCTTCAAAATTAGTGGGAGATAAAGAACGTAAAAAAACAAAGCGAATTACGATTGCTTACGCACCTGTTCATCATCCTGAATACCTTGGTAGCCAACTGTTTATGATAATTGTCAGAGATAAAAATAATTTTAACCCTCCTATTTATATTTTGACTTCTCTGCCAA
Organism: Saprospiraceae bacterium; assembly: GCA_965220465.1. Lineage (GTDB taxonomy): Bacteria > Bacteroidota > Bacteroidia > Chitinophagales > Saprospiraceae > JAHDHW01. The sequence continues at coordinate 503,805 of CBDCPZ010000025.1, read as the reverse complement.
TCAATAAGCTAAAAGATGCTTGGGAAATTTGTTTTTCATATATCCATAGATGGAATATTGAACAAACTTTTAGATTTACTAAAACAGAATTATCGATGGAAACTCCTAGACTTTGGAGTTTTGAAAATCGATTAAAGTTGATGGCTATTGTGGCTTTAGTTTATGATTTTTTAATCAGTCTGATTCGAAATTGGTCTTCTTGGTTGCAACCCTTTTTTAGAAACTGGTGCCATAGAACAGGAAATCGGTACCGAAAAGCTTCGATACCGATTTACCGCCTTAGAGCTGCCGTCTCGCTTTGCCTGCTTTTTTGTCTAGCGCAAAATTCGGGATGACTCATGTTTTTAATTTTTAGAACCCTTTTTCTGTCGTTTAGGCACTTAAATTCCTTGTTCAGCAATGCTATTAAGCCGATTTTATTTTGTTATTTTTAAAATCCGTATTTTTGAATTAAGCAATTGAATTATAATTAGTAAGATTTTGTTATATTTATTACTTTAAAAAACTTTTGTGCGATTGACAATTATTAATACCCACGTTATCTTTTTTGGTAAGGTGGTTTTGTACGTTTATTTGCCCCTTCTTATTTTTAAAATTAAAAATTTGTAAAAGCACCTAAAACTGAAACCACCTGCTGAGAAGATGCATAATAAGAAATTAGTACACATTGATAACTCATTTTATTGAGGAACCCAAAACTCCCTTAAATGCGTAACTATACTTTCAAGGAAACGATCTTCTTTATGTGCATTTTTTATGTTATTGAATTTACCGCTTGTCGAATTGGAAATTCGGCAGTTGATAATTGTGTTGAAGATGATGTCATCGAATTGCAATCCGACCATTCCAGGCACACCGTTTTTTTAAACTCAGATGAAAAATCGATTAGGGTCTGTAATTTAAAAGTGGGCAGAAAATACAGTATAATTTTAAGCAGCTTTGACCAAGCACCAGATTGTATTTTTGAAATAACCCATTTAAAAGATAAACGCCTTACCGATTACATTTCAGGAAATAACCAGCTCGAATTTAAAGCAGATAATAGCTGCATGGAATTTACGATTCGAAACGCAAATTGTATAACAAATACAGAGTATCCAATCGATGTTTCTATATCCTGTCAAAACTGCAATTCCAGTGTTCAAGAAATGGTGCAAATGGCCGGGATCACAACAGATCCCAATTATTCAGCACAACAATTAATTGAAGATGTTTTTATTGGAGGAGGATGTTTTGAAATTTCAAATGTAACGCCTATTGGCAATACTCAAGGAATAGGCTATTTTAGCAATGGTGGCTCTTCTATTAGTATCGATGAAGGGGTAATACTTGCAACGGGAGTCATTGCAAACGCTGAAGGGCCAAATACAGTAACTAATATAACGACCAATTTTCAGGATGGCTCCGGCGATCAGGATTTGGATATCCTATCAGGGGGAAATGTCTTTGACGCTGTTGGAATTGAATTTGACTTTATACCAACTCTGGACATGATTGAGTTTAATTATGTTTTTGCATCAGATGAATATTGTGATTATGTCAATACACAATTTAATGACGTTTTTGGGTTTTTTATTAGTGGACCAGGCATCAATGGAGGGTTTTCGTTAAATGCGGAGAATATTGCGATCGTTCCTGGAACCAGCCTCGATGTTTCCATTAATAATGTAAATATTCAAACAAACTCAACTTATTATGTTGACAATGTCCCACTCGGTCAAAATCAACAAGGGCCTTTTCCTTGTACTCAGGATCTGGCTCAACAAGGAGCTGCAATCAATGATTGTGAATATGATGGATTTACGGTTGTATTAACGGCGGAGGCCAATGTTCAGGTTTGTGAAACATATCATATTCGTTTGGTCGTGGGTGATGTAGGCGATGGTATTTTTGATTCGGCAGTATTTTTAGAAGCAAATAGTTTTAATGCTGGTGGAACGGCATCAATGGATTTTGATATTGCAGGTATTGAAACAAATGGCCTTGCCTACGAAGGCTGTTCGGGAGGGTACATTATTTTTGAAAGGCCAGATGATGCTAATTTAAATGAGGACCTGATTGTAGAATTTACAATAGATCCAAATAGTACTGCGACAAATGGTGTTGATTTTTCAATGCTTCCAAATTCAATTACTATTCCTGCCGGTGAAACACAATTTATTTTGCCTTTTGATATTTTTGATGATGACCTGGTAGAAGGAATAGAAACCCTTATCCTAAACCTTTCAAATCCATGTACCTGTGATGAAGCCAGTGTTGATCTGCAGATTTCTGATATGGAACCTTTAGAAGTATTTACTCCTGACATGGTATTCTGTTCAGAAACGACCACACAGATTTCGGCTAATGCCAGTGGAGGAGTTTTAAATTACACCTACTTATGGGATAATGGAATGACCACGCCAACAATTACTGTTACGCCAACAACTGGTACAAACACATATACTGTAACAGTCACTGACGAATGTGGTAATACTGAAGAATCAACTTCAACCATTATAGTCGAAGAGCAGGAATTTGCGACAATTGAAGGATTTGTAGAAGTATGTGCAGATGATCCATCCGGTACTTTAACCATTAACTTTGAAGGCGAAGGACCTTGGGATCTGGTGATACTTTTAGATGGAAATCCGGTAGATGCCTTTGTTGGTATTACTGACAATCCATTTATATACAACATTACTCAAACGGGGACTTATACCATTGGTTCTTTGTATGTGGGCCCCTGTCCGGGAGTCGGAAGCGGTGCGGGAGTAGTGATTGAAACAATTATTTTACTTTTTCCGGTTCCTGAGGATGTAAGTTGCTTTGGACTATTTGATGGATCTATTGATTTAACAATAGTCGGAGGTGCTCCCGAATATACTTACGAATGGAGCAATGACACCTACGAGCAGGATCCAACAGGTCTTAGTCCGGGAGTCTATTCTGTAACCGTAACAGATTTTAATGGTTGTACTGAAGAAACGTCAGTAGAAATATTCGAACCCGATGAGATACTAGCGTCCGCTGTTGAAACTCAAGCGGTAAATTGTCTAGATCCAAACAGTGGCGCTGCTGATTTAACCGTTTCGGGCGGAAATCCAATTTATACTTTCGAATGGGATAATGGCTCACTATTAGAAGATCCAACAAATTTAACGGCTGGATTGCATACCGTGACAGTGACTGACTCGAATGGTTGTACAAAAGAAACAACGGTGGATATTTCAGTAGAATCAACTCCGCCAATTGCAGAAGTTGAGATTTCCGGAATACTTACCTGCGAAGTTTTAAATGTAATACTTGACGGAAGTAATTCAAGTGGCAATGACATTACTTTTGAATGGTTTAATGAAAATGATACTTTAATAAGTATTGAGCCTCAAATTGACGTCAATGAAATTGGAGCTTATACTTTGATCGTTACCAATACCGATAATGGTTGTACCGCTGAAATAACAGTTGATGTAATGGAAGATGTACAAGAACCATTAGCAGAAGCTGGCGAAAATGGCAACTTAAATTGCAATGATATTCAAGCGACTCTTGACGGTAGTGGTTCAAATATCGGTGATAATTTTACTTACTCCTGGCTAGATGAATCAAACGCAATCATCGGCGATCAAATTACCGTTGATGTTAATCTTCCCGGAACTTATACTTTGATTGTTACCAATACCGATAATGGTTGTACCTCGCTGGATCAGGTAACGGTAGACGAAGATATTGAATTGCCTGTTCCTGATGCATCTGTTGATAATACACTGACCTGTATCACGACTGATGCAACGCTGGACGGTTCAGGTTCTACCCCTAATGGACCGCTTACATTCCAATGGCTGGATGATTCCAATACCGAGATATCAGACAGTGTGCTTGCAGTTACTACGTTGCCTGGAGTTTATACTTTAATTATTACTAATACTGAAAATGGTTGTACAGATCAAACAAGCATTGAAGTGTTGCAGGATATTGTTATTCCAACTGCTGCTATTGTTGAACCAACGCTTTTGAATTGTACTGAAACGAATGTTCAGCTTGATGGAGATCTTTCCAGTGGTTCAGGAGAGCTAACTTATCAATGGCTTGATTCAGGCGGTAATGAAATTGGAGACGACATTGAAGTTGACGTAACGAATCCAGGGACTTATATTTTAATAGTTACAAATGTGGAAAATGGTTGTACGGACGAAACTTCTGTCCTTGTAGAGCAGGATATTGAAAATCCGACACCAGTTGCTAACGTTGATGGTATTTTAACCTGTGCCGATCAGCTTGTAACGCTGGATGGCTCCTCTTCGGGTGGAAACGGAGATTTAGATTTCGAATGGTTTGATACAAACAATAATTCGCTCGGAACTGATCCATCTGTTGAAGTTGATGCACCAGGAACTTACACCCTTTTTATCACGAATATTGAAAATGGATGTACCGCGGAAGATGTCGTAATCGTTAATCAGGACATTGAAACGCCAGTTGCTGATGCAGGGCAGGGAGGAATATTGTCCTGTGACGTAACTTCAATAAATCTCGACGGAAGTAATTCATCCGGCAGCAATTTAATTTTTCAATGGTATAATGCCAACGGATCAGTTATAAATGATCAGCCACAGGTTCAGGTTTCCGAAACCGGAGAATACACTCTCGTAGTAACCAATACAGTCAACGGTTGTTCCGCAGCCTCAGTTGTAGAAGTCGTTCCAGATGAAAATCTTCCAACTGCAATTATTTCCGGAGGAGGAACGCTCACCTGCGACATAACAGATGTGATGCTTGACGGAAGCGCCTCGGGTAGCGTAAGTGGCCAATTGAGTTTGGAATGGCTTGATCCAGACGATCAGTCTCTGGGTAGCAATCCAAACATTATGGCTAACCAGCCTGGAGTTTATACACTAATCGTGACCGACGATGAAAATGGCTGTACCATCTCTGCATTGGTTGAAGTTCCGCAGGATATCAGTCCTCCGATTGCTGAAGCCGGTGAAAATGATACGCTTTCTTGTAGTTTGACTGAATTGACACTTATGGGTTCAGGAACCAACGCGACCATGATGTCTTTTGAATGGTTGGATGATGTAAATAGCTCTATTTCTAATAACCAAAATGTTGTAATTGACAATCCTGGAGTTTATACTTTAGTGGTTACCAATTTAGAAAATGGATGTTCTGGTGAAGATGAGGTGGAGATCGTTCCTGATATGAATCTCCCTGTTGCTGTAGCTGGCCTGGGAGGTACGCTCACTTGTGTTGTTGATGCAATTATTTTGGATGCCTCTGGCTCATCACAAGGAAATAACTTTGCTTATGAATGGCAGGCGCCTGGTGGAAGCACCATTTCCAACGAGTTAGTGATTGAAGTCAATCAACCAGGAACGTATACGATTATTGTTTCAAACGATATAAATGGTTGTACCACAGAAGATGAAGTAGTTGTTTTGCAAGATGTCCAATTACCTGTTTCAGATATAACGGGAATCGGGCCTTTAGAAATAAATTGTGATGTTTCAAGTGTCATTCTTGACGGCGGCGGTTCTGTACCATTTGGAGCGCTTGATTTTGAATGGTCAACGATTGATGGAAATATCATGACTGATCTTGATATTCCGCAAGTTGAAATCAACCAGGCAGGCACTTATGTTTTAACAGTAACCAATCAAATCAATGGTTGTACCGATACGGAGACGTTCAATATTACAGATAATTTAGCGCCACCATCAGCGGTGATTAATCCACCTTCTGAATTGACTTGTCTGCTTACTCAAGTACAACTTGTTGCGATTAATACTTCCGGAAATGGCTCTTTCGTTTTTCAATGGACTTCCAATCCAGCGGGAGGATTAGTGAGTGGTGAAACCACTTTAAACCCTGTGGTTGACCAGGCAGGACAATATACGCTTACTATTTTAAATGAAGAAAATGGTTGTGAAAGTTCGGTATCCGTGAATGTGGAAGAAAATATTGATACTCCTGAGGCAGAAGCTGCCGCTGATGATGAGTTGGATTGCGTAACAGAAGAAGTTCAACTCGATGGGTCCGGCTCATCAATTGGAACTAATTACAATTATCTGTGGAACGGATCAGGAATCACTCAGGGTTCTAACACGTTGCAACCTTTGGTCAACCAATCCGGTACTTACGTATTAATTGTGACCAATACTGAAAATGGATGTACAAATTTTGCGGATGTTTTTGTGAATGAAAACACAAATGTTCCAAGCGCAATTGATGTATTGGTAACGCCACCGCCATGTGTTGGCGATGATGGAAGTATTGACATTGTTGAAGTAACCGGCGGAGAAGGACCGTATCTATATTCCATTGACGAAGGAGTAAACTTTTACAGCATTTCGTATTTCGGAGGATTAGATCCTGGAACTTATCCAATTATGATTCAGGATGCTATCGGTTGTGTTTACGAAGACGAAATTTACATTCCCGAAGCGATTCCAATTTATGTCGTAACAGAAGTGGATATTGAAATTCAGCTTGGTGATACTGTTCAGTTAGAAGCACAGATAAATGTTCCGCTTTCAGAAATTGACACTATTTATTGGACTCCAGACGAATTTTTGAGTTGTTCAAATTGCTTAGAACCCTTTGCTTTTCCGAATGCATGGACAGAATTCACGATTACAGTTGTCAATAATAATGGCTGTATTGCGCAGGATCAAATCCAATTGAGGGTTAAAAAAGATCGAGGGATTTATATTCCAAATGCATTTACACCACATAATAACGATGGTGTAAATGATATATTTATGATTTTTTCTGATAAGAAAAGTGTGAAACAAATAAATGTTTTCCAGGTCTTTGACCGATGGGGAGAATTGGTTTTTGAGGATTATGGCTTCCAGCCTGATGATCCGGTGCATGGTTGGACCGGTTGGTTGAAAGAGGAACCGATGAATCCTGCTGTGTTTGCTTATTGGGCAGAAATTGAATTTATTGATGGCGTTGTGATTCTTTATAAAGGTGATGTCACTTTGATGAGGTAGTGGTTTTTCTACTTCCAGAAGTTGCCGGTGTTGTCCTAACAAATCAATATTACGATTAGAATCCTTGGTAATATTGGTTTGTTGGGATAAATAGTTAAATTTGTAGTGTTGTTTTTTTAGCTTCCTTCCCTCCAAATAATATACGGTATTATTCGATTGGTTTTTGATATGCTATTTATCATAAGTGATTGATAATTAGATATTTTTGTTGCTCAATATGAGCAAGCCACTGGATTTTAGTTAAAGTGGGAAAAAAGTAATATTTTTATAAACACTTTGAAAATAGCATCGGGTCTTCCAACACCCAAAACTTAAAACGCGCTGATGAACAAATTCTACTTCTTCAAAGCTATTTTTATAGCTTTTTTTATAAGTTTCCATTTCTATTCCTATGCTGGCGATGACCCTTGTAGCGCAACTCCGCTTGCAAACAATATGACCGTTTTTGAAACATACAGCAATTTGGGTAATACTAATTCAGGAGTTGAAGATCCAGGTTGTGGAAATTATGTGACCGCAGATATTTGGTTTTCAGTCGTTGCTCCTGCTAATGGACAACTGGATATTGTTACACTGGCAGGTGGTTTATTCAATGGGGCCATGGCTTTTTATGAAGGGCCGTGCAATGATTTAACGCAACTTTATTGTACGGATGATGATAATTGCGGCAACACTGTCATGCCTATCATGCAATTGGACAACCTCATTGCCGGAGCTACTTATTACATTAGAATCTGGGCTGAATTTGGTGCTCCAAATGGTGATTTCGAGATCCGGGTTTCAAATGGTCCGATTCCGGTTCCACCTATTCCAACGACTTCATTGGTTGGTACTGCTTTTAACACAAATATAAATGGATTAGATTGTGTGCAATTGACTACAGAAACAACAGGAAATGCAGGTTGCGCATGGGATCCTGATCAAATTGATATGAGCCAGCCGTTTGATGAAACGTTTAATCTAAATTTTGGAAATTCAGACGCCGGTGCTGATGGAATTTGCTGGGTTTTTCAAAGCTCACCAGCCGGATTAAATGCTTGTGGTACTACCGGACAAAATATTGCTGGAGATATCGCTAATTCTTTTATAGTAGAAATGGATACTTATGATAATGGAGGAGGCTTTGGAGATATCCCAAATGATCACGTTTCTATTAATGTAAATGGAAATATGGGCGCTCCAATCAATGGGCCCGTTTCGTTGGGAAATATTGAAGACGGGCAGGATCATTTGGTCCGGTTTGTTTGGAATCCGGGATCCAATTTTTATGAACTGTATTTTGATGGTTCCCTTCAAATTTCAGGAGTTTATGATATTATTAATAATTGTTTGAATGGAAGCCCTTTTTGCTATTGGGGCTTCACCGGATCGACTGGTGGCGCTGTAAATAATCATATTATTTGTCCGGTTGACGAGCCACAATATCCCGCAGGCGACGAAGTGACTGTTGAAGCTGAAATTTGTGAAGGAGAATCGTATTATGCAGGCGGAGGAAATCAAACGACCAGCGGATTTTATACAGACTACTATTTTTCAGCAAACGGTTGTGATAGCATAATCAACACCGATTTGATGGTTATTCCAACCAGTACATTTGAATATGATGCAGCAGTTTGTATCGGAGATTGCGAGACTTTGGGAGGGTCTTCTTTTTGTAATGAAGGTACCTTCGAAGTTACTTTTCCAAATGCAAACTATCAGGGGTGTGATAGTATCGTCACGCTTAATTTAACGGTATTAGATCCATTGGCAGTGATTTGGCCACCTGATGCGATTGATTGTTTTAATACAACAACTCTTTTGGATGGTTCCCTTTCAACTTCAGGACCAGGAGAAATAACTTATTCATGGACAGGACCTGATCCTGGCTGTATCCTTTCAGGACAAAATTCCTCAATTGCATTGGTCGATTGCCCAGGGACGTATACTTTAACGATTGAGCAGACTTTAGGAAGCGTTACCTGCTACAACTCTAATTCAATAGTTGTAATTAGCAATGACACCCCACCGGATGCGGATGCTGGAATTGACCAAACCTTGAATTGTGAAGTAAGTTGTGTGATTATCGGCGGGCCAGGATCCAGCACAGGACCGAATATAAGTTACTCGTGGGTAGGGCCAAATTCATTTATTTCGGGAGAGCAATTCCCTTTCGTTTGTGATGTTGGAACTTATACGCTTTCAGTAATTGACCTTAATACCGGTTGTATTTCGACAGACATGGTGGAAGTTGATGCAAATGTCGATCCTCCGATTGCAGACGCTGGTTTAGGGAGCATTCTGACTTGTGATCAAACTTCGGTGACGCTGGATGGAAGTGGTTCAAGTACTGGCCCCGAATTTTCTTACGAATGGACAAATGGAGAAGGCACCATAGTAGGAACGACTCAAAGTGTCGATGTTTCAGAAGCAGGAGTTTATGTTTTGGTTGTCACCAATGATGAAAACGGATGTACTGCTCTTTCAACTGTAGAAATAATTCCTGATGCTAATTTACCTATCGCGGATGCTGGAGAAGGCGACTCGCTGACTTGTGTGGTGGCGCAAGTAACGCTTAATGGTTCTGGTTCTAGCAGCGGAAATAATATAACTTATGAATGGCTGGATTCGGAAAATAATCTCCTTAGTGATTCCATAATACTTGAAGTAGACAGTTCGGGAATTTATACTTTGATAGTTACTGACTCCGATAATGGCTGTTCGGCAAGCTCAATTGTTGAAGTTGGGGAAAATATAGAGACTCCTCTAGCTAATGCAGGAAATAATGAAACGTTAACCTGCGATCAGGAGGACGTGACTTTACAGGGGAGTGGGAGCGGAGCTAATAATTTGAGTTATGAATGGCAAAACTCCAACGGAGATAGTATTGGCAATGAGATAAATTTAATAATTAATCAAGCTGGCGAGTATATTTTTATCGTAACAAATGATGATAATGGCTGTATCGATCAGGATACAGCGGAAGTGTTGTTGGATGCAAATGTACCTGTCGCCGATGCAGGAAACGATGATTCACTAACCTGTGAAATTACAGAATTGACCCTTGACGGAAGTAATTCAACAGGAGATTCTTTGACCTATCAGTGGCAGGATGATATTGGAAATCCAATTTCCGATACAATTACGGTAGACATTACAGCGCCTGGAATTTATACTTTGGTAGTTACAGATATTGAAAATGGCTGTTCTTCCAGTTCTTCCGTTGAGATTACCGAAGATATTGTTGCTCCAAATGCAGAAGCAGGTGAAAACACCCTTTTGAATTGCATCGTTTCCGAGGTGATTTTGGATGGAAGTGCTTCGGGTGGTGGACCAAATATTGAATTTGAATGGCAAAATTCTGCCACAGAAATCATTGGAAACACAGATTCTGTAATTGTTTCACAAACAGATACTTACACCTTAATTGTAACCAATTTGGACAATGGTTGCACCGCTTCAGATATGGTTGAGGTGAACCCGGATTATGATGCTCCGACAGCCGTTGCCGGGCCGGAAGAGTTGTTAACTTGTTTGTTAACAGAGGTGGTTTTAGACGGAAGTGCATCCACAGGGAGCATTAATCTTTCTTATGAATGGTTTGATGAAAATAGCAATTCAATTAGTACCGATACCTCTATAAATGTTGATATTCCTGGAGATTACACTTTGGTGGTGACCGACCAAAATAATGGCTGCACGGATTCCTTGATTGTTTTGGTGAATGAAGACATCGCTCCGCCATCTGCGGATGCCGGCCAAAATACCTCTTTGACTTGTGATGTAACAGAAGTTACTTTGACAGGAAGCGGCGCCGGAAATCCCGGAGGAGTGAGCTACGAATGGCAAAATAGTAACACGGTGGTGATTGGAACGGAGGCTTCAGTCGTTGTTAATGAAACAGGAATTTTTACATTAATCGTTACGGACAATGACAACGGTTGTACCGCATCTTCAGAAGTTGAAGTGGTTCCTGATATCAATCTGCCCAATGCTGATGCTGGAGCAGAAAGCACCTTAACGTGTGCGATTACCGAAACCTTGCTTGATGGAAGTAATTCAAGTTCAGGGATCAATTTTTCTTACGAATGGTTGGATGAAAATATGGCAACCATTTCTACAGATCAAAATACAAATAGTTCTTCTCCAGGGATTTATACTATAATTGTTACTGACAATGACAATGGCTGTACAGCTGAATCTTCGGTGGAAATTTTTGAGGATATAACAGCTCCGATGGCTGATGCCGGACAAAATGGAATTTTGACCTGTGATGTCACCCAGATTTCACTTGATGGAAGTAATTCAAACGGAGTTGATCTTTCTTACGAATGGTTTGATGAAAATAATCAATCCGTTGGCAATCAAATGATTATTCAAGTTGCTGAAACCGGAGATTATACGCTGATCGTTACCGAAAACACTAATGGTTGCACGGCAACTTCTCAAGTAACGGTAACTCCGGATGACAATTTGCCTACTCCGGTGGCTATCCCCGACGGAATATTGACCTGTGGAAATACCTCCGTTATAATCGATGGAAGCGGCTCAACTAGTATCAGCGGAAACCTAAGTTACGAATGGCAGGATGCTATTGGAAACACCATTTCTATTGACGATAACATCAGTGTAATTGATCCTGGAAATTATATTTTAATTATAACTGATATTGACAATGGCTGCACCGCTTCAGCGACTGAATTTATCGATCAGGATATTAATCCTCCGTTAGCAGATGCCGGCGAAAGCCAGACATTGACTTGCGTCGAAACGATCGTTACACTTACTGGAAGTGCCTATAACGGAACGATGTTTTCATGCGAATGGCGAGATGAAGGCAATAATTTAATTGGCACCACAGACACGATTAATGTTAGCCAAGAGGGTGAATTTACTTATATCGTAACCAACAACGAAAATGGTTGCAGCGCTTCAGCAATGGTAAATGTCAATTCTGACATTGTTTTACCTGTTGCAGAGGCTGGAACCGCAGCGGATCTGACTTGTATTGTTGAAAATGTTAGTCTTGACGGAAACGCTTCCAGCGCAGGTCCTGATTTTTCATACGAATGGCAGGATACGAACGCCGCTGTGATTGGAACGGATTTACAAGTTTCAGTTTCGTTATCCGGAACGTATACCTTGATAGTTACTGATGATACGAATGGTTGTACAAGCGAAGACGATGTAATTGTTTTAGAAGACACAACTCCTCCAATTGCTTTTATCAATACCGGATCGAGTACCGACCTGGATTGTAATAATTCAAGCACTGTTTTAGATGGAACTGGCTCTTCACCGGCCAATCAACTAAGTTTTTTATGGACTACTGATGATGGAAATATTTTTTCAGGAGCGGATACACCTAACCCTGAAATCAACGCTCCCGGAACCTATATTTTAACAATAACGAATACTGAAAATGGATGCACCGACACAGAATCGATTGAGATTGTTGAAAATTTAGAAACCCCGATAATTGTTATTGATCCGCCAGAAATATTAACCTGCGATGTTGGTGCAATTGTAATCCCTGCTTATTGTTTGTCGGCAGGTAATTTCACTTTTTCTTGGTCAACAAATAATGGAAACATTGTTGCAGGACAAGATACCCTTCAACCAGAAGTTGACCAGCCAGGGGATTTTACAATTACTGTAATAAATGTTGAAAACGGTTGTCAAGCAAGTGCTGAAATAACGGTAGATCAGGACATTGTTTCTCCAACTGCTGTAGCGAATGTTAATGACAAATTTGATTGTGTGACGGAAAGTGTGATACTGGATGGCAATGGCTCATCGGTTGGGCCTGCTTTTACTTATAATTGGACAGGAAACGGCACTATTGATAATTTCACAAGCCTTACTCCGACGGTTTACGAGCCTGGAAATTACACTATTATTGTAACGAATTTGAATAATGGTTGCACCGAATCAGCTGATGTTTTGGCTGAGCAAGATGATGATTTCCCTTCTGCTGCGGATATTCAGGTTGATGAACCACGATGTTTTGGCGATCCGGCAAGTATTGCTATTATTTCCGTTACTGGTGGCGATGGTCCTTATTTGTATTCCATTGATGGTGGATCTACTTTCAGTTCTTCAAATATTTTTTCCGATTTGACCGCCGGAACTTATGATATTTTGATTCAGGATGCCAAAGGCTGTGAATACGAAGATGTTGTGGTCATTGAAGCTGCTATTGAATTGGTATTAAATGTAGAACGTGAAGTCATTTTGGGTTTAGGGGATGATTATCAGATAGATGCTTATACAAACATTCCACCTTCCGAAATCGATACGATCATTTGGTCTCCTTTTACAGGTTTGGATTGTACCAATTGCCTCAATCCAATAGTTGATACGATACTCCATGAAATAGAATATACCGTGACGATTATTGACACCAGTGGTTGTTCGATTACCGCTCAAATTATGTTGAGAGTAGATAAAACGAGGGAAGTTTTTATACCAAATGCTTTCTCACCGAATAATGATGGCATCAATGATAGAATTATGATTTTCGCTAATGCAGAGAAAGTCATTCAGGTCAATACTTTCAGGATTTTTGATCGTTGGGGTGAAGTCGTCTTTGAAGCTAATGGTTTTCAACCAAACGATCCAGATAATGGTTGGGATGGCTTTTTAAACGGAGAAAAATTAAATCCGGCTGTTTTTGTCTATTTCGCAGAAATCGAATTTATAGATGGAGTTACACTAATGTATAAAGGCGATGTGACTTTGATGGAATGAGAAAAAGAAAATAAATTTTACATACCTATAACTTTTTTAATTAAAGTTTTCAAAAAAAGAAAACATGAAAAACACACCTCCCAAATTCCTTCTATTTGTTATTCAAATATTGTTTGTTTACGAGTTGAGTGCTCAAAACCTTGCTCCTAACCCCAGCTTTGAAAATTATAGTTCTTGTCCTACATCTTTGGCTCAAACGAATCTATTGGACGATTGGTATTCGCCAACATCTAGCTCCCCGGACTTTTTTCACGAGTGCGGCACTTATCCGGCAAGCATTCCGGTCAACCTTGCTGGGACTCAGGATGCATTGACCGGAGCAGGTTATACAGGAATCGTTGTTCATCACGGTTCTCCAATTCCAGATTACAGAGAATACATTCAAGCTGCACTTACCGAGCCATTGGTAGAGGGTTATTGTTATGATATTGAGATGTATACAAGTCCAGCTGAAACCTGGCCTATGTTTGGAATAAATCATGTTGGTATTTATTTATCCCCGACTCCTCCTACTGTCGAATCGAATAACCAAATTAATGTGACTCCCCAGGTGTTTTACGCTAATGCAGTGGTTGATGTTAATGGCTGGTTTCTTTTGACTGGAACTTACACTGCCGTCGGAGGAGAACAATATATTACCATTGGCAATTTCGATCAAAACGGCAATTATTCTGTTGAACCTTTAGAACCACCAAGTGGTGGAGAGGTCGCAGCGTATTATTTTATTGAAGATGTACGAGTGGAGCTGGCTCAGGCAGGGCAAGAGGATGTTGAGGTTACGATTTGCGAAGGAGATTGTTATGAATTTGAAGGGGAAGAGTATTGTATTGAAGGAACTTACGAAATCCCGGTTCAAGGAGGGTGTTTCAATTTGGTTAATTTGACCGTATATGTTGATGAATTAGCTATTGCAACTATAGAACTTCCGGAAGTTTTAGATTGTAATATCCTTGAAACAACTTTGGATGCCTCAGGTTCTTCATCCGGTTCTGGTGTAACCTATGAATGGACCGGTCCAAACAACTTTAATTCCACACTTCAAAACCCGGAAGTTTTCGATCCTGGTGTTTATACATTAATCGTTAATGGAGATGATCTCTGTCCAACTGAGGTCAGCATTGAGGTTTTTGAAGACATTGTTTATCCTGATATTTCTACCGAGGTAAGTGATGTACTTGATTGCAACAATCTGGTCGTGACTTTGACCGGAACCTCCGAAACTCAAAATGTTACTTACCAATGGATTGGCCCTGGCCTTGACTCCAATTCTCCAACTGTGGATACTGATCAATCTGGAATTTACACACTCATCGTTACGGGCCCCGGAGGATGCACTAGCAGCGAAGACGTGATGGTTGAAGAAGATTTGGAACTGCCAGATATCTATGCTGAAGCTCAAGGGGAACTGGATTGCGATTCGCCGTCCGTTATTTTGTTTGGTAGTTCTGAAACACCAAATGTAACTTATGTTTGGTCAGGTCCTGGAGTTAATAGTAATGATCAAGTTGCCCTTGCCGAACAACCTGGTGACTATACATTTGTTGTCCTCGGTTCAAATGGTTGTGTTAATTCTCTAATTGTTACGGTAGTGGAAGAAATCACAATTTTGGATATCAATGCCACTGTCGACGGGATGCTTGATTGTGAAAATACAATGGTTACACTTACCGGAAGTTCTAATTCTCCCAATATAACTTATCAATGGATTGGCCCCGGTATTTTTGAAAATGTTCCGATAGTTGAAGTTGACCAGCCGGGAGAATACATTTTTTCAATTGTTGATGATAATGGATGTACCGCCGAAACTTCTGTTTTTGTTGAAGAAAATACCGAACTACCGGAGATAATTATTAATCCACCTGATACTATAAATTGCAACATTCTTTCTTTTGATCTCGACGCTTCTGGCTCAAGTGGAATTGGCAATTTGATTTTTGAATGGCAAAACGAAAATGGAGATAGTTTAGGAAACGATGCTTTTTTGAATGTAACCACTGGCGGAAGTTATACTTTGATTTTAACTGACGAAGAAAACGGCTGTACGGATCAATCAACCATCGATGTTATTGAAAACACAACCGAACCGACTTCCGTTGCTGAGGCGGAAGGAATGCTGGACTGCCAAAGTAGTTCCGTGACGCTGGATGGTAGCAATTCGACGGGCAATCCTTTAAATTTCCAATGGCTGGATGAAAACGATGAAATTATTTCAAATGATACTTCCATCGATGTTTCAACAGCTGGAATTTACACGCTTTTGGTTTCAAATACAACTAATGCTTGCACAAATGTTTCAACCATTGAAATTGAAATCAATGCTGAATTGCCAACGGCAATTATTGAACCGGCTGACAGTTTAAATTGCAACAACACCGAAGCTACTTTGGATGGAACGGGTTCCAGTGGAGGAGCCAACATAATTTATGAGTGGCAGAACCCTTTGGGTGACTCAATTGCCAATGTTTTGCAAACCTCGATTGATGCACCGGGTGTTTATACTTTAATTGTTTTTAATGTTGAAAACGGTTGTTCGGCTTCAGCAAGTCTTGAAGTTTTTCAGGATATTGAAACACCGATTGCAGTAGCCGGAGAAGATGAATTGATCACCTGTGACGAATCGACGGTGACTTTGGATGGCAGTGCTTCGAGCATTGGTTTGGGAGAGTTGACATTCCAATGGACCAACTCTAACAATCAAATGATCAGCGATTTGGAAACCGTTGAAGTGAACGCTGCAGATATTTACACATTGACAGTTATAGCTGAAAACGGCTGCACTGCCAGCGATGAAACCGAAGTAACGCTGGATACCAATATCCCCGTCGCGGATGCTGGTGCGGGCGGAACTTTAAACTGTGAACTTCAAACCATCACTCTGGGAGGAAACGGAACAAGCAGTGGAAACAATATTGAGTATCAATGGCTTGATGAAATCAACAACGAAATCGCGATTTCTGCAACCACAGCTATTTCAACTCCCGGAACCTACACTTTGATCGTCACCGACATTTCAAATAACTGCTCCATTTCTGCTTCGATTGTAATTCCACAGGATATTGAAACACCGATTGCTGAAGCCGGAAATAATGAAACTTTAAATTGTTTAGTACTTGAAACACAACTAGACGGAAGCCAAAGCAGTGCTGGTCCTGAGTTTGAATACCAATGGTTAAATTCAAACAGTGTCGTCATTTCAAATGAAGTCACGTTTTTAACCAGCTTGCCGGATACCTACATTTTGATCGTAACCAATACAGAAAATAGTTGCACTGCCGAATCAACCGTCGAGATTGATCAAAATATCGAAACACCAATTGCAGATGCAGGAAACAACAGCACACTAACCTGCGATGCCAATGAAACTACTTTAGATGGCAGCAGTTCTTCTGGAAATAATCTTTCTTTTGAGTGGTTTAACTCCTCGCAGGTCCTGGTTGGTAGTCAGGCCATTATCCAGGTTTCCGAAGCTGGGATTTATGATTTAATTGTTACCAATATGGAAAGCGGCTGCACTGCTCCATCCAGCGTTGAAGTGATTCCTGATGACAATCTGCCAACGGCAGTTGCAACAGCTGATGCTATTTTGACTTGTGAAAATATTGAAGTGATCATTGATGGAAGTACTTCAACCAGTGTCAGCGGAAATATAGGGTTTGAATGGTTGGATGATAGCGGAATGGTTATTTCCACCCTTGAAAATGCTACTTCGAATTCACCGGGGATTTACACCCTCATTGTTACGGATACCGACAATGGCTGCTCTATTTCAACGACTGTGGAAATCCAACAGGACATCGAAGCTCCGATTGCCGTTGCCGGAGAAGATGAAACGCTGATTTGTGGCCAAACAGATTTGATGCTGGATGCCGGTGCTTCAACTGGGCAAAACTTAAGTTTTGAGTGGCAGGACAATGATGGAAACATCATTGCAAATTCAGCTCAGACAAGTGTTTCTTCGGGTGGAACTTATGTTGTAATTGTCACCAATACCGAAAACGGCTGCATGGATGTTGATGAAGTTGAAATCACTCCGGATACCAATTTACCAACGGCAGATGCAGGAAGCACTGAAACACTCACCTGTGATTTAACGCAAATCATGCTCGACGGAAGTGCTTCGAGTGAAGGGCAAAACATTGAATACCAATGGCAAAATGCTAGTGGGGATATCATCGCCACCACCCAAACGACAATAGTCACCACTCCGGGAACATACATTTTAATCGTTTTGGATACAGACAATAACTGTCAATCACAGGATCAGGTCATCATTAATGAAAATATCGATTCACCAACCGCGCTTATTGATTTTGTAGCCAACCAGGAAATTGATTGTAATAATTCAAGTATCGTTTTGGATGGAAGCGGGTCAATGCCTTTTGGAACGCTGAACTTTGAATGGACAACCAACAATGGAATTATTCTTACGGGAGAAAGTACTCCAAATCCTGAAATGGGACAGGCCGGGACCTATATTTTGACCATAACCAATACCGAAAATGGTTGTACCGATACTGAAACGATTGAGCTTGTTGAAAACCTGGAAGTTCCAACAGCAATCATTAACCAGCCCGAAATGCTGACTTGTGAGGTAGAGCAAATTCAAATCGATGCAACAGGTTCTTCTTCCAACGGCAATTTCAGCTATAGCTGGACGTCTAATCCAATCGGAGGAATCATTGCAGACGAGACTACTTTACAACCAACTGCAAATCAACCGGGAAACTATACTTTAACAGTCCTCAACAATGACAATGGCTGTCAAAGTACCGCCCAGATTAGCGTTTTAGAAGACATTACTCCTCCAACGGCCCTTGCCAATGTTGATGACCAATTTGACTGTGTGACAGAAAGTGTGACACTGGATGGAAATGGCTCATCAACCGGACCTGATTTTACATATAGTTGGACTGGTATTGGGGCTATAGATAACTCTACAAGCCTTACTCCAATCGTTTACGAGCCAGGGATTTACACCATTCTGGTAACTGATTTGAGCAACGGTTGTACCCAAATGGCAGATGTATTGGCCGGACAGGACGATGACATTCCTTCGGCTGCTGATATTCAGCTTGTTGAACCGCGATGTTACGGGGATCCTGCAAGTATAACAATTGTATCTGTTACGGGTGGAGATGGCCCATATTTATATTCAATTGATGGTGGGGTCACTTTTAGCCCTTCAAATTTCTTTACCGCTTTGACTCCCGGCACCTATGATATTTTAATTCAGGATGCCAAAGGTTGCGAGTACGGGGATGTGGTGATTATTGAACCGGCACTTGACATGTTTTTAACTGTAGATCGTGAAGTTATTTTGGGTTTAGGAGATAATTATCAGATAGAAGTTTTTACAAATGTTCCGACTTCGGAAATAGATACAATTATTTGGTCGCCTTTCATCGGTTTGGATTGTACCGGTTGTCTCAATCCAAAGGTCGATACCATACTCCATGAAATAGAATATACCGTGACGTTAATTGATACTAGCGGTTGTTCGATTACCGCTCAAATCATGCTGAGAGTTGATAAAACCAGGGAAATTTTTATACCGAATGCTTTTTCACCAAATGGTGACGGCACCAACGACAAGTTCAGAATCTTTGCAAAAAATGATAAAATAAAACAAGTCAATACTTTCCAGATTTTTGACCGTTTTGGAGAAATCGTTTATGAAGCCTATAATTATCAGCTAGACGATCCTGATAAAGGTTGGGATGGTATTTTAAATGGAGAAAAAATGAACCCTGCTGTTTTTGTCTATTTCGCTGAAATTGAATTTATCGACGGAGTCATCATTTTATACAAAGGCGATGTGACTTTGATGAAGTAATTTTTAAAAAATAAAACAATTTTGTCCTTTTTTTACAAAATAAAGGATATGGAATTTACAACAGTTGGCAAATGGTATCTTTGCCCGGCGGCTATCATTTAGTCGTTTAAATTATTTAAACAAAAGATTATTATTTAATGAAAAACAAACTTTACTTATTTGCAGTACTTTCATTTTTTTCTTTTCAAAATGCCCTTCAGGCCCAACTTTATATCGATGATGAGATTTCGGTTGAACAAATGGTCATGGACTTTTTCGATGGAGAATGTGTAACTGTTTCCAATATTACTTATGTCGGTGCAGATGAAAGCTCCGCTTATTTTGAAGCAGCCAATACTGATCTGAATATTCCAGCGGGTATATTTATAGGCTCAGGTACAGCAGAAGGTGTGATTGGGCCAAGCACTTCCGGCGGGACATCGAATGCAATGGGAACTCCGGGTGACGTGGATCTGGATAATGAAGTAGGAATGAGTACTTACGATGCAGCTGTCATTGAAATGGACATCGTTTCTTCTATTGACAATATACTGAACTTCTACTACATTTTTGGATCGGAAGAATACAACGAATGGGTTGGAAGTGGGTTTAATGATGTTTTTGCTTTTTATGTGAGCGGAGCGGGAATCACCGGAACACAAAATATTGCGATGGTGCCGGGTACAACTACTCCTGCTTCCATCAATTCCATCAACTTGAACAGCAATGCTCAATATTATGTAGATTATGTTGTAAATGGCGGCATGGACACCGAATTAGACGGTATTTCTACTGAGCTCCCAGCTACTTTTGTTGCATTTGCTAACGAAACTTACCATATCAAAATAGTAATCGCTGACGTATCGGATCAGGTATTTGATTCGGGCGTTTTTATTGGCGTGGAAAGCCTTTGCGGAGATAGTTTGGTAGTGCCTCTTGCAGTAGCTTCCGTTTCTCTGGATGGAAATACGATCACATTGGTCAACGAATCACGGTATGCAACAAGTTATTCTTGGGATTTTGGAGATCAAACGACTTCCACGGAACGCTATCCAGAACCACATACTTACGCTGAAGATGGAAGCTACACGGTTCAGTTGATTACTCAAAACTATTGCTGCAGCGACACGATTTCTACAGATTTGATAGTGGGTGATGTGGCGGTTGATGAGCCTTATTTTAAACCTTTTCAATTATTCCCAAATCCGGTAAACAATGTCCTGGAAATCGATTGGACCGGTGTAGAAAGTTACACTTTGGAATTATATGATATCACCGGAAAACTGATCTTGTTTGAAAATATTTCTTCTTCTAAATCAATTGATTTTCAGCGACTTGAAGCAGGTTTGTATATTTTAAAGATAAATACCGGCAATGCGGTTTATACCGAAAAAGTAGTTAAAGAATAAGTTTTTTTAAAATAATAACCACTCAAAAGTAATTGAAAAACGGTCTTTCGGTATTTACCCGAAAGACCGTTTTATAATCAGCGATTATCCGTACAATCTGTGTCATCTGTATTCAATTTTCCCGGTGTTGCCGACTGTATCGAACATTTACAATAATAAGCCCTGCCAAAATGGTGACAGCGACTACAGGGGACGATAAATCGAGAAAATTTAAAATATCGTTGTTGTCGGAATTATCAATAAATAAAATCAAACCAAATAAAATTATTTCAACGATCAGGGTTGAAACAAAAAGCCCTTTTGCATTTAGAAATTTGATTATTCGCTTGTTTTGTCTTTTTTCAATTAAAAGAAAGACGGTTGAAATGATTAAAAAAGTACTGTTAACAAGTAACAGCCCAATAAAAATAATTAGTGCTCCTAAACCCGCAATCGGCCCAATGTCTGACATTTTTTGTTTTTTGTCTAAATATAGAACCCCTGAAATTGAATATTGAGTATTTTCAAACTTTATTCGTAACAAATAGCATTTCAGGATCGTCCTTTTTATAACCTTTCAAAATTATTCGAAAATAATAACAAATCAACTATGAAAATTCGTTCGTGCCTCCTTTTTATCCTTGTGCTATTTTCAACGCTTTCCATTGCTCAGGAATATCGAACCATTCGCGGAAAAGTTTACGATAAAAAAACGAATCAACCCGTTCCTTATGCTCACGTCGGCATTCTCGAAAAAGGAATCGGAACAACTACGAGCGACAATGGAATTTTCGTTTTCAAGGTTCCCGAAAAATATTTGAATTCAAACCTAATGGTTTCCTTCATTGGTTATAAAACCTTTACAAAACCGCTTAACGAGATCCAAAGTCCTGTCAGAATTTATATCGAGCAAAGTGCAAGCGAATTGATCGAAATAGTGGTTTTGGGTGAAGCCGCAGTGGAAGATATTATTCGGAAAGCAGTCAAAAATATCCCTGAAAATTACCCAACTTATCCAACCCAGGCTCTTGGTTTTTACAGGGAATCGAGAACGGACGATAGTTTGAAATATGTTTATCTGGCGGAAGGTGTTTTAAATATTTATAAAAAAAGTTATACCAGCAAAAAGGAAGGGCAAGTTAGCTTGGCGCAGGGCAGATTGATAAATTTGAATAATCCCTTAGATACCACAGTCTATTCCAATTTTTCGTCAGGACACATGGCTGCGCATCGATTTGATTTTGTAAAAAACAGAGTCGATTTTATAGATGAAAGGTTTTTTCCGGTTTATAATTATTGGATAGAAGACATCACTTTTTACAATGACAAAAAGGTCTATATTATTGGCTTTGATAAAGACTACGAAGTTGATCCGATTCAAGGAGAAGTCGATGACGAAGGGGCGGATGATGGTGGTTCATATGCTTTGATATTGAAAAGCCTCGGGAATAAAAAGAAAACGAAAAAGTCTATAAAAGCGCGGATGAAGGGCAGAATTTATATAGAACAGGAATCTTACGCATTTCTACGTGCGGAGTTTGAAATTACAAAAGAGGGTTTGAAAAAATACAACGACTATCCTTTGTATGCAGGATCATGGGATGGCAATTCATATGTCGTCAACTATCGCCAATTAGGGGAAAAGTGGTATTTCAGCGATGCACTGCGAGAAGGAAAATATGGCGGAGGAGGTCTTTACAATAACGAAATCAAAATCACCGAAATTAACACCGAAAAATCAGGCCCGCTTCCGTACAATGACCGTTTGCGAAGAGGTGAAAAATTTACTAAAGTAACTGGCGAATACGATCAAGATTTTTGGAAATCATACAACACGACTCCATTAAACGAAGGCCTTACAGAAAGTGTTCAGCAAATGGAAACCATCAAAAAAGCGCAGGAAGTTTTCGATGCTGCTTACATGGAAGAACTTCAGGCCAAAAGAGATTCTATTCAGGAGATCGAAGCGCGTAATATCCAAGCAGAGGTTGGTGCAAACTACAACCTGGATGAATCTACTTTTTTTGAAAATAATATACCTTCTTTACCAAAAAAGAAAAAGAAAGAATTCTCCCGAATTAAAGTCATGTTTGGTTTGGGAAGCCACCTGATACAGACGGATGGTGCACGAATGGGCATCACTTACCTTTCAGATGCAGGCGAATCTCCGGATACCATCATTTCTGTCAATGAATATATGAAGTCGCGAAATTTTGAAGTCAACTGGAATTTTGACCTGGATGTAGCGATTAATAAAAACCTGTTTGCACGAGTAGGTTTTAGAGGGGATTTTTACAACAGTATTTATAAAGAAAGTTCAATTGGATTTGGTGCCCGTGTTAATTTGACCAAACAGCGTCCTTTTTATTTCAAAGGAATTGCCAGTTACAGCGGTTTGCGATATGCCCGCAAGGTTGGTGAAGCTAAAAATGAATATGGAAAATTTGAAGCCAACGGCAAAAAGTTTAAGGCAGATTATATAAATATGTATTATGGAAGCCGGACCCATAACTTGAAACTAGCTGCTGAATTTTCAATGGAACTCAACCCCGGCCGGGAAATTTATTTAAGAGGCGAATACTTTCTTCCATTTTCCCGCAGACAGGAAATCTGGCTTTGGGAACGCGGAGAACTTTTTAGAAAAAAACGATACGTGCCAGTCAGCGACGGAGAAGTCAGGGTAGACCGAAATGGAGAACTATTTAACGGGCAAATTACTCCTGATCAATCATTTACCATAACCGTTGGTATTTTGTTTAAATAGCCGGCAAGAAGTATTACTCATCTAAATTGTGAACAAACAAACCACTACGTAGCTTTGGTTCAAACCAGGTGACTTTCGGAGGCATGATAAGATCATTGTCAGAAATGTTGATCAATTGCTCCATACTAACGGGATACATTGCAAAAGCGATTTTCATTTCGCCGCTGTCAACTCTTTTTTCCAATTCGCCAAGGCCTCTCATTCCGCCAACAAAATCGATGCGATTGTCTTTTCGAAGGTCCACGATATTGAAAAGTGGTTCTAAAACATTTTTTGAAAGAATAGTCACATCAAGTTGTCCAACAGGATTGTTGTCATCGTAAGTGCCTTTTTTTGCGGTAAGTTTGTACCATTTGTTATTCAGGTACATCCCAAAAGTATGCAAAGATTCGGGACGATATTGATTGCCTTTTGATTCTATTTCAAAATTTTTGGCCAAACTGTTAATCAATTCCGTTTCCGTTAATCCATTCAGATCTTTGACCACCCGATTATAATCTAAAATTTTTAACTGGTTGTCCGGAAATACAACTGCCATGAAATAACTATCTCTTTTTCCATTTGTTCCGTTACCGCCTCTGGCAGTTCTGAGTTCCTGTCCAACCAACGCTCCGGCGGCAGTCCGGTGATGTCCATCAGCAATGTATAACTTTGGAACTTTCGTTTCAAACAACTGCGTAACCTGGTTTAACATTTCGGGCTGATCAATGATCCAAAGGCTGTGTTGAATCCCATCATCAGCAGTAAAATCATAGGTTGGCGCTGAGCTTTTTACTTCGTTTACCATGTCATCGATGGATTTTACCTGAGGATATGCAAAGAAAACTGGCTCGTAATTGAGTTTGCTTGCGCGGATATGATTTTTTCGATCTTCTTCTTTGTCGGGGCGGGTGAGCTCGTGCTTTTTAATCACATTGTTGAAATAATCATCAATGGAGCAACAGCCTACCAAACCGGTTTGTTCATGACCATTCATGTTTAGTTGATAAACATAAAAGCAAGCGTTTTTATCTTGAGCCATGATGCCTTTGCTGACCAATTTGTCAAAATTTTCTTTCCCTTTTTGATAGACTTCAGGGGCATAATGATCGAAGTCGCCTGAAAAATCTATTTCTGGTTTGATGATATGATAAAAAGAAATTGGATTACCTAACGATTCCGTTTTAGCTTCTTTTTCATTTAAAACATCATAAGGTTTGCTTGCAACGTCTTTGACGGTTTCTTTGGTTGGACGGAATGCTTTGAAAGGAACAAATATGGACATGGTTTATAAGATTTAGTTTTAATTGGTTATTTAAAAACACAAATTTAAAATTAAACTGCATACTGCCCAAATTGTGTTGAAAAATGTTAGGGAATTATAATTTAAAAATAAGTGTATTTGTCTGAAAATAAGTAGATTATGGAAATAGTAATAAATTTTGTATTACCTTTAAATTGACACCGGATTAATTACTCACTAAAAATTTTAATAAAATGAAAAACCTCAGTCTTATTATTTGTTTGGCAGTTACACTGCTTTTTTTCTTTTCCTGTACAACTCCTCCTGCGGAACCTACTGTGGATTTGGAAAGTGTAAAAACGGAAATCACTGCTATGGAAGCGGCTTTCACCACAGCATCTAACGCTAAAGATGTGGATGCACTTATGGCTTATTATGCTGATGATGCGCACAGTATGTCGCCTAATAAACCGACTTTGATTGGTAAAGAAGCCATAAAGGCAGATGTAATGGCGGAAATGGCTAAAGATACAACAGCAACGACTTCTACCATGGCTGTAACCGATCTTTGGGCCGCTGGAAATATTGCTGTCGAAACCGGAACATGGACCGTAACGAATGAGAGCGGAGAGGTTGTAGATAAAGGGAAATATATGTCGCTTTTTGAAAACCGCGAAGGGAAATACGTTTGTATTCGAGATATCTGGAATACGGACATGCCTCACAAAGAAGCTCCAATTGCCGAAGCTGCTGTAACTGAAGAAGCAGAAGAATAAAGAAATTCAAGATTAGCTATTTATAAACAAAAACCCTCAGCGTACTAATAACGCTGAGGGTTTTTTGTTAATGACAAAATCTGATTTTACCTGCTGATATTAAAGGTTTGCGTGGTAATTTTATTTCTTTCAAGTAACTGAAGAAAATAAATACCTTCTGGATAACCTGTTAAATTAATTAACTGATTTTGCGTTCCATTTTGGATTTTTTGCGAAAATATCATTTGTCCGATTGGATTATAAATATTCACTATTCCTGAGGTTAAATCATTATTTCCTAAGTCAATCGTAAAATGGCCATTATTTGGATTTGGAAAAACCTGGATATCAGAATCGAATGATTCCGGTGTAGCTGTACTACTAACTATTTCGTAGTAATAAATAGTTTGGTCAACGTTGGTCCAATCGTTCCCGTTCCAATCCTGAAAAGTTTCCAGGATCAGATTATCACTTAAATCGTATTCGTAGACGAATTGAGAAATGGTTATCCAATTACCACCTACCCAAATTTGCCGCAATCGCATTGTTTGATTATTATTAACATCATAACTAGAGGTAAATTTCTGAGTATTAATCCAGTTGTTCCCGTTCCAGTTTTGTATTTGCCGTATTGTTAGGTTTTGATTAGCATCATAGCTATACATTTCTTGAGAACTATTAGCCCAATCTGTTCCACTCCAGCTTTGATGTAATTGTGATATTTGATTATTATTAATATCGTAATCGTAGGTGTATTGAAGAAAATTCACCCATTCAGCTCCGTCCCAGGATTGAAGCAACCACGATGTTTGATTATTATTAACATCATAACTATAGCTGGATTTATTGAAGTTGGCCCAACCATTATTTTCCCAAATTTCAGTGGTTTGCGATGTAAGATTATTATTGGCATCGAAGCTATTAATGTATTGAACGCTATTCACCCAATTGGTGCCATCCCAGTTTTGATTTAAAACCGATGCGATGTTATTATTTACATCAAGACTGAAGATTAATTGATAATCGTTCATCCATTCTGTTATATTCCAAAATTGAACAACCGTCAGTGTTTGAAAATTATTAGCATCATACTCATAACTCCGTCTGGAATCATTCAGCCATTCGTCTGTTTCAAAAACTTTATTAATCTGTTCAATCAACAAATTTTCGTTGTTATAATAATATTCTGAAGAGTCTGTACCTTCCCAATCGGATGAGGACCAGTGGTCACTTCTAGTGGCTAAAAGAAGATCGTTGTCATCTCTGCCTTTAGCTGGAAGATTAATATTTTGAGTATTTATAGATTCAAGCAAAGGTAAAGGAGCGTTTTCTGTTTCCAGCAAAAAAGGTTCGGATGTTACCTGATTGAATGATGTTGAAGGAAGAAGTAATCCTAAAAGGAAAATGGAAGTGTAAAGGGTTAATCGTTTCATATTTGATGGTTTTTATTTAAAAATGGGAAACTAGATTTGAAATCAATTCGCTTTACAAATCTATCGAAGATAAGATACGCTTTTGAAGTAAATTTTCATTGATACACATTTATTTTTATCTCTTTTCAATTAAAATTGTTGGTATAAAAACTGATGAAAAAAATATAAGGTAAGGACCTCATTTAAAGTTTTCATTTCCAAATTGGCTTGAATAACTTAAAACAACTATTTAAACAAAAAAAACCGTTGCCATATAATAAAAGGCAACGATTTTTTTTAATCTTTTAATAAAGAAAAATGGATTTACCTCGCTTTTACAAAACGGGTAGTTTGTACATCATTTTCACTATCAACACGAACAATAAAAACTCCTTTTGGCAAGTCTGGGATTTCAATATTAAATAGATTTCCACCTTTATTGGTTGTTTCTGCTTTTTGGTATAGCTGTCTTCCGTTTAAATCAAAAATAGAAATCTGGCAATTGTTGGCTTGCTCCGTCTGGTAGTTGATCGTAATAATATTTTCTTTTATTGGATTTGGATTAACTGTAACAAAAGCGTTTTTTGAAAACTCAACCGCTACAATTTTACTTTCAACATTCCTGCTTCCATCGAAGTCAACCTGAACCAAGCGATAGTAATTAAAACCGTTGAGTGGCTGACGATCAAGTAGTTGATAATTATTTGATTCAAAGCTGGTACCGTTCCCTTCTTTTTTTGCTAAAAACTCAAAATCCACTCCGTTCGATGCACGTTCAATGATAAAATAATCGTTGTTTTCTTCAGACGCAGTTGCCCAATTCAGTTCGACTCCTTCATTACGTTTATGACCATTAAAAGAAGTGAGTTCCACAGGGAGTCCTCCACTGACTACCAATTCATAATCTTCTGATTCACCAAGGGCCCAATACCCGCAGGAAGTATTAACTTCTCCACCAGATGACCATCCAGTCCTTGCTCTCAAAGTAGTGCTTCCATTAGTTGCCGTAGCAGGAATGGTAATCGAGATCGTCAAATCCGGTCCGCCAGCACTGCTTGCCTGGTACAAGTTCTCACCGGAATCTTCAAAATCACCGTCCTGATTGGCATCTATCCAAATCGTTACATATTGGGAATAATAAGAACCGGAAGGAGGGTTCCCCAACTGAAAGTTAACCTCAACATCATACATGCTTCCCGCAGTCACATCAGCCGAATGAGTCTGGCTAAAAACAGATAATGCGCCGTTACAACCATTTTCGGTATTGCTTATATCCTCTGCACCATCACCGTCTAACGTAAAATTATAAATCCCAACACCAAGTGTACCGCCCAAGCCCAATTCACAGGAATTCGACTGATGTGTCGGCACACAATAAACCAAACCAACGGAAATACTTGCCGCTGTTGAATAATCATTACAATCATCATTGGAAGCTTTCACGCGATAATGGTAGGTTGTGTTGGCAGAAATGGTATTGTCCGTATAAGTGGTCACATCAGGCGCTACCCCTGCTCCGGAAAGTTGGAAATAGGTGCTACCTCCATCTGAAGACCGCTCAATCAAATAGCCCGTTTCATTACCGGCATTATCGGTCCAGTTCAAGTCTACACCATAAGAACTATTAAGGGTTGCAGTCATGCCGGAAGGATCAGTAACGGAAGCAGGTGTGCATCCGTCGAGGTCATAGGCCGAATGGCCAAGGCGGGTTGTGAGGGCATTTGCTATTCGTGTATATTGCTCCGAAGTAAAAATTCCACCGCAGTAGTCAGAATAATAAGACATGATGTTATCCAGATCAGGAGTGTAGGTATTTGCATAAATATCCTGCATACTATTGCCATCATTAACAAAATTACAACTGCCATCATTGCTGCCATTTGGATCAGCCTCCGTATCACAAAGCATATCTCCATGCGTTGTGCAATTGGAATTTCCACCTGATCGGGGTACATGCTCAGCATCACCATCCATATTGCCATTTGTTGTACCATCATGGGTATGTTGCAAATTGAAAAAATGTCCCATTTCATGAACTAGTGTACCGTTTTCATAACCGGTAGTGCAATCTTTATCCATCAACACATTGATAGAATAATCTGCGTTCCAAGGATAGTATGCGTAGCCACATGCAGCTCCGCTATTAATCTCATCAACAAAAAAAATGTTAGCTGCATCATCGACCGAATGGGCAGCCACTAAGGCGGCTTCTTCTGTATCATCAAAGTCGTACCAATCAGAATCATCTATGTAATTGACGCCGCAAATGTAATATTCGATACCAGCGGTTAAATAAAAATAATTGAGATAAGACATGCCGATGTTAACATCTCCTAGGGAAATCCCTCCTGAACTATCATCTTCTCTTACAATGTGAACTCGTATTGGAATACAGGTTGTTCCTGTATTACGGTTTGCACCCATTTGATCAATCACTTCCAAAGTATATCTTCTCTGTGCTTCAGTCATTGGAGCAGTACCGCAGGCTGCTTTGCCAGATCGAAGCAGTTGATTGTCCCCTTCGATGTTCACCTGTTTGTCCTGTGCAGTTAACATATTGAAAGGTATAAACAGAATGAGGAAAGGATATAAAACCGAACTATTCATTGGGTTAGGTTTTTTAAGGTTTTTAAAAAAAAATCAATGTGAATAGTTATGGAAAATCATGGTAGAAAATACAAACCATAGCTTACGGACTCTATAAAAAAAAATGTTTCCGTTTGACGTATTTGTATTTTATGGAGGGGTATTGTTTGCTAATACAAGTATTGTGCTAAGGTGAGAGAAGTATCAAAAAAGCCCAATACGAAGGTTTCTTTTTAAGCCGTTTCAATAGTTTGAAATCAGGAATTAAACAAAAATGCCTGCAATTATATTGTCAATTGATGATAGAAATAGTTGAATAAAATCTTTTTGTATTAAAGCTCGATCGCAGCTGAATGGCAGATATAATTCTTACAAAAAAAACATTATTCCAGCGAAAATGATTGTGGTAGTTTTTTATAAAATGAATTTTACTGCTTTACAAATTCTGATGACCAAATCTGATCTCCACTCAAAAAAGTGATAACATAATTGCCTGATAGTAAATGTTTTAAATCAATTTTGTTACTGTTTTCAGCATCTTTTATTTCCAACACTTGCTGTCCTAAAATATTGGAGATTTGGATGTGATCGATTTTTATTTCACTTTTAAAATGAAGCAAATCAGTAACTGGATTGGGAAAGATTTCAATTAGAGATTTGTCATCAAATGATTTGATACTTGTTGGGAGTACTTCAACATATTGTGAAATTGCACTTCCGCAGAAGGGATTTGTTGCAATTAAAGTCACTAAATAGACACCTGACTGGGTGTAGGTATGCGTTGGATTTTCTTCACTGGATTCTGGAGAGTTATCACCAAAATTCCATTCAAAATTATTAGCGTTTGAGCTGCTCAAGTTTGTAAAATCTACTGTAGTTCCATTTACTGAGTAATCAAATTGGGCGTTTGGGTGTGGTTCCACAATTATTTGTACCGATTGAATTCTTGTACAACTAGAGGTATCCGTAATCGCTACATTAAATGTGGTAGTTATAGAAGGAGTGACTATTATTGTGGCAGATGTGTCTCCTGTATCCCACATATAATATTCTCCACCAACTGCTGTCAAATCTGTACTTTCTCCTGCGCAAACTTCAAAACCTTTATTGCTACTAATACTTGCATCAAAAGTGCATTGATGCATTTTATGAACAAAAATGTCAGCAGATCCATCTGAGGTTAATTCAAAAGTGTCTAAACCAGGATCAAAATCCGCACTTTCATAAAAAAAACCTGTAGTATATATATTTCTAAAATTATCTACTTTGATGGACTTACTTTCGTCCCAAGATGTGCCCCCAATATTCACAGCCCAAATAAAATTTCCATCTTCATCAAGTTTTTGGATAAAAGCTTCAGCTCCACCATCAACTGAATTTAATAAATGTGTCCCAGGGCCTGGATCAAAATCCGCTTCCCCAAAAAAAGTACCTGTAGTATATACATTTCCAAATGTATCTATAGTAATTGCAGACCCATAATCCAAGGCAGGATCTGTTCCCATTCTTTTTGCCCAAATTAATTGACCTGAACTATCAAGTTTTAGTACAAAAATATCATGCTGCGTTGCAAATAGACCTGAATCTAAGAAAAATGTGCCCGGACCAGGATCAAAGTCTACTTCTCGCGTGAAAAATCCTGTAGCATATACATTTTCTGACTTGTCTACAGCAATTGAATTGCAGGAATCCGAATTAGCACCTCCTATTTGAATTGCCCATAAAAAAGTGCCGTCAGCATCGAGTTTTTGCATAAAAATATCCCAGTCACCGGTTGCTGAAAGGTTAAAAACTTCCGGCCCCGGATCAAAATCTACTGTTTCATGAAAACGTCCTGTGATATAAATATTACCTATTTCATCGACAGTCGCATCAAGACCAAAATCAGGTTTTATTCCACCTACATTTTTAGCCCAAAGAAAATTACCTGAATCATCCAATTTTTGAATAAACACATCACTACTTCCTATAGGATTCAGAATATAGGAATCAGGGCCAGGATCAAAATCTGCAGAAACCACAAAAATTCCAACTGTGTAAATATTTCCAAAGGCATCTATATTTATTGAAGTACCAATATCTGAAAAAAGCCCGCTTATTCGTTGGACCCACATAAAATTGCCATCAGTGTCAAGTTTTTGAATAAAAGCTTCGTTGTCTTCTTCAAGGCTTGCACTCAAAATAAACTCGCCTTGCCCCGGATCAAAATCAACATCATCTTGGAAATAGCCTGTAGTATAAACATTACCTTCTTGATCGACTGTTATAGATCGACCAATGTCAAAACCAGTTCCTCCCATTTGTTTAGCCCAGATGAAGTTGCCAAAAAGATCCATTTTTTGAATGAATATATCTTTTGAGCCCATTGAGGTAAGAAAAAATGTGTCGATGCCCGGATCAAAGTCCACTTCTCCTTCAAATTCTCCGACAATGTAAATGTTACCCATGCCATCAACTGCTAGGGAATTGCTTTTGTCTTCATTTGCCCCTTTAATTTGTTTTACCCATTCAAATGACGGTGGTTGGGTAAAGGCTGGGTTTATAATAAAATTGGATAAACATCCGATTACCAATAAACAAATTGAAGTTTTCATGCTTTTAGTATTATATATTATATATGAGGGGTGGGCATAAATAAAAGAAGCCTTTGCCCCAATGAAAATATCTGTGGATATTAGTTTGAGACAAAGACTCAAATTAACATGTCCACTAAAATAGTTGAAATCTTACAATTTCTGCAAAAATGCTATAATAGCTATGAGCAGAAACGAGGCAGAGGAAGACCATTTGTGTATTCTTTGGCCTCCATGACCTTATTTTTTATGGTAATGTCCTTGAAACGGATATATACTTTCAAGGCAATGACCAAATATGCTAAAGCGCATTTCGAAGCTTTTGGCTTTCCATCAGCCCCGTCACGTAAAACGATACGTAGACGATTTTTGAGTTTGCCCAGGTATATCCATTGGCTCTTACCGCAAATAACGGTACAATGCCAGGAATTGGAATACCGGCAGTTTCGTTGCTCTTGGGCATTTGTTGACAAAAGTGTTTTCCGGGCCCTTGGCGGCCTGTGGCACAAAAAGAATATGGAGGCAGGCATAGTCCCCCATTCCTCTATTGACACAGATGCTTCCTGGTCTAAGAGTGCTTATCATGGCTGGCGATTCGGCTATGGGCTACACTTAGTATGCCTGCAAAATCGTTTCCCTGTTTCAGCCTGGGTAAGCACCGCTTCGGATAAGGACTACTCCTGGATTGACAAACTGATCCAGGGAATCAAAGACCTGATCGGCATCATTGTGGGTGACGCAGGATACCAATCTTTGAAAGTCATTCAACGACTGTATGAGGATTATGATATCTTGCTCCAAACACCGAAAGTGTTTACCACTTATGTCAAACAACCATTCGTAAAATGGTACAACTCGATGGTTCAATTGGCCGAAGCCAAATGGCTTTATAGACATCGTAAACCATCTATCGAACCTTTATTTTCTCTCATCAAGCAACTTTTTGACCTAGAAGGAGAAAAACAACTGCCTTACAAGGGCATTGATAAAGTCTCTGCTTTTTTAATGATCGGCCCTTTAGCCGTTCAACTGATGATGAGAGACAATTTTTTAAATAATAGGCCGTGGGCTTCAACTCAAGCATTTTTAAACGAATTTAAATAATGCCCACCCCTCATATATTATATATATAAAATTGATCCTTGAAATAATGGAAAGAGGATCATTTAGTATTTATTTTATGAATTCAAAAATACAATCTCGTTGGCTAAATAAAGATTGACATAATCGTCAAAATAACGATTAATCCAAAGATGAAGAATTTAACTTCAAATATAATAGCTATATTTTAAAGCTCAATCGCAGCAGTATGACAGATATAATCCGGAATGATACCCGTGGAGTTGATCCGCTTTTTGGCTTTGTGAGGAAGGGTAGTACCTGTCAAAACCAAAGCAGTATCGATACCAAATTTATTGCCGCCGATGATGTCTGTGTAAAGGGTATCGCCGACCATCAGGATTTTTCTTTTATCAATAATCCGGCCTTTGGCACAGTGCTCGTAGGCGAAAATGAACATATTAGAATCTGGCTTTCCAAAGCGTATGAATCTTCGATTGGTGATCGCTTCAACCATGTTGGCGATGCCACCAATAGCAATAGCGATGTCGTTGTTGTTTACAGGATAAAACCAATCTGTATTTGCAACAACAGAGGGGATGTTTTTCTTTCGAAGCAGATTGACGATCTTGTTGATATCATGATTCCAATCAAATCCTTCATCATCCATAAAAACCAAGACGCTGATGTCGTCAACATCATTCAAATTGAGATCATTGACAGAGAGCGTTTTCAAACCTAACTCATGAAGGTATTCTGCGGAAGGAGCTTTCCCCAGATAGGCAACTGTCCCATTATTCACTTTCAGTTTCAAATATTCACGGGCCAGCATTCCGGAAGAAATTATCTTGTCAGGGGTGATTTCATGGAGCCCGTGATTGTTGTAAACCTGAGCTAGTTTTTCAGGGCCGCGTGAAGCATCATTCGTCAAAATATAATAATCAATGCCTTCTTCTTTTAGAAATTTGAAAGTATTTCCAATTCCATCGATCAAACCAAAAGAGTTTTTCAAAACGCCATATGCGTCAAAAAAAACAACTTCATAATTTTTTACAATAGTTTTAAAATCGGAGATTTTCATGGAAGAAGATTTGAGGGTTTGTGGTTCAGGGATTGAGTACATTTAATATTTTTTCTGCTTTAAATTCAGTGTCCAACATTGGAAAATATATTTCGAAAGCTTCTTTTTGAAGTTTAGTGGCGTAGATTTCATGGAAGAAATATCTCCCGTCTTTTATCACATAATTTAAAATGAAAAAGCGATAGGCTTCTTTCATAAAACGAACTTCATGTTCCGTCAAAGGATAAACCGCGTGATACTCTTTTAAAAACAACAAAAATCGCTCCTCCATCAAAGGCCCGGCAACGTAACTGAAAACGGTTCGGTCACCAATATCTGAAACGATCCTGCTGAAAAAGTAAAAATCCATCACCCGCGAGCTCATCCGAAACCAGTCATAATCCCATCGCGAATACAGCTTGAATTTTTTGGTAACAGAAAAATTACCAATATTCCAATCAATAAAAACGGGCATTTTGGTGAAATTGGCGTAATTGAGTTTCTGTGTGTTTTCAAAAAAAAGCTCACACTGTCGTTTGATATCATCAATATGCATCCGGTGTTCAAATTGTCCTTGCTCGGAATCTAAAATTTCCAGCAAATGGTTGATATCGGTATGCAGCGTTTTGGAATTTGAAGGCAAAACACCTCTTACTTTATAACAGGCTTTATGAAAACTGGCCAACTCTTTCGCTAAAGTGACAATTTGATCCGCTTTAAATCTGCGAGGTAATTTTTCTTCGATTTGGATTGGATTGTAAAACACAACCCAGGCATCCAAATGCCCGCTGGTGAAGCGAAAAGTATAAACTTCATTAGATTTCATCAACGAACGCGCAAGGAAATTCTGAAAAGGCGAAGGCAAATTATTGGCTAAAGCGTTGATAGTCGAATGGTCTTCTTTGAAATGTTCGTATTTTCCAAAATAGGATAACTTGGCGATGACAATATCATCTCCTTCCAGATTAACCCTAAAAACATGATTGGTTGAAACCAGTGCGCTGATATCCGTGATAGATTGGATCGGCCGGCTATTGTCGTATTTAAACCAGGCTTCCTGAATAATGTTGGTAAAATCTAATTGGCGCATAAAGTTAAATCACAAATAGAAATTGAATGCAGGCACATTGTAAAATGCGGCTCAAAACTACAAAGGTTTTTAAAACGATTATAGTTTTTGCAATCCTGTTTTTAGCTTTATTTCTTAAAAAATGGAACTGCGCCAAATTTGTCTGCTGAAATTATTCTGAAAAGATAACTGCCTTGATGTAAATCCTGAAGGTCAAATAATTCCTCGTTATCGCCACTCATTTTTTCACCGGAAAACAACGTTTTAATTTTCTTTCCGCTTGTATCAAAAAGATCAATTTCAACGATAGATTTTTCTTTTAAATGATAATTAAAGTGGACGAAATCCTGTGCCGGATTGGGAAAGCATTTTATATTAAAATTGGTTGCATGGGATAGGTCCTCTATACCAATTGTATTGTCGATGGCAATTAAAATATCACGGGATGTTTCGCTGATCAATTGCCCTGACCGGGTTGTTGTGATACAAACTTTTACAATAAAAAAACCTGGTGCCGGCGGACTAAACCATGAAAAGCCTCCGGTTAACGGATCTAAATAAAAAGTATTAGGTTGGGCAAATATCTCATCCAGCATAAAGTAATTGATTACATCTACGGAACATAATTCAAAAGTACTTTCGTCGTTTTCAGGTATATTGACAAAGGAGTTGTAGACTAAATAGGTGTTTTGGTTGCCGCTGCTGATTGGTAAAGTCGCCGTATAGGGCATTACATTATATGGCTCGACAGAAGGGTCTAACAATTTGAAAGAAGCTTCCAAAACGAGGTCTTGTTCACTTATCAAATTCATATTAAAAATGTCATCTGACCAACAACATTCTTCAATCGTGATGTCATAAAAACCATGCTGGTTGTATTCATGAATCCAATAAAAATGTAAGGTTTTGGTATCAAACGAAGGATTTTCCAATATCTGTGGACTGCTAAGGATATCACAACTTCCATCGCCCCAACAGATAATAATTTGATCAACCTCAGAGTGAATAACTAAATTGACATTGATATTTGCCTGAACAGAGTAGGCCGTGTATTGTTCGATATGAATATCGCCGCCACGGAAATCGCCGGCTTGCAGTGAAAAATTTAAAATCAAAAAGAAAAAAAGTATTTTAAATTTCATGCTAAATTATTGTTTGTTGAATTATTATTGACTCAATTTACTATAATAGAATTAAATGGATGACTTTTAATAACAAAAAGAAGCATTGTGCGTATTATGAAAGACGTTTCATTTGATAATATTGAGGCTTAAAAAAGGAGGGTTGTCTGCTGGAAAAATTCCTCATCAAAAGGAAAATTAATTAATAAGTCAACAATCCCTTTGTCATTAATATTATAATTATATTTTTGCAATCTATGCAGTTTTTATATCCTACATTTCTTTTTGCGCTCTTTGCTTTGGCAATCCCGATTATCATTCATTTGTTCTTTTTTCGGCGATTCAAGAAGGTCTATTTCACCAATGTCCGTTTTTTGAAGGAAGTCAAAGAAGAAACGAGCGCGCGTCAACGACTAAGAAACCTTTTGGTGTTGTTGATGCGTTTGTTGGCGGTTGCTGCTTTGGTTTTTGCTTTTGCACAGCCATTTATTCCACAAGACGCTGAAGTAAAAAAAGGAGCGAAGTCTGTTAGTATATTTATTGATAACTCATTTAGTATGAGCGCGTTAAGCGAAGATGTTCCTTTGGTTGAAAAAGCAAAACAACGTGCCAGGGAAATTGTCAATGCGTTTCAGGTTGAAGATCGTTTTCAAATTCTGACCAATGATTTTGAAGGACGGCATCAAATTTTGGTAAGCAAAGAAGATGCTTTGACGTTGATTGATGAAGTATCTGTGAGCCCTTCCGTAAAAGAAATTTCAAAAGTCCTCGTTCGCCAGCAACAAGCACTCAATAGTGGCGCTTCAGATAATAAAACCGCGTTTGTCATTTCCGATTTTCAAAAAAATATAACTGATTTTGAAAATTATAAGGATACCACTTTAGAAGTAAACCTCGTTTCGTTGCAACCCATCCAGGAACGAAATATCAGTATAGATTCCTGTTGGTTTGATGCGCCTGTTCAGATGATCAATCAAACGAATAGCCTGATTATCAGCGTAAAAAATCATAGCGATCAGGATGCTGAAAATATTCGATTATCCCTTCGTCACGAAGAGCAGGTCAAACCCGTTGGAACACTTTCGATTCCTGCTCGCTCCTCTGTTAAGGATACGGTGAATATTACGATCCTTCGAACCGGTTGGCATGAAGCAGAGCTAAATATTACAGATTATCCGGTACAATTTGATGACCAATATTTTTTCACTTTCAATGTTGCTGAAAAAATAAAAATATTGGTCATCAACGAAACTGCTTCCAATAAATACCTAGATGCTACTTTTAAAGGAGTTGATTATTTTTCAATCGTCAACCAATTGAGCGGAAACCTTGATTATTCCGCTTTTCCGGAATACAATCTCATCGTTACAAATGGGCTCAATAACTTTTCAACCGGCTTATCTTCAGAATTGAAACAGTACGTTGAAAATGGCGGGAATGTTTTGGTTTTTCCCGGAACCTCTGTAAATATTGGTACTTACAACAGTTTTCTTTCTTCCTTAAGGGCTAATGAATTGCAAAACCTGGAAAAACTGGAGCGATCCGTTTCTATAATGAATACCGACGAGTTTGTTTTTAATGATGTTTTTGAAAATAAAAGCGCCAATTTAAAACTTCCGGTTTCACAGGCAAATTATACGCTTAGCAAATTTGCCAGCAGAGCAGAAGAACCATTGCTGACCTATCGGGATGGTTCGACTTATCTGGCTAAATATAAAAATGACAAAGGGCATCTTTACCTTTGTACTTCACCGTTGGAAGAGGAATTTAATAATCTGGTGCGAAGCGGTGAGGTTTTCATTCCAATGCTATACAAAATGGCGATCTCAACCGCCAAAGAAAAGCAAATCGCCTACACGATCGGAAGAGACGAATTGATCGAAGCGGACAATAGCATAAGCGGTTCTGATTTGGTTTTTAAAATAAAGGGAGCTACGGAAGAATTTATTCCCGAACAGACTGCAATTGGCCCGAAAGTATTGCTTGGAATCAATGGACAAATCACTGATGCAGGATTTTATGACCTGTTTTTAAAAGAAGGGGATATTCTTTCAAAATATGCTTTCAACTATGATCGCAAAGAGTCTGAAATGGCACATCTGAGTAACGAAGATTTGCGAAACCTTGCCAACGATTTTATAAAAGTTATTGATAATACTGCGGCTGCCAGCCTGACGCCTATCATTGGCGAGCGAAGCCACGGAATCGTGTTGTGGCGCTGGTGTCTTATCCTTGCTTTAGTTTTTCTTGGATTGGAAACATTACTTTTACGGCTTTGGAGGGTTTGATTTTGATGATTTAGTAGCGTTGTTTTTTAATAACAGCATATAATCAACGTTACCAAAAGAGCAGTTTTAGTCAATAAAAACCATAAATTTGACGTCAAATTTTTTTTGATTTTAAATTATCCAAAATGGTTTTTATCAATACGCTTATTAGTTTTTTAAAAGATCGGGAATATCGGGAATTGCTTTTTACAACAAGTTTTTTTATAGCTTTTGGAACAGTAATGTACCATTTTCTGGAAGGTTGGGATTGGATTGATTGTGTTTATTTTTCGGTTATTACACTTTCTACAATTGGTTATGGTGACTTTTCTCCTGCAACTGACGCAGGAAAACTTTTCACTATTTTTTACATTATCCTCGGAATCGGAGTCATCCTTTCATTTATCAACACTGTTCACCACCATTTTGAAACAACAAGGAAAAAGAAAAAATTCTAAATAAATTTTATTGTAAAATTTGACGACTTAAGGCCAGGCCCGAAGGTTGGTTTTTAAACTGGTCTTCGGGCTTTGTTGTGCAAATTCTTTTTATTTTCGCGCTGCTAAACAAAATCTATGCAGTTTTTCAAAAAGACGAAGGGAGGTTTGTCGGTTTTGATTGGATTGATGGTACTGATTTTAGGGTTAACTTTCCCGAAATTGGTAACTGCTCCAAATGATTGGGTGATCGGTGATTCTCACGATGGATTCCGAAGTTATGCCGCTGCTTATTATCACGTAAAACACGACCGTACTTATCAACATTTCGAAGGTATGCATTATCCTTATGGCGATGCGGTTGGATTTACGGATAACCTTCCTTTGCTGGCGAATGCCGTCAAATTCATAAGCAATAATTTTGTTGATATTTCAGACTATACCGGCGGAGCGCTTAATGTATTTTTACTGTTTTCAGTGTTGTTGTGTAGTTTGTTTTTGTATTTGATTTTCAGGCACTTAGGACTGCCCAATTGGTATATAATTCCTGTTGCAATCGGTTTGACTATGCTTTCTCCGCAGCTTGCTCGTTTAGGAGCTCATTATGGTTTGGCGCACCCGTTTGTGATTCCTTTGATTTTTTACCTGAGTATGTTGTTTCATGAAAAAAGAGATCTGAAAAGTAGTTTGCTTATTGCAGTTTCTCTTTTTCTGATTAGCCAGATCCACCTGTATTTATTTGCTGTTGGTGTGTTGTTCATTGGTGCATTGATGGGCTTTAAAACTCTTTATCGTTTTAATAAAAAAGAAATCATCTTTACAATTTTCCATTTAGCCATTCAAATCGTTTTACCCTATTTAACCATTAAATTGATGCTCAATGATACGGTTGTTGACCGGCCCGGACGGCCTTATGGATTTATGGCTTATCGCTCTTATTGGGAAAATGTTTTTCTTCCGGTTGACTTTCAAATTGGCCACTGGATCAATACTTATATCGCCGAAATCAGACCCATGTCCGGTGAAGGGAAAGCGTATATTGGCATCGTTGCCCTCGCCTTTTTTTTTAAAGAAATGGTTTTACATATTAAAAACAGTTTTCAAAAAAGAATATATCAATCTATCGCGGCCGAAGAAAATCGTTTATTTTTAAAAAGTGCTTTTTGGGCTTCTTTCACATTACTCCTTTTTTCCTTTGGAATTCCATTTATAATCCCCGGGCTGGAAAATCTACCCTACAAATTGGGGCCGATTGGACAGTTTAGAAGTGTTGGAAGATTTGCATGGGTTTTCTTTTACGTGATCAACATCATTGCTTTTTATGCACTCTATTTTCAATTTAAAAAAGTAAAAAAGCAGGCACTCAGAATTAGTTTGTTTGTGCTGATTTTGGGCGCTTTAAATTTTGAAGGGTTTACTTTTTTAACTTCACTGGATATATTTAATTTTTTCCCCCAACCCGAATTGAGAGAACATTTTAAGAAGGATGACAATCCATGGTTGCATTCTATTGATTTTTCAGAATACCAGGCAATTATCCCGCTTCCACACTTTCATCAGGGCTCCGAAAATTTTTGGAAGATTTCTTACGGACATGATATGCATCGATCCCTTTGGGCCGCTGTTCAAACCGGATTACCAATTACTGGTGCTTATTTAGGACGAACTTCGGTCAGCCAAACGGTCAACCAACTTGAGCTGGTCGCTGAACCCTACCGTACTCCGGAAATATTTAAAGATTTACCAAATGACAAAGATTTTTTAGTGTTTTTGCACAAACAATCTTATGAGGATATCTGGTACAAGTTTAATCATTTGTTGTACGAAGTTCCAAAAATCTATGAGGACGGTCAGATCATATTGTACAAACTTACAATTGATGAGATCAGGGATAGTATTAAAAAGAGGCAAGAAAAGGCCAAAGATTCTTTTGAACAACTTGAGCTTTATCGGTTTGGTGACATTTTTTCAAACGACAGCACTTTAAATTTTATTTACCAACCTTTTGATGATCAAAAGGCTTCAAAACAATACTTTGGAAATGGTTTTGAAGGAATTGCAAATCATGAAAATATAG
Source organism: Saprospiraceae bacterium (assembly GCA_965220465.1). Lineage (GTDB taxonomy): Bacteria > Bacteroidota > Bacteroidia > Chitinophagales > Saprospiraceae > JAHDHW01. The sequence continues at coordinate 462,497 of CBDCPZ010000025.1, read as the reverse complement.
TCTTTGAAGGTAAAATACCAAACCAGCAAGCCAGTCAGCTATATGTTTTTTCAATTTGGGCTTATATAAAAGAAGATTTACACCCTAGATCAATGATCACTTTTATAGAATCCGATATTGCATCCGGTCGTGAATTACAGAGATGGCGATGGAGTCTCAGTAATGATATCAGATCTTTTGACGGAGATTGGGCTTTGGTCGATATTCCTTTCAAAATAGGTAGCTCAAATAGCTCGATCCGGTTTTCAATAAAAAATGGTGATTTGGAAAACCATAAAATTTACTTTGATGAGTTACAAATCCGGCCTCAGGAAGCAAAGTTGTTCCGGGAATTCGAAAACAAATTGATGTTTAATAACCGGTTTTATAATTACTAGAAAGAAGTGCCAAAAGATTAAGTTTTTATTATTTGCACGAATTTGTATACTAAGAGATTTCCACATTGACGATTTTAAAATTAAATTTGCGAAGATTTTTTGAGGAGAGATAGAAAAGAGAAATTTTAAGTTATGAATGAGGAGCCCAAAACTTCAAACTTCAAACTTCAAACTTCAAACTTCAAACTTCAAACTTCAAACTTCAAACTTCAAACTTCAAACTAAATATTCCTATGCTATTAATAAAAAACGCAACGATAGTAGACCCTACTTCCAAATTAAATGGAAAGAAGCGTGATATTTTGATAAATAAAAATGGAATTATTGAAGCAATTAAGCCAACGATTAAGGCCAAAAATGAAAAAATTATTGATGCTAAAGATGCCTTTGTTTCTATTGGATGGATGGATGTCGGCACTCAGGTTGGTGATCCCGGATTTGAGCATCGCGAAGATTTGCAATCGGTTACAAAAGCAGCAGCAGCGGGAGGTTTTACTGCAATTGCGCCAAATCCGAATACGCTCCCCACGATACACTCTAAATCAGAAGTAAATTATATTAAAAATAAAACGGATCATGGGCTTGTAGATTTCTATCCGATTGGCGCTGTTTCGAGAGATTGTGATGGCAAGGATATTACAGAGATGTACGATATGCATGATTCAGGTGCTGTGGCTTTTTCAGATGGCCAAAAAACGATGCAAAACAGCGGATTGATGATGAGAGCTTTGCAATATGTAAAGGCTTTTGACGGATTGGTTATGAACCATCCTCAGGATGTTGCGCTGGCTTCGGAAGGGCAAATGCATGAAGGAATGGTGAGCACTTCATTAGGCATGAAAGGGATTCCATCTATTGCAGAAGAATTGATGGTGCAACGCGATCTTTATTTGGCAGAATATACTGATTCCAGGCTACATCTGACTAATATTTCAACGGAGCGTTCTGTTGATTTAATAAAGGAAGCCAAAGCTAACGGAATCAATGTTTCGGCTTCGGTTCCGGTTTTAAACTTAATTTTTGATGAAACAGCAATCGCGGAGTTTGATTCCAATTATAAAGTTTTGCCTCCTCTCAGAGAAAAAGCGGATATTCGTGCCTTAAAACGAGGGATTAAAAATGGAACGATAACTTTGATTACATCGAATCACGCTCCATTGGATGAAGAAGCAAAAAACCTGGAATTTCCTTATGCTGACTTTGGGATAATTGGCTTGGAGACGGCTTATGCGTTGTGCAGCACTTATCTGAGTGATGTTTTAACTACAGAGGATATCGTTTCCATTTTGGCCATAAACCCCCGAATTTTGCTTCGGCTGCCCATGCCTTCCATCAAAGAAGGAGAACAGGCGAATCTGACGATTTTTAATCCAAATATGGAGTGGACTTTTACCGAAAAAGATATTCATTCAAAATCAAATAATACTCCTTTTGTTGGCAAGCAATTTAAAGGAAAAGTGATTGGAGTTGTAAATAATGGAAAACATCAATTAGCTGAATAGAAAGGGATTCAAATAAGTGGCGTAAATAGCTTTTCAATAATTCCGTCAAACAACTTATATGTCGAAAAGATTTCTTTTTTAAGCTAATAAGTCGCATATTCGTAGGGTAAGCTTTTTTATTTTTTAACCTTCTAAAAATCAACTTGTTATGACAACTTTAGATGAACCCACAAATTTTATTGACCCTAAAGATGTATCTCCTCAAAATACTATAGTTCGATACGGGCTAATAGGTGGATTGGGTTTGGTTATTTATGGGTTGATTGGGATGCTGACTGGACTCAGCAACCCTGCAGGAGGTTTTACTATCATTATTATCAACTCCTTAATTGTGATTGTTTTATATGTCGGATTATTGGTTTTTGCAGTTAAAAACCATAGAGATAATGAATTAGATGGTTTTATAAAATTTGGACGAGCTTTTATGGTGGCGTTTTTGGTAGGGCTGATTGCTGCATTGATGAGTACATTTTTCAATTATATTTACTTGAATTTTATTGATCCCGACTATTTAAATACAATAGCGGAAGGATCTATAGAGATGTATGAAAGATTTGGCTTGAATGAAGAGCAAATCGAAGCTGCTTTGGAAGGTGTGAAATCTGCAGCAAGCCTGAAATCTCAATTAACAAATCTTGCTTTTGGAAGTGGCGCCGGAGCTGTGATATGTTTAATAATTGCTGCTGTAATGAAAAAAGATCAACCGCAAACCGCATAATAAATGGACAGAAAGATTAGCCTGAAATATGGCCTGATAGCAGGAGGAATAGTTGTGCTTTACTTCCTGCTGTTTTATTTTTTAGATAAGGAGAGCATGCTGAAAATGTGGGTGGCATACAGTTCAATACTGATTTATGTCCTTTTTATGGCTAAAACAGTAAAAGACCAGCGTGAATTAATGGAAGATATTATTTCTTTTCGGGATGCAATAAGTGTTGCTTTTCTTAATTTTATCATTGCGAATGTCGTTTATTATATTTTTTATTTTTTCATTATAAAAAGTGACCTAGCGTTGGTTGAAATGCTCAAACAATCAACTATTGAATTTTACCAAAAAATGGGTCAGGATACGGCTGAAATTGAAAAAAACTTTGAAGTTGGGTTTTCTACCATATTGTTAAGTTTTGCCAGAGGAGCGATTGGCGGATTTATTTTGAGCTTAATAATCGCTGGAACAATGAGAAGAGGAAAGAGAGCTAAAAGGTTAAAAGGATAAGAGGAAAGAAAGTCAAGTTAAAAACCAGAGAAAAACAAATTCGTTTCCATCTAACCAATAACCAATAACCAATAACCAATAACCAATAACCAATAACCAATAACCAATAACTTTTATGAATATTTCCGTTGTCATACCATTGTTTAATGAAGAAGAGTCCCTTCCGGAGTTGGAAACGTGGATAAGAAAAACAATGGAAAAGCACGATTTTTCTTATGAAATAATCATGGTTGACGATGGTAGCACTGACGAATCATGGGAGATCATTGAAAAACTTTCTAAGGTCAACCCTAATCTAAAAGGAATAAAATTTCGTCGAAACTATGGAAAATCGGCTGGTTTGAATGTAGGGTTTGATGCCGCAGAAGGCGATGTTGTCATAACAATGGATGCAGATTTGCAAGACAGTCCGGACGAAATTCCGGAGCTGTACCGGATGATCACAGAAGATAAATTCGATTTGGTTTCCGGCTGGAAGAAAAAGCGATTTGACCCGATTTCTAAAACAATTCCTACCAAATTATATAATGCTGCAGCAAGAAGGATTAGCGGAATAATTTTGCATGATTTCAATTGTGGCTTGAAAGCTTACCGAAACGAAGTGATCAAAAATATAGAGGTTTATGGAGAGATGCATCGTTATATTCCTTTACTGGCAAAATGGGCTGGCTTTACGAAAATCGGAGAAAAAGTCGTTGTGCACCAGGCAAGAAAATATGGTGTTACCAAGTTTGGCTTGAGCCGATTCGTCAATGGTCCTTTGGATATGCTTTCCATTACTTTTGTTGGAAAATTTGGCAAACGACCAATGCATCTTTTTGGAGTTTATGGGATCGTTATGTTTTTTATTGGTTTTTCTGCGGCGGCTTATATTGGTATCAACAAATTGTATCGCTTGAGCAAAGGATTAGAGACCATTCTCGTTACTGACAATCCATATTTTTTTATATCCCTCACCGCTATGATTATGGGAACCTTGTTATTTCTGGGAGGATTTATGTCAGAATTAATCGCCAGAAATTCCCCAACCCGCAACTATTACCTGGTGGAGAAACGTATAAGCCAAAACCAGCACGCTAAATCAGAATCCTGAAGTTTGTGAAGAATTGTATTATCATAGCACCGGCTTATCCTTTGAGAGGAGGAATTGCTTCTTCAACGGAAAGATTAGCCTACGAGCTGAAAGATCATGGGTACGAAGTGACCATTTATACTTTTAGTTTACAATATCCCAATATTTTTTTTCCAGGAAAAACGCAATATTCTGAAGATCCTCCACCAGCGGGTCTGAATATAAAAATCAGGTTAAATTCCATCAATCCGCTCAATTGGTGGAAGGTCGGCAGAGAAATAAGCAAACTCAAGCCAGATGTAGTCATCACCAGATTTTGGCTTCCTTTTATGGCGCCGTCATTAGGATCTGTTTTGCGATTGATAAAACGAAACAAACACACCAAATCCATCGCTATTGTTGACAACATTATTCCGCATGAAAAGCGAATCGGTGATCGCGCATTATCAGGTTATTTTGTAAATTCTGTTGACGCTTTTATCGTATTGTCGCGTGCCGTTGGTGAGCAAATTAAACAGTTTTCGGCAACTAAACCGCAGCGATATATTCCACATCCAAATTATGACAATTATGGTGAAGCGGTAAGCAGGGAAGAGGCTTTGTCTTTTTTAAAACTAGACCTAAATTTCAAATATCTATTGTTTTTTGGGTTTATTCGGGATTATAAAGGGTTGGACTTATTGATAAAAGCTTTGAATGACGATCGTGTTAGAAAATTACCTTTAAAGCTGATCGTCGCTGGAGAATATTACTCAGACGAAGCGAAATACCTGGAATTGATCAATTCCGAAAATGTCGAAAATCAAGTCATATTAAAGACCGAATTTATACCAAACGAAGAAGTGAAATATTATTTTTGTGCTACGGATTTGGTTGTTCAACCATACAAAACAGCAACACAAAGCGGAATTTCTCAGCTGGCATTTTTTTATGACAAACCAATGGTAGCCACTAATGTTGGCGGTTTGCCCGAAATTATTGGTCACCAAAAATCCGGTTATATTGTTGCCGTTGATCCAAAAGCAATTTCAGATGCAATCGTTGACTTTTTTCAAAATGAGCGCGCTGAAAGTTTTAAAAAAGCAGTCATCGAAAATAAAAAGAAATATACCTGGGCAAACATGGTCAAAGGAATTGAAGAATTGATGACTGAAATATAATAAGCGATTGAACAAACTTATTGGTAATTCCATCTAACAACATACTGATTTAAAAATATTTAAATGAATCCCTTAATAAAAGAAAGAATTGGAGAAAGCATTTTGGTGAAACAGACCATTTTGCTCGACGAAAAGCTCATGGAGATCATTCAGCAGGTTACCGATATAACCACGATTGCCTTTAAAGCGGATAAAAAAATATTGCTTTGCGGTAATGGGGGGAGCGCTTCAGATGCTCAACATATTGCAGCAGAATTTTCAGGACGCTATTACCTGGATCGTGAGCCGCTGGATGCGGAAGCTCTTCACACGAATACTTCTGCGGTTACCGCAATTGCCAACGATTATGGCTACGATGAGGTATTTGCGCGACTCGTTCGATCAAAAGGCCGGCAAGGGGATATTTTGTACGCATTTTCTACTTCCGGCAACTCACCCAGTATCATCAATGCGATAAAAGCTGCCAAAGAACGATTCATGATCGTGGTTGGAATGACTGGTGGCAATGGCGGAAAAATGAATGGAGTCTGTGATTATTTGATAAAAATACCCAGTATTGATACGCCGCGGATTCAAGAATGCCATATTTTAGTAGGCCATATTATTTGTGAGTTGGTAGAATCTGTTATTTTTAAAAAATAAACGCTTTTTATGCTTCAAATTAAAAAGCTGGATAAAAGCTGGACGCTTTTTTTGGATCGGGATGGTGTGATCAATCGGCGCATTCCGGGAGCTTATATTGAATTTCCGTCACAATTTAAGTTCACTGAAAATTGTCTTGAGGCCATGACTATTTTTGATATAAAATTCAGAAGAATAGTTGTTGTAACTAACCAGCAAGGTATTGGAAAAGGCATAATGACTGAAACGCAACTTGAAGCAGTTCACGCTTTTATGCAAACAGAAATTGAAAAAGCAGGAGCCAGAATTGACGGAATCTATCATTGCCCCGAATTAGCCAGCTACGATCCAGATTGCAGAAAACCAAACTCAGGAATGGCTTTTCAGGCTAAAAAAGATTTTTTAGAAATTGATTTTTCAAAATCGGTGATGGTCGGAGATTCCCTTTCGGACATGGAGTTTGGTAAACGATTGAACATGATTACTGTTTTAATTGAAGGAAAGGAAGCCGAAAATTTTAATGACGATTTGATAGATTTAAAATTTTCGTCACTTTTTGAATTTGCTCAATCAATTTAGTTTCCATCATGAAAAAAACATTGTTGAATTTAATCTTCTTAATAAGTTTAGGCGGAATTATTGAAGCACAGCAAGATTCGATAGACCACAGTTTTGATGATTTTTTTAGCGAAAAAATTGTAAAGTATGAAGGCCTCCATGCGCCAATATTCAAAGCGCCCGATACGGATGGCTTTACTCATTATTTGGATTATTACAGCGACCACATCGTTATATTGCATTTTTGGCAGATTTATAATGATGCAGATATTTTGCAAATTCAGAGTTTAAACAAAATTATAAAGGAATATTTTGACAAAGGAGTTGTGGTTTTGGGTTTTGCAATAAATGATACCGAAGACATCAACAATCTCCGAAAAACGCAGGAAATCAACTATCCGATTATTCCAAATTCTATGACTTTTGCAGCGGAACATTACGGAGGAGAATTAGGCTTGCCACGCGTTTTTCTAATTGATAAATACGGGATTATACAAAAAGTTACAACAGGTGGCTCCTACAATGATCCAATGGATTTATATCGCAGATTGGTTCCGTATATTGAAGAGCATTTAAAGTATTGAATGGTTGATAGTTAGAAGTTAGAAGTTCATGGTTTGAATACAAAAAACGCTCTTACTTTCTAAACCATAACCCTCTAACCTTCTCACTTTTTTACCTCTTAATATTTAAAAACCACCTCCGTAGCACCATATCCATACCTTGGGTGAAATTCATTTATAAACGTCTCAACATCAGGATTTTGAAATAAACGAGTGGCGATTTCATTGCGAAGTTTACCTTTTCCAACTCCATGAATAACAAACACTCGCGGTACGCCCAAACGGATTCCTTTTGCGATAAATTCATCAAAATGATACAATTGGATGCGGATTTTTTCGGAATTGCTCAAGCCTTCAAACTTTGGCGTAAGGCTTTCAATATGCAAATCGATTTCGGGCTTGAAATGAGCCAATTCGGAGACACTGGATTTATTAAATTTGATTGAATTGGAAGTGTGATTTATTGGATGGCTATTACGTTTGGTATAGGTTTGAAGGTCTTCTTCCTTTTCTGGAGCAGTATCAAAATTTTCGAAAAGAACATAATGATGTACTTTTAAGTTCAGGATCGGAGCGGTGCGTACTTTTTTAAAAAACTGTTGTGCTTTTACTTTAAACGTTTTAGCGAGTTTTTTTCCGGTTCCCATCGTGGTTACCTGCCAGCATTCAATTTGTACCTCAGGCCCTTCATTCAAATAATCAAAAAGCAATTCACCCAAAGGAAAAGTAGTGACCGAATCAATTTTTCCGTTGGATTTTAATTTCAAAGTATCTCCCAAATACAAACTAAAAGTGAACAAAACATCATATTTAGTATCGTTGATCAGGTGAATATTGTATTTTTCTGTAGAACCATCAAGTCGGTATCGAGGTTCAAAACCCAATTGAATTCCGAGGCTTTTGAGAATAGAATATTGTGGCTGGTACTCAGGAAAATCAGGCTGCTGTGCTTTCTTTTTTGACGGACCTTTTACAACTTTAGCTTTGACGGGTGGTTTGTTTCTCATTGCAGCACGATAATCTTCAATGCGCATCAAATCTTCTTCAAAAACTGGAATCTCATCACCATCATCAAGCAAGACATTGACCATGCCATTGTCAAGAAGATCACTCACCGTTCCTTCATCACCCGTGTGGCTCAACCTTACCCGACTTCCTTTTGCAAAAAGCATCTGATTCAAGTTTTTCTTTTTATAAAAACACCTTCTCAAAGGTACACTTTAAAGGCCGAATTGTTCAAAATGATTACCTTTGTTTGCCATGAGAAAACTACGTTGGAAAATAGCCCAATCTGCTGAACTTCGATGGTGGCAACGTTATCTAAAACGCAAGCCAACAGCCGATTATTTGCAATGGAAAAGAGCTTACTGGAAAACATTTTTACAACAAATTGGTGTGTATTTGAAATCCGACGAAAAAGTGCTTGATGCAGGATGTGGGCCGGCTGGTATTTTTACCGTTTTGAAAGGCCAGCAAGTTGATGCAGTTGATCCATTGCTGAATCAGTATGATGAAAAATTGGATCACTTTCAAAAAAGCAATTACCCTGAAATTTCTTTTTTTTCAGAATCACTCGAAGGTTTTCAAACAACAAAAAGCTATGATAAAGTATTCTGTCTGAATGCCATCAACCATGTGGCTGATTTGAATCTTTGTTTGGATAAATTAGTGAATTTTACCAAATCCGGAGGACAATTAATCGTTTCAATAGATGCGCATAATTTTCAACTTTTTAAACATATTTTCCGTTTATTACCCGGAGACATATTGCATCCGCACCAATACGATTTGAAAGAATATCAGCGTATGCTTGAAGCTAGGGGAGTAGAAATTTTCAATACCGTTTTGTACAAAAAACAATTTTTATTCAATTATTATGTTTTGGTGGGTTCAAAGTCATAGTTACAAAAAAATCATTAACCTTTTAACCCATAACCAACTAACTTTTCTAAAATACATGAATCGAAAAAACATATCATCCGGAGCCAAATGGGAAGACATCGTCGGCTATTCCAGAGCTGTCAGAATAGGGAATATCATTGAAGTTTCCGGAACTACAGCAGTAAACGGAGATCAGATCGTTTCACCTAGAGACGCATATAATCAGGCAGTTTTTATTTTTTATAAAATTGAAAAGGCATTGCAAGAGGCGGGTGGAAGTCTGGAAGATGTCATCCGCACCAGAATGTATGTAACTGATATTCGGGATTGGGAAGAGATTGGAAAAGCGCATGGAGAATTTTTTAAAAAGATAAAACCTGCTGCAACCATGGTGGAAGTAAGCGCATTGATAAAACCTGAATTGCTTGTGGAAATTGAAGTTACCGCAATGGTGAAAGGGTGATGTGCGGAATTGCGGATGCGTGGATTTTTTGATGTGCGGATGAGGAAATGATAAAATGTCAATTCACTTACCACTTAACTTCCTAACCTCTTTACTTTTTAAAAAATGTACAAAGTCAAAGAAATATACTACACTTTGCAAGGAGAAGGATTCCACACCGGACGGCCAGCGGTTTTTTGCCGTTTTTCGGGTTGTAATCTGTGGAGTGGGAGAGAGGAGGATCGGCACAAAGCGATTTGCCAATTTTGTGATACCGACTTTTGGGGGATGGATGGTGAAAATGGTGGGAAATATAATGCTCAGGCGCTTGCTCAAAAAGTGATTTCTCTGTGGCCAGAAGCGATGGAAAATAGTAAACCATATGTGGTTTGTACAGGTGGAGAACCCATGCTACAGTTGAATGTAGAATTGATTGATGCCTTTCATCAGGCAGGCCTTGAAATTGCCGTAGAAACCAATGGAACGATCAAACCGCCAGCAGGCATTGACTGGATTTGTATGAGCCCGAAAGCAAATACAGAAATTGTTTTGACGAAAGGAAACGAACTGAAACTGGTTTTTCCGCAAGTTGGTGCTAATCCGGAACAATTCAAAGATTTTGATTTTGACCACTTTTTTCTGCAACCGATGGATAGCCCGGAAGCTCATGAAAATACGCGTAAAACATTAGCCTATTGTTTGCAAAATCCACAATGGTCTTTGAGTTTGCAAACTCACAAAATCTTGAATATCCCTTAAAATCAAACGCCTATTTTTGCTGCAAAACTTTCAATCAAATTTTTATAAATAGCATTTTCCTGTAGAATTTCTACATTTCCCAGAACGACAAGATGCTGCCGAGCCCTTGTGAGTGCAACATTGAGCTTCCGGTCAACACCATCTTCAGAAAGTGAAACCAATGAAGAAAGTTGCGTTTGATTGTTGAGGCAAAGAGAGATCAAAATCACTTCACGTGCGCCGCCCTGATAACGTTCAACGGTGTCAATCGTCAACAACTCAGGGTCAATTCCTTTTTCCATTAAAGCTTGCCGAATTTGTGCAATTTGAGCTCGATATGGCGTGATAATGCCAATCGAGTTTTTGTCGATAGTGCGCTTGTTGAACTCATAAATTCTTTGGAAACTATAAACCAATTCACAGATAAGGTTGGCTTCAAAAGCATTTGTTTTTCCGGTTCCGCTATTGTTGTCAATTTCGGTTGGTAAAAAAATATTACGACGTGAGCAAAGAATCTGTTCGAGGTAAGAAATGTTTTCAGGTCGCTGAAAATCAATGCTTTGTGTTTGTGATTTACTGGCTGTGATTTGTTCCGGCAATATTTTTAAACCTAAATTATAAAAATGCTCATTCGGAAAATCCATGATATCATGATGCATTCTTCCCTGATGGCTAAGCCGTGCAAATGCCCAATTCCATTCTTTTTCAATACACCTTTTAAATAATCTTTCAAATAGCGAATCACGCATATTTTCAAGGCCAATGGATTTGAGGGATTCAGTTTCAATTTTCGATTCATCAGGACTTTGAACCACCACAGCCGGCAATTGTTTATGGTCGCCAATTAATACAAAACGTTCAAAATGAGGCAACAATCCAACTAGCATGGGTTCCAGAATTTGCGAAGCTTCATCGATGATAACCCGGTCGAATTTTTTCAATTTTAAAAGATCCATTTTGCTGGCTAAAGAAGCGATGGTAGCTACATAAATCCGGTGGTTTTGAATCGTATCTTTTAGCTCCTTTCTATTATCAATTTTGCTGATCTTTTGATCGAGTAACTGGCCATGAAATCGCTCTTGCGTTGAAAACCTGGAGCCAATCCGGATATATTCCTTTTTAATTAAAGGATCGATTATTTCAATGGCATCACAAATTTCATCTACAGCGCGATTGGTGTAAGCGAGGAGTAGAATGTTTTCGTCAGTTTCATTCAAAAGATGCGCGACAAAGTGACGAAGCATTACACTGGTTTTTCCGGTGCCGGGAGGTCCCCAAAGTAAAAAATAATCCCTTGCATTGATCATTTTTTGGAGTATATCGTCTTGCTCTTGGGTTAATCCTTTTTTTGTTTTAAACGCTTGCTCTTCAGGAAGTTGTGGAGCATCTAGTGTAAACAAAAGCCGTTTTTTTCTTTCATTAAATTGCACAAACTGAAATAGGGAGCGATACATGGAAATGAAACTACTGTCCATCATATTATGCTCCAAATTCCAGACGATATCCTGTTCAAAAACAGCATCGTTAAATTGTTTGGATCGCAATCGCACCTTGACGATTTCGTTTGTAACCTCCATGATGGTGCATTTGATGATCTGGCTGGAAAGTACCGGCTGCCCTTTTGCCTGAAAAGGGTAAAGCACTGCAATGTCTCCTTTTCGAAAATTGGCCAGCGGATTCGTCATTTTAGTCTTTTTAAAAACGACAACCGGATCATCAGAATGGATTTGATGTGCTTCAATTTTTAAATGGCTGATGATATCAAACTGCTCTTCCTTTTCTTTATAATCGTTGAGCCAAAGTTTGGCCAGCCCGTTCACATTGTCGAGACCCTGTACACCGGTTTTTGCCAGCTGATGCTCTCTGGCGATGAATGAAGAAAAAGCAGTAAAATATTCCAGTTCCAAAGAGCTCATGTTTTGATAAACCTTTTCGAAAGCCTGAATATCGCGGATCATAAATCCTTTTAGGTTTGGAAAATAGGTTTCCTTGAGCTTGTCAAAAATTGAAGGTTTTTTGTCCTGGTTTTTTAAATTGATGAGGCTTTGTTCGATGGCAATTAATTGATTGCGAATCTGTAATGCTTCGTATTGCTGGGCTTTAACTCTCGGAGCAAACCGCAGATTTTTGTCGTCGATCCCAGAATACAAAATGTAGTTTGTAGGATCTAGTTTTCCTTTAAAAACAGATTTGATGATTAAATCATAAAGCAAAGTCTGGGTAAAATGATTGGCGCTGATGCCATAAATGTTTGGCTTAAAAGGTTTTCCGCTTTTCAATTCGACAATCGCTGATTTATCATTTTCAGGATTTTTATAAAAAATATCCAATCGGCCTTGCAAACCAAACCATTCGGAATAAAATGAAGGTTCAAGCATGCAATCTTTCGGTTCGATTCCATTTTCTGCAAAATCTTTTAAAACCATGCGCTTCAAATTGAGAAAATGCTTTTGTGAAAGCTGCATGATTTCTCTAACTTCGCTGTTTTCAAAAAGAACAAAAGCCAGCGGATTTAGTCGAAACACCTTTGGAAAGATTTCTTTGAAAGTCGCTTCGGGATTGCTCATCAATTCATCCAAAAAGAAATTGGCGATGTTTCCAATCATCAAATGTTTGGAGTATTCAAAAGGCAAATATTTTTTCAATAAATAAAACAAAGGCTCTGCGCCAAAATCTTTGAAACACTCAGAAATCGCGGAGACATCAACCAGATAATCCGGCTCAACCACAAATGCTGCGGGACGATAACAGCCTTCGAGGTCAATTTCAACATCAATTAAGTTGACGTTGAGTGGAAAACTGAACTTTTCACGGATTGCTTTTATGGTTGGATTAAAATTTTCGTTTCGATCCGAGATATTGTACTGAATAAAAATCTCGTTGCCTGGATTGGATTCATCATAGCCAACGAATTGATGCAGCTGTGCATTATCTTTTAAAATAACAACCCTGACTTTAGGCTGAAAACTGCTGATTTCAACAGGCTTCAAAGTGAGGAAAGAATTGTTTGGCAAAAGGGTTTCCAACTCAGCAGGAATTGGCTCGTCATACAAGGCTGCAATACTTTCCAATAGCACTTTCAATCCTAAACCATACAACTCTTCTACATTATCAATTTCTTCAGAATTGATAAGTGCTCTGGCCTTTTTTCTGAAGTGATGGATATAAAAATGGATTTGTTTCCCCAAATCGTATTGCTGACTTACATAAGCGATTCGAGCAAAAAGGGTTGTAAATTGCAACTGCTCATGACTGGTTACTTCAACGAAAATCAAATTGAGGGTACGATACAGCCTTTCCACTTTGGAGGTGGTATCCCAACTTGTATTTTGATCAATTTTTTCGACTTCCCTGTAAAAGAGCCTTGCCAGTTCCCGCTTTTTCATAATTGTAAAAATACCAGCTTTTGAAATGAAGTTTTAACCTTTTTGACTAAAATTTTTAAATTATTAATTTAACAGTTATTTAAAGAAGGGTGGGGCAGTTTTTGTATCAAATTTTGTTGGATATTCGTTTCCTGTTTAATGTAAATTTGCAACCTGATTAAAGTTAAAGTTTCATGAATAAGCGATTACCGTTTTTAATTTTATTGCTCTCGTTTTACCTTGCCAACCTTGTTGCGCAAGGGGAGGGTAACATTTGGTATTTTGGAAAAGGCTTTGGATTGGACTTTAACGATGGTGAACCTAAGCTTTTAAAAGACGGGGCATTGAATACTTTTGAAGGCGTTGCATCGATTTCTGATCAAAATGGCAGCCTTTTGTTTTACACTGATGGCCAAACGGTTTGGAATGCAAAGCATCAAATCATGCCGAACGGAGAAGGATTGATGGGAGATTCGTCCGCTACACAATCCGCTGTGATTGTTCCTAAGCCGCGCAGCCGCAGCACTTATTACATTTTTACGATTGATGCTGCTGAAAATGATCTTGGAAATGGCCTGCGTTATTGTGAGGTGAATATGCTCGCTGATAATGGTTTTGGGGAAATAAAATTTAAAAACAAATTGCTTGCTTCCCCAACCTGTGAAAAAATTACAGCTACGGTCCATGAAAACCAAAAGGATTTTTGGGTGATTTCCCACGAATGGGATTCAGATCGTTTTTTGGCTTTTTTAATAACTGAAAAAGGTGTTGAGGAAGTCGCTTATCCTTCGGCTGTTGGTTCGAAAATTAGTGGAGATTTTGAAAATGGGGCGGGGTATTTGAAAGTTTCTCCAAACGGAAAACGACTGGCTTTGACCATTTATCGTGAAAACCGGGTAGAGCTTTTTGATTTTGATAATTCAACCGGAGAAGTTTCCAATCGTATAAAATTGCCTAAAACGGCGCCATCTGCTTATGGTGTTGAATTCTCGCCGGATAGCGATAAGTTGTTTGTGGGATCATTTGAAACGGGATTGATTGAGCAATATGATTTGGGAGATTATTCACAGTCCGCTATTTCAAAATCGAGAGTTGTTTTAAACAAGGAATCCAACTATAACCGGGGGGCTTTGCAATTGGGACCTGATGGTAGAATTTATTTGACCAGCCTTCATTACAGTTATATCGGTGTCATTCAGAATCCTAATGATTACGGGAGTCGTTGCCGTATTCGTGAAAGGTATATTATGATTGGAAAAAATAACGGCAGGCTTGGTTTACCAACATTTATCCAAACTTATTTCTCTAATGGTGCTGTAAAGGAGCGTGAAACGCTGTTAGCTGAAAAAAGAAACAAAAACAAAGTTGTTCCGGAACCACCAGTTGTTCAGATTGAAGAAAAGCCGAAACCCGCTCCTCCACCAACTTTCCAGCTTTGTGTTCAGGTGAAAGAAAAAATATTACAAGATCCTGATGATCCGAATAGTCCGGTCAAAGGTTTGAGTTCTTTACCAGGGAGTACGGTTAATTTGGATACAGAAAAGAAAATTATCAGCTATAATGTTGATGGGAAAGCCGAAATCCGATTACAATTAAAACAAGACGGTATCTATCATTTTGTCTGTTCAAAGCCAGGGTATCTTAACAATGGAGTGGATTATATTCCAAAAAAGAAATTAGAAAATGATACAGTTGTTGTTGTATTGGATAAGATTTTTCCTGAAAAGGAAATTGTTTTGGAAGATATATATTACGACTACGATAAGGCAAATATTCGTGCTGACGCAGTGCCTAAACTGGATGCTTTGTTGAAAATATTGATGGATAATGAAAATATTCGAATACAGCTTTCCTCGCATACAGATTGTCGAGGAGATGATGAATACAATATTGATTTGTCTCAGCGAAGAGCGCAATCTGTTGTGGATTATTTGATTGAAAGCGGAATTGCTCCGGAAGTTTTAGTAGCAAAAGGTTATGGTGAGACCTCTCCTGCTGCAGATTGTGACTGTTCGGATTGTTCGGAAGAAGAACATCAGGAAAATCGAAGAACTACTTTTAAAATATTGTCCAATTAAAATCTTTGTTGGAAAATAAAAAAGGGAAATGATCGAAACCATTTCCCTTTTTTATTACGAAACGTTGTGTTTACTTTTTAACAGAATCAACAATAGCTTTAAAGCTTTCAGGATGATTCATTGCCAAATCAGCAAGGACCTTTCGGTTTAGGCTAATTTCATTAACAGCAAGTTGGTGCATCAATCTTGAATAGCTAATCCCAAGTTGGCGAGCAGCAGCGTTGATTCTTGCAATCCACAAGCTTCGAAAAGCACGTTTCTTATTTTTACGGTCACGGTAAGCATATACCAAACCTTTTTCGACTGCATTTTTTGCAACGGTATAAACTTTTGACCGAGCACCCCAATAGCCTCTGGCCAATTTCATTATTTTTTTCCGCCTTTTACGGGAGGCTACCGAATTTACCGAACGTGGCATATTTTGTTGTTTTTAGTTCGATACAGGGATTCAAAATAGTATTGAACACTTGCGAACCTGCATCCTCGTTAAAAAATAAATGTTATTTCATGCAAAGAAGCAATTTCATTCTTCTTTCATCTGCACTATCCACGATTGCTGCGTGGCGAAGGCGCAAATTAGCTTTTTTACTCTTCTTACGTTTTAGGTGAGAGGAGTTAGCACGATGGCGCTTCAATTTTCCTGTTCCGGTTACTTTGAAACGTTTCTTAGCACCGGAATGAGTTTTCATCTTAGGCATTATAAAATCATTTTTTTTAAAATGGAATGCAAAGGTAGAGAAAAGAACGTATAGTTCAAAGCTCTTCAAGCTATAATTCAAAGGTTATTTTTTCTTATTCACTTTTTTAGGAGCTATGACAACGATCATTCTTCGGCCTTCCAGTTTCGGCAGTGCTTCAGCAGAGCCAAGTTCTTCCAGTTCTTTCATAAATCGCAGCAGCAATAGTTGCCCGCGATCTTTAAAGACAATGGTTCTTCCACGGAAGTGTACATAAGCTTTCACTTTTGCACCATCTTCCAGGAATTTTTGAGCATGACGCAATTTGAAATTGAAATCATGATCGTCTGTGTTAGGACCGAAACGAATTTCTTTAACCACAGTTTTGGAAGCCTTTGCTTTGAGTTCTTTGTCTTTTTTCTTTTTGTTATAAAGAAACTTTTTGTAGTCGATAATTTTACATACCGGAGGCTCTGCTTTTGGCGAGATTTCTACAAGGTCTAATCCCAGGTCATCAGCCCATCTCTGAACATCTCGGGTAGGGTAGACATCTGGCTCGATTTTTCGGCCTGCGACTTCGCTAACGTCGTCAAGATTGTCTCCGACCAAGCGGATTTGAGGGGCTCTGATTAAAAGGTTGATTCTAAATTGAGGTGAAGTATCTCTTCTGGATTGGAAATTTCTAGCTTTTTTGGCCAATAGATTGTTAAGTTTTATTAAGAAATAGAGGTTTTTAAGTATGGTTTTTTAATATTTAAACAAATATGCTGTTTTTTAGTAGTATAATAAAGGAATTACTAAAAAAAGAAAAAAGTACACCCATCCTAACGATGAGTGTACTTTTTCAGTTCCATAAATATGGATTATTCTTTTACATCAGTATTTACTTTTTTTGAAAGTTTGATGATCAATGCGTCGCCGTCTTTGTTCATTAAAGCTTCCAAAATACTTCCTGCAACCGGGTTTTCATTTAAGATAAACTCAGCTAAAGGATCTTCAATATATTTTTGAATAGCACGATGTAAAGGACGGGCACCAAATTGAGGATCAAATCCTTTTTCTGATACAAATTTTTTGGCTTCTTCTGAAAGGATCAAAGAGTAGTCCATTCCTTCTAATCGTGTGTGCAAATCTTTCAGTGTAATATCAATGATCTTAAAGATATCATCTTGATCGAGACTGTTAAAAATGACAACATCATCAATACGATTCAGAAACTCAGGAGAAAAAGTTCGTTTCAAGGCTGTTTGGATAACACTTTTCGAGTTATCTTCTGCGGCATCTTGCCTAGCTTGAGTAGCAAAACCAACTCCTTGTCCAAAATCTTTCAATTGACGAACGCCAATATTAGAAGTCATGATAATGAGTGTATTTTTAAAATCTACTTTTCGACCTAAACCATCAGTCAATTGTCCATCATCCAATACCTGCAAAAGGATATTGTAAACATCAGGGTGTGCCTTTTCTATTTCATCAAGTAGAATAACAGAATATGGCTTTCTTCGCACGCGTTCAGTTAACTGGCCACCTTCTTCATATCCTACATAACCTGGAGGAGCGCCAATCAAACGACTGACCGAGAATTTCTCCATATACTCACTCATGTCAATTCTAATCAAAGTATCTTCGGAGTCAAATATGTAGCGCGCCAATGCTTTTGCAAGCTCTGTTTTACCAACACCTGTAGGTCCAAGGAAAATAAAAGAACCGATAGGTTTTGTAGGGTCTTTAAGCCCAACGCGGTTACGCTGAATGGCTTTTGTGATTTTTATGATGGCTTCATCCTGACCGATTATCACATTTTGAAGATCTTTAGACATACTGACTAACTTGTTGCTTTCACTTTGAGCAACACGTCTTACTGGTATTCCTGTCATCATAGAAACAACTTCTGCAATATCTTCATCATCAACGGGATAGCGCTTGGTTTTAGCTTCTTCGTCCCATTCAACTTTTGCGAATTCTAGTTGTCTGACTAATTTGGATTCATCATCGCGAAGATCAGCAGCTTTTTCATATTGCTGGTTCTTTACAGCTTGGTTTTTCTTATCCTTTAGCTCCTCGATCTTTTTTTCGAGATCTTCAATGTGCTTAGGAACATGGATGTTTTTCAAGTGAACACGAGCGCCCACTTCATCTAAAACATCAATTGCTTTATCGGGTAAAAAACGATCACTAATATAACGATCACTCAAACTAACACAAGCCTTTATCGCTTCGTCAGAATAAGTTACATTATGAAAGTCTTCGTATTTCGTTTTAATATTGTGTAAAATGTTTACTGCTTCTTCAGCAGATGGTGGATCAACAACTACTTTTTGAAAACGTCGATCAAGCGCTCCGTCTTTTTCAATATGCTGACGATATTCGTCTAATGTTGATGCCCCGATACATTGTAATTCACCTCTTGCCAAGGCAGGTTTGAAGATGTTAGAAGCATCCAAAGAACCCGTTGCTCCACCAGCTCCAACGATAGTATGAATTTCATCAATAAATAAAATTACATCACGCGATTTTTCAAGCTCATTCATGATCGCTTTCATACGCTCTTCAAACTGTCCGCGATATTTTGTGCCAGCAACAAGAGCTGCAAGGTCAAGCATGACTATTCGTTTGTTGAATAGCGTTCGCGAAACTTTTCGCTGAATAATACGCAAAGCAAGACCCTCTACGATTGCCGTTTTACCAACTCCGGGTTCGCCAATCAATATCGGATTATTCTTTTTACGCCGACTCAAGATTTGAGAAACGCGTTCTATTTCATTTTCGCGGCCGATGATTGGATCCAATTTATCTTCTTCAGCAAGCTTAGTAATATCTCTTCCAAAATTATCCAAAACAGGAGTACGTGATTTTGGATTGCCTTTTCGCTGATAACGAGCGCTTTCTTCTTCTTCAAAAGGTTCGTCAGAATCAGATGGGCCTTGTGCAAAAAGATCGGGATTAGTCATGTCTTGTTCTTGTTTAACAAATTCCAGTTCGGACTTATAAATATCATAATCCACATCAAATTGGTGTAAAATCCGGGAAGCTAAATTGTCCTTGTGTTTTAAAATTGAAAGCAACAAATGCACAGGGCTTATCTCTTCATTTTTTAACATTTTAGCTTCCAGAAAAGTGACTTTAAGCACTTTTTCAGCATGTTTGTTAAGCGGTAAATTGCCTATATTCAATGAAGCTTTGTTTGACTGACTTCGCTGGATAGACTCTTCGATTGTCTGTTTTAATTCAAAGGTGTCAACATCAAGTGAATCCAAAACGCGGACTGCGAGACTTGCTTCTTCTTGTACGATGCCGAGTAGTAAATGTTCAGTGCCGATAAAATCATGTCCAAGCCGTAATGCCTCGTCACGGCTGTGAGAAATTATTTGCTTTACTTTTGGTGAAAACTTCCTGTTCATGTCTATGATTTAATCCTCATTTATTATTTAAAAAAACGATAAGAGGGTTGAATAACAATAATAAGATTAATTATTTAAGATTACAACATTTATATTTGAGAAAAGATTGAATTGACTTATGTTTTTTTTAAAGGTCTAATTTTAGCTTCTGAAAAAATAGTGCCATTCAAAATACATTTATTCCAGGTTGACGATAATTTGAGTCAAGCTTAGGTGTTAAATATTCAAATCTGGTGTCACAATATTAAAATTGAAAGTTTAATTGGTAGACTAACAAACGGGATTATCTTAGTTTGTGTTACGTTAATCTGCGAAGTAAAAATCAATCTTCGGGATAAATTTATTCAATTACTTGGAAATGGCTTAAAGGTGTGGTTTTTTTAATGTTTTTATAACAACAAAGACCAGTGCTTTAATGTTCAAAATTTTTTCAATTACTATTATTGACACGATATAAATTGCTGGAAACCAATAAGTATCATACTTGTAATAATTATATTTGATGCTTGTAGCGGATTAATTTGTTTTAATTAAAACTTTGATAAAATAATTCATCTTTATAGGAATTTATTGATACTTTTGTAGAATAACAATTAGTTTTTAATATTCTGTTTAATAATAGATTTATGAAATTTAAGATCAATAAGGAAGAACGATATACTGTATTAAGTTTGGAAGAAGATAACCTAAATACCCTCCTTGCGCCAGAACTAAAATCAGAATTTGTTATCATGCGAAATGAAGGAGTACAAAATCTTATCCTTGATTTATCGTCTGTCAAATTTGTTGATTCATCTGGATTAAGCGCCATATTGACAGCTAATCGATTATGGAATGATGATGGAACTTTCGTTCTTACCGGGATTGAGCATGATTCTGTTAAAAAGCTTATCGAAATTTCACGCGTAAACACCGTTCTCACGATCTTGCCTACACTTACTGAATCTATTGACTTCGTGATGATGGAAGAGATTGAGCGAGAGTTGAATCAAGGCGATGACGACTAATTTCAAATTTATTTTATTTCCCATTTTATAATATTTAATCAATGCGTTTTGATGTGACCATTTTGGGAAGCAACTCTGCTATTCCAGCACATGGTCGATTTCTGACATCACAGGTTTTAAATGTATCGGAGCAGTTGTATTTAATCGATTGTGGGGAAGGTACCCAATGGCGATTGCAAGAATACCACATCAAAAAAAGTAAAATAAACGAAATCTTTATCAGCCATATTCATGGCGATCATATTTTTGGTTTGATTGGATTGTTGACCTCTTATAGCCTTTCAAAAAGGACCGAGCCGATGAAAATATTTTCGCCAAAAGGTTTGGAGGAAATTATTCGGGTCCAACTAAATGTTATCGGTGTTGAATTAAGTTATCCATTTCATTTTATTGACTTGGATGCCACTTCAAGCCGAACTATTTTTGAAGACAAGTTGATAGAAGTGATTACGATTCCTTTGCAACATCGAATTGCAACTTGCGGGTTTTTGTTTAAAGAGAAATTACGACCGCTTAATATTATCCCCTCAATAATTGAGGAATATAACATACCTATCGAAAAAATTAAAGAAATAAAAAGTGGCGCTGATCTTAAACTTTTAAATGGTGACGTTGTGCCCAACAAAGAGTTGACTTATCCGCCTACAGGACGCCGCACATTTGCATTTTGTTCGGATACCGTTTATAGCGAGTCGATTGTTCCATTAATCAAGAATGTAGATTTACTTTATCACGAAAGCACTTTTTTGCATGATATGGCTCAATTAGCAGAAGAAACAATGCATTCGACTGCAAAACAGGCTGCCAAAATTGCTAAAAAAGCTAATGTTGGACAATTAATCATCGGACACTATTCTTCAAGATATAAAGACTTAACTTTATTCCTTGAAGAAGCGCAAAGGACTTTTCCAAATACTGTGCTGGGAATTGAAGGGAAAACCATTTCGATTGCTTTTAAAAAGCATAATGTCAAAGAAGCCTAAGAGAGTAGTTTAAAATTCAGTATTTGGCCTACAAGCGTTCCTTTTTTGCTTACACTTCGTTACAGAACCGGGCATTGTAGCGCGGCTACGAGCCAGAACCTGTGTCTCGATTAACCAAAAAATGAATCTTTTTCTACATAAAGACCAAAATTTAAGTCTACTCTAAAAGAGAAATGAACCTGCGTTTACAGATTCATTTTTCTATCATTTTTTAACCAAACAATATTAACGAAAAGAAAAGTTTTTGACTTTCAAGTGTAATAGTGCTTGGCTGTTTACATCAATTTTGCAACATCCCGGATCAGAATACTACGGCGATTAAAGTAAATCAAATCCGATTTACGCAAATCATTCAATACGGATGTAACAGTTTGGCGAGATGTTCCTGTTAAGTTTGCAATATCTTGTTGAGTCAATGAATGTTTCAGTAACATTTCATAACCAATTCGGCGTCCGCGTTTTTCAACGCTATCTTTTAAGAAGTCAATAATGCGAGTACGAGCATCTTTAAAAATCAATGCTTCTAAACGGTTTTCTGCAGTCCGCAATCTTCCTCCAAGTAATGAAATTACTTTCAGGCAAAGGTGATGATTGGTTTGCATCAACTTTTGGAAATCCTGTACTTTGAGTGTACAAAGTTTTACTTCTTCATTCATTGCTCTTGCAAAATCCTGCCTTCTGACTTCACCTACCAGGCCAAGTTCGCCAAACATTGCCGTAGGATGAAGAATGGATTTAATTACTTCTCTTCCGTCACTTGAATGAGTTCCTATTTTAATGGTTCCTTTTACCAGGAAAAATATCGTATTGGATGGTTCATCTGGCAAATAGATGTAACTGTACTTGCTTTTAGTTCTGATTTCAACCATGGTTGCGAGCTGATCTATTTCATCATGATTGAGGATGTCAAAAAGTGGAAATTGTTGTAAAAATGTAATTTTTGAATTGGTATCCATAATGCAAGTTATTTAAAAGGTTTCAATGGATTAATAATGTTCTCTAGCTTTGTTAAGGTAAAATTGTAAATTATTATACGTTATTTAAAGTACATTATGATAGATTTGTGTAAGAGGTTCTTTTAGGAATTTTTTTTAAAATATTGACTTTCAGTAGTTTAACTAACTTTGATTTAAAATTTTGTTACACTTACGTTTAAATATTCTTTATACTGATGTCGTTAGGTTTTTAAGTTTTTTTTATTGTATTTTTAAATAAAAGCAGAATTTAAACAATTAACTAGTGGCTGTAACGTACCTCCTTTTTTAAGATTGAATAAATAAATTCCCATACTTGAAAATGCATTTTAATATATAAATAGTTAAATGGCAGGGAATTAAAAAAAAACTAAAGTAAGTTATTGGTTGTCAAAGAGTTCAATCATATGCTTTCCCCTTTCAAGGCATGGTTTTTGAAATTCTTTGGGGTAACCATTTAACACATAACCACATGATTAGAAAATCTACACTGCTTTTATTGGCGTTGACCATATCCAGCCATTGGATTTTTGCCCAACAAGACGCCATGTATACCAAATATATGTTCAACAGTCTTTCCTACAACCCTGCTTTTGCAGGTAGTCCTGAATACATGTCAATTAGAGTTTTGTATCGGGAACAATGGTGGGGAATTGAAGGAGCGCCAAATTCACAAACCTTTTCAATTCATTCACCTGTAAAGGATCGAGTAGGATTGGGTTTCAGTGCCGGAAATGACAAAATAGGAGCAACCGGGTCAACCTTTGCGAATGCATGTTATTCATATCGAATTCCTTTTGGAAAAGGGAAATTGTCAATGGGGTTTCAGGCCGGGATTATGAACTGGAGAGCAGATTGGAACAAACTTAAATTCAAAGATCCGGTTCAATTGGATCAGGCTTTTGAAAACATGACACCAAATTATTGGTTACCGAACATTGGAGCAGGGTTATTTTATTATGCGCCAAAATTTTACCTGGGCTTTTCTGTCCCTAACTTATTGCAGAATGATTTAAGAAAAGATATTCCATCGGATGTCCAAATCTGGGCACAACAATATCGGCATTTTTATATGACAGCTGGCGCAGCTTTTCAAATCAAAGGGCCAGCATTGATTTTCAAACCTTCAATTTTAATAAAAACTGTAGGTTTGTTAGGCAAATTTACGGGTGATCCGAGTAGTTCTACTGATATCGGAGCACCTGCTGAATTTGATCTGGATCTTTCTTTTTTATTTTATGAAGCATTGTGGGTAGGAGCCTCGATTCGTTCAGCCTTTGCTGCCAAACAATTTGGAGGCGATAGTTCTTTTGACTCAGCTGACATCTGGGTTTCTTATTATCTGATCAACGGAATGCGCATTGGAGCAGCGTATGATTACACCCTTACCAAACTGCAATCCTACGCCAAAGGTTCTTTTGAATTGATGTTAGGTTATGATTTTAGTTATAAAACCAAAAAAGTAAATACGCCACGGTATTTTTAATAGACACACAGGATGTTTCACAAATAATTTTTTCAAGTTAAAAATTTATAAGTTTCCATGGATTTGATCTGTGGAAACTTTTTTTTTTGCAAATTCATGCATACTTTATATTAAATAAAATACATTTTGTATATTTGAAATATAGTTTTCTTTTCTATAATCCCAGTATATTTATCAGTACTCCTATATTTTACTTATTCTCCAAAAGAAGGATAGTATTTGATTGTTAATACCCATTTAATGTAACATACTAAAATGAAATTACTTAACTCCCTTTTGATAATACTATTTTTTGCATTGAACCTTAATGCTCAGATTTACCCGATATCACTTGAAAGTAGAGTTCAAAATAGTTCAATTATTGTAAAAGCAAAGTTAAAATCAAAACATTCCTATTGGGATCAATACCATGCTAATATTTATACTTTAAATGTAATGGAGATCTCTGCTTTTTTGAAAGGGAACAAAAACCAAAAGGAATTAGCGATAATCACCGAGGGTGGGATTATTGGAAATCAAGCCCAGAAGAGTTATCCTGAGACGAATATAATTCCTAATACAGAATATGTTCTTTTTTTGGAATCGGAGAATTTTGAAGTTGACCATAAAATCTATCGTACCCAATTTCCTAATACGATTCAATGCAAAGCAGTTGCACGGATTCAGGGAGCGCTGCCCTTTCAAAATAATAAATATTATGATGCTTTTTCCGACCCTCAAACGGAAGCTGATTTGTTTGAAAAAATTCAAAGAATAGTTGGACAAGAAATACTTCAACCTGACGGAAGTCCATATGTTGCTATAGAAAAAGAATCTGAAAATGGAAACAATGACAGACTTGTCGTTGATATTACTTCAATAGAAGATGGGGCCGCAGGGTCAGGTCCGTTTTATGCGGGTACAATTGATACGGACAAAGAATTAATCATAAAAGGAACTGGTTTTGGAGGTACGCGAGGGTCAAGTAAAGTAGAATTTGATTGGGCCGATGATGGTGGAATGAGTTTGATTCAACCACCGGTTACTTCCGATTACGTGTCGTGGAGTGATATAGAAATAAGAGTTAAAGTACCGGCTTATGGAGGGACAGGAGATGTTAAAGTGACTGCTGGTGGAAGTTCTGATACTGAGCCTATAACTATTGACTGGGCTATTATTCCAGTTAATAATACTTTTTACAACTGGTCTTCATCTTCAAGAAATCGAGTAGAATTGGTTGATACAAATGATGTTGGTGGCTACACCTTTGAATATAGTACTGTTGGTGGTTTTTCAGGAAATGCTGATGCTGAAGCAGCTTTTGAACGAGCCCTTTCAACCTGGCGTTGTGATTCAGAAGTTCATTTTGATGTAGATGATTCGGGCACAGGTACAGGCTTTGCTATTGATGGAGTTTGTATTGTTATGTTTGCAGGCGGTTTGGGTGGAGCGTTGGGGGTAGCAAGTTCAAGATATTTTGCTATAGCTACTGGTTCTTGCGATATGGAAGATACTTTTTGGCATTTGTCTGAAGTAGACTTAAGGTTTGATTCAGGAACGAGTTGGTATTACGGTTCAGGGAGCTGTGGTGGTAGCCAATATGATTTTGAAAGTGTGGCTTTGCATGAAATCGGGCATGGTCACGGCTTAGGGCATGTGATTGATGATACAAAAGTGATGCATTATTCTATTGGCACTTGTGATGATTCTGGCAATATCAGAAGGACTTTATCTTCTGCAGAATCTGCTGCGGGAGTACATAAAATGGCACATAGTGTGTTATCAAATTGTATTACTTCACCTTCTCCAATGATAGCAGTTCCTGAGGAAGCATGTTCGTTGATGCCATTGCCAATTGAACTGATTTCGTTTGACGGAAAACTAATCGATGAAGCAGTTGAACTCAACTGGCAATCTGCAACTGAAATTAACAATGAATACTTCACTTTAGAGCGTTCGCTTGATGGGAGAAATTATGAAACAATAGCTATTGTAAAAGGACAGGGTACTTCTTTTGAAACTCATTCATACCAATATTTCGATAATAATCCATCATTGGGTGTAAATTATTATCGACTGACTCAGACGGATTTTGATGGTACTTTTGAAGTGTTTGATCAAATTGTAGCGGTTAAATTTGTTGGTGATATAAATGCAGAGATAAGGCCAAACCCAGTTCATCAAGATGATTTTCAATTGATCTATAATTCAAACCATGATGGGGATTTGGATGTTGAGATTTATAGTGTTACCGGTCAACTATTATATAAAGAAGTTTATAAAACAAATAAAGCATTAAATCATTTTGATATTTCACTTTCGGGGCTTAGCAATGGAATTTATATTGTAAAGACCAATCAGAATAATTTTGTTGAAAACATACGATTCGTGAAAGCGAACTAGCAAGTTTTTTTATTCCCAATAACCGTTTTAGAGCCGGGACTGAAATTTTTTCAGTTCCGGTTACTTTCTTTAAACACTAAGCAGCAACTTCCCTAATTCGGGATCAGCAAGAATGTCCTTGATTTGATTTTTGGGAGAAGAAGCGATTTTCTGAGCAACTGAAAATCTGAGATCAACAGGAAAGAAATCCATTTTTAAAAATGCCTTTACATTATTCAGTTGATTTGTAGAAAGCGCAGTTTTTGATTGTTCAATTTGGTTTAAAAGCCTTGTGCAAACCACAGATAAAATATCGTTGCGAATCTGATTACCCACAACTACAAGTCGCAAACGATTATAAATGTCAGTTTGAAATGCTGTCGTATTTAAAATCTCATCGGGCGATGGAAGTTCACCATTGTTTTCATCGATAAAAGCTAAAAATGCGGCAACCGTTTCGGTATCCAACGAGGCTTGTCCAAGCAATTGAACCAGCTTTTTATTCTTTTTAAGATCTTTTATACTTTCAATCGATTCAAAAAAATGAACCAGCGTTCGAGGCGTTGTTCTGATTCCTGTCATCAATTCTTTTTGGGCTAAAACAAAATGAATGCCTCGCGGAATCACGCCTTTTTTATCTGCCCATTTTGCCCATTCTTTAGCGTCAAATTCCATGGTGATGTGCCTCATTCGGGTGATCATGGCATCATCAAGCGGAGTGACCGAATAATCACCACCGTCGGGATTTGCCGTAAGTACGATATGCCAATCCTTCGGAAGTTTCCAACTCGCCAATTCATAGTTTTGTAAGAGCTGCATAATGCCGCGAAGGATGCGGTCATCCGCTCGGTTGACATCATCGATCAACAAAATGCCAGGTCCCTTTTGTTGAGGAACCCATTCGGGTGGAGCAAAGTGTGTTTTGTTTTCAACAATTTGAGGCATTCCGAGCAAGTCACCCATTTCTTCAAATTGAGCAGGAGCGACATAAGCCAGCTGAAAACCACGCGCTTCAGCAAAATCCTCAACGAGTTCAGTCTTTCCAATTCCGTGGCTGCCCCAAATGCAAACGGGTGTTTTTCGCTTGGCCGCTAGTTCTGCCTTTTGGTTGATTTTTATAAAATGATCCAAAAAAAGTTCTATTTCGCTTGCCTTTGCAGATGTTCCGTATGTTAGAAAATTTGAATTGTCAGATGCCATTTGAATATGCTCCAGTTGAAATTTATATTTAAAAAATTACTAATATTTGAATAGTTGTCTAAGCAATTATTGCTGCAATTAAACATACAAATATCAATTTGGCTATGTAGTTGAGCAAATTATTGGTTAAAATAAAACCCCAAAATTGTAAGAACAAGCCTAACTTTGTTCAAAGATAATCAAAGCCCTGATTTTGGAAAATATAATCGCCAATCGAAAAATCATTCATATTGACATGGATGCTTTTTATGCTTCCGTAGAGCAACGGGATTTTCCTGAATTGCGTGGAAAACCGATTGCTGTCGGTGGCGCCGGCAAGAGGGGAGTGGTTGCTGCAGCAAGCTACGAAGCCCGAAAATATGGTGTACGATCAGCGATGCCCAGTGTGACTGCTTCAAGGCTTTGCCCTGATTTGATTTTTGTAAAACACCGTTTTGATGTTTATCATAAAGTATCTAAAGAAGTTCGCGAAATATTTTTGGAGTACACGGATCTTGTGGAGCCATTATCCTTGGATGAAGCTTATCTTGATGTCACCGAATCGAAAAAAGGGCCGAATTCAGCTACTTTAATCGCAAAAGAAATACGACAAAAAATTTTTGAAAAGGTTGGATTGACCGCTTCAGCTGGTATTTCGTTTAATAAGTTTCTCGCCAAAATTGCATCTGATATCAATAAGCCGAATGGAATGAAAGTCATCGAACCGGCTGATGCACTTTTGTTTTTGGAAGCTTTAAAAATTGAAAAATTTCATGGTATCGGAAAGGTTACAGCAAAACGAATGCACAACATGCGGATTTTTACCGGCGCTGATTTGAAAAAGTTTAGTGAGCTGGAGCTGGTGCAGCGATTTGGAAAAGTAGGGCGTTTTTATTACAAAATTGTCAGAGCACAGGATGACCGCGAAGTTCAACCAAACCGAATTCGAAAATCTATTGGAGCCGAACGAACATTCAATGATGATTTAGCCAATTTGAACGAGCTCTACGAAAAAATCAACCCGATCACTGAAAAGGTTTTTGAGTACATGAAGAAGACTGACAATTTTGGGAGAACTATTTCTTTAAAAATAAAAACAGCTGATTTTCAGGTGCTGTCACGCAGCAAAACTTTCAACAGCGAAGTGAAGTCACTTGAAAAGTTGAAGGAAATTGTCGATGGTTTAATCAGAGACAATTTTGATGAATTTGAAAGCGTAAGATTGCTTGGGGTTACCGTTTCAAACCTCAGTAAAGAACAAAGCCAGGATGGAATGCAGCTGGAGTTTGAATTTTGGGAATCTTAATTTTTAATGCAAATTACATCCCAACTTGAATTAATTCTTACCTTCGTTTTTATGCAAAACACCTTGATTATTTTTGATATTGACGGGACGCTTTTACATTCCAATCGCGTTGATAGTCAATGCTTTGCCCAGGCTTATGAATTGGTTTTTAAAAAACCATTTCCGACTATAGATTGGCGGAAATACCCGCATGTGACGGACACAACAATTTTCAATACCGTCATTCAGCAACATTTTGGCCGTTGGGCTACTGAGGAAGATGTTCACATTCAGCAGGATTGTTTTGTAGAATTATTGAGCGAAAACCGCCGAACAAATCCGGTTCAATTTGCAGAAGTTCCCAATGCAAAAAATACGATTGAAAAATTAATTGATGACGAACGATTTGTTATCGGAATTGCAACTGGTGGCTGGCGTAGACCTGCTACTTTAAAACTGAATCATATTAATATACCCACGGCAAAACTCCACATGAGTTTTGCCGATGGAAAAGAAACACGGGAAGAAATTATTAACGAATCCATTCAAAGTGCTTTTCAAAACCATTCGAATATTGACCGTATCGTCTATGTCGGCGATGCAATTTGGGATGTAAAAACGACTCGAAATATGCAGCTCAACTTCATCGGAATAAGAATCAATGGAGATCATGATGTGCTAATTCGAGAAGGGGCTTCGCATGTTATAAAAAATTATCTGGATTATGACCAGTTTTTGCAACTAGTGGAAACGTCCCAAATTCCCTCAGGAGACTAATTTTTTAGCAACTATTTTCAAACTTTATATCGCTACAGCGAGTTAGAATTAAGGAATAAAAACAAACATCATTTTATTTCTTAAAATTCCATTTTTTATTTGCTGGTTTAAAAAAATAGATTGTATATTTGCAGCGCCTTTTGAAAAAGGGTACAAGAAATGACTCGGTAGCTCAGTTGGTAGAGCATTTGACTTTTAATCAAAGGGTCCCGGGTTCGAGCCCCGGCCGGGTCACACAAACCTCTCGTAATTCATTGATTGCGAGGGGTTTTTCTTTTTTTGCAACCAATATTTCCAGAATGTTTTTTCTTTAGCATCAAAATCAATTATTTGTTTCAAGTCGCGAAAGGTAAAAGAATTGAATTGAAATAGCTCTGGAAGGAGTATTGCAATTACTCATAAATGCTTTAAATTACTTTATTTATGTCCAAGCACTTACCTCATAAGTTATTATCTTGTCAAAATGAGAAAACATTACAATATCATTATCGCCGGAGCTGGTGGCATCGCTCAAGCAGCTGGCTTGCTCCTCGCTGAATGGAGTGAAGTGACTCCTTCTATTTTTATAGGAAACCGAACATTTTCAAAAGCACAAAAGGTAGCAGAATGGATTGAGGCGGGTACAAGCAAATCCTGTTCTGTTCATGCATTTCAACTCTCGGAAGCAGGCATTACATCAGAAATAAAAGAAATCTTGTTAAATGGAGATATTCTCCTCGATTGTTTACCTGGTAGCCTGGCTCCAAAAATGGCTCAATTGGCTAAAGACTTTCACTTGCATTATGCCAATCTAACCGAATATGTTGCTGAAACTAATGAAATCATGGCATTGGCTAAGGATGCTGAAACAGGATTCATCCTCCAAACAGGCATTGCTCCTGGCTACATTGATGTATTGGCCAACGGTCTATTTCAACAGTTCTGCAGTGATTTTGGAGTGGAAAAAGTAGATAAACTCGAATTTAAGGTGGGTGCATTGACAGAAAACGCCGTTGCTCCACATTTTTATGGATTCACATGGAGTCCTGTCGGCGTAGCTACCGAATATTTGAAAGATGCTATAGTGCTTCGGAATTTTAAGAAAACAAATGTTCCTGCTCTGTCGGAAAGGAATGTTATTATCATTGATGGAATTGCCTATGAGGATGACCTGACCTCTGGGGGTGCAGCTGATTTACCAGATGCATTAGCTGGAAGGGTTCGCTCTCTTGATTATAAAACCTTGCGTCATCCGGGGCATTATGGCTGGGTTCAGACACAAATAGCTGATTTGGAAAATATACTGAATCCGATTGAGGTTTTGCAACAAAAAATGGAAGCTGTGATTCCGCATATTGAAGACGACCAGATTATTCTTTATGCTGCCGTAGAAGGCAAGGATGCAACTGGCACATTGCGCAGACGAGAAATAGCTAAGCGAATACTTCCGCAAAAAGTAGGAAAACATCAATTGCGCGCTATCCAAACCACGACTGCTGTTCCACTGCTTCAGTCTGCTCAGTTATTACTTGAATCTTCTCACAAAGGTGTGCTTTTGCAAAGCCAGATAGATCCAAAGTCCTTTTTAAACGGAAATTTCATTGTACCAGTTTACGGAAAAGTGTAAGAAAATTGAAGTGTACATAGACAGTTAAGTTTTGCTAGAATTTTACGTTTATGGATTTTTTTGAAAATTAATATTTCCTGTTTTCTTCAGAGCCAACTTAGTTTTCGGCTATTTGCTGTGACAATCGTTTGTTCTTTTCAATCCTGCTTTTCAGCACCTTGAGGTAACGCAAAGCCATTTTGTTTTTATAATCCGTGTATGATTTTGAAGCCCAATAAACGGCAGCATCAAGATCACCGTTAATCTCATTAATGATTGCCATATTATAGCAAGCTCTTCCGGCAATTTTCCCTTTCGGATTTGACACTTCTTTCTTCCAAAGTTCAGCGGCTCCATCCCAATCGCCGGTTTGCGCTCTGCGTTTTCCTGTTTCGAAGTTGTCGGTCCCTTTTACATAATAGTCCCTTGAAACCCTGATGTTGTAAGGTCGGATTCTTGCTGCATAAAAATGCCCGATGTTATTGCTGACCTGCAAAACAGCTTCTTTTCTGCCTAAAATTGTTTCAGCAGCTTTTAAGGGATTGATGCCTCTACCCGTTGATACCAAATTTTCGTTGACTAAAAATTCATCAGCAATAAATTTGTTTGCAGGGTCATAGATCCGCCAACCGGTTT
Source organism: Saprospiraceae bacterium (assembly GCA_965220465.1). Taxonomy (GTDB): domain Bacteria; phylum Bacteroidota; class Bacteroidia; order Chitinophagales; family Saprospiraceae; genus JAHDHW01. Next base: position 430,573 of record CBDCPZ010000025.1, on the reverse strand, counting down.
TTATTAAAGTATTGATGGTTGCCTGATGTTCAATAGCAGTAACATTTATTCCTAAAGGGGCTTCAATTTCAGTCGGGACGGCTTGATAATCAACCCTTGCATCTGTATCATAAAACGACAAAGAAATAACTGCATCCACTTTGTTTTCAATGCATATTTGTTCAATCGTTTTCCAGGAAAGAGAGGCTGGAAAAACACCAAGTCCGGGGCTTCGTTCATCAACGCAATCGAGAAGTTTTATTTCAGCTAGGCCGGGATTGATTGATAATTCGTCAAAGATGCCGACAATGGCTTCGTTGGCTCCCTCTTTGTCCAGATTTTTGCCTTCGATTGATAAAATTTTATCCAGTTTATCCAGATTTTCATTTTTATCAGAAGGAGCACTTCTGTCAATGATACCAATCGTTTTGATGCTTGGGTCAAGTGGCACCGGCGCTGGTTCCGTAACACTCATCGTTAGTGAATTCGTTGAACTACAGGAGCACAAAATAATTCCTGCAAGTAATATTGGAAGTGTTTTTAGAATATCATTTTTACTCATGAGCAACTGATTTTGATATAATCAGTTGCAATCTATTTGCCATAAAAACTTAAGAAGAAGTGAAATTCAGGATTTTAATTTTTGTTAAGGTTTTAAAAATCAAGGTATTTGGATAAAAAACGATCATGATAAAAAGTGTTTAATTTTTGTTTTTAACGATCAAATGAGCTCCAATTTTCTTATAAACGAAACTATTGCTTCACCATCTTTTTAGTTAAAATATCTCCATTTCCAAGTAGGATATTTAAAACATAAATTCCTGGTTTCAGATCACCAATTTCAATTTCTTTTAAATAAGTTTGATTTGAAATTTTTACTGTTTTTACTTTCTGCCCTAAAACAGAAAACAGCTCAATTTTTTGAATTACCAGGGAATTTCGATTAATAATATTTATTTGGTCTTGAGCCGGATTTGGATAAATAATCAGTTCTTTTTCTGATTCAAATTCTTCAACTCCTAAGATCATATCGTATTCAATAACATAGTATAAATCGTTGTGAAGGGCAAGGTCATTCCATTGACCGGCGATGCCGAATATCCAATTGTTGAGTGCCAGGCCGAGGCCATCCTGGTTATTATAATTATCGGGTTCCATTCCCCAGTTGTTGTACAAATTACCAACTGGACTTCCATTCAGATCTCCCATCCAAAATTGTGTACCGCTACCGTCATTGTCACCATCCCAATACCAACTCCCTTCAGTTGCAATATCGCTTCCTCCAATCCAAACGAACGCACAAGAGCCACATTCAAATGCGGTTGTATTCTCCAGATTGATTAAAGCATTAGATTTTAATGTGGTAAAAAGGAACTCTTGTTCGGCTTGGCTATTTATTTCTGCCAAATAACCTCCCCGTTCCAATGCGCAGGAAACCGCTTCGGTCCATGTTTTGTTTTCACGGACGATCTCATACGTTTTATCATTATAATTAAACGAATAAAGGTTGGAAGAATTAAGGCATTGCCCAGCTAAAGATTGATTTAATAATGGCGCCACGATTAGAAAAAATAGGGTATAAAATTTCATTTTCATAATGGATGAAATTTGTTTTTCAGTTATTTAATGTTGCGCTATAAACTTAACGATACTGAAAGCGATTTTGCTTCCAGTAGATGTTCAACTTACCGGGAACCAAGCCTCCTTGGTAAACCTTTTTTTGTTTTTGTTTTATTTAATTTGTCTAATTTTTTTCCTAAAAACTGTGCAATTTTATACATTCCCTGTTTTTGATTACGATATGCAGCTTCTGCATCAGAGTTGTAATTTGTATTGGTATTTACATCATAAACCCAACGTTTTCCGTTTTCGTCCTCTGCGTATTCCAGCGCACCAATGCCAATGTCATTCGCTTTTAAAAAACGAGCGTATTTTATCAGATCCTCGTTTTCATAATTTTCCAGAATGACAAATTTTGAAGCATCGGCTGGTGGGCTGGCCGGACAATGGGCATCCTCGATATTGCAGACATCTGCCGGACACAATTGGAATCCTTTGCTGGAATCAATGCTGACAGCATATAAAAATTTACCGCCTACAAATTCAGCTCTGACGATTCGGTCATTTGCTGGTTTTATGTATTCCTGCACCAGCCAGATACCATCAAGTGATTCACCCAATTGATCGTTTTCTATCGTTTTGATGAGGCTTTCTTTGCTTTGTATCAATTGCACGCCGGCACCTTTTCCACCACGGTTTGGTTTGATGATAAAGGGAAACAAATTCAATTGATCCGCTGCTTTCGGCAACAAATTTATATCATTGACGATTATCGTTTTCGGATGAGGAATATCGTATTCCTGGAGGGCAAAATACTGCTCCGATTTTCTAAGTTCGAGTTGCACCGCTCTTCTTCCGTTGATCACAGTCCTTCCATGACGCTTCAGCCAGGCGAGTAGGTTTTCAGTATATTCAGGCGCAAATCGATGATTTCTTGTGTGGGAGGAGGCACTCATTCTGTTGTAAAAAATTCCTTCTGGTGGTGCCTGATTCAAATCAAGACTCAGTTTGTTGATAAACCATTCTTCGTAGGGGATTTGCAGTTTTTTGAAAGCAGCACGAAGCGGAATTATCCAATCGTCGTTTTCGTGGATTACGTAGATTTTTTTCATGGTGGATTACATTTGTTGGTATTAAAAAAAGAGCCTTCTCAGGTCGAGAAGGCTCTTTTTTTAATGAATTAAATAATATTCAATTAGTTACATACGCTTCTCGTTTTGTTTTGGAATTCCAAGACAACAGCAACAACAAGCGATATTTATAATTCTATTCATAAAAGCGTATTGATACAATATTATAGTTATTTGGAGTAAATGTCAATTTTTATTTTTATAAATATGTTTGTTCAAGGACTTAATTGCCAAATCCGTGCTTTTATTGGTTTGACTTTCTATAAAAAGCCTATATTCACCTTGTATATATTCAAATTGTTTACAACTTAATAGCCCATAAGGTTTACTTTTTTCAATAGCTCAATAAGCTATTCCTAAAATACTATTCTATATGACTGGAAAGCTCTACAAGAGTTTCTCTCCTGACTACAACTTTTCTGATATCAATCACATTGTAATTGGTTCGGGCATTGGTGGATTAACCGTCGCTACCTGGCTGGCCAAGGCTGGTGAAAAAGTTGTTGTTTTTGAACGTCATTATACTCCGGGAGGTTTTACGCACAGCTTTAAAAGGAAGCATGGTTTTCAATGGGACGTAGGTTTGCATTACATGGGAAAAGTTGGCGAAAATGGTGATCTGCGAAAATTATTTGATTTTCTTACCGATCATAAACTTGATTGGGAACCAATTGGTGAAGTATATGATGTCGTTCATATAGACGGAAAAACATATGAATTTAAAGCAGGGGAAGAGCATTTTAGGAAACAATTAATTACTTACTTTCCGGAAGATGTCCAGGCAATAGATTCCTATTTGAAAATTGTCAATAAAGCCAACAGATTGGGGAGTGCTTTCTTTTTTGAAAAAACCTTCAAACCTTTTCTTAGTAAAACAATTGGCTGGGTTATTCGCAAACTTTACAAACGATATTCTCAAAAAACGACTCTGGAAGTTTTGAACACACTCACAACCAACAAGCGGCTTATCGCTGTGCTTTGTGCTCAATGTGGCAACTATGGCCTTACGCCCAAATACAGCAGCTTTGCAGCTCATGCGATGGTTGTGGGTCATTTTATGGGTGGTGGATATTATCCAAAAGGAGGAGCTGATCAGCTTTGTAAAAAAACTATGAAGGTACTGCATGATCATGGAGGAAGGGTTTTTATCAACGCTGAGGTCACTGAATTGATTACCAAAAATAATCGTGTAAAGGGGGTGAAAATCAACGAGACCTTTATTGCCTGTACCAGTGTAATTAGTAATGTAGGCGTTAATAATACATTTAATCACCTGCTTTCGCCGGAGGCCAGGTGCCGGTGTCAATTTGATCTAAAAGGAATAAAACCATCAACCGGCCACATATGTCTTTATATTGGCCTGGATAAATCGGCTGCCGAGCTGAATTTACCGAAACACAACGTTTGGAGTTTTGCGAATGACAATTTGGACAATACGCTAGATCAGGCTACTTTAACCGATGCATCTCAACATTTTGCCTACATCTCCTTTCCTTCTGCTAAAGACCCTGAATGGGAAGACAAACACGAAGGAACCGCTACGATTCAGGCAATCACAGTTGGCCGATACGACTGGTTTTCAAAATATGAAGATCTAAAATGGATGAAACGGGGCGAAGATTATATGGACTTAAAAAAAGAGTTTGAAACTTCAATGCTTAAGCGGCTTTACGAGTTGTTTCCACAGATTGAAGGTCATGTAAAAGTAACGGAGGTCTCTTCTCCATTATCTACTAAACATTTTTCCAATTACCAAAATGGAGAAATATATGGATTAGAACATACTCCTGAACGGTTTCAACTCCCTTTCCTGAGGCCTGAAACAAAAATCAAAGGGCTGCGATTGGTTGGGCAGGATATCACCATCGTAGGGGTAGCCGGCGCTATGCTTTCCGGAATGCTATGTGCCATTACGATATTAAAGTTTCGGGTTTGGCGCTTGTTCAGAGAAATGGGTCAGACCAGTAAAGTTGATGATGTTGAAAATAAAAAGGTTGAGCCAGTTATCCAAGCTAAAGAAACGGTTTAAAAATTTAACTATTACATAGAAATCACCTTCGCCAAAGTCGTAAGCAATGTGCTGTGTTTTGTTACAAAAGGATTGGTCTCATCCCAAACATAACCAGCGAGGACCGAGCAAATTTGTTTTTTCCGGTTTAGGTCGATTTGATCAGCAAAGATTATTGTTTCGAGTGAACCATCATACCAGGCATTGACATAACTTCTGAATACATCAATTCCACTTTGTAAAACAGTTTCGTAATCCTTTTCCCAATCTACTATTTCGTTGGACAATTGTTTGTCAACCAATTTGGCAGCAATAACTGCCGAAGCTACAGCCAAAGTAACTCCGGAGGAAAAAATTGGATCCAAAAACTCCGTGCTGTTTCCACAAAGAACATATCCTTCGCCATACATTTGCTTGACTCCGATAGAAAAGCCTAATATGTTTTTTGGTTCGAAAAGTAGTTTGGCCTCTGAAAATCGATCCTTTAAATCCGGATGATTTTGCATAAGTTCGATAAAAGGTCGCCCTTGATTTTCTGAAAAAGCTTTAATGCGTTCGTTTGTGGCAACAACGCCAATTGAAGTCGTTTTATCAGAAAAAGGGATCACCCAAAACCAGGATTCATGATTGTCAAAAGAATTAACGAAAATATTGTTATTTGCTTTATCGTCTCTTTTTTTGTCTTCAACGTGTGTAAAAATAGCGCCTCTTGCTTTTAATTCCGAAGGTTTGTCCAAACCAAAAAAACGTGGAAGCACTCGCCCATAACCACTTGCATCCATTATAAATTTACATTCAATTTTTTCGAGTTTTCCCGTTGAATCTTTAAATGTAACCGTTTGAAGGTCAGTGGAATTGGTGACTTCTACGACTTCGGTTTGAAACATGACTGTCACGCCCTGGCGTTCCGCTTCCACTATTAATTTATAGTCAAAATCTGCCCGCTGAACTTGCCATGTCCAGGACCAGCCTTCGGTATATTGTTCTGAAAAGAAGAAGTCACATTGTCGATCTCCTTTGTGAAATGAAGCTCCCGTTTTTACTTGGAAATCATCCTTTTTGATTGCAGATAAAAGACCTGCTTCTTCCAAATAAGTCATACAGTTTGGAAGCAGACTTTCCCCAATAATAAAGCGAGGAAATTGCTGTTTTTCCAAAACCAAAACGCGATATCCCTGATTATTCAAATAGGCAGCAGCAGCAGCTCCTGCAGGCCCGGCTCCAATGACAACAATATCTGGATTTTTCATTTTAAGCATTTCTTACTTTTTCAATAATTTTATGTTTGTCAACAAAATTAAAACAGGTTAGAAAAGCGGTGACAGTCACGCCCAACACACCGTGCAAACCGACATTTTGACCTGTAAGATATAAATTGGGTATCCTTGTCTTTGTGTGAATATGTGATCTTACAAAAGAGTTGCTGTCTTTATTCAGGCCGTACATTGAACCATCCATTCCGCCAATATAATCTCTGAAAGTAAGCGGAGTAGAACTATAAACACCAATAATTTTTTCCCGGATATCAGGGTATTTTTTTTCAACTTCTCTGATGACTAATTCTTCTTTTTCTCTTTTGAATTTTTTGTATGCTTCCCCTCTTTCTTTTTTATCTTTCACCGTATTAAAAGTGTCGTTCCATTTCTCTGTTTCTTTGTCGTTCATGTAAGTCAGAATCGACATTGAATCAGCATATTTATCGTTTTTTGACATTGGAGAACATGATATTAACAAAACCTGAGGCCAGTTTTCATTGCCATAATCTAACGCTCCCCAAACATCGTCAATATTGTATTGATAAACATTATAATTTGGGTATTCAAAAGAATTATTTTTAAATGCAAGATGGACGGTAAAAGAAGAAATGGAGTTTTCCAGCTTTTTCAATCGTTTTTTATAAGCGCGTAAAAACCGGTCTTCTCCAAAAAGTTGAATCGTTACCCAAGGGTGAATATTTGAAATAAAATTTTTCGCTTTATAGGTTTTGCCACCTTCTGTGACAACCTCTTTTATTCTTCCATCTTCGTAATAATTTGCACCAGTAACGAGTGTACGCTTAATCACTTCTCCTCCAAATTTTCGAATTAATTTGCTCAATTGAATTGCTATTTGGGAACTTCCGTCGATTGGCCGGTAAGAGCCGGTAATATAACTATTCATGACCAAAGCATGTACATAAAAAGGCGAGGATTCCCTAACTCCTGCGTACAATGGATTGCTTCCAGCAAGTACATTTCGAAGCAGTTCATTGTCAGTAAGTTCCATAAAATACTGATAAGCATTGATCTCAAGTATATCGGTGTTTTGCAGGTAGCTTTCTGATTCGTCTACCTCAAGATTGTAAAGTGGAAATTTCTTACACATTTCCTGCATATCTTTGCAATACTTATCGATGGCTGTTTTGTCTTCCGGAAAATCCTGATAAAGGTTCTTTTTAAAACGATCATATCCTTGGGCAAATCGATATTCTTTACCATCTTTAAAACGAATAATATCAAAGCCTTCGTCATCTAGGCGCCTCAATTTAAGTTTGTCTAGCAATTCAAAATATTTGAAAAACTGGTATAAATTTTCTCCTTTATCCAGACTTCCGATGTAATGAACGCCGGTTTCAAACACGCATTTATTTCTACTGAAAATCTGCATGCTGCCACCAGTTTGATTGTTCTTTTCCAATACCACCACAGAATATCCTTCCGAACCTAAAATATAAGCACAAACCAATCCGCCCAACCCGCTTCCTATTATTACAAAATCATATTCTTTCTCTGTAATCTTATTCATTTCTTTTTTTGAAGGACAAACAATACATTTGATGTTTTAGAAGATTGTTCTTTAAATTCGTATTTCAAATTATGTTTTGCAGCAAATGATTTGATAAATGATTTAGATAAAAAGCAAAAATCCTCTTCCACTTTATTAAATCCTAATAATTTGGTAGAAAACCACTCAGATCTTTTGGTGACTTCATGCCTGTTTTCAAAATCGGTAATGCCATCTCTGATAAAAATGATTCCTTTTTCATTCAGACCATTTACAACACTCTCCAAAACATTTAGTTGATTTTCTTTTGAAATATAATGCAAAACGTCATTTAAAAATACGACATCCTGATTTTGAATTGCATAATTTTTTATGTTTCCCTGTTCAAATTGCAAACGTTCTTTTTTATCAAAACAATTTTGTGCGATTTCGATTTTTTCTTCATCATAATCAACTCCAGTGATATTTCTCGTTTCGTCCCTGTAATGCAGAAACAAAGACAAATATCCGTATCCGCAGCCTAAATCTAAAATATTTTTTCGATCTCCGATCAAGGCGTCATAATAATCGTAGTTTTTACTTTCAAGTTTCCATTTTACCCGAAGATACCATTCTAAAATTGGTCCTTTGTAAACGTAATTGTCGAATATTTTCTTAAATAGATAATCTGCATTTTGAATGTCGGACTCAAACTGGCGGTATTCATTTTTAAAATATCTAGAAATATTTTTTGTCCGCTGCTGATAAGTTTCACCCCAGGATGCATCATCAGCTTTTATTCTGGGTAAAACTTTAAAGTCTATCCACCCTTTGTTGATATAAAAAATATTTTTAGGTAAAACCTGGCAAACACCTTTTAAGAGTACGGGAGTGATATCTAAATTCAGTTCTTTAGCCAGATAAAATGCTCCCTTGTGAAATCTGGCAATCGTTCCATCTGTTGACCGGGTCCCTTCCGGAAATATCATGATTGAATACCCTTCCGCTAATCTTTGTTTGACCAAATCCAAATTTTCAACGCCTCTTTCCGAGGGAATGAAACCGACATATCGAACCAACGACCCAAACAAAGGGGAATAATAAACCCAATCTTTTACCATCATGATTACTTTGGGATCACGCATGAGTAAAAGCAGGATGTCAAGAAATGACGTGTGGTTGGCGATAATAATCGATGGCTTTTTTATGTCAAAATTTTCCATTCCATGATACCGCTTTGAAAAATGGATGCCGGTGTTGATTACAGAGCCTGCTAATTTAGAAAGTAAGGTATTCAGCCATCTTGTTTTAGTGAGCTTCTTGACGGGCAAAATGATTATAAAAGGCAATAATAATTGAAGTAAAAGACAGCCGACTACGAAATAACTAAAACCGTAAATGCTCATTATAAGGGAGACAACTGTAATCGGAACTCTCTTTTTTCTTATCCTTCGGTCAACAAAAAAATCAAACAACAAGGGTTGAAAAACCAGCGAAATAAATAAAATGCAGGTCAAACCAATGACGCTAATCAATGCAATGGAATGGATCGCTGGATGTTTTGCAAAGATTAAAACTCCTGTGCCGATTATGGTCGTCATCGCCGATAAAATGATTGCCGAGCGGTACGCGGTCAGAGAATTTTTTCCATATTTATATTTGCTCAAAAGACCGTCAGTCGTGAAAATGCTGAAATCATCACCGATGCCAAATATGAAGGTGGCAACTACTACATTTACAAAATTGAACTTGATCCCAAACAAAGCAGCTATCCCGATGATCCAGATCCAGCTGATCAGCATCGGTAAAAATGTCAATACGGCCAATTCTATTCGGCCATAGATTAAAAGCAAGGTTAGAAAAACAATCAGCGCTGAAATGTAGAGAATGTAGTTAAAATCATCTTTTACCAGATCGAGGAGCGAAGCGGCAGTTTCGGAACGGTCAAATAATTGGACCCCGTCAATTGCTTGCAATTCTATTTTTACTGCATCAACGTGCTGATTGTCAATCTGTAACGAGCTGATGAAAGTTACCTTGTTTTCATTTTGATCGATTAAATCAGCAATTCCTAAAGCTTGGGCAATTGAGTCTGGGGCTAAACGGTTTTCAGTTTCAGTTCTTGAAATCCACGATTTAAAATCGTCAAAAGCATTTGCTGAAAATCCAATACTGTCAGCGGAATTATCCAAATTATTAAACACCTCATTTTTCTTTTTTGCCCAATAATTCGACCATTGCCGTTCTCGATCTGCTTTAATTTTTTGTGGAACCTGAAACTGTGCCGATGAAAGAAAGTTTTCGATTTCTCCGCGCTCTTTGATTTCGCTCAATCTTTGGAAAAGCTCGAAGTTGATCAGTTTGGCCTTTTCGACATTTTCGTCTGTGACAAAAAGAAAAACTCGTTTTTCTTGCTCGGGATCCATGCCGGTCAGCCTTTGTTCCTTGATTTTCAACTCCTCTGGATGGAAACTTAAATTTTTTAGATCACCATCAAATTGGACTTTAAAAGGGCTAAACAAAAAACCAATCGTGATCGCGATGATGGTTAAAAAAGCAGCAATTTTAATTTTATTGGAAAAAACAGGGAATTTCACCGAAAAGGGTTTTGGCATTCCTTTGTAATTGAAAGAGAAAAAGTCAAGCAAAACCGGAAGGACAATTAAAGTGAAAATAACCGCTCCCAGAAGGCTCAAAGCAGCTAGCAGGCCGAAGTCTTGCAGTACGGAAGAATTGGCAAAAAGCAATGCTAAAAATGCTGTAATCGTTGTAAAACTACCAGTTAATAAAGGAGCACTTATTTCTTTAATTGTCGCATTGACAGAAGCAGAGTGTCGAAGATGTGTAAAAAAGTGGAAAGAATAGTCCAAAATAATTCCGAGAATAATAGCGGCTGTTGCGATTGAAATGGCAGAAATTTCTGGTTTTATAAAACCCATGATCCCCAAAGAAAACAAGCCTCCAAATATGGCTGGCAAAATAAAATATAAGGGGATTAACAATTTTCTGTAAAAAAAAAACAGAATGACCAAAATGACGATCAGGGCAATTGAAGCAGTAAGCATCGTATCCTTTTTGATCTGAGCGGCATTATTTGCAGCGATTTCGAAAGTGCCAAAATAATCCGCATTATTATCTTTATGTTCAAGATTCCAACCTTTTGTGAAGGAATTTAACAAATCTGCAAGTGCTTCATTTTTACGCGAATCACTTACAGGGAATAAAATTTTTGCTGTAACAAAAACGGTGCTTTTGTCTTCTGAAAACAATAGCCCGTCATCCACCTGAAACGCATCATTGTTGAACGCAGCATTCAAATTTTGAAAATAAATTGAGGAAATATAAAGTGGGTCATTTAAAATATATTTCTTCATAAAAGACCCTCCGGGAGCCGTTAGCTGCCTCAAAGTGCTTTGGACAGAAGAAATTATAGAATCTTTCTCCAGCTTTGAATCAATAAAATCGTAGTAAGCCGAATCAATCAATATTGGAAAATTGTTGTAGAAATAATTGTAAGTAATATCATCAATATCCGGTCGGATAGATTCAATATCAAATAAATATTGCGAAGAAATACCTTTCAAAGAATCGGCAAAATGCTGAACCAGTTCTTCCAAATCTAGGCCTTCTTTATCTCCGGTATCAATTGAAAAAACGACTTTGTTTGAAAGATTTTTTGATTCCAGCAATGTATTTAGTGGCTCAAAGGAATCGCCTTCAGGAAGGGTTGAGAATATGTTTTCACTTATTTTCAACTTACTGACACCAAAAGCCAGAATGGCTAGTAAAAAAAGGAGTGAGAAAAAAAATAAGGCTTTATTTTTTTTGCAAACAATAATAACCTTTGATATGTAGCCTCCTACCATTAAAAAATTATCGCGATGAAAGTATGAGATTTAGTTGCCAAAAGTAAACAAATTATTACTTTTGCCAAACTTATAAAAACAGGAGATGCATCGAACTTCACTAGAGCAGATTGAGTCTATTACTTTTGAGAAAGCAGAAATCAATGTCGGTAAAGATACTTTAGACAAGGTATCCCAATCTTTCCGATTTCTAACAGATTTTTCAAAGGATAAAATAATTTATGGGATCAACACCGGGTTTGGTCCTATGGCCCAGTATAAAATTGAAAGGGAAGAACTGAATCAATTACAGTACAACCTTATAAGAAACCACTCTTGCGGAATGGGCAAACCGCTCGAAGCAATTTATGCCCGCAGTGTTTTATTTGCCCGCCTTAATGCTTTTTTGCAGGGAAATTCCGGAGTAAGTTTGAATGTGGTTGAAAAGCTGGTTTCTTTTTTAAATAAAAATATCATTCCCGAAATATTTGAACATGGTGGAGTAGGGGCAAGTGGTGATCTTGTACAATTGGCTCATGTGGGTTTAAACTTGATTGGTGAAGGGAATGTTTATGAAAATGGAAACAGAGTTAGTGCCGCTGAAGCTTTGAAAAAAGCGGGTGTCGAACCCCTTCAACTCCAGCTTAGAGATGGCTTAGCGATCATTAACGGGACTTCCTGTATGACCGGGATTGCAGCAATCAATTTGATTTATGCTAATCGATTGTTAAAATGGGCCATTGTATCGTCTTCAATCATCAATGAAATCATGAGTTCGTTCAGTGATTCATTTTCTGAAGGGCTAAATAATTCCAAACATCACAAAGGGCAAAAGTACGTTGCAAAGGAAATGCGTGATTTTCTGAAAGGAAGCCAATTGATCCGCAACAGGAAAGAGTTATTCGCGGACGAATCTGAGTTTAACCGGACAGAGTTTAAAAACAGAATTCAGGAATATTATTCGATTCGCTGCGTGCCTCAAATTCTTGGACCAATCGCCGATACGTTGGAGAATGTGAAACAAATTGTTGTTGAGGAATTTAACTCAACGAACGATAATCCGGTTGTTTTACCAGAACTTGAAAATGTTTTTCATGGCGGCAACTTTCATGGTGACTATATTTCATTAGAAATGGATAAACTGAAAATAGTCATGACCAAATTATCCATGTTGATGGAGCGCCAACTTAATTTTTTGATGAATGATGCCCTCAACAAGAAATTTCCTCCGTTCCTCAATGCTGGTAAATTGGGCTTGAATTTTGGTTTTCAAGGACTTCAATTTACAGCAACTTCAACAACTGCTGAAAATCAATCCTTGTCCAATTCGGTTTATGTACACAGTATTCCAAATAATAATGACAATCAGGACATAGTAAGCATGGGTACGAACAGTGCTTCGATGGCCAAACAAGTGATTGATAATAGTTTTCAGGTTATAGCAATTCACATTATGGCTAATTGTCAGGCCATTGATCTCATGAAAAAAGGAGAAAAAGAAAAACTCTCGAAAAATACATTGAAAGTACACCAATTGATTAGGAACGTAGCACCATTTGCCACGGAAGACAAACCGCAGTCTGAAGTGATGAATGATGTTTATAATTTCATAAAAAATAATAAATTTGAACTATGAATTGCGCATTGATTACAGGGGCTTCAAGGGGATTGGGAAAAGCGATTGCAATTCAATTGGCGCAAGATCTGGGACTTTATATTTTAGTCAATTATTCTTCAAATAAAGCAGCGGCTGAGGATACCCTTGAACAAATTAAAAGCGATGGTGGAAATGGTGAATTGCTACAATTTAATGTGCAGGACAAAGTCTCGGTCGATCAGGTTTTAAATACCTGGAAAGAAAATAACGAAGACAGATTTATTCACGTCCTCGTCAATAACGCAGGAATTACAAGGGATGGCCTATTTATGTTAATGTCTGAAAAAGACTGGGACGATGTAATCAATGTTTCGGTAAAAGGCATGTTTAATGTCACCCAAAATGTGATCAACCCAATGATCAGAAAAAGAACAGGCAGAATAATCAATATTGTATCCTTGTCCGGATTGAAAGGAGTAGCAGGACAAACCAATTATTCCGCAGCAAAAGGAGCCATGATCGGCGCAACAAAAGCACTTGCGCTGGAAGTGGCAAAGCGAAAAATTACTGTAAATGCGGTTGCTCCTGGTTTTATAAAAAGCGATATGACCAAAGATTTGAACGAAGAAGAGCTTAAAAAAATGGTGCCGATGAATCGTTTTGGAGAAGCGGAAGAAGTGGCACATTTGGTAAGCTTTTTAGCCTCTGAAAAATCTTCTTATATTACAGGTGAAATTATTAATATTAACGGAGGGCTTTATTCGTAGATTGGTGTTAAGGATTAATTAAAATCTATTTGAATTTGCTCGACTGTATATTTAAAAATTAAAATTCTCGTTTTCAATTATTATGAATCAGCGAGTAGTCATTACCGGAATTGGAATTTACTCTTGTTTAGGGAAAAACCTTCAGGAAGTAAGGACTTCTTTGTTTGAAGGGAAAAGTGGTATTGGAATCGATGAAGCTCGAATACCCTTTGGGTATCGATCCCCTTTGACAGGAATCGTTCAGACTCCTGACCTGAAACCTTTCCTTTCAAGAAGAGCTCGTATGGGCATGGGGCAGCCTGCAATTTTTGCGTATATGTCAACCAAAGAAGCACTTGAACAGGCAAAATTAGATATTGATTTTCTTGAAAATAACGAAACAGGGATCATCTTTGGAAATGACAGTACTGCAGAGGCAGTTATTGAAACGATAGACAAGGTTCGTCAAAAAAGTGACACTACATTGATCGGAAGTGGCGCGATTTTTCAGAACATGAATTGTACGGTCAACATGAATTTGTCTACCATTTTTAAGCTCAAAGGCATCAACTTTTCATTAAGTGCAGCATGTGCTTCTGGATCACATTCCATTGGAATGGGGTATTTGCTCATAAAAGAAGGTTATCAGGATCGGGTGATTTGCGGCGGAGCCCAAGAAATAAATATTTATACGATGGGTAGTTTTGATGGCTTGGGTGTCTTTTCTGTCAGGCCAGGAGACCCAAAAGCAGCTTCTCGCCCTTTTGATCGTGATCGTGATGGTTTAATTCCTTCAGGAGGAGCAGCAACGGTTATTTTGGAATCCTACGAATCAGCCGTAAAACGTGGTGCTCCAATAATTGCGGAGGTCATTGGATATGGATTTTCTTCCAACGGTGATCATATTTCTAATCCTAACCTTGATGGCCAGACAAGGTCTTTAAATATGGCACTGAAGCAAGCAGCGATTAATGCTGATGAAGTTGATTATATAAATGCTCATGCAACTTCAACTCCTGTTGGTGACAGTACAGAAGCGCAGGCTATATTGGAAGTATTAGGTAGTAAAGTGCCTGTAAGTTCAACGAAATCCTTGACCGGGCATGAATGTTGGATGGCTGGGGCCAGCGAGATTGTTTATTCTATTTTGATGATGCAAAACGACTTTGTCGCTCCTAATATTAATTTTGAAAATCCTGATGAAGATTCAGCAAAGATCAACATCGTCAGTCAGACAAAACAACAAAAGATAGATTGTTTTCTTTCCAATTCCTTTGGATTTGGAGGGACCAACTCAACTTTGATCGTTAAAAAAGTAATTTAAACACCCCTACATCAAAATAATTTTAAGTGAAATCTTATTTCACATAATCTCCACACACACCCATAACCACCGCTTGTTTTCTTAAAGGTTAACAGCAAATTTGGTTTTATAAATTTTTTATATCTGTCTAAACAAATTATATAATTTGCTGTTCCTTGTGATAATTGTAAAGAAATATCCCTTTTAGATTAAAGCTAAATTATAGTTTAAAAATATATAAATTCAGAATATTACATGGTTTGCCACCAGATAAAATTAACAGGTTTATTACATTTAGATTTTTTTGACACGTTAGCGCATAAAATCAAATAAATAAATTAATTTTGTGAGTGATTTTTAACTAATGTCATGAAATTAAAAGTTGCATTGTGTGCTTATGAAAATAACTAAGATGAGTCAGGAAGAAATTATTAAAACAACAAAATCATTTTTGTCTGAAGAGTTTGAAGTTGACAAAAATAGTATTACACCAGAAAACAATTTAAAAGACACTTTAGATCTTGACAGTCTTGATTACGTCGATCTCGTTGTCGTAATTGAAGAAAACTTTGGAATTAAAATGACTGGTGAGGATTTTAAAGAGGTCGTTACATTTCTAGATTTCTACAAGTTGGTTGAGCAAAAGCTATAATTTATAGCCTATGAGTCAATGGAGTGGAAAAAGCAAAGGGACCGTTCTAGGCTATAAAATATTCCTCTTCTTCATTAAATTTTTTGGGTTAAGCGCTGCATATTTGTTGCTGCGCTTTGTAACTTTTTATTATTACCTTTTTGCAAAGGAAAACAGAAATGCTATAATCGATTTCTATATCAACACCTTGCGGTTCAGTCAAAAAGAAGCCAAAAAATTAGCCAGACAAAATTTTTATATTTTCGGACAAACCTTGGTTGACCGCTCTGCTTATTTAGTGGGAAGAGGCGATCGTTTTACTCATGACTTTAATGGAGAAGAATACCTTCATGAAATGAATAAAATGGGGAAAGGTGGAATTTTACTGAGTGCGCATCTTGGCAACTGGGAAACTGCCGGTAATTTGTTGAAAAAACGGGTCACTCAAAAAATCAACGTCCTAATGGTCGATGCAGAGGTAGAAAAAATAAAAGAATACCTTGATAATTCTACCGGAGGGTCTCATTTTAATATTATTCCTATAAAAAATGACTTGTCTCACGTTATAAAAATAAAAAATGCGTTGGATAGCAACGAGTTTGTAGCCATGCATGCTGACCGTTTTTTACCAGATACCAAAACGATTGAGGTTGAGTTTTTGGGCAAGAAAGCACAATTTCCGGTGGGACCTTTTCTACTGGCTTCAAAATTTCACGCGCCTGTGACTATGGTATTTGCCATAAAAGAAACTGACTTTCATTATACTTTATCAGCAACAAAACCAATATTTAAGCAGCATTCTATTGAACAAATTGCAGAGCAATATGTCCTAGAGTTGCAGAATAAAGTTAAATTGAACCCGGAACAGTGGTTTAATTATTATGATTTCTTCAGCAATGGCAGATAATTCGAATAAAATATTATCCTATATACCGCAAAGGCCTCCCTTTGTTATGATTAGCAATTTGATAAAAGCTACACCCAAACAGTTTGAAACGGACTTTTTCGTTCATCCTGATAATATATTTATAGCAGATGATATACTCACGGAAGCCGCACTTGTTGAAAATATTGCTCAGACCTGTGCCTGTGGATTCGGCTATCTTGATGCGCAGAGCGATGAAGAGCCTAAAGTGGGTTTTATTGGCTCGATCTCAAAATTGAAAGTCCATCAGTTGCCTCCTGTAAATTCCAGGATCCACACAAAAGTGACGGTGACCTTTCAACTGGGAAATATTTTTGTGGTAGAAGGAGAGAATTTTTTAAAAGGGAAAAAATTGCTGGAATGCGAAATGAAAATTGTAGTTCAATAGTCAAAGAACGAACGAAAAAAATGGAACAATTAAGCGCAGAAACAAATGTTAATATCAGGTTTAGCGATACCGATTCGATGGGTGTTGTCTGGCATGGCAATTACCTGAAATTTTTTGAAGATGTAAGAGAAGTTTTTGCACAAAAATATGAGATCGATTATTTGGAAGTTTATAAAAAAGGCTACTTTTTGCCTATCGTTAAATCTGAAATTGATCACAAAGCTCCGATATTTTACGGACAGGAGGTCAAAGTCTTTGGAACGCTTATTCCCACTGCTTCGGCTAAGGTGGTTTTTAAATACCAGGTTTTCAATTTGGCTACCAATAAAGTTGCTGCAACCGGCAAAACTGTTCAGGTTTTTCTCACCTCAAAAGACAGGGAATTGTCGCTTTCAAAGCCTGATTTTTATATTGACTGGGAAAAAAGTGTGGGTATAAAATATTGATTGATAATGAGTATCTACATCGGCGCAGAAAGTATGGTAACTCCTCTTGGCAAAACTGCCGAAGAAAATTTCCTTGCACTAAAAAGTAATCAAAAAGGAGGGAAGCGTTTTGAAAAAATTGGTTTTAACGAAGAAGCTGCTTTCCTGGTTAAATTTGACCAAAACTACAACGCTGGCTTTACCGGGTTGGTTGATGAATGTCTGAAAGGAACAGTAGAAAATCTATCTGAAAATATTCTGGCTTCTGACAAAACGCTTTTAATTTTAAGTACCACCAAAGGAAATATTGAAGAAAATCTAAGCGATAGCATTGCTGGTTTTTGTAAAAATTTAAAATTAAAATACCAACTCAAAAATGATCCGCTTGCCATTTCAAATGCTTGTATTTCAGGTGTGCTGGCCATCAATGCCGCAGCGGATTACTTAAAAACCAGTTTGTACGAAAATGTAATTGTGATTGGTTGCGACGTGATTTCTGATTTTGTACTTTTTGGTTTTCAATCCTTATTTGCGTTAAGCAACGAAGCTTGCAAGCCTTTCGATGAAAATAGAAAAGGCATCAATTTGGGCGAAGGTTGCGCGGCAGTGGTCCTTTCAAAAAACGGAGCCATTTTTCACGAAAAACCTTTGATTTATGTCTCCGGATCATCTTCCAATGATGCCAATCACATTTCCGGGCCATCTAGAACCGGTGAGGGATTGTATCGTTCGGTTTTAAAAACATTTAAATTGGCTGGATTAACGGCAAAGGATATTGACTACATCTCAGGCCACGGAACCGCCACACTTTTCAACGATGAAATGGAATCGATTGCTTTTGATCGTTTAAAAATGACCCAAATACCAATAAACAGTTTGAAAGGCTATTTTGGCCATACTTTGGGCGCTGCCGGCTTGATTGAAACAGCTATTTCGATGCAGTCGATTCGAAATAATTTATTGATCAAAAGCATGGGTTTTGAAACGAAAGGCACTTCAAAGAAACTCAATATCATTACAGAGAATACTCAACAGGAAATTAATACCATTTTAAAAACGGCTTCAGGATTTGGAGGTTGTAATGCTTCATTAATAATAAAACGCGCTTGAATTTTATAACTTCATATTGCCACATCAATGATCATCGTTGCGCTGTAAATGGTGAACTTCTGCTAAAAAAAGATGGTGAAACATCCTGGACAAGATCGCTTTATGATTTTATAAAACTCAATTATCCGAAATACCATAAAATGGATCTGATGTCCAAAATCGGAATAATTGGAGTAGAATTGTTGAAATCCCGAAATGAAAAAATAACTCAATATTCGGACGATGATATCGCTTTGGTTTTTGCCAATAAAAATTCCAGTGCCAATACTGACTTGAAATTTCAAAAATCTTATCAGGAAAAAGGATCGCCAAGTCCCTCATTATTCGTTTATACCCTACCGAATATTTTGATCGGGGAGATCGCGATTAAAAACAAATGGTACGGAGAAAATATTTTTACGGTGGCGGATCAATTTGAACCAGATTTTTTCGAAAACTACTGTAATATCCTCATTCCAACTAAAGCCAAGGCTTGTATTTGCGGTTGGGTGAACGTATTAGAAAACAAAATTGACGCTTTTCTGTTTACCCTTGAAATAATAGATAGCACAGAGCTTAATTTACCACTAACTTCAAATAATTTGCTAAATTTGCGCAAAGCATAAATACATGGAAGAGATAAAGAAAAACTTAAAAGAGCAAATCATTGCAAGGTTGAATCTGGAGGATGTAAAACCTGCTGATATTAAAGACAACGATCCACTTTTTGGAGGCGATTTGGCATTAGATTCAATCGATGCTTTGGAGCTGATCGTGTTGTTTGAAAACTTATACGGCTTAAAGATAACCGATCCGGAAGAAGGAAAAAAAGTCTTTGAAACGATAAATACTATGGCGGACTATATTTCCAAAAAACAGCAAAATGCATGAGTGTTTTTATTACCGGAGTTGGAGTAGTTTCCGCGATAGGCTTTAATACGGAAGAAAACTACCAATCTCTGAAAAATGAAAACAGCGGGATTCAGCCCGTCAAATTCCTCAAAACCGAGAAAAATTTCCTGGCTGGTGAAGTAAAATATTCCAACCAGCAACTGATCACAAAAGCCAGGCTCGGCCATCAGCCGGTTTCTCGAACGGCAATAATCGGCACCATCGCAGCAAAGGAAGCCTGGGGAAATAACCAATCACAAGATAATATTCGAACAGGTTTGATTTCTGCCACTTCGGTGGGCGGGATGGATATTTCCGAAGATTTTTACAAAGATCATTTAGAAAACAAAAAACCAGATCCAAAACTGTTATTTAATCATGACAGCGGCAACACGACGGAGTGGATTGCTAAAGAACTGGAATTTGAAGGTTACATCAATTCTTTGTCGACAGCTTGCTCGTCCGGCGCCAATGCGATCATGCTCGGCGCAAGGCTTATCGAACAAAATAAATTGGATCGGGTGCTGGTTGGAGGAACTGATGCGCTGACAAATTTTACTGTCAATGGCTTCAATTCCCTGATGATTTATGATCAGGAATGGGTCAAACCTTTTGATAAAAATAGAAATGGATTAAATCTTGGTGAAGGAGCAGGTTTTCTGCTTTTGGAAAGCGAAGAGAGTATGAAGAAATCAGGAAATAAACCGCTTTGCCTTTTAAGCGGTTGGGCAAATGCTGCCGATGCTTTTCACCAAACGGCCTCTTCGCCGGACGGAAAAGGAGCTACCCTGGCGATGAAACGCGCTCTTGAACAAGCTAAACTCACAACCAAAGATATCAGCTACATTAATGTGCACGGCACCGGGACACAAAACAACGACTTGTCGGAGTCAGTTGCTATTTTAAATATTTTTGCAAAAGAAGTGCCTTCTTTGAGTTCCACCAAATCTTACACGGGGCATACGCTTGCAGCTGCAGGAGCGATTGAAGCTGTATTTTCCGTTTTGGCCATTACGAAAAAATGTATTTTTCCAAACCTTAACTTTAGTAAAAGTATTGAAGAAACTAACCTGGAGCCGCAAAAGCATTTTCAAGAAGGCAGCGAAGTTAAAGCCGTTTTGTCCAACTCCTTCGGCTTTGGAGGTAATAACACCACATTAGTTTTTAAGCAATTATAAAATGTATTACATTCAGGCAGCATCGTCGATTTCTCATCAGGACACTTTTCAAAACCCTGGGTTTTTTGCTTCAATCAAGGAAATTGAACAAGATGCTGAATTGGTGAGTCCAAATTACAAAGATTTTATTGACCCAAGATCTTTGAGAAGGATGAGCGAAATCCTGCGAATTTCATTGACCTGCGCTAAAGATTGCCTGACTCAGGCTAATGTTGAAGAACCGGGCGCTTTGATTGTGGGAACTGGTTTGGGCGCCCTGGAAGACACGGAAAAGTTTCTGAAAAACTTTATTAATGCAAACGATGCGCTGATTCCGCCGACTTCATTTATACAGTCCACTCACAACACAATGGCCGGTCAGTTGTCTTTGCTTTTGAAAAATCACAACTACAATATGACCCATACGCAAAACAGCCTGTCATTTGAATTGGCTTTGCAGGATGCATTGTTGTGCCTCGATGAAGGAACTAAAAATATACTGATCGGAGCGGTTGATGAACGGATTGATTTTTTGGATTTTCTTTTAGAAAAGCTAAGTACAGAAAATTTAAAACTAACTTCAGGAAGTTCGTTTTTTATTCTTTCAAAAGAGAAAAACGAATATACCTTAGCTCAAATAAAGGCAATTCAAACCATTGGATTATTTTCATCCTTTGAAAAAAGTTTAAATACCTTTTTTGATGAAAACAGGCTTGATCCTGCAATGATTGATTTGGTGCTATTTTCTTCCTTGAAAGCAGTTCAAACCCTTGAAATTCAGTCATTTTTTAAAAAAAGCAAACCAATCAATTTCACCAATTTTAGCGGCGCTTACATGACCAATTCTGCTTTTGCAATGCATTGGGCAACTGATTTGATTAATGCAAATCACCATAAACGAGTCCTAATTTGCAATGCGCTTAATGATAAAAATTTGGGGCTTACCCTAATTGAAAACTGTGAAGCATAGCATTTTTTCAATCATTGTTTTGATAGCTTTAGCGGCTATTTTTTTACTCTTCAGAACCGAACCGTATTTATGGTTTTTGATGGGAGGAGTTGCTTTGATTTTCGTTTTGGTCACAGCATATGGTTCCATTCAGGTTCAGGCAAATTATTTTGTCGATTCGATAAATCATGGTGAAAACACTGGAATTGCTTTAACCTTTGATGACGGCCCTGACCCGAATTTCACCCCTCAGATCCTGGAAATTCTGGAGCAACACAATTTGATCGGCACCTTTTTTATTATTGGAAAAAAAGCGGAATCCTACCCCGAAATTTTAAAAGAAATACATCAAAAAGGGCATATCATCGGCAATCATTCTTTCAGTCATAGTCCTTATCTTCCCTTTTTTTCGACGAGCAAACTAAAGGCAGATATCCAGCATTGCACAGACATTATAAAAACTTTAACAGGCCGGGAAATTCAACTCTTCAGGCCTCCTTTTGGGGTAACTAATCCAAGATATGGCAAGGCGCTTAAACAACTGGAACTTCAGTCAATAGGCTGGAATATCAGGAGTTTTGACACCATTTTCAAGAACCCAAAGCAATTGTTTAAACGAGTCAGCCAAAAAATAGAAAAAGGAAACATCCTCCTTTTTCATGATACGCAGCAGGTTACGCTGCAAACATTGCCTGAGTTAATACGTTATTGTGATGAAGAAGGAATTAAAATCTTACCTTTGCATAAACTAATTAACAAACATCCGTATGAGAAAAAGTAGTTTGTTTTTCTTTTTGCTGAGCTTTTCGATGACCTTGTTTGCACAGGATTTGCAACCAATGGCGGATGCGCAGGATTTCATTTCAAGATTAAAAGTGAAGTCAGAAAGTACGAAAAGTATCAGCGCAGATTTCAAAGAAGAGAAGTACCTTTCGTTTTTAAAAGAGCCTCAAAAATCATCGGGAGTATTTTATTACCAGTCTGAAAATAAAATGCGCTGGGAACAGCAAGTACCATCGGAATATATCATTTTGATTAATGATGATCAGATACAATTGCAGGAAAACGGAAAAGAAAAAAATGTAAATGCTGCCAAGCGAGTAACTTCAAAAGTCAAAGATCTGTTGCTTACCCTAATCAAAGGAGATTTTCACGAAAGCAAATCTTTTGATGCGAAATATTTCCAAAACTCAATGGAATTTGTTGTCGTTTTGGATCCTCGGGACAAGAAACTAAGCAATGTGTTTGAAAAAATTGAATTGCACTTTTCTAAAAAAGATTTGAACTTGAATCAACTCACTTTTTTTGAAAAAGAAGGAGATAAAAGCATCATGAATTTTTACAATCAGAAGGTCAACCAAAATATTGAG
This sequence comes from Saprospiraceae bacterium, assembly GCA_965220465.1. GTDB lineage: Bacteria > Bacteroidota > Bacteroidia > Chitinophagales > Saprospiraceae > JAHDHW01. The sequence goes on along the minus strand of CBDCPZ010000025.1, from coordinate 407,838 downwards.
CCACATCGTTTTAAAATGCTGTAAGCCATGTTACTTAATGATTTTTTTAAAATTAACGATTTAATTTTGACTGATGATGAGTTGGTTTCAAACATTTCATTGCTGCCCGAACATGCTATTTTTAAAGGACATTTTCCTGGTAATCCGGTTACTCCCGGAGTCGTTCAAATGCAAATTGTAAAAGAAATTCTGGAAACTCATTTTGAAAAGAAGTTGCAAATGGAAAGCATGAGTCGATGCAAATTTTTGAATATTTTAAGCCCGAAACAAACGAAAGAATTAGCTATAAAAATAAACATTAGGGAAAGTGAAAAGGTAATTAATGTCAGTGCTTCCGGCACGGAAAAAGACCTTACTTTTTTCAAATTTAATGCGATTTACCAATACCAATGAAACTGAGTCAGATCAAGGCCTGTGTGATTATTCCTACCTACAACAATGAAAAAACGCTGAAAAAAGTAATTGAAGGTGTTTTGACTTTTAGTAGTGCAGAAGATGTTATAGTTGTAAATGACGGCTCAACGGATAATACCGCACAAGTGCTGACAGGTTTTGGAAATCGTATCATTTCGATTGGTCATAAAAAAAATGTAGGCAAAGGATTTTCCTTACGAAAAGGGCTCAAAGAAGCAATTAACAGGGGGTTTGAAAATGCCATAACCATAGATTCGGACGGGCAACATTTTCCAGAAGATATTGATTTGTTTATTAAAACGGCGCTCGAAAATCCGGGAACGATGCTGATGGGGTCCAGAAATATGGAGCAGGCGGATGTGCCTGGAAAAAGCTCTTTCGGAAATAAATTTTCCAACTTCTGGTTTAATTTGGAAACGGGTATCAATTTGCCGGATACTCAAACCGGATTCCGGTTATATCCTTTGGAACCAATCAAAAACCTTAAACTTTATACTACTAAATTCGAAACTGAAATAGAGATCATCGTCAAATTGGCCTGGCGAGATGTCCATTTTATTCCGATCCCTGTAAAAGTCATTTATGATATGGATGAAAGGGTTTCGCACTTCCGCCCTTTTAAAGATTTTACCCGTATCAGCATCCTCAACACTTATTTGGTCACGCTCACGCTTTTCTACTATTTGCCAAAACGCCTGTTTAAAAAAGCAAAAAAAAAAGGTCTTTTGACATTAATTAAAGAGGAAGCCTTTAATACGGAAGAAAGCAATTTTATAAAATCAGCGTCCATTGGTTTTGGCTTTTTTATGGGAATCGTTCCGATTTGGGGTTTTCAATTGCTGGTTGGCATTCCTCTGGCCATTTTGTTTCGTATGAATAAGGTACTTTTTATCACAGCAGCCAATATCAGTATTCCGCCGATGATTCCGCCCATCCTTTTAGCGAGTTATTTGATTGGTGGTTTTTTTGTTGAAAATCCGATAGAATTCTCTTCAGATGCAAAGCTTTCATTAATGGCCATCCATTACAATTTTATTCAGTATGCTGTCGGAGCGGTTATTTTTGCTGTCCTGATTGGAGTCGCAGGATTTCTCATTTCTTTGAGATTATTTGGTCTTTTCAGAAAGAAAAAATATAAAGCTTGAAACTTGACAAAAAAACCAACTAAAAAAAATTGACTGTATTAAGGGTAGGTTTAAATTTTTCCGGTCTGAAAACCAATATCTTATGAACCTGACTTCAAATTCGCACAGTCGCTTATCTCGATAAACTCCTTTGTGAATTCATTGCCAGAACCATAAACGCTTGATCTTCAGTTTGTAAAATTTTTAAAGATATTCTAAAGCACTTTTTTACATTTTAAAATAGTATGGTAGCTGTTTCCAATTAGTTCGAAAGATTCCACGACCTCAAGTCCTGCCTTTTTCACCAGATCCTTCATGACTTCGATGCTGTACATTTTGCTATTTCCATTTGCCATCGTCGTGAAATAAATTGAAGTAGCAATCAAAGAATATTTGGCAGCTTCAAATTTCTGGTTGTCGATAAAAGGTTCTAGGATGTAAATGTTCGTATTTTGATCTGAAGCCTGGTGAACATTTTTCAGGATTTGCAGAATTTCATCTTTCGAAAAACAATCCAAAAACTGGCTCATCCAGATGGCGTCAGCACCTTGAGGAATTTTTTGAAATTTATCTAACAGATCAATTTGGTGAAAGTCAATTCTGTCCTGAAAATTTTTAGCCGCTGCATTTGCGCGAGCCATTTTGAGCTGGCCTGGAAGGTCCAATATTTTAATGCGAACATCCGAATCATATCCACAGCACTGAAGCGCCCATTTGCCGGTATTACCTCCAATGTCAAAAAGATATTTAGGCTTTTCTTTAAAAACAATTTTCAAGGCATCAGCAAAAGCATCATCCGAATAATAGTGGTCAAAGTCTAACCAGGAATCTCTTACTTTTTCAGGAAAATGCGCCAATCCTTCATACAAAGTTGGCCAGTCACCAATTTCTTTCAGCCCTTCGGGCTTTCCGGTTTTAATACATTCGCTTAAATGTTTGATGCCATCATAACAGACGTATTTCATAAAATCGACGTTAATGTTGGTCATTATATCTGAATTGAGTACAAAACCTAGCTTGGTGAGTTTTACACTTTCTGAATCAATATATTCAACAATATTGATACAAGCGGCAGCTTCCAGAAGGACACTGACACCATATTCAGTAATTGACAATTTTTGAGTAATTTCACTCAGTTTTATCCCTTTCCTGTTTTTTGCAATTAGTTGTAAAATTCCAAAATCTTTGAGGCTTGCAACCACCTGGAAATAAAAGGGGCCAAATGCTAATTTTTGCGCTTCAAATTTTGCTTCAATTATCGACATTTCTTTTCCCATAAGTTTTCTAATTATGTTTTGTTTATAAGCTTCCTTTAAATAATTTCAGCTAATCCTTGTAATCCAAATACATAAAACACAAGGATTAGCCGAAATAAAAAACTGATTATTTATGTAATTAATGTTCCATTCAAATGTATATCAATTTATCTGGTTTTCGTTTATTTTGATCAAAAATTTTGTTGGTTAGCTCCTGTTTTGAAATGAACTTGAATGTAGGTGTCACACGTAGTTTTGACTTAAAAGCAGCACTTAATTGCGCTTCAATTTTATCGGTTTTTATATTTTCTGAAATGTAAATATTGATATCATCATACCCAAATTCATTTTGAGAAACCTCAACCTGATAAAGATCAATTGTTGTAATGGAATCCATAATGTTGAAAATTGCTGGAGGATAAATCGTGGTGCCTTTAAATTTCAACATTTGTTGCTTTCGGCCAACGATTGGCCCTAACCGCGCAGTGTTTCTGCCACAAGCGCAGGCAGCATAATGAACATGACACAAATCTCCTGTTTTGTATCTGAGCAAAGGCATCCCTTCAACGCCTAATGTACTGACCACCACTTCGCCGAGCTCTCCGTCATTTACCTGCTTTCCGTTTTCATCAACAACTTCAAGGATCAACAGCTCAGGATGATGATGCCCGCCGACTCCATGCTCGCACTCTGTAAACGCTGAACCCATTTCAGTTGAAGCATAGGTGGAATAAAGCTTCACATCCCAAAGCGAGATAATCCTTTTTCCAAGTTCGTTTAGTTGGAAATCTGAGCTTCGAAGTGACTCTCCAATGCAAACAATGGATTTGACGCTGGAATTTTTATAATCAATGCCATTGTCAATGGCATATTGTATCAATTTTGGAATGAAAGAAGGTATCGCGATCAAGGTGGTCGGAGCACATCGTTTGATCGAATCCCATTGCAAAAATGCTGCACCAGGACCAACTCTGACTATTCCTGCATTCAATTTTTGCGCTCCTAAAAAATAAGCCAAACCAGCCATAAAACGTTTGTCAATCGTAGTCATCAACTGATAAATTTCATCCTCATCACCATTTGCACATTGCAGGGAAATTGCCTCGTTGTACGCGAGTCTGTCCAGGTCTTTGGCTGTCATATAAAAAGTGATAGGGTCGCCAATCGTTCCGGAAGTGGTAATAAAATCTGCTACTTTGTTTTTGGGAACACAAAGCAATTGCTCGTTATAAAGCGTAAGATCATCTTTTGTTGTAAAAGGAAGTTTTTGTAGATCTTCTAAAGTTTTTATTTCCTTTGGATCGATATTATTTTTTTTGAAAAGCTGCTGATAAAAGATTGATTTTTCGTTTAAATAGCCAATTAACTCTGTCAGTTTTCTTTCCTGAAATGCTTTAATGTTTTTTGGAGTATCAAATTCAATTTGTGGTTTTCCCATCATATTTTCATTTTTCACAACTAATTATCTGATCCAATATTTTTTGCTCCTCCTGTAAAGAAGCGACTTCATATTCAAGTGATTTTTGATAATATTGTTTTGCCTTTTCCGTGTTGTTTTGTTTAAAAAAGTAATCACCCAAAAGTACATAAGTGATGTAGTTTTGAGGATTGTTTTCTATAAAAGATTCAATTTCACTTTCAGTCATCGAAAAGGGAATCCCCAAAATCACAAATTTTGAAATTTTCTCCTTTGTTTTTTTATACTGTTGGTAGCTTTCGAAAGCTTTTGTGTTTAAAAAAGAATCCGCTTCAATATTCAAAGAATCAATTGAAAAGTCGCCCGTTCTGATAGTAAAAGCATTTTGTAAATCATAACAAATAAACGTTCCCAGTTGATAAGGAGAAGCAGAAATCCACAACTTATTTTGATTGGGCTTGAATACGATGCCATGATGCGCGATCAATTGATTAATTGCTTTTGGATTGCCATAACCTAAAATTTTGTCATCCAACCCTTTTTGGTTTCTGAGAATTTTTACAGCTTGTTCAACATCAATAGGAGTTTGATCTGACAACAATTCCTGGAGGCGATCGAAACGGTATTTTGAATCGCTTAATTTGATGTTTTCAATATTGAATGAGTCTTTCAAAAAGAAGTCACTTTGGTAATGGTTGGTGCATTCGGTGATATTTTTATTCGACTCGAACACGGCGATATCTCTTGGAGATTTTTCTATAATGACCGTTTTGTTATCTTCAGCAGAACCAATCAGCAAGGATTCTGAAACGAAGGTTTCTCTTTTCTTTGCAATGGCAATTGCTTCATCGATATTTTTGGCGTATTGCAAAATCTCCCGCGCTAAGATAGAGATCGGGACTTTTGCAACTGTTGGAAGTTCTGATTTTGCTGCGTTGATGGTTACGGTGAGACCTTTTTCATTCATTCCGGAAACGACTCCCATAAAACCGGCCCAAGAGTAGGAAGCGAATTTGTAACCTTGATTGGGATTTACAAAAACCAGCAATTTGTCTTCCTCAAAGCCGTCTCCCATATAAAAATCAAAGTTGCGGGCAATCAACAAAGAGCTGTCTTTTGAAAATTCTTTATTTACTGAAAAAGAAGTGCATCCAACGAGGTTGAAATCATTTAAAGCGTGGCCAATATCGTGAGCAGCGTGATAATTCAAAATCCGGTAATACTTCGGACCAACGAAATCAAATTGACCTGAAAAGGAAAGTGAAACGCCGTAAATCTCTTTTTTAAACTCATCAGGGATATATTCGTGTAAATCCTGATTGAACCAGGCGATCAGCATTTTTAAAAAAAACTGATAAAAAGTGTTGGGAATGATCTCGTTTATTTGATTGACAAAATGGATCTCCTGTTTTTCAATGAGTTCCTTTGCCAATTTGCCATAAACAACACCACGATCAAAAGGCTCGCCTTCGATGTACATTTCCCAGATTCCATATTTGTTTTTCTTGAGCCAATTATTTTCAAGCGTATAAAAATCCTTTGAAACTTCAACAGGCTGTATAGAATCGAGATCAATTTGTTCGCTGATTTCAGGATATGGAATTCGGACTTTTAAATAAAACGCAAGCGAAAGGATACCCAAAATCAAGCTTAGGAAGATGAAGAACCGAACGAAAAAGCGGTATATTTTTTTTAAGTTTAAGGTCAATTTGGATTTCTTATTTTGAGAATGCAAAAATGGCAAAAATTATAGAATAATTATGCAAACTGCTTTCATCAATAAATTAGAAAATAGCTCCCTTTTGGGATTGATGGAAACGAATATCTCAACAGAAAAAATACTTGAAAGTTTGAAATGGGAGCCATCCAGTTTAAAAGCTTTTTATAAATTGAAGAGCGAAAAAAAGAAAAAGGAGTGGCTTGGGGTTAGGTTTTTACTGCGTGAAATATTTAATGGACAACGATTTCTATTGAATTATGATGATCAGGGAAAACCTTTTATTTCAGATCCTTTTTACAATATTTCAATCTCACATTCCGGCAAATACGTTTGTGTTCTGGTCAATCAGGATAAGAAGGTAGGCGTTGATATTCAGGTGTTTAAGCCAAGTATTGAAAAAGGGATTGGGCTTTTTATGAGTGAAAAAGAATTGGAAGATTGTTCCGAAAAAATGGATGCTAAACGTCTTCATGTTTATTGGGGCGCAAAGGAAGCGATCTATAAATTCTATGGATTGAAAAAGACAAACATCAAAACTGACATTTATATTTCCCCTTTCGAAATTGGCGTAACCGGAACCCTGAAAGGGAGGCTGACAAATGAAAATATAATCTCCCTGAACTACCAAATAACTGACGAATACGTTTTGGTCTACACTTTTTGAATTGTCAAAAAATGTACTGTTTAGAACTCGTTTTGAGAAAAATAAAATAAATTTGTAGTAAAATTTTAAACTTTTTCATTGTGTAGAAGTCAAATCTGCAAATTAAATTTTCTCTACAAAATTCTTTATTATGAAATCTCAAATAGTTTTTAGATTGTCCTACTTTTTTTTAGCGCTTTTATTTTCGATTTCTCTAAGCGCACAAAATACTGTTTCTGCTGATAGTACAGGTTTTCCTGGTGATGGTTTCAGCCTGGAAGGAGCTTTAGAACTTTTCAAAAAAGCAAAATCACCCGAAGGATTCGAGAAAGCATTAAACTCAGAAGATAATGCTGTTAATAATTTGGATTTGAACGAAGACGGTGAAGTGGATTATATCCGCGTCGTTGACAATAAGAATGACAAAGCCCACGCGATTGTATTACAGGTTCCGTTAAATGACAAAGAATCACAGGATATTGCTGTTATCGGAATTGAAGAAGAAGGAAAAGAAAGAGCTGTTTTGCAAATAATAGGAGATGCCGATGTTTACGGAGAAGAGACTATTGTTGAGCCATTTGATGAAGAAACAGAAAGTGATGGCAATGGCGGCCCTTCTGCGGATGATCGAATAGTTCGCATTGTCGTAAACGTATACTTTTGGCCTTGTGTTCGATTTATTTACCGTCCATCATATGTTGTTTATGTTTCACCGTGGAGATGGCATTATTACCCAACTTATTGGAGACCTTGGAGGCCAAAGCCCTGGCATGTTTGCCATTCGAGAAGAGTAGTTTACCATCGCCACTATCATCACACTCGTACCCACAGAGTGGTCCATGCACATAAAGTTTATACACCGCATCGAAGAACTAGTGCTGTTGTTCAGACCAGAACGACTACTGTAAAAGCTGTCAAAGGTCCAAAGGGAAATACTGCTGTGAAAAAAACGACTACGACGAAAACCGTGAATACGAAAAATAGGAATACAGCTACTACCAAATCTTCAACGACTAAGGTAACTAAAGCCAACACAGCAAACAATAAGGCAAGTACGGCCAATAAGAAAGCCAACACAGCAAACAATAAGGCAAGTACGGCCAATAAGAAAGCCAACACAGCAAACAATAAGACAAGCACGGCCAATAAGAAAGCCAACACAGCAAACAATAAGGCAAGCACGGCCAATAAGAAAGCTAGCACAGCAAACAAGAAGGCAAGTACGGCCAATAAGAAATCAACTGCTGCTAACAAAAAAACTCAACAGAAAAGCGCAAAACCTAAAACGTCTACTCAAAAAAGTAGAAAAAAAGGAAATGCTGCCGGTGGTAATAAAACAAGCAAATCTAAATCAAGCCACCAAAAGAGCAGAAGCAAATCTGGCGGCGGCAAGAAAAAAGGAAATAGATAATAATTTAGTCTAGCTCGGATTAACAAAAGGCATCGGTATTTTTTACTGATGCCTTTTTTAGTTTTATAAAACCATAAAATTATTGTGAGTAAAAGGACTGCATTTTTCTTCAGAGCACTGACAAAAATCATTTTTTAGCGACATTTTAAACGTCATCTTTGCCAACAACTTAGCTAAATAAAATTATTTATCATTCTAAAACACATAAAAATGGAAGTACTTCTTGAAAAAACAGTAGCCCAAATAGTTGCTGATAACTTTAAAGCAGCTGATGTTTTTAAAAAATATGGTATTGATTTTTGTTGTGGTGGAAATGTTAGCCTTTCTGAAATTTGTAGAAAAAAAGGTGTTAATCTTTCTGAAATTGAAGATGAGCTTCTAAAAATTAATAGCCAAAAAAGCGAGTCGCATGATTTTGATCGATGGCAGTTGGATTTTTTGATCGATTATATCATCAATCAACATCACAGTTATGTGGAGGAAAACATTCCATTGATTATTCAATATTCCGACAAAGTAGCCAGGGTGCATGGTGAAAATTACCCGGAAACTGTTGAAATCAACAAGTTGTTTCATGAAGTTGCATTGGAATTGAAATCCCATATGCTGAAAGAAGAAAACATCTTGTTTCCGTATGTCAAACAATTAGTTAATGCAAAAAAAGAAAGTAAACCAATGCCTGTCGCTCCCTTTGGTTCCGTTCAAAATCCAATAAAAATGATGGAAGCGGAGCATGAAATGGCCGGTGATATTTTTAAAAAGATTGCTGAATTGTCTGACAATTACACTCCTCCTATGGCGGCTTGCAGTACTTACAGAGTGCTGTATGCAAAACTGGAAGACTTCGAAACAGACTTACACAAACACATACACCTGGAAAACAATATTCTATTTCCAAAGGCGAAAAAACTTGAAAATTAATGTTCGTTTGAAAAACCAATTTTTAAAATCGAAAAGCTCTGCCTGGCGGGGCTTTTTTTGTTTGAATTCAAAGTTTGAAGTTTGAAGTTCAATGTTTTTTTTAAACCACAAACCACAAACCACAAACCACAAACCACAAACCACAAACCACAAACCACAAACCACAAACCACAAACCACAAACCACAAACCACAAACCACAAACCACAAACCACAAACCACAAACCACAAACCACAAACCACAAACCACAAACCACATTACTATTCTAAAAAAGAAAAACTTTGCCCTTCGTATTGAGCTAAAGCAACTCGTTCTTTTAGATTTTTAATCGTCTCAAATGGGATGTCTACAACACTTGAATTGGCCAACCAGGCTGGAACACTTCCACCAGGATCGGAAACATTTTGATAAATGACTTCTACTTTTCCTTTGCTCAAAGAAGTAAACTGCCAGAAGCCTTCGGAGGCAGGAACCCTGACATAACCTTCTGATTTTGGAATAAGATTCGGTAAACAGCCAATTGTAACTAAAACGACCTTGGAATTTGGATTCTGGGAAAATTTCAACGAATAAATTCCGTCTCGGTCATTGGCAGGCCATGGCGCGTCCGTTCTCACATAATAAACTCTTTCGCTATCGCTAAATTTTTTTAAAAGTTTCGAACTTTTTGAAGTGGGTATAACTTTATAAAAATTATCAGCATCCATCAGGACTGCAACTAATTGCGGAATGGTAGTTTCCAGTACACTTATTACTTTTGAAGCTTTCAAGTCATAGCCTTCCATTTTTTTTGTGTAAACTTTTATATTGTCTTTATCTTTTTGCAATTTCCAGTTTTCTTGCGCAATGATCGAAGAAAAAGTAAACAATAAACAGAAGGCCGGAAATAATCTCATAGTTTTATATTTTCTGTATTTATAACTAAAAAAAATAATTGATTGTTTAGTCGCATTAGAGGTATTTTTACTATTTGGATTATAGTTTAAATTCGATTTTATTATTTTTGAAAAATGCTAAGAAATCGAGTAATTGAAAAGTTTCATCAGCTTTATATCAAGGAACCAATTGTAATCAAGGCACCTGGTCGTATCAACCTCATTGGAGAACATACCGATTATAATGAAGGCTATGTTTTTCCTGCAGCAATTGACCGATATATCGCTTTTGCATTGGCTTCGAACGGTACTTCTAATCAATGTCGTTTATTCGCTTTGGACTTAGACCAAGCCTTTGAATTTGATCTTACCAATTTCCAACCGCTCAATAAAGGGTGGCCAAATTACCTGATGGGAGTTGTATCTGAATTGCTTTTACTCGGAAAAAAATTGCAAGGATTTGATTGTGTTTTTAGTGGAAATATCCCGAGCGGTGGCGGATTGTCTTCTTCTGCAGCTTTAGAATGCGGCTTGATTTATGGATTGAATTACCTTTTTAAGCTGGACATCCCAAAATTGCAAATGGTCAAATCGGCTCAACTTGCTGAACAACATTTTACAGGCGTAAAGTGTGGGATCATGGATCAGTTTGCAAGTATGATGGGAAAGCAGGGGCATGCTATTCAGTTGGATTGCAGAACGATGGAATATTCCTATTTTAACTTAGAGTTGGGAGAATATTTACTGTTACTTTGTGATTCAAATATAAAACACGAGTTGGCGTCATCGGACTATAACACGCGAAGATTGGAGTGTGATACCGGAGTAGCTATTTTAAAAAAACATTTTCCGGAAATCATTAGTCTACGTGACGTAAGCATGGCAATGCTCAACGCCCATAAAAAAGAATTTCCGGAGGTTATTTTCAAACGTTGTCAATTTGTTGTTCAGGAAAATCAACGCGTTTTGGACACCGGAATAGCCATCCGTCAAAATGATTTAGATAAATTTGGAAAGCTACTTTACGAAGGGCATGCAGGCTTGCGCGATCTTTTTGAAGTGAGTTGTAAAGAGCTTGATTTTCTGGTTCAATTGGCACAAAAAGGAAATTATATTTTGGGTGCCCGGATGATGGGAGGCGGTTTTGGAGGTTGTACGATCAACTTGATTCATCGCTCGAAAGTTGATTATTTTCAGGATCATGCAAAACGGCAATATGAGTTTAAGTTTGGTAAAAAACTAACCACTTTTAAAGTTGCATGCAGCGATGGAGTAAGCTTAGTGGAATAGCTTTTTTATAAAAAAATATCCGCAAAAGATACCTTCATGAAATTTCATGTATTTTGCCCCAATTTTCCAGGTAAAGTTTTATAATGGACGAAAGTACTTTCAATTATTTGGTTTGGGCATGGATTGGACTGGCACTGATTATTTTCCCTTTTCAGTTTAAAACGACAGCACCGTATGGACGGCATACCCGAAAAGGTTGGGGACCTTTGATGGACAATCGCTTGGGCTGGATGGTGATGGAACTGGTGTCGCTTGCTGGTTTCGCATGGTTTTTTCTTTCGGGAGATCTCCGTTCTGATATCAACTGGTTTTTCTTTATGTGTTGGATGATCCATTATGTCAATCGTTCTTTCATTTTTCCTTTTCGTACAAAAACGATTGGAAAACAAATACCGATTGCTGTGGTATTAATGGCTGTTATTTTTAATTCCGGTAACGGTTTTATCAACGGCTATTTTTTTGGACACCTAAAAAACTATGATAGCACTTGGATGTACGACGCGAGGTTTTGGATAGGTTTTACATTGTTTTGGGGAGGATTTATCATTAACCAGCAATCCGATAATATTTTGATCTCTTTGCGGGAAGGAAGTGAAAAAGGCTACAAAATACCAAAAGGAGGATTGTTTAAATGGATTTCCTGCGCGAACCATTTTGGAGAAATTATCCAATGGTCAGGCTTCGCAGCGATGACCTGGAGTTTGCCGGCATTGTCTTTTGCAATTTGGACGGCAGCAAATTTGATCCCAAGAGCAATCAGTCATCATCGATGGTATAAAAGCCATTTTCCAGATTATCCGACAGAGCGGAAAGCTTTGATCCCAAAGGTGTTTTAAAGAAGAAAAACAATGCTTTGTCAGATTTCCATAAAAATCCAACAAAGCATTATTCCAAATTAGCGGATCTAAAGTTTTGTCAAAGTTTCTACTACCATCTCCTTTCCATTTGAGATCATTAACTGATAAACACCTTTGGAAAGATGGCTTGTATTAATTGACCAGTTACTTTCATAAATATTTTTTTCAATATTCGCAGTGTATACATTTTGACCCAACAAATTTACAATTTGTATTTGCACTTCCCCTTTCCAATCATTCTCTAAATGAACGTTGAGCTGGTCTGTAATTGGATTGGGAAAAACAGTCAGCATGGAGTTGTCAATTAAAATTTCTTTCGTTGACGTTATACATTCACTACTTACAAGGAACGGACTTTCGTAGGCTCCAATATCGAGGCAACCATTTACCCGAGCATTTCCCTCAAGGTCAAAATCCGTAACATCATCCGTAAGAATTCCTTTATCTACACCTGGACTATTTTCAGTGAGCTGATAATCTCCTGAACCAATAAAAAGTGGATCTTCGCTTTCAAAATCAGTACCATTGAGAGTTCCAGTCAGTGTTATGTCGCCCACGAGATTTCCGCCGAGAGAGTTAGCACTAGACACGCCCGCTGAAATGAAATCACTGCTCCCAGGGTTATACAGGATGGTATTTTGCAATTCCAATAAGCCATCGTTGAGGGTGATACCTCCGTTGTTGTCAGCGATGGTTGTGCTTTTTACTGACAGATTAATAGCTCCCACCACGCCAATACCTCCTGCGTAATCTCCACCGCTATTATTAGTCAACAGGCTGTTTTCAATACTGACCACATCACCGGCAAAAATCCAGGGTTTACGTAGTTGGATCGCTCCTGCTCCGTCTTCACTGACATTATTCTCAAAAACAGAAGATTTGATATCTATCTTGACAACACCACTTCCAAGATTGATGAGAGTAAGTCCACCTGCGCCTTCTGCAGCAACTCCGGATGCATCATTTTCGTTACCATCAAAATGAGCGTTTTCAATGAAGATATCGGCAGTGGCATCATCGTCGGTCCAGAAATTGAGGCCAGCCCCTTGATTACCAGAAGTATTGTTCTGGAACATAGTATTACTAATTGCCAAATCACAATGAGCTTGATCATATTGAGCGATTTCAAAACCACCACCATCAACGATAGCATTGTTCCCATCAAAAAGACAATCTTCAATCTTTAATTGAAAGTTGGAATCTGTACCTTGTAAGCGGTAACCCCCTCCATAATAATCAGCGTGATTGTTTAGGAATTGGCAATTGTGGATGGAAGAATAATGATTGGTTCCGGTTGTTTGCTCTTGAACTCCACCACCTACATTCTCAGTTGTGTTTAAAGAAAAGACACAGTTTTCTACATTGAGCGTGTCATTGGTTCCAACATCTCCTGAGTATATAGCTCCACCCCAGCCTAAGTCAATTGCTCTGTTTTCTGTAAAGGTGGAGTTGGTGACCTCACAAATGTGTCCTTCATTCTGCATAAAATTTGAAATAGCACCGCCGTCTTGAGCTGATGAATTATTGGTAAAAGTACAATCATCCACTATTGCTGAACTAATGGTAGAAGCCGAACGGAAATAACAATAGATTGCTCCTCCTTCAGCGCCTGAACCAATCGCGTTGTTATTTTGAAAATCACTTCCTGTAAAAGAAATGTGATTGTTCATTCCATCCTGTGACCAAGCAACCGCGCCACCGGCATTAGCTTCATTGTTTTCAAAAGTGCAATTGTTAATATTGGAGGTAGCATTATCCGTAAAGACAATAATTCTAACAGCTCCTCCTCGTCCATCCGAGCTATTATTGGTGAAAGTAGAATTACTAATTTCAAAATATTCGTCTTCACCATCAATATAATTGTAAATAGCTCCTCCACTTCCCTCCGAAGTATTATTGGTAAAAGTAGAATTGCTTATTTCACAATATTCGTTTTCACCACTCATAAAATTGTAAATAGCGCCTCCATATTCTTCCGAAGTATTATCTGTAAATTCAGAATTACTGACGGTCACCTGTGAATTTAAAAAATACGCTCCTCCACCCCGAATGGCACGGTTGTCCGTAAATTGGCAACTATTCACTTCAATGCCTTCACCTGAAACGTATACAGCAACTATCCCTCCACCGCGTTCTTCCCTGCTTTCGTTTTTTTCAAACCGGCAATTTGTAACTTTCCCTCCGGCACTGAGTGAATCCCTAAAGTAAAGCCCACCACCATAATAGGTCGCATAATTTTGTTGGAATGTACAATTGTAAAATTGTGCCGCTCCAAAGCTCATCACGCCTGCACCCCGAACCTCAGTAAATATCAAAGTATCACCATCTGCCTGGCCGTTTTGTATTGTAAAACCATCTATGACCGTGGCCGTTGTTACGGTATTTTCAATGCGCATGACGTTTAGCACATTGTCTTCCCGGTTTGTTTCGAAGTCATCGTCCACATCGTTGCCGTTCAAGTCTCCGGATAGAATGGTCGGATTGTTTTCAATATCTCTATCATCGATGCTGTTTTCTGTTCCTGCAAAACCACCATAGAGCTCTAGATCGTAGCTGAGATGAAAAGTCGATGAATCTGAGTTCCCCGGCTGATAGGTGCCTGCTGCTACCCAAATCTGGTCGCCCATTGGGGCGGTCGACAAAGCAACCTGTAAATCCGTGAATGCATTTTCCCAGGATGTACCATCATTGTTGCCTGTTGCATCAGATTTGACATAAATGGTCGCCATGACTAAATTAGGCGCAGGAGGATCTACGCTTAGTGAAGACCTTTGTGACCCCATTGCTAAGGTTATTTCTTCAAGATGAAGGCTTTGGCCTGTATCGATTTTTTTTAACGAATGTTCATTTTTTTCTCGTATGTCTTGTCTATTGGTTTTTTCTAAGGCTTGTCTCTTTACTGATTGTGCATTGGACACATTGATTGTAAAAAGAAACAAAGCGGTTAAAAGTAAATGTTGAAGTTTCATTATTAAATTATTTTGGAGGTTAAAAATTAGCTTAGTAAAAGCTGTTGAAAAATTATACTCCAAAGATGTGGGCAGGATCAGGTTTTGGCCTTGGACGGATTGTATAAAGGCTTGGATTATTGAGGCTTAGGATAAAAAAAAGCTTGGATTATTAGTGCAGTTTTGGGGAAGGAATTTTATGTTAGTGGTTGGTTGTCAGTGTTTTGTATGTTGCATTTTTATTTTTTATTGATTTGAAGAATGTTTTTGAATAAATCAAAAAGGTATGTGTTTTTTTGAAGATTATAGCAATGTGCCTCCGGCGGCATACTTTTTCAGTCAAAAAAAAGTATGCAAAATTCTTGGCAAAACAAAAGCTCAACACGCAGGCCGTCACCCGCACCCTCATGTTTTGCCATTCCGCTCCCTCCACATATAAATTCATTTATTGTTTGTTAAATTAGATTCTAGTGTTTCTATGAATAAAGTATAAAGTGCGGGAATGGAAAGACAAAATACGTTGGAGCGGGTGTCTGATGAGAGTTGAGCTTTTATTTTGTCTAGATTTTTTTGCTTCGTTTTTTCATCAATGGAAATAATGAAGGCGCCGAATGGCATCCAATAAATTCTAAATCAATCTTTCACCTCACTTGGTGGATATCCAAATTCTTTGGTGAAAAGACGGGTGAAATAAGAAGGATCTGTGAAGCCAACATCGTAAGCAACCTCGGATACATTCAAATCACTGGATTTTAAAAGCTCTTGAGCTTTATGAAGGCGTATGTAATTGATATAATGAGAAGTGGACTTACCGGTCAATGCAATTAGCTTGCGATAAATTTGTGAACGACTCATGCCCAAACCTCGGCAAAGTTGTGGAATACCAAAGCTGTCGTCACTGATATTGCCTTCAACCAATTCATGAATTTTAGAAAGAAATAGAGCCTCTTTAGAAGGGACAGATTCTTTATTGTTTTTTTCAAAATTGAAATGGCTATATCGTTCTTGTAAATGTTTTCTCAAAGAAATAAGTTTTTCCAGGCGAACCAGTAATTCTTCTTTGTTGAATGGCTTGGTCAGATAAGCGTCAGCACCTTGCGTCAAACCCGCTATTTTGTCCTCAGTAGTTGCTTTGGCAGTTAATAAGACGATTGGAATATGGCTGGTGCGCTCGTCCGTTTTTAAAGCAGCACAAACCTCATAACCATCCTTTTCAGGCATCATCACATCACTAATGATAATATCAGGAACCAACTCCAGTGCTTTGTCAATGCCTTCCTGGCCATTGGTCGCCATTTCAATCGTGTACTCTTCCTCCAGACAGGTTTTGATATAAGTGATGACATCGGGATTGTCTTCGATGATAAGCAAGATAGGTTGATCACCATTGCTGTCTATTAAAGAAATTGCAGGAGATTCTTTGATTTTGCTTTCTTTTGGAATGGATTCAGTAAGCACCGCTGGTTCTCTTTTATAGGATTTAGTAACCATCGGAGCTTTGTTTGTGATCGGTAACAATATTTTAAATTCGCTGCCTTTTCCTTCTTCACTACTCACAGATATCTCTCCGTTCATTAGTTTTACCAACTCTTTAGTCAATGCCAAGCCAATACCGGTGCCTTCTCCTTTTCGAATAGAAGAATCGTCCACCTGGTAAAAGCGATCAAAAATATTGGGTAACTTATCAGCGGGGATTCCTACACCATTATCTTTTATTTTGATCTGTAATTTTTTTGTAAGATCATCGCCTTTTTCTGCCTCCACCTCAGCGATATGCAAGACTACTTTTCCATTGGGAGTCGTAAACTTTACTGCATTTGACAGTAAATTGGATATTACCTGCTTCAATTTTTCTTCATCATAATCCATTTGCAGTTTGTCTGTTTCGGCATATGCCATAAGTCGGATATCTTTGGATTCTGCCAAAGACTGAAAAGACTCAGCAACATAAAGCAGGAAGCTGACGATATCCGCCTGGATCAAATCCAGTTTTAAATTACCGGATTCCAGTTTGGACAAATCGAGCATTTGGTTAACGAGGTTCAGTAGGTTTTGACCATTACGTTTGATCAATTTGGCAGCTTCTTCGGGTTTCTTCTTGATCTGTTCCACCATTCCTAAAATAACGGTCAACGGTGTGCGGAATTCATGAGTAATGTTCGTGTAGAGTTTTGTTTTAAAACTATCTAATTCTTTTAGGCGAGAGGTTTCAGCTGCCGCCAAGCGGCGATTCAGTTGGAAACGATAAAGACTATAAAGAAGGCCAAGGAAAGCTAAAACAAAAATCGTATAAGCTAAGTTGGTTTGCCACCAGGGTGGGTTAATCATCAGCTGCATGGAAATGCCTTCTTCGTTCCAAACGCCATCATAGTTGGCCGCTTTGACCCGAAAGGTATAATCTCCCGGATCAATATTGGTATAGCTAGCTGTATTGTTAGTGCCTACGTATCTCCATTTGGTATCGTAAGGTTCCAGTTTATAGGCATAAGTGTTTTCCTCAGGGCGGCTATAATGCAAGGCCCGAAATGTAAAAGTCACATCATTTTGAAAGTGGGAAAGTTCAATCTCATTTGTAACCGTAATGTCTTGTTTTAAAGGAGATTGTAATTCTTCTTCCTGATCATTATTCATTATCTGAAAATCGGTAAAAACGATTTGTGGAGGAAAAAGATCATCAATTACTTTTTCAGGAAAAAATCGATTGAGTGGTTTTCCATAACCCATTTGTATGAAAAATTCTCCGGAAGGTGATTTATGAAACAAGCGAATATCATTAGTCCAATTTACATTCAAACCATCTTCTTCATAAAAATTCTTGAAGGTTTCCGTTTCCGGATTAAATTTAGAAAGTCCATGTTCTGTTCGAATCCATAAATTACCATTGTTATCTTCAATAATAGCATGTACTGAATTATTGGATAATCCATCTTTAGTTGTATACTGTTTTAGAATATTGCCATTGGATTTATCAATTTGAACTAATCCGTCAGCGAATGTACCGGCCCAGAATCGTTGTTGGCTATCTTCATAAAGTGTCCAGTTAACGGTATATTCTTTACTAACCAGATTCGATTTTTCCGTTTGTGGGTCAAACGTAGAAATTCCATGGCCATCAGTTGCGAGCCAAAACAAGCCTTGTTTATCTTCTATTAAGGTTATAACAGAATCGTTTATTAATGTTGATGTATCGCCTTTATTATTATATCGTTTAAATCCTTCCTTGAGAGAGATAAAACGATTAAGCCCACCACCCCAGGAAGAAACCATCCAAATCTGATGGTTAGTATCTTCTATAATTTGGTATATTTCATTATTATAGAGGCTGTTTTCATCATTTGGATCAACAAAGAATCGAGTATATTCCTGGCTTGAAAAATCAAGACGTAAAAGAGCGCCAATTCCAGGTACTGAAGCCCACCAAAATCCATTACTGTCCTTAAGAGCGGTCTCAAGGCATGCTAACTTTGTATTCTTGTTAATATCTTTTACCCAAAGCAAACCATGCTGGTCAACTGCTACCAGCAATTCATTTCTGAGCTTGATTGATTTTTTTGCAGCAGTCTTCAGTGTTAGTTGATCGGGCTTAAAGCTTAGAAAGTTTAAACCTTCTTCCGGATAATAAGCGTCAAATTTTCTACTTGACAAATCAAGGCTATTTAAACCACCCCGCCAGGAGCCCAAATACAGAATCCCGGTTCGATCAACAAAATGACTGATGAGTGAAATACCTCTTTCGATTCCTTCCTTCGCATTACTTTGCGCTTTAAAACGAATAAATGTATTGGTAGAAGGCGTATATCGATGTAGATTAACAATATTTCTACCCGGACGAAAGGATAACAGCCAAAGGGTTCCGTTTTCCTCTTCATGAATAGGAAAAGACAATTGAAAGCGAAGGGAATTTTTATATTTCGAACCGTGCAGAAAGTGGGTGAATTGACCGGTTTTGGGGTCTAAACGATCCGTTCCTTTTGAAGTGCTCACCCACAATAAACCACGCTTATCTTCCCAAACTACTCTGGCAAGGTTAGAAGCCAGGGAATGTATATTATCCGGATCATGTTGGTATCTGGTAAATTGCTTCCGATCCTTATCTAGGCTGTTGATCCCGTTGACTGTTCCAATCCAAAGTTGCCCGGCCTTATCCTCAAAAATACTGACAATCGAATCGTTTGAAATACTGTTCGGATTATCTGGTTCATGCACATATGGAATAAAAGAGTCCGTTTGAGTGTTATATCGTTTCAATCCGCCACCATAAGTTCCCATCCAGATAGTCCCTTTCGAATCTTCATAAAATGGAGGAGCAACCCTAAAGACCGAAAGATTTGGTGCTGCAAACTTATTCCAGAGAAAGTAAATTAGATTATCCGGAATACTATTTTCTGATTCTTGAAAATATTGCCTAAAAGCTCCTGTTTTTTTATCCAACTTATGAAGAAGACCGGAAGATCCGCCTGCTCGTCTGATCACCCAAACATTTCCTTTTTTATCTTCATGAATAAGTACAATTTTTTTGGAACTAAATTTTGTACTATCCTTAAGAACAAAGTCATATAAAGTAAATGATTCGTTAGCCCTGTCAAAATAGTTCAATCCTTCCAGGGTTCCAACCCACAAATTTCCCAGACGATCTTCGTGAAGAGCGGTGACATGTTTACCATACAAACTGGTAGAGTCTTTCGAATCAGGTTGATAAACAACCATATCATGGCCATCGTAGCGTACCAGGCCTTTTTGTGTCCCGATCCAAAGAAAACCAAGATGGTCCTGGATCATAGAAAACGCGCTATTTTCCGGTAAGCCATCTGCAATAGTAAGGTGTTCGAATTTGTAGTTTTGGGCAGGGAGGAGCGAGTTTGAAGTAGTAAGCAATAAAAAAAAGAATCCCTTTAAAAGAGTTAAGAATAGCGATCTGCAATTATTTGTGTCGAAAAATAGCTTTTTTGTTAACACGCAAAGAGTATTGGTATCCTTTAAAATACCCTATTTTTAATTATAAGAAGAATATTTTTTGACTTTCTTGTTGGATCATTTTTTTAAATGGATTTCCTGCGCCAAACATTTTGGAGAAATAATACTGTGATCTGAATTTGGGGAAATGACCTGGAATTTGTCAGCCTTGTCTTTTGTTTTTTGGTCGGCTGCCAAATTGATCTCATGCGCAAAAAGATATCATTGTGGGAATAAAAGCCATTTTCGGGAATATCCAAAAGAACGGAAAGCGGTTTTTCCAAAATTACTTTAAACTTTCCGCATCAAGATAAAACCGTGTTGCTTTCCTTCATAATTATTGTACAAAAGGATGTTTTCAGGAGATCGTGAAGTTTTTTTCCAAATACATTCTTTCGGTAAGATCTTGCCAGACAACATTTTTGCAGCGAGCCAGGTGGCAAAGGCGGCGATCGTATAATATTCTCCAGTTAAAGATTTGTAAACAAAGATATTTTGTCGATCAAATAAGGTGTCCTGCAAATGATCGTAATAAAAGTCGGTTCGAATATCTCCGGTTCGGCCCATAAATACGGTATCAATATCCTCTGGAGTTAAGCCATTTTTACTTAAAAAATGATTTATTCTTTCCACGATTACTTCTTTTGAAACATGGCAAATCATGTCTACGTCTACAATTTCTGCATTGCTAGCTGGATTTTTTACTGCATCCAAAACAAACATAGAAACCCCTTCTCCAGGCAAAGTTCCTTTTGTTGCTGATTGCAATAGGTCAGAGGTGGAAATAGACTCTTCTTTAAATTTATCCCGTTGCGAATCAATACTGTAATTTGCTTCAGACAATTCTTCTCCTCCGCCGAGCAACAGGCTTTTAGATCTCCCTTCTTCAAACAACAAAAGGGCATCCAAAACAGACGACTCAAACGATAATCCCTGATTAACATGGGTGGTATTATAACCGGTTATTTTTCCCATGAGAGCGAGCACTCCTGCCACGCAGTTTGGTGTTGATTGTACAAAATCGGTTGGCGTCAGGGTTCCTTCATCATAATCGATGATCTGGTTCAAAAATCGCAAAGAACGTTCAATGCTGCCATTTGACGAACCGATAATTATTCCATCAATGTCTTTATGTTTTTCCATCAACGGCAAGCCAGTTCCAACACTCATGCGCACCAGTTTACTCATCCGACGAAGTAAACTATTTGGAATGATTCCTCTGTACTCAGGTTCCTCAGCAAACAGGTTTCTAACCTCGAAAACTTTGACTCCCTTTTCAAACAGGTCACCATAATAGCTTGCTTGCGGAGAAATACATGACATGTCTCTGATAAACATAACCTATACTTTTGAAAATATTAAGGAAGAACAATTGCCTCCAAATCCAAAAGAATTGGATAAAAAATGTTTTATCTCATAATCGCTAACATAGTTCATATTTGGAATTACATTAAAATCGTCAATTGGATTATTGCAATTGAGGCTCGGATAAAGTTCATTGTTTTCCATTGCCAGCAAACTGAACACTGCTTCAATAGCGCCGGCCGCCGCTAAAGTGTGCCCGGTGTAAGTTTTGGTGGATTGAAATGGAGGAACTTTTTTAAAAATATGATTCAATCCGGTTTGTTCGGTGATATCGTTGTTTTCCGTTCCGGTGCCGTGTGTATTGATGTAATCAATTTTATCAGGTTCTAATTCTGCAACCTTCAAAGCTTCCGTAATAGCCGCGATAATTCCCGTTGCTTCATCAGAAATAGAGGAGGGGTGGAAGGCATCATTTGCATTGCCGTAGCCGGTGATTTCTCCGTATATTTTTTTGTTGCCAACTACTTCTTCCGACTCCAAAACCAAATAAGCGGCGCCCTCTCCTAAAGTAAGTCCCGAACGGTTTTTATCGAATGGCATGCAAGGCTTTGGTGATAGAATTTGCAAGGCGTTGAAACCATTGACGGTATATTTTGCCAGCGCATCTGTGCCTCCGGCGATTGTTCTTTTACACCTTCCGGATTTAATCAGCTTAGCGCCAAACATGATGGAATTGGCCGATGAAGAACAAGCGGTATTGAAAGTGGCAGAGATACCTTTTATGCCCAATCGCTTCATCAAATTGTTGGTATGTTCGCCTGGGTTATAAGAGGATAAATACTCAGAAGGTTTGCCTTTTTTGTTGGCGTCATGATATAGTTGATCAGTCATGGACATACCACCAACGGTACTTGCTGACAAAAATGCTGTATCATAAGAAGTCAGCTGTTCATTCGTTAAAGTTGCGTCCTTTATCGTTTGCTGAATGGCTAATAATGCCAGCACTTCGGTACGGGAAATACCTTTTTCGTCGGGGATTCCAGCACGTTCTTTCAATTCTGGCGTAGGGTAAGGAATTTCGCCAAAAGGAAATATTTCAATATAACGGGATTTCAGCAACTTGGCTTTTTTAATACCGGATTGACCGCGTTTTAAACGATCTCTGGTTTCTGCAACATTGTTTCCGATAGCAGAAATAAGTCCAATGCCGGTTATAAAAACGCGCCTGCTCATCTTAAATATCCTTCGCGTTTTCTAAAATATAGTCCGCCATTTTATCGACACTGGCCATTACTTTTCTACCTTTTTTGGGATCGGTTATTTTTAAACCATATTCACGTTCCATCAACACACTCAGTTCGATAGCATCTATCGAATCCAGTTCAATTTCACTTTCCGGACCGAACAACGGCGCATCATTTTTAATATCTTCTGGTTTAATATCCATCAGATTCAGGTATTCGATGATCTGTGTTTTTAAATTGTGTATAAATTCTTCGTTAGCCATGTTTTTAACTATTATTTTATCTATCGATTATATAATTCTATCCTTTTTCAGTTTTACAAAGGTAATCCCAAAACAAATTAAACTAAAAATAAGTAAACCAAGTAATTTAGGTAAAAGTACCACCCAATTTCCTCCTCTCAAAAACAAAGTATAAAAACCCTCCAGGCACCAGTATAATGGGGAACAATAACTGAACACTTTCAAATATTCCGGCATAATAAAACTTGGCACCCAAATACCTCCCACTGCTGCCAAAATTACAATCGAAACGCCGCCAAATCCATTCGCCTGTTCCTGAGTACTGGCTGTAGTACCAACGGCCATTGCAAAACTGATCGCTGCCAATCCCATCATCAACACAAGTACAATAAATGCCAGGGTATTAGCAGGCATAACGAGTTCTGGTAAGCCAATTGATGGAAAAGTAAACTTTGCCAATGAAAAAATAAGAGCCACCTGCAAAATTACCGCAATCAGGTAAACCAACATCTTGGAACTTAAAATCAAGGCAAAGCTGGTAGGCATCGTTTTTAAACGAATAAAACTACCATTGAGCCGTTCCTTTACAATATTATTTCCAAGTGAAATCACCATAAAAAATACTGCAAAGATGGTCCAGGCCGGAACGTTGTGTTGTGTGGAATTTGGTGTGATGTCATTGTCAGAAAGCGTCGCCGCCAATTTTTCAATCGTCACCTGGTTTGAGGTTACGGCTTCTTTAAGTTTCTGTGGAGCTTGTTCTAATTCCAATATTTGGCAAATTTGTGTGATCAACAAATCTCCTTCAATACTTTTTACATAAGCATTTATGATATTGATAATGGAAGAGCAAAAATTTTCCTGTAAAACAGGATCATGGTGAAATTTTAAAGCAGGCATTATTAATGCTGTCTTTTGGGCTGCCGTATCCTGCAACTCTAATTCTTCCATCAAAATATTGCTGACGAGATTAGATTTTTGAAGCAGTTTATCAGAAAAATCAGCGGGAATGATCAGGCCGGTTAGTTGGTTGCCCTGGTTCATTGCTTTGTTGATTGCAGTAGATTCAATTTGATCATTTTCGGTGATGGAAAAGAACCTGGATTCCTGCATCAATTGCACCAATTGCTTTCCCTGCTCTCCTTTGTCTTTGTTGACGACAAGGATTGTTATTTTATTTTCGTTTGCAATTTTAAAAGCGCTGTCTTGAATGATGGTAATAATATAGACCAATAACACGGGCATAAAAAACATTAAAGCCAATCCGGTTTTGTCGTTCCAAAGAATTAATAATTCCTTTTTAGTAGCCACCCAAAATCTAAACATAATTAATCGCGATATGACTCTCCCGTAAAATTGATCAATAAATCTTTCAAATCTTTGGCATTGTGTTTTTTAAGCAAAGTATTTGTTTGCCCTTTTAAAATAAGTTTGCCGTTGTCCAATAAAGCTAGCTGAGTACAAAATTCCTGCGCTTCATCGGAATGATGCGAGGTATAAATAATCGTCGTTCCTTTCTCGTTCAAATCATTAAGAAAGCGCAAAATCGCTACCTTGCTTTGAATATCCACACCGACTGTTGGTTCATCCAAAAAAAGTACGGAAGGTTCGTGGATAATACCAATGGCCAGGTTCATTCTCCTTTTCATTCCACCGGAAAAGGTATTCACCTTTTTATTTTTCACCTCTGAAAGCCCTAAAATTTGTAATATCTCCTCAGTTCTTGCAGCGATCGTGGAAGCGGAAAGTTTATACATTGCTCCAAAATATTCGAGATTCTGCACCGGAGTCAATTCCTGATAAAAAGCATATTCCTGTGGAACGTAACCCATTTTTTGTTGAATATTGGCAAAGTCAGTCGTAGCTTCGATTCCCCAGTAAAATACATTTCCCTCCGTTTGTTCGAGAATCCCGCACAAAATGGAAATCAAAGTCGTTTTGCCTGCGCCGTTTGGTCCAAGGATACCAAATTTGTCACCAACCTTAATCTCCAAACTTACTCCACAAAGACTGTCTTTCGACTCTCCGGGATAGCGTTTGGTTAACTGATCTATTTTTATACAATGATCTGCCATCTGCTACAGCTGCAGTTTGCGAATCTTTTTGAATGCTTGTAACTCCAATGCAGCTATTTCAGACATTGCATCTGCAACTTCATTGAAATCTGCCTGTTCCGTTTTACGTCCTTTGATGATAGCAGCCATTCGAACAGCATTAGCTCGAAGCAAGTCACCGGAATTGGTCATTTCTTCTGAGAAAGGAATCAATTTATCATTTTCCAGTATTTCGGCAGCTTGCTCTAAAAAGGCAGCATAAATAAATCGAAAACCGCCACCGCCTGTGCCGATTTCTTCTTGCATCCGAACAATCTGCCCAAGGTATAAACCTGCTTTGCGCTCTCCGAGTTGATCGCGCCATTTTCGTATTTTTTTTGCAGTATAATTGAAACCGCGAGCGCCAAGTTGTTCAATCGGAACCTGCGTCATCCACCATGCAGTTTTTTTTATGCCTTTTTTTATGGCCTTTTTCAATTGTTCGGGGCTAACAGGCTTTACCTGCGTCGGATAATAGATTTGCCCTTTTGGAGCAAGTGGCCCTCTGGCAAAACGAACATCTTCCAACTCTTCCGGAGATAAACTGGCCATCTCCTCCATAACAGGGTCACTGATCAGGTAACGTCCATTTTCAAATCCGTGAACAATAATATTATGTGCATTAAAATGAAAACGATATTCTCTTGGAAAATAGGGTAAGTTAAATACACCGACCTGGCAACCAACCGGATCACCTTCTTCGATTTTTTTATCAAGGAATAGTTTAGCGGCTTCAGGAGAGCTGAATTTTTTCCTTTTAATCTTCACTCCCAGGGCTTTACAAGTGTCTCTGAATATAAATCCAGGCATAATCCGAAATGCAATGGCCGGAGCGTTATTTACTTTCAGAAAAGGCAAATGGACGTAAAACATACCTGATCCAATGCCAAAGGCGAGGGGTTCGTTCATAAAATCTAAACCATGATGTCGTAACAAAGCAGTTACAACTCCATTCTCACAGTGAGCCGTTTGAATGTGTTTGATTTTATTTTTTGGTGTATTTGTCAATATTTTTTCCATCAAAATGTATCAGTTCTTCAATTGAAATTTTGAAAGCTTTTGCATAGATTCCTAATTTCTTTTCACTCAATTTTTTGAAAACTCGAGGTTTCATATGTCGTTTGATCGTAAACTTCCAAAATCCTGTGTATCCGCACAATGTTGGAAAATCCATCAGATTGAGTTCCATAAAAAACAAAACCGGGCTTTTTTCACCGCTTTCCACTGCCTTTCGGGCATCCTCAATTCTGCGATTAATTTCTTTCCAGGCTTCGTTCAGCGCTTCTGCTTTTACCTCCCATCCGGTGCTTAGACTTTGTTCGTACTTGCTTCCTTTATCTTTAACATAACAAACCTCGCGAGTGAAATTTTCAAGCGCAGAATGATCTTGAGGAAGGTTATCTTTTTTCATTATTGAGACTTTTTAACAAACTGTTAGCCAGGTATATACGTAAGAAAACCTGGCGCTTTCAGGGACCATTAAAAGTATATTGTCTCCTTTTTTCAATTTTCCACTGTTAAACAATTCTTCTATCATTAAATAAATAGAACCGGCACCAACGTTTCCTTTGGAGTCAAGATTGGTAAACCATTTTTCTTCCGGAATGTTTAATCCGTCTTCTTTTAAAATGTCAGCGATAGGTTTTTTGAAGAAATAACTTGATAAGTGTGGTAAAAAATAAGTTAATTCTTCGATGTTAACATTGTGTTTTTTGAGCGAGGATAACAACAATTCATTGCCAAGAGCTACAATATTATCTCCTAAAAGCCGGACGTCTTGTTTGATGCTCATCAGTGATTTATCAGCTAAATCACTGGCTTCATAATCTTTATAAGATTGAAACTCTCCACTCTCCAATTTATCTCCACCCATATACATGCAAGGCTCAAATTTATGAGCAAAAGAACAGGCTTCAATCCAGTCAATTCTAAGTGACAATCCATTTGGGTTTTTCTCCGTTTCCAGCAAAAGGGCTCCTGCACCGTCAGATAACATCCATCTTAAAAAATCTTTTTCAAACGCGATGAAAGGATTTTTTTCCAGTTCGATCAATTTTTGCACTTCGTCTTCAAAATTATCATGAGTCATGGTTTTTGCCAATCGTTCAGAACCTGTTGAAACGGCTTTGCTTTTGTCTCCAAGCTTGAGGGACATGTAAGCATATTTAAGCGCATGCATTCCGGAGCAACACACGCCAGCAGGAGAGACTACTTCGATATTCGACGTTTCAGGAAGGCAGCCATGAACCATGACTCCATGAGAAGGCATTAATTGGTCAGGACTGGAAGTACCACAACTTAGTAAATCGATAGTAGAAATTTCCTCAGGATTATTTTTAAATAAACCCCGAATGGCATTGGCTGTCATCTCGGCATTGGTATGCGTTGATTTTCCGTCTTTTGTAAGGGCATAATAGCGTAGTTTTATACCATTTCGACGCAAAATTATTTCTTTAGATCTGGAAGGTTCGTTATTTACATAACCTAAATATTCCTCTAGTTCATCATTTAAAACCGGGTTGTTTGGTAAAAACATCGAAGCTCTGTTTATAAAAACATCTTTCATCATTAGTATATTTTTTATCGGGTAGCAAATTTGCGGTGCAAAAATATTCTTTTTTTTTTCAAGAATTGAATTAAAACACAACCTTTTCCTTTCAACCAAAGAATTGAAATAGCTTTTGCCATTTCAGGTTCAGGAGATAAGGCGTTGTTTGACATTCCTTGCTCGATTAGCTCCTTATTGCTTAATTTTAAGGACAAGAGGTAAGGATCGACTGGTAAATCAGTTGGCGTTCCGTTAAGTCTGGCGCTTACTACTCTGAATATTTCAGCAGCCATTTTCTCAAGTATAGACAAGTTTTCTTCTAATTTGTTTATTAATAATTCTTCTGATTCATGAATGAACTCCAGGCCTTTTTGAAATTCAGCAATAAACGGCACAGACATAGGATCAATATAATTGTCGATAATGGGTTCATTTTCAACCCGGCCCCAATCTAAGTAAAAATCCTGCACTTGTTTATTTAATTTGCCAAATCGTTCGCCAAAACTGTTTTGAGTGGTAAATATGGACTTTCAGAATCTCCATATTAACAAAACCACCGTTTGTAAACAATAAGGTTGGAATCGCCCAATAAACGCCAAAATCCCAGGTTATTTTTACACTCATTACCTGTGCATTGTCAAATAGCTCATATTTTTCCTGATAGATTGGAATCCAATTTTCAAATAATCGGGCATATACTTTATCGTAGACTATTGTTCTGGTATAAATATCTTCTCCTTTAAATTCCCGGACGATCAAATCCGTTATCCAGGTATTGCCTATTGCAATAAAATCCGTTCCCGGAGAATAAAATGGATCCAAAAATGCTCCGGCTTCGCCTACAACGCCCCATTTGTCTGGTGAATAAAATAAAGTTGAATTGAATGAGTAGTTTTTTAATACTTTAAAATCAAGTACTTTATCTTTTTTATCATTTAAATGTTTAGCGCAAAGCGGTTCATTTTTTTCTAACCAATCAAACGCTTTTTCTAATTTGTTGATGCTGAGAAAATCATGAAAACGTGGATCAGCGACGATACCGACACTGGTGTTTCCCGATGACAATGGAATAAACCAAACCCAATATCCTTTACCCATAAAATGAACAGTGCCCAGTCGTCGTAATCCAGGATTGATGTATTTTTTCCAGGATTCATTATCAGACCAGCTCGCAACATCGATTTCTCCTTTCACCCGAAACCAAACTGCGTTAATATTATGCGGATACTTCTTTTCTCAAGCCTTCTTTCCTTTTCAGCAAGCCTGCTCTGCCCGTAGCGTCAACTACCCAATTGGAAGTCAGTATTTTTGATAGCCCTTCTCTGGGTATAATGGACCGAATGCCCTTCATCTGACAAGATTTACATCGGTTACATTTACCCCCAAGTATAATTTCAACCCCCAATTGGGAAACCATTTCAACCATGTCATTTTCAAAAAGCCCTCTGTCAATTTGATGGCTTGGTACAAACAATTCATTTCGTGCACCATATTCAACCCGTTTATCAATAGTTTCTTTTACTTGTGGTGAAAAATAAAAGCGCAAGGCCATGTTTGTGCAGATGATTTTCTTCCAAATAATCTTTTAAATTGAGGTCCTTCTCTCAAATAATAAGTTCCTAATTCAACGGTGGATTCACCTACTTTGTGTGCTGACAAGGGAGCATCTTCTTTTCGCATTTCCAAAATCGCTACCGAAATATCGGCTTGTTTCTGTTTGAGTTGCATAGCCAGCGTCAATCCGGCCATTCCTCCTCCAAGTATAATTACGTCATAATCAAATTGCATGAATTGTTATTTTAGTTCTATTTAAACGGCCACGGATTTTGTTACAGAAGGTTTGTCTTCAATGCCTAAATATAAAAAACGCTGCTGCTCTCGTTTGATTTTTCCACTCATAAATGGTTTAAATATAGTATGAATAAGTATTACTGGTGGAGAGATACCAAATAATGCGATTAACAAATACCACTTGAAAAGAGACACCCAAAAGGTTCTCTTTTCAGGTGTTGTGCCTTTGCGTTTTATTAAGTTGGCCCAGATCGTAAAGAGTTTTTTGGCTCTTGATTCAATTAGCATAATGGAGGATTCGATATAAATTCCTCCTTTATTCAAAATGTCTTTTTGAACTCCTTCGTAGTTATCTTTTTCGGTTGCAATTGCAAGTGCTTTTCCAAATTTGCCCGCTTCATTAATATCTCGATGACTCACACCGGGTAGTGGAAGAAAACCCCATTTTTTAGTTTTCTTACCCGTTAGCATCCAGT
The DNA here is from genome assembly GCA_965220465.1 of Saprospiraceae bacterium. Classification (GTDB taxonomy): domain Bacteria; phylum Bacteroidota; class Bacteroidia; order Chitinophagales; family Saprospiraceae; genus JAHDHW01. The sequence goes on along the minus strand of CBDCPZ010000025.1, from coordinate 378,310 downwards.
GCAAAATGGTCAAGGCACTGATATGATTTTGTACTTTATCGATAAACGGAACATTGGCCACCATGATACCACCTGCTTCTTCTATCCATCGCACCACGCTTTCCTGAGAATTGAGCCACATGTTTCGGGCACCTATAATGGTTGCAACAGGGGTGTCTTTTAAAATATTTTTAAAATGCTGATCTTTCAATAAAGCGGTGACCGGAAGAGAAGGGGACAAAAACCAGGGTTGATAACCAATAATTATCAAATCATATTTTTCTCGTTTAAGGGAGTAGGGCTGGAGTTCGATCTGTTCTTCCAAAACCGTTTCGGGCATGGTGTCAAAAAATACTTCACTTGACCAGGGAAAAGGAAAGGCTTCTTTAGGTTGTATTTTTACGTTTTCAACTTCAAAATGCTTTAAAAGGGATTAAAAAATTTTCTAATATTTCGTCCAGTTGCCCTGACTGGCTGTAGTTAATTGCTAGTATGTTTTTCATAAAAAGATTCGTCTCTATTCCTTCAAATCGGAGGCTTTTAAGATCATCGAATTCATTGAATATTCCTGGATGTGTGCCTTCAGTTGCGTATTCAAATCCTTATAATTGGCAATGATCGTTGTTTTATCCTCCTCAATATTTTTATTGTATTTTAAAATATTTGGTGCATTTTCCTGAACAGCCAAGCGTAAAAAACGATACTCAATATTATTTGGGTAAACTGCTATTTCTGCTTCGAGCAATTGATGCCCTTGTTTGAATACCTTTACCTTTTTTGCAGGCACGCTTAAAAAACCAGCCTTTTTCATCGTTAGCGCACCAGAATATGCATTATTTAAAGAGTTTTCATTTTCGTTGTCCAAACTGGTTAATGCACTTTCTATGGTTTCTAATGAGTCGCTTTTTAAAGCTTCGTACACAATTGTATTAATTGTCGATACTAAAAAAGTGTTGATGAATAAGATTGCAAATATCGTTTTCATGTTAAAATTATTGATGACAAATTATTTGAAAACAACATAACCATAATATTCTATTTAAATTGTCAAATCAAAGATACCCAATTCATTTAAATAATTAAACGTTTGAATAACTGGATACTTCTCTGTAATAGAATTTTACTTTTTGAACAAAACTTTAAAATGCTAAAAACATTACAAATTGGTAATAGCTTTAAGTAACTTGAACATTCATTTTCTATTGATGTTTTAGCTTTTATTCACTTTAAAACCCAAATGCTTTATGATGCAACGAACCATGTTTGTTTTACTTTCTTTCTTTTTATCATCGGCACTTTCAGCTCAAAGCATTGACGCTGAAAAATCGGTTATCAAATTTACAACTACTGCATTGTTGGTAAATACTGTCGAAGGAACTTTTAAGGGGATGAAAGGTGATCTTAAGTTTAATGTAAATAATTTGTCTGCTTCAAGATTTAATGTTTGTATCGATGCTTCCAGCCTTAACACGGAAAATGAAAAAAGAGATAATCATTTAAAAAATAAAGAATTTTTTGAAGTTGAAAAATACCCTGAAATTTGTTTTGTTTCCACATCCGTAGAAAAAACAGATTCGGGTTTCAAAACTACCGGAAACCTTACGATGCACGGGATAACCAAAGAAATTGAAATTCCATTCACATTCACCAATAAAACTTTTACCGGCAAACTGGAAATCAAGAGACTGGATTACAAAATTGGTGAAGAATACAGCAATTTCACAGCCAGCAAAGAGGCGGAGTTGGAGATCATTTGTGTTTTAAAATAAGATTTAAATTGCTTCACTTTTCAGAAGCATTTTTCCATTTTTCAAATAATAATTGATCGCTTTTTCCCACCAAAGCATAGAGGCTTTAAAATCCTTTTCGAGATTATTTTCCAGATAATGTGTTTGTTCAGCACTCAATGAAGTGTATTCGTATTTTATAAACGCATGCGTGGAAACTACATCAACACGCTCAAGATTTATTGAAATTCTGACAACGCTTTCGCTTGGCGTAACCCGCACAAAGGCTATTTCAAAATCATCAGGTTCATATTTAGTTATCGTCCAAATCGTTTCCTCATCACCATGATGTGGCGTCGAAAAAACACACCCCTCTTCCGCAACGCCGCTTTTCGAATAGATCATTTTATAATCCCAGCCATCGAGCCAATCCATTTCCCGGACCGGACAAAGAAGCGGAAAGACCTTTTCAGGAAGAGCGTTATTGATTTGTCTGTAACTTAATGTAACTTTTTTCGATTCAAAAGAATCCATTTTTTGTATTTAGATATTTACTAAAACTAGTAAAATAGTTGATAACATAAAAAAATGTAAATTGTAAAACCAAAAAGTCAGAGCGCAACCAAATGGTGTAAAAAATTTAAAACTTTTATACACAATACAGGAAAAATTTATGATTCTCAAAATTAATCTATCCCTTCGTCGGCATATACTTTTACGGTGAATAAAAGATTAACAAAATCAAAGGGAATATCAAAAATTAGGGCAAATCACACATTTTCCCTTCTTACCGGTAAATTCCCAGATTAATGATATTTCCATTCCACCCCGTAAATTGGTTTCTTTTACTGCAGAAGAAATATTCACATCATAACTAAAGCCAAGTGTCCATCCATGATAATCCAGCTGAACTGTTGGGATAAGCGCATCGAAAGCAGTAAAACTGTTACTGATATGTCCACCTACGCGGCTGGATAGCCCTAAGCGAAAAGCAGTACCATTGTTGATACTTTTAAATGAATGCTTCCAGGTAGCCCCGACAATTGAGTACCACTGACGGCTATTATTAAGTGTTGATTGGCGGTGATAAAGGCCACGTATTATGAGTTCGTTTTTTTTATTTGCCGGCCCTAAGCCGAGCGTGACAGATCCATGTAGTGTTAAACCTACGCCGAGGCGGTTTTTTTCTTTTCCAAAAAAAGAATAAGTAGGCTGATTGACATGATCCAACCCAAAACCAGCCGTCCATCCTGACTTGGCATTGAAAAACAAAAGGCCTGCCGATATGTCTAAAACGGTGCGATTGTCCACATCAAAATCTTCATAGCTGGGCATGTTGGGGTCAAACCCTTCCAGTCCAAACTGAGTGTCAAAAGTCATCGCACTTTTGTCCAATCTATAGTGTACTACCCCGCCTGAGCCACCGGCAGAAAGATAAACCTCTTTTGATATTTGACGGTGATAAGCAAAATTGACTGTAGCTTCCAGGTTCGATAAACCAAGAGGCCCCATTTGGTCTGCCTGAAGTTGAATACCATAAGCAAAAAAATCACTGACAAAACATTTGCGCGCATCAAAAGAAAAATAGCTCTGTTCCCAGGCTTTTGTATTTGGAATGCTGTTCCATTGCCTTCGGAAATTAGTTGTAAATCGAAAATCGCCTTTCATAACGCCAGTCAAAGCTGGATTTACCGTCATAGGGACATTTTGGAATTGACCAAAATTAATATCCTGAGCCTGGCTTTTTACCATCGAAACCATTAATACTACCAGGAAGAGTAATCTACCCATAATTGTTGTTTTTTGAATCAAATAATGCGATACTATCGAAGCAAGGTTACTCCACCTGTTCTTTTCAAACTAACCCCATCGAAAAACTCCAATTCTGTCATCCAGATATATAGGCCCATTTCCGCTTTTTGACCTTTAAAAGTTCCATCCCAACCACAAGTAGAAGTTTCAGGCTCGCAATCATAGGCTTCATATACTTTTTCACCAAAACGGTCAAAAATTTCAAATGAATTGATATTTGTTAATCCCGGATTTAAACTGCGGATTCTAAAGATATCATTTGTGCCGTCATAATTTGGGGTAAAAGTGTTAGGTATAAAAATGTTGTTTTCTCTATCGATATTTACTTTTACGTATGCTGTGTCATATTTCACACACTCCCGCTCATCAGTGACTGCAACAGCGTAAAACGTAGAAACAATAGGGTTCACTATGGGATTAGAAATCGTAGGATTATTAAGGTCAACTGCCGGCGACCAGGAATAGGTTACATCAGATAAATTCGAAATCACATCTAAATGTGCTTCTTCCCCCAAGTCAATTTCAAAAAGATATTGATCCAGTTGTATAAATAATTCCTGTATAGGAATGACAACAATTTCTTCTTCTGCAATGCATCCATTGACAGATATGACTTCCACCACATAATCGCCAGGCGGTACATGTTGGTGATAGTAGCCATCGGCTTCATAATTTGTTCCGGATAAGGTAACAAAACTGCTTAAATCTGCCTCGACTAAAACCGATGTTCCTTCAGAAATTGTACAATTTTCATTTAGGGAAACCGTAAATGCAGGCGATTCTGCTATTGGAATGCTCGCAAAAGTGGTGTCAAAACAGATGTCCCCATTCGTTGCAATTAATTGAACAATTACCATTCCTGCCTCATCTTGGATAATTGTAATGCTATTATCCAAACTTGTTTGTCCGTTGTTTGCTTGCCATTCTATGCCTGTGGCATCTAGACTGAGGTTGTTAAAAATAATTTCTGCGGGCGTACAATCACTTATTAAATCATAATCGAGAATTGCCTCCGGGGTCGTTTTTACGAAAAATGGGGCATAAATGGTATCCCTGCAACCTAAAGGCGAGACACCGACCAACTGAACGTTATGCAAACCAAAAGTGTCAAATGTATATGAAACTGTATTTCCGGACCTGAAACAGCTATCGCAAAACGCCCATTCCCAGCTTTGTACACCTGTTCCCAGACCAACAAATTCCGAAGGAGTGCCTACACAAATTTCATCTGTAAAATTCATCGCTAAGTTTGTCGGTGTTTCAGCAATGGTAATACTATCCGCCCATTCATTTTGACATCCAAAAGGGTTTTGGACTGTTGCAGAAAGTAAAAAGAGACCCGCTTCGGTATAAACGTGATCGCTATTATGAAGGTCTGTGGAATCGCCATCACCATAGTACAGTTTTAGCCCATTCACTGTAGAGGTGACTTCAAAATGAACGGGATTACCTTGGCAAGGTACTTCCGGGTCAAAGGTTACCGAAAGCTCGGGTAGGGGTAGGGCTTCAAATTCCAGCGAAATACTGTCATACCCACAGCCATAGGCTCTGAGGATAACGGTAAAACTACCGGCAATTGTTGGAGCAAAATTTAGTACATCCCCATTGAAAAAGAAAGGGGCTTGATTACTTTGGATGATCTCCCAAACAGGATTTGTACCTGGAGTGGAAATATTTGACAGCATTAAAGTATCCCCTATACAAAGCTGTTCGGCAGAATAACTCATTTGGGCTATAATTGGCGAAGGTTGAACATAAACCGTATCCGTGTAAATGCTGGTACCACATTCGTTGCTGGTTTCTAATTGGACCAACACAAGGGCTTGTGCTGTGTCCGGAGCATAAACAGTAATCGGAGGAGGGTTAATACTACTGAATGTGGAAGAGGGAGTATTGAGGGTTATATTAGTGATCGTCCAGGTGTTGTTAAGCGGGTTGCCAACACTAAGATTGTTAAGTATCAGGTCGCCGCCACTGCAGGGTTCATCAAATTGAATTCCGAAATCAGCGGTAGGGTCTGGAAACACTGCTATTTGAATGGTGTCAACTAACGTGTCACAATCATTCCAGCCTTTTAAGATTACATCATAGAAAGTAGTTTCATTTTCTGTTTGTTCAAAGACTATTGTCCCAGGGGAAGCTCCGTTAATGCTATCTACATTTGTGGTTTGCAGATTGATGATTTGCCATTGGTAATTCATGTTTTCTCCCGAACTCAAATTTGTAAAATCCAATTCCAACGGGCCACAGCCTTCAAAGCTATTTGTACCTATTTCTACGTTTTGCGGTGGTTGCGAAATATGAATCGTATCGGTAAAAGTTTCAATACAAAGCACATCCCCACTAACAGGGTGTTCTGTCCATATTTCCAAGGTAATCATATAATCCCCGATTGCATCATAGATTATTGTGGGATCTTGTAGGGTATCAGTTAAGTTATTCCCAAAGTCCCAGAAGAAATGGGTGGCTCCTGTTGATACATTGTTGAATTCAACTTCAACACCAACGCAACCAATCTGGGGATTTGTGAAACCGGCAATTGGCGGAGCCGCCACATTTAAAATGAACGAAGCAGTCTCACATGCATCAGGAAGGTAGGATACGGTATAATCATACGTGTAAGAACTATCTGCAGCCAGTTGGGAAATATCCACTTCATTTCCAGTTAAAAAATCGCCAAACCACTGACCATCATTTGGCGTTCCATCAGGCAAAATATAGGCAGCCTGCGCACCACAAACCCAATCTTCCACAGGAAGGACTTGCGCCCCTTCACTAATAACCGTAACCGTAACTTCGTCGCTTGTTTCACAAACAGTCCCAGCATTGCAGGTAATGGTAAAAGTTTGACCACCCGCAAAACCATTGGTATTAACGTTTCCATTATTAATATCAATAAAAGGCGAAGGAGACCAAATTGCACAAGATGATGGTGTTCCAATCAAAGTAAGAGCATCCCCGGCACATACTGTTGTGTCAGGAGGTGCCATGACTAGCAAGAGCTCTGTAATTTCAAGTGTTATGGTGTCCAATTTGCTACATCCTACAATCGAAGAAGCGGTAAAAATGACTTCATAGCTCCCTATGACCATGGTATCAGGATTGAAGAGACAACCCGCTATTCCATCTATAAAACAAGTAACATTGGAAGGAATATCAGGGCCAGCCAAGACAGTTATATCAAATTCCATATTGGCTTTGCAAATAGATACATCGTTGGCCTCAATCACTGGTAATTCTACTACAGTTATTTCTTTATTTTTGTAGGTTACGCAGCCGGCAGTATCTTCAAAGCGGTATTCCAAAATAAAAATACCTCCCAATCCCCCGCCGGCAACCATAGGATCAAATATCCCATTGACAGGATCAGTCACACCATCACCAGACCATTCGCCTCCGGGAGGCGAAAAAACAAGTTGGAGTTCGCCTGCATCAATACAAATTTCTTCATCGTCCCCTACCTGTACATCCTCTCCTGTTGATACAACAATGTCAATGGATGTAAAACCAGGGCACAGAGAATTAGATGTTTCAAAACAAATAGTATAGGTTCCAGTACCGGCCAGGGTTGGATTAAAAAAGCCATTATCAATAAACAAAGGATTTATACAGCTAAATGTACCCATGCTCAACGGGACTGGTTCCCCTGTCGAAACCAGGATGACCTCCAACAATATCGGATCAGAATCAACGCATAGCACGTCAATGGGATTGAAAATGATGGAGTCTGTTAAATTTACAGTTATAGGGACAATTTCTGTTGCTATACCACACGGGCCAAGTGCGATGACCTCAATTATATGATCACCCTCAGAAAGAATTATTTGTGGATAAAAATCATATATCGTATCTGTGGAATTATCTACAACCCATTTGACGGTATCAATGCTGAAACTATTAATGTAGGTAACATCAGGAAAATAAATAGTGTCGCAGATTGGACCAGAAGGTTCAATGGAAATTCCCGGAACACCGAAAGCTGGGACTAAAACAAAACTGGTATCTGTGCCACAAAAGTTGCTAGCAATATGCATTATGTTAAAGCTGTCAGAGTCTAGTAAAACAACTGTCGTATCCGGATAGCTGGTATCATCGTTTGGAATAAATTGATAATTGCCACCTGTAACTACCTCCCATGATATAAAGGCAGGGCCTATTGACTGGTCATATAACTCAACAGTAGCATCTATACAGGAATCCCCAATATAAGAATAAGCAGAAAGGGCGACAGGGACATCTATGACATTAACGGTCTGGCATAAACTATCAACCCCGCATTCATTGGTTGCCACCAAACAAACATCGTAAAATCCCACAGTTGGAAAAATATAACAAAAGTTAAGCATCTCAGTTATAAGCGTTCCATCTACATACCATTCATAAAAAGCCGTATCCGCGTTCATGCAACTCATATTTGTAAAACAAGCTTCCTCTCCTTTGCAAATAGCTTGGGGCTTATCATAATTAGCGACAGGGTTTACTTTTATTTTAATAAAGGTGGCAATACAATTAAGGCTATAATCTTCGGGTTCAGAGCCACAATATTTAATGTTTTTGATGTAAATGACTCTACTTAAACCAACAATATTTTCAAGACAAGTATCCTGGCTAATATCATAAACATGATAAGCCTCAGTTACCGTATTGGGAAAGATATCACAGCTTGCGCCATCATCCCACCAAACGACCCACTCATCAAAAGAATCTGGGTCAGAATTGTTATTTACGCAGACAGTTTCACCTTCACAGAAAAAAGTGGGGCTTCCCAAACAAAGACCACCCGAAACTGCCAGATCGGCACAGTTGTCGTTTACAGCACAACCCTCGCTGCATAACGCTTGAGAACAAACAGTTGAAATTTGAAATAGAAATACAACACTTAGTATTCCTTTTAGGAAAAAAAGGGGTACAGTTTTCATACGGTTTAGTTCTAGAAGTTAATGTTGAAAATATTTATTTTTTCAACAAAGGCCTATTTTTATGGCTTCTTTTACAGAAAGGTTTACTGAATATATACATTGTTAAGTAATTTCTTAGTGTATTTGTCAAAATAATATGAAATATGATTTTTACAGTGCAAATATTGTGAAATCACGTAAATCCTCAAATGTTTCTAATTTTTAAGCTTTCAGAAAATATCAGCCTTATATCTGAGACACTAGCCAGGGTTATAACGTGCTTTGAATCTTGTCCGTTGATATTTCCCAAAGTAAAGAAAAATGGATAAAGGAAACCAAGTTTTAAATGATAGATTCAAAACTACCAAAATTGTTGATATCATAAAAAAATGTAAATTGTGAAATCAAAAAATAAAACCCATCATTTATGGCAGCAACAGATCAAAACCAACAGCAATTAAAAAGAACTTTAGGGCCTTTGATGTTGTGGGGATTGGGCGTGGGTTATGTCATTTCGGGAATGTATTTTGGTTGGAATCTGGGCCTTGAAAAAGGTGGAACTTTGGGCTTGGCAGTCGCCACAGCTTTTATTATTGTCATGTACCTGACCTTTACTTTTAGTTATACCGAGCTGGCTTGCGCAATCCCAAAAGCTGGTGGAGCGTTTGATTATGCGATCCGGGCTTTGGGTAAAGATTGGGGTTTTTTGGGCGGCATGGCGCAGAATATTGAATTTATTTTTGCTCCTCCGGCGATCGCTTTTGCCATAGGTGCTTATCTGCATTTGTTGATTCCGGCGCTTCCGGTGATTGGGATTGCAATATTTTCTTATCTGATTTTTACGGCGATCAATATTTACGGTGTGCAAGCGGCGGCATCTTTTGAGTTAGTGGTTACTGTAGTTGCTGTAATTGGTTTGTTGATTTTTGCGGGAGCTACGATTCCCAGCTTTGAATGGCAAAACCTGGAAAGAAATGCTTTACCAAATGGCTGGACCGGAGCTTTTGCAGCCCTACCATTTGCGATTTGGTTTTTCCTGGCGATTGAAGGAGTCGCCAATGTCGCCGAAGAAACGATCAACCCGCAGCGCAACGTAATGATCGGATTTGGTTCCGCGATTTTGACTTTGGTGGTGCTTTGTTTGTTGACTTTTTCTTCAGCGGTTGGTGTTGGTGGTTGGGAAGCAGTTGTGTTTCCGGAAGTTGGAGCGGATGCCTCGGATTCTCCTTTACCATTGGCGATTGCTCATACGGTAGGGCAAAGCCATTTTTTATACAAAGCGGTTACATTTATTGGTTTGTTTGGTTTGGTGGCTTCTTTTCATGGGATCATATTGGCAGCAGGGAGAGCGACTTTTGAATTTGGAAGAGTTGGTTTTGCACCAAAAAAACTGGGAAATGTTCATCCAAAATTTAAAACGCCTGCGAACGCTTTAGTTATAAATATGGTGATAGGAATCATTGCTTTGTTGACGGGGAAAACCGGTGAAATTATCACAATTGCCTGCTTCGGTGCTTTAAATTTATACATCATTTCGATGGTGGCTTTACTCGTTTTGAGAAAGAAAGAACCGGATTTGGAAAGACCATTTAAAGTACCGTTTTATCCTTTTTCACCGATCATCGCTTTGGTCATTGCCTGCATTGCTTTTATTGCGATTACGTTTTACAATCCCATGCTGGCACTTATTTATTTTGCGATTTTATTGATTGCCTATATTTGGTTTAAATTATCTTACAAGGATGAAAAGTCTGTAAAATTTTAAAAGAAAAACAAATGAAACTTAGCGATGCAGAATTAAAAGAAAAAGTAGAAAATGAAGAAATCGAAACGATTGTTGTTGCTTTCACAGATCATTACGGGCGATTGGTAGGCAAACGATTTGACGCAGAATTTTTCATCGAATCCATCGAAACGGGTACGCATGCTTGCGATTATTTGTTGACCACGGATATGGAAATGGAACCGGTTGCGGGTTACAAATTTGCCAATTGGGAGTTGGGGTACGGTGATTTTCATTTAGTCCCGGATCTTAATACGCTTCGTGAAGCGTCCTGGCTCGATCGGACTGCGCTAGTTATTTGTGATTTAAAAAACGAAAAAACACACGATTGGATTTTAGAAGCTCCGCGGTCAATTTTAAGAAAGCAAATTGAGCACGCCAAAGCATCCGGATTTAAGACTTTTGCTGCATCAGAATTGGAATATTATGTTTTTGAAAACAACTATCGAGAGGCTTTTGAAAAGCATTTTCAGGATTTAAAACCAGTGGGTTGGTATCTCGAAGATTATCACATTTTACAAGGCACCCGAACCGAAAAATTTACCGCTGCTGCAAGAAGGCATTTAAAAAAATCAGGCATTCCTGTTGAAAACTCCAAAGGCGAGTGGGGCCTTGGTCAGCACGAGTTGAACGTGCGTTTTTCGGAAATATTGGAAATGGCCGACCGACATGTCGTTTACAAACAATGCCTCAAAGAAATAGCAGATTCGATGGATATGTCCGTGACTTTTATGGCCAAATTTGCTGAAGATGGCGCTGGTTCAAGCTGTCATATTCACATGAGTTTGTGGAAGGATGGAAAGAATGCTTTCGACGGCGATCAAAAGTTTGGGCCGGTTGAATGTTCTGATGTATTTCGCTGGTTTTTAGGTGGTTGGATCAAACATGTGCCGGATGTGATGCCTTTTTACGCACCAACGATCAATTCCTACAAAAGATTTGTTGATGCTTCGTGGGCGCCAACACGATTGGCCTGGAGTTATGACAATCGAACCGCAGGATTCCGTGTTGTCGGAAAGGGAAAAAGCTTGCGGATAGAATGCAGGATTCCCGGAGCAGATTGCAATCCTTACCTTGCTTTTGCAGCATCCCTTGCTTCAGGTTTGGAAGGTTTGAAAAATAAAATCGAACCGCCGGAATGTTTTGTTGGAGATATTTATGCTGCAAAACATTTACCGAGAGTTCCGTATACTTTAGGAGAAGCTGTTCAACATTTTGAAAACAGTGAATTTGCAAAAAATTCCTTCGGAAAAGAAGTCATCGAGCATTACAGCCATTTTTATAAAAAAGAAATTGAAGCTTATAACACTGCCGTAACAGATTGGGAACGAAAACGATATTTCGAGCGAATTTGATTAGAGAGTAGCGAGGAGACAGTGGCGAGTGGTCAGAGGACAGTAGTCAGTAGTCAGTAGCGAGATGTCAGATTTTTTTTGGAGTATTTTTTCTTAACCTTTTTACCTTCTAACTTTTTAACCTCTTAATAAAACATGCGATTAAAAAACAAAGTAGCCATCATCACTGGCGGAAGCAGCGGGATCGGAAGAGAAACAGCTATCTTGTTTGCCAAAGAAGGAGCCAACGTTGTGGTCACCGATGTCAACGATAAAGGCGGAGCCGAAACGGTGGAAATGATCAAAGCCAGCGGAGCAGAAGCAGACTATATTCGCACGGATGTTTCAAAAGCCACAGATTGTAAGCAAATGGTCAATTTTGCTGAAAAGACTTTCGGAAAGTTGAACATCATTTTCAACAACGCAGGAATCATGCACAACGATGATGGCGATGCGATTTCAACAGAAGAATCAATCTGGGATCTGACGATGAATATTAATGTGAAGGGCGTTTTTTTTGGTTGCAAATATGCCATTCCAGCCTTGCGAAGAGCTGGTGGAGGTTCTATTATCAACACTGCATCCTTTGTCGCTTTATTGGGTGCAGCGACGCCCCAGCTGGCTTACACAGCGAGCAAAGGCGCAGTACTTTCAATGACCAGAGAATTGGCCGTGCTCCATGCTCGTGAGAATATCCGAGTGAATGCGCTTTGCCCGGGACCTTTAAGAACGGATCTTCTAATGAAATTTTTAGATACCGAAGAGAAAAAGCAACGACGTTTGATACAAATTCCGATGGGACGGTTTGGCGAAGCGAAGGAGATGGCTTCCGCTGTGTTGTACCTTGCGTCTGATGAATCCTCTTATGTGACGGGAACCGAATTTATGGTGGACGGCGGGATCACAGCAGCTTATGTTACGCCGGAATAATTGATCTTTTTTCTGTATTTTTATGAAGCATAATTATGAGAAAACAATCCTAAAACAAATTGATTTATTGTTTTACATAATGATTTGCTTTGAACAAGTTTTTTGCCATATTAGCTTTAGTATTCGGTCTAATAATTCTCCTTTTTGGGTTTTTAGGATTGTATTTTGAAATTCAAAAAATTATACACGGAAACCCGGACGATGCCATTTTAATAGCTTTATTATTTATTGGAATTGGCTTTTTGAGTTTGTGGTTCAGTTATAGATATTTTAAAAATGCTGGAAAGACAACCGAACCTGAAAGCATTCAGACAAAATCAAGGAAATCCTATATAGGGGCTATAGAGAAAAAAACATCCAGACCACTCACGCCTATTGTTCTTGATTCTACAGAGAAAATAAGTAATATTTTTCTTTCATATCGTCGAAGCGACTCAGCGAATGTTACCGGTCGAATTTATGATAGTTTATTGCGGGATTTTGACAAAAAACAAATTTTTAAAGATGTGGATTCGATCCCTTTGGGCGTTGATTTTCGAAAACATTTAAACCAAAAAGTCGGAGAATGTAATGTGTTGATTGCAGTGATTGGAAATCAATGGATTGAGCCCAATACTCCAAAAGGACAAAAAAGAATCGACGATAAAAAAGATTTTGTGAGGGTTGAAATAGAAGCTGCTTTGGAACGAAATATTCCTGTAATTCCGGTTCTTGTCAGAGAAGCACAAATGCCTGCCGCAGATGAATTACCTGAAAGTATGACGGAATTGGCATATCGAAACGGGATACCTGTGCGGCCTGATCCTGATTTTCATAAAGACATGGAAAGATTGATTCAAGGGATAAAACATCATATTTAAATCATTCCTATGTTTTTTGTAAGTTCGTAATGATATAATACAAAATACATTTTAAATTAATTGAGAAAAAAGTGTTCAAAAAACCTAACTTGAAAAAACAGGCTTCTATAATAAATGTCATGATCGGTCTGATGTTTATTGTTTTGGGAATATTAGGCCCAATCTTAGGCGGATTGGGCATGTTGCCTACAATTATAGCAATTGTGCTTGGGGTTGTATTGGTGAGAATGGGCTACAATAATTATAAAAAAATAGAAGCTACAGAAAAAGGAAATAACTTTGAAAATAAGCAGCAAAAAGTTTATCAAAACCCTTCCGATCAAAATGATTCTAAAAGAAAAGCTACCACAAAACCAGTTGCTCCTGAAAAACCAAGAGACACGGCCGATTTGCTTAATATCCAGAACAAATCCAGGCAAACCTATAAAAAAAGTGAACCCAAAGCTTCTGAAATTAAGTCAACTGATTTTGTCCCTACCGGAATAAAAAAGCCTGTTCAATCATTCAATAACATCTTCATTTCATATAGACGGAATGATAGTGCAGATGTGACTGGCCGAATTTATGACAAACTGTTGCGGGCTTTTGAAAGAAAACAACTTTTCAAAGATGTGGATTCCATTCCTTTGGGGGTAGATTTTTTAGATCATTTAAACAAAAAAGTAGGGGAGTGTAACGTATTAATTGCCATTATCGGCCCATATTGGGTTGAATCTGACATCCCAAAAGGCAAAAAGCGGATTGACGATGAAAAGGATTTTGTCAGGATTGAAATTGAAGCTGCTTTAGAACGAAAAATTCCTGTGATTCCGGTTTTGGTGAGAGGCGCAAAGATGCCTACAAGTGATCAGCTGCCGGAAAGCCTGAAAGGCCTGGCTTTTCGAAATGGAATCCCTGTCCGACCTGATCCTGATTTTCATCGAGATATGGAAAGGCTCATTCAGGGGATAAAACATCATATTTAAAATATCTTTATGTTTTTTTGAAAATGGAAAATATATGAGAACCAGATTAATAATATTTTAGATATAATAGCATATTAAATGGACGGTTTAAAGAAATTCTTCTCGATATTAATTTGCATATTCTCAGCAACTGTTGTTGTTTTTGGAATAGTGGGGCTTAGCATGAATGAGTATGCTTTTTTAGAAGCTTTATCGATGATAGGGATTGGTGCTTTTTTATCGGTTATGAGTTATAAAATGCTCAGAAAATCATTTACAACTTCTGAAGCTACTGATAAGCCATATGAATCTCACCGGCTTAAATCTGATAAAAAAACTGATCAAAATTCAAGGCGAACAAACTCACGCACACCAATTAAAGAAAAAAGTACAGAAGATTTATTGAGCATCCAAAAGAAATCGAGGGAACGTTATCGGCAATCTAAACCAGCGCCCAAACCCACTCAAAGTACACCTAAGAAGAAATCACCTCCACCGTCCAAAAAACCAGGACCAGTTTTTAAAAACATTTTTATCTCTTATCGACGCAACGATAGCGCAGATGTAACCGGACGAATTTATGATAAACTTTTACAATCTTTTGATAGAAAGCAACTTTTTAAAGATGTAGACTCCATTCCTTTGGGGGTTGATTTTTTGGATCATTTAAATAAAAAAGTAGGGGAGTGTAACGTATTAATTGCCATCATCGGCCCTTATTGGATTGAATCGAATGTGCCAAAGGGTGAAAAGCGAATTGACGATGAAAAGGATTTTGTCAGAATTGAAATTGAATCTGCGTTAAAGCGAAAGATTCCTGTGATTCCTGTTTTGGTGAGAGGAGCGAAAATGCCTTCAAATAATAATTTACCAGAAAGCCTGAAAACTTTGGCTTTTTGGAATGGAATTCCCGTCCGTCCTGACCCTGATTTTCACAGAGACATGGAAAGATTGATTCAGGGAATTAAGCATCACATCTAAAACTTTCTTTTCTTTGTATTTTTCATAAAACTGATGGAATGAGTAATTCCTTTCAAACGATTAGTCCTGTTGACGGTTCGGTGTATTTAGAAAGATCTTTTGCTGACCCAAAAGAGATTGAAAAAAAACTCGTCAAGGCAGTCCAAATCCAAAAAAGTTGGAAAACAACTTCGATTGCTCAACGTGCAAAAATATGTAGAAAAGTAATCGACTATTTTTTGCAAAATGTTGATGTAATAAAAGAAGAGCTAACCTGGCAAATGGGTAGACCAATCCAGTATGCAGGTTTTGAAATCACCAAAGGTTTTAAAGAACGGGCCGAATACATGATCAATATCGCGGAGCAAAGTTTGGCGGATATTCCTGTTGAGGAAATTGCCGGATTTCAACGATTTATTCGAAAGGAACCGCTGGGAACTGTCTTTGTGCTCGCTCCCTGGAATTATCCTTACCTCACGTCCGTAAACGCCATTATTCCGGCGATCATGGCTGGAAATACCGTTATTTTAAAACATGCCCAGCAAACACCGCTTTGTGCCGAGCAATATCAAAAAGCTTTTGAATATGCTGGTTTGCCGGAAGACGTGTTTCAAATTTTACATCTTAACCATCAGCAGGTAGCGGATATCATTGCTGACAAAAGGATTGATTTTGTGGCCTTTACAGGTTCAGTTGAAGGTGGAAAAGCCATTCAAAAAGCAGCCGGCAAGCGATTTATTGCCACAGGTTTGGAGTTGGGTGGAAAAGATCCTGCATATGTTCGAAAAGATGCTAATTTGGAATATGCCATTGAAAATTTAGTTGATGGTTCTTTTTTCAATTCCGGACAATCTTGTTGTGGAATCGAAAGAATTTATGTTGATGAAAAATTATTTGATCCATTTATAGAAGGATTTGTGGATTTAGCTAAAAAATACAAACTGGGAAATCCACTTTTAAAAGACACTACTTTAGGTCCAATGGTCAAAACTGCTGCAGCTGATTTTACAAAAACACAAATTCAGAATGCCATTCAAAAAGGAGCCAAAGCTTTGATTGATCAAAATCTATTTCCAAATCATCAAGACGGAACACCTTATTTGGCTCCGCAAGTTTTGATCGATATCAATCATGAGATGGAAATTATGACAGAAGAAACTTTCGGCCCAGTTGTCGGAATTATGGCTGTAAAAAATGACGAGGAAGCAATTAGATTGATGAATGACAGCAAATACGGTTTGACTGCATCCGTCTGGTCAGAAAATGTGCAAGAAGCTTTGAATATTGGCAACCAACTTGAATCTGGAACTGTCTTTTTAAATCGTTGCGATTATCTCGATCCGGCATTGGCATGGACGGGTGTGAAAGATTCTGGACGTGGTTGCACACTTTCAAAATTGGGATATGATGTACTGACTCGACCGAAGTCTTTTCATTTGAAATTAAGAACTTAATAGTAATTTGCGTTTACAATTAAGTTAGCAGTCATTATGCAGGTAGGACATTTAGAAATTCATTATTTCTATTTAGGATTTAACCGAAAATCAAAAATTAATAATATTTAAACTAATGTACAATCTCCCATACCACAAAGAACGAAATGAACAGATAATTAAGGAATTTGTTGAACAGTATCCTTTTGCTTTTATAACGGGATGTGATTCGAACAACAAACCTGTTGCCTCACAAGTGCCAGTCTTTATTCAAAAAAAAGATGGCAGGAAAGTACTGCGAGGACACATAATGAAAAATACAGATCACCATAAAGCTTTTTTACATAATGAAAATGTTCTTGTAGTTTTTACAGGTAAGCACACCTATGTAAGTGGTACTTGGTACAGCAATCCGTATACCGCGTCTACTTGGAATTATATGAGTGTACATGCAAAAGGAATGATTAGGTTTTTAGACGATAGTGCGCTAGAAGATATACTTAGAATGACAACACTGCATTTCGAAGGTCAGAATCGGCAGTCAACAACTGTTTTTGACAACTTGCCTTTAGAATTTAAACAAAGAGTAATGCATGCAATCGTAGCTTTTGAAATTGAGATAAAAGAGATTGATACTGTTTTCAAATTAAGTCAAGACAGAGATGCTAAAAGCTATCACAACATTATTAAGAAGCTTAAAGAACAAGATGAAGATGGCCGTGTGATTGCTGCTGAGATGGAAAAAAGAGCGAAAGAGTTATTTCCTGAGGATTAAAATATTTAAAAAAACGAACTGCTTACAATGACTATTCGCTCGTACCAACGATCAAGCCCATGCTTTCACCTAATTTGTTGGCACATCAAGCATAGCTGAATATTAACGGCTACGAAATATTTATGACAAGAGATATAATCGACATTAATGACTTTACCATTTTGGTGGAGGCGGCAAACTCTGAAGAGCCGTCGATTGATTCGTGTTTATTTGATGAATCAGTTATTGCAGTGGCTTTCTATGGCTCTGGAAATGTAGACCTTACGGTGAAATTTGGTGAAAAACAAAAAGTGTTTAACCATACAAAAGGTTTGGCCCTTTCATTTTACGCTGATGAGAAGGTCGAATTTATGCATAAAGTTTCCTCTTTAAAACCACTTGAGTGCATTGTGATTGCTACTTCTGCGAGCAATCTGGAGAAATTACCCAACCACGAAGGAGAGTTATTCGGTGAAATGCTTAATCAATTGGTTTTTCCTAAAGATCATTATGTGGAAGGGCCTACCTTTTTCATGACGCCTGAAATGCAGTCTGTTGTTGACCAGGTTTTTCACACCAAATATGAAGGCAAGGCAAAAATGATGTTCTTTAGAAGTCAGATGACTTCATTGCTGGCGCATTATTTTGGCCAACTTTCGATGATGTCTGAAAAGACCATTCCGCAAGATGAAAGAGATAGATTGTTGCAAGCAAAGGAGATACTTTCTGAAAACCTGGAAACACCCCCGTCCCTTTCCGAACTTTCCAAGCAAATTGGATTAAATACTTTTAAACTCAAGAAAAATTTTAAAGAATTGTTTGGGGTACCAGTGTTCAAATACCTTCAAAATGAACGACTTACCACGGCACATGAATTACTAAGAAACCAAAGAATGACGGTTCAGGAAGCTGCATGGCAAGTGGGATATGATAGCCTCAGCTCCTTTTCGAACGCTTTTTCCAAGAAATTTGGCTACCGCCCAAGCGATATAAAAGGATAATCCTTTTCGAACAAATCATACTCCTTTTCAAACAAATGATCAAGTAAGAAAGACTCCACCTTTGTCTTATCAATTAATAAATAAATAATGATGAGACATTTCAAACCAATTCTTTCAAAATCAATTGCCATCCTATTTGGGATTGCGATCATTCTTTCTTTCCAACTTCCGGAAGATCAAAAGGTAGAAATATTAAAGTCTTCGCAAAAAGTAGTTGACTTAAGATTGGAAGCATTACAGATACTTAAAACGAAATGTAATGTCTGCCACGAGAAAAAAAATCCTCGCAGAGTCTTCAATCTCGAAAACATGTCAGACCTCGCACCCAAAATCTATAAGCAGGTTTTTGTCAAGAGACGAATGCCTAAAGGCAATGAGATCCAACTTTCTGACAAGGAATACAATACACTCAAACAATGGCTTTTAACCAAAAAAATATTTTAAAAATGGAAATTTCAATTAAATCAATCACACTTTTTACAACAGTATTATTGACGGGCCTTTCAGCAGGATTTTTTTATGCTTGGGCAGTTTCAGTGATCCCAGGAACTCGAAAGGTAGTGGACCTAATATACTTGGAAACGATGCAGTCGATCAATCGGGCTATTTTAAATCCGGCTTTTTTCCTGATCTTTTTTGGAAGCATAATATTCTTGAGCATATCAAGCATTTATGAATTTCATTCCAACAAAGTAACATTTTGGCTGCTACTGGCCGCATCTATCACCTATATGTTAGGGACTTTTGGTGTCACTGTATTCGGGAATGTTCCCCTTAACAATGCCTTAGATGTAATCGAAATAAGTAGTTTAAGTATGGATCAACTTACCAAATTTAGAAACGACTATGAATTGAGATGGAATAGATTGCACATGATCAGAACTGTGTTTGCGGTGCTTTCATTTCTGCTTTCACTACTAGCGGTTTTCTCTTCTTCAAAGACAATTTAATTTATTATAAAACATAAATATTGATAAAAATGAAAAGTAACATTTTAGTAATTGGCGGGACTGGCAAAACTGGTCGCAAAGTAGTTCAAAAACTCCAAACACTTGATCAATACGTTCGAATAGGATCTCGAAATCAAAAACCGGATTTCGACTGGCAAAATCAAAACACATGGCCCGAAGCACTGGAAGGCATGGAGAAAATGTACGTCACTTTTCAGCCAGATTTGGCAGTACCGGGTGCTTTAGATGCTATCGAAGCATTGACCAAACTAGCCATTCAAAGTGGAATCAAAAAGATCGTTCTTCTGTCTGGGAAAGGGGAAAGAGAAGCAGAACTTTGTGAGCAGGTGGTAATTAATTCTGGTTTAGACTACACCATTATTCGAGCAAGCTGGTTCAATCAAAACTTCAGTGAAAGCTTTTTCCTTGACCCCATCCTGGCTGGGCATGTAGCTTTGCCACAGGCTGAGGCGAAAGTACCATATGTTGATACAGATGATATCGCAGATGTCGCAGTGGAAGTATTGATGAATGAGCAGCATAATGATCAAATTTATGAATTGACCGGCCCTAGAACATTGACATTTCCAGAGGTGATAGATGAAATCGCAAAAGCAACAGGTAGACAAATAATTTTTACCCCAATTTCCCTGAGTGCTTATACAAAGATGTTGCAAGATTTTCAGGTTCCTTCGGATTATATCTGGTTAATCAATTATTTGTTCACTGAAGTATTAGTTGCTGAGGGAAATAATATTGTCACCAATGATATCGAAAGAGTATTGGGCAGAAAAGCAAAAGATTTTTCAAAATATGTTCAGGAAACAGTCCTCACCGGTGTCTGGAATCCTACCGCAGAAGCAACTATATAATTTCTACACATACTGTTTCATGATTGAAACAGTATGCAAATTTCACTTAAAATTTTTAAAAATGAATATTAAGAGAGCAATACTATCAGCAATAATAATTTGGACATTAGGAGTTAGCGTTTATATTGGATCTTTCTTTATTGTGTTGATGGAAGATCCGGAATTCCAAGCAAATTTATTGCTTACCCTTGCAGTGATTCCAATTGCGGTATTTGGTGCTAATTTTTACTATAAAAAGTGGGACAATACCAATGGTTTTAAACTTGGTATCGTTATGTTTATTACCGCAATGGCGTTGGATGCTTTGATAACTGTACCAATTTTAATAATTCCTGAGGGTGGAAGTTACCTTACTTTTTTTATAGATCCAGGCTTTTGGTTGATTGCAGTTGAATATATTTTAGTAGTGGGGCTTTACTGGCGATTAAGAGTATCTCGTCAAATATTGACTGAATAATCTATCAAAAATTAAATGAATTAAAGGAGGGCCAAATTCAAGCTTGGTTCTCCTTTACAACAAATAAAAATACAGACATGCCACACTTTATCATACATTGCTCAAAAAGTATTTTAACCCGAAAATCTCCATCCGACTTTATGCAACAAATTCACGATGAGGCTGATTCCACTGGTCTTTTTGCAAAGGGAGATATTAAAGTGAGGATCAGTTCATTTGAGCAATACAATAATGGAAATAGCAAAAAAGACTTTATCCATATTTTTGCCAATATAATGGAAGGAAGAACTGTAGATCAGAAAAAGGATCTTTCCAAAAAGATTATTTCAAAATTAAAATCAGAGTTTCCAGAAGTTCCTATTATTTCAATAAACATAAGTGATTTTGAGAAAGCAACTTATGTTAATAAATCAATGGTTTGATAATAAATATTAAACGTAAATTGATTTGATAACAGCCGAATTGACTAAAATGTGTTGGCCATGAAATTCACAAACAAAACAAACCCTTTAGCAGGTACTAAGAAAACCCAGACTCACTTGTCTTATCCTGATCATTGGGCGTTATAAAAATAACAATGAAGTTGCAATGAAGATTTGTTTATTGAACCTTTTGCCATAATATGGAAGCAATGCAGAAGCTTATAGCCAAGTAGGCTACATTAACATTCAACCAGACATTTTAGTGAAATGATTGAGTTGGTTGGCAGATCAAGATGTGGCAGCGGAGGGTATGAGGAGAGAAATTCGATCAAAGAAAGAACAATATTTACCCTTGAGTGAAAATGGTTTTTGTAACTTTAAGTTTCTTCTATTCAAGAACAAAAAGCAAATTATCCAATGACCCTCAAAGAACTAAAGGAAATTGTACACCAATTAATTGGCCGAGCTAGTACCGAAAAAGCAATTGATGAAATTATTAAATGGGCGCGTGAAAATCATCAAGAACAACTAAAAAAGGAGATAACCCTTCTAAAAGGATCCTTAGCAAGCCTCAATAATGAAAAAAGATTAGGCTTATTATTTAACTCAGAAGCTACTCGAGAACAAAATAAAATAAGCTATGGTGTATTGGATTTATTGAATAGTGTAAATGAAAATAACCCAATCCCAGAGGACACAAAAGATAACAATAGAACAAATAGAATAGATGACGCTTTCTCCTCAGAAAAAATAAAAATTTTGATGCTAACTGCAAATCCTGCTAACACCACCAAACTGAATTTAGATAAGGAATATGCCGTTATCAATCAAAAATTGCAACAAAAGCAGGAGCTTTTTAATATTATTTTGAGAAAGGCAATTAGTGGAACAGAGTTTAAAGAATTTACTCAGCGTGAACGACCTGATATTTTGCACTTTTCCGGACATGGAGCAAAAGGAAAATATGCAGGTATTGTGGTACAAAATGATGATAAAAACGAAGAATTCTTAATACCTATTCAAGGATTAAAAGCACTTTTTAAGCTATTCAAAAAACGCTTCAAAATCAGAGTTGTTTTATTGAATGCTTGCCACACACAAGACCAATCTGCTATCATCTCCGAGTATGTAGAATATGTCATTGGAACTAATGTGGCCATTGGCGATATTGCTGCTGCTGCATTTAGTAGTGGATTTTATTTTCAATTAGCCGAAGATAATGAAATGAATATTGAAGATGCCTTTGATTCTGGTCGAACAGAAGCTGTTATAAAAGGAGCAGAAGAGCAAAATTTTGTTATCTATAGGCATGGAAAGTTGATCGAGGTTACATAAGGTAGTGTGACAAAACATTCATAGCAGTTTTAAAAACAACCCCAAATGAAAGTAATATTTGTTCATGGCAGAGACCAACAAGACCAAGCCCCTCGGCAACTTCGAGCCAATTGGCTCACTGCATGGGAAAAGGGATTAGCAAAATCCAACCTTTCGCTACCTCCTGAGGAGAACATCCACATTCCCTATTATGCAGATACGCTTATTGACCTTATGCAAAAATTGATTCAACCGAAAAAGGGAGAGGCAACCCGTAGCGGCTCAGATGGCATCAATGAAGCCAAAGAATTGGAATTCACAAAGGAATATTTAAAAGAAATTGCTCAGGCAATTGCCACGACTCGTGAGGAGCGTATGGATGTACAAAATATGGACGAAAGAGATCGAGGAGTTCTTAATTGGGGGGCGGTACAAAATCTATTGGGATTCCTGGATAGAAAAAACATTTTTGGCGACTACCCTGTAAAAATGGCAACCAGAGATGTATTTGTGTATTTGACCCAAAACCATATCAAGGAAGCAATCAACAACATTGTGGAAAATGCTTTTGATGCAACGCCTTGTGTAGTCGTAGGCCATTCTTTGGGTTCTATTGTAACCTATTTAGTGCTTAAAAATAATCCTCAGTATCATGTTAAAAAATACATTACCATTGGCTCGCCTTTGGGGATGACTTCCTTAGCCAAACATTTAGAACCTTCTTTAGTCATGCCCAAATGTATTAAAGGAGATGCCACCGACCGTTGGTATAACGTGTATGATGAAAGAGATTTTGTTGCCTTACATCCTTTAGATAAAAAGCATTTTGATAATGGATTTGATATAGTGAATAGTACACATGTAAAAAATCACACAGATAATCGTCATGGCATTGCCGGTTATTTAGATGATAAAATAATTGCCAAATCTATTTATGATGCGATGTTAGCCTAAATGCAAAAATGGCATTTTTCTAATAAACCAATAACCAATAACCAATAACCAATAACCAATAACCAATAACCAATAACCCATGTCAGAACTCGCTCTAAAATTGATTCGTCAAGCAAAAAAAACCAAAGCTAAAAAATTGGATTTAGGAAAATGTGGATTAACCGAATTGCCTGATGAGCTTTTTGAATTGGTATGGTTGGAGGAGTTGTATTTGAGTGATGAGGGTTGGCTCAATAATTTTGAAACCAAGGGAGAAATGAGGTTTAAAAGTCTAAATAAGGGGGAGGGAAATAATATTAAATATTTTCCTTCCAAAATTCAGCAAATCAAGCACTTAAAAACTCTTTTGGCTAATGGTAATTATGGTAATAATTGGGGTTTAAAGGATTTAGGTCCTTTGGAAAATTTAGAAAATTTGCAGCAGCTTGAGGTTTCCAATACACAAGTAAGCAATTTAAGACCTTTAGGAAATTTAGAAAATTTAAAAGTACTTACAGTTTCCGAAACCCAAGTAAGCGATTTAAGGCCCTTGAAAAATTTACAAAGTTTGCAAGCGCTTCAGATTTCCCAAACTCAAGTAAGCGATATAAGTCCATTGAAAAATTTACAAAATTTGCAGGAACTTAATGTTTCCAAAACCCAAGTAAGCGATTTAAGTCCGTTGAAAGATTTACAAAATTTGCAACAGCTTTATGTTTCTGATACCCAAGTAAGCGATTTAAGTCCGTTGAAAGATCTAGAAAATTTGCAACAACTTTATTTTCAAGACACCCAAGTAGGTGATTTAAGCCCTTTGAAAAATTTGGAAAATTTGCAACGGCTTGTTGCTTTCAACACCCAAGTAAGTGATTTAAGCCCTTTGAAAAATTTAGAAAATTTGCAACAGCTTTATTTTCAAGGAACTCAAGTAAGCGATTTAAGTCCTTTGAAAGGTTTAGAAAGTTTGCAAAAGCTTGATGTTTTCAGTTCTCAAATAAGCGATCTAAGTCCTTTGAAAGGTTTAGAAAATTTGCGAGAACTTAATGTTTCCGAAACCCAAGTAAGCGATTTAGGCCATTTGAAAAAACTAATTGAAAAAGGAATTCCCGTTAAATGGAAAATATACGGAGATGGAATAAATGTGAAAGATTGCCCTCTTACCAATCCCCCCGTAGAGATTGTCAAGCAAGGCAATAAAGCCATCCTTAATTATTGGAAACAAATTGAAGATCAGGGCGGTACCCAAACTATCAATGAAGCTAAACTGATTATTGTAGGGGAAGGCGGCACCGGGAAAACGACGCTATTTAATAAATTAATTAACCCTATATTCGATTTAAACCAAACGCCAACCGAAGAAACGCAGGGCATCAATATCCACGAAGGTTTAGCAATCAAAGAAGGATTTTTAGCCAATCTATGGGACTTTGGAGGCCAGGAATTGCAATATATGACGCATCAGTTTTTTCTCACCCCGAATGCGGTCTATGTATTAATGATGGCAGCCAGAGGGGAAGCGCCCAATCTGGCCTATTGGTTTAAGATCATTAGTTTATTGGGCAAAGATAAATCAGGGGATAAAGTGTCTTTGATCATTGTCCTGAATAAAAAGAAAGGCAGTACCGGGATGCCACAATATCAGGACCTCTTAAAAATCTATGCCGACGATTTTGATTATCAATTTATAGAAGTGGATTTAGCAGTTAATGATAAACGTTGGGAAAGCCTGAAGGAAGCTATTGAACAACGCCTGGTCAACTTGCCCATTGTGAAAAACGAACTGCCCAAACAGTGGAATCCGATTCGGGAATCACTTCGGAAAGCCGCCCTGGAAAAGCCTTATATTGATGCAGGCCGTTTGGATAATTTATGTAAACCATTTAAAGTGAAGGAAGAGGCGGACCAATTTTTAATGACGGAGTATTTACATCAATTGGGTTCGTTGCTTCATTTTCAAAGTGAGGAAGATAATTTGATGGATTTAATTGTCCTAAGCCCGGAGTGGGTAGTGGAAGGTGTATATACCGTACTTAAAAATGAACGGATTAAAGAAAAGCTGAATGGGAAATTTTCAGCAAGAGATATGATCAAAATCCTCTGTGCTAACCAATACCAAATCGGCGAAAAAGAAAAAAAATATACCAGGATCGATGCTCAAAAGCTAATCCAATTAATGTCCAAGAATAATTTTGATATCTGTTATAAATCCGAAAGCGGTAAATATGTAGCAGCACAATTGCTGCCCAAGGATCGTCCGTCTCGCTTTATATGGAATAAAAGCCAAAGTGTCGCTTTGCAGTTTCGCTACCAATATCCAATTATGCCCAAAGGCTTAATGTCTCGGTTGATTGTTCGATTGAGTGATCACCTTGAGGTTTTAGAAAAACAGGAAA
Organism: Saprospiraceae bacterium; assembly: GCA_965220465.1. GTDB lineage: Bacteria > Bacteroidota > Bacteroidia > Chitinophagales > Saprospiraceae > JAHDHW01. The sequence goes on along the minus strand of CBDCPZ010000025.1, from coordinate 352,554 downwards.
TTGTCTGGAAAAAAGGCGCGATTTTAAGAATGGAATTTGATGGTTCGATTTGTCGGGTATTGATGCGAGAAGAAGATGGCGAAACCAAAACGGGTTTACGACAAATAGTCATAGAAGTCTTAGAAGACAATCCTCCTTTTCGTAATCGCAAATACGCGCTACAACGAGTGCGCCAGGAAATAGAATCTCTGCACAAAAGATGGTTTAACAATATTTCTTCAGAGCAAATTATTCCATGTAATTGTACCGAGTGCAAAGACAGTGATACTCCTCATACCTATGAACTTACCGATTTGATGACATTAAAAAAGGGACGTGCCTATTGCATTGTTCAGGAAGAGTTTGTACCACTGCAACAACTTTTAGAAGGAGTGTATGAACCTGATGAAATCCAGTCATTTGCTCGAAATAAAAGGATGGATCAGCCTGATTAACGGAATACATTAGAAATAATCGACTAAATTTGTAAAGGAATAATCGCCCGACAATGGCTATTCGTCCATACCAGCGTTCCTGGCCCGCAGCAAATTCGATGCAAGCCAACGCTCTCGATGAATTTGCTGGCACAGCGTATGGTCAATCGTAGTCTGCATTAAAGAATTAGTTGAAATAAATCTGCAATAAATGAAATCTGCCATACGCCGAAACTATGGTTCACCTGATAAGATTAAAATTGAAGATATTGAAAAACCGGTCCCAAAAGACAATGAAGTATTAATCAGGGTTTTTGCAACTACGGTCAATCGAACGGATTGTGCAAACCTTACTGCCAAACCATTTATAATGAGATTTGTCTTAGGTTTTTTCAAGCCGAGAAAGATAATATTAGGGACAGACTTCGCTGGTGAAATTGTCGGAATTGGGAAAAACGTCAAGTCTTATAGTTTAAATGATCGGGTATTTGGTTTTAACGATATTGGTTTAAACTCGCAAGCGGAATATATTGCACTTCCTGAAAAAGGAAATCTGGCAAAAATACCTGAAAATATAAATTTTAAGCAAGCTGCTGCAAGTGTAGAAGGGGCACATTATGCCTATACTTTTATTCACAAAGTAAAGATCCAATCCGGGCAAAAAATACTGATCAATGGAGCAACGGGGGCGATTGGTTCTGCGCTTTTACAGTTTGTAAAGCAATTTGATGTGCAAATAACAGCCACTTGCAATACAAAAAATATCGAATTGGTTAAATCTTTAGGCGCTGACAAAATATACGATTATACTAAAGAGGATTTTACAGCTGAAAATGAAAAATATGATTTTATTTTTGACGCGGTAGGTAAAAGTACATTTGGAAAATGTAAGCCCTTATTAAAGAATGGTGGTGTTTACATATCTTCAGAATTAGGGCCTTATGCTCAGAATGTATTTTTTGCAATCTCAACTTCTATTGCAGGAAACAAGAAAGTAGTTTTTCCAATACCTTACAGTATTCAAATAACTTTGCCTTATATTAAGAATCTTTTGGAAAAGGAAAAATTCAAACCTGTGATAGATCGAGAATATTCATTAAATGAAATATCCAAAGCTTATGAATATGTGTTGACTGGACAAAAAACAGGGAATGTTATAATAAATGTCTAAAAATTGAAATAATGAAAAAAATGACTTGTAAACAACTAGGCGGAGCATGTGATAAAGAGTTCCAGGCAAATACTTTTGAAGAAATTGCTGAAATGAGCAAAAAGCATGGAATGGAGATGTTTCAAAAGGGTGATGAACCACACCTTAAGGCAATGAATGAAATGCAAGAATTGATGAAGTCTCCTGCTGCCATGAACGAATGGTTTGAAGCTAGAAGAAAAGAATTTAATGCGCTTGGCAAAGATTAATAAGCAATTCTAAAAACGCTATTATTCTGAAATCAAATGATCTATCCACCATAAATTGCAGGTTATAAAATGAAAATTGGCCTTTTAGAATGCGATCACGTTGCAGAAAAATTTGTAGATATTTCAGGAACCTATCCGGAGATGTTTGCTGCTTTATTGCCAGCTATTGAATTTCGAATCTACGATGCATTTAATGGTGAATTTCCTGAATCAATAGATGATTGCGAAGCATATATGTCTACGGGATCAGGTTTTTCAGTTTATGATGAAATTGACTGGGTTTTGCAATTAAAGGAATTTGTTTTTCAGCTTTTTAAAAATCAAAAAAAGTTTGTTGGCGTTTGTTTTGGACATCAGATGATTGCTGAAGCTTTAGGAGGAAAAGTTTTGAAATATGAAAAAGGATGGAATGTAGGTATCCACCCTTTTGAAATTCTTACAGAAGAAAGTTGGATGGATCCTTTTCAGAAAAAATTTAATTTGTTGATGATGTGCCAGGACCAGATTGTTAGAATGCCTGCAAATAGCAAAATATTGGCTCAGGCTGATGATTGTTCGGTCGGAATGTTCAAAGTAGAAAACAGCATGTTGGGTATTCAGGCGCACCCCGAATTTTCAAATGATTATGAAAAAGCTTTTATGCTTAGTAGGGCCGATCGGATCGGAAAAGAAAAGGTTCAAAAAGCAATTGAGAGCCTTGAAAATTCACCTGATAAAAGCTTGGTTAGCGATTGGATTATGAATTTTTTAGCCAAATAATCCATTTTTATAAAAAAGATATCCTCTTTAAATCTCCATAAAAGTCCCCGTATTTATTGTATTCCAGTGCAACAAGCACAGATAAGTTTTTACAGGTAAGTTATTTTTGTTTAATTATTTTTAAAATAAATTAAACAAAATACACAAAGTGATGTTTCCTCTGAGTAATTCGTATTCAAAAACTATTTAAATAATTTACTCAATGAAAAAATCAATTTTTAATTTCGCCTGGATCGCCCTACTTAGTTTACCGCTTATATTAGTTTCATGTAATAAAGACGACGATACCCCTACACCAGAACCAACCCCTGAACCAATGAACATTGTAGAAATTGCTGTTGGAGATGCTCAGTTCAGTACTTTGGTCAGTGCATTGCAAAGAGTCAATTTAGTTTCTGTATTGGAAGGTAACGGACCTTTTACTGTATTTGCACCTACAAACGACGCATTTACTGCTTTAGGAGTAGATCTTAATACTATTTCCGATGAAGCTTTGACAGAGATTTTGCTGTATCATGTCTTGGGAGCAGAAGTTGCTTCAAAAGATATTGCGGAAGGACAAACGTATGTTACAACAGCAGCTACAACTGGTCCGGATGATAATCAACTTTCAATGCTTGTTGAAAAGTCAAATACTGGAGTTTCCATCAACGGAAGTATAAATGTAACTACAGCTGACGTGGAGGCTACAAATGGAGTGATTCACATTGTTGATGCAGTCATTATGCCTTTGGATGTGGTTGGCCATGCTGTTGCAAATAATGCTTTCACAGAATTGGTTGGTGCTCTAGGCGCTGCTTCCGGAGATTTAGTTTCAGTTTTGCAAGGAGATGGACCCTTCACGGTTTTTGCACCTGTAAATAGTGCTTTTGAGGATATATCAGATGTCGTTGCAACATTGGATGAAGACCAATTAGCAAAAGTACTTACTTATCACGTAGCAGCAGGAAATGTAAGATCAACAGTTTTAACAGACGGTATGGAAGTCACCACCGTGAATACTGAAAAATTCATGATAAATATTGGTAGCGAAGTCACAATTACGGATGCAAGTGGAAATACGTCAAATGTAGTATTGACTGATGTCCAAGCAACGAATGGAGTAATTCATGTTATTGACAAAGTGATTATTCCTACAAATCTATAGATACTCGCTCTTTCAAATAAACACAGTATCGAAGCTGTTTCATTGTAAAAAATGAGGCAGCTTTTTTCGTTAGATTTTAATTTTTCAGAAAATTTTTACCATCAAAAATCAATAAGCTTTCTACTTTTAAAGTAATTCTCTCCGGCTCGTTCCAAATCATATTTGTAAAATATATTAAAAAATGAAGTATCCTTTTGGTTTTCTAAAATTCTGCATTAAATTGCGATAACTTATCACACAACAGCAGAATTAAAAATTTGAAACCTACAAATATAAAAGACCCGGAATATTTTCACAAAGTAGTAGATTGTCAGTATGCCTGCCCGGCTCATACTCCAGTTCCGGAATACATCAGACTTATTGCTGCCCAACGATATACAGAAGCATATATGATCAATTGGGAGTCCAATGTTTTTCCGGGTATTTTGGGACGAACCTGCGATCGCCCTTGTGAGCCTGCCTGCCGACGTGGAAGGATCGAAGAAGAACCCGTGGCAATTTGTCGATTGAAAAGAGTAGCTGCCGATAACAAAGGAGAAGTCAAACATTTGTTGCCCACCATTCCGAAAGAAAAAAACGGAAAAAAAATAGCGCTGATTGGAGGTGGACCCGCTTCGCTAACGGTTGCGAGAGATTTGGCACCTTTGGGTTACGAAATCCATATATATGACGAATGGAATAAAGGAGGAGGCATGATGCGCACTCAAATACCGGCTTTTAGATTGCCTGAGTCTGTTTTGGAGGAAGAAGTGGATTACATCCTTGACATGGGTATTCATACGCATTTCAACACCTTTGTCAGCAGCATGAAAGAAATTCTTAAAAAGGATTACGATGCTATTTTTGTAGGAACAGGAGCTCCAAAAGGACGTGACCTTAATATTCCCGGTCGTGAGGAAGCAACAAAGAATATTCACATTGGTATAGAATTTTTAGCAGGAGTTGCTTTTGAACACATCAAAAAAGTAGGAAAAAAAGTTATCGTTTTGGGAGGCGGAAATACTGCAATGGACTGTTGTCGAACTTCTCGCCGACTTGGTGGAAAAGAGGTAACGGTTGTCGTACGAAGTCCTTTTAAAGACATGAAAGCCTCTCCCTGGGAAATTGAAGATGCTCAGCGTGAGGATATTCCTATTTTAAATAATATGCCGCCTAAAGAGTTTGTCGTTGAAAATGGAAAACTAAAAGGTGTAATGTTTGGCAAAGTTAGAGCTGAGTATGATGAAAACGGAAGGCGAAAACTGATTCCAACCGGTGAACCTGATGTGTTTATTGAAGCAGATGATGTCATGATCGCCATCGGTCAGGACAATGCTTTTCCATGGATTGAAAAAGATATTGGAATTGAATTTGGAAAATGGGAGGTGCCGGTTTTAGACAAAGTGACTTTCCAATCCACTTTACCCAATGTTTTTTTTGGTGGAGACGCTGCGTTTGGCCCCGAGAATGTTATTACAGCAGTCGCACATGGCCATCAGGCTGCAATATCCATTGATTTGTTTTGTCAAAGTAAAAATGTTGCTCATCGACCAGATCCTATGACAAATCTTGTAAGTCAGAAAATGGGAATCCATGAATGGATTTATGATAGTCCTGTAGTTGATGATGCCCGCTATAAAGTCCCTCATGAAAATAAAACGATCTCATTGAAAAACCGAAAAGTTGAAGTTGAATTGGGTTTTAATGAGATTGTTGGTTTTAAAGAAGCACAGCGTTGTTTGAATTGTGATGTACAAACCGTCTTCAATACAGATAGATGTATCGAATGCGATGCATGCGTAGATATTTGCCCTACCTCTTGTATTACGTTTACAGCGAACGGGGACGAAGCAGATTTGCGAACCCGACTGAGTGCTCCGGCTATGGAACTATCCCAAGACCTCTATGTTTCAGATATTCTTCCAACCAAAAGAGTGATGGTAAAAGATGAAGACGTCTGTCTGCATTGCGGACTTTGTGCTGAACGCTGCCCGACAGCCGCCTGGGACATGCAAAAATATTTATACAACGTCACAAAAGCAGGTAAATAATGCGAAAAGCGAAGACAGTTAATGATTTTGTAGTTCGTTTTGCAAATGTAAATGGCACTGGTTCGGCGAGTGCAAATAATATGTTTGCGAAGGCAATTTTTAGAATGGGAATACCTGTGTCGCCGAAGAATATATTTCCATCAAATATTCAGGGGTTGCCGACCTGGTATGAGGTTCGTATCAGTGAAAAAGGCTATTTTGGAAGAAGAGATGGAATCGACCTAATGGTTTGTGTCAATCCCGAAAGTATGGTTGAGGATATCGCCTCTGTTAAACCGGGCGGATATTTCATATATGACAATTCTAAAAAACTTCACAAAGAATTCTTTCGGGAAGATATTCATTTCATTGGTATTCCGATGATTCAAATGTGTATGGAGCATTATCGAGATCCACGACAACAGCAATTGTTTAAAAATGTAGTTTATGTTGGTGCTTTAGCGGCTTTGTTGAATATAGAATTGGACGTGGTTAAAGGAATTATTGCGGAGCAATTTTTAAAAAAAGAAAAGCTTATTCCACCAAATTATAAAGCATTAGAGCTCGGAGTCAATTATGCCAAAGAACATTTTGATTGCCCACTTGAAATATGTCTGGAAAGGCGAGACCAGGTTAAAGACCATATTTTGATTGATGGAAACACTGCTTGTGCTTTGGGAGCAGTTTATGCAGGAGCTACGGTCGCGGCTTGGTACCCTATAACGCCTTCAACCTCAGTGGTAAATTCATTTGAAAAGTATGTAAAAAAGCTGAGAATCGATCAGGAAACAGGACAGAAAAAATATGCGATTATCCAGGCCGAAGACGAACTTGCTGCGATGGGGATGGTGATCGGTGCAAACTGGAACGGAGCAAGAGCATTCACTGCAACCTCCGGTCCTGGTGTTTCTTTGATGAGTGAATTTTTAGGATTGGCTTATTTTGCTGAGATTCCGGTGGTGTTGATTAATGTTCAACGTGGTGGCCCTTCTACAGGAATGCCAACCCGTACTCAACAACCTGATATTTTGAGTTCAGCGTATGCCTCTCATGGAGACACCAAACATGTATTGTTATTTCCAAGTACTCCGAGAGAATGTTTTGATCATACCATTGAAGCCTTTGACCTGGCAGATCGATTACAGACTCCGATCATTGTCATGTCAGACCTGGACCTTGGAATGAATAATCACATGTCTCCTCCGATCGAATGGGACGACGACCGAAAATATGATTTGGGTAAAGTATTGAGTGCAGAGGATTTGGACAAACTCGAAAAATATGGAAGGTATTTGGATGTTGATGGTGATGGTATTTGTTATCGAACGATTCCAGGAACTCATCCAACAAAAGGTTCTTTCTTTACTCGCGGAACCTCTCGTAATGAATACGCGAGATACACTGAAGACGGAGCTGTTTATGTGAGAATTGTAGACCGTATTTTGAAAAAATGGGATACAACCAAACAAGTTGTACCTAAACCTGTATTTTATCAAGCAAAAAATAACAGCCAATACGGGATGGTGTTTTTTGGAACAACTACTTTCGCCGCGCTTGAGGCGGAGGATCTGCTTAAAAAAGAAGGCATTATCATAGATGCAATGCGGATTACTGCATTTCCATTTAATGGAGAAGTTCTGGATTTTATTGAATCCCATGAAAAAGTTTTTGTGATTGAACAAAACCGCGATGCGCAATTTAGGTCTTTGTTAATCAATGAGTTAGAGGTTAGCCCAAAAGATTTGATTCGCGTTTTAAACTATGATGGATTTCCGATCACTGCTGATACAATTAAAAGCCAGATCATTAAAAATCACCCTCTTCATTCACAAGAAAAAATGAAATCAGCCTCATGACTTATATAAGACCAAAATTTCGCCACCCTCTTTTGCCAAAGAATGAAATTGGCTATGCAAAAGCAGATTACGAAGGTAGAATTTCAACCTTATGTGCAGGTTGCGGGCATGACTCAATTAGTGGAGCAATTGTTCAGGCCTGTTTTGAAATGTCGCTTGAACCGCATCGCCTGGCTAAACTTTCGGGGATTGGCTGTTCGTCAAAAACACCAACTTATTTTTTAAGTAATTCTCATGGTTTCAATTCAGTACATGGACGGATGCCATCCATTGCTACAGGTGCTTATATGGCGAATCGGGATTTAATTTACCTGGGAGTTTCGGGCGACGGAGATACTGCTTCGATCGGGATGGGCCAATTTGTCCATGCGATTAGACGAAATGTAAATATGGTTTACATTGTGATGAACAATGGTTGTTATGGTTTGACCAAAGGACAGGATTCGGCAACAGCTGATTTTGGTTCAATAAGTAAAGCAGGTTCAAAAAATGTATTTCCGGCTATTGATTTGGTGGGTTTGAGTATGGAACTGGGAGCAACTTTTGTAGCACGAAGTTTTTCGGGAGATAAAACACAGCTGGTTCCAATGATTAAAGCGGCTATGTCGCATCCGGGCTTTGCCTTTATCGATGTGGTTTCGCCATGTGTTACGTTTAATAATAATAAAGGATCAACCAAATCTTATGATTTTGTCCGTGACCATCAGGAAGCAACAGCTATGGTTGATTTTGTACCTCACAAAGAAGAAATTAAGGTTTCTTATAAAGAAGGGCTTTCTGCAAATGTTACGCTTCATGATGGTTCACTTGTCACATTACACAAATTATCGCCAAAATGGGACCCAAGAGATATTCGATCGGCAATCAATCGTTTGCAAAAGGCTAAAGATAAAGGTGAAATTTTAACAGGCTTACTCTACATAGACACAGAAAGCCAGGATTTGCACGTTCTTCAGGATACAGTGAAAACACCTTTGAATAAATTAAGAGAAAAAGACCTCTGCCCGGGTTCCGAAGCCTTGAAAAAAATTAATGACCAGTTTCGTTGATAAAAGTTGCAAAAATGGACGCAATAAAAAAGCCTGAAAATGGTACTCCATTTTCAGGCTTTTTTATTTGAAATTTAAATTTTTATTAAAAGTTACCCACAACTTCCATCGTCTCATAAGTCATCCCTTTTGGAAATTTTCCGATTGTTTTCGAATTGTTTGGTGAAGTCGGATCACAAACAAAATAGCTTTTTCCATTATAATCGATTGGTTTTCCGGCTGGAGTTGGAAGTTCAACTGCCATCGTCAGATAAACGTCGTAGTATCTAACCGGAATAACTTCAAGGCTTGATAACTCTTTCATTAAAAAATAAAACAAAGCACAGCGATCTTCATGATCGGAATACTGTCGTATAAAAAGCTCTTCAGGAATCATGGGTTGATTGTGCTGATAAAGCTCTTCATCAAATTTATATTCAAATCCGGAGCGGGTAAATGAAACCAAAAACTCCACTTTTTCTTCTTCCGATTTTCCTTCCAGAAAAGGTTTTAGTTGAGCCAGTAACGAAGTTTTTAGATAATCAGAGGGAGCGACTTTGAAATAATTTTCGTCATTAAGGATGGGATAATTTCTCATCAAAGCCCTTGCCATTGTATCCACTTCAATTTCAACGGAATAGGGTTCATCATCATATTTAAACTGAACTGTATTTTTGATGACCTTTGCAGGTATATTTGGAAGGTGATCGATATCAAAAGAAAATATTTTTCCTTCTTTCTTCGCTTTGTAAGAAGGTATCTCGTAAAGTGCTCGTGTGGTGTTCAAGCCATAATACAAAGCGGTCAAATTTACATAAACCTTCCCTTCATACCTCGTATACGGAGTTCGATATACTTTGTCATTTGTTGCGACATTTAAAAAAACAAATTGATTGACAGCAGTATTCAGATGGGTGTCGTAGCCAGCTTTTGTAAACAAAAACCAACAAACCAAAGTCTGATAAATTTGTGTTTGTTTGTAATAAATTTTATCAACTGACTTTCTGACCAGATTGTAAAAGAACCAATCGTTGAGCCGTAATTGTTCTTTGTGACTTAAAAGATCGTCCAGCAATATCTGGTAATTAGTCTCTTCCATTGTTTCAAAAAAAGTTTTCAAACACTTGTCACGGGTACAGGTCCTGAATTTGAAAATCGTTCCAGGATCGAATTTAACATTGACTGTAGTAGAATAAAATTTAACTTTGGCAGTAGATGCTTTTGTAGAGAATGATAAGAATTGCAGGCACAAAAACAGGCCTAGCACGGGTAGTGTACTTTTAAACATTTCACTGATATTTTGCTTTAAAGGGGGTATTTTTTAGAAGATGTCTAGATTTTCCTGCCTTAATTGAGCGTGAAGGCTTGTGTTTGCTGACAAAGCTCATTTTGAGTTTCGTACATGGATTGTACGGGACGAAAAATAGCTGAAGCTAGCGGACGCAATGTTTCACGCGTAAATAGGCGAGGAAACTTTGGAAATCTTCCCCTTATGCATCAGTGTTTGAACAGTGTGTAGTGTTGTTTGTAATTAGGGATAATTCAAAAAGTCTACCAATTTAATTTCATTTCTCAAAAGTCGTTGAAATTGTTTCGAAAATATACTATTCAATACAAAAGTATCTTAATTTATCAAAAGCACGTTCAATGCCTAAATCCTGACTTTTTTGTAGATCGCGGCAGCCTGATCTCATATCAAATTCTTTTAGGTGGGTCAAGCCTCGGTTGAAATAAGCTTCAGCAAAAAATGGGTCAAGTTGGATAGCTTTGGAGTAATCCGCAATAGCTTTTTGGTTGTAACCAAATAGCAGATATATATTCGCCCTGTTTTTGTATAGAGCCGGATTATCTGGAAATTCTTCAATTGCTTTATTTAAATCAACCAAAGCACCGTTAAAATCTCCTAGCATACTTTTAGTCAGCCCTCGATTGAGAAATGCTTCCAAATAATCGTCTGCATTTAGCTCGATGACTTTGTTGTAATCTTCCATGGCTCCTTCTTTATCAGCAAGCTCTTTGCGTAGCAACGCTCTGTCAAAATAGGCTTTGGTCAAATATTCTTCAAGTTGAATAGATTTGTCAAGATAGGTTTTAGCAATTTCTTTATTTCCTCTCTCCTTTTCCAAACGACTGAAATTATACCATGCAATGGCAAAATCAGGTTGCAATTTGACTGATTGGCTAAACGCGTGGGCTGCTTGTTCAAATTTCTTTTGTTTGGTAAAAATGACTCCTTTAAGGTCAAAAGCTATGAAAGCATATTGATTTTCTTCGAAATCATTTTCCAAAATAGCTAACGCTTCAGAAAACCGTTCTTCTTCCATCAGCTGGATGATTTCTTCCATAAAAACTAGCTCATCAACCATTACTCCGCTTTTTCCATACTGCTTATCCAAAAATCCATAATAATAACCAACTCTTTGATAATTACTCAATCCTACTACAGCTTGCTCTGGTTGGAATTCAATAACATTTAAAATACTAGAAGGCCCATGGTATCCATATAAATCAGCTGCGTATGGATTCATCAAATTGGCCAAACGCAGATCAGCTTCCGCCTCGGTTATCATTCCAAAACGTTTTTTAAAAATTGCTCGCTGCAAAAGCACTTTCGCTGACTGTGGTCGCTGTGCAACAGCATTTTCCATAGAGAAATATGCTTCTTCAAAATCAAATAATTGCTGGTTAAGGTAGGAATTCCTTATATAAAAGTAATTATCAGTAGCAAACGTTTCATTTGAAAGAGATTTACCTTCATACGGATTAATCCTTCCAATATCCTGAGAAAATGTGGATTGAGTAATCATTATAAAAAGTAGTCCTAAAACGCCAGTGGTTAGTTTCATTTTCTTCATAATTCTATGGTTTTAAGAAATCATTAAATTAAATTCACCAGTATTAAAGGTAAACAGAATAATCATTATTTTGTTGTAAAACTATACAAAATAATAGCTTTACTATCTTATTGATTTTTGATCAACTATTTCTTTCCTGTTTCTTTTTTAATTTCCTGCGAATGCTGTTAAATAAAACAACTTGGATTGTAATACTGATAGGACTAACTTTTTGAGCGGTTAGTGATATTGATACCAACTATTTTTTAAAAGCTTTTACATTTTAATCTATTGAAAACCAATTGTTTGTAAAATAAAAAACCCTGAGTTATTATTAATTAACCCAGGTTTTTTTAATTTTAAATCTTAGTTGTTCTTACATCTTTTCTTTCGGGTGGACCAATTTCATTTCTTCAATAAGGTGGCTTGCGCCAGCGTACTTGTCGACGATAAACAAAACAAACCGAATATCAACCATAATATTTCGGCAAATCGAAGCATCGTAATTGTAATCACTCATCGTTCCTTCCCAAACGCGATCGAAATTTAAACCAATCAAATTGCCATGCGCGTCAATAGCCGGGCTTCCTGAATTGCCGCCGGTACTGTGATTAGAGCCTATAAAACAAACCGGCATTTTTCCATCCTGACCATATTGGCCATAATCTTTTTCATTATATAATTCGATTAGCCTTTCAGGGACATCAAACTCATAATCATCAGGAATATATTTTTCCATAACGCCATCCAGATAAGTAACCGGAGTGTATGTAACCGCATCGCGCGGAGTATAACCGGCAACCTGCCCATAAGTAATCCTCATGGTGCTATTGGCATCCGGATAAAACCTTTTCTCAGGGAAAACCTCCATCAAAGCTGCCATGTATTTGCGTTGTAAAGTGCTGAGTGAAGCATTTATTTCACTATATTTTGTAGCAACATTGCTATTGTAATAGTCCGCCAAAGAGCTTGAAAATTGAAATAAAGGATCGCTTTTCAGTTGTTGAACAGCGTCTTCAGGGCTAGCTTTTAGTATTTCGTCCAACTTTTCCTGATAGGGGATCGCTGAATTGGAAAATTTTTGTTTTGCTAATACATTGTAATCTTTTGTACCATACATAAACATTTCCTGTTTGACGATATCAGCAGCACCAAGCTTGGCATTGGCAACATACATTTCCATCAGTGCAGCGAATACTTTTTGATCGATATCAGGGCGATAATTTTTATAAAAATTGTCTAAAGTATTGCTCAACCGATCTTTGTAAGCATGGTAGCCGGTTTCCCCATTTTCATGATAAGCTTCGACCAAACGGCGCATATACCCCGCGATTCGCATGATTTCTATGTTTCGACCAACCACTTCGCTATAATAATCATGTGTAAGTGCATAAGGTTCGATTGCTGCGTACACTAGTTGAAATTCATTTAATAAGCCACCATACGCTGCTTTCCATGCTTTATTATTGTTGACTCTGGCCATAAACTCCGCCTCTAAATCTTTCTTTTTCTGAACACCATTTGTTTTTTTAAGGCCAAGACTTTCGCCGATCCATTTTTTCCAATAATTAGCAATTCTTGCATATTTTGAAGCGTATTGAATTTTTACAGCAGGATCAGCCCGCATTTCCACATCCACGATCTTTAAAGCAGCTTCACGAATTGCAATTTTTGAAGGATTTAAAACATCAACCAGTTGTTCAATCGCGTAAGAAGGCAGGTATTCGTTCGTTCTACCGGGAAACCCAAAAACCATGGTAAAGTCATCCTGAGTCACACCATCCAAAGAAATTGGAAGGAAATGTTTTGGTTTGTAAGGCACATTATCTTCAGAATACTCGGCTGGCAAATTATCCGGCCCGGCGTAAATACGGAACAATGAAAAATCACCGGTATGTCGCGGCCAAACCCAGTTGTCAGTATCCGATCCAAATTTTCCAATAGACTCTGGCGGTGCTCCAACCAAACGAATATCATTGTAAGTCATCGTCAAAAAAGCAAAATATTGATTGCCTTTGAAAAAAGGTTTTATTACGTAATCTTCATAAGATTTCAAGGTAATCGAAGTATTTCCTTTAAGTTGGGTGATGTTTTTATCAATTATTGATTGTCGTTCTTTGTCGTCCATACCATCCGTTACGCCTTCTAAAATCTGATCCGTTACTTCATCAATTCGAACAATAAAAGTTGCGAAAAGCCCCGGATTTGGTAATTCGTCTTTATGACTTTTTGCCCAAAATCCATCTCGCAAATAATTGTTTTTCAGCGTAGTATGCGATTGGATATTGCTATAGCCGCAATGGTGATTGGTGAGTAGCAAACCTTGACCAGAGATCAATTCAGAAGTACAAAATCCGCCAAAATGAGCAATCGCGTCTTTCAGGCTTCCTTGGTTGACGCTGTAAATATCTTCAGCGGTTAATTTCATGCCCATCGACTGCATTTCTGCTTCGTTCAGCGATTTCAAAAAGATAGGCAGCCACATGCCTTCGCCGGCAAAACTGACCCTGGCAATGAAAGAAATACAAACAATTAAGAGTGTGGTTTTTATTAGTTTATTCATATCGTGATTTGATTTTTCACAAATATAAACAAAATGACTTTTATACAGGAAAGGCTGATTTTTTTAACCAGAATTTAAAATCATTTCTTTTTTCTTACTTTTGAAAAGATATGGATATTGAAAAATTCAGACAGCAGGCGAAGGATCAGAAAAAGGGAAATAAAAAGTTTTTGCAAAACCTGAAAAAGAAAAATTCGCGGGAATTGGACGAGCGGTTTCAAGAAACGCATAGAGAAGTTTTTGAAGAAATAGATTGTTTGGATTGTGCCAATTGCTGTAAAACGACGAGCCCAATTTTTATTGATAAGGATATCGAACGACTAGCCAAACATTTCAGGTTGCGTCCTTCTGAATTTATTGAAAAATACCTTCATCTTGATTCGGAGGATGATTATGTTTTAAATATTGCTCCATGCCCTTTTTTAGGAGCCGATAATTATTGTTCAGTCTATGAAAACCGACCGAGAGCTTGCCGCGAATATCCACATACCAACCGCCGAAAAATACACCAGCTATTAGATTTGACTTTCAAAAACACTATGGTTTGTCCTGCTGTTTTAGAAATTGTGAATCGTTTGAAAGCTGTCTATTAAAACCTGATTTTACGCGTAGCAATTATAATTTTAGAACTATCCCTTGGGAAATACTTCAATATTTCTAAGCATAAATCCACATTATTGAGAGCGGGTGGCTCGACAAAATACGTGAGTGCGGGTGCCAGTTATGAGCAAAGCCTTTATTTTGTCTAGATTTTTTTGCTTCGTTTTTTCATCAATGGAAAAAATGACGGCGCCGCAGGTAACAACCAAAAGAAAGCTACAATAGCCCAATTGATTCACCACTTTTAAAAAACCCTCAATACTATTTTAATACATTTGTGTAACTTCAGTTAGTAATTAAAAATGATAGAATTTAAAAAGGTACGAGCGGATTTTCCAATTTTCAAAAACCATCCTGATTTGGTCTACCTGGATAATGCTTCCACGACTCAAAAACCGAAAATTGTTATTGATGGAATCACTCATTTCTTCGAAAAGGAAAATGCAAACATCCATCGTGGACTTTATAAAATTGCAACCCAAACCTCAGCGAAATACCAATCAGTTCGAGGAAAAGTTGCTGATTTTGTAGGCGCATTGAGTCCAAAAAACATTGTTTTTACCAGCGGAACGACGGAGGGGATTAATTTGGTGGCTAACTCGTTTTTAGCACCTCGTCTTGATGCTGGCGACAATGTCATTATTTCGGCGATGGAACATCATGCGAACTTGATTCCCTGGCAAATGCTTTGCAAAAAGAAAGGTGCTGATCTGCGAATTGTTCCGATGAAAAAATCTGGGAAACTGGATATGACATCTTTCAGGAAACTACTTACTCCAAAGACAAAAATGATTGCTGTGGTACATGTTTCCAATTCATTGGGAACGATCAATCCAATTGAAGAAATTATAGATTATGCGCATAAATTTGATGTTCCGGTTTTGATCGATGGAGCACAAAGTGCCTTGCATTACCCTTTGAATGTCAATGAATTGGATTGTGATTTTTTTGTTTTTTCAGGGCATAAAATCTTTGGGCCAACGGGTGTTGGCGTTTTGTATGGAAAAGAGGAATGGTTGAATAAAATGGAACCATTTCATTTTGGAGGTGATATCATCAAAGAGGTTACTTTTGAAGAAACAGAATTTGCAGACTCTCCGCAAAAGTTTGAAGCGGGGACCCGTAATTTAGCAGGTGTGATTGGGTTGGGTTATGCGATAGATTATTTGAAAAAATTTGAAAAGAGAGAACTATTGGAATATTTAAAAGACCTAGGTGAATATACTTTCGAGCAACTTTCGTCCATTGATAAAATGGAAATTTTCGGCAACCCCAATCAAAACAGCAATATTGTTTCATTCAATCTTAAAAATGTGCATCCGCATGATGTAGCCACTTTTTTGGCGGAAGAAAATATTGCGGTGAGAGCAGGGCATCATTGCACACAACCGGTGATGGATTTTTATGGAATTCCAGGAACAACGAGAGTTTCTTTTACGATTTACAATTCGAGCCATGAAGTTGATCAGTTGGTTAAAACATTGAAGGAAATTCAAAAATTCTTTGCATGAACGACAGATTAAAATCGCTGTACAAAACAGTTATCGTCAAGCACAACAACGATCCGGTTCATTTTGAAAAAAACGAGTCTGCTCAATTTGTGATAAAGGCCAATAGCCCGATTTGTGGAGATCGTTTTACCCTCTATTTTAATATTGAAAATGGTGTTTTGAAAAATTTAAGTTTTTATGGCCATGGTTGTGCAATTTCGAAAGCTTCCACTTCGATCCTGGTTCAAAAAATGATTGATCAGCCCATCGAAAAAGTGTTGGAGATTTGCGAAGATTTTTATACATACGTTCATCCTGAAAATGAAGCTCCATCTCTCATAATAGAAGAATTCGAAGCATTTTCTGCTGTCAAGTTTTTTCCCGGAAGGATGCAATGTGCTACCTTGAGCTGGAACGAATTGGATTCATTTTTAAAAGCACAAAAATAATATAGGAATCATGGAGCATTGGGAAATTTTGCTCTTGTTTTTTACCATTGCTGTTTTGTATTCTTCTGTTGGTTTTGGCGGCGGATCGAGCTACCTGGCAATTCTGGCTTTGTACGGATTTGAATATCATTTGCTGAGGGCGACAGCATTGTTTTGTAATATTATTGTGGTTGCTTTTGGAAGTTATATTTTTTTTAGGAACAGGCATTTCAAATGGAAAAAAATGCTTCCGTTAGTCATCATCAGTATGCCTTTGGCATATCTTGGCGGGAGCATACGAATTGATGAAACAAGCTTTTTTATAATATTGGGAATTGTCCTGATTATCGCAGCTATTTTGATGTGGTTTCAACCTTTGCGATCTATTAGTTCAGTACCGGTAAAGGCAAAAAAATCAAAACTGCTGATCAATAGCGGTTTGGGAGGCGGGATTGGATTTCTCTCTGGAATGGTAGGAATTGGCGGCGGTATTTTTTTAGCGCCATTGCTTCATTTGTTGCGTTGGGATGGGCCAAAAACCATAGCTGCGACTGCCAGTTTTTTCATTTTGGTAAATTCCATTGCCGGATTAATTGGTCAGATGAGTAATCCCAAATTCAACGTGGATTGGCAACTGGCTGTTTTTCTGATGGTAAGTGTTTTTGCTGGAGGTCAGATTGGTTCGCGGCTTGGAGCTATTCGATTTAGACCAGGGCTTGTAAAAGCACTGACCGCTGTTTTAGTAGCTTTTGTGGGGATTCGGATTTTGGTGAAGTATTTATGAGGGGAGAGAAGATGGGAGACGGGAGATTTGATTATTTCCATTCTTTTCTAGTCATAATTCATTTTATTCGGTAATTTTAAAGAAATTAATACCCTTGCTATTTGAAAACCAATCCAAATGAAACCCTTCCTCCTTTTTTTATTTTTAATAACTTTTCCTCAACAAATATTTCCTCAAAAACAATCTGAGGCTGATTCGTTGATCATCGAACTAGAAACTGTTAAAGATGATACCCTGAAAGCAGAATTACTTTATAAAATTGCTTGGGCACTGAAATACAGCGATCCACAACGTGCAACAACTTATGCCGAAGAAGGACTAAACCTTGCTCAAACTTTAGGCTGGAAAAGAGGAGAAGGCAATTTATTGAATACGTTAGGTGTAATCTATGATATAAAAGCGGAATATCATTTAGCACTTAATTATTATTTCAAAGCGCTTAAAGCCAAAGTTGAAATTGGTAACAAAAGGGAAGAATCTTTCACATTAAATAATATCGGGATTGTCTACCGAAACTTGTCGGACTTTCCAAAGGCATTGGAATATTTTGAAAAAAGTATGGTGATCAAAAAAGGGCTAAAGGACCAAAAAGGTATCGCGAGTTCACTCAATAACATTGGCCTCGTTAACAAAAGTTTAGGGGAATATGACAAAGCCCTTAAAAATTATAAAGCCAGCCTCAAAATCAAAGAAGCGCTCGATGATCAAAGTGGAATAGCAATTACTTTAAACAACATCGGTATCATTTACGAAAGCAAAAATGACCTTGCCAAAGCACTTGAAGCATACGAAAAAAGCCTAAAAATAGGCGAAGCTCTTGGTGATAAAAGAGTGATAGCTCATTTGCTGGGTAATTTAGGAAATACAAACTTGTTGATGAAGGATTATCCTATTGCGTTGGACTATGGTTTCAAAAGCCTTGAGTTGAACAATGAAATTGGAGATAAACAAGGAGCCATTCTCGCGATCAACAGTATAGCCACTGTTTATAATCAATCGGGAAAATATAAGCAAGCAAAGGAATATGCAATAAAATCAATTGACCTTTCAAGTGGGAGTGGCTTATTAGCGGAGAAAACTGCTGCTTTAGGGTTGCTTACTGATGTTTATAAAAAGACCAATGAATTCGAAAAAGCTTTTGAATACCAGGATTTATTTTTAGCGAGTAAAGATTCGTTGGAAAAAACGCAGAATCAAAAAGAGATTGACCGTTTGGGAATGCTAAAAGAGTTTGAAAAACAACAATTATTTGAAACACTTTCTTACGAAAAAAAACTAAATAAAGAACAGATCCAAAAACGTACTTTTTTATTTATTGGACTTGGTGTTTTGTTGTTTGCATTGAGTTTGTGGGCGCGGCTGAGTTATGTTCGAAATTCGAGGGCAAAAATTCAGAAAGAAAAAGACCGTTCGGATTATCTTTTGCTTAATATTTTGCCAACAGATGTCGCTGAAGAGCTTAAAGATAAAGGAGAAGCAGAAGCAAAGTATTTTGATGAAGCGACGATACTTTTTACTGATTTTAAGGGTTTTACAAAGATTTCGGAACAACTTTCCCCCAAGGATTTAGTGTCGGAAATCAACCATTGTTTCAAAGCATTTGATGAGATCATTTCTGGTTATAAAATTGAAAAAATCAAAACCATCGGTGATGCTTATATGGCTGCCGGAGGATTGCAAGTGCCAAGAACAACCTCCGCTTCTGATGTGGTTAAGGCTGCTTTGGAGATGCAGGATTTCATATTAAAAAGAAATAAGAGGAGAAAATCTGAAGGCAAAACAGCTTTCGAAATGCGAGTTGGAGTCCATTCGGGACCTGTGGTTGCCGGAATCGTTGGCGTTAAAAAATTTCAGTACGATATATGGGGCGATACGGTGAATATTGCCAGTCGAATTGAAGATTCGGGAGAAGTGGGGAAAGTAAATATTTCACAAGACACTTTTGAGCTAATTAAAGAAGACCCTGAATTAAGATTCAACTTTCGCGGAAGAATTCAAGCAAAGAATAAAGGTGAATTAGAAATGTATTTTGTTGAAAAAAAATAAAAAATTCACCATGAACTTTCCATAAATGAAGCTTCACGGTGAATTTTTTGATTATGCTATTTTTATATTAAAAAAAACTTCAAAATGTGTAGCTTATTCTAAAGTTTGGAGTATAGTCATAATTATAATTTAAACCAATGTTGATGTCAATATTTTCCAGCGGTGCTTCAACCTTAGGATAAATTGTTTTCCAACCTCGTTTAATAGAGCGACCTATGAGGATCCCAATCGCTGTAAAACCAGTTACAATAAAAAGCTTGGGAGCAAATGCCATAATTTGAGTGGATTCACCCGTTGAAGAAGAATAACTGACACCATCTGACCACCAGGGAATAGTATTAGAACTTCCTTGCTTCGGTTTTTCAAGACTTTTCTCTACTAAAAGCATGGTAATTACACCAACCCCAGTACCAATCAAAGCTCCGGTGAGCAAATTAGTTTTATTGGCAACTTTCAGATTTTCAATTTTTGAAAGTTCTGTTTTTTGTGTTGATATGTTTTTATTCTGAGTCATAGAAAAAAGAAGAAATTCATCCGATAATTGAACTTTTTTAATTTTTAAAATCTTACCGGACTTCAATTTGAGCATGCCATATTTGTGAATCTGCGTAACAGACTGATCCTGGGATATGGCTTTTTTAGGAGCAATTGTTATACAAATAGCAATCAGACATAATATAGTAAAAGATTTGTTATTTGGGTTCATGATAATAAACTTTTGAGGTTTCAAACTGATTGATTTCCCATGGAATTTTATAAAAAATTAATCGCGCTCATACATTAAAATTGTCTTGTTGTCAGATGAAGTGAGGGTCAAAGTATTTTCATCCATTTCAAATTGGATGTCATCTTCTGGAGTCCAAATTAAAGCAGTGACACCATACTTTAGAAAGGTAGCCTGCGTACAACTTATAGAAGTATAATAAGAACCCCCACTATTACTTCCACCCGATGCGCCATTTAAAAGCAGTTGATCTGGTAAGTTTGAATTGATTGTCTGGCCTGTAATTGAATATTGTGCTCTTGCATAACCGACACAGCTTCCAATTTCAAATTGTGCAACGAACTCACCTGCATCTTTAAAATTAACAGATGCAGTTATGTCAGCAATCGGGGAGTTGTTGTAAGTACCCGCTGTGAGCGTCCAATTACCAATATGCGGATTGGGGTTAGGGCGAATCGTGACAGTCGCCTGGGTAAGGTTATTACCCTGATTGCCAGATGCTGTCAATGTCACCTGATAAGAACCGTCCTCATCATAAGTATGACTTGGATCTTTGTCTGTAGAGGTTGTGCCGTCACCAAAATTCCAGCTGAACGACTGAGCATTTTGTGATTTGTTAGTAAATCCGACTTCGCATGGTGCAATACAGTTATTATTAGATACGTCAAAACTTGCTTTTGTCTGGGGAATCATTTCTGGTGGATCTTCTTTTGTACAAGTAGAAAGGGTGAAAATAACCGAAAGCAGGAAAGTGAAAACAACTGAGTTGGGGGTAAAAGTGATCATTTTTTCGTTTTTTAATTTAAAAATCATTTTGGTTATTAGCAATTTAGCTTTATTACTGTATTAGCAACCAAAGCTGAAAAGTGACAATCTTGCTTACTTTTTTAAATAAAAATTAAGATTATATTAGTGAATAATCTTGTTAAAAGGTCTTCAATGGCTTCGAAAAACCAAATTAATTATAGTTTGTTGCAGGAACTCCTTCATCATAAAGCTGATCGGAATAAAGAGAAGGCTTTTCAATATTTAAGGAGAAGCTCTAAAAAACTAGTCTATCATATTGTTTTAAAAAATGGTGGAAGTGAATTGGAAGCGGAAAATATTTTTGAAGAAACGGTTGAAGAAGTATTTCAAAAGATTTTAACAAAAGAATATGATCAAAAAAAAGCTAGTCTTGTCACTTTCGTATCAGCTGTCGCAAAGAATAAATGGTTGTACAAATCCAGAAGCAATAATAACAGACGAAAACAAGAAAGGAGATTTTTGGAACTTCAACAAGAAAATACAGGGCGAAACCTAAATGAAACTGACTTTACGGAAGAACAGCTTCAAAAAATGGTACATGCTATTCACAGTTTGGGAGAACCATGCCTTACCATAATATACGAATATTACCTTAAAGGAAAAAAATTGAAGGATGTTGCGAAAGAACTGGGAATAACTGAGGACGCTGCTAAACAACGAAGAAAAAGATGCGTTGAAAAATTAAAACTAAAATTTGGTTTATAAACCTTACTTAAACTTTTTATTCATTGGATAAACCAAACCAAAATATATCAACTCTTTGCAAAAAGTATCTTCACAATGAAATGTCCGTTGCTGAAAGAAAGGAATTTGAATCTCTTGTTTCCAATAAACCGGAATTGAGAAAGGAGTTCGATTTTTATTTATTGATGTACAAGAGCTTGAAAATAATAGACGCTGAAAAAGAAAATAATATTAATCATTCTTCAGGCACAAAAAAATCCTACAAAAAAATTATCGCTGTGTTGATATTTCTTTTGTTGATTGGGCTTTTCGTTCTTTTTATCTTACATAATGCCAAATCGAATAATAGTAGAATTGAAAATCAACAGCTTCAAAGAGTTTCAGAAGAAAATAGCTCCTCACCCCATAAAAAATCTATTGAAAGTTTTGGTGGAAATTCCACCAAAGCCAATTCAGATAGGCCAAGTGGTGTTACCTGGAATTCAAAAGACGCAATTATTATTGTAGGAAACTTTGAAGAGTATTTTGAATTAGGTGGAGCTAAACTTAATAGCTTTGGAGGGGTAGACATTTTTGCTGCTATTTATACTCAAGACTCCAAATGCCTCAATGCCTGGAATGCAGGTAGCAAAAAAGGAGGAGATGCGGTAAGCAGTGTTACATTAGATAGTAAAGACAATATCATTATTACAGGGAGTTTTGGAGATACAGCATATTTTGGTGGAAAACCTTTTTATGCTGAAGGTGAAATGATGACAGGATTTCAGGATTTTTTATTGCAAAATATACTGCTTCTGGAGATTTAACCTGGATGAGGCATGCTGGAGGTAAGTTGATTCCGGATTTGCAAACCGGACCAAATATTGGAATTTCTGTTATAGTTGATCCCTTTGATAATATTATTGCTTCTGGCATGTATATAGGTACTCCGTCAATAAATGGTTCTAAACTACCCGTTGGTGGGCCAAACGAAGATACATATCTTATAAAATTCGACTCGAAAGGAAATGTAATTTGGGCAAAAGCGATAACGGGTTCATATATGTCAACTGCCTACGAAATGGATGTAGATGAAGAAGGAAATATATACATTACAGGTTATTTTGGACATCACAATCTGAGTGGTTCCGTAACCTTTGATAATACAATTTTAGAAAGTTTCGGCGGAAGAGATATTTTTGTAGCCAAATATTATTCAGATGGGCGGCTCGCGTGGGCAAGGCAGGCAGGCTCAAAAAATTTAAACGGTAGAGATTTTGGATTAAGTATAAGTACCGACGTTAAAGGAAATAGTATAGTAACCGGCTTTTTTGAAGGAACAGCACAGTTTGACTCCTTCTCTATTACAAGTGAAGGACATAGAGATTTATTTATTGCCAAATACACTTCTAACGGTAAAGTTCTGTGGGTTAAACAAGCAGGCGGATCTAATCAAAATGACCATGGCAATAGCATTGTTCAAGATAAATACGGAAACTTTTATTTAGCAGGTAAATTTAGCGGAGCTGCCAAATTTGATAAAACCACATTAAACAGTAATGGGAAAGAAGATTTTTTCATCGCAAAATACGATTCTAAAGGTATATTGTTGTGGATCAGGCAACTTGGTGGAGATTCCGATGAATTAGATTCTGATAATGCCAATAGCATTGCTATTAATGATAACAATGAACTAGTAGTAGTTGGATTTTTTTCAGGAACTATGCGAATAGGAAATCAAATCTTAACAAGTTCAGGACGGGAAGACATTTTCATTCTCAGGTTAGATGCGGAGGGTAATCTTTTAGAAATAAAAAAAATTTTTTATACGTAAAAACAAAGAGAGTCTTCACAAAGCAAAAACTCTCTTTGCAAGCAATGCATAAAGCAATAAGTTCAATTATTCAATCAACACTTTCTGAACACCTGATCCTTTTTCGGTTTTTACCTCCACGAAATACATTCCTTTTGGATAGCCATTTAAATCAATGGTATAAGTAGCGAGGAAAGCATTGTTTTCTTGAGCTATTTTAACGGTCTGTCCCAAGTTGTTCAAAACTCTTATTTCCAGCTGATTAACCGCTTCTTTTAGATCTAAATTTATCATGCCGGATGTAGGGTTTGGGTAAAGCAGGAAAGCCAGATCTGCTTTTTTCAAATTGTTGACTTTCGAGGGAAGATCGGCAATTGGTGAATCCCCTAGCGTAATTAAATAGGAAGCGACGATCAAGTGAGGATTAAAACCATCATTACAATTCATACAAGTTACTCCGGAAACGCAATCCGCGTTATCGGCATTACATAGATCAACATAGTCTTCATCGAAAACATATTGTAGTTCAACCGTGTTTTGGTCGACATAAGGAGTCATGTCATAGTCAAACCACGGAGCAATTGTTCCCGGACACCAACCAGCACGATCGTAAAACCAGGTTCCATTTTGCGGCGAACAACCATCAGGGTTTGGATTGCAAACCAGCCAGTTGTGCTGTTCGAAAGTCTCTGAACCATCTACCCAAATATGATGCGTATCTTCATGAAATTCAGCAGCGTTACCGGTGTTGTTATCACCCCAGCCATGTCCTGTCGAAACTAATTTTATTTTTGCGGCTAAGGCATTGTCCTGAATTTCGGTATTGAAAGTTTCTGCAGGTTGTAATTCTACCGGATTTCCGAAATCATAAGTTTTGTACCAGAGTTTTTGGATACTGCTATAACTATGAACAGGGGAGCCTGCATTATAATCGAGATCAAGCGTATATTCGAAACCATTTCCCTGTGTTCCTAAATAAAAGCGGAAAGCGATTTTTCCTTGTAAAACCGACATGAAATCAGTCAGATCAACGGTAGAATTGCAGGCCACACCGTAAGGAGTGATGTAACGGATAATTTCAAACCATCTGCCATTATGCCCTTTGACTTCAATTCCTGAAATCCTGTCCCAAGGATCACAATCTCCGGTTGGGCAAGTTATCGTCAGATTACCAATAATTTCATCAAATGCACCAACATAACTCGGTAATTCAACTTCTACAATGGCACTACCGACATTTACATTTAACCAAACCTGGTCTCCTGCGTTGACGGTCATATCTGAACTTTGATCAACAATATTGATTACAACGCTTTCGGTACTTGTTCCACCAAAATTATTTGAAGTTACTACATTCATTGTATAAGTTCCGTAGGAAGGAGGAGTCCACCAACCAGTATAATGATTATTGTGCCAGTCAACTGCAGGAATTACATCCGACCCAATTTCAAAAGAAACATCTGAGACAGAAAATAGATCTGTAAAATTAATAGTTGAAATCGCAGCCAATTGGATTGGACCTAACTCAGGAACCATGACATCTCCTGCCAATGGGCTTCGGATTTCGGTGATAGGTACATTCGTTTGAGGGTCCAAAACATTAAATGAATTAATCACCTCTTCTGCGGGATCGTAAGTACCATCGCCAGGCTGAGTAGCTTTCACAACAACTTCGCCGACAGTTCCATCTAAAGTCACTGTATTTCCGGATACTGAAGCTGGACCGGAAACGATTTCATAATTGACAGTCAACTCTGAACTAGCTTCTGCTTCCAGGTCAAAAGGCATATCAGATATTAGTTTATTTGAAATTTGTGGAAAAGAAATCGCCTGAAAACTATTGTCTACATCGCCAAGGAAATTGGAAGCATCTCCCATTAAAGCGAAGTTTTTCAGATCTCCGTCCCGAACGCCTGACTCTACCGTTGAAACCAGTTTTGAAATAGAGGTATTGTCTTCGCCAGGAACTCCTTGATTGAATTTGTAATACAATTCCAATCCTGCTTCATCACCTACTAATTCATTGGCCATCATATCCTGGATTTCGGTAGAAGTCAATGCTTTGCTCCAAAGAGAGACTTCGTCAACTCGACCACCGTAATAAAAATCAAAAGGGCTAATATGTTTTCCAATAGCTAATGGAGTGTCAGTTGAGGCGATGACCCCAGATGCAGCGGCACTTCCTGCAGAAACCCCATCTATAAATAATTCTACTGTTGAACCATTGTAAACCCATGCAAAATGTTGCCAGGTCTGGGGTGCAACAGCAAAATTGGAAGTAACTACTTCGTGAAAACCATTGGTGCTAATAAATCGGCATTCCAGCAATCCATTGTTTAATTGGATAAGATACATTTCTCCGACTCCTGATCCGCCATTTCGAAAAGCAATCATTCCCTGGCCATAGCCTAGTGCATCGCAATAATACCAGCCAGCCATTGTAATTTCAGTGGAATTGGCGATGTATTGTGATGCGTTCGGAATTTCAACATAATCATCCACTTTGTCAAAGTGAAGATATTGTTGGGTTTGTGCCTGAAGCATTAAAGTTTGCAATACAAATAATACAAGCACTAGTATTTTTATGCAGTTGTAAAGTTTTTTCATTGGATGTAATTTTATAGTTTTAAAATTTTAGTTTTTAATCGGTTCAAAGTTCAAAGTTCAAAGTTTGTGGTTTTATGTCTTCCTCTTGTCTCCTCATCCCTTGTTTGAAGTTTGTGGTTTTTAGTTTATTATTCGTAGTTTTTAGTGAATTTTTCTTTGAAAAAAAACAGCTTGATTTTTTTACTTTTTTACCTCTTTACTTTTTAAATTATTCCATCCACCAGACTTTGACTTTTGGGGTATCGCCACCCATTTTAGCCACTTGAGCAGCCCAATTGTCCGGATTGTTTTCTACTTCGGAAGGAGGATAAGCCAAACGATAATATTCAGGAGCGTTTCCTTCCCGAGGCGTGGCATTGGTACGTCTTGACAAAGCAAAAGCTTCCCATGGTTGTCGAAAGGCATCCAACCAGCGCTGAGTATAAATGAGCTCAAGTTTGTTGCTATTTGAAAAAATGCTAATTCTTGGATGGTTATTAACAAGCTGATAGATTTCGTTTATAGTCTTCTCAGGAGGAGCATTTACCCAGATTTGAGTATTTTTTACGATCTCTTGCCATAAAGAAATGGAAGCCACGACACCATTGGTATAAGCGGCTTCGGCTGCTGCCACATTAGTCGCCACACCAAGGCCTCTGATATATGCTTCTGCTTTTATAAAATGAACTTCCGCTGGTGTCATTATAAACTCCGGAAAATCTTTTTCATCTCTGATCAGGTAATAAATAAAAGGCGAATAAATGTTATCAACTCCTTTGTTGCTGTAATTTCCGTCTCTGTGTCCCTGATATGGCACACCACCGGGAGGTGGAGTATTTGCATCAGGAATTTGTGGATAAGCAACCCATTCGTTGGCATTATTGGTTTCAAAGAAAAAATAAGTTCGTGGATCAAATATTCCACTACCGTCAATGTTGTCGTTTTCTGAAAGTTGATGCCAAATATTTGAGCCCATTCTAAGTGATTTATGTTCGCGAAATGACCAATGGGTGCTTTCTTTGAGCCAGGCGAGCTTTCGGGGATACATCATTACAGGTTCACCTTCTTTGATTACGTCAAGGTTATTTTCAATAATATCTTTTAAAATCGGGCCAGCGAAAGCGATGTCTTTATCTGCCATTCTGAGCGCATGGCGAAGGCGAAGGGAATTTGCAAATTTTTTCCACCACCTTAAATTACTGTCCAATAAAGTATCAAAATTTCCAAAACTAATGTATTCGTCTCCTGAAGGAGTTGTTGCATTTAGGTCGATATGGTCTACGGCCCATTCTAAATCTTCTAACAAAAATTTGTAGATTTCTTGCTGTGAATCAAACTTTGGGCGAAGGTATTTGAGGTCTTCAAAACCTTTTCCGGCATCAAAAAACGGAATATCACCAAATTGATCCGTAATCCGAAATGTCTTGTAAGCAGTGATGATTTTGAGTTGTGCGCGGACATTATTCAAAGTTTCCTGATTTCCCGAATAATCATCAAATCTCCGCTCAAGTTCCCGGATATGAGCCAATGCAGTGTAATAATTGTTCCAGACATTTTCGGTTCCATTGGTATTAATAGCCGAAAACCTTGAAGTCATTGCAGCTTGTTGGGTGATTTCGTAATACGTGTCATTGTGCAAATAAAATTGTTCATCCCAACCCAATTGTAAAGATTCAACAACGGTATTAAATAAAGGGCCAAAATCAACCTGGGTTGGGAAAAAGGGGTTTTTATTCAACTCCTCAAATCCTTTGTCACAGGCTGTAGTCAGTAGAAATGTTAGAAATAATATTTTATAAAAATTAGACTTTATCATTTTCGTTCTTCTTTTAAAAATGCACAAATTTTAAAATGATGCATTAACCATAATGCTGAATGAACGCATTCCCGGATAGGAAGCCCATTCCAAACCACGCGCATTACCTGCTCCATTGGCTCCTTCAGGATTTACTTTGTCCGGAATTGAAGTATAAATGTAAAACAGATCTCGGCCAACCAGTGAAATTGTTAAGTTTTGAAAAATTTTTGATTTTTCCATTAAATCGGAGGAGAACTGATAACTCAGCGCAATTTCTCGAAACTTCACCCAATTATTCTCAAGGATACCGGGTTTTGTAGGATACTTTCCCCAACCGCCAGCATTTGGCAGATATTTGTAATAATAATGAACAACTTTGTCGTTTGCTGCACCATTTTCATAAACCCCGTCTAAAATGATCCCAACGTTTCGAACATTCCCATCGGGATCTGTGTAAGGCAAACCTCCGCCATCTCTTTCCAAAAGCGTTTCAGGACTTTGACCGGTTTGAAGGCCCACGACATAAGAGCCGGCGTATAAATCTCCGCCCCAACTACAATCAACCAAAGTACTCAATTTAAATTCTTTGAACCCGAAAGTTGTTGTCCAGCCACCTGTGAAGTCCGGTGAAGCATTGCCGATGGGTACACGATTTTCAGTGATTAAATAATGTGTCCCTTCTTCATTAAGGATCGGTTTACCAGAGGCTTCATCATAAATATAATCGTATCCGATGATGGTTCCGAATTCTTCCCCTTCTCTGACGGCGATAGCAGGGCCGTTGAGTCCCCAGATATTTGCAATTTCAAGCAATTTGGCTCCATCTCCGAGAGAGGTCACGTAGTTTCGGTTTCGTGCGAAATTGAGTCCTGAGTGAAAATAAAAGTGCTTTCGGTTGATAATTTGGGCATTCAAAATGATTTCGATTCCTTTATTTTCCAACTCACCAGAATTGATGGTAATCGTATTGGCTCCTGAAGATGCGGGAAGCGGTGAGTCCAAAATCTGATCAAAGGAGCGAATATAATAGTAAGTGAAATCAAAGCTTATTTTATCATCCAAAAAGCCCAGAGTGGTTCCAACTTCGTAGGAGCTGGCGGTTTGCGGTTTTAAGGCAATAGGTGGAATTGTAGTTGGCAAACTGGCCGTTTGGACACCACCAAATGTTCCTGTTGAATAAACAAAATCCAGAAGATAAGGATTGGCATCAGTAGCAGTTTTTGCGACGGAAGCGCGGATTTTTAAAAAATTTAACCAATCCAACTTTAAATCAGCTGCTTCAGATAAAATGAAACTCAATGAGGCAGAAGGATAAAAATAAGAATTGTTGTCAACTGGTAAAGAGGAGGTCCAATCATTTCTACCTGTCAGGTCCAAAAACAAAAAATCATCATAACTGATATTTAAAAAGCCATACAAGGAATTGATGTCTTTGTCATTTCGGTCTTCATAGCGGAGGCCGAATCGTTCTATTTCTCGTTCAATATTTGGGCTTAAGAGGTTTCCGGAGTTGTTGTAAGTAAATAGCCAGGGATCGTTCCAGTTTTCTGATTTGGCACTAACTGCATAAATTCTTCTTTTCCATTGGTTTCCGCCAAAAGACAGTTTTGTATTAAATTTGGAATTGAAAATAGTTTCTTTGTGGGCGGTTAACAGAAATTCAGCATTGGTGACCAAATTTCTCGACAAATTATTGGTGTAAGCTCCACCTTCAATGCCGAGGCTATTGATTGGGTTGTTTTTCTTTTCAAATTGATTGACCGTTAAATCGATACCAACCCTTCCCATTGCAGTCAACCAGTCTGTGATATCATAGGAAAGCGCTAAAGCGCCAATCAGTTTGTTTCTGTCGAGAGTGGTATTGTTGTTATAAGTGTTCCACCAAAGGTCTTCCGGCGCGAATGTAAAAGGATATCTTCCATCATAATCGAATTTGGTGCCATCTGGCAAAATATTGATTTCTTTTTCAAGCCCCTTATAACTTCTTGGCCAGCTGTATAAAATCCCTTTTCCAAAAGAAGATTCATTATCATCGCCCAGAGAAGGAGAATTCAAACGGTGATAATCAATATATGATGCTGAAATATCAGCTTTAACTTTTGAGGAAATATTGATATTTGAACCCAAATTGATGGTCGTTTGCTTATAATTGCTATTTGGAATAACAGCCTGGTGGTCTGAATGCGTCAGAGATGCTCTAATGTTTCCAAAATCGTTTCCACCTGAAAAAGAGAGATTGTTAGTCATCGTTGAGCCATCCGAAAAATAGAGCCCTAAATTATCCGGTTGAGGACTGTACGGCCGCATTTCGCCATCCCACCATCTAACCATTTGTCCTTCCATTTTTGGTCCCCAGGACACTCCGGTTGAATAATAGCCAAAGTCCTGAGATGTTGGCCGGTTGTTTGGTCCATCAGTGATTTGTTGACCATCGGGCATCATAGGAGTACCGTCGACATCAAGCGGAAACGTAGGTTCGGTGAAAGTATTTGGTCCACCGCTTCCATATTTGTTTTGTACATCACGATATCGGTAAGGTTGAATGATTTTGTAGCTGAAAGTATAGTTGACTCCGATCCCTTTTTGAGATTTTCCTCTTTTTGTAGTGATCAAAACCACTCCATTTGCTCCCCGTGATCCGTACAATGCAGAAGCGGTCGGGCCTTTCAGAATGTTAATGTTTTCAATATCAAACGTATTGATATTATTGATTGCTGAGCCCCAATCCTGTCCTCTGCCGACATCTGTCCAGCCTGGATTGTTTTCCATTGGAACGCCATCGACGATGATCAACGGTTGATTTTGGCCGGTGAGGTTATTATTGCCACGGATTTCAATTCTGGTGGTTCCGCCGTCCACGCCGTTTGGAGAAATAATGTTGACTCCCGCTGCCTTACCGCTTAAGGCATTTATTGCATTTTGGGCATTGGAAAGCTCTAAATCTTTGCCATCAATTTTTTCGGTAGAATAACCTAATTCTCTTTTTTGTCTTTTTATTCCAAAAGCGGTGACAACCACTTCATCAATTTGTTGGGCGTCCGTTTCTAAATAAACATCGATGTTATTTTGACTGCCAACTGTGACTTCCATACTGAGGTAACCAATATAGCTGAAAACCAATATAGCTTCATCGTTTGGTACTTCGATTTTGTATTTTCCGTCGAGATCAGTCACTGTCCCGCCATCTCCGTTTTTTAAAATTACGTTTACACCGATCAATTGCTCGTTGTTGTCAGCGGACAAAACGGCGCCTTCAATGGTTCGCTGAGCGTATACAATACTTGTTATTCCTAAAAAGAATAATAATATGAAAAGTAAACGCAGTTTTTGTAGTTGTAAAAACATCTAAATTGGATTTAATCGGAATACAAATTCCAGCCAAAATAGCTAAATTCTTTAGTTTTCAATGTGCCAAAACCCGATAAACTCATTTTTTGATATTTGATTACAAACTCACTATTAAAATGGTAAAAATTCGCCTGGAGTTTTTTGTGAAGCAAGTAGTGGGGTTTAAAAAACTTAACACAGATAAGACTGTTTAAATATTATTAACTAAACTAACTTTGCCGTTTTCTTTAGAATTATCTATGAAAACAAATATGAAATATTTAACAGCTTTATTATTTGGGTTTTTTTTAATGATTGTGCCATTAAAAGGGCAAAATGGATTAAGTTCCAACCAACAATTGTGGCTGGAAGGTTTGGTGAATTATTCATTTGGTAAAAAATGGGATTTTTATACAGATGCCAGTTATCGTCAGATTTTTTCTGAAAAAGCTGATGGCTGGCGCGTTATGGTCAGGCCTTCAATAAAATGGAAAATATTAAACTGGCTGGATGTTAGGGGAGGGTTTGGTGTATTTTACACTAATTTTGACAATAAAATTGACCTGTTAGAAGTGAGGCCCTGGCAAGGTTTTGCAGTAGTGTGGCCATCAATAAAAAGGCTTAAGTTTACTCACCAGGTTCGTTTTGAGCAGCGGATTATCTATAATACAACTGATTGGGCACAAGCTAACATCAATCGGTACCGGTACCAACTGAGTACAAAGATTAACCTTAGCAAAGACAGGAAATATAAAATTTTCTTTATCCCATTGGAAGTTGAATTCTTTTTTAATTCTGACCAAGAATCGAACAAATTAGTTCAAAATGAGGGGCGCTATACAATTGGTTTGGGTTATGTGTTTAACCAAAAAATCACTGTCGATGGAAAGTTTTTTGCTCAACGGGTCCAATCTGATGAGTTTAACTTAAATGTTTCAGACTATGTCCTCCGACTGCGTTTTAAATACAATTTATTGAGATCTGGAGAAGATAAAACAAAAACCTAGTTGATGATTAATCAACGACTATCTTTTCAAGTTTATAATGTTTAAACGTTTCATAATAATCGTTGATATTTGAAACATACTTGACCGGTTCTTTCCCAACACAATAACCATACTTGACAACAGGATCGTTAAAATATTTTGGATTGGATTTTTTAAGCAACATAGGCTCGACATTATCAAACCATACGTTTTCGTTTTTGCCATATTTCATAGCCAGGCTGCGCGCATCGATGACGTGGCCTTTGCCGGTATTGTAGGAAGCTAGTGCAAAATTGACAGCTTCTCTAGAATCATTAACAATTGGCTGCCAATAGTCGATCAGCTGTTGCAAATAAGTCGCTCCGGTTTTAATACTGATTTCGGGTTGGAATAAATGGTCAGGGTTGCTGACTCCTAATTCTTTGGCGGTGCTTGGCATGACTTGCGTTAAACCTATCGCGCCTGCCCAGGATTTTGCTTTGGGATCAAATTGGGATTCCTGATTGATCAAAGCAGCCAGCATCAGCCAGTCCATTTTTAAGGCCTTTGCTTCGTTTTGAATGATTTCGTCAAAAGGAGAAATTTTACCTTCTTTGACTTCAGCAACTCCTTTGCGAATTAAATTTCTACTGCTTTTCGACAAATTAAAATAACGATTGTTGAGCATGTTGAATCGTAAACTTCCATTATTTTGATCAATCCATTCGTTAATTTTGTTCAGGAGATCTGGTTGGGTTTTATTCACCGCCCAGGCAATATTTTGGTTCATACTGATTGGAGTCTCAAAATCAAGATCCGGATAAGCGGCTTTATAAAAACTCGCTGTGTTTTCATCTGCAACGGTGTACTGAATTTCGCCATTATTTAGCTTTTCAAGAAGGTCCTCAACTGTCTCTTCAGGAGAAGCGCTTATCACATCAATATTAATTCCGTTTTCATAAGAAAAGTTTTTAAGCCTTTCTTCAAACGATGAAGCTCGTTTTACGTGAACTGTAATTCCGTCAAGGTCAAGCGGATCCTGAATCAATTGTTTTTTAGAATCATCAAGGGTCATTTTTCGCCAGTTGTCCGGAAGTTTCTGGACTAAAATCTGTCGGGTTCGGAAGAAAGGTTTGCTAAAATTAATGCGTTTAAGCCTGCTGGCGTTTATGGTATAATTTGAAGCAGCTATATGACCATGACCCATTTCCAGGCTATCGATCATTTCAGCAGATCGATCCAGGATTTTAATCTTAAGTTCCAGGTTATTATCCTCACAAAACATTTTCAACAATTCGTATTCATAACCAAACGGGATGCCTCTGTAAATGACATAAGAAAAAGCACTGTTGTTTAATAAAACTTCCAACTCTCCGGTTTCAAAACAATTGTATAATTGCAAAGGAGCAGTAGCTGCTTTTGCCGATATAGAGGCTCCAATATTTGTCCGTTTATTATTATGCTGATTACATCCTAAAAGCAAGGCAATTAGCAAGAGAACTGCAGGTTTTTTCATAAGTATGTTTTTTCGTGCTTTTAAAAATAGCAAAAAAATCACATTTCGCCGGTTTTGGGGAATTCGGATAATAGCACCAGATCGAATGATGGCTTGATGGAATAACCAAAAGGCGAATAAAATATCAGACGGTTAAGCTTTTTTACTTATTAGAAGGATGGAAACGCTGGTAAGATTTCAATAATTTTTTAAATGGACACCGTAAAAAATTATTTCGGGAAAAAGTCTATTATTTTTTAAGGAAACTAATAATATCGAATAGTGGTTTCTTATATAAGATAAAGGCTTAAATCAGAAATATTGAGCTACCGGTTTCAAGGCGAAAAATAGTAGAAGAAATAAACTTAAATCCTTTGTAAAATAATCTAATTTTAGTATTATTGAAATGATAAAGACCGTTTCTTAAAATTTGTTTAAACTTATCTCTATATGATGAATGAATCTGTTACAACAATTATGACTTCCAAACTTATTACTGTTGGCCCTGAAGATAACTTAGCCAAAGTTTACAAACTTTTCAGAGCAAATCGTATTCACCACCTTCCGGTTGTTGAAGGCAAAAAATTAGTTGGGATACTAACTACGTATGATCTTTTCAAGCTGGAAAAATCACTTAAAGAGTATAGTGAAACCATAGTCAAAGACGTCATGACAACCAAGTTAGCAACTCTGGAGCCTACTGCAAGAGTTGGATCAGCAGTGTTGCTTTTTATTGAAAACTTGTTCCATGCTGTTCCTATTGTAGAAAGTAATGGAGATTTGGTAGGAATTATTTCGACTCTTGATGTGATGAAATATAGCTTGAAAAAGCAATATCCAAATCGCTCAGCAGCTTATTGGGGAAGGACTTCTGCATGATTTTTCCTGTTTTAAGTACAACTTAAATACTGGAAAAGGAGAACTAAACATACTAACAAATCCTTACCTTCATTTGGAAAAGGACGCAATGAACTTGCTATGCAATAGTGGGTGCTATGCGTAAGAACCTCTTCCTAGCATTTTCAAAAACCGCAAATGAGAAGCTAATGCCATTCTGAATTTTGAATACTCATGATAAGGAAGGTCAAATTCTTTTGCGGTATTCTTCACTATTTTTGCAATTTTTCGGTAATGGATATGACAGATTTTTGGAAACAAATGGTGTTCAATTTGAAAATTCAAACCTCCTACAAACCAGGTAATTAATCGATTTTTTGGGGCAAAATTTGCCGTTGTCTTCAACTGGTGAATAATCCAAAGAGAGTCGATTTTTCCATCCTCCGGGGTGGCAAAATGCTCCGGTCCTTCAACAACATGTGCTAGCTGAAAAATAGTTGTAATCATTACACCTGCAATCATATGCATCAACAAAAAACCGAGTAACACGATCCAAATCGGGACACCTAAAACGATTGGCAGAACAATAATGTACAACACATAAAATAGCTTTGTTGCAATCATAAAAATGGTTTCCCGTTTTGGATTAAAGCCATATTTTTTGGTGGTTCCTTCTTTATTATAAACAGCTAATTGCTTAAAATCCTTTTTAAGTACCCAGCTAATACTTGCTAAACTGTACAAAAATAGTGCATAAATATGCTGGAAACGGTGGTATTTTTTTAATTTTTCATCAGGGGTCAATCTTAAAAATGCTTTGCCGGTAATATCTTCATCCATGTGATGGATGTTTGTATAAGAATGGTGCATAATATTGTGCTGGATCTTCCAGGTAAATGAGCTTGCACCAATAAAATCCGTAGAATACGCCATCAGTTTATTTATCCATTTATTTTTTGAATAAGAGCCGTGATTCGCATCATGCATAATGCAAAGGCCAATACCGGAAAGGCCTATTCCCATTACTAAATAGCTTAAAAGGATACCCCAAACAGGTAATATTTGTGCAAGTATCAAACTAAAAGGGACCAGGTATAAAGAGAACATTACGACCGTTTTAAGGTGCAATTCAAAGCCTCCTGTTTTTTTGATATTATTTTCTTCAAAATAAGAGTTAACCCTGCTGCGTATAGTTTTGAAAAAGTTAGCAGGATCCTTTTTTGAAAATGTTATAACAGTTTTCATTTAAAACTTTTTAAGTTTAAAATATTCTCATTGCTTGATGTAAAGCTAACCATTTGGATATTCAAAGTTTAATTTAGGCCTTGATTATGAGAAAATAATTGAAGGTAGGACAACAATTGTTCAGAAATCCATATTTTTAAAAATAATTCCTTAACCCCCTTAATTAAAGAAACAGTCATGGAAAATACAATGTTGCAGAACCTGGAAGAAAAAACCGGAAAATCGATCAGCGAATGGATCGAAATCGTCAAAAAAACCAAGCTTGAAAAACACAAAGAAATGATTGATTATTTAAAATCAAATCATGGTTTTACTTACGGTTTTGCCAATCTCGTTGCACACAAAACACGGGAAAGTGACGCTGGTTCTGTTGAAAATCAAGACGACCTGGTAACTGATCAATACAAAGGAAAGGAATCGCTTCGGCCGATTTATGATAAAATTATCACCGAACTGAAGCAATTTGGAAATGATATTGAAATCGCTCCCAAACGAGCCTATGTCAGTCTTCGTCGCAAAAAACAATTTGCCATTATTCAGCCCTCCACGAAAACGAGAGTCGATGTTGGAATTAATATCAAAGGTCGGGAAACAACTGACCGACTGGAAGCTTCAGGTAGTTTCAACGGTATGGTCAGCCATCGCGTACGAGTTTCTGATGCCAAAGAGGTTGATAAAAACCTGATCAATTGGATGAAAGAAGGCTATGACGCTGCGGGCTAGTATTTTGAAAACGGAATAGTAGCTTTTGACAATCATTTCATTTTACAAAAATGCTTTAATCAGTGGAATGTCTGGTTTATACTTCTTTACTAGGCATTTACAAAATGTAGATTGTTAGTTAGCAATAATTCAATTACTTTCAAGACGTTATTTTACTTATCAAAAATACTGTCTATGAAAAACCAATTCTTTTTAAAGTTAAGTTTTTATCTTTTTTTAAACACTCTATTTTTTAATCAATCCTTAGCTCAGAACATTGAGCAATTGACTGTTGTGGCAGATTGTGAGCAATCTACTGCTGAAGCAGAATTAAATATCAACAATGTAAGGGCAAAACTTGCCATTGGAGGTGACTTATGGTGGAACGGAGGAAATGGGCAATATATCGTGCCTAAGCCCGGACCAGGCGAACCAGAAGTTACTGCTTTTCATGTTGGAGGAATTTGGATCGGAGGTTTTGATAGTGGTAGTAATTTGAAATTGGCAGCTCAGACTTATGGAAGAGCTTCTGGAAAAACCGATTATTGGCCCGGACCACTTTCAGAAAACGGGACGACCACCATGGAAAATTGTAATAATTTTGATCAATTCTGGTCTACAAATTCAAGCGACATCGAAGCACATATTGCTGATTGGAATGACAATGGAGTTATTGATGGCCCGATCCCACAATCTGTTTTAGCCTGGCCTGGAATAGGCAATCCTGATTTTGAAAGCATTCATGGTTTTGAATTACCAAATACAAACCAAGGATTGGCTCCTTTTTTCGACAATAATTCAAATGGTATTTATGAACCGGAAAGCGGTGATTATCCCAATATTAACAGTGCCGATCAAGGGATTTGGTGGGTTTTTAATGATGCTGGCGGTGTTCATTCTCAAACAGGAGCCATACCTGTTCAAATGGAAATCCAGGCCTTAGCTTACAGTTATTCCAGTAGCAACGATAATATCAATAACGCTACATTTTACGATTATAAATTCATCAATCGTGCCTTGGATCAAATAGATAGTACCTACGTGGCTTTGTGGGCAGACCCTGATTTGGGTTGTTATATTGATGATTACATTGGTTGCGATACGACCCAAAATTTGGGTTATGTGTATAATAAAGATGCTCTGGACGGAATTTCAAGCTGCGATGATTGTCTAGGTTTGAATACGTATTGTGAAGAAATTCCAATAGTTGGAATAAAAATATTGAGAGGTGTATTGGCACCAAAAATATTCTGTAATGGAATAGATGCTTCAGATGGATTATGTAATCCACCACTCAACTCGCCTGTTACACCTGATACTATTGTGGAATTAGGTCTGTCTACGTTTATGTATTATAATGGTAATTCATTTCCGGGAGGAGGGGGAGGAACGGCCCTTGATTTTTATAATTTAATGTCAGCATCCTGGCCCGATGATACTCGATTGACGGTTGGAGGCGATGGCTATAATCCCGGAAGTACTGATTATACCAATTACGCATTTCCGAGCCCTCCAAATGATACTACGGGTTGGTCAATGTGTTCAGAAGAGATTGAGGATGGAGATCGCAGAATGATTATGGGCTTAGGCCCTTTTCGATTGGATCCAGGAGCTATAAACAAACTGAGCTTTGCGGTTATATTTGCTGAAGATGTACAACATCCATGTCCTGATATTTCACCACTGATTGAAGCTGCTGAAGATGTGGAAGATCTTTATGATGGTAACATCACTTCTGTAGAAGAATTAGCTAAAGCTTCTGCAAATATTCAATTCCAACCAAACCCAATGACCAATCAGGCTCAGTTGATTTTCAATGAGTTGGAAAATTCCATTCAGCAGGTGTCGGTTTATTCAATTGATGGAAAACTGATGCGCGTTTATGATTCCGTTTTTGGAGAATCATTGACCATTGAAAAAGGAGGATTGGGACAAGGCATGTATTTTTATAAAATCCTGACGGACGATTTTAAGGTTTACAGCGGAAAGTTTGTGGTGCAGTAAGACTATTTTAGAATGGTTAAAAAAAGCAAAGCCAATGAAAGATGGCTTTGCTTTTTTTTAAATTAATGAAGAATTTGAATTGCTTGAGTCAGTTGCTTTTCACCTTCGATGACTTGGAGGAAGTAGGTTCCATTTTGTAAATGCGATAAATTCAGATGCATCTTTTCTGATCCGTTAGAAATCGGTTCAAAATGCAACATTTGACCGATAGTGTTGTAAACCTGTAATGCACCATTTTCCAATTCAGTATTGCTTAAATCAAGGGTGAAGTTGCCGTTACCTGGGTTTGGGAAAACAGTATAATCTCCTTCCAAACGTTCAAGATCTGAATTGCTAATAATGATCTCATAATAGAAAAAGGTCTGAGCTACATTGTTCCAATCACTACCATCCCAAAGTTGTTCTAAAAAAAATGTAATGTTATTTCCCTGATCCGTCTCGAAAAAGGCTTGATAATCATTAACCCAATTACTACCATCCCAAAATTGACTTAACAAGGATACCGGACTATCACCATCGAAAGTGTATGTCTCCTGGTAATCATTAACCCAAAAAGTCCCGTCCCAATTTTGTCTCGTCTCTAATGAAGGATTATTATTTACATCATATTCGTTCACGATTTCATAATCATCAACCCAGTCACTACCATCCCAATCTTGCTTTAAACGCGATATTTGATTGTTGTTTGCATCAAAGGTATAAATCGATTGAAAATTATCTCCCCAATCATTCATCACCCAATTCTGAGAAAGGAAAAGCGTTCGATTGTTATTTGCATCATACTCTAAAACCGATTTGGAAGAATTTTCCCAATCATTGCTGATGTAATATTGAGTTGTTTCTGATAAAAGATTTTTGTTAAGATCAAATTCAGAAATAATTTGATAAAAATAATCCCAATCAGTACCATTCCAGCTTTGATATTGTAGTAAAATCTGATTGCCCTCACTATCAAAATCAAATAAAAATTGCTGTGTATTCATCCAATTGGTACCGTCATAACTTTGGTATAAAACACCTGTCCTGTTGTCGTCGACATCATACTGGTAAATAGACTGAAAGGTGGAATCCCAGCTTGTGCCATTCCAGGTTTGACTTAAGCTTTGGGAAATATTGCTATTGGCATTGAATATCTGCGTATATCTGCCGGAATTAACCCAATCGACTCCATCAAAAGTGAGGAAAATGTTTTCAATCAACTGGTTTTCATTATTATAATAGTATTCAGCCGAATCCGAGCCTTCCCACATATCATTATTCCATGTGTCATATCTCGATGCCAAAAGAAGATCGTCTTCATCACGATTTGAAGCTGACAGGCTGTTGTGTTGTTTTTTCAAGGTTTCAAATAAAGCGGAAGGTAAACGATCTTCCAATTCCTGCAGGAATGGATCATTAGCAATCTGGCCATAAGAAATAGTTGAAAATAATATTGCAATAATAAAAACTTGAGTGTAGATAAGTTTACGTTTCATAATTGACCATTTTTTTGTTTAAAATATTCCGAATCAGTGTTGTGAAAAAATAAATCCGACCTTTTAAAATCAGAAAAAAGAGGAAAAACAATGGATTGTAAAAGCAATTCTAAATCAAAAATTTAAAAGTGGGTTTTATTTTTAGTACAATGCTTAAAGGTAAAAAATAATATTAAAATGCATCTAAAATTGTAAACACTTAAATAGTCGCTAACTATCCAATTTTAAATCTGAATAAATCCATTGGAGGATAGAATATATTTAAACTTTCCTATTCTTTTTCAGTGGGTAGATGCTGTCGTAAATTTTATTTTTCATTTCCATGGGATTGATTGAATCAAAATATTGCCCGGAAACGTATAGAATTTAACTGTGGAAATAGTGGTAAAACACGATGTTGGATTGGTATGTGCAAATACTGACCTTTTTATAGTGATTTTTTGGTACAAAATTTAGTTATTTGTATAATTATTCCCAACCTCCGTGTTTAAAACCTTCTCATAATTTACCAAAATTAAGTATGTTTTGGAAGCTGGTAACCTTTGTTACTCCGGTTTTTCAAATAAGATTTAATTATAAACGATATGAAAATAAAAGGATTTTCTGATTCTCATTCGATCCTCCAATCGGCTAAAAGTTATCTTGGCAATAGAAATGGCTTTTTCAAAACCTTCGTTGCCTTGACGGGGATAGGTGTTTTTGGTGTGATTTTTCTTGCAGCAATTAGTTATGGTGCATTTTTGCAGAAAAGAGGGCAAACACCCAACCTGAAAAATTTCCTGATTGCCGTTTCGGAACTGGATTTTGCATTTATTCCAAATTACGGCGTGGGAATGACCGCTGAAATTGATCAGTTTGATATCGAGATCAAGTTTAGGCACATGCTCAGAATCCAGTATTTACGGGAACTGGCATTTAGTAAAGGCATTATTGATGATGAAATCAAAGTGGAAAGTTTCCCTGGTAAAATCCATTTGAATGGCGAAATTTATAATATAAAATTAAGTTTGTCAGGTATGATGTTGGACCACTTACGGCATCCGACAAAATGGTCTTACGAAGTCAAAGTGAAAGATGGAAAATCGATAAACGGCTTAAAACGCTTCATTTTAATGTTTCCTCGAGCAAGAGGTTATCTCACTGATTGGGTAGCAACCGAAATTTGCAAAGAAAGAGGCTTGATCGGTTTGAGGTCTGATTTTGTTGATGTCAATATCAATGGAAAATCGATTGGCCTTTATTATCTGGAAGAGAAATTTGACAAATACCTGGTCGAAAATAACAGATTACGTGAGGGTATACTTTTTAGGATCACCTATCCTCAAATGACTGTCTACGGGGAAAGCAAAATACTCCTTGATCCTGCGGCAAAAGAACGGTTAATCCGTTTCAAACAACTATGGCAGTCCCTGGTCGCTGGTGATATTGCTGTTGATGAGTTTTTTGATTTGGAAAAAATGGCTAAAATTTACGCCATTACCGATTTGATGAAAGACAAACATGCGATTTCTTTGACAAATATGCGATTGTATTATAATCCGGTTACCGGACTTGTTGAGCCAATTGGCAGAGAATGGGAATATCTGCGAAAAGAAACGCAGACGGAGATGGCGCTGTTTCTTGAAGAACCTACGCCTGCTTCCCGCTTCCACGAAATTACGGAGAGAGATACTTTAATCCGTTTGATTTATGATAATCCTACTTTTAAGCGGTATTATTTAAAAGAAGCAAGCGAGATTTCAAAAGAAGAATTTTTGAAAAACTTGTTTGACCATATCAGGCCTCGAATGAAGGCTTTGCTGAAAAAGATCTATCGGGAAAACCCTTTTTACAAATCTCCTGAAAGTATCCTCTACGAAAATCAAAGCTATATCCGCAAAAAACTTTATTCTGATTTACCGGAAATGAGTGCCTATTTTTATGAAAAGGAAGATGGCCAGCTAAATATTTTGCTTAAAAACCTACAAGATTTACCGATTGAAGTTACTCATGCAAATTGGGCAGACTCCGTTTACTTTTTTCCAAAAGAAGAAACAATACTCCGCTCAAAATGGAAAGCCAAAGTCGGTGATTTACAACTGACCAGTTTTATGTTTCCATCAGGATTTACCTGGTCTGATGAGATGGTCAAGGAGTTGAAGCTTACTTATAATATTTTGGGACTGGATTCGCTTCGAAAAGATATATTGATTTTCCCATGGAATTTCGAAAACAGAGCAACTTTCGCTAAAAATCCGGTAAACAAAGAAGCAAATTATCAGGCTTTTGATTTTATAAAAGAACAAAAAGGCAGCAATATTCTTCGGATTCAGGCAGGAAAATGGACACTGGACAAAGAATTAATTATTCCAAAAGGAAAAGACTTTGTCGTTAGTCCGGGTGCTCAGATTGATTTCATCAACGGCGCTCAAATTATCTGCAAATCTCCTTTTAGCTGCTTAGGGACAGAGGAAGAGCCGATTGCGTTTACTTCTTCTGATTCAACCGGTAACGGGATAATAGTTATGAATGCAGGAAAACAATCGCTGCTTTATCATACTAGTTTTGACAATCTGGCTCCTCCTGCAAATGATGGCTGGACAGTACCCGGATCTGTGACTTATTATGAATCGCCGGTCAATATTTCGAATTGCACCTTTTCCAGCAACAGGGTAGGGGATGACTTTTTAAATATCGTGCGCGCCGAATTTAAAATAGATCAATCTTTATTTAAAGACATTCGTGCAGATGCTTTCGATTGTGACTTTTGCGATGGAATAGTGACT
Source organism: Saprospiraceae bacterium (assembly GCA_965220465.1). Taxonomy (GTDB): domain Bacteria; phylum Bacteroidota; class Bacteroidia; order Chitinophagales; family Saprospiraceae; genus JAHDHW01. The sequence continues at coordinate 309,972 of CBDCPZ010000025.1, read as the reverse complement.
AATTCCTCGTTTATTAATATAGGCAACGATGCGGTTGACATTTCAGGAACAGAAATGACATTAAATAATATCATCATCGACAAAGTTGGTGACAAAGGATTGAGCGCGGGAGAAAACAGTCATATGATTGCAAAAGACATCCAAATTAGTCACGCGGAGATTGCCATCACCAGCAAAGATAAATCGATTCTTGATCTTGAAAACGGAGAAATCCTGAATAGTAGAATAGGCGTTACAGCCTTTCAGAAAAAGGCAGAGTTTGGCCCTGGAGTCGTTATCATTAACGGCTTGATTTTGAAGGATGCTGAAATGCCTTACCTGATTGAACAAAACTCAAGTTTGACAGTAGACAAGGAAATTATTCCACCAAGTAGAAAGAATGTCAAAGAAATCTTGTATGGCGCTGAATTTGGAAAAGCCAGTAAATAATTGGATGGTTTGACTCATCCGGTACTTACGATTGTTGGTGAAGGAAAGGAGTTTTCTCAGCTTCAACTTCCATTTTTTCCTGCTCAGCGCAAAATATTTTTACGACTGTTTTAAAAGGGTTTAATTGTAGTTGATTCAAAACTATTTTAAAACTCATTTTAAAACAAATGTTATGATTATTGCAATGTTTCTTTTGATGACCATCTTTGGTTTTTTGTTTTCTTCAGGAAAATTTTTACAGGATTGAATGAAGTTATTTTTAAGCAAAGAAAAGGTAAAATCCCGATCAGCTACAAGTTATGATCGGGATTTTGTTTATTTGCTTTTTGACAGAAGCCAGCTATACAATTCGGGATTTTCGTAGGTGACGTCCCAGATATCATGACCTCGATCAGGGTATAAAGTGAATTTCACATCAGCATTGAGTTCTTTTAATTTGTTGACTAATCTTTCCGATTCCTGATATGGAACCAAATCATCCATTTTACCGTGAAATGCCCAAACCGGAAGATCTTTTAACGCGCTTACTTCTTCCGTTTCAAAATGTGCTCTGCCGCAAAGTGGAGCGATAGCCGCAAATCTGTTTGGAACCGACCGAGCCAGGTTCCAGGTACCGTTGCCGCCCATGCTTAAACCCGTAACATATATTTTGTCCTTATCGATCGGCAATTTGGCTTCAATGCTATCGATCAATCGCGACAAATAAAGCGGATGCCAGGAATCACCATCTGCACAAAGCGGTGAAACAAGGACGAATGGAAAGTTACTATTTTTCATCAAAAAGGGGCGAGGGCCGCTGCCTTCCAATTTGTTCACATCGTTACCTCTGGTACCGCTTCCGTGGAGGTATAACAACAAAGGGTATTTTCCGGTTTCCGGCAATTGATCAGGAACATACAAAAGGTATTTATCATAAGATCTTTGGTTGATCATTTTCGGAAAAAGGTAAAGGGCTCCTAAAATGAATAACGCGGTTATAGTGATAAAAATGGTTCTACGTTTCATATCTTTTGTTTTGGTTGGAAATCAATGATACTTTTGATTCATATAATTTACCGATTCGATAATCAGTTTTTCAAGAATGCTTAGATCAACATCTTCTAATTTGTTGATATAAAGGCAGGATTTTCCGGTTTTAAACTTCCCCAGTTGGCTCATCAGCTCTTCGTATCGTTGAAAACCATTCATGATATAAAGGGTGAGGCTCTGCTTTCGGGGTGAAAATCCAGTGATAAAAAAATCGCCTTCGCGGCCGCTCGGATATTTATAATGATAAGTCCCGAATCCAACTAATGCCGTACCCCACATTTTAGGTGCCTCTTTGGTCAGCCTTTTCATCATTTTGAGAACGGCCAGCGAGTCAGCCTTTCGCTTTTCATTTTCCACACTTTCGAGAAAATCCATGACACTAGCATCATTTACTTTGGTTTTGTTTTCTTTCATTTTTATAAAAAATTAAAAAAGGAATAGGAAACTATTTGGTTTGTTTCACTTTATCAGAACTTCTAAAATAACAATCCCTTTCAACAAAATCCAAATCATTTCCAGTAAATTAAAATCTATCAATGGATAATATTTCCGATTGTCATTTGATTCAGCTATTAAATACTTCCGTAAAAAAATTAAACAAAAGTGAAATAAAAGGGTTTCTAAGGAAAATAAGGTCTGTTAATTTTTTGAACGGATAATTGTAAAACAATTAACATATAAATTCAATGAAATCATTAAAAATATTATTTGGCTTTCCTTCATTAACTTCTATTTTTGGAGGTAGCGATAAAGAAAGCGAAAGCAAGCCGGTTCAACCCATTTATGATATTAGCATCAACAGTTTAACCGGAAAAAAAATAGATCTCAATGAATTTAAGGGCAGGAAAATCCTTTTTGTGAATGTAGCTTCCAAATGTGGGTTTACTCCTCAATACGCCGATTTGCAAAAGCTATACGAAAAGTACAAAGATAAACTCATGATCATTGGTTTGCCTTGTAATCAGTTTGGGGCTCAGGAACCAGGTGATGCGGAGCAGATTGAAAGTTTTTGCTCTCTAAATTATGGCGTTGAATTTTTAATTACAGAAAAAATTGATGTTAAAGGAGAAAACCAGCATCCCTTGTACCAATGGCTAACAAAAAAGGAATTGAATGGCGTTAACAGCAGTTCCGTGAAATGGAATTTTCAAAAATATTTAATTGACGAAGAAGGAAAATACATCGATCTATTCTACAGCATAACAAAACCGCTCAGTAGTAAAATAACCAATTACCTCAAATAGAAGAAAATTATGAAAATCATATTTATCGGACTTATTTCTTTGATCACCCTATTTGTTATAGCTCAGGCTTTTGTCATGAAATCTACAAATGATACGGAAATGTACGCGTACAAATTGGTCAAAAAATATGACTCCTTTGAAATCAGAAAATACGAACCGGCCAACTTCACCTATGTGACCATGAATGCAAGTTCGTACAAAGAAAGTTCGGGAAAAGGCTTCAGATCACTGGCAGGATATATTTTTGGCGATAATGAAAAAAGCGAAAAGATTGCCATGACTTCCCCTGTTGCTATGAGTCTTGACGACTCAACAACGACGATGATGTTTATGGTTCCTTCCGAGCATGAATTAGAGAACTTGCCAAAGCCAAATAATTCAGAAGTTATGTTTAAAAAGGAACCGGCCAAAACAGTTGCTGCAATTACCTTTGGTGGTTGGGCTAACGATGAAAAAATTAAAGCTTACACGACAAAGTTAAAAGATTTGCTAAATGCTAATGGAATCGCTCACCTCAACAATTTCAGTTTTTTGGGTTACAACCCTCCTTTTGAAGTAATTAATCGTAGAAATGAAATTATCGTTGAAATCGACCCAAAAAGTGCTGCTAATCTTTAGTTAGATCAAAACTTTTCAAGGTACTGTTTTTTGAAAAAGGGTTCCAATCTCACAAACCGGCAATCTCTTTCATGATTGCCCATCTAAAGGACTCAGGGTTATCAAGCACAAATAATTTCAATTGTTCACTTTTGCTTTTTATTTTAAGCCCATTGCGGGAAAAATCAAAGAGCAGCAAGAACTCCACCGTTTCAATATCAGCTAAAGAAATAACCAGATTTAGGTGACTTTTTTGAATATCGTCGAATTCAAACAGCAGGTTTTTTGGGGTCAGGGACAGGATGCCTGCGAGTTGCTTGCTGCCGTCCCAGAGGAGGGCAGGGACATTTAAAACGATTGATTTTGATTGATTTTTAATTTTCATTTAAGTTATTAGATGGAATTATCAATAAGTGATTTTTTTTAGACATTTGAAATATCGCTTCATAAATCCTTCTAGTCAGTTATTTCAACGATTTTTCAAAGTCAAAATAACTTATCAATACTTTTTGAAAAAAAGCCATGAGGGAGGCTGGCTCCCACATAGCGGGTAATTATAGAATTACCAGTTTTCAAACAGATTCTTTATACCTGCTGTTGACTTCTCAAGTACATTGCAAATAAAAGGAGCCAGCATTTGCTCGGTAAAAAAGAATACTGATTTCAATGGTAAATCAATTTGAGAGAACGAGTTTTTCATAACTTGTATTCATTGCTTTTGAGAGAATTTTCAACAAAAGTTACGATCAATTAAAATCAATTTCATTAGTATTTATTATACAGCATGTTTCACTGAATATTTGGTAAGTTTCAATGTATAATGAACAAGTCAGGTTTAAAATTAGGGATAGTTTGCAAGCCCTTTCTTCTGAAACTGAAAAAGGTTTGGTTTTAAAAGCCCTTTGGTTAGATTTGTATAAAAAAAACATGCTTCGAACTATATTGATTTTGCTGTTCAGTATTATCGTTGTCCCTTTAGTTTCAATATATTTTGGCGAACCACTTTCGGAGGAACAATCCACTATTTTGCAAAATGCAGCATTCATTGCCCTTGCGATTGCATTAGGTTGTTTTTTATTGAGTGAAATTTGTAAAAATTACAGCCAGGTAGATAAAATCTGGAGCATCGCTCCAATTATCTATTCATGGTTTATCGTCGCTTCCACAGGATGGAATGATCGGATGGTTATGATGGCTGTGCTTGTTACGGTTTGGGGAGTTCGGTTGACCTTAAATTTTGCTCGCAGAGGAGGTTATAGCTGGCGATTTTGGGAAGGAGAGGAAGATTATCGTTGGGCTATTTTGCGAGAGAATAAAATTTTTAGAAACAAAGGCTGGAACTGGCGATTATTCAATTTGATTTTTATTTCATTGTACCAAAACATGCTGATCTTTCTTTTTACGATTCCAATTATAGCCGCTATGGCTGGCATGGAGAAACCTCTGGGTGTTTTTGATTTTTTACTCGCCATCGCCTTTCTGATTTTTTTGATAATAGAAACGGTAGCTGATCAACAACAATGGGCTTTTCAAACCAAAAAATATGAACTGATCAATGCAGGCAAACCGCTGGACGAACCATTTTCCAAAGGTTTTACGGACTCCGGACTTTGGGGCTGGATGAGGCATCCCAATTACTTTGCGGAGCAATCGATTTGGATCATTTTCTATTTGTTCAGCGTAGTAGCTACGGGCGACTGGATCAATTGGTCGATGATTGGTTGTTTGCTTTTGATGATTTTGTTTTATAACAGTTCAAATTTCAGTGAGGAAATTTCAGCAGCGAAATATCCTTTATACAAAGATTATCAAAAGAGGGTAGGGCGCTTTTTACCGAAATTTTTTTAGCGTTTGCAGTTATTATTTTTTAAACTGTGCATAAAAAGAATTACTCCTTTGGTACTCCTTATAAATAATTGCTTTTGTTATATTGCAATGACAAGGGGACACTTTAGTAAATAGATTTCGAACTTTATGGCCAATCAAGAGCATTTAGCGATATTAAAAGGAGGAACAGAAGCTTGGAATAAGTGGAGAAAGGAGAATCCAAATATTGAATTTGACTTAATGGGAGTAGACCTTAGTGGAGCAGATCTAAGTAATGCAGATTTAAACGGAGGAGACCTAAGTAATGCTAACTTAATGAATGCCAACCTGATGAAAGCAGATTTAAGTGGAGCAAATCTAAATGAAGCATTCCTAAATGAAACAAACCTTAGAGGAGCTGACTTAATGGAAACAAACCTTTGTGAAGCAGACCTAAATGGAGCAGATCTCAATAAAGCAGACCTCAGTGTTGCAAACCTAAATGAAGCAAATCTAATGGGAGCAGATCTCAGTGAAGCAAGCCTCAGCGAAGCAAATTTCAGTGAATCAAACCTTTATAAAACAAACCTCAGTGAATCAAACCTTAGCAATGCAAATTTGAGCAAAGCATTTTTAAAAGAAGCGAAGCTTAAGGGAGCAAATTTATATAGGGCGGATCTTAGAGAGACAGATCTCAGTGAAGCCGACTTAAGAGAAGCTGACCTTAGCCATGCCAACCTAAATGAAGCAAACTTAAGCCTTGCAATTCTAAGAGGAGCAGACCTATACAGAGCAGACTTAATTGAAACAAACCTAAAAGGAGCAGATCTATTTAAGGCGGATCTTGAAATGACAGACTTAAGAGAATCAAATTTAAACGAAGCAAATTTAAGAGAAGCAGATCTAAGCAATGCAAACTTAAGTAGGGCTAACCTCAGTGAAGCAAACCTCAGAGGAGCAAAACTAAATAATGCAATCTTAAGCAATGCAGATCTGAGTCACGCAGATTTAAGTGATGCAAAACTAATAGGCGCATATCTTAATCATGTAAATCTTGATCAAGCAGATCTGAGTCATGCAAACCTAAGTAACGCAATGTTTGCTTTTATGGATTTAAGTGATTGTAAAGGTTTGGAAAGTGTCATCGTTCACAGTAATTGTTCAATTGACTTTGAAACACTCCGAAATTCTAAAAATATATCTGATCAATTTTTGATAAAAATAGGGATACCCGAATACTTTATTTCTTATCTACTGAATTTTTCTGAAGATTGATTTTTGAAAAGCTGTTTTGTAAACAGGGGAAGAATAAAACTCTTTTTTAATTATCGGGATGCATCAACCAATTAGGAGATCAAAACGAGTGAATTTCCATCAAATTGGAAAAAATGAAATAACAAAAAAAGCTCAATCATTGATTGAGCTTTCTTAGTACCTCAGGGGGCATCGAACCTATTTTCATGGTTACTTATAAAAGAAAAAGTTGGAGAAAATAGCAATCGCTATGACTTTCAGTATGTTGATAAAGACAGCTACAAAGTAACGTACCAAGGCTTATCACGTTCTTTTGACAAAGAATAATGGAATTATGCCAAACTAATTTCTGGCGTGCTCCGCCACGGGATGCCACTGCCATTTGTTGTAGACCTAATTTCAAGGCTTCATCTCAGCAGCGAGCAAATCAACACCTGGAAAAATGGAGTAGTCAGAGCTTTGAAAAAATTTATTCCTGATGGTACGTGAGCGACTAAAGAAATCTGCAAAAACTGCGGAGATCCTAACGGCTTGATTTTTAAAGAAGGCTGCCTCATATATAAAAGCTGCGGATTTTCTGAATGCGGATAATTATAATTCCCCTAGTACATAGAAACCAATTTTCAAATTTTTTTAATCAAAGATCCTTTATCCAGAATGTTTCCAGAATCCTATATTTTCTTTGTAGCATTATTGATTATTAAAAAATAACTGGCATGAAAAAGTTGATTTTAATTACTGTCATAGCGGTGTTGTATGCAAATTCTGTTCTCGGACAGGATCACCTTTTACAAAGCAAAGTTTCTGCTCTAGTTGTCAGCCATTTTTTGAATGACTATCCTACCGCAACTGATGAGGAATGGGAGGTCACGATAGATGCTAATGGAAAAGTAAAAAAAAAGTAGTAGATTGAATTTGATAAAAAATATAACATGAAAGAATAGTATTTTATGTGGAAAGTTAGCTTTTTAATAATAATTGTTTTTGCTTGTCAGGCTGCAAAAGGGCAGGAGAAAAGAATTCCAGCTAACCAGGTGGACGCTACTATTAATGAATTTATGAAGGAGAATTATCCCTCTGCTTCCGGCATCAAATACTATGAAGATGTAAAAAATGACACTACTTTCATTGAATCCAATTTCAGGTATAGAAGCAGTAAATATTCCGTCATGTTTTATAAAGGGGATTTATATGAAGAAGAAATTTATCTCTCTTTTAAAGATATACCAACTTCTGCTCGACAAGCAATAACGGCTACTTTAGAAGACCATTTCAACAAATACAAGATATTGAAATGTCAGGAAGTTAATCCTAAAACCAATTTCCTTTACGAAATAACCCTAAAAGGTAAATCAGGAAAATCCACTGCATTTTGGGAACTGTATTTTACTCCTTCAGGTAAATTACTGATAAAAAAAGAAGTTATTGTTCAACCTATTCCATCTTATTTTTAGGCTATGAGACTTGTAGTAATAATAGTAGCAATCCTCCTGAATGTTGGTCAAGTGAGTACAGCACAAAATACTAGTTTTTATGGATTGTTACCGACAATCAGTCTTACGGGAAAAATAAATAACAAGCTGAGTTACAATTTTTTTTCATCAACAACTATCAATGCATTTAACAGGAATATCAACGGTGAGTTTTATCCCGCTTCCATTTTAAAGCTTTATCTCCAGCCCAGTATTATTTATATTCACTCTCCTAATTTAAACCTGGCAGCGAGTTACACCTTTGAACGTAGTAATCCATTTAAATATATCCGTATCAGTGAACATCGTTTATGGCAACAGATAATTTTTTCTAATACTCTGTTTGATGGAACATTAATTAATCGCTTTAGGTTAGAAGAACGATTTATCCAAAACAGAATAAATGGAAATTTTCCACTTTCAACCCGACTACGTTATCAACTTGGATTTAAGAAACCTTTAAAAGGGAAAAAAATCAACAAGGGTGAATTTTATTTTAACTCATTCAATGAAATATACCTGAGTTTTACTGGCAACAAGAATGCTTTTCTGAGCAACAATTATACTTATATGGGAATTGGTTATAAAACCCATCATTCACAAAAACTGGAAGTTGGTTATCAACTTCAATTATCTGTCCGAAATAAGCAAGGTGATTTTCAGCTTTTAAACCTGGTACAAGTTTCATTTTCGGCAAATTTAATGAAGCACTCTAAAAAATCTCATTAGCTTTTTTTGAAAATGGTGATATGTTGATTTCAAATGAAGGAGGAGACGATGAGTCAACAGTCCTTTTGTTTAAATATTTAAGAACCAAAAAAGATAAACACAAGAGATAATTACACCTTTCTTTATATTGATTATAAGAGCATCCATAGAGTTAAAAAATATGGATGCTTTTTGATTTAGGGTTTCCTTTAAATCGAGGTGAAAGACTATGTTGTAACTTCCGTGCTCTTTTGTATAAAAAAATGACAAAACAAACACGGATAAATTTGTCCGATATTAATCTTACCCCTTTTTTTGTAAAAAAGTAAACCAAATGTTTTCAAAAGCCAGTGAGTGCGCAATCCGAGCCAGCATTCACCTCGCCAGTTTATCTGAAAAAGGAGAACGCAGCAGCCTGAAGCAAGTCGCAAAAGCGATTGACTCGCCGGTAGCTTTTACGGCGAAGATTTTACAACTTTTGACAAGGAGCGGCCTCATCCGCTCTGTACCAGGATCAGCAGGGAGTATGAAATACCTCAGGGCATATTGGTGGATTATATCGAGAAAAAACACTTTTAAATTAAATTAGATAATTGGGCAAAAGTCTATCAAAAAAGAGACGAATCCCTTTCGACTCATCTTTTTGCATTTATTGAAAAAACGAAGTAAGTTTGTCACTGTTTGTCATAAATGTTTGTCACTTTCATAAAAAAAGCCCAAATCTAGTTAAAGATTTGAGCTTGTAAAAATTGTACCGACGGGGGGAATCGAACCCCCACTCACTTGCGTGAACTGGATTTTGAATCCAGCGCGTCTACCAATTCCGCCACATCGGCTTGGTACAATATTTCAAAACTAAGTGGATTTTGAATCCAGCTCGTCTGCCAATTCCGCCACTTAGGTAATTATTAGGTTGATAGTTTACGTTTTAAAGTTAAAATTTTTTAACAACTAGAAACTTCAAACTATGAACTTCGAACTTTTCATCAAAGCGAGGCAAATTTATCCAAATTTTCATGAATTCGCAAAAGATATCGCTTTTTTAAATAATAATCTTTGATGGCTTTTAAATCCTCTTCAGTAGCCTTATCATCCTGATAGTTTTCGATAATCGCGTCCACTTCTGCATAGATGCTACTTTCCTGATTTTTCAATTGATTGAGGGCTTCATTTTTTTTTACTTCATCAAAATCAAACTCTAATTCCATGAGCGCCTCATTGATTTCCATCATATCCATCAAAAAACTTTGGGGCAATTTATTTTGACCTTCTTCCTTCATGATTCCTTTTTGATCCAAGATATATTTCATACGTTTATCAAAGTCTTTGAGCGTTTTATAAGCTTCGTTATTTAACGTTGATAATTCGAGAATCTCTGTTTGTTTTTCATCGTTTTCGAGGGTATAAAAATCCGGGTGATACTTTTTACTATTTGTATAAAAAGTGTCTTTCAAAGCTGCAAAATCAACTTTAAATGAGACCGGAATATTATAAAATTCAAAGTAATTCATTGAATATTGAAAAGGTGAAAAACATCATTTTAAAAATAAATAATGCTAAGAAATTTAAGATACTAAGGTTTTCTAAACCAATCCAGAAAATCCAGGCCATTTGCGAATATCAACAAGGATAGAATCAGGAAAAATCCTGCAATGGTAGAGTATTCCATGAATTTATCGCTCGGTTTTCGGCCACTAGCGACTTCGTACAACAAAAACACCACATGCCCGCCGTCCAAAGCCGGTATTGGTAACAAATTCATGAAAGCCAAAATCAGGGAAATGATAGCCGTCATTCTCCAAAAATTTTCCCAAATCCATTCAGTTCCGTATAATTTGGCAATTGAACCAAAACCACCTAAACTATCGGAAGCTTTGAGTCGACCACTAAACATCTGGCCAAAAGCTTTGACCTGGTCAGTCAAAAAGGTCCAACCTTTTTTCGTTCCTAATGGCATTGCCTGCAAAAAGGTATAGTCCTGACGTTCAGTATCAAAAAAGAAAGCAGGGGATTCCCGATAAACGCCAATTTTACCGTCTTCAGCTAATTTCAGGTTTAAGTTTAAAGTATCCTTTTCAGCTCTTAAAACTGTGATTTCTGTATCCTGTCCTTTTCTTTCCAGAGAAATCTTACGAAACTGGTCATAAAATGGAGTTGGTGTTCCATTTGTGGCAATGATTTGATCTCCTTTTTTCAATCCGGCTTCTTTTGCCGGAGACCCTTTTTCATCAATTACTTCCTGAATAACAAATGGTAGTCGAGGCTCAAACAAAGTTCTCCCCTTATTTTTACGACTGGTCAACTCGGCCAAATTATCATCTGTGATAGAAAGTGTCATATTATTTCCGTCACGGTTTACCCTAATTTCCTTCGCTTCGTTGATGATAACTTCACGAAAAACATAACGATCGCTAAACTTTTCAAAAGGAACTTCTCCGATGCTTAAAATCTGGTCTCCATTTTGAAAACCCAATTCCATACCTAATGAATCGACACTGATTCCGTATTCTACGTTTTTATTTGGAAGATATTCTTCCCCCCAAACATAAAACACCATTCCTAAAATAAAAAAGCCTAAAATAAAATTGACGGTAACTCCGCCCAGCATGATGATAAGCCTTTGCCAGGCTGGTTTCGAACGAAATTCCCAGGGCTGCTCAGGTTGTTGCATTTGTTCTTTGTCCATGCTTTCATCGATCATACCCGATATTTTAACATAACCACCAAGAGGCAGCCATCCAATACCGTATTCCGTTTCTCCTTTTTTAAATTTGAAAAGCGAAAACCAGGGATCGAAAAACAAATAGAATTTTTCCACTCGTGTGTCAAATAAACGAGCAGGTATAAAGTGTCCCATTTCGTGTAAAACGATGAGTATAGATAAGCTCAAAATGAGCTGGCCAATCATTATAACGTAATCCATAAATATTTTTTGTCAGATGTAACCCTAAACTTGTTTCAATTACAAACTGATGTTTAATGCCTGATTAACACTTTAAATCAGGCTGTTGTTTCAAATAGAGCGCAAAAATACTACTTCCAAACGGATTTATCAATTCGAGCGTATTCCAATTTCATGGAAAAAGAATTACTTTGTCTAATAAGTTTGTAATAAGCAATTTACCTTTCTATTTTTGCTGGCTATGCAATTATTTTATACAACGGACATTGAAGGCGATCTGGCAAGACTCAAAGAAGAAGAAGCTCGCCATTGTGTTCAGGTTTTACGAAAAAAGCAGGGCGATCAAATCAATTTTATTGATGGAGCAGGGGGATTTTATCTCGCTGAGATAATGGAGGCGCACAAAAAAGAGTGTTTGTTAAAAATTGAAATGAAAGAGGAAAATTTTGGAAAAAGGCCTTTTTATTTGCACATCGCGATAGCTCCGACCAAAAACCTGGATCGCTTTGAGTGGTTTTTGGAAAAGGCAACTGAAATTGGTATTGATGAAGTCACTCCCCTCGTTTGCATGCGCTCCGAAAGGCGAAAATTAAGATTGGATCGTTTAAATAAAATCTTGCTTTCCGCAACCAAGCAATCTGTCAAAGCTTACCTTCCAAAAATAAATGACCTGACAAAATTTAATGATCTTATAAAAAAGGAAAATTACACTGCCGGTGAGCAATGTTTTATCGCAACAGTTTATAAAGACAATCTTTTGCATTTAAAAGATCAATCAAAAACAGAACTAATAACTACTGTTCTGATTGGCCCGGAAGGAGGCTTTTCACCGGAAGAGATTGACATGGCGATTAAAAATAACTTTTTAGGTGTAAAATTGGGCCCAAGCCGACTCAGAACTGAAACCGCCGGAGTTGTTGCCTGCCATACGATGAATCTTTTAAATAATGTGTAAATTTCGAAATTTCTATGATGAAAACATTCAAACATAAAAAAGATCTGTTTTCAATGGTTGGTTTGATTGGAGTCATCCTGATTCTGAGTTTTCTTAGGTATATCAATGGCTATGGTTTTTCAACTCCGATTCTCGTACTTACTTTCTTTTTGGCAATAATGGTTTTGTGGATGTGGTTAGTTTCCAGTTATACGATTGAAGATCGAGTTTTAAAAATCAAAAACGGACCATTCAACCAAAAGATTGATATTGCTGACATTCATCAAATAAAAAGTAGTTCCCCTTCCATCTTCAGAGGAAAACTGGCAAAATATCAATTGACGATTTCCCACAAAAAGCGAAAGTTGAAGGTTTTCCCTTTAGACAAAGAGGCATTCATAAAAGCGCTGCTTAAGATCAATCCGAAAATAAAAGTAGAATAACTCCTATTTATTAAAATATCAAATGGTTAATCTGGGTAAAAAGCTTTAAATTGATTGGGTAATTCCATTTTTCAAATAAAACGTTAAACCCATGAACAAGAAATGCTACTTTTTTACCTATTTATTTACGTTCCTTTCAATTACTTTACTGGCTCAAACTGTTTCGATTTCCGGTGTGGTTACTCGGCACAATGGTATGCCTGAAGCAGGTGTTACGGTGCATTGCACAAACGCAACTTCAGTAATCACTGGTGTTGATGGAGTTTTTACGTTTACAGATTTGCCTTCGGGGGGAGATTACGCAATTTCAGCAACCAAGGAATCTGATCCGAATGAATTTATAACCGTATTAGATGCTTTGAAAACAGGTGATATCATTTTAACCTCAGCAAATTCGATATCTACGTTTCAAACAATTGTTGGCGATGTTAATAATTCTTCAATCGTTTCCACGATTGATTTAGTTGTACTTTTAAAAATCGCAGATAGAATCCAGGGAATTACTAATCCCGATTATTGGAAAATATTTGGCGCTGATTTTAATTTTAATGGTTGCGTTTATTCGGGGACACCTGCTGAATGTATTGGCATTTTTCTGGAAAATGTAACTGCTGATGCGACCGGGTTACAAATGATTGCGACAAAATTAGGCGATGTTGCGATTGATGCGGATCACTTTCCTCCGCCTGTCGGTTCGCCAGAACCGCTCTTTTATTTTGAAAATCAATCTGTTGCTCAAAATGAAGAATTTGAAGTAGAAATCTTGGTTGAAGACTTTAAACAAATTGCAGGCTTTCAACACACGCTGATCTGGAATCCTGCGATTATAGAATTTATTGCTGTCGAAGATTTGATGGATATCAATTTATTAGCTAACGAAGATTTCGCGGTCGATGGTCAACTTCCAGTTTTGGGGACTTTTGGTAATTCTTTGGAAGGGACGACGATTGATGAAAGCAGCGTTTTGTATTCTTTGCGTTTCAAGGCCTTGTCTGAGGTGGCCACTCTCGCAGGGGTTCTAGAATTTTCAGATGATCTCATTGAAAAGCAAGTCGTTTACCGGCCCGAAATTTATGAACTTTATCTTTTGAACCATAATTATGAAACAGCTGTGACTACTTCCAATTCGGATATTTCCAACCTTAAAAGCTTTGAAATATTCCCAAATCCTGTTGATAATCAAACTGTTATCAATGCAAGTTTCAATCAAACTGAAAAAGTTGAACTTGTTTTATTCAACAGCGTGGGACAGGTAGTTCAACATTGGGATTTTGAAGGAATGTCTATTCGAGAAACATTGTTTTTTGAAGATTTGCCACAAGGTGCTTATATTTTAAAACTAATTACAGGCGATGGTTTTACAACAAAAAACCTCGTTAAACTGTAAAAAGTATTTTAGAAAATAGAAAAGCGTATAAAATTACTAATAAGCTATTTGCCATTGTAAATTGAAGCTAAATAACAGGATGAAAGGAAGTTTTTAGTTTTAATTTATAAAAGCTTAAAAAAGTAGATTATTGATAATTTAGCTCAACATTTTGAACTTAAAAGGTGATAGGAATTTAAAATACTATCACTTTTTTTATTCCATTTTAAAAACTTGTTTGAAAAAAAACCGCATCAAAATCGAATTCCAACCGTTTATAAATAAATTTGTTGGATTGTCGTTTGAAATAAAAAGTCTTTATGAAAAACTGGAAATATATTTTATCTATTCTGTTCGCTTTTATCTTTTTGTCTTTTATTACTTTCAATGAAGCTCCTTCTTTAAAAATTGCTTTGTTGAAGTACAACGGTGGGGGAGACTGGTACGCGAATCCCACTTCATTGCCAAACCTTGTTGATTTTTGTAATGCAGAGTTGGGTACTAATATCGACAAAGAATATGCGACAGTGGAGGTGGGTAGTGCTGAAATTTTTAACTATCCTTTTATCCATATGACCGGTCACGGGAATGTTGTTTTTTCGGATTCGGAAGCTGAAAACTTAAGAAATTATTTAATTGGCGGAGGTTTTTTGCATATCGATGACAATTACGGAATGGACCCATACGTACAAGCAGCATTGAAAAAAGTGTTTCCAGATCAACAATTAATTGAACTGCCCTGGGAGCATGAAATTTATCATCAGAAGTTTGAATTTAAAAATGGCTTGCCAAAGATTCACAAGCACGATGATAAGCCGCCTCAAGGCTTTGGAATACTTTGGGAAGGGCGATTAGCGGTTTTTTATACTTACGAATGTGACCTGGGAGATGGATGGGAAGATCGTGATGTTCATAAAGATCCGGAAGAAGTTCGTCAACAAGCTTTAAAAATGGGTGCTAACATTGTGCAATTTGCTTTTGATCAGTAGAAGCTATTCCCAAATTGCATTTCTTTTTTGTTTGATATACTGTTTGATATTTAGCCAGAAAGCTACAAAAAGATAAAAAATAATCGGCGACCCTAAAGCTGCAAAAGACAAATAAATGAAATATAAGCGAACGCGTGTGGTCGCGATTCCCAGCTTCTCGCCTAAATAGCTGCATACTCCAAATGCAGATCGTTCCAGTACATTTTTCATTTCATCAAACATAACTTTGTATTGATTTTTTATACTCTTCAAGTTTATTAAAAACGGATAAATAATACAAATATTGGACGTTTTTTGTGATAAAGTTGTTGCTGAATTTAAGCAATTAGTTTTAAAACTTACAAAAAATCAATTCGCCAGGCTCATTATAATCTTCCTTCCGGGCAATTCGTTCCAGGCTTTAGAATCCCTTTTGATGCCATTTTTATTAATCACCCAAAGTATAGGTTTTTTTGATTTTATACGAGGTTTGGGGCCAAAACCATCTGTAAAATAAATCAACGCATCTGGCTGAAATATTTCATTTGAGAACCGAATAGGTTCATTGAAATCTGTATTCCCACGTCCTGTAATGATGTCCGGAGGCGCTCCTTTGTATTCGTATTTTCGATGGATAATTGTATCGCATTCCACAATTATGATTTCGGTTCCGTGCTTCCACAAGTGATGAATTTCATTGAAAAAGAGTTTTAAAGTTCCTTCTTCGACACTCCCTGAAGTGTCTACTGCAACGAGGATACGAGTTTGTTTTCGAACTTTCGTTCCGGGGAAAGTTCCATATCTTTTGGAAGGGCGATGAATCGTGTTGACTAATTTAGTTTGATTGCCGTTATTACAAAAAAGGCGAAGCACTCTTCTCCAATTTATGGGTTGTTGATTATTATCTTTTAATAAATGCAGGTATGAAATTAAAGGGGCTGGTAAAATACCTTCTTTTAAAGAAGCCTCGGATTTTAGAGGACTCAGGATAAATTGCCTTCTAAAATGTGACTCCATTTCTATATCCGATTTTGGGATTTGATGTTTTTTCCAGTTTTTATAATAATCAAATTGTTTGGATTGAAAATCTATACTATTTTTTAAATCAGCGCTGTTTAGATTTTCAGAAATAAGCTTGTAATAATATTGCACTTTTTTGAAAGGCAATAATTTTTGATTTGGAAAAAGATTAGATATAAGCGGGTGTATTATTTGTTCATTTTCTTCCAAATATTGATTGGCAACAATCTCAACGGATAAGATAAAAATATCCGGATTTTCGAAATCTCCAATCAACGAATCATGCTTGAAAATAAAGTGGAGCAACTGTTTTTTTAAAGCAATTTTTCGCAATTGCAACGTCTGTTTTTCATTATCGCCCTTTAAATAATTCTGCCAATACTTTGGATTGATGCATAATCGAATGGTTTGATAATCAAAAAAAATAAAAGAAATTCCATAACAATTTTGATCGATGATTTTGACCGACTTAGCTAGTAATCGTCCGAAAAAAGGAGCATGTATCAGGAAATCAATAATTACCTGATTTACTTCCTTTAAGATGGGACTTCCGTTGGAATTGATCATAGAATAGTAAAAATAAGCCCCTTTCCAAGATTTTCCAAACCATAAAAAAAGCCATTATTCAAAAAGAATAATGGCTTTCCATATTTTATAATGCTTCTAAATATTAATATTCTTGATGAGCTTTAGGAGCTACAGCAATGGATTCCAATATTTGGATGTCTTCTGAAAATATTCTTTCAGATTTTCCATTATAACTAACCTCTAATTGGACCTGATAATTTCCAGGTTTTGGATACTTATAAACGATAGAGTTATTTGTTGGATGTAAGATTACGCCATCACCCATATTAAGGTTATATCTTGCCTTATTATCAAAGCTTTCGATCGTAAACTTTATTTTTTGATTGGCTTCCTTTTCTCCAACAATTTGGACTTGGGTCTGAGCCGCTTTTTTTCCAGAAGTGTTTTCGTTCAATACAACTGTCTGAATGTTGGCTTGCAAAACAGGCGACGAAAGATTTTTGGTGATTCGGTTAGAAGCCTTCGATAAACTACTTTGAAAGCCAAAATTAAAAGTGTAAAAGGCACCCAACATGCCAACAATGATTAAGAGAATTACAAAAAACTGTTCTGTTTTTTTAGATCTAGGGGAGTAATCCGGTTCAAATTCAGGTATGTTGCTTAAATTGACGTTTCCGTCAATAGAATTGTTAAAGTGCTTCATATGGATTACAATTTAGAAATTGAGATAATCGGTTTTCAGTGCTTACATAACACAGTGTTCGTTTTGCTTTTGGCTGGTATTTTTGAAATGATTATTTGTTAATCCAACAAGCTAATAGAAGTTAAAGCTTTTTTTGCGAACAAATTAAACATCAAAAATCAAGCCGCCTTACCACCACAATCTTTAGTTAAAAGACCTTTCTTAAATCAAAAGGGAGTATTTTTTTAACTATAAAGCCTCCGTTGATTCAGGAATACGATAAAAATTTTAGTTATGTAGTTTGAGTTTGTTCTCTTGGAAAGTTTCTGTTTTCTCTAGTGGTGAAGGACTGAAACCTTCATGTGTGATTATTCAGGAATACCTGCAAATATAAATTAAATTTATTTTATTATCAAAATTTTTTATAGTTAATTATTGTTAATGTGTGACAACACAAAAAAATCGCATTCACTTGAATATAAGTCGAATGCGATTTTATATGGTGTATGAAATTGTTTTACAAACTTGCTGTAATTTGGGGCTTTTGGTCTGATTTACGCTGTTTTGGCATCAGTAACCATAGGCTCCCATAATGATGCAAAGCACTAGCTTTTCGTCGACCTTCATCTCCAACTCCTGTGTACAAATCAACTCGTCCAGGCCCTTTAATTGCTCCACCAACATCTTGAGCAATAAGAATTCGATATTCATAATGCTTAATTTGGTTGTTGTTGCCAATAATCGGAACTTTAGCTAATAAACAGCTTCCTATCGGAATGTATTCTTTATCCACGGCAATTGAATATTCAGTCGTCAAAGGAACATGCCCGGCGCCTTTTGGTGTTTTTTGGTATTTGACTAAACTAAAAAACACATATGACTCATTGACAAATAAAAGAGGGTCAATCAAATGAGGATTTTCGCTGAAGAATTGCTTGATTTTATTGAGAGATACATTTTGTTCATTTGCATGTCCGGTTTGCATCATATAACGACCAACACTTCGATATTTGCGCCCGTTCGTTCCTGCAAAAGCAAGTATTTGATTGGTGCCATCGGGAAATTCAACAATACCGCTTCCCTGAACCTGCATAAAATAAATGTCCAATAAATTTTTTGCGTATGCAATTTCCAGCCCTTTTCCTTTTAATATCTGTTCTCCATCGATTTGGCGACGAGTCGGTAATTTTCCAGACCAATCTTTTGGACGAGAGTAGATAGGATACTTGTATTCAGCAGTCTTAACATTACTGACCTTTAAAACAGGAGTGAAGTAGCCAGTGTAGTAAACACTTCCTTTACCGTCTTCACCTTCCATAGGTGTAGCATCAAGAGTAGTTGAAAAATCAGGCTTTTCTTTGTGTTGCTGCTCTAAAAGTAGTTGAACAGTCTTTTCAAGTTTTTCAATCGTTGGATCAACTTCACCATAAGCTTGAAGTTGTTCTTTCTTTCTGTATTTCAGTACTTTAAGTTGATAATTTAGACCTTTTATCAACTCATTGGTAAACCGTGGCAATTTCACCGTTTCAAGTGTAGTTGTTGATTTTAGTGTAGATGTTTCAGCCCTTACTTTTTTTCCATTATTATGGAAGTCAAAGGCATTACCTGAAACTTGAACACTCTTTTCTACGATTTGAGGAATTTCAGTGATAGGTACGGTTTGATCGGGATTATGGCATTGCAAGAATGCCATCATGATTACTGCCAGAAGCAGCAACCTTTTTGGTTTGTTCATGGGTATGTACGGGATTAATTAAACAATCTTGGGATTAAAATTATAATGTTCGCTTGTATAAATATTACATAAAATATCTATATCTCTGTATTTGACCGCAAAAGTATACTTTATTTTTATAAAACACAATTAATACACAATTATGTTATGTTTTGGTTCAAAGATTTTACTTTTTATTAATACATATTAGAGAATTGTCAAAAATCATACATTTTGCAATGAGGTGATCAAAACGGAAAAGAGAAACTGAAATCAATTTAAACATTCAATTTCTGGGGATTAATATTTTTTTAGGAAGAATGTTTTGTTCTAAGTACAGGACAAAAATGAGTAATTGAGATAAATAGGTAAATTGTTGTTGCTAAAATCATCAATAACCTAAAGCCCAATTACTCACTATGAAAGATACAGAAAAGGCTCTAAAAGAAGAGCTTTCCCAACATTTTATCGGACAAGGTCAACGAATAACGATGATGAGCAAATTAATACTGGCAGTTTTGAAGATGTGCACGGTCAATTTTGCTCAATTATCACTGGTGATCAATCACGTTGTCCAACTAAGCAGCAACTTCAAACGGATTCAGCGATTTATGAAACAGTATTCTTTTTGTCAAAGCTGTTTTGTCCAATTGGCCTGGTCTCATTACGGCACTCAAGGTCAATGGATCGCTTTAAGCATGGATCGCACCAACTGGAAATTCGGCCGAGTCAACATTAATATTTTGACTATTGGTATTTCCTGGCGCGGCACTGCCATTCCATTGGTTTGGATGATGCTCGATAAACGAGGGCAATCCAATCAGGAGGAACGCATCTTATTGCTTGAAAAACTGCTGTCTTACCTGAACGATGCACAGAAAAAACGTATTCGTTACTTGCTGATGGACAGAGAGTTTGCTGCTAATAAATGGTTAGCTTATTTGAAAAAACAAGCTTTACATTTTATTATCCGAATCCGAAAAGATGCTAAAATTCGCAAGCCCGGAAAGATGACAGAAAAAGCTGCCTGGCGGCTTTTTCAAAGTGATTCTTTTCAAGCTTTACGTAAACAAAGAGTGCTGTTTAGCCACCGGCTTTTTGTCGGAGGGCAAAAACTATCTGGAAAGGAATACTTGATTTTGATTAGTGATCTTCCTTTAAAACATGGCACTCAATTGTATGCTCAAAGATGGGGTATTGAAGTCTTTTTCAGTGCTTGTAAAAAGCGAGGATTCAATTTTGAAGACACTCACTTAACAAAACTGGAAAGAATCGATACCTTAATTTATATCTTGGCCATTGCTTTTATTTGGGCTTTTAAAACAGGTGAGTTCCTTGTAGAACAAGGTCATCAAATTCCTTTAAAAAACCTCAAAAAGCGAAAAGCCAAATTGTTTAGCATCTTTCGCATTGGTTTAGATTATATCAAACACAAACTGCTCAACTTTTTGAGCTTATATTATGAAATTGGACTTTTGTCCTGTACTTAGTGTTTTTTTAATACTTGAAAAAAGCTTGAAAAATCGCTGTTTGAATATTAATCCTGTTTTCGCATTTTTAAACTATAAACGTGCGGAATGCTCGTTTTTAAATCGCTGAATTTATACTTTCCTTTTTCAATTTCATGCATATTTTCAAAACAGTTAAAAGGCGAATAAGGGTATTCAAGAAACTCTTGAACGATTAATCCTTTTTGTACCAATGGATTGATGATTTCATGAAGGGAGTGCGTCCAGAAATATTCTTTGTAACTGATATTGGCCTTTCGATCTGTATAAGTACCGGTAACTTCTTCCAAAATTGCTTTTCCACCATCGAAATAATCAAACGCAATTTTTTGTGTAGGAAAATCAAACATATATAATGTGGGGTGGAATTCAGCGATGAAAAAAGTACTGCCAGGCTTCAAAAAATGATCGATAACCGAAGCCCATTTTTCCAGATCCGGTAACCACGAAGTCACTCCAAAAGTAGTGAAAATGATGTCAAATTTGCCTTCCAGATTATGCTGAAGCTCGAGGACGTTTGATTCCACGAAAGTAGCATCCAGCCCTAGCTGGTCATTTAGTTCACGTGCAAGATTTATGCTTTTTGGAGATAGGTCAACGCCTGTCACTTTTGCTCCCATCCGAGCCAGGGAAAGGCTATCCTGTCCAAAATGGCATTGCAAATGAAGGAGCGATTTGCCTTTAACAAGATCACCAATGCCATTCAATTCAATTTCAGTTAAAGAATTTCTACCATTTATAAAACTCTCCAAATCATACATTTCGGAGGTTTTGTGAACATCGACTCTCAGATCCCAGGCTTTGCGGTTTGTTTCAAAGTATTCTTTCATAATTATGGTTAACTTGCGTTAAATTAGTTTAATCGCGATATTCGCATTTTAAAAAAATTCGCTCAAATTTAAAAAGCAAAGATGGCAGATTCAAAAAAAAATCAAAATCAACTCAATATTGAATTACCGGAAGAAGTAGCTGAAGGTGTATATTCTAATCTGGCAATTATCTCACATTCTCATACCGAGTTCGTATTGGATTTTGTTCGTATAATGCCGAACGTGCCAAAAGCTAAGGTGAAGGCACGAGTAGTTTTAACTCCTCCACATGCTAAACGCTTGATGCGCGCTCTGATGGATAATGTGAAAAAATTTGAATCACAGTTTGGCGTGATTGATGAACCGGAACAGCCTCCATTTCCACCGATGAATTTTAATACGCCTAAAGCTCAGGCTTAACCGGCGTTATTAAAGTTTGGTGTGAAATTGTAATTTTTACAACATTTATGCAAGCTAACAGAAATTTCAAATAATCAATTTATTGTTTGAGTGATTTTGATTTGATATTTGTTGGTTAAAGACAAAATTTGTTAAAACAAAAGAATTTTTGTTGCTTCTACGAAAACTTTCGTTATCTGTTAACGAGACGTTAATGGTTCTCAAACCACCGCTCTTTTTTGCTAACTTCGTTTCGAAAGCTTATTTATAAAATTGACATAAAGAACTAAAACACTGAACGAATATGCCCCCATTTAAAATCTTACTCCCTGTCCTTGTTATTGTTTTTGGTGGAATCGGTTATTATTTCTATACACAAAAGAAAGATGTTCCACAAGAAGAAAACATAAAAGCCACTGTAAAAAAAGGAGAATTTAAGGTAAAAGTAACTGCTACCGGTGAGTTGCAGGCCAAACGATCAGAAAAAGTTCGCGGACCACAAGGTATGCGAACTGCCCAGATTTGGCAGACTAATATCACGGACATGATTCCTGAAGGAACTCTTGTAAAAGCCGGTGATTATGTTGCAACTCTTGATAAAACGGAGCTGGATACAAAGATGAAAGATGCGATGGCTGAAATTGAAAAAATAGAAACTCAACTTGAACAGGCAAAAATTGATACAACGATTGAATTGAGGGGAATTAGAGACGAATTGATCAATTTGAAATTTGCGAAGCAGGAAAAGTTACTATATGTCGAACAAAGCAAATTCGAAGCAAAATCTGTTATTCAACAAGCGGAAATTGATTTACAACGAACAGAAAGAGATTATAACCAATTGTTGGCGAAGTTCAGTTTATCTCAGACGAAAGCAGAAGCTAAAATCTCTGAAATAAATGCTTCTTTGCGACAGCAACAATTAAAATTAAAAACCTTGGCCGATTTGGCCGCCGGCTTTTTGGTAAAAGCTCCCAAAGATGGGATGCTTATTTATGCAAGGAATTGGGATGGAAAAGTTGGGCCCGGTTCACAAATCAGAGCTTGGGATCCTGTTGTAGCAGAGTTGCCGGATCTCAGCGATATGGTTTCAAAGACTTTTGTAAATGAAGTGGATATCAGCAGAGTTCAAAAGGGACAGGATGTCAAAATATCGGTTGATGCTTTTCCGGATAACAGCTATACAGGGCAGGTCATCAAAGTAGCTAATATTGGTGAGCAGCTGCGCAATTATGATTCAAAGGTTTTTGAAGTGGTTGTGCAGGTAAATGAGATTGATTCCATTTTGAGACCAGCGATGACGACAGGAAACGAAATTTTAACTAATATTTATAATGATGTGCTCTTCATTCCTATCGAAGCCATTTATAACGACAGCCTGACCTTTGTATTTAAAAATGAAAAAGGAAATATCTCCAAACAGGAAGTGATCACGGGTTCTTCAAACGAAGATGAGATTATTGTCGAACATGGTTTGAATGAAGGAGATGAGATTTTGTTGACTGAGCCCGAAAACGCAGCCAAAATGCCGCTTACTCTTGTTGACCAAAAAATAAAAGATGAAATTCTCAGAAAGCTGGAAGAGGATCGAAAGGCGCGTCAGGCCTTGATGGAAGAAAAAAAGAAAAAGGTGAAAGATGAAGAAATCAGCGGTGATAAAAATTCTGGAGGAGGAATTATCATTTTTAATTAAGTGTGAATGGTTTGTAGTTCATGGTTCATGGTTAATATTTTTTCGTTGAAACCACAAACCACAAACCACAAACTGTAAACCACAAACAAAACAACCAAAACACTCCCCAAAATGGAACGAGTATTATTTAATTTCATATTGGCGATGGAAGGTGTACTTGCCAATAAACTCAGGGCTTTTCTAACAGCCTTGGGAATTATTTTCGGAGTAGCTGCAGTAATCGCCATGCTCGCCATCGGGACAGGTGCCAAGCAATCTATTCTGGATCAGATGAAGCTCATCGGCACTAACAATATTGTGATCGAATCTACGATCCAAACAGAAGAAGAGGCTGCTGCTGCAAACACTAATAATAACACAAATCAAAAAGACCTCATGCCCTGGTCACCGGGTTTGACGATAGAAGATGCCAAAGCGATTTCAAGTGTAGTTCCCACAGTTGATAAGATCAGCCCTGAAATTGTTATTTCTACCACAATAATCCAATCAGCGAAACTGGAAAAAGCGAAATGTATCGGCATTACAAATACCTTTTTTGAATTGAATAATCTGGAACTAAGCTCAGGGAAATTCTTTCATTCTGAACATATGGAAGCGGGGAAATCTGTTTGTATTATTGGTAAAAATGTGGCCACAAAATTTTTTAGTCAGGGAGATGTGCTTGGTCAAAAAATTAAATGTGGTAACACCTGGCTAACAATCATTGGCGTTCTTGAAAAGCGTGTAGCCAGTAAGGAAAGCCTTGAAAACCTAGGGATCCGTGATTATAATTCTGATGTGTATGTTCCGGTTTCCACTGCTTTGTTACGTTTTAAAAACAGAGCACTCGTTAGCAGAGATGATATTAAGAAAGGAGATTGGGATGATGAAGTTGATAAAACAAAAAATTACCATCAGTTAGACCGTTTGATCATCAGAGTAGACGATTCTAAAAATCTGCAGGCTTCGGCAGATGTAATTGGGCGACTTCTGAAACGAAGGCATCACGGTTTGCTGGACTATGAAGTTACCGTTCCTGAATTATTATTACAACAACAACGAAAAACCCAGGATATTTTTAACAATGTATTGGCCATGATCGCAGGGATTTCCCTGTTGGTGGGAGGTATTGGAATTATGAATATTATGCTTGCTTCTGTAATGGAACGTATCAAGGAAATTGGGGTGAGGCGTTCGTTGGGTGCCAAACAAAATGACATCATTCTTCAGTTTTTATTCGAAGCTATTTTTATCAGCCTGATTGGAGGAGTGATTGGAATTGTGTTGGGTGTTTTGTCTGCTAATATTATTGCGGATTCATTTAAAATTCCGGCGATTGTATCTACCTGGTCTGTTTTGCTTTCCTTTGGCGTTGCTGCGATTGTGGGGCTTGTTTTTGGATTGTTTCCAGCACAAAAAGCAGCAATGCAAGATCCTATTTTAGCATTGCGGACCGATTGAGGGGAGAAGGTGAGGAGTGAGTAGTCAGTGTCAGGGGTGAGTGATGAGTAGTTTGGAAAACTAAAAACCGCGAACGATGAACCACAAACGATGAGCGTATAAACCAAAACACAAAAACACTTTTAAAATCAACTATGAATAAGTACTTTTTTCTTACAACTTTTTTTCTTTTAGCTGTTTGTATTAAAATAAATGGACAGATTGATACGATCCAGATCGGTTTGCGGGAAGTGATCCAGCTTGCTCAGGGCGATGCTCCGGATGTACAATTGGCAAAGACAAAACAAACCACCAATTATTGGTTATACCAATCCTTTCGAGCTAATTATAAGCCCCTGATAGATTTAACATCAACACTACCTGATTTTAACAGGACGATAGATCCGATTACCCAACCAGATGGGACAGTTGAGTTTATTCCAAGAACGTTAATGACTAATGAAATTGGTCTTTCAATTTCGCAGGATGTTTCATTGACAGGAGGAAGTGTTTTTGCTTTTTCAGGCTTTCAACGAGTGGACAATTTTAAGACTAGTGTAAATCCACAGACCACGTCATACCTTACGACTCCTGTGGTCATTGGTTTTAATCAGCCTCTTTTTCAATTTAATAATTTGAAATGGGACAAAGAAATAGAACCACTTCGTTATGAGGAAGCAAATAAAGAATTTGCTGAAGAAATGGAAGAAGTAGCTTTTGATGCGACGAGGTTGTTTTTTGATGTTTTGATTGCTCAGCTGAATGTTGCGGCAGTATTCAAAAATAAAGCGGATGCAGATACATTATTTGATATTTCAAAAGGACGATTTAGTGTTGGGCGAATTGCAGAGACAGAACTCCTCCAAATTGAATTGAGTGCGATGAATGCAGATGCTGATTTGGCAGAAGCGATCCTCAATCAACAATCAAATACAGAGCGATTGCGAAATTTTCTAGGAATAGAAAACGTGGTTAGTTTTGACTTGGTTCCTCCAACTGATATACCCGAAATCTTAATAAACCCTGATACTGCGCTCAACTATGCACAGAAATATCGAAGTGAGACAATAGCTTTTAGAAGAAGGCTAAAAGAAGCTGAACGGGACGTGGTTCGTGCGAAAGCTGATAATGGTTTAAACATAGACCTCTTTGGGCAATTCGGATTGACACAAACAGCAGATGTGTTCAAAGATGCATATGCCAACCCTCTTGACCAGGAACGTTTTAGAGTTGGATTGACCATTCCAATTGCAGATTGGGGAAAAACAAAAGCCCAGATCGAAATTGCAAAATCAAACTTCCAGCTGGAGCAAATGAATGTGGAGCAAGAGCGGATTAATTTTGATCGTGAAGTTTTGCTTAAAGTACAGCAATTTGGTTTGCAACGCAACCAGGTATTGCTCGGATTGAGAGCCTTTGAAGTTTCTCAAAAACGGTTGAGCATTACACGACAACGGTATCTTATTGGAAAGATTGAAATTGTTGAACTCAATATTGCGATCCGTGAAGAAGATGAAGCCAGAAGATCTTATATGAACAGTCTTCGGAATTATTGGTTGGCACACTACGAATTGCGCCGTTTGACGATGTACGATTTTGAAAACGACCGACCACTTCTTCAGGAAATAAAGAATTAGCTTCTTTTAAAAATGTCAGATATATTTTTTGAATATTTAGCCTAAAAACTTGAGGGCTCTTAAACTATCTTAACAAAGTAAGATCTCCCTTATAGAGAATTACAACATCATCGACAAATTCTATTTCTGCAAGATATACGAACACTGCATTGTTCATAGGCTGCCCTTTAAAATTGCCATCCCACCCGCTTTTGGAATCACTTGGGATAAAGTTTTCATGATGATAAATCAACTCTCCCCAGCGGTCGAATATTTTAAACTGAATAACTCTCCGAACACCATTTCCGGTATATATTTGGAACAGATCATTCGAGCCATCGTTATTTGGAGAAAAGGCATTTGGTATAAAAACATTCCGGTTTTTGTCAACAGTGATTACTACGTCATCTCTCAAAACACAACCGGTTATTGTATCTATAACCGAAATAGTATAAGTCGTTGTACTAGTTGGTCCAGCAAACGGTTGCATACAAGATGGACAATCAAGACTGTCTGGAGGAGACCATTCAATATATTCACCATTATAAGGAAAAGCAGTTGCTCTGATTTGTATACTTTCTCCCAATTCGATTTCTAAATCAGGACCTGCATCTACAGTCGCCAAAGTAGGTTCATAGAGGAAAACCATTGCGCTCAACGCACATCCGTTAGCATCCACCATATTTACTTCATAATCACCACCTGACAAATTGTTGAAAATATTTGAACTTGAAAATGGTCCGCCATTTAATGAAAACGAATAAGGTAAAGTTCCTCCGGAAATGTTGGTTACCTCAATACTTCCATTACCATCGCCATTACATTCTACATCAATTCCTAACAAGTCAAAAGCAAGTGGAGCAGGTTCATTGATGAAAAATGAAGTTTCATAAGTGCAAATATCATCTGTAATGGTTAAGGTATAATTGCCGGGACACAATTCATCCAGGCTTGTATCAGTACTGCCAGTATTCCAAAGAAAGTTAAGTGGTCCGTTTCCTCCGGATGCAGAGACATCAATACTTCCGTTGCAATCTCCATCGCAATCTACATCAAATGAGTTTTGTGCATAAATCAATTCATCATAATAATTGATTTGAATCGTATCGCTTATAAGACAACCATTGTTTCCTACAGTCACCCAGTATTGTCCGGGGGAGTAAACAGTAAACGTTGGGTTAGTTGAACCGTCCGGCCACTCATAAGAGGTAATATTAGGCATAGTAACATCAAAAGTGTAAGAATCCCAATCACAAAGTGTATCGACAAACTCCAAATCAACCGTTGGAGTTGTTCCGAAAAGCACATTGACCTCATCTGAAAATGGACAGCCATCACTATTAACTCCTACAACAGCATATTGTCCAGGACCCGAAATAGTTAATGTCGGATCGGTCGAACCATCTTGCCATTCATAGGAAATTGAACCGGCTGTGGTGGCATCTAAAGTAAATGAATTTTGATCACAGACCGAAAAATCCGGGCCTAAATCTATATTTAAAGGCGCTGTCAGTTCAACAACAAAAGAATCCCTTCTTGTACAACCTGGTATCGAAATATCAACCCAATAAACGCCTACATCCATTGCTGAATAGGTTGCTCCCGTGGAACCATCCTGCCATTGATAAGTAGCATTTGTTGTAGTAGCATCCAAATAAGTTGGGTCGGTTTCGTTGCAAACAACGAGATTAGTTTTTGTGCTCGAACCATCAAATACACTAATATCTATATAAAAAGTATCTTTTTGGTTGCAGGTATTAGGAGCTGTGGCAATTTGCATGATCCTGTATTCTCCAGCTTCTGTAAAAGTATAGGTTGGGTTTAACTGTGTGCTGGTGTTGCCGTTATCATCGAAATCCCAAAAAAGGCTGGTCGCATCTTGTCCGGTATATTTAAAATTTACTGTAAAAGGGGCGCATCCACTTGTAGTTGGTGAAGCAGTTGCTGCGGCAGTCACGGTATTCACTTCAAAATCTATTTTAAAAACACCAATATCACATAAAGTTGATTGAAAAGTTGAATGAGCATTTGGAAGCGTGTTTAAAGTACCGGATTGTATACAGGAGCAAACCCCTTGGTAGACCGTTCCGCTTTTATCAAAACGACTTGTGCCACCATCGACATGATCGGCATCTCCGTAATAAGTTCCATATGACAGAGCTGTTGCATTGGGATCTAAAACACCTAGATAAAAACTGCCTCCAGATGGTGCGCTTTCAATGGCATCAGGAGTGGTCGGCAATCCACCACGGGCAAAGTACCCGGAAAAATAAATGTTGTTGCACTTATCAACCATAAAAGCAACCGGAACATAGTCATAAATTGGCTGGTTGGGTAGCGGAGGTAATGGTGATCCAATCACAGTACTGTAAACTATCGAACTTAAGTCACTGGTAAAACTTGCTAAAAATTGATTGTCATTTTGATTATAATAGTAAGTGTTAGGGGTTATTGGCATTGATCCGGTTGTTTGACCATATATATGAACATTATCATCTTCATCAATATCGATGAAATAACTATGATCAACTCCTTGCGTACCCCAAAAAGTACCCGACAGCAAACTCTTGCCATCGGCAGACAATTTGGCAATAAAACCATCCTCATCTCCACCATTCCAGTTAGGTTGTATAGTTCCGGGTGTGGTAGGGAAACTAGCAGAACCAGCTATCCCTGTAACAAATATATCCTTGTTATCATCAAGTCTTAATCCAAGAGCGATATCTGGCTCGTTTTCTCCAAGAAAAGTAGCCCAAAATAATGTTGAAAGATCACTGTTTAGTTTTAGTACAACGCCATCTTGTGCTGGGTATATCCCTGCCCCAATATTGTTAAAACTAGTATTATATGCATCGTCGGTAACCGGAAAATTGCTGGATGAGCTACAACTGGCGATGTAGGCGTTTCCCTGATTGTCAATCACGATTTCACCTCTATATTTATCACCATAATTATAATAAGGATTGAATAGTTGCTGAGGAGGATGATAAGTGGTGTTGATTCCGTCACTGCTAGATCCGCCGATATAAGTTGAACCCACTAAGCCACTTCCGTCACTTTTCAATTTTGTTACAATAATATCTGAACCTCCTCCATTGCTTTGCTGCACTGCATTTGAAGTAACCGGGAAATTATTACTCTCCGTTGATCCGAAAATATAAAGCTGTTGGTCAAAATCAGTCACCATGCTATGAGGGTAATCAACACTGTTTCCTCCAATGTATGTAGCAAAAATGAGTGTGCTTCCATTTGGGTTATATTTGCTGACAGCAATATCTGTAGTAGTAAAACCCGGAGGGCCACCACTAAAACTTGTCTGGAATGCTCCGGACGTTGCAGGATAACCAACACCAAAAGAAATGCCTCCTGCATAAATATTCCCGCCATTGTCGAATGTCGCTGTATGGCCATAATTAGTGGCACCAAATGCTCCGGAGAGCGTAGCAGCAACAACCGTAGGATCAATAATCAGCTGTTTAGATTGGTCATATCCTTCAGGAAATTCAAAAGAAACGAGGTTGTTTTTTAAAACGTATTGGCAATTAATTTCTCTTTGCTTGCCTTCGACCATTTGATAAGCAAAAGGTTTGTTTTCAATTACAGTTTCAACAGAAGTATAAATAATTAAATTGCCATTATCTATTTCAATGCCATCAGTTCCTTCATAGTCTAACACAATTTGATAAGGATCAGCACCAGCATCCACTACAAAGTCATATTTAAAATGGCCTTCCGAACTATAGGTCTCCAGGTTGATGCCATCATAAATGCTCTGATAGTTTATTTTATTAAAAAGAGGTACAAACGAAACCCATTTTGAAGGATCATTTCCTAAAATATAGTTGTTGTATTCTGCCTTTTTATCTATGCCTTCTAAGCGAGCCGTGTGTGCATTTTGAAAATGTACTTTATACGCATGACTTCTGACGATATGTGCATTTTGAACAGATTCATTAGCATAAATAACTTCGTGTATCTTTTCAGCATCTTCATTATTAGAAAACACATAGGTAAAAGAATTGTCTTCAAGATAAACCGTATTTAATCCTCCGATATTGGCTTTGTAAAGGACATTAGAATGCCATTGATTATTGTTCTGAATAAAAGAAATATCGAAACTGCCGTGATCGTGATCGTGGGTCGGGTCAAAATGGTTATGTGATCCGGAATGATTATGTTGCCCCGAAAGTTGAAAGAAAGCAAGAGCTCCGGCTAAGAAAAGTAACGCTTTTAAAGTTTTGGTATCCATAGCGATTATGTTATCAGTATTCTATATATAAACACAAAAGTCATTGTAAAGATTACGTCGGGGAGCTTTTTCTTAAAAATAGTATTAATGTTTTAACACTTTTGAGTTCCAAAAGACAAAAGCTCCAAAAAAAGATTGCAATTATGATAAAAACTAGGCGGGGATTTGTTCTTATAAAGATAACGCTTTTTTAATAAAAATGTTTTTCCGGCCTTTAAACAGGAACCATTTGAACGCTTTCGAAAACTTCAGTTAGTCTTAGTCTTCGTGATGTTGCTATATTTATTAAAATAGCGTTCCTGTTTTGGATGGAGGAATAATACCAAGATGTTTATAAGCTTTTTCAGTAACTTCTCTTCCGCGCGGCGTCCGATGAATATAACCTTCCATAATTAAAAATGGCTCGTGGACCTCTTCGATTGTTCCGGCTTCTTCGCCAACAGCTGTTCCAATGGTACTTATTCCTACAGGCCCGCCTTTAAATTTATGGATAATCGTGGACAAGATTTTATTATCCATTTCATCCAGACCACCTTCGTCAACATTGAGGGCATTGAGACCATATTTGGCAATTTTAAGATCGATATTTCCATCTCCTTTGATCTGTGCAAAATCGCGAATACGGCGAAGGAGTGCGTTGGCAATTCGTGGAGTTCCTCGGCTTCGGCGGGCAATTTCTTCCGCGCCATCCTGAGTAATCGGAAGGTCTAAAATACCGGCAGATCTTTTTATGATTTTAGTTAAAGTAGCAAAATCATAGTAGTCCAAATGGCAATTGATTCCAAAACGAGCCCGCATCGGGGCAGTTAGCAATCCCATCCTTGTGGTTGCCCCAACGAGCGTAAAAGGATTTAAAGTAATTTGAATACTTCGGGCATTCGGGCCGCTATCGATCATGATATCAATCCGGTAATCTTCCATCGCCGAATAAAGATATTCTTCAACGACGTTGTTTAGTCGGTGAATTTCATCAATAAATAGAACATCACTTTCTTCTAAATTGGTCAATAAACCCGCAAGGTCACCTGGTTTTTCCAAAACCGGACCCGAAGACATTTTCATATTTGCATTTAGTTCATTGGCAATAATATAAGAAAGCGTAGTCTTTCCGAGACCTGGAGGGCCGTGCAAAAGGACATGGTCCAACGCTTCACCTCTCAATTTAGCTGCTGCAATAAATACTTTTAAATTTTCAACAATTTTCGGTTGACCGCTGAACTCATCCAGCTCTTTTGGTCGAAGGGCACGTTCAATTTGATTATCTTCCGAAGTATGATGTTCGTTTGTAGGATCTAAATTTTCATTCATAAATTTCCACTTCTTGAGTGCTCATTCAATTTCTTTAATGCAGGTTATTTCGACAGCCATATCTTCAGCCATACAAATGCTCATGACA
The DNA here is from genome assembly GCA_965220465.1 of Saprospiraceae bacterium. Taxonomy (GTDB): domain Bacteria; phylum Bacteroidota; class Bacteroidia; order Chitinophagales; family Saprospiraceae; genus JAHDHW01. Next base: position 277,787 of record CBDCPZ010000025.1, on the reverse strand, counting down.
TCTTGAAGTTCTTTATAATCAAAACTAATTTTTTGGCCATCATGAAATTCGAAACTTTCATCATTTAACTTAGCAGGCAACAGTTTGTCACCGTTTTCCAAAATGATTAAAAATTTACAACCATCAAGACCGGTGAAATCCTTTACCGTTGCAATTGTTTTACATTCAGCATTTTCTCCATTTGAAACATCTTTCTTTGTTTTACAGCTTATAATACTCATTAAACAAATTAGAAATAGTAGAATTCGCATATTGTAAAATATCTTAAAGTGTTGTAAATGAAAAGGATACGGTAGTTTTTAAAAATATTTGATTAATTTTTAGCTGGCCTAAACAAAGCTTTTCTAAGCCTTGTTGTATTTGTGTCAAATGTAGAAAAACAGCTATAAAATTCTTACATTTGTGCCTGATTTTGAAAAAAATAATATTAACTAAAAATACGAATAAATATGAGCGGAACAAAAGTAACTAATGTAAACGGAAAATTAAACGTACCAAAATGATCCGATCATTCCTTTTATTTAAGGAGATGGTATCGGTCCGGATATTTGGGCGGCATCAGTAAGAGTATCAGATGCAGCTATGATCAATTTTTTGGTTTTAAATAAATAAGTTTTTAAATAAATAAAATATGTCGTCTAAGATTTATTATACATATACTGATGAAGCCCCTGCTTTGGCTACAAAATCTCTTCTACCCATTGTTCAAGCATTTGCCAAGCAATGTGGAGTCGAAATGGAAACAAAGGATATTTCCCTAGCTGGTAGAATTCTAGCTAGCTTTCCTACTTACTTAAAGCCAGAACAACAAGTAGGTGATGCATTGGCTGAATTGGGTGAGTTGGTTAAGAAGCCAGAGGCAAACATCATTAAATTGCCGAATATTTCGGCTTCTATTCCTCAACTTAAAAATGCTATTGAAGAGTTGCAGGAAGACGGATTTGCTATACCGGATTATCCTGACGAGCCTAGTACCGACGAAGAAAAAAATATAAAGGCAACTTACGACAAATTAAAAGGGAGTGCTGTAAATCCTGTCTTAAGAGAAGGTAACTCAGACAGAAGAGCGCCTAAGCCTGTAAAGGTTTATGCTAAGCAAAACCCACACTCTATGGGTAAATGGTCTGCCGACTCTGCTACTCATGTATCTACCATGGAGTCAGGAGATTTTGAATCCAATGAAAAATCAGTAACGATTGCTAAAGCAGGTAGTGTGAAAATACAATTAGTGGGTGCTGGAGGTACAACAGTCTTAAAGGAGGCTGTTCCTGTTCTTGATGGGGAGATTATCGATGGAACATTCATGAGCAAGAAAGCATTGGTTGCTTTCTTAGAAGCGCAAATGAGAGATGCTAAAGCTAAAGGAGTATTATTCTCTCTACACCTGAAGGCAACGATGATGAAGGTTTCTGATCCTATCATATTCGGCTACGGTGTAAAAGTATTTTTCAAGTCTGTTTTCGAAAAATTTGGAAAAGAATTGGACGAAGCGGGTATTAATGTAAACAATGGTTTTGGCAACTTATTGGATAATTTAGATAAGCTTGCACCTGCTGTAAAAACAGAAGTGGAGGCTGAAATAGAAAAGTGTTTTGCTGAAGGTCCAGATTTAGCCATGGTTAATTCTGACAAAGGGATTACGAACCTGCATGTACCAAGTGATGTGATCATTGATGCTTCAATGCCTGCTATGATCAGAACCTCTGGCCAAATGTGGAACAAAGACGGTAAGCCTCAGGATACTAAAGCAGTTATTCCAGATAGTTCTTACGCAGGTATCTACCAGGCGACGATCGACTTCTGTAAAGAAAATGGTGCTTTTGATCCTAAGACCATGGGTACTGTTCCTAATGTTGGTTTGATGGCTCAAAAAGCGGAGGAATATGGATCACATGATAAGACATTCGAAATTCCTTCGGCTGGTAAAGTACAAGTAGTTAACAATGCAGGTATAGTATTAATGGAGCATGAGGTAGAAGAAGGGGATATCTGGAGAATGTGCCAAGTAAAAGACCTTCCTATTCAGGATTGGGTTAAATTGGCTGTCAGCAGAGCAAAAGCGACTGGTGTTCCAGCCATCTTTTGGTTGGATAAAAACAGAGCGCATGATGCGCAGTTAATACAAAAAGTAAATGCTTACCTACCAAATCACGATACTACTGGTTTAGACATCAGAATTCTTTCTCCTATAGAAGCTACTAAAGTTTCTCTCAAGCGAATGAAAGATGGGCAAGATACAATCTCTGTTACTGGTAATGTATTGAGAGATTACAACACAGATCTTTTCCCTATCCTAGAGTTAGGTACGAGTGCAAAAATGTTGTCGATTGTTCCTTTGATGGATGGTGGTGGTTTATTTGAGACTGGTGCGGGTGGTTCTGCTCCCAAGCATGTTCAACAGTTCAACAAAGAGAATCACTTAAGATGGGATTCTTTAGGCGAGTTTTTGGCCTTAGCTGTTTCTCTTGAGCACGAAGCCAAGACGAATAATAATCCTAAAGCACAAATAATGGCAGACACATTAGATAAAGCTATCGTTTCTTTACTTCAGAATGGGAAATCTCCATCAAGAATAGTAAATGAGTTAGACAATAGAGGTAGCCATTTCTACCTAACTTTGTACTGGGCAAAAGAGTTGGCAAAGCAAACAGCTGATGCTGAATTAAAAGCTAAATTTGCTCCTATAGCGGAGTCTTTGTCTAGCAACGAAGCAAAAATATTGGAGGAGTTAAACGCTGTACAAGGAGTCGCTATGGATATCGAGGGGTACTATTCTCCCAGTGCTGCAAAAGCTACAGCTTCTATGAGACCAAGTGCTACTTTGAATGCTATTATAGACGGGATCTAAGGTTAGTATGTGACTATATTTCTGATGCCTTGGCAGCCATGGTTGGATAATCATTTCGCTTTTTGAATACATTATCCCGAATTTTTGCGAAATCAAAAATTCGGGATTTTTTATGGTAAAATATATTGTTAAATTTCAAGTGATTGACAATCGTGAGAGTCTGTCCTTTTTACCTTGACGCAAAAAGGACCAAAAAAGTCAAGACAATTTTTTCTTTTAGAAAATTCTATGCTTGATTTTGCAGCGTAGCCAAACTCTCCCGTCCTACGAAGCGGGATCGAACAAAGCCTTCTATCACATCCCTCCTTTCAAAGTCTACACTAAAAATTGTTGGTCAAAATTATAAAAGGTTGTTTAAAAGAAAATTTTTTAATTTCTACATATGACGCGATTTGGCTCGGAAAAATACGTGGGTGTGGGTGCCAGTTTGTAGTTGGGCATTTATTTTACCAAGATTTTTGCTAGCTTTTTATCGAATGAAAAAGCTAGCCGCCGGAGGCATAATGAAATGAAGATATTGTAAAGTTTTTTTAGTAGAAACAGAAAAGCCATCCAAATAATTTATCTGAATGGCTTTCAAAAGTTTTTGTAAAAATCAGTTTAAGCAGAGAATGAAGTTCCGCACCCGCAAGTATCCTTTGCATTTGGGTTATTAAAAGTAAACCCACGATTATTGAGGCCTTCCATCCAGTCGATTTCGATCCCCAGCAAATAAATGGCATGGGCTTTTTCCATAAAAACTTTCATTCCGTTTATTTCATAAACATCATCATTTTCGTTTTTCTGGTCAAATCCCAGCAAATAAGAAAAACCAGAACATCCACCACCTTTAACACCAACTCGCAAACCATGTTCTTCCGAAACGTTCTGATCACCCATGATTCGTTTCAACTGTTTTACAGCTCCATCAGTAAGTGTAATCGGTTGTGTTGCAATATCTTCTTTTAAAGTACTCATTTCTTTATTCTTTTTATTAATAGCAAATTTACATAAAAAATGAACACGATTTAAAGTATCAACCGGTTCATTTGAAATAAATAACATTTTTATTATCATAATTGTTGTTACAAAAAGTAAGCCTTTTCGTTATAATGAAGGAATATTTGTAAATAGCAGTTCAAGCTGCTATTTTTGCGAAAAAATAAATAATAAAATATGCCAATTTGGTTATCAGTCATACTTGAGATTATTAAAATCACCGTTCCGGCGCTGATTGTCTTTTTTACTGTTTATACTTTATTGAAACAGTATCTCGAAAATCAATATAAGATCAGAATGCTTGACCTTAAGCAAAATCAGACAAAGACTACCACGAGATTAAGGTTACAGGCTTATGAGCGGCTTTCTTTGTTTTGCGAACGTATTTCAATTCCAAGTTTGATCCTTCGTCTGCGCAACGAAAAAATGAATGCCACAGATTTGCGCCTGGCTATCATGATAGCCATTCAGCATGAATTTGAGCATAATATCACCCAGCAGGTTTATGTATCTGACCAGCTTTGGCAAATCGTTAAAATAGCTCGGGATGATGCAGTCAATATTGTTAATTTGGTTTACAATTCTATTGAACCAAACACTACCGCGAGAGATTATTCCAATGCAATTGTTCATTATCTTGAAAAAAGAGAATTTGTATCTTCTGACAAAGCCTTGCACGCGATTAAAAAAGAAGCGGGTTTGCTGATGTAAATTTTTGTAGTTTCAAAGGATAAATCCCTTCTTAGATTTTTGCTTAAGAAGGGATTTGTTATTTTTGGACCACAAGGAAATAGCTGCTTCATGACAAAATCTTTTTTGATTTTCACCCTTCTAATATCTTTAACCTGTGCCAAGGTCAATCATGTCGCTAACTACGAAGTGAAGTATTATGAGTTAAAAGATTCCATTGACTTGCCTGTGGCCAAAGCTGATGAAATTGACTCATTGATCGCTCCTTTTAAGAAAACACTAGATTTTAAAATGAAGGAAGTGATTGGTCAAAGTGCAAAACGATTGAATATGGCTTTTCCTGAGTCGACTTTAGGTAATTTTATTGCGGATGTTTTATTTCGAAAGGCAGAAGAGCACTATGATGGCGTGGTTGATTTTGCTTTTATCAATTATTGGAGTATTGGAATCGCAGAAATACAGAAAGGAGTTATAAACAAGGGGCAGATTTATGAATTAATGCCTTTTGAAAATCATTTGGTAATCATAAAAGTAGATCAAGATGTCATGTATAAATTATTTGAAAATATGGCTAAAAAAGGAGGCTGGCCGGTTAGTAAACAAGTGAAATTTAAAATCACGGATGGAAAACCAACTGATATTACAATCAATGGTCAACCTTTAAAAAAGGATTATATTTATCATGTTGCAGTTTCAGATTACCTTGCAAATGGAGGCGATGGCTGTTCCTTTTTTAAAGGAGAAGATCGAGACATTGTTGATGTTTTGATAAGAGAAATGATTATGCAAGGCATCATTGATCTGGCTAATAATGGAGAGCCTGTCAACGCTGAATTAGATGGTCGAATTTATTTGAAAGAGTAATTAATAACCTAAGTTGCGGATAGTCCAATTGAAACGGAGATTTTTGTGAGAAATCTTTGATTTCGATGCAAAATTGGACGATTTCAGTTGGATTCAAAATTATCTGCAACTAGAATTAAAAAATAACTCAATGAAAAGAAGGTTATTTCTTAAAAAAGCTGGAACGCTTGGCCTGTTAATCGGAAGTAATTCATTTCCGCTTGAAGCGTTTTCTAGCCCGGAAATTACGAAACTAACCATCCTTCATACAAACGATGTGCACAGCCGAATAGAACCCTTTCCTATGGATGGCGGCCCATACCAGGGACTTGGCGGAGCAGCAAATCGTGCAGCTTTGATAAATAAAATAAGAGCGGAAGAAAAAAATGTGCTGCTTCTGGACAGCGGTGATATTTTTCAAGGCACTCCATATTTCAATTATTTTGGTGGTGAAATCGAATTTAAGCTGATGTCAGCAATGAAATATGACGCAGCGACCATCGGAAATCATGATTTTGATGCAGGAATTGAAGGCCTTTATAAACAATTGTCAAATGCGAATTTTCCGTTTTTGACCTGCAACTATGATTTTTCTGATACAATTATGGATAGCCAAACCAAGCCATATAAAATTTTTCAGGTAGCAGACCTTCGAATAGGCGTTTTAGGTCTTGGAATTAAACTTGAGGGTATGGTGCCAGCAAAACAATTTAGAGAAACTCGTTATCTGGACCCCATAAAAAATGCAAACAAATTTGCTGCGATTTTAAAAAATGATGAAAAATGTGATTTTGTAATTTGCCTTTCCCATTTGGGATATAAATATAATGACGAAAGGGTATCGGATATTAAATTAGCGAAAAACAGCAAACATATTGACTTAATTCTCGGAGGGCATACGCATACTTTTATGAAGCAGCCGGATAAGCAATTTAATCTTGCTGGAGAAGAAGTTTTAATTAATCAGGTTGGATGGGCAGGGATGGTTTTAGGGCGGTTAGATTTCTATTTTGAACGCAACTTTAAGAATCGTTGTTCGACTTGTGATAACGTAATTGTCAAAGGATAATCAAGGAATAGCGCTTTATTTGTGTTGCATTTTGTTAGACGATTAACTTATATTAATATTTTTAATAATAGGTGATGTGTTCCATAATGGTAGTTGATTATTCGTTAAACAACACTGTGGCGATGGCTAAGGTTTTGATAGTCAAAGGAATCCTTTTTTTGGTTAAACTTTAGCTTATATCATTGAAAAAATGATAATCGGGGTAGTACATCAAAACATCAATTATTTTTTTGGAAAAGATTAGAAATTCATTTCACAATCCGAGTTTTTTTTCTCAAATTTGTAGTCTTCCATTATTAAATATCTCTTTTAATTGAGAAAGTATAATGAGATAAAAATAATGGCAATTCCAATGCAAATGCATTGACTCCTACTTTTATATCTTGCTGATACTTTGAATTCTACACATTTCGGTTTTCGATTATATTAATTAATTTTGGCTTTTGCCACTATTGAATCTGGAGAATGATAAAAACTTGTGCTACAGTTTGGGATAGCTGTCTGCGGACAATTCGTAGGAATGTGAATACGCAAAGCTTTAAAACCTGGTTTGAACCAATACGGCCTATTCGCTTGGAGCAAAATGCTCTGACGATTCAGGTTCCTAATAAATTCTTTTATGAATGGTTGGAAGAGCATTATGTTGCTTTACTCAAAACAACTATTCGACAAGAACTCGGCGAAAAAGGTCGGTTGGAGTATCAGATACTCATGGGCCCAAATCGCGATCAGGATCAATCAGCGAGGACTTCCTCAACTAATTCAAAAAGAGATATGAATGTCCCTGGATCTGTGGATACAGGAAGCATAAAAAACCCTTTTATAATTCCTGGTATTAAGAAAGTGACGATTGATCCTCAGTTAAATCCAAGTTATACGTTTGAAAATTTTATTGAGGGAGATTGTAATCGCCTGGCCCGCTCTGCAGGCCTCGCTGTTGCTAACAAACCCGGTGGTACTGCCTTTAATCCGTTAGTGATTTTTGGAGACGTGGGATTAGGAAAAACGCATCTCGCTCAAGCCATTGGAAATGATGCTTTGGTTAGTGATCCCAGCAAAACGGTTCTTTACGTTTCCTCTGAAAAGTTTACAAATCAAATTATCGAATCCATTAGAAATAATGCAGTTAATGACTTTGTAAATTTTTATCAGCTTGTTGATGTATTAATTGTTGACGATATTCAGTTTTTGGCAAATAAGGTTAAAACGCAGGAAATCTTTTTCCACATTTTTAACCAACTCCATCAGAACGGTAAACAGTTGGTTCTTACTTCTGATCGTCCGCCAAAGGATCTTGATGGAATGGAAGAACGGTTGATCTCTCGCTTTAAATGGGGGCTCTCAGCTGATTTGCAAGCACCAGATCTTGAAACAAGAATGGCGATTCTGGAAACAAAAATGAATCAGGAAGGCCTGGATCTACCGTACGATGTTACTGAATTTATCTGCTACAATATAAAAAACAACATTCGTGAGTTAGAAGGTGTGTTGATTTCATTAGTTGCTCAATCAATGCTTAATCGCAGAGAAATTGATATAGAATTGGCGAAAGAAGTTATCAAAAACTTCGTGAAGCAGATGTCCAAAGAAATTACTGTTGAATTTATTCAAAAGCTGGTAGCGGAGCATTTTGATTTGCCAGTTGACAAATTAAAAGGCCAAACTCGTAAACGTTCAATCGTAATCGCCCGACAACTTTCGATGTATCTCGCAAAAAACCTTACGAATAAATCGCTTAAAGCAATTGGTGAAAATTTTGGTGGACGGGATCACAGCACCGTGATTTATTCCTGCAAAGCAGTTCAGGATCTTTTAGATACGGATTTGATTTTTAAGGATACCGTTTCAGATCTTGAAAAAAAGATCAAAATGAGCCTCAATGAAAAATAATGACTAAAGATAAAATTGAAAAGGCAGCTCAATTTGAGCTGCCTTTTTTGTTGAAGTAAGTTGTAGAATTATGATTCTCAGACCATTAAAAGCTTCTTTAAAATTTAGTTTTTTACTATTCTAGACTATTTTGAACTTCATGATTTCGTTCTTCAAGTTGATAAACAATTGATTCTTGTTCTTTTAAATCCAATTGATTCACATTCCTGTTATGGTACCAACCACCCCCTTTACCTTTTTTAGAAGATGAGCAAGAGATAGAAAGTATTGCGATTGTTGCCATAAATAAGCAAAAGCAGCTGATTCTCTTCATGGTTCGATTTTTTGGAATATTAAGAATGAATTCGGAGACTTCTCTAACTTTTAAATTAAATAAGTAGAAAAATCTTTTGGTAGAGTGGTGTGCAATTAAATTGCGGAGAGGTAATTAGTCGTAATTTCTAAAAAATCTGCTTTCTGAAAAATATTGTTTTTTGAAAATTGTGACAATCAAAGTTGATAGATTAAAAATAATCGTCAGTTTTTGATTTTATGAATATATGAAAAATTGTGAAAGATACTCCTGGATGAAAAATGAACTCAATGTTAAAAATTGGGGATATTGCCTGTTTTTCTGTTTTTTTTACTCGGATTATTGTCACACGATTTCAAATGTCATTCAATTTATTTTTAAAAATTAGACCCATTTATTTTTATGATTCAATGAAAGAGTCTTAAAGGTGAAACCTTTAAGAATAGACAGTTTTGGAGAAGGATAAATTATTTTTAAAATTCAATTGATATATTTTTTGTTTTAATTCATTCACAACTTGTAAGTCACAAATTGAGCAAGTGCAAGCATGTAATTTAGCCTTATTATGAGATAAATTTATGTCGTAATAGAAAAGTGATTTCTATACCCTTCCAAAAAACTTCCCACTTAAACACCTCTCAAGTTTTCCCTCTTCATTGTAATTTTTGAAAGACAAACTTCCCACTAAATTTATTAAATCTGGATTTTAAAAGATCCATAATATTTTCTTTATGAGAAAAAGATTTACACTTTTTGGGTTATTGTTAATTATTAGTTTAATGGGGAATGCCCAGGACCCATCGTTTTCACAGTTTTATGCAAACCGGATTTACCTCAATCCTGCATTCACCGGAATAGAACCAGGCTTGAGCCTTGCCGGAGTTGCAAGGATGCAATGGCTTAATGTTGACTATGGTTTTAGGACTTATGGTGCATCAATAGAATTGCAGGAGCCATTTATTAAAAGCGGTTTTGGACTTAACGTATTGAGTAATACGGAAGGTTTGGCAAAGTTGAAAACAACCTCGGTTGGTATTTCTTACGCTTATACCATTCCGATGGCAAAGCATAATATCCACTTTGGGATTGAATTTGACTGGTTTCAAAAATCTGTTGATTGGAGTAAAATCACTTTTTCTGATCAACTTGATCCGGTTTACGGAGCGATTTATCCTACTTCGGCCGTGCCGATCCTAGATCGAGTATCCTATACTGATTTTCAAGCTGGTGTTATTTGGAGGTTTAATTCTGACCTTAAATTAGGCAAGCGAAAATTTCGAGATGTTTTAAGTAGCATTGGATTAAGTATCCATCATTTGCCTTCTTTGTTTAATTCTACAGGCGGCGGAGAGTCACTTCAAAATTTAGAAACGAAGACAGCTCCCAGACTTACATTCCATGCTGGAACGGTACTTCCAATGGTTGTTTTCAATGGCTCTAAAAAGGAAATCGCGATATCTCCAAATTTAAAGGTTGACTTACAAGGGGAAGATTTGTTCAAATTTAAAGAAGACCTTCAGGTTTGGACTTATGGTGTTTATTTGCTTTACGATGGTTTTTATGTCGGCGCTTTATATCAAAACAAGCATATCGTTTCTCATTATAAAAATACAAACTCGTGGATACTTGCTGTCGGAGTAAAGTTCGATACAGGTAAAGATTCCAAGTTTTTTGTAGGCCTGAGCTATGATGCCAATACCACAGGTGTGGGTACACGTGCAGGTGGCGTTTATGAAATTGCTTTCCGTTGGACCGGCAACGATGTCGTTGGTGTTTTTGGAAAAAAACGTAAAAATAAGAATAAGAAGTATTTGAATTGTTTTAGTTTCTTTTAGTTAGGAATTAGTTGAAAGTATTATAAGCCTAAAAATAAAAATCCCCTTCTTTTAGATTCCCATATTTGAAACACCAATTATTACAACAACATACCAAATCCATGAAATATGAAATCAAAAGTTACATTATTAATCTTTTCATTTTTAGTAATACACGCTGCCAATAGTTTTGGTCAGTGTAATTTTACTATTTCGGATAGTAACCCCTGTGGTTTAACATCAGTTGATTTTAATGTAGTAAGTCCAAGTGGTTCCTATGAATGGGACTTTGATACAGATGGAAATATTGATGATTTTGGAACTAATGTATCATATTCATTTCCACAAGCTGGTGTCGATACAGATTATACAGTAACCCTATTCAATAACGGAAATCCATGTACTCCTCAAGTAGTAACAGTTCAGGCTACACCGGACCCATCAATCGGAGTGGTTCCAGGTAGTGGAATCATGACGGGAAATGATATTAGAGTTTGTAGCAGTAATGAAAATATAGACTTTGAAATCTATAATGCTTCAACGACTTATTCAATCAATGATACTTACGAAATAAATTGGGGAGACGGAAATATTGAAACTTTTAACAATTCTACATTTCCTAATACTTCATCAATTATCCATAGTTATAGTGGTTTTGGGTTTTATGATATAACAGTTACAACGACAGCGACTAATGGTTGTGTCAATGTAATAAATTACACACTTTATAATGGAGGAAACCCTTCTGTCGGTTTAGCAAATCCTGGAAATACAACTGGATTATGTGCTCCGGCAACGATTAATTTTCCAATTACAAATACATCAAACAACCCAACGGGTACCATTTATTATGTTTACGTAAGTGGAGAAATTGTAGATTCATTTACTCAGGAAAATGTTCCTTCAATTTATAGTTATACTTTTTTGGAATCATCTTGTGGTTTGACTACTTCAACAGGAAACTATCAAAATGCTTATGATGTTCAGGTTGAAGCAAGTAATCCTTGTGGATCTTCTTTGGCTACTATTGAACCTATTGAAATAAGCGAACCACCAGAAGTTATTTTTGAAGTTGATGAGCCGGCATTTAGTTGTACGGGAGAAGCTTTTACAATGACAAATGCTTCTGTAGGGGGTGGTGAAGTAGTTTCCGGAAGCCCTTCCACATGTTCAAGCCTTTCACCAAGTTGGTCAATAACACCAGGTGTTCCGGGTGTTGACTGGATAGTTGTTAGTGGAAATTTATTTAATTCTGAAGAAATAGTAGTTGAATTTCTTATTCCAGGAGATTATACGATCACCATGATTATCAATAGTCCCAGCTGTGGCATTGGCCAATTTAGCCAGAATGTCACAATACTTGATGGGGCAATTGCAGGAGCTAATGTTGATTTAAATACAGCTGCTTCTCCTGCTTCAGATGATTGTATTCCAACTTTGGCGAGCTTTGAAAATTTATCAACTGGCGATAGTTTGACCTATGAATGGATAATAAATCCTGGAAGTGGTTGGGAATTCGTTGATACTTTTAACTATACTACCGAAGATTTAGAAATTTTAATTACTGAAGCAGGAGAATATGAAGTATCTCTGATTGTTTCCAATCAATGTGGTGCTCAAACCTGGGATACTTTGTTGGTTATTGCGGCAGAACCTGAAGTAATTTTAGATCCGATTCCTGATTTTTGTGAAGAAGCTACACTTGATTTCAGCGCTTCTAATGTGAATTTAATTTCAAACTATGGCACCTTTTCTTCAATAGAATGGAGCTTTCCGGGCGCAGTACCTTCTTCTTCAACAGATACATATCCTACAGGAATTTATTATAGTTCGCCTGGTGATTATACCGTTACTGTATCAGCAACCAATCAATGTGGTGAATTTACAGCTGAACAAACTTTTACCATTCAGGCACCAAGTGTGGTTACCATTGATGATGATATAGAAGTATGTGAAGATGCAGCTAATTTTACAGTAAATGCAAGTCCTCCAGGCGGAACCTGGAGTGGTGATGGTGTAAATAGTTCAGGGGTTTTTAATCCATCAAGTAACAATATTGGAGATAATACTTTGACATATACTTTGACCGACGGTGCTTGTACTATGGAAGCTTCTATGGTAGTTACCGTATTTCCTTTGCCTTTGGTAGATGCAGGAGATGATCAAACAGCCTGTGTCAATGATGTTCCATTTTTAATTGACGGAGGTTCGCCAAATGGTGGAACCTGGTCTGTTAACAACGGTGGTGTGATTGTAGGGCAAAATGTTTTTGATCCGTCAGCTTCAGGAGCAGGAGTTTATACGCTAACCTATACTTATTCGGATGAAAATGGTTGTACGAATTCAGCAGATAAGACAATCGTTATCAATGCATTACCAGTGGTAGAAGCTGGTCCGAATCAATCGATTTGTGAAAATCCAAATGATTATCAATTAACGGGTTTTACTCCTCCAGGAGGAACCTGGTCAGGAACCGGAGTTTCTCCGTCTGGAGTTTTTAACGCAAATAACACTCCTGGAACCGGAGCATATACTTTGTACTATAATTTTACAAATTCAAATTCAGGTTGCTCGAATGTGGATAGTATGGTAATGACTGTCGTTTCGAATGAAGTTGCTGACGCGGGTGCTGATGAGACCGTTTGTATTACTGAAGATCCATTCGTGATTACAACCGGTTCTCCATTTGGTGGAACCTGGAGCGGTAACGGAGTAAGTGCAAATACTTTTTATCCACTAGTTGCTGGTCCTGGAGATCATGTTTTGACATACACATACGGAACCGGGATTTGTGAAACTACTGATACGAAGATCGTTACTGTTTTGGATTTACCGACTATCAACATTCCTCCGGATCAAACAATGTGTATCAATGAACCATTTTTAGATCTTGGAACGGCTACACCTTCTGGTGGAACATGGGATGGGGATGGGATCAGCGGATCAGTTTTCTTTCCGAATACTGCAGGAGTTGGAATTCATGTTTTGACCTATACCTATACTGATCCATGGAACAATTGTTCAAATTCAGAGAGTTTAACCGTTGAGGTTTTGCCACTTCCAATACTTACTGCAAATGATACTTCTTATTGTAATACTCCAGGTTATGTTGGATTGCCAGAGGCTAATCCGGCTGGTGGTGCCTGGTCAGGTCCAGGAGTATCTAGTAATCAATTCAATCCAGCTTTGGCTGGAGGTTCAGGAACCTATACTTTGACTTATGAATATACCGATGGTAATGGTTGTGAAAATAGTACAACTATTGAAGCAACGGTGATTGACCCTTCGAACATTGATGCAGGAAATAACCAAGTTTTTTGTATTGATGAATCTCCGATTGATTTAAATCAGTTTGCTTCGCCTCCTGGTGGAACATGGAATGGAGCAGGTTTGAGTGGAAGTATATTCGATCCAAGCCAGGCTGGACCAGGGAATCATACTTTGACATATAGTTTAGGTAGCGGAAATTGTCAGGTTTCGGATGATATGATAATTACGGTAAATCCTCTTCCGATAGTAACAACAGAGCCAGATTTTGAAATTTGTGTTGATGAAACTGCAATTACATTGAGTGCTACTCCTGCTGGTGGAAGTTGGACAAGTAATAATGGTGGCGTTTTAAATGGTAGTGTTTTCAATCCAAATGCTAGCGGAGAAGGTGTTTTCTCTTTTACTTATGATTATACAAATAGCAACGGTTGTTCAAATTCAGATGAATTGGTAATTACGGTGAATCCTTTGCCACAGTTAGTTTCAAGTGATACCAGCTATTGTAATACACCGGGTTTGGTCAATTTGCCAATTGCAACACCTTTTGGTGGAACATGGAATGGTCCGGGTGTGAACGGAAATCAGTTTAATCCACTAATCGCCGGAGGTATAGGAACCTATATTTTGACTTACCAATATACCAATGGAAATGGTTGTTCGAACACAGTTAATATAAATGTTTCAGTTATTGATCCGGATAATGTAAATGCTGGAAATGATTTCGAAGCCTGTGTAAATGCAGGACCAATTGACCTTAGTCAAATCGCATCTCCTCCGGGTGGTGTTTGGAACGCAAATGGAAGCTCAGGATTGAGTGGTTATATGTTTTCTCCTTCGATCGCTGGAGTCGGAACACATACTTTGACTTACAGCATTGGTAGCGGAAATTGCCAGGTTTCAGATAATATCGTTATCACAATTAATCCACTTCCAAGTGTTGATGCAGGAAATGATTTTGAAGTTTGTGTTAGTGAAAACTCAGTTGTTTTAAACGGCAACCCTGCTGGAGGAATCTGGACAAGTAACAATGGTGGAGTACTAGGCGGAAATATTTTTAATGCAAATGCTTCAGGTATAGGTATCTTTTCGTTTACTTATGCATATACAGATACAAATGGTTGTACAAATACAGATGATGTTTTAGTAACTGTAAACGGACTGCCAGTTTTGACAACAAATGATACTTCTTATTGTAATACTCCTGGATTGACGAATTTACCATTTTCAACACCGATTGGTGGGACATGGAGCGGACCAGGAGTTTCAAACAATCAATTTAATCCGGCTGTTGCAGGTGGCGTTGGAACTTATGTGGTTACTTATTCTTATACGGATAATAATGGATGTGCAAATAGTATTAATGCAAATGTAACAGTGATCGAACCAGATGCTGTGGATGCAGGAGATGATAGCATCGTTTGTGTTGATGCTTTACCATTTGATTTAAATACGATGGCTTTTCCTTCAGGGGGAAGCTGGGATGCAAATGGTAGCGCCGGTTTAAGCGGATCTATATTTGATCCAAGCCAGGCAGGTGTTGGTTTACATACAATAACCTATTCAATTGGTTCAGGAAATTGTCAGGTTAACGATGATATTATTATCACTGTTCAAGCTCTACCAATTGTGGAAGCCGGTCCAAATGTGGACGTTTGTTTTGGTGAGTCTGCTTTCGATTTAAATGATAACAACCCAACAGGTGGAACTTGGAGTGGAACTGGAATTATTGATCCTCAAAACGGAACATTTGATCCATCACTTGCTCCAGGAGATTATACCCTGACTTACACTTACAGCGATAATATTGGTTGTACAAATAGTGATCAGCTTGTGGTAACTATCGTTCCGCTTCCAATCGTTGATGCCGGAGATGACATCGTATTTTGTGCTCAAGGTATAAATGTTGAATTGGAATCAGGAACTCCAGTTGGAGGTATTTGGACTGGCCCTGGTATAATTGATGGTGAAAATGGAGTGCTTAATCCGGATTTTGCAGGCGGTGTTGGTTCATATGATATTGTTTATACTTATACTGATCCAAATACAGGCTGTACTGATTTTGATAGTTTGATTGTACACCTGATTGAGCCTGAAATCGCTGATGCTGGTCCAAATGACACTTTATGCATGGATCAAGGGATTTATTATCTGTCAGGAAACACACCAACAAATGGGATTTGGAGCGGTGATGGTATTGTTGACCCGGTTGCTGGAGCATTTGATCCGGTTGTTGCTGGCGGAGGAGTACATGTTTTAACTTATTCATACGGCGAAGGAAGTTGTTTTGTACAAGATGCAAAAACTGTTTTGGTTGTTGACTTGACACAAGTTGATGCAGGTCCAGATGAATCTACCTGTTTGACTTATGATCAGATAATCCTCGAAGGATATAGTCCTCCTGGAGGAATTTGGAGTGGACCTGGAATTACTGATCCGGTTTATGGTGTATTTGATCCAGCTTTAGCTGGCCCGGGAAGCCATACTTTGACCTATACTTTTGTTGATGATATGTCTGGATGCATTAACACTCCAACAAAAGTGATTACGGTATTTCCGATGGAGAATCCAAACTTCAACATTCCTGAAATGGCATGCCGAAATGATGTTATTTTCTTTGACAATTTAGTTTCAGATGAATACGAATACAGTTGGGACTTTGGTGATGGTGCTACAAGTAATTTATATGAACCACAACATGTTTATGATGTAGCAGGAACATATATTGCGAGTTTGACGATAGAAAATGAATTTGGTTGTGTAGGTAGCATAGAGTATGAAATAGTGATTACCGATGTTCCTGTAGCTTATTTTCAACCAAACACAACTGAAGAGTGTGTTGGTCTTGAATTGCAGCTTTCAAATCAAAGTGTTGGAGAAGGACTGGAATACCTGTGGAATTTTGGAAATGGGCTTACTTCGACAGAGGCTAATCCAGAGATTGTTTATTACGGACAAGGAATTAGTGATACAACTTATGTGATTACATTAACTGTTACTAATATATGTGGGACAAGTAATTTTCAGGATGTGATTACGATTCATCCGCTCCCACAAGCTGATATAGGGCTTTCACCACAAACAGACTGTTCACCTGTAATTATGAATTTTGCAAATATTTCAACAGGTGCAGCAACAGATTTTTACTGGAATTTTGGAAATGGAAATGTTTCAACTGACCCAATTCCCGAATCGCAAACCTATTATACGGATACCACAGTTTCTGTTTATACGGTGACTTTGATTTCTTCAAATGTTTGTGGATCAGATACAGCCACTACTCAAGTTGTAGTCGAACCGGCAAATGTTCAGTCTTTATTCGGTGTTTCGGACCAGGAAGGATGCGAGCCATTTACAGTCGATTTTTATAATTATGCAACTCCTGGAGCTGTGATTGATTGGGATTTTGGAGATGGAAATTCTTCTGCTGAAGAAGAACCAACTTATACTTTTGAAGAAGCAGGAACCTATACAATCATTCAATACGCAAATTCCGATTGTGGATATGATAGTTCCACAATAAACATTACTGTATTACCGGCGCCGGTGGTTATTTTTGATCATCCTTCATATGTTTGTTTGAATCAACCAATTGTGTTTGATAACCAGTCTATTAATGTTTCCGGAAATAACTGGGATTTTGGAGATGGAGGAACAAGTACGCTTACTAACCCTTCACATGTTTATACTCAAGCCGGAGAATATACAGTGACGCTTTCAGGAGTTTCGATTTATAATCAGTGCCCCGCAAGTTTTACAAGTACAGTCATAGTTCTTGATTTGCCTAC
Source organism: Saprospiraceae bacterium (assembly GCA_965220465.1). GTDB lineage: Bacteria > Bacteroidota > Bacteroidia > Chitinophagales > Saprospiraceae > JAHDHW01. The sequence continues at coordinate 260,308 of CBDCPZ010000025.1, read as the reverse complement.
GGCTTCTTTTGAACCTGAATCAACTTTTGGGTGTGCTCCGTTTCCATTACAGCTTAATAATTTTTCAATAGGAGGAACTTTCTTCGAATGGGATTTTGGTGATGGAAATACTTCAAATGAAGAAAATCCGGTGCATGTTTTTGCAAGTGCCGGAAGCTATGAGGTCTCACTTATTGCGACTGATATAAATGGTTGTTTCAATGATACTTCAGTTTTAAATATTATTGTTCACCCAAGTCCCGATGCTGCATTTGATTTTGAACGTACATCATTGTGTGGACTACCTGCTGAAATTCAGTTTGAAAATGAATCAGTTGGAGCAATTGGCTATTTATGGACTTTCGGTGATGAAACAATTTCTGTTTTAAATAATCCAACAAAAACCTATGATTTAGCAGGTGATTATGACGTCATTTTGATTGCTTCAAATCAGTACGGATGTACGGATACTACAGAAACAGAGTTAAGAATTTATCCGGAGCCTGAAGCTGATTTTGGTGTTCAAACTGCAGAAGGTTGTTCACCTGTCGACGTCAAATTTGTTAATCAATCATCAGCAAGTAACTTGTATTCATGGGATTTTGGTGACGGAACCACTTCTAATGATGAAAACCCTCAGCACGTTTTCACGGAACCCGGAGAGTATGATGTACAGTTGATCGTTTCGATTGAAGGTGCATGCTTTGATACCATTCATCGTCAGAATATTGTTACTGTTCACGCTACGCCTTTTGCTAATTTCGAAGCGTTGGAGGTTAGCGGTCAAACTAGTGATGGAACTTATGAAATGATAAACTTATCAGAAAATGCTGATGAATATTATTGGGAATTTTCTGATGGAGGTTTTTCTGAGGATGAAAACCCGATTTATCGTTTTTATGGTGATGGCGCACAACAAATTTATCTAGAAGCAAGAAGCGATTATGGATGTCTGGATGATACTTTGGTCACCTTTATTCCCGAATTCTTCAAAGGGCTTCACTTGCCAAATGGGTTTTCTCCTGAGCAGGGGATAGGGGATGTTCGATTGTTCAGACCACGAGGAGTAGGGCTGAAAGAATATCATGTTCAAGTATTTTCTACTTATGGTCAATTGTTGTGGGAATCAACAGCCCTTGAGGAAGGTCAACCTTCTGAGGCGTGGGATGGAACTTTTAATGGTCAACTTATGCCACAGGATGTCTACGTTTGGAAGTGCCAGGGAATTTTTAAAGATGGTACCACATGGAAAGGGGAGAAGAATGAAAAAGGAGGTTATAAAACCATGGGGTCCGTCATCTTATTAAGGTAAAAGATATCGTCATGATTTAAGTCATATTTATGTGTTTTTATGGGAGATTTGATCGAGGCAGTCCATTTTTGGACTGTCTTTTTTTATTTGTGTATTTATGGAAATGTTGAGCAAGGCTATCTATTTAGTTTAAGAGAGTTTAAAAAAGAGGGGGGATTTAATCGAAAAACGTTCATTCCTTTTTTCATTTAAAAATTTAGTCATTTGGTTTTCAGGCGTTGCATGTATTTTATTAAAGTCGAACATTTTCTGTAGTGATTTTGTAAGGGGAAGTTAATCAATTTGTTATCATGTCACGATGTTGATTTTTATGGGATTAATTTTGTCGAGGCGATTTTTCTAGTATCAGTGACAATATAAAATGTTCAATTACTGTGCCATCGGACAGGGTTTAGCTATAAAATTTGAAAAATACCACAAACAGGGTAGAAGGCAATTTATTTGCTGAAATGATTGTAGTTCATAGGTTTCAGGTTTGATAAATCCATTGATATAGCTCGCTTTTCTTCACTTTGGTTGAATGTTGTGTACCCTGTTTCTGTTTTGCGTTTTCCTCCAAATTGTAACAAAGGGGCGAGTGTCTAATAATTCCAATAGCTATTCCCATGTCTGGTTTAAAAATTTCATAAAAAATGAATATATTTAGAATGATGTAAGTGGCGGAAATAGCTTTCTGATAATTCCGTCAAATAATTTATAGCAAATAAATTTATTCTAGGATTTACCTTTTCGTGTTATGAACCAAAATGAAAACCTGTTTAAGATTCTTCTCACATATTTAGTTTTTATTCTATCAGCTTCGGCTTTCGCTCAAGCCCCCATTTCTTCACAGAATGATTTTGGAATTGATTTTTCTGATATCAGGTTTTGGAAAGCACCTTCTGTCAATGGAGTAGAAGTTAAAGAAATCAAAGAATGGCGCAATTACGGCGACAATAGAGTTGTACTTGGTGATCATTATGTCTTTCGCTTGGGTGGAGCGCTGGCATATGCTTTGATCACTGACGGATATGAAGACAAGCAGTTTAATATAACCTATACGACTGGTGAGCGATTCCATTGGATTTATCAGTACGAAAAGTATGATTCTACCACCTACATTTTTGCTTATAAAGATGGGCAGGATATTGTCGAAACGCATTTTGGCGATTCCCGCAAGAAAACATTTTATTATAAAAACGAAAAGGGGCAAGTAATAGAAAAGAAGGAATTTTTTAAGGATATTTCCAAAAAAGAAAAATGGAATTTAGGTACACGAACGGTTTATAATTATAATAAAAAAGACAGCCTTTTTGGAGAGATGCGTTACACTTACCCTTCAAACGAATCACCAAAAAGCAAAAAAGTCATTCACCACTATGATCCTACTTCCGGCCTTAAAGTAAGAACTATCTGGTATAATCTGGATGGTCAGCCTCACGAAAGTGATTATTTTTTCTATAATGAAAAAGGGCAGTTGATAAAGATTATAAGAAGCAGCGATGTCAATAAGGATTATATCTTTTCTCAAATATTATTTGTTTATCAAAACGATCAACTCCAAAGAAGAGAGTCTAGTTATTATTTGTATGGTCAGCAAGATAAAGTGAATCTCAAGGAAACAGAGGTTTTTAGAAAAGGTCGTTTAGTTTATAAAAAAGTAGCAACAGCTGGTGGTGCGATTATGGAAAGCAACTATCAATATATTCCCAGATATAAAACCAAGTCATAAGATTTTCCGCAAAATTTCCGGTGCAATTCATTTTGTCGTATTCTATTTCCAAAACCCTTTTGTCCTTTAAAAGGGAAATCCAACTACGACTACAGAATGATTTAAACCTAATTCTTCTCTCTTTATATTATTTCTAAAAATAATTAATAAAGCATTGTTGCATTATTAAAAACAATCATTTACATTTGTACTAACCAAATGGTTAAACTTTTTAGTTAGATGGCAGAAAACACAGAAATAGCAATACTGGAAGCGGCAAAGAAAGTCTTCACAAAGCGTGGGTTTTCTGGCGCCAGGATGCAGGAAATAGCAGATGAAGCAAAGATCAACAAGGCGATGCTTCATTATTATTTTAAGACGAAGGAAAAAATGTTCAAAGTGATTCTCGAAGATACAATGGCTTTGATCGTTGAAAAATTTGGGCAGGCTTTAGAGTCTGAAGGTACAGTCATGGAAAAAATTGAAAGGATTGTTGAAGTGTATATTTCAAATCTAAAAGAAAATCCACACATGCCTATTTTTCTTTTGCATGAATTATCTCAAAATCGGCTGCAGTTTTTGGATGCTGTAAAAAGCAAGATTCATCATTTGCCCAATTTTATAGAATTTTTTCAACAAATACAAAAAGAGCAGGATGAAGGGTTGATAAAGCAAATTCCTCCGATGCATTTGCTTTTGAATGTTATGTCGATGAGCATTTTTCCATTCATTGTAAAACCGGTTTTTTGCAATATTATTGGAATACCGGAGGAGCAGTTTGATCTGATGATGGATCAACGGGTTGAGGTGGTTACTCAGTTTGTAAAAAGTGCGATTGAGGTTTGATTTTTTTTGAGCCTTAATTAACCAAAAAGTTAATCCAGGGAACGGAATGTAAAAATTATAAAGAACCCAAAGAATAAAACAAAGACAACATGTTTAAGCATCTTTTAATCTTTTTAGGTCTATTTTCAATTGTCAATGGATATACTCAATCACTTGACACCCTTTCTTTGTTCCAGGCTTATGAGTTAGCAAAACAAAATTATCCGCTGTTAAAAAACAAGACCTTGCTTCATGAGGCTACTACCTTAAGATTGGAAAATTTAAACAAATCAAGATTGCCCACAATAGAGTGGAAAGCAGATGCTACACTTCAATCAGAAACGGTTGAATTTCCCGGAGATTCACCATTACCTTTTAAACTAGACTTGCCACTCTTTAACGCCAAAACCTATTTGGAAGGCCAATACCTCATTTTTGATGGGGGGATCAATTCGGCTCAGAAAGAGCTTGAAAGTTTACAGCTGGAAGCAAGTCAACAATCGATCGAAGTGGACATGAATTCGCTCAAAGGACAGATCAATCAATTTTTTATCGGAGTGTTGCTTTCCAAAGAACAAATTTCTTTATTAGAAGTTACTTTAAAGGATTTGGAGATTCGAAAAGAAACCCTTGAATCGGGTGTTCGACACGGAGTAGTTTTAGAAAGTGAGGTCGATAAAGTTTCTGTAAAACAATTGGAAATCACAGCTGAGATTGAAAAAATTGAAAGCGATGTAAAAGCGTTGATTGCCGTTTTAGAGCGTTATGTGGGAGTTAAATTGAGTAAAGATTTAAAACTTTTTTTACCGGCAACCGATGATTTTCAGTTAGGACTTCAATTGAATCGACCTGAACAGGAGCTTTTTCGTTTACAAAAACAAGCTTTATTGGCCAACGAAAATTTAATTCAAGGAGTAAAAAGACCCAAAGTAAGTGCTTTCGTTCGTGCCGGTGTTGGCTATGCCAATCCTTTGAATTTATTTGATACGTCACTTTCTCCTTATGCCTTGGGAGGTTTGGCTTTTTCATGGAATTTATTCGATTGGGGGAAATCAGAAAGAGATCGTCAGTTATTGACCGTTCAGAGTATGGTGATTGACAACCAGTTAGAAACATTTGAACACAATATTAACCTGACAGAAGGCAAGTTCCGGGAAGATATTGCAAAATTGGAAAAACAACTTTTACGCGACAACGAAATTGCTGTCCTTCAGAACAAAATTCTCAAACAATTGGCGGTTCAATTAGAGCATGGAGTGATTACAGTCAGTGATTATCTTATTCAAGCCAATGCGGAATTGAGAGCCCGGCAACAATTGCAATTGCATAAAACACAGTTGACCCAGATTAAAATTGACTACTTAACCCAGCGGGGAGTTTTTTAAAAAAGAGTAGCGAGGTGCGAGATGTCAGGCGCGAGAAGTCAGAAAGAAAAATTAAACATGAACCTCGAATCTGACATCTCGCAACTCGCTCCTGACACCTCACAACTAAAAAAAACACAAACCATGTACAATAAACTAATCTTTTTCCTGATCGCAATACTCCTTTCGTTTTCAGCTTGCAAAGAAGAATTGAAAACTTCAGATGCTTATGGAAACTTCGAAGCAGTTTCGACGATTGTTAGTGCTGAAGCGAATGGACGCCTGTTATTTTTGAAAGTTGAAGAAGGACAAAACTTAAAAAAAGGCGAACTCATTGCTTTGGTTGATACGACCAATCTCCACCTACAAAAACTCCAATTGCAGGCAATGTTAAACACAGTTCCTCAAAAACTGCGGGATGCAAGCCCCGATATTGCTGTTTTAGAAGATCAAAAACGTAATCTTTTAAGAGAAACAGATCGGGTTGAAAAATTACTGAAAGACAAAGCTGCAACTCCAAAGCAATTGGATGATTTAAAAGGTGAATTGGAAGTGGTAAATCAGCGGATAGAGGCTGCAAAAAGCCAGACACAAATTGCCAACAGGGGGATTCTTTCTGAGCAGGAACCGATAAAAGCGCAAATCGCTACCTTGGAAGAGCAGATCCGAAAATGTTACGTTTACAATCCAATCGAAGGAACGGTTTTGACAAAGCTTGCGGAGCCATCAGAGGTTGTCGGATTTGGATCACCTTTTTATAAAATAGCCAACCTGGAATATTTGGATTTGAGAGCTTATGTAAGTGGAATTCAAATACAAGACATCAAAATAGGACAAAAGGTTAAAGTGCTCATCGATGCCTCGGAAAATGCTTTTGAAGAACTTCCTGGGGAAATAATCTGGATTGCTCAAAACGCCGAATTTACACCAAAGACGATCCAAACGAAGGAGGAAAGAGTGAACCTGGTTTATGCTTTTAAAATTCGGGTAGTAAATGATGGAAAACTAAAGATCGGAATGCCTGCAGAAGTTTTATTTAAAGATCGTCCAATTGATTCCGCAAAAACATCGAAAGGAAATGTCAGCAATTAATATCAGTCAAATAAGTAAAAATTACGATAAAGTACAGGCTTTAAAACCGCTGTCGCTACAAGTCGAACCTGGAGAATTATTTGGATTGATCGGCCCGGATGGAGCCGGAAAAACAACGCTTTTCAGGATATTGACAACACTTTTGTTGCCAAGCAGTGGAACGGCTGAAGTGGTTGGTTTTGATGTCGTGAAAAACTTCAAGGAAATTCGCAAAAGGGTAGGGTATATGCCTGGAAGATTTTCCCTCTATCAGGATTTGACTGTTGAAGAAAATCTCAATTTTTTTGCTACCATTTTTGGAACAAGTGTAGAGGAGAATTACGATTTAATAAAAGACATTTATATTCAAATAGAACCTTTCAAAAAACGTCGCGCAGGCAAATTGTCGGGTGGAATGAAACAGAAGTTGGCACTTAGTTGTGCGCTGATTCACAAACCGGAAGTCCTTTTTTTAGATGAACCGACGACAGGTGTTGATGCCGTTAGCAGAAAGGAATTCTGGGAAATGCTGCAGCAATTGAAAGCCAAAGGAATAACTATTTTGGTTAGCACACCATACATGGACGAAGCCAGTCTTTGCGAACGAATTGCTCTGATCCAACACGGTGAAATCCTTTCTGTTGACACACCGAAACAAATCGTGGATAATTTTCAAAAGCAATTACTGGCTGTTAAAAGCGATCAATTTTACCAGCTTTTAAAAGACCTTAGAAGTTTTGAAGGAACCGAACAGGTCTTACCGTTTGGAGATTATTTGCATTTGACAACTAAGGACCCAATCAACGAAACAGTCGTGAAATCATGGATTGAAAAAAAGGGACACACCAATGTTGAAGTCTTGGCCAGTGAGCCTACCATAGAAGATGTGTTTTTAGATCTAATGCAAAATCCTACAACATGAATAGTCCAAAGGATTATATTATAAAAGCACGAAATCTCACGAAGCAATTTGGTGATTTTAAAGCAGTTGATGCGATTAGTTTTGAAGTCAGCAAAGGAGAAATATTTGGATTTTTAGGTGCAAACGGAGCAGGAAAGACCACAGCGATGAGAATGCTGACCGGATTAAGCCGTCCGACAAGCGGAGAAGCGACTGTTGCCGGTTTCGATGTTTACAAACAATCAGAAGATATTAAAAAAAGGATAGGTTATATGAGTCAGCGATTCAGTTTATATGAAGACATGACGGTAAAAGAAAACATTCGTTTTTATGGAGGAATTTACGGTTTGAAGAGAACAGCAATTCGTGAAAAAACGGAGCAGATCATGGAAAGCCTCCAATTGGAATCTGTGGCAAAACAACTGGTTGGCTCAATTCCGTTGGGCTGGAAGCAGCGGTTGGCTTTTTCGGTTTCCATGATCCACGATCCTGATATCGTTTTTCTGGATGAACCAACCGGAGGTGTAGATCCGGCAACTCGAAGAAATTTCTGGGAAATGATTTATGAAGCTGCCGATATCGGAAGAACTGTTTTTGTAACAACACATTACATGGATGAAGCAGAATATTGCGATCGCGTATCGATTATGGTTGATGGAAAAATAGATGCGCTGGATAGCCCGGATGCATTGAAAAAACAATTTACGGCAAAAAATATGGATGAAGTGTTTTTGAAACTAGCAAGAAGAAAATAGAAACCATGTGGTTAGAATGTAAAAAGTTAGAATTTTCAAACTTCAAACCACAAAATACAAACTAAGCGAATGAAATTTCGAACATTTTGGGCATTTGTAAAAAAGGAATTTTACCACATTTTGCGGGACAGGAGAACCTTGCTCATCCTTTTTGGTATGCCTATCGTTCAGGTAATCATTTTTGGTTATGCGATTACGAATGAATTTAAAAATGCTTCGATTGCAATTTTAGATAATTCAAAGGATTTTCTGAGTACGGAATTGGTTCAGCATTTAACTTCATCGGGGCACCTTAAAATTGTAGCTGATCTAAAAAACTACGATGAGATGCACGAGTATTTTGCAAAAGGAAGCATAAAAATGGCTGTGGTTATTCCAAATGATTTTGCCGGTAAATTTTACGATGACAAAAATGCTCAGATTCAACTGATCGCCGATGGAACTGAACCGAATTACGCGACGACGCTGGTCAGTTATACAACACCGATGGTTGCTGCATTTCAGCAAAGAAAAAGTGAAATGCTGAATATTCCTTTTCGAGTCAATGTTTTAACCAGGATGATCTACAATCCTGAATTGAAAAGCGTGTACAATTTTGTTCCGGGAGTAATCGCGATGATTCTGATGTTGATATCAGCGATGATGACGGCGCTGACGATAGCGAAAGAAAAAGAATTGGGAACCATGGAGTTGTTGTTAGTCTCGCCTTTGCCCTCAATGTTGATTATTATTGGAAAAGTGACACCTTATGTTTTGCTTTCTTTTATTAATGCTGTGATCATTTTATTGCTCGGTGTTTTTGTTTTTGGAATGCCTATCGTTGGAAACTTGACATTGCTTTTGGGAGTCTGCATATTATTTGTTTTAACCTCCCTTTCTTTAGGTATTTTTATTTCAACCAAAGCAGAAACACAGCAAACCGCAATGTTAGCTTCTTTGATGGTTTTGATGATGCCAACAATGTTATTGTCCGGCTTTGTGTTTCCGATAGAAAGTATGCCATTGCTTTTGCAGGGTATCTCAACCGCAATTCCTGCTACGTACTTTATTGATATTTTAAAAAATATAATGCTGAAAGGGACGGGCTGGGAGTTCATTTGGTATGCAACAACGATCCTGGCAGGAATGACGCTGTTTTTTTTAATAGTGAGTTGGAAAAATTTTAAAATCAGGCTTCAGTAAGAAGTTCAAAGTTTGTAGTTGAACCACAAACTAAAAACCATGAACTTCAAACCAATACGTCAATGAGAATATTATTTTATATCATACAAAAGGAGTTTTTACAGATATTTCGCAATAAAGCCATATTGCCGATAATGACGGTTATTCCAATTGTGCAATTGATTTTATTGTCTTTTGCAGCCAGCAATGAAATTAAAAACGTCAATATTACAATTGTTGATCAGGATCATTCCAGCTATTCCAGATTATTAATAAGTAAAATACAAGCTTCGGATCGATTTACGATTGTCAATGCTCCGATTGATCAAAAAGAAGCAGATAAAGATTTGCAAAGCAGCGAGGCGGATATTGTGTTGACCATTCCTGCTTTTTTTGAACGGGATTTTATAAAAGATAAAGGTGCTGATCTTCAAGTACTTGTGAACGCAATTAACGGACAGGAAGCGACGATCGGTGCAACTTATCTGAGTAGCATTATTCAATCATTTAACGTAGAAATTTTTAATGATGCTACCCCTCGATTTGTAGTAAACAAAGCAGGAATTCCAACTATTAGCATTACTCATTCGAACTGGTACAATCCCGAATTAGATTATAAAGTGTTTATGGTTCCAGGTATTTTGGGCGTTTTGGTGACGATCATTGTTTTGATACTTACAGCGATGAATGTTGTGAGGGAAAGGGAAATCGGAACAATCGAACAGATCAATGTTTCACCAATCAAAAACTGGCAATTCATTTTAGGGAAAATGCTCCCATTTCTGTTGATTGGCTTGTTTGATTTATCCGTTGGGTTGACAGCTGGAAAGTTGATTTTTGATATCCCAATGGTTGGGAGTCTGGGTTTGGTTTTTTTATATTGTATTGTAAATATTACGGCGGTTTTGGGGATGGGATTATTGATTTCCAATTTCGCTGATACCCAACAGCAGGCCATGTTTATTGCATGGTTTTTTATGATGATTTTTATTTTGATGAGTGGTTTGTTTACACCAATTGAAAGTATGCCGGAATGGGCGCAATGGATGACAGTCCCAAATCCAATGACTCATTTTGTAAGTGTGATGCGGCAAGTGCTTTTGAAAGGAAGCAATTTTTATGATGTGCAATATCAATTTGCTGTTACGGGGATTTTAGCAATTATATTTAATACACTTGCTGTTTGGAGCTATAGCAAACAGGAGTAATTGAAAATATTAGTAAATTCTTTTGTAATAAAAAAAGACCACCTCACAAAGTGAGGTGGTTTCTTTCTCATAATATAGTCTTAGTTTAAAAGCTTTCTTGAAGCGTAAAATTATTTTACAATTACGAAGTTTGAATACACGTGATTGTAATTGTCAGAAATGACAACTGTATAAACTCCAGGATTTAATTTGCTTGTATTAAGAGACTTATATGCCATCTTATTTTCAAGATCAACTTCTTCAGAGTATACCAAGCTACCTTGAGAATTGAAAACATTGAATGTTCCCAGCGGTGCTTCAAATCCTGTAAAACGAACAGTGATTTCGCCTTTGGAAATTGTTGGATAAACCTCAAGTTTTGCTTCTTCCGCTTTTGTCATGTTAACAAGTACCAAATCAGAGTAGCTTACGTTTCCTGAAAAATCTACTTGCTTCAAGCGGTAATATGCAGTATTAATTGGTCGCTGATCTACAAAACCGTAGTTGTGAGTTTTTGTAGTTGTTCCGTTACCTTCAACGATTCCGATTGTTTCAAAAGTTCTACCATCAACAGCACGCTCTACTTCGAAATGTTTGTTATCCAATTCTGATTCAGTTAACCAAGAAAGCGCAACAGTCTGTGTTTTTGTATCTTCCTTAGCTCTGAATCCTGAAAGCTCAACTGGTAAGGCAATAAGACATTCAGCTTCTAAAGTTGGAAGATCATTACATTGAAGAGAATTATTATTTCCAAGTCTAACCATCCCCGGAGGAGAAATTGCTTGTACCATTTTGCAAGCGCCGATACAATCAGTTAAATTATCATTGTGCATGATTATTAGATCTTTTCCAACAGAAGTGATATTATCCAAGCCACTTAAATCAGCTAGATTTTTATTACTTGTAATCTCAACATCTCCGCCTACTGAAGTAAGAGAACTTAATGAAGATAGGTCAGTTAAATTTTCATTTTGATCTATTTTTAAATTCGTACCAACAGAAGCTAAGTTTTGTAATCCATTCAAGTTAGTCAACGCATCACAGTCTAAAATATAAAGATCATCACCAATAGCGGTCAATCCACTTAATTGACTAATGTCAGTTAAAGCATCCATTCCCTGGATTTCAAGTTTGTTGCAGGTCGTTAAGTTTTGTAAACCATCTAAGCTTGTCAAAGCATGACATTCTTCAAATTGCAATTCTCCGGTGACAGTTGTAATATTCATTAAACCAGTAATGTCTACAAGGTCATTGCTATATTCAATGATGAGTTTTCCGTGAACTGCAGTTAAAACATCCAGGCCATCCAGGTTTGTAATACCAGCACCCTTGATTTTAAGTTTCACAGTACTAGGTAAAGCAGTACAACCAGGATAGGTTGTAGCAAAGTTGTCGACTTCCGTTTGTGTAGTAAGTGTAACATTTCCGGTTGGGCAAGCTGCATTTGCAGAAATGTTAAAAAGAGTAGCAATAGCTACTAAGCTAATTGTTAAAAATTTCATTGTAAGTTTCCTTTTATGGTTAAAAAAATGCTGGGGGAGAAAAATCGTTTAAGAGGGATTTTTATCTTATAGGGGAATAAAATAATTTTAAAGGGGAATAAATAAGTAAGGGGAAAATAGAAAGGGAGAATTTCTAAACACAAAGATATATCAAAAAAGAATACCTAAAATACCGCGAAAAGTGTATTTATTAATTGATTAAAAAATATATGTGTTGAGCTTTTTTTAAAAATTAGCGATTCAACTTTGAGCCTAAAGCCTAGGGATTATTGAGCTTTTAGGTGGCAATGAAAAATTTTGAAATGTTTATTACCAATATTTTAAGCCGATTTTATCAGGTATACCTCAATTGTTCATTTTTTCGGTTTTATTAAAAATTAGACTAATTAAAAAATGAAGATCACCTAGATTGTTTGAGTAATAAAACTGGTTTTTAGCAATTAAGGTGAAAAAATGGAAGAGTTGAGTAGATTTCTTTAGCCGATCTTAAAATTTCATAATTACCTCATGCAATTTCCCTTCGCTTTTATAGTCAACGCTCCATTCGTATAACTCGCAAATTTCTTTTACAATGGCTAAGCCCAAACCAACAGATTGGGAGGATACATTGCCTTTACGGAATCGCTCGAATAATTGTGCTGTTGGGAAATTCAAGGAGATTCCTGTATTTCGAATGATTAGAGAATTGGTTGATAATTGAAGGTTTAATTCCCCTTTTGGTAGATTATGTTTGATAGCATTATTTATCAGGTTACTAACTAAAATATCAATTAGATCTGGGTTTGCAGAAACAGCAACAGGACCTAAATCTTTTTCAACATCAATTTCCATGTCTGCTATTAAAAGTTCCATAGCTTCCAGTTTTTGAAGGATAACATCTTTTAAATCGATAGATTCAATCTCTTCAAACTGGTTGTTTTCAATACGGTTTAAGAGCAAAAGTGACTTGTTGAGCTTGGATAATTTGGCCGTTGACTGTTGTATTTGAATTAGATGTTCCAAGGTTTTTTCATCATGTTGCTCACGGTTTAAAAGCAATTCTAATTGGGATCGTATAATAGCCAAAGGTGTCTGCATTTCGTGTGAAGCATTTTCGGTAAACTGTTTGAGAGACAGAAAATCCATGGCGATTTTATTCGTCATTTGTTCTAAGACCTGATCGAGTGTTTTAAATTCTTCAATATTGGTTAACACAGGCTCATGTATTTTTGCTTTGGTAGGATTGTACTGTTTTACCTGCTGAACTAATTGGTAAAAAGGTTTCCAAAGCCGAACCGATAGAAAGCGATTGAACAAATTAGTAACAATTAAAAAGAAGAGTAGCAGCAGACTGATCATAATGATAATCATCATCAGCAAATGTTGATCATCAATTTTAGAATGATTTAAAGCAATGCGATAATTTTTTCCTTTAATATGCTCTGAATAAATATATTGGCGATATGATTCCAACTCTATCTTATTGTCTTCTTTGTCTGTAACGTGAATTAGCGTGTCTTTAAAAATTTCAAGGTTGGAAAGCTGAGGAATTTCACGCAACTCTATGATCTCATCCATAATCTCAACGTAATGCGGCAAAGTATCTTTTTTGTTCAACTCTTTGTTTAAAGTTGTTCTGGTATGCTTCAGGTTTTCATCCATTTCATGATTGAGCATATAACTCAGCGAAAAAAACAATGTAATTCCTCCCACTATAAAAGCGAATAATGAAAAGAATAAAAAATAACGTCCGGTTTTTTGCAGTAACTTCATCGATCAGTAAATTTATAACCTATTCCATAAACAGCTTTGAGGTAGTCTCCAGCCGCATTTTGTATTAGTTTTCGACGCAGATTTTTGATATGAGAATAGATAAAATCGAAATTATCCATAGTTTCTGAATCATCGCCTAAAAGGTGCTCGGCAATACTTTCTTTAGAAAGCACCCTGTTTAGATTAGCAAGGAAATACAATAATAAAGTGTATTCGCTCCTGGTTAAAGTAAGTTCGTTATTTCCAACCATAACTCTTTTTTCATTTGGGAATACTTTGATTTCATGAAAATCAATGGTGGTATTTCCACCAAATTCTTTGCGACGAACCAATGCTTTTATGCGGGCATTTAGTTCAGAAAGGTGAAAAGGTTTCGCTAAATAATCATCTGAGCCAAGTTCCAGCCCTTTGATTTTATCATCTAAAGAGTTTTTTGCTGAAATTATAATAATACCTACAGAGGATTGTTCTTTTTTTAACTCCCGAATTATATCCAGACCATTTCCTCCCGGCAAAGTAATATCCACCAAAATACAATCATACTCGTAAACACTTGCCTTCAGCCATGCTTTTTCAAAATCAGTAGCAATTTCGCAAGTATTGCCTTCAGTTTCAAGGTATTGCAGGATACTTTGAGCAAGCGTTAGCTCATCTTCAATGATTAAAATTTTCATGGCTTATAAATATAAAAGAATAAGATAGGAAAAAATCGTGGAGCTCCAAAACCCCAACTGCAAAACTTAGCTGGTGGGATTTTGGAGTTTCTTTTTAAATAAAAAGACTACGGATTTTAATTGCCGTCATTATCCTTGTTTTCTTCATTTTCCTATTCTCCTTCATTGTCATCATCCTTTTTGACTTTCTGACGCAACAATTTTCCATCTTCACTAAATAAAGCTTTTACTTCAGCATCATTTTTCTTGTCTTTGAGTTTCACTTCGTAAGCCTTTGCCAATTCGGGAGTTTCAACAAGTTCAGCTTCATCCAGTTCATAACCAGCAAATTGTGCAGTGACAGCAGTTTTAACTGCTTGCGGCAAATCAGCATTTTTGATATTCGTTTCTGTTTCCAACCAGGAACCATCTGTTTTAAATTTGGCGGTTGTTTTGTTGCCCTTTAGTTTGAATTTTACTTCATATTCTTCTTCATCGTTCTCTTCAGTTGCTTCTTCACCATTTTCTTCTGTATCCCATTTTACTTTTTCAGCAGTTGGATACTTTTTAGAAAAGGCTTCTTTCACTGCTTTTGGAATTTCTGTTTTATTGGCAGCCATTGAAACACCAAACATTCCGATAAGAATGATCAAACCGCTAATTAATACTTTTACGTTCATTAGAGTTTGTGTTAAAAGAAAAGTGTAATAATGAATACAAAAATTAGTTGATTTAGGATAAAAAAGAAGCTATTCGCAGGTGTTAAGCATATTTGGCTTTTATTCTATCCTGCTCCAGCAGCATAGATTGAAGTTTTGCTTTTGCCCTTGCTAAATTGGATTTAGAAGTTCCTGTGCTAATGGAAAGCTTTTCAGCGATTTCATGGTGTTTGTATTCTTCCATGACGTATAAATTGAATACTATCTGATAGCCAGGAGGTAATTGTTGAATGATTGGTAACATATCTTCATCAGCGGGAAGAACAGCGATCTTCTCACTTACGATATCATTCATATCCTTTAAAGAAATGTATTTATTGTAATTTTGGTGCTGCCGATAATAGTCAATAGCAGCATTTACTAGAATCTTTCTGAGCCAGGGACGAAAAGGAAGTCCGTTTTTATATTTATCAATATTTTGAAATACCTTTAAAAAAGCATCGTTCAGTATTTCCTCTGCGGCTTTTTTACATTTTGAAAAGCGGAGGCAAATATTCATCGAATAACCAAAAAAATGTTTATACAACAGCTTCTGGCTTTTTGGGTTGTTAGCTCGACACCCTTCCAAAATCAATGGTAAGTTGTACATAAGTTTTCTATTTTCAATATTAACAGGGAAGCTAGTTTTAGGGTAAATCAGACTTCTTGTTCTCAAACTTTTGTTATAATGAAAGTAAGGTAATAGGGAATTTAGGAGAGAATTAGGATTGTTTTTAAAATATTTGATATTCGAATTGATCTTAGCCTAATTTGCTATCCTCTTGTATTTAGATAAGGCCACCATCCTTCCGATCATTTCAAAAAAAGTAAAAAACAGGAATCATAATCGCAAAATTGACGTAATAAAAACGAATGCCGGTCTCAAATGTGACCTTTTTTCAGTTTTTTGTCTTTCTATAAATTAGCATGCACTTTTTACAATTTGAGTATGTATTGAGAAAGGAATTGAATAGCATATGTGAGGACATTATCTCATGGGAAATGCATAATCGCTTAGAATTCAAAGACATGGCAATCCTGAAATTAAATAATAAATTATTATTGTTACCGGGCTTGTATAACAATACGCAATTTACCAAATTGCGGAATGAAAGTAGCCAATTTTTTTAACCTATTAAAATTAGAACAATGAGTTTACAAAAGCAATTTCTCAAAACAAAGAAAGCTTACAAAGTAACTTTTTCATTACCCAAAGAGGCAGCTAAAGGTGCCAAAGAAGTCAAATTACTTGGTAGTTTCAACAACTGGGAGAAAAAGAAAGGGGTTCCCATGAAGTTGAAAGATGGCAAATTTACCACTTCGATGAACTTCAAATCTGGTGAAGAGCACCAGTTTCGATATTTGCTTGACAACGAACGTTGGGTAAATGATTGGAAAGCTGACAAATACGAGCCAACTCCTTTTGGAGTGGACAATTCTGTAGTTGTTGCTGCTGATAAAGTCGAGAGCATTGTAATGTGAAAGCCCTCTTAAAAAAATGATTTTTTGGTTCTCGCCCAAAGCGCAATAAAAATGCTGGGGCGAGAACTGAGAGTCTTTTATTCATTAAAGGATTGATTCGACGAGTAAGCTACACCACATTTTTTTGCTGAATCCAGCCTTTTTCTGCTATTCCTTTTCGTGAGAACCGGTTGATGCTATCCAATAATTTTTTCGAAAACCTTGGTTCAAATATTTTTATACCTTAATTGATATGTCTAAAGAATCGCTTTCAAACAAATTGGTTAACCTGATTTGAATAAAAATTCAAGGCAAGTTAGGGATTACTTCATAAGGATTCAGTTCACTTAATCTCCAAATTGCGAAGGACAAATTCGCCAGCTAATAGAAGATGAGATTCGATATGTTTTTCGGAAAGCAGCTTTTCTATCCGTGAGCGCTCATACAATAATATTTCGACCTGTGGCAATTCAGACTTGATCTTTTGAGGAATATTAGAATCTTGATAACTAACTTTTGATAGAAAGAAAAGAACAGGGATGTTTGCACCGGAAACATTACGAGATATTATTCCATCCGCGGCATATACTGCTTGGATCGCATACTTGTAAGCTTCATCAAGATTACTATTATAAAGCTCAATAGCACTTAGGTGATAGAGTATTCGACTTTTTACTTTGGATTTTTCTATTCCTTGTTTTAGTACTTCTGTGATTTTTAGGCTACCAGAACCTCTGAAAATATCATCACTTTTGCCAGCAAGTCGAAGATAAGCAATATCAAAGTCAGGAAAGTTTTCAATTGCGGCCCGTCCTTGGAAAGATCCTAGGATTGTCCAGTCTCGATAATCTTTAGCATTTTTGTACTTCTGTAGCTCTTGTATTATGTCAGAATACTTTGCTTGTATTTGGAGGTCTTCTAACTTTTTAACCGCGGCTCTACGGACATCCTTACTTTTAGCTTCAACAGTCACCTTTGCCAGCATTTGTTGATCCTCCAACTTTTCTACTGCTGTAAAAGGGATGGAATCGTCCTTGCCTTCCAATGCCACCTTTGCCAGCATTTGTTGATCCTCCAACTTTTCTACTGCTGTAAAAGGGATGGAATCGTCCTTGCCTTCCAATGCCACCTTTGCCAGCATTTGTTGATCCTCCAACTTTTCTACTGCTGTAAAACGGACGTCTTCGTCCTTGCCTTCCAATGCCACCTTTGCCAGCATTTGTTGATCCTCCAACTTTTCTACTGCTGCAATACGGACGAAATCGTCCTTATCTTCTAACGCTACTTTGGCTAAGACTTTTTGATCCTTCAGCTTTTTTACTGTTTCAATTTGCTGGCCACGTAACCTGCTAATGGCTTCACTACGGATCTTCAGATCCTTGGCGTCCAAAGCCACTTCTGCCAGTAAAACCTGGTCCTTCAGCTTTTCAACTGCGGCACGACGGACGGAATATTCCTTATCTTCCAAAGCCACCTTTGCCAGCATTTGTTGATCCTCCAACTTTTCTACTGCTGCAATACGGACGAAATATTGTTTATCTTCCAAAGCCACTTCTGCCAGTAAAACCTGGTCCTTCAGCTTTTCAACTGCGGCACGACGGACGAAATATTGTTTATCTTCTAATGCTATTTTGGCCAACACCTTTTGGTCTTCTATTTTTTCAACGGCCGCCCTGCGAACATCATAATTCTTATCTTCTAATGCCACCTTTGCCAACACTTGTTGATCCTCCAGCTTTTTCAATGCCCCTCTACGAACATGCTCCTTCACATCTTCTAATGCCACCTTTGCCAACACTTGTTGATCCTCCAGTTTTCCAACTGCTAAAAGGCGCGCGATCGAAACCATAGCTTTCACTGCCACTTCTGCCAGTAAAACCTGGTCCTTCAGCTTTCTAAGCATAGTAACTGGGATTGTTTGATGATTGATTTCTATTGCCACCTTTGCCAGCATTTGTTGATCCTCCAACTTTTCTACTGCTGCATTACGGACGGAATCGTCCTTATCTTCCAATACTACCTTTGCCAGCACATGTTGATCCTTCAGTTTTTCTACTGCAATACTACGAACATGCTCGTCCACATCTTCAAACACAAACTTCGCCAGTAAATGCTGGTCCTCTAAATACTTAACCGCAGCAAGACGAAGAACCGCATCTTTTTCCCCTAATGAAATTTTAGATACTAGTGATTGAGGATATTTGTTAACATCCTCTATTTTAGGTTTGAACAATCCGAGTGTATATAGAAAACCCTTCATTATATGATTTTTGATACTACAGGTAATTATACCCCTAATGGAAAAATTAGAAAACACACGAAAAAAATGTCTTTTTCTGCTGATAATGTACTGAAAAAATCAGTTTACTTCGCAATTTTTGAAATAAAAAAATGGACCATGCCTACGTATTTTTTTTATTAAATGGGTGTTCCTTGTTAAATCCATTATTAATAGCCAATATTACATGTTATGCCGAGTAACCTGCTTAATCCGCCGTATTGTATTAACGGATAGCTCGACGAAAGCCGCAGTCTTGCGCAAGCTCAACCCTTCTCCCAATGCTTTGGCGGCGCGTTTATATTTAGGATTGGTTTTAGTCTTCTCGCTCATATTATCTGTGCGTCCTTCTGGACGACCGATAACTTTACCCTTGTGCTTGGCTTCTTCCATCCCTGACTTAATCCGATGCGACAAACGTATCGTTTCTAGTTCTGCGATTTCAGCCAGTATGGTAATAATAATATTATTGATCGCTTTTTGAAATGCACCTTTTGCGCCCGTATCGAGTCCTAATGATTGTATAAACATCGAGACACCGTTATCCCCCAGATATTCATTGACCTCACGAATTTCTTTTGCCTTACGCCCTAACCTGGTCAATTCAGTCACAAGGACTTTTTGTATTGCCCCCTGCTCTACTAATTCGTAAAGCTCGGCAATATCTTCTCTAGCAGATAACCTGGTCTTTTCGGCTGACACCTTTGCGGTAATTATCTTGACGATGTTCCATTTGTTACGATCAGCAACTGCAGTTAGATTATTGATCTGGCGATCATAATCTTGGCGATCAGATTCAGATGATACACGAACAAGGATGCCTACATTCATAAAGCTCTCTTTTTCCTGTAAATGTGCCAAAGTGTATCAAATAAACCTAGTGTTTTTATTGATACACTAAATATCCTTTTTTAACTTCTGGAAAAAAGCAGATAAAGTGTCTCTTTTTCATAACCCTTTTATTGATACTCTCTTATTGTGTATTCAATACCTAGTTCCTTGATAAAGGTTTTAAGCTCCATGGGGAATAAATTGAGATAATACAAGTTGAGCTAAACAGACACATTGTACTTACCCCATTTCTTAGGACAGTATAACAATAATCCTTCGTTAATAAAAATAGGTTAAAAATACCTCGTAAATACCTCATCAACGATTATTCAGGTTCAGTCAATGGCGGGCTTTGGTAAGGCCGCGAGAAGAGGGCCCGTTTATATACCCTTGACGGGTTCTGAAGAATCGTTAACTTTGTATTTTCAAGGTATTAGCGACAACCTCTGCCGGATTGATTCCAGCTAAAAACACCTCTTTCTGCATTAAATCATTTATAGAAGAATGTCGTCTTTGTTCATTGTATTCTAAAAAATATTCGTTCATTCCGAGTGCCAAATCAGTACCATTTCGATACTCTTTAAAACGTACATTTTCGTACTTTACAGTTCTCCATAATCGCTCAATAAATGCATTGTCTGTTGCTCTGCCTTTGCCATCCATACTCAATTTTATTTCCTTTGAAAGCACAAATTGACTAAATACATCACTCGTATATTGACTGCCTTGATCCGTGTTGAGGATCATCGGTTTACCATGCATCGCAATAGCATCTTCAATCAATTCTTTACACCAAATGGCTTCCATGGTATTGGACAATGACCAGTGCAAAACATATCGACTGTACAAGTCCATTACAGCAGTCAAATACATGAATCCGCCTGGAAGTGGCATGTATGTAATATCCGTTGCCCAGACCTCATTGGGAGCTCTTATCTCAAAATCCCTAAGTAAATACGGATAAACCGCATGATCCTTATGCCTTTTGGATGTGTGAGGTCCCGGAATAATTGCTCGTAAACCCATGATTCGATAATACAATCGAGCCACTCGATTAAAGCTTACTTCAAAGCCTTTATCTTTGATCAACCACACATGCATCCTCGGTGCTCCTTTATACGGATGATAATGATAGTGCTCATCCATCAATCGCATCAACTCTAAGTTTAGAGCCGATTCTTTCCGATTTTCATAATAAAACCCAGAGCGATGAAGTCCCAAAATACGGCATTGACTTACTATGCTTAATTCGAAGTCTTGAACTATCATTTCTCGCCGTTGTTGTAACGACTTCATTTCAAGACCTTTTTTAAAAAATCATTCTCTACTTTTAATTCACCTATCGTTTTTAACAACCGGTCTCGCTCAGCATCAGCCTCATTTTGTACCGCTGCTTTGCCAATTGAAAAAACAGATTCTGCTTTCGACAAAAATTCTTTTTTCCATTTACTTATCTGGGTTGGCGCTAATTCATGTTTAGCTGCCAAAGCGTTCAACGATTCGTGCTCTTTTAAACATTCTAAGACTACTTTTGTCTTAAACTTTGATGTGAATTTTCTACGTTTCATTTCAACAAATTTAAACAGAATTATTGTCTTAACTTGTTGTCCTATTTTTTGGGGTAACTACACATTTCTTTTAAATCGAACTTAAGATGCAAAATATCTTTAAGTTGAAAGGTCTATTTTTTTCCAATCTTTCTCAGTTTTATTTAACATCAACAATAAGTGAACTTTTAAGAGGGCATGTGAAGATTTTTCCAATTCATCGATTTACCGTTTCACCTTTAAGATACTAAAGTATAGATCTATTTTATGCTGAAAACAGAATTTACTAATTTGTCGACTGGATGAGAATATCCTGGTAGTATTTATAGCCAATCTGTGTTTGAATTTCAACCTGATAGATTCCTGTTTCAAATAAATCAGTTGGCAATTCATAAATTGATTGTGAAGAAAGGTGACTTACATCTTCAATAAAGAAGGACTTATCATTTTGTTTTACGTTTACACAAGTTACCGTACCATGAATTGGCATAAAATCAATAAACAAAACTTTGTTTGCAGGATCAATAAAAAAGACATTATCGGAAGGAGTAATATGTGTAAATAATGAGGTAAGCAAAATGCTTCCGGTTGTAGGAAGTTGAGCTTGTTGAGCATTTAATGAAGGAGAGGAAAGCAGTACAGCAAAAAGGATGACTAACATATAGGATGGAGAATTTTTCATAATTATTGATTTGAAAGGATTAAAAAGTAAAGCTGTCAGTACTAAGTACCGATAAATGAAAAAGGTAAATCAACGGAAAGGAAAAAAGAGAAAAATTTATAGGTTTTCTCGTTCTAAATATGAACTTGAAAGATTACAAAAGAATAAAACCAGCCCAGTAAAAAGGGCGTGGATTTTTCTCTCGGATTTCATGTTGAGCAAGCCGCAAGGCCTTTTCAGGAGTTGCACCTTGCAGCAGATGAGTATAAAAACTCTGCATGAATTGGTTCGTTATTTCATCATCTACTTTCCAAAGCGTCATAAGTATTTTATCTACACCCGCCATTTTAAAAGCTCTCTGAAGGCCATAAACGCCTTCATTTTCAGCTATGTCTCCTAAACCGGTTTCACAAGCGGAGAGCACTGCTAATTGAGTGTTGGAAAGGTCTACATTGGCGATCTCCAGGGAGGTCAATATGCCATCATCATTTGTTGTGGAATTTCTTTCTGTCTGAATGGTTTCTTCTGCTCCACTCATCAACAAACCAGAGCGCAACAATGGATTTTGTGAAGTGATGATTGCTTCCCAACTTGTGTTGATAGAGTCCCCACAGTTAAGTGCATTTACATCCGAAAGCTCAAAGAAAAAACCATGGGTGGAAACATGAAGGATTGAAGGAGATAACTCCCCTCCTCCAAGGTTTTTAAACGAGGTCTCAGTCGCTTCTTTTCCAGTCTTAACCTCAATTGCGTTAATCCCCTTTTCAGTAAATAGATTTTGAAGGAATTGAATTTCCCTGGTGCTTCCTGGTAGAGGATCAATAGTCCCTCCAGTTTTTAAAAGCTCACATTTTAAGATGCTTCTGTTTGTTGTTATATCAACTAGAATTGAAAGGTTTTCATCACTATTTTTGTTTTTGTAATCTACATCTCCAAAAAGAGTCACTGAGGCAATTAAAGAATTTACGGATTCTTCTTTAATTACAATTTCGCGAGTACTTGTAACCAATTGCAAATCATATTTATCCATCAATCGGGTATCCTTTGAAGCAGGTAAAGCAGCATAAGAAACTTTATGGAGCAAGCCTGATGGTGAATAAATAACCCGATCTATATCGGTTAGAAATGAATCCAAAGGCTGCCAGATTAAATCGTAGAGGTTTTTATAATTACCCCAATCAGGATCATAGGTAGTGTTGATGTTTTCAGCATAGATATCTCCTTTGTTTTCTTCTATCTGGAAAAATTTTCGAACTTCCTTTTCTTCAAAAAGCGGAATAAAATGTGGTTGATTGTTGCCTGGAAGGAGTAGAAGTGCAGCATACATTATACTGCCAGTTTCCTTGGGAAAGCCAACTTTGAAATGAGCAAATTCAATAACAGCTTCACCTTTTTTTAAAGCATTTTGTACATCTTTCCAATCCACTTGTTGCAAAGCGTCTGCATAGCCGATCACTTCACGAGCTAGTTTTTTTTCTATTGAATTAGCTTTTTCATCTAATTTGGCAATCAAAATAGTATCCCTCTCCTTAATCGTTTTGGTGTATTGCTGAGCCAGTCGTCGTCGATAGGATTTGAGTTCATTATTTAATTCAATTGATTCGGTAGAATTGGTGACTAACTGATTTGCTTCCAAAGAGGAGTTGAGCAGAAATCCTTTATAAAATAAGGCATTATTGTAACTTAACTCCGATAATTTTACATGATTTATAGATTTGAATTTACGGTTCAAAGCAAAATTCAATATCATTCTTCCATTGCTTTGAAACAATTTAATATAGTTAGTTAACTCTTTTTCTGAAAGATAGGAAACAGCCTTACTTAAACGAGATTGTTGCAAATTTGCAATCTCTGCCAAATATTTCTCAGTAGTAGAAAATTGTTGTACATGTTCGTTGAAAATTGCCATTCCTTTAAGGGGTAAAATATAATCAGGATGTTCTTTACCTATTGTCCTAACCCAAGTATCCAAGGTTTCTAAATAATTTACCTGGGCTTTTTCATAGTGTTCAGTGTTAAAGTAAAGCTCTGCCAGGTTATTGAGAGTTCCAGCATAATCAGGGTGGTCTTTTCCTAGAATCCGCTCTTTGATTTCTAAGATTTCAATGTACATTTTTTCTGCTTTTTCATAATGACCGGTATTAGAGTAGATTAGAGCCAAGTTGTTAAGTGTTGCCGCATAATCAGGGTGGTCTTTTCCAAGCACATTTTCTTTAATATCTAAACTTTCGAGGTATAAATCTTCTGCTTTTTCAACTTGACCAAGAGTTTTATATAAAGCTGCCAGATTGTGGAGTGATGTAGCATAATCCCTATGCGCTTTTCCTAGTACTTTTTCCTGGATATCCTTACTTTCCAAATACAAAAGTTCTGCCTTATCGTATTGCCTAAGATCTGAATATAAAACTGCTAGATTACCAATAATTTGAGCATATTTAGGATGATCCTTTCCAAGAATCTTTTCTCTGGTTTTTTTACATTCCAAATACATTGGTTCGGCTTTGTCGTATTGACCTGTTTTCCAATATAAAACTCCTAAAATATTAATAGTTTGAACATAATCGGGATGGGCTTTTCCTAATATTAGTTCACGGAAAGCTAAACATTCTTGGAAATAGATTTCTGCTTTTTCGTACCGCCACATTTTCATGTATAGATCTGCTAAATTATAAAGTGATTTGGCATACAGGGCATGCTTTTTTCCTAATACACGCCCCCTAATTTCAATACTTTCTAAGAACAGAACCTCTGCTTTTTCAAATTGCTGCATTGTTTCATACAAAACAGCCAAATTATTTAATGTGGAAGCATAATCAGGATGCTCCTTTCCTATTACTTCAAGCTGAATGTTCTTTGCCTGAACATAACTTTCTTCTGCCTCACTAAATTTTTTCATAAAATAATAGGTGACGCCCAAATTAAAATTTGCTTTTGCATATAGCGCATGCTTTTCACCAAAAGCATCAAAAGCCCTATTTTTTGCTTGCTCAGATATTTGCAAAGCTTTCTCAAATTCACCTTCTTTCATATAGTCTCGAAATGTTTGGATAAGACTATCAATTTGCAGCGCTATTTTTAAAGAATCAGTATTTTGGGTAAAAACAACAAGAGGCAGAGCGAAAAAAAGGGCAAGAAGTTTCGTTTTCATGATTGAAGCATTAGAAGGAAATTAGATTGCAGATCTTCAACTAAAGTTAAAAAAAGCGGAGAAGTTATTCTGACTCTTCTGCATTTCTCCAGATTTTTAAAGTAACATTCTTTAATTACACGATTAATTGTAAGATAAAACTGATCTTCGATCACAGGTTTCTCAACGATTTGGACTTAGTAACCTCAAATTGATTCGAAGAGATCCACAGCAATAAAAAAAATAGTCTCGGAAGAATGTACCGTTGCGATGAATGTCTTTTGATTATAAGTAATACCAGATAATGGTAAAGGAACAATCCATGTGTATGAGAACGTTATTCTAAATATTTTTTAGAAGTTCAAATAATTAGTTTTTATTAATAAACTTTATGACATTGCCAAAAGATGCTGTTATCGTATGTTCTGTGCAAATTCTTCAATAAGATTATGCTTGAAAGCGGCATGCTTTGCAATAATATTAGCAAGATGAAATTGAGGATAGAATTTGCTAATAAAAATACTTTTTTCTCTTTGCTTAAAATCGCTTTCCTTTTCGTTCTTTTTTTTATTTAAGTCACCCATAGAAGCTATTTCTTCATTTAACAAATTATACTGCTTTTCAACAATCTGCATTTGTTCTTCTGAATAGCTTAAAAAAGATAAATAAAATGCGATGTCTTCACTGTGGTTAGAATTTCTTAACATCTTGATTAAATACTGTAATGCATTGATATCACCATTATTTACCAAGATAACTGCGTAGGGTATCTTATATTTTGATGAAGAAGTCGAATTAAATTTTGTCTGAACAGCATTGGTGAACTGTTCGCTACTGTCTTTCATTAATAATAGAGTGATAAATTTTTTATTATCAAAATCTTGAAGTTCCTTAAACTTATTTGTATTAATACCATATTTTAGGTAATAGTACATTTGAGCTTGGTTTACAGCATCATCGTAATACATTTTTGTAAGTCTGTTATAAGCCTTTCCATAATCAATATAATAAGGGTAAAATGTAGTTTTCTCTTGTTCTGCAAGGTCACTCTTAGCTTCAGCTTTAACAAAAGGCTTGAAAAACTTATACTTATTTTTTGACCAAAGAGGTATGATCTCGCTATTAAACCGGGTTTCTAAA
The DNA here is from genome assembly GCA_965220465.1 of Saprospiraceae bacterium. GTDB lineage: Bacteria > Bacteroidota > Bacteroidia > Chitinophagales > Saprospiraceae > JAHDHW01. Next base: position 234,413 of record CBDCPZ010000025.1, on the reverse strand, counting down.
TTTAACTCATTTGCTTTATCATCATTAAAGAGAATCAATTGTAGAGCAAGTTTGCTCTCTAAAATGTTGTCTGACAAAAGTTTGTTTTGTGCTATATCATACATTTCATTTTTGAAATGGGAAGCAGTAGCTATCCATTCCTGCCTGATCGCAGGCCCTTCTCCACCATCATAGGATTGGATTGCATATTTAAATATTGCCTCTCCAAGTTTTTCTGTGTATTCGGCATTTTTAACAACTTCTGCTAATAACTGAAATTTCTCATTTACCCCAGCGGCTTTAATTTTTTCGTTGTTTTCATCATTAAATTTAGGATTGTAAAATGAGGGAGAAGAAACATGATTTATTATTTCTATTGCTTCTTCTGCGGGTATTTTGATCCGAGTGTAGCGTAAAAGAGAAAGGGCCCTCTTGGCTAACACAAAATTATTAGTTTTGGCTTTTTTAATTAAATAAGAGATGCTATCACTTATTCCCGTTTTCTGATAGACAAAATCAATGGCCATTTTTTCAATTATCTTATAATCTTCATCAGGATCTTGAACGGGGTATAGACTTTCAAGTTTTTGTTTTATAGAATCTGTTAAAGGTATCCAGCTTAATGCTACAAGAGCATTGATCCGCTGAGCGACATTGCCTGTATCAATAATTGAAAGTAATGGGTCTTGCAATTCATGTTGCATACTATTGGAAAGATTTGTTAAACTATAATCTATATAATTCAACGTATCAGCAGCAACTGCCGCAATAACCGAGGGATGGGCATAATGGTGGTAAATAGCCAGTGTTATCTCTTTATTGACATTTTTATCTAATGAAACTGAAAAGGTTTTTTCTATAAAGACTTTTTCATTTCTTCCCAGATCTTTATTGTGGTTGGTATATTCAACAACTACGTCGGTAGCATTTTTCCCAAAGAATAAGTCAGCAAGGGCAAATATGAACTCTTGGCTATTCAAAAGCTTAATCTGCTCAACTATTTCACTTTTAAGACTATTACTCTTCTCACATGATTCAATATCATCACTAAAATTAAAATAGTCTCCAAAAGCAGACATAGATTGCTGCATGATTCGATAGAATCTAAGTGTATATTCGCTGCAATAGTAAGGGGATAATTCAATTACCGAGCGTAAAAGACATGCTTTTGCTAGTTCGTATCGTTGGTATTTACAAGCTACTACATATAATTTATGCAAGGTATTTATATTTTGTAGATGGCCTTTAAGGCTTAACGTTGTATCATATTTTTCAATAAATGAGATGTTACTAAATAGTGTATCGCATATTTCTTTTTGGAGAAAATCAAAGCTGCTCGAAATCGCCGGCGTTGAATCAAAAATGGTATCAGCAAGATATACTGCTTTGTCAAATTCTTGATCAGATACTGCAATCTTGAAATCTACTATAAGTTGTTTAAGCACCGAATTGCTAATAAACAATTGGTGAAGCGAATCTAATTTTGCGGCAGCAAGTTTGGCAGCATTCGATTTAGGATATTTATGAATTATATTTTCTAGAGCAACATAAGAACCCGAAGCTGAACTATGCTTGAATTCTTTCATTGATAAAAGTTCAAGAACATTATTGGAGAAATAACCATTGGGAAATTGCTCAAGAAAAGAATTAAGGCTGTCTGTCGAATTTGTTGCAATAACTGCCTTATAGACACCTTTTTCATAACTGTATGCTTTGTATTTGGGTATGCCCAGAAAGACAAGTAAAAGAATAAAACCAAGCGTGGTGAAAGAAATAATCAAACGATTAGTTTTATTTTTTGTGCTGGAAGTTTTCATTTTGACATTTTTAGGTTACTTAAATAACTACAATTGATAAAATAAGTAAGTAGTATGCTAAAAGTGCTGCATAATAGTAGTATATCTTGGGTGTAAACAAATGAAAAAGGGCAGCCTTAAACAAAGAATAAGGCTATCTAAGTTAATCAAAATCATTGAATTTCAACTATTATGCTTTTAAACTCATCTTTGGAAATATTCGGAGCAAAGCCGTCTGCGTCATAAACGAACATTCGTGAAACTGCTTCTGGGGCGCCATCAAAGGTAAAATCAATTCCTAAAGAAGGATACTCATATTGACCATAGTCAGCATCAATATCTTCAGGGTCACCATAAATACCGATTACGTCTGACTTAGTACTTCCAACCCTCAAACCAGTATCTGTGTACCCTGAATAAGGAGATTCAGCAAATATTCCAATAGTAGCATCTGCATTTCCTAAAACAGGTGAAAAATTGGCAAAACCGAAAACTAAACCTAGGTCATCATAAGTGATGAGATGGATGCAAATATTTCCACAAACCACAAAATGGTCGTAATTAGAACCTGAATATTGGGATTTGATATTGCCAAACGAATCACCAAGTTGAATGTTATCTATTGAAATACCGGGAAAGATAGAGCCCTTGACAGTAATTTCTTTAGATGAAGAAGTATTGTCTAATTCGCCATATGCAATTAGGGTAATAGTGTAGTTACCGGGGATTTCATAAATATGAGCTGGACTGGTAGAATTTGAAGAATTTCCGTCGCCAAAATCCCATTCATAGTGTGACGCATTGAGAGACTGATTTGTAAAAGAAATTGAACCGCCTGCAATTGGATTTGAGTCACTAATAGAAAAAGCTGCCACAGGCTTTTTAATTTCAGGTATAATATCATTGTCTTTAGTGCATCCAGAAAAGATCAAAAAAAGTCCAAACAATACCGAGGAGAAAAGAACCATATAATTTTTCATAATTATTGATTTGAAAGGATTAAAAAGTAAAACTATCAGTACTAAGTACCGATAGGTGAAAAAGGTAAATCAGGAGAAAAGAAAATTGAGAATTTTTTTTGACTTCCTTTTTCTATTATATGGTTGGTAAAGCGCTACAAAAGAATAAAACCAGCCCAGTAAAAAGGGCGTGGATATTCTTCTCGGATTTCATTTTGAGCTTGCCGCAAGGCCTTTTCAGGAGTTGCACCTTGCAGCAGATGAGTATAAAAACTCTGCATGAATTGGTTCGTTATTTCATCATCTACTTTCCAGAGTGCCATAAGTATTTTATCAACACCAGCTATTTTGAAAGCTCTTTGAAGACCGTAAATGCCTTCAGTTTCTGAAATGTCGCCCAATCCGGTTTCACAGGCAGAAAGCACAGCCAATCGAGTATTGGAAAGATCTACACTTGTGATATCCATTGAAGTTAGAATACCGTTATCAATTTTAGTTATGTTGGGTTTGGCTTGAAAAGTATTTGAAGCACCACTCAATAGAAGGCCGGAGCGTAATAATGGGTTTTCTGAAGTAATTATAGCTTCCCAACCCGTATCAACTGAGTCAACACAATCAAGAGCGTTTATGTCAGAAGGCTCAAAGAAAAAACCGTGAGTGGATAAATGGAGGATGGTAGGGGATGGACTAAGTGTACCCAGCATTTTAAAAGCAGTTTCGTTGGCATATTTGCCTTTTTTTACATCGACTGCTTTAATTTTATTTTCCTCGAACAGGTTTTGAAGGAATTCAATTTCCTTGGTGCTTCCAGGAAGATCACCTATTTTGCCGCCATTTTGCAGTAACTTACAATTTATTATTCCCCTGAGAATACTATTATCTGAAATATCTTGATTTGTAGATAATTCAAATTGGCTGTTAAAATCCACATCTCCATAAAGCGCGACAGAGGTAATTTTAAGGTTTTCGGACTTATTTGATAGGGCAATATCTCGCGTGCTGGTTACCAATTGCAAATCATATTTATCTATTAAAAAAGAGTCTTTTGAAGTGGGCAATGAAGCAAAAGAAATTTTATGGAGCAAGCCCGCAGGGGAATAAATGACTTTATTTACATCACTGAGAAAAGAATCTAAAGGTTGCCATACCAAACCATAAAGATTTTTATAAGCTCCCCAATCAGCATCGTAAATTGAATTGATGATTTCAGCATAAGCATCACCTGTTTCTCCTTCCTGCTGAAAATACATTTGAATTTCCCTAACTTCAAAAAGGGGGATTAGTTTGGGATATTCAAATCCCGGCCGAACCAGCATCGCAGCCAAATAAACAGAATCTTTGGAACGATGGCGGATTGAAGTAAATTCAATGGCTGCTTCATCAGCAGCAAGATTGTCACGGACATTTGTCCATTTAACTGTTTGCCTTGATTGTTCAAAAATAGCAGAAGCCAACACCAGCTTTCTTTCCAGAGAAATATTGATTTTTATTAGACTATCGACATCCACTTTGACTTGGGGCCTTGGATTTCCGCTTAAAGCAGCAATTATTTTTCTATTATTGTTCCATTGCGCATAAGTTCCTGTAAGGTCTTCGGAGGTTCCTTTTTTCAATGAAGCCAGCAATGATTTTTTATCCTCCAAGAGGATGCCTTTTAGAGCCAGTTCATTATCGTAAAGCTGTTTCAATCCAATAGGCATTTCGATGCCTTTGCGCACATTTCTGAAAACAAAAAATTTGAAATTATTAAAAAATTGGTTGAGCGACTTTATAAAAAAAGCCTTTTCTGTTTCACCAAGTGTCCCAAAAGCTGTTTCAATATTTTTGTTTAACATTTGATTGTTTATCAAAAAATAAGGCAGTGCTTTTTGAGGCTTCTCCAGCAAATCATATTGCACGGCGGCGTTGTAAGCATATTCTCCGTAATCCTTGGAATCTTTTCCATAGTAGCGTTCCGTTTTTCTCAAAACATCTAATATCAGTTCTAATGCTTCATCATACTCTTTAAAGTGGTTGTGAAAAGAAGCTTTCGAATTCATAAAATGAAGTACTATAGGTTCATTGCTGTTTTCCCAATCTTTTACAACTAGTTTAAGGATGACTTCTGCAGAGTCAAAATATATTTTGGCGTTTTCTTTTTGATTCAAATATTTGTATGCATTAGCGACATGCAACACAGTGCTTACATAGTCACGTGTATAATAGGACTCTTTATCCTCAGCAACTTTTCTTTCTGCTTCAATATAATAATCCAAAGATTTGTCATATTCCTCCATGATTTCATATACTACTCCAATGCCAGAGATATTATAAGCTATATACCGTAAAGGGGAATTCGGATCGCTTTCAACTACATTTCTGGCTTTTTGAAAATATTCGAGTGCTGCCTTATAATTTCCAATTGATTTGTTAGTATTGCCTAATTTTCTGTAAATAAGGCTGATAAGAACAGTGTGGTTGCAAGCCTCAAAATAGGTCAATGCTTCTTTACAATCTTCAATTTTTCTGCCGGTTTGATAAAGGTTACCGTAAAAGTCTCCTCTATTCATAATACTAATGCCAAGATCAATTGAATCCTGATAGCTGTTTAAAGATTCTCTATGTATTTCGATTGCACGTGAAATGAGTGACAAAGCTTCTTCGTCAAAACCTAATTCAGAAGAAGCAAAAGCCAGGTTAGAAATAGCAGCCCCTAAAGCTTGCTGGTTACAGGAATCTTTCGATAATTGTTCTATTGCCTGCTCATGGTATTGTTTTGCTTCCAAGTACCTTCCTTTTTCAGAAATTGCTACCCCGTAAAGATCTAGTGCTGCTCCGTATTTACAACTGTTTTTACCACAGCAGGCTTCACATTCAATCATTGCTTGTTGAGAGGCAGCCAACATTTTGTCAGTATCTTTTCTGAAGTTATCAGTTGCTTCCTGGATGAGTTGCTTGCACAGGCTATGTTGTGCTTGTATTTGTTTGGGTAATACATTCCAAATGACGCAAATCAAAATGATAGTATACAGTTGATTTGTTTTCAGAAAAAATAAAAAAGCAGGTAAAGAGCAGTTTAACACGGCATTTGATTTTGATGAGGTTAATGTGGCTCCGGATTACATGAATCAGCATTAGTGAAGTTAAAGAAAAATAGAGAATAAGATGATTTATATAAATATAAATTTGGAATAAACAGGATGGTCAGCAAATTTTCAAAGTTTAATGGCTTAAAGAAAATTTGCTATAAGCTACAATCTCCGCCAGAAACAAATACCAATTGAAAGCATTGGTTTCTTTATTGCTTTATGATTCGTGTCGTAATCAGTTGATCATATGAACTAATGGAAATGAAATAAATACCACTTGATAATTCTGAAATATCAATTTGCGAGTTTGAAAATTCTTCTTCTTTTACAACGTTGCCAACGCTATTCACGAGCTTCACTTTTCCTTGTTCAACACCATAAATATTTACAGTTCCAATTGTAGGATTTGGATATATTTCAACGTGAATTTCTGTTTCAGGTGTTTTGACTACTGCGATATTTGAGAATTCAAATAATCCACCGTAGTCGATTTGTTTTAAGCGGTAATAATTTATTCCCTCAAAAGGAATTCTGTCAATAAACTCATAATCATTAGCCTCATTAGTAGTCCCTTTTCCTTCGATAAATCCGATTATGTCCCAGTTTCTACCGTCTATGGATTTTTGAATTTCATAGCCAGCATTATTTATCTCTGAAGCAGTTTGCCAATCCAATTTCACATCTCCATTTTCAATGAAAATTGCATTAAAATCTATTAATTCAACTGGCAATGGACATTCTAAAATATCTCCGGTAATCGTCCATCCATATGTATTAATCAATGATGTTCTCTCAGTTTCGCTATTGCAGTATTTCAATGATGTTGCTCCCAGTGTTATGTTTGACACCATCTGACTTTCCCATCCAATGAGCGTATTGTCGTAATTATCAATAGATAATCCCGAGTTATCCAACATGGACGACATATTTGTTACGGAACTAATATTCCAGCCACCAAGATTTCTATCAAATGCGCTAGCGCCCGAAAACATGAACGACATATTAATCACGTTTGCCACGTTCCACCCACTAATATCTGCATTAAATGTAATGGCGTCAAGAAACATACGAGTCATGTTAGTTACGTTTGCCACGTTCCACCCACTAATATCTCCATTAAAGACACTGGCGTCATAGAACATGTATAGCATATAAATCACGTTGTCTACATTCCATGCACTAATATCTCCATTAAAGGCACTGGCACTAAAGAACATGTACGACATAGCAGTCACATTACCTACATTCCAGGTACTTATATCCCCATTAAATACGCTGGCCCCCCTGAACATGAACGACATATTAGTCACGCTGGACACATCCCAAGTGCTAATATCTCCATTAAATACGCTGGCGTCATTGAACATCCCCCCCATATTAGTCACGCTAGCCACATCCCAAGCACTTATATCTCCATTAAATACACTGGCCCCCCTGAACATGAACGACATATTAGTCACGCTGGACACATCCCAAGTGCTAATATCTCCATTAAATACGCTGTTGTTTGAGAACATGTACGACATATCAGTCACGCTAGCTACATCCCAAGCACTAATATCTCCATTAAATACGCTGTTGTTTGAGAACATGCTAGACATATTAGTCACGCTAGTTACATCCCAAGCACTAATATCTCCATTAAATACGCTGTTGTTTGAGAACATGCTAGACATATTAGTCACGCTAGTTACATCCCAAGCACTAATATCTCCATTAAATGCGCTGTTGTTAGAGAACATGAACGACATATGAATCACACTGGACACATCCCAAGCACTAATATTTCCATTAAATACGCTATTGTTTGAGAACATATTATTCATAATAAGTACGCTAGATACATCCCAGACACTTAAGTCGCCATTAAATGCACTTGCACTACGGAACATTCTCTGCATATCAATTACGCTGGATACATCCCAAGCACTAATATCTCCATTAAATACATTGGCATTATCGAACATAGCATTTATATGAGTCACGCTGGACACATCCCAGGTGCTTAAATCTCCATTAAAAACAATGGTATTAAAAAACATGTTTCTCATATCAGTTACGCTTGATACATCCCAAGTACTTATATCTCCATTAAATGCATCGGTATTTGAGAACATGCCTGCCATATTTGTCACACTGGATACATCCCAAGTGCTTAGATTTCCATTAAATGAACTAGCACCCAAAAACATCCAACTCATATTAGCCACATTGGATACATCCCAAGCGCTTAAATCCCCATTGAATGCATCGGCGTATTGAAACATATAACTCAAATCCGTGACGCCTGACAAATCGGGTGAATCTGCTGCATTCAAGGTTAAGTTACTTGCACCAGAAAACGCTCGTGACATACTAGTCCAAGCAATATTACCCCATTGTTCAATGGCAAGTATTTTTTGCCTATCGCCAGTATTATTAAAATAAATCCTCGGAAATGATCCCTGGATACGAATGGTATAAGTACCAGCAACGCCAAAATCATGGGTTACATTTCCGGTTATTCCAAACTCGTCAAAGTTTCCCATCGTTATCCCAGTCCACGTCGTAGTTGTAAGTCTCTCCGCTAAAAGTAGGGATAGTTATGGATGTTGAATTAGAGCTTCCTGTATTGTCTGTTTTCCAGGTAGTAATAAACGACTGAGCATAGCCGTATGAAAAAACAAAAAAGATTAAATAGGAGAGCTAATAATTGAGTTTTGTTCTTATTCAATAAAGCTTGTTTTGAGTGGTTTGTCCTTTGCATAATAATTGGTTTTAGTTTTTTAGGTAGCAATCTAAGTAACACATAAAGCACGATGGGTAAATGCAACATTTATAAAGCAACAAAAAGTACCTATGAAACCTTAGAAATCATTAACAATTTTCATAATGTATAATCGATTTGTGAAAAAATCCGTGTAATGAAAAGATTTGCAATGTTTCCAAGGCTTCAGGGTAGTATTAAATTATTGGTTTTCTAGAACTATGCTTTTAAACTCATCTTTGGAAATATTCGGAGCAAAGCCGTCTGCGTCATAAACGAACATTCGTGAAACTGCTTCCGGGGCGCCATCAAAGGTAAAATCAATTCCTAAAGAAGGATACTCATATTGACCATAGTCAGCATCAATATCTTCAGGGTCACCATAAATACCGATTACGTCTGACTTAGTACTTCCAACCCGCAAACCAGTATCTGTGTACCCTGAATAAGGAGATTCAGCAAATATTCCAATAGTAGCATCTGCATTTCCTAAAACAGGTGAAAAATTGGCAAAACCGAAAACTAGACCTAAGTCATCATAAGTGATGAGATGGATGCAAATATTACCACAAACCACAAAATGGTCGTAATTGGAACCTGAATATTGGGATTTGATACTGCCAAACGAATCACCAAGTTGAATGTTATCTATTGAAATACCGGGAAAGATAGAGCTCTTGACAGTAATTTCTTTAGATGAAGAAGTATTGTCTAATTCGCCATATGCAATTAGGGTAATAGTGTAGTTACCGGGGATTTCATAAATATGAGCCGGACTGGTAGAATTTGAAGTATTTCCGTCGCCAAAATCCCATTCATAGTGTGACGCATTGAGAGACTGATTTGTAAAAGAAATTGAACCGCCTGCAATTGGATTTGAGTCACTAATAGAAAAAGCTGCCACAGGCTTTTTAATTTCAGGTATAATATCATTGTCTTTAGTGCATCCAGAAAAGATCAAAAAAAGTCCAAACAATACCGAGGAGAAAAGAACCATATAATTTTTCATAATTATTGATTTGAAAGGATTAAAAAGTAAAGCTGTCAGTACTAAGTACCGATAGGTGAAAAAGGTAAATCAGCGGAAAAGAAAAAAGAGAAAAATTTACAGGTTTTCTCTTTTTAAATGTAAACGTGGAAGATTATAAAAGAATAAAACCAGCCCAGTAAAAAGAACGAGGCTTTTCCTTGCGGATTTCATATTGAGCTAGTCGTAAAGCTTTTTCAGGAGTTGCGCCTTGCAGCAGATGAGTATAAAAACTCTGCATAAATAGGTTCGTTATTTCATCATCTACTTTCCAAAGCGTCATAAGTATTTTATCAACTCCTGCCATTTTGAAAGCTCGTTGCAAACCATAGACCCCTTCATTTTCAGCAATGTCTCCTAATGCGGTTTCGCAAGCAGAGAGTACGGCAAGATGAGTGTTAGAAAGATCAACGTTGGCGATTTCTAATGCAGTTAAAATTCCGTCGTTCTGTTTTTTGGAAGATTCTTTCAAATGAATAGTTTCTTCTACACCGCTTAATAAAAGGCCGGAGCGTAGCAGCGGGTTTTGTGAAGTGATGATGACTTCCCAACTGGTATTCACAGAGTCTGCACAATAGAGCGAATTTACATCCGAAAGCTCAAAGAAAAAACCATGCGTAGAAATGTGTAGGATCGAAGGAGAGTGTTTTCCCTGGCCTAGCATTTTAAATGCGGACTCACTGGCGTTCATTTTTTTATTTACTTCAATTGTGTCAATGTTGTTTTGATAAAAAAGATCTTGAAGAAACTGTATTTCCTTTTTACTCCCTGGAAGTGCAGGAATTGTATTTTTTGTGCTTAACAATTTGCATTTTAAAACGCTTCTGTTTTCAGCAATGTCGGCTATGAGCATTGTATCCTCAACGCTATTTTTACTTTTAAAATCCACATCCCCAAAAAGTGATACTGATGAAAATGAAAGGTTTTTAGATTTGTCTTTAAAAACAAGTTCTCTGGTACTCGTAAGCAATTCCAAGTCAAATTTATCCATTAAAAAGGAATCCTGGGATACCGGCAAAGCAGCAAAAGACACTTTATGGAGCAAACCCGAAGGAGAGTAAAAGACTCTATTTATACCTTCTAGAAAAGGCTGTAAGGGTTTCCAGATCAAGTCATAAAGATTGTCATTCCCCATCCGATCTTCGTCATAAATAGAGCTGATATTTTCTAAAGGTGAATCACCGGACGTGTCCGATTCAAAGAATTTTTGGACTTCCTTTTCTTCAAAAAGTGGAATAAATTGCGGTTGTCGGCTATCCGGAAGCAATAAAAGAGCTGCATACATAATGCTGTCCGTTTCTTCAGGAAAATCCATTTTAAAATGAACAAATTCAATAGCAGCTTCACCTTTTTTTAAAGCATTTTGTACATCTTTCCAATCCACTTGTTGCAAAGCGTCTGCATAGCCGGTCACTTCACGAGCCAGTTTTTTTTCTATTGAATTAGCTTTTTCATCTAATTCGGCAATCAAAATAGTATCCCTCCCCTGAATCGTTTTGGTGTATTGCTGAGCCAGCCTCCGCCGATAAGACTTAAGCTCATCAAAGAGTTCAGCAGCCTCAGGAGATTTATTTGCTAATTTGGTTATTTGCAAGACCGAATTGAGTAAAAAGCCTTTATAAAATAAATTATTATCATAGCTAAGGCCAGGAATATGACCTAAAGGGATACGATTAGAATTGCGGTCAAATGCAAAATCAAGCATTTTGTTTCCATTGCTTTGAAATAATTGTGAAAAATCGTTAAGCTCTTTTTCTGAAAGATATGAAATCGCTTTGCGTAACCGGGATTGCTGTAAATCTTCAACTTCAGTGAGGTAAATTTCGGAGTATTCATATTGTTGCTGTTTTTCATTCAAAGTCGCCAAACCTTTTACCGGAGAAAGATAACCAGGATAATCTTTGCCTAATGATCTTTGGTAAATCTCCTTACTTTTTAAATATAGAGAATCAGCTTTTTGAAATTGCCCCATTTTGGAATAAGTAATTGCAAGATTGTTAATAGTATTGGCGGCATCAGGATGGTTTTTTTCGAAGATTATTTCGCTTAATTTCAGGTTTTTTAAGAAAAATGACTCCGCCTTTTCATATTGTTCCATATTATTATATAAAAGCCCCATATTGTTTAAGGTCGCCAAATAGTTTGGATGCTCTTTACTGAGATGTTGCTCTTGTATATTTTTAACTATTAAGTAAAGAGAGTCAGCCTTTTCATACCGATGAATAGCCATATATAAATTGGCTAAACTGGACAGTGATGCAGCATATTTAGGATGGGCTTCCCCAAATGCATCTTTTTCTAGAGACAGGCTTTCTAAGTGTAATTTTTCCGCTTTTTTATATTGACCAAAATCTTTGTATAAATTTGCCAGATTATGTATTGTTGAAGCATACCTAAGATTATTTTTACCTAATGAGTTTTCTATAATGCTTTTGGTTTTAAGATAAAGTGGCTCTGCTTTTTGATAATCACCCAGATAATAATATAAATTTGCTAAATTATCTAATTGACTAGCATAATACAAGTGGTTTTCTCCATAAATCTTTTTAGTCTTTTCAATACTTTCCAAATAAAAAAGCTCAGCCTTTTCGTGTTTAAATTGGTAAGTGTACAATATGGCTAAATTACCCAGGCAGGTAACATAATCAGAGTGATCGGTGCCTAAATGTCTTTTTCTAATTTCTTTACTTTCCAGATAATAAGTTTCTGCTTTTTTGTATTGCCCAGTTTCAGCATACAGTATTCCTAAATCGTTTATTATTTGGGCATAATCCAGACTGTCCTTATCCACATTTCTAATAGCAACTTCCCTTCCTTCAATTAAAAGACTTTCTGCTTTATCATATTCTTTTATCATTGTATAAAAAAAGCCAATATTCCGTAATATAGCGAAGTAATCAGGATGTTCCTTCCCCAATACTTGTTCACGAATCTTTAAACACTCTAAATAATTCTCTTCGGCTTCTTTTAATCGGCCAATTGTTTTGTAGAAAACAGCCAGATTATTTAGGAAAGAAGCATAATTTGGGTGATCCTCACCCAATACTTTTATGAGAATATTTTTACTTTCCACATACCAAATCTCTGCTTTATCATAATCTCCCATACTATGATAAAGACGTGATAGATTAATGAGCGTATTGGCATAATTGTGATGATCCTTCCCAAGAACCCTTTCACGGATTTCAAGACACTCCAATAACAAAGGTTCAGCCTTTTCGTAACGCCTCATGGCCACATAAAGGTTTGAAAAGTTGTTAAGGGTATTGGCATAAGATGCATTTTCTTTGCCTAAATATTTTTCCTGAAGCTCTTTAGCTTGAATAAAGCATTGTTCAGATTCTTCATATTTTTGCATCAATTTATAAGTTCGACCCTGGTTGGCAAGAGATTTAGTATAAAAAGGATGAGTATTGCCAAATGCTTCAAAAGTCAGTTGTTTCGCCTGCTCAAGTGCTTCCAATGATTCCTCCCATTTTCGCTCTTTTGCATATTTGATTTCTAAGTTAATTAGACTATCTATTTGCAGAACTATTTTTAATGAATCTGGATTTTGAGCAAACCCAATAAAAGGCATAGCGAAAAAAAGGAAAAGCAGTTTTGTTTTCATGGTTGAGGTTTTTTAGGGAATTTTAGATTGCAAAACTTCAACTAAAGTTAAAAAAAGCGGAGGAGTCTAAAAACTTCTCCGCTTTTTCATTTTCAATCAGTAACCGACTTTTTAAATCTCAATATATTTTGTTGTAAAGTTTGTTAAATTCCTGATCTTCCATAATCAGTAATTTAAAACAATCAAAAAAGGTAAGAAAAAAAGGGATTCCTGTCCAAAAAAATAGCAGATACAATATACCTTTCTTAAAATTTCCAAGATAAAAATGACCACCCAGCCAACCATAAAAACCTGCTACTAAAATAACTGTTTGTTTACTTTTGAAATTCATAATGATAATTTTTAAAATATTAGAATAGGAAAATACAGGAAATAATGCTTGTGCAACCAATCAAGTAAACGTAGATTGTTTAACGAGAAGTAAAATATTAATTACTCCTTTATCAGTTACAAGATTGGTCAATATTCGATATACAACCATTATTTGCTCTATTTACTATCACAGAACCAGATTCGCCGCAACCTGAATAATCAAAGCTGTTTATCCAACCCATGGCATTATACTCAATGTTTGAGAATGTCATAGCCGAACAATTATAAGCAATGTCCGAGCAATCGGAGTCAGATTGTTCAAAAGTTACAGAGCATACTTTTGGAAGTTCTTCTTTATTACAACAGACTAAGAAAAGTAGAGAAAAGACTAAAAAGAAAAATGGAAAAGGTTTCATAATAAGAAATTTTGAAGATTAATAGGAAAAGCTGTCAGTACTAAGTACCGAAAAGCAAAAAAGGTAAATCAGCAAAAAGAAAAAAGGGAAATTTTCTGATTTTCTCTTTTAAATATGATTGGTGAAACGCTACAAAAGAATAAAACCAGCCCAGTAAAAAGGGCGAGGATTTTCCTCTCGGATTTCATTTTGAGCTAATTGCAATGCTTTTTCTGGAGTAGTTCCATTCAGAAGGTGAGTATAAAAAATTTGCATAAACAGGTTAGTTATTTCATCATCCACTTTCCAAAGTGTCATAAGAATTTTATCCACACCAGCAACTTTAAAAGCTCTTTGAAGGCCATACACTCCTTCCATGTCAGCTATATCCCCAAGGCCTGTTTCACAAGCAGAAAGTACTGCAAGCTGTGTGTTAGAAAGATCCACATTGGCAATTTCCAGGGAGGTCAAAATACCGTCGTCATTTGTATTAGAATTCTCATTTGACTGGACAGTTTCTTCCGCACCACTCATCAAAAGTCCAGAACGCAACAACGGGTTTTGTGAAGTGATGATTGCTTCCCAATTGGTATTGACAGAGTCTCCACAATTAAGAGAATCTACATCTGAAAGTTCAAAGAAAAAACCGTGGGTAGAAATATGAAGGATTGAAGGGGAAGGCTTTCCTACACCAAGCATTTTAAAAGCAGTTTCACCGGCAGCCTTTCTTTTTTTTATATTAACTGAGTTGATACCATTTTCAGTAAATAGATTTTGGAGAAACTGAATTTCTTTTGTGCTTCCAGGAAGAGAATCAATGGTTCCTCCTGTCCTTAAAAGTTCACATTTTAAGACACTTCTGTTTGTTGATATATCTGCTACAGTTGATGTATTTTCATTATTGTTTTTGTTTTTATAATCTATGTCCCCAAAAAGAGCCACAGAAGCAATTAAGGAATTTTCGGATTCATCCTTAGTTACAATTTCGCGAGTACTGGTAACCAATTGTAAATTATATTTATCCATCAATCGTGCATCCTTTGAAACGGGCAAAGCAGCAAAAGACACTTTATGAAGCAATCCTGAAGGAGAATAAATAACCCGATCTATATTGGTTAGAAAGGAATCCAAAGGTTGCCAGATTAATTCGTAGATATTTTTAAAATTACCCCAATCAAGATCGTAGATAGTGTTGATGTTTTCAGCATAAGCATCCCCTTTGTTTTCTTTTATCTGGAAAAATTTTCGAATCTCCTTCTCTTCAAAAAGAGGAATAAATTGTGGCTGTTGACTATCCGGAAGGAGTAAAAGCGCAGCATACATGATGCTATCCGTTTCTTCTGGGAAATCAACTTTGAAATGGACAAATTCGATGGCAGCTTCGCCTTTTTTTAAAGAATTCTGCACATCTTTCCATTCCACTTTTTGGAAGGCATCTTCATAGCCGGCTACTTCGCGGGCTAATTTTTTTTCTGCTGCATTAGCTTTTTCTTCTAGTTCGGCAACTAAAAGAGAATCCCGTTCCTGAATCGTTTTGGAGTATTGCTGAGCAAGGCGGCGGCGATAGGATTTGAGCTCGTTGTTTAAGGCCACTGCATCAGGAGATTTGGAGATCAGCTGTTTTGCTTTCAAAGAGGAGTTTAGGAGAAAGCCTTTATGGAACAATGAATTGTCATAACACAAATTAGGAAAGCGGCCTAAAGGGATTTTTTTTGCTTTACGTTCTAATATGAAGCTCAACATTTTCTCACCATTTTCAATAAATGATTGTATATAATCTACCAACTCGTTCTCAGAAAGAAAATTAGCAGCTTTGCTTAGTTGAGCCTGTTGTAAATTGACTATCTCAGTGAAATTCGCTTCTGTAGCTTCATAATGTTCAAGAGTTTCGTTTAAGCTGGGAAAATTTTTAACAGAGGAAAGATAATCCGGATGTCCTTTGCCTAGTACACGCTCTCTAATGATTTTACATTCCAAAAACATAGAATCTGCCATATCATATTTCCTCATTTCGTAATATAAAATTGCCAAATTATTAAGAGATTGTGTATAATCAGGATGTTCTTTGCCCAGTACACGTTCTTGAATATCTTTACTTTCCTGATATAAACTATCTGCCAATTCATAATCTCCTACTTCATTATAAACATTACCAAGGCCAATAAGATGAAGGGCATATTTTGGATGTTCTTTACTGTAAACCTTTTCAAGAACAGGCATATTTTCATTGTATAAAAGTTTTGCTTTTTGGTATTGTTCTTTTATTTTATAGACTACAGCTAAATTCATAGCAACAGCTAAATATTCTGGATGTTCTTTGCCTAGAACCTCTTCTCGAATGGCTTTACTCTCCAAGAACATCGATTCTGCCTTATCGTATAGCCGTAACTTAAAATATAAACCACCAAGGTTGCCTAAAGAATTTGCATAATCGGGATGTTTTTTTCCAGTTAAGTCTTCTCGAATATTTTTGCTTTCAATGTATAATGTTTCAGCTTTTTCATATTTACCCATTTTTGTATAAAGTATTGCCAAATTGTTGAGTACATTAGCATAATGAGAAAGGTTCTTCGGTAATATTCTTTTATAGATAGTAATGGCTTCTAAATAATAATTTTCTGCCTTTTCGTAATATCCGAAAGCATAATATAGAGCTGCTAAATAATTTAAACTAGAAGCATATAAGGGATGCTTTGTGCCTAAGATTTTTTTTCTAATATTCTTGCTTTTAAGATACAAAGCTTCTGCTTTTTTGAATTTACCCCAATCTTCATAAAAGCCAGCAATCCCACCTATTATTTTAGTATATACTAGATTTTCATTACCCAGTACATTTTCCATAATAGTTAGTGCCTTTAAAAAGTTTTCTTCGGCTTCTTTATAATTTTTCATTTTATTATAAATCCTTGCCTCATTAAAAACTACCTTTCCATATAAAAAATGCAACTCTCCAAAATTATCAAGTACTATCTGCTTTGATTGATAGATTAATTGGAATGCACTGTCCCATTTCTCTTTTTTTAAAAGGCTTTGACTGAACTGTATCAGACTATCTATCTCCTGCGCTATTTTCAGCGAATCTGAATCTTGTGCAAATAATGTTATAGGAATGATGAAAAGCAGAATGAAAATGCAGTTTTTCATGTTATTGGCATTTGAGGAAATAGTTTAGATTGCAAATCTTTAACTAAAGTTAAAAAAAAGCGGGGAAGTTTTTTTGACTCCTCCGCCTTTCTCCGATTTTCATTCCTTGTAAATATATCTTTTCATTGCACGATTAATTTTCGTGTTGTGTTAAACTCATCATTGGATAACCTAAGTAAAAAGATACCTTTTGGTATATCTCTTATCTCAATTTGATTGGAAATACTTTTATCGAAGTAAAGTTGACGGCCCTGGATGTCAAATACTTGAATTTTCACTTCTCCGGTCCAGTCTTCTAATAGAATTGTGAAATTACCATCCGAAGGATTTGGGAATACAGTCACTGATATATTTTTTTCAATATCGTTGATTGCCGTTAAGCAATAGGTGTCAGTGCTATCCAGGACTACAACCTCTTGTTTTGCAGAATTTGAACAGCCGGTTGTCGTGTCTATGAATGTATAAGTGATGGTATGTACTCCCAAACCAGCCAAAGAAGGATTGAATATATTATTAGTTACCCCAGAGCCTTCATATCCCCAATCTCCATTTGTTGGCGTTCCTCCGCTTAGTTCAAACTCTGGTTCATTTATGCAAGAGGTATCTTGTACTAAGTTTATTTCGACATTTGGTTTTTCATTCTCAATAACTGTGACTGATTCAGTGTCAATACACCCATAGTTGCTCGTTACGGTAATGGAATAATCACCCGGAGTGCTCACATTGATTGAATCCGTGGATTGAGTTGTGCTCCATTCATAGCTTGTGCCTCCATTGCCGATGAGAGTCGTACTGTCTCCTTCGCAGAATGTTAGGTCTCCCAAAATTTCAACAGACGGCACACCAGTAGTATCTCCGATTATGGTCCAGCCATAGTTATTAATTAGAGAATTTCGTTCAGCTTCACTATTACAATAAACTAATGCAATTGCTCCTAAAGTCAAACCGGGCTTCATTTGGCTTTCCCATCCGATGAGGGTACTGTCGTAGTTTTCAACGGATAATCCTGAGTTACTCAGCATGTTTGATATATTTGTTACAGAACTGATGTTCCATTCGCCGAGATTTCTATCAAAGACACTGGCTCCAACGAGCATGAATGACATATTAGTCACATTACCCACATTCCAGTTGCTTATGTCGCCATTAAATGCATTGGCTGAAGCAAACATATATGACATATCTGTTACATTACTTACATCCCAACCACTTAGATCGCTATTAAATATGTTAGTACTACTAAACATGTATGACATATCAGATACACTACTTACATCCCAACTACTTAGATCTCCATTAAATATATCGGCTTGTCGAAACATATCCGACATATCTGTTACACTACCCACATTCCAACCACTTAGATCACTATTAAAAGAACTGGCAAGATTAAACATATTTGACATATCTGTTACACTACCTACATCCCATTCACTTAGGTCTTGATTAAATATATCGGCTTGTCGAAACATACCTGACATATCTGTTACACTACTTACATCCCAACCACTTATATCTTGATTAAATATATCGGCTTGTCGAAACATTTCTGACATATCTGTTACACTACTCACATTCCAATTGCTTAAATCTTGATTAAATATATCGGCTTGTCGAAACATATCTGACATATCTGTCACACTACTCACATTCCAATTACTTATATCACTATTAAATGCACTAGCTGAAAGAAACATGCCTTTCATATCTATCGCATTTGTCACATTCCAATTGCTTACATCACCATTAAATGCAGTAGCTGAAGCAAACATATATGACAGATCTGTTACACTACCCACATTCCAAGCACTTACATCACCATTAAATGCAGTAGCGCCATGGAACATACCTCTCATATATATCACATTGCCCACATCCCAATTACTTATATCCTTATTAAAAGAAGATGCACCCTTGAACATGCCTGCCATATCTGTTACGTTCTCTACATCCCAACCAATTAAATCTTGATTAAATGCACTGGCTTGAAACATAGAAGACATGTCAGTTACACTAGATACATTCCAATCACCTATATTGCCATTAAATGAAGTAGCACCATAGAACATAAATTCCATATTAGTCACACTATCCACAGGCCAAAGGTTTAAATCTTGATTAAATACATTGGCATTATAAAACATGTATGACATATGATTTACATTACTCACATCCCAACCACTTATATCGGTATTAAAAGAAGATGCATCCTTGAACATGTCAGGCATAAACATTACGCTGGATACAACCCATTCACTTATATCCCCATTAAAAGAACTTGCATTTTCAAACATAGAATTCATAAAAATCACATTACTCACATCCCAACCATTTAAATCCTGATTAAATGCACTACAACCATAAAACATGCGGGCCATTGAAGTAACACTACTCACATTCCACATGCTTAAATCACTATTAAAGGAACTAGCTTCAAAAAACATGTTTTTCATATCACTTATATTGCTTACATCCCACATACTCAAATCGCCATTAAAGGAACTAGCTTCAAAAAACATGAAAGACATATCTTCTACGCCAGACACATCCCAACCATTTAAATCACCATTAAATGAACTGGCTTTGTTGAACATGAAGGACAAATCTGTCACATTGGATAAATTGGGAGTGTCGACAGCGTTGTAAATCAAGTTGCTAGCCCCCATGAACGCCCCATTCATACTAGTCCAGCTTATATCACCCCATTGTTCAATTGAAAGTATTTTTTGCCTATCACCAGTATTATTAAAATAAATCCTCGGAAATGTACCCCGAATCGAAACGGTGTAAGTGTCAGCTATCCCGTATTCATGAGTGATGCTATTCATAACACCAATATCGTCCCAGATGCCGTCACTATCCCAGTCCACGTCATAGTTATATCCTCCTCCGGTAGTGGGAATAGTTATGGAAGTTGAATTCGAGCTTCCCGGATTATCTGTTTTCCAGGTGGTAATAAATGGTTCTTGAGCAATACCTGTAGAAAGGAAAAAATGAGAAAGCAACAATGCTAAGAAACGAGTTATAAATATGTGTAGATGCGATGTGTTAAGAGAAATGTTGATTAACGAGAGAACTTGTTTAAGTTGATTTTTCAAAGTTTTCATTTTGTTATTTTGGTTTTTTAAGTGTTTAAAAAATGAAATTAAAGGGGTCAAAAGGCAAGGAATAGCAGGTAAAATCGGGAAAATATTTTTGACAGTATACTAAATATTGCGATAAAAAGTGCTATATACAGAAGCAGCAAACAAGAAGTTGTTCTTCTCCCCTCTGCTCTTCCACCACTTTATAATCCAGGAAAATTCAATTTTATTGCACGATCAATTTTCTGGTGATACTTAATTGATTATTCCATAGCCTCAACAGCAAAATACCTTTCGGCATATCACTGAACTGAAATTGTTTGGATAAACTTTCAGCTTTGTAAATAGCTCGTCCCTGGATATCAAATACCTGAATATTTAATTCTCCTGTCCTATTTTCCAAAATAACTGTGAAATCACCACCAGATGGATTAGGAAACACAGTCACCGATATATTTTTTTCAATATCGTTGATTGCCGTTAAGCAGTTGGTATTAGTACTATCTAAAACTACAATTTCCTGTGTTGCAAAATTTGAACAGCCCGTTGTCGTGTTTGTAAATGTATAAGTGATAGTATGCACTCCCAAACCAGCCAAAGAAGGATTGAATATGTTATTAGCTATTCCAAGGCCTTCATATTCCCAGTCTCCATTTGTTGGAGTTCCCCCGCTTAGTTCAAACTCTGGCTCATTTATGCAAGAGGTATCTTGCTCTAAATCTAACTCGACGATTGGTAAATCATTGACAAGCACGGAAACTGAGTCTGTATCCTGACAGCCATTGTCATTAGTTGAACTAACAGAAAAAATAGTTGTCACATCTGGAGATACAGTGATTGAGGCCGTTGTTTGGGAGGTATTCCAAACATAAATTGAGTCTCCGTTCGCTGTTAAAAGGGTACTATCTCCTAGACAAATTTCAAAATCACCTGAAATGAAAACATCAGGAGAATCGAAAATTAGAACTTCTTGCGTCATATAATCTATACAGCCTTCCACATTTTCAAAAGTATAAGTAATGAAATGGTTTCCTGATCCTGCTTCTGAAGGATTAAAAATACTATCAATAACACCTGGGCCACTATAATATCCTCCTAAAGGCAATCCTCCAGTTAATACAAGCTCAGATTCGTTGGAACAAAAAGTATCTTGAACCAAGTTTATTTCGACATTTGGTTTTTCATTTTCAATAACTGTGACTGTTTCGGTGTCGATACATCCATAGTTACTCGTTACGGTAATGGAATAATCACCCGGAGTGCTCACATTGATTGAATCCGTGGATTGAGTAGTACTCCATTCATAGCTTGTGCCTCCATTGCCGATGAGAGTCGTACTTTCTCCTTCACAGAATGTTAGATCTCCCAAAATTTCAGCAGATGGCACACCAGCAGTATCTCCGGTTATGGTCCAACTATAAGTATTAATAAGAGAATTTCGTTCAGGTTCACTATTACAATAAATCAATGTAGCTGCTCCTAAAGTCAAATCAGGCATCATTTGGCTTTCCCATCCGATGAGGGTACTGTCGTAGTTTTCAACGGATAATCCTGAATTATTCAACATGTTCGATATATTCGTTACAGCACTGATGTTCCACCCGCCGAGATTTCTATCGAACGCACTGGCGTTCTCGAACATGCCAGCCATATCAGTCACATTGCTTACATTCCAGGTGCTTATGTCGCCATTGAATGCGCTGGCGCTCCAGAACATGAACGACATATTAGTCACATTGTCCACATCCCATTCACTAAGATTGCTATTAAACGAACTGGCCCCAGAAAACATAGTGAACATATTAGTCACATTAGCAACATCCCATGCATTTAGATCGCTATTAAACGAACTGGCATCTCTAAACATAGCATACATATCAGTCACATTAGCCACATTCCACGTACTAAGAACGCTATTAAACGAACCGGCTTTATAAAACATAAATCTCATATCAGTCACATTGCTTACATTCCAGGTGCTTATGTCGCCATTGAATGCGCTAGCGCTCCAGAACATGAACGACATATTAGTCACATTGTCCACATCCCAGGCGCTTATGTCTCCATTATATGCTGTGGCATCCCAGAACATGGAGGACATATTCGTCACGCTGGCTACATCCCAATCAATTAAATCTCTATTAAATGAACTAGCACCATAGAACATGGAGGACATATTCGTCACATTAGATACGTTCCAAAGGTTTAAATCTCTATTAAAAGAACTGGCACCATCGAACATGCCAACCATATCAATTACGCTACCTACATTCCAGCCATTTATTTCGCCATTAAAAGAGCTTGCACTATTGAACATTAATCTCATATTCGTCACATTAGATACATTCCAAAGGTTTAAATCTCTATTAAAAGAACTGGCACCATAAAACATGGAATACATATCAGTTACGTTGACTACAACCCAACCACTTATATCGCCATTAAATGCAATTGCGTTTCTGAACATAGAAGACATATCAATTACGCTACTCACAACCCAATCATTTAAATCTCTATTAAAAGAACTAGCACCAATGAACATGGAAGACATATCTGTCACATTACCCACATTCCAGTCACTTATATCGCCATTAAAAGAACTGGCGTTTCTGAACATAGAAGACATATCTGTCACATTACCCACATTCCAATTTAAATCCTTATTAAATGCACTGGCACCATTGAACATGGAAGACATATCTGTCACATTGCCCACATCCCAATCACTTATATTGCCATTAAATGTGCTTAAGCCTTCGAACATCCTCCTCATATCTGTCACGTTGCTCACATCCCAAGTACTTAAATCCCCATTAAATGCACCGGCACCAGTGAACATAGAATTCATATTGGTCACGTTGCCCACAACCCAGGTACTTACATCGCCATTAAAAGCACTAGCACTAGCTAACATAGATCTCATATTAGTCACGTTGCTTACATCCCAAGTACTTAAATCCCCATTAAATGCACTTGCTTGAAAGAACATATAAGACATATCTGTCACGTTAGATAAATCTAGTGTGTCAACTGCATTGTAAGTTAAGTTGTTTGCACCCATAAATGCTCTAGCCATACTTGCCCAAACAATATCACCCCATTGTTCTATAGAATGTATCTTTTGATTATCGCCGCCATTATTAAAATATATCCTCGGAAATGTACCCCGAATCGAAACGGTGTAAGTGTCAGCTGTCCCGTAATCATGAGTGATGCTACTCATAACACCAATATCATCCCAAATACCATCACTTTCCCAGTCCACGTCGTAGTTGTAAGTCTCCCCGCTAAAAGTGGGGATGGTTATAGAAGTGGAATTGGAGCTTCCAGGATAGTCTGTTTTCCAGGTGGTAATAAACGGTTCTTGAGCAATGCCTGGAGAAAAGAAAAAAAGAGAAAGCAACAAAGTTAAAAAACGAGGTATAAGTAATTGTAGATTCAATGTGCCGCGAGAAATGCTGATTAGCCGGAGAGCTTGTTTAAGTTGATTGTTCAGAGTTTTCATTTTGTTATTTTGGTTTTTTGAGTGTTTAAAAAAAGAAAGAAAAGGGACCCAAAAGCTTGGATTAGCTAGAAAAACCGGGAAAAATTTGTTGAAATATACTAAATATTGCGGAAAAAAGCGGCGTAAACAGAGGTAAGTTATTAAGAGCATGATAAGTGAAGTTTACAGATGATTAAAAGCAAAGCGACGCTTATAAGTACCAAAAAGCGAAAAAGGTAAATCGGAGCGTAAAAAAACAAAGAAGAACTCAATCTTCTTTGCTTTACCTTTATCTATTTGGAGCGGCTAAAATAACTTACTGGCAAATATTTCCGGCCAAAAACAGCATGCCACCTGGTGAAATATTGATCCCGGTACAAGTTGGTTCAGAGCCTATTTCAGCATTTTCACTAAACAGACAACCGGTTATTGTATTTTGCGGAGATTGACTAACAGGAGAAGCCATCCAAAACCCATAACGCCCGTTATTTAGGAATGAGCAACCTTGAAAAAACAAACGGGTTACCCCATTCAAATCATCATCGCTTGCAGCAAAGCAACCATCTTCCACATTTCCGCTTATCGTCAGATTAGAAAATTTGAGATTATTTGAATTTCGGACGAAGATTCCTAAACTTCCATTATCTTTTGAAAACCCGCCGTCGAAATTCACAAAGCTTAGATTGTTATCCAGGCTAATACCCGCAGCTTTATTATTACTGCAAATTATATTTGAAATCTGTAATTCTGAGCTTGTGTATAATGCAATCCCATCAAATTCATTATGGTGGAAGTACGAATTGGATACAAACATTTTACGAGAATGTACGACAACCAACCCGCCGCTTATTGCATTGTGGATGTTGACATTTTGAACCCAGATATTTTGCACCATTCGAACATCGATCCCATTATTTCTGATCCATGTCATTGATGGGTTAGTTTCTGAAGTTTGTCCTTCTTTATTGCCATCAATCTCCAGGTCTCGAATTGTTACATTGAAAATAGTATCGTTCACGCCAGGAATCTCATTATCGGTTCCAACCAAAAACACGGGTTGGTTCACGCCATCTGCCAATCTAACTTTTACTCCTTGCTCGCCTTCGATAGTAACATTTGAACGGTTGATATGAATACCTTCATTAAGCAAATAGGTTCCGCTTTTTATAAAAACCGTTCCACCTTCAGTTGGTAAGGCGTCGATGCCTTGCTGGATTGTATGAGGTCCATTGGGTACAACAATTATGATAGGAACACCATTTTTATGGGGAAATCCTTCAATATTGACATCTCCGTTGACATCTAATTGATGATTGGGGCTGTCTGTATTAATACCTACATCTCCTGAATTTAAATTGAATATATTATCTGAATTAATTCCCCAATGATTGTTGTTAGGAATTACAATTGCATTTCCATCACTTAAAATAATAGTATCACCGTTTATTGAAAGGGTTTGTATTTCATTTGTAGGATCATCATCAGCATCATCTACATTGTCTACATTGTCAGCAAAATCAGAAGGAATCCCTGGCAGACCATTCCAGTCTTGTAACTCATTTGTAGGATCATTATCAGCATCATCTACATTGTCTATGTCATCCGCAAAATCAGAAGGAATCCCTGGAAGGTTATTCCAGTCTTGCAATTCATTTGTAGGATCATTATCGGCATCATCTACGTTATCTATGTTATCCGTAAAATCAGCAGGAATCCCTGGAAGGTTATTCCAGTCCTGTAACTCGTTTGCGGGGTCACTGTCGGCATCATCAACGTTTCCTGTATTTTCAGCATAAAAGGCATAGGGGACAGAAATCAATTCCTGTGCTCCCAAAATTGTGAAATTGTTACCGTTGGCGAGATCAATTGCAATTTGCAAAAAATAATCTCCTAGCCCCCAAGCAATATCATCCAAACCATCACCAGCATTTTGGCCGGTTCCTATTTTTATATTAACCAAACCTGTATTCCCGGTATTTAGGTTATTGTGGATCTCAGAAAAAACAGTATTTGAAGCTGAATTATAAATCTTGATTTCTAATGAAATATCCTGGTTTTTAATCGGCATTCCATCTGTACCCCGAACGACAGCTTGATAATTTACAAATGGTGGAGTTTGGGAAAAGACTTCCGTTGAAAAAAGTATTAAAGCAAAAAGAATTATAATATTTATATTTTTCATTGGTTATTGATTTTTTGAATGATGGAAGAGGATTGTTTTTTATCATTTGAAGAGCGGATTAATAGCACATAAGTGCCATTAGGGTACTTTGATAAATCAAATTCAATTATTCCATTTTTAATGGTTTGTGTTGAACTAATTAAAATTGTCCCATCGACAGTTAAAAGATCAAATTCTAATTGGACTTTGTCGTTCAGTTGTAAATCAGCGTAAACAATGCCTTGTGAAGGGTTTGGAAAAACATTGATTTCTCCTAAATCCAAATTGATAGATTGCAGATCTAACATCAACATATAATTTGGTTGGTGAAATCCTTGAGTAAGCTGCAATCCAGATGATTCATGGCTTAGGGTTGCCGGCTCTCCTAAAGTCCATTCCAAAGAAAGTCCCGGAATGTCAAAGCGATTACCTGCTGATGAAATAACTTCTGGAGAAACAGATTGGGCAATAATGCAACTTGCTTCAATAAGAAGAATAGATACAATTAGGGTTGTTTTTTTCATGGATGAGGTTTTTAAATGTGAACAAAGAAGAATATTTAGTACTTGATGCATTTAAAATGTTGCACCTTAAAAGCTAATTATTTTTTCTCTTTAAATGCGCCGACCACTAAGGGGAGTAGAAAATAGTATTCTGAATTATCCGGTATTTCGTATATCTCTTTTAAAACCTGCTTGGCTTCCTTTTCATCGATTATATTGAACTTCAAAGCAGCTGGAAGGAAACTTTCGAAAGTAGCTTGGAGAACATGTAATACCTCTCTGATAGGAACTAGTTTTTCAACCACCTCTATTTTATCAGGTTTTCCAATCCCAGATGATTCAAAATAATGGGGAATTTTAAACCCTCTTTCAGGATCTAATCCTGTATGAACAAATACTTGCTGAATGATTTCGGTAAGTTTTGCAACAGGCTTAAATTCGGGTATGCAGGACATGGTTCGAAAATCATAATCCATTAACATTAGTTTGCCACCAGGTTTTACCATATCCCACATGCGTTGTAATGCTGCAATAGGATCGGGTACATGCAACAATAAAAAGCGTGCAAATACCAAATCAAAAGAGCTATTCAAACCATTTTGATCTTCAGAAATATTACCTTTTATAAATTTGAATTGGCTTTTTACGTTTTTGTGTAAACGCTCAATTGCAGCACGCCCCAAAGGTTCATTGATGTCCATTCCAGTCACTTGGCCTTCCATACCAACTAGTTCACCCATGATCTGCATTACATCTCCGGGGCCACAGCCAATATCTAAACACTTTGCTCCTTTTTTAAGGCCAATTTTTGCAATGAATTTTCTGGTTTCCTTTTCAAAAATACTTGCCTGATCACTTAAGCGTTTTGCTTCAGCTTCGGTTTCAGGTAAAACATAAGTGGTATTGGATTCTAAATTTTGTTTTTTCCTGGATTGAGCCTTTGCAATTGCAGCCATTTTCCTGACATCAAATTTATCAAGATTCAAAGCACTATTTACCCATTGGTTGGTAATCTCCAGGAGTTCTTCCTTTTGAATTGGATTGACTTTTTTAATCAGTTTATAATGATTTTGCTTGCTTAAATAGTTTTTGTTGAGTTTGTTGATTAACCGGTCTAAAGATTTATTTGAAGCTGAACTAAAAACTTCATCAATTAACCCGATGTCAAGCATTTCGCCAGCATCATATAATTTGCCGCTCAACAAAATATCATTCCGGTCTCTCTTGGACAAATATCTTGTCAACTGGCTATAAGCGCCCATTCCGGGAAATAAATTAAAGCGACATTCTGGGAAGCCAAGTTTCACCCCTTCTTTGGCAATTACAATATCATGCATCAAAGCAAACTCTAATCCGCCACCTAATGCATCTCCTTCGACCAATGCAATAGTAATGATCGGGAGATCAAGACTTGAATACATTAGAAATTGGTTTTCAATGCATAGATTAGCATAATGCCATAAGCTAGCCCTATCTTTCTTTTCAACCCATTTGACAAATAAACCCAAATCGCCGCCATAGTTGTAAATGCTTTCTAAATCACAAGAAGTGACCAAATATTTAAAAAGTTGATTCCCTGTTTTAGAATAATAAGTGATGTACTGCTCCTTTGCCCAATGAAATGCACTCAAAAAATCTTGCAAACAGGCGATAGTATAATTTGGGCGTTCGGGGTGTAACATTGAAATTTCCAGAACTTCTAATGATGGATTTAGTATCAATTTTAAATTGGTGAATTGCGGAATTGTAATTTGATTTTCGTTTTGAACTGTAGTTTGTTGTTTAATAATTTGAGGGAAATTCAGAAGGTTCTGTGTCATGATTTTTTAAATTAAGATTGAAAAAAAATTGGAATGTAGTATGAGCAAACAGTACTTAAAAAATTAGTATCAAAAGAAATAGATCGTTGAAACAAAGTAGTTTACAAAGAACTAATTCTGAAGTACCAAATGGTTTGTAGAATACCATAACTACATCCGAAGTGTCAATTCTTAGTACCAAAAACAAAAAAAGGTAAACTGAATCTTTCTTTAGTTTTTTATTAGCCGTGCGTTAAGTTGGCAGACTGTCTCAAAGAGGGAAAGTAAGAGAATGAATACTACTTCAGGTAGGAGAAGAAAAACAACAAATTTATCCGAAGGGAATCAATCTTCTGCACATTTTAAAATCGCCTTTTGATAAAGCTGAACCTTAAACCCATATCGGACTAGACGATCAAAATCCTCGTTTTTTATTGAGATAAATCCATTATTTCCCCAGTTAGGACCACGGCTATCCATGAGTGTGAAGGAATCTTCATCGTAAGCTACAACAACCATAGCATGCAACATAGTCTCAGGGGCAGTTTCATCAGGAGAAGGCTCCCAATATTTTGATGGAGACGGATTCTTTATATCCCAATAACTTGGAGTAAGGTTGATGCCAACTAAAACAGGAGCATTGATTGAGATAAAGTACCGGATTACATCCAACTTTGTAGAATCACAAAGTTCAAAAATTTTCCAGTAGTTTTTAATCTTGAAAGAAGCTGCTTCATCAATTGCTGAAAGAGAAGGTATATACTTGCAACTCGAAAGAGAATTGTCAAAAGTAGTTAATGGACAAACTCCAAAGGTTTCTGCATATTCTAAGCCGGAGATGATTTCCAACCAGGCACAACCTTCTGTTTCATCATGGTCTTGATGCTTTTCTCCTAATACATTTTTTGCGATCTGGTTATATAAAAACGAAGCTGAAAATAAAGGGTCTTCCGATACAACAAGATCACATTTTACAGCATAAGCAATTGATATTGCATTGGCAACAGCATGGGCAACACAGCTTGGAAGTCGCCCTTGATGTGTGGGTGTATGGCAATATTTCAACAATCCATCATATTTAGGAGGTAAACTTTCAATATCCCTTAGTAAGATCGGAAGTAATTCTAATTTTTCATATAATGAATCATTGGGTATAACACCTGGGTTTTGTCCAAATGTCTGGTTACTAAATGAAATGGCTATAAAAAAAGCAATCAAAAAGGATAATTTTTTCATTCGTTCGGAGGTTAATGATTCTCTAAAATATTCAAAATTACTGTATCTACCTCTTTAACTAGTGGTTGTTTTACCCCATCCTCTATTAAATAGAATTGATTATTCAGTTTAAGATATAGCTGGGTGGTTCCTTTATTTGTAAGTTGGAAAAATGCAGGGTCAATGTTTTCTGAATCTAAAGTTTTCTTATCAATTAATATAAACAAGTCATTATTCACAGATCGGAAATCGTAATAAGCTTCAGGGGTTTGATCAAAAATAATACTTAAATTTATTTTTTTATCGTCTTGAATTTTTTGTGCAACACCATCGATAATCTTTAAGTGTTTAACCGTTAGGGATTCATTAAAATCGAGTGGGGAATCAGTGCCATATTTATCTGTATCAATATCGGTTGAAGGGGTTTGAACTATTTCATTATTAGGTATGAAGCGAGGAATAATAATATAGCCGATGATCAATAAAGCTAGAGCAGCAGCAATACCAAAAATAAAATTGATGCGTCTAATCCGTGGCTGTTTTTTGTGATCTGACTCCTTTTGATCATGGGCTGCTCCAATTTTTTGCATTTTTTTTAAAGCGGCTTGGTGTCGAATCAGAGAAATGGCAAGGCGCTGATTTTCAACCGTATCGCGAAGAGTGGTGTCAGCAGACATATGCTTTTCGAAAGCCTCACGTTCTTTATCAGAAAGCTCCTTGCTAAGGTAGCGGTCAATCAATTCTATGTTTTCAGAGTTAATCTCCATTAAGTGTTATTTTTTATTTTTACCAATACATGCTCTCAAGTGTCTCATACATTTAGAACGAGTGGCTTTTACGGAATCTGCATTTTTGAACCCTAACTTTTCGGCAGTTATTTTATCACGCATTTTATAGAAATAAAATAGCTCCAAAATTTTTATACAGTTTTCTTCCAAACGTTCCCAACATGGTTTATAAAGTGCTTGGTTAGATAAAAATTCTTCTGTTTCTTCATCAGCATTTAAGGCATCGTCTGCTGCCACAGTATCATTAAAAGTTTCTGATAATTCAACTGTGGATTTTTTATCTCTAATAAGTTTTAGAAAGAGATTAAAAGTAATTCTTTTAACAAATGCATAAGGCGAATGAATCACTTCCGCAGGATCGTTCGGATTACCGAATACTAAACGGTTATA
This sequence comes from Saprospiraceae bacterium, assembly GCA_965220465.1. Lineage (GTDB taxonomy): Bacteria > Bacteroidota > Bacteroidia > Chitinophagales > Saprospiraceae > JAHDHW01. The sequence continues at coordinate 203,954 of CBDCPZ010000025.1, read as the reverse complement.
AAATATAGCCATTGCATCCTGAAATAAATCATTAATATTATCAACCGAACAACCTTTATGTAAAAGCATAGCTTTGACTTTTGGATAACATTCTTTATAAAATTTTTCCCATGCTGGTTCAATTCCAGCTTTTAATTCATTTATAAGTACCATAAGTTAAAAAAGGTAAATCGAAATTGGAAATTAACAAAATATGAGGAAACAACACAAAGGATACATTACCAAAAAAATCAATGTTTTTAGTTTCGGCGGCAAAAACAACACATTACCGTCTCATTGAAAAAAATGACTCCCTTTTCAATCAATACAATCTAATTCAGCTTCGAGTAAAGGATTATACTTTGAACAACTATTTGATAACAACTTTTTTTTCATTTTTAGTAACTGACTACTGATCTTCACGCTTTCAAGACAAGCATTTTTCAAGCTTTCCATTAAAGATTAATTATTCCATTTTATAATTTCTTTATCGACTCCTCTGTTCCGCTTTCATGTTTGATTTATTGATTCCTCCTCTCTTTTTATTCTTCCAAGAAAATACAAATAGGCCTCCATCAGCTTCAGGGAACACTATCGTTTCAGAACTGCATTTTTTAAAAATTATATGAGTCAAGAGCCATATATAATTTGATAAAAAAATACGATTTGCTCCTTGCTTCTGATTGCTGCAATTCGTTGCCGGGTTCTGAAAAAAGGAAGGGGATCTCAATTATAGACAAGCTGAAAGCAGCTTAGAGTTAAAATCTCCGCTCCTATTAAAATGGAGAAGCCTTTATTAACCTGGATTTTTACCTTTAAATTTTCAGAAGATGAAAGATCTATCATTGTTTCAGGTTGCAGAAATTAAACTTATTTATGTGAGTAAAGTAAAGGCACCAGACATGAGCCATATTAATGCATTTTAGATCGTATTAGCCCATAAAGTGCATGCAAATGGCATGCAAATAAAAAAAGGAGTTATGAAAATTAATTCATAACTCCTTGATAATCAGTGTCGGGGCGGCAGGATTCGAACCTGCGGCCCCCTGCTCCCAAAGCAGGTGCGCTAACCGGACTGCGCTACGCCCCGAAATTTTGTTATATTTTTTGTTTATGAATAACCCTTTTGTTATTCGAGTGGCGGTGGAGGCGGGATTCGAACCCGCGGTACCTGTTTCCAAGTACGTCGATTTAGCAAACCGGTGGTTTCAGCCACTCACCCACTCCACCTTTTTACAGAGATTATGCCAAAGCCTTAGCTCTAAAGCGGCACAAAGATATAGAACCTTTTTTCAAAAATCAAGAAGTATTTGGATTAAATTTAATAAAAAAATATAGTCCAGTTATACTGTGGTTTTTCTACTAATTATGTCTATAAAAGTGATTCAAATTTCAAATCCCAATCCTTTGAAATAAAAAAGATATTTTAGCAAATCTAAAGGGATTACTTTATTAAACCTGAAAAATTGGATCATAACGCGGAAGTACTCATCATTGGTGGCGGACTGGCTGGTCTCGTTAATGCAATTCACCTTTCCCGGCTTGGATTGCAAGTCGTTGTTGTCGAAAAAAATGAATTCCCGAAACACAAAGTATGCGGAGAGTATATTTCCAATGAAGTGTTGCCATATCTCCAATATTTGGATGCTGATCCAATGGTTCTGGGTGCAAAACGAATCAATCGTTTTTTGATGAGCTCTGAAAAAGGAAAAACAATAAAAGCTGATTTACCATTGGGTGGATTTGGTATTTCTCGTTATAAATTGGATCATTTTTTATTTCAAAAAGCGAAAGAAAATGGTTGCGTAATCATAAAAGCTACTGTTGAAAAAGTGGATTTTTTGAATGATTATTTTTTAGTGTCAACAAGAGAGGGACAAAATTATTCTGCGAAATTGGTTATTGGCGCACATGGTAAAAGGTCAAATATTGATGTGAACCTTAAACGGCTTTTTATTAAAAAGCGATCTCCTTATTTGGCAGTTAAGGGGCATTTTGAAGGAGAGTTTCCTGATGATTTGGTAGCCTTGCACAATTTTAAAGGAGGTTATTGCGGAGTATCAAAAGTTGAAAATGATCTTCTGAATATTTGTTATTTATCTGATTATCGGTCGTTTCAACGATTTAAAAATATCGATGATTTTCAAAAGGAAGTTTTATACAAAAACCCATTGCTGCGAGAAGTCTTGGAAAATTCAAGGCCGGTTTTTGAAAAACCTTTAACGATTAGCCAAATATCATTTTTACCAAAAAATCCGGTTGAAAACTATATTCTGATGAGTGGCGATGCAGCAGGAATGATCCATCCTTTATGCGGTAACGGAATGGCAATGGCTATTCATAGTGCAAAAATATTGTCTGAATTGATCGAACGATTTTTTACAAATGAGATACAATCTCGCAAAGCACTGGAGTTAGCATACGCTAAACAATGGAATCGGCAATTTCAAAAAAGATTACTGGCTGGTCGTGTTTTTCAAACCTTTTTCAGAATGGATGCTTTGTCTGAATTTATGCTCTCCGGTTTGATGATGGTTCCGAATTTATTACCTTTCTTTATCAGACAAACGCACGGAAAGCCGATTTCGGTTGATCCGTAAATTATGCCAAAAATCCATGTTTGTAAACACAAAACAACGAAGCACAAAAGTCGAAATAATGGACGATCTCTCGATGGAAGGAGATGTGCTTCGTGATACTTTGGATCAATTGGCCAGGATCAACAAATGGCTGGGTGGCAATCGGGCTACACTCAGCGCACTTAAAAAGCTGCTCAAAAAGCTTCCGTTAAAAGAAGAAATAATAATTGTCGATGTGGGCTGCGGGCATGGCGATACGCTACGGGTAATGGCTGATTTTGGCCGAAAATACCACCGCAATTTTAATCTGATCGGCGTTGATGCAAATGACTTTGCGATTGAGTACGGCAAGCAACTATCGATGGATTATCCAGAGATTACCTACTTTTCGCAAAACATTTTTTCGAATGAATTTTCCAAATTGAAGTATGACCTGGCGTTGTTGAACCTGTTTTTGCACCACTTTAAGGAAGAAGAAATCATATCGTTAATAGCAACGATCTCCTCAAAATGCAGGATTGGTGTGATTGTAAATGATTTGCACAGAAGTCCGGTCGCTTATTATTTATTTAAACTTTTTTGCACGACGGTTTCAAACCCAATGGTTCGTGATGATGGACTGACTTCGATTTTGAGGAGTTTTAAAAGACAGGACTTTATTCGGCTTTCGCAAAAACTGAATTTGAAAAATTATGTTGTTCATTGGAAATGGGCGTTCCGCTACTTGTGGACTATCGATAATACAAAGTGAGGTTTATGGTTTTTAGTTCACAATTTGAAATGGCACGTTTTAAAGTCAACTAGAAACTTCAAACTAAAAACTACTAAAGCACGAAGTGCAAATTATATGAGTGTAAAAATAAAAGCAGTTGCAAAGGAATTACCGCAATTCACCCGCAATACGGAAGAAATATTGCCTTACGTGAAAATGTGGTTAAGTGGCCAGGACGAACGATTTCAGCGAAAAGCTTTAAAAATATTTCAAAATGCAGGAGTTGATCGACGCTATTCGATCATTGATGGGGACGATATGTTTGCCAAAATGTCTTTTGAAGAACGAAATGATATTTATTCAAAAAAAACGATTGAATTAGCAGAAAATGCACTGAGAAATGCACTTGCAAAAACATCCTGGAAAGCGAAGGACATTGACTTTTTGATCACGGTAAGTTGTACAGGGATTATGATTCCTTCAGTGGATGCTTTTTTGATTAATAATTTGCAAATGCGGCAGGATGTTGTTCGTCTTCCGGTCACTGAAATGGGTTGCGCAGCGGGAGTTTCCGGGATTATTTACGCTAAAAATTTTTTAAAAGCGAATCCTGGAAAAAGAGCTGCGGTGATTGCTGTTGAATCGCCGATGGCAACCTTTCAGGTTGATGATTTTTCGATGGTAAATATTGTGAGTGCTGCGATTTTTGGTGATGGCGCGGCTTGTGTTTTATTGTCTTCCGATGAAAAAGATGAAGGCCCGGAAATCCTCGCAGAGGAGATGTATCATTTTTTTGATGCAGAACAAATGATGGGTTTTAAACTTAAAAATACAGGTTTGCATATGGTGCTCGATCAATCAGTTCCTGAGGAAATTGAAGCGCATTTTCCAAAAATTGTACATCCTTTTTTAAAAAAGAATAACACCAAAATTGAAGAAATTGATCATCTGATATTTCATCCTGGAGGTAGAAAAATCGTGCAAACTGTAGAACAATTATTTGGATCTTCAGGCAAAAACATTGACGATACGAAAGAAGTTCTTAGCTTGTACGGCAATATGTCAAGCGCTACGATATTGTACGTTTTAGAACGATTTATGGATAAAAAAATAGCAAAAGGAGACAAAGGGCTGATGCTGAGTTTTGGCCCTGGGTTTTCCGCACAAAGAGTTTTGTTGGAATGGTAAAAGACTTTGAATACAAAAATTATTGGGCGCTGATATTGGGCGGTTCAAGTGGTTTGGGACTTGCTTCAGCGCAAAAACTGGCTAGGCATGGAATGAATATTTGTATCGTTCATCGTGATCGAAAGTCAGATTTGGCTTTTATTGAAAAAGAATTTGAGCAAATTAAATTACAAAAAGTTGACTTTTTGTCTTTAAACCTTGATGCTTTAAACGTTGAAAAAAGAATTCAAATCATTTCGGATCTAAAAGAAAAATTAGGCCAAAATGGAAAGATCCGAACCCTCATTCACAGCATCGCAAAAGGGAATCTAAAGCCAATGGCTTCAAAAGAAAAACCTGTTTTAAAAAACGACGATTTCCATTTGACGATTGACGCGATGGCAATCAGTTTGTACGATTGGGCGCAGCTCCTTTTGAAAAATAAAATGTTCGCCACAGATGGGCGGATTATTAGTTTTACAAGTGAAGGAAATACCAAAGCCTGGAAAAATTATGCAGCGGTTTCGGCTGCAAAAGCTACATTAGAAGCCATTACCCGGAATCTTGCTTTAGAGTTTGCTCCCTTTGGAATTCGCGCTAATTGTATTCAGGCCGGTGTGACGGAGACGACGTCATTTCGGATGATTCCCGGCAGTGAGCAATTGGCAGCATTTTCAAAAATGCGAAACCCGTTTAAAAGACTAACTAAACCGAATGATGTCGCTGACGTGGTATATTTGCTTTGCAAAGATGAAGCGGCCTGGATCAACGGAAGCATTATTCCCGTAAATGGCGGAGAGCATATCGTTTAGAATTTTAAAAGAAGGTTTTCTTTTTTGGACAATATTTAATCATAATTTTATGACTCCTGAAGAAATTATAGCCTTATTGCCTTATTCAGAACCCTTCCATTTTGTGGATGAGCTGAGTGCTATTTCTGAAAATGGAGTTGTTGGGTCTTATACTTTCAAAGCAGATTCCTTTTTTTACAAAGGCCACTTCAAAGATTTTCCTGTGACTCCAGGCGTTATTCTAACGGAAACGATGGCGCAAATTGGCGTTGTTTGCCTCGGAATTTATCTTTTACAAGACAAACTGTCGAATTCGAAAATGCCGAAAATTGCTTTGACTTCCAATGAAATTGATTTTTTAGCGCCGGTATTTCCAAGTGAAAAAGTGATCGTGACTTCAGAGAAGATTTACTTTCGTTTTGGAAAACTGAAATGTAAAGTTGAAATGAAAAACAGCGAAGGAAAAGTGGTTAGCCGGGGCACCATTGCCGGAATGTTAAAAAAATAGTCGATGAATAACAGAGTAGTGATTACCGGACTTGGCGTCGCTGCACCAAATGGGGTAGGAGTGCCTGATTTTAAAAATGCTATTAAAAACGGAATTTCCGGGATTGAATATTTTGAAGAATTAGAAGCCATGAATTTTTCGTGTTGCATTGGAGGCATTCCTGAAGTGAGTGAAGTTTTAAAACAACAATATTTAACTTCCTTGCAATTACGCAATTTCAATAGCTCGGGCATTTTGTATGGCTGCATTGCCGGAATGGATGCCTGGAAAGACGCCGGTTTTGCCATTTCTGATGATAAAGCAACCGATTGGGACAGCGGAGCAATTTTCGGAACAGGGCTTTCAGGAGTTGATAAAATGAGAGAAGCAATTTATAAATTAGATGATAAAAATGTAAAACGCCTCGGAAGCACAACCGTTGCACAAACCATGACCAGTGGAATCAGTGCTTATTTGGGTGGAATCCTCGGCTTGGGAAACCAGGTCACTACAAATTCCTCCGCTTGTTCAACAGGAACAGAAGCCATTTTGATGGCTTTTGAAAGAATACAAGCCGGACGAGCCAAACGTATGCTGGTCGGGAGTTGTAGCGATCACGGTCCTTATTTGTGGGGAGGATTTGATGCAATGCGCGTCATGAATTATAAAAGCAACGATGCACCACAAAAAGCCTCTCGTCCAATGAGCGAAACTGCTTCTGGCTTTGTGCCGGGGAGCGGGGCAGGAGCGTTGGTTTTGGAATCCCTAGAAAGTGCATTGGAAAGAGGAGCGACGATTTACGCAGAAATTTTGGGTGGAGCAGTAAATTCAGGTGGCCAGCGAGACGGAGGAACGATGACCGCACCAAATTCCATTGGAGTGCAACGCTGTATTCGAGAGGCTGTTGAAAACGCAGGAATCTCTGTAGATCAAATTGACTCAATCAATGGCCATCTAACGGCGACGACGAAAGATCCTGACGAAGTGCAAAATTGGGCAATTGCTTTGGGTAGGAAAGGGAAAGGTTTTCCATACATTAATTCCTTAAAATCGATGGTAGGCCATTGCCTGAGCGCAGCCGGTGCGATTGAAAGCGTAGCTGTAATTTTGCAGTTGAAAGACGATTTTTTGTTCCCTTCAATCAATTGTGAAGATGTGCATCCGGACATTGCAAAAATTATTGATGTCGAAAAAATTCCTCAACAGTTAAAAGAAAATTTAGATTTACAGATCATTGCAAAAGCTAGTTTCGGTTTTGGTGATGTAAACGCTTGCACCATTTTTAAAAAGTACCACGATGGATAAAAACGAATTAATCGCAGAGTTGAAAAAGATCGTCAAACCTTATGTTCAGGACGAAGCAGGGTTTGACAGTTTAACGGAGGACACGGATTTTATAAAAGACTTGAAAATCAACTCTGCTAATTTAGTCGATGTGATTTTGGATGTTGAGGATGCATTTGATATCGAAATCGACAATGAATCAATGGAAAAAATGCTCACTGTGAAGGCAGCGATGGCCATCATTACCACTAAACTAAACGAAAAGTGATCGGTAACGACATTGTAGATTTAGCTCTTGCAAAAAAGAAAAGCAACTGGAACCGGCCCCGTTTTCTGGATAAAATATTTACACTGAAAGAGCAAAAATATATTTTGAAATCCCAAGAACCCGAAAAGATGGTTTGGCTACTTTGGAGCATGAAGGAAAGTGCTTACAAATTGCATGTTCAAGTTTACGGGAAGCGCTTTTTTGCACCGAAAAGATTTGCCTCTACTATTATTGATTTGGGCCAAAAAGAAAGCTTCGGAGAAGTGATTTGCGATGATTATCAATGTTTTACACAATCTGAAATTTCAAACCAGTTTGTTCACACAATTTCAAAGTTGGACAAAAAAGATTATTTTTTCAGCGAAACTTTTACTGTTAGAAATGCTAATTATCGAACGCACAGTGATTCGGTTTACAAAAAAGTTATTGCTCAATTCACTAAATTTTCGGGAAAAGCAATTCATTCGATTTCCATCAAAAAAAATGTAAAAGGGATTCCGTTTTTCTATTTTAAAAATGAAAAAATGAATACTGCTTTGTCGATGACTCATCACGGAAATTTTGGCGCATTTGCCATAAAAAACTTTTAAGAAAGACGATTATATTATAACGAAAATGGAAGCATTTTTAGATTACGTACGATCAAAATTTAAGGTTGACAAAAGATTAATACTCCTTTATGTTTTGATTTATTTTATATGGGGAACGGCGATGGATCAGTTCGGTGAATTGATGCAAATTGCGAAATTTAATTATTGGTGGCAGGTGATTACGGTTTACGTTTTTTACATGGTTCCGGTGTCCTTATTGCTTCGGGGATTGCCGTTTCACGCCCAATACGCTTATGGTTTGATCGCGATGGCTTTTTTGGAATTTTCCGGATATGCCTTGCAAACTTCCTTTGCCTACGACGATAATGTTTTGGATTATTTATTTGGCATCCGAAACTTTAGTTTGGCGATGGCGATTTTCTTTGCTTTGTATTTTCCATTGGGTAATTGGGGCGTTGGAAAACTTTACAATTTGATCTTTAAATGAACAAGCTTTTTGATAAGATCATTGAATTTGTTTTACAGCATAAAAAGGCAGTCACCGTTTTATTAGTATTCGTGACTATTCTTGCCATTGGAAATATTTTTTTCCATTTAAAAGTGGACAATAGCGTTTCGATTTGGTTTTTGGAAGACAATCCTCAATACCAGGAATATTTGCAGTTTCAGGAGGAGCAAGGCTCAGACGAAATTATTGTTTTAATGATTCCTCTGCGAGATTCGCTTTCAGACAAAGATTTAGAAACACTGCGTTTCCTCCACGAAGATTTGGATACGAATAAATACGTAAATTCCACATTCAGTCTGGCAAATGTAAAGTATCCGATTTATTCTAACAAAAAGTTGTTTTACAGGAATATTTATACCCAAAATCGAAGCCTTGAAAATAGCAATAATATCCTTGATGAACTTCCAACCATAAAAAACACGCTCCTCACGGAGGATGGAAAGTACGTCTTGTTTTATGTTCAATTATTATCGACAAAAGCCATTGATGGTGTTCGGAAAGAGGTGGTTGAAAATATTGAAAAGGTCATTGATCAAAGGCTGGAATCGTATCATATTTCGGGCTCTTCCATCTTGAATGAAGCTTATAATCAAACGGTTTATGAAGAAAGTATTTTCTTTGCTGTAGCGACGGGATTTGTAATTTTTTTTATTTTATTATTCTTGCTGCCACATCCCGTTTACCTCCCGATTGCATTGCTTTGTGTGATTGTTCCGGTTGGATTATTGCTTGGTTTGCTCACCGCTTTTGGTTATGATCTGAATATGATTTCGATGCTCATTCCGACCATTTTGATGGTTTACAGCGTGAGCGATGTCATTCATATCATTAATATTTACCATTTGCACAAAAATGAGTTTCCGGATCAGTCTAAAATCCTGCAAATTCAATTGGCTTTGCACAAAAGCCTGAAGCCTTGTTTTTTCACTACGGTCACAACAATCATTGGTTATCTGGCGCTTTATTTGTCACCGCTTCCCGCTTTTAAAGTGATGGGCGTTTTTACTTTTATTGGTTTACTTTTATCTTTTTTATTGGTCTATTTTATTGTAATTATTGGCTTTAGTTATTTGCCCGAAGTTGTAGATCAGAAGTATAAAATTTTAACCATTTTTAAAAAAATACAGCTTCGGCCATTAATACAAAAAGTGAATTGGTTTACTGGTTATTATAAAAAAAGTATTGTTATCTTTTGTTCGATGCTTATGATAGTTGGCGTTTATTCAATTTCCCTTTTAGAAGTAAATACCGACAATTTAAATATGCTTGGAAAAGGAAAAGCGAGGGCCGATCTGGAAATCATCGAGGAGAAGATCAATGGCAGTGCTCGGTTGCATCTAAACATTTCCTCAATGGATGACGAATCATTATTGAGCAAAGCAAATCTGGAAAAGCTCGAAGCCTTCCAAATTAAACTGGAAAATTACGCTCTTTTGGCTTCGCCCATTTCAATCATTAATTTTAGATCTTTTCTCGAAAAAAGAACTCCAACCTTTTTACAAATCACCAACCGATCTAATCTAGACAATATTTTAACCTCTAGTACCGACGAAGCAAATGCTTTTTTTTCTCTGTTCACCGATGATTATTCGAGGATGGGAATTTCCGTGAGTATTCGCGAATTACAATCAAAGGAACTGGAACATTTGATGGATGAGATCAAAAAGGATTTTAAAAGTATTTTTCAGGAGGATCTTTATCGAATTGAGATTCAAGGCTTTTCTGCATTGTTTGTTCAACTAAACCAATTTATTTTACAGACACAGTTTCGGTCATTTAGTACTGCGTTTGTATTGTCCTTTTTTGTCTTATTTCTTTTTATTGGAAAAGTCAGAACCAGCTTTTTAGCGATTATTCCCAACCTTTTGCCGTTGTTTTTAACTGTTACGCTTATGGTTTTACTGGGAATACCACTTGAAGCCTCCAACGCTATGCTCGCACCAATTATGCTGGGGATCGCTATGGACGACACGATTCATTTAGTGAATAAATTTAAGCACTTTAAAACGGAAGGGGTAAGCGCTGAGGAGAGCATCAACAAAGCCAGTCTTTACACGGGAAGTGCTTTGTTTTCGACGACTATTTCATTGGTTTGCGGATTTTTGGTTGTAGGTTTGAGTGGCGTGGTTTCGGTGAGTACTTTTGGATTTTTATGTGCTTTTACGATTTTAGCAGCACTGTTTGCAGATATTATTTTTCTGCCGGCACTTATTAAGTGTTTTGCAAAATAGTTTTGGCACACTAGGTTTTTAAAAAGTGATGATGTAAATTTGCGCAACCATTTAGAGACTGTAGCTCAGTTGGTTTAGAGCATTACCTTGACAGGGTAGGGGTCGGGGGTTCGAATCCCTCCAGTCTCACTTTCCAATCTAATTTTTCCCTCTTTTTATCAAAAATAGGTTAAAACCGAGTTAAATGTGATCTCTCAAATAGGGGTGTCGCAAACTTTTACGATTCATTATACCAGAACATGGCGCAATTTTCGTTAATGAAATATTGTGATTTTTTTGAATTTGTAAAACCCACAAAAATGCGATTGATTAACCTGTTTTCCTTTCTTACCATTATTATTCTAACAAGTTTTGCTTGTAACAAAAAAGAAGAAATTGTAATTTTTAATCCGGCAGAAGATGATCTGATTATTACGATTCAGGATCAATATGTTTCTCCTCCTTCAAGAGTTTCGGTGTTTTTTAAAGTTGAAACGAAGGAAGGCGTTCCGGTTTCAGGCTTAACGGAAGATAATTTCACTATTTACGAAAAAGGAAGAAACGATGATGACCCACGGTTATTAAGTAAAGACGAAGCTACCAGAACAATTTCAGATAACAGCGTTGTTTTTCAAAACAGATCCATCCTTTTGCTTGACCTGAGTGGAAGTGTTTTAAATAATAGCCTGGAAGAGCTAAAAGCTGGTGCAAATGAATTTATTGACAATGTAATCACTGATCAGGGTAATTCTTCTACGACAATTGGGATTTGGTGGTTTGACGGGAAAGATGCCATCCATACTTTGATTGATTTTACGAGCAATGCTGATAACCTACATGCTGCTGTAAATAGCGTGACTACGAGTTTGTCAAGTGACAGTTCTACCGATTTGTTTGGGGCTATTTTAAAAGGTACACAACTGGCAGAAAGTAAACTTCAGGAAAGTCAAATACAAGGAGTGTTAGGAGCTGTTTCCCTCATAGTGTTTACTGATGGAACTGACCAGGCTGCCCGATATAGCCGAGAGGAAGCTTATGCCGCTGTTGCCGATGCTTCGGAAGAAATTAAATACTATACGATCGGTTTAGGAAATGAAATCGATGAGACGGTTTTGAAAAAGATTGGAAAGACCGGTCATGTATTTGCTACAAATACAGATGCTTTGACTGCCAAATTTGAGGAAATCGCGCAATTAATTTATGATGCTGCAAATTCGTTTTATCTTTTTGAATATTGTACCCCAAAACGTGACGGCAGTGGTAACAATGAGTTACACATAACAGTGAAAAAAGACAATAAAGAAGGAGACAAAATAACTACTTTTGATGCTACAGGTTTTTCAGATGATTGTGATTTGAATTAAGTATCAATGTTATGAATAAAAAGGTGAATGGGTTTCTCATTCACCTTTTTTATTTTGCAGCTAAACAAGTTTCGCTATTACTTAAAAAATTCTAAATTTGCAGCACCGAATTTTAAAAAACTCAACGGGATGTGGCGCAGTCCGGTAGCGCACTCGGCTGGGGGCCGAGTGGTCGCAGGTTCAAATCCTGTCATCCCGACAAAAAGGCTTCTATTTGGAAGCCTCTTTTATTGGTGTCATTTTATTTACTCATCATAAGCAACTCCACAAAACGCATCAAAAATTGGTTAGTAATTTAATTTCAAATTCAATTTAAATTGAAAACCTGTTATTGATTTTTTAGGAGTATTTCTAATAAATACGCTTATTTTGAATAGTTTTTTATTGAAAGATTAATTCTTACTTTTTTTATAAACTAAATGATATATCCAGATAAAGATACGGAGCGATGGTTTGCTATTTGGACAAGGTATAAATGCGAGAAGTATGTACAAAAGTTATTGACGATAAAAGGAGTTTATACATATGTCCCTTTGCAAAAGCATCATCGGTTTTGGGGAGGGCGGCGGCGAATTGTTGAACTGCCTCTGATATCTTGTTATGTCTTTGTCAAAATAAAGCAGGATGAATATGTACCTGTTTTAGAAACGGATAATGTTCGGAAATTTGTAAAAACAGCGAACAACTTAGTTTCAATTCCTGAGCAAGAGATTGATATTCTTAAGAGGGTAGTGGGGGATATTGAACTAGAAGTCACAGCCGAGCCATTGAAATATGAAGTTGGTGATAATGTGGAGATTTTAAGTGGTTCTTTAGCTGGAATGAAGGCAAAACTTGTGGTAACAAAAAAGAATAAATTCGTGGTCATTGAGCTTCAAAATATTGGATATTCTTTACGTATTAATATTCATCACACCAATTTGAAGAAAATATTGCATTAAATATCAAACCTCTCTTTGTTTAAGCCAGTCAATCATCGTTTTGCGAATTGGGTTATCTTCAAAAGCCCAGGTTGCTGTTTCAAGATGAGTAGCTTTTGTAGCAGTTATAAATGTAAGTGTTTCATCATTTATTTTATTCAGCTTTTCCGAGAAGGACAAAGCACTTGAATAAGGGACCAGGCCATCATGAGTGCCATGAACGCAAAACACCGGGATATTTTCATCTTCCTGCAAATGCTGTATAGGACTTGCTTGCTTAAAAGTTGGCTGGTCGCGACGGCCTGCAAAATCCCGAAGTACAACGCTGTCTTTCATTGTCGCCAGATCAAGCGGAGCACCGAATAACATCAATCCACTAAACAGTTCTTGAGAGAATCCTAATTTTTCAAGTTCATTTCTGTCATAAAGTATAAGTGCTACTAGATTTCCGCCGGCAGACATTCCTCCTAAAATTATCTTTTTATCCTGAAGTCCATGATTATTCATAACCTCAACCGATTTCTTCAAACTTAATGAAATATCGGCTCTGATTTCAGCATATCCGTTGAATGGTGCGCGCCGATAAGAAGGCATGAAAACGCAATATCCTAAGTTAATGAAAAGCTGAGCATTTGACCTCAATAGTTCCGGGCTTCCACTTCGCCACCCACCGCCGTGGTAATAAACGATCACATTCTTTTTATCCGTTTTGCGGTTTTTTGGTTGAAAAAAGAGGAAGTATTGTCGTCGATGACTACCAAATCTGTGTTTTTCAATGATCATATTATTTCGTTCAGAAGTGATTGAACGAAAAAGAAAAATCGGAATTCTCAAAATTTCATGCACGATTGTCTTTTTAGGTACTAACCAAAAAAGAAGAAGGTAAAACAATAGAAAAGCGAGGATTATAATCAAGAATGTTTGCATCTGTTCCCGGCTGATTTTGTGGTACTAGTTTATCGTTTAGAAAGAAAAATAACAAGTTTTATTTTTAAACAAGAACAAAGTATAAATTTCATATTAATAACTCCTTTGATTGGCACGAAACTTGAGCTGTGTTTAAGCGTTACCCGCCGTAAAAAATTCCCCTTTTAGAAGATTCATACATAACCAGTTTTATACACACTAAATTATAACCATGAAAATAAGAGTTACTAACCTACTAGTATTCCTTTCTTTATGTTTCACATTAAACGCTACCAATGGAATTCCTGGGCAATTTAAGGCACTGGAATCAATTACCTCTGATGCGAATTATTCATTTTACAGCATTTTCTTTTTTGATGATGAAAATGAAATGATGTTCATCGATTTTGAAGTTATCGCCGATGATTTGTTGATGTTAAATATCTGGCGTAATGGAAAACTTATGATGGAAGATGATGTAACTGATTTACCAAATAATATTATTTATGAAATAAATACTAATGTGATCAGAGAAGGTACTTATGTTGTTGAACTCGTTACTGAGCACGATATCAAAATCAGAAAAGAAATTATAGTTAAATAAACAATACGCTTGATTTTTTAGAATTTCTCACAAATCGCCCTTTTGTCTCAAAGGGCGATTTTTATTTTCAACACATAACCATAATCCCATGCTAACGATATGTTGTATTCTCCTTTTGAGAGAATATATACGGAACCCTTTGTACGTGAGGGAACTGTTAAAGCTGCCAAGAAAAGAACTCATCAATCATTTGAAAAAAAATATCCAATTTTAGAAACTTCTTTGGTTTTATATTAGTTTTACTTTCGGATTCAGTAATTAAAGATTCTGAAGAAATTTGAAATACGGGGCTGACTGGAATCGACAGGAAAGATAATCAGTTAGTAAGCATGTCGAGTCATGAATATTCAACTCGTAAAAATTGATATTCAAACAATTCAAATGGCAATCGTAATTTTGCCTTAGCTGCATAATTCTAGGAATTATAAAGCTTTTGTGCCCTATGCTTGATGTCTGATACACAGCACAGCGCACACCATAACCTTTCAGACTAGCGAAGTGACCCGTCTTGATCACCTAGCGAAACTTAAAAGACTAAGGAATGAGTATAGGAACGTTTTCTGTCCTTCCACATTCTCGAAAATCTAATAGAAAACTAAACATGTAGAAAGCTCTCGGATGCTTTGTCTGGACCCGGGTTCAACTCCCGGCAGCTCCACAATAATGAAATATAATCCCTTATAAGTCAATGACTTGTAAGGGATTTGTGTTTCCAGGGGTTAGGGTAGGGAGCTTTTTTTGTAATTAATTGCTGTATCTGTTAATTTAATACTTTTGGGTTTTATCTTGAAAAGATATTTGGTTTTTTGAATAATATATTATCATTATCCTGTCTCTTATTTATATCCCGAAATTATCCAAATCCTCCGACAACTTACATCAATCAATGGACTTAACATTTAGCCCCTAACTAGGACGCAATAATCCCTTAAAACTTGGATGAAAATAATCAATGGATAATATAATTGAATTTCTTAAATAGGTCCAATTACTAAGTATTTGAAGGTGCTGAATGTTAATGTTTCTGCTTGTATGTGCATTTTTTCAATTTGATAAAATATAATGAATCAAATTTACATTATGTCATAAGAAAAAATAAAAAAGCCAAACATCCCAGTAAAAATACAGATAAATTCTTTTAACACCCAACTGAAATATTTTTCCGGAAATGATTAGATTTATCACAATTATCTGTCTTATTCCCCTATCTATTCTTCAGGGAATAGCCGCTTTTTCCAACTTGAATAATTTCAAAACCCCAATGGAAGGGGGTGATATCCTCGACAACAAAGGTCGGGAATCTGAAATTGCAGGGACAAAGGCTCCCTGGGTAAAAAACTCGGGGCAATGGGGTGAGGAAATTTTGTATGTCGCACATACTTTCACAGGAAATATCATAATCAATAAAGCGCAGGAAATTATTTACGCTTTGCCTGTAGATAGTACATCCGGGTATGTGTTAAAAGAAAGGTTTGTTGGGAAAACAAAAAAACGTACACTCGAAAATCCCTTCTGGCGAGAAAAGAAATACCACCCTTTTCAACTATTTTATCGGCAATGATAAATCTTCCTGGCAAACGAATGTACCTGCTTATGAGGTGCTGAATTTGGGAGAAACATGGGAAGGTGTTGATCTTAAACTCAACGCACAAAACAATAATGTTGAAAAGCTATTTTATGTAAAACCCAACATTGACCCAGCGGTCAATATTAATAGCAATAGATGGCGCCAAGCAACTAAAAATATCCGAAAATGGCAAATTGGTAGTATCTACTCCTGTTGGGGAAATATTCTATTCTGCGCCTGTCGCTTACCAATGGATAGAAGGTAAAAAGCATTTAGCGAAAGCGGAATACAAAATATTTGAAGCCAGGAAAAACACCTATTCTTTTGTAGTCGAGGATTATGATCCGAATTACGAATTGATCATCGATCCCCTTATAGCTTCTACCTTTATCGGGGATGGTGGAAATGATTGGGGCAATGCAATTGCAGTGGATGATAGCACTAATGTTTTTATAACCGGGTACGCCTGGTCAGACAATTTTCCTACTACTGCCGGAAGTTATAGTGAGAGTTTTAATGGTGTAAAAGATGCTTATGTTTCGAAATTCAGTAATGATCTTTCCTCTTTATTGGTTTCCACTTATATTGGTGGCAATAGCTGGGATAACGGACTTTCCATTGTCGTCGATTCAACTGGTGAAGTCATCATTTCAGGAGCTACCGGCTCCACAAACTTTCCAATTATAGGTGCGGCATATGACAATACTTATAACGGAGGCAGCAATGATGTTTTTGTATGCAAATTGGATAATGACCTTTCTTCGATCATCGCATCTACTTTTATCGGTGGAAATAATGATGATTATGGCTATGATCTGACCCTTGATAATACGGGAAATGTATTTGTGACCGGAAGAACAGAATCGACAGATTACCCTGCCACAGGTGGTTTTGATAATACTTTTAATGGTGGTTTTGAAGATGTATTTGTTTCAAAATTGAATAACGGACTCTCTGCTTTATTGGCTTCCACATATATTGGCGGAAGTACTGATGAAGGAGCAGATGCCATTATTGCCGATAATGCCGGAAATATTTTTATTTCTGGTTTTACTTACTCTGATGATTTTCCGACCGCCGGAATGCCTTATGATTCGACCCATAATGGTTCAGGAGATATTTTTATAGCTAAATTTAATAACAATCTTTCCACCCTTTCCGCCGCAACTTTTATAGGAGGTAGCAATTTTGAAGAAAGCCATGCTATAGCAATTGATTCGGCGCAAAATGTATTTATAGCAGGGTATACCGGTTCTTTGGAATATCCGTCAACGCAAGGTGTTTATGACACTACTTTCAATGGCAATCATGATGCGATTATTACAAAAATAAATAATGACCTGACTGAAATTTTGGCATCGACCTTCATAGGAGGTGCAGATGATGATGATTGTTATGGATTGGTCATTGAAAGAGCAGAAAATGTTTTCATAACAGGGATTAGTTTTTCAACCGATTATCCGGTGACGGTAATGCCTTTGACGCTACACATAATGGAGAACGGGATATTTTTGTTTCTCGCTTTACTTTTGACCTTTCCGCATTAGTAGAATCGACCTACCTTGGAGGTGTTGATAATGACTGGGCGCTCGACCTCGCTATTGACAATGCCGGAAGTGTCTTTATCGGAGGGGGAACCTATTCTGATGATTTTCCGATTCAAGGCAGTCCCTATGATGATTCCTTTAACGGTGGTGAGGATGCTATTATCGCAAAAATAGTAGGCTGTGGAGTGAATGACTTTTGTGATCCTGAAAGTACATTCGGCTCCGTATATTCTGGATGTTGAACGAGACACCGTCTGCACCCAGGGATGTAGCGCAACCGCCAGCCCGGGACCAATGGGCGAGGGAGGATGTTTTGATTTTCCATATGCAACGGTGTGGTACACCTTTACACCCGAATCGGATTGGGATTGTATAAAAATCGAAATTGATAGTGAAGATCTACCGCAACCTCAAATGGCTGTATTTCAAGGGGATTGCCCGGGTATTAATGCTTCATTGCCCTTTGCCTGCGACATAGGTTCGGCTGGCCAATTGTCGATTCATATGGGTGTAGAAGCTGGTACTACCTACTACATCGCGATTTCAGATGCTACCGGCGCAGAGGGTTATTTTGATATATGTATCGAAAACAGTCCAGCGGATGCGCTTTCGTTGGAAGTTTTTGCCGATGACCTGCAATGTTTTGAAAGCAATGACGGAAGCATTGACCTTACAGTAAATAACGGTACGGGGGGTGCTGGATTATGATTGGAATGAAGACGCTTTGGATGGTATTTCCAGTACAGATTCTTTATTGGTGGGTGCTTATCTCGTTACGGTTACCGATGAGAATAATTGTGTGGCTGAGACCGATTCAATCATCATTTCACAACCTGACCAGATTTTTGTAACTATAGAATTGGAACCTGACACAAATAAAATCTTATATGGCGACATCATCATGGCAAGCGCAGTGCCTTCTATCAGCGACGAAGCTGTTGCAAATATCACCTGGTCACCTCCACATATTTTGACCGATACTACTGCAGGTAGCTCATATGATCAATATGTATCCCCTCTTTCGGACAGCGAATTGATCGTGGTGATGGAAGACACCTCGGGTTGTTTTGCTACTGATACAACGTTTATTTTGGTGAGTACAAATTTCCCTTTTTACATTCCCAATGCTTTTGCTCCAAATAGTAGTAATGTTGAAAATGCTATCTTTCGTCCGTTTGTTACCAATAAAGTCCAGCAGATCAATTTTATGAGAATATTTAATCGTTGGGGTGATCTGGTCTATGAAAGAAAAGATTTACCATTTGGTGATGATTCAACTGGTTGGGATGGCCGATTTAATGGGAAATTGCTCAACTCCGGTGTTTATGTGTTTTTACTTGAAATGGAATTTATTAATGGAGATGTTAGACAGTATTCGGGGGATATTACACTGCTTAGGTGATGGGGGTGATGCGAAATTCACCTCGGGTTTCCTCAAATCGACTTTGATCTCTTAAGTCCTTTCATTGCTATGATATCGATAGAAAATCCATATTTTAATGGGTTCTAATTTATAGTAGCTTTTAGTGATTCCTGGAAAGATACTTCACCTTTTTCAGTGCTTTTGGAAGTTTGGTTGTCATAAAGTCCAAATGCTCGTCAAGGACATCTATTTCTACAGTTAGTGTGTTGTTATCTGTTCCTTCAGTAAGGGTATAACTTTCTGTGGCTCCCGACCATGTTTTTGTTTCATCATCAATGGGTTGTTCCTTTCCCTTTACTACATTTCCGATATGCTTAAACGTCATAATTTTATTTGGAATGTGGGTTTCGATGATGCTGTAGATACCACTTTGATCGGGAGCAAGGAATAATACTTTACTGCCTTCTTTCCAATTATCGGTAATAGCATAAGAACCTTCAAAGAATACGCTAGCCCAATCGCGATAGTTACTATCGTTCCAAAGTGCTTTCCAAACCTTGGTTTTTTCTGCCTTAATATCAATTGAAAATTTTAATCTATTGATCATTGAAATGTGTTAGTTGTTCTTTTTTATTACCAATATCTAAGCGCTTTGCCATTATCACATTTACTACTTCAAATACAAGCATCCATTCCTCATCGTTGGTCATTATGTATTCACCGGCTAATAGTTTCAGATGTTCAAAAGGAACTTTTACAATTCAATCATCAATGGATACTCCTAATTCCTTCAATACATTAATGCCATGTTCGTTTCCTGGATTTATTTTTACAGATTTCTTGTAATTTTCAATGGCTTCTTCTTTGGCACCTTGCTTTAAAAGTGCTTCCCCATAACTATCGTATACATTAAAAGCATCTGGAAAAGCCTTAATATTCAATTTGAAAACGGCTAATGCCTTATCAATGTCATCCTTGCCCATGTAATAGTATCCTAGATCGTTTAAGTGGTTCTCTGAGAAATCATAATTATCTGGATGATTAACTCTTAATTCCATGTAAATCGCTGTAAGGTTATCAGTGCCTTCACTTTCGATAATGGACTTCATTTTTATTGAAATTGGGGGATGTTCTTTGTATTCTTTTTCACTCAACTCTTTCACCTTTTGAGCCCAGGTATTTAAAATCATTTTTTGAGCTTCAAAATCATCTCCATATGGGCCGGAAACAATTTTAAACGCTGTATTCTTAGTTTCTCGATTTTCTAAAAGAAGGAATTTTTCATTAAACTGTAAATAATTATAATCATTTTGGATATAATAATTTCCAAACAATATGCCCGCATAGGAAGAAGTTAAAATTCCTTTATTTGGATAATGGTAGTTTACATTTGATGCTTTCCTCCAATCCCTTTTTAGTTTATTGTCTTTATCAAAAATTGACTGAAGTGTTTCTACATTTTCAGGATTTGTAAGTATTTTCCAAATCACATCTTGAGAGGCTTTGATTTCAATATTATGTGAGACAAATCGTGATTCGGGAATCATTTCAATTTCATTGTCAGAAAGGAACTTAACTTCTTTTAATCTTGCACTACCATTACCTCCATTTAAATATCTAAAACCAACGATAGAGTCATTATCTACATTGATGGCTTGTATAACAATGATAAGGTCTTCTCTTTTTGAATATCTATTATAAAAAGTAGCCAATTTAGGCATGGTAATATCTAATGCTTTTGCATTTGGGTATTTTAAAGCATCTACATAAATTAATGATGAACCATTGTGGGTTTCTTCTTTTGTAGCCATTCTTCCATTTACAACAGGCACACTTTTCCAGTTGCTAATATCTACTGCGGGAAAACCATTTAAATTATCAGGGCAATACCAACCACCATATCTGTGTGGCTCGGTCTTTATTGTTTCATCTTTTTGATTTGAAACTTCTACGTCTTTATTATCAACTGGTGCGTCATTTTGTGAATAAGACATAAATGAAATTAGACATAATACGATCAGTACATTAAACGATTTATTTTTCATAATTTTTTTATTAGTAATAACTTAAACTTCTAAGATTTAGGAATCTTTCATTCACAAGTTAAGTTATTAATCACGCAGAGGTGTTAGATTAAATTCGTTTAACAACTTAATAACAAGAAATAGATTTTTGTTATTTGCATTACCTGAATGGTTTTCTAATATTGATCTTTTCCAAGTTCTCGTTTTTTCTAGCAGCCACTAGCGCTGGATCATACTTGAGGTACCAGCAAATTCGACAGTGCATCGTCTTGCAGCGAATTAATCGTTGTGATGGTAAACACTTCGGGTTGTTTTGCTACTGATACAACACTTAATATGGTGAGTACTGATTTCCCAACCGGCGATGAAGCAATCGGGTGGGATGGCCGATTTAATGGGAATATGCTCATCTCCGGAGTTTATGTGTTTTAACTTGAAATGGAGTTTAATAATGGATCATTTAGACAGTATTCGGGGGATGTTACATTGTTAGGTGATGGATAATTATGGAATAAAATCCACGATTTTGATTAACCAATATAAACATCACATTTTCATTTCAAATAGTGTCTAATAAACTCAACTCAATAAAAAACTAATTAAGTAGGCGAGTTTTTGAGACTACAATGTAATAATTAGCTAATTGCGATAATAACCAGGGATATTGCGGATTCAGAATAAAATTAACCGCATAGCTTTTGCTCTACATAAACATTATCATATTTATAGGCATAGAATTTATTCAATGCATTATAAAAAACTGGTAACTTAACAGTAGGATTACTTTCTTCATATTCAGTACTAATGGAACCGAAAGTCTAATTGGATTCGTTGCTCGACCTTTACAATAAATTATTTTTCACTCTTTAATTTATTCGCACAGATCCTCCAGCAAGTACTCTTGTCTCATCACTCAGGCGATAAAAATAATTTCCTTGGCTGATTCCTGGTGGCAGATCAATTTCCAATTTACTATTGCCAATCGAAAATACTTTGTTCCAATTTTCATAGTAAATCACCCTGCCAGTTGCATCAATGAGTTCCCAACTAATCATAGTCAGCGGTTCTTGTATTGAAAATTCGAGTAACAATTTTTCAGAAGCTGGATTAGGAAAAACCTGAATATTTTCTAGTACGACAGGTAGCTTTCCTTCAATGCTGCTAATCAAGTCAAGGTCTGTAATTACACGCAAAGCACCTGTCCCATAATCACTGACTAAAATACTATCTCCATTAGTTGTAAACAAAATTCCATTCGGGTTATTAAACTGGGCAACCGATGCATCTCCGTCAACAGATCCTAAAGTGCTTCCTGCAACCAATACAAAATTTCCATCATAATCCGTTCGATAAATTTTGTTTGAACTAAACATCGTGGCAAAAATGTAATCACCAAGGCATTCTATATACCCAATGCCTTGAGGCGTGGCTGAAATATTCACTATTAAAGACAAGCTCTCATCTCCTTCCACTTTAAAAATTCGATTGTCACTATAGTTGGCTATGATCAACTCACCATTGTCATTATAATCCAAGCCAACAGGATCATTTAATTGATTATCAACTATGTATGGAACGACTATACCATCGAGTGTTAATTTGCTAATACTATTATTAATGGGGGTTGAAAATAATAAAGTGTCTTCATTTAACATTTGTATAAGTCCGGAAGGATTGGCAAGTCCATTGATCAAAACCTGCTTTGTTCCTGATGGATCGACTTTCCAAATGGTGCCTTCCCCCCATCCTACAACATATAAATTTTGATTATTATTAAATGCTAATCCATTCGGGTTTTGGATACCTGAAACAAAGGCGCTTACTGTACCGTCCGGATTTATTTTAAAAACAGAGTCTCCATTAAAATCTGACCCGTAAATTTCTCCGTTTGGACCATATATTAGATCATCCGAAATGTTTCCATCCATTAACCATGTACTTACTGTTTGGCTGGAAAGGGAATGTAAAAAACAACAATATAAAAAGGCGAAGAGGTAGAAACGGTTTTTCATATTAATCTTTTTAGTTTTATTCAGTTACTTATTTCTTCAAAACCTTATAATGATAGCTTCCAATTTCAAGAATATAAATTCCCGCAGGAAAAGGCGACAAGTCCAATTCATATTGATTGAAATGAATAGAATCCGTTAGAAGCGTTTCTCCTGAAATCGATGTGAGTTGAAAGTCAACATTCTCTATAATGTCTACTTCAATTTTTATTTTCGAAAAGGTCGGATTGGGGTAAATAGTGATTTTTGGTGTTACCGTACCCAAAGGTTTGATACTTGTTGTTTCTATTAATCCATTAATATCATACCTTGAAAAGAATTTCCAAATCTCATCAGAAGCATTGATATCCTGATTAGTTCCAGGTCCTGTAAAGAGAGTCGTTCCAGGCCAGGTATGCAAACCACCTGTTACTTTAAAATGTTCTACAGTAGTTCCAACATCTCCTCCTTCAAATATAATATGTTCAACCGTGCTCCCATCACTGGTGTTATTGTCAGGAATATCCATAGTTATTGGATTCGTGTTCCCATTATTATACCCTGTCCAATATTGTAAAAGATCATCGATCGGCCAGCTCCAGGCGCCTCCATTGTATGCGATTACACCATCGTCCGTTCCATGTACTTGAAGAATTGGCGTAGGGTGGGTAGGATTACAGTTATTGTAAATGAGAGGAGTCATGGAACCACCAACTGAAGCTACAGCAGCAAATTTATGACTTAATTGACAAGCTAAAAGAAAACTAAAAAAGCCTCCATTTGAAAATCCTGTGGAATATACCTTTGTTAAATCAATATTATATTCGCTGGTCAATGAATCAAGAAGGGATTCCGTAAATCCTACATCATCTGCAGTACTCCCTGTAGTCCAACCGCCTACACTCCAGTGCGTATTCCCGTTGAATAAAGTGCCCTGAGGATGAACAATAATAAACCCCGCTGTATCAGCAATAGTTCGAAAATCTCCATTCCCCATTTGATCATTGGCCGTAAAAGTATAGCCATGAAAATTAAATACTAATGGTACGGCTGAGTTGCCTGTATAATTAGCCGGTACATAAAGAATATATTCCCTTTGAAGGTTATTGTGGGTAATTGTTCCATTTATGGTTTGTTGAGAAAAACATGAAGTTGATAATCCAAGAAAGGAAAAAAGAATGATTAACTGTCGCATGTCAAAATATTTCTTTGAAGTGGTTTAATAAAAAGAGCTTTTTTTATCTAATCGTTTCAAAAAGCGAATTAGGTTGTATAAATCGGCATGGTAAATTGTATATTCTGGTATAACATCTTGTATAAATCGGCCTTTTTCGCCTACAGATTTATAAATCCGATAGGTTATTCATAAAAGTTGGCGATCTTTAAACTTCATCATTATGAATTAATTTTTTAAAATGACTTTGGTTATGGGTTTGAACAAATACATTACCTGATGAGCAATTAAGCGGTTCGATTGAATATTTTTTCACTCTGGAACTTGAAAGAGAAAAAATATCGGTAGAGCGAATTTTACCTTCAGTCTACGATACTTTTATTTTAAACTATGGATCACCTTTGTATGGGCATAGTGGACAAACATTTTTCGAATTTCCGGAATGTTTCATTCATAAAGCCGATAAAAAACCCCGTAATATCAAATTTAATCATCAGGTAAAAATGGTGGGTGTGGTGTTTAAAACAGGGATGGTTTCAAGATTTACAAATGTAGCTTTAGTAAATTCCTCTTTAGTAAATTCCTCTGAATTTTTAATTAACCCGGTCTTAATTTTTGGGGAAGAAATTAATTGGTTATTTGAAGTCACTAAAGAGATAAAATCCATGAGAGATAGCATTAAAATTGTTGAACAATTCTTTATCAAAAAACATCAAGAGAACAGACCAGGGTTAAATCTTCTTAAAAAAGCTATCCTGAAAATTACAGCATCACATGGTAGAGTAAGCATTTCGAATGTATCAAAATCCACGAATCTCAATGATAGATATTTAAGGAAACTTTTTTCGACTTATGTAGGAATAAGTCCTAAGCGCTTTGGTGAAATCATCCGAATTCGAAAAGCGTTAACGCTCATACTTTATGAAAAATATTCCATTTCTGAGGCCGCTTTTTTTCTCGAATATCACGATTTGGCTCATTTCAGTCATTCTTTTAAAAGAATTATAGGAGCATCACCCAAACATTATTTTTCTGAAAAAAATGAAATAAATCATCTTTTTTTAACCCCCAATATGCATGAGGAAGAAAAATTGGGAAAGTGATTTTAAATTATGGTTGAAGGAAATGTTCTTTTAAAAGCTCAACTCATGATGCAGTTGTTGTATGCAGTTGTTTTTTGCATTAATTTTGAAATGATGGCTTATGAGTCATTTATGCGAATAACGGAATAAAAAAAATAAAAGCTTCCCATTCCGGATATTTGTAGTTGACTAAAAGCTACAATATTATGAAAGACTGGGAAAAACTCTTGATAAGTATTTATTTCTATTAGTCAATAAAGGTCTTTTCTAATTTTTGAGCCTGATAGCTTAAATATCCAGTACTAATGTCAATTGAGCTATGTAATATTATAGGCAACCATATATTGTCAGTAAAATAATAAATGGCTGTAAATAGTAATCCAAGAATAAATGCACTTATTATATTTTGCTTACCGCTACCGATATGCGTTAAGGCAAAGATTACATTTGTCAAAATGAATGCTGTGGTCAAATTTATATTTTCAAGTAAATAAGAAAACATAAATAACCGAAAGATGATTTCCTCGCAAATTCCAGCACTTAATGAGAGTAAATTAAACCAGATAAATTCGCGTTTGGATTTTGGAAGGTAATGAATGTTGTCCTTCATTTTTTCTATTACAGATTTTGCTTTTTCCATCGTCGTAACCTTGGATGTAGCAATCTGTAATCCAATAAAAATTAGGATTAAAGCAGCCAGGACAATTCCTGTAATATTAAAGCCTGGATAGAAATTAAGAGGAATTGATTTGTCAATGAACGTATTACTTATAATTAACAAAGTCAATACCCAAAAAATGAAGATTGTTTGTTTGTAGTCAACTAACCTATATTTTTCTTCTTTTTTTATTCGACCATTTATTTTATTGTGCGTCAATATGATATATCCCGGATAAACCAATCCAATTATGCACATTAATATATGTGTTGAAATTATCATTTATTATAGTTTTTTGGTATTTCGAGGAATTTAATTTTCCTCATCTACTCATGTAAATGACATAACTAACCCGTCATTAGTTAACAGAAGTATCATTGTAATTCTTTTCTATAATTTTAGAATTATGTTAGATTGAGCCTCATGAATTCTTCAGATCGAGTGCACCTTTTAATTTGTGGCCTCCCTTTAATTTGTGGATATAAACGATAGATCAACATAGCTGAAGTGTCATAAATGATATCTTGGGGCTCTATGATAAGCTGTTTAATCTGAGATAAAGATGCATCTTCTTTTACCAGAGCATAATTGCAATAGCTCGGCTGAGCGTTTATGTAAGAAATTCCCCAAAGAAAATCTGAAGGAGTAAAGTTGGATATCTTTTTAAAAGCTCGAGAAAAGGTTTCATAATTTTCATAGCCCAAGTCAAAAGCTACTTCACTAATTTTTTCTGAATGTAGCAACAGGTTTAGACTTTCCTTTATTTTTAAATGTTCGTGGTATTGTATAGGAGTTAATCCTGTTGCTTTTTTGAAAACTCTATAAAGTTGTACCGGAGATAAATAAACTTTATTTGCAATGTCATCAATACTTAGTCGTTCATTGACATTCTTATTCAAATAATTAATGACATTCTCTACACGATTCATGATATAAAGGTATTATTAAAAAGAATAATCCTTATGACGAATCTTTTCATTTTTCTTAAACTTTTTTAGGAAGATATTGATTAATGAGGTCAGCCAGTATTTAAAAATTGCGCCTAACGATGGGCTATGCTCGAGGTACCAGCAAATTTGCAAAGTGCGTTGGCTTGTAGCGAATTTGCCGCGTGCTGCTAAGCTGGCATGGAAGAATAGCCGGTGTTAAACAACGTATTTTATTTAAAAATTAAAAGTAATGAATTTAGCCAATACCTTAGGGAATGATTGTTCACGATATTGTGCCTATTTTTCTCAAATTACTTGATTAAGTATGGAGTTTACTATTGTAATTACTTACTTTTAAGTTATGCGTTACTTTAAATCTGAATAGTTGAAACGTTTTAATCTATACCCAAAATTAAGAAGATTGGGAAAATTCGTATAATAGCGTTGTGAAAATAGAGTTAACATCCGAAGAATTAAAAGCACTGCGAAAAATTCAGCAGAAACCAGGCTTGCATCGTCGTCGTTACATAAAAGTAACAGTAATAATAATGTTAGATCAGGGCTATGAAGTAAAAATGGTAGAATTGGCATTGGGCATAGATGATAATACGATTTACAGATATGAAAAGGCCTATAAAAAAGTAGGTCTTAAAAAATATATTGAGGATGGTTACATTCCATATTCAGGAAAATTATCAGAAGAACAATTAACACTACTGGACGAACATTTAGAAGAGAATTGCTACTCAGATTCAAAATTTATATGTCAATTTATAGAGGAAGAATTTGATGTTAAATATACTCCAACAGGATTGATTCCCTTGCTTCATCGCCTGGGTTATGAATATAAAGAAACAAAAGTAGTTCCGGGTAAAGCGGATGAACAGGCGCAGGTTGAATTTTTAGAAGAAGTATTACCAGCCATATTAGAAGAACAAAAAGCTGGACAAGCCGTGGTTTATTACTCTGACGGCTGTCATCCGACTCACAACACCATAAAAAGCAGAGGATGGATAAAGCGAGGAAAAAGTTTCGAGATACAAGCAAACAGTGGCAGGAAGAGAGTGAATATCAATGCAGCAATTAATGCAACAGACTCAACAAAATTGGTTTATGATATTACCAAAAGTGTAAATGCTCAATCTACCCAAAGGCTTTGTCAATCCTTACTAAAAAAGCATAGAAAAGGGACCATCTATTTCATTTGCGATAATGCAAAATATAATCGAAATAGAGTGCTAAAGGAATGGGCCGAAAATAAAAGGATAAAATTTATTTTCTTACCCCCTTATTCCCCCAACCTTAATTTAATTGAACGCTTATGGGGCTACTTAAAACAGAAAATAATTAATTCGATTTATTTTGAAAAATATGATGATTTCAAAAATGAAATAATTGATTTTTTAGAAAATATCAAGGACTATAAGTCAGATTTAAAATCGCTACTCTCTCTGAATTTCAGGACAGTGGGTGGTACGTCTGTACATTCCCATAACAATTAATTAAAGGTATAAGCACGATAAATGAATTAAAAATATGTTTCAGGTAGAACCTGTTTTATGGTTACAATCTTTGGAATCTCCTGGGTTGACTTGGCTAATGTCAACAATTTCATTACTTGGATATACACCAGTTTATGCCACGATACTTATCGTTTTGATCTTTGGCGTGCGTTTAAAACAGAGTCTTTTTGTATTTCTGACTATTCTGATTTGTGGTCTTTTGACTGACGGTCTTAAAAGAGGTTTAATGTTTCCTCGACCAAGTGATGTTGATAATAGAGTAATAGAACCGGGTTATGAACGGCCGCCACTATTAGTAGATGGGGGTGGGGCTAAAAGCTTCTGGACACTACCATCTTCGGAGGCTATGGAAGCCGCTAAAATTCAAACTGACTGGAGTTATGGATTACCTTCCGGTCATGTCGCCTTGGCTGCAGCATTCTTCTTTGGCCTTGCATTTTTCTTTCGTTCGAGAGGAGTTTTAATGTTTTCCTTTTTTTGGGTTTTTCTAATGGCTTTGTCCCGAATGTATTTGGGGCGACATTTTATTGCGGATGTTTTAGGAGGTATGGTAGTTGGTATTTTTGCTGTTGCTATCGCGGCCTTCATTGTCCGTCCTCTTAATTCTGAAAACTCAAAAGGGTCAAGTGCTTCAGCATTGTTAAGATGGACTCTATTTGGAATTACTCTTGTTGTTTTAGCTCCTTTTATTGATCTGTTGGATAAAGAGGATATAGGAAGACTATTAGGGTTATTAGTTACATACGCACTTCTTCTCCGAACAGGATTGCCATCAGACAAAGGAAATGTATGGAAAAGATCGGCACGTGTTCTCCTCGCAGTCCTCGGGTTTATCGCGATAGATCGATTAATTAATCCGCTAGTAGATTCCATAGGATTCGAGGATAACTCTTTTGGCTTGCTCGTCGCATTGTTCTTAATCACCTTTATTCCTCTTTATGGTACCGTTATAATCGCTCGTCACCTTAAACTTTATAAAATCACTCAATATAACTAAACGAAATATAAGTTATTTCATGAGGGAATATTTTCATGCTGCATAAAAGCCTGTTTTAATGGTGTTTATTTTTTGTTGCACACAGTTTCTATTCTCAATAATCCCAACTATTTTTGGTGAGTGGTTTGTGGGTGAAACTCATTATTTAGATACATGAATGTGAATGATTTTCCATTTGTTATTTTCCTTAATAAGTAAATTGCTTTCTTTTAAATATAAAATACTCTCATTTTCTTCTGCTCCATAAGCTCCTCTATTGTGATAGGTCACCAGAGCAGTTGATTCATTCAGAACTTGGATTTTGGGTTGCAGTTCTTGAAAAAAGCCAACCTTAGTACGTTCTCTTTCTAAAGACCAAACAAACTCTTCTTTGTCGTCAACTTTTCCTTCAATTCTGTAAGGGCTTGATGGGATAAAGAGTGTTATTTCTTCGTGAATGAAGCTAAAATACCGCTCTACGTCATTAGCGGCAAATGCTTTATTGAATGCTTTAATGACACCTAAAACATCTTTTTCCATAATTGATAAATTATAATTTTGAGAATAAAGTGTATTGCTTAAGAAAATAGGCAACATAAATACAATAAGTTTAATTCTGCTCATTTTTAGATGTAAAGCTATGTTTAGGCTAGAAGGAAAGCTTTAGAAATCTTGCTATTTCTATATCCGGTAGGTGATTGTTTTACAGCTTTTTTAAAAGAATAAGAAAAATGCTCAAGACTATTAAACCCTGAATTAAAAGCGATCTCGCAAATCGAGCCTTCTTTTTTTAATAGTTCTTTAGCGTTTTCAATTCTTGTCTTCAGTAGAAAATCGTTTGGAGAATATCCAGTTTGTTTTTTGAAGATGCGCGCAAAATGGAATGGGCTAATATGGCAAGTATTCGCAATGTCTATTAGTCTGATATTTTCATTAAATGAATTGTTGATAAACTCTTTAGCCCTTTCAATCCTTTGTAAGTTTACAAATTTAATTTGAGTCGAATCTTTCACTTTCAATGAAGAGAATTCAAGTAAAAATTCTTCTAAAAACTCATCACTTAGTAAATGATTTAACTTGCAATTGCCTGCTAAAAAGTAATGAATTAGTTGTTTATATTTTGGATGACGATAATAGGAGGCAACGGTCTTGTTTTTAAGTATTTTTTTATTAAAACTGACTACATCATCTTTGAATTGGAAAGATAAAGAAATATCATTTTTAAATTCTTTAAATTTCGATATTGAGAAATCAATATTTTCTTTTTCAAAGATTATAGTGTTTGAATCAATAAAACCTTTAAAGTTGATAGTTTCTAGAAGAAAACCATTGCATACTGGGAATGAAATAGAATTGAAATAATTGTGATCTCTTTCCGAGTAATTTTCGTTATAATCAGAAGTAATAAGAATGACCTTAGCCCAATTGTTTTCGTATATTTTTTTAAAAAAAGTTGCCATATTCTAATTTTGTTTTTCAGCTATTCATCTTCCTCTTTGACTGTTGATTTAATAATTGTGTACAACTAGTGTATACCCACCACTAGTGTCAGGTATATGACTTATCGGCGCAAGAAAGTTTGATTTTATTTAACCTTAAAACGCAACAAAAAAGACAGAATACAATCCAGATTCAGTCTTGATTAGTTCTGGCTTATTCAAAGATATGAAAATTGTAAAAAGAAAAAGCACCCTTTTTTTTGATGTTTCAAGGGCTATAAATCGAAGATAAATTTAACTTCCCACTTTTCCACTCAGTTTATCTAAACTTGCTCCTGAGAGGTAAAAAAAACATGAGTCATCCCGAATATTTTATATTATTCTTTTTCATTAAATAGCATTTTTTTAAAGATTTTGTGCTGGTTCAAGTTATCTGTTATTGTCCTAATGATCCATATTGAAAGCCTTCGGCGAGTGCCTTTTCCATTCGATGAAAAGGCACCAAAAATCCTTTTGCAATCACTATTTGACACACCGTATCAAGCAGCGCAGAAAATAAAGGCCAAGCTCTATGCTGGCACCCGCTCAATGTCATTAAGTTAAGTTTTTTCATATATTTAGAATGCTCTTGCATAATTGATAGTTGTATAAAATTTACATCTTCTGGTTTTCTTTTTGAATTTTCTATCAAATGACCTTCCCTTTCTTACAGGTTCCATATAACGATTGAACTTCACAATGAGTTTTTGGATTAATGCTTCAACTTTTTGCTGAGGGATTCGGAATAATTGAACAACTTTCTTAATCATAAGCCCAATACTTATATTTTTATTGACTTTATACAAGTGTGTTCTTTTTTGACTTACTTTTTCTTCTGCCTCTTTACACGCTTTAACTAATATTGAATTTAGGTTACAATTAAAAACAGTAGCATGTATCTCCTGAATGATCGCTGCTGGTTTTTGGCCACTAAATAAACCTAACTGTAATTTATTCTTCAATACATCAAAGCAAATTTCTGATCCCCATCTTTTATTATAAAGTTCTCCAAAAACTTCGTTTGGATATTCTTTCTGGTCAACTAATGAGGTCATTAATATTTCTAACTCTCCGGTTTTCAACCTAACTTTTATAAGACGAACAGGAACACTATGCTGTTCTGTTAAATAGATTTCCCTTTTTTTATAAGCGGCTATGGCTGATTTAGTAGCATGAAAAGTTACTACTGATGTATTATGATCACTTTGCACAAATCGTTTTACTACATTATTAGCACTTAGTTTACTCCGAATCAAAAAAGGAAGCCCTCTTTGATAATGTTCATATATTATTTCAAAAGTTGCAAAGTTTCTATCATATATGCTTAGTACATTATCAGTTACCTCATCCAATTGTTTGAGAGCAAAACTTTTTTCACCTTCACCAATAGGGCCTATTTTAGTATTTATAATTATCTCATTCAATAAATCATATCGTCCTACAATCCTTGCCATGGGATAGGATTGATGTTGATTCGATAATGTTCCAAACTTTTCTCTCAATGCCTCATGGTCTGTTAAGTATAGGGTAGTTCCATCTACACCTTGTAAAACAAAGCCCTTCCACAATACCAATCCTTCATCGTTGTTGCTATAGTAGCTTTTCAATAATGCTTTATTCCATTGTTCAAAATAATCTTCTCTCAGTTTATACCGTGCCTGGCTGAAAGCACTCTTTGTACAGATCAACTCTGATGAGTTTATTGATTCAAAATAATCCTCTAATTCAATACTTAAACTTCTCTTTGGTAATTGTAATAGAAATAAAACTATTGCTGAAAAACTTAACTTTTTTGCTCTGGTAAACGCTCCTTCTTTTGTAACATACTTAGCCATATCTAATTGGGATGCTTCAAAAAAAGATCTGACCTCTTTTATAATTTGTACATTTGTCTTTAACATTTTTATTGAGTTAGATGACTTGTGAATTTGGTTTTCACCTAAAAATCATCTAACTTTTTTTATTTCTGAAACTGATTCTCATATTTTTTATATTCTAACTTAATGACATTGGGCACCCGCGCCCACGTATTTTGCCGTCCTTTCCCACAAATTAAAACACGGTCTATAATTACTTTTTTAACGATCGAAAGGATATAATTTTTATTCGACCTTTTTTAATTTTGGGTAACAATTTTTAGTGAAGATTTTGTGGGATTGGAAGTGAAAGTAGCCTTGTTTGAGCGAAGCGAGTTTGACTACGTTGCTAAATCGATCTTAGAATTGTCCAAAAGAAAAAATAGTCTTGACTTTTTTGGTACTTTTTGTGTCAAGCTCACCTTTCGCGTAAACATAATCAAGTTCTTTGAAAGTGCTTAATTTTAGTTTATGCTAGTAGAACACCTTGATGATTTACCTGTGTTGGGAAATCAAATACGTCGAATTGAATTATCTTCTATTTTGAATACCCACTTTGTTGACCACGGTCATTGGAAAGGGATTAGTGGAGGGAAACTTACATGTGGATGGTTGCTTTATATCCTTAGCCAAGGAGATCACCGGCTGAGTCATGTTGAGGATTGGGCGGAACTCCGCTTACGGAGCCTTGCAGCGATATTAGAGGAACCGAAATTGCGAAGCTTGGATTTTTGTGATGATAGATTAGCTCGTCTTCTTGATCGATTCAGTGAAGATGATAAATGGACCGACTTTGAGAAGGCAATAGGAAAGAAACTATTGCAAGTATATCAATTAGATCGCGTTGAAGGAGAATCAAAAGCTGAAATAAAGGTAGTTCGTACCGATTCATTCAATGCTCCCCAATATCGAGATGAAGGTGAATTGTATCGACATGGTTATAGCAAACAACGTAGATCGGATCAACCCTTTTGTAAGGTTATGATATCTGCTTTAGACCCAATGGCAGTTCCCCTTGCAGTTGATATACTAAAAGGTAGTGGCCCAGATGTAGATCATTATCTATCTGTAATAAAACGGGTACAATCAATGCTTGAAAAAAGTGGCAATTTATATGTTGGAGATTCTCAACTGTGTAGTATGCCTAATCGTTTAGCGATACATTCGGCAGGAGATTACTATTTGTGCCCATTAAGTAAAAAACAAGTTTCAAAGGAAAAATTGCACAGTTACCTGGATCGAATAAAGGGAGCTATAAATAAATTACCAAGTATCTTTACTCAAACAGCATCAAAAAGGAAACCAGCCTATTTTTACGAACTGACCGAAACGATTAAAGCTCAAGAAAAAGGAATAATGTGGCAAGAACGTCGGATTCTAGTGTATTCTCCTCACTACGCACAGGGATTGATCAAATCCTTTAATAATCGATTATCAGAATCTGAACAGAAAATACAAAACTTGGTGATTTCAAAACCTGGTCGTCGTAATCCTAAGACAATAAAAGATTTATATGCTCGAGTTGCTGCAATTATTAAGCAATATAAAGTTGAAGATTGTTTCAAAGTAAAATGTAGTCAAACTCTGGAAAAGAGGCGAGTACAAAAACATAAAAATCGTCCGGAAGAAATCCGACAAAAGATTACTTTATATCTAAAAATAAAAAGAAATGAAGATGTGATTGAACTGAAACAAAAAAGACTAGGCTGGCAATTATATGGAACAAATGTTCCACAAAACAAGTTTGAAACATCGGATTTGATAAAATCTTATCGGGACGAATATAGAATTGAACACTTGTTTGACTATCTCATTAACCGGGATGTAGGGTTACTTCCTATATACTTAAAAAAAGAAGAAAGAATAAAAGGACTAATCCGTTTACTAAGTTTAGCCATGAGATTTTCAATGTTAATACAATATGATGTAAGAATAAAGTTATCAAAGAATGGAGGCCAACTTAAAGGAATTTATCCAGGAAATAAAAATCGGAAAACAGATAGGCCTACAACCCCCATGATACTTCGTGCCTTCAAAGGTATCTCCGTAGTTTGGTTACAAACTGGTGAGGTAAATATTATTCAGTTGACACATTTGAAAGAAAACCAAAAAACGATTTTAAAATTGTTAGGAACACCTGATGTATACCAACGCACTTTAGAAGTTTTAAAAACTCATCCTAATTTACGCGAAACATGAGGTCAAGACAAAAAGTATAGAAACTATTGACAATCAACAAGTTCTTAACAAAAAACATATTCTTAAAAAAAACATCCCGAATTTTCTAACTATTGAAAATTCGGGATGACTCATGTTTCATTACGCGAAAATTAATAGTCAATTTGTGAATTGCCCGGATAATTCTAACCTTGAAGGCAACGACTGTCATCAAATACGCTTTAAGGTTTTTATTCCACTTTCATCATCTTAAATCTTCGAACCAAATCCTGCTGCTGTAAGCTTAAGATATAAGTCCCAGCAACCATCGACAATGAATTCAAATCCAATTCCACCTCATTGGCTGATGGAGTGATCTCTCCGCTTTTTAGGATTTTACCTGTAATGTCCTGAATGGAATAAGTGATTGGTGCATTGCTGCAAATATCTGAAATAATGGCTTTTGAGCTCTCATTTACCGGATTGGGAAATATCCTGGCAGAAAGACAAGCGGGATCTACTGGTTCATTATCAGAAATTATAATTTCATCAGCCACATTAATTCTGATTTCACTCAAGCCAAAGCAAGAACCTCCGTGATTGGTCAGCCCCGTAATCAAAACATATTGAGCGCTTGTTCCATCGAAATCATAAAGATCGAGTCCTTCATAGGTAGATGTCCCATCCGCTATTGGAATTTGAAATTCACCTACTTCTGTCCAGTTAACGCCATCGTTTGAAATATCAATAACGATATCTTGCATGCCGTCCGCTAAATAGTCAGGTGCATTCGTATTCCAGATATGCATTTGAAATAACTCGTAGGGGTAATTAAAATCATATAAGATCCAATGCGACTCGCCCCTTACTGCGTTTGGATTCATTGATGTCTCACAGGAAATCCACCCGTCATACCAGGTGGTATTATGCCGGTCAAGAAAGCATTGCGCAGAAATATTTGTATAAGTAAAAGCAAAAAATAAGGCGATTATTATAGTTTTTTTCATCTTGTTGAAATTTTTAGACTTTTAACATTAGAAATCAGACTGTAAACGGCTGATTTCTGTTATCTGGCACTTGTTATCTGTCCTCTACAAATTCATAAAACCCAAAGGAGGTGGTGTAGACCCCGTATCATAAAAGTTGCCAATATTCGGAAATAGCGTACTCAAATCCCCCGGACTAACGCCAAACCACAATGCCAATTCAGCAAAATAATTATCATTAGAGGTAGTAGGTATCAGGACGCCATTATGAACTTCGTACGCTCCTCCCAAAGCCAAAGATGGGAACGTCCCGTACATATCACCGCCCTTGATATCACCTCCCATTACCAATGCGTTGCCGCCCCAGGCGTGGTCACTTCCGTTACCGTTGGAGGTCAAGGTTCTTCCGAAATCTGAAATCGTAAATGTCGTCACACCATCAAACATTTCAATTTCATTCAATCCATTATGAAATTCATTCAAAGCATTATCAACGATCGTCAGGTTCCTTTCGTGAGAATCAATCAATTCTCCATGCATATCCCAACCACCCATTTGTACGAAAAATATTTGACGTTTAAATCCTAGAATATCACGAGCCTTTATCACTTCGGTTATTCGTTTAAAGCTTTGTGAAATCCGGTTGTCAGAAAAGAAGGTGCTCAAATTGCCGATTTGGGCCATCGCTGCCCTGAATTCAATACTTCCGTCAAGGCTTCTTTTCAGAATATCGTTGTAGGTCTTTTTATACATGTCGGGATGATCTACCCCGAGTAAAAGATCAATTCCTTCTTTCCTTTTGGCATTAAAAGGTGTCGATGGAGGATCATATCCGTCAATTCCGGGACTTCCACCATACGGATCAATGGCAAATTCAACCAGGGTTTCTCCGTATTGAAAAATATTTGTTCCGGCAAGGGAAATATTCATCGACACATTTTGATTGGTATTCATATCGTTGAGCAAATCCGCCATTCTTCCACCCCATCCAAATTGCGTTCTCAAATGAGGCATCCCGGTTTGACAGTTTTTAATTTGATCCGAATGAGAAAACAATCCCAATGGTATGGGAGCGCTGTTGTTTTGATAAGCAGCCTTAGTCGTGGGCTCTATCAGAGGACCAACATTATTTATAAAAGAGACTTTACCCGTATTGAACAATTGGTGGATGTTGCTCATCGCGGGATTCAAACCATATTGTTTCCCATCGCTGGTAACCGGAGTGATTGGCAATAACTCATTTTGAGCAATGGCCAGGTCAGATCGCGTAACTGCATATTCGTCGTATTCCGGATTACCACGAGGTACAACCATATTAAAAGAGTCGTTACCGCCAGCAAAGTAAAAACAGACTATCGCTTTATAATCATTTGGTGGGAAGAAAGCCGAATTATTAAGAAAAGCGGCATTCATGGCTTTTAACTGGGTAATAGACGAAGCGGCACTGAGCCCCATAGCACCTAAGCCAAATTGTTTTATAAAACTTCTTCTTGATTTATGTTTCATATTTTTTCTTTATGAAGTTGTTTAAAATTTTTTAATCAACTCCTACTTTAAAATGGTATAATCTGCGCTGATCGCCATTAAATAAATAGTTAATTTCACTTTTTCATACGGGTCATTCATGGGGTCTACAATGGTCGTTATGATTTGTCGTGTATCGTCTTTGAGCATTCCATTCATTAGTAAAATATCTAAGTAGTTGATAAGGACTTCAGTATCTTCCGCATGCGTTATTACATGATCTAAATTTGTATAAACTATATCTTCATCACCATCACTTGACTTTAAAAGCGTTTCGTTGACGGCCCATTCATTAACAAAATTCACAAAGCCGATACTGGTATTCGAATTAAAAACCTGAAATTCGGGAGCGACATAACCCTGATTGGCTATAGGGCCAATTGGTTGAAAATCCGGCCAATAAAAATTGAAAACTGAAAAGGAATACAGCGGATGCTGTCCGGCGCCATTGTTATAGTCCTCACCTTCATTCCAAAACTTCCCATCTTCACTAATGCCACCAATGGCTCTTGCAAAATGCGTGTATCGGATGATCGGCTCTGTAAGTTTTCCCTGAACCGGGTCATTGTACCAACCACAGGTACGTGCTTCTTCATCCAATAAAACGGCTTTGATCACTGCTTTCATATCCCCTCTGACCCCGGCGCCATTATCATTAAATGCAGCAGCAACACGGGAGACATACGCAGGTGATGGATTGGACTTCACCAATCTTTGTATCAATTGTTTTCCAAAAAAGGGCCCAACATTTTGGTGATTGAAAAGATGTTCGATAGCCACATTTACATCTTCCGTTCCTGTTTGACCGGCAGGGACTACAAAACCGTTTAATAAATATTTTGCACCGGGTTCGTGGTGCTCATCATACATCGCCATCGGTTCCGCCATGTCTATCATATTGGTGCCCATACCAAATTCAGGAGGGACGACAGTATCTTGCATTTCTACGGTAGCTCCACCTCCCAGTCCTGTCCATATTTTAGCAAATTCCTGGACGTCATCATTATCGTAAGTCGGAATGTCATTACCTTGATTGTCTTGCACTCTGGTGCCGTTCTGGTTCAATTCGTACAAGCCAATTGTGAAAAGTTGCATCATTTCCCGGGCAAAATTTTGATCGGGATGAATGAACTGAGCAGGATTAGATTTTGGATTATTTAAGTGGGTGAGAAAAACGCCCATGCAGGGATGATGGCTCACATCTGTCATGATATCCTCAAAATTTCCAAAAGCATTTTCAGCCAACATATCGTAATAACTTGATACGCCCTCACCATAGCGATTCAATTCTGACTTGAAAGAAATTACAAAAATCTCGCTCAGTGCAAATGCAATTCGCTGTCTCAAAAGGTCATCATTTGTCATATTGACCTGCCACCAGGCGTAGTCAAAATGCTCATTCGTAGGGATTTCAGGAAAATCCAGGGAATCACCTCCAGCCGCCAAATGGCGCTGAAAGGTTGTATCATATATTTCCTGAATAAGCGGTCGAACATAGGTCGGAGACAAAGCAAATTGTTGATCGATCCAAGTTTCAAAATCTAGTTTCGCTACAGAATCGATCGTCATTTTGTCAGCTCCCATGGAGGCCTGAGCCAGGAAGCGGCCGGTATCGATTAGTTTTCCTGTAAGTCCTGGAATGGCCAAAGTGTTTGAACCTTCTGCCACTTCTTCCCAACCAGGAGGCTGAAAATCACTGCTTGTGGTTACTGTTATATCTTGATCATGTCCTCCTCCGATGTAATCACCATAGGTTTGAGCGGACAGCAGAATAGAATAGCATAATAAGGGTAATAGGATTAAAACTCTCATAGGGTTAATTCTAATAAATTAAAAAATACTTGAATTATAAAACCGAGACAAAGAGGAATGAAGCGTTGGTCCAACCCCCTTTAAACTGGATGAAGTCTCAATTAATAAAAAAAACTGTAGAGGAAGCACAATCAAATACCTCCTCCAGGTCATTTTGTTTCATGTCAATGTCTAATTGTAGCAAGTATTTAATGGGTGATTTGTATCCGATTCCGGAAAGAATTTTTTTAAAGTTATTTAAAGAAACAAATCTATTTATGGTTGCTAATAATTCTCTAAAGGGATCAAATTCATATTGCTGACAAACTACTTTTTCCTGGATGCTGTGATAGGATTCTCTACGAGTATTTTGTTTTTGGGAAGCTCTCCATAAGTTGCAATAGTAGAGGACTTCTAATTTTTCTGAGGGTGTCCATCTTTTTCTATGCTTTGACATAAATCCACAATTTTATAAACTAAATTCACAAAACCGTGCCCAGTTATTTAGAGGATAGGAGAGAAATATAACAGGTGCAATTGTGCGGCTTTTTTGCTATGAAATATATTATTTTAATATTTAATTGTCTTATTAATGTTTTCTAAGGAGAATTTATTTTGTGAACACTCAAGTAAAAAAAGTTAAAGGTTTTTCTAAAGAATGGGTAACGGTGATATAACAAGTTTCAGGTTGTTTGCTATTGTAGACAGTTAACCGTTATTTTTAGGTGGATGCTATGAAGAAAAAAGAAGATGCCAAATCTAAGAAAGGAATTACTATCCAATAGTTTTAACGAGTTTCTCCGTTTAAGCCATTTTGTGGGTCTTTAAGCAAATCAGCACACTTTCTACAAAGTGTTCTTCAGATGTTATTAACAGCCTGATTTGAATTTTTATTCCAAGTGGTAGGACAACGCCTATTAATATCACAGACAGTTTGACGAGTTTTACCAATCATTGAACAAGATACTTTTATGGCACTTGATTTACAACTTCCAAGAAATTTTTAGTAGGAGTTTCTATTTCATTTCTGTGATGCAAGTTTATTAATACAGAAATGAATTCAATGAATAGTAGAGTAAAATTAAAAGAAGAGGGGAGTAAAGTGCTTATTTATTGCATCCACTCTCCACTCTTCCAAAATGTGACTTATTGAGAAAAACAATTTTATTTTTCCCCGATAATTAATTTATAACTTTGTTCTAAATTACTGTTTATTTCCATTTGCTGTACATGGAAAACCATCAACTGTATAATTGATCGTCAATACATTTCCGTTTAATTGTCCAGTCCCTGTAATAGCTTGTCCATTGTAAGAAGTATTATCAACCACGAAACTGCTTCCGGTTATTACCGCGGTTAGGGACAAACCACTTACATTATTAAGATTTTTAATAATTATTTTTTCGATTTGCTGGCCCGATTCCAAGATGGTGAGAGAATATGCAGAACCTCTACAATTGTCTGAATTGATTTGGTAAGAACCGATAAAATCTTTTCGTGGGTTGATTTCCTCTTTTTTACAACCATTAAAAGAAAATGCCATAACGGTCAAAAGCAAAGAGAAAATAATACTGGTTGGAGTGAAAGAAAAACATTTTGTTGATTTCATGATTTTAAAGTTTTGTTGAAGTGTATTCCTGTTAAATTTCCTTACTGGAAAATAAAACTTGAAGCATGCTTCATGATTGATTAAAAAGGTTAATTTGAATTAGAATTGAAATTTATTCTTTTGAGATTTAGTAACAATTGGTTGCTTGTTACATTTTAATATACCCTTAATCAGAAAACCTCACCTCAATTCTCAAATGTTTTTATTTGCTCTATTTTTCTCAGGATCAAAAAGCCTTTCTTCTAGTTTTTTTAACAAAGGGATTTAATATGAAAAAGAATCTTTTTTAAAATAGGTTAATTGCGATTAATGATGTCTTTTCTAAAATACTTATCCACAAAACTGATTTTATTGCTTGAACAAAACGCAGTATATTGAAATAGTAGTCATACAAATACCTGTAATTCATAAATTACATAGTAGTAATTTCAGGTTGGTGCAGTTGATAAATTAATGTTGTATTATCATCAAATTGATGAATATGGATATGCCTGGTTAGTCTCTATTCTTTTTTTTAAACACTTACATTTTTTCAGAAACCCTTCATTGATTACTCCATTTGTATTAATAATCTTAGACATTTTTTGTCTGTTACCACAATAGTAAAGTTCTGTCAAAGGATCTTTTTCAACTATGAGGTCGTAGAGCTTAATCAAAGAGGGAACTTTTTTGAAATTGGCATATTTTTCTAGCGAAATATCCAAAATATGCAACATTAATGTTTATCCCCAAATTGTCAAGAAGATAATCCTTTTCAAGGTTCGTTGGATAAGCCGGTTTACTTTTATAATACATATCTGAAGTGTGGATAAGAGATAATTTTGGTCTTATCATCTGAAAGTCATACCGCAACATTTAAAGGGTAATCTTTTTTCGTTTTATATAGAGTAAGTGGTGGGCCTTCAGAGAAATCCATTATTATTTCACTTCTATTATCAACTTCAGATTTATCACTGTTTTTAGTTGGTGAACAGGATTGTAAAACCAATGCCAAGAGTGAGCCTATTAATAATATCATATAATCAGGATTTTATAAATTTTTGTTGCCAAACTTTATTGTCTGATTTCAAAATAAGCATGTACATGCCTTGCGCAAATTCTTGAATTGGAATTTTAATATCTCTATGATTTGCAAAACAATTAACACTCTTTACAACTCTTCCATTCATGTCTATTATGGAAATACTTTTTATAATAATATCATTATCGTTAACGACATTGATGTATTGAGAAGCAGGATTAGGAAAAACTTTAAAGTTGCCCGGAA
The DNA here is from genome assembly GCA_965220465.1 of Saprospiraceae bacterium. GTDB lineage: Bacteria > Bacteroidota > Bacteroidia > Chitinophagales > Saprospiraceae > JAHDHW01. Next base: position 162,125 of record CBDCPZ010000025.1, on the reverse strand, counting down.
ATATACCATCTTTGGTACTTGTTATAGGTGTTCGATTAATTTGAATGTCCAATAAATATGTCCCTGTTTGTCCTTGAAAATATGGGGCAATGTGGAAATATAATGTGTTACCCCCTGAAACTATAAAGCCACCGTTCATCTCATCATCATAAGAGTCCGACCAGACCCCGCTCTCATTGTAAGAAAACAGTACATCATTGGTGTAGGTCTGTCCATTTCCGCTGTTGTAGCTGTCATGGACACGAGGTGTAATTGTATAATTATACCCCGAAGGCAATGACACTTTGTAGTAGTCATAATCATCCCCAACATGACTGTTAGAACCTGCGGTTTTTAAAGTTACGGAGTTCCCCGAAAAGGTAAGTGACAAATTATATGCGTTATTTTGCGAATCGTTGTTTTCATAAATATCTGGTGAGAGTTGCGGTGCTGCAACTGTTATTATGATTGGATTATTAAAATCAGTCGAGCCTATCAAATCCCAATCACCGCCATTTAGCTTTTCCCATGCTGCCAATAAATATGAGCCTGGGGCAAGGTCCAAATTGGATGTTGAAAACGTTAGCCCATTTGTATAATGGCAATTGGAACACAAGGACATCCCCGTGAACTCGTCAATGGTTTCAATCCAGTTACCGTCCAAATCATGAACATCAATGGAAAAAGTCCCAAAATAATCATTGAACCCGTAATTTGCCAAATCCAATGTGAAGTCAGCAGCCTGATTCTGAATTAGAGGGTTAGAGGAAGGCACTATGTCGGCATACAATTCAATATCGTTCTGATAGACAATCGAAACGGGAATGAAATTAGAATAGCCTCCATTTCCGACAGCATACCATTGGTTGCCTGGGTTCACATATATTCCAATGTAGTAGTCCCCAGGCGCAGCACCCAATCCAGATGTTGAAAAATTCAATCCGCCTGTATAGTGATAACTTGGCATCAACCCATTACTTTCTGTTAAAGTCTGGATGTAATCAATAAAGTTTCCACTATCATCAAACAAAGCCGCTGTAATGTCCCCATAAAAAGTAGAAGTGCCATTATTGATAATATCAGCATTAACCGTAAATCCTTGTCCCCATTGAATTGGGTTTGGAGATACTGTGATATGGCTGTACAATTCAATGTTCGTGGGTTGAGTATCTGATGAAGGTTGGACACCAATGATTATTTGTTGCCCATTGTTATATCCGCCACTCCCTCCGCCCGTACCCAAAGAGCCTGGGTTCAGGGCATCGTTCCAGAAATATCCATCGGAATTGCCACCCCATCCCCAATTAAAGTGGAAATAGTCATTGTTGTCGTAGCCATCACACACAAATGCGTGTCCACCTCCACTTCCAAACCCTGCATGAAGTATCGGACGACCTGCATCCAATTCACTTTTCATTAGGTTTATCCAACTTGATGGAGTATAGTTATCTCTCTTCACTCCTTGTAAATTAGATGAGTACCCAAAATAGTTTTTAAAGGCATATTCTGAACAGGCTTGAGGGGTAGGACTGTCTTCGATGACCCATGCCCCGCTAACTTGAGGACTATAATCCATGTTTACGCTTATACCACAATGAGTCATTAAGGTTGCAACTGCATCATTATCTGAATTTAGAATATTGGGCATAATCCCCCAGTTATAAGTTGTGGCACCAAAATTAGCTGATAAAGTTCCATAGTCATTTTCAATATAAGAATGATAGCCCGTCCCTTGTTGTGGGTGATTCCAGTATTTCATTACTTGTGCCATGGCAGTAGCCACACATCCCGTAACTGAACCTCCTGGACAATTCGCATTATAATATGGTGACTGGCCCCATTTAGTTGTTAGAAGTGGGTCAACAAATCCCGATCTAGAGGATCCAATTGCTGCGCCATTAATTAAAGAGTTCCAATCATTTTTAATTTTATTTGTTGCTTGTATATCACTAGTAATGATATATTCCAGTTCCTTTTTATATCCTTCAAGCCATTTTCGAAGATTTGGTGGTAAATTGTTTTCTTTAAAAGAACCTGAGGTAGTGTAAGCTAAAATTGGAACTGAATTATCGTCCCCTGCTACTATAATAAATCCACTCCTCTCTCCCAAATTAAAAATGTAAAAAAGAGGCTTTTCTGTAGTGGTTGAATTATTTTGACTTGAGTTAATAGTCATATTGTACCGAAAGGCAAGAACTAAACTAGGTTTTATTTGATTGAGGTTTTGATTTAGATAGGTTTCTGCCACTTTTTGAGCTGTTGAGATATCAACACTTTTTGCCTTTGACGTGTTAATAAGACCAATTACAAATGCTACTAATAGTAAAATCCTTTTCATAATTTAATTTTTTGCGGTCTTCATGTAGAATAAGCATGTTCAATCCGAATTTAACTTATTGGAAAAACCAAGTTAAATAAGCCATATATCCCAAGACCAGGTTGTGAAAAATAAAGAATAAGGTTTCAGGTGAAGCTAAAAAGCCATCTTAATCGCCAAAGTGAGGACATTGTTATCTCGTTTGATGATCTGGAAAACACTTATTCCAGAATTTGTTTTTAATTTAAATCAGTTCAAATTTTCGAAATTGATGAACATATCGTTATATGCTACATACTATTATTCCCTTATTCAGAAAACCTCACCTCGTTTTTCAAATATTTTTTAAATAAATTAAAATTGATTTTTCAACTTTCAGAGTATTATTAAAAAGGACATCTAATTACCGTACTTTGTCCCCAACTCCAAGCCACATTCAATTCAAAAGTATTTCCAAGTGCCTGGCGAAGAGCATCTGTCCGCAGAGTATATCCCATTCCGATTTTCAAACCGGCATCTGACTGCCATTTGTTAGGAATATAGAAACCGGTTTCCAGATGAGCTCCTGATGCATTGTTGTAACCCAGACCTATCCATAGTTGGTTATGATGGTTATAACGAAGATTGAGGTCAAAATTGACAGGAATCCCCGACACCTTTTTGATCATCGCCGAAGGCTCCAAGAAAGAAAACTTGCCCCATTTCCGTAAAGGAATAAAACCACCAACCATGCCTAAGTAATGAGGTACACTTTCGGTTTTAAAATCCCCAACGAGACCAGTGTTTAAATCAAAAATTTGAGGAATGGAAAACCCGGCAAATATCTTATTGTCAAGATAATAAAAGGCCCCAATTCCGAAATCAGGATAGTAGTGCTGCAAGTTTTCCGAAGGAATAGAAGCTCCTGGCTCGGAAAATTCTATTTCAGAAAACCGAACGCGGTATTGTACCATTCCGGCATTTAGTCCCATGGAAATGAATTGCGTTTGGCGTCCATATATTTTGAGTTGATAGGAAGAATTAATATGTAATTCTGTAGTGCCTATCGCTCCTGTTTGATCATTCTGCAAAGAACCACCAAATGCAAGATTCTTTTCTTCGAGTACTTTTTGAAATTGTAACCCAACTGTAGCTGGGGAATTTTCCAGTTCACTCCATTGATAGCGTCCAGTAGCTGAGAATGTCTGTGTTTGAGAATTAATGAGATAAGCTTCGGAAAAAGATGCAGGATTAAGCAACATCCAATTCTCTCGATAAAGATTATAGGTCGAACGTTGCTGTGCTATCAGTTGGAGAGATATGCAATAACTAAGGACAAAAAGTAGATATATTCGTTTCATTATTTTTTAATTTTTTAAAGAGGAAAGATCGAGGAGGAAAAATGTCAATTTTCTGACCGCTTAACTCCTCGATCCATCCAATTAATCTTTATGAAAATTTTTATAACTAATTATTTTTTCAAAATGTACAAATTACCTTTCATAGCCGTTTGGTTGGGGTCGAACTTCAACACATAGTAATAAGTGGCTTGTGGTAGTGGGCGGTTTTCATAATAGCCCTTCCAATCATTGAGATAAGGTTGGGCATGAAAAAGCACTTCTCCCCAGCGATTCAGGATGAATAGTTCGTTTTCAGGATACTCTTCCAACCCTCTAATAGTGAAGATGTTGTTACCACCTTCATCATCTACAATCAAGCCGTTGATTATATTTATAGAATGAGGAGTTGGCGGTCTTAGTAAAAGGTCAGGCTGCTGAAATCCTTGCGTAAGAGCTTTAGAAGTGCCAGCTAATGTTTCGACAGCTAGTTCTCCAACTGAGAAGCTTAGGCAACCGCCATCACTACTTTCAAAGAATCCTCCGAAAGAGGTGATCAATGTTTGTGCAGATAGGAAACAACAGATCAACAAAGCAATAGAGGTTAAAAGTATAGATTTCATGGTTGAATTGGTTTTGCAGATTGTAATTCCAGAATTTTGCGATGATCACAATCAGGATTGTTTAGGTGGAGCAGCTGACTTTTTAGGTACTAGCTGCTCCAGAAAAAAATGATCAAGATTATTTGGGATCTATTGCCATAGTTGCCTGCAGTTGTCGTTTGTCTCTTATCACGGGCAGATCTTCGTATCCCTTTCTTACTGCTTTCGCTTCCCAGTCAAATTCGAAATTACCTGCCCCATTCATCAATTCTTTTACTCGGATGCCTGTTGAAGTTTTTTCAACTACTGCAAGGCCCATAGTGTTTGCCGAATTAGGGGTAAGGTTCACAGTCATGGTTTCAGGGTTGATGACAAGTTCAAAATGTTCTGAGAAAGGAACCCATGCTTCTCCATTTTCAAGTTTTGTAGTACCTCTTTCATAGGCTGCAGCTTCAGGACCTTCCAGGCAAGCATAAGTGATTTCCTTTGTTGCATCTGTTGGATGTGTCATGACAAAGAATTTGATATTGGCAGAAAGGTATGAGCCAACACTAGGATCTATACCAATCGTTCCGGGTCCATTCCATGCATCCGGCCCATTAACTTGAATCATTCCATTCCCAAAAGGATCGACTAACATACCAGCTTCGGGCACTAAAGTTGGGGATAAGCCATCTGATCCAGTCACAGAAATGAATCCGTGATCTGGAAAACCGACTAACGTGCCAAGGATGCCATTTTCATTTCCATTCGGTCCAAAAACAACAGAGTACCCTCCGCTAGTTAAAGGACTTACACCGGCTTCCACACGTATATTGTTATTGTCATAAATTTGAATAACACCTTTTTCAATGTTGGTATCCCAACGACCTAAGCCTACAACTGCCAGTCCCAGACTGTTCCTCACCAAAACATCTCCTCCATCGTGATAGATAAAACCAGGTCCTTCTTCCCAAAGTGAAGCAGCAGCAGGCAAGGAAATGCTTGGAAAACCTCCACCGTTCACAATGCTTAGGGTATTGCCATTGAGCTGAAGGCCTTGGATTTCATTCGTCGGATCAGGGTCCTCATCTTCAAGATCAGACAGATTAGCAAAGCCCCCATCTTCCAAAGTAAGGATGTTGGTCACTGGGTCATAAGTAAGTCCTTGATCGTCTGTATCAGTTCCAATGAAAGGAGACAAATTGATAGGAGTTGCATCAGGATTGCCAGTTATCTGTAATACATCACCAATCAGTTCCAAGTCTTGTAATTCATTGGTAGGATCAGGATCATCATCTTCAAGATTAGACAGATTAGCAAAGCCCCCATCTTCCAAAGTTAAGATGTTAGTCACCGGGTCATAGGTAAGTTCTTGATCGTCTGTATCAGTTCCAATGAAAGGAGACATATTGATAGGAGTTGCATCAGGATTGCCAGTTATCTGTAATACATCACCAATCAGTTCCAAGTCTTGTAATTCATTGGTAGGATCAGGATCTGAATCCTCCGTTTCATCCTCGATAGCTCTTTGTGCAAGGAGTGCATAAGGCACGGATAAAATTTGGGCACTGCCGATCAAATCAACACCGCTTCCGCTATCGAATTCTGTCTGAATGAAATGAGAATGGTTCTCCCAGTCAATGGCTAGAAAATCATCTCCAGTATTTCCAGATCCGATTTCTAATGTAAATAGTCCAAATTTATTGGTAGTTCGATCATGAGTTTCTGAATAAACTGGAAATCCTGTTGGACTATCTTCCACGATAGTAATTCGAATGCTAACCTCTTCGTTAGCAATTAGGGTGCCGTCGGCATTCCGTGCGATAGCCTGATATGTAAAGGACTGAGGTACTTCTTGTGCAAAGAGATTAAGTGCAATTAGTCCTGAAAATACAATTGTAAAAAATAATTTTTTCATGATTTTAGTTTTTTATTGCTGCCGGAAGATTTGGTTTGACTCTTTCTGTATGAAAAGATTTTGTTGCAAGCAGTTAGTCTTCAGACTAGCTAAATTTTATAAAAAAGAGTTATGAATAGTAATTACAGGTTAAAGCTCATCGTGAAATGCCAAATTAAAGGGTAATTGGAGGGTGTTGTTTTGCCAATGGATTGTTTGAATGAGGCAGTTTCCTGTTGCGGTTTTCAGTTCAATGTGATATAAGCCGGAAGAAAGATTAGAGAAAGGAATTTCCAAAATAGTATCTGCACTATAGCTACAAATTTCCTTGTAGCTGATAGTGTAACCTGCTTTCTTCAAGAGAAGTATTTTAGCCTTTTCCAGAATTCCTTGCAAGTCAACAAAAATGATATACTCTTCTGGGTCAATAAAAAAAATGCTTTTATTTTGTTGGGAATCCTCCTGACAATAATGTTGACCTGGAGTAATATTATTTTTATAGGTATCAAAGTCCGTGTATACATGTGTAGATGCTGCATAGTTTACATCATCAACATTTTTATAAGCATTGATAATTAATGCTGACAACATGGTTAATATAAATATGATCATGGCTTTTGTTTTGAGATTTGAAGTATGCATGAGAATTTACTGTGGTTTAGAATTGATTAATATTATTTTCCAATGTCACTACTTCGAGGTTGGTGGCATCTAATTTCACTATAATTTTTCCAGATTTGATAAAATCCATAGTCATAGCTTCCCGAGCTACTTCAAATTGTCCTTCGTTTTCTACGTGTTGCGCTATCCAGTCCACCGCTTCTATTTTGGATTTAAATACTTTGGTGATCATGATTTATTTAATTTTTGTTGAAGTATGTTCTTGCTATTTTTCTAATTCAGAAAAAATATTAAACATGCTTCTTGGTTGATTAAAAAAGTAATTACGAAATGAAGTTGAAATTTAAATTTGTGTAATTGTGTAGCATTTCGTTATATGCTACATCCTATTATTCCTTTAATTCTAAAACCTCACCTCATTTCTAAAATTATTTTTTAAAATTTTTCATTTTGATGCAATTAAATAAATCATGGCATTTTAATAATGAATCTTGAAAGGAAGGATAGGCTATGTAAAATTTGGTAACATAGTCAGGGCTTAATGTTGAAAATTATTAATCCCAGGTAAATGATGAGTTTCCATTCTTTTACTAAAAAGATTTCGGTTGTATTTGATTAAATTTTATAAAAAGAAAACCCCGGCAATATTACCGGGGTTCCTTGATATTCCATTTGGTTTTTTGAACCAAAAAATCACCAAACATAGACAGTAAACCAAGTTCCTGAATAGTAGTATACTACTGTTCCCATTTGATAACTGTAAATAGAATAACCGAAAGACCAATTTACACCACATAAGAAAAAGGAATTAAACCAAATCCAAGGACTATACGAGTAAGGCCTATGAAGATAATGTGCTGTGAGACAACCCGTCCAAGCAGTTACACCAATGTGATCATAGTAAGTATAAAATGCATAAGTATAAATTGCTCTTGCTTCTGCTTCACCTGAATTATCAGCTTTGAAGTCTAATTTGAGCCCAATAGCTCCTTCTTCAAGTTTTTGAGAAACAACCTCAACTGTGACAATAGGTTGATTTGCAAAATCCTTTTCAAAAGGAACAGCCTCGGCTTTAGAATTTTCTTCTGGAGCTTCAAAAATTGGTTTGACACTAATCTCCTGAGCGGCATCGAAGTTGTCCTCAAATGGGGATTCGGAACTCATCCGCAATGTAACGCTGTTTTTGCCGGTGGAATCCGTAAGAGTAAATTCTTTTTGAAATTTTCCAGGCTCAATGTCAAGTTGTTGCGTAGACTCTTTTTTGAGATTCATTTCTTCTTTTTGGCAAGAAGCCAATAGGAATGTGAAAAGTACTGCGGTCAAGACTAAAAATAATCCAATACGATTTTTAAATAAATGCATGATTTGATTTTTAAAAGGTTAAAAAAATATAGTTATTAGTAATTTTTTATTTAAAATTTGGTGAAGTCTGTTCCAGAAAATTTTCAAACTTAGAAAATTAAATTTGAGTATGTTTCATAGACGATAATAGTGCTTAATTCAATTTGTCGTTGTAATTCAATTTTTTGTAATTGAGTAACAATTCGTTATATGTTACACATAGTTATTCCTGTACTTATAAATCCTCACCTGGTTTCTCCAATTATTTTTTCACTCTATCTTGTTTCATAAATAAATAGCCCTTCTCAAATAAATGTAGAAAGGGCTTTTTTGAGTATTTGGCGTGAATTAGAATAGAGTTAAATTATAAATAAGGAGTGGTATGCTTTTATTTATAATTATTTTAAACCCAGTTTAATGATGAGTATCGAGAAGAACCCCGTCAAAGAAGACGCCGGTACCTTCCCATGTTCCATCTGATTGGACGGCATTACCTGTGTTCGGGTTACTCCATCCACTGGCATTCCCTTCTTTCCAGTAGTATCCAGAACTTTTGGAATTATTGCTATATAGGCTCTGGTCGACGCAATTGTATTGTTGAGAAGTAACGTATTCCTGGTACAACTGGTACAAGTTGAATGATGGTTAGTATCCAACTACACCAAAGTTGCCTTGAGGATCCATGTAATAAGCACCTTGATAAAGTGGACCAGTTAGTTGCTGCAACAAGTATAAATCATTCTAACCGATTTCTACATTGTTGATGTATACTCCTGTTTTCTGAGCAAGCGTGTTTGTTCTAAAAACAAGCAATGCACTAAGTGTAAGAATAAGAACAAAAATTGACTGTTTCATTGTAAAAATATTTTAGTGAAGAAATTAACCATGATTTATTTCCAAGGTAAGGGTTTAGTTTTCTTGAAATAATTATGTGCAATTCACCAATTATTTCAAACTACTATACCCCCGCTCAAAAATCCTCACCTTGTTTCAGAAAAAAAATGATATATTGGCTAACGATTTTACAGTTCTACTTTTTTCTTCTGCGAAAAGTAAAGTGGAATAGTTACTTTTACTTTGATGATGAGTCTTCTTATTTCACCATTAAACTGGATGTTTAATTATGAAAAAAAAGAATATCTTTTTTACACTCTGCTCAATCGTCTTCATATGTATTTTGGACTTCCAATTATATGCACAGCAATTACCCTGGTTTTCACAGTATCGAGAATATCAGGGAATCATTAATCCGTCTTTTTTGAGCAGTGACTTTATTGCAAGTGAAGGATTTTATAACTCATCGATGGGTTTATCATATGCACAGGCAGGTTTTGCCAATATTAGCGAAGTGCCGGTCACTCAAACACTAAGGGCAGAATGGATTCCCAAAAGTTTATTAAAACAAAATTTTGGATTGCTACTCGGCGGATTTATTTTAAATGATCAGTTTGGACCAACAGGGTTTACCGGGGCATTTGCCAGGATTGCCATTTTTGCATCTGGTGTACCAAAAACCGGAGGATTATCAATAGGTTTTAATGTAGGGGCAATTCAATATCGGTTGAAGGCTTCGGAAACCAGTTTATTAGTAAAAGGCGATCCTTTAGGGGAAATTAATCAGGCACAAATATTACCAAATATTGGATTTGGGATATCCTATAATAAGCGAATCTCAGGCAGGCATGACTTTTATGCGGGTTTTTCAATGCCGCAATTATTCAATTTAGACCTGACAGAAACAGAAGTTGAAAGAGGACAGGAAGATTTTAAGAAAACACTTTCTAACCAATATTACGTGATGCTAGGAGCTTATATTTATCAAACCGATTTTAGCTTTTGGGAGCCCTCCCTTTGGTTGAAATACCTTCCGGATAAAACATTCCATGTTGATTTTAATTTGCGTTACCAGTTCAGGACACCTTTCTGGATCGGTGTTGGTGCTTCGAATCATAAAACCCTGCACGTTGAAGTAGGTGTTTTGGTGGGAAACACAATACGTAAAGACAACCAATTGTCAAAAAGTCGAAAACGTTACCTGAAAATTGGGCTTGGTTATGATTCTTCCTTTACTGCATTACCATCTGAGCGAGATCAATATTTCGAGATCAATCTTACTATGGTTTTGCCCCAAAAATCAAAACCTACTTAAGGCAACAGATCGTTTCCTTAGCGTATAATTGTTACGATTCCGGTTTTGGATTCCGCTTCTTTTATATTGAAAATATAATAATAGGTTCCCGCAGGTAGTAGATTTCCATTCATGTCCTCACCATTCCAAGTATTATCATACCCCATTTTCTGATAGACGACTTTTTTGTAACGAGACATGATAATCAATTCATAATTTACGTATGGAGGATTTGCCCCAATTAATGGTATGACAAAGAGATCATTAATACCATCCCCGTTTGGGGTGAAAGCATTAGGTATAAACCCACAATCGCCGCAAGCTAGGTTAATAATATAAATTGTATCACAACCGGTTTGGGATGTTGTGTCTATTTCTATTATTCCATTAGTCGGGCAATTGAACAATTTACCATTGACTTCTTTAGTATCTTCTTCACAAATAGTATTATCTACAATAATGGTATCATTTTGATAAAAATCGAGATTCACATAAATAACCGAATCGCAATTTCCTACAGTATAAAAAGCACATCCAGTGGGGGTATTTTCATCAAATATAAAAGTATCAATTTGGAACTGCTCACCGCAACCAAGCATAGGATACAATGTATCTGGCCCATAAATGCAATCGCTTCCGGTAATTAATGCGATAGAAAAATTCTTTGTAATAAGCGTCAAATCCGGAGCATTGGGATTTGTTATTTCACAATGATATTGAGCTGATAAATCCAAGTCCTGACTTAAATCAATATAATTCACATTGGTTGTTTCAAACGCCGTAAAGTCTTTGTACCACACATAAATACTTGTCGTAACTGTATCGTCAAAACCCAGATCAACTATCGGAGAGCAAGGGGAAAGAAAAAAGGTTTCGGGTAATCTGACTTCTTTTTGAGGAGCGTAAGAAAATGTTGTTTCCAGCTCCTCTTGTTGCAAGACTTTCATACCCAATGACATATTGGGTAAAATATCATCGAAGGTGAAATAATTTTCCTCTAAAGAAAGGTAAAATAAGCTATCAAAGTTATTGGCGTACAGTTTAGGTAAAGAATCAAAATTATTATCCGATAATCTCAAAATATCTAGGTCATTTAAATTATTCAAAGAACCGGGTATTGGTCCTTCAAATAAGTTTCCACTTAAAGATAACAATACTAAATCTTTCAAATCCTCTATATCGCCGGGTAAAATGCCCGACAAACTATCATTGCCTTCCAAATGAAGGGTTCTTAGATTAGTTAATTGAAATATGGAAGAGGGAATTTCCCCTGAAAGCTTATTATGATTTAAGTACAATAACTGCAAATCCTCTAAATTGCTAAACGTATCTGGGATATTACCAGTCAACTCATTGTCGTCAAGCCATAATTCTCCTAGAGTGGTAAGTTGTCCTATCTCAGCAGGTATGCTACCGATAAAAAAATTATTATGTAAATCTATCTCCCAAACATCCGTTAAGTCCCCAATAGAGGCTGGTATCGAATAGGTACTATTCCCTAGGCTTAGTTGGCTCATTTTTAATCTATCAACACAACCATTCATTTTTAGCTCTACATAATTCCAGGAATTTATTGGAAAATCAAAATTCCAGTTCAAATTGGTTATATCTACATTCTGGTAAAAGGAAACCAAAGCCATAGAATCTTCTACTCTGTTACAGTCCATTAATGTTTGGCTTGGCGGATGGGACTTATGATTGGAAGAACTTAAAACTTTTGTAAAGTCGAAACCGAAAAAGTGAAAAATCAAGATGACCAAACCTAAAGCAACGTACAGTTTATTCATCGTTTATTTGTTTATATAATAAACCGGAAAATCTTTACTTAATTCCATATGTGGTATAGTCGGTGTTTGCTTTTTTTGCGGATCTTTATATAGGTCGTATAATAATTGGGGAACCCTATCTTCCAGAAATTGAAATAATTCTTCAAGTGTAATTATGCTGTCTTTGTTAGAATCCACCTTCTGAGAACGGTCGGTAAGTGCTTCCTTAATTGCACTGGTAAATATACCATTTTTCAATTCATTGTGTTCGTAGGAGAACTGATCCCTGCTACTGGAGCTCAAAGTAGTTGTACCGGGAGATTCATCCAAAATTTTTAAAATATTATCAACGAGGCTTTTTTCAACGGGGTTGTCGACTCCTTTAGCTTTACCACTTTTACAGGCATCTATGAATATTAGTTTTTTGCATTTGATTTGATCCAGAACATCCAAAATGTCTTTTTTTAAAGCGGATATAGGTTTTATCACTTTCCCGATTGTAATTGGAACCGGGTAAAATAAATTCATCTTCGCTGCCAATCAATTGTCCATGGGATGAAATAAAAACGATTAGTACATCTTCCTGATAAATCGGTTCACCTTTTGAGCTTTTCCCAAGATATTGATCTTTGAGTTGTAAAATGTGGCTGGCAATTTTTGAAGCATTTGTTTCTTCCTTTGTATGGAGGGTTTCGATATAAACTTTTTTAAATAATTTCCCCTCTTGTTCTTTAAAAAGTGTAGAAAAATCCATTGCATCTTTACCTGTAAAATCTAAATCCGGAGCCGCTATCCCAATAGATAGGATATGCAAATTGGGACGTTCAGGAATATAGAAGACATTATAAGAGTCCTCATATTTTTGATTGTCCTTTTCAATTTCCAAATCGATTTTATTGGTTCCAGTATTTAGAGAGAGTTTCTTTTCCAAATAATAACAATACTGATTAGAGTAGGTAAATTGGTTTTTTAATGTCAAGGGAAGATCAATATCTTTGATGCCCGTGTTTGTACTTTTGATTTTTATAGCCCATTCATCTAAAGGAAATTTGGAAACTAAATTACCTTGAAAAGCAAAATAATCCCCTTCAGCCAACATAGAAAGGTTTGGATCTTTTATAAAAAAGAAGTTTTCATTTCCAGCTAACTCAATATCACATGGATTGTTTGGGTTTTGAAAATATACTAATTTGGTCAGAGGTTTTCGATTGCCCTCAGGAGTCACAAAATATGTAATGATATAGTCGCCATTTTGGAAAGAAGTGATGGCATTTACTTTATCTGCACGATAAGATCCACTAATAACAGGGGCTTCGATGGCTTCACCATTTAACCTATCAACAGATTGTAAATAAGTATCTTCCATTTTAGCGCCCCAGGGGAATATAAATCCTCCCATCAAAATTTGACGATCAGGTGTTTGAATGACGCTATTGGCAATGACTTTCTGTTGATCTTCATAGGTTTGGATCCAGAATAAATGCCCATCTTCATTGATTTTTAGCAAAAGGATATTTTCGTTGGATACTAGATTTTTTTTCGATCCTGCAATAACAATATTTCCATTAGCCAATACTAGAATATCCATCCCTTTTGATATTCCTGAATCGTATCCTTTTTTCCACATTAGCGAACCTTTCACATCAAATTTCCAGACTTTAAGAGTATCATTGGTATGACCTGTAACAAAAACATGGCCTGACTTAGTAGCGGTAAGGGAAGTTGCAGACGAGCCTTCACCAGATTCATTTATAATAGGTGTGCCTTTAAGTTTGAGAGATTTATCTAATCGAAGCAGGCAAACTTTGTTATCTAAATTGCCTGTAATAAATAAGTCTCCATTTTCATGAAGTATTATATCTTTAAACTCCCCTGAACGGGATGTCAAGTCCAGATTTATCTGAATCCATTTTTTTTCGACTATTTCCAATTGCCATAGAGCGGGTTGAGATTTACCTTTCTTATTCTCCTGCCCTACAACAAGATAATTTTCTCCGAAAGCAACAGCCGCATTGATTTTTTCCTTCCCTGTTCCAAACGAAGTATCATATAAAACATCTCCGTATCTATCCAAAACAGCAAAATACATCCCTTTTCCTTTTACTTTTCCAAAGACTGTGGGTTCCCCTTTAATGTTTTCAATAACTATACAATCCGTAATTAGATTTCCATTTTTGCTTATCGATTTATTCCATTTTTCCCGGACGACATTGCTCTGAGCAGAAATGTTGAATCCGATAAAAAGGATCAATATAATTAATAATAGCCTTGTCATAATAGAAAGATATTAATTTATTGTGCAAAAAGGGTAATGAACACAGGTACGGCAACTCCCTCCCCAATCTTTGATTTTGACTTAAAATGAATATTCTCGGATTGATAATTAATCTTACAATCAGGAATAATAAAACCTTTAAAGACATCACGAACAATTTGGATGATATCCTCAGAAGGCTGGTAACGAAACTGTCTGAGATAATAGTCAAGATTATCTATTTTTTCATAACTGATTAAGGCAACCAGTGTTTCATTTCCCTCTTTTAGGTGAAAGCCTCTGCCTGTATCTGAGGGAAATATAATCGTGGTATCTTGGTAATATTGTTCCTTTGAATAAAGCAGTCGAGATCTTTTTTTAGAATTTACACTAAAAATATACATACACCTGCCTTTGGGCAAATCAATTGTCAATTTAAACTCATCTTCTTCTGCCCGCCAGGTTTTTTTTACTGTTTTAAACATTTTTTTATCTGTTTGATAAACCATCGGAGCAATTTGGTATTCTCTATTTGATTCATCACTTATAGTCAAAAAATGCAATTTTATATTGGCCGACATATGAACTGCAAAATTTGATGAAACTTCTGCGTCTGTTCCTTTTCTTACTTCTTTATATTCGAGAACATAACATTCTTGTGCTATTAAATTAAAGTAGTCATAAGACATCCAAATAAATCCGTTATTCCCCCAACTTTGTCCAAAACTATTCATAAGCTCAAAGGCCCTTTTATTATTATCATATCCTATAATTACCATTGCATGCCCTCCATCATCTGCAAAGCTGGAATGCCAATTCGAGTGTCCTTCTAAAGAATTATAACCAGGCGTTTTATTAAAGCCGGCAATGACAGGATTCCCTCTTGCTACTTGAATTTGTACATTTTTTAACTTAGTTGACTTGTTATCCTCGGTATTAAATAATCTATAGAATTTGGAATTAGGCTTATATTTTCTGGCTTCTTTCTTTGCTTCAAGTCCAGGTTGTTGATCACATGATGTTTTAAAATTAGGGAAAGTCTTTGCTAAACAAACTCCTTGCTCAGCAAATAACTGAAGCGCACTAGCAAGGGATACTTCTTCACAGTTTTTTCCTTTTTGCAATTGGTTATAAATAAAAGAGGCAGAATGAGCAATAGAGTCTGTAATATGACTTCTGTCAGAGATGCACATATCGTAAGCTCTGGAAATTGAAAGTGCACCATATCCTATAGCCCAACCAGTACAAGACGCAACCGACCCCTGGCTTTTAGGAAAAGGACAAAACTTTTGTAAACTCATACTTGAAGGTATAGATTCATCTTTACTATTAATAGAAGGAATAAGAGGAATCGAGTTATATACTACAGAATCTAAAATCAAACCCGATTGTGGAATAATTTGGGCAGAAATCATACTGGCAATAGCAAGGATGAAAGTGGTCAGCATGAAATTCTTTCTTCCAATATCAAACGTCAAATATTTTATAAAAATCTTCATTGGTCATATGAATTCTAAAAACTAAACTGTTTAGTATCAATTGAATAGAAAGCAGCTCTGGTTCATTAAGCTTTTGAAGTAGTATTGTTATTTGCGAATGATCCCAATCTGGAGATTTAATTTGATCCGGTATGAAAATATTTAATTGACCATCATTCAACTGATATTGTAAATAAGTTTTTGTGGTTTTGAATATCTTAAGTTGAACAAACGTTCTATTCTTTATTATTTCATTTTTATTTTCAGAAATTCTCCACATTGATATCGTGTCATCAAATAAGGGTAATTCTTCCGGGATCCCTCCATATTTAAAATCTTCGGCTTTTTGATTTTGTACAAGAATCGGCAATTCCTTCGTTAGATTTCCCACTAAATTCGATAAACCAAAATATAAAAAAAAACTAAGTGGAATAAACGAAGCTGCCAGCATCCACAAACGCCGGTTTCTGGTATTCGAGTTTTCCTTTTTTTTTAACTCTCGCACTACTACGGAATTTTCGGGTTCCTCATTTTGTTGATCCAGATTCTCCATCCATTTTTTTCCTGGTCTATTAACTGCTTCTTTGATTCCTTTTTTAGAAACCCGAAACAGCTTCTCGTGATAAGCATATGCCTCATCTGAATCAAATAAACTTTCTACATTTCGCATCTCTTCAGCACTTAGCTCATCTGAATAATATTGCCGTATTTTTTCTAAAATTGTATGGTCTACTTTCATAGGCATGGTCTATTTAAAAAATGGGTTGTCGTTTAAGTTTTTTCATTATCGAAAAGGCGCTTCACAATCACTTTATTTAGTCGTTTCATGCATCTGTTTTTTTGTTCTGTCACCACGTGGGCGTTTGCATAACCTAATTGGTCTGCCAATTCACCCATACTTTTCTTTTTATAGTAAAACTGTGTAAGTATTGTTCGGCATCGTTCCTCCAAATCGTTAATGCCATTATCCAACAATTCCGATAATTTTTGTTGGTGGTCTTTCTTCAATACATGGCCGATGCTTTTCGTTAAATTGTCAATGCATAATGTCAATTGTTTTTTCAATTCTTCTGTCTTTTTACCAATTCTTCCAGCAATAACACGCGGGGACAAATTATCCTTAAAATACAAAGACAAAATGGATTGACAATCATCGCTGAGTAATTCAAATTCTTCACTAATCAATGCAGAAGCAAGATCTGAACTCATTGCTTCATGTGAAGAATTTTCGGTTTTTTCCATCTTTCTGCTTCGCCATCTTAATTCTTTTTTCCAAAGATTCTTAACAATGCTCATCAAATAAGCACCTAATTGATCACTGTAACTTTTAAAACTAACTACCCGCAATGAAAATTTGCCAACTTTAATAGCTTCTAACAATATAATCACCGCATCCTGAAATAAATCCTTAGCATCCTCACGAGTTCCACCTTTGTGGAGTATGTACTTTTCGATTGTTGGAAAGCACTCTTTCTTAAGGTATAAATACAAAATTTCCTTTGATTTTGAAACACCTGATTGAACACTATTGACCAGGTTGTTTAATGATTGTTGTTCTTTATGTTCTACCATAGTATACCTTCAAATTAAAATTATCACCTAGGTTTATATAATGAATATAAAAAATTAGATGATAAAATTAAAAATAAGCTTGATACAAAAGATGTTCAAAAATAAGATTAGATAATATTTTCTAGATTTGAGTCTCAAAATAGAAGTTCATGTTGTTATCACTTAAAGCGGTTGATATCAAGGATGAGAGATTTTTGAAAAGTTTTACAGGAGTAGATTGGAATGGCGTTGTTGCACGAATAAGATATTGAATTACAATGAATTATAAAGATTAAAAACCAATTAATTAGTTTTTAGGATACTGTCTTTTGTTCAGAACCATAACCGGCATCTCCAATTCCTCTTTGGGGTAAAGACTGGGCAATGCTTTGTAAAACTTGCTCTGTATCTTCCATGTGTTCAATAAATACCAGCCAGTCTGTACTGCTTCGATAGATCGTATAGTTAATAATGAATTGATCGGATGTCCCGATTTGAATATTATAACCCAGCTTGAGTTTTTTACTCTTACCCATTTGTTCTTCCAATTGATCCTTGATCCGTTCAATGGTTTGTTGTAGCGCCAGACTATCTTTTATTTGTGGTGTCCTTTGCTCATCCCCCGTTTTCCTTTTTTTCTTCCTTTTCCCCTTGTTCCTCCTTGTTGGTTTGTTCTATTTGTTCAACCAATAAAGATCTTTTCCAGCAAACCAGCCTTGTAGCGCGCCTCGTTCTTAGCCCATACGAAGGTATAACGATTCGCTACCGACTCTATTTTCGTCCCATCAACATGGTATCTTCTATCCTCACAAAGCCTTGTTCTATTAATAACAGCAATACCTGGGCAAAAACATCTTTTAGCCTTTCTTTTAACTGCCCCTTGCGAAAGCGGTTAATGGTATTGTGATCCGGTTGCTGCATCCCGCATAGCCACAAAAATAAATGTTCTCCTTCAATACTTTTTCAATACGCCGTGAGGAATACAACTTCTCTATGTAACAATTTACCAGGGCCTTGACCAACAGCTTGGAATGATAGTCGCTGCTCCTCCGCCTTCATAAGCATGAACCAGTGTTGACATATCCATGCCCTCTATGGCATCATTGACTAATCTTACTATGTGATTGGAGGGGATTAATTCCCCTAAACTTAGTGGGAGTAACCACATTTGGTTTTGTTCGTAAGGCTTGAACACTACCACATTGTGGTGCTTTTGCTTTACTTTTTTCATACCTTTAAGATACGAAATTGAGTTCTATTTCAGAACCAAAAAAGAGGCTGTCTCAACCTTAACTTTTGAGACAGCCTCTTTTTTTATTTACCTCATGAGCGTAACGTCTCCTTTGTACAATTTTTTCACACCATCGATAAATTCAATTTCTGCCCAGTAGACAAAGACTGCCGGATTCATTGGTTCTCCTTTTAATTTTCCATCCCAACTACGCGAAGGATCATTTGGCTGGAAATCGAAATCTTCCCAAACCAATTCACCCCAGCGATCAAAGACCTGAAAAGAATTTATTTTTACGATAACCTTTTCATTACCAAAAATCATAAATTCATCATTTATCCCATCATTGTTGTGCGGAGAGAAAACGTTTGGAATAAATACGTCCCTGTCTTTTTTCACTCTTAATATAATTTGATCTGAAGCTGTACAGCCATCTAGGTCAGTCACGGTCACCGTATAAGCAATTTCATCTAAAGGCATGACGAAAGGGTCAAGACAATTTGTGCAACTCAATCCTTCTACGGGTGACCAAACAATGGTATCAATCATTGGATCGGGAATATTAACAAATGCAATGATTTGATCCGATTCTCCAAGCAGGATAGTAATCTCAGGATCGATATTGACGATGAGCTCAGGAACACTTGGAATAAAGAAAAATTCTTCGTACTCGCATCCGTTGGCATCTTGAATCAAAACACTATAATCTCCTGGCTGAAGAGAATTAAAGAAACCAAATGGAAAGAATGTTTCACCATCATTTATTGAATAAATATAGGGTTCTTCTCCACCTTCAATCGCAATAATCTCAATGCTGCCTCTTTCGCCGTAGCAAACTGGTGAATTGACTATTGCCTCCATTCCAACGGGAATATCTGTAATTTCAATAACAATAACCTCGTCTGTATTTAAACAACCATTTTGTGTATTTAAAACGGTAAGCGTATAGTTCCCTGGCTGGTTTACAACAGGTTGAAGTGTAGTGTTTCCACCAACGATTCCAACTCCAGTCCATGAATAAACATACTCAGAGCCAGTTGAGGAGCCGTTTCCATTCAGCTGTACTTCTTCGGTAATACAATCAAGCTGATCGGCTACATTTGCTACAGCAGCTGGAATTTCAGTATCTTCATCAACTTCAATCGATCCAGTGTCTGTACAACCGTTGTCCAGATTTGTAATAGTTAAAGTATAAGTTCCGCCCTGATCAATAGTAGGAGTTAGTGTATTATTTCCTCCGGAAATACCTCCGGGAGGATCAGAAATCCATGAATAACTCAAATTTCCAATGACAGTTGAGTTGCTGGCGTCGATTTCAATTTGTGGATTATAACAATTAATGAAACCCGGAGCTAGGATTACAACAACCGGCTGATCCATATCTATCGAAATGGTAATGGATTCCGAATTAGTACATCCACTGATGATGTCAGTTACTGTTAAAATATAAACACCAGCCTGGTCAATTTCAGGATTGGGTGTATCTTCTCCGGAAATAAAGTTACCATTGGAAGTTGTCCATTCAAAAATTAAATTATTGAACGGAGAAGAGGCTGATCCATCCAAAACAAGGCTTGAATTATTACAATCCAAAGCACCTGTTTGGTCAATAGAAGCAGTTGGGATTTGATCCAACAGACTTTCTACATAAACACTATCCATATTTTCACAACCATTGATTGTGTCGATTAATTGTAAATAATAAAACCCTTCCACGTTTACAAGTAGTGTGTCTCCATTTTCACCAATGATAAGGTTGTTCGATCCATCATACCAATTGTAAATAACATCAACACCTGTTTGTGAACCTGAAGCATCAATGATTATCTCCGGAAAATAACAACTCAAGGTATCCGGTGAATTGAGGTTTACAAACGGATAATCTTGTAAATCTTCGATAATAATAAAGTCTGAATTTTCACATCCTGTTATCGTATCAACAGCAAGCAAAGTATAGGTATCCGGTTCTGAAATAGTAATCTGATCAACCGTTGATGAGCCACCGGAAGATCCCCAGGTATAGGAAACATTTTCCTGGTCAATAGTATACAGCAGAATACTACTAACGGTACAATCAAGAATATTTTGTGGTTCAGCATAAATAATAGCTATCGGCAATGCGGTACTATCAATAACCTCGACTGCATCAATTGCTGAAATACAGCCTGTACTTGTGTCTGTCAGTTGCAAGTAATAGGTGCCTCCGGATGTAACTATCACACCAATATCTTGGCTGATGGTATCACCAGTTTCATCCGTCCAATTGTATAAAATATCTATACCCTGACTACTTAAAGAACCATCCAGATAAACTTCGGTAACATCACAAGTAATGATTTGATCAGGACCAGCATTCACGGAAGGAATTACTCCGTTTATTTCAACGACTACGCTATCTTCAATAAAACAGTTGTTGGAATAAGTTGCAGTGAAATAATAAGTTCCGGGTTCCGTAGCAGTAACAGACAGAGTTGTTTCCTCAAACATATTTGGTCCTGTCCACAAATAAGTTCCGGGTTCTGAAGAAGTAGCAGTCAAAATAACGGAAGTGTTGTCACAATCCAATGTTCCTCCTGCTCCTGCATCAGCAGATTGTGGGCAATCCGAACAAGGCGGAGGAGCAATTGCTGTAATTTGTAGGTTACAATCCGGGTTAGCACTATCCAATATGGTAATAAACTGATTACCGTTTAAAATTAAAAATGGCCCCAATTGCTGAGAAACGCCATAAACACCAGAAAAATTTCCATCGTCCGATATCCAGCCTGTTGAGGTGTTTTGACCGGTGACAAATAAATTGAAAGTATAAGTATCATCACTTGAATCATTTCCGGTGCCTTGATTATTGCACAAGATATTAGTGATATTCGCATTAATCTGACATTCATCCGTACAAGGAACTAGTGGTCCAACTTGTTGTTGTTCGCTACAAGTTGCGATTGATTCATCAACAATAGTAATGGTCGGGCTGCTACCATCAGCAGGAATTGATATCGTTCCACCCGTACCGTAGGCAAAATTTCCAGAAGGCATTCCATCTACTAAAACATCAAAGTTATTGTTTGGACCTCCGTTGATTGCAGCTGCATTGATCGTTATTTCATAAAAATCATCGTTTTGATCAGAAACAGTTCCGTTGTCATTACAAAATACAGTCAAAAGAGTAATATTAAGTTCACATTCGTCAGAACAAGTTGGAGGAGCAACAGCGGTTATTTCAAAACTACAATCCGGGTTTTCACTATCTAAAATGGTTAAAACTTGGTCCCCATCGCTAATCAGAAATGGCCCAAAAACGATTACCTGGCCATAGTTGCCCGAAGCGCTTTGATCATCCAGTTCCCAGCCTGCGGATGTATTCACACCGGTAACGACTAACTCGAAAGTATAGGTGTCATCATCAGGGTCAACGGTAGTTCCTTCATCGTCACATTCAATATTGGTGATAGTTGCTGAAATATCACAAGGATCGTTGCAAACCTCTAAAGGCCCTATCTGCTGCTCATCTGTACAATAATCTGCGATTTCGTCCACAACCGTAATTGTTGGGCTGCTACCATCGGCAGGAAGGGTTATTGTTCCACCGGTTCCGTAAGGAAAAATATCCGCTTCAACGCCATCAACCAAAACGATGAAATTATTAGCACCATTCGTTGCAGAGGCATTAATGGTTATTTCATAAAAATCATCGGTCAGGATTGAAATGGTTCCGTTGTCGTTGCAAAAAAGATCTAATTGTGTAATATCAAGCTCACAAGGAGCAGAACAAGGCGGCGGTGCAGTGGCAGTGACCTGAGTGGTACATTCGGGATTATCATTATCCAAAATAACTAAAACCTGGTTGCCATCACTGATCAAAAATGGACCGAGCGATAAAAGTTCGCCATAATTCCCTGAATAATTGGCATCATCGGTTACCCAGCCATCTGATACATTTTGACCAGTAATGAATAGGTCAAAAGTGTAAGTGTCATCGCCAGAATCGTTTTCTGTACCCTGGTTATCACAATCAATATTACTTACCGTTGCAGTTATCGTACATTCGTCCGTACATGGATCAAGAGGCCCGATTTGTTGTTCGGCGGAACAATTGTCATCCGTTTCATCAACTATAGTAATTATCGGACTGCCGCCGTCAGCTGGTATTGAAATAGTTCCGCCGGTTCCGTATACAAAAGTGCCCGAAGGCGTTCCATCAACAAGCACTATAAAATTATTTGTTGGGCTACCATTTAAAGCAGAAGCGTTGATCGTTACTTCATAAAAATCATCTGCCTGGTTTGACACAGTACCATTATCGTTACAAAGAGAGGTCAACCCGGTAAAACTAATAACACAGAGATCTGAACAGGAAACCAAAGGTCCAATACTTTGACTAGCCTGACACTGGTCATCCTGATTGTCTACAACCAAAATAATGGGAGATCCACCATTAGCCGGCAGCGTAAAAGTTGAAACTATATCATAAGTGTAGTTGTAAGTTAAAACACCATCAATTAAAACATTATAAGTGTTGTTTGCTGATCCGTTGATTGCAGAAGCACTTATTGAAATCGTATAAATATCATCCGCAGGGTTAGAAGGTGTTCCATTATCAGAACATTCATAATCCAGTTGATTTATGGTAATGGTACAGTCTGTGGAACAGGAACTTAAAGGACCAACGGTTTGTTCGATGGAACAACCCAGTGCATCATCTGCAAAGGTCAGCACAAGTGTTTGCCCCATGGCCGGAATCGTTATCGACTCCGCATCACCGTAATTAAAAGTACCCAAATCTCCGGTTCCATCATTTACAGTGTAGGTTCCCGGAGCGTTCAGAGAGTTATTTACTGTAAATGTAATGGTATAAAAATCATCATTTGCATCACTTGCCGTTCCATTATCATCACAATTTATATCAAAAGAAGTCAGTTCCATTTGCAAGCCGGGAGCGATATCAAAATCCTCAGAAGCAATGCAGTCGTTGTCACTTTCAACATAAACGGTATAACTACCTGAAGCAAGATCTTCAAACAAAGTTCCGGTTGTCCAGTTAATGTTATCCAGACTATAATTAATCCCTCCTGGTGAAGTCACAGTTACACTTCCGTTTCCATCTCCCAAACAAGCTTCGTCAGCAATATCCAGGCTAATTGAGGGTAAGGGATTGACCACTAATGTAAGCGACACGATGCTCTCGCAATTTTGCTGGTTAGTAATCACAACAAATAATTCCTGCGTTGGAGTAGCAATATTTGTATAATTTACCGAGAGCGGATTTTCACCGTTTTGAGCATCTAAAAGAGTTTCATAAAAAGTAAAAGAATGGGCTGGATTAGTACTTATCAAATCTTCTGCTTCGGTCAAATTGAAAATGTCAAAACCATCACCATCATCATCACATTCCTCCAATTGGGCATCAGTACCGGTAGGATTAGCAAAAATTGTAAACTGAACCGGCGTTAAAATTGAACTCAAACAGCCATCCAAAAGGTTTTCAGCCTCTGTGTAATAAATATATACTCCGGCAAGGGTTTCTTCTGAAGTATAGGTGGTACTTCCACCCAATAAAAGATTAGTTCCTGCAGCATCGCTGTACCAATTGGCAGTTTCATTTGCACCAACAGTTACTGATAGTTCAGGATTTACATCTCCTTCACAAATAGATGCATTGCCATTATTTGTTGGTGGAGGAACAGTTGGACAATCGCAATTTGGTGGATTGACGGAAATGGTGATTAAGCATAAAGTATTTAAAGGGTCGAAAGCAACAATTGATATCGAATTATCAATAGGTATATCGGTTATTATAATTTGGTTGTTTCCTAAATCTGTTACCGTTCCTTGATTTGGTGCAATTACATAACCATTGGTGTTGACCACTATTTCATAAAAATCGGGATCTCCGGAACAAGCAATGGATAATATTTCGATCTCGACTTCCGGCAGTATTTCAACCGTTGCGGTAGCTACATCATCCGGACACTCTCCATTTGAAGGCATGACATAATCAAACATGTAAATGCCAGCAGGGAAACCATCAAAGTTGACATTATATGGATTTGATACATTAATCCCATAATTGTTATTGTCTAACCATTGTCCGAATTGAAGAGGATTACCAAGTAAAAAATCAAACAAATTGACATTGGATGCATTGGTGTAGCAAACAGATCCAAAACCATCAAGCCCCGCAAATGGCGGTTCTTCAACAATCAATGAAAAAGGAGCCTCATCAGTACAACCAAAGCTGTTTGTTCCTAAAATATAATAGGTTATGGATTGCGGTGGATTGACATTTGGGTTTTGCAATTGATTGTTGGTAGTAGCAGGAGTTCCAAAGTGATAGGTAATGACCGGATTTGTATTATTTGCATCAGTAACCGAAATCGTTGAAAGATCAAAGAATTCTCCTTCACAAATAACTGCCTGATTAGGATCTATCGTAATCTCAGGAGTTGGGTTTTGAGAAATAACCTGAGTATGTTCGATAGTAAATTGATTGCAGGGATTGGTATAAGTCCAATAATATTCCTGTGTAAGATCATCAATAAAGATTATGGTTGGAGCAACAGAACCGGTAATGGCACAAGGACCTGTTTCATCATTGGTATAAGGTAAATTGGTTAAAGGCGGCGGATCTTCATCACAGTTTATGGTAACATCCGGAGGAAAGAATGTAAAATGCGGATCCGATGATGCGTTGATTGTTACAACTTGAGAATGTGAAATTGTTCGATTGCAATCATCTGTAAATACCCAATTATAGGTGATGGTTCCACCGCAGGAATTATAAGAACCGGATTGTATTCCATTAACAGCTCCACTAATTTGACAGGGACCAGTTAGATTATTTGTATAATTTAAAGGAGGAGGCGATGGTGGTACCTCAGAACAATCTAATGTGATTGGTCCCGGTAAATTGGTAAAGGCAGCCTCAGGCGCCGGCTCTACGGTTACATTTTGTGTATGAGTAATTGTCCGATTACAATCATCAATAAATTGCCACGTAAAAATGATGGTTCCTCCACATTCATTGTAACTTCCGGATTGTGTTGCATTTTGTGATCCTTCAATTAAACATTGTCCACTTGCATTATTGGTATAATTTAAAGGAGGTGGTAGTGAAGGGACACTGCCACAGTCAACTGTAATAGCTTGAGGTAGATTGCCGACAAATTGAGCTTGAGGAGCAGGTTCGATATTAACATTCTGAACATGAGTTATCGTTTGCCCACATTCACTTGTATGTTCCCAGGTAAAAGAAATAGTACCTCCACATTCATCGTATGAACCTGACATAATAGGATCAGCAGTTCCTTCAATCAAACAATTTCCGGTTCCATTATTAGTAAAATCTAAAGGACCCGGATTTCCCGGCACATTATCACAAGAAGTGGTATAGTCTATTGGTGGATTGAGAAACATGATATCCGGTGCAGGAGTGATCTCAATATTTTGGGCATGATGGATGGTATTTCCACAAACGTCAGTATAGCTCCAGGTATAGGTAATCGTTCCGCCACATATATCAGCGCTTCCGGATTGTGTAGGAGAAACAGTACCTTCGATTAAGCAATTTCCTGAGCTATTATTGGTATAATCAAGATCTGGTCCACTAGATGGAATGTTATCGCAATCTAATGTGATATCAGCCGGTGGATTGATAAATTCAGGTTCAGGTGCCGGTTCAATAGTAATAGTCTGAAGATGCTGAATTCCGTTTCCACATGGATCAATATATTGCCAATGAAAAGTAATGATACCACCACAGAGATCAGCACTTCCGGATTGTGTAGGAGAAATGGTTCCTTCAAACAAACAATCTCCTTGCCCGTTGTTAGTATAATCCAAATCCGGAGCACTGTTTGGAATATTTTCGCAATCCAAAGTAACATCAGCAGGCGGATTAATAAATACAGGCTCCGGAGCGGGATCAATGGTGATGTTTTGAACGTGATTGATACTATTACCACAAGGATCTACAAAATCCCAGGTATAAGTAATCGTTCCACCACATATATCAGCACTTCCGGATTCGACTGGTGAAATAGTGCCTTCAAACAAACAGGCACCCGTTCCATTATTAGTATAATCTAAATCCACTCCACTTGTAGGGATATTGTCGCAATCGAAAGTCATGTCACCTGGAGGGTTGATGAATTCAGGTTCCGGAGCTGGTTCGATAACTACATTTTGTACATGATTAATATTGTTTCCACACTCATCGGTAAAATCCCAGGTATAGGTAATTGTTCCGCCACATATATCAGCGCTTCCAGACTCCGTTGGAGAAATAGTGCCTTCGATTAAACAAGCACCCGGCCCATTATTGGTATAATCCAGATCTGGTCCGTTAGTTGGAATATTATCACAATCTAAAGTAACATCAGCTGGTGGATTGATAAATTCCGGTGCATCCGCTGGTATAACAATAACATTTTGCATGTGGTGGATAGGGTTTCCACAGGGATCAGTAAATTCCCACGTAAAAGTAATGTCGCCACCACAAATATCCGCACTTCCTGATTGAGTTGGTGAAACACTTCCTTCGTGGAGACAATCTCCAGAGGCATTGTTGGTATAATCCAGCGCGGGTGGGGTTGGAGGAATATTATCACAATCAACAGTGACATCCGGTGGTGGATTGATAAATTCTGCTTGTGGAGCCGGTTCAATAACTACATTTTGAACATGATTGATGTTGTTTCCACATTCATCTGTAAAATCCCAGGTATAGGTAATCGTTCCACCACATATATCAGCACTTCCAGACTCTGCTGGAGAAATAGTTCCTTCGATTAAACAAGCGCCCGATCCATTATTGGTATAATCCAGATCCGGCCCGTTGGTTGGGATATTATCACAATCTAAAGTGACATCAGCTGGTGGATTGATAAACTCCGGTTCCGGAGCCGGAGTAATTGTTATATTTTGAACATGATTGATATTGTTTCCACACTCATCTGTAAAATCCCAGGTATAGGTAATCGTTCCACCGCAGATGTCAGCACTTCCGGTTTCTTCTGGAGTTATTGTCCCTTCGACTAAACATGCTCCCTGGCCATTGTTGGTATAATTTAAATCTGGTCCATTGGTAGGAATATTATCACAATCTAAGGTTTCATCACCGGGTGGATTATCGAAAGCCGGAGGAGGCGTTGGTTCCACTGTTATGGTTTGGACATGTGTTCCGACATTATCACAAACATCAGTATATTCCCATGTTCTGGTGAGCGTTCCACCGTCGCATAAAGTTGCAGAGCCAGTTTCTGTACCAGGAACCATCCCGGATCCATCACAATTGTCTGTCCATTCCTGATCCTCCATTGCAGGAATCAAATCTGCACAAGTCAAAGTAAGATTCCCAGGTGCATTCGGGAACTCAGGTACCTCGTCATCTTCAAAAGAAACCGTTTCACATTCAATATCACAACATTCTTCATCACAGTCTATGTCATTAATATTATTTCCAATAACAGGCGGTGTTCCATTTGCTATAACATAGTTGTAACTACAAATCTGATAAGTTTCGCAATGATCAGAAGTAAAGGTTGCATCGGGAGGAGTGAGTATCTGAATAATTACTCCTGAAGCATCAGTAACCACTATGGATTCTGCATATTCGGGATCAGTGCTATATCCTGAAACTGTAATATTAGCCACTTCATTTGGACAAAGAGGATTTGGTGTTATCGTAATCGTTCCGGCATTTGCTTCATATACGTTAATAGTAATACAATTAGGTGGTGGATCATCAGTAATAGGGACACATGGATCATTTGAAGCATCAACACACAATTCGTACGAACCGGGTGTATCCCAGGTAATTGTGTTCGTTGGGTCAGTTGTTTGATCTACTTCTGTACCATCAATAAACCAATGAAATATTCCTGCTCCTGCCAAGTCATCTACAGTATATCCTTCAGAATCTCCTGCACATACTTCAGTTTCTCCATCAACAGGGTTTGTCCAGGGTTCTATTTCCTCTTCTCCACAAACACCCTCAACATCAATGATAATGTCACACCAGGAGCCCGAGCATCCGTCAACCAAAAAATAGTAAACATCTCCAATCACCAAGCCCGTCATCACCAGGGTTTTATCATCGGTATTACCACAATCACCTACATCCACATTACAGGCAACCGGATTAGTAAAAGAACAGTCTGGAAAAACAGCAATTTGTACGCCTATATTTCCATTATTGTATTGACAGTTTGACAAATGAACGGTGAGCGTCAGGTCTGTACACCAAGCCGTAAAAGCAAACCATGTAGGGTTATTGGAAACCGTATTATTAGCTCCGGGGCATATAGGAGAAGGGCCATCCCAGGGATGCTGGTAACTTGACATAGAAAATTCATAATTATCAAGCTCATCAACAGTACAAAGCACCGGGGCTGTTTCACATTCGCACTCTGGTTGATTACCGTTGGTGCATTGTGAGAATGTTTTATTTATTCCTATAGTTATAACTATGAAAACAAGTATAGTTCTTATCAACATTTGGGTTCTGGTTAAAGAAGTAATAGTAAATAGTATATTTAGGTCAAAACATAAAAATACACAGGTTTTCTAATGAATCTTTTTATTAGAATTCCTTCATTGTTTTAATGGCGGTAAGAAGCTGCATACTAAAAGCTGTGTAAAATAGCGATAGATTTTGGAGAAATTCTTAATTTCCAAAGAAAATTTTGTCCAATTTTAACATTTTTAAAATTTCATGCTGATGCACCTCAGCAATAAAAATAACTGATTCGTTCTTCAAAACATAGAATCAGTATATAATTTTTTTGAAAACCCTTTTGTTTTAAGCACTTTTCCAAAAAAGGAACTTGATGAACAAAATATATTTTCAATCTTTCTTAGCGTAACTTTATGATCACTATTTGGCTTTTTATTTAAATTGAATCTTTTTTTTATTGAGATACAAATGTCGCTTTCAATTGATTTTTGTTTTTTTTATTTAAAAACTTAAAAACGCTTATTTTTTAGTCATAATTTGTGCTTTTGAAAAGACTGTTTATCATTATATGTTTATATTGAAAATATTTCCATTTATTGAGAGAGTAGACAACCTACGATAAATATTCCAACATAAATCAACTGAATCACTTAACTTTGTAATTAGGTAATAACCCTTCTTTATTAAAACCGTTTTTAGCATCTTACTCCATTTAACTATTATTGTCTTTTAATAATATTGTCTTGTATTAGTTGGACAAACGCATAAGCCAGATTTATGAAACAGTTGATTTTTATTTTTATATTATTTCTTCATTTTACATTATTTGCTCAATCTCCTGAATTGATTTTTCATTCAGGTTTCGAACCGAACACGAGCACCATTGATGAAAGTAGCGGATCAGTCGACATTATTGGAATTGACGCTTCTGTAAGTGCTCCAAATGATTGGGAAAACGATTTAGAAGACCATCCGAATAT
The DNA here is from genome assembly GCA_965220465.1 of Saprospiraceae bacterium. GTDB lineage: Bacteria > Bacteroidota > Bacteroidia > Chitinophagales > Saprospiraceae > JAHDHW01. The sequence goes on along the minus strand of CBDCPZ010000025.1, from coordinate 132,232 downwards.
TGGCACTTTCAAAGTGCAATACCAAGGCGGCGACTCAACAATGCGTTTAGCTGAAATTGCCCAGGACCCGCTCAATGCTTCAAATAATACCCTTTGGTTTTGGATTAAGGAACCTAATGTCGGTGATATAAAAGGCAGAGTACAGGCGAATCTTTATGAAAGTGATGCTGGTATTAAAAAATTATTCTATTCGGCTCGTCTATATTTACCTGCAGATTTTAATGTGGTGAAAAATGCACCCTTCGATTTTGATTGGCTTACCCTGGCAGAGTTTTGGAACAATGCTAACTGGACCGGAGAAGATAATATTTTTAGAATGAAAATAGATTTGAAAAAAGTGGCAGAATCTCCGGATTCACTGAGGGTCCGGGCAGCTGCACAAGCCTATAATACACAAAATAATAACTGGAGTGATGATGTTTGGGAATATACTAACCCTGATTTTTTAGTCCCTGTTCAAAAATGGATGACTTTTAAAATGTATTTTATTGAAGGAGATGCATGCAATGGACGCTTTATTTTGACGATCACTCCAGATGGAGAAGAAGAAACAGTGGTTCATGATATTACCAATTTTACACATCATCCCTCTGACCCCGATCCGGATGGATTGAAACATTTTAATCCAATGAAATTATACACTTCTGATGATGTAATAGATTATGTTACCGGCGCTGGAGGTTTGTTGAATGTGCATTGGGATGATTTTGAAATCTGGAAAGATTCGACCCTTGTTACTGAAGACAATTGTTTACAAGGCGGAATCACCTTTGAGACTCAGGAACAGATTGACAATTTTGCTTCAGAATATTCATCGTGCAAAAAAATAAACGGCGATTTAATCATACAATCAAACGGTTCGAATATCACCAACCTGGACGGTCTAAGCCAACTTACTTCAATTAATGGATTGCTCAAAATCCAATCGAACCCTGATTTGATAAGCCTGAATGGATTGGAAAATCTGGATTTCAGATGTATTTCTGCATTAGAAATAATTGACAATACTTCGCTGGCCATTTGTGATGAAATAAACATTTGTAATTATTTGGAGGAAGGAGGTGCAGCCACAATCACTAATAATGCTACGGGGTGTAATACTATTTCAGAACTGTTGGAGCAATGTATGTACACCGATAATGATGAAGATGGTTTTGATTCTTCCGTTGACTGTAATGATGAAGATCCTGATATCAATCCCGATGCTGTGGAAATTCCGAATAATGGGATCGATGAAGATTGTGATGGAATGGACCTGGTCACATCAATTGATGAAGCTGTAGAGAGCGATGTTCTTATCTTTCCAAACCCAACAAAAGCGGATGTTACCGTTGAAATGCATAATTCCGAAAATACCCATCTTAAAATTTATGACTATACTGGCAGGCTGTTAATCGAACAAAGTTTCAGGGATAATACAAATATTAATCTGAGTAGTTTTTCCAAGGGCGTTTATATAATGATGATCAAAACGGAAGACTCCATTTATATGAAAAAACTTAGCAAGTTTTAAAAATTTTCAACTTTTCAAAACCTACATTTTGGATTAGTTTTACAAAATTATCACCTCTTGTCGCTAGATCTTTTGGCTCCAGGGAATTCTCTGGCATCTTTTTTTCAAACCTATATCGTATCAATTTTTCAATACCAAGCAAAGTTAAATTGCGTTTATAAAGGTGAAAAAAAACATTCATCTTTAAATGTGGTTTTAATGTAATCGGCTTTTGGTAAGCCAAGGCTTTATTTCCCATTGTGAAATGATTTACAATGGATTTTATATTTTTGCGGAAATTCTTAATAGTAGTGCTATGAACAGATTGTTAATATTATTTTTTTTAGTTTTTGTTACAAGCCTTTTAGCGCAAGAGCCGATGCGAGTGACGCGAAGTGCTGCAATAGATCGCAATATCCCTATCCACAACATTTATATTGATGAAGATAATAACAAATGGGTTGGGAATAACAAGGGAGTATTTCAGGTTCATTCGGTGGATTATGCCAGTGAAGTTGAAATTAGTGACGACGAATTGTCCCTTTTGAGTTACAAAGGCGGAAACTACAACTTGAAGTACAACAGGTCCACACTTCTTCAAATCTTAAAAGATCAAACGGACGGTTTATTTGAAGGGGAAAGAGATTTCGCTGGAGCTTTTTATGACCCAAACAAAAAGGAGCTTTGGATTGGAACAAAAGGGATAGGTGTATTTCGAATTAAAGTAGAACCTGAAATCCAGTTTGTTGAGCATATAGACATGAGTAATTCCAAGCTAAGAACGGATTATATCACAACCATGTATTCTGACAAACCAGGCAGCTATTGGATAGGGACCGAAGAAGGCGTTTTACACAATAAGGGAGATAAATGGAGCCTTTATGAAAAATATGTTAGAATCGAAGCAATTGAAAAATCGGGCACAGATATCTGGGTTTTTGGAGATGGATGGTTATGGCGAGTGGATGCCAATGGCGACTGGAATGAGATAGAATTAGACCCCAGTTTGGTTGAAGGTAAAATAAATGATATTGCTCTCGACAGTAAAGGAAATATGTGGATTGCATCTGAGGTTATCACTCGATTTAATATGGAATCCGGTGATTTTAATAAATACGGAGCTGCTGAATATTTTACCAGTAATGTTGCTACCAGCCTTGCTGTAGACAAAGACAATGCGGTATGGGTAGGTACGGAGGATAAGGGTTTGTATTTGATTGAAAAAGAATCAGCGATCACGGTAAACTGTCTTGTTGAAAAGGAACTAGGCTGTGATGATAAAAATGATGCCGAGCTTCGTGTGATCGTCAGCGGAGGGGAGGAACCCTATTCCTATAAATGGGAAGCTGGTTTGGAAGGAGATAATCCAAAAGGTTTAGGACCAGGAACTTATGCGGTGACAGTTACAGATAAAAAAGGTAAAAAGAAAAACCTTAAAGTCACGATCGATGACCCTGGGTTGACTTTGGATGTTAAAATGGATCAGGTAGAAAGTGCAGAAGCAGCACTGGATGGAGCAGCTACGGTTTCTGTAAATGGAGGGCAATCGGATTATACTTTTCTTTGGGATAACGGAGAAACAGGTAAAACTGCTATAAAATTAAATGAAGGCCAGCATTCCGTTACCGTTACTGATCAAAAAGGTTGTAGTGCCGTTGCTTCTGTAAAAATATCACGGCAATTGGGAGCTTTGAGCGTTGCTTTTTCGCAAACAAGTGAGAATAAGTGTTTTGGTGATAAAACAGCAGCGCTTTCAATAGAAATCAGCGGCGGACTGGGCCCTTATCTAACAGCATGGAGTAGATCGGATTTACAGGGTGATCAACTAGCCAATCTGGCTGCAGGCACTTATCAGGTTACCGTTACTGATGCTCAAAATAATACAACGGTAGGAGAGGTTGTGGTGGCTGAACCTGAACAAATGGCAGCTGTGATTACAATTGAAGCTCCCGCCAGCACAAATAATGCTGATGGCAAAGCTACTGCAAAAGTCACTGGTGGAACCGGTCCGTATTCTTTTATTTGGGATAATGGAGAAGCTTTAGCAACTGCTTATGGTCTGGCAGCCGGCATTCGAAATTTAACAATAACCGATGCTGTAGGTTGTCAAACAACTGCTACCGTTGCGATTGACGAAAACATCCTTCCTTTGAGTGTTTCCATTGATCAGACAGCAGAGATCACTTGTTTTGGTGGAAATACGGCTTCGGTAGAAGTGAAAGTAATCGGTGGCAAAGGTCCGTTTGAATATCAGTGGAACGAAGCGACGTTAAGTGGCAAACAAGCTTCAAGTCTGTTTGCCGGGGAATATGTTTTAACGCTGACAGATGCAGAAGGGACTACTATCGTTGAAACTATAAAAATAAATGAACCTGAAGCACTCTTGGCAAATATCATTGTAGAAGCTCCAGCCAGTACAGGAAATTCAGACGGAAAGGCAACTGCGAAAGCTGCTGGTGGAACTGCGCCTTATACTTTTAAATGGGATACTGGTGAAACCGAAGCTACAGCTATAAAATTGGGCCCTGGCGAACGCAATTTAATTGTAACAGATGCATCAGGTTGTACCGTAACTGCTACTGTTTTGATTGATGAAAATATCCTTCCGTTGAGCGTTTCTATCGATCAGACAGCTGAGATCAATTGTTTTGGAGGAAACACGGCTTCGGTAGAAGTGAAGGCAATTGGTGGCAAAGGTCCTTTTGAATATCAGTGGAACAAAGCAGAACTGAGTGGAAAACAAGCTTCAAACCTGCTTGCCGGGGAATATATTTTGACACTAACCGACGGAGAAGGGACTACCACCGTTGGAACAATAAAAATAAATGAACCGACTGCCCTTTCTGCGAATATCATCGTAGAAGCTCCAGCAAGTACTGACAATGCAGACGGAAAGGCCACTGCAAAAGTAACTGGCGGAACGGCGCCTTATACTTTTAAATGGGATACCGGAGAAACGGATGCTACAGCTGCCAAGTTAGGTCCCGGCGAACGCAATTTGATTGTAACAGATGCAGCAGGTTGCACCGCAACTGCAACCGTTTTGATTGATGAAAACATCCTTCCATTGAGCGTTTCTATCGATCAGACAGCAGAGATCAATTGTTTTGGAGGAAACACGGCTTCAGTAGAAGTGAAATCAATTGGTGGTAAAGGTCCTTTTGAATATCAGTGGAACAAAGCAGAACTGAGTGGAAAACAAGCTTTAAACCTGCTTGCCGGGGAATATATTTTGACACTAACCGACGCAGAAGGGACTACCACCGTTGGAACAATAAAAATAAACGAACCGGCGGCGCTTTCTGCAAATATCATTGTAGAAGCTCCAGCCAGTACTGACAATGCAGACGGAAAGGCTTCAACAACAGTAACTGGCGGAACAGCGCCTTATACTTTTAAATGGGACAATGGAGAAACCGAGGCTACAGCTACCAAGCTGGGTCCTGGCGAACGCAATTTGATTGTAACGGATGCATCAGGCTGCACCGCAACTGCAACCGTTTTGATTGATGAAAACATTCTTCCGTTGAGTGTTTCCATAGATCAAACAGCAAAAATTAACTGTTTTGGAGGAAACACAGCTTCGATAGAAGTGAAAGTTATTGGCGGCAAAGGTCCATTTGAATACCAGTGGAACGAAGCGACGTTAAGTGGAAAACAAGCTTCAAGTCTGCTTGCCGGCGAATATGTTTTAACACTTACAGATGCAGAAGGAACCACCACCGTCGGGACAATAAAAATAAACGAACCGGCAGCGCTTTCTGCAAATATCATCGTAGAAGCTCCAGCAAGTACTGACAACTCAGACGGAAAGGCTACTGCGAAAGTAACAGGCGGGACAGCGCCTTATACTTATAAATGGGATACCGGAGAAACGGATGCTACAGCTATAAAATTGGGGCCAGGTGAACGCAATTTGATTGTAACGGATGCATCAGGTTGTACTGCAAATGCAACTGTTTTAATTGATGAAAACATTCTTCCTTTGAGCGTTTCCATTGACCAGACAGCGGAGATCAAATGTTTTGGAGATAAAACTGCGGCTTTGGAAGTAAAAGTAATTGGTGGCAAAGGCCCTTTTAAGTACCAATGGAGTGCTGGTGGATTAAATGGAAATCAAGTTTCTAATTTAAAAGCTGGCGAATATTTATTAACGGTGACTGATGCAGTTGGTTCTTCAATAACTTCAGAGATCACAGTCGTCGAGCCAATAGCATTGACAGCAGCAATTAGCCGCAAAAGTCCGGCAAGTAATGAAAACAGCAACGATGGAATAGCAGAAATAGAAGCAAAGGGTGGATCAGGAGCATATAATTTTCAATGGGACAATAATGAAGAAAGTGGAAAAGCCAGCCAACTTGGAATTGGAAGTCATCAGGTTACGGTTATTGACGGAAATGGCTGTAGTATTTCGCTATCATTTGAAACTAAAAAAAGAATATTGCCGGAATTGACAGTTGCAAACTTGAGAGAGGGACAAACTGTGAAAATGGAAGAACTCTATTTTGAAGCTGATAGTTTTAGAATTACCGACATCTCGCTTCCCGTTATAGAAGAATTGTATGACTTTATGAAGCAAAACAATTCTGTAGTGATCGAAGTAGGAGGGCACACGAATAACATTCCGGAACATGCTTTTTGCGATGCTTTATCCAAAGCACGGGCAAAATCAGTTGCCGATTATATTGTTCAAATGGGCATTGATCCTAAAAGGGTTTACTACAAAGGGTACGGTAAGCGTAATCCAATCGCAACAAACACGACATCAGAAGGTCGTGCAAAAAACCAGCGGGTGGAGATTAAAATTATCAGTATTTAAGTTGGGTTCTCTTTTTTATCCAATTTAATTGATCAAATTATTACGGAGCTTTTTTCCTTTTCCAGTATTGGTAATGTTTTTGTTAAAGTTTAAAGAAAACGTATTAGTTTTCTATGCAATATAAAAGTTAAATTATAATTTTATTTTTTAGATATAACTTTTTATTGTTGTGTCTAAAATACCCCATTTTGGATATTGATGTCTAAGTGTGGTATTTATATCTTTGTTTATTATAGTTTTTAACTATAACTTATTACTTTTGGCTATAATCCTGTGAATAACAAATACTAATGAACCGAAGCGCTGTCATACTTGGTACTTTTCTGATATTACTCATTGCCTGTACAAAAGATCAGATCTACGTTGCTACACAAAACGACTATCAACTTAGAACACTTGTAAGCCAAGGTGGTGGAATTGATCAATATATACTTCCTCAAAGTACTGACTACGAAAATATACCTCAAGATCCTGCAAATCCATTAAGCCAGATTAAAGTTGAATTAGGCAAATTCTTGTTTTTTGAAACAGGTTTAGCGCTTGATCCTATGCATGATATTGCCATCGAATCATACTCTTGTGCTTCATGTCATGTGCCTTCTGCTGGGTTTCGGCCTGGAAGACCTCAGGGTATTGCTGATGGTGGTTTAGGTTTTGGTGAACAAGGGGAAGCGAGGTTTATGGATACTCAGTACAATGAAACAGAAATTGATGCTCAAGGCATAAGGCCTCTAAGTGTGCTTAATGCTGCTTATGTTACAAATACGCTTTGGAACGGACAATTTGGAGCTAATGGTGTGAATGTTGGAACAGAAGCGCTCTGGTCATTAGATCCCCTAACTGAAATCAATCATATGGGATTTGATGGATTGGAAGGCCAAAATATTGAAGGGCTTGCTTTACACCGGATGGTTGTTAACAAAGAGATCGTGGATAAATATGGATATACGCCCTATTTTGATGCTGCGTTCAGTGAAGTTCCTGAATCTGAGCGTTATTCTGCCAAAACAGCAAGCTTTGCACTATCGGCATATTTGAGAACATTACTTACCACTGAAGCTCCTTTTCAAAAATGGCTGAAAGGAGACAAGGATGCTTTATCTGAACAACAGAAAAAGGGAGCTATGCTTTTTTTTGGTAAAGCCAATTGTTCTTCCTGCCACCGTGGACCATCACTCAATGCAATGAATTTTTATGCACTTGGCGTAAATGATCTATACCAAACCGGAGCACTTAACACTTCCGCTGATGATAGTAAAAACAAAGGGAGAGGCGGCTTTACCGGTAAAGAAGCCGATATGTATAAATTTAAAGTGCCTCAGCTTTATAACCTAAAAGATTCTCCCTTTTATTTTCATGGGGCAAGCCAAGAAACACTGCGGGATGTTATTGATTTTTTCAATGAAGCTATACCTGAAAACGAAAATGTTCCATCCAGCCAAATTGCACCAAATTTCCAACCCCTAAATCTTACTGAAGCGGAAATTGGAGACCTTTTGTCTTTTTTGAGCGATGGACTCAATGATCCAAATCTCCAGCGTTATGTTCCGGATTACATTCTTTCCGGCAATTGTTTTCCTAATAATGACCCTTTCTCTCGTTTGGATATTGGTTGTGATTAAAACTTTTCCTTTTAAACAATTCATTTTGTTATTTGTATTTCAAATGTGTTAATTTGTGAAAGACATTTCTTTTTAAAAAGTAGTCTTTAATTACCACTCATTTGATAAAATACAAACTCAATGGAACGAAAAAAGCTAAGCGGGCTTGATCCAAAAGAATATGAACATCCTTTTGATACCAAGGCTTTGGATGCTTTGCATGGAACTAAAGGTTTGGATACACTCGTAAAAAAATTCTATGAATACGGTGTAGAAAAGATTTTCCGGATACAAATCACAGGTAGTAATTTAAAAATCAATACCAACAATTTTCCTGAAATTTACAATTTATTGCTAGACGCCAGATCCGTTTTGAATCTGACCATTATTCCAGAATTATATCTTTATCATACAGATGAATTGCAGGGTATTACCACTGGAGTTGATTATCCAATAATTGCTTTAAGCAATGGATGTGTAGAGAGTTTTACTGAAAAAGAGATGGCTTTTATCATTGGTCGCGAAATAGGACATATTAAAAGCCAGCATGTGCTTTATTATGAAATCGGAACACTACTTCCGTTATTGAGTGAAGTGTTAGGAAGTTTTACCCTGGGTATAGGATCGATCATTTCCTATGGATTGCAAGTAGCGTTGTTGCAGTGGCAACGTATGTCAGAATATACAGCTGACCGAGCAGGATTGCTCGCTTGCCAGGATTTAGAAGTTGCCGCTTCCGCGCTTGCCAAAATATCCGGGTTACCCACCAAATATTATAAATCATTTAGTGTCGATGGCTTTATACACCAGGCGCGACAATTTGAAGGGATTGATGTTGGTAATTACAACAAAGTGATAAAGTATGTCAGTCTCATGCTAGGCGATCACAAATGGACAGTCGATCGTACCAATGAATTATTAAAATGGATTGATTCAGGCCAATATGATGCTGTTTTAAATCGAAAAACACTTATTGCAGAAGAAAAACCAAAATTTAAGTTTTGCAATAATTGTGGTACCAGAATATTAAGTATGTCTGCTTCTTTTTGCCCAAAATGCGGGAAGCGGGTGGCTTAGTTGCGAGGGGCGAGATACGAGGAGCGAGTAGTGAGCAGCCAGTAATCGGTTTCCTATCAGAAGCGAAAAAATCCGCACATCCCCAAATCCACCAATCTGCACATCCACCAATCTGCACATCCACCAATCTGCACATCCAATAATCTGCACATCCAATAATCTGCACACCCGCACATCCTCCAATCCGCACATCAAAAAATCAACTTTCAAAGTATTTAACCTCAAACCTCGAACCCCTTTCTATCCTCCTTTCTTCTTCTGCACTGCGGTGATTACTTGTTTGAGGCCGGTCACGACATTGTAAAATGCTTCATCCATATCATCCCATTGGTTAACTGGCTCAGCATTACGAGGTAACGCCTGGAGTTTGGCAAATTCGGTTTGGTTCCAATCACATGTTTTTAAAATTATCGGGACAACAATGGCATCTCTTTTTTCATGCCTTTCAATAGCTGTTTTTATTTCTACATCATAAATGTATCGCGAAGCTAAAAAACGAGGGCTTACCAATAAAAGAATAATATCTGCCGTTTCCAATTCTTTTTTAATAGAATCATCCCATTCATCACCTGCAACAATTTGCCGGTCGTTCCATACTTTAATAGCTGGCTGACGCTTGATCATGGCAAGGTGTACATCCAATTCTTCTCTGAGTTCTTCATCTTTGTGAGCATAAGAAGTGAATACGCTTACTGGTATATTGTCATCAAACATAGTTGTGGTTTTTTATAATATTTTAAAAGCATGGATAGTTGTTTTTAAGAAACGAGTTTTTCAGGTTTTAAATCAAAAGCAGCCGGAAAATGACTTTCCATGACCTCAATATTCGCCGATCTTGCTCCAATGTCCATCAAAACTGCACAATTTTCAGAGGCAGACATTTCACGGAGATCAAAGGCTTTTATACCGGTAAGCCCTAATTTTTTAAGATTTTCATCTTCTAGCTCGGAGTCATATCTCAAATAATGAAGGGCTGGTTTGCCGTGAAGAACATCTTCATTAAGATCGCCAATTTCACTATCAAGTGTTCTGGCTGTCGGACTTTTAGAAAGGAATTGCAGCATTAATTGATTCATATCTTTTGCATCGTCCATCAGCATACTAATTACATCTGATGCCCAATCCCATAATTTATTATCGGTTACTTCTTCGATAGATTTTCTGTTACTCCAAAATCCTGTACCGATCGAGGTTAAAAGCATGTTTTCATCTCCGGTATTCCAATGATATGGAAACCCTTTTAAAGTAGCGAGCAGAAAAAGTTGCAAAGCAGGATTGTTATGCATACTGACTCCTCCATCTACAAAAGCACCCATCTGACCGCCGCCTACATCGAAGGCTTCCGGTTGAAAATAAGTAGGCGCTGCCGTACTGGCTCGAATTGCTTTTCGAAGCAGAATGCCTTTATTATAGTCAAAATATTTGCCTCCTGGATGATTGATCAATGGCCAGGTGCTGCCGGTGTCCGCTCGTTTTGTCACAATGCAAATGCCGGTTCTGATCTTATCACTATCCAATGTCATCTCCTGGAATATCTTTTCCAATTCCTTTTCAAGCGCATCAATTTTAAATTTGGCACTGAGCCGCTGAAATAAGCCTCGTTTTTTTCCAAATATTTTATCACCCAGTTTTAAATAAAGCGCTTTAATATCTGCTACATCCATGCCTATTGCTAGGCCGCCAGCAATGATTGAACCCGTACTGGTCCCGCCAATCAAATCAAAATAATCGCTAAGGACTAAGTGTGGATTATCGTATCTTTTACGAAGTAAAGTTTGGATTTTTTCTAAATACCCAATAGTAATAGCACCTCTTATTCCACCACCGTCTAGCGCTAAAATTCTCTTAGGACCATTAGATTTTAATCGATTTAATAAAGCCATGATTTAAGTTTTGGGGTTAAGAATCGTCTTCTTCCTTGTCTTCAGGTTTGGTTTGATTGGTAAACCAGTTTTTATTTTCAGTGCTCATGATGGCCTCTGCCCGCTCAACAAAAGCCTGAAGGGTTTTGCCATTTTTATAAGGCCCGGCACCGGTTAGGTAAAGTATTTTTTCTCGATTTAATATCTCAGAAGTCATTCGATATTCCAGCCAAATGTCTTTGTAATTATAATGAGACAGGATTCCTTCCAACACCACAATCAGTACGCCGGCTACTCCGACGGTGATTTTTAATATTTCATCTTTTCCTGTTATAATTATCGCTAACACTGGTATACTGGCAGAGATAATAATGACAACGGTTTTTATAAATTGATATCGTTTTTTGTTGAATGCACTTTTATTGCTGTACCAGTTGATTTGGTCGTCAACCCTTTGGCTGAGATAATCTTGTTCTGTCATTGGAGTCATTGTTTTGAGGAGGGTTTGTTTAGCTAAAAATAGCAAAATATTTTTTCCCTAAGCTAAGAATTAAAAATAAGTTTGCTAAAATTGCAGGATTAAAACGGACTAATATTTTTACAGGCTGATTTTTTATTTTTGAAGATTGTTGTTACATTTAGAAAGTGTTATATAAACATTGAAAATAATGTATAAATTTTTAATTCCGTTTTTGATTATAACTTTAATTGGATGTACATCCCAAACTTCCCAAAGCAATACAAATAATCGACAAGTGTATACGCAAAAAGAAATAATTGAAACGATGGTCCCGATCCTTAAATCGGAAGGGAAGGTCTATAAAAAATTTAAAAAAATATATGCCAGAGAAGCTCAAGGCGTAGAGAACATTCAAACCGTTACGGACGATGGATTGGAAACCACGAACACAGCAAAAGCCGGTGATTTTATCGTTACAAATCAAACGGATGCCGGTGAAATGTATGTCATAGGAGCAAGGAAATTTCACGACAGATATGAGCTTTTAGAAGATAAAGGCGATGGGGTTTCAGTTTATTCAGCCAAAGGAAAAGTAATGGGCATTGAAATGAATGAAGATTTGCTGAAACAGTTAAATTTGTCAAATGAATTTTATTTAGTTGCACCGTGGGATGAGGAAATGGTGGTAAAAAAAGACGATTATTTAGTAAGCCCACTGGATTATAGCGAAGTATATCGCATTGCCCGAAAAGAATTTTTTGAAACCTATCAACTTGATGAATAATATGGACCCTGTTAAAATTTTTATTTCCTACGCTCACAAAGATGAAATTTATAAAGACAAACTGGTAACCAGCATTGCTAACCTAAAAAGACAAGGTTATGTTTCTGCATGGGAAGATCGCCAGATACCTATCGGAGGAGAATGGGATAAGCATATTAAAACTGAACTGAATGATGCCGATGTCATTTTGATGTTGATTAGCATGGATTTTATTGCTTCAGAATATTGTTTTGATGTTGAAGTCGCGAAAGCAATTGAAAGGCATAATAATCCTGATGATAATGCACGGGTTGTACCGATTATCATTCGACCGGCGGATTGGCAGGATACTGCCTTTGCACGACTTCAGGCACTACCAAAAGGTGCACTTCCGGTTTCTAAGTGGGATGACGAAGATGAAGCCTATCTTGATATCGTTAACCAACTGAAAAAGCTGATTAAAGATATGCGCGGAATCGGTGGTGAGAAAAAAATTGTAGTTATTCCTGATGCTGTTCCGGTAGTTCCGCAGGCACCTCAGGCCAGTTCAAGCCCTGTTGAAGAATTTCGTAATCTGATAGGTGACGGCAAAACCAGTAAAGCGATTGAGCTGATGCTTGGCTATCTGAAAGAAAAAGATGAAGACCTTTACAATCAATTTATTCTTTTGTCAAGCAGAAATAAATCTTTGGACAGACAAGTTAACATGGGGCTGCTGGATGGTAGATCTGCACAAACTCAAAGAGCTCAAATTAACTATTCATTATTAGCAATTATTGATGATTTGTGATCAGCTTATTATGCAATAAGCAATTTTATTCTTTATAAAACAACGCTGTTTTCTTTTTTATACTGGCAGCCAAAAAAGCCGTTAGTCTTTGTAATTTAATTGTTATTGAAATACTTGCCAACCTTCAGGATTCCTAAATATTTTTTCCAATTTTTTCCAGTCTTTAGAAATACCTTCAAATCCTTCGAATGGTATAATAATTGTCTTTGTATTATTATATTAAGTGGTAATATAATTAGCGAATGTATTGTTTTACAGGCAATTTACATGTAGCGATATCAATGATTTCAGAAAAAGTTACTTTATATTTTTAATAAATATTTACTCCCAAACATATTAGCGAGTCAATAATCGAAGTCGAACAGTTAACACAATATGAACAGTTGGAAACCACTCCGCCCATTTTTCAGGATTGCCAAATTCTTGGAATTACCGATTCTGGATTCCAAGAAAATCGGTATTGTCATAAATATTCAATTTCGCTCAGCACTTCTTTCACTGGGGATGGTCATGAGCTTGGCTTTTTCCGTCTCTTCCCAAACCACTATTAACAGCAATGTCATTACCGGTAGCGATGACGCTGAAGAAATAATATCAAGCGGTTCTACAGATATCACTGGTTCGTCAGATTTGGAAATGATCAGAGAAGGAAGCAATGACCAAATAGTTGGCATTCGTTTTACCGGGCTGAATATCCCTCCAGGCGCGACCATAACCAATGCATATTTTACCTTCATGGCGAAGGCAGACCATTCATCAGCAACCAATCTGGTCATCAAAGCACAAGCTGCTGATAACCCCGGCACTTTTACAACTGCAGATTATAATATTTCAGGTCGTACGACAACGGCTGCATCTTATAACTGGTCAAATGTACCTGCGTGGACAGATAATCAAACTTACACTTCGCCCAGCTTTGCTCCTGTGGTACAGGAGATTGTCAATCGTGCAGGTTGGGTTAGTGGAAACAGCATAGTATTTATTATCACAGGCAGTGGTACCCGTAATGCAGACTCTTATGATGGAAGTGCATCGGATGCACCCAAACTGACTGTGACTTTTACAACCTGCAGTCCTACGATCGGAACACCGGTATTTTCTTTGGGAGCTTCTTCCATACGTTGCCAGGGCTCGGGCAGTGAGACATATACCGCCGCTTCTACCAACTCAACGGGTATGAGTTACAGCCTTGATCCGGCAAGCCTATCGGCAGGCAACACCATTAATACATTCACAGGAGAAGTAACTTATGTTGACGGCTGGAATGGGTCGAGCACAATTACTGCAACAGCTACGGGTTGTAATGGACCAAAAACCTCAACTCATATAGCATCATCCGTGAGTGTAGGTATCCCTGATTTTAGTTTGGGAAGTTCTTCCGAACGTTGTAAGGCTTTAGGTAATGCAATCTATACAGCCATTGCTCCAAATTCTACCGGACTAAGTTATACGCTTGATTTTATAAGCCTGCTGGCAGGTAATACTATCAATCCATCAACTGGTGAAGTTACATTTGTCTCCGGATGGACGGGTACTTCAACTATTACCGCAATCGCTGTTGGTTGCAACGGACCCGCTGTGGCAACGCATAAAGTGGCTACAAAAGGAGTATTGGCAAATGATGATACAGCCACTGGCTTACAAGGAAATCCGCTTATAATTAATGTACTTTTCAACGATTTGTGCGATATAGACCTAACATCGGTTTCCGTGGTATCCCAACCAACCGGTGGCTCTTTACAAATTGGACCTTCGGGGCAAGTAGCCTATCTCCCCAATGGTAGCTTCTTTGGTTTGGATGAATTCACCTACCAGGTTTGTTCAAATGGACCGGTTGTAGTATGCGACTATGGCAAAGTAAGCGTTAACATTGAGGAGTCGTATATCGATCCCTGCGCCGAATCTACACGGAGCAAAACTTTTTATTTACCATTTCCTGAAAACACTACACAATTACGTAAGGCGCTTTGGAGTGTGGCAGGGAGTTCGTATCTCACGAATACTGTTCGCTCCGTTATCAGTCTTAAGATGCCCTATCCGGGTACTTTTATTACTTATGACCATTGGGAAGACGGATATGAAAGTGATATAGCTATCCCGGTTCAATCTACCACAGAGGTTTGGGGTGATGGTAAGCTTGATAACGGCGTTGCGCCGGGTTACCCTAGCGATATAATCCCTGCGGGTGGTTATCTCTACCTCGATAACCAGTTCGCATATAATCCCCGTGTAGTTTCAGAAGTAGTATTCGATGGTAAGGACAAGCTGCATAGTACAAACGATATTGCGGTTTCAAAAATATCAGGTGATGCAGGCATGTGGACTACAGGGCCTATGTTTGCAGTCCAAAATGTAAAGACAAATGTAGTTGATATATCCCGCTTCGGCAGGTTATTTATTCTACCATTTGGGGAAGATATTTCAGGTGCTGCTTTTGGAAATACCTCGGCATTTAGATACACCGGTGTTTTTGCAAAAGCCGCAACAGATAGTACCGTTGTTGAGTTAGACTACGATGCTGATGGAACAGTTGATCTATTATCCCCTGTGTTAAATGAAGGAGAAGTCTGGTTTTACGATGGTACGGCCAATACACCAGGATCGAATCCTTCAGATGTGAACAAAGCAAACGATATCAAAGCGGGAGCAGTTTTAACGTCAAACCATCCAATTGGTGTTGACCTGATTTTCGGTGGTATTGATGGCAGTGGTTATTCGACACGTAATCTTGCTATATTGCCGGGCGCTTTTTATAGCAGTACTTATTATACTCCGGTACATACCACGAATTCAGGGGCACCGGTATATGCTTTTTTTACTAATAGTTTGTCTGCATCCATCACTATAAATTGGAAAGCTGGTACCGGTGCTTCCGGTACCCTTGCGATACCTGCAAACGGAGCGACTTACCTTTCACTCAGTGAGGCTGCGGGCTATAAATTCCAAAGCCAGGGAGGAGAATCCTATACCGCTATTGCTGTAATTGATGCCGATGCTTCAGGTGCAGCTTACGACTGGTCTTTTAATATGATCCCTGAAAGCAGGCTTAGTTCGTTTACCAGTCTTGCCTGGGCACCGGGAAGTGATAATTTGAGTGGTAACTATAACCCGGTATGGGTAACGGCTCCGACTGCCACTACATTATATATTAAATATGATGGCAATCTTGTCACTCCTGCTCCCATTACGAGTTCATGCGGAATTCCTTATGACATTGCAGTTCCTATGGCTGCTTTACAATCATACAAAATTTTTGATACGGATAACGACCAGTCAGGCCTGGCTATTTACACTTGCGATGGCACAAATATAATCGGTGTTTGGGGGCAGGATCCCAATGCGGGAGGCCCAACACCGAAAACATCACCCGCACAGGACGTTGGATATGTTATGGAATCGAGATGTATGCAGCAACTAGTCGTAGCCAATGATGACCTGAAAGTTACAGAACCGGATATACCTATAATTATTGGTGTTTTATCCAACGATTTCGGCTTCCTCTGCAAGCTTGATAAATCGTCTGTTGATACACTGGCGCTTTTGCAAGCTAGCAATGGAACTATCGTAATTAATCCCAACGGAACCATAACGTATACACCAAATCCCGGATTTGAAGGAACTGATCAGTTTGAATACCGTGTATGCTCTGATGATTATCCCGATATCTGCGATGTGGCAACAGTGACCATCAAAGTAACCGATTGTTTTGCCAACGCTTATGAGAATTTAATTAATGGAAAAATTTTTATAGAACAACTTGCCGATAATGGCACTTATGATGATGAAACAGGTGCTGCAGGTGTAAAGGTTAATTTGTATGCTGATGTAAACTGCAACGGTATTATTGATGGTGACGATGGAATACAACAATCAACGATTTCGGATTTATCAGGAAACTATTCATTTAGCACGGCAAACGGTTTAAACGTAAAAGATGACTTCGATCCAATTGCCGCTTTCAATGGAAATGACGGGGGAGTTAGTTGGGACAACAACTGGTCAGAAGTGAGTGATGATGGCAATATTAATGCAGGAGATGTGCGGGTCATAGCCGACGCATCTTCTGGTGGCTTAGGAAACGCTATCCGTTTATCAGGCTCTAATAATGGAATTAACCGATCGCGTACTTTTATAGGCGCTACGGGAGCAATGCTGAAGTTTAGCTATAGACGGCAAGATTTGAATCGGAATGGGGAAGCTGTTAATGTACAATTAAACGGCTTAACCATCCATACCATTAATGATGGAGGAAGTGTGGGTACTGATGTAAATTATTCCGTCGTTACCATTCCGCTTACAACGCACAATCCCAATGGTGTAAATACCATACAGTTTATCACTAATGGGAAAGTTGCAAGCAATGATTTTTTCTGGATTGATAATGTGGAAATGATCTATTACGTTGGGCCTTCCTGTAGTATTGTAAAAGTTGATCCAACCAATACAGGAGATGCATATACCGCTTCATCGCTGAATAAACAATCTGCTATTTTTACAGGATTAGGAACTTGTGATAAGAATAATTATTTGGGCGTTTTGGCAAACTTGGTTGCCAGTAATGATGTTGTAAACACAGCGGAAGATAGGCCCGTTGTAGTCAATGTATTGGCTAATGATGTAATTGGCCAACCTGATCCGGCAACAGTCACCACAACGGCAACGGCTATTCAACCTGCGAATGGGGTAGTTATTGTCAACCCCGATGGAACAATTACCTACACACCAAACGCAAATTTTACAGGCATTGATCAATTTGAGTATGAAGTTTGCAGCCTGGAAGATCCCCAGGTGTGTAGTATTGCTTTGGTCACCGTGAATGTTTCCTGCATTTCGATACCTCTGCAGAACACAATAACCGGTATAGTATTCACAGACCTGGATGTTGATGGAATTTTTGATACAGGAGAACCGGGGTTTACGGCTGTTGATGTAAATCTCTATCACGACCTTAACGGCAATGCAATCTTAAATGCAGGAGAACCCCTTGTGAGTACCGAAACGACATCTTCGCAAAGTACTTACCAATTCGATATTACACCACCAACAACTGCTTCAACTTACCTTGATGGCTTCAATGCAAATACTGTTGCCAACCAAAGTAATGGTACTGCAAACTGGACCGATTCATGGACTGAAATTGGTGAAACCGATGGATTTGGTGCAGGAGACCTTAGAATTACCTCTGCGAATGGATTGAGAATTCAGTCTGTTGCAAGTACAACAAAAGGCGCGTACCGCACAGCAAACCTTAGTACGGCTATTTCGGCAACCCTTTCATTTAAATATACCGAAATCGGCCTTGATCTTGAAGTTGGTGATTATGTGGATGTTATGGTTGCTACCTCTGCTACCCCTGCCAGCTGGACCTTGCTAAAACGACTCAGCGGAGCTGACGGGAACCAAAGCGGTTTACTATCTTACAATATTACACCCTACTTATCAGCTACAACAACAATTAGATTTGTTTCATCAGGCTCAGCAACGATGATTGCAGGCGATATTGTCTATTTTGATGATGTTCAGATCAGTTATCAGGTGCCCACTCCTGCAAGTTATATTGTTCAATTGGCGCAGCCAATTCCGACCGGGTACACTTTAACCACTCCTGTACCTTCACCAAATGGAATGCACACCGCTTCTTTCACAGCAGCGGGGGCAGGTGAATGCCAATATAATTTCGGACTTGCAGGTGCTGATGTAGCTATAACTATTTCAGCATCCCAGGATACTGTGGTTTCGGGTAATCCACTTACCTACACCATTGTCGTTACCAACAATGGTCCTTCGACAGCATTAAACGTGACAGCAACGGACAACCTTCCTGTAAATTTAACATCAATAATCGCTACTCCGTCCCAGGGAACCTGGTCAGCACCTACCTGGACAATTGGAATATTACTTCCGGGACAATCTGATACGCTTACATTAACAGGAACCGTTGATCCCAACCAATGTAGCCCGCTTACGAATTCAGCTTCGGTAACTTCATCCACGAGCGATCCGTATCTCGCAAATAATGTAACGGAAGTAATAACTACCATAGTGCTTGATCAAACAGATCCAACAATTACCGAATGTGCAATAAACCGTGATGTAGCAGGATGTTCTACCTCAGACATTTCAGGCCCGGCATTTTCAAATATTTCAACTGTATCAAGTGAGTCAGTATTTGAGAATGGTATTAATCAAGGCATTGTATCTGATAATTGTACAATAACGGAGGTCACATATATTGATGTAGCATCAGGTTCTTGTCCTATTATAGTTATGCGCACGTGGACAATAAAGGATGCAGAAGGGCATAGTGTCAATTGTACGCAGGAGATTACAGTTAGTCCTGCTGTAGCTCTTGGTTGCACAATATCAGAGACTAAAGGAATTAGTTGCAATGGCGATAGCGATGGTGAAGTAACGGCCACGCCTGTTGGAGGTTGTTCTTCCTATACTTATTTATGGAATACGACACCAGCCCAGTCTACGGCAATAGCAACCGGACTGAGTGCAGGTACTTATGACGTTACCGTTACGGATGGCAATGGCTGTACTGCAACTGAAAGTATTACGATACAAAATCCTCAACAGTTGGCAGTTTCTGTAGATATTATCTCAGATTTTAATGGACAAGATCTTAGTTGCAAAGGAGCGGCTGATGGCGCAGCCCTTGCAAATGTTATTGGGGGAGTGGGAGATTATTTGCTCTTATGGAGTGATGGCCAAACTGGCGATACTGTTACAAATCTCAGCGCAGGTACTTATTTTGTTACCGTAACTGATGATAATGGGTGTAATGAAATCGAAACGGTTACTTTAAATGATCCTTCTGAAATTAATGCTTTGATTTCTGCATCTAGCCCCCCTTCAACCTGTGAGGGAAGTGATGGCTCAATTACAATTACCGCATCCGGCGGAACAGAGAGTTTTAAATATAAAAACGGCCTTTTTGGAACCTGGCAAAGCAGTAATATTTTCAACAATTTGGTGGCCAACAACTATGACATTTATGTAAGCAATGACGAAGAAACTTGTCAGGTTGGGCCTTTGTCGATCACTTTAGATGGTCCTGCTCCACAATCCTGTCCTATTATTTCTGAAGCCGTTCCATTGATCGTTTGTGGTGCAGATACAACTAGTTTTTCTGTTGAACCATCAATTGATGCGCTTGGGTATCTTTGGGATCTGCCATCTGGTGCGGTGATTTTATTTGGAGAAGATACGGACTCAATTGTTGTTGATTTAAATAATATCGCCTCCGGAAATTATGACGTTTGTGTGAAAACAGTAAGTAATTGTGGTTATTCACCCAATTGTTGTTTTTCTTTTGAAATTGAAGAATGTTTAGAAATATGTGGTAATGGAATAGATGATGATGGAAATGGTCTAACAGATTGCAATGATCCGGCTTGTGAGCCCATCGCGGATATTGTGCTTCCAGGACCTTCCTGCGTCAATACCGAAGTTGATATTGAAGCAGTCAACGCTGGCTCTGGTGCAAGTTATAGTTGGGATTTTGGATCTGATGCCACCCCTTCAAAAGCGACAGGAATTGGACCGCACAATGTCATATTTGATGCTTGTGGAAACATGGAGATCAACCTTGAAGTTTCTTTGAATGGTTGTACTAATTATACAACTGGATTTTTATTAATCGAAGACAACACGCAACCAACGCTTTCAGGAGTTCCGTCAGATGTAACGGTTGAATGTGAATCTGTACCAAGCGCAGCAAGCCCAACGGCGAGCGACAACTGCGATACGTCAGTTTCAATCGTTTATAATGAAAGCAGAACTGATGGTTCCTGTGCTGATTCTTATACTTTGACCAGAAATTGGACGGCAACAGATGAATGCGGAAACAGTAAAACGGAAACTCAAATTATCACGGTTGAAGACAACACGCAGCCAACTCTGTCGGGAGTTCCGTCAGATGTAACGGTAGAATGTGAATCTGTACCGAGCGCAGCAAGCCCAACGGCGAGCGACAACTGCGATGCGTCAGTTTCAATCGTTTACAATGAAAACAGAACGGATGGTTCCTGTCTTGATTCCTATACTTTGACAAGAAGTTGGACGGCAACAGATGAATGCGGAAACAGCAAAACGGAAACGCAGATTATCACGGTTGAAGACAACACTCAACCAACGCTTTCAGGAGTTCCGTCAGATGTAACGGTAGAATGTGAATCTGTACCTGACGCTGCAAGTCCAACGGCAAGCGATAATTGCGATCCAACTGTTTCAATCATTTATAATGAAACCAGAACGGACGGTTCCTGCGCAGATTCTTATACCCTGAACAGAACTTGGACGGCAACCGATGAATGCGGAAACAGCAAAACAAAAACCCAAATTATTACGGTAGAAGACACTACGCAACCAACACTTTCAGGAGTTCCGTCAGATGTAACGGTAGCATGTGAATCTGTACCGAGCGCAGCAAGCCCAACGGCAAGCGACAATTGCGATCCAACAGTTTCGATAGTTTATAACGAAACCAGAACGGACGGTTCCTGCACAGATTCTTATACTTTGACAAGAAGCTGGACGGCGACCGATGAATGTGGAAATAGCAAAACAGAAACCCAAATTATTACGGTAGAAGACAATACGCAACCAACGCTGTCAGGCGTTCCGTCAGATGTAACGGTTGAATGTGAATCTGTACCGAGCGCAGCAAGCCCAACGGCGAGCGACAACTGCGATGCAACAGTTTCCATCGTTTATAATGAAAGCAGAACGGATGGTTCCTGTGCTGATTCTTATACTTTGACCAGAAGCTGGACGGCAACCGATGAATGTGGAAACAGCAAAACAGAAACGCAGATTATCACGGTTGCAGATAATACTAATCCAATTTTGATTGGTGTCCCTGCAGATATTACGGTTCACTGTGATGAAATACCAACGGTTCCCACAACAACAGCCACGGATAATTGTGATGCAGATACTGACATAATTTTCAGTGAAGTACAAACCAGCGGAACAAGTTCTGATCATTACTTTTTAACCAGAAGCTGGACAGCAAATGACAATTGCAATAACGTCATCACGGAGTCTCAAACGATTAAAGTAATTGATAGTATTGAAGTAATTATTGATCCCTTTAATAGCACCACTTGTGTTGGTGGTATGGTTCAATTTTCTGTTTTACCACAAGGACCGGATTATTCCTATAATTGGAGTTCAGACTTTGGAAGTTTTAATGATGACGATATTTATAACCCTATTTTAACAACGGACGCAGAAGGTGTTTATACCATTGAATTAACTGTTTTTTATGCAAGTGGTTGTTTCGGAACAGCAATAACAACCCTTACTGTAAATCAAGATTTAAATACGGCTTCCGCTACTTCGAATGGCCCTGTTTGTATTGGAAATGATATTGAATTGTATGGAAATGGAGGAGATTCCTATCAATGGAATGGCCCAAATGGTTTTACTTCTACCGACCAAAATCCTGTTATTCCAAATGTTGTTTCAGCAATGGCCGGACAATACACCTTGAACATTTCTGATATTGCTGGTTGTACTGCTGAAAAAACTGTGGATGTAGCTGTAACCCCTGTAATCAATGCAACTTTTACAACTCAAGCTGCCGATTGTGATAGCCTTGGAGCAATTGATGTTTTAATAACTAGTGGAAGCGGAAATTATTCTTTTGATTGGGCAGATTTGAGTCAACCAAATGAACCCCAAAATCGAACAGAATTGCCTCCGGGCAGTTACGATGTAACGATTTCGGATGATTCTGGTTGTGAATTTATTATAAATGGCATTGCAATCATCGATGATTGTGAGCCTTGTGATGCTGCAGCAGGAAATCTTACTATTGATAATAGTACGGTTTGTTTTGAAAATGGAGAGGCTTCCATTTCTGCCACGCCAATGGGAAATATGAACGCACCACCAGGTTTTGGGATCGCTTATTTGCTATCAAAATCACCGGGTAATGCAATTATTGCTATTGAAAACATTGCTGAATTTGTAGTGAATAGTTCCGGGAATTATACCATTCACACCTTAGTGTTTGATCTGTCAGTCAATGTTTCGGATTCAATTGTTTTAAACCAAACCACTATTTTTGAAATTGATGCTTTACTGATTCAAGGTGGTGGATCTATATGTGGCGATCTGGATCTTTCCGGAGCTTCAGTCGAAGTAATAGAATTACTAATAACTGTTGACTCTCTCACAGAAGATTATTGCAGCACTTCAAATGGTAGCGCAACCCTCTCGCCCGGAAATTTAAGTTTTAGTTGGAGCGATGGAGGAATGGGTTCTGTTAGAAACGATTTATCCGCCGGGACCTATCAGATTACGGCAACAGATGGAAACAGTTGTAGCACAAGTATCGAAATAGTCATTGATGCAGATTGTGATTGTGTGATGCCGGATATAACTGCTCAAATTGTTGATTCCGAATGTGGGGAATCCATTGGTGTTGCAACGCTTAATCCGGATGGAAACAATACTGATTATTCTTATAACTGGTCGACAACCGATGGCGATTTGAATACTTTGGGCAATGAAATGACAAATCTATTTGCTGGAGTTTATACAGTAACCGTGACCTCTCTTTTAACCCCAAATTGTTTTTCAATCGAAACAATAATTGTTGAAAATGTTACTGGCTCTGAACCCGATGTGGTAACTATTTCTCCGGCAACCTGCGAAGCAAGTAATGGTGCTGTGGAATTTTCACCGACATCATATATTTATATTTGGCTGCATGATAGTTTGACCGCTTTTGAAAGGTATGATTTACCAGTTGGAACATACCAGGTCAGCGTCTACGATTCACTGAATCCCGATTGTGAAAATGTAATTAATATAGACGTTAATCAAAATAATCCTTTAACATCAGAATTAACAATTTATAATCAGCCGGGTTGCAATCAGGTGAATGGAAATGTAAATATTCAGATGACCGGTGGAAGTGGCAATTACCATTTTTTATGGAATGACAATTCTTCACTCAACCAAGCGTGGAGAGATGATCTTGCAGCCGGATCTTATTTTTGTACCGTGACGGATCAATCTGCTACAAATTGCCGAATAGTTGTTGATTTTACTTTAAATAATTTTGTTTCCGGAGTAACTTTGAGCCTTGATCCACTTGTTTCGGTAAGTTGCAATGGACAATCGGATGGATCAGTCAATTACAACGCAACTTATGATCCTGGCTTTGATCAGCCGGCTCAGGAAATTATTCAGGATAGCCTGGGAAATATTTTTTCAAACGGTTCACTTCCGGAAGGCGATTATTGCTTAATCATTACCGATGCCAATGATTGCGTGGGAGCTACTGAATGTTTTTCTGTCACCGAACCTGAAGTTTTGGAAGTTAGTTATTTGTCCCTTGACGGCGATTGTGACAATGGAGGATCGATTGATGTCACAGTTACTGGTGGAAATGGAATTTATACCTTCAATTGGGCTGATTTGAGTGGAGGTGTTGAGCCCGAGGATCGTTTGGACCTAACAGCCGGTTCGTATAGTTTGACTGTTTCGGATGGCAATGGATGCAGCGCTGTGGCTTTTGATATAATTATCGGTTTCAATGACGGAATGGCGATTCAAATAATTGAAAATATTGAAGCAACTTGCGACCTTGCAAATGGTTCAATTATTCTTTCTCCAAATACTTATCACTACGATTGGAGCGATGGAGCAACCGGTGCAGAACGAGATGATTTAATTGCCGGTATTTATACCGTCACCATTTCTACTGCAACGTGTAGTAATGAATTGGAAATTGTGATTGGATCAAGTTGTCTGGAAATCATTACTGATACAATATATGTAACTACATTAATCAATACACCAATTGACAGCATTTGCTTTGAAACGATTGAATTGCCAGGCAATTTTGTAAGCATCTCTTCGTGCGGTGATCCTGAAAACGGAACCTGGATTATTAATCCGGCAGATTCTTGTGTCACTTATATTCCCAATGATGATTTTATTGGAAATGATACGGCTTGTATCGTAGTTTGCGATGATTTAGGAATTTGTGATACGACTATTGTAATCATTACTGTTCTTGATTTGGATTGCGAAGATATTGTTGAAAACAATTTAAATAACTATTTTATTCAGCATTGTAATAGTGATTCGTTGATCTGTTTTAATATTCCTTTGAATGAAATCAGTAATTACGAGATCACTGATAATGGAGCAATTTTCAATGGCGATTTCATTGGCTGCAACGATCAAATGGCAACGATTTATTCTTACCTCAGCTTGCCAGACCAAGGTAATTCAGGACCTTATCAATTGGATGATTGGACGGTGGATGGCATTACTTTTAGTGGTAAATTTTTTAATATTAAAAATCTGGTGGATTCGATGAATATTTGGAATCCGTTTGGTAATTGGCAGCTTGATCCTCAGAATTTTATAATCTTCAGTGAAAACATCGACCAGAATTGCGGAAAATTAGAGGTCACCCAAATTCAATCACAAATCCATTCATCAATCGCTTCAAAACAAAATACTGTTCCTAAAGGATTGGCTCTCGATTTAGTCGTTGGAGCGCATGAGATTGTATTTAATAATACAACAACGGGTTGCATAGACACAGTTGATATTCTGGTTGCCTGCATCAATGATGAAGTTTTTGTTGATACCATTTTTGTAAGTGAAATAGATACTTTTTGCATTGATACGACCGAACTCTTTGGCAATATAATCAGCATTGAAAATGTCTGTGAAGATCTTTCTGGCGAATTTGTACTGTTTGAACTTATAGACGGAGTATGGTGTGTGAGCTACGAAGGGGTTGAGGTTGGTACTGAAGAGGCTTGCATTGTCGTTTGTGACGACCTTGGTTTTTGTGATACCACTTATATGTTTATCACGGTTGAAGAGATGTATTTCGGAGGTTGGCCCAAGCCACCAATTGCCGTTGATGATTTTGAAAATATCGGCCAAAACGAAACTATAAACATTGAAGTATTGGAAAACGATACGATCAACGGAATCCTCGAATCCATTTACATTGTCACGCCTCCGGCAAATGGATCTGCGACTTTAAATCAGAATGGCACCATAACTTATAGCGCCGAAACTGGTTTTTGTGATCCGATTGAACCAGATACCTTTACCTATGCGATTTGCAATCCCATAGGCTGTGATACTGCAACGGTGAGTATCATTATATCATGCAAAGAGTTGATTATTTATACAGGAGTTTCTCCAAATGATGATGGGGTAAACGATGTGTTTTTTATTGAAAATATTGAAGATTATCCAAATAATATTGTCAGTGTTTATAACCGTTGGGGGAATGAAGTTTTTTATCAAAAAAGTTATAAAAATGATTGGAACGGTACCTGGAAAAACAAACATTTGCCCGATGGTACCTACTTTTATATATTAGAAGACGGTGCCGGAAAATCCTATTCTGGGTATATACAAATACTGCGTTAAGGAAAGTAAACTATAGAAGCATAAAATACAAATTATACTAAATCCCATGACGAGGGGAAGCTGTTTTTCGGCTTCCCTTTTTTGTATTATCCAATTCTTCAAATGACTAAAAAAAAGGCTGGTGATTTACATTTTAATGTTTTTAACGAGTTGAAACCACAAACGTTAAACTATAATTTATTTTTTATTTTCTATTCAAAAATTTATAATAAATAAAAGATGTTTTCTAATTTTAGGGTGAATACGGGTTTTAAACCCCTGATTGCCCATGAACGCCGGAAAATAAAAATATTCCCCGTCGTTTTTACTCACATACATTTGCCTATACTTCCCAATACCGTTTCCACATACCCGTCTTTGGTAGTCTAAAGACTCTATTCTATTTTATTATTTTAAAAAAACCGAAACTATGAAAAAGTTAGTTTTACTGGCTTCATTATTTCTTTTATGGGGAAGTTTGTCTTTTGCACAATGTGTAAATGATACTATTTTAATTGTTGAAACAGTGTGCCACGACGAGTGTGTAGAAATCAATAATACGAATTTCTGTAACGATGGAATTTATATTGTTGAAGTTGAAAACGGTTGTGATACTACGCTTTATATTTTGGATTTGACGGTCTTACCGCGTTTAGAAACTATTCTGGATGTGGTAGTTTGTTCAGGAGAATGTTTGGACTACAATGGAACAGAGTTATGCCAAAACGGAATTTATGAATTTGACTTTATAACCGCTTTGGGTTGCGATAGTACTGTGACTGTTAATTTGGAGGTGTTGCAAAACTCCCAACCGCAAATAATCATTGGAAATACAGGTCCGCTGGACTGTATAAATACTACTGCTTTTTTATTAGCTTCCTCTTCCATTCCAAATTCCAGCTTTTTTTGGGAGGGACCGGGAATCGATGGAAGTAATGAAAATGAACAATCTCCGGAGGTAGGATTACCTGGCATTTATACCGTCACGGTGACTACTCCTCAAGGCTGCTCTTCGATGGAAAGCACTGAAATACTGGGAGATCCGGATGGCCCGGACATCATCATTACGGGCAATGTTCCTTTAAATTGCAATAATTTATCAAACATTATTACAGCAAGCACCAACCATCCAGGTGTTATCACTTACGAATGGTTTGGCCCCAATGGCTTTCACTCCAACTCAAACGAAATTGAAGTTTTTGAAACCGGTGACTATGTTTTAATTGTAGAAACAGAAACGGGTTGTAGTAAAACAATTGTGGTTGAAGTGGTTGAAAACACTGAACCATTGTTTGTAGATGCAGGACCTAACCGACATATTCAATGCGAATTTGTTCTTGAATTGATAGCACCTGGTGCTGCAGGTATTAATTTAATTTACCAATGGTCTACAATTGATGGAAATATCCTTTCAGGAGGCAATACGCTAAGTCCGCTGATTAACCAGGATGGGACTTATACGCTTACTATAATTGATGTTGATACAGGTTGTACCGGATCAGATGAAGTGGTGGTTTACAGTGAACTTGCTGTAATATTAGAAGATGTTATGGTTTTGGATTGTAATAATCCAATTTTACAAATTGATGGATCTGAATCATACGATGGGCTGGATGCTTATATTCAATGGACAACTACTAATGGAAATATTGTATCTGGTGTAAATTCGCTTACTCCCACAATTGATGCTCCCGGAATCTATCAATTGGTTATTCTACGGCCAGGTTGTTTAAGTTTTGCTTCGGCAATTGTGCTGGATGACACAGCTGTTCCATCAGTAACGATTGAATCAGATGGTACGGTTATCACTTGCAACTCGTACTTAGATTTGACTGCTGTTACTAATAACCCTACGGCGACTTTTTTATGGTATTTTAATGGAAACGTTATTTCAGAAGATCAAATGATAACAGCATTAGAAGGAGGGATTTATGAAGTGGTTGTTACCGGAACCAATGGTTGTAGCAATTCTGCCAGCGTTGAGGTGACTACTGATTTCGAACCCGCAGCAAAAATAATATACGGTGATCTTCAATTGGATTGTACTTTGAATGGAGTAGGGACTTTAAACGTATTCGCTTCAGGACCATTTGATTTATATTCCTTTAATTGGACCACACAGGGAGGAACGATTTTGTCAAATAATAACACTTCAAGTATTGATATATTAGGCCCTGGGACTTATTGTGTTGAAATTACAAATCCATTAAATGGTTGTACAGTGAGTACTTGTGAACAAGTTACTGCAATTAGTCCGATAGATATCAGCATTACTTCAGAAGACGCAGCTTGTAATAATTCAAACGATGGATCAATAGAAGTAGAAGTAGAAGGTGGATCTTTGCCTTACAGCTATGAATGGAGCAATGGTGAAACAACTTCAGGAATATATAACTTGTCTCCCGGAACCTATTCAGTAACAGTGATGGATGCAAATGATTGCTACGATTATGGAACAGTGGATATAGGCGTTTCAAGTAATGCTACGATTATAGCAGACGCAGGAGATAATCAATATTTTGAATGCCAGACGAATTATTTGGTGTTAAATGGCAGCAATTCCGAATATCCTGCTGGATCGACCTTTCAATGGACAACTGTCGATGGAGAAATAGTTGATGATGCCAATTCCCTTTACCCAACTATCTCAATGCCTGGCACCTATTTGTTGACCATTTCTGATCAATTTGGTTGTGAAGATTCAGATGAAACTGTGGTATTTGAAACTACTTCAAATGCAGGCCCTGATCAGTCGATTGATTGTAATAATTCATCAGTTCAATTGGACGGGAGTCAATCTCAAAGTGGTGCTACTTATTTGTGGTCCACAAATAATGGAAATATCGTTGATGGTGAAACTACTTTAAACCCAACCGTCAATGCAGTTGGAACTTATACCTTAACCGTAACAAGCCCAAGTGGTTGTACTGCTGCTTCGTCCGTTGAAGTAATAGGAGATTTTTCACAGCCGGATATTATTGCTGATGATGTTTCTCAGGAAAGCTGCATTGATCTTGTTCCTTTGACCGCAAGTTCAAATGCTCCAGGTACCAGTTTTGAGTGGTTTGATGATCAGGGACAATCATTAGGCATGGATGCTCAAGTACTTGATCCGGCAGAATATACTGTCGTAGCTACCGGAGCCAATGGTTGTACCTCAACGGCTACTATTTCTGTTATTGATAATCGAACCTATCCTGTTGCGGAGGGTGCCTCTGTTCAATATTTAAATTGTTTTAACGGAAATCCATTATTGCTTGATTTTGAAATCGTAAGCCCTTCCAATGTTGATGTGCAATGGACCACTTCCAATGGTAATATCGTGAGCAATCAGGGAGTTAGCATTTTGGTGGATCAGGCAGGTAATTATGAGGTTGTTATGGTTGAAACGACAGGTAGTTGTGAATCATATGCCAGCATTGAAGTTATTGAAGACGGAGTGATGATAACCACTTTTTCAACCAACACCAGTTGTGGAATGGATGACGGAACTGCCGGTGTTAGTACCACAGGGATTAATGACCCATTGTTTGAATGGAGCAACGGAGAAACTACAGCAAACGTAACTGATTTGGCGACAGGAATATATACCGTGACAATCAGTTCATCAAATGGTACTTGCAACGAGGTAAAAACTTTTGAAATATTGCAGGACCCAAGTTGTCTTACCGTGATTTCAGGTTTCGTTTATAATGATGATGCTACTTTGGGTTGTGACCCTAATGGAAATGTTATAGGACAAGCTGATGTGACTGTCCATCTTTTGCCTGATGATTTGTATACTACAACTGATGCAGAAGGATATTACGAATTCCTTGTTCCAGCCGGAGATTATACGATCATTGCGCTACCGGTTAGCCCTTATGTGGTTATCTGTCCGGATAGTGAAGAAATCAATATCAGCATTAATCCAGGCGATCCTGAATCTATAGGCAATGATTTCTTTTTGGATATATTGAGCAATTTTGATTTGTATGGTTATGCATCTTCCACCGTACCTCATCCAGGTTTTTTTCAAACTTATCAATTGACTTATTGCAACAATGGTTTTCAAACGATTGACGGAACCGTTGTTTTTACTCATGATCCTCTTTTAACGGGCTTTGACCTAAATGCCTCTGGTGCATCAAGTTATGACCCGATGACTTATACAGCGACCTGGGATTTTGAAGACCTTTCTTTCTTTGAATGTGAATATATTACCTTCCAAATGTTGGTTCCTGATGGTATTCCGGGCGGAACAGTAATTCATAGTGTGATGGTTGTCCAGCCGATATTGGGTGACATGAGTCCGATGAATAATACCTATAGCTGGAACAAGAAAACGCCTAATTCAGGACCAAATAATATCACAGGCGATGATGAAAGTACCACCTACAAACCTGAAGTAAATACTTTGTCAAAAGCAAATGAAAGTTCCCAATTGCTTCAGAATCAACCCAATCCATTCAAAAATTATACAATGATTCCGTTTTATTTAAATGAAAGCGAAGCAGCAAGGCTGATGATTTTAGATGCCAATGGCAGATTAATTAAAGAATATAATGGTTTTGAAAAAGGATATAATCAGGTACAAGTTGATGCCAGTGATCTTGGAGGAAATGGTGTTTATTATTATCAACTGATTACCAAATCGTCAACTAAAATTGAAAAGATGGTGCTGATAAAATAAAACAATAGAGGCTGTTCCAAAAGTCATTTTTTAAAAGATTATCTTTTAACTTTTTGGACAGCCTCTACTTTTTCGAGTAAATAAAAAAGCGAAGTTCGAAAAGAACTTCGCTTTTGAAAACCTATTTTAAAATCAAAGCATAAAATTTTTTACCAGCTAATATCGTCCTCTGTTTCAACGCTTTTATTCTCCTTGGTTTCTTCAACTCCATCAGAGTCATCGTCAGCAGAATCGTCATCAACTTTGTCAGAGGCTTCTACTTCATTAGTTCCGTTTTTTTCAGCTAATGCATTTTGTTCGTCTTCAAGTTTACGGGCAGCTTCCCATTCCTCATGTCGACGTGTGTATTCATCATAATCATAATCCGGCATCAGCTCTGTTTTTACATGATTAACAGCATCTTCCAGACCACTCAAGAACCTGTTAAAATCTTCTTTGTACAAAAAGATCTTATGTCTTTCATATCCGTCATCATTAAATCTTTTTGTGCTTTCTGTCAAAGTGAGATAGTAATCGTCTCCTTTGGTTTGGCGAACATCAAAGAAGTAAGTTCTTCTTTTTCCTGCACGTACCTTATTCGAATACACACTCTCAAATCTCCTTTGGTTATTCTCGTTATCCACTATAATTAGGTTTTGATGATCAAAAAAATATCGAATATTACTTTACAAATGTAATTATTTGTTTAAAAATACAAAAGATTCTTCAATAAAAATGAATCTCGTAGCGAAAATATAAAATGCCTGTTTTCTGGAATGCGATAACTACGAGTTAAAAATTAGAGATAGGTTAGCCCGGTAATTTAAAACTTAATAAACCCTTTATAATTGAGTAATTTTTTAAAAAAGAGCCATTTAAATGGAGTGCATTATTTTTCGATCAAATTTGGATTATTGCTTGGCTTCTTTGCTCTCCTCGATGCGTTGTTGCTCGTACATTTCAAAGTAATATCCTTTAGCCGCTAACAAATCTTCATGGGTTCCTTCTTCGATAATAGCTCCGTCTTGCAAAACGATAATCTTATCAAAATTGAGCAAAGCATAAATTCGGTGAGTAATAATAATTGTTGTTTTGTCGGACAGCGCATTGTTTAGATAGCCTAAAATTTGCTGCTCAGTGTTGGTGTCAACTGCTGACAAACAATCATCCAAAACAACGATGTCAGGCTCTTTTAAAAGTGCTCGGGCAATGGAGATGCGTTGTTTCTGGCCGCCCGAAAGCGTTACTCCACGTTCACCAACCATCGTATCAAAACCTGAGGACAACCCTTTTATATCATCATAAACAGCTGCATATTTTGAAAATTGTTCCACTTTTTCACGGGAGGCATCTCTGTTGCCAAAAGCGATATTTCCGGCTACATCATCTGAAAATAAAAACACATCTTGTGGAACATAGCCAATCCTTTGCCGCAAATTTGCCAAATCGTGTGCTGCAATATTTTTACCGTCAATTTGTATTTCCCCTTTGTCGATATCGTACATCCTGACCAGCAGATCAGCAATGGTTGATTTTCCTGAACCGGTTTTTCCAATAATGGCCATTTTTTGGCCAGGCTCAAGGTTGAAAGTTACATTGTTAACTGCTTTAGTTCCAGAATCCGGGTAAGTAAAATAAACCTGATTGAACGCTATTTTACCCTTTAAAGGGAGAGGATTAATCGTTGGATTGGTAATTTCCGGTTCGGTGTTTAAAAACTCATTGATCCTTTTTTGGGAAGCAGCAGCCTGCTGGATAATTGAAGCCACCCATCCAGTTGCGGTTACCGGCCAGGTCAGCATGTTCACGTAAATAACAAATTCAGCTATATTCCCCGGAGTAATATTTCCTTTTGCGACCTGAAGCCCTCCGAAATAAACCGTGATTATTGTACTTGCTCCAATTAACAAAAGCATGAGTGGAAAAAATAATGCATTTACCTGCACCAATCCCATTGATTTTTCTTTGAAGTTTTCACTTTGATCCGAAAAAAACTTAACCATTGGTTTTTCACGAACATAGGACTTTACGACCCGAATACCTGAATAAACCTCCTGTGCCGTGCTGTTGAGCGTAGCTAGTTGTTGTTGGATCCTTTCACTTTTTTTGTTGATCACATTGCTTACAAAATAAATGGAAAGCGATAAAAACGGCAAGGGCAATAGACTGTAAAAAGTAAGTTCAACGCTAACACTCAGCATGGAATAAATGACTAACACAAAAAGGGAAACTAAATTAATTCCATACAAAACAGCCGGACCGAGGTACATTCTCACTTTTGAAACATCCTCTGTAATTCGAGACATCAGGTCACCCGTGTTGTTTCTTTTATAAAAAGATAAGCTCAACTTCTCATAATGAGAAAAGATTTCTTTGCGCATATCATATTCAATCAATCGCGACATTACGATAATCGTTTGGCGCATGAAATACATAAATATTCCCATCATCAAGGCTAACAATAATACGATTACTCCAAAAAACAGCAATGTATTTCCAAGAATAGCAAACAGTTCAGCTTGTGATTCAAACCCGTTGAAAAGTTGGTACATATTGACATTTTCCATGACGAGATCCAGAGCCTGCCGGATCATTCGTGGTTGTAGCACCCGGAAATAGTTGGAAAGGGACACAAAGATAATTCCCAGCAAAAAGCGCCAGCGATATTTATAGAAAAATTGGTTTAGATAGGAGAGTTCCTTCACTTTTTTACTTTTCTTGGATTACCTATTCTTTAACTGTTTAATAGGTTTTTTGTTTAAGCCAGTAAAGGTAGTTATTTTAAAAATAGGAGTTTTTATAAAATTGTGAGCTAAACGTATCGGTTACTAAAAAAATATTTTTTACCCAAAAGCAATGATGACCTGGTTTTTGCAAAATTGTAAATGCTGAAATTTATTTTTTTAATATTTATAAAACTTATCCCTTACGTCGGCTCTTAATTTTTTCTATCTTTGCGCAACCAAATTATAAAACAAAATATAACCTAACCTTATGGACCGTATTATAACCCTTGATGAATTTATTATTCATCGTCAAAAAGACTTTCCTTACGCTTCCGGTGAATTGACTGGCCTTCTCCGGGATATTGGCGTTGCTGCCAAAATTGTCAACCGTGAAGTAAATAAAGCCGGACTAGTGAATATTCTTGGAATGCATGGCTCTGAAAATGCCAGTGGAGAAACCGTTCAGAAGCTGGACATGTACGCCAATGAAAAGCTAATCGATTGTTTGAAAAATAGTGGAGAATGTTGTGGAATTGCTTCTGAAGAAAATGAAAATTTTATCGAAATTCCTACGCTTGAGTCAAAAAACGCCAAATACGTTGTTGTTTTTGACCCACTCGATGGCTCTTCCAATATCGATGTCAATGTATCTGTCGGTACGATCTTCGGGATTTACCGAAGAATCAGCGACGATAGCGGCCCTTGCAAAATGGAAGACTTTCTGCAAAAAGGCACTGAATTAGTTGCTGCAGGGTATGTGATTTATGGTACATCTACTATTTTGGTTTATTCTACGGGAAGAGGGGTAAATGGATTTACGCTTGATCCGAGTATCGGCGAATTCTGTCTTTCTCACCGCGATATTAAGATTCCGGACCGTGGAGGTTACTACTCTGTAAATCAAGGTTATTACCTCAAATTTGATGTTGAAATGCGCCGATATATTGACTATTGTTCGGACCTTAATCTTCGATTGCGATATATTGGTTCAATGGTTTCTGATGTGCATCGAATCCTATTACAAGGTGGAATATTCCTTTATCCGAATACACGAAAATATCCTCAAGGTAAATTGAGGTTGCTTTATGAATGTAATCCATTGTCTTTTGTGATTGAACAAGCGGGAGGTATGGCGATTAATTGCCAGTTAAACCGAATATTGGATATGGATCCTTCAGAATTGCACGAAAGAACAACCATCGTGATCGGATCACCACTGATGGTGGACGAAATGAAAAATTTTGTAGAACGGTATACTTTACCTTCTTATAGTACTTCAAATGGAGTAGGAGAGGAGTAGTTGTAATTTTTTTGTTAGAAAGCGGTTAATTTAGATCTGGTTTATTTATTAACATCCAGTTGTTTCAACAACTCATCACAAGCTCTTTTTAATTGTTCATCAACTCCTTTTGCTTTGCTATCAGGGGAATTGTCCAAATCAATATCTGGTACTGCGGGGATTTTCTCCATGTTTTTATCATCAGCTTTTACAAACCATGCTCGAAAAGGCATCCGCACAAACGATCCATCAACAAGACGAACGCCACTGGTTGAAATTACAGCACCAAATGTAGGTTTGCCAACAAGGGTACCCAACCCAAAGTTTTTATAGGCGTGTGAGAATATCTCAGCATTTGAATAACTATTTGCGTTACAAAGTGCAATGGATGGTTTATTCCATGCAAAAAATGGCAGTCTTTCCGCAAACGGATAAAAATTTCTATATTCCAAATTATTTTTCAAACTACTAGTTGCCCCTCGCGGGATCGTGTAGGCGTGTTGTTTAACATTTAATATGGCCATTAGATAGTCAGTGGTCCAACCACCTCCGTTATAACGCACATCAATTACAATGGCTTCTTTACCATGACCGGCAGCTGTTAATTCTCTTTCAAAACGTTCAAAACTTGGCATACTCATCCCCCTTATGTGAAGATAACCTAAGCGGCCTTCTGAGTACTTATCGGTGAGTTTTCTTCGTTCTTTTACCCATTCATCATACAATTCGTTACCTAAGCTACCAACGGGTCGAATGGCAATTTCTCGTTCTATACCTTGCTTATTTCTTACATTAAGTAATATTTTAGTATCTACCGTATTATTTAGTAAGGACCAAAAACTAATTTTATCTTCTACCTTTTCTCCGTTAACAGCCCAAATAACATCACCAATATCAAGCTTGCTATTTATTCTGTCTGCCGGTGAATCAGGAATAATCCTGATTACTTCGACACCTTGTAAAGATGGTTTAATATCAATTCCCAATTGGCCGGTTTTTTCAGATTGTGTTTTTTCCCTGTCCTTTCCGTATAAACCCATATGACTTGCGTTTAGCTGTCCAAGCATGTTATTATACATGTAGAAAAAATCTGTTTTGGTTGAAGCAGCCATGCAATAGGGTTTATATTTTGTTTTAAGTGCATCCCAGTTTTGCCCATGGAATTCCGGGTCATAAAAACCATCACGCAAGGCACGCCAGGCCTCTTCAAAAACCTGGTTTAACTCTTCTTTAAACTGGATGGTCATTTTAGCATTAATCGGTAAGTTTTCCAGTTCATTCCCTGAAGTATTTATTCTTGATAATTTCCCTTTTAAATTTAAATATAAAAACTTTCCCGCCTTATCAAGCTGCACATCATTTGGAGACTTACCTCCTTCGGTTACTCCTTTCATCTCGGATTTATCCCAATTAACCTGAAATAAATCACTTCCTTCTTTACCAGGTGCTGTTGAACTGAAATAGAATGTTTTACCATCCTTTGAGATGGCCAGGTCTTCTTCGTCACCTGCCAAACTGGTTAATTGCACTAATCTTTCGTAGATCAAATCAAAGTCAATCTCAAGTGGTTTCACTTCCTCTTTCTTAGCTTTTTCTTCCTCTTTTGATTTTTCCTTATCTTTCTCGTCTTCCTTTGGTTTTTCTTCCTCTTCTTCCCAATCTTGCTTGGTTTTCTGAAAATCTTCCTTTTTCAACCAAACAAACCAGATATCTTCATCACTGTTATTTCGCGCTGATATAAATCCTAGTTTCGTTCCATCAGGACTCCAAACAGGTGAATAATCTCCACGAGGATGCATGCTGATATTTACAGCTTTGCCGGTTCCATCGGCTGACTGAATATAAATTTCTGAGTTAAAGGTCAGGTCTTCCATGGAGTAGGCAAGCCACTTGCTATCCGGACTCCACTGTATCCCTTCAGGGCGGCTCCAGCCTTCTTGCAATGATCTTTCATTTTCAATTAATCCATTTTCATCAATGTCCGCGACGATGAAACTGTTTTCACCAAAATTTCCTCCACGTATAAAAGCAATTTTTTTACCGTCTGGTGATATCTGTGCTGAATGTTCATCAAGCGCACTATCAGTCAGTTTGATTGTCGTGTGTTTTAATGTTTTAGACAGGTTTGTCTGTTCGTTATCTGTTGATTTTGCCAGATAAAGATTGTAGTGTCCATCTCTATCGGAAGAGAAAATTAATATGGAATCATTTAACCAGCATACATTTTTTTCACGTGCTGGAGTATTGCTTATATTTTTTGTAAGACTTTTCTTCTTATCGTTTTCGGTAATAAATACTTCGCCATGAATTATGAAAGCAGTGTATTTTCCATTTTGTGAAACTTCGTATTCACTTATTTCATCGCTAAAAGATTTATTCTCATAAGGATCAAAACGATAATCAGTGGCTATTTCAAGTTCGATTTTGTTAATAGTACCTCCTGTTGTGCCGATAGAATGAAGATTAACATCTTGTTCGTAAACAATCGTTTTGTTATCGTCGCTTACATCGAAAAATCGTATTTCGTCTTCCTCTTCTGTGGATATTTGTTTTGCCTGCTCTACAGTTTTACCACTTTCATCAATTTGTAATGCAAATACATTATATTTTCCACTTCTTGCACTAAGAAAATAGAGTTGCGAATCAGTACCCCAAACAGGATGATAATCCTGTCCTTCAAAAGTTGTTAGTTGATTAAATGATTTATTTTCAACATTGTAAAGCCAAATATCTCTATTGGCAGATCCTTTATATTGTTCACGCGAAATTCGGCAGGCTCCTCTTACAAAAGCAATAAATTTTCCATTAGGTGACTGAACCGCCTCAGTTCCGAATGCATCCATTAATCGCACTGGTGTTCCACCATCAGAAGATACTGTTTGTAATTCTCTGTCCCATTCAACCTGGCGGTAGGTTCTATTGCTTTCAAAAAGCAAATTTCCACTTTTGGTCCAGTCGGTAAGGTTGTCGTTTGATGAGTGATAAGTAATGCGTTTAGGGATTCCTCCTTTAGCATTGATTACAAAAATATCATTGTTTCCAAACCTGTTGCTTGAAAAAGCGATTAAATTCCCATCAGGACTCCATATTGGATCGCTTTCATAAGCTTCATGAATAGTAATTCTAAATGCCTGTCCACCTTTTATTGGAGCAACCCAAATATCTCCCTGATAGGAAAAAGCAACACTGTTTCCATCAGGACTAATTGCCGGAAAACGAGCAAAAATTGATTCGTTTTGAGATTGGGTTGTGAAACCTAATAAGGAAAGAAATAATAGGAGTACATTTTTTTTCATGTCAAAAACGTATTAGTCAATAAACTGATTTGAAATTCAATTGGATGTCTAAGGTAAAGATAAAATCGTAAATGTTTTCAAATGAGGATTGCATGCGATAATTCGGTTTCACTATTGAAAAAAATGTAAGTTTACTGTTGAAAAACGTGCAGTTATTTCATTCCTCCTATAAAATTATATACTTTAGTTTGGAAGAAAGTTGTGATTCACCATTTAAATAGAGGCATTTATTTTTTCTGCGCGCTTTGTTGAATTTCGATTTTCTTTTTTGAATACTATGTAGAAAACAATCAACCTGTAAAATTTAATGATTAACTGGAGAGAAATTCCTCTCGTTCGAATTCTGATACCTTTTATTGTCGGGATATTTGTTGCTTTGGAATTTAACAAAGCAATTCCTCTGTTTGATTATATTTTATTATTGCTGTTACTTCCGATTGCCTGGTTAATTAAAGAAAGATTTGACTACAAATTTCGTTGGATTTACGGAATAGTTATCAATATTTTTTTCCTGTTATTGGGTTATCAATTGTGTTTTTATCATGCGGATTGGAATTTAAAAAACCACTTTAAAACGTGGATTGCTGACGAAAATGTTATCATTGGAACTGTTGACAATTCCCCTTCTTTCAACGCTAAATTTATAAAAATAAACCTTAAAACGCAGCAAATTGGAAAGAAAAAAAATGAACTCCATAATTGCCAAGGAACTATTCTGCTTTCCATTTTAAATGACTCCAAAGCACGACAATTATCCTACGGCGACCAGTTGATTTGCAGCGCCAAAATCCAGGCGACTAAAGCGCCGTTAAACCCTCTGGCCTTTGATTACCGCCAATACCTTCACCTAAAAAACATTGATTATCAGGCTTTTTTGAATGAACAAGATTGGATGGTTTTGGACAGCCTGCAAGGCAATCGATTGCTCAACCTGGCATTTGAAATGCGTGATGCATTTTTAAAAACCCTGGAAAGTCACCTCCCCGGTAAAAATGAATTTGCGGTTGGATCTGCTTTGATTTTAGGAGATAAAGAGGAGTTAAACGAGGAACTGAAGTCAGCTTACGCCAATACCGGTGCGATGCACGTCCTGGCAGTTTCGGGTTTGCACGTTGGAATGATTTGGGGAATTGTTGCAATGTTGTTGAGTTGGATTCGCTGGCGGCACCCTGCCTGGAAATGGTTAAAGACATTCATTATCATTTTATGTTTGTGGTTATTTGCCTTGATTACTGGAGCATCACCTTCGGTTTTAAGAGCCGCGACCATGTTTAGTTTTGTGTTATTTGGAATAAGTTTCGGGCGTTCGGTAAATATTTACAACACACTGGCGGCATCTGCTTTTTGTTTGCTGTTGTTCAATCCGTTTTTGATCATGGAGGTTGGTTTTCAACTTTCATACCTTGCCGTAATTGGCATTGTTTATTTTCAGCCCAAAGTTTACAGGCTTTGGTACATTGAAAACAAAATCGGCAATTTCTTTTGGAAACTCACCGCTGTTGCGATTGCTGCTCAGATCACCACTTTTCCGTTGAGTTTGTATTATTTTCACCAGTTTCCACTCTATTTTTGGCTATCAGGGATGATCGTTGTTCCGTTTGCTTTTTTGATTTTAGGCGGCGGAGTGCTGCTTTTGTGTATCAATTCGCTGGTCCCTTTTCTTGGCAAAATGGTAGGGATGCTTTTGCACGGAATAATTTGGTTGATGAATGCGCTTATTTTTATGATCGAGCAGATTCCATCAGGTCTGCTTTCAGGGATCTGGGTTAGTCTTAGCATAGTGTTCTTAATCTACGGATTTTTACTATTTCTGTCATTCAGTATTTCTACAAAAAAGGCAGCCTGGCTTGTTCGTTCTATGGTTTTTGCAGTTTTGGTTTGCGGACTTTTTGCGTTTAAAAGGATCGGAAATCAGTTTCAAAAAGAAATTGTTTTTTATCATGTTCCAAACAAAACGCATGTTGATTTTATCGATGGGGAGCATGTTGTAAGCTTTGGTGACCTAAATATTGACACCAAAACTTTGGCTTTTGCAACCGATGAATACCAACTTACAAAAGGAATAAAATCTTCAGCGGAATTTCATTTTGGATACGAGATTTTGACATTCGAAAACTGGATGCATTCGAATGGGTTTATACAGTTTTATGATAAAAAAGTGGCTTTTCTAAAAACGTTACCTTTTGGAAAAGTGAATCCAAAAATTGCCTTAGATTATATTTTAGTAAGGAAAAATGCAAAATTTGATTTGAACGATTTGTTAGAACGATTTGACTTTAAAATGGTCATTCTCGATGGAGCCATCGAAAAAACAAAACGGATGGAATGGAATCGCGTCTGCAAGGATGCAAACATTCCGATCCATGACATTAATTCGAAGGAAGCTTTGATAATAAATATTGAATAAAAAACAATGATGAATTTTCTAAAAAAATATTTTCATTATTCTCGAATGGAGCGCAATGGCTTGTTTGTATTGACAGCAATTTGTGTGGCTTTTGTGATCGCACCAACGATTTTTAAGTCCGTTGTTAAAAAAGAAGGCAAAACCGATTTCAGTCAGTTTAAAAGCCAAATCGATTCCTTTTTTCAGCAAAAAGAGGAGAAAAACACTGCAATTTTTGAAGTTCAACTTTTTCCATTTAACCCAAATACTGCTTCTGTTGAGGATTTTCAAAAACTTGGTTTATCCAAAAAAGTAGCTTCGATTATTGAAAATTATCGCAACAAGGGTGGCAAGTTTTACAAAAAAGCAGACTTCAAAAAGATTTATGGAATCGAAGAAGCGGATTACGAAAGATTGGAAAACTTTATCTTTCTGAACCATGAAAAACAAAACTACGAGACTGAAGAGAAATATTTTGCAGAAGAAAAGGAACGGGAATTTGAGCTTTTTGAATTTGACCCGAATACTGTTTCCAGAGAAGATTTGAAACGACTTGGCTTGCCTGAAAAAGCGATAAATATCATGATGAACTATCGCAAAAAAGGAGGTACTTTCCGTAAACGGGAAGATCTCAGTAAAATTTATGGAATCACGGAAGAAGACTTCGAGCGACTATTTCCATACATCAAAATAGCAGAAAAGGAACCATCCAAACTCTTTGCAAGCAATGAAATAAAAACAGCTTCAGAAAACTACGAAGAAACCACCTCTTTAAAAATTGAAATCAATTCAGCTACTCCTGAAGAGTGGCAACAATTGCGAGGAATTGGTGATTACTTCGCACAAAAAATCTGTGGCTTTCGTGACAAACTAGGAGGCTTTGTTTCCATTGATCAAATCAGTGAAACTTACAATCTTCCAGACTCAACTTTCCAAAAGATCAAACCATTTCTAGTTTTAGAAGGAGATGGTAAAAAAATAAACGTGAATACCGCTTTGCCCAAAGACCTCGCTGCACATCCCTACCTCAATTGGAACCAAGCCAATGCTATCGTGAAATACCGAGATCAACATGGTACCTTCACAAGTTTGGATCAATTGGATAATGTCAGAATCCTGGGTAGCGAGACTTTGATTAAAATAAAACCGTATTTATTAATCGAATGATTTTACAACGAAAAGGCATTTATATTTAAAAAAATCCTTACTTGTTTTGACAAAACTATAGTTTTTTTTCTTATATTAGATTGCTGCCAAAAAGATTGAAAGAGAAAAAAGCCTTCTGTAAATTGACCGGACACCTTAAACTCAAATCTAATTGTAATTATCAAAAATACAGTTATAAATACTTCTACAAAGCGTTGATAAGCGAATAATTATCATTGATACATTGAAACCTGCCATTTGTACATTCACTGCGAAAATTTATGACTTTCCAATTAACTTGTAATGCAGCCTAAGTAACGATACTTTGATTTTTTACAAACTGAATCTAAAAGCATTTTGCCATCTTCCATTTACCTAGAATCCCTA
This sequence comes from Saprospiraceae bacterium, assembly GCA_965220465.1. Classification (GTDB taxonomy): domain Bacteria; phylum Bacteroidota; class Bacteroidia; order Chitinophagales; family Saprospiraceae; genus JAHDHW01. Next base: position 90,090 of record CBDCPZ010000025.1, on the reverse strand, counting down.
GAAAATCTAAAAAAAAGCACAAGCAATTTATAGACTCAACTTTTTAGAAGAAACTACCTGAATTGGAAAATGTTAAATTAATGCCTTGTTTTTATTACAAGAGATGAATGCGATAGTTTTCCAAGATTGTCCTACCTATCTGTATTATTGAAGCGAACTTTATTTTTCATTTTTTCCCCTAAAAGACAAGATAATGAAAGCAACAACTTTTCTCTTCTTTCTACTTACCAGTATTTTTTACTTTCCAACGTCAAATGCCCAGGAGCTTTGGCCTATCGAAACCTTGCGAACTGAAATCATAGGAGCCTGGATAAGGACGGCTGATTTCGACAATGATGGCGATCCAGATATCCTGATACAAGCAGGTGATTCGATTTACTGGCATGAAAACCTCCAACCCGGTTGGGAACCTCACTTAATTGACCCTACGTTTTATAATTCTACTTATGCGTGGGTCGACGTATTAGATATAGATGGCGATGGAGATATGGATGTTTTGAAAGCTCCGGCTTCAGATACAACACTTAATCCGCTGACCTGGAATGAAAATCTTTCGGATGGATCATCATGGGAGAAACATATTATACTTGATACACCGAATTCATTCGGATGGATGCAGGGGTCATATGGCGATCTGGATGGCGACGATGATTTAGACATTATTGTACCTGAATATTTTTACCCAAATTTGGGCAGTCTTTATTGGCTAGAAAATATTGACAACACAGGTGAATATAGCAAACACCCGCTCAAATCAGGTGATCATTTTTACAGCACCTTAGCCGATATTGACGACGATGGAGATTTGGATATTGTCAGTGCTTTGAACGATGTTTTTTGGTTGGAAAACCAATTGCCTGATACGACATGGACCCATCACGTGGTGGCTGACACAGGGTCTTCCTACCATATAGTAGGCATATGTAACGATTTGAATGGCGATGGGACGATGGAAGTCATTTCGAATCCACTTTACGGTGGAAATGACCGGATCATTTATTATTCCAATCCTGGCTGGCAAGAGATCAATATCGTTCCTGTCCCAGGAATATTGCTTGGAGTTACTGGCGATATAGATAACGATGGCGATATAGATGTAACTTATGGCGGAGGAGGGTTTACTGGTTCACCTCTAGCTTTGGGTTGGACTGAAAACCAAAATAACGGGTTGAATTGGGCACTGCATGATATTACCTCTGCCACGACCTCTCAAAAGTTCTGTAGCGGGCTGGCCGACATCGATGGTGATGGTGATTTGGATATGGTTTCGCTTGATTTCGACACAAACACGGGAATGGGTTCCGTTTTTTGGGCAGCTAATCCATTGATTACGACGAGTATTTCTGAACAAATTCACCAAGCCATTCAGCTTTCCGTTTCGCCTAACCCTGCTACCGATTTTGTGAATATTCAACTACCCGAAACAATTGCCCAACCAATCAGAATGAGTGTTTTTGATATTCAGGGAAGATTGATGAGTCAGCAGATCGTCTCTCATGGCCAACCGATTAACGTTGGAGAATTTCCTACAGGGATGTATACCCTGAAAGCTATGGTTGATGAAAAGTTTTTCACCGGAAAATTTGTGAAGCAGTAGTTTTCGGACGCTAAAAAAATAATTACTTCAAGCTGCACTGCGCCTTGAAGTAATTATACCTCTTTTTTTTTATGATTAAAATTGGCCATGCTTCAATTGTTTAAATGTTTAAAAAATACTGCGTGATTTATACTATTTCAATCAAATGAGTTGCTCCCACTTGCTTTTAACAAAGGCATTGCTTCACTTTCCGTATCAAGCACACACAAAACGGTAGCCATACCGATGCCTTTAATCGCAGGAACCTTTTCACCATTTTCCTGTGTATGAATAATCTTATTGACGGTCCAGGTAAATTTTTCGAAAGGGATATTGCACTCTTCAATCTGCGCCATGAGTTCTTCCTGTGATTTGATCCATTGCATTTTTTCGTTTTCTGTATTGACAGAAGGGCGACTTTCTTTTGTTGGATAAATGACCGTCCATGAAACCGGAATGTGAAAACTGCTTTGAAATTCATCGTTTTCCTGATCAGGCTGATTGGACTTAATTGCATCAGACCAATTGATATCTGCTTCCGGAAACTGGCTTTTTAATGCGTTTGCGATTTCTGTGTCGCCAGGCCGATATCCTCTTTTAAAAATATAAGGCCAGTAACTGGCTTTTAATCTTTTAGGAGCGCTACCATTCTTCAAATCTTTAAAAACGACAAAATGGGGGGAGGTATAAATCTCCGGTAAATTTCCATTGGGTAGCCTGAAAAAACTATCCAAAGCAATATTTATAAATGGGTTTTTACCGATCCCGCATCCCCAAAAATTGATTTTAGTTGTGCTGTCCACAGCCATGGATGCCAATTTGGGCAATGGCTTGTCCATGACCGCTTTTATCAGATTTTTTGGTGTAGCTCTTGGGCCTTCATTCACGATTGGTAAGGAGAGGCCATTGTATGGATTTCCATGAAGCACCACCTGAATGGTGCTCCACGGCATAGTTTCGGAATCGTTGTTTAGGTAATTGATCAAGTCTTCAAAAGAACGACAGGATTTCACCAAAACATCTGTTTTTTCCTCTTCGTCAAAAAGAAAATGTTCTTCGGCAAGTTCAAAATATTGATATCCCGGTCGATCTTTTCCTAAAATAAAGGTGATGGATCTTCTTTCGGATTGTTCCTTAAACAAAGATTTTTGATCTTTTGATTCTGGTGTGATAAAGGCGAGAAGCAGGCAGGTCAATAAAAAAACTGCCGATGTACCTGCGATTAATATTTTACGAACTAAACCCATAATAAATTAATTTGAAGCGTGAATGATCCTGTTTGATCTTTAGAGATATTCTTCAGTAATTCAGTGAATTGCAAAATGAATGTTTTGGTCAATCGGTTTTTGGTGTCTTTGATAATCCACTGATCAGTCGTTTTGTCGTATTTAATCGTCAATGTGTTGCTGTTTAGGAATGACTTTTCTTCGGCAGTGAATTTTACCGCATTGAGCAAGGTCTTTTTTAGATTTTCGCTGAATTTTTTACTGGCATCACCGCTGACATGAACAAATAATTTGCTTTGCTTTTCCTTTTTATCAAACTGAACAACTCCGTCGATTTTCATTTCAAATCCAATCGCATGGTTGGAAACGCCTTCTGGAAGCGGCAACACCTGTTTAACGGTTTTTGTATTTCGACCATCAGTCAAAACCTGTTCTTCTTCCACGGCCACAAATGAAGTATAATTAGTCAGCAAATTATATTTCAAACCCAGATCGGTCACTTCTTTTATCGTTTCGTTAGTTTGAGAAAGACTGTTCAAATCATCCAGCCATCTGATCTTTTCTCTCGCCCACAAATACCTGATCGGACTGTAAGAAGATTTTTCCAATTTTGAATTAATTTTGATCGACTCTTCATAAACCTTATTTCCCTGGTAACCTTTGATTTTGATCTTCCCTTTTGGAGAGCCTTTGTATTTTCCAAAAATGTATAAAGGTCTTTCAGCCAAAAGATCAGGAACCGTTTTAGGAGTTACATCATAAGCGTCGAAATTTTCAAAGCTTAGTTCAACATTGGTCAATAAAGGTTTTTCGATATAAACTCTGAACCGATCGGCTTCTTCATTAGCATATTTTTGATCTGTAATTATAAAAGCTTCCCCTTGACCTGCATGTGCCATGCCTTCAATCAAATGACGATTCACACTCGATCCGATGCCAAATGCAAATAGATTACTTTTATTCAGGTTATTGGCAATCAGTTCAAAAGCCTGTCTTTCAACATGGACGTATCCGTCGGTTACCACGACAATCGACCTTGAATTGATTTCTGCATCTGCAGGGAGTGCCAAAGCTCTTTCCAAAGCTGGCAATAATTGTGTGCCTCCGCCTCCTTTGGGCAGGTCAATGAATTTAAAAGCATCGTTCAAATTTGCTTCGGTGGCATCTAGTGAACATTCAGAAAATAGTTGTGAACCACCTGCAAACAGCAACACATTAAATTTATCACTTGGCCGAATCATTCCTACCAAATTTTTCATCAACCTTTTAGAAATGTCTATTGGAAATCCATTCATAGATCCAGAAACATCCATGATGAAAACATATTCTCTTGGAGGAATTTCTTCCACTTTTATCCTTTTTGGTGGTTCGATCATGGTTAGAAAAAAGTTTTCATCACCATGTTTGTATAAAAAGGTTCCTTGTGATATCTGATCATTGGCGAGGCTATAGTTGAAAATGAAATCTTTATTTCCTCTTTTTTTGTCCGTCGGATCCAATTTTATAATGGCTGTATTGGCATCCGGGCGATCTGTTTTTACAATGTGAGAAGGAGAAGACATTTCTTTGAGTTGCATACCTGCATTTAAATTAACAGTGATATCAAAATCATAAGTGGGGTCTATCTTCTCTTTCGAATACGGTGATTTTACAAACGAAGTATTTTCATTCATATGCTGACGGTCTGCGAATTTAGGACCGACAACGGTAGGATAGACAAAACTGTAGACCTTGTTTTCCGGAACAAGAAATTCATTGTATTTCAACTCCACCTGTATCAGATCACCCGGAAGAATATTTCCGACATTCATTTGGAAAACGTTGGGTCGGGATTGTTCTAGCAGGCTGGTTCTCTTTCCTTCGCTTTTTGCTTTTTCGTAAGTTTTTCTGGCTTGATTTTTTTCCTGGATTTCGGCTTTGATGATACGAGCGCCAATCCGCATGGACATTTCATAAACAGCAGCTCGGGTCGAAGCCGGAAAAACATAGATCGCTTCAATTGGAATGCTGCCGTCATTTTTATAGGTTTGGGTTACTGTGACACTGGCAATTGGACCAGTGATATTCACATCAGCAGTAGTTGACAAAACCGGAAATTCGGCAGCATCAATCCCTTCTGTTTGAATGTAAAAATAAGGTGAGCCGCTTTGATCGTGGTTTTCGTTTTGAGCAAATATTGCCTGAGCAAATAAAAAGCAAATGGAGAAAATAAGCGTTTTGTTTTTCATGATCTATCCTTTTAAGTGAATTAATTTATTGGCAAGGTAGATTAGAAAAACAGCTCACATTACGGGAGATGAGTATGCGTTTTGGATTTACTATAATTCGTTTATGAAAGATTAGAAAGCGTTTTTTTGGACTTTCTAAATTAGGGACAGAAAGGTTAATCCAGCCTGTTGATTTATGTTTTTTTAGTCCTTATCAGTTCAGGTGTGTCTTGCAGCAATCCACTTATTTTGTTGTTCTTGACTGAGAAATGTCCAGGCAACGATGCGGCTGGTTTTGTTACCCTGAGCCATCGGAATGGTTTTTACTTCAAAGGCTTCAGCTTTTTTGAGCGTTTTGTAAATAGAACCGAGGGTAGCTTCTTTTGAGATCAAAGTAGAAAACCAAAAGCAGGAACCTGCAAATTGTTTGCTTTGTTGAATCATGTTTTGTACAAATCCTTTCTCTCCTCCTTCGCACCACAATTCATTGTTTTGACCTCCAAAATTTAAGACAGGTTTTGTGATTTTTTTTTGTTTTAAATTACGGAGTTTTCTAAGTGTTGCGGATTGGGCATCTTCCAGTGAAGCATGAAAAGGAGGATTGCAATTGGACAAATCAAAGTATTCGTTTTTTTGAATAATCCCCTGAAAAATAGCAGTCGGGTTGGGTTGTAATCTGATTTCAATCTTACCTTTTAAAGATGGATTTGACTCAATAATTTTATTTGCTGATTCAATCGAAACAGGATCGATTTCGGTTCCTACGAACGACCAACCGTATTCTTTCACTCCAATGATTGGGTAAACACAACTGGCGCCTACGCCGATGTCGAGACATTTTATTTGATTGCCAAGTGGAATTTTTTCGTTGTTTTTACCACTCAATAAATCTGCAATATGATGGATGTAGTCTGCTCTTCCGGGAATTGGCGGGCTTAAATAATATTGCGGAACATCCCAAAAGTTGATTTCGTAATAATGCTTCAACAATGCTTTGTTGAGCATTTTAACTGCTGTCGGATCAAAGAAATTGATGGACTCGTCGCCGTAATTATTCAATTTTACAAACGGAGCCAGATCAGGGCAACTAGTGATGAGTTGTTTGAATTCATAGCGCTCACGATGTTTGTTTCGTGGATGGAGTTTTGCTTTTGAATTTTCTTTCTTTTTAGGAGTCATTGAAGTAGAGTGGTGCTAAATCAGGGTCACTCGTATTTTTTTCTTTTTAAGTTTGGTATCGTTAATTTTTTCGATAAGACCATCTACTTTGGTTGCCAACACGGCAACAAAAGCACAATCTATTTTGAGTTCGATGACTCCAAAATCATCTTTGTTGAGTTGTCCTTGTTTGAAAAACAAACCCGCGATATCTCCTTTTGAAATTTTATCTCTTCGCCCGCCGGAAAGGAATACGGTTTTCCATTTTGAGGGTGTTGGCAAGGGAGCTTCAATTAGTCCTTCCACTTCAACGTTTTGAATAAAATCCGGCAAATCCTGGTCTTTCCATTTTAAAATATAAGCCGTTCCTTCGTTGTTCATTCTGGCCGTTCTTCCATTTCTATGAATGAATTCGTGGCTTCTGTTGGGCAATTGGAAATGGATAATAAATTTGATTTCCGGAACATCGATTCCTCTTGCTGCCAAATCCGTTGCGACTAAAAGTTGATGTGTTCCGTTTCGAAATTTAATGAGCGCTCGTTCTCTGTCTTTTTGCTCCAATCCGCCATAAAAGCAACCATGGCTGATCTTCTTTTTAGCCAAAAAATCACTGACGTATTGAATCGTTTCTTTAAAATTGCAAAAGATAATTCCCGGTTGATTTCCAATATGGCTCAGCGTTTTTGCAAGCGTTTCCAATTTATCTTTCGTTGGAGAAATAACCGTTTTTATTTTAAGCTGTGGAATGCCTTCCTCTAAATAATTGATGAAAGTTGGATTTTTTAAAAGCGCAAAATGCGGAATTTTAATTCCTTGGGTGGCAGAAGTCAGTATTTTTTTCTTAACCTTCGGTAACAATGAAATGATCTCTTCCATTTCGGCTTCAAAACCAATCTCCAAAGATTTGTCAAACTCATCCAACACCAATGTTGTAATATGCTCCGCCGAAAAAGTGTTCCTTCTCAAATGATCAGCGACTCTTCCAGGCGTTCCAATAAGTATTGCAGGACGATGTTTCAACTGCGTTTTATCTTTTGAAAAAGGTCGTCCGCCGTAAACTGCATTGTTTTTAAAACCGGTTCCCATTTCTCTCGTAACCTGTTCAATTTGAATCGCCAGCTCTCTGGAAGGCACAATAATTAAAACTTGAATTTCGGAGCAATCCACGTCCAATTCTGCAATGATCGGCAGCAGAAATGCTACTGTTTTTCCTGTTCCGGTTGGTGAAAGTATCACCGTTTCAGCACAGGAATGAATAGCCAGTTTGGCTTCTTCCTGCATTGGATTGAGTTGTTCAATGCTCAACTTTTGGAGAATGGCCTTTTGATTTTTAAGCGCGCTTGACATTTTGCAAAGCTACGGTTAATTCCCATAAATTTTACAGGATTACAAAGTGGTGTAAGTTTGAAAAATGAAATACAACTTACTGTTTAAAAAACCGAAAAGTCTTATGCAAACTTTCTGAACGAATGTGCAAAATGTAAATGCCTTGATTCAAATCACTAATCGGTATGCGAGTTTCAAAGGAGAGGGATTGTTCACGGATAAAATTGCCCTGAATATCAAATAATAAAACACTTCCTTTACTTTTTTTAGAATAAATAATTGCTTCGTCCTTTATAAAATTGCCAGCCATTTCAACCCAGTTGGTATCGCTCAAATCTGTCAATGAAGTAGTCAGCGAATAGCAATTTGGATCGCCTTCCGGATAAGAGGCATCCGGCATAAAAAAAGCGCGCCAGGCTAAAGTGCTGTCAATGATAAACGGATTGTTATTTCCCTGATTCAAAGCTATCAGGCCATTTCGCTGACTTTCGACATCATCTACAGGATCAGATACGTGCCATTGGTAGAGTATTTCCTTTTGAAGATGGAAATAATTTGGATCGGCGGCTTTGGCATTTAGTTGATAAATCGCATAAAAATAAAACATCGCTCTTGCGATATCGCCTTTGACTGCTTCGCGTGGTTCAAAGAAGCAATCTTCCTCATCTTTTTCACTATAATTTTCAATTTCCACAATTGGAATATTGTTCGATTGCATATCCAGATAATACCAAATGTCCGTGTCATTGTCTTCCACCTCATCGTAAGGGCAATTACCACGGGATTCGTTTACATTCACCTTGGATGGAAAAATATTGTGCAAATCGCTTTTAGCAGGTTCGTTTGCAGCGCCTAAAGATTGTGGGTAAACATGTTCGGCGTTGAGCCCGGCACCATTTTGAAAAGCAGAAACACTTGGGTCTTCATTTGGATCAAGCGTCACCGTAAATTCGGTGTAAATGCAAGAGAGTTCCAATCCGTTGTTGTCGATTTCGGAATATAAAATATCTCTGGCGGGACCGTATCCGAGCGGATTGCCGGGCGTGTAATCATCCTGCAAAGCATCGATGAGCGGTTGACCAAATTTGCAGGGTTCGATGAGTTCTTGTGCCAACGAATTAAAAGCAAAAAGCACAAAGATCAGGACAAGACTATATTTCATTATTTTTTTTGTTGTAAAATTAAGCTTATGTTCTGATAAAAGAACTTTCAAAATTTAAAATCCTTTAGAATTACCAGGTATTATTCAATTATGATTGAAGGCTTTGAAGCTATTGTAATATATTTTATTATTTCCACCGCAAAACTTGGGTGGTGTGGATGGAGTCATCAATCCTGACTTTTACGAAGTAAACACCATTTGAAGTGAGTTTATCGCCAAAATGAATTTGATGGAAAGGCTTGCTTTCGTTTTGATGACTTTCTAGTAATTGGCCGATCATGGAGTAAATTTCAACTTTTATTTCGTGAGCATCAGGCATTTCAATTTGAATAATTGCTTGAGCCTGGAAAGGGCTTGGAGAAATTTTGATCTTAGCATTGATGTTATTCGTTTCAATATTTGTATAAAGTACAGCAACATCTTGTGAAATTGCACTTCCGCAAAATGGATTTGTGGACACCAGAGTTACCAAATAAACTCCAGGTTGGTTATAAAAATGTATCGGGTTTTCTTCAATAGATTCTGGTGAATTGTCTCCAAAATCCCACAGGAAATCTGTTGCATTGGAATTACTTAGATTGATAAATTCAACTAAATTGCCATTGACAGTAAAGTCAAATTGAGCATAAGGTGGTGGTTCAACAGTAACTTGAATTGTTGCACTTCCAAAACAGCCGGTACTATCTGACGTCACCACGCTATAGTAGGTGGTCACTGGTGGCGATACAGAAATTGACGGAGTGGTTTCACCTGTGCTCCAATAATAATCTTCACCACCGCTTGCAGTCAAAGTAACGGTTTCTCCTTCACAAATTTGAGTGTCATCATCTGTACCTATGCTCGCTGAAGTAGTACATTGGTTCATTTTGTGGACAAAAATATCGAAATCTCCTTCTGAAGTTAAAATATGTGAGTCTGGTCCGGGTTTAAAATCTACAGAAAATTTAAAGAATCCAGTAGTGTAAATTGTTCCGTTCCCGTCAACCAGAATGGCTGTGCATTCGTCGTAACCAACACCCCCAATTCCTTCTGCCCATATAAAATTTCCACCAGAATCTAGTTTTTGAATAAAAAAATCGCTACTTCCAACAGGTGACAAATTGAAAAGAACAGGTCCCAGGTCAAAATCAGTTTCACCATAAAAAATACCGGCAACATATACATTATTTTGGTCATCAGTTGTAATTGAATAGCCGCTTTCATTGCTATTCGGTCCACCCAATTGAATCGCCCAAACAAAATCGCCGGAGTTATTTAATTTAAGTAAAAAGGCATTGCTATTCGAATTATTTCCTGTACTTAAATTAAACGTGTTAGCTCCCGGATCAAAATCTACGGTTCCTACAAAGTTTCCTGTAATATATACATTGCCAGAATTATCTAAAGCCAGGCAATAACTGTGATCATTATTAGATCCGCCAATATTATTTTCCCAAACTAAATTCCCGTCAGTATTATACTTTTGGATTAAAAAGTTGCCTGAAAAATATCCAGTTGAATAAACATTTTCAAAACCATCTATAGCTATAGAATAACTAATATCATTGGCGCCGGTAGTTCCTTTTTGTTTTACCCAAAGTAAGTTTCCGGAAGCATCCAGTTTTTGTATAAAAAGATCTTCCTGTCCACTTGAAGTTAAATTATTTATACCAGTTCCAGGGTCAAAGTCAACAGTTTCACTGAATAAACCGCCAACGTAAACATTTCCTGATTCATCTACTGTTATTGATTTTCCCTGATCTGATTCTATACCTCCGAATTGTTTGAACCAAATCAAATTTCCAGAAGCATCTAGTTTTTGTATATAAATATCATTTTCGCCAAAAGAACTAATAAGTTGGGTACCTGTCCCAGGGTCAAGATCAGCAGTCCCTGCAAAGGATCCGGTAACGTATATGTTTCCTACATTATCGACAGCGATAGAATTACCCCAATCGGTGCCTGTACCTCCAATTTGATTAACCCATATGAAATTCCCGAAAGGGTCTAGTTTTAATACAAAAATATCTCTATCGGCAACTGAGCTTATTTCAAAAATACCTTGACCCGGATCAAAATCAACAGTTCCTTTAAAATCTCCAATAATATAAATGTTCCCTAAATTATCAATGACCATATCATGACTTCTGTCATCATCGGTTCCTCCGATACGTGCGACACTTTCAAGACTAAATTGCTGAGAAAATCCATTTGTTGGCAGGAAAAGTATAATCAAGCAGTTGAGAAGGGTAAGTTTAATTGTTTTCATGGAGCTATTTTTTTGCTTGAAATAGTTAAAAGTTATTTGACGGAATTATCAATAAGTTATTTTTTCAGATGTTGAAATAACTGATCAATAATTTTGTCCCGTCACTTATTCAATATACAAATAAATTGTTATTTATGATTCGATTTGAAGTTCAAGCATTTAAAAGAGATTTCTAAAACTATTCTCTTTGGTGTATAAATCAACGCCATCGCAAAACTTGGGCGGTGTGGATGGAGTCCTCAATCATTATTTTTAAAAAGTAAACACCATTTGAAGAAAGTTTTTCGCCAATTTCAATTCGATGAAAAGTATCGCTATCGCTAAAATACGTTTCTACCAATTGGCCCAGGGAGGTGTAAAGCTCAACGTAAACTTCTCGAAATTCCAGCATTTCTATGGCAAGCGTCGTTTTGTCTTGAAATGGATTTGGATAAATAAAGGAATAAAAATAATCATCGGGTATTCGATAATCCAATAAACAGCCGTTATGTTGGTTCGTTTGGTAATATTGCTGCTCTCCTTCGTGATAACAAAGGAGTAGATAATTTTGAGGGCTATCTGCGATTAATCCCATCATCGCATAAAATGGATGAAAAGTAGAACCGATTCCTTCTATCCAGTACATTTCACCGAAATAGGTGTTTACTTTCAATCGCTTTCTGTTGACCTCAAAAAGGGTAACGGAGTCTATTTCAAGAACGGTAAATTGCCCGCTGTATTCATTTTCAAATGACGCTCCTTCATTTAGAGAATAATCATACAAAATATAAGACGGTGCATTGCAATCCGGTTCATATTTGTAGATGGTTTTGACGCTATCGGAATGCACATAAACCGGATTACTTTCCCACATCAATATAACAGAATATAGTTCTCCGCAAATCATAGTATCCCTTTCAAATTCAAAAGTGGTCGTTTGAGCGAGCGTTCTTCCAATGTTTGCTACTTGCCATGACGGATCATCTGCAAATCCGGGAAATACATTTTGGGCAAATGAAATTTGCAATATTCCTACAAAAATAAGTAATACCCCTTTTATTTTTTTCATCATCAAAATTTACTTCTTTTTAAACTGGTCTTCAACATCATAGACAACAATATTTAGCAGTAAGGTTGGCATTTTGTAGTTATTATTTTAAAAAAGCAAAAATTGAAAAGACCACAAAGAGCTGTTCAGCCTTTATGGTCTAATCTGAATAAGACTAGCTTTTTGGAAATGAAGCCTATTCTCTTTTTTATTTGATTAGTCCGATACAGGTAACCCACTTGGAACTTCTTCTGGAACTAAATGATCCAAATTCAAAGCACTGATATCAGTCAAAGCGCCTAAAAAGGCAAGTAGATCATCAACTTCATTATTATTCAATTGAGCAATATTTTTTAACTCAGGATCTAGTTTTTTGAGGATGCGGGCTTTCATTTCTTCAGATTCCTGATAAGTGTCTTTAAGTTCTTCGGGTAATTGCTGGTCGTCGTAAGCTGCCAGGTATTGCTCTGGATTGGTATGGTGCAAAACCGCATCTTTTAACGTTGTATAAGCGCCATTGTGCATCCATGGCCCTGTCAAGGCTACATTTTTTAAAGGAGGTGTTCTGAATGCAAAATGATGGTCTTTTTCGCCTGTAAAAATGTATCTCCCAACATCAATAGTCTCTCGGTCATTTTTCCCTGGACCTAATTGGGGAACGCCAATGTTGTGCGCTTCCTGGTCGGTCATCAATTTGCCGCTATGGCAAGTTGAGCAGTTTGCTTTTCCATAAAAAAGCAGCGCTCCGCGTTTTGCTTCATCGGAAAGGCTTTCACTATTTCCGGAAATATATTGATCCCAGGAGCTGTCATTGAAAGTGAATTCTTTGATTTCAAAAGCAGCAATCGCGTTTGCAGCATGTTGGAAACCTAAATCTTCTTGTTTAATATCCGGATAAACAGCTGCAAAAAGTTCGCGGTATTTTGGGTACTGCATGATTCGCATCATCAACCGATGCCAAACAATGTGAGGAGATGCTGGACTGATCAAAGCAATTTCATTGACTTCACCGGTTGCAGTTGTGTCTCCTGGCTCGCCACGCATTTCATCGCGTGAAGTCGGTGGGAAAAGTGCTTGAACAGCTAAAATATTTTCCAGCCCATCAGGTAATTTTTCATCAGCAGGTGTGTCAAAACCTACTTCAACAGAACCTGAAACACGGCTATCCCAAAACATCGTGTGCCACTCTTCAGAACCGCGATTGAATATCTCAGGAGCATTACGTGGAACTCGATCCCGGTCAATACCCATTTTGCGGATATCGCCGAGACCAGTTCCACCGACCCCTATCGATAAGGGTAACCCATCAGCTGATGCGAATTGTGGATGATGACAAGTAGCGCATGAAATATCTTTGTTACCGCTCAACAATTTATCGAAAAAGAGCAGGCGGCCCAGCTCAACTTTGTTGGAGTCTATTTCAGGGATTTCCGTAATGACATTCAATTTATTTTTTCTGATAATTTCCAGCAATTGCACGTCTATTGCCAAAGCACTGAAACCGAAGATGAACATTGCTATTGTTGCCAGGATGAAAAATGCCTTGTATTTCATGACTACTTGGGGTTTATTTGATTTTAAAATAGGATTAGAAAATGAGTTTGAAGAGTTTGAATTTGCTTGAAGTTCCCTAATTTTTTAATTTTAACAAACAAGCCAAACCATCTTCAAACGATCACATCCGTACTTTTTTAGTTATTTAATTTCGAAACGTCTTTCTCTTCTGGAAGCATCGTAAACAATTGAACGTGAGTTGCTTGTCCAAAAGGACCTGGCAATACGCCGTATGTTTTTCCGTCGCTGTGGTAAGCAATTGCCAGCAAAGCAGCAGTTTGACGAGCGGTCATTTGCAAGCAAGTTTCAAATCGTACTTCAAATTTTGCGGTTCCGTTTTCATCAGTTGTAAAAATGGACTTTGAGCCATCTCGATCGCCCATTGGAAGGTCCACAGATCCTGTAAATGGCTGTGTTGGTGGCTTCGCCATAAATGCATGCCACATCGTGTAAGTAGCGTTAGGTCTGAGGTTCTCGAAAGATGCTTCGAATACACCCCAGCCATCTTCACAAACGTATCTTGCGCTCCCTTTTGCGCTCAACCATTCACGAAGTGTCATTCTTAAACTTTCTCCTTTACGGTAAGGTCCTACTTTTTCGGCAGAGATAGGGTCATGGCTGATGGCTTCCTGAGTAGAAAAAACTTCAGCATCCAGGTATTTTTCTCTTTCTTGAGGGAGTACACGGTAAACTTCACAAGAACCTTCCAGTTTTTCAACGTAGACATCCTGCTCGATCATACCCGCGGTTAGGTGATCAACAAAAACCAATTCGATGGTTTCGTTATTTTGAGCAGTCAGGCTCATGGAAAATAAAATTGCCACTACGGCTGTTCCGATTAATTTCAATAATGAGTTTTTCATTTTTTGGAGTTTTTTGAAATTTTAAAAATTAATTACTCCACAAACTTGCAGGCAAATGAAGTTTTTTAGAACAGCATTTGATTGGAACTAACCTTCAAACGAGTAAACGGAATCATTTTTTGATTTGAAAAGAAAATCAATTTTTTCCAGTTGAGTGGATGATAGGATTACTTGAGAATTTGAAAAAAAAGAAGAAAAGAATTGAAGAAAATAGAAGAATGCTGTTGTTTGCCAAGCTTTTTATGCTCAAACTAATCAGCTTTGACTATTCAAAATACGTATTATAAATCGCCAAAAAACCAAAATACAGCCCACAGGCCCAAGCCATAATTGTCAAAATGGTATTCCTTTCGGGAAACAAATAAAGGATGGAAAACAAGATGATAAAAAACAATGCAGAGACGATTAGAGTAGGCTTTTGAAAACTTGAAGCTTGGCTTGGATAGGCAAATTTTAGCGGAATGAAATGCGCGATAGCAAAAGCGGCGATAATCAAAACGTTGTCAATTGGCCCGGCCTGAAAAACAAAGATCAAATAAAAAACCACCATATTCCACAAAACCGGAAAACCAATAAAATACATATCCGTCGAAACCATTCCGTCTTTTCCATAATAAAGTGCTGAAACCAAAAGTATTAACGAAGTGCAAGGCAGATTCCAAACCTGCGGAACCAAATCTGCGGAATAGAAAAAGTATGCCGGAATAATCGCATAATTTGCAAAATCAACTACAAAATCGATCGTTTTTCCATCGATATTTGGAAGTACTTCTTTGACATTCGCCATCCTCGCGAAAGTCCCGTCAATGCCATCAATCACCAATGCGATGAATAACCAAAACATCGCTGTCCGCCAATCTTTTTCATTTATACAGAGAATAGCCATAAATCCAGCGATCAAGCCCGAAGCAGTAAAAATATGGACGGACCAGGCTAGTGCTTTTTGGATCGGTGAATAGGTTTTTGATGACATCCTTTTCAGCTTAGATTATTCAGTTTGTACTAAATGAGCAACTTAATGATGCATAAAATTGTCAAAAAATTCTATCTTTTCTATCAAATTCGAGAACCAACAATTATAAATGAATCCTGCAATCCTCAAAAGTTTAAAACCTACTGCCTTTCTATTGGGCTTTTTGGCGATCGTTGGATTTTATCTCTTTTGGTTTACCGATTCGAATGTTTCCTGGTGGGGATTCGTTTCCATGATGTTTTTTTATGGTCTTATCTTTTTCTTTGGTGCTTTCGCCGCGACCTTACAAAAAAGTCATGATACAACTGACGTTATGCTCGCAGGAAGGTCGATTCCGCTTGTGATCGCCGTTTTTACAATGAGCGCAACCTGGGTGGGCGGCGGATATATCAATGGAACAGCTGAATATACAGCTAGCTCGGACTATGGTTTGGTGTGGGTTCAGGCTCCCTGGGGATATGCATTGAGTTTGATTATCGGTGGGTTGTTTTTCGCACGAAAGATGCGTCGCTACGAGTTTCGTACGATGCTTGATCCGCTAGCTCAGCGATTTGGAAAACGAATGGCGGCAGTACTATTTTTGCCAGCTTTATGTGGTGAAATCTTTTGGACTGCGGCGATTTTAACCGCTTTAGGATCGACTTTCGGGACTATTCTTGGCCTCGAAATGCAATCAGCGATTATTATTTCGGCTTTGATTGCGATTGCATACACAGCGCTGGGAGGCTTGTGGGCAGTAGCCTTGACGGATGTTGTGCAGTTGATTTTGCTTTTGGTGGGATTGATTATCGTTGTTCCGATTGCTTTACAACATGTTGGCGGTTTGGACAAAGCGTGGTCAATTTACGTGGAACAAAAAGGAGCGGCAGCGAGTTTATTACCGAGCCAGGAAGCGCTTGGAGATTATTATTGGACCTGGTGGGACTATGCGTTGTTATTGATGTTTGGCGGGATTCCTTGGCAGGTTTATTTTCAAAGAGTCCTTTCTTCGAAAGATGAAGATACTGCGGTTCGATTATCCATAATTGCAGGTTTTGTTTGCTTGATCGCAGCGATTCCGGCAGTGTTGATTGGAATAGTTGGTTCTGTTGCGGATTGGGAAGCATTGGGAATTCCTGAGCCTGAAAATGCGGCATCAGTTTTACCTCATGTCATTCGATATTTGACGAATCCCGTGATCGCCACAATTGGACTTGGAGCAGTTGCTTCCGCAGTAATGTCATCTGTTGATTCGTCGATTCTGTCGGCTTCTTCGATGGCTAGCTGGAATGTTTATCGCCCTTTGATAAAACCAGATATCAATTCTGAAAATCTGGCAAAAGTGATCAAACGCTGCATTTGGATTATTGGGATTGCAGCAACGCTTTTGGCTTTGAAAATTGAAAGTGTTTACCAATTGTGGTTTTTGTGCAGCGATTTTGTGTACTGTTTGTTATTTCCTGCTTTGGTTTGTGCGCTTTTTGATAAAAAGGCAAATGTTTGGGGAGCGGCAGCTGGTTTTTCCATTGCTTTCATTTTGCGTTTTGGAGGCGGAGATCCGACGCTCGGGATTCCTGTTCAGATCAATTATCCCTGGACAGTGGGAGAGGAGGTGTTTTTTCCGTTTCGTACTTTGGCGATGGTTTCGGGATTGATAACGATTATTGTAGTTTCCCGTTTAACTCAAAAAATAGCTCCAGCGAAAAAATTGGAAAAAGGAAAAGGTTAGAAAGTTAAGAGGTAAAAAGGTTTAAGGTTTAAGGTTTAAGGTTTTTTGGTTTGAAGTTCGAAGTTGATTTTTGGATGGGTTGATATGCGGATGAGTAAAGGTGTGGATTCTGGGATTTTTGAATGAGCGAATGTGCAGAAGTGTAAATGATTCTCTCACCCCTGACTCCTCGCTCCTGATAACTGACCACTAGCCACTCACTCCTCGCCACTCTTCAAAATAAAATAAATGAAAAAACTTTTAGTCACCGGAATTTCAAGCTTTTTAGGAAAAGAATTGGCCTTGTTTCCACAAAACAAATGGAAAATCACGGGTTTGTATAAAACAAATGCAGTTGATTATCCAAATGTAAATTGTGTGCATTGTGATATCATCGATGAAGAAAAATTAAAAGATATTTTCAAAAAAACACAAGCTGATGCAGTGATTCATTTCGCTGCGCTTTCCAATCCGAATTATTGTGAATTAAATCATGAAGCGTCTTTTAGAGTCAACGTTACAGCCAGCGAACACCTTGCAAAACTTTGTGATGAATCGCAAATTCCCTTGGTTTTTACATCCACAGATTTGGTTTTTGATGGTGAAAACGCGCCATATGCTGAAAAGGATATTTTAAAACCACAAATGATTTATGGTAAGCATAAAGCGGAAGCAGAAAAGCAAATTTTAAAAAATAATAAAAATGCCATAATTGCCCGATTTCCGGTAATGTACGGGAATGGTGGTTTTATGAAAAACTGGATAAAAACTTTAAAGGAAGGCGGAACTATTTCCGCATTTACAGACGAATACCGATCAATGATCAGCGCAACTTCAGCGATTGAAGGATTATTTTTGTTATTGAATAAAAAGTTAAAAGGCATTTGGCACCTTGGCGGAAAAGAAAGAATTTCGAGGTATGATTTTGCATTAAAAATGGCTTCTGCTTTTAAATTGCCTGAAGAAAAAATAATTCCTGCTCTCCGAAAAGAAGTGACGATGCCTGCTGCTCGCCCCGCAGATGTGACGATGGATAGCCGGAAGGCTTATCAAATAGGTTTTAATCCACTTTCGATTGAAGAAGCTTTGAAAGAAATTGTGCTCAAATGAGATAAATTTCTACTTTAAAAAATAACAAATACTACATTATCAGTTTCGAAGATTGAGCAAAAAAGACATAGGTTGAGTATAGTTGTCTGTGCAAATCCGTGAAATCCGCAGCATCAGCGTTCCAATAAAATAAAAGTGACAAAATTGAATAATGTCGTCTTATAAAAGGCTTATTATTAACTTAGCTCAACAGCTTAAAAACGTTATTTCAAAAATCTAGATTATGAAAACACCATTTTTGGGACTTCGAACTGTTGGATACAAAGTTGATAATATCCAAAATGCAAAAGCCTGGTATACAAAAGCATTTGAAGTAAAACCTTATTTTGATGAGCCTTTTTATGTAGGTTTTAATATCGGCGGCTACGAACTAGGTTTGCAACCTGAAGAAAAACCGGCAACGCCAAAAACCGGAAATGTGGCAGTGTATTGGGGTGTTGAAGATATCGATGCGGTCTATAAAAAACTATTAAAACATGGTGCAACTGAAAATGAAGCACCACAGGATGTAGGTGGAGGAATAAAAGTAGCTACGGTCAAAGACCCCTGGCAAAATGTGATCGGTATTATTTTTAATCCACATTTTAAACTAAATTAGAGGAAAACGCATTATTTTAGTGGTAATACGTATTTCAAGAGAATGGTAGAAGGAATTTTAATTATAGTTTTATTAATAGGGATTGCATTGATTTCGCGATCATTGACAACCTTAGTCCATGAATTAGGGCATGCGATACCGTCTTTGTTGTTTACGAAAGAGCAGGTTATCGTTTGCGTTGGTTCTTACGGCGATGTTAGCAACAGCCTGGAAATTACTTTTGGAAGATTGAGGATTTTTCTCAAGTTTAACTTTCTTTCCTGGAATTTGGGACTCTGTTCTCATCAGGGAGTCGCTGGTTTTTGGAAAACAATGATCGTCATTATTGGCGGACCGGTGGCTAGTTTGATTTTAGCTTTGATCCTTCTTTCTTTAATATTTTCTAATAATTACAGCGATCTTACCATCGTAATTTTGACCTTTTTTATCCTATCTTCCTTGTGGGATTTTGCAGTCAATATCTATCCGATCAGCACACCGTTTTTTCTATTTGACGGTTCAGAAATTCATAATGACGGGCATCGTTTCTTAAATTTGATAAAACATAGAAATTACCCGGAAAGCTACTACACTGCTATGGAATCTTCCCTTAATTTTGAGTATGAAAAAGCAGTTGCCGTTTTAAAAAATCTTTTAAAAGAGGGTTTCGATAACAGAGAAGTGAATGACCTGATCATAGCAAATTTGATGAAAAACGGGGATTATGAAGAAGCACTAAAACATTTTGGAAGCTTTAAGCTTAGAAAAAAACTAAAGACCCGGGATTATTATACTTTAGGTTCTATTTATTTTGAGTTAAAAAAATATAAGGATGCGGTCAAATGCTTGAGCAAAGCGATTCATGGCGACTTTCAGAATGTTCAATATTTGAATAAAAGAGGTTTTTGTTATGCAGAAACCGGAGATCATGAATTAGCTTTAAAAGACTTCAATGCTGCTATTTATTATAATCCAAACTATTTGATTTCTTTCTTAAATCGAGGAAATACAAAACTTCGTTTGGATGATCTGGAAGGCGGGTATGCTGATATTCAGCGTGTTATTGAGTTTGATGATGAAATTCCTTTGGCCTACATTTATTTGGGTCATTATTATAAAAAGAAATACGATTATGCTTTGGCAATGGAAAGTTTTGAAAAAGCTAAAGCCTTAAATTCCGATTATCAAAGCCTTGATTTTTTGATCGAAGAAATGAAAGGTCTTGTAAAGAAGGAGCTTAAAATTTGATTGAGTTTTCGCTCAAATGTGCTCTCCAAAGAAGTTTAAAAAACAAAGAACTTTTAAGGTTTTGGGAAATTTGCTGTTGCACAAACAGTATAAAAATCGTGAACAAGCATTGCACCAACCTCAGGTTTTAATTTGCTCATTGTTAGTCGTTTACGTTGCAAATCCAACAATTTTTCGTCTTTTTGTAAAAAAGTATTCATGATTTTTGTGAGCTTCATAAATCGCTCAATATCGTATGGCCCCGGAATATCTGTGATTCCAAATAAACCTATTGTTTTACTAAAAGAAGAATAATCATACAAGGTATATTTTTGTGGAAAATGAAATGCCAGATATAGCATAATCATCTGAAAATCATCGTGATAATGATTATTTTCTATTGAAGTTTTTTTAAGATCCTTGTACTCTTTCAACAATTCTTCACAACAAAATTTAAACTTTGAAATTCTGGTTTCAACGGGTTTTTCCTCATTGAAGAGAGCTGCAAACATGCTCCGAACAAAATCCGGTTGCATTTCACAGAATTTCAACATCATTTCTTTAGGTGTCCAGGATTCCTGTTTCCACAAGCGACGAGTCTTACTGTTTTGAAGACTTTGGTCATACATAGTGCCGAAATCCGGAGCATCGATGTCCCAATTTTCCTGAAAACAAAACAAAGACTCCCACTTATAGATTTCGTGAAAGTCTCTATCGTGTTTCAAAAATTGCTTAAACTGATCGATGTAATAGGTCAATTTTTTGACTTCCATCGCGATCAGTCCAATTTTTTCAAAATAGATTGTTGCTGTTGACTTACATTGAAAGCCTTCATCATCGTTAGAGAGAGCACATCTTCAAGGTTTCCGTAAGCATTTTGATAGTCATCATAGCTTTTACGAATCACTTCATAAGCTTCTTCGCGACCATAAATATGTGTGATTTCACATCTTGGTTCTTCTGCTGGAAGCTGTTTGTAAGTAAGAAAATAATGTTTTAAACGATTTAAAATCGTATCAGGAATATCTGAAATATCTTTCCATTCGCTATACATTTCATCATTTCGAAGCACTGCGATGATTTTATCGTCAGCCTCTCCACCGTCGATCATTCTGAATCCACCAATCGGAATTGCGGTAACGATAATGTTTCCATGTGTAACTTCACGTTCGGTGAGCACACATATATCCAGTGGATCATTATCTCCGACAATATTCTCCTTTCCAGATTTTTCCATGCAGAATGCCGCAACGCTGTCCTTGCAAAGCGTTTGTGGAATGAAACCATAAAGCGCAGGCACAATATTTGAAAACTTCTGAGGCCGGTCAATTTTCAAATAACCGGTTGTTTTATCAATTTCATACTTTACCGTATCGGAGGGGATGACTTCAATAAAAGAAGTGACTATCTGTGGGGCGTTTTCTCCAATGTCGATACCGTGCCAGGGATGCGATTTATAACGCAAACCCACCATTTTCCATATCTTATCTAACGATTCCTGACTCATATTTTAGTTATTTTTTTGAGGGCGCAAAGGTAAGGCTTTTCTTGCTCAGATGTATTGTAAGTTTTGAATCTTTTTGGGAGGGGTGTTAGGAGAGAGGTGTCAGGTGCGAGTTGCGAGTATCGAGATTTCAGTGGTCAGTTATTAGGTGCGAGTAGTCAGTTGTCATCTGAGAAAAAAAATCCACACATCCAAGAATCTACAAATCCGCACATCCTTTTATCCACACATCCATCAATCATCCAAAAACCTGAAAAACAAACAAACTGCCCAGATAAGCCATCGCTGTCATAAAGGTAAACTGAACGATTGGCCATTTCCAGCTTTTAGTTTCGCGTTTGGTGACGGCGAGCGTGCTCATACACTGCATGGCGAAAACATAAAAGATAAGCAAGGACAATGAAGTGACCCAGGTATAGACAAGTTGGCCGGTTTCGGGGTTTCGCGCCTGGCGCAATTTTTCACGGACACTGAGTTCATCGTTGTCACTACCGATACTGTAAATCGTGGCCATTGTGCCGACAAAAACCTCGCGAGCCGCAAATGAAGTAATCAGAGCGATGCCGATTTTCCAATCAAAACCAAGCGGTTTAATCGCAGGTTCTATGAATTTTCCGATATGCCCGGCATAGGAAGCTTCTATTTTTTTTGAAGCAAGCAGATCAGCAGTTTCTTGCTCCGATAAAGATTGTGTACTGGAAATTTGTTCAACTTCTGCTTGAGCGAGTTGCATGTCTTTTGGAGGGCCAAAACTTGCTAAAAACCAAAGAACTATTGAAATGACAAAAATTATTTTTCCCGCTTCAAAGATGAAGGTTTTCGTTTTTTCCCAAACGTTAAAAAAAACATTTTTTAAACTCGGTTGACGGTAAACTGGCAGTTCCAACAAAAGGAAACTCGTTTCTTCTGTTTTTAAAATCAGCTTGAAAACCCAGGCGGAGAATAGCGCTGAAACAATTCCCAACAAATACAATCCCATAAAAGCGAGGCCTTGCAGATTGAAAATTCCTCCAACAATTGTCGATGGAACCACAAAGCCAATCAAAACAGTATAAACCGGAATTCTTGCGGAACAACTGATAAGCGGAGTTACTAAAATGGTAATCAAACGTTCCTTCCAATTGCTGATGGTTCGGGTGCTCATGATCGCCGGAATTGCACAGGCAGCTCCTGAAACCAAGCCTACAATGCTCCGTCCATTAAGTCCAAAATACCGCATCAAATTGTCAAAAAGATACACGGCGCGAGCCATATATCCGCTTTCTTCCAAAATCGAAATCAAAAAGAACAAGATTGCAATTTGGGGAATAAAAACAGCTACACCAGCTATCCCTGCCAGCACTCCATCGGTTAATAAACTAGTGAGCCAGGTTTCTGAAAAATTCGAAGTAACAACTTCACCAATAAAACCAAAAGCAGCTTCTATCCAATCCATCGGATAAGTTGCAAAAGTGAAGATGGCTTGGAAAACGAGAAACATCAAACCAAAAAATATAATCGGACCAGCCAGCCAATGTGTGATGACCCGGTCAATTTTATCAGTTAAATGTTCATCTGTCCTTTCCGTTTTGGTTTGCACCTTTCGAACAATTGGTTCAATGCGATTAAAACGGCCCATAGTTTCCCTGACTTGCAATTTCAAATCGTTCATATCAGCTGATTCGACTGCTTTCTGGAGTTTGCTTTTTTGTTGAGGATCTAAGAAGCTAAGCCATTTGTAATGATGTGCCAAGAGGATTTTTTGATAATCTCCTGTTGAAGAATTATAATCATTCAGATTTCGCAAAACGAGCTTTTCCAACTCTGAGAAATAATAGAAAGGTTTGACTTTCTTTTCCTTCGGTGTGGTTTTAATTAAATGATATAACGCTTCTTTGAGTTGATCAATGCCCTCACCAGATCGGGCGCTTATTTGAACAGCAGGCATTTCTAATTGCCTTGCTAATTCTTCAACATTTATTTCAATCTTGTCTTCTCTGGCAGTATCAGCCATATTCAAAGCAAGCAAAATTGGAATTCCCAAATCATGGATTTGAGTTAACAACAATAGATGCTTTTCTAGTTGAGTCAAATCAGCCACATATAACACAACATCAGGGTAATTCACATCTTGTGGGTTGGTAAAAGTATTGACAACAATCCGCTCATCAATTGCTGTCGGATAAAGGCTGTAAGTACCCGGAAAGTCAATGATTGTTACCCATAAGTCTTTGGCTAATAGCGTTTTACCTAATCGTTTGTCTACCGTTACGCCCGGAAAGTTACCTACCTTTTGGCGTAGTCCTGTCAGTTGATTAAAAACAGTTGATTTGCCACTGTTTGGATTCCCAAGCAGTGCAATTTTATAATGATGTGGAGGATTAATATTACTCACTTCAGTTCGATGATAGCTGCTTCGTTTTCTCTAATTGCCAATCGATGTGAATTGGATTTAAGATAATATGTACGATTGCGGTTTGTTTTTCGAACAACTTCTACCATGCAGCCAGGTTTCAAACCCATGCACATTAACTTACCGCCAATGCGTTCATCACTAAAATGCGATACGATCCTTTTTTCGCCTTCTATTAAATCTTTGATATTCATATTTTTCGATCTGCCGCAATTTACACCTTATTAAGAATTAATCTAAATGATTTTTGTCATATTTACGTTAGTAAATTTTACAGTATAGGTTGTAAGGCTTTAATTTAGGGGATTTCCCGAAATGAAAGATTCAAAAAAGAATGGAAGAAAAGTTTAAAATGTACATTTTGGTAAAAGAAGATGTTCCAATAGGAAAGGCAGTTGTTGGAATTGCGCATGCTTCTTTGGCTTGTTATTTAAAATTTCAAGATACAGCAGAAGTAAGAAAATGGCTTGACGGGCCTTTTTATAAAACGGTTTGCAAAGTGACGGCGAATGAGTTTGAAAAAGCCAAAAAAGAGACAGATTTTGTAATTATGACCGAATCCACTTTGGATGACGTTGAAACAACGATTGCTTTTAAACCAAGAACAGCATTCCCTAAATATTTTAAATTTTTTAGGCTTTACAAAGATTAGCTACAAGTTTGGGAATCAATACTGCTAGCTTTTATATCAACTATTCTTTTGTTTAAAAAAGCCAAACGGCTTTAAACTTTTAAATGTTAGAAAACCAAACCTAATCACCAGTTTGACCGCTTAATTTTTCTAGTGTAAACTCGTCATCTTTCAAGCCTTGGTTAATTTTGATGTCGGTCATAACGATAGTTGTTTGGTGCTTTTTCTTAACATTTTCCATGGTAACTTCATTGACGACCCAAAAACCGCCAATCTTTATATATTTGGATGTTGATACTTTTTCAAGATTATCCTTCTTGTCATAATATTCGAATTTTTCAGGGTAAAAATACTTTTTATTAATATGGACGATCACGTGGTTATATTCCTCATCGTTATTTTTTGAAATTAAGTCTAAGACATAGGCCACATTATTTGTTTCAAGCATTTTAGCATGATAATCTTCCGCATATAATTTAACAACCATATCTTCTGTAGAGAAATCAGAATTGTTTAATCCGCTATCAGCAAGATTGGTTATTTTTTTTGGCTTTTTAAATAATGGCAAATAAATATAAATTTCACCATTTGGAAGTGACAATGTGGCGATGCCTTCATCAGATTTTGGATAAGTGTATCGGAACAATTTTTTATCCCTGCCTTTTTGAATAATGATTGCTTTTTTAACTTTTTCTTTATTCGATTTAAGATTGAGCAGGGTCATCTCAATATTCGATGTTTTATCTTTAATGTCTAAAGATGTTTGATCCATTTTCTTAAGTATACTTACCGCATCCTGACCAAAGATCTCACCCTTAAAACAAAGCAAAAGTATTGCAATTAGAAATAGTCTATTTTTCATTTTGAATAACATCACTTATTGTGTTTAAAACATTACTTTTTAAAGTAAAACAACATAAAGATAATGAGAAAGGATAATCTAATAAGGCTATAACAATTAATTAACTATTTGACGCTTTTTATAATCCAAAAGAATTGTTGCGGGCAATAAAGTCAAAGCTCCCATGCTTGCTCCCAACATGCTGAGCGCAATTAAAATCCCAAAATATACCATTGGCATCAAATCAGAAAAAACCAGCATTGAAAATCCCGCCGAAACAGAAATGAAATTCACGAAAATAGCTTTACCGCTTATCAACATGGTATCTTTCAATGCTTCATTTACTTGATCATATTTCTTTATTGCATGGTTAAAATGAGAAACAAAATGAATAGAATAATCAATACCAATTCCCATAGCTACGCTTGCTACAAGTACTGTAGCAATATTCAAAGGTATGCCGGTAAGTCCCATAAAGCCATATAATATTGCAATCGTTGCGATGATGGGCAAGCCAGCGAATATTCCCTGCCGAAATGATCTAAACAAGAAGCTAATAACCGTAATCACTAAAATTATTGCAATGATCAAACTCGCAATTTGACTGCTCACCAGGCTTTTGTCCATTTGAACATTGACATAGGGCATTCCGGTGACTTCTACCGAAAAATTTTCTGATGAGTGTTCAGCCAAGTAGCCTTGTATATTTTCATCAAAAACTGTTATTTCACTCTGTCCTATGCTATTGAACTTGGCAATTATTATTGCCTGGTCAAGATCTTCAGTGACTAATTGACTAATATTTTCGTTTTGTCCAAGCAAAAACCACAACTGCTCTATTTTCCCTTTTTCGTCAGGAATTTTATCCTCGCCGCTAAGCGCTTCGTTTAATTTTAAAACTATATCTGCTACGGATTGTGTATTTGTAATGTATGGACTCGCCTTCAAATATTCCTGAACATTTACCATGCTTTTAAGCAATTCCGGGCTTTGTATATCGCCATTAAAAACAATGAAAACCGGCGTGGAACCTCCAAATTTTTCATCCATTATTATGTTAGAAACAGATACCGGATGATCGGCCTTAAAGTAATTGCTTACGCTTACACTTCGTTTGAGCATAAAAATACCTGAGACACCTGCCACAATAAGTAAAATCCAAATTCCTAATACTCTTGAAGGGTTTGAAACAACAATTTTGTATAATGGAGTTAGTACATAATTATTTAAAAAAGACTTTCCTTTTGTAGAGAGCATTCCCTCCTTCGATTTGTTCTCTTTTATAGGAATTACGGCCAACAATGCCGGAACAAAAATAACAGCTAAAAACCCTGCATAAAAAGTTCCCAACGCAGCGAGTAACCCAAAATCTCTAATCATGCTTAGGTATGCTCCAAAGATAAAAGAGAGAAAACCTATCATCGTCGTGAGCGCTGTTAAAATTACAGGAAGGACAATCAATGGCAATGCTTTAGCAACGGCATTTTTAGGATCTTTCTCCTTAAACTGATTGATCCGATTCAAAACGTGAATAGCATAAGCACTTCCTACAGCCAGAATAATAATCGGAACATTATTCGAAACCATGGAGAGTTTTAAACCCATCAGAATAAAAGTACCAATTGCCCAAACTATAGATAATCCTGCCGTCAGCAGCGGCAAAATAACTCCTCTTATGCTATGAAAACTTAAATACAAAATGACGGCAATGAGTAAAAATGCGATGGGGATTAGTTTCACCATGTCCTGCGCAATTACATCAGCAACATACTTGGTCATAAATGTTCCTCCGGCAAAATAAATTTTTTCAGGGAGTTGAAGGCTTTCAATTTTTTCAATAATCTCGCTGGAGACTTTATTTATATCTATTTCATCTTGATAAGTAAAAAGGACAATTGTCGCCTTTCCATCCTTTGAAACAATATTTCCGGCAATTAATTTATCATTGGTAATTCTATCCCTTGCTTCTTCCGCTTCGCTTTCAGTCTCCGGCCATTTATTTCTGTTTATCAGATTATCAACTTCAAAATTATCCCCTTCAACATTAAAATTCATTAAATTACTAATGCTTGTCACCGAAAACAGCCCCTCTATTTCAGACAATGTATCTGTCACTTGCTCAATATGTTGCAACACTTCTGACCGAAACACATTTTCACTTTCGATGATCACCATTCCAATTTCGGTACCTCCAAACCTTTTCCCGATGTCTTTAAATTGTTGAACTATTGGGTCGTCTTTGGGCAAAGCGTCAATGACATTTGAATCTACTTCCAGAAATTTAAATTGATAGCTAAAAAAAGCTGTTACAAGAAAAACAGCAATTAAAACAAACCATCTATATTTTACAATTAGGGTAGAAAATTTTTCCATGTGCACAGTTAAAAAATGAAACCAAGAGTATTTAAAATTTCACATTTAGTTTATACAAAATTTATATCTCATTTGTACCTTAGGTTTCACCAATATAGTGAAAATGTCAAACTTAATATTCCGTTACTCAACAAACGTGATAGGCTGCGTTTTAACAATTGTTTTAATAACGACTCTTCAATAAATTAAATCAACCATAGGTGAATTAGGTAAAAGAAAAATAGCATTGTAAAATATCTTCGAGACTATATGAATATAATGATTATTAAGTCTGACTCTTTAAACTATATAAATAACCTTATTTTGGCTCTGAATGAATTGATTAAAATTTTTAGAAAAAAAAGCTCATGATAGAAGAACTCAAAAACATGACAATGGGTCTTCAAGACCAATTGATGAAACTTATTCCTCAAGTAATAATCGCATTGCTGGTCTTGGGAATTGGATACATTCTGGCCCGGTTGTTCAAGTTTTTAGTATTGAGATTGGTACGCTATGTCACCAAGTTAGTCAATCAACGGTTTGAAAACATCAATTTAAATCAATCCTCAACATTTATTGGAATTGCAGTTTTTTGGTTAGTCATGTTGGCTACATTCATATTGATTTCTGACATCCTTGGACTGACTATTATTACAAAAGGCTTAGAAATTATACTTCAATATTCACCAAACGTGTTAGCTGCTATCTTGACTGTGTTCGTAGGAACTATTTTAGGAAAATTTGCAGCAACCTCAATCTCAGTATTAAGCACTCAGGTTGGGTTTACTTATGGAAATACGCTAGGTAAAATCGCTAAGTATTTAATTTTGTTAACAGCAATAATAATAGCGATTGATCAAATTGGTATTGAGGTGACCCTGATTATTCGAATGATAAATATTATCCTCGCTTCAATACTCTTTGGAGCAGCATTTTCATTTGGTTTGGGTGCCAGAACTTCTGTAAGTAATATTTTAGCCACATTTTATGTTCGCAAAATGGTTAAGGAAGGTGATCAGATTAGAATTGGCGAAATAGAGGGCAAGGTTTCTAAAATTGAGGCAACAGTTGTTGTTCTGGATACTGAAACAGGGCAATACCTGATACCGGCAAAAGAGTTTAACGAAACTAAATCCTTCTTAATCAAAAAAAAATAATCAATGGATACTGATAAAATATTATTGGAAGGGTTTATTAGAAGCCATCCACTTGAAGCAGCTCAAATTATTGAAGGACTAAAAGACGAAGAAATTGCTGCTATCCTGAATAATATCCCAACAGAGCTCACTGTCAATATTATCAGCCTGATGAATAGTTATAAAGTAGCAAAATGTCTGGAATTGCTAAAGAAAGAACTTGCCGCAGTTTTGATTGAAAAAATTGATATCCAGTTAGTGGAATTGATTATAAGACAATGTGAAAAACCATTTCGTGATAATATATTAAATAGCATTTCTCCAAAACTAGCTTCTGCTTTACGCCAAAAACTTGAACATGGCGCTAATACAGTGGGTTCACTGATGAATCCAATTGCTTTTGGACTAAGAAAAGAGCTTTCAATTCAAGAAGCCACAGATATTGTAAAACAAGAAAAGAACCGAGTTTCACACCTGGTACCTATAATTGATATAGACGGAAAACTGGAAGGAATATTAAAGTTGAATGATTTGTTTTTTGAAGAAAACGAAAGCCAAATTGTTTCAATTATGAAAACGGAAATACCAAAATTTATGGTTGATGCATCGATTGATTCAGTCGCTGATCACCCTGCATGGTTTGAATATCAATCGATCCCGGTAGTTGATTTTTCTGACAAACTTTTAGGAATATTGAATTTCGAGGCTCTTTATAAAAATAAAATGAATGCTAATAAGGGACTCAGCAAACATGTTGTCGAAACAAGTAATTCACTTGGTGAATTATACCGTATTGGCCTTTCTGGTTTCTTGCAAAGTGTAAGCAAATAATATAATGGACTCCTTTCCCAACCCAAATAAAAATCATTCATGGATAATACAACATCTATAGCAAAACAAAATCTGATCCGAGGATATTTTCATCAATTTCCGATGGAAGCAGCCTTGATTTTAGGAACTTTTCCTATTGATAAAATTTTGGATTATCTGGAGGAAATGGATGCAGATCGAAGTGTTAATATATTTTCCAGATTAAACCCTCAAATTGCCGTTGAAGTCATTTCAGAAATGGATGACAAGTTCTTTATCCAATTATTTTCAAAAATTGACTCTCACTTAGGTGCGCGATTACTTTCGCGATTGAAAAAAGCAGCAATCCAACACAAATTGGAATTGTTGCCTGCAATACTTTCCAAGGAGATAAAAGAATTTATGACATATAGTCCTCTTACAGCAGGCTACATAATGGAAACCAGCGTAACCACTTTCCATGAAGACAATGTTGTTCAGGATGTATTGGAAAGAATAAGGAAACTTGGAGATCGAAGAGTAACATCTGTCTTTATTATAGATGAGGGAGGAAACTTGTTAGGAGGTATTCCGGTGCAAATAATTGCTATATCGCAACCCAGTGATAAATTAAGCAAACTGATTGTTGATGTTCCGAAAGTTACCGCAATGTCTCCACGGGAAGATGTTTTGAATATTCTGGAAAAAAATAAAATGCTGCAAATACCTGTCATTGATGTTAATAATAAACTCTTAGGGATTATAAGAAATGATGCTTTGATCAATGCTACAAAACAAGAGTTCACAGAGGATATGCAGGCAATGTTTGGAGCCGGACGCGAAGAACAAGCGCTATCAAAGATCTCGGTAGCTGTAAAAAATAGATTGCCCTGGTTGCAAGTTAACCTTGCCACCGCATTTTTGGCTTCGATGGTAGTTGGACTTTTTGAGGAGACCATTGCCCAAATAACCATATTAGCCATTTTTTTACCAGTTGTTGCCGGACAATCAGGTAATACGGGTTCACAGGCACTGGCAGTTACAATGCGAGGCCTTGCACTCAGGGAAATAGGGATTTCTCAATGGTTTAAAGTTGCTAAGAAAGAACTCTTTGTAGGATTTATCAATGGTGTTGCGGTAGCAATTACCACAGGAATTATAGTTTATTTTTGGGCTTCTTCAATCGGTATAGCAATAGTAATCGCCATTTCGATGGTATTATCAATGATGATTGCCGGTTTTGCAGGGGCAGGAATCCCAATGGCATTAAAAGCGGTCGGACAAGATCCTGCAACCTCTTCATCAATAATTTTAACCACGGTTACAGACATATGTGGTTTTTTTAGTTTTTTAGGTTTAGCTACAGCCCTTGCATCAGTGCTTGGGATTGTTTGAAATTGGAGTTCCATATTTCAATTCAATATTCTCACTGGAAACTTTGTAATATCTATTTTTAGAAACGATATTCCAGAATAATAATTTATCATTGGCAATTCTATCCCTTACTTCCTCTGCTTCGCTTCCAGTCTCCGGCCATTGATTTTTGTTTATCAGAATATCAACTTCAAGGAGTTTAAATTGATAGCTAAAAAAAGCTGTTAGAAGAAAATCAGCGATGATCACCAGCCATCAATATTTTACAATTATGTTAGAAAATTTTTCCATTTTTCAAGTTAAAGAATTGTTTCCAAAAGTATTAAAAAACAAATGTTCTTCTAATACATAATTTGCATTTCTTTTGGCGATTAAAAAAGAAAATAAGATTAATAGGCTTGTCGTGCTATTCACTTTCGATAATGAGGGATTAGAATGCAGAGCTGAACTGCTTTACAAAAAACAATTAAGAGTAAAATAATTGCCTTGTGTAACTTATTTAATAAGTACCAAAATACCTTCGTAAAAACCACTCTAATGTCAGCAAACCCATTAAAAGGAAAAAGATCCATTTCAAATTGATGACAGACCGTGTTTTGGTGGTTTCATAAATTACAGGTAAAACGGTTCCTTTTTGTGTGATCTTTTCGGCTATGGAGGATAATTGAGCAGGATAAATCATCTCTCCTCCATACTTTTCGCTGAGAAGGCGAAGCAGGCGATGATCGGCCGTAGTTTCGTAAATTTCCAGTTGGATGGGCTGCACACTAAATTGCCCGTTATAAGTCAGTTGCTGGCCACTGCTCATCACTTCTGCATTAAAAGTATAATTTCCAACAGGGAAATAACCTGCATTTAAAGTGTAAGATCGACTATTGGTTTTATTGAAAGTAAATTGAAAATCATCTCCTTTTTCGTTAGTGATCGTTAATGTAACGTCTGGGTCGTTGATCAATTCATAACTCTCGTTATACAATTCCGCATCGAAGAAGATCGGCTCGTTTTCATTAAAAATGTTTTTGTCCAGGCTGACACGAAATTTTCGTTTGTCTTCTTTCAATGTCAAATATTGTATCGTTTTGCTCAACAAAAGATCAAATATCTCGTGGTTTTTGTGTTGTAAATAATCAAACAAGCGCCATTTCCAGATTCCTTCTGCGCACAAAACACCTATTTTAGTATTGTTTTGTTCGCCAAAAAGCAACAAAGGATATTTAGTATCGATTTTTCCAATCCGTTGAAAAAGGAGCACATCAGCATTGGGGTTTTCTTTAAAATCTCCAAACGGAGCCAATAACGGAGCGAATTTGGGGAGTGTTTCAACGAGACGGTCATCAAGGGTAAAAAGGCTGAAATCTTTGGCAAAAGTTGCCTGAATATCATTTGTGTTTCTTTGGTCAGCGGTTATATTTACCAGTGGTTGCGCTCTTGTAAAAGTCGGAAAATCCGTTTGTGTTCCGGCGATAAAAAGTGTTGGAATTTTTCGATCAGAAAGCGTTTTTAAAACACCGGAAGCATTGTATCGTTTGCTTGGAAGTTGATGCAAAATAGCAAAATCAAAAGCAGCTACATTTACAGTAAGATCATTAATGTAGGCAATTGTAAGTTCATAATTTTTATTAGCACCAATACTTTGTTTGATCGCTGTAATGTCAGGATGTGGGGAATTTGCCAAAATCAAAATCTTTTGCCGCGCATCCAACACATCCACAAAAATATCCTTTGAATTATTTGCTGGAGTAATTTCACCGCTGACCTGAGTCAGGGATATATTGTAACGCTGCACACCGCTTTTATCAGCATCCAGAACTACTTCTTTAGTGGTAAAAAAATCATCCTTATCAATTGAAAGAGGTATTTGCTGCAAGCGATTAGTGTTGCCGTTTTCTATTTTAGAAATATTCAAAAAAGTGTTTGAACCTGAACAATTGTGAGCTGTCACATCAATTTGGATCGTGAATTTATCACCGAGATAAGCGATTTTATTATGAAAAACTCTTTTTAAAATCAAATCACGTTTGGCAGTTGTATCTCCCAAAGCAATGGTATAAATCGGCGCTGCAAGCTTTGTTCCTGCATAGATTGGATTGCTTCCTTCATTATAAATTCCGTCTGTTGCGACAACGACAGCACCTAAATTTTGATTGCTGTACAAATCATAAAGGTGCTTAAGTAATTCTGAAATATTGGTCACTTTGTCATCGGAATTAAAATCTATTCCTTCCCTGACTTCACTTCCAAACGCGTATTCTTTGAGTTCATAATTTGCCGCCAGATCAGCGCTCAATTGCTGGAAAGATTGTTGATACTGTGCCTTTTGCTCGTCAGTCATGTCAGCCATAATGGATTCTGACTGATCTTGCGCCAGCACTACTACAGGTTTTTTAACTTCTCTGACTATTGATTTGAGCAACGGGGAAAGTAATAGAATAGCAATAAATGTCACCGCTAAAAAACGCAAAATCCCCAAACCCCAATTTAGCCGGTCAGATTGTTCTCTGAAGGCTTTGCTCCTGAAATACAGCCCTACTGCATAAGCCAGTCCAAGTAGAACACAAAATAAAATATACCAAGAAGGATATTGAAAACTTATATTTTCCATTCAACAATTTTCGTAAAATTATTTGACAGTATTTTGCTCGTATTCTCCACGTAAAAAAGGAGTTTCGTGTTGCGCAAAAAGGGCAAAATATTGATATTTTATTGTTTCAGATTAACATTTTCTGTAAAGTGCTGCAAATTAACAAATCTCTGCTTACAACAAACGGAAGGAAGGATTAAAATGTTCTTAATGGAATGTATTTTGGTTGAGAGTTTGAAGTTTGAAGTTTGAAGTTCAAGGTTAACCATGAACTATAAGCCACAAACCTCAAACGATAAACCATTTCAAAATAAAAATTAATAATTCAGCCAGCGCAAAACCAAAGAGGATAAATCTTCGTTAAAAAGAAGGTAAGCCTTGTCTTTTAAAAAATTGGTGATAAAAAACTAATTGACAAATACTAAAATTGATATAAATGAAAAAATTTCTAATTATTTGCACTATTCTGATAATCAGCAGTTTGCAACTCTCGGCAGCGTATATTCTTTTGCCGATGGATACCGAACAAAAAGATCATTTGAAAGCTTATGGAATTACTTATTGGGTACTTTCTGCGGAAGTGGAAGCTTGGTGGCTTTTAAATTATCGCGGAGGCAGTTTTGCTTTTCGGCACAATCCGGCTTTTGAAAAAGAATGTTTAACCAGAGGCGTTAGTTATAAAATCATTCCGGATGCTCAATTTGATAAAATATTGGGTGATATCTCAAATCCTGAAGTCAATCAGGAAGCGATGAAACTCGAAGTTGCGCCTAAAATCGCTGTTTATACTCCTGATTTCAATAATTTTGGAGAAAAGATCCAGCCCTGGGACGATGCGGTGACGATGGTTCTTACCTATGCAGAAATTCCTTACGAATCAGTTTATGATAAAGAAGTTTTGGATGGTAAGCTGGCTAAATATGATTGGCTGCATTTGCATCACGAAGATTTTACGGGGCAGTATGGGAAATTTTATCGCTCTTATCGCACGCAGCCCTGGTATAAAGAAAACGTCAGGCGAATGGAATTGCTAGCTACTCAGCTAGGTTTTGCGAAGGTTTCTCAGCTGAAATTAGCTGTTGTGAAGGAAGTTCGTGAATATGTTGGTGGTGGAGGTTTTATGTTTGCAATGTGCTCTGCGACAGATTCTTATGATATTGCTTTGGCTGCTGAAGGTTTGGATATTTGTGATTATATGTACGATGGTGATCCACAGGATATTACGGCTCAGGAAAGATTGGATTTTTCAAAAACTTTCGCTTTTAAAGATTTTCAATTAGTAAGAGATCCAATGATTTATGAATATTCCAATATCGATGATACCAACACTCGAGGGATTGTTCCGGAGCAGGATTATTTTACTCTTTTTGACTTTTCTGCAAAGTGGGACCCGGTTCCAACGATGCTTACTCAAAATCATACAAGAACGGTTAAAGGTTTTATGGGGCAAACCACTGCTTTCAATAAAAATATCATCAAATCTGATGTTTTGGTAATGGGCGAAAACAAGCCGGCTAAAGAGGCGCGCTATATTCATGGCGTTTTTGGACAGGGATTCTGGACATTCTACGGAGGGCATGATCCTGAAGATTACCGACATTTTGTGGAAGATCCGGAAACTGATCTTAGTTTGCATCCCAATTCTCCGGGATATCGATTAATTCTGAATAATGTCTTGTTCCCGGCTGCGAAAAAGAAGAAAAGAAAGACCTAAAACGATATTGTTTCTGTTTGCTTAAAACCCTTTGGGATCAATGATCTTGAAGGGTTTTTTGTTTTTTTAAAACATCATTCACCGACATGTTTGTAATAATAGGCGAGGGCAAAACGGATTTTATGATAGGGAATTTCGCCATTTAGTTGATCAAAAATATCCTTGAGTTTGTAAGGAGAAGCTATGTTTTGCAAAACTTCTACCACCTTTTTGATTTCTGCCTTTTTAATAAAATCGGAGATTTTGACTCCTTCATCTTTTGCATACATTTGAACCAAATGCTGATAAACAGTTTGCAGACTCAGGTCTCGTTCAACAGCAATCCGTTCGGCGTTAAAACCCCTTTTGTACAATTGATAGGTCAAAAGCTGAGTAGTTCCTGAAATTTTTACTCCCTCCACACTTTTTTCGCCAATGAATTCAATAATTGCTTTTATAAAGAATTTAGCATATTGCTTTAATTTGACTTCTCCGACTCCTGAGATATTTTTCATCTCCGAATCATTCGTCGGACGTGTTGCCGCCATTTCTTCGAGGGTAGCATCAGAAAAAATAAGGTAAGGAGGGATGCCTTTCTTTTGAGCCAGTTCTTTTCGCAATTGGCGTAGTTTTTCAAACAACTCATCACGAACCCGTTGTCGCTTCGATTTTGTTTTGATTTGAGCTCGTTGTTCTTCTTGGCGTTGTTTGATGTCAGCAATCTTGACCAGCTGAACTTTTTGTTTTCTAAACAATACCGCTTTAGCCATTTCGGTCAGTCGCAGCGTATTGTTTTTATCATACGCGATTTCGATGTAACCGAGATTGACCATCTGATAAATCAATTGCTGCCAATCCGTGGTACTAATATCTCCGCCAGCACCATAAGTTTTTATTTTATCAAAACCATTATTTAAAATCTCCTGCCGCTTTGAGCCTCGAAGCACATCAATTAACATTCCTGCGCCGACATTTTCGTTCAAACGAGTGATCGCGGAAAGCGCTTTTTGAGCGAGGATCGTTCCGTCAAATTGTTTGGGTGGATTTTTACAAACATCACAATTGCCACAATCATTTTTGAGCGTTTCTGCAAAATATCCCAGCAAAATTTTTCTTCTGCAAATCAACGATTCTGCATATTGCTGCATTCTTTCCAGTTTGGAAAGTTGTACCTCAATATTTTCACTGTTATTGCTTTGAATGATATCCCTCAAGATCATCACATCTCCAAAGCTGTAAAAAAGCAAAGCATCCGCATTGGTTCCGTCGCGTCCGGACCTTCCAATTTCCTGGTAATAGCCTTCAATGTTTTTTGGTAAATTGTGATGAATCACCCAACGGACATTGGATTTGTCGATACCCATTCCAAATGCAATCGTTGCACAAACAACCGGCACATTATCGTTTATAAAATCTTCTTGAATTTGGGAACGTTCGGCAGAACCAATGCCTGCATGATAATATCCTGCTTTTATACCCGCAGCATTCAATTTTTGAGCAACTGACTCGGTACTTTTTCGGCTCAGGCAATAAATAATTCCGGACTGGTTCGGCCTTTGTTTGATAAACGCCAGAATCTGTTGAATCTTTTTTTGCCCCGGCCTAACATCCAGACTGATATTAGGCCGATCAAAAGATGCGATAAATATCTTAGGTTTAAAAAGCTCCAATTGTTTAACAATATCACGTCGGGTAACTTTATCGGCAGTTGCCGTCAGCGCGATAACCGGAATGTTAGGGAACTGCGATTTTAAAAATTTTAGTTTGGTATACTCTGGCCGGAAATCATGTCCCCAAGAAGAAATACAATGCGCTTCGTCGATGGCAAAAAGATTGACATTTGCTTGTTGCAATAATGGCTGAAAACTTTGCGAAACCATTTTTTCCGGCGAAACATAAAGCAGCTGAATCCTTCCATAATAAACGTCATCTTCCACTACTTTTTGTTCATCGGAAGTTAAACTACTATTTAAAAATGCTGCATCAATTCCACTCGCTCTGAGACTTTCCACCTGATCTTTCATCAAAGAAAT
The DNA here is from genome assembly GCA_965220465.1 of Saprospiraceae bacterium. GTDB lineage: Bacteria > Bacteroidota > Bacteroidia > Chitinophagales > Saprospiraceae > JAHDHW01. The sequence continues at coordinate 52,840 of CBDCPZ010000025.1, read as the reverse complement.
AAGTGGAGAAACCACGACACAAAGCCCCTCCATCGTAATCGCAGGAATCTGGTAGCAAATTGATTTTCCACCACCGGTCGGCATTAGCACAAGCGCATCTTTTTTATCATAAACGGTTTGGATAATTTCCTTTTGCATGGGTCGAAAGGAGTCATAACCGAAATATTTTTTCAATGCATCTTTTGCCGTCAAAACAGTCATTCTTTTTTTTGGAAAGATAGGTTTTTTTGGAAAGAGTCGTGAATGGAATAAACTACTTTATCTAAAAAAATAAAACTCTTTCAACTTTTAAAGTCAAAAGAGTTTGAGATCGCTAAAATATTTTTTCAAGTATTAAAAGGAATTTATTAATCAACCAATTGATTTTCAATATAACCTTCACTATTTTCTAATCTCATATCAGTTACATCTTCAAAAGCAAGGTAAAGCGCACAAGCGGTAACCGGAATCGTGAAGAGTAAACCAACTCCAAAGAACAACAAACCTGCAAAGTTTAAAAGGCCTAACAGCATTCCAAATCCTAGAAAATTTAAAAAATCTTTTTTAATTATATTTCGGCTAAGTTCCATGCTTTCCCACGCTCTTTTCTTTGCAAAAACGATTAAATGAGGTGCCCAAATAAAACTCACAGCCAAATAAATGACCACCGCTAAAACGGCGAGTCCAAAAACCAATCCGACCAAGATTGCAGGGCCTTCATCAAAATCCAGTGCAATCATTGAAAAAACCAACATTCCTGAAGGAACCGCCAATGCAGTGAACATCAATACAACAAGAATCGAATAAACGACGAGCTGTCCGAAATAATCAAACCCTTTGAAAAAATCAGCAAATTCCAATTCATATCCCCGGCTAACTTTATTGGCTGCCAGAAAAAATCCTGCTGAAAGAGGAGCACCTACCGCAATTGCTCCAAAAGGAACCATTCCGGCAAAGGAATTGATTATCATCATCAAAACGGTAAATCCCACAAAAGGGCCCAAATTTTCTTTTACCATTTTAATGCCGCCGGAAATATAATCCGTTACCCGCAATGCATAACCGTTTTCAATTAAATCATCAATTTTATTTTGACTTACTTCTTCCATTTTTTATTTAAGTTTTTTGATAATAATTATATGCTTCAAATTGATCCATTTGATACATGAAATCAAATTTTATCGATGAGTAGCAGCTTTAATTATCTGAATTGTCCTTTTTTTCAGATGTTAAAAGGTAAAAGCAAATTGATCGTGTTGAGTTGTGGAATATTACAAATTTAAAATTTGCGGTATAATTTTATAAATCCGAGAATCAGCGAAATCAAAAAAAGTGAAGCGATGAATTGTTCATTAAAAATAAAGGTTTCATAGCTTGATAACTCAAAAGCTTTTAAGACTGATTCCATATTCAGCAAATAAGCAATTGAGGCAATTCCGTAGATCCAATATTGACGGCTCAACACGCCAAAATAAAACGACATGATGATTATTGGGTGAGAATATCGTTCGTGCATTTGGGTGTTGAAAAAGAAGAAACAGAGTGCAATTAAAAACGCAGTCAAAAAGATCATTTCTTTAAAACCATGATCGATTTCGATTTTTTGTTTCCATTGTTTTATTGATTTAAAAAACACAGGAAGCAAACTCAATCCACTAAAAATAACGAACAATCCCAGCCCCCACGTTTTATAAGATAAGCCAAACCACCACACCTGAAAATCTTTATTATACAATGGGTTTTCGTTCATTACCAAGTGCCAGAAATTAAAAGCGTTTAGTGAAATATTGGTGTATTGATCGACTGCATGAGCAAGCACATGATATAATTGGGGAGCGGTGCCTGCGAACAAAAACGGCAGAATGAGGATCATTTGAACTGCAAATGCAGTGGAAACCGCGAATGCTGTTTTTTTGTATGATTTTAAAAAAGACGGTAACAAAACCAATCCAAGCAAAGGAAAGAAAATGATCGCCTGCAATTTTGTATTCAGCGCTAAAACATAGAAAACCAGCGAAAATGTAATTTGTTTTCTGATTGCAAAAATCAAAGCCAGCAAAACAAAAGTTGTAGGGATGCTATCTACTTGCCCCCACAAAACAGCATTGTACCAATAAGCAATATTAAAAAGCAACAATAAAGGTAGAAACTGTGTTTTCGAATCCTTTTTTATCAAAAGAAAAATAGAAACAGCTCCAATAAAATCAAAAAACAACGGAACTGCTTTGAAATAATTAATGTGTTCAGTAATGCTTTCAACTGATCCGAAAATATGTGCAAATAAATCAAGGAAATACAATACAAGCGGCGGATAATTACATGCAAAAATTGTAGGGTAGACGATTCCATAATCATAAATATGTACAAACCCTTCTTCCAGCATAAATGCTGACCAACGCTCCCAATGCCCCATGTCACCTGGATGTGAAACCTCAGGTAGCAATGCAACAAAAATCAAATACAAAATTGCGGAGAGCAATATATAAACGATCGACTTTTTATGGCTTTTTAAAAATGGCATAAATCCGGATTCCAAAAGTCATTTTTGATTGAAGGAATTAATGGAAGCTTAATCTCAAACAAACTAATAATCAACCCAAATATATCCCAATTTCAATTCATTGATACAATGCGGCGGATTAAAAGCCATTTGGTTTTCTTCAAAAAAGGATCTTACTGAAAAAATGTGGGAAGTATTTGTATAATGAAATTTTGTATTTTTAGTAAAAATGTAGATTTTGCGAAAATTCGCACCAAATATTTAAACAAGACGATAATTTAAAATATTCAATATGTTTCAATCAAAAATTGCCGGTATTGGCTTTTATGTTCCTGAAAAAGTGGTTACAAATGCAGATTTGACAAAGGTCATGGATACAACCGACGAATGGATTCAGGAACGGACAGGAATCGAGGAGCGTCGATACGGAGAAAAGCACAAAGAGACAACTGCCACTATGGGCGCTGAAGCTGCGAAGATAGCCGTTAAGCGCGCAGGAATCACTTCGGATGAGGTGGATTTTATCATTTTTGCAACGCTTAGTCCGGATTACTTTTTTCCGGGCTGTGGAGTATTGATGCAGCGAATATTAGGAATCAACGGGATTGGAGCTTTGGACATCAGAAATCAATGCAGCGGATTTGTTTATGGTTTGTCGATTGCTGATCAGTTTGTAAAAACGGGCATGTACAAAAACGTACTTTTAGTTGGCTCTGAATTTCATTCTCCTGGTTTGGACTTTTCAACTCGTGGCCGAAACGTTACGGTGATTTTTGGGGATGGGGCTGGAGCGGTGTTGCTTCAGCCAACGGAGCAAAAAGGAAAAGGAATTTTATCAACACATCTTCATGCGGATGGCGATTATGCAGAGAAATTGGCTTATATCAATCCAGGTTGTCATACCGGTGTGCATGGTGAAAAAGAAAAATATGGTTATCCTGACCAAGAATATGGCGGTGCTTTTATTACCGACAAAATGTATAAGGACCAGGATTTATTTCCAAACATGGATGGCCAGTTTGTCTTTAAATTTGCGGTGACGAAATTTCCGGAAGTGATTAAGGAAGCTTTGGATCAGAATGGTTTTACCGAAAAGGACATAGATCTTCTCGTCCCGCATCAGGCCAATTTACGAATCAGCCAGTTTGTGCAAAGGCGTTTGAAACTGCGGGATGATCAGGTTTGGAACAATATTCAAAAATACGGAAACACAACCGCTGCTTCGATTCCAATAGCGCTGTGTGAAGCGTGGGAAGCCGGAAAAGTGAAAGACGGTGATTTGGTTTGTCTGGCTGCTTTTGGAAGTGGCTTTACCTGGGCTTCAGCGCTTATTCGTTGGTAGGATAAATTTTGTGATCAGAGCTTAGGTTATTCTCCAAATTCAAAAAATATATGCAAAGTACCAGTCTTTAATTAAGGCAGGTACTTTTTTTACGCTGATCATTAAGTATTTTTGTGTTTTGTTTTAAAAAGAAATAACTACCAGAATTATAATTGTGAATATTTTTAAGCAATATTATCCCATTGTACTATCTGCATTTTTAGCTCTCCTACCTGTAGCTTTAACTGCTCAAAATGGCTGTTTTGAAATCGATTGGTCCTACAATTATGGAGGATCAGCGCGCGATTGGGGCAATGATCTTGAAATAACGAATGATGGCGGTTATATCATGGCCGGTTACACCCGATCAGATGATTTTGATGTAAGTAGCAATAATGGTGATTGGGATTTCTGGATTATCAAATTGAATAACGAAGGGCAATTGCAATGGGAGAAAAACTATGGCGGAAGCCTCAACGATGAAGCAACTTCTGTGCAACAAGCAACCGACGGCGGTTATATTGTCGCAGGTTCAACATCTTCAGACAATGGAGATATAAGTTTTAATAACGGAGATGAAGATTTTTGGATTATAAAGCTGAACGCCTCCGGAAACCTGGAATGGGAAAAAACATACGGCGGCACAAATGTAGATCGCGCAGAATCCATCAAACAAACTCCCGATGGCGGTTATATCGTTGCAGGTTTTTCAGCATCTCAAAACGGTGATGTTGATGACAATTATGGCAATTTCGATTATTGGGTATTAAAAATTTCTTCAACAGGAGTGATTGAATGGGAAAAAAATTATGGCGGCTCCGGCCCAGATTGGGCATATGAAATTGAATTAGCTGATGATGGCGGATATGTCGTCGCCGGATCTTCAATTTCTGATGATATTGATATTATTGACAACCATGGTTTCTACGATTATTGGATTTTAAAAATAGACGCAACAGGAGCAATTGAATGGCAGAAAAACTACGGTGGAGCAGGGGAGGATCGTGCTTATGATATTCATAAAACAAATGATGGTGGCTATGTGGTTGGTGGCTCAACCTATTCTACAAATATTGATGTAACGGGAAATTTTGGAGGATCAGATTATTGGGTTTTGAAGTTGGATAGCGATGGAGAACTGCTTTGGCAAAATAATTATGGAGGTTCTGGAAGTGAGTGGGCCTGGAGTATTGACCTTACTGACGATAATGGTTTTGTTGTTTGCGGGCGATCTAACTCTTCAGATGGAATGGTCAACGATGGAAAAGGTAATCGCGATTTTTGGGTGGTAAAAATAAATTCCTCAGGGGGAGTAGAATGGACGAATAGCTTTGGCGGAACTTCTATAGATGTCGCCTACGCTGTTCATCAAACCGATGACGATGGCTACATCATTGCAGGCTATTCAGAATCAGATGATGTTGATGTTATTGACAATTATGGCGATTGGGATTATTGGGTAGTCAAAATTGCTCCGCGAAATATTTTTGTTGAACTGGGGAATGATTCCACTTTATGCAATGGCGAAACTTTAAGGCTTTCTGATCCTCAACCAGAAGCCAGTTACCTTTGGCAGGATGGTTCTACAGATTCTACGTTTTTGGTTGAATCAGAAGGATTATATTGGATGGAACTGAGCCTTGACGATTGTTTAATCCGGGATTCTATTTTAATCACTTACGTCGGTACTGAATTAGCTGATTTGGGTAGCGACACGAGCTTTTGTTTTTATGAACCCTATCTTTTAAATGCTGCAATTCCTAATACTGACAGTTACCTTTGGCAAGATGGCTCAACGGATTCTACTTTTCTGGTCAATTTATCCGGAAGGTATTCCGTTGCGGTTGAAGTTGACGGTTGTACGAGCAGAGATTCAGTCACCATTACTTTTAATAACCCAATTGTCGACCTTGGACGGGACACTTTTATTTGCGATGAATATTTGTCTTTGCGAGGAACTCGTTACGACAACGCCAACTACCTTTGGCAGGATGGCTCTACTAATCGATGGTTTACTGTTCCCGATACAGGGACCTATTGGGTAATTGTTGATGTCAATGGATGTGCTACTGCAGATACGATTCAAGTTGGAAAATGTGAACGGTTTCAGGATCCTTGTTTTGTGATCCCAAACGTTTTTAGTAATAATGGTGATGCTTTAAATGATTATTTCAAGCCGGTGAATTTTTGTCCTTTGGATACTTATCAGCTAAGAATTTTTAACCGTTGGGGACAGGTTGTTTTTGAAACAAAAGATACCGAATCTGCCTGGGATGGTTTTTATAAAGGGCAAAGAGTTCAAAATGGAGTTTATGCTTACTTCATAGAATACAGCTATACTTCGGAAGGGAAATCGATCAACAATGTTGAAAAAGGCACCGTTTTGATGTTGAGATAATTAAAAAGATGCTTTTTACCACTTTCAACAATTAAGCTTGTATTTTACAAGCAAAAGTTGTTTGACGGAATTATCAATAAGCTATTTTTTTAACACATCTTAAAAATAATCTAAAAACTTCTTGTTAATCAGTTATTTAGATCATTTTCAAAATATGAAATAGCTTATCAATAATTTCTTTCCATCACTAAAATAGCTTATCAATAATTTTTTAAACTTGCTTAATCATGAAAATCTTTGTAGGAGGTTCGCTTAACAATATTGAAAAGAACGGGGAACTTTGTCATCAATTTGTTACAAGATTGGGCGAACTCATTGTTGAACGAGGGCATACACTTTTAAATGGCTGTCGTGGATCTTTAGACAAGCAGATTGCAGAATCCGCAGCAGTTTGGCTCGAAAAAAATAAAAGGAATCCGCACGACCAAATTCACAGTTATATTCTTGAAGGTGAGGAAAATAAGCAAATCCATGAAGTGGGTTCCATTTTTATTTCTGAATTGGAAGACTGGGAATTTTCTCATGAAAGACTACAGATTCCTGAACAAATAAAACTGGCAGACATTACTATTTTTATAGCAGGAACTGAGGGTACTTTTAAAGCAGCTAATTTCTCTCGCATAGCTCATAAACCAATTTTAGGAATAGGAATGTTTGGTGGGTCAGGATATAAGCTTAATAAAGCAGAAAGAGAGGATTTTGAAGAGAAGTATTCTCATCTTTTGTCAAGCACTTTGTCTTATAGCAACCTTAATCAATATACAAAGGATGTAGACCATTTGGCTGAACTTGTGGTTTCATTTTGTGAAGATTTGGAGCGTTCCAACTCTGTGTTTACCATTATGTCTTTTAAAAAGGAATACGATGATGTTTTTGGAACATTTGAAAGTATTTGTGAAAGGCATGAATTTAAAGCTGTCCGAACGGATCATGACCCAAATTTAAGTCCTATTACTTCCCGAATATTGGATGGAATCAAAGAATCCGATTTTGTCATTGCCGACGTTAGCGAAAAAAGCCCAAATGTATTTTATGAAATCGGCTATGCAAAAGGAATCAACCGGCAGGTTATCATTACTGCAAAAAAAGGAACCGAACTTCCATTTGATATTAAAGACTTACCCGTAATTTTTTATGACAGGCTAAATATGAAAGGAGATCTTGAACCCGGCCTTGATAAATACATCCAAAGTCAAAAAAACAGATTCGAGTAATTCTCTTATCTAATAATAAGTTTCCTATTTTCAACAAAATCTCCAGAACTGAACTGAACCATATAGATTCCTTTTGGAATATGCCCCAAATCATATGTTTTTTGAAACGCTTTTGTCCTTTCAAACTCTTCGGTTAAAATAAGTTCTCCGCTTGAATTAAAAATTTTCAAGGATGACTTACTATTAATGTTGCCATTTATGGAAATACTGAATTTGCCATCATTTGGATTTGGTTGGATTAAAAGGTTGAAAGGTGTAGCAGTTGTAATATTGATGATATTGGAATATTCAAATTGATCGTCATAATCAACGATTTTTAATCTGTAATAATTTACGTCAACAGTAATTTGTCGGTCTTCAAACTGATATTTTCGATGAACATTTGAGTTTCCTCGGGCCTCCACTTTACCGATAGTTGTAAAAGTGATGCCATCAATACTTTTTTCAATATCGAAATAATCAGAATTGGATTCTGACTCAGTTGTCCAGTTTAGCATATTGTTTCCATCATCTTGAAAGCCGGTAAATGAACTTAATTCTACCGGCAGAGGAGAATTATCTTCTACTTTGTAAATTGTACCCCCCAAACTGGCAGCATACATTTCACCATTTTCATCCACACCAAAAGTAGAAATATTTGATGCACCTGTTTCTGAACCATGATCAGTCGAAGTTATATCGCCATTTTCTTCTCTGAAAAGTGTCCAAACATCATCCGTAATATAATCTGCAAGAACATAATAACCAACCATATTAGGGAAAGCAGTTCCTCTATAAACATAACCTCCTGTAACTGAACGATTGGTTGGATTTTCATATTCAAAAGCAGGATACACATAATTGGTGGGACCATCACAACCGGTTGTATTATATTCATGATCACCTTCATAACATCGCCACCCATAATTTTCACCACCCATCCCGCTCTCTTCAAAATCCACTTCTTCCCAATCATTCTGGCCAACATCAGCGATCCACATATTTCCGTTTGCACTATCAAAACTAAAGCGCCAGGGATTGCGCCAACCAGTGGACCAGATTTCATTGAGTGTGAATGGATCGCTTACAAAAGGATTATCAGCGGGAATGGTATAATTTGAAGTGCTGGTAAAAATACAATTGCCCCCCATTTGAGAAGGGCTTGCAGGATTACCTCCGCCATCAACATCTATCCGGAGAATTTTACCAAGAAAGCATCTGCCATTTTGTGCCCTGTTTTGGGGATCACCACCAGAGCCACCATCACCCAGAGCAATATAGAGATAACCATCATTAGGACCAAAGTTGAGGTCACCTCCATTGTGATTGGTGTATGGTTGGTCGATTGTCAAAAGGACTAATTCACTATTAGGATCTCCTAAATCATCATCATTGGGATCAACTTCAAAGCGGGAAATTCTGGTGTCACCATCATTTCCAATATAATGAACATAGAAATATCCATTATTTGAATAATCAGGATGAAATACCAACCCTAATAAGCCGCGTTCTCCACAGCAACTTACAATCCCGGAAATATCCATAAACGGTGTATAGTTGATCGCATTACCTTCAATGATTTGAATAACACCACTTTGCTCAACAATAAATAGCCGGTTGGTTCCGTCACCTGCATTAGCTATATCCACTGGTGCACTAAGGCCAGAGGTGATCCAACTTTCGAATACTACATCGGGTTGTGCCATCAAGCTGCAAATACAGATTGAAAAACAAGTAATAATTGTGGTGGTAGCAAATCGTTTCATAATTCCATTTTTTTATTTAAACAAATCAAATTGTGCAATGGGATTATGACTTGGAAGAGTAGATTAAAGATAATAAAAATAGGAAAATTCTTTTACTCACCCAGCGAAATGTCGCATTTGTCTAATAAACGATAGTTTCCACGAAGTCATTTGTAATATGAAACGGATTATTTGTAAATTATTGGCTTAAAGCAAAGCTTTGAGTGATAATGAGTAATCCAAAAACTTATCTCCTACCCAAAATATATTACCCTTTTCTAGGGTTTGTTTTGCTTTGTTTAATTATGGATTCACTACAAGCTCAACCTCGTAGGCTTATTGCCAATCATTGGTATTTTGGTAATCATTATGGTTTGGATTTTTCAAATGGTGCACCAATCGTTGACCATACTTCTTCGATTTTTACTTATGAAGCCGCTACAACGATGTCTGATAAAGAAGGCAACCTTTTATTTTATTCCAATGGGGGTGGAAGAGTAGATGGTTCTGAAAAAGGTGGAATATGGAATCGCAATCATGATCTGATGGAAGGTGGCGATCTGGGCTACTTTCTCGGTGGAGGATACAGTGCTGCCCAGGGTGCTTTGAGTATAAAAAAGCCTGGAAGTCAGGACCAATATTATTTGTTTACGGTTGACGAATTGGAAACGTTAGGCGCGCCAAATAATCCGCTTCCGGAAGGGAAAGGGCTTTCTGTTTTTGAAATTGACATGAGCGCAAATGGCGGGCTGGGAAAAGTGATTAGCAATGAAAATTTAACGACTCCATGTTTTGAATACCTTGCCGGCACTATTCATGGCAATTGTGTAGATTATTGGATCTTGACGCGCAGCGGCCACCAATTTTTGGAAGAAGATATAATTGTTGCGGATACTTTTAATCTTTTCTTAGTTACTGAAAATGGAATTTCTGCGCCCTTGAAAACGCCAATCCCTCAGGAATGTGCAGCGGAATCCATTGGATTGATCCGTTTTTCGCCAGATGGTCGATATTTCCTTTGTGGTGGCTTTTTGTATGAATTTAATAAAAATACCGGTGAAATTGGCAATGGCACCAGCCTTCAAAGTGTGATAGGAATTGATCCCTATTATCCTATGGCTTTTTCTTCAAACGGGCAATTTTTGTATTATTTCAGGATTTATGATGCCAATCCGGATCCTTTTGAGGACGATGAAATATTCATTCAGGCTTTTCAATATGACTTATGGGCTCCCAATTTATATCTTTCCGGAATTGCATTTGAGGAAATCCCCCTTCCTTCTTACGGTATCGTCGGCTCACCGCAATTGGCTCCTGATGGCAAATTATATATACCTACCCATTATGGTGTAACGCATGGCCCCACAAAGGTTTTTGTGATCCATGAACCAAATGTCAAGGGAATTGATGCGGATTTTGATGGCCCGGCAATTACCCTTTCTCACGATGAAAATCAGATTTTTCTGAGATTCGGCAATTTCACCGATGATATTTTTTATATCGATACGACAGAAATGGTGGATTTTGATTTAGGCAATGATATTGAAATTCCATGCGATCAAATTGGCAATGTTTTGCTGGAAGCGCCGACAGGCATGGATTGTTACCTTTGGTCAGATGGCTCTGTGACTTCTTCAATTTCGGTCACTGAAGAAGGCAAATATTGGGTGGAGGTTTTAAAAGGCTGTGCTTTTGGGAGTGATACCATAAATGTCAAGCTGACCAACAATATTTTTACCATAGATTTAGGCAATGATACCACACTTTGTGAAGGGGAAAGTTTGTTATTATCTGTAATTTCCGACCCTTTTGCTGAATATCATTGGCAGGATGGTTCCACCTTTTCGTATTTCGAAGTTCTTGAAGCAGGAACTTATTTTGTTGATGTAAAGATTGGAGAATGTGTTGACAGCGATACTATTTTCGTTGATTATTCTCCATTGCCGAAAGTGTCTTTGGGAAATGATACCACGCTTTGTTTGGATGATGAATTGGTTTTAAATGCAGCCGATGATGGTTTGTTTTTTTATCAGTGGCAGGATAATAGTTCCGAATCCGAAATCTTAGTTTCACAACCAGGTCTATACAGTGTGCTTGTCGCAAATGAATGCGGAATTGCAAGCGATCAGATTGCCATCGATTTTAAAGATTGTGATCATTGTGCGATTTTTATCCCCAATACTTTTTCTCCGAATTATGATGGGGTAAACGATAATTTTCGAGTGTATTCCGCCTGTCAATTTGATTATTTTAATTTAAAAATATTCAATCGCTGGGGAGGAGTTCTTTTCGAAGGTAATGCAATTGATGAAGTTTGGTCGGGTAATTTTAAAGACAATGAAAATGATCCCAGCGTTTATGTTTTTCTTTTGCAATACGAATTTATCAACGAAAGAGGAGACCGAATCAGCGGAATGAGAAGCGGTGGTGTGACTTTGTTGAGGTAGTTGGTTGTTTCTAGGGGCGAGTTGAGAGTAGTTAGGTGTGAGTGGCGAGGTGTGAGGTGTCAGTGGTCAGTTATCAGGTGCGAGTTGTGAGGAGTGAGTTATCAACTGTGAAAAAATTATTTACCTATCCGAACATCCACCAATCGGCAAATCTATACATCCGCCAATCCGCACATTTTTAAATCCGTTAAAATCTGCTCAATCTGCTCAATCTGTATCATCCGTGTTCTATTTACTGAACCACTTTTTCTTTTACAAAAACCTGCAATTCATCGTTATTATTGGCTACCAAAATCAATTGCCTTCCGTCAGCGAGTTGAAGCCCCACAATGTCGCGAGCTTCTTTGATTGCCCAAAGGCCATTATCAATATTTTTTGAAATTTTAAAATTTCCTTTCCCGTCTCCAAATAAAATGACGCCATTGAAAGCATCATAGACGCCCGTTTCTGTTTCCGCCCCCGAATTATTTCCAACCATAATAATGTCCTGATTTCCATCATCATTTACGTCCATCGTGAAAATATTGGTAACGGGAGCTATTTGTACTTCGTTTGGAAACTCGATAGGTTTGAACGTTCCATTTCCTGTATTTTCAAAATAAGTACTGGTTAAAACTTTGGTTTCCAGATGCAAAGCATTTTTTATTTCTTCTTCAGAAAAAACATCCTCAATAGTGGCGGATGCATACTTTTCATAAGTTGGAAACTTCTTTTTCACTTTCGAGACTTGTTTAACCAAATCGTCGCGACCCGCAAAGGGGTAATTTTTTCCATCTTTTGAAAAAGTCATAATAGGATCTAATGCTCCGTTTCCATCAAAATCCTTTGCAAACATACTCAGGGGACTATCTTCAGATGCTTTCAATCTTGTGTTTTTACCTAGATTTCCAACCACAAGATCGGGATCACCGTCTTTGTCAAAATCATCAACAGCAAGGCAGTTCCACCAGCCATTTGAATTTTCGAGACCTGTATTTGAGGTGATATTTTTTAGTTGTTTTCCATCATATTTTAATATACTGACAGGCATCCATTCTCCAACTGCGACAAGTTCAGCTTTTGAATCGCCATCAATATCTGCCCAAAGGATATCAGAAACCATCCCGATGTTTTTGAAATCCGGCGCGATTTGGCTGGTGACATCTTTGAATTGCCCTTTGTTGTTTCGTAAAACGTAACTATTTGGAATGGTTGGATAAAAACCAGGTGTCACGCGACCTCCAACGAAAATGTCCAGATCACCGTCTTCATCAAAATCATGAGCGCTGACGCAAGAACCACTGGCAGTTATTTTTGGAAGATTGTTTGATTTTGAAAAATTTCCTTTTCCGTCATTCAGATATAAACGATCCTGATAGACTGGATCATTCTCGGTTTTTTCATTTCCACCACTAACCACATAAAGGTCAAGATCGGCATCTCCATCTGCATCAAAAAACAAACAATCCATATCTTCGTGTGCTTTTTCTGGCTCCCAGGTTGCGGCAGAACTATTTGAAAATTTTCCGCTTTTGTCTTGAATATACAAAGCTCCGGCAGATCCCATCGCTCCGCCGATATAAAAGTCTTCAAGTCTGTCACCATTGACATCGCCTGTAGCAATATGAGGGCCAAGCTGTGAAAATTTATGCGGAATCAAACGCTCGCGATTAAAATCCTGAAATTCGTTTTCGACATGCCTGTAATTTGCACCCAAATGATTTGCAACGGCTTTGAAAATTGTTGAATTATCATTGCTGGCGGCTAAATTGGCTGAGCCTGCGTTAGCATATTTTAGGACAATTTTTTGGTTGGCTTTAATTTCCTTTATGGTTTGGCTTTTGCCATCTGGCCAGGTAACTTCCAACAATTCGATGCTGTTTTGATCTTTTAATCCAAAATGCATTAATAATTCAGAAGCAGAGAAAAATCCTCTGTTGGCAGTCATTTCCTGGTGTTGGATTGATCCGTCGCTTTGGTGTATGGTTACTTTCGTACCGATACCATTTGAGTTTAGTTTCGAGCCTTGCAATTTTACCTGAAGGAAATTATGGTCAGGAAGCTCGTTGGTTTTGTTTTCATACACAAAAGAAGGATCGCCTATATTGTTTACAACAATGTCAAGGTCTCCATCGCCATCCAAATCGCCATATGCGGTGCCATTTGAAAAAGTCTTTTGCGTCAATCCCCAGCTATTCGAAACATTTTCAAAAGTCAAATCGCCTTTATTTTTGTATAGGTAGTTTTGCAACTTTGTGCTTGGTATAAGCGCAAGAAAAGAATTTATATCCGGATAACGCTTAGTGTTGACTCCTCCTGACTTTTCAATAGAATCGCGCGTATAAACCATATAATCCAAATCAGTCACATCCCGTTTATAACCGTTTCCGATATAAATATCTTTAAAACCATCATTGTCAAAATCTGCAAAAAAAGCACCCCAACTCCAGTCTGTATTTGAAATTCCCGCAAGTTGCCCAACTTCGCTGAAAGTGCCGTTTCCATTATTAAGTTGCAAATTGTTACGACCCACCTGATGGCCATAACCGTGTTTGACAAGGGTTTCGTATCGCTCCAAAACCATGACATTCATTAGCTGTTTGTACCGCACCGGATCATCAGCGATCATATCGAGCACGATGATATCCAGCAACCCGTCATTGTTAAAATCTGCAATATCTGATCCCATACTGTTTTGGCTCGTATGCCTCAAATATTCTGTGTAACGATCCGTAAAAGTCCCGTCGCCGTTATTGATGTAAACATATTCCGGTTCGATATAATCGTTTGCAACGAAAATATCAGGATATCCATCATCATTGATATCTGCTACGGTTGCGCTCAACCCAAAAGCGGAGTTATTAATACCGGCTTGTAAACTCACATCGGTAAACCGGCCGTTTCCATCATTGCGGTAAAGGCGATCAGATTCAAAAGGAGTCAGCGGATTGGTCAACCGAACCAATTTGCCATCCGGCAGTTGCGAAAGCCTCATCCTCACGGCATCTTTGAAGCCTAATCGATGATTTAATAAATAAAGGTCCAAGTCGCCATCAAGGTCATAATCAAAAAAGTTAGCGTGATTGGAGTTGCTATTATCTTCTAATCCATATTTTAAGGCACTTTCTGTGAAAGTGAGATCTCCATTATTAATAAACAAAAGGTTGTTTTTTTGACCATCATCAGCCTTACTGGTTTTACAAACAAAAATATCCAGGTTACCATCGCCATTAATGTCAGCCATAGTGACGCCGGTTTTAAACCCTTTTGTTGCGCCAACACCTGCTTTGTCTGTAATATCTTCGAATTTTAAATTCCCCTTGTTGAGATATAGCCTGTTAGAACCGAAAGTTGCAGTAAAATAAATATCTGGCAAATTATCATTATTTATATCACCAATCGCGACACCACCACCATTGTAGAGGTATTCAAAAACCAGGATATTATAAGTCCAATCTTCTTTTATTTCATTGGAAAAGCTCACACCACTTTCATCAGGGCTCAGGAGTCGAAAACGTGATCCAGTATAATTTGAGTCATTGCTGTGAGAAGAATTGTTACTTGGTATTGGTTTGTCCTCATTACATGCAAAAGGTAAAATGATTACCAAAGCAAGGAGGATTGTTTTTGGTATGTTTCTATAAATGTTCATTATTAACCGGAGGTTTATTATAAAATAAATATAACCCAAGTTGCGAATAGTCCAATTGAAATGGAGAATTTTATGCAAAATTTGACGATTTCAATTGGATTCAACATTATCCGTAACTTGAAATTAATATAATAGAATTATTAAATATATTCAACAAGTATTATGCCTTGCTAAAGTTGTTTTTCGAAGCATTAAATTTTGCTTTTTTAACCAAAAAATTACAAAAAACATTGTCCTCCCAATATTTGGAATCCAGCTATCTCAAGATTCCGAAAACCGGGTTATTGGATAATACGAACTTTATTCCTGATAGTTTTAAACTAATCTTTTTTAATTTAGTTAGCTTTACAAATCAAAACTAATCAGGTGTATAAAATTATTGATAAGTTATTTGACGATAGCTGTTAAAAATAATTTAACCCAATAACTTAAATTTACTATATGCTAACTCAACCGCTCACTCGAGAGAGTATCCATCGATTTACCCTAAATGATATTAAAGGCAATCCCGTTGACCTTTCAATTTATAAAGGCAAAGTACTTTTAATTGTCAATACTGCTTCCAAATGTGGCTTTACACCCCAGTTGGATGATATGGAAAAATTATATGCGGATTTTAAAGACAAAGGTTTTGAGATTCTGGCTTTTCCTTCAAACGATTTTGGTGCTCAGGAACCTTTGGAAGGCGAGGCCATTCAGCAATTTTGTCAACTGAATTATAATGCCAGCTATCCGATTTTTGAAAAGGTTCATGTCAAAGGTAGTAAAGCAAGCAAACTTTATGAATTTCTTTCCAGCAGAAGGCAAAATGGCCGGTTTAATTCTGTACCCAAATGGAATTTTCACAAATACCTTATTGACAAAGAAGGAAAACTGGTAAACTTTTATTTTACGATTACCAATCCAAATAGCAGTAAAATCCGCAAGGCAATTACAAATTTACTTCAAAAGTAAAGGGGATTATTTATGAAACTTGATATCCTTGCAATCGGCGTGCATCCCGATGATGTTGAATTAAGTTGTAGCGGTACTTTGTTAAAAGCGATAAGCCAAGGAAAGAAAATCGGCTTATTGGATTTGACCCGTGGAGAGCTTGGAACACGCGGCTCTGCTGAAATTCGCGAAAAGGAAGCTGCTGCAGCTGCAAAGTTGATGGGTGCTTTAGTTCGGGAAAACACGGAAATGGACGATGGATTTTTTAATCACACCAGAAAAAATATCCTGAAAATTGTTCGTGTTATTCGCAAATACAAACCAGAAATAATCCTTGCCAATGCGCTGAAAGATCGCCATCCCGATCATGCTCGTGCAGCAAAATTGACTTCTGATGCTTGTTTTATTGCAGGACTTTCCAAAGTAGAAACGGTTGAAAGTGAAGGAATTGTGCAGGAAAAATGGCGACCCAAAGCTATTTATCATTATATCCAGGATTTTCACCTTAGCCCGGATTTTGTCATTGATATTTCTCCCTTTATTGATCGAAAAATGGAATTGATCAAGACTTTCAAATCGCAATTTTATGATCCTGATTCCAAAGAGCCTGAATCTCCAATCTCCAGCCTTAATTTTATGGAAAGTATAAAAGCAAAAAACCGTGTTTTTGGACGCCCGATTGGTGTTGACTTTGGAGAAGGCTTCAATGTAGAAAGAACTCCCGGCGTAAAAGACTTATTTGATTTGTTTTAGAACCGGTCAAATAATTAATTACCGATTTAAGAAAATTAGTGAAGAAATAAACGATTGATCATGAGTTTTTTTAAGCTAAATTTCTGAATTAAAAGAGGGAACTTAATTTTTGACCATTACTTAATGAAAATTCATGAACGAGTTCAATTGGCAAAAGTTGTTCTTTCAGTTTGGCGTTTTTGGAACGATGCAATTTCTTGTGCTGACTGTTCTTGCAATGCTGATTTATCCGGGCGGCACCATCCATCATCCGGAGTATGAAGCTTATGATTTTTTATACAATTATTTCAGTGATTTAGGCAGGACGTTTACCTTTGATGGATCTTCCAATTGGATGTCCCACTTACTTTTTCGTACAACACTTACCATTTCAGGCGTTTGTTTGATTTTATTTTTCGTGGCATTGCCGACTCTTTTTAAGTCAAATAGTACCAAAACTTTGATCATCATCGCTTCGTTTTTTGGAATCATTGCAGGCGTTTGTTACATCGGAATTGCCAATGTGCCCTGGAATATTGATTTGAGACTGCATCGAAGCTGGGTTTATCGGGGATTTATGTCTTTCTTATTGATGACGGTTTTTTACAGTGCTGCGATTCTTACCGAAAGGGAATATCCAAACAGATATGCAAAAGCCTTTGGTGTTTTTGCAATAATCCTTTCGATTCAGATTGTAATTATGATTTTCGGGCCAAGAGCTTATCGTTCGAACGAAGGGTTGTTTATTCAGGCAGTTGCCCAAAAAGTAGTGGTATACGGCGAAATATTGGTAATGTTATTTCAAGCTATTGGCGCTTTAACGGTATTTAAACTGCAATCCGCCAATCAAAATGATGTGGAAAATGACGCATAAGGAAGCGGTTCAGTTTTTACAAAAAGGGATACATCACGAAGCCGGAACCTGGTTGGATTTAGGCGCTGGAAGCGGAACATTCACTTTGGCTTTGTCGGAATTATTACCTTCAGGAAGTACAATTTATGCTATTGATAAGGACAAAAGTGTTCTAAATATTTCAATCCCAAATACTTCAAACAAGATTATTTCTGTCCAAGCTGATTTTGATAATCTTCCTGAGTTTCCGGTACTAGATGGCATTTTGATGGCCAATGCCTTGCATTATGTAAAAGATCCGATTTCATTTCTACAAAAACTGTTAAGAAATCTGCGTTTGGACGGATCATTCTTACTCATCGAATATGACATTGCCGAAAGCAGCCCCTGGGTTCCATTTCCCATTCCTTTTCAAAAATGGCAATCCATTTCTTCAGCAGTGGGTTTGTCCAATCCTGAGCTTTTCAACAAAAGGAATTCGCTTTATCGGCGAGGAACAATTTACGCAGCTTTGAGTCATTTTAACAAATAACTTGGCCTTCAACTTTACTTTAACTGGCTGAAAGATCCGAAAAAAGAACATTTTCTTTAATATTCCGTTTTTACACTAAAATAAATTCCCTTTTAAAATGGCTTAAAAAAAGGGGTACAAAGCATTATAAAATCTCGTATATTTGCGGCCG
Organism: Saprospiraceae bacterium; assembly: GCA_965220465.1. Lineage (GTDB taxonomy): Bacteria > Bacteroidota > Bacteroidia > Chitinophagales > Saprospiraceae > JAHDHW01. The sequence continues at coordinate 34,425 of CBDCPZ010000025.1, read as the reverse complement.
TATGAAAAACATTAGAAACTTTTGCGTAATTGCGCACATTGACCACGGAAAGAGTACACTTTCGGATCGTTTGTTGGAGTTTACAAAAACGATCTCGGAAAGAGATATGAAGGCACAGGCGCTTGATGATATGGATCTGGAACGCGAACGCGGAATCACCATAAAAAGCCATGCTATCCAAATGAATTATCTCCATACGGATGGGCAGGAATATGTTTTTAACATGATTGACACGCCGGGTCACGTAGATTTTTCTTACGAAGTTTCGCGATCCATTGCAGCATGTGAAGGAGCATTGCTTTTGGTTGATGCATCTCAGGGGATTCAGGCTCAGACGATATCAAATCTTTATTTAGCGATTGAAAATGATTTGGAGATCATTCCGGTTTTGAATAAAGTGGATATGGAAAGTGCGATGGTCGAAGAAGTATCAGATCAGGTGATTGATTTGATTGGTTGCAAAAAAGAGGATATTGTTCTGGCAAGTGGAAAAACCGGAATTGGTGTTCAGGATATTATGACTGCAATTATTGAAAAAATTCCATGCCCTACCGGAGATCCGGACGCACCTTTACAAGCTTTGATTTTTGACTCTTTTTTCAATTCATATCGTGGCGTAATTGCCTATTTCAGAATTCTTAATGGTGTATTGAAAAAGGGAGATAAAATCCATTTTGTCAATACGGACAATGATTATGTCGCTGATGAAATTGGCGTACTTCAGTTGAATCAGATTCCTAAAAACGAACTGCGAGCCGGAAATGTAGGCTACGTAATTACAGGTATAAAAATCTCAAAAGAAATCAAAGTTGGGGACACAATTACACATACCGAGCGCCCATGTCCAAAAGCGATTCAGGGGTTTGAAGATGTAAAACCAATGGTTTTTGCAGGGATCTTTCCAATTGATAATGAAGACTTTGAAGATTTGCGGGATAGCCTCGAAAAACTTCAACTCAACGATGCTTCTTTGGTATTTGAACCGGAGTCATCTGTTGCTTTGGGTTTTGGTTTCCGCTGCGGATTTTTGGGCATGTTGCACCTTGAAATCGTTCAGGAACGCCTTTCGAGGGAGTTTGACATGGAAGTGATAACTACAATTCCAAACGTAACTTATTATGCAAAAACGAAAAAGAAAGGCAGCGAAAAATTTATAGTAAAAACTCCGGTGGATATGCCGGACCCTTCGATTTTGGATTTTATCGAAGAGCCTTACATCATTGCCCAGATCATTACAAAGCCGGAATATATTGGCCAGATCATGAAGCTGGCGATGGATAAGCGAGGTACACTTTCCAAGCAAATCTATTTGACAACAACCCGTGTTGAATTGACTTTTGAAATCCCGCTGGCTGAGATCGTTTTTGATTTTTATGATAAATTAAAATCGATTTCGAGAGGTTACGCTTCTTTTGATTATGCACCTTTGGATTACAGACAGTCAGATTTGGTCAAACTAGATATCATGCTCAACGGTGATGCAGTGGATGCGCTGTCAGCGCTGGTTCACCGAACGAAGGCTGAAGCTTTTGGCCGGAAAATATGTGGCCGTTTGAAAGAATTGTTGCCACGGCAGCAATTCCAAATTGCAATTCAAGCCTCAATTGGTGCCAAAATTATCGCCCGAGAAACAATATCTGCTCTTCGAAAAGATGTGACCGCCAAATGTTACGGTGGTGATATCACCCGTAAACGTAAACTCCTCGAAAAGCAGAAAAAAGGAAAGAAAAAGATGCGCCAGATCGGCAACGTAGAAGTTCCGCAGAAAGCATTTTTACAGGTGCTTAAGTTGGATGAGTAAAAATATTTTTAAGAATAAAATATGAATCATCCCGAATTTTGACAATTTCCGAAATATCATTTAAAAATAATTATTCGTAAGATTTAAGCTGTCAAAAAAAGCTAAACGCTTCAATCTATTGTTTACCATTTGCCTCCGGCGGCTGGCTTTTCCATTCGATGAAAGCCACCAAAAATCCTTTTGCAATCACTATTTGATACACCGTATCTAGCAGCGCAGAAAATAAAGGCTGAACTCTTTGCTGGCACCCTCTCCCACGTATTTTGCCCGGCTTCCCGCAAATAAAATATTTATATGATTTAATCTTAAACTTTGATATGCTTTTTTAATTTTAGGTAACAATTATTAGTGAAGATTTTGTGTGGAGGGTGGTGTAAGTAGCCATGTCTGAGCGAAGCGAGTTTGGCTACGTGGCTAAATCAAGCTTAGCATTGTCCAAAAGAAAAAACAGTCTTGACTTTTTTGTTACTTCTTGTGTCAAGACAAAAAGTATGTAAATATTTGATTGTCAGTTATTTGTAAACAATAACGGGTTGTGGTGCCAATAAAAATTCCGAATTTCCTCTTTTTGAAAATTCGGGATGATTCAAAAAAGTAATTCCAAGTCAGAATTCGTAAATTCATCCTTACAAAATCTAAATAATGAAATTCACCTGTTCCGTAGAAATTGACCTTCCGATTAAAAAAGTGATTGAACTATTTGACAACCCTGAAAATCTTATTGAGTGGCAGGATGGTTTTGTGGCCATTGAGCGAATCAACGGAATCCCCGGAGAGCTTGGTTCAAAATCTCGGTTGATTTATATGATGAGAAACAAGGAAATGGAGCTCATTGAAACGATAAAAGTTAAAAAGTTGCCGGAAGAAATGATCGGATTGTACGAACACAAACATATGGTCAATACGATGACTACTCGTTTTAAAGAAATCTCGCCAAACAAAACCAAATACGAGTCAGAAATCGAATACACCAAATTCAATGGTTTTGTCCCAAAATTGATGGCTTTTTTAATGCCCGGAGTTTTTAAAAAACAAACGCAAAAGTGGCTCAATCAATTTAAAGCATTTGCTGAAAGGGAAGCTGGAATAGGTTAATGTTGACATTTCTATCAGCCAGAAATACTTTTAATCAAGAGAATGTTCTGCTACCAATTTAACAAAATCCAATGAGCTGATCATCCCAACAATTTTCCCGTTATCCATCACAACTAAGTGGTGTACCTTATGTTTTAGCATCATTTTAGCGGCAGCTTGCGCACTGGAGTGTTTGTGAATAATATGTATGTTTGAGCTCATAATTTCCTCTACGGGAGATTTATCATCAATTTCTTTGTTCAGGTCTGAACCGGTTACTATACCTCGAATAGTAACCTCAACATCTGGTAATTTCTTGGAATACTTGATAATTGGAACCGCATGAATTCCTTTACGTTTCATAAGTGCTCTGATTTCACTTACTCTACTTTCTCCTACAGCAGTAGAAACCGGAGACGACATGAAATCTTGTACTTGTATTCTCATGATATTTATTTTATTTGGAAAATGGCATTAACATATTCTGAACGAGATATTTTATTCTTTATCCGCTTACGATCTACATCTTACCCGCTATCTGCGTGATTAATTTAAGCTAAGCAGGCGTAAAAAATTAATTGAAAACATTTTGATATTGCGAATTAATGATAATCAACTGACTACAAGGAAGTTGTTAGCGTTATTTTGAAATATCTTAAAAAAATGGTCTCGTTTAATTTAGCCCAATTACTTAAGGTTATTAAGGTGTGTTTGCTGAGAGTCTTAGAAGTTAAATATTGTATGTATTAATTTTGATTTATTTATTACGCTTTTCTAAAGGTAAAAAAAATGGCCTTTTTCGATCGCTAATCTAAGGAAAAAATCAGACTTACCCTATCAACTAAATTGGATATCCTTTCGATTTAATGTTTCAATTTTGGTTAAAGGCAATTCAAATTAAAGGTAATTAAATATCAAGCTATTTTGGATTTCTTTTTATCAGTAAATATTGAATCAGAGCACAAAGGATTTAGGGTTTCAATACCTTTAAAATAAAAGTAACAAAAACTTAATATTAAGAAAATTTCAGGTTAACACAAAACCATTAAGTTGCCATATTAAAATAAATGATACGAAATTTTGAGAATTGAATAATCGATTATGCCTGAATTATACTTAATTATTGTAGTCTTACTGTTTTTGCTCGCGATATCTGATTTAATTGTTGGTGTAAGCAATGATGCGGTCAATTTTTTAAATTCTGCAATTGGCTCAAAAGTAGCATCCCGGAAAACCATAATGGTCGTGGCAAGCCTTGGTATTTTTATCGGTACGACGTTTTCAAGTGGTATGATGGAAGTGGCCAGAAAAGGTATTTTTAATCCGGAGTTTTTCTTCTTTTCGGAGATCATGGTCATTTTTTTGGCGGTGATGTTGACAGATATTTTATTGCTTGATTTGTTTAATACTTTTGGAATGCCTACATCCACAACGGTTTCCATTGTTTTTGAAATCTTGGGTGCTGCAGTTGCTGTTGCGGTTCTAAAAATATTAGCTTCGGGAGATAGTATGTCAACACTTTCAAGCTACATTAATTCGTCGAGCGCGATTGCAATAATTTCAGGAATATTTCTATCGGTTGGAGTTGCTTTCCTGGTGGGAGCCATTGTGATGTTTTTTTCAAGATTGCTTTTTTCCTTTCATTTTGAAAAAAGAATGAAATGGGTTGGCGCATTGTGGTCAGGAATTGCGCTATCAGCTTTGTCCTATTTCCTTGTTATAAAAGGAGCAAAAGGAGCTTCATTTATGTCTGCTAGTGTAGTGACATGGCTTGGTGAAAATGCCTTGCTATTATTTGTTGTGAGCACGATATTTTGGACTTTACTTATGCAACTTTTGTTAGTTGTTTATAAGCAAAATATTTTAAAAATAGTTGTTCTATTTGGTACTTTTTCTCTGGCAATGGCATTTGCCGGCAATGATCTGGTCAATTTCATAGGTGTTCCAATAGCTGGTTTTGAATCCTTTATGGCTTGGTCGGGTTCAGGTGTTGAACCTGAAGCTTTTGGTATGGAAGTATTGACTAAAAAAGTTCCAACGAATACATTTTTGCTATTGATGGCTGGTTTAGTTATGATCGTAACCTTGTGGTTTTCAAATAAAGCAAAAACCGTAACAGAAACTGAAGTGAACCTCGGAAGGCAAACAGATGGTTCAGAGCGATTTACCCCAAATTCTCTTTCAAAAGGAATTGTACGAACCACCAGGGCCATCGGAGATGGAGTAATTTCAATATTGCCAAATAGCTGGATTGATAAAGTAAATGAAAACTTTAAACCAAATAAATATAAAGCCAAAGCAGAAAAAAAACATGACCCTCCTGCTTTTGATTTGATTAGGGCATCTGTCAACCTGACTATGGCAAGTGTGCTGATTGCTTTTGCGACTTCATTAAAACTGCCACTTTCTACAACCTATGTTTCTTTTATGGTAGCGATGGGAACTTCACTGGCTGACAAAGCATGGGGAAGAGATAGTGCAGTGTATCGGATTTCCGGTGTTTTAAGTGTAATCGGAGGATGGTTTTTGACAGCGATTATTGCGTTTTCGGCAGCGGGTTTTTTCGCCTTTTTGATCTTTAAGTTTGGAGTTTGGGCGATCGGTTTATTAGTGATTTTGGTAGTATATTCTCTTTACAAATCATACAGTCACCACAAAGAAGAATTTAAGGAAGCACAAAGAATCAAATCCCTTGAAAGGGAAATCAGTTCGATAAACGGAATGCTTTTAATAAAAGAAACGAGTCAGCATGTAGCAAAACTTTTATCTAATATTTCGGTGACTTATAAGGACACCATTAACGGCTTGTTGAAAGAAGACCTTACAAAACTAAAAAGGGCAAAAAAGGACCTTAAGATTCTAAAAAAAGAAAATAAAAATTTTAAAAGTCAATTATTTGGTTCAATAAAACGAGTTGAGGAGGATCAATCCGAAGTAAGTCGCCTTTATCTATTGGTGTATGATCTTCAGCAGGATATCGTTCAATCAACCAAGTTGATCGTTCAGGAATGTGATGAATATGTCAGTAATAGTTTATCTCCTTTTAATAAGTACCAAAAAGAAAAATTGGTTCTTTTTATGGGTTTGGTTGAGGAGTATCTTGCTGAAATTATTGCAAAGCTAGCAGCTCAAAATTATGGGGATATTGATCAAATAATAACGAAAAAGGAGTTTTTATTCGCTGAGCTGGAAAACCTGATTGAAGGACAAATAAATGGAATCAAATCTGAAGAATTCGGTCTCCGAAATAGCATGTTATATTTTAGCTTACAACTCGAAACAAAAGATTTGATTGCAGTTGCAGCGAGCTTTGCAGCTTTATTTAGTCAAATACAAAAAACACCATCTCCTAAGAAAAAATTGTTTTTTAGTAAAGGTGCTTAAACTATATTCTTAATTCAATAATTCATACAGAGCCGCGCTCATCGCTTTCACCCCGGTTTTCAATGTAAGTTCCGGATCTGGCTGAAACTGTGAGTTGTGCAGTGACGGTAGTTTGAGTTCACCCCTTAGTGAAGCCTGGTATTTTTCAATTTCTACTGCTCCCAGCCAAAACATCATGATCGGTACTTTTTCTTCTGTTCTTCCATACTGTCCAAAGTCTTCACCGCCCATGACCGGGCTGGTTTTTATTACATTTTCTGCTCCTAATTCTTCTTCAAAAACAGTTGCAATGCGCTTGTTTAAAGAAAGATCATTAATTAAGGCTGGGCAAAATTCATCGTGTAAAATGACTTCAGGATACATGCTTTCTTCCAGCCCGGCAGATATTCCAATGGCTTTGCATTTACGCTTTATTGTTTCAATAATTTGATTGCGTACCTCATCTGTATAAGATCGCATTGTCAATTCCAGAACTACTTCATTGGGGATTACATTTCCTTTTGTTCCGCCATGAATTGAACCGACGGTTACAACTGCAGGCTCAAGGGGTGATATTTCGCGACTGACAATCGTTTGAAGGTCAACGATTAATCTTGAAGCCATGCTAACAGGATCAATAGTGGTGTGTGGATAAGCGCCATGGCCTCCTTTCCCTTTTATTCTAATCTGCATCATATCTACATTTGCCATGGCATATTCAGGGCACCAGCCAACTGTACCTGCGGGCAAGGTTGCATTTACATGTAGAGAAAGCGCATAATCGGGAACCGGAAATCTTTCATAAAGCCCATCCGCAAGCATTGCTTTGGCTCCACCGGCTCTTTCTTCCGCAGGTTGAGCGATAAAAATCAATGTTCCTTTCCAGGAACCTTTGCTTGCAGCCATAAATTTTGCTGTGCCATACCAGACGGTCATATGAACATCATGGCCACATGCATGCATCACCGGCATTTCTTCATCATTGATATCTTTCATAGTCACGGAGCTGGCGTAAGGCAAACCGGTATCTTCCTTTATCGGCAACGCATCCATGTCAGCTCTGACCAAAACGGTTTTACCAGGTCCGTTTTTTAAAATGCAAACCAAACCGGTTCCTCCAACATTTTCAGTAACTGTGTAGCCCAGGGTTTTCATTTCCGATGCTAATTTCGCGGCGGTTTGTACCTCGAAATACGATAACTCCGGATTTTTATGAAGATATTGATACAATGCTTCAAGATCAGGATAATGTTCGTCGATGAAGGAGTTTTGGCTGAAAATGAATGTTTGATTGATTAAAAAAATTAAAAAGATAAAAGCCAAAGTCAGAAGTGTTGTTTTTTTCATTTTTATATTTCAATATTTTGAGTCCTAAAAATAATAGAAAATTTTTATAAACAGCTTTTAACGAATTTTGGTTAAATTAGCTATGCGTAAAAAGTGTTTGGATTTTTAAAAATTGAAATAACTTTTTTGATTAGAATTTTATTAACATTCCTTAATTAAAAAAGAAATGAAAAAATTTGAGTGCCCTTACTGTTTTATCCAATTGAATGTTAATGGACATATTGTTTTAGTAGGAGAGTTTTCTAATGGCCGAAAAGAATTAGTGCTTTTAAGCGAAAAGATAGGAGATTATACCGTTCATTTTAGTGCTGATTTACATCCTGAAAAAGGAGAGAAAGCGCATTTTCATTGCCCTTCTTGTCAAAAATCACTAGAATATTCAAAGAATAAGGATTTAGTAAGAATCGTAAAACGAAACAAAAAAAATGAAGAATATTCCGTCGTTTTTTCTGCGATTTTCGGCGAGCATTGTACCTACAAAATCTCTGAAGAACGAACACTGACTTATGGTGAAAGTGCTTTGAAATACCAAAACCCAGAGTGGTATTTGCAGGAATGATGTGTATTGAATCGAAGTTTTACCTTTCAGCAAACGACAGTTTTAAAAGCCAAAAGAATTTTACCACAGGTTATTGAATCCCCGGAAATGTCTTTTGCAATTCTCTAAAAATTTCCTTGTTTGATTTTTTCTTCGCAGAAAAATATATTTTCCTTCCTGTCCTGGGAGATATTAAAATCACAGGTTTGTTTTTTGAATTAAGGATCAAATGCACAATTTCACCTCCTTTTGTTTTAAAATATCCTTTCCGAATGCTGCCCAATGCATATCCATTTGTTTTAATCGATATTTTAGGTAAACTGTCCAGCAGTTGGATAACTGCAATTTCATTAGCTTCGATAGTTTTTCCATACATTCCGTTTATTTCAATCTGCTTTTCGTTGAAAATCATTTGATTTTCTTTAAATCCGTAAGCCAATAAACCGAGCACGCCAATTAATACGACTACCAAGACAACAATTGCTGCTTTACTTCCTTTGGTAGATTGTGGGTAGGAAAATTTTCTGCTTTTCCAAATGAAATAAACATAAGCCAAAATCGGGTAGCTTACTAAAAAAACACCGCCGGCATCTTCACTAATTAAATAAGTCAAACAAATCCCTAGAATGCTAAATGAAAAACCGAGAAAGAAGTGAAAGTTTCTGTAAAAAGGAAGGAAGTTTTTGAGGTCAAATTTGCCTCTTTCCTCTGCTGACATAGTGTTGTAACCAGCGAGCAAATACTTTGCATTTTTTTCATTCAACAACAAACCAATTCCGATAAACAGCGCACTCATTCCAATAATTACGTAAATCATCTTTTTTATAAAAATTTTGAAACATTCCTCGAAAATCAGTTACATAAGTTTCACCATTTCAACACCATTCCAACTTTCAGCCACGCCATTTTTAGCATATTTTGAGGCTCTTTCGAGAAAGAAACGGCAAACCCGATCTGAAGAATTAACATCTACTATTTTTTTGAAAATACTAACTGATCGCTCAAAATCCTTTGCAAAAAAGTGGTCCAGGCCACGGTTAAATTGAGCTAATGTTTCTTTTTTAAATTCTATTAGTCCCGGTGCATCTCCATCAAAACACTCGTAAATACTGATCAATTGTTTTTTGCCTTTGAGCTGGACTTTGCCCAAATATCGAAAGTTAAAATTAGCGGTAAGAGGAATTTTTCGCTTACTGTTTTCACTAATTAGAATATTCGCGCCATAGTATTTGGTCAGACTTTCCATCCTGGAAGCCATGTTGACGGTACTGGAAATAGTAGCAGGCTCGGTTCGCTTTTCATCACCAATGATTCCCATAATCAGGCTGCCGGTGTGCATACCCATTCCGACTTTTATTGGGCGCCGACCTCTTAATTTTCTTTGCTCGTTATAAATCCTAATCGTTTTTTGCATGCCAATAGCCGCCTGTAGCGCATGTTCTGCTTCCGCCGGAAAATTGGCCATGATGGCATCTCCCAGATATTGATTGACGAATCCATTGTGTTTTTGAATAATTGGCCCCATTCGCCCTACAAAAGCATTGACAAACTTAAAGTTTTCTTCAGGAGTCATTTGCTCAGACAATGTCATGTAGTCTCTGATGTCCGAAAAGAAAACAGTGACATCGCAATTTGCCTGATCTCCCAATTTGACATCGGTAATGTTTTCGTGCCCAATAGAGTGAAGGAATTTATGAGGTACAAACTTGTTAGTTGCCTTTTGGATACGTTGCAAATTGAGGTGCGTTTTGATACGGGAAATCAATTCTTCTTTTGAAAATGGTTTTGTCAGAAAATCATTTGCTCCAACATTGAAGCCTTCAATCAGGTCTGTTACCCTGTTTTTTGCGGTAAGCATAATAATTGGCAATTCACTGGGCAAATTGGTTTTACGTATTTTCTCACAGGTCGTATAACCTGACATTCCCGGCATCATAATATCAAGGATCAGCAAATCGAATTTTTTTCCACTTGCAAGCAAGTCCAACACCTCTTGACCGCAGGTAGCCTGGTGGACCTGATATCCTTCCATGTAAAGAAAATTTTCCAGAACCTGACGGTTGACCGGATCATCATCGACGATGAGTATTTTCGTAGGTTCATAACCATTGTTTCCAAGTATCGGGAAATTCTTTTCGTTATTTGTTGTTGATGGAAAAAGCAAAGGCTCTGCTTTCATTGATTTTGCTTCCTGCTCTTGATCGGTTGCAATGCGAAGTTTATGATCTTTTGATTCACTCAGAGGCAAGGTAAATGTAAAATGAGAACCAATGCCATGACCGGATTGCACTTGAATAATACCGCCGTGCAATTCTACTATTTGTTTGGTAACAGAAAGTCCGAGTCCCGTTCCTTCATATTCTCTGGCTAGCGATCCATCTCCTTGCTCAAATGCCTTGAAAATAGTTTCCATTTGGTTACTCGGAATTCCTTTGCCGGAATCAGAAACAGTGATCGCAAGCATGTCGTTTTGGATCTTTGCAGCGACTTTTACAAACCCTTCTTCTGTAAACTTTATACCATTTCCTACCAGGTTGTGTAAAATTTGCTGTAGTCGATTTTCATCAGTATTTATGAAAGGAACATGCGGTGAAACCTCATTAATCAACTCAATTGGTTTTCCGTTGATCAATGGCCGGGAAAGTGCCAAAACAGTTTCCACAATAGGGTATATATCGGTTGGTTTTTTCTGTAAAATCAATTCACCATTTCGCAGTTGAGAAAAATCAAGGATATCATTGACCAGATTTGCCAATCGTTTTCCACTGTAAATGATCAAATTCAAATTTTTAATTGCTTCATCTGCTAATTTTCCTGCGATTCCATCTTTTAAAGAAGTCGCTAAACCAATAATTCCATTGAGCGGAGAACGCAGTTCATGCGAAGTATTTGCTAAAAATTGGTCTTTGAGTTGATCAACTTTCCTAAGCTGTTCGTTAACCCGTTTTTCCTGTTCCAGTTTTTGTTGTTCCTGTTCCAGTTTGCGTTTTTGCTTTTGAAGTTGCATCTGCCAGAAATAATAAATCACTCCAAGAATCAGTAAAACATAGCATATTTTTGCCCAGATTGTCAACCAGAACGGTGGTTTTACTACTATGTTTAAACCCGCACCCTCTTTATTCCAAACACCGTTGTTGTTTGATCCAATGATTTGAAGGGTATAAGTTCCGGGGGAAAGATTGGCGAAAGTGACTTCGTTTTTTGTACCGATGTTGATCCAATTATCATGGATGCCGTTTAATTTATAAGCATACTGGTTTTTGAATGAATGATGAAAATTTAATGCTGAAAATGCACACGTAAATGAATTTTCGTTATAATTCAAAACCAATTTATCGAGCTTGTTGATTCCTTTTACATCAAAACCTTTTCCTTCCGGATCACTATTTTGATAGTATTTAAAAGAAGAAAAGACAATTGGCGGAACGTAAGGATTATTTTGTAAGCTATCAGGGTGAAAAGCATTGAAACCTTTGACTCCGCCAAAATACATTTTTCCGTTTAAAACACTTTTATGATAAGCTCCCTGGTTAAATTCATAACTCTGCAAACCGTCATAAGTGTCGTAATTTCTAAAATGATCGTCTTCCGGATAAAACCTGGAAAGTCCTCTGCTGGTACTGATCCAAAGGTTGCCATGATCGTCTTCGAGAATTCCCCAGACCCAGTCACTTGGCAGGCCATCTTCTTCCTGATAACGTGTGAAAAGATTCGTTTCGGGATCGAATTTGTTAAGTCCTCCGCCCCAGGTTCCAATCCAGACTTTGCCGGATTGCGCTTTTAAAACAAATGAAACTCTGCTGGAACTCAGGCTGTTAGCATTTTCATGTTCTCTGAAAAATCGTTGAAATTGCTTTTCGGTATTTTTCGGGTCAAAGTGGTTGAGTCCCCAGGCTGTACCGATCCATAACGTTCCATTGTCGCCTCCGGCAATGGAAAAAACATTATTATTGCTGATGCTGTTTTCGTTTTCCGGATCATGACTGAAATGCTCAAACTTGCCCGTGTTATTATCAAAACTTGTCAAACCGGACTTAGAACCAAACCAAAGCATTCCTTGATTGTCTTCATAAATTGTTCTTACCGTTCCTGGCTTTAAACTGTTGGCATTTTCCGGATCAAAGTGATAATGAAAAAACTGATTGCTTTGTTGATCAAAACGGCTTAAACCAGATCCGACACCAAACCACAATTGTTGCTGACTATCTTCAAAGATGGACAAAATACTTCCCTTTTCAATACTTTTTGGATCTTCAGGATCATGAAAATAATGAGCGTAGGTTTTGGTTTTAGGGTCATATCGGTTTAATCCATTTGCCGTCCCAATCCAAAGGAATCCCTGGCTATCTTCAAAAAGTGACCAGATATTGTTGTTGGTTAAATCATTGGGATTATTCGAAGCATTGAAAAAATGAGTAAACTGTTTTGTTTGGCGGGCGATTCGATTGATACCGTTGCCATAAGTGGCAATCCACAAAATTCCTTGACGATCTTTGTAAATGGTGCGAATGACATTATCACTCAAACTATGCGGATTGTTGGGATCGTGGAAATGTTTTTCAAAGGACCCTTTTGATTCACCTTTTTCCTTGTTTGGTGGAATAAAGCGGTTTAAACCTCCCTTTCTGGCATATTGTCCCATTGCACCGGTTCCAATCCATAAATTACCTTTTTCGTCTTCTAAAATAGAACTAACCAGGTTGTCACTCAAGCTGCCCGGATCATTCGGGTCATGAAAATATCGTTGAAATTTTTTGGTCTTCCTGTTTAGTTTGTTCAAACCGTGGACAGTTCCAATCCATAAATTACCTTTACTGTCTTCAAAAATGGAATTAACGATATCATAACTCAAACTGGTAGAGTCGTTCTTATCATTTTGAAAAACAGAAAATTCTTTCGTTTCATAATCATACTTTTCCAATCCATGCCATGTACCAATCCAAAGTGTTGATTGTGCATCTTCAAAAATGGCGGTTACCTGTTCCTTGGTAATTTGGAGAAATTTTTCGGTAAGCTCATCAAATACAAACAAACCCTGGTCGGTTCCAAACCAGACGGTTCCTTTTTTGTCTTCATAAATTGTAGCAACTTCATAAAAAAGATAACCATGCGGATTGTCAGGTTGGTAATGATGATGTTTGAACGTTTCCGTTTGATGGTCAAAGCTATTTAATCCTTCCTGTGTTCCAACCCAAAGCGTACCTTTGCTGTCTTCAAAAATGGACACAACAAAATCGTGGCTTAAGCTCTTTGAGTCATCAGGATTGTTGTTGAATATTTTAAAATTGTTGCCATCAAACCTGTTTAATCCGACGCCTGTGCCGATCCAAATGTAGCCTTGTTTATCTTGAAAAATACAATTGACAACGACGTTTGAAAGACCCTGCTCAACCGAGAGATGATCAAATTCTATATTGGAAACCGTTTGTGAAGTGATTGTAAAAGCAAAAAAAGCCAATATGGTAACCAGACAAAGCCTGGTGCTGAAAAAGTGAGCTTTTTGACGGAAGAGGGTATTTGCTCTTTGCATATTAGGTAATTCTCAATGGTATTTGACTTCAAATTTATTAGAACCTATTTGAATTAGGAGTCAACATTTCAATACGTTCTCAATTACAATTTAACCAATTATTAAGCGGAATAATTTTTTTTAGCCTGTTGATTGATTTTTTAACTTCTTTTTAAGAAAACGATAAGATTTTTTTTGGATTATTTTAACAGGTATGAAGGTGTCGTATTTTGAAAAATCGTAAAAGTGTGTTTTGAGAAGTATTTTTCGAAGCAAAACCAAAAGGCTCGAACTATAACGCTTAATGTGTTGAAAAGTGTAACAATTAGAAAATGATTATTTTTTCAATTGCGGTAAAACCGGTTTCAGAAATAACCTTAACAAAGTAAATTCCTCTTAGCTGCGAAGGAATGGAAAAAGTAGCATTTTGAGTAGCCATGTTCTTATTGAGAAAATTTCGACCGTTGATATCAAATAATGAGAGCTTCAATTTTTGCTGCTCAGGATTGAAAACTGATAAAGTCCGGTCTGCCGGATTATAATTAAGATCAATGGCTAATGGATGCTTTTCTACTTCATTTATTGCGACAAATATTTCACAATTTACAGGGCTGTTTCCGTTTTCAATGGTTGTTCCTTGGGTTAAATCTTTTCCTTCAAATCCGGGATAATCAACGGTATATTTATAAGCCCGAAAGTTGGAATTGTTATTTGCATTTTGGCCTTGAGTCACCGGAAAATCGCCATTCAGCGGAATGATGTATTGCCAAACTGTATTTCTTTGTGAATCAATTTCGAAGATGTATCCGGGCGATCCGGCATTGATTAGCGTATTGCCATTTGAAAGTCTGTGGGTATTTGATAAATATGCGGAATAAAACGATTCCCCGGAGAGATTGCCATAAATCCAATCCGCCTGCGCCGGCCCGAACGGATCGGTTGCCGGTAAAATATAACCGCCACTCAGATCCTGCAGCGGAGTGATAATTTCAGCGGTTGAATAATCAGGTCCCGGTCTGCCATTTCCATTATTATAAATCAAGATTTTACCGGCATCGTCAAAGCCATCTTTTATCCAGTTTACACCATGCTGGCCAAACAGTTTTTGATCACTAACCAGCGCTCTTTCGTATGCGGAAGCATTGCCCCAGCGATAGAGAATATCACCCCCTTTTCCGTAAAGCCCGCCATCATGAGAAGCAGCTTCTGTAGTTGTGGTGCTGTGGTCGATTATCCATATTTCATCAGAGTTTCGGACGCTAATCAGGATTTGATCGAGGTCTGGATTGTAGTCGATTGCATTGAAATGATTCCAATCCCTGCTTGCATTTGAATTGGAGCTATTCAGGTCAGGAAGATTGATGTTAAATAATTCGGGATGCTCGGAAATTACTCCAAAGTTTAGTTTTTCAGCATCAAAATCCTGAATATAATGATCTTTGATGTTCCACTCCCAAACGATATTGATGTCATTGGAACCAACGGTTTCTATTTCAATTATTTTTTCTGACCACATAAATCCTTCAACATAAATTTCGTTGGGATTTCTGCCCAGCTCAATCAATTCATCTTCAAAAACCAATTCCCAGGTCAGTACCAGAATATTTCCATTTGGCATATAAACCGCATCGTGGTGTGAAAGCCAGGTGGAGGTATTAAATTCATAAGACCAGACTGTATTATTGTCCCAGTCAACCAATTCCAAACCACCTGAATTACTTGCTGAAGTAAATGGCCCAAGCGGAGATACTTTATACGTTCGCAGCATTTGCCCGTTTTCCAGAAAATAAGCTGCGAGGCCCGGATTTGTTCCACAATCCCATTCATTGATCAGATAACCGCAATTGTCAACGAGATAAGCTTTGGTTCCGGAAAACGGCGAAAAAAAGGTATAACCCTGAAGGCTTCCCGCATCATTTTGAATAGTACCAACGGTTGGCTGTGCAACTATTTGCAAAGAAAGAAATATAAACAGAAAAGTAAAAGACCAACGAAAATATTTGAAAAGCTTAGGCATTTGAATTTTAGCTATAAATTTAGAACAAATACCTGATAATTCCTTTTATAAAAAAAGGAGTACCCGGTGTAAAATGAATTTCTTCAACACTTTCAGGTTCGTCAAATAATCTTGATTCCGTTGCAAACTGCGTTTCGTTCCATTCAACATTAAATAAATTTTCAATTGAAAATCCGATATCGATTTTTTTCCAGGAATAGCCAGCATTCAGGTTTGTAATAAAATAACCCTGCGCAATGATGGAATTATCTTCGTTGGCAGGCCGGTCAGCTAAATAACGATATTGAAAACCACCATAAAAACCATTTGGAAGACGCATACTCAATCCAGCTGTTGAGGTCAGCGGCGGTGCAAGAGGAATGAAATCATTTCCTTCGGGTTCATCAATTGCTCTGGCATTGGCATAATTCAAATCAGCATCAAAAAACAGCCATTTATTTATCTGATAGCGCAAGCTGAAATCAAAACCAATTCTACGGGTTTTTCCGCTTGGTTCAACAATTCCGGCATCACCAACGTAGACAAATTCCTGTTCGAGAAAAAGATACCAAATGGCTGTATTTAAAACCAATTTAGACATCGGTTTCCAAATCAAACCCAGGTCAGCACCATAGGCTGCGGGAAGGATCTCTTTTCCATCCTGAGCCACCACAACCCTTGTGTCGTTGGAGTGAAATCCGATTCCTGTTTTTAAATAAAATTGTAAGTCAGAAGATTGGTTATACAAAATATTCAACTTTGGACTTACAGCAGCTTTGCCGACTGATTGGGTTTTATAGTCCACAGCTAATAAGTCATAATAATTGAATTTGAAAAAATCGAAGCGAATTGCCGGATTTATCAGCCATTTTCCAAAGTCAAATTTTGTGACTACATAACCAAAAAGGTTTGTTTCATTTATATTTCCCAATTGATTGGAAGCTAAAGTGGATTTTCGGTTTAGTGTGTGTGATAATTCATTTTCACGGCTTTTGTCATTTCTCAGCCCCAAACCAACTTGTATAAATCCATTGGCATTTCCAATATTCAGGCTTTGATTCCATTCACTTTTTGCACCAAAAATTTGGCGGTTTTCTTTTTGACGAATCTGATCACCAATTACAGGATCTTCGAGAAAAAATGTAAAATTAGAATACAGTTCAAAATCATATAAAGAGTAAAAAATAGTGTTTTTGATAAAGCTGTTGTTGTCAATGTTTTTATTGTAATTTAAAACAAAATTAGATCGCCCTGTTGTTCCGCCTTCCGTATCATCAATGGCTCCAAAACGGTTTATCGATCCATCTTTTACGGCTCTTTCAGGGATTTGCCCGGAAGCATCCCATTGGCTGCTAAAATGCGAAACCAAAATGGAAATTTTGTCCTGATTTGGTAAATAAGCGGAGTATTTTCCCATGATATTTAGCCGATTAAAATTTTGTGGAGACTCGAATGGCCCATCCGTCATGATGTATTCTGTAGCAAAGTAAGCAGACTGTTTTTCATTGTTTAAAATATTAAATAATCCGACAGTCCTGAAAGAATTAAATTGCCCAAACTCTAGTTGAACTGCGCTGTTATCCAGAATATCTTTGGTTTCGAAATTGACATGACCAGCTGTAGCAAAATTTCCCTGATCGGCATTATAGGGACCTTTACCAAAGTCAATTTTATTGATGGTTTCTGGTATTAAAAAATGTAAATCAGCATAACCCTGCCCGTGTGCATGAGAAACCATATTGACTGGTAATCCATCTGCTTCAATATTGATATCTGTACCATGATCAATGTCAAAGCCTCTTAAAAAAATCTGTTCAGCTTTTCCTCCACCGGCATGCTGGCCGATGATCAGGCCAGGAACTTTCAACAGCAAATCCTGAGAAGAATTCACAGGGTTGGTTTGAAGGTCGATTTTGGTAAATAAACTGATCGAATTTAGTTCGGGAGAAATGGTGATTTCATCAATTAAGATCGAACTTTCTTTTAAATAGACTCGAAGCACTTCTGAGGTATTTTCAACAATCAGCCTTTTTGACTCATAGCCAATATAGCTAAAAACTAAAGTGTCGCCAATTGAAATATTTTTTATTGTAAACCTCCCAAAATCATTGGTATGGACATGTTGTTGGTTGGAAGATTGATGAACATGTGCATATTGGAGGGGGTTGTTTTTCATGTCGGTCACGAATCCGTTAAAAGTTTGACCGTTTATAAAAAATGGAAGAAAGAAAAATAGTAAAAATGGAATATTGAACCGCATAGTTTTTTGTTTTACTTCGAAATGTTTATTAAAACAGCGTTGAAACCAATTATTTGGGCGTTTCAAACGTGTTATAATATATACGTGAAAACCACTTAAACCGGATTAATGTTTACGACAAAGCGGACGATTATGGAATTCTTTTCAAAGTTTCTAAAAGAAAATTCCAAAATTTCTGGACGGAACTGATCTGTGCTTTTTCATCTGGCGAATGAGCACCGCGGATGTTTGGCCCGAAAGAAATCATTTCCATATCCGGATAGTTAGATCCCAGAATTCCACATTCCAAGCCTGCATGGCAAGCATTAACATCAGGTTCTTCCTTGTACATTTCTCTGTACAAGTCACTCATAATGTTAAGGATAGAAGAAGTAGGTTTTGGTGTCCAGCCGGGATAAGAGCCATCAAAAACTACTTCTGCACCAATTAATTCAAAAGTACTGGCAATCGCTGCGGCTTCGTCCATTTTTTCAGAATCTACAGAACTTCTGGTCAAACATAAGATTTTAAATTCACCATCCTTTGCATGAACTCTTGCGAGGTTATTAGAAGTTTGTACCAAATCTTCGATATCAGGGCTCATCCGGTAAATACCATTTGGGCAAGCGTAAATACTTCGAAGTAGTTTATCTTTAAAAGTCTTGTTCATGATCCTGTTAACCGGATTTGCAGCTTCCAGCGTTATTTTAATATCGGGATCAGTGGAATGATACTCTTCTTTCAGGGTATTTGCAAAAACTTCAACAAAGGATTTCAAAATACTTTCCTGTTCCTGAGCAACCAAAACTATGGCGACAGATTCTCTGGGGATGGCGTTTCTAAGGCTGCCACCATCAATAGAATGAATAGCCAAATCAAGATTTTTTCCGACGCTATACAAAAAGCGGTTCATCAATTTATTGGCATTGCCTCGTCCCAAATGGATATCCATTCCGGAATGCCCTCCGGTCAAGCCTTTAACCGTCACTTTATACGTTTTTTTGTTGCCACTGACTGTTTCCTGCGAATAGGTGCCTTTGGCAGTAACGTCAATACCTCCGGCGCAACCGATGCACAATTCGTTGTCGTCTTCGGTATCCAGGTTCAGCATTATTTTGCTTTTGAGGAGTCCACCTTTCAAACCCATTGCTCCGGTCATACCAGTTTCTTCATCGATTGTAAAAAGGGCTTCGATAGGAGGGTGGGGGATAGTGGCTGATTCGAGGATGGCCATGATTGCAGCGACGCCAATCCCGTTGTCTGCACCAAGTGTAGTCCCTTTTGCTTTTACCCAATCGCCATCAACCAACATTTGAATGCCTTGTGAGTCAAAATCAAAATTGGTATCTGCGTTTTTTTGATGAACCATATCGAGATGGCTTTGGAGGACAACGGTAGTTCTGTTTTCCATTCCGGCAGTTGCGGGTTTTTTGATGATCACGTTTCCGACTTCGTCAACGAGGGTTTCAAGGCCCAGTTTTTCTCCAAAATTTTTAGCAAATTCAATGACTCTTTCTTCATGTTTTGATGGTCGTGGTACTGCATTGAGCTTTGCAAAGTTGTTCCACAATGATTTTGGTTCCAGGTTTTTTATTTCAGCAGACATAGTTTTTGTTTTGAATTTGATCCAAATATAAAGTTTAGGTTTGAAAAAACAGCAAAATAACAGTTAATCTGCCCGTAGATTTTCAACAATCTTAACCGTATTTTTTTCTTCAAAAAATCCAATAATCTTTAAAATAGTTTTTAAAATATTTCCGGGAGGGTCTAAAACCTTTTGATTGAATTTAGCAATTTCATGATCAAATTTTTCAATAGCAATATTTTTACTTTCGCCATCCAGCAAAGCCAGAGTTGTGGCTACTTTCCATGCAAATTGCCTCGCCTTTTTAATGCTAAAATTAGCAATTCTTTCATCAGATTTGCCTCCAATCCAATCTAACAAAAACATTAGTTTGGAAGTCCGAGCGACTCGAAATTGCATTTCGTTGGTCAAATCAGCCAGGATTTCATTGACTTTCATAAAATCATCTTTTAAATCATCAATGTTTTCGCCTTCAGCAACCTGCGCTGCTGCGATTCCCAAATCAAAATTGATGTGCGCACTCATGCCCAAAAGAAGGTGCTGCAAAGTTGTCAATTTTAAAAACCGGGCATTAAAGGAAACCAGCCATGAAGCTGAAGGAGTTTTTTGACTCATAAATTGATCGTAGGCCTCGAGGTACCTGTTTGCAAAAATAACATCCATTTTTTCCATTCTTTCGTTGTCTTCAAAAGATTTGGCTTTGATTTCCTCTTTGATCTGAGCGGTGGTTCTTCGATAGACGTAAGCAAATATGGCGAGATAGTCTCCGGTTTTTATCGATTCGTCAATAATCTTGTCTAACTCAACTAATACCTCGTCAATACTTTGGGGGAGATTGGTCATTGTGAATGGTTTAAAAAGCCTTGTCAATTGTTTTGGTGAGAGGGTTTTTTGAATAAATCCTGTAACCGAAAGCCAGTTTAATTTGCCCAGCATTTTGCTTGAGCCGATTTTCATTTCCTAAACTCGTAATAAACAAATTGGTTGAAAGCGCCATAATTATATAAATCCTTTTGGTATAATAGCCAATGGATGCAATAAAATGTAATTTTCCAACAGGAAAAATTGGAGGTTTGTAATTTTCAATACCTTTCACATTTGCGAAGTTAAGTCCTATACCCGGGCTAACACTGGTGAATAATAT
This sequence comes from Saprospiraceae bacterium, assembly GCA_965220465.1. Classification (GTDB taxonomy): domain Bacteria; phylum Bacteroidota; class Bacteroidia; order Chitinophagales; family Saprospiraceae; genus JAHDHW01. The sequence continues at coordinate 13,829 of CBDCPZ010000025.1, read as the reverse complement.
GTATTTTTCATACAATACCAGACTATATGCATATCCAAAGTATGCCCCAATATTTATCGCGGAATATTCGGTGAAGTCTGCTTCTTTATTAAAATCCTTTTCCCTTGATGAGGGAACCAGACTCCAATCAGCTTCTATTTTGCTATAAGAAAAATAGCCGCCTAAAATAAACGTTCCGGTACTTCTCTGCTGGATTTTGTTGCCAGAAAGGGTAGACCCCAAGGAAAGTTTCTTATTATTAAAATTATAAAATTGATTGATATTAAATAAAGTAGATCTGATGTCTTCTCTGAAATATTCTGTTGAAGTTCCGATCGTTCCTTCAAACCCTTCATATCTTTGCAAAAGTATTTCAAACATATTTTTATTGAAAACCAAATTTGCATTGAAATCAAACCTGGTCAATCTATTATCTTTATTTAGTCGAAACCCTGCATCCATAATAATGAACCTGTAAGCGAAGCCCAAACCGACAGAAAAAGGATTGATAGGGGTATATTTAATTTTTTCACCACTTTGATTCGATAAAACAAAATTATGGTATTTTATTACCCCAAATGCCCGTAATGACCACGTATCGTAATCTAATTGAACATAAGAAGTGTCTAATTTTGGGTCTGCGATAGGAATAGTTTGGGCTTTAGGTTTCGGAGCCGACACTAAAGAAAAGCATAGAAAAAGCAGTGCTTTATAAAAACTAAAAACCGTAATATTATTAAAATTGATAATGTCAGATGTAATTAACAAAGCCTAAAATACATTGAAAATACTCATGTGATTAAAAAATAAGGTAGATTTAAAAATAGAATTTGCTGGATTTCTGAAGTAAATTTTATCATTAATTTAAAAATAATACCTCCCATAAAATAATAAACCAGCATAACTACTCTCAATTGTCCCTACAAAATCAAGATTAACGCTTGATTCTGCGGAAATGGAAAAATTCAAGTCGTAGGAATTAAACCCTAAACCAAAGCCAATATGGTTCCATGGATTGTATTCCAATCGAATATTAAGATCCGCAAGAATTCCCTCAAATTTTGAAAATTTCAAATACAAAATTTCTATGCTTTGCCTAAAGCGCAATTTTGGAGTAATAGCAAAATCTGTACTTAAACCCAATACAGGCAATGGTGCTGTAAATTGTGCAACTACCTCTTGTTTATTCAAAGCATTTGCTGAAAACTTAATTGGCATTACAAATAACCCTATACTGGCACCAAACCTTACTCGGTCATCCATGTAAAAGGCATAATCATAACTACCTTTAAAGATTTGTAAATCGAAAGTGCTGCTCAGTTCGGTTCCAATTGGAAAGATTTCGTCTTCAAATTCAATTTCAGTTTCAAGTACTTTTTTTGCATCCCGATATAAACCAAAATATCCAAACTTTACTGCTGAACGCCTTCGTTTTCCAAAATGGTATTCTGCTTCACCTCTTAAAACTAATGAAGAAGTTTTCAAATCAAGCGCATCCTCTAGATTAATCCCTATACCAAGTCCAACTTGTTCGTTTCCTATAATAATATCATTATTTAAGCCCGTTAAAAAACCACCAAAGAATACAGAAAACCGCTCCCAGGAATATTTAAGCGAATCAGATTCAATAGAAGAAGTGGTCGCTAAAGCTTTGTTTAGCGGAGCTACAGAAAGAAGAGTAAATGCGAAATAATTGAATAAATTCGTCTTATACCTTCTTAAAAACAGCGCCAAATATGTGTTTTTCAAGATCAAAAAGGGTTTTATGAAATTAGCCTACTTTTAGTTTATCCCTAATATTGACAAAAGGCCAATTTGAATAGCATAATCTATGCTTTAATTAGGTCAAACATCATGATGTTTGTCAATCTATTCGGAAAAATAATCATTCTATTGTAGCTTAATAAAATAGAAGTATAAAATAAAATAGAAGTATAAAAAATCTTAAAATTCAAAGATTATTTTCGATGAAAGTAGAAGAAATTCGAAGAACCTTATGAGAAAGGTAAGATGAGTGAAGCAGAACCAAAAAGTGCAAACGAAATAATAACCGGAAAGGAAGAGATTGCTGGTTTAGCCATTCGGGCAACGGCCACAGCGTTTTCCTTTTTTAAATTTTTTACAGCATTTTTTCTTTAACTTTTTGCCTTCGATTATAGGAAGGGCAAAGGGTAGGCGAAGTTTTTGACCAGGCGCGCTTTCTGAATTGGTGGTGTGCTTTAAAGTACTCATTCAGGATTTTTTAATTGCACGCCAAAGGTAATTTTTATTTAGATTAAATCCAAACAGGGGTGTTTGTTTCTATTTTGAAGTTTGTGGCTTTCTTTTTTTGATTAATTGTTTTTAACTATTTAATAAAATCCGCACATCCGCACATCCGCACATCCGCACATCCGCACATCCGCACATCCGCACATCCGCACATCCGCACATCATTCCTCACCTTCCTCCATTGAGTGAAAAACGTTTTGTACATCGTCATCTTCTTCAATTTTTTCCAGCAGTTTGTCTACATCCTCACGCTCTTCAGCTGTAAGGCTTTTGGTGACGTTGGGAATTCGTTCAAATCCTGAGGCAAGGATTTCAAAGTTTTTTTCTTCAAGGGCAGCTTGTATTGCTCCAAAATTTTCAAAAGAGCCATAAATCATGATGCCTTCTTCGTCATCAAAAACTTCTTCGGCACCGAAATCGATCAGCTCAAATTCCAACTCTTCCAGGTCAATTCCTTCTTTCTTGATTTTAAAATGACAGGTGTGATCAAACATAAAAGCTACAGATCCTGAAGTTCCAAGGCTTCCGTTACATTTGTTGAAATAGCTTCGAATATTGGCAACTGTGCGGTTGTTGTTATCGGTTGCTGTTTCAATTATTATTGCGATGCCATGCGGGCCATAGCCTTCAAATAGCGTTTCTTTATAGTCACTGGTGTCTTTGTCAGTCGCTTTCTTAATTGCCCTTTCGATGATTTCTTTGGGCATATTAGCGGCTTTGGCATTTTGCATGACCGCTCTCAGACGTGCGTTTGTTTCCGGTTCGGTTCCACCTTCTTTTATCGCAATGACGATATCTTTTCCAATCCTGCTGAATGTTTTGGCCATTTTGGACCAACGTTTCATTTTTCGGGCCTTACGAAATTCAAATGCTCTTCCCATGATTTAAGAAATTTATCTAGTAAAAAATTTGCTGCAAAAGTAAAATAATTCAAGCTTTTATGTAAACACATTTTGGGAATATTTTACTAATTTTTAAAAAAGAAGTTTCGTTCTAATTCATTCAGAAATTTCTGTTTTGTACTATTGAAAAGATATTATAAATATTATCTCGTAAACACCTAAATAATTATGGAATCAATAAAATGGGTAAAACATCTGAAGATGTTTTACCCATTTTATAAAAAGCCTTTTTAAGCGCAAATAAAACTGCTTGTGTTTCGAGGATTACCTTGCGATTATTTTCAATATTGAATATCAAGATTACGGGTAAACCAGAAAAATCAAATCCTTTTCGATGTTTTCAATTGCTTCTTTTGATTGTTCAAATGACAAGTTTTTTGTTATGATAGAAAGATTAAGCATATAATTCCCTGTAGAAATGGTTTTATAAAAACATGCCTCTTTTTGAGATGTGACTAATACGGAAAACTGGTCAGATTCTAATTGTGATGTATAAATACTGAAACCGGGTTTTTGAATGGCAAGATATTGCTTAAAGAGCATTAACTCTTCTTCAATATTATTATTCAGAGGGTCATAAATACCCGATATCTTAACAATCAGTTTCCCGCTGGTAGATTGAAGTGTAACGCCGTCGCCATTTGTTGAACTTACGCTTTCGCTCAAAACATCTGATGGATATTGTAAACAAAAATCAAAACGGTCATTACAATAAATTCCATTTTGTGAAACTGTAGAGTTCGTAAATATCAAACTTGTCAGGAAATAAAAAAGAGCGATTATATTTAAATTAAAATATTTCATTTTAAGAATTTTTTAGATGAAGTTGTTTTGATAAAGCTTTTCTATAAAAAGTTTGATCTTACTTTTCGCTATACTCAAAATCTGGTTTTCCGTTTTTTACAAAGGGTGCCGGCCTTGGTTTTATCGTATTAGTTTGTTCAGTTTTCAGTTTTGGCTTGTTTGGTAACCCATCACTCAAACTGAAATCCAAAGTTCGGATTGGAAACGGAATATTAATTTGATGTTTATCGAAAGCTTTTTTGATAACTTTTATGGCTTTGCTCGCTGCCATTTTATATTCTAAAATAGAAATGGTAGTTATCCAAAAACGTACTTCAAAGTTGATGGAACTATCTCCAAATTCGGTAAAGAAAAATTCTACTTCGTCTTCACTTCGAATCGTTTCAAATTCGTAAAAAATGGTCTTTTTAGTCAATTCTTCAACCAGTTCCAGATCAGTTTCATAACTAATTCCACATTTCACATCCACACGTCTTCTTCCTGCGATACTAAGATTCTCCAAAGGGTTGGATACGATCATTTTATTTGGTAGGATGATCAATTCACCAGATGGTTTTTTAAGTTCTGTCCATCTAAGGTTGATAGATTTGATTTGCCCTTCAAAGTCGTTAGTTTTCACCCAATCGCCAATGTTGTAAAACTTTCTCATCGACATCACAATCCCCGAAAAGGTGTTGATCAGGGGATCCTGCAAAGCCAAACCGATGGCCAATCCAACCACACCCGCTCCTGCGAGCAGGGAGGTTAGCGCTTGGTTTAAGTTTAGTACCAACAATGCGCAAAATAATCCAAATCCTACGACCAAAGCAGCTCCCAATCCGGCAGCTAAGTTGCTTATCGAACGATCGAAATTGAACTTTCCCATGAATTGGTAAAGGTATTTTTGAATTGCTCTTGAAGCAAAAATTGCCAAAATCATTAATGTTAATGCTAATAAAATGTTAGGAAGAAACAAAATTAATTGGTCTAGCCAAATTATTAGTTTATCAGTCAGATTGCTAAAAGAAGTGGTTAATTGTTGGAACATATTTTTTTATCAAATTTTAAGTAGTTGAAATCGAGTAGTTTGTGTCGTTTATGACAATGAACTCATTTCGACATGTAAATCCGAGGGTTGCTCAATCCATGAATCCAACATCCAGCTTTTCTTCTCAATATAGCGCAGAATTCCGCCAATGAGATCAGTAGTTCCTTCATCTCCTGCAGCTTCAGCGTTTCGAAGTATTCTTCGCATATTTTGCAACAAAATATAGTGATCAAGGAGGATAGATTCTACTGCATGACGATCATTTAAAAAGTCATCAATTTCTTTGACTTCGGCTTTATCAAGATATTGTTTTAAAGTACTCAAAGGCTTGCTTTTTAAAATGCGTACTCTTTCGGCAATTTGATCGATTTGAATATGTGCTTCGCTGTACATTTCTTCAAATAGTTTGTGTATATCAAAGAAATTTCTTCCCTTAATATTCCAATGATAGTTTTTCAACTTTTGATTGTACAGTTGGTAATTGGCTAGCAAGAGATTCAATTCGTTTACAAGTGCTGGTATTTTATTTTTATTTAATGCTAAATATTTCATATTATATTTGATTTTAGGTTTAGTAAAAATGATTTGTGATTGGTTTTATTAGGTTGAATTAATTTACATTGTGTTGATGTTTAGTTTGATATAAAATTTATTTTCTTAAATGTTTGGGTAGTAGTCGTTTTCGTTTTTTAATCAGTTTTTTTAATTTACGTTTTCGAATTGTAAATTTTGTCCAGTTGATTCCATAAATTTTCTTTGGTACTTTTCGTTCCATTTTGAATTCTTTCTTTAAATAAAATGATGAAATAAAACATGCAGACTTGCATGTTAAAGAGGTATTGAAATCAATACTGTTTTGGTTTAAAAAATCTTTTAAACCAATCTAATCTTCTCTAAAAATATCGATGGAAAAAGGTAGAATTAATGTTTGAAATTTTCATTATCTAATACACCACTATAACAGAATAATTGTGTAAAAAGTTCACAATTTTTACGTTTATTTTTGCATTGGCATTGATATGTCTAAAAAATAGACATATATTGTAACATGTATTACTCTAACTGTTTATAATGACTACTTTTTTGTCTTCAAATATTGCTTTTCTTCGAAAAAGACTAAAAATTAGTCAGCAAGAATTGGCTTCTAGCCTTAATATATCCAGAAGCAATATTGCCTCCTATGAAAGCGGGAAAGCTGAGCCTAGGGCAGCTAAACTTGCCGAAATGGCAAAGTATTTTGATGTGAGTCTTTCGCAATTTATTGAAGAAGATTTGGCGTCCTTGGAGCCGGAAAAACGACGTACTTCAAATACAAATATTCAGGAAAAACTCAACCAATTATATGAAAATAGAAAAACAATAGTTGATGGTTTTGCGCAAAAAACGCAAAGATTGAGAAAAGTTGGAATTGGCTTAAGGGCATTGTATGAATTAAGAGCAAGTCAGATTGAAAACCCTACTCCTCAATTCGCGATTATAATCAGGGATTTAGAAAATTTGCTCGAAATCATGGATGACCTGATCAATTCCAATGAAGAAATAATTGCTTATTTGAAAACCGTTATAGAAAAGTAATTCAGATTATTTTCAATCGTGTTTTACAATTCTTTCAATTAAAAATGCTTTTCCAATGTTGATTTTTAAAGTATAAACACCTTCGCTAAAAGCTGCCAAATCAATAGGGAGTTTTTGACTACGAATATCTCTTTTCTTTATTTCTAAAATTTTCTTTCCGGTAAAGTCAAAAACTTCAATTTCTACAAACTGTGTTTTATTTAAATCAAATTCAATTTGCAAGAAGCCGTTTGTTGGATTTGGAAAGACATTGATAAAGTTTTTCAAATTGTGATCAACGACACCAACGATATTGTCAACGACAATATCTTCTGTGGAGACCAAGCAGCCATTGGCATCCGTCACTTCCAAAGTATAACTTCCGGCACCCAAACCCGTTGGATCTTCGTCCGTTGAAATTGTATTTCCATCAAGTTTCCAATTGTATTCAAAGTCAGGCGTTCCTCCTTCAATTGTCACGTTTATAAAACCATCGGCTTGTGTATTCATTTCATGGCCGATTTCGTCAACAGTAATGACTAACACATCTGGTTCATTGATATCAAATGACTCAATGGCTGTGCAACCATTCGAATCAGTCACTGTGATCGTGTAAGTCCCTGCGCAAAGATTATCTATCGGTCCGGAAAAACTATATGGCAAGGTTCCGCCAGTGACTGTAATATTTACAAAGCCATCGCATTCTTCGAAACAGGAAGCATCAACCGGATCAGGAAAGATTACCATTTCCGCAGGTTCGTTTACAAAAATTAAAACAGAAGCCGAACAACCATTTACATCCGTGACAGTCAATTCGTAAGAACCAGCACACAAATTTACAGGGTCTTCAATTCCATCCAGGTTATCATCGCTCCAATCATAATCGATTGGTTCTTCTGCATCAGAAACAATAATGGAGATACTTCCATCGCAAGAGCCAAAACATGAATTATCCGTAACATCCTCAAATATTGAGACAGAAGTAGGTACTTCGATTGTAGGAACACCAATTTTCGTGCAACCATTCGAGTCAGTGACGGTAATCTGATATAAATCAAAACAAAGGCTGTCTATATCTTCTGTGGTTTCGCCATTGCTCCAAAGGTAAGCGTAAGGAGCCGCTCCACCTTCAACACTTAGATCGATTTCGCCAGTGCACAATTCTAAACAAGGAGGAGAGGTATATTCAAGACTTAAAATCATTACAGGTGCTTCGACAACAGATGTAGAAATAGAAGCTGAGCAGCCGTTATTATCCGTAACGGTAACGGTATAATTTCCCATGCAGAGCATTATTGGATCTTCGACATTTCCAATTGGTTCGCTGCTCCATTCATAGTTGAAAGGCTCTTCGCCTCCAATTACAGTCAAATCAATAGATCCATTACAATCATCTACGCAAGTGAAATTTTCATCAGAAATTTCGAGGCTTAAATCGCAACCAAATGAATTGACAACTGTGCAGCCTGTAATAGTGCATCCATTTAGATCTGTAACGGTTACACAATAAGTCCCTGTAGGCAGATCGACAATAGTTGATGTAGTTTGGGAATTATCCCACAAATAAGTATAACCTGGAGTTCCACCCATTGCTTCGGCTGTAGCGGTTCCATCATTTGCTCCTTCAGCAGTTTCATCGGTTGAAGACATAGTTAGTTCAAGCGCTGGTGGTTCGGTAACTGTGGCTTCGGCGGTTATTGAGCATCCATTGGCATCAGTAACTGTAACCGAATACGTTCCCGAACAAGCATCCGGAATATCGCAAACAGTTGAACCATTGCTCCATTCAAAAGTATAAGGTTGAGTTCCACCGGTAACTGTCAGTGCAATATTTCCATCACAATCACCATTGCAGGTGACATTGTCTACACTTGTAGCTACTTGTAGAAATTGAGCGGGTTCTGATATTACAAAATTGATAATTATACAACAACCGTTTGAATCAAAAATGGTAACCATATAACTTCCTGCGGAAAGACTATCCTCCATTGTTTCATTTCCCCCGCTTGACCAGGCATAAGTGTAAGGTGGTGTTCCACCAGTTGCAGTAACGCTTGCTAATCCATCACTTCCACCATTGCAACTAACATCTACAGTGGCAATTTCGCCTTCCAGATCACAGCCTCCAGGATTAACGGTAACACAACCTGAGATTGTACAACCGTTATCATCAGTCACCGTAACGCAATAATTGCCGGCTGATAGATTTTCTATGGTTTGGGTGGTTGAATTATTGGCATCGTCCCATAAATAGCTATATGGTTGAGTTCCGCCGGTGACATTTGCAGTTGCAGTTCCATCCATTGCGCCATTGGTCGTTTCGTCCGTACTTTCCATTTCCAACACCAAAGCAGAAGGTTCATTTATTGTAAAATTCACAATCACTTCACAATCATTTGCATCAGTAATTGTAACGGAATATGATCCGGCACTCAAATTATTTTCAGTAGATTCGTTTCCACCACTTGACCAATTGTAATTGTAAGGCATCGTTCCGCCACTTGGAACAGCCTCTGCCATTCCATCATTTCCACCGTTACAACTTACATCAGTAGGAGTGACCGTCGCTGTTAGATCGCAGTTTCCGGCATTGACGACAACGCAGCCCGAAATTGTGCAGTCGTTGGCATCGGTGACGGTTACACAATAAGTTCCGGGAGCTAAACCAGTTATTGTAGATGTAATTTGAGGAGGACTGGTGTCCCATTCATAGGTATAGGTAGGTGTTCCACCCGTAACAGTCGCTGTAGCAGATCCGTCATTTGCTCCTGGAGTTGTTTCATCTGTGGAAGAAAGTTCTAAATCTAAGGCATCAGGTTCAGTAACTGTGACGGTTACTGAAGTTGTACAGCTATTGGCATCTGTAATCGTAACGGTGAAAGTGCCTGCACAAACATCCTGAGGATTTGGGCCTTCACACGGGCCATCCCATTCGTAAGTGTATGGTGGGGTACCGCCTGTCACTGAAACATCCACAATAGCATCACATTCTCCGTTGCAGGTGGGAGGAGTAAAGGTTGCAGATGCTGTTAATGGATCAGGCTCTGAGACCGTATAAGTTGCAACGGCTGTGCATCCATTGGCATCAGTTATAGTTACAGTATAATCACCTGGACATAGATTGTTAATATTTTGAGTATTTGAAGAATAATTATTTGGACCGACCCATTCGAAAGTATAAGGAGAAGTTCCACCACTTACGCTGAGCGTGATGCTGCCATCACAAATGCCATTGCAAGTTGCATTATTAATAGTTGCTGACAGTTCAATCTCGGATGGTTCGTTAATGGTGTAAGTATCTGAAGTTGTACAACCATTGTCATCTGTAACATTTACAGTATAATCTCCTGGACATAAATCGTCAATATTTGCAGTAGTTGCAGCATAGCCATTTGGGCCAATCCAATCAAAAGTATAAGGGGACGTTCCTCCACTGGCATCCAGAGTGATACTTCCATCACAGATTCCAAAACAACTTATATGAGTTAAGGTAGCACTCAAACTTATTTGAGCAGGTTCTAAAATATCGATACAAATAGTTTCCATACAAGCTGCATCATCCGTAACCGTTACACAATAATTTCCGGCAGCTAAACCTGATGGATCTTCCATACCGTCCAAGGAATCATCGTTCCAATCAAAACTATAAGGAGACTGACCACCAGTTACGGTAAGGTTTATAGATCCATCATTTCCGCCATTACAAGTCACATCAATTCCACTAATAAATAATGTTATTTCAGCAATTTCTGTAACCACCGCATCATCAGAAGCGGTACATCCATTGTTAAGATCAGTAACGGTTAAAGTATAAGTGCCAGCAGCATTGACTGTAGGGTTTGGAGTCGTTTCACCGGATATAATATTTCCACCAACCGTAGTCCACAATAAACTATATTGTCCTCCGGATGGTGAACCATTTAAAACCAATATCGGCGTATTGCAATCCAATTGACCATCCGGGCCGGCGTTTGTAGCAGGAGGAACAATGTCTTGAGTTATAGTTACCGTTTCAGTGTCTACACAAAAGTTATCATCAACTACAGAAACAGTATAAGTGCCTGGATTTGAAAAAGTTTCAGTGGCATTGGTTCCACCACTAGACCAATTGAAACTATAAGAAGGAGTTCCTCCAGAGCCTGAAGCAGTTGCTGAGCCTATGGGGTTGTCGCAAGTTATATTTGTTTGGTTAACAATGGAAGCAATCAATACCGGTGGCTCAGTGATTGTGACCATAGCGGTGGCCGTAGCATTCAAGTCATAGGTGTCAAACTTGCCGTGTTTTAGGGAGACGTGTAGCAGCTGTATTGTAGTAGAGTGGGTAAAGGGTAGACAAAATTAGAAAATCAAATAACAGAGAATGTGATTCTCTCTCTCCCCATCCAATCTCTCTCTCCCTCCCCCCTCCAACCATCCATCCATCTCCCTCCCTCCCTCAATCCATTTCCCTCCCCCCTCCCTCCATCTCCCTCCCTCCCTCCCTCCGATCCCTCCCTCCCTCCACTAACCTGCAAACCAAACTCAGTGACAATGCTAGCGCCGACGTTACCCAGATGTAAGGGGCGTGGCCCACTCCTGCCGGGTTTTGGTGGGAGGAGCCTGTGATCTGGTGGGTGGAGCTTGGGATCCACACTGATCGACGCCTTTGGTCTAGACACACAGGAAAAGAAGAATTAGAAGCTATCAAAACGAGTTTGGTGTGGAGTCCTACGGAGCTAGAGAGTTCTAGCAGAAAGTTTCTAGGCTTGTGAGCAATAAGTATTATCACAAATTTTCACTCAAGATATTAATTTTCTTTTCGCCATTTTGAAATTTCTCCAAACAATGTACAGTGGAACCCCTCTATAAAGGCCACCCCTGACGTGAGGACACCCCTCTATAAAGGCCACTTCACCGAGTCCAAAATGCACTCTTTTCGTGTAAATCAACCCCCACCCCTTTATCAAGGACAAAATTTCATTCCCCAATGGTGGCCACTATAGAGGGGTTCCACTGTATTGTACCTTTCCAGTCATTTGGAACAAGGATGCTGAATTTCTTACACAATGAGTGTACAAGTGCAGGGCTTATATATATATATATAATAAGGTTTTCGATTTGGTCGGACATTTCGTCCTAGGTAGCAATACAAGGTTTGCTAGGTCGCTGCACATTTGTAATGCAAATAATGTCCTAGCAAAATGAGATTTGATTGCAAGGTCAATTCAGCTTTTTGCTCGGAAATTGACCAATGTCCAACTGTTATTTATAGCTCTGCACGTGAGCTGAAAAGTGCTGTGTTACCCTCACCCCAGCCTGCCCTGCAAAATTACAATAGTTTACTAACTTTGGTCTTGCCGCCAGTTGAGGGATGGAGTTACTGAGAACCTCAAACACAAACACCAGCAAGGCCTGAGGCGTGAAGCCGGGATTCCCCTGGATCCCCACGGCAACCCGACGGAACACCTCCTCCACCACACGAGAGGTGCGGGAGTTGGAACGAGTCTCAAGCATCTGCAAAGAGGGAACATAGATCCACAATGTTATTTAATTTTCGTGGGTAGGAGGAAAAGTGAAATATATCAAAAACAGTGGTACCATAATGGACCAAAACGGTGAACAATTAAAGAAATATTAATTGTGAATGAAATTTTGTGGATCTACCGTAGAGGCTGGTATTTAAGCGCTTGCCTGCTTATAAGCGCTGCTTACTGTGAAGCGCCCATTTTCTTGCTGCAATTAGACACTTCTTATAGGCGCCATTAACACTTCAATGGACAATAAACTATTTAGTACACATGTTAAGCACTTGTTGGCTTATAGGCGCCTATTTCCTTGCAGTTAGCAGTCATAAGCGTGGGAGCTTAAATACCAGCGTCTATGGTACAACCTTTTTTGCAAACATTTTAAATTCACTAATTTTAGCTGCGTTTGAACATTCCGTGTTGTGTATATGGGAAAATTACGGTTTGTACAGCCCATAAACTGCAATGTAAAACACACACATTCTCCAAAGCATAAATTTCCAGTCCAAGCAACACGGAATGCTCAAACGCACCTGAAATCAACTGTACATACACGCAAATAAAAAATTTGAAAACGAGAGCCCCGTTCTGTGAGAAATACAATCATGTATACAACACTGGAAGTCGAAGACTATACCACTCACAAACCATACCCACCTCCTTCACCGGCGACAGCAGCCTCCGGAACGAGCCCGGGCGAGAGAAACCGAGCCACGATCTCGTACGAGGCCAGACTCTGAGGAGACTTACTCTCAGGAATCTTTGTTACGTTCTCCCCGCACTCCCTCTCCTCCGCAGGGGCGCCAAATAGGTCCTCCACCAGTACCTCGCTCAGGAGGTGCAGACAAGGGTCCAGGTCACCCACGGTGAGGAGGGAGGAGGGGGTTGTGGAGGTGGAGGAGGAGGGAGGGGGAGAGGAGAGGGCTTGGAGGAGGTAGTGGAGGCTGTAGCTTAGAACGTGCAGCTGTATAAGGAGGGAGAGAAATATGGAAAAGGGTGGAGGCTGGACTAACAAATTTTTCAACCAGATCACTGATAAAAGCTTCAAAGGACGTTCAAATGTGTCCTCTGTTAAAAAGGCTCCGCTCCTAAGTTCCAAGGTCCTTGATAGGAGCTAGGTACCACACCACCTCCCTATAGAGCACAAGGCCTCAAGTGGTGCGTCCTACATAAATACATAGCTACCAGCTACGGCTTCATTTAAGGGGGGGGGGGGGCAAAGGGGACGGCTGCCCCGTCTTTAGTGACCTTCAGGCTCTGTAGTAGTACCTCTCATAAGACACTGAGACCAAGGGAACTACTGTATTTAATAGCAGTATTTAGTTCCTTTGGTCTCAGTATCTTATGAGAGGTTCCAGTTTCACAACATCTGAATAGAAGTCCCAAAATTAAATGTTCCTCTTAGAAGCTATTTCTCTAAAGGGCCTAGAATGTCTGATTTCCACTATACTTACACACAAACCCACTCAACCACTCACCGTGTAGCCTCGAATCAGGGAGTCCTTCATCTCCTTGACGATGTACTTGAGGTACTTGGGACCCAGCGCAGCGGCCATTTTGACCAGTGTGCCCCTCCCCACGTCTCGCACATCTCTGGAGCGGTTCTTCAAGGTCAGACACACCTTCAGGAGAACACTAAATTGGCAGGGAAAGAAGAAGAAAAAGACACAGTACGGTACACGCATTGTCCAGTGCAAATGAATTTTTTTGGTAGCTTCTTTTTCCTGATTTGTTAAAGTTCTATATGCACACGTACTGTGGGGAAAAATTCTCAGTCATGTGTTTGAC
>CBDCPZ010000024.1:302500-698784 GCA_965220465.1 Saprospiraceae bacterium | reverse complement strand
GTGATAAGGAGGGGAAAGCACTTCAGTACCTGGTTTTACATTACGGATTTTTGAAATTTCCTTAGTATTCTTTTTGGCGGGTAATATTCCGCCATGTCCTGGCTTAGCTCCCTGCGATAGCTTGATTTCTATCATTTTGACATTTTCTGAAGCAGTTCGTTCAGCAAAAAGTTCGGGTGAAAAATTACCGTCATCCGTCCGACAGCCAAAATAGCCTGTACCTACCTGGTAAATCAAATCGCCTCCGGGTTTACTGTGATATGCGCTTATTCCACCTTCGCCGGTGTTGTGCGCAAAACCACCGATCTTCGCTCCGCCATTTAAAGCTAACACAGCTCTATTGCTCAATGATCCAAAACTCATCGCAGAAACATTAAAAACACTTGCGCTGTATGGTTTTTTACAATCAGGACCGCCCACTAAAACACGTGGATTTTCATTCAACTTATGGACATCCAGGGCACCAATCGAATGATTCATCCACTCATACCCTTCCGCATTGACATCAAGCACTGTCCCAAATGGGGAAGTATCTAATTCCTGTTTTGCACGCTGATAAACGATTGTCCTAAAAACTCTGCTTATTGGTCGGCCGCTTGTTTCGGATTCGATAAAATACTGATACATTTTCGGGCGTAAATCTTCCATTATGTATCTGCCTCTTCCAAGTATTGGAAAATTGCGCATTATCGCGTGTTTTGCCTGAAACATATCATAAAATCCTAATAAAATAACTGGTCCAAAAAAGATCATTGACCACCAGATGGGTGGCCACCAAAAATATCCAACGATTCCAACAACTAATAAAGTGATAATTGAAAATGCAGTGAATTCGTTACGCATGGTGTATAATGATTTAACGGCAATTTAAAAAGTAATCGATTGAAATAAAGTCTCTATTTACAAAAAAATACCCGTTTAAAAAATACAAAGTAAGCCAAGTTTTTATATTCATATGTCGATCGAAAAATATAGTTTTAACAACAAATCATTATTTCGATTTTATTCAGAATTAATTCAGAAAACAAATGTTACATTTGTGCCGAAAATTCAAAGTTGGAAAAGGAAAGGACTATTTAACATACTTTTTTTAAAGTCAAAACCGTTGGACAATGAGAAATTTCAAAATAAAACCTTAGTAACAATTTTTATTAATTATTTTTTTAAAACTTTTACCTTAAAATGAAAAAATCATTATTTGCAATTGCCCTTCTTACAATTATTTCCTGCCAAAACAATATTGAACAATATCGTGCAGGTATTGAAGAACTTGGTACCAAATGGGATGTGACCGCTACTTCTGTCACAAATTTATCTGAAATGTTGAATACTGAAAGCAGTGCTTTCACCAGTATGATGTCTAACATGAACGTTAATGAAGAAATGCTTTCTAAACTTTCAACTGAAGAACAAGAAAAAATCAATGCTGCTATGGAAAGTTATACTTCAGCAGGTTCCGGTTTTGGTGAAATGCAGGCAACACTTGAAGCATTTACAACAGAATGGACCACTAAAGCAGCAGAGGTTACCAACTTGAAAGAAGGTTTGGCTGCAGGAAAACTGGAAGGTGATGTTACTACTAAATTAGCCGATTTGACTACATTCATTACTGATACTGATACAAAAGTTTCAGAATGGACAGAGAAACTTGAAGCTACAAAAACTGCAATTGCTACTACTCAAAGCAATTATACTTCAGTTGTAGCTCAATTAATGCCACAAGACAACTAATATTTTTTCTGACAGACAGAAAAAAAATAGATAGCATTATAAAAGCCTTTCCGAATTATCTTCGGAAAGGCTTTTTGCTTTGTGAGTGTCCAAGAAAAAAATATAATGTTACCATGAATTTCAGTTACTCAAAGCTACAATCCATTCTGCCTTGAAAATTTTGCATCGATACGTTTATTCAAAAATTTGAAGTTCCGGAAATTATCAAGGTTATCCTGTTTTTTTAGCGGTTAACATAAAATCAGGTTCATGAACCGTAAGCGACAATACTTTTCCATTTTCAACAGAGAACTTAACCTGCACAGATGGTGCACCATTGTAGGCAAAAAGGTTATCCCCTGTTTTAAAGAGTGCTCCGCCGAAAGTTCCAATTTTACCTAAAGCAATTAATTTTCGCATGTTAAGTTTAATGCTAAAGCCATCTGAGGGGCCATCTCCGTACATATAATCCCCAAGGTATTTTTCTTTTTCTTCGTCGCTCATTTCAATATTTTTTTCCTGAACATCTGCATTTCCCAATGATTCCAAATAACTTATAAGCTTATTTATTTTTCGCTTATTTTCTGCTGTTAAGTTATCGGGACGCAAACCATTTTTGGCGTGTTGCAATAAACTTATTCCATGCGGGCCTGATGTGGATTGGATGCCTGGAGCAGCTTCAATCATTGCTTTGACAGATTCGTAAGCTCCCAACATGGCAAAAGTAAAAATGTCAGGCCTTGCTCCTTTGCTCATCAAAAAATCCACGATATCTCTTCGCCCTACATGAGAGGCTGCTCCAATTGCTGTTTCCCAGTCACCAAATCCCCAATCCCATGTGGCCCGAGCTAATTCCGGACGTCCGTTTACCAATTCTTTTACTTTATCCAAATTAAAGTGAGAGGCACCGACAACCTCTGAAACGATTTCATCATCAATGGAAGGATATCGGTAAAAGAGTTTTTCATTATTCGGTTTTTTAAAAAATCCTCCATTCATTCCTCTTGCATAAATAATGCTCGGAACAGAAACTGCCAACATTCCAAAGACAGAGCTTTTAATAATCGTTCTTCGGGAAACTATATTTTCTTTCATCATTTTTTGTTTAATTTTCAGACAATATCGTCGTTAAAAAAGAATTTTTGCTGAGTCGATTTTTAGGATTGGTCAAAAATTAAATTCCCTCTTTTGATTTCAATAAAGAAAAGCGAAATTCTTATACTTTTAGATCAATTTATTTCAAAACCTCAATTTCGTATGGATAAAAGCACAAAATTTATGTATGCCGAATAATCCATTTCACATCAAAAAAAGCCTTGTTTACATAAGTATCTAACCCTGAACAACGCAAATACTTATCTTTGAGAAATGAAAACGAGAGCCATAATTGGACATGTGTTGTTTTGGTGTATTATCATGCTTACCTACGCATTTTCGGAATGGGGCTACCGAAATAATTTTTTTGAAGCCATTTTGTTTGAACTTTTATTTCTACCCGTTCGATTAATGGCGGTTTACATCAACTGGTTTATTCTGATCCCTTGGTTATTGTATAAAAATCGTGTCTTCAGGTATTTATTGTTGTTATTTCTTTTGTTGTTAATCCTTTCCATTGCACAACGGTATTTTGTGTTATATTGGGCTTATCCTACATTTTTTCCAGCATGGATGACTACAGTACCAGAGCCGTTGGTGCTTTTCAGAATTGTGCAAACAATGGTGATTATTGCTTCGCCTGTTGCATTTTCTATTGGAATTAAATTATTTTTTGACTGGTATAAACAAAAAAACAAAGCAACACAATTGGAGATAGAAAAACGAGAAGCAGAGCTGAAGTATCTGAAAGCACAAATTAATCCGCATTTTTTGTTTAATACTTTAAATAACCTTTATGGCTTGTCTATCGAGCAGTCAAAGAAAGTTCCGAAACTCATCCTCAAACTTTCTGATTTTCTAAGTTATTCATTGTACGAGTCGGAAAACGGAAAAACAACTGTAGAAAAAGAAATCAATCTTGCCAGGGATTATATCGACCTTGAAATATGCAGATACGAAGACCGCATTTTAGTCAACTGGGATATTGATAAAATCATTTTTGATGTAAAAATATCCTCTCTATTGTTTATGCCTTTGATCGAAAATGCTTTCAAGCATGGTGTCAGAGAAGAAATTGGTCAGGCCATTATTAGCCTTAGACTGGTTAAAGAAAATGATTGGCTGGTTTTTGAAGTTAAAAATTCTTACCCCGATGTTGAGCAAAGTATAAAACCTTCCGGTATAGGTTTGGCTAATTTGCGGAGGAGATTGCAATTGTTATATCCAAACGGCCATATTTTGGATACGAATAAGAAAAACGGCCAATATATTGCGACACTAAAACTGAAGAACAATGAGTAAAATTAAGTGTCTAATAATTGATGATGAACCCGTAGCCCAGCGTATTCTGGAAACTTATCTTTTGGATTTGCCACATTTCGAATTGGTTGGCAAATGCCTCAATGCTTTGGTTGCCAGACAGGTATTAGAAGAACAAAAAATAGATTTGATGTTTCTGGATTTGGAGATGCCCAAGCTCAAAGGTTTTTCATTTTTAAAAACCCTGACCAATCCACCTGCCGTAATTATTACAACAGCTCATCGGGAATATGCTCTCGAAGGATATGAATTGGAAGTGACCGATTATCTTTTGAAACCGGTTTCCTTTGAACGATTTATTAAAGCGATCAACCGATTTAAAAAGAATCATAAACATGCTGTAAAACAAGAGCAATTGCCACCATCTGAGGCAGAATTTATTTATGTAAGAAGTAATCGTAAAACGCTTAAACTGCATCAAGCCGAGATCTGCTTTATTGAGGGAATGAACAACTACATAAAAATACATTGCGGCGAAAAGATGCATATAGTTTACACTTCCCTTCAAAGTATTTTAAATGAATTAGGCGATCAATTTATCAGAATACACAAATCTTACATTGTCAATAAAAACAAAATAAGCTCCTTCACGAATGAGCAGCTTGAAATTGCCGGTAAACAACTGCCGATAGGCAGCACTTATCGGGATGCGATTGGAAAGTTCTAATGAAATTTTCGGTTGCCTAAATTTCAATTTCTGATCAGAGAACCTTAAATGATCTTTATGCCAACGCTCTTTGTTTTTATGTAAACCTTTGCGCTTCTCTTCACATAATTAATTTTCCTTTTTGCATAAAAATTCCGGATAGTAAAATAATTAGTAAAAAATTATAAGCTGGTTTCTATTTATTTGATCTATAGAAAACACATCAATTCATTAATACTGCCTTCAAATTGGTTGCCTTTAATTTGATTTTTCGACAGTTCCAAAGTTTGAAAATCAACAAGTTGTATTTTTAAAAACCTAAAATATTTTGAATTATGAATTCTGGAACATTCTACCTTTTATGTTTTTCATTAAGCATATTATTTCACTACCCTTTTATTTCACAAGGCCAGCATTTTACAAAACTAGAAGACGGCAGCCCATTGGTAACGGAAATCATACCCAGTGTCGGAGCCTCCTGGAATGATATAAACAACGATGGGTGGATTGATCTTTTTATTTCCGGATTTTCTTCCAATTCCACCAATTACAATCGCCTTTATATGAATAACGGAGATGGAACTTATACAGCACAAGAAAATTCGGCTTTCGTTCAAACCGGCGGACTCGGTACAGCTATTGTTTTGCTGGCTGACTTCACACAGGATGGTAATAAAGATGTTTTTATGGGAAATTATGAAAATGCTTCAAATCAGCCGACAATGAGCAAATGGCTTGTCAATAATGGACCACCGGATTATTCTCTGACCGAAAACAATCCGATTGGCAATCCGGCCACCAGGGTGCCTTCCGGATCATGGGTTGATTTTGACCTTGACCATGACCTTGACCTGTATTTCACTTCAGCCTTGGGAACGACAGACCGCTATTATGAAAATGATGGCAACGGCAGTTTTTCAATGATCGATTCTTTTCCGTTTCTGGAAACCAGAAATTCATTTTTGACTTTCGATTCGTGGATTGATTACGACAATGACGGTGATCTCGATTTGTATATAGCCACTTTCAGTACTTCAATTCCGCCGGAAAATAAGCTTTTCAAGAATATGTTTTCAGAAACATTAGAGACTGGCTATTTCCTGGAAACAGAAGTATCCGGGCTTACCGATTGGGCCAGTTCCAATATTGGGATCAATTGGGTAGATATTGACAATGATCGTTTGCCCGATTTATACGCCAATGTATACGAAAGTAGCAACAGGCTTTTTCATAACAATGGAGATGGTACTTTTACTGAGTTATTCGACCAACCTATCGTACAGGTTTCCGGGAGTAATATAGGAACGAATGCCTGGGCGGATTTTGACAATGATGGTGATTTGGATTTATACCTTACTAAAAGCGCTACTTCCACTTCTAACGGACACCTATTCGTCAACGACGGTTCGGGCAATTTTACAGAGTTGAATTCTTCTGAAGCTGGACCCCTTGTTGGTACAATAGCAGGCAATATACAGGCGACTGATTGGGGCGATTATGACAATGACGGAGACATGGATTTGTTTCTGGTTGGAACCGAAAGTCCAACGGTGGGAAAACCCAATTACCTTTTTAGAAACGATTTGGGTTCTGATGCTAATTGGTTAAAAGTAACTTGGAATGAGACAATCAGTGACGGAGAAACTTATGGTGGAAAAGTATCTGTAAAAGCCAACATCAATGGCCAACCGGTTTGGCAGGTAAGGTATATTCACGGAGGACTTAGCAGCTTTGGTTTCCAGGGAGATATTCGTCCTAATTTTGGGCTTGGTAATGCAACTATTGTGGACACTTTGATTGTTGATTTTCCAACATACTCCATATTCTGTACTAACTTTCCAGTTAACCAAATCATTGAACTTGGAACAGGAGAATGTCCTGATATGGTACTTTCTGCTGATAAAGATGGACTTACTTTTGGAAGTATGCCAATGTTGGAAATACATCCGAATCCTGTAACGCAAAGCTTATCACTTCATTTTAACAAGTCAAACTCAGGGCAAATAAAACTTAATGTAACAAATGTTTACGGGCAAAAAATAGCTGAAATGGAAAAAACATTTAATACTCAAAACAGCAATATATTAGATTTAGATGTCCGCCAACTGCAAACGGGAATTTACTTTATCAACCTGGAATACAAAGGAAGGATCGAAACTTATAAATTTGTCAAACAATAAAAATTATCATCAATATCCGATCAATGCTAAAAATTTATACAACCAGTCATTTAGTTCCATATTTTATTGATTACCAGTGCCCAAGGGGGGACTCGAACCCCCACGCCCGAAGGCACACGCACCTGAAACATGCACGTCTACCAATTCCGCCACTTGGGCATTTTGAAGGCTTTGGAAAAGTAATTGCTTAAACCTTTTGCAGAATATTCTTTTAACCATATAAAACGAAAGATAAAAAGCGCGGCTTTTTATCTTTCGTTTTTACAAAAACAGCTTACCGCTGGATTACTAAATGTTTGGTTTTCAATAATCCGTTTTCTGTGATAAGCGTCAAGAAATAAACACCAACCGGAAGGTTTGATAAATTAAGATTCATGCCCAAAACTTTTACTTGCCCTAAAGATTCATTAAATAAAGTCTGGCCAATTGAGTTGTATAAAACAATATTGGTTTGCTGCAATTCTGAAAGTTCCAATGATAGTTTAAACTGACCTTCAGAAGGATTTGGTGTTAGCTGAAACGCAATATTTGAAGATACTTCAGTAGTATTTGTAATATTTGTAACATGAATTGGTTTTTGCACCCACATTCGACAACCATCACCATTTTCAACTTCCAAATAAACCAAATAATCTCCAGGTTCGGTGTAAAAATAATCCGGACTGGCAGTGATTAGAGTATCTCCAGTTTGTGGAACCCAAAGGTAACTTGAAGGTGTAAAATCAACGATTGCTTCAAAGCTTACCAATTCGCCTAAATCCACTGTGTCCGCTGAAAGTTGCATATCCAAATCAAAAGGAGTTTCCGGAATGGTCACTTCCTGCTCAAAACTGGAAGTTGCCAGCGCATTGCTCACTTCAAGGCTTACCGTGAAAACACCCGTTGAATTATAATGATGTGCAAAAGAGGTTTCATCATAAACAAAAAACCCATTTCCAAGATCCCAATTATAGGAATAAATTCCATTGCCTCCGGATGCATCTTCAAAATACACCGTATTTGTACACTCCATGTCTTGTTCATAAGTAAAGTTAGCAGTTGGAGGAAGTTCGCCACTACACTCCCATAATAACTCAAAACCATTATAAGTAAGGGCTGCGTTAGAAATAAATTGAATCGTGATAGTGTTTCCTGTTGACGTAAAGGACGTTCCGGCAGCAACTGTTCCACTAAAAGTACCGATCAATGGGGCGTTGGTATCTGGTCCGTCATAAATATTCAAAACATCTAACAATGGTTGTGTTTGAAACGAATTAACGGTTAGTGTTACATGATCTACATTATCAGGAGCAATTGTAGCAATATAATCTACATCATTGCTGTATTTTGCGTCAGGGCCGCCATCATCGTAAATTATTCCGTTGCAGTTTGTAAAAAGATCAACTCCGGTAACCGGCATCTGCAAAGTATCGCAATAGTTTACAATTACTAAGTTTTCCTGCAGGATGGTATCACAACCTAAAGCATTGCAAGCTATCAAAGAAACATCGTAAACTCCATTTTCTTCAAATTGGTACAAAGGATTGGTTTCTACAGAATTATTTCCATCTCCAAAATTCCAAAGCCATGACGTTGGATCATTTAGTGATAGATCGGTAAACTGAAATATCCCATTGCAATTATCTTCTATGTCCAGTCCAATATTTGCCTGTGGGAAAGGGAGTACAATCATTTTTACCGGTAAGTTTCCCAAAAATTGACTACTATCACCACTTTCCAATGGAACCCCAAAATGATAAGTAGCTGCAACCAGATTGCTTGCATCCAAATGAATTGGAATAGATAGGTTGCCACCGGAAATGATTCCACCTGATTCAGTATCGAAACTAATCCAATCCGGGTGCATTTCTCCATTTACTCCATAATACAATTCCCCTGGACCTGCATTTGACAACACAAATGCGCCATCATATTGATCTCCGGCATTGAGTGTGACACAAATGGAGTCTGGCGCAAAACTCAATGTTCCACCCTGCTGGACTTCCAACAGAATGGAAGCAGTATCTGCTCCGATACAGTTACGAATAATTTGAGTAACCGTATATGACCCTGGCATGGTGTATTGATGAGTAGGTTGTGCTTCATTTGATGTTTCTCCATCACCAAAATCATAAAAATAATGTCCTGAATTTTGAGAATTGTCGATAAATTCGACCGGTGCATTCAACAATGGATTTGCAGCACTTGGAACAAAAGCAGCAATCGGGGATGTAATTTGATCAGCAATGGAATAATACATCACAAAACCTGTAGTATCGTTTTCAATATCTGTAGAAAAGTGTAAAGTAACGGCACCCCCTGAAGTTTGAATAGTCTGCCCATCCAAAGATGTTCTTGCAAATCTTCCTATCAAAGGCGCATTGATGCTTGTTCCATCATAAATGGATAAATGATCTACATCAGGAATATTAAAATCACCACGTAACCAGAATTCTGTAAAAGTTAAAACAAGCGGTCCTAAAGTAGGCGGATTGATAACCAAAAATGAATTGGCATTTCCCAAATAATTTCCGGTTCCTCCAGGATCCATAATGATCCCTGCACAACTGGTGAGGGTATCAATGCCTTCGTTTTCCATAATCATCCCAAAGCAAGAAGGGCTATCAATATCAATGACAATATAACCTGGTTTTGTAATCGAATCGCTACTTCCTCCACATCCATTTGCGATCAATTTTACATCGTAAGTTCCTTCTTCCTCATAAATATGAATCGGCGAATATTCCGTGCTCGTCATTCCATCCCCAAAATCCCAGGTTACTGATTCAAAAGGTTGGCTATAGTTATAAAATTGAACAGTATCCGGTGCCTGACAATGCATTCGCTGTGCCTGAAAATCTACAAAAAGCGCTCCTACCGGTTGGCCCAATCCAACTGCATGCCATGCATTGACCGTTGCATTATATTCTGCTGAGCAAAGCCCAAAAAGATCCGCGGCGCTTTGGTTTCCAAAATACGCTGCATCGGCAAAACTAGAGTTTGGGGTAAGATAAACAGATAAATTCCGGTAAGCTATTGAAATTGCTTTTTCCCAACCCAAACCTTCAACGACATAAGCTTCTCCATTATCATTCATCCCTTCACCACCTTCCGACAACAAATAAAACCAATGATTTTGTACGCCACTATTGGAGTGAACACCTCCATTATCACCTGTATTTGTAACCCAATTATCTCCTTTATACGTATCCGGATCTCCATGAAAGTTGGGATCTTCAGCGCTTCTAATCCCAAGTCCGTCCGCGGTAGCTTGTTTCCCAATCAACCATCCGGCTGTTGCAGGGCGAGTATAAAAATCTGTCGCAAGCCCAAAAAGGTCACTGAATGATTCATTTAATGCCCCTGATTCATAAGCATAAATCAAATCGGCTGTATAATCTGTCAAACCATGGGTGAATTCATGAGCAACTATGTCCATGGATACAACCGGTATATCAAGGCCGGACCCTGGGGAACCATCTCCAAAACGGGCAACATTGCCATCCCATGTTGCATTTGCCCAGTTTTCGTTAACGTGTACATAACTTCTCAACACCAGGCCCTCTTCGTTGATACTATTCCGGCCAAATAAATCAAACAACAAATCGTAATAAGATTGTGCGCCAAAATGAACATCGGTTCCATAACGATCACCTATCGGAGTCCCAGCCCCCCAATCACTATCTCCATGTATAAAATCAACGGCATTCTCTAATTCATCACTCGGACCATTTTGCAAATCCAAAGTAACGATTCCATTCCCGCGAGTTGTTTCCCTTAACCGAAAGGTATCATCTGCAACCTGATCCATATAAATAGTTCTTTCGCCACTCAAAACCGTTTGTACCGTTCCTTCAATATTTGTATGGCAAATTCGATCTTCTTCGGCAATGATTTTACCGTTTTGAGCATCAACATAAATCCATGAACGATGCTCTGGTCTTACCGCATAAACGTCCATTTTGTAAGCTAGCTTGAAATTTCCATCTTTAAAATTTAAACTTTCAGGAACCCAAACCAACTCAGGATTCGGGAATTCTGAGAGCAACTCAGTTTGCCCTCCTCCCAATGTTGTTTCCCAACCATATTTTTCAGCAGGTATGTGTCTCAATGCAAGATCAATAGCTTTTTGCTTTGAAATAGAGGCTTCATCAGAAGACTCAATAGAAAATAGTTCTCCATTCATAGAGTGAACTATTCCATTTTTTTCATGAAGAATATATACTCCTCCTGTTACGGGTTTCCCATTTACTTGTTGTTGAAAACGGTGGTGGGACCAACCTAACTGGTCATCATTTCTTCTAATGAATTCAAGTGTGGTTGATTGACTCAATCGGAAATTTTCTCTCATCCATGCAAGGCTCTGCTCCACATTGAGTGATTGTGAAGGATCAAACTGGATATATTTTGGAAAAGATTCTTTTTCTTCAAACCTAACTTTAGTTGCACCGGGAAATGCTTTTTCATCGTTATGGTCAACTGAATTTTGGGCTAAAATTGAGCCGGTACACAGGCATAAAAACAGGAACAGTTTAATCGTTTGGCGCATTTTTAAATTTTTTATTTTGAATTAACTCATTTAAGCAGAAAAGGGTAACCTGCTCATTTCAATATTGTTTACAAAAAACATCCTATTTTAAAATAGGTTTTAGGCTAAAATTAAAATGATATTGAACATTCGCTTCCTCAATATCAACTTAAATTTAGGGTCGTAATATGCTTCTAAAAAAGGTGGATTGGCAAATATCTAAATAACATTTCAAATAACAAAACCTTCCTAAAACGCTTGTAAAGTTAGGTTTTCTTTTTTAGAAGATTTGTCGGTTAATGGAAAATTTGATATGTTAAATAGAGGATGTGTCATATTCACTGCGTAAAAAAATTGTTATATTTAAACACATTAGCGATTATTTTACTTTATTTGGATTTGCAAAAAAATCAATCGCGTTTTAAGCAGATTTATATACAAATTTGACTTTTTTTGAATAACTTCAATGAAAACTAATAATTATGAACCTAAAATTACCCATTACCCTCGCCGTAATTTGTCTCCTTGGATTTAGTAGTTGCGACAAAAATGAAGTTGAAATTGAATACAATTATTTCGACAAAGATGATTATAAATTAATCAGTCAGTATCTCGACATCCCTAATGATCAGGCAAATTATACGCTTTACTTTCCAAATTATTATTCATCTAATCCCAGAGATTTTAACAACGGAGCAGCGCTTTTAGGACGTGTGTTATTTTATGATAAAAACTTGTCTGAAGACCGGTCAATCTCTTGTGCTTCTTGCCACAAACAAGAGTTAGCCTTTTCAGATGACCTTGCTTTAAGTGATGGAGTGCTTAATCGAAAGACTTCTCGTAATTCTCTGGCATTGGGTTCCGTATTTAGCTTTCGAGAATATTACGGCAGTATGAGTTCCGGAAGGGTTCCATTTTTTTGGGATAATCGGGCATCTACCGTTCAGGAGCAATCCAAACAGACCTTGGCAAATGATCTTGAAATGAGCATGGAAATGCATGAAGTTGTTGAGAGAGTCAAAGAGCAAGCTTTTTATTATCCTTTATTTAAAAATGCTTATCGTAGTGCAGATATTAATGAAGAAAGCGTTCTCGATGCTATAAGCGAGTTTGTCAACAGTATTGGTACTTTTAATACCAAATTTGATAAAGCCCTCGATAATCATTTTGCAAAGAATGGCACTTTCAGTAATATAGGTAGCGTAGATTTCAGTGAATTCAACAACCTGGAAAATCTGGGAAAAGAACTCTACGTCACTAATTGTGGCTCTTGTCACGGAAACGTTAGTGGATTACCCGGAAAACGATCGGCCAATAATGGCTTGGACCAGGACTATTCAGATCCCGGCATGTATGAAGTCACCAACCTTGACCGCGACAGGGGGCTTTTTAAAGTTCCTACCCTCCGAAATATTGCGAAGACAGCTCCTTACATGCACGATGGGCGATTCCAAACTTTGGAAGAAGTCATCGATCATTATAGCACAGGCATTCAGAATTTCGAAAACCTGAGTCCTCAACTTCGGGAAAATGGACAATTCAATGGCCCACCCGTAGCATTTAATTTTAATGAAGAAGAAAAAGCTGCTTTGATTGCTTTTTTCAATACGTTTACAGATGAACAATTCCTTGTTGATGAGAAGTTTTCTGACCCTTTTAAATAGTTTTTTGATACTAGGTTGCCTTCTTTGCGGTTCCTGTTCGTATTACGTTTATGCACCGGAAGAAGGCAACCTCTTAGCACTAAGTGAAAAAGGTGATTTGAGGACATCTGGCTCAGTAGGTGCTGCCTTTGCAGAACAAGGTGCTAATACCAATTACGGTTTTCAAGCTGGTTTCAGCCCTTGGAACAACCTTGGAGTTCAAACTAGTTTTTACCATATCCAAAATACTTATAACAACGAGAAGCTAGGAGAAATATATATCGCCAGTGGAGCACTAGGTTATTATCATTTTAGGTCATTTGACAAAGTAAACGAGTCAACATCCGAAGAATTTTCAAGACAAGGACTTCTATTTGACGCCTACTTTGGTTTTGGAAAAGGCCAAACACAAAATTATTTTGCTGGAGGAGGAACCTCAACTTTGAAATTTAACAAAACCTATCTGCAAGGAGGGCTACATTGGCAAGGAAAGGTTGTTGGAGTTAGCCTTGTCGGAAGAATAGTATATTTGGATTATAATAAAATTATCCTTACGGGCAATATTGAAAATTCACATTTGAACACCATTAACAGAGTTTCAAAAGATAATCCATATGTATTTTTAGAAACATCCAGCCGCTTCCATGTCGGGAATAAACATATCAAATTTTATGTAAGTCAGGCAACGCTTTTCCCTCAATTTTTTGATGATAGTGATGACTTTTTAGCCAAATCTCTTCAAATGGGATTGTTGCTTGATGTCGATTCTCTTTTTGATAAAAAATCTTCTTCTAAAAAGAAACGTTATTCTAAAAAGAAACGTTACTCTAAAAAGAAACGTTACTCCAAAAAAAGATAATCCTTTTCAATTCTCGAAGCCAAGCAAGTATAAAAAATCCTTTATAATTTGGTCTGAGTAAAGGACAGAAATTGGATAATCCTATCAATCCAATTAATTTATTTTAGCATTAATAAAACGCTCCCCTAGATTTTATTTTCCTGGCCAATTATTTTTTAAAACTTTTCTTTTACATTCGTAAAGAAATAACTAACAAATGAAGGAAGCATTAATTTTTATTGCCCTGGCAGTATTTAGCCTGGCTTGCGGAGGATCGAATACCAACCAGGTAAATAACGCATATGGAAAAGAAGTTTATAAAAAATATTGTGTCGCCTGTCATGGCGAAACAGGCGAATTGGCAATAAATGGTGCTGTAAAATTCCCAGAATCGCAGCTCAGTGCAAAGGAGCGCGTTTTGGTAATAACCAACGGAAGAAACATGATGACACCTTTTAAAGGATTATTAAGCGAAGAAGAAATCAAAGCCGTTGCAAATTACACCATGATTCTTTCTAAAAAAGACTAAAAATTATGGCTGCAAAAACGTATAAAGCAATCGGCCTGATGTCAGGAAGTTCGATGGATGGTTTAGATGTCGCTTATATTGAATTCGAATATGACGACGCAAAAATCAATTGGAAGATATTGGAGGCGGAGACTTTTCCTTACTCTGAAATGTGGCATGCAAGATTGGTCAACCTTTCTCATCAAAATGCGCTGGCTTTTGCAAAAACACATACTTATTACGGCCATTACGTTGGCGAATTGGTCAATACGTTTATTACAAAGCACAAAATTGAACCCGATTTTATTGCTTCTCACGGCCACACTATTTTCCACGATCCTGACGAAAATTTTACGGTTCAGATCGGAGATGGCGCAGCCATAGCGGCTATCACCGGATATCCTGTCATCAGTAATTTTCGGGCTCAGGATATTGCCATCGGAGGAGAAGGGGCTCCCGTTGCTCCGATAGCTGATAAATATCTACTTCCAGGTTATGATTTCTATCTCAATCTTGGGGGAATTGACAATATCAGTTGCAATATTGATGGCCGTTTTGTGGCCTTCGACATAGGTTCTGCCAATCAGACTTTAAATGCAATTGCCCAGGGCATGGACATGGAATACGACGACGACGGCCGCATCGCAAGAACCGGAGAATTAATTGAGCCTTTGTTTAATAAAGCCAACGCCAATGAATATTTTCAGGAAGCTTATCCAAAATCACTGGCCAATCAGGATGTTCAGGAAAATGTGGTTCCCCTTTTTGTAAATTTTGATGCTCTTTGGGAAGATAAAATGCGCACTGCCTGTGAACATATTGCTTTCCAAATCGCCAATGCAATCGCTGTTGTGATCGAAAAAGAAAATTTTAAAAAAGGTTCTTATAAAATGATCATAACAGGTGGCGGAGCTTTGAATTCCTTTTTGGTCAGCTGCATTCGTAAATATTGTGAAAATGTTAACGTAGTGGTTCCAGAGCGACAAATCATTGAATTTAAAGAAGCTGCTTTAATGGCATTGATGGGGCTGTTACGTATTGAAAATCAGATAAATACATTGCATTCAGTCACAGGTGCGTTACACGATACTATCAGTGGTTCGTTTCATCAGGGGTATAAAAAAATAGTGTAATATTGTAATTCTTTGAGCTTTCACTGCTAAAATCTAAACTATTCATCTTGAAGTCAAAAACTATTTTCGTTACTGGTGGAACAGGATTTCTAGGCTCCTACCTGCTGAGGTATTTGGTAAAAAAAGGTTATCAAAACATCAGAGCCTTAAAACGGGAAAACAGCTCTTTGGCTTTAGTAGAAGAAGTGAAAAATCGTATTCAATGGATTGATGGAGATTTGCAGGATATTTTGTCGTTGGAACTGGCAATGGACGGTGTAGAACAGGTTTATCATTGTGCTGCAATGGTTTCTTTTGATAAAAAAGAAGTCAAAAAAATGATGCGTACTAATGTCGAAGGCACTGCCAATATCGTAAATATTGCGTTGGATTTTGGTATAGAAAAGCTTGTTCACGTCAGTTCAATAGCAGCCCTTGGCCGCTCTAAAGATCAAAAAAATGTTGATGAAAAAACTCCCTGGCAAAGAGATAATGCCAATTCAAATTATGCAATCAGCAAATACCTTTCAGAGCAGGAGGTTTGGCGTGGAATAGCAGAAGGTCTCCCCGCTGCGATTTTGAATCCTGCCGTGATCATCGGTAGCGGTTTTTGGGAAAACGGTACTTCTCAAATGTTTCAGGAAGTATGGAAAGGGCTACGATTTTATCCAATTGGATCTTCAGGATTTGTAGATGTCCGAGATGTTGCCCTTTTGGCAATTAAACTAATGGAAAGCGATCAAATTAAAGAGCGGTTTATTATCAATAATGAAAACTGTAATTACCTCGAATTCTTCTCAGAAGTTGCTAAAAAATTGAATAAAAAAGCGCCTGATATTAAAGTATCGCCGATACTGACAGGGCTGGCCTGGCGTTTGGATTGGTTGCGTTCCAAGTTTACAGGAAGACCTCATTTAATTACAAAAGAAACAGCAAATCTTGTATCCAATACTTTTCATTACGATAACAGCAAATCGATTCAGGCATTTGATTATCGGTACATTCCTTTTGAAAAAACCCTAATGGATATTGCCGATCAATTTATAGAATCAAAGAAGTTGGGGAAAGAATATGATTATCTACCATTGGCTTAAGTTCGACTTTAGCATTGTTTTTCAACAATGACTCCATATTTTAAATGGAATTGGAAAGACAAAATACGGGGGTGCGGGTGCCAGCTTAGTGTTGAGCATTTATTTTGTCGAGAATTTTGGGTACTTTTTTTCGACTGAAAAAGTACCTCGCCGATGGCACACGCATAAGCTCAAATTAAATTTAAACATCCCATAATAATCACGATGTTCAATAATATCTAAACCATCACATTTGCAAAGGAAGTTAAAATATTAACTATGTACCTAATTGATTTTTAGCAGATTAGGGTTTTGTACATTGAGCAGTTATCAATTATTGAAATGACTATAAGTACGAAATGCTAAAGTCGAGCTTAGTAAAACTGAAAAATCAAATACATCCAAAACAGGTAGTTTTACAGGGTTGAATTAATCAAATTTTTTAAACTGACTTTTCAAAGCAACAACTCTCAACAATATCTTTTCAAGGTTTTTAACTTCTTTGTCCCTATGTCGTTGCGAAAAATATTTCTCCCTTTTAAATATTCCGTTTTAAGGTCAAAACCATTTCCAGCTTTAACCTTTGCAAATCAAGCAATTATACGTATCTTCAGCAAGCTTTAAATAAGAGCCACCAATTTAGCCAAAACTACCCGTATGGGAACGCTTAGAATTATAAGTACCATAATTGCCATTTTTTGTATGGCGACAAATGCTTTTGCACAAACGCAAAGCAGCAAAAATGTGGTGTTTTTAAAATCTGGTGAAAAACTTATTCCACAGAACGATTCCAATGACTTTTTGCATTTTGACCATTCTGAACTTGTCGCCGGAAAATACTACCGTTTTATACAATTCAACACTATTCCTACCGTTTCTCAAAAACGCAAACTAATTGCAAATGGAGTCGAATTGCTCGATTACATTCCTCATCTGACTTATATCGCTTCGATCCCTGCTAATCTTGATTCCGGAATATTGCATGAACTAGATATCAAAAGTGTTACAGCGATCCAAACAACTGATAAAATCGATAAAGCAATCAACACTGAAATCAGAGAAAATGAATCGAACAAGCTAGAGGTCGTCCTGCAATATCAAAAAAATATTCCCGAAGAAATCGTGTTGGATTATTTAAATCAAAACCGTATCGAAATAATCAGCAACAATACCCAAAATCATACTTTCAACTTAGTTTTAAATACAAGCATTTTAGAAAGAATTGCCAATCATTCAATGGTGGTTTATATTGAAAAAGCGCCTGAATTTGCTTTTCAGGAAGATGTACAAGGACGTTCCTTGCATCGATCTAATATGATCGCAACTCAATTTAATAGCGGAAGGCATTATGACGGAAGCGGTGTGCATGTAGCCATTGGCGATTATGGAATGATTGGCCCTCATATTGATTTTACCGGCCGCCTTATACAAAATGAACTTACCGCTAATTCCGAGGATGCTCATTGTAATATGGTTGCAGGGATTCTAGCTGGAGCGGACAATCTCGATCCAGACAAACAAGGGATGGCAAAAGGCGCAATCATTCATCTTTTTAATGGTTTTGAGGTGATTGAAAATGCTGCCAATCTCTATGAAACGCAAGGCATCGTGATTACTTCAACCTCTTATAGTGATGGTTGCAATCGTGGCTATACTACATTTACACAACTGGCGGATAAGCAGATTTACGAAAATCCATTTTTGATGCATGTATTTTCAGCTGGAAATGCCGGTGATCAGGATTGCGGTTATGGTGCAGGCGAAGGTTGGGGCAATATCACAGGTGGCGTTAAAGTTGGAAAAAATGTCCTTGCTGTTGGAAATTTAACTGCAAACGATGAACTTGTTTTTAACAGTAGCCGCGGGCCAGCTAATGACGGTCGAATCAAACCCGATATTTGTGCAAATGGTACCGGCCAGTATTCAACTGGTCCAAACAATGAATTTCAGATTGCAAGCGGTTCCTCTGCTGCTGCACCCGGAGTTGCAGGAGTAATGGCGCAGTTGTTTCAGGCATATCAAGAACTTCATAATGACGAATTCCCTGAGTCAGCTCTTTTAAAAGCAAGTTTGCTCAATACTGCTGAAGATTTGGGAAATAAAGGACCTGATTTTTCATACGGATGGGGGCGTGTGAATGCTTATCGTTCTTTGCTGACCCTTGAAGAAGGCCGATATTTTGAAGGTGAAATTGATCAAAATGAAAGCCATCAGTTTTCGATTCAGGTTCCTTCAGACGTTACGGCTTTAAAGGTAATGCTTTATTGGAATGACTATCAGGGATCAACGGTTACTTCAAAATCATTGGTGAATGACCTTGATTTACAATTGGTCGATGAGAATAACCAATATCTGCCATGGGTTTTAAGCCATACTCCCGATGCTGCCGCTTTAAGCCAGCCAGCCACCAGAGGAATTGATCACCTTAATAATGTTGAACAGGTTGTAATAGAAAACCCAACACCGGGAAACTATGAAATAATCGTCGATGGCTTCGAAATCCCTTTTGGCCATCAAAAGTACTTTATCGTTTTTGAAATGGAAACCGACTACCTTACCTTGGTTTATCCTTTTGGAGGAGAACGCTGGCAGCCTGGTTCTACAGAGCGTATCTATTGGGATGCAGCTGAAAACTCCGGAGATTTTATGCTGGAATATTCAACGAATAACGGAAATTCCTGGATTCCAATTACAACCGTTCCAAGTTCCATATGCTATTATGATTGGATCGTTCCAACTTTGCAGAGTGGCCAATTTTTTATTCGGGTTAGTAGAAACAATATTTCAGCGATTAATGCTGCGCCAGTCAACATCCTCAAAACTCCGACAGATTTTAAAATCACTCAGGTTTGCCCTGATTATATTCATTTGGCTTGGGAACCTGTTGATGAAGCCGTTTCTTATATTGTTTACAAGCTTGGAGAAAGATACATGGACAGCATCGGCACTACCAATAACTCCGAAATTGATGTTCCGATTTCAAATCCAAATATAGAGTATTGGTTTTCAGTAAGTAGTGTTGGCCCTCAAAATGAAAAGAGTAAAAGAGCAATTGCAATCAACCATGATCAAGGTTTAATTGATTGTATCGTTGAAAATGATTTATGCCTTTTAAATCTTGCCTCACCCACTTCAAGTTCGATTCAAAGTTGTTTTGATAACCCGATTCCTGTTAGTATAAATATCAGGAATAATGGAACGGTCATTCAATCTGGCTTTACTGTTTTTTACCAATACAATAATGAAGAAATAGTTGAAGAGCAATATACCAGCTCCATTCCATCTTTGATTACCGTAAACTACACTTTTCAAACAGAGATAATTGCTAGTTCAATAGGAACACATAAAATAAGGGTTTGGACCAACCTGGAAAATGATGAAGCATTTTATAACGACACCCTTCATTTTCAATTTACTGTTATTTCAGGATCAACTTTTTCTATTCCTTATTTTGAAAATTTTGATTCGTTTGAAAATTGCAACGTAAATGCACAATGTGAAAGCGAATGTTTTTTATCTGACGGCTGGATTAATGAAACCAACCAATCTGGCGATGAATTGGATTGGCTGGTCAACAATGGCTTTACAACTACCTATGCAACAGGCCCGGAATCTGATCAAAACACCAATACAACCACAGGCAAATATTTATACATTGAAGGCTCTTTGGGTTGTAATGACCAACAGGCTGTCTTGATTAGCCCTTGTCTTGATCTGATTGGCACCGTTCAACCAGAATTTTCTTTTTGGTACCACATGCTCGGAACAGATATGGGCAAACTTCATGTTGATCTCTTCGATGGCGATACTTGGTACAATAATATTATCACTCCTTTATCAGGGGATCACGGTGACCTCTGGCATAAAATAAGTGTAGATCTTAGTCCTTTTGCAGGGCAATTGATCAATATTCGTTTTAGAGGTTATTCTGGTACAGGCTACCTGTCTGATCTCGCGATTGACAATATTTCCTTACTTGATGCAGCTACTTCGCCCACTTCCGAATTTACTGTTAATACTCAAAATACCTGCTCGGATAAGGCTGTTCAGTTTTATGACAATTCTTTCAATTCGCCACAATTTTGGACTTGGGAAATAACCCCTCCAACGGTCAGCTTTATTGCCGGAACAAACATGAACTCACAAAACCCAATGGTTTCATTTCATGAAGTTGGAGAATATACGATCAAACTCACCACGAGCAATTCGGCAGGGAACCACGAAACAGTCAAAGCCAATTATATTCAAATTAATAATGGAACCCCATTACCTTTTAAAGAAGATTTTGAAAACATTCCAATAGGGTCAGGGCCATGGATTATTGAAAATCCGGACCGTATTAAAACCTGGGAAAACAGTTCAGTACTTGGAAAATCCGGAGCAATCACCAACGTAGTTTATGTTAACAACCATAGTTACAATGCTCCCGGTCAGGAAGACAAGATATCTTTTGCAGTGATCGATCTAACTGATGCTCAAGCCCCTTATCTCCGGTTTGATTTGTCATATGCTCGTTTCAATCAATCCTATTCGGATGATTTGAAAGTTGAACTTTCAACGAATTGCAAGGAAAATTTCGACCACATCATTTACCAAAAAAGCGGAAATCAATTGGCTACTACAGTTAGCACGATGACAGGATGGGTTCCGACACTTCCCGAACACTGGCGTACAGAAATTATTGACCTGTCCCAGTACATTGGAGAAAAAATAGCTTTGCGTTTTGTCAATACCAATGGATTTGGAAATAATTTATATATTGACAATGTCATCGTTTACGAATACAGCACTTATCCACAAGCCTCATTTTCAGTATTTCCTGATGAAAAATCGATTTGCAAAGGGGAAAGCCTGACTTTTAGCAACGCTTCCTTTGGGGAGGATATTGATAATTATTTTTGGAATTTTGGAGTAAATGCCGTGCCTTCAACGTCAGATTCCCAAGGACCACATACGGTAGTTTTTAATGACACCGGAACTTATGATATTAGTTTATTTACCTCAAATTCATTAGGCTGGGATGAGAGTGTTGAAACGATAAAGGTTATTGACGAACCAGTGGCAGATTTCTCATACAACATTGACAATGGAGTCGTTGAGTTTACGAACAATTCGGTTTTCGGCAGTACTTATTTCTGGGATTTTGGGGATGGAAACACCAGTATCGAAGAAAATCCAAGCCACAGTTTTGGTGCAAACAACACATTTCCTGTAATGTTTACAGTTTCCAATCATTGTGGTGAGCAGAGCAATACTCAAAACATTACGATAACCACAAATACGATAGAACCGGAAAAACTATTTCAAATTATAATCACTCCAAACCCTGCTGATCAATTTGTAGATATTGAATGGCAAAATAATCCGTCGCAGGATGTCCGGATTATTCTTTTTGATGTCGCCGGTAAAAAAGTGGAAGAATATCTGGTTTCAAATATAAACGGGAAAACCAAAAAACGATTGGATATTTCTGAATTGTCCTTTGGTATGTATTTTATAAAAATGCAATCAAAAAATAAAACGGCCTTTGAAAAGCTACTCATTTTCTAAACTTGCCTTCGTCCTAACTCCAGCGATAAAAAACTTATTAAATTGAGCAAGTCTCCACTTTCAGGAATTCCTATTCCCTCATTTCTTATTCTAAAAAAATAAATATTATTTTTTAGAGCTCCTAATCTTTGTTCATTTGCTTAATATTCCCTAAATTCATTGCCCTTCTTTTCTCTACGAAGGCTGACATAAAATAATATTGTTAACATATAAAAAACAGACACTATATATGAGCTACAACACAAAAAATATCAGAAACGTTGTTTTATTGGGGCACTCAGGCTCCGGAAAAACGACATTGGCGGAGACCATGCTTTTTGAAGCAAAAGCAACTAATCGAAGAGGAACGGTAAATGATAAGACAACCACTTCTGATTTTACTAAAATCGAACAGGAAAGAGGTAATTCGATTTTCAGCACGCTCATGCATGCCAATTGGAGAGACTGTAAAATTAATATTATTGATACTCCGGGTTTTGATGACTTTGTTGGAGAATTGGTGTCTTCTCTCAAAGTTGCCGACACCGCCGTCATGTTACTCAATGCAAGAAGCGGCGTTGAAGTAGGAACCGAATTGATCTGGGAATATATTGCAAAATTAAACACCCCTACTATTTTCGCTGTCAATCACATCGACAATGATAAAGCAGATTATGATAGTACTTTGGAACAAGCAAAAAACAGATTCGGACACAAAGTAATCCCTGTTCAATATCCTTTAAATCAAGGTGCTGGTTTTAATACCATCGTTGATGCTTTGCGAATGATCATGTATGTTTTTCCGGAAGGTGGTGGAAAACCTAAAAAGCAGCCAATCCCTGATTCGGAAATTGAACGCGCACAGGAAATGCACAATGCGTTGGTAGAAGCAGCTGCAGAAAATGACGAAACATTGATGGAGAAGTTTTTTGAAGAAGGATCGCTTAATGAAAATGAATTGGCTGAAGGTTTACGGATTGCAATGGCAAAACAAGAAATTTTTCCTGTTTTTTGTGTGTCTGCTGAACTAAATATGGGAAGTGGGCGAATCATGGGTTTTATCAACGATATTGCTCCTTCACCGGCAGATCGGCCTGACGCTGAATTGGAAGATGGCGGTACTTTAAAATGCGATTCAAAGGAGAAGCCGGTTTTGTTTATCTACAAAACGATG
Source organism: Saprospiraceae bacterium (assembly GCA_965220465.1). Taxonomy (GTDB): domain Bacteria; phylum Bacteroidota; class Bacteroidia; order Chitinophagales; family Saprospiraceae; genus JAHDHW01. The sequence goes on along the minus strand of CBDCPZ010000024.1, from coordinate 675,449 downwards.
TCTGAACCAAGGATTGGGCTGGTTTCTTATTTTAAAGTTTATTCAGGAGTTGTAAAAGCAGGAGATGAATTTATAAATAATAATAATCGATCAACAGAACGGCTAAGTCAGCTTTTTGTAGCTAATGGTAAAAACCGCGAACCTGTTGACGAATTAAGGGCAGGTGATATTGGTGTGACTGTAAAATTGAAAAACACACACTCCAACAACACACTAGCTCCAAAAGGAGACAATACGGTAATAGATCCAATACATTTTCCATCGGCAAGGATTCGAACAGCGGTAAATCCCCCAAGTAAAAATGACATGGAAAAGTTGATCAAAGCACTTCATCAAATTCAAGAAGAAGACCCTACTTTGATCGTCGAACAATCAAAATCTTTAAAGCAGACTTTATTGCATGGACAAGGTCAATTGCACCTCGATATTATTAAGTATCGAATAGAAAAGATGTACCAGGTATCGATGGAATTTGAAAAACCAAAAATCGCATACATGGAAACAATAACCAAAGAAGCCAATGATTCTTATCGCCATAAAAAGCAAAGTGGTGGTGCTGGCCAATTTGGAGAAGTGCATATGCGGATTGAACCCTACCATGATGGAATGGCTGATCCAGATGGCCTCAATGTACGGAAAACAGAAGTAGATGAATTGCCTTGGGGCGGAAAATTAGTTTTTCTCTGGTGCATCGTTGGTGGATCGATAGATGCTAAATATTCCAATGCAATCAAAAAAGGAGTGATGCAAAAAATGGAAGAAGGCCCTTTAACAGGCTCTTATTGTCGCGATATCAGAGTGTGTATTTATGATGGAAAAATGCACGCAGTGGATTCCAATGATATGGCGTTTATGCTAGCATCTGCTAATGTATTCAAAAATGCATTCCAGAATGCTGCGCCACAACTGATGGAACCAATCTACGACCTCGAAATCCTTTGCTCTGACGAAGTGATGGGCGATGTGATGGGCGACCTTCAGACCCGTCGTGCTATCATTCAAGGTATGGGTGCTGTTGGGCATTATCAGCAAATCCGAGCTAAAGTACCTCAGGCTGAGCTGTATAAATATTCTTCCACTTTGAGGTCATTAACGCAAGGGAAAGCAAAATTCTCGCAGAAGTTTGCTGAGTTTAACCCTGTTCCACATGACTTGCAAAAACAACTCATTGCTGATTACCAGGCAGAGTTGCAGGAAGCTTAATATTATTTAAATTTGTGTTTTATAAGTATAAAAGCCGTTCAATGAACGGCTTTTTTCTATTTTCGGCTTACTTAATTGAAATTCTTTTTGATTCTTAATGTAAAAGCCAGGAACATGATTAGAATTGGCTACGATGCCAAAAGATTGTTTAATAATTTTACCGGGTTGGGAAATTATAGCAGAACGCTTTTACAAGATTTGTCTGATTATTTTCCTGAGAATGAATATTGGCTTTTCTCTCCAAAGGTCAAAAAAAATGATCGTACCCAACCCTTTTATAATCCTTCAAAATACACGATAAAAACAGCAAAAGGCAACAGCGCATTTTGGCGAAGTTTAGGTATAAAAAAAGAGCTGGATCAAAACCAGGTTCAGTTATTCCATGGATTGAGCCATGAAATTCCTTTTGGTTTACAGAAAACTAAAATTAAAAGTGTCGTAACCATTCACGATCTTATTTTCAAACATTACCCCGAACAATTTCCGTTTATTGATCGAAAAATCTATGATTGGAAATTTAAATATAGCTGCGAAAATGCAGATCGAATCGTGGCCATCAGCGAAAGCACAAAAAAAGACATTATCTGTTTTTACAACATTCCTCCGGAAAAAATAGAGGTAATTTACCAGACCTGCGATACACTTTTTAAAAATCCAGCCACTGTTAAAAACCCAATAAATATTCAACAAAAATACCAACTGCCAAAAGATTATTTACTTTACGTTGGATCGATCATCGAACGCAAAAAACTATTGCCAGTCATTCAAGCCATCCATCAATTACCAAAGAACTCCCAACTACCAATTGTTGTTTTGGGAGATGGCAAAAATTATAAAAAAGAAGTGATGGAATATATAGCTAAAAACCAGCTAGAATCACTAGTTATTTTCCCTAAAAACGTTTCTTTTTCAGACTTCCCGGCAATCTATCAAAATGCTAAAATGCTGATTTATCCATCAATTTACGAAGGTTTTGGCATTCCGCTTATCGAAGCACTATTTTTAAAAACGCCGGTAATCACAACAACCGCTTCCTCTTTACCCGAAGCAGCCGGACCAGGCGCTCATTACATTGAAAAGCCTTCTCCAGGACTTATAAAATCCGGAATTGAAAAAATACTTTCAAACCCCGAATATGCAAAGACACTTGCTGAAAAAGGGTTCCATTATGTTCAGCGTTTTAAAAGCAAACAACTTTCGAATGAGATGATGGATTTGTATCAAAATGTTTTGAAAAACGACCAATAAAAAAAGCCCGAAGAAATAAATCCTCCGGGCTTGCAAAATGTGCTTCTTAGAAAATAATGCTAACAATTAATATCCTGAAGGTTGTAATCCCAACAATGCCATTCACTATCCTGAAAATGCTCTGCGTCTTTCACACGACCATTGTTTCCTGGGTTGTTCCAATTGATTTCCATGAGGTTGTCACTTTCACTTTTGTAAATATCATAAGCTCTATTAAAGTCAACTCCTTGTCCGGTTGACACTCTGTATTCGATAAATGAACCATTTTCTGGAGCACTTGGAATGATGTTCGTGTATTTGATAGATGCAACATCACTACCGTTGTTTTTCTCGTAATCGATATTGATGATTGGAGTTGGGTTATAACCGTTGTAATTTAAAGTCCAACTAGCGTAATCACCACCGATTGCCGTAACTCCTGAATACCACATGACCTCTGAGAATCCACCTTCCTGCGAAATATGCATTTCCCATTTCACTTCATCGGTAGCTAGTAATTCACCATATAATTTTGCGTGATATGTTGATCCGCTGCTATTAATATCATAAGCCCACAACCAAACTCCACTACCCTGGTATACAGCATCATGCTTGAAAGACTCATAAAATGCAAGTACAGGAACCGCAAGATGCACGGTCAAAACAGTATTCCAAACCACAACGTGTGAAGCAGAATAAAGCCAATTGCTTGTAGTTCTGGAGTCATCTTCTCCACTAAATTCTTCAAAAGCATTATAAGGCATGATAAAAGATTCAGTGTTTGGAAGAGCCGGCGCTTTTTGCCCTTGAGGATCAGGACTTGTTAATTCATCTTTTTGACATGATTGCAAAATGAAAAGAGAAAGAATAAGTACTAACGCTACATTTAATTTTTTCATGATATTTAATCTTTTAGGTTTAAATTTTTTTCTAATAATATTTTCAAATTCACTCTTAATACACATCGAACGAAAGATACCCTTAGTCTTTTTATATTTTTTTTGAAAAAAAATAATTGAAAGCCATAAGAGTTTCAAAATCAAGATTTTACAATACAAAAATATTAATTTCATTAATAGTGCCAGAAGAGATATTCACAACAAAACATTATATTTGATCAAAAATAAATTACCTATGAAATGCTTTTTCCTGTTTTCGTTTTTCATTGTTTTCTTTTCTTCTTGCAATTGCAATCACGAAGGCAACGGATTTGTCTATGATAAAATAAAACAAACTCCCATTGAAAATGCAAGGGTAGATATTATATCAGTTGTGCCTGGAAAAGACACCATGTCGCCGGCAGTATTCACAGATAGCAAAGGTTACTTCAGTTACAAACACAATTCTTGTAAAGACTTGGTTACCATTTATAAGGCAAATTATATCGGCCATACCACAAAAGATATGGATGGTGACACGATTTATTTGGAATATCTTGAAGGGAATTGAATACTTGAACTCCCTAAATCTCTCTTGAAAGAGGGACTTTCTGAAGTAAGGCCAGCGTTAAAGGTTCTCCTCTTCCTAAGAGGAGCTAGAGGAGTTCTTCACTCCGCGATCAAAGTATCCATCAAAACCGTTGAAAACGTTTTTCAGAATTGAGAAACTATTGTTATTTTGAGAATAATGAATTACAAAACCATTCTCTCCTTTGCCAGGCAATTAAGAAAAAAACAAACTCCGGCTGAACAATTATTCTGGGAAAAAGTAAGGAATAGAAGACTTTTCAATAAAAAAGTGAATCGGCAGTTCATCATCGAACACGTCAATATCATGGGAAACAAACAATTTTTTATCGTAGATTTTTATTGCCATGAAAAAAGACTCATCATCGAACTGGATGGTAAAATCCATGACTATCAAGTGCAATCCGATCTAGAAAGAGAAGAAATTTTGCGGAAAATGGGTTTTCAAATTATCCGATTTAAAAACAAAGAAATATTGGAGTGCTGGGAAAAGGCAGAGCTTAAATTGAAAGAAATCTTGCTTGGTGGAACTCCCTAAATCCCTCTTAAAAGAGGGACTTTTCAAAAAAAAGCTAACGTTGAAAGTTCTCCTCTTCCTAAGAGGAGCTAGAGGAGTTCCTCACTCCGCGATCAAAGTATCCACCAACACTGCTGAAACACCAAAAAAACCAACAGCGCCATTACTGATATTCGTAGGCAAACTAGCTGAGTTTTCGTCATAAACGCCGCCTTGCCAATCGGTTTCCATAGCGAGCGCTCTGTAAAAGGCTGCAAATTCATCATTCAAAGAGTGCTTTTTTTCAATGACGATGCTTCCTTTGGGGAAAACAACTGTTTCCTTTTCCGGCCTGAAAAGTTCGCTGGCATCAATGGTACTGAAAGTGTAGAAAAAGAGTATGGCGCGACTCGAATCTGAGTTGGTAAGGTGAGACCAGTCAATGTTTATTTCATACATCGCCTGCTCGTTGGGGGAGTAAAATGGAGCGACTTCACCAACGGTCAGACTATCCGTTTGACCATACGCTTTAAAAGTCATTTTATTAAAAGGATAAACCGGAACCATTTGATTTTCAGCATGATAAGTTTGCCCGTTCCATTGTATTTCGAGATGATACGTTTGATTCAACTGCGCTGCAAAAGACTGTTCGCTGATATATTTTCCAGCTTCATTGGAGTCTTCAAAAAAGCTCAAACTATTTTGTCCATTGTCACCAATCACCTGCGCTCCCGAAACGGGAACCGACTGGCCATTTAATTCACTGTAAGTCAACGAAAGCCGAATTTCATGCTTTTTAAACTCATTGGTAATGATGGCTTCTACTGCCAAAACGCCGTTATCCTGCGATTTGAAATCCCAATCTGTTTGCTCCTCGCAACCTAAAGTTCCAAACAAAAGAAGGAGTCCAAAGATATATTTACCAACAGGTTTGTAATTCATCGATATTAAATTTTAAGTGACGGAAAGAAATTTTTGATAAGCTATTTCACATTCTGAAAATGATCTAAAAAACTGATTAAAAAGAAGTTTTTTAAATTGTTTTTGGGATGTGTTAAAAAAATAGCTTATTGACAATTCCGTCAAACAACCTATAACTTGAACTTATAAGTAAGCGACGGTAAAAACCGCACTAAATCCGCTTGCGTAACGATTAAATTTTGCTCAATATCATAATTTGCCTTTACAACCGGTTTATCAGAATTATTGAGCACTTTATTAAAATTGACTGCGACTATGTTTTTGTGTGCTAAAAAATTGTAAATGGAAAAAGTAAAACTATGCTGAAAACGGCTTTCCGGATCTTTGTTTAAAATAAACTTAACCGCAATATCCAGGCGGCGGTAGTTAGGCAGACGATCATTATTTTTTTCACCATAAATCGGAACCGTAACACCATTGAATGTATAAAACCCGGTTGGAGAAGAAAAAGCAGAACCTGTGTAGGCTGTCCAATAGGCAGAAAACAAAAACCGTCTTCTAATTTGATAATTCAACATGATCGAAAAATCGTGCGGTCGATCCTGAAAAGCAGGATATTCTCTTCCTTCGTTTACACCATTCGTTTGGCGCAAAGCCCTCGAATAAGTGTAAGAAACCCAACCGTTCAATCGCCCGAAATCCTTTTTCAACATCAATTCCAGGCCATAAGATCGCATTTGACCAAAACGGAGCTCGCCTTCAACCAATGGATTCAAAAGCGTATTGGCATGCGATTTATAATCAATCTGATTATACATTTTTTTGTAATACACTTCGGCGCTAAGTTCGATTTTCGGCTTTGGAAAATACTTCAAATACCCCAAAGCCAACTGATCGGCACGCTGTGGCTTAATATTCGGACTACTCGGCAACCAAACTTCCATTGATGTAAATGGCGATGCCGAATTGGTAATCAGTTGCATATACTGGTGATAAATTCCATAACTCAGCTTTAAAAGAGAGGTGCTGTCAATAGTGTATTGCAAGCTCAAACGCGGATCAACATTAAGATAACTTTGATACACTCCTTCACCCGTATTAACTGAATCAAGGAATTCATAATTGTCGCCGTAGGTATAAAAAGTCGTCGGTCCTAAATTGTCCCATGATGACATGCGAACCCCTGCTTTTGCCCGCCATTTTTCAGAAAATTTATAATCTGTATTCAAATACAAAACACCTTGCCGGGAATTGCTTTGTTGAAGTGTTGGAAAGGTGGAATTGGCTGATTCCGTAAATATTTGTCCCGGATTGAAGTAATAGCCGTGGAACTCTATCCCATATTTTGCCGTAAATTTTGAAGTTAAATAATGCGTGAAATCGGATTTCACACCCAACTTAGCAATCCCTGACAGCCAGTTGTTACCTTCTGATTTTAAATTGTACCTGTAATTTCCGGTATACAAAATGGTATTTGAAAAAAGTTTTGGATTAAAAATATGGTTCCAACGGATAGTGGACGCAAAATTATTCCAGCCCAGCGATGAAAGCGCGGACGCAGCCGCAGTATTTGTCAGTAAATCATTGCTGCTAATAACCGTGAAAAATAACCTGTTGTTATCGTTGACCTTCCAATTCCATTTGAGACTGAAATCGTTAAAACGCATGCTGGTTCCTGGAGCAGCATTATTGAGTAACCACTGAAAATTGGACAACCGAAAGGAAGTAAAAAAAGAACTCTTCCCCTTCGCCACCGGCCCTTCAACCGAAACTCTATTGATTAAAGGATTGAAAGCAGCGTTCACCTCAAATTTGTTGAGGTTGCCGTCTTTGGTCCGGATATCTATAATCGAAGAAAGGCGATCATCTAAATTGACCGGAATATCGCTTTTATAAACTTTTATGCTTTTTGTAAAATCGGGAATAACCATCGAATAAAAGCCAAACAAATGTGCGGGATTGTATATCGGCGCGTCATCAATGATAATCAGATTTTGGTCTTTTTCTCCTCCTCTGGTATAAAAAAAAGCAGAGCCGTCGCTATGTGTTTTGATACCCGGGAGCGATTGAATTCCTTTTATCAAACCAGATTCGCCACCAAATTCAGGCATTTTTTCTAGTTGAATCGGATTCAGTTCCATTGCTCCAATTTGCTTTCTATTCAAAAAATCCTGAACGGGAAGCCTTACGATTATGCTCTGTAATTCCTGGGTAACGTATTTAAGCCTTACATCTTTTTTCTTATCGTTATTTAATAAAATATTTGATTTTTGGGCTTCAAATCCGATGTAAGAATATTCAACATTATAATCGTCTTGAGGCATCCGGATTGAATAAAAACCGAAGGCATTGGTGATTGTTCCGCGAGGAGTCCCGCGTACAAATATTGAGGCACCAATCAAACTTTCGCCAGATAAGGTATCGTTTACAAACCCGCTCAAGGTATAATATTCAGGTGTCGGAAGTTCCTCGATATTTTGATTAGCGCTGCGATTCAAAACGATCTGGTTTTCAACAATGCTATATTCAATTGGGACTTGGTTCGCTAATTTTTTCAGCGTTTCTTCCAAAGTAGCATTTTTTACATCAAAGGAAATCTTCTGTTTGGTATCAACCGATTTTGGATTGTAAGAAAAATTAAGGCCGCTTTGAACTGTAATTTCTTTTAAAATATCTCCAACGCTGATATTCGAATTTTGAATGGTAATTGTCTGTGCATTCACCTCTGTCTGAGCGAGAATCACGCAAACAAATAATTGTACAAAGAAAATAATTTGGCGGGTTCTGAACATTTTTCAACATTTAAAACATCAATCACAATCTTGTCCCGAAAAAACAACTTCGTTTCCGTTTATTTCAGCTTTTATATTCAGCGTCTTTTCAATGATCCGAACAGTAGCTTCCAAGGATTTGTGGTCATAAGTTGCTGTGATTTTGCAGGTATTTAATTTCTTGTTGGCGATTGAAACCTGCGAATGAAATTTGCGATTTAAATCATAAACTACCCGTTCAAGATCTGTATTCTCAAAAACCAATTTATCCGTTTTCCAGGATAGGTAATTTACATCTTCGTTTTGCGCTTTTACTAATTTTTTTGTTGACTTATCGTAAATCCCGATTTCATTTGCAGCTAACACAACCTTATCTGTACCAGCGGTCATTGAAACCGAACCTGTTGTTACAATGACCTGGATCTGGGATTGATTTTCACGAGAATCTACATAAAATGAAGTTCCCAAAACTTCGATTTCGATATTTTGAGTACTGATAATAAACGGACGGGCGGTATCTCTTTCCACTTTAAAAAAGGCATCTCCGGTCAACTCAACCCTGCGTTGTTTGTCATTTAATTTGCTGGGAAATTTCACAGAAGAATATTGATTCAAAGAAATTTCTGTTCCATCGGGAAGTTTATCCTCTTCAATTTCAGTCAATGCAACAAATTCCTGATAATCACCTGTATTTACAGATCTAAACAACCAAACAGAGGCTGTGACCAGCAAAGCCAGAGACACTGCAATTCTCAAATAAAAGCCAATCCGTCTTTTCGGTTTCGCTTGCAAAGGAACGACTTTCGCCTCTGAAAAAAGCTTATCAGAAGTAGTAGCCCACTCCTTTTCAACATCGATATTTTGGTAATTTCCTTCGATACCGGATAGTATCCAGGCTTTTTTGAACTGATTAAACTGTCTTTTATTTTCCGGAGAAGACAATACCCATTCTTCCAGACGCTTCACTTCTGAATCGCTGGTTTCCCCACTCAAATGTTTTGGAATGAGGTCGAAAATGTCGATATGGTTTTTGTCTTCTGACATCGTATTTAATTATTATACACCAAAACTTGCCTGTACCCTATGTTTTCAAAGCGTTTTTTTTTAAAAGGTTAATATAAAAATCCATAGATTAACAATAATATATAATTATAATCTTCCAAATTTGCTCTAAGGCTTTTCAAAGCTTTTGACATATGTGCTTCCACGGTTTTTACCGAAATATCCAATTCCTCCGCAATATCTTTGTATTTCATGTTTTGAAAACGGCTCATTTCAAAAACCAATCGACATTTTTCGGGTAATTTATCAAGTGCTTCCGAAACTTTATCTTTCAATTCAGACATCGCAATACCATCTTCGTCAAAAGGAATTTCAAAATCATGTAGCTCTAAATCGAGTACCTCGCTTCTAAACTTTTTCTGATCCCGGATATAATTTAGGCTGCGATTTCGAACTGAAGTAAACAAATAAGATTGAATAGATTTTTGAGTATCAATTTTTTCGCGATTCTCCCAAAGGTTGATGAATACTTTTTGGGTGATATCTTTCGCGCTGTCCGTATCTTTTACAAACTGATTGGAAAAGTTGCACAAATGAACGAAGTGAGTCTTGAACAGTTGCTCAAAAAACGGTTTGTCGAGGTTTTTATGTTCGCTTGAGTTTGGCATTTATCATTACAAACATATTTAATATTTCCTTGCCAATTCAATAAAGTTTATAAAAAAACCTCTTCCGAATTAAAATCGAAAGAGGTTTTCTCAAAACTCAGAAAAAGTCTTTTCTATTTTAAAAACTAAACGACCACCTACTTGAAGTAGGTGGGTTTGAATGATTCATGACTAAAAGTCATTTTTTATATTACTCAAGCAAAAAGTTGTCTTGAGATTTATCTGAAGGTTTTCTATGGTGTTCTAGATATTCTTGCACCATTTCGTCAGTAATATTTCCGGTACTCCATGCTCCATAGCCTGTTGCCCATAAATGCTGACCCCAGTATCGTTTCTTTAAATGGGGAAACTCTTTTTGCAACAAGCGAGAACTTCTTCCTTTTAGTTGTTTGAGCACAGTGCTCACTGATAACTTGGATGGATATTCTATATGCATGTGCACATGATCTTTACTGACTACTCCCTTCAGTATTTCTATATCTAAGGTTTCGCAATCTTGTATCAACAGACTTCGGCATTTTGACTGTACATCTCCTGTTAATACATGATAACGGTATTTGGTAACCCATACTATGTGGACAGTTAATCGAGTTAATGTATGCGATCCCTTTCTATATAGCGCCATCTTTTTGATGCTAATTTAACAGAATAAATTGTTCCCACTGAAGTGGGAGGTTTTAAACCTTTTTTTGAGACCAATAAATTTACTCAAGCACTGGAATAAAGGTCATTGTAACTGTTTCTCCGGATTCTTCCATTGACATGATAAAATGTTCTTTGGTTAGTGAAACGATGTCCGCAGGAATTTCTAAGGGACTGTCCGGATCGAATAGCTTATTGGACTGAATCTGATAACGGCCTCGTTCAACCTGGCCCTCTGAAGTTTGAAAGGTAGCAAATCCTTCTTTGGTAAATTCAAAAGAAATACTTCCGCCCAGCACATCGGCTTTGATTACTTGCCCATCAAAACTAGCAGATTCCAGTATCCACTTTCCAATGATAAGATCTTCATGGCTTAACATCTTTTGGGAGGTGGAACAAGCAAAGAATTGAAACAATGTAAGGAAAAGGAAATAAATCGGGATAGTGCGTTTTGTGAATCTCATAAGCGTGTTTTTTAAAAAGTATGGGATGTTTTTTTAACATTTACAAGAAACATGCCTTATCTTTTGGCAATCAGTATGTTGACTAAAAATTATTTCATGAAAAATTGGTTATTATTCCCTGTTTTATTGCTTTTTGTTTCAGGTTGCAAAAATAATCCGCCACCGAAAATTGATACTGAAGAAGCACCGAAAATGCTTACTTTTTCGACTAACCAGGTTCAGGAAATTTTCGACAATCAAGGTGTAAAAGGAGCTTTTTTGATCTACGATTTAAAAAATGATACTACTTTTATATTTAATGAACCGAGAATAAAAACAGGCTACCTTCCTGCCTCAACTTTCAAAATTATCAACTCACTGATCGCTCTCGAAACTGAAGTGATAACAAACGAAGAGGATACGATTAAATGGGATGGGGAAAAGCGTTTTGCTGAAGTCTGGAACCAGGACCACAACCTTCGCTCCGGAATAAAATATTCAGTCGTTTGGTTTTATCAGGAACTAGCTCGCCGAATCGGTGAACAACAGATGCAGCATTATATCGACACGGTGGGTTATGGCAATCAAAACATCGGCGGCGGAATTGACCTTTTTTGGTTGAACGGCGATATCCGGATAACGATGCAGGAGCAGGTTAATTTTTTGAAAAGATTGTATAAAAACGAGCTTCCATTTTCACAAAGAACGATGGATATTGTCAAAGACATCATGATTCTTGAAAAAACAGACACTTTTACCTTAAGAGCAAAGACAGGTTGGGCTGCGCGAGTTGAACCCAATATTGGTTGGTTTGTCGGTTATTTGGAACGAATGGACAATGTTTATTTTTTCGCGAACAATATCGACATCAACAAAGACGAGGATGCCAAAGCCCGTAAAAAAATAACGATGCAAATATTGGAACAACTAAATCTGCTCAAATAACTTCTATCGTTGCTGTGATGGGAAAATGATCACTGTATCCGTTTTTCTTGATTTTCTTTTTATCGTATTCAAATTTTTTCGGCCGCTTTTTTACCCCGGAAGCCATGATCTTTGGTTTGAATATTTCAACAGATTCTTGATTAAATTTTAAACCCTGCTCTCCAAAATACAAACCTTTGGAGATCATAAACTGATCCAGCATATTCATAGAGTTGACCGCTTCTGAGAAATAATAAGTTCCTTCATCAGGTTTCGCAAATTTCTGCCACATACAATTGAAAAGATAAGATTGCTTGTTAAGATACGAAGATGGTGATGGAATTTTCAAACCAGAAGACTTCTTCACCGGCTCTTCCAGATGATCTATCCCATTAGCAGCTTGCAGAAAATCCATGATGCTTCTGTCGAATGGTTCATCATTAAAATCTCCCATCAGAAGTATATTTCTGCTCCACAGATCATTAAGTATTTCAAGAGAAATTTCATCATTAGGCAAAGCCATAAATTCTACTCGTGGCAATTTTAACAACTCATCAACTATACGTCCTGCATGGCTGGCTACCGTAAGCCGATAAGGTTCACTTTCAAATTTCCCATTACTTCTCGAAGGCCAGTGATTGACGAGAACAGCCAGTTTTGCACCATTTGATTTGACTTTCAAAGGAACTTCAAAAACATCCCTGGTTCTGTATCTTAAATGGACAAGGTGACCAAAAGGATTTCCATCCAGTTCAAAAACATCACTTGAATAGATCAATGAAGTGTCTATTCCCCGAATGTCCGGGCTATCAACATGCGCTACTTTATAATCGTCTCTGCCAATTGCCTCTATAAGTTTTTCTGCTAAATTTTTGTTTTCAATTTCACAAACGCCCAACAAATCCGGCTTTTCGCCATCATGCATTCGATTGATAACCGCAGCGAGGTTTTCGATTTTTTGGTTCATCACCGCTTCTGTCCATCCATTTGCAGGAGTAAAACCTAAATCAGCAGCAATCTCAGAAACCGTTGTGTCAAACAGGTTTTGCAGGTTCCAAAAAGCAATTTTTATTTCAGCCATAAATCTCCTAATATTTTTACATGATCAACCTATCAAATATTCACTGGCTAAAATACAGATTTATCGCTCACTAATTCAAAATTATAGCTGTAGTGGATTTTAATGGAACATTATTTCCTTATTTGAATCAACCTGGGATTTCAACTTCGAGCTTTGCGAAGATCCGTCTTAACGGAACATTATTTCCTTACTCAATTCGACTTTCGCTTGCCGAAGACCGATACTATGTAACCGTCTTAACGGGCTATGATTTCCTTACTCACTTCGACGTGCAACCTGCTCACCAGGAAGTGATTAAATTCAAGTCTTAACGGGCTATGATTTCCTTACTCACTTCGACGCATTCCGGTGCCGGATTTGACCATGAATGAAATGTCTTAACGGGCTATGATTTCCTTACTCAATTCGACTTGCGGATGCATCATCGGCCTATGGTATGGAATGTCTTAACGGGCTATGATTTCCTTACTCACTTCGACATTAGGTGATATAGCCTTGATGGTATGTGTGTATCGTCTTAACGGGCTATGATTTCCTTACTCACTTCGACCGAACTAGAATTATCCGATCTGGTAGCTATGTTAGTCTTAACGGGCTATGATTTCCTTACTCACTTCGACACAACAGCAGTAGTGCCTGTAACGCTTCCTAAAGTCTTAACGGGTTATGATTTCCTTACTCACTTCGACACAGCTGTCGAAACGTAGGGTTACTCCCACTTACGTCTTAACGGGTTATGATTTCCTTACTCACTTCGACAGTACGAAGAGAACTTGGTAGACCTAGCCTGGATGGTCTTAACGGGTTATGATTTCCTTACTCACTTCGACAGTTGGCAAATTGCGTATCAACGGTATTATGTGTCTTAACGGAGTATCATTTCCTTAGGCAATTCGACTTAAAGGGTAAAACCTTTGTAAACACAACCTACGTCTTAACGGGCTATGATTTCCTTACTCAATTCAACATTACCTCAAGAATTAACAGGCAATCCACTTTGTAGTCTTAACGGAGTATCATTTCCTTAATCAATTCAACAAACACTAAATGCGGGTTGGCTGCATGTTTTATAGTCTTAACGGAGTATTATTTCCTTAATCACTTCAACATTATCATTTTGAAAGGCTGTTCCAAAACCGTCAGGTTTTAACAGGCTATGATTTCCTTACTCACTTCGACAATGCTTAGGGCAGTTATGCCCTATGTATGGGAAGTCTTAACGGGCTATGATTTCCTTACTCACTTCGACGTTATGCAACGCCCTGGTGTACGAGAATACAACGTCTTAACGGGCTATGATTTCCTTACTCACTTCGACCGGCTGGTACAGCAATGGCTGCTGCATAAAAGTCTTAACGGGCTATGATTTCCTTACTCACTTCGACGTTGGGAATGACGGAGGGTTTACCTACCAGTATTATGTCTTAACGGGCTATGATTTCCTTACTCACTTCGACGCAAACAGATACCACGCCGAACAAATTTTAAAGTCTTAACGGGCTATGATTTCCTTACTCAATCAACCATATCTTACTGAAAGCAAATGAACCATTATGTCAAAGAACTAGTTTGGCATCACACTAAAGATGGGCCACTTTTCCGTAGCCCAGCGCAGTGGATTGTCCGATACGCAGTGTCTGCGGCAGCCGGAAGTTGCATTTAAAAGCCAGCAAAAAAGCTGTTTTTTTCTGCCTTTGAAACACAGGCAAAGCATGCTTAAAAGGCTTAAGGCTCAAAACGGTCACTTTAAGAAAATGCGCGTTTTTATCATGTTCGTACCCGATATGTTTAAAGAAACCCTGAAGGTTGCCGTAAAGGTATTTTTCGAGCATATCGAAGCGGGCGAATTTGTCAGTTAGCGGGTTCAGGGCTTTTGCCAGATTATCGCTGACCAGCAGGCATTCGGCCTGGTACTTTTTCTGATAAGGCAGAAAATCCGGGGTGTATAGTTCCCTGATCTCTATAGTATTTTGCAACGGCATCGGCGTATCTTTTTTGAAAAGTTCATACCAGACCTCCAGTGCTTTGACCGCCTGTTGGCCGATGGCGGTCCATTCGGGGCTTTGCTGGTACCGGTCGATCTGAATAGCTGAATATTGGATGTCGCTGTTGTGGAAAATACGGATGTCCATCCCTTGTTTTACAAACAATTCTTCATGCTCCCGCACCAGGTCGATTGCTCCGCCGAGCAGCAGCTTTTTGGTGCCTGGATCATCCGGCATGGGGATATCGAGGAGGCGGAGGGTGAGGATAGGGGTGCGCATGGTTTATGGTTTTATCTTTTTGGCAACCATCATATATTTGAGCAGGTTATTGACATTGGTATAGGTAGAATATGGCTGGTTAGAAAATGCCAAATAAGGTAATTTGAAAGCATCCAAATAAGTTCTCCCAAAAAGTACTAACCCAACTTCGTTCGTTTTTAATAAATCAAAGCTTCCATTTATTATATCCTTTGAAGCGGCTGTAAATTCCCACTTCTCTCTTATTTTTTGTGTTTCTAAATCACTGAATAGATCATCATTCATTAAGATGATTTTTAATGGGGCGTCAATCTTTACAAATTCAGCTAGTTTGTCTGTTAATTCATTAAGATCATTGGCTGAAATATGGCTAGGGTTTTCAAATTCATTAAAAATAGTTTCTTCGAGTTTCTTAAATTCTCCTGAGCTTTGATCATGGGAATCCTTATGAATGACCATTATATGAGCGTTGTCTTTGATGTAGATCGAACTTTTTTCTGTAGAAAGAACTCTATCTATTTCCTTTTGTTGCTCTGCAAATTTTTTCTCAAGTACTTGGTTAAATTTATTTAAAGATCTTCTATACACAGCAAAAAGACTTATTCCTAAAATAGTAGCGATCACCCCAAGAAATCCATAGAAATTGGAAATCATTTTATCAGCACTGCCAGCATATTCTTTAGCAATTTTTAAGGTCTCGGCTCCATTATCCACTCGTTTCCCTATTTGTTGGATACTGTCTTTCATCACATGTCGCAACTGCTCTATATCTTGCTGCAAGGCTAAGGTATCCTTTGCGATCAAGTTAGAACCTACTATAAAGCATAGAATTATAAAAAAGTACTTTTTCATTATATGAGTTTTACCTGGTTGATTTTGCCAGCTTTAGTAATCTGTTGGATGACCAGATCAATGAGTTCACCTTGATTGTAATTTTTTAAAAATCCTTTTGGCCTGACTAGCTGAACACTTTCCCAAAGTTCACCATTGATTTTAAAACTAATCTCTTTAGGCAAGTAATAATAAGCCTTCAGTGAAATACCAATTTGCAGATTTCCCTTTAGTACATTGTCATATAATTTTCTTTCTTCGAGAGGTATGAAGACTGGTTTGGGGGGCTGAGAAACTTGTTTCGGTTTTTCAGAATCATCAAAAGCCTCTTTATCGAAAACTACAGGATCCAATTGTTGTGATTCATCATATAGGAACTTTACCCATCCGGTCATTTCATTGTCTTTTACAGAAAGTACACGAGTACGTGGGAAATCGAAACTTGGTTCTTCCCGATATAAATCTAGGATCTTTTCCCTTAAATCTTCCGACAAAATGGGTAATATAGTTTGAAAAAACATGGTCTTGCCTTTACCTAATCGGGCAATAGCATATTTTCCTTCGCTATCCACAATGGATTTTTTATAGTTTTCCAGCTTTGAAATAAGCTGTCTGGAAACATCTTTATTTTGAGTTGTTTTTTGCAGCAATGCTATCTCAAAATCAATGAGTATCAAAGAGTAATCATTTAATATTTTAAAGATTTTGGAAATATCTGCTTTTCGTAAATAATCCCAATTTTCGATATGAAAATCATTAATGTCAAGATTATTCTTTTCATGGTAGAATTTAATTCGTTCTTTTTCGAATTTAGGGAATATACTTAATTCCGTAGCTAAGCTTTGCTCAGATTGGATACACTCAAACAACCAATCGACTCCTTTACCATCGCCTTCGCTTTCATAAAAAGGAACCCGGCTCATTTGTTCTATCACAAGGTTTTTATCAGAGGTAGTTGCGCTATCTGTCAATCTAAGCGCATGAAACACAAAGTCCGGGAAATATTTTTTTTCGATTTTTGTCCAAAGCTTTCCCAATCCACTCTTACCTTGTCCACCCAACAATTTTTCGCTAATGCTCTCTTCCACCTTTTGTAAAATGGATGAATTCTCATTAAAAAAATGGATAATCATGGCTGTCCTAAAAAGTCCTTTTAGGCTACTTCCAGGGATATAAGCTTCCTCATTGGTCTTGATACATTGATGTAAGATATTATTCTGAGAAGAAAGCAGGCCTAGTTGGTTGAGGTTTATTGTCCTTTTTGCAAATTGAGTGGAATCAATGTCCCATTCTTTCAACACCTTATAAAAATCAAGTTCAATGCCCTTTTCCAGTATCTTCTGGATATATTCCTCGCGTTTGCCAATACCTTCAATTACCTCTATAAGCTTATCGTTATCAAGAAAATAGACCTTTTCCTGGGTAGTAAAAAACTCTCCGACAGGGGATAGTTGCTCGCCATTGCCAATATGTACAGGGCTAAGTGTAGTAACTTCTATTTTAGCTTGTTGGAGTCTAAGAGTCATAATCAACAGGTATTAATATTGGTATTCCATTGCGGAGAATCGGGTAACCATTTCCGTCATTTCCAATTGTTTCAATCCTTCCTTTTGCTTCATTAGAAAGAAGGGCACCTTCTTCAATCATACGAATAACTTTGGCATTACCACCATGCGGAAGTTTACGCCCACCACGCAAGATAGTCGAGTAGTGTATTGCATACTTAAATTCAACTTCGTTTTCCGGGCAAAATAAAGAGACATTGATAAAATTAGGGTTTTCACTTTTTACAGTTCCGAGGCTTATAGTATCAAATTCAGGATGTGCTCTTACAGTACGCCCGGTATTATGGATTTCTCCACCGATACCCGAATAAGCCATAATGTTGGTTGCAATTTTTAGTTGTTTTTCATTTTCATCATTGGCTTTATACATAAAATACCAACCTATTTCAAGATTAGAATTATTCCCTATTTCTACATCTGCCTGATAGTAAATGGCAGCATTATCATGAGCTCGAATGGGGCTTTTTGGAGATAACACATTTTTGCATATTACTAAATCGTCTTCCGTTTTAAGGGAGTTATATTCAATATCAGTAAGCACAAAAAGATTATCAATGATTTTATATCCTCCATTTTCAACAGTCCACTTTTGTTCTTCAAACCCATTTTCCCACACACCAAGGGATACAAACTTTATCCTGTTGCGTAATTTATGTTTTCCATCCTTGGATTTAGGGCTGTTGATATCCAAAAATAAAGGTTTTGGCAGAAAATATACATATTGTTCATTTCCCAAAACATAATAGAAAAGAGAAGATATTTTTATTGATCCATTTTGGAATTCACCGGCAAAGTTTTCTGCATCGCCATTATGTTTAGCATATCCATGTACCAAAGCTGAAAATAGGGTATCAGAATGGGCAAACAAGGCAGATGTCGAAAGAGCCAGATTATCGTCCATTTTTAACTCCCCGAAATGAAAACGGCTGTACTCCAGTAATGGGATTCTTGCGATTTTCATTATCTTATTTATTTGCATGGAAGCTAAAGGAATGTTGTTCTTTATCATTTATACTACCATCATTCTGAAATATTATTTTTTTGATGGATAAGCTGGAAATATTTACTTTCCCATTACCCCTGGTACCACTTCCGCCTAAATAATCTTTTTTAAGGATTTGGAACCCAAGATCAAGAGTTTGTAACAACTTTGATTCATTATCATTTTCATAAATGTCTAAAATCATATCCAGGCCAAAGACAGCGCCTTTGGTTACTCGTTCCATATGCCTAGGGTTAGCTGCTCCTGTCAGGCGGTCAATTGTGTTTTCTGCTTTGTCTTCGGTAAAGACATCACCTTTGGTATAACTATCTCTGATAATGAGTTGAGAAATAACCCTTTTTTGATCTCTGCCTTTGGGTGCGATTCCAAATAAGTTAGCTACTGTACCTTTATCATATTCGGGTTTAGTATAACCAAAGTGTCTGGCAATAATTGACCTGAGTTTACCTTTTAATGAACTCCCCGGGATGTATGGAATTCTTTCTTTTCCCTGTTTTATTTTTATCACTTCACTATCTATTCCGCCAATATCTAGTTCCACTTCAGAACCTCCAATGTGTAATCCGCTTTCGACGATTATATCGCCTGTAATATGTAATTTATGCGTTAATTTAGCCATGATTTTATTTTTAACTGTTAAGTTTATGATAAGCCACAATGGTATTCATAATGTCTACAAAAACATTGTATTGATCTTGTTTTACAGCACTTGCTAATTCCCTTATAAAAGAAATCACTTTTCTCCCATCGTCATTTTTCGCTAGTCTCGCTTCAGTATAGGCAAGCATTGGCAGTGTTTTGTAAAAAGCACCCAGATCTTTTTCGAAATCTTTATTTTTTACGAGCTGGAGAATATTCCTAATCTGAGTATAGGTAATCTTTCCCGCATAGTCTCCCATCATTTTTTCAACACTCTGAATGGTATTTTTGACACCTTCGGCATCGGAAGATTTGATGGACAAGAGATTTTCAAAGGAATTGACTTTGAAGTAATTCTCTAAAAGTGGATGCTTTTTAGTCGTTTCTGTCATAATTTATTATTATTATCGATTATCTAATTCTGCCAATCTTGCAGCAATAGGAAATATGAGGCGGTAATTTTTTGCGAGTTGTTTACTTTTTTGTGTGGTAGATAATGTCAACAAATTTTGGTGTTCTTTTAATAAGCCACCATGTTTTTCTCCTCTGATATTTCGCATATAATAACTCATTATCCAAAAATCAGATAGCTTGACCCCCTTGTCATCTGCTATGTTGATTGCCGTATGTCTGGCTTTTGCCAACAATCCTGATGAAATCAGGTTTCGCGCTTTTCTATTAAAGTCGTTTCTCAAATTCGTAACTTCCCGCTTTAGAATATCCCAATCCAGAACTTCACCAAATAGACTAATGTTCCCTTTTTTTTCATAGGTATATTTAGCATTTTTTAAAGCATCCTCAGCCATCTGAGCAAAACGAACGACCGGAAATTTTGAATCCACAATGACAAGACCAGCAGAAATACTTAGTTCCCGTTCCTTAAATTCGGTTTCAAAAGCAGTATTAATTTCAATTGCCAAATCAATCATGGTATTCCATTTTCCAACGAAAAAGCTATCATCTCCTCCCGCCGTTACCGTGTAAACCTGGTTAAAATATTTTTGAGTAATAATTTCTCTTAGTTTATGGTTAAAAAACTTTTGGAGTTGCTTGTCGAACCGTTTGTGTTCTTTGGGGCTTGAAACATTCTCTACGGCATTTCCCAAATTATCGACATCCATAGCCAGGATGCCTAATTTATCAATTCCTCTCTTTCCGATATATATCCATCGTTTTGAATTTCTGTCGTAGCGATCAAAATGTTGATTGAAATATTTTCCGGCTGAGAGATCTTCAAACTTCAGAAGATTATCATTTTTTTTGTAGGTACCCTCCTCTTTCAATGGAAATACAATTTCCAGAAAATTGGAAACAGATATACCTCCTTTCCCAAAACTGACTTTGTATCCTAGTATTTCGATTTGATTCCTGGATATTTTAAATTGCGAAGAAGCAGAGGGGTCAATATTTATAAGTAAAGAATTATCCTTGATTTTAAGCTCGTCAGTAATTCCATGCCATTTCGTATTTTCCCGTGTTCTATTATTCGATAGTCCATTAATATTGGATATTTCTATTCGATCAAATGGATCAAAAAAATTATTATATTTTGTTAATAGTCCAAATTTCCTTTGTCGTGTCTTCTGATGTAATACTTCCAAAGTATTCTGATAAGATTCTTGCATTTCCACGCAGGTGAGCATCATATTTAATCCCGAATATTTTAGGGATTTAGAAATTTCCAGCTGAATATCGTCGATGAGGTCGGGGTTCTCAGTATTCAGTTGTAAAATAAAATTACCACCGGATGTAGAAATTTTAGCATCCTCCTGGTTTTCTACAGCAATCCGAAAAGTATCAAATACTTTTTGCATCACTACTTCTAACAGTATCTTAATAAAGAAAGAACGACCTTTTAAAGAGCGAGCAGCTCCTTTCGAGTTCACGTTAAAAATAAAATCCTGAATACCGGAGATATCACCTTTAATTAAATAAACGGGATTGGTTGAATGGGAGGAATTTTCTAGAGACTCTACTGTAGTCTGATGTGGAGTTTTCATTTATTGGTTTCTTCGGTCAGTTTTGAAAGTACATTAGCAAATATAACAATATGAACTACAAAAACAAATAATTGCAATTCTAAAAACTTGGTAACTACAAAAACAGCAATTGCTTCAACCTTATCATTATTTTAATTGTTAAAAACATTTTAAAATCGTAATTTTGCAGTCGATTTCGAAAACATATAAAAAATAAATTAAATGGAAAAGGTACGAACAAGCCTAAAATACAAAGTAAAAGACATCAGTCTGGCCGATTACGGAAGAAAAGAAATCGAATTAGCTGAAGCTGAAATGCCGGGATTAATGGCACTTCGTGAGCAATTTGGTTCTTCAAAACCATTAAAAGGTGCCAGAATCGCGGGTTGCCTTCACATGACTATTCAAACCGCTGTCCTAATTGAAACACTGATTGAATTGGGTGCTGAAGTGACTTGGTCTTCTTGTAATATTTTCTCAACTCAAGATCATGCTGCCGCTGCAATCGCTGCTGCCGGAATTCCTGTTTATGCCTGGAAAGGAATGAATGAAGAAGAATTTGACTGGTGCATCGAGCAAACACTTTTCGCTTTTGAAGATGGTAAGCCTTTAAATTTAATTTTGGATGATGGTGGAGATTTGACAAATATGGTTTTGGACAGATATCCTGAATTAGCTGATGATATCAGAGGACTAAGTGAAGAAACCACAACTGGTGTTCACCGTCTTTATGAAAGAGAAAAGAATGGTACTTTAAGCCTTCCTGCTATCAATGTGAATGATTCTGTTACAAAATCAAAATTTGATAACAAATACGGTTGTAAAGAATCTTTAGTTGATGCAATTAGAAGAGCTACGGATATCATGATGGCTGGAAAAGTTGCTGTCGTTGCTGGTTATGGTGATGTTGGAAAAGGTTCTGCTGCTTCTTTGAGAGGTGCTGGATGCAGAGTTATTGTTTCTGAAATTGACCCTATTTGTGCGCTTCAGGCCGCAATGGACGGTTTTGCTGTAAAGAAAATTGAAGATGCAGTGAAAGAAGCGAATATCGTTGTAACGGCTACTGGAAACAAAGACATTATTAACGAAAAGCATTTCAGAGCTGTAAAAGATAAAACGATCATTTGTAACATTGGCCATTTTGACAATGAAATTGATATGGCTTGGTTAAACGGTTCTTACGGAAATACCAAAGTTGAAATCAAACCACAAGTTGATAAATATACTATCGACGGAAAAGATGTTATCATTTTAGCGGAAGGTCGTTTGGTCAACTTGGGTTGTGCCACTGGTCACCCTTCATTCGTAATGTCTAATTCTTTTACTAATCAAGTATTAGCGCAACTCGAACTTTGGGAAAACACTGACAACTACGAAAACAAAGTTTATACTTTACCAAAACACCTTGATGAGCAGGTTGCTCGTTTGCACTTGGCGAAAATCGGTGTTGAACTAGATGAGTTAACACAAGAACAAGCCGATTATATTGGTGTTAAAAAAGAAGGACCCTACAAGCCGGATTATTATCGTTATTAAGACTTTAAGTGGCGGAAACAAATTAGTGGAAATTCCGTCAAACTATTAAATATCCTAACCAGATAGAAATAACAGTCATTGCAACATACCGCAATGGCTGTTTTTTTTATTAATAGAAGTTTCGCAAAACAACTCTTGGTTCAGAAGTTTTGTTTGGAATGTGTCTTGGTATTTCTACGTTCTAACTCCTCAAAATTGTAAGTGAGTGGTACGACAAAATACGTGGGTGAGGGTGCCAGCTATGAGCAGAGCCTTTATTTTGTCTAGATTTTTTTGCTTCGTTTTTCCATCAATGGAAAAAATGAAGGCGCCGCAGGCATTAGCCAAAAGAAAGCTATATTGATTCGCCTGATTTGTCATTTTTAGTAATTCTCAATAATTTTTTAATAAAAGCGCGTAACATCTAGTTATTAAGACTTCACAACGAGATATTGCTCAAGAATGGCATCATCCGCTTTGATAATCAGCAAATATTTTCCAAAAGGAATTCGCCGCATATCTATTGAACGCAAATAATTTCCGGATCGTTGATTACGATAATCATCGCTTGCATGAACAATGTTTTGATAATCGACCAGTTGGATATTGATATTTGCCGTCCGTTTGATTGCATATTTAGCGCGTATCATTCCATTATGAGGATCCGGAGAAAGTTTTTTTAAGTGTTGAAATTGATAATCCGTTTCTACAAATTCCACTGCCGGAGTCACCCTCGGGATACCCGAAGGAGGAATGTGTTTTATACGGTAAGAAAGAAAAACCGGACTTCCTTTTAAATCACTGTCAATCACTTCATATGAATTTCTCTCATGGCATGAACCATCTATCAGGGCAATCGTCTGAAAATTCTTCCCATCAATGGTACGCTGCACTTCGAAAGCCTCCTTTGCAGATGCTTCGTTTTCTGTAGTCCAACGAATTGCAATATCGTTTCCGGCCAGTGTTGTAGAAAAATCAATGATTTCAAGCTCACTTTTTTCAGCGATCAATGGATTGTTGATTCCTCCTTTATCACGATCAATAATTACAACGGAGCCATTGCTCGGCGTCCATAGTTCAATTCCCTTTGGAGCTGTAAAAATATCGTCCGGGTCAACAAAAGCAACTTTTTCAGAATGATCCGTTTTTACCGTTCGGATTTCAATCCGGTCCATGTCCACAAAAATCCATTTAAATTGATTGAAACTTCCACTATTTCTCGTCCATTTTTTATCATCATTATCCGGGCGAAGCGGTGCTCCCCAGCAACCTTCCCCAACGTAAACGGTTCCTCGTCTGTCATCCCGGATAAACCCCTCATCGCTTCCCGCTTCAGTTGAAGGCCGGATCGGATAAGTCCATTTAACTACATGAGCATCCGATTCGACAACCAGATTTACCTTGTGTTCGTAAAATAGACCTGACCAATTATAAAGCTGGCTGTTGCGCTCTGATTTTTTTGAAGTGTGGGGCCGGGTAGCAAAATGATACTGCGCCGTTTTCCAGATGCAATCCTGATGGGTTAACAAATCCTTTTCCAACCATATTTTTTGATCTCCTCCGGAAGCGATTAATGAATTCAATGTATAAATTCTCAACAAATTTCCACCTAATGAAAGCGCGTAATAAACATCCTGTGACGGAACATCAAAAAGATCAACCAGCGTTTTATTTGAGGATTCATGATTGCCCCGGGTTGTAATAATAGGAATCATATGCCCGTCCGGTCCAATTGTTAATTGCCAATCATCAAACCATAGCGTCCATTGAGAACCTCTGTCACCACCGGTCATGTCACCACCAAACATTACACAATGAGGGCGTAGTTTGGCAACCATTTTATTGGCATGCTGACGTGCTTCCCGAAAATTCCTGGAATCACCGCCAGCTATTATTGAAAGTCTTTCATAAGGATGATCGGGTGCAGTTTTAAAGGACATGCGATTGCTGCATCCTTGACTGTCTTTTATAATAAAATAGTAAGTCGTATTTGGAAAAAGGTTTGCTAAACGCACAAAATGATTGTTCATGTCTTTCGAATAAACCACTTTATCCGTCCTCTGTGAAAAAGCATATGCTGCATCATTTTCTCCGTGATCCACAATATCGTAAAAAACGATTGGTGTCTTTCCGCTTATTTGGTTCCATCCGATGACCATGGTGGTCGACGGATCATGCCTCCACATGCAGCGATATTTATCCGTCTTAGCAGAGAGGCTAATCGTTGAGGAAAGAAAAATCAATATGAGTATCCAGTTTACAAACTTACTCATGGGATATTAATATTTAATCAAATATAAAAAAGTTTGTTGAATATCAAATTACTTGTATCCAAAGCTTTTGAGTTAAAAACTACAAAGCCTGATTTTTTTTAAACGTTTCGGTTATTGGTAAAGAAAATGGCTATGCCAAAGAAATGAAATAACAAACTGTCGTTTTTTACGCTATTTTTTATAAAAAGGTGCTTTTTCTATAAATTTTAATCCAAATAGTAATTGTTTAAATAAATCAAACCGTAATTTTAAACCTTTATATTTAACGACAAATCAACTGCCAATTAAAAACCCTTCTTTGATCATGCTGTGGCTATTGAAAAAGAAGAAACAAAAAACGACCAAAGGAAGTGTTGTTTTTTTATTTTGAATGACTTAAAACACAGGATTTGTTAAAGAACCATAAACATTAAATAGAATGATCAAAGACACTCGTGTTTCCGAACTTATTACAAAGGAACTTGAACGCCAACGCAACGGAATTGAACTGATTGCATCAGAAAACTTTACCAGCCAGGAAGTTATAAATGCGGTTGGCACTTGCCTGACTAATAAATATGCGGAGGGTTATCCCGGCAAACGTTATTATGGAGGTTGTGAAATTGTAGATCAAATTGAACAACTGGCAATCGATCGTTTGAAGAAACTTTTTGGAGCTGAATACGCGAATGTGCAACCGCATTCCGGAGCACAAGCCAACGCTGCTGTTTTTCTGGCTGTTTTAAAAGCAGGAGATAGCATTTTAGGCTTTGACCTTTCTCACGGCGGCCATCTTTCTCATGGTTCGCCAGTAAATTTTTCAGGAAAAGTATATCGCCCACACTTCTACGGTGTCGAAGAGGACACAGGATTAATTGACATGGACAAAGTAGAAGCAAAAGCTTTGGAAGTAAAACCCAAACTGATTATTTGCGGTGCTTCAGCTTATGCCCGTGATTGGGATTATACCCGTTTCAGAGCTATCGCAGATAAAGTTGGTGCTTTGTTACTTGGCGATATTGCACATCCGGCAGGAATGGTTGCTGCAGGTTTGCTCAATGATCCTTTACCGCATTGCCATATCGTAACCTCCACAACGCACAAAACATTGCGGGGACCTCGCGGAGGCATCATCATGATGGGGAAAGACTTTAACAATCCCTGGGGAAAAACAACTAAAAAAGGGACTCCGATAAAAATGTCAGCGATCCTTAACAGCGGTGTTTTTCCAGGTATGCAGGGCGGGCCACTTATGCATGTAATTGCAGCCAAAGCAGTTGCTTTTCATGAAGCTTTACAGCCTGAATTTAAGGCTTACGGCCAACAGGTGATTAAAAACGCCAAGGTCATGGCTGCTGCTTTTATTCAAAAAGGATACAAAGTAATAAGTGGAGGCACGGACAATCATTTGATGCTTATCGATCTAAGATCTAAAGGTGTCACAGGAAAAGATGCTGAAAATGCATTGGTTAAAGCTGACATCACCGTCAATAAAAACATGGTTCCTTTTGATACCCAGTCTCCGTTTGTAACTTCGGGTATCCGGGTAGGAACAGCTGCAATTACAACTCGCGGATTCAAAGAAGATGATTGCCTTAAAGTGGTGGAATGGGTTGATGCAATAATCAGCGATTTGGGAAATGAAACTTTAGTTAATCAAACCAGAGCCGAAATAAATGCTTTTATGGCTGATTTTCCACTTTACGAAAAAGCAGTTCAGGTGTAAATAACATTACTAAACAACCGGTTCAATATCAAATCCCGCTTCTTCGACTGCTTCGATGACGGCTTCTGCTGTGAGTTGTTTTCCTATTGCGGTAAGAATTTTTTCAGGGTTTTCCGTATCGACTGCCCACTCTTCAATGCCAGGCACTTGATTGATAAAACCGTTGACGCTTCTCACACAATTTCCGCAATTAATATTTGTTTTAAATTTGAGTTTCATTTTTAATGCTTTTTGGGCGCTCTTTCCCCTGGTTATCTGAAAGGTCCCGTTATCTTTTCAAGTATTATCTTTATAATTAGATTTAATATAAAACAAAATCTAGCTCTTCTGAGCTCAATAATAATAACTTTTAACCATGTGGAAAAGTTTTACAATTCTAATCACAATAGTTGTCTGCTCTTTCGAAGCAAATGCCCAAAAAGTTGTAAAAGGACAAATACTTGAGGCAACATCTCATGAACCTGTTATTGGGGCAACGATTATTGAACTCGGGCCTAAAAAACCATTTGGAGTCATTTCCGATTTAAACGGAAAGTTCGAATTAGAAACAACAGCTTCAGAAATTCAGATAAGCTTTTCGGGTTTTGAAAGTCAACGTTTTCAAATAACCGGAGATACTGTTTTGACTGTAATGCTCCTTTACAATTCTTATCTATTAGAAGCTCCACTCATTTGCTATTCCCCGGCACCAAATTATAAATTGCCTCCTTCTTTAAAAACATTAGGCTATAAAGAAATAAATAGCAACAACTTAACGATCATCGCTCCTGTGCTCAACCGGGTTACTGGCGTTTATATGCATTCCGGCGCTTTGAACACCAACAGAATTACGATACGAGGAATCGGTAGCCGCTCCCCTTTTACAACAGCAAAAATCAAGGCTTATATAGATGACATCCCTTTGACAAACGCTACCGGCGAAACGACCATTGAAGATATTGACCTCAGTATTTTGGGCTCAGTTGATGTTTTAAAAGGACCAACTTCGAGTATTTACGGTGCCGGTTTAGGAGGAATGCTTTATTTAAATACGCCGGATGCTACTATTCCCAAAACCGAGTTTTCACTGGACAATACTTTTGGTTCTTACGGTTTGATTCGAAATGTGTTAAATTTTCAACATTCAACTGATGGCAAAAACCTGATCAATGTCAATCTTAACAATACTTTCAGTGATGGTTACCGGGAAAACAATTATTACAATAGAACAGGCTTCTCAGCTTATGCGAAATTTCCGCTCAGCGACAAAGAAACCGTCAGCGTTTTTGGTAATTACAGCTATCTCTACGCAGAAATTCCAAGTTCTTTGGATAGTACCAACTATGTTGACAATCCTGAAAAAGCAGATTCAAGATGGGCAAATGCAAATGGGTATGAAAAAAACAGAAAAAATATCATTGGCGGTTCTTACAGATCAGTTATCGGAGATCATTTTTCCCAATCATCAAGTATTTTTACCTCTTATCTAACCACCTTTGAAGTACGGCCATTTAATATTTTAAGAGAAAATTCATTTATAGTAGGAGCACGATCGGAGTGGGCTTATAATAAATTTTTTGATCGCTCAAACAATCATTTTGAAACCAGAGTTGGGTTTGACGCCTTTTTTGAAAAACACAATTGGATGACCAACAATAGACTCGGTGCTGTGACCAGATTACCATTGAGTGACATTCAGGAATCCAGAAAGTATTTCAATACCTTTATTCAATTGAAGTTTGATTTAAAAAAGTATACTTCGGTTAAGGGTGGACTGAACTTAAACTATACGACGTATCACTTTTATGACTTTCTTCAACGAAAAAATAATTATCAGTTTTTCCCATACATCTGGTCACCATTTTTATCAATAGGCTATGATCTCGGAACAGTCGCGGGATGGAACAACAGTCTGTCTTTATACGCCAAAGTATCTCATGGTTTTTCTCCACCAACGCTCGAAGAAACACTCAATCCAGATGGCAAATTCAATCCCGACATTGTACCTGAACAAGGTTGGAATTTTGAATTTGGAAGCCGTGGGAGAATTTTTCGTAACCTGAACTATACCTTTTCTATTTACAGTATGCAAATAAAGGATTTGCTTGTCGCGAAGCGAGTAGATCTGGATCAATATATTGGAGTCAATGCCGGAAAAACACAACACAATGGCTTTGAATTGGAGGTGAAATATCCTTTTAATTTTAACCAGTTAAACCTGAATATTTTTGGGTCTTACACTTTTGCTGACTATACTTTCAAAGAGTTTATTGATGGAGATGATGATTACTCCGGCAACGATTTGACTGGAAATCCAAAGCACCTTTTCAACGCTGGAGTTGATCTCAACTTCAAATCCTTTTATGGAAATATTCAATACAACTTTGTCGATAAAATGCCTGTGAACGATGACAATTCAGTCTATTCAGATTCTTATCAATTGATGAATTTTAAAGTTGGTTATCAGCTTAATCTTGGAAAAAAATGGAGCCTTGATTTTTATGCAGGCATCAATAATATCTGGAATGAAAAATATGCTTCGATGATTCAAATCAATGCAATAAGTTTTCCAGGGCGTCCGCCTCGATATTATTATCCAGGTCTGCCAAGAAATTATTACTTTGGGGTTAAGGCTGCCGTTGATTTATATGATTCAAAAGGAAAGGATTAAAACTTAAATAAACATTATCTGTTTTATAAAAACGATCACTTTTTCACCACTTAGACTTAAACAACAGTTCGGTAACTTTTTTCAAATTATTGAAAATCAATGATCTACAAAATATTGCACGCAAAGTCGCAAAGAACGCAAAATGGTTAAAATCAGAGCTTCGCGACTTCGCGACTTTGCGTGAGAAAAAAAATACCGAAGTATTGCTTTAAAGACATTGAATTTTAAAGCCTTAGAAAAATTAAAAATGGATTTACAACTTGTCAAAAAAGAGGATATCGACAAAATAAAATGGAACAGTTGTGTCCATTTCGCGCTGAATGGAAATATTTTTGGCTACAAATGGTATCTCGACAGTGTTTCGAAAGATTGGGATGCGTTGATTGAAGGAGATTACGAATCTGTTCTTCCACTTTTCCAAACGACATCCGGCAGTTCATTTTATTACCAATCGTTAATCAGAGAATCCGGAATTTATTCAATTCACCTGCTTTCACAAAAACGGATTTCTGCTTTTGTTGAAGCAATACCCGAAGCGTATAAAAACGTTGACATTCAATTTAAACAAGGAATCCAAATCCAAGGAAACAATAATTTTAAAGTCACACAAAAAAACAATCAGCATCTTTTTCTTCAAAGCCCTTACGATACCATTCACAACAATTATTCGGAAGTGCTGACAGCTTCACTGAAAAAAGCAAAGCAAAATAAGCTAAAACCAATCTCGAGTATAAAACCGGAGAAAATCGCTGATCTTTTCAAAGACAATGCAGTACAATCTAAAGATTTAGAAGCTGCCTTCCACGCTTATCATCGCATCATGTACAATGCATTGCATCGAGGCTGGGGCTTTGCCTCAGGCATAGTTGATGAAAATAATAAATTGTTGACCGCTGCTTTTTTCATCTATTCTCATGGAAAAGCCCTCACTTTATTAGCTCCTCAAACGGAGCAAGGAAAAACCCTCGGTGCCCGCGATTTATTGTTTGATTTTTTTATTCGAAACAATGCAGGTCGCCCGCAAATCCTGGATTTTAATACTGACGATAATTATCCTGAAAATTTTGGCGCTGTGCAGAAAAACTTTCAACAACTCAACCGGAAAGAAAAAAAGTGGTGGAAAGTTTTTTAAAATGAACTTTTTACGATATAAATTATCCCTTTCTATTTATGTGCTTTCCTTTTACAATGTCAGGTAATAACAGACGATTAGTTGATATTCAATTAATGATTCTGTAAAATGATAAGATTCATCATACAACTACATTAACCTAATGCCTAATTTTGTATTAATGGACCAAAGAATTAAAAAGGCATTAGATTTCATTGAAGATAATTTGGCAAAACAAATTGATTTAGCAGCTTTGTCCAGGATAGCGTGCATGTCGGTTTCTCATTTCCACAGGAGTTTCAAAAAGGAAACGCAAAGAACTCCATTTAAATTTATTGAAGAAATGCGAATGAATAAAGCCTATCAACAGATTACAGAAAGTCAGGTTACGGTTCAACAGTTAAGTCAACATCTTGGATATAAAGACTATGAAACGTTTTCCAGAGTGTATAAAAAATATTTCAGTTTGTCACCTGATGACATGAAGGCAATTGTAAATAAGCTCAAAAAAACTTCAGGTTCTGAATTGGTTTATGTGTTTTCATCTAAAAATGAAAAGCAAGATGAGTTGATTCAAATGCTTAATGCATTAATTGAAAAAAAGAATATCCCTAAAGATGAAATAATAGATTCAAAAGTTTTCCGGGTATTTAAAAAGGACAATTCAATCTCTGAAGTTGTTTTAAAATGATATGTTTAAATTCTAATCAGAATGAGAGAGAATGCTAAATAATGCAAGCTCAACCAGGTTTGAGATTTGGTTTCAAATCTGACCAGGAGTGCTTTAAAAGCATCAATCCAAGCATTTGTTCTCTCAACTGAAAAACGTTCTTTATAAAGTAAATCATCCAAAAGAGGTTGATTGTCAGTGTTTTTGGAATTTCGTTTATTAAAATCAATATTAGCGATAATTCCGTTTGAAAAACAGATTTCTCGAAATCCTTCACTATCAAAACCAGCGTCTGCATTTAAAAACAATCCGTTTGTTTCTATTTGCGATTGTTCTAAATCGGATAACATTTTGGCGAAGAAAATTTCAATGTCAAAAAGGTCATTATGGTTTCCATCAATAGGGTCAGAAATGCTTAAAGGAATTCCTTGTTTATCCGTTAAAAACAATGCATTCGTTGTTTTTGATTTTTTCCGATTCTGATACCCTACCGCTTCACCTCCTCTTTTGGCAGGTGTATGTGAACCATCTAATTGAACAGAAGACATATCTAACTTTGATTTATTAATCGAAAGTAATATTGCCCACATCCGTTTCCATGATCCATCTTTTGACCACTTTCTAAAGTGATAATACATTGTATTCCAAGTGATTAATGTCCTGCCGCAAAAAGCAGCGATTGGAATTTCACGCCATTGGCAACCACTTTTGAGCCGATAAATTATAGCTTTTATTATTCGCCATAAAGGAATTTTTGTTTTTCTGCCAAGATTAGTTTGGCTCAAGTGTGGTAATAAATTTTTTGTAATGAACTTTTTAGATAAATTTACATACATGTTGCAACAGGTTTTAAATCGTTTGTGGGAGAACTAACAATTTAATGCTTTTGCAACATTTTTATATATCCCCATCTTTTTGGAGAAGCTTATTTTAAAACAACTTCTCTAAGAAAAATATAATTGTCAAAAATAAATTTAAGCTCAAAGAAGATAAAAAATTGTGGGAATTGTTAATAGATCAAACTAAAGATAAATAAGGAATGGAATATTTATACTTGGCCATTGCCATAGTTTCAGGCATTTTATATCCGATTTACGGATTTTTGACAGGAAAGAATGCAAGACAGAAAATAGAATCCGGAGAAATTAGCATAAAGTCTGCATACATCCAAACAATGGTTATACAGTTGTTTTTTACTTTTTTAATCATCTCATCATTAATTTATAAGGGTGATAGTTTTAGTAAAATAGGCCTTTCCTTTTTGCACAGTCCGGTTTTGGTTGCAACACTTATTTTGACTACAGGAATTTTCTTTGTACTCGTTCGCAGGATGAATATTCCAGATAACAAGGTTGAAAAAAAGAAAGCTCAAAATGTTGACATAGCCTTTTTTCTACCCAAAACAAAAACGGAATATAAATATGGCGTAATATTGTCTTTTGTGGCCGGAACAACTGAAGAAGTTATTTTTCGGGGCTTTTTATACTGGCAATTAAGTGAATTTATGCATCTGGCCTTAGCAGTTCTAATCGCAAATTTAATGTTCGGCTTGGCCCATGCTGCCACTAAACTAAAAAATGCAACTACTGCTTTCATTTTAGGATTAGTTTTTTCAGTCAGTTACCTGCTTACTGGCTCACTTTGGCTAGCAATAGCTGCCCATATTATGGTAGATTTATATGCTCTGACGGAAGCTATAAAAATATATGACCGCCCTAAAATTTCTAAAGAAAACATTTAAAAACGTGGAATTTCAAAAATAATTATTTTGCTGTTCAATTGATTTCAAAAGGATACCGAATATCCGTCAAAAACAATCCTTGCGGAGGAACGCTCAGGCTTTTTTCAAGCCGCGTTTGGCTATCCAAAGCAGCTTTTACTTTTTCGATTGAAAGTTTTCCAACACCAACGTTTAAACACATGCCAACGATCAATCTGACCATACCACGAAGAAAACGGTTGGAAGCAATGTGAAATACCAGTTTCTCATTTTCAGATTCAATGATCCACGCTGCTCTTTGCAAATCACATTTCATCGTTTTGACATCTGAATTTGATTTACAAAAAGGAAAAAATTCATCATAATTCAGCAACAAACCAGCAGCTTCCTGAAGCTTTTTATAATTCAATTTTTGTGCAAAAGGAAAATGAAATGCAGTATTTGTTGTAAAAGGGTTCTTGTTAAAACCTACATGATATTCGTATGCGCGATGTGTCGCATCAAAGCGTGCGTGAGCAGAAGATTCCACTTCAACCACTTTTTTAAAAGCTATATCAGGAGGCAAAACCTTATTCAATCGATTGCAAAATCCTTCCGGCAAACTTTCTTCAAAATCAAAATGCAAAAAATACTGTTTGGCATGTACTCCGGCGTCCGTTCTACCACAACCGACCACTTCAATATTGGTTCTTAAAATCTTGGAAATACCTTTTTCTATGCCTTCTTGAAGTGATTTTGCTTTAGGCTGTTTTTGCCAACCGCTGAAACGCGTTCCGAGGTAAGATAACTCTGCAAAATATCGCTTATTCGCCATGAAAAGGATTTATTTTATGGCGCAAAACTAAGGAAATTGCAACAAAAAAAATACACCTGCGAATTTACTCAACAGGTGCCTTACGATTCTCTCTATAATTTAAAATTTCTTTAGCCGATCACAGAGTCATCTTTTGCAGCTGATGCTGCATAAATCCACGCACCGCCAGCCATGGCCAGATTTTTCAGAATATTAAACATTTCGGACTCGTCATTTGCCATATTTTGAGCGTGAGGAATGATAAACAATAACAACATAACGCCCAACAAGAAAGAGGCGAGTTTGTCATATTTGCCAATAATTATACTTACCGCAGCAGCTATATGCGCCAATCCGGTAATGTAAATCATAACTGCTCCTCCAAATGGAGCCATGCCTGCCATTGCATCAGCTGCCATAAAATGCATTATACCAAAAACAGCAAATGGAGCTGCAAAAAGATACTTCCCTAAGTTAATAATTGCATTCATACGTTTTGTTTTTACGCCTACCAAAAGTAAGCTATGTGATGAAATCTGTTTTGACATTTAATGTACCTACACCAGTTTCACAATATAAAATATTAATTCAATAATTTAAACAATCTCGCAATATTTTTTTGATATTTGAACAAATAACAATATTATATTTTACATTTGACCACTAAGTCAAAAACCAGAGTTGTTTACTTGTTTTGGATGCTATATGAAAACGTAAAAAATATATCCAAAAGGGAATTCAATTCATCTATCATAACTGCTATTTCATCTAACTTTTACCACGCTCCACAACACATTCACCATTATTTCGCTTCCTTATAAGTAGATTTGTATAAACAGAAAATTAAACACTCAAGAAATACCAAAATAAATGAACGCATCAAATTCACTTCCGGTAGACTTTATAACTCAATTGCAAAGAAGCGCCAATCAGTTACTTTCTTTTGCGATTAGTTTAACTAAAAATAATTTTGAAGCAGAAGATTTGTATCAGGATACTGTTTTTTTAGCATTAAAAAATAAAGAAAAATTTAATGCTGGCACCAATTTTATTGCCTGGACAAAGACGATAATGCGAAATACCTTTATCAATAATTATCGCCAGAAAAAGCGCTTTAAAAATCTGTTCACCAAAAACGTAAGCTCTTACTTCTTTGATAAAAAAGTAGCTGAAAATGTTTCTGAAACTGACATGAATGTTAAGGAAATCAACCAGCTGATTGATCAAATTGATGAACGATTTAGCACTCCTTTCCGCCTTTATATTCAAGGGTTTTCATACGAAGAAATTGCTGAAAAGCTAAACCTGCCAATGGGAACAGTGAAAAGCAGGATCTTCTTTGCCAGAAAACATTTGAAGCAAGCTTATGAATTGTATTTCGGTTTGCCGGAAAACAATGAAAAGAGTTAATTGGATCCATCCAAAAACAAAGTGGCATAATAATTTCAACTATCTCATTGACAAAGAGCCTACAAAACCTGTATAGCTCTTGAATTACCAAATGAGATAACAAAGTCCTTCCTTTTTCCTTTCAAACTTTCAAAAGGATGAAAGAGAAATTAGTTAAAATAGCTAATGTCTTAGTGGCAATTCTGTTCCTAATTATCTGGTGCCTGCTTTTCATGATTCCACTTTATTGGTGAATTTTGATCCACACTTCGTATTTATCAACTATTCAAAATGCAAATCCCCCAATCCGCAATTGGTTGATATCATTTCAGCTTCCTACATTGTTTGTTGCTTAATAACGCTTGTAAATTTTCGATTAGCAGGCTGCTTTTAATTTTTTAACTGAATACTAAATAAACAATATTCATTGAAATTCAGTGCTAGTTAAGCTTTTCAAAAAATTTGGTATATCGTTGCAATAATGTTAGTTTAGACATTATCTAAATTTTATTCTCATGAATACCAGGTTTAGCAATCATTCAATTTTAATCTTCCTTTGCCTTGTTCTTTTCACAATTACTAATTGTAATAAGGATAAAAATAAGCCTGCCGGATTCTCAGCAGATTTTAATACTTCTTTTTCAAATGGAGGGATGGTTCCTGATTCTGTTACTTTTAGCGCTGCATATCCTGACGCAGAAAAATACGATTGGAACATAAGTGGCACCAGAGCAACCGGTAAAAAATATGCAGTGAAAATTATTTCGCCAGGCCAATATATTGCTAGTTTGACAGCAAGTTCCGGTTCTTACAGCGAATCCGAAACGACTTATCTAACTTTAAAAAATTATCCGCCAAACGGAACATCTGCCTCTTTTTTGAACGGAAACGGCGAAATCAGCACAGCAGTGATTAGCGGAAGCGATCCTTTTGCTTTACCTATTGATTCAATAGAAACTATCCAGGTAACCGGCGGAATGGATTACGATGATGATGAACAAAAATTGTATTACACAGGCTCTATTATTAAGGCTAACCCTAACGGCACTTTTAAAGAAACAATATTAGTTACAGATCCTCCTGGTGAGTTCATTCGTGATTTGGTCGTTGACAGCGAAGATGATATGGTTTATTACTCCTATTCGCAAATACAGCAACAAACCGATGAAGTCTATAAAATGCCTACGAGCGGAGGGCAATCAGAATTCCTCTTTGAATGGCAACCTTCTGTTGACCACTTGGCACTAAATGCAAGCGAAGACATCGTTTTTGCAGTAAGCGATGGAGATAATTACATTGTCATTTATAAACCGAATATGGGGCTAACCCCTTTCATAAGTTTTGATGGAGCAAAACATGCCTTAGTTTGGAACAATACCGAAGGTATGCTTTATTTTGTTGAAGATGTTGATCAAGATGACACTTATGACATTGTCAAAAGTGATCCCACGGCAGTTAATCCAACTTCCGAAATTGTCTTTGCAGATGCAAGCACAGAACCAATCGTAGGAATCGATGTTGATGAAACCAATCAAATCCTGTATTGGACTGATCAAATAGAAGGTGCCATTTTCCAACTGGATTTAAAAGACCCTCAAGCTACACCGAAAATTGTCTTTTTAGGTATCTCCAACCCCAGGTCTCTTGCCATTGGCAATTTTGCTGAGTAAAGTGCCTTTAAGTTGTTATTGCCATTTTTAAAGGTTAGCCTGAGTATTTTAATAAATTAAACCTTAAATATCCTAACCAACTATGAAAAATCACACCCAAGTATTCCAAATAAAATTGTTACCACTGCTAATTTTAGTTTTACTTTTTTCTAATTGCGGTAAAGATAAAAAAGGCTGTGATGTAGTCAGTGCTGACTTCAGCCCGGAATTTCTTGATCACGCAGGAATGGCTCCGGAAAGGGTTCGTTTCAAAGGCGATGATCCAAGCGCAGATACCTACATTTGGAATATTGAAGGCGTCATGATTGAAAAACCTCAGGAAACTGTGACTTTTGGAGTCTCCGGTTCATATGATGCCTCTTTGACCGCTAAAAAAGGCGGCGAACAATGCTCTGAATCAACTATCATTAAAATCACTCCATTTCCTTCTGTCGGAAGTAACAGAGCCATTTCTTATTTTGAATCTGATGGCACACTTTCCAAGTTGAAGGCTAAAGTCATTGATACTAATTCAGAAATTCTGACAGCAATTGATAGTCTGCCGGAACAAGGTGGCGGTATGGATGTAGACAATGAAGGAAAAAAAATATTCGCCTGTCCTTTTGCTTTATTGGCTAGTTGTTATCCAAATAATGAAGATTTAGCGGCTCCGGTTCCTAAAGACATGATTCCCGGGACCTTTTTTGATTTAACATTGGACCCCAATGATGAAACTGTATTTTTTACTATTTTAAACGGAAACAACTTCTCGATAAAGTCAACAGATATGTACAACGACAACTCGATGAACATAGATAATGTTTACTCGGAAAACATAAACGCTGATTTTATTTATATCACAAATGATCGAGAAAACAATGTTCTTTATTGGGTTGAAAAAGGCGGCGAATGGCTTAAAAGATTTAAAAATGGAGTTAATGCTGAAGTTTTAACTTTTCCGGGTAATGTCTTTGGAGATATCGAATACGATGACACTAATAATCGATTGTATTGTGTCTTAAAATCTGGAGGAAGTAGTTTTATTACCAGTATAAAAACTTCAGATTTTTCAGACCCGATTGTTGAAACTAACACGATAATAGGAGATATTCCATTTATATTTATTGATGAAGATCGTCAGGAATTATTTTGGGCAGAAGATACTCAAAAGACTATTTCTTCCAAACGCATCGGATTTCCTACCTCAGATACACAAGTACTAATTAGCAACCTTGGCCCAATCAGAGGCCTGACAGTTGGTTTTTATGGTGATTGATATATTTCTTTATCCTTTTTTATAAAAAATTGATTACATTCACAATATAGATAGTCAAACTATCAATATAAACGAACTATAATCTGTACAAGTTTTTTATAATTTAACAACTAATGGAACTCCCTGTTGTATTCCTGACTTTTGCAAATGATAAAAGTGCTCATCTGGGCTTACTTGATGAAGAACGAAAAGTAATTTGCGAACACCTCATTCCCCTGGAAAGCAAGCAGTTTTTTCAACTATACCGCGAACCAACTGCAACGACTGACGATATCATTGATTACCTTACAAAGTTTAAGGACCGCGTCGTGCTTTTTCATTATGGAGGCCATGCTGACTCAGATAGCCTGATGATGACTGATCAGGAAGGTAATGCAGCAGGAGTTGCTCAATTATTGGCTCAGCAATCCAATCTCAAATTAGTTTTTTTAAATGGCTGCTCTACCAAAGGGCAGGTTGAATTGCTTCTTGAATTGGACATACCAGCTGTAATCGCTTCTTCCGTTCCGATCAACGATGCAAAAGCAAAAGATTTTGCCGCAAATTTCTATCTCGCGCTGGTCAACGACCATAATCTCAAAGAAGCTTTTGAAATAGCAGCAGGAGGTGTTAAATTCAGAGATGGAAACGATATGCAAATCTATCGCGGACTAAAACCACGATCAGCTCAGGTGGATGAACCTCTGCCCTGGGGACTTTATGTCAATGAAAAAAATCCTGATGCTTTAGCATGGAAACTTCCAAAAAGCAGCTTCAAGGAAATAATCATTGAATCTTCTGTAGCTTCAATGCCTGACCGAAACAAGTTTGTAGTCAACAATATACTGACTCAGGAGCTTTTTCAGGCCTTGGCTCCATTTAATGATTTTCTGGAATTTGCTTTATTTAAACATCAAAAAGGAGAGGATATTGACATCCGCAAAATAAGGCAAAGTATTATGGATTGCCTTCCGGCGCCGATTGGTGATCAGGTCAGAAGACTTTTTGCACTCGATGAAGTCAATTTGGAACGCCTTGAGCAATTGATCCACACTTATAACAGCCTAGCAGAGTTGGTGACGTTTACATTATTGACCCAACTCTGGGATGTCAAATACAACAACCCTTCGTTGGTCATACCATCTGAATCTTTGACCGTAATCAGCCATTATTTTGAATTGCCTACAGGCGAGCTTTCTTATTACGATTATTTCAAATTGCTCAGCGCAATCAGACAGGTTTTTGATGATAATAATGTGGATTATTTTGTGGATGAATTAAGTGAATTGAGGCGGCTTATTTATGAAGATCTGGAATACACCGCTGCACATCAATACATTCAAAAAATAAAAAAACAACTCTATCAAGCACAGGAAAAACTCAGTGCAGAAGAAGTGACAAACTACTGCATTGAAATTGAAAAACATCTTGGTACCGTTTTTCATACTTTTGGGTTCCTGGTGAAATACAAATTGGTGACCGTAAAAGAAATCGGCCTCATCAAAGCCCGTCATCGAAAACCTGAATACAGCGTAGTCAAAGTCCATCTCGACAATATCACTGCTGGTCTTTTGGATGAGCAAACCGTTTATGATACCTTTACAGATAGTAATTCAGTGATCCTGCTTAAATCAAAAAAAGACCTTACTGAGTACCTCAATCTTTCGCCTTTTATTATTGATGAAAATGCATTACTCGGTGAAAAAAAATCAAAGCTTTTCTTTTTCTCACATTTTGATAAAAATGCCGGAAACTATCAATACAAATTTTCTTATAATACAACAGACAAACTTTATGTCAGTGAAGATAAATACCCAAGTGTAAAAACGGACTTACAAAATTTTATTAAATTAATTTTGGGATAACATAAAACAACTATGGAACAATATGTTAGTCCTTTCAAACTTTTGGACCCTTACACCATCGAAGATAAAGACATCTTTTTTGGCAGGGATCAGGAGGTTGATGCGCTCTACAAAATGGTTTTTCAAACCAATCTGATCCTGGTTTATGGGCAATCTGGTACCGGCAAAACCAGTATTATAAAATGTGGTTTGGCTAATCGTTTCAAAAAAACAGATTGGTTTGACTTGTATGTCCGCCGTCAGGACAACATCAATGATTCTCTCCGCAGTGCGATCCGTAGTAATGTCAAAACATCAATATCGAATGACTTGCCGCTTTCTGAAATGATCAATTCAATTTTTCTGGATTATTTCAAACCGGTTTATATCATTTTTGATCAATTTGAAGAATTATTCATTTTAGGTGCTGAGGAAGAGAAAAAACAATTCATTCATGACATTGCAGAGTTGCTCCAACAGGAAGATTTGCCTAGCACTTTGGTGATTGTAATGCGCGAAGAATATATCGCCCAATTGTATGATTTTGAAAAAGTAGTTCCTGAGTTATTTGATAAACGAATTCGAATCGAACCCATGAGTCGGGCAAATGCCAGTAGTGTCATTCAACAAACCTGCGAAAAATTTGACATTGAACTAATAGGCGAAACAGCAGATAAAATTGTTGATAAAATCACCGAAGAACGCGGAAGGGTCCAATTGACTTATCTCCAGGTTTTTCTGGACAAATTACATCGCAACGCCTTTAAAATTAATCCCGAAAAAATAGTATTTGATAGCGCTCTTGTTGAAAAACTGGGTCGAATCGATGATGTTTTAGTTGATTTTTTGGAAGAGCAGTTGCTTGCTTATGAAACTGAAAAGGGAAACCGAAATACCGCGTTGAGTTTTCTGAAAATTTTCGTTTCCACCAAAGGTACCAAGGTGCCCGTCATGCATCATGAAGTTTCAAATCTCCTTCCGGGGTTTACAAAAGAGGAGCTTAACGAGTCATTGGAATTCTTTGTGAGCCGCCGTATTCTGAGGCCTTTGGAAAATGAGCAATACGAATTGACGCATGATAGCCTTGCTGCGAAAATAGCAACTTTTGATATTCAGATTTATAAAATGCCTGAAGCTGAAAAATTGGCAAAATATAGCTCACCGGAAAACCCTTATGCCGGATATCAATATTATACACCCGAAATGGCCGCAGTTTTTTTCGGCCGTGATAAAGAAATTAAAACGCTTTTTGATAAAATTGCTAATCAACCACAATCCAGAATATCAGTGGTTTATGGACAATTAGGAGTCGGAAAAACATCTTTAATTCTTGCAGGTTTGATGCCAAGGCTTAGTGAATATTTCAGTTGCCATTATATCCGCTGTAATAAAAAGTTGATTGAAAATGAAGCCATTCAAAAACTACTTAAAAATAGCCCGGAAGAGCTAAAAAATTCAAATTTATACACCGCTCTTTTTGGTAAAGGGAAGAATGACCAAAAACAAGAAATAATTATTTTTGATCAGTTTGAGGAATTTTATATTTGGACAACGGATAGAAAACGGTTAAATAATTTTTATCAGCATGTTGTCCAATTGCTTTCAGATCATCCAAATTCAAAGCTAATATTCATCATCCGCGAAGAATATTTTGCGCAGCTTTCGGACTTTGAAACAGTCATTCCAAATCTGTTGGATAGCCGTATGAGAGTGGAGCCAATCAATTACAAACAAGCTTATGATATTATTGACAACATGACGCAACAGGCTGATTTGAAATTTGA
This sequence comes from Saprospiraceae bacterium, assembly GCA_965220465.1. Lineage (GTDB taxonomy): Bacteria > Bacteroidota > Bacteroidia > Chitinophagales > Saprospiraceae > JAHDHW01. The sequence goes on along the minus strand of CBDCPZ010000024.1, from coordinate 633,987 downwards.
AGATCAGGAAATCATTGACCGGATCATCCAAAATATTAGCGAAACAGACGGTAGAATTAACCCTACCTTTTTACAACTTTACATGAAAGAACTATATGCCGGAGTCGAATAATTCCGCATAAAACAAAAGCTTTGCCTGATGAGCAAAATAATCGATAATCATTTACTGGAAAGAATCGGCAATCCAAAAAAGCTGATTGAACAGTCTTTGGAAAACCAAATCCGTCAGGTAGAGGCTGGTCTGGACGAAGATTCTACTGATCTGATTTCGAAAATACTGTTGCTTTTTATACCTAAAGAAGGCAGAAGTCTGCAACTTGATAAAAGTGAAATTGAGGAAAAACTACATGTTGATCAAAGTGTTTCAAAAACTAATGTCCAGAATATTTTACAACGACTCAGTGAAGCAGGTATTCTCAAAGCCGAAAACGAACAATATGAAATAGCCAGTGCAGTTCTTGCCAATCACATTTATGAAAGAATAGAATCTGACAATCGCGTTTTAAGAAAAGTTGAAACCTTTATCCATGAGCGTTTTAATACTTTTCAGGAAAACAAAAACCTGCTCAACCAGGATGATCTCAATTACATAAACCCTTACCTTTCCTCCGTTTCTATTTCGAAAGAAGAAGCTGCATTTATAGAAAAAAGTAAGACCAAAATATCACGGCGACGGAGGTATATTCTTTTAGCTGTAATCTTTATTGTTTCTGCTTTAGCGGCATTGGCGTTTTCGGCTTTTCTACAATCTCAGGAGGCGCAAAGGCAAAGAGATATTGCAAAAAATGCAAGCCTAGAATTAAAATATGCAAATGATGAGTTGGAAATAGCCAGGCAGAAAGAAATCGATAAAAACCAACTACTTGCAGCTAATAATCAAGAACTCGATATAGCTAAAAATAAAGCTGAAGAAGAATCTGAAGCTAATCGTAAACTCGCTGCGGAAAACAAAAAGTTAGCCGATGTTGCACAAGAGGAAGCCGCTAAAAACATTGCCGCAAATGAAAAACTGGCTGAAGCTGCTCGAAGAGATGCTGAATTTAAAACAGAACTAGCTAAAAAGAATAAAGAATTAGCAAAAGCTGCGCAAGCTGAAGCTGATAGAAACGCTCAATTGGCTAGTAAAAACAAAGAACTCGGTGACGTTAGGCTTTCAAGAAATATAGCCAAGCAGGCTACCCAACTGGATGAAAAGGAAACTGAACTGAAAGCGCTTCTTGCAAAAGAAGCTTATAATATAAATACTGACAGCAAAGAATATGGCGACATCAATCATCCGGACATTTATAGTGCCTTGTATGTTGGTTTGAAGAGTTTAAACAAACTAGAAAACAATGAGGATTTTAATAAGATAAGCAATGAAAGAGGCGCTATCCGATCCATTGTTTTTGATGAAAGTGGCGATGTTTTTTATACTGTCGGGAGTTATGGTGCCTTAAAAAAATGGGAGGTCAAAAAATGGAATGCCATTGATAAACCCGAAGTCATTCAAACTACCATCGATCAGCTTCCATGCGTGCAAAATGTTTTAAAAATTAGCCCTGACAATCAATGGTTGGTTGTCGGTGGTGAAGGAAAAAACATAAACCTGTACAACTTAAAATACGGGAAAAGCGGCGCGATACAACTCAATCTTCACGACGGGCAGGAAGTAGAAGATATAGTTTTTGTACCGGACAATTCCGGTTTCATTTCCAGAGGAGCGGACAAAACCTTGCAATTTTATAATATTAAAGACAAGAAAATCCAGAAAATTGCAAATTTGCCATCTCAGGTTGAGGCAATGTGCATTACTACTAAAAAACCATATTTGTTGTATTATGGAACGGTTCAAGGGAAATTATTCGAACAACCGATAAATGGCTTACCCTTGCAACTGGAGCCAAATGAACACAATGAGGCGTATCAAAAAATCACAGCTATCGCAGTTCACGAATATGACGATGTGAAAATACTTGCTATTGGCTATGTTAATGGTTTGGTAAAGTTTTTCCAGGCTGATTTTAGCAGATTTCAGGTGAATCGCGGAGGGAACCTTTTGTTTTTTCCGAGTAAACTACATTCTGCAAGAATCACCTCATTAACATTTAATAAAACCAAACAACAACTTTGCGTTGCATCCTATGATGGAACAGCCAGCCTTTGGGATTTAAAAGAAACTGATCTAAGGCATTACCAACCTATTCTTTTTGACGATTATGGCAGCTGGATCATGTCTATGGCTTTTTCTGAGAAAAGTGATCAGATTCTTTTAGGTAATCGAGATGGAGAAATTTTATTTTTCAATCCAGATCCGTCTATCTATGCCGAAGAGATTTGTAATAAACTTAATCGCAATCTGAATAGAGATGAATGGGCTCAATTTATTGGCGAAGCAATTAAATTTAGAAAAACTTGTCCGTAAAAATTTTTTATAAAATGATTCGAAATTTTTACAAATATCTATTATCATTTTGCTTTCTAAGCATTGCAGTTGCTGCATTTTGCCAGGAAGATTGTGATAGAAAATTGGAAAAAGCACGAATCTTATTTGAAAAAGGATATTTAGAAGATATCCCGGACCTGTTAGAGCCTTGCATTCCGGACAGACGAAGCCTGTCCTGGGCAAATAGAAATTCAGCGCTCCAAATTTTAACCGAAACTTTTCTATTTACTGGAGAAAATGAAAAAGCGGAAAAATATTATGTGTTGTTGTTAAACAACAACCCTTCCTACGAGCCAAAACTAAAAGCAGATCATCCCGAATTGGTTTATTTAGCTGAAAAATTTAGTATAAAACCCAAGGCCACTATCGGTCTAAGATTTGGCTATATTTTCCCTTCCGTTCAAAATCGAAAAACGTATTTTTTAGAAGACTCTTTAAGTTCAGCCACAGATAAATACGGTTCATACATTTCTTTAAACAATAGCGGAATTTCAAAACTCCAATTTGGAGTTTCTGGAGATTTCACGCTCAATCACTCCAATTTTGTTCTTTCAACCGCAGTTTTGCTTACGGAAATAGCTTATCAGCTAAACACGGACATGCAGTTTATGGAATCCAATTATAAAGGTACTTTAAGTTTAGAGGAGCATTTAAAGTTCATTGATTTGGGCATCAGCTTAAAATACACTTTAAAAGCTTTCTCAATTGGCAGGCAGCAAAAACGCTACAATTCCCGGATAAAGGCAATCCCCTATTTTTCCTTGGGCTTTGCACTCAATTTACTTTACAAAGCAAGATTGGAAAATCTGGATTTCACAAAATTTGATACGAATGGAAATATTTTCATTGAAAAAGAGCAATCTACCGGTTTGGATTTACTGGAAGGATCATCACCGCTTCGGAATAATTTTAACTACAGTGCCACGGCAAATGCCGGATTAAAAATTATTTTGGGAGAAAATTATTTTGGCTTTTTTGATTTCAGATATAGCAAAATGCTAAATAATATTATAAAAACAGACAATCGTTTTAGCAATGAAATTTTACTGCAAAAATTCCGTCATGTCGACAATGACATTTCTTTTGATTCATTCGTCATTTCAATCGGTATTGGCTTCACGTTGAGTCGTTCTATTAAAAAAATCCACTAAAGATAATCATGTCAAAGCTTTTTGCCTTTTTAGTCGCTATAGATGAATATCCGATCGAACGCCATAAACTCAGCGGTTGTGTCAATGATTTAAATGATATCGAAAGTTATCTTTCCAATCACTTTGACAAGGAAATCGTTGAATATCGCTCACACATTTTACTTAACGAAGCAGCTTCCCGCGAAAACATTATTAAAGGATTTGACCATTTCGCAGAAGCCACTGAAGAGGATATTTGCCTTTTCTTCTTTTGCGGTCATGGCTCGCAAGCTCCTGCGCCTGAAGAATTTTGGCACATCGAACCGGATCGAATGAACGAATCACTCGTCTGTTGGGACAGCAGGCTTCCGGATGGCATGGATTTGATGGACAAAGAACTCTCATATCTGATTTGGAAAGCGACAAAAGATAAACATCCACATTTTGTAGTTATCATGGATTGTTGCCACGCCGGAAGCAACACTCGTGCGGTAGACGTAAAAGCGAGAATGGCCGAGCCAAGCCACCTTCCTTCAAAAATTGAGCATTATCACGGCTTTGAATTTTATAAAAAGTCAATTGAAAACAACAAAACCAATGTCAGCCCTCCACGAGGCAACCATATCCATCTTGCTGCGGCGAGAAGTATTGAAACGGCAAAAGAACTAAAAGTAGAAGGTAGTTCCCGTGGTATTTTCACCTACAATCTCATCAAAACTTTACAGCAGTCAGGAGGTCACCTTAGCTACGCTGACCTTGTAAAACGTATCCGAATAAAAACAGCTAATCGCGTGGCTAATCAATCTCCACAGGTTGAAGCCACACAGGCCAATGATATATTAAAACCATTTTTAAAAGGAGCAATTGCTTTTGAAAAGAGTCAATTTTTAATCAGTTTTGACAACAATTTGGGTTGGGTTGTCGATGCTGGGGCAGCCGATGGAATTGTAAATTCCTCCGAAAGTTCTGATACCATTTTCAAACTAAAAGATAGCGGCGATTTAGTTAAAATTCAAAAAGTATTTCCAAACCAATCTTCCGTTTCGGGAATGGAAACTTTTGAAAAAGGCAAAATCTACGAAGCAATAATTATCCAAAGGTCAACGCCAAAACTCAAAGTCGCTTTCGCTGAAAATTCGGAGCCTGAAGGCGTTCAATTTTTGAAGGGAATATTAAAAGAAAATTCACAATTCATCGAATTGGTGGCCAATACTGAAGGACCACAATATTTTATTAAAATCGTTGATCAATCTTTTCAGCTGACACTACCTGATGACGAACGACCCGTTTTTAAAAGAGCTCAAGGTCTAAGCCAACCTTCGGCTACCGAATTTTTAAATAAAACAGAAACCGTTGCGAAATGGGTACAAACCATTGAACTTGCCAATCCAACTTCGAGCATTCGTGACCAGGAAATTAAAATAGAACTCTTCAAAATTGATCAACCTGGCAATATTGAGGATAGTGCTCCTGCAAGCGAAATGGATTGGCATTCCCCTGCTGTTTTTAGTTATGAAAAAAGGAATGGCGAATGGCATTCCCCTGCTTTTCGTTTGAAAATAACCAACACCGGAAATCGTTTGCTTTGGGTGCATGCTTTGTATATCGGCAATGATTTTAGCATAACGGATCAGCTCCTTCCAAAGCAAGATTTAAAACCTGGTGAAGAGGTTTGGCTAACGGATGTTTCTGAAGGATTTCCTTATAAAACAATTCCGCTGCAATTGGAGGACGCTTATCAGGCCTGGGGCATTTCAGAAATCAAGGAATTGGTCAAACTTTTTATAAGCACCGAAGAATTGGCGGTTCATCGTTTTAATCAGGATGGATTGCAGCAGGATACTGCAACAAGTTCGACTAGAGGAATTGGCCGTCGACAACAAGTATCCGGCCCCGACTGGACAACCCGAGAAATTGAATTGATTATTAAAAGACCCATTGATGAAATTGATGAAATCGCAGAAGCTGAGCCGGAAGAAGAAGTAGAAGTAGAAATAACTGAACCCGATGAAGTTCCGCCACCGCCCCTGTCGCCCGTTCCTAATCCAAGCCCTCAGCCTCCTAGAAGCTCTTCTCCGCCGAAAGGAAGTTCTGATTCTATTACAAATAAATTAAAAAAATGGCTTTCAGATTTTACATCACCAAATAAAAAGAAGGCGGAATCTTCACCCATTCCAACTCGAAGTGAGAAGATGGAAGATCTTTTTTCAGAAGATGATTTTGAAAAAATCTACCCTGAATTGGAAGAGGAAACCGCAGGATCAGAGCCACCTGCTGAAACCGAAAGAAGTATCAAAACACAGCCGGATGAATTGCTGGAAGAAACGGTGCCCGAAACTGGTTTGCCGGATGCCTTGAAAACGAAGGATGGAGGAGATCAAGTCGATTGCAGCGTTTATGCACCGCCAACTGCTCAAAAAGGCGATGATGTTTTTATACAGGTTTGGCTGCATTTGCCTGATCTGAGTCAGGAAGTGAAAGTCATGGCAATGGAATTTGATGAAGACGCCAGCCAGCGGGCTTTTCAAAGCCTGAAAGTGCCTTTGGAAAAAGGAGAAGAAATTAGTTTGGTTTTGGAAACAAAAGGAATTGAGCTTGACGAAACCGTTCAACATATCACTTGGAATGGAAATATCCAATCTGCTCAATTCATCGCTTCGATTCCGGATGATTTTGCAAAAAAAATGGCCGTTTTCACGCTCCGTGTTTTCAAAGGAGAATTGCCAATCGGTCATATAAAATTTATTTTAAAAATTACCGCAGAAGCTGTTGTCGCCATTCCGCAACCAGTTGGAATTGAATCCAAGCGCTACAAAAAAGCATTCATTTCTTATTCTTCAAAAGATCGAAATGAAGTTTTGAAAAGAGTGCAGATGCTTGAAAAACTGGACATACCGTTTTTTCAGGATGTGCTCACCTTAAATCCGGGAGAACGCTGGGAGCAGGAATTGTATAAAAACATTGATGATTCTGATATATTTTTCCTTTTCTGGTCAAATGCTGCAAAAGAATCGAAATGGGTGCTCCAAGAACTGGAATATGCCATCAATCTAAAACACGGAAATGAAGAAAACCCACCGCTCATCCAGCCGGTACCTATCGAAGGTCCGCCTATAGTTTCGCCACCTGAAAAACTGGGACACATGCATTTCAATGACCGGATTCTCTATTTTATCGTGAAAGAGTAATTGCCTAGTTTAAAATATTTAGCTGTGAAAAAATTGATATCTTTTGCCACTTTTCTTTTTTTGAGCCTAACCTTGTTTTGCCAAAACAACAAAATAAAATTTATTCCAAAAATTGGTTGTTCGATGAATTCTGTTTACGACCCAAGTAGTTGGACCTACAAGTTTAGCCCCTTGCTTTTTGGATTTGATAGCTCTAAAAAGTTCAATGAGAAAATTGGTGTCAATGCAGAATTATATTTTATCAGAAAAGGGACGCAAAGTAAAAAAAATGACGAAGGTCAACGATATCAGAATTACGAGTTTGACTACTTGATTTTTACGCCACAATTTACTTACAACATATTTCAAAAGTGCCAGATTGATGTAAGTCTTGGGCCATATTTAGGATATGCGATCAGTGCCAGAGCAAGCTTTCAAGCATCGAACAATTTCGAAGACTACAAACACGATCAATTTAAAGATTTCGATTTTGGCCTTGATTTTAGTTTTAGAAAATATTTCATGATTTCAAACCTGAAATTCGTTGTTCAACCAAAATATCAACTTGGACTGATCAAATTTTCTTATACAAAACACAGTTCTTTCCAATTGTCTTTAGGTATGTTCTTGCATAAATATTAAAATCCGATTCAATCAGCTCAACGCTCAATTCATTCCTCTCAAATCACAACTCAACAGATTTCAGTAGATAATCAGTAGGTTTTGCCTGTAAATTGCAGTCATAATTATGCCATCCGTTTTGGATGACACCTTAAAAAACTCAATTATGAAAAAGCAATTTGTAGCCATCTTATTTTCCATTTTAATTGCAACTGGTTTAACTGCGCAGTCTGAATTGCTAAGAAATTACATCAATCAGGCTCTGGAATCGAACCTTGCTTTACAACAAAAAGAATTGTCCTACGAAAAAAGTTTGGCAGCTTTGCAGGAAGCGAAATCAATGTTTTTACCAAAATTGTCGTTTGAAGCGCGATACACCATGGCGAGAGGAGGTCGATCGATCAATTTTCCAGTAGGTGATCTGCTCAATTCCGTTTATGGCAATTTGAATGTTCTCAATGAAGTAAACAGCCAAAATCCGGATTTTCCTGAAATCGAAAAATATCCTACGGTTCCTAATCAGACGATCGATTTTCTACGCACCCAGGAGCACGAAACCATGTTTCGGGTTATGTTTCCTGTGTTCAATTCTGCAATTATTTACAACAATCGCATTCAAAAGGACATGAGCCAGGCAGAGCGGATTTCTGTTGATGTCTATAAAAAAGAATTGATCAAAGAAGTCAAAATCGCTTATTTCAATTATTTGAAAGCCACCCAAGGAGTTGAGCTTTTTGAAAACACAAAAGAGCTCGTCAACGAAAATCTACGAACCAGCAAAAGTCTTTTCAACAACCATAAAGTGACGATCGATGTAGTATATTCCGCTGAAACACAGGTAAAAGGAGTTGAACAACAAGCTGCTTTGGTTTACAAAAACCAACAAACCGCACAAGCTTATTTCAATTTTCTGTTGAATCGAAATTTTGATGACGAGATCATTATTGAAAAGGATACTGTCATCCAACCTGTGATGATTCCTTTGGAAGAAGCCAGAAACAAAGCTTTCCAACACCGTGAAGAGTTAACCCAACTGAATTATTATAAGGATGCTGTTGAAAACAATATCAAATTGAATAAAGGTAATTCGCTACCGCAAATCAACCTGGTTGCGGATTATGGAATGCAAGGAGAGACTTATGCTTTCAATACAAACAGTGATTTTGCAAGAGGGTCGCTTGTGCTGAGCTGGAATCTTTTTGACCGACCAAATCGTGCTAAAGTTCAGCAAGTTCAAATCGAAAAAGAAATTTTACAAAACAAAATAAACGAAACACAGCAGCAAATAGGTCTTGAAGTCGTCAATGCTTATTACGACCTCGAAGCTGCTATGAAAAACATCGATCTGGCAAAAGCCGAAGTCGAAAGTTCGCAAAAGGCTTATAAGCTTATCAATAAAAAATTTGTACAAGGGCAAGCCAATATGGTTGAATTGACCAATGCCCGAACAGATAAAACCAATGCCCAAATGAAGTTGATCATTTCAAAATTTGATTACCTAATCAAGCAAGCCGAATTCGAAAGAGCCGCTTCGATCAATACTTTTAACTATAAAATAGTCAAAACCTTTCCTTTTAAAAAGAAATAAAATTTAAAAAAATGAAAAAGATATTAATGCTCATCGTCCCTTTAGCCATTGTCGTAGTCATCGCAACCGCTTTTGGTTTGCAAGAAAACAACGTAGAAAATGCAACTACATCTACTGCTCAAAAGGTGAAAACCGTTAAAGCAAAAGCCATTGATCACCAAACAACAGTTTTCGCGAGTGGTCTATTGGCTTCGGAAGAAGAAATGAAACTCAGTTTTAAAACCGGCGGCATCATTCAAAAAATAGCCGTCAACGAAGGGCAGCATGTCAAAAAAGGGCAATTGCTCGCCGTACTGAATCTCAACGAAATCAATGCTCAGGCTCAACAGGCACAAATCGGACAACAACAAGCTGAAATCAATATTGAAAATGCGAAACTGGCTTTAAAAATAGCTGAACGCGATTATCGAAATGCGATGGGTTTGTACAAAGATAGCGTCGCTACTTTGGAGCAACTGGAAAACGCCGAACTCCAAATGGACAACGCCCGAAATCAATTGGAATCTGCTGAAGCAGGCCTCGATTACAATCGTAAAAATATTCAGATCGCTGATTTTAATGTAAATTTTTCTAAAATCGTAGCGCCCGCCAACGGTATTATCCTCAAACAGATATCTGAAGTTAATGAAATGGTGGGTTCCGGAACACCAGTTTTTGTCTTCGGCTCAAAAGACAAAGCGCAGGTTATTCGAGTGAATTTAACGGACAAAGATATCATCAATATCAATTTCGGAAATACTGCTGAAATTCAATTTGATGCTTATCCCGGTTATAAATTTAAAGGCGAAGTCAAAGAAATTGCAAGTATGGCAGATCCTTACACCGGAACTTTTGAGGTAGAAGTTGAAATCATTCCTGAAGGCAAAAAGCTGCTCTCTGGCTTCATCGGAAAGGTAAATATTTTCACTAAAGAAAAGAATCGATTGATCGAGGTCCCTATCGATGCACTTGTGAGTGCTGACAAAAAAACAGGATTCATTTTTACCGTAAAAAACGAGAAAGCTATTAAAACTCAGGTGAATATCAAAGACATCCACTCAGATAATTTATTAGTTCAAGGCGGTTTGGAAGACGGTCAGGAAATCGTGATTACAGGCGCCAGTTATTTGCAAGATGGAGAAATGGTAGTTGTTGTGAAGGAGGAATGAGGGGCGAGTGGTGAGGAGCGAGGAGTCAGAGGTCATAAGTTCCTCTCGCAACTGACAACTGACTCCTCGCTCCTTGCACCTGATCACACAAAAAAACTTCAAAACAATTAACCTTTTCTCTTCCTAACATTTTAATCTCTTAATTCAAAATCATGAATATTCCACAATTTGCCGTAAAAAACTATCAACTCACCATCACAGCTTTTGTAGCGTTGTTTGCTTTGGGATTGAGTTCCTTTTTCAGCATGCCGCAATCTGAGGATCCGTCTTTGGAAGTTCCTGCGACTTTGGTTGTTTCAATTTATCCGGGAGCATCTCCCGAAGATGTTGAAAGCCAGGTTGTTGATCCGATCGAAGACGTGCTGAACGAATTGGAAGATGTAAAAGAAATTTCCACAAACATCCGTGATGGTGTTGCGATCACTGAGATCGAATTCTTTTTTGATGTAAATCCTGAAGATAAATTTGAAGAAGTACAGACACAAGTCAATGGCATCAAAAATGAATTGCCTCCAAACTTGTATAAAATTGATTTCATCAAACAATCTACTTCAACGGTTGCTATTTTTCAAATGGCCTTGGTCTCTAATATTGCTTCTTACGGCCAAATGGAAGCTGAAGCCGAACGAATCAAAAATGTAATCGAAAAGGTGTCTGGTGTGAAGAAAGTTGAAATCGAAGCTTTCCCTGAACAAGAGGTGAGAATCGCGCTCAATCCAATCAAAATGTCTTCCATGAATATTTCTTTGGATGATGTTGAAAGATCGATTCAAAGCAACAACGCAGCGATTCCGGGTGGCGCTCTCAAAGTTTCTAACAAACTTTTCAATATCAAAACCTCCGGAGCATACGAAGAGATTAAAGAAATCAAAAACACGGTGGTCGGTTCTTACATGGGAAAAATCATCTATATGAAAAATATCGCAGCAGTGTTTTTTGATTATGAAGATGAAAAATACACGTCTCGTTTCAATGGAGATCGTTCGATTATCATGACTGTTCAACAAAAAGAAGGTTTCAATATTTTTGATGTTGCAGATCCGATCAAAGCGAAGTTGAGCGAAGTAAACCTTTCGGGTGACGTGGAACTCCAATACGTTTTTGATCAATCTTTGGGTGTTAAGGACAGAGTTAGTGGTTTTGTGAACAATCTTTTGCAAGGGATTGCTTTGGTTGGATTGATCATTTTACTGTTATTGGGTTTTCGATCTTCAAGTATTGTCATGATTGCAATTCCATTTTCTATTCTGGTAGGTCTTTTTGTAGTCGATGCTTTTGAATTGGGATTGCAGCAAATGTCTATCGCCGGACTTGTTGTTGCGCTCGGATTGTTGGTTGATAATTCAATCGCCATTATTGAAAATATTAACCGCTTTTTAGGCGAAGGTCTTTCTGCGAAGGAAGCAGCAATCAAAGGGACGGCACAATTGACTGCTCCCATGATCAGTGCAACTTTGACGACGATTTTGGCATTCGTTCCAATCATTATGATGCCGGATACAACCGGTGAATTTATCAAAGCATTACCGGTTTCAGTGATTGCAACTTTGTCAGCTTCCTTGATTATTGCGCTTACATTGACGCCATTAATTGCGAGTAAAATTTTAAAAGGAAATCAACGAATCCAGCAGGAAACCTTTTCTTTTATGGCTTTACGAAAATTTGTCGAAGGGCCTTACCGAAATACCATGAATTGGGTTTTTAATCATAAATTTTTGACAATCTCTTTTGCAATCGCAAGTTTTGTAGGATCGATGTTGTTGTTTCCATTGGTTGGTGTCAGTTTTTTTCCAAAAGCCGAAAAGCCACAGTTCAGAATTACGATAAATCTTCCAAATGGAAGTAATCTTGATGCAACGGACGAAGTGGTAAAAAGCGTTGAGAACATTTTGGATGAATACGAAGAAGTAGATTATTATGCTTCAAATATCGGTCATGGCAATCCACGGATTTATTACAATATCAATCCTGAAAACTATTCCAATTCCTTCGGAGAGATTCTCGTTATTTTGAAAGAATATGATGTGGAACGTTTTTATGAAATTTTGGAAGAACTGAGAACTCGCTTTTCCAATAATCCAACAGCCACAATTAATGTCAGAGAATTTGTCCAGGGGCCGCCCTCCGAAGCTCCGGTTGCAATTAAAATCTACGGAAATGATCTTGACAACCTGGAAAAATACGCCAAACAAGTTGAGCTCATCGCTCAAAACGATCCTGGAGCAATCAATGTTGACAATCCTTTGAGCACAAATAGTACAGATTTATTTTTTAACATAAACCGCGACAAAGCCATGATGATGGGAGTACCAATTTTTGCAATCGACAAGACGATCAGAAGCTATGTCAATGGTAATCCGGTTGGAAAATTCAGAGATCGTGATGCTGAGGAATATAACATCGTTTTGCGCTATGATTTTGAAGATAAATTCAAAATGGAAGATTTCGACAAGATCAAAGTAAAATCCATGACGGATCGTTTTATTCCTTTGAAGCAATTGGCAAATATCGAATTTTCTAATTCTCCAACGAAAATTGCACATCTGAATACGGATCGCGTCGCTAGTGTTTTAGCTGACGTGGCTGACGGTTATACGCTCGACGAAGTCGCCGCAAACTTAAGCGCTGAAATGGACAAATTGGATTGGGAAGACGGCTATTCTTACGAATTCAAAGGGGAGTTGGAAAGCCGTGAGGAATCTTTCGGAGGTTTGGGAATTGCATCGATTATGGCTTTAATTCTGATCATGGGCGTATTGATCGTCCAATTTAAATCTTTCAGTCAGCCTTTGATTATTTTTTCTGCTTTGCCATTAGCGGTTATTGGTTCGATTCTGATGCTGCTTGCCGTTGGGATTTCTTTTTCCTTCACAGCCTTTATCGGTTTGGTAAGTTTGATTGGAATTGCCATCAATAATTCGATTATCCTGGTTGATTATGCTAACAAATTGCGTGAAGAGGGTAAGTCGGTTCTTGAAGCTGCAAAAGAAGCTGGCGAAGTGCGTTTTATTCCAATTTTGATGACAACGCTGACCACAATTTTGGGACTGCTGCCATTGACGCTTTCCGGCGGAAGTATGTGGGCGCCAATGGGTTGGACGATTATCGGAGGTCTTTTGAGCTCTACCTTTTTCGTCCTTTTGCTTGTTCCAATTCTTTATCAATTGTTTACAAATGAAGAAAAGTTGGCTACTGATTAATTAAAACATTTATTATCCCGAATTTCTAGGATCATAAAAATTCGGGATTTTCTTTTCCATTGATCTTTAAAAGATAGAACATAAGTCACTCATTATCAATATTTTAAATTCTTTTTTCTTGATCTCATGTTTCGCGTAAATTAGGATGAGTTTTTAAAACTTCTAAAGTGCGTTGGTATACATCAGGTGTTCCTAACAATTTTAAAATCGTTTTTTGGTTTTCTTTCAAATGTGTCAACTGAATAATATTTACCTCACCAGTTTGTAACCAAACTACGGAGATACCTTTGAAGGCACGAAGTATCATGGGGGTTGTAGGCCTATCTGTTTTCCGATTTTTATTTCCTGGATAAATTCCTTTAAGTTGGCCTCCATTCTTTGATAACTTTATTCTTACATCATATTGTATTAACATTGAAAATCTCATGGCTAAACTTAGTAAACGGATTAGTCCTTTTATTCTTTCTTCTTTTTTTAAGTATATAGGAAGTAACCCTACATCCCGGTTAATGAGATAGTCAAACAAGTGTTCAATTCTATATTCGTCCCGATAAGATTTTATCAAATCCGATGTTTCAAACTTGTTTTGTGGAACATTTGTTCCATATAATTGCCAGCCTAGTCTTTTTTGTTTCAGTTCAATCACATCTTCATTTCTTTTTATTTTTAGATATAAAGTAATCTTTTGTCGGATTTCTTCCGGACGATTTTTATGTTTTTGTACTCGCCTCTTTTCCAGAGTTTGACTACATTTTACTTTGAAACAATCTTCAACTTTATATTGCTTAATAATTGCAGCAACTCGAGCATATAAATCTTTTATTGTCTTAGGATTACGACGACCAGGTTTTGAAATCACCAAGTTTTGTATTTTCTGTTCAGATTCTGATAATCGATTATTAAAGGATTTGATCAATCCCTGTGCGTAGTGAGGAGAATACACTAGAATCCGACGTTCTTGCCACATTATTCCTTTTTCTTGAGCTTTAATCGTTTCGGTCAGTTCGTAAAAATAGGCTGGTTTCCTTTTTGATGCTGTTTGAGTAAAGATACTTGGTAATTTATTTATAGCTCCCTTTATTCGATCCAGGTAACTGTGCAATTTTTCCTTTGAAACTTGTTTTTTACTTAATGGGCACAAATAGTAATCTCCTGCCGAATGTATCGCTAAACGATTAGGCATACTACACAGTTGAGAATCTCCAACATATAAATTGCCACTTTTTTCAAGCATTGATTGTACCCGTTTTATTACAGATAGATAATGATCTACATCTGGGCCACTACCTTTTAGTATATCAACTGCAAGGGGAACTGCCATTGGGTCTAAAGCAGATATCATAACCTTACAAAAGGGTTGATCCGATCTACGTTGTTTGCTATAACCATGTCGATACAATTCACCTTCATCTCGATATTGGGGAGCATTGAATGAATCGGTACGAACTACCTTTATTTCAGCTTTTGATTCTCCTTCAACGCGATCTAATTGATATACTTGCAATAGTTTCTTTCCTATTGCCTTCTCAAAGTCGGTCCATTTATCATCTTCACTGAATCGATCAAGAAGACGAGCTAATCTATCATCACAAAAATCCAAGCTTCGCAATTTCGGTTCCTCTAATATCGCTGCAAGGCTCCGTAAGCGGAGTTCCGCCCAATCCTCAACATGACTCAGCCGGTGATCTCCTTGGCTAAGGATATAAAGCAACCATCCACATGTAAGTTTCCCTCCACTAATCCCTTTCCAATGACCGTGGTCAACAAAGTGGGTATTCAAAATAGAAGATAATTCAATTCGACGTATTTGATTTCCCAACACAGGTAAATCATCAAGGTGTTCTACTAGCATAAACTAAAATTAAGCACTTTCAAAGAACTTGATTATGTTTACGCGAAAGGTGAGCTTGATAAAAAAGAAGCAAAAAATCAAGACTATTTTTCCTTTTGGACAATCCTAAGTTTGATTTAGCCGCGTAACCAAACTCGCTTCGCTCAAACATGGCTACTTTCTCAACCTTTCACTCAAAATCTTCACTAAAAATTGTTACCCAAAACTAAAAAAGGTCGGTTACAAAATAGCCTTTAATGAATTGGCAAAGACCATTTACAACTTACATTTTTTTAATGCGGGATTGGAAGGGCAAAATTCGTGGGAGCGGGTGCAAGCTTTTAGTTTAGCCTTTATTTTGCCAAGATTTTTGCTAACTTTTCATCGAATGGAAAAGTCAGCCGCCGGAGGTAAATGATAAGCAATGAACCGTATTTTTAAGCTTTTTCGATACAAAAACAAAATCATTTATTTTGTACGCTATTCTTGGAATTACCAAAATTCGAGAGGGCTCATGTTTGGTTTTTAATCAGCATTCTTTTCTTCATTATACCATTCCGAATCTTTTATCAATCCTGTGACAATCAGCTTGCTACTAAAAATCCAGGCCCTTATCGTAAAACCTTCTTTACTATCAAAACGCCATTCTTCTCCACTATTGGGTTTACCCAAATTAGCTTCCACAAATTCGTCTCTTTTTTCTTTTGAATGATACTCAATCACATATTCGTATAAAGGCAAATCGTCTTTTGTTCCAACATAATAAATGATTTGTTTAATATCTCCTTCATTAAATTCTTCTGAATAAGTTGTTCTAAAACCTTCGTCTGTTTTGAGTTGTGCATTATTTCTTGCTTGTTTAAATGCTGTCAAAGGCATTCCCAAATAGGTATTGTGAAAAGCTTTTGGAATATATTCTAACTGCTTACTATGCTCTTTGGCTATTTTTGATGTGCTGCAGGAAATTAACAAGAAAATTGAAAACATAAAAAGTACTTTTCTTTTCATAAAATTTAAATTAGTTGATAAACTTAAATAATTCTAATAATTAATCAAAACTAATCGACAACAATATCCATATGCAATTGCGACTTGAATAAAGGGACCCACATACCAAATTTAATTTACCCTTCATTTACTTCCTTGTGCAACACGCGCCAGCATTTTATTAACAATTGTTCAATCTCAGTCCAATCATTTTCTGAAATTTTTTCACCCAAATTATCTCGTTTAATCATCGCCTGAACTCGTATTTTTGCATGTTGGTGCATTTTTTCTTGCGGGAGCTGATAAATTTCAGCAGCGATTTGCACTATGAGCAACTCCCATTCACCGGGATCATGCAGTTCGGGTTTCCGCCTGATAATCCACCATTCTAATTCATTTGAAGCAACTGATTTTATATCAAAAGCTTTTTCTGATAAATTATTAATGCCTGCAAAGTATTTTTCGAGATAGGGCAAAGCTTTGATGTAATCCTTTCTGTCTTTTCCTTTTTGAAATGTTACTGCTGCTTTTGATGCATAAAAAGCTAATAACTGGCTTTTCCAGAATGGTGCTTTAAATTGAATACGCAAGGTTTTGGACAAACTAAAAAATAAAAGGAATGGCTTTTTTTCATAGTAAGCCTTCCACATCGAGGTTTCCAATTGCCCGATCTGTTGAGGATCGAATTTCCTGAAATCGGATTTTGAATGATTGAATAAATCCCAACTGATCCAGATTAGAAGAACTACTAATAACGCAAGAACCATTTTAGCGAATTTCCTAAAGTATTTTACGTTTTTTTTAGCAAAATGAAAAAGAGACAAACGTGTATTATCCGCTTGCCTCTTTTTCATTATATTTTACTCGTATTTTAAGCAGCACGAAGCTTGCTTAATTTTGAACGGCTTAATTTTTCTTCCGCATAAGTTCGATCCACTTCAAATACTTTTACATCTTTTTCTGAAGGCAACTCAAACATGGCGTCCGTCATGATTGCTTCGCAAATTGACCGCAAACCTCTTGCACCCAATTTATATTCTAAAGCTTTTTCAGCAATGTACTCCAAAGTCCCGTCCTTGAATGTCAATTTGATTCCTTCCAATTCAAATAATTTTTGATATTGCCTGATAATAGAGTTTTTAGGTTCTGTCAGGATTAATTTCAAAGTGTCCAGATCAAGCGGTTCGAGGTAGGTAAGCACCGGTAATCTACCAATCAATTCAGGAATCAACCCATAAGATTTCAAATCCTGATGGGTAATATATTGCAACAAATTGTCTCTGTCGACTTGTTTCTTTTCTTCATTATTGAATCCAATCACCTGGGTATTGACCCTTCTGGCAATATTTTTTTCAATCCCATCAAAAGCTCCTCCGCAGATAAAAAGGATATTTTGAGTATTAATTTTTACCATTTTCTGCTCTGGATGCTTACGCCCGCCTTGAGGAGGAACATTTACGTCGGTTCCTTCTAACATTTTCAGCATAGCTTGTTGTACGCCTTCTCCCGAAACATCGCGAGTGATGGAAGGATTATCACTTTTTCGTGCGATTTTGTCGATTTCATCAATGTAAACAATTCCTTTTTCGGCAGCGGCGATATTATAATCACAAACCTGAAGAATACGGCTTAAGATGCTTTCCACATCTTCACCAACATAACCGGCTTCTGTAAAAACCGTAGCATCAACAATGGCAAAAGGCACATTTAAAAATTTTGCAATCGTTTTGGCAAGCAAAGTTTTTCCGGTACCGGTGCGACCAACAAAAAGGATATTTGATTTTTCAATTTCAATATCGGTAATCGGTTGTCGCAATCGTTTATAGTGATTGTAAACAGCTACAGACAAATATTTTTTAGCTTCATCCTGACCAATAACATATTGATCTAGATGTCCTTTTATTTCTATGGGAGTCACCGCATCGGGCAAGAAAAAATCATTTCGTTCGGTTTCCTTTTTTCCGGAATACAGCTCTTCCTGGATAATCTCATCAGCTTGTTCGACACAAACTTCACAGATATGTCCGTCAATACCTGCGATGAGGATTAACGCCTCAGCTTTGTCTCTTCCACAAAAGGAACAACGGTAGCTATTTTTACTTCTTTTCATAACATTTATGCCTTTCAATATTATTTAACGCAAAAATACCAAAAATAAATCAGGGAATGTATCCTATTTTATTAAAACACATTTCCTGTACAAATAAACTCCATCAGCCCTTAACATAAAGGACTGATGGAATTAGGTATTAAAACATTTTATTTTAAACTTAGACTTGTTCTAAAATCAAAACTAAGATTCTTCTTTTCGTGGATTGTTACGATCCAATACCTCATCAATCAATCCATATGCTTTAGCTTCTGTAGCAGTCATCCAATTATCACGATCACAATCCTTTTCAATTTTAGCATACTTTTGACCGGTGTGATGACTCAGAATATTATAAAGCTCTTTTTGCATGTCTTTTATCAGCTTGTAGGAAATTTCCATGTCAGAAACTTGTCCCTGCATACCTCCAAGTGGCTGATGAATCATCACTCGACTGTGAAATAAACAAGTTCGCTTGCCTTTTGTTCCTGCTGTCAACAACACTGCTCCCATTGAAGCCGCCAAACCAGTACAAATCGTTCCGATATCTGGTGACACATATTGCATGGTATCGTAAATACCTAATCCTGCAATAACAGAACCTCCTGGGCTATTGATAAACATCTGCACATCACGCTTTGGATCAACAGATTCTAAAAATAACAATTGTGCCTGAATAACATTTGCAACGTAATCATCTACAGGAACTCCCATAAAAATGATGCGATCCATCATCAATCGGGAAAATACATCAAGGGCCTGAACATTCATTTGCCGCTCTTCGATAACTGCTGGTGTAAACCCTTGGATATTAGGAACAGTAGGTGAGGTTGTCTGATTAATATATTTTTCAAGGTGCATGCTGCTCATCCCTCGATGTTTTGTAGCATACTTCATAAACTCATCTTTGTGAAACATGTTGCTAACGGTTTTTTTTGATTATACAATTAAGCGAATTGAACACTCTCCAAATTCACTTATTTTCGTTTATACGCGAAAATTATAAAACTGTAACAAATTATCTGAGAAATGTTTTAAAAAAGAAGGATCTGATCGATAGATCTGATTAATAAAAGGATAAAAAACACAGTAATATTTCCACCTACCTGTTAAGATATAAAAGGGCAAACCTTTAAACTTTTCAACCAAGTTTATCGATCAACCAAAATACTGCTACTGCTCAATATCTTCCGTTAATTCTTCTTTCGCTTCTTCTATTTGATTTACATTTTCAGGTTGATCCGCCGGCATCACTTCTTCTCTGGCCTTTTTAATAACCTCATCAAAATCATCTGAGCTGATTTTTTTATCTTTAATCGTGACGACATCCCGAACAGCTTCAAAAAGTTTGTCGCTCATCAATTCCTGATACAATTGGTCAACTTGTTTTTCGTCCTGCATCAACCGATTAGCAGTATTGAGGATTACCAATTCATCGCCATATCCCTGAAAATAATTTCTGACTCTATCTTTAAAACCTTCGAATACCTCTTCTTCTTCTACTTTGAGGTCAAATTTCTTGGCAATTTTTCCTTTGATCAGAGACCATTGAAGATTTTTAGCAAAATTGTCAAATTCTTTTTCTACAATATCCGCAGTGTTTTGCTCGCTTGAAGCAACCAACCATTTTTTGAGGAAAACATCCGGCAATTCAAGCTTATTTTTTTCAAGCATAAAATCCTGAAAATCCCTGAACAGCAGACTTTCAGACTGACGATCGTAATATTTCAGAATGTCTGCCTCAACTTTGGATTTTACCTCTTCAATATTTTTCGCTACTCCTTCTCCCATATATTTGTCGAAAAATTCCTGATTAAGCTCAGCTGGCTCAACACGTTTAATTTCTTCAACAACTGCTTCAAAGTTTTCTCCGATTTCAACATCAGTATCATTTTCACCGACATTGAGCAAATACTTTCTGGTTGATTCTTCGGTTCCGTTCTTTTCCAATTTGAAAATATTAAAGCGAACTTTTGTTCCTTTCTTTTTTCCGATAAGCTCTTTTTTCACCGCTTCATCCTCGATTTGGCTAACGAGTATATCAAAAGTAGTCGCCCAGCCTTTTTCTTTTGTTTTATCTCCGTCAAGCTCTTCTGCATTTAAGGTTACAACATCGTTTTCCTCAATTTTTTCATCAACAGAGTTACGAGTACCAAATCGTTTCTGAGCAGCTTCAATATCTTTTTCGATCAATGCATCTTTCACTTCAACCGCATAACGTTCAAATACACTTTCATCACTAAGCCCTTCAACTTCAAATTCAGGTGCAAGGCCGATATCAAATTTAAAGGAATAATCCTTCAATTCGTTGATGTTAAAGTCGAACTCTTCCTGATCTTCGGAAGGGAGCGGTTGCCCAAGAATCTGAATTTTCTGATCAGAAATATAATTGGTTAGCTCTTTTTGAATCAATTCATTGATGGCATCGGCTAGTATCGCCCTACCATACATTTTTTTAATAAAACCCATTGGTGTTTTCCCTTTTCGGAATCCCTTCAACTGGGCTTTTTTGCGATGTTTGTTGAGCTCAAGATCTAACTTTGGCTCATAGTCAGCTTTGGTCACTGTCAACGTCAATACTGCGCTCAAACTGCCAACGTCTTCTCTGACAACCTTTGACATATTATTCTATGTTTATGAAATAAATACGATTTTTGAAAAGGGTACTTCGTTTTGCATCTTATGAAGGATAGAAGGCACCTGAATAAATAGATAACGTTTCCTTTTTCATAAAATTAAGAACGAGAAAAGAGTTCTTCCAACTTTACCAGAATAAATAACTCCTCTCTCTTTCTTTTTTAGTGCGGGTGAAGGGACTCGAACCCCCAAGCCTTGCGGCACTAGATCCTAAGTCTAGCGCGTCTACCAATTTCGCCACACCCGCAGATCTTCTTTTATAGCATCGTTGCTAAAAGTCAGTTTACATCTTTTTCAACAATCCTCTAAATGCTGAACCAAAATTAACAGAAAAGTGTTTAAATTTGGCTTGTTTAGCTTACTTAGAATTACATTTAAACCCATTAAAGCAAGCTATATTGTGAAAAAAGCGATGCAAAGATATAATCTTTTTTATAAAAAATGCCAGTTAAGCAAAACAAAAATATAAAAGGCAAAATCAATAAAAAATACAATAATCAATTTATTAAATTTTAATAAAATCATTGCGGGCATTAATTTTTAAACTTACTTTTATTTACCTGTCAAATTGTATTTTTATTAATAAATATTTAATTTGACTATAGGCTTAAAATAATTGGACGACCCAGATAGGGAGAAAAGCCGGAGAGATTGTTTTTCCAATCCGAACTTTGTCACCTATATTTTTTTTAAAACAAACCCATCTTCCTTTTAAATAAGGGGTGGATATTTATATGCCGGATATTATTATTAACCAGGAAGAGGATAAAAAGCTGATCCAGCGTGAATACCGAAAGCTTTTGAAATCGATCAAATCCAATATGGATGATGATGATCGAAAGAATATCCGTATGGCTTATGAGATTGCAGTAGAAGCTCACAGCAAACAACGTCGCAAATCAGGTGAGCCTTATATCCTGCACCCAATTGAAGTAGCCCGGATTTGTTCAGAAGAACTGGGTCTTGGCCCGACAGCGATTGTGGCAGCTTTGCTGCATGATGTAGTAGAGGACACTAATGTTACTCTTGAAGAAATCAAAGAACGTTTTGGTGTTAAAGTAGCTTCAATAGTTGATGGCCTGACTAAATTGGATGGCTTGTATAATGTTACCAGTCCTCAAGCTGAAAATTTTAAGAAAGTACTCAAAACGCTCATCGAAGATGTTCGGGTAGTTTTAATAAAAATGGCGGATCGGTTACATAATATGCGAACATTGGGATCGATGCCTCGCCACAAACAATTGAAGATTGCTGCTGAAACCACTTTTATTTATGCTCCCCTGGCTCATCGTCTTGGATTGTATAGTTTTAAAACCGAGTTTCAGGACCTATGCATGAAAATTAATGAGCCCCAGCAATATCTGGAAGTTGCCAAAAAACTACAAGAATCAAAACAAGAACGCACCCGATATATCAATGAATTTTTGAAACCGATCAATGATGCACTCAGCGAAATCGGTTTTCCTTATCGCACTATTGGCCGACCAAAATCAATTCATTCGATCTGGAATAAAATCAAAACCAAAAAAGTTCCATTCGAAGAAATTTACGATCTCTTTGCCGTTCGGATCATCATTGATCTTCCCCGAAAAAAAGAAAAGCAAATCTGTTGGCAGGTTTATTCCATTGTCACCGATGTCCATACACCTATTGCAGAGAGACTCAAAGACTGGGTGACAACTCCAAAATCCAATGGATATGAATCGCTCCACACCACTGTGATCGGACCGGAAGGTAGATATGTGGAAGTACAAATCCGTAGTGAACGAATGAACGAAATTGCCGAAAAAGGCTTTGCTGCTCACTGGAAATACAAAGGAATTTCTGATCAACCTGACGTTTATGAAAACTGGTTTGACAATCTCCGGGATATTCTTGAAAACCCGGATAGCGACGCGATGGAGTTTTTGAGTGATTTTAAAACCAACTTATTTAATGAAGAAATTTACGTTTATACTCCAAAAGGAGATTTAATCATTTTACCTAAAGGAGCTACGGCGTTAGATTTTGCTTTTAGTATTCATTCGGATGTCGGCTATCATTGTACTGCTTTAAAGGTCAATAAAAAACTGGTTCCTTTAGGCTACAAACTTCAAAATGGTGATCAGGTTATCGTTACTACGAGTAAAAACCAAAAACCAAATGAAAGCTGGTTAAAAATGGTAGTTACCGGTAAAGCTCGTTCCAAGATTCGTTCTGCCATGAAAGAGGAACGTCGCAGACAAGGCGATATTGGAAAAGAAGCCCTTGCGAGGAAGCTTAAAAGTATGAAGGCTGATTTTGAAGAAAATGTCGATTTATTGGTCAAATATTTTGGTTTTAACTCTCGTGTGGATCTTTTCTTTGAAATTGCAATGGAACGAATTGAGACGCATGATTTGAAAGATTATTTCAAAGTGGAGGGCATCAAATTAGTTGAGATTGAGCGCGAAGAGAATAAACCCGAAATACTCCCTAAAGAACCCGGCAAAACCAGGAAAAAGAAATACGAAGGAAGGCCTCGTCTTTTAGTAAATGGTGAACCTGCTGAACAATACGATTATGCCCTGGCAAATTGCTGCAATCCTGTGATGGGTGATGATGTATTTGCTTATACCACAATAAATTCCGGTCTCAAAATCCACCGAACCACTTGCCCAAATGCTACAAATCTGATGGCACGTTATGGTTATAGAATTATGAAAGCAGAATGGGTGGCATCGGGTGATGCTTCTTTTGTGGCGGATTTATTGATTACTGGAATTGATGACGGGCCTGGTGTAATTGAACGATTAACTCGAAATATTTCCACTGATCTGGGATTGAATATTCGTTCGTTCTCCATTGAAGGGAATGAAGGTTTTTTTGAAGGAAAAATGAGCCTTCTTGTTTTAAATAAAGATCAATTAAACGTAGCCATAAGAGCTTTACAAAACCTTGACGGCCTTTCTTCTGTTACACGTATAGAAACCTGAAACAAGACCAGTTTACTGGATTTTCTACCACCTATTCACCTTATTTTACCCGATTATATTAACAGTCGTTATTCGATATTGTAAAAGTGGTTGACTATCTTTGCATAACAAATATTATTTGATGACAATTAAGGAAAAAGAAGATAATATTATCAATAAAGTGAGGAGCATCTTTTCAGCTCATCTTGAAAAGAGTAAGTTTCGCAAAACACCCGAACGTTTTGCAATACTTGAAGAGATTTATAAGCGCAACGATCATTTTGACGCTGAAGCTTTGTATATCCACATGAAGACTCAAAATTACCGCGTAAGCAGAGCGACCGTTTACAATACCCTTGATCTTTTGGTCAACTGCGATTTGGTTAAAAAACATCAATTCGGAAAAAATTTAGCACAGTACGAAAAATCCTACGGTTACAAACAACACGATCACCTGATTTGTATCGATTGTGGAAAAGTACTGGAATTTTGTGATCCACGTATCCAGCAAATCAAAGATATGATGGGTGGCATTTTAAAGTTTAAAGTTACAGATCACTCTCTAAACCTGTACGGTCATTGCGAAGGTGCCTGCGATAAGAATAAATAATATTTAAATATATTTTTACTGTAATTTATTGGGAATTTATTCAGGAATTAAATTTTATCGTTATATATTTGGTAAGTTTTTTGATGTAGGTTTTTAAATTACCCAGATATTCAACCTAAACGAGCACCCCATGACTTACACCATTCAACAACATCATGCAATTCAGGTAGTCAAAGTTGAGAATTTACTCAATGAACTGACTAATAATGAAATCCTCAACGATGTGCAAACTTATGTTGAAAAAGGATACAATAAGTTTATCGTTGATCTTTCTGATCTACATTTTCTGAATAGTGTTGGACTGAATTTTTTATTGATGATGATGAAAAAATCCGAAAAGACCGGAGGTGAATTTGCAGTAGCAAATGCGAATGAACAAATTATCGGATTGTTGGAAATTACAAAGCTGAAAAACATGTTTAATTTAAAGCCTTCCGTTGAAAAAGCACTTCAGGAATTTACAGCCAATTAAGGCTAAGTATTAGGAAAAAAAACTACCTTTGTGAACCTGGCGGGCTTTTATAAATCCGCCAGGTTTTGTATTTTTATAATATTGATAATAGAAAGCTTTATTCAATTTTTCTCAAAAATAATTTCATGGCAATTGATGTAATTTTAGGCCTTCAATGGGGCGACGAAGGGAAAGGCAAAATTGTTGACTACCTTGCAAAAAACTATGATATTGTGGCGCGATTTCAGGGAGGGCCAAATGCAGGTCATACCCTCAAATTTGACGGCCAAAAATTTGTGCTTCACACTATTCCATCCGGCATTTTCAGAGAAAACCTTATCAACTTAATCGGCAATGGTGTAGTCATCGATCCGATTACCCTGGAGAAAGAAATTAATAATATTAAACACGCGGCGACCGACTATCGCGAACGGCTTTTAGTTTCTAAAAAAGCTCATTTAATTTTACCAACACATCGATATATTGACGCTGCTTCTGAAGCTTTTAAAGGAGTAGAAAAGATCGGCTCTACGCTCAAAGGTATTGGACCGACGTATATGGATAAAACCGGTAGAAACGGACTTCGTGTTGGTGATATAATGTTACCAAATTTCATGGAAATGTACAAATCCCTTCGTGAGAAGCATATGGGCATTTTAAAATTATATCCTGAAATTGATTTTGACCTCAAAGGAGAAGAAAAGAAGTGGTTTGAAAGCCTTGAAAAAATGAAGGCACTTCAAATGGTCGATGGTGAATATTATATCAACCGGGCTTTAAAAGATGGAAAACGGATTCTCGCTGAAGGCGCGCAGGGAAGTATGCTGGATATTGATTTTGGCACCTATCCTTATGTTACTTCATCAAATACAATTAGTTCAGGAGTTTGCAACGGCTTAGGGGTGGCTCCTTCAACAATTGGTGAAGTAATTGGAATATCTAAAGCTTATTGCACGCGTGTTGGTTCAGGGCCGTTTCCTACAGAATTGGAAGATGCAACCGGTGATTTTCTTCGTGAAAAAGGAGGTGAATTTGGCGCAACTACCGGTCGGCCACGACGATGTGGATGGATTGATCTCCCTCAACTGGCATACACGATTATGCTGAATGGAGTAACCCAACTGGTCATCACCAAAATTGACGTGCTCAATGAATTTGAAACTATAAAAGCTGCAACTCATTATGAGTACAACGGTGAAAAACATGAGCAATTACCCTACGACATTTGCAATATTCCGGTAAAACCCGTGTACAAAAGTTATGAGGGCTGGAACACCGATTTAGAAGGAATCCTTGATTATGAGGCGCTACCACCGATTGCCCAAACTTATATCAAAGCTTTGGAAAGCCACCTAAATATTCCGGTATCAATGATTTCAACCGGACCTGAGAGAAAAAAATTAGTATTGAAAGAAACCAGCGTTTTAAAACAAGAACATGTTTAAGCGTTGTTCAAAAAATAGCTTAAGCCACCCCAAGATTTTAAAATATAATGTAAATGATTAACACTTTTGAAGTTTTTCTTTAGCGGATTGCCTTCGGCGAGTGGCTTTTTCAATCGATAAAAAGCCACCAAAAATCCTTTTGCAATCACTATTTGATACACCGTATCAAGCAGCGCAGAAAATAAAGGCTGACTCAATGCTGGCACTCGCTCCCACGTATTTTGCCGCCCTTTCCTGCAAATTAAAACATGGTCTAAATTTACTTTTATATTGATCGAAAGGATAAGATTTTTATTCGACCTTTTTTAATTTTGGTTAACAATTTTTAGTGAAGATTTTGTGGGATTGGAAATGAAAGTAGCCTTGTTTGAGCGAAGCGAGTTTGGCTACGTTGCTAAATCAAGCTTATAATTGTCCAAAAGAAAAAATAGTCTTGACTTTTTTGGTACTTTTTGTCTTAAGCTCACCTTTCGCGTAAACATAATCAAGTTCTTTGAAAGTGCTTAATTTTAGTTTATGCTAGTAGAACACCTTGATGATTTACCTGTGTTGGGAAATCAAATACGTCGAATTGAATTATCTTCTATTTTGAATACCCACTTTGTTGACCACGGTCATTGGAAAGGGATTAGTGGAGGGAAACTTACATGTGGATGGTTGCTTTATATCCTTAGCCAAGGAGATCACCGGCTGAGTCATGTTGAGGATTGGGCGGAACTCCGCTTACGGAGCCTTGCAGCGATATTAGAGGAACCGAAATTGCGAAGCTTGGATTTTTGTGATGATAGATTAGCTCGTCTTCTTGATCGATTCAGTGAAGATGATAAATGGACCGACTTTGAGAAGGCAATAGGAAAGAAACTATTGCAAGTATATCAATTAGATCGCGTTGAAGGAGAATCAAAAGCTGAAATAAAGGTAGTTCGTACCGATTCATTCAATGCTCCCCAATATCGAGATGAAGGTGAATTGTATCGACATGGTTATAGCAAACAACGTAGATCGGATCAACCCTTTTGTAAGGTTATGATATCTGCTTTAGACCCAATGGCAGTTCCCCTTGCAGTTGATATACTAAAAGGTAGTGGCCCAGATGTAGATCATTATCTATCTGTAATAAAACGGGTACAATCAATGCTTGAAAAAAGTGGCAATTTATATGTTGGAGATTCTCAACTGTGTAGTATGCCTAATCGTTTAGCGATACATTCGGCAGGAGATTACTATTTGTGCCCATTAAGTAAAAAACAAGTTTCAAAGGAAAAATTGCACAGTTACCTGGATCGAATAAAGGGAGCTATAAATAAATTACCAAGTATCTTTACTCAAACAGCATCAAAAAGGAAACCAGCCTATTTTTACGAACTGACCGAAACGATTAAAGCTCAAGAAAAAGGAATAATGTGGCAAGAACGTCGGATTCTAGTGTATTCTCCTCACTACGCACAGGGATTGATCAAATCCTTTAATAATCGATTATCAGAATCTGAACAGAAAATACAAAACTTGGTGATTTCAAAACCTGGTCGTCGTAATCCTAAGACAATAAAAGATTTATATGCTCGAGTTGCTGCAATTATTAAGCAATATAAAGTTGAAGATTGTTTCAAAGTAAAATGTAGTCAAACTCTGGAAAAGAGGCGAGTACAAAAACATAAAAATCGTCCGGAAGAAATCCGACAAAAGATTACTTTATATCTAAAAATAAAAAGAAATGAAGATGTGATTGAACTGAAACAAAAAAGACTAGGCTGGCAATTATATGGAACAAATGTTCCACAAAACAAGTTTGAAACATCGGATTTGATAAAATCTTATCGGGACGAATATAGAATTGAACACTTGTTTGACTATCTCATTAACCGGGATGTAGGGTTACTTCCTATATACTTAAAAAAAGAAGAAAGAATAAAAGGACTAATCCGTTTACTAAGTTTAGCCATGAGATTTTCAATGTTAATACAATATGATGTAAGAATAAAGTTATCAAAGAATGGAGGCCAACTTAAAGGAATTTATCCAGGAAATAAAAATCGGAAAACAGATAGGCCTACAACCCCCATGATACTTCGTGCCTTCAAAGGTATCTCCGTAGTTTGGTTACAAACTGGTGAGGTAAATATTATTCAGTTGACACATTTGAAAGAAAACCAAAAAACGATTTTAAAATTGTTAGGAACACCTGATGTATACCAACGCACTTTAGAAGTTTTAAAAACTCATCCTAATTTACGCGAAACATGAGATCAAGAAAAAAGAATAACAAGAAATAGATTACCAGCAAGTTACCAATATATATACCCTAAATTTCAATCTACGTAAGCCGTTACAATATATTGATAATCAAGGGTTTTATCATCCGATTCTATTTGCTTATAACCAGCACCCATTAAATCCTGCTCAACCTCTCCCAACGCTACCCGATTGATAATCGGAGGGCCAACTGGTGTATACCTTTTTTTGAAATCAATGATTACAATTTTACCACCTTTGGCAATCCCTCTTTTTAAATTTTTAAGATAATTTACATTATCCTGAATATAAGTATAGGTATTTACAATCAAAACAACATCGGCTTCTTCAGGCTCAAGTTTAGGGTCATCCGGCAAAACTAATCTGGTTTCAATACGATTACGGATATTTTCAGCAAGCAGGATTTTCGCGCCTTCAATAAATTTTATGGCATTGAGATCGATATCAAGTGCCAGTATTTTTTTTGCAGGAGTTTGGTGAGCGATCCGAAGTGTAAAATATCCATAGGGCCCGGCGCCAATATCCGCTACAACTTTTCCTTCAAGATCCCCTAATTTTTCAATAACGACGTTCGGCTTCTGCCAAATCCCCCTTATTTCAATATTGGCATCAATGTTCTCCGATTTTGGAGTGGTAATTCGGGAATCATTGGAAGTGTCGTATTCATCCGGCGTTACAGGCTCTGAATCGGGTCTTTTATTTATGTTTCTGTTTTCCAGATTATTGTTGTCACAGCTTATACCTAAGCAAATTAAAACAAGGAATAATATGGAGAGTGGGTAGAGAGTTTTCATAAATCAAAAAATAATTTGGGCAAAGTTAATCTTTTCAGTATGGTAAAAAAATAGGATAGTCTTCTGTTAAGTTATCAATGAGCTATTTTTTATGTTTGATTATTGAACGAACAGTAAACAAATAAAATGTTCGAAATAGTTCACCGACAAAGTTCAACCATTATTTTTTCCATCTTCTTCCGCATGGCACTGCTCGAACAGGAAAAGTGATTGGCTATAATGGAAAAAGATACCAGTTTTCCGGTTTTCGTTGTAGCATATCCCGTATAACTTCTAACTCGCTTCATCCCTCCGCTTTTTGCACGAAGGTTGTTTTCAGCAATCGTTCCTCTAAGCATATTTTCTAAGGTACCCGAACGGCCTGCGACTGGTAAAGATTGATTAAACGAATTAAAAAGCTTTTTGTCTTTTGCAATCAACTCCATTATTTTCGCCAAATGAAAAGCGGAAACATTATTTAAAGGAGACAATCCGCTTCCATCTTCCATAAAAAATCCTTCAATATCCAAACCATTGTCTTTCCAAAATTTATAAATAATATCTAAGCCATTTTCCGGTTCTCTCTGATTTCCATTCGTCGTTGCCATATAGCGAAGCATGCTTTCGCAATAAAGGTTGACACTTTCCAGGTTTGTTTCTATCACAATATCTTTTAAAGAAGGCGATTGATGGGTATGAATTGTCTTTCGCGTGGATTTGACCGTTCCTTCACGCTCCAATTCAAATTGGCTGGTCGCCATTTTAGAAGTTGAAATTCCATTACTTTCCAAGACTTCCATTAGCAAATGCGCAGCGAAAAAAGGAGGGTCCGGAATGGAGCCTTTGATCGTAAAAATGCCTTTTCCAACAGGAATCGTTCCACGCACAAAACGGGTATAAGAATAGGGTGATCCAAAAATATAGGCATTATCGCCGGAATTAGCCTCTGCGGAGCGCACTTCATTGATCAACAAAAGATTGGGGATTGAAGGTTTTGTACTTTCGATGGTTGTCAATCCACCGATTTTGGGGTTCTGACGAAGGTTCAAATAATATTTGTTTTCCAAGATATTTAAACCCCAGGCACCGGAAGCATAATAATTGCCTACATCTTCCCAAAGCCAAGCCCGCCCATTTACTGATGAACTATAAAAAGAAGCATCG
Organism: Saprospiraceae bacterium; assembly: GCA_965220465.1. GTDB lineage: Bacteria > Bacteroidota > Bacteroidia > Chitinophagales > Saprospiraceae > JAHDHW01. The sequence goes on along the minus strand of CBDCPZ010000024.1, from coordinate 603,535 downwards.
CCAACGATTTTTCCGTTTATTCGTTTAATTCCTGCTTTTTTAACCGCTTTTACAAATTCAGCCAATAGCTCTTCCAAAGGCATTGCTTTTTTGAATCGATCAGAACCCAAAGTTGGATCGCCGAATCCTTTTATAAAAAGGTTTCCATTTAAAGTCCCGTCGCTTTCCAGTTTGCCATCATATTGCAATTCCGTTTTGAACCTAAAATCTTCTCCTAATTTACTGAGCGCCGTAGCAGTAGTCACTACTTTCAGCGAAGAGGCTGGAATCAGGCTTTGGTCTTTTTCATGTTGGGCGATGACTTTTCCGCTTTCCACATCAATCACACAAATCCCCAAACCTGCGTGTTTCAAATCCGGGTCTTTAACTAAAGCCTCAATCGCCTTTTGAACAGTGGATTGTGCGACTACTAAATTTAGTGACAAATAAGCTACAAAGAATAGAACAAAACGCATGATATTATTGTCTTTTAGGTGTTAAATATAAAGATAGGATTTAACAGCATGATTGAAATCAATATTTCATCATTATTGATATTTTTGCACTCTCAATTAAATAAAATCACCAAATTTGGCAAATATAAAATTTCAGTGGCTTGCAAAAATGGCATGGAGAGATAGTAGGCGAAACCGAAGCCGGCTATTGTTATTTATCTCTTCAATTGTTTTAGGAATCGCTGCTTTAGTAGCTATAAATTCTTTTAGTGAAAACCTGCTTAAAGATATTGATCGTGAGGCTAAATCACTACTGGGAGCAGATCTCGTTTTTGAAAGTAACCAGCCACTAGATACGATCATTGATCCATACTTTGATACCATCGCCATCGCGCATTCCAGCTCCGTCAATTTCGCGTCGATGGTTTTATTTCCTGAAAGTGGAAACACGAGACTTGCTTTGATAAAAGCGCTGGAAGGTGATTTTCCTTATTATGGAAAATTCAACACCTCTCCGACAGAAGCTTATTTACATTTTCAAGATGATAAAAAAGCAATTGTTGACAAAACCCTGATGCTTCAGTTTAATCTTAATGAAGGAGATTCAGTAAAAGTTGGCGAAGTTACTTTTACGATTGAAGGAAGGCTCAATTCCATTCCCGGTCGAGCCGGAATCGCTTCTTCTGTTGCTCCGCAAGTCATTATCCCCAAACAATACCTGGAAGCCACCAGATTAGTCCAAATGGGTAGCCGGATCGAATACAATTATTATTACAAACTCGCTGAAAATGCTCCTGCTGAAGCGATCGCTGACAGCCTCAGAGCATCACATAAGGAATTAACGATACGCTACGATACTGTTGCAGAACGCAAGGAAGATATTGGAGAAACCTTTCAAAACATGAACACTTTTCTCAACCTCATTGGTTTTATTGCTTTACTGTTAGGATGCATTGGAGTAGCCAGTGCTGTGCATATTTATATAAAAGACAAATTATCAACAGTTGCAATTTTACGAACACTTGGGACTAGCGGGAGGCAAGCGTTTTATATTTATTTGTTGCAAATCGTTACCATGGGATTGTTGGGTAGTATGCTCGGCGCTGCTTTAGGCAGTGCTTTGCAAATGATTCTACCGATCGTTTTTGGAGAGTTTTTACCAATAGAAAATGTAAGCACGGACATATCCTGGTTTTCAATGGCAAAAGGTATTTTAACTGGAATGGGCATTGCCATCCTTTTTGCTTTACTGCCTTTGCTGAGCATTCGAAAAACCTCGCCTTTGCGGACTTTGCGGGTGTCGGTTGATGAAAATGGTAGCAAGCGGGATCCACTGCGCTGGCTTGTTTATTTTTTAATCGCTGCATTTATTGCAGGATTTACGCTTTTCCAAACCGGAAATGTAGATGTTGCAATGGCATTTACTGTCGGTGTGGGCCTTGCATTTTTATTGCTCGCAGGAGTAGCTTGGGCTTTAATGTGGTTTGTGCGCAAGTTTTTTCCAAGAAACTGGAATTATGTGTGGCGCCAAAGTATTGCCAATTTGTACCGTCCGAACAATCAAACTTTGATTTTAATGGTTTCAATCGGTCTGGGAACTGCGCTGATTTCTATGCTTTTCTTTACGCAGGAACTATTGCTCAGCCAGGTCCAAATGTCCAGCACAGGAGATCAACCTAATATGATCCTTTTTGACATTCAACCTTCTCAAAAAGAAGAATTGGCTTCGATGACAAAAAAGTATGATCTGCCAGTAATCCAACAAGTTCCGATTGTGACAATGCGTTTGAACGCCATTGACAGCATCGACAAAGTTGCACGAATGGCGGATACCACTTCCAATATTCGGCGCTGGGTTTTCAATCGGGAATATCGCGTGACTTATCGCGATACGCTCATCGATACCGAAGAAGTTGTAAAAGGAGCGTGGCATAATGGTAAAAAAGATGGAAATGTTTATGTCTCGATTGCTGAAAACATGGCAGAAGACATGCAAGCTGATATTGGAACCAAGCTGATATTCAATGTTCAGGGTGTTCCGATTAAAACGGTTGTTGGTAGTATTCGAAAGATCAACTGGAACAGGGTTCAAACCAATTTTTTCATTGTTTTCCCTACGGGAGTTTTGGAAAACGCTCCACAGTTTAATGTGCTAATCACCCGTGTGCCGTCACCTGAGCAATCGGCAGATTATCAGCAAGCAGTTGTTCGGGCATTTCCAAATGTGTCTATTGTAGACCTGACGCTGATTTTAAAAGCTGTGGATGATATTCTTGGAAAGGTATCTTTTGTTATTCGATTTATGGCGCTTTTCAGCATTCTCACCGGAATATTGGTTTTGATCAGCTCAGTGGTAATCAGCAAATATCAGCGGATTCGAGAGAGCGTTTTATTAAGAACGTTAGGAGCAAGCCGCCGACAAATCCTGATGATCAATGCTGCTGAATATTTTCTTTTAGGAACATTAGCGACTTTTACAGGAATACTTTTATCGTTTCTTGGCACTTTTTTAATTGCAAAATATAGTTTTAAAATTCCTTTTTCACCAAATCTGCTACCGCCATTTTTGGTGTTTTTAAGTATCACAGCTTTGACCATTTTTATTGGCCTTTTTAATAGCCGCGATGTGTTGAACAAACCACCGCTGGAAGTTTTGAGAGCTGAGATGTAAGACTAAGGTTGAAAAAAAGCTAAATAAAAAAGGCCTTCGATTAAATTAACAAAGGCTTTTTAATAAGTGTTTTTATAATACTTTTATCAAAAAACTCATAAAGTTGGATTTCAACTCTCCGTACATTTTTCTTTGGGTTTCCATACGTTCACGGAGTGGTTCCTGATCTTCCAGATATACCTGATTCACCGCTTCAGGGTGATTTTCAGCATACTTAACCAGTTTGTGTTCGGCGGTGTTGATGTCATGTTTTAAGGTATCAATCACTTCTTTGTGACGGATAAATTGGTTTTGGTATTTTTCCACCCGGGCCAACACATCATTATCCTCAAATCGTTCTACAAGTTCTTCGAGACGATGTTTGAAGGTGCCGATTTCATCTTGCCAAAACATCAATTCGGAAATCCATAATTTGTGTTCAAAGTGTAAATCTGAAATATAGATTGGCTTTTTATCTATCATATTTTTAGCGTTTTATTTAATTACGTAAATCACAATACTACAACAAAATATATATGATTTTTATGAAATTAATCATTCGAAGAAATGATTTTCATCACCTCAATATTATGAATGACTAAACTTTCAAAAATGATAGAAAACAATTTGAAAATAGAACATTAACAACCCTTTAAACACAAAAACTTACTCTCCGTATTTCAAGTGCACAACCTCTGCCCGGCCTTTTTCAAAAACCGTAACAACATACAAATTGTCATACTCCGACTCTGGCAAATCTGAGTAAATATTTGCGCCCACCAGCACGTTCAAAAGCGAAGGCGTTGTGTTGGAATGACCGACTACCAGTACTTTTTCTGTATGATATTCCTCTAAAGTATTATCCACAAATTGATTGAGATTGAACGGATCGTAAATATCGACGGTCAACATTTTGTCATCTGCCGTGACTTGTGCCGTCTGCATAGTTCGGTTAAAATTAGTAGAGAAGACCGCAGCCAATGATACATTATCCATGATTCGGCGAAGCTCATCGGAACGGGTTTGCCCTGCAGTACTTAAACCAGGATCGCTTCCAATTCCAGTAGTCTCGGCATGTCTGACTAGGATAAAAGTGGTTGCGGTGTCGTTTATAAATTGAGTCAGCGTCACCGTATCGGTCAACGTTGTAAAAACGGTATCATGCTGGGTTACGAAAACCGTGTCAACTTCGATAACCGTGTTCGTGATCACTTCCGGATCTTTTCCACAAGAATTTAATATGAATGCAAAAGTGAATATAAATAAAAGGAACACCAGTTCAATCTTGAGGTTTTTCATTTTTTTTGGAACTAAAGTTATTATTTTTTTCAGTAAGTAGTTTGACGGAATTTTTAATAAGCTATTTTTTAACACATCTCAAAAACAATCTAAAAACTTCCAGTTAATCAGTTATTTAAATGATTTTCAAAATGTGAAATAACTTGTCAATAATTTCTTTCCGTCACTTAAATCAATTTTTTAAAAAATTAAAACTCTTTGTAAACTGATCTGTCCGAGCTACTAAAAACCATTCTCCCTTCGCTAAATTACTTAGATCAAATTCTAATCGGTGATGATCTGCATTGTATTTTTTCGCTTTCTTTGTTGTATAAACTTTACCCGATGCATCCACAATTTGAAAAGATAATTTCATAGACTTCTCTAAAGCAAAATTCAAAATCAATTTATCATTTGCAGGGTTGGGGAATAATCGTTGAAACAGGAAACCTTGCTCTTTAGATAACTGCGTTCCTGAAATTGTATTAAAGACTATCATCCGTAATCGCTGGTTGGGAGCAACCCCATCTGTCACAAAGAGTGTATCGCCAGACGGTGAGGATGCTATTCCTGTTGGGTTTTGGAATGTGGCTGAAAGTGCAGTGCCATTATTTTGACCGGCGGTTCCAGTTCCTGCAATGATTTCAGTCTCACCGGATATTGGGTCGACTTCATAAATGACGTGGTCACCGAAATGACAGACATATAAATGTCCGTTTGTCCAAACCAAATAAGCCAGATCGGGTATCTGATCGGCAATTGCAGGTAAAGTAGTCAACACAGAAGCTTCCTGGTTTGTGGTGATTTTGATAATTTCACCACTGAACATATTTGCTACATATAAATTGTTGGATGGATCAATTGCAATACCAGTCGGCCAAAAAAGCGGGCTGCCGTAAAAATAGGTTTCTTTCGTTCCGTCGGGGTAAATTTTAATAATGCTATGATTTTGATTGGTAGCTACAAAAAGATTTCCTTCATCATTAAGTACAATGCCCGCCGGGCCGGAAAGGCCGCTGGCGACAAAAAGAATTGTACTATCTCCTTCTTTAAATTTTCCAACCCAACCTAAATCATAAGAACAGGTGTAAATGTTCAAGTCATCATCCATCTCAATGGCCCCAATAGTAGGTGTATTTACTGTCATAATGGTATCAACAATTCCAGTTGAGGGATCAATTTTCCGGAAATGATATCCGCCGTAATGAGATGAGTAAATGTATCCGTCAATAGAAAAATGCATGTCATCACCAACATTGTTTGGCACCAAAGTGGAAACGGTTTGACATAAAAAGGTATTTGAAAAAATGCTAAAACAAATTAGAAAATTTACTGCTTTCATCGTTCAAATTTAGATACGAATGCCTTCGAAAGGCGTTCCTAATAGGTTCATTAATAAGTAATTAAATGCTCCGTTTTCGTTTTGCTCGAAAACGATGTCCACATCAGCTTCTTCATAGTAAAAAACGGAATCAGTCGAGGGAATCAACACTTTGTCAGGTCTGCCGGAAATCTTTCGAATCAACTTTCCTTCAGTATCCAGCATTATTTCTATTTCGAGTGGCGGATTCATTTTTTCAAAAACAAAAGTGCCTACATATTGCTCAAGCTTGGCTAAGGGAACATCAATCCTCTTTCTTTTTGAAGGAGGGATAACGAGTTCACCAAACACAATAGCTGCGAGGTTATCTGCAATAATTCGCGGATCAATATCCATTAGGTTGCTTAGAACAATTACACATAAATCATCCTTGGGATACCGGGAAATGTTGGCAGCAAAGCCTGAAAACCGACCGTTCATAAAAATGAAAGATTTGCCAAAACGCTGATGATTCATAATTCCCCAGCCGCCACCATAAGCATTGAGGTGAGGGGTGAATATTTTTTCCATACCTTTTTTACTCAACAATTTTTCGGTGTACAATCCACGATCCCATTTATAAAGATCATCAATGGTAGAAAACAATGCCCCGGCACCATGATTTACTGACATGTTGACCGGGGCCAAACTCATCCGATTGTTTCCTTCTAACTGGTATCCAGTAGCTCCAAATGATTCAATAGGACTTTCGCTTTCCCAGCCGGTATTATTCATTTCAAGCGGCTCGAAAATATTGCTTTCAAAATAGTCGGCCAGGCTTTGCCCTGTTATTTTTTCAATGATAAAACCTAATAATACATAACCTGAATTACTGTATTCCCATCGACTTCCTGGTGGGAAACGCAAAGGTTCATCTTTGAAAATTTCAACTGCTTGATCTACGGAACAACTGTCTTGTAGTTTTTCCCAATAAGCTGGAAAGTTAAGAAAATCAGGTATGCCTGCTGTGTGGTGAAGCACTTGAAACAATGAGATTTCATCTCCCCTCGCATAGTCAGGAACAAACTTTTTTACAGGATCATCCAGACTTAACTTTCCTTGTTCTTCAAGTTGCATTATTGCCATTGCAGTGAAAGATTTCGTGAGCGAAGCAATGCGGAATTTAGTTTCCGATTGCACAGTTTCCCTTTTTTCATCATTTGCAAAACCATAGCCCTTTCGAAAAATGATTTCATTGTTTTTAGCAACTAATACTGCTCCGCTGAAATATCTGTTTTTTGCATGAGCCTGCAAATAAACATCCATTTCTTTTGTAATCTCTTGACCAAAACCCTTTACCAATAAACATATGAAAACAAACAGCAGCAATTTTATTTTCAAATTCACGGAAGGAAAAGGTAGATTATTCATGCTCTTTTAAAATTATAACCGTTTTTAAATGTTGATTATCCACAAAGATATTTAGAAAATAAAGGCCCGGATTCAGGCGATCAAGGTTATCAAAGATCATCTCTTGTGCTCCAGCGGAATTATTTCTATTCTGGAATGGAAGCCGAATAATCCTTCCAAAAACATCAGTTACACTCAAATTAATCTCTTCGTCAGATTCCTGCTTATCCAATAAAACGGTCAATTGATCAACAAATGGATTTGGAAAAACAAGCACTCTATTCTCTTCCTCAACTAATTCATTAACCTCATTTATTATCTCTTCACAATCGACATAAACTTGTAGCAAAGCTTCAACAGTGGAAACAAGTGCCCAAGAGTTTATGTTTGCATCATTGGCATGGACTGCTATGCTTATGTCCTTTTCAGGAAAATAAACCACACTTGAGGAGTAAGAAACATCACCACCATGACCATAAGCAGTCAGACCAAGATACTTACGTTCCATCAAGCCCAGTCCATATTTAGTGTTACCCGGCAAGCCGGTATTCAATGTTTGTTGTACAACTGCCCAGGTTTCCGGGGTATATAAACTACCACTCATGCAAGCACGCATCCAGCGAGTCATATCACCTGGTGTAGCAAAATACGCCCCAGCCGGGCCAACACTGCTAAAAAAAGAGTTCCAGGTGGAGAAAAAAAGGTGAGCATCATCAACTACTCCATCGCCTGTAATGTCGAGCCAAAGATGGGCCACTTCATCCGGAAGAGCATTGAAAGCCGGCAATGAAAAACTTTCAAGGCCAAGAGGGGTAAAAAACCGATCTTCAAATTCTTGCCAGTAAGGATTTCCGGTAGCTGCTTCGATTATCATACCGAGCAATAAGTAATTGGTGTTTGAATAACCCCAGCTTGTTCCAGGTTGAAAAACCGGTGGCTGGATAAAAGTAGTAACCACATCGTTCAAGGTCCATATCTGATTTACATTTGCCGTCATCTGGGGTTGGAAACCGGGATGTTGCAACACATCATAAATACCACTTTGATGGCGCAATAGCTGGCGGATCGTAATGTTGGAACTGATATACTGGTATTCCGGCAGCCATAGATGTAAACTGTCATCGAGACTAAGCACTCCTTCATCAGTGAGTTGCAGAATACAAGCTGCTGTAATTGTTTTTGTTGTACTTGCTACTGCAAAAGTATGTTCCGGTCGGATGCTGTCCAAAGGCAAAAGCGACGAAACACCACTTCCTCCTGCCCAAACTGCATCATTGGAAAGTTGCAAAGCTGCTCCAAGTCCTTTTATATTCAACACCTGATGCATAGAATCCAAGGTGCTTTGAAGTGCTTCCGCCAATTTGCTGTCAACGGTTTGTGCATTGGATTTCCCTAAACTAAATAGGGTGAAAAGCAATAAAAAATAAAGTCTGATTGATTTCATTGATTAAAAAATGTTTTATTTAAAATTGTTGAAGTCTCAATAAGCTTTCGGGATTGCATTGCATTAAAAGGCTATTAGTTTTTTGACTACCATTTCCTTTTCAAAAAACACTCGAACATACCGTATGCCGGAACCCAAATTATTTAAGGTGATCGCGTTTTCACCGACTAAAATCTTTTTCTCAAAAACTATTCTTCCTTTCTCATCTATGATGGAAACTTTAATCGGCCATTGTATCAAATCATCAGGGAAATCTATAGTTACCGATCCAGTGCTGGGATTTGGAAGGATTTGTATTTTGTATTTAACAGGTGATTCTTTTGCTAGGGAAGTTACTTCATCAATTTCAATGATTCTCCGCAACTTGCCTGATTCTGCAACATATAAAGTATCTTCCGAAACAGTAAAACCAAGTCCAAGTGGTTTGTTAAACTGAGCCGTCATCGCAGTACCATCAACTGGGCCGTCATTTCCTGAACCAGCTAAAGTATCAAGATTACCCTGAAGATCCATTCGATAAATTCTATGATGTTGTTGCGATGCGAAGTATAGTTTTTGGTCTTTTTGTCGAAACACAAGGTTTCCCACCTTTGCCCCTAATTCAAGTATCAATACCGGAATTTTTGTTGTGGTATCAATTTTAAAAATCTTGCCGGTCGGTGTGTTTGCCACCCACAAGTTGCCGTCATCATCAAAAGTGATGCCCTGCGGACGAAAAAAATCTGTTGTTTCCAACCAGACCTCTGAACTGCCGGTCGACGAAACTTTCACAATTTGATTGCCATTATAAGAAGGTGGAGCTCCAAAACAGGTAAGAAAAATGTTTCCCTCATTATCAAGAGTAAGCCCTGCCGGACCGTCAAGACCGGTTACCAGGGTATTCACTTCATCTGCTGTCGGGTCATAACTTTTAAAACTATTGTCATCATAATTGGTCACAAATAGCAGCCCACCTGCATTTTCATCAATATCAATCGCTCCATTAAATCCGCTACTGAAATTAGGGTCAAAATCGCCGGCAGGTGTTACTTTTCCAATAGATAATCCTCCCATTAGCCCGCCAGGAGTGGTAAAAATATCTCCTTGGCCGTTTACGTGAATTCCATCTACAATCCGTGGATGAGAAACGACAGTTTCCACAATTTGAGAAAGTAAAACCTGGACGGCCAGCAGACAAAACAAAAAGCAATTCAACTTTATCATTTCATTTTTTTTAGATTTGAAGAATTCATGACCTCATAAAATTATTCTGAAACAGGAAAAGGAGGGGGTAAAAAATTGTAAAAACAATATGGCGGAATATTATAAAGGAATAGTCCAACAGGCGAACCCAGGAGCCGAAGAGCTCATTTGGCAGAAACAGAAAAGTTGGGATGGAAATGATTTGAAATTTTCCAAAATCTCTGAAGTAGATGCTACTTTGGATACCTCTCGATTTCACATTTCAATGCCCTTGGATGGGACAGAGTCCTATCTGGTAGACCATAAATATTATCAAGCTTGTGAAGGGGAATATTTTATTTTAAATCCTTACCAACAAGTAAGAGCGGAAGGAACATTTAAAGAAGATGTACAAGGGCTTTGTTTTTTTATTACTGTGGAAACATTGGCGGAAGTAGCTCAAGCCCTGCATTATTCTGTTGAAAAGGTGCTGGATTCACCATTTGAATTTCCCTGGCAGCAGCAAGAGTTTGTCGTTAAAACTTATCGTTTGCATGAAAATTCTTTCGGTAATTTTTTGATGAACCTAAAAAACAGAATCTTCAATGAAATTCCACTCATAATGGATTGGGAGGTTTTTTACTTTGAGTTGGCAGCTGAATTCCTGATGGCTCACCAACAAATTGGTCAACATCTGCGTGCCATACCTCGCGTCCAAACTTTAACAAAACAGGAAATCTACAAGCGTGTAAGTAAGGTTCACGGGTACATTCTTGAAAAATTTGAGGATCCTATTTCTTTGGATGAATTAAGTAAAATTGCTTTGCTTTCAAAATATTATATCATTAAACTCTACCATCAGATTTATGGAAAAACACCCTATCAGCACATTCTTCAATTGAGGATTGAAAAAGCAAAGGAATTATTAAAAAGAGATGAATCTCCTACTCAGATTGCCTTCCAACTATCGTTCTCAGACAGAAGGGCTTTTTCGAAAGTTTTTAAAAAAATGGTGGGTATTTCGCCTTCTCAATTTCAACAGCAATAAGTGAACAGAATATTTAAGCTTATTGAATTCAGCTAATAGATTGATCATCATAACCAATATGAAACAGTGCATCGCCTTGACTCACTACCGGTGCATTGTTGTGTCCGATGATATAACCGCTACGGTGTGCAAAAACCCGGACCGAGCTTTCACCATAAGGGTCATTAATAATTCCAAGCGGCTCACCAGCTTTGACTTCGACACCGGATTGTTTGGACCAAAGAAATATGCCGGAGCGGGATGCTCGTAACCAACTGGTTTTATTAAATATTTTTGGTGCAATATCGGGAGCAGGTGCGGATTCAATCATACCTTGAGCATGCATTATCCTTTTCAATCCAGCCAATCCATTTTCAATAGACAAACTATCAAATCGCAGAGCCTCTCCACCTTCAAAAACAATAATTGGTTTTTTCATTCCCATAGCCACTTTTCGAAGCGATTTTGCAATGTTCGCTTTACAAAGCAGATAAGGAGCTGCAAAAATTTTAGCCAATTCTTCTGCTTTTTTATCTCCTTTTGAAAACCGGATTTGCGGATAATTGTAACGGCTGCCACCGCCGGTATGGAAATCCACACCGAAATCTACTGCAGGCAACACTCGTTTTGTCAAAGCAGCGGCAACGCGGGAAGCAAGAGAACCACTCATATTTCCGGGAAAAGCACGGTTGACATCCTTTCCTTCTGATACGTCCCGTGAGAAATTGATGAATCCGTAGATATTCAAAAGTGGAATCGCAATGACACTTCCGATATTTAAATTTTCAAAAAGTTTTTGCTCAATAGTACGCCTTACAATTTCTACTCCGTTGATTTCATCTCCATGTACACCACCCATCACCAGCATCACAGGTCCAGGCTTTTCACTGCGAAAAACATGAATTCTCAAACTGATCAAATTCCCGGAAGGTAACCGCGCTACATTTAATTTGATGATTTGATTCTCACCCGGATTAATTATTTTTTTATTGACTATCAGTTGATTGGGCATTTTTTGGTTAATTGTTTCTGGTTCGTAGTTTATTGTTCAATGTTGGGTTAGATAGAAGGTTTTGTGGTTGTTGAGCAATGAGTTATTGGTTATTGGTTATTGGTTATTGGTTTCCTTCTAACTTCTAACTATAAAAACGATGCTTGTCTGCTTTGCTGCACTTTTTGTTCTATAAAATCAATTACCTCTGCTGCGACATCAACTCCCGTTGTTTTTGAAATACCTTCCAGTCCGGGACTTGGATTTACTTCGAGAATTAAAGGGCCGCGATCCGATTGAAGCATGTCCACTCCGGCGACATCCAGGCCTAAAATATCAACTGCTTTGAGCGCTGTTTCGATTTCAGCTTGTGTCAGTCGGATATGAATGGAACTTGCTCCGCGATGAAGATTTGAACGAAATTCTCCCGGTGCTGCCTTTCGCTTCATTGCTGCTATGATTTCACCATTTATAATAAAAACACGAACATCAGCGCCATTGGATTCTTTGATAAATTCCTGAACGATAATGCGTTCTTTGATCCTGTTGAAAGCTTCAATGACCGACTCAGCAGTATTGCGGGTTTCAGCGAGAATCACCCCAAGACCGTGTGTTCCTTCCAATAACTTTATGATCACCGGTAATCCGCCAACTGCATCTATCAAATTTGAAACATTTTGAGTCAAATCGGTATAAACGGTTTTTGGAATTCCCAATCCCGCCATGGCCAATAGTTGCAAACAACGAAGCTTGTCGCGTGATTTTAAAAGAGCATCCGAACTTACCGAAGAATACACATTCATCATTTCAAATTGACGAATAATCGCTGCTCCTTTGGAAGTGACAGAAGCTCCGATCCGAGGGATGACAGCATCAATGGTATGTAGTCGTTCTCCGGCATAATAAACCTGGGGGCGTCCTTTTTCCACAACAATACTACAACGGACATGATCAACAACCCGCATGTGATGCCCGCGTTGTTGACCCTCATTAACCAGGCTTTGCGTTGAATAAAGGCCAGGTCCGCGGGAAAGAATAACTATATTCATTGATGAAATTTAATGTGTTTCAAACCTTTTCATTTGAGTTCTACGTATCAAATATAGTACTGTTTGAAAATCAAGATAATAATATAAAATTGCAAAATTAAAATACATCGCTTTCGAATTGTCCTTCAGCGAATTAAAATCAATTTTTATAATATATTACCTATATTGGCGCTTTCTAAAACCAATACCCTCGCTCATGGAATCACCTCCTAATGCCATAAAACTAAATGACAAACGAACGATTAATGCCTGGGCAATGTTCGATTGGGCGAATTCAAGTTACGCGCTGGTCATCGCTGTTGCTATTTTCCCCTTGTATTTCAATAGCGAAGGCGTGATGCCGGATGGCGTTTTTTACTTCATCGGGATTCCGGTCACAAAGACTTCGCTTTTCTCTTTCTCGCTAACTTTTGCATATATCATCATCGCAGCTGCTTTGCCTATACTTTCCGGAATTGCTGATTATGGCGGAAAGAAGATGTATTTTATGAAATTTTTTACGGCAATGGGCTCAATCGCTTGTATCTCGTTGGTGTTTTTCACGAAAGATACTATTTTTTTAGGCGTGTTTGGTTTTGTTATTGCGACAGTTGGTTTCGCAGGAGGGCAGATTTTTTATAATTCGTTTTTGCCTTTGATCGCTACGGAAGAGACCTTTGATAAAGTGAGTGCCAGAGGTTTCGCTTATGGTTATATCGGCAGTGTGCTTTTATTGATTGTAAATTTGGTGATGATTCAAAAATACGATTGGTTTGGTTTTCCTGATGCAGAAATGCCTGTCCGGTTATCTTTTGTAATGGTTGGCCTCTGGTGGATAGGATTTGCACAAATCACTTTCAATCGCCTTCCAAAAGACTCAAAAAATAATATTTCATCAAAGCTTCTTTCAAAAGGTTACCAGGAATTACAAAAGGTTTGGCAGATCGTAAAAGGCCAGAAAAATATCAAAAGATTTCTTTTTTCCTTTTTCTTTTACAGCGCAGGCGTCCAAACAGTTTTGTATTTGGCATCAACTTTTGCTACGGATATTTTAAAATTTGGAGCAACCGATCTGATTATTTTAATTTTGATCCTGCAATTGGTGGCGATCGGCGGAGCTTACCTTTTTGCATCATTGTCCAATTGGAAAGGCAATAAAATTGCCATCATCACCATGCTTGCAATCTGGATCAGCATCTGCGTTTTGGCTTATTTTGTTGTTGAAAAAATCCAGTTTTATGCAATCGCCGCTTTGGTAGGTTTGGTCATGGGAGGTATTCAATCCGTGTCGCGATCTACTTATTCCAAACTTATTCCACCACAAACCAAAGACACTGCATCCTTTTTCAGTTTTTATGATGTTTTGGAAAAAGTGGCTATTGTTTTGGGAACCTTCAGCTTCGGTTTTATTGACCAGATGATGGGTGGAATGCGAAATAGCATTTTAGCGTTGATCATTTATTTTGTCATTGGACTGCTTGTCATTTTTACCGTCCAGGTCAAACCTTCTAAAATTGCATAGGATCCGGATGTAAAAAAGTGTAATTCAACTTCTTTTTCAATTTTTCGTTTGAAATGATTTTAAAAGAAGGTTCGCTATTCTTAGCAAATTGTGGCGCTTCAAATCCCTGTTTTCTGGCTTGGTGAATATAAAATTCTTCACGAGTAGGATGCTGATCAGAGCAGACATTGAAAAGATCACCCCAAAGTTCCAAATCAATGATTTGATTGATTACCCTGATACAATCGTCCCGATGAACGAGGTTGACAGGAGCAGTACCGTTTTGTACATTTTGCTTTCCTGCCAAGAACCGTCCGGCTTTGCGATCACCGCCAACCAAGCCTGCCATTCGAAGAATGGTCGTTTTAAAACGATTATCTGATTGTAAAAAATCTTCGATTTGAACCAACGCTTTTCCAGTTGAAGAGGCTGGGTTTGGTTTATCTTTTTCGTTTACTATGCTGTTTGAATCTCCATAAACACCTGTGGAGCTTACGAAGATTATTTTTTTAACAATTCCTTCGGCAGCTTTTTCAACAATATTTTGAATCTCCTTTGGATGGGTATTTTCGACATTAGGGTTACGTCGGCCTGGCGGGATATTGATAATCAGGATTTCACTTTGAAAAAAGGAATCGATGTTTTCCCCTTCCAAAAACTGTCCAGCTTTTATCAAAAAAGGGAGGATACCATTTTCTTTTAAAATTAAAATTTTCTCTCTTCTAGTCGTTGACCCTTTTACATCAAAACCCTTTTCAACTAAAAAAGCACCTAAAGGTAAACCCAGCCAGCCGCAGCCAATAATTGAAATCGTTGGTTTGTTATTCATCTTGGTATTCAAAACAACCAATGTCTGGCATGGAATCATCTCGTTCCTTTCCATCCAAATCGAACTGAATTGCAGGAATCAGCATAGCTTGCCCTTCAGCGACTGACAAAGTATCCAGATGATAATTGTCTTCATCTACATCAGCAAAAAGAGCAGAATTGTTGTCACCATTGATGCAAGGATTACAATTGTTAAAAAAGTCGGTAAACGGAGGATTATCATCCAACTCATTTACACGAACAACGCAATTTTGGAAATTGTAATTAAAGAGAGCTTCTTCTGCTTTAAACATCGATATCTCGTCTTTTCGAGAGCCGAATACAATTGAATTTTTAAATTCAGCAGTTAAATTGTTGACACGATATTCAGTACAAAGCTGATCAAGGCACAACAAATTAGTAAGCCGTAAGGCTGAAGCATCGACACCATAACTCGCCAAAGTACAATATTTAAAATCATAATTGCCTCCATATTCCAATTGAACACAATTACCGCCACTGCTGTGGAACAGTGAATTTTCGGCAGTTATATTTGCATGAACTCCAAGGATGCCACTACCTGAAGTATTATAAAACTGAGCATTTTTTAAAGTAACCTGAGCTGATGAATCGACGCGCACACCAACGATGGAATTTTTTACGATTACATTTTCAAAAACACTTCCAGTGCTTCCTGAGCCAATCCGAATCCCTGCCCATTGTCCGGGAATATCCTGAAACTCCTCTTCTAATCGGTCTCCCTGAATAGTGACTGGTTCTTCAACCGTGCCCTGAATATTTAGTTTTCCGTTTTGCAACAAATAAATCAAACCATCATTGTAGGTAGAAACATTTCCCTCGTCATCGACCAGCTTGGCAAAACCGCCAAAGAGATAAACCCTTGTACCTTCCAGCAAATTAAGGGTGCAATTATCAATAAATAAAGCTCCAAAAATCACATAAGGTTTTTCTTTGGTCCAGGTGGCCACATTTCCATTACAATTCAACAAACTCAAGCTATCAGCACTAAATCGATTTGGGATATAAATGGCATTTTGGCCCCAGGCTTCGAGGGTAATGGCTTGGGTGTTTCCATTGGTTTCAAAAATTAGTTCGTCGTTGATG
Organism: Saprospiraceae bacterium; assembly: GCA_965220465.1. Classification (GTDB taxonomy): domain Bacteria; phylum Bacteroidota; class Bacteroidia; order Chitinophagales; family Saprospiraceae; genus JAHDHW01. Next base: position 587,379 of record CBDCPZ010000024.1, on the reverse strand, counting down.
ACAAACGGACTATTGGAAATCGGTTGATCAGGATCAACGGTCACTTCACCAAAAATGTATAAACTGTCATTCGCCGCGATCTCAACATCGGTGGCAACAGCTCCCGAATTTCCATCAACATTGATGCGAAATACCGAATTAGGAGCACTGGCGATCATGATTTTTGATATCAAGATACGCTTGTCGTGCCGATTGTACACTTTGAGAATGCGAGTGGCTGAACCTCGTTCCGTAAAAACAGTATCAAATTGAAGGGTGTCTATTGAAAATTCAAGCTTGGCTCCGCCATCCGTAATAAAACTACTGTCCGGGTTGCAGGAAATAATTGCTGCAATTCCTATTATTAAGTAAAAAAAGTATTGTTTCATAAGTTGATTTTGATCTGCTTAAAACGAAGAATCGTCTTTTTAATTTCATCCCAAATTTGAACGATTTGTCGCTTAATATAGATTTTACTGTTTCCGTCAAAAATAGTTACCCAAAGGTAAGAAAACAAAGCTTTTCATTATGGCAATTGAATATTTTTGAGTATAATTTTCCGCTATTGAATGTATTTGGCAAGACACTGAAATTCAAGAGATTTATGCTAAATTTGTATTTTAAAATTTTCAATATTATTTCCTTTTAAATGCCGAAACCAACGATTGATGTCATCATTCCAGCGTACAACGAAGAAGCGTCGATTGCAAATGTGCTGGCTGATATCCCCAAAGATCTGGTTAGGGAAATCATTGTTTGTAATAATGCAAGTACCGACAATACGGTTCAAGTCGCTCGCGATGCAGGAGGAACGGTACTCGATCAACCCAGAAAAGGATACGGAAGTGCATGTTTGAAAGGGATAGAATATTTGAAAAATAAAAACCCCGAAGATCACCCTGATATTGTCGTTTTTCTGGATGGTGACTATTCCGATCATCCTGAAGAAATGGAGCAGTTGGTACAACCCATTATTGAAGGAAACTTTGATTTAGTGATTGGCTCACGAGCGATTGGTGATATGGAAAGGGGAGCGATGCAACCGCAGCAAATATTTGGAAACTGGCTTGCAACTAATTTGATCCGACTTTTTTATGGTTATGAATTTACCGATCTTGGCCCGTTTAGAGCAATCAAGTTTGATAAACTGATCGAAATTGAAATGGCCGATCCCGATTTTGGATGGACCGTTGAAATGCAGGTTAAAGCGGCAAAACATAAATTGAAAAGTACTGAAATACCCGTTAGTTATCGACGAAGAATTGGCGTTTCAAAAGTCTCAGGCACCGTGAAAGGAACCTTCTTAGCAGGGCACAAAATCCTTTGGACGATCTTTAAGTTGTTGTAAGGTGAAGGAGGAGTGAAATGAAAGGTGTCAGGAGTGAGGGGTGAGAAGTCTGTAAAACTGTTAACCACAAACTACAAACCAAAAGCGAAGGCCAAGAGCGATGCAAAAAAATCAAAATAGAAACTAAAAAAACATGTGGACAACCCTAGCATATTTTACTTTGACAATTTATGTAATTGCTTTGATTTACATCACGGCTTACTGCTTGCTGCAATTCCATCTTTTGTACTATTACAAAAGATACAATTGGATGCACAAAAATCTGAAGTATTTGAAAGCTGTTTCTGATGACACGCTCCCTTTCGTAACGATACAATTACCCATTTTCAATGAAATGTACGTCGTGGAGCGACTCGTGGATAAAATCGTTGAATTTGATTACCCAAAAGATAAATACGAAATCCATATTTTGGATGATTCCACTGATGAAACCGTTGACATTTCCCGTCGAAAAGTAGAAGAATACAAGGCCAAAGGTTTTAATATCGAATTGTACCATCGAGTTGACCGAAAGGGTTATAAGGCAGGAGCTTTAAAAGAAGCAATGGTTCATGCAAAGGGAGAATTTATTGCCATTTTTGATGCAGATTTTCTTCCACGGGAAGATTTTTTACTGACAACTATTCCTTATTTTAAAAATGAAAAAATTGGTGTCGTTCAAACACGTTGGGAGCATATCAACCAAAATTATAGTATGCTGACACGACTCCAAGCTATGCAATTAAATGTACATTTTACGGTGGAGCAATTGGGCCGGCAAGCAGGAAATTGCCTGCTTCAATTTAATGGAACCGCGGGAGTGTGGCGTCGGAAAACCATTGAAGACGCCGGCGGTTGGGAAGCAGATACTTTGACCGAAGATTTGGATTTGAGTTATCGCGCCCAATTGAAAGGTTGGAAAATCATGTATCTTGAAAAGTTTGGATCTCCTGCTGAGTTGCCAGCAGAGATGAATGGCTTGAAGTCACAGCAATTCCGCTGGATGAAAGGCGGAGCTGAAAATGCCAGAAAATTATTGCCAGTAGTTTGGAAATCTAATTTTTCCTTTTCCAAAAAAATGCATGCAACAGGGCATTTGATGGCAAGTGGTGTGTTTTTGTTTGTTTTCCTTGCCGGAGTATTTAGTGTGCCTTTGATGTTTGCACTTCAGATAGTTGGGCTGAATACCGATTTTATGAGCTATTTCCTGATTGCCACTTTGTCTGTTACCCTGGTTTATTATGTCGCCAACGTACAGGCCGAATTGAATAAAGAGTCTTACTTGAAGATGTTGTTCAAATTTATTTTTCTTTTTCCTATCTTTTTGGCCTTATCGATGGGCTTATCGTTGCACAATTCGATTGCTGTGATACAAGGTTATATTGGAAAAAAGTCTCCTTTTATTCGTACACCAAAATTTAATATCCAGGAATTGCGGGATTCTTTTAAAAAGCAAAATTATCTTACTACAAAACTTCCGTTTACTACTATCATGGAGGGGCTCCTTGCGGTTTATTTTTTATTGGGAATTATTGGAGGCATCTATTTGCAAAGCAATCCTTTCCTATATTTTCACATTCTATTGATGTTAGGATACGGAACGATTTGCTTTTATTCTATCCGGCACTTGAATTATAATTAAATTTCGAAATGACTTTTATAAAATACTAAGCGTGTAAATCCGTACAATCTGCGTTCTATTTTTATGAATCAAAAGGGCTAAAAATTGAACTCAAATAGCAGCAAACTTTTATCAATACTTGGCTTTTTACTGGCTGCAATGGTTTTGACAGCAACCATTTTTGGTTTGGGTTATAAAGTTCAGCAATCCGATTTCCAAGACCTACTTCTTTTTTACATCCCGTGTTTTTTAGCCTACGTTTTTGTATTTCATTTTGTAAAAGAAAAAACAATTATTTGGAGTTTTATTGTGCTTGGAATTTTGCTAAGGTTTTTATTGATCTTTTCTTTTCCAAATCTCTCAGACGATATTTATCGATTTATTTGGGACGGTAGATTAGCGGTCAACGGTATCAATCCTTTCAATTACCTCCCCAGTTATTTCATTGAAAATCAAATTGCAATCTCCGGAATATCGATTGAGCTTTTCAACGAGCTAAATTCCCCAAATTATTACACGATTTATCCTCCCGTTTGCCAGGGTATTTTCACAGCAGCTTGCTGGCTTTTTCCTGAAAGTTTAATCGGAAGTGCCGCGGTCATGAAATTTTTTATGTTTGCTTTTGAATGCGGATCTATTATTTTAATAATCAAACTTCTGAGACATTTCCGCCTACCACTTAAAAATGTATTGCTTTATGTCCTCAATCCACTTGTTTTAATTGAAATTATGGGAAATCTGCATTTTGAAGGAGCAATGGTATTTTTCCTTTTGCTGACGGTTTGGTTAATGGTCAAAAATCGTTTGACTTTGAGTGCTATTGCGATTGCTTTTTCAATCGCTTCCAAATTACTCCCATTGATTTTTTTACCTTTTTTGATTCGAAGGTTGGGCTGGAAAAAAAGCGTTCACTATTTTGGAATCGTTGGCATAGTCCTTTTACTATTGTTTTCACCGCTGATGAATGGACTTTTTATTCAAAATTTTAGTTCAAGTCTTGACCTCTATTTTCAAAAATTTGAATTCAACGCGAGTATTTATTATTTACTGCGCTGGCTTTTTAAACTATTAACCAGTTACAACCAAATTGCAACAATCGGCCCCTTGCTCGGTCTTTTTGTTTTAGCCGGAGTGATTCTTTATGCTTTCAAAGAACGACTTCCAAATTCTGGGAACCTCTTTCAAGCAATGCTTTTTGGTATTTGCCTTTATCTTTTTTTAGCGACAACCGTTCACCCCTGGTATGTTTTCCTGCCTTTAGTATTAAGTATTTTTACCCGATTTAAATTTCCAATTGTATGGTCGGGACTCATCATCTTAACCTATATCAATTATAGTTATTCGGTTTATTTTGAAAACCTTTGGGTTGTTGGACTGGAATATACCATTGTGTTTGCTTACCTGTTTTGGGAGTTATCAAAATTTAAAAACGAAACCCAAATCATAAACTGATTTTTTATTCATTTCTTAAAATACTTATAATTTTATCAAAAACGCGTTCCAAAATGCGCCGGTCTTCAGTGATAATATTCGCAGTCCCCTGCATTTCCTGCCGAAACGGAATGGTTTTACTATAACTTGTAATCAATGTTTCCGGTACTTCCAATTCAATTTGATAAGCATCGCCTTGTGGTACGGAGGAGATATTTTTAACAGTGGTTTCAATGCTTCCAAACTCCTGATAAGGGTAGCCATCGAGTCGAATATTTGCCAGCATCGAAGGTTTTACTTTTCCAGATCTTTCGAGTGGTAAAAGTGCTTTTCCAATAATTTTTCCGGAATTATTGGTAGGAACGATGGTCAGCAATTCTTCATTTTCATTGATAAACTGTTGCGGGCTCCAAAAACGAATTAAGGAAATTTTGCCATCAATCGGAGCAATAATTAGAAAGGTTTGTTTCCAGTTTTCGACCTCACTTTTCATTCGCTGCACATCTCCCTGAATAGAAAATAATCCACCGGATCGGCTTTCATTGTTTTTCTGTTGAGTTTCAAGGATCAGCATTTGGTTTTTTTCAATCTGGATTTTATTGCTAATAATATCATTTTCCAGTTCTTCCAACAATTGTTGCTGTTGAAGATAATAAGACTCTGAAGCTTCCAGTTCTGTATCGCTGATAGCGCCAATTTTCTTCAATTCCTGATTTCGTTCCAATTCTTTCAAAGCTAGTTTTGCCACTTTTGAAAGAGTTCCCTTTTGTTGGTTCAAAGCGGTTATCAAAGCATTTAATTGCACAATTTGTTCATTCAAATTGCTCACTCGGGCATTGGTTAGATTGTTTTGTAAAAAGAAAACGTACTTATCAAATTGTTTTGAAAATTCAGCATAAGTATTTTGTAAGGAACCTAATTTTAATTCTCTTGGAATTTTCAGGTTTCGAATAGCTTCCGTCGTGTTTGCAGCTTGTATTTTATTTAAAAAACTATCTAAAATTAGTACATCTGCCCAATCTGCCGGGTTTTCAATAATTGCCAATATTTGGTTAGCCGTTACATTTTCATCATCCTTTACAATCAACTCTTCAACCTTTCCACTCGTTTTTGAAAAAACTCGAATGGGAGGTTGCTCCGTGGTCAAAACAACTCTTGCTGGAATAATATCCGGGTATTTTATCAGCCAACTTATTCCAATCAGCATAGCGACTGCAAGAAAAACAACTGTTATACCCCATTTGAGAATCCACCCTGGTGGAGCACCAAGAATCTGTTGCAAATCGCGATTTTCATTCAACCGGATAGCATCTGGGTCTTTTAACAATTGGTTTTGCTTTTCCATTTTTATTTAAATTAATCCCCCAATTCCAATTGATCTTTTACAAGGTGATAATAAGTACCTTTTCGTTCGACCAATTCTTTATGCGTACCTTTTTCAATAAGTTTCCCTTCTTCCAGTACAACGATTTGATCAGCATTTTTAACCGTACTTAATCGATGCGCTACTACTACAACCGTTCGTCCTTCAAAAAAATTATTCATGTTTTCCATAATTATCCTCTCATTTCGGGCATCAAGCGCATTGGTTGCTTCATCGAAGAACAGAAAATCCGGGTTTTTATAAATAGCGCGCGCGATCAATAATCGTTGCCGCTGTCCCTGACTAATTCCATTGCCCCGAGCCCCAATCATCGTATTGTAATGCAAGGGCAGAGATTCAACAAAAGGCTGGATATTCGCCATTTGTACAGCTTTTAGCAACTTGTTTTTGTCAACCTGGTCGTCGCTTTCGGCTATATTGTTAGCTATGGAATCCGAAAAAATATAGCCGTCCTGCATCACTGCTCCACATTTAGAACGCCAAAGTTTCTTGGAAATGTTTTCTAAAGCAACACTGTCTACTCTTATGCTACCCTTGGTGGGTTTATAAAACCCTAAAAGCAATTTTACTAAAGTTGTTTTTCCGCTGCCGCTTGTACCAACTATCGCAGTAATTTTACCTTTTGGAATCGTCAAATTGATATCTTCGAGTACAAATTCGGAAAGTTTGTTATATTGAAAACTAACCTTTTCGATTTTCAAATCGGCTTGTTTTGGCAACATATCAAGCTGCTGTTCATCTGGATGTTCTTCATCTTCTCGATTGTGAATTTCACCAAGACGCTCCAAACTTATTTTTGCATCCTGCGTGCTTCTAATAAAATTGATCATTTGTTGTAAAGGTGCGTTGAGCTGTCCGATGATATACTGAACTGCGAGCATCATACCCAGCGTCATCTGGCCTTCGATAACTGCTTTGGCTGCTATAAATGAAATCAGGATATCTTTCAATTGTGTGATGAATCCTGCTCCGGCATCCTGATATTGAGAAATAACCAGGGATCTGATATTGACCTGAAATATTCTGGCCTGGATATGTGTCCATTGCCAACGACGTTTTTTTTCACTGTTTTGCAGTTTGATTTCCTGCATTCCCTGGATTAATTCGATCAGGGTGCTTCGATTTTCTGAAAGTTGTTCGAAGTTTTGATAGTCAATAACTTTTCGTTTTTTTAAAAAAATACTTATCCAGAATAAGTACAAAACACTTGCGACAAGGAAAATTAAAAATATCGAAGTATTATAAATCAAAAGAACAACACCAAAAATGATCAGGTTAAAAAATGAAAAAAGGGTAGCGAGGGTAGAATTGGTTAGAAATAATTTAATCCGCTCGTGGTCATGAACTCTTTGGAGCAAATCACCAATCATTTTTGTATCGAAAAAAGCAATGGGCAATTTCATCAACTTGATTAGAAAATCGGAAAGGATACTAATATTGACTCTGGTTCCAATATGCAATAGAATCCAACTTTGGATAAAGCTGGTAATCGTTTGACTCAAAAACAACATCAACTGAGCAATCAATATCAAGTAAATAAAGCCGATGTTTTGGTTTTCAATTCCAATATCTACGATTGCCTGTGTGAGAAATGGAAAAATTAATTGAAAGATGCTTCCCAATATCAAACCTAAAATCAATTGGCTAATCAATCTTTTATATGGCCTAAAATATTGAAATAAATAGCCTAACCCTTTTTTATTTGACTTTTCTCCTTCAAATTCATAAAAATCAGGGGATGGTTCCAACAATAATGTTATTCCTTTTTGATCATCACTCAACCAACCTTTTTCAAAAGCTTCACGACTCAACTTCATTTTCCCTTTTGCAGGATCAGCGACCCAAACATATTTTTGGTTCACTTTGTAAACCACAATAAAATGCCTCTGTTCCCAATGTACAATACAAGGTAAAGGAACTTCCGTCATACCTGAGTCTTCTGGTGAATCAGTCACGAAGGGTATTTTGACAACTAAAGTTCGCATTCCGATACTTTCTGCACCTTCTGAAATTCCCAATATCGAAACTCCTTCACGATCAACATGACACTTTTCTCGCATGGATTGCAAGGAGTGAGATCGGCCATAGAATTGAGCGATCATACGCAAGCAAGTTGCTCCACAATCCATTTGATCTAATTGTTGAAAGAAAGGGAATTTGTTAAACATTTTGGATATAGCTCTTCAAACTTGGTTCGTGTAAATATAATAATTTGAACTTCAGAAAATGGAGATGGAGTTGTTATATTCTATTTAGAGATTTCTATTCAAAATAGGCTATAAAACAAAAAAGGTTCAAATCTCGCAAGATTTGAACCTTTTTTAAGTAAAAACAAAAGATTAATAAGACCACAAATCTAGTTCGAAGTTAAATATCTCTTGTTTAATTTTATCTGCTTCTAAAAGAAGATCAACTCCTGTAAGGTAATCCTGCAAGCGAAAATCATGAACATTGGATTGTTTGTAGATATAACTTGAGAAATAACGCATTTCAAGCAAATCTTCCCAAGAGTTCGGGCTTGCATCATTACCTGCATTAAATACCTGATGCCGAGCAAGCACTTCTCTACATTCTGGATAATAAACCCAAAACATTGGCTTTTCATACTTAAAATTACCGTTATCATCTTTTACATCTATCAATGGTGCAATACCAAGAATTCGCACTTGCAACACAGATGTTTCTTCATCAAAAAACCAAACTTCTTTGATTCTAAAACGCATTACATCTTCAGGATTTAACTCATTTCGAACGATTTGAATCTGTTCTTCGTAAGTTTCAGGATCGAAGGTAATTACTGTATCAACAGTAGCTCCCATTGATGCCACTTCGTCAGGCTGAAGTTTATTTGAAAACTTATCGTCTTCTGTACTATAAACAGTTATTTCATTGTTTATAGCGGCATCCATAAGAATAGTGAAAAAAGGCATTTCTGGATAAGCAAATGGAAGGTTCATCTTTTCACGGATGTCAATAACTCTCCAAATACGTTTTTCCCAAAAGATATCTGCTTCACGTAAAGGTTGATAAGGCAATACTCTTCTTTCGTTAATAATCCTTTTTTCTACAATATCATCAATTGGGCCTTCTTCTTCCGGCTCACTTGCTTCCGTTTTTACAGTTTCAGGAACCTGCCCATAGGCAGGATTTAAAACTGTGAAAACACCAAACAAACAAAAGAATAAAAATTTCAAAGCGATCTTCATGACTTAATAAATTTATATTTTTTACTTAATCTTAAATACCATTGAATTGATGGTACGTCCTGCGGTATCACCCGGGCATCTAGCTTTTACATTGTCAAAGTAGAAAATATCACCAGGTTTAGCTTGATTAACCAATCTTTTTGACTTCTCATTATAACGCGGACCTTGGTTAACAGAGTCTACGGGATCCTGTCTTTTTGCAACAAATGTTAGTGTATATCCTTGAATTGCACATTTAGCGTCAAAATCAAAGTTATCTAAAAATGCACCAACACCACCTTGAGCTTTAAATTCACCATTACCCATTGTTCCTCCACTGCTCTTACTCAGTCTAGCCATAGGGTCAGGAATACGTTTAACACGAAACGGAAATGAAGTAGCTTTCAGTCCTTCACCAGAAACTGTAATACTAGTTTCTCCAGGTTTTGTAACAGTGGCTATATATGAACCTTTTCCGTTTGGAGACAATGAAATTCCACTTCCAGATGCACTTACTTTCAAAGTGTGCGTAGGAACACCAGCAGCTGAAACTGAGACTGGATTTTCAACACCGATATAAAATACATTCATTTTATCAGCTGAAACGTTGCAAGAACGTAATCCAACTTCGTATTCAAAGTTGTTTTCATATGTATTAGTTTCGTTTGTTACTGGATTAGTAACAGAAATTGTTGCGCTGTATTTTTTAACACCAGTATTTGTAGCCGTTTGAGTAAAAGTAGCGACACCATCCTTCACAGGAAGAGAAGCACCATTTACTTTTATTGATACTCCCGTATTAGTAGTTTCAGATGCGGAAGCACTTAAAAATACCTCAGTTTCAAATTTTTCCCCTTTGATGACGTAAGTTTTTTTAGGAGAAGAAACTACTTGAAATTTATCAAGAACGATGTCTTCACCCCCTACTTTTGAAAGTAAGTAATTGAGAATTGCCGCTTCTGTCGATTTGGCATCATTCTGAAATTTAGTAAAAACAGGAAGCAAAGCACCGACTGGCATTTGGCGGAAATTATAATCTGTCCAAGAGTTTTTGTCTTTACTTTTTTTCCATGATTCATCATCAATTTCAATAGCAATGTTTTCCATAAAAGCTTGCCGATCACCTTCATCAATAAAAGTCAAAAACTTGTCTCGAGTTTCAATAATTTTCTGCTTAATTTTTGGCCCCTCAGGATCAATACCTTTATCTGGTTTACCATTTACAAGGTACTTAGTGGTCACATCTTTGTTTTTCTTTCCTTTTAATTGCTCAACACCATTAATAATCATATAATCTCCTTCATCATTTTTGCCATTTTTATCACCGGACCAATCAATCATATAATCTTTTATCTCTTCTATGTACTCAGTAAATTCTTTTGATACTTCGCGAACAGGGTTTGCTCGATCTGCATATTTTTGTAACTCTGGTTTTTTCTTTGCAAGTTTAGCTACTTGAGCAGGAATCGGATCATTAGCAGCATCTAGCACCGCATTTGATTTTTGAAGCCCTTTATCAACTAATTTGAAAGCGTTGAATATTTCCGCGGATACGTTGAGCGCCAGAAGTGCAGTAAGCACGAGGTACATCAAGTTGATCATCAACTGCCGCGGTTCCTTAGGTATAGACATATCCCTTTATTTTTTTAATACTTACAGATAAGCTGCAAGTAAGTTTAGAAATTGATTTTAATTCTCGTTTCCAATATTAGACATGGCGGAAAGAACATTACCATAAACTGAATTCAAGGAACCAAGGTTCTTATTCAGCGCTGACAATTGATCTTTGTAACGCTCAGTATCCTCAAGCGAATCATTAAGATTAGCCATTGCTTCACTCATACGAGTATAGAAATTTGACATGGTCTTAAGCTGATCGCCTGTACCTGAAAAATCAACTTCTTGCAGTGCTTTTAATGACCCAAGAGAATTTGACATTGTTTGAAGTTCAGTAAGCATTCCTCCTAGTTGTTGTTCAACAACTTCTCCATTTAATGCTGGTGGAGCACCTGAAACATCACCTTCAGTCAAAGGAGCAATTCTTGAGTGATAATCATCTAAACCAGGATATAATTTTTCCCAATAGTAATCTTTCTCAGGTCCAATAAGACCTAGAAACAAGAAAATAAATGCTTCAACACTCAATCCTAAAATCAACATTTCACTAGCATAATTCCAACTTTCTAATTTAAACAGTGCTCCCAACAATACTACAGAAGCACCTACACCAATGATAAGATTCTTTAAGTATTTGAACCAATTTGTTTTTACGAAACTCATTTTGATACTATTTTAATAGGTTAGTTAAATATTTTGAAATCAACGGGTTATCTAAAAATTTTATAGCTCCCCTTCTTCATAACGCAGAAGAGGTAAAAAGTTACACATGGGGCAATATTAATTTTGATAATGTAATTTTCAGGTAGGAATTCTATTAGAATCACTTTAGAATAGCTATCCAAAAGGTATAAGGAAATCCAAACCATTTGGATAGCCATCTTGAGCTTTTATTAAAAATCATTGATAGATCGACCTAAGAATGTAAGTGCGCATCTAAAGCCAATATATGATTTTGTAGTATCTTGATATTCCCAATGACGAGTACCCGTTTGTAAGAAAAACATAATATCCTTCCAAGATCCTCCTCTAATAACTTTACGTTTTTGAGCTTCCGGTTCATCATCTTTAGCATCATATCGCATATCAGGATTCAAGTCATGCAGGAAAGAATATGCATTCTCATCGAATGCTGACGAAGTCCATTCAGCTACATTACCTGCCATATTGTATAATCCGTAATCATTAGGGAAATAGGCATCCGCCTTTACAGTATACAATCCACCGTCTTCTGGATAATTACCTCGTCCAGGTTTAAAGTTAGCTAACAAACACCCTTTCGCATTACGAATATAATATCCTCCCCAAGGGAACGGTGCCAAATCATGTCCTCCTCTAGCCGCATATTCCCACTCATGTTCTGTTGGTAACCGGAAGTCTTCAGAATTAACACCATTTGCTTGGTACGAATTCCATAATTTGGTTCTCCAATAGCAAAATGCATTTGCTTTTTTCCAGTCTATTCCTACTACTGGATAATCATCAAATGCGGGGTGCCAAAAATAATTTCTTGTCATTGGCTCATTATAAGAATAAGCGAAATCACGAACCCAAACTAAAGTATCCGGATACACTATGGTTTCATCCTTTTTAATATGAGTAGTACGACTTGAAACCTTATCATGAGCAGCTCTCTGCCAATCATACCACTGATATTCATAAACCAATTGAGAAATGTCAAGCTCTTTTTTACCAGCAAATTTATCATCTCCTTGGTAATAAAGGTCCTCCAGTTCTTCACTGGCCCAATCAATTTCGTATTCCCAATCGATATATTCGTTACCTAGATCATCTTCGTAAGTATGCTCAAGTAGATCATGAGCTAACGAATCACGAACCCAGTAAACAAATTGACGATACTCATTGTTAGTAATTTCGGTATCATCCATGTAAAAACCTTGAATGGAAATAGTTTTTGGCCTTTGGATATAAGTATTAGCTACATCCTGATCACTTGGCCCAATATGCAAAGAGCCGGATGGGATATACACCATACCATAAGGGTTAATACCTTTCCAAGAAGGTCTATCTGTTACTCCAATGAGTTGACCTGTTTGACGTGTTCCACACGACGTTACTATAACTAGTACGGTCAGCACCAATAAAAATCTTTGTATTTTTTTCATTTTAACACCCGAGTTTTCCTTCAGTTTTAGATTAAATTACTAAAAAGCGAACGTAAATATAGTCTGTTGAATATAAAAACAAAAATTAATCTTTCAATATTTTGAAAGGTAGCAGTCATTCTACCTACAAAAAGTGTACTAAGAACGCAATATTTTAAGAACAAAGTATCCAGACATCTAAATTTTAATCAATTCTCCAGGCATATAATTACTCTAAATAGACTTAATATGTAAGAAAGAGAATAAAAGCTATTATAAAAATCTTGGATTATAGATAATCTTTGGAGGAATGCCTTTTCCAATCAACTTATTCAAATTATAATTTAAAAGGATTTCATGTGAACCTTTACTCACACTACTTAATCCAGATAATGTCAAATCGTAGGAATAAGCAAGGGTGACTTTTTCATTCAACTTATATCCTAAAATGAATATAATTGCGTCAATTGAATTTGTGTTGTATCCTCTAAACGATGCGCCTCCGAATATATTGTCATTATATTTTACAATTGCAGAGAACTCAAGTTGAGTTTGTACCAAATCAGATTTTGCAAAGAATGAAGGTTGAATGATTAAATCCCTACTTAATTCAAAAGAATATGCAAAACTAAAAAAATAATTCCGAATAAATTTAATATTAACTAAATCTTCTGCATTTAATGTAGCTGTAGGTTCAATTAAATTGTTGGCAGATAGCCCAATTTCTAGTTTTTCACCTTGAAAATAAACCCCAGCATTCAAATAAGGAGCTGTACCTGAAACCTTGCCGTTGGGTATAAAGTTGTCTCGGTGGTCAATGTTTCCAGGTTCTGGGTTTGTATAATCCCCATCCGGAGCACGTAACTTTGAACCATCCAACGATTTTTGTATAGCTCCTGCTCCTAGTCCAAAAGAAAGTAAACTTTTTTTATTTACTGGCACAAAATAATTATAAGAAATTGAGCCACTCGTATTTCGCTCGGCACCTTGTTGATCGTTTTCAATGTTTATGCCAAAGCCACCTCCCAAGAAGTAGAATGGCATATGTACGTTTACATTTTGTGTGACAGGGCTTGACTCAAGATTAACCCATTGCTTTCGGAAAACACCTGTAATACTTAAGGAGTTGTCAAGCCCCGCATATGCAGGGTTGTAATTGTACTTATTCAGCATGTACATACTATATTGTGGAGCTTGTTGTGCGTGTAACACACCAACGAAACATGCCAAATATATTATAAAGGTAAAAGTCTTCCTCATGCTTAAATGAATTAATATTTGTTTTCCTGGAAGATAATCACATAATTTATAACTGAATCTTTGAATGAAAATTGCTTGTTAATATTTAAAAAACAGCCAAATCCTTTTTTGAAGATACTCAAACTTTTTAAACAAATTGCAAATCAACTTTTTCTTAATTGTCTTTCAAACGCTTCAATGCTTTTTACCGGTTGTTGACAACTATAATTTTCACACAGATAAATAAGCGTTTCCCTTTCTTTCAATCTATTTTCTAATAAAGGATAATCGCTTACGGGATCAGTCGTCGCCATGATTATTCTACCTGGAATAAAAATCGTATTTATTTTATTTGCAAAATCAATTGAATCCACACCAAGTACTGCAATTTCTTTTATAGAATAAATTTGATTTAGCAGTTCGCTTGCCCAGCGAGAGAAAGAAGATGGATGATTTTCAATAGATTTTTTTAAATTAAACAACATTCGTTCTGAAAGTTTCTTAAAACTTTCATTGTCCAAAATCATTCCTAACCTTACTAAGTTTCCAACCATTGTTGAATTGCCGGATGGCATTGCCGAATCAAAGATTTCCTTTTTTCTTACGATGACATCCCGCTGTTGTTCCGATGTAAAATAAAATAATCCATCCGTTTTATCAAAGAAATTTTGCTGAACGAGCATTAAATAGCGTTCAGCTTCCTTTAAATAGTTCTCATCAAATGTAATACTATACACATCAAGCAGCGCTTTTATCAAATAGGCATAATCTTCCAGAAACCCATGATATTGCGCTTTTCCTTCTTTGTAAGTATGGAAAAGCAGCCCGGCATTTTTATCAATCATCTCACTCAGTAAAAATTGGATGTTTTTTATCGCAGCTGTTTTATACTTTTCAATTCCTAATGCAGCGTAGGCATTTGCGTAGGCAGAGCATTGTAAGGCATTCCAACTCAACAGGATTTTGTCGTCAAGCCCTGGCCTGATCCTCATTGCCCTGACTTTTAATAAGGTATTCCGATTTTTTTGTAAAGTACTTTTTAAAACATCAACTTTGATTGAATTTTCACTGGCAAATTCTTCAAAAGACTTTTTTCGTTGCAAAATATTTTTCTCTTCCCAGTTCCCTTCAGATGTTATATCATAAAACCTGCAAAACAAATCTGCTTCATTTCCAAGTATTTCTTCAATTTCTTCCTTTGACCAAACGTAGAATTTTCCTTCCACTCCCTCAGAGTCCGCATCAAGTGCCGAGTAAAAAGCGCCTTCATCATGAGTCATTTCTCTTTCCACGAAATCCAACGTTTCAATGATCGTCTCTTTATAAAGTTCTTTTTTTGTCAGTTTGTAAGCATCCGCCAATAATTCAACAAGCAACGCATTATCGTAAAGCATTTTTTCAAAATGTGGAACCAACCAGGCTCTATCCGTTGCGTACCGGGCAAATCCACCTCCAAGCTGATCGTAGATTCCTCCTCTTATCATTTTATCAAGAGAAAACAACGAATGCTGCAATGCTTCTTCATTTTTTGTGTGATAATGATAATTCAGCAAGTATCTGAGTGACATCGTTCCCGGAAATTTAGGTGCGCCTCCGAAGCCTCCTTCGAGCAAATCGAAGCGATTTTTTAAATTTTCAAAAATCTGATCACCTAATTCAGGAGTAAATTCCGCCGATCCTTCCAAACCTTCGACGGTATTATTTAGCATCGATTTGTCCGATTTTACAATCGCTTCCAAAAGTCGGTCAGCTTGGCCTTCAACAACTTCTCTTTTATTTTGAAAGGCGTTAGTAATATTCTGCAAAACCTGAATCCACGAAGGACGATTGTATGCTGACTTAGGTGGAAAATAGGTCCCTGCATAGTAAGGGCGCTTATCAGGAGTCAAAAAGCAATTCAATGGCCAGCCACCATTTCCATTGATAATTTGACAGGCATCCATATAAATTTGATCTACATCCGGGCGCTCTTCACGATCCACTTTGATATTTATGAAATTTTCATTCATAAACTTTGCAATTTCCGGATCTTCAAAAGATTCCCTTTCCATCACATGACACCAATGGCAAGTGGAATAACCAATACTTACAAGAATCGGCTTATCTTCTTTTCGGGCTCGTTCAAAAGCCTCGTCTTTCCAGGCGTACCAGTCAACAGGATTGTTGGCGTGTTGTAAAAGGTAGGGACTCGTTTCTTTGCTTAGCCTGTTCATATTGAAAAGTTTTTTAAAATATTCTAGAGGTCAAGTGCCAATCCGTCATGTGCTAAAAACACATTTTGCGGAAGATTTGCATTGACTTTTTCGTGCAAGCCCATATTGTGGCTAATGTGTACTAAAAATGCTTTTTCGGGTTGAATGGTTTTCACAAATTCCAGCGCTTGTTTTAAATTTAAATGTGAATGATGCTCGTTGTGATGCAAAGCATTTAACACCAAAACTTTCGATCCTTTGATTTTTTCGATTGATTCTTCCGGAAATATTTTGGCATCAGTGATATAAGTAAAATCGTCAAACCTAAATCCCAAAACCGATAAATTTCCATGGAATACTTCAATCGGCATAACATCCAATCCAGCCACCTTAAAAGGATCATGTTCATTAATCAAATTCAATTCAACACGCGGTGCTCCAGGATAAGGGTTATGTTCAAAAATATAAGCAAATCGGGTTTTCAATTCTTTAGCCACTCTTTCAACGCAATAAATAGGCATATTTCTTTTGTATAGAAAATTGAACGGCCGAACATCATCCAAACCAATAATGTGGTCATTGTGTTCATGAGTAAGGAGAATCGCGTGAAGATCTTTTATGTTGTTCGCTAGAATCTGCTGCCGAAAGTCAGGGCCAATATCAACAAGGAGATTTACATTATTTTTTGAAACCAATACGGAAGATCGCAGCCGTTTATCCCGAGGGGCTTTTGAGGAACAAACTTCACAGTCGCAGCCAATAACTGGAACACCTTGAGAAGTTCCGGTACCAAGAAAAGTAACTTTCAAAATTATTCTGCTTTTTCGGTTTCAACAACATCCTGTTCTGCCGAAAGTGATTTATTTATTTTTTTTAAAAACTCAACAGATTTTTCGCTCAACTGTTTTTCATCAACTTCAATGGTGCTTAATATCTCAACAAAACAGTTGATCCGAGCTTCGGTATCAAAAAATTTATTGACCACTGCAATTTTTTTATTTTCTACAATGCAATATCCTGAATGAAAATTTCCCCGCTCATAACGAATCGCATAGCCTGTTTCTTCCAAAATCTGTTCAATCTTTTTAAGACTATGCTTTGTATATTTAAACATACCGGTGAAGATTATCTTAATTATTAAAAAGCAGCCGTATCTTTGCAATATAAGGTCAACAAATATCGTAAAATTTAGGAATTCATTGATCGAGAACCGGATAATTATTTATTTCAAGTTGCGGATAATTTTTAATCCATCTGAAATCGTCAAATTTTGTATCAAAATCAATGATTTCTCACAAAAATTTCCGTTTCAAATGGACTATCCGCAACTTGGGTTATTTATTAAAAAAAACTGAATGCGACTTTTTAATATACTTATTGCCATACTTTTCTTCACACTCACCAGTGTTTCTCTCAATGCTCAGCAGCAGCGATTCAAAGCAGGAATAATTGTTGGTTTTAATGCTGCACAACTTGATGGAGACCGATCCGCGGGCTACAACAAATTGGGCTTTGTTGGCGGATTAAGCGGGGTTATTCTTCTTACCGATAAAATGTATGTAAATACTGAATTACTTTATAGCCAAAGAGGCAGTGCGTCTTCACTTGTTGCCGGCAATACAAATGACCCCTTTAAAATTACTACCAATTTTATTGAAATCCCCTTGCTTTTCAATTATAAAGACTGGTATGACGAAGAAGAAGAATATTATAGATTTCACTTCCATGGAGGGTTTTCATACGGAAGATTGATAAGTTCAAAAGTGGACGACGGAACAACTAATTCTAATTTGGTAATGGCGAGTGAAGATTTCAATAAAAATGATTTTAGTTACATGCTTGGCGTCACCTTTTATACCGGGCCTCATTTGGCTTTCACTTTTCGCTGGTCAAGATCATTCGGTGTTTTATATTTTAATGATAGTACAAATATTGGTTTGCCCTCTTTGCAAAACCACCTAATTTCAGTTCGAACCCTTTATATGTTTTAAAAAAAAGAATATGTATAGAATATTAGTTTTACTTCTATCCTTTACTTTGTTTTCATGTTCTAATGGTGAAAACAAAATTGAAACAAACGTCAATTCATCTTCTGAAGATAAAAATGAACCAAAAACAGCACCTGCTACCCAGGCTCCGGATCAGGTTTATCTGCCAAGTATTTCATTGGATGAAGTTCAGATTCTTTGGGATAATTGTAATCAGGTTGATTATATTTATTATGAACTTCCCATCAGCACAAGTCTCAATGATCAATATAGCATCCAACAAGGATTGCGGCATATCAGTGAAGCTCCGGTTCCGTTGAGTTTTAAAAAAAGATGCAAGGCAATTTCAAGGGTTTTTTACAAAAACGAAGGAGAAGACCTAATCGAAGCCGAAATTTATTTTTCTCCTGGTTGTTCTTTTTTCGTCTTTTTTAAAGAGGGCAAACCCGCATATTCTAATTTGATGACTGAAGCCGGTGTCATGCATTTTAATGATATCCTCGAAAAAGCACTTAGCCTACAGCCAAAACAATGACGAACCGTTACGGCGTAATTGACCTGGGAACCAATACTTTTCATCTACTTATCAGCGAAAAAGAAAGCAATGGTAATATTGCTGAACTATTTCGGGAGAGAATATTTGTTAAACTTGGTGAAGAAGGGATTGACACAATAGGAGATGCTCCTTTTCAACGAGGACTAATAGCGATCCATAGTTTTAAAACCATTCTCGAACAATATCAGGTCAATAATATAAAAGCCTTCGGAACCGCCGCTTTGCGAACCGCCAGCAATGGGAAAACTTTTATTGAAAGAATAAAAAATGAAACCGGAATTCTAATCGAGCTTATTCCTGGAAATGAAGAAGCGCGATTAATTCATCTTGGCGTTATTCAGGCGGTGCCTTTAGATTTTGAAAATGGACTTATAATGGACATAGGAGGAGGGAGCGTAGAATTCATCGTTGCAAATGACCAGGGAGTTATTTGGGCGCAGAGTTTTCCAATTGGTGTTTCTATTTTATACAGAGCATTTCACAAGACAAATCCTATTGTCGCTGAAGAGGTTTTGATCATTGAACAACATCTTGAAACCGTTCTCCAACCATTGCTTGAAATACTAAAAACTAATACAACTCCTGTCCTAATCGGAGCATCAGGCACTTTCGATGTTTTAGATCTGCTTTTGAGTAAGCAAAGAGTTTCGTCAATACACTCTATCGTTGAAGTAACCGATTTTTTTCCGCTTTATCACCAATTCCTGAAAACCACTTTGGCTGAACGCCTTCAAATGGAAAAACTCCCTGAATCTCGTGCTGAGTTGATTATCGTCGCGCTGATATTGATCAATTTTATCCTCAAAAAAGCAAATATCCAACGCATTTCTGTTTCAGCTTACGCCATGAAAGAAGGTATTCTTCATGAAATGATCAATTAAAGCTTTTCCTTTAAACCTACGCAACGGTTTCATTATTTTTAGATTACCCTAAAAATATATTTTTAAATAGTTAAAAATATAACTACTTTTGTATTGACTCACTGTCCATCAATTTATTTCAATGAGTCGATAATCTATTTCTAAACTAAAGTAGTTTTAAAAAATGGCTGAAGTATTAGATATTTTTCTTCATGAAGAATGGGCTATCCGGGCATTAATTGCTTCTTCTTTGGTGGGATTGATGTGTGGGGTATTAGGATGTTTTATCGTTTTGCGCAATATGGCTTTGATTGGAGATGCGCTTTCACATGCTATTTTACCAGGTGTCGTGGTCGCCTTTTTGTTAGTAGGTTATAGCACTATCGGTTTTTTCTTCGGGGCGGTTATTGCCGGCTTACTGACAGCTGTATGCATAACATGGATTCAGCAAAATGTAAATACGAAAAATGATGCTGCTATTGGAATTGTTTTTACGGCAATGTTCTCTTTAGGTGTTATGGGCATTTCATGGATCAGTCGCGATCAGGGCGTACATCTGGACCTTAAAGATTTTTTATTTGGAAACGTTTTAGGGGTGTCCAATCAAGACTTATATTTAACAGCTGGCATTGCAGCTTATGTTATCTTTTCCATTATTGTATTCTATCGCTACCTTTTTGTGGCAACTTTCCAATCGATTATCGCAGAAACGATGGGAATTTCAACGAGCACTATTCACTATTTTTTGATGTTATTGTTGTCTTACGCGGTTGTAGCATCACTTCAGACCGTTGGAGTTATTTTGGTAGTCGCTATGCTCATCACTCCTGCTGCTACGGCGTTGTTACTCTCTGATCGATTGAGGTGGGTTCTTTTCATAGCGAGTTGTATCGGTTTACTTTCCTCGGTTATGGGGATGGTCTTCGCAGTTATTTTTTCTACAACTCCAGGCCCTTCGATTGCAGTTACAGCCACTTTAATATATTTAATCGCTGTATTTTTGGCGCCAAAAAAAGGATTGGTTTTTCGTTTTTTCCAAAAGCGAAAATTGCAATTTAAAATTGAAATAGAAGATACTTTAAAACAATCGCTTCGCCTGAAGGAAAGTAGCAACTTGACTTTTGAAAATTTATTACAAAGGTTGGGATTTAGTAAAAATAAGTTAAACAAATATTTAACCTCCCTCAAAAATGACGGCCAGGTTGAATACGAAAATCAAAACATAAAATTGACGACTAAGGGAGTTGAAAACGCACATCAATTGGTTCGTGCTCACCGCCTTTGGGAAACTTATCTCGTTCAACAAATGGGACTTACCGAAGAGCAAATTCACGAAGAAGCGGAAAAATTTGAACATTTATTGTCCGTAGACTTGTTGGATGAAGTGGACGAACAACTTGGATTTCCTTCTATTGATCCACACGGTTCACCGATTCCGGCAAAAAAAGGCGTACCTGATTTTCCATTGATCAAACTGGATCTTGCGAAAGCTGCAAAAATAGCGCAAAAGCAAGTCAGCGACCATATTAGCTCACAGCTCTGGCAGTTGGGTTTATTGCCCGACACTTCTTTTTCTATCAATAAAAAAGATGAAAATTTTATTGAGATAAGTATGGGAAAAGAACTGATAAAATTACCAAAAGGGTTAGCCAGAAAAATAAATATTGTGAAAGTTTGATTTTCTTTTAAATCATTCCTCTTCTTCCGATCGCCCCATTTGATTATTGTCTTCTAGTTCTTTAAATAGTTTGCTAAGGCGGTACATCTCGTCAAGCGTTTCGTCAATATAAAACTGGATTTCAGGAATCCTCCTCACATGCTTTTTGATACGATGAGCCAACGATTGGCGTAAACGATGAATATTTGCGTCCAATTCGGCAATTACCGCATCTTTGTTCTCTCGGTTATAAACGCTCAAATATATCTTTGCCAGGTTGAAGTCAGGCGACATTTTAACAGCGGTAACTGTAACCAAAGTTGATGATCCATAAATGTACGATCCTTCCTGCTGCAAAACTATTCCAATATTGCGTTTTACCACTTCGCCGACTTGCTTCTGTCTTTTCGTTTCCATTATCTTACGAATTGTCAAAATTTAATTCCGTTCAAAAAATCACACAAAGATATTTAATTCAAAAACAATATTGCTAACCAAACTAAAAATCCTCAGTTTTCATTTTTTTTTAATTTTGTGATTCCTGATTTAGGATGGATTCGGTTTCTGAAACAAAAACGTAGTTCCTTTAGTTCTATTTATATCATGCAAAATCCGGCAAATATACTCGACAGTCCAATCGAATACCTAAAAGGTGTCGGGCCTTTGCGTGGAGATATGCTTAAAAAAGAGTTGGGTATTTTTACTTTCCGGGATTTGCTTTTTCATTTTCCATTCCGATATGTTGACAAAACAAAATTTCACCAAATTCGTGACCTTTCAGCAGAAAGCGATGCGGTTCAGTTACGCGGAACGTTGAGAAGGCTTTCAGTGGCAGGTACCGGAAGGAAAAAACGTTTGATCGGAAAATTGAGAGACGAGACCGGCGCCATAGATTTGGTTTGGTTTAAAGGAGTACACTGGTTAGAAAAAAGCCTTGAAATCGGACAGGAATATATCGTTTATGGAAGAGTGAATAACTTCAATGGAGTGATCAATATTCCTCACCCGGAAACGGAATTGGTTGCATTAAGCAACACTAAAAAAGCAGCGACTTTTGCTCCAGTTTATCCAAGCACTGAAAAGCTGAATACTAAAGGCCTTGATGCCAAAGGACAACGAAAAATCATTGCTGCCCTTTTTGAGAAAATTAACGCGCATCAGGTTCCTGAAAACCTGCCGGATTATATGTTAAAAAAGTTTCGTTTTCCGGGCAGGTATAAAGCTTTGCAGGACATTCACTTTCCCAAAAACCAGAAAGACCTGGATCTTGCTCGAAACAGGCTCAAATTTGAAGAATTATTTTTTCTGCAACTTCGCCTATTGCAAATACGACGGCGGCGAAAGAATGCGATCAAAGGTTTTGTTTTTTCAAAGATCGGTAACTTTTTTAATCGCTTTTTTAAAGAAAAACTCCCTTTCGAACTGACCGATGCTCAAAAAAGGGTTTTAAAAGAAATCCGCCAGGACCTGGGTTCAGGCAAACAAATGAACCGGCTTTTGCAGGGTGACGTCGGAAGTGGAAAAACGGTCGTTGGTTTGATGAGTATGTTGATTGCAATCGACAATGGATTTCAAGCCTGCATGATGGCACCAACCGAGATTTTAGCGCAGCAACATTTCAACTCTATTTCGGAATCTGTAAAAGGTTTGGGCATCCAGGTTGCTTTTCTAACCGGAAGTGTAAAAGGAAAAAAACGAAAAGAAATTTTAAAACTTCTCAAGGCAGGAGAAATTCACATTCTAATCGGCACACACGCTTTGATTGAAGATCCTGTTGAATTTCAAAATCTGGGCCTTGCAATAACTGATGAACAGCATCGCTTTGGAGTTGCGCAGCGCGCCAAGCTTTGGAAAAAAGGAGTTGTGCTCCCGCCACATATTCTGGTAATGACCGCCACTCCAATACCCCGGACTTTGGCAATGACACTTTACGGCGATCTTGATATTTCAATCATTGACGAATTACCTCCGGGTAGGAAAGAAATAAAAACGCTTCACAAAACCGAAAATAACCGATTACGTGTTTTTGGTTTTATGAAAGAAGAAATAGCCAAGGGACGGCAAATTTATGTGGTTTATCCTTTAATTGAAGAATCAGAAACACTGGATTTAAAAAATCTGGAAGAAGGTTACGAAGTGATTTCAAGAGAGTTTCCGATTGCCCAATACCAAGTCAGTATCCTCCATGGAAGAATGAAAGCTGCTGACAAAGAATTTGAAATGCAACGATTTGCCAAAGGGGAAACTCAAATTATGGTTGCAACAACCGTTATTGAGGTTGGAGTGAACGTTCCTAATGCCTCCGTTATGGTTATTGAAAATACAGAACGTTTTGGTTTATCACAGCTACATCAGCTGAGAGGCCGTGTTGGCCGTGGAGCCGAACAGTCGTTTTGTATTTTGATGTCAAGTTTTAAACTAACCGCTGAAGCCAGGGAACGAATACAAACTATGGTGCGAACCAATAACGGCTTTGAAATCGCTGAAGCGGACTTAAAATTACGAGGGCCAGGAAATATTCAGGGAACACAACAAAGTGGCGTTTTGAACTTCCGAATTGCGGATCTGGCGAAAGATGGACGTATTTTACAGACTGCGAGAGAACTTGCTGCCAGAATTTTAGACAAAGACCCAACCCTTGAAAACAAGTTGAATCAACCAATGCGGAATTATCTGATAACTCATGGAAAAAAATTCAAAGCCTGGAGCTTGATTAGCTAAAACGAATCGCTCCTGTTAATCAGAAGTTAAATTCATGAAAAAAATTGGTTATTTTTGCATTATTACACTAGAGATCTAATAATTAGCGTTAAAAAAAACGATGAGATTTGTAAATAGAAGGTATAAATTTGTGGTACTTGCCGCAATTATAATGACACTGCCTGGTGTTATTAAAGCTGGTTTTTGGCCACAATATTTGAATATAATAAAGGAAGATGTATCTGATTGCACTGAAGAGTTTAACACTGATGGGCCTTATGTCTTCTATAAAAGGAAAATGGTCGTTGTCAGAAGTGTAGCGCGGCAAAAGGATGGAGATCTTTTAACAAAAAAAGAAATTTATACTTCAAAAGACGAAGTACCTTTACTCACCTGCAAAGTAGACGATGGATCAGAAGCATCCTTCAAAGTGAAGCTACACAGCGATTATTCTCCACCTGCTTCCATCTATCCTCAACCTAAAAAATTATATGCTATTTCTGACATTGAAGGAAATTTCAATGCATTTGCAACCACTTTGCAAGGTAATGGCATTATCAATAAAGAATTTAAATGGACCTATGGCGAAGGCCACTTAGTGTTGGTCGGAGACTTTTTTGATCGAGGAAATAATGTCACTGAAGTTTTATGGCTGATTTACGAATTAGAACGACAAGCTGCTGAAAAAGGAGGAATGGTGCATTTTATAAATGGCAACCATGAAGAAATGAATTTGCGTGGCGACGTAAGATATGTCAAAGAGAAATACTTTGATGTTGCTAGTGCATTTAAAACAAAATACACTTCACTTTTTGCAACTAATACAGAGCTTGGAAAATGGTTGAGAAGTAAAAATGTAATAGAAAAGATAGGAAATACGCTGTTTACTCATGGCGGCCTAAGCCCTCAAATAGCAAATCTCCATTTGCCTCTAAGTGAAATCAATAACATTGCAAGGGCCAATTATGGAAAATCTGCATGGAAAATCGAACATGATGGAGGGACAGCACAAAGCATTTACAGTATGATAGGTCCAATGTGGTACAGGGGCTATTTTAGTGGAACGCTGGACCCAACCGAAGTGGTTTCCTTATTGAACCTCTATGGCGCTGAATCAATTGTCGTCGGACACACGATTGTACCAAACGTATCTGGCATTTATGACAATAGAGTGATTGCTATTGATGTAAAACATTGTGTCGCTGTTGAAGATGGAACATCAAACGCTTTATTAATTGAAAATAGCAATTACTACGCAACCAACGTAAATGGCGAAAGAAGCCCGGTTTATCCAATGTTGACCCAAAGTGAAGTCCTTAAAGTTTTTACAGCTATCAGAGAAAATGACCTGAATGTTGTAAAGCAATTTTTAATAAACGGCAATAGCGTTAACAAATATTACTCAAGCAAACAGTATACTTTGTTGCATTATGCAATCAAAAATAATAAACCGCAGATCGTTGACTTTTTATTAAAAAAAGGAGCAAATATTGAACAAGTTTTTGAGGAGCAGACGCCTTTGATGTACGCCATCAAATTGCAGCATAATGAAATTGCTGATAACCTTGTCAAGCACGGAGCTAATGTAAACACCTTAAATATTGAGCAGGAAAGTGCGCTTTTTTACTGCGCCAGATATGGCGACTTAGAAATCCTGAAATTCCTGATCGCAAATGGTGCCAACCCACAAATCAAAGATGCTAAAGGCAGAACTGCTGTCGATTATGCACTTAAACATGAAAATAAAGCAGTCGCTGATTATTTGAAATCGTTGTAACAATTTCAATTCCTTATTGAAAAGTTTCTCCTTTTTCCGCTTTTGTTTTTAACAACTTTGGTACCTTAAATCGAGGGCCATGTGCTTTTTCAAATTGCTCGCACTTTTCCACGAATGTTGTCACTCCATAATCATTGATATATTGTAAAACGCCTCCTTTGAAAGAAGGAAATCCCCAGCCGTAAATACTACCCAGGTTTGCCTCTGGCACTGATTGAATAATCTTTTCCTGCAAACACCAAACAGCTTCAATCACTTGAGCAAACATAAATCGTTCGCTGATCTCTTCGCGATCGTAATCTGTTTTTAAAATTGAAAAGTGGTCTTTGAGGCCATCCCACAATTGACGATTTCCTTCATTTTTATATTCATAAAAACCTGCTTTTCGCTGTTTCCCCTGACGATCGATTTCTTCAATCATTTTGTGTAAAACTTCAACTGCCGGATGCTGGATGTATTTTGGGCCATAATTAGTCGCTGCCTGATTTTCGTAACTCAATATCATTTTCATCGAAAGGTCATCGGCAAAAGCTAAAGCTCCTTTTGGCATTCCGGCTTGTAAGCCCAGGTTTTCGATCAAGGCCGGAGGATAACCTTCCTGGAGTAGGATCAAGCCTTCAAGAATGTATGTGTTCAGTACTCTCGAAGCAAAAAACCCCCAACTATCTTTTACTATAATTGGTATTTTTCTGATCTTTTTCACAAAATCAAAAGCCCGTGCAACCGTTTCGTCAGAAGTTTTTTCTCCTTTCACAATTTCAACCAAAGGAACATTTTCTACGGGAGCAAAAAAATGAAGGCCAATATAATTTTCAGGCCGTTCAGCAGATTCTGCCAACTTGGTAATTGGAATAGAAACCGTATTCGAAGCCAGGAAAGCGTATTCATCCATAAAAGCTTCTGCTTCTTTGGTCACTTTTGATTTTACCATTTGGTTTTCAAATACCGATTCGATGACCAAATCGCAGCTTTCAAAATCTTCCGAGTGCTCTGTTGTTTTTATTTTTTTTAAAATTTTAGACTTCTCTTTTTCACTTAACTTTTGCTTGTGGACCAATTCGGACAGCTTTTGTTCGGTGTATTCTTTGCCGCGATCGGCAATTGCTTTTGAAACATCTTTCAAAACCACATCCATTCCATACTGAATACAAGAATAGGCAATTCCTGAGCCCATCAAACCAGCACCGACGATCCCGACTTTCTTGGGTCGAAATTTCCCAAAGCCCTTTGGACGGCTATCTCCAGCTTTAATTGCATTGAAATCATACCAAAAAACTTTGGTCATGTTTTTCGCTTCTTTGCTCAATAATAATTTTGTAAAATAACGACTCTCAATGCGACAAGCTGTTTCGAAATCAACTTTTGAACCTTCCGAAAGTGTGTTTAAAATGGCTTGTTGAGCTGGATAATTATTGTACGTTTGCTTTGTCAATTGCGCTCCCAAAAGGCGGATTTTGTTAGCTACTTTTAAGTCCCGGGCTGTACCTCCGGGAATGCTTTCTCCTATTTTATCCCAAGGTCGTCTGCCCTCTTGAGTATTTAAAAGCCAACTTATTGCCTTTTCAAACATATCCTCTTCTTCATCGGCAAGTTGGTCGACAATACCGGCTTTGAGCGCTTCTTCGGGATTATAACTTTGCCCGTTGGCAAGAATATGATACGCTCTTTCAATTCCTAAAAGCCACATCAAACGAATGACACCGCCGCTTCCGGGCATGATCCCCAATGAAGCTTCCGGATGCCCAATTTGGATAGTTGGTTTATTAATTACAATTCGATGGTGGCAAGCAATCGCCATCTCAAAACCAGTGCCCAGCGCTGTTCCATTCATAGCAGCAACAACAGGAACTCCGGGGCTTTCAAGATCACGGAAAAACTTTTTCAAGGTTTGTGAATAATCAAATATTTGCTCTTTATTTTCATTTTTAAACATATAATCCAAATCGCCTCCCGCCAAAAAACTTTTTTTACCAGAAGTCAGAATAACGCCACGTAGAACACCCTTTTCTTTTTCCTTTTTAAGATGTTCTAAAACCGGAAAAAAGGCTTTACCGATTTCATGGTTTATAATGTTCACTTTCCGGTTGGTCATGTCCAAGGTCAGCGTAACAATGTTGTTAATATCTTTTTTATATTTTATCATAAATTATTCGATCAGTTTTCAATCGGCTTTTTTGTTCATAAATTTAAACCCGCTCAATAATTGTTGCGATTCCCATGCCGCCGCCAACGCACATGGTTACTATTCCTGTTGACTTATCGCTTCTTTCTAACTCATCCAACAATGTTCCAAGGAGCATGCTTCCCGTAGCTCCCAGCGGATGTCCCATCGCAATTGCACCTCCGTTGACATTGATGATATCCTCCTGAATATTCAAATCTTTTTGGAGTTTTAAAACAACGGCAGCAAAAGCTTCATTGACTTCCCAAAGGTCAATATCTTTGGCATCCATTCCTGCTTTTTTAAGTGCTTTTTTGCTCGAAGGAGTTGGACCTGTCAGCATTATTGTAGGTTCTGAACCTACTACCGCTGTTGAAATGATTTTAGCTCTTGGTTTCAAACTCATCGCGGCTCCTTTTTCTTTCGAGCCTACCAAAATCAAAGCTGCTCCGTCAACAATTCCGGAAGCGTTTCCGGCAGTATGAACATGATTAATTTGTTCTACAAGCGGATATTTTTTAATTGCCATCGTATTAAATCCACTCGCTCCAAATTGTATAAAAGCCGGATTTAAAGTCGCTAAAGTTTCAAGCGTAGTCCCAGGTCTCGGATGCTCATCTTTTTCTAAAATCAACAAGCCGTTTTTATCATAGATTGGAATAATGGAATTTTGAAAATGGCCATTCTCCCAGGCATGTTGTGTTTTTTGTTGAGAATTCATCGCAAAGGTATCGACATCTTCACGTGAAAAGCCCTCAATCGTTGCAATCAAGTCTGCTGAAATACCTTGCGGAACATAACCGATCTTGCTCGAAACTTCAGGATCAAATAATAAAGCACCACCATCACTTTCCATTTTTACACGGCTCATGCTTTCCACTCCGCCTGCGACTATCATATCTTCCCAATCTGAGCGAACCTTCATCGCCGCCATGTTCACCGCCTCCAAACCAGAGGCGCAAAACCGGTTGAGCTGAACTCCAGGAACATTTTCATTCCAGTTTGCATAAAGCAAAGCCGCTTTTGCAATATCAGCGCCTTGGTCATCTATCGGTGTGACGCAGCCAATGAGCATGTCATCAATCAGTGAGGTATCGAGATTATTCCGTTTTTCAAGTGCTTTCAACAAACCTGAGAGAAGCTCTACGGGCCTTACTTCATAAAGAGCTCCTCCAATTTTTCCTTTTCCGCGAGGTGTACGAATTGCATCAAAAATATAGGCTTCCATCATATAAATTGTTCGAAATATCAGCGTTGATATAAATATTAATTCCGCTCATGACAACCAGATTAATTATTAGTCTTAATTTTACTGGAATCAGTAGATAAATGTTTAAGTTAATACAAAAGAATAATAAATTGATAATATTCAGAAAAGTTGTTCTTTAGGTATTTTTATTCAAATCTACCCAACTTATAGATGTTTTAGTAATGGTCAAAAATTAAGTTCCCTCTTCTAATTCAGAAAATTAATTATTTGACCGGTTTTTAAAACTAATTTTAAACGAATAGAAGATAAAATAAATGACCAGGAAAAAAATTAAATTAACAGGATTTGCGCGTTTCTTTTTGGTAATGATTGTATTAGCACCGTTGGCTTTTATAGGAGCGTCGTTTTATAATGGAGAAGATGGTATTGAAAATATAAAAAACCTTTTTAAAGGGAAGTTTAAATTTGAAAAAAAGGAGGTTGTTCATGAAGAAAAAAACGCTGAGAAAACCGAAGAATCAAAAGCTTTGGTAAATGAGGTGAATGAAGTTCCCTCTGAAGTCGAAATCAATAGCCAGGTAGCAAAATTGCAGGATGAGTTGAATTTTAAAAGCCAAAAAGTAGATTCTCTATATAAAGAAAATGCAGCTTTAAAATCGCAAATTGAGGCAAAAAATAAAGAACTTAACGAAGCCAGAGATCAAATAGAAAAAATAAAAAGTGCAATCAGCCAATAGACTTTAGTTCATATTTGAATTTTAAGCCTATTTCTTTTCAACCCAATAATTTACCCATTGTTTTTAATTTTAATGGATAAGCAACACTCATTCGTGAGTTTTGCAAAAATAGGTTCTTCGCCTATTTTTGTCCGTATTCATTCTTAATAAACATTTAAGCAAATTTGGTTCGCATTCGTACCAAAAATTCGTTTACTTTGCGTTATAATTCAACTAAATTAAGCTACATGAAAAAAATACTTGTCAATGACGGTATGCATCCCGATGGACTACAATTATTAGAGGAAGCTGATTTCCAAGTGGATACGGAAGCCATAGCTCAGGAAGACCTTTATGATGCTTTACCAGACTATGATGTCATCGTTGTTAGAAGTGCTACAAAAGTTCGAAAAGACCTTATTGACAAATGTCCAAATCTGAAAATCATTGCTCGCGGTGGAGTCGGTTTGGATAATATTGATTTTGATTATGCCAAAAGTAAAAACATTGAAGTGTTTAATACTCCAGCGGCATCTTCTCCTGCAGTTGCTGAACTCGCTTTTGCGCATATGTTCGCAATTTCGCGGTTTCTTTATCAGTCAAACAGAGAGATGCCATCAAGCGGCAACACTCAATTTAAAAATCTGAAAAAAGCTTATTCCAAAGGAACTCAGCTGAGAGGGAAAAACCTTGGAATTATTGGTTTTGGAAATATTGGACAGGAAACTGCCCGAATAGGTTTGGCATTAGGGATGAATGTAATGCCGGTTGATTTGGTCATTAACGAAACCTTTATCGCAATTGACCTTTATAATAATAAAGATATAAATTTAACGGTTCGGGTTCCAACGGTTTCATGGGATACCATGATTACAAATTCTGACTTTATCTCGCTGCACGTGCCTTTTGGTGGAAAAGCATTGATCGGAGCTAAAGAGTTTGAGAAAATGAAAACAGGGGTTGTGATTATCAATGCTTCAAGAGGTGGAACGGTCGATGAAGATGCGCTTTTGGAAGCTTTGAATAGTGGAAAAGTAGCTGGTGCCGGTTTAGATGTTTTTGAAAATGAACCAACTCCTTTGAAAGCTTTATTGGAACATCCGAGGGTTTCGCTTTCGCCACACATCGGTGCATCTACTTTGGAGGCGCAAAGAAATATCGGAATCGAGCTCGCTGAAAAAATCATTGCCCATTACAGTAGCAATGGTCTTCGAAAGAATTGAGTTTGAATTGTAATTTTAGTTAAAAAAAATGTCGGTGAAAATTTCACCGACTTTTTTTATGTCAATTTATTTGGAAGTTGTAAAATCTATCAATTCTACTTTAAATATCAATACTGTATTTGGGCCGATTGTTCCACCTGCACCGCGTGGACCGTATGCCAAACCAGATGGAATAATAAAGGTTCCTTTTCCTCCTTTTTTCAATAGTGGAATAGCTTCCTGCCAACCGGGAATCACTCTATCAAGGCCAAATTGTAAAGGGTCTCCTCGTTGAATAGACGAATCAAAAACAGTTCCGTCCAACAGCGTTCCTTCATAATGAGCCGTGATATTTGAAGCAGTAGTTGGGTGATCTGAGCCTTCCCCTGGGTTTTCTATGATATAATAAATCCCCGATTCAGTCGATTGAGCTTTAAGATTTTTCTTTTTGAGGTAATCTAAAATCAGTGCATTATCAATAGCTGCCTGCTTCTTTTTTTGCGCGTTTTTATCCTCAAAATCAATTAATTCAATATCAAAAATTAAAACTGAATTTGCAGGGATCGAACCGGCTGCTCTTGAGCCGTAGGCCAATTCTGAAGGTATAAAAAACTTGCCTTTTCCTCCTTTGCTCAACATTGGGATCGCTTCCTGCCAGCCTTTCACAACCCTTCCAAGTTGAAAACTAAATGGTTGCCCTCGATCAACCGAAGAGTCAAATACTGTCCCATCCAACAATGTCCCGTGATAATGAGCGGTGATATTGCTATCCATATCAGGATGCCCTTTTCCATCCCCCTCTTTTTCAATTACATAATATAAACCTGAGGACGTTGGCTGAACATCCAATAGATTATCGATTGCAAATTGAAGTATTAAATTTTTATCGATTTCAGCTTGTGTAGTTGGTGACACCACTTTTTCGGCTTCCAACCTTTTGGTTAATTTTTTAGGATTCACTTTGTCAGTCTGCGAAAATGTACTCACCGTTATTATCATCCCTATCAAAAGGACTATTAATTTTTTCATTACTTCGTGTTTTATTATATTAAAAATGGAAAAAAATTATCTAAATTTTATCAATTCTATATCAAACATCAGAACAGTATTTGGCTGGATCAATCCAGGCAAACCTGTTTGCCCATAAGCCAAATGGGAAGGAATGATAAAAGTTCCTTTTCCTCCAGGCTTCAACATTTGTAATGCTTCCTGCCAACCTTGAATTACCCCGTCTAAAGAAAACATCAGCGGAGCTCCTTTTTTGAATGATGAGTCAAATTCCTTTCCATCCAAAAGTGTTCCCCGATAATGAGCTGTCACTCTACTTTGAGGAGTGGGGTGCTCTCCTTCACCTGCTTTTTCAATTTGATAAAAGATACCTGATGGCGTTTTTTGAAAATCAAACAAACTATCGATCAGAAAATTCAGGATAATATTTTGGTCAATGTCATCCTGCGATCCGGGATTAGCATTTAAAAGAGAAGAATACCTCCCAATGATTTCATCTTCATTATTTGCTTTCTGGCGGTTTGATCTTTCATTTTGAACTGCATTTTCACAAGCTAAAAATAGCATCGCTGATGATAAGAAAAAAAGGAATGTTTTATTCATAAAATGAAACTTACAAAATAATTACGACGGTTTCTTCAGCATTAATCAACTGTTCGAATGATTGTTTTTCTCTGAATCCAACAACCAACGGTATAAGTATCACCAGCTTGAAGGTTTCGTAAAAATATATCTTCTCTATTTGGCATAAACTGGCTATACTGTGCAATTAATCTATTCGCTTCAGTCGCTGCACTTGGATCAACTCTTTTGGCATCGTTCCAGGAATCGATCGCCGGCCAGGTAACCACCTGGCTTTCAAACCCACGGCCAGGCCCACAAAGTGGTCCGCTGGATGCATAAAGCTTACCTATAAGAATATGCGGATCACCCCAATTCGGTTTGTATTTTAAAGCTTCCAAAGCATACTTTCTTGCTAATGAAAAACGCTTTAATTCACCGTAATATATTTTTGCGATCACCAGATAGAACTGTGCTTTTCGCTCTGCATCTTCGAATTGCTCTGCCTTTTCTTCATAACATCTAATCGCTTCAGTAAAATTTCCTTCGCTCAAAAAATCCCTGCATTGTGGTGTAACAGTTACGCATTTCGCTTTATAAATTTCAAACAAATTTGCAACTATCGGGTCATCCATTGGACAATCTCCCCATCTCAGACGGCCTAAAACTGAACTTAAATTATCACAGGAATCTACTGCTTCATCGAAGAAATTCGAGTATTTGTTTTTATAATAATCACAGTTGTAAAACCCTTTGATTCCTTCCATAGCTTCTAACCGTGCCGGTACAAAGTCTTCAACAATATCCCAACCTTCTTTTGTCCAATCCTCAGGAGATTTCTTTTCTTTGTTGAAGGCAATTATTTCAAACATTCTATTCGCATAATGACCTGCCTCTTCAATAGGAATATTCTCCTCTAAAATCAAATTGGTGAGCAATGCCGTGAATGGATTTAGGATGAAAGCCTGCGTTGAATCCCCTTCCAGATCAACAGATTTTTTAAACATTTCGTACATCTCAATCTCAGTTGCATATCCATGGTACTTGTAATACAGATCAAATGCTTTTCTTCCAAGCACATAGCCTTCTTTTCCATAACATTCGATCACTTCATCGTAAAGACGGAGCGCATTTTTAACATGCTCATCTTTCTTTAATGAATCAGTTTCCTCGGTCCAGAAGTGCTCATTCATGATAATTCCATCACCATAAAGTGTATTTCGTTTTCCATCGGCAGCGGGAGCGACATCATATACTTTTTGCCAAAGTGGCATCGCTTCTTTAAAGTTTTTCAACTTCATTTGATCACGATACAATACGTACCATTCACGGATTTCTTCCATATTTTTCAAATCCAACCAATTTTTACAAGGGCTAAGGTTTTCAACAGAATCTGGGGTAGTTTGCTTAGTAGGCGGTTCCGGAGCTTTTACTGTTTCTGTTATTTTAGGGGTGCAACCAACTAAAAGTAATAGGAAAAAACTGAGTTGAAGAATGTTTTTAGTTTCCATATTTTTTACTTTTAAATTGATAAATATTCGATACATAACACGACCAGGGATAAATTTATGATTCTCAAAATTAATTTATTCCTTTGTCGGCATATACTTTGACTGTGAAAAAAAGAATTGAAAATCACTTTTTTATCCCGTTCAAAGTATAAAACACAAAAAAGCTTCGTTCTGAGTTTGGAAGCGAAGCTTTTTTGTGTTAACTATTTTTCAGGTTAATCTGCAAAACGCACTTTCACGGATTCACCAATCCAGCAACCTACTTGAACAGATTGCCCGGCTTTCACTCCACGCATAAACCCTTCTTGTTTTTCCGGCATTGATGAATAATATTTAGATAACTTTGAGCTCGCTTCTTCTGCTACTTCCGAGTCGATAGATTTTGCATATCCGTATTTATCCATTGCGGCTAAAATGGCAAGTCTCTGATTCCAGGAATCACCACATGAACTGGCAGTGGAGCCATACATATCACCAATCAACATATAAGGCCGGCCCCATCCTGGCTTTAGTTTGGCAGCTTTATATGCAGTTTCACGGGCAGATGAATAAGATCTTAATTTCCTAAACTGAATTGATGCTATTGAAAAAAGATAGCTTGCTTGCTTTTCTGAGTCAGCTTCCTTTTCAATCGCCTCATTATATTTATCAATTGCTCCATTATAATCATCCTGGTCATAAAGCTCTTTTGCCCAAGCGGCTGGGTTTTCTTTCAAAAACTCCGCTTTTATCTTTGCATTTTCCTCCACTGCATATTTCGACCATTTCTCTTCCAATTTTAATAGAAAAACATCCGTACTATCACAGCCCTGGCGTTTAAGGGTCAAAATCGCATCTTTCAAAAATTCAGGATTGTCAGGATCAGCTTCAAATGTTGGTTTAAATTTTTCTTTAAAATAATCACAATCAAAAATATAATATTCGATGCCTGAAAAAACCTGATTCATTGACGTCTTAGCATACTCGTATTGGGCTTTAAATTTTTGATTATTTTCGATATTGTGATCACAAATATCATTTAGTGTTTTATAAACTTTGCGGGCTTCAGCTTTGTCCATTTTTTCTTGAGTAAATAATTCCGCAACAACGGTAGCATAAGGCAACATGACCACATATTCGGTATTGTTTCCTCCTTTTGCGACTGCTTTTTCTAAAACCTTTTTGGTTTCCGTTAGATCGCTGTTAATCTTCTTACCTTCCGGACCCAGCCCATAAAACATATCAAAAGCTTGCCGACCATACACAAAAGATTCATTACCGTAACATTCAACCTGCTCACCATAGAGCCTCATGATGATGTTGTAGTATTCTTGTCTTTTTGCCGCATCAGGCTCATTTTCCATTTTGTGCTTATAAATAATAATCCCGTCAGAATAATGAGAAGCCCTCTTTCCGTCAGCAGCGGGTGCTAATTCATAAGCTATTTCCCATTTTTTGAAAGCATTGTCATAATCCTTGATTTTCATGGCATCACGATATAATACGTGTGCTTCGAGTGCTTCTGATTCTTTGGGAGTATCCGTAAATTTTCCACATTGCGCAAAGGCATCATGCATAAAAAATAAACCCAGCGCAGTAATTAGAATTAATTTTGAAAATTTTAATAATTTTTCCATGGTGTTAATTGAATTTTCGTTTGAAGAACCATTTATTATCATTTAAAGTAAACCCAAAGGTCATATTCACATAAGATTCTTGTATTGATTTTTCTGATCCGAATTTCCCTAACTCAAAGGTCACATCAATAAAAGAAATATCTCCCCTAGTTAATATAATCGGTAAACCAAGGCCAAGTGTTATCCCATAGCTAGTTAATTGTTTGTTAAACCGGTCACTACGAGGGTCATTACTATAAAAAGCGCCAAGCCGGTACCTTATTTTTTTCAAATAACTTTTATACGAGCCAATTTCCGGAATCAACTCTGCTCCTACTGAAATCTGATAAGAATCATCTAACTGTTTTGGGTTGGCATCATTTTCATAATCACTCCACATGGCATGAGAATAATTTACCCCAACTTTCAAATTATTTACTTTTTCATAAGTTAATCCTACACCAAACTCAGCAGGCAACTTTGCTTGAAAAGTAGTAATCGGCACATTTCTGATAGAATCAGTGTCATTATAAAACCGATTGTATCTCGAATAAAATTGTGATCGCTTCGATTGAATATTCATGTCAGAATTTCCATACAATCCAATTACTATTTTATCTCCTTTGTATTGTTTTCCTCCTTTTTCCCCTTTTCTTTTTAAAAGGTAACTATATTGAACACCGACATTCCACACAAAACCATTCATGCTAAGATCATCGTGAAATATATCGTTATAAGAGACATTAAGGCTGTCGAAGGTTACGACCTGATCACGACTTTGTTTTCCGAATATATAACCAAGGTTTGCTCCAAAGGATAAGTTATTAACTTTTACTCCATTGCCCCACATAAATTTATACGTACTTCCAGTCCCTTCAAAATTGGTGGTTATCAAACCTATGTCTTCTCTTTGTTCTGTTGTCTCAATATTATAACCAACGAGAGTATAGGGTAATAAAGCAAAGTTCATCCCCCATTTCAGGTTTGATTCTCTATGAGAAAGGGCTTCGCTGATCGGGTTTATTATCGGAAAACCAAGTGATAAATACCCAAGGTTACCCGTCCAAACATCCAATTGGTTGTTTGTCGATTTTAAATTTGCATATTTTACTTTCACCCCAAATTCAAATGCTGTCGCCGTTAAAGCACTGAGAGAAGCAGGATTCAAGACATTTACATGATAAGGATCCCGAGCTGAAGCTGACAAATTTCCCATTGCATTGAGCCAGGCATAATTTTGATTTAAAACGTCCCCCAAACCCAAACTTGAATAAGGCGAATTAGTCTTTGACTGAGCCATGCTCAAAGTGGCTACAAATAAGCACAAACAAGTAATAAAAATCTTATTCCAAATATTGGACATTATAGTTTAAAATTTGATTCAATCCAACCAGGACCAAATTTGAGTTTACAAATATCTTAGTTTTCACCTTATTGACAAAATAATCAGCATCTCCACCTGTTAAAATTACGTTTAAAGGGCCAAATTTTGATTTATACAATTCAATAAAACCCTCCATTTCCAGCATTGTTCCTAATTGGCCACCAGTCAGGATCGAAGAATTTGTATCGTTTCCGACTGGAGAACCCAATTTTTTGCGCTCCACTAAAGGCAGACTTGCTGTAAAAGTATGCATTGCTTTCAATCGCATATTGATTCCAGGGGTAATATTTCCACCCTGATAAACTCCCCTGGCACTTATAAAGTCATAAGTGATACAAGTCCCCGCATCGATAACAAGGTTCCCTTTTTCGGGATGTAAATAATGCGCACCAATTACAGCCGCCAATCGGTCATTACCGAGTGTTTTAGGGCTTTTATACGTGTTTTTTATCGGCAGGAGTGTTGATGCTGATAATTTAAGAAAGAACGTGTTTTTCTTTAAAAACTGCTCCGCTGCTGCTTCCAGTCCCGCTACTGTTGAAACCGCCACATTTTCAATCTGTCTTTTAGCAATAAAGTCCTGAAGTTCTTTCACTCCCCAGCCTTTTTCAAATACTCCCTTTCGGATTAGTTTTCCCTTTCCGAAAATACCCAGTTTTGTACGCGTATTGCCAATATCTATTATTAGGTTCAACAGACCTTATTATTTACAGCAAATCGCCGTGCGCTTTGCTAATTATGAATGATAAATGAAAAATTATGAGTATTTCCTCAAACTTCATTAAATTCCATTTATCATACATCATTTTTAACTTATCATTTTCATTTTGCGATATTTCGCAACTTGAAATAACTTATTTATATGATGCGCTTTAATCCCCTTTGTGGTGTGATCAATGCTTAAAATGACGAACCCCGGTCATGGTCATTGACATGCTGTGTTCGTCACAAAAATCTACACTTAATTGATCCTTTATTGAGCCGCCAGGTTGTATTACCGTATCAATTCCGGCATTATGTGCAATTTCAACACAATCCGGAAAAGGAAAAAAAGCATCCGATGCCATGACTGCTCCTTTGGTATCAAAGCCAAACTGTCCTGCTTTTTTGATTGCCTGATTCAATGCATCCACTCTGCTCGTTTGCCCACAACCCATTCCAATCAATTGATTGTTTTTAGCCAGAACGATCGTATTCGATTTTAAATGTTTAACACATTTATTCGCAAATAAAAGGTCTTCAATTTCTTTATTTGAAGGAACTGCTTTGGTTACTACCTTGAGGTCGGCTTTAACTTCTGTTTTTAAATCAGCGTCTTGTTCGATCACTCCGTTGAGCAAGCTTTTAAACGTTTTATTTTGAACGAAGAAGTCTTTTATTTTTAAAACGATCCGCTTCTTTTTCTGCAAAAGTAAATCAAGTGCAGCAGCTTCATAATCCGGGGCAATCAACACTTCATAAAACAATTTATTGATTTCTTCCGCTGTGGCCAGATCAAGCTTTCGATTGCAAATCAAAATACCACCAAAAGCTGAAACATTATCGCCTGCCAATGCTGCGTGCCATGCTTCTAAAAGCGCAGGACGAACTGCTACTCCGCAGGCGTTGGTGTGTTTTAAAATAGCAAAAGCCGGATCGCTACTTTTAAATTCAGCCATCAAAGCGACGGCCGCATCGATATCGACAAGGTTGTTGTATGAAACTGCTTTTCCGCCAAATGTCTCAAACATTGCTGAAAAATTGCCATAGAAAACGCCTTTTTGATGTGGATTTTCACCGTATCTTAAAACAGCCGATTTATGAATACTTTGTTTGAAAGTAAGATCCTCCGCGCCTTCGTTGAAAAAGCCATAAATCGCAGTATCATAATGAGAAGATACTTTGAATGCCCGGCGAGCCAACTCTTTTCGATCCGCAATATCTGTAAATCCCTGCTTTTCCGTCAACAGGCTATAAATCATTTTGTATTCTTCTTTTGATGGAACAACCACCACATCTTTGTAATTTTTAGCTGCTGCTCGAATCAATGAAATACCTCCAATGTCAATTTTTTCAATAATCTGATCTTCATCATCGGTGCTTGCCAAAGTTTCTTCAAAAGGATACAAATCAACAATTACCAGATCAATTTCCGGAATATCGTATTCTTCCAATTGAGCCAAATGCGCTTCTTCTCGACGAGCCAACAATCCACCAAATACTTTTGGATGCAATGTTTTTACCCGGCCGTCCAAAATGGAAGGATAAGAAGTGATATTTTCTACCGCTTCGACCGGCACTCCCAGTTGTTCAATAAACTTTTGAGTTCCGCCTGTAGAGTACAATTTTACATTGAGTTTGTCCAATTCACGGACAATATCTTCCAATCCGTCTTTAGAAAAAACAGAAATCAATGCTGATTTTATCTTTTTTGTGGTCATTGCTTTTTTATACTAAAAATGGTTTTGAAAATGGTTTTCTCGAAAAGATGTGCAAAAGTAAGGATAATAGGTAGAATTACAAAGCTTAGTTTGAGCTCAGTAAAAGTAATTTTTCATTATTTATTTCAATTGGGCTATCAACAATTTGGGTTATTTAGAAACCTGACTATTAGTTCCAATCCGGGCTGGATGCTAATTCGGGATCATGTAATTTAGATAGGCAACCAACAGGCCGGGCGGTTTTAAAATGTAGGAAAACTTTTTAGTCAATACCGCCCGGTTTTTTAAAATGGTAAAAATGATGAAACAACTTACAACTTCCATACTCTTACTTTGCTGCTTCTGTTTTTCATTAGCACAGTCAAGCCTCCAGGGCAAGGTCACTGATGCTGAAACCGGTGAAGATTTAATCGGTGCGAATGTAGTGTTTGAGAAAAATGGTGTGTTCCGGAATGGTACAAGCACTGATTTTGAAGGAAGCTACAATGTCAAACTCGATCCTGGAATTTATGATGTAAAAGTTTCTACTATTGGCTACCCTGTTTATCTTATTCAAGGAGTTTTAGTCAAGCCAGGCCAAATAAATCAGCTAGATGTTGAAATACCTGAACCTCTACACACAATTTGTTATGGTCATGTTTCTATTGAATATATAGTTCCACTAATTGAAATCGATAACAATTCAAGTGTCGTCACACAAACCAGCAGAGGTATTCAAAGAAGCCCATTTCGAAACACCCACGATTTGATTTTAACCGCTGCCGGCGTAAGCTCAGCAAGCTATTAGAACTTTAACTCACAACAAAAATATTTAGTTATGAAAACTACTCTTACTATCCTTTTGTCAACCATTCTGCTTTTCACCTTATCTGCTCAAACTTTTCTAGTTGGAAAAATAACCGACGCAGAAAAAGGCGAAGAACTCATCGGCGCCAATATCGTTTTAGAACAAAATGGAACCTTTAAAGCCGGAACAACTTCTGATTTCAACGGTGTGTACAACATAAAAATTGATACAGGGACTTATGATGTCAAGGTTTCCATTGTTGGTTACCCTGAAAGCCAATTCCAGGGAGTTATTGTAAAACCCGATAAAGCAAATTTATTGGATGTTCAAATGAGCTCCGGAGTACTTCTGGACTTAGTTGTTGTAACGGAATATAAAATCCCCTTAATAGAACGCGACAACACAACCCAGGGGCAAACCATCAGAAGCAGTAATTTTATTAGAGGAAAAAAGAGCACAAAACATAACAAATATCAGCGACAGCCAACTAATTCGAACAGCTCGATTCAAGGGCAAGCTATTACGGCCAATGAAATCCGCAACCTTCCTACAAGAAATGTATCTGCCCTGGTATCCACTTCATCAGGATTATCCCAGGTCGATGAAGGTCTTAATGTAACCGTCAGAGGCTCAAGAGCTGGTGCTACGGATTATTATATTGATGGAGTTCGGGTTCGAGGTAGTTGCAGTTTGATACCAGCTTCAGAAATTGACCAAATCCAATTTATAACCGGTGGGACTCCCGCTAGTTTTAGTCATCCTTCCGAAGGAGGAATCAGTGAAGTGACTATCCAACAAACTGTTTCGCCACCAAAAAGGAAAGATCCGGTCGTACAATATTTCACGCATGAACAATATACTGAGATCGTTGAAAACGATTTCATTTCACCGGGCGATGAGGCTTTTTCTACCTTTTCAATTGATGTTGATCATGCGGCCTACAGCAATATGCGAAGATATATCAATGCAAATCATACCCCTCCTGTCAACGCAATTCGAATCGAAGAAATGGTCAATTATTTTCAATATGACTATCCCCAGCCGAAAGCAGAAGTACCTTTTTCCATCAATACAGAGGTTAGTGATTGCCCCTGGAATAATAATAACAAACTGCTGCACATCGGTTTGAAAGGACAAAACATCAAATTAGATGAAG
This sequence comes from Saprospiraceae bacterium, assembly GCA_965220465.1. Classification (GTDB taxonomy): domain Bacteria; phylum Bacteroidota; class Bacteroidia; order Chitinophagales; family Saprospiraceae; genus JAHDHW01. Next base: position 546,050 of record CBDCPZ010000024.1, on the reverse strand, counting down.
CTGTTGAAAGCAATCTCGTTTTTCTCATTGATGTTTCAGGCTCTATGCAATCTGCCAACAAACTGGATTTGATCAAACCTGCTTTAAAACTATTGATTGATCAACTTCGGCCAGAGGACAAAATCGCAATTGTCACTTATGCCGGAAACGCAGGTTTGGTACTTCCTTCGACTTCATGCGCAGATAAAAAAACGATCTTAAATGCAATCGCCGGTTTAACTGCCGGAGGCTCAACTGCTGGTGCGCAGGGGATTGAGCTGGCTTATAAAATTGCAAAGGATAATTTCAACGAAGAAGGAAATAATCGAATAATACTTGCCACCGATGGCGATTTTAATGTGGGCGTTTCCAGTTATGAAGGGTTGCTTTCTTTGATTGAGGGAAAACGAAATTCCGGTATTTATTTGACGACGCTTGGCTTTGGTTATGGCAATCTCAAAGACAACAATTTGGAAGTTTTAGCAGACAAAGGCAACGGTAATTATGCTTATATCGATAATCTTTCAGAAGCAGAAAAAGTTTTCATCACTGAACTGACCGGAACTTTATACACCATCGCAAAAGATGTAAAACTGCAGTTAGTTTTTGACCCAAAAACCGTGGCAGCTTATCGCCTGATTGGTTATGAAAACCGACTTTTAGCTACGGAAGATTTTGATGATGATCGAAAAGATGCCGGTGAATTAGGCGCAGGACATACCGTTACAGCTATTTATGAATTGGAAATGCTGGAAGCTTCTTCCGAGGATCTCCTCAATGTAAAATTGCGGTATAAACTACCCAACGAAAACCAAAGCCGTTTTACCAACCAAATCGTCAAAAACACTCCAATTACGATTAAAGAAGCTTCTGAAAACTATCGGTTCTCAGCAGCAGTCGCGGGGTTTGGACTTTTACTTAGAAATTCAAAATACAAAGGTGATGTTGATTGCGAAATGGTTTTGGAACTGGCTGAAAATGCCCAGGGCCGTGATGAATACGGTTATCGCGAGGAGTTTATCCAATTGGTTTCCTTGTACCGTGACATGACGACCGTTTCTTCAAAATAATATTTTTCAACATCAGCTTTACTATTTATTAGAAGCTTAAAAACTCAAGCTATGAAAATGATTTTTACAATATTTCTATCAACATTTTTATCCTTTTCTTTATCTGCACAAACTTCACTTTCCGGAAAAGTAACAGATGCCAAATCCAACGAAGTACTTATAGGCGCCAATGTCACCATTTCTAAAAATGGCGTATTTGTAGCCGGAACTTCTACAAATTTTGAAGGAAATTTTATAATTCGAATCGATCCAGGGGCTTATGAAGTTAAGGTATCTTTTGTAGGATATGAAGATAATCAAATTGAAAGTGTTGTTTTAAAGCCTGGTCAAAACACAACTTTAAATGTTCCTATGAATGCAGGAACTACATTAGAAACGATCGTCGTGAGAGAATATAGCGTTCCTTTAATTGAGGTAGACAATACTACTAGTGGATGCACAGTTCGATCTGGAATTAGTACTTTCGGTTCGGGTGCCAGAAAAACAACGATTGTTGATACACGCCCTAATACCTTAACATCCCCAAGTGAATTGACCATTCGGGGTTCCCGTGCTGGTGCAGAAGATTATTACATTGACGGAATCAGGGTTAATTCTGAAATTGTAAATAGTACAGAATATTTTCTCTCTGGAACGGAAGCTGCTTTTGAAAAAAACCACATCAAACAAAAAAGTCAATTGGATGTCATTGTTGAAAAAAAGACCTCAAGATACAATGCTTTCAAAGCTTATAAAAAAACTATCGAAAATGATGAACCTGAGATTGAAGCAGGCATCTTAACAGCCGGTGAATGGAATGCGCTGGAAGATTGGAATTTCTGGGAAGATCTTTTGTCAACGAAAAATGATACGTATCAAAAAAGATGGCAGATCTTTCCTTCTCAACGCATTTCAGTAGTAGTTGAAAATCTTGCAGATCTTCCAATCCCCGATTGCATCGTTAAATTGCTCGATCGCGATGGAAAAGTCGTTTGGCAATCAAAAACTGACAACAAAGGAAAGGCAGAACTCTGGGCCAATCTTTTTGGTGAGAAACAAGCTGATTTTATAGTAACTACAGAATATGAAGGGATTATTTCAAAAATGAAGAAACCGTTGTTGTCCAATCCAAAGATCAATAAAATCAAGTTGCCTGTTTCCTGCAAATCTGTTAAAAACCTGGATATTGCTTTCGTTGTGGATGCCACAGGTTCCATGGCTGATGAAATCAACTATCTCAAATCCGAATTGCGCGATGTAATTAATCAAGTTCAGGAAGATAACAAGGTGTTAAATATCCGGACTGCAAGTGTTTTTTACAGGGATCATGGTGATGAATATGTCACCCGGTCTTCTCCATTTTCACAAAACATCAATAAAACAATTCAATTTATTTCAGGTCAAAGAGCAGCTGGTGGTGGTGACTTTCCAGAAGCAGTAAACGCTGCTTTGGAAGAAGCTTTAAAGATGGAATGGTCTGAAAATACAGTTGGAAAAATCCTTTTCCTGGTTTTGGATGCGCCGCCTCATAACCATCCGGAAGCTCTAAAAGAACTACAAAAACATATTCGTAAAGCTGCTGCTCTTGGTATTCGCATAATTCCGATAACCGCAAGTGGCATCAATAAATCTACTGAATTTTTGATGAAATCGATGGCTATGACTACCAACGGAACTTACGTTTTCATCACAGACCACAGTGGGATCGGCAATCCTCATCTCGAAGCTACCGTACCCAATTATAGCGTTGAAATGTTGAATGAGTTGATGGTTCGTTTGATTACCGATTTTTCAGCTTATGAAGATTGCAGCAGCCCAAAACAAATTCGGAAAATGGAAGTTGCGGAAGGTGTAGATCTTTCTTCATCGGAATCGATGTATCTCAATCAATTAATTTATTTCTATCCCAATCCGGCAGACAGTAAGGTAACTATTGAATTGAAAGAAGAATTTACACAAATTGATCTCATAAATGTAATGGGAAAAACAGTTAAAAACATTGCTTATCCCAAAGCAGGTGTTAGCCGCATCAATGTATCTGATTTACCTGGTGGTACCTATTTTTTACAATTTAAAAAAGGAGTTGTGGTAATCACTAAAAGGCTGATTATTGCAAAACCTTGATTTTATAATATGTCATGAATTAGAGTTAATTTAAATACTAGATTTTTTTAACACTTCCCGGATTTTTTTATTTAAAGTGTTGGTTTTTTAATCAGCACTTTTATTTTTTAGCTTAAAAATTAAAGCCTAAAGTCATTTCAAAAAAATCAGCTTCTCCGGCATAAGCTCTTACATAAGCGCCAAAGTAGGGGGAAATTTTACTGCGCGTAAGCGTGTTGTATGGATAAAAGTTGAGTCCCAATTTTGTAGTAAAAATGCTTTGTTTGCCATAATGATCATTAAGGTAAATCCCTGCTTCTGCCAAAAATCCCAGATGGCCAAACAGTAATTCGTATCCCAAATACCAACTGTACCTGGAAGCATATTTGACTTCTTCTCCGGGATAAGTATAAGTATGTTTTATAAAATTGTAATTGGCGGAATTGAAAATATATTCAAATCCTGTATTGATCCGAGTGTAGCGGCTGAGCAATTTGCTTATACCTGCACCAACAACATAAGCCGGGTATTTTGGGCCGTTCAAACCTATTCGGTTAATACCATAACTCAGTCGAAAAAATGGCTTCACTTTTTTGTTTAAAACAGGAAATTCCGGAGTTTCATTATCCAAAATAGATACTGCCTGTCGTCGTAAAAACTGGATTGTAGCGCCAATGGTAAATGCGTTTATACCTAAATTTGGTTGATTTAAATTGCTGGCAGAATAATGCGGAATCATTGCAAAAAAAGAGAGTGCCAGATCCTTTTTCAGATCAAATTCATACGCTATTCCTAAAGCAAAAAAGAAATTAAACTTTGAACCATAGACATTATTTTCAGGATTGTTGACCACATGATAAGGCCGGTCTAGGAATGCAAAACCTGTCCCAACTTCCAGCTTTAAACCTTTGTTTTTGCCATCTTTCAGATAAAACGACATCGAAGGTAATATGCCGAAAGCATTACCAAGAACTTCCCGGTTGCTAAGCCAATGATAGGTAAAATTCAACTTTAACAAGGGATAATTATAATGCCTGGCCCACCTAAAATTGCTTCCAGTCGTTTCACAAAGTGCTGTTGCTGCAACTAAACTTGAGTTAGATTTGATTTCCGGATAAACCTGATTCGTGGGAATAATCACGCCATTGCTGTAACTAAGTGCTCCTCCCAGCTGAGCATAAACACAACAACTGATAGCTAAAAAGAGGTTAACCAGCAATATCTTTTTCAACATTCGAGAACACAAATTTCTTCCATTATTTATTTCTTCTTTCTCTTGTCTCGTGAAGCTTCCTCCGTTTTAGAAGACTGTGCAACCATTTTATTTATTTGCTGCATTTCTTTCTCAGTCAGTTCACGCCATTGGCCAATTTTCAAGGTTCCAAGGTTTACGTTCATTATTCGGGTACGTTGCAATCTGGTTACTTCATAATTCAGGTGGCTGCACATGCGGCGGATCTGTCTGTTCAGCCCTTGTGTCAAAATAATTTTAAAAGTAAAATCACTTAACTTTTCTACTTTACATTTCTTAGTTACAGTTTCCAATATTGGAATCCCTTGACTCATTTTTTGTATAAAATTAGTCGTAATCTTTTGTTTCACGGATACGATATATTCTTTTTCGTGGTTATTTCCAGCGCGAAGAATTTTGTTTACAATATCTCCGTCATTTGTCAAAAATATCAACCCTTCCGAAGGTTTATCCAATCGCCCAATTGGAAAAAGCCTTTCCGGGTGATTAATAAACTGGATAATATTTTTGGGTTCTTTTAGATCTGTGGTGCAAACAATTCCTACCGGTTTGTTGAAAGCAAGGTATAAAGTTTTGGGCTTGGCTTGCAAAGGTGCCCCGTCGATTTGGACGACATCTCCTTCGAACACACGGTTTCCCAGTTGAGTGGCTTTCCCGTTGATGGTAACCCGCCCGGCTGCAATCCATTCATCTGCTTCCCTGCGTGAGCAAATCCCTGTGCTGCTGATATATTTGTTTAAGCTAACCGAATTTTCGTTTGTCCTTTCCAAATTGCTTTAATTTCCTTGGTTTGCAGGTTCAATTAAATCCCATAGGTTTCCATATAAATCTTCAAAAACGGCAACGGTTCCGTAAGTTTCAACGGAGGGTTTTCTGACTATGGAAATTTCCTGATCCTGTAAATTTTGATAATCCCTCTCAAAGTTGTCTGTGTATAAAAATAAAAAAACCCGCCCACCAGTTTGGTTGCCAATTCGACTTTTCTGTTCTTCACTTGCTGCTTTTGCCAAAAGCAAACAACATTCTCCGGAGCCTTTTGGAGCTACTAAAACCCATCGTTTGGTTTCACTCAGCACCGTATCTTCGATGAGTATGAAATTTAGTTTTTGAGTATAAAAAGCAATTGCATCATCATAGTCTTCAACGACCAGGGCGATATGTGCTATTTTTTGATTCATTTTATAAAAGTATTCCTTTTCTAAATACCACTTGGCCTGGTTATTAAATTAAAACTATTTCTTTATCCAGATATTTTCCAAAAGCTTCTGCAGCTTTCTCAATCCTGCGCAAGGTCTCTTTTTGAGGTTTTTCAAAAAAGTTGGTCTCCACGATTACCTTGCCTTTTTTCACTGTTCGTTTCCATATTCCAATAGCTTTTCCATTGACAATTAAAATCGGACGAAACACTCCGTTATGTGAAATCGATTTTGAAAAATTTTTAAACGTAATTGTTGCACTCCTGTCTTTATAACTTATAATAAACTCATCATAAGCAGGCAAAAAATAAACGGATTCTTTTTCTTTGGGAATTGAAGCGGAAGGGCTGAGCCAATAAATTTGTTCTTCTATCTTTTCGGAAACAAATTCCGATTTTACCAATTCTAAAGCTTCCCTCGCATCCCCAGCAGCCAATCCAGACCACCAGACAAAGTCCTGAATAGTTACTGGACAATGGCTTTTAAAATACCTTTTCGCCAGTTTTGCTAATGCTTCTTCTCTGATGAATTTTTCCTTTTTCACGATCCGTTCCTCAAACAACGCATAAGTTTGCTGCTTCCCATTTACGGGACCGCTGCATACCAAGCTTTCCAATTCTGCATGCATCATCAAATGGGACAAGCGATTTCCATCCATTGGGATTTTAGCTTTTTCAAATTTAATCTTTAAATCATTTCGGGTAAGAAAATTTCTATCGACGAGTGCTTTTTCTAAAATATTGTTGCTTTTTGACAAGACAGATGCTGTGAGACCCAATTGTTTTTGCCTCGTTTTCAAAGAGGACTTAATCCTTGATGCTGTCAATTCAAGCATCCATGAAATATCCTCTGCCGAAACAAAATGCCAGGTAGGCCTTAAAACATGTGTTCTGATAATTTCCCCTTTATTAAACGCCATTTCAACAGATTTATCTGTGGAACCAGGCAACCGCAGACCAATCGCCCATTTTGCCATCGGATAATCCTGTGCCTGGATGGCACCCATCCAACGGACGATTTCATTCACTGTTTTGAAATGTGTTGCTGCAATTTGCTGACTAAAAAGCCTTTGAATAGCGATGTTATTTTGGGTCAAAAACATCTGTCTTTTCATTGAACATCTTCAAATTACCGTGGTCTTTTTTCTCTTCCGGAATGTTATTATTTCTTACCTGAAGTTTGAGAATATTCCCCATATGGTAGCAGGTACGGCACCGCGCTTCGTACCGTTCTTTTTCACCAACAACTACCGTTGCATCTTCATTTGAAAGGCGATAGGAATGCGTCGCCAGATTACCACAGTGTTGGCAAATGGCGTGCACTTTTGTAATGTATTCCGCAACTGCAAGGAGGTTTGGCATTGGCCCAAAAGGAATTCCCCTGAAATCCATATCCAGCCCGGCGACAATTACTCGGGTTCCTCTCAGTGCCAATTGCTGGCAAACATCCGGCAAATTGAGGTCAAAAAACTGGGCTTCATCAATACCGACCACTCCGATGCCTTCGGATAATTCCAAAATTTTCGAAGAATTTTCGACAGGAATCGAAAGAATGGCGTTGGCATCGTGAGAAACCACATTTTTGTTATCGTATCGGGTATCGATTTTGGGTTTAAAAATATCAACCTTTTGGTTGGCAATTTTTGCCCGTTTCAAGCGTCGGATAAGTTCTTCGGTTTTACCCGAAAACATGGAGCCGCATATCACTTCGATCCATCCACTGCGTTGGCCTTTAAAATGTGGTTCAAGAAACATCTTGTCTGAAAATTTATATAATTGTATTTAAGAAACTATTTTTGTAAAATTGCTCGTTTCGTCTAACAAATCTTTGAACAGCATCAATCGCTAAGATAGAGCTTTCAAATTGAAACGTTCATTTTTATATTCAATTTTAATCCGATCTGAAAACGACAGTTCTTATGAATATCAAACAAGCAAATATTATCCTTGAAAAGATCAATCGCCTTTATAAAAGCATGACGCTTGATCCGAGTAATATTGATGACTTTGAACAAGAACTCATGTTGAGTTATATTCGGCAATTACACCTGGCTTTTTCTACTGATGAAAAACCGAAAAAAAAGAAGTCAAAAACTTCTCTTCCTCCAATTGTAAACTTTCCGAAAGTTGAACCAAAATCAGACCCTAAGATAGAACCTATCCCTGAACCAAAAGTTATTAAAAAAGAGGAAAAACCAGCGCCGCCTCCCGAACCAAAGCCTATTGAAAAAAAATTGGAACAACCTCCTGCCGTATCAAAACCAAGCTCTGCACCAAGCCCTGAACCGGAAACATCAAACCCGGCAGCAGGCCTTTCAAAAGAAGAATTTAATGAACTTTTTGACCAGAAAGAAGCAAAGGAATTGTCTGAAAAGCTAGGTGAAATGCCCATCAAAGACTTGACAAAAGCAATGGGTCTGAATGAAAAAATATTTACTATCAACGAACTTTTTGGAGGAGATGGCAAAGCATTTGACACCGCGCTTAAAACCTTAAACACTTTTAATAGTTTTGATCAGGCGAAGTCTTACCTTTCTGAAAATATAGCCGGTCAATATGATTGGATTGAAAGAAGCAGAAAGAAAAAAGCGATCAATTTAATTAAATTAATCAGACGCAGGTATAATTAGGAAAAACAAGAAAGGGAGTAGCTTAGAAAGTTCGTGGGTTAGCAGGTAAAGTAAATTAATATTTCAACACTCTAACCACAAAACCCACTAACCCTCTAACTTTCTACCTCATTAACTTTCTAATCTTCTAACCCAAATCCTTCCAATTATTTAATCTTAAACTATGAATAAAATTGCAGTCTTTACATCAGGTGGCGACTCTCCGGGCATGAATGCTTGTATCCGTGCGGTTGTACGAACAGGATTGAAAAAAGGGCTAGAAGTGATTGGTATACAGCGAGGTTATCAAGGGATGATCGAAGGAGATTTTATTTCAATGGACAATGTCTCAGTAGCGGGAATTATCCATCAGGGAGGAACGATACTTCATTCCGCACGGTGTCCTGATTTTCTACTGAAAGAAGGAAGACAAAAAGCTTTTGATCAACTTCAAAAAGCTGGAATTCAGGGCGTTGTGGCAATTGGTGGTGATGGCACCTTTACCGGTGCGAATATTTTTTCAAAAGAACATGACATCCCTTTTGTCGGTACTCCGGGAACCATTGACAATGACTTGTTTGGAACAGATTTTACAATTGGTTACGACACTGCCATCAATACTGCGATGGCTGCTATTGACAACATCAAAGACACTGCAAATGCACACGACCGATTATTTATTATCGAAGTGATGGGCCGCGATGTAGGATTTATAGCATTAAGAGCAGCAATTGCCACAGGCGCCGAAGCAGTATTGATCCCGGAAAGTAAAACAGATACTGCCTCGTTAATTCATACTTTGGAGGCCAATCAAAAAATGAAAAAACGGGCAAATATAATTGTCGTGGCTGAGGGAGATGAGACTGGTGGTGCTTTTAAAATCGCAGAAGAAATCAAAAAGAACTTTCCCTATTTTGAAACGAAAGTAACAATTCTGGGGCATGTTCAACGTGGTGGCCGCCCTACTTGTATGGAAAGAGTACGCGCCAGCCGCATGGGAATGGAAGCTGTCAACGCTTTGATTGACGGAAAATCAAACGTTATGGTTGGTCAGGTTCATAACGAAATCGTATTGACTCCATTTGAAAGAGCGATCAAACACCATCGAGGAATCAATCCCGTTTTATTGGAAATGGTAGAAATGCTGTCATAAGAATGATTAATTTAGTTTTCATTTTTATGGGTTTGGAAAAGAAATTTCCATTTCTTTTTCACTTCACTAAACTTGCTTAGCAGCAATTTGTTATTGAGTTATAATTATCCACCAAATCTCAATGAAAGAACAAAATAATCAGTTAATTGAAAGCATGAAATTGCCGCTTGCGTTTTTAGCAACAATCTGGCTGATACATATTTTTCAATTCATTCTCAATCTAAATCTGGGATATTTAGGCGTTTTTCCCAGAGAGTGGTTTGGGATAAAAGGAATCATTACTTCTCCGCTAATCCACGCTGATTTTTCTCACCTGACTAATAATAGTATTCCATTTTTAGTATTAGGAACGATGATGCTATTTTTCTATCGAAAAGTAGCCATTTCGAGTTTTTTCATGATTTATTTTATTACAGGGATTGCCGTTTGGTTGCTTGCCCGCGAACGGTTTCATATTGGTCTGAGCGGCGTAGTATTCGGTTTGGTAACTTTTGTAATGGGCAATGGTATTTTCAGGCGTAATGTGAGGTCGATAGTTCTGGCATTGATTGTCTTTCTTTTGTACAGCGGAATGTTAGCGGGAGTTTTTCCAATGGAAGAAGGTATCTCCTGGGAAAGTCACCTTTTCGGAGCATTGGCCGGAATATTTACTGCTTACTATTTCAAAGAAGAAATTGAAGCCGAAGAAGAAGACCCCTATGCAGCTGAGGAAGCTGATTTGGAAAACAGGAGTTACTTTTTGCCACGTGACATTTTTGAAAAAACAAAAGAAGAACGCCGCCGTGAAGCAGAAGGCAGTAATGACGGTTGGTATTCTGATTCTACTTTTGATTTATAAAGTCCTCCACAATTTAAATCATTGATCAACAAACCCGTGTTTCGTCAGCAATAATTTTTCATCCTGAACGAGTCCGATTCCCGGAACATAAGTTTTGAATTCTCTTTCAAAAGGATTGACTGCCGTACTTTCTTTTGTCAATAAACAATTGGAAAATGAACCTGCCGGAGTATCAATTGATTCATCCAGTTTTATGATCTCAGCCCGATCCATGGCTACACCTTCGGCTATTTCCTGATAATATTTCATACCAACTTTAGGCATTGCGGGCATTCCGAGTCCAGCCGTTGCACTGTCCTTTCCGGCAAGCCAGGCACCGGCGTGATTGTCCACTTTTCCATCTTTATAAATATCCACTTCTTCTCCAAAATAAAATATATCTTTTGTTTCTTCACAAATGGCAAAGTAGTTTATTGAAATCTCTTTTAGCGTACCATTTTTCCATTCTCTTTCCTCAACAACACGGGTTGTAATCCCATCAACTTCTCTGGTTTCATTGAGAACGGTTACCACCAGTTTTTCAGTTGGCGATTCTAACGTAAGTTGGTATCCGGGTTCGAGAATAAAAAAATCGTTTCGCCCCGTCGGAAGCAAGGTTCGTTCTGACAAAGCAAAATCCCTTTGGTAAGTGGAATTCTGCGAATTTGAAGTACCAGGTCCAACGCAACCAATTGCGCACATTGCGATAATTGTCAACAATTTAAATGAAGGATGAAGTTTGATTGCCATGATTTTTAGTGTTTTGGTGTTTTGGTGTTTTTTTTAGTAAAGTTTTCTGACCTTCTAACTTTTAACCTCTTTACCTTCTGGTTTCTATTGAAGATCTTTTAAATTTCTTACAAAACCATTTACCCCGTTTTCTGTCATTGTTTTGTGCAAACTTCTGGCATCTGCAATTCTACTAAAAACTCCAACGACTACTTTATAAACGGTTGCTCCATTCAATTCATTGATGTTTACGATAACCGGTACTTTAAACAAACGCTCTAATTTTTCAACCTGGACCAACACATTTCCATATTCTGCAAAAGCTCCGATTTGGACTCCATATCCCACCGGTACCTGTCGTTTTACACTAAACTGAAACAACCCGCGACCAGTCCCAACACTTGTTGCAACTTCAGGTTTTACAGGAGCTTCACCATCACGAAGCCGGATAGCTTCAGCAACTGCTTTATCAGCATTGATACGACCATAACCGTATTTTGTAGAATGCCCGTTTATATAATCAGAAGGTGATCCAATTTTATCAGCTGTTTTAGTAATAATTTCTTTTACTTGTTTTGCAGTAAGGTCCGAATTTACAGAAAGCACCAAAGCACAGATGCCAGCAACCAGTGGACAAGCCGAAGAAGTACCTCCAAAATGTTTATAACGGCTACCCCGAGAATTTCCATCCCGCCAAAACCGAAACGCTCCGGTTTCTCCTTTCACACCTTCATCCCACCATGCCCGGGCAGCAATAATTGGCCAGTCACCATTTGAGGGTGCGCATACCGTCACTTCTCTTCCCCGATTAGAATAGGAGGGATGCTCATCTTTGCTGGTACTTGCAGCAACTGCAATGACATCAGGATGAGCAGAATAAAAACTAACAAAATCCAAATCGTCATTTCCTACCGCATAAACAATAACGCATCCCTTTCCTTTTCTCCCTTTGCGAGCAGCTTTTGCAATAGCTTCTTCTTTCATTGGGTTCAAAGCAAAAGCAGGATCAGTAGATCCCCAGCTACAGCTAATTACATCAGCTCCGTTGTCGATGCAATAGTCAAACATTTGCTCCGTCGCCCGAAGGCTAAATGAAGTACCGCTAACAGGCATAAACTTAGCCTGAGGAGCAGCGCCGACCATACCAGATCCGTTAGAAGTAGCCAAAGCAACACTCGCACATGGAGTGCCGTGGGAAAAGCGAGGATCGCCTTGCATCAAATTGGGTGATTGACTCCAAAGATCAAAGGGCTTAAAGACTTTATCTTTTAGATCAGGATGGCTAAGGTCAAAACCATTATCAATAATGGCAACGACCACTTTATTTGAACCGGTATTTCCAATTCTTGCCCAGGCGTCGATGACTTTTGAGTCGGCCCCTTTTTTCATCGACCAATTTACATCCACAACTCTTCCATTATTTTGAAGGTGCCACTGATGATCCAGCAACTCGTCACCAGGTTTTGAAAAAGGATATTCGTCGACAAACGTATCAATATCCGGCTCAGCTAATTTTACAAGAGAAGTTTCCTGCAACTGTAAAGCTACCTTTAGTGGGTTTGGGGATTTTTTACTGACCTGAGCGACTATCTTGTTTTTATCGCGACGCTCTACAAGTTCAAGGTGAAATTCATCCAAGGCCAATTGCTGTTCCCCTTCACTTACTTCATCATTAAAAATGATATATATTTCGCCTGTTGGAACCAGCGGACGATTGCTGCCTTCTGCGTGATAAACATGGGTCCCAACTTCTATTTCCCGCTTGGCGCGAACTTCATCCAATTTGTCATCAACCGTTTTTCCCTCTTTTTCCAAATCGACGATATTGAATCCACCGAGATTTTGGAATACTTCTTCTTTGACAAATTGAGTTTTAGAAAGGTTTTTAATTTTTTTTGTTTTGAGGCCAACAAGCGAACTACTCTTATGGAGTACAAGTTCACCTTTACCACTTTTAACCTTTAGTTTGCTCATTTTTTGATTTTAAAGTTTGACGTTTCCAGTTGGTTGGTTAATAAATTATTTTTAGCTTTCTCTTTCAATATAGAATCGCCGATTCATTTTGCAATATAATAAAAAATCAACATATTGAGTTTCTATAAAATATGTTTCAAATCAGTAAAAAGTACGCAGGTTTTAGCACTTTAATATTATAAAATTTTACATGGAAAATGAATTAGTTTGCCATCAGATTAAAGTTGCCGGAAAAGTACAAGGTGTATGGTTTCGGGACAGCACCTTAAAAAAAGCTCAGGAACTTGGTGTCGCAGGTTTTGTAAAAAATCAGGCAGATGGCTCGGTTTATATTGAAGCGGAAGGAATGAAGAATGCTTTGAAGGAATTTGTAAAATGGTGCCATGAAGGACCTCCTTTTGCAAAAGTCGAATCCGTTGAAGTAGAAAACCTTGAATTAACTCATTTCGAAAAGTTCAAAATCGTATGGTGAAAATCAAGAGGCTAGAAAGTTAGTGGGTTAGTGGGTTAAAAATATTTTACAACTGAAAACCATGAACTTCCAACTTCTACCTTCTGAATTTTTCAATCTCCCACTACTCGTCCTAAAAGCGCTTTTACCGGATGATAATGTTTTACAACAATAACAGTTCGGTTGGTATTTCGGGCAATTTCTTCGGGTATATTTCCAAACATGATCTGCGGATAAATACTTTTTCCGGCAGCACCAACCATCACCGCGTCATAATTTTTTGACTCATTTCCAATCCCCATGCTTATCGAATCGCTTTGGATCAACTTACTTTCGATAGTTACTTCCTTCGCTGAAGCCAAACGTTCTTCCGCTTCTTTCAACGTTTCCTTGCTTTGTGTTTCATCCATTCCAGGGAAAGCCACCTGACAAACCGTAAGTGTGCCATGGTTATCCTTTAGCATGGCCAGCGCATACTGCTCTGCACATTGGGCATGCTCTCCTCCAGCTGTTGGTAATAAAATTCGTTTGATTGGTTTATCGTCGACAATTTTGGCCAATATAATGTCTGTTCTGGCCAGATTGACCACATCGTCAGTGATGGTTCCCAATATTTTTTCTCTGTTTGTGCTAAAGCCTTTCCAACCCAAGATAATCAAATCACAATACCGGTCATGGGAAGTTTCCAAAACTGCTCTGGCTACATTATGCCCGACCCGAATCAATGCATGCGTTGTTATCCCTTTAACTTCCGCCATTTTTCGTGCTTTCCGCAAAAGAGGGCTTTCTTTCTCAACAATTTCTTCATCAAAACTTGTCGGAGGCAATTGTTCGGGAACAGTAACGACGCGCAAAAGCCATATTTCTCCATTTTTAGCCTGAGCAATGGAAATAGCCAGCCGCATCAGGTTTTCAACATTGTAGGGATTTGAAATCGGAACCAAAATCCGGAACCGGTCTTTATCCAATGTTCCTTTCCCCTGACTGTGTGCTATATGTGATGCAGTGCCAGGCAATGCTTCCACTTCAGACTGCGCTCCTTTCCAGGCTACAAACCCCAAAACGCCTAAAACCAATGCGCCGATTGCCAAAAAAAGCGGTAAAGGATGCTGAAGAATTTGCCAGATTAAATAAAGATTCGCTAAAATACCCAGGATCGGTAATAGCGGAACCAAAGGAACTCTAAATGGCCGTTCGATATCGGGAAATTTACGGCGATGGACGATCAAGGCTGCATTTACCAATATCAATGCTAACAATAGAACCGTATTTGCAAAATAAGAAAGGTCTTCCAAAGGTAAGATCACTGCAAAAACCAGAATCGCTCCTCCTACCAAAAGCACCGCAACGATGGGAGTGCGGGTACGCGCATTGATCAGTCCGATTTCTTTTGGCATATGCCCCAGCTTACTCATTGAAAGCATAACGCGAGAACCAGCCATGATTGAAGCATTGCTAGCTGAAATCATCGAAAAAATTGCACCTGCAATGATCACATAACCTCCAAAAAAGCCCAAAAACTTTTTAGCGGCTTCTCCCATTGAAGCTTCCGTATATTCCGTCAATCCAGCGAAAAGTACAACCATCACGACCAGCGTGTATAAAATAGTAACCACTCCCATAGAAATGAAAATAGCCCGTGGGATTGTTTTGACGGGATCTTTAACTTCACCGGCGGACGCCGCAATCGCCGAAAACCCAAAAAAAGTGATAAAAACCAATGCAGCGGTTGAGCCTATTTTAACAATGTCTGTATTAAAACGATCCATCACTTCGTCAATATTTACAAAACTCAACCCACCGAATATAAACCAGATCAACAAAACAACTTTAGCCGCAGTAATTATTACCTGAAACTTACCACTTTCCTTCGTTCCTTTAATGTTCAGCAGCGTTAGCGCAATCAATATCAATACGCCAGATAAGGCCTCAATCGGACTGTGCCAGATAAATTCGTTGAAATAGCTGGACAAACTTGAGATGTAGAACGCGCAGGAAGAAGCATAACCTAAAAATAAGGCCCAGCCTACAAAATAGGCTAAAGGAGGTGAAAATGTTTTTCGTGCATAAAGGTATCCCTCACCCGTTCGTGGATAAATCGAAACAAATTCGCAGTAAGTTAAAGCGGTAAAAGTGGCGACAACAGCTGCCAGCAAAAATGAAACTACTGCTGCTGATCCTACATTTCGAATTGCCAGACCGGAAAGGGTAAAGATGCCCGCTGCGATCATTGTCCCGATACCAATTGCCAAAGCAGATGTCAGCCCTAAATCACGACTCAACTCTGTTTCGATATTATTCTGAGGCTGCTGATTTTTTACCTTATCGGACATTTTCTGCAAGCTCGTTTATATTTTTCATATGATAAATATAGACTAAAAGTAATATCTGCCAAAAACTTTGTGATGCAAATTTATATTTCAAATATAAAAAGGAAGAAAATGTAAAATGGGTGAGATGAAGTTTAAAAAGTATGGAAATTATAAATTTTCATTGACCGATTCCTTTTTGTCCTTGTTAGACGGAAAAGTCATTTTCAAAGTATGAATGCCACCTTCGTATAAATAATCAATATCAATGTGATAAAGTTTGCAAATTCGCTGGACAATTGAAAGGCCAAGTCCCAATGATTCTTCTATGTCCGAATCTCGCTTGAACCGTTTAAAAAGAGCGGACTTTGGTATGGTAAGCGGTTTGCCGGGATTCGAAATTTTAAGCGTTCTGCTTTTTTGTGAAATTTCAATAAATCCGTTTTCAATATTGTGCCTGATGGCATTTTGAACCAGATTTGCAATAGTTATTTCAATTAAAGTGGCGCTCATTTCGAATTGAATGGACTCTGGTTTTAATCTTTTGATTTCAATATTCCGAAGTTTGATAACATCTTTAAAGTTTTTCAAAACCTCAAAAACCACATTTTCAATTACTACTTTTTCTTTATCAACAAACCTTTGATGTTCAATTTTTGACAATAAAATCAATGCCGTATTTAGTTTAGAAAGGCGATTCGTACTGCTGATGATTGCTCCGAGTGCTTCCAGTTCTTTCTCGTCCAATTTGTCCGACTGGATCAACAATTCAGAATTTCCTTTGATAATCGCAAGAGGTGTCTGAAGCTCATGAGAAGCATTTTCAGTAAATTGTTTATTTGCCTGATAATTTTTCCTGATCCGTTTAATTAATTCAAATAAATAATCATTCAATTCATTAAAAATCGGGATCGGAGATTTTTCAAAAACAACTTTTAAAGGTTCGTCAATATCAAATTTTTCGAGTATCTGCAGTGTCTTGTAAAGCTGATTGCGAAGCCTAATGTTATATATTCGGTTGATCCACCAAAATCCTATACTAACTATCACAACAATAAAAAAAATCAGGCTAAACACAATTTCAAAGGATAAGTCAAAATTGTTTTGAATAACAAGCAGCAGTAGTGAAAAGGTGAGTAAAACTACTGTTGAAAAAAGCAGGTATGCGTATTTTCTTGGTATCAATTTACTTCAAATTTATATCCTATTCCGTAAATGGTTTTAAGGTATTGTCCACATTCATAATCCATTAGTTTTTTTCGCAGGTTTTTGACGTGAGCATAGATAAAATCAAAAGAAACAGCCTCATCCATATAATCTCCCCAAAGGTGTTCAGCTATTGAATCTTTGGTCACTACGCGATTTTTGTTTCGAATCAGATAAATCAAAATATCGTATTCTTTTTTGGTAAGGTTCAGCGCGATGTCATTAATTTTTACTGCTCGTTCGTCATAGTTTATTTTCAAATCTCCAAAAGCTACTTCTCTGCTAATCTGATTGGTTTTGCGGCGGACCACTGCTTTTATTCGAGCATTTAATTCGCTGAGGTTAAATGGTTTAGTAAGGTAATCGTCTGCTCCAATCTCCAATCCATTGATTCGGTCTTCAATTGAGTTTCTTGCTGAAATGATGATAATTCCCGCTTTTGTTTTATCATCCCGAAGCATTCTAACAAGGTTCAGCCCGTCTCCTTTCGGCAAATTGAGATCTACCAAAACGCAATCATAATCATAGTTATTTATTTTTTTAAAAGCCTCCGGAAAATCAATAGCTATTTCACAGACGTAACCTTCTTTTTGCAGATATTTAAGAATAATATTTCGTAAATCAGTTTCATCTTCGATAATCAATAATTTCATTTTGTGAAAATACAAAAAAGGGTATTAAGCAGAGAAAGGATTTTGGTGCTTAATACCCCTTGAGGGTTAAAAAAATAAAATATTCGGTATTTAATTAATCCTAATCTTTGTCGTCATCCAGATCACCGTCTTTCATTTCGATCTCATCAAAATCATCAAGTTCTTCATCATCCCAATCATCAGTGGCAGGGCCTTCGATTTTACCGACGGATGGCTTTCTAACAACTTTTGAAATCACTTTAGGTTTTGATCGCACGGGCAATTCCTTTTTTACAGCACTTGCGTTTGCAAGACCGTTTTTACCTTCAATACTTTTTGTAGCGTGAGGCACCAGCTTCAATCTGTTTTTATCGATTAATTGACCGGTAACCGTACAAATTCCGTAGGTTTTATTTCGAATCCGGAGCGATGCATTTTCTAAACTCTGGATGAACTGCTTTTGTCGCAGCTCCATATTATTCAGCATCTCCAATTCAACCTGCTTATTGCTATCGTCCATTAAATCTCCTCCGTCCCGATCGCTGTTATCACCATTTAGATCCGAAATCTGATTACCAATAAAGTCAAATTCTATTCTGGCGATTTCTAATTTCTTTTCAATCAACTCTTTGAATTCCAACAATTCAGCATCATTATACCTGAGCTTTACATTTTCCTCCATGTTTGTTTGGCTTTATTTTTATAAAATAGTGCAATTTAAAATAACAAATCTGAAGAAATTTTGAATATTACAGCATTCACTTAAAAAATAAATATATTGTAAAATTGAAAAAAAATATTCATTATTACCTTTTCGACTTTTCTCTCGCACGATATTGGCGACTTTCAATTCAAATTCTAAAATAACCTTCGATGGCAAAGCAAAAGTTTAAAAACATAAAACAAAAGTTTAAACGAGTAAAAAAAATTGGGCTTGCCCCCGGAAGTTTAATCTTTACCGGAAAGCAGAAAGTAGACCAAACCGATCTTACTCTAATGCGCTTTAACCCAGAAAAAGCACATGAAATAAAATTTGACAGTACGCATGCATTTCAGTTAGCACCTAAGGAGGTCACCTGGTACGACATTCGCGGAGTGCACGATGTAGCTATTATTGAACAGATAGGAAAGGCTTTTGATGTTCATCCATTGATTTTGGAAGATGTGCTTGATACGCAACAACGCCCCAAATTCGAAGAATATGAAAATGGCGTTTTCTTAATCGTCAAGGCACTTTCCTTTGATCAGGAAACCCAAAGTATTCAGACTGAACAAATATCTATTTATTTTGGAAAAGGGTTTTTAATCTCTTTTCAGGAAGATAAAACGGATTTGTTTGAAGCGGTAAGAGGAAGAATTAATAGCGGGCGTGGGAAGATCAGGAGCCGCAATTCAGATTATCTTGCTTATGCTCTTGTTGACAATATCGTAGATTATTACTTTGTCATTTTGGATCAGATTGAAGAAGAAATTGACAAAATGGAGGAAGCAATCCTTACCAATCCTGAAAACCACATAAAATCAGCCATCCACCGACTCAAAAGGGAATTACTTATTGTAAGAAAAAGTATTTCTCCTCTCCGTGAAGCGATATCCCGGTTTTCAAAATCTGAACATCACTTATTGGACAGTTCTTCTGACATATTCATTCGTGATCTGTATGATCATACTATACAAATTATGGATATGGTTGAAACGTATAGAGACACGCTTTCCGGCTTACAGGATTTGTATCTTTCGGAGTTAAGCTTTAAAATGAATAACGTAATGCAAGTACTTACAATAATGGCTACGATATTTATACCGTTGTCATTTCTTGCAGGTGTATACGGGATGAATTTTGACAACATCCCGGAATTACATTGGGAATACAGCTACTTTGTATTTTGGGCCTTGATCCTCGTAATTGTTTCGGCTTCGTTGTATTTTTTTCGAAAAAAAGGATGGCTATGAACCCTTTTTGAAAAACGACTTTATTTTTAGCCAATAGCTGCTATCCTGAACTAGCTCTATTTTAACCTCTTCAAAAGCAGGTGTTTCTATTGCTTGATTCATTTCATTAGCTTCTTTAGATTCTTCCATAAAGAATCCTGAAAAAGCATTCATTTCTTCTCCCAGGTAGTTTTCAAACTCTTCAAAAGGAGTTCGAAGTCGAAATTTATTTAAGATCGGCATATTTACTTTTTTTATTGTTTTAAAATTGACTCTAAATCATAATCCACTGATTATTGCACAATCTATATCCTTGATTCTGAATTAATTCTGAATAAGGAAGAAAAAAATAAATTATTCTGAATAAATTTATATTTAGCTTTGTGCTCGCAGTTAATTTTTAATCAATATTCACCGTTAGAAATTCAAAACTGAGAATGACCTTAACTAAGCTACGCAAAGCAAAAATCATTAATCCTGGGGAATTTGAAGCCCATGATCATTGGTATCCAAAGGCATTGAACGCAACAATTCATCCGATGATGAATTTCTTTTTAAATCTGGATCAAAACAGAATCATCAATCGGTATTGTCATTTGCATCCAAAGGTGAACTCCAATGCTTTAAAAACTTTACTCAACCATCGTTCAAAATATTTTCTTTGGGGCGGCGCTGACTTACTCAATGTCACCAACGCAAATGGTAAAAGGCAAATGGTCGTCATTGAAAATAACTCGTGCCCTTCCGGACAGAAGTCAATGCCATTGTTGGATGATAACAAAGAACAAGGGAGTTATCGCTGGCTGGTTGAACGTACTTTTAAACCTTATATAAAAAGAAAACGAAGTGGGGTTAAAGGAGGGCTTGCCGTCATTTATGACAAAAACCCAATGGAAGCCAGTGGATATGCCTCCGTTATTGCTGATGTTTTTAACGAAAAAGTTTTCTATGTTCCTTTTTACAACTCGGAGGAAAATCCCGCTGTTCGTTTTGAAGACGGTGTTATGTTTGTTCGAACAGATAACGAAGAGTGGCAACCTATCCGCGCAGCGTTTCGTTATTTGACACAAAAGCCCTGGAACAGGCTTCCTTTACATACAAAAACGACCATTCTTAATCCAACCATTGCCTGCCTGACCGGAGGACGTAATAAAATGGTCGCTGCAAAAGCGTATGACATTTTTAATACAGAACTCGAAGAAAGTGGTTTGTTTATAAATACACCTGAAACTATTTGGGATGTAAGTAAAAATGAGATACCTCTTTGGGTTAGAAAAATGGGTGGTCAGGCTGTTATTAAAGTTCCTTACAGCAATGCCGGACAGGGAGTTTACACCATTGTTTCCGAAGATGAGTTAGATGGCTTTATGGAGTTAGAATTCGAATATGACCGGTTTATTGTTCAAAGTCTCATCGGAAATTACAACTGGAGTTCGACGACCAAATCGGGAAAACTCTTTCATGTAGGAACCATTCCAAATGTTAAAGGAGCAACTTATGTTGCTGACATTCGAATGATGGTCAGTTCGACAGAAGACGGAATTCGGCCTTTATGTGTGTATGCCAGACGGGCAGAGTTGCCTTTGGTCAATGAATTAGACTCCGGAACCAATTCCTGGAAAATGCTTGGAACAAACCTTTCTTTCAAAAATCCGGACGGAAGTTGGAACAGCGATACCAACCGGCTGGTTTTGATGGATCGCCGTGATTTTAACAAACTGGGTATTGGACTTGATGACCTTATCGAAGCTTATATCCAAACGGTACTCTCAATGGTAGCAATCGACAAAATGTCCGCCACTTTGGTCAATAAACAGGGAAAATTCAGGCTGCGTCTTTTCAAATCCTTAAACAACGACCAGTCATTAATTGATGAAATCTTGAGCTAAAAATTTTTCCAATGGATAACTTTAAAATGCTTTCATTAACAGACCATAGTGGCCATAGCCGGGAAAACTCAATTTACGCATTGTTGCATGAACTCAAAGCTCATCCTTATTGCAGTAGCATTGATGTAGCCAGTCGAGGAGTAGCTCAAAACGATCCCTTTTTTTATCAGCTTTCAAATAAAAAACTATTTGCCTGCCCTGTTACCGATCAATTTAAATTTCACCCCGACGGTTCAAGTTTTACTAAAAATATCAGGCAGGTAAGTTTATCAGATTATGATGTGATATTGATGCGATTGCCTCATCCGGTAAGCGATGATTTTCTGCATTTTTTAATGAATAACTTTCCGGAAAAAGCCATCATCAATCGGCCATCCGGAATCATTGAAACGACCAATAAAACTTTTGTCTTAAATTTTCCGGAGATCATTCCTCCCAGCCGGTCGATTAATTCAATAGAGGAAATAGAACAATTCAAAAGTCAATTTCCAATTGTTCTGAAACCCCTTAGAAATTATGGAGGAAAAGGTATTGTAAAAATTGTTGACGACATAGTTTGGGAAGGCGAAAATGAAATCACTTTTTCAGCATTCAAAGAAAAACTGAAAGGCCAACCTGTTGAATATCTAGGCATGAAATACCTCAAAAATGTTCATGCCGGTGACAAAAGAATCATCGTTTGCAATAAAAAAATTCTCGGAGCTTCCCTGCGATTACCTGCAAAGGATTCGTGGTTGTGCAATGTCGCTCAAGGGGGAAGTTCTCATGCAGCGAGTCCGGACACTGATGAAAAAGCCATGGCATTTCAATTAAGTCAGGTGTTGGTTGAAAAAGGTATTCTTCTTTTTGGTTTCGACACGCTTTTGGGAGATGATGGAAAGCGGAAGCTTTCTGAAATAAATACATTAAGCATTGGAGGGTTACCTCAAATTGGTAACTTCACAGGAAAACCAGTTGTAAAAACTGCCGCTAGTTTAATTTGGGATTATATTAAAAAAGAAGTTTATGGAAATTCTGAAGTCACCGTCAGATAACGAAGGTGTTATCATTAAAAGTTTGGACATCGAAGCAGCTCCAAAAGGAAAAATATCAAAATTTTTATTGAATCTGGTCACCGACGGAATGGGCATGCCGATCTATGTGCCAATTATCGTTGCCCGTGGACAAAAGGATGGTAAAGTTTTGGGATTAACCGCCGCAGTGCATGGCAATGAATTGAATGGAATCCCTGTAATCCAGCGGATTTTTAATGAAATTGGTGTTGAGGATCTGACAGGAACTATTGTCGGTGTCCCGGTCATAAATGTGCCTTCTTTAATTCGTAAAAAGCGCAGATTTATAGACAATACTGACCTCAATCATATTATGCCCGGAAAACAGGAAGGTAATGTCAGCCAGGTTTATGCTTACCGCGTATTCAACAAAATCATCAAAAACTTTAATTACCTTATCGACCTTCATACCGCCAGCTTTGGAAGGGTCAATTCCTATTATATCCGTGCCGACATGGACACTGAGAGTACCAGAAAAATGGCGTTGCTGCAAAACGCTCAGATTATTGTCCACAATCCTCCATCAGACGGTACTTTAAGAGGAGCTGCTGAAGATTTTGGAATCGCAGCAATCACTCTTGAAGTGGGCGATCCCAATCGTTTTCAGAAAGGGATGATCCGCTCAAGTTTAACTGGCATTCATAATGTTTTACATGAACTGGGTATGATTGCTGACCATATAGAGCCACCTGAAAAACCTGCTGTAATTTGCAAAAGTTCTTATTGGGTTTATACCAAAAGAGGAGGAATTCTCACTGTACATCCGCACGTTACCGATAGGGTTAAAAAAGGAGAGGTCATCGCTACCCTGCGAAACATTTTTGGTGATGTGTTAAAAGAATATGTAGCTCCTGAAGATGGCATTGTTATTGGCAAAAGCAGCAGCCCAATCAATCAAAGCGGAGGACGTATTCTTCATTTGGGTGTTGAACGATAATTAAAATTTGCATGCATTGCTTTTGTTTTTATATAAATGATTAAAATCATTTCAAATTATGATTCCTATCAATGGAGTTTCGTTTTTTGTTTACTATTTTTGAAAATAAAAAAGAAATGGTAATCACTGATAGCAAAAAACTTTTCGACGTCAAAAGAGAATTTAGCGAAAAATTTCCTTACCTGAAACTGGAATTTTATGCCAAAGAGCATAAAGAAGGCGAAGGTTCCGGAGCTGATCTCAAAATTGAGGGCAACCTAACAATAGGCTCGGTACGCGTAACGCATGAAGAAGGTGACCTGAGTATTAACGGGCATCTTAAAGTGGGAACTTTTGAACGGATGTTTTTTGAAAAATATGGACTAAATGTTCAGGTGTTCAGAAAATCAGGAACGATTTGGTTGCAGACAATTAAAACGGATGATTGGACATTGGCAGAGCAAAATTCAAGAGGAGAAAAATCAGTGACTCAGGAATTTTAAAAATTCCTAATTAAAAAAATAATACATCCAAGGTTTTTTAAGGATTGGCAGCTTTACTCAAAAGTTGCCTTTTTTTCAGCACGCCAATGAGTTATTTTCTAAAGTTATTGAAATATGATCCAAAATATTCTTGTTCCAACTGACTTTTCAACTTGTGCAACCTTTGCCGTTAATGCGGCCGTTTTGTTGGCAAAAAAACATGATGCCACCCTTCATCTTATCACTTGTACTACACCAATTCAGGGAAAACCAACGACTTCTAATCACGGAGAGGAAGATGCGGATTACAAAAGACTCATCAATAAAACGGATTTGCTTTTGAACGATCTTGAAAAAAACATCAAAGCAAAACATGAAAAAATTATCGGCAAACAGGTTTTTGGTTCTTTGGTAGAAGCGATTTTAACGTATACTGAAGCAAATGAAATTGACTTAATTGTGATGGGATCTCATGGCGTAAGCGGTAAAAACGAATATTTCATTGGGTCAAATACTCAAAAAGTAGTCAGAAAAGTTCATACACCCGTTTTGGTTATTAAAAACCCGGTGGAGCATGTTAATTTTAAGAAAGTCGTTTTTGCATCTGCATTTAATTTAAGCGACAAAGCCGTTTTTGAAAAAATGATCGAACTGGTAAGCATGGATGAACCCGAAATTCATTTGGTGATGATCAATACCTCGAGTTGGTTTGGACAACCCGCCGCATTGTCAAAGGCAGCCATGGAAGGCTTCAAAAAATATTGTTATCCGCTCAAATGTCATATCCACTTTTATCGCGATTTTAATATTGATGCAGGAATTCGCCATCTTTCGGAGGATATCAAAGCTGATTTGGTTTCCATTTCAAACCACGAAAAACATCCAATCAAAAGAATCTTTACCGGCAGCTCGGTCGAGGCTTTGGTCAATCACTCTGAGATTCCTGTTTTGAGTTTGGATTATCGCGATGAATAACTTATTTCAATCAAAAAATCGCTACTTCACCAAAGTAACATCTCCTTTGTAAGTGACCTTTCTTTCGTCCACAAAGAGAATTTCAATCATATAAACAAACACTGCCGGGTCCATATCTTCTCCTTTAAAAGTACCATTCCAGCCAAAGACAGGATCATTTGGTTGAAAATTTTTGGCTTCAAAGAGTTGCTCTCCCCAGCGATCAAATATTGTAAAAGAAAGCACCTCTTCCACTCCATTTCCGCCATAAACCATAAAGATATCATTGGTCCCGTCAAAGTTTGGACTGAAGACATTTGGGATAAAAACATTACGGTCTTTGTCCACTTCAATCAGGATGTCATCCCTTGCCACACAACCACTACTATCCATCACCGTCAATGTATATAAAACACCTTCCACAGGACTCGCAAAGGGCGAAGGACAAGTCAGACAGCTTAAATTAGTCGGAGGGTCCCAGAAATAAACCAGAGAATCGAAAGTATTAATCATGGATTCGATTTCATAGGAATCTCCCATTTCAATCGTGATATCTTGAGGTAAAGTTAAAACTAAAGGTGGTGGTTCATTAATGATAAAGGACTGAACGTACTCACATCCATTTGGATCCTGAATATATAAATCATAAGTTCCTGCATTGAGGTTGGTAAAGCTTAAAGTGTTTTGGTATAAATTGCCATCCAGGCTGAACAGATAACCTTCAAACGACGGATCAAGCTGATAAATCCCATCTGCTTCGCCAAAACAACTAATATCAATGCTCAAGCCAGAAACCGGAACTTCAGTAACATCATTGACTTCGATACTTGCTGAGTCTGTGCAATTATTATCATCGGTGACTGTTACCGAATAGGCTCCAACAGGGACATTTTGCAATTCATCGATATTTTCTGGTGTTGTGCTCCAATTATAATTGAAAGGAGCTGTTCCACCGTTGATAATCGAACTTACCATACCTGTGGAATCTTCCGAACAACTGGGTTCCGCCGTCAAGCTGAGTTCTGGTGACTCAAATACTTCAAGTGAAATGACAACTGTTGAGTCACAACCATTTGCAGCAGAATAAGACATGGAATATTCACCGGGAACATTGACTTCATTTCCAAAAATCACAATATTTTCTCCTTCACAAATCGATAAATTTTCAGTATTATAAAAAGTATCAAGGGCCATGACATTGACAACGACCGTTGAGTCGCAACCTAAAATAGTTTGTAAATCAAAAACATGAGAACTATCTGTCGGAATTAAAATACCATCATAAAATATTGAATTTCCAAGACAAGCAAAGGTGTCGATTTCTTCAAAGTAAGTTTCAAATCCAGAGGAATTGACATTTACCAAAATAGTTGAATCACAGCCTGATATTGTGGTATAGTTAAAATAAGTAGCGGTGTTGGGTTGTAATTCCATGCCATCGAAAGTAACCGTTTCACCCTCACAAATGCTGGTATCGATTGCTATATAAAAAGTATCTAAAGAAAATACATTTACAATCAGTGTTGAATCACATCCCAACACTGAAGTATAATTAAAAGCTGTGGATGTATTGGCTAGAAGTTCTTGCCCATCAAATATAAAGGCATCTCCTTCACAAATACTCGTATCGATTGCTGCATACAATGTGTCAAGAAGCAAGACATTTACCAAAATAGAAGAATCACAACCTAACACTGAAGTATAACTAAAGTTAGTGGAAGTATTGGGCTGAAGCTCTATTCCATCAAAAGTTACCGTTTCTCCAGCGCAAATGCTGGTGTCAATTTCAATGTTGTAAATTTCGGCAATAGTGATTTCAATCGAATCCACGCTAATACAGCCTATATCTGTACTGGCAACGAGTGTATAAGTCGTTGAAATAGAAGGCGTCACTGTAGCAATTTCACAAGTGTCACAATCAATGCCTGTCTTTGGAAACCATTCATATTTATCATATCCGGGAACCGCAAAGCTTACCGCGCCTCCTCCACAAAGAACAGTATCCAAACCCAAGTCAAAAACGGTTGCAATATCGATCATCACGCTGACCGTGTCACTTTGCCGTTCTCCGCAATCATTCCAGGCGGTCACCCAAAACGTACCTGAAGCCCAGGTGGTAAAGGTAGAATCTGTTGACCCATTTTGCCATTCATAATGATCAAAACCAGACCCTGCACTAAATTCAAAAACACCGTTATCACACACAATCACATCAGGTCCTAAATCCAAAGGCGGAGGTAAAACTCCATTGATTTCAATGTCATCAATATTATTTTCAAAATCACATTCCCCGATGGATGTAACCGGAAAATCTGTTACGAGATCATAAGGGTAATTTCCAGAGCCGTCATCATTTACAACTATAAAAATTTCTTGGTTTAACGCATTTGGGATGGTATAAAAAGAATTTAAACAACTATCCGATTCGAGCTCAAAACCTAATGGAATAGTTGTAACTAAAACCGGAACAGAGGCGGTTGGATCTTCAAAATATATGGTAATCGGTGTCAATTCCGTCAACGTTAAATCCCCTGTATTGCAAATCGTTACAAATACATCGACAGCATCATTATTACAAAATGCGCTATCGATCATCAATGTCGCATCAGGAACCGCCGTAGTTTCACCATCCAAAATGGCTTGCTGCACCGAAAAACCATTCATAATAACACCATCTCCAACGATATGAGGGTTTTGTTGTTGAACAGGGATAGTCCCGTCATCATTGATATTGGTAACAAAATAATTGTATTGGTTCCAGATTTTTCGAGAGTTTTGCCAGGGAATGTTTGCTGACTGAAAAGCCGTTAAACCCAAATTATCACAACCACAAAGGATTTCTGTTTCATCATCGTTATTTATATCAGCAATTACGGGATATCCTATAAAGGTACCCGAAGTACAGGACGTTGATGAGACTACATTCAAATTGCCGTCAAAAACCTTCAAATTATCCTGATCCCGGTATGCAATCTCCATCACACCATCACCATTGAGATCGAAAACCGTATTACCTGTGCCACCTGAATAATCTGTAGAAACAACAGTTGCTCGTAATGTCTCACCGGTATTTCCCCAATTAGTTGCTCCTCCATTTTGGTAATCCTCTAGTATGCTTAAATTTCCAGAAGTTCCGATAATTATTTCAGGCCATCCGTCATTATCCACATCTCCAATTGTCGTCGCACTAAAAAAACCATCAACGGCATTTGGGAGCCCGGAGTAAAGATTACCGATCAGAGATTCTGAAAGAACATCCCAAACAAAGACCTGTGCTATTGTGTTGTACCTGTTGGTAGAAATGACTACATCCAAATCTCCATCTTTGTCAAAATCAACTACTCTGGTGATCCCATCTATCTTTTCCCCTACAGACAGTTGAATCTCCTTTTCTACCGACATATCATTCAATAAAGGATTTGTATAAGATACCAAATTTACGGTATAAACCTGCCCTCCGGCAACTAGTTCCAAACCCTGGCAAAATACACAATCTTCATCAGCAAGAACATCCGCTGCAACCGAAGTAGAAGTTTTTATTGTTCCCCCTGAACTATGTATGCCTTGGTTATTTAACCCTCCATTTGCCAATTCCAAACCATTTTGACTATTAAAAATTTGATTTCCGACATAAACTTCTGGTATACCATTAGCATCAAAATCTGCCAGGCTTGGTGAAAAATTCCATATATACAAACTGTTTACATAAGAAACGATATCCGTCGAAGATTGCCATGTTTGCACCAGATTACCGCTACCCGGATCGAAATCCAATCGAATGACTTTAGTTCCTTCAACATAAAATATTTCTGCCATTCCATCATTATCAACATCTCCTAATGCGGTGTATAAAATTGGGCTGAGGATATTAGCAGGATGGCTGTAATTAACCACTCCGGTGCTACTGTTTCTTACCAACAAAGTTGAATTGCCTGTGCTAATAGACACAATATCTGAAATACAATCACCATCAATATCCGCCACTGCAAATAAACTATTGCTGATAAAATCATCGGAAGACCACAAAGGTTCCATTTCAATAGGAACAGTTGAGGCCATGGATTCACATTCCGGCTCAGTGGCACAAATATTATAAAAAGGTGTTCCGCAAGTTATCTCATCCACACATGGGCAATCCGGATCATAAAAATCAATCAATTGATCACCATCATCATCAATGCCGTTGCTGCAGATTTCGATGCAGGAACTTTCACAGATTCCATTGACTTCCAATTCAACAACTTCAGGAGCAGCATTTGGAACCGTTAAACTAACCGGAGAAGTGTAAGTTGTCAGGTCTCCGGGATTATTTTGAGGATTTTCAAGTAATTCTGAGCTGGCTTGCAAATCACCCGTATAGCCACAGCCTTCCTGGACGTTTCCATCCAAACCTGTTTTAGCTAATAAAATATCATTACCGCCGCCGCCAGGGCTGTTTGTATGACTGGTCAGATAAATGTGATTATCAAAAAGAATTACAGAAGATTGATAACTGAAATAGGTCGTTTCATCTCCAGCCTCTCCATACTTTTTTGCCCATTGAAGATTGCCTTCTTTATCCGTTTTTACTAAAAAAATATCTTGCTGTCCACTTCGATTATTGCCATAAATAATATAGCCATCAGCCACTGCAATCAATTCCTCTGCCCATTCATTTTGGTAATCAGCGATATCGTACTTCTGCGCCCACAGCAAATTACCATTTGGATCATGTTTGGTTAAAAAGAAGTTGGTGTTGGTAATACTCGTGCCATTGTCATCACCGCTTGTACAACTGACTAAATATCCATTGTCACCAATGATATCACGAGTATATAAACGGGCAGACCCTCCTGATGGATTAAAATTCAATAGTCTCGAAAAAATATGGTTACCGTTTAAATCAAATTTGCTAATTGAGCCTCTGTTTCCTGTTGTTGAATTAGAGGTAGTGTATCTCCCTACGGCGTAAATAGCATTTTCATAAACGATGCCCGAAACCGGATTATCAATGGTATTATAAGAGAATTGATTGCTTAAATTGCCGCTGATATTTCCTGTAGACCGATCAATAGCTAATAAAAATAAATCATCCTCGTTTCCTGGATTAGGACTATTGCTCATTCCTCCTACTAAAACATAATCTCCTCCAGGATCAGGCTCAAGGACAGTTCTCACCCTTGTTCCGTTATTTAATCGAATATTCCACAGTAAATTATCATTTTGATAATCATATTTAAATACAAAGCCTTGAGGGTTATTTTCATTAGAACTATTATGACCACATCCAACCAGGTAATTGTCCGAATCCAGGAAAATATAATTGAGCCGGTCAAAACCTGATACAAAATCAAATTTACGAGCCCAAATGAGTTCTCCGAAAGCCGTCATTTTCATAATCAATGATTCATTATCATAGTATCCGGCTACAAACAAACCTCCATCTCCCGAAGGAATAACCGTACTTCCTCCTTCATCAAACTCAGCATCTCCAATCGTTTTCACAAAAGTTTGGCTTTCACAACACTCCTCCGAACTACAAATTTCCGCTTCATTGATAGAGGTTTGATGAGCTGTCAGGCTTAACACGGAATTCGTTGGTAAAGCAGGGTCATAGACCGTCAAAGGGTGTAATCCATCATAAGGACTGTTTATCGTAGTTTGTTCAACAATCAGATCCTCGATTTCGTCACAAGGGTCGGAAAGCTCACCGTCGAGGTTTAATTTAGCGAGATAGATAAACCGACCAGCGGAGGAGTTTCGATCACCAATCAAATAAATAAAATCATCGTGAACCATCATTCCTTTGCTGGAAGTTTGCTGAAAACCACCGGTATAAGTTTTAGACCATTGGAGCTGGCCTTGTTTATTCGTTTTTATTAAAAAGAGCTGAGGCCGAATATCCGTATAGTCTCCAAAAATCAGGTAACCATCGGATAAATTGGCCAAGCCACTGATCCGTTCTGTATGACCACTCGGTATATCGAAATTTTGCGCCCATGCAATATTTCCATCCAAGTCGGTGGAATACAAATGGACTTCTACATCCATAATACTTGTACCGGAATTGTCGCCTTGTGAGACGTTGATAATATTTCCATTATCCACCAATAAATCTGTTGAATAAATCCGGGCATTACTGCTAACGGGTACTAAATACAAACGCGACCAAAGTTCATTGCCTGAAAAGTCCAATCTGGTGAGGCTTCCCCGCATTTTATCCGTTCCTCCTCCGGCAAAGTTAAATCGACCGGTTATTAAAATTGTATTTCCATCAATAACAACATCCACGGCTGACTCACAGCTTCCAAGATGGTAATTTTTCATCCATTCGACCGTTCCGGCATTGCGTTCCAGTTCCATGACAAAAGCATCACAACCCGCTCCCGGACTACTATTTGGAGAAGTTTGACCAACTATAATATAATTATCTCCTGCAGCTTTTTCCTCAACAGCCCAAAATCTGGATTGCTCCGGGCCAGGCATTATTCGTACCCATTCGACATTATCGTTGATATGATCATATTTAAAAACAAAACAATCAGTATTACTTCCTCCTGAGGCTCCATTTCCAACAACAATCAGCTTATTTTCTGAATCCAAAGCAAGGTCTAAAATGTCATCATTCAAACTAGTAACCTTGAAGGTCCGCGACCAAACCAATACTCCTTCTGGTGTAACTTTCATCAATAAAGCACTATCAATGCGATTTCCGGCTATAAAAAAATCGCCATCGAGGGCAGGTAATATCACTTGTGCTGCATTCGAACCTTGCACATTCCCAAAATTTTTAATGTAGGTCAAATCACAACCTCCGGCACCATTGGAAATGATACTGATATATTCGCAATGCGTATCATCGCAGAGCGCACCTGTAGCTTCCAAACATATTTGAACAATAGAAGGATTGGTTAGACTAAAACTAAAATCAGTGGAATTACCTTGCGGAGCACCGTTCAATGTCCATTCATAGTCGGTAGCGTTCACACTGGTGTTCGTCAAAACAACCACTTCATTGGTTTGAGCAATTGAGGCACTGGCATCAAAATCAGCCACCACAGGGCAAATAACTTCAATAGTTTCAGAAAACGTTTCAAAACAATTAGGGTCATTATTGGTCACATTCAAAGTAATGACATAAAAACCCTCAGCTGGAAAATTATATGAGGCATTGATACTGTTTGAAAAAGGAACGCCATCGATCAACCATTCATAAGCCGTTGCTCCTGTGCTGGTATTTGTAAAATTGACCGTGTTTCCAATATTTATAGGATTGGCGCTGCTGCTAAAGGAAGCTGTCATCGGGCTCATGCAAGCTGGTGTACAACCTTCGGAAGCCAGCAAACTGGATCTGGTTCCATTGATAAAAAACTCCATCCGCACAGCTTGCCCGGCTGTAAAAGCAGAATAGCAGGCCCAATTTCCATAATCCATGTAATTCCAAAACATATCGTTTTGATCAACCACAAAAGGATTGTTTGGGTCACCCGCATTGACATCGGTTGAGCAGGAATTTGCTGAAGCATTGCATGGAACAGCAGCCGTTGATTGATCAGGGGGCGTATCACAAACCCGATCGCCATTACTTAGGCAATCATTATTCGGACAACCGCCTTCAAATGTATGATAAAGACCAAGGTAATGACCCAACTCATGGGTTAAAATTGCTGAGTTAGCGTTAGAGCTACCAATCCATTTTGCTTCAGCCACAATGCCATCGTGAGTTCCTCCGTGAGAGGATGGAAAGTAAGCATACCCGGCAACTCCACAGCCAATGCTGTTGCTGCAAATTTCATTGACTAGCCAAATATTGATATAATTTAATGGATCCCAGCGATTGATATTTTTCAAATCAATATCTTCAGTTTCCATCGTCATATTAGTCAAAGGAGAAGCATCGCGTGTAATGCCGTTGGTAGCGTTTCCATCAGGGTCGCGCTGAGCAAGGCAAAATTCAATTTGTGTGTTGACACCTGTTCCCTGGTCATAATAGCCCGAATTCGCAAAGGATTCATTCAAATGCTGAATGCCCTGAAAAACCAAAGCATCAGATATATTTTCAGATCCATTGTTATGAATGATGTGAACGACAACCGGTAAAGTGTAATTTGGAAGGGAGCGGCTGCCTGGCGTAGCTGGATGGTTGTTCAGATAGTTATAAATTTCATCTTCAAGCTGATCGTGTACTCTTTTTATTTCAGGATTTGCAGTAAACAATTGCTCCGAGAGTACTGAACTACCGCAATATTGGCTACTTTTTTCTTTCGATGAAGGGTTGGATTGTTGAGAATATTGTCCATAAAACAGTACCCAGGTAAGTATTAAGGAAACCAATGTTATTGGAAAATATCTGCTTAAAAAAGTCATAGCTTTTGTTTTCAAATAGTAGTAAGAGGCTACTTTGGAATAATCGAGTTTGGGAAGCAACACTAAAATGCAAAAAAAATCGCGGGTTTTTACTTTTTAAGAAAACAATTCTCTTAAAACATACATTTTCCAACAATGATTATTTATAACAATCCATTGATTTAAATATTAAACTTGAGTATAAGAACGGTGGGACTTGTTATAAAAACTCTCGATAAAACCATAAACGTTTTACCGAGAGAAAACCATCACTTCAATTCGTTTTAATTCCTGTTCAAACAGATCTGCTAAACCAGGAATTTAGGTAAGGGCTAATGGTTTGTTATAAGCATAGCTTAATAAATCAAAAGTAGTAATAATACCTTCCAGTTTCCCTTCTTTATCAACTACCGGAATAGCATGGAAAAGGTTTTCACTAAAAATACCCGCTGCGATCATCACTGTAGAATCAGGCTGCAATGTGGCTACATGTTTAGTCATCACATCTTCCACCAGCATAGACCGCATGATAGCTTTATTGTAGGACTCACTTTTATCGTTTATAAAAAAAGTAAAGGTGTTTAATAATTTATTGTAATCTGTAGAGCTGATCAGACCCACGACTTTTCCATTGTCGTCAATCACCGGTATATGATGAATATTATTTTTTTTAAAAATTCCATCAACCACGGTCATATTATCATGAGGTGAGACGGTCAGCACTTCACGGGTCATAATTTCACTAATACTTATATTCTTTACCATGACTTATTATTTTAATGGTTGAGTAATTTTTAGAAGGATTCTGTTTCTGTCATTCCGGCGTTTTGAAAAGCAAATAACAAAACGTCATGCGTAGTGATGATGCCAACGAGTTGGTCATTGTCGACCACGGGAAGCGCGTGAAATTTGTTTGCCATAAAAATGTCTGCTGCCAAACCTACCGTATCTTCCGGATCAAGCGAGACCGGATATTTGGTCATTATTTCACCTGCTTTGGTATTGTCATACCACTTTTCAGAAAAAGCCTTTCCGCCGGTATCAACTGAAACATGATAAGAGAGCTTTAAAAAATCCTCTTTACTAATTATTCCCAAAAGCTGATCGACTTCATCAACGACCGGAATATGGTGGATTTTGTTTTCTTCAAAAAGGTTTTTCACCTTTACCACGCGATCATCTGCATTGGCAGTAATAAGTCGGCGTGTCATAATTTCGGATACTGGTGTTTGAATATTCATTATATTATAAATTTTATGGTCAGAGATTGTTTGCGAAAAAAGTTTCTGCAGAATCAAAATCTCCAAACAAGGTCAATAAATTCAAATAGGATTCAAAGGTTTTGCCAACTGCTGCTTCAAGGTTTTTGTAAGAACTATATTTTTCAGCTTCGACAAGTTTCATGTTTTCACTTACTTCTTTTTTGTATTGTTCAAGAAGTGCTAAGTCTGTTTTATTTGTAAAAGGAAATTTATCGGTATCTCTTACCATTTCCCAAAGGTATTTTGTTTCATCAACCAAAAACGCCAATTCATCCGCACTACAAACCAACGTATTATCTTCACAGGATGCTTCAGCTAACATGCTTAACGCCCCTTCAAAATCCCACAAGTAGTCAAGAAAATACTCAATATTATAACTCCTCCGAATTTCCATCATCTCATACCTGATATGATCAAGTTGGATGAGCGTGGTATACTGGTCATCACGTAAAATAGCATCATTTGCATCACCCAACCAGTCATTAATATACCTCAATCTTTCCAATCCGTCAATATCTTTACTGAACTGAATTTGGTATTTATTTTGAAATTCCTGCCAGCGGGCATCTAATAAAAACATGGAATTGGAAGCTTTGTCCAATTCGCTTTTTTGAGCAAAATACAGCACCGGAACATACGCTTCATCAAAATGCACCATGTCTTTTTTAATACCAGGCTTACTACACGAAAACATTAGAACAACTAATGTGAAGTAAACCGGGTATTGAAAAAGAAATTTCATGGTGCGATGTTTTTGATTTAAGCTGAAAGTCTCAGCACTTGTTTTTACAAATTTTAACTTTTTTAAAATTTGCTACCCTTAAGAAATCGGAATTCTTTTCTTGGGCTCAACTTTTTTTACAACGGCTTTTGGAAGGTTAACATACAGCATACCATCTTTGTAGGTAGCTTTGATCTTATCTTCCTTAACACCTTCAGGTAACCAGAAATTACGCTTGAAAGAACTAAAACTAAACTCTTTGCGAGTGTAATCATCTTTAGTTTCTTCTTTTTCAGATTTTGTTTCGGAGCTGATCACTAAATAACCGTTTTCAACTTCTACTTTAAAATCGTCCTTTTTCATACCTGGAGCTGCTACTTCCAGTTTAAAAGCATCATTAGTTTCCATTACATTGACAGCGGGAGCCCTCATCATCCTGAATCGACCATCAAAGAAGTCGTCATCACGGAAGAAGTCATTTACCATGCTGTTGAATGTTGGAAACATTTCATCGGGTTTTCTCCATTTAATCAATGACATTATTACTTTTTTTGTGCCTTAAAAAAGGCGGGTTAAAAAATTTATTCTAAAAATTCAGGCTGGTTTAATACCTCTTCCCGAACACTTCAAAGCTAATTTAATCTACATAAGGTTGCACTGATAAATATCAATCTGTGAATTGATCTTTATCATGTCTTTTACTTACAATCTCATTTAATTTTAAGCAAAAGGAGTGCTTATGAAAAAGATATTGGTTCCTATAGACTTCAGTGCTGCATCAAGAGCAGGTTTTGATAGTGCTTTACAAATAAGCGCAAGTACTCAAGCTGAGATTTTTACCCTTAATATTTATCAAAAAGTAGCTAATAATTATACTCCCGATGTATCACTTTCAATGCAACAAGAGATAGAAAAAAAGCGTGCAGCCAAATTGTTGGAATTCACCGGCAATTATCCAAATCTTGGTTCTTCCGGCACACCGTCAAAACCAACGATCCATTATGCAATCAGGTGTGGTGATGTGGTAAAAGAAATCATGGCAGCTTCACTCGAAAACGATATTGATCTAATTATTATCGGTACAAAATCGAAGCATAACCTTTGGGAGTATCTGTTTGGAAGTGTTTCCACTAATTTAATAAAAAAAGCAGCAAAACCTGTTCTCATCGTTCCAGAAGGGCTTCCTGTTAAAAAGCCAAAGAATATTGCATTTGCCAACGATTTTTTGGTTGACGAACCACCTTTGAAATACCTCGAAAACTTTGCTGATTTATTCGGATCAACCATACAGCAAGTCCACGTTAATATTTTGCCTAGAGATTTTTCAGATTTAAGAGAAGAAGTTGTGGAAGCATCAGGAGGCGATTACGAAAAAGAAAAATTTAAATACACCACGATAATTCGAGACACCTCAATAACTAAAGGACTTGATTTTTTTATAGAAACGCACCAGATTGATTTACTGGCTTTGTATCTTCCACAACGAACTTTTGCTGAAAACTTACTACATCGTAGCATATCCAAACAGCTTGCTTTGAAAAGCCAGATTCCCATGCTGATCTTTAAAGAATAATTTAAATGATGCATTTATTTTTCCAAATCCCCCTTCTCCTCCCTTCTTAGAAATAAATGATCCGAGTAAGGAAATTATAAGCCATAATTTATTTCAATAATAAAATTTTTAACATGATGAAAAAAACGAAAAACCTAACCTCAAAACTCAAAATATTTAGCCCGGTAACTGTTCTTGGGCTATTGATCTCATTATTTTGTTGTTCCTGTTCAACTACTGGTAAATCCAACCTGAATTATGATAAAGCCAATTTTACAAAAGAAGTCATCTGGCACGTTAAAGCAATTAATTCGGAAGGCAAATTTTTAGATGTTAAGGCTTTGGATAAAAAAGGAAATATTTATTCTGTCAAAGCCATACAGGATGCTGATCAACGATATCTCCTGGATGTCAATGCTTTGGTTGATGGGAAAAAATTACCGGTTAAGATGTTAATTAGTGATGATAAATATACACCGGTCAAGGCCATTGGCGAGGATGGAACTATTTATGACATCAAGGCATTCACTCCTGAAGGAGATAAAATGGATGTCAAAGGAATCAGACGTTCCGGAAAGATCATACACTTAAAAGCGATTAGCAAAGGGGGAGATTTTTATGCTATAAAAGCAATTTCGCCTGATGGCCAATTAAATGATGTTAAGGGGGTCAAGATGTCTGAAGAAAAACTTGAGGCTACGGTGTATGGAGTTGAAATTTTTGCGCATATTAAAGCACTGCCACAAGCTGGATGTGTTGGAATTAATTCTATTTGGCACATTAAAGCAATCAATCATGAAGGTAAAACCATAGATATCAAGGCTTTGGACAAAAAAGGGAATGTTTATGATGTCAAAGCCATACAGGATACTGATCAGCAAAATCTTTTCGATGTCAAGGCTATGGTTGGCGGAAAAAAATTACCGGTTAAGATGTTAATTAGTGATGATAAATATACCCCGGTCAAGGCCATTGGTGAGGACGGTACTATTTATGACATTAAGGCCCTCACTCCTCAAGGAGATAAAATGAATGTCAAAGGAATGAGTCGTTCCGGAAATATCATAAACTTAAAGGTTATTGACAAAGGAGTGAATTTTTACGCAGTAAAAGCGATTTCACCTGATGGCCAACTATATGATGTTAAGGGGATCAAAATGTCTAAAGAAAAGCTTGAGTCAACGATGTATGGAGTTGAAATTTCTGCGCATATTAAAGCACTACCGCAAGTAAACTAAATCGGCCAAATAATAAAACATTAAAAATAATAACGGGCTTATTGCATGCGAAAAGCCCGTTAATAATTTTATCACTCTTTCGGTTTATTTATCCAAAAAACCAGATTTCCTTTAAAACCAAAATGGGTTTTCCATTCATTGGAAACTTCTGAATCATAGATAAAATAGCTTCCCCCAAACTGCAATTGCAGGGAAAAAGCAAAGCGAGAATCAAGCTCAAAAAAGTATCCCGGCTCAATGGCGAATATCATAGTGTAATGATCATTCCGGACATTCCGGACAAACTGAAGCACAGGGCTTGCAAAAAAGCCGGAGGTTGGTTTTAATAGTTCCTCTTTTGCTTTAAAGAAAAAAGGAAAGCCTATTTCCAAGCCTAAATCTGAAAATTCGTTACTACTTGGACTAAAATGATAATTGACAATAGAAACCAAACGATAATCTACTCTTTTACTTATTGAAGATTGAAAAACGATAGGTACGATGTTTAGATCAAACTCGTTTTTTTCATATTCTGGTTCGACAGTAATCGCTGGCTGAAAGCCAATAAATACAGCCCTTTTGTTTTGCCCGTTTAATGAATACAAACAGGCAATCAAAGGCAGGATGCAAATCATTTTTCTAAAAAAGCACATAATCAGTTCAATTCTCTTAAGACAAGCAACGGAACCGGGCTGTTGAATGCTTCTTTTCGGGTAACGCTTGGATTGAATAAGTTTTCCAAAAATCTGCGTTTTCTGGTAATCATACAAAGCATATCCGCTTCGTTTCTTTTCACAAAAGCATTGATTCCTTCATTGATATCTGAAATCCCGATATTTTCGTGGATACTATAATCCATTCCTTTCAGATATTCTTTGATGGAAGGGCTGACTCCGTTTTGTTCATCCGGCTCGGCAATGTGATAGACCAGTATTTTGGATTTATAACTTTTCGCGAGCGTCAACAAAGGGCTGATTTGTTCTTTCGGGAAGGAGTTGCTCTCATCCAGGGCCAAAACTATTTTTTTAAACGGTTGGTAACGATATCCGCATGGAATTGCCAAAATCGGTTTATTTGCCCTTTTGATTACACCAACAGTATTACTTCCGATAAATATTTCATTGAGTCCGGAAGATCCCTGTGTTCCCATAATGATAAGATCAACCTCATTATCGTCCGCAAAACGTGCGATCGTGTTTATAGTACTTCCATTAAGGGTCTTTGCTTCCAGGCTGGTATCATGAAAAAGGGCCGTTTTATGCTTTTTTACTAATTTTGAAAGCTGCGACTCGTTTTCATCTTTCAAAAACTGATTAATATCTTTCATCGAACCAGTAGGGCTGTGTACCTGATATACACTGAGCAAATAGATTTTGCTTTCAAAATGATTGGCTGCATTGATTGCAAAGTTTAAAGCATTTTCAGCATGCTCAGAAAAATCTGTAGGAACAAGGAGTTTTTTCATTGTTTTATGCTTAGTGTTTGGATTAAATCTTGGACAGGTAAGAAT
This sequence comes from Saprospiraceae bacterium, assembly GCA_965220465.1. Classification (GTDB taxonomy): domain Bacteria; phylum Bacteroidota; class Bacteroidia; order Chitinophagales; family Saprospiraceae; genus JAHDHW01. The sequence continues at coordinate 506,780 of CBDCPZ010000024.1, read as the reverse complement.
TAGTTTTTAATAAACCTCACTTTAGTCTGAATAATGGTAAACCATCAATGGATAATTAGTATCCATGGCTAATTGGCGTGTTGTACTTAATCCAAGCAAATTGTCAATATATGCGCGGTGGCGGTTAACGAGAACAATCAAATCAATATTATTTTCATCAGCATATTGGTTTAATCCGCTTATGACGTCAACACCATGGATGGACACCATATTAAAGGAAAAAGTAGGATCGCCATCTTTGAAAAGTAAATTGAAGAGCGAATCTTCGATTGCGGAAAAGTCAACATCGTCTTCATCCTCGATATGAATAAAATGAACACTTGCGCCAAATTGATTGGCGAAATCAAGGAATTTTAAAATCTTCTTTTCATCAGCGGAAGAAAAATCGCTGGCGTACAACATGTTTTCAAATCGCTTATATTTTGTCCCTTTTGGAACCAATAAAACAGGGCATCCGGATTTTTGAGCCAATTTTGAAGTGATACTTCCGGCAATTTGTTCGAGCCAATTGTAATGTCCCTCCGTTCCGGCAACGATCATTGCAGTATCTTCTTCTTTAGACAACTGGACAATTTTTTTAACGATGCTCCCCTCCAAAATCTCTACTTCTACCTTGTTTTTGGTGAGCACATTTCCATTTTTTTCAGAATCGCTAACAAAATTATTGAGTTTGCTTAAAAGATAATTAAAAGGTGTATCGCCTGATTGAAGTGCAAGACGCTCCATAGCATTCAACTCTCCGCCATAAACATGAACTACTTTTACTTTGTATTTGTAAAATTTGGCCAATTCACATGCATACAAATAAGCATTGTAAGCCACTTTAGAAAAATCAACAGGAACTATTATCTTTTTCATGCTTTTCTCTTTAAATATTTCACAAAAATTTTGTTTTCAATTATCGATGTGTAAAATTAAAATCGGCAACTTTGAGTGAACAGCAACCTGACGTGTTATGCTTTTATGAAACATGTTTTCCAATACTTTTCTGTGTTGAGTAACCATCACCAGCAAATCCACTTCGTTGTCATCAGCGTACCGATTAAGCCCTTCCCAAACGGAGCTGCTTTCCACTTCAGCCATTTTAAATTCAAGTGTTGGCAATCTTTCGTTTAATTGTTGTTCCAACAGTTGCTCAGTCACTTTATAGCGACCAGCTTCTTTGTTTTCATGAACATCAACCAAGTGAATACCTGCCGAAAACCGACCAGCAAAATCCACGATTTTGTCCATGACCTGGCTATCTATTTTTTCAAAATTGCTTGCATACACAATGTTCCGGAATGCTTTAAATTTTGAGCCATTAGGCACAAGTAATACCGGGCAGTGGGCGTGTTTTGAAACTTCAGAAGATATACTACCAAAAACTTTCTCCAAAATGGTGTTATCACCGGTAGTGCCCATGACAACCAGATCAATTTCTTCGGTTTTGGATTTCCGTACGATTTCTTCCGCTGCAAAACCACTGATAATTTCATCCTTGATATCAATCAGCGTATTGATTGGGTCTTCTCCTTCTTCCCCTTGATGAATAAATTGTTTCATCAACTCCTTTTTCGGTTCCATCATCAACATATTTGCATTTGTCACTGCTGGAAAACCCGGACTAAAAGACGGATGATAAACATGGACCACTTTGATACTCGAATTGAAGTATTCCGCTAAATGAAGTGCATAATGATATGCTCCCTTTGAAGTTTTAGAAAAGTCCGTTGGTACTAAAATATTTTCCATAATAAATTGATTTGAAAAGTATTTTCGTAAAAGGGCTTTCAATTCACTTAATCCAAGGTCATGGTTGCTATGGTGAAAAACGATATCCCCATTGATAGTCAATGCCGGTACTCTGAGCAGGTTATACTTGAGAAAAGACTCGATATCAGTAATTTCCTCAACGTCTGCTTCAACTGAAAGAGATTTAATAGCCTCATTCAGTGTATTAAGCATCTGCTTGTGTCGATTATCTTCTAACCCGAGTATCTGTATTTTTTTTATTTCACCCTTGTTATCCATTAAAACTGAACATTTAAATCCTGATCAACTAAACCGTTTTTGGGTTTTTTAAAGTAAGTGAACGAATAATATCATAAGTAGTAAGAATCCCTACCAACTCGCCATCGTCCACAACTGGTATCGCATGGAATAAGTTTTCTTTAAAAACTTCAACTGCCACTCCAATCCGCTCATTTGAAGACACTTTTGCCAAGCCAGTGGTCATAATTTCTTCAGCGGTATAATTATTCAAACGTGCTTCGTTGAGCATATCCTCATATCCACTATCGTAAGAAGCTCCTTTGAGAAAAAATAACAAATCCGTTTTACTAACCATTCCAACAATAGATTTGTAACGAACTACCGGTAAATGGTGAATTCTGTGTTTATCAAAAATTCCTTTCACTACTGAAAGTTTATCTTCTGGGTTAACGGTAAATAACTTTTTAGTCATAATCGTTGAGACAGGTGCAAGAATATCCATGATTGTTTTTTTAAGATTAAATAATAATATAATTATTTCTAACGCAATTTCTCAAGAACTGTTTTAAAGCTCGGTGACGATAATCAAACAAAATAATGACTTTTGTCATGCTTCGAAATTTATTAATTTTGATACCTTACACCGTAAACCATTTTCGATTTGGATCCAAACATTCATTTAAACAAACATTCTGAAGATGCCCAAAAATTAGAGGCCATCTTTGAAACCGCAATCGATGGAATCATCACAATTAATCACCAGGGGATTATCGAATCGATCAATTCTGCTGCGGTACGGCTTTTTGGATTTTCCGTCGATGAGGTCATTGGAAAAAATGTAAGCATGCTCATGCCTGAGCCTGATCATTCGGCCCATGATCACTACCTTGAAAATTATCAAAAAACGCGAAAAGCTAAAATTATTGGGATTGGCAGAGAGGTCACCGGAAAAAAAAAGGATGGAACCACATTCCCAATGCGGCTTGCTGTAAGTGAAGTAAAATTAGATACAAGAGTTATTTATACCGGAATTGTTCATGATCTTTCAGATGTAAAAGAAGCTGAACAACAATTTAAACAATTAAATGAAGCCCTTGAATTAATTGTGGAAGAACGCACCGAAAAATTGTCAGAAGTTGTTAACAAATTGCTCGAAACCAATCAAAAACTTGAATCTGAAATCTATGAACGGGAAAAAATTGAAGAAGCGCTTCGGCAAAGTGAGGTTGAGATCAGAGCAGCTCTGGAAAAAGAAATGGAACTCAGTGAGTTAAAATCCCGCTTTGTTTCTATGGCATCTCATGAGTTTCGAACGCCTTTGAGTACCATTTTATCTTCCGCTTCCATTATCGGGCGTTATACCAAAAGTGAAAATCAAGCACATCGGGAAAAGCATATAAACCGGATAAAGTCGGCAGTTAATAACTTAACCGGTATTCTCAATGATTTCCTTTCTTTAAGCAAATTGGAAGAAGGAAAAATAGAGTATCAGCCCACAGAATTTGAAATCAACGCATTTTGTAATGAAACTGTTGATGAAATTCAAGGTTTACTCAAGGATGGGCAATACGTTGAATTTGAAGGGGAACTGCCCGAAACCATCATCTTTTTAGATAAAAGAGTATTAAAAAACGTGCTTTACAATTTACTTTCCAATGCTTCAAAATATTCAGGTGAAGGCGATAAAATCATTTGCAGGCACTCTATTGTAAATCAATATCTTCATATCCAAGTTATTGACCAAGGCATTGGTATCCCGGAATTTGAACAACAACACTTGTTTGGACGTTTCTTTAGAGCATCCAACTCGGTCAATATACAGGGCACCGGATTAGGATTAAACATTGTTAGACAGTACGTTGAATTGATGAAAGGCACCGTTAGCTACGAAAGTGAAGAACATAAAGGATCTACTTTTTCTATAACCGTTCCGTTAAAAAAAATATAATGCAAAAATTACTAGTTATTGAGGACAACATGGAAGTGAGAGAAAATTTGGCAGAGATTCTTTCTCTCTCCAATTTTGAAGTAATTACTGCTGAAAATGGAAAAGTTGGTGTCCAAATGGCTTTGCAGGAAAATCCTGATTTGATCATTTGTGATGTTATGATGCCTGAATTAGATGGATTTGGCGTCCTGCATATTTTAAGCAAAAAACCAAAAACCGCTGACATCCCTTTTATCTTCTTAACCGCAAAAGCAGATAAAACTGATTTTAGAAAAGGAATGAATCTTGGCGCAGATGACTACATAACCAAACCTTTTGATGACATGGAATTACTTGACGCCATTGAGGTACGTCTGAAAAAGACACAGCGGATAAAAAAAATATTTGATGGTTCTGTTGCCTCTTTAAATACGTTGATTGATGAATCCAGAGGCCAAAAGGCTCTCGAAAAATTATCCGAAGAAAGAGAAATCCGTCATTTTAAAAAGAAAGAAATCCTTTATCAGGAAGGGAATCTGCCAAACAAAATATTTTATATCGTTAAAGGGAAAGTGAAAATCTATAAAATCAACGATTACGGTAAAGAATACATTACTGAGATTTATTCTGAAGGCGAATTTTTCGGCTACCATCCACTGATTGCCGGAACTAAGTATATTGACTACGCAGCCACTATGGAAGAGTCTGAAATCTGCTATATACCAAAAGATGATTTTACGTCATTACTTTATGGCAACCGCGACTTTTCAGCACAGTTCATTAAAATGCTGGCAAATGAAGTGGAAGAAAAAGAATCCCAATTGTTAAGCCTGGCTTACAACTCAATTCGAAAGAGAGTGGCGGAAGCTTTGGTTGCTTTGGAAGAGCGCTCACCGGAAGGAGAAGATAAAATTTCTATCCAAAGAGACGATTTAGCCAGCATGGTTGGAACTGCTAAAGAATCTGTTATTCGTACCCTGACAGATTTCAAATCAGAACACCTGATTAGTATTGAAAATGGTTTGATTACCATTCTGGACCTCCAGAAATTAAGGGACATGCCGAATTGAGGACAAAAGATTAAGAGGTAAAGAAGTTAGAGGATTAAATACTAACCTTCTAACTACTTTACCCCTTTACTTTTTGTTCTTCTGGTCTAGAACCATTTTATCGTCAGATCGATCAACTTTTGTTTAAAATTCGTGTACGGAGGTGTCAGGAGATCTAAGACAAACATTGGTGACCATTGCTTCAAAACTGCTCTTGGATTTGAAAATGCTTCAAAACCATAAAAGCCTCCTCCTTTACCAATTCCACTATTATTTGATCCGCCAAAAGGTAAATTATTATTGTAAAAATGAATCGCATTATGGTTGATGCAGGTGCCGCCGGCGCGGGTATTATTGATAATTCGATTGATGTTTTTTCGGCTACTGCTGTAAATGTATAAACCCAGCGGCTTTTCGCCAGAATTTATTTTATCAATCACTTTCTGCAAATCTTTGTATTTATAAACAGGTAAAATTGGCCCAAAGATTTCTTTTTCCGACAGATCAGATTTTTCCGGGACATCCGTCATTATGGTTGGCCCTATATAATCCTGAGAAGAATCCTTTTTCCCACCATATTCAACCTTTGCACCTTTGGAAAGTGCGTCTTCAAAATAACCTTCAACCCTTTTAAAGTGTTTGTTATTTACAATTCGATTGTAGGAATCTGACGATGAAGCATCTTCTCCATAAAATTTTTCCAGGTTTGCTTTTACCTTTTCTAAAAATTTATCCGCAACTTTTTCATGAACAAATACATGATCCGGAGAGATGCAAACCTGCCCATTATTGATCCATTTTCCCCAGGCGATTCGAAGTGCTGCAGCATCCAAACCAGCTGTTTCATCGACTATCGTTGGCGACTTTCCACCCAGCTCAAGGGTAACAGAAGCCAAATGTTCCGATGCCGCTTTCATCACGATTTTTCCAATTTCAGGGGCACCTGTGAAGAAAATATGGTTGAAAGGTAGTTTTAATAACTCTGTAGAAACTTCTACACCACCTTCAACTAAAGCCACTTCGGATTCATCGAATAATTCATTGACTATTTTTTTCATCATAGCAGAAGCGTGTGGTGTAAATTCCGAAGGTTTGATGATGATACAGTTACCGGCTGCTATCGCAGAAACCATTGGCCCGAAAGTTAAGTTTACGGGAAAATTCCATGGAGAAATAATTAATACTACTCCTTTTGGTTCATAATGAACATGTGAACTGGTTCCCATCAACGCCATTGGGGTATCCACTCGTTTTTTGCGCATCCATCTGGATAAATAATCTCGCGTATGTTTGATTTCTGAGGTTACCGGATAGATGTCTCCCAAATCAACTTCACTTGGATGCTTTCGATAATCTTTGTATAGTGCTTCTTTGATTTCCGGCCTATATTTTAGAACTGCTTTATGTAAACGATGCAGCTTTTGTCGTCGCTCATTCGCAGTTGAATTTGCAACATTTTGCTGATTAGCTTTTTGTAGTTTAAAAATTCTTTCAACTTCTTGTCTTACTGCGCTTAGAGTTGGAGCAGTGCTTGTTGTGGTCATGATATTTAAGTTTTAAAAATGACGCTGAAGGACACTGATTGTTAAGATAGGTTATGTTCGTGTTTTATCCTCGGGAATTCTTCCTTCAGCAATTTTTCTTAAATTACTAAAAACTCTTCTTTTGATAGTTATTTTATTGCCAAAATTAATCAAAAGACCAACTTCTATTTCGGTTGCCTTCAAATAATTCACTAATTGGACTTCATGTATTGGGTGCAGGTCTTCCACAGCTTTTAATTCTACTATCACTTTTTCATCAACAATTAAATCCGCTCGAAAATCACCAACTAACTCTTCTTCAAAATAAACTTTTATCGGATCTTGCCTTTTCACTGAATGACCAATTTGTTTTAACCTTAATTCAAGCGATTTTTCATAAACACTTTCCAAAAAGCCGCTTCCCAAATAATTGAAAACATAGTATGCCGCTTTAATTATTTGTTCGGTAACATCTGAATGTAAATAATTTGAAAACTTTTCATCCATTTTGAAAATTCTTACTAAATCATAAATAATCAGCGTCCTTCAGCGTCAAAATATTTCACCCCGCAATCATATGCCCGCCATCAGCGGTGTAAACTCCTCCAGTGCAATAACTTGATGCATCGGAAGCCAAAAAAACGCCGAGCCCAGCCAACTCGTCCGGCAAAGCCATTCGACCAGCAGGAAGGTGCTGTTCAATCTTTTTTAGGATCGCTTCATTCTCCCAGATCGCCGAGCTAAACTTTGTTTTTACCAACCCGGGACAGATGGCGTTTGAACGAATCCCGTCAGCGCCCCACTCCTTTGCCTGGTTTTTGGTGAGCATGATCAGCGCCGCTTTGCTCACGCTGTAAAGTCCTAAACCAAAAGACGGCCGAAGCCCTTCAACGGAAGCGATATTGATGATCGATCCACCACCTCGTTTTTTCATGATTGGATATACCAAATTACAAAGCTTGAAAGGCCCTTTTACATTGACATTCATGATTTTGTCAAAAACATTTCCATCTGCTTCAGCGATTGGTCCAAACACGGGATTTGTTGCCGCATTATTCACTAAAATATCAACGCCACCAAATTTTTCAACCGTTTTATCAATCAGGTTTTTCAATTGAGCATCATCGCCAACGTGACAGGCAATGCCAGTTGCGGCAAGGCCATCTTTCTGCATGGCTCCTGCTACGATATCTACCAATTCCTGCTTTCGGCTGCTGATCACCACTTTTGCTCCGAAGTCCGCCAACCCACGAGCAATCCGCTCTCCGATCCCTTTGCTGGCTCCCGTTACAATTGCAACTTTTCCAGTTAAATCAAACATTGTTTTAGAGGCTTTCGGAACTAACTTTTCGCTCATTTTTAAATTATATTTTAAATAAAAACCAAATTAAGGTTTTTTGGTTATAAACTAGAATTGATTACCAGCGACTCAAAATAGATTAAAAAAATCTTACTACTTTTATAAAAATTACCACTTAATATGCCAGCTACAATATCCAAATCAACGCTTCAATTTCTCAAAGATTTAGCTCAAAACAATAACCGGCCCTGGTTCAACGACAACAAGGATCGGTACATGACAGCTCATGAAAACATGATTGAATTTGCAGAAGCTTTGATCGATGAAATGAGTCATCATGACAACCTGGTTCCGATGACCGGCAAAAAAAGTCTGTTCCGGATTTATCGCGATGTTCGTTTTTCAAAAGACAAATCACCCTATAAGTCCAACTTCGCCGGAGGGTTGAAACGAGCGACAAAGTGGTTGCGCGGAGGTTATTATTATCATATCGAACCTGGTCAATCTTTTGCCGGCGGAGGCTTCTGGAGTCCAAATCCCGCTGACTTGAAAAGAATCCGCATTGAAATTGCTGCTGATGATCAACCTCTTCGCAAGATTATTGCTGATCCAACTTTCAAAAAGACCTTTGGAGCTTTGCAAGGGGAATCCGTAAAAACTGCACCGAAAGGTTTTGACAAAGAGCATCAGGCGATTGATCTGCTTCGTCATAAGCAATTTTTGATTAGCCGTTCTTTCACCGAAAAAGAAGTTACTGCTCCGACTTTTGTAAAAGAATTGTGTCAAACTTTTCAAAATATGCGCCCTTTCTTTGATTACATGAGCGATGTGCTGACCACCGATTCCAATGGCGTTCCAATTGAAGATTAATTTTTTTTTGAAAATGAAAATCCAACTCACCATAATTTGCCTCATCTCATTGCTTGCTTGCAATCCATCCACTGATCAAAATCAAGTTCAAATAGCCGATTTCCAAAAAAATGAAATTGACGTTAATCAAAAATTGAAAGACCTGGGAATTGAACTACCGAAAACTTCATCGCCTGTAGCTAATTATGTCAATGCTGTACAAAGTGGCCAACTCGTTTTCCTTGCTGGGAAAGGGCCCAAAAAAGCAGACGGAACCTACATTAAAGGAAAACTCGGAAAGGAATTGAGTATCGAGGAAGGAATTGCAGCAGCTCGTTTAACCGGAATTATACAACTTTCTGCTTTGAAAGAATTCCTCGGCGACCTCAACAAAGTAAAGCGCATCGTAAAAGTCACCGGGATGGTCAACGCCACCGAAGATTTTGAAGATCACCCAAAGGTCATCAACGGTTTTTCTGACCTGATGGTAGAAGTTTTTGGAGACCGTGGCAAGCATGCTCGTGCTGCAGTTGGAATGAATTCTCTGCCTTTTAATATTGCTGTCGAGATCGAAATGATCGTTGAGGTTTATTAGCACCTAGCTAGCTTGCAAAAAGGCTATTTCTAATTGTTTTAGTTGTCTTGGATATCCTATCCTTTTTCCAATTGTCCTCTGGACAAGTACCTATAAATAAGAAACAGTAGCCCCGACACTAAAACAGCAGCATAAAATAAATTAAAGATCAAATCAGGTCGAAGAATAAAAAGTCCAACCATTCCTCCAATGGTAATCAAACCACCCCAACTCTCCCACTTCCAGGCAACGCTTAATCCTATTACTGTGCTAATCGGGAAACAACTGAAGGTAATTATGTCACTTGCAGTTTCAAGTCCTTCGCCAGATTCCTCGTTGCCGAAAATACCTGCAAATAGAAAAAATAAAACAAAAGCCAAAATCAATGTACCCCATATTCGAGCTATCCAAAGAAGGATATTTAAAGTTTTCTTTTGATTCTTCATGGTGTATTAGATTTATTATGTTTAACTTTTTCACCTTGAAATTAAGGAATCATCGCTAGATTTTCATTTGGGTTTATTTCTTTCAACAATCGTCGAGCGTTTTGTCTTAATTGCAATAGTTCCAATTTCATCATTTCGATGTGTTCCAATTCCACTTTGGTAAGCATAGGTGCAGGACCAGAAGTTTTCGAAGCTATTTGAGTCCTGATTTGATCCGCCTTAGCAATTAATATTTTTACTTCTCTTAAAGTCGGGGCTTTTGAAAGGACTTCATTTTCAGTATTTATGTTCTCCCTTTCCATTATTTCATTGATCGTATTTCTATAATTAGTTTTTAAAGGATCTTCGATATTTGAAGCCAAAGCAATTAATAATAAGATGATTGCTGAAGCTGCGGTGAACACTATTTTTGCTATTTTCATGATCTTGATTTTTAAGGTTTTATGCGTTATTAAACTAAAGGGAATCCTTTCTCGCTCCATTCTCTCAAACCTCCGGCAAATCGCCAGATGTTGGTATATCCTGCCTGCTCCAATTGTTTGTACGCGTAATAACTCGCCATGCAATTGATGTCGGAGCAATAGACAATTATCTCGTCATTTTTAGCAAAAATCTGGCTGGCCGCATCCATCGAAACGATGTTCAAAGAATTTGGAATATGCGCTTTTTTAAAAGCGTTGGCACTTAGTGCGTTGACGAGATATACTTTTGAATTTTGCTTAATCATTTTTTTAACTTCTGTTGCACTTAATGTTTTCATGATATTGAATTTTAGATTTTTTTGAATTATTGATACAAAGAAAACCTAAAAACACAGCGGTTGGCAACAGGAAATGATTGAAACGGGATATCCCTTGAGTGGATCGGGATTTTGAATTAAAAAAAAGCATTTTATCTCTAAAAGAGAATCTACTGGAGTTCAAAAAATAAAAAAGGTGAAATTCAAATGAATTTCACCTCGTAAAAAATAGGTTAATTAAAGTCTTGAACTAATCAATGTCTTCATAAGGTTTGAATTTCAGCTTTTGCCCGCCAAGAGTTGCTTCGTACATCAGGCCAGCTTTTGTTTTGGTAAAAACGGCTACTCCATCATTGTACGCAAGGCTTGCACCAGCGCCTGTGGTTACAGCTACGGCAGAAGCTTGAGCTGCGAATTCGATCTTATTATCTTTGAATCTTTGAAGATCTTCTTCTGTCTCGAAAAAAATGATTTGGCTGTAAGCTTGGCCACCGGCCTGAAAGCCGAGCGTAAGTTGTGTTATTTTCGCTTTTCCGATGTCCATTCCTAATTCATAAACTGTTCCTGCTCCGTGCGCACCGCCAATTCCGAATCCACCTTTTCCAACCGTTGGAAATACAGCGTATCCGTAGGAGTCATTAAAGTAAGCGTGAAATTTAGCGTCTTTTTCTTTAAAATCATCTACTGTTTCTTCTGCATTTTTAACTGCACTTGGATTGTAGCCATTGATTTGAGCGGTAAGAAAATAAGGTACAAGGCATAAGGTTAAACAAGCAATTAATTGGGTTTTCATGATAAATTATTTTAGTTAATTAAAAAATGATAAATAGGTAATTTTTTCTTTTCGATAATGCGCTTGTTTTTAAAAATGATCGATCAACCAAAGAATAATCGCGAATGCAATTAGCAACAAACTAATTATCCGCATCATCCAGAAAAAGTAATTTTCTTTTGTTTCGCGGTTCATGATATTCAATTTTGATTTTATAAATAAATAGCTTCCATTGTAGCTACGATACAAAGATGGGGCACATCTTCAGTGTAAGTGCTTCGCCTTACAAGGAGCTACTTTTTTGTGGTGCGACCTTACAAGGCGACACTTCTAATGACCTATATATCAGCGCTTAATGAAAAATAAAAAAGATTTGGAATTTTATTGCTTCATAAATTCAGAAGGTGTTTTTCCAGTAGATTTTTTGAAAAACTTGTTAAAAGAAGACTTGGAACTAAATCCACATTCGAAGGCAAGGGCTAATAAAGTGAGATTTTTAGATCTGGGTTGCTGGATTAAGGTTTTAAATTCTTCTATCCGAGCGGTATTGATAAAGTCATAAAAATTCTTTTGAAAACGTTCATTGATGACTTGTGATAAATAATTAGAATGAATATCTAAATTTTCGGCAAGAGTATTCAAAGTTAGTTTATCATTTAAAAATGGTTTTTCTTCTTTCATTATCTTTTCTAATCGAGCCTGGAGTTCATCAGCTTGTTCGCTTTTCAATCCAGATTTTTGGTATCGAATAATTTCGATATCGCTCTTTTCAACTTTTTCGCTGGCCCCACGAGCTTCCAAAGGAATTTGCCCGGAAAAGATCCAGGTTTGTTTAATCCCAAAATATCCAATCATCAAAATAAAAAGGGATAAGCTTATAAAAATTAAGTTATCAACTTCATCTTTAATATTCATACCAAAAGCATCGTCAAGAGTATGTCCGATAATTACAATACTCCAAACGATGATCATACCAATGATGAGATTTCTCAACCAATTGAGGTTAATTTGATCGGTATAAGAAAATTTAGCTTTAAGGTTTTTGCGGTGCCTCCGAAGTACCAAAAGAGAAAGTGTAATATAAGTGATACCAGAAATCATATAACTGTACAAAACTACTGTCATCAGTAAATTACGTTGCTCCTCAATTCCATTGGTAAATTGAAGCTTCTCTGCTCCTGCCAATAAAAAGAATGGAATCATTCTTAGTGTTATTAAAATTGCAGGTAAAAAATGTAAATAATCTACCTTATCCATCTGGATTTTATTGCTTGTGAGCGCTTTAGCATAAAGAAATAGCAATGGGCCATGCAATAATGGAAAAGGAGTATTTAATCCTAAAAGGAAAGTGTACGTTTGATCGAGTCTATAGTATTCAAAAAAATGGAGCAACAAATGAGCCCCAAGCACAAACATCCAAACAGTGAGTATTTTATCGGCCAAACTTTTTCCCTTTTTGCTGATAAGGATGAATTCAAGAAAAAAAGCAAGGGATGCTCCGACGATAAAAATCATAATCAATTTTGAATTAAAAAAGGGTATTTTTAATATTGCACCAAACTAAACAATTCTATGGAAGTTTCTTTTCCTCTTAACTTTATAGTATCAATTTTTTCCGTTTTGTATTCATTTTTGATGTCTAGCTGATTGAGCAATTTGCCGGAAATAAGTAATTCCCGCTTAAACACATTGCATTGTTCTTGAATTCTAGCGCTCGTATTCAACACATCGCCATTATACGTTATTTCTCTTTTGATATCTCCAATCTGAGCACTAATCACTTCGCCAAAATGAAGCCCGGCTTTAAAAGCAGGTACATCTCCGTATTTGTCGCGATAGTGTTTTCTATTGCTGTAAACGTTTTCCTGAATTTTAAAAAATATTTTTAAGCAGTTAGAATTGGCTATTCCGTTTTTGGTTTTCCAGGTGAAAATTACTTCATCACCGACGTATTGATAAATTTCCGCATCAGTCGCACGAACGGGTTCTGAAATCTCATGAAAAAAATCATTGAGCAAAGAATAATAATTTTCCAGGCCGAGTTTTTCTGCGATAGTTGTGGAGGATTTTAAATCCAGAAACATGAAAATTCTATTCTCAGATGTTGGTTTTCTATACTTTCCTAATAAAAATTTTAACAAAACCCCTTCTCCCAAAAGAAGGTTAATCTGTATGTAAAAAGCAAGCAACACATATATCACCAACGTATAAAAGTTAAGAATCATCTGATCTTTACTAAGCATCGATTCGTAAAACTCGTTCATTTGCTTTCCTTCAGAAAGTCCTATGATTAAACCGAGTATTCCAGAGAATAAATTAATAATGATTAAATAAGCAGATGCCTTAACAAAAATGGTAACAAGAAAAGGTTGTTTTAAAAACCATTTACTTAATCCTGAAAAGATAAAAAGCTCGATTATTCCAAAACCCAATCCCAAAAATCCACCCATTATCAAGGCCATATGATTAACATAACCATCGCTTAGTAATTGATATATCACCCCTGCAAATGCAGTGATCAAGCAAAATTCTCCTAACAGTTTTAGTTTGCGGGTAAAGGTCGAATTCATTGTAAATAATTTTTTATCAAGAGCACAATATGTATGGTTAATGCTTTATTTTTAAAATTACAGATTCACTTGAAGCCAAAGTAAATTCTGCCTTATGCAGTGTATAAAACCACCGTTTCATTCTTACCTCGCAAAAGCATGTCTCCCATTTTTCGAGGTTCAAAATCAAGTGGCGGAAGGGCCAATTTATCTAATAGATATTTTGAAAATAAAATATTGACATTCAGTTCATTACACTTATCCTGAATTCGAGCAGTAGTATTGAGCACATCGCCTGAAAATGCAATGTCGCGTTTTACTACGCCTACTTCTCCGGCCATGACAAAGCCATAGTGCAAACCCGCTTTGAATTCTGGTTTAATGTTATATTTTTCAAAATAGTAATCTGCTTTGCGAATGAGTGTTTGCTGAACATCAAAAAAACATCGTAGGCAGTTGGCATTTGTTTGACCATTTTCCATTTTCCAGCTCACGATTATTTCATCGCCCACATATTGGTATATCTCTCCTTTCGAACCTAAAATGCCAGGGGTAGCGTCTTTGAAAACGTCTTTTATAAAATTGAAATATTTTTCTTCACCAAGTTGCTCGGCAATCGTCGTTGAGGACCGCAAATCCAGGAACATAAAAATGCGTTCTTCCCGCTTTGGTTTGAAATACTTACCCAATAAAAAATCACTAAATACTCCAGGACCATATTTATCATTGACCAACAATACAATAAGCGTTGCCAATGTAATGAATAGCCAAATAATATAACTTCTAAAACTTCCGCCACTGGTCAAATAATTCCACACTTCAGTATTAACTTCCAAACTGAATGCAGGTTTATTCAAGTACTGAATTGAAAGATAACTTGAGGCTACAGTGGCTATAATGTAATAAATCAAGGTGTAACTTAGAAAAATATAAAGTATCGCCTTTAAATAAGGAAGATCTCTCAGCCACTTTTCCATTACGAACAACACAAAAGCTCCTCCCATCAATCCTGCCATTAGTGCAGCGAGCGTATTGGCAATAAATAAATCCATAAAATCATAGATAGGGTTACATCCGTAGGTGGTAACAACTGACCGTTCGATGAACAAGAAAAAATTGGAAGCAAGAAACCAGAAAAACGTAATCCAAAGTACTTTAATCATCAGTGTTTTCGACCTACTTGGTTCAATTTTTTTCATGAATTAAGGTGTTGTGGTTTTAAAAAAATTATTTGTCCAGCCATTCTTTAAACCCTTTGGTCTTATCCGCACTGATCACTAAATCAGCGTTTTGTTTTGGTACCAAATCGATTTTCAACCTGCCTTTAAAGTACGGGTGAATTTTTTGAATAGCATCAATACTAATGATAAATTGCCGGTTGGCACGTGTAAACTGGTTAGGATTGATCAAATCTTCTAGTTCGTCCAAAGTTTGATTGAGTGGGTAGCGATGGTTATCGTTTGTGACCAAAAGTGTTGCCCGATCTTCAAAATGAAAATAAGCGATATCAGCAATGGAAATCGTTTTGATAATATTCCCGACTTTGATCAAAAAGCGTGTTTTGTATTCTTTTTGTTGGTTTTGGATCATATTTGCGAGCGTTTGCATGTCTTTTGAAAAATTCTCTGTCGGTCTCGATTCAAAGATCTCTTTGTATTTATCCATCGCAGCTTTCAGATCTTCCAACTTTACAGGTTTTAAAAGATAATCCACGCTTTTGATTTTGAAAGCCTGAATAGCATACTGATCGTAAGCAGTTGTAAAAATCACAGGACATTTTACTTCAACCTGGTCAAATATTTCGAAACTGGAACCGTCGGCCAGGTGGATATCCAAAAAGAGTAGGTCGGGAACATCGTTTTGTTGCAGCCAATCGACCGTATCTTCAACAGTATCAAACTGTTCCAGAATTTCAATTTTTGAGTCGTATTGAAGAATCAGTTTGGTGAGTTTATCAGCTGCGATTTGTTCGTCTTCGATGATTAAAACTTTCATGTTTTGGGGGTTTAGGCTATTTCAATCAAAGGGATTTTAACTTCAAAAGTGTTTTCATTTTCTATTATTTCAATAGGCTTATCTGTTAAAAATTGGTAGCGGTTGCGAATATTATTCAAACCAATTCCTGTAGAGTTCAATACCTTTTTCCTTTGCAAATTGTTTTGAACAATCAAACTATTTCCATCACTTAATATTTTGATTTTTAACGGCTTTTTCCGTGAAGCGACATTGTGTTTTACTGCATTTTCAACCAGCAATTGCAAACTCATCGGAGGAACATATTTTTTTAAATCTTTCTTTTTAATATCAAACTCAAAATCAATCCGGTTGCCATGTCTTTTTATTAACAACTGAATAAAAGCCTGAATAAAATTATACTCCGTTTTCAACAAAACCAATTCTTCGTCTTTGTTTTGTAAAACATAGCGATACACCTGAGAAAGATTATCAACAAAGCCTTTTGACAGTTCTTTATCCATGTCGATTAACCCGGAAAGAGTATTTAGGCTATTGAATAAAAAATGCGGATTGACTTGATTTTTGAGCGTTTCAAACTGCGCTTTAATGCTTTCCTTTTTAAACTGTTCCGCTTCAACGGCAGATTGTTTCCATTGTTGAAAAAAGAAGATCCCTTCGGTAATTGCCACCAACATAAAATTGAGCACAACAGCTACTCCTAAGTTGCTAAAAATTCCATTTTTTAGGTCTTTGTTTAACCCAATAACATGCAAAAAAAGTGTAATCAAAGTGACTAAAGCACATGCGGTGAGTGTCGTCAAAACCAATTCCAGAGAAAGCCTTTTAAATATTCCATTCTTCCACGGAAACCGTTTGTGTAACCAAATTAACACTGAAACTACGCCACTGGAAATCACTACTGTCATGGTGACAGATATCAAAAGATGAATCAAGACATCATGAAAAGTTCCAAAGGGTTTGCCGTTATACGCTCCAATTAATCGGAAAAACATTGGAGGCAACATCCCGGCGACTACAAAAACTATAATCAAAGTCCGATTTAATTTCATCCAAATAAATCGCGTTAGTTGAATCACAATGTCGGGATTATTTTTCATTTAATAATTTAAAGACATTAAAATACAGCCTTGTAACAAAGCAAAATCGCCTGTTTTTAGATTATTTTAGCACTGCTGAAAACATTTCCACAGCTCTCGAAACTTGCAGAAATGAAAGTTTTATTTTAGGCTGATTTTGGTGTTTTGTTGGTTGGAATTGAAAATAATTTTGGCATCTTCAAAGCTAGGTGGACCAAATGTGCCTCGTGCATCATTAGAGAATCCGTAAGGTTCCGCTGGTAGTTTGAAGAGATTGGTGTCTAAAGTTTCATTTGCATTTCCGTCATGGTAAATGCTGATAGCATATTCTCCTAAAGGAAGGCCTTCTACAGTTATTGTCATTATACCCGTTTGAGTGACAGGTTCTATTTTTCCGGTAACCATTTCATTTCCGAGAAATTTCTGATCCGAGTTAAAAATAGCGATCATAATATTTCCTTCGACAGATTTGATATTTGAAACCATTATTTTGAGGTTTTGGGAATAACTGGTTTGGCCGAAAACTCCAATGCTGAAACCTAAAAACAAAAAGAAAATCAAGTTGTGAATCTTATTTTTTTTCATTGCCATTTTTGTGTGTGATTTAACCAAAATTAATGGTTGCAATATCTGACAATAAATGAGATCCTGCAAAGTTGTTTTGTTTAAACCGGGATTTAGGATGTATGAATCGGAACAGGTTTCTTTTTAGATGCAAAACGGAGTCATTTCCTATTGAAACAACTCCGCCTTTTGTTACTATATTCAGCGTCAGATTATCAAAACGCTAATTTTTTTGACTTTTTTTTGATTTAGAAAGCGATAATTTTTTTGACCAAATTAGTATTTGGAACATGAATCAAATATAGACCAGGATTGATCCCTTCCAGAGCCAAATTCATCGATTGTTGTCCGTCAATTTTCCATTTTTTAACCAATCTTCCAAAACTATCCGAAAGGTAGACTTCACCATAAAAACTTTCTGTCGTGGTCATCAAAATCGATTCCTTTCCGCTTACCGGATTAGGATAAAACTGAACCGATGCTATTTCTAGATTTGGAGCAACACTCGTCAAATCACAACCATCAGCTGGAGCAAACATATAGTCGAAACTAACATTTGCACAGATAGTTTCATCTGTATTTGTACCGTCATCAATAAAAATAACATCTTCCAAAATCCCAAGGGTATTATTAGAACTATTTGTAATGATTTCAACCCTGCTTTCACTTTTTGCCCAAACATAATTAGCAGTTCCGAATAAAAAAAGACGGGCTTCGGCTTCTAGATAAACGGAGCAATCTACGGCGAAGTTCAACGTCAATGAATCACCCGGACAGACCCAATAACAGGCCAATGATACATTTGAATACGTTTGGTGTCCCTGGACGACTACTGCTTCAGCCGGGATATTTGCAGAACAGGTTTCTTGTTCTGATCCAGTCTGGCACGCAACCTGGCTATTCATCATAGCAGGAAAAAAGAATACAAATAAAATAGTAAAACAAGATATGGTTTTCATAAAATAAATTTATCAAAGTTTGGCTATACTATAAATGTAATATTTTAATTTTTAGATCAAAAGTAACCGACCAGCTTAAAGATCTTTTTAGGTGTAGAGCGGACAAAAAAAGGAGCCAATTCAAATTGAAATGACTCCTTTTTTCGTTTTAAAATTTATTTTAGTCCTGCTTTGCAAAAACCTTCGTCAACAAATCAGAAGTTCTTGATGATTGATTTTTACGAATATCCAATTCTTTCTTTTCAATCAGAGAATACATTCCGTCAAGTGCTTTTTGAGTGACATATTCGTCCAATTCCGGATTTACTTTTTTGACAAAAGGGATCTTGTTGTATGCCTGAATAACCGACCGCCAGTATTCCCGTGCATTTACCTCATCAAGGGAGGTTTGAATAACTGGCATAAATTCACTGAAAAGTGGTTTATTTGTTGTTTTCTCCAGATATTGAGTTGCAGCATTTTTTTCACCCATCAGGATTGACATGGCATCTTTAAAAGTCATTTGTTTGATCGCTGAAATGAAAATCGGTTTTGCTTTAGCAGCAGCAAGTTCTGCAGCTCGGTTGAGGCGCTCTACCAATTCATCTTCTACATTTTCAAAACCAGGAACCATTTTTACTTTATCGACAACCTGTATGGCTTCTTCAGGCAATAAAATTTTATATGGACTTTTGTAATAGCCATCTTTAGCTGAAAGAAAATCTACTGCTTTTCCAACTCCGGCATCAAGGGCTTCTTTCAATCCATTTCCAATATCTTCCTGTGAAAGCCCCCCGCCACTCAAAGAATTTGTCGTTTTCTTAATCAATCCGCCAAGATCCTGAGCTGATATTGAAGTAATAAATGCAAGGGATAAAACAAGTGCTGCTATTTTTTTCATTTTATATTTTTTGTGAACAAAGATATATCTTCTCAAACGACAAGAATAGTGCCTTGTGTATTAAGGTTTTGTTAAAGAAATTTATAAAACGTTGGTTTGTCAGAACTACACTGGTTCGGGAAAGAAAGGTTGCGGATTAAAACACAAAAAAAGTTCTTCTCTTTTAAAACAATAGTTCGGTAACTTTTTTAGTAAAAACAAAATTGATAATCAATTACTTATGGATAGCAAAGTTATTAAAATGCAACTCTGGTAAAAATAGAGAGTTGAATAAAAATAAAACGATGGACAACATGAAATATAAATATTTGATTATCAGATTTTTACATTTTAACAACATAGGACGAATTATTTCTATGTCTATCTAACAGTATAATTTTTTACCGAACTATTGTTAAAAGAAGGTTTAAAATTATATCGAATTTTTGAATAAAAAAGAGATGTAAGGATTAGTTATTCTTTCAATTGGTTATAAATGCCCATTAAGTCAAGCTCTTGCCATGAAGTTTTTATTTTTCCATCTTCCATTTCATACAGCACAATTCCGGTAGATGTAAATGGCTTGCCTGTTGCCGGGATACCAAACATTTCTCCATGCTGTGTAGCGTCTACTTCATAACGGATAGCCACTTTATTGCCATCAGCAAAAAGGTGCGTTATCGTAAAATGACTATCTGGAAAAGCCTTTCGGTAGCTTTTGATCAACTCTCGCATTCCTTCTATGCCACCGGTTTGATCTGGACGAAGTGGATTTCCATCACTCCAGTCTTCGTGAAAACATCGAGTTAATAGCTCTTCATTGCGATTATGATTCCACCCTTCTTCAAACCATACTCTAATCGTTTCTTCATTAATTTCTTCTTGTTCTTTCTCTGCTTTCATACTCTCAACATCCTTAAAGGTGGTGCATTGAGTAATAAATAATGGTGCAAACGCCAAAATAATCAGTAAAAGGGAGTGGTTTTTCATAATGCTTATTTGGAGAGTTTGTTTAAAAAGATAGCTATTTTAATAATTTATAAAATGATCGCAAATGGCTTAATTTAGCAAATCTTAGTTTTTAAATTTAGCAAAAAGTAAATTGAATCTGAAACAATGAACTTTATTTTTTAGCATTTAGTCCTTTTCAAAATAAAAAGGTTATCTCAAATTTTCGAAATGACCTTTTTCAATTTAAAAGGCAACATATCAACTATGATAAAGATTTTTTATTAAAAAAACCTTATCCCGAAAATAGGTTAAAATCCAATCAGTAATGTGAAAAGGAATCTATCTCTTCACTTTATACCTGCAAATTTGTACCCCGTAAGGAGTTATGGAATTCCACCAAAAGGCTAATGCTTTGGCTTGAAAGGTTGTAATAGGTTTTTCTTCATAAATGACTCTTCCGGCTTGTAAAACTACTAAGCGATAATCTTTTTTTGAGCGATGCCCACCGGACATGCCTTCTGTGTACTTTTGATTTCTCATCTGTATAATGTTCAAAGTGTAAGGAATATGTATGGATTATATCTAAAGTGCCGATTGAAACCATATTTTTTTGTTCAAAAAATTTAATGTTACAATTTGGGTCATTCACATAATTAAATACTACATATTGGGAGGGAACTATTATCAATATATTGAAATATTTGTACTAATCAAACATGTTGGTACGAATCAACGAAAAATGAATTAGAAATTAATATGAATTAATTAATGATTTAACATGAGGCTTGAAAAGCTTTATTTTTGAACATTATTCATGAAAATAACTTATTTACAATCTTTTATAAATGGCATAAAATCATAACTTAATCTCCGGTTTTTCTTCATAAGTAAATTATTCGGGATATGTTAAAGTTTTGTACTTTTTTTTAAATGAATAGAATTTGCATCATTAATTAAGTTTGAATACCCAATTCCTCATGAATAATGAAAGAGGCTCCAGCCTTGCCGGAGCCTTACCCAACTAGATATTATGGATGTATGTAATTTTCCTTTTGAAAAAGACAACGATCAGTAGCTCTAGAGAACAAATAGGGTGATAGAATAATCAAACACGATAAATTACTTTTTGAGTGTAATCATCCCTTTCCAAACATGATCCGTTCTACCAGTAGTCATGTTGACATAGCTTTCGGTCATTCCATCGCCAGTAGCTCCTTCAAATTTACCTGTACCACCAATGATGATGAAAGGATCTTTGAATTCCAGATCATAACCTTCTTTGGTGGTGGGCACTACCTGGCCACTTGCATCGAGATATAATTCATCGCCATTTGTAGCAGTCAAGACTCCCAAAGCTTCGTCGTATTCAAAAGTAGTCACGTCAACACAAAAGGACATTCGCACATCGAAATTGCCAACAGTGGTTTCAGAACCACTTCCTATTTGTACATTGAGAAAAGTTCGCGGAGATCCACAGTTGATGGAATCTTCTGCCAAAGAGAACAAGTCAGTGAAAAAATTTGCTTCGAAAGCTTTTGTCTCGAATGGTGATTCAGGTACCGGGCATTCTTCTTTTTTGCATCCGAAAGTAATCGCTCCAACAATCAGACTTAATAATAGAAAATTCATTATGTTTTTCATTTTTAAATATTTTAAATAGTTGTAAACGTTTAATTTACAACCGGTTAATAAAGAAGTGGCGCCACTTGATTTATTAAAAAGCTTTGTACAAATATGGAAGAAAAAGACAGGTGAGACGTATCAGTTATGTTGCGAAAACCTTAAACTTTTTCGAAAATTATGTTGCAACGTGAAGCTATGTTGCAATCATCCGGACTTATGTTGTAAAGAAGAAAAACCCAAGGTTTTATTGCGAAGAATCTGGCTTCCAGGGCAGGTTCATTTTTTTCATTAAGGCTATAAATCGTGGATTGGAATGTTGGCTTTTCAAAGAATACAAGAAAGAAATGTTAGTTATAGAGTAACCCTCATTATATGCCAATTCCAGCCAATCCATCGCCTTATCATACTCGCCCAATAATGCATATAGATCAGCTTTATCAAAGGGCCAACTAGTTAGTTCAATTTCCAACCTAATCAAACCATCAAGGCCAGATGCCTCATATACACTGTCTACTTGATTTGAAGTGATGAGATATCCAGAAACGCGGTTAAGATGCTTTAAACTTTTAATAGCAGCCGGGGCATCGTCCATTAGATAGTTTGTTAAAAATCCATACCAAGCTGGAGAAAGGTGGCCTTCATCAAACTCTTCACACATTTGAGCTTCAGCAAGCGCCTCATGAAAAAGTCCTTGATTGAAATAAAGTGTTGTACTTACCCTACGTATTACATATGAAAGCGGATCCAGTTCAATAGCTTTATTGATATGTATTCTTGCCTTCTCATGCCTCCCTGTAATACTTAAATGTTCTGAATACCGATGGTGAAGGGTTGAATAATTTGGGTTGAGTTCAAACGCTTTTAAAAATGTTTTTTCAGCTTTAGCCCACTCCCAGTCAATAAAAAAATAGAGTGTAGCCAGAACGGTATGCGCTTCTGCCAAATGCTCATCCAGTTCCAAAGCCTTTAAAGCAAATTCTTCTGCTAGATTCCTATATTTCATTCTTTCATTAATATCCGAAAACTCCCAGTTCATCAAAAAATAGGTATCAGCCAGACCTGCATAGGCTAAAGCGTAATTCGAATCTTCAACTATAGCCTTTTCAAAGTATTGAATAGCGGTTTCATAATCTTTTGCATTTCGTTTATCCCAATAAAAACGGCCAAGCTGATACAATTCAAAAGCTTTTACATTTTCTGTTTGACTTCTTTGAATATCAATAGATTGTTGTTCGGTCAAGACAGTACTTAAACCGGAAGCAACCTGGACTGCTATCTCGCTTTGGATTTTAAAAACATCAGCTAAATCCTTGTCAAAGGTTTTTATCCAAATGTGTTCATCATTTATTGCGTCAATCAACTGGACTGTAATTCTGGCTTTATTGTCGTGTTTTTGCACGCTACCCTCCACTATGTAAGCGACCCCCAATTCTGCAGCAATTTCAGTGACTTTTTTCTTTCCACGTTCGCGATAGGTGTCAGAAGATGTTCGCGAAATCACTTTGAATTCTTTAATTAATGCAAGACGGTTCAGCAGATCTTCCACCAATCCATCTGCAAAGTGTTGATTTTCTTCGTCTGTACTCAAACTGTTAAACGGCAAAATAGCGATTGATTTTTCTATACTTGCTTGGCTATCATAGCTCTTTTCTCCAAACTTTTTGTAAAAAAAGAAAGCGACTAAAGCCAGTAAAATGAAACCTCCAGCTAGTTTTATGAATTTTGATCTCGAAACAGTTGAGCTTGGAGTTTGTTTGATCTTTCCTCTGACCTCATCTTTTTGAGGAACAACCATTCCGTCATTCGCCAAAGCAAAGACAGTCATTGAACCCTCAACATTTTTGAACTCAAAACGACCCAAAGAACGCAATTCAAATTCCGCTTTGTTTTTGATCTGGTTGCGTACATTGCTGGAAAGTAAGACTGAACCTGGCACACCCAATGACTCCACACGATTGGCAATGTTTACCGCATCACCAAAGACGTTACCTTCTTTTAAAACAATATCTCCTGAATGAATGCCGATCCGGACTGCCACTTTTGGATCTTTTTGAAAAACATGCTGAACTTTCTTAGCAAATCTTACAGCCTGTGCTGAGCTATTGAAAATGATAAGGCAGCCATCGCCATAATATTGAATGATTTTGCCAAGGTGCTCAGTGGCCGATGATTCCAGTATTTTTTTGAAGTGATTGAGCTTTTGCAAAGCCAATTGTTCGTCTTGCTGCATCATGGCCGTATAACCAACGATGTCAGCGAAAAGGATGGCAGCAAGTTGACGTTGAGTGATCGATTGGTTTTTAGCTTTACCTTCTACATTCTCGTTTACTGACTGGTTTTGATATCTATGCTTTGTTTCGCTGGGCGGATAGCCATAATATTCAAGAAAACATTTATGAAAATAGGAAGGGCTGTTGAAACCAACTCGAAAAGCAATTTCAGAAGTTGTAGCCACATCTTGCTGAAGTAGTTTAAGTGCTTCAGCGAGTCTGATTTCACGGATAAATTGACTGATCGACTGCCCTTTTAACTTTTTTAATTTACGATGGAGATGTGAGCGGCTCACTCCTATAATTTGAGATAAATGTACTACGTTGAATTGTTCATTTTCGAGGTTGTCCAATACAGCTTGTTTCAGTCCATCCAGCAATTTCTCATCCTGGTTCATTCTGGGGAGATGTTTCTATTCGGTTAAAGCTCAGTAATTTCCTTTTTCTAAAGATAAGGTTCACAAAGCAATATTCCAATCTTCAAAATCTGCGATTGACTTAGTAAGCCACATTTGTATTCAACTATAATAAAATTCAAACCTTAAAATAATATTATGATATGATCCCACTTTGAAGTAAACGCTCCCGAAATGATAATCTTTACCAACAGAATATACGCCAGTGGCTGGATATTTTTCTCTTTAGCTCCATTGCGTTTTTGTGATAAGCGTTTTGTGGCTCAGATAGAATTTTTTCAATGACCTGGTTGGCCAACTTTATTTCGTCCATTTGAAGATATGCCAAGGCTAAGTGCCATCTTGCATTTGCCTCGGTTTGTGGCAACTTGTAATTACAAATTTTTTGGAAAATGACAACTGCTTTTTTAGGCTGATTATTTTTTAGATAGACATGCCCTAAAAACAACCAATCTGGATGTAAGCTATCTGCGTCTGATAGTTCATTATGTAAAAGGGTTTGAGCTTTATTGTATTCACCCAAATAGTAGAATTTTTTAGCCAATTGTAAATTTTGTTCCTGAATTTGATTACCTCTAACAATACTAAAGTTAGGTTCCAAATAAAAGTCATTAATTAATTGATTATTGCTGTACTGGCTATTGGCCCACCAACTTAGGCTCGATATGATGAGGACCAAAACACTTGCTGCAAGTGAAAGAAACTTTCGAACCTTTACCCTTTTTGCTGAATCTTGCTTAGGTGTTGAGTTCACCTGGCGAATTGACGATTCGGTCAGATTACCTTCATGAAAGCTGGTTTTAAGTTCTGCCAGCGCAAATATTTCTGCAACTTTTAAGCTTTGCAGGTAAAGTTGATATTCTTTCCTGAGAAGCGGATCTTTAAGCAATAGTTCTTCAAATAACCTGGCTGAAGGTTGATCTAAACGACCTTCAAAATAAGCTTCGATGTTCTCATAATGTAAAAATTCCTTCATATGATTAGTTTTTGAAAGGATTAGGGTGATCTTCTTTTCAATACTAAGTCACTTGGGCGAAAGAATTCGTTACCGGATTTTTGATTTTTTATGAAAAAACTTACCAGGTCAGTTTGTGCCAGAAGGTATCCAAATCTTTTTTAAGGGATTCAGCTTTCGAATAATAAGCTCCGGAAGGTTGTTGCAACAATTCATCCAGAGCGATTTCGGCAGCTTGTTGATCACCGGCATCCAGGTAAGCCAAAATCATATGCCATTCTGCGCTAGCTTTGAGTTGGTCTTTATCGCTTTTTAAAACTTTTTGGAAAGCAGTCAAAGCATCCTGAGGTTGTCCATTTTTGAGGTAAGCATATCCGAGCAACCATTGCGCATCCACATAAGCTGGATGGCTAGTATCCAAAGCCTGAAGTTGGTTGATGGTGATTTTATATTTCCCCTGGTAGAAAGGTTCTGAAGCTTCAGCCAGAATTTCGAGATTGGCATCGCCACGCACAGTACTCAAATTGGGGGTAATGAAATTATTTCTAGCTAGCTGTTTATCACTATATTGGGCATTGGACCACCACAGCGTTCCAGCCACAATCAATAAAAGTAAAGTAGCTGCCAGACCCAAAATTCGACGAGGAAAAGAAATGATCCGGCCAGATGGGATTGATTCAGAGCTATCATGTAAAGTATTTTCTTTTACTATAGAGAGGCTCTTAAGTTCTTCGCTTATTTGTTCCAAAGCAAAAACTTCTAGTGTTTGCTTAGTAGCAAGATAGGCATCGTACTCTGTTTTAAGGTCGACATTGGTTTTTAGTTCGGATTCAAATAATTGCTGATCTTCTGAGGACATGTTTCCGTCAACATATACTTCAATACGATCAAAATATTTTAACTCTTCCATGGCCTTATGTTTGTTGAAGTTCTAATAATAGATCTGGACGACCTTTTAGCAGCAGCATAACCTTTTTAAAACAATCATGTTTTTGCTTTCTGGCTGTCCCTTCTGTCTTTCCGGATTTTTTTCCAATTTCTTTGAATGAATAACCCAAAGACCAAAGACCAAGTATTTTTTTGCATTCAGCTCCAACTTTAGCGATAATATCCTGAAGGAGCTCTGCTCTGTCTGTAACAATTAATTGACTTTCAGGTGTACCTTCCGTTTTGTTTTCTGACACCACTTCTGCCTTTATCGCCTGTAGTTTTACAACCCTCTTGAATTTATTTAGCCAGATATTTTTACAAATAACAGAAAGATAGGTCCGGAGTGAGCTATTGCCTTCATACCGTCCCTGCCTAATATTGAGGATAAAGTGTTTGATCCCATCCTGAAAGACATCTTCCGCATCAGCAAGGCTTCCATTTTTAGATTGTATATATCGGAGAATGCTATTGCGGTAATCACTTTCCCGGTAGATATAACGCATCACTTCATTGAGCTTGGCTCCACCTTGCTTAACGGATTCAATAATTTGGATATCGGTGAAGGATTTGCTCATTATTGTTTCTGTATTTGTGCTTTTAGATAAATTTTTAAAAGAAAAAACAATTTTAATCGATAACGCTCAATTGACAATATTTAACTCTGATTCTACCCCTTCAAAAATAAAGAATCAATCTTCATAAAAACGAGTTTAACATATTAGCTATCAACAAATTAGCACTGTTACTCGCTTTTTTTCATTTCCAGGTTTCAAGCCATCTTTTGGATTGTCTGGGACAGCTTGATTTGCTATAAGTGATTAGATAAAATTCAAGTTTTTCAAAAAAAATAAACCAAAGTGGTAACGAAAAATTATTTCGAATTGACCATTAGGTGAAAATAATAAAAAACATTTTATCAATGTCTTTAAACGCTAAAAAAATAAATCATGCTAGTCTTTATCTGTTCAATGTTCTTTTTTCGAATAATCAATCTTGGGATAATCAGGATAATCAATCGAATTTGGTCTTGAAGCATGTCCAACGAAAATCATCACTCATTGACCAACCGTTTGATAACTGTGTATTCCGTTTGATAAAAATGGCTTGACTATGGGGCAATCCTGTCTCTATATTTGGGACATAATCATTTGATAAAACTTAAAAACTCAAAATCATGAAAAAGGAATTTCAAAATCGAATAGGTGCGATTGACTGGATTGCAGAGCATGCAGAGAATGAAGGACAGTTTGAAGTATGGAGAGAACAATTGACTTTCAATCATATATACTCGGAAACTTTTTATTTGGAATTAAACGAGAAGGAACAGCTTAAGGAAGTCATCATTTTAGAAAAACAAGAATTATGAAAAATAACAATCTTCAAAACCCAACAATGTCACGACCAGCTATAATAGTAAAATGCAAAATAGGTCAATTCTTAATTAAAATCCGGTACACCAAAATAAACTAGAAAAATATCAACCTATCCTTTTTTATAAATAATAAAATCCAATCCAATGAAAAATTTAAAAAATAATCTTCTTGCACAAGCACCTATGGCTAATCAAATCATCAGCACGATAAACGGATTCACTGTTGAATTATGTAAAGATCGCAAAAGCTTAAACACTGCTTTTCATCTGCGTTACCAAGCTTATCTGGGAGTGGATGCTATTGATCAAAATAAAGAAGAATTGTTGTTTGATGATTATGACTTCCTTCCTAACTCTTTTGTTCATCTAGTATGGTTTGAAGGTAAAGCAGTAGCTACAGTCCGAAGTTGTATCTTCTCAGATGAATACAATTGGAGTAAAACAGAAGGCATAAGATATTTTCCAAAGGATGCGACAACAAAATTTGGATGCCAAACCCGGTTATTGGAATCCAATCGTTTTGCAGTAGCTCCTGATTTCCAGGGACGCCAATCTCTATTTGCACAACTATTATTATTTCGCGTACATGCACTCAATTCTTTTGTCCACGAATGTTCCCACATTATTACGGCCGTTCGTTCCAATCATATTCCTTTTTATCGTCGGTTTTTGGGCATGGAACAAGTTTCCACAGAAGTCAAATATGTTGCTTGGGCAGATGCAGAGGTTGTACTCTTAGCCACCACTGTTGAAGATTGTCTGGCAGCTGCACTTAAAAGAAATATGCCCAATTTTGATCTTTCCGAAATAAGACAATATGGAAAGGTTGCAGGGATTTCAACTTCTGTTTGTAGAGCTTCTTTTGCTGCCTAAACTGTATATACAGTCTCGTCAAATAAATTCATCACAGTTTATTCTTCACCTTTTAAAAATTAAAATTATGTCAATTATTGAAAAAGTCAATTGGAAAACCTATGCTCAAAAATATGATATGTTGTTAAGCTTCAATCCATTTTACCAGCAAGTCCATCAGAAAGTCATGCAATACGTACGCAAATGGGAAATTGGCAATGACGATTTTATTGCGGATGTAGGAGCTGGTACAGGAAACTACTCATTAGATATTGCCCGACAGTTTCCACAAGCAAATATCCTTCATATAGATAACGATCAAGGTATGAATGCCAGGACAATAGAAAAACGAGCAGAATCGAATATTACCAATCACCAAATCTTAGATAAAGGGATCAATGATGTTCAATTGGAATCAGGTTCACTGAAAGCTCTGGTTAGTATCCACGCACTTTATACCTTTCCGGAACCAGAAAAAGCATTGAATAAAATGTACGATTGGTTAGAGCCAGGGGGCTATGCGGTACTGGTTAATGCGGGAAGAGTAGTTCGTGTTTTGGATTGGCAAATTGCGATTGCGTGGCATCTATTGCGCAATTATGGTTTTAGAAAAACATGGCAAATCATGAAAGAAGGCAAAGAAGTCAGCAAACAAAATGCCTATATCAGAGATATGCAAATTCGAGGAGAGTTTTGGACACACACTCATGAAGAGTTTTGTGAAACAATCCAGAAGGTTGGTTTTGAAATTTTGGAATCCAGTATCACTTTTAGGGGCGCAAGTGATTTTGTAGTAGTTCGTAAAACATCAAAATAGATAACCCTAAAAAACCTTTTTTAATAATTGGCAACAGAATCATCGTGCAACTAATGAATATCGGTGATTCTGTTTTTTTCTCTATATTTAAGCATTAAGCTAAAGAGAAAAAAACAATACCCCAAATAATGACGATTTTTACAAAAGACTCTATTCTGGCTAGCCTATTTCTGTCCTTTTTTTTGTTGCCTTTCGAATGTTTTGGGCAAAACTTTCCTGTCTATCCTTCCGACCGATCCAATAAGAATTTTTTAAAACAACTAAGTAATGATACCACACAAATCGCACAGTGGACAAAGAAAGGAATCGAAGAGAACAAAGCTGCTAATTATGACAGTGCTACAAAGTATTTTAAGAAAGCGATTGCTCTGTATGAACCTTACAAACTCCTAAGTCAAGATTCACTATTTTGGGATTGGTATATTAATTTAAACGGTAAGTTAGGAGAATGTTATACTCACTTATCTAAGTATGCTAAAGCTGATCAATTATTGAATAGTATGCTTGAAGTAGCAAAAACAAAGTTAAGTAATCAAAAGGCTACAATTGCTTTAATTCACTATAATCTTGCTTTTAACTATGACCTTACTGGCAACTATGATGAGGCGTTGAAACATTATCAAATGGCTTTAGAAAATTATAGTACAATAAAACAAGATGGAAATAAAGCAATTTCTTATTCCATAGGTAATTGTTACAATGGTATTGGGATCATGCATGATTTTTCCGGGCGTTTCGAACTGGCGTTGGAATATTATACTAAAGCCCTGGATATTTACAGAATTACTAACGGAGAAAAAAGTAGTGGAGTAGCCAATGCTTATGGGAACATTGCTATTATGCATAAAATTTTGGGCCGTTATGAACAAGCATTAGAATTTTATCACAAAAGTCTATCTATACGACTAGAAATATTTGATCCTAAACACCCAAATATTGCAGTTGCTTATCAAAGTTTAGGGGTCACGTACAATGACCTTGGTCAAACGGATTTAGCTCTGTCTTATTTGAATAAAGCCTTAGAAATTGATCTTGAGCGGTTTGGCGAAAATCATCCGAAAATTGCTTCACGATATGAAAGCTTTGCAAAAATTTATGTTAAAGAAGGACAATACGAGTTGGCCAGGGAGTTTTTTCAAAAATCAACGCTTATTAAAATCGCCTTATTCGGAAATGACAACCCACAACTTTGTGCTTCGTATTCTAATTTAGGGCAGGTTCATGGTGAATTGAATCAAATCGAAACGGCTCTGGATTATTTCCAAAAAGCGAAGAGCTTATATTTGAAACATTTCGGTCCTTCACATTATGATTTAGGGAAGTGTTATGATCAAATGGGAGCATTATATCAACAAATAGGGCAAGCTGAAACAGCACTTTTTTATCAAAAAAAAGCACTAGACATTAAACTAAAAACTTATAGCGAAGTTAATCAAGAAGTAGCCACTACTTATTCAAACATGGGATCATTATATGAACAACTAAATCAACCTGAAAAGGCTTTATCTTATTTTGAAAAAGCGCTTAGCATTCGTAAAGAAATATTTGGGGAGCAATCAGACAATGTGGCTATAACTTGCCACAAAATGAGTGTTTTTTTTCAAAATGAAGGCAGATATGAACAAGCATTAGCATTTTGCCAAAAAGCACTGGCTGCGAATGTGTTTCAATTTAATTCGGATGATATTCGAAAAAATCCTGTACTTACGGATTCTGTCCTTTCCAAATCCTACTTAGTTGTAACCTTACGGTTAAAGGCTGATATTTTATATGATGTTTATGCAAAAACATCAAAAAATATTGATGATTTGTTGCTATCTGATAATACCTATGAATTGGCGGAAATTTGGAATAACCAAACCCGGCAATCCTTTAAGCGTGTGGCCGATAAGAATAGTTTGTCAGAAGTCGCAATGGACGCTCATGAAGGACATCTTGAAGTTTGTTTGAAACTATACCAACTAACAAAAAAAGCCATATATCAAGAAAAAATTTTCAAAATACTGGAAAGTAATCGCGCACTTTCTCTTTTAGAAAGTCTTCAATATTCAAAGGCTAGGACCTTTGCCGGTGTTCCTGACTCTTTGGTGTTGCAAGAAATTAAGCTAAATAGCCGGATAGCTTTTTATGAAAAACAATTATTTGGGGAAAGATTGAAAAACGAAAAAGCAGATCAGTCTAAAATAACTTCTTGGGAAGAAAAAGTCTTTCAATTCAAACATGAAAGGGACCTGCTCAATCAATTTATTGAACATAACTTTCCGGAATACTATCGACTCAAATACAATACACAAGTTGTTTCTATTGAGAATGTACAGCAAATTCTTGAGCCCGATCAAGCCCTTTTGGAATATTTTGTGGGCAAACAAGCTATTTATACTTTTCTGGTCCGACAGGATAGAGTCACAATGTCGAAGCTGGATTTGGATTTTCCATTAACGGAGCAAATCCAATCACTTCGAAACGGTTTATATGGTTATTGGCTTTTGCCTGCAGAAGGACGTACAGAGGAACAATTTGTTCAATTCAGCACCCAATATGTAACTGCCGCCGCCGGATTATATGAAAAATTAATTGCTCCACTTAGTGACCTTCCTGAAAAATTAATCATTATTCCAGATGGCATTTTAGGGTATCTGCCTTTTGAGACCTTACTCTTTCACTTACCTGAGGAGATTACCGCTTTCAAGAATCACTCTTATTTGGGCAGGAGCCATCAAATTAGTTACAATTATTCAGCTACCCTTTGGAAGGAAATGAGAGATAAGCAGCACAATAAAAGTAAAGGCCTTTTGGCGTTTGCGCCTACCTTTGGAGAGGAAGAGCCACTATTTGCAGGTGTCGAGGAATATCGACGAAACAATTTCGGCAATCTTTTTTTCAACATTCCAGAGGCAAACACAATCGCCGGAATATTCAATGGTGAAGCCATCACAGGTAATGATGCCACACTGGAGAGCTTTCTGGAACAAGCTCAAAACTACTCCATTCTTCACTTAGCAACACATGCCAAACTTAACGACCTTAACAGCGATTACTCTTTCCTTGCATTCACTGGTGCGACTGATTCACTTGATCAAGGAAAAATGTTCATACGTGATTTATACAACCTTCGCCTTCCGGCTGAATTGGTCGTTTTAAGTGCCTGCGAAACAGGTGTAGGCAAATTACAAAAGGGAGAAGGCATTATCAGTCTTGCGAGAGGCTTTACTTTTGCAGGAGCAAAAAGTATTGTTACTTCACTTTGGGAAGTCAACGATTTGTCTGCTTCTGAAATCATGAAGGATTATTATACAGGATTAAAAAATGGAGAAAGAAAAGAATTAGCACTACATCAAGCGAAGATGGCTTATATTGATAAGCAGGTTGAAGATCGACAGGCACATCCTTTTTTCTGGGCGGCATTTGTCGGAATAGGAGATATGCGGCCGTTGAACATGAATAATTCTAAAAACTGGATATTAGGGCTTTTAGCTCTGGGAGTATGTTTTTTTGCTCTTGCCATTTATAAAAGACGCTTTCACTTCTAGAATCTAAATAATTATTATTGAAAATTAGGAGGTATCGAAAACGAATTTCAGAAATGTCACCTGAAAAGTCCTATTTTGTTGGCCCGGTGGGAATCGAACCCACGACCCTCGGTTTAAAAGACCGGTACTCTAACCAGCTGAGCTACGAGCCATTGATTGGAGAAGGTATTGGTTAGATTCGAAAGGAATTTCGAAAATGCAATAACCCTCTTGTTTTGATTAAAATTTCATTCTTTGAAAATTCTGTGGTCAGGCTAAAATGAAAACCAAAAGCAACCAAAGGAAAGCATTTTGGTTTATTTTGACATGACTTAAAAACACAGAATTCATCAAAGAATTATAAAAAAAATAAAAAGCGTGAGAATACAGCTTTTCCAGACAGGCCTTCCGCAGATTATAACTAATGCTTGCTGGCACTAATGTTCCCGCGTTTTCCACCTCACTCCATCGCTGGATTGAAGTCCCTGTCCAATGCCCTGGTTTGCCTCCGAAGAGGCTACATTGTAACTGATCGGCACCTTAGACGTGGCCTGTATAGCAGCTTGATTGCTGCTCTTTACAGTACGAGGGTTGGCTCCCTCACCATTAACAAACGTCCTCCAGCGCATGCACTGAAAGCGGCTTGACCGAATGTATACCACATATCCGTTCCTTGCGGGAATGAATACCCTGTATTTCACAACAGGTTTAGGCAATTACTACGTTACAACGCCCGAGACTTTTGCTTATCCTTTGATGGTTGGAGTAGGAATCGAACCTACAACCTTCAGATCTCTAATCTGATGCTCTACCAATTGAGCTATCCTAAGCTAAAAAGCGTCAAAACATTTAGAAGAAGCGTCTCGGGAATGGCTTCGTAGATTTTCGCCTACAAAATACCAAGCTCCTCCTTGCAAGCCTCCCGGCTCACGATACTTCAAAATAACGACCCGTCACCAGGCGGTTAATTTTGGTACTGGGCCCAGCCTTTGAAAAGTGGATAGCTCTCCAAAAACCGAAATCCTACAACTTTCCCTTTTGGTGTCTCCACCTCAAACTCACGGTTCTTCGTGAATTATGTTGATCCCTCTGCCTCAGCGGTCGCCCCTGGCAGCCGGATCAAACACGATAGTTGCTTGCTTACTCAAACGCTTAAAAAACGTCTCCAATACAGTCTTTTTCTGCATCAGATTTATCCCCGTTACCAGGTTTATTTAACGACAGTAAGCTGCCGATTTCAACAGTGCTTCAACAGAACTTTTTTCTGATGATCTGCACTGTTTCTATTTCTTTTGTCAAAGAACTTGTGGCAACACGGGAGTTGAACCCTGCCCTTCCCGGCTTCAACGGGACGCTCTCACCCCGAGAGCTTCATTGCCATTCATGATCACCTCCGGTTGATCATTTCGATTTAAAAAATATTGATTTGAAATATAAGTCTGTAGCTTTATTCCGATAGCTACAAACTCCTTTGAGATGAGCTATTTAGGAAAGCTTAAAATCTTCGGAAACGAAAAAGCAGTGCTTAAATCGCTTTCTAAAAGATGTTTTAAAGTTGAACGGATTAGAAAATTTGTTATAAAAAATTGCTTGTGACATTTTTATATTTTTCTGTTAAATAAGTACGGGATCAGAACCAATCAAGCGATCAAAGAAGTTCCCTTTGGCTTTATATTTTGTAAACAAAAAACATAATTACCTGATTC
The DNA here is from genome assembly GCA_965220465.1 of Saprospiraceae bacterium. Taxonomy (GTDB): domain Bacteria; phylum Bacteroidota; class Bacteroidia; order Chitinophagales; family Saprospiraceae; genus JAHDHW01. The sequence continues at coordinate 472,242 of CBDCPZ010000024.1, read as the reverse complement.
ACAGTTTTTTAAAACGATATTTTTTTTAATGCCAGTGAATGTATTTCAAAAAACAAAAGCAACGAAACAAAAATCAATTTGTCAATTGACAATCATCATTGAATCTGAGATCAATCTAAACTTATCTTAACAAACAAATAATCCCAGGCAAAGAGCAAATTATTTTAGAAAACTAAAAAAATAGAAAATGGAAAATGGAAAGGATACTTTCGAAAATCAAAAAGGCAAATTAAGCAATTGGGCTAAAAAATTTGAGAAGGAGCTAAATAAACTCGAAGGGCTAAGCGAGGAAAAAGCAAACCATTTCAAAGGTAAACTACAAAACCTGAGGGCTCAACTGGCTTTAGGTAAAGCTGAAACTGAAGTCATCCTTCAGGAGCAGCAAAAGAAAATTTACCAGGCAATCAGAGAATTGAAACAATCTATTTCAGGCATCTCCAAAAACCCGGAAGGACAAGGAAACTATTGGGAAAAAGCAATCAAAAGTTTAGAAAAATTTAAGCTGAGATTTTAGTTTTCTCCGAGACTATAAAACCTCTTTAAACCTAAGAAATAGATTAAACCGTTTTCCTCATTTTCAATAATAACCCAATTCCAATTGTGACAACCGGAATAATCAAATAGGTGACTCCTGTGTCAGAAACATAATCCCAAAAAGGCATTTTCATCGGCCCAAAGGAAAACATAATGAGATCAATTCCAAAGCTGATGGCAAACCACAACAACCCTAAAAGTAACCCTGTCGTCCAAAAATTGGTCGTCCTCTTTTGAAAAAACAAAACAGAAAAAAATACCGCAACCAGAGTAACGATAACGGCCATAATCGACTCAAAAAGCGGCCGGTTGCTTTCGTGGATTGTAAAAATTCCAATCGCGACCAAAAAAGGAATCAACCAAATCAAAAAACCATACAATAGAATTTTACCTGTTATTTTCATTTATTATTCACTTTTACATGATCATTAATCCTCCATCCACAATCGCGGTACTCCCTGTCATATACGCTGAAGCATCGCTTGCAAGAAATAAAGCAACGTTTGCGATATCTTCGGGAACACCCATTCGTCGAAGTGGGAGCATCGAAATATTGACAGGAACGAAGGCAGGAAAAACGTTTTGGGACGAGGTTAATAGCACACTCAGGTTTGAAGAAGATTCCATTTATTTCAAAGTCAACGAACGCCTGGAACAAATGACAAAAACATTAAAAATATTGAAGTAGGAAGGAAATGGGTTATCAACAATTTAGGATTAATAGTCCTCATTCCGGTTTGGCTAAAATTTAGTCTTTTCTTCGGTCAATTTTTCTGCTCGCTTTTTTATACCCAAACACATTTTCCGGTCCATTGCAAAAACAATTGGTTCCATAAATAAACCGAACATCAATTTATTTTTAAAAGAAGGAGTATAAGCAATCCTGTTTCTTGAAAAAAATCTGGATCGGTGCTCGTCAATTGGTTCAACACACCAAAGCCAGGTGAGTCGAAAATAATTTGCTGGTAAATCAGATTCCAGATCAAGCTGAATATTTTCATCCATATCATACCCAAGGCCAATCGCCATCGCTTTTCCTGGTTCACTTAAAACCAAAGGGTAAGCATCCGTCGGACTAAAAGGCATTAAATCTCCGATTTGGGGATTTTGAAATTCTTGTAGAATTTTATCTGAATTATAAATGTTCATGCCTGTCAGATTTTCCAGTGCCTCATAACTATAAAAACCACCACGCCCTTGCCCCATTTGAGCAATCCATGGCCAGACATCTTCCGAAGGAGCGTTTATTTCAATGGCATGAGTGAATTGCATATTAGGTTGTGAAACTATTTCATCTCCAGGCAAAGCTCGCTTCGCTTCTTCTTTGCTCAATCCCCAGCGATCTCTTAACGGTTTTAAAAAAATGGTAAGGTAACAGGCAACTATAATGAATATGCCTTCAAAGCCTTCTATTAATTGAAAGATTGTAAATCTAGGTTGTTTCTGTTCTCTGATTAAATCGGTGCTCATTTTAAAAAATTTTATTAAAATAATCAGCCATTTATAATTACAGCATTATTCCAAACTGGAATCCCCACGTGAAGACAACCACTTCCAAAACTTAGGCATGCCCTCAACCTTCATTTTTTCAATGCTTAAAGATTTGATTTTTCTAGACAGCTTCCCCGATTTTGTAAGCTGGCCTTGCTCCTGATTGCAACTGCAATTGCTATTGTTAAAGTCTGTAATTAAAATCCCTCGCTGCAGATTGTTATTTATGGACATTCCGCAACTTTGACAAAACTTTTCCATGGAGTTCTCTTTTTTAAAAATTATAAAAAAAATTATCTCTCCTCGGACATATCGTCTGAGAATTTCCCACTAAACCAATTTCAAGAAAAGTGTTTCGTGTGTCTAAGCAACATACCTTCTGGTCAAAGCACCCATTAGGTAATTATAATAAAGAAATAGTTCAAATGACCTGATTTTTATCAATCTGTCTAAGTGATCTTTGTCACTTTAAAACAGCTTTTCTTTTAAAGGTCAAAAAGCAATTCTAAACGAAAATATCCCCATCCGATATGCCAAATGCAATAATAGATCAGCCGAAATAAATACATGGAAATGAAATCATATTTTTTAAACACTAAAAGTTGCGTCAGATTGAATAAAAACAAGTATAAACCAACCGCAACTATTGCCCAGACTGGAAATGACCCCATAAACAGGGCTTGATAAACAGGTTCCAACATCGCCACAATTACAATACAAACCCAAATCAGTTTTTCGTGTTTGGCGTTTTTTAAAACAGAAGTCAGTAAAAACAAAATTACTGTAAGTGGCAAAACATGGAAAAGTCAGTTTCGAAATCTTAAACTAGCTGACAAATAACTTTTAAAATCTCGCATGGAATAGATTGATCTAAAAGACTATTTTTTCCAAAATTGTTTATTTCCTAATTTTCATGCTCTGTATAAACCTTCGCACCTTCTTGTTTTATAATACAACCATCTTCAGAAATGCAGGTAACCTTTCCGTAAATACTCGACTCAAAGCCAGAAGTAAAAGTGTGCTCCTGAACAGTTATTTGCATATTGACATTCAAAACTGTACCTGCCGGAACCGTTACCGGTGGTGGTGGAATAGTCAAAGCAGTTGATCCTTCAGTAGCTACAAAAGTAAAATGAGCATATTCAACATCGAAAGTTGCACCGGCTGTAATTGTAAAAGTAGTGGTAATGGCAGTTCCAATGCTATGCTCAACTCCAGTCACTAATTCCGTTTTACTTAAACCAAAGTTTTGGGTGCTCGGTACAAAAAAGTAATGCTCAGATTGGTTATCGTTTTCGTTAGTTTCGGCAACGCTGTTCAAAGTATCTATTCGAAGTATTTCTTTATACATACCACATCCTAAAGGGCCAATGGGCCCGAAACTTATGGGATCAAGCGCAAAAGCACTTAATTGTGGTCCTGCAACGGCTTCTTCAAAAACAGTTGCTCCTGTGATAGTATCAAAACCATAATTTCCAACAATAGCCTGAAAGACCATCGGTTGGATTCGTTCATGAATAACATAAGCATCACTCACATCACCACTGTCGCTATTCAGTATGTTGCGTTCAACTGTAAAAGTTGTTGGTGAAACAATATCAACAGAATCGTTAATCCCTAATTGTTCGACCATAATTTTATCGATTGTCGGATCATATATTTTTTCGCCATCCCAGGTTAAATTGGGGTCGAGAGGCGGCGGCGGTGTTTGTTGGCATTGTTGGCAAGAAATAACTAACAAAAAGCTTGATACGAGGAAAAAAGGAATGTAATTTTTCATCATTTTTGGGTTTTAAAAGGCGGTGAGAAGATGGTCCCTTGAATAGACATTTGTTTTGACCTCTTAAATTAATGAAAAATCAGTAAACTTTATAGAAATAAGACATTCATTTTCAATGAATTACATTTTTAGAAAAGGGTATACAATCGAGGTTTTGTTATTCCAATCGATATTTAACCGGCAAAACAAATTTCATGGTCACCGGTGATCCTTCCATCATGGGAGGGTGATAAACTTTCAGTAATTTTACAACGCGAAGTGCTTCCTCTCCGCAACCTCCACCAACATCCTTTAGCAATTCGAAGTCGGTAAGCGACCCATCGCTTTTTACAAGAAAACCTATCACTACGGTTCCTTGAATTTCATTTTTTCGTGCAAATGCTGGATACTGTATATTCTTATAAATTGACATTAAAAGCGACTTGGTAGAGCATTCCTTTTTTTCTTCCAGATCTTTCATTTCCAGGCAGTTAGAACCAAAAACAGGAAATTCATCAGGATTCACGAAAACCAAATCTTCTATTTCTTTAAAAGATCCGTCTAATGACCATGCCACCCATTTTCCATCCTTTTTAACGGTAAAATTACCTTTATAAAAACCATCAACTTTATCAAAAATAGGTTCTGAAAGTTGAATACCCAATGAATCCAAAATTCCGTAATTTGAGCTCAAATGATAAATGACATAGCTACCAGATCGATAAAGTGTATCGTATTCCGATTTGATTAAAAAATCCCCTTTTTCGTTGATCAACTGGTATTTTCCATCAAGTTTCACCAGGGCGGAGGAAGCATTAAATCCTTCCGCTTCATCGAAAACAGGTTTAATCACCCATGCCTTTTGATTATTGATATACCCCCATTTATTCTTTTTTTCTTTCAGCCGAAGTGATTGTCCAAATAGAGTTGTTGATACAAAAAACAGAAGTATTCCACATCCAAATTTTTTCATGAGTTTTAGTTTTTTCTATAAATAAAAAGAGAACATTTTTACTGAAGCCTTTTACTTCCTTACCACAACAATCATCTTCCCTTTTCGAGAATTTCATTTTGCTTTTTTAGCAACTCCGTAACTTCGTTTAACAAAGCTATATCTTTTGGGGTTTTAATGGTCTCATCTTTAGGATCTTCGGCTTTGTTTCTAATAATATTGATAAACTTCACCACTATAAACACCGTTATGGATACAATGAGAAAATCAACCATTACTTCGAATAATTTGCCAAAACCAATTGCTATTTCTTCCGTATTTGTAATTCCATTTTCAATTACTGCATTCCTGAGGATTATTTTTTTATTTGCCCAATTGACTCCATCGGTTAAAAGGGACAAGGGCGGCATAAATATTTGCTTTACCAAAACATCTACCACTTTATTGAATGAAGCTCCAATGATTACACCGATTGCGATATCAATCATATTCCCTTTTACAGCAAATTCTTTAAATTCTTTTATTATACTCATCTTTTTCTTAACTGTCATTTTAATGATATTTATATTTCAATTGGATGCTATGTTATAAAATGATTACGCTTTTTTGAGCAATCTAAAACTCAACAGTCCGATTATAACATTTCTTCAAAAACTTTCAAAATAAAGTTTTTAATAGTTTTTTGATACAGTGATTCAAAAGATGGCAATATGCTTGGAAATGGTATTTACATCATCGTTTTGAAGAGCAGCGAACAAGTGATCACCAAAAAAGTGAACCTTGTGAGGTAAGCTTCAGACTAGGTTTTTAATCTTTAAAATATATTGAAGGGCTTTCGGGCCGTTCTTTTTTTTGTCTTTTTAAAAATAATACGGTTGGCTACTTTTTAACAATCACTTTTTGAGCAGCTCTCTCACCTGAATTTGATGTTGCAAGTATAAAATAAAATCCTTCAGAGTAGTCATTGGCATTCCAAATCTGACTATTTAGAACCTTCTTTTTTTCAACTAAAATACCTGACAAATTATAAATTTCAACAGACTCAATATTGTGAATCGCTGATGAATCTAAGAAGAATTCAGTTCCTACTGTTGGTTGGATAAAATCAACAACTTCTTCTACCTGAGCAACAGAAACTGTTGATTGTTCTCTCAATACAACCGCATTTGGAAATAAAAGCCCACCGGTTCCGCTTTCAATAAAATCTTCAATAAAATTGCCATCTTCATCAAATAATTTGACAGCACCTGTTCCTCCGTTTCCGATTAAGATATTTCCATTTGGATAAATTGCAACCCCTTCAGGATTAAGCAATCCGGTAATAAAATCTGCCTCAAAATTACCATTAGAATCAAATCTTTTCACCGTCGTTCCGTTCCAATTGCAAGCATACAAGTCACCAGTTTCATCAAACCAAATATTGGTTGGCCCTTGAAGAAAGGAATTTATAAAATGCCCCTGGTCGCCCCCGTTTGTATCAAATTTTTGAACATTACTTGCTCCGTACGACGAAACATACAAATTGCCTTCACTGTCCCAATCTATTCCAATGCTTTGAATAACCCCTTCATCAGTATAGTCATCCACAAAAGTACCGTCCAGTTCATACCGTTTAACCAAACCATTGCCTGACCATTGCAAAACATAGAGCAGGCTATCCGCACCTATTTTCATTCTCGTTGGACCGCTGATGCCAGTTGCAAAATCACCTAAATAAGTACCCTGTTCCGCATCGTATTTAGTGATTTTGTTTGTGTTTAAATTCGAAATTAAAACAATCCCCTGGTCTTCAAGAAAAATGATGTCCTGCGGCCAATCTAATTCCTCATCAATAAATACTTCAGGATTCTCTCCGTTTTCGTCATATTTATAAACTTTATATAAATCAACATTTGAAAAGTCTCCCGCATCGCTTACATAAATATCATAGGTTTGGCAGAATGCGTTTGAAGTAAAGAATAATGTGATCAATATAAAAAAGAGTTTTATTGATTTTTTCATGACACCTTTTTTGTGGATTGAAAATAGTTTTTTTAAGAGCAATGTTTTGTCAGAAATCTTTTGGTAAAGTAAAATCTAAAACCAAAAATAAAATTGTAAAAATCGCTTACGGATTTGCTAAGAATCCTGTCCTTAAATCGCTTTTTTAAAATTTTTAGGAGAAGCGCCGGTAACAGATTTAAAGTCTTTTATAAAATGAGCCTGGTCAAAATACCCGAGCAGGTAAGTGAGCTCAGTCAAAGACTTTTTATAGTTTTTTTCAAAAATAGCAAGCGCAGTTTTTATTCGGACAATTTTACAATATTGGCTTGGCGAGATGCCTATTTCTTCTTTAAATCGTTTTCTGAATTGAGAGGTACTCAACACAACATTCAGGGCTAATTCATTTACTTCGACAAATCCTTTCGAAGCTATAATAGCACAAATAGCATTGTCGATTACAGACGTTTTGTGGGTAATAAATTTATTAAGAAAAAAGCTTTCTATTAACTCAATTTTATTGTGACCAATATTTTCTTTGTTAATTTTTCGGGATAGCTGAATGGCATCTTTCCCCCAAATTTCAAAAAGGTCAATGATACTATTTTGGAAATTATACAATTTATCAGGAATGAAATACTTGGCCGTATTTGGTTTAAATTCTACAACTATGCAAAAGTTTTTATTTCCATTTGGTTTTACATGATAAGATTTATTGTGAAGGCCACCAACAAAGCTTTTTGGCCTGGTTTCCCAACCCGAGCTATAAGCAGTTTTATGCTGAAAATCATCATTACTTTGGAAGACAATTTCAAATACACCCTTTGGAAATAATTGAATATCCGCACCTCCTTCAAATCGATAAACACTAAAGCTTTCAATATATTGATGCAGAACTCTTGGCGAATATTTTTGAATGTTAAGGGTATTTTTCAGCATAATTATTTCTTGAACAATTCCTTTTCACACAACTAATAAATTTTATGGAAATCTCTAATTCAGAAACGTTATGTTTAAGTAATCCGCTGGTTTTATGACAAAGGAGTAATTGCACCCGTTAATTTTTATTAGTTTTTGAATTATTTTAAAAGATCAATATTTTTTTAAAAATGGTGTCCTTTTCCCTTTTCATCACCAAAAAATAAAGTCCTTCAGGCAACCCATTTACCGGTATTTTCAACTTCCGGAAATTGTTTTTAACATTTAAAGAATATACCAATTTGCCATTGACATTTACCAGTTGGATTTGTTTCAGATCAATTTCAAAAGCAGCTATTTCAATATTCAAAATAATACTGACAGGATTGGGATAAACAGCTATTAAATCATCAAAATTTGATTCTTTGACCGCTGTTGTATTCTTGTCCAATGCCGTATAGCTCTGCCCTTGAATCAACAAATTTTGATCATTTACCGGATCGTTGGTATTGCAAAAATTTAATGGAATAGTATTCTGCCGATTGTAGCTCGAACCATCTTTAAAAGCAGATAAATGAAGGTGTGGAAAACCACCTGTATTTCCGCTATTTCCAGATATTCCGATTGGCTGGCCTTGCTCCACCAATTGATTTTGGACAACCAAAGCCCCTCCCTGCATAAGATGTGTGTAACGAATCCGTGTACCGTCTGAATGCTGTATAAACACATTGTTTTCGTGCCCACTCGTCCAATCTGTATCAGCGTATTGATCATTTGAAAACACAACGATTCCCGACCGGCAAGCGATTATTGTATCTCCAATGACGGTGTTAAAATCATATGCAAAGGTCAGGTTGTGCCCACCATTTGGAAAACAATTGGATTGAGTGACGGTGTAAGTTTTCCCAATCGCATAAGGCAGCATATAAGTTGACTCCGAAGATGCTGCGACAACCGTATCACAGTTGATTTCCGGTTGAGCATGTATAGTAACTAACAGGCTTAAAAACGAAATAAAGAGTACAGTTTTTTTCATTCCTATTTTTATTTAAAAATCATCTTTTTCGTAATTGTTGACCTTCCCGATGTAATCTTTAAGAAATAAATTCCAGTTGGAATCGAAGCATTTCTTTGCCAGATTATTGTTGTGTTCGGGCCCGATGGATATGTAGAAATATTTTCTATTAATTGACCCGTTACAGAATATATTTTTAGGGAAACCTTTGAAGTTAGAGGAGTATCGAGTTCCACATAAATTTCATCATTTACGGGATTGGGATAGACCTTAATCGCAGCTAAAAATTCGTTATTGGACACTCTGACACTTGATTCTAAATTGACAATGTTAAAGTCATCTACCAAAGCTTCAACTATTGAGCCTGCACCGAAATCCGAAGCAATAAATCTAACTTGAATTTGCTCGGTTATAGGTACAAGTTCGCTTATTTTAAAAGAAGATTTGATCCATCTTCTGTGATCGCCATACGAAGCAGTTTCTACTGGAATCCAGTCCGTTCCATTGTTTGTAATTTCCATAACCCATTGGCCTTGAGCGGGATAAAGAAAGCCTGCACCATGAACAAACCACTTATAAAATGTTATAATCGAAGTCTCATTTAAAAAATCAAAAACCGGAGAAGTTACCGTGGTTTTTCCGGCATCAACATCTCCAGAATACCATTGTGCTCCTCTTGCCGCTCCGGTCACCAAACAATTCACGCCGCTCAGCGAGTGATCATCTTCAGGCTGAACAATAAAACTTTCATTGTCAATCACAATTTGCGGGTTACTTCTTTGCCACAAACCAAAAGTGGCATCATCCGAGGCATCACCCAATTGCCAACCTTGATTTGTTTCAAAATCATCTTCAAAAACCGAGACATAAGCCCCTATATAAAATGAATAGTTTTCATTCAAAAAATCTCTCGATGGATGCCTCAGCAAATTGCCACAATTTCCATTTGGTATTTCGAAATAATATTTGATCAAAGTCCCTATCTCCTGGCTTGGAATAAATGCTTCATAGCTGTTGGTATTGACTTCAGCAAAAGCCACTACATGCGTATTGGCAAAATTATCAGTTGTATAAATCAGCGACATATCGCCTAATGAATTTGGAATAAAAGGAGAGGAATCCAGGCTGATTTCGACATGATAATCATCGTTTGTATCAAGCGTATTTGGAAGCGAAGTATGGTTCACTTGCTGAACTGCAAACAAATCAGAACCAATTCCATGTTGACAAAAGGCATCTTCAATCGCAGCGCTGTTGGGCGTGCCATTCATTAAATTACCATCGTCATCATCAGCAACTAAAGTTTCAATATAAACTTCAGAAAAGGCCATTCCAAGGTCCGAATCGTCAGGAGTACCGTATTTGGCAAAATGTGCCAATTCGTAAGCAAGTTCCGAAGAGGTCAACAACCTCAAGTCCCAGAAAGCACCTCCCAAAATCAACCCGTCGGTATGTTGCTGTCCAACAATGCTGTTGGGATAACTATTGTTATTGTTCAGGTTTCTGGTGAATGTATTAGTACCAAACCAGCCCAGCGCAAACCTGCTCTCGTCCAATAACAAACAGGAATAAATATCTGCAAAAGCTTCTTGCAGTGCTTGATTTCCCATTCCGCTGGCAATGCCCACCTGGTTATAAATCCGATCATTTATGGCGTGGCCATATTCGTGATAAATCACAGAAGCACCGTGCGCGGAGTTCATCGAACACTCAGAACCTTCCACATTAAAATGAATGCTCGTGCCGTTAAAATAGGCATTGCAGGTGGCGGCATTATCATTGACTACACAAGGCAAGGGGTAATCGAGAAATGTAAAATTCGGATCAATTTGTTTGTTTTTTTTATGTATTTCATTAATGTGATAAAACACGTTACGTTCTGACATTGATGAATTGCTGTTGTCCCAAACCAGGTTTACAACATCATTTTGTTGTACATTTTGAGTAATGATGGCATCAGGTCCTGAAAAATTACTTACATCCACGTAAGTGCCTTTCAATTGAGCGGTTAAGGTTGCAGAACTTCCTGAAAAAGGGTAATTAAAATTTCCGAATTCATCGGTTACAACCTGTATTCCATCAAAATCGAGGTAAATATTTGCTAAATTTCTGAGTTCCGGAACATCCGTTGCAAGGATCGGTAAAATTTGAGCTTTAACATTTCCTTGAATATCCTGATGGTGGATTTTATTAATTTTTTCTAAAATCTCAAAAGTATGGGCATCAGTAAAAACTACTTCATTTAAGTCCGTTTCGTTTTTTATCGTCGATACAAAAACGGTTTTAAAAACAAACTCTCCATCTTTTCCTAAAGGCAATATTTTTACATCATGCTCTGTAAAAACGCTTATATCATTTGAAGTTTTTTGAGAATAAATATCTTTCAATTTTAAAGAAAGATCAATTCTGGAGTTTAGTTTTGAATGGTTTAATTCAATATTTTGAAAATAATCCAAACCAAAAACAAAAAGGTTTCCGTTTTCATGAACTCTAAAAATGATTTCAGAATTCAGTACTTCTTTACCTTCAAAGGTTTGAAGAAAATTTGCATACCAAATTTTTCTGGCTTTTTGGATCCCTATGAGCCTGATTTGAGCATTTTCAATTTGAAAAACAGCTTTGTTTTTTTGAATGAATATTCTTAATAAAACTTCCAATTGTTCTTTATTTTCAATAGCATTTGCCAGTTTGATTGGTGTACAAATAACCCGATGCGGATACGACATTCCTTCCTTCCACTGAAAGACAGCATCGCCATATTCTGCTTCAAAATCATTCCAGGCAATGGATTTTTGAATTTCAACAACTTGTGAAAACAGGTTCAGGTTTATAAATAAAAAACATAAATTTAAAATAACGCGTATTTTCATAATCACCTAATTATCAAATCTTGAGTAAAATTCTTTTTAAAAAAACTACTTTGCCACCACCATTTTTTGGGTCAACACAAAGCCCTTCGATTCTAAGACAACATAATAAATACCAGCGGTCCAGTCGCATGTGTTCACTTTAAAAGTATAGATTCCTTTCGGTTTTTTATCATCAACCAAAATTTTGATAACTCTTTGCATGCCATCAACTATTTTCAATTGTACTTTTTGAGAGGTGTCATGAATTTGAAAAGAAATGCTCGTTTCTAACTTGACGGGATTGGGAGTGGGTGGAGAAAGCGTTGCATATTGGTTTTCATAGGGGTTAAGTACTTCCTTTGTTTTAACCAATAAAGGGCAATCCACATCTTGAAGCGAACAAACCCCGATGATCATTCTGACTTTTCCGGGATGCAAAGCCAAATTATCAGAAACCCAGGTTGGCACTGAACAATTCACCCAAAGTGTATCTCCCGTATTGCTTGCAGCAATACCGTTTGGTTTTGAAAAGGTAGCCTGTAAAGCTGGTCCGTCATTATTCGAAAAGCCTTGTGAAACTCCTGCAATCAGCTCTTCTTCGCCAGTTAATGTTAGTTTATAAATTTGCCCGGTACCAATGGTAGCGACAAACAAAAATCCATTGGAATAGGTAATATGACCATTGCCGGCTGCAAAAGTTGGCAATACAGCGATTGACTCCACAGAACCATCAGGCTCAATTTTTAAAATCCTGCCATCATTAAAATTACAGACGTATAAATTTTGATCAGGATCTATTGTGATCCCGTTTGGACAATTAAAAAGAGGGCTATTAGCAAAAGTGGTCGCTACGCCACTCGGAGTGACTTTTTGAATTGTATTATTTCCATGAATACAAACATATAGATTATCATCGGCATCGCTGGTTATACCAATTGGTCCACCACTCATCCCTGAAGTCACCCAATTTAAATCCACATTTCCGTCTGGAGTTACCTTACTTACTCTTCCGCCTGAAGGATTAGCTTGATAAAAGTTACCCTGACTATCAAATCGAGCACCGGAAGCGCCCGAAAAACCGCTTGCAAATTCGGCCACATTCCAGGTTCCATACTCCACTTTATAGACTTTTGTATTGAAACTTGCTGAACCCAAAGCAGGACCAAAATCGCTGACATAAACATTGCCATCAGGCCCGAAAGTAACGCCACCGCTGGCATCCAGATCCAAAATGGTTTCAACTTGAAGATTTTGGGCGAAGCAATTTGCAAGGGCAAAAATTAAAAACGTAAGGATTAGTAGTACCTGTTTATACATAAGAAATTCATTTTTGGATTTTAAAAATTCAGCTAATGTTATTGTTTTACAAAAGAACTTTTAAAGGTTTGATGCTCCTGAAAAAGCGAAACCTGGTAGAGCCCTTTTTCGAGAGAACTAATATTTAAGCTTATTGTATTTGAACTATTTTCTAATTCACTAAAAAGTACAATCTTGCCCAAAACATCGTACACCTGAACCTGAATAGGTTTGGAACTTTGGCTTGGAAAATTCAAATTAATTTCTTCATCAGCAGGATTGGGGAAAGCTTCGATCTTGGCAATTTCCTCTGCATGATCTTTAGTTCCAACTATACCATCCGGCCCAAAAGCCAAACTGTTTGGAATATTAAGTCCCTGATTAACAAGCATCATGTCAAACGTACCGTCGGCATTGTACCGATTTACTCTGTTTTGCTGCCAGTCACAGAGGTAATATTTCCCATCGGGTCCCATATCATTGCCTTCGGTACGTGACATTCCGCTTATAAAAGTTTGTTGAAATACACCGCTACTATTAAATTTCAATACAGCACCTTGCGTCCAATCTATTACAAACAAATCATCATTTTCATCGATCCAAATACCGACAGGGCCTTGCAAAATGGAAGAGTTGACTACAATCCCCATGTCAGTACCATTTTCATCAAACTTCCTTACAAATCCGTCGGTACCAGTCCCAAGACCATTGCTCCAGGTGGTGACGTACAAATTACCGGCTGAATCCCAAGCCATTCCGCAGCCTTCGGGAACTCCAACCGATGACCACTCGTCCACAAAATTTCCATCCAAATCGAATCGGACCACTTTATTTTGAGTAGCTCCCCACTGCGTCACATAAATCAAATCATCAGCACCGAGGATTATTTTTGTGGGGTTGCTTAGATTATAATTTTTTGAAAAATCGCCTAAAAAGTCACCGGTTGATCCATCGTATTGTTTGATTTTTGTATTATTAAAACCAGTGACCAGCATCGTTCCATCTTCAGGATGAAACAGTACCTCTTGAGGCCATGATAACCCACCTAATCCTGCGGAAACAAATTCCTCAACAAATTGACCATTCATGGTATATCGCAGAATATTGTTGCCATCCCGATTCGCAATATAAAAGTGAGTTTGTCCAAAAAGGACATACGATAGCATTAAAAGAATACTAGTAGCTATTATTCTCATAAAACAGAGTTTAGGTTATCGAAAATTGGAAGATTACAGGTTGAGCAGTAGATCAAATATAATGAAGCAAAGCTTCTCAAGGCATCGCATGAATATGTGATTCGAAATGAATTGTCAGCTTACTTACAGAAAAAAAGTAAGGCTGGATTATAATAATTTGTCCTTGAAAGCCTTAGCGACAGCCTCCGCTTTTGAATTAACTTCCAGTTTGCGGTAAATATTTCGGATGTGTGTTCGGACGGTATCCTGGCTGATGAAGAGGGTTTCCGCTACTTTTTTATAACTTTTGCCATTACAAAGTTCTAGCAGCACTTCTTTTTCGCGGGGTGATAAAGGTTCGGAATCTGTTTTTGAACGAAAGGAACCAACCACCATCCTGGCAATTTGCATGCTCATCGGCGCTCCGCCGTTGTGTGCTTCTTTGATAGCAGAAAGGATTTTTGGAATTGGTGTATTTTTAGTCAAATAACCACAAGCTCCTGCGCAGAGGGATTGGAACACTTTTTCATCATCCTGATGAACGGAAAACATAATAATTTCGAAAGGCGCAGCTTTTTCAACAAAACGAGAGACGCCTTCGATTCCTGATATTCCATCAGCCAATGTAATGTCTAAAAGCAAAACATCCGGAGGGTTATTCAGCAATGGTTCGAAACCTGATTCCACATTGTGAAATTGTTTCGTACATGAAAAATCCACCTGCTCACCAATCAACAAAGCCAGATGCTCGCGGATTTCTTTATCGTCTTCAATTATTGCTACGTCAATCATATTGTAAATTGGATTGCAGTTCCTTTTCCGGGTTGGGAGTTTATCTCTAAGTGGCCACCGATTTTTCTAGACCGATTGACCATTGAGCCTAATCCGTAGCCGAATTTTTCGTGGTTTAAAATAAATCCTTCTCCGTTATCTTCTAAAACGATTTTGAGGTGTTTTTTGCATTCTTCAATTTTTAAAACCGCAGCAGTTCCATTTGAATGTTTTAGAACATTATTCATCGCTTCTTTGAAAATCATGATCAATTGCCGCTTCCAGTCCATTTCTAAAATGTAATCTTTGTATTCCTCTTTCAAACCTTCAACAGAAAACTGAATGCCTGTATCTGCAAACAATTCATCACCAAAATCCCGCAATAAAACAAACAATTCCAACGCGGAATCTTTGGATGGATTCATCGCCCAAATAAAATCTTTGGTGGAATAATAAAGCTCATTTGCGTTATCCTGAATCTTTCGAAGAATGTGAGTAGCTTTTGATGGAAAGGAGTTCTTTTGAAGCATCAACGATTCCACAAAAAGGACAATCTTGGTCAGCCGATGCCCCAACTCATCGTGGAAATCATCAGCTGCTTTTTTGCGGACTTCCGCTACGATTTTCAAACGATTCATCCGCATCTTCCATTGAATTTTATACACTAGCCAAATCGAAAAACCAAAAAATCCGATAACCAAAAAAATGAACCAGGAACTTTGCCAAAAAGGGGGCGAAACCATAATTTTCAATTCCTTGATTTTCGAATTTAAAAAGCCGCCTTTATTACCTGCCTGCACTTTAAAAACATAATCTCCCGGCGCCAAATTAGTGTAAGTTGCTGATCGCTGACCTTCGCTGTATCGCCAATTTTTATCTAATCCTTCCAACTGATAAGCATATTGAACATCACCCGAATTGTCATAGGTTGGAGATACAAATTCGAAGGTGATATAATCATCCTCATGACTCAGATGCACCATTTCAACTTCATCCAAAGGAGTTTCAAAAACAATACTTTCATCAAATTTTTTAAAATCCGTAAGCACCGGAGTAGTCACTGTGTCTTCAAAATTCCAAAGTGCGGGCTGGATTTTATTGACTCCATGCGAGCTGCCAAAGTATAAGTTGCCGAGCTGATCCTGCGCATCGCTATTCAAATAAAAACGATTGCTCAACAAACCGGATGATTTCGAAAACCGATAAAAAGTTTGGTCTTCTGGATTAACGCTTCGGATGCCATCAATTGAGCTCACCCAAAGATTGCCTTTTGTTCCTTTTTGAATTCCTTTTACATTTGGAATGATTGGAAATTCTTCACTCAAAGGACTCATTGTCAGGCTTTTTAAATCCAGTTTTAAAAGTCCTTTGCTAAATGTCCCCACCCAGTAGTCGCCGTCAGATTGATAAAAAGTATTTGCAGTCATCAAATCAAACTGCACCATTTTAGCATTTTTATAGGAAACTTTTTTGCAGGAGATCGAATGATCAGAGGGATCAAAAGTTAACAGGTCAACGCCAACTTTGGTATAACCCACCAGGAACTCTGTTTCGCTGACTTGCTTTAAACATTGAACATCATTGCTTCGAATTGTCCCCTTTTCAGTTGGTTTATAGCTGTAAAAGCGATTTGTTTCGGGGTCATATAAAAAGAGGCCGTTTGTGCTTCCGATCCATGTTTTTCCAGATTGATCCGATAGGATATTCCGAACAAAGCCAAAAGGAATATTTTCATCAGCCGTTTTAAAGTATCGATGGCTCCCGTTTTTTTCAATGATAACAACTCCATTGCTTAACCCCAGCCACAATTCACCGTTTTTGTTTTTAGCAATATCGTTTACACTCAATCCTGAAATTGGATTTTTTTGTAAATTTTGAAAAAACGGGATCAACTCTTTTGTATCGAAAAAATACTGGTATAAATTATTAACCGTTCCCACCCACATAAATCCTGCTTCGTCCAGTTCCAAAGCCAAAATTGGAAAATCGAATGGCTTTTCAGGGTTATTACTTTTCAAACTATTAATGGGCCATTTTCGGTTAAAAATTCGCCAAATTCCTTTTCCTCTGCTCGAAAACCAGATCCCGTTTTTATCATCAACAAAAAGATGGTTGATTTCCCAATAGTTCAACTGGTCCCCCAAATAAATGGCCGACTCCCATTTCTCACCATTCCATTTTAAGAGTTCATGATTTTTTGTGCAAACCCAAATTTTTTCTTCGCGATCTAAAAAGGCAAAAAAGATTTCATCTGTCAACTTTTCCCAAGGATTCCAGGATTCCTTTTTGTCATTAAAGGTCTGTAATTTGTAAGCGTTAGAAAGCCATTTTTCATTCTGATCGTCTTCGAAAATGAACAGCTGGCCGGATGGATTTGTAAAAGATTCGCCAGTTCCTGACAAAGATTTTTTAAAATAAACGCCATCAATAGATTTACATAAACTTCCATTTTTCGTTTGAATCCAAATAGTTCCGTCAGAATCCTCATGGAATTTTTCGATTGGCCATTCAAATAAAACGGTATCCTTTTTACTGATAAAAAATATAGGTTCAATCGATTTCGACGGAAATTTCAAATACTCAAAACCATCACTTGAACTTAAAAAAAGTCGCCGATTTGAAGCAGGAAAAATTTTGAAAATACTTTTTGGAGTATCTTCGTCTTTTGGACAAAATAACGCTAATTCCTGAGCGTCGGCATCGGCCAAAAAGAGTCCTTTGTTTGTTGAGATACAAAGACCAATATTTTTAATAAACTTGATTTCGAAAGCAAAGGTATTTTCTTCCGGAAAGGAAAAATTCGTAAATTTTTTAGTCCGTTTATTATATTTTGAAACAATGCCTACTGCAAGATTCACCCAAACATTTCCCTTATCATCCGCGCAAATGTTATTGATATAATTGGCTCCAATTGAAGTGCTGTCACCAGGATTGTAACGGAATTTTTCGAAAGAATAGCCATTAAATTTATTCAAACCATGCTCCGTGGCAATCCACATAAAACCATCTTCATCCTGAAACAAATCTTTGACATCATTGCTGGAAAGCCCATCCTCAACAGTCCAATTTGACAAAACATAAGTCTGTGCAAAAAGGGAAATTGATGCAATTGGTGCAAGTCCCCAAATGGCAAAAAGAAAAAGATATTTTGAAAAATGATTGCCCATGTTTTATTTTAGTAAACGAAATTTTTCTGTACAAATATCGTAATTCTCGACCCTTTTCAGGCTTATTTATAAAATCCGCAATGCAATCCAGCAGGCTTTGTCAGTTTATTTACAAAAAGTGTAAAACTAAATTTCGACCACAACAACTTTTTTCCCTTTAGAACTTTTTAAGTTTACGCTGTTTAAATAAAATAGTATTCTTGAATTATAGAAAGTGTTATGCCTTCAAAATTTCATTTTATTAAAAGAAGAAAATATATTCTTTTAAGTTCGGTGATCATAATTATTATACTAAGTGCTTATACCTCTTCGGTGACGGATTTGGGGTGGAATATTAGTTGGGATGCTCAATTATTAGAAGGGAAAAGTAATTTTTTGCAGGTTAAACATAAAAGTGGAAAAGACTCGATGCCCTATGTTGTTTCGATTGTATGTGATGATCTTGGCAAATATGAGGCTTCAGCCTACGGTGCTAAACAATTACAAACTCCAAATATTGATCAATTAGAAAAAGAAGGGGCAATCTTTGAGGAGGCTTATGTGACTTCGCCGATTTGTGCTCCGTCGCGTGCCAGTATATTGACTGGACGAATTCAAAACCGCTTTGGTTTTGAAAACCAACGAGTAGATGACCACTAAGAAAGTGAGCCTGATTAAATAAATTATCATTCAGCTTGTTTTAATCATTCTTTTAAAATATTTTGAAGAGGCTGTCTCAAAAGTATAAGTAAATTGTTCTGAAAATAAGAATATTTGGTTTTCTTACGCAAAACCCTCTAACTCCCTTAAAATGGAGAACCTCCGACACACAAACCAAATTATATTTTCAAAGATTTTTACAAAACCGACGTTTGAGACAGCCTCTTCTTTTTTACTCCTTTAAAAAATTAGAGTAAAGAAAAACTTGCTTTTAACGCTCCAATCTAAGCACAAATGGCTAGCCAGCGAATCGCTGGCTAGCCATTATGGTGTGGTCTGCAATGGATACCATTTCCATTTGTTGGATAGTGGCCCCATCTAAATAAATATTTTTTGATTTTTGCCACAGGCTTTTGTGAAAACATAAAATTTCCTCCTGATGGCTAAGCAAATATACGACAAATACAAGGAAGCGGTTGCTGATTCTAATAGTTTTTCTTCAGTTGTTTCAATTATTAAAGGAGCTTTTCCTGAGCATCCCATTGAAGTCAATTATCACAAAAAATCGTTTCATTCAAAGAAATCAATTGCCGATTCAGCAATTTTGCCTATCGAAGGCATATTCCAACCTGACGGATCGGTAAGGGTTTTGATCCGTTTGGCCAATGCTACAACTGCATTCCAAATTCAAGCGATCCCACTGTGGAAGTATTTATCCGGTTTGGAAGATATAAAAATATTACCCCTGGTTTCAAATGCAAATGGCAGTCAGGAGTTGTGGATAGCTTTTACAATTGAACCTCAGCATTTGGGATTCATTCAGCAACCCAGGCTTTTAAAGACTTTGGAAGAGATAAAAGCATTTGCCGATTTTTTGAAAGAATCGACACCTGCCCTTCAAAACCCTGAGATAAACAAAATGATTGATTTGTACGATAAGATCAGTTATCAGTTTATTAAACCATTTCCAGACATTGACCTTGTTTTACCCGATCTTTTAAAAGCGATCGAAACAATTTATCCAACTTTGCTATCGGGCAATCCGGTTATCATCAAACACGAATCTTCTCTTGTTTTAGAATATATAGCAAGCGTTTTGGCTTCCCTTGCCTGGAAAGGCGGTCATCATTTTGGTTTGCTAAACCATTTGTTGCCTTACGGCCAACTTTTAGAAAGCATTGATAAAGTAACAGGCATTCCTGTCATTCCCACAGACTTATTATTGAGGGACAGTAGTGCCTTTAATCTTGGCCTTTGTTACAAAGCGGTTTATCAAACAGGACGGTCCCTATTGTTTCTAACCACCGATCTAGAGATTAATTCCTCAGCATTCTTAAATGTATACCCAATTCAAGAGCAAGTTTCACTCGAGGATATAATTTTTAATCGCACCTATCAATTGTCCAGTGATTTGAGTATTGATCGCCTTCAAAAACTATCCAAAGAAGCTACCGAGATCATACAACCATTTTATGAAGAAAACGAAAAAGCAGTGACTGCCTACCTCCCTTCATTTTGCAGGCAATCGTTGCATTTGTATCAAAATACGCCAACCCAATTAAGAAATAAACTTACAGCAAACCTCTTTCATCATTTTGATTGAAGATGTCCTGATTTTATAATAAACCAAAATAAATTAAACCATGCAGATTTACAGTATTACTAAAAAAAGGGAGTTTGAAAAAGCTCATAATGATGACTTTATCCAGATGATTGCTGCTTCAGCAACTGAAACACCGGTAACAATTCAAAAGTCAAAACTGGTGGTTGCTACGCTGGCTATCATAAGCGGAGAGGTTTTGCATCTATCCGGAGCAACCGGAACCGGAAAAACCAGTTTTTTGAATGCGCTCTTATTTGAACCAAGAAACTGGAAATATATGTGTCAAAACCTCAATCTTCCGCACTATCCAATACGCGTATTTTCGCATAGTGCAGTTGGGCTTGAAACTCCTTCTGAATTGTTTTATCGAAGATCGATCAATGAAAAAGGAACCTTCGATGAGATGTCTGATCTTTTAAAAGATATGAAAAAACTACAACGTAATAATGACAAGTATTACAATGTGATTTGGATTAGTGAAATGCTACGAATGCCTTCCAATGTGCAAAGCGCATTTGTAGAGTTGATCAATCAAAAAGTTTTCGATTCAAAGGGAAAAGTGATTGGTGTAAAAAAACTTGCCTGGCTTTTTGACAGCAATTATCAGGCTGCTCAGGATGAGAACTTCTTCTTTGAACTGAGCCAATTTGACGAAGCCTTTAAAGCACGGAATACGGTTTGTCTAACCTTTGAATACCTGAATATTTTCCAGGAAGTAGGTATTCTTAAAAAACTGCTGAAAGAACAGTTTCAAAAAGACTTTTCTGAAATATTGCTTTTCAAAGTCGTGGAAGTTTCGGCAAAAATTCGGGAAGAAAAACTTAAAGGAAAGTTTCCATCTCTTCCGATGCCCACTTTCCGCCAATATCTTGGATTTTTTAACCTTGCAAATGCAAATAAACTCACCGAGGAAATCCTTTTTGACGTAACGATTTTTGGTTTTGCTACGAAAGAAGATCACACCGCTTTGGAAGATATTTATCAGGAAATCTATAACAAATATGAACGGGAAGAAGAACATGTATGGGAAACATCTAATAAATTTTAAAATAATAAATCATGGATAATCACACAATGGTAAGCTCCCAATTTTTCTATAAAAAAAACTGGGAAGGTATTCAATTACACAATGGATTCGACAACAGTTTTGGGTACAGGATGCACAAGCCGCGAAGGATGTTTTATAAGAAATGCAGAGAAAAGCAATACCAGGTTGCCGAATTATTTAACAGTGAAGAGTTATTGGCTAAACCCCAGTTAGCAGCACTTTTTATATTTCCCGGGAATGAACTTTCAGCTTATGCAGCAATTGGCTGGACTGTTTTTTTGGAATATCAACTTCAGCTAAAAAAAATCGGACGTCAACCTTCACAGGAAATAGAAGCTTTTTTGAAAAGTCACCTTTTAGGGACCTTTATGGGAGCAAAGGTTATGGAGAAACTCTCAAAAGCAATTGCGGAGACTTTGAACATCAAGTTGGGGCTTGAAGCTTTGTCAAGAAGAACTGAATTCAAAGAGGTTGAAATCTACCGTGTTCTGACCTGCAACCTGATGGATCCGACGCTTTATTCGAGCATTGAACAAACCCTTCGCTGGTCCATTTTGTACGATGACATTTTGCCGGATAGCAATAAAAACAACCTGAATACAGGAGTTAAAGAACTGTTTGAAAAACTCAGAAAAGTCAATACTCCTTTTTTGTTTGAACTGAAAAAAATTGGAGAAGCTGAATTTCTTACGCTAGGCAAAAAATGGGCAGAGGCCATTCTGAAGGCTATTTCCTCCTCTTACAAATCCAATGATATGGGTTTGGTTGAGATGAAATCCCGAGAGATAGAAGATACCGGCCATGTTGTACCGGTCACGGTTGAAGAATCAAAAGACCCGGCTACGAGTCTCCTTCCTTATATCGACAAAGAAGAAATTGAAGACGTACTAGGTACAGACAATATGAATAGCATGAAAAAACTGGTCGAGGATCTCCATGAAGCAGCCGAAAAACCAAAACTGTGGGAAGAGCCAAGACCAGACCGGATTTCAATCAACATTAATGACCCCTTTACCGCTGTGGCACAATATGAAGGGGAATGGCAGGAATGCGATTATTTTGAGCTAGAAGCTGAAAACGGGCAGCAGTTATCCGGAGAAGTAATGGAAGAAAGCTTGCCGGTTTCCTATGACCAAAAAGCCATCACTGAGATTCAGCTTCATGCTGAACCCATCGCTGATGAACTCAATAAAATATTATACAAAAACACCGAAAAGACGATTTCCTATAAAACTTCAAATAGAGGCAACAATTTTCAAAACAACCGCTTGCCCCTTTATAAAGTGATGGATCAAATTTTCAAAAAAGCAACAAGCGATCAAAGAACTTCCAAAGGCAAACCATTTATTGCGCTTTTGGTAGATATGAGTGGTTCGATGAAAGGAGCTCCATTAGATTGTACCAAAGTGGTCACGGCAGCCTGGAGTATGCGGAAAGATATGAAGTTGCTTGCGGCTGCCTATACGACGGTTTCCACTCCACAGGGAGTAAGGCCTATTGTTCGATGGATTAGTCACCCCAAAAATACAAACGGCGACACTAGAAATGAAAGCCTGGGACGAATTGAATCCTTGTCTGAAATGCCTTTGAATGATAACAAAGATGCTATGGCATTCCTGAAAATGTTATCAGAAGTCCAAAAAATCGCTTCCCCTTTTGACAAGGTTTATCTCGTTCATTTGACTGATACGGGATATACCAAATCGTTTCCAAATTCAGGATTAGTGCCTGGAGATGAAATCGATACCATTGTCCAAAGTTTCAGGAAAAAGGCTTTTAAAAAACGATTACATATCACCCTGGTTGCCTTGACCAACACAGTTAAATCTTACGAATCAGTAGATGAGCTTTGTCAAATTCCGTCAAACTTGCTTCAGGATTATATCGGCATTGCCAATGTCATTAATGAATCACTCGGAAAAACAATTAAGAAAACCTTTAAATAATATTTTATGAAAAATAAAGCAGGTTATCACAAGCGGTTAAAAAGAAAAAGAAGGGCCAAATCGCCAGCGGAAACGCTGGCACCTTTTTTAAAACACCTCAATAAGTTTGACACCATAAAAACGGCTTTATTAAAAGGTCATTTTTATAAGCGCAACTTATCAGCTTTGCAAAGTATATTGGATCAACCTTTTGCAAAAAATTGGTCTTTTGGCCACGACAATGAAGTCTTGAATCTCAAAAATCCGACTTTGATCAAGGATTGGTTATATGAGGAAGTTGGTTACCAATACAAATTGGATATCCGGTACCAAAATCATTTTCCTTCATATTTACTTGTAAAGACCATTAAGGATTATTGGTTAGAGGTACTTTTTATTGAGGATATCCTATACGTATCGCCGGATTATCCGATTATTGATGACCGGATTATTCCTTTGCGTATTTGGGGAAATGAAAAATCAGCCATCCGACTTGACCGGTTTAAGGGTAAGATCTCAAAAGGACAGCTGAAATTACTAGGGTTGATTCTTACGGCCGCCTGGCGGCAAAAGGAAGATTTTCTGGTTTATTACTTTTTTCCAAAAACTTCCTCCTTCAGACAATTAGTCGAACTCACTTCGCTGGTCAAAAACACGCAAACCGCAGCATTGAGAGATATCGCCAAAGAAAGTATTTCATTTTTTGAACCAGGTGGTTGTTACCCTCAAAAAGCATTATTTGATTGGTTTAATTTTCTTAATAATGCGGTTGGAAATGAGATTGACGAAAAAGAAAAAGAGATCAGAATGATCAACTACAAAGTCAAACGTGCATGGAAAGATCTATTTTTAAAGATTTCCGTTGAATTATCAAAAAACCATCCGGAGCAACCCGTTTGGAAGTGGTGTTATGCCAATTACTGGCGATTGAATACCGGCCAATTGAAAGAGGATATTCTTCCTCACAAGGCGGTTCAACAAGGAATGCAGCAGCTTGATCAAATTGCAGAAAAACAAATGGAGACTTTGTTTACTATGTGTTTTTCTTCTTTTTCAGCCATTTCATAAAACTTTCAAGGTCTTTAAATTGCTTTTTATCCGTTTTGTTATAAACGGGAGGGTCGAAAAAATTACGAATGTGTTCAGGTAAATCCGGAGCCACCGATTTATATATTTTCGGCTTTCCCGTTCCTATGGCTATACGCTCAATAAAAGTATCAGAACTAACCGGAAGAGTTCCTTTTCCAAATCTCATCATCTGGCCCTGGTATATTAGCGCTTTGTTCCTGTTGTTTAAATCAACATAAAGTAAAATAAATATTCCTTTATTTTCTGCTTCAGATTCTAATGTTATAATTACAATATCATTATTTATAAAGTTATAATCCAAAAATCCGGAATAATCATGAGGTGTTGAATTTTCTAACTCTACATTAATTTTAATCCCAATCAGCCTGATTTCCAGGACGGCCATATAAATATTTTTGGTGTCCTGATTGTAAGAATACAAATAAAAGTCATCATGAAAATGCTTTTTCAGCAGATTGAATTTCTTTCCGGGCTTTTCAATCGCTTGTGTTTTTTCAATCATTATCCTTCTTTTTGGTTTAACTGATTTGGTATGGTTTATTACTTGTTCAATTTTATAATCCTTTGCCAGCAATTTTAAATCTTCAATACTCTTATTTAAAAAAGTAAGAAAAGCTTCAATATACATTTCCTCGAGTTTAACTTTTTCATCATCTCTTACTTTATTATACCTTGCTTTCGCTTTCCGCAAAGCGGAACCATTGAATTCATACTTATCTTTATTGACAGACAGCCTAAAAAATTCGAAGTGATAATCTTCAGCGATTAAATAATCATTTACTACATTGGCAATACTTTTGGGTTCATTAGCTCCTGAATCATAACCATAAAAAGTATAATCAAATTTTTTATTTAATCCATCACAAAGTTTATTCGCTTTTTTAACTACTTCTTCATGCATTACGTAGAATACGTCTTTATCCAACTCTCCCATAGTTTTTTATGTTTAATAATGTATTTTTTGATAGAAACAAAAAACACATTGATGCAAAAATAATCCCAGGCCACACAAAAAGAACCTTTAATTTAACTATAAAATCTTTAGATTAAAAGAAACACTAATTACATATCTACTTTGTTTTCTATTATGTCAATTTTTGACATTATATCTCAAGCAGATTCTACCTTTTTATGTAAAAAGAAGCCATTTATAATCAAAGCAATAGAAAATGGAGCAAATGTACTTTTCTATGATTTTTATAATAAAGGATCGTTTAAATCTTTGAATGAAATTGGAATATTGTGAGGAAACAAAGCCAATGAATTTGGTGAATATTGGGCATTAATTTTTTATCAATATATATGCGTTCAAAGAAGTCGCGATCAAAAGCCAAATAAAATAAGGTAGTACTAACAATGATTTCATTTTCATCTGGCTCATGTAACCAAACAAAAAATATCCGACCAATAATGTCAAAGAAGTGATAAGTACCAGGCCTATCAGGATTTCTTGATATTTAAAAAAGACAGGATTCCACAGAATATTCAATACCCACTGAATGATAAACAGACCAATAAGTACATTTCGATTGGCTACCATGTCCCAGGCATAGGCCATGTAGATGGCAAAACAAATCATGATAGTTGTCCAGGCTGCACCAAATACCCAGCCCGGCGGGGTCCAGGGTGCTTTGTTCAAATTGATATACCAATCAGAAGTGACTCCCTTGGTAGTGAACAGGCTACCCAAAGCAAGAGCAGCAAAATTGACGAGTAGAAAAATGATGACTTTATAAAGCATAATTGTTTTTTGAATGGGGTATTAAATTTTTATAATTATGTTTTGGACAAGGCATTGATCATCCCTTCGAATATTAATCCATGGAATGGGAGCACAGCGTACCAATACAATCTTCCCGAAAGCCCTTTAGGTCGAAACGTAGCGGTTTGTAACAACTCCTTGTCCTTTACTTTAAACTCAAGCCATGCTTCACCGGGAAGCTTCATTTCTGCAAAAAGTAACAAGCGCCCTTCTTCTTTATTGGCATCCAGGACACGCCAAAAATCAATGGCATCACCTGCAGATAAATTATGCGGATGCGTTCGTCCTCTTCGCAATCCTACTCCTCCAAAAACCTTATCAATAAAGCCCCTCAGCTTCCACAGCCAGGTGCCATAATACCAGCCATTTTCACCGCCGATACGCCATATTTTATCAATGCTTTTTTTACGATTTTTAATCGCTTTTGTCCGCTGGTCTTTAAAACAGCCAAAGGTAGGTACTTCCAAAAAGCCTATGATTTTTTGATCAATTTGACCGCTTACCCAGGAATCTTTCCAGCTGGATATGATGTCGTTTCCCTTTATTTTGTAAAGTGTTTTTCGCAATGCTGCTTCATAGCTAATGGGTTGAATGTCTAATATTTCGTTGATATCGCTATTTTGACAGACGACTTCTATTTTCATACTACTCACCAAGGCAGTAGCCAGCTTGTAGGAGGTAGAAGTAACAAAATACAACCAATAAGAAGACAGTTTAGGAGTCATCACAGGAACAATAAAAATATACCTTTTGAGCCCTCTCACTTTAGCAAAACCAAGCAACATTTCTTTATAGGTCAGAATATCCGGACCACCGATGTCAAAACTTTGATCAAAGACCGCTTTATTAAAAAGTGCTTTTTGCAAAAACTGAATTACATCACCAACTCCAATAGGCTGGCATTTGGTGTTCAGCCATTTTGGTGTAATCATCACCGGAAGTTTTTCTACCAGGTCTCTGATGATTTCAAAAGAGGCACTTCCAGATCCAATAATTATTCCGGCTCGTAAAGTAGTAAAATGATAAGATCCTTTGCTCAATTCTATTTCAACCGCTTTGCGCGAAGATAAATGTCGTGAAAGTGAATCATCGTTTATTATTCCACTTAGGTATATTACATGTTTAACATTGGTGTTGCTTACCACTTCTCTAAAGTTGGTAGCACATCGCAATTCCAATTCCTCATAGTTAGATGATCCTGACATGGAGTGCAATAAATAATAGGCTCCATCAATGTCTTTCGGAATCTTTTGAAGGGAATCTTTTTTTAAAAAATCTACTTCAATTACTTCGATATGCGGTTGCAGTTCTTTGTCCGGATTAAACCTGTTGGTATCTCTAACACAGCAAACCACCTGATGTCCTTTTTTTATAAGAACAGGCAGCAATCTTTTACCAATATATCCGGTAGCTCCGGCTAATAGAATTTTCATTTGTTTTTATTCAACTATTTTGTTAAAGGTTCTATTTAGTATAAATAGGCATTAATTTTTTTATTAAAAAAGTACATTATGCTTTTAAATAAAATTATTTAATGCTTGACATTCCACCGTCAATAGGTATGATCTGTCCAGTCATCCACGATGATTTGTCCGATAATAGAAAAACAGCCATTTCTGCGATATTGTTAGAAGAACCAATCTTTTTTAGCGGATGTCGTTGTGCATTGGCTTCTTTTTTTTCGGCAGTGCTCAATAACATGCCGGCCAAAGGTGTATCTGTTAGAGAAGGCGCAATCGCATTGACCCGAATTGCCGGTGCCAATTCAGCAGCCAATGATCTGGCCAAACCCTCGATAGCTCCTTTTGAGGTAGCAACCTGAGTATGGAAATTGAAGCCTAGTTGCACCGCCACGGTTGAAAAAAGAACAATTGAAGCATTCTCAGCTTTTTTTAGCTTAGGCAATATCGCTTGCAATACTTTAATGGCCCCAAGTACCTGAAGTTTAAAATCATTTTCGAAAGAAGCGGGTTTTATCCTGGAGAAAGGTTTCAAGTTGATACTGCCGGGGCAGTAGGCTATTCCATGCAATACATCGGGTAAAAAATCCAGGTTCATTTCCTCATTCATCACATCTAAAAAAGAATATTGAATATTAGATGTTTGTCCCTTAGGTGGGTGTTGATTATAAGTGGCATATACCTGATGATCAGATTCAGCAAGCATGTTTGTGAGCGATTTTCCTATTCCTGATGAGCCTCCGATTATTAAGTAATTTTTCATGATTCAGTTGATCAATTATGTAAATCCGTGAAGCAATGGATCATTTCAAAATAATTTTATCAATTTCCAGTCTGAAGGTTTCTGCCTTTTTGTTGCCGATCAGGAAAGCTATTTCTTCCAATACTTCACCCGGGTAGTTAGGCATATTTAATTCCATACCTCTAAAACTGGGTTTCATTTCAAATAAAGGAATCTCAATTTGCTGCCAATCGCCTGTTGTTTGAAAATAGTAGATGTAAGAGTGGCGGTCGGATTGATCAGACTTTACCCTAAACTGGTAACGTTTGCCATCCCCTTTGAGTCGTATCATCATTTTACTGAAGCCAGCTATATTTTTTTGGCTAAAGCGATAGCGCACCGAGGAAAAGCCACCATTGTTCTCCAGGGATACTTTGCCTTGAAAAACGGCATGGCCTTCTAGGTTAATTTCAAAATCACCATCAGAGCGGCCTCCCATCACTACATCAACGACTGGAGTCCAACTGCTTAGGTCACTATCGTTTTTAAAATCAAAAATGACCATGTTTCCAAAAAATATTAAAGAAGTTAAGAATAACAAAAGATGATTCATGCCTAAGTAACATCGAACAACACGATTGTGTTTAATCATTTTGCCATATAGTTAAACAAATTAAATAAGCTTCTGTTATACTCCCATTCTTTCCAAAAAGAAAATCAAGTAATGTTAAAGAGCAGAAAGCAGCAATCTAAATTTTATAAATATAAATTATCATGTCAAAAAAATTAAGTAGAACGGATTTGATCATGCTCTTTTTGGCGTTTTCAAGTCTAATTTTTTCTGAAATTTCATGGTTCAATGGAGAAAAAGAAGCAGCTCTTTTTATTGGATTATGGGTTCCCTCTATTCTTGGGTTTGCCATTTATTTAAAACTTTTAAAAATTGAAAAAAAATGATCGAGCTCATTCCTTATTTCGCCGGAATAGTTACCTTTTTATTTGGATTTGCATTTTATACAGGATTGCAGGAGTTCAAAAAATTAGAATCCAATGATGAAGCCAACTAATAAGATACGATGAATATTCAATTGAAAACTATGGTCAAGGGCAATTACAAGGACATCATGCGTCAGTTTGATCGCAAATTATTCGAAGCATTGAAACCAGCCAATGCTGAAATGGAGATCGTGGAATTTACAGGATCTGAAAAAAGAGATAAAGTACATTTGCGTTTTCTCAGCCCTATAAAAGCAGAATGGATTAGCAAAATAACGGATAACGGGGAGAATGAAAATGAGGCCTTTTTTATCGACGAAGGGGTCAAACTGCCTTTTCCACTCTCTTATTGGAAACACAAACATATTGTCCGAAAAATAAGCCCCGACACTTCTTATATCATTGATGATATTACTTTTAAGGGACTAAATTTTTTGTTTTCCCTTTTTTTATATCCTGCTATTTATGCAGGTTTTTATCCCAGGAAGAAGGTTTACAGAGCTTACTTTAATAAAGATTGAAATAATTTACTGACAATTGTACCTCTTCAGGCTGTAGCTGTTTTGTTTCAAATAATAAATTTCAGAAAGCATTTTTTTAATGAAAATCACTTTACGCCTTGCTGCAATATATAATCTCCTATGGGGAGCCTGGGTCGTCCTTTTTCCCGATCACTTTTTTAATTTAGTAGGTATGGAGCCACTTAATCATCCAATGGTATGGCAGGGTATGGGAATGGTCATTGGCGTTTATGGACTTGGTTACTGGTGGGCATCTTATGATCCCATAAGACATTGGCCGATTGTTGCGGTAGGTTTTTTAGGAAAAATTTTTGGCCCTATCGGATTCCTTTTTAATTATCTACAGGGCATTGTCCCTTTTGAATTTATTTATACCCTTATCACTAACGACTTTGTTTGGTGGATCCCGTTTTTCTTAATTTTAAAAAAAGTACATTTTCAACACCAGTGGAAATTAACTGGAGGATAAGAAAATTGAAATTATGACCCTGGCTTTTTTCCGTTTGCTTTTGGATTTTGGCTTACTCGTTCTCATTTGGATGATACAGTTGGTAGTCTATCCAGCCTTTCAGTATTACAGCCGGGAAAGATTACTTGATTGGCATAATAAATATACCATTCGGATTAGCTATATAGTTTTTCCTTTAATGTTCGGACAATTCTTAATATCAGGAATTCAATTATGTGATTCCCTTTCTTGGTATTCCGTTAGTAGCTTTTTGATTATTGTGCTGCTGTGGAGTTCTACTTTTCTTCAATTTGTACCATTACACAATAAAATTTCCAAAGGGAATTTTAATGAAAAAACGACGGAACACCTCGTTAAAAAAAATTGGATGAGGACTATTTTGTGGACTGCTTTGTTTTTTATTTCCTTTGCTAAAGTTTTAAGTTAGTTCAACTAGCAATTTCCTGTTTTTTTTGTAATTGATCTTTTTATAAAAAAGTAAAAGACTCAGGGGAGCACTCCTTCCGCCATCCTCGCAAAACTTCTAACTTTTTTATTATCATTATCGATAAACTCCTGGATCAGAGGAAGGTAGCGTGGATCTTTCAATTGTGCAATCAAATACAAAACGGCTTTTTTTATTCTTTAACCTCTTCCTCGCAATAGCATTCCAAAACATTCGTATTCATCAGGTGCTCCTAAATGCAAATCTTTGATCCTTTCTTCTGAAATGGTTTCCAGCATAGAAGTTTCGACTAATGGAATGAGTACTTTTTTCAAACCAAGGTGGAGGAGACTGTTTTACATTTTTAGCAAGTCTCCATCTTGATTAGGCTATATCTCAACACAAACTTCAAGAGTGTCTGTAATCTCAATACCATAACCATTACCTTAAGTGATTAGAAGAGATTTGCCAATTGGTTAATTCTATGGCTTTTAGAGTATTTATTCTTTGCTATAATGTAGTATTCTTTTGCCTTTTCATTCATTTCTTTTTTGATGTACCATTTAATCAGTAACTCATAAGATTCTTCTTTTCCCCATGATGGGGAATTTCCACTCTTTTTATTTTTCGAAGAAATTGAAATAGCTTTTAATAAATATTTTTCAGTTTCTTTACCACCTCCAAATTTTTCAGGCATATGATAATCAATACTGGCATAAGCATAATAAGCTCTTACGTTTGTTGAATCAATGGCTATAGCTTGTCTACAATTTCGTTTAATATTTCCTATTATAACAATTGGTTTTCCAGCTTTAAATTGTATACTAAATCCCTGTAATAAAGCTAAAAGAGCATAGTCTTCAGAGTTTTTGTCTTTTAATTTTTCTAACAATTTGATGCCCACGTCTATTTCTATTTCAGAATTTTCATTATCTCCTATTTTGAAGTAATATAATGATAAATAAAATTGCAAGTACGAGCTCCAGTATTTTGTAATGTTAGGTTTCCCTTCCCAATTCTTCTTTTTAAAATCATTTTTTATATCTAGAAGAAAAGAATGGTCATTGAGTTTTATAGACTTAATGAAAGCGCTATGAATTTCCTCTTGAATATCAATAAATATTGGATCTGAATTGAATTCATTTAATTCGGAAAATAATAGAGTTATTTTTGATGCATTAGTTGTATTTCCATTACACATAATAAAAAACGATATAAAAAATAATATTTTGAATATAATATGTGTTTTGTATCTTAGTCTATTCATATAATATGTGTTTTGTATCTTAGTCTATTCATATCATGTGTGGTTAACAAATATAACTTGTTTTTTAAAAGTAAGGTAATTTCCAGACCTTATCTGTTTTAACTTTAATAAAATGATTTATTTCTTTAATACGTTATTTATTTTAGGCGCTTTTGTCTCAATGGAATTAATTGCTTGGGCCTTACATAAATATGTAATGCATGGATTTTTATGGCGGATACATAAGGATCATCATTTGCAACACAATAAAAGGTTTGAGAAAAATGATTTGTTTGCTATGGTCTTCGGAATTCCATGTTGGCTATTCATGATGTTTGGAATTATGGGAGGGTGTGATTTTAGATTATATATAGGTATCGGTATTGCATTGTATGGATTATGTTACCTGCTTATTCATGATGGATTAATTCATAATCGAATAAAAGTGTTTAGTAATACAAAAAACATATGGTTATTATCTTTAAAAAAGGCTCATTTAGATCACCATAAGTATGACAATAAACCCGATTCTAAAAACAGGAATGATGTGTGTTATGGAATGCTCTGGGTGAATTTAAAATATTATCAAAAATTAAAATCAGAATTAAAATCTAAATAGTTTTCAGTTCTTATTTAAACCATTTTTCCAATTATTTTTGCTGAATTCAAGCACATGGGTAATCCGCCTCCAGGATGAACTGTTCCTCCTGCAAAGTAAAGATTTTTAATCTTTTTAGTAAAGTTAGGATGTCTTAAAAAAGCAGAGAATATATTGTTGGAGTTGTTGCCATAAATAGAGCCAAAAGCAGTTTTGTAATTATCTCTAATATTAATAGGTGTCAAGACAGATTCACTTTCAATAAAATTTTCAATATTGGTTTTAAGTACTTTATTAAGTTTTCTTTTTGCTTTTTCTCTGGTTGTTTTAACTAATTCATCCCAATCTTGATTTTCGATATGTGGGGCATGAATCATGACAAACCAGTTTTCACAATTATTGGGGGCGTCTGTTTTAACATGTTTGGATGTAATGCCTATATAAATAGAAGGATCCTCAGAAATCGTTTTTTCATTAAATAATTTATGAAATTCAAGTCTGTCATTTGTGGAAAAAAACATATTATGGGTTTCTAATTCTGGAAAAACCTTATTAATATTCCAATAAAAGCCAATTATTGAGGTAGATTTTGATTGTTTAATTCCTTTTGGGGACGGGTAGTTGGGCAAGAGTTTTTTGTAAGTGTAATAAATATCCATATTACTAATAACTATATCAGCAGGTATTTCTTTATTATTTACTTTAACACCAATTGCTTTTCCATTAGAAGTCATAATTTCATTAACATAGCTGTTAAATTCAATTTTTACACCTATTTCCGCTGCTAATTTTAAAATTGAGGTTACTATGGAGTACATTCCATTGTCTGGGATATATGTACCCGTATTGATTTCTAAATGTTGAATAACATTTAAAGTTGCAGGAGCAACAAAAGGGTTTGACCCAACATGGGTAGCGAAGTGATTAAATATTTGAATTGTTTTAGAATCTTTAAAAAAAGACTTGTTTTTTTGATTCATTGTTTTGAAGGCATCTATCTTGTGAATGTTTAGTAGCCCGTACAAAATATTTTTATTTAGATAATTGGATGGAATATGTAAGGAGTTTTCGATGAATACTTCTTTAGTGATATGGTATTTTGTTTCAATATCTTTTAAATATTTTCTAAATGTATATTTATTGTCAATGGTGTTTTCTTCAATTTCTTTTTCAAAAAGTTTAGTATCATTATAAGCATTGATACAAGTCCCATCTTCAAAAAAATATTTGAATTGATTTTTCAGTTTAGAATATGAAAAGTAATCTCTTGGATTTTTACCATGTAGTTCAAATAATTCATCAATAAGATGCGGTTGGGTCAAAACAGTTGGTCCAATGTCAAATCTATATCCATCATTTTGGAGTTCTCTAAACTTCCCCCCAGCGTAGTTGTTGGCTTCAAACATAATGACATTATAGCCTTTAGCTCTAAGTCTAATAGCAGAAGCTAAACCAGCTATTCCTGTGCCAATCACAACACAATTTAACATGGGTTAATGGTTATTAATGTTTAACAAAAGTACTAACTTAGCTTAATAAATTTTATTAATGAATAAAGAGATCTCTATTTGTGTTAATAGTCTAGCTAAAAGTTATCCTAGGGGAAATATATTAGCACTAAATAAATTAACTGTAAATATTAATAAAGGCGAAGTATTTGGATTTTTAGGACCTAATGGGGCTGGTAAAACTACTTTTTTTTCAATATTATGTGGCTTATTCCCACCTTCTAGTGGGACAGTTAATATTTGCGGTTTTGATTTAATTTCACAATCAGAAAGTATAAAGAAAATTATAGGTGTGGTCCCTCAAGATATAGCTTTATATTCTGCATTATCTGGAAGAGATAATTTATTGTTTATTGGTAGAATGTATGGTGTTAGAGGTCGTGAATTAAAATTGAAAGTTGACCAACTATTAACTTTTTTCGGGTTTGATAATAATAGATTTAAATCTGTTAAAACTTATTCTGGGGGGATGAAAAGAAAGATAAATTTGATTGGAGGATTACTTCATGATCCAGAGATACTTTTATTAGATGAACCAACGGTTGGGGTGGATGTTCAAACAAGAACTTTAATCATGAATTATTTAAAAAAACTGAATAGAGAGAAGAAAATGACGATTCTATATACATCACATTATTTGGAACAAGCAGAATCCTTTTGCAATAGAATTGCTATTGTTGAAAATGGAAATATTTTATGTATGGGGAAACCAAAAGATCTAATAATAAAAGAAAACCAGCATAATCTAGAGGATTTATTTCTGAAGTTAACAGGGAGAAAAATCACAAGCTAATGTATCAAATTTTAGCAACCTTTATTAAAGAATTAAAAGTCTTGATTAGAGACAAAACAGGTTTGGTAATACTCTTTGCAATGCCCTTGTTTTTGGTTGTTATTTCTACTTTAATTCAAAACGAAGTGTATGAAGGTTTTAGTGAGACTGGTCTTCCCGTTCTTTTAGTAAATTATGACAATGATAGATTAGGAGAGGAAGTAGAAAAGGGCTTTCAGGATTTGCCAGTTTTTAAAGTCTCAATTGGAGGTGCAGACAAATACCCGGATTTGTTAAGTATTAAAAAAGATGTATTAAAAGGCAATTATTTAGCAGCATTAATTATACCCAAAGATGCAACTAATTTACTTAGAGAAAATGTAGTAGAAATGATATCCTTGCTAATGCAAGATTCATCTTCAGGGGGTATAGATCAATTGGCGAAAATAGAGTTTAAAATAATAATTGACCCTGTTACTAGGAAATCTTTTGTTGTGGCAATAAACAGTAGTCTTAAAGAATATGTGGCGAGTTTAAAAACAAAAGTGCTATTTGAATTACTTTCTAATAATATAAATGAAATATTAGGCAATAAATCAGAAGTGAAATTGCCAGATGAAGATTTTTTTTCTTTTAATGAAGAATATGCTCTTCCAGAAAACAAATCAAAAAATTATGAACCCAATGCTGTTCAACACAATATACCTGCTTGGTCTATTTTTTCAATTTTTTTTATAGTTCTACCGTTATCTGTTAGTATAATTAACGAAAGGTCAGAAGGGCTGTCTATTAGACTTAGAACTTTTCCAGGATCATATATTCTACAATTATCAGGCAAGTTGGGGCTGTATTTATTAATTGCTATTATTCAATTTTTGATGGTGATATTTTTGGGGGAGTATTTTTTCCCATTTATTGGTTTACCACAATTAGATATAGGGGATGAATATTTAGCATTGGCTGTCTTAACTTTGTGTTTATCTCTTGCAGCCATTGGTTATGGCTTACTAATAGGAACTGTATTTAATGCTCCTCCCCAAGCATCTATATTTGGCGGAATCAGTATTTTAATAATGTCTTCATTAGGAGGAATTTGGGTCCCAGTAAATTTAATGCCAGAAACCATGAAATATATTGCGGAATTGTCTCCATTAAATTGGGCTTTAACAGGTTTTTATGAGTTGTTTATAAAAGGAAGTGGGTGGGGAGAAATAAAGTTTAATGTTTTAAAATTATTTAGCTTTTTTATTGCTTGTATTACCTCTTCATTTTTGTTATATAAAGTCAAACATAAGTTTCAATAAACCACATGAAACCAACTATTGTAGAAAACATTGTTAATGAGATAAGTTTATTTGTTGAAACTGAAATTATTGATCAATCCTTTAGTTTTGACAATAACTTGTCATTTAAGGATTTGGGAGTTGATTCTTTGGCAATAATTCAAATTATTCTTTTTGTGGAAAGAAAGTATGGAATAAAAATAGAAACGGAGGATTTAACACCAAAAAATTTAGAATCAGTTAATACACTTGCTGTTTTTACTTTTAATAGGTTAGAAAATGGCGAAAAAAAACACAGATAAAATATATTCTTTGTCTGGGATAGATAGTTTTATCCTTGCTTTGGAAAAGCACCATAAATCAAATAATTCATCTTCAAATGTTTGTCGTTATGTTATTGATTTAGATGGGGTGCTATCATCTACTAGATTAAATAGCGAGCTAAATGAGAATGAAATAGTTATGTGGTTATGTAAGTTTTATGTATCAGAATTTTTAACAAAGAAAAAGTGGAAGAGGAATAATAATGTGTTCATTAGTGTAAATGAATTTGATGAAACAAAAGAATATATTTCTGATGATGTTTTGGTAAATACTATCGATAAGTCAATTGCGCCTCTGTTGCGTTTTGATATTCAAAATTTAAAAGAAAATAAGTCAAGACTCATAATGTCATGGCACCATTTATTAATGGATGGATATGGAGCTGTATTATTACTAAAGTCACTTGGAAAC
Organism: Saprospiraceae bacterium; assembly: GCA_965220465.1. Taxonomy (GTDB): domain Bacteria; phylum Bacteroidota; class Bacteroidia; order Chitinophagales; family Saprospiraceae; genus JAHDHW01. The sequence continues at coordinate 435,536 of CBDCPZ010000024.1, read as the reverse complement.
ATATTAGGAGACCTAAGCTCAGAAGATTATGTAGCAATTCAAGACAAAAAAAGTTTAAGAAAAGCATTAAGGGCAAAGTTTTTTCTAAATTCCACTTCAAAAGGAGCCATTTCAGATGGATTTGATATAAAAAAAGAAAAAGGGAGCTCAAAACTTGAGATAATCAATTTTTCAGAAAAAGATTGCATCTTAATAAAGGAAAATGCATTGTCATGTGGGGCTATATATGGCCCAAGTACTTTTTTTTTATCGTGTGTTTCGATAGCTATGAAAAACTTATTGGTTAGTAGGGGACGAAAAAATGTAAATTTTTGGGTGCCAGTTCCTCATGATAGTAGAAAGAAAGGGTCTAATTCTCCTATATTAGGTAATCATCTTTCTTTTTTGTTTTACAGGATTTATCATCAGAGTATGGTAGACCTTAAAAGTTCGGTTAAGTCTTTAAATGAACAAATGATTCATCAAATTAAGCTAGAAATGCCAAGTTCTTATGATAGTCTGATGTACTTTTTAAAGAAAACTCCATCCAATCTTTATTATTACTGGATTAAAGGTCCAAAAGGAAAGTCGTTATCAAGTTTTTTATTTACTGTAGCTGCTAAACATCCAGAATCTCTTAAGGAGCTTTTTGGTTTAAAAATCACAAATGCAATTAGTTTGCCTCCAAATACTTATCCTCCTGGGATTACATTTGCTTTTAATACTTTCGAAAAACAACAACATTTAGCAATTCTATATTATGATAATGTTTTTAATTCAGAAGAAATAAAAGTTTTAATAGATGAAATTAAAATTTTATTGATTGAAAAAAACTAAACAAATAATAGTCGTTGGATCTGGAATTGCGGGTATATGCGCGGCATTAAGTTCCGCAGATTCTGGCAATGATGTAATAATTATTGAAAAGTGTTCTAGTCTAGGGGGTAATTTAGTTAGAAGTAATGTGGGAACCATTTGCGGATCTTATTTAAGATCAGATAGCGATTTTCCTATTCTTGTTGGTAATGAGTTTACTCAATCTTTAATAGCAGAATTCAAAAATGTGCTTAAGTTAGACTCTCCAATAAATTATCATAAAGGATTATATATTATCCCTTACGAATGGAGCGTGCTAAAAGATTTTTTTGAAAAAAAAATTAATGCACATCCATCTATTAAGATAATTCTTGACACAGCAGTAATAGGGTTTGAAAAAGAATCAAATTCTATTACCAAAACAATAACATCTAATACAAAAATTGGTAAAATTACTTGTGATAGTGTGATAGATTGTAGTGGTATATCCAATGTTACTCGTGCTTTAAATCATCAGCTTATAAAAGCTGAAAATTATCAAGCAGCATCGCAAATATTTAGAGTCTCAGGGATTAAAATACTTAATGAGTTTTCTTTAAACTTTGCTATTAAAAGGTTTTTGATGAAATCAATTAAACAATATAATTGGCCTTTAAATCATAACTCTATAAGTGTTGTACCTGGATCAATTAGAAATAATTCAACGGATTTAAAATTAACATTACCAGATTTAATTGATGATAATATAGATATTGAGCAATTGTCAAAAAGTGCTTTTTCTCATATTAATATGGTTTTTAATGAAATGAAAAAACAAATAGATTGTTTTAAGGATTCTCAAATAGACAATATTTTTCCAGATGTTGGAATAAGGGTATTAAGCCGGCCAAAAGGAATAGAAGTATTAACAAAAAAAGATGTTTTAAATTGTGTGAAAGCGAAAAATGGTGTTGCAATAGGAACTTGGCCTATTGAATATTGGAATTCCAAAGGAGAACTAGAGATGACTTTTTTCCCGGAAAAAGAATATTTCCTTATTTCAGCAAATTCTTTAATTTCAAAAGAGGTAAATAATTTGTTTTTTGCTGGGAAAAACATATCGGCTTCGGAAGAAGGGATAGCAAGTGCTAGAGTCATAGGAACTTGCATTCAAACTGGATATGCAGCTGGGAAAATTGCAAGTGCTTACGGTGATTTTGAAAATAACATTGTTTCTGATTTAAGAAACGAATTAAAGATTGGACATGAATATATTTGATATTCTGGATGAATCTTCATTAAAATGGGGAGGAAGGGAGGCTATAATTGTTGATGAAAAAGTAATCAGTTATAATGAATTATTTGATAATGCATCATTAATAAAAAATCAATTAATAAGCAATGGTGTTGTAAAGGGAAGTGCAATATCAATTATTTCCCCAAATGGGATTGATTTTGTAACTCTTCTTATGGCTGCTGCTGGAACAGGAGCAGTAGTCATGCCTATTTTTCATAAAGAAAAACCTAAAGAAATAGATGAAGCATTAAAAAAAGGTCAGGTTCATTATTTTATTTCTCTTAAAAATTCTTTTGCAACATATGGAGTTTTAAAATCTATAATTAAGCTGGATAATCATGAGTTTTTTTTGTATGAAACTTCCAGAGACTTAAAAAATAAAACAGCTTCTTTTATTGAAGATCCATGTTTTATGCGGTTTACATCAGGGACAACTGGGAATGCAAAAGGAGTGATTATATCACATCAATCTGTGATGGATAGAATTAAATGTGCTAATGAAGGATTAATGTTGAATGAAAAAGATAAGGTTTATTGGGTATTACCAATGGCTTTCCATTTTGTTGTGTCTATAGTATTGTTTTTAAAATATGGAATTACAATTGTAGTTAATACAACTTTTTCTGCTAGTGAGATTTGTGACAATATAATTAAAAATGAAGTCACGTTTCTATACGGTTCCCCTATGTATATAAAGCTATTAAATACATCTTCCAAAACAGTAAGGCTGCCAACATTAAAAAAAGTAATATCTACTTCTTATTCTATAGCTCCTAATGAATGTACTTCTTTTTTTGATAAATATAATATCCCTGTGACTCAAGCTTTTGGTATAATTGAAGTGGGATTACCTATTATTAATACCCAAAAGTTAAATTATTCTCCAGAATCAGTAGGTTATAGTTTACCTTCTTATAGTATTGGAATATTAGATGCTAAATATGAAGAGTTAGGAGAAAATAAAATAGGATTACTAGGGATAAAAGGACCAGGGATGTTTGACGCTTATCTTAGTCCACCTACTTTGAGAAATGACATTTTAATTAACGGTTGGTTCATTACAGGAGATTATGCCGTTCGAAATAAGGAGGGTCTTATAACTATTAAAGGTAGAGAAAAAAATGTAATTAATGTTTCTGGTAATAAAGTTTTTCCGTATGAGGTTGAAAATGTAGTTAATTCTTATCCTGGAGTTGTAAAAGCAAAGGCTTATAGTAAAAATCATGTTTTATTAGGAGAAATAGTTGCAGTATATGTTGTTAAAGAATTAAACAAGGAAATAAATGAAGAAGATTTGATTAATTTTTCACGAAATTTTTTGTCGGATTATAAAGTTCCACAAATGATAAATTTCGTTCCTGATATCAAGATGACATCTTCCGGAAAGATTAAGCGATAATTTTTCATACTTTTTCTATGTCATATTTAAATTCATTGAAACAAAATTCCCATTCTTGATTTATTCTTGATTTAATAGAGTTGGGTAATTTACCATATGTGTTAGTTTTATAACCGGCAACATCATTAACTTCTTTTTCAATAAAACTTTTCGCAATATTGAAGTTGTTTATTCCTAGATAATTATAAGCTTTTTCAATGTGAGAAACAGGAGATTTAATAAAATCTTCGTACTTCAATTCATAGAGTTGATTTGCTGGAATGATTTCTTTTCCGGCAAAATACTTATTGTATATTTTTGGATAAGCAGTTAGAATGAAATTTTCAATCTCATGTTTATGTATTCTTTGAAAGCTTGTTATGGGAATTATTTTTTCATAAAGTCTTACAGTGGAGCGATAAACATCATATGGATTTCTATAAATGTGGATAAATTTAGCATCAGGATAGAGCTCGTAAATTTCTTTTAAACGAGCTGTATTCGCAGGGCTTTTTAATAGTAGACGATTGTTTTTGTTCTTAAACGCAATTTTTTTCAAGAAGAAGTCGTATTTTTTTTTCCAATGTTTACGATTTTTATCATTTGTAAATAAAACACTTTCTTCAAAGTTTTCATAAATCCTTTTTGGAAAGAAAAATCCAAAGAAATATGAAGTTTGACTAATATTGGCCATTGCAAATTCTTCTTCTTTGGGTGAGTTTATGGTCATCTTAACATTATCTTGTGGTCTTGTAGATGGTAAAACTTTTGACATAATATTTTTTAACCCTTTATTAATAGTTAAAAATATGTGAGGCACCAAAACATTATAAGTATTGCTATAAGATAGCGAAGGATCTTTACTTAATAAATTAATTAAATATGTTGTTCCACTTCTTGGGTGACCAATGACAAAAATGGGACTATTTAGAGTTACTTTATTAATTTTAGCTGAGTAGATAAGAGACTCATAAAGTTGAAAGGGGAGGTTTAAGATAGAAAAAAGGGTTAAAAAAATAATTTTAGGTAAAAATTTAACATAGATATTACATTTATTCCTAAATAATAATTTCAACCAATTTTTAATATCAGTTCCTAATAATGGGTGTTTGAATAAATTAAAATAAGTGGAGGAATCAAATTTTATAAGCATTCAGCTAAAGTACATATTATTTAATTTATGAGGAGTAAGTTTAAATGCAATTTTAGATGTTAATATTTAAACATATTATTTCTGGTTTACTTTTTCTATTGGTAATATTTGATATAAATGCCCAAAATATCATTATTGAAGGTGTCTTAAAAGAAGAAGGGAGTGATGAACCAATCATGTTTGCACATGTTGTAATTAAGGGAACTAATATCGGGACTACAACAGATACTTCAGGGTATTTTAAGATAGAAGTCAAAAATGAAGAGATTATTGAAAATATATTAATTTTCAGTTCTTTGGGTTATGATTCAAATGAATTTTCTTTTCCTAAAGAAGGTGGGGAGTTTGAGGTTTATTTAACGTCAAACTTCATTCAATTAAATGAAGTTGTAGTACGCCCCGGAGAAAATCCTGCATGGAAAATTTTAAGAAAAATAATTGAGAATAAAGAGAAAAACAATCCAGAAAATTTAGAAAATTACTCTTGTAAAGAATATTCCAAGATCAGATTTGATTTAAATAATTTTACTGATAAAATCAAAAAAAATATCCTTTTACGCCCTTTTGACTATATATGGGAGAATACAATGAAAAATGAAGCAGGGGTACAATATTTACCTGTTTTATTAGTGGAAAAATCTGTTGATCATTATTATAGATCATCTCCAAAAAAGAAAAAGGATATTATTCATGGAGTTAATAAATCAGGTTTAGCTGGTCGGAATCTGCTCAGGTTTGTAGAAGACCTTGCCTTATCTCCAAATATTTATAACAACTTTGTAGTTATCTTGGACAAGAATTTTCCAAGTCCTTTAAACGATAATTATAAAAAAAACTACCGTTTTTATTTAGTGGATAGTTTGTCATCCTCTGGAAATAAGGAGTATAAAATAGTATTCAAACCTAAACGTTCGAATGGATTGGGCTTCACAGGAGAGATGTGGGTGGATTCAGGAAGTTATGCTATTAAAGAAATTAGCTTAAGATTTGATATCCAGGCAAATGTAAATTTTGTTAGAAGTTATTATATCAAACAGAATTATGAAATGGTGGATGGGGAGCATTGGATGATGGTGAAGTCAAGTGTTCTGGGTGATTTTACGGTACTAGAAAATGTTTCAGACTTAACAGGTTTTTTTGGTAGAAAGAACTCCACATATATCGATTATAAGATAAATGGGCCTATTGATGAAAAGTTGTTTTCAGGAAATGAACAGATTGAGTACAAGGATAATTATGAGGCTAAAGATTCTACGTTTTGGGAGGAGCAGAGGTTGGTAGAATTTGAGAATGAAGATGAGATGGTATTTTCTATGGTAGAGAGGGTAGAATCAGATCCTGCGTTTATCTTAAGAAAAAAAATTATCAAGACTATATTTGGAGGGTACCTTCCTTTGAATTGGATACAACTAGGTAATATATATACATTTTATAGTTATAATGAAATTGAAAGGTCCAGGTTAAAGTTTGGCTTTCGCACAGATCCGGAAAGTGAGATTCCAATAAACTTTAGTGCTTATGGAGCTTATGGCACTTTTGATACAAAATGGAAGTATGGAGCTACATTTCAATACAAGATAGGGAAGGATAAGAGAAAACAGGTTAGAATAGGAACAGATTATAGATACGATATCTCTCAGTTAGGTCGCAGTTTTAATAATATTCAATTAGATAATATTATTACTTCATTTATCAACATTGATGCGAATTTCTCGAAGTTTTATATGCAAGATATTGACTTCTACATCGAAAAAAACCTGACAACAGGTGTTACCGGACGAATTAATTATTTCTACAATGAAAGTTCCCCTACACAAAATTCAGTTTTTAGGGAACTTGATGATAATATGACCATCGTGGATGTTAACGCTTATCATGTATCCGGCATTGACTTTACTTTGAAATTCAGTTATTTATTTGAGGATATTAAGGGCAGTTTTTACGATAAATCTGATGTTTCAAATTCGTTTAGGAAGTACCCTGATGTGGCTGTGAAGTATACGTACGCTAATAAAAATTATTTTAATTCTGATTTCAATTACCAAAAAATTAAACTGAGTTTAAGACAGCAACTGCGTGCACGAAAATTAGGTTACTTAACATATAACATTGAAATGGGTAAGACTATAGGAAAGGTTCCATATTTATATCTTGACATACCATATGGCGGACAGCAAATATTGTTAGATGAATATGCGTTCAACCTAATGCGATTTGCTGAGTATGTGACTGATCAGTATGTTTGGGCTCATTTATCTCATCATTTTGATGGGTTAGTATTGGATAAAATACCATTACTAAATAAGCTTAAATGGCGAAGTTTCGTTTTTGCCAAGGGATATTTTGGAAGCCTTTCAGATAAAAATAATCAGACCCAACACCTGTTTCCACCTGGTACACAAGCAATGACTGCCCCTTATTTCGAGTTTGGGTTTGGATTAGAAAATATTTTTAAAATTGCTAAAATGGATTTTGTATGGAGAGTTACGGATAACCCTATTTCTAGGGACACCTATTACTTTATTATTAAACCGTCTTTTAAGTTCAGTTTTTGATGGATTTATTTTAAAGGTATAGAAGATCCTCTTACAGATAAGTACTTAAATTAACCTAAAAAGTAATTTTAGGGAGGTGGTTTTAAGTGAAATTAAAATATAATTTTTCATAACGTAGAATACCATTATCTCTATCAGATACCATGACTGGGTTAAAGTTTTCTTTTGCTGATATAGATTTTGTCTCCTTAATTAGCTCTTCAAGGGCTAATTTAGCCTGATGTTTTGCTAATGACATTCCAGCACAAAAATGGACACCTTTACCAAAACTTAAACTTTGGTTATGATTTTTTCTTTTTGAATTAAATTGATAAGGATTTTGAAAAATATCTGGGTCAGTATTTGCTGCCCCCAACATGAGAATTACAATTGAGCCCTTGGAGATTAATGTGTTAGAAATATGCACATCTTTTTTAGCTCTACGTAAGAATCTACCAACAGGAGTGTAAATGCGTAATGCTTCATCAATAAAATGGTCAATTTCATCTGGGTTTTCTTTAAGATATTGATATTCCTTTGGATTAAAGGCTAGATGGTTTACACAATTTGATAGTAAACTTGAAGTGGTTTCATATCCTGCAAACATTATAAAGGAACAAGCCATTATAGCTTCTGCAAAGGATATTTTATTAGATTCCATGGATTTTTTCAAAAAAGAAAGGACCTGATTTTTAGGTTGTTTTTTTTGAAGTATTGTAGCAAACATTAACATTAAATCAAGTAAAGGATAAATAGCGTTGGGTAATTGTTTAAAATCTGGTCTTGGAGTGGCATAGGGCGTTATTTGTTGAACAAACATTTCTTTAATTTCATTAAAGCCATTTCTTCCCAAAATTTTATACAAATTAATTATTCTACCTACATTTTTCATTAAGGAAAATGAAATAATTATTTTTTCTCTAAAATTTGGGGTTTCTCTCCTTCTAGGACCAGTTCCTCCCAACACAAATAATGCTCTATTAATTGTTATTGCGTGACTGTGTATTTTGTCAATACTTTTTGGACTGTGGTCTAATCCAAAAATAATACATAAAGTAGAAAGAGGAATAGGGTTTGCCCATTCTTGGAATAATTCAACATCTTTTTTTCTTGCTATTTTTTTTGTGATTTCACTAATGTGCTTATTGATTTCCTGGATTGGGAATAGCTCTTTTTTGGGGTTTAGGACATGAGATACAATATTTCTAATTCGTAAATGATTCTCACCATCCATTAGCGCAAAAAATGGACTTTTTTTAGTTGGTAAAATATGATTAATAAAATCGATATTATTTGTAAGTATTTTTTTTACATCTTCATGTTTGTGAACAACGTAGAAGGATTTTTCTTGAGGGAGTTTATATATTCTATTCCCTTCATGTTTTCTTAGCCAATCGTAATAAGGGAAAGGGTTTTCCCTTGTTTTAGGATCTAACATATCTAGTTCGTCAATATCATCATCATTTGAATGGAAAGGGCATCTATTTAAAGAATTTGACATTAGTAATTGTTAGTATTTTGGGTTGGTTAATATGCGCAGTGCGGAGTTTTCAAATTTGCATGTAGCCAAGATTTATATTTTAATATTACTCACTGTAAGTCGTCAGCATAAGTTAGACAAAAGTGTATGTCTTCATAACTGTTGGACATTTTACTTACGCCTAATTTAGACATAATTGTTGAGATTCTCTCATATGGTTTATTCTTCGTTTTCTCATTGATTTTTGTTTTAGTAATTGTCGTTTACAAATGATCTCGTGATGTTGTCCTAAAAGGACATTTGCTGGAGTACAGTTTTCTAATGATTCATGATATCTGTGGTAGTTGTAATTCTCCACGAACTCATCTATTGCTGAGAATAGTTGTTCAGGCATGTAGTATTTCTCAAGTTTAACTACGTTTTTCATTGTCCTATGATATCGTTCTATTTTCCCTTGCGTTTGAGGGTGCATAGGAGCGTCGTAAACTTGCTTAACACTCTTAGATGTCATGTACTCTTTAATCTCTTTAGAGACGTAGCAAGGGCCGTTATCCGAAAGAATCTTAGGCCGTTCACCTTCTTTTAGTCCCGTTTTCTCTAATGCAGCGTCTACGCTTCGCATTACATCAGGTGTCTTCATGGTCTTACATAACTCATGATGGATAATGGAGCGTGAGTCGTCGTCTAAGATCGTTGACAGGTAATACCAGCCCCATCTTTCTACTTTGAAGTACGTAAAGTCTGTTTGTCACATCTGGTGAACGTATGTGGTCTTATCCTTGAACTTGTCATTAGCTCTAAGCAAAATGTTATTAGGACTAGTTATTAGATCTGCTGCCTTTAGAATACGATATACGGAACTCTCAGAGATAATGTGTTTCATATTGTCAGTCATGAACGTGGCAAGCTCCCCGGGGAGTCTGCCGTCCTGTCAAGAGCAACATCAATAACCTTAGACCTGTATTTCTCAGGGATTTTATTCCAAGAAGTTCTACGCTCCTTGTCGTGTAAAGCATCAACGCCACCTTCTAAGTAACGTCGTACCAATTGTAAAAGGTGCTTCTGGATACGCCTATCTCCTTAAGAGTGCGCTTCACAGAAAGCTTAGACCTCTCAGTTAGATTTATAATCTCCATCTTTTCTTCAGCTGAATATCTCATGTACTTACCCTTTAAGAATCCAGACCGATGGAGATCTTTTTTAAAACATGATTTGACAGAGTGAGTTCAGCTACAAGCTCCTTATACTTTCCTAACTCTTCACGCATAATGCCCACTTCGTTGCTCGTAGCATCACGCTTAGTATCGCCTGAAAGCCTTCGTTTCCCAACCTCTAAGAATGATTTACTACAACTGTAGAACAGGGAGGTGGTGATGCCTTCTCGTCTACATATTTCAGCAATGGATTCTTCTCCGCCTAATCCTTCAATAACAATAGCAATCTTTTCCTCAGAGCTGAATTGTCTTCTGGATTTACGTTTAATGTCTTTAATTGTGGCCTCTGATTTCTTAGGCCTTCCTGGTCCTCTTTTCATAACAAAAGTTTTTGTGACAATCTAAAGTAAAAAGTGTCCATTAATATTAGTAACTTTTGTCCAACTTATGCCGACGACTTACAAATAAACAAGGGCTGATAGACTTGTATTTTAGTACAAATTCATGCTCTATCAGCTCATTTTTTTAATGCGTTGTTTTATTTTATTGTGGTATGGATACATCTTTTTGTTGAGTCTTTAGAGCCTCAAAAATCATTAGATTGCAAAATAACATTGAGAAGGCATATCCGAAATCTTCAACAGGAATTGTTAAAATTCGTATCTGCAAATTCTCTACATCGTTATACCATACAACAGGCTCAGAAGTGAACATGCCGGTTAGTATACCGTTAACAAGAAAAAAGGGAAACATTATAACTAAAAACGACATATAGAATCGCTGTAGTTGCTTTGGGTAAAAAAATGAGCCTAAAACAAGTGTTATTAGTAATACAAGAGCATTAATAGATGTATACAGTTTGTCTAAAATTAATGCTAGAACTGATGCCGTAAATATAATAAGCGAAATAGAAACAACTCTTGATGTCCGCTCTTGTTTTTTAAAATTAGGGAGTTCGGCCTTTAATATTAAGTGAGTAAAGATCGATACAAATGGGATGAAAATAAAGAATAACCATTCTTCTATAGGCATACCTAATAAATTGTATCCTAAACAATAATAAGAATTAAACCTCCAGACACAGGCGGTTGTAAACATATAGTCCCAGGCAAGAAAAACCAGAGCAACTATGGATGTTGAAATCGCAAAGCTCCACTATCGTTTAATAACATTATTAACAAAAGCAGTATATATAATAGGAATTATGAGGGAACATAAAAGAACAAATAAATACATATGAATTACTTTTTTGTGTTTAGTCTGAAAAACTTCTTTGGGACATTTAGAAGACCAAAACATTCACCATCTTCTTTACCCATCTTCTTATGGTGTACTTTTTGAGCTTTCCTTAGACCTAATAAATATCTATTTTTGGTTTTATCAAACCATTTAAATCTTCTATGAATAAGAACATGATGGATAAGGAAATATGCTATACCATATAGTAAAACATCTGACGCAATGAAAAATTTGTAGTTGACATTTGGATGAACCCCTAGATAAAAGAGCGTGATACTCGGTGCGGATCCAATTAAAAAAAAACATCATTTTTCTCAAAAACCTGCTGGAATCTTGGTTGATGATGGTCTTTGTGAAGTATCTATAAAAATCCATGCATTACATATTTATGATTTAACCAAGTAACTACCTCCATAAATAAAAAAGTAGCTATAACAATGAATGCATAAAATATGACTATCATAATGAAGTGTTATCTATAATATTAAGTGTCTAAGTAATCCGTTTCGTCTATACGATTCATAATTCTCTTTAAGAAAGTTTTATCCTCAACTATGTTGCTTTTGTTGCCTAGAAAAACAGGAGATTTTTCTTGAACTAACAGTCTCACATATCTTAAATGAGCGTTGTTGGGATTGTCTTTAATAAGAAGTTCAAGTCGGTTTTTATTTGTTTTGAATAAAACAAGTTTAATAATGGGGTTAAATTTGTTTTCTGCTTGTTTCATTGAGACTGACAATACATAGGCTAAAACAGGAGGTCAGCATTATTACAGTTGTTTTTAATAAAGTTTATTTCATCACTTTTATTATTTAGTAGATGAAACTCTTTAACTACATCGTAAGATGCAGTATCATGACATATAAGTGAGACTAATGAAAAGAAAATATTAACAATCATAAGCTATTTAATTTTAATCTAATATATGATTTTACAAGTATATATATTTTGTTTAGTTTAGATATTCTGATTCTCTTTTGTTTGATGTCTTTAGATGAGGTTTTTTTTAATTTATCAAGCAACTTAGAATAGAATTTGAATGCTACATAAACACCGAACTTTGATGATGATGGAAGTAGTCTTATCCCCACTTTAGCTAATGAAAAATCTTGTTCGATCTCCCGAATTATATTTTTTTTGTCTGACTCCCTAAAATTATTAGGGTCTATGTTTGGAAAATAGGTCCGGTTTAATTCATCTACGTCTTGTTTTAGATCTCTTAAAAAGTTAACTTTTTGAAATGCTGAGCCTAATTTTACAGCTGAAGATTTAAGGGCGTTAAATTCTTTTTCATTTCCATTAACAAAAACCATCAAACACATTAAACCTACGACATCAGCTGAACCATAAATATATTGCTCGTACTCGCTTTGCAAAAGATAGTTGTTTTTATGCAAATCCATCCGCATGCTGTTCAAAAAAGCCTGAATCAAATCCAGGTCAATTTCATATTTATTAACTGTGTGTTGGAAAGAATTTAAAATCGGGTTCAAGCTGATCTTTTGCTCAATAGCTTCAAAAAGATCTTTCTCGAATTTATCGAGGAGGTATTCTTTTTCATAACCGTGGAACGAATCAACAATTTCATCAGCAAACCGTACAAACCCATAAATATTGAAAATATCTCCTCTTATCGACGAAGCTAATAAACGAGAAGTAAAATAAAAAGAAGTGCTGTAAGCGGACGTAACTTCTTTGCTGCATTGAAACGAAACTGTGTCAAACAGAGACTTCATATTTTCTGGCTTTTTTTAAATCTTTTGTAATTAAATCTGAAGCAATTTTTCCAGATATCAGTGCAGGAGGCACACCAGGACCAGGCACTGTAAGTTGACCGGTAAAAAATAAATTTTTTACTTTTTTGCTCTTTATTTTGGGACGCATAAACGCTGTTTGTCTTAGAGTAGTAGCCAGTCCATATGCATTCCCTTTATATGAGTTGTAATCTTTAATAAAGTCATTAACACAATAAGATTTAACAAACAAAACATTGTCTTTTAACTTTTGATTCGTTAGGATCTCCAATCTATCCATAATTATATTAAAGTACTTTTCTCTTAAATCATCCGTGTCTTCTAGCCCTATGGCAATAGGGATAAGAAACGTAGCCGCCTCATAACCTTTGGGCGCAAAACTGCTATCTGTTTTACTTGGAAAACTAGCATAAAAAAGAGGCTCTTTCGGCCAATCTGGTGTTTCATATATGTATTTCGCATGGCTATCAAACTCCGTATCAAAAAAAAGTGTGTGATGAGAAACACCTTGAATCTTGTTCTTAAATCCTACATAAAAAAGTAAAGAAGAGGGAGCGAATTTTCTTTTGCTCCAATACTTATCAGAATATTGTCTATACTTTGATGGTATCAGTTTTTCTGTATGATGGTAATCTGCGCCACTTAAAACTATATCGGTCTTAATGATTTCTCCATTAACAATAATATGAGATGCATAACTTGAACCATTTACCTGAATAGACTCTACTTCTGCGTTAGGTATTAATTTTACACCAAGCTCGATGGCAAGTTGTTTAATTCCTTTTACAACTTCAAACATACCGCCTTTAGGGTGCCAAGTACCAAGACCATAATCTGCCCAATTCATAAAGTTATATAAGCCAGGGGTGTCTCCTGGTTTTGCGCCTAAAAACATAACAGGAAACTCTAAAAGCTTAATTAATCTAGGGCTTTTAAATTTATGCTTTACCTGCTTCCTTATGCTTTGAAATATCTGATTTAGCTTTGTAACTGTTTCTTTTGTGATTAATTCCAAGGGAGATATCCCTGGTTTATAAACAAGATCTTTCACGGCAACATTATAATTGCTTTCAGCTTGTTTTAAAAACTCTTTAAGTTTAAAAGAGCTTCCTTGTTCTTCCTTCTCAAACAGTTTATAAATCTCATCTAAATTTTCGGATATATAAACACTGTCGCTTACTCCAAAGTAAACTTGATAGCCCGGATTTAGTTTGACAAGATGATAGTAATCAGATGGCAACTTGTCAAAATCATTGAAAAATCTTTCAAAAACATCTGGCATCCAGTACCATGTTGGTCCCATATCAAAAACAAAACCGTCTTGCTTATACTGCCTAGCTCTTCCACCGAACGTTTCGTTTTTTTCATAAACAGTGACATTGTATCCATCTTTTGATAGATAGCAAGCGGCTGAAAGGGAAGAGAATCCTGATCCTAATATACTTATTTTTTTCATGTAAGTCGTCAGCATAAGTTGGACAAAAGTTACTAAAAGCCTGTAAAAATTTATAATTTTTTCAATATGATTTGAATATTAGCCAACAAAACAAAGGTTTCGCTGGTTTGTGGATAAGCTTCGTAATCAAAAGATAATCTTCTGAACCACATGGTCCAGGAGATGGTTCGCTCTACTTTCCACCTTTGTGGAAGCACCTTAAATGTTCCTTTGAAAAAATCATCTAATTTGATTATTTGCAATATCCATTTGAAATAATGGGATAAATATTCACCCAAATATTTATAAGCACCATCACCAATTATGGTTTCCATTCGCCTAAATCGGCAGTTATAAAGTCGCTTCAAAAGGATTTTTCCGGCTTTACTATCATGCTCATTAGCAGGGCCAACAAGTACGGTCAGAATGTGGCCTAAAGAATCTATAACCAGGTGCCGTTTTCGACCATTGATCTTCTTATTTCCGTCAAAACCTTTATCTGGCAAACCCCATTCACGGTTTTTAACTGATTGAGAATCAATAATTCCTACGCTGGGAGAAGGCTTTCGCTTCTTTTTCTGTCGCCAGTTTCGAACAAGGAACAGGTTGATCTTTTTCCAAAGTCCGGATTGTTGCCATTGGCGAAAATAATAGTTGACAATTCCATAAGGAGGAAGATCTTTTGGCAGCATTCGCCATTGAATTCCACTTCGTGTAAGGTAAAATATGGCTTGCTGAAAATTTGAATTTAAAAGTTACAGATTCATGGTGTTATGATGACAAGGATGAAAATTGTGATAAATATGGTCGCCTCTATACCTGGGACGCAGCTCAAAATGCATGCAGTATTCTCGGTACGGAATGGAGGTTGCCAACGGATACAGAATGGTCCCGTTTATTGGAAGAATATAATTACAATACTTTAATCTCTGGAGGCAGCAGTTCTTTTGAAGCCTTATTGGGTGGTTATCGCTACTTTCTTAATAAGGAGTTCCACAACCTGGAAAGCAAGGGCGACTATTGGTGCGCTATGAAGATAGATCCTAATTGGTTTCTATTCTACCAATTCGATAAGGACTTAAGCAAATTTCGCCGTACAAGCGGAGCTAAGAGTAGTGCTTTCTCTTGTCGGTGCATCAAGGACTAATTTGCCTCTTTTTGGTGTTTTTACTCTTAAGAAGTCTTGTTCCGTGAAGTTTAGTAAAATTCACTTGAGATAATTATACAACTAATTTTTTATGATTGAAAAACTGATTCGAGAAGCGATAGGGTTACGATGTTGTAGAGCTTACCTTGGATATGGTGGGATATTGAAATTATCATTTGGAGATAAAATCTATTTTGAACACCCTAAGATGAGAAGCAGCTTTCACGGTGAATTTGATTTTCATATTGGAACGTTATCCTGGAGGTTATTGAAAAATGACTCAATTATAACTGGCAGTTATGATGATCCTAATTTTATTGATTCAAAGTTTAAAGATATTTTAGATAGGGAAATGGTTGACCTTCAAATTCTAGAGCTTGATTTAAAAATAGTTCTACAGGAAAACTATGTTATTGAGGCTTTTTACGTAAGTGGAAATCCAACTGAATTAATAGAGGTTTACCTAGATAAACGTAAAAAGTGTATTACTAATAATGGAGGAAAATGGCATTCCATTGCCTACGACATTCCAAATGAAGGTTGGACTGAGGAAGATCAAATAAAAGATAATTTCAGTAAATCAACAACAAATAGATGGAGACAAAATGTTCCGTTAAAATCTGAGAAAGGAACATGTAGAAACTGTGCCTATTATTTAGCGACGACAGGAGAATATTACTTTTGGGATTATGGATTGTGTTCTAATGGGAAATCTGATTATGATGGAAGGGTCGTTGGAGTAGATTCTTATTGTGAAAGATTTAGTGAGACATTAATTGGCGAAGAATAATGAAAGAAATTTAATCTAAAGAATTCCTCGGGGCTTGCCCCAGGGCAATCGCATTTAAAATAGAATAAATAACTTGGCATGAAAAGCCATGTCAGTAAAAGTACTTGAAATATTTTCCGGACTGCAAGATCCCAGACGCCAATCAGGCAACTATGTTTATCCGCTTAATGAATTGGTTTTCTTGACCATATGTGGTGTTTTATGTGGTTGTGAAGATTGGCATAACATTAGTGAATTTGGTAAGAGCCAACTAGGGTGGTTGAGAAAATATCTTCCTTACAAAGAAGGAGTAGCTTCTCATGATACATTAGGCCGGGTATTTAGCCTGCTCAACACCTCGGATTTTGAAACCTGTTTTGTCAACTGGGTAGAGCAGCTAAAGTTTTTGGACAAAGATGGTATTGTAAGTATTGATGGAAAACGAGTATGCAATTCAGGCGATTCAGACGCTGGAAAAACTGCGATTCACTTAGTTTCGGCCTTTGCCAGTGAAGCAGGTATATGTATGGGACAGGTTGCTACAGCGGAAAAGTCTAATGAAATCACAGCTATTCCAGTTTTGCTGGATATGTTAGTTTTAAAAGACTGTGTAGTGACCATAGATGCAATGGGATGTCAGCGTGAGATTGTGGAAAAAATAATTTCAAAGGATGCTGATTATGTCATCTCGCTGAAAAGTAATCAACAGGAACTTTACGAAGAGGTTAAGCATGCGTTCAAATTCATGAGTCCACAAAGTATTGACAAACACTTAGATGCAGGCCATGGGCGAGTGGAAAGTAGAGTGTGTAAAGTGATAAGTGACCTTCGCTTTATAGACCAAGCCAAACAATGGAAAGGAATTAAAAGTGTAGCTATGATACAAGCACAGCGAATGGACAAAAAGACCGGATTAACAACTAATGAAACCCGCTACTACATTTGCAGTATCGAAAGTGCTCAACGCATCAACACAATAGTAAGAAAACACTGGAGAATAGAAAATTCATTGCATTGGATCTTAGATGTAAGGTTTAATGAAGATAACGAAATGAAAAGAAAAGGAGCTTCTCCTTACAACTTTTCATTTATCACTAAAACAGTAATCAACTTTATTAAACTCAATAAATCCAAGGGCAGTATAAAAACGAAAAGACTCAAAGCAGCCTGGGAAACTCGATTTAGAGAAGAGTTACTCAAAATCTAAATGCGATTGCCCTGGGGGCTTGCCCCGGGGTTTACAACTATAATGCTGCGATAGCAGCTCCATTTAATACCTCGTCAGCTTGCTGCGAGGTAGTTCATTAACCATTCCCAAAAATTTCTTTTAAAGCATAAACATTAAAGCTTCAAATAAATACAAATGAGTGCATATAAAGCCAGAAATTGTTTGAAAATTGTTTGAAACAAAAACGGTTTACAGATAATTAAATCTATAAACCGTTGATTTTGTTGGCGGTCCGGACGAGACTCGAACTCGCGACCCCCTGCGTGACAGGCAGGTATTCTAACCAACTGAACTACCGGACCTTAATGTTTTTTATATTGTTTTTTTCACTCCAAAAAAAATTAAGTTGGAAGGCGAAAATCAATATTTATTTTGCTAAATTGGAGACACTTTTGTCTGCGCGCATGCAAATGTAAAACACATTTGGCAAACTGTCAATAAAAAGAAGGAAAAAATAAAAAAAGATGAAAAGTTAATCGTTTCCTTCGTGCTTATTAGTAATTTTGTAATGGACATTGGCTGTAATAAACATTGCAAACCAACTAGAATTGGTGACTTGCTGTCTTTAATTTCTGGTTTATTAAATATTGAATTTTTATGGTTTTCTTAGAATTTGAAAAGCCTCTGGAGAGTTTGTATGCTCAATTAGAAAAGATTAAGCAGGTTGGAGAAGAAGGAGATATTGACGTTTCCGATAAAATAAAAGAGCTCGAAAATAAAATAAAGTCTCAGCGAAAAGAAATTTACGACAACCTTACTGGCTGGCAAAAGGTTCAGCTATCAAGACATCCGGAACGTCCTTACACGTTGTTTTATATTGAGCAAATGTGCAAAAAATTCGTCGAATTGCATGGTGACCGTTATTTTCAAGATGACAAAGCCATTGTCGGAGGACTTGGAAATCTTGATGGGCAAAATGTTGTTATCATTGGGCATCAAAAGGGAGTTAATACTAAAATGCGGCAATACCGCAATTTTGGAATGGCTAACCCAGAAGGGTATCGAAAAGCCCTACGATTGATGAAACTTGCCGAACGTTTTAACCTCCCTATTGTCAGTCTGATTGATACTCCTGGTGCCTTTCCTGGTCTGGAAGCAGAAGAAAGAGGACAGGCGGAAGCGATTGCCAAAAATCTTTTCGAAATGGCTCAGTTGAAAGTTCCTATTGTGTGTGTTGTGATTGGTGAAGGTGCTTCCGGTGGAGCAATCGGCATTGGCTTGGGTGACCGGACATTTATGTTGGAAAATTCATGGTATTCTGTAATTTCCCCTGAAAATTGTTCGGCTATACTTTGGAGAACCTGGGATTATAAAGAACAAGCAGCCGAGGCTTTAAAACTTACTGCCGACCATATGTTTGAGTTCGGTTTAATTGACGGTATTATTAAAGAACCCCTTGGTGGAGCTCACACCTCTCCTGAAGAAATGGCTAAGCTTTTAAAACGACAGATTAAAAAGGAGATCAGTGAATTGATGGAAATGGATCCCGACGAAAGAATAAATGCCCGGATCAATAAGTATAGCTCAATGGGCGTTTTTGCTACAAAACCTGTTCCTATAGCAGCCGAAGAAAAAAAGTAATTTTTATTAATTCAATTATGCAATCTTATGAAGTCAATAAAAAACTGGCAGACGCAAGTCAGAGAATATTTTCTTCAAAAAATGATTAGGAAAATTGATTTGAGACGGCGAACTGTCACTTATGATTCGGCTCAATCAGTAGGTATTTTATTTGACGCAACTGAGCTTAATCATAGGGAGACTGTTCTTACGTTTTCAAAGAAATTGAAAGAAAAGGATAAAAAAGTAAAACTTCTTGGTTTTTTCAACAACAAAATGGAAGTCGACAATTTTCCCTTTCAGGCTTTTAATAAAAATGATGTTGATTGGCTCATGAGACCAAAAAGTGAAGTGGTTAATAATTTCATGACAAGCACCTTCGATCTTTTAATTGGGATCTATGAAGGCAATAATTTACCATTGGAATATATCGCTGCGCTCTCAAAAGCACACCTCAGGGTTGGGCCTTATACCGATAACACTTATTGCTATGATCTTATGATCGACACTGAAAAGCGGAATCTGGAAAATTACATAAAACAAGTTGAGTTCTATTTAAACAAGATGAATAGCAGCAAGCATGAAACAGCAGCAATTTAGGGGGACAGGCGTAGCTTTGGTTACGCCGTTTAAGGCAGGGGAGGTTGACTTTTCTTCTTTAGGTAACATCATTGAACATACAATTAACGGCGGAGTTGACTACTTGGTTTCACTTGGAACCACAGGCGAAGCGGTTACTTTGAGCAGTCAGGAATGTCGAAAAGTGCTTGATTTTACGATAAAAATTAATGCAGGAAGAGTTCCTTTAGTTGCTGGTTTATTTGGCAGTAATGATACTGCTGCTATAGTTGGAAAGATAAAAAAATTTGATTTCACCGGCATAGATGGAATTTTGTCAAGCAGCCCTTCGTACAACAAACCAACTCAGGAAGGCATCTATCAGCATTATATGAAAATCGCGGAAGTTTCTCCAAAACCTATCATTATTTATAATGTACCGGGACGTACCGCTTCAAATGTACTTCCGGAAACTATTCTACGATTGGCCCATTCAAGTAAAAAATTTGTTGCTGTAAAAGAAGCATCAGGCGATTTGATTCAGGCAATGAAAATTATAAAAGAAAAGCCAGCACATTTTTCTGTGCTTTCGGGTGATGACCCAACTGCTTTTTCGTTAATCACTGCCGGTGGACAAGGGGTTATTTCCGTTATTGCCAATGCGCTTCCTGAGCAATTTTCTGAAATGACAAGAGCTGCTTTGAATGACGATATTAATACCGCAATCAGATTGAATTTATTGCTACTCGATCTACATCCGTGGCTTTACATTGACGGCAATCCTGCAGGTGTAAAAGCTGCATTGGAAATTCTTAAACTCTGTAGCCGTGAAGTAAGATTGCCCCTGGTTCCGATTCAGGAACGTAATTTTCTTGGTCTGAAAAAAGAGTTTGAAAAAGTACTTTCAATCGACAAATCCAAAGTGAGTTAGAACCGGTCAAAAAATTAGTGAAGAAATAAACGATTGATCATGAACTTTTTCAAGCTAAATTTTTGACCATTACTTAATAGGTTTTATTACTCTGTCCTAGCTGGGAGACCTTTAATTCTGGTCCAAAGCTGTCCAAAACTTTCTTCCATTTCTGGTTGTTCCCTCGATTGATGAGCTTCTATTTTTCCGTCTTTTGCCTCCAATATGAAATGAAAAATGTAGTCATTTTCACTTACTGCTTTGTCACCAAATATGCCAAACCTTAAATCGTTGAGCTGCAATTTTCCATCTTTCCGGTAGATGACATTGTAATATCCCTTCGAAAACCATTTTAAAGTTTTAATTGCCCGTTCTTCTTCAAATTTTTCAATTAATTGGTGATTTTTAGGAAATTTATTCCATACCGCGATTCGGGGTTCTTCATCACGCAAGGAATACAAACCCTGATAATACACCGAATCCCCTTCTGCGATGCAATGCCAAAGCACGTTGTTAAAAATAGTTGGCGCTGTCATATACCGGCTATATTCAAAGCCTTGCTTCGCCAGAGAGTTCTCAAAAACAGTATTTACTTTTGATTTATTATAAAAGGTAAATAACAAATATGCTGTACTAAGACCAATGCCTAAATAATTGAAAAATCGCCGCTTGGAGCTGTTCCGCAAAAGCATGCTTGTGATAATTACACAGATCAAAAACGGCAAAGTATAAATCGGGTCAACTACAGATATATTATTGAATGCAACCCGATAATCATTAAATGGTTGAAAAAGTTGTGTGCCATATGCTGTGCAACTATCCAGCAAAGGATGGGTGAAAATGGATAAGAAAAACAACCAATACCATTCTTTATAAGTTGCGTTTACCGGCCCGGCATTATTACCGACGTAGAATTTCCAAAATACTAAATAGACGATTGCTCCAACTATTATCGTCCACGACAAAACCCCATAATTGACCATATTAGTCACCATGTATGGAACAAAATTGATTACGCCGATTACAAAAAGTAGCCAAAACAATGTTGATCCTGCGCGGTATGCCTTCTTTTTATAAATGCCTTTACTATATAATTGATGAATCAACCAGGCCATTCCAAAAGGCGCCACAACTCCAAAAACGAAAGAATGTGTAATGCTGCGATGAAATGCAAGCGCTGTGATCTCGTCGGTAACAAAATTGGCCATGATGTCGAAATCCGGAAGATATCCTCCCAAAGCTCCCCAAAGCATTGCTCTGTTTCCAATCTTTTTACCAAGCACAACTTCTCCGCAAGCTGCCCCTAATGTAATTTGAGTAAGTGAATCCATATTTTTTTTGAAAAGGAATAAACGTTTATAACCTAATCTGAAACAACTGTTTTAAAACTACCTCAACCTCCCAATTGTTCAGGCAAAATTAACAAAAAACCCTTCCTACCAAAGTAGAAAGGGTTTTCAAAAAAAATATGTCTAAAATCTTAGAAACAATACTCGTTTTTTTCTATAAGCTGTGATGCAATTCTACGACGTGCATTTTTCACATTTGTCGGTGGATATTTGGTAAAACGCTTCAATCCCATCAACATGGCGTTCATCAAATCTCCTTTTGCAAATGATGCGATAGCATCCTTCGCTTCCTTTGTAATACGTGAGTTGGCATCTGAAATCAAAACCTGCAACATGGCATCATAAACCTCTTGATCAATATCTTTTTCTTTTCCAGCCAACTTTTCAACGCGAAGCAACGTGCATTCTGTAAGGAAAACATCATTTATAATGTTTGCAATATTCATCAAAATCTCTTGCTCATTTTTAAGATTCAACTTACCATCCATCTGCATTTTGGCAGCAGCACCTGCTACCATCAGCAAAATCTTTTTAAAATCTTTCAATGCCTTTTTCTCTTCCGCATAAGCACCTTGTGGTTTATCAAATCCAGGCATTGAAGCCAATTCTTGCTGCACTGCCCAGGCTGGACTTGCAATATCAAGGTTTCCTTTCATAGCGCGCTTTAGCAACATATCTACAGTCAAAAGGCGACAAATTTCATTCGTGCCTTCGTAAATTCTTGAAATCCGGGCGTCGCGATAAGCCCGTGCAGCAGTACCTTCTTCTGAGAAACCCATCCCTCCGTGAATCTGTAAAGTTTCATCTACAATATAATCCAAAGCTTCAGAACCAACTACTTTAAGGATAGCGCATTCGATAGCATATTCCTCTGCCGCTTTTAGTTTGGCTTCAGCATAATCAAGTCCTTCGGCACGAAGCAAATTGACTTTATTTTGCATAAAATTAGAAACCCTGTATTGAGCACTTTCAACAGAAAAGCATCGAATGGCCTGCTCTGCTAATTTGTATTGAATCGCTCCAAAGTTGGAAATCGGTTGTTTGAACTGAATTCGCTCATTGGCATATTGAATTGCAGTTGTTATGCTCATTTTGGAGCCACCATTACTTAAAACACACAATTTAAAACGACCAATATTCAACACATTGAAAGCAATCAAATGTCCTTTTCCAATATCTCCAAGAACATTTTCAGCGGGTACTTTGGCATTTTCAAAAAACACCTGTCGGGTTGAAGAACCCTTGATTCCCAATTTCTTTTCTTCTTCTGCCAAAGAAAGTCCCTCCGTATCTTTTTCAATGATAAAGCCAGTAAATTTATCGCCGTCAACCTGTGCAAAAACGATGAATACATCTGCAAAGCCTGCATTAGTAATCCACATTTTCTGACCATTGATGATATAGTGCTTTCCGTCCGGAGTCAGGTCAGCTCTGGTTTTTGCTGACAAAGCATCAGATCCGGAACTAGGTTCTGTCAAACAATAGGACGCTTTTAATTCGCCGGAAATCAATCCTGGTAAATATTTTTGTTTTTGCTCTTCTGTCCCAAAATACAGGATCGGCAACATCCCAATACCGGTATGAGCAGCGAATGTTGTTGAAAACGATCCAGATGGCCCCAAAGCATCGCAAATAAATGTATTGGTGTTTGTATTTAATTCCATACCTCCGTATTGCTCCGGCATATGCGAACCCAAAAGGCCCAATTCTCCCATTTTTTCAAGGGTTTTTGGAACAATATCACCTTCTTGCTTTTCAATTTTATCTGTATTTGGAACAAGTTCATTTTTTATAAAGTCAATACACATTTGCTTTATCATTTCCTGCTCTTCGTTGATATCTTCAGGGATAAAAGTGTCCTGAAAAGCGGAATCTTTAATCATAAACTCTCCTCCTTTGAGAATGTCTTGATTCAGGAAACTACTAGGATTCTTTGTCATAAATTATGGGATTTTATTTCAATTAAAAACATTCAGCGAATTTTCGCTAAAGATAAAAAATTAATTTTTGATAGTAAAGTAATATTGGTGACATTTAGCGAATTTTCGCTAAACATTAACAAAAGCCAGATTGAATCTTTAATTCGATCTAAAATAGAATGTGGGGGATGCTGGAAATGGCAGGTAATTTTTTATTTAAACAATACCTGTGCCAGCAGTGAATCTCCGGAACATCAAATATTTATTTCTCCTCCTTTCACATAGTTTAAACAACTTCTGCTGCTAAACGTTTATTGTAAGTCTGGATTTAGCGTTTATTAATCTATTTTTAGATTGGTAGTTGGAGAAAAATCAAAAATAATTATCCTAAAGAGAAATAATGGCTGAACAAAATTCTCTAATCTTTTTACCTGATATTAGTGGTTTTACAAACTTTGTCAATTCGACAGAATCTGAACATAGCCAGCATATCATTGCTGAATTGTTGGAATTACTCATTGATAACGAAGAATTAGATTTGACACTTGCTGAAATAGAGGGGGACGCCATTTTTTATTATAAATATGAACAGGTCCCTTCGCAAGAGGAGCTTTTTAATCAGGTAAAAAAGATGTTCGTTAATTTTCATAGCCATCTCAAACTTTATGAAGAAAGGCGAATTTGTCAGTGCGGTGCATGTTGTTCCGCTTCCAATTTAAATTTAAAATTCTTCGCTCATGCCGGAAATCTTGAGTTTATAAAGATCAAAAAAGACACAAAACCTTACGGCAAGGAAGTCATTGTAGCGCATCGCCTTATGAAAAATGATGTGCCGATTGATGATTATTTGTTGATTTCACAAGGAGTCTTTGACGCCTGGGAAATGGAAAATATTACTATTCCGACTGAGCTAACGGGAATTAAAGGCCATTCAGAATATGACCTCGGAAAGGTTGATTATCAATATTTTGAACTCAGTCCTTTAAGAAAATATGCTGCTTTACCAGATCCGATTGAAGCGATAGTTGACACGGTTCCTATTTTTAAAATTTCAGAAACCGTTAAACAGCCTGCCCAAGATTTATATGAATTCGTTTCCAACCTTAAACATCGAACAAAATTTAATAAAGGAGTTGACAAATTTGAATTTGAAGAAGATCGCGTAAATCGAGTTGGCACAAAACATATTTGCATTGTCAATAATAAATCGATTGAGTTTGAAACGGTGACAAAAAACTATGGCGAAAACAAATTGGTGTATGGAGAACTAACTCACGATCTTCCGATCATTAAAGATATGACTACCTACTTTGTCATTGAGCCTGAAGGGGAAAATTCTAAACTCACGATTGAGGCTCATCCTCAACGATCGTCTTTACTTTCTAAAATCGCTCTGTTTTTTTTGAAGGGCTTCTTTGTAAAAACGATAAAAAAAATGATCCTTGACATTAAAACAGCGGTTGAAAAGGAGGCGCTTATAATGCAATAATCTCATCATCACCAATAACGCTCAGCGGAATAAATAACTCGCCACTCCATTCACCAAAAACTGCAATCGGATTTCCACCACTCAAAGCAACCATTTTCCAACCTTTATTTCCTTTGTTTAAAGCCGAAATTTTCTTTTTCTTTTTGTCAACTAAGAGAAGTTCTCCATTATTTATAAATGGAATAACCTCTTCTAAAAAGCAAGGGAAATCAAGTATCCATGGATTGGCTGCGATGGCTTTAGCATATTCCTTAAAAAAAACCTCTAAGTTTTTAAAGCCGGAAATTTGGTTTGAAAAATCTATACTTCCAAGATGCTCCTTTACAATTGCCCGCAAAGGATAACTTGATGGATAATAAACAATTTCAGCTTCAAAACTCTGACCTATAATCCATTGCTCTGGAAAGCCCAAATCACCAAAACTAAAATCTAAAAACAGTGCTGTCTTTTGCGTTTTTCGTCCATGCAACCAGGTCCTTCTAAAGTTGAGGTTATCATCGATTCCCTCAATTATGCCCAACACTTTCCAATCATCTTTCAGCCCTTTTAAAGGGATCAATTCCTTTTTTCTGATATTTACTCCGGCAATTGACAGTAACTCTGACTGAAGCGGCGCGGGCAAATTTTCTAACCTTTTAAAGCCCTTTGCTATGAGATAAAGTTGGGCAAATTCTGAGAGGATTTGCTCCGGCCATTTTGTATTTGAACCATACAACAATGGCATTGCTTTGAGTTTTCTTCCTAAACCTCCAATTTTGGAATCAACCATCCGAGAAGCAATATTCTGCCAAAAACCGTATGCCTGCCCTTCTGTTGTAGCCAGGCCCTGTCGAATTAAGTCGCTCAACCAAATTTCAAGGTCATCAAAACCAGAAGCCATTAATTCCAATCTTTTTAAACGGTTTTTGAGCTTCGTTTCTTCAGCTTTCAAACTTGCTTCAGAGTCTGCTTTCGAGTTAAGGCCTGTGGATTTATTAATTCGGGATTCCAGCCATTCAGCAGCCCAGTCCGGAGCTTTTTCTGTTATTCGAAATGCTTCAGAATTGTTGACATAAAGAAACATTAACCCTATGGCGTGCTTGCATGGAAATTTAAGGCTTGGGCAATTACATTTAAACGCAGGCCCCTTAAGATCGATTTGTGTTTTGTAATAACTTGCGCCGCTACTTTTACATTCTCCCCAAAGAGCCCGCTCATTGCCTTCCAAATTTCGCCATTTTCGAATAGTCCCCAAACCTTCTCCACGACGAGCAGTTGCGGCATCTGGAGCAAGGGAAAGGATCCGTTCGGAAGACCAAATCAAAATTTACATGATTTAATTAATAAAAAGGAAAGAACCATTAATCGTCATCATCGTCCTCTGAAATAATTCCCAGAGTATGCATCGCCTTTTCAGAAGCGGTTTGTTCAGCACTTTTTTTGTTAAAATCGTCAGCCGTTGCGATCTTATTACCATCAATCATAACGGCAACTTTAAAGCGATCTCTTTTTTCAAATTTATACTTGGCAAGCATTTTATACGCCACTGTTTGGCCATTTTTTTGGCACCATTCGAGCAACTGACTTTTATAATTATCGTCAAAAGTTTCCAATTCGTGAATATCCAGATATCCCCGAAGAATCTTATTAATAACATACCGCTTTGTTTTGGGATAACCACATTCCAAATAAACTGCTCCGACTAATGCCTCCAATGCGTTTCCGAGCATAGACCGGCTTAGCCGGGTACTGTTATATTCTGACAAGAGCATATCCAGTCCCATCTTATCCGCAATTTTATTCAATGATTTCCTTTTTACTATTTTAGATCTCATTTTAGTGAGAAAACCTTCGTTGTTGTTAGGATACTTTTTAAAAAGATATTCTGCAACAACAGTCCCTAAAACAGCATCCCCCAGGTATTCCAATCGTTCATTGCTTTGGATGGCATAAAGCTTTTCCGTGGAGGCTGATTTGTGGTAAAATGCAAGTTTGAACAGACCAAGGTTAGAAGGAGTAAATCCAAGCAATGACCTCAAGCGCTTTGCTAAATTTTTATCCGGTGAAAGATAAAAATTATAGACTCTTAGAAAAAATTTCAATAGTCAACAATTAATATGTCGCCAGCTATCAGGTTGCAAAGAGTTGAATATCAGGATATAATAAAATCCAGATATTATTAAAGTACTATTTTTTGCAGATTTTTAAAAAATGCAAACCCTTCCTTTTCAGGAAGGCAAAAATACTTTTTTAAAAATATAACAGCTTTTCTGCTGTCTGCATTTCCTATTATGATAAGAAATGCTTTATTGAAATACTTCGTGCAGCTATAGAAAATACAACCTGATAACCAGCTAATTAATTGTAAAAAACTGTACGAAGTACTTGTTATTCAAATCTTTTAAAAATCACTGATGAATTGTGGCCTCCAAACCCAAAAGTATTGCTTAAAATAGCATTAACTTTTCTTTTCTGGGCAACATTAAAAGTGAGATTGAGTTTTGGATCAATCTCAGGATCATCAGTGAAATGATTAATCGTCGGAGGCACAAAATCATGATTAATTGCCAAAATACCGGCAATTGCTTCTATTGCTCCGGCAGCTCCCAAAAGGTGGCCAGTCATTGACTTTGTGGAACTTACATTCATTTTGTAAGCATGCTCTCCAAACACTTGCTGAATTGCTTTTACTTCAGCTACATCACCTAAAGGTGTCGATGTACCATGAACATTTACGTAATCAATCTCTTCAGGATTCATTTTGGCATCATTAAGTGCCATTCGCATCACATTTCGTGCGCCTAATCCTTCAGGGTGTGGGGCCGTGATATGATAAGCATCGGCAGTTCCGCCACTACCTACAATCTCTGCAAGTATATTTGCGCCTCTCTTTTTTGCATGGTCTAAATCCTCTAAAATCAATGCTCCTGCTCCTTCACCCAACACAAAGCCATCACGATCAAGATCGAATGGCCTGGAAGCTGTTTTGTAATCATCATTTCTGGTAGAAAGTGCTTTCATCGCATTGAAACCTCCCATACCTGCATGCGTAATGGCAGCTTCAGCTCCACCAGATATGATAATATCCGCTTTACCCAAACGAATATAATCACAAGCATTTCCAAGTGCGTGTGAAGAAGAAGCACATGCTGAAACGGTAGCATAATTAATACCTCTGAAACCAAATTTTATTGAAATATGACCCGCTGCAATATCAGGAATCATTTTAGGAATCATGAAAGGATTGTACCTGGGAATTCCATTTCCCTTTGCAAACTCCTCAATTTCTGATTCAAGAGAATGTAATCCTCCGATTCCTGATCCAAAGATTATTCCTGCTCTGTCCAGATCTATTTTTTCAAGATCAAGGCCACTGTGTTTCATAGCTTCTTCAGTAGCTATCAAAGCAAACTGTGTAAATGGATCAAGCCGACGTGCTTCCCGATGATCCAAATGTGCCCCGACATCCAGGTTTTTTACCTCACAAGCAAACTGTGTCTTGAATTGTGTGGCATCAAATCGAGTTATCAGATTAGCTCCACTAATACCTCTACTAAGGCCATCGAAGTATTCCTTTATATTATTTCCAATTGCTGTTAAAGCACCAATTCCAGTTACGACTACCCGTTTCATACTTTTGTAAGATTATACGCGGGTGAAAAATGAGGTTTACAATTTGATCAGGAGCAACTCGCAATGGATTCAACAAAACCGTAAACCGTTTAAATGAAGAACTCTTTTAAGCTAAAATCCACAAACCAAAAGGGTATTTCTTTTAATTTGTGGATTTGTGATTTGACTCAACAATTATTGAACATTAAAGCTGAGTGCAATTCTCATACAGAATTTAATTTTAAGATTGGATTTGAGATTCAAGGTATGAAACTGCCTGTCCAACAGTCTGAATATTTTCAGCTTGTTCATCAGGAATAGAAAGATCAAATTCTTTTTCAAATTCCATAATCAGCTCTACCGTGTCCAATGAATCAGCTCCTAAGTCATTGGTAAAGCTAGCCTCAGAAGTTACTTCTGATTCATCGACTCCTAGCTTATCAATGATAATTTTGTTTACTCTTTCTGCAATGTTTGACATATTTTTTTTTACACTTTAATGTCTATCTTATTTTTAGTCGATTCTGGCAACCAACTCCCTCTTGGCGATTTTTCTTGCCAGTATGCAATCTAAATATATGATAGACTGGGTTTACAAATGCAGTGCAAAGTAAACCATAAGTCAAATGATAACCAAAGTTTTTCATAATTTTTTTACTTGCATTGCATTTTCCAAATTGAAAGTTTTATTGCCTATCTCATTAACTATACATTATTTTAAAAAATATAAATTGCTTCTAAAAAACCAATAACTTTAATGTTATTTGTTTTATAATCCTTTTTGGGAATGTAGTCAGATAAGCGTACTTTTAGCTTTTATTGTAAAACTTACACTAAACACAAAAATTCCAAAAATGGAATTCTTTTGAAACACGTTTTTTTATAAAAATTATTGGTTAACCAGCATGGGAATCGTAAATCATCAGAATACTAAAATTGTGGCAACCGTTGGCCCTGCTTCGAGTTCTTACAATAATTTACTTGAACTTGGCAAAGCCGGAGTGGATGTATTTCGTTTAAATTTCTCTCACGGGCTCCATGAAGACCATCTCAAGGTAATCAACAATATTACTTACATCAACGAAAAATACAACCTGCACCTTGGAATATTGGCTGATTTACAAGGCCCAAAATTGAGGGTAGGGAAAATTGAAAATAATGAATTGGTTTTAAAGAAAGATGATATTGTTACGTTCGTCAATGAGAAGTGTGTTGGCAACATGGAAAAAATCTACATGAGCTACAAACAGTTTGCTCAGGACGTAACTGTAGGAGAATTGGTCTTAGTTGATGATGGAAAATTAGTATTCGAAGTAATCGAAACAAACAAATCAAACTTAGTAAAATTAAAAGTGGTTTATGGCGGAATCCTTTCTTCCAACAAAGGAGTCAATTTGCCCAATACAAAAGTTTCCCTTCCTTCTCTTACTGAAAAAGATCTTCGTGACCTTGATTTTATATTAACCCAGCCAGCTGTGAATTGGATCGCTTTGTCTTTTGTACGGACATCAAAAGACATCAAAGATCTTCGCAAACGTATTGCAGCGCGGCATCACCCAGCAAAAGTGATTGCAAAAATTGAAAAACCTGAGGCAATTGCAAATATTGATAAAATCATCAAAGCATCCAATGGAATTATGATTGCCCGTGGAGATCTTGGCATTGAAATGCCGATTGAAAAATTACCCATTTTACAGAAAAAAATAATCAGCAAATGCATTCAATGGGCCAGACCGGTGATTGTTGCCACGCACATGATGGACAGTATGATCAAACAACCCATCCCTACTCGTGCAGAAATCACTGATGTTGCCAATGCGGTGCTTGATGGAACCGATGCAGTAATGCTTAGTGGCGAAACGGCTATGGGAAATCACCCTGTAAAGGTGGTTGAGGCTATGAACAAGATCATTGATGAAGCCGAAGCTAGTAAAATTATAAGTTACGAGCGCCCGACACCAAACAAAAAATCCCGCACTTTTCTTTCTGACGCAGTGTGTTTTAATGCTGCTAAAACTGCAGAAGAAATTGGAGCAAAAGCCATTTTGGGTATGTCCAGCTCTGGTTATACTGCTTTTAAAGTGTCAAGCTATCGCCCCAATTGCGACATTTATATATTCTCAGATCAAATACATATGCTGGCCACACTTAATTTAGTGTGGGGCGTTCGTTGCTATTATTACGACAAGTTTACGACTACAGACGAAACCATCCATGACGTTACGCAAATCCTGGTTCATGAAAAACAAGTGTTTCCCGGTGATGTTGTTGTAAATACCGGAAGCATGCCGCTGCACCGCAGGCACCGAACCAATATGGTCAAAGTATCAGTTATAGAATAACAAAACGTCCCTCCTTCATGCAAAATAATTTATATTTGCGCTTGAAAACCCGTATTAACAATCAAAACAAATAAAATGAAAATCATTATTCCTATGGCTGGTCGAGGTTCTCGCCTTCGTCCACATACTTTAACCGTACCAAAACCATTACTTCCAATTGCCGGAAAACCTATGGTTCAGCGGCTTGTAGAAGATTTGGCTGCTAGTTGTAACAGTGAGATTGATGAAGTAGCCTTTATAATTGGTGATTTTGGAGTACAAGCCGAAAAGCAACTTCTGGCAATTGCCGATTCTTTAGGTGCGAAAGGTTCTATCTATTATCAGGATCAGCCCTTAGGCACCGCTCACGCTATTTTATGTGCAAAAGAAAGTTTGACAGGACCATGTATAATTGCCTTTTCAGATACCCTTTTTAAAGCCAACTTTTCAATTGACCCACAAGCAGACGGAATGGTTTGGGTTCAAAAAGTGGAAGACCCTTCTCCTTTTGGTGTAGTAAAAGTAGACGAAAACAATGTGATAACTGATTTTGTTGAAAAGTCACCGATCTTTGTCTCTGATCTGGCCATTGTCGGTATTTATTATATGAAAGATGGAGATAATCTGCGTGCAGAACTTCAACACCTGATCGACCATAACATCAAGGATAAAGGAGAATATCAATTGACCAGCGCTTTGGAAAGCATGAAATCAAAAGGATTGATCATTAAGCCGGGAAATATCGAAGAATGGCTTGATTGTGGTAACAAAGATGCTGTTGTATTTACTAATAAAAGGATGCTCGAATTGAAATCTAAGGAACAATTGGTAGCTGACACTGTTTCTATTGAAAATTCAGTCGTTATTCCGCCTTGTTTTATTGGTGACAATGTAAAATTGAACAACTCAGTAATAGGACCTTATGTATCAGTTGGAAACAATTCAAAAGTTGAAAACTCCGTTATTATAAACAGTATCCTTCAAGGTGATTCGAAAGTAAAAGATGCTAATCTGGAGAATTCTATGATCGGAAATTTTGTTGAGTATAGCGGTAAAAAATCAGACATCAGCATCGGCGATTATTCTAAGTATACCGTATGAGGCTTTTAAGTATTAAATATTATTTTCTTTTGACTACGCTACTTTCTTCAGTGGCATTGCCTCCAATATACGGACAGGTGCAAATATCTGAAGAGGAAATCAATACACAAAAGATATTTATTGATGCCAGCAAAGAAAAAATTCTTGGCAACTATGAAAATGCGGTTTATTTGTTCAAAGAAGTGATAAAAAGAGATAAAAAAAACGATGCTGCCTTATACGAACTAGCCAGAATTTATGATGTTCAGGAGAAAAATGACAATGCTTTACATTCGATCAAAGAAGCTTTGTCACTGGAACCTGAAAATGTATGGTATGAAATGTTTTTGGCTGATCTCCACGACAAGATGGGCAAACCAAAAGAAGCTGCAAAAGTTTTTGAAGGCCTTGTGGCTCAAGACGGAGAAAACACTTATTATTATGAAAAGTGGGCCTTCTTTTTAGTTAAAGCCGGAGATGCATCCAAAGCAATCAAAGTCTATGACAAACTGGAAAGCAAATTTGGAATAAATGAAGACCTTTCCGGTAAAAAGTATAGATTATATTTAGGTTTAGGTGATCAAAAAAAAGCCGCAGAAGAATTAGAAATCCTGGCCAAATCTGCTCCATCCAATACGGACTACAAACATATGCTAGCTGGTTTTTACCAACAGGTTGGCGATCAAAATAAAGCAGAAGAAATTTATAAACAAATACTATCTATTGACCCGGACGATGCCTATGCAAGTATAGCACTTGCAGAAAAACTAAAGGATGGAGGGGATGACATAAGTTATTTGAATACCCTAAAACCTGTCTTTGAAAAACCAGATGTCAGCATTGATATAAAAATCAAAGAACTCATTCCTTACATTCAAAAATTAGCAAATTCAGGTGACACGGTTCTTGCTAAAAAGATTGTAGAACTTGCCGAAATATTAGTAGAAGTTCATCCTGAGGAAGCCAAATCTTACTCAGCTTTTGGAGACATTCTTTATTATTCCGGAGACAACCAAACTGCCTTAGAAAAGTATCAAAAAGCACTTAAGTTAAACAAAGCTGTTTTCACTATTTGGGAGCAGGTGATGTACATTAATTTAGAACTCAGCAATTTCGAAGCCTTACTCCAAACTTCAGAAGAAGCAATTGATTTTTTCCCAAATCAAGCCAAAGCCTATTATTTCAATGGCGTCGCCAACGGTCAGCTTAAAAGGCACCGCGAAGCAATTAGCAGCCTTCAGCAAGCACTCTTGATGTCCCGCAAAAATCCGATCCTCCGCCTCGATATTTATAACCACATGGCTATCGAATATTACCAGTTGGAGGATTTTGACAAATCTGATATCGCGTTTGATGAAGCATTGAAAATAAACCCCAATGTTCCTTCTATTTTAAATAGATACAGCTACTATCTTGCTTTGCGCAGTGACAAACTAGCAAAAGCAAAAGAGATGTGTGCAAAAGCGAATGAGTTAGATCCAAACAATCCTTATTATCAGGATACGTATGGCTGGATATTTTACAAAATAAAAGAATACAGTACAGCGAAAGAATGGATCAGTAAAGCAATGGCAAATGGTGGCGATGAAATGCCAGACATTTTGGAACATTACGGCGATGTTCTTTTTCAATTGGATGATGTTGAAAATGCCATTATCAATTGGCAAAAAGCGCTCGAAAAAGGTTCTACTTCAAAAATATTGGAAAAGAAAATTACTGACCGGCAATTATATGAATAGGTTGTAAATTTTAAATCTTAAAACAATTCAGCCTTTTCAAACCAATCTTTCTCTCACATTCGTTATAAGCAAAAAAATCAATTGAAACCCTTTTTCAAATATACTTTCCTTCTCCTCGCTCTACAGCTCATTACGCTTCCTTCCTGCAAAACCGCACGGAATGCCCGTTCTGCTAATTTAAAAAATAAGTCTTCGAAATTTATATTAAAAAAGCTTGCTGATCAACGCTTTGAAGCGGACTGGTTGAGTGCAAAATTGCGGATCACTTTTTCGGATGATTACCAAACCCGTAAATTAACGGCAAATATCCGTATGCGAAAAGACAGCGTGATCTGGATGAATGTTAAAAAATTAAATGTCGAGGCGGCTCGTATAAAAATCACTCCAGACAGCATTTATGTCATCGATCGACTAGAAAAAGAGTATTTTATAAAAGACATCAGTTTTCTTGAAAAAGAATACAATCTTCCTTCCCAAAAAGCCGGCCCCACTAATTTTAAAGTACTTCAGGAAATCATTTTAGGCAACCCTGTTTTTTTTGACGGTTCAGAATTAAAGGCCTCAATAAATACTTCCGAATATCAGCTCAATAACGAGAATGATGATTTTAAAAGCCAATACCTTGTTGATGGAATTTCTTTTTTAATTAGGCAAATGGCTTTTGAGGAAAAACATAGCAAACAAAACATGACCATGGCTTTTGAACATTCGAACGAAGAAGAATATCCAAATTTTTCGTATTTTCGCATCTTCGATTTTAATAGCGAAAGTATTGGCAATGTCGCTATAAATGTTAAATTTTCAAAATTAGAAATCAATAGCCCTAAGACGATTCAATTTGAAATCCCTTCACATTATACAAAGGTTAATTAAACCTATTCTTATTGTTCTATTCCTTGGTATTTTAGCACTTCCATCAGCGAATGGACAGGGCCGCAAAAACCTTGAAAACAAGCGGATGCGACTTCTTTCTGAGATCAATACTACGTCCAAATTACTCAGTCAGACCACCAACAATAAAGCCGCTACACTTGATCGATACGTCACTTTGCAGCAGCAAATCCAAAAAAGAGAAGAACTAATCCACACCTTGCAGGAAGAACTCGCCTTTGCAATTGCAAACATTGACAGAACCAAAGAAGTTACCGAAGCACTCGAAAATGATATCAATCGGCTGCAAAAAGAATATGGTGTAATGGCTCGTAATGCTTACCGGCAAAAAGTCAATCACAGCACCTTACTTTTTATTTTTTCTTCCGAAAGTTTTAACCAGGCTTTTAAACGATGGCAATACCTCAAACAATACGACCAATACCGTAAAAAACAAGCGAGGCTTATCATAGAAACCACTAATACTCTTTCTAAAAAGTTAAATCAATTAGAAGAAAGGATAGCTGAAAAAGAGCAATTAATTGCAGATCAGGAGACTCAAACAGAGCTTTTGAATAAAGAATTGCTGGATAAATATAAAATGCTCAATACGCTTCGCGCTGATGAAGCAAGATTGCGAAAAAACCTCAAAGCAAAAAGGATAGCTCATCAAAAACTCAACGATGCCATCGAAACAGTCATTCAACAGGAAGTAATCGCAGAACGTAAAAGAGCAAGAACTGCAGAAGCATTAAAAAAGACACAAAATAAAAAACCAACGAAAACTCCGGAACTAAATATCCTGACAACGAGTTTCTATGCAAACAAAGGCAGATTACCCTGGCCGGTTAGTAATGGAATCGTGACTGGTTATTTCGGAAAACAACCGCATCCGACTTTGCGGAAAATTGAAATTACAAACAATGGCATTGATATTCGCACTGACAATAATGCACAAGTAAGAGCAATATTTGAAGGTATTGTCGTTGGCAAACAGTTCATTCCGGGTTATGAGCACATGATAATTATTCAACACGGCGACTATTATACCGTATACTCAAACCTTAAAGAGGTTTATGTAAAAAAGAATGATAAAGTAAAAATTAAACAACCAATTGGACTATCTAGCGTAAACTCAAAAAGCAATGTATCTGAAGTGCATTTTGAAGTATGGCGCGAAAAAGAACGACTAAATCCTTTAAGCTGGATTGCAAAGAGATAAGGAAAAAAGAAGTTAGAAAGTGAGAAGGTTAAGAGGTTAGAAATAAAAGACAAAAACTTCAATCTATGAATCACAAACCTCGAACAAAAAACGAAAAGCCTGAAACGATACAAAACTACTAGAAACTTCAAACTAATAATATGAGCGATTGGAATATAGGAGAACAGGGAAAAAAAGGATTAAAAAAATCTACGGAGCAAGCTGTTATAATTGGCTTGATTCACCAGGATCAGTCAGAAGAGCAAGTTACAGAATATCTTGATGAGCTTGAATTTCTTGCGCATACCGCTGGTGCGGAAACCAAAAAACGTTTTGTACAAAAACTACAACACCCTGACCGGCGTACCTTCGTAGGGTCTGGAAAATTAGAAGAAATTCGGGAGTATATCCAAAAGAATGAAGCGATCAACCTTGCCATCTTCGACGACGATCTTACCGGCAAACAAGTCAGCATTATTGAAGAGACTTTAAAGGTGAAAATCATTGATCGCAGTAGTCTTATTTTGGATATTTTTGCCAGCCGTGCTCAAACAGCTCAGGCCAAAGCACAGGTTGAGTTGGCTCAAATGCAATACCTTTTGCCAAGGTTGAGGGGATTGTGGACCCACCTTGAAAGACAGCGTGGTGGTATTGGAATGCGAGGACCAGGGGAAAAAGAAATTGAAACAGATCGTCGGATCATTCGTGACAAAATCAGCCTTTTAAAAAAGAAACTGGAGAAGATTGACCAACAAAATCTTACTCGCCGTAAAAACAGGGGGCAACTGATCCGTGTCGCCTTAGTTGGATATACTAACGTCGGAAAGTCAACATTGATGAACATTTTAAGCAAATCTGAAGTGTTCGCAGAAAACAAACTTTTTGCAACTTTAGACACTACTGTTCGTAAAATTGTATTTGGATCAATGCCTTTTTTATTGTCCGATACGGTTGGTTTTATTCGAAAACTACCTCATCATTTGGTTGAAAGTTTTAAATCTACGCTTGACGAAGTTCGCGAAAGTGATCTGTTGTTACATGTTGTCGATATGGCTCATCCACAATATGATGATCAGATTAAAACAGTAAACGCTACATTAAAAGAATTGGGCGTTTCTGAAAAAAAATGTTTCATGGTTTTCAATAAAATTGATCTTTATCGCAAACGATATTTTGATGATTATGTTGATAAGGAAACAAAAGCTGAAATTGAAAAAGAGTTGCAGGGAAAGTTAAAAAATGAATTTGAACACGATAATGTCTTTATTTCGGCGCTTACAAAAGAAAACATTAATGTTTTAAGAGAAAAATTAACTACTTTGGTAAAAGAATTATATGAAATTCGCTATCCTTACCAAGTAAAACATTGGTGATTATATTTGAAGCGTTTTATTTTTGTAAAAAACAACCTATTTTAAGAGCAACCCATTCAAAAACCGATACCTAAGGACCGGACAAGATGAACCCTATTCATAACAAATACGCAAAACTACTCGTCAACTATTGCCTCGAAATCAAAGCTGGTGACCGCCTTTATGTAAAAACCACTACGCTTGCTGAACCCCTTGTGAGAGAAGTTTACCGAGAAGCTCTAAAGGCTGGCGGTAATGTCCTTGTAGATTTCGACTTTCGGGAAAAACATAACATTTTTTCCAAGGAAGCCGAAGGAGATCAAATACAGTTTATTTCTCCGCAGTACAAAATGGCAATGGAGGAATATGAAGCCTATTTAGTTATTCGAGCTCCATACAATCTATTCGAAGACCAAAACCTTGATCAGGAGAAACTAAAAGCCCGTAAAAAAGTAACCGCTCCACTCAATCAATTATATTTTCAAAGAACAGCAACAAGGGACCTAAAAAGAAATCTTTGTCAATTTCCAACGATGGCGGCTGCACAAAATGCAGAAATGTCTTTGGAAGCATACGAAAATTTCGTTTATGGAGCTTGTAATCTTTTTGATGATGATCCGGTTCAGCGCTGGGTTGATGTTCGAAATTCACAGCAGCAAATTGTTGATTTGTTGAATTCGCGCGAAAAAATAAGATATTATGGCGAAGGAATTGATATCAGTTTTCAAACAAAAGGAAGAACCTGGATCAATTCTGACGGCCAAACCAATATGCCTTCCGGAGAAGTTTATACCTCGCCTATTGAAAATTCGGTAAACGGAGTTATCAATTTCTCTTATCCCGCAGTGTACATGGGGCATGAAGTGGAGAATGTTACCCTTTGGGTAAAAGAGGGTTTAGTAGAAAAATGGGAAGCCAAACGCGGAAAAGAATTTCTTGATCATATTTTTAGTATTGATGGTACACGACGGTTTGGAGAAGCGGCTATCGGAACAAATTATAGCATCAACCGTTTTACAAAAAACATCTTATTTGATGAAAAAATCGGAGGCACTATTCATATGGCAATCGGTCAATCTTATCTTCAGGCAGGAGGGAAAAACCAATCTACCATACATTGGGATATGATCGGAAACATGAAAAATGGAGGAGAAATTTATGCAGATGATGAGAAGATTTATGAGAGCGGCAGATTTTTATTTATAGATTCATTACCTTTGTCGTAAGTTGAAAACCATAGACTAATATAATACCACTTATTTTAATTTATTTATATCATTTAATTTAGTACTGTGAACAGAAACATTGCATTTTTAGAACTAAAATACGGAAACATCAACGGTGGTTACCCCAATTTTTACGCGATAAGTGAAGTATCCCTTCTCGTTTTCGAAACTGACTCAAACAGAATTTTCCTTGAATCATTTCAAAATACTGCAGATATAGATATCGTAAATGTATATTCAAAAGCCAATGAACTTGGGAATACTATAGAAAGAGTACGTGAAGTCCAAAATTTACGTTCCGGTCGTACACGACCTTGGGATGAAGAGTTCAAACTAGGGGAACAAGACCTTGACCGTGAATTTTTTAAACTACGACCTACCAAACAACATGTCAGTCGGTTCTTTATGAAAAACATGAGGAAATACGATTTTCAGGATATCATTACTTTTGATGGCAGGCGTGATATATTCCTTTGCGAAAAATCAGGGGTTAATTTTTACAGATACCATATCCACGATCTTCAAAAAGATATTACAAAAGAGACCAATTATCTCTTCTCCCTCAATAAATTGGCTAAAGTCATCAACTTCAGAACCAACGGTTCGTATCTGACTTCCAATAACCTTGAGTACCGATTGCACCCGATTGCAGCTCGACAGATTGTGCCAAAATCCGCAGCGTTTGACGCAGCCAGATTATTGATGGTTCACAATGAATTCAGAGAACACAAAGACGACTTTTTGATGAAAGCGGCCTTGTTGCTCAATAAAATCGAAATAGCAAAGAAGTAAGAAATATTGATGTTTTTATAACAAAAAAAACACGTTTACCAACAGGTGAAACGTGTTTTTTTTTGCCTTTTTGCAACCTCGGTGAATAAATTCACCGTTACTTTGTACAGGCGAATTTATTCGCCTCCCAGCTTTATAGTTAAATTGTTTTTTAAAAACATTCAGCACCAACCAGTTTGGTTTGAACAATGAAAGTATTCGCTTTTATAATATTGATTTTTGGGCTACTGACTCCATCGGTTATAGATTTTTCTTCTGTCAAAAAAAATCAGGATTTCACTGAAAGGATCACACAAGTTTATTTCAAAGATTTTAGACAATTTCAAAAAGAGGTCGACGAACTGGCAAAAGTAGTTTCTACAACAAAAACTGAAGAGGATATTTCAATTCTTCGCAATCAATTTATCGAGTCAAGGTACGCTTACAAAAGAATCGAATTTTTATTTGATTATCTACAGACTTCCTACAATTATCTTTTTATAAATGGAGGACCATTTCCAAAAAATAGCGAAGAAAGCGATGACCTTATTGAACCCAATGGCTTTCAACCAATCGAAGAAATCCTTTTTAGCGATGAAGCAGCCGCACAAATTCCTCAAATTGCAAAGCTCACAAAAGAACTTTCAAAATCGGTGGATAGAATAGCGGGAAGCCATTTTCAGGAAAACATTTCGGAGCATCGGGTTATGGAAGCGTTGCGCTCGGGAATGGTTCGCGTTTTCGCGCTTGGAGTCACCGGTTTTGATACACCAGGCTCCGGCAATGCGCTTCAGGAAGCTAAAGTCAGTACGGAAAGCATGGAAAAAACCTTTTTCCTTTTTGGTGAAAATGTAAATCCAAAGGCGAAAAATAAATTTGAAGAAATTACAAATTTATACCGCAAATCATTCCTGTTTCTTGAGGCAAACAATGATTTTGACACTTTTGATCGATTGTTTTTTTTAAAAGAATTTGTCAATCCGCTTTATGAAAATTTGTTCGATTTTCAACAATTAAATGGCATTGAAACCAATCAAAATAAATTTCACGCGCAGAATTATCAATCAAAAAATTTATTCGATGAGCACTTTTTAAGTACTGAAGTTTTCTCTGAGTTTTCTTTTTTGCCTTTAAATAACCCCACGACGATAAATCTTGGAAAAATGCTTTTTTATGATCCCATTTTATCAAAAGACATGAAAATGTCTTGCGCAACTTGCCATGATCCGAAGAAAGCATTTGCCGATGGATTACCAAAAAGCAAAACCAATATCTCCGGAAAATTTACACAGCGAAATGCGCCGACACTTATCGATGCGGGCTACTCTTCTCGCTTTTTTTGGGACCTGCGCGATTACAATTTGGAAAGGCAGGTTGCTCACGTAGTCAACAATTCCGAGGAATTTAATACTTCGTTTAATGAAATTGCAGAAAGGCTCAGCCAAAGCGCTACTTACGCCCAATTGTTTGAAGAAAATTACAGCGAAATTGCCAAAAGACCAATTTATCAAAGATCGATTAGCAATGCCATTGCAGCTTATGTTAATTCATTGAAATCATTTAATAGTGAATTTGATCAATACACCAGAAATGAGATCGATTCTTTTCCTGAAGATGCGAAAAATGGATTTAATCTTTTTATGGGAAAAGCAGCCTGTGGCACCTGTCACTTTGCGCCGGTTTTTAATGGCACAGTACCTCCTTTTTATGTCGAAACGGAATCCGAAGTTTTGGGAATCACCTTAGGTTTTGATACGATCCAGCCACAAAAAGATACAGATCCCGGAAGAATTAAAAATGGTTTAAGAAGAGAAGAGCTTCCGCAATTTGAAAACTCCTTTAAAACAGTTTCTGTGAGAAACGCAGCATTAACTGCGCCTTACATGCACAATGGCCTCTTTGAAACACTGGAGGAGGTGATGGAATTTTATAATCGCGGAGGAGGCGCAGGCCTTGGGCTGGAAATTGAAAACCAAACGCTTTCGGATGAACCTCTAAATCTTTCAGAAAAAGAAAAAGAAGACATCATTGCTTTTTTGCATACTTTAACCGATACTACTGGTTTAACCAAAATAAATATTACTTTACCTCAATTTGATGAGCAGCCGGAATGGAATGATCGAGGTCAATACAAATAAAAAATCACGTTTCGCCAATTGCCAAACGTGACTGTTTTTGAAGAATCCTAAGCCTTAAAAGTTTAATGAGGCCTTGAATCTTTAT
The DNA here is from genome assembly GCA_965220465.1 of Saprospiraceae bacterium. Taxonomy (GTDB): domain Bacteria; phylum Bacteroidota; class Bacteroidia; order Chitinophagales; family Saprospiraceae; genus JAHDHW01. The sequence goes on along the minus strand of CBDCPZ010000024.1, from coordinate 394,035 downwards.
TTCACCACTATCAATTTTTTCAAAAGAATGCTTTCTTCTTTTTCATAATGAAACCGTAATAAATACATTCCTTGTGGTAAGTTTTCAATATTTAATTCAAGAGTCATATGTTGTGATTCTGGCGAAATTTTATAGCTTTTTATCTGTTGTCCAAATGTGTTTTCCAGAGTTATATGTTCAGGCACAGTAGTTTCAAATTCAACAAACAGTTGGTTAGATGTAGGATTTGGATAGATTTTAGGAGCATTAATTTGGACTTCGCTCAGGCTCGAAACGCCTCCTACATTTACTTCATCCACATACTCACAATCAGCGACTGTTGTGATGGTAACGGAGTATATTCCAGGACTTGAAACCTCAATTGTTTGTGAAGTTTCTCCGGTGGACCAGGAGTAGGTTATTGCTCCGGCTCCAGCATCTAGCGTATACGTTTCTCCCTCCACAAAATCAAGATCTGGCCCCAGGTAAAGGTTGTAATCTAAACCACCGTTGTTGTACAAACTTTGCAGGATTTCGATTTCATTTTCAACTTGTGAAATATCAGGACATGGGTAATCTATGTTTTCATGAGTCAATAATCCAATATCCAGATCCATCATTTGGTCTGGTGAAAGGGTATGAGGTCCGGCGACCATAACCATCCTTCTATCGTTATCTTCTAAAGCTTCTGAGCACATGCTCCATTCATTTGAATTTGCAGGATTGCCAGGAAAAGCAAAATCCACGGGTACAGTTCCACCATAACCGTTTCCACCTTCTGTCTGATGCGATCCGTCTGGCCAAATTGCCTGAAGAAAATCATGAAGTTCATCGGGATCGGCGGGTGGGTTTGTTCCTGGCTCTCCTATCCCAGGATTATTAAAATTCATGCTATAACTCATATCTGTATTTAGATAGGTAACACTTTGGAGGGGGATTTTGCCTTGCTCAAATGAAGGGGTACCGGTACAACCATTTTCTTCATCAAGAACACTTTCATTATATCCAAAAACAGAATTCGTCTCTACCAGTGTGCCTATATAATCATCAAGATGGCATCCAACGTCATAATCCATAAAGGTGCCGATATGGATGTCTGAATATTCGTTTTCTGAAAAATTTGTGATTTCAAAATGTAGAAAAGCGGAATTGTAGAGTGTCGAATTTCCATCACATCCATAAGCGTATAATATACCTTTTACTTCAATTTCAAGAGGTTCGCCTCCAATGTTACCGCCATTAGATTTATTGCTCATCACCCACCAGATCATATCGTCTCCTTTCATCTGAGGATAATCTCCATCAAGAATATTATAAATGCCATCATTGTTTAAGTCTACGAAAGGTGCTGTGTTTTCCGGTACAACTGCCTGACCTCCAAATAAATTGAAATTAGGATTTCCTGCTCCCGGATAAGTCCATAGGTCAATTGTGACAGCTCGATCTATTGTGCCATCCAAGAAGTCTTCACGCAGTTTATTAATTTGGGATTTACTAATCCGCCATTCATGATTCCAACTTTCCAAATCCATAGATTCAGCACTAAAAGGACCTGGTGAAAAATCGGACGAAGTGTAATTGGTAAAAGCTGAATGCAACGATCCATTTTGATCACGACCCGAGAACCAGAGCCCTCCGGCAAAAATCGTCGAAGTAACAGAATCTTTTGGGAAGAAAGTATTAATGTCATCACCATTCCAAAACAATTGTCCCTTTACTGTAGCTGACGTTCTTATATTATTGGCTTCAATGGATTTTGGAGGAATATCAGCCGTAAATTCACCTGTTGATCCATCTTCTGCTATTCTAAAAACATTAGTCGAAATTTGTCCTTTTGTTTGAAGAAGGTAACCACCGTATTGGCTTTTTAATATTTTGGAACCGTTATTATTTGCAAGATAATATTGCTCCCAGATAATGTCTCCTGCCATATCAGTTTTGATTACGTATGCACCTAAGCTGTCATTTTTCCCGGTAAAGACGATCCCATCTTCATTGGAAAAATCTAAATCAACCGCAAAGCCGCTCCCGTATTTCTTTTCCCATTGCACCTCTCCATCAAAATCAGTTTTGATCAAAGCACTCTCCTCATCAATTTCAGCAGCCATCAAAAAACCATCATTTAAAACCAGCACAGCTCTCATTGGAGCTCCTAAACCTTTAAGCCAGACTGGTTCCGATTCCCCATCAACATAAATTAATAATCCATTTTCATTACATAATATATATCCACCATTATAGGGTTTAGCATCCGCGATTAACCCAAAATCCGCAGTTTTTGACCATTCCAGATTGAAAGTCCCATCACTTGCGATTGTAATTTTATGAAAAGATAGATTACCAAAAATCCTTATTTCGCTATCATTGACTTGTACAGCTGCTGGTCCTTTTATTTGCTCATTTTCGAATTCATCTGGTATTTCAAACTCAGTTTGTAGCAACTCGGTCTTCGAAAATGTGCTTAAATATATTTTATTATAATTCGTGCCTGTTCGCTGTGCTGCAAAGAAAAACGGGTCTCCATTATTCTCTACTTCTGTCGCATAAAAATAATGTGAGGTAAAAGCACTTCCTATCAAAGGCGGCAAGCCTAAATAATTTCTTAATTCCAAATAATAGGAATCTTCATAAAGTTTGTCGCCAGAAACACTTGTAAACGTATATTCGTTTTCAAAAAGAGTCGAATTAATTCTGTTCCCACCTGTAACCGTAGTATACAAAGTTTGCCAATACTCTGATTGAGCTGAAATAATTGCACTATAGTATATAATTAAAATTAAAAGTAAGGTTGGTCTTTTTCATAAAATGTGTTTTAGTTTTTTAAACAAGCTATTCGAATAACGGATTAAATATAATACTAAAAAAAGACTGGTTAGTAGTAAATACCAATTCAAAAACATTTCGTTTTATTGAATATTAATTCGGAAAGACTGTAAACCAAAAAACAATATTTCTAAAATTAAAAATCCCGTTTCACAAAACAGCGAAACGGGATTTTTATGTCTAGTCAATTCTCTAAACCAACTGATCTTCTTTTTTTAAAAAGAGCGTTTTCATATCAACTCCTTCACTGACGATCTTTTCGATGTCATTGATAGAGATACGTTTCTGTTCTAAAGTATCACGCTCGCGAATCGTCACGGTATCATCTTCCAAAGTATCAAAATCAATGGTGATGCAATACGGCGTACCGATTGCATCCTGGCGACGATATACGTCGACCGATTGCATCTTTTTCATCGTATTGGCAATTGAAAGAAAACTTGAGTTTATCAAAAACAGCTCTTGGCTTTTGTAGTCAATTCTTCTTTGTTTTTCAATAATGGCAATCACAGCGCATTTAATCGGTGCTAACGCCGGATGGATTTTCAAAACATCTCTTGAAGAATCTTTGCCCTTGAGCATCGGGAACCACTTCTTCCTGCAAAGCATGGCTCATCACGGACAGAAACATACGATCAACACCAATTGAAGTTTCCACCACGAAAGGCACATAATTTTCATTTATTTCAGGATCGAAGTATTGAATTTTTCTACCTGAAAGTTCCTGGTGTTGTTTCAAATCAAAATCGGTTCGGCTGTGAATACCTTCCAGTTCTTTAAATCCAAAAGGAAATTCAAACTGAATATCAACAGCAGCGTTGGCATAGTGCGCCAAATTATCATGATCGTGAAATCGCAATTTTTCCATTGGATGATCGATAGCTTTGTGCCATTTCATACGCGCTTCCTTCCAGTATTCGTACCATTTCATTTCTTCGCCCGGACGCACAAAAAACTGCATTTCCATTTGCTCAAATTCACGCATTCGGAAAATAAACTGACGCGCAACGATTTCATTTCTGAACGCTTTACCGATTTGTGCAATTCCAAAAGGAATCTTTTGGCGGGATGATTTTTGAACATTCAAAAAGTTGACAAAAATACCTTGTGCTGTCTCAGGTCGGAGATACAATTTATCTTCTTCACCGGCAACATTTCCCAGTTGTGTTGAAAACATCAAATTGAACTGACGAACATCTGTCCAATTTCTGGAACCGCTGACAGGACAAGCAATTTCGAGTTCTTCAATCAATGATTTGATATCTGCCAAATCTCCATCGCGTAACGAATTGGCAAGGCGTTTAGCTATCGTGTTCATTTTTTCGACGTTAGCAACAACTCGCGGATTGGTGGATTTAAATTGCGCTTCATCAAAAGCATCGCCAAAACGTTTTTGTGCTTTGGTCACTTCCTTATTGATTTTAGCTTCGATTTTGTCCAAATAATCTTCCACCAAAACGTCTGCACGGTATCTTTTTTTGGAATCTTTGTTATCGATCAAAGGGTCATTAAAAGCATCGACGTGACCAGAAGCTTTCCAGGTTTTTGGGTGCATAAAAATCGCAGCATCGATACCAACGATGTTTTCGTGCATTTGCACCATGGATTGCCACCAATAGTTTTTGATATTATTTTTCAGTTCCACGCCGTAAGGACCATAGTCGTAAACAGCACTCAAACCATCGTACACTTCACTTGATTGAAAAATAAAACCATATTCTTTACAATGTGCAACCAGCTTTTTAAAATTATCGTCTTGTGACATTTTTCGAGTTTTATAAAATATAAATTATTTCTTTCTTGTTACGAAAATAGATTTGTTTAAGTTCCGCGTGATCAAGAGTTTGAAGTTGGAAGTTCATGGTTATCTCTGAACTACGAACTACGAACTTTAATCTCGCCACTCGCTCCTGACACCTCATTACTTTTTTATTTCTCACTTTTAAAACGAAATTCTACTTCCGGGAAATTTTCCTGAGCCATTTTCAAAGTCCAGGCAGACTCTGCAAGGAAAACAGCGTTGCCGGATTTATCTATTGCCATATCTCGTTTTCGGCGACTTTTAAATTCTTTAAACTTAATCGGATCCTTACAACTCACCCAACAAGCTTTGTATAAATTTAGCGGTTCGTAATGACAAGATGCGCCATATTCATGCTTCAATCGGTATTGAATTACATCAAATTGCAGCGCGCCTACTGTTCCGATTATTTTACGACCACCAACTTCTTTTGTAAATAGCTGCGCCACACCTTCGTCCATCAACTGTTCAATACCTTTTGCCAGTTGTTTTGATTTCATTGGATCAGCATTGTCAACAAATCGAAACTGCTCCGGTGAAAAACTCGGAATTCCTTTAAAGTGTAAAACTTCCCCTGCAGTCACAGAATCTCCTATTTTAAAATTGCCGGAATCATAAAGCCCGATTATATCTCCGGGAAAGGCAACGTCGACCACGGACTTTTTGGCTGCCATAAATGCCGTGGGATTCGAAAATTTCATTTTCCTGTTTTGACGAACATGCAGGTAATTGGTATTTCTTTCAAACTTACCGCTACAAATCCGCATAAAAGCAATCCGGTCGCGATGTTTGGGATCCATATTCGCATGGATTTTGAAAACAAACCCGGAAAACTGATCCTCCAATGGATCAACTATACGTTCTTCGGTGACACATGGAAGCGGTGTTGGGGCAATTTCAATAAAGCAATCCAGCAATTCTTTTACTCCAAAATTATTAATTGCGCTTCCAAAAAATACAGGGCTTAGATTTCCTTCCAAATACTCCTTTTTATCAAAATCGGGGTATACTTCTTCAATCAGATGCGTTTCCTGACGCAATTCAGCTGCCGCTGTATCGCCGATATATTTTTCCAATTCGGGATTGCTGAGATCTGAAAACTCGATAGTATCTTCCTCCGCTTGCTTTCCATGCGCACTGAAAAGGTTTAATTTTTTTTCATAAAGATTATAAACACCCTGGAATCGTTGACCCATCCCAATCGGCCAACTCAAAGGGGTTACTGTTAAGCCAAGCTTCAATTCCACTTCATCCAGGAGATCAAAACCATCCAACCCTTCACGATCCATTTTATTGATAAAAACGATGATTGGCGTGTTCCGCATTCGGCAAACCTCGACTAGTCTTTCTGTTTGTTCCTCTACACCTTTTGCTACGTCAATGACAACGATTACGCTGTCAACTGCGGTGAGTGTACGGTAAGTATCTTCTGCGAAATCCTTGTGCCCCGGAGTATCCAGAATATTGATTTTTCGGCCTTTATAATTGAAAGCCATTACAGAAGTAGCTACGGAAATCCCACGCTGTCGTTCAATATCCATGAAATCCGAAGTCGCAGATTTTTTAATTTTATTGGATTTGACGGCACCTGCAACCTGAATCGCTCCACCAAATAGCAATAATTTTTCGGTCAGGGTAGTTTTTCCGGCATCCGGGTGGCTGACGATCCCAAAAGTTCTGCGTTTATTAATTTCTTTTTGTATGCTCATTAATTCTCTTTCAATTTTCGAGGTGCAAAGGTAAGGAAATATAAAGAATCAAAGGAGAAGAGATGAGGAAAAAAGGAATAGTTTAAAACCCTTTGCTATACTCAAGTTTTTAGTATTTTAACGGCCAATTGGTTTTAACTCCAACAAATTTTAAATGCCATAGATGGTAAATATGAAAATAGTACCCAAAAAAGGGTTGCAAGGCCTTGTCGAAAATTGGCAGAGTGACCTGATAGCCGCTGTGAGTGTATCCCTGGTAGCCTTACCTTTAGCCTTGGGTATTGCACTAGCCGCAGGTGTCCCACCAATGTCAGGGATGTTATCAGCAATAATTGGAGGAATTGTTACTACTTTTTTTCGGGGTAGTCATATCGCCATAAATGGGCCAGGAAACGTTTTGGTGGCTGTGATTTTGGTAGCTGTGATGGCGCTTGATGATGGTTCAGATCAGACATTAAATTATGTTTTTGCAGCAATAGTAGTATCGGGAGCCTTGCAGGTTTTACTGGGTTTATTAAAACTGGGACGTTTTGCAGACATATTTCATTCGTCCGTAATCCACGGGATATTAGCAGCGATTGGTATAATCATTATCGCAAAACAAATTCATATTGCGATGGGAACCACTACCTCGGCTACATCGATTGTTGATACTCTTGTTGATGCTATTCGACAAATTCCAAATATTAATCCGTTTGTAGGTATTATTTCTCTGCTTGGCCTTTTACTTTTAATCTTTCATTCAAGGATCAGTTATAAGTTTTTCCATTTTTTACCAGCACCGATGTGGATTTTGGTTATATCCATTCCTTTTGTTTATGCCTTTAACTTTTTTGAACCTCACAGTTTGCAATTTTTTGGTAACGAGTACCAAGTTGGTCCTGAATTATTGATTAGAATCCCTGATAATTTGCTTGAAGCAATAGCTCATCCCAATTTTTCGAGGATAGATTCGCTTGCTTTTTGGACTTCAGTGCTTTCCATTACGATGATTACCAGCATTGAATCTCTTGTTAGTGCCAAGGCGGTTGACAAACTAGATCCTTACAGGCGAAAAACAGACCTGGACAAGGATTTGGTCGGCTTAGGAATGAGTACTATGGTTTCGGGAGCACTAGGCGGATTACCAATTGTAACTGTGATTATTCGAAGCTCGGTTAATGTGCAAAATCATGCAAAAACCAAATGGTCGAACCTATATCATGGAATGTTGTTGTTAATTTTTATATTGTTTTTAGCCCCTTTGATACAGCAAGTGCCATTATGTGCATTGGCGATTTTACTGGTGTTTACCGGATTTAAACTAGCTTCACCAAAAGTATTAAAACTAGCTTACAGTCAGGGCATCGAGCAATTGGTCTTTTTTGTAGGCACTGTACTCATCACGCTATTTTCGAATCTACTTATTGGAATCTTCGGAGGGTTGTTTCTAGCACTTTGTACACATATGTTATTGGCTAGAGTATCCATTCCGACTTTTTTTAGAATGATTTTTAATTCCGGCTCAAATCTTATTTTCAAGAAAAACGGTGTTTATGATTTAAAGATTAAAGGCATTGCAAATTTTCTGGCTACCATAAAAATTGATAACCTGATCAATCAGATACCTGCAGGTGCAAAAGTCAATATTGATCTGTCAGAAGCCAGATTAGTTGATTTTTCAATTTTAGAAAATTTACATGATTTTGAACGGATGCAGTTTAGCGCTGGCGGAAGCGTAAAAATAATGGGATTGGACAAACACATCTCCTCTGCGAATCACAAATTTTCTTTAAAAATTCTGACATCAACTCCCCATCAGGTTACCAACCGGGAAATTTGGCTCAGAGCTATGGCAGATGAACACGAATGGATTTTTGAAAGTGAACCATCAGGAGGCGTTGATTATTTTCAGACCTTTTATTTTTTCAAAACCAGGCCGGTTGAAGTCCAAACCAACAAAATATCTGAAAAAGACGGAGATATTTATTGGGAAATTTCTGATATTTCCTTTGAAGAAGGTGCATTTTTAGCATCAGAGAAATACAACACTACTCTAGGATTGATCAAATTGCCTTTTTCAATTCCCAAGTTTACAATTGAAGAAAAGGGGTTTCTCGATAAAGTTCTCAATTTGGCAGATCATAAGGATATTGATTATAAAATCTATCATGATTTTTCAAATAAGTTTCTGGTTAAAGTCGAAGACGAAAAAGAGGTAGAAGATTTCCTCGATGAGAATTTAAAGACCTTTTTTGAAAAAAGTGACATTCACCATCTTGAAAGTAATGGCGAAGCGATTTTGATCTTTGATGACAATTTCAAACTTGCTCAAATTCGCGATTACTCCAGCATCACTAAATTTATCGAGGACTTAAAAAGGCTCATCAAAAAAAACATGGAAGATCCAGGCAAACATCATTGACGTTGAATCCTAAAATTTTGGTTGACTTATGAGATTTATTATTATTTTAAAGCTTATTATTTGATTAAAATCTTTTTACTTATTATTGAGTTTCTAAAGTATTAACCTTGAGCCCAAACTGAATATATGCTTGAACTTGCCGGAATTATCATTTTAGGAATATTGGCTCAGTGGGTTGCCTGGCGGATTCGCGTTCCAGCGATCTTGCCTTTGATATTAATCGGTTTGTTTTTTGGCCCTATCTCCACTTATTTTACTCCCGATGGCAGTAAATGGATTGATCCGATTTACGGTGATGGCGGTCACACCGGTCTGTTCCCTGCTGACGTTTTATTTAGTATTGTTTCTCTTTCCATAGGGATCATTTTATTTGAAGGTGGGCTTACACTAAAACTTAAGGAATTAAAGGGTGTCCGGGATGTTATTATCAATTTGATTTCAATTGGTTCGACCGTTACTTTTGTAGGCGGCGGCATTGCAGCTCATTATATTATGGGTGCCAATTGGGCAATTTCTTTCCTTTTTTCCGGGCTCATCATTGTTACCGGACCAACAGTGATTGCACCTATTCTCCGAAATGTTCCGCTTAACAGAAATGTTGGGACCATTTTAAAGTGGGAAGGCATTTTGATTGATCCTATTGGTGCTTTGGTTGCAGTTTTAGTGTTTCAATTTATCATTTCTGGAGAAGGTGGAGAATATACTTTGCGTGCGATGCAACAGTTTGGAAAAATCGTCATAATTGGAACCAGCATAGGTTTTACATCTGCTTATTCGCTGAATTATTTGATACACAAAGAACTCATTCCACATTATTTGCTCAATGTTTTCACATTGGCTTTGGTGCTGGGAGTATTTGTCGCATCAGATGTTTTGGCGCATGAATCGGGTTTGCTAGCAGTAGTTATAATGGGAATGGTTTTAGGAAATTTAGATGTACCTCAAATCAAAGGGATTCTCGATTTCAAAGAATCTTTAAGCGTTTTACTTATTTCGATGTTATTTATTTTGCTTTCAGCGAATATCGAAATGAGCCACCTTGCTATATTGCTCAATTGGAATTGCCTGATTCTTTTTTTGATCGTTGTTTTTGTATTGAGACCCGTTGGTGTGTATTTAAGCACCACAAAGAGTGAGTTGACATTTAACGAAAAGGCTTTCATCTCATGGGTCGGGCCACGTGGAATAGTAGCCGCTGGAATCGCCTCACTTTTTGGCCTCAGATTGACGGGAGTGATCGCTGGAGCAGAATACGTGACCCCACTAGTTTTTATGATTGTGGCCGGAACTGTACTTTTAAATGCAGCAACAGCAAGAATCGTAGCTAAATGGCTCGGCGTAATTCAGGAAGCTTCTGATGGTGTTTTGATCATAGGAATTAATCGCGCTTCCAGACATATTGCAAAATATTTAAAAGACCATAACCGGCATGTCGTTTTGATTGACAACAATGGAAATAGTGTTGCCAACGCTAAAGCAGAAGGGTTGGAAGCTTTTCAGGAAAACATCTATAACGATGAGCTGGGCGATAATATGGAATTGCTTGACGTTGGGTATTTGCTTTCCATGACGAGTAGTCCGGAAGTCAATAAGTTTGCCGTCAAAAAATTCAAAGATGAGTTTGGTGAAAATGGTACTTATCGATTAATAACTCCCGAAGAATTGAAAAGTAAAAACAATGAAATTTCTAAAGAAGGATTATTTTCGAAATCTGATGACTATATTAATCTGGGGGAAGTGGTTCGTGATTATCCCGAATTTCATGAAATATCGTTGGATTCAAGAGAGCATTTTGATGAAATGATTGAAAAAATTAATGCTCGAATTAAAAGCATTCCGTTATTCCTTAAAAAAGTCAATAACAAAATTGTTATCCTCACTGCTGTCAATGATCACCTTGAAATCCAAAAAGGAGATCGTTTGGTTTATGTAGGCCAAGAACTGGAAAAAGAGATTGTCGAAATCGAAGAAAAATAGATTCACATCGCATAATATTATTGTTTTTGAAAATGACCCTTCCAAAAGTAAAAATTTGCTGCATTGGCAATATAGAAGAAGCACAACTGGCCATTGAATGTGGAGCCAGTGTGCTTGGACTTGTTGGCCCGATGCCTAGCGGGCCTGGAGTGATCTCTGATGAATTGATTCAATCAATTGCCGCACAAACTCCCAAAGGAATCGAAACTTTTTTGCTTACAAGTAAAACAAACGTTGACGACATTATTCGTCACCACGAACGGACCAAAACTACTTCAATTCAGATAGTCGATAAATTGATAACCGGAACTTACGACGAACTAAGAACTGCCTTGCCTGAAGTAAAGTTGGTTCAGGTGATTCACGTTTTAGGGGAGGAATCCATTGATGAAGCTTTGGAAGCAAGCGTTGGAGTTGATTATTTATTACTGGATTCCGGCAATCCAAATTTGAAAGTAAAACAATTGGGCGGTACCGGGCGTGTGCATAATTGGGAGATTAGTAAACGTGTGGTTGAATCATCTTCTGTACCTGTTTTTTTGGCTGGAGGGCTTCGCCCAGACAATGTTGGTGTGGCCATTAATGCTGTAAATCCTTATGGCCTTGATTTGTGTAGTGGCGTAAGAACTGATGGAAAATTAGACCCTTTTAAATTAAAATCGTTTTTCAAGTCTATAGGATCAATATGATCGCAGCAAAATAAAAAAAGCAGCAGAAGTTATATCACTCCCACTGCTTTTCATCAATCAACTAATCAATATTCTTTTTGCTTGTTTCAATGATCTGAGGTTCTCCCTCAACATTAATCATACTACTTTTATCGCTGTCGATTTTTATCATTTCAGAAGCAGCGATAGATGCTTTGCTATATTCCTGAGCCCTTATTTCTGCTGTATTTACATTAAAGCGCTCTGTATCAATTTTTCCGCCGTTATTGAGGTCAGCTTTTAGATAATTTCCTGTTCCGCGAACGTTGATTTCCCCTTTACCATCCTGAATCAGGAATAAAGAATCAACATTTATGAAAGCCTTCAAATCATAACCACCATCATTTTTAAGTCGCATATTTGATTCCGCAAATCCTTGTACTTTAACTTCATCTGTGCTTCGAACATCAAGAGATTGGAGCGTTGGCATGGTGATTTCCAAACGGACGGATGGCGAAGGGTTTTTAATATCAGTAATCAACGATAGAGTTTGCCCTAACTGAGCGACTTCAATTTGTTTGAGATAACTTTCTTTTCCGGTAATTGATATTTTAAAATCGTCCCCTTTTACAACTTCCACTTCCATTTTTCCTTCTATTTGCAGTTTCGAAAAGTCAGAAAAATCATACTCTTTGCTCATATTGTTCTTCTTTGCCCAATCCTTATTAATCAGGCCATTCGAACCCATCACCCAATATTGATCGGAATCCAGCCAGGGTCGATCCATATCACGGTCAAAATCAATATGTCTTACCATATTATCTGCATTGTTTTCAAATCGGATGGTCTTGCCAACCGGCACACTCAAAGTAAGTACCACGGTCTGGGCTCGCCATTTTGTTTCTTTGCCAATTGTAAATATTTTTGGAAGGGAAATAGAATTATCGTTGATCACAGCGCTGTAATTTATCGCGCCTGCGATTGCGTTCGCATCCTCTGAATTTATCCCTCTTGAAATATTTACCTGCTTCAGTTCAAAACTTTCACCTTCGCCTTTAACCACATTGAGGCGAACATTGTGCGAAGCCAAATTGTCCTCCGCTAATTGAAAATCACCCATCATAAACATTGCATCATCATATGGATTTTTCTGCATGTCAACAACCAGCGTATCTAAATTTAACGTTGAAAGGTCGGTCACTTTTGTAATCTCACTACCACGATTGAAATGACGAGCCTGTGTCGAACCTATAGCAAAAAGGCTGACCACATTGATCACCCAAAACGACCACAATCCAGCTTTCCAATGAGGGCTTAATCGCTTCTTAAAAGCTAATCTGGATATTAAAGAGACCAGGCTTAAAGCCGGAACTCCCACCAAAACGAATATATTCAACGCTCCTAAATAAGCGATGAACTTTGGTCCTGCAATAAAGAATTCGGCAAAAGGCAGCGCTATAAAAAAACTGATTACCGCTATAATCCAAGCAACGGAGAATGCAATAATCAGCGTAATTCCTACTATAAAAATTATTGGTTTCCAAATTTTTAGAATGGTCGTAAAAACAGTGGAAAGTGCCTTTACAATGGTTGAGATGACTTTTCCTAGCAGTGAAATCCCTTTCTTAAGGGCATTTCGCGGAGCGTTTCCATTACTTCCAAATTCGCCAGCCCTTTTTTTTTTGAAGAAAATTCGTCACCAAGCTCTGTTATCTTCTCTGAAAAGTGGTCCATTTCTTCTTCTATTATTTTACCAATGTTTGAAACATTGATGCTTTCACCACGCATTTGAAGCCGGTCACTTGCAGTTTCAGCCTTTGGCACTATAATCCAAAGGATAATATATACTGCAATTCCAAAACCTCCTGAAAGTGTCAAAACAATCCAAAGGAGTCGTATCCAAATCGGATCCTGTACTCCAAAATAAGCTGCAATTCCTGAACAAACGCCGCCAACCACTTCATCATCAGAATTTCGGAACAGCCTTTTTCCTGTTTTATAATCGGACTTGCGTCTACTCTTTGTTGGTTCGGACATTTCTTCCAAAGGGTCAGCTCCAAATTCTTCCGGAGTACCCATGATGGTAATGGCCGCCTTTACATTTTTAAGGGTTACGATTGGTTTTTCACCAACCTCTTCCAGAAAGAGTTCGCCCATTCTATTTTCGATATCTGTTGTAATCTCTTCGTATCCTTCAGACGACCGAAAATGGTTGTGGATAGTTTCTAAATAATGACTCAGATGTTTGTAAGCATCATCGTCAATGGTAAATGGGTAGCCTCCCAGGTTAATGTTGAATATCTTATTCATTTTGAGGTAATATTTTTAGTGGATTGATTGACAGCAGTTAGTAATTCGTTCCAGGTTTCGATAAGGCCTTTTAAAAAATCTTCGCCAATTTCAGTGATTTGAAAATATTTGCGCGGATGACCTGTTTCGGATTCTTCCCAACGATAGGTTAAAAGTCCGGCATTTTTTAAGCGCGTCAGTAATGGATATAAGGTTCCCTGAGCAACCAGAAGCTTCGAATCCTCAAGCTTGTTGATGATATCTGTAGAATATATTTCTCCTTCAGCTATAATAGATAAGATGCATAATTCCAATACACCTTTTTTCATTTGTGCCTTTGTATTTTCCACGTTCATAATTCAAAAATACAACAACTTACAATACTATGCAATACATAGTACTAAAATTTAACACAGTATTATATGTATATTAATTACAAATCATTGATTTTCAATAAATTAGCTTTTAAAAACCAATGAGAAATATTTTTTAGGCTTTTATTTTTATTTTAAAACCTTTACAAAAAAGGTAAAAAACCCATTTTGGGGCTACAAATAAGAAGAGATTTTAACACCAAAAAAAATCAGATATTAATAACCTAAAAATCAAATTCTTTATCTTTGTTCTTATTATTGAAATTTGGAATATTTTATGCAGTAAAGATTTCAAATTAGAAAAAATATAAATATCAACCCATGGACAGACTTAGTAAAAGAATTACAATGCTTTTAATTCTACCTTTCCTTTTTACGGATTGCACCAATGATCCCATTGCTTCAGATCTTACCCCTATCGAAGACTTGCCACTTTTAACACAATTGAGTCCTCTGGAATCCGGTATTGATTTTTCAAATATCATCGAAGAAGATATTTCAAGGACTATTGTTGATTATAATTATTATTACAATGGTGGTGGAGTAGCGATAGGAGACCTTAATAACGATGGTTTATCTGATATTTTCTTTGCCGGCAACAATGTTGAAAACCGTATATACCTTAATAAAGGCAAAATGAAATTTGAGGATATTTCGGAGCAAGCCGGTATATTAACCAGGCATTGGTCAACCGGTGTTACTATGGTGGATATCAACAATGATGGTTTTTTGGATATCTATGTATCTAATTCAGGCAATAATCCCGACAAACAATTTCGAACCAACCAACTATACATCAATAATGGCGATCTCACTTTTAGCGATAAAGCAGCTGAATATGGCATTGCCAATTCAGGCTATTCGACTCAATCCAGTTTTTTTGATTATGACAATGATGGCGACCTCGATTTGTTGGTAATGAACCATTCGTTGAGAGGTTTTAAAGGGCATCAGGCCTGGATACAGCAATTTAAAGAAATGCCACCGGAAGAATATCGTCAATATTGTCCTAATTTATACAAAAACAATGGAGACAATACCTTTACGGAAATTAGCAAGGAAGCAGGAGTGTTGAGGCCATCCTTTGGATTAGGGCTGATTACTTCGGACCTCAACCAGGATGGATGGGTTGATATCTATATTGCTAATGATTATTTTGTGCCGGATTTTATGTATTTGAATCAAAAGGATGGCACTTTTCTGGATGACGTCAATAAAAGAACTTCCCATATTTCCTATTATTCGATGGGTGCCGATGCTGCTGATTTCAATAATGATGGCTTGGTGGATCTGGGCATTGTCGATATGACTCCTAAAGACCATATCCGAAACAAGGTGTTGATGGCTTCAATGAACGTGGAAGATTTTCGTACTTTTTCTGACATGTACCAATTTCAAAAACAGTATATGTTTAATACTTTGCAGGTAAACAATGGCTTTGGATTTTTCAGTGAAATTAGCCTTGCTGCCGGAGTTTCGAAAACCGATTGGAGTTGGGCAGCGTTATTTGCTGATTTTGATAATGACGGACTAAAAGATTATATGGTCACCAATGGCTATCGCAGAGATGTAAAAAATAATGACTGGCATTTAAAACTAGTAGATATTTTTGTCAATGCTAAAAAAGAAAACATAAGGCAAGAAGTCTATGAACATTTGCAAAAAGCGGAAGCCAATCCGGTGACGAATTATATTTTCAAAAATAACGGATCATACCAATTTGAAGACAAATCTGAAGAATGGGGTTTTAACGACCCTTCTTTTTCTAATGGTGCTGCTTATGCTGATCTCGATTTGGATGGTGACTTGGATTTGGTTGTTAGCAATATTGATAAAGAAGCTTTTGTGTTCAGGAATAATGCTGATAAAATCAATAAAAATAATTTTATCCGTTTTAAAGTATTGGATGCCAGCGGAAAAAGACCGGTTTACAATGCTAAAGTTTCAATTTTCTATGGCGATAAAATGCAATTTGTAGAATTGATGCCAGTAAGAGGTTATCAATCTTCTGTTGAAGATGTTATTCACTTTGGTTTAAACAGTATTAACAAAATTGACAGCGTAAAAATTGATTGGATGAATGGCACTCAATCAAAAATAACTGATCCGAAAATCAATAAAACCCATACTTTTTCTCTAAAAAATATAGCAACCACGCCGATCAAACCTCCAATTTATAAAACACCGTTCTTTGACTTAACAACCCGGCTAATCAAGACGCCTTTCTATCACACAGAAAATAAATTCGATGATTTTGCAAAAGAAATTCTTTTACCTCATCGACAATCAATGCTTGGACCATTTGTAACCGTTGGTGATATTAATGGAGATCGATTTGAAGATTTTTTTGTTGGAGGTGCAAAATACCAGTCAGGAAAGGTTTATTTGCAAGACCCTACTTCCGGGGCTTTTGATTTATCTACAAGCCAGCCGACGACCAATGATGCGGATTATGAAGATATGGGTACCCTTTTGTTTGATGCCGATGGCGATAATGACCTCGATCTTTACGTCGCAAGTGGTGGTGGTGGTGATTTTGCTGATACACCGGAATTGTTGCAGGACAGGCTTTATATAAATGATGGAATAGGCAATTTCAAAAAGGATACTAAAGCGCTTCCAAAAATGCTGACAAGTAGTGGAAGAATAAAAAACGCCGATTTTGATGGCGATGGCGATATGGATCTTTTTGTTGCCGGCAGAACAATGCCTGGCAAATATCCTTTCCCGGTCGATTCGTATTTACTCCAAAACGACAATGGCAAATTTACAGATGTTACGGACCAACTTGCTCCCGAATTAAGAAAGCTGGGGATGGCGACCGATGCGGTCTGGACAGATTTTGACAATGACGGACTGATTGACTTGTTTGTCGTAGGAGAATGGATGCACGTGACTTGTTTTAAAAATGATGGAGAAAAGTTTACCAACATATCCGATCAAGTAGGTCTTGGTGATAAATCCGGTTGGTGGTCGAGCATTGTTGCAGCCGATGTGGATAATGACGGAGATACGGATTTTATCGCTGGTAATATTGGCGCTAATAATAAGTTTGGCCCATCAGAAGATCATCCGCTTTATGTTTATTGCAATGATTTTGATGATAACGGTACATTGGATATTGTACTGAGTAAAGAATATAAAGGCAACAAAGTTCCGGTAAGAGGAAAAGAGTGCTCCACTGCTCAGATGCCTTTTATATCTGAAAAATTTCCAACCTATCAATCTTTTGCTGAGTCGAGCCTGACAGATATTTATGGAGATGATAAGATTCAAGAAGCTTTATATTATTCAGTCAATTACTTTTCCAGCGCTTATATTGAAAATAAAGGTGCCGATGGATTTGTATTTCATGATTTACCGGTTGAAGCGCAATTTGCTCCGATAAATGGTATTATCGCAAAAGACTTTAATGAAGATGGCAATATTGATTTTGTAGTTGGAGGAAATTTCTTTGAAACAGAAGTAGAAACACCACAATATGATGCAGGCAAAGGTTTGGTATTAAAAGGAAATGGTGACGGTACTTTTAAAACATCTATTCAGCTTAAAGATAGTGGTTTAATCCTTGCTACTGACGCTAAAGATTTAGTTTTGATATCAATCCAAAATCAACTTCCTGCAATCCTGGTAGCCAGCAACAATAGTTCTTTACAGCTTTTTGGTTATGATAAAAAAACAGGATTATTGTATTAGATAAGCAAGCGGAGAAAATTATTATTAGGCAGTTTGTAATTACTCAATAAAGTTAAAGCACTGATTAAAAGGATACTATAAAGTTTGTTTTGCATTAACTTAAAAAGTAGTTGAAGGAATTATTAGCACAATAACCCAGTTCAATTGTGAAATTTCAACCAGCATTACAGCATGTTTTTTCTGTAATTTATTAGAAATAGTAAAAAATATTAACCCATGGATCTTTATAGTACAAGAATCGCATTGCTTTTAATTTTACCGTTCCTTATTACAAATTGTACGAATGAACCAAATCCTTCGGGTTCTATCCCTGCCATAGATTTGCCTCTTTTTTCGCAACTGAGCCCAATTGAATCTGGTGTTGATTTTTCAAACATTCTCGAAGAAAACGAAACAACTAATATTGTTGGCTATAATTATTATTACAACGGAGGAGGAGTAGCAATAGGAGATCTTAATAACGATGGGTTACCTGATATTTTATTTACCGGAAACAATGCAAAAAATCGATTATACCTCAATAAAGGGAAGATGAAATTTGAAGACATTTCAATAAAAGCAGGTATTCAAGCCCAAAATTGGTCAACCGGTGCCACTATGGTGGATATCAACAATGACGGTTTTCTGGACATTTATGTGTGTAATTCTGGCCCTTATAAGGAAAAAAAATATCGTACTAACCAATTATTTATCAACAATGGCAATCTCACTTTTAGCGATAAAGCAACTGAATACGGAATTGCCAATACCGGATATTCGACACAGGCAAGTTTTTTTGATTACGACAAAGATGGTGATCAGGATTTGTTTGTAATGAATCATTCTTTGAGAGCATTTATGACTGATCCCGAATGGTTGGTTCAAATTGAAAAAATGCCTTTGGAGAAAAGACATGAACATTGTGGAAACCTTTACCGAAACAATGGAAACAACACTTTTACAGATGTCAGCCAGCAAGCAGGACTATTAAAGCCAGCCTTTGGCTTAGGATTGGTCACTTCAGATCTCAATCATGACGGTTGGATTGATATCTATATTGCCAACGATTATTCTACACCGGATTATCTCTATTTCAATCTTGGAAACGGAACATTTGAAGACAATATCAATACAAGCACCTCTCATATTTCCTACTTTGCGATGGGAGCCGATGCTGCCGATTTCAATAACGATGGTTTACTTGATTTGAGCGTAGTTGATATGACTCCGGCAGATCATATCCGAAATAAGGTTTTGATGTCTTCAATGGATGTTCCTTATTTCAAAGTACTTACTGAACAGCTAAAATACCAAAAACAATACATGTTCAATTCATTGCAAGTAAACAATGGTTATGGTTTTTTTAGCGAAATCGGACTCTCCGCCGGTGTATCAAAAACAGAGTGGAGTTGGGCTCCGTTATTTGCTGATTTTGACAATGATGGATTTAAAGATTATATGGTCACTAATGGCTATCGCAGGGATACAAAAAACAATGACTGGAGCAAGGAACTTGAAATGATTTTTAAAAATGCTGACAAAGAAACCATAAAACAAAAAGTATTTGAACAACTTCTAAAAGCTGAATCTACTCCGGTAACGAATTATATTTACCAAAATAATGGAGCTTATCAATTTGAAGATAAATCTTATGACTGGGGATTTCGAGAACCTTCTTTTTCTAACGGGGCAGCATACGCTGACCTTGATCAGGATGGTGACCTTGATCTTGTTATTAGCAATATTGACAAAGAGGCTTTTGTTTTTAGAAATAACGCGGAGAAAATTTCCGGCAATAATTTTATTCGGTTTAAAATATTGGATAAAAGTGGAAAGAAACCTGCCTATAATTCTAAAATCACTATTTATCACGATAGCAAAATGCAATATGCTGAATTACACCCTGTAAGAGGTTTTCAATCTTCTGTTGAAGATATTATTCATTTTGGCTTAAATAAACATTCGAAAATTGATAGTGTAAAAATCGAATGGCTGGACGGTACTCAATCCATCATTACAGATTTAAAAATTAATAAAACTCATACCATTTCTTTACAAAGTTTGGCTATGAAGCCAATTCCGCAACCAGGTTATAACCCACCTTTTATTGATTTAACCAATCGTTTTTTTGAAAACCATTTTTGGCACCAGGAAAATGTTTACGATGATTTTGTAAAAGAAATTCTCTTACCGCATCGGCAATCAATGCTTGGGCCCTTTGTAACCGTTGGTGATGTCAATGGGGACCGATTTGAAGATTTCTTTGTCGGTGGAGCGAAAGGGCATGCCGGGCAGTTGTATTTTCAAGATCCCTCTACCGGATTTTTTGATTTAACACCTACCCAAACCTGGAACAAAGATAAAGACTACGAGGATATGGGAACGTTGTTTTTTGATGCAGACGGGGATACAGATATGGACCTTTATGTAGCAAGTGGCGGAGGGGGCGACTTTTCAAATACTCCCGCTTTATTGCAGGACAGGCTTTATATAAATGACGGAAAAGGTAATTTCAAAAAGGATACTAAAGCGCTTCCAAAAATGCAGACAAGCAGCGGGAAAGTAAAAAATTATGATTTTGATGGCGATGGCGACATGGATCTTTTTGTCGCTGGTCGGACAACGCCTGGAAAATATCCATTTCCCGGAAACTCATATTTGTTGAGAAATGACAATGGAAAATTTACTGACGTTTCAGACCAAATAGCTCCAACATTAAAAAATATTGGAATGGTTACCGATGCCGTGTGGACGGACTTTGATAAAGATGGCCTTGTTGATCTTTTTTTGGTTGGAGAATGGATGCCTGTGACTTGTTTTAAAAATGACGGAAAGAAATTTACAAACGTTACCGATCAATACAAACTTGGAGGAAAAACAGGCTGGTGGTCAAGTATTATCGCAGCTGATATTGACAATGACGGAGATGAAGACTTTATTGCCGGAAATATAGGAAGCAACAATAAATTCGGCCCTTCCGAGGATAAACCGCTTTATGTTTATTGCAATGATTTTGATGATAATGGCACATTAGATATTGTCCTGAGTAAAAAATACAAAGGAAACAAAGTTCCCGTAAGAGGTAAAGAATGTTCAACTGCTCAGATGCCGTTTATTTCTCAAAAGTTTCCAACCTATCAATCATTTGCTGAGTCCAGTCTTTCGGATATTTATGGGGACGATAAAATTGAAAAAGCACTTCATTATTCTGCCAACTATTTTTACAGCGCTTTTATTGAGAATAAAGGCTCCGAAGGGTTTGTATTTCATGAGTTACCCGTTGAAGCACAACTAGCTCCAATTAATGCAATCATTGCCAAAGATTTTAATATTGACGGCAAAATTGATTTGGTTGTTGCAGGAAATTATTACCAAACTGAAGTGGAAACCCCACAATATGATGCTGGAAAAGGCTTGGTCTTACAAGGAAACGGAGACGGAACATTCAAAGCTTCTTTACAAATTAACGATAACGGTTTGATTCTTCCTTTTGACGTAAAAGATTTGGGATTGATCTATATCCAAAATCAAATTCCGGCTATTTTAGTGGCTAACAACAGCAACGTTTTACAGTTCTTTGGTTATAATAATAGAACCAAAGTTTTAAATTAATCGATGGAATTACATTTGGGTGTCTTTCATTTTGTCGCAGTGTGCGGATTTCCCTTTTAAGGAATGTAAGGGTTCTGCGAAGGAAAAAGCGATAAATTGTAGTACATCCTTACATTTTGTATTGCACTTCTTCGCCTAAAACCACTTTTTCGTCTTTTGTTTCCGGTTCAGGTTGAGCCGTTTCGGGAATTGAAGAATCTGCCTCAATCGTTGTTTCAACAATAATTTCTTTAGGTTCTATTCTTTCTAAAGGAATTCCCCTTGATGTAGCTTTTTCTTTCGGTGGTTTAATTTTTTGTTCTTTAAGTTCATCAAAAAGAGCGAGATTATCGTCAAAATGAGCGATCAGTTCTTCTATTGAAAATTCTTTTTTTTGCCTTTTTGAAAAAGAAACCAACTCGTCGTCACCAAGCACTTCCGCCCCAATATATTGACCAAGTTTAAAGTAGGACTCCCACTGAACTTTATCAAAAAACTGGTCAGAAGTTGGCTCATGAGGAAATGAAGGATGGTAGATTTTATATTTATAGGTATAATAATCCAGGTCGTCTCTGCTTGTAAGTTGAGGTTTTCCTTCTGGAGCAGTGATAGAAGATTTTACGTATACAAAAGTTCCGACTTTTAAAAAATTCACAATGCGTTCTTCAATGACTTCGATCACCTGACGAAAGATTTCAGTTCTTTTTTCTTCATCAACCACTTCATTTTCTAATTTTAAATCTAAAAGTTTTTGTACATCAAGTAGCATTGTAAATAACATTTTAGAAATCCTGTGCAACTTCCGCTTTGAAGTCAATCCTTCAACGATTACATCAAGCTTTTCTTTTTCATCATTCTTTAATGCATCAACTACATTTGTATAATGCTTTTGAAGGGCCATTTTTGATACTACCGATTTTAATTCTGTTCGTTCGGCTTCATCAAGCCTCTGCAAAAGAATATTAACTTTTTTATAATTAATTAAAACTTCAATTTTTTGCCCGTCTTTATCCAAAATTGGCTGATCATTATTATCTTTTGGTTTAATCTCTTCCCAAATCTTAACAATATCAGCTATTGCAAAACGTTTTTCCGAATATCCGTGAGATGGCTTTGGCCGAATCACATTTTCCGGAATCATGTTCTTTTTAAAACGGATATCCAAACCCAATTCGTTGCGAGCCCGAATCGTGAGGTTTTCAAGGTCAGCAAATGAAAAATTAGGGTCGGCACCTGCATCAACTGAAATAATCAGCCGGCAATTTCGTCGTAACAACTCATAAACGCCTAAGTTTTCAATGTGCCCGCCATCAGAGATATTCAATTTGCGGTTGCCGGTTCCGATCAAAGAAAAAAGTTCATAGAAGAAATAGGTTGGCCACCAAACGATGTTTCTGGCTTTGAGTTTTAAAGGATTAGCCACCCAAAAACCCAATCGAGCATTTGTGATCGTCATGATAATACTCAACAATTTATTGGAATACATGCCCATTCCAGGATTAACGGCCGCTGCAGAGATGGTCGTTGCAGCTGGCAAAGTCATACTTTTATAATCGGGTGCCTGAGCGGTCGAAACATAGCCAGTCAGCTTTGCTCCGCAATACAGTGGCGACAACAAAAAATAATCATTGGCTTTTGAACCTTGAAATCGTTCGTCAGTAGAAGATTGCAAATTCAAACAGGTATTTATTAAAGGATATGGAGCTAAAAAGTCGCTTTCTTTCTCACTGTCCGGATAAAACAAATCCCTTAATCTTACATTTTTAAATCGCCCGGTAAAGTGTAAAAAAGCATCTGCTAATTGGTTTCGATAAAATCGATGAAAACTTAATGCGTTTGGGTTGGTAAAAAATCCGGCGAGAACTAAAATTATCGCTGCGATTAAAAATTCATAATCGTTGGAAGTTCCAAGATACATCGGAATATCTACCTGAGTAATTAAATAAATAACAAACCACAGCAATCCAACTCCTACCAATGCTGATTCAAACTGATTGAATCGACGAGAAACACCAACTTCATATTTTAAAACCAAATTGGCAATTAAATGAATACTAAATAATCCTCCTAAAATAAAAAGGCTGTAGAATAAAATACTTGAATTGCCCAATTGATCATGGAAATAGGTCATGCCGGCTTCTAACTTTAGTAACTTATCGATGCTTGTATAAATGATATAAATAAGCCCAAACACAATGATCGGACTCATCCAACTCATCACCAAACTCATCAGATATCCTACCATCAATATTAAAATATTCCACCGCTTAGTCCAACCCATACCTGGCATCAAATATTCACCACGTGAACGCATATAATCAATGTGTTCATCTTCAAACAAGCTTTCATAAGTTCCGCTGTTTTTCAGAGTTGCCTGAATATAAGCTCCCGTATAACCTCCGCCGGATACAGTAGAAAGAAAATCCGATCTTTTGATTACTCCAAATTTGTTGAGGGTTTTCAGAAACCCAAGATTTATGGTCGCTGAACGAATACCCCCTCCGGAAAGCGCTATTCCAAATTTAGTATCTTCCAATTGCTCAGGCGTTTCAGAATCACCATATAATTTTTGACGACGTTTTAGTAATTGTTCTTCTTCAATTTTTAAAACCTGGCTATATTTATTAACGATAAGAGGTGTGGATATTTCTTTTGACATAGGGATTCATTGACTTTTTTAAATACCTTGATTCTTATTAAAAGATAAAGTAATATAGCAATTGGTTTTAATATATCCAATTACGTTCTTTACCCAAAATTATAAGAGGCAAGATTTTTTGGAAAATCAATAACTCGTAGTAATAAGCAATTCCAAATCAGTGTATTTGATTTGAAAACGTTCGCTCAAGTATTCATTAGTCAGGCAACCTTTATAAGTGTAAACTCCATGTCGAAGGCCAATGTTGGTGCTGATTAGTGCTTCGATGCTTCCCGTACTTCCCGCTTTATTAATAATAGGAGTCAGGATATTGCTGACAGCGATAGAAGCGGTCCGGGCAACTCGTGAAGCAATGTTAGGAACACAATAATGAATGACTCCGTGTTTGACAAAGGTAGGTTTGGCAAGGGTTGTAACTTCAGAAGTAGCAAAACATCCGCCTTGATCGATACTGACATCAATGATGACTGAACCTTGCTTCATCTTCATAATTATTTCTTCATTTACCAAAATTGGAGCACGGCCGGTTTTGGAATGGATCGCACCAATTGTTACATCGGCTGTCAGCAATTCTTTTTCAAGCTGAAAAGGGTTAAATGAAGAGGTATTCAACTGGCGTCCGACTTGATTTTGCAGCCGCATCAATTTGTAAATATTATTGTCGAAAACACGAATATCAGCTCCCAGGCCAATGGCTGTTCGGGTTGCAAATTCAGCAACAACACCTGCTCCTAAAATAACCACTTTCGCTGACGGAACACCCGAAATACCACCCAGCAAAACGCCCTTTCCTCCACTGGTATTGGTCAACAATTCTGCAGCGGTCAACATCGCACTCAATCCCGCTATTTCGCTCATTATCCTTACCAAAGGAAAAGTGCCAATTTCATCTTTGATGTATTCCATTGCAAGTGCAATGACTCGCTTTTGACGAAGCTTATTGATAAACTCTGCGGTAATGACTGGTATGTGAAGTGGGGAAATAAGGATTTGATTTGGATGCAACAAGTCTATTTCTTCTAAAGATGGCGGTGCAACTTTCAACAAAATATCTGATTTAAAAACTTGCTCCTTACTGTAAGCGATATCGGCTCCGATCTCTGAATAATCATGATCAGAGTAATTGGCTTTTTCACCTGCTCCGGCTTCAACAACGACACGATGTCCGTGAGCAATCAATGAAGCAACAGAAGCTGGTACAAGAGCTACGCGATTTTCTTGTATTGTTGTTTCTTTTGGAATACCTATGAAAAGCTTGTCAGGTTTATCCTGCAATTGCAGCATTTCAGTTTGAGTTTGAAATCGACCTTCGGTGAATATCTTCGGTATTGGAATCCGCTTTTGCTTTTCGCTCATACTTCTTTGATAAGGTGGTTGTCAGTCATATAACCGTCAATCTTACAAAAATATAATTTTTCGACTTGAATTATCAAGTAATTGAATTTTAATTTTCACGACGTGTTCCGGAAATAAAGGTTCAATTATTTCGGGCCATTCTATCAGACAATAATATTTATCATACAAATAATCTTCAATTCCGATATCTATTGCTTCATTAATGTTCTTCAAACGATAGAGGTCAAGGTGATAGATCAGCTGCTCTGATTGGTCTGTTTTACTTTTAAAAGTATATTCGTTAATGAGTGAAAAAGTTGGACTCGTCACTTTTTCAGCAACTTCAAAATGTTTGCAAAAACGCTGGATAAAAGTTGTTTTTCCTGCTCCGATTTCACCATAAAACAAAAGCGTTTTACAATCCCCTGCGTATTTAATCAATTCTGTAACCACCTTATCCAAATCATCAATTGAGTGAACTATAATCTCCATCAATATTTTTTTAACAAAGTCGGAAAAAGAAAACGCTTTAGCCAACAACTCAATGAATTTATTTTTAAATCGAAAAAAACCATGCTTTAAATGGCTACCTTCAGTTAAACGAAAAATAATCGAATTTATATTGTTATTTCATTTTTTAATGCAACTATCAATGATGGCAAAACTAAAATTATTTGCCTGTTTTTTTCAAGCTATTCAAACGCTCAAATCCTCGTTCTCAGGTATTCCATCGGCACGAATTTAATATATTGGAAAAATATAATTCAATTAACGCAAAAATTCAAGTCAAAACATGTTTTTTAATATAAAAAAATAGAAACAAAAAACGCTGACAGTCAACAAATTACAGCATTAACATTAATTGAAATTCGAAAAAACGACCAATAAAAAATATAGTACTGTTTTTTTTAATTTTTATATCATTTTGACGATCAAAAAGCCTATTAAAACCCAGTTATTTTTTGTATCTTTGTAGTTATGAATTCACTCGAAGAAAAGAAAAATTTGAAACAAAACAAAGGCGATTATAGTGCTAATAATATTCAGGCACTTGAAGGACTAGAAGCTGTCCGAAAAAGACCATCAATGTACATTGGAAGTACCGATTCAAAGGGACTTCATCATCTTGTTTGGGAGGTTGTTGACAACTCCATTGATGAGCATCTTGCCGGTTATGCTTCTTTAATTGATACTACTATTCACCCGGACAATTCCATTAGCGTTAAAGATAATGGACGTGGTATTCCAACCGGAATGCACGACAAACTGCAAAAATCAGCGCTAGAAGTCGTAATGACAATTCTACATGCCGGTGGTAAGTTTGATAAAGATACTTATAAAGTATCCGGTGGACTTCATGGTGTTGGGGTGTCCTGTGTAAATGCACTTTCCACTTATCTTAAAGCAGAGGTTCACCGTGAAAATAAAATTTTCACTCAGGAGTATACTCAAGGAAAACCAACCACCGAAGTAAAAGAAATCGGAACATCGTCCAGCAATGGTACAATCATTACCTTCAAGCCGGATCCTGAAATTTTTGATTCTCTGGAATATCGCTATGAGTCGCTTGCTTCCCGCATGAGAGAATTAGCTTTTCTCAATAAAGGTTTAACACTCACACTGACTGATGAGCGTGTAAAAGAAGATGACGGTAGCTTTAAAAAGGAAGAATTCCATTCGGAAGGTGGCTTGTCAGAATTTGTTCAATACCTTGATGAATCTAAGACTAAATTAATTGAACACCCGATCCACGTTACTGGCAAAGAAGAAAATGTAGAAATAGAAGTGGCGATGCAATACAATACTTCTTTTTCCGAAAGTATTTACTCATTTGTCAATAATATCAATACCCGCGAAGGAGGAACTCATGTTGCAGGTTTCCGCCGTGCTGTTAACCGCGAATTCACCAAATATGCTGAAGACAATGGTTTGTTTAGCAAACTAAAGTTTAAAATTTCCGGGGAAGATTTCCGGGAAGGGCTTACTGCTGTTATTTCTGTAAAAGTTCCGGAGCCTCAATTCAAAGGCCAGACAAAAGGAGAATTGGGTAATTCAGAAGTTGTTGGAATCGTATCCCGCGCTGTTGGAGAATCTTTGAAATATTATTTGGAGGAAAATCCAAAACTTGCCAGAAGGATAATTGACAAAGTCATTCTCGCTGCAACTGCCCGAAATGCTGCTCGAAAAGCCAGGGAAATGGTGCAGCGCAAAAATGTGCTCACTGGTAGCGGACTTCCGGGTAAACTTTCCGATTGTTCATCGAAAGATCCGGAAGCATCAGAAATATTTTTGGTTGAGGGAGATTCTGCGGGCGGAACAGCCAAGCAGGGCCGTGACCGTATGTTTCAGGCAATTTTACCTCTTCGCGGAAAAATTTTAAATGTTGAAAAAGCTTTAGAACATAGAATCTACGAAAACGAAGAGATAAAAAACATGTTCACCGCTTTGGGCGTGAGCATTGAAGAAAAAGATGGAGAACGACATTTAAACATTGAAAAATTACGCTACTACAAGATTGTAATTATGTGTGATGCCGATGTTGATGGTAGTCACATCGTTACCCTTATTTTAACCTTCTTTTTCCGTTACATGAGGCCATTGATTGAGTCAGGATACATTTATATTGCAGCACCACCGTTGTATCTGGTGAAAAAAGGAAAACAATTCCGTTATTGCTGGAGCGAAAAAGAACGGCAAGAAGCTGTTGAGGCTTATTCAAAAGGGGGAAATGATAGTTCAGTTAAAATTCAGCGATACAAAGGTCTTGGAGAGATGAATGCAGAGCAATTGTGGGAAACAACAATGGATCCTGCAGTTCGGATTCTTCGACGCGTGACCATTGAAGATGCGGTTGAAGTTGATCGCGTTTTTTCAATGTTGATGGGTGATGAAGTGCCTCCAAGACGGGCATTTATTGAAGCAAATGCAAAATACGCAAAAGTCGATATTTAATATTTAATAATACTAAAAAAAGCCCGGTTGCAATTGCAGCCGGGCTTTTTTATTGTTCCAATTAAACATTAATCAAAGCGAAAACCCATGTGATCCGACTCATCCACGATCAATAATTAGCTGTGTGATTTTTTCAATATCAAAACCCGCTTGACTCAATTTTCTTTTCACATTTTCCAACCGTTTTGATTCAATACTTCCAGAAATACCAAGCGGCAAATTCAATAACTTTGTCTCTTTTTCAGTAAGATTTAAAGCGAGCATTGAACGCAGTCTGGCTTTTTGTTTTTTGTTTGAAACAGATTTATACGCGATAAATAATTCTGTTAAAATAGCTTGATGATTATTTGATCCTTTCAAAACCTGAACAGCAATTTCAATGTTTTCAGGCCGACCGCTTTTCAATAAATCGCTTACTTTTTCAATTTCCAAAGCATTCAGCTCATTGGAGTTTTTACTTCTAATTGTCCTAATAAAAGCATTCAAATCTCTTTCCGATAAAAATGTAAACTTATTTTTTAGCATAATTTCGGGACATGGCGCATTGAAACCCAAAACAATATGCGTCACCTTTTCTGATAAAACAGATTCAATGCCGATCCCTGCCTGTAGGAGAACTGATTCTATTTCCTCCACTTTTAAAATGGTTTTTCCTACAAAAGAAAGAATACATCCCTTCTCTAGTATCTTTTGCTGACTATGATTTTCAATGATACTTTTTAATGCATTGGTTTGAATCGCCTGATTCCTGAAGGAAAGTGCTTTCAATAAAATATTCAGCGGAATTTTTGACTGAGCATCATTTATCAACTTATAAAATGGAAATCGAAGATCGTCTGCTGTTTTTTGTTTTTTGCAAGTCTTCAAAAACTGAAGCAACTTCCTTTTTGTCAATGAATCAAACCCAATTTGTCCATTTAATTTAGCAAGATTGTCCAGACTTAACAATTCTTCAGGAGGAATTACAATTGGATTACTGGTCAAGCCAATATATTGCAGCGATCTATGTTTCATTAAACTATTTGGCAATGATTGCAGCATGTTTTTTTTAAGCTCAATCATTTTTAATCGAACCAAAGAATTAAAACTATCCGGCAATTTAATTATCTGATTTTCAGCAATAGTCAACTTTTCAAGAGCGTATAAAGTGTTAATACTTTTTGGCAATTCGTTTAATAAGTTTTTATCCAAATACAACTGCCGCAGCGAGTGGCAATCACCAATTTTGATTGGAAGCTGAGAGATTCGATTTTTTGAGCAGTCCAAAATTCGCAACTGTTTTAAGTGACCGATACTTTCCGGAAGGGATTGAATTTTATTAAAACCTGCATTTAAGGTTCTCAAAAAAGTACATCGTCCAATACTTTCCGGCATTGAATTCAAGCGATTATGTTCAACGTTCAATATTTCAAGTTGATTCAAATTTCCAACATCTTCTGGCAAGTTAATCAGTCGATTATAGCTGGAATCCAAAAAGATTAATTGCCCGCAATTGAGTAATTCATTTGGCAATCTTTTTAGTTTGTTTTTTTGTAAAAAAAGTTTTCTTAAAGAAGTTAGTTTTCCTATTTGCTTCGGAAGAACTGCAATATTATTGTTGGAAATATCCAAGTTTTCAAGCCGAGTAAAAATTTCAATTTCATGATTAATCTTTTCAATTTTGGTGTTGAAAAGGCAAAGGTTTTGGAGAGCCTTGAGCTTAAATATCACTTTTGGAATTTCGAATAACGGATTATCTTTTAAATCCAGTTCTCTTAATTGTCTCAATCGGGCAAGCTGATCCGGCAAATATTGTAGTCCATTTCCTGACAAATCCAATGATTCAAGAGTGCTAAGTGCTTCAATTTCAAAAGGAATCGTTCTAAGTTTATTTTGGCTTAGGTCCAGCTTTTTGAGCTTATTTAAAGTAAGTACCTCCGTTGGAAAAACGCTAATCCCCCGATTATGAAGATATAACTCCGTGACCTTTTCCGGATTCTTTAATGCCAGTTGGAGATTGTATACTTTCATGGATTTATTCTAGCTTGTCCTCCTTCCTTTCCAATAATATTTTTTTATAAAAATGGAAAGAAAACCAATAACCACAATATAAACAATATGCAAAAACTGAGCGGGTATAAAGGAACGCATCAGGTCTTTTCGATTGAAAAATTTTGCCATGCTACCCAAAAAAAAATAATCCATGGTTGTTTTGATAAGTAACTGAAAAATAAAGACAAAAGCCATTGTCAAACCGAAAAAAGGAATCAAAAAGAAGGTCAAGACGATATTAAAACAAAACAGAAAAACCATGATTAGAATAAACGTCACTTTCCACTCTTTGTAAGAAGTTGATTTTGATGCCCATCGAATTCGTTGATTTAAAAAAGATATTAAAGTTGGCTGCGCATTGGTGAGGATAACTGCGTCATTGTTCTTTAAAAAGTCAATCTTATCTGGATAACGCTTCGCGATTTTTTGCATCAAAAGCATATCGTCTCCCGATGCAAGGTGATCGATTCCATCAAAACCGTTCACTTCTTTGAAAGCTGTTTTTTCGTAAGCCAGGTTGGCGCCATTGCACATGTTCATAAATTTTCCATGAATACCGGCACCTGTAACTCCCATCATGCCCAGAAAATCAAGTGATTGAAACTGTTCAAATTTATTTTTTTCGAGGTGAAAATTTACAGGTGCAGCAATAAATTTGGATCGGGTAATCTCATAAAAAGAAACAATTGTTTTCAGCCAATCTTTTCCAGCAACGCAATCCGCGTCAGTAGTTACAATTAGTTGCCCTTTTGCCTTTAAGACACCAATTTCGATTGCCTTTTTTTTGAATGAACGCAGTTTTTCTGGTTTTATAAAATCGGCAACCTGTAATAATTTTACTTGTTGGTTATCAATATTTGCAACAATTTGAGCAGTTTCATCTTCTGAATGATCATCAATTACGATTATCTCAAAGAGATTTGAAGGATAGCTTTGGAGGAGAATCGAGGTGAGGCATTTCTGAATATTTTCTGCCTCATTTCTAGCCGGAACAAGTATGCTCACAAAGGTTTTAGGGGAATAATATTCAGGGATTTTAATTGGATCGATCTTGTTCCATTCGCTAATATAACGCCAGATGATATAAATATAAAAAAGGCTTAAAACGCTTGAAACCAGGTAAAAAATGGATGGGAAGGTAATGTAGGTCAATTATTAAAAGCTAGGTTGAAATTAGTTTTCATCACCAAATAGTTGTTCGTAATCGTTGCTCTTTTTCTTTCCTTCTTTTTCAAATGTTGGCAACTCAAGAGTAGAAGGCTCTTCTTCATTGATTTCTTCATATTCAAGAAATTCGGCTGAGCTTTGTCCTTCAAATTCCTGATTCATTTTTTTCACTTTTCTATAAAGAAGTGCTTTTACAAAAAGAAATGCTGCAACAAATGGAAACCCAAACACGGTCAATAAAATACCTCCAATTCCCATTAACAAATCCTTCCTTAGTAGATTGAGCAACCACTTTCCGTAATTCAAAATAACTTTATAGTCAATCACAGCAGTTACCACCACTAAAACCGGAGCTATCATCGCCAAAATTTTCGTAATCCCCAGTCCGATATAAAATAAACCCACAAATACCAGCACCATAACCAAAACACCCATTATGGAACTGAACGGATTTAAATCAACATTTCTTCTTTCTTGCATTTTCGAGAGTTGTTTAATATAATTTGAATACTCAAACTAACAACCATTAAATTTACGCAATTGTTTCTGTTTTTCGTAGTCGAATGGACAAGTTGGCAAGAAAGGCTGACCGGAAGAGAAAGTATTTCGATTAACTCAGGACGTACTTATTTGGGCAAACTGCATTTCGTACAGGTCTTTGTAGTGGCCATTTTCTAATTTGAGGAGTTCTTGATGAGAACCAAATTCTGCAATTATGCCTTTATCAAGCACCAAAATATTATCTGCATGTTTGATCGTAGAAAGGCGGTGTGCAATGATTATCGAGGTCCGTTTTTCGATTAATTTTTCGATAGCATATTGAATAACAGCTTCAGACTCAGAGTCAATTGAAGAAGTAGCTTCATCCAATATCAAAATATCCGGATCAAAAACCAAAGCTCGAACAAATGAAATCAGTTGCCGCTGCCCCATAGAAAGTGTTGCTCCGCGCTCCATGACTTCGTAATCGTATCCACCGGGTAGCTTCTGAATAAATTCATGGGCTCCAATCATTTTTGCAGCATTTATCACCGATTCCCGGCTGATATTTTCGTCTCTCAAAGTTATGTTTTCAAACACACTTCCGGAAAACAGAAAGACATCTTGCAATACAATTGCGATCCGGCTTCTAAGGTTTTCCAATTCATAATCTCTGATATCAACACCATCAATCAAAATACTGCCTTTTCGTATATCATAAAACCTGTTCAAAATATTTATTATCGTTGTCTTTCCACTTCCTGTACTTCCAACAAGGGCCAAAGTTTGCCCTTCTTTGATATTAAAACTAATATCTTTCAATACATCATTTTTTGCGATATAAGCAAAAGAGACATTCTTGAATTCAACTTCGCCTTTTAGCTTTTCAACTTTTAAAGTTCCGTTGTTTTCTATTTTTTTATTACTGTCCAGAAGATTGAAAACTCGTTCAGCAGCGACCATTCCCATCTGCAACGTATTAAATTTATCCGCCATCATTCGAATTGGCCGGAAAAGCATTTCCAGGAATATCGGAAAAGCCACCAATGCCCCTAATGTAATATCGGCGCTGATCACTCCTCGTGCTCCGTACCAAACCATTAAGCCAAGCGCTGCCGCTGAAATGATATCAACGACCGGAAAAAAAACAGCATAATAAAAAATAGAATCGAGATTGGCCTGAGTATATTCCCTGTTGATATAATTGAATTTTTTCAATTCCAGATTTTCAGCATTAAATATCTGAACGATCCTCATTCCTGTGATCCGCTCCTGAAGAAAGGCATTCATTTTTGCAATCTGGGTTCGGACCTTTTGATAAGAGGCTTTTACTTTTTCTTTAAAAATATAACTTGCAATAATTAGGAAAGGCAACACAGTCAAACAAACCAAGGTTAATTTCCAACTTGTATAAAGCATTATCGCCAATACCGCAAACAAGGTCAGAATATCAGCAATAATTGTGATTACTCCTTGTGAAAAGACCGTATTAATTGTCTCAATATCGTTGATGGTTCGTGTCGTTGAAGTTCCTATCGGTGTAGTATCAAAGTAGGAAAGCTTCATGCTTGTGATATGCTTAAAAACACGAACTCTCAAATCCCTGATCACCACCTGTCCCAACCAGCTTGCCGAATAAATAAAAACATACCGCAGTAAAACTTCCAGGATTAACAAGCCACAAAGGATCAATGCAATTTTAGTAAGGCCCGCAATATCATATTTGAAAATATAATCATCAACCATTACTTTCACCAAATACGGCCGAAGTGTTGCTAAGGGAGCAAGGACTACCGCCAAAGCAGCAGCTAAGACAAAAACCAACCGGTAGGGTTTTGCTAAAGCCAAAATTCGTCCAAGAAGCAGAAAATCTATTTTATTTTTATCCATTCCGGTAAATCTCTACCCGTACTAACGCAATGCAGGTTTGATAGTTTTCAACAAGATGGCAAAGTTAAAATATTTTTTTTGAAAATATTCGGGCTTTAAATACGTCCATCATCCGCAAAACTATAATATCCATTTTCTGCAATAATCAGATGGTCTAAAACAGAAATATCAAGTGTTTCACCAGCTTGTTTTAGTTTTTTCGTAATGTCAATATCCGCCTGACTTGGCTTTAAACTACCCGATGGATGATTATGGCATAAAATAATAGATGAAGCAGGGGCAACTTCAAGTGCTTTTCGAAAAATAATTTTAGCATCCACCACCGTTCCTGAAACGCCACCTGAGCTGATTTGCTCTTTGCCAATCACTTTATTTGCTCGATTGAGTAAAATGATCCAAAATTCTTCATGCCCCAGATCCATCAAAATTGGCGCAATACAATTATAACCGTCTTTGCTCGAAAGAATTTGGGTGCGGTCAATGTGCTCGGAAAGCTGCCGCCGCCGTCCAAGTTCAAGAGCAGCAGCAATGGTAATAGCTTTGGCTTCGCCGATACCTTTGAAGCGCATCAATTCAGCTAAAGAACCTTTTCCGAGTTCATTCAGATTGTTTTCAACAGACTTTAATATTCTTTGTGATAGCCCAACGGCTGTTTCTTCTCTGGAACCTGAACCAATTAATATTGCCAGCAACTCAACGTCTGAAAGGTTTTGTTTTCCTCTTCTGAGCATTTTTTCACGTGGACGATCATCCTCCGCCCATGATTTTATACTGAGTGTGTTTTTTTGATAATTCACTGATAAATAATAAGTAAAGAGATAAAAAGGTTGGAAAGTAAATTCGTTTGCGGTTTGTAGTTTGAGGTTTTGGAATGACCTGCAAAGTTGCGAGGAAAACAAAGCTGCAAAGCTTTGCCCCTCATCAACTCTACAATATCATTCAACATTTCACTAAGCTGCCGCTTCTTTGACTTCCAAGCCAAGTTTTGCTAATCGGGCTACGATTCCGCCTTCGTTTCGTTGGAAAGATTTTGAAAGCTCGTTTACGGTTTTGCCATCATTGAAAAGTGCGGTCAGCAATTCTTCATCTTCTTTCGTCCAGGGAAAAAAAGCATTTGGATGTTCTTTGCGCATATCTTCAATATATTTTTCGTCATATTTTCCAAATTGTTTATTATTCTGATTTTCGATAAGTTTTTCTGAAGGGTTGAATTTGAAAATGATACGAGAAAATGCCGTTGCAAATTGTTCAATTTCATTTTCAAAAAGGATCATTTTAATGCGCTCGGATTTGTCATCATCCATCATTTTCGTTTGATTAATCACAAGGTAATTATTTCCGTTTTCAGCTTCTTTGAGATCTAAATAATAAACTTTACCATTAGACTGTACTCGTTCTGTGTGTAATACATTTTGCTTTTTCATTCTAAAAAATTTTACATGTTTAACAATCAACTTTACACTAATTATAGACACAGAAAGCTGAAAAATTCCATAAAATTAATTTAAAAAAGGTTTTGCCTGGCACATAAAAACGTTTGTAACTTATTGATTTACAATGCATTGGTTTTCGAAAAAAATTTAATAAAAATAAAAAAATGCTTCCCACATATTTGCGAGAAGCACCCTGAAATAGATTTATTGTAAAACGTTCTTTAGATATTTGATAGTGCTTTTTCGAGGTCTTCGATTAGATCATCGACATCTTCAATTCCTACACTCAATCGAATTAAAGAGTCTGTAAGTCCCACTTTTAATCTTTCTTCTTTTGGAATAGATGCATGTGTCATGCTTGCAGGATGGCCGATCAAAGATTCTACCCCGCCTAAAGATTCGGCAAGAGAAAATAAATGTGTGTTGCTCAACACTTTATGGGCAACTTCATAACTATCATCCTTTAAATCAAAAGATATCATCGCTCCAAAATCTTTCATTTGCTTTTTTGCAACCTCATGATTCGGGTGAGTTTTAAATCCTGGATAAAATACTTTGCCTACTTTAGGATGCCTGTCGAGATGCTTTGCTATTTTTTTTGCATTCTTGCAGGAACGATCCATCCGCAAATGAAGCGTTTTTATTCCACGCAGCATCAAAAAACAATCCTGTGGCCCTGGAATCGCGCCCGATGAATTTTGAATAACATGCAATTTCTCAGCAAGTTCTTTATTCTTTACAACCAACGCTCCGTGTACCACATCACTATGTCCTCCAAGGTATTTGGTAGCAGAATGAAGTACGATATCAGCTCCTAAGTCAAGCGGTGTTTGTAGATAAGGTGAAGCAAATGTATTATCAACACAGGTTAAAATTCCTTTTTTCTGTGCGATTTTACAAATAGCTTTTATATCAATAATATCAAGCATAGGATTGGTTGGTGTTTCAATCCAGATGAGCTTTGTATTTTTATTGATTTTTTTAGTTATCGCTTCCGTGTTGGACATATCAATAAAATGTCCTACCAATCCAAATTTTTTATAAATGGTTGTGATCAGGCGGTATGAACCTCCATATAAATCATTGGTCGCGATAATTTCATCGCCAGGATCCAGTAATTTTAATACCGCATCCATTGCTGCCATACCGCTACTAAAACAAATCCCGTCACTACCATTTTCGAGCGCTGCAAGATTGTTTTCCAGAGCTGTTCTTGTTGGGTTTTGGGTTCTGGCATATTCATAACCTTTGTGAACACCGGGGGATTCCTGTACATAAGTTGACGTCTGATAAATTGGCGTCATAATAGCTCCCGTAACGGGATCAGGCTCAATACCCGCATGGATTACTTTCGTTCCAAACTTCATTCTTATAATTTGATTTTAAAAAATTCGGGAGGTGTTATTAAATTATTTTCTTTTTAAAACATTGTGAACTGCTTTCACAACATCATTTGATCCAAGCCCATATTTATTCAAGAGGTCTAAAGGAGTTCCACTTTCTCCAAAAGTGTCATTGACTGCAACATATTCAATGGGAGAGGGCATCTTCCGTGCCAGAAGCTGAGCGATACTATCGCCCAATCCGCCGTTTATTTGATGCTCTTCAGCAGTAACAACGCATTTAGTTTTACTGACTGAATCGAGAATTGCTTTCTCATCAAGAGGCTTTATCGTATGAATGTTGATTACTTCACAGCTAATTCCTTGTGTTGCCAATTTTTTTGCTGCTTCAACAGCATTCCAAACCAAATGTCCGGTTGCAAAAATACTGACATCAGTACCTTCATTAAGTATGAATGCTTTTCCTATTTCAAACTTTTGGTTTTCAGGTGTAAAAACAGGCCAACCCGGTCTGCCAAAACGCAAGTAAACCGGGCCATAATGATCTGCAATTGCAATAGTTGCTGCTTTGGTTTGGTTATAATCGCAAGGATTGATGACTGTAAAGCCTGGCAACATTTTCATTAAACCAATATCTTCTAAAATCTGATGAGTCGCGCCATCTTCTCCAAGAGACAATCCTGCATGGGAAGCACAAACTTTTACATTTTTATGCGAATAAGCGATAGATTGGCGAATCTGGTCATATACTCTTCCTGTAGAAAAATTAGCAAATGTACCAGTGTATGGAATTTTACCAGCTGTAGCAAGCCCCGCAGCAATTCCCATCATGTTCGCTTCAGCAACTCCGACTTGAAAAAATCGTTCAGGGAATTCTTTTATAAATGATTGAATCTTTAAAGAGCCTATCAGGTCAGCGCATAAAGCAACAACATCAGTATTTTGTTTGCCAACTTCATACAATCCGGCGCCATAACCTTCTCTTGTTGATTTATTACCGGTGCTAACTATTTTGTCCAACATGGAATCATTTGTTATTGTTGTCATCTTTTGATGTACTTACTTTTTTGAAAAATGCTTTATTTATGAATAAACATAGTCTCCAAGAGTCTCTTCTAACTGAGCCAAAGCAACCTCAGTTTGCTCTGCATTAGGTGCTACGCCATGCCACTTGTGCGTTCCCATCATAAAATCAACACCAAAGCCCATAATGGTTTTCATTAGAATAACCACTGGCTTGCCTTTTCCTGTGCGCTCTTTTGCTTTTCGAAGTGTGCTAACAACCTCATCCATATTGTTGCCATTCATTTGTATTACATCCCAACCAAAAGCAGCCCATTTGCCAGGTAAATCACCCAATGACATTACTTCTTCGTTTGGACCATCAATTTGTTGCCCATTCCAATCAACTGTAGCAATTAGGTTATCAACTTTATGATGAGCAGCAAACATCATTGCTTCCCAGTTTTGGCCTTCCTGCAATTCACCATCACCAGTTAAAACATAAACCAATCGGTCATCATTATTTAGCTTTTTTGCCAAAGCATTTCCTATAGCAACTGATAAACCTTGCCCTAATGAACCAGAAGCTACTCTTACACCCGGCAACCCTTCGTGAGTAGCCGGATGGCCCTGCAAACGGGAATTTATCCTTCTAAAAGTAGCTAATTCATTCACTTCAAAATAACCACTTCTAGCAAGGATGCTATACCATAAAGGAGAAATGTGTCCATTTGAAAGGTAAAAAACATCTTCTCCATCTCCTTTCATATTAAAAGAAGGATCGTGTTTCATCACTTTAAAATACAAGGCAGTAAGAAAATCAGCGCAACCCAGAGAAGCCCCAGGATGTCCACAAGTAGCAAAATGTGTTTGTCTGACTATGTCACGCCTAACTTGCGAAGCAATCTGCTGAAGTTTTTTGATATCAGCCATATTATAACGAAAGATTAATCAATAATTTAGAATCAACGCAAAAGTATAAAAATTGCTCACAATAAAAGAAAAAGGGCAGCCCAGAATTCACTGAGTTGCCCTTTTCTTATTTCTTAAGAAAACGGTTAAGATTTTGCTTAGTTCACAGACTCAGCAAGTTCTTTACCTGGCTTAAACTTCACAACAGTTTTAGCGGCAATCTTAATAGCTGCGCCTGTCTGAGGGTTTCTTCCGGTACGAGCGTCTCTATGAGTGCAAGAAAAAGTACCAAAGCCTACTAAAGCAACTTTGTTACCATCTTTTAGCGTGTCGCTAATTGAACTTAATACACTGTTTAAAGCTTCTGAAGCTTGAGCTTTTGTTAAGTTAGCATCTTCAGCTACTTTGTTGATTAAATCTCCTTTGTTCATTTTAATAAATTTTATAATTTGAAAAAATTTGGCACAAAAATATGTGCTAGTTACATTAAAAACAAGAAATACTTAAAAAAAGATCTTTAAAAAGTCAGATTTTATAGGGGTTTACGCATTTTTTCGAATAAAAACGCATAAATATTTCTTTAAATTGCTTTTACGGAGAAATCTAGCTAAGTTTACATATTTCCATAACTTTTTTCGTTTTTGATCAAAAAAAATATGAAAAGTCCTAAGCTATTATTCCTAATCGCCTCTCTATTAGTAGTTTCTCTATTTTTTTCTGCTTGCGGCAGTAATAAGACTGGATGCCCTGTAAATGAAAATGTGCATGTAAAAACTGACAAAAAAGGGAATATGAGTACAAATCGAGGTAAATCTAATCTTTTTCCAAAAAATAT
Organism: Saprospiraceae bacterium; assembly: GCA_965220465.1. Lineage (GTDB taxonomy): Bacteria > Bacteroidota > Bacteroidia > Chitinophagales > Saprospiraceae > JAHDHW01. The sequence goes on along the minus strand of CBDCPZ010000024.1, from coordinate 354,727 downwards.
GCGCAGCGGCTCAAAGAAAAAGAAAAATTAGCCCTTTTCATAAAGATAAAACATTTCTTTTTATATTTTCAAATATTTCAACATTTTTTTTGATTTCTGCCCGAAATTAGTGCTATTGCTTCAGTTTTGGGTTAAAAGCATCCGATAATCCTTCTCCGATCAAGTTAAAAACGGATACCGTAATAAAAATAGCTAATCCAGGTAAAATCGCCAACCACCAGGTTTTAATACTGTCCCTAGACAAATTCAGCATACTTCCCCAGGTAACCTCGCTTGCCGACACACCAATTCCCAGAAAAGAAAGAAATGCTTCAATGAGTATTGATGAAGCAATCCCAAAGGCGATCGTAATCAATACCGGAGTCAGTGAATTAGGAATAGCATGGCGCAATAAAATCCGTAATTCACTAAACCCCATCGATTGTGCTGCATCGATAAAATCCAATTGTCTCACTCGCAGTAGCTCTGCTCTGATAAATCTTGCTATACCCGTCCAGGTCAAAAACCCAATAATAACCATAACATTAATAATGGAAGGTTCTTCAAGGATGGCTAAAATGGCCAACAGAAATATCAGAATCGGAATGGAATTCATGATCTCAATGAAGCGCATGACAATAATATCCGCAGCGATTGTTAAATTACTTTTTATAGAAAAAACCTTTTTGAGTGTATTTCCAATGAAATTTACGACAAACATCACCAGTCCAAAAATTAGCACGCTTTTCAACAATTCTCTTCCAAAATATCCACTTTCGGTTAGTTGAAAGCTACGGCTGATAAAACCATAAAAAATAGCCAATAGAAATCCAAGCACATTTATAACCAATCGCGTCCACGAAGTTTTTAATCGTTCGTCACCAAAATATCCGGCGATAGCTCCAAAAAAAATTCCAATCACTGATGCAATTGACATCGAAATCAAGCCAACCAATAAAGCAATCCTCGTTCCCCGAATCATTCCAGCGGTTACATCTCTTCCTAACAAATCCGTTCCCAACCAATGCCAATAGCGTTTTGAAACGACTTGCTGCGGGCCAAAAGGGCTGCGGTACTGGTTGTTTAAATCAATAGATGTGGCAGAATAGGGGATCAAAGGAAATACGACCGATTGATAGTTTTGCTCGGACCAACCTTTATTAATAAAAACAGCATCCCAACCTGCCCAACCCAGATCTACAAGATATTGATGAAAAACCGGAAAATAGTGGTTCCCTTCTATTTTGCAATAAATAGGTTTTTCGTTTGCAAGAAAGTCGCTTGTTATTCCAATAAAAAGTAAAACATATAAAATACGAAGTGACCAGACAGCAATTCGATTTTTTTTAAATTGCCTTTTTACAATTGCCCAATAACGTTGATCGGTAGAAGCCTTTACCATCGAATCCGCTATTTCTTTTTGTTTCTTTTTACCGAAAAGCATATTATAATGGCGCTAAGATTTTCTGTATGAAATTCTGGGATCAGCAATGGCGTACAACACATCGGCAAATAAATTTCCGAACATAGTAAGTATTGCCACAAGCATTAATACGGTATAAACAATTATCCAATCCTGGGCAAAGATAGCATTATACACTTCACGGCCCATTCCGGGAATATTAAAAATGACTTCAATCACCACAGAACCTGAAATCGTAGCCGGGAATACCAAAGCAATCATTGTGATCAATGGAAATAGGGCGTTTCGAAAAGCATGCTTCCAAATTATACTATTATTGCTAAGCCCCTTGGCTTTTGCTGTTCGGATATAATCTTGCTGGATTGTATTGAGCATGCTTCCCCTCATTTGGCGAGATATAAAGGCCAAAGCAGTATAGGTTAAACAAAAAATCGGTAACACCAAATGGCAGGCTGTTTCCCAAAATCGGTCCCAAAAAGGAGCGTTTGAAGGTGCATTACCCAAACCAATCCCACAAAACCAATCCATTCCGTACTCTGAATTTGTAAAAAAGACAACCAGCAAAGTTCCTATCCAAAATGTGGGCAAGGAATAAAGTATAAAAAGGCTAACCGTTGTTATTTTATCAAAGGCCGTATATCTCTTCATTGCTGAATACACACCAATCGGTATCGAAATCAAAAAAGCAATTGTTATCGCCACCAGATTCATAATTAAGGTCCAAAACAACGGCGTTTTCAATCGTTGAACAACAGGCTGATTGTCCCGGTACGAAATGCCAAAATCTCCTCTTAAAAAGGCAGTGACCCAATTGTGGTATTGATTGTCAAAGCCATGCCAATGAATGGTTGGAATATATAATAATGATGGCGTAGCTTTTTCTTTGACGGCAGCGTAGGCATTTTCTAAATCGAGCACCTGAGTTTCGATACTTAATTTTAATTGATCGTTTGAAGCACCAGCAATTGGAAAAGCATTGCTTTTGATCTTTTCAATTTGGCCATTGATTAGATTGTCTTTAAAATTCAAAAAAAGCAAATTAATCGCTCTTTCAATATTAATAACACGATCCCGGGCAACAGAATCAGGAACTTCATGCAATCGATATTGTAACGAACGAATACTTTGATAATAATTATCGATTTCAGGCCAATTGCCGTATTGTGCAATGAGCTTTTTTAGATTGTCCCTTTTGTATCGTTTTTTTATTTCATAAAGTGTATCGGGATACGCAGCAGAAGTAAAATTTATATAAAAAACCGGCTTATCCAATCCCATCCGTTTTGCCATACTTTCCAAAGCCAGTTCAAACCCTGGTTCATCCGGAACGGGCAGCTTTTGTGGTGCCATTTTACTCAACCAAAAAGCGATCAGAGAGATCGCCAAAAGCGTAGGGATGAAAATAAGTATTCTTCTAAAAAGATATTTTAACATCTATGGGACAAACTAGTCTGTTACATCAGCAACGATTAAGGCAGTTATTCATACCAATAGTTTTCGAAATACCGCGGGGAAACCAAAGAGGTCTTCACTCCTTTGAATCGATTATGAATGAGAAGCCGGTCTTTTGAAGCGTACATAAAAATGGCGGGTTGCTCATCGTAAATGATCTTCTGAAGTTTCATGTATAATTCTCCTCTTTTTTTGTCGTCCAAAGTTCTTCGTATTTCTTCAATTAATTGATCGGACTCAGCATTTCCAAAACCAAAACGATTGAAACCAGTTGGCGTATCACTCGAAGTATGCCAAACTTGCATAGGGTCGTCAACCATATCCTGATTTAATCCTCCTGAGAATATTTCAAAAACTCGTTTGGAAACTTCTTCTCTCAAAACATTGGCTTCTTTCGGTGTGATATTAATATTAACTCCTGCTTTTCTTGCTTCATTCTTAAAAATGAGGGCAATATTATTACTGGTTGGATTATTAGGTGTGATCATATAATTGAGGTTCATTTCAACCAGTTCGCCATCAATACTTTTATCAACGGTTCCGTTTCCATTTGAATCTACCCAGCCAGCCTCTGTCAACAAAGTTTTGGCTTTTTCAACATCAAGCTTGATTGGTTCGAGGTTTTTGTTGTAATAACTTCGCGTTGGATGAACCGGACCCACCACCTGTACACCATAGCCTAGTTTTACTGATTTCAAAATTTCATCAATATCCAAAAGGTGCGCTAAGGCACGACGCACTTTTTTATCTTCTAACTTTGGAATTCTTGTGTTTAAGTATAAAAAATTATAGCCTAAAACATCCGGCGTATAAAAATTATAATGCTGATTAACCAATTCATTTTCCTGCAATTCCAAAAACTGCGTTTCCGGAATGGCATCCATCACATCGATACTTTGGTCTTTCAACATAGAAATTGACGTGGCAGGGTCAGGAACCGGAAGGAAAATCATTTTTTCAGGATAAGCTGTAAGCATATGGTTTTGGTCCCGCAATTTATCTCCCCACCAGTTTTCTTTTTTCACAATCACAATTCTTTCTCCGGAAATCCATTCTTCTAATTTGTAGGCTCCTGCTCCGGAAATGGATTCTTTTTCTCTTGAATATTTAGGAGAGTTAAATTGCTCTCCAAAGGTTTTTAATTTTTCATCTGCTGCATGTTTTTCTCTTTGTGCAGGGTCCGTCAAATCAGCTACATTATACTCTTTCAACAAACCTTCCGGATCGTAAACTGATTCCGGCAAAATGAAATAACCTGTAGCATATTCTGCTTGGATATATTGCTCATCAGTCAACACAGTAAATTTGCGCGGGTTTGTAGCGTCGAGTTCTACATCTCGAATTAAACTTAAATATTGCCTGTAAACATCAGCGGCAACGTGAGGGTTAAAAAGCACTTTCAGTGTAAATTCATAATCCTTCGCCATCAATGGAGATTCATCATCCCACCTTGCTTCTTCCAGTAATTCATAAGTATATGTAGTTCCTCCACTGTATGGTCCATCGTTGATCGGTTGAATTTCAGGACGGGATTTGACTAAAACTGGAACCAGTTCAGTCGTTTCGGGATCGTAGGACAGCAACGTCGGAAAGATAAAATGCATAATATGGATCGACCATGCTCTATAACTTAACATCGGATTAAGTCGGTCTGCTTCAGCACGAAGCCTGACTGTGACTGTAGAAGCCTTCGTTATTTCCGGAGAATTACTTTCTACTTTTGGGTCCGTTTTACATGCAGACAAGCCTAGACATATTACTGCTAAAAGAAGAATGGTGGTGTTGAAAAAAATTCGTTTTTGCATATAGGGATTAATTTTGAAAAATAAATTCCAAAGCGTTATAAAAAGTTGCTTCGTTATTAAATTTTAAAAAAAACAGAAAACCTCTCTCAAAATGTAGCATTTTCAAATGGCAGGACAATCAGGTTTTATATTTTCAAAGATAAAATATTTTCTTGAAACTATAAGGTGCATTTCATTTTGTCATATTCCCGAACCAAAGCCTTTCTTTCCCTAAAAGAGGAAACCGGCCATGGCGACAAAATGAAATGTACCCAAGCTATAATTTCTCTTTTTAAAAGCCTGCCGCTTCTTATTCTACTAATTTGAAATAGTTTTCAAAAAAACCTGGTCTTTTAGCAGAGGCTTTTGCTTCAAAACGCTTGTGAATTGCTATTTGTTCTTTTGGTGCAAAAAGGAAAACATACGGCTGTTCTTCATAAATTATTTCCTGAATTTGAAGATACAATTCATTTCGCTTTTGTTCATTCATCTCAATTCGGATCGCGTCAATTATCGAATCGGTTGTAGCATTGCCAAACCCTACTTTGTTGCTGCCTTTTGGTGTATCACTTTGTGTATGCCAGATCTGGCGCAAGTCATCAAGCGTCGGAGGATTGGACCAGGCCAGGTAATACATTTCAAAATCCCGCTTCCGGGTATCTCCAACAAGTTCAGAAAATTCTTTAGCAATCAAATTGATTTTAATTCCCGCTTTTTGAGCATTATTTTTTAACAATATTCCAATATTTTGGGCGACATCATTTCCGATACTATATTTATAACTTAGTTCGAGATCAACTTTTTCTCCATCCAATATTTTGTCTAACCACCCGTCGTTATCTGTATCTTCCCACCCGGATTCTAAAAGCATTTTATTTGCCATTTCAAGATCAAAAGGTATCGGTATTAGTTTATTGTTGTAATAAGGTTTGGCAGGATGAATAGGGCCAATAATTCGCTGCCCCAATCCGTGCATAACAGACTGAATGACAGCATCCATATCCAATAAACGAGCGATTGCTTTTCTCACATTTTTATCGGCTAATTTGGGGTTATTCGAATTAAGACCAATGTAGTAATAGGCCAAATAAGGAGGTGTGTACAAATTGTAAAACCGGTTAATCAATTCATTTTCCTGAAGCTCAACAAATGCTTTCTCCTGAATTGAACCCATTGCATCTAATTCCTGGCTTTTCAATAGAGTAATCGCTGCCGTTCCATCTGGAATAATCCTGAAAATGATCTTAGATGGCAAAGCTCTTAATACCGGATATTTGTCTATTATTTTATCGCCCCACCAATTATTTTTCTTATTTAATACAATCCGTTCACCGGTAATCCATTCTTCGAACTGATAAGCACCACATCCGTTTACAAAGCCTTTTTCTCTGGAATACCTGAGAGAGTTGAAGGTGTCCGCAAATTGAGCCAACAAGGTATCCTTTTCAGCGACAAGCGCTGCGGTATCCTGTTGAGCCAGCATTTTTATAGCATAGTTTTTCATGATCCCGCCTGGGTCATAAAGATGCTCAGGGTAAACGCTAATATTGCCCAGTACTGCTTCTGCCAAAATATACGGACGTTGTGTATAAATCGTTAATTTTTTCGGATTAGAAGGGTCAATTTTAATGTCTTTTAAAAAATTAAAATAAGCTCTAAACGCAGGAGACTCTACTTTAGGATTCAAAATGGCCTTCATCGTAAAAACATAATCAGTAGCAGTAACAGGCTTTCCGTCATCCCAAACTGCCTCCGGTTGAATTTCAAAGGTATAGGCAATGCCTCCCTGGTTTTCCCCTTCTACGATTTCTGTGATTTGAGGTCGTGAAGTTGCCAGAAAAGGAATTAATTCCAAGCTTTCCGGATCAAAATCAAGCAAAGGCAAGAACAAGTGCGATTCAACTTGCGAGGAATAACCACTCGTTGACAAAATCGGATTCAGCCGGTCGGGTTCAGCCGCAAGGCGCACGGTAACCCAATTTTCAGGCAAATCATTTTTCTTACTTTCACACCCAAATAATAAAAGAATACAGAAAAGGGAATTAAAAAATGTCTTCATTCGCTTTGTTTAAAACTCTAAAATTTTCCATCTTTTCCAAGGCCTATTAAATTTCATAGCCACCCCACTTCATGGAAATCTTTCCTTAATTTATTAAAGATAATAATCTTAGGCTTGTTGCGACAACTTTGGTTTCACAATAATGTTATACAAGCAATGACTAAAACTCAAAAAACAAAATATGCCAACTGTACTTATCGGAGGTGGAAGCGGTTTGATCGGAATGCGACTAAGCTATCTTTTAAAACAACAAGGATATGAAGTTATTCACCTTTCCCGGAAAGCTGATCTGAAAGCTACTTATCCGCGTTATAAATGGAATTTGGAAACTGGTGAAGTTGATGATGAAGCCATTCGGAAAGCAGATTTCGTCATCAATCTGGCCGGAGCAGGGATCGCTGACAAACGTTGGACTGCATCCAGAAAAAAATTGATTATCGAAAGCCGAGTAAAAAGCATGCTTCTTTTTAAAAATGCATTCAAAAAAATCGGCAAAAGCCCGACAGCTTTCATTGCAGCTTCGGCAACCGGTTTTTATGGAGATCAAGGAGAAGAATGGTTAGACGAAAATTCTAAGGCTGGAGAAGGCTTCCTGGCTGAAAGTACGCAAGCTTGGGAAAATAGCACAATAGAATTAGAAGCGTTAGACACAAGGATCGTCACTATCCGTATCGGCATAGTGTTATCAACAAAAGGAGGCGCTTTACCAAAATTGGTGCTTTCTCAAAAATTTCGGATCGGCACTTATTTTTCAACCGGTAATCAGTACTATCCCTGGATTCACATCGACGACCTTTGTTCTATTTTTATTAAAAGTATAGAAGATAACAAAATGGCTGGCACCTTTAATGGTGTGGCACCAAATAGTGTGACAAATTACCAACTGACAAAAGCTATCGCCACAGCAAAAAAAATAAATGTAATTATGGCGCCTGCACCTGCTTTCTTATTGCGATTAGGGATGGGAGAAATGGCAGATGTAGTTTTGACAAGCGCAAGAGTATCAGCAAAGAAAATGGAAAATACAGGCTTTGAATATAAATTTCCTGATTTGACACTGGCTTTGATTGACTTGTTTGAACGCAAAATGTAGTTTGAACTCCAACGTGGAGCTACTTAATTTATCTGTTCTCATTCTTTAACGCAAGTTGCGAAGCACTTTTAATTAATTCATGCCATGTCAATCTCCGTGTCTTCAATAATCAAGTCAGAAAAATTGCCATTAAATCGAGTAGCTTTTATAATATGATTGTCGATCCAATGGTAGTTTCCGCCTCGCGGTTTATTCATTATCAGCCTGAAATATTTAATGTTGTTTTTTTCCAACCAATGTTCTGTGACTTCACGGTGATCTTCTGTCCGAGAAGTAAAAAAAGAAATAACATGTCCTTCCTCGTTCCATTTTTTCAACAATTTCAAGGCTTCGGGGTAAGGAAGACAAGAGGCCATTCGTTCCGGCTCTTCATTGGGGATGTCGTCACAAATGGTTCCATCAATATCAATCAAGAAATTTTTGATTTCCTTGGCTAACACCGGACTGGTTGCTTCCCCTTTTTTATTAAAAGTTTGCTTTAAATCGTGATTATTTTTCATGTATGTTCTTTTTTATAAAATAAAATCGCGGCATTTCTTCACAGATGCTTCCACAGTTTTTTTTTAAAATACGCCTCTCGAAGACATAAGTTCCAAAATGTAGCTAAAAGTGCCGGCACTTTACTCAAAGATAATATAGCCGGCCGGATCTAAAGGTTTGCCTTTGTGCCACAATTCAAAATGTAGGTGTGGCCCAGTTGATAGTTCCCCTGAGTTACCGATAATGGCAATTGCCTCTCCCGCCTTTACGTAACTTCCAGTTTTTTTAAGTAAAACGGAATTGTGTTTGTAAAAAGATATTAAATTGTTTGGATGTTGAACGCCAATAGTATTCCCTGTTTCGAGTGTCCAGTCAGCCACAAAAACAAAACCATCCATTACCGCTTTTACCGGGGTGTTTTTCGGAGCTAAAATATCAATACCAAAATGCTTATGGTCCGGATCAAAGTTTTCACTTACAACGCCTGTAGCTGGTGGAATAAAATACATTTGTTCCAATGGAACCTCACTTGGAGAGTAACTCACTGTTTTTGAAAGCAATTCTCGCTCTTGAAGCTGTTCGTCCAATTCTATTTCTTTTCGTAATAAATCGTCCTCAATGATTCGGTCAACACTGGTCAAACTATCAAATGATGGGTTTGCTGCTGCTTCTACGGCTTCTTCGGTTTGGACTGCTTCACCTTGTAAAATGCTTCTAATATTATCGTTGTATTTTTTTTGTGCCTCAACAATGATTATCAATTCATCGAGCTCTTTATTCAGTTTTAGCACCTCTTCATGAGCACTTACGTCACCGTATCCTGGAATATAGGTTTTGATTGGCGTAAAAACAATAATTGACCCTACAAGAATCGCAACTAATACGACTACAAAACTGATTGCAATATACACATTGAGTAAAGAAAGCTGATATGAACCGATCTCTTCAAATGTCTCATTATTCATAATTACCAGCCGATAATTATGTTTTAACTTTTCCATCCTGCTCTTCTGCTTCTTATTTTCGTTGGACATTCTGTTAATTTTAAAAAAATTAAAATAAATTTGTACTCCTTTTAGTTATTTTTTTGGCAACCTTCTTGGTTTAGCCCTTTATAGTTATTGAAACAATAATCAATCTGTTGAGTATAAATTTTATAAATTATTAACGTCTTTATTATCAGATGATTAGTCCCTTTAATAACAAACGAAATTAAATTAAAATTAAGTTTGAAACGAATAAGTAAACTTTTACTCCTTCTAGCCATTTTTAATCTTTTTGCCTGTACTACGCAAAAAAGCAAGAGTGATGTTTCTGGGCTTTCTAAGTTTTATCATAACGTCACTGCAGAATACAACGGCTATTTTAATGCAAATGTACTACTCAATGAGAGTATTGCAAAGTTAAATGATCAACATCAGGATAATTACAACAAAATCCTTCCTGTCTATAAATATGTTGCTTCTGAAAACCCTCAGGCAGTCGCCGGCGATCTTGATAAAGCGATCGAAAAGGTTTCTATTGTCATTTCAATTCACAGAGTAAGTGATTGGACAGATGACTGTTACCTCCTTATTGGGAAGTCCCAGTATATAAAAAAGGATTATGAATCCGCTGAAGAAACTTTGAACTTCTTAGAAGCCGAATTTAATCCAAAGGCATTGGCTAAGAAAAAGAAGAAAGCGGCAAATTCTAAGAAAAAATCTTCTGGAAAAAAGAAAAAGAAAAAGGCATCAAGTTCTAAGAAAAAATCTTCTGCTTTCAAAAAAGCAAATAAGAAAAAAAGAAAGCAGGCAAATAAAGAAGCTAAAAAGAAGAAAAAGAAAAAGTCTTCCGGCAAAAGCAAAAAATCTTCAACTAAAGATGCTTCGAAATCAAAACAACCTGAAAAGGTCGAAGTAAAGGAGTCAAAGAAAAAGAAAAAAGCTGCTAAAAAGGAAGAAGAGGAGAAAAAGAAAGAAGAGAATCCTGAAGATAAGCCTTTGAAAAAACACCCTGCTTATCAGGATGGGCTTCTGTGGCTGGCACGTACTCAAATTGAAAGATTCAACTTTGAAAAGGCTGATGCCTTATTAAGCGCTCTGGAAAATGACCCAAAAACATTTGAAGAAATCAAACGTGACCTGGCTCCTGCCAGAGCACATTTTTATTTGAAGCAAAAAAAATATAGCCAGGCCATTGCTCCATTAGAAAAAGCAGTTGAGCTTGCCGATAAAAAGGCAGATATGGCTCGTTATTCATTTATACTTGCTCAACTTCAAGAACAAGAAGGACGTGCAGATGCAGCACTTGCATATTATGAAAAAGCGGCGAAATATAGTCGCGATTATGAAATGGAATTCAGTGCTCGCCTTGCTTTGGAAAAAAATGCCTGGCTAAAAAGTGGTGGATCATTGGAAGATGCAGTAAAGCGTCTGGAGAAAATGCTGAAGGATATTAAAAACGTAGAATATCGCGATTTGATCTATTTTACGTTAGCGGATATTGCGTTGAAAAACAATAATGAGCAAGAAGCGATTGGCTTTTTGAAAAAATCATTAGAAAGTAGTGTTGACAATATTGCATTAAAAGCTGAATCTTATATACTTCTAGCTGATTTGTACTATAAAAATCATGAATTCATCAATGCTAAAAACTATTATGACAGCACACTCATGGTGATTACAAAAACAGATGAACGCTATGATCATATTAACCGTTTTAGCATCAACCTGACAGATATTGCCTTAAACCTTCAGATTATAGAAGATCAGGATAGTTTATTGGTTATCAGCGGAATGAGTGAAAAAGAAAAACTTGAATTGGCTTATAAAATTAAAAAAGAAGAAGACCAGGCGAGATATGATGCTTTGAAAGTAAAAAGTAACCAACCGGACGATAAATTTAAAAGTAATAACAGAATACGTGCAAATAACGCCAATGCTTCTGGTGGCGCACCAAGCACATTCTTCGCTTATAATGATAAATCTTTAAAAAAAGGGCAACGTGATTTCGATAAGCAATGGGGCAACAGAACACTAGAGGATGACTGGCGACGATCTAATAAGCGAGGGCTTGGCGATTTTAATGAGGTAGCCGAAATTCAAAAGGACTATTCTAATGAATTAACCGATGATGATGTTTCAAATTTTCTAAAAGGGATACCAAACACTCCTGAAGAAATTGAGGCAGCAAAAGCCAAAATAATTGACGCTATGTTTACTTTGGGTGGCTTATATCGCGATCGATTACAAATGAATGAACAATCAGTGGAGATGCTTGAATTATTGAATCAGCGTTTCCCCGAAAATGAACATGAGTTGGACTCTTGGTACTTTTTATATCTGGCTCACAGCGAATTAGGCAATAAAGCAAAGGCTAAGGAATACTACGATAAAATTGTAAGCAAGTATCCTGACTCTACCTATGCCGGAGTGTTGCAAGATCCAAATTATTTAGAGAAAAGCAATGAGGCAGAAAGAAAACTAACAAATTATTATGATGAAACTTATGTAGAGTTTACGAATGGCAAATATGAAAATGCTTCCCAAAGGGCAGTAAAAGCCGTTGAACTTTTTGGCTCAACTAACACACTGCAGCCAAAATTTGCTTTGCTTTACGCAATGTGTATGGGCAATCTGAAAGGTAAAGATGCTTACAAAAAAGAGCTTCAGGAAATCATTGTCAAATACCCTGGAACTCCAGAACAAATTCAAGCTAAGGAATTCTTGCGAATACTCGGAGGGCGAAGCATTACAGCAGAGGATAAAGAAAAAATTGGCGGGGAAACTTTGGAAAAGGAAGAAAAATCAGTTTTTAAAGTTGAAGATGGCAAACTTCATTATTTTATCGTAGCACTCAAAAATAATACAATAAAACTTTCCGATGCCAAAGCTGCCGTTTCAGATTTTAATCGAACCTATCATAGCCTAGATAAGTTACGAATTTCTAATGTTTATCTCGGAACTGACACAAGCACACCGATTCTTGTAATTAGACGCTTTAAATCTAAGTCTGTTGCTATGAATTACTTTGATGGGATAATAAAAAATAGTGGTGACTTTTTACCTGCTGATACCCAATATGAAATGTTTGCCGTAACCCAATACAATTATCGTCAAATACTAAAAAACCGTAGCTTGGACGATTACCGCATTTTCTTTGAAGAGAATTATAAGTAAAAAGCGAGGCAATTTATTGTGCTTTGCTTTTTAAAGATTGTTATGAGAAGAGCTATCATGACATTTCAATTAACATTTGTCCTTTATCGACAGTTGCTCCTTTTGCAACATGAATTTCTTTTACCACTCCAACACCCTCCGATTTAATTACATTTTCCATCTTCATGGCTTCAAGAATCATTAATTTGTCCCCTTTGTTCACTTCCTGGCCAGTTTCTACGCTAATGGACAACACCAAGCCAGGCATCGGGGCTTTTACATCTTTAACTTTATTTGAAGCTATGATAGATAAACCAAGCCTTTCAACCAATTGATCAAATTGATCTGCTACGTCAAGAATGTAGAGATTGCCTTTAATTTTTACTTTGAATGTTTTTTTGTGATAATTAGCTTCTACCAATTCTGCCAGATATGATTTTTTACCTTGAAGAATATGAAAATGATTGGAATCAATTTTTACAAAATCAAGGTCATTTGCTTTTTTCGGGCTAATTTCAAAACGGTGAGCCCCGTTTACAGAAACCAGATATTTCGATTCTTTCATAATTAACGCTTCATTTTACCCAACTTTGTCATAAAGTGTAATTCGAAGATCGTAAAAGAAAAGTAAATAGCAAAAAAAGGTAATAGAAAATACCTTGTCTCTGGGTTTGTCAATTTTACATAAATCAATATAATTATAATTGAAAAAAAAATTTTCCCAATTACAACACCCATGATCACTGAAGTAAAGGTATGCGGATTAGAACTTAACGCAGCTTTTTGGGCAGTATAAAATACGGCTATAGTAAAGAATATAAAAAAAACCCAACTTACCCATGACACCGCAATATCCGCCTGGAACAGCGGGATAAAATTTAAAATAATTAATAATACTGCAATGCCCACAGAAAGACTTCCTAGCTGATTATAAAAGCTACGTCTAGGCATTATAAATTACTTAATATCTTTGAGGGTAAAATAAAGCGCTACGCCAACAGATAAAATAGCCAAAAAAGCAGTGAAAATGGCGGATTCTGTTTCAAAATATTTATCCAGATATTTTCCTAGAAAAACACCTCCAAGCATAATAGCTGCCATTTGAAATGCCATACCGGAGTATTTTAAAGCCATATTAGCTTTTTTCTTATTTTGCTCCGACGGCTTGTTGCTGGGTTGCTGACTGGACAATTGGTTTTGTTGATTTTGTTGATTCTATGGTGCCATTATTCCTCGCTTCCGAGCCTCCCATCTTGCAATCTACGTTAAATACTGCGCCTGATTGAACGATGAGTTTGTTTGTTCTGACATCACCTGAAACTACGGCATTCTCCCTAACATTGAGTAATTCTGTTACATGAAGACTGCCTTCAAATTTTCCTTCAATTACTGCGTTAGCACACCTTACTTCCCCTTCAATAAAACCTGATGGACCAATAATTACTTTCGCGTTACAATTCAACGAACCTTTAATAATCCCATCAATGCGTATATCACTTTCTGATTTTACAGTACCTTCTACAATTGTACCTTTAACCAGTGTATTTAATGAATGTGAAGTTGTTGTTGGGATAATACTGTTTTTTGATTGTGTCGCCTCTTTCTTGTTGTTGAACATTTTAATAAAATTTTATTAATGTAAACAATCTTGAAACGCTTAAACAAATATTCTATTTTATTTCCATATAAATCTTAACAAAAATAAGACAGTTGCATGCGTTCCTTTCTCAATCTATATGATAGCAAGATAATACTTTTTTCAATTATCTCATTGAAAATGATTCAATTATACGTGACAGGGAGAAATTCATTTCCCCAGAAGTTAATATGTTAATTATTCTCATAATGAATTTTTTTAATGCAGATTCAAAATATCAAACATCTTATTTTGCTATAAAAATGAAATAAGTTAAGTGCAAAGCTATAATCATTCTACTCAAAAGCATTGAGTCTTTCTTTAAGGAAGTTGCCAAATTAAAGGGACTATTTTTTGGCATTCCTATTTTAATAAAAAGTCCTTTACTTTAAATACAAAGAAAATAAATTTAAAAAGTCCTAGCTTCATTGAAGCCAGGACTTTTTAAATTTAAATTTCCTATTTCAAAAATAAGATTTATTCTAGTTAGAAATTAGGACAATATACATTTCGTCTTTGCGGTCCGCAAATCTTGTAAATTAAAGCGAATTCAAATGAACCATTCGAATTACTTGCAGGTCGTAAACTTGAAACGTTTATATCATAACTAAATCCTATTGAAAAATCATTGTAGTCAAATCGTACGTTAAGAATAACAGCATCAGCGGTCATACTCTTTTCGAAATGATTTGAAAGCCGCATGTATGCTCCAAACTGAAATGATTGATTGGTTCTTTGACTTCCACCAAGTAGGAGCTTTAAATTCGTACCGGCATTTAGTTCAAACGAAGGACCTTGCATCAAAACAACAACATTCGGAACCAACCCAATTCGATCACCTATCATAAATTCACCTCCACCATGAATAGTAAATTTACTATAAATAGCTTCAAACGATTGAGATTGAAAAGATACATTTGCTCGATTTAAATGGCCATAAGATGCACCAAAATATATATTATTTTCAGCATTAAAAACGCTAAACCAAAGAATACCAGCTGACAAATCCGGATATAATAAGTTGTCCTGATCAAATTCTTCATATGAAGGAAGAGATCCATCATATCCACCATTCCCATTGTGCTGAGTACCATATCGGGCATTTTGCAAAGCTACACTTCTTTGAGTGACCCCCACATCAGCGCCGAGTACCAAGTAATGTGCTTTACTTCTGTAGCCTCCCATTTTTTTGCTGTATGAGAGCGACAACCTTCCTTGCAGTGTTGCGAAATCAAGCTCTCCAGCTTTATCTCCCCAGAACGATCCTCCTACTCCAAAGTAGTCATATCTTCCTACAGGAATTCGTTGATCGTAAGAAACAGAATAGGTTTTAAAAGCATGCGATTTTAAAACACTTGCCCATTGATTTCTATAATTAGCAACCAATCGAACATTACAGTTCATTACTCCGGTCAACGCGGGGTTGAGGTTAAGAGGAGACATATAGAATTGGGAAAAGTGAATATCCTGTGCGTTTAGTGCAAAAGACCCCAACACCGCAATACAAACAATAATTAAATCCTTCAATCTTTTCATGGATAGTAAATTTCTTTTCAATAAATAAATTTTTTAATTAATAAGAGGACACGGGAATTTACTTCTCAAAGTTTAATAACAATTTTTATATCGCACTAAGCGGTAAATATAACCAAAATATACTGATATTGCCAACAACAAGCAGCAAAAATTTTAAAGTTATTATGTGGAAGATGGCTTTTGCTTTTTATAAACGATATAAATAAGAAAGATATTTTTTGACCGCAATCTCTTTTATAAGTTTTCCTTATTATATTTAATCTATATCATTTTCAGTATCCTTCCAGGTTGATCCATAATCGTCGACTAAAATATCGTCATAATAATCAGCTCTTTGGAAAAGGTGTTTGATTAGTTTTATTCCCGTTTCTTTATTAAGATAACGATCATAAACTAATAAGGATAAAACAATATCCTGGCCTTTCACACTAAAGGTTAAGCCTTCATTCTCGTGATTCTGACGTAATAAATATTCGTAAAGGGGCTTGATATCTTTCTGGGGGAGATTACACAGATAAGCATCTCCAATTATTAAGCCAGTTTTCTCGTAATAAGAGACATTTATTCTCGCACTTCCTTGCTTTATTTCCCAGTAAAACGGACCTCTTCGTGCAAGTTGAACATCATGCCCGGTCTCAGTTAATATATCTTCAATTGTTTTTGCAACACCAATTGGTTCATACTTTTCTACAGCAGACGGAATTTCGATTTTTGATCCGCAATGCGGACAATATTTATTTTTCACATTTTTTTCAAAAACAAGATTTGAGCATGAAAAACAACGAGTGCCGATCTCGCCTTCTCCTGTTTTGAATGCTTCAATAGTTTTAACAAGGTATTCCACAGGAAGTGAAAAACCAACGCTATTTCCTGATTTGATGATAAAAGTATTTACTCCAATTATAGCTCCCTCTGAATCAATTAAAGGCCCTCCGCTATTGCCAGGATTAAGCGCAGCATCATGATGAATATAAAAAACGCCATTTTTTTCCTGAGTAGTATTTGAAACAATACCCTGCGTGACAGCATAATTCAGCCCAAAGGGATGCCCGATTGCTATGATTTTCTCTCCCTGTTCAACGCTTTTGTTACGGCCAATTTTGACATTTGGGATATCGCTCATTTTTGGAGCCTGGAGAAATGCCAAATCGTATTTAGGGTCGGTAAAAAGCACCTTTGCTAATTGTTTTTCAATGTTCTTTCCATATATAATAACTTCGCTATTGCTTCGAACCACATGCTCATTTGTTACAATAAGATTTTCATCTTTTAACAAAAAACCGGTACCCGTGCTATAAGGAGTAGCAATTTGGATAATAATGTTTTTATAAAGCTCAATAATGTCGTTCATTTTTCTGGTTTGGGCTTCTTTTATTCCACTCTTGTCAGATTTAGTTCTTTAACCATAAGCAGGTAGGATTTAGTAAAATCTGTTAAATTTTTAAAATCCAATTTTGCTAATTTAGGAGCCATATCCGGATACTTTTTTTTATTTTTCCCAGCGATTGCTCTTATTCTGCTTTTTATCATCTTTTTCTCAAAACGCTGTGTCTGCGAATCATACAGCGCGTCTTTAAATCCAAGTTTTTGAAAATATTCTGTTTCAACAACATAATAAAACAATGTGTAAAGTTCCTTCACTGGTTTTGGAACAGCGTAATTGAAAAGACTATTTCCAACAATATAACCTGCAATGGCTAATGCTATTTTTTCATAGCCATTTTCTTTGTACCAATTCATATGGTGCAAAACCTCATCAATCAGCCCGCTTACTCGTTCATGAGTAACCGGGCTTGTAATACCAAAAGTTGTTTTAACCCGGTACATTTCTTTAAAGTGTTCTGCTTTCGAGCGAAGACTCAGCATCTCTAACTCTTTTTGAAGGTTTGCGTTTTTCTGATCTATCGATTTTTCATCTTTTGCAAAAAACAAACGATTCATTCTTTCCAAATCCTCCATCATAAAACCTTCGGGTTTGGTCAAATAGTCAAGTTTGTAACATAAATCAAGCAATAAATACGATATCCCTCCCGGGTATTGGTCTGCGTTGGGTTTTCCATTTTCGATCTCATTCAAAACATCTTTGATCTTAGAAATAATGAAATCATACTTCACTGATTTTTCCTCTTCAGATAAATCTTCCAGGTGTTTATTTTCAATAGGCTGTAACTCCTCAAACTCACCAATTAAAAGATCGTCATGTTTATCGGCAGTGATTGCCAATTCGCGGATGGCGTAGTAAAGCTTATATGGAGAAGCATCAAGCACAAAACTATCAAATACGATGGTGATATTATTTTTGCGATCCAGACCAAACCGGCTGTAATTGAGTCCAAAGTTTTGCTCAACCATTCGCCGCATAAAAGCAATATTGAGCTTGTTTGCTTTAGCAATTTTGGCTTCAACTCTTATTTTTGTTTTGTTAGCAACTCCAAAAATCTTTTTAGAACCTTGTAAAATCTCAAATTCCAGCTTACCATCCTCTTGCCGATATTCTACATTTCCTTCGCGATCATCGTTTAAATAATCCAAAAAAGCCTTCGTGGATTCCAGATATTCTCCTTTTTCAAATTTATCAAGCGAAATATCCCACGCATCGTATTGCTTTGTCTGTTTGTACGAATCGCTACACCGCCCAAAGTTAATTGGTGGATCGCCCTCTCTGGGTCCATTCTTTTTTTTAAAAAATTGATCGAAAATACTCATCAACAGAAAATTTCGAATTTCTTGTACCTGAAATAATTATGAAATGCAATATACAAAACCGTGAACTATCTAAATTCAAGAAAACCAAGTTTTGACAATATAGCGGTTTAAAAGTTGAAACACTTTGTGGATAACCGTTATTCCTTAACGAAAATTAATATTTTTGAGTAATAAAGAAAACCTGCTTTTTATAAAATCGGCATTCTGACAAAAGCCTCACGGCATCTAAAGTTTTAAAGCAATATGCAACGTTTCAGAACGACACTTCCCGTACCAAACTATAATTTTACTTTGGATCATAATGACAAGATCCTTTGTATCGGATCTTGCTTTGCTGAAAACATGGCTCATAAATTACAATGCAACAAATTTTCAACGCTCCTTAATCCATTTGGTATTTTATACGATCCGGTGTCAATTGAAAAGGCACTTTTAAAACTTTTGGAAGGAGATCAATTTTCAGAAAAAGATCTTTTCAATCACCAGGGATTATGGCATAGTTTCGATCATCATGGCCATTTTTCAAAACCAGAAAAAGGGGAAACTTTGCACGAAATCAACGCTGCTTTAGCGAATGGAAAAACCTTTCTAAAAAACACAAATCGGCTGATTGTGACATTTGGAACCGCCAACGTTTTTGTGTATAAAATAAGTGGTGAAACTGTAGCGAATTGTCATAAACTCCCCGGAAATGAATTTGACAGAAAAAGGCTCGACATTGAAACAATCGTTGAAAAATTATCCTTCGCTTTTGAAAAAATTAAAAAACAAAACATTGATTTGCAAATCATTACAACCGTTAGCCCAATCCGGCACATTCGCGACGGAATTGTAGAAAACCAAAAAAGTAAAGCTGTTTTATTGTTAGCGTTGGACCAAATTGTAGCTAATCTGGATTTTGTACATTATTTCCCTTCCTACGAAATTTTGTTGGATGATTTGCGAGATTACCGTTTTTATGATGCTGATTTAATCCATCCGAGCAAAGTCGCGATTGATTACATTTGGGATTTTTTTAAGCAATCCTTTTTCAACAAACCAACACTCGACTTGATGATAGAAATCGAAAAGATCGTCATTGCCAGCAAACATCGTCCGTTTCATCCGGAATCTGCGCAACATCAAATTTTTTTAAAACAACAAATGAAGGACATCAATCTGTTGACGGAAAAGTTTGGCTTTTTGGATTTTAGCAATGAAAAGATGATTTTTGAGCGTCAGATTTTGTGACTTGAAATCGTATTTAAAGGATTCTTTTTACCGAAGTTTGGTTATGGATTTTCAAATCCTCTGTTAAGTTCAGCAAATTTAAACCTGGTTTTTTACCTTTTTCAATGCTTCCGAGTTCTTTTTCAAAACCCAATGCCTTAGCGCCATTAAGCGTTCCCCATCGTAGTATTGTTTCGAATGGAACGTATGACTGGTATTTTGCAATCGCTTTCATTTCTTCTAGAATTGACAGTTGCCAGTTGGACGTGAGGCTATCCGTTCCGATGGTCATTCGGGCTTTGGCATCGATGAAGTTTTTATAATTCGGCAAACTATTTTCGATATAAAGATTGGCGTTTGGACAGGTAGCCCAAAAGACATTTTCACTCCAGTTTTGAGCTGCTTTGATCTCCTCAACAGAAGTCAGGGTGTTGTGAACAAAAAGTGTTTTACACGCCGGATTCATATTTTCTAAAGCATAATAAATAGAGCCTTTTTTAATCGCTTTAAATTGATCCAGCGAAATGCCAAAAGATTTGTAAAAATCAATAAATCCGCCGGTTTTGCTTACAAAAAATTCGTTCTCGGGAGGTGTTTCCTGATTATGAATACTTACGGTGCAATCGTCCGGATTGAGTTCGCTGATCAATTTGAAGAGTTTTTTGGAGACGGTGTACGGAGCATGAGGAACGCTGCTGAAACGATTTTTCGCTGAGGCAATTTCATGCTGGTCATAAACTTTTTTGTATTGGTTAAAAGTAGTCAACGCCCCTTCATTTTGCATGAAATCAAACATTTCAACGAAAGTATAATATCGAATCGAGCTTTCTTTTTTCTTTGGAAAAGTATCCGCTTTATTTGAAATATCTCCAACAGCGACGATCCCATTGTCAAACATCTCCTGGTCCGCTTTTTCAATTGCTTCTAAAATTTCTTCCTGCGGAAAATCTCTGAATTTCACAACGCTGGTAATAAAAGGCAGTAAAGAAGTACCGGTATCAACCAGCCCTTTCATGTGCGACAACTCCAAATGACAATGTGTGTTGATAAACCCAGGAATGATCACTCCGCTATGCATTTCAAGGCTTGCAGGGTCATGATTTTCCCGTTTATCAACAGAAAGGATTTCACCATTTTTACTGACGACAACGACGCCATTTTTAACAGGTTCGGCGCTTACAGGAAAAATATAATTCGCAGTGATTTTACGCATAATTAGTTTATACTGGGTTCTTGGTTTAGATTTAAAAAGTAGTGGAAAAGTCGTCGCCAAATTCCTGAACAATCAATCCGTTTTTTATTCGGGGCTCAAAAAAGGTAGATTTTGGAGGCATTGTTTCCCCCATATCTGCAACGGTCAAAATATCGTTTAAGGCTACCGGAAAAAGGCAAAATCCAACATTATTATCATTTTTGATGGTGCGGCTTCTCAAACCATCCAATCCTTTCGGCCCTTCCACATATTGTATTCTGGAGCTTGAACGAATGTCTTCAACTCCCATAATATTTTGAAGGACATACTCATCTAAAAGACTGGCATCCAAAACCACCTTTTGATCTTTGTGTCCTTCTAAAACCGAATCTTTCCACAATAACTTAAACCATTCATTATTAATAAATAGTACGATTTCAAATTTTTTAGCCGGTTTCTCAGGCTCCTCCATTAATTCAATATCAAAAACCTGAGAAAGTTTAACCATAAAAGTTGTTAAAGTAGATTTTCGCTCTACGATCCGATTGAAATCGTGAATTTCCAGCTCTTCTGTCGGAAAAAAAGCACTAAGCATAAAACTGTACAGTCCTTCCTTTTTATTTCCTTTCATCAATTCGTGCATCAGAGCTGTCGAAGAGCATCGATGATGGCCGTCAGCAATATAAGTAATCGGTACTTTTTGATAAAAAAGTTGTTGAATTTGCTCGATTAATGGTTTATCATCAACCTTCCAAAAGGTATGTCGTTGATCTTCCTTTTTAAATTCTGTTTCAAAAACAAATTCGTTCTTTTCGATAAAATCATTGAGCAATTTAGTGATTTCCGGCACTTCGGGGTAAGTCAGTAAAACCGGTTTGACGATGGCATTTCTGCGGGTCATCAATTGCATTTGTTGCTGTTCTTTTGGACGAAGCGTATTTTCGTGTTTTTTAATTTTCCCTTCCAGATAGTCATTAATGTCGGAGCAGGCAATCAATCCGGTATAATTGCGACAAGGGTTTCCAATTCGATAAATGTAAACAGCGTCTTCCGCAATTTTACTAAAAAAGCCTTCCTTTTTGTAGTCCGGGTATTCATATTTGACTCTTCCAAAAAAGGTGTCAGCTGAGGTGATAATATCCAGATTTGGATAAACGGCCTGAAAAGGTCTGATTCTCATCAATCAGTTTGAATAATGGTTAAAAATTTCTTTCGGGTTGAAAGATAATAAAAATGGCGATTGAAACTAAAGAAAGAATGGGGTTAGAATTTGTAAAAAATGGGCTTTATTTTACCATTTTCATGAAAGTGCCTATAAACCAATTGGAATCTGCTTGCACGAGTTTGTCTAATGTGGAATCTGCTTTATTGGAAAACAATTTGATGTCTCGAATCACTTTACAAAACTCTTCTGATTGAGGGCACTCACTTTCCACACTTACAATGTCATCCAAAACTTTAAGCATGGGTTCTAATTCTTTTTTCTTGCGATGAATAATGATCTGGCGAACGACTTCCCACATGTCTTTTTCGGCACAAAAATATTCTTTTCGCTCTCCCGGTTTAAGTTCTTTATGCACCAAACTCCAGTCAATCAGCGCCCGGATATTCATGTTTGCATTACCGCGACTGATCTTCAACTGCTCCATAATTTCTTCAGCAGTAAGTGCTTTCGGAGAGATAAGTAACAGCGCATGAACCTGAGCCATTGTTCGGTTAATTCCCCAATTAGATCCAAGTGTTCCCCAGGATTGAATGAATTTTTCTTTTCCTTTTTCTAGTTCCATTTTAAGCAGTCATTTTAATGAAAACACTATAAATTCTAAACTTTCAAGATGTTTTGAAAGTTACGGCTTCTAAAAAAGAAATCAAAATTCAAGCCTTTTTGTTCGTAAAATGGTGGTCTTTTTATTTTTCAACTTTATAAAAAGGAAATTTAACGACTTTTGCCGGAAGTTTTTTCGAACCAATTGCAATGGCAATTTCTGTGTCCGGGCTGGAAAATTCCTTTTTTACATAACCCATCCCTATTGGAATTTCAAGTGATGGTGATTGAGTGCCGGAAGTGACTTCACCAATTGTATTGCCATCCATATCTTCGATTACATAACCATGCCTCGGAACTCGCCGATCGCTCATCGTAAATCCTACCAGCTTTTTACTAATCCCTTCTTCTCGTTGTTTTTTGAACTTTTCAACAGAATTGAATTTGCCTTTATTCGTTTTTGTAATCCAGCCAAGACCAGCTTCAATGGGTGAAGTGGTATCGTTGATATCGTTTCCGTAAAGGCAAAAACCCATTTCCAGGCGAAGGGTATCACGTGCTCCAAGTCCAATCGGTTGAATATTAAAAGCTGCTCCTGCTTTAAAAATTGCATCCCACAGAGCGACAATGTCTTTGTTTTCAACATACAATTCGAAACCACCTGATCCGGTATAACCCGTTGCAGAAATCAAGACATTTTCGATTCCGGCAAAGGTGCCTTTTTTGAAAGTATAATATTTAAAACTATCCAAATCAACATCGGTGAGTGATTGCAAAGCTTTTGCAGCATTTGGCCCTTGAACAGCCAATAATCCGCATTGGTCAGAAATATTAGACATTTTGGTTTCAAAAGTATTGTGCTTTTTGATCCAGTTCCAGTCTTTTTCAATATTAGAAGCATTCACTACTAACATAAAAGCCTGCTCTCCTTCGGCGCATTGATCTTCATCTAAACGATAAACTAAAAGATCGTCAACAATTCCACCGTCATGATTAGGAAGGCAGGAATATTGCGCATCACCAATTTCAAGATTAGACACGTTATTTGAAGTCACCAGTTGAATCAAATCAAGTGCTTGTTTTCCTTTTACGACAAATTCGCCCATGTGGGAAACATCAAAAACGCCAACACTTTTACGAACTGCGTGATGTTCATCATTGATCCCGGCATATGAAATAGGCATATTATACCCTGCAAATTCAGCCATTTTAGCTCCTAAAGCGATGTGTTTTTCAGTAAGTGGTGTGTTTTTCATTGAATGTTAGTTGTTATGGTTCTAGGTTATTGGGCTAAATTATCAATAATTTTTTATGCCTGTTTATTTGGTAATAATTACTTTTTCAATTTGATCTCCGATTGTTAATTTATGAACGACGTCCATTCCATTGACGACTTTCGCAAAAATAGAATATTTCCCGTCAAGATGCGGTGTGGGAGAATGAGTGATAAACCATTGCGTACATTCAGTATCTTTCCCGGCAGACGCCATTCCGACATACCCTTCCTGGTCATAATACATCATCGGAACTTCTGTCCGTATTGAATAATCGAGCAATCCCCAGCCATCTCCACGAGTGCCTCCGCCTTGAACGACAAAATTGGGAACAACCCGATGGAAATTTTTCCCATCAAAAAATCCATTTTGTACCAACTGCACAAAATTGGCCACAGAACCCGGTGCCTTTTTGGGAATTAGCTCCATTTCGATATTGCCTTTTTTGGTTTGAACAACGACTTTTGCCCCTTCTTCAAGCGACTCCAAAACCAACCAATCAATTGGATGATTAAAAGGAGGAGGCTTTTGTTCAGTTGCCGGCCTTCCTTTGAAATAATCAATTGCTGCTTGTAATTTGTAATAAGTTTCAATTTCCTTTGGAAGGCTGAGTTTAGCTAAAATTTTTTCCATGAAAGCGGTACTGTCAATCACTGCTTTATAATCCAATTCGGGTTTGCTGATGACTTCAGCAGCAATGGCTACTAAAGCAGGATCACCACTTTTTATTACTTCTACAAAATATTCACCAAGGTCTCTCTTTACTCTCCTTTGGCCTATTCCGAAAAATCGACTAAAGCGCGGATTGTTGGCGATGAAAGCCATGGCTTCAGCACTAGCAGTCCTCACAATCGGGTTTGAAGATGCAAATCCCTGGTCTTTGATAAAACGATAATTCCAGCCAAATTCAGCCAAAGCCATCAAAGCAGCTCCTTTTTCATATGGATTGGCCTCTTTTTGAAACCGGTTTCGCAATTCCTGATTAATGCTACCTCTCGTAGCTTCCATGTAGTAGGGCAGGTGTTTGTTAGCCGCACGAAACAAAGTTGTTTGAACCTCCCAATTCAACGTAGTATCCTTTGCCATTTGCCAGTAAAATTCCGCATCTCCATCATAGCCATGATTTACTAAAAACTGAGCTGCAGAATTTGCAATCTGAACATTTCTATCTTTTACAGCTTTCAAAGCCAGTGGTCGAATAGTTGCATATTCAAAGTTTCCAAAAGCCCGAATAATATTACATTTTGTACGATAATCTATATCTTCTTCAATATTTTTGGAAAGCAACGCGAGAGCATCCGGGTCTTTGGTTTTCCCAAGAGCAATTGCCAAAGCCATTTGAATGGAAGGATTATTGGTTTGGTTAAAAGCAATAATTAAAGGCGCTGCCAAACTGTCCAATTGTAAATTTTGGCCTCTTGCAAGGTAATTTGCAGCAATCACTTTTACACTTTCAGGGTAATTAGAATCACTCAGAAAATCAATCATTTTTTGAGTGCCTTCAGGAATGGTAATGTTGCGCAATGCATATCGATAAATGCCCAAAGCTTGTCCTTCCAACAGAAAAGTATCCGTTACGTTATAAGTTTGGATTGTACCAAGGGATTTTAAAAATTTTGGAGAAGCGCACTTTCCAACACTTTCAAGAATTGCCCTGTTAAATTGGTCAGATTCCGATAAAGAGTCATTTTTTTGGAAAGCGTTTATCAAAACCGGTTCTGCTATTTCATCTCTCAATTGGCCAATTGCATAAGCTGCAGTAATCCTGACTTCATCAACCTCATCTTTTAATAACAACGCTAAACTATCAAGCGCCTTTTTGTCTTGTATGGAAGCAAAAGCCATGGCAGCTGCATAACGGTAAGTTGGATTTTTGTGCCGAAACCAGATATACAAACTATCTGTTTTGCGTTGATCCTGAAAATCATAAATCTTTCGAATTGTTATATCCTTGAGGTCTATTTCAACTTCAGTGACTTTTTCTTCCCTAACCGGCATGCACTGAACGATGAAGATCAATAAAAAAAGATAATAAAAAGGTTTTTTAATCATATCCTCGTAATAAAAACTGATTCAGATTTGGTTGTAAAAATAGTTGCTTTGTTTATTTTTCTGAAAGAAAAGAGATTTATTTATGTTTTCGAAATAATCAGTGATTTAAATAAAAAAGATGTCAGTTTTTAAAAACTGACATCTTTTTTATTTGGAGAATTAGCAGATCCCTTGAAAACTATATTTATTCGCTGATCCGCATTTATATAATTTTAAAAATCTTCCAGCTCTTTTATACTATCTGGTTTTATTCGTTGTTTTTCGTCTCCCCAAGGCTCTCCGCCAAAGTCTTCATTTTCGATCTCATCTTTACCACCTCCGGGAAATCGATTGTCCTGCCTGTAAACTTCACAGTCGATTTCAATTCCAATATCCCCTTTGGGTCTAAAAAACTGCATGTTTGGATCATAATCCGCGGTGGGATCCTCTTCAAGTTTTTTCAGTAATCTACCAAAATAGGGCCTAGCCATTTTTCCACCGATTCCATATCGTAAGGACCGGAATCGAACCCATCGATCGTCACCTCCAACCCAGGTTCCGACAACCAAGTTAGGTGTTAAGCCCATAAACCATCCGTCAACATAATCATTGGTTGTTCCTGTTTTTCCGCCAAGATCGCTTTTGATTCCACTAAATCCGGGAGTGCCCTGGCTTAACACACGTCGCAGCATTTCAAGCATTACAAAATTTGCATTAGAGTTAATGGCCCTATTTTCCTGCACAATGGCTTCATAAATTTTATTGCCGTTTTTATCTTCAATCCTCGTAATAAATATTGGTTTATTGTAAGTCCCATTATTTGCAAAAGTGGTATATGCTCCTGTCATTTCCATTACAGTCAAATCACTTGATCCTAAACAAATTGAGGGCTGTTTCGGGATTTTTAATGATCCGTTGGAACGGCGGTGATCTACATCAATCCCCATCCCTTCTGCCAGCGAACGTACTTCTTTTGTATCTCCTAATTGTTTCATTAAATATACTGAAACCGTATTTTTCGACCACAACAAACCTTTAAAAAGGGTATAAGGATTACCGGTGTAAGTTCCATCAGCATTATTTGGTGTCCAGTCTTCCAACAAGCCAAAGTTTCCTTCGCCCTTATGGATGGTGTATGGAAGATCATAGACCGTAAAGCACGGAGAAATCCCTTGTTGCTCAATTGCGGTTGCGTAGATGAAAGGTTTGAATGTAGAACCTACCTGTCGTTCTGAAGTCACATGGTCATATTGAAAATATTTGTGGTCGATCCCTCCGATCCAAGCTTTGACATAACCCGTAATCGGGTCAATAGCTAAAGATCCAAATTGAAGAAAGTTGTGATGATATTTAATGGAATCATAAGGAGACATTACGGTATCCTTTTCCATTTTATCGTTATAAGCAAAAACTTTCATCTCGGTTGGTCTTTCAAAAACTTCTTTTACGTTTTTTTGTAAGGCCAACCAACGTTCTTTTAATATTGGAAAATTCAGGCTTTCGTGAATATTTCGATATTTCATTGCTCTTTCAGAGCTAATCATTTTTCTTGATACCAGCCTGGCAATTAGTCCTTTCTTCTTATCTTCTTCTACTAACCTTTCAATCTCATAATCCTTTAACAAATAATCGTCAAACTCATTGGCAATTTTGGTTAGAATTTCATTCAGATAGGCATGACGCATTGACAGATACCGGTCTGTTTGCTGCACTGAATTTTTAAAGGCTTGTTTCCTTGCCCTATTGATTGACTCAAGCTCTTCTTTTTCTTTTGTCGGATCCTGATAGGTCCAGGTATCTTTTCCTTTCCAGTGTTTATCAAATGTTTCCTGCTGCAGTTTCATATGCTCAATCATTGCCTCCTCAGCATGAGCCTGAATCACCGGATCCAATGTGGTATAAATTTTCAGCCCATCCTTATAAATATCATAACTGCTCTTATCTGACTTGAGATTTTCATCCTTTGCCAAAATCTTAATCAGCTCTTTTCGCAGTTCCATCCGGAAATAGGGTGCAAGGCCATCTGCATGCGTTTTTCTGCTGAAATGAGACATGTCAAGCGGCAATGCCTTCAATGAATCGTATTGCTTTTGTGTAATAAAATTGTTTTTCTGCATTTGATGCAACACCACCATCCGGCGATGGCTTACCGTATCAAGACGCCTAACCGGATTGAACAAAGCGGGGTTTTTTAACATGCCCACCAAGGTGGCCGATTCTTCAATAGAAAGCGAGTCCTGTGACTTGTCGAAATAGATTTCGGAAGCAGCTTTGATCCCATAAGCCCCATTGATGAAATTGAACTTATTGAGATACATCGCAATGATTTCCTGCTTGGTATAACTTCTTTCCAATTTAAGTGCTATGATCCATTCTTTTAATTTCTGAATTACACGTTCAAACCCTGACCCCGGCTTTTCAGTAAACAGCATTTTTGCTAATTGCTGAGTAATGGTACTTGCTCCTCCCGCACTTTTTTGTTGCATCAAACCAGTCTTAACAGCAACTCGAAGCAACCCTTCAAAATCAATACCTGAATGCCCGAAATATCTTTCGTCTTCTGTTGAAACTAAAGCCTGTTCAATATATGGGGACAATTCTTCAAAAGTAACCGGAACACGATTTTCGTAATAATAACGCCCCAGCACTTCGCCATTTGCAGCATAAACCTCAGATGCCAAATTGCTTTTAGGGTTTTCTAATTCTTCGAAGGTTGGTAAGTCTTGCTTGGTTAAATACGTGAAAAGCAACACCACTCCTACAATCCCCGCAATGGTCAATCGCCATAGCCATTTTACGATTTTCCGATATACCGGTAATCGTTGTTCTCTGACAGGAACAGGTTGTTGTTCAGTATTTAATGAACGATTATCCATAAAAACTTCTACGATTTAGCTGTCTAGTATGTTTAATTTTTGGGAAACAAAAATCAAATAAAAAATGGTTTTCTGCCTGGATTCGATTCAGTTTTTTCTCCAAAAAAACATACAAATATAGCAATACTTTAGAATATTGATATTAACGTTTTATGATATTAAAATTGCCTGTCACGACTGTTAAAAATTACAATTTAATATAAAATTTCAGGCTCTCCAAAATCGATTTTTCAGTACACGTATGATTAATCGAAGCTTCTCCGGGTTTCAACATCATGGTAAAATTTATCGCTGATCCTTCGTTCTTTTTATCGTTTTTCATCAACGACAACAACTCCGGAAAGTCTTTTTCTTTTAAATCGAATTTACCATATAATTTTAAAATATAATCAACGAATTCATCAAGTGCTTCCTCAGAAAGGCCAGCGTTTTCAACAGAAAGCCAAGCCTCGCAAATCATTCCGGCAGCGATCGCTTCACCGTGAAGCAAAGGCTTCGCTGTGTTGAGCGCCAAACTCTCCATCGCATGCCCAATCGTATGGCCAAAATTTAATTTTTTCCGAACATTTTTTTCAAAAGGGTCTGCCTCGACTATTTGTTTTTTTATTTTTAAAGAAGGCGTAATGTGTTTAAACCAATCGACATTCTGAAAATTTTCGATGGCTTTTAATTCCTTCCAAATCTGAGCATCCGCAACGAGGCCATGCTTTATCATTTCAGCAAAACCACTACGAATTTCCTTCGTCGGAAGTGATTCTAAAAAGCCTGGAAAAATAAAAACTGCTTTGGGATTTTTAAACAAGCCAACACTATTTTTTATCGCTCCAAAATCAATCCCCAATTTCCCTCCAATGGAAGAATCTACCTGCGAAAGTAAGGTCGTTGGCATTTGAATGAAATCTACTCCTCTCTTGAAAGTGCTGGCGCAAAAACCACCCATGTCGCCAATCACACCGCCTCCAAGATTAATCACAACAGCGTTTCGATCAACTTGTTTGTTAATCATTTGCTGCCAAATAATACTACAGGTTTCAATATTTTTGTAGATTTCTCCTGAGGATATTTTGATCAGCTCCGGGTTTTTTATATTTGAATTTTTTAACAACACAGGAAGGCAGTGTTCTTGTGTATTTTCATCAACAAGAATAACTATTTTTGAATATCGGGAATCCTCAATCAATTGATTAAAAGCCTGCCAAATTGCTCCAACAAAAATATCGTAATCAGCTAAACTTATTCTTTTCATACTTTTCGCTTCGAGTTTCATAAATTCTCCACAGATGATGTACAAATATTCGAGTAATTTTCCGGATTAGGCAGATCGATTGAGTAAGCGTTGGTATTATTTGAAAATTTGCTACATTAAATAAATTATTTGCTTAACCTGTACTGATCAGATCGACGGTCCATGCATTTGGTTTATCAGAAAATAAAACCTTCGTTTTATTCCAGGTGGAGCGAAATAGTTCAGATTGGCGATAATTTTCAAGTGCTTCTTCATTTTCCCAGATACTGAAAGTAAAAAACACATTTTCCTGCGGTTTAGCTCTCAGCAATTCAACATGGTGGCATCCTTCAAAATTTTTGATCTTGGATTTGCTGGTTTCAAAAATGGCACGAAAAGCATCCGTTTTATCTTCCTGGAAAGTAAGTTTTACAATTCTTTTAATCATCTGATTTACAAATCCTTAAAATGTTTTTACTATTCAAATTCAATCTGAACACTATCATCGACATTCAACCCAAGCATACTACTTGCTTTCCCCATGTTGATGGCTATTTCTAAGTAACCTGCTGAATTAAAAAAACAAAGCCGTTCACCAACAGAAACATCTGAGTAGTTTTTACTTATCTTTTGAATGGGGTTGAATCGTTTGAAAAAGATGGAAAATTTGCGTTTATCTCCAACCTGTTCGAATAAATCTTTAGTGATATTTACAATTACATTTTCGTAATGATCGATATGGATCACCGTACCTTTGATTTGAGATTTGTTGATGACAGGTTGAAAAGAAATGCGCTCTTCAATTTCATCGACTTTGATACCAATTTCGTTAAATGGCAACCCATTTGTAATATGCCCAACCGCTTTGGAGAAAATATCTTTTAAAGGAAAATCGCTTTTCATATCATACTCCAACTCGTAAATATCCTGAGGCTTTTCGTTAAAAAGAAGTGAAAAAATACCATTGTCGGGTCCAATAAAATAGTGATCGCCAGATCGTACCGCCAAAAAACAGTTCTTTTTACTATAAAAATTGTTGACACTAAGAATATGAATGGTCTCTTTGGGAAAGCTCAAATAAGCGTTTTTAAGAACGAAAGCACCTTGAACTATGTCATAGTTTTTCACGTTATGTGTTATGTCAACAATATTCAGGTTTTGGTTCTGACAAAACAAGGCCCCTTTTATCACAGCGATGTAATAATCAGTCAATCCAAAATCCGAAGTGAGGGTAACGATGGGCATAAATATTGCGTTTATATAATTGTATTTGTATAAATAAGTAGTTGGGCTAAATTAAACGAAACCATTTTTTTAAAGCGTTAAATTTACCCTAAAAAACCAGGATTCAAAAGAATCTGATAAATTTTAGAACAGTTGAGTGGCTTATAATTTATTACCTTGCACTTGGTTTTGATTCAAAAAAACAGCACTTTTAAAAACAAATAAATCGTCCAAATATTGAGTGAAATAATTCTTACCATAGATGGCGTTGATCCCGTTGAACTTTACGGACAGAAAAATGCAAAATTAAATTTGATCCGCCAGGCTTTTCCAGAAGTTACGATTACATCAAGAGGCAACAATATTAAACTTGCCGGAGAAAAGAAACATACACAACGTGTCAAAGACAAGTTTGAAATGATGGTTCGCATGCTCAAAGAGCATCAGGATTTATCGATTGAAACGGTCAAAGATATGCTTAACGGAGGGAATCCTTATGAAACGCGATTAAGCAATGGTCACTCCAATTCTACTTTGGTTCACGGCCGCAATGGAAAACCCATAAAAGCCAAGACTAAAAATCAGAAAAAACTAGTCGAATCTTCTGATCAAAATGATATTGTTTTTGCAGTTGGTCCTGCAGGAACAGGAAAAACCTATGTTGCGGTTGCTTTAGCAGTCAAGGCTTTGAAAAACCGACTGGTCAAAAAGATAATCCTTACTCGCCCTGCGGTCGAAGCAGGCGAAAATCTTGGTTTTCTACCCGGAGATTTAAAGGATAAAGTTGATCCATACCTTCGTCCACTTTATGATGCACTCGATGATATGCTTCCAATCGACAAACTCAATTACTTTATGACAAACCGGGTAATTGAAGTCGCTCCTTTAGCTTTTATGCGTGGCCGAACACTTGATCATGCTTTCATTATTTTGGATGAAGCACAAAATGCTTCTTCTTTGCAGTTGAAAATGTTTTTGACGCGTTTGGGGCCATCAGCAAAATGTATCATTACCGGTGATTTATCTCAAATTGATTTGCCTTACAATCAAAAATCAGGTTTACGCCGATCTTTGGACATATTGGATGGCGTTGAAGGAATTGACACGGTTTACCTTACCGCGGAAGATGTCGTTCGTCATCGCCTCGTAAAAGAAATCATAAAAGCATACGACAGATCAGCAGAGGAAGCAACGGCCAGAAGAGCAGCTGAACGAAAAGAAAGAGAACAACCTAACGGGCAATCTTCAAAAGATATATGACAGCCGAAATAATTTATAATGGCCAATTGAGAACGAGTGCAACTCACTTGCGTTCTGGCAATACTATCATCAATGATGCTCCCGTAGATAACCATGGAAAAGGAGAAGCTTTTTCACCAACTGATATGATCGCCACTGCTTTGGGAACTTGCATACTCACGATTATGGGCATCTCTGCTCAGAAAAATAAAATAGACATGCAAGGGGCAAAAGCTGAGGTTACAAAAGTAATGGCTTCTGACCCAAGGAGAATTGCAAGGATAGAAGTCATCATTAAAATGCCACAGAATAATTACTCTGATCACGACAAACAAATCTTGAAACAAGCGCTCAACAATTGTCCGGTTTGCAGAAGTCTTCATCCAGATTTGAACCAGGACATTAAGATCATTTGGTAAGAGCTCTTTTACAGAGCCAATGTGAAAATGTGACATTTACTTGTGGCGAAAAAATTAATTTTTATTACGCTAATTTGTTTCACCAAAAGCTCAAAAGACCACTGCACCTTTCCGTATGATCTACCAGCTCTCCAAAAATGACCGGCAAATCCAAAACGAAATTGCACTTGATGGTTCAAAAAGTATAAGCAATCGAGCGTTGATCATCAAAGCTTTGTGTCAGGATGATTTCAGCATCAATCACCTTTCAACTTCCAGGGACACCCAAACTTTACAGACATTACTTAAAAGTGAAGAATCTACTATAGATGCCGGTGCCGCCGGAACGACTTTTCGTTTTATGACCGCTTATTTGGCTCTGCAAAACGGAACCCAAGTCTTGACCGGATCACAACGTATGAAACAGCGCCCAATTGGTGTTTTGGTTGATGCTTTACGACAATTAGGCGCTTCGATTGAATACCTCGAAATAGAAGGATACCCTCCTTTAAAAATTGCCTCTCCTCAGATTGGAGAAACCAATCATTTGAGTATCACCGCTGGAGTCAGCAGTCAATATATTTCCGCTTTATTAATGATTGCTCCTTCTTTGCCGCGAGGATTAATCCTGCAACTTTCCGATAAAATAGTATCCCGTCCTTATATTGAAATGACCTTAAATTTGATGGCTTATTTTGGTGTCGAACATGAGTGGAATGGGGTTTTTATTAAAATATCACCTCAAAAATATATAGCCAAAGAGTTTAAAGTAGAAGCAGATTGGTCCGCGGCTTCCTATTATTACGCAATGGCGGCATTTTCAGATTCAGTAGATCTTCAGCTTAATAATTTGTGGAAGGAAAGTGTACAAGGCGATGCGATTGTTGCGAAAATGATGGAACAATTTGGACTTTTAACCACCTTCAATAAAAAAGGAATTCGAATCAGGAAGTCAGGAAAACCAGTCACTCCATCCTTTGAATGGAACTTTATTAAATGCCCTGATATTGCCCAAACTATGGCTGTCGTTTGCGCTGGTTTAGGAACGAAAGGTATTTTTAGCGGTCTCGAAACGCTTCGGATCAAGGAAACAGATCGGATCACAGCTCTGCAAGCGGAGTTAAAAAAAGTTGACGTTTCTTTTTCAAAAAAACCTTCATCACCTTCAATAGATCACGAAAAAGAATATTTTATGATTGAAGGGAATGCAAAAATCAATGCTCCTATTTTTAAAACCTACGAAGATCACCGAATGGCAATGGCTTTTGCTCCGCTGGCAATGTTTGGCAAAATTTCAATCCAAGATCCGTTTGTTGTTGAAAAATCGTATCCTAAATTTTGGGAAGATCTTTTAAAGCTTGGCTTTCAAATAGAAGAAGAGTAGTCGTTTCTTAAAAAGAATCAACTGTTTCAAAGGATTCATTTTCAATCACCTCCATTATCGCTGTTGCTTTTAAAAGACATTCTTCGAATTCTTCTTCAGGAACTGAATCAAAAACGATGGCGCCGCCGACCTGCAGAGAAAGATATTGCTTGGCTGTATTATACAAAATACTACGAATCACCACATTAAAATCAAAATCACCAGCGGGCGTAATATAACCTACCGCTCCTGAATAAAGCCCGCGACGTGTTTTTTCGTAATGCTCAATTAATTGCATACTCATGACCTTTGGTGTACCGGTCATTGAGCCCATCGGAAAAGCATTTTTTATCGCGTCAACAAAATGAATATCATCACGCAACTCCCCCGAAACCGTCGAAATCATTTGGAAAACCTGTTCAAAAGAATAGATTCCAAAAAGTTCATCAACCTTAACACTTCCGGGTTTACAGCTTCTTGCCAGATCATTGCGTACCAGATCGACAATCATCACATTTTCCGCTCTGTCTTTTTCGCTATTAAATAATTCTTCCGCTAATAACAGGTCATCTCTGCCATTTTGCCCACGACGCGTTGTCCCTTTGATTGGTTGAGAAGTGAGTCGGGTGCCTTCTTTTTTTAAAAATCGCTCAGGACTTGCGCACATTAAAAATTGATCCTTTCTTTTATAAAAAGTGGAAAAAGGAGCTTTTGACAAGCTGCACAATCGCCGAAAAGTCTCGAAAGGGTCTAGACTCGTTTTTTCTGCAAAAAATTCCTGACAGAAATTCATTTCATAAATATCTCCTTCGATGATGTGTTGTCGAATTGATTCGATTGTTTGAATGTATTCTTTTTTCGAAATCCGGGCTTGCAACGATTTAAAAGGAGTGGTCTTTTGTTCGTAGGGAAATTGATAATGCTTTTCAATTATTTCTTCAAATACTTTTGTCGCTGGAGTATTTTTGCTGTGAATTCGAACTTCATTTTTAAATATTTCAATAACACAGGAGGGTTGAAAAAAATGCATTTCCGGGAAAGAGAGCCCATCAAAATTATTAGAACTAAGCTTTTCTACTTCATTTTTCAAATCGTAGGAAAGAAATCCAAAAAGCCAGTCTTTTTTTAAGTCCCAGTAATTTTTCAATGCTTCGAAAGCAAACGGAGGATCGCCTTTTAATTTTAAAATGCTCGATTCTTCTCCAACGGCGATTAATCCTTCATAACTGTGATGATTGTAGCCGGAATATTCGTTATTATCAAAATAGCAAATGGTGTCAAATTGGCTGGCCCATTGAAATACCAACGTTTTGAATTCAATGCAATCGCTGATTGGTTTGATGAAAGATTTATTCTCGCTTAGTATTTTGTTCATTAATTCAAAGTTCGAATCAGACTGCAAAGTTACCAATATGCTGTAAAAAAAGAACTGTGAAGTGCCCCTCACAGTTCTTTTTTTATAATACTTTTAACAAATGATATATTTTCAACCATCAAGGCTTAATATTTTTATTTCAACTCTTTGATTTCGTTTCCTTCCGGAAGAGGTGGCATTAGTTGCCAAGGGCTTTGCTTTACCATATCCTTTATATTTCAGACGATTACTTGAAATCCCTTTTCCAATCAAATAATAGGCAACAGCCTGTGCTCTTTTTTCAGAAAGTTCATTGCAAAATCTTGTCTCGCAATTACTATTGGTATGGCCACCAACTTCAATGCTTATTTCCGGATTACTCCTCAGGAAGCTATATATTTTGTCTAATTCAGCATAAGAATTTTGGCTGATTTTAGAGGAATCTGCCTGGAAATAAAGTTTTTCGATGCGAAGAACCTGTCCTTGTTTTAAGTCTCTTTTATTCACCTCTAATATTTCATCAACTTGCTCTTCTTCAGGGACTTTCGGGGTTTCAGGATCTGGCTTTGTAGGAGGAGAAGGTGTAGGTATAAAAGTCGGACTTGGGGCGATATTTACAAGCGGCTCCTCCTCAGGCTGTTCAACGTCAACCACTTTTGGCTCCTCTTCCTGGTCACAAGGAATGATGAGAATTGACGAAGCATCGTCGATCAACACATTTCCATTGTAAGGTACGAGGGTCGGTGTTTTGTAAAAAGCTTCAATCGTTATAAAAGAATGACTTTTTCTGGGTTGAAAGCGAAAATTATATTGCTTCCAATAAGTGTGATCGATTAGAGGTGTTTCATCCAAAAGTTCAGCTTTGTGACAATAGCCGGTTCCGCCCCAAACCCTGATTTTAATTGGTTTGTTATAAGTCACATCTTTATTTGTAACCCTGCTCTGACTTACCAAATTGTCGGCGTAACTAGCTTTTAAACTAAAAGTATAACATTCTCCCTTTTTTAAAGACCTGTTCAACCTTTGTGAAACAGACTCCCATGAATCGTTATCTCTTGTAACCAATCCGAGGTAGGTATTGCCTTCAATCGGCTCAAGGTCTACAAAAAAATGTCCCGGCTGCACATCCGGGGTGTTTAAATCTTCTTTCCCACAAGCTTCCCATCCCCGAGGAGGTTTGCAGCATCTCGACAAATCTTCGAAGGATGGATTTCGTAAATCAATCGTATAACCTCCCTGGCCCGCCATGGGGGCACCGAAGTATAACATTCCAACGAAGAAGACTATATATTTGCGGAAAGTCATAAAGTCATTTTATTTGTCACTAAATAGATTTGAATTGTAAACGCATCTCAAACCAAATATCGTTTACACAGATTTAGAAAATTACGATAAATATATAAAATTATAAAGGTTTAAGAGTTCGTTAACGAATTCTTAAACCTTTAATTCTATAAATGATTAAATCCTGTCGACGAACGAATATTTTTATTCGAAAGCATTAAAACCTGTCACATCCATACCTGTGATCAGCAGATGAATATCATGCGTTCCTTCATACGTCAATACTGTTTCAAGGTTCATCATATGACGCATTACGGGGTATTCATTGGTAATTCCCATCCCCCCATGAATTTGTCGTGCTTCACGAGCAATTTCCAAAGCCATGTTCACATTGTTGCGCTTTGCCATCGAAATCTGGGCAGGCGTTGCTTCACCTTTATTGGCTAGCGTACCTAATCTCCATGCTAATAATTGAGCTTTTGTGATCTCGGTGATCATTTCAGCCAGTTTTTTTTGTGTCAACTGAAATTGGCCGATTGGTTTTCCAAACTGAACCCGTTCCTGCGAATACCGAAGTGCCGAATCATAACAATCCATCGCTGCCCCGATTGCTCCCCAGGCAATGCCAAACCGTGCTTTTGAAAGGCAAGTAAGCGGCCCTTTAAGCCCTTTTACATTTGGCAAAACATTTTTCTTTGGAACCCTTACATCTTCAAAAACCAGCTCTCCGGTTATAGAAGCTCGGAGCGACCATTTGCCGTGAATCTCAGGTGCCGAAAAGCCAGGCATACCTTTTTCAACGATCATTCCTCGTATAATTCCTTCTTCGTCTTTTGCCCAAACTACTGCGACATCCGCCAGTGGGGAGTTGGTAATCCACATTTTTGCTCCGTTTAAAATATAAGCATCGCCGTCATCTTTGACATTGGTAACCATGCCTGAAGGATTGGAGCCGTGATCGGGTTCAGTTAAACCAAAGCAGCCAATTAATTCACCACTGGCTAATTTTGGCAAATACTTTTTACGTTGTTCTTCATTTCCAAACTTATAGATTGGATACATGACCAGTGACCCTTGAACAGAAGCCATGGAACGAACTCCCGAATCGCCTCTTTCCAACTCCTGCATAATAATTCCGTAGGCGATTTCGTCCATTCCTCCACAGCCATATTCAGCAGGAAGGCTGGGGCCAAAAGCACCAATTTCTGCAAGCCCTTTAAATAAGTGGGTCGGGCATTCGGCGCGATTGGAGTAATCTTCAATAATTGGACTCACCTCTTGTTTTACCCAGGCTCTCACAGCATCTCTGGCTAACAGATGGTCATCGTTTAAAAGCTCATCAATGTTGTAATAGTCATGTCCCTGAAAGCGATCTTCTTTGGCACCTTTGTTATGAGTTGTATCCACGGTTTGTGTTATTTTTCCATTATTTTCCATAAAATAAATTTATTATTTCAAGTTGCGGATAACTCTTAATACATCTGAAATTGTCAAATGGATTATCCGCAACTTGGGTTAATTATTAGTATTGTTCAAAAATTAAATCCCCCTTTTTAATTTAAAATTAGCTTCACTACCTTCGGTCGTTCAGTTTTACCTAAATTCAAAATGTCAGATTTATTTTTAAACTGTTCTCAATCACTCTGCCAGTTAAAATATTTGCACATAAAAGCAGGAGCGTTGGGTTTAAATTTTTTAGGTTTATATTTCGACACAAAAGTACATAAAAAACAGTCTTTTAATGCTCAAAACATCTTACGCTTTTTTATGTACTTTTGAAAAGTTTTAAAGTTTCACAAAATTGAAGAATTAAGAACCGGTCAAATAATTAATTACCGATTTCAGAAAATTAGCGAAGAAATATACGATTGATCATGAGTTTTTTCAAGCTAAATTTCTGAATTAAAAGAGGAAATTTAATTTTTGACCATTACTAAAGAAATATGAGTTTAATCGCTTTGGAAGGAATGCAGTTTTACGCTTAT
This sequence comes from Saprospiraceae bacterium, assembly GCA_965220465.1. Taxonomy (GTDB): domain Bacteria; phylum Bacteroidota; class Bacteroidia; order Chitinophagales; family Saprospiraceae; genus JAHDHW01. The sequence goes on along the minus strand of CBDCPZ010000024.1, from coordinate 316,021 downwards.
CATGGCGTTTACGATGAAGAACAGATTATAGGAAATAACTTTGTGGTGGATATTTATATTACTACAAATTATGCTAAAGCTGTCGCAACGGATGATATTTTTAAAACGATAAACTATGAAACCGTTTATCTGGTTTGCGAAGTTGAAATGAAGAAAAAAGTGAAGCTGCTTGAAACGCTGGCGCAGCGTATTATTTTCGCATTAAAACATCAATTTAATTCTATTCAGGGCGTGAGTATTAAAATAACAAAGAAAAACCCTATCCCCGAAGCGAGAGTTGTCAGCTCATCAATCGAAACTGAAGAAAGTTATGTATCAAAATGTCCGCGTTGCGGAAAATCCTTGATTTGCTACAAAGACGAAAATTGCTGGTGCCACGACATGAGAGTGCATCCCAAAACCCGCGATTCAATAAAACAAGAATTCAGCGGATGCCTTTGTCGTGATTGTTTGAGTTTTTATGCAGGATGATATTTTTTAAATTATAATTCTCCTTTCAAACTTTATTATTTCTATAACATCCATTGGCTTAACATTTCAGGTAAAATAAAGTCTATGGATTATAAACATTCTTTTTTCACAAAACCGATTAAAATGATTAAGAAAGCCGGAATACTCCTTTTAATGTTTCAACTAACAGATTGTGCTGAATTGCAAAACATGGCAGGAACTGTACTTGATGAAAATACGGTAACATCACTTGATATCGCAAATGGGCTTAAAGAAGCTTTGGAAATTGGTATTGGTAAAGGATCGGATGTATTGTCTGCAACCGATGGATATTTTAAAAGCCAGTATAAAATATTGCTGCCCGAAGAAGCTCGAAAAGTTACAGATAAGCTCCAAAATATTCCTGGATTTTCTCAGGTTGAAGATATTATTTTAGAAAAAATAAACCGTGGAGCTGAAGACGCTGCAAAAAAAGCAAAACCCATCTTTGTTGATGCCATCAAACAAATGACTTTTCAGGATGCAACAGGAATTTTAATGGGAACACAAGATGCAGCAACAAAGTATCTTGATAAAACCACACGAACCAAATTGTATGATGAATTTAATCCTGTAATTGTCAATTCCCTTAATAAATTCAATGCGATTGATTATTGGGCAGATGCGGTGACTGCTTATAATAAAATTCCCTTTATTGAAAAAATGGATCCGAGCATAAGCCTTGATCAATATGTTACAGAACAGGCTTTGAATGGTTTGTTTAGTATGGTTGAAAAAGAAGAAGTGAAAATAAGAACTGATCTTTCCGCCAGAACATCTGACCTCCTGCGTAAGGTTTTTGCAAAGCAGGACTAGTTTTAAAAGGTTAGTGGGCGAGTGGGTTAGAAAGTTTTAAACACGTCGTTTCTTAATCGCCTAGCTTACTAACCTTTAACCTTCTAACTTTTTAGCCATCGTCGTTCATTCGCCGGGTAATTTGCTGAACAATTTTAAATTCGCTGAGAAATTCTTTGGCAATCACTCTAATCGCCGTATAAACCGGAATTGCCAAAACCATTCCTACAATTCCATTAATCTGGGCTCCCAACAGAATGATAATGAATATTTCAAGCGGATGTGCCTTCACCGAATTTGAAAAAATGTAGGGTTGTAAAATAATATTATCCAACAATTGCATCGCCGCGAACACAGCCACCACTTTTATCAATAATGGTAGCAACTCAGAATAAAATTCCAATCCAAGATTTGAAGAAATGGTAATAAAGACGCCAAACATAGCTCCAATCATTGGCCCCAGATATGGAATGACGTTGATCAAGGCAGCAAAAAAACCAATCAACAATGCATTTTTTATCCCTAATATTCCCAATAATACAGAAACAAATAATGTGATAATCGTTATCTGGATCAGTATTCCTCCAAAGTATCTGGTCAATAAGGTAGTAATGCTGGCAATTGCATTTCGCGTTTCGTTTTCATATTGCTGTGGAGCGAGAGCAGTAACGAAATTGCCAAAAATACTTTGCTCTTTTAAAAAGAAAAAGGTAATAAAAATGATCGAAAACAGGGTTAGGACAAAATTGCCAAAAACGCCTATTAAAATGCTGAAAAAATTACCAATCTGCGTTGGTTTAAACCAGCTTTTCAAAGCAGTGTTGAGTTCAGCAGTTGCTGATTCGTCCGGTTCAATTAATCCAAATCTGTGAAGTTGCTCATTGAGTTGGCTCATTGGTTCACTGAGTGTCTGAGCAATCGCATTATAATCAACCTCTGCCAACTTCCTTGCTTGTTCAACCACCAAAGGAACAAATAACCAGATCAGAATTGTGAATACAACAAAGAAGGAAATTATGGTCAAAATAGCGCTGAACGATGGGCCTGCCTGAAATCTTCCAATCTTAATTTTTTGTTGAAAAAAGCGCATCAAAGGCTGGCCAATCAATGAAAGCACCCAGGCAATCAACACATAAGCCACAATATTGCTGAAGAAATAAAATATTGCCGTTATCATCAAGAGGCTAACTGCAATAGCTATATTTCTGCTTACGTTTTTCATTTTAAGAAATTCCGTTTACAATAAATCTTTCAAGACTATCCAAACATTAGCTGCTACAATTTGATGGCCTTCCGGAGTGGGGTGAATGCCATCAGGCAAATTTAATTCTCGTATTCCTCCAACACCTTCCAACAAAAACGGTATCAATGCGGCATTGTATTCTTTAGCTAATTTTGTATACATTTGGCGAAATTCACTTGTAAATTCAGGCCCCAGGTTCGGAGGAGCTTCCATTCCGGCAATTACTATTTTTGCTGCAGGATACTTTTCTTTCACCTTCTCGATAATAAATTTCAAGTTTTTATAAGAATCTTTCGGATCAATTCCTCTCAATGCGTCATTTCCACCTAACTCAAGAATGAAAATATCAACAGATTGCCGCAAAATCCACTCGATCCGTGTTTTTCCTCCTGCAGTTGTTTCACCACTCAAGCCAGCGTTGATTATTTGATAAGGAAGACCCAATGAATCAATTCTTTGTTCTGTCAGGCCTACAAACCCTTGTGAAGGTTCAATTCCATAAGCTGCACTCAAGCTGTTTCCAAAAAAAATAATTGTCTTTTTGTTATTTTGCGCGGTCTTTTGAGTTGTAGCTGTTTTTTCGCCCCCTGTTATACTATCCGTTTTTTCCTCCGGAGCAGGAGTATCGCAAGCAGTTAAAATCAAAAAAGCGAACATCAAACAAGTTTGGAAAATATTTTTCATAAAAAAGTTTATTAGCAAATATACTATTCAAAATCACTTATTTATAGAGGTATTATACAAATCGATTATCTTTGAAAAATTAAACAAACATTCAACACTTTTATGGACATTTCTGTCATTATTCCTGCTTATAACGAAGAAGACAATATTAATATGCTTCACGAGCGTCTTCGAAAAGTACTGGAGCGGATCTCTTCCGATTACGAAATGATATTTGTTAATGATGGTAGCCGGGATAATTCTATCGTATTAATCAAAGAACTTGCTCGTCAATTTCCGCAAGTCAAATACATCGATTTTAGTCGAAATTTTGGCCATCAGATTGCCGTTACTGCAGGATTAGACAAGTCTACCGGTGATGCAGTTGTGATTATCGATGCTGACCTTCAAGACCCCCCTGAACTTATTATTGAGATGCATGACAAGTTGAAAAAAGGCTTTGAAGTTGTTTATGCCAAGCGTAAAAAAAGAAAAGGAGAAAGCCTTTTTAAACTATGGACTGCTAAGATTTTTTATAGAGTTTTATCCAAGATAACTTCTATTTCGATTCCGGTAGATACTGGCGATTTTCGAATAATTGACCGAAGAATTGTTAATATTTTAAAACAAATGCCAGAAAAAAATAAATATCTGCGTGGACAGATAAGCTGGATTGGTTTTAATCAAACTTTTGTAGAGTATGATCGGGATGAGCGCTTGGCTGGTGAAACAGGTTATCCGTTTAGTAAGATGCTTCGTTTTGCATTAGATGGAATTACTGCTTTTTCTGATTTACCATTAAAAATTGTAACTTATTTTGGATTTTTAGTTTCAGGCTTTGCATTCCTTGTAATGATCTATGCGCTCTACTCCAGATTCATGACGGCTGACTATGAACCAGGATGGACCTCTTTGATAATCAGCGTTTTATTTATTGGAGGAGTTCAAATGATCGCAACAGGAATCATCGGAGAATACCTTAGCCGAATGAATCATAATATCAGAAACCGACCACTTTATATCATAAAAGACAGCAACTTGTAATTTCTTTCACGGTTTTTGTTTACATAATGTTTTATTACTTGTTTTAAGACTATAAATCTAAACTATTTCACCTAAATCAACTTTATTTGATATTAGTTTTATAACTGAGATTTAAATATGAGAACTGCAAAAAAAATTATTCTCGTCGAAGACAATATTGCTGATGTAGAGCTTACTAAGCTGGCTTTTCGCAAACTTGAATTACCCCTTGAAGTAATCCATGTGTTTGATGGCTACGAATTAATCGATCTTTTAAAGAAATTGAATTTGGAAGATATTGTTTTGATCCTGCTTGACCTTAATATGCCTAAATTGGGTGGATTGGATATTTTGAAAATAATGAATAAAGACGAAGAGTTTTGCAAATTGCCTGTCATCATTTTTTCTACTTCTAACAATGAGTCTGATGTATACGCTTGCTACGAATATGGCGCAAATGCTTATGTCAGCAAGCCAATTGACATCAATGATTTTCACAAAACGATACAAGCCATTGCTCATTTTTGGGGAGATATCAATGTGTTACCTTCCTTTGACCAAGTAAACCCATAGCATTGCAATCTCCTTTTCGGAAATCTTAAATGTTTCCTTTTTAGCATTACTGCGTTATATTGGTTGAAATCTTCTTTCATCTGGCTTTTTTATTCCTTTAAACTGTTGAAGGTGGTTTTTGTTTTTCTGATTATGGAATCATTTTATAAACCAACCTTATGCAAGTCAAATCTTTTTTCACAAGCAGTATTGTTCTCTTTTTGCTTATCGTGTTTACCAATCAAGCTGTATTAGCTCAATATACTGAGTTGCAAAATGACAGTGATATTCCATGGATTGCTGAATTTTCGATGGATCACAGTTTTACCTTTAATCCCGATCCGAATCAACATAATATTGTAAAACTGATCAAATTTTACAATGATCCTTCAAATATGGATGGAGCGAACAGCGATGATTGGGTCATTAAATGGATTTACCAAAACGCAATTGAGGGCCGTTACGAATGTTTCAAAGATCCCGAATTAACACAAAAAATTGCAAATGCTGAACTTAAGTTTTTAAACTCAGTTGTCGATACGATAATCACTTTTTATCCTGAAACTTTTGAAGAAACCATTGAGGTTAAAAGAAGCGAAATAAATCTTTCGAATATAAAAAGCCTTCGAACCAACCAAATAATTTATTACAATCAAAAAAGTGGAAACTTTGAAACAAAAATCATTGCGGTTGCTCCGCTTATGAAAATGTCTCCGACTGAGGTTCCGCTACCGTTGTTTTGGATAAAAATGGACACCGCTTTTCCAGAAAGTTTTGATATCCAGTCTCCAAATATTACCTGGGGAACTTTAATCGATACGAAAGGAAATCCACTCGATCTAAACATGGTGAAGGTTACAAAGAACAAAAACAATTTTGATTTCAAAATATTCCTTCAACAACAAGCTCTTAATTTGGAAAAACCAGTTGAACGTGGGGAAAGTTATGGCTGCAACCAGTTTTTGAATAAAAAAGAGGTAAGCAATTTGTACAATTCAATTGACACCATCATCACTTTTGATCCTTCAACATTTCAGGAAACTATTGAAATTGCCAAATACGAGCTCGACCCAAAAGCTATTTCTCATTTCCGTTTGGTACAAGAATGGTATTATGACAGCGAGAATAGAAAAATGATGAATCGGTTAAAAGCTATCTGTCCTTTGTATTATATCAAAGATGAAAACGGAGTTATTGAATTTGTAAAGGATGGAAGTCCTAGGTATGCAAAGCCATTATATTTTATCAGGTATAATTGAAGTTTATCCCTTTTTTAGAAAATTGATATTTCGTTTCAAGCCATGAAACTTAGTTCGTTTCACCGCTGACTTTCGAAAAATTGTTGAAAAAACTTCTTCTGTTATTTCTTCCCATTCTCCTTTGGTCATTTCTAGCAACTGAGGATGAGGTTCGAATTCCGGTTCGTTGTGTGGCTTTGAAAACCGGTTCCAAGGACAAACCTGTTGGCAAATGTCACAGCCAAATGCCCAGTTTTCAAACTTGCCTTTGTACGCTTCCGGAATTGCTTCCTTTAATTCAATGGTGAAATATGAAATACATTTTGAGCCATCGAGGATATACCCTTTTTCGGAAATCGCCTCTGTCGGACAAGCATCAATGCACCGACGGCAAGTCCCACAATAATCTTTAATCGGATGGTCGATCTCCAACTTAAGATCAATAATCAACTCCGCTAAAAAAAAGTAAGACCCACGTGTCGGATTGATCAATAATGTGTTTTTTCCAATCCATCCAACGCCGCTTCGTTTAGCCCAATCCCGCTCCAAAACCGGAGCTGAATCGACAAAACATCTGCCTTCAACCTTTCCGATATTGTCATTGATAAATTGCAGTAAAGATTTGAGTTTTCTTTTGATTACAAAGTGATAATCCTTTCCGTAAGCATATTTTGAAATCTTTGGAGCAGTGGGGTCTTTTTGGCTTTTTGTTGTATCATAATTGTAAGAAAGGCTGATGACCGATTGAGCTCCCGGCACTAATTTTCGAGGATCAATGCGTTTTTCAAAATGATTTTCCATGTATTGCATTTTGCCGTGCAATCCCTGGTTTAACCATTCTTCCAAGCGTTTTGCTTCTTCGTCCATTCGCTCCGCTTTGGCAATTCCAACAAAATCGAAACCTAGGCGATATGCTTCTTCTTTTAAAAGTTGGGTATGCTTTTTTGCGTCCACGTTATCGTTATTTCATTTGCAGATAATTTTCTATCCAATTGAAATAGGGTAATTAATCCATGATCTGCAATTTCGCATATTTTAGCATAATGCGACGCTGAGGGTTTTCTATTCCTTTGAAAAAGATAGTAGCCACTCGGTTTCCAGCACCTCCGTCAATACTTATCACTTTGCCTTCCCCAAATTTTAAATGTAATATTTTCATTCCAGCCTGGATATCCTCGCTGGGATTAGCCTTAAAAGTAGCCGGATCAGCATGAAGCGTGGTGTTCGCAGCCTTTCCAATGGGCTTAAAATTCCCCATAACTTTTGCACCCGATGGTGCTGTTTCCATCTTTCTTTTGAGAGAAAAAGTGGCTTCCAAACGGTCAGGAGTTATTTCATCTAAAAATCGGCTCGCTTCATTGTACTGCATTTTGCCATAGCGATAACGGCTGTTTGCATAGGTCAAAGTCAAAAACTGTTCGGCTCTTGTAATCGCCACATAAAACAACCTACGTTCTTCATCAAGCCCTTCCATACTATCCATCGACATGAAAGAGGGAAACAATTTTTCTTCCAAGCCAACAACAAAAATCGATTTAAATTCCAACCCCTTTGCAGAGTGGATGGACATGAGGGTCACAAATTCGCCCTCGTCTGTTTTGTCATCAAGGTCAGTCAACAATGCTATATTTTGTAAGTAAGCAGCCAACGATTTGTCTGTATCCTCAACACCATCGATCACTTCGTCGTTTTCAACAAAATCTTTGATTCCATCAAGCATCGCGTTGATATTTTCAACTCGGCCCATCCCTTCGATAGTGGTGTCTCTTTTTAAAAGATCAAGTAAAGTCGTTTGCTTTGCAATGTAAGAAGCCAGTTCAAAAGCATTTGCTGTTTTTGCTTTTTCTATAAAAACTTTGACCATTAATTTAAAATCCCCAAGAGATTTTTTAGCTCTTGAGCTCGCTTGCACCTCGTTGAGACAATCCCACATTGAACGATCGGTAGCTCCGGCCAAAGTACTTATTTTTTCAACCGTTGATGCACCAATTCCTCGTTTTGGGAAATTTATTACGCGCCTTAAAGCTTCCTCATCATTTGGATTTACCGCCAATCTCAAATAAGCGATCAGGTCCTTAATTTCTTTTCTTTGGTAAAATGACTGTCCTCCAAATACGCGGTACATAATATTTTGGCGACGAAGATATTCTTCAAAAACCCTAGACTGAGCGTTGGTTCGATAAAGAATTGCGATATCTGAGCTTTTTAAATGGTACCGTGTTTTTTGTTCAATAATGGTATCGGCCACACGTTTCCCTTCTTCAGAATCGGTCATGGCTTTGATCACTTTGATTTTTTGACCTTCGCCTTTATCCGACCATATTTTTTTCTGAATCTGTTTTTTATTTTTTAAAATAATTTCATTGGCTGCCTGAACGATGTGATCAGTGGATCGGTAGTTTTGTTCCAGTTTAAAAGTCCGAAGGTTTTTATAGTCTTTCTCAAAATTCAAAATATTATCGATCGTCGCACCTCGAAACGCATAAATACTCTGGGCATCATCACCGACGACACAAATATTCTCCGGGCTTTTTTCATATTTTACCAACTTTTTCACAATTGCATATTGCAAATAATTTGTATCCTGAAACTCATCTACTAAAAGGTATTTAAATTTCTCACGGTATTTTTCTAAAACGTTATCCGGATTTTTATAAAGGAGAATATACAACTGATACAACAAATCATCAAAATCCATCGCCCCTGATCGTTTACAGCGAGCGACATATTTTTCATAAATTGCATGCAAATGAGGTCGTTTGCTCATTCGGTCCTGCTGCATTAATTCTTCATTTTCTTTGTATGCTTTTGGACCGATGATATTACTTTTTGCAGAAGAAATGCGAGACCTGACGGCATTGGCATTGTAAACCGTTTTATCTAAATTCAGTTCTTTTATTATTACATTTATCAGACTTCTGGAATCATCACTATCATAAATAGTAAAATTCGACGGATAACCAATTTTGTCTGCTTCAACTCGTAAAATTCGTGCAAAGATGGAGTGAAATGTTCCAGCCCAAACACGATTAGCTTTATCACCAACTACTTTTGCAATCCGTTCTTTCATCTCACGTGCGGCTTTGTTGGTAAAAGTAAGCGCCAATATCTCCCATGGAGCGACTCCTTCTTCTATCAAATGAGCGATGCGATAAGTGAGTACTCTGGTTTTTCCGGATCCGGGTCCAGCGATTACCAGGACGGGGCCTTCAATATTTGTGACTGCTTGCCGTTGCACATCGTTAAGCTCTTCCAGATAGGATTTCATAAAATCTTGATTTGTAGTTCTTTCCTTAATTTTCGTTTTCTAGTACTTCCCAAAATTCAACTGCTCTTCGTGTATGTGGAATACAGATCGAGCCGCCAACCAAGTTTGCGATGGCATACACTTCAAAGATTTCCTCTTTACTAACACCTAAATTGTAACATTTTTCAATGTGATACTTAATACAATCATCGCAACGGAGAACCATTGAAGCAACGAGTCCTAACATTTCTTTGGTTTTAGACGAAAGTGCACCATCCTGATAAGCATTGGTGTCAAGATTAAAAAAGCGTTTTATCACTTTGTTATCCTCTGCCAGAATTTTTTCATTCATCCTGGAACGATACTCATTAAATTCAGTGACTTCAGACATAATTGCATTTATAGTTAGTTAAAAATAAAACATGCTTTTTAAACGGTTCCTCTGTTTTCTGTCCGCCATACTGATACAACCAAACGAAGAGGTAGAATGATTGCACTAATAACACTTCCAACTCCAAAAAACAACATTTCGGCGCGGATGAAATTAGCAATATTCTCTCTTTTTCCAAAAGCTAAATCTCCTACAATTCCTTCAGTACCGTTTTCATCAAGAAAAGTTTGAAAAAGATTTATTTGATTAATTAGCATAAAAATAATCGGAACGCCAATTAATACTATTCCTGTCTTTAAAAGCTGCTGTTTTGCTAAAAAGGTATGCTTCAATAAAAATATGTAGCGCGTAAATGTAACAAAAACAATGATAAAAATAATATTAATCACCAAAAAGGGATAATTATCAACTTTCGACAGAATAGGGTAGAGGACTCCTGTAACGAGAATTAATGTAAAAAACCACCATATAATTTCTAAGCGGAAATGCAAAGATTGTTTACCATCCATAAAAGTCATTTGAAGACTGCAAAGTTAAGCATAATAAAAAATATACCTTGAAAAAGAGGAGGAAAGATGCAGCGCACAGGGCAAAAAAAAAGTCTTGTTACGGATGGTAACAAGACTTTAAAATATTGAGTTGGCAACGACTTACTCTCCCACCTTGCGGTAGTACCATCAGCGCTAAAGGGCTTAACTTCTCTGTTCGGAATGGGAAGAGGTGATCCCCTTTGCTATAGCCACCAACATATCTTCAATCCCGACTTATCGGGATAATATCTTTGACAAAAACCGGAGCGAGTAAATAAATTTTGGATTGAAAGCTCAAAAAGAGCGCTTATCCGTTCAGACTAATTCATAAATGATCAATGTGAACGAATGAGACTTTACCTTGTGATTGAAGTTTGTTTGTTTTTCCTATCTCTTTATTAAAAAAAATAAAAAAAAGAAGGAAGCATTCGGGTAATTAGTACTACTCGGCTTCATACATCACTGCACTTACACCTATAGCCTATCAACGTGGTCATCTTCCACGACCCTTTTAGTTCCGAAGAACAATGGAATACTCATCTCAGAGATGGCTTCGCGCTTAGATGCTTTCAGCGCTTATCCATACCGAACATAGCTACCCTGCGATGCAGCTGGCGCCACAACAGGTACACTAGAGGTTCGTCCAACACGGTCCTCTCGTACTAGTGTCAGACCTCTTCAATATTCCTACGCCCGCAACAGATAGGGACCGAACTGTCTTGCGACGTTCTGAACCCAGCTCGCGTGCCACTTTAATGGGCGAACAGCCCAACCCTTGGGACCTTCTCCAGCCCCAGGATGTGACGAGCCGACATCGAGGTGCCAAACCTCCCCGTCGATATGAGCTCTTGGGGGAGATCAGCCTGTTATCCCCGGAGTACCTTTTATCCTTTGAGCGATGGCCCTTCCATGCGGAACCACCGGATCACTTTAGCCTAGTTTCCTACCTGTTCGACCCGTCGGTCTCTCAGTCAAGCACCCTTATACTAATACGCTCTACGCATGATTACCAACCATGCTGAGGGCACCTTTGCGAGCCTCCGTTACTTTTTAGGAGGCGACCACCCCAGTCAAACTACCCACCACACACTGTCTCCTGTTTTCGCAGGATTAGGACCTAAATACATCAAGGGTGGTATTTCAAGGACAACTCCACGAACACTGGCGTGCCCGCTTCAAAGTCTCCCACCTATCCTACACATAATGTATTCAAGCCCAATGTGAAGCTGTAGTAAAGGTTCACGGGGTCTTTCCGTCCCGTTGCGGGTAATCGGCATCTTCACCGATACTTCAATTTCACCGAGCTCGTGGTTGAGACAGTGCCCAGATCGTTACACCATTCGTGCAGGTCGGAACTTACCCGACAAGGAATTTCGCTACCTTAGGACCGTTATAGTTACGGCCGCCGTTTACTGGGGCTTCAGTCAATTGCTTTGTTCCGAAGAACTAACAACCTTCCTTAACCTTCCAGCACCGGGCAGGTGTCAGACCCTATACTTCATCTTTCGATTTAGCAGAGTCCTGTGTTTTTGCTAAACAGTCGCCTGGGCCTCTTCACTGCGGCTCCATCGTTAAACAGAGCGTCTCTTCTCCCGAAGTTACGAGACCATTTTGCCTAGTTCCTTAACCACGAATCACTCGAGCGCCTTAGGATACTCTCCTCGACTACCTGTGTCGGTTTACGGTACGGGCTGTATATACCTGAAGCTTAGAGGTTTTTCTTGGAAGTATGATTACGGTCATTATCACCTTGTCTTCGCAGACTCGGTGTACTATCGCATTTCAGCTCAAGCGGCGGATTTACCTACCACTCTCAACACCTACGTGCTTCAACGTACTATTCCGTCAGTACGCAGACCTTTCACTCCTTCGTCACCCCATCGCAGTATATACAGGTACTGGAATATTAACCAGTTTGCCATCGGCTTCGCCTTTCGGCTACACCTTAGGACCCGACTAACCCTGATCTGATTAGCATAGATCAAGGAACCCTTAGTCTTTCGGCGAACAGGTATCTCACCTGTTTTATCGTTACTCATGCCTACATTTGCTTTTCCAGAAACTCCACCACCCCTTACAGGATAGCTTCTGTGTCGCTGGAATGCTCCCCTACCACTGATCCGAAGATCAATCCATAGCTTCGGTAATGTGTTTGATGCCCGATTATTTTCCGCGCAAGAACGCTCGACTAGTGAGCTGTTACGCACTCTTTAAATGAATGGCTGCTTCCAAGCCAACATCCTAGCTGTCTTAGCATCCTCACCTCGTTCTATCAACTTAACACATATTTAGGGACCTTAGCTGATGGTCTGGGTTGTTCCCCTCTTGGCTACGGACCTTAGCACCCATAGCCTCACTGCCGCTGCAATGTCATGGCATTCGGAGTTCATCAGGGGTTGGTAGGCGGTGAAGCCCCCTAGCCCTATTGGTAGCTCTACCTCCATGACACTCTAAACGACGCTGCACCTAAATGCATTTCGGGGAGTACGAGCTATCTCCTGGTTTGATTGGCCTTTCACCCCTATCCACAGGTCATCCAAACATTTTTCAACATGTACTGGTTCGGTCCTCCATTCCGAGACTATCGGAACTTCAACCTGCCCATGGATAGATCACCAGGTTTCGCGTCTACCCCCACTAGCTGTTCGCCCTGTTCAGACTCGCTTTCGCTTCGCTTTCGCACCTGAAGTGCTTATACTCGCTAGTGAGGAGTAACTCGTAGGCTCATTATGCAAAAGGCACGCCGTCATCCATATAAATATAGACTCCGACCGCTTGTAAGCGTATGGTTTCAGGTTCTTTTCACTCCCTTTTTTAGGGTTCTTTTCACCTTTCCTTCACAGTACTGGTTCACTATCGGTCTCTCGGGAGTATTTAGCCTTACCAGATGGTGCTGGTAGATTCACACAGGATTTCACCGGTCCCGCGCTACTCAGGATACTGTCCATTAAATTATTGGTACGTGTACGGGACTATCACCCTGTATCGTTACGTTTTCCAAACGTATTCCACTTGCAATAATTTAAATTATGTCAGTCCTACAACCCCATAGCACTAACGCACTATGGTTTGGGCTATTCCGCGTTCGCTCGCCACTACTTGCGGAATCACTATTGTTTTCTCTTCCTCCGGGTACTTAGATGTTTCAGTTCCCCGGGTTACCGTCTTTCGACATCATGCCTTCAGCATGATAGGTTTCCCCATTCGGACATCTACGGATCAAAGGTTATTTGCACCTCCCCGTAGCTTTTCGCAGCTTATCACGTCCTTCGTCGTCTCCGAGAGCCTAGGCATTCCCCATACGCTCTTATTTGCTTCCTATTCTTCAACCGATTAGGTTAGCTCTTTTG
>CBDCPZ010000024.1:0-300000 GCA_965220465.1 Saprospiraceae bacterium | reverse complement strand
GGTAAACGTTTGTAAAAACCTACACAACATTTTGAATAGATTTTTTCAATTATTTTTTATAATAAATTACAAGTGAATTTGCAGCCGATATTTCAAAAATATTAAACGCCTTTTCTGAAAGCGAGTGCAAAGGTAATTTCTTAATAACTTAATTCCAACCTTTTTCCAGATAAAATTTTAAAAAGTTTTGCCTGACGAAAAATCATTTTAAATAATATCCCGCCCAGCCTAGCATAAGGTGTATTAATAACTTATTTTTGTGGCCGGAATATTTGCAAATTAATCCTTAAAAAGAAAACAATGGAAATCGTAAGTAAGAAAATCAAAAAACATAATTTCAGTGCAGGTCCAGCTATTCTTCCTGAATCTGTGATCAAACAAGCAGCAGAAGCTGTCAAAGATTTTAAGGGTATGGGGATGTCTATCCTGGAAATTTCACATCGAAGCCCTGAATTTGAAGCAGTAATGGATGAGGCCACGGCACTAATCAATGAACTATTAAACCTGCCTGAGGGGTATGAAGTTCTTTTCTTAACAGGCGGAGCAAGCTCTCAGTTTTTTATGACAGCAATGAATTTGCTAGACAAAAATTTTAAAGCCTGCTACATTGACACCGGAAGTTGGTCGTCAAAGGCTATAAAAGAAGCTAAACTTTTTGGAGAGGTTGATGTACTTCGCTCTTCAAAAGAGCTCAATTATAATTATATTCCGAAAGATTATTCTGTGCCAAGTGATGCCGCGTATCTCCATTTGACCAGTAATAATACTATATATGGAACTGAGCATCATTGGTGGCCGGAAACCAAAGTTCCATTCGTCTGTGATATGTCTTCTGATATTTTCAGTCGACCAATTGATATCAAAAAATTTGGACTGATATACGCAGGAGCTCAAAAAAATCTCGGACCTGCAGGTACAACTTTGGTTATTGTCAGAAAGGATCTTCTTGGAAAAGTAAATCGAAGTATTCCGACGATGTTAAATTATAATACACATATTGAAAAAGGGTCAATGTTTAATACCCCACCAGTTTATCCTATTTATGTTTGTATGCTGACTTTGCGTTGGCTAAAAGACCTGGGAGGTTTGGCTGCAATGCAAAACAAAAATAAAGAAAAGGCTGCGCTATTATATCGTGAAATTGACAACAACCCTTATTTCGAAGGCACTACTGCAAAAGAAGACCGGTCATTGATGAATGTTACTTTTGTGATGAAAGATCCATCGATGGAAAACGACTTTATGAATATGTGTACAGAAAATGGCTGCGTAGGTATAAAAGGTCACCGTTCTGTTGGTGGATTCAGAGCTTCAATTTACAATGCAATGCCAATCGAGAGTGTACAGGTCCTTGTTGATACAATGAAGAAATTTGCTGAAAAACATAGATAATTTTCTGATGTGCAGATTTGAAGATGTGCGGATTGAAATGATTTATATTTTAAAATGAAAACAAAAGGCTTCTCGTTAATTTGAGAAGTCTTTTTACTTTTATAAAAATGATCAGAAAACGATTAGAAAACACTTCGATTGAAATAAAAGGAAAAAAAGTACCCGTCAAAATTTATAATGAAATGCGGTACAATGTCCGCGCATCTATTGGAAAAAGAGCGGTCATCCTTCGATTTCCTTTGCTTCTTTCAAAAAGCCAAAGAGAAAAACAACTGGCTCATTTTTACGTATGGATCGAGCAACAGTTTGAAAAACACGCGAACCTTGGAGCAAGATTTTTTGGAAAAGAATATCGTGACGGAGATCAATTGACGGTCGGAGAAAGAAATTATTTCATAAAAATAGAAACCACTGAAAACCGAAACCATAGCGCCAAATTAAGCAATCGGATTATACAAATTAAACTGGCAACAGGAGATTCTGAGCTCAATCTCAATAAAAGCATAAAGTTGCTTTTGAGCAGAGTGGTCGCAAGGGATTTTTTACCTGAAATCTCAAGACGCACCAAAGAGCTCAACCAGCTTTATTTTAAAAATAAAATAAAAAATATCCGTCTAAAATACAATCAATCCAATTGGGGTAGTTGTTCCAGCAAAGGCAACATCAACCTTTCAACTCGTTTACTTTTCGCCCCTCCCGATGTTATTGATTATGTTATCATTCATGAACTTGCCCACTTTCTTGAAATGAATCACTCTCCACGTTATTGGAAAATCATTGCTTCAGCAATGCCTGATTATAAAGGCAAAGAAAAATGGTTGAAAAAGAACGGACATCTTTGTGATTTTTAAATAGATTTAGATTCATTTGTAAAACAAAAAAGCTGAAAGTCATTGACTTTCAGCTTTTTTATATTTTCAAAACTACTGAATTTTTATTCCTCAATAACTTCGAAATCCATTTCAACAACTACCTCTTTATGAAGATGTAAGATAGCTTTGTAAGCACCAATGTTCTTCACTTCTTCTGGCAGTTCAACTTTTCGTCGTTCAATATCGATACCAAATTGCTCCTTAAGCGCAGCGATAATTTGTACGTTAGTAACCGATCCGAAGATTTTACCGCTTGTACCTGCTTTCGCTCCGATTTTCAGTACTTTATCTTTTAATTTGTCAGCTATTTCCTGGTAATGTCCAACCATTTTAGCTTGTTTGGTATCTTCTTGTCGAACCAAATCCGCCAATCTTTTACGATTGGTTGTGTTGGCAATGATTGCCATTTTTTGCGGGATCAAATAATTGCGGCCGTATCCATTTTTTACAGCAACAACTTCATGCTTTCCCCCAACTTTATCAACGTCTCTTAATAATATGACTTCCATTTTCTGAAATTTAAATTGATGAGTTATTGGTTATTTGTCAAAACATCTTCGACACTTTCCAAATAACATGAAACTATTTTAAAAGGTCAGTTACGTATGGTAACAATGCCAAATGGCGAGCACGCTTTACAGCAGTTGCTACTTTTCTTTGATATTTCAAAGAGTTACCAGAAATACGTCGAGGTAAAAGTTTTCCTTGCTCGTTTACAAACTGGGTTAAGAAATCAGCATCTTTATAATCGATGTATTTGATGCCAAACCGGCGAAAACGGCAATATTTTTTATTGCTTTGCCCTATATTTGGATTGCTAAGAAATTTTATATCGTCTCTTGAAGCCATGATTTTCTAATTTTTGATTGATTAATTAATTACTCTTCTTCACTTTTCACTTCGTCACTCACAATTGGTTCTGAAGCTACCGCTACTGCTGGTGCAGCTGCCTTTACCGGTGCCTTTTTAGTTGCTGGTGCTTCTTTGGCAACTGGTTTTGAGCTTGGTTTTGAAGTTTTAGATTCTGCTTTTTCAGCATCCTCTTTTTTCTTTTTACTCTTGCCAATCAATCCTTTGCGTTTGTCATCATTATACTTGACACCATATTTGTCTAAACTTACGGTTAAAAACCGCATGATGCGCTCGTCACGACGAAAAGCTAATTCAAGGCCGTCAATCAAGGCTCCGGTTGCTATTTCGAACTCGATGCAGTAATAAATCCCGGAGGAACGTCTGTTAATTGGATATGCTAGTTGCAGCAATCCCATCTCATCAAAATGTACGATTTTACATCCTTCTTTTTCAAGATGTTCTACATAAGTCTGAGCTGTCGCTTTGATTTCATCGCCCGACAGTACTGGATCTACGATGAAAGTTACTTCATAATTTCGCATTTATAAAGAAGTATTATTTTGTGAAAAAATTAAAAACGGCTGCAAAGATAGGAAATATCTACAGTATTTGCAAAAAAGTTAATCAGGATGATAAAAGAATAGAAAAATTTAAATTCCAGGTGGTGCGTTCACCAGTTAATACCTTATCAAAGTTATTGCTTTCGCAGTTTAAAAAGGCAAATTATCGAATTACAGAAACAGTCATTTTACCATCATAATCCCCTTTGATGATCGGAGATTGACGCATGCCGGTGTAGGTTCTCACATTTTCACCGATGTAATCATAAAGCTCCTGAACGGAAACTACGTGATTACCATTTACATCAGCCTCGCCTTTCAGTCCCCGAATCAGAAAATGACTAAAAACACCCTGCCGCAGACCACTGGATTCGAGCGAAGTTTCATCAGATTTGGAAGACATAATGAGGGCTGTGCCTGATTGGGCCTGAGCAAGAGTTTTGTAATAATTATTTAGTGCATTTTCAACATTGCCTTTCATAGCAAACAAACTTCCTGAATGACAGGCATCAGCGATACATAATTTATATTTAGCCGGGCTGTTCTCGAGAATTTCATTTATTTCTTCGTGGTGGATTTTATTATTATACCCGTCAAAATCGATTGGTAAAAAAGATCCTTTTAAACCATGACCCGAAAAATATAGCATAACCAAATCCGAAGGACCGGCTTTTGAAAATACATCTCGCATAGTGTTGGTAATGTTTTCTTTCGTAGCGTCCTCGTCAATTAGTATACGAATTTGATCATCGCTCAGAGCTCCTCCTTCCGGACTTTTCAAAAAGGCAAACATTCGATACGCATCATCATCAGTGTACCGCAAAACGGGCATATGGCTGTATGAAGCCACACCTATGACTACTGCCCAAACTTTCATATCAAGCGCTTCTTTTGCAGTGATTTGATCAGCAATATCGCTCATGATTTCGTTATCTTCATTTAGAGGATTATTATTTTCAGTAATCTCGTTCTCTTTCCCCATAAAAGTTCCATAATCCCAGGTTCCATGTACTTTTGTCCCATCTTGCAAAAAAAGTGTTCCGGGGCCGTTGAAACTTCCAGTGCTCCATTGTCCTTCGTATCGTTCCCCGTTTGAATAATAACAAACCCCTTCTCCGTCTGCAAGGTTATTTTTAAAAGCTCCAATATATTTAGCTTCAGCACCTTCATAAATGTAGGTTCCTATTCCATTCTGACAATCTCCTACCAAGCATCCTTCTCCGTCTTTTGCTGTTAATTGAACATCGCCTTTGTACTCTCCTTCGATCCATTCGCCGGACATATTAGTACCGTCAGCGTAAAAAAGTGTTCCATTTCCATGAGAATAATTATCTCGAAAATTTCCTACATATTTGTCACCGTTGGGGAAATACCAGGTTCCGGAACCATTAAGTTCTCCTTTTCTAAAATTACCGTCATATTTGCTTCCGTCAGCGTAGGCAAATACTCCGTTGCCATTTTCACAATCCCCCGAAATACATCCTGATTGAATGTTCGTTCCGTCGTCATCATTGTCATCCCCTTTTGCGACTAACTCTTCAATGAAATTGCCTTCTTCGTCAACTGGCTGGCCTTTTACCCACATCCCAAAAAGTTTGCTTCCGTCCTCAAAAGTTTTAGTCCCTTTTCCTTCCGGAAAACGATGGGCCCACTGACCGGAATATTTACTGCCATTCGTGTAATAACAAACACCGATGCCATGGATTTCTCCATTTTGAAATTCTCCTACATACTTTGCTCCGCTTGGAAAGATGTAAGTTCCTTTGCCGTTTTGGCAATCACCGGTAATACATTGAGCATTTAAAAAGCTAAGGAACAAGACAAGATTGGAAAAAGACAAGATCCACTTAATCATAGGTGTTTAGTTATTGTGTTGACTATTTTTAATTAAAACTTTACTAAAAACGCAAGCAAATTGGAATTTCGTTTAAATTTAAACAGAATCTATTCTGCTCGCTCTTAAAAGTGTGACATTATAATTTTTGCAGCAAAAATATTACCAAAAATCATTATATAATCTTAATAAATTTGGAGCTGCAAAATAGTAAACTTTGATACTAACCCATGTTTAAAAAGAAAAATCAGCTGATCAAAATAATCAGCTGATTTTCAATTTATAAAAACAATTTGGGAATTATCTAATTGCTGCTATCGGCATATCTTTGTCAAAGTTGCCGGTGATTGTCGGCGTTTGAGCGTGGGCTGTATAATTCACCACTTTTGTATAAACAAAATCAAAAAGCTCTTGAATGGTTACAATCTTATTTGCGTTTTTATCGGCCTCTCCTTTAAGTCCTCTGATTAAATAATGACTATAAATACCTTGCCGCAATCCCTGATCCTCTAAAGAAAATTCATCTCCTTTTGATGAAAGCAACAACGCTGTTCCTCCTTCAGAATCATTAAAAGCCTTGTAATAATTTTGAATCGTTTGATCTGGTGCACGCATTGCAGTGAGGGTTCCGGCATGACATGCATCTGCTAAACAAATTTTATGCTTTGCTTTGGTTTCTTTGAAAAGCTCTTTCACATCATCGTGTTTTAATTTATTATTAAAACCATCAAAATCTACCGGCAAAAATGCTCCTTGAATGCCGTGGCCTGAGTAATAAAGCAAAACGACATCATTTTCATCTGCTTTCAAAAAGATATGTCGCATCGCTCTGATGATATTGGTGCGGGTGGCATCTTCATCAATTAACAAGCGAATCTGGCTATCAGGCAACGCTCCTCCTTCCGGGCTTTTCAAAAAAGCATAAATATGGTAAGCATCATCATCGGTATATTTCAGAACCGGCATTGTTGTATAACGACCAATGCCTACAACAACGGCCCATATTTTAACTTCGTCATTTTGATCTACTTTAACAAATTCATTTCCGACATTGTCATTTTCACCATCCAAATCTCCAACGGGCTTGCCATAATCCCAAACTGCAGCCAATATCCTTCCACCGGTATAGTACAAAATACCCTCTCCATGAGGAGCATGGTTTTTCCAATTACCGACGTATTTATCACCGTTTGAATAAAAGCAAGTTCCCTGTCCTTCAGGAATTCCATTTTTAAAATCTCCAATCCACTCTGACTTATCCCGGTAAATGTATTTTCCTTTTCCTTGCTGACAAAAAATTGTATTGCAATTAGGAAGCTTTCCTTCAATTAGCTGAGTTTGGTTTTGTGGACTAATTTGATTTTGCACTTTTTGATATTTGCCATTCAGCCAGGTACCTTCAATTGCTGCTCCATTGGTTTTATAAAAAGTACCCTTACCATCTTTTTGGCTACTTTTCCAGGAACCGACATACTTTGAGCCATCTTTGTAAAACATGCTCCCCAGGCCGTGAAATTTTCCTGTATAAAAATTGCCTTCGTAACGATCACCGTCTGAATAGTAATATTTTCCAAATCCATGTTGTAGATCGTCAGCCCAGTCGCCTTCGTATTTATCTCCATTGGCAAACACCATAATTCCTTTTCCATTAATTCGGCTATGGCTGAAGTCGCCTTCGTAAACATCTCCGGTTGTAAAGATCATTTTGCCTTTCCCTTCGCGGTATTGATTGATCCAGTTGCCAACATACTTGTTGCCATCGCTGAAGTATAAGATTCCCTGACCTTGGATTTTGCCATCCCGAAAATTGCCTTCATATTTTGCACCACTCGGGTAGATGCAAACACCATGACCGTTCCAGCAATTACCTTTAATACATTGTGCTTGAGAAATTTGAGGTAGGCTAACAAAAATAACCACTACTAAATTTATTAGGTGCTTCATTTTCCAAAGAGATTTTGTAGTCCGAAGTTTACAGACAGGGTTTTGAAAATGTAGCGGTTATAACTAAATAGGCAAAAATTATTTGAAAAGAAATGTAAATGGAATAGTTTATAAACTATATTCACAAAATAATATTGCTTTTCAAAGAGTTTTTTATTTAAACTTAATATATCCTTATCTTTGTGTCTCTTTTTAATTAAAAAATAAAATCAGTTAAGACATGTTAAAGAATTTGTTTTTTGCTTTTGTCGCTACAAGTTTAATCTTTTCATGCGGAGGAACATCTGCCACTGGAAAAGATGAAGCGAAGCAAGATGGGAAACATTTTGGTGAAAATGTTAATAAAAAAGGTAGCATAACTTACGATGAGCTGCTGACAAAATTTAATGAATCAGATTCTATTCCTGCCAAAGTGGTTGGCCAGGTAAATGAGGTTTGTCAAGCAAAAGGTTGCTGGATGACTATCGCTTCCGAGAAAGGTGGTGAGGGAATGATGGTTAAATTTAAAGACTACGGTTTTTTTGTTCCTAAAGATATTTCGGGTCGCAAAGTAGTCATGGAAGGATATGCTTTCAGGGAAGTGACTCCGGTTGATGAATTAAGACATTATGCTGAAGATGCTGGTAAATCAAAAGAAGAAATTGAAGCCATCACAGAACCTAAAGAAGAGTTTAAGTTTTTAGCTTCTGGCGTTTTATTACTCGACAATTAATGTTTTAGATTATTTTTAAAAATATGCAACACACAGGGGCTAAATATCTATTGATTTTTTTAAGCCTCTGTGTGTTTTATTCCCAATCTTTTTGCCAGGATACTTCAATAACGGACAGCCTCACACAATTGCTCAATGTTTCAAATCCGGATTCTAATAAGGTAAAACTATTAAATGATCTGGCTTGGGAATTGAAAATCAGCGATCCTGATAAAGCCAGAAATTACCTTGATAATTCAGTTCAACTTTCTCAAAAACTCAAATACCAAAAAGGCGAAGCACAGGCTTATAACAATAGAGGTGTTGTCGAAACCATTGGTGGAGATTACGATTTAGCTATTCAGTTTTATGAAAAAGCCTTAGCAATTCGAAATGAACTTGGAGACCAAAAAGGTGTTGCTTCCCTTTACAATAACATTGGCAACTTGCGTGAAAAGTTGGGTGATCATGTATCCGCTCTCGAAAATTTTCGAAAATCATTGCGCCTTCGGGAAGCTTTAAATGACACTTTAAGAATTGCAAGAGTGATGTACAATATTGGTCTTGTCCATGAAAGCATGGGTAATTATCCAGAGGCGTTGGATTATGTTTTCGGCCATCTCCAAATCTCTGAACAATTAAACGATCAATATGAAATTGCAAATGCTGAAAATCTTTTAGGGAATATCAAATCCGAATTGGAAAGATATGATGAAGCAGAACAACATTACCTGAAAGCGCTCAAGCTTCGGGAAGAGCTCGAAGACCAATGGGAGTTGGCAATTGCTTACATCAACATCGGAAATATAAAAGATACCTGGGGAGAGAAAAATTTGAAACGTGAGTCGTTTGATCAACCCATTCTGCAATTTCAAGAAGCGTTGGATTATTACAATAAATCTCTGAAAATATACCAATCCCTTGAAGACCATGAAGGTATCGCAACCGCTTTCAACAATATTGGCCTGGTTCATAAAAACATCGGAACCTACTACATCGATTTAAAAGATGAAGTTAAGGCCGCTGAAAATTTTGAACTGGCCCATTCTTTCCTAAGTCGTTCGCTTGCGATCCGCGAAAAACTAGCCGATAAAAAAGGCATCATGGAAGTTTACAATGGAATAGGTGATGTTTTCAGAAGGCAAAAAAACCTGAAAGCTGCTCTTCAATATACAACGGATTATTTAGTTTTAGCGGAAGAACTTTCAGATCAAAAATTTATTCAAAAAGCTTACAAGGATTTATCCAGGGTATATTCTGATTTAAATAATTATAAAAAAGCATTCGAGTTTCGGAAAAAATATGATGAATTTCGTTATAAAAGACTCAGCGAAGAACAGGTAAAACAAAATGCCCGACGTGAAGCCATTTTTGGAGATGATAAAAAGCAACGTGCGATTGAAGAGCAAAAGATAGCACTGCAACTTCAGAAAGCTCAGTTAAATCAGGCAAAACTACAACGTAATTCATTCATTGGTGGTGCCATTTTACTATTCCTTGTTGCTCTTCTTTTATACAATCGATATCGTTTTAAAAGCAATGTGAATGCTCAGTTAGAAATGAAAAATCAAATCATCGAAAAAGAACAAAAGAGATCAGATGAACTCTTGCTCAATATTCTACCTGCAGCAACAGCTGAAGAACTGAAACATTCTGGAAAAACAAAAGCAAAGTATTACGATTCAGTTACTGTCCTTTTTACCGATTTTGAATCTTTTACAAAAATTTCAGAGCAATTATCTCCCGAAGAATTAGTTTCAGAATTAGATTATTGTTTTCAGGCCTTTGACAGAATAACGAGTAAATTTGGTATTGAAAAAATAAAAACCATCGGCGATTCGTATATGTGTGCAGGAGGTTTGCCAACAGCTAATAATTCACATGCCAAAGATATTGTAAATGCAGCAATTGAAATGCATCAATTTATGGATCAACTCGCCAAAAAGTACAATAAAAGGAACAAACCTGTTTTTAATGCTCGAATGGGTATTCATACAGGACCTGTTGTTGCGGGAATAGTTGGGAGCAAGAAATTTGCGTATGATATTTGGGGCGATACTGTGAACACCGCTTCCAGAATGGAATCAAGTGGCCAAATTGGAAAAATAAATATTTCGCAAAGTACTTATGAAATAGTAAAAGAAGAATTTAATTGCACTTATCGTGGAAAAATAAAAGCCAAGAAAAAAGGAGAAATTGATATGTATTTTATTGAGACAAAAGTTCCAACTCCAAACCTTATTTAAATTGGATTATACCGCAGCTAAAATATTCATGTTTAAAATGCTGGAAAATGAACTTTCCAGTGAATTGACATACCATGGCAAACATCATACAGAAGATGTACTCAAGGTAACAACGAAGTTATGCGCTTATGAAAAAATTTCTGCTTATGAAACCAAATTGGTTAAAACGGCTTGTTTATTTCATGATGCTGGGTTTATCATCAGTAGGATAGAGCATGAAAAACAAGGCTGCGAATTTGCAAAAAACTATTTACCTCGATTTGGCTATAATCCTGATCAAATCAAGCGAATTTGTAGCATGATCATGGCTACAAAAGTTCCCCAAAACCCAAAAAATAAATTAGAGGAAATCATTTGTGATGCTGATTTAGATTATTTGGGAAGAGATGATTTTTTTGTAATCGGAGACTCACTTTATCAGGAACTGAAGGCACAAGGCATGATTCAAGACAAAAAGTCCTGGAATGAAATGCAGATTAAATTTCTTGAAAGGCACTCTTTTTTCACCTCCACCAATATCAAACGAAGGTCTGCAAAAAAGCAAGCACATCTTGAAAAATTAAAAAGAAATAATGACTTAAAAAAAGATGGAAAACCCAACTCTCCTCCTCCGGATTTAAAATAACATTTCCAATAAAAAAGCCTTTGATGATCATATAATCATCAAAGGCAAAAAGCAATTAATACAAGCATCTTTATTTCGGTTGACTCCCGAAATTTATTTCGTTTTGGGTAAAAGTAGTATTTGTGTTATTGTTCAGAAATAAGTTTCTAGCTGTGCTTTACTAAAAGCAAAAGACACCAAGAATTATTAATTCTCTCCTTTCGTTAATTTCATCTTGATGTCTTTCACTACAAAGCGTGTTAAATAGATTATTCAATGTGTTAACCCTGAAATAATCATAACTCCTGTAAATTTAAAGGGAACTTCTCTTAGAAAATATAACACAATTGCACTATATTGCCATAGCAAATACAGCCTATAATGATGTTTAACTCATCATTATAGGCTGTAAATCAATAATTTAATAGATCTAAATTTTATTGTAATTGGACAGTAATTATTTTCCCAACAATATTAATCTTTGAAAATTGGGAACCTGTCTGAAAAGCAAGTTGAAGTTAATCAATTAGAAAATAAAAGAATGAATATGAGCTCTATTTTCTACAAACATGAAAATTTGACTACATGCCGTCAAGATCACCTTCAACAATAATAGCATTAATTTCAGTCTGATGCTGATCAATTAATTCCTGTGTTGCCTGATCAGAAGAAGTTATAATACCAAGTGCCAATAAAGCTGCTACAAATAATTCTACCATTTTGTGATGTTTTAAAGTGTTAGAAAACAGTTCAAACATTATATATTTATATTAAATATATAATTTAAATAATTACAATTTATGACATAGATTAATGAAACGAGGAAGATCTGGTATGCTGTATTTGCAGGAATGTTGAGCTTAAATAGCTACAGATATATGTTAATTAGTAACAATTTTGCTGCCAAAATCTTTTATTAGATTTGTAGCACTAATATGTTTTAAAATGGAAACTCTTAAAGAAATTATTAACGTTATAGGCCGGCATAGGGTAAAAAACATTGAAATCATTGGAATGAGTTCAAGCAGATCGAGCAAACTCAATGAATTGTATAACGGTATTCAAAGCGGTCTGTTTTCTAATGATGAGGAAGCAATAAAACACTTTTACGGAGAAAAATCACGAGATAGTAAAACGTATAAAAAACTCAAAAAAAGGCTACAAAAAAGGTTGATAAATACAATTTTTTTTATTGATGTAAATCAACCTTCTTATAATGAAATTCAAAAAGCTTACTATTCAAGTTATAAAGACTGGGCGGCTGTAAAAATTTTACTGGGAAAATTTGCCCGACGTACAGCAATTCCAATTGCAAAACGTATTTTAAAAAATGCAATGAAATTTGAATTCAGCGATTTAGCTTTGGATGTTGCTAGGGTTTTAAGGACCCATTATGGAGCGATAGAAATTAATCAAAAAAAATATGATAAATATAACAGCTATGTCAAAAAATACAGCGAATTACTTAATGCCGAATTGATTGCAGAAGAATATTACCAAAAAATTGTTAGCAGTTATAATTTATCTAAATCAGATAATCACGAGATTGAAAAACTAGCAATAAAATACACTAAAGAATTAAAAAAATATACTACCTATTTACAATCGTACCGCCTTAATCTAAATGCTTTTTTAACATTTGCATTGCGTTTCCAAATTGTTAACGATTACAAAAATATGCAAAATGAATGTGAGAAAGCAGTTCATTTTTTCGAAAAAAAGAAATATCAAGCATCCAAAAATGCAATTTTTCTTTTTTTATTTAAAAATCTAGCATGCTGTGTCCAACTAAAAGAATTTGAAAAAGGCGAGATAATTGCAAAACGGTGTTTACAACAATTGAATGAAGGAATCAGGAATTGGTTTATCACTCTTGAACAATATTTGTTGCTTTCATTGCACACTAACAACCTTATTCAAGCTTTTGAAATATTCCGCAAAGCTTCAGAAAATAAAAACTTCGATAAACTATATGATAGTGAATCTGAAAACTGGCGGGTCTTTGAGGCCTACCTGCATTATTTCCTCTCTATCGATGCTATCAAAATACCTGATATTGAAAAACAAAAACTCAAACCATTCCGACTCTCCCGATTTCTAAATGACATGCCTGTTCATTCAAAAGAGAAACGACGGAGGAATATCCCAATTCTCATTATCCATGTTTTATTTCTTTTACAAAAGAAGGACTACGAAAAGGTGATAGATCGTGTTGAGTCACTTAATTTGTATTGCTACAGGTATTTGAGAAAGGATGATACTTTTAGAAGTAATTGTTTTATCAAAATGCTTTTGCAACTCCCTAAAGCAAATTTTCATCGAGAAGCTGCAATCAGAAAAACGGAAAAATTATACAATAAGCTAGTTGAGAATCCGTCGAACATTTCAATGCAAGCCAGCGAAATTGAAATTATGCCCTATGAAATGCTTTGGGAATATGTCTTGGATTCGTTGGGCAATAAGATTCATGTTAGACGATAAGTTGTAAAAAACAAAAGACCTTTGGTAAGTTTACCAAAGGTCAATTCGTTAATCGCTGTGAGAGAAGGATTCGAACCTCAAAATTTTTGGTTTTCAATGGTTCTCAATGGTCTTCAATATCCTGTAAATCAATTCTTTATATATTGCATAAATGATTCTTAATGCGTATCTTTACATTGAAATCCACGAATTGTTTTACATATGTTTCACATGGATTTTGGATGTAATCAAAAAAACTATGGCAACTACATTAAAAGTAAAACTGCGCAATCACATATCAAAAGATAGTACAAGTCCTATTATTTTTCGGATCACCAAAAACAGGGTTCCTAAATCCATTCATTCTGGAAAATCGGTTAAAAAAGAATTCTGGAATGATACTTACCCATGGATCAAAAAAAATCATGATAGTGCCAAATGGCTCAATAGTTTTTTGCTTGATAAGGTAAATAAAATCCAAAATGAATTCCTGCGTCTTGAGAGGGATAAACCCAATATCCTGATTGAAGATTTACAAGTCATTGTCAAAAAAATTATCAACGGTGAACCTGTCGAGCCGAACACAGAAACACAGGCTATCCCCTTCAATCCCACTGTCTATGATTTTGCCGAGGATTATCTGAATATTATCAAAGATGGCGGTGATTATGATCGATATCGCACGGAAAAAGCCGCTGTTGATCATTTAAGAAAATACATGAATGGCAAGGATGTGTTTTTTAGTGATCTCACAGTAAAATTCCTAAAAAAATTTAAAGCTCATTTAAAAAATAATTGTAAGCTTGGTGAAAGAACGGCTATCAATCATCTCATAATTATGAGAACTTTATTTAAACAAGCAATTGAAGAAGAAATCATAGCGGCCAAAGCCTATCCTTTTGGACGGAATAAAATTCGTTGCAAAAGACCACAATCTCTGAAAATCGGATTAGAGGAAAATGAATTGATCACTTTAGAAGAAACGATCCTGCCACCTAATCATGAAGCTTATGATGCCAGAAATATCTGGCTCACGAGTTATTATTTTGCAGGTATGCGGGCAAGTGATGTCCTTAAACTTCGCTGGAATAGACTTCTTAATGGCCGTCTTTATTATGCTATGAGCAAAAACTTAAAGGCTGATTCCTTTAAAATCCCGGGAAAAGCCAGGCTTATCTTAGACCTGTATATGAATGAGAATACCTTACCTGATGATCTTGTTTTTCCTTTTCTCAAAGATGAAACGGATTTTACTGATAAAAGAACCCTTCAACAGGCTTGTCACCGCGAATTGCAACGCATAGGCCGAGGCCTTGTTAAACTCAGGGATATTATTGGTCTGGAAAAACCATTGACCATGCACGTCGCCAGACATTCTTTTGCCACTATTGCAGGCGATAAAATCCCAATTCCGCTTTTGCAAAGACTATATCGGCATTCTGATATTAGCACTACGATCAATTATATGACGGCATTTATGTACAAAGATCTAGACGATGCTCTGGATAATGTTGTAAATTTCAATCTAAAACCGAAACAGCCAAGCAACGACGAAATCGAAACAAGAGCTAAAAACCGAAAATCACACCTTAAAGTTGTATTGTAATGGAGAAGAAATTTTCACAACTTAATGTCATTTGTCTTGAATCCGATGCATTTTACGCATTAATCGACCATGTGGTGGATCATGTCAAAAAAGAACATAGTCTTCCAAAAGAAGATGAGTGGATTGATAAAGAGGAAGCCATGAAGCTTCTCAGGATAAAATCAGAGACCACCTTGCAGAAATACCGTGATGAATTTCGCATTGAATTTAATCCTATTAATAGGAGAACTTTTGTTTATAGCCGGTCTTCGATCAAAAAATATTTAAACAAGAACATAAAAAAAGCTTTTTAAAACCGCTTTCTTTTTAAGCACCTAAACATTTTAGGAATGAAAGATGACAAACTAGTAAAAGGATTTAATGATGGACATCTATTAGAAAAGCATAATCCCACTTTGGCGGAAAAGTTATATAAAAGCTTTGGCGGAAAGGAATTTGACTACGCCGTTGGTTTTAGAACCGGGGTTAATTCTGTAAGAATGGACAAAACGAAATCCAAGCATCGTCATAATTACGATATTTCAAAACACAAACAATTAACTCCAACTAAAGACAAGGAAAAAGATAAGGATATGAGGGATCGGGACAAATAAGTCGCCCTCTTAGGGCTATCAGGAAAGGGCCGTGGGTTTGAGTTCCTTCCGGACCGCTAAAAAACAACGATTTATAGATTTAATTATCTGCAAACCGTATTTATATCAAATATTATTGGGGTGGTCAGTCTATTCAAAATTACGATTTTACCCTCAGTAATGTTTGTCCTACCAACACCAATTTGGATGTAGATGACAGTAGCTATACAACTGACTTGAACGACCTCGAATCTTGTGTTAGTGCGAGCAATCCCGACATCCCAGACACAATCATGCACGAAGTTAATTTAACTGATAGCATCTGGTGTGAAGTCGTTCAGTTGGACGTACAATTATTATGCATGTTCAAGGCATAGCTTGTTTATAACATAGCGTTCTAGGAGAATTATCCCATCTCTAAAACCAAATACCAACCTATTCCAGACTTAGATCGGAAAAGCAATTCTTATGACAATTGTATTGATCATATCAAAAACGTATTGTTGATTGTATGGACTATGATCAACACGCCACTCTAAGCCCTTTTTGGATAAGTGAAGCAATCAAATCGAAGAAAGAAATAGCTTTTCACAGGAACTTTAAGTTATGAAATAAACTTATTCTAAGTATGCGAATTTATTCTTTTCAACAAAAATTGAGCTATGGTTAGGAACCAAATAGTTAGGTTAAACAGGTATGAAATTATTGACAATTTATTACAGGGAGGCAATTTGGTAACAACAAAGAACATTCTAGAAGAGTTAAAAAGGGTGGATATCGAATGTAGTGATCGCCAGATACAAAAGGATATAGGAGCAATGAGGGATAGCCCAACTCTTGGTTACTTTGCTCCTATTGAAAAAAATAATTTTCCAAGGGCATGGTATTATAGTAATCCTGATTATTCAATTAGTAAAAGAATTAAATTGGATACAAAAGATGGGGAAGCCTTCTTATTTTATTTAGGATTATTAAAAAGATATAAAATAGCCCTCATTTCCAAAAGATATCATCAATCATTACTCAAATCTTAAAAATTCTAGAAATCAGCAAACAATTGCAATTCAATTACGAAGAAATTAAGGAGAAATACATTGCACCTCCCTCAGCCCCCAACACCAATTATGACAATATAATTAAAATGATGCGAGCCATATTATCCAAAAAAGAAGTTCGATTTGTATATAACAAATACTCCATAGAACCTCCTAGAAAAAGGATATTTCATCCGGGTATCATTCGTGAATATGATGAGAGATGGTATGTTATGGGACTAGAACAACCCTTAAATAAAATCAAAACATTCGCCTTTGATAGAATTTTAAACGTAGAAATCACTAATGTCACATTTTCGCAAATTCAAATTAATTGGGAAAACTACTGCAAAGATTCATTTGGGCTCACAATTGGTGAAATAGACCCTGTTTCTATTAAACTCTCGTTTTCACCTGAACAACTTGGGTATTTAAAATCCAAACCTTTACACCACTCCCAAGAGATTAAAAAAGAAACAGATAAAGCTGTAATACTAAAAATTAAAGTTAGACCATCCTGGGAATTGTACTCAACGCTATTAAGCCATGGCTCAAATGTTAAAGTGATAGAACCACTTTTTGTCAAAAATGAATTACAAAATCGATTAAGAAAGGCAATAGAGCAATATAATTGATGTTTTTTCAATGGCGAACTTTAAGTTCGCTATCAGGGGTTAATATTGTATGCATAATCTTTTAATTATATTTTTTAACACTGATGATTTTATCAGCAAAATTTCAAAGCAATGGCACGAACTAAGAGTGGTAAGAAAAAGGTACATGTACCAGCTCATACCAAAAAAGTAAAAGGCAAGAAAGTTAAAGTCAAAGAACATTACCGTTCCACACCTGATTAAACCTTTCAATCAATGATGAAATGGAATGTTGTAGATTACAACATTCCATTTGTCAATTCTGATTTTCTTTCCTTATATTATTATACTCTGAGAAAAATTTATAAAATATTATAGGGGATATTCTATTTGGCTATTTATCGCAACTTGAATTAATTAAGCTCAAGTGGTTTGACATTTTGTTCTCCAAACAAAGAGTTAAGTGTATTTATAGCTGCTTCTGATAGTTCTTGGGTAAACAATAATGCTAACCTTACCATTGGACGCGAACAAGCAACGTAAAATAGGTTCCTATTTCGAACATAGGAATCTAGCTTGTCTGTTGGGGGATTTGGGAACCACTCAAGGAACTGATTCCAATTGTACTGATTCCATCCTCTTCCAAGAACAACCAAAACATTTTCAAATTCAGCTCCCTTTACACCATGCTTGGTAGAAAAAGGAGTATGGTCATTTACAAACAGTGCAAGTGAGGATAATTCCTGATAAGGAATGTCTCGCAATTTTTGTATTTCCTTCAAGGTACGAGATTGCTCTATCTCTTCCGTCGTTGCTTCCTCTAATCTTTTTTCTGTCTTAAGTACACTTTCAGGCAATCTTGGACGATTTGTCGTTTTCAACAAATCCAATACCTGGCCGATAGTTCCCGTTTCACGTAAATTAACCAGTGATTGCATATCATTTGCCCAGTTTTTCTTATCCTCCAAACTACGGATAAGGTCAGTTCGAATACCAATTGAAGAGAACATTTCACCATAGCGGCCTTGCTGGAAGGCAATACAGGCGGGTTCGACAGTATCGACAAGAAAAGCAATATGAGGATTTTCCTTTTTGACAAAAGAGTCATTATATTGGAATGTCTTGGCGATTTGCAAATAGTTTTGCTCTTCAGCTAAGATATTATGTGTGAGCATCAAAATCTTCGTCTTCTCCGGGTCAAAATCCCATCCATTTTCAGCAAGCTGTTTGCGGGTTCCTTCCAAATAATCATGCGCTTCTTCTTCTGGAAGATCTCCTCCCCAATGCCCTCCTTTTCGTCGCTCACCTACCCAATTATTAGAATGATAAACCACTACAGAACCTACAGCTTCGGGGTTTTTCACTTGCTGGGGAAGTTCAGGTCGAATTCTGTTTAACACTTCCACAACTTCATTAGTCGAACGAAAATTGGCTTCTTTACCAATATGGATAAGATTTTCATGTTCAACAAATCCAACTACATCACGGTAGATTTTTTGCCAGCTATCACCAAATAAACCAATAAGTAGACTCTCACCTGTTATAATAAAATGCTGAATGATGCTTTGAGCCAAGTCATTATTGGTGTCTTGATATTCATCAATGAAAAGAATTGGAAATCGAGCAGCAAGGATTTGACGAAATTTCTGGTTCTCCATCAATTCTACTGTTAGTGTCAGAACATCGTCATGGTGTAGATACAGATAAGCATCATTTAGTCGTCGATGACCTAATTCATAGTCAATTCTACGATTCCCGATTCCTCCTGCTTCTTCTAACTTTTCAGTCCACGAACCTAATGCGGCAACTTTGGCTCTTAGAATTGGCTGGAAGCTTTTTATCAATTCCCAGCAAAATGCGTGAATAGTCGAGGCATAGATAACCGGATGTCCATCCGTGCGTGAAATAATCTCATCCGTAGCAACATTGGTATATGTAATACAAGCGACTCTTTGGCTACGACGTTGGAGTATCTCTCCTTGCTCTTCAATAATCAGTTTAAGAGCTTTTATAAGTGAGAAGGTTTTGCCTGCTCCGGCTCCTGCTTCCAGTCGGAAATTTTTTCGATCATGAATGCAGGCAAACATTTCATCCAGTGCCCTTTGAGCAGCAATTTCTGCCGGATTGATTTGTATGGAATTAAGCATCGGTATTTGCATTAATGGCTTCAACTTCTTCAACGGCTTTAACAATTGTGGTTTCCTCGGATGACTTTGTTCCAGCAAGCCATTTCAATCCTTCTTCAATATATCGCGGGACAACCCATTCTGTATCCCGGATGGCATATCTAAGAGCAAAGTCGGTCTTACCTGTACCTTCGGCCTTATCCCATGATTGTTGTTCACGTTCATTAGCAGTTTCTCCGTTTAGGCCAAATTTTGCGGGGTTGGCCAGCATAAAAGCATCCTCAAAACTACGGCCACAAGCGTCACCTTCGGAGTGAGAAATCTGAAAAGCAAGGCGGCGATGTCCTGAAATTTTCTCTTCTTCCGTTTTTTCAAGTAATTCATCTTTGGTTGGTCTGTTTTCTCCAATGCCGGTGAACCACTTGTTGATACAAGCGTTGCTTGAATGAGTACCATTGGAGACCTTACATTTGCTTCCATTGTTACTTTGGTCAATCGAATCCAAATCGGTTATGACTAATGTTTGCAGGTTCAGGAAATCAATAAGATTAAAAAAAAGGTGAGCATAAGCTCCTCCGACTTCCATAATGGTAAGATACTGACTGCCCAGACTGGGGATACCATCCTCTGCATTTTCATCAGATTTTGAGATCATCTCAGGAAGAAGAAGACGTTCAGTCGTACCCTCGATCAATATTGCCTTATCAGCAAAAAGCAAATCACATCGGGTTAAGGTCATATATTTATGTAGAAACTCTCTATTCTTTTCTTCCTCACCGCTTAGGCCGTTTCGCAAATCTTTAACCTCAGTTTTAAGCAATAGTGCATCAATTTGCCGAGGTTTTGTAAGGAAATAACGCATGGAATCAAATGATGCCTCATTGGCAATATGGGAGGAATGTGTCGTTACAATGAATTGGACAGGCCAGGGATCTCCATCGTTATATTTTTCAACGAATAAATTGCGAATTTCCACAAGCTTTCGAATAAACACACTCTGCATTTGTGGATGCAGATGAGCCTCTGGCTCCTCGATAAATACCATATGGATACCGGAAGCAGCCTGGCGATTTTTGAAATCCTTAAAGAATTCAAACAGCTTCAATAGAATAAAAATTAAATTACGAGGGCCTAGGCCGTTATAAGATTCCGGCAGATTTATTCCATTAACTCCTAGGTAGCCTACAGTGGTATGATTGGATAGAAGTTGCTCTACCTTTAATACTGTCTGGGTACGCAGTTGCGGGTCGGTTAAACCTGGATAACCGAAAAGATCAAAAGCAGGAATCAGGTTCTGCAATTGTTCATTAAAGTCTCCATCTATTTGATCCTGTACTCCGGTTACGGCAGTTTTCAATGTATTGACCGTGGTTTGATCGCCAGCACTAGCTCTCTCTGAGGCCGCCGAGAGAAACAGCCGTTCAAAAATTTTCCCCAGAACTGCTTTTTCTTTATTTGATACATCGTCAAGTGCCCTTTGGGCATTAATAAATCCGACCTGAAGCAAAGATCGTAAACTGGTAAAATCCACGACTTTTGTATTTGTAGGGTCATTGGGGTCTTGCGCTTCAATGGTGGTTCGAAAGAATTTCGGGATTCGCTCTTTAAGTTCTTTGAACAGGGCTTCCTTATCTCTTTCAATTCCCTCGAATAATTGTCCAATTTTTCCGGCATGCAATTCATAACGAATATGGATTTCAGCCAAGGTACAATCTTCATTCAGGTCAATAACAAAATCGGCGAGTGAGCCTGTACCTATATCAGCCTCATATTCAACAAACAATGTGGTTGAAATGGTCGGAAGTGAATTTCGAATGACAGCTTCTTCCGATTCGTCTAAATAAAGCTGAAATGCATTCCAGAATTTTTCGTGAATCCCTAATGAGAAATCTTCCAGCTTAAATCTGGGTGATTTTTCATCTAAAAGGCGACGAAATAATTCTGTAAGAGAGGTTTTACCGCTATTATTTCTACCCACAATAACAGTTGCTCCATCTTCCAGACATAATTCCACTCCTTCAAGGAGTCGGAAATTAGAAACCAATAATTTAGAAATTTTCATTGTTTCTTCGTTTCGTGTTTTTAATAAAAATCAGGTTATAGCTAACCACCACTATGCGTTACAAGTCTATCACTAAAACTTTTGAAAGCTTTGGCAAAAATGTGTGGATCACGATAGCGTAAAAAAGGATGGATGGTTCTCAGTGTCAATAGGAACCCTAATTTAACACTAAATTAGCGTAAATTGGAAAATATCTATTTTGTGGTATTGCTTTCAAAGAAAACGGAATTTTTCATTTAGAAAACGGAAACGCAGCACAGGTTTATAGAACTTAAAAAGCTGATCAATCAAGGCGATGAATTTAAACTTGTTATGAAATTAGTTTGTAAAGTGTTGAACAGCTCCCTCAATGAAGGATATATCATATCAATCACCGTAAGGCGGGTCTATTAATATGAGCTTTACCTTAGATATTGTTTTCTGAACAATGAGTACAAATAATGGAGATTTACATTTTTAGAAATTTTCCTGAATTTGCATAATGCCAGTCATCAGCATTAGTTCTTTCAACACCTCTAGAAATCTACATTAATTAAAAATGAAATAACTCCAATTGCCCTTTATATACTACTCTTCATATCAACATAACTTCTAACCGAAAAGCAGAACATGAATTTTGGCATCTGAAAATTCAAACATTGAACCTATTCTATATTTCTATCTAAACAAGGGAGCGTAAAAACTTTTCCAATAGTTGACATTTTTGATTTTTTTTAATAAATTGTCAACCAAAGAATTTTTTATACTGTGAAAATGAGCTTCATCAAAGAAAATATTTTTGGAATTAGATTAAAGCATGCCAGAAAAATGGCGGGACTTTCGTTACAAGAACTTGCTGATCTATTACAAAATAAGGTTACTAAGCAGGCTTTAAGTAAATATGAAAAGGGCGACATGAATCCTTCTAGCGAAATTTTAATGTCTATTGCTAATGTCCTTAAGCTTAAGCCTGATTATTTTCTAAAGAAAAAGAGTATAGAATTAGGTGATGTATTATTTCGAAAAAGAGTCCGTTTAGCGAAAAAACAAGAAGAGTCGATAGTAGAAAAAGTTAGAGACTATGTTGAACGATTTCTTGAAATAGAAAATCTTCTGGGTATTGAAAGTAAGTTTATAAATCCTTTGAAAAACCTCAGAATTGCTAGTATGAATGATGTTCAACAAGCAGCTGAAAAATTACGGAAAGACTGGGATTTGGGTACTGATCCTATACCTAACCTAGTTGAAATGCTTGAACTAAAAGGAATAAAAGTCTTACTTATGGAAGATTCGGATGATTTCGATGGGTTAGCTGTTTTGAGTTCTAATGGCATTCCGATTGTTGCTGTAAACACTAAGGGAAAATCAATAGAAAGAATCCGCTTTACCATTATTCATGAACTGGCTCATTTGCTACTTGTATTCAAAGATAAAGTTAGTAAGGATTCAAAATTAGTTGAAAAGCTCTGCCATTACTTTTCGAGTAATTTTCTTATTCCTACTTCAATGCTGATTAAACTAATAGGTACTAACAGAACCTATATCAGAATAAATGAACTCATATCCATAAAAGAGTACTTTGGAATTTCTATCAGGGCAACTGTGTATCGCTTGAAAGACATAGGTGTTATTTCAGAGAATTATTATACCCGATGGATAGTATATATGAGTAAAACCTACGGTAAAAAAGATGAGCCTGGTGAGTATAAGGGACAGGAAAAATCAAGGCTTTTCGATCACCTTATTAACCGTGCTCTATCTGAGGAGTTGATAAGCACCAGTAAGGCCGCAGCTCTTTGGAACATTAGCATTAACGAAATACGAAAGGGGTTTGAAGGGAGATAATAAATACGAGATAGTAATACAGGACACTTGCATCCTATTTGACTTAATTGATTTAGACCTTTTGGAGAGTTTTTTTCATTTAGAGTTACATGTATTTACTACGCCTCAAGTCATTGGAGAGGTCATCGATGAAAGTCAGAAAACAAAAGTATTACAATATGTGAGTGAGGGGAAACTGCTAATTGATTCAAATGGCACCTATGAAGATATTCTTGTTATATGTGATGAATATTCCGGCTTAAGTTTTACGGACGGTTCAGTTATAGAATTAGCAATTCGAAAAGAAGCCGCAATATTCAGTTCTGATGGAAGAATAAGAAAAGTATCACAATCTAAAAATCATACTGTAAGAGGGACTCTATGGATAATCGAGGAGTTATTTATAAAAGAGTTAATAGCACGAGAAGCCGCTGTTGAAAAATTAAATAAATACGGATTAATTAATCAAAGAGCTCCGGCAGCAGAAATAAAAAAACTTGTCACGAAGTTAAACAACAAATAATCCCAAAAATGAAAGTTATTATAATCAATTCTCCTTTATTTAAAAAAGTCAACAAACTCTATGACGAAGACTCCTTACCACCTATTGGCCTTGGGTATATTGCTACTCTATTGAATGAAAATGGTATTATGGTTAGTTTGATTGATGCAGTTGACCAACGAATATCTTTAAGTGAATTAATTAAACAAGTTGAAAAATTAAGACCGGAATTTATAGCTTCGAATATTTTTACAACTAACTCAACTTTAGTAAAAGAGTTTGTTGAGAGTATTAATTTTGAAACTCACTTTATTATAGGAGGACTATCAACCAAACAATTATATAAAGAAATACTTATGTGGGAGACTGAAAACCCAATTGATATTGTAACTGGTGATGGGGAATTAATAACCTTAGATATTGTAAAATCGCAAGTAAAAGAAAATCCTTTCTATATTGAAAAAAACAGAAGAGTGTTTCAAGTTACTGGAAACTCGCTTTATGCCGTTCAAGATATTTCAAATATACCTCTAGATCGTAGTTTCTTTACTAATGAACCTGTAAATCACCCTCTTGGATTTACCGAAGCCAATATAATTACAAGTAGAGGATGTATCTATAACTGTACATTTTGTGCTGCTGCTCGTTCACTAAACCAAGACTATCCTGTAAGAGAAAGAACCGAGAAGTCAATAATTAAGGAGCTAGAGGGTGTAAAAAGAAATTTCCCAAAGGTTAACTCCATAAGAGTACTTGATGATTTGTTTTTAAAACATCATAAGATTGTAAAAAAGGCTATAAATGTATTTTCAAATTTTAATTTTCAATGGCGCTCAATGGCACATGTGATGACTTTTAACAATATTGACGATAAAACTATTGCAGTCCTCAAAAAGAGTGGTTGTTACGAGTTATTTATTGGAATAGAATCAGGTTCCCCAAAAATTCTACAAGCAATAAACAAAACTAAGGATGTAGAAAAAATAATTCGGAATCTAACTAAAGCATTACAAGCTGGGATAAACATTAAGGGATATTTTATTTATGGATTCCCTAATGAAACAAAAGCAGATATGGAAATGACATATCAGCTAGCACAAAAGTTAAAAACAATTGCTCAAAAATATGGCAGCAATTTTAGAACAAGCGTTTTTCAATACAGACCTTATCATGGCACTCAAATCTACCATGATTTGGAAGCAAAGGGGGTGAAGTTAAAAGATAAAAGAGTTGAAGCCAATGATGAACTATCAAGTTTAGCTGGACGCTTACAATTCAATTTTCATAATGGTAATTATTCCGAAGTTGATAATAAAGTTCTTTATGACTATATTTACCGCACAACTAACTTAAATGACGGTAAAATATTCGCTGGACTTAAATATAACTCTAAAGCCGGATAAGAAAAAAAACTGTATCGACTGTGGACTATATCTAAATCAAGCTCCAGTCTTAGATAATTCTGATAAATCACAAATATTTTGGGTTGGACTTTCGGCTGTTCGATTTAAAGAGGGGATGCATCGTGTCCCCTTATCTAAAAATACAAGATCAGGAGCCTTAATCGAAAAAATTGAACTTCCTTTAAGAAAAACTTTTTCATTCTATAAGACAAATGTGGTGAAATGTTTACCCTTGAAAGCGGGTAAAGTTAGGTACCCTTCTAAATGTGAGATGGAAAAATGTTATTCTAATTTTGATTTAGAAATCAAGCAGCACAACCCTTCTATTATATTTTTACTTGGTAAACAAGTAGCTTCTTTTGTACTTAAAAAACATGGATTCAAAGATGAAATTTCTTTTAAAGACTTTGAATTCAAGCAAATAAAAATCAATAATATTATCTATATCCCAATTTATCATCCTTCTTACATTTTGGTTTATAAGCGTAAACAATTGGGTCAATACATAAACAAACTTAGAAAGATATGTGAAGATGAACTTCCCAAAAACCAATCTTACTCTATTGGAAAATAAAATAATAAAAGATGATTAATTTAACTTATTCGATTTGTTATATCCTTAAAAACCTATTAATCATACCATGACACATCTCCCTAACTATTACTTGTTAACAACAATTGAGATTTCAATGCCTGTGCCCAGCAATAAAAATTAAAAGGTGTTGGAATTCGCTCACCACTTTCCCATTTTGAAACCAACCTATCAGCTGTCCCCATTAGATTATCTACCTCTTCCTGTGTTAAGTTTAATTCGTTTCTTCTTTTAACAAATTGCACAATTATTTCAAAAAGAAAACCATCACGATTTGGAAGATTGGCATAATCAATTTTCTTGTAATGCTTCGACTTCAATAGTCCCGTTTTACTCTTTGCAGACTTCATAACATTCTTTCCTTCATTCACTTTGTCATTTTTAAAAAGTAACTCTCTTTTTTGTAAATGGAAAGAAAAGTGAAGTTCACGTTTATTCAATACATCTAATTTGTTATAATACTTCTTCTTTTAAATTCAATCCTGGGTTGTATTGAGATTATATTCCATTTATTTTATTTCCCGACTTGAAAGTTATTCAATCAAAGAGTGCTTTTTGTCTTGTGTGGGGGAATATGGATGTCAATTAAATCTCTTCCTCTGACTCTCTTAATAATTTGAATAAGGAGTGGGAAATGAACTTCGAAACAACAAAACAATCTAAAAATCGACTACCAAAAGTGGAAACCAACTTTACACCTGAGGAGTGCTTAACAACCGGACAAGCTGCCAGAGAGCTATGTCTTGCTCCGGGAACACTGCAGAATTGGCGCAGTGAAGGAATTGGACCTAAATTCTTCAAACACAGACATAGGGTTTTTTACCTGATAAGCGAAATACAAACGTATAAAAAAGAAAATTACATATTGTGTTCCTCAACGGCAGATTGGAAAGAAAGCATTGATTAAATGAATAGTAATAATAACAAGCTTTCCCCCAATGGCAGTTATAAGAGAATTGTTGAAGAAATTAATTCTCTCTACAGCTATTCACTCTCTGATAGAGAGGCAAACAAGGCTGCCAATAATCTCATTGGTTTTTGCAGAACCCTTCTTGAAATCAAATTAGAAAACTGCAAGAATCATGATTAATGGTTAATGTTACAGAAATTTCAACCCGACTCACTGCTCAGAGAGCAGTCATTCTTACTCGTGTTTCTTCAAAGGAACAGGAAGATGGTTATTCAATTGAAGCTCAGAAACATCGTCTTCGGGTCTATTGTAATCGAAAATCATTAAAAATTCTCAAGACATTTGAGATTACAGAAAGCTCAACCACAGGTGATCGTCGTAAATTCATGGCGATGATCAAATTTATCAAATCCCAGAGAGCAACAATTGCACTTGTTGCTGATAAAGTAGATCGGGTTCAGCGATCTTTTAAGGAATACCCTCTACTCGATGAATTGATAAATTCAGGGAAAATTGAGCTTCACTTCAATACTGAAAACTATGTTATCCATAAAGATTCCGTCAGTCAGGAACGACTGATGTGGTCAATGGGTGTAATTATGGCGCAATCCTATATTGACAATATGCGTGACAATGTCAAACGCTCCATTGATCAGAAAATAAGGCAGGGTGAGTGGATTGCAACAGCACCCATTGGCTATCTTAATGCCAGGGATAATAAAGGCAAAAGTACAGTTATTGTTGATTCAGGCAGAGCTTTATTAATTCGTCGATTATTTCAGGAATATTCAACAGGTGCATACACCATATCTGAAATAACAAGAAAAACAAAAGAATGGGGCCTCGTAAACAAAGCAGGGAAAAAATCTTATCTCAGTCGTTCTCAAGTTCACAAAACCCTTCGTAATCCTTTTTACTACGGAAATATGTTGATCAAAGGTAAAACTTATCCGCATCAATATGAACCAATAATCGATAAGGCTTTATTTGATAAATGCCAAAACGTACTGGATAGCTGGAAGAAAAAACCAT
Organism: Saprospiraceae bacterium; assembly: GCA_965220465.1. Taxonomy (GTDB): domain Bacteria; phylum Bacteroidota; class Bacteroidia; order Chitinophagales; family Saprospiraceae; genus JAHDHW01. Next base: position 272,310 of record CBDCPZ010000024.1, on the reverse strand, counting down.
TTCAATACAGAAGCAAGGAATTTTTATTCAGAGGATTAATCACATGTGCAACTTCAGGTCGCACGGTAACTTCTGACACTAAGAAAAAGACTTACAGTGATGGCAGCACAGCCCAATGGACTTATTTGAGGTGCCGACATCCTGAAAACCCAGAAAAGCATAAATGGGTCAGGGAAGAAAAAATAATTACTCAAATTGAAGAAGTTATCAAAAATCTTCAAATCCCCGATTCAATCCTTGAAAACGTTTCGAACTATCTACGACAAACAGATCATACTGAAAGAGCATTCCGCCGGAGACAAATTAAAGAATTACAAAGTGAACTATCAAAAATTGAAAATAGGCTAGATGTACTGCTTGATTTACTTTTAGATGGAGCAATTGATAAAGAAGAATATCATGTTAAAAAAAGTGTCTTGCATGATAAACAAACTCATCTAGACAATCAAATTCGCGGGCACCGAGCAGGAGACGAAGGTTTTAAAGATGGTTTGCTGACCTTGATTTCTTTGTCATCAGAAGCCTACGAATTATTCAAAAGTTCGCAAATCGCTCAAAAGCGGATGTTGTTGAAATTTCTATTTGCGAACCTGGAAATGGAAGGTGAAAAACTGCACTATACCTTGAATAAACCCTTTGATCATTTCATCAAAGTGAAAACTTGTCAAGAGTGGCGCGCCCTGGTTGACGCCTTGCGAACCCATCAAAATTCACACGAGTTCATAATTGACCAAATCACTGAATATAATTCTTTGTCTCAACTGAGCTCATAGACGAATATATCCTAGCAAATAAAAAAATATTCTTTACGTCTCTTCGGAAGGCAATTGTTTTATTCTTTATTTATAATAATCAACAACAATATATTAAATTTTGCATTTGGAAGGATTGTTTTCGATCACTTTGTTGTTTTGATGGAGATCAAGTATGAAATGAAATTTTAGATCCTAATTAAGTCATTGAATTATAATTGCAACCAACTACTTGAAAAGTATAGTATGTAGAATATAATTATTTACGAAAACAACTTGATGGTTTAATGATTCAAGTAACTTCTACCTAAAACTATAATTAAAATAAGTGTAAATCCTGTTAAAAATAGAATATTTAACTATATTAGCTAAACCAATCAATACAAAACAAGGAGTAAAACAACAACGAAACCCAGAAAACAAGTTTATGAATTATTCGGATAATTGCAGTCTATTTTTCAGTTTTGTAACTGTGCCTTTAGGAAAAGAAGTAGAATTTTATGAAAATGAGATTGAGGCAATAATCAAAGGATATAGTAAAAAAAAGCAAGAAGATTCTGAATCATTTGGTCATAACCCTATTTCTGAAGGAAAGAAGAATGCATTTAATGATTTCAAGAAATATTTATACAAACCAAGAGCATATTATTTATTTGGAGACTATGATTTAGCTGTAATAGCACTTATTGATGATTACACACTAACCAATCGCAATTTTCACCCATATAGTTATTTTATTTCTGAAAAAAATAAGGATCGCTATTATTCAGAAAAATTTAATTATCAAATATTTACTGGAACAACTCCAGTTATAACAAGAGAGTTACGAGATAAACCTATAGAGGGAGCAGTTTTCAATAGTAAGCTAATTAAAATAGCTAAAAAAACATTCATTTACAATGATACTAAACAAAAAAAATTTCCATTTATCGGTTTTACAAGACTTAAGGTAAATAATAGTCTTCTAATTGGTGCTGGAGCTAAATTTGTTTCATTAATAGAAATCGCCATCAAAGATATTTTAATAAAAAATAGTAACACCGATGAATTAAGTTTTATAATATCAGAATCATTCAGTTGGCATGAATTATCAATTGTTTTTTTTAGTAATAGTTTTCAAAAAATTATTGAAGCTATTTTAAGAATCAGAGAGCTTCGGTTGTCCAACTTAAAAGAATATTCTGAAAATTTGTTTGATGGATATAAAAAAAACGAAGACTTTGACTACTTCAAAGCGATTGTAGATAATTGTTTATTAAAACATGTGATTAATAATGAATCTCAAAAATTTAAAGTAGAAGAAGCTCATGTATTTGTAAAAACACTAACTACTTTTGGAATTGATTTTGATTTTTTTAACGAATCAAAGCTTAAAGCCGATGAAAAAGATCTAGATTTTCCTCCTGATTTCCATAAGCCTAATCTGAGAACAGAAGATCTCGAATTTTTTATAAATTGGGACATTAAGCCTGGGCATTTGCTAGAAATAGTTAAAGAGTTTAAAGAGCACCTTGGCGATGTGGAGAATATAGAAATCACTTCCGGAAGAACAGATTTTTTGTTCCCTGGGATGAAAGATAAAAGAGACCTCAAATCAATACTCATCATTTTGAAAAAATTAGTCCAATTACCTTTAAAGGGGAAGGACAAAAAAATAACACAACATCTAAGAAAATTAAATACTGTTGTTAAATTTAGTTTTGATGAACCATTTATTTCAGATATTACAAACTCCATATTTAGTTCTGAACATTACTATTTTAGCAACAAATTATCAAAGTTCTCATTTTCGTTAAAACAACTCAGTAAAATTCGCAAAAATTTATATCGCTGCAATGTATCAAAAGTGCTTCTTGAAAAAATTCTTAACATGTATGTCAATTATAATGATGGAATTCAAGACCCATTATTGTATATATATTTTATTGAACTTCGTCAATTTCTTGAATATGTAATAGAAAAAATACAAAATTATACTTCTGAAGAAAATGAGAATTTAGAAGAAGCTTCTAATAGTATTCATGACACATTAGATAAATTAGCCGATTTATTTGAATTGGCTTTTAAAAATAGGTTTCATCAAAGCTATAGGATGGATGGGGTAACTGATTTCAACATGGAACATAATGGTGGATGTCAACAAATTATAAGTGCTTTAGATGGTGCCTATAAGGTAATATCAAGTATTTTTGGAGAAAATGATGAACCCACTTCTATGGTTATAGTAACTGGTTTATCAGGAGTTGATTCTTCATATTATTGTATGCGAATCAATTATTTTCATATTTTCCAACCTAGTATTTTCATCGCACCATCTATAAAAGAGTCTGTAAATCAATTTTTCTCGAAAATAAAACTTTTAGTTGGAGCTAATATAACTGATAAGATACGCTATAAAAAACTTCAAGATACTAAATCACTTATCAAATTGTTAAAAGCTAAACTAAATAGATATTTGAATGAAAATCCTCTAATGCATGAATATAATGAATATCTAGATGAGAGTATGTTAAAATACTTTCGATCTGACATTATTTCGTACATGTATGCTTATAATTTTGATACTAAATTATTTCGATTCTGGTATTGGAATTATTTTATGCAAATGAGTTCTGTATATGATAAAAAAGGAAAAATTGATGAAGGGATTTTTCTTCGTTTCTTTATGCGATATTTATTAATTATTGAGTTTTTTGATCCAATGTTTGAGGATCAAAATTATAATATTTATACCGGAGAAGGAATCCCAAGTATAAAAATATCATCCCTATGGACTTTACATTTTTTTCGTTTGAGAAAGTTTATAAAATCTCTTCTTCAAGATGAAGGAAATCAATTAAAAAGCTGGTTATATGACTCGACAAGCATTGCTTTCTCACTAGTTGTGAATGATGTTATTGGCAATGACCATGTGGATTACGATTCAATAAAACGAGATAAAATGATGGGCGATTTTGTAAAATTAGAATATGAAATAATAAGTAATTCAAAAAAAGCTGATAAAAAACTTATAGACGATCTTTCTAGTACAGAAGAAAATGCAATAAGGAATAAGATTGAAAAAGTATATAGTGAAAGAAAAAAATCAGAAGACAAAACCTTAGAAAGGCTCAAAAAATTTTCCAACCTACCTAAAGAGGAATCTAGTTATTTTAGAAGTCTTTCTGCTCAGTTAACTAGTTTTAAATTTGATGAAATAAATGAAACCTCCACTTCTAGTGAACTTTTGGCAGGAAATGCTATTATTGAGAGATATTTTTCCATTTTTCGTCGAGTCAATTATATTAAAAATAAGTTTCGCATCGGTGAAGTTTATGCTTATAACAATAAGTATAAGTTAAAATCTGAGTCCCGTTCGCCTTCATTATATTTACAGACCATTTCTTATTCCTATCTTAAATTATTGATGGAGGATTTAATAGATACTCAAAAAGAAACTTTATTAATGCGAAATGAATTTAACCATTCAGATAACAATAAGATAGCAAATGACAAATTCTACTCAATTAAAGACTTTGATTTAAATGTTAAACGTAAATATAATGGTCCTTTAGTGTTTGACCCTTTGGGAGGTTTATTTTCAACAGATATGTATACAAGACGAAAATATTTTAAATATCGTTCAACCTTAATACGTTCCTTTTGGGATATGTCACTAAAAGTTAAAAAAGACCTTTTTGTAAAACTTCTTCCTTAATTGGTTTTAGATAAATTTTTATCTCCATGAATAATTTGAGAATACTTCATTTAACTGATCTACATTTTAACAAAGATGAAAAATTATCCCAGAAGGAGGATCGTGAAAATGTCCTTAAAAATTTAATTCAAAAACTTGGAGGAAAGAAAGAATTTAACAACTTAGATTTTATTATTATTTCAGGAGACATTGCATGGACTGGATCAGAAGATGATTATTTTAAGGCGGAAACATTTATAAAAGAATTAAAATCAGATTTGTTATTAGATGATGATTTTATCAAAAATAGGTTAATTATATGCCCGGGAAATCATGATGTAATACAAGACGAAGCCAAAGAGAAATATATAGAGTTTTCAAAAGGTAACCCCTTTCCATTGCTTTGGGATAAATTAAACTTTAATGATGAAGGAGCTTATATTAAAAGATGGAGTGATAAAGTATTTCCTTATTTCACAAAATTTTGTGAGAAAATTAAAATAAATCCATATGAAAATAAAACTAAAAAACAGCTACATACATGCGGTACAAGAATTTTCTATGATCAGAAGGTTTGTATCATGGTTCTCAATAGTAGTTGGTTTTGCCTTGGTGAATGGAAAGCAGAAAAAGGAGGTAAAAACTTTATCTCGGGGGATTATGGTAAATTATTTATTGGGCAAAAACTAATCTGGTCTCTAAAGACAAAAATAAAAGAAGACTTAAAGTCAAATTATAATGATTTCTTTAAGATTGTTGTGCTTCATCACCCGCCAGGGTGGCTTTCATGGGAAGAAAAATTTAATAATAGTTCTAATAATTACATTCCATCTCTTGATTTAATTAATGACTTTGCAGACATAGTTTTCTGTGGTCATGAACATGGTGAGATTAAAGATCCTGTAGTTTATGGGAATAATGCTCTGTGGATTATAGGTGGAGCTTCCTACTCAAGGGGTGAGAATGGCAAGTCCTACCGTAATAATTTATCTTTAGTTGAAATAAAAAAGCAAGATGGTTTATTAAGTAGAAAACCATATGATTATATTCCTGGAAAAGGAAAATGGAAAATCGATAGTGAGAACCGATTTTTTCTTTTAGGAAGCGTTATAAATCATCTTCAAACTCTTTGTGTTTCCAATTTTAACAAATACCAGCAAATTATCAACTCTATCAACCAATCAAAGTCAAACTTTCTAGACTCATTAAGTGTAAAAAAAATGGAAAGGGTAGGAATATGCAAAAAAATAATCGAATACATATTCCATGAAACGGAAATAAAAAGAGTGCAAGAATACAAGAACAAACTATTATTTAAATTAAAAGATAAAGATGTCTATATTGAAATGACTTTATTAAAAAAAATGGGGAAGAATGGAAATTTTAATTCTTATTCAATTGCAAAACCTGAATCAGATCAATACATATTATTTTGTTATTCAATATTAGCTATTAAAGATCCATGGCATCCCAATGAGTATGAATTTAAAAAAGACTTTGAGAAGGTCATAAAATCTATAGAAGAGAGATATCAAAATGAAATTTTATCTAGAAAATTTAAAATTTTAACTAAACTTTTTGAGGAAAAAGATGTCAGAGATATTATTAAGGATTAAAAAATGGTCCTGAATTTGATTATATATTTAAATGAAAATTTTGGTAATAAATCAAAAAAAACAATACCTTTGCAGGCAATTTTATAAACATGCTTCAAAGTCAGTTGTTTTATAGTAAAAAACCCGCGTAGTTTATGAATGACTGGTTAAAAAACATAGAACGATTATCTTTTAAATCTGGAAGTAACTTCCAAATAATGATTGATGATTTCATTAAAAAAATACCAAAAAGTATTGAACTTAGTAGGGAGGCTCAGAAAAATTCACTATTTTGGATAATCCTTTTGTTAAGTCTTGCCCATTTTAACCGAATTTCAGCACTTACCATTACCACAATCACAAATTCATTACTCGACGAGCCTTGTGATATATTGAAAAATATATCAACCCAAAATATCGATATCGAGAATTGCAATAACACTGATTTTGTTCTAAACTTATTAAGTGTCTACTCTGATCATGAACAAAGTATTGATAATAACGTACAAAAAATATTAAGAAAACATTTTAACCCTCAATTTAATATGGATGAAAACATGGATAATAAAAAACCTGATAGTTCGGTATTAACTTTTTTAGATGCAAAAATCAAAGGAGAAAGAAAAACAGTAAACTCTGAAGATCTTAATTTTTCTGGATTTGCCGATATGCGTAAGAAAAAACTAAAAACGCTCAAAGATACTGAAGATAGCCCCGATTTAAATATTTAAATAAAAGGGGGGATAGTAATATATTTATTTTTCTAAAAACTTACCTTTCACATCAAGTAAATGTAGGCAAAATATTTATTACTTAAATGATTTAACAGATTATCTATCTTTGTACTTCGATGAACATCTATGAACGTAGACATCCAACCTTTTCGCATGAGTTAATCAAAGGGAATAATATTCTTAGATATTTATGTGTCGTTCCAATACCTCATTTGGGATAAAGCGACATAGGTTTCCTGATAGGACTCAGAGACAGTAAAGTTTATGAGTCATTCAAACTTTCCTCTCGGAACAATTTATTGTCTCACGGGCAGAAAACCAAACATCAGCATAGTTTTCAAAGGAAACTAACAATTCATCCAGAGAGCATGATTTTGGAAGCCTTGATCACAAAGGCAACAAGATGTTTTGGAAAATAGACTAATACGATAAAAATTTGTAAAGCGTAGACAGTGAAAGCCCGTCTAACCCAGAGGTCACGACAAGAGTACTAATCGTTATGTTGGATCATAAGTGGTGAGTTATGTTGTCATTTTGTGAAAGTTTGTGAACGTGGTCATCCTTTCCGTTCGCATGAATATTAAATGATAATATCCAAGGATATTTGTCATTAACTCAAAACGAAAGGAAACTAAAATGACTAAACAAACTACTGAAACTCCAAAGAAAAACCTTCCTGACTTTTATGTACATGCGGTCGTGCCTAATGGCCGGGCTAATCGAATAGGAGCCTCTTTAGGAAGAGTATTCAACCATAAAAACGGTAAAGGATTTACACTTTATTTGGATGCAACACCAATAGCGGTTGAAGGACAGATAGAACTCGTTGCCTATCCTCCCAAACCTTAAAAATCCTAAAATTAAACCGGTCCGTGGGCTTCTCTTTCGGGTCGGTTTTTTTTAACTTAGATATATCTATGAGGGAACTACAGTGACTATTTTATTTGCCAATCCTTATAACATTGATGCTATTGGTTTTTATTTTAAAACGGAAAAAGATTATGAAGAGAATGTTAAAAACTGTTTTGATGATTATGGGATGAAGGTCGAAGAATTTGAAATTGAATTCATTGATGGAGAATTGATAGATGCAAAACTATTTGAGGTGTGGGCCGTTCACCAGGGAAATTTTCATCATTTTTTGAATGCGATTGAAGTGTTAGAAGAGCATGAAAAAATAGCCCTCATTGCAATGGGAGAGTGTGGTTATGATATTAATGAAAACACAAATACAGAAGATGTTTCTATCTATTATTGCGATAGTTTAAAAGAGCTGGCCATCCAGTTTTTTGAAGAAGGACTATACGGACCAATTCCTGAAAGTATTCAACACTATATAGACTATGATGCTGTAGCCAGAGATTTAAGTTTTGATTATACTGAGTTAAGCATTGCTGGAAAGATGGTCATTTATCGCTGTCCTTAATCTATATTATCCTTCTTGCTCTGCAAATTATCAAATTAAAGATAACTAGTTCCATAAAACATTTGGAATGAGGCCACAAGCGGCCAAGCTTTCTAATTGAAGGGGACACCCCTTCTGTGCTTTCAAGGCCGGAAGGCTGCAAAGGTGTAAAAATGACGGTTTCCCCCTCCCTTCGTTTCACTCCGATCGGCGGACCCTCCGCAATTTTTCCTCCTTTTTGCCCAGGCACTTCTTTGAAGTGTTCCAACCTTGACAGCCCATTCACCCCGTCAAATTTTTGTATCCATCAATTTGTAAGCGCGCCCCTCCGTAGGGCAAGAGCCCTACGGGAGAGCGTTACAAACTGATAAACCATTATTAACAAAGGAGAAAAAAATGGCTTATAACAACACGGTAACTTTAATTGGTAACCTTGGATCAGAAGTAAAGATCATTGAAGGAGAAAATAAGACTTTCGCCTCCGTGTCAATTGCTACAACTGATTCCTACCAGGATGATAATGAGAACTGGGTTCAAAAAGAACCTGTATGGCATAACCTGATTTCATTTTCACCACGGGTCATTGCCAATCTAAAAACCTTCAAAAAAGGAGCAAGAATAAAGGTAACCGGCTCCCTTTCTTATCGTTCTTTCCAAACGAAGCTTGAAGATGGAAAACTGGTAAACAAGCAGGAAGCATCAATCATAGTTTACAAGATTGAACTGGCCACTTTAGTCAAAAAAACTTCTTAAGAACTATTAGAGCAGGAGCAGAATTTTCTGCCCTGCTCTTTTTATCATTCATTCAACCTTTTCCACTCTTGACAGTTTTTTATGTTCTACTCAATTTTTCAATCAACCCTTATCCTTGGATATATCCTTTGACTTGTTATCTTTTGTTGCATCACTATGCAGTTTCGTAAGACTGTAGTTTTTATGATAATAATCCTTAGCCTTTTTGACTACACGGTTTCTATCCCTTTGATCCTGCAGTTTATCCTGTTTATTTAAATTCTCTAATGTCTCACGGGGATGAATGCTTCTTCTTATTCCCTGTTGGTAATGTAAATTACGAGCAAACCTTCTACCTGGGAGTTCTTGAGTTCTTTTAATGTGCCTTTCCTTAATATCAAGCATCTCCTTTTTTTGATCTTTCGCCTTGGCTACAGATGCATAGCGATCAATCTTTTCAATTAGTTCTTTGTGAGAATAATTTCTTTGGATGGTTGGTTTTTTAGCCTTTTTATTAAAATTTTCTTTTATGGTTCGATCATTCATATTTATTGATTTTTTAGCGATGATTGGATATAATATTTATGCTCTTTTAATTGATTTAATTTATGTTTTTTAGCAGGTTATAAAATTGATTTACGATTACAGAGATGATAAAGAACTAGCCTATGAGCTGGATCAGGAAGTCAGGGAAAAATACCCTTATCATGCTGAAGAAGCCCGCAGCCTGATTAGCAAACTCCTTTACCGGTATGACAAACACCGCTGGCTCATTTTTAAAGGTCAGGCCGCTGACAAGTACTTTCAGCTGGGAGAACTTCAAACCACACATTTGTATATCAGCTCTCTATTAGAAAGCCGCGATCAGGGACAGCCGGTTTCAGATCTCCACATTCAAACAGGTATTCGAACGTGTCTTGGGCTTCCCTTTGCTGTTGTGAACAGTAGCAATCAAGATGGATGAAACTTTTTTCATCCAATCAAATCCCCATCCACTTTAATATCCGATACAAATACTTCACTATCCTGATCATCAACACCTGATGAGGATTCTTTAATCCAAATGACTTTTTCCTCACTCAAATGATCCGCCAGTGTTTTTAGTGATCTTCCCTTGATGGTAATTTCAAGCTCCGAGGTTTTGATCATTAAATTACGATCCGGATCGAAAATAATGATGGGTAAATACGCATAAGGGATGCTGAAGATTCTGCCATCTCGAAACAGTAGTCGAAAGCGACGGACAAATCGATTACTTCTTTCGATACTATAAAAATCGTTTTGTTTTTCAGCGCCCCCTGCTCCCAACCATTTTGCATTTTGATCATTCTTTTTCGTGGACCGGCCCTTGAACTTTGATTTTAGATTGTTGTTTTGCTCGACCATCTTTTATTATTGTTTTAATCAAGTGATTGTAATAGCGCAGTCGCTTTTGTTTTTGTCTTGATTGTTTATCTGCAATATCCCGTGCACTCATTTGCTCCCCGCTTTTGCTGATCACTTCCCTGAGTGCTTCTTTATCATCTGTAAATATTTTAATTTGATCAGTAGCCCTGGAAGCAGATACATAAAAAGTCTTATCGTTTGTTGCCGCAAAGGAGATACTGCTTTGTGCTACCATTACATCATGGCAATCTTTTCCCTGTGCTGCATATGAAGTTTGCACATAACCATAGGTGAAATTTGCATAGCTTTTATCCAGCGTCCTGCCATTGGATAGTCTTATGTTCCCCTCATATGTAAATCCATCTACAGTGAAAGTCTGCCCATTATGAAGACGAGACTTTTCCAAAGATTTCCCATTATTGGTAATTCGAATTAAATCTCCTTTTGATAAGTTTATCCAATCTTTTTGAAAAACCTGGAAATGGTCGTGGGCTTCTTTTGGAAGTTGTAGAGGCTTATTATCCTCATTCGATTTAATAAGAATGTTTCCTTTTTTATCTTTTTGAAGCACATTATATTTGATCCCTGCCTTAAATCCTCCCTTGTAGTTTTGATGAAACTGAACGACCATGTCTTTTTCATAAATGACACCATCTTGCTTTTGAGCCTCAGTAAGTGATAAATTCTTTTGAATGGTAAATGAATGCTCCCTGCTACCGATACGTCCATGCTCCTTCATTTCATGCCTTATAGTCTTAGTAATTAACTCTCCTTCTGTATGAGTTGGACAGATCACAAGTGCAGACCGTTTATCCTTAATTGATTGAATATAATTGAGCGCTATTTTTTGATGCCGTTTTTCAACATCTTCAATTTCAATGACAGCATTCATTTTATTTAGCTTTTCAAAGCCCAATCTTGTCTTGCCTGCAGCTAACAGATCAATGGCTTTTTTGTATTCAGGGTTTGATCGCTGTCTGAGAATTTTATTGACACTGGCTATTTTCAAATTGGATTTTTGCTGCAAAAGCCTCAAAGCCGAACCATGTTCAATGGAACCATGCTGGCGAACATCGCCCGAAAGAATGATGCGGGAATTAGTTTTACGAGCCGTATCGAATATTTTATTGAGAGTACTTACTCCCACCAGCGAAGCTTCATCGACAAGAATGATTTGATCTTTTGCCTTTTGTTGCAAATCTTTGTTTTTTAAAAAAGTGGCAATCGTATCTGCATCTTTAAATCCTTTGGATCGAAGCACATCCCGACTAGCTCCACTGGAACTCGCTAGAGCTATTATCCGTTTTCCCTTCTTTTCCGCTGCCTCTTTGATTTCAACAAGCAGGGTTGATTTGCCAACTCCTGCAGCTCCAGTTAGAATGCTTACCCTGTCTGGTGATTGTAGAATTTGCCTGATGGCATTTCGCTGATCTTTATTTAAAAACTCCCGCTGAATTTTATATTCAGAATTGATGGGCCGCATTGTTCCTTTTGAGGAAGCAGCAAAAGCAATCATTCGGTCTTCAGCTCTGACCATCTGTTTAGTAGTCAGGTAACTTAAATGACCCATTTTTGCATATAAAATATTATCGCGGGATTTTAATTCTTCTTTGACCTGTTTAAGGGTTAATGTTCCATAGCCAAGGCTCAATGCATGAGCCAACAGTTTTTTAACCGGAACGGTAGAATTGCGCTCCAAATGATGTTGCAATGCCCGGTCAATTGCTTTTTTTGGAGTAGTCAGATTAGCTTCCCTGGGCTGCTGTGTTTTGGCATTTTGAATAGCGCGAAGCTCAATTGGAGTTAAACGAGCTAGCCATGTTTTTTTAAGATCGATATTATCTTTGACCTTCCCTTTATTTAGTCGAGTCTTGGCACCTAATGCTCCTTTGGTTTTTGCATTGGTAATTCCCAGTTTCTTTGCCAGTTTTTCAATTTCAACAGTTCGTCGTGAAAATTTCTCAATTGTTCTTCTGGTCAAACCAGGAGAATTAATTTCGTATCGGTCTTTTGTCCGCTCAATAGAATATCCTAAGTCAATAAGTGATTTTGACAGGTGGGAGTGATAGATAGCTTCATAGTATCCGGCTACTCTATGAATGGTACTTCCTTCTATAGCCTGAAAACGTCCTTTATATTTTGTGCAGTTGAAGACCACTGCATGAGAATGTAAGTTTGGGTCAGATGAATATTTTGTATTCGGATTATCTTCTTCTTTTGTCGGGCGGCTTGTAAAATGATCGAAACGGGCATATACAATTTTTCCGGTTTTCGCATAAGTCTTTCTTCCTCCAATTCGGGTTTGGGTTTGCATGTCAGCTTCAATGTGAGTCATTGCTTTTTTAACTGCTCTTCGATGTGCATTCAGGATTTCTTTTCCTTTTTCTTTATCCGATAAAGCCATAATTAATGACACCGACTTGGGTGCTGAAAAAGTATATTCTAAAGATGTTCGTCTCCCATCTACATTTCGGACGGTAAGTTTTTTCCCTGTCTTTGGATGTTTATTGTGGGCCAGGCTACTAAAATCTTTTTGACTGACTTTTTCCCCTAAATCAAGTTCATGAGCAAGTTGACCATGCCAGCGACCGGGAATAGATTTACCCGAAAAAAAGTAATCATCCTTACTCAGTGAGTTGGTGAAATAGGTGACGAGGCCCGAAGCATTTTTATTGATATGGATGGTTAACATTGTTTGAACTCAATTTTTTTATTAGGTGTTTTACCTATATTAGTTGATTTATTTGCCTTAGGTAGTTTACCTATATTTAACAGTGAACCTATTGGATCTTTTTGACCTGAAAACGGGCCGTTTTTGAATTCGGGACCAAAGGGATAAAATCTGTACAGACTTCACGTCCAACATGCTGTTGGCACTCTCTCTGTGCTACGCACACTTTTCATCACGGGCTCATGACAAACTTTGAAACAGCATCATAACTCTCCTGGATAAAGAGACATGTTCCTGCAATTATCAAAAATAAACCAAAGGTGAAATCCACTCCAGAGCTAATTAGAAAGTAACCAATCGAAATAGCCAAAAGTGGTTCAATGAATTGCTCCACTGTATATTCTGATAGCTTAAAATGTTTAAACAAAAGACCATATAAAATGGAAGTTCCTCTTTTAGTTGCAGCTAAATGAGTCGTCCCTACTCCTTTGTAAATGCACAGTAAATGGATAGTGGAAATCACCAAGTATGCCATCCAAAAAATCAATAGTGGCTCAGATCGAATTGCAAAAAAAGTAGCATTTATGATTTGATCCCCGGTCATTAAAAAAGGCATGATCGGAGCAGCTAGTGGAAAGAAAGTCGCCAGGTATCCAATTATATTATTGGTATTAAAAGCGATCATCATTAGAACTGACATCAACGTGATGATAATTCCCGTTGTCCGCTTTCCATGAGCGTATCTTAAAACAGCTTTTAGAGGGGAGATAAACATCTCCATTTTGAGAAAAACAATGGCTTTGAAAAACAGCCAAATTGCTTTTTTCTCACCCAAAAACAGATGCTTCCAAATATCTGAATTCAAATTCCCCTGATGATATCAGGATCAGAATACTTGGGAAGAAAACTGGGTTTAACCGTCCGCCCCTGATTTCGATTGATCATACAAATAAGGATTTAATCATTTGAAAGAAATTTTTTCTACGACCTCTCTGATCAAAACTTACTTCTCGAAAAGGTTCTCCGGTTGACCATTTCTTACCACGAACGACCATGATGGTATCCACTTTATAATTATTGTCAGGTCCGCCAAAAGCCAGATCAGATGCAAAATGTTCGGGAGGAACACGGTAATGTAGTTGTTCACTGCTGGACTGCGAGGCTCGATCATTGGTATCAAAAGAAGTTGAATTTGTTTTTATAAAGGTCTTACCTATCATTTCAGCAGCATACAAATTCGTATCCCTGCAAATATTTCCGCAAAAGATCTGGGTTCCAAGATTGGAAAGCAGTGCCTTTGTTTTGGCTTCAGCTGCATCTTTTCCCATGGACACTTTAATATTATTTATTGACTGTGTGATATAGATACCGGCACATAAAGTTGATCTTGAACTGGAAGCAAACTTGTCATCCGATTGTGGAGATACCAAAAAATGATATTCATCTATCCAAAGAATACTTATTCTTGGATTAACTTCTTCCTTTATGTTCCTCCTTTCCATACTAAGCTGGAACAGCTTTTTTAGGCTGCCCGCTGCATATACTGCTGAGATGCCATATTCCTTTATCGAAACATCTAAGATGATCAATCTTCCTTTTTTATAACAAAGTTCAGGTCGAACCTCATCACTCATTTCATTTGTAAAGTGCGTTTTTAAAATTCCACTCATCCAGGGTTCAAACAACCCCAGTGCTGACTCCTCCACTATCGCTTTTGTTTTCTCGCTGATCTTACACCAGATCTTTAAAAAGTAATCTCCAACCAGTTGAAAGGTATCGATCTCCGTTGGAGTGAGGTCATCTCTTGAATCCGCTTTATCAAAACAGTGTAGGAAAAAATTAGACCTACACCACTTTTCGTATTCATCAATGGCGTTTTGTTGCTCCTCACCCGTTTGAGTTTCAATCCTAAACCATAAATCTTTATATCGTTCGACATCCTCCTGACTAAAAGTATCAATCAATATTTTACGCATATTGGCAACGGTAACAGGCACTTTTGCCAGTACTAATAGCATCATCAACCTAAGGAGGTTCTTGCGAAGGGATTTATCCCAAAAACGCTCATCTTCTCCACCTGAACCTCCACCTGCCTGGTAGTTTTCACCAAGCAGGAATATCTCCATTAAAAGATCAAGCGCTTGATTGTATTCGACGTTTTCTCTTCCATTTCGGAAAAGTTCATATTCCAGTGCATTGACTGAATATGGACTATCGGCACTAATTACAACAAGATCATCGCTTCGACCTGCCTTGTTAATTGCTGCTTCTATTCGATTTCTTTCGTCCTGTTTGACACATAAAAATAACCCGCCGGGGCGAGCCTTGTCCCTAAGAATATCATTCAAAATCCAGGCTGCCGGACCGCTTGTTTTACCACTCCCGGAGTTTCCGGCAATAAATACGGAATGTAGAATTTCAGCTGCTGTCAGGCAGTCTTCCTTCCCTGGAAGTTTCACGATAGCTTTAGACAGGTTACTTTGTGACCTTTGAAAGTATCGTACGAAATAAGGTTTGAATCGCATAATTTAAGTTTTTTATGGTTAAAAATTGTATAGGACTCCAGGCTTATGACTTACTAAAAGCCTTAAGCTCATTTCAAAAAAATAAGAACCGGAATTCCTTTAGATTCCAGATTGAAGATTAATTTTAGACGGACTCTACGATGAACTGGCTATCCAAAGTTTTGCATACTGAACCAAGTGTTTTGATTCTTCAGGATGCGTCACAATCCATAAAACGACAATTACACCGATTAGTATAAATATGCTTTTCATAGCTCCTCGCCCGTGATCTATTAGTTTTTTGAGTAGATTAATAACTGCAATAGTTAGAAAATACAGGATAACCAACAGGACAATGGTCCAAAGTATGAGCGTTATTGATGCATTCATATTTCATGTTTTTTAAAATGAAAAGTGAAATGTTTATTTAATTTTTTATTGAAAAATATAAGCCCAATGGGTGTTTAAATAGTTGTACATCAAAACATTTACAGTAACTCCGATAAGGAGGCAAAGTGTTGTTAGTAGCTTGGTTGGTCCACTTAGTAAATCCCGGTATAGCCATCTCAGGGAAAAAATAATTGGCCACCACATCAAAAGATTAGTAAGTTTGACAATCGAATAAGCTACCAAGAAAATGGATTGATAAGTACTACAGGTTTTTTCCAGTTTTGATATATTGTTTATTTCCTGCTCTAATGACTTAGAAGAAGGAAGCTCGAACTGTTCCGCTACCCAAACCAGTTTTGAAGTTTCAATATATTGTAAAGCCGGTACAACATGCTCCTCCAGGCTTTTGGCAACCTTCACAGCAGATGGGAGCATGTCGTTTGTGGCTTGAACAAGTTCTTCCGCCTTTTGGTAGAGTAGATTATTTAACTGGTTCAAAAAAATGTTTACACTAATTGAGCAAAGAACAATCGTGTGAATCACTCTTTTCCACCATAATGGTCGATCGGGATAAATAGGGATAATCACTTAATCAGGTTTTGAGTGATACTTCGAAAATCATCCATGATGTATTCAATCACATCATAGAACTGATCGATTTGTTTTAATAAAAAATCTTCCCTTCGTTTTCTCAAATGTTCATTTTTGATGGTGGATAAATCCTCCAGAGCTTTATCAATAGATGTGCTTACTCCCATTGTGATTTGCTCCATGCTATGTTGAAGTGTCTTCATCTTTTCAGAATAGGAGTGAGCAGAGTTTTCCCTGGCTTTTACGATTCCATCCTGAAGTACTTTGTTGGCAGCCTCGGTTACTGCTTTTAATTGAAACTCTGACATCACGCGGTGCATATTGTTATTATGACTACTTTCCTGGCTCATTAACTGTGATTGATGCTCCAATGCTTGTTTGTCTATTGTGCTTGGAAATACACGATCAAAAAATGAGAGTTGCTTTTGAAGTAGCACCTGTGCAAATTGGGAGCGACTGTCGTTTTCTTTGATGGAATGTTCAGGATTAATGATTCCAAAATCATTCTTGTTTTTGTTATTTTTGTTAGATGTCATAATGACTTGTTTTTAAAAAAACTATTAATATTTTCCTTGATTGTTTTACCAATCTTTTGAGCTTGATCCTTTGAATTTTTAAGCATGGTATTCATAAGTTCGCTGGATACTTTATGAGAATTTTTCAAAACTTCTTTGATGATTTGCAGATTCATTTTTTGAGTAGAATTGATATGCCTTCGCTGCTGTTGAAGATTAAAATCCTGGGCATGTTGAAAAGCAAGTACACTGAAAGAGACCATAATTACACTTTCTAAAATGATGGTCAGAAGAAGAGATAAAATACCAACAAGTAAAATGTAATGTTCTTCTTCAGGTGCTTGATTAAAATTGATAATCCCAATAACAGAAAGTAAAACAGGACTACCTGAGGCCAGGGTTGATTGTGCTTCTTTTTCTGCTTTTTTAACATTTGTGACAAAGGCATCTGATACTTCTTTTAGAGCAATTTGCCTTCTAGTCTGAACATCTTTAATTTCAGAAGATTGTTTATCTTCAAGTCGTTCGACTTCAGCCTGATAAGCTCGGTATCTATCGCCAATGAATTGTTTAGAAGACCCAAAAGTATTTTGCTTTTCTTTTTCTCTCAGCCTGGTTTGTTCATCAATTGGAGCTTTGTATTGTGCAGTAATATTTGCAGCTTCTTTATCAAATGCATCACTTATCTGGGCAACCTCTATTTCATAAAAACCTTTTTGTTGCTCTTTTTTTTCAGCTCGAACTTCTTTTTCATTGGGCTTGTATAAACTATGAAAACAAAAAATCATGGTGCAAACCAAGGAAATGCTGATAAGGGCTAATCTGGTTTTTGTAAAATGGTACCGCAAATCATCAGGGTTTGCATATTTCAAAAATACCAGCAAACACTTCATGGTTTCAAAAGCAATGACGGAGTAAAAAATGGCAGTCTCAAATTTCTGAGGAAGAAGGCTTTTTAAAACTTCATATTCAATCCAGCCGCATAAAAATGCTACTGTAATACCTGCCAGAAAGCAGGCAGGGGTGAAAAAACACATCAAAAACTGTATAATAAATGAAATCATTCTATGCAATAATTGATTCATGGTGAATGGGTTTAAAATGTTTTACAAAAAGTTAATCTGATTAAATTTTGGTTGGCAACCAGTTCTCGGAATTGTCCATAGGTAATGCTGTACTTATCAGTTTGTTACTGAAAATCATTTGAATTGCGTCATTATTGAATTAGTGTAAGTTATAATAGTCATGATTGCAGAGGTTTAAGTATGATTCCTACAATACATTGACGTTAAAAGAAGGGTTTTCTGCCCCTGGGGGAAAAACTTTTTTAGGGGAGAGTCAAACCTTTTGCTGATATGTTAATTCAAATTTCTGAATTTTAGACGGGGATTTTGCTCAATCAATATTAAAATCGGGGTATTTCTTTGACAGGCTTTTTGCAACTTGTTTCACTACATTTGTTGTTTGTTTGACCAATTGTTCTTCAGTCAAACCACTTTCCTTATGTTTATATACATCGTATAAGGTGTCTATAAAGTCACTGCCTTCTGCTGAGTATTTACTTTGAATATCCTTCCAACTCTCGCTCCCACACTCCCTGAATATTATTTTATATGCCCTTTTTGATTCTTCATCCAGGAATTGTTGATCATCTTCATTATAGAATAGTGGCAACTCGTTGGTCATTTCTTCTTCTTTCGGTAAAGCTGGTTTCATAAAATTTTGATTATTCCTACAATATAAGCATAAAGCCCGCAAGTTAAAACCGGCGGGCTTCGTAAAATTCGTTTTTTATACAAATATTTTAGCAGTTCAGCAGAAATAATATCAAATCATCCCAATCGATTAGCGTACTTAAGCCTGTTAGAGATTTGAAAATATAACGATTGCCGGGATTGTCTTTTCTGGCTTTATCACGCCAATAACGCAATTTTTTTGGCGTCCAGCCAAGTATTTTTTGAGCTACAGTATCTTTTGAACAGTCTTGAGTTATTTTAATAGCAGTTACTATGTTCTGGCTATTTTTGGCTTCAAACTTTTCCCATTCAAACTTATACTCCCAGGCATCCTGATTTTCCTTGTCGAACTGATCAATTTGCTCATTCACCAACATTTCTCGGCGTTTATTCCAAAAATCAGGCGTATCAATAAAGTATTTATCTTCTAAAGGTACCGGCGATAATTCAGAATAAGATTTTAGACCATTCATCCGGGCTCTTCGCCTGTCAGTGACGAGATTTCGAACTATTGTCCGAAGATATGCTCTTACTTTGTTTTTTGGGACGGTTTGCCAAATTTCTTTAAATTCTGCTTTTTCAAACGCCTTTTCTACAAAATATTCCACATCAACGGGGTTTTGAACTTTTGTGCTTACATACCTTACAAGAGAGGGAGATTCCTTTAAATATAATTCCCCCCAAGTACAAAAGTGTTGTTTTTTCATGCCAAAGTATTTTGATTAAAAATTACTTCGCCAAACCCGAATATTTGTTAAACAAAACCATGTTCTTCCTCCGCATGTAGTGTACCTAATAATACAACTCAAGAGAGGGTTTTTAAACTTTGAAATCGGATCGGTGAAATGCATGTATTCTAAATACAACTTCAATATATAATAATATTTCCAATAGTTGAATAGTGGACAGACAGTTTCCGTATTATTTAACAGGGTTTATTTATATTTGTGTCATAAACTATACAAATTTTGGACGTACAACAGAGAATTGACAAAGCAAAAGCCATTATTGAAGAAAAAAGATCAATAATCTTAAAACAAAGCGGTTATAAGAAATTTGTTGATTTTCTTATCGAAGCTTATGGTACAACAGCCGGATTAAGCAAATCCAATATCTCCAAAATTCTTGGCAAACTTACCGATACTGAGAATATACCTACTAGAGAAGATCTGGAAATTTATGAAAAGAAGATAGAACAATTTGAACTTGCCGTTGATGCTTTTGTTCGTCGGTTTGGAGAAAAAGCAAATGCCTACTTTAATACAAAATGGTATTTATACTTTTTTCATAAGGATGATTTAAATGACCCACAGGTAATGCTTGCTCAAACGGTTCTCGAAATAGATGAGGCTGGAATAGTTGAATTGAGAAACCTTCCTAATAGCAGCAACTATGAAGGTCGCTTCGAGTTAATTAGTGGATATTTGCTGATATTTAATTTGGAAGGAGAAACTCCCGGCTCAAAATTACACATTAAGATGCTTTCCGGTGCAAGACCGCAGGAGCTTTGCCTGGGCCTATCTTTGAGTTTTGAACACCAGCGTATTATTTCCAATACCATCGTTTTACAAAAAAGATCGATAGACGAAAAGCTGATTCCCCAAACGTTATCCGTAACTGATCCCGATTTTTTTAGCATAGACATTAGTATACGTGAGTATTTAGCACGAAGAGATTTTAATTACCTGAAGATACCTCAAAGAATTTATTCTTTGAAAGGGCTTCAGCTATTTCTGGCTAAATACGAAAGAAAGAAAAAAACTCAATTTTTTGAATTTACCAAACCCCAGGTTTTTATATCAACACCTACCAGCAGTATTGACAAAGACATACTTATAGAAAAAAGTAATGTCATTTGTGATATAAAGGAGGAGGTGAAGAAAAAACTTGCTCTATCGGGAATTGATGTTGATTTCAGCTACCCCGGAGAGTACGACAATAATAAAACAAATGAGATTATCAGATATGGCAAGCAAATTCTGAATATATTTGAACAACTTCGGCATACAAAATTCTTTATTTTAATTTATGATAAACACGCTGTATCCCGCTGCCTTGTTGAATTGGGTTGGGCACTATCAAATACAAAAGTAGTTTTAGTTTTCTATGAAAGAAATCAGGGGTTTCCACATACCTTATCTGTTTTGGAAAATAGAAATAGGTTTCATTATGTTAAGTTTGAGCCTTTTACAGGAAGTGTTGCCAGTAATAAAGAGTTTATAATAGATAAAATGCTTTTTACCATTGGCCAAAACTTTAATGACCTTTGGGATATATAGATTAACTGCTTTGACATAGGTCTAAATAATCTTACGGGTAGGAATTCAAAACATTAGTTATTAGAAAGTAATTAATGGCTGTCAATGCTCTAAAGAGGCACTTAGTTTGTTGCTTTTATTAAGGCCAATCCAAGATCAATCAAGTTGACAACAAGCTTTACAAGTTTGAAATGATGCAAAAAAACAGGGTAGGCTAAGGTAGCTTTTTGGTATTGATTTATATTTAGATCACAAAATATAAATAGCAAAGTATGCTGAAACTTGCGATTCTAAATATTCAAATTATGATGACATTAGACTATTAAATGCTAATCCTCTAATAACAATAGTGATTCTTCACTCACCACTGTTATTGTTGCTTCAAAAGTTTCTCCATCTTTAATTAACTTAACGGTTTTTTTCCCGTTTCCAGCGTCTTCAAATGAAACTGAGGATTGGCTTTTACTCTTCGTGTCATCATCAATTGATTCTTTTCTTTTTTTTGATTGGGAGGCTTTCATGTAGATTATTTTAAGCGACTTTCTCATATATGTTTTTTATATGAGAATTTTACAAATATCAAGCCACTGAGTTTTCTTTTTTGACTTGATCGTCTTTTTCTAAATTAGTACTATTCATTTTAACCAATAATTCTTCAATATAATTATATAAACAATCTGATACTTCCACTAAGAATTCAACGTCTGTATTTTCATTAAAAGTGTTTTCCTCTTTACTATCGACAGTTAAAAATCCTTTAAAATCCGGATTGACTTCATCAATATCCGGGTGCGGTAAAATTGGGACAACTAAAATACTCTTAAAAGGAAGTTTCCACGCTTTTCTTCGATCCTCATCACTCCAATCATCAGGCAGTCCTATCATTTTAAAATTCGAATACAATTCAAAACTGGGATTTTTATACCCTTTACGAATGGGGAGATTATTTTCAAAAAAATACCTCCCTTTAGGGTTATCTAGGTTTTCAAATATATAAAAAAATGAACTGTTATTTTTTATATCTTGCTTATTCTCACCTCTTTTTTTGTAATTCCTTCCACGTACGATTGAATCTCTGCATATAGTTTTTATATAAACATCTTCACTGTGGTTAGAAATAGGAACCTGAATAGCTGTTGCACATTCCTTTCCAGTTAATAAAGTGTAAGCACTTGAAAGCTCATTTAAGAAAGCTTTCAAATTCTGCTTCCTCTCATTAATACTTGCCTCCTGTTTTGATCTCATTGCCTGGTTTATACGCGCAAATCCTAAACTCATGCGACTATATGCTTCACGAACTTTTTCCTGATGCTCATTTTGTATATTCAATTTAGCGTTTTCAATCCTCAATCTAAATCCATCAAATATGTAAACTAAAGTAATTAAGATAAAAGTTGATAATATTACGATTAATACTAAATGTTTATTCTCTAACAATTTGGGGTTAAGTAGTATTATTACCAACCCTGCGATTGAACATAATGCTCCTATAAATTGCAATATATTAAAAGCATGTGTTGTGAACTTCGAAATTGAAAATTGATCCTTCACGAATAATGTTATGAGTTGGCTTTCGAATAATGTTATCCGGTAAAATGTTTAAAGACTAAATGGCTTTTTTTTAAAATGGGATTACAAATCATTTTATTCCCTATTAAAAATATTTGGAAGACTTAGTATTTTTAATAACTCTATGAAGCCTTGAAATTTAGAATTAACGAAAATTAATATATCAATCTTATTTCATCTAAATTAATAACAATATACTTTAATATCGCCGGATTGATTGTTATTAATTAGATAATGGTATTTGATTTCAAAATAAAGGAGCATTTGATCTATTAAAAGGTATTGTCCTGAAACTTTATGTCTTGCTTTCTCCGCTGACAAAACAACCGTTTAATTTTTTATCTCAATTAACCATATGGTTCTCTATGAAAGAATTTTCATATGCTTTATTAGCTAATTCTGGTACCAATACTTTTCTTTAATTTTCAATTCTTATTAGAGAATCTTGACATTGATATTTGATAGATTCTGGAACGTATAATAAATATAACGTCATTCTTAAAAATTGATATTTACCATTTCTTAATCCTTTTCAGACTATAATATTGTCATAAACAAATTGTAGGTGTGGGTATGGATTCAGAAATTCATAAGGATTTAAATCAGGAATTGCTCAGAGAAATGTTCAATTCAGTAGCAAAATCTGAAATTCATAATAAAGAAGTTGCAGCCCTGATGGGAGAGGTAAATGAAGCTAATCCTGAAATCCTTCCAGGAGGAATTAGAAGTGAATATGGTTTCACACTCACTAAAGTTTCAAGATCAAAAAAGAAGAAAAAAGATCAAGCCTTAATTGACTTAATTCTGAAAGAGGATATTCGTAAAGCCTTAATTCGAATAAATGAGATCATCGAATACCATCAGGAGCAAATTGAAGAATTTCTCAGGAAATTGGAACAAACTCAATTAATCTTAGAAAAACTGGATGAACAACATCAAATGCTGAAAGCAGAACTTAATTACTTTCAGGAAAATGGATTTTTTGATTTAGAAGAAAATGGACAGTTAAAAAATGCAAAAGTAGAAGAAATCCTGTCCGCTTGGGAGAGTAAGAATAATAAGTCAATTGACCGCAATAATCCAGGTTCTTTTGAATTAATGCTGAATATCCTGCTTGAGATTGAAAAGCAAAGAATAGAGCTAAAAGAGAATATCGATAATTACACAGTACAGTTTGAGCATCATAAAATAAAACTGGATGAAGCTTTACAGATTAAAAAGGACATGGAAAGTGGTGATACAGAGAAACAGTTAAATGCTCTTGTCAAATATGATCAGGTGTTCAAGGATTTTGATGTAAAAGGCGGATTAAGATCAGTCCAAAAACCTAATGTTAAAGATGTAGGCAAAATCATCGAGGATGAATTTTTGTCTGCATTTCCTTCTATGCAGGAGGTATTTTCCAAGGCAGTTTCCAGTGATGGAAAGACGGAAAAAGAGAATTCTCCAAAATCAATCAACAACCAAACAAACCCACCAACACCGAAAGGCTAAGACCTTATCTTTAATGAGAATTAATTGTCGACACTATTTTGGGTTACCTTCGGTAAGATAAATTCCTTATAAGCATCTTGAACAAGATTGTAAATTTTCCAACCCGTTGTTGTATCGTTTTTGGCTTTCTTGATAACGGCATACGGTGCTTTGTCAGCGACAATTCCCAAAACTGGAGCAACCTCTCCTGGGTCAAGATCACATAAAATAATGCCTATCCGGGTATATCCCATATGGTATAGGGCTTTCATCTTTGCTGTAACATTATTAATCAATTCTTGTGATCCGCCACGGATAAGTACAACGACAATATCTTTCTCAGAACTTTTGATTGCAGCATATGTAGCATCAATGGGTGGCTGGCCTCGCATATCAAGGGTTGGGATTTCCACTGGTGCACCCTCCTCCTGCGCCTGTAATGAGCAAACAAACATCAAGCCGGTGATAATAAGTAATGCAGACTTAAACCAGGGAGAGTTCCATATTAAGTAAATAATTGATTGATATGAATGGAATAAAATGTCTGGACACATATGAAATTATTTATGTGTCCGAAAATTATATATAGTATGCCATCAGCAGATTTTATGAATAATAAATTGTCCATCCTTATTTTGACAAGTCAAGAGATGCCACTAGCAAATAGTTAATCTTGAAATCAGATTTAACCTTGTCCATATTAAATGGGATCATGCTTAAAATTTGGTCATTATTCAGTTTCCTCCCACTCATAACTAATGAGTCAGAAAATCTTTTTATTGAGAATAACAATGTTCTTTTCAATGTATCTTGTTCTATTCTAAATAAAATCATATCTTTTGCCGTAGTATCTTAACTCTAAAGTTAAACCATCATTAATTATTTGCTTTGCTTTAACAGCATACAATCTGAGGCCCTCTACTGGAATAATCATAGGGTGGTAATGAGCTAAAAAGTATATGTTATCCTTACGATATATTAGAAGAATTAACCCATAAGGTGTTTAAATTTAAATATAATGAGTTATAATGGGCCATTTAGGGTAATTAATACTCGAAAGAAGTCATTAGGATTTGCAAAAGAAAAGAGCAATAAAGAGGAGCTATCTTTTTACTTTTCAAGGGTACTAAAGCTAATACCAAGCGATGTTATCGCATTGTACTTATTTGGAGCAAACATTATTCCTTTTGAAAATAAATTTGTTCTACTAGGTTGGAGTATATTTTGTTTTTCAGCTGTTCTCATTTCAAGAATACTTGGAACAAAAAACGAAAATAAAAATTCAACTCAATGGGTAGTTGTATTTATTTCTAGTATATCATTTATTATCTGGATTTATTTAATAGGTGGCCCTTTTAGAGATTTTAATATTCATATACCATATGTTGGAGCATTGGCGATGGCGGGATGGACATTTTTGATTCCCTATTTATATAAGGGAGACACTCAGTAAAAACGGTTTGTGCAAGATTGGATAATATTTGATCAAACAAAACTTGATGATGAATACGAGGGATATTATTCATCTTTACTTGATATGATTGAGACTTCTGGTCACAAAAACTACGGATATTCAGAATTCCAAAAAGAAAGACCGCCGAATCTCTCAGCTTTTTTTCTCGATAAAAGAACCATAAATGCTCAAGTTCTAAGCGTAGATTCATATCAGTTTGAGATTGCAATAAATGCTGCGTTACCTTGTATTATAAATTTTTATTTCAATAATATTTTTAGAACATCAACATTTCTCCCACATATTGGAAACCCTAAAAACGAAACATTATACAGGATATTTAACGGTGCATTTCCTACTGCTCTACCTGATAATTTAAGTTTGTATCAAGCAATACCGGAAATTACAAACCTTTCAAGACCGATCCAAGATGAACGAGCATATGCAGCTTTATTATTTTCAAATATAGCATTCTCCTTTTGTCTTTATCACGAAGTAGCCCATATAGAGTTAGGTCATGCAAACTCTACACTTTCATTATTTGGCGAAGAGCGAATTGTTGAGTTTTTCAATAAACTCAAGACTGTTGTTAATTGGAACCGCAGAGAAAGCAGGATAAGAAGAGTATGGGAGTTTGAAGCAGATAATTATGCTCTTTTGATGGTGCTTTGGGATTGTTTAAATGAACAAAATGAAAATGTATTTAAAAAAGGTTTAGGTATTTCTCCTAAAAATGACACATATGATTTTATTGGCTGTATAATCTCTGCTATTTATGCTGTCTTTCATATTTATGGGAGTTCCCAAAGAGGAAAAACTCATTCTTCCTATCATCCACATCCGCTTGTTCGATTTGGATCGATCTATAGTCAACTTCTACAATTCTGCGAAACCTTTTTTAAAGATCAAATTCCTGATGAAGAACGATTATCTGATGTAGCCTTTTCCGCTATTCTGGCAACTCACCGATCTTGGGAGGAAATGAAACTTAAGGCTTTTGACATCAACAAGCATAAAAATTGGGACTGGATTTTTAAACAAGTGAATAAATTAGAAAAGGATAGATTGATGTTCTTTAAAGAATATGTTCACAATTCTTGGTATTATCCTTTTTCTAGGGAGTAATATGATCCGTTGATTGTTCCAGTATTGAATTAATTTGTCTTAAACAACGTGGAAATTTTGAGAATGGTTTACCATCAAATTTTAATATTGAGATTCCATATTTATTCTTGACATTCAGATAATAGTTGAAATCTCCCTGGTTATAATCCAGCCCTGATTTTTCCTTTTTAAGTATTTCAAAATGCCTTTTTAGCTCAAAAGCCTGTTCAGGGGAAAAGGATTTATAATGTCTTTTTTTTGACTGATGTTTAGTGCGACCTGCAAAGCCTCCTACTTGAGTATAATAGATAATACAAGGCTCGAAGAAATCATTAAATATTCTTTTCAACAAGATAATGACCTAACATTTATTTTGCGACAATCTGATACTCTTCTATATCAAAGCAAGAATTTTTTCAATAAATTTAAGCACTGTTTAAATATTTTCAATAAGAAAGCATAATGGAAATCCTATTCAATCCAGACCACCTTAAAGATGAAAGCCTAAAAAGAATATATAAGTACTTACTGATAAGGGGTAATGAAATTATTGGTTCATTTAAGAATGCTTACCCTAGTATAAACAGTAAACCCGAAGTAACTGTTAATTATCTTCTCGATAAAGAACTTAATGCTTTTGTTCAGTGGAATAGTGATGAATTTAGTATTAGAATACATTCTCCAACTATATATTTACTCAGAAACTTATTTGATGAGTTATTTACATTTGATCAAATTTTACCCGAAATTAAAGGAAAAGAATTCTTTGAAAAACCAGAACAAAACATTCTATTTCTTCCTGACCCAAACAATATTGATAAAAGAGTTACTAGTCAAATTCTACTTGACAAGGATCGTTCCCTAGCGTCCACAGTTATCACAGATATTTGTGCAACGTTTATTTTATTACATGAAATTGGACATATAGTATGTGGTCATGTAAATGGGGCAAATTTTTATTTCAAAGAAAATACTTCTCCAAAATTTATTGACCTTTTTGCTTTTAAACATAGAGGAGCTTATTTAAGGCGTTCAATGGAATATGATGCTGATTTGGTTGCTGGCATCCTAATTGTTCAGTATATAGAACAGCTAGAAGAAAATATATTAAAAGGAGGAAGAATAGCTGAAGTTTTTGATTCCCTCAAAGAATCAGGAAACTTATATGAAAAGCTATTAGCTCTTATAATACTTAGTTTTTATGCATTCTTCACTTATTTGTCAGGGAGGACTCCATATAGATTTGATAGAAGAAGTCCTTATCCACATCCACTAGTTCGGGCGTTTTACATTCGTGATGTGATTATTCAAACTGCAGAAGATCGAAGAATAGTCAACACCCAATTGATATTAAAGTTATGTCAAAAATACTTTGATCAGTTTGACCCAGCACTTTACAAACTAGGGCTTATCCAACCCAATCAAATCATCAAGGATGTAATGATGAATTTGGATCATCATACTAAGGAAATTCAGAATTATGCAAATAGATTTAGAAAGTTCACAAAAAAATGGTCTTGGGTACCTTTAGATGAGTGGAATTAAAAAATTTACTCTAAGATTGGAAATTCACATTCACCAATGCTATTTGGATGTTTTAATAATTGCTCTTCTTGGATGTATTGCATGTTAGTAATAACACTTTGCAGAAACTTAAAGATAAAAGGACAATTAAATAAAAAAACGCTTGCTTTTATGTCCGAGAATATATAATACTAGGACAGTTAATTCTGTAGAATAATTCCGATTTGCACCCATGACGTTAACAACTGAGTATTCACTCTTTGATGGAGGAGGACAGCGCAAATATTTAAATAAGCTGGAAAGACACAGGTTTTACAGTAGCGCTGAACAGTTTCCTCAGGATGTAAGACTATTCTGCCAGATGATCTATTTTACAGGTGCACGAATTAGTGAGATTGTAAACCTGAACGTATCAAGTATAGATTTTTCAAATAAAACGGTCATTATCCAAACACTGAAAAGACGAAAAAAAGGAATTTACAGACAAGTACCGCTTCCTGATTTTTTGTTGAAAGAATTAAAATTATACATCAATACAAGAGCAACACATCATCGGTACCCGGATAAGTGCCTTTGGTTCTTCTCCACAAGAACAGCGTCCAGATATATCAAAGCTGTCATGGATAAGGCCGGAATAGACGGACACAAAGCCACCTCTCGTGGATTACGACATGGTTTTGCTGTGCAAGCTGTGATGATTGTGCCCATCACCCAGGTACAAATATGGCTTGGTCATGCCTATTTACAAACCACATCAATTTACGCTCAGGTGAGTGGTACGGAAGAACGTGAAATGGCTCAAAAACTATGGGCTGCAGGATAGTCAGGCAATAGAAATTAAATTCGCTAGCTGGGAAAAATGAATGAAAACCGATGAGGAAAAATGCATTAATGAGGAATTAGGTAAACGTTTGCGGTTACTTCGTCAAATACGTGAAATGAGTCAGGAAGACCTTGCTGTTAAAAGCGGCATTTCCTATCAACAAATTCAGAAATATGAAAAAGGTATAAATCGGATTTCTACCAGCCGACTTACAGGTTTTCATGTATTTTGAATATTACTCCGCTTTATTTTTTTGATAACTTACCCCACTTTTAAGGTTACCTAATTTATTGCAAAACCTTAAATTCTTCGTTATAATAAAGGGATGGAATTTGCAACAATACATCTGGATACCTATAAAGTAGTAACGCTACTTCAGGAAAAAGGATATTCTAAAGAAGAAGCTGAAGGCTTTATTCAGGCTATTCAGGAAATTACTTTATCAGGAGTAGCTACGAGGCAGGATATTTTAGATATACAATCTGAAATTCAAAATACCAAAGCAGAATTAATTGCCGACATTCAATCTTTGCAAGCGAAATTACAAACTACAACATCTGATCTCAAGGACGATTTAGCAGAGCTTAAAAATGACTCCCTCAAATTTTTAATGATACAAACACTCGCAATTGTTGGAGTGATGGTTGCTCTTTTTCAGTTTTTCTCCTTAGCTCCTTGAGTTTTAAGCTTTGGTGATTTTAATCTTAATTACCCTCATCCACCCCCTAAACCGGCACAGCCCTCTGCTTCAAGACAAGGTGCCGGTTCAGGAACCAGGGATGTAATCGGGCAATTAAAGGGTCGTTTTGGGAAAACATCTCCTTCATTACCCCTTGTCAACTTTCCGATATTATTTCTCCGGTATGAGGGCTCTCCCTTTTAATCGTCCACAAAACTACAGCCTCCTTAGCAAACTGCAAGGGTCGGTCGTACCTTCCTAAGTCAAAGATTTTTCATACGCTTCGCTTCATAAAATTCTCCGCCTTTCCCCTGCATTTTGCTGCGTGAAGCTGTAATAGGGTTTTGATAAAAGGGAGGAAACCTCAATTAGAAAATTTTATACATCGGTAAGCCGCCACCGGCTCCAGAGAGGTTTTCCCAATACTCCAGAATAGGGGAGTTTCCTTATTAGCAAAATTTAAAAAATCAAAAAGATGCCTTACCAATTCCAAACCGAAGTAACTGAAATCAAAATGGTGTACCACAACCGAATTAAAGCTGCCGAAAGGCCACAGATCAAAAGTTCACTGGATGCCTATAACATTCTAGCCCATAACTGGAACGAGCAAATTGGTCTGATCGAAGAATTTTATATCTTGTTGCTTGACCGTTCCAATCGGGTGATGGGTCGTCATTTGGTTTCAATGGGAGGTCTGTCAGGAACAGTGGTTGACCCAAAGATTATTTATGCCTGCGCTTTGAAATGTAGAGCGTCCTCAATCATACTTGCTCACAACCACCCATCAGCTAATTTGCGTCCTTCACAGGCTGACAAAGATATAACCGTCAAGCTAAAGAAAGGAGGAGAGCTTCTGGATATTGCAGTACTTGACCACTTAATTTTATCACCCGAAGGCGGCTATTTTTCCTTTGCCGATGAAGGATTGATGTAGGGGAGTTAAGTCCCCTTTTTCTCCTTTATTTCTCAGTCGGTTTCATCTATTTGCGTATCCCCGCGCCGCTTCGCGGCGGATGGATGCATTATCAGAAACATCAGGTTTAGGTCCGGTGTCGCTTGTCGCGACGATTTTGAAAGTGTGTCCCAACCTACTAAAACAAGCAGTCTCTTAAGCAACAAAAAGGCCGGCTTAACAAACAACAGGTCATTAAAAGACCCGAAGAAACCACCAATTTGTTTATTAAAGAAAGAGAGATTGTTATTACCGTCGTCGATCCTTTATCAGAGATTTTAAAACCTGAAAAACGCACCCGCCATAATAATCGCTATCCGGCAATGCTCCATTTGTCACCCTTCGTATAGCTAGTCATTACGAATTAATATTCTTTGTTAGAAGAATATTTAGTTGAAATACCATATTAAATTAGTCAGCGTCAAAAATCATATTCTCTCTTTTCAACTATTGATTTCAATCGTTTCCAATCACAAATCATTTCTACTTTACGAATCAAACAAGATTCTTTAATCTTGCTATTATGATCAAAAGTGAAAAAGTAGTATCCACCATGCGAAGCTAATCCCTCTCTATTATATGTTGCTAGTATAACTTCATTTTCTGACGAAACAAGGCAAAAGAGAAAGATTAAAGGAGTCTTCTTAGTCTTAAAGTTATATTTATGAATACTACTATAATCGGTAAAATCCACTTTTGATTTTATTATTTCTTTTTCAAATACTTCCTTTACTTCTTTAGGTAAAAGTTTATGACTTCTAATCATTTTTTCAGCTACCTCTTTATCTAGAACCATAAAATCGAGATAATCTTGACATTGACTAAATAACAATTGTTGAGCTAAAAAAAGCATCAACCCAATTAAAGTGCTTTTCATTGTATATCAATTTAATTATGGCCTTTCTTTTTTAACATATCTTTTAAGGCCTGATCTTTAATTTTACTAAAATCTCCTTGTCTTGTTGTTGACCCTGTGGTCTGATAAGGAAAACCAAAATGATTTGTTCTATATCCCTCACCTGCTCTTTGTTCTGAATTTTGAATCGCTCTACGTTCTTCTGCTGTTCCATATTGGCGATCAAATGTACCTTTATTTGTCATATGCATTGGATTAGTAAGCGCATCAAGTCTATGATCTAATTCATGAAGTAAACCAATTGCTGGGCTTAAAAACTCTCCTGTTAAACTTCCATCATTATTTTGACCAGCTAACCCCTGAAGTGGATCAAAAAAAACTGAATTGAACGCAGCTTCATACTGTGTACCACCTACTGGTTTGGAAGGGTTTGAATAATCAGTTTTTCTTTCTCTAATATTAGCATGAAGCTTTTTACTATTGGTAAGAGTACTAATTATACCAGCTTCATCTCTTTCAGAAGCATAATCTAGAGCTGCAACTGTATTTTGAACAAATTCATTATCTACATCTCCCGCGTTACTATATGATACCCGTTTATTTCGCATTTTTGTTTCACCTTTCCGTTTTCCTCTTTTATGCTTTTTCTCATTTCCGTTTTTATCTAGCTTCGCTTCTTTATAATAGATAAAAATATCTTTTCCATCTGGATCGTAAAACTTAATTGGATTATTATAGGTATAATGATAGGGTGAATGTGATGAAAACTTATTCGCCAACGGATCAACAGCATTCCATCTCCCAATACTTGCATCATACCATCTTGCACCATAGTCACTCCAATCCAGTCCAAAATCTTCATTCAACTCCTTACCATTATACTGATAGGCGTTCTCCAAACCAATTTGTGGTACCCAATTGCCCTCCATATTCATCCCGAAGGGGTAGTAATGATTTTCCTGGAGTATTTCGGATTCATCTCCTCCAATCTTTATCTTTCCGTTTTCATCCAAATCCGAAAAAGTAATCCGGCTGTTCCCCAAGTGGTCTTTGATGCTGTACTCGTAATTAAACGATTCAATATCTCCGGTTATTTCGTCAAACTCAGGTATCGCTCTTCCTTCTTCGTGATACACCGCTTCAAGAACCGAGACGCTATTTTCGGTTACATATTCAATACCACCGACATAATCTTTTGTAATTTCATCAGTGCCGTCATTGGCTATCTTTTGCAGCTTGGTTCCCGCTGCATCATAAAGAAACTCAATTTCCTCGCCGGTATCAAAGGTAATCAAATCTGGTAAATTCATGATGTTGTAATCTATATCGATTCCTTTGTTGGGATCGCGGGTCATATTTCCGTTATCATCATAGGTGTATGTTCCACCCTGCCCCGGCTTTTTAAAACCCCTTGTAATATCAGCCGCATCGGTCAGGCCGGTTATCTGGTTTTCGGTGTTGTAGGAATAAGTCAGAAGGTCAATTGCTCCGTATTGCTGAGAAGGACAATCGGTGGTTAGGCCGTTTCTGTTCAGGGCGGTGATATTTCCCCTTAGATCATAATTGATTGTGGGAACGCCGTATTTATTATCGCTTGAGAATAGTAAACCTGTTTTGTCAAAATAAGTCGCTCTTTTCAGGCGGTTGAGATCATCATAAGTAAAAGCGTAGACCTGCTGATTGCGACCGTTGGTTTGCCAGTAGATGTTGGCAATGTTCCCGTTGAGCTGGGGAGAGACGCTAAACAGGGTTCCGTCATCATCTTTTGGCTCATCATAATAAAGGCGCATGGCAAAAATATCAGCCCTGTCCAGTCCCAGGGTATCCGCAAGGAAGGTCTGGGATGGGGAGGTAATATCTATCTCCTGAATAATGATATAAGTACCTGTAAAGGTAGCGAGTTCATCAGCCAGCAGATACATTTCACTGCCATCACAAAGCATGATGCGGTAAAGCTTGGTTGGAAAACTAACTTGGTTGGGTTCCAAATAAACAATGTTTTCCAAAGCAAGTGCTTCCTGCTCCGGAGTTAGTTCACAATCGGGAGGTGTCACATAACAATCACAGGACACTTCGTAGTCAATATCCACCCAAACGGCATCTATGGAAATATTTCCTGCCAATTCATAAGCGAGCACCATATTGTCAGTTTGCTGGGCTGTAGGCAGACTGTCGGGAGTCAATACAAAGACACCTGCATCGTAACCACTAATATAATCAAGGCCTCCATTTACCTTTACAAAGCCATTTCCGTCGTGTAATCCAAGATAAAACACCCCTTCTGTTATGATTTCTTCCGTTACCTCAATCGAAACTTTGTAACTGGATACGGTAGTACCCTGCAAGGTGCTGATGGAACTATGAATATCCCATTCTGCCTCTCCTTCGGTGTAACCATTCAGCTGCCAATCCACCCCATCATTTTCCAAAGAATTTTCAGCACCAGGAAACTGACTCAAATCCGTCAGCGGAGGTCCCGGAGCAGAAAAAATAGTACTGGAATTAATACTGTGAGCTGAAAAACTTTCCGAAAACTCCCCACAGGAAGGCTCGGTGGTATCATCCTCACAATCCGGTGTTTCAAATCTGGGGGTTTCCGACTGCCTGATGGTGAGCAGTTCACCCAGGTTTTTGGTGACCACAGCCGTATCGAGAATTAAATCAAAATTCTGGCTTGAACTGGTAACGTCTTTACACTGATCGGTGAGGTATCCCCCCTGAATAATGGGCAGCTCTTCTTCCAAAACGAGCCGTTCTTTTTCATCCAGCAACTTGACATGGTACATGCTTGTGGGAAAGCTCATGGAAGCTGCCGAAGCGGTAGCCATCACACTATCCAGGCTTAGGAGTGAAACTTCCTGCTCCGGCAGATGAACCGTGTCCTGAAGAATAATCTGTTCATTTATAGCGGCGCAGGGATCGTAACAATCGATGTTGAGATCATCAATTTCACGGCGAAGCCTAAGCAGGTCTTCCAAACTGATTTCTGAATCACCACAGAAAACTTCGGTTTCCTGTTCGGGTAGCGGGTCACAGGATTCAATGGGGTGTCCTCCCTCGCCCAACTGGTTAATATGGGTCAGCCAGTTACGCAGATTGTACCTGTAATCAACGGACTGCAAATATCTTCCATAGACCCCTCCTCCGATATTCTTTTCAATGAGGCGGTCTTTGAAGTCGTAATTGTTGTTACTCAGCCTTACATCTTCCCCGTTATCGATACGATGCCACACATCGGTCAGTCGTTTGACATGATCAAAATCATAGATTTGCGAAACCATAAAGGATTCAAAGCCGGTGTGGTTTCTTCTAACTTTGGTAATTCTGTCCGTTCCACCGTCATAATAATTGGTTATAATATCGTTTCCGCCAATATGATTTTGAGCGGTGGTTGTTTCCACCCTGCCCACATTATCATAACTAAAAGAGGTTGTTAGCTGGGTATAGTTGCCATCCAGAAGTGCCACATCAGTGCTCACCACCTTTCCGGTGGAAGAACCTGAACTTGAATAGGAATTGTAAATCAGACTATTGCCACCTTTAGCAGTTGACACCATTTGTCCGTAGGCGTTGTAAGTGTTCGTAAGTGTCGTTAAATTTCCGTCGGTAGAGGTGACAAGTTCATCCTTGTCGTTATAGGTAAAAGTCTGGGCTTCTGCTCCCGGTATTTTTTTGGATTCCAGTCGATTGCGCTCATCGTACTCATATTCATAAGATAGCGGATCGCTTCCACTATTAGCTCCGGGAGGAATGACATAAACGAGATTACCTCTGTCATCATAAACGTTATAGGTGTCTATGGGTTGGGTGTCCAGAAACTGCCGGACAAGGATAGTCCTGCCAACAATATCTGTGAAGGTTGAAGTGGTATTACCGTTTTCATCCGTTACATCGTGCCTGTAAAGTTTTCCTGTTTCATAAAACCCGTTTTGAGTCCCGTTTTCTTCAAATTTTTTGACCTCACTGGCCGCATTGGAAGAATAAGCCTGCGAAACGGTTCCTCCTCCTGCAAAAACTCGGGCGGTTTCCCTTCCCAAAGGGGAGTCTTCATAATCGATTATATTAGCGAGACCTGATGGAGTGACATAAGTCCCGTTTCCTGGCCCCAAAAACGGAAGGTGTTGTGCTACCGGCCTACCCATGGCATCTAATGAATCTCCGGTTACCACATCCTCTTTGTCTGGCGAATAAGCTACCTTAACGGCTTCTTTTCCTCTGCCCAGTCCATCCGAATACTGGTAAGTGGTTACCCCCGTTGCACTGGAAGAATGAATGATATGATTGGGTGTTGTGGGATCACCGGCCAGGGTAAGATGATAGCTGTAAGATTCTGTAATTCCCCCGTTTCGGGCAGTAGCTTCCGTTAACCTTTGAAATTCATCATATTCATAGCCAGACTGAATGTCGTCAATATTTGTGGCTACCGTTTGTAATCGGGTATTATAATCATAATCCCACTGCCATTCCCAGCCGATAAACGTTTTTTTAGTTGGTAAATCACTGGTCCATTCAATAGTAATGGGATCATGCAAAGACGCTGGTTCTTTAGTAAAAGAAGTCATATTGCCATGCGAGTCATAGTCAAGGACGGTAGCCCGCAAAAGAGTGGTATTGTCATGAAGAATTTGAGTAACGGTACCTGGCAGGGTTAATACAAGCTCATCACCATTGATATCGACCTCTCCTGAAAAAGTAACATCTTCATAAGTCGTAATTTTTCCACCGACCAAAGTTCCGCCGACCAAAGACCTGGTTTCCAGGGGAATGCTGTGCATGTGTTTATCGATCATGCTTTGATTGCCCACCTCATGAGCATATTTGGTTTCCGTTCGGTGAACAGAACCATCACTGTTTGTTACAACAGTAGCGGTCGGGTTGAGGTGGATGGTGTTGTCGTATTCATAATCGGTAATGGTCTCCACCCCATCAACTATGGAGGTGGTGGAATTGAGTTTTACCCAACTTGAATTGACATCATAATATTCAATGGCCCAGCCATCAAGCCCTCCCTGCATCACAATGGTATCTCCCGGTTCATGCCCTAAACAAGGACTGGTTTGAAACCAATAACAATCGTTGTTTGTTCCCCTGTCTATGATATATGCGAGATCATGTGTACCTGTTATCTCTCCGTTG
Source organism: Saprospiraceae bacterium (assembly GCA_965220465.1). Classification (GTDB taxonomy): domain Bacteria; phylum Bacteroidota; class Bacteroidia; order Chitinophagales; family Saprospiraceae; genus JAHDHW01. The sequence goes on along the minus strand of CBDCPZ010000024.1, from coordinate 235,796 downwards.
GTAACAGCAGCAATAATATTATTTACTGTAAATGCGCAGCCAGGAGGAAAAAGAGGAGTAATGTCATCTAAAATGTCTAAAGCTGCTTGAGGTAAAGTATTATTGGTAATGGTGTAATCTGTATGAAAAACAGCTATAAAATTAGCTTCATTTTCTATGTAGTTGTTCAATTTATTTTCAAAAGCACTCCAGCAGGGAAGCAGTGAGCAATTAAACTCGGCATCGGTAATGTCGTTATCACAAATAACCTGGGGAATAGGAGGGCAGGGAATTTCATATTCCTTTCTAACCACAATTGCTTTAGTTGAATAGTCGTGATTTACATCTTCAAAGCTGTAATCATTGATCGTTTCCTGTACAGCCTGTCCATTTTCATCATACTGAATTTGATGCAAAAGATGCCCGCATTTCCAGCTATTGTCTATTCCGGGCGTACCTGATAGTGGAAAGTGACCGGTAGGTCCCAATTCAGGATCACCATCAGGTTCAAAAGAAAATTCGTTATAGGAACTACCAAATTCACCGTTTTCTCCATACTCTTCGGTAACCTTGCGGTAAAAAATATTTCCTCCGCCATTTTTATTAGTCCGGTTAACGCTTGAAGAGCTTAGGTTATAGAATTTACATATATCATAACTACAAGGAATTGCATTTGTAAGAATTACTGTGTTTTCTCTGAAATAAATCGGCATTGTACCCTGTAACACCCAGTCGTCTACTTCATAATCATAAGTCTTGACAGTAACCGGATCGGGATTTGGCAGTTTCCCATCCGAAGTAATTTTTTTAACACGCAAGCCACAATAATCCATATCAATGGTAATCGTGTCGCCGGTTGGTTCATCATAGCTGACATTGATAATTGCTTCGTTATGATGATACGCGGAAGCCCTGACTTCCATTTTATAGTCACCACTCGGGAGGGAATAAGTGCTGCTTTCCTGGTTTATATCGTAGTCATCGCCACTACCATTCGAATCATCATCAGGAGCTGAACCTCCGGAAACATTATAGGGTTCAAGATTAGGATATATGATGTAGCCACTCCCACCGCCATCATCATAATATAATCTGGCATAAGTGGGGCCTCCCGGATGTGCCACATCATTTCTAATAATTTCCTTTCTGAAAATGGTAACATCTGTTTGCTGATCGAGGGTGAACAATTCTTCCCCTAATAAAAAATCATCACAATCGTCTTCATCACCATCTTCCTCGGGGCAGAATTGACGGCGGTTTAGACCAATATAAATGGGTATAGTTTCTTCAACCTCAGACTCTACTTGATAACTTCCAAAATAGTCAAAGAGGGTTTCTCCTCCGGTGGGATAAATTATTTTATTTAATAAGCCATATTGTGTTTTTTCGGGATCAATTTCTCGGTCTGCCCCTGCGTAATGTCCTTGACTTCCGTTTCCACCCAAAAATTCCGGTGTAAGGGTGGTGTTTCCTGCTCCGTTATAAAAACCCCAGTGATCCTGGTCGTAGGAAAGTCGGGGTGGTAAGCCGTCTCCATTGTTATAAAAAAACTGGTGTGGTGGTTTAGCTCCTCCCTCTGCTCCATACTCGGTAACACTCTTTAAATACATTCTGTACTTGAGACTTGAACTATTACTTGGTGCGTTTCCGGTTGTTGCATACCAATAATCTTGTTCTAAAACAAATCTGCGGATCGGGTTTTGACTGTCTGTTGCCCCAAATATTTTGACATTATCCAGGCGAACGCCGTTTTGGTTGGTTCCAGTGATGATATCCAGCCTCAAATCATTTGGATCGTTTGAATCATTGTACTCAAAGGTAACTTTACCAAAAGAGGAGTTGATTTCGGTAATATGGACTCCAGCATCATCTTTTTTTGTAATACATTTGGTATAAGAGTAGCCCGTACATCCTCCCAGCGGTCCTTCATGACTAGGCAAATTATGGGTCTCGTTGTAGCCTAAATAATAGGCTACCCCATGTTGTTGATAGGTAAAGTCAATGGCGTCGTTTGTATTGGGGTTGTAGATTTTCTTTAAATACCAGCTGGTAGGAACCATTTCTTCAAAGGTTCTGGAATTGCAATCGCCATAGACTGATAGCGAGCTGGTCTTGGATATTTCAGTGGCATATTCACCGCCAAAAATATAGACCAGGCCATCGGGAGAGGTTATTTTAATTTCTGCTATCGCACCGGAAATCAGTCCTCCGGAGGAGCTTCCCTGGTGCGTTTCAAATTCTATTTTTAGGTTTTGATGCGGCATGGTTCGGATGCTTCCATCGCCTTCAAAGAAAAATTTTCCTGAAATTCCTCCTACATTAAAAGAAAATAAATCCGGCTGGCCGTCTTTATCGGTATTGTTTTCTACATAGAAATAAAGCCAGTTTAAATCTTCAGGATAATCAAAAGGGTATGGAATCAAATTACCGGTGTTCATATAACCATTGGAAAACTCATCGGGATTGCCTCGAACTGTTCGGGTAACCACGCCTCCACTATTAAGACTCCAGGACATGCCCACCATAGAACTAATATCATCTACCCTAACGCCACTGGCATGGTAGCTCAGGGAAATTGGTACAGATAATCCTCTCCCCTGAAGGGTGTACATCGGAACCGAAATACTGGGTACTCCGCTGGAAAGGTCAACGGGAATATCTCCATATTTTGCAAACTCGGCAGCAGTGGGTGAAGGAGGCAGCATGGGCTGAGATAAATCAAATTCGTCCACAGGTGGCATTGGAGGCGGAGCGAATGATTTTTCAGTGTTGGTGTTGAATAAAGAAAGACAATATAAGGTTATTAAAGTGGCGATGGTCTTGAATGTCATCCTGTTTTAGTTTTTACGGTTTTTGAGACAAAGTGGTTTTTGGTTTCTCGAAAAGGTTTACAACCTGTCCTGGAGGACTATTCTTTTATGAAAAGTCCCGTAATTGGTTTTGAAGTAGATGAAAAATATACCATTACCCAATTCTTTTCCTGCCTGCCATTTCTTGTAATATTTTCCTTCGGGAAACGATTTTTTCGGAAAGGATTTCACCAGACTTCCCTTAGCATCATATATGTCTACTTCAACGGTTAGTGGGCCACCAGCTTCCAATTGCATCGTCAGCTTGTTTGAGCTGGGATTTGGAAAAACAAGAGGCTTTAGATAGTCACCCGATGAACTTTGGGTGGAAATGTCTTTTTCTGTCAGGTACTGATTTATCACCCCATCTTCGCAATCTACCCCTTCACAGGTTTTTCTTAGCGTTACGGCATCCAGATACAGGTGTGTTCTCTTTTCTTTGGCAGCAACATAGAGGTTGCTTGCCCGGAACCACAGCTGTGAAAAAGCACTGTTATATGGCAAGGTAAATTCTATTTCGTAAACCCTCCAGTCTTCTAAATCTACCGCCGTTTTCCTTTCCAGGATTAAATCCTGAGGTTGAGCAGGGGGAACAATTTCTCCTCCTCCGCAATAATTTGGTCCCCTGTTTTGGTTTTGAAGCGGGTCTGATCGCAGTATCCACTGAGCGAGATTTACCTGTCCTCTCATTGCATATTTTAATTTATAGGTTTGTCCCGGCTCAAAGGAATAATTAAGGGCAATACCTTCCCCCCTGTCAGGTGATTTGCTGCAATCCCCTGCTTTTTCTATATATAAATGAACATACCGCTCTCCTTCAAAGGGTGTTATCCTGACGTAATTGGAATAGGTGTCGGGTGTTCCGTGAGTGGACACCCAGCCGGGAATTGAGCCTTCATAAAAAGCGTTGGAATAGTTTTTACAGGCTACCTCAAAGTCCTGTTCAACAACTACCTGTGCGTTTGCCTGTGGGAACAGAAAGAAAATTAAAAATACAGTAATGCTACTTTTAATTTTGGGCAAATCAATACCATTAAAAATGAAGGCCATTCGTTTCATTTTTGACTATTTTAATTAAATGAATAGGTTACCATTTCAACTGAATGGTACTCCTCAATTGATTATTGTTTATTTATACACGCTCTGTTGTAATACCTTTAAATCCATCAATGAAGATGAACAGCATTTAGTACAGGGATTGATAATTTAGGATAAAATAATTTTTCGACCGGATAAGTCTAAAAAGTAGTGTTTGTGTTTTTAGTTTTCTAATTGTTGTAACAAAGGTGCTACATCGCAATTATATGTAATCTATTTTTAATATCAAAATTTTTGCAAATTATATTGTGTTAAAGTTTTCATTTTGCAAAAAAACAACCATTTGCAAGACCAGCCCTTTTATTTTTTCTTTTAGCCGGGGCCCTATTGTTTAAATAAGCGGTGTACTCTTTTTTGCAATAAAAGAAAGCCGGTAAAATACAGCACCGGCTTTCAATTCCCCAAAGCTATTTAAATGACTTGATAGTCACTTAATCAAAGATACAAAAAAGCTGTAACAATAGTGTTACAGCCTAAACAGCGATTAGCATTTTCCCGAACCATAAAAATACAATAAAAAAGAGTGGGTTAAAACTCCAGGGACAGGTTTCTTATGTTTAAGCTCCGCCAGGTAGTTTACCTATTTTTTAATCTTATTTATCTTACCATCATCGCCAAACAGCTCTTTAGATTTTATGTTGTAGGCACGTGCGGCCTGTTCCGCCGTATCAAACATACCAATGTGAAGGGCTTTTCTGTTGATAGAAATAACGGCGCGATAGCGATTGTTTTCTCTATAGACCCCCGTATAACCGATTTTGCTACTTGTTTTCCTTTTACGGCTGGAAACGGATCGGGAGCGAAACTCTAAATTTTGTAAGCGGCAATCCAGTTTGTTGCCATTACGCGCACCGACCAGGTTCCGCTCACTTGTTCGCTGTTCGGCTAAAAACTTCTCGGCAACCAGCTTATGCAGATAAATGGTGTCTGTTTTGTACCCTCCTCCGGCTTTAGCCCATGTTTTTTGAAACACCGCACAGCCGCTTGAATGTTTTCGCAGATTATGGATCAGATCAAGTTTTTGAAAATAAGGATCTGTCGTCAGATATTGATAAACCCGATCATCAAGTAAAACCTGATCGTCTGCATTTTTGAGTTTTACTTTGTATAACACCTCTCAACGATTTTTGTGAACAAAAACACAATATAGGGAAAAACAGACATCTTATTTGAGCATGGCCCGTTCGAGCAGGTTCTCCAGCTATTGTATCATTTAACAACAGAAATAAATGAATTAGGCATTTCATCCTAACTGTTATCAAATAGGAATTTGGAAGCCGCGTAGCTTTACAAGCTCAATTATTTCAGGTGTTGATTGTTTAGACGAATCATACTCAATGGCCCTCATTCCTAATAGAGTTTTCACGCCGCCACCAAGGCGGTTTGGCAACTAAGTACTCATTTTTTAATATTTCATCTCTGCACAACAAACTTTTTGGCAATAGTTCCCTCATGAGAATGTAATTGTAGAATGTAGGTTCCTGAGGCAAGCTGGCTCACATCAACTTCCTCGTTGAGGCTAAATTCCTGCTCTTCAAATAGCTTTGCTCCAAGAATATTATATATTGAAAGAACGAAAGATTGGTGTTGAGCGTCTTCCTTAGCAGAAATATTCAGTTTTTCATTTGTGGGATTAGGAAATAGCTCAATACTTGAAAATTTGTTTTCTGTTTTAATGGTTGAAACAATAGCTCCGCAGGTGTCTACATAATCGTCGCCTATCCAGCGAGCTAAAGCATCAATGTCAATATTGTCAATTGAATCAAAACCACCTCCTATGTAAATTTGATCTTGGAATATAGCTCCTGTAGTAATTTTGTTGTCAATCTCGCTACCCAAGCTACACCATTGTTCTCCATCCCAGGTTGCTATATTATTGGCAGGGATACCTCCTCCCACAGAGTAAAAAATACCCATAACATAAAGCTTGTCATTGTAAACTAACATATCCGAAACGGCATAAAGTGAATAGTCAAAACTACCCCCAACATCGACCCATTCGTCTCCTTGTAATTTTAGTATACCATTTCCAGGATTTCCTTCGGATTTATAAATATTGCCTCCAATATATAGCTCATCTTTATATACAGCAATTGCATTTATTGCACCTAGATTCCCTTTAAAAGATCCATCAGCTACAGTTTGCAAAGATGTGCCATTGTATTTTACGATATCATCATTAACTATACCATCAACCTCCACCGAAAGATTACCCCCGATGTAAATTTCATCGTTGAACAATTCGATTGACCAAGTAAAAAAAAATGAAACACTATCAATTGTTTGTGGAATATTAAGCGAATACCATTGCTCCCCATCCCATTTTGCCAGCCCAAAAGCATCAACATTCCCGGCTTTATGAAAGCTACCTGTTACATACAACTCATCATTATAGACTAACATTCGACCACCACCACCACCAGACCCATCGTTATAGGTGAGTCCGTTTGCTACCGTATCCCATTCCAGTCCATCCCAGCGACAGATTCCATTCATATATACCCCATTAATAGAAGTATAGCCTCCTGTTGAACAATACAATTCACCTTTATAAAAGGCTCCAGGGAGTATGGGGTTACAATTAAAATTTCCGCAGTTATCTGCTCCAAACGAAAGTGCATGAAATTGTTCACCATCCCAAGAGGTAATTCCTTTCATTTCCTGTCCATTGACATACCTAAATGGACCGCCTATGAATAATAAATCATTTAAGCTATCAACATATAATCGACGAATACTTTCGCTGACGCTTGTTGAAAATGCTTCCCAATTTTGACCATATAAATCTTGAGATGATAATATACTCAAAATAAAAAGGATAATTAATTTTGGCTTCATAAAATAATGATTTAATGTTTTGTAACCTAAATTTCTTCATGTTCAGAACATGAAGAAATTTAGGTTACAAAACACTTAACGTGTAATTATAAGTTGTTTACTTAATTGTTTATTTTTATCGTAATATGTTAAAACATAAGCTCCTGGCGGTAATCCGCTTGCATCTAATTCTATTTTGTTTGTTGCAATTACGGACAGGTTAATTAATTTTTGTCCAAGAATACTTGTTACTTCCAGCCTACCTGAAATTTGATCAATGGGAATATGAATATATACTGTTAAATTATTTACTGCTGGATTTGGAAGTATCACAATTTCATCATATGAATGTAATAAAGGTTCCATAATGGGAACTATAAAATCCATATCTTCAAATTCACTGATAAATACCCTTGAATCTGGAAAGCCACCATCATTATACGAAGACTCGAACCAAACGTCGGTTCCTTCGGGCTCAATTGTTGGGAAACACGGTACTGTAGACCTAGATGCATTTCCAACCATATATATTTTATTCCCTGTTGAAGTTAATGAAATACCAATATCACCATTGGAGCTTGTTAAAGTATTATTTCCACCGTAGTAAGACGAGGCGATTAACTGTTTGTTTGAATTAAATGAAACAATAAATGCATCCGTTACATCCTCTTCTATTGGATCCTCCATAGGATCTGGTTGATTGATTCCAGGTTGATAATAAAAATCTTGATTTTGTTCAATCTTGAAATTTGTGCTGTTTGTTCCACCAGTTATATAAACATTACCGTTATTCGAGTAGCTCAACCCATGTAATGCATTTTCTTCCCCGCTTCCACCATAGTATGTTACCCAATTCCTTGCGCCCTCATTTGTAAATCTAGCTATGAACAAGTCCTGGCCATCAATAGTTTCATTATAATAAACAATTTCCGGATCATCGCTCGGATTTAAATATACTGGAAAGCTGTTTTTATCGCTTTTTGTATTTCCAAAAATATAAAGATTATCATTTTCGTCAACAACTGCTGCATATATTTCATCAGCATCATCTCCTCCAAATAATGTAGACCATATTAATTGCCTGGTTGTCTTATTAAATTTAGCGATTAAACCATCGTGATCCCCTTGTAAAGTAGATTGATACCAAGCTTGTCCACTGTTATTATTACCATCCCAACCAGTTAAATTGCCAGTTTCAAACCACCCTACTAAAATCAAATTATCATTTGAGTCAAAAGTTATATCATGGATAAGTGTACGAGTATCATTTGCTCCAAACATGGTTGACCAAACAATATCATTTTCCTCATCAAACTCTGCAATATAACAACTTCCTTGAGTGTGTGAATAATAAGTGTTGCCACCATTATTGATTTCAACACCATAACCAGGCCCTGTACCTCCCATACGGAGACTACCTGATATAAAAACATGGTTATTCGAATTAACCCCTACAGCGCCGGAACGTATTTCATTGGCCCAAACATTATTGTTTTCACCAAAATAAGTTGCCCAGGTACGGTTACCGGCTTGTCCGTTTAATTTAACTAAGAATGCTTTTACGTTTTCCCCTATTGTAGGATCAATATATGCGCTCCCAGTTGCAAATGTTGGAAAATCATTACAATTAGTCGCTCCAGCAAAATATACGTTTTCATTTGCATCAACCGCAATTGAATTAGCTTCATCTTGTGGAGGAAAAATAGGATTGTCCGTTGCTGATCCCCCATAAAAAGTTGCCCATTGTCTTTGATAATCCAGGTTGAATTTAACAACAAAAGCATCTGAAATACCACCAAAAGTATTGTCAACTTCTATCCCCGCTGAAGTTGGAAATAGTGCATCATAAGCTACTCCGGTTACATAAACACTCTCGTCACTACTTGTGATGTCGTTTCCCCAAGAACTTGCCGTATCATGATAAAAGGTGCTCCATATCAAGTTACCGTTTTCTTCAATCTGATTCGAACAATTTAATTCCCAATTAATTTGAAAAACCAAATCTTGACTGGAGTTATAAGTTCCACTAGTTAAAGTTACTTGTCCACTACTAATAGAATAAGTAGGAGTCCAGCCTACAGAAACCGGATCACCATTACCATCGATCTGATAGGCTGTTGGTTCTGGTAGTACAATATCTTCTAATGAAGTTTCTATTATCAAGTCACCACTTGAAGTGCTCAGGCTTGTTTGCCCGTTAAAGTTCAGCTCAATATCGTCAGGATCAGAGCCGGGTTTGCAAATGAAATAATATTTGGCTCCTGCACTATTACTTGCCATCATCAAATCAATATCCTCAAAAACATCAGGGTAGATCAGTCTTTCATATAATGGCACCCGCTCTCTTCCTTCAGGAATATGTCCTAAGTAAAAGTTGAAACAATCTTCCCTTATATCCATTGGCATTACTCTTGTACTTCGGCTTCCGCCTTTGTCCAGTCCCATATCTACCCGATGCATAGTGTCTTGTGTGGTTGTTGAAGTATCAATATGGGCTAGTGCAAAACTAATTTTATCATCAAAGAAATAAAGAGTAGGAGATTGTTGGGTATTATAGAATTTTAATCCCGGCACCAAATTTTGGGCAGTATCTACAACCTGGCCTCGGTTTTCAACAAAGACAAAGGCAGTGGACAACGGTTCTTCATCTGGCGGAATAACTGTTTCGTGACGCCTATATTTAACTGTCAGGTAAGTTGTTTCAGTAGGTTCTTTACTAAGCCCGGACACTAATAAATTTCCATCGCCATCCAGTTTTATACTTTTAGCAACGTCATCATCATTATAAATACCATTGTGTTTGGCTTTCCATTTTGGATTGCCGTTGCTGTCATACATAATGGTAAAAAAATCTTTATTGCCAAGTTGAATGGAGTACCCGGTGATAAATATATTATCCTCTTCATCGAGGACTAAATCCCAGGCTTCATCATCGGACAAGGCATCATATTTCTTTTCCCACAGAGATGTTCCCGAAGAATTGTATTTTATGGTGACAATATCTCTATTGCCGTTACTATTGGTGCTAAAGCCACTGACATATACATTGCCGGAACCATCAACACCAACGGCCCTTGCCATGTCGTCTTTTTCAGCAGTTCCAACGAAGGTTTTTTCCCAAACGATATCCAGATCAGCATCTAATTTGAAGGTTTTGTAGTCATAGAAACCTGTCGTAGCATTTTTGACGGAACCTGTCAGGTAAACATTTTCCTGATCATCGATGGCAAGGTCCGAAAATTCGTCCATTGTTGAACCTGAGGAAGAGGTTATCATGGAAGATAATTCACTTCCCGAAGAGACACTATATCGAATTACTGCATATTCCCATTGATCGGCCGCTACCTGGCTGGGTCCTGATACAATTAAAGTGTTAGCATCATAAAAACCGATGGTTGCTCCACCATCATGCAAGTCGTCATTGTCAAAAGTACTGACCCATTGCTCTGTCCCGTAAGAATTATATTTTATGGTAACAATATCGGAATGGGTAGCACTTTCAAAACTTCCTCCTGTAACATAAATATTATCACTGGCATCGCATATGATGGCTTTACCACCATCATAAACCGAATAGGTTCCATCGTAAGTTTCACTCCATTGTTCATTACCGGAAGAATTGTATTTTATAACATATAAGTCATAATCGGCGGTGCCGACATAAACGGTTCCGGTAATAATAACATTTCCACTGTCATCAAGGGTAATGCCTCCGGCAACAGCATCTCCGGCAATAGTTTCATTATAAGTTTCAGACCAATCCTCTACTCCATATTGGTCATATTTTGTGACGAGTAAATCATAGTGGTCGTACGCGTTCAGGGTTGAAGAGGCAACATAGACATTGTTACTCGCATCGGTAACACTCACAACGTTGTTAAAGAAATCGTCGGCTTCACCATCTGTATTCGACCAGGCTTCAAAATACAATGTGTCCTGATTATAGGCGGGAGAATAAATAAAAACGAACAGTAGTAATATAAAAAATGAAAAAAGAGAATGAAGATTCCATTGTGATTGCAGAGTTGACTGGGCTTTCATAGTTCCGGTTTTTGAAATGAAGAAATAAATACTTTATTAGCGACAATACAAGTAGAACTCAAAGGCAGATAATTAAGCGTTGTTTGAGATCGAAAAGGAGAGAAATATTGCCGAGATAACAATGTGGTTTCAAAGTACAAATTTATTTTGTTATAACAAACAATGCACCTGTTAAATTTTTCAATTGTTTTGTTCTTTATAGCACTGATTAATGTTCCAGGTGATGCTTAAATAACGACATAGTCCATAGTGTGTAATTCCTGTTGGAAATTAATGGTTAAACTTTCCAAAACCAAAGCCCCCGACCTCGTTATTTTCTGTTTTTTATTTCCCTCACGTAAAGGCCCTTGCTAAATTTGGACTTTTCTAACCAAACACCCAATGCAACTTGTTACACAATTCGGGTTTGTACGATGCCCAAGTCAACCTGAAATAAATGACGGCCAGATGCATGCCATTAATTTTTTTATCTGTGAATTCTACGAGGCTCTGCCTCGGGGTCAATAAAAAGATGTTTTGAAAAAACACCGAATTCAAAAAATCCGGTTTCCGATCTTTAGGTCGGAAAAATTTTGGCGAATGCCCCTACGGCTTGCCTCGGGGTAGTCAAAATTTAAGATTATTTTTACTGGAAATACAACTTGGTAGAGAGTTCATCAATCTCGTTTTATAGGTTTATACACATCCCTTTAACAGTGATTTCTACCTCACACAGCCTTACTGATGCATCAATATAAGCATCGATGACCTCTGCAAGTTTTTTCTTCTCAAACTTTGCCATTTCGGCATTATAAGGCTAAGCAAACCTATTTTCAATCAATTTAGGATAAGACGTGTGTTAGAACCAAATGCTACCGTTTGGGTATGCATTACGCCTAAAAACCATACTTTGATACTACCAATGTTTTTATCTGTTCTGGCTCTTAGGTTCGTTACTTCTTCCTTCAACTCTGATTTGAAAATGGACAAATCTTGTTTTGTGGCAAGGTGTCTCGTACTGATTATGCGGACAGCCTGAAGAATGTCTACGACTTGTTCAACGGTAATTTGGCACCAAGAATTTTGAAAAATTCAATCAAAAATTTCCATTGAATGTCTCACAAAGCAATTGTGGAAAACATGCAATTCGTAGGCAAATTCTCCCGTTTTGCTATGTATGACCATTATGACCAACAAGAAAGAATAGAACGCATTATTAGAGACAAACGTGGAGGCTTGTTTTCAACTTATATGGGGAATTGTTTCCATCAATTCAGTTTCCTCAAAGTGGTCAAGGTCAATTGTTCGCACCTCATCTTGACGAGAGAAAATCACACTAGACGCCTGATGCAGCAGAACAGCAAGATCGCTCTTGGCCTCAAGTCTCTCCATTACTTTGTGACCTAGGAGCTCCATTACATTAATAGTCACAGGAAGTACAAACTCTCCCCCAAGGTCTTTATAGCCTGTCATTAGCTCTTTGTCAAATTTGTCTTCGTCCCAGTGAGCTAGAGCGGTACCTGGACCACCGTCCAATTCGACTACCATTTGTTCGAGTTGATCTAACCTGCTAACTACATCCTTATTAAATATACCTGTATTACGGTCAAATAGGCCAGCCCACACTTCCCAACCTATTCCAAGCGAGTGTCCTATCTCATGAATGATGGTTCCAGCAATATCTTCGCTCGTAAACCGGCTAAGATACTTGGTATTAAACTCTACTTTTCCATATCTCACTCCATCCTTTTCATAGGGCATGTACGCTCGGGCAATGGTATTGCCGGACTGTGTGAATGTGTCCAAACGAATAACAATCGAATATTTTGGTAGCACAAATCGATTCCAAAAATTGCAAGCAGTTCGTGCTCCTTTCTTGAGTTTATCACCACTGTCTGAAATAATCTTGTAGGTAATGAGGTTTGAAGGAATATCAGCATCTTTCTTAGTACTCGAGATATCTCGCGCTTGGATCAGAAAGGAGATTGTGTGTTGAATGGTGCCCAAACGAGTCGTTTCTTCTTCGGTAAGCGCCCCACCTTGAATTTGAATCTGAGCAGCTTCAGATTTCAATACTTCAATCAACTGATCAATTGTTTTTGCCTCGTACCGGGCTTTCTCGAATTCCGATTGCATTGACTTAAACTCCGATCTGACTTTATTGAGCACGTGCATCAAGCGACTCTCTGTTACTCCTGCTTCTCCAGCAGACATCAATCCGAGAGGTGTTTCTCGTCCATAACCTTCAAAAAAATTGAGATTAGTAGCTTTTTCTATCTCCTCCAGAGTCGCAGGATAATCTTCGGGAAATGAGTTCCTCGGAGCGTCCTGAGGAATAATGAAGCAATTGAGATGGACCCTTGATATGGTATCAAAAGGATACATGTACGGGTCAACCGCTACGCAGAAGTAAGCGTCCGGTACTGGCAGATACTTTCCATGTCCTCGATTGATCGATGCTGGTTCCGGTCCAAAAATTGGCCCAACAATTATCCAAACATGGTCTTTCGTTTTGGGTTCATCTTTTATCTTACGAATTGCATCCTCTAACTTGAGCCATACACCACCATTAAGGGAGCCATATTGAGGGCTCATATTCGACATCATAAATGTCTCCATCTGCGCTAGCCGTCCGAACTGCCGATTGATGACCTCATTAGGCGTCATGTGTCCGACATTGAGTGGAACGCCACCAATTTTCCCGAATGTTCTTCGACCGATTCGATACTCTTCATTGAGCCGAAGGTCGTCATAATAAAACAAGGGGCGGTCGTAATCTACATCGTCATCAGCATAAGCCACACGATAAGCAGACCATGCAGGTTGAAGCCGGTCAGGACAGAAACCAACTACGTACCCATGGTTAACGAGTATTTGGATAGGCCGAGTTTCATCCGTATTTTGAGGTGCTCCACGCCATAGGTGAAGATCAATGAGATGGGCTTGACTTGCGCATAAAGGGTGAATTGTCGTGTGGTCCATAGAATATATTAATTGAAGTCGTAAATACTGCTTATTCAATAATCGGATTGCATTTCATTAAAGATTTCAAAAATACGTTTTTTGTATAAATTCAATTGGCGCTAACTTAAAATATTGACTTCATAGCAGTATGTTTACAAGCTACGATTTTACTTTGTTAAAACAAACAATATACATGTTAAATTTTCCAATTGTGTTGTCTTGGACATACCGATTGATACTTAGGAGATTTTTTATCTAAAGAGCATAGTCCATCGGAAGTAAAACCCGTTGGACATTCATAGCTAAAGTGTCCAAAAAACGGGTAGTGGGTCAGTTTGAATTTCTGTAGATTTGACACCGTTTTTAACGACTTTTGAGCTTTGGCAATGAGGACATTTAACTTGAATCTTTATTAGATACATTTGTCTAGGTTAACCCTTATCATTCATTCTATGGCATTACCATTTATTCAATGAAAGATGATTACAACACCACTAAATCAAACCAATTTGCACAGATAATCTTCTAAGAGTATAACATCCCAATTTAAGAAAATAAAATGTTATAACTATAAAAATGCTAATGAATTTATAAATAAAATGGGTGAGTTTTTCCAAGCAAGCCGGCAAGGCATTGCTTGCCCCACCCTATATTATTGAACTTACCTTATCAAATAAGACTGATTGTTTTTGCTACATATAAAAGCCAAACAACAGATTTTTTAAAAAAACTAGTCGTTCTATTCAAAAGTTATCTTCCAACTAGATTATACTTATAACAAAAGTAGAGTCTAAGTTTGCGAGATAAGTGAATCATTTCAGCTAACCTAAGTTGATATAACATTGAATTGCAAACGCTTAATCTTTTAGAGAGTTCCGCTTAGAATTAAGTCAATTTTTTCGTCTGTTCCATACAGAAATTGTTAGAAAACAGGAATAAGAAAAAAAACTACGATAAAAAACACATCTCCAGGGTCACTTTTTTCAGAACTGAAGAATAAACACTAAAAACTAGCGCTCATTACTATTCTAATATTTAATTATTCAACGCACAAACAATTTAAATTTTGTCAGTTTTTATTAAAGAACAGACTCTAGAATGATTTGGCTTTCCCGATGCAAGAAAATTTACGTCCATATAACAACATACTTTTTTCGTTCAGCTAAAACTTTAGTTTATCAATGTTTAATTTAAAAAACGATCAATTTACAAGAATTAGAAAAACCATCTTTTTTCATATCAAATTGAATCACAATGGAAATCTTAAACCTTTTTAGTGTTGAGGTAGCAGATATTATTGAAACTGCTAAATTTGAAGAGGTGGGAGAAACAATTGACTCTTCCATTCTTCAACACTTGGGAGAGCCAAAAAATGGTGCTCCGGAAGAACAATTAGTTCAAGGAACATACAATTTTTATCCCCTTGTAGTACCCCTTCCTCCAATTGCACCCAATCCGATTACAATTGCCTGGCATAGAGTAAGTCGCCGGTATAGAGGAAGAACAGGTCGTAAAAATGAAAAAAATAAATCTCCAGGCTATATCTCCACTCCAGATTCCCCTTAAATATGAATCAGAAGAAATCATGATTTTCTTTAGTCCAATTTTTATTTATAACCTAATTTTTTAATCTAAAAACAATTATTATGGAACAATCTAATGGATCAGTGATGTTTCCCCCTCTACCCGAAGAACTAGAAAGAGTTTTAGAGAACATGCCTTCAGGCACTGAAACCATTTCGCCTGGTTTCTATGAATCCTTAATCGAGTCCCAATGTGGGGCAACCGACGATTCACAGCCAGTAGAACAGTATGATGGTGCTCTCGGTGTATCAACAGGATTCGTCAACATCCACCAAGGGCCAGTAGGTCAAATTCAATGGAATGACAATTTGTCTGATATCTACGATAATCCAGGAAATGTCTCTGGAGTACGGTGGTGTACAGGAACGCTAATCAGTCCAAATCTATTTTTAACTGCCGGCCATTGCTTTGATCAGTCTGGCGGGGGTTGGCAGCGACCTCGAATTAATGGGACTGCCGACGTATTACCACAGACTGAACTTGCAACGAACATGCATGTCAATTTTAATTATCAAGTCGATCCCGGCGGCGTCCTCCATGAAGTGCAAAATTTTGCGATTGAGGAGCTGGTTGAGTATCGGCTAGGCGGTTTGGATTTTGCGATTGTGCGCCTGGCGGGTTCGCCCGGTCTAACATTTGGAATCGGTGCAGTTGCCCAAGAGGATGCAGAAGTAAACGACATGCTTTGTATTATCGGCCATCCAGCCGGTGTGCCTAAACGAGTTGAGGCAGGCCCCTTGACTTCTTTCGATGGAGATAGAATTCGCTATAATGATATAGATACTCTAGGTGGAAACTCTGGTTCAGCTATTTGGCAATCACCTAGTGGCGAAATCGTCGGTGTTCACACAAATGGAGGATGTAATGTGGCTGGAACTGGCTCAAACTTTGGCGTTCGTATTGGAAGAATACTTGAGGAGTCACCAACGTTGCGAAGCCTTTTGCTTCCGGCCTTGCAGGGATTGTACACGATCCAACAAAGAAGCAGTAACCGCTTTTTGGATGCATTCCAATCAGAAGGAAACGATTTTTCTGCTGTTACACGTACAGCGCAAAATAACAATACGCAGAGATGGATTCTAACACCTGTCGGAAGCGTATATACCATTCAGCAAAGAAGCAGTAACCGCTTTTTGGATGCATTCCAATCAGAAGGAAACGATTTTTCTGCTGTTACACGTACTTTACAGAATAACGATACTCAGAAGTGGGTGTTCATGCATGAAAACAACAGTCTTTCAACTTACACAATCCAACAGTTAAGCAGCGATCGTTTTTTGGATGCGCATCAATCCGGAAACTTCTCAGCTGTCACTCGAACCATACAGAACAACGATACTCAGAGATGGATTCTAGGATACCTTGGCAATGATACTTTCACAGTTCAGCAAAAAAGTAGTGGTCGATTTCTGGATGCACATCAATCAGGTAGCTTCGATGCTGTCACTCGAACCGCACAGAACAATGATACTCAAAGATGGGTTCTAACCTGTGTCGGAACAGTTTACACCATCCAGCAAAGAAGCAGTGGCCGGATTTTAGATGCACATCTTTCGGAAACAAATGATTTCTCAGCTGTCACTCGAACAGCACAGAATAATGATACTCAAAGATGGGTTCTAAAATTCTTAGGTGGTGATTCATATACTATCCAGCAAATGGTTAATGGTCAATTTTTAGATGCATATCAATCAGGAACCTTCGATGCCGTCACTCGAACCGCACAGAATAATGATACCCAACGTTGGTTAATTAGACCGTTGTAAAGTAAAGTTGAAAATAGGTGGGAGGGCAATTTATAAAGCACCATTAAATTTAATCAGGGAATTCTCCGAGGCTTGCTTCAGGGTAGTCAAAATTTAGGATTTTTTTACTGATTAGAGACAGAATTTTATAATTGTCTTTTGGCTTACAAAAGTATTGAGATCTGGCAGGCGTTCACGGACGTCTGCCATTTAAGTTTTCTAGATATTAATAATTTAACTACAGCCTACACCAATTATAATAACTACCGGAAAGAATTAAAAATCAAGAACACAATCCAAAGCAACTTCCGCTTCCCTGAAAAGAAAGTTTTTTGATAATTAATGATGGCTGTATTTGAAAAGGTTCATGTAAATTTTTCCAATACTATTCTTGTAAATTCAAATTTTGAAAACTCAACCTTCATCGAAACAAATTTAAAATGCGCTAAATCCATTAGATGCAAATTTAGAATTGTGGATATGTGTGAAAATCTTCAGGTTTTTTCAAGCTAAACTAACTCGTGTAAAAACATCTCGAGTTCAACTTATAGCAAAAATAGAACCTAAGACTGCCAAATGAGTGATCGGTTCCGGCTGACCCAAGTGGACGCAATATTCAATTGCTGCAGTAGGTTTTTATTTGGATTTTTGTTGCCTCATGATCAAAATAACTATTCCGGTCATTAATTCCGATAATGAGTTTACCAGTGGACCTTCTTTTTGCCTGTTTTCAATAAAGAATTCATATCAATGAATCAAACTAAAAAGTAATTAAGTTTTGAAATCTTGTCCATATTAAATACCAATTATAGAAATAACATTTCATTTGGATTTGTCTTTTTTGCTTTTCTACCTTCCGTAAGTTAAATGTTAAAGTTAGGGTTAAATTGAAAAACACAGCAATATTTCTAACATTCATATTGTTATGGTATTACATTTTATTATAATTTGTGTACACACTTCGATCGAATTCTTTTCTCTCCACCAGCGGAACATTGGGACTAAAATAGCATTAATACTTTCTTAATAGAATAAGCGTGTTTCGTTTTTACAATCACTACAATTTGGTATTACATTGTTAATATTAACGTAGCTCTTTCTGCGCAAAGAAATAGGCCTATACTGTAGTATTTTATTAATTTACCTTTTAAATTTTTTCTTATGAAAAATACATTAAGGCATAGCTTTGCTATGCTATTCCTAACCCTTGCTTTGGGAGCATTGAGCACTCAAACTTTAAACGCTCAGGCTACCAATAGTTCAGGTGAAGCGTGGACAATTTATTATTATGGAGCCCAGACCGTTGTTCCAAATAATTCAACTCCCACTACTATTTCAATTGGAAGTGATTGTACTCAAGGTATTCGTGTTCGTAATGACCCAAACTCTTGTGGTACTGATTTCACCGGTGGACCTGGTACGTGGGGTGCTCCATGTTCCTCTAACACAAGTAATGTTGAATTTACTGGCGATGCTGGTGCAATTCCTGGCACTAGCTTTTGTGCTTATACAACGTATATAAATCCAGTGTTTATTTTTGAATAGACCAGAAGCATGCTAACTTTTTAATTCTTAAACCATTTAAAATTTATCTTGGAGAGAATGAGTACCGAGGGTATTTCATTCTCTCCAGGTTTCGATACCTTCTGTACAGAAATGGAACGCCCCTACTCCAACCAACCATTCCCAATTTAGCACTTCACGTTTATTTTTTGACTTTACTTAAATCCATTCCCAAAAACTTCACCCATTGCTCTCCATCCTTGCGGAATTCCACGATTTCAATCCATTTGTCCTGCTAGCTAAAATCAACAGTAAATCTTAACTTACTTCCGTTTAGGTCACCAACACTTCAATCACAGATATATTTTGGGTCTTTCCGTTATTCACTTGAAACAATATTTCTTCTTCAAAACTTATATGAAAAACTCTATTCCAACGAAGAATTTTTGCTTTTGGTAAACTGATATTTCCCGAAAACCAATCAATTAGTACTTTATCACCAAAAATTCCACTAATTCTTCTTTTTGATTCCTTTGCTTCAATCAAAGGGGTCATTAAATGTTTTTGGATTGAAAAAAAGAGTACTTAGCGGTTTGAATGAAAAAAATGAAGTTTTTGAACTAAAAAAAGGTCAAATTGAGTCATTTCTGAATGACAAACTTCTTGGTCAGCATTCGCCCTTCCCCATCTTGTATTTGTAAAAAATAAATTCCAGAAGGTAAATTATACGTAGGTATTTGGTAAGAGGATTCGTGTGATTCCAAATGAACTTCTTTGATCACTTTCCCTGAAAGATTAATGATCCGCCCTCTTGCATTTTTAAGCGTGGTTGTGGATATCTGGATATTTAAAAAATCCGAAGCGGGATTTGGAAATAATTTAACAGCGTTAGGAATTGGGATATTTGATAATGCAGTATTCAGATTGCACAAAGTATCTAAACAACCATGTTTATCTATTTTTACTAACCAACCCAAAGAACGCGGAGCCATTATCGTATCATAGAGTACCGTTTTCCCAACTGCGTATATACTTCCGGAGGCTGACACCGCTGCTCCTCCATATTTTCCCAAAGTATAACCAAATTCTGGCCAGTAATTTTCATAAGGTCCATCAGGAACTGTATCACAACGTAACCAGATACTATCTCCTACAGGCGAAAAATTATATAAACATCCACCTACATAAACAAAAGAAGTATCGTTAGGATAAAATGCCTTTGCCCAGTTACCTGCAGCAATATAGTTGCCATCAGGAGTTGGTTGAATAGTTAAGGCAAGATTGGCCAAGGTTGCTTTGGGGCTTACATTATTCATTTCCCAAACCAGGTTAAAATTACTATCTCGCTTTATAATTTTTAAATCTCGCCCCCAGGTCCATTGATTATGAATTATAAAACCTGCAGTAAAATAGATATATCCGCCATCGCTGGTTTTTTGAATACCCAATGGGCCCATATCGGTGTTAAGATCGCTAAGCCATTCATACTTTACTTCTCCTAAACTATCTATCCCAATAATACTTCCTTGTGTCCAATCAGTATTATATGAATAAGGACCACTGCTTATCCCCGCCTTATTATGGCCAATGCCAAGTAAGATATTATTGTTGTCTATAAGGCTGAGAGAAGTAAGGCCAGCATCGTCAGAAGGGTTTCCATAAATTTCCTCCCATTTCAGATTTCCTTCGAAATCTATTTTCATTACAAATGTTTTATATGTATTATTATCAAAATTTCTAATCCCACCAATGAGATAGCCACCTGAAACCTCAATCGCTTTTCGAAAGGAAACATTCTTGGGAAAGGAGTATTCCTTTAAAAAATCAAGATTTCCCTCGCCATCTAATTTGACTACAAATCCTTTATAAGACGAAAAAAAGTTACCAACTGTCAAATACCCTCCATCTGATGTTTTGATAATATCGTAATTCTCTAAAAAAACATAATGATCGCCTGCAGGATCAAAATAATTTTTGGTACTTATTAAATTTCCTAAAGTATCCAACTTAGCAAATAGCAAGCCCCAGGGACTTAAACTATCACTTCTGGCAGTTCCAACCGCAATTAACGTGTCGTTGTGAATGATCACATTATGAAATGTAGCACCAGGTGCATTCAATTCATGAGTTTTTGAAAAACCAATTTGAGCATTCAATTGATTTATCAGAGCAAGAAAAAGTACAGTCAAAATATTTTTCATAATTATAAAATTAAAAAAACTCAATGGATTAAAATTAATTAATCCATTGAGTTAAGAGAATTATTCGCTTTGAATAATTATTTTCCCAACTGGAGCATTGGTAATATTATTATCAGCATATAACTGATAATAATAAACTCCTGCCGGAAACGCTTCTATATTGAGAATAAACTGCTCATTTTCAGGTGAAATTTTTCCTTCCCAAATCGTTCTTCCTATGCTATTATAAATTTTTAGGTTAGGAATATCCGGTAAATCATTCCAGATAAAAACAATGTAATCATTCGCAGGATTAGGATATGCTGAAAGTTCGTAAATAATACTCTCTGAGTCATCTTCAAATATTAGCCGATTGTTAGGTTCGCCTTCAGGTAATATATAAACCGGAGGATAATATTCTACTTTGTATAATTCTCTGATGCTTCTTGCTAATCCGGACGCATGAACGTAATTCCCATCTGCAATAGGAATTAGGTTGTCAAGATCATTTTGATCTAGTCCATGCAATGATTTTTGATAAATCATTTGATAAATACCTTTAGAAATATTCAGGTCAGCTAAATCCTCACTCATTAAACTATATTTATTCGGTGCCGCATCCAAAATTGCAACAGCTTCAGCCCATTGATTAGTAGCTACATAATCACCAACTACTGTCAAGTCTGCTGAAAGGCTTTCCAAATTACTCCACCATGATCGAAGGCTATCTCTGTTATAATTAATGGTATCTTTCATCATGTATCCTAAAATATTTTGAGCTAATCTATCTCGTTCTTGCCGGGCTGCTCCGGCATCTAATAATTTTTGTTCTGCCACAGCACTATTTCCACTAGACAATGCTGATCCATAACCATCTATTGCTATCTTGTATTTTTGATGATAAAGAAGAAAATCTTGTTGGTCGCTGACTAAATTATTGTCATCGTAAGGCATATGGCATGGAGGGTCACAATACTCAATAGGACAAGGATTGTTTTCGGTGACTTCAGTAATATCAATAAAGAAATAATTCATAGGCACCTGCGGATTTTGATTGAAATAATAATAATCTAATTGGGAAACACTACTCCCTACATTTCTAAAATCTCTATACAAGGCACTACCTGTATAGGAAAATTTATTCCCTGCCGGAAGCGAAACTGAATTTTCTATATAGTCATACACTCCTTGAATATTCCTAATATTATCAGGGCTGGAACCCGGTACGCTTGTAACAATAAAATCATACTCCGCAGTATTAATATTAGTATTACACTCATAAAATAGTCCTGATATATCTCCCATAAAATCGGCATTTTTACCACCTGCAAGATTTGCATAATTTAAACCCGTAAATGTATTTCTTCGAATTTTGTTATTAAACTCCCCAGTAGCATAACTATTTATCCCTATAGTATGCACTTCACTCCCAGTATTATCTGTAAATTTATTTTCCTGGAAGATAATTCCATCGATCATCCTTGCCCAATTCACTCCTACTTGGTCGTTCCAACATTCTGTTTCAGGAAGATTACCTAACTTAAATTCGTTATGAGTAATTGCCCCTCCACTAACCTCTCGGGTATATATTCCTACATAACAATCTTCAAAATCAGCTCGGGAAATGGTGTATGGTCGATTAACAATTAATTTATTATTTAAAATACCTATCCCTAACCCAGAGAACTCGGAACGGTCATAACCAGTACATGGAATAGTTGGTGAGTTGCATTTACCATTGACACTAAAGCCAGAGTCATATGATTGAATACCCACACCATATAGTTCATGACTGAAATCAGCACAATCAGGAACATAAGGTAGATAGGTACTATTAAATCTACAAGCTTGAATTTCTATTCCATTTACTTCCGAAAGGTCTATAAAAATGAAAGGATCTTCATGCGGATAATTTTCATCAGCTACATAATTACATTCTGTGAATCTTCCGTAATAGGATCTAGGTTGTCCAAACCAACCTGTGGGCCAGCTATAAGACCAAAAGTTTTGATAAGGGGCGGTCTGGGCCCCAATTTTGTTATTCCTAAAAGTAGTACCTCTCATAATAAATCTTCCTCCGCCTTGATCAGGCTCCGGACCCCAAAGTTGGACACCTATTTCAGCATTTTCTATAACTGATCCCTCATAGCCATAAATGGTTCCTTGAGCATATCCCGAAATGTTAGCGTAATAATATTGTGATTGTGTATGATCCGTCCAAACTTCTACACCCTTCCAAGTATCACCACAATAAGCAGTAAGTGCTCCATATAAACTAAGTCTGGCATTTTGTTTTACTATGAGTTTTGAGCCTTCGGAAAAATTTAAGATAGCTCCTGATTGAATATTTAAGGATGCTCCCGATTCTACTATTAAATCTCCCATGACTAAATAATTACCAGCGCCAATACTAGCGGCACTAAAAAATTGATGGTCAATAAATGTATCATCAAAATCAACAAGACATGCTGTGAGAACAGATTCAGATACGAGAAGATTTCGCATTCTTTGTCCCTGACCAGTAGTCAAATGATCTTGACAATTAATATGGCTATAAGCCATTATATTTGTTTCATCAGGATCATACATATCATTGTTAGCATCAAATTCTTGTCCATTCCAATGACAAGAAGTAGGATTTACTTCAAAATCCATATTAGGATCAGCAGGAGTATCACACACAAAATCTCCTCCATCGTAGAACAGTTCCTGATTTTGACAATCCGGTTCATTCACCAACTGAGATGATCCGCCTTTAAAGGTATGGTCTAACCCCAGACAATGTCCCATTTCATGAGAAATTACAGCCGATGTTGTTAAGTTGGAATATGGCCAATCCCAAAAATTTCCTCTCACAAAAAATTCTGCAGACACGACATCACTAGCAAAACCACTTCCGGTAGCATTCGGAAATGGTACTTCAGGAAATAAATACATATCAATTCCATCGGGGTTATTATTTATATCAAATACTGGATATGGATCGGAGCTGTAGTATAAGGTATTATCATCAATGTAATCGATATTTCCACAGTCCTCCCAAACGAAAAAAATATTATGTTCATTAAATGCATCGTCTAAATACTTCATTCCTTCTCGAACTTGCTCAGGAGTTTGACCTCCTGTTCCATCAGTCATCCTAATTACATGAACATAAACTCTTACAAAAAAGGGGCCTTCTTCATTTACTATAGGGGCGTAATATCCAGGAGATTCTGGAGTCGGGGTCGTTGTGCACCATGTTTGTTGGCTTTCAGATTGCTGGTAAAAAAACATCAAAACAAAAACTAGAAGTGTAGATAATCGGTAAGATTTACTAGGGTAATGATGAGTTAGTTTCATAACATATAAGGGTTTAAGTGAAGAAATAAAAATATTAGCAAGCGGCAAAACAATAAATGCTCAACATTATTTAATATTGAGTTTATTTGTTTGGAAAGGAGAGAAACATTGGTTTCATAGCAGTATGTTTACAAGCTACGCATTTATTGTGTTAAAACAAACTACATCTATGTTAAATTCTTCAATAGTGTTGTTCTATAAAGCACTGATTAATGTTACAAGCGATGTTTAAATAACGGCATAGTCCATAGTGTATAATTCCAATAGGACATTAATGGTTAATGTATCCAAAAACGGAAGCTCCCTACTCAACCCGTTTTTTGAAAATCAGCTATTTAGCATTTCACTTTTTTTATAGATAATCTTATTTAGTGGACATTTCTTGTAAAACGTCCAACTGGCATAAACACCCTGATAATCAGTTTCGTATTCTGCTGTACAGAAGGCGAAGCTCCTTACTTTACCGAAAACCATTTAGGAATTTTTAGGTTGTCAAATGGATTATTTCTGTAGTCTCAAGTTCTCATTACGCATCTGAAATGCGCAGACTACTCACTAGTGGGTAGTCTGCGAACTTTACAATCAGTTTTAATGTGAGTGTCATCCTTTTTCAAACTTTCCTTGAATAACTTTTCTACAAATCCACCGAAAATGAGTAGTAAAAATACCCGTATTCGATGAAAGTTTTATTCAAGGATTGCCAGCTATTTTAGCCATTTTTTTAGGGAAATACCACCCATCTCCGGATACAATTAAGTAATATATTCCTGCAGGTAACTTTTGGGAATCCCACATAAAATTATAGTTTCCTTTTGGTAACTCTTTGTTGGTTAGAGTTTCTAACAATATTCCTGAGGAATTAAAAACCCTTAGGTTTATTTGTTCGGGCTGATTAAGTTTTACCGTAACAACCGTTTGGCTTGAAAGAGGGTTAGGTGAGATGAAAACTTCATTTTTAGTTGAAGGAATAGAGGGCAATACATCTATAATTGAACATGGAATAGTGTCATTACACTGTTCCATTAATGTGGGATAATCGCAGGAATATTGATTGTCTACTTGGAGTAGTATCAAAACATCAAACTCAACGCCTGCAGATTCTTGTACTAAACTTAAAGATAATTCATGGATGCCAGACGTAAGGTAACCTAAATTAAGCGGGGGAGATATTAAATAATTGTACCATCCGTTACCAGAATTTCCAGTATTCTCTGTTAAAAAAGAATCTTTGGTTTCTCCATTTACTATGATGTTAACTTGGTCCCACATGTTTACAAAATCATCATTTGCATAACGGATATAGAATTCATAATTTCCCGAATCTGCTACAATTATTTGATAATTCACAAATTCACCATCGTTTGATAGGCGAAGTGTTGAATCGGAGAATGCAACATCAATACGTTCTGTTTTCTCACCATCTCCTGAAAACCCTTCTTCCGCTTCCATAAATATTGATTTATTATCCAGAACAGCGGCATAAGAATTTATGGCATTATCCCATTCATTATCTTGTCTAAGTAAATTCTCAATATAATCACCTCCTAGTAGCATATTCAGCAATGCAACGGTACCTTGTTCAATTTCAAGTGTCCCCCACAACAAGTCATCAGAATTAACTATTTCAGTTTCACACTCAAAATAGTTTGCTAGTCCCCATGTAGAATTTAATAAAGAATCACTATTTAAAATTTCAATAGCTCTTAAAAAATTTTCCTCTGAGAAAGGGTGTATTTTAGCCATTACACCAGCTTGCATCATGACTGCAGGAGGAATTAACAAGTTGATGTCTTGGTTTGGTGGATTGCCTTCAGAAGGGGTATTTCCAAATTCTAAAAAATTATAAAATCCGTCACCAATCCCAGTGGCTTCATTACTTATTAAATTCAAACTACATCTTTGCTCCTCTTGTGCTGTCAGTACTGGATAAAGAGTATTGCAACCAAATTTAGTTTTCAACTCAACTGATAAAAAATTAGGGACTATCCATTTCTCAAGAGAAGTACCAAAATAGGGTAAGTACTCCACATATACACCCTGTGGAGATGTATAAGGCTGAGATAAAAACCTTAATTGGTCTAACCCCCATACAAAATTTGCTAAATCAATTTCACCTCTCGCAAGCGCAGTTACATAAACCATTCTTCCTTCCGCCAAAATTCTATCTACAACAGGAACACCATCTGGAGTTGGGTTCATTGGACCTCCGTGACTCCAATAACGATCATCTTGCAACCACATACTTATATCAAAAGATTGCAAAGTGTTTTCAATTTTGTTGGAAAGTATCGGGTCTACACTTTGGCTCCAAATTTCTACTACTTTTAATGCTGTTACTAAATAGACATTATCAAGCATCGAAACAATTTGTTCAAATTCATTTGACAGAGGTGCTTCTCCATTCAAATTATGTACCTGATAAAGTGCCCATTTGCCCGTTCCTTGTGTGTCGACGAAAGCATGATTTTCTAGGATGTCATCTAGGGCATCCAAAACACAATAAAGTTTGTCTAATAATTCTTGTTTGTCAAATCCATTTGTAAGCTCTGGATTTAATTTTTTGACTTCATATGATAAAACTGCAGCTAACATCCAATATCCAATCATGTTAGGTACAAACGTATTACTTTCTATTGAATCTGATTCTAGTTGAGATTCAAAAGCTTCATTTCTTGGTAAGCAGTTTTCCTCGGAAAATATTACTCTAATGAAATTCATCCATCCTTGTAAAACCTCAATTGCAAGAGAATCTACTTCCTGTGTTGGAGGCAGTGTTAGATAATTTGAATAACTATCCTTGGCAATGGTGGAATTGAAAGTGAAAGAGAAGATTAAGAAGCTAATAAAAATCAAAAATATAGTTCCAAGCGTAGTTTTTTTCATGATTGAGGGATTTATTTTTTTTAAATAAATGTCAAAGACTAGTTAGTAACAATATAAAAATATTGAGCTTGTATTAGTTTTTTATTATTAAAACAAGTATTAAAATTAGTAGAAGAGGAGTTAAGAATGATAGTTCCACTTTGCGTTGATTAAAAAGGGATTAGGGAAAATGGCTCGTCGCAATATAATACAAAAAGTTTGTATTGTCAAAAAAATAAAACAATTTTTTGACAATACTGTATTCTTCACTATTTTGCTTATTTAAACAGTAATGGTAGAACAGTCCAAAGACCATTATGGGGCCTTTTACTTGTTAGGGTTCATCCTATGCATATGAACTACGAAGACTTGCGTTCCCATAGTAGGCTTGCAATATTTCTTCCTTCCTGACAAAGTGCGTTGGCGTAAATGGGTGTTGTTGTTGGTGAAGTGTCACCAAACCACTTTTGTAATATGTTGAGTGGGATGTTGCTATCAAGGCATACAATGGCAAATCTATATCTTAGCCCTTCTTTAGTTGTTGCTTTGATGCACTCAATCTCCGTCTTTTTCATGATGACTCCAATTTTTTATGCCTTGCTTGCAGCGCCCAGCGCCAAATTCTTGTACCTCTTGCGGAGTTGTAATTTTTCCTTTTTTTAAAATCAAAAGCTTGATTTACTACTTCCTATATTTTCGAAGACTAACCAATACGTGACCATATTTACTTATTGAATATTCTTCAATCACTTCTACCTTACCATGTGGGCCTGGGGAGTTTCTCTTATATTTTTTCCGGCCTTTAGATGCTTCATCAGGATCTGAATAATAACGACCAATTTTACCATGCTTTTCACAATACAAAAAGTACCTTGCCATTTTTTATAATTTAAAATTAAAAGGAAATGTTGCTTGAATACCCAAAATATTACGGTTTAGAAGATTATTGTCTTTAAAAATATCATTTAGCCCATAAAAAATTTCAAAGTTGATAATTGATTTAACCTCACCCTTTTTCATTGCCGAAAATAACACACCACCTCTGATAGAAGTAACGGGTGCAGAAGGACCAAGATCAACCGTGCTCCTTAAATGAAAACCAAAATTACTCTTAGTAAATCCCAGCTGATAATAATCGCAAAATAATTGAGATGTAACTATTCCATCTTCAAAAGTTCCCGAGAGTGCTTTTTTAGAATTAATTACTGATCGATTTGGTGCAATAGAATCTATCGTTTCCACCACTATTTCTGATAACGAATTGAGATTGTTTCCATATTTTAATGTTGCTCCTATAGTGAAAAAACATACTCTTCTTACTCCCGGAGCATTTAAATTACTAGTTATTTCATTGGTATAATTGGAAAACGAAAAATTTAATGAAGGAATCAAATCGTTTTCTTTAAATATTTGGTCATCTAAAGAAAGGTTAGGATCAAAAAGACTATACGATTCATTAGAAAATCCAACTCCAGCAGTTATCCAGCTTAATTGAAAATCTTTTGCTCTTAGTTTCTGAAAATCATCTAGGGCTTTTTTACGATTATCTTCGAACAAATCATCTATCGCATCAGAAGTCCATCCGTTATCATAATAAGCATATTTTTCTTTGGCTATTTTTATCTCATACTCAGCAACCTTTAATTGTGCTTCAAGTTCATCTAAGGAAGTTTGATTGAAAGTATTCGCTTTTATTTTTTTGTTTATTCCAAATAGTTTTTTTTCATAGTTTTTTAAAGAATCCGTTAATACTATTTTGAGGTTGAGTATTTCTAAACTATCAATTCTGAATTGATATTTGTTATTAAGTGTTGGTTTAGCAATTTCACCTTTTTTCTTTTCAAACGCAGCCATTCTAGATGTTTGAATAGATGCTATATTAGATAATTTATTTTTTAATAGTTCTATTTCAGTTTCAATTATATTTTTTTGAAAGTTATAAGATTTTGCCTTCTCTTTATCGAGAGGATTTTTTTCTTCTCTTGCAGCATAGAAAAGTTTTCTTTTTTTCTTTAACGCATCATAAGCTTGCTCCTTTTTCGTAATTTCTTTTTTCAATTTAATTGAATCGCTCATTTCATTAAGGTGGTATAGGTTTTTCTCGTTTTTAAGATCATTTAGTTTCTTTTGAATAGCTTTGACTTCATCAAAAACAAGTTGAATCTTTTTCTCACCAAACAGCTTGTTATATTTCACCCCAATTTGAACACCAGTTTTAAATTTGTTTTCAGCAAAAATACCCGCAATCCCATCATTTGCCTCGCCTGAAAAATTAAGTTCAATAATTCTATCTTCTCTAACAAAATTATAAGCGAAGGACAAAGTTTTATCCTTTGTACTAAGTCCTACATAATTACCAATCATTCCATTGGTATTAGCATTTATCAATTGTGAAAACTCGTTGCGTAAAACATGGTCTAATCGATTATTTGCTGATGAACCACTTGCGTTTACTAATTCTTCCAAATTATCGTAATAATTTTGGGCATAGACACCATTACAAATCAAGCAAAAAACAAAAGGTAGAATATTTTTAATCATATGAAATCGTTAAATAAATATACAGTAGCTGCTAAAATTAGGAAAATAAACTACTATAACAATATAAATGTAAATTAAAACATGGTATTAAATAAAATTAGTGCTTTTATTGATACACTAGATCAATTAGATTTTGGTTCCAATCAATAGTAAAGTTATCTCCATTTTAAAGTCCCTTTTTTTGATACACTTTTTATTCAGATATAAAATTCTTGGTTTTTCCAATTGGTTTTGTAAAAATCTGTATTTATAATTTACATCGGCAACATTTCATGAAACGACTTGAAATACCTAACTGAGTCAAACCTAAGAGCCAAAAAAAGAGTTGCCATTGTAATATCTAAAAACGATGATGATGCTGAAAATACTGATCTAGAAGAAAAGACAAATCAGTATAAAGCTAAATAGCCGTGTGCAATATCTTAGATTTAATAAGACACTATCATAAAATGGGTAGAATGAAGTTTTAAAAAATTGCAAGAACAGAATAAATTCAAATGAATTGGTGGAGCCAAAGGCGATCATTGGAATATACGGGATGGTAAATAAATCACATTACGAATTTAAGACCGCATCCAAAGCATCATAGGCATCTTTATAGATGAGTGACTTTTGATAATTGATCGGTTCGAATGCCGATAGAGTTTTTGTAACATCTGGATTGGTACGCGGTCGCCAGAGAGGTTAAGGGATTACCTTGACTAGTCCCTTAACGAATTGGGATTCCTATAGGCGATTTTAAATAGAGGCTGCAATATAAATTGTTCATTTGTTTCACATATGTTTCACATTTTTACATTCAAACAAATAATTCCTTCATAATACATTGATTATAAAGGAATTAACTTAGCTGTGAGAGAAGGATTCGAACCTCCAAGGAGCGGTTAGTCCCGATGTATCAGGATTTATCCCTTTTTCCCCACCCCCTAGACAGGAGGGCACGGCTGCCTGTTTCGTCACCTCACATTTTTTTGGGATTTGATCTTTTTCATTTCCCGTTTTGCATAATACAAATTTAAGGCAATTCGCATGATTTATGCAAATTTTTTAATAAAAATTAATTATTAATACAAAATTTGCAAAATTTTTAAACTATTACCTCCATTATCATATTCAGCTATCAAAAATCAGTAAAGTTTTTAAAAATTTCGTAATTACTTGAATTATTATTGCCATTTGAACAATGATTGGGTTTAATTTTTGAATTAATTATTACATTTCTCTTTTATTTTAGCAGCTATTAAAATGAAAAAATGCTTGTATAACCTAAAAGAAAGTACATTTACTATCTCATGATTTAAATCTACCCTACTCATGAAATTATTAGTACTCATTATTTTTACGTTCATCGGCCTGACATGTAATGAGCCCTCTTCAAATAATTTTTTCACACTTGAGCAACACTTACAGGAGGATAAAATCAAAGGACTCAATTTTGTGGCTCCACCTGATCCATACCTAAACAATCCAATGGATGCCGTTCGGGCAATCGGAGCAAATTGGATCGCAGTAATTCCCTACGGGTTTACTCGCATGAATCGTCCTTCCGTTGGCTATAATTCTGATTGGCAATGGTGGGGAGAACGTCCTGAAGGAATTAGCAAAACAATCGAATTGGCAAAAGCTTCCAATGTAAAAGTTATTTTAAAACCGCAAATATATGTGCCGGGAGGATGGACAGGAGATCTTGATTTTACAAACGAAGAAGAATGGCAAAGTTGGGAAAAATCTTATGAAGCTTTTTTGATCCCTTTTGCAAAAATGGCGGATAGCCTGGATGTTGAAATACTCTGTGTTGGGACAGAGTTTAAAAAAAGCGTTAAAAAAAGAGAACAGTTTTGGCGACGTTTAATTAAAAAAATAAGGCAACTTTATAAAGGGAAACTCACCTATGCTGCCAACTGGGGCGAATACCTTGATGTGCCTTTTTGGGATGCACTCGACTTTGCCGGTGTCAATGCTTATTTTCCTCTTTCCAACTCAAAAACACCCAAAGTCTCAGAATTAAAAAAAGCCTGGCAACCTTATCTTAAAGAGATTCGCCGATTTTATACCAAAATAAAAAAGCCAATGCTTTTTACCGAGTATGGTTATTTGAGTGTGGATGGTTGTGCCCATAATACCTGGGAACTGGAACCTCAGGTCAAAGAATTAGCAATCAACCAGGAAGCTCAGGCAAATGCATTTCATGCTTTGTTCGAAACATTTTGGGAAGAGCCTTATTGGAATGGAGGTTTCCTGTGGAAATGGTTTCCGGAAATGCGCGGCGGTGAAGGATACAATGAACGCGATTACACTCCTCAGGGGAAAACAGGACAGGATGTTCTTCAAAAATGGTTTATAAAAAAGTAAATTTTACTGTCTAAATTCGGATCAACCTCCAACCATCGCCCTCATAATTTCGGCACAAACAATGGCTCCATAAGTTCCAATGGCATAACCTAAAACGGCCAACAAAGCTCCTACCGGTGCAAGAGAAGGACTAAATGCTGATGCAACAACAGGGGCTGATGCAGCGCCTCCGACGTTGGCTTGACTTCCAACAGCAACGAAAAAGAAGGGCGCGCGGATTAATTTTGCCACGACAATCAATAAAGTTACATGGATCAACATCCAGATAATTCCGATGGCAAATAATCCTAAATTAGCCCAAACCTTTCCTAAATTCATGTGCATGCCAATCGTCGCCACTAAAATATAAATGAAGATAGAACCCCATCGCGAAGCTCCCACTCCTTCGAGCTTTCGGGCTTTGGTAAAAGATAAAAACAACCCTACGGTTGTAGAAATAACGATCAGCCAAAAGAATCCCGACATCACAGAACTTAAACCATTTTCAACTAAATTTCCAGCGGACAAAATATCTTTTCCAGCTTCATCAACTCCGATCACAACTCTGGAGGATTCATTTATTGCTTCAAAAAAAGGAGCGATCAAATCTGCGCCAAAATGCGAAATTCCTACGGCTCCAAATGCTACAGCGAGCATGATAAATAAAGTGGTGGTGGTTGGGATTTGGGCAACGCTTGCCGAATACTCTGCCACCTTGGTTTTAAGCGTTTCGATAGCTGAAGTATCTGCTTTTAGCCACCCATCAATTTTTTCAGTGATGTTGGCACCATACAATAAAAAGCCCATCCAAATGTTAGCAACCACAATATCGACGACCAGCATAATGGCAAAAACTTCATTGGGGACGTTGTAAATAATTTTCATCGCATTTTGGTTCGCGCCTCCTCCAATCCAGCTTCCAGCGACAGTGGAAAGTCCGTTTGCAATTTCCAAAGCATTGTTGCCAAGGACACTTGGAAATAAATTCAAGGCTGCAAAAAGAGCAATCGGTCCGCCAATTACGATCCCTAAAGTTGCCGTTAAAAACATGATAATTGCTTTCCATCCTAAATTCATAATGGCTTTAAAATCAATACTTACACAAAGCAAAACTAAACTCGCAGGCAGCAAATACCGCGATGCCACAAAATATAATCTCGAATGCCGTGCATAAGAATTGATCACTTGGTCTTCCACGCCATTCTTTTGTAAAAGCAATTTTATATCATCAAAAGAACCTTTCTGAAAAACGGCTTGAACACTTTCAAAATTCATTTTTTCGGGTAAAACCAGGCTGAGGGATTTTACATATTCGAGCAAAGAATTGTCAAACCAATCTGAAGCGATCAAGCCCAGCGGGTAATACAAAATCGCCGGAATGAAATAACAAAGGAGTAAAGCGGGGGCAAATCTGTAGAATTTTTTCCAGCGCTGAGATTCTAAACCGTGGGTATAAAAAATAACTGCTAAAACCGAAAGCAATATTCCCAGCACAATGGCGTCATTTGTAAAAATTGGTTCCATTTCCTGAATTTTGTTTTGCGGCTAAAGATAGTATTTTATCGTAAATTTGCAGGTCATGAAAATTTCAAGCTTCGTTTTGGGTTAAAAAAGGATAAGAAATAGTTGATATGAATCAAAAAGGAATAATAAGAATTGCATTGATTGCCATCATCATTTTGCTCAATGTAGGCTGTGATCAAAAAACCAAACAAATAGCCCAGGCTTCGCTCGATCCTCATGAAGTTAGAAACTATTTCTTTGATACTTTCCGATTTATTTATGCGGAAAATGAAGGCGCGTTTCTTAGTGCAGGATCAGAGTTGGAGGGTACCTGGCATTTTATACTTTTGAAGTTACTGCCGGTTACCATGCTTTCGCTGCTTTTGTTGTATACTTTCTTTTCTAAAAGCATAAATACCTATCAAACGATTGCTCTAAGTTTTATACTTGGCGGCGGCATTAGCAATATCATAGACCGACTCTCTTATGGTAAAGTGATTGATTTTATGAATATGGGAATTGGCAATTTGCGAACAGGTATCTTCAATTTTGCAGACCTTTCTATTATGCTGGGAATTACCATATTTTTGATTGCAAACTACTATAAAACCAAAGCAGAGGAAAAACTAAAAGCTAATCAGGAACAACCTGAAGTCACTCCATGATTATTGCTTATAAATCAAAACAGGAACCATTGATTCTAATGCAATTTGATTGGTAACACTTGAATCAAAAAGTTGAGCGAAAAAGCCTCGTTTGTGGGTGGTCAAAGCAATCATATCCGAACCAGTTATTTTGAGATATTCTTCGATGCTTTTTGTAATATTTCCTTCCAAAAGCTGATAGGAAATGCTGTCCGATTCACTGTTTTCCTTGAAGATGCGGATCAAGTTTTCCATTCTTTCAGCCGCTTGGGTTCCACCATATGTTTTTCTATCCACATGCAACAAATGAAGTTTAGCATCAAATGCCTGAACCCATTCCATCAAGTGTTGAATGGCGTTCAAATCCCCCGATTCAAAATTAGTAGCGTAGGCAATCTTTTTTATACCATGATAAGCAGCCATTGGCGGAACAAGAAAAACAGGTGTTGTTGCCTGAGACAGTACTTTTTGGGATACACTTCCAATTAAGGCATCCGTCAAACTACTGGAGGTCGTAGTTCCCATAACGATAAGGTCGTAATTATTTTCTTGTTCTTCTTGTAAAATTGCTGAAGCTGTGTTTCCGGTTGCAACTATAAATTTAACAGCCGCTGAATAATCTTCTTTTGGGGTGTTGTCGATGACAAATTTATGTAGTCGCTTTTTTTCTTCTTCAAATTTTGAAGCATTGAAAGTTTCGAGATTTTCAACCATTTCTTCATCGAGGTTGCCTAATAAAAAGGAGACGGAAGCATCTTCATAAACATGCATCAAAGTGATTTGTGCTCCAAAATGCTTAGCCAGCCGGATTACAAACTGCCAGGTATTTTTGGAGGACAGAGCATAAGCAGTGGTGAAAAGGATTTTTTTCATTTTCGGTTTTTATGGATCTTAAGCAATCGAATTTGCAATTCTCAACCATCCTGCTACATCGTTATCCACCTCAAAACCATTGTCTTTAATTACCAAGAGCGGAATATTAGTGCGTTTGGCAATGCCTTTCACTGCACTGCTTTCCATCAATCTTGATATTAAATTTCGTTTGTGAGACATCATGGCAACAATATCTGCTTTCTTGCTTTTGGCAAAACTTTCAATCTTTTCCTGAAAATCTCCCTGCGCCATATCAAACAAAATCCTTTTTTGGCCAACATAAGTTTCTTTTAAAATACTCATGTTTTTTAACACACTCATTTCATTTTCATTGTTTTCAATAATGTGCAAACAATGAATCGGTGCATCGAAAGTTTTTGACCAGGTTTTGAGGTAATTGATTGCTCCTAAATCCCTGAATTCAAAATTAGTTGTGTAGACCATATTGTCAATGCCTGCAAATTTAGCAGTAGCAGGAACCACCAACACCGGGCAATCTGCTTTCGAAAGTACCTCTGGAGTTGTTTTTCCAAAAATGGTTTCAAGTGCATTCGTCTTGCCGGTCATACCCATAACAATGAGATCAATGTCTTCTTCCAAAACCGCCCGGAGTATTGCATCAGAAGGGATTCCTTTTTTAGCTACATAATCCACTCTTACATCCTGTTGAAAAGCTTCTGGCAAGTTTTTCTGTACAAATTCAATCATATTGTCCGTTGAAACATCCACCATGTGTTCCAGCGTTTCCTCTTTTGACAATTGCAACTCTGGCTTGTTGAGCACATGCATAACAACCAATCGGGCTTTAAAAAAATACGCCAGCTCCGCTGCATATTTAAATACTTCGGGAGCATGGTCGGAAAATTCTGTTGGAAAAAGAATGTTTTTCATCATTTTTGATTTTAAGCTTCCGGTTTTTCTTTCAAACTAACCACTTGAAGTTTGGTCAGGTCTATCGTTTGTAAAAGAACTATAAGTAATTTTAAAGAAGACTGGAAATGATTTACGGGTCACTTTTTGAAAATATTATTTCATCATTTTCAAATCGAAAATTCAAGAGTTGCATAAGAACCGGCAGCATCAACAAAATACCCTTTCAAGCCGATTCCTTTTATTTCAGCAGCAAAAACAAAAGAAGTGTAATCCGGATCGCTATCTCCTTCTAATTTGATGGTGTGAACAATGTTAATTTTACCAGGCGAAAACAATTGACTCGTTTTTGAATGCCAAAGGCCATTTTGTTTCAAGCTAAATTCTTCGATGAACCCTTGTTTTTTCATCCAATCAAAAACATCCATAAGAGAATCAAAGTGTTGCATAATTCAGATTGTTTGTGAATTTTTCTTTGCCCCGCATGGAAGTTCAGGCTTCCTCATATATTGAAAAGGCAATGATTTCAATTAAACACAAAGCTTCAACCAAAGTTTTGTAAAAGCTATTTTTTGTATAGATCGAAAAAAAATTAGGCAATTCATAATAAATCTATAATACCAAGGCCTGCAGTTTCCTTTGGATAAAGAACTCCATTTTTTAAAACGACACAACCAGCCGCAGGATCATTCAGCAAATCCAAGTGTCCGTCCAAATCTGCAAATTCCACATTTGAACGTGCGAGAGCAAAATGGAGTCCTGCTGAAATACTTAGCGCGCTTTCGTCCATACAGCCGATCATGGCCTCCATTCCGGCTGCTTTAGCCACAGAGTTGATGTGCAATGCTGTTGCGATCCCGCCCACTTTCATCAATTTGATATTTATCATATCCGCCCAATCGTTTCTTGCAATTTTGAAAACATCGCGTAGAGAGAGCAAACTTTCGTCAGCCATGACAGGCAGGTGGCTTTTCACCGTAACTTCACCCAAAGCTTCCAATTCGTAGCGAGGAGTTGGTTGCTCCAAAATTTCAATATTACAGGAATGGGTTTCTTTTACAAATTGTATTGTTTCCTGAATGGAATACCCTTGATTGGCATCGAAACGAAGGCGGATGTTTTTCCCAAGTTTTTCTCTGATTTTGAAAAACCGCTCTACATCCAAATTTACATTAAGTCCTCCCTTTATTTTTAAAACGGTAAATCCTTGATCAATAAATTCAACTGCTTTTTCAACGGTTTCATTCACCGGTAAAATTCCGATTGTAATGCTCGTTGGAATGGAATTCCGAAATCCTCCCAACAATTGATAAAGTGGCAAATCCGCTTTTTTAGCCAGCAAATCGTGCAAAGCAATATCTACCATTGCCAGAAGAGAAGGATTGTGTGGACATTCCTTCCGCAAATCCTCTAAAATTTTGGCGATTTGAAAAGGGTTTTTTTGATATAAATATGGTTCGACAACATTGTTAAAAAGGGACAAAACAGCTTCGGGAGTCTCCTTCGTCACTTCCAAATCCGGAGCAGCACTGCCAAAAGCCACAATGCCTGAATCGGTTTCCATTTTTAAAAAAATATTGCTCGTTTCAGAA
Organism: Saprospiraceae bacterium; assembly: GCA_965220465.1. Classification (GTDB taxonomy): domain Bacteria; phylum Bacteroidota; class Bacteroidia; order Chitinophagales; family Saprospiraceae; genus JAHDHW01. The sequence goes on along the minus strand of CBDCPZ010000024.1, from coordinate 198,499 downwards.
ATGGTTTCATAAGCAATAGTATAAGGCTCAGTGAGGGGCATTTTGACTTCCCACGCTTCCAGATTTATGATTTTGGCCATTAATATCTTCTTTGATAAATCTCTTCTAAATCCATCCCTTTTATTGCTTCGACGAAAGCGACAAGGTGCCCGATCATGATTTCCCACATCTTTTTGCCCTTTTCGGCAGTTGCTTTTGTAGGATCTCCCATCGTGCCGTCAATGCTGATCTTTTCAGTTTGGACATACCATGGGACATGATTTTTGGAGCTGAAATCCAAATAGCGATTACTGAATTGCAGCGTACTGTTTTTGGCTTTATCCATCTGAACCAGTTCGGGGCGAATAGCCAGTGTTGTGCTGGTTTCTATTTCTCCGGCATGAACGTCATTGTGTGTCGTGATCAATGGATCGATATCGGAGTCACTTGTCTCACCGGTATCCACGCAAACGAAGATTCCACAATCTCTATTTATCTTTTGAGCGGCATAATTGAGTGTGGGTGCATTATCTCCGTGGCCATTGATGATGACCAGTTTTTTAATACCATTTCTTGCTACACTCACACCAATATCGTAGATGAACTTTGCCATGGCTTCATTAGTGATGCTGATCGTTCCGGCAAAATCATTGTGATGATAACTGACGCCATAAGGCACAAGCGGTAACACGAGAGGTTTTGGGTCGCTACAGGCTTCAGCAACCTTTCGGGAAAGGTAATCTGCATCGAAAGCATCTACATCTAACGGAAGGTGCAAACCATGTTGCTCAATAGCTCCAACCGGCAAAATAGCGGTATCTGTTTCTTTGGTGCGGTCTTCGGCTTCTTTCCAGGTGAGTTCTCCCCAGAGGTAATTATTTTTCGGTGAATTTGAATTTCCAAAGCTTGAATGTTTAGTAAGCGGGCTGCCATGGTCCGTCATTTCAAATGAATAAGGGCTGATCATCTCAGGGTCAGTCAACAAATCCAATGCTTTCCAAACTCTGTTTACTCGTTTTACAGCGCCGTCAGCATATTCGAGCATAATTTTAAAAAGTGGTTCACGAAGATCTGTCGGAATTTCATCAACATGGCTTCGTTCTTTATCAAAGCGAAGTTGAGTGATTTCCGGATGTGGATTGGCTTCTGATTTAAAAACTCCTTTTTGCGAAAGCAGATAAAACAGATGAGCGGCGTCAGAGCCAATTTGTTTGATCTTGTTGGTTGCCAAACTTTTCAAAGCTCCTTCGATTAGTTCTTCAGAGTATCCACAATTGCGAGGGTCAGCATCCATTGCCGTGAGCATTCCGACAATGCGTCGGCATTTTTCGCATTTGCCACATGGATAAATACGCCCTTCGTGCTCGTGCGTAGCATGACAGGAGGTTTGGTGGCGCTGGATTTCCGGATATCTTTTGACCAAAGTTTTTAAAATCAATAACTCTGACAAAGGTCTCAAAATGGAGAATTGACTAATCGCCCAACCTTTTTTCATAAAAAAACGACTTAGTGCTTCATCGAAAAAACGGCTTTGGTCATAAAGTCCGTTATAATGTGAAATCCCTTGAAAGTTGCCGCGCTGTGTGCTATCGTACTCATCACCGATTACCAGACGACCGATACCACGTTTTTTCATCAATGGCAAAACACCAAATAAAAACACGGCAACCGTCCAAAGTCGGATCGGATAATCATCAGCGCGTACATCGGCGAAGTCTTGCCGAACAAACGGTAGATGCTTCAACATCCAAACAAATATTCGATCAGAATTCATCCAGACTCGACCGGTATTGGGATCTGATTCCTTCATGAAACGATAGCCATTCAAAGCTGTAAACCAATGTCGTCCGCTTTCATTACCATAAATCGGATGTACTTCTTTTCCTATTTCTTTCAATAAACCATAACTCAAAAGGCTATCCTTGCCACCGCTTGAAAGTACACAGTGTATGTTACGGTCATTGGTCCAGTGACTCCATTCCAAAGTACTTTTTGAAAAAGTTGTATTTTTAAATTCAACCTCGGCAAGGGTGTATTTTTTTTGTTTTTGAACAGGTAAATTTTTGACCTCCTCTTTTAGAAATACATTGGGTTGATAAATTTTTTTGACCATTATCTCCCTTGAAGTGTTTTCCATCATGTCGATGAAAAAGCGTTTGTCAGTTTGGTCAAATAGCCCGTCGAATGTGATCTTTTTACAAAATAAGCCATAGTTTAAAGCAACCTGGACTCCCATTATAGAAGCAAGGTTTTGGCTTTCAGGGCTTTTGGGATCGAAGACATCTTCCTCGTATTTGTAAATCAATTCATTAGAATTTTCTTTGCCATCCTGCACAACGGTGTATGGCATCAACAGACGTTTTGCTTCAATTTTGACCGGCCCTACAATCAATTGATCAATCACCAACAGTGGCGACAGCTTTATATTTGATACTTCGAAAATCTCTTTTTCGCGATTCATTAATAATGTTTTTTGTGTTGTTCAAAAAATAAAACCCTCTTTTCAATTTTAAATTTAGGTTCATCTTCACTACTCTTCGGTCGTTCAGATTTCAACTAAATTTAAAATGTCGGATTTATTTTTTAAACGATTCTTAACTAGTTGCTATTTGTTTTTTCAAATGCTTTTTAACCACTTCTGCCAAACCTGTACCTCCTTCTAACAATACATCAAAGGCAGGCAAGCCAGTTTCCTTGCTAATTTGTTCGCAAGCAGCTTTCACATCTTTTGTTTGAATATTTTCATGATTGACCGTGATGGCAACGACAGGTTTCTCTGAAAGAAATTCTACCGCTTCAATCTGACGGTCCAAAGGATGCAAAATGTAACCTGGAAAACCATCATATTCTTTCCGCGCAGGTGCATGCTGCATGACGACAATATCAGGCCGTCCAGCAGCAAGAATTTCGAAGCCACCCGGATATGCCGGATTCATCAGGCTGCCTTGCCCTTCAATTACGATAACTTCAGCTCCATCTTTCCAGGCAGAAACAACCGCATGTTCAATCTCTCCAGCTACAAAATCATTGACCAGACTATCCATGACCAGGCTATATTTTGCACCTTGAAGCCATGCGGTTTGGCCGGTGCCAATCATTTCAGTTTTGATCCCCAAATCACGTAAAGCGTGAACCAACCTCCAGGCGGTCGTTCGTTTTCCGACGGCACTATCCGTTCCGAGAACAGCTACTTTAAGGCTATCTACCTTTTCAATATCGCCTGTAAAAAAGTGCAAATCTTTGCGATGCGGTGGTTTTCGGATGTCTTGAATAGTCACGCCATTAACATCGGCAAGTTTCATTATTTCAGGATCTTCTGTAAGGAAATCATGCAAACCGCAAGCAATATTGAGTTTTTTACTGATGGCATTAAGTACCTCTTTTCGAGCTTCTTTTGGTAGTCTTCCTCCATCCGGAGCCAACCCAATTACAAAATAATTAGGTTGGGTTCCTTTTTTTATAGCTGCCTCGTATGCAGTCTCCAGGTTTGCATAAATTGTAATATTTGAGTTTTTGTCATCCAATACTTTTCCGGCATCCATTCCGGCATAGGTACCGTCGATGACAGACAAAACATTAAACCGCTCGGTAAATCGTACCAAACCATGAGCTGTTTTACCATTTGGGGTATTGTAAGCGCCTTCGCAATAGACGATAGCATTTCCGTCAAGAACTTTTTTCATTCTAAATTATGTTTTAAAAATTATTTTCGGCTCGTTAAAATCACAACAAACCGGTCGTTTTGAATTGTTTCCGGAGTCATTGGCTCTGTCAAAGCTGCCAAACCTGCAGTTGAAGCGGGCAATACATTCAGTCCTTCTTTTTCTTTCAGCATTTTAGCCAAATTAATCATTTTTTTATCGCTAACGTCTCTTGCCCAGCCTTTTGTTTTTCGAATCGCAAGAAGGGTAGCTTCACCATCAAAAGAATGCCAATTGATTAAAGGCTCGTTAATCTCCGTTTCTTTTATAATATCCGGAATAAGATCTTCGCAAGAGGTTTTATTTTTCAAAAACGCTTGAACAATAGGATTCTTTTTGGCTGCTGAACCCGCAACCATTATTGGCATTCTGGAAGTTTTGCCTCTTCGATAAAGACTCTGAAACCCTTTGTAAATTCCAGTCAAAACTGTTCCGTTAGATACGGGAACAGCAATTACTTTGGGAGCATCCCGCAATTCATCGTAGATTTCGTAAGCAATTTGGCTATAGCCTTTCAATTGTAACGGTGTATTTTCGCCGCCGGGGTTGGCATCGTATAATTCGTGTTTCTCCGCAAATTCCTGAGAAGCTACAACTGCATGTTCATAATCGCCGGACACACGGATAATTTCAGCACCCATCTGCTCCATCTCTACCAACCTTTTAGTATGATAACTTTCAGGAATAAAAACGATACAGCGAAGACCTGCATATTTGGCTGCCAGCGAACAGGAAGTTCCATAATTGCCACAGGATGCTAATACCAGACCTTCAAACCCACGACGCAAAGCATCTTCAGCTTGTACAAAAGCGATACGATCTTTTTGGGTTCCTGTTGGGTTGCCACCCTCAAATTTCAGATAAATCTGCCGGATACCAAGCTCCCGTTCTACATTTCTTGACCGAATTAAAGGCGTATCGCCAACTTCACTATCACTAATAAACTCAAATGCTTCGAGTCGTTCGTCTAGACTATTGCTTTTATCCAGAAGCTTTTGATATTGCTGATTTAATTCTTTCTGAATATTAAAATTTTCACTTGTTTGTTCTTCCAATTTGGATGGTTTAATTTATTGTAATTATTAAATTTCAATTTAAGATATAAGAGAAAAAAGGTCACAAGGTGAAAAGTGATTTTTTCTTTTTAATTAAAATAAGCAACCCGCCCCAAATGAAGGGTATTAAAGTCAGAACTACCAGCCCCAAATAAAGCACGAAAAAATTTTGTTGAATAAAAGGAAATTCTCCAAAGAAATAGCCAACCAAAGTGAAGGAACCAATCCAAATAATGCCTCCATTTACCGTATCTTTAAAAAAAACTTGAGGGTTCATTTTAGTCATACCTGCCAAAAATGGAGCAAAAGTTCGTATAACCGGAAAGAATCTTCCAATAATAATTGCTTTCCCACCGTGCCTGTTGTAAAAATTTTGCGTCTTTTCTAAATGTTCCTTTCGAATCCAGCGAGTCTTACTCAAAATGCGATCACCAAAATACCGGCCTGTGGCATAGTTCAGCAAGTATCCTGTCACTGCTGCAATTATTAAAAATAAAATAATTAGCCAAACATTCAAAACACCAGAAGCTGAAATAATACCTGTTGCCAATAGTAAGCCGTCACCTGGTAAAAAGGAAAACACCAGATTTCCGGATTCCGAAAATATAATACAAAACAGAAGCAGATAAGTTAAATTAACATTATTTCTTGCCAACTCTAATAAATATTCATCGGTATGTATCAAAAATTCCCAGAATTCACTCATTCTTAAAACTTAATAATATTATGTAGTTGGGCTAAATTAAACGAAACCATTTTGACATTTCAAAATAACGCCAACAAATCCTTTTAGTCAGTTGATTATCATTATTTCGCATTGTCAAAATGTTTTCATATAATTTTTTACGCCTGATTATATCAAAATGCAACTTCATTGTTGCTTTGCATTTTCAAGCCGAGTAGCTTCATAACCATTCGTTAGTCTGATTTCTTCAGCATTTATGCAACGAAGCTGCATCTTTATTTTTTATTAAAAGATAGCTGTCTTTATCCAAAAATAAACATTCTTTTTGAAGACAAATAAAAGGACTTTGGGTCACTACTGCGATTTTTTATTGTAAAATAAAATAGATGTCATTTTGTGACCCGATCCCAGGTTTTCTGTCTTCATATCAGGTTTTGCAAAAAGGGTTTATAACAGCAAAAGGCCTTTTAAAGTCTGTCTGCTAAAATACTGACAATCAATACATTAAGTTGATTGTGTTTTTTTTCAAAACAATTAATCGTGCTCTATGCAAGAATCTAGATTTTCAGCGTTATAGTGATTATGTCCATTTTGTCGATATGATAAAATGGATGGTTATATTTTTATTATTTTAAATAATTTAAAATTTCCAATGAAAAAACAATTTAAAATTTCACTTCTGCTATTACTTCTATGTATAGCAAAACTGCTTCCCGCACAAGATCAACTTCCGCTTGATCTTCCTGACTATCGACCACTTCTATCCTTTGCAAATGTAGATTTGCAAACAGATCTTAATAATGCTTTAAATGCCAACTCAAATTGGGCAAAACTCATCCAAGAAAAAAGAATGGCGGTTGGCCTGGTGGACTTAAAAGACCCTTTTAACATACGATTTGCAAGGGTAAATGGAAATGAAATGATGTATGCTGCCAGTCTTCCAAAAATTGCTATTCTATTGGCCATGATGGATGCTTTGGAGAAAGGAGAACTCGAAGAAACAGAAGAAATTTTAAGAGAAATGAATGCAATGATTTGCAATTCCAGTAATCAATGTTCAACCAACCTGATTGATTTATTAGGCTACGAAAAAATTGAAGAAGTACTGACTGATCCTCGATATGAATTATACGATGAAGAATATGGAGGTGGATTATGGGTGGGAAAAAGATATGCAGCTGCGGGTGCAAGGTATCCAGACCCTATCAAAGGTTTGAGCCATGCAGCGACAGTTTCGCAGGTATGTCGGTTTTATTATTTGCTGGCAATGGGCAAGTTGGTTACCAACAACCGGTCACGGCAAATGCTAGATATTATGGACAATCCTGCTTTGCACCACAAATTTGTCAATACGCTTGACCAGATTGCACCAAACGCAGAGGTTTATCGCAAGTCGGGATCATGGAGAAGCTACCATTCCGACTCCGTTTTGGTGTGGGGCGAGGATTCGCGTCGTCGTTATATTTTGGTCGCTTTGATGGAAGCGCCCGATGGAGAGCAGATAATTAGAGAATTAGTCAATGTAGTGGAAAAAGTTCTGCAAATAGATTAAAAACCGTGAGGTGATTTTTTATATATTTGCCCTTTATCACCCTCCTGAAAAACATGAGCGAAGCCAAAGTTATTCCGAAATTCCTGAAAAAAGTATTTGACATCCGGGAAGGAGAAATCTTGCGGGCTTCGCTCATGCAACTCAACATTTTTCTCATTATTTCAACTTTGCTCATTGTCAAACCAACAGTCAATGGTTTGTTTTTGTCAAAGTTTGGTGTAGAGAGCTTGCCGTATGCCTTTATTTTAGTTGCCATTGTAGCTGCAATCGTATCCTCACTGTATTCCAGGGCGCTATCAAAAATCCCTTTGAATAAGATTATTGACGGCACTTTATACTTTTCCATTTTTTCTTTGATTTTGTTTGGTATTTTCCTTCGTCTTAATTTTTTAGAAGGCTGGATACTTTACCTTTTTTATATCTGGGTTGCCATTTTTGCTCTGCTGGCTACTTCACAGTTTTGGGTTTTGGCCAATATTGTTTTTAATGCTCGGGAGGCAAAACGTTTGTTTGGTTTTATTGGTGCCGGAGCTATTGCAGGAGGCATTTTTGGTGGATATCTAACCTCGGTGCTGGCTCAATTTATGAGTAGTGAAAACCTGCCTTTTGTCTGTGCTGTTTTGTTAATTGGTTGCATCCCGGTCAATCACTTCATCTGGAAGAAGACGGTAATAGAGATTCAAACCCCTTTTCAGCGAAAAAAGAGAGCAAAAGGCTTTGGTGACCATCCGGCAAACCTGGTTTTGCAATCCAAGCATTTGACTTACCTGGCAAGTATTGTTGGAATTAGTGTAATCATCGCTAAATTAGTCGATTATCAGTTTGGGGGTATAGCCTCTGCGCTAATTTCAGATCCGGATGAACTAACTGCCTTTTTCGGCTTTTGGTTTTCTACTTTCAACGTCATTTCACTGCTCATGCAATTAATTGTTACCCGTAAAGTTGTCGGTACTTATGGAGTCGGTTCTTCCTTGCTTTTCCTTCCTGGCAGTATTTTGTTAGCCGTGGTCTTGTTATTGATTTTTCCGGAATTGTTATTGGCAGCAATCTTTCTTAAAATGTCAGATAGTGGACTTAAACAATCCGTCAATAAAGCCGCAATGGAGCTGATGATTTTACCTGTTCCGGTTAATATAAAAAATCAAACCAAGACTTTTATTGATGTTTTTGTCGATAGCCTGGCAACCGGTATTAGTGGTTTAATATTGATTTTTTTAGTAAAAGGACTGGATTTATCTACTACTGCGATCAGCATGATGATCGTTGTGATGTTGATGATTTGGTTTTATTTGATCTATTTTGTAAAAAAAGAATACCTCCGTTCTTTTCGCTTAAAGCTTGATGAAAATATAGAACCAGAAGCTAAAAAACAAATTGGCATTTCTAATGAATCTGTGTTGGATGGTTTAAAAAAAGTGCTGGAAAATGGAACAGAAAAACAATTGTTGTATGTTTTGAACAAAGTAAGAGGGAAAGCACATGTGCGGCTTTTTGAAAGCATTGTCAATTTGTTGGATCATCCCTCAGAACTGGTGATAACAGAAGCCATCCATGACCTTTATTTTTACAAAACCTCAAGTGTATCAGAAAAAATTGAATCTCTGACACATCACACTTCCCAAAAAATAAAAGTAGCTGCATTTGAATATCTGATTGCACATACGACCGAAAATCGTACGGAGTTAATGGACAATTATCTGAAACAAGCAGACAATAAAGTGGCTTTGATAAGTATCGCTTCTGAAACCAGAGACAACCCTCAGTTAAGAAACCTTTTCAATCTGGAAAACCGCATACAAAATGGATTGGAAAAACTGCCAACTATTGAAAACCCTGAGGAGAAAAAGTTTCTCACTATAATATTTATTAAAACTATCGGCAAAGCCAATATTACAGAACTTTTCCCTTCTTTATATCCCTTTTTTGAAAGCGAAGATCCAGAAATTGCCAAAAATGCTATCCTGGCTGCTGGCGAAACACTTAGCACTCAATTCATTAGTCCTCTGTTGCGCTACCTTAATAATCCGACACTTCGAGAAACCACCAAAACATCGTTGGTCAATTACGGTAAAGAAATAGTAACTGTTTTACAAAGGATGGTGAATGGCGGCGAAATCAGCCTGGAATCTACCCGGATGGTTCCTTCAATCGTAAAGCAAATTGGAACACAGCATGCAGTAAATTTTCTTTTTGAATTATTTGATCATGATGATTTGATGGTTCGCCAGGAATCATTGCGAGGGCTTAATTTACTAAGAAATAACAATCCGCATTTGAAGTTTAGTAAAAAAGATGTGGTTCACCGTATATTGAATGAAACCAATTTATATCAGGATACACTTTCTGTTCTTTATTTACAAGTTAAAATTGATGCCGACGATTCAAGGCCGGAAGAAGAGGAAACTATTGAAGCGCGAAAAGGATTAACCCGCCTTTTGGAAAAAAGACTGGATAAAAACCTCGAACGCATTTTTCGCTTGTTAGGGCTAAATTATCCCAACGAAGACATTTTTATTATCTACAAAGGGATTCATAGTCAAAAACCAGATATGCGCACCAATGCATTAGAGTTTCTGGACAACCTGCTTGAACCTTCTTTAAAAAAAGTATTGATTCCATTAGTAGAAACCTCTATGCTTGAGGCTATCACCGAGGATGCTATTAAAAATCTGAATATAAAAATACCTGTGGAATATCAGTGTTTTCGCTTATTGCTAAACGGAAACGATAACCGCTTAAAGCTAGCCGTCTTATATCTTTTGGAGCAGCTAAGAGACAAACAATTCCTTCCACTTGTTCAGGAACATAAAAACAGCGACAACGCAAAGGTTCGTCTATTTGCAGCAAATGCGGAGAACGCTATCATTAATACATGACCATTCTGGTTTTGAAAAAAGCAAAACTATTTTATGAAATAGTCTTGTATTAAAATGAATTTTTGAAAAGCGGAGTTATTTCATCGAAAGTACTATCAGGTATTTTTTTCAAAGCGAGAACTGTCCTTTGATTTACAAACTGGTTAAGTGGCAGTAGCAATTTTCTATATCTATACTTTATATTATTTTTTATATTTAAAATACTGTTTGTTAAATTATTATAAGCCTTAGCTAAAGATTTAAAGCACCTGTAAAATGCTGATTTAGAAAAAGTTAAAAGTAAGTTAAACTAAAGAAAAGGGCTGATGTAATGCATAAATTTGTAATAGGTAGTTCGTATTTTACGTTTCCCAGTCAGACCTTTTTGGTCAGATTCCGTATTATTTTAAAGTTTTTAAATGAATAAGAAAGCAATTTGGGTGATTATTGGATTGATGAGTGCTGCACTTGTCGGGATCATTCTATTGCAAACTTATTGGATCAGATGGTCCATTCAATTGAATGAGGATCGTTTTAACAAAGACGTCATTTCCGTGTTGAATCGGGTGTCTGATAAGCTTCAGAATGCTGAAAACATTAAGGACAATCTCGAAATCTTTAATCAACCTGTTGAGGCCGGAAATCCTGCTGCCTGGAAGCATGAGGTTTATCAAAACTTTAAGCAGGATTCTAAAGGTGTTTTGACGGAGCTTTCTCTCAATTCAGAATTATCATATGACAGTTTATTGTCTGAGGAATCAAGCCTTTTTGCTCATTTGAATGACAAAAATGAATGTCATTGTCCTGATTGTGAAAGAGAACGGTTTGAACGGTATGAACAACAGGTAAAATATTGGCAACGGATGCAAATCAACAAATTGCTCAACCCGGAGCCAATTTCGCATCGGATAGAGTTGGACTTGTTGCAAGAAGCTATTTCCAATGAATTGGCTAATCGTTTTATAGCTATTGATTTTAATTATGGTGTTTATTCTCATAAGGAGAAGTCGTTTGTCATCATTGATGGACACTATGTTGTACGCGATAACAGCCCTCAGGCTTTTACCTCAGGGACTAAAACACTTTATAATTCTGAATATAGTGTTGATTTGTATGCTGATGATATTCAATCACCTGGATTGTTGATGATCTATTTTCCTGGTAAAACCAATCTGGTTTGGGGCTCCGTATGGAAAACACTTATCGGATCAATAATATTTACCGGGCTGATATTGTTTTGTTTTGCTTACACGATTCAGGTTATTTTCTTTCAGAAGAAAGTTGGAGAGATGAAGTCTGATTTTATCAATAATATGACTCATGAATTTAAAACTCCAATCGCGACGATTTCATTAGCCGCAGATTCAATTACCAGCCCTATGATTTCTGGAAATGTTGATAAAGTCCGTCGTTTTGCCGATATTATCAAACAAGAAAATAAGCGGATGAATAACCAGGTGGAGAAAGTACTTCAAATGGCAGTAATTGATAAAAATGATTTTCAATTAAAAATGTCAAACATCAATCTTCATGAAGTAATTAGCCAGGCTGTTGGAAATGCTACATTGCAGATAGAAAAAAAGGAAGGCACGATTTCTACAGAATTAGATGCTTCGAAGCCAACAATACAAGGTGATCAAACTCACGTAACCAATGTTATTCATAATTTATTGGACAATGCGAACAAGTATTCTCCTCGTAACCCAGAGATTTCTGTTCTTACTCGTAACATAAATAATGGTGTTGAGGTTACAGTAAAAGATAATGGGATTGGAATGACAAAAGAAGCTCGCAAACATATTTTTGATAAATTTTATAGGGTTCACACAGGGAATTTACATGATGTGAAGGGGTTTGGGCTTGGATTAAGTTATGTAAAAGCTATGGTAAATGCCCATAATGGCCAGATTGAAGTAAAAAGTGAACCAGGTAAAGGGAGTAGTTTTATACTATTTTTCCCATTTATGAGTTCTAATAGTTAAATAAATAATTAACTTCTAATATTCCAAATTGAAAAAGGTTTTATACAATGACAACAAATAACAGAATTCTTTTAGTTGAAGATGATCAAAATTTTGGAGATGTTCTTCGCTCATACCTTGAAATGCACGATTACAATGTAACGCTTGCAACAGATGGGATGGCTGGTTTAGAAAGTTATAAAAAAGGGGAGTATGATCTTTGCATTTTTGATGTTATGATGCCAAAAAAGGATGGCTTCACATTGGCCAAAGAGGTTCGCGAAATGGATGGTGAGATGCCAATTATCTTCTTGACAGCTAAAACAATGAAAAATGATGTTTTGCAGGGATTCAAAATAGGTGCAGATGATTATATCACTAAACCATTTAATTCTGAAGAATTGTTATATCGAATTCAGGCTATTTTAAAACGAAGCCAGCAAAAAGCTGACCCTCGTGAAGAAATAAAAGAATTTAATATTGGAAGATATCATTTTAATTATCCACTCCGTATTTTGACTTTAAACAGCGATGAATCAGGGGAAGAAGAGAAAGATAAATTATCGCCAAAGGAAGCTCAATTGCTAAAAATGTTTTGCATGTATATGAATGATATTTTGCCGCGATCTGAAGCACTGACTAAGATTTGGGGAGAAGATAATTATTTCACTGCTAGGAGCATGGATGTTTTTGTTACCAAATTGCGAAAATATCTAAAGAATGACCCAAATATCGAGATTGTCAATATTCATGGAAATGGATTTCAACTATTAGTAAGGAGTAGTGAGGAAGTCTAGAAGACCCATATTCGTAAACAAAAAAAGCGGCCTAAATTAAAATTTAGGCCGCTTTTTTTATTTATACTTCAATTACTCTTTTTCACTTTCCTCTTTATCACCTCCTTCAGGTAAATCACTCGAAGAAGTTCCTTTGTCAATAGCCTCTTTTTCTGCTGCATCTTTTTCTGCTTTCGAAATGGCATCACTAGGTCGTGGGCCAATGAGTCTTTCAACATCAGATTTTAGTAAAACTTCGTTTTCAAGTAAGGCGTTAGCCAAGATCTCTAATTCATTACGTTTTTCCTTTAGTAAAGCAATTGCTCTTTTATATTGAGATTCGACAAGTTTTCGGACTTCGTCATCAATTAAAGACGCAGTCTCATCAGAATATGGCTTGTGAAATTGTTCCTGCATTCCATAAAAGGAGACATTTCCAACTTTCTTATTCATACCATAAACAGAAATCATACTGTAAGCCATTTTTGTAACCTGATCGAGATCGCTTTGTGCTCCTGTCGAAATCTTATCAAAGGTTACCCTTTCAGCTGCTCTTCCACCAAAAGTCATACACATCCGATCCAACAACGCTTCCGTTCGTGTAATGTGTTCTTCTTTTGGCAAATATTGAGCATAGCCAAGGGTTCCAATCCCACGAGGTATAATTGTAACTTTTACCAGAGGAGAAGCGTGTTTTAAAAACCATCCGCAAATAGCATGACCAGCTTCGTGGTATGCGATTATCTTTTTCTCATCAGGTGAGATAATTTTATTTTTCTTTTCCAAACCTCCAATCACACGATCCAGTGCATAGTTGAAGTCATCCATATGGACACTGGTTTTATTTCTACGTGCGGCGATCAAAGCAGCTTCATTACAAACATTCGCAATGTCAGCACCTGCAAAACCAGGAGTCATTTCAGCAAGCGTAACAGGATCGATGTCGTCAGCTGTTTTTATTTGTTTGAGGTGTACTTTGAAGATTGCTTCTCTTCCTTTTAAGTCAGGATAATCAATACCAATTTGTCGATCAAACCGCCCTGGACGCAGTAATGCATTATCTAACACATCAGGCCGGTTCGTAGCCGCCATTAAAATAACTCCTTTGTCAGTGCTAAATCCGTCCATTTCAACAAGTAATTGATTGAGGGTATTTTCCCTTTCGTCGTTTCCACCTTGGAAAGAACCTTTTCCCCTTGCACGACCAATGGCATCAATCTCGTCGATAAAAACAATGCAAGGTGCTTTTTCACGGGCTTGTTTGAATAAGTCTCGGACACGAGAAGCTCCTACTCCAACAAACATTTCAACGAAATCAGAACCAGATATAGAGAAAAATGGAACAGCTGCTTCACCGGCAACAGCTTTAGCAAGAAGCGTTTTTCCGGTACCCGGAGGGCCGACAAGCAACACACCTTTAGGGATTTTTCCGCCAAGCGCAGTATATTTTTTTGGTTGTTTTAAAAAGTCAACAACTTCCATGACTTCTTCTTTTGCCTCGTCTAATCCGGCTACATCTTCAAAGGTGACGTTTACTTTTGCATTGTTATCAAAAAGAGTGGCTTTTGATTTTCCTATATTAAAAATTTGTGATCCAGGTCCACCTGCTCCTCCGCTTACTCGGCGCATGATAAATACCCAAATTGCAATAATAATTACAATAGGTAATACCCAACTTAATATTGGAGCCAGCCAGTTTTGACGAGTTTCATTGATAGGATACAATCTTTCGGATTCTTTTATTCCTTCTTCCTCTTGAATTCGTTGTAAATCTTCTTCAAATCCTTTTAATGTACCAATCTGGTACACAAAATTTGGTCGAGTCGTATTAAATTTACTAGTAGCTGCTTCAGGATATTTGCTGAGTCGATTCTCCTTAATATAGATCGAAGCATACTCTTTATTAATCACTTCCAATTTTTCAATGTCCTGGTCTCTTACCATTTTAGCAAATTCGCCCCAATCTATTGGGTCATTGCTGGTGCTGGTAAGATTATAGAAGTTCAATGCCAGTAGAAACAACGCTAACAAACCATAAATCCAATAAGAATTGAATTTTGAGTTATTTGGCTTTTTATTATCTTGATTATTATTTTCCATTAATTTAGCTTAAATCAAATTTTAAATCTTTATATCTCCTTAACGCTTCAAATCCATATTCGTTTGTTCCAATCACCTTATTTTCTCAATTTTTGCTGCTAAAAGGGTTATAAGTTTTGATATTCAGTAAATATAGCATCGCTCCAAAGCCCTTCCAGCTCATAAAATTCCCGTGTTTCCCGATAAAAAACATGAACCACAATCTCAAAGTAATCAAGTAAAATCCAAAAAGCATTTTGCTGCCCTTCATAATGAGAAGGCAATAGATTTGCTTCATCTTTCAGTCTTCGGTATATATTATCTGAAATCGCTTTTACCTGAGTGTTTGAGTCCCCTTCACAAATAATGAAGAATTCGGTGGGTGCATCATCAAGATGTCGCAAATCGAGTTTTACAATTTTTTTCCCCTTTATATCTTGCATACTATCTACAATCAAATCGTTCAATTGTTCTATAGATAAAGGTTGTTGTTTAGCTTCTTTTTGTGAATTCAAAAGATGTTTTGATAATTTTGTGATGTAAATTGAATATATTTTGAGAAACAGGCTCCGTTTTAGCCTGTAAAGCTACTAAAATATTAGTGATTGAATAATAACAGTAACACGCTTTTCATCGGAAAAGTTTTATTGCATTTGGAAGAATTGGATTCAACAAACGCTTATGCTTTAAATCTTTTATCAAAAAATAAACCAAGCGAAGGAACTGTCATTTCGGCTTGGAAACAGACCAAAGGTAGAGGCCAAATTGGCAGTGAATGGGAAAGTGAGGCAGGTAAAAACATTACGTTAAGCGTAATTTTGTATCCTACGTTTCTACTAATCAACCAACAATTTTTACTAAATCAAACAATTTCACTAAGCATTTTTGATTTTATTTCCAGGTTTGTAAACACAGAAGTGAAGATCAAATGGCCAAACGATATATTGGTTAGAGATAAAAAAATTGCCGGAATTCTTATTCAAAATACCTTGTCAGCGAATATTTTTCACACAAGCATTATTGGCATTGGAATCAATACCAATCAAACAATTTTTAAAAGCGATGCTCCCAATCCCACCTCTGTAAAACTTGAAACGAATCAAGAAAATGACTTGAATAAATTCATTGCATTGCTTTGTGAAAATATTGAAAAAAGATATTTGCAACTTCGTTCGCGCAATGAATCAATCATCCAAAAAGATTACCTGAGCAACTTATATCGCTTTCAGGAAGATGCCATTTATCAACGAATAGATAACGAAGATGTTTTTAGTGGTAAAATTGTTGGCATTGATGAATCAGGAAAACTACTCATAGACCACAAAAAAGGGCAATCTGCATTTTCAATGAAAGAAGTTAAGTTTTTATAAAAAACTTACTCATTCGTCCCTTCAAAAGTTAACTTTGTCTTTTTTAAAATTCAACGTTTTATGGAAGCCATTATCGTTACGATTGGAGACGAAATCCTCATTGGACAAGTAGTAGACACCAATTCTTCATGGATTGCACAACAGCTTAATTTACAAGGAATTAAAGTGCATGAAATGTTGTCCGTCTCTGACACCGAGGAGGCAATAACGGAAAGCCTTGAATATGCTTTTGGGAAAGTTGACCTGGTACTAATGACTGGAGGGTTGGGGCCAACAAAGGATGATATTACCAAAAAAACGATCGCTGAATATTATGGTGTTGAAATGCTCTTTGATCCACCTACTTTCGATTATATTCAAAGGCTCTTCGCAAGATTGGGGAGATCGACAACAGAAGCTCATCGCTTGCAATGTTTCATGCCTATAAATGCTAAATTGATTGAAAATAAAATGGGTTCCGCGCCGGGGATGTGGTTTGATGAAAATGATCAGGTTTTGATTTCGATGCCAGGGGTTCCGTATGAAATGGAATACATCATGATCAATGGCGTTTTACCACTTTTAAAAAATCGATTTTCATCTCTTCCAATTGTACATCGAACCATTTTGACGGTGGGCGAAGGAGAATCCAGGCTGGCTTTAAAAATTGAAGAATTTGAGGATAAATTGCCCACTAATATTAAGTTAGCTTATTTGCCTGGATTAGGACAAGTTCGACTGAGGCTTACGGGTAGAGCGAACGATGAAACAGGGTTGATAAGATTGATTGATGAAAAAGTGAACGAATTATTGAATATTATTCCGGAATTTATTTTTGGTTACGAAAAGGAGACTTTGGAAGAGGTGGTTGGAAGTTTATTGAAAAAGCAAAAAAAGACTCTCTCAACTGCTGAAAGTTGTACCGGCGGGTATATTGCACATCGGATCACAAGTGTCGCAGGCTCATCCGATTATTTTATGGGCAGTGTCGTCTCCTATTCAAATGAAATGAAGATGAGCTTGCTGGATGTGAAATCAACCACTTTGGAAAAACACGGGGCCGTGAGTGAAGCTACAGTAATTGAAATGGTTGAAGGAGCATTAAAAATAATGAAAACAGATATAGCTGTTTCTGTATCGGGCATTGCAGGGCCCGATGGCGGGACACATGAAAAACCAGTCGGTACAATTTGGTTGGCAATTGGCAATAAAAATATAATTCAAACCCAAAAACTTCAATTAGGAAAAAATCGTATTAAAAATATAGAATACACCGCTGTCTATGCTTTGAATATGATTCGAAAATTTTTATTAGAACAATAATTCCCGTAATTTTGTATGCTTTTTAAAAAGGGGTTGATTTACAAGTTGTGTGGTTTTAATATAACCGAAAATAGATAGTAGAGAACTTAAAATTGGACCACCAAAGCAACACATTTTATTAGCTAAAAAGATCTTAACCAAATAACTCCAGCAAGTTTGGAGAAATTAAAAACCAATAAAAAATATGGCACAAGTAGAACTGATAATGCCGAAAATGGGGGAAAGTATAATGGAAGCCACCATTCTTAAGTGGGTAAAGCAGGTAGGAGATGCTGTCGAGGTTGATGAAACTATTCTCGAAATTGCTACTGATAAAGTGGACTCAGAGGTTCCTTCTCCGGTGAGTGGCGTAATCGCTGAAATCCGCTACCCCGTCGATGAAACAGTAGAAATTGGAAAGGTGATCGCAGTCATTGCAACTGAAGGAGAAGAGGTTGCAGCTAAACCAAGCCCTTCTGCAATAGAAACTACTCCGGTAAATGGAGCAAGTCAGCAAGTTGTCGTTGAAGAAAAAACGAAAGCTCCTGAAATGGTACCGGCCTCTGTCGGCTCTGGCGCAGTTAGCGTACTTCCTAAAACGGGTTCTGGTAACCGATTCTACTCCCCACTTGTTAGGAATATTGCTAAAAAAGAAAATATTAAGATTAATGAACTTGAAGCAGTAATCGGGACTGGTAAAGATGGAAGAGTGACTAAAAAAGATATCCTTGCTTATGTTTCAAACCGGACAGCACCTGCTGTTCAAAGTATTCCGGAAACTATTTCTTCTCCTTCGCCATCAGCGACTACATCTGCTCCTAGTCTCAATGGGAATACGGAGATTGTTGAAATGGACAGAATGCGCAGATTGATTGCTGATCATATGGTTATGTCGAAGCATACCTCTCCTCACGTCACATCTTTTGTTGAGGTGGATGTAACCAATATTGTTAATTGGCGTAATCGTAACAAGAATGAGTTTCAGTCAAAGTATGGTGAAAAAATTACATTTACACCTATTTTTATTGATGCAGTTGTGAAAGGGATTCGTGCATTCCCAATGGTAAATATTTCTGTTAACGGCAATAACATTATTGTCAAAAAGGACATTAACATTGGGATGGCTGCGGCATTACCTTCCGGCAATCTGATCGTTCCGGTAATCAAAAATGCAGATCGTTTAAATTTGATCGGTCTTACATCAGCTGTGAATGACCTTGCTGGTAGAGCGAGAACAAATAAACTAAAACCTGAAGAAATACAAGGAGGAACATTTACTTTAACGAATGTTGGAACATTTGGAAATGTGATGGGAACGCCAATAATCAATCAACCACAAGTAGCCATTTTAGCTGTCGGAGCAATACGAAAAAAACCAGCAGTGGTTGAAACAGAATATGGTGACCTTATTGCTATACGTCACATGATGTTTTTATCGTTGTCTTATGACCATAGGGTTGTTGATGGCTTCCTGGGGGGATCATTCTTACGTAAAGTAGGTGATTATTTGGAAGCTTTCGATGCCAAACAAACAATATGAGAAACCTTTAGAAATGGTATAAATTAGTTTTCAATAAAAAATGAGAAACTGATGTGTTTGGCAATTCAAAAGATTCAATATGTATCTTAAATACTGTATGCTTGCTTTACTTTTTAGCATGAGTTGTACTTGCTTAAGTGCGCAATCATGGAAAAAACTAAAAAGTGATGCAGATGAATATTTTCAAAAAGAAAATTATAAAGAAGCCTTAAAAAGGTACGCTGATATTCAAATAAATCGACCGCAGGATTTAGACATTAGGTTACAAATGGGAATTTGTTATTACCACACTAACAACACCCCAAATGCCAAAAAATACCTAACTTTTATTCTTGATAACGATAAAAATCCCGACGACGAAGTATTTTATTACCTGGGAAAAACATACCACGCAGAGTTGCAGTTTAAAAAAGCAATTCATTTTTACAAATCCTATTTAAAAAGTATAAAAGAAAATCATCCTTTGCGTGCTAGTGTAAAGGATGCAATTCGTCGTTGTGCTTATGGATTGCAAATAGCCTATCAAGACCAAATAGCCCTCGTTGAAAACCTCAGCGAAAAGGTCAATACTTCTTTCGATGACTTTGGTCCTATTTTGAGCCCTAATTATGATGACAAGCTTTATTTTAGCTCAGCACGACCGGGCAATCTAGGAGGACTCCGCGATGAAAAAGGATTGAAAGATGATCGGTTTGGAAACTACAGAACTGACATGTATTCTTCCTTGATTATCAATGGGGAATGGACCGCTACAGCGCCTCTGAGTTCATTGATTAACAGCCCAATGCATGATGTGGTTTTAGGGTTTAACGAACACGGTGATGTAATGTATTATTTCAAGGGACCAAATCTGTATAGTGGAGAAATTTTGATTGATACTTTTATTGAAAATAATAAACGATCATTATATTCAGATCGCTTCCTAAGTGAAATGATTGCTGAAAATGGCGATGGAACCCCACACTTTTTTAATGACTCAGTATTTATTTTTTCAAGTAGAAGAGCTGAAGGCTATGGAGGCAGTGATCTTTACATTTCGAAACTGAAATATGGATACTGGACAGAAGCTGAGAATCTTGGACCAACCATCAATTCCGAATATGATGAAATAACACCTTTTTTAGCACTAGACGGGAGAACGCTATATTTCAGCTCAAATAATTTAAAAAGTTTGGGAGGATTTGATGTCTTTAAAGCCCGATATGATGATGTTTCAGAAGATTGGAGCTCTCCTAAAAATGTGGGAATACCAATAAACTCTGCCGGTGATGACGCTTATTTTAAACTTTCAAAAACAGGCCTGAAAGGTTTCTTTTCTTCTGACAGAAAAGATGGCTTTGGCCAAAGAGACTTATTTGTTGCTTATTTTAAAAAGGGTAAAAAAGAACAGCAAACACCTTCGAATCCATCATTATTTGCTGATGTACCGGATTATAAAAGAATGATGGCTTTAAATGCCGTTGTTTTGGAAACTCAAAACACCGGTGTCAACACTGTTACCACAATTCCACCGACCGCTCAATATCCGGAAGAAGAAATTACAGACTATGAATTTGTACCATTATATTATGGTACTGATGATCAAATATTAACAACCTTAAATAAAAAAGAATTAAATAATGTTGCTCGTTTAATGACAGAATTTCCACTGCTAAAACTCCTTCTTACGAGTAATTCTGATGGTTCGGTTTCTCCAAAATTTGACTTGTTTTTTTCTGCGAAAAGGGCAGAAAAAGTTGCTGAATACTTGGTAGACCTTGGTGTCAAAAAGTCCAATATTATAATTAAAGGTTGTGGAGCGAATTATCAAATAGCAATGAATGAATTGGAAAGCGGCCCTAATCCTACTGGCCAGCGCCTGAACCGTAGGATAGACCTTACTTTTTTGAATGATACCGGCCTTCCCATAAGAATTATATACAAAGAACCACTCGTCAGCAAACACATGGCTAATGACAATTGGAACTTCTATCAACGTTCAGTAAAAGGCTTGTCTTATAAAATTCAAATTGCTTCAATAAAACAAATGTATAAAGGCGATCTCATAACCACGCACCTTGATCCAATGGTTGAAACCAGCCCTGATTCGGATAAATACAGGTATACTGTGGGTTTGTTTCAAACCTTCTTTGCAGCTGAGCAATTGCGAAGGGACTTAGCTAAGCAAGGAGTTTCAGATTCTTTTGTTGTTCCTTATGTTAATGGATTGCGGCTTGATATGGAAGACTCCAGAATATACTCAGCAGCATATCCTGATTTAATAAATTTCATTGAATTTGTCGAAGGACATTAATTTATTAGGAATAGAAATTGCACATATAAATTTGAATTCTGGTAAAAAAAAGCTCATCTTAGAGCCAAAGAAGGCTACATGAATAACATTGCATTTTTTAGGGAAAGTATAAAAAACATCAAAACAGTAGGCACGATTACTCGTAGTTCTAAGTTTTTATGTAGAGGCATGGTAAAACATGTTGATTTCGAAAACGCCAAAACGATTGTGGAACTCGGTGCTGGCGACGGTGTAATTACAAAACATATTTTGAAAAGCATGAAAAAGGATGCGATCCTTTTGTCTTTTGAAGTAAATAAAAAGTTTTGTGACAAACTACGCAGCATCAATGATAAGCGTCTTGTTGTGATTGAGGATTCTGCTGAAAACTTAAGCAAATATATCAAAGAGCAGAATGTAGAACATGTGGAGTTTATCGTTTCTGCGATTCCTTTTGTGGCACTTCCCGATGAATTGGGTTTGAGTATCGTCAATGAATGCCATAAATACCTCAAATTTGGCGGATCTTTTATCCAGGTGCATTATTCTCTGCTCGCCAAAAAACTATACCAAAAAGTATTTGGAAATGTTGATATCAACTTTGTTCCAATAAATATTCCACCGGCTTTTGTTTTGGTTAGCAAAAAGAATTAGTCATTTTCAAAATCTTAAAATCGGGATTATTTTTTTATCTGAAATAGCAAGAGCTGTTTGCTCAAACTTTGCTGTAAATCCCAAAATAAATCCTCCCCCTCCAGCGCCGCACAATTTCAGTTTATACAAATCATCATTTAATCCTTTTTTCCAAACTGGTATGAAGTCTTTTGGAACCATTTCACTAAAATATTCCAACTGAAGCAGGCTTATTTGATGTACCATTTTAAATAAATCTTCCCATTGGGCATTTAAAAAAAATTGAATCGCCTTTTGGTTATAACCTGCAAGTTGTTTTTCACAGATTTTTACAAAAAGGGCCTCTTTATATTTTTCTAAAAACACCTTTACAAAAGGCTCCGTTTTCCTTTCAATTCCAGTATCTATTAAAAAGATAGCTCCTTTTGAATCATTTGAATTGGGGAGTTGAACAATTGTATTTTGACCAGGCTTTATCAAAACCGGCTGGTTGAGATAACTTACCAATGGGTCAATTCCAGAGCTTGATCCATGAAAAAAGCTTTCCAGCAGTGCAAGATTATTTCTTAATTCCGAAAGGTCTACCTTTTCAGGTTTTGCTGTTTTTTTACTCGAAAATCGCTCATAAACTCCTGCGCAAAAAGCCCCCGAGCTTCCTGCTCCATATCCTTGTGGAATAGTTGACTTGAAATAAAGCCCTTCTACAATTTGTTCTTTGAATTTATTTATAGCTAATTCATGCAATCCATCTCCCTTTTCGTTCAGTTGATATAAATAATCAACAAACTTGTTTAAATCTGCCCGAAAAATATTAGCTTGGTTGTTCCTAACAAAATCCCACTTACCACTATATTGAGATATAGGAATCGCTAGAGCATGAGCACCGTTAATTATAGTGTATTCACCAAAGAGTAAAATTTTTGCAGGATATGAATTAGTCAGCATTTTCAGGTAATTAATACTTTTTAGTGTTTATATTTGGGAAAAGCAGCATAATTAGCCATTTCAGTCGTTTTAACATAAAACCAAATAAATTATGAAAAATATACTTTTATTCTCAGTTGTTATAATCCCTTTATTTTTAATTTATTCATTTTCTCCTGATGAAAATCCCGGAGTAGATTTCCAAAAGTGCAAAGTACTCAAAGAAAGTATCAACAAGGAATACGAAGGAGAATGCAAAAAAGGATTGGCCAATGGGCAAGGAACCGCTAAAGGGGAAGAAGATTACTACCAAGGTACATTTAAAAAGGGGCTACCTGCCGGAAAAGGAAAATATGTTTGGGGAAATGGAGAATTTTATATTGGAGATTTTAAGAACGGAATGCGTCATGGTGAAGGAACAATGTATACCGTAAATGAAGAAACCGGTGCAATAGAAAAAAACAAACTGAGCCGCTGGAAAGAGGATGTATTTCTTATGGAAATTATGGAGGAAAAATACAAAGTAATTCAAAAGAGAAACATAGTTGGACTTACTGCGAAAAAACTAGATGAAAACAGAGATCGGGTTGAAATTAGAATTAAAAATGCAACTGATATCAGAGATCTGAATGTAATAGCTGATGTAGGGTCTATGAATAAAGTAATAGAAAATAGAATTACTATTGATTATGTAGAATTTCCAATAAATTTGATGATAAACTTTACAGATGCGAATAAATTCAACACATCAAGAGTTGCTGTTGTAGTTGAAATGAAAATAGAATCGCCAGGTAATTGGACTGTTGAAATTAGCCGTTAACTAATTTTTTTATATCTAGAAAGAGCCAAATCACTGTAAGAGTTTTCAAGTAATTCCTCTTTTTTGATTTCAAATAATTGAATAAAATATTGGCATTGAGCTTCCAGTTGTTTTTCATTTCTGGAACGATCAATATCTATTGCCTCAATTTCTACGAAAGTTCCCAATTTTTCTACTTTATCAAGATGGATTTTTACGTTGTCAATAAAGTAAATTGCACGTTGCTTGTCAATGATGGTAAGGATTCCTAAGGAAGCAGTTAAAATTTCCTTTAAGGCGGAGCCTGGATTCGATTTATATAAAATGACTTCTGATTTTTTAGGGCTGGCCTGATCAGATCTGTTATAATGAATAAGCGCATTTTCAATGTTTCCTTCCCGTAGTTTTAGCCTCCCATAGTCTACGTTGAAATAAGTATCAATTTGGTGATCAAGCCCAACAAAACGAGCCTTTTCTATGTTTAAAATATTCCTGATCTTTTCAAGATCAGCGCAACGTGCTTTTATTTCGACATTTAAAGCGTTCATTATTAAAACAGTTCAAATTTTTAGAAAAATTAAAGATAATTTTTCAATTCTTATATTTATGGCTATCGCCTAAAAAACTATCTTTGCGCCCGTGGAAAATTTACAGCGATTGTTGAGGCTGTATCGCGATGATCCTCGAATACAGCAAATTGTAGAAGCTTTAAAGCAGGATTCTCCCTCACGACTCTTACTCAGAGGAATGATCGGAGCGCAGGAATCCTTTGTCCTTTCCGGAACGTATCTTGCACAGCCACGCCCCTATCTTTTTGTTGCTTCGGACAAAGAAGAAGCGGCCTATTTGCAAAATAACCTGACCGATCTTTTTGATAAAAAACCAATCTGGTTTTTCCCGGACTCGTTCAAACGCCCGATGTATTTTGAAGAGTTGAACAATGGCAATGTTTTGCAAAGGACGGAGACGATCAACAGAATTTCGAGTTCTTCCTCCTCCGGAGAAATCATCGTGACTTACCCCGAAGCCCTATTTGAAAAGGTAGTTTCTCCAAAAGTGCTGGAAAAAAATCGCATCGAAATCGTGATGAATGAAACGCTGGATGTGAATTTTTTAATCGAAATGCTGATAGAATATGGCTTTGAAAGGGTTGATTTTGTTTTTGAACCTGGACAGTTTTCAATTCGTGGAGGAATTATAGATATTTTTTCTTACGGAAATGAATGGCCTTACCGGATTGAATTGTTTGACGATGAAGTAGAAAGCATCCGAACTTTTGATCCTACGACGCAGCTTTCAAAGCGAAAAATTTCTAAAGTTTCTATTATTCCCAATGTCAATACCCGATTTTCCAAGGACCAGAAAGTTTCCATTTTTAGTGTGCTTTCGAAGGATACCGTTCTTTGGATAAAAGATTTGGAAATATTCCTGGATAAGCTGCAAATATGTTTTGAAAAGGCGGAAGCTTTTGCACAATCCATTTCAGTAACTGACGAAAGTGAACTGGCTGATGTATTTCGGGAGCGGGCTTTTATCTTGCCCGGAGAAGTGGTTGAAGATATCGAACAATTGTCAATTTTGTCAATGTCAAAAAACAAAGCATTGACTTTTGATAAAGAAATTATTTTTAAAAGTAAGCCGCAGCCAAGTTTCAATAAAAATTTTGAAATCCTGATTGACAACTTACATTCGAATGAAAAAGAAGGTATCGAAAACTACATTTTTACAGATAATCCTAAACAAATTGAACGCTTCTACGCTATTTTTGAAGACCTCGATGCGAAGGTTCAGTTTCACCCGATCAACAAAGCAATTAACCAGGGATTCATTGATCACGATTTAAAAATTGCCTGCTACACCGATCACCAGATTTTTGATCGTTTTCATAAATACCGCCTAAAACGTGGATTTACAAAAGACCTTGCGATAAATCTCAGAATGTTGCGAGAGCTCACCCCGGGAGATTTTGTAACGCATATCGATCATGGTGTTGGAAGATATTCGGGGCTTGAAAAAATTGACATCAATGGCCATGTTCAGGAATCAGTCCGGTTGATTTACCTAAATAACGACATCCTTTATGTCAGCATTAATTCCCTGCATAAAATTTCTAAATACGTTGGGAAAGAAGGTACTGCTCCAAAATTAAACAAACTGGGTTCTGATACCTGGAACAGTCTAAAAAGGAAGACAAAGAAGAAAGTAAAAGACATCGCTCAGGAGTTGATTAAATTGTACGCAAAGCGCAAAGCAGCGAAAGGGCATGCTTTTCCGGAAGATGGTTATATGCAAAATGAATTAGAAGCTTCGTTTATTTACGAAGATACACCCGATCAGCTCAAAGCGACCAATGATGTAAAAGCAGATATGTTGAAAGCCTATCCTATGGATCGCTTGATTTGCGGAGATGTTGGTTTTGGAAAGACCGAAGTTGCCATTCGTGCTGCTTTCAAGGCGGTGGTCGGTGGAACACAAGTCGCGATACTAGTTCCAACTACGATTTTAGCTTTACAACATTTTAAAACTTTGAGTGAGCGACTCGAGGAGTTTGGAGTGACCGTGGATTATCTCAATAGGTTTAGAACAAGCAAAGAAAAAAGGATCATTTTTGAAGATTTAAAAACCGGAAAGATTGATGTTATTATAGGAACACACGGGTTACTGAATAAAGAAATTGGGTTCAAAAACCTTGGTTTGCTGGTGATCGATGAAGAACAGAAATTCGGCGTAGCAGCAAAAGAAAAACTTCGTAGCCTGAAAGTTAATGTTGATACCCTGACCTTGACAGCAACACCAATCCCTAGAACTTTACAGTTTTCACTTATGGCGGCTAGAGACCTTTCAGTGATCAATACACCACCTCCTAACCGTCAGCCGATTCATACCGAAACGCGCATTCTCAATAACGACCTGATCAAAGACGCTATTTATTATGAAATCAATCGTGGCGGCCAGGTTTTCTTTGTCCACAATCGGGTAAAGTCTTTGCCGGATATCACGTCGATGCTCCGCCGATTGTGTCCTGATGTTGATATTGCTTCCGCACATGGGCAAATGGAATCGAAAACATTGGAAAAAACCCTGATTGGTTTTATTGACAAACAATTCGATGTTTTGGTTTGTACAAATATTATCGAAACCGGGCTCGATATTCCTAATGCCAACACCATCATTATCAATAATGCTCATCATTTTGGGATGAGCGATTTGCACCAGTTGAGAGGAAGAGTTGGACGTTCAAACCGCAAAGCATTTTGTTATTTATTTAGTCCGCCACTCTCTGTGCTGACAGCTGACGCCCGAAAAAGACTGAAGACATTGGAAGAGTATTCTGATCTTGGTAGCGGTTTCAATATTGCGATGCGGGATCTTGATATTCGTGGAGCAGGCAATTTGCTTGGAGGAGAGCAAAGTGGTTTTATTGCAAATATAGGTTATGAAACGTATCAAAAGATTCTGGAAGAAGCAATTCAGGAGTTGAAAGAAACCGAATTTAAAGACTTGTTCAAAGAAGAGCTTGAAAAAGAACGGAAATTTGTCCGTGATGTTCAAGTTGATACCGATGTGGAAATGTTGATACCTGATGATTATATCAACAATATTCAAGAGCGATTGAACCTCTACACCGAGCTCGATCAAATTGAAACGGAAGAGAAGCTGGAAGCATTTGCAGCAAAAATGAAGGATCGTTTTGGCCCAATTCCTCCAGAGGTCAATGAGCTTTTTGAAGGAGTAAAACTCCGCTGGGTTTGCAAAATGTTAGGTTTTGAAAGATTGATTTTGAAAAACGACAAATTACGTTGTTATTTCATCGGCAATCCGCAATCGCCGTTTTTTGAAACGGATTTGTTTAAAAATCTGATCCAATACATCGCTGTCCACGGTCAGGAAAAAGGATTGTCTTTCAAAAAATCAATTCAACATTTCTTTTTGGTGAAAAATAATGTCAACAATCTTCAAGCCGCAGGTAAAATTTTGGAAGATTTGAAAGAAAGTGTTTCTGCAAAAGTGCCAACCTAAGATTATTGTTTTATAAATTTTAAAACCTGAGCCTCTTTCCCTTCCTTTATCCATTCTAAAAAGTAAATTCCAGGGCTTAAGTTTTGCGTATTTATTTCATGAGAATTCCCACTAGCCTGGAATTGCTGGATTTGTTTGCCGAAAGCATTGAAAATTCGGATCGTACCATTTAAAGGTTCAGAAGAAGATAAAAACAGCGTCTTCTGACAAGGGTTGGGAAAAACCTGGATTGATAATGAAGAATTGCTTATTTCATGAGTATTGGTAAATAATCCGTTTGAATTTAACTTTACTAATTTGTAATAACCATTATCTCCACCTCCAAGAAAAACAAATCCTCCATCATCTGCCTGAACTAATCCAAACATATATTCGATGCCATAGGAAAAACCATTATGAGCGACACGCCATTCAACAAATCCCTGATTATCCGTTTTGATTAAAAATACTCCAAGAGTAAGTCCATTTTCGAGATCTCCTCCTAAAATAAAACCACCATCTTCTGTTTTTAAAATAGCTTGTCCTGTCTGTATGTACCCAAGAGTGGAAATCTCAAAGTCTTCAAAAGGACGAACCCAAATTGGACTGAAGTCAGTGTCCATTTTCATCAATCCGCTGCTGTATGCAACGATATGATCGTCATTATCAAAAATCAACAAGTCTCCAATGTCTACATACTTTTTTTGTAATATTAATTCACCAGTGTAAAGATCATATTTATCATATTCAGATGAATCTGCGAAATATGGGTTGTTTCCAAGTCTACCAACAAAAATATTGTAATCATCGATAAGGATTCCTGATAGAGAACTGGCAAAATCATTGATATCTACTTCACCTATTATTTCACCAAATAAGTCAAGTTTGTTAAACCCATTAACTCTTAAGGCGAAATATTCTTCATTTTCTAGGAGAATCAAGTTGGTATAGGCTGCAAAGGTAGAATCAACTGTTAAATTTAAACTATCTCCTTCACTGTCAGCACGAAAAAAATAAGCTTGTATAGAAGGTGTTTTTGAGCCGTCAACGATCGACCCAACACAAATAATGTCCCCGTTGATATCTTCAATAAATCTATAAAGCCTTGGGCCGGGATTAAAAGATGAGGCAGGAGTAGTCGCACCAAAATGATAAGATTTATCCCAAATCAAAAATCCTTCCTGATCGTATTTATATAAATATATTTTATGCTGATAAAAGTTTCCAGGTATTTCTACTTGACCCCAAAGCCCCACTAGAAAATTACCATCTGAAGTTTTTATTAAGCTATTTTTGGTGAAAGACGAACAGCCCCCATCTTCACAAGGAACGTGAACCTGCCACACAGACTGAGCCGAAAGGAAATAAACCATTAAAACAAAAAAGAGAAAGAACAAAAACTGTTTCATATCATAGCTGAATGATGTCAATTAAATATAGGCCATTGTTCGTCGTTTTTTCAATTTCGTGTTCAATTTCAATCTAGCAAAACTTTTCGAACTAATTGATTATCAGGCAAATCAATGTGCACGAAATAAATTCCCCGTGTCCAGTTGGCAACTTGAACTTCAATAGTTTCTAATTTAGTGGAAGTACGCAGTTTTTCGTGATACATTTCCCGGCCATTGACATCAAAAATTCGAATATTGAAAGGTTGATTGAAAATACTTAATTGTAAATGAATAACTTCTTTCGCTGGATTTGACAATATTTTCAGGGCATAATCTACAGGAATGACCTCCTCTGCGTCTAATAATATATTAAGATCATAAACATATACTCTACCGCCAACCTCAGAATGTGATGCCCCCATAACCGCATAGTTTTCGGTTAAAAATACATTTCGACCAAAACGGTCATATTCCATATAATTAGAAGGGATGATTTTCAGTTTTTCTGTCCATTCTACTCCTTGTTTTTGAAACAGATGCACAGAACCTGCAATAGTACTATTTATTATACCGACAGCTACCAAATCTCCTGAAAAAGAGGAGCTTATGCTAAACATGTCATCTGCTGTTTCATCATATGGTGTGAGTTCAACTTCTTCCTCCCAATCATCTCCAATTTTTCTAAATAAATAAGCCGATCCTCTTTCATAAACTCCTTCACCACCTTTTGAAGCACTAACCAAGACAGTATTTTCCGAAGCAGTTACGCTTGAGCCGAAATCGTCAAGATCTGATGCATCTGAAGGAACCAACTTTGCTTCCTCCACCCAATCGTCACCAATTTTTCTAAAAATATAGGCTGCTCCGGGTTTAATATTGTTATGTTCACTTTTTGGTGAACCAATGACAACATAGTTGTTGTATAGAGAAACTGTAAGGCCAAAAGTGGCGCCATAAGTAGGGTCCGACGGAACGAGTTTGGTTTCTTCCACCCAGTTATCGCCAACCCTTTTGAAGATGTAGGCAGAACCACTGCTAATTTGATTATTAATTTCATCTACAGGACTACCTATAATGGCATAGTCTCCAAAAAGAGAAACACTGCCGCCTGCATTATCATTCATATAACCATCAGATGGTAAAAGTTTGGTTTGTTCTACCCAGATATCGCCTTCTTTCTTAAAAATGTAGGCCGCGCCGCTTTGAGTGCCATTTTCATCATCACTGGGGGCGCCTATCAAAATATAGTTATTATAAGCAGATAAGCTATAAGCAAAGTATCCTTGCAGCACAGGATCGGATGGAATGAGTTTTGCTTCTTCCACCCAATCGGTTCCATTTTTTCTAAACACATAAGCTGCACCGCCTAAACTAACATCGGGATTTCCTCCTCTTGCATTTACAACTATATAATCATCAAAAGCAGTAACAGAATAACCAAACCTATATCCTTGGGCAATATCACCGGGAAATAGAATGGTTTCCTGTCCAGACAGGTTTGGGCTTAAGAATAGGCTGAGGTAGTATATTAAAGGAATAATATTTTTCATGTCAAACTGAATGATGTCAACTAAATATAACATCATATTTTCAGAATCTAGAAAGAATCTTCAAAAAAGCAAACTCAGCTACCTTTTAAACTCATTAATGTTGGTAGAAATACTGAATTGATTGAGCCCTCCGGCGTAGGCGTAGAAGTTGTGGCCATAATCAATTCGGAAGCGATTGACTTTGAATCCAAATCCTAAAGTAAATCCAGCCATAGTCCGGTAATTATCGATTGACAATTCTTTTTTCTGAAAATAATTGTAACCCACACGCAATCTGAGGTTTTCTTTTTTACCTAATAAAAACTCTGCATTAAAGATTAAGTGCCGGAAAAGGTTGTCAACAAAAGTATTATTGTTACTAGTCGGTTGCTCTGTACCACCGAGGAACGACGGTACTTCCTCTGAATTCGGATCGTCATAAATAATATTCCATCGTTCGAGATGATGATAAATCACAGAAAAACGCAATGGAAGGTGTTTTAACCTTTTGGATAGGCCCACCTGCATTTCAAAGGGGACGGGTTCTCTGTTTTCACCATAAGTGGTAAATTGAACGCCTACATTTTTCATTATCAAAGAAAGCGAAAAGGTACCTGATGTATCCTGGTAAAATGCTCCAAAATCTGCGGTCATTCCTATCGAATTGTAGGATTCTAATTGCGAAGTGATAAACTTAAGGTTTGCACCAACGGATAGTTTTTCATAAAGCTGTTTGGCTACTCCTCCAACGAAAGCGTACTCAGCGGCTTTAAAAGTCCCTGTGATATTGCCGTATTCGTCAGCGGCATCGAATTCACCGTAACTGATATACTGTATTCCTCCATGAAAAGTAGCATCCCATTTTTTCATGTACCGACCGTAAGAAGCATAGCCATTGTTGATGCCAGCCATGTAAATGTTGAAGTTAAAGGACAATTGGTTATCCATCGTTGGATTTAAAACGGATGGATTATGCAGTGCCAAAGCGACGTCATCATCTTTTACAGTGATTAGGTTGCCGCCAAGTCCGGTTACTCTGGCTGATGGAGGGAGATTCAAAAATTCGTAAACATGTTTCCCTCCAATAGGAGCTTGGGCAAATGTCGAAAGGGTGAAAATCCAGCAAAAAAGAGTAAGTAATAATTTATTCATTCAACGATTTTGTTTGTTGGTTTTAGCTAATCACGCTTTAGTTTTTTGGAGGTAGGTCTCCATCATCTTTTGTCCAGATTGTTTTACAGCGGCCCATGTTGCAATCCATTTTTTTAACCAGTTCGCCGGATTCATCGTACATTTTTAAAAGGCCATGCTCACGAGGATAACCGGTATCTGTGTCGATGCCATTATAAATTCCCTCGGCTTTAAGATTTCCGTTTTCGTAGTACTCCGTAAAAGGTCCGTTTTCATCATTTTCCACTAAAGTGACGACCTCTTTTACTTTTCCATTATAATAATAACTCGTCCAAACACCTGTGGCTTTATTGTTTTCATAAAAGCCATCAAGTTTCAATTGTCCATCTTCAAAGTATCGTTTGTAAGGTGATGTGAAGCTGCCGTGATCATAAGTTTCTAAAACTTCTAATTTTCCACTTTTGTAGTACAGTTTTCTTTCGCCGTTCAAAGTATCATTTACATAATTAGCCTCTTCGTATAAAATACCTGAAGGGTAATATTTCATGTAATGCCCTTGTTTGGCATAGTCTGTTTTTTTTCTGGAATATTTAATCAGGTAGCCATCTTCATCTTTAGTCTCAATATTTTCAAGCTTGCTATTGCAGGAAAGGATTAAAAGCAGGCAAAATAAAAAGCATGTTCTCATAAACATTAGATTTTGGATAATAACGATAAATCTTTGTAGAGATTATTATTAACAATGAGCAAAATTAACACTTTGACTTCACATTGACAGTTTAGTGATAAAAAAATTAGCCAGCCTGAATTTCAGACTGGCTAATTAAGCTATAAAATGAATTGCATTAAAATTTAGAAATTCACTTTTTGTTATATTTTATCGGTGTCCTTAATTTTTTTTCCAACCGTTTTCTAAAACGGGAGTGGGTGATCCGATTACATTTCTACCGATACTTTCATAATGGACATTGAGTTCTTCCATTTTATCCAGGTCATATAGGTTACGGCCATCAAAGATCGTTTTGCTCTTAAGCAGAGAAAATACTTTATCAAAATTTGGCGTACGGAAAATACTCCATTCAGTAATGATTGCTAATACATCGGCATTCTCCAGTGCTTTATACTGATCAGAAACCAGCTTTATACGGTCTCCGTAAATTTCAGCGACATTTTCCATAGCTTCAGGGTCAAAGGCCTGAATCTTTGCACCTGCTTCTAATAATTCGTCAATGATGTATAATGCTGGTGCTTCGCGTATATCATCCGTATTTGGTTTGAAAGCCAATCCCCAAACAGCAACAGTTTTGCCTTGAAGGCTACCTTTAAAAAACTTTTTGATTTTCGCTGAAAGTACTGTTTTCTGCAATTGGTTGACATTCATCACAGAATTGAGGATTTTAAAGTCATAACTATGCTCTCCAGCGGTTTTGTACAAAGCCTGAACATCTTTTGGAAAACAACTTCCACCATAACCCACGCCTGGAAAAAGGAATCTTTTGCCAATACGGCTATCGCTACCCATACCACTTCGGACCATATCAACATTGGCGCCCACCTTTTCGCATAGGTTTGCAATTTCATTCATAAAAGAAATACGCGCAGCGAGATAAGAATTTGCTGCATATTTTGTCATTTCGGCGGAGCGCTCATCCATGAAAATAACCGGATTACCCTGGCGGACAAAAGGATCATAAAGCTGCTTCATGACTTTTCGTGCTTTATCTGAGCTGGTTCCAATGACTACACGGTCAGGTTTCATAAAATCATCAACCGCCACACCTTCTCTTAAAAATTCAGGGTTTGAAACAACATCAAACAAGTTTTCATCGAGGTTTTTAGCCAATCGTGCATGCACTCTTTCAGCAGTTCCAACAGGAACTGTACTTTTATCAACGACAACTTTGTAATCTTTGATAATGGTTGATAAATCTTCAGCTACTCCGAGGATATAGGAAAGGTCCGCTGATCCATCTTCTCCCGGAGGAGTTGGTAATGCTAAAAAGATGATTTCAGCGTTTTCAACAGCACTGGCAAGGTTTGTTGTAAATTCTAAACGGCCCTGTTTTGTGTTTCGCTCAAATAAAAGTTCGAGACCTGGTTCAAAAATGGGAATTTTACCATTTCGTAAACTTTCGACTTTGTTTTTGTCGATATCAACACAGATGACATTGTTTCCTGTTTCGGCAAAGCAGGTACCCGTTACAAGGCCTACATATCCAGTTCCAACTACAGCTATATTCATGTTTATTTAATTTTGGAGTTTGAAATAATGTATAAAAAAATAGATATAAGTTTTATGACGATATCCTTTCTATTAACTTATTTTGTTAAAAGAAGTTTCAATAATAATTGGTAAAATTATACTAATGCGACCTGAAGCCTTAGTTGAAGGCTCAGCAGCGAGTAGTTTTGTAATTAAACAGACGCAGGATATTTTCGGAAAAATACTGCGTCTGTTTAACTCAAGTATGATTTTTAAAACGGATTAATAAAACTTTGACCGATTGTCTTTGATCTTTGCATTCTTTTTCATTGCCTGTATCAATTGCCGAGGCACCTGGCCCTGAGCAGCACTAGAAGTTTGCCGACGCAATTGAGCAATATTTGTTGGATTCGATAGGGTAGTTTTGCTTAGAAGTTTAACGACATAAACCCCATTTTCTCCAACTACAGGTTGAGAAACCTGCCCTGATTCCAGATTGAAAGCAGCAGATATAACCTTTGGTTCACTTTTTTGAACACCGGCCAAATAAGAAGTATTGAAACTAATATTGGAAGCAGTATCAACTTTTGATTCAAAACTTGTAGCAATTGAATTTAAGTCAGTTCCGTTTATTCTGGTTTTAATCACCTCTGCCTTTTTAAGGTTGTAAACCATTGGTTCAATCTCCTCTTTGATATTTTCAAGTTTAGGTACACCAGCTGGTTGTTTGCTTCGCAATGTTGCCACAACGTATTTAGCATCATAAAATTCAACCGGATCCTGAAATGCATAAACATCAGGAGCTACATCGCCAACTTCAGTTCCTCCACCGAAAGCCCATCGAACAATATCCCGAGAAGAGTTACCTGGCTCCAAAGTTCCAACCAAGTAATCATTGGCCTTCAATGGGAGGGATAACTCAACGGTAAATCCTTGTTCAGCAGCGCTAGTTGTAAATGAACTGATATTTCGGTTGTTAGCCATAAAGTCCTGTGCAGTATTGTAGACTGATTTTTGAGTAATTTCTCCAGGAACAATTGGTTGGCTGATTATTGCTACTTTAACACGTTCTTTTTTATCGTTTTCATCATTAAACTTCCTTCCCATCGGTTCAATCAGATGCACTCCGTAGCTTGATCGAATGCTGTAAAGATTTCCAATTTCACCACTAAAAAATATCAAATCACTGTATTCAGGAACAAATTGATTTGGCGCTACATAATCATAAAAGCCACCTTTTTGAGCACTACCCGGATCCTGGCTGAATTGCATAGCTAAAGAATCAAACTGGTGCGTGCCAGCTTCAATTAAAACTTTGAGACTATCCAGTGTTTTTTCAGCAGTGACAAATTGTTCGGGAGAAGTTGCATTTATTAAAATGTGACGAGACTTAGCTGAGTCAGGCATCACACGGCGATCCAAAAGTTTAACAATAACATATTTTCCGTCTTTTTCGAAAGGACCAACAGCAACACCAATTGGAGCATTAAATAAAGTGTCAGCCATTTCTTCGGATAAAGGATCGGCTGGTTGTCTCGTCAAAGGATCAGCAGATTTGGTATCTTCCTTTGTGAAATATCGCGGATCAATTTCGCCATAGTTGTTTTCAACAAAAATGGTGTCGTTGGGAGCTTTTTCAAATTGTGGGATCAAATCACGTAATTTACCTTTGATAGCTGTAGAATCATCTTTTGTTGCGGTTACTTCAAAAACGATATAATCAACTTTTCTTGTTTCCTCATCTTGCATATATTTAGCTTTGTTATTAGCTAAATAAGCACTGTAATCTGCATCACTAAGTTCAACATCACTATTGTCGATCTCATCAAAAGGGATATAAACATAGTGGAAATCGGCAGTTTCATTTCGATCAGCACCGGCCTGCTCAACCATCCATGTTGGCGTATAAAGCGATTTACTGACCAGAGCATTAAGTTTTGCTTGCAGGCGAGCCTTAATAATCTCTTTCTTTTGGTAATCCCAAAAGCGCATATAATTAGGATTGATTTCGCCACTTTCGATTAAGTTTCGAATTTGGGATAACTGCTCCCTGTCAACTTGTCGAGTTTGAGGGTTCTGAAATCTTTGGGTAATGATAGGGCTTAGGTTATTTCCAAATTGAAGATCTGTAAGTTCATCTTCGCTTACACTAAGTCCAAGTGCATCCGCTTCTTTTTTTATCAAAACATCTTCTACAAAAAAGTTCCAAAGTTCATTGCGGCGGCCATATAAATCGCCTGATGAATTGCTGTACAGCGCATCTTCAGCATTGGTGAACTCCTGCCATTCTACTTTGTTTCCATCGATGCTTCCTAATGTAAATTGAGAATCGAAAAATGGATTCTGGTCTCCAACAAACATACTGGTTACTATAAAAAGCGCCAGACCTAATCCAATAAATGTAACAAGTAACCAACTATTATTTCTAATTTTTCCAATCAGAGCCATTCTTTTATCTAGTTTTAATTTTTAGAGTGTAAATTGATTTTTATTTTTTATTAATAACACAACGCGTCTTAAGGTATTGACTATCTTGTTGTTAAGTATTTAAAAAATATTGAAATTAACAAAAAACAGATTTGAAATGAATTGCCTTCGCAAAAATCCATGCAAAGGTAAAAGGTTTAATCCTTAAAATCAAAATTTTTCAACAATTGTGAAGCGAAGAATAAAAATAGTGGTTTTTGAAATTGCTAACTCAGCGGTTTAATCTGACTGGTTTTTGTTGTTTACAAATTGTGCTGCCGCTTCAAGTTCATCATAAAAATCCTGGCCATATTTTCGAATAAGCGCATCTTTGACAAATTGGTAAACAGGCATTTGATTTTCCTTACCTTTTTTACAGGCAGCGCTGCAAATATCCCATCGGTCATAATTTAGCGCTTCAAAATGTACTTCTTTTTCTGAAGTTAAACGAACAGGATAAAGATGGCAGGAGATTGGTTTTTTAAAATCAATAACCCCCTCTTTATGCGCTTTTTCGATACCACATTGTGCAATTCCGTTCAAGTCGTGAGTCATATATGCACAGGCACCATTTTCGAGCAAAGGGGTTCCAAATTCTTTAGGCTCTTCATAGTAAGTGTATTTTCCTTTCTCGCTGATTACTTTTCGGCTGGCTTTGCTTAAATAAGGTTTTATGACTTTATAAATTTCATTTAGAATTTCCATCTCCTCTACTTCTAAAGGAGCTCCCCAGTCACCTTCCCAACAACAGGCGCCTTTGCAGGCATTTAAATTACACATGAATTGTTCCTCTAGCAGGTCATCACTAATCAATATATCTTTGATGATTATCATTCTTAACAATTTGTTATGATTTATTTATCCTATAGAATCGTTTTATAGGAAAGCAAGGGGTAAAAAACTGTCACCTTATTTGCCTTTTAAAAACTATCAAAGGTAAAAATATTTATAAATCAAGCTAAAATTGTAATTTAGCGTTTAATCTGAAATGAGAAATTATATTAAAGTTTTAAAAACACGAGAAATGAAAAAAATATTTTTTAGTATGCTTTCATTATTTTTAGCAGTTAGCATGTTTGCACAAGAATCTGTTGACCCTAAAGTAAGAAAGTCCGCTGATGAAATGGTGAAAATGTATGATCTTGATGAACAGCAAGCAACTACTGCACTTGAAATTCAAGAGCGTAGATATAGAAATCTTGCTGAAATTGCAAGTTTGGAAACTACAGATATAGACTTATATCGCCATAAATATAAAGCGGTCCAGCAAAGCACGGATGCTTCATTAAGGAGAATACTAAATGAAGAGCAAATGTTGATTTATAATCAACGACAATCAGAAATTCGAACTCAAAGAGCTGCAAAAGCAAAAGAATTGAAAGCACAGGGCTTATCACCGAAAGAAATTGATGACGCATTGATAGACTTTGAAAAAAACTAGTTTTTGTGTAAATAAAAAATAAAAGCGGCGAAGTATTTCATTTTGCCGCTTTTATTTTTTTGGTAAAGTGCTATAAAAAATGCTAAAATATTTTGTCCAAAATATATGTATAATTATTGATTAAAAAATGCTACTTTTGATGGCTTAAAAGGTCAACAAAAACACTTTTTTTACGTTAAATATTTAACGAAAGCTTATATTCAAATTTTAAAACTTTTCAATGGATCCTCTCAAACTAAAATTTAAAGAAAAATCTTCTGAACTTAAAGCAAAAATGAAAAATGTTCTTAAGGAACATGGAAATGTAAAAGTTGATGAAGTATTGTTAAGTCAAGTGTTTGGTGGAATGCGCGGTGTGAAAAGTATGATTTGGGAACCATCTCAACTTGACCCTAATGACGGGATACGCTTTCGCGGCTTTTCAATTCCTGAATTGAGAGAAAAACTTCCAAAAGCACCAGGAGACAATGAACCTTTGCCAGAGGGATTGTTTTGGCTTATGCTTGTTGGAGAAGTGCCAACCAGTGAGGAAGTGAAGTGGTTGACTGACCAATGGATCAGCCGATCAATCATTCCGGAGCACACATACAAAGTGCTGGATTCATTTCCTCCTGACACACATCCGATGACACAGTTTACGGCGGCTATCGCTTCTATGCAGACAGGTAGCGTTTTTTCACAACGTTATGCAGAAGGTTTGCGAAAAAGTGAGTTTTGGGATGCAACTTACGAAGACACCATGAACCTCATTGCAAAACTTCCAAGAGTTGCTGCTTATATATACCGTCGAACTTACCACAATTCAAGGCATATAACTCCTGACATTTCAATGGATTGGGGTGCAAATTTTGCACACATGTTGGGAATGGAAGGTAAAGATTTTAAAAGTTTTTTACGGTTATATTTAACAATTCATGCTGATCATGAAGGTGGAAATGCCTCAGCTCACGCTACACATCTTGTAGGTTCAACGTTAAGTGATGCCTACTTTTCAATGGCTGGAGGAATGAGTGCTCTTGCAGGACCACTACATGGACTTGCCAATCAGGAAGTGATCAAATGGATATTCCGTATGTTGGATACTTTAGGAACCAGAAGACCTACAAAAGATCAGATTTCTGATTATGTAAATAGCACTTTAGCTTCAGGCCAAGTTATTCCCGGATATGGCCACGCGGTATTGCGACAACCTGATCCAAGGTTTACTGCACAAAAAAGATTTGCAGAAGAATATATTAAAGATTCAGATGTAATTGACGTGGTTTGGAAATGTTTTGAAGTGATACCGCCAATATTAAAAGATCTGGGAAAAGTGAAAAACCCATGGCCAAATGTTGATGCACATTCTGGAGCTATATTGGTGCATTACGGATTGACGCAATATAGTTTTTATACGGTACTGTTTGGTGTTTCACGAGCTTTGGGAGTACTATCTCAGCTTTGTTGGTCACGAGCATTAGGATTTCCATTAGAAAGGCCAAAGTCTGTAACAACGGATTGGGTTAATGAATTTCTTGCCAAGCAAAAGATGAGTGTGAACTAACGTTGTAAAAAAAACAATAGATATTAGAATAAAAAACTGCCATGATATTGATGTCATGGTAGTTTTTTTATGAAAACGTTGCATAAAGGTTTAAAAAAAATCTATTTTTGGCAGGCAGAAAT
The DNA here is from genome assembly GCA_965220465.1 of Saprospiraceae bacterium. Taxonomy (GTDB): domain Bacteria; phylum Bacteroidota; class Bacteroidia; order Chitinophagales; family Saprospiraceae; genus JAHDHW01. Next base: position 159,212 of record CBDCPZ010000024.1, on the reverse strand, counting down.
TAATTTTAGTTCTTATAATAAAACAAACAAAACAACCTATGGAATTTCCTTCAAACCTAAAATATACAGAAGAACACGAGTGGTTGAGATTAGAAGGTAATAATGCTTACATCGGTATAACTGACTTTGCACAAAGCGAATTGGGTGATCTGGTTTATATTGAAATAGAAACAGTTAGCGAAACACTTGAAATAAATGAAGTTTTTGGAACTGTTGAAGCGGTTAAGACAACCTCTGAGCTTTTTATGCCGGTATCTGGAAAAATATTAGAATTCAATCCCGCTATCGATGAAAATGAAGGAGACAATCCTACACTCGTTAATTCAGATCCATACGGAAAAGGTTGGATTGTAAAAATACAATTAACAGATCCTTCTCAAGTTGATGAAATGATGGACGCTGAAACTTACGCAGGAATAGTTAGTTAATTTTTTTTAAACCTTTCACACCAAAACCGAAACAGGTTGCATCTAGTAAGTATGTGATCTGCAAAAAGGTAGATTTCGAATTGAAAAATTTTATCCCTGCTACTATCTGGGCGATTATTATTTTGTTTCTTTCTGCAAGTTCAGGGATTAAAGTTCCGGAATCATTGTCAGATTTAACAGGAACAGATAAGCTTGGGCATTTTGTTATTTATGCGATATTTTCAATTTTAATGCTTTTTGGTGTATTTAAAATTCGAAATGCGATGCCAAGCAATCCAAATGCTTTTTTAATAGTAATCGTTTGTTCTATCTATGGCGTATTGATGGAATTAATGCAATTTACCTTTTTCACAGGGAGATATTTTGAAGTGTTGGATATTATTGCTAATATTATCGGTTCTATTGGAGGACTGTTTGTCTTTAAATATATTTTTAATAAAAAGTCTTAATTATGGATATTGCTATTCCCGGTTCTATGGTTCTCTTTGCAACTTTTGGAGTCGTTTTAATAATCGTCGGAATTATTTTATTTATGAAATTCCGGTATTCTAAAAGTGCGGATGGTTTAACTTTAAAACATCAAGCAACTTCAGCGAAATCGCCATTAGAAGGAAGAACAAAATATAAAGAGGTTGACATTTTTAGGAAAAGTGGAACGATGTTCAACTTCGGGTTAGTCTTTGCCCTTGTAATGACTATCCTGGCTTTTAACTGGACGAGTTTTGAAGACGAAGTTGATATTCCCGATGATGCGTTGGTAATGGAAGAAGACATAGAAATTGAACCGCCACGTACCGCAGAACCGCCACCACCACCACCACCACCACCACCGCCAGTAATAGAGGAAGTTCCAGAAGAAGAAATCTTAGAAGAAGAAGTAACTTTTGAAGACAATACATTGGAAGTTGATGATGAAGTAGCGCCGCCGCCGCCGGTAGTTAAAGCAGCGCCGCCACCTCCTCCGCCGCCGCCACCTCCTCCGCCATCCGAAGAAATATTTCAGGTTGTGGAAGATATGCCAAGGTTTCCAGGATGTGAGAACGAACCAAAAGCAGAGCGAAAAGCTTGTGCTGATAAAAAAATGCTTCAGTTCATTTATAAAAACATCAAATATCCGCCTATTGCAAAAGAAAATGGAATTGAAGGAACAGTTGTAATTCAGTTTGTTGTTGATAAAGCAGGTGATATTTCTGAAGCTACAATTGTTAAAGACATTGCCGGACAATGTGGACAAGAAGCTTTGCGTGTTGTTAATTTAATGAATAATATGGGTGAAAAATGGACACCCGGAAAGCAAAGAGGACGACCTGTAAAAGTAAGATATACTTTGCCTGTTAAGTTCCGATTAGAATAATCTTTATTATTCATTACAATAATCAAGCGGTTGCTTTCAGATGATTGAAAGCAACCGCTTGTCGTTTATATAATCTAATAAATATGGGAGCAACTTTTGATGGAAAGCTGCGTTTTTTAGAAAGAACTTGAATTAAAATTAGAATTGACAAGGTGGTCCTTGTATTAATAAATGAAGGCATGAAATTTTTAAAAACAATAATCACGTTACTGCTTTTTCCTCTGCTCCTTTCAGCACAGGAATCAAAACTGGCTCAGCAGTATTTTTTGAGCGGGGAATACGAGAAAGCTGCCGCATTGTATGAAAAACTATATAATACAGACGATAATAGCGATTATTTTTTCAACCGCTACATTGATTGCCTGATTGCTTTGGAGGAGTTTAAGAAGTGTGAAGCGGTCATAAAACAGCAGCTCAAAAAATACCCCCAAGAAGTCCAGCTTTATGTAACCTATGGCAATTTATTTGAAAAGCAATTCAAAGATGATGAAGCGAATGAGCAGTACAGAAAAGCTATTAAAAAATTACCTCCGGACCGAATTATTATAACGCAACTAGCCAATGCATTTACAGACTTGACGAAGTATGATATGTCAATTGAAACTTATGAAAAAGGAGCCCAGCTATTGAAGGATCCGACAATCTTTTCATACAATCTGGGAAATTTATACCGGCTGAAAGGTGACTCTCCGAAAATGATTGAACAATACCTTAATAGTTTATCAGCTGGTCCGGATCGGTTAAGTTCGATGAAGACCATTTTTCAAAGGTTTTTGGCGGATAAGGATTATGAAGAATTACAAATTCAGCTTTATGCTCGTGTGCAGGAAGAACCTGATATTATCCAATATCCGGAATTGCTGTCATGGGTTTTTGTTCAAAGAAAAGACTATATCAGTGCCTTACGGCAAGACAAGGCTCTTGACAGAAAACTTGATGAGAATGGAGGGAGAGTTTTTCGTTTTGGAAGAATTGCTGCCGATGACGGAGATTTTGATGCTGCTATCGCAGCTTATGATTATATCATTTCTGTAAAAGGATTGACCTCAAGTTTTTATATTGAAGCACAGAAAGAATCTTTATCCTGTAAGCGCCAGAAAATTGTTGAGGGATTTGATTATAAAATAGAAGACCTTCGTGAACTTGAAACCCAATACGAAACCTTTCTGGATGAGTTTGGAAAAAACAAAACTACAGCGACAATTATTTCAGAATTGGCTGATCTCGAAGCATTTTATCTGAAAGATCTAGACAAAGCGATTTCATTGCTTAACGAACTAATTGATTACCCTGGCCTGGACAGAAAAATTCAAGCCTATAGCAAGTTAAGTCTTGCAGACTTTTATTTGATGCAGGGAGAAATTTGGGAAGCTACGTTATTGTATTCTCAGGTTGACAAAGCTTTTCAGGAAGATATCTTGGGGCATGAAGCCCGACTGCGGAATGCTAAATTGTCTTATTATGCAGGAGACTTTCAATGGGCACAAGCCCAGTTTGATGTGTTAAAAGCCTCAACTTCAAAATTGATTTCGAATGATGCGCTGGATTTATCCATTTTTATTTTAGACAATATGGGACTGGATACATCTATGGCTGCTCTTCAATTGTATGCAGAAGCCGATCTTTTGGTCTTCCAAAACCGCATCAGCGAAGCATTTTTAAAACTAGACACCCTCAATATTAAATTTCCGGGACATTCTCTTGAAGATGATATCTTGTACCTAAAATCAAAGATTTATCTGAAGCAAAATGAATTTGTAAAATCAGAGGAGATGTTGCAATTAATTATTGAAAAATTTGCTGACGGAATTCGCGCTGACAATGCCCTTTATGAATTGGCGCTACTATATGAAAATCAACTCAACGATATCGAAAAAGCAAAGGAATTATACGAAAAGATTTTCATTGAATATTCGGGGAGTACCTTTGCTGTAGATGCCAGAAAACGATTCCGAATTCTTCGGGGTGATAATATGCAGTAATATAAAGAATTGGTCTATTTTTGTAAAAAACCTATTCTATGATCTTGTATAATGTCACGGTCAAAATCGAAAATAGCGCACATGAAGATTGGTTGAAATGGATGAAAGAAGTACACATTCCTGATGTACTTGAAACCGGTCTTTTTGAAGATTACAAATTGTGTCGCATCCTTCACGATGATCCTGAAGGAGAAACGTATGCAATCCAGTATTTTTGTAAAGACATGGAAACTTTTCAGCTTTACCAACAAGATTTTGCTCCAAAATTACAAACCGAACATCAGGTACGTTTTAAAAATAGATATGTAGCTTTCCGCACCTTGATGGAGGTTTTATAAATTTTCCTAAAAGATATTTTATTTGAAAAACCTTTCGGCAATACTATTGCTGTTTATCGCCAATTCTATCTCAGGCATCGCTCAGGGGATCAGTGTGATTGCCATTCCATGGTATTTTGCTCGCCAACTGGAAATGGGTAAATTTGGGTTGATTTATATTCTTACAAATGTTATTGCGCTATTATGGGTGCCATATAGTGGAACTTTCATTGACAAATACAACAGAAAAAATATCTTCCTTTTTATTACAATGGTTTCAGGTCTGCTGCTGTTTTTAATAGCAGGGCTTGGATATCTTAATGAAGGCTTGCCTTGGATTGCTGTCGCCTTTGTGTTTATGTTTACTTTTTTAAATTACAACATTCACTACCCCAATCTTTATGCATTCGTTCAGGAAATCACTGAAGCTAAATATTACGGACGGATAACTTCATTTATTGAAATCCAGGGACAACTTTCAAGCGTATTGGCAGGAGCTGGTGCTGCGTTGCTTTTAGAAGGGGTTCAAGATGGTTATTTAAATATTTTTGGTTTGCTTGTAAATGTATCCTTTGAATTAGAAGCCTGGACAATTTATGACATTTTTTTGATGGACGCACTGACTTATCTGGTGGCATTTGTCGTGATATTTTTTATAAAATACCAATCATTGATTGAAAAACAAATTGAAGATAACCCTATAAAAGAGCGATTAATGGTTGGCTATCGATATTTGAAGAATAACAGGGAAGTATTCCTTTTTGGAGTAGCCTCTCATTCGGTTTTTGTGTCTGTATTGGTTACCACATTTTACCTGGCGGCGATATATGTAAACAACCACCTTCAGGCCAGTGGCGATGTTTATGCGACTTCAGAAATATATTTTGCCACAGGAGCTGTCTTTGCAGGAATTGCAATTAGAAGGTTTTTTTTGAGTGTGAATATTCCTCTTTCTGTAATTATTATGACGGGCTTCGCGACAGGATTATTCGCCGTTTTATGTGTGAGTTCAAATATCTTCGTATTCTACTTTATGTTTTTAATACTTGGCCTGACTAATGCCGGAATACGAATCCAACGAGTAACTTATCTTTTTATGCACATCCCAAATCATGTTTATGGCAGGGCTACAAGTATTTTTTCGTTGATCAATATTGTATTTCGCATCCTGCTATTAACCGCTTTTGCCTTGCCTTTCTTTCAAAAAGAAAACCACATCATCCTATCATTTTTTGTTCTTTCCCTATTTCTTTTACTTTCAAATATTGTTTTAATCAAGCACTATAAATCGTTTTTAAGACTCAATTAAATTATAAAAAGAACCGATTTTAGCGTAATTTCGCTAAGTCTCGTTAAGAGTATTTTTACATATCTAAACAAATTGGAATTAAAATGAGATTTGAACTTACAGAAGAACAACTTGCAGTAAAAGAAGCGGCTCGGGAATTTGCACAAAAAGAGCTCAAACCAGGCGTTATTGAGAGAGATTCAAAAATGTTATATCCCAAAGAGCAGGTGAAAATGATGGGAGAATTAGGATTCCTGGGTATGATGGTTTCACCTGAATACGGCGGCGGCGGTATGGATTCTATTTCTTACGTTTTGGCAATGGAAGAAATTTCAAAAGTAGATAGCTCCTGTTCGGTTATTATGTCAGTAAACAATTCTTTGGTTTGCTGGGGACTTGAAACTTTCGGAACGGATGCTCAAAAATCCAAATATCTTCCAAGATTAGCATCCGGAGAATGGATTGGCTCATTCTGCCTTTCCGAGCCTGAAGCGGGTAGCGATGCAACCAGCCAAAGAACTACAGCTATTGATATGGGAGACCATTATCTTTTAAATGGTACCAAAAATTGGATCACAAGTGGAGGGACCTCTAAGTTACATGTTGTCATTGCCCAGTCAAATTTAGAGCTAGGTCATAAAGGGATTAATGCATTTATTGTAGAAACAGATTGGGGCGGTGTATCAATTGGAGCCAAAGAAGAAAAACTTGGAATCCGGTCATCAGACACGCATACTATTATGTATTCGGATGTTAAAGTGCCAAAAGAAAACAAGATCGGAGAAGATGGATTTGGTTTTACATTTGCGATGAAGGTTCTCACGGGAGGCCGCATTGGAATTGCTTCTCAAGCCTTGGGAATTGCAGCAGGAGCTTACGAACTTTCAGTTGCTTATTCAAAGGAGCGCGAAGCTTTTGGTAAACCAATCAGCCAGCATCAGGCGATTGCTTTCAAGCTTGCTGACATGGCTACTGAAATTGAAGCGGCAAGATTATTAGTCTATCGTTCGGCATATTTAAAAGATATGGGAATGGATTATGGAATGGCAAGTTCGATGGCCAAACTTTTTGCTTCAGAGGTTGCAATGAAACATACAGTAGAAGCGGTTCAAATTCACGGCGGCTATGGCTATGTAAAAGAATATCATGTAGAACGGCTGATGAGAGATGCAAAGATCACACAGATTTATGAAGGAACTTCTGAAATTCAGCGGATTGTGATTTCAAGAGACATTATAAAAAATGACAATTTATACGTTCCGATTTTAGCTGCCAAAATGGAGAATGTGTGATTTTATGCCATTAAAAAATATATAATGGTTGATCAAAAGACTTCAAGAGCTTGTTTTAACTTTTGGAGTCTTTTGATTTTAGGGACAACCAAAAAGTATTTTTCCCGTTTTTATATTGAAAAGCAAACAATCGTCAACGACAATAAACAAAAATGGGTAACAATTTTCCATTATGAAGGGAGTTTTCAGAATAGCTAAAGTTGCGGGGATACCAGTAGAGATACATTGGTCATTTGTATTGATGGTTTTTTACATCGTTTATGTTGGTCAATCTCGTGGAATGGATTGGGGTACCACGATGTGGTTGGGAATACTGATGCTTAGTATATTCTTTTGTGTAGTCCTACATGAATTTGGGCATGCCTTGACAGCTCGCCGTTTTGGAGTGAAAACGAAGGATATCATCCTTTCTCCAATTGGAGGAGTAGCCCGGTTGGAAAAACTACCGGAAAAACCGATTCATGAATTTTATGTAGCGGCAGCCGGGCCATTGGTTAACCTATTGATCGTCGTTTTATTATTACCCTATTTCTTTTTCTATTCTTTGGAAGAAGTAAGGATTCAGCTTTCTTCATTTAATCTTTCGAGTCCTTTAGAGATTATCCCTTTTCTATTAATTGGAAATATACTTTTAGCCGGGTTCAATTTAATTCCGGCTTTTCCGATGGATGGTGGACGCATATTCCGTTCGCTATTATCGATCAAATTGGGAAGATTAAAAGCGACTAAGCTGGCTTCGCTTCTCGGTAATTTTTTTGGCGTTTTAATGGTGATTTATGCTGTTTATACTCAGAGTATTATTACCGGATTTATCGGGGTTTTTGTATTCCTGCTTGCTTCACAAGAATACCGAATGGTGAAAATGGACGAAGTATTAAAAAATCATTTTCTTTCAGAAATATATCGATCAAATTTTACGAAAATTTTTGCCGCCGATCAAATTGGAAAAGCGATTGAGGAATTGAAGCATGGGTTAGAAAAAAACTTTTTAGTTTTTGATGAAAATGAAAATATCATTGGCGTGCTGCATGAAATGTTTATTCTTGAAGCGATAAAAAGGAAAGATGCCGAAGGGCCGGTCCTTGAATACATGAGCCAGCATTTCGAAGAAGTAAGCCCAGAAATATCTTTACAATCTTTAATTGTTCTGATTCGGGAAAAAGGCTACAGCATTTTACCGGTTTTTGAAGAAAACCAATTAAAAGGAGTGGTTGATGTAATCATGCTAAATAACTTTATAAAATTGCAGCAAAAGGTTTCCTGATCTTGGCTAAATTTAAAACGCCTTTTGAATTAAATAATTCAAAAGGCGTTTTAATAAAAAAGCTATTGTTCTCTTTTAAAGACCAAGCTTGGCTTTTACAAGCGGCATCACATCATCTTTATCTTCAAGGAATAAAACAGCATTGAAAATACCTGTATCAAAAATCATCGTGTATCCTCCTTCTTTACCTACTTCTTTCAACGCAACATCGATTTTATCAAGTATGGGCTTTAAAAGCTCTTCTCTTTTCTTTGCTACTTTATTGCCCATTTCGATTTCTTCCTGCTGTAAATCCTGCCCTCTTTTTTGTAAAGAGAGCTGCTTTTCCTGTGCTTTAACTTGAGACAGCGCTCCGGAATCATATTCTTGTTGCAATTTCATAGCGTCAGCTTGTAATGCTTCTCCTTTTTTCTTCAACCCTGCTATGAGTTGGTCACGGTAGGTTGCCAGTTCCGTTTCAGCATTTTTTGCTTCTGGGATTGACATGATTAAATTTCCACTATTTAGGTGGCCATACTTTTGAGCATTTATCGTTGAAAATGCGGCAACTGTTAGAAAGGTCAATAAAAGACCTGCTTTAAAAAAACTTTTCATTTATTAATTTGTAGTTAATTTTTAAATCTAATCCATTTTAAACCGAATTATTGGAAATCGACTTAAGGCAGTAGAATAATAACTGCAAAGGTAGGGTTACAAATCGGTTTTTTATAACTTTTAACAGAAGATTATAAATTGTAAGCGATTAAAAAAGGTCAATATTTTTATATTGTTTTTTAAAATAATGTGCTCGTAATCAATGCATTAGTTGTAACATGTTTTGCTCCATAAGGAGAAGAAGGTTAGGGAAAAGTTAAAAGCTCTTTTGTAATATCAAATTCATTATATCTTTTAAATTGTTTACCTTTTCAATTCAAATTATACTTTTCTAAAAATGATAAAAGTTGAGCGCCTCAAAAAAGCATTCAAACTTTCGCGTCAACAACGAAAGGAAATGAATACAACAGAAAGTACGATCAATGCTGTTGACAATATTAGCTTTCAATGCCAACCGGGCAGAATTTATTCTTTGCTTGGGCCAAATGGAGCTGGAAAAACGACAACATTGCGAATGATTGCTACTATTCTGAAACCTACTTCCGGAAGTATTTCAGTCAATGACTTTGATGTATTAACACAAGATAAAAACGTTAGGCAACAGATAGGGTTTCTTACAGGAAGCACCGGGCTTTATCAGAGACTTACCCCAAATGAGCTCGTGAAGTACTTTGCTGATCTTTATGGTGTTGATCCGGTTACCTTCAAAAGAAGGAAAGAAGAACTTTTTACATTATTGGAAATGCATGATTTTGCAAAAAAGAGGATAGGCCATCTCTCAACCGGAATGAAACAAAAGGTTGCCATAGTCAGAACGATTATCCACGATCCGGCAGTGGTGATTTTTGATGAACCAACTACTGGACTTGATGTAATTACAGCCGCCAATATTATCAAACTTATCCGTCAATGCAAGGAAGATGGAAAAACCGTGATTTTCTCATCACATATTATGAGCGAAGTAGATTTGCTTTGCGATGATCTTGCTATTATTCATAAAGGACGACTTTGCTATGCTTCGACAATGAAAGAATTCAGACAACAAATGCAGGCTTCAAATCTCACAGAAGAATTTATCCGGATTGTAAAAGCTTCGGATAATACTGTGATTTCAATGCAGTAAGATTTTTTTCAACAATAGGAGTGCATCAAATAAGATGCTTAAAAGTGGAATTTATTTTATATTTTAGCAGGGAATGTACTAAAGTGCTTATTTTAAAACAAAAAATAACCAATCATGGGTTTTAAAGATTTTTTTAAAAAACTATTCGGAACTGCCGAGGAGGTTGCGGATAAAACTGGTGATGTATTGGAAGATGCTGTAGATGCAGCAAAAGATATGGCTGAAGATGTAATGGAAAAAGCTTCACCGTTCGTGGAAGATCTAAAAGAGAAAGCAACAGAGGCCATGCATGATGCCAAAGAGATGGCTGAAAAAGCTGCCGAAAAAGCTGCGCCTGTTGTCGAAGATTTAAAAGAAAAGGCTACAGAAGCCATGCACGATGCCAAAGAGATGGCAAATAAAGCAATGGATAAGGCTAGCCATATGATGGATGATGTTGAAGAAAAAACCGAAGAGAAAGTGGATGATGTTAAAGATGTGGCCGATGATGCGATGGGCAAAGTAGATGAAAACATAAAAGAAGCTGAAAAAGCTACGGAAGAAATGATAGATAAGGCCAACGAAGTTGTTGGAGAAGTAGAAGATAGCGCTTCAGATTCTGCAGAAGAGGTGAAGGATACCGCCGATGATGTAATTGATACGACTAAAGAAAGCTTTTCAGATTTGGTAGATGATGCCAAAGATGCATTTGGGGGCTTTAAAAAAGAAGTAAAAGAAAAAGGTAAGGATATCAAAGATTCGGCAGAGGAAATATTTGAAGATAAAGAATGAATTTATTGAATTGAAATAAAACGGGGTTGTTAGCATTTGCTGACGACCCTTTTAAATTTATGGGAAGCAAGGAAAGTAAAAGTGTTTGTATCATTGGAGCGGGATGTTCTGGATTGACTGCAATTAAGAATTTGATTCAGGCAGGGGTACACGATATTTCGTGTTTTGAAAAAAGTGATCAACTTGGCGGAAATTGGGTTTTTTCTGCGAATGAGTCTCATTCAAGTGTTTGTGAAACAACGCATATTATCAGCTCAAAAAAATTGTCAGAATACATTGATTTTCCAATGCCGGATGAGTATCCGGATTACCCTTCGCACAAACAAATCTTAGCGTATTTTCAATCCTACGCAGACCATTTTGGTCTTAGAAAATATATTCAATTCAATACTTCTGTTGAAAAGGTGAAAAAGATCGAAAATGAAAATTGGAAAGTGAAATTGAGCAATGGCGAAGAAAAAATATTTGATTATCTCATTGTTGCTAATGGTCACCATTCCGTGGCTCGAATACCTAAATTTCCTGGAAACTTTACTGGCAAAATGCTGCATACTCATGAATATAAAACAAATCAAGGTTACGAAGGGAAAAGGGTTTTGGTAATCGGAGCTGGAAATTCCGGTTGCGATTGCGCTGTTGAAATTAGCAGGGTGGCGGATTATGTGGCGATCAGTATGCGACGCCCCTATTATATCATTCCAAAGTTTTTGATGGGACGACCAACGGATACTTACAACAAGTTACTAGTGAAATTGCCAAAGTTTATTCAAAAGATTTCTCAAAAAATCAGCTTGCTTTTAAGCGTTGGTAATTATCGAAGTTATGGTCTTGAAAAACCAGATTATCCTATCACAAAATGCCATCCAGTTTTGAATTCGGAATTGCTGTATAAAATTCGACATGGGAAAGTACATCCGAAAAAAGGTATTGAAAGATTTGAAGGTCAAAAAGTGTATTTTAAAGATGGAACTTCCGGGGAGTTTGATGTCGTTCTTGCAGCAACCGGTTACAAAATTGTTTTTCTATTTTTTGAAAAAAGCTTCCTTGATTATTCTGAAGCGGATCGAATTCCATTGTATTTGCGGATGATTGAACCAAAACATCCAACATTATTTTTTGTCGGATTGGTACAGCCACAAGGTTGTGTTTGGCCGATTTCTGATTATCAGTCCAAACTGATTGCAAATCTGATAATGGGTCGTACTTCATTGCCGAAGAATTTGGAAAAACTAGCAGACCAGGAAACTAAAGATATTGCTTCAAACTTTATCCAATCAAAACGACATACACTCGAAGTGCACTACCATCCTTTTGTGAAGAAGATCAAAAAACTGATCCCGGCAACTGCTCCTGCGTGGAATGAAAAATAATCCCTAATTAAAAACCAGAGCCTAATACATGAGTTTTTGCTTCAAAAATTCTTCTACAACAATTTTCCCTGAATTGGAACTTGTATTTTCCTGATGCTTATTATTCTTCTCTCCCCAAAGCGATGCGATCAGTTTAACAGGATTATCTCGAAAGGTATTTTTTGAAATATTTACATTAATAATTCCTCTAGTTTTAATTAAAATTCCACTTTGCTCTTTGTTGCCACAGTTTGTAAAGGTGCAATTATTCACGTCTAAAACTCCACCAATGGTTGATTCGTCATAACCGCCTCGATAAAAATTAATCACATTCTTTTGTACCTTATCGAATTCGCAATTAATGAAACTCACAAACTCAGCATTATATTCACCTTTATCATCAGTTTCTGACGCTAATTCAATTCCGTTTGCACAGTTTTTAATCGTTGTATTAGAAAAATAAATAGAATCAGCAAAAGAACCTTTGTATCCTTTTAAAACAGAATCGAAGTCATTGATTTGACAATTGTTAATCCAAAGATTATAAGCACTTGACATATTTTCAATCAAAGGAGCGAAAGCGAGTTGTTTACTCTCCCCACTTAAATTGATATTTTCCAATGTCAAATTTCCGTTTGGATGCATCTGAAAAGCAGGGGTGTTTTCAGGTCCGGTAAAAATCAATTTTGCTTTTTCATCTTTTGCTTTTATCGTAATCTTTTTATCAATAATTAATGACTTGTTGAAACTGGTTGTATTTCCATCTAGCTCAATAATATCTCCGTCTTCAGCATCGATTATTTTGTTATACAGGTCTTCACCATTTGCGGAAACAGAAATTATCTTGGGCGTTCTTTTAGTTTTTTTGCTTGAAAACCAACTGGGTCCAAACTGATTTTTGTCAATAATCAATTTGTCTTTTTGAACTGGACTTGTGATAGCTCCAACTCGGTTTTTATTTTTTCTTTTGCTGTCAAAGAGATCATTTTCGATGCTTTCGAATTCAAACCCCGAGTATGTGTTTTCAAGAATTTCGTTTTTATTTTCTGATGGGAAATAAAGCCAATCATTGAACTTTTCCATTTCTAGTTTCTGAGCATCCAAACCTTCATAACTGTCAAATTCTCCGTTTTGATTATCAATAATGTTGTTCATTAATGTTATTCCATCCACCTTATCGTAAGCCCTGATCGGATTTTTATCCACCTCGTGATTGTAAATAATATTATTGGCTAAAAGCGTTCGAACCGGACGAGCTGAGCGAATCTCTTGAGGTGGAAGTACGTCACTTTTATCGATGTTGGTACCAACACTAAAATGCCATGGTGATTTGCAATCAACCCAAGTGTTGTAAGCAATTACAGCATCAGTTACCTGTTTATATCTGTTTAAAGGAGATTTTGGAATGCCATTCATGACGGCCAGAGGTGCCCGAAATTCGCTTGCTTTAAGTTTGTAGAAATAGTTGTTGGTGATCCAATGGCCTGTATTAATTACACGGATGCCTCCGATAAATTCTGAATTATCATTTCCAATAAAAACATTACCATCAATTGTGCAGTAGTTTCCATGTCTTAACACCAATGAGCCTTCGCATTCATAAAAAATATTGTTTCTAAACTCATTAAAATTGGACTTGCTCGAAATCACCTCAACTTCTCCATTGCATCTTTCAAAAAGGTTATCAGCTACCATGACATGGGATGGAGCCATTGAAGTAGAACTGGTGCCAATTTGCATTGTTTCAGCGTGTGGGCCTCCTTTTCGTGGCCTTGGGCCAAAATAATTATTGGTGATTTGGTGATAATTTTTGATGTGCTCATTTCCTCTTAAATACACCCTCAAGGTTGGCCCTGAGTTTGATTTTCCTGAAATATAGCAATGATCAAGTTGATTATTTCTGCCCCAAAACTCAATCCAATGATCTCTTTTATCCCGAACCGGTTGTGTAAAACCTTCAATAACACAATTGGTAACTCTGCAATTATTTGCAACATTTTCATCATCTATTTTAAATTCAATAATCGTATTAGAAGGGGTATAACCGTTTTTAAAATATAAACCTTTTACTTCTAAATATTCACCTCCTAACTTTAAAAATGATGCTCCTTCAATAGTTACCTGGCTAGCTGTTTCAGCGCGTAAGACAATAGACTTGTCCTTTGTGCCTTTACCAGAAAACTTAATTTGAACATCTTTCCAAACACCATTAGCCATGACAATTTGATCGCCAGGTTTAGCAGAGAGTATTGCTTCATTTAATTCTTCGTTATTATTTACTTTAAGGCTATTTGGATTAGAAATATCTCCGCAAGAATAGAAGGAGATTATAAAGAAAATAAAAACCAAAGATTTTTTCATGTTCTGACTTTCTTGATGATTCCTAAAGCTTCTTTGGTTAACTGTTCAATTTTGGCGAAATTGAAGCCACCGTTTGTGCCTTTCACCATGAGTTGTGAGCCCATGCCTACGCAAGTTACCCCAGCATCAAACCAATTTTTTAGGCTTTCAAAATCGGGGCTTACTCCTCCGGTTGGCATGATGGATGTCCAGGGTTGAGGCCCTTTGATAGCTTTTACAAAATCGGCACCATAAGTACCTCCAGGGAATAATTTCACGATTTCACAACCTAGTTCTTCTGCTCTGCAAATTTCAGTTAAAGTTCCACAACCTGGTGACCAAAGAACTTTTTTTCGATTACAAACGATAGCGATGTCTTCCCTGAAAACCGGAGTCACAACAAAATTTGCCCCAATCTGCATGTACAGAGAAGCAGTACCGGCATCAGTTACAGATCCTACTCCCATGATCATTTCGGGAAGTTCTTTTTCACAGAATTTGTTTAAGTCCCGAAATACTTCATGAGCATAATCACCTCGATTGGTGAACTCTAAAAGCCTTGCTCCACCTGAATAACAAGCGGTTAATACTTGCTTTCCCAATTCAATGTCAGGGTGATAGAACAGCGGAACCATTCCTTGCTCTTCCATTTTTTGGGCAACCTGAATTCTTGTAAATCTTGCCATTATTAGTTTTGCCAATTTAATATTTGATAAAAATCATATTTCGCAGGCTGCTTTAAATAAGCCTCTGTCTTGGAATAATCTTTTGAAGTTATAAAATCCAATCCGCCGAAAAAGAGATGTGCAATCTCAGCATCCATGTTCACCAATCGCGGAACCACTTTTCCGTTTTCATCTTCATGGTCTGCCAAAAAAACAGGAGCAATATTCCCTTCTGCATCAGCACTCACAATGCAACCACTAACTCCTTCTTTATATAGCTTTTGCACTCCCATTCCCAAAAGGGAACATAAGGTCAAATCAAAACCAACAGGATGACAGCATCTCAATTCGTAGCCCACATCGTTAGGCCGGCTTTTAATATCCAATCCAATTGATTTTAGCTTATCCTGCAAAATCACGTTAAAAAAACTTGATTTACTAATATTGCCAAGTTCGGGATGTCCGTGTGCATCGTAAGTAAAACGAATACCTGCATTTTTGACTTCGGTTTCATCAAGAATGTGAAAAACGCCTTCGCTGATAATGATGACACCGTAGTAGATTCCCTGAATGTATCTTTTAACCATGGATGAAATCATCAAATTGATAATTTTATCAAGACTTGGTTTTGTTTTGTTAAACATTTCAGGAATAATGATCATTGGAAAATGACACGCCGTACCAATGCCAAAAGCCAAATGTCCGGCAGACCTTCCCATCGAGGACATCACAAACCAGGACTCTGTAGTTCGGGCATCTTCATAAAGCGTATTACCAATTTGCACTCCTTTGTCTTTAGCAGAGTGAAAACCAAAAGTTGGATTTCTTCCCGGCAAAGGAAGGTCATTGTCGATTGTTTTCGGAACGTGAATATTAGAAATTTCCAAGCCCTTGCTTTTAAGAAATTTCGTCAAGCGATTTGCAGTTGAAGCGGTATCATCTCCTCCAATGGTCACCAAAAGCTTGACATTGTGTTTTTCAAAAAAAGTAGTATTAAAATCCGAATCTTTAGGTTTAAACCGGCTCATAATAAGTGTTGAACCACCCCTGCTAAAAATTCTATCTGCATGACTAAAATTAAATTCCTTAATCTGGGGTTCATCAGCTAACAAACCCTGATACCCATATTGCACACCTAACACCCGGTAATCATCTTTTAGAAAAACTTTAGCCACCGTACTGATTACAGTATTTATACCCGGCGCCGGACCTCCTGCACAAATTATGGCTACAGATTTTTGCATAATTCTTTGGTTTTAACGACTCACACGCCCGCTGGCATCACCACTCATCAATTTTTCAACTTCATCCGCCGTTACTAAATTAGCATCTCCATAGATCGTGTGCTTTAAGCAGGAAGCTGCGACTGCAAAATTAAGGGCATTCTGGTCATCTTCAGGATAATGCAGCAATCCATAGATTAATCCACCCATAAAACTATCTCCCCCTCCAACCCGATCTACAATATGTGTAATTTGATAGGTTGGCGCTTCGTATAATTTATTTCCATCATAAAGAACACCTGACCAGGTATTGTGCGATGCGCTGATTGAGCCGCGAAGGGTGGTAATTACCTTTTTTGCCCTCGGAAACAGGTCCATCAATTTTTTCAATACAGAAAGGTAAGCTTCTCCTTCAATTGAGCCTCCTTGGGTGACATCAACTTTATCAGGGTGCAAGCCAAAATGTTTTTCGGCATCTTCTTCGTTTCCAAGAATAATGTCACATCCTTCAACGAGTTCGGGCATCACATCTCCTGGCGCCTTGCCATATTTCCACAGGTTTTTTCGATAGTTTAAATCTGTAGAAACGGTGACCCCCAATTTATTAGCCATCTGAATAGCTTCCAGACAGGCGTCTGCTGCACCTTGTGATATAGCCGGAGTGATTCCGGTCCAGTGAAACCATTGTGCATCTTTAAAAACTTCCTCCCAGTCAATCATCCCTTTTTGGATGGAAGCCATACCGGAATGTGCTCGGTCATAAACGACTTTGCTTCCCCGGCTGACTGCTCCGATTTCCAGAAAATATATTCCCAGACGTTCGCCACCTCGTATGATGTGTTGGGTTCCTACATTTCTCTTTCGCATTTCCATTAAAGCACAATCCCCGATATCATTCTGAGGCAAGCGCGTTACAAATTCGGTTGGAATACCATAATTTGCAAGAGAGACAGCAACATTGGATTCTCCACCACCATAAACCACATCAAAGGCATTAGCCTGAGAAAATCGATTCATAGCGGGAGGAGTCAGGCGGAGCATAATTTCTCCGAAGGTTATTACTTTTTTCATGTTCTAAATATGTTGAATAAAAAATTATGAAAAAGCTAAGCCACCGTTAATGTCAAAATTTGCTCCTGTTATAAATGAGCTATTTTCAGAAGCTAAATAAACCACTAAATCTGCTACTTCTTCAGCAGTACCTTCTCTTCTTACTGGAGTATTACCAGCAACAATCTTACGAACTTCATCTTTTGTAAAATCATCATGAAATTTCGTAGCAATCATCCCAGGACAAAGTGCATTTACTCTAATACCTTTAGGTCCAAGTTCTTTTGCCATTGCTCTGGTAAATGTAGTCACCGCTCCTTTAGAAGAAGCGTATAATGAAGATCCACCACCTCCACCGTCTCTTGCAGCCAAAGAAGAAAGGTTTATGATTGATGCACCTTTACCCATTAAAGATTCAAATGCCTGCATTACGAAAACAGTGGATTTAAAATTTACATTCATAACTAAGTCGTAAAAAGACTCATCGATTTCTTGTAATGTTTTACGAGCAAAAAGGCCTCCTGCATTATTTACTAGAATATCAATCTTATCTCCAAAAGCTTCAACTGTTTTTGCCTTTAAATTCTTTATATCATTTAAATTTGATACATCAGCTTTAATTGCAATAGCTTCACCTCCAAAAGACTTTATCTCGTCAACAGTTTCCCTAGCTCCAGCTTCAGAATTATAATAGTTCACAACTACCTTTGCGCCTTCTTTAGCAAGTTGAACAGATATTGCTCTGCCAATATCTCTGGAACCACCGGTTACTATTGCTACTTTTCCTTTAAATTTACTCATTGTTCTTTTTTATTTGATTTTAATATTAGAAGTTTTTTAAGAATGTGTTCTGATATTAGTTGTAAGTGCCTGATTTCTAAGACGAAGCTCCTTTTTCTTTTCATAGCCAAAGGTATGGGAATAAAAATAGCTGAAGTATTTAGGAATTAATGACTTGCAAATAATTTATCAATTCATTTTTAAACAAATTCTTAAATTCCTAATGCTTGACCACCACCAACCTGGATCGTTTCTGCTGTTAAGAATGAGGCATCTTTACTAGCTAAGAAAGAAACAACACCAGCAACATCTTCTGGTTGACCTAATCTTCCAAGCATAATATTTTTCGCCCAAGAAGCAAAAACTTCAGGTTTTGTTTCTTTAATTTGCTTATGAAACGGGGTGTCAATTGTACCGGGAGATACTGCATTTACTCTAATACCATATTCCGCCAAATCTTTTGCTAATGCTCTCGTAATAGTTTGAACTCCAGCTTTAGAAGTTCCATAAATTCCAGCTCCAGGTCCTCCTGCATTCCATGCTGCATTTGACGTGTAGTTAATTATTGTAGGATGCTCTCCCTTTTTAAGGAAAGGTATTGCCGCTCTTGAAGCGAAAAACACAGAATCCAGGTTTAATGCCATTACAAATCTGTAAAATTCTGTTGTCATTACTTCAAACCTGGCTCTTCCACCTAATCCACCTGCATTATTTACAAGCACATCAATTCTTCCATACTTTTCACCAATTTTAGTGATGTTTGCAGTTACAGCTTCCTCTTTTGTAACATCAAATCCGCAATATTCAGCCTTAATACCTTCTGAAACAAGTTCTTCAACTCTTTTAGCTCCTGCTTCATCATCAATACCGTTTAATATTACAGTATATCCGTCTTTACCTAATCTTTTTGCTACTTCAAAACCAATACCACCAGTGGCACCAGTTATTATTGCTACTTTATTCATATTTATTTATTTTTAATACTTGTGAAATATTTCAATTAATACAGCATGTCTTTCATACTTTAATTTATTATGTGGGTTTTAAGGGCTCTATTTTCGGGCAAAGCACCCAAATACTTGCTAAAGCAATCACAGCCATCGTCGCACCAATTACAAAAGCTGGTGTATAATTACCACCTGAGGTAAGCCAGGGTACCAGATAAATTAGTCCCGCAGCTGTCAACTTAGCGGCCATTCCTGCCATTCCTGATAATGTCCCAACTGTTTTTCCACCGAAAAAATCACTCGGTAAAGTCTGAACATTTCCAATTGCAGTTTGAAAACCAAACAAGATAACTGCCATAATAAGTACAGCTGTCGTAGGTCCTCCCGGATTTGCCATTGCCAATAAACTAGGCAACATAATTAAGCATCCAAGAGTAATCACAATCTTTCTTGTTCTATCTACACTCCAACCTGCTTTTAAACGATTCTGGGCAAATAATCCACCAAACCATGCTCCTAACATTGCGCCTACATAAGGTACCCATCCATAAATGCCTATCGTTTTTACATCCATAGCATAGACTTCATTTAGATAAATTGGAATCCATACTACGAATAACCACCAAATAGGATCAATGGCTGCGGAGGCAATAATTACTCCCCAGCTTTGTTTGTGAGTTAACAGTTTTCCTGTACTCGGATTGTACCCTTCATCATACGTACCATCCTCATCTATATCTTGATTTTGCTGACCACTTAAGATGTATTGGCGTTCATCTTCTGTTAACCAAGGATGGGATTTTGGAGGAGCTTTAACCAAGACCATCCAGGGAATCAACCATAACAATCCTACTAGTCCAACCAAAATAAAAATCATTTGCCAACTAAAATAAATGGTCATAAATGCAATTGCCGGAATAGAAATAATTCCTCCAATAGCAGCTCCGGAATTAAAAAGGCCTTGGGCAAAAGCCCGTTCATGGGTTGGAAACCACTCTGCATTTGCTTTAGCTGCTCCCGGCCAGTTTCCTGCTTCTGCTACACCCAGGATGGCTCGAAATATTCCAAAACTCAATACTCCCCTGGCAAGAGCATGAAGCGCAGTTGCAATAGACCAAACACCAATAGAAAGCGCAAAACCAATACGTGTCCCTACCCAGTCAAGAATTTTCCCAAAAATAGCTTGACCAAATGCATAAGAGAACATGAAAATAACTGAGATGGTAGCAAAAATTTCTTTACGTCCATCAATAGTGCTATCGGGAAATAAATCCTCAGCAATATCTGGCCAAAGTACACCAATCGACTGACGATCAATATAATTTATAACTGTGGCAAGAGCGATCAAAGCTATGACCCACCATCGTAATCCTTTAAATTTCATTTCGTTTTATTTTATAAAAAATCTTCTCGCATTGGGCTGAAAACATCAATTAACTTTCCTGGTTTGGTACAAGTGCAGCCGTGGATCACCATTGGCGGAATGTAATAAGAGTCGCCACCTTTGATGGTTTTGACTTCGTCACCAATTGTCATTTCAAATTCGCCGCTTTGTACATAAGTCACTTGCGAATGATGGTGATTATGTATTTGTCCGACTCCGCCTGCTTTGAAATCAGCGACGACCAGCATGATTTTATCATCATAGCCGTGAATTTGTCGACGTAATAGTGGGTCCACTTGTTCCCATTCTTGTTCTTCCTGGAAGAAAAATTCTTTGCTTCTTTTTACCGTACTCATATCAATTTTTATTTTTTATTATTCAATAATTCAAGTTGCAATTCATTTTTTGGAGAGGCCATGCGTCGAATATTTATTACAAAATTCTCCTTACGCTCTCTCATTCACCGCAGCTTGGGTTCATTAATATTGTTGTCTATTCTACTTCGGCGGCGTACCTGGACCAACAGTAGCTTCTCTAAACCACACTTCCGTGTAACAGCCATTTTCATATTGCTTAGCGATATCCCCACTATAGGTTTCTGCGCCTGCACACCAAACCATATTCGTTTCAGGATCTTTTCCGTTGGTTTGGTTATAAGCGCCTTGTTTGAAATAATTCAACTCTCCGCTGTAGGCAGTGGCACGTTCGGTCCCATCTTGTCCTATCGGCACAAATAATTTCTTGACTTGAGCTGGCAGGTCTGATCGTTTAACGTATTCAGATTTGATCAGATTTTTAGTAAAAGTTTTCGTTTCATGGCCTTCACTTTTGAAAGTGAGATACATGATGCCTTTATATACATTTATTTCATAACTGAACTCTTCACCTAATTCTATACCATCCGCTGGTTCAGCAGGATAGTCATTTTTGCTTGTTCCAATGACAGACAAATCATTTCCCCAAACAGCGGTGGAATAATCCCACCTGCCAGAATTATCATCGCCTGCAGTATTGATTTCATAATTCCAAAAAACGGATCCTTTATTGTGGGCCGGAAATTTCTTATAAAATATTTTTATAGGTTCATTTTCATGTCCTTCACCACTATGAATCTGCCCAACCACTGTTGAGTAAGACGCTGCAACTCTGGCATCACCAGAAGTAGAAACTTGCATAACCTTGCAAGTGCCTGTTAGTTTACCTCCTTCTTCAGGCGTCCATTCTCTTTTTTCATGTAACTCTGTTCTCGTGTTGCTAGAGTTTTTTGAAGTGACTCCGGAATTTGGCGTTTTATAGACTACCCAACGCCTTGTACCATCAATAACAGTATAGAAAAAATCTTTGTGTTCGAACTCCGTGATATCTTCTACATTCGTTCCGTCACCCAATAATATTTTAAATTTATCCATAAAAGGAATGACCTCATTAGGGTAAACTGTTTTTGTACTTAAGCCATCATTAGCCTGGAAGTACCCTGCATTCGATATGGCATCATCGCTGATCTCGATACTTGCTGATTTAAACCAAACTTCAGCGTAGTTTCCATCTGCATATTGTTTTTGAATATCACCACCATGTGTTTCAGCACCAGAACACCAGACTTTATTTACTTTAGGATCTTTTCCGTTAGTTTGATTGTAGCACCCTAGTTTAAAAAAGAGCCCCTCGCCAGTGTAAGCATTTTCTCGCTCCACGCCATCTTGGCCTATAGGCACAAATAAATTCTCGACTTGTTCTGGAATGTCTGAGCGTTTTGCATATTCAGACGAGATAAGATTTTTGGTAAATGTTTTGGTTTCGTGCCCTTCACTATTGAATTTGAGGTGCATGATGCCATCTTTAATTTCTACTTCATAAGTCAACTCTTCACCCAAGGCGATACCATCTTTTGGTTCTGGTGGATAGGCATTTTCTTCAGTTCCAACAACAGAAAAGTCATAGCCCCAAATTGGGTAGGAATAATCCCATCTTTTTGAATTATCATCACCTGCGGTATTGATTTCATAATGCCAAAAAACAGAACCTTTGGTATGACCAGGGAATTTCTTATAAAATATTTTAAGCGGTTCGTTCTCATGCCCATCTGCGCTATGAATCTGCCCAATGACTACAGAGTAAGTAGATGCTACCCTGGCATTGCCAGTAGTTGCTACGTTCATTACTTTGCAAGTAGCTTTCAGTTTAGCATCAGTCATAGGGGACCATTTTTTCAATTGGGCCAATTCAGTTCTTGTATTATTTGAAGTTCCATGTGTGTTCCCTGCATTAGGTGTTTTAAAAACTACCCAATCCTCTTTACCATCATTTGTAGTATAGAAAAAATCTTCATGCTCAAAATTGATTGCTTGACCAGCATTTGAACCATCACCTAATATTAAGTTCCAATGATCGAAAAATGGAATTACATCACTAGAATAAGAGGTTTCCTGAGCGCCTTTCTCATTAGGATTATCTGAACAGCTATTTAGCATCAAGCAAACACCAATGGTTAAAAATGCTGTTAGTATAGTGATAAACTTTTTATTCATGTTTTTTTGATTCTATTTAAAACTGATTGAAAACGGCAATAACGCCGTTGTATGAAATAATGCAGGCGAAAATAAATGCTGTGCTCATTCCAAGATTTAGTGCTTTGCCGGCCTTATGCTCTCCCATTAAAGCTTTATTATTGGTTAAAATGATGATTCCGAAAATCACCAAGGGAAGAACAAAAACATTAAAAACCTGAGTTAAAATTTGTGCTTTTATTGGATTGACTCCGAAAATCGGAACCGTAAGCCCTATTATACAAGCGATCCCAGCGATTATCTTAAATTGCTTGGAAGACATATCCAATTTGCCATTTTGATAATCGGCTACCATCAAAGGAGCGATCATCAAAATTGGAAAAATAGAAGACAATCCTGCACCCATCGTTCCTAGAAAGAAAACGGCTATTGCAAATCGACCTGCTACTGGTTCCAAAGTATGCACCATGTCCAAAACTTTAGTAACCACTTTTCCATCGTGGTAAAATGCAGCCATAGCAACTGCCATGATGGCTCCGCTTATAAAAAATATAAGAATAGCAGCCCAAATGGCATCTTTTCGTTGTTCTTTTAAATTTTCAATGGTCCATCCTTTTCCCTGAATAAAAAGGGGTCTTGAAAGGAAAGTAGCCGCAGCCATTGTCGTCCCCACAAACGCCGCGACCAACATCCTTCCTCCTTCCACCTGTGGAATGGAAGGTATAAATCCTTTTAAAATATCTTCGGGATTGGGTAATACGATAAAAAAGGAGAGTAAAAATGATAAGCCCATCAAAGTCACAAAAAACAATAATACTTTTTCAAAAATGGTATATTTCCCTTTCCAAAGTATAAAATACATCACGCTAATGATTACTAAAGCAATGCTTAAAACTCCCGCGTACTCATAACCTTCTAGAGATGGGATGAATAAAACCAGCGTTTCAAAAATGGCATTAGCTGAGATTCCTAGTATTCCGATCAATGAATTCCATTGACCGAAAGTAACGCCAATAATAATGAGGATAGCGATGTATTTTCCAAATTTAATATGCTTTTTGAATCCGAACAATGCACTCTCGCCAGTCACCAAAGCATACCTTCCGTATGCTTCCATTAATACCCAGGAGAACAAACAACTGAGAAACAAAACCCATAATAATTGCATGCCATAAGTGCTTCCTGCGACTATCATCGAAGTCACACTCCCCGTACCAATGGTATAGCCAATGGCAAAGATGCCGGGACCTATGCCCAACAGCAATGAGTAAATTCTATTTAATATGGATTGTTTTTGTTCCATTTAGTTTTGAGCTTCATTCATGAGACTTTTTAGAGCTTCCAGGTCTCTTCGTAAAGCTGTTTTTACTTCCTTTTCAGGAATATTTATTTCGTAAGCACCTTTATCTGCTCCTCCGAGTGGATATTCATAATGCATTGTAATTGGTGCGTTTATTTCTAAATCATTGAGGAGCTGGAAATACTGTTTGAAATTTACAGCACCGGCTCCAATCGGGACATTCTCAACTTTCCAATCATCTTCGTTTTTAGTCCACACAAAATCTTTTACATCAAGGGAATTGATATGCGGAGCTAATAATTTTAAGCTAAGTTCCCACGAATTCATTCCTTCCACGGTTGCATGGCGAACGTCGTAACGACAGCCCAGCCATTGCGGATTTATATCTTTGATTAAGTACCAAATATCCCAAATTGGAGCGCCAACGCTTGTGCCTGCGTGGTTTTGATAAGCCCCGTGAATATTGTACTTCTCGTTCATTGCTGCTAATTCTTGTAGTTGATTTTTATAGTTTTCTAATTGCTCTGGGATCGTTGTTTTATTGTCGTACTTCATCCAGCCCATTCGATAATATTTGATACCTAATTGGTTGGCTGTTTTTAATATTTGTTCAGTATGAGGGGATTGTGTATTTGTTATAGCGGTCGTGATTAGTTCAGCTTTAATTCCTGCTTTGTGAAGTGCTTCAACAACTTTTGGTAAATCTTTTTCTACGTTTTCCGGTAAAACTTGTCCTTTTGGCCGTACCGTAATATCGACTCCATCAAATCCTATTTCGGCTGCTGTTTTGGCCATCGTGCCATAGTCTTGCCACTGAAGGTGTTTTCCAAAAAGATGGATTTCACGGTGATTTTTTTCTTTTTCAACTATATTCTTAAGAGTGCCAGCTCCGAATATTGGAAGTACAAACCCATATTTAGCAAGGGTTTTTAAACTTTCTCGGCGTGGTATTTTTTTGTTTATCATTTGTATTTTTTAAAAGAAAGTAGGCATACTGCTTACAGCTTGAGAAACCTTCCGCAGTAAACCTACTCTAACCCTAACCAAATATTTATGAAAACCTAAACTCTCTGGACATTATCCAGAAAATAATTTGAATTAATATGGTCTAATGACTATGCTCCAATTCATAGTATTTTACTTTTGAAAAAGCATTTTCATCAGTCGTTACCAGGTAATTACCAGCTTTGAAGTAATTTTCAAAAATACCCCATCGCTGGATATGTTCATCATCGTACACATCCGATTCGTTATCATTTAAAATGACTTCCATTCTTCCATCAGATACAAGTACTTCAAGGGTAAATGGATCAAAGCCAACCGTTTCAGAAAAAGTAAATTTATCTGCATTGCCCCAGGCATCCGTGTGTAATGCTTCCGTATCTGTTGCATTTAGATCTTTCAGCACTTTTGTTCGTACTACCACTTTATTATTTTCCCAGTAAATTTTTAACATCGGTGGAGCATTGTTGTCATCTTCTCCGATAAGGTCTCTTTGTTCGTCTGTCAATCTTCCATGTATTTGCATAATAATTACTCTGTGGTAATCGCCATCATTATCCTTAGATACTTCTGAAAGTGCAAGCTTTCCTTTTATTCTTCCACCCTGGGCGAAAGTCCAATTGGTATTATTACTACCAGGAACCATCTGCTCTCTCAATTCCGTCCTTGAATAGGAAGAATTCTGTGTACTAGATCCGGGATAAGTATAAAATACCAGAGAGCCATCCGTTGAATCATTGTACATGAATTCCTTCAACAGCGAGTTTGTAGCATAGTCCAGAATCTCCGGAGGCTTCACTTCTGTTGGATTACCAATAGGTAAGGTTACTTTCCAGTGACTCAAATCGATATGAGGTAAAAAATAATCTTCGCCTTCTACCAATTCTTCTTCATCAGGAGGGGGAATAAATTCATCAGTTGGGCGTTCAATTCCTTTTTTGGAGCAACCCAATACTAATAAAAATAAAATGGGAAAAATATGCTTAAAAATGCTTGGACTAAAATTGGATCGGAGAATTATCATAAAATAATGATTGAATAAAACCACCCAGTCCCAATCTAAAGTCTGGGTAGTTTTTGATTTTAAAAAGCGTTTAGTCATTGCTAAAGCTTGGTGATTAAAAAGTCATCGAAGTACGATTCCGATTCATCGTCTCCACCTGCTACATTCAGTGTCCAATCATTGTATATATACAAAACTATCATCGTACTTGAACCAGAATTGAAATTAATTTTCGCCTCTGTCCAACTATTAACATCATGCCCGGATGCCGCATTCAAAATCTCGGTTGCAATAATATTGGATGGGTTATCTATAATCGCTGCGTCGTCAAATGGTGCATCATAAATTTGCACGGTGACGGTAGTTCCTGCATCCGAATCCTTATTTCTTACCCAAAAATCTATGTCATAATCAGTGTTTGCCTCAACCTCAATAGCTTGATAAATCCATCTTCTGGTAGAAGCTTCATCCCCACCATTGCTCTCAACGGTAGGCAATTTTGCCGAACCAGCTCCAGTATGTGACGTACTTGATGTTTGTGTTACCCAGGTGCCATCAATTCCATAAAATACATCCGCACTAGCTTCCAAAGCACTATTTCTCCAAGCGCCAGAGCCATCCTCTACTCCAGGATCATTGATTGTTGCAATAAATCCCTGTGCCACAGTTATATCTTCTGTAACTACATCTGTCTTACCTGTAACACTATATGCAGTCAAGGTCACTGTGTAAACCCCATCTTCAGAGTAAGTATGTGAAGGATTCATTCCGGTAAATTGATAACCGTCTCCAAATTCCCACAGTAGCATTACTGCATCCACGGAAGCATCCATGAAATTAATAGTCTGGTAATCAAGTAGATCTGCCTCCCAAGTAAAAGCTGCTGTGACCGGTGCTTGTATATCAACTGTCTTGCTTAAAGAAGCCGTCAAACCAAAATCGCTTGTAACCTCAAGCGTAACCGTGTATACATCGGGAGTGGCATAAACATGGGTCGGAGATTCCTCTGTAGAAGAATTTCCATCGCCAAAATCCCAATCATAGCTTACAGCATTCGTGGATGAATTAGTGAAGGTATACTCCAGATAATTAGTCGAACTCTGAGTTGAGCTAAATCCTGCTGAAGGAGGTACGGCACCTGCATTTCCAACTTCAATTGAAAAATCATCTAATCTGGCTTCAACAGGGCCATTATAGAAATAAATTGCAACAGTATTATTGTCTCCAGAATTAAATGATAACTTCTGCTCCACATATACGGCAGGTTCCGAGGTGTCGTTTACCGTTACTGAACTGATAGTTCCGTCAAGAGCTTCTTGTGGAGTCGTAATAGGTCCAAATTCTGTTACGCCTACTATAGATACAGTTAACCAAGGGTCGGACGAATCATCTAACATAGTGTACCAAAATCTCAGGTCATAATTAGTATTAGTTTCTACAGTAATTTCTTGATAACCAATACGTGTTTGGTCAGCAGGTAACTTGGCACCTTGATCTCCAAATGTTACTGGATCACCTGTAATCTGAATAACACCGCCTAATTCACTTTTTCTCCATGAATCCCTTCCATCACCAGAACCATCAGGTAAGGTGCCGTCTTCAAACCCTGGTTCCAGAATAATTGGCTGAAACGGACCTTCAACCACCATAACATCTATAGTTATCATGTCTGACACTCCCCTTGCATCACTAGCAGTTAATGTTACCGGATAAGTACCTTCTCCTGCGTCAAATGTAAATGTGGGGTCTTGTTCACTTGATGTATTTCCTCCTCCAAAATCCCATAGATATGTCGTAGATTCAAATGAAAGGTTACTGAATTTAATCGTTTTGAAATCTTCCAAAGTAGAAGCGTAAGAAAAGTTTGCAGAAGGAAAAATAGTGTCAGGTTTCGAGTTTGCATCTGGTAATTCATAGTCGAAAGCCTTTTGACAACTAATTAAAAATAGTACTACTCCTAAGAGTAGGTACAATCTAGAAGATGTTGCTCTTTTAATAGATTTATTTTATTTTTTCATTTTAAAATTTTCATTAATTATTTATATCAGTACCCAGGATTTTGGCTTAATAGTCCCACCACTTAAATTAATTTCTCTTGCTGGGATTGGTAATAATAATTTTCTGGCATCATAACTAGAGTATCCCATTTCGGCAGCATGTGCACTTAATATAGGGTCAGCAACGCCGAATCTCAACTAAATCATAGAAACGATGATTTTCAAAAGCCAATTCTACGCGTCTTTCAGCAAGTAATGCCTCTTTAGTAAGTGACTGTAGGACGGTCAGCCTACCGGATCAAATCCTGCTCTTTTTCTAACCTCCATATAAGAATTTATTGCACCACTATCTGCCGTTTCAGCCCTACCTGCTAAAACAGCCTCTGCATGCAATAACAATACATCAGCATAACGTAAAACAATCCAATCATTACCGGCATCACGAGGACTCCCACCATAAGTAGGAGGGCTGGTAGTAATGTCAGACCCCTCAGGTAAAAACTTTGCCACTTCAGTCCAAGTCCCGAAATTCCACATAGGAATACTGCGGTTCTATTTCCTCCAATCGTAATTCAAAAGCTGCTATGAGATTATCATTAACAATGTTGTGACCATCCTCTCTACCTTGACGAAAGGTCGCTGTAAATTCAGAGGAAAAACTTTGACTTTCCAGTGTATTTCCTGCTTCATATTGAATAGCAAAAAGAATTTCGTCGTTCAATTCATCATAAAATACATCGCTAAAATTATCTTCTAATGCAAATTCCCCACTACTGATAATAGCCTGGCATAAAGTTGCTCAGCACCTGAATAATTAGGACTTCCTTGTGTTAAGTATACTTTTGCTAGGAGACCTTGTGCAGCTGCTTTCGACGCTCTAGAATTATGTGTATTGTCTAAATTATCAATCGCTTCTTGTAAATCTAAAACAATTTGCTGATAAATCTGTGCTTGAGCTACTCTAGTAAAAAGGGACTCATTATCTTCAAGCCCTACTACTGCGGTTACTAAAGGCACATCGCTATACAACCTAACCAATTTAAAATAGGCAAAAGCTCTTAAAAACTTAGCTTCAGCCATATAACTAAGCTGATTACTTTCATCTGCGACATTAATAAAGTTCAAAACATTATTTGCTCGAAAAATAATATCATACATCGATTGATAATAATCTTCTGATTGAACATTGTTAGGGTCAACTAAATACCTGTGGAAATCGGCTTTTGAACCTTCTAATGTTGCTGTCCGTGTATTATCGCTACGCATTTCAGACAACATATATTCAAATTGTATTCCCCTGTTGGAAGTATTAAGACTTGTATTTGTATTTTCATTGACCCCTTGAATGGCATCGTAGATTCCTATAATACCAGCCAACACATCTGCATCAGTTTTAAAGAATGCATCCACAACAATAGCGGAATCTGGCAATGGATTTAAAAACTCATCATTATCACAAGAATGAAAAGCAAATCCTATTACTGTAAAAATTATATATTTAATATATTTCATTATTGGTATTTTTTTTAAATTAAAAATTAACGTTCAGACCAAATGATATGGTTCTATATAAAGGTGTACCTGCCCTTTGTTCTCCGTATTTTCTAGGATTGTTGTCATCATCTATAAATTCTGGATTGAAACCGTGGTAATCGCTAGAAGTCGTATAAATCAAATTCTGAGCAGCTACATAAACTCTTACCCCTTCTAATTTTATTCGAGATAATAATTCACTTGAGAAGTTATACCCAATGTTTACATTCCTCAATGAAAAGTAGCTTGCGCTTTGAACAACTTGATTTGTTAACACCTTTTCTTGAATGAAAGATATATGTGGTACGTATCCATCATCAACCACTTGTTGTGGGTCCACGGTCGCTTGACCAAACCAATTAAATAAATATTGGTCCCCTATATTTTTTACTTCAGAACCTTGACTTCCTTGAAGCATAAACGAAAAATCAAAATTACCAAATTGAAAATCATTGGTAAAACTCCATATTAATTCTGGATAGGGATCTCCTAAAATGGTCTTGTCTTCATCAGTAATTAAACCGTCACCATTTAAATCTTTAACGATTATATCTTCAGCTGAACTGTTAATAGGATGATAAGGAGTGTTAATATATTCATTGGGTATTTCCTTGTCTACCACATATCCATAAAAAGATGATATAGGATTACCTACTAAGTTTATCCATTGAGAATTTCTACCATAGCTATCTTCTATTAACGCACCGTCCGATTCACCAAAACTGAGTAATTTGTTTTTGTTTGTTGATGCAATTATAGTAGTATTCCACCTAAATTTCCCTTTAGTAACATTTCTGGTTCTCAATTCAAACTCCCATCCCCTGTTCTCTACTTTACCTAAATTCACAATACCATTACTAAAACCGGTAACGTAAGAAACAGGGTTTTCTAATAGTAATTTATCACTGGTTCTTACATAATAATCCAATGATCCTGTTATTCTGTTATCCAAAAACCCGAAATCAACTCCAGGATTGAATTCCTCTGAAGCCTCCCACTGTAACAATGTATTTGCTACATTAATAGCAGAAACACCCGGTGTAATACTACCTTGA
Organism: Saprospiraceae bacterium; assembly: GCA_965220465.1. GTDB lineage: Bacteria > Bacteroidota > Bacteroidia > Chitinophagales > Saprospiraceae > JAHDHW01. The sequence continues at coordinate 128,664 of CBDCPZ010000024.1, read as the reverse complement.
GTAATAGCATTGGAATTGCTCAACAATGCCAAATAAGGGTACTTATTAATAATATCGTCACCTACATTGAAATTTTCATTACCTGTAAGTCCGTAACTGACTCTAAACTTCAATCTACTTAGAATATCTCCACCACTTAAGAAATCTTCATTGTGTACATTCCAACCTACAGAAACGGCAGGGAAATTACCCCATTTTGATTTTATACCGAAAACCGAACTTCCATCCCGTCTAAACGAGGCATTCACTAAATACTTATTTGCGAAAGCATAATTGACCCTGATAAAATAACCAATCTTGTTTTGTTCAATGTTGATTTCTTCAAATTCTGAAATTGAAGTTGCTCCTTGTAAATTTTTAAGTAAATCATTCGTGTATCCAGTACCCTGAACTAAGCTATTTTCAGATCTCCTTTTTTGGATAGTTGCACCTAATAGTACATTGAGCTCATGCTTGCCAAAATCTTTACTATAAGATAAAGTATTATCCCAAATTGTTCTGGTTCGAAATCTATTTTGTAACTCATAAGCGGCTCTACTTGCTACTGCATGATGTTTTGTGCCATCATATCTGGTCCTTTTACGTTGTTCTAAAGTAATTCCGAGTGATGTTTTCGCTTCCAACCCGTCTATAATTTTATAGCTTAAATAGGCTGAGCCCAACACATTGGTTGTATATTCATAATGTTCTCTTTCAACATATTGAGCATAAGGATTCTGATCTCCTGAGGTACGTGGTCTACTTGTACTACCATCACCGTTTAAATCTAATCGAACCAAATGATTCTCCAAAAAATAATCTCCTACTCCAACATCTGGATAAACATCTCTATCAATGAATTGTAGTGTTTCCGCTGTATGGTATTTAGGCAACCAAGGAGATTGCCTTATTGGGTTATGAATTGAAGTTGGCAAAGCTCTTCGTTTTGAATAAGAAGGTGTGGCATTAAGCCCAAATCTTAGCTTTTCACCCAACTTATTATCTAACTTTAAATTAAACGTATATAACTTGTAGTCATCAGTTATTACAACCCCTTCATCATGTAGATACCTTATGGAGGTGCTGAATGTTGTTTTTTCATTTCCTCCTCTTGCAGAAAGAGAATGACTTATAATGTTTCCTCCATCAAAGAAAACCTCTTGCCAATCTCTGTCAACACCAGTTGTTTCGACTAATAATTGTGCATATAGCGTTTCTTCAGAAAGTTCACCTGTTTCTGCTAATTCTTTTGCAGCCCAGTCTGAAACACTCTTTTTATAATCATCACTTCCAAACGCATTTTTCCAACCTGCGTACATTTCATAGCTGAATTTGGTTTTACCCGCTTGACCACTCTTTGTAGTAATCAAGATCACACCATTGGACCCTTCACTACCATAGATGGCAGCAGATGCAGCATCTTTTAAGACTTCAAAGGATTCAATGCTATTCATATCCAGCGTTCCTAGAAAATCAGAATTTACGACTATCCCATCTACTACTACAGCAGGTCCGGAATCAGCAGTGATCGATCCAAATCCCCTAATGGTAATCGTAGGAGCAGCACCAGGTTCTGCCGAAGTAGCTTGGATGTTAACCCCAGATACTTGACCTATTAGTGCATCGTCTACTCTCGCTACTGCTATTTGATCTAGCTTTTTATTTTCAACTTTCGAAATAGAGCCGGTCAGGTGAGATTTCTTTTGTGTTCCATATCCAATTACAACAACTTCATCAAGTTCTGCAAAATCAGGATCTAAAACAACATCAATAATAGCTCGCCCAGCTACACTGACTTCCTGTGACACATAGCCTAAATAACTAAATACGAGGGTGTCATTGTCTTCAGCTTCTACAGTGAAGGTTCCATTAAAATCTGTGATCGTACCTCTGGAAGTACCTTTTATCATTACATTTACTCCTATAAGTGGAGAGTTGTCCTCTGAAGTGGTAACTGTTCCTGTAACAGTTAATACGGAGAGGTTTTTATTTTCTGCCTTGGTTTTAGAAATGTTAAAACCCCAAAGGCAGAAAGAGAGGGCAAAAACCATCAAGAAGTTCCGCCTTCTCTTAAAGATTTTTAACATTTTTGTTAATTTTGTCATAATTCGAAAATTTAATTTTTTGATTTATTTGTGCTCATTTTCCAGTGAGCTTTTGTTTCAAAAGGTAAGGCTTCATTTCCGGCAATATTTTGCAGGTTCAAAGTGGTACAACACTTTGAATGAATTCCAATTTTATTCGGAGTGATAAATGAAGGTTACTGATTGATCGGAGAGTTAGCAACAATGTTGCTAGCTCTTTTTTTAACTACTATTACAGTGTAATTTTTTTGGCATAGTAAGGGCTTTTGTTAAAGTTTTAATAATGCTATTCTCGTTTCGAAAACCTGCCTTAATTAAGCCAAGTTTTTTTGTATTATTTTCTCAAACTGTTACTGTATTCTAAAACATCTTTAAGATGTTCCTGCATGGCATTTGATGCCAATTCTGCTTCCTGGTTGGTAATATGTCTTAATATTATTTTGTGTTCTTCCAAAGATTTATTGAAGCGACCGTCTTCGCAGATCTCTAACTTGATAAAGTTATTTATAATATCGGGAGTGATGATAAGCATCAATGATTTAAGAACGGTATTTTTACTTGATTCAGCAATTTTTAGGTGGAACATTAAATCTTCCTCTACTGCAGGGTAACCGGAATCTACTTTGTGAGCGTACGCATCTAGCGCGGTTTGAATCATTACAATATCGTCTGAAGTTCTTCTTGTAGCAGCTAAATATGCTGAGTGAGTTTCAAGGAGTACCCTTGTTTCAACAAGAGCTGCAAAATCGCTATTTTCTAGTTTTATTACATCTGAGATTAATCCTTCTAAAGCAGTAATGCCAATGCCGGCTACAATTGTACCGCTTTGAGGGAGTGTTTTTAAAATTCCATAAAACTCTAATTTTCTTATTGCATCTCGAACAGGAGTTCGTCCAACTCCAAATTTTTCAGCTAATTTTCGTTCAGGAGGTAACCGATCGCCGGGTTTTAATTGACCGGAAGTAATTAAACTTCTAATTTGTTTAATGATTTTATCAGCAGAAGATTCAACTTCTATTTCTTGAAAATTTCGTAAAAAATCTGAATCCGACATGTATCTCAGTATTTAAATTGGTTGTACGATAATTGGTCGACCAATTTATGGTTGGCCAAAAATAATACTTCTTTTTTGTTTTCCAAATTTTTTTTGGTTTTATTTACTCATAAGTAAATAAAACTAACATCCATCTGTAAGAAACAAGATATTGTTCCTAACTACCAAGTTATTTTTAAATAATTTGATAACTATATAAATTAGGAATTATGAGTAGACAAACACACCTTTTGAAAAAAATTATCATTTCTCATTCGTAATTAGTAAGATGTATCGCAACTTGCGTTATATAGTAGGAGATGTGACTCTGATGAAATAAAAAAATTAAGCTAAAAATCTACGGCGTTTTAGATTGTAGTTAAATATTTGAAATATCAATAATTTTGATTTTTTACTAAAAAAATATGACCTCTCGCAATTTCATAATAATTAAAGCCTATACTTTTTTAAGTAGCTTTTTAGCTTGCCCGACCCAGTTGTCTCTTTTGATTCGTCCAGGGAAAAACTGAATTGCTTCAGTAACCAACTGAATAAAATCTTTGTCAAATTTGCTGACTTGTTCGAAAGTATAAATTCCAATATCATTGAGTTTGCCTTCGATAAAAGGACCGACGCCTTTGATTGCGGTTAAGTCGTTTTTGTCTTTAGCTTTTGCTAAAGGAATCGCTTTTCCTAAAGCAGACTTAATATTTTTTTTGGCTTTTAAAGCGGTTTCTTCTTTGGATTCCTGCATTTCCGGTGCTTCAATTTCATCCAAATTCACATCAACAAAAGCGATAGATGAAGTATCTTTTAGCGTTGAAATTTCGGTGCGAAGCCCGGTATTTTCCTTTTCAATTTTATTGAGTTTGTTCTCGAGAGCACTTAACCGGTTTATGGTTTCCTTATAAGAATCTTGAATCTGTGTGATATCATTGATCACTTCCACGTCTCTTTCTACTTCGGAACTGAGATTAGAGTTCGATGCTTGTAAAATTGAAATTTTGTTATTAAGATCTTCAATTCGTGTAAGGTTTGATAAATTATCTTTTTTCAACTTCTCAACCTGATCCGTTGAAGCATAAAGATTGCCTTGAAGCTCTAATTTTTCTTCTTCAAGCTGAGCAATTTTAATTTTGAAATCTTTAGTTTCTATCTCTGCTTTTTTCAAACTGGCTTCTTTTTCTTCAAACTGTTGTAATAAAACATTGTGCTCAGCTTGTAACGAAATCAACTCAGATTCTTTTTGGGTCAAAGCTTTTTTAGCTTTGCGATACTTTCCTCTCATTGAAAACCGGCCAAATATTAACCCAATCAAAAAAGAGATAAAAAGAAAAAATAAAACCGCAAAGCTATCTCCGTTGTCAAGTTCGGTAAATAACTGTGTGAAAAAAGATTGCAATTCTTCCATAGTGATATAGTTTAAAAAAGAAGTTTTTTATTCAATAATAAAATTGACCCGACGGTTTTTCTGACGATTTTCATCTGTATCATTTGGAGCGATAGGTTCAGCCTCGCCTTTGCTGTTGAGTTTAATTATTTCAGATTTTAAGCCAATGTTTTCAAAATAAAGCTTGGAGTTTTTCGCCCTTCGCAAACCCAAATCATAATTGTATTTTTCAGTTCCTGAATTGTCACAATGCCCGATAATAGTGAGCGTTTTTTCAGGGTTTAATTCAAAATAAGTGACGACCGAATCTGCATAAAACTTAAAAGCATCTCCAGGTGAAAAGACATCAGAGTTGAGCTCAAAATTAGCATCGGAGTAGGTCATGTTTGTAAAACTAAACTGAACTTTTGAGAACTCATCCGGAATCGCATCTCCAGTATTATAAAGATTAAAAGCGAGCGGTTCCAACATTTCTTCTCCATCATATAATTCAGACTCCAGCGAAATTCGCCTTTCCGGGATGCTTCTGCTAATCAATAAAGCGCGAATGCCTGCTGCACGTGCAGTACCAAGGTCTTCATAAATACCAGACGAATTGCCACGCTCTGATTCTCGGTAAAAGCCCTTGATCGAAAGATTTATCAGCGTATCATTTTTCATAAAACCAGCAACGCTATCCAAATAAATTTTGTTGTTTTCTGAAAGATTAGGTTGAATACTGTCCTGACCAAAGGCGAATTGTTGATAATCTTTGAGCAAAGTTACCGTATCATCAATAACAAGAGATAAGGTGTTTGGGCGCAGATCTTCAGTCGGTTGTTCAATCGGCTCGCCACAATGATTTTTTATTTCACAAACATAATATAAACGAGCGATTGATGCCCATACCAGGAAGACTAAAAAACCAAGGAATAATCTCATTTCGGGCTTTTTTGTTTAAATTAAAAGTACATAAAAAATTGGGCTTTCAAAATATCCATTAATTATTTTTGAGAAAAGTAAGCAAGCATAAAATATTATAGATAAACTATTTGCATTTTAGCCCAACAATTTAAATGAAAGGAAGAATTCCTAAATGAATTGGACATCTTACATCAACGGATTTAAATCGTACCTCATGCTGGAACGCGCATTGTCTGAAAATTCGGTCGAAGCTTATCTCCGTGATGTCAATAAGCTGGTGGAGTTTCTGGAGATAAATTCCTACGACTTGCCTCCGATGGAAGTTACTTTAAACCATTTAGAAAAATTTATTTTTTGGATCAACAAGTTGGGCCTCGGTGCACGATCTCAGGCTCGGATCATCAGCGGATTAAAAGCTTTTTACAAATACCTTCTTGTTGAAGATCTGATGGAAACTGTTCCAACTGAACTTTTAGAAGGCCCTCGCCTGGAACGAAAAATTCCGGATGTGCTGAGTTATGAAGAAATTCAAAAAATGTTGGATTCCATCGATCTCAGCGAAGCACATGGCGTTCGAAACCGTGCAATGCTCGAAACGCTTTATGCAAGCGGCTTGCGGGTGAGCGAGTTGATCAATTTAAAGTTAACTAATATTTACTTTGATATTGGATTGATCAGGGTGATTGGTAAAGGTGATAAAGAACGGATCGTACCGATTGGTGAAGATGCAATCAAACATATCCAATTGTATATCGAAGGGGTTCGCCAAAGCCAAATGAATATTAATCCAAAGGATGGAAATATTGTTTTTTTAAATAGGAGAGGAAAAAAACTTTCGCGCCAGATGGTTTTTATGAATGTTAAAGAGGCTGCCCGCAACGCTGGTATTTTAAAAAAAGTAAGCCCGCACACTTTTCGTCATTCTTTTGCAACACACCTTATCGAAGGAGGTGCTGACCTCAGAGCAGTTCAGGATATGCTTGGCCACGAATCCATCATCACTACAGAAATTTACACGCACCTTGATACCGATTATTTGAGAGAAACAATTTTAAATTTTCATCCAAGAGGAAAACTTTAAGGCCGTGTTAAATCAAAGAAGACTTATATTTGCGGCGATGAATTTAAGTTTATGGTTTATAGTTCACAGTTCTTAGTTAAACCACAAACCGTGAACTTCGAACCACAAACTTTATTGATATTAAACATTTTTGATGAGTAGAATTTTTGTAATTTACCTTTTTTTCTATGCTTGTGCAAACGTTGGCAATCCTTCCGGAGGACCAAAAGATATCACACCGCCTGTTTTGGATGAAGCAAATTCCACAAAAAATTATCAAACCAATTTTGAAAAACAGCAGATCGTTTTAGCCTTTGATGAATTTGTTGATTTGAAAGACGTTTTTAATCAAGTAGTGGTATCTCCTCCGCTTGCTAAAAGGCCTATTGTTTCAAAAAAGAAAAAAACCATTCGTTTTGAATTTGATAAAGACGAAGTACTTCGACAAGAAGCCACTTACACCATCAATTTTGGAGAGGCCGTCAGAGATTATACTGAGGGGAACGTAGTCCCTGATTTGCGATTTGTTTTTTCTACCGGAGATTTTATTGATTCATTACAGGTTGGTGGAAAAATCGTTGATGCTTTAACCGGCGAGCCTTCGCAAGATGTTTTGCTGATGCTTTATGACAATCTTTCCGATACGGTTGTTCGCACTGAACGGCCTTTTTATTTTGGAAAGACCGGAGAAGATGGTCAATTTAAAATTGAGAATGTCAAGTCTGATACGTTTAAAGTTTTTGCTTTATTTGATAGCAACCTCAATTATCGCTACGACCAGGAAAGTGAATTGATTGGGTTTCCTGATGACAACATCATTTTGTCAGGTGACAGTAATTTGATTTTACCGACAATCGCTCTTTTTCAGGAATTGCCTCCTTTGAAAATCACCAGTAAGAAAATGCAGCCAGGATTGATAAAACTAACGTTCAACCAAACGCCTATAGGCATTAATTTTACACCAGATGCCGAACTTGAAAACGTAATTTATGAATATGATACGGATACAATTAATGTCTATTATGATTGGAGCGGAGAAAAAGAATGGCAGCTTTTGGCAAATAAGGATACACTATTTTTTGATACAATTGCTGTAAAGGCTGCGGAAAAAGAGACCTTTTTAAATAAAAGTAAACTCCTACCGACACTTGGCCGAAAAAGCAAGACGGTTAAAATTAACACAAGCGATGCAATCCGTTTTGAGCTCAATCATCCAATTACTTTTGTGGATTCAGCAAAAATATATTTTTTAAAAGATTCAAGTGATATTCCGCTAGTGCCGGAAATCAGCTTCGATCAAAGAGAATTGCAATTAAAATATCGGTGGGAACAAGACTCTCTTTATCAGTTACAAATTCTTCCGACTGCACTAACTGATATTTACGGATTGACCAATGAGGATACGATTGTACAAAAATACAAAGCGGCCCCACAAAAAGATTTTGGCAATATCCTTCTGACGGTCAAAGGTCTGGACAGCCTTCAGCATTATGTAATACAACTGTTTTTTAAAAAAAGTAGTAAATTAGTAAAAGAATTTTCGGTTAAGGATTTAAAAGAATTTAAACATGATTTTAATTCAATAACTCCCGGAGCTTATTATGTTAGAATTATAACTGACCTCAATCGAAATGAACGCTGGGATACCGGCGATTACGACAACAAACTTCAGCCTGAACCAATTTTTATGGTTACTTTGAAGGACCTGAGAGCAAACTGGGATGTTGAAGAGGAAATTACTTTAAGGGAATAAATCAGCCAAACATCGTAAAAAGACGTTTGTATAAAAAAGATTAATAAATCGAAAAATAAAAGATGAAATTAAGGGCAGAGGATTTGATGAAAATTTATGGCCGCCGAAAGGTAGTGAAAGGGGTTTCTGTTGAGGTTCACCAAGGGGAAATAGTTGGCCTATTAGGCCCCAATGGAGCCGGAAAAACGACTTCTTTTTATATGGTCGTCGGCTTTATAAAACCCAATGGCGGCAGGGTTTATCTGGACGATACGGATATTACCGATCTTCCGATGTACAAGCGTGCGCAAAAAGGCATTGGCTATTTACCACAGGAACCTTCGGTGTTTAGAAAACTAAGTGTTGAGGACAATATAAAAGCAGTGCTTGAAATGACAAAATTGAGCAAAGAAGAACAACGTGAAAAGCTGGAATTACTGATCGATGAATTTGGTTTGGAGAAAGTGAGAAGTAGCTTTGGCGATACGCTTTCAGGCGGAGAAAGAAGGCGTACCGAAATTGCCCGAGCTTTAGCAACAGATCCTAGGTTTATATTGCTTGATGAACCTTTTGCGGGAATTGACCCTATCGCAGTGGAAGATATTCAATCCATTGTTGCAAAGTTAAAAACCAAGAATATTGGTATTTTGATCACTGACCACAATGTTCAGGAGACGCTTTCGATTACGGATAGGGCTTACCTGATGTTTGAAGGAAGTATTTTGAAAGCGGGTACTGCTGAGGAATTAGCAGCCGATGAAATGGTTCGCAAGGTGTATCTTGGTAAAAACTTCGAATTGAGAAAAAAGGTGATCGATGTTGACAAATAAATTATTTACGGCACTGTCAATTTCGTTTTTTCTCCTGTTTATGAGCTTGACCACTTCTTGCGTCGAGGAACCGCCATACCTCAATTCGACACAACTAAAATTGGTGGATACGCTTGCGAAAAATCAGATAATTCCCTTGCAAATTGAATTGGACAACCTTTGTGATTTGCGTTTTGATAAAGAAGTTGAAAAAGCAAAAGATTCTATTATCATAGTCAGAATGGAAGAAATCAACAAAAGATTGAGGAAATGAAGCGTTACAAAAAAGTACTCTTTTTTTTACTGGGAATCAGCTTGATGACACCTTCTATGGGTTTTCAAAAAAAGAAATCAAAAGAAGCTGAAGTTCAGGCTCTAATCGATACCAAGGTTACCGAAAAAGTTGAAAAATTTAGAAAAGAGCAGATGGCAAAATGTCGGGAACGCATTTTGAACAGGGCGAGTGAGTTAGCAGATTCAATTATTTTAGCTACAGCAATTAACAGAACGATTATTGATTCAATAAGCCGCCCTATTCCTCCTGACCGACCGACGAGACCCATAGTCAGACCGCCGATTGATACCACTCCGGTAAGTCCTTTTTTTCCGATTGATACCTCACAATGATTTGCTAAACTTAAGGTTTAGCTATAGTGCGTTTGTAAAAAGCATTCAAATTGAATTCAAGTTTTGAAACGACTTTTTTTGCATCCCTTTTTATTACCTTTTTTGGCGAAAAAATAAGGCCAAACACTCGCCACAAATCGTTGACTCTAATGTAATAAGGGAATGGAGACGGCAAAACGTCAAACCGGCGATCCATTATGATCAAAGCTTCCAAACCGGTAGTATTAGTGGCATCTAATGTTCCCGAGTAAATTACAAAAAAGGAGTCTTGTGTAATTGTGATGTCAGGATCAACCTCTAATTTTTTATTTAAAAGGAATCCGCTTTTTTCACCATTTTTTAAAGCAATGCTTGCAGTATCATACATAAAATAAACCGCCGAAAATTTATAGTTAGCGTCAAACGATTCAGCAAGTTCAAAATTATATTTGTCCCTTTCTTCAATGGTGGATGCTAATTCTTTAGTCAACTTTTTTTTATCTGAATCTGTTAGTGCCGGGCTGGCCAGCGATTCTTCCAATTTGGCGATTTTATTTCTTTTGCTTTTCAAACGAACCACCAATGCTCCTTCGTGAAGGTCTATTATTGCTTGCTCTGCAATTGCCCGATTTGTTTTTCCTGGTATAATTTGAGCCTCTGCCAGCGAAGAAAAAATCAATATAATGGACAAAAAAGAGAGCCTTATTTTTTGAGCGTTTTCAATCATTCTAATATATTTTTTGTTAAACTTATTTTAAAGATATGTATTTGATTACCGATCAAGTCAATAAATTGTGGATTGTCCAAAAAATTTAAGAAATTTGCAGCCAATTTTACAATCATTTTGGACAATTTCGCATCCGAAGTAAAGTTATTTTATTGATACTAAAAAAATAAACTGAAATAGACATGCAGGATTCTGTAGATATTGAAGCGATTAACCAGCAAATTTATATTGAAAGTGCTTTTGTTGAAAAATTAAATGAAGAAACTTCTCAGGTTATCGTTGGTCAAAAACACATGATCGAGCGGTTGCTCTTGGGAATGTTGGCAAAAGGGCATGTACTCCTCGAAGGGCTTCCTGGTCTTGCTAAAACATTGGCTATTAAAACGCTGGCAACAGCTACTCACGGTAAGTTTAGCCGAATCCAGTTCACTCCTGATCTTCTGCCTGCAGATATTATCGGAACGATGATTTACAATCCGAACACCAATGAATTTACCGTTCGGAAAGGGCCAATTTTTGCCAATTTTATTTTGGCAGATGAGATCAACCGGGCGCCTGCCAAAGTACAAAGTGCTTTGCTGGAAGCTATGCAGGAACGACAAGTGACCATCGGTAATAATACTTTTAAACTGGAAGAGCCTTTTCTTGTTTTGGCTACCCAAAACCCGATCGAGCAGGAAGGAACTTATCCTTTGCCGGAAGCCCAGGTTGACCGGTTTATGTTGAAAGTAAAAATCAGTTACCCAAGCAAGGAAGAAGAACGGCAGATCATTCGGCTCAATTTACTGGAGGATAGTTTTGAAAAAATCAAAGCGGTAACCACTCTTGAGGAAATCCTGAGAGCAAGGGAAGTTGTCCGAAAAGTGTACATGGATGAAAAAATTGAACAATATATAATTGATGTCGTTTTTGCTACCCGTCAACCCGCTGACTATGGGCTTGAAAGCCTGGCACCGCTCATCGAATACGGAGGCTCTCCCCGCGCCAGTATTAATTTGGCCATAGCTTCAAAAGCTTATGCTTTTTTGAGACGACGAGGTTATGTTATTCCTGAAGACGTTCGAAGTGTTTGTCATGATGTATTGCGACATCGTATCGGCCTGACTTATGAAGCCGAAGCAGAGAATGTTACACAGGAGGATATTATCAATCAGATTTTAAATGCGGTAGAGGTACCTTAGTTTTTTGTTCATAATCTATTTTCAATAAATGATTTCGAAGAAAATGAAAAGAATTTTGGTATCAGTAGTTATTGTTGCGAGCTATTTTCAATGCCTCAATGCTCAAACTACATTGACCGATAAAACGGTTTATAGTTTTTTTTCAAAACCGAAAAAGATTGAATGGATCGAGCATTATAAAGGGCGAATCGATGGTATCAATGATATTGCAGTTACATTGGCATATGACGGAAAATCCTGTAAGGGATTGTTGACTTATTTGAAAAGTAGGGAGCGACTCAGGTTAGAGGGAGAGTTGAACGGAAATGAGCTTACCTTGCTTGAAGTTGATAAAAATGCTGCCGTCACCGGGCAATTTGAAGGTTATATCGAAGGTAAAAACATTCAACTCAGCTGGAGTAATTATGACAATAGCATCGGGAATTCGGTTTTTCTGACTCAGGTGCCCATTGAAGAACTAAATTCAACACCTTGTGGAATTGATAAATGGATTCGGATTTATCAAGGTGCGATATACGGGAGTTCCGTAAATTTGATTTTACAAAAAGATGGTCAAAACGGACTAAAAGGGACTGCGTATTTTGAAGTAGACAATAAAAGTTATTCGTTGGAAGGGGAAATTATTGACCTTGATAACTTGAATATCATCATCACAGATGATAAAAATAAACGGAAAGGAACGTTGGAAGGTGTTTTTAAAAATGAAAACAGTATTTCCGCAAACTTTTTTAGTGCAGATGGTCAGCGATCACCAACCTTGTTTTTAATAGAAGAAAACCTGGAAATTGACTGTATCGAATATGCAGATTATGTCACCAATTATGACATTACTTTCCCACGGATTCCAAATAGTAACTTTAATAATTGGATGGACAATCTGACCACTCAATGGGTGAAAAACTGTCAACAGTATTCTTTTGAAGCGAGACCTGTTGGAACGATTACAAAACCGGAAATGCGATCTTCGATTCGCGCTTATGCATGGAGTGATGTTGATTTTTATGACAAACATTTTATTAGTGGTTTTATGACTTTTGAAAATACCTGGACAAAAGGATTGGATGGACGATCGTTTAATTTTGATTTGAAAAAGGGCCAAGAGATTTCTTTAAAAGACATTTTCAAAGAAGGATTTGATACCTCAGCATTTGTGGCCAAATACATCAACGAAGAAATTGACCAGCATGAACTTTACCATGATTATGAATTTAGAAAATGGTTGTCAAAACAAGACTTCCCTTATTTTGTAGTTCATAAAGATGGTCTTGCTTTTTGCACTCCTTTTGACAGTGTTTATGGAAGGCAAACCATTAAAATACCTTTTGAAAAATTGAAACCATTTTTCAAAAATGATACTGCATTGCAATATTTGATGAACTAAAAAACATATGGTTAGAAAGTTAGGAGGTTAGAATGTAAAACGGTTAGAAAACCACAAACTTCAAACTCTGAACTTAAAACTTAAAACTATTTTTCTCGTGGAGACCAGCGAACTACTTAAAAAAGTAAGAAAGATCGAAATCAAGACCAGAGGCTTGAGTAGTCATATATTTTCTGGGGAATATCACAGTGCGTTTAAAGGTAGAGGGATGTCTTTCAGTGAGGTGCGAAATTATCAATACGGCGACGATGTGCGCAATATTGATTGGAATGTAACTGCACGAACAGGCGAGCCGCATGTCAAGATTTTTGAGGAAGAAAGGGAGTTGACCGTGATGCTGCTCATCGATGTAAGCCAATCATCCTACTTCGGAACGGTCAATCAAATGAAAAATGAAATTCTTACGGAGATTTGTGCGGTTTTGGCATTTTCAGCGATCAACAATAATGATAAAGTCGGCGTTCTGTTTTTTTCGGATGATGTCGAAAAGTTTATTCCGCCAAAGAAAGGAAAGCAGCATATTTTGCGCATTATCAGGGAGTTGATCAACTTCGAACCCACTGGAAAAAGTACCGACATTGCAAAGGCGTTGGAGTATTTTAATAATGTCATTAAAAAACGAAGTATCTGTTTTCTGCTTTCTGACTTTTTAGCGGATAAGTATGAAAATGCGTTGCGCATCGTCGCTCGAAGGCATGACATCGTTGGCATTCATATGATTGATCCACGAGAAGAGGAATTGCCAAATGTAGGCTTGATCCGAGCCGTTGATTCGGAAAGTGGGATTTCTCATTGGGTAGATACTGCAATGCCTTCTGTCAGAGAAGAGTATACAGCGTCTTTTCGAAAAAACTATGAATATTTCAAGACGACTTTTATAAAAAGCAGAGCGGATTCGATTAGTATTCATACCAACGAATCATACGTCAATGCGCTTTTAAAATTTTTCAAAAAACGTTCAAAATAACTTGTGCTGAAAGAGATGCGTCAAATTTTAAGAATTATTGCATTTTTGAGTGTTGCGAATTGGTGTCAGGCTCAGGTAACGGTAACAGGAGCGTTGGATAATAATACCATCCTTATCGGTGATCAGGCTGTTTTGCATCTGGAAGCGCAATATCCTGATAATTTTACAGTGACAAATATAGATCTGACGCCACTGGATTCTATCTTCTCTGAAATTGATGCAACAAATCCTGACCCTGATCCCGGGCAACTTGAAATAATCAGCCTGGAAAACTGGGACACGCTTGTTCACAATGGAATAGTTACACTACGTACCAATATCAAGCTGACCGCATGGAAAATGGGCGTTTATTATATTCCTCCGATTATTTTTCGGTTTCAACAAGACGGCAAATTGACTCAAAGCAAAGCTACTTCCGAACTTGCATTGTTGGTGGATTCGCCATTGGGCAATGATGCTACAGCCGCAGATACCGTACAATTAGCTCCCATCAAAGATATAATCGTCGAGCCTTTAAAACTACAGGATTTTCTTCCTTACATCATAGGATTGTTGGTTCTGGTTGGAATGGTATTGCTAGGCATATTTTTCTATCGAAGGTATCAGAAAAAGGATCAGCCTTCAAAAGTAAAAATTGTAAAACGACCGTCTCATGAAGTTGCCTTTGAAAAACTGGAACAATTGAAAGAAGCGAAATTATGGCAGCAAGGAATGTTCAAAGAATACCAAAGCCAACTCTCACATATTATTCGGGAATATGTCGAAAACCGTTATGAAATCCTGGCTTTGGAATCAACAACGGATGAAATTCTTCGTGATTTGAAAGAAAAGGATTTTGATGAAGATTTGAAGGGAAATTTGAACGAAATGCTTCAACTGGCGGATTTGGTGAAATTTGCGAAAGCTGAACCACCTGTCGAAAGGCATGAGCAGTTGATGCAATTTGCGGAAGATTTTGTGCACCAAACTAAAAAACTACCGATTGTTGAAACCCCTGAAAATGTAGAAGCGGCAGCAGACTGATTTGCTTTAAAGAGAAAATTAAATGTTAGAACTGATACAAAATATCACTTTCGTAAATCCACAGCTATTATTGTTATTGCTGTTGTTACCGTTGATTGGTTTGTGGTACTTTTTACGTCATCGTCAGCGATATCCGGAACTGAGAATGTCAAATCTCAAGACTTTGTCCGGAAGCGGAAACTGGCGTGGAAAGTTACGGGGTATTTTGCCAATTTTGCGCGTTTTGTCCTTTATTGCAATTGTGATTGCGCTGGCTCGTCCACAACTGACTTTGAAAGAAGAAGAAATTATAGCAGAAGGGATCGACATCGCGCTGGTCATGGATTTGTCGAGTAGTATGCTGGCCCAGGATTTTAAACCAGATCGACTGGAGGTGAGCAAACGAGTTGCCAGTGAGTTTGTGGACAAACGACAATACGACCGGATCAGTTTGGCTGTTTTTGCAGGAGAGGCTTTTACACAATGCCCTTTGACGACAGATCATCGGATTTTAAAAGAATTTTTAGCTAATCTGCGCTGTGGCATCCTTGAAGACGGAACGGCCATCGGCATGGGTTTGGCAACTGCTGTGAACCGTTTAAAAGATAGTGAAGCAAAAAGTAAAGTGGTGATTCTTTTAACCGATGGAGACAATAATGCAGGTTATGTCAAACCGATAACCGCTGCAGAAATTGCCCGTGAATTTAATGTCAAAGTCTACACTATTGGTGTTGGATCACGCGGAAAGGCACTTACGCCAGTCAGTCGCCGAAGTGATGGCCAATATATTTTTGGATTGGCTAATGTGCAGATCGATGAAGGACTTTTAATGAAAATTGCAGAAATGACCGGCGGCAATTATTTTCGGGCAACCTCCGAAGAAAGCCTTGAGCAAATTTATCAGGAAATTGATACTTTAGAAAAAACGGAAATAGAAGTGACCAGTTTAAAACGTTATAGCGAAGAATTTCATCGTTTTGCCTTATTTGGAATGCTCTTTTTAGTTTTTGAAATATTATTGCGATATACCGTTTTTAGAACAATACCATAAAATTAAGAGGAGAAGAAGTAAAGAAGTGAAAAGGGAAAGAGGCAAATTGGAAAGGGAAAGAGGCAAATTGGAAAGGTTAAGAGGTAAGAGGTCAAAAGTTAGTGGATTAGTGGGTTTGTGAACTGATTTTTTGATGTGCGGATGAGTGGATGGATCTCGCCACTCGCAACCGATACAACGATCCTCGTTCAAGAAAACAAGCAACTAAAAACTTCAAAGAAGAAACTATAATTATGTTTCGTTTCGAAAATATAGAATATTTGTATGCTTTTGGGATAATACCGGTGTTGGTGTTGTTTTTCCTTCTGATGTGGTATGCAAGGCAGCGAGCGATTCGAAATTTTGGTGATTTTGCATTGATGAAAAGGCTAATGCCACAAATGTCTAAATATAAGCATGCGATCAAGTTTTCAATTTTGATGTTTGCTCTTTCGTTTATGATAATTGCCTGGGCGAATCCACAATGGGGAACCAAAAAAGAAAATGTGAAACGCAAAAGTGTTGATGTTTTTATTGCTCTCGATATTTCGCAAAGTATGTTGGCGGAAGATATAAGTCCCAATCGATTGGAAAGAGCAAAGAAATTCAGTCAAAAACTGATTAATGAATTGAAAGGTGAAAGAATTGGAATTATCATTTTTGCCGGAAATGCTTATCTCCAAATGCCGCTGACTACTGATTATGCCGCTGCTGAGTTATTTGTCAGAAGCGCCAATACGAGCCAGGCGCCAAGCCAGGGAACGGCGATTAGTGAAGCAATCGATTTAGCTGAACGAACTTTTGAACAGGACAATAAACACCATAAAGCGTTAATTGTTATTACAGATGGCGAAAGCCATGACCAGGGAGCAATTGATCGTGCTCGTCAGGCCAATGAAAACGGGTTATTGATTTTTACCGTGGGAGTTGGAACTCCGGAAGGTGCTTATATTCCCACAATTTATGCAGGCCAAAGAGGAATTAAACGCGACAAAACCGGCAATCCGGTGCAGAGCAAGCTAAATGAAAAGATGTTGAGTGATTTGGCCGTTGAAGGAGATGGTGCATATTACAACCTCATTGAAGGAGATAAAGTAGTGCTCGCCCTTCAGGAGCGAATCGACAAAATTGAAAAAAAAGAGATGGAGCAACGTTCTTTCAACGAATATGAAAGCTATTTTCAATATTTTCTTGCGGCTGGATTATTTTTAATGTTGTTAGAATTTTTTGTTTCTTATCGAAAAAGCAAATGGTTGGAAGGAACGGATTTGTTTAAAACATGATCAATATTTTTACGTTGTAAATGAACAAACGATCTGATCGTCAACAGTCCCATTTTATAATAAAAAGCCTATTTTATAAATGTCATTTTTTTTTAAAAAACAATTCTACTTTAGCTTTGCAATATTATTGCTTGGGAACGGAATATTTGCTCAAACTTCCCATCAGTACTTACGCAAAGGCGATAGTAATTATCTGGAAAAGGATTATACGGCAGCAGAAGAAAATTACCGAAAATCACTCGAAGAGAAAGCCACACCAAATGGTTCTTATAATCTTGGGAACAGTATTTATAACCAGGAACGGTTTGATGAAGCGATAAAACATTATAAAGATGTAGCGGAAAGTAACAGTGATGATGCCGTAAGATCGAAAGCTTTTCACAATCTTGGGAATGCTCACTTTGGCAAAAAAGAGTATGATAAAAGTATTGAAGCATACAAAAATGCACTTCGCTTGAATGCCTCAGATCTTGAGACAAAACGCAACCTTGCGATCGCTCAAAAGCAATTGTTACAACAACAACAGCAACAACAGCAGCAGCAACAACAGCAGCAGCAACAACAAGATCAGGAACAGCAAGAAAACGAAGAAAAACAGGAACAGCAGGAACAACAACAGCAGCAAGAGCAACCTCAAGAGGATCAGCAACAGCAGCAAAAAGAGGAACAACAACAGCAAGAGCAAGAAGTAGAAGAAAAAGAACTGAGCAAGGAAGAAGCGCGGAAATTACTCAAAATCATGGAGGAAGAAGAACGAAAAGTTCAGGAAAAAATGAGAAAACAAGACGCCAGACCAAACAAATCAGATAAAGATTGGTAAATTACAAAATGTGGATTATTTGGAGTGGATAAGCTAAATAAAACAGCTTTTTCATAATTTAGACCATCAAATAAATTTCAGGTCATGAAAAAATTGCTTTTTACTATTGTTTTTGGTTTTGTGATAAACTTAGTTTTCGCACAACAGAACGCCAATTTCAGAATGGAGGTAAGCAGTGATTCTATCCTTCTCGGCAATTATTTTGAAGTAAATTTTATTCTTGAAAACGTGTCAGGGAGTCAGTTTGAACCTCCTTCATTCAATGGATTCAGAGTGATCGGCGGACCCAATCAGTCTTCCAGTTTTAGCATGGTGAATGGCAAAGTTTCTCAAAGTATGTCTTATTCCTATTATCTCGAACCAGAGGATATCGGCATGTATTATATCGATCCTGCCAGTGTCAACGTCGGAGATCAAATATTAGAAACACGACCGAAAAAAATCACAGTATTAGTCAACCCTGATGAAATATACCAGCCGCCACAAATCGGTGAAAGAGAGGATTTAACTCCTCCCCAGATGACAACTCCAAAAGCTAAAAAACCCAAGAAAAAACGCAAAGTTTATAAACTTTAAGTCGGTAAACTTACCATACATTCGGAAAACAGAATGTCTCAAATGATCCGTAAATTTTATTTATTATTACTTTTTTGTACGATAAGTGTAGCGATAACGGCTCAGAAGGATGTGCGATTCGAAGCTGAAACAGATGCCCGCCAAATCGTTTTGAGTGGTTATTTTACCTTAACATTTACAATACATAATGCAGAAGGAACAGATTTTAAGCCACCATCTTTCAGAGATTTTAAAGTAACCAGCGGACCAAATCCAAAGACAAGAGTGTTGATGGAAAATGGCCGAATAACTGAATCAAGGGGCTTGTCTTATTTGTTACAACCCAGAAAAATCGGAAAATTTACGATTGGCCCGGCTACGATAAAAGCCAATGGGCAAACCCTTAGAACTAACCCGATTAACATTGAAGTTGTAAAAGGTAAAAATTCAAAAGCTTCCACGCGAGAAGATTTAGAGGCAGAGTTAGGAAACGATGTTTTTATAAAAGCAGAAGTGAATACCTCAGAAGCTCGAATCGGCGAACAAATTCTTTTGGATTATAAACTTTATACCACTCAGAATATTGAAAGCTACAACCTGATTTCAGAGTCGGATTACGCCGGATTTTTTGCGCAGGATGTTCGACGGTTTAATGGACGGGTTGTAAAGGAAGTTGTTGATGGAAAGCAATTCAGCACCAAAGTTTTAAAAAGGGTAGCACTTTTTCCTCAGCAAGGTGGAAAACTTACCATTGATCCAATGGTCATGCAGCTTTATATAAACAGCGAGAGCCCTAACCAAAGAAGAAGTGCTTTCTTTTTACCAAAAATGACACCGATCCGTGTCAATACGGACAGTTTACATATTAGTATCAAATCGCTTCCGGCTGACAAGCCGCCTACCTTTACAGGAGCCGTTGGCAAATTTAGTATTCGTGCAAATATTAATCGTAGGAAACTTACTACAGATGACGCTATTTTGTTGCGATTGGATATCAATGGCAATGGTGATATCAAACAAATCCAGGCTCCGCCTCTGACAATTTCGGACAATTTTGAAGTTTATGATCCAAAGGTTTTAGAGGAAAATAGTTTTGAAAATAATGGAGCATACAGTGTCAAAAAAACTTTTGAATATACGATATTGCCCAATGAACCAGGCACTTATGATCTTTCAGTAGCTTTCACCTATTTTGATACGGATAGTTTAAAGTATAAAACCCTGAGCACTGATACCACAAAAATTATCGTTGGCAAAGGGGTTTTAGGAGCGAAACGAACGCCTCGATCAGTTGAGGCTTCTGAGGCTAGAGAGGATATTCGGTTTATAAAATTAGAAACAAATTTAAAAAAGGAAGGAGATGAATTTTTGGGATCATACGTGTTTTGGACCCTCTTTATTCTACCGATTTTGTTGTTGGCAGGAGTGGTTGTACAAAGGCAAATTTTAATTAGCCGGAATGCTGTCGATATCTTAGTTTTGAAAAGAAACCGAGCTAAAAAAGTGGCACAAAAACGACTTTCTCTTTCCAGAAATTTTCTAAAAAATAATGACAGCAAAGATTTTTATGATGAAGTTTCGAAAGCTTCCTTCGGATATATTTGTGATAAACTCAGCATTCCCCTCTCAGACCTTACCAAAGATAATGTCATTGAAAAACTGAGCCTTCTCAAGGTGAGCGAAGAAAGTATTTCCCTTTTTATGAAAACAATAAAAACCTGTGAATTGGCGCTTTTCGCCGGAAAAGACAACGCGGATGCTATGAACGAAACCTATGATTCCGCCATCGATGTTATCGCAAAAATTGAAGAGGAAATTGGTGGATAAAAAATTATAAGTTATGGGTTAGAGGTTCTCCCCTTCACATCTGACCTTTGACAACTCTCCCCTCACTCCTGACCTATAACTCTTGACTCTGCCCCCTCTCTCCTCGTCCCTCCCCCCTCTTAATTCAACTGAAAATCAACTATGTCTCCAGCCTTTAAACCGTAGCGATCCGCAAAGCCCGCATTAACTTCAATCACGTATTGGGCATCACTATCAGATGGTAAGTTTTTTTCGGATAAAGGAGTAGTATTTTTTTGAATGGAAACGATTTTTTTGTTTGCATCGACGTAAATAATATCCAGTGGAATCAAAGTGTTTTTCATCCAAAAGCCTCGCGGTTGCATGTTTGGAAAAATAAAAAGCATGCCTTTTCCTTCATCCATATTCTGACGGAACATCAAGCCCTGTTTAATTTCTTCGGCATTATCGGCGACTTCGATTTCAATTCCTTTTACAATTGTTTCATTTTTATAAAATTGCAAGTCTCCTTCTTTGACGAACTGTGGTTCAGCAGGTTTGGAGTTTGCATTCGGTATGGGTTGATCTGAAGTTTTTTTTACGTTGCGAGTTGTGTTATTGGGGGTTGTTAAAAACATGCCTAACGCAAACAGCAATGCTAGAGCAACTACACCAACAGTGATTAGTTTTTGGCGCTTTGAAGTTTTTGTTACGCGAGGACCAGGTTGGTTTTTATTAGCTTTTCGAATAGATTTTCTTTTTTGACTCATAAATTTTATTGCTTTTTGATAAAACGTTTTATGGAGATTGATGTTTTCAAAAACCAGACCTGTTAAGGGAATTTAAAGGAATTGATTTTTGGTTGATAAGATATTAAATCCAGCTTGTCGTAATTTTTAATAAAATGATCAATCATCTAGATCTTCCGCTTCCAAATCCGCGAAGGAGTCTGTTTGAATATTTAGTTTTACAAAATTACACCAGGAACAATTTTTTTCTCCACAACCTTCATAAAAATCGTGAACCATGATCTTTGCGTATGAATCAGTAATCAAATCTTTTACAATTTCAACGTCAGTCGCGTTAATTTCCAGCGTTTTATGGACGTAATTGTTTTTGTTGTCAGCCTCAAGGTAAGAAATCTCCGCACTACGAATTTTATGGGTTTGTTGATGTAATTCATAAAGGATTTTATAAAAAACCAATTGTCGCCAATAGATCCCGCCGATTGGTTTTGAATCCTTTGGCGGAGCCGTTTTTGCGGATTCGACATTTCCGGTTTTGTAGTCAACAACATGTGCCGTAAAATCATCAATAAAATCAATGCGGTCTATCGTCCCCGTTAACGGAACACCTTGAAATTCTACATTTCGGACACTGTATTCAGTTTGACTTTTTTTAGGCCAGCTACTTTTGTTTAAATCGTAATAGTTTTCTAAATGAAATTGCCCCAATTGAGAACGGCGATCAAATTCTTTTGGTGTGAAATAACCTCGTTGACGATTCATTTCCGCCAGAAAATAACTGACAAAATCCTTTTTTGAAGGGAGTGTTTTAGGCTTCGAAAGCTTCCTTCGTTCAAAAAGTTTGTGTAAGGCATAATGCATCG
Source organism: Saprospiraceae bacterium (assembly GCA_965220465.1). Lineage (GTDB taxonomy): Bacteria > Bacteroidota > Bacteroidia > Chitinophagales > Saprospiraceae > JAHDHW01. Next base: position 106,728 of record CBDCPZ010000024.1, on the reverse strand, counting down.
CCAGGCCATAAGAAGCCGCTTCACTTTGTGCCGCAGGTAGTTTCAAAACTGATTCGAAATAAAAACTCAAAGGGCAACGAAGGTACCGGTTTAAACTTGAAATACTCAAGGTGAAGCCCTCCAGCAAAGCGTCGATCATGGCTTTTTCATGTGCTGGAATAATTGGCTTTTCAACTTCCTGAAGCTGCAAAATCTGAGCTTCGGTTAATACTTCTTCAGACAAAATGGCTTTTTGTGCTTCCAGATCAGTGCCCTCCAAAATTTCATCAACATAAAGCGATCGATTAAGGTATTTTCCGGCGATATCTTTTTGGCTAAATGAAATTTGAAGCAACTCTTTTGCGCGCGTCATTGCTACATAAAACAGCCGTCGCCTGGCTTCGATTGCATCCTCTTCTCCCGAAAGAGTCAGCGTGTCAGGAAAAGGAAAACGATACGAATTTCCGCTGCCTTTTGGCTCCCAATTGTCTTTTACACAGTCGATCATAAACACATATTGAAACTCTAATCCCTTTGAACTGTGCGCCGTGATGAGGTTCACGCCTTCTTTGGCCGTTATAGTTTTAAGGATACCAATCGGAAGTCGGTTGGCATCCATATTTGAAAAAACTTCCAACAGGTTTTTTAACGTAAAGCGAGGCTTTTTGTCGGTTTCTTTTTTTACAAATTCAAAAAAAGTATTGATCACCTGGATTTGCCAGGCTTTGTCAGCTTGTCGCAAAATAAAGGAAAGAAGCCCGCTTCGATTGATAATTCGTTCGAGCAATTGAAGCAAAGTGAAATTGTCATAATCGCCAATCAATTGATTTAATAGCTTGGAGAACTCCAAAAACGGCAAAGGGTTTTCAATGCCAATCTGTTTCAATCTCTTTGCATTTCCGATAATGTCCCGCCACATTATTTTCTCTTCTTTTGAAACCTTCGCCATAAAAAAACTAAGCTTCGCCAGGGAGTCCGCCGGAATACTCAAAAAGTCAAAATACATGATTCGAAATAGCTCATGTTCGCTGCTGTAAGGCGATTGATGTTCTTCTTTGACATACTTCAAGAGGGTTCGTAGTTTCTGAATCAAAGGTAGATCGAGAATATTAACTTGCCGTTTTGTGTTGTAGGGGATTCCTTTTTTTTCAAGCAAAGTGATGATATTTCTGACCTGCTTGTGTTTTGCATAAATGATAGCAACTTCGTTGAGTAGAACGCCTTTTTGTTGTAATTCTTCTAACTGACAAACGATGGCAACTTCTTCATGAGTACGGTTTGGATAGCTTACGATTTTTGGTAAGATCGTTGAAAGTCCGAAATATTTATTTTTTGCTACCAAAGCTTTTTCGATGCCTTCAAGACGAGTAGTAATACGATTTTCATTGTGATCTATCAACGTTTTTGAAGTATCTAAAATATGCTGCGAGGAACGGTAATTTTCCTTCAACAAAACGAGCTGCAAATCTTTTTTATACTGTTGATGAAAATCTACCAGGTTTTGCAATCGCGCTCCCTGAAATTCAAAAATGGATTGATCATCGTCACCGACAATAAAAACATTCGGGTTTTCCCAATATTCGATGAGCTTTTGAATCACATGGTTTTGAGAGCCGTTAGTGTCCTGATATTCGTCAACGAGAAAATACAAGTATCGCTCCTGGTAATTCCGAAGGAGTGCTTCGTTTTTTTCAAAACCTCTCAAAACCCACAAAATCATGTCATCGTAATCATAGCGACGTGCTTTTTCCATCAGTTTGATATATCGCGGATAAAGCGCAGCAGCGGCACGAAGTCGTTCCATTTTTCGGGCGGCATCATCAATCAAAGTCTGTTTTAAATCACCTTTTTTATTTTCCTTGGTTTTGCGTTTGTAAATAAACTCCTCTCGGTTGGGCAATTCCCTCAGATATTCATCAATTTTGGAATGAACCAGTTTAACGTTCCAGTCTTCTGACTTCATCCTTTTAAAAAGGTCATGCAAATGCTTTTCGTAAAAATAAGGGTCGTTTCTACGGTTTTTCACAGGATGGTCGAAAGGGAGTTCGTCAATCAAACGGCGAATAATTTCAACGCGTTCCAGGTCATTGAGCGGTTCAAGATCGTGTCTGCCAAACAGCTCCAGATTCTCCTGGATGATGGAATTACAAAAAGAATGAAAAGTGTAAATATGCACTCTGTGCGCCTCCGGGCCAATGAATTCCAACAGGCGCTCGCGCATCGCATGAACTCCTGCATCCGTAAAAGTAAGACAAAGGATATTGTTGGGATTGGTGTCCGTTTCCTGTAAAATACGGCCGATCCGCGCAGCGAGAATATGCGTTTTTCCCGTACCTGGTCCGGCAATTACCAAAACGGGGCCTTCGATTTGACTGACTGCATCCATCTGCTCCGGGTTGAGCGATTTTAGCGCAGCTTCGAAAGATTCGTTGTATTGCTGAGGCGATTTTTTTTTACTTTTTTCGGCCATTAATTTTATTAAAAAATGATTTCGGGAAATTACGAAGATTTATGGATCTTTTGTAAAAATGAGTTCGCTCCGCTACTGTACAGGCGAATTTATTCGCCTTAGATTTATGGAGTAGTTTGAGGCGAATAAATTCACCTGTACTATTTTTAAAGAAGCCAAAGATGTAATTCAAACATTTTTACAATCGCCAAAACCACAACCACAACCAATAAAATATACGCCCAGAAATCAGCTTTGGGATATTGAGAGGCAAAGGTCGCCGCCAACCAGGCACCGATAGTTTGCCCAAATGCGAGGATCAGCCCGATACGCCAGTCAATCAGACCATTCCATTGGAAGATTGCAACGACCAAAATCGTGTAAGCTCCGACCACAAAAACTTTGATAATATTTGCGTCGATCAAACTGAATCTTGCTCCTAAAACCATGGCTGCCAAAAAGAAAACGCCCATGCCCATCTGTATAAATCCGCCGTAAAAGCCAAGCGCTAAAAAAACTGGAATCGTAATCCAGAGGTTTACTTTTTTTGAAGTATCCGTTTTGATCAACCATCTGCTTGGTTTTACTAAAATGACGACCAGCATGGCAACCATCAAAAATCGAAAAACACTTTTAAATTGCTCGCTACTGACCATCGTTGCGACGATGACTCCTGCGATAGCTCCGATGATTGTCGGGATAATGTAGGTGCTTCCTCTGTTGAGTTTGAGTTTTCCATTTTTGTGAAAAGTCCAGGTTCCCATTATGCTTTGCGCGAGGATACCCACCCGATTGGTGCCGTTGGCGAGATTGCCGGGAAGCTGAAGTATCTCTGTCAGAATCGTCAAAGTAATCGCTGATCCGTTGCCTGCCAGGGTATTTAAAATTCCTGCAAAGACTCCTCCTGTGATGGCTATGATGTAGTGGTAGAGTTCTAATTCCATGAAAGGCAAAAGGTTAAAAGGTAAGGAGGTTAGGTGGTTCGTGGTTCGTGTTAATTAAAAACTTCGAACCAGGAACTACAAACTATAAATCCTTGATCTCCTGGCACAATTCAATAAGCACACCGTTGGTGGTTTTTGGATGTAGAAAACAGACTAATTTGTTGTCAGCGCCGCGTTTGGGTGTTTCGTTGATCAATTGAAATCCTTCGTTTTGTAGTCTTTTCATTTCAGCGTGGATGTCTTCAACATCGAATGCAATATGGTGGATGCCTTCCCCTCTTTTTTCAATGAATTTTGCAATAGGGCTAGCAGGATCAGTGGCTTCGAGCAGTTCAATTTTTGATTCTCCCATTTTAAAAAAAGAAGTATTTACGTTTTCGGAAGCTACTTCTTCGATTTTATAATGTGCCTTCCCAAACAGTTTTGCAAAAAGTTGGTTGCTGTTTTTAAGATCCTTTACGGCAATTCCAATGTGTTCTATTTTATTCATAGGTTACTAGTTTGAAGTTTGAAGTTCTTGGTTCAGGGGTTAGGATAACTATAAACCATGAACCACAAACTATTCAAAAATCCGCATTTGGAATTTTTAATCTTTCCACTCTGGCGCGAATAGCTACAATTGAATCGTTAAATTCTTTTTGGATGAGTAAAATATCCTGTGGAGAAAATTTAATTGAAGCGTCTTTTTGTTTTTCCTGTTGATCGGATGACGGAACTTCCAGATGATTTTCCTTCCAATAATTTAAGCTTAAGCCCATTAAGTCAACTTCACGAGTGAATTTTATTTCTTCTTCGGTGAGTGCCCGGCCTTGAATATTGATGCTGTTTTTTATCTGTTCTAATTCATCATATTTTGATTGAACTTCTTTTTCAATGGTAAGTGATTGTTCATGAATTTCTACAGCTTCTTTTAAAACCTGTTCATTATTTGATGAACAGTTATTTATTGTAAAAACCATTAAAAAAGGGATCAAATATTTCATTTCTAAACCATTAAATTGATTAAGTCAAAAAAGAATTTTAAGCTAGTTTTTTACAAACATTTAGTTCTGCCACCATCCACCGGAAGATTCACTCCATTGATATAAGCTGCTGCCGGCGAAGCTAAAAAAGCAACGGCAGCTCCGATTTCTTCGGGTTTGGCAAACCGCTTTAATGGAACCGCATTTTTCATTGCAGTGGCTATATTTTCAACGGGTTGGTTTGTTTTATCGGCCTTATTTTCAACGATTTGCTGCAAACGCTCGGTTTCGGTAGCGCCCGGTAAAACATTATTGACGGTGATCCCAAACGGGCCAAGTTCGTTGGCCATCGTTTTTGCCCAATTGGCAACGGCTCCACGAATGGTATTAGAAACTCCCAGGCCGTCCAAAGGTTGTTTGACGGAAGTTGAAATGATATTAATAATTCGGCCATAACCGCTTTCTTTCATTCCTTTGATCACAGCCTGAGCCAGAATATGGTTACAAATCAGATGATTGTGAAATGCCTGAACGAATTCTTCGGTTTTCGCATCAACGATAGGGCCACCCGGAGGGCCGCCCGTGTTGTTTACCAAAATGTGGATGGGTTTTGACATTACCAGCAGATCTATTTTTTTCTTTAAATCGACACTATCTGAAAAGTCCGCGACAAGGAAATCATGGTGTTGACCGGCTTCGTGATTTAACTCATGAAGTATACTCGTCATGGTTTCCGTACTCCTTGAAACTAACGTTACCGTTGCGCCAAGAGCTGCTAATTCCAGCGCAGATGCTTTACCAATACCTTTGCTGCTTCCGCAAACCAATGCATTTTTTCCAACTAAACTGAGATTCATAATTTATAGTAGTTTTCAGTCTTCAAATTAATGCTTAAATTTAGCAATTATTTCAAGACTATTTAGACATCAGGGCATTGACTGAATTTTGTTAGGAAATTAATTAGGCCGATTTAACCTTTCGAATCATGTCAGGGATTTTATATCAAAACATCTAAAAAAATATTATGGCAATTGCAAAACCTTTTAATCTGAAAAAATGGATTGATGATAACCGTCAATATTTAAAACCTCCTGTTGGAAACAAGCAGGTATATTTTGAAAACGATGATTACATTGTTATGGTAGTTGGCGGCCCAAATGGCCGAAAAGATTATCATTTTGAAGACGGCGAAGAATTATTTTACCAACTTGAAGGTGATATCACTTTAAAAATAATTAATAATGACGGAACCCCTGAAGACATCCATATCCGAGAGGGAGATATGTTTTTGTTGCCTCCACGAATCCCCCATTCGCCGCAAAGGCCTGCCAATACAATCGGCTTGGTAATCGAACGATATCGCAAGGAGGGAGAAATAGATAAATTGATGTGGTTTTGTGAAAAATGTAACAACAAACTTCATGAAGATACCTTTGAAATGACAGATATTGTCAATCAACTTCCTCCAGTCATGAATAACTTTATGAATTCTGAAAAGCTCCGCACCTGCAAAAAATGCGGCTCTGTGATGGAAAAAGCTTAAAAGGATTAAAACTAATTTAGACTAACTCACAGCCAGCATTCTATAATGAGAAGCGGAAAAATTTATTTTGCCTCAGATTTCCATCTTGGGATTGATGCAAAGCATACCAGCACTGAACGGGAACGCCAAATTGTACGATGGCTTGATATGATAAAAGCAGATGCCGCAGAGATTTATCTGGTTGGTGATGTCTTTGATTTTTGGTTCGAATACGCAACAGTGGTTCCCAAAGGTTATATTCGATTGCTTGGTAAACTAGTAGAATTGCGGGATGCAGGTATTCCGATTTACTTTTTTATTGGAAATCATGACATGTGGATGTTTCGGTATTTTGAAGAAGAGTTCGATATTCCAATTTATCGGAAACCGATTGTAAAAGAATTGCTCGGAAAAACTTTTTTTATCGGTCATGGAGACGGTCTCGGGCCTGGAGATCATGGGTATAAATTCATTAAAAAAGTCTTTGCAAATCCGGTTTGTCAGTGGCTTTTTGGATGGATTCATCCGGATTTCGGTATTCGACTGGCTAATTTTTGGTCGCATAAAAGCCGCGAATCCAATAAAATTGAAACGGAATTCTATGGAGAAGAAAAGGAGCGATTGGTAGCTTATGCCAACAGAAAACTAGACCAGCAGTATGCAGATTATTATGTTTTCGGACATCGGCATCTCCCTATTGACTATACGCTAAAGAATGGAAAAAGCCGTTATATTAACCTGGGAGAATGGATGAATTACAACTCTTATGCTGTTTTCGATAGTGAAAAGATGGAAATTAAATTTTTTGAAAATGAAGGAGCAACTTGCTTTAAATTTTAAAATAGAACAACTAATTTTTAGTTGTCTCCTTATACTGTGCTGCTCTTGTGCAAGCCAAGCGAGCGGCTCTCTTGATTCCAGTTACACTTTGATGAATACTATTCCGATCAAAGCAAAGTTTTTTACAACCGACAAATTAAGCCAAATTTACGTAGTCACTGAACAGAATGAAGTGATTAAATATGATTCTAAAGGAGTGGAATTGTTTAGATTTAATAATAATACGCTCGGCAACCTTAAGCATATTGATGCTACTGATCCCTTTAACGTTTTGTTGTATTATCCCGATTATATGACTGCAATAATACTAGACAGGACACTTAATAAAACAATAGAGTATAATTTTGCCAATTTGAATTTAATTGAAATTAAAGCCATTGGAATGTCCAATGACAACAAGGTTTGGTTATACGATGAGCTGACCTTTAAATTGAAGAAGATAGATAGAAGGGGGCAGGTATTGATAGAAAGCGATGATTTGACTATGGTCCTTTTTTATACGATTCAACCAAATCTTATTCTCGAACGTGACAACAATGTTTATGTAAATAATCCACAGACGGGAATTTTGGTTTTTGATAATTTTGGTTATTATATAAAAACGCTTGATTTCAAAGGGCTTGACGATTTTCAGGTGGTTAATAAACAATTGATTTTCAGAAAGAATGAAAAACTAATGTCTTTCCACCTGCAACCATTGATTTTGCAGACAATCGAGTTACCTGCTGGTATAAACAAAGAAGATAAAATTCGCATTCAAAATAACAAACTCTTTGTGAATAAAAAGGACAAAGTACTGATTTACGGCTTTTGAAATTGAAAAAGGTGAAAGAACAAAGTCCTTTCACCTTCAAAACACAAGTTTTTGCTTTTTAAATAGTCATAATATCTTTCTCCTTTGCTGCGACCATTTCATTGATCTTTTCAGTATATTCATTAATGATATCTTGAGTTTCTGCTTCTTTATCCTTTCCGGTATCTTCCGGCAAACCATCTTTTACGGCTTTCTTTATAAAATCCATTACTTTATGGCGAGCATTGCGCAAACTGATTTTTCCTTCTTCACCGAGTGCTTTGGCTCTTTTGACCATTTCTATACGTCGATCTTCGGTAAGTGGCGGAATGGTGATTCGGATTATTTCGCCATCATTCATTGGCGTTAAGCCCAAATTAGCAGCGAAAATAGCTTGTTCAATAACACCCAACATTTTTTTCTCCCAAGGTTGGATAGTAAGTGTTTTTGCATCGGATGCTCCAACATTAGCCACTTGGTTGAGGGGCGTCGGGTTATCATAATAATCAACTAAAATTCCACTGAGCATAGAGGGAGACGCTTTCCCCGTTCGGATTTTAGCCAATTCTTTGTCAAGATGAACGAGTGCTTCGTCCATATATTTTTTTGCTTTACCTATATAATTATTTACGTCTGCTACCATAATTTGATTGATTTATGATCAACTAAAGTTCCAAATTTACAAATAAAATTTTCAAATGAAAGGTTCCAATCAGAAATTATAAGTCACTGCTCCTTGGTGAATAGCGATGTTGTTATTGCGTTGGAGCTGCTCAATGACAATATCTACTTTACCATGTTTGGTTAATTCCTGATTGTGAAGAAGAATGTAGTTTCGAAGCATTTCAACTTCTTCGGGGCGTTTACCTGAGCGAATAAGTCTTCGAACAGTATCATTGGTCGTTTCGCTTAACAGTTGGTTGTCAATAGAAGGTTCGATTAAAAATGAATTGGTATAATTGTCGGTCTTTTTTCCCTGATTTTCTTCCGCGATTATAATTTCCTTTTTACTGAAATGAATGGGTTCATCATTAGATTTTCTACTTTTTACCCTCAAACAGTTTCTGCCAGACTTGTTGATGGAATTGACAAGAGAATCAAACGTAGGGTCATTTGATAAAATGGCAAATTCTATTTTTTTAGAAACTTTTTGATGAAGGGTTCCCATTAAATAACAAATATGAAAATTCAAACCATTTTTTAGTGGTTTTTCAACGGTGACCCATTTTACAGCTTTTCCAAGTTTTTGAATTTGTAGAACGAGTGGGAAAGGGATACTTTTTTCGTCAGCATCAATCAGTATGAAAATTCTGCTGCAAACCTTTTCAAGTTTTCTAAACTTGACTTTTTGCAAATTTCCAAAATCGATAAAAACATATCGCCGATTTTGCTGGTCACTCATAAAAACGCTGAAGCTATGTTAATAGTGAAATATAAAAATCCCTAAAGTGCTAAAATAATTTAAAAATCCCCGAATTCAAAATTTTGAATCAATTTCTATAATTTGCTGATTACATTCATTTTATTAATTAACAAACTGACTTTCAAGGTTATACAGATGTAACAAAAAATACCTTCGATTAATTCCTATTTCTACTGAGTTGGAATTTAGAAGTTTATAAACGCTTAACTTTTCCAAAAAAAAATGCAGAAACATTTTCAAAATATTTCTGCATTCAAAATCTGGGTTTTAAAAACCAATTTTATCGATTGTTTGAATACCTGAAAATGAGGTAAAGCAGCATGACCAATGAAGACAAAGCTGCGGAAACATAAGTCATGGCAGCCCACCAAAGTGCATCTTTAGCTCCTTCGTACTCCTCACCTCTCGCCACTCCGGATTCATCGAGCCACACCAAAGCTCGTCGGCTTGCGTCAAATTCTACAGGAAGGGTGACCAAGCTAAATAATGTTGTAATTGTAAATGCCACAATCGTAATCAGCATTAATTGGGGAAATGAATTTAGTAAAAGAAAAGCACCTATCAGCAAGAATTGTTGTGCAGTAGCAGCAATCTTAACAACTGGAACCAGTGCCGATCGCATTTGAAGCATACTGTAAGCGGTATCGTGTTGTACAGCATGACCACATTCATGGGCAGCAACAGCCGCGGCAGCAACACTTTTTCCATAAAAAACGGGTTCACTCAAGTTTACTGTTTTGGTAATTGGATTGTAATGATCTGTCAAAACACCATTTGCAGGTAGCACTTGAACGCCTTGAATATGGTAATGTTGCAACATGGATTCCGCTACTTCCTTTCCAGTCATACCACTGCGGACACCAATTTCGCTGTAATATTTAAATTTACTTTTTAAACGATTACTCACAAACATTCCAACCAAAGAAAGTGCCCCGGCAATAAAGATATAGATATAATAATCTGGAGTCATTTTTTAATTTTTTTATGATTCAATCAATGATAAAACCAAAAACAATGTTCAAAAGTTTTTATTCTCAGACTGCTATCATGAAAATTTAGATTAACGATAACGAAAATCAGTTTATTAGTTCGAAGCGAGTATAAGGTTGTAAAGCTGCAGGGATTTTAATGCCTTCGGCGGTTTGATTGTTTTCCAGCAATGCAGCGACAATTCGAGCTAAAGCCAAAGCACTTCCATTGAGGGTATGCGCCAATTGTGTTTTATTATTTTTATCGCGATAACGCAACCTCAGACGATTGGTTTGGTAGGTTTCAAAATTAGAAACTGAACTAACCTCCAGCCATCTTTTTTGTGCCGCTGAATAAACTTCAAAGTCATAAGTTAGTGCTGAGGTAAAACCAAGATCGCCTCCACACAAACGTACTATGCGATAAGGTAATTCCAGTTTTTGTAGTACTCCTTCAACATGGCTAAGCATTTGATAAAGCGTGTCATAGGATTTTTCAGGATGCTGAATTTGAACGATTTCAATTTTATCAAATTGATGTACCCGGTTTAGTCCTCTGACATCTTTTCCGTAGGCACCAGCTTCTCTTCTCCAGCACGGCGTGTAGCCCGTTATTTTGATAGGAAAATCTTTTTCTTCAAGGATTTCATCTCTATAGATATTAGTAAGCGGCACTTCAGCGGTAGGGATAAGGTAAAGATCATCTTTTTCAACATAATACATTTGGCCTTCTTTGTCAGGGAGCTGACCGGTTCCTCTGGCAGTATCCTCATTTACAAGCAAAGGCGGGATAATTTCTTCATAACCTGCGTTGCTTGCCTCATCCAGAAAAAAATTGATCAATGCTCTTTGCAATTTGGATCCTTTATTTCGGAAAAGAGGAAACCCGGAGCCGGTTATTTTCACCCCTATTTCGAAGTCGATCAGATTGTATTTTTTTGCTAGATCCCAATGAGGAAGAGCATTCTCCGGCAATTGAGGAAGGTCACCACTCCAGTCTTTGTACATTTCATTATCCGCATCAGATTTGCCCATTGGTACAGAGGGGTGAGGGATATTCGGTATTTTTAGCAACAAGTTTTGAAGTTGTTCTTTAGATTCCAATAATTTATCGCCGAGTTTTTTAGATTTTTCTTTGAGTTGAGCTACTTCATTTTTCATGGTTTCTGCCTCATCGCGTTTACCTTGTTTGTAAAGGTCTCCTATTTCTTTAGAAAGTTTATTTCCCTGAGCCAGTAATTCATCATTTTCGGTTTGAGTGGCTTTCCTGACGTCATCCAGCACAATGATTTCATCGATAATTTTGAAGTCATCAGCTGAAAAATTTCGGGTTTTCAGACCACTCAAAAGCTTTTCTTTGTTTTCTCGGATAATATTTACTTCTAGCATAAAATAAAAATTAAATTCTAATGGGTTTTGGTATGAAAAATGTTGTAATATGTCTATGAAATTAGACTTTAATGGATATTAAATAAACTTTTGAAGAAAGATTTCGTTAAATTTTTGCAAAGATAGTATTTGAAATTAAAAATAAAACGTATTTTTGCATTGATTAAAAGTAAACATTCCTTTACAACATCGTTTTTATAAGGCTGCAAATGAGGGTTTATCAAACCAATTCCTTCTGAATTCCACTTAACAATAATGAGGTTACTACAGTTCTGAATTAGGTATAGATGTGTAAAGGTTACGTTTTTTGTCTTATGACATTAACCAAGTTTCCTACGTTTTAAATTCCATTAATCGCTATTTTGACCAATCAATGTACAGGTAAAAAAAGCTTTTACCTTTTTTCTAAAAATAAAATTCCCAAAATTACAATTCAATATGTTTGATATACTTCAGTTAAATGATATGCTGGTGCCCGAGTTAAAAGATTTAGCGGAAAAGCTAGGATTAAAGGGCTTTAAAAAATTAAATAAACAAGAACTTATTTATAAGATACTTGATCAGCAGGCTTTGGTAATGGAATCCAACAAAGAAAATGGAAGAAAAGAAGCCAAGCTAGAGCAAAAAGAAAAGCAAACTTCTCGTCAATCTCCTCCTAATAAAAGAAAAAGAACAACAAAAAAAGACGATTCTGATTCAGAAAATGTCCGAACTACTAAATCCGGAGATAGTGCGGAAAAGTCTTCAAAAGCAGACGCTTCCGATGAAGATCGAGATAGTCAAGGGAGAGGCGAAAAAAGGGTTCGTTCAACGTTTACAAAGGAAGATAAGCAATACAAATCGGAGGAGTCTTCTGAAAAGGATAAATCGGATAATAGTGAACCCTCTGATAGAAAAGATGAAAATGTTTCACGTGAAGATAACGACAAAAGAGAGAGTAGGGATACGAGGGATAGAAGAGATAGAAGGGACAGTAAAGATAGCCGGGGCACAAGAGAAAGAAGGGATAGCAGAGATAGTGCAAGTTCTCAGGAAAAAGCCAGTGAGCCAAAATTTAATATTGAACTCGATGGTATTATCGAAGGAGAAGGTATTCTAGAAATGATGCCTGATGGCTATGGTTTTTTGCGTTCCGCAGATTACAATTATTTAACTTCTCCTGATGACATTTATGTTTCTCCTTCTCAAATCAAGCTTTTTGGATTAAAGACCGGTGATACGGTAAGTGGAGCAATTCGACCCCCTAAAGAAGGAGAAAAGTATTTTGCGCTCTTAAGAGTATCTCGTATCAATGGATTGAGCCCACAGGATATTCGCGACAGGGTTCCTTTTGATTATCTTACACCGTTATTCCCTACTGAAAAATTTCAACTTACCAGTGGCAATGGAAAGGAATATGGCCCTCGAATGATAGATCTTTTTACGCCAATCGGGAAAGGACAGCGTGGTTTGATCGTTGCACAGCCAAAGACAGGTAAAACTTTTCTTTTAAAAGATGTGGCTAATGCAATTGCCAAAAATCACCCGGAATCATATCTGATCGTATTATTGATCGATGAAAGACCTGAGGAAGTAACAGATATGAAACGTAGTGTAAATGCAGAAGTGGTTGCTTCAACTTTTGATGAGCCCGCTGACAATCACGTTCGCGTTGCGGGTATTGTTTTGGAAAAAGCAAAGCGTCTGGTAGAAAGTGGACATGATGTAGTCATCTTACTGGATTCTATTACCCGACTAGCACGAGCTTACAATACGGTTGCTCCTGCAAGTGGAAAAGTACTTTCTGGTGGTGTGGAAGCCAACGCTTTACACAAGCCTAAAAAATTCTTTGGTGCTGCTCGAAATATTGAAAATGGAGGTTCGTTAACCATCCTTGCAACAGCATTGATCGATACAGGTTCTAAGATGGACGGTGTGATTTTCGAAGAATTTAAAGGAACTGGTAATATGGAATTGCAGCTTGATAGAACTTTGGCTAACAAACGACTTTATCCTGCAATTGATCTTACTAAGTCAAGTACCCGACGTGAAGATCTGCTTCTTGATAAGGATACTTTGCAGCGTATGTTTATCATGAGAAATCATCTTGCGGATATGAAACCAGTTGAAGCGATGGAGTTTTTACGAAAAAATATGCTGCACACGTCTTCAAACGAAGAATTCCTAAGTTCGATGAACGGATAATCTTTGAAGGAATAAAATAATCTGAAAAAGATAGTTGTTCATTTGTCTAATTAACAAATAAAAACTACCTTTGTCGGGCTTTTTGAGTAACGAGCACATTAGCGATTTTTAAAGGTAAAATTTTATGAAAAGGACATTTCAACCATCACGAAGAAAAAGAGCGAACAAACACGGTTTCCGCTCAAGAATGAGCAGCAAGAATGGTCGCAAATTAATTGCACGTCGTCGTGCCAAAGGCCGTGCAAAGCTAACGGTATCTGACGAACGAAGATTGAAATAATTCGTTCCCCAAGAGGGACTCTAACCGAATATCGAAAGAACGAAACCCGATACTGTTGTTACAGATCGGGTTTTGACGTATATTGGAAATAAATAATAATTTTCTTGTCTTTATTTTCATTTCATAAAGAAGAGCGGCTCAAAAGCCGAAAAGTAATTTCCCAACTTTTTAAAGAAGGGCAATCGATAAAGTCTTATCCTTTACGAGTGGTTTGGACGGAAATAGATCCGCCAAAGAATGAATCCCCTGTTCAATTTGCTTTGACAGTCCCTCGCCGTTCTTTTCCAAAAGCTTACCAACGCAACCTGCTAAGGAGGCGAATCCGCGAGGCTTATCGATCCAACAAACCCTGGTTTTATAAAAATATCCCCGAAGGAAGCCCGCAATATGGTTTAATGGTTATTTATGTTGCCAGAGAAACATTACCTTTTCGGGATATTGAAAAAGCGACCCGCAAATGGATGAATGTTTTTATTAAAAACTTTGAGTAAGTTTAACTTTTAAAGCAATTCAACCAACGCTCACTGATTGAGATGACTCATTTAAATCATACACCAAAAAAACTTCCAATGAGATTGATGATTTTACTTTTTTTTATAAGTACTGCTTGGAATAGTTTCGGTCAGAAATTTATACAGATTGAAAAGTATGGAAAAACCAAGGTTCATAAATTTTATATTGGTGACAAGTTGATGTATCAAATTAAAGGTGATAAAAAATCGTGGTACCACGGCACAATCAATGATCTTTTGGTCGATGAAAATATTATCGTATTTGAAAACCGAGCGGTTAAAATGAATGATATTATGGCAATCAGAACGTTTGAAAATGCAGGAGTATCTCGATCTATGAGCTTTATACTATTTTCTTTTGCAGCTGGTTATGGTGGAATAACCTTGTTGGCAACTTTGATTGGTTGGTGGGAAATCACCCCTTTTGCGGTTGTCGTTGTCGGAGTAGCTTTGGCTGGAGGCTTATTGATTCGCCATCTTTTTAAATGGAAAACCCATAAAATGGGCAAACGCAGATGGCTCCGAATGTTAGACCTAACACCGATCCCGGCCTATGGCCCCTGATTATTGGTTGACAAAATATTGCAAAGCCAAATCATATCCTTTCAAACCTAAACCTGAAACAATTCCTATACAATTTTTTGTAAAATAAGAGTGATGGCGAAAAGCTTCTCTGGAGTGAATATTGGAAATATGAACTTCAATCGCTGGTGTTTTTATCGCAGCCAAGGCATCAGCGATGGCAATGGAAGTATGTGTATAAGCGCCACCATTGATGATAATCCCGTCATAAGAAAATCCAACTTCGTGGAGTTTGTCAATCAAAAGCCCTTCGGAATTGCTTTGAAAATATTCGAGATTGATAGCAGGATATTTAGCTATCAATTTTTGAAAATAATTATCAAAAGGCTGATTTCCGTAGATGTCTGGTTCCCTTTTGCCGAGAAGGTTTAAATTTGGGCCATTGATGATAATTAATTTCATTTTTTAAAAATTTAAAGGTTTACCAGATCAACCGATAAACCTCTTTTATTTTCAAGACTATTTTTATACCAAAAAATTTACATGAAAAGCTAGTTAGCCTTTTCAGAGAAAAACTTAATTCGCATCAACTGAATCTCTTCCAACGTAACATCATCTTCTCTCAATTCATTATAAGCCTCATCAACCGAATCGCTGTCTGCTTCCATGAAATACTCATAAATATCCTCCTGAGAATATTCGTCAACCGCATCTTCAATATAATAGTCAAGGTTTACTTTTGTGCCTGAAAAAACAATCATTTCCAATTCATGGAGGATTTCTTCCATGCTTAAATTATTGGCTGCCGCGATATCGGCTAAAGGAATTTTTTTATCAATCCCCTGAATAATATTTACCTTGACTTTTGATTTATTGGCAACTTGTTTTACAACAAAATCAGTGGGACGTTCAATATCATTTTCTTCAACATAACCACCAATCAATTCAATAAAAGCACGACCATAACGGATTGCCTTCCCTTTGCTTACACCTGTAATATTAGCCATATCCTCCATAGTTATTGGATATTGAGTAGCCATATCTTCCAATGAAGGATCCTGAAAAATGACAAAAGGAGGAAGTTTTTTATCTCTGGCAATTTGTTTGCGCAGATCTTTTAAAAGTACCATTAAAGTCTTATCGAGAACGGCAGTTTTTCCGCTTGAAGCATCATCGTCAAAGGAATGATTATCGTAATTATGATTGAGCGGTATTTGAAAAGAATGAGGTTTTTTTATAAAAGATCTGCCTTTGTCAGTGAGTTTGAGCAAGCCATAGTTTTCAATGTCTTTGTAGACCAGGTTGTTGAGTAAAGCCTGCCTGAAAATTGATTGCCAAAAGTTCTCATCTTTCTCTCTTCCAATTCCAAAAAGATCCAATTGATCATGTTTGAAATCGGCCATTTCTTTGGTTTCCTTGCCGGTGATAAATTCTACTAAAGTCTTTATTCCATAATTTTCGTTTAATTTATCGATGGCTTGAAGCCCCTGGTGCATTTCAGTTTGAACTTCTATTCTTTCTTTTGGGTGGCGACAATTGTCGCACATTTTACTACAATTTTCATCATTAAAATCTTCCCCAAAATAATGTAACAGAAAACGACGGCGACATGAAGGTGTTTCGGCATAAGCCATGATTTCCTGCATGAGTTGAGCGGTCATTTCCCTTTCGGCAACTGGCTTATCTCTCAAGAATTTTTCAAGCTTCTGAATATCTTTATAGGAATAAAAGGCAACACAACGTCCTTCAAGTCCATCACGGCCAGCTCTACCCGTTTCCTGGTAATAATTTTCAATACTTTTTGGAATGTCATAATGAATAACAAAACGCACATCTGGTTTGTCAATACCCATACCGAAGGCAATAGTAGCAACGATAACATCTACCTCCTCCATCAAAAAATCATCCTGTGTCTTTGACCTGGTTTTTGCATCAAATCCAGCGTGATAAGCCACCGCTTTTATATCATTCACTTTTAACGCTTCTGCAATCTGCTCCGTGTTTTTTCTGCTTTGAACGTATATGATCCCAGATTGTCCGGGCATTCCTTTGATAATCTGGACAATACTTTTTATTATTTGATCTTTTTTGCCTTTTGGCCTGATATCATAATACAGATTATCCCGGTTGAAGGAAGAAATAAATGTTCTCACATTCCTCATATTGAGGTTTTTGACAATATCAGATTGCACTTTTGGAGTAGCTGTTGCAGTCAAAGCAATGATCGGAATCTCTTTGTCGATTGAGTCGATCATTGTTCGGATGCGGCGGTACTCTGGCCGGAAATCATGTCCCCACTCAGAAATACAGTGAGCTTCATCAACCGCTACAAACGAAAGGTTTACTTCTTTGAAAAATTGAATATTCTCATCCTTTGTGAGCGTTTCAGGAGCAATGAAAAGGAGCTTTGTTTTACCTGCCATAATATCTTCCTTAACGACTTTCATCTGTGTTTTTGTCAAAGAAGAATTAAGGAAATGAGCAATATTGTCCTCCTGGCTGTGTCCACGGATGGAATCGACCTGATTTTTCATCAAAGCGATCAAAGGAGATATCACAATTGCAGTACCTTCGAGCATTAGAGCCGGAAGCTGATAACAAAGTGATTTGCCACCGCCGGTAGGCATAATGACAAAAGTATCCTTTTTGTCTAAAACGCTTTGAACGATAAGTTCCTGCTCGGATTTGAATTCATCAAATCCAAAGAACTTTTGGAGGGCCTCATGTAAACTGTTGTTTGTGTCTACCATTCTATCTAATATTTTCAATTCTCATGAATTAAAAATTCAACTTATTTTATAAATCGCGGGGTAGATTTCAAAGTTGATTTGTTATAAAAAATTATAGCTTT
Source organism: Saprospiraceae bacterium (assembly GCA_965220465.1). Lineage (GTDB taxonomy): Bacteria > Bacteroidota > Bacteroidia > Chitinophagales > Saprospiraceae > JAHDHW01. The sequence continues at coordinate 89,110 of CBDCPZ010000024.1, read as the reverse complement.
GGGCTTGACTTTAAATATAAATAAAAATAACCGTAATTTTCAGTACATCGAACGTAATGTTTTTAATAATAATTACTTTGTAATTGTCAATTAACTGTCACGAAGCAATGTTTAAAAATGTTGGGGATATTAATAGAATATTCTAAATAATAATTGCTTTGGTGGAACCTTACTTTCGATTCCAAAAAATGCTATCGGGTTTTTAAAAAAAGCTGTCAAAAATACAATAATTATAGTGAAAGAAGAAGTAGAAATTATCAGAATTGCACAGCAGGTAATTCAAATTGAAGCTGAAACTGTTTTAGCCTTGAAAGATAGCATTGACAAGGGTTTTGTAGATTGTGTTCATGAAATTTTTCAATCACCAGGAAGGCTTATTGTTACAGGAATTGGAAAAAGTGCGATTATCGCCAATAAAATTGTAGCTACTCTTAATTCGACCGGAACCCCTTCCATATTTATGCATGCAGCTGATGCTATCCACGGTGATCTTGGAATGATCCAGCCCAACGATATTGTACTTTGTATTTCAAAAAGTGGTGAAACTCCAGAAATTAAAGTCCTTGTTCCGCTGTTGCGATCTGCCGGTAACACAATGATTGGGATGGTGAGCAACAAAGATTCTTATCTCGGGAAAAATGCACGATATATCCTGCATACTCCTGTTTCAAAAGAAGCTGACCCCAACAACCTTGCTCCAACTGCCAGCACAGCTGCACAAATGGCCATTGGTGATGCGCTCGCCACTACATTGCTTGCTTTACGAGGGTTTACTCCATTGGATTTTGCACAATATCATCCGGGGGGAGCATTAGGCAAACAGCTCTATTTACGGGTTAATGATATTTATCCAAATAATGAAAGACCGGTTGTTTTTGAGGATGACAACATTCGTAAAATCATTATGCAAATCACTTCAAAACGTTTGGGTATGACGGCAGTGCTTAATAAAAATGAAGTAATTCAAGGGGTGATCACAGATGGCGATTTGAGGCGGATGCTGGAAAGTGAAAAAGACATCAGCCATTTGAAGGCAAAAGATATCATGAATCATCGCCCCAAAACTATTCAGGGAGACGCCCTGGCTGTAAAAGCATTGGAAATAATGCGTGAAAACAGCATCACTCAAATTTTAGTAGCAGAAAATGGAAAGTACCTTGGAGTTGTTCATCTCCATGATTTGATCAGAGAAGGGCTGATATGAAAAATGTGTGTTCTAGCTACGGAGTCTGTCTGATTTTATGCACTGTTTTTTCATTAGCTGCTTGTCAAAAAACTTCTGAGAGAAACGTCAAGCCTGCATTTTATCATTGGAAATCAACTTTGAATATTTCAAAGCAGGAAGAAATCTATTTAAAAACCATTTCAACACATCGAATCTATCTTCGATTTTTTGATGTCGATTGGGATGGAACAACTGATCAGCCTTTGCCAATTGCTGAACTCGAAATAAAATCAGACCTTTCTGATAGCATTGAAATTGTCCCTACGGTTTTTATCACAAACAGAACTTTTCTAAATCTTCCGGCAAATGAGGTTTCCGAACTTGTAAATCACGTCGTTGAAAAAATTTTAAAAATCACTTCAAATTTTCTAAGTCATCAAATCAGGGAAATACAATTTGATTGCGATTGGTCTCCCAAAACGCAGTTAAAGTATTTTACTTTTTTAAAGGAAATTAGATCAAAAATTCAAAGAAAATCAATTCTTTTAAGCAGTACGATTCGATTGCATCAAATCAAGTTTTTTGAAAAAACGGGCGTTCCTCCAGTTGATCGAGGCGTTTTAATGTTTTACAATATGGGAAATGTTGAAGACGTGAATGCTAAAAACTCCATTCTTGACCTTAGCATTGCGAAGCAATATTTGGAAAATTTTGAAAACTATCCTTTGGCGATTGACGTGGCATTACCTATATTTTCATGGGGCGTGTTGATTCGGGAAGGCAGAATGATAAATTTGATCAACAATCTCCAGGCTTCGGATTTAAAAGACGAGTTGCGCTTTTTAAAAATTGATGAAACCCATTTTGAGATCATTAAAAGTACGTATCTTCAAGGTCATTATTTGTACAAAGGCGATGTGCTTCGTTTGGAAATGGCGCTCAATGAATCATTGCAGGAATCAGCTGATTTATTAAGTAATCTCATTCAAAACACAGACTTGACGGTTATTTTTTACCATCTTGATTCTATTGCAATTAATAATTATCCTCATGAAATATTGGAAGATATTTGTAATCGTTTTCGTTAGTGGGATAATGACCTCCTTACCGATTCGAATCTCAAAGGGATGTGGGCCAGATCTTAGCTTTCAGGGTTATTCTTTTGTCATTCCGGCGATTGTAAATCAAAAATCCGGTTATGTCCCCTACTTTTTTAAATTCGATCAATTTTACAATAAATTTGAAACCATCCAGAACATCCAACAAAAGGGAAACCTGGAAGAGTGGCAGGAGATTTTTTGTGATTTGGTAAAAATTGATGAGCTCGAAGAAGTTATTTACAATACAAGTTATTCTGAATTGAAGGTGCTGCGTACTTCGATTCAAAATAAAAAATACCCTTTAAGTCCACGGTTAAAAGATAATGGTTTTGCAAGGCATCTGAAAAACAACAATTGCCTGGAAACAATCGATTACCTGATTTTTGCTAAACATTGCGAACCCTATGTCATTCAGTCCAATGATTGGGAAAGGCCAGAGCGGGATACTTTTGCCATGCAAAATCTGATTGAAGAAGGACGGGAAGTTTTTGTAAAAACAAAATCCAATTACATTCGGCTTCGCTACGCTTATCAGCTGATCCGGTTAGCTCATTATAAAAAGAATTATCCACAGGTTTTATCGCTTTATGATTATTTGATTCCAAAGACAGATCAAATAGAAAGTATTCTAAACTATTGGATTCTTGGACATAAAGCAGGCGCTTTGAAAAGTTTGGGAAAGCGTGTCGAAGCAGCATATTTGTTTTCTTTAATTTTTGATCATTGTCTCAGCAAACGTGAATCCGCTTTTCGTAGCTTTTCTATTAAAACAGACGCGGAGTGGAATGAATGCCTATTAAAGTGCCAAAGTGATCGTGAGCGGGCTACGCTATACGCTTTGCGTGCAAATGCTAAAAACAGTATTGCCGCTGAAGCAATGGTGAAAATTTATGAGCTAGATCCTGAAAACGATAACCTGGAGCTCTTGCTGGTAAAGGAAATTCGAGAATTGGAAAGAGACCTTTTAGGAGTAGCATTTAATGATAAAAACAAACAGAACAAACAGTTTCACAACCTTCCACGAAAAAAAGCCGGAGAATATTTGGTGACTTTACAGGCATTTGTGTTGAAATGTATCGCTGAAAACAAAGTCGCCCGGCCTGAATTGTGGCAATTGGCAAATGGTTATTTGGAATATCTTGCGGGCGATCTTTATGCCGCTGAAAAAACGTTTACCCGTTTAAAGAAAAACCTATCCAATAAGTTGCTGACCGAGCAGTTGGATGTTTTTATACTTGCCCTTAGAATCAATTCTTATGAGTCTATTGATAGTGAGGATGAAAAAGAAATAGCTGAAATCATCACAGACAATCCTTTATATAAAAAATATAACAGTTTTCCGGATTTTTTGAATGACCGCCTGGCGTATGTTTATAAAACTCAGGGGAATCCCGGAAAAGCATTTCGGTGCCGCTATAGTCTAACCGCTCTAAAACCTAACCCACAACCGGATATTATCGAAGACCTGCTCAATGTTTGCAGGAAAGAAACTCCTTCGAAGTTTGAAAGAGCGCTGATTACCAATAAGGATGGATCAACAATCGAAAATGAATTGATGGATTTGAAAGGGACTTACTTTATGGCCCAGGGCAGGCTTGAAGCAGCATTAGAAGTTTTGAAAAGAATTCCCCGTACTGAGTGGGATTTGCACCAATACAATCCATTCATTGACTTTACATATGATTGTATAAATGAATGCCGGATGCCTGATTCTATTCAGTATTTCAACAAGGTGGAGATTATCGAAAAGATTTTTGAATTAGAGTATAAAGCAAAGTCTGATTTTGTACGAGGAGCAGAATATTATTATCAATTGGGAACAGCTTTTTACAACATGAGCTACTTCGGATATTCGTGGAAAGTGATGGATTTTTTTAGAAGCGGTGCAAACTGGTCCTACGATAAAGACGGAATATTTTCCGATTATTATTTTCCATTTGGCAACATGGAAAATCAGGATTGCACAAAAGCCATGGAGTATTTTGAAATAGCCAGATTGACCACTAAAAATATTGAGTTAGCCGCGAAAGCCTCGTTTATGGCTGCCAGGTGTGAGCAAAGAATGTATTACACCAGCAAAGATTGTAAATACAATAGTTATGGTAACAAAATACCAGATTTTCCGGAAGAATACAGAACGTATTTTAAATTGTTAAAAGAAAATTATTCAAACACAGATTTTTACCTTCAAGCTATTGAAGAATGTAAATTCTTTGAAGCTTACGCCAGAAAATAGCCAACCTTTTCAAGTAAACCTTCTGTCTATTTAAGAAAAAGCTACGATGAAAAATATTCTATTTTGCTTACTACTGGTTATTGGTTCTGCAACTTGCATGAATGCGCAATTACAAAATTCCAGCTTCGAAGAAAACGGGCAACCTACTCTTGAAGGCTGGCTGGATTATTATTGTGATTTTGCAACTTCTGAAAATGATGCTCCTCCAAATGGAGGACAATGGTGCGTAAAAATGCAGCCTGGCCAGACACAAGGCTGTTACCCGGGATATTTTTATCAGATCCTTCCAACAGTGACAAACGGCCAGGTTTTTCGACTGGAAGGACGGGCAAAAGTTGATCCCCAAGGGCCGGTCGTTGGAATTTATCTCGGCCGGAACGATCCTGAAGGAACGATTCATCTGTTGGAAGGGGATACTACTTCGAGTGAAATCTGGACGATGCTTAGCGTAGTGGATACCTTTGAATTGGAACCTGGAGATGTTGCCGTTGTGGTCATCAATTCCGGCCTCGTTGGAGGTCCTGCCGGCCCTTCTCATTCCTCCTATTTTGATGAACTTCATTTGGATTTGGTGACTTCAATCGATGAGGCATTCTTTAATGATGTAAAAATATTTCCTAATCCGGTTATTGATTCCTGGTTATTTATTGACCTTGATCCGAACCTGACACCAATTGATGAAATTTCAATTTTTGATGTTACAGGAAGACAGGTTTATAAAAATATTGGCTACGTGAATTCGGTCAATGTTGCTGATTGGAATGCCGGAACCTATTTTATAAAGTTGAAGAGTAGTGAAAAAGAGATCGTTAAAAAAATCATTATAAACTAGTCGTTTTCCATTGTGATTAATTAATTTGGCTCCTCAAGGGCAGCAACAATTTTAAATCAAATAAAAAAAGCTGCCTATTCAAATTACCTTTTAATCATAAATCCATCAGCTATGATTTTTCCTGTTGGTGACGATCAGGTCAAAGGAGGGAGTTTCCCTTTATTCAGCTATGGGTTTATTTGTTTAAATATTATCATTTTTGCCTTCCAACTCTACTCAGATTCCAGCTTAATGGAGTTTGCAACTGTTCCGGCAGAAGTGCTCAGAGGGAATGACTTTCATACAATTATTACGAGTATGTTTTTGCATGGAGGCTGGATGCACTTGCTTTCTAACATGCTTTTTCTATGGGTTTTTGCAGACAATATTGAAGCAACGATCGGAAATTTCAATTTTCTGCTTTTTTACCTTTTTGGAGGAATCGCTGCTTCATTAGCGCATATTTTTTTCAATACCCAAAGTTTCATCCCAACGGTTGGAGCCAGTGGTGCGATTTCGGCTGTTTTAGGGGCTTACCTTGTGATGTTTCCCAGTTCGCGAATTAAAACCTTTTTTTTATTTTTTTTTATAAATATCCCGGCAATAGTTTTTCTGGGATTATGGATTGTTCAACAAACCATCAATGGAGTGGCTTCTGTCGGAACGCAAAATGTTGCTGGCGGCGGAGTTGCATGGTGGGCACATATTGGAGGCTTTGCTTTTGGATTTTTAGCTGGTTATTATTTAAAAAGAAGTTTTCCTCAAAAATCCTTGTACTAAAAGAGTAAAATCATGAACCCGAATCAAGTTCTTTCCCAGACAGATAGTTAATTCCAATCAGTAAGAAAAACGAATAAAAGGCTACTCCGATCGCTGTTTCAATCGTGTTTTCCACCATAAACGAAAAGAAGACAATCAAATGCAGCGACGCAAAAATTTCGTCTTTATAGTTGCCTTTATACCACAGCGGATAAAAGAATGCGAAGCAAAAAATTAAAAGACCGAATATGCCTGTTCCGGCATAAGTTGAAATAAACTGGTTATGGGGCATCTTTGGTGTTGAAACATCGATGAAATGAGTCGCATAATATTCTTCAACTTCTTTTTTCAAATCTCCTGCGCCAACACCAAAAAGAGGATTTTTGTTACCAATTTCGAAACCTACCTCAAAAGAAATGATTCGCTCAGCGTCAGAATAATCTTTGCCTTTGCCCAATGTATACATTTCCAGATCGCGTTTTGCATAATCAACTTTAGCCTGAAAACTCTCAATCGTCTTGTAAGCGATGATGGGCAAAAGAACTAATCCGAGAATAGTTGCCAAACCCAATTTAAATCTGCGTGTTAAATAAATATAGCGGACGCTAAAAAATAGAATGGAAAAATATAAAACGAAAAGACCGCTGCGAACGGAAAGTACATGAATAAAATAAAATAAGAAAACCGTTATAAAAGCAATGAAATGGCGTTCCCATTTATACTTGAGATAAAACTTTTTCCACCACAAAACGATTCCCGATAAAATGCTAAAAGCCAACACAAGGCTAAAGCGGATATGGTGCATTGGAGTAGGGATGACTTTCCCTTGATTGATTGTTTCAGTTATCGTTTCAAAGTTTTGGAGATAATTATTCCCAACGACCAAAGAGCTGAAAAACATCACAATAACCAGGAAATAAAACAGGCTAAGGTATTGCCTTTCCGAAAAAGGCGGGATACTGATAATTACAAAAGGCAACAACAGAAAAGGTAGTTTGATGCGTAGCCTTTCCATCAAATAAGTGCTGTCTTCGGACCACATGCTACTAACCAGAACCAGAAAGAAAAAAAACGTTACAGCAAGGTATGCTTTATGTGAAAGGAGGTTTTTAAAATTAGACTTTAGCGAAGGATTGAACCCAACAGGAAAGCTTTTATCAAGATCAAAAGAAAATAAACTGATGACCAAAAGAGCAATCATAGAAACTGAAATCATAAACTTTGAATAAATCAAAGCTACGAGCAGCAAACAGCAGAATAAGAAAGCAAATTGTTGCCGTGTAATTCTTTTTATAAAGTCCATCTGTTAGGTCCTGCTAATATTTATTACCTCTACTTTTTGGTAGAGATGGCCATATAATTCTGAACATTAGTTTATTAGTTAAATATATATCTTTCGAGCAAAAGTAAGGGTACGGGGCCTGCTTTGAGAATTTTATCATGAAATTCTTTTACATTAAAATCATCACCGAGTTTTTCCTGCATTTTTTCCTTCAACTCTAAAATTTTCGCAGCACCAACTTTATACGTTAATACCTGTGCTGGCCAACGTTTCATCCGGCTAATTTCCCGCATGGCTTTGTCGTCTTGATTGACAATATTTTCTTTCCAATATTCCATTGCTTCCTCATCCGACCAACCATAATAATTTATCCCAATATCAAGTACAACCCGCACCGAACGAACGAGATCCCACTCTAATTTCCCAAGATAATCATAAGAATTTTGATATAAACCAATTTCCTTTCCTAATTCTTCACAGTAAGCCGCCCAACCTTCCAAATAAGCAGGATATTCGAAAAGTGACCGGAAATCTGATTTATTTTCTTTCGCTGATTCAATATTAGTTTGAAAATGATGGCCGGGAATTCCTTCATGAATGAACAGCCAGTCAAAATTTCGGGTATTGTAAGTTCCATTAAAAAAGTTAAAATAAAAGGTCTGATCCGCTGGAGAATAATAACCCGGAACATCTCCCATGCCGCCGGAAGGAGTCAGTTCAATGGCCATTTCAGGTATTTTATATTCAAAAAATATATTTTGATAATTGCTGTTTACAGAATCCCGTTTTTGTTGAAAGGTTCTCAAAATTTCAGTTTGGTCAGTTATATAAAACAATTTGCCATTTAGCATTTTATAAAACCCGATATCGTCACTTTCAAAGCCTAATTCTTTTTGAACGTTTTGGATTTCCAATTGCACCTTTTCTATCTCGAATATTCCAAGTTCCATGAGTTCTTCTGCGCTCATTTCTACAGAAAGCCACTTTTTTAAATAATACAAATACCATTGTTGGCCTAGAGGAGTGTTAATCAAGCCATCATCCGGCATTTCAGCATCTTTCAATGCCGTAACAAATACATGCTCCATATTGAGCCGCTCCCAGTTGACTGAAATTTCGTAGCGTAAATGATGGTAGTCTAACAATTCTTCCTTTGAAAGTTTATAAGGATTGATCGCAAAAAGTTCGTTAAGGTATTGCTTAAAAAAATCTTTTTGAATCAAAATGGAGGCTTCATTTTCAATTGACTTCAGGTTTTCAACATAACTTAAATTTAAAGGTGGAATATTTAATGTTGGATATTCTTCTGTAAAATTTTTTAAAAGCTGCTGAAAAACTTCGTTTTGCTGTGCATTTAAAGTTGAAGTAGTAAAAAACAGTAAAACAGAAACAAGTAAAGTATTTTTCATATGATCTTTTCGGATAATGGATTTAATTGAAACTAAAGATGAAACGCAAGTGTTTTGGGGCTATTGTCTATGTGTAACTTTTGAAAGATAAGGATCAATAGCAAAAATCGATGTAATATATTACCTTTGTGCCTCATTATTGCAAGCAGATATAAAGCAAAATAAAATGTCAGTTGAAATTTTTGATAAAGTAAAAAAAGTTCTCGAAGATATCGAAAGTGCTACGCCTAAATCTCAGGAAGAGGTGGAGCAGTTTCGTATAAAATACGTAGGTTCAAAAAATATAATTAAACCACTTTTTGGCGAAATTCGGAATGTTCCTAATGAGCTTAAAAAAGAGTTTGGTCAATTGGTCAATACCGTAAAACAATCCGCCGAAGATAAATTTAATAATCTTAAAGAAGCTATTGAAGCTGCAGGCGAAAACGGTAAGGCAAAACAAATTGACTTGAGTGCTCCGGGCGAACCAATCGGACTTGGGACACGCCACCCTATTTCGATAGCAATGAATCGAATCATAGATATTTTTGCACGGATAGGATTTGTGGTTGCAGAGGATCGTGAGATCGAAGATGACTGGCATAATTTCACAGCAATGAATACTCCGGAGGATCATCCGGCTCGAGATATGCAGGATACTTTTTATCTGCAGAATAGTGCTGAAATGCTTTTACGGACACATACTTCATCTGTTCAGGCACGGGTGATGACCAGCCAAAAGCCACCAATTCGTATTATAGCTCCGGGCAGGGTTTATCGCAACGAGACGGTTTCCGCTCGCTCGCATTGCCAGTTTCACCAGGTGGAAGGATTGTATATTGATGAAAACGTTTCTTTTGCAGATTTGAAACAAACTCTAAATTATTTTGCCACAGAAATGTACGGCGCCGATACCAAAATTCGATTGCGCCCATCGTATTTTCCGTTTACAGAGCCAAGTGCCGAAATGGATGTTTTCATGGGCACTGCCGATGAAAAATCAATTCGTTTAACAAAAGGGACTGGCTGGTTGGAAGTGCTGGGCTGTGGAATGGTTGATCCGGCAGTTTTGGACAATTGCGGGATTGATTCTGAAAAATACACAGGTTTTGCTTTTGGGATTGGTATTGAACGTTCAGCGATGCAATTTTATGACATCTCTGATATCCGCCTGCTTTTCGAAAATGATGTTCGCTTTTTGAATCAATTTAAATCAGCATTGTAAAAGTGGGTTTCCAATTCACTTACTTTCTCAATAAATAAATCTCTAAACATTAATGAAACCGAGCATACCAAAAGGAACACGTGATTTTGGCCCTGTAGAAGTTGGCAAGCGAAATTATATTTTTGATACAATCCAAAGTGTTTTCGTCAAATTTGGTTATCAGCCGATCGAAACGCCGACAATGGAAAACCTGTCAACCCTTACCGGTAAATACGGCGAAGAAGGGGACCGGCTGCTTTTCAAAGTGCTCAACAATGGTAATTTTCTTTCAAAAGCTGATGAATCAGCATTGTCTGAGCGTGATTCGAATAAATTGATTTCTTCGATTTCTGACAAAGGGTTGCGTTATGATCTAACGGTGCCTTTCGCCCGCTTTGTGGTCATGAATCAAAATGATATTGCTTTCCCTTTTAAAAGGTATCAAATTCAGCCGGTTTGGCGTGCTGACAAGCCACAAAGAGGCCGTTATCGGGAATTTTATCAATGTGATGTGGATGTCGTTGGTTCTGATTCGTTGATGTATGAAGCAGAGTTAGTGCAAATTTACGATGAGGTTTTTAGCAAATTAGGGATTGATGTTTCAATAAAAATAAACAATCGTAAAGTGCTGGCCGGAATGGCCGAGGCAGCAGGTATTTCTGAGCAGTTTATGGAAATGACGATCGCGATTGATAAGCTGGATAAAATCGGCATCGAGGGTGTAAAAGGGGAAATGAAAAAAAGAGGAATTTCCAATGAAGCGACAGAAAAAGTGGCTGACATGCTGGATATTACTGAACTTGGAACATTAAAAGAATTGTTTAAAAATAGTGAGATTGGCTTAAAAGGAGTTGAAGAGTTGGAAGCTTTTCACCGGTATTTTGATTTAAAAGGCGCTAAAAACGAAGTATTATTTGATATCACCTTAGCTCGTGGTTTGAATTATTACACCGGCTGTATCATTGAAGTGGCTGCAAAAAATGTAAAAATTGGCAGCATTGGCGGTGGTGGACGGTACGATGACCTGACAGGAGTTTTTGGCCTAAAAGGAGTCTCGGGTGTTGGTGTTTCTTTTGGAGCAGACCGGATTTATGATGTCATGGAAGAATTGGATTTGTTTCCCGCTGAAGCCTCTCAAAACCTAAAACTGCTTTTTATCGCTTTTGATGATGATGCTCACCAATATGCTTTTGACTGTTTGAATAAAATCCGCGAAGCTGGAATCAGCTCAGAACTTTATCCTGAACCTGTCAAAATCCAAAAACAAATGAAGTATGCAAATGCCCGGAATACTCCTTATGTAGCATTAGTCGGCAGCAATGAAATGAAAAATAAAGAGGTTACTTTAAAAAACATGAACAGCGGTGAACAAGAATCTATAAGTGTAACATCACTCATTGCAAAACTCTCCTGACTCTCTGTCTTTTGAATTATGCCCAGATACGAAACGTTACAACAAGTCCACGAAGATATTAAATCAGGAAATACCAATTGCGTTGCAATTGTTGAGTACTATTTGTCTCAAATCGAAGCTTCAAAAGAGCTGAATGCTTACGTTGAAGTTTTTGTAGAAGAAGCTTTGCAAAGAGCAGATTTATTGGATAGAAAGTACCGAGAGAACCCAGATTCTGTTGGCAGATTATTCGGGATGGTGATTTCCATCAAAGATGTGATTTGTTATAAAGGACATGAAGTGACTGGTGCTTCAAAAATTTTGAAAGGCTTTCATTCTCTATATTCTGCTACAGCGGTGGATAGAATTTTAAAAGAAGATGCAATCATCATTGGCAGAGTTAATTGTGATCAATTTGCGATGGGCTCAACTAATGAAAATTCCGTTTATGGGCCTGTTAAAAATGCTGCAAATCCTGATAAAATTCCCGGAGGATCTTCTGGCGGATCTGCCGTTTCAGTGCAAGCGGATACCTGTCTTGCTTCTTTAGGGTCTGATACAGGAGGTTCTGTGCGGCAACCTGCTTCATTTTGCGGAGTTGTTGGTTTTAAACCAACTTACGGGCGTATTTCCCGCTATGGATTATTAGCTTATGCCTCTTCATTCGATCAAATTGGCACCATTACTCAGAGTGTTGAAGATGCTGCGTTGTTGTTGGAAGTAATGGCTGGGAAAGATGACTTTGATAGTACGGCAAGCGACAGAGAAGTTGATAATTATAAAGATGGTAATTTTTTCAAAGCAAGAGCAAAGATTGCTTATTTCCGCTCCGCTTTTGAGCATGAAATGTTGGATGATTCTGTTAAAAAGAAGGGCTTGGAAGTTTTAGAAAAAATAAAAAAAGAAGGTCATCTTGTTGAAGCAATTGATTTTGAATATTTGGATTATATCGTTCCGGCTTATTATGTGCTTACGACGGCAGAAGCATCTTCCAATCTTTCTCGTTATGATGGAATTCGATATGGCTATCGGGCCCAAAATGTTCAAAGCTTGGAAGAAACGTATAATAAATCTCGAACCGAAGGTTTTAGTGAGGAAGTTAAGCGCCGTATAATGCTTGGAAATTTTGTACTGAGTTCTGGTTATTATGATGCATATTTTACAAAAGCACAGAAAGTTCGACAACTGATTTCTCAAAAAACACAAGAAATTTTTAAAAATTTTGATTTTATTATAATGCCTGCTTCACCTGTTCCTCCATGGAATATTGGTGAAAAAATCGACGACCCCGTGGAGATGTATTTGGCAGATATTTTTACCGTACAAGCAAATATGACGGGGACTCCAGCAATTTGTTTGCCTGCCGGGAATTTACAAAACTGCATGCCTTTCGGAATTCAATTTATGGCGAATAAGTTTGAAGAAAAAAAATTATTTTCTTTTTCTCGAACTATTGGGAACTTTTTAAGATAATGATTGTGTTACTGTTGAGACTTTCTGAAAATCTAATTAAGAATTCCAATCACACTATCTCCTCAAGGTGTTTTTTGATTTCACGCAACAACAATAGAACCAATAACAATAGGGAACGAAATCGTGTTTGATTAAAGGAAAGTTAGAATCTTATCCCATGAAAACGAAACCATTACTTGGCATTTTAATGTCACTAGGCTTTGTATTTTTAAGTTTTACCAATGCTGTCAATCCCGAAACTGCAGTTAGTCGAAAGAAAGACAAAGCAGAATCCTCTCCCAAAAAAGTACCAACGTATTCAAAAGAAGAAATTCTCAGCCGCCTGGAAGATCAAAATTCTCCGGTTGATGTGCGTTGGAATGCTGAAATCAAAAGATCCATTAAGGACTATACCGTAAAAGGAAGGCGTAGTGCTGAAGTTATCCTTGGGCGTTCGGCGATCTATTTTCCAATGTTTAATGAAAATTTGGAAAAACATGGCCTACCGAAGGACTTAAAGTATATGTCAGTCATTGAGTCTTTACTAGATCCAAAAGCTGTTTCACCAGTTGGAGCTGCAGGCCTTTGGCAATTTATGCCGGCAACTGCCCGGAGGTTCGGACTCAAAATTGACAATTACGTTGATGAAAGGTATGATCCATACAAATCTACGGTGGCTGCAATGCGCTATTTAAAAACTTTGCATAATCGATTTGATGATTGGACACTTGCCATCGCTGCATATAATTGTGGAGAAGGTTGTGTAGAGAAAGCGATCAAAAAAGGAGCATCCAGAGATTTTTGGAAACTTCGAAAGCATCTTCCAAAAGAAACTGCTCGGTATGTTTCCCGGTTTATTGCAGCTTCATACGTTATGAATAACTATATTTTTCATGATTTGAAACCAGCTTATCCGGATTATAATTTGCAATTGACTAAATCGGTTAAAGTTTATAAGCGTAAATCTTTTGATGAAATTTCGAAAGAAACAGGTTATTCTCTTGAAATAATCAAAAGATTAAATCCCAGCTACAAACTAGAGATAATCCCTCCAACAGCAGAGGGTAGTTATTTGGTGTTGCCAAAAATCAGTTAAACCAAAACGACAAATAAGAACGAAGGGCTTTAAAATATCCTCGCTTGTTAAAATTACTGATGGAATAGTTGTTGCAATAACCAAGCTTGTCATAATACGTTTAATTACAGCTATTTATATTTTGAATTGAGAGATGTTAAAAAATCGTTTAGAAACGATAAAAAACAATTTGAAACATACATTTTCCGATTCGAATACGTATAATTGTAGTTTTTGCTTTGATATTAGAGAGAACCGCACAATTTGGTATTAATGAGAATCATATTTAATATTGTATTTACGTTTTTTTTGCTTCACCCAAATTTGCAAGCTCAATATCAGGAAACTGATGTTGAGGCCGTTGATTACCCTTCTTATACTGACGATGAACTTCGAGATCGCCTTGATAAAATCATCAATAAAGTTGTAGCTCCTCGCTTAGATGGAGTTGTGAAAAGTTATATCAATACCTATACCGTCTTGAAAAGGGAAAAGACCGAGGCCATGCTTGGCCGCATGGTGATGTATTTTCCTTTATTTGAAAAATTGTTGGCTGAATATGACATGCCTCTTGACCTTAAGTTTCTTTCAATCACAGAATCAGCCTTAAACCCAATTGCTCGTTCAAGGTCTGGTGCAATGGGTTTGTGGCAGTTTATGCCTACTACAGGAAAGGAATATGGCTTGACAAACAATAGTTATGTGGATTTAAGGAAAGATCCGGAACAATCTACATTGGCAGCTATAAAGTTTTTAAGCAGATTATATCAGAAATATGGAAATTGGGAATTAGCCCTAGCTGCTTATAATGGAGGCCCTGGAAGAGTAAATCGTGCAATCAAACGTGGAAGAAGTAAAAATTACTGGCATATCAGAAAATACCTTCCCCGTGAAACACGCAACTATGTTCCGGCTTATATTGCGGCTACCTATATTGCAAATTTTTACCATCTGCATGACTTGATTCCGGTTTATCCTGATGTGGAATTACAGCTAACCGAATCTACCACCGTGTATACAGCAATTAGTTTTGCTGAGATTGCTGAAATAACAGGCGTTCCACTTTATATCATTGAAATCCTGAATCCGGCATACAAGAGAAATTATATTCCATCAAAAAGGAAAGGATATAATCTGATATTACCTATGGGAAAAATGGGCCTGTTTAAAGATCATTTTAAAAGACCGGATTCCGATAGTCGTAAATCAACGATAGGTGGGATTATTCCTGCACCTCAAGTTGAAGCAAATCGAATTATAAATGCGCGAAAAGAATATTATTTCGTAGAAACAGGAGATAGCCTGAGTCAGCTTGCCAGAGCTTTTAGTTGTACTGAAAAAGACTTGATGGTCTGGAATCGATTGACCACAAGGCAACTACGGAAAGGGCAAAAATTAGAAGTTTATTTATCATTAACTCCTCCAAAGGCAACTGAACCTATCGAACAATTAGAATCAACTGATATAGTTCCTGAAAGTAAAAAAAGTCATTTCCCTGAATTATATCCTATTGAGCATCAAAACGTTATTCCTTTTTCAAAATTTTCAAAATCGAAGAAATGGCTCAAACGTGATAAGCGGTTTATTTACCACAAAATTCATCGGGGAGAATCATTGTATAATATTGCAAAAAAGTACGATGTTTCGGTTAATGATCTTTTAATTTTGAATGAAATAAAAACAAATCAGGTTTTAAAAGTTGGAACAAAGATAAAAGTGAAGAAAAAATAAAAAAGGGTTTTAAAATGCCTTTTAAAAAAAGCAGTGAGCAATATTTGTTCATTGCTTTTTTTGTAAAAACAAAAAAAAGCCAGGGCATTGCACCCCGGCTTAAAACACCTAAAACCCTTTGTTAACTAACCTATAGTAATCCTATGAAATTTTTATTGTGCGAGCAGCTTCTACCTTGGTTTCTTCTACTTTTGGTAAAGTAATATTCAATACGCCGTTTTCGTATTTCGCTTCAACTTTGTTTACATCTACAGTTTCCGGCAAGTAGAAACTCCTTTTGAAAGAGGTATAATTAAACTCATGTTTGGTGAATTTTTCCTCTTTAACTTGCTTTTCCTCTTGCTTTGAAGATTCAATGATTAATTGATCATTTTCAACACTCAAATTGAAATCTTTCTTTTCAAGACCAGGAGCAGCCACTTCAATTTTGAATTGGTCATCAGTTTCGATGACATTGATTGAAGGATTGCTTACCACAAAATCGGAACCGACAAAATCAGCAATATTTGTATTGAAAAAGTCTCCGGCCAGATCATTGAAAAAATTTTTGCCTGGAGTAATCGGATTAAATTTTATTAAGCTCATAATATTATTTTTTTATTGTTTTGATCTAAAAGGTGGGTAGCCGAAGCTACCCGGATGAAAATATATTGAAGATTAATTATTTGATTTCAATCACTATTGGAGGAAGCTCTTTTGCTTCTTCTTTTTTAGCGATGGTTACTTCAAGGATACCATTTTTGAAAGAAGCTTTGATATTCGTTGCGTCAACAGTGTCCGGAAGTTGGAATGTTCGCTTAAAATTATCATAGCTAAATTCTTTTCGAGTATACTTTTCTCCTTCTTTTGGAGTAGTTTCTTTATTCGCATTAATTAAGAGGATATCTTTTTCGACATTAATATTAATGTCTTTTTTAGTCAATCCCGGCAATGCTAAATCAATTTGGAAATGATCATTGCTTTCAATTACATTCACATTAGGGCGGTTTTTTGTAAAACCATTTTTATTTGGTTGTGAAAAACTACCATTGATCAATTCGTTGAATAGATTGTCAAAAACAGGAGTTGCAAAAGCAGGCTTTCCTGCTACTCGACGTCGTCTTGGATGCACATTTATTAAATTCATTTTTTAATTTTTTTTAGTTTTTAAAATTATTTTATAATCACCTCACATCAATCGATGTTCCATTCCAATTTTCACGACTTTTTTGCGGAAAAGATAAATTAATTGCGCCATATTGTCACCTTCATTTAAAACAAGGTGTCATTATGTCTCTATTTTACTGGTTTCGTTACTCGAAAGCTTTTTGCTAATTTCAGGATTTGAATAATTTGAATGTATTTTTTTAAAATAAATCAACAGAAATGTTTCAAAAAGACCTTTTCAAAGGCAAAACAGTCCTTGTAACCGGAGGAGGAAGTGGGATTGGATTTGAGATCGCCAAACAATTTTTGCAATACGCCGCTGAAGTCTACATTGTGTCCCGTAAGGAAGAACGACTTAAAAAAGCTCAAAACGAATTGAGTAAATTCGGAGAATGTAAATCATTTCAGTTGGATATCCGGAAAACTGAAAAGATTGAAGAACTTGCAAAACTGATTCAAAGCGAAAGCGGAAAGCTGGATATTTTAATAAATAACGCCGGCGGCCAATTTCCCTCTCCTGCGAAAGACATTTCAAAGAATGGCTGGAATGCGGTTATAAACACCAACCTGAATGGGACATGGTTCGTGACTCAAGCCATGGCCAATCATTTTTTCTTAAAACAGCATTCCGGAACCATCGTAAATATTGTGCTCAATAATTTTCGTGGTATTCCGGGCATGGCTCATTCCGGTGCAGCAAGGGCAGGAGTGGAAAATCTTTCTAAGACTCTGGCAATTGAATGGGTTAAAGAAAATATTCGGATTAATTGTGTTGCTCCGGGGATCATTAAAACTAGTGGATTGGAAAACTATCCTCATGAATTGGTTGCTCAGGTCAGTAAAAATATCCCGATGAAAAGGCTCGGAACTACAGAAGAAGTCGCTAACCTGGTGCTTTATCTATCAAGTCCGATGGCAAGTTATATCACAGGAGAAACGATTTATATGGACGGTGGCAGCCGATTATGGGGAGATATTTGGGAGATTTGAAAAGTCAAAATTCAATTTTTAGTTACCATTTCTTGTGAAATTTCACTAACAGCCCGACAACCCGCCAAGCCCATGGTCAATTCAAAATCCGCTTTAAAATTATTGATTACTTCAACAACCCCGCGCTCTCCCGCAAGGGCGAGGCCATAAACAAATGGCCTTCCAATGCAAACAGCTTTTGCTCCCAAAGCGATGGCTTTGAACATGTCAGCTCCTCCGCGAACGCCACTGTCCAGCAAAACCGGAATACTTCCATCAACGGCTTTGACGATATCAGGTAGTGCTTCAATTGTGGAAATGGAGCCGTCAACTTGCCTTCCTCCGTGATTTGAAACTATGATACCGTCAATTCCTTGATCAACAGCTTTTTTTGCGTCATCGGGATGTAAGATTCCTTTTAAAATTATAGGCAATTTAGTGTGCTCGCGTAAAAAGGGGAGGTCATCCCAAGTCAAAGATGGTCGCGAATAAATATTGATGAACTTTCGAACTGCTTTCAGAGGGCGCTTGCTTCTTAAGTTTTTCCAAAATCCTCCGGGGTAGTTTCGCAGGAGTTCAATTAAATTGGAAATCGTATCAAAAGTTATTTTACTTGAATTTTGAGTATCGTCGTCTTCTTCATCCATCAATCTTTGAAAAACCGGATCGCTGGTATATTGTGCAATTCCTCTTCCTCTTAAAAAGGGCAAATAGGCTAAATCCAAATCCTGAATACGCCAGCCAAGCATCGTGGTGTCGAGTGTGACGACCAATGCAGAACAACCACATGCCTCTGCTCTGCTAACCAGGCTGGCTACTAAATCATTCGATTTACTCCAATACAATTGAAACCAACGCGAAGAATCGTCCATTGCTTTAGCAGTTTGCTCCATTGGAGCTGAGGCCTGATTGGAAAAAATCATTGGAATATTGGTAGCTGCGGCAGCTCTTGCAACGCCAATATCTGCTTCTTTGTGGGCCAAATCCAAAACACCTACAGGCGAAAGGAGCAAAGGTGTGGAAATCTTTTGACCAAAAAGTTCAATACTTGTATCTCGTTCAGAAACATCGCGAAGCATGCGAGGAATAATTTTCCATTTTCCGAAGCCTGATCGATTATTTCGAATCGTATCTTCAAGTCCAGCTCCACCAGCGACATAGGCAAAAGCTTTTGGTGACATTTTTTCTTTTGCCTTTTTCTCAAGATGTGCCATATTAAACGGAACCAACGGCATCTGGCCACTCATGCCTCCAACATAAATCTGTTTTTGGCGCTCTGATGCTGGAAATTTTTGTTGCTTTGCCATAGAAGATTGATTTGTTTCTTACTTACAAACCAAATTACAAAAGATTTTTAAAGAGGAAATATAAAAAAGGCGCTGCAATCAAATTTGCAACGCCTTTTTAGTCAAATCTATAATCAGAATTATTGTACTAAAATCTTCTTTGAAGTGGTTTTTCCATCTTGTTCAACAACGATAAAGAGATTCCCTTTTGCAGCACTGCTGATGTCAATATCATTGATTTTAACCGTGCCGGTGTTAATCTTGTCTATTTTTTTGGAGTAAATTTCTCTTCCGTTTATATCAGTTATTTTGATGGTTGTAGGAAAATTTACTTCTCCAAGTTCCAAATTTAAATTACCGTTTGAAGGATTTGGATACGCATTAAAATGCGACAATTCCAGGGTTTGGTTTTTAGACGCTTCCGTTTTTGGATAATCTGGTTTTGTGTCCTCCTTTTTTTCTGCTTTAAAAGCAACTGGAAGCGTCAGAGCAACATTTACATTTTTGCCGCCTTGCTGGCCGGGAGTCCATTTTTCGGGCATTTCATTCATTAGATTGATTACACGCAAGACTTCATCGCCAAGCCCTTCGCCCGGATCTTTTACAATTTCAGGTTTGATTACGTTTCCTTCTTCATCTACGATGAATTTAACAATTACTTTTCCTTCAACACCTTTTTCATTAGCTTCCTTTGGGTATTTTACATTTGAAAAAATAAATTCGAAAAGGTTTTTGTTTGAACATTTTTTCTTTTCAAAACCATCTTCAATATCGGAACATCCAGGAAAAACAGGCATATTTTCAACAACCATAAATACTTCGTCATCAAAATTTGAATCTGTACTTGGAAGATTGATCACTTTATCCTTGCCATCTAATTTAAACTTCACAGGTATTTTCAAATTAACAGAAACTGCTTTCCCTTTATGCTTGCCTGGAATCCAAACCGGCATCGTTTTCATAACACGAAGTGCTTCAACACCACAGCCGCCTTCAACATCTTTTAAGATTTTGAAATCAGCAAGGCTACCATCTTCTTTTACGACGAATTCAATAACAACGATTCCTTCATGGCCACCTTTTTTGGCAGCTTCAGGATATTTGATGTTTTTATAAATAAATTCAATTAATTTCTTTTGTGAACAGGACTTACTGTTTCCAACATCTTCTAAATCAGTACAGCCTGGAAATTGCGGCATTTGCTCTACTACATTGAAGGTTTCTTCATCAGACTTTGGTGTATTGGAAGCCTTGTCATCTCCACTTAGTGCAAACTTGACAGGAATGGTCATGGTTGTTGAAACGGGTTTACCATCTTTTTTTCCTGGAATCCATTTCGGCATCGTTTTCATAACACGAAGTGCTTCAACACCACAGCCGCCTTCAACATCTTTTAATATATTGAATTCAGCAAGGCTACCATCTTCCTTCACAACGAAATCAATAACAACGGTTCCTTCATGGCCGCCTTTTTTAGCTTCTGCAGGATATTTAATGTTTTTATAAATAAATTCTATCAATTCCTTGTTTGAGCAAACTCTTTGCTCTTCTTTATTTACAATATTTTCACAGCCAGAGAATCTTGGCATTTCGTCTACATCGCCCAGAATTTTTTCATCTGGAGCATTTGAATTTATTTCGCTTTGATTTTCAATTAAAGTGTCATTCGCTTTCAAATTGGCTAAAACATCTTTTTGAGATAAAATCAAAAGGAGCATCAAAGCTATTGGTAATATCGCGATATACTTCAAAAGCGAGCGTTGCCGCGATTTATTTTTCGTCATCATAATAATGCGTTTTTTAAGTTGTGAATGAATAAAATTGTTTGCTTGCGCAATCCTGATTCCGGATTGGGATTGCTTGAGCAATAATTGCCCGTACTGACGGGTTTGTGTATTTTGCAGGACCGCGGCGTCTGCAAGATATTCATGAATATTTTTTAAAGCTTTTTTGTAAAAATAGATCAAAGGGCTGCACCAAAGGAACACATTCAAAAGCTCAAGCAAAATCACATCGTAACTGTGTTTTTCCTGAATATGCGTTATTTCATGGCGCAATATTTTTTCTTCTTCCTCTTCTGTAAATGTTAACTTTTCGCTCCAAAATAAATAGTTGAAAAAGGAAAAAGGAAGATGAGATTTGTTTGTTTTTACTAAAAAATATGACCCTTTCTTTTCAACAATTCCCTGCCTCTTCAATCGATAGATTTGAACTAAGCCAAAAAAGAATCGAAACAATAAAACCACAACAACCACCAAATAAATTGAAACAAACAAACCCCTAAAATCAAAACCCTCTTCTTTTGGTGTAATGACAATTTCTTCAAGCGTAGTTTCTAAAGATTGGACGGTAATCGTTATCGGTTCGATGTAGAATGTTGTGATTCCATTGCTCAAAGTAGCTGCAAAATTCGGCATTTCGATCAATGGAATAGTAAGACTGGTAAGGAGTGTTCCCAATAAATACCAGCGATTTGCTTTGAAGAAAGTTTCTTTGCTGAGCCACAATGCATACAACAAATAAAAGCCTAAAAGACAAAGAGTGACTTCGGTGATATAACTAATCATGGCTGTTATCTTTTTCGTTTTGTGATTGATTTAAGATTTCATTTAAATCATCAATGTCAATATTCTTTTCTTTCACAAGAAAGGAAACCAATTCATTCATGGAGCCTTCAAAATAATCACTGACAAATTTTTTCAACGTCCGGCGTTTATAATCTTTCTTGCTTACAAGCGGAAAATATTCATGAGTCCGGCCATAAGCCTTGTGATCCAGAACGCCCTTATCTTCCAAGATGCGAACGATAGTAGAAATGGTGCTATGCGGCGGTTTTTCTTTGCCGGTTTCTTGTTCGATATGGTCTCTGATATCTTTGACCGTGCATCGATCGAGCCGCCAAATGATTTGCATGATGTCTTCTTCAGCCTTTGTCAATTGTTTCATAAGTAATATTATTTCCAGATTTTAAGAATCAACAATACAAATATAAATCGTATAAATTAGTTTTACAACTATTTTATACGATTTATAACTAAAATATACGCTATAAAAACATAAACGACTGATAAATAGTTATTTGTGAAAATTAAAAAAGCCAACTCACAATTGTAAGCTGGCTTTTTTAATGGAGTTTTTTGCTTTAAAACAACATCACATCAACATATTCGATCCTATGCAGAAAGATTAGACCGAGGGATATTTCAAATGTTGTATTTCTTATCTCAGTTTGATTTAAACGGCGAAATTGACCAGTGTAGGGATCATAAATATTATCTATTGGTTCTTGGAAATACTGCCTAGAGAAATCAGGATTCACCGTGAATTCAATCAGTGCAGAAATGTAATCTGAAAAAGCAAATTCAAATCCACCCCCAACAGTTACGCCATAATTCCATTTTTTTACAAAAGAATCATCTGGATAATATAAGGTGTTAAATGTGGTATTAATTGATTTGTATTGATCAAAGTTGGTTTTTATAGTATAATCCCCTCTTATTCCGAAGAGATAATACATTTTACTACTTTCACCCAAATTGAACTTTTGTTTCCCCCCCAGAGTAAGTGAAATATTCTTAAACTCAAACTTTTGTGTAGGAGGTTTTACTGTTGTGTTACTTATCGGATTATAAAAGTTTCGGTTTCGCAATGCGCTACCTTTTACATGATATCCTGTTTGGGCAAAGAGAGCAAACTGGTTTCCCTCGCTAGCAGTTTCAATAAATATTATCCCATGGTAAGCAATAAGCGGATCCTTCTCATAATTGTTCCATTTCTGAATTCCGATCGTCGCCCCTCCTTTTACTCCAAAGTAATAACCCTGGGCCTGTGATGTTGCAGTGAAGAAAATGATTGAAATTATGGTCAGTAAATATTTTTTCATGTCAAGTGCTTACGTGATTATCTTCTCTAAAAACTATTGCAAGTTAAAAATGATATATTAAAAAACGATTGGATTAAAAGATCTTTAATCGTTGTCCGGGACTAATAATCGTTGAATCGAGATTGTTAAGCGACTTGATCGATTCCACCGATGTTCCAAAAAGCCGCGAAATACCGAAAAGTGTATCTCCTTTTTGAACGGTGTACATCACTCCGGTTTCGATTTCATCATTTTCAGTACTCGGCTTCGGATCAGTATTTTCAATTATTGCAGTATCAGGTTCAACAGGAGGAATGGTTATCATTGGATTATCAATATCAGTATCCGTTCGTTCTGGTTGAGGAATTTCAATTTCAAAGTCTTCACCAAAATCTTCATCGTCATCATCACTTATAGGAGTTTCAATTTTAATAGGAGTTTCCGGGGTTTCTTCAATAGCGGCACCAAGTTTTGGTGCGTCTTTTTTACGTATTTTACAACCACGTAATTTTATCCTTTCACCAACTGCAGCTTGAGTTCCTTCTTTCATACGGTTCTTTTTAAACAATTTGCTCAGTTGTAAGCCGTAAAGCTGACTGATTTCAAACATAGACTCTCCTTCTTTGATATAATGCCATTTTTTCGTTCCTCTAAAACTACTCCTTTTCTTCTGGAGGAAAACCCTGGTTTCAGGTTTGATGTCTTGCCCTCCGGTGGTGAGTTTCTCATTATATTTCAAAATTCGCTTTAACGAAACGCCTGTTCGATCGGAAATTTTGGAAGGAGTATCTCCAATTTTTGCAAACGTAACTTTTACCTGGTTGATCATAGTTGCACTATATCCATTTACAGGGCCAGCAGTACCATGTTGGATATCAACCATTGACATGTTGTCAAATCTATAGAGTTCATAGGTTTCTATGACCCGGATTAATTTTTCTGCATAAGTTGGACTGGTGGCATATCCCGCACTTTTCAAGCCATAAGCCCAGGCTCGATAGTCGGTTGGAGGAAGGTCAAAAAGAAAACCATAACGGTATCGTTTGTTAGGATCGCGCAAAAACTCAGAATGCGCAATATATGAAGCGTCAGCGTTTTTGTAAACTCTAAAACAAGATTCGATTATCTTACCATTTTCATCATAGTCGTCATCTTCGAGGTAGTATTTTCTACCTGTCCAATCCTTGTGGCACTTTATTCCAAAATGATTTTTAGCTTTAACGGCTAAGGTACTCTGGCCAGCATTAGATTCTAGAATCCCCTGCGCTAATTTGATACTGGCAGGAACCCCGGTACGTTCTGCTTCACTGATTGCAATATCCCTATATCGGTTAATATATACATTTCGAGAATCGTCTTGTGCAAAAGATAATTGCATAAGAAATAATAAAAACAGCGAAAATAGTGTTTTCCGAATCATAGCGTTTTAGGTTTAAGGAATCTTTGTTATCACAATATTAGATATTGTAGCATTCCGAATATTATAACTATTTTGGAAATTATGTTTGTTTAAAACAGCTAAAAGAACAAAAAACCAACCACTTATTTAAAATTTAACAAATATTTTCAAACAAAATCGATGAAAGCTTCTCAAGTAGTAATTTTTTTAACTTTTATCTCCCTTATTTATTGTAAAAATACAAACTCTGACGAAACTCCAAAAGATGAATTGATATCACAGGATTCGACTTTATACAAAGATAGCAATGTCGTTGAAGTATTTGTTTGGGTGGATAAGCTTCGGCTTCGAAAAACTCCTGATACGAAAAGCGAAATAATTCAGGATCTTGATGAAGGGGAGACCGTTTGGTTTTTGAATGAAAAATCTGCATTTAAAGAAAAAATTAACCTTCGGGGGATTATTTATGATGAACCCTGGCTGAAAGTAAAAACAACAGAAAACAATATTGGCTGGGTGTATGGTGGTGCGATAAAATTTGAAAAGCCGGTTTTCGAATATGCTCCATCTCCTTATGAAAAATGTGTTTCTGCTTTTGTAGAGTCAAAAAACAATGAAAAATACACCAATTGTACTCAAAAAATAAAAGAGGAGCAATTAAAAAAAGTTGCCAGATTTATCACCAAAACTGATGATGGATATGAAGTAAATTCGCTGAGTGGAGAGAAACGTGTTTTGCAAAATTCGATGGAAGAAAATGAAGACTTCAGGCAATACGAATACCTTTATTATATTGAAAAATTGGGCTATTTTGTTTTTCGGATCAACTTTTATGAAGCAGGTCAATACCTTTTAGTGGATGACAAATTTGGTTATTCGAGGCCAATCAGTGGATTTCCAAAACCATCACCGGATTATAAACATTTTGTAACCACAAACGCTGATGCAACAGCCGGTTTTGAGTTTAACGGGATTCAAATATATGGTTTTACAGACCTTGGTATGGAAATATTGTTTGAAAAGGAATACGAGTTTTATGAACCCTACCTTCCAAATTGGATGGATGAAAAAACGGTCCAAATTCAATTAGTTCCAGCTGCTTTTGTAAAAGATAAAAAACCAAAAACCCTTACGCTTCAAATGAATGAAAAAGGGGAATGGAATGAGAAATAGGATTTGACGATGTGCGGATAGATGGATGTGCGGATTATTGGATGAATTGATTTGCGGATGTGAAGATTGATTGATTTGTCGATGTGCGGATTTGTGGATGCGTGAATGTGAAGATTAATTGATTTGTGGATGCGTGGATTTAATTGTCAGCATCAGATTTTTCAGCATTGAAGTAATACTAATTCTTCTCGCTACTGATTACTGACAACTTCTTTCTGACTCCTGACCCCTCACTCCTAACTCCTAAGAGATCTATGGGCATGCAGCCTTTCCAACCACTTTACCCATTAACTTTCTAACCTTTACCCTCTTTTATAAAAGAATCGCCAAAAGAAAAGTAATAACCGTTGTTACAAAACCAACCATAAAAGTATTGTATGCAATGGTGAGGTAGCGATATTTTTTATCAAGCACTTTGCCAAGATAATAAAGGTCCCGAACCATATTGCCATAAAGCAGCTCGCCATCCCGAAACATCGCATCCACTGCTTCTTCATACTTTTCCAGATCCAGGTTGACGAAGTTTCCAAAAAAGACAATATTGCGTTTTGTGATGTGCTTGCTGGTATCCTCATTGTTTAATGAAGTAACTTTTGGTCGGATGGATAATACCGCAAAAACCAAAGAAATCATATTGATCACCAGGAAAATAATAACCGGCATCAGAACCATTGGAGTCGTCTCGGTGATGTTTTTATAGGTCAGCAATGAAATAAGTACTGAAATCAATATCGCATTTACGCTGATCATGATATTCGCTTTATTGTCAGCAATAGCACTCAGGTTGATGTGATTTCGATAGTTCGTTCGGAAAAAAGTTTGTATTGCGCTAGCTGGTAGTTTTCTTTCAATCCCCTGGAATTTTCGAAGGGTTCCATCCACTTCAACGGAGGCAGGTCCTGTCAGTTTATTTTTTTCAACTTTTGTCTTTTGGACCAAAATATTTTGTGCAATCAAAGGCTCAAAATGGATCTTTGCAAAAGGAGTATAAAAACGAGCTTGCAGCAAATATTGCAATTGAATTTGGTTCCAGTCAAAATTTGAAAGGTATCGATTTTGAACCAGTTCCCATTCCAAACGCAGCAGCGGGCTTTGTTCGAAAAAGCTATCACAGGTTTGATGAGCGTTTAAAGCATCTGAAAAAAGATGTTGCTCATCAGTAGTTGGACTGCCGCCAGATTTTGTCACATTGATACAATTAACAACTCTTTCAATCCTATCAGTCGGAAATTGATTGCTTTCTAGAAAAATTTTGAGGTATTCAATGCTTTGCTCTTTGGGGTGATCGTAGCTTTTTAAAAAACCGATATTGTAAAACCATGCAGCCAACTGAGCAATTTCAATTACTTCTTTAGAAAATGGATTGCCTCCTTCAGCAGAACTACCTATCTTTTCAACCAGGCTGACGATGTTAACGGTATGCTGATAGTTGTGATAAGTCAAGCCAGCTTTGCTAAACTGGTTGAAAAAATCCAAAACATAAATCCCTGCTTCCAGCAAAATATTGCTGTTTTGGTTAGAGCCGGAAAGCTGAGAAGTAGTATCTTTTTTAGTTTGAGACAATCGACCTATTTTTTATTTTAAAGTAAATTATGGTGAAAATTACGAATTTTTGCTAATTAATGTTTTAAATCCAATTATTTAGCCAGAGTTGAAATTTTGTATTTGAAGAGATTTGTACTATTTTACGCATCCAAAAAAATTAACCAATCATCAAATTCTTATAGAAAGAATTTATACCCAAATAAAAATTTAATCAAAAAAAACAATTAATTATGGCAAATTTAATGGACTTACTTCAGGGGCAACTCTCTGATGGTCTTCTTGATACATTGAGTAGTCAATTAGGCGGTGCAGACAAAGAACAAACTTCAAAAGCTGCGACGGGAATATTTTCAACACTGATGGGAGCGATGTCAAAAAATGCTTCTACTCCTGATGGTGCCGCTTCTCTGGCAAATGCACTGGACAAAGATCATGACGGTGGTCTTCTTGACAATGTAATGGACATGTTTGGAGGAAATCCACAACCTCAGCAGGCGCGGGCAGCAAATGGTGCCGGCATCTTGAATCATGTGTTAGGAGGTAAACAGTCAAATGCAATTGATATGATTAGCAAAATGAGCGGCCTTGATAGCAGCAAAACAGGAAGCCTGATGACTATGTTGGCGCCTATCGTGATGGGTTCATTGGGCAAAGCTAAAAAAGAGCAAGGCTTTGATGTTTCGGATCTTACCTCGTTTTTGGGCAATTCTGTAAAAAGTACTTCCAATCAAAGTGCTGAAATGAGTATGATCTCAAAATTTATCGATCAGGACGGTGATGGCAGCATAATGGATGATATCGCTGGAATGGGCATGAATATGCTGGGGAATTTCTTTAAGAAAAAATAGGCTTTTCAAGAAAAAGCAACACCAAATTAAAACTAAACAAAAAGGACTCAGCTTTAAAAGTTGGGTCTTTTTTATTTTGAGGTCTTTTTTTTGGTAAAAAAGAAGTTTTATGAAAATTGAAAAACTAGCCCTGCACAGCAATAACTTTCCAGCGCAATTTCAGTTTTACGTGGAAACATTGGGTTTGGAATTGGTGGAAAAAAATGAAAACTCTTTTTCGCTGCGTATTGGAAATTCAATGCTCACTTTTAAAAAATCAGCGACCAAATGCTATTACCATTTTGCGTTTAATATTCCGCCTTTTCAAATCATGGAGGCAATGGAATGGGCTCAGCGACGAGTTGATCTCTTAAAACATGAAGGAGAAACGATCCTCGATTTTCCAAACTGGAACGCAAAAGCGTTTTATTTTTTTGATGCGGATCATAATATTGTCGAATTTATTGATCGCCGAAACATAGAGATTAAAACAAACAATGCATTTTCTGCTAAAAACATTCTTGAAATAAGTGAAATTGGTTTGCCGGTAGATAATATCAAAGAAGCTTTTCAAAAATTGAATTTACAGACAGGAATTAAAAAATATAGCGGAAACCTTGAAACGTTTTGTGCTGCCGGAGACGAACATGGTTTGTTTATCATCGTGAATCAAAAAACAAAAAACTGGCTTCCCACCAACCTTCCCGCCAAAGCTTTTCCTTTTGAATTGAATTTTCAAAACGATCAGGAAAACTATCTTTTAAACTGCAACGGAAAGGACTTTTTGTCAAAATAGAGGGTTAGAAAGTAAGAAGGTGATGTAGTTAGAAAAGCTGCAGGCCCGCAGATCCTTTTAGAAGTCAGAAGTGAGGGGTCAGAAGTGAGGGGTCAGGAGTGAGGGGTCAGGGGTCAGGGGTCAGAAAGGAGGAGTCAGAAAGAAGTTGTCAGTAATCAGTAGCGAGAAGAATTAGTATTACTTCAATGCTGATAATTAAATCCACGCATCCACAAATCAATCAATCTTCACATCCTCGCATCCGCAAATCCACACATCAAACCATCCGCTCATCAATCAATCCACACATCCACGCTTCAATCCTCATCCACGATTTCCATTTCAATTTGCCGTTTTGAAAGATTGGTATTCAAAATCCGCACTCTGACTTTATCTCCCATTTTATAGACATTTTTTGTTCGAATGCCTGTGGCTTTCAATCGACCGTTGTCAATTTCATAAGCATCGTCAAGCGTGTCAAATCCAACCATGCCTTCACATTTGCTGTCATGAAGTTCTACAAAAAAGCCGCGATCGATGATTCCGGAAATATAACCGTCGAATTCTTCTCCGATATGCTTTTCGATATATTCAACCTGCTTGTATTTTAGAGATTCACGTTCAGCAGACATTGCGTTGCGTTCCTGAATTGAAATGTGTTTGCATTGCTCTTCCAAGATGTCCTTTTTAACGCGATAGGTTTCCTTAAGGTTCTCTTGAAGGATACGATGGGAGAGTACATCTGAATATCTTCGAATTGGCGAAGTGAAGTGGGTGTAATATTCAAAAGCTAACCCATAATGGCCAATGTTGTCTGAGGTGTAAGCTGCTTTTGCCATCGTGCGAATGGCAATTGGTTCGAGCATTCGGAGTGCCTCGTCATTACGTGCTGCTTTTGCAAGTAAATTGTATGAATCAGAAATTTGACGTGGAGTGTCCATTTTGATTTCAAAACCAAGTTCTTTTGCAAATCGGGCAAGATCAGCAACTTTGTCGGTATTTGGTAAATCGTGAACGCGGTAAACAAAAGGAATTTCGTGCCCTTTTCCTTTTTTTGAAATAAAAGTAGCTACTTCGCGATTGGCTAACAGCATAAAATCTTCAATCAGCATGTGCGCTTCTTTTCTTTCCTTCAGGGAAATACCGACCGGCGCGCCAAGCTCATCAAGCTGGAATTTTATTTCATCAGATTCAAAGGCAATGGCTCCGTTTTTAAATTTTTGTTTTCGCAGTACTTTGGAAAGGCGATCCAGTTTTTTCAATTCATCAGAAAATTCCCCTTCTCCGATTTCTAATATTTCCTGCGCTTCTTCATAAGCAAATCGGCGATTGGAATGCGTTAACGTTTTTCCAAACCAGCGATCTGTAATTTTATCATTTTTATCAAAAACAAAAACCGCTGAAAAAGTACATTTATCTTCATGAGGTCGCAAAGAGCACAGTTCGTTGGAGAGCTTTTCAGGCAGCATGGGCAAGACGCGATCTACCAAATAAACAGAAGTTGAACGGCTGTAAGCCTCTTTGTCAAGGGCAGTCCCTGCTTTTACAAAATGCGTTACGTCAGCAATGTGGACGCCTACTTCACAACTTCCATTTTCAAGATCACGAATTGACAAAGCATCATCAAAATCCTTTGCGGTTTCCGGATCTATGGTAAATGTTGTAATATCACGCATGTCTCTTCGGAGCGCAACTTCAGCTTCTGATAATTCAGCAGACAATACCTCGGATTCTTCCAAAACAGCCTCCGGAAATTCCAGATTAAAACCATTATTAATCAAAATGGCTTTCATTTCGATATCGTGGCTACCAGCTTCTCCCAAAACAGAGGATACTACTCCAATTGGGCTAAAGTTTTTACGGGTTGGCCACTTGGTTATTTTAACGACCACTTTTTCACCCTCTTTAGCATCCTTTATATCATCAAGCTCAACGTAGATATCTACAGGCATGTTGATTTTATCAGGAATCACAATTCCATATTTTCGAGACAAGCGAAGGGTTCCTATAAAATATTCTGAGGATCTTTCCAGCACTTTGGTGATTTCCCCTTCCGGCTTTCGCCGCCCATAAGGAGTGAAAACAGAAAGCTGTACTTTATCACCATTTAAGGCGCTATTTACATTTTTTGCAGGAACATAAACGTCGTCTTTGAGGCCTTCGCAAACGACATAAGCTGCTCCCGTGCGAGTCATATCTACGATGCCTTCGTGAACGGTGGCGGTATTGTCACTATAAGCACCTTTCGGATTTATGCGATATTTGTGATCGCCAACGGATCTGAGTTTGTTATCTTCGGTTAGTTTATTGAGCGCATCCTGAACGGAATCACGACTGTTTACAATTTTTAGCTTTTTGAGAATTAGTTTTGCATTGAGTCTTTTTCTAGGAGACCTTTTGAATAGTTTTAGTATTTCGTGTTTGAGTTGTCCGGCAGTTAATTTTTTACCATTCCTCCTCGATTTCTTCTTTTTTACCATAAAATTTGGTTGATAATAATTTTTGTGAAAGGCGTGAGAACGCCTGTAATAATATTAAGTATTGGTGATAATTTCACCGGTGGCGAGTAATTCTAAATTAAAAGTATTGCTGGTGGAAGGGTCGTAGGTTGGAGCATCCGCGGCAGTCTGTCCAGAAACAATATAAATAATCCAATCTTCGTCAATAGTTGCCACAGATTTAGTTAACGACTTGCCATCAGAATAAGTTCCGGCTATTACAGATTTGTCAATCAGCTTTCCGTTTTTGGTATAAGTTGCCAACACATATTGATAGTTCATCAAAGCGGCTTTCCAGTAAATTATCGCATGAAAGTCATAAGTTTTTGAAATACGAAGGCAGGCGATATATTCAGTAAACTCATCTTGTTCACCATTTATAAATTGCTCAATCATCAACGAAGAGAGAGGATCATTATTTTTGCTGAATTCGATGACAGAGTCATCAGACAAGGTAATTGGTAAATCGATTTCCGGAAATTTTTCGAGAAAGTGCTCGAAGCTTATTTTTAGCTCTTTTTGCATTTTTACAGATTTGCAAATCCATCCACTTTTACAGACGGATATTGAGAATTGTTGCAAAGGTACAGGAAAGTAAAGAAATAATTTTCAATTATTAAATATGATTAAATATCGTATTTTAAAAATCAAGGACTAGTTAAATTGTCTTTATTTTTAGAATAATTCTAAATAGGAATTTTGTACTTTAGAGTCTTAACTTGCATTGGGTAAGTTGCGTTAAAATAGATAGCTTTGCAAGCATAAAATTAAACGAAAAATTATGAGTTGGTTAAGTAATTTTCTTGCTTCTTCAATAGGTCAAAAACTGGTAATGAGCCTCACGGGTTTGTTTCTGATCCTCTTTTTATTAGTACACTTAGTTGGTAACTTACAATTATTGTATGATGATGGAGGGGAAGCATTTAATGTTTATGCAAATTTTATGACGACCAATCCTTTGATCAAAACAACCTCTATTGGGTTATATTTCTTCATTTTATTACACACTATTCAGGGAATATTTATCAAAAGAAAAAATGTGACTTCGCGACTTGATCGTTATGCTGTCAAAAGTAGATCAACTTCAAGTTTTGCTTCACGGAATATGGCTCCGCTGGGAATTATCATTTTCGTATTTCTTGTACTCCACATGTGGCAGTTTTGGTATAAAATGAAAATGGGAGCTCTGGATCCGGTTTCTGTGGAAATCGGAGGTCATTTGAAAGATGTCCAAAACCTTTATGCACCTGTTGCTTATGCTTTCAGCCAATGGGGATATGTGCTATTCTATGTTTTTTCAATGTTTGTGATAGGATTACACCTGTTTCACGGTTTTCAATCTTCTTTTCAAACGCTGGGATTAGGCCACAAAAGGTTTTCAGGTTTGATAAAAGCATTCGGAGTTTTGTATTCTGTTGTTGTGCCTGCTGGCTTTGCAATAATTCCGGTTTATTTCTATTTCTTTAAATAATTTTCAATTCCAATATATGAAACTCGATAGCAAAATACCTCCCGGCCCTCTTACCGAAAAATGGTCGAAATATAGCGGAACCATGCCGTTGGTCGCTCCAAATAACAAAAAGCGAATGGAAATAATAGTGGTTGGAACTGGCCTGGCCGGAGCAGCTGCTGCTGCCAATTTGGGCGAATTAGGTTATAATGTTAAATGTTTTACATTCCATGATAGCCCGAGGCGGGCGCACAGCATCGCGGCGCAGGGAGGAATCAACGCCGCTAAAAATTATATGAATGATGGCGATAGTGTTTATCGATTATTTTATGATACGATAAAAGGCGGAGATTACCGTTCTCGAGAAGCGAACGTTTATCGTTTGGCCGAGACAAGCGCCAATATTATTGACCAATGTGTGGCACAAGGAGTTCCTTTTGCACGTGAATATGGAGGAGCTTTGGCCAATCGTTCTTTTGGAGGAGTACAGGTTTCGCGGACATTTTATGCTCGCGGACAAACCGGTCAACAATTATTGCTTGGAGCTTATCAGGCTTTGTCGAGACAGATTTCTTTAGGTAGTGTAACCATGTACAATCGACACGAAATGCTCGAATTGGTGATGGTTGATGGCAAAGCTCGTGGAATAATCGCTCGTAACTTGCTCACCGGAAAATTGGAACGCTATGCTGCACACTGTGTAGTTTTGGCTACTGGTGGTTATGGAAATGCCTTTTACCTTTCTACCAACGCAATGGGATGTAATGTAACGGCTGCCTGGCGAGCAGTTCGGAAAGGCGCTTTGATGGCAAACCCATGTTTTACACAGATTCACCCAACTTGTATTCCCGTTTCAGGAGATTACCAATCTAAATTGACGTTGATGTCGGAGTCGCTTCGAAATGATGGAAGAGTTTGGGTTCCTGCTCAAAAGGAAGATGTTGAAGCAATTCGAAAAGGGACCAAAACAGCACTGGATATTGCTGAAAAAGATCGCGATTATTTTTTGGAAAGACGTTATCCTGCTTTCGGAAACCTCGTGCCTAGAGATGTTGCTTCAAGAGCTGCCAAAAAAGCTTGCGATGAAGGATTTGGGGTAAATGCAAGCGGGCTTGCGGTATATTTAGATTTTACGGCAGCTATAAAAAATTACGGAGCTTCAGCAGCTCACTCAAAAGGAATCATGAATCCTAGTGATGAGGTGATTGTCAAATTAGGGGAAGGCGTCATTGAGGAAAAGTATGGAAACCTATTTGAGATGTATGAAAAAATCACCGGTGAGAACCCATACGTCATGCCTATGAAAATTTATCCAGCGGTTCATTATACGATGGGAGGACTTTGGGTAGATTACAATTTAGAAACCAATATTCCCGGCCTGTTTGCATTAGGCGAATGTAATTTTTCAGATCATGGAGCCAATCGTCTTGGAGCTTCCGCTTTGATGCAAGGGCTGGCAGATGGTTATTTTGTAATATCGGCCACAATCGGCGATTTTCTTTCTAAAGAAATTCGTACACCAAAGATAGACTCGACTTTGCCTGAATTTGAAGCAACAGAAAAAGCAACTCGCGAACGAATTCAAAGTTTGTTAAATGTTAAAGGCAATCAATCGGTTGAACAATTTCACAAAAGGCTCGGAAAAATTATGTGGGATTATTGCGGAATGTCGCGAACCGAAGAGGGGCTTCAAAAAGCTCAAAAAATGGTGGCGGAACTCAGAGAAGAATTTTACCGCGATGTTTTCATTCCAGGGACACAAGATGAGTTCAATCCTGAATTGGAGAAAGCGTTGAGAGTTGCTGATTTTATGGAATTGGGGGAATTAATGATCGTTGATGCGATGGACAGAGACGAATCCTGTGGCGGACATTTTAGAGAAGAGTTTCAAACTCCGGAAGGTGAGGCTGTTCGAAATGACGAAGGTTTCGCTTATGTTTCTGCATGGGAATGGGCCGATATCGCAAAAGACCCCATTTTACACAAAGAAGAATTGATTTTTGAAGAAGTAGAATTGAAAACCAGAAGTTATAAATAATTGATCAAACTTTTTGCTAAAAATAAATCAAATAGATCGCGATGAAATTAACATTAAAAGTGTGGCGCCAAAAGGGAAAAACGGAAAAAGGGAAGTTTGAAAAGTACCAGTTGGAGGCCAGCGAACACATGTCTTTTCTGGAAATGATGGATGTCCTCAATGAACAGTTAATTGCAAAAAAAGAAATGCCTGTAGCTTTTGAACATGATTGCAGGGAAGGGATTTGCGGAGCATGCAGCATGGTAATCAATGGCCGCCCTCATGGTCCTTTGAAAGGGACAACGGTTTGTCAATTGCATATGCGACATTTTAAAGATGGCCAAACAATCGTCGTCGAACCTTTCCGTGCCAAGGCATTTCCGGTCATCAAAGATCTGGTTGTCGATCGTTCTTCTTTTGATCATATTATCGAATCCGGTGGGTATATTTCTGTCAATACCGGACAGGCACCTGACGCAAATGATATTTCTATTGAAAAAAATGTTGCAGCTAAAGCTTTTGATGCTGCGGCTTGTATAGGTTGTGGAGCTTGTGTTGCTGCATGTCCCAATGCTTCGGCCATGTTGTTTACCGCTGCAAAAGTTACCCATTTGGCTACGCTTCCACAAGGAAAAATTGAACAGCGTAGAAGAGTTCGAGCAATGGTTCAACAAATGGATGAAGAAGGTTTTGGAATGTGTTCGAATACCTACGCCTGCGAAGCGGAATGCCCGAAAGAAATTTCAGTTAAGAATATTTCGAAAATGAACAGGGAATTTCTCAATTCTAATTTAAAAAGTTCGAGCTAGTTTTTTTAGGGTATTAAATTTTTGGATTAAGTAATTCAGTGCTTTCGAATTAGAAATTACTGATTTTTATCTCGCAACTACTCCTTTGTAGTTTCTCATCTTTGTGTCTGACTTCTCCTAATCATGTCTCTTTTTTTATTCAAAAATATCCGCAATTATCCGTTCAATCTGCATTATCCGCGTTCCATTCATATTTTGTCTGGATCATGCCTTTCGCTTATTCTTCCCATTCCATTTTCTATTTTTAAAAAAGTAAATATTTGAAATATTCAATTGCTAATAATTCAAATTCACAAACTTTTATCATATTTATCAAAAATAGATAAATTATCATTTTGCGCTTCTCTGGTTAATTCCTACATTTAAGTTCACATGGATTACGAAAAACTTTAATACCTGTTTTAAACATGTCTGATACCGCGTTCGATTTAAAAAAGAAGTCATTTGCCCGAACTTTACGAACTGATAAATGGTGGGTAGAGCCGGCGTTGGTTTTATTTGGATTAAGTGCTTTTATCGTTTATTCAACTTATGCCGCTTTTCAAGGAACTAACTATTGGTATAGCGTAGGGGTTGAAGGTTTTGGAGGGTACTTATCGCCATTTTATTCTCCATTGATTTATATAAAAGAAGGCGTTGCTGGCGGCGCGCCTTTATCTCATGCTTTATTGGGTTCATGGCCGGAATGGTGGCCTTCTTTCCTGCCAGCTACGCCGTCATTGTTGATTTTAATATTTCCTCTTTCATTTCGGTTTACCTGTTATTATTATCGCGGCGCTTATTACAAAGCTTTTGCTGGCAGCCCTCCGGCTTGTGCAGTTGATGCAGTTCCACAGAAAAATTATAAAGGAGAAACCTTTTTGCTCATTTTCCAAAATCTGCATCGTTACGCGCTTTATTTTGCTATCCTTTTGATTCCAATTCTTTATTATGATGCGTTTATGTCTTTTTTCAGAGGTGGTGAATTTGGAATTGGAGTAGGCTCAATAGTTTTACTAATCAATCCTACTTTATTGGGAATGTATACTTTCGGCTGCCATAGTTGGCGGCACTTGATTGGGGGCAGAAAAGATTGTTTTTCCTGCGCCGGGATGGGACCAATTCAAACTGGTGTTTATCAGAAAACTTCATGGTTGAATCGGCATCATAAACTTTTTGCGTGGTTAAGCTTAGTGTGGGTTGGATTTACTGATTTTTATATTCGAATGGTCAGTTCAGGAGTGATCACAGATCTCAGCACCTGGGGAAATTGAATTTAAATTTAAAACAAAACTAGAAAGAACTTTATGCAAGTTTCAGAACTTCAAACGATAGAACACGATGTATTAGTTGTTGGGGCAGGAGGAGCTGGCCTTAGAGCGGCGATTGAGTGTTCGGCACTTGGCTTAAATACCGGTGTTATCTGCAAATCGCTTCTCGGAAAAGCACATACGGTCATGGCAGAAGGAGGGATGGCAGCTGCCTTGGGTAACGCAGACCCACGCGATCACTGGAAAATTCATTTTCGGGATACTATGCGTGGAGGTAAATTTCTCAACCAATGGAGGATGGCGGAACTACACGCTAAGATGGCTCCTGAGCTAGTCAATCAATTGGAAGAATGGGGCGCTGTCTTTGATCGAACAAAAGATGGATTGATCAATCAACGTAATTTCGGAGGTCATCGCTACCCACGCCTTGCTCATGTTGGTGATCGTACCGGATTGGAGTTGATACGAACATTGCAAGATCATGGGATTCATCAAGGTTTTGATGTACACATGGAATGTACTGTTTTGGAAATTTTAAAAGATGGTGACCGTGTTTCGGGACTTGTCGCTTATTGGCGAGAGACCGGGCGTTTTATTCTTTTTAAAGCCAAGGCAATCATTATGGCAACAGGTGGAGGTGGTAAAGCCTGGAAAATTACTTCAAATTCCTGGGAATATACCGGCGATGGTCATGCGATGGCTTATGATGCCGGTGCTGATTTGATGGACATGGAGTTTACTCAATTTCATCCTACAGGGATGGTTTGGCCACCATCTGTCCGAGGAATTTTAGTGACCGAAGGGGTTCGTGGCGATGGAGGTATTTTACTAAATAGCGAAGGAAAAAGATTTATGTTTAATTATATTCCGGAACGGTTTGCTTCCGAGACAGCGGATTCCGAAGAAGAAGCGAATCGCTGGCTGAAAGGGGATGATACCGCAAGGCGCCCACCAGAATTGTTGACACGGGATGTTGTTGCAAAGGCAATCACTGCTGAAGTAAAAGCCGGACGTGGTTCGGAGCATGGCGGAGCATATCTCGATATCGCATCACGTCAACCTGCAGATTTGATTAAAAAGAAGTTGCCTTCTATGTATCATCAGTTTAAAGAACTCGCAGAGGTTGATATTACCAAACAACCGATGGAAGTTGGGCCAACGCTTCATTATTTTATGGGAGGAATACGGGTAGATTCAAATACGCAGGAGTCTACAGTTCCGGGATTGTTTGCATGTGGAGAATGTGCTGCCGGCCTGCATGGAGCTAATCGCTTGGGTGGAAATTCGCTCTCTGATTTAATTGTTTTTGGAACGCTTGCCGGTCGTGGGGCTTCAGATTATATAAAAAAGCTGCCTTCACAACCAGTAGTTAAAGATGATGATGTTAAAAAAGCCATTCGTTATGCTACTGATTTTTTAAACAGAGAATCAGGAAACAATCCTTATTTGGTGCATGATGAATTGAAAGATTTGATGCAGGAAAAGGCAGGGATCGTTAGAAGCGAGGAATTACTTTCCGAAGCAATTGAAGAACTTCAAGCACTAAAAGAAAAAGCTGAAAATGTTAAAGTTGACGGTTCCAGCCAATACAATCCCGGATGGCACGAAGCACTTTCCTTAAAATCATTATTGATTACTTCTGAGGTAGTTGCCAACGCTGCAAAAATGCGAAAAGAAAGTCGGGGCGGCCATACACGTCTTGACTATGAAGGAGAACACGAGGAGTGGTCCAAGTATAATATTGTAGTAAGAAAAGGAAGTGATGGCAAGCCTGAGTTAGAAAAAATTGAAAGAACAGTCTTCGATACTGAATTGGAAAGAATTGCTCGCTCTCCCATCGAAAATTTAGAAAAAGAAGTAGAATCAGAACGAGTCAAAGCTTAAAAACGCCTGATGACTTGCAACTTATAACTTAAACTAGAAACTAATTACCATGGCAGAACGAAGTTTTAGAGTGCTGAGAGGAGATAAAGAGAGAGGTGAATTTGTTGATTATACTGTTGAAGTAGACGAAGGGATGGTGGTGCTGGATGGGCTTTTTAATGTACAGGCACAACATGCCAATGACCTTGCAATACGCTGGAATTGTAAGGCCGGAAAATGTGGCTCTTGTAGCATGGAAATCAATGGAAAACCCAAACTTGCTTGTATGACCCGGTTGAA
Source organism: Saprospiraceae bacterium (assembly GCA_965220465.1). Taxonomy (GTDB): domain Bacteria; phylum Bacteroidota; class Bacteroidia; order Chitinophagales; family Saprospiraceae; genus JAHDHW01. The sequence goes on along the minus strand of CBDCPZ010000024.1, from coordinate 50,345 downwards.
TGATTACGAACCCAATGAAAGAATTACGGTTACTCCAATGCGCAGCTTTCCTGTAATCAAAGACCTGGTGACCGATGTAAGCTGGAATTATAAACAAAACAAACGAATCGCTCCGTTCAAGCCCGGCGAAAAAGGAAAGGATGGTAAATACCGAATGAATACTGCAAGCGCGGAGCGCGTCCAGGAGTTTCGAAAATGCATCGAATGTTACCTTTGTCAAAATACTTGTCATGTGATTAGAGATCACGAAAAAAAGGACGAGTTTGTCGGACCTCGTTTTATGATCCGTTTGGCAAGCTTGGAGATGCATCCTTTGGATACCGAAGATCGCGTAAAAGCGATCCGCGACGATTATGGTTCGGGAATGTGTAATATCACAAAATGCTGCACCAATGTTTGTCCCGAGCATATCGAAATCACGGACAACGCTATTATTCCTTTGAAGGAAAGAGTAGTAGATCAATTCTATGACCCGGTTCAGTGGATATTTCGGAAGTTAACCGGAAAATGAAATATTGGATAGATATTTTGAAAACCTTCCACACAAGTGAGAAGGTTTTTTATTTTTAGACGGGTGTACTTCATTTTGTTGTAATGTGCGGATTTCCCTTTTAAGGGATGCTAGAGTTCTGCGAAGGAAAAGCGACAAATTGAAATACCCTTTTTACTCAAGTTGTTTAAGCAACCAGGATCGTTCAGCTAATGCTTCTGTTTGATTGATTTCATTTTTTAAAGCTTCTCTGGTTTTAGTGCTTGAAAGATTACTTTTCAGCATCTTGGTTACAAAACGGATCAAATTAAGGTAATTGTTTTTAAGATAACCAATATCTTTTTGGCGGGAGATATAAGTTTTAAAACTGACCAATAAAGAATCCAGCGGATCGTATTCGCCAAGTTCGTAATAAGTGCGGAGCAGCATTCGTCGCGAGTCAAGATTGTTTAAAACATCATCGAAGTCAACTTTTTGCAATAATCGCATTGCATTGTCATAATCTAATTTCTGAAAATGGAAGTTTGCTAAATTATAAATGTAGGTGTTTTCTCTTGTCTTGGGAAACAGTAACTTTTTGTAATGGCTTAGGAACTTCTCGACCCAGTCATATTCTCCAAGAGCAAGCCCCAAACGAGAAATGTTTTTATAAGTAAAACTTGACAAATATCCGTCTTCTAAAAAAACTTCATTTTCTAAACCCGATTTGTACAAATCAAAACCCTCCCGGATATACTCACGATCACCTTTATTAAGCCTTTTGATACAATAATTGATGGCTAATATATACAAGTCACGACATTCTAGTACAGGAAATAGATTCCAGTGCTCGTAAAGCAATTGTTTAAATTTCTGAAAATGGTTTTCATTGTCAAGATTACTTAACGCTTTATAACTATGATAATAAAGTAGGATAGCAGGAACGAAGGAATAATCTTTTTCTTCAACATGTTTTAATACTTCATTGAGCAATTTTAAATCATAATTTCGGCTTGAAACAGTTTGATGAGTAAGGATAGTACAGCTTTGCCTTAAAATGTCCGCAATATAAAAGTAGGTCAACTCATCAGAAAGCGATTGTAGGGGCATGTCACCACTACGGCGATGTTGAGAAATATACTCATAGCGTTCAAATTGTATTTGATAATTATTGTAATGGTACAAAGTATTTCTGTAAGGTTGTTCCTTCTGCCATTCCATTGTTTTTTTGACCTCTTTTTCAAAGAGTTTATCCAATCTTCGATGTCGCAATGAACGGCATAACAAAATCTGAGATTGGACTTTATCTTCATCTAATTCTTGGTAAATGAGAAACTGTCGAGTCGCTTTTAGTAGAAATGACATTGTATATCTCATCTCCTTGCCATCATATTCTTTGTTTGGAAATACATATTTCCAAGCTTTCTCTTTTCTTAAAGTGTCTTCAGATATGCTAATATTTTTAGCAATATAATCATATAAACGACTAACTTCGATTCGCCTATTTATGTAAGGAGATCGGATAAAACGACCTAATTCTCGTATTTCTTTAGGAGAAAGGCTTTCAAAAACCTGTAAAAGCACCCCATTTACCATTATAATAAATTATATTTGTTTGACAAATTTTATTTAAGCATCCTTAAAAATAAGGATTTTTAATACTTTTTCATTATTTTTTTTTGACAAAAGCATTTTTTTGTAATTGGTTTTCCGAAAAAGAGTGTGGATATTTGATATTGTAAAACCTCCTAGAATTATGTTAAAAAGATTTTTAGTTGGCATTTGTTTTTTCTTATCACTTTGTTGCTTGCGAGCACAAGGTTGGGAGAATGCCTATGGAGGATCTAGTTATGACTTTGGGACATCAGTTTTAACCACGTTGGACGGAGGGCTGATCACCTGTGGTTACTCAACGAGCTTTTCTAACTCACCAGATCTACTTGATGAAGTGTATGTTGTCAAAACAGATGTTGATGGCGATACACTTTGGACAAACTCTTATGGAAGTGATGAATTCCGATTATACGGCTATTCAATCATTGAAACTGATGGAGGCGATTATGTAATCACGGGTTATACTGAAGACACAACAAATCTTGAAGAACAAGATGTTATTTTGTTGAAAATCGATAATCAGGGAAATCCATTATGGGACAAAACATATGGCGGACTTGGAAATGATCTAGGTCATTGTGTGATTGAAACTGCTGAAGGAGGATATGCTATTGTTGGGGAAACAGAGAGCTTTGGAAATGGTGGTCGCGATATTTATTTGATTAAAACGAATGAAAACGGAGATACCTTATGGACCAAAACTTATGGAGATCTATACCGTGACAATGCCTATTCAATAGTTGAAACCTCAGATAATGGATTTGCAATAGCAGGTTACATAAGGTCTGATGGAGGTGATATTAAAGAAGCCTATTTGATAAAAACGGATGTAAATGGTGTGGAAGAATGGGCTACTTCTTTCGGACAATCAGAATATGTTGCCGGTGCTTCGGTAATCCTTGCAAATGAAAGCGGTTTTATGGTCACTGCTTACCTTGACTTTTCAGTTTACCTCATAAAAGTAGATGAAAACGGTACTCAGGATTGGGCAAAAGAAATGACCAACATGAGTATTAACTTTGGGAATTCTTTGACCTATACAGCAGATGGAGGAATTGCAATTGCCGGTTCTTTTGAAGGAGATGCAAAGCTGATCAAAACGGATGAGGATGGAAATATACTTTGGACCAAAACTTATGGCGGAGTCTTTTATGATGATCGAGCATATTCTATTTGTGCTTTAGATGATGGGGGGCTGGCGCTTACTGGATACAATCGAAGCTTTGGAAGCTTTGGTAATCATTTACAGGATGTTTACATCATTCGCACGGATGACCAGGGGAATGTTTACACCAATTTTGTTACAGGAAATATTTATTATGATTTGGACGGAAACTGTGCGTTTTCTTCCGGTGATTACGGATTGAATGATTGGCTGATAGAAGTTGCGGGAGAACAAACTTTTTATGGACTTTCAGATGAAGGAGGGAACTATTTGATTCCGGTTGATACTGGAGATTATACGCTCAATGTGATCCCAATCAATCAATATTGGGAGAGTTGTATTAATGATTTTCCGCTTTCTTATAATGGTTCGCACGATACGACAACTGTAGATTTCTTTTTAGAGGCGATTATTGATTGCCCATTGCTGGAAGTTGATATTTCAACTCCTTTTTTGCGGAGATGTTTTGACAATATTTATGTCGTAAACTATTGCAACGATGGGACCTTGCTTGCTGAAGATGCGGATGTTGAAGTTACTTTAGATGAATATTTGATTGTAAACAGTACTACCCCTCAATACGATTCCAATATTGGTAACACCTATTTTTTTGAAGTTGGAGATGTTGATGTGGGAGAATGTGGACAGTTGTTTATTTATACAACGGTAGAATGTGATTCAACAGTTTTGGGACAAACGCATTGTGCCGAGGCGCGCATCTATCCGGATTCTATATGTCTGACGCCAGATCCTCAATGGTCAGGAGCAAGTATTGAACTGGATGCTGTTTGTGAAGGAGACAGTGTAGCATTTACTATAAAAAATGTTGGCACAAGCGAATCAGATCCTTCACTGGAATATATTGTCATTGAAGACGATGTTGTATTGATTAGCGATCCGGGAGATGGAGATATCGGAATACTTCAAGTTGATGGTTCAAAAGTGATAAAGTTTGCAGCAGGAGGAATAACACTTCGTTTGGAAGCAGACCAGGAACCCGGACATCCGGGATATAACTACCCAAGTGTGACCGTGGAAGGATGCGGGTTAGTTGATAACAGCGAGTGGAGTTTGGGTTATTTCACGCAATTCAGCGAAAATGATGGAAATCCCTCTGTTTCTTTTGATTGCCAGGAAAATGTTGGAAGCTGGGATCCAAACGATAAGCGAGGCTTTCCAAAAGGCTACCGTGAAGATCATTTGATCACTGACAGTACAGATTTGGAATACCATATCCGTTTTCAAAATACAGGTTCCGATACTGCATTTAGAGTCGTCATCAGAGATACAATTTCCGAATTTTTAGACCTTAAAACATTGAAGGCAGGTTCAAGTAGCCATCAGTACGATATGGAAATTTATGGAAATGGTGTTGTGAAGTTTATTTTCGAAAACATCAATCTACCAGATAGCACTACTAACGAATTATTATCCCATGGATTTGTGAAATTTAGAATATCCCAAAAACCAAACAATGTAATCGGCACCGAAATTTACAACAGTGCAGCAATCTACTTTGATTTTAATGCGCCGGTGATCACGAACGAAACGATGCACAAAATTGGAGAAGATTTTATTGAAGTAGTTACCGGATCAATAGAGATTTATATGCCGGAAGTTAAAGTCAATGTTTTTCCCAATCCTTTTGTAAACGCAACTACTTTTGAAATTTCACATAATGAAAATCAAATTTTAACGCAAACTACTTTCAGCCTATTTGATATCAATGGAAGATTAGTCAGAGAAGAAACATTTGACGGGAACGAGTTCCAATTCTATCGAAATGGCTTACAATCAGGTATTTACTTCTATAATATAAAAAGTAATAAAGAATTAATTTTTGGCGGGAAGCTAATCGCACATTAGACAATGCAGTAGGTGGCAAAAGAGCCAAACCTACTGCATTTTTTTTCGCACCCTTACCTTATGGCAATCTTCGTTGCACAGTTACAAATTCTTCAATTGTTTTAACAGCCATTTTCTTTCTGTCAGAGGATTAGCTTCTTCGATTTCATTCAGCAGTTTTCCCCTTTGAACTTGACTATAGGGATTGATCTTTAATAACTTTTTAGTAAAACGAATGATATTTTTATAGTTCGATTTGTGGTAGCCAATCACTTTTTTTCGAACCAAGTAATTGCGCATACTTTCCAGCAAAGATTCCAACACATCCAATTCCTCTTGCTCATAAAACATTTTGAATTGCATAACTTTCGCATTCAGATTCATAAAAATGTCATCGTATTCCATTTGACTGAATAGTTTCATCGATGTCTCGTAATCGCCTTTTTCAAAATGCAATCGAGCCAAACTATAATGAACATTATTGTCTCTGTATTGATTTTCAAGATAAGATTTATATTCGGTAATAAAATTCTCTGTCCATTCGAATTCCTTGAGCATTGTACCATTCGTCACAACATTTGTAAAAGTATGACGTGAGAGTATGCCTTCATCCAGTAGTATTTTTTGTTCTAACCCTGTGCGATAAAGCTCAAAAGACTCCCGAATGTATTCATCTTTTCCTTCATTGATACGTCGGATACAATAATTGATAGCTAAAAGGTATATGTCTCGAATTTCAGATTTCGGGAAAAAGTGTCCGTTTTCTATAATTTCATGCCTTAAATGTCTAAAATAAGTTTCATCTTCCTGCTCGGTTATAGCTTTGTAGCTGTAATAATAAATAGCAATTGCAGGAATTTTTAAAAAGTTTTTGGTTTCAACATATTGCAATACTTCATCTAGCATGCCGATCTCGTATTCTGTTGTAAAAACGGATTGATGAGCAAGCATTAGACAACTTTGGCGCAGTTTGTCAGCAAGATAGGTGGAGTCCAAAGCATTTGACATTTCCTGCAGGTTGAGAGGGACTGTTCTCTTTTGACCACTCAAATATCTATAATCTGCCTGTCGAATCTGGTATTCATTATGTAAAAAATCACCATTTCTATAATGTTGGTTTTGTTGGAGTTTTTGTGTCAAACGCATATTTTTTTGAAATAATTTAGATAGCTTTCTTTTACGATACACATTTGCCAATGCCGTATGAGCCCTTACCTCGTCTAAATGCAGCTCCTGATAGATCAGGTAATTTTCAACACATTTGGTCGTAAAAAACATCGTTTGCCTCAATTTTGCATCATCAAATTTTTCTTTTCCAAAAACCCATCGGTAGGCTACCTTTTTTTTAAGAGAATCATCGTTATACAAATGATTACTTTCAAGCAAATAATTGAAAAGAAGAACTACATCCGGCCGTTGATTATGCATAGGAGAGTCAAGCCATTTGCGTAATTCCCGGTATTCTTTTTTTGTGCAAGAGCGTAAAATCAGGATTAATAAACTTTTTTCCATTTATAAAAATTTAATATAATCAACAAAGCGATCCCAATATTGATATTTTTTAACCATCTAAAAGTATTATAAATAAAGGGTTTTAGCAATATTATATACAGTATTTAGTAATAAATTATTGAAATGTTTCTCAACAAATCGTTTTTTTTGTCTTTGTTTTTAGCAGAAAACTACATCATTTTTGTAACGTAATAGATTATGAATTACACAAAACAAATTTTCATGAGATTAACGAATATAATAAAGCCCAAAAACAGCTACCTGCCAGCCGTGTACCGGTTGTGTTTGGTAGCGTTCGGGCTTTTTTGTTCGTATTCTTTTAATGCCCAGGGTTGGCAAGGTTGGGAGCACTATCATGGAGGAGGAGGAGATGAAGAAGCTTCAGCAGTGCTAGAATTAATAGACCAGGGTTATATAATTGTGGGAAATACAAATTCTGGAACCGATAATGAGGGGTCCAATATTTATGTGGTTCGAACCGATGTTGACGGGACATTACTTTGGGCTAAAGATTTTCCGGTTGATAATCCTGATTTAACGGATGAATTCGGGCAGGATATTATAGCGGCTCACGACGGTGGGTTTATTATTTTAGGTACAACTAATGGAGGAGGTTTGTTTGGTCAACGAGATGTCCTTTTGATGAAAATAGATTCTCTTGGCAACAAACAATGGGAGAACTCTTTTGGAGATGTTCTGGATGATGAAGGTTATGCAGTTGCAGCTACAGCAGATGGAGGCTATATAATTACAGGAACAACCGAGGTGCCCGGCTTGGGAAATGATGATGTATATTTAATCAAAACCAACGGAGACGGTGATTTTCTGTGGGAAAATCATTATGGCAGTCAGCAAAAAGACGATGAAGGAAGAAGTATAGTTCAGACTCCTGATGGAGGCTTCATTATTGCGGGGTCAACAGGCGAATTGGATGAAAGAGATGTTTGGGTGCTAAAAGTAGGAGCGGATCAGATCATTAAGTGGGACCAAATGTATGGTGGCTCAACAGCTGATTTAGCTTATTCGATTATCAAAACAAACGACAATAATTATATTTGGGCGGGACGCTACAGCAACGCAGGGAATTTTTATATAGGTAAAATCCAGGATTTAGGAAATACCGTTAGTCAATTTTGGGTAAGAGAGTTTGGAGATGATACTGATTTTGAAGAAGCAAGGTCTGTTAAACAAACACGGGATGGAGGTTATATTTTAGCAGGTACAGCCGAAAAAAATCTTATTGATCCGCAAATAGCCTTGGTTAAAACAAATGCTAATGGAATCGAACAATGGACCAAATTGCATGGAAAAAGCAGTGCTTTGGATTTTGGATTAAGTGTAGTAGAAACAGTTCACAGAGGATTTGTCATTGCTGGATTCACTTATCAGGATTTCACTTCTTTTTTTGAATCAGATGTAATATTATTAAAAACGGATAGTGGAGGAAATGCTTTTACCAACCATATTCGAGGGAATGTTTTTTATGACCTTCAGGATGATTGCCAGTACAATGGAAATGAAGAAGGTATCCGGAATTGGGTAGTAAAAGCTGTGGGGCCGGAAACTTATTATGGAACCATTGATGCTAACGGGAATTATGATATCCCCGCGGATACTTTTCAATATAATGTATCTCTGGTATTACCTAACAAATATTGGCAGCCCTGTGTAGCAACTTATTCGGTAAATTTTACAGAACCGTATGATACAATATTCAGGAATTTTCCTGTAAAAAAAGAAATAATTTGTACTGATCTCGAAGTAGATATCTCAACACCGTTTTTGGAAGTTTGTAATACTTCCCTGTACCAAATCACGTACTGTAATCACGGCACTTTAAATGCCACAAATGTCAAACTCAACTTAATCATTGATGATTATCTGACTTATGATGATAGTGAGTTGGGCATCTTTACATCAGATGATAGTTTGTACACTTTTGATATTGGAAATATTGCCATTGGTGAATGTAAAACTTCATGGGTAAGCTTTGATGTTGATTGTAACGCAAAATTAAGCCAGACACATGCTATAAAAGCCAGTATTACTCCTGACCAAAATTGTCTACCTACTCCTGGATGGGATGAATCAAGTATTGCAGTGAATGGTTATTGTGATGGTGACTCTGTCCGATTTGAAATTAAAAATATAGGTACAGAAATTTTTAACTCGGACCTAAATTATATAGTAATTGAAGATGTAATCATGGGCATTCAGGAGCAGCCTATTGGTCCACTATTACCACAACAGCCCAAATTAATAGCATATTCTGCGGATGGTACCACTTACCGATTGGTTATACCATCTCCATATCAGGCAGAAGGCCATCCCGGAAATAGTCGCCCTACCATTGCAGTCGAAGGCTGCGTGGATGGAGGCGGCACTGATTTTACAACAGGGTTTTATACCCAACTTCCAGAAGATGACAAAGATCATTTTCGATCAGTAGAATGTCAGGAAAATATTGAACTGGCCAATACTGATCCTCAGTTGAAAAGAGGCTATCCCAAAGGCTACGGTGACAGTTTGAAAATTGTCACAGATACCGACTTGAAGTACCACATTAAGTTCCAGAATACTGGAATAGACACGGCAATCAGGGTGGTAATTAGGGATACTATCTCGCCTTTTCTGGACCCACAAACGGTGCGTCCGGGAGCGAGCAGCCATGACTATGAATTCGAAGTCTATGGCGATGGTATCCTGAAATTCACCTTTAACAACATAGATTTAGCGGATAGCAGTACCAATTTTACCGCTTCCAATGGGTTTGTCAAATACCGAATATCCCAAAAACCTGACAACCCTATTGGTTCAGCGATTAAAAACGATGCTGCTATCTATTTTGATTACGATGCTCCGGAAAGCACCGGTATTGTCTGCCATTTGGTAGCAGGTGATTTTTGGACTGAATTTATAAGTGTAAGTACTGGCGAGGTGTTTTTGCCGGGCGTAGATGTAAAAGTATATCCAAATCCTTTTGTGGATTATGCGATTTTTGAAATAGAGGGTTTGCAAGCAAATCAGCTGTATTTCAAGGTTTTTGATTTATCTGGAAAACTGGTTCGTAGCGAGCAGTTTGATTCCAATCGATTTGAGTTTTATAGAAAAAACCTGTCATCCGGCATGTATGTTTATAAGATAGAATCGAAGGGACAGCTAGTGAGTACAGGAAAAATAATTGTTAAATAAATTCATGAGATTAGAATAGTGAGCCAAGCTTTTGATTTTAGCAAAGCAAAAGTTAAATACTAAAATACCAAAAGCTTGGCTTCTTTTTTTCAAATCAATTTAACAATAAGCAAAGGTTTAAAATATAACATGAGATTATAAATAAATATTTGAGGGGTGGGCATTATTTAAATTCGTTTAAAAATGCTTGAGTTGAAGCCCACGGCCTATTATTTAAAAAATTGTCTCTCATCATCAGTTGAACGGCTAAAGGGCCGATCATTAAAAAAGCAGAGACTTTATCAATGCCCTTGTAAGGCAGTTGTTTTTCTCCTTCTAGGTCAAAAAGTTGCTTGATGAGAGAAAATAAAGGTTCGATAGATGGTTTACGATGTCTATAAAGCCATTTGGCTTCGGCCAATTGAACCATCGAGTTGTACCATTTTACGAATGGTTGTTTGACATAAGTGGTAAACACTTTCGGTGTTTGGAGCAAGATATCATAATCCTCATACAGTCGTTGAATGACTTTCAAAGATTGGTATCCTGCGTCACCCACAATGATGCCGATCAGGTCTTTGATTCCCTGGATCAGTTTGTCAATCCAGGAGTAGTCCTTATCCGAAGCGGTGCTTACCCAGGCTGAAACAGGGAAACGATTTTGCAGGCATACTAAGTGTAGCCCATAGCCGAATCGCCAGCCATGATAAGCACTCTTAGACCAGGAAGCATCTGTGTCAATAGAGGAATGGGGGACTATGCCTGCCTCCATATGCTTTTTGTGCCACAGGCCGCCAAGGGCCCGGAAAACACTTTTGTCAACAAATGCCCAAGAGCAACGAAACTGCCGGTATTCCAATTCCTGGCATTGTACCGTTATTTGCGGTAAGAGCCAATGGATATACCTGGGCAAACTCAAAAATCGTCTACGTATCGTTTTACGTGACGGGGCTGATGGAAAGCCAAAAGCTTCGAAATGCGCTTTAGCATATTTGGTCATTGCCTTGAAAGTATATATCCGTTTCAAGGACATTACCATAAAAAATAAGGTCATGGAGGCCAAAGAATACACAAATGGTCTTCCTCTGCCTCGTTTCTGCTCATAGCTATTATAGCATTTTTGCAGAAATTGTAAGATTTCAACTATTTTAGTGGACATGTTAATTTGAGTCTTTGTCTCAAACTAATATCCACAGATATTTTCATTGGGGCAAAGGCTTCTTTTATTTATGCCCACCCCTCAATTAAATATTTAGAGTTGTTAATAACAGGCCGGATCACAGATAAAAGTGATCCGGCCTGCTTTTTTTGTACTATTTATTTCAATTGGACTATCTGTAACTTGAGTTATTTAATTTTAATAACATTTTCCAAAATAAAATTAGCAATAAACATTGCTCCGTAATCAGAAGGATGGCCATCCTGAAGGTGAAATAATTTTCGTTGTTCTTCATTCGAAAGTTGAATCATCGACTCTCTCAAATTATAAAAAGGAATTGATTTTTCATCGAAAACAGGATCGATATAAAAATGGTTGGATTCGTGTTTACCGCTTAATTGAAAAAATCGAGGGCAATGAATTACTGACAAAGTTCTCGCTTTTTCTTTTTCTGCGTCTGACAGCTTTTCAATTAATATCTTTGCAATGGGTTCAGCTTTTTGCTCACAATAATACTTGTAAATACGATTTAAGATTTGACAATTAAACAAAAAGAAGCTTTCAAAAGGATTCAGTTTTCCTTCGTTCATTGACCTTTCGACCAACTGGTTATCCTTTAATTTATATGCCGGTTTTGGCCCTGCTCCCCAATAAAAAGCTTCAACTAATCTGGCAACATCGTCATCGATATACAGCAAAATAACCTGTGAAGGATTGATGATTTCCACATACTTTTCATAGGCCAAATACATTTGATCCATGCCCCAGCCTGGAATTGCAAGGTTATATATTTCATAGTCCTGACCCAGATGATTTTGGAGTATTGCTGAAATGGTACTTTGCTCTTCCTGAAGAATACTGAACAGAAAAGAATCGCCTAGAAGTAGGATTCTTTTTTTTGAAGGAGAGTGGTTTAAAGTGTCAAAATCTACAGGATTCCTGAATCCTTGATTATTTATTTTGTATTTTATTTTGTGTAATTCGGGACTGTAAAAATTTAAATTTTCTTTGTTTTTGCAAACCCAACCTAATGCGGAATCGAGCCTCACCCAATTGGTGTCAATTTCGTTTTTAGCCTTCCCATTTTCAAATTGCCCTTTATAAGTTCGCTCGTAATATTTGTAGTTGGGATATAAAAGTTTAAAACCCAATTCGCAAATAATGAACAGGAAAATAAACACTGCAATATTGTAAACAATAAGCTTGACGACTTTCATGAAGCCAATTATACAACTTTCCCGCCTTTTAGTTGAATGATATTTTGCGTTTTATGAGCGAGTTCAAGATCATGTGTTACAAGCACTAAAGTAGTTCCGGCAGCTTTATTAAGATCGAAAATGAGATCGACAACTTTCTGGCTGGTTTCATCATCAAGGTTTCCGGTAGGCTCATCTGCGAAAAGTATTTTTGGGCGATTTGAAAAAGCACGCGCCAAAGAAACCCGTTGCTGCTCTCCTCCAGATAGTTGACTCGGGTAGTGGTTTTTTCGATCAGCCAGTCCTACACGTTCCAGCAATTCCAAAGCCTGTTTTGCAGCGTTTTTCTCACCACGCAATTCCAATGGAACCATGACATTTTCTAAAGCAGTAAGTGTTGGGATGAGCTGAAAATTTTGAAAAATAAAACCAACGTGTTCATTTCTGACCGCTGCACGATCATCTTCGTTGAGATCATCAAGCTTAATTCCATTGAGTACAACAGATCCACTGGAAGCCCGATCCAATCCAGCGCACAATCCAAGTAAAGTTGTCTTTCCACTTCCTGAAGGACCAACGATGGCAAAGGTTTCTCCGGCTTTGATATTAAAACTAACATGATCTAAAACAGTCAAGGCACGACTTCCGCTATTATATGTTTTGGTGAGACTCTGAACTTCTAACATGCTGTATTTTTGATTGAGAATTGAAGTTGTTAAATAACTTCATAAAACCACTGCTCCAATAACACCCGAAATTAAAAAAAGATCGCTGGTGTAGCAGTAGTTTTTATTTTTCTTTAAAAAAGGGTCTGACTAAAACTCGGCTTTGCCCGGAGTACGTGGAAAAGGAATCACATCGCGGATATTTTCCATGCCGGTGATAAATTGAACCATTCGTTCAAACCCAAGCCCAAATCCGGCATGAGGACAGCCGCCAAATTTTCGCAGTTCGAGGTACCACCAAAGCTCTTCTTCTTCAACGTTCATTTCGTGCATTCGCGATTTTAAAACATCAAAACGCTCTTCCCGCTGCGATCCGCCAATGACTTCCCCGATACCGGGAAATAAAACATCCATTGCGGCAACCGTTTTATTATCATCATTCAATCGCATATAGAAAGCTTTAAATCCCTTCGGATAATCACGAACGATAACCGGTTTTTGGAATTTTTGTTCTACCAACCAGCGCTCATGCTCTGCTTGCAAATCACTTCCCCAGGTTGGTTCAAATTCGAAACGGCCTTTTTTGAATGGCTTTGAACTTCTTAAAAGATTGATGGCTTCGGTGTAGGTAATTCGCTCAAAATCATTATCAATAATAAAACGCAGTGTATCGATCAAACCCATTGGACGACGAAGCTCCTTCTTCATGTTTTTTTCTAAATCCTGAATCCGTTTGTCCAAAATTGCCAAATCATCCGAATAATTTTCCAAAATATAGTTGATCAAATATTTTACAAAATCTTCCGCCAGATCCATGTTGTCGTGAATGTCATTGAAAGCAACTTCTGGTTCAATCATCCAAAATTCTGCAAGGTGACGGGAAGTATTGGAATTTTCTGCTCTGAAAGTAGGGCCGAAAGTATAAACTTTTCCAAGCGCCAAAGCGCCAATCTCTGCCTGCAATTGCCCGGAAACTGTTAAGTTGGTTTCTTTTTCAAAGAAATCCTGCTTATAGTCTACTTTTCCATCCTCAGTCTTTGGAGGGTTTTCAACGTCAAACGTTGTTACATGAAACATCTCCCCTGCTCCTTCTGCATCACTACCCGTAATAATTGGCGTGTGCATGTAATAGTAACCATGATCGTTGTAATATTTATGAATCGCATAGGATATCGCATGGCGAATCCGAAAAACCGAACTCATTGTATTGGTTCGGATTCTGAAATGAGCTTGTTCACGCAAAAACTCCATGGTTTGGCGCTTTGGCTGTAAAACGTATTCATCAGGATTTGACTCTCCGAGGATTTCAATTGATTTACAGTCCACTTCAACAGCTTGGCCAGCACCTTGTGATTCAATCAAAAGACCAGTTACTTTAATACAAGCATGGAAGTTTACTTTTTTCAACAATTCTTCATCAAAATTTTCAAAATCAACAACCACCTGAAGATTATTCACCGTTGAGCCATCATTTAAAGCAATAAAGCGATTGGACCTGAAAGCCCGCACCCAACCCATTAAAGTGACTTGTTCATTTAATTTTGGTGCTTTTAAAACTTCAGCGATTTCTGTTCGTCTGGACATTTTGTTGAATTTTTTTAAGTTTGAATAATGCAAATACGTAAGCAAAGCATCATTAGTTCAGAGAAGCTGCGAAATTAATTATAATAAAAGGAAAGTTCAAGTAATCAACAGGCTAGCTTTTAGAATTATAAAAAGCGTTCGCGAAGTTCAGGAGTTGGAATCATGCACGTGTCTTTTTTGCCAAACCAGCGGTAGCGATTTCTAGCGATCCAATTGTAAATTCCATCTCGTATCACAGTCGGAACAATTATAAAAACATAACCCAAAGCCAAAATACCACCTAGCATTTTTCCGACATTTAAAGCAGCGGTAGAACGCGTGAAATATTTATTATTTGTAATAAGTATAAAAGTCTTCATGGAATCGGTCGGAAACTGATATTTTTTAGAAAGTTCAATGCCTGCCTCAGATTGCAGCGCTGCAAAGCGAAAAAGTTTTTTCTTATCGTTTTTAATGACAAATTGAACAGCTCCGTTGCAGAGATTACAAACGCCATCAAATAAAATAATGGGATGATTATTTTCCATTAAGGATATAACGAAAGCTTAAAAATTAAGTTTATTCAAAAACGGCCCGATACAGTTCTTCTACTTTTCCAATGGTGAAAATATCAATATCGTAGCGTTTATGATCAAGTCCCTTGGTGTTGTATTTAGAAATAAAAATTTGTTTAAAACCGAGTCTGTCTGCCTCTTGAATTCTTTGGTCAATACGGTTGACCGCTCTGATTTCACCGGATAGTCCAACTTCTCCGGCAAAACAAACATCGCTTGGAATGGAAATATCTTCGAGGGAAGAAATCAAAGCTGCAACAATCCCAAGATCAATCGCCGGGTCATCCACTTTTATTCCTCCGGCGATATTGAGAAAAACATCATTTTGACCAAAAGGAAATCCCATTCGTTTTTCGAGGACTGCCAACAGCATGCTCAGTCGGCGCAAATCAAAACCCGTAGCAGTTCGCTGTGGAGTACCGTAAACGGCAGTTGTCACTAAAGCCTGGGTTTCAATGAGCATAGGACGCATACCTTCCATTGTTGCAGAAACAGCCGTGCCACTTAAGTTTTCTTCGTTTTGAGAAAGCAGCAATTCGGAAGGGTTGGAGACTTCGCGAAGGCCATTGGCTTGCATTTCGTAAATGCCCATTTCGTCTGTGGAACCAAACCGATTTTTAATAGTACGAAGAATCCGGTAGGTATAATTTCGATCTCCTTCGAATTGTAACACGGCGTCGACGATATGTTCTAACAATTTAGGCCCGGCAATAGCACCATCTTTTGTAATATGACCAATGATAATCACTGGAATACCAGTTTCTTTTGCAAACCGCTGAAGTTCACCGGCGCAATCTCTCACCTGCGAAATACTTCCGGGAGTTGAATCAATATGAGGCGATGAAAGGGTTTGAATAGAATCGATAACTATTAAATCTGGTTGAAGATTTTGAGCATGTGTCAAAATCTTGCTGGTATTAGTTTCTGTAAGAATAAAACAGGTAGAATTTGGTTTTCCAATACGATCGGACCGCATTTTGATTTGTTCTTCGCTCTCCTCTCCCGACACATATAAAACTTTTGCCGGAACGGTTAAGGCTACTTGCAGCATAAGCGTGGATTTTCCAATTCCGGGTTGACCTCCAATTAATATCATGGACCCACCAACGATTCCTCCGCCAAGAACTCTGTTTAGCTCAGCATCAGGAGTTATTAACCTTTGAGTGTTTCCGGATTTTATTTCAGTAAGTGCGACAGGAACCGGACCTTTGCTTGAAGTTGAATTTTTCCAGGTTTTCTTTTTTTCTTCTTCTCTAGAATTTTTTATGACGACTTCTTCAAGGTAAGTATTCCACTCTTCACAAGATGTGCACTTGCCGATCCATTTAGGAGAATTTGCTCCACAGTTTGAACAAACGAAAATTTTCTTTACTTTTGTCAATATTGACTCCCTTTTAAGTTTTACAAAAATCCACCGGTTAATTTTTTAAAGAATATCGCTCTCTTTTTTTTAATTATGAAAAGCGAGATTTATTAATTTAACATTGCATTTCCCGTAAAAAGCGAAACAATTTCGTGAGATTTATTGTTTTGACCAATTAAAGTTTTGATATTTGTAAAACGTCTTGTTTTTAAATAGGTTATCTGAAAATTAATTTTTAAATTAATACTCAAATATACAAGCACTTTTCAGAAAAACAATTTCAAGTATTTTACTGTTTCTAATTTTGTAAAATACTTAGTTGAAAAAATTACACTGAAATGACAATCCTTTTTGTCTCTTTAGTGTTTCAACTTATAATATTTAAATATAGAGAGAATATAAATTTTACTAAGATTTAAAAAACGATATAGCATTATGGGTTTGAGGAGAAGTAGGAACATGGTAAATGCTTTAAGATATTGACTAGAGCTTTTAAAAAAGCTACAGTCCATAGTGTCCAATTAGTAGGGCATTATGTAGATTGTTTTCATTTGGTTTTTTGGGGTTATACAGGGTGCTACGTATCTTTTACGTCAGTGCCCTGTCTTTTTTTTACCTATCAGCACAGCGTACACATCTTGTGCTTTCTGGCATGTAAAGCAGCCTTGCGGCCGGGATTGGGATTTTACAAACAGCACAATTTCCAAAATCAGGACTATCTATTTTAGATAGCGCAAATTTTAATGAGCCCAATTTTTTGCGGGAAGTTCTTAATGCAGCTTCTGCAACACTTTTATTGTTGATAGCATCCATCCGGCTGATTCTTCCTATGCTGTTCTCAGGCGAGATTGGTTGCGTAAGTTCCTCTAATTCAGCAATTTCTTGCTCTGTTTGATTTATTTTTTCGATAATTTTAATTTTGAGTTGCTCTTTTTCTTTTGAATTCATGGCGATAAATATTTATGTATAATGTATTCATTATCAATAATTAAAGAAATAGAATGATCTTACCATTAAAATAATGAAAATACCGTTAATGTTAAATTCTCTTTGAAATTAAATGTTCTTTTAATACGAACGTATCTTTTGTATGGATTTTGTGTTATTCTATAAAGGTATCTTTATTAAAGAAGAATGATTTGAATCGTTTTAATTGGACATACATTGCTGATAAAGGCATAAAACATCATGTCGGATTGATGCACGGGGCAGAGTCTGGTCATCTGTTAGTTTATTGCGATGCTAAAATCATATTAATTGATTTTGAAATTTTAGAAGATAAAACCTATTCTTTTTTTATTGACGAACAACTCTGTGAAATTTCAATTGAGAAGATAAGTGGCCAGTTTTATTACAGTTTTGAAATCAACAAAACGGCAGATACTCCACGAAATAATTTACGAAAAAAGATTGAGAGACGGCACCTCATGCAAGGGTTGATGCTCTTGGGAGGTATTTTACTGCTTACCTTTACTTTTTCCTGGTTTATGATAAAATGGAACAATAAGGAGCATAAAATAATATTTCCCAGCGAATTAGTTGAAAGCGGAAAAGAGGGTAAAGCCAAAATATTGAAGGTCTCAGATTCGGAAATCAAATACTTTTACATTGTAAATGGCCAGTCCTACTCTTCGGAAACCGATTTTAATAATAAATCAGTAATCGTACTGGAAACCGGAATGCCTTTGGAAGAGGGTGATGAATTTGTCGTCAAGTATGTCTCGGAAAACCCAAAACTTAATCGAATTGATTATACTCGCCCAACGAAAAAACAGATTACCAGATATCGGGAAAGAGCAATCAAGAAATATTTAGAATACAACCCCCAAAAAGATTCAATTTATAGTGCTTGTTTAGTAAACATTGCTTTTAAGTTGAAAGGGATTCAAGGCTTGGCAGATTTTTTCTTTCAAAAAACACCGGAATCAGAAAACCCAAGCAACAATATTAATACGTACAAACGACTGATCAGAGACACTCCATTTCAGCAAGAAGTAAATAAACATTGCTGGAACTAAATTTTTCCTGAAAGGCTTCCCAAAACAACTTTCAATAAACCAATACCAACTTGCTGCATTTTTCGTAATTTTGTAAGCGTTTTTTAATAAAAAAACTTTTGCAACATTGTGGAATATTTAGCACAGCATATTGAAAGTTTGATTTTTACCACCGAGCATGCGATTTCGTTTGATGAAATCCAAAGTTGTTTGGAAGAAACTTTTGAAACGACTTTTGAAAAACAAGCTATTGAGGAAGGGCTTACTTTTTTAAAAAACAAATATCAAAAGGATGAATTCTCTTTTGAAATCATTGAGATTGCAGAGGGATATCAGTTTTTAACTAAAGGAGCTTACCATCAGACCATTGGTACTTTTTTAAAACAAACTACCAAAAAACGACTTTCTCGTTCTGCAATAGAAACACTTTCAATTATCGCTTACAAACAGCCAGTTTCAAAAGGAGAGATGGAAAAAATTCGCGGAGTGAGTTGCGATTATTCGGTACAAAAACTATTAGAGAAAGAACTTGTTACTATACTTGGAAGGTCAGAAAGGCCGGGCCGGCCATTAATTTACGGGACTTCGGAAAAATTCATGGATTATTTTGGGATCAAAAGCCTTAATGATTTGCCAAAGCCAAAGGATTTTAAAATTCCGGAAAATGAAATTGGTGAAGCTGCTCCAATTGAAGAATCAAAGCCAACTTTGGAGCACGGAAATACTGAAGGAAATGGCTTGGGCTACCAGGATGATGAAGTTTCGTTTGAAGAAGAGTAAAAATTTAGTTAAATTATTTAACGCAAGTTGCGATACACCTTGCTAATTATAAATTATGAGTGATAAATTATGGATTTTCTTCAAAAACGTGTAAAAACTTATTTATCATTCATCATTTTCAAATTTGCGATAATTCGCAAATTGAATTATTTAGAATAAAGCCATTTACATTGAAAATTGATAAAAAGTATGGATAAACCTTTGGTAAACAGAGTGGCATCGAGTGGATTGATTACAATCAATCTGGAGGAGTTTTTTCCAAAAGAAGAAGTGATTGTTTTTGATATCAAAGACTACCTTTTTATGGAATTGATCTTGAAAGAAAAAGACTTTCGGGATGCTTTGAAGGAACATGACTGGAATCAATATGAGGGTAAAAACCTTATTGTTTATTGCTCAACCGATGCCATTGTTCCGGTTTGGGCTTACATGTTGGTGGCTGCTTACGCTGAGCCATTTGCCAAACGGGTTTTTCAAGGGGATGAGGATACATTTTATAAAGTGGTATTCAATGAAGCGATAAATAAAATTGACGGTGCTCAATATGATCAAAAAAGAATAGTTGTCAAAGGATGCAGCAACAAACCTGTACCGCCATCAGCTTATGTTGAATTGACTCGAATACTTCGACCTTTTGCACAAAGCATCATGTACGGGGAACCATGTTCCACTGTACCAATTTTTAAAAGACCACGAATAGTTAACAAAAAAAAATAAACATACTCACCTAACCGGTTATTTTTTAAAATTACCCATCTTTCGCTTTAGTATTGAGAAAAAATTGAAATTAATTAAAGTTTAATTTCGATTCACTTTCGATTACTTTTTGTTGATTTGCCGTTTTATAATCAAATAATTTTTTTCGGCATAGATTTTCGATCAAGATTATTATTCACAATTAAACTACAAAACATGCTACGTTCTATTTCTGCTTTTGTGATTATTGCTGCTGCTTTTTTAGCGCTGACATTATTTAGTTCTTCGACGGATGAATATACTGCCGGGCAAACAGATAAATTGGATGGAACAGCAATATTACCGCAAAGGATAAAAAGTATCCCGATTGATAAAACTTTCAGCTTTGCAGGAGAAGAAGTTCCGATCGGGAATTTTGATGTTTATGAAAGACTCGATCGGGAACTGTTGCGTAATGCTTATTATCATTCAAGTACAATTATGAGTTTGAAATTGTCCAAAAGATTTTTTCCGGTAATCGAGAAGATACTGGCAGAAAATGATGTTCCTGAAGATTTTAAATATTTAGCAATTGCTGAAAGTGACTTAAGCAATGCCGTGTCTCCGGCCGGAGCAAAAGGCTTCTGGCAGTTTTTAAACGGAACAGGCAAAGAATATGGTCTTGAATCAAATAAAGAAGTTGAGGAACGGTATCATTTGGAAAAAGCAACCCAAGCGGCGTGTGACTATCTGAAAATGCTGCATAAAAAATTTGGCAATTGGACGATGGCAGCTGCAGCCTATAATATGGGACAAACGGGTTTGGCAAGAGAAAAAAATGTCCAACGAATGGATAATTACTTTGACCTCAACCTCAATCAGGAAACCTCGCGATACATCTTCCGGATTTTAGCGATTAAAGAGATTATAAGCAATCCGAGTGAGTATGGCTTTTTGATTGAAGAAAATGAAAAATATGCTCTGCTGGATAATTTCAAAATAATTGAGATAAACAATGCTGTTGCCAATTGGGGAGATTTTGCAATCGAACACGGGACAACATACCGAATGTTGAAAGTTTATAATCCATGGTTGGTTTCTTCGTCTTTAACCAACAAAAGCAAAAAGACTTACCAAATAAAAATACCAGTAAAATAATTGGTGACAATTATAAATTAAAAAAGCCTTCTTTCGGATGAAAGAAGGCTTTTTTAGTTTTTATAGAAAAACGTAAGGTTTTATTCTTTTGACATACCAATTTTTCCTTCTTTCAAACTTTTAAAAGTCTGTAAACCACAATTAAGAAAATCTGAATAATCATCTGCATCCGGATAATATCCACGAGGCAAAGCCATTACTTCTTCTTCAGGGGTCATCATGACATATAAAGGCTGAGAGTTACTTTGGAAATTGACGATTTGAAAATCAGCCCACATGTTTCCTACGTTTCGAAGTTTTTTATTAGAAAACTTTGAAATAGGAGTGGCTTCTAATTTTTCAGGTGCATCAACATAGAGAGAAATTAATACAAAATTCTGTTCAATATTATTCCTTACTTTATCAACCGACCAGATATTATCCTCCGTTTTTCGGCAATTGACACAACCGTATCCTGTAAAATCAAGGAGAACAGGAAGGTCATTTTTCTTCGCATAATTCATCCCTTCCGTATAATCTTTAAAACAATCCAAATTATTGGCACATTTTGTAAAAGAAGGATATTCTGCTTTAATTTCTGGATTAGCTTTCGGGTTTTCTAAAAAGAAGTTGTATAAAGCTGGAGGAGGTAATCCACTCAATAAACTTGGGCATTGATAAGATTTCAGTGCATCGTTGTAGATGAAACCGGTTGCGGTATAAAGGGTCAGTAATAAAGAAGCTAAGGCAAATCCCCTACGAGTTGGTGATAGTTTTTTCAATGGGCTATCATGGGGAAATTTGATGAGGCCAAACAAATACATAGTCATAGCCGCAAATATGATGAACCAAATAGCCATAAATAATTCATATTTCAAAACTCCCCAATGAAAAGTATAGTCGGCTACAGATAAAAACTTAAATGCGAAGGCTAATTCTAAAAAGCCTAAAACCACTTTAACTGAATTCATCCAGCTTCCAGAACTTGGAAGTGAATTCAGCCATGCCGGAAACGCTGCAAATAACCCAAAAGGCAATGCCAGGGCTGATGAAAATCCCAACATCACAATGAATGGGCCCATGGTGTTTTTCGCTGATTCGACCAGCGCTGATCCGATGATCGGACCAGTACAACTAAACGAAACAATTGCTAAAGTGGCAGCCATAAAAAAGATACCTACCAAGCCGCCCTTATCAGCCATCGTATCACTTTTGTTTGCCCAGGAACTAGGCAGAGTGATTTCATAATAACCAAAAAAGGAAATGGCAAAAGCTATAAACAACAAGAAGAAAATGGTGTTTGGAAGCCAATGAGTAGACAATCTATTCAAAGCTTCCGGGCCGAATACTCCTGTAATGATTAATCCTAAAGCAATATAAATAACGATGATTGAAGCACCGTAAAGTAATCCATTTTTGATTCCTTCAGCACGGGATTTACTGCCTTTAGTAAAGAAACTCACCGTCAAAGGAATCATCGGAAAAACACATGGCGTCAGCAAGGCAATCAATCCACCAATGAAACCAAAAATGAAAGTTTTAAACAAACCGGCACCTTGCGTATTTTCTCCACCACAATCTCCAAGTGGAGCGTTAGCAGTTTTTACAATAGGCGCTCGGGTTTGGTCTAGAAGGTCGTCGCCATCAAGTGCAGGTTTATCTGATCCATATGTTAAAGATTCAATTTGACTGGTAGCTGCATTGCCAACAAAAGCCTCTAAAGTGGAAGGGTTGATAAAAATATCAACATCTTGCGGAGGAAGGCATTGCTTGTCGTCACAAGTCATGTAAGTTAAATAACCATAAAATGGCTTTCCAGTATCTGTAACTTCTATCTGTTGAGTAAAAATAGCTTCTTTTGTAAATTTGGCTATTTCCATGTCAAAAAACCGATCATAACCTTTTTTGATGTTACCAGACTCTGCATTTTTACCGATCAACTTATAGTGTTCTGCTTCTTCATAGGTGAAAGAAGTAGCCTCAGGTCCATCATCACTTTCCAAAAATTGAGAATAGACAGACCAATTTTCATCGATTTTTGCTATCGCTACAACTTCATATTGGCTTTCAGATTTTTTATTGATAGAAATTGACCATTTTACAGGGTCGAGAATTCCTCCTCCCTGGCCCGGATCATCAAAAACAGGAACTACATTTTTTTCTTCAACCTCTGCAATTTTTTCAACTTCTTTTGAGGGGCTACCAATATCGCCGGTTCCGGTTCCTCCAGATGGTTTTTTTAATTTAAACTCAAAATCTACATCGGTTGGTGGAAGGCAGCGGGTATCGTCACAAGTCATGAAAGTCAAATAACCTGTGATTGGTTTTGAAAAATCAGAGACTTCTATTCTTTGTGTAAAAATGGCTGTTTTTGAAAATTTAATAAGATTCATTTCAAAAACCTTATCAAAAGCTTCTTTTCTATTGCCGGATTCCTCGTTTTTACCAACTAACTTGAAATGATCTCCAGCATCATATTCGAATGAAGTAGCAATAGGTCCATCGTCATTTTCAAGATATTGCGAATAAATTGACCATTTATCGTCTATTTTGGCGGTAAAAATCAAATCAAATTCAGTTTCACTAACCTGTTTGTGTTCAGTTTTCCACTTTACCGGTTCCAATATTTGAGCAAAAGAAATATTAGAAAATCCGAGTGTAACGATTAAAATATAAAATAGGCGCATAATTCGACAATTTGGTGTAGTTAAATTGATTTGCAAAAATAGAGCTAAAACTATAGAAAAACAATTGGCAGTAAAGCTGAATGCCCACACTGCCAATTACTTACTTTTGCTTTGATTATATTCAAATTAAAGAGAAAAGAATGATATTTAAAAATTGCTAATCTATTTTCACACCTTTTTAACAAGTTGCGGACTATTCAAAGGTCAAAATATGGTATTTAGCTAATTTTCAAATTATTGGGCTAAGGATGCAGTAGTCATTGAAACTATCGACTCAAACATCACTTTACCGTTTCTATTTCCTAATATGTTTTCGGATGCTCTTTCAGGATGTGGCATCATCCCAAATACATTTCTTTTAACGTTGCAAATTCCGGCAATATTCATTTCGGCACCGTTGGGGTTGGCGGCTTGGGTTTCATTTCCTTCCTCGTCGCAATAGGTAAAAAGGATTTGGTCATTTTTAACAAGCGAATCCAAAGTTGCTTTATCTGCATAATATCTTCCATCTGCGTGGGCGATCGGAATTTTTAGAGGCTTCGTTAAGTTGATTTTTGAAGTAATTGCTGAATTGTTTGTCTTCGCTTTTAGGTAAATATTTTTACAAATAAACTTTTGGTTGCTATTTCGTAATAAAACTCCAGATAGCAATCCTGCTTCACAAAGAATCTGAAAACCATTGCAAATTCCCCATACAAAACCACCATTGTTAGCAAAATCGATTACGGCATTCATTATTGGAGAAAATCTTGCTATTGCTCCGGCTCTCATATAATCGCCATACGAAAACCCTCCGGGTAATATGATGCAATCTCCTTTCTCAAAAGCCGGTAAAGATTCTTCTTTATGCCAAAGCCGAACGACCTCCTGCTGCATAACGGTTTCTAGTACATGGATCATGTCATCATCGCAATTAGATCCCGGAAAAATAACAACTCCGAATTTCATGTTTCTTTGTTTTTAAAATGAAGCTGCAAAGTTACAAAACAAATGCTTTAATTCCGGATAGAATCAAAGTTTTAGAATAGTTTAATTGGCTGGATTTAATTTGGCATCCAGAAATCTTTAAATTGTAAAACCAGAATCCCTACCAAAATAATGAGATGCAAGGCTTCAGCAAGGGGGCGTCGCATATTTAAAAGATTAAAAGAAAGAAAAACCGATAATGGAACTGCAAAAATGAGCAAATGTTCCAGCCTAACACCAGCTTGTAAAAACACTGATAAAAAGCCAAAAAATAATGCCCAGTAAAGGATAGAAATGTTCTTTTGAACTTGAAGGTTTTTCTTAGCCAGGTAACTGCCAAAACTGATAATAACAATAATAAATAAAAGTAGGAAAATCCCAAGCTTGATGTAAGTTTCGGTAGTGTGTTTTATTTCAAAATCCAGAAAACCAAAATTGTTGACGAACTGATTTTCCCAAAACCAAAATAGTTGATCGTTCCAGAAAAAATATACGCTTATAAGAATATAAGGAACGATCGAACCGACCGTAATGATCAACGCTTCTTTAAAATGGAATTTTCTCAAAATAGAGGAACTAAAAAAGGCAAACAATAAAAAGATGATTTCGGAAAAATAGAAAAGACTAGCTACTCCTAACCAAAAGCCTACATTAAAAATATTCCCGACAATTGATTTTTGGCGATAGGATCCAAGTAATTCAAAAAGGGCAATTATAAAAAAAGTATTGGCCAATAATAGTGGGGAAAGATATAAAAACTCTGGAATTGAACTCGCCAAAAGGACATAACATACGCCAGGAAATAAAGTAACTTCACTGGCCATTCGAAAATTGGCAATCATCACATTTATAAGAACAGCATGGACGAATACGAGCACAATACCCAAAATGAAAGGGAGTGAATAAAAACCATCACAAAGCTCGTAAATCCATGTACTCAATACACCACTTTTGCCGCAAACCCAGTCATGACTTGGCGTAATAAACGAAGATCCCCTAAGCAGGATCACATAAAAAATAAGAAAAACATTAAATGCTAATTGATTGGTTCTGAAAAAGCTTAACACAATATCTAATTCTCTGGTTTAAGAAAAAGCCAAAGTTACCTAAAAATAATAAATTCGGTTGGAGGATTGTAAAGGTCTTGAGAAAATGGTGAAACTTATTTTTGCTTTGGAAATTAGAATATGGTTTATTTTAAACAGTTGGTTTTCAGTTTTTTACAAACTTTTATTTTCGTTTAGATATTGGACCAATTGGCAAATGCGAACGCTTTTTAATTGAATTTTTATTTCCTATTGTAAAAATATAGCTGTACTTTTTAAGAACAAAGCAAACCTTTTTCTCCAAAACTTAGAAAACTAACAAGCATAATTATGGCAAACACGATCTCCCTCTCCTCAGACATGAACACAGTTTACATCATTGATTCAAACGGAGATGTAATATTTTCACAAAGCCTTGCCGGATTTGGTGCAGTTATTAAGCTAAATGGCAGCAACGAACTGACCGGGCAAGCCGCCACAGCTGATTTAACAACAACCGTTGCAAACAAGTCAATCACTGGCTGGCAATGGACATTAACCTATTATGCAACGACTAAAAAACTCAGTTTCATTGGAGTCGAAGATGTGGTAGAGGGTGTAGAAGGAGTGGTGGTTTCAATTGATCGGACTAATGGTGCCCAAATCAAACGTTCCGGAACAAACCTGGTGTTAATCACGGGTACTGTTTGATTCTTTGATTAACCGGGCTATTGATTTTTTTTCCAACTTACTTCGAATCCAATAATGGAATTCCTCTAAGCCAAGGGTTAATTTTTTTGTCGGATGGCTCCTGAATTCTTCAATTGTCAGTTTGAACTGATCTAATATTTCAGTTTTTTGCTTTTGGGATGAAATGTAATACTTCCAAAAATAATCAAGCAAAATTAAGCTTTCCTGATTATTGTTTTTTAAATTATTTTTTTGGAAAAATCGTTGAGTAGACCTGCAAAAGTTATCTATCGTTTCATAACTTTCTCCAATTTCGATTTGGGCAACAATGGCAAGTAATCTTGATAATCCTTGTATGTCTATCCTGATTTTCGATTTTGGAGTATTAATAATTTTATTCACCCAGGTCAAGCAAACATGGAAATTTTCGACACAAAAATATAAAATTGCAATGTTTATTTTTATCGTTATAATAGTGGATTTGCTAGCGGAAATTTTTTCTAATGTAGACTCTATTCCTGGTACAAGTGATTGTGCCTCATCAAAATTTCCTTTGCTCATGAAATAAATTAATTTTTTTATCGTCACTTTTTCGAAAACAAGGACACGATCAAAGGCGTTTACTGGTTTTTCATTTTCCAATAATTGCAAATATTTGAAAGCTGTTTCTATTTGATTTTGTTTAAAATAACTAGCACTGATATTGGCTAAATCAAGAAGGTATGTATGAAAAGATTCCTTTTTAATGTCTGGATATTGATTCCAGAGTTCTACGATATTCGTTCGCATCTCAGACAATTTTTCTAATTCGCCAAGACTCTTATAATAATTTGCCATTATAGCATGATGCCATAAAGTCGCGTAAAAAGAGTTGGTATTCTGAGCCTGATCCAATATATTTTCTCTTCCTTGAATGAGATCAAGTATTTGTGCGTGATTATTCTCTGTATTAGCAGCTCCTATTTTGTTATAAATATCTCGAAGTTCTAGTTTTATCATTAGTAAATGAATAATCTCATTTTTTTCTTTCATCAAAAACTCGATATTCTGTTGATGCTCTTTTATCTTGTCAGCTATTGATAGCTGTTGTTTTTTGAGGTTGATCTCCAGAAGCGAAACCGTGTCATCAATTTTCGCAGCTAATTTTCCAGCTTTATCTAGGATTTTTTTAGCCTGATCATTAAGGGATCTTTCCGAAAGATAATTAGCATCAATAACCAAAGTTTTGATTTGGGCAAAAACGGATTGATCGCCTCGAAAATTCCGGATGCTTCTTAAAACCGCTTTATAGAGGTATCTTTTTTCGGCAGAGAGGTGGGCAATGAATTTTTCCTTTCTCAACTTTTTCTTCAATACCCCTTCATCATATTCTTCCAAATCATTGATCGCATCAAAAAATTTGATATGATTGCTGGTTTTGTCTCCTGCTTTTTTAGACTCCATTTTGAAATACCGTTTTTCACTCTTTGACATAGATTGAATCAAACGGAATAAATCGTCTTTTCCTGCACTCATATGAATAAAGTTGTATGAAAATAAACCATTAAAGTAGTATTTTTTTTGTTAGAAAGGAATTTTTTCAGCCTTAGAGTTACTATTTATTTTGATGACTTACACACAAGAAAAACGACTTTGGGTATTAGATTATTCATTATTTTGTACTGTAATATAAATGATTGAATATCAGTTATTTAAAACAATTTTATTACAATGTTTATTTCAAATAAACATCTTTTGAAGTTGTAAAAAACGAGTTCTTTTTTTGAGCTTAGAACTATTAAAAGTTTCAAAAAAATGGTTTTCAATTACCCTCCATGTGGTTGTAAATTTATAAATATAAGAAAAGCAGTTTTACAAGTGTATAACCCCTTTGATGTCGGGAAATTGTTTTTTAAATAATAGCAAATAAAAATGTTATCCTTTTAAAGGACAATTTCCATTGACATTTTACTACGGACAAAAATTAAAGCTGATGAAATATAATGCTGACCTATTCAAACTAATCAAGTCTCTGACAAAATCGGAAAAGCGATATTTTAAAATATATGCTGCTCAGCAAACCAAAAAAGAATCCAATAACTACATTCTTTTATTTGATGCAATTGATCGACAAGATACCCACAACGAAGAAAAATTAAGGAGAAAATTTAGAAACCACACCTTCGGAAAAAACTTGGCAAAAACGAAATACCTGCTTTATGAATTGATCATAAAAATGTTACTTCAACTAAGGCAAGGCAAAGATATCGATTCAAAAATAAGGTTACTGATTGATGCGGTTAAATTTCACTACAGCAAAAGTCTTTATGATCAAGCGTTAATCAGTTTGCAAAAAGCTAAAAAATTAGCTGCATTTTTTGAACATTACAACTATTGGATTGAAGCACTCAATTGGGAAATAAAATTGTTTGGATATGTTAGTAAAAAAAGGAAAGACTATACCCTAAAATCAATTAATAGAGAATGCCGATTAGTTGAAGATTTGCGAAACCATGAGATGAGGATTGGCAAATTGTTGCGAGATACTCAAATCCTGGCTGAATCGACCAACGAAAGCTCAATGAATGAGCTGGTATTCGAATTAGAAACATTATTTCAGAATAGGCTAATTACAAAAAATAAAGCGAAAACATTTCTATCAAAATTGTATATTCTGGAGATCTTGGTACTTCAGGCATTAGCTTCCAGGAATTTTGAACTTGCTTTTCTACATTTAGAAGAAGCTTTTGGTTTGTGGAATAATCATCCGGAAAAGGTTGCTGTTTTTCCTCATGACTTTATTCGATTTTGTACAAACTATATGCGTTGCAGTACGAGTGCCAGGAGAAAAGGGATCTTTTATGACGAGTTGCTCGGGCGATTGTTGGAGATGGGCAAAATGATTGAAATTGATAGCGACAAAATATTCTTCGTTTTCAGCATGCATGATTTCATCTTTAATTTAGTAAATGATAATTTCGAGGTGTGTTCAGTTCAAATT
Source organism: Saprospiraceae bacterium (assembly GCA_965220465.1). Classification (GTDB taxonomy): domain Bacteria; phylum Bacteroidota; class Bacteroidia; order Chitinophagales; family Saprospiraceae; genus JAHDHW01. The sequence continues at coordinate 21,111 of CBDCPZ010000024.1, read as the reverse complement.
TTTACGATTAAGGATCTGATTGATAGCCACGTTGAAAAGCTAAATTTAAAAGACAGGATTAATCTTTTTTACCACATTAGTGTATTCTATTTTATAAAAGAAGAATATCGCGAAACCTTGAATTGGATTAAAAAAATCCAAAAGATTGACAGCAAAAACGAATTTTCCAATTTGCAGGGATATTGTCTTTTACTCAGTGTGGTTTCGAAATACGAAGAAAAAGAGCTTGATGAACTTGAGTCTGCTTTAAAAAATGCCAATCATTTTCTTAAGACGAGAATAGCAATTCAACCTATTGAAAAACTTATTTTGACCTATATTAGAAAATTGATAAACGTAAAACATTCAACAGAAGAAATGACATTGCTGACTCAACTTTTTAACTCACTCCAAAATATAAACGATGGCGATTTAGTATATAAAATGATAGTGAATAATGCAATCTGCCAATGGGTAGAAGGTAAAATAACAAACAAAAACATCCCGCTACTCAATTAGTAATGAATTATAACCCCATGAATATGACCCCTTTTTAAACCAAATTCCCCAATTATTCTCTCTCTTAATTAAGGGCCCGATGATCCTCATCGGGTTCTTTTTTTAAAGATACTTTACCGTGAAATTTTCGGTAACAGTAAAACCAATAAATCTGGCAAATCAAACTGGACTTAAACAATTATATTTCTCGGAATGTTCTTTAAGTAATGTGTTTCTTATATCTTGTGCTTCATATAAATGCAGCAGTAAAAGCATTGAAATTTAATGTTAAACAGCTTGATTCCCTTCAAAATTGGTGATTTATGGTCAAATCGTTGAACGCGATAAAAGGCCCCATTGAAAATGAACTTAAAACTTTTGAGAAACATTTTCGAGATTCGATGAAGAGCGAAGTCCCTTTATTGGACAAAATCACGTATTATATAGTCCAGCGAAAAGGAAAACAAGTGCGCCCTATGTTTGTTTTTTTATGCGCCAAACTATGCGGAGAAACCAATGAATCAAGCTTTGTAGCTGCCTCCCTTATTGAGTTATTACATACCGCTACTTTGGTTCATGATGACGTGGTAGACGATTCTTATCAACGCCGCGGATTTTTTTCTATCAATGCCCTTTGGAAGAATAAGATTGCAGTTTTGGTGGGAGATTTTCTGTTTTCACAAGGTATGTTGCTTGCACTCAAGAATAAACAGTTTCGCATTCTTGAAATTGTATCAGAAGCAGTGAAGGCACTCCCTGAGGGAGAGCTTTTGCAAATTCAGAAAGCCAGGCGGCTGGATATTGATGAGGCCGTATATTTTGATATCATCCGGCAAAAAACTGCATCGTTGATCGCTTCTGCTTGCGGCGCAGGAGCTGCCTCAACTACCCAGGATGAAGCTAGTATCGAAAAAATGCGTTTATTTGGCGAAAAAATCGGTATCGCTTTTCAAATACGTGATGATTTATTTGACTTTGGAACGGACGATGTCGGCAAACCTCTTGGGATCGATATCAAAGAAAAAAAAATGACGCTCCCGTTGATATATGCTTTAAACAATGCTTCTTCTTCAGACAAAAAGAAAATACTTCTTAATATTAAAAAATACAATGAAGTACCTGAAAAAGTAAAAGAGGTTATCGATTTTGTTCGTGCGAGCGGAGGTATCGAATATTCACAAAAAGCAATGTTCGATTATCGAGATCAGGCTTTCAAAATATTACACACCTTTCCTGAATCTCCAGCACGTACTTCTCTTGAACAATTGGTGTTTTTTGTAACTGATCGTAAAAAATAAAATTTCAATTAAATACGCCTAATTTTTGCTCCAAGTGCATTGAGTCTGGTGTCGATTTCCTGATACCCCCGATCGATCTGATGTATATTTCTGATGATGCTCGTCCCTTTAGCTGACATAGCTGCGATCAACAAAGCAACACCTGCGCGAATATCCGGTGAAGTCATTTCGATTCCACGGAGTTTAAATCGTCGATCCAGTCCAATAACAGTGGCCCGATGTGGATCACAAAGGATCACTTGTGCCCCCATGTCAATTAGTTTATCAACAAAAAACAATCTACTTTCAAACATTTTTTGATGAATGAGAACACTGCCTTTTGCCTGAGTCGCCATGACTAAAATAATGCTCATCAAATCAGGTGTGAATCCCGGCCAGGGGGCATCATAAATGGTTAAAATAGAACCATCAATAAAAGTTTGAATTTCGTAAGTTTCCTGTGCCGGAATATAAATATCGTCTCCTTTGATTTCAAGCTCAACACCCATTTTGCGGAAAACAGGAAGAATGTTTCCTAACTCATTGACGGATGCATCCTTTATTGTTAGTTCAGAATGTGTCATTGCAGCCAAACCTATGAAACTTCCGATTTCAATCATGTCGGGAAGCAATCGATGCTCAGTACCACTCAAACTTTCAACTCCTTCAATGACCAAAAGATTTGAGCCAAGTCCCGAGATCTTTGCTCCCATCCTCATAAGCATTCTGCAAAGCTGTTGGACATAAGGTTCGCAAGCAGCATTATAAATATGCGTAGTGCCTTCCGCCAAAACAGCCGCCATCACAATATTCGCGGTTCCTGTGACGGAAATCTCTTCCATAAGGATAGGAACGCCTTTTAGCTTTTCGGTTTCAATAAAATAAACATTTTCATGATCATCATACTGAAACTTTCCACCTAGTTTTTCAAGGCCAAGAAAATGCGTATCCAGTCGCCTTCGGCCAATTTTATCTCCTCCAGGTTGTGGTAAAAATGCTTTTCCAAAACGAGCTAACAATGGTCCGATTAGCATGACAGAGCCTCGGATTTTTCTTGCATTTTCCCGAAAGGCTTTTGATTCAAAATAATCAAGGTCAATTTGGTTTGCCTGAAAAGAGTAGGTGTTCTTGTCTATTTGAATAACTTCAACATTCAGCCCTTTCAACAAGTCGATAAGCCGGTTTACATCTCTGATATTTGGGATGTTGGAAATGGAGATTTTTTCATCAGTGAGTAAAACGGCACAAAGCACCTGAAGCGCTTCATTTTTTGCTCCTTGCGGAATTATTTCGCCTTTGAGTTGATGTCCGCCAATAACTTCAAAAGAATCCTGTAACATACCCGTTGAATTTTGCTTCGAAAATACTTCTTTCTTGGAATTAAAAAAACCCGATGTTTTAAAATTAAATTTTATGACATCGGGTTTTTAATGATCTTTATAAAAGAATTAATTTTTGTATTTTTTCTTGTAAGGCCTTTTTTGACGATTTTTACCGCTATTTCCTGAGGAACCGGAAGTTCTTTTTTTAGAAGGACGTTTTGCAGGAACGAGGTTGTCTAAAAATATGCCATCAGGCAATTGAAGTTTACCCGCAGACAACTTTTCAAGATCAGATTTTATTATTTCATCACTAACGTAATGTTCCTTAATCCAGGTTTTATAAGCTAATTTCATATACGAACCGATCACAGCAACAAATCCTTCTCTTTTAGGGCCTTCTTCCATCGCTAAAGCTTTTTTTATTAGCTTTTGCACATTGTGTCCATAATGGCGATAAGTCGCTGTATATTCAGGATAATTTACATGATCGGGTCTTTTATACTTACTTTCAGGACTCGGTTTTTCCCCGTTCGGCGGCATAACGTCAATCTCGTAATCTGTGATTCTGAACACATGCTGCCACAATTTCAATCGTTGTTCTTCAAAGATTCGATTTTGAGGACTCATCTGAAGCATGAGTTCTATGATTTCTTCAACAAAAGCCTGGCGGTATTCCGGGTCTTCAATGGTAAGTGCATGTTTGATAAGCATCTGGATATTCCGTCCGTATTCTGGTATTTCCAAATTTTCTTTTTGGGAATTGTATTCCATATTATGTTGTTCCTTCATGGTAACATTATTTATTTCAAGTTCTAATTAAAAAGAAATTCGGATTACAAAATATCATTTTTATCAAATTATTCAACCGTAACAGATTTCGCTAAATTTCTTGGCTGATCTACATTACAACCTCTTTTTAAAGCAATATGATAAGACAATAGTTGTAAAGGAATTACTGACAACAGCGGTGTTAATGGTTCATCGGTGTCGGGAATCTCAATTGTGTAATCCGAAAGATCTTTGATCACAGTATCTCCTTTTTTTACAACAGAAATAACCATTCCTTTACGAGCTTTGACTTCCTGCACATTACTCACAATTTTTTCATACGCACTTTTATTGGTTGCAATAACAATAACCGGCATATTTTCATCAATGAGAGCAATGGGTCCGTGCTTCATTTCAGCTGCTGGGTAACCTTCAGCATGAATATATGAAATTTCTTTAAGTTTTAAGGCGCCTTCCAAAGCAATGGGAAAATTATATCCTCTTCCTAAATAAAGCGCATTGCTTGCATTTTTTATTTCTTCAGCGATATATTCAATTTGTTCGCTGGTCGTATCAAGCAATTCCTGAACTTTTGCAGGAATTCTATCCAATTCTTCTAAAAGCTGAAGGTAATAGGAACGAGGAATAGTACCTTTTTTATAACCTAAATCGATCGCCATCATCGTCAACAAAGTCACTTGCCCGGTAAAAGCTTTGGTCGATGCAACTCCGATTTCAGGACCTGCATGGATATACGAGCCGGCATCGGTCATTCGTGCGATTGACGAGCCAACAGAATTCACAACACCATAAATTAAAGCCCCTTTTGCTTTTGCAAGCTCAAGAGCAGCAAGGGTGTCGGCTGTTTCCCCGGATTGAGAAAGCGCAATAACAACATCATCTGCTGTGATGATAGGATTGCGATAACGCAATTCTGAAGCATATTCTACTTCCACAGGGATACGGGCAAGTTCTTCAAAAAGATATTCACCAATTAAACCTGCATGCCAGGAAGTCCCGCAAGCAGCAACAATAAAACGCTTTGCTTTTGTAATCCTGTCTTGGCAATCTTCTGTTCCGCCAACCCGAATCCAGCCCTCAGCGGCATTTACCCGCCCACGCATGCAATCAGCGATTGAACTTGGTTGTTCGTATATTTCTTTGAGCATGAAATGTTCATACCCTCCTTTTTCTAATTGTTCAATTTTTAAATTGAGTTGTTCTATAAACGGTGTCTGGGTTTCGTTGTCAATTGTTTTGATTTTCAAATCCCCTGATCTGTTTACAACTGCAATTTCAAGATCATTTAAATAAACAACTTGTTGCGTGTGCTCTGCAATAGGAGTCGCATCAGAAGCTATAAAAAATTCTCCGTCACCAATTCCGATTACAAGAGGGCTGGCTTTGCGGGCTGCAACTAATTTATCAGGATCTTCTTTGTCCATTACAACGATAGCATACGCTCCAACCACTTGAGTTAAAGCAACCCGTACCGCTTCTTCTATCGGCAGACTGTCTCTTTTTTGTAATTCTTCAATCAAATGCGCTAAAACTTCGGTATCCGTTTCACTTTCAAACTTATGGCCTTCTCTTTCCAGTGCTTTTTTTAGGAGCGAATAGTTTTCTATGATTCCGTTATGAATGAGCGTCAAGCGACCATTTCCGGAGCGATGTGGGTGAGCATTGATATCGTCAGGCTTACCATGAGTAGCCCAGCGAGTATGGCCAATACCAACGGTTCCAACTATATTTTTCCCTTTAGCATGATCAACCAGTGCATCTACTTTTCCTTTTCTTTTATAAATGTTAAGATCACCGTTAAAAATGGCGATTCCTGCACTATCATAGCCTCTGTATTCCAATCTTTTAAGGCCATTGATAAGAATTGGATAAGCTTCTTTGTTTCCGATGTATGCAACAATTCCACACATAATTATATTCTTTTAGGGGTTCAACACAGTATAAGTTAATATAAATTTTGCCGGATATTTTGAATGTTTGGGACCAAAAAGAATTGATCTTCTAGCCCTCTCCGCTTCCAATAGAGGAATTGCCCTGATATAAATAGTGTTTCCTTCATTTCCTTTGACCATTTCCTGAAAATGAGAAGAAATATTAAAACTGTAGGTATAAATAGCATCTCCCTGACCATCGACTGATTCTTGAACTGCTCCTCCAAACCAGTTAATATTATTTGCAGTTCCTAAGAAAACATCACTTATAAGTGATAAATTTCCTTCATTGCCAAACGAAATTATTGAACTTTGAAGTGGTGGATAATACGTTATATCATCGTTGTCCAACTCTGCAAAAGTAAATTGTAGTTCTGCTTTATTGACAATTATATCTCCAAGTTTTCCGGGGTCAGGAAATTCAATTTTAATGTATGGACCAGCCATTGATTGAACAAACAAAAGACTATCTCCATCTGTTTTATTGTCAATAAAATCTTCTACAGTAGATTCTGTATAATCGTGCTTGAAATTTGAAAATTTAACACCACTGGAAGAAAAAATATATCTATATTGCTGACGAATCGTATCTTCTGTACGATAAAATAAAGTCATATTTGAAACGGCAGATATTAAATTGAAACTCAAAATCCCCTTTGTAGGATTTAATGCTTTTACGACAATCCCTTTAAATTGTTCCAGGAAATCTTCGTTGGTATAGTCAAAATTCAGCAATGCATTGCCAAATTCCTCAGATAGAGGTATTCTAAGATGAGCCGGCAATGTAATGGTGTCTCCCTCGGAAGATAAAGTATAATCAACAACTCTTATGGTATCCGATGAACTATATTTCGGTGTAAAATCATTAGTTTCTGCGATGGGGTTATTCATGTCATAGGCAAAAGTATCGCTGGAATAATAAAATTCATTATTATCAACAATTTCATTTTCATCGATCTCATATACTCCTATACGATAAGGATCAGTAATTAGATCACCATAAGTGCTGATTGAATCATATCTCAAAATAAGTATAACCGAATCCAAAACGGCACCTTCAAAATTAGGCGCGTTAGCACTTAGCCAAAGTTGAGCGTTAAAGTTGGCTTTAGTATTTCCAAATACCGGATCATCGAAATTTCCTATAAAAAAGTTGTTAAACTGGATATTTGGATCAGGGTCAAAAACTAAAATACTATCATCTTCAATAGTTGTAGTTTTAAAGGTAATAGAATCGGTATGTTTTATATTGGCCTGAGATCCTTCGACCAAATCAGCTCCAAGTACTGACGCTTTATTACAGGATGACACAAGCAGCATTCCTACGGCTAGCACTGACAGTGCTAATAACATTCTTTTCATTCTAATTCTTTCGATTTATTTGTTCTTGAAAATGAGAATTCAAGGAAGGCATTGTAAAATTATAAAATTAAACAGTGAATCCAGATAATTATTGTTTTAAAATCGGCTCACTGTTTAATTCTGGTGAATTTCAAATTACTTTTTTATACTTCTTGTTCTAAAACTGAATTGTAGAATTCAAGATAGGCAGAAAGGTAATCCTCTTCCCCTTTAAATTCTAGAATAGGTTTATCCAAACCGATTAAAGCTTTATCAACAGAATTACCCATTTCATCACCACCTTTAATAATTGCATCAGAAAAAACACATGCACCTTTATGCAAAGTAATTCCGTCACCATTAAGATAAGCAGCCAGGTCTTCAGATTCCAGGTTATTAATTGAAGCTTTATCAACAAACTCCTCGGTAAATGATCCTTCTAAAGAATTGTCATAAATTGAATATACTACCTTTGAGTTTTGAAAAATCGGTTCATTTTTATAAGCCGTCTTGATGTAAAGCGGCACCAGGCTGGTCATCCAGCCATGACAATGAATAATGTCAGGAGCCCATCCGAATTTTTTTACAGTTTCGATAGCTCCTTTACAGAAAAAGATCATTCGATCTTCATTATCTGCAAAAGATTTTCCCTGATCGTCTTCAAAAACAGATTTGCGTTTGAAAAAATCTTCGTTATCTAAAAAGTAAACCTGCATTCTTGCTCCCGGAAGAGACGCAACTTTTATAATTAACGGAAAATCATCATCATCAACGATTATATTCATTCCTGAAAGCCGAACTACTTCATGCAAACGATGACGTCGTTCGTTTATAGTTCCAAAACGCGGCATCAAAACCCGAATCTCCATTCCTTTTTCCTGAACATATTGAGGAAGTTTTCGGGCAATTTCAGATATTTTTGATAGAGCCGTGTAAGGCTTCATTTCCTGCGTAATTATCAGGACTTTCTTCTTATCCATATACTCACTATATAATATTTATAATAAAATAGAATTAATCACATTCAATGAACGAGTCTGCAAAAATAATAAAAAAATAGAACTTTTTATTAATCATTTCCTATTCTTTGAGGTAATAGCATTTTTAGAAAAACCGCTATATTTGCGCGATTTAAGAATTTTCAGCCTACTTTTTTGGCCTGTATCAAATTGGATCATAATGTATCTTTTTAAAAAAGTTAATGACCTGCAAAGGTACCTCACCAAACTACGAAATAACGGAAACACGATTGGACTTGTTCCAACCATGGGTGCACTTCATGAAGGTCATTTGAGTTTGATTGATAGAGCTAAAGCAGATGTCAATGTTGTGGTATGCAGCATCTTTGTGAATCCGACTCAGTTTAACGAACCAGCAGATCTGATAAAATACCCCCGTACTGCTCCGGAAGACATCACTGTTCTAACGTCACATGGCAATGATGTATTATTTATGCCTCCGGTTAATGAAGTTTATCCCAAAGATCTAAATACAAAATTAGACTTGAATTTTGGACAACTGGACAAATTGATGGAAGGCGAATTTCGGCCCGGACATTTTGACGGGATGGCGCAAGTAGTCAATCGATTAGCAAATATAGTTCAGCCAGATAGCATGTATTTTGGGCAAAAAGATTTCCAGCAATATGCTATTGTAGAAGATATGTTAAAACAACAAAAATCAGCTATTAAAGCAGTCATGTGCCCCATCATCAGAGAACCCGATGGCTTGGCTTTGTCTTCACGAAATGTAAGACTAGTGGCAGATATCCGACAAAGAGCAACAATAATTTATCAAACTTTACTGAATGCGAAAACATTGATTCAGGAAAACAACCCTAAAGCAGTTAAAGAAATGGCGTTAAAACAGCTTGCGATTAAAGATTTTAAACCGGAATACTTTGAGATTGTTGATGGCCAAACTTTATTGCCAATAGAAAGCTACAAAAAATCGGATTTCGTTGTAGCTTGCACAGCCGTTTGGGCAGGTGATGTGAGGCTGATTGATAGCATGGTCTTTAAAGGTCATGAAAACTAACAACTATTTTTTAAAAGCAACTATTTTGAAAAAACACCTTATAAATTTTCTAAAGTTTTCGCTATTTCTTGGAGTAGGCTTAACGATTTTATACTTTGTTTTTAAAGGGCAGGACAAAGCATACCAGGCAGAATGTGTGTTACAAAATATCCCGGAAGCGGATTGCAGCTTGGTTGGTAAGATAGCTGACGACTTTATGGGAACCAATATATTTTGGCTTTTCACGGTACTGCTAGCATATATTTGTAGCAACATCAGCCGGGCAATAAGATGGCGTATGTTATTGAAACCTCTTGGATATCGACCTAGATTTATAAATACTTTTTTAACCATTATTCTTGGTTATGGCGCCAATCTTTTATTGCCACGAATAGGGGAAGTGATTCGCGCTGCAACGCTTTCAAATTATGAAAAAATTCCGGTTGAAAAGAATTTCGGGACCATTGTAGTGGATCGGGCTGTAGATTTAATTAGCCTTGCAACCGCATTGGGTTTGGTCTTTTTGTTTGAATATGATACCATTTGGGGATATCTGGGCGGATATATTGGTCAAGGATCTTCAGGTGATGGCCTTTTAAGCACCCGCTGGTTCCGGGTATTTGCGATTATTGTAATTTTAGCCGGAGTACTTGTTTTTGTCTTTAGAAAAAAATTAAAACAAACCGCTATTTACCAAAAAGTGCGAACTGTTCTTCTTGGTTTTTGGGAAGGGATAAAATCGATAAAAAAAGTAGATAAACCCTTTTTATTTATTTTTCATAGCATCAACATCTGGCTCATGTATTATATGATGACCTACTTGTGTTTTTTCGCTTTTGAGCCAACAGCAGGTCTTTCACCGATGGCAGCTCTGATGGTTTTTGTTTTTGGAGCGTTCGGTATTTTAATACCCTCCCCTGGAGGAATGGGGACTTTTCATTTCCTTGCTATTCAGGCACTTGCAATGTATGGAGTCAATCAAATAGAGGCTTTTTCATTTGCAAATATTTTGTTTTTTTCAATCCAGTTTGGTTGTAATGCGCTCGTTGGACTTTTAGCATTACTTATTCTTCCGATCATCAATCGAAATTACAACCCAAGCCCCTCTATTTCCGTTTAATTGTTTAAATAATATTAGAAACTATTTTGATAGAAAAAATTCAATCGAAGATTTTAAGTTGGGAACAGGCACAAAAAGAAATAGCAGCCTGGAAGGCAAATAATGAGCGAATTGTCTTTACCAATGGCTGTTTTGACTTGTTGCATTTTGGTCACCTGCATTATCTTGCAGAAGCACGCAATCTTGGCGACCGGCTTGTGATTGGGCTTAATTCTGAAGATTCAGTTCGCAAATTAAAAGGGCCAAACCGCCCAATAAATGACGAAAAAACACGTGAATTTCAATTAGCTTCCCTTGAATTTGTAGACGCTGTAGTTGTTTTTGAACAAGATACTCCCATTGATTTGATCACCATGCTGCAACCTGATGTTTTGGTAAAAGGAGGCGATTGGAAAGCGAGTCAAATTGTCGGTTCCGATGTCATACTTTCAAACGGAGGAACAGTCAAAAGCCTGCCTTTTATCGAAGGATATTCAACGACACTCATTGAGCAAAAAATAAAAAATCAGCGATCATGAAAATCAAAGAGCTCATAACCTATCTTGAAACCATAGCACCGCCCTCTTATCAGGAAGGATATGACAATGCAGGGTTGATTGTTGGGGATTCGGCTGTTGATCTAAAAGGGGTATTGGTTTGCCTGGATGCCATTGAAGCTATCGTTGATGAAGCTATCGAACTGAAATGCAATTTGATCATTGCCCATCACCCGATTGTTTTTAAAGGATTGAAAAGGCTGAATGGTAAAAATTATGTTGAACGTGTAGTCATGAAAGCGATTAAAAACGATATTGCTATTTATGCTATCCACACCAATCTTGACAATGTTTATCAAAATGGGGTAAATGCTAAAATCGCCGAAAAACTAGGTTTACAAAACACACGTATTTTAGCACAAAAACAAAATTTAAAAAAATTGATCGCGTATTTACCGATTGAAGATGCAGAAGCCACAAAACAAGCTTTGTTTGAAGCAGGAGCAGAAACAATCAATGGATACAACAAACTTAGCCTTTCTGTTTCAAACTCTGCATATTTGAAGCAGAGTAATGAAATTAGTGTTCGTCTGGAAGTACTTTTTTCTTCAGCTTTGAAAGGGCAAATACTCAAGGCATTAAATCAAAGATCTACCGAAAATACTCCTTATGAAATCCTTGCTGTTGAAAATTTCAACGAAAAGGCAGGCTCCGGAATGATTGGCGATTTAGCGGAGCCAATAGATGAAGTTTCGTTTTTGAAATTTTTGAAAAATACCATGAATGCAGGAGTCGTGAGACACACCAAACTGAGTGGTCAGTCAATAAGGAGAGTGGCGGTTTGTGGAGGTGCCGGAGGCTTTTTGTTGAATAATGCAATTGCCCAAAAAGCCGATATTTTTATCACTGCTGATTACAAATACCACGAGTTTTTCGATGCCGACGGCAAAATCATTATTGCTGATATTGGACACTTCGAAAGTGAGCAGTTTACTATTGACTTGCTCTATGATATAATAACAAATAAATTTAGTAACTTTGCGGCTCATTGCACAAAAGTGAATACCAACCCGGTAAATTATTTATAAATTAACTAAGCCTGGACTTATTATAATGTAAACATTTTTTGATTTTTTACCGTTAATAAATTGAAAAACAACACTTTAGTAAATTCAGGTTATAACAATTATAATTTATGTCAACACAAGAGTTAAGTATTGCAGAAAAGCTAAAACAACTTTACGAATTACAACTGATTGATTCTGAAATTGATGAAATCGCCATCCTAAAAGGTGAGCTTCCAATTGAAGTTAGTGATCTGGAAGATGAAATAGTTGGATTACAAACAAGAGTTAACAAACTTACCGCAAATATTGAAGATCTTGAATTAGAGATTTCAAAGCATGATGCCAATTTGAAAGAATCGGAAGCATTGATTGCACGCTATGAAAAGCAAACAGATAATGTGAAAAACGATCGTGAGTATAATGCACTTCAAAAAGAATTAGAAATTCAAAAGCTTGAAATTCAACTTTCCGAAAAGAAGATGAAAGAATTGCGAGCAATAATTGCAAATAAACAAGAAACACTCAAAGCAACTCAGGAAAAATTAGATCAAAAGAATAAAGATCTTTCCCTTAAAAAAGTTGAGCTTGAGAAGATAATTGAAAAGACAGAGAAAGACACAGAAAAATTGATCAGGAAGTCGGAAAAAGCAAAGAAAAAGATAGACGAACGTTTGCTTAAAGCGTATTTGAAAGTTCGTAAAGCATATCGAAATGGCCTTGGAGTAGTAACGGTTGAGCGAGATGCATGCGGTGGATGTTTTAACCAAATTCCACCTCAGATTCAGTTGGAAATTGCAATGCGAAAAAAGGTGATTGCCTGCGAACATTGTGGCCGTGTACTAGTTGATGGTAATATTTTGGTGGCGGAGCCTGTTGAAGAGACGAAATAAAAGCAGTGTTTAAATATTAAAAAGCCTTAAGGATTGCTATTCCTTGAGGCTTTTTTATGAAACCTATATTGACTTCCTAATCACCGACGTTTTAAAGAAATATGAAATACCTTCATCTTTCCCATACTTTTTTCCGGACAGGGATTTATCGTCTGGCACTAATCCCGATGTTGTTATTTTTTATAGCAAATACCGAACTAGGCGCTGCAAACAGGTTTGAATTTACACCAAAAGTTAAGAAGGCTTATGATTGTGCACTCAGCCTTCGATTTGCAGAAGCGCGTCTTACGATCCTGCAAATCAAACTGGAAGACCCTGAAAACTTAATCGTTTATTACGTTGAAAATTATATCGACTTTTTCACTGTTTTTATCAATGAAGATAAAGAAGAATTTGAGGCGCTTGAAAAAAACAAAAATTACCGGCTTGATCGAATAGTACAAGGCAATAGTGATTCTCCTTACTATTTGTACATACAAGCCGAAATCAGGCTCCAATGGGCTTTGGCCAGGTTAAAGTTTGAGGAATATATCACTGCTTTTACAGAAGTGAAAACGGCTTACAAGCAACTCACCAAAAACCAGAAATTGTACCCTGATTTTATTGCGAATAAAAAAAGTCTGGGGATTTTACACGCTTTAGTCGGAACCATCCCTGATAGCTATAAATGGGGGGTGAAGTTATTAGGAGGAATGGATGGGACGATTGAACAAGGTCAAAATGAAATTAAAGAAGTGATTGATTATGCCAGTCGGCATGAATTTATATTCGAAAAAGAAACACAAGTAATGTATGCTTTTCTGATGCTACATTTGAAAAACCAGGACGAAGTTGCATGGGATGTAATTAGCTCCGGAAGCCTGAAAGGAAATGATAACCCACTGGCGTGTTTTGTTCTGGCAAATGTTGCGATGCGTACCGGAAAAAATGATGAAGCTATTTCGATTCTTCAAAATCGGCCCAAAGGAAACCAGTTTATATCTTTTCATTACCTGGATTTTATGCTGGGTTTGGCAAAATTGTACCGGCAGGATGCTGACGCAGATATTTATATTTCAAAGTTTGTAAATAATTTTAAAGGGCGCAATTACATCAAAGAAGCTTACCAGAAACTGGCCTGGTATAATTTGTTGAAAAATAACGAATCGGGGTATTATTTGAACATTGCATTATGTCGATCAAAAGGAGAAAAATCAATTGAAGCGGACAAAAATGCTTTGAAAGAAGCAAAGCTTGGAGAAATACCTGACAAGACTTTACTTCAGGCTCGTTTACTTTTTGACGGAGGATATTACAAGCGCGCTTATGCACTTTTAAAAAGTAAATCCGAAAACAGTTTTCAACAAAAGCATTTTCAATTGGAATACAATTATCGTTTGGGAAGAATTACACACAAATTGCCAAAGCTGGACGAAGCGATATTCTATTATCAAAAAACAATTGATAACGGGCGGGAAGAGAGTTATTTCTATGCTTGTAATGCAGCCTTACAGATTGGCCATATTTACGAAGAAAAATATCAATTTGAAAAGGCTACAGCGTATTTTAATTTATGCCTTTCTCTCAAACCAGACGAATACAGAAACGGTCTTCATCAAAAAGCAAAAGCAGGATTGAACCGATTGAAATCATAAAGCTAGGTTTGTATAAAGAAAAAACCGTAGCTGGGTTTTCTCAGTTACGGTTTTTTCTTTCCAAAAAACGAATTTTTTATCTTTTTAAATTATTGAGCCGGGGCATCCAACAACTCAACATAAAACACCAGGTCAGACTTTTCAGGAATTGACGGTGGCCTTCCTTGTTCACCATAAGCCAATGGATAAGGAATAAATAAAGTAGCTTTTGTACCTTTCTTCATTAGCATTAGACCTTCGTCCCAGCCAGCAATCACCTGGCGCTGACCAACCGGAAATGTAATAAACTCTCCTCTGCTGAAAGAATTGTCGAACATAGTTCCATCAGTAAGTACGCCATAATAATGCACATCAATAGGCTCCCCTGCTTGAGGAACTTCTCCTGTTCCTTCTTCATGAATAATATATTTTAGGCCGGAAGCAGTTTCAGTCAATTTGCCACCGAGTTTTCCACTATTGTAATCAGCAAGATTTTTATCGACAAGTTCAGTTACTTCCCCCAAACGAGCTTGTACAACCAATGCTTTTTCTTTTCTGATTTTTTGTTCTGCCTCAACAATGGCATTATATTCAACTTCACTTTTGATAGCTGTTAATGAAACGTTGTAAATGAGTTTTTCATAATTGTCAAAGCCAGGAGGGCGTTGAGGAAATGAATCAAGATATTGACTAACAGTCACACTGTCACCAATAGACATTAAAGGCAATACATCAATTACAGGGTTGGGTTGTAGTTTTGCTTGCTCAGCAGTAGGGATTTGCGCCAAAGGGTTGTCTTTGCCATCACGAGAAGATTGCAACAATGAATCGTCCACAAAAACATCGATATTAAAATACACATACTCCCCAATCTGAGGTTTGGCACCTTCTTTTTTAATATGATGGGTATATTCGAATCCATTTACTGTAGTGGAAGTATTTTTTTTACTACCGTTACAACTACTCAAAAAACCTATAAAGACTACCGCTGACCAAAGAGCGGAAAAAAATAATTGCTTGTTCATTTTTAAATTTTTGTTTCTAAAATAATTTGTACAGTTTATTTATAACTTTAGTTAATGAGCTAAACTATCGTTATCACAAATAGCTCATTATCAATTTTTTATCTATTATTTTAACAATTCCATATAAAACATGACGTCAGATTTTGGAGTTATTGAAGGAGGTTTTCCAGCCTCTCCGTAAGCCAATTGATACGGAACAAACAAGTATACTTTTGTTCCATACTTGAAATAATTCATCGCTTCTTCCCACCCAGCCAATGATTGGCCATTGCCTACCTCAATAGTAGTGATTACTCCGCTTTTAAAAGTGTTTTCAAACATGAACCCGTCCATTAAAAATCCATTAAAAAACAAGTTTACACTATAACCCTTTTTCAACTTCTTTCCTTTTCCTTCTTCCAGAATGAGGTATTTCAATCCTGACTTTGTCTCAATCAAATTAGTTAGCGTTCCAGCCTTATAATCTGTAAGTACTTTTCTGCAATTAGCATTTATTTCTTCCAAGTTGGCTTGAGCTTTTAAAAGGCTTTCTTTTCTTTTATTGAATTCTGCAATTCGCCTTGTTGAATGCTCTGCCGGGCTAATGATCTCTGTAAGCTTTACATTTAGCTGTAAATAAGAAAAATCAAGATACCCTGGTTCTATGGTTGCAATTAATTTAGGGGACATTTTTACAGAAGCACTATCTCCTAACGACATATAATATAAAATATCAAGTACGGGATTTGTAAATCCTTTTGTCTCTTCTAAAGGCATTAATTTAATGAATAGCTGATTTGATTCTAAATAAGTATACTGTTTTATAGAATCTAGTACGCCATACATGTCTACATCATAATATACATATTCCCCTGGTTGAGGTTTAGGTCCTTCATTTTTAATATGATGAATAAATTTAAATCCATTTTGAGAAACCTGCTCATTGGTATCTGGAGTTTCACTGGTATCTGCCTTTCCATTTTCAACTTCGATATCCACCTCATTACCTATCTCATTATTAACTCCATTACATCCTCCGCAACCCATACACAAACTAACTGCTACGATTATAATTGAGAAGAAGAATACGTGTTTTAGCATAATATTTTTTTTCAAAATGCGAATTTACAAGTTGTTGAACAGATCAACACAATTCTTCGCGATTATTTAATTAAATTCTATGAAAAGGAAATAGAGAATATTTTTATAAATACCATTTTCTATGTTCAAATTTCATGCAATTTTAAACGCGAAATATATTTCCTTCGTGTCCAAACCAACGAAGACTTATATAAATTCCTAGACCTGCAAAAATAAAAAGTGAAAAATAAACGATTACTAACAGCCCATAATCAATCGTTCCGGCTACAATCTCCCGCGTTGCCAATGCGACATTTAGTATTGGCACAAAAGCAGTTACAAAATTAAACGTGGTGCCTGGAATGAAGCCAATGACAAGAGGAATTATGATGATGAATACCAGCGGCTGAATCAAGCTCTGCGCTTCTTTGAATGACCGGGCATAAATAGAAGCTGGAATTAATATTCCTGCAAAAAAAGTAGTCAAAGGGATCATCATCGCTATTACCAAGGTAATTGCTTTTGGATTTAATAATTGCATAGCTATGCCCGAAATGAAAGTTGGTATTTCAGGATTTAATTTTAAAGCAGCAAATAAGCCCAAAATGGTTAGCAGCCCGGATAAAACGCCAGTGCTCACCACCACTAACATCTTTCCGATTAAAATCTGTAATCTGTTTGCAGGAACAACAAGTAGCGTTTCAATCGTACTTCGCTCTTTCTCTCCGGTAAACAAATCTATTGCAGGATACATCGCACCCATGAAACAAAATAATACAAAAAAATAGGGTAATGTCCCTCCGGCTAATTTGCCAATCGATTCTCTGGTTGAATAAACATTTATGTCTTTTACAGCGATAGGATTGATTGTTTCTAATGTAGCTCCAAGTGCTTCCAGTCGTTGTTGTAGCACATTTTCGTGATAACGGTCAAAAGTACTAGTCAATCGTTGATAAAGAATGGTATCTGATAATGATTTGTAATAAATACTGATTGCTCCGGTAATTCCACTATTTATCGCTTCGTCAAATTTTTTGTCGATGATCACAGCAAAATCAAGGCTATCATTTCTTATCAGTTGCTTGAATTCTTGCGGATGAACCCCTTCCAAAATGTCCATATCTTTGCGCCTTTTCAACCATTTGACCAATTCAGCACCGTTGTCATTAGTGTGGATGGCGATTTTAAGATGTTTGTCTCTGGCTGTTTCAGATTGAGAGGTGCTGACGAAAGTCATTATTGTAAAAACCAATGGGATCAATAAAAAAGGGATCAGCACCATTGTGATAACAGTCCTTCGATCACGCAATGTTTCAGTAAATTCCTTTTTAAAAATGGTAAAAATGATGTGCATAAAGGATTCGCTAATTGAAATCCGAAGTTAGCAAACTACATTGACTTTGAAGGCGTTTGACCAACAAACTCGTCACTCGCTTTCGTAAATCCTGCTCATGATCCTTGAAGAATATCCAGTCTTTTAAAGTAAAATGGCCGATGATAATACCAAATAATAAATTTTTAAAATTCTGATCCTGACTGATCTGAAGCTCAACATATTCCAATTGCTTGATCGAAGGCAGTTGAAAGAATATATTTTTTCTTTTAACGAATTGATGATGACAGATTTTGAGGAGCAATTCATTTTGAAATTTAAGAATCAGTCTGAGTACGTTATTTTGAAATTGTTCCAATTCACCGGATGCAGGACTCAAATTTAGAGGTGGTCTTAACTCTTTTAAATTTTTATCTCTATTTTTCATAAAAAGGCAGGATTTCTTATTTACAAAACCACTGAAAAAGTATATATTTGCGGTCGCTTTAAAAAGAATAGGTTAAATTAAGAATTGTTCACACTTAATACCTGTTTTATTAAATAAAATGGCGAGGTAGCTCAGCTGGTTAGAGCGTCGGATTCATAATCCGGAGGTCGAGAGTTCAAGTCTCTCTCTCGCTACAAGAAAATCAAAGAGTTACATTTTAAAAATGTAACTCTTTTTTGTTTTGTTCAAACGTTTTCTGGCTTATTTTACTATAAAATTTTGTTTTTGAGATTTTAATAATTTCCACTTATTGTTGAAGATTTACAATGAAGAAAGGACAAATCTGTGCTATGAAAACCACATGGTTTTGGTTTATATTTAAAAACCAAACTTGTTAATTAGCAGATTCCTAAAACAAAGCCCACTCTTTTGGGAGCAGGCTTTTGGAAAATGTATAAAAATCAATATACATGGGTCTTATTCCTCATTTGGAATAGATCCGTCCTTTTCTTTAATTATTATCTCCCAATTGAGCACTGCTGTTCCCAGAACGAGAATAAAACACAATATCTGGTTTTCCATGATGGATGTTATTTAAGTTTTATTATTGACGCCTTAATTCGATCTTTGAACGATAAATTTTTCGGTAAATATTTGGTTACCTGAAAAGATTTTGATGGTATAAATACCTTCCGGAAATTGATGAACCGGAATTGTTTTCAGCGTTTCTTCTTTGTAAATTTTATCCTGCAATATTAATCTTCCGAGTTGATCAAATATTTGTAAATCTCCATTATTTATGGTTTCATTTAACTTGACATTTACGACGTCGCTGGTCGGATTAGGATAAACGGAAAGCTCATTTTTGTTTCGATTAAAATTGATTACCTGAATATCTGAATACTCAAAAGCACCATCAAAATCGATTTGTTTTAAACGGTAATAATTATTTCCTGATGCCGGATTGGTATCTAAAAAATCGTAGGTGGAAAATTCGCTTGTCGTTCCATTTCCTTCCACAAACCCAATTTCAGTCCATTCTTCCTGCGCTGTTTTTCTTTCAATACTGAATCCTGAATTGTTTTCCTCTGAAGCAGTAATCCAATCCAGTTTTACATCATTTTCCAGTTTTTTTGCTGTAAAGCTAAATAGTTCCACAGGAAGCGGGGGGCTTAGTCCTGCATCGACATGGTTGGAGCCTGGAGTTGAAACAGGACAATTGGGGCTGCAAATCATGGCATTATCACTATAAAACATATTGCCTGCAACATTACTCAAGTCAGACCCTATTTGACTAATTAATGCCAAGTAGTGGGGGTAATAACCATCGTTATGAACTAATTCAAAATTGATACTTGATGCCGGAATATCCAGTGTTACCCTGAATATTTCATATTCTACTCCCTCGGAATAATTTGCAGAAGGGGTAGCGCTAAAAGAGGTCCCAAACCAATTGTTGGTAAACCCTTCTTCCACCCCTTGAGCATCTTGTCCATTATTGGGAATACTTACACCAGGGAAATCAGTATTGTTGACCGTAATTGTTCCAAAGTTAAAAGCTGGAGAACCATTTGGCCACCGTACAAAAAATTCGGTATCAATCCATTGCGTGGTTATATCTCCTCCGCCTGGATTGGCTCGAAGTAAAAAAACAAGGTCATTGCCATCAGTATTGATAGTAGCTTGAAAAAATTGAGCATGACAGAAAACAGAGGAAGTCAAAAAGAAAAAGAGAAATACTATATTTTTCATAATATTGATTTTTAGAATATTGAAATATTAGAGCTGTTCGAAAATAATATTGATGGCTCCGCCCAGAATGTTAAGTAGTTTTGCGTAGTCATTGATAGTAGGCGGACCGGTAGCGCGAACATTGCCATCCATGTTGATATCCTGTGGCACATAAACATTCGTGATAATATTGTTTGGTCCTCCGAGGTAATTCAAAAGGTTTGAATAATCATTGATGGTTGGAGGACCGGTGGCTCTGACTTTGTTATCGCCGGAAGCATTTCCGCCCCACATGGCCCAAACTCCAGTGCTGACTTCTTTCATTGGATTCGTTCCATGAGCTTGAGAAGATGAAGTGGTAAAGTCATGGATTGAGGAAGAAAATTCTTCCAAACTCAAAACAGTGGATGTTCGAATACCAAGATGATTTCGATGGCGAATGGCGACGAAATAATCATCATCTAAAACCGGAATTCCAACATCGTCAACACCATCCAACCCAACGATGTCTCCATCTTTTTGAATCAATGCTGAGAAAGTTTCTAAAACCGTTGCAGCATCATTTTTATCGCGAAGTTCTACAACGACCCAGTCAGTGATGGCATCATCACCTGTAACGGAAAGGACAGAGGCATCGATGGTTTCACCACCTCCTCGACCCTGATGAGTGTATCCCGATCCCGAAAAAGGCTCAGTCAGTGGAATCAAATCTTTAGACCGCAGATTGTCCGTCATCTGGATTCCAAAATAAGGGCCTTGCAAAAAAGCGCGAGCAGCCAATTGAACTCGGTTGATCAGACTGTCACTGCCGACTGCAATCACACCAACATCAGACACAGTTCCAGTTTGGGTATAAGGATTGGAACCAGAAGCAGCACTCACAGCAGTAACCGGAAGATCCCAATCACCATCGTGATAGCGCATGATGCCACAATCGGAATTGTTGAAATTTACTAATTCATCACCAGTATTCCATTGAGCAGTGGCGGAAAAAGCAGAGCCTCCTGCAACAACTTCCGTGATATCCCAACTGGCATTTGCAACAGCTGAAGGGATTGGGTTGCCGGAAAGACCTCCATCCAGCACATTTTCCAGGCAACGAACCCCGATGGTATCAACAGTTCCGGATTCGGTCAATGTAAGTGGATTGTAAGAAGTATTGTCAAACCCAACAGGAAAAGTAAAGGTGTCCATATTCTTTTTGACCAATCGGCCAG
>CBDCPZ010000023.1:0-859215 GCA_965220465.1 Saprospiraceae bacterium | reverse complement strand
ATATTTTTCATTCACCAAATGTTGCCCACAATCAATGAAATCGGTAAAAGTGTTTTTCTTTTTCAACAATTTTCCGTCTTCATACCAATAGCGACCCATTTCCTCTCCACCTCGGATGTGAGCGATAGCAAAGATGAACCCGCGATCCAAGAGGCTCAATCTTACCGAGCTGAAATACGGATCAATGCTATTTCCATAAGAGCCATAACCATAAAGCAAGAGAGGAGCAGAGCCGTCTTTTTTGGTTCCTTTTTTATAAACTAAAGAAATCGGTACTTTTGTACCATCCGCTGCTGTGGCAAAAAGCCTTTCCGATTGGTAGTCATTTTGATTAAAATCTCCCACAACTTCTTGCTGCTTGAGCAAGGTCCATCTCTTTGGATTTTCATGTTGTAATCAAAAGTAGAATTGGGAGTGGCCAACGACGTATATCCCAAACGGAGTATTTCAGTATCAAACTCAGGATTGGTGGAAGTATAAGCCATGTATGCATCTTCTTTGAAATCGATGTAATGTTCTTCTCCTTTCCACGGATGAACCCTAATCTGGGTGATTCCTGCTTTACGCTCGGAAAGCACCATGTAATCTTTGAAAATATCCATTCCTTCTAACAAAACATCTTCGCGATGAGCAACTACTTCTTTCCAGTTTTCCTTTGAAGTTGCTTTTTCACTTGTTTCCATCAAACGGAAATTTTTCGCATCCAAATTGGTCTCGGATGTAAAATTTATCTTCAAAATGAGCAATACTATATTCCAGGTTTCTCTCTCTGTGGCTGAACGATTCTAAAAGTTCCGTTTGGATTGTCTGCTTCTAAAATGCTGGTACTCAGAAGAAAGCGTTTGATAGGAACCGATTACAATGTACTTGTCAGATTTAGTTTTATAAACGAAGGTCCCGAAGGTTTCATCTTTTTCGTGGTAAATTTCTTTGTCTTCAGAGGCAGGAGTACCCAATTTGTGTTTAAAAATTTTATAAGAACGAAGGGCATCATCTTTTACAGAATAAAAAATAGTCTGATTATCATTTGCCCAAACAGATCCACCGGAAGTGTTTGGGATTTCATCAGAATACATTTCCCCTGTCTCCAGATTTTTAAATTTTATCGTATAAATCCTACGGCTCAAAGTATCTTCTCCGTAGGAAATGTATTTTGTTGTCAGGGACTTACGCTGCGGCCAACAGCAGCAAAGTAGGAATAACCTTCTGCCAATTGATTGACATCCAGCATTATTTCTTCATGGCAGCTTCCAAAGTTTCCTTTTTTCGGCTGTAAATTGGATATTCCTTTCCCTTTTCATAGCGGGTGATATAATAATAACCATTGTCTTTGTAAGGAACGGAAGTATCATCTTTTTTAATCCTGCCAACAATTTCATTAATACAGTTTTTCCTGAAAAGCTTCTGTATGTTTTAATTTGCCGGAGGTATAATCATTTTCTGCATGGAGATAATCAAGCACATCTTTGGTTTGTTGATCAGGTGTTTTAGCATTTTTCTGCTCATCACTGAGTTTCATCCAGTAATAATTGTCAATACGAGTATCGCCATGAACGCGTTAGGTCTTTTTTAACTTTCTTTGCGACAGGGGCATCAATCATAATTTCATTCATACTTATTATTTTTGATTCTTTTTGGTTGCCATTTTCAGTATTACAACTCATCAAACCGGTTGTAAGAATAAATGTTGCAAGGGTGCTAAAAAAAAGTGAATTTTTCAATTGAATCATTTTAGCAAATTAATGTGAAATTTTAAAATGAAGACTCCTCAAAATCAAGAAGTCAAAATTATCGAGGCGAAAGTAATGAATCTAAAGGAATTGGCAACTATTGCTGGTCGAAGCTTTTTGCAGGCTTATCCGCAAAACACGGATCTTGAAAATATGGCGCTTTATTTAAAGGATGCATTTTCTGAAAAAGAAATAAAACAGCAACTAGAAAATCCAGAAGCAGTTTTTTTCCTTATGAAAGTTGGAAATTTTAATATTGGTTACGCAAAATTGAGATGGGATCGGCCACACAGCTATTTTGGGGATGCAAAGCCAATTGAGTTAGAACGTTTCTATTTTCTGGATGAGTTTAAAGGTAAAGGATATGGCTCCAGATCTTGTTTCAATTTTGTATGGATTATTCATTGGCTAAAAAATACGAATGGATGTGGCTACTCGTTTGGGATGAAAATCTATCAGGTATTCAGTTTTATAAAAACAAAGGATTTGAAATCTTTGATCGAAAAACCTTCCATTTTGGAGATGCCAGTTCCGAGGATCTGTTGATGAAACTAAAATTGTGATTTCATAACTATATCTTTATTATTGCAAGATGGATTCTCTATTCCGAATCGTCGAGTTTTATAGCTGTGAGTTCCAATTTTTACTTTACCTATACGTATTTTATAGCGGTTAAAATACCTGCCTGTATTAAGGTATTTTGCTGTTAATCAAGGTGTTATAATTCTCAATTATTTTTTTTCGCCGCAACTTATCTGGTTAATCAAAATTATTTCGGTTTGTTGGTAACTATTTGATTGATTGATTTCAAAAATCAATTAAATTACTTTTCTTTGCGCCTCATATAACAAATATTTATAATCTTATAAACAAAACCGTGATGAAAAAATTATTTATGCTATTCCTAGCCCTTGCTGGGCTAAATTTCCTATCTGCGCAACCTGTTGATCAATTCTTTAATTCCAATGGGACTTATACTGTTCCAGCAGGTTATGTCGCTGTGATTAAAATAGACGTATGGGGAGCTGGCGGTGGTGGTGGCACCAATTCAGGTTCAAGAAAAGGCGGCGGTGGTGGCGGTGCTTTTGCATCAAATGAATTAGAAGTAGTGGCTGGAACTTACACCGTTAATGTGGGTGTTGGTGGAACGCCCTCTAACCCGGGAGGAAAATCCTCTGTTACTGTTAATACAACATCAGGAATGGTGTTAACCGAAGCAGAGGGAGGTAAAAGCACAACAACTCAAGCAGGAGGAATTGGAGGTCTGGCAAGCAATAGCTTAGGAGCTATTAAGTGGTCAGGAGGAAACGGAGGAAATGGTGGAAACACCAATAGCGGCGGCGGTGGCGGTGGCGGATCTGCCTATTCTGTGAGTTCAGGAGGTTGTCCAAATAATACAGGTAATGGATGTGTTGGAAATAATGGAAGCAATGGCAATAATGGAGCAGGAGGCTTAGGAGGTGCTGGTACAGGTAATGGAGGAGCAGGCAGCAATGAATCTGGTAGCCCAGATGCAGGGGAGGGGTTCGCTCCTGGAGGAGGAGGAGGTGGTAAAGGAAGTGGAGGTGGAAATTCTCGAGATGGAGCTGATGGTCGTATCATATTTACTGTACAATCGGTGCTACCGATTAGCCTTACTTCTTTTAATGCTTACAAAAAAAATGATGCTGTCGAGCTCAAATGGAGTACTGCAAGCGAAATCAATAATGATTATATGGCAGTAGAACGTAGCGCAGATGGTAGGGAGTTCACTGAAATTGGCCGTGTTAATGGTGTTGGAACTTCCAACGATATAAACAACTACGCTTTCATGGATAAAAAACCATTCACAGGAGTGAATTATTACAGACTAAGGCAAGTAGATTTTGATGGTACTTCTGTCTACCACCAGGTTTTGTCCGTTAATATGGAATCCGCTCATAAAGGTATCCAGCTTGCTGCCTATCCAAGCCAGGTAAATGAGGTTTTGAATGCTCGTTGGTCCAACGGAAAGTCTTCAACCATTTTACGGATTTTGGATCTAAACGGAAGAGAATTAAAGCGTTATTCCGTTCCATCCGGCACGGTTGATTATGAAATATCTGTGAATGGTTTATTAGCTGGAATGTACTTGTTGCAAGCTAACCAAAATGGTGTTGTTGAAGTCATTCACTTTACAAAATTATAATTTTGCCCAAAATTTAAAATAGAATACCCAAAGGCCTTTTTTAAGGCCTTTTTTTATGAATTTGGAATTAGAATTTTATAATTAAATTTAGCCCAAAATCAATTTATGAAAAACGTGTTCCCTCTTTTTGTGCTATTGCTTTTTCTAGGTTGCAGAAACAATACGGTTAAAAAACCTGTTCCGGCCACTCCAACTGTAGAAATTCCAAAGCCTGAAGATAAAAAACCAATCACAACTGATAAATATAGAGATATTGAACAAGATCCCATCGATGTAACCCCTTTAAAGCTGGTTCCTCAAAAAGTCACTTTGAGCAAAGGAGAAAGTTTTAATCTATACCTTCCGGAAGGATTTAAAATATACCCTGCCGCTGAAGGTTTGCACAGAGTTCGTTTTTTCGCCAAGGCACCTGACGGGAGATTA
Organism: Saprospiraceae bacterium; assembly: GCA_965220465.1. Classification (GTDB taxonomy): domain Bacteria; phylum Bacteroidota; class Bacteroidia; order Chitinophagales; family Saprospiraceae; genus JAHDHW01. The sequence continues at coordinate 854,895 of CBDCPZ010000023.1, read as the reverse complement.
TTTGTTACCGGAATGTATAACCTGACTGACAATGAAAAAGGAAAGATTTACATTTTGGATGATTTTGATGAAAGCACTAAAAAGTTTGGGAAAGTTACAATCTGGAAAGAAAATCTACGCAACCCCAACTCAGTTCAGTTTTATACCGATAAAAACGGGCAGGAATGGCTGTATTTGGCATTAACCGATTCTTTGATGCGCTATAAATATCAAACTGGTGAAACCAGTCCGAGCAACAGTCCTGAAAAAATTGCTGATTTTCCAGGTTATGGCTTAAATTATAAATATGGTGGCTGGCACCTTACCCGGACCCTTGCATTTCATGAAAACAAACTTTACGTTTCTGTCGGAAGCAGCTGTAACTTATGCGAAGAAAAGGTGAACGAGCCCAGCCGTGCAGCGATTGTAGTTATGAATCCTGATGGCAGTGATCAGCAGATTTTTGCAAAAGGAGTAAGGAATGCAGTTGACATAGGTTGGGTTGAAGGGAAGTTTTACGGGACAAATATGGCATCCGATCATATGGGAAACTCGAAACCTAACGATTATTTTTATGAATTTAAAAATGAAGACCACTTTGGATGGCCATACTGCTACGAGCATGAAGGAGTTGTTTATGAAGAGGATCCCAAAAACCAATCAGACAACAAAGCTGCCGGAAAACTTGTGAAAGATCATTGGGAACGAAAGACGATTGATTGCAAGGACATCAAAAAAGCTTACCAACTATTTGAAGCACATGGCTCACCTTTGGGTTTTGAATATTTTGGAAATTCAACCAAAGCAAAAGAACTTCAAAATTATTTTCTAGTTTCCCTTCATGGTTCCACCCTTGCTAATGTAGGGACCGGTCATCACGTTATTCGTATGAAAAAAGGCCATCAACCAGAACCATTTATTGATGGTTTTCTGGTAAACAAAGAAAGAAACGGTCGTCCATGTGATATTTTTCAATATGACGAAAAATCATTTTTCCTTTCCGATGATTTTAAAGGCGTAATTTATTTTATTTCTAAAGAAGATTAAATTGGGGAAAGGTATTCAACATTTACATTCCAAACTTTGCAGATTCAGCTTTAAGAGTTATTATTGCTTCAGCAGATGCAGTTGAATACGTCATATAAACAAATTCTCTCTATTTCATTGCCTATCATGTTGGGGAGCGCAGTACAAAATGTAATAGCGCTTAGCGATAGTGTTTTTTTGTATCACCGTTCTGAGGGAGATTTTGCAGCAATTGGTTTTGTCGGTGTTTTTTATCTGATTGTAGCGGCAATAGGTTTTGGTTTTTCAAAAGGAGGACAAATTATGATTGCCCGGCGAATGGGCGAGACAAACTACAGCGAAATTGGACGTACTTTTTATGCTATGGTTTATTTTGAACTAGGCCTGGCGTTGATTATGTTTTTATTTATGGAGTTTGGCTGTTATTACTTTTTCAGCCTTTTTGTTGATTCCGATTTAATATTCTATAAAAGTTTGGAATACCTGGAATACCGCTCCTGGGGTGTTTTTTTTAGCTATGTCGGCGTTGCATTTGTAGCTTTTTACACAGGAGTTGCCAGAACAACTTTCATTATAATCGATACGATAATTTTAGCAGTCGTTAACATTGTACTTAACTACGCTTTGATTTTTGGTCATTGGGGGCTTCCGGAAATGGGCATTGCAGGGGCTGGTTTGGCAAGTACAATTGCTGAAGGGGTCGCTTTTGTAATTTTTGTCCTTTATATTTTGAATGATAAATACGCCAGGAAATATCACTTATTTTCCTTACCAAAAATAGACTTTCAACTTATTCGGGCTCAATCAAAAATGTCTTCTCCCATTGTTGCTCAGGCTGTAGTAGGCTTGGGAAGTTGGTTTGTCTTTTTTGGAATAGTTGAAAACCTGGGAGAACGAGAGTTGGCGATCACCAATTTGATAAGAATGGTTTATTTGGTGCTTTCGATTCCTTGCTGGGGTTTTTCTTCGGGGATTAATACGATTGTTAGCAATTTCATTGGAGCGAATCGAAGAGATGCTGTCATGCCTATTATTTTTAGAACAGCTAAAATGTGTTGGTTTATAACAATGATCATTTCGCTTCCGGTGGTGCTTTTCCCAGAGTATCTTCTTTATCCTTTGTTAGGTTCTGAGGACATGTCTTTGATCACTGACGCAAGACCAATCTTTTATGTTTTGTTAGGTATTTTATGTGTTTTTTCAATTGGAGGAATTTATTTTAATGGCTTGGCAGGAACAGGAGCAACTTTGTATGGCTTGAAAATTCAGGCTTTTTGCGCAGTTTTCTATTTGGTTTACATTTATATCGAAGTGGAGTACACAAATGGAGGTTTAGTTTGGGCCTGGGCTTCAGAAATATTTTATTGGTTATTGATGTTGTTTTTGATCATTTCCTATTTACAATCCAGAAGATGGCTTCGACTAAAGTTTTAAAAAGGAGATTGGCGAGTTGTCAGTTAATAAGTTTCCAACTTCCAATTAAAAGGAGATCCCAGCTTTGAGATGCCAGACAAACTGTGAACCACGAACCACAAACTAAGTACGAGGGGTTGGAGTTTAGAAAAACCAATTTTAAATAACTATTTCAATTTTTCCACCGCCTTTTTAATGCGGCTAATTGCTTCTCTTAATTGTTGTTCTGAAGCAGAATAGCTGATTCTAAAACAATCATCTGATCCAAAAGCTGAACCCGAAACTACTGCAACGTGTGCAATTCTTAAAATATAATCACAAAAATCATCTGCGTTTTTAATAACAGATTTTCCGTCTGATTTACCAAAATATTCACTAATATCAGGAAATACATAAAACGCACCTTGAGGATTATTTACTTTAAAACCTGGAATTTCCCGAAGCAATTCGATGACCAAATTTCTACGAACCAAAAATGCATCCCGCATTTTATTGGTTGGTGTCATATCTGAAAGCAAGGCATGAGCACCAGCTTTTTGTCCAAAAGAAGTAGCTCCGGAAGTAAACTGCCCCTGCATTTTGCTACAGGCATCAGCGATTTCTTTCGGAGCGCCCATATAACCCAATCGCCAGCCCGTCATGGCAAATCCTTTTGAAAAACCATTCACGGTGATGGTTCTGTCTTTCACACTTTCAATTGAACCAATACTCACATGATTGCCGGTAAAGTTGATGTACTCATAAATTTCATCAGAAACAATATATACTCCTTCATGACGAGCGACTACATCGGCGATTTCTTTCAATTCATCAATGCTGTAAACTGAACCGGTCGGATTGCAGGGAGAGGAGAAAAGTATAAATTTAGTTTTATTAGTTATTGCAGCCTCAACCTGCTTGCCGGTAACTTTAAAGTCTTGTTCGATACCTGCAAAAACCGGAACAGGAACACCTCCACCAAGCTTCACGATTTCATAATAAGAAACCCAGTATGGAGCCAAAACAACCACTTCATCACCTTCATTTAACAAAGAAAGACAGACGTTTGCGATACTTTGTTTGGCACCATTTGAAACAACAATTTGCGATAAATTAAAATCCAGGTTATTATCACGCTTAAATTTAGTTCGGATCGCTTCACGCAATTCAACCAAACCAGGGACTGGAGTATATTTGGTATAACCATCTCTTAACGCATTAATCGCAGCATCTTTAATATGATCCGGCGTATCAAAATCAGGTTCACCCAGGCTTAAACTGATAACATCATGACCTTCAGCTGCCAGGTCCCTCGCCATCTGAGACATTTTGATTGTAGCAGATTCATCCATTTGTAAAATTCGGTCAGAGAGCAGTGATATTGTTGTTGCCATTTTTGTTGAAAAGATTTATTAATCGTTAAAAAGAGTCAAACATTTTAATTTGCTTGAATTTGAATGAATGCCGCGAAGATAAGCATTTCTGTTAATGTAGATAAGTTTTTAAAATACACTAAACCAATTAAAAAATTAAACGGGTTTGGGATTAAATTGATTCGCATTCTTGCGTTCATATCCAAATCTTTTGAAGCACAAAAGTAAATGTTTTCTTTTTTAAGCTTATTTAAAAGCAACATTTATTTTTTGAAAATTTATTACTCCTTTTGGATGGAATATTTACTTGAAAATATCAACAAAGCTCCTACTTTTTAATTCTTTGCCATTTCGGCAGTTAATGCCCGGATTTTGACATGTTCATTTCAATGATTCGAGCGATAATATAGGAGCCAATCAAGCTGACCGCAACTCCTTCAACCAAAATAAGTAAACTTGCCGTGTAAGGGTTAAGGTATTCGCCAATGCCTACACTTTCTTTGATTAAAGCCATGAAATCAGGATTGAAGGTGAGAAAGAGCATTTGGAAAAATGCGAACAAAGCCACTCCAATAAAGGAACTAAGCATTCCCAGAAAAACGGAATTGATATAATTTTCTCCTGAAATAACGCCGGTGGCCAGCCCGGTTCGCATGGCAAAGTAAATCACAGCGAGATGAATAACTCCATTGAAAACCCGCAGGTTGTAGTTTTGAGTTAAATTAAAATAATGCATGATGAGAAAAAAAATGGCAAGTCCAATGGCCAAGATAAGTCCGAACTTTATTGAAATTTTTATCATGGTGGGAAGGTTTTGTGGAATAATCGGAAGTCTTATAATTTACAAAAAAATAATGAAAATTGCCATCAATCTTTTAAATCACCTTTTTTATTGAGCCAGGAAATGACAATGCTTTGATCCTACTAAAATAATTGCTGATATTTTTTAATATTTGCCCCTGCAATCAGGAATTCTAAAGTGCAAAGTTGAAAACAAGAAGATACCTTTTTAAATGAGCAAACGACGACCTGCAAAGGAATCAAAACCAAAAGCGAATAGGAACAATTTTAAAGGCAAACTGTCTTTAGTGATTCCATGCTACAACGAAAGCAAAAGAGTGGGCAATCTACTGCAAGCACTTAAAAATTTTGGTCGAAAATGGGAGAAAGAGCTTCAAATAATCTTGATTGATGATGGTAGTAAAGATGATACAGTAAAAAAAATTCAAAATACTTTTCCTGATTCTTTTTCAGCTAACACTTCATTGGAATTTGTACAACTTGCTAAAAATCAAGGGAAAGGCGGCGCATTGAAAGCTGGTGTTGAAAAAGCCAACGGTGATTTTATCTTGACACTGGATGCTGACATGGCCACTGATCCATCAGAATTAAATAAATGGCTAAAAATGTTGCCCGGCCACTCTTTTGATTCAAACGAAATATTAATTGGCTCACGAGAACACGAAAATTCAAAAATTAAAGGACAGTTTGTTCGACGATTTGCCGGATTGGTTTTTAATTTCATCATTCAACTTTTTACGAACTTAAATATTCCCGATACTCAATGTGGTTTCAAATTATATCCGGCTGCAATTGCTAAACAATTATTTTCACAATTAAGGACCAAAGGCTGGGCGCATGATGTCGAATTGCTTTACCAGGCAAAATTTGAAGGCGTTACAATTCGCTCTATGCCGGTAAAATGGATTCATCAGGATGATTCGAAAATTTCATTGGTTTCTGACAGTTTGAAAATGTTGTTTCAGACAATTCTGATTTCGCTGTCTCTTAACTTTCGATGGTTTATCCTCCGACCTATTCAGGATCTGAAAAATCGTACTTTCAATAACATTGATCCTTCTTATTATCGGTTGCTGTTTGTTTTAGTGACTTTTGTTTTATTGATTCTGATGCCTAAGCTGAGTTTTGATTTTGGAATAACAGGCGATGAAGAAGTTCAAAAGATTTATGGTGAAAAAATCCTGGCGTATTTTGAAACGAATGGAGAAGATAAATCTGCGCTGGACTATAAAAACCTGTATTATTACGGAGGACTTTTTGACTATTGTGCTGCCTGGTTAAATAAAAATGTGGGAGGATTTGATGAATATGAGTTAAGGCATTTACTCAATGCTTTTGTAGGCTTTTTGATGATATTTTTTACTGGACTTTTAGCCAGAGAAGTGAGCAATAGCTGGCGGATTGCATTTTTTGCATTATTATTTATGGCCTTGTCTCCTCGTATTTTCGGGCATTCCATGAACAACCCGAAAGATATTCCATTTGCGGCGGCTTATGTGTTCACCCTTCTTCATTTAATTCGGTTTTTAAAACAACTCCCCAATCCCGGAAGCAAAACAATAGTTATGTTGATCATTGGCATTGCAGCTGCAATTAATGTGCGGGTCGGGGGGATTCTGTTAATTGCTTATTTTGGCTTGTTTACAGGATTAGCTTATTTGTTGCGACCAGATTTGAAAACCAAACTTTCAGACTTCAAACATATAGGAAAAATTGCCGGAATCGGATTGACTGTCGCGATACTTGCATTTTTTGGAGGTATGCTTTTTTGGCCCTATGCTTTACAGGCACCTTTGAGTAATCCGTTTAAGGCCTTAAGTGAAATGTCCAATTTTTCAACGAGTATTAGAATGCTTTTTGAAGGATCACACTTATGGTCGGATGAATTGCCCTGGTATTATATTCCAAAATGGATCGCCATTTCCGCGCCACTTTTTACCTTATTTGGTTTAATCTTATTTTCAGTATTTTATGTTTTAAAGCTGAAAGAAATAGATTATTTGCCTTTGATGTTTATACTTTTTACGGCGATTTTTCCGGTTGCATATGCTGTCTTCAAGGGCTCTTCACTTTACGATGGGATGCGTCATTTTTTATTCATTTATCCAATTTTAGCAGTATTAGCAGCCTGGGGCTGGAATGAGTTAATTGTGTTGAAAAAAATGAAATGGATCGGAAGTGGCATATTAGTAATATTGTTGGCTTTACCTTCTTATTGGATGGTAAAAAATCATCCTTATCAATACACCTATTTTAATGAAATATTCGGCGGTACGGCCAATGCTTATGCGAAATATGAAACAGACTATTGGATGAATTCTATTAAAAATATGAGCGATTGGCTGATTGAAAATGATCCAAGGGTTAAAAATGGTGAAGAAGTTTTGATTTATACGAATTGCTCCGTGCCTGCTTTACATTATCTGCGACATAGATTTCCGAATGTTAGAGTGGGGTATACCCGTTACAACGATCGAGGTGAAAAGGATGGCGACTACTTTATGTTCATCTCTCGTTTTGTCAACAAAGATTTGATGAATAATAATGCCTGGCCTCCTGCGGAAGTGATTTATACTGAAAAAGCCGGAGGAGCAGTTTTGGGAGCTATTTCGAAACGAAGTGCTGAGTTATATGATTTCAAAGCTGCTGAAGCTCAAAAGGCAACGGACATTTCAAAAGCCATTGATTTTTATACAAAAGAAACACAACAACATCCCAAAAACGAAACAGCTTGGCTGGGATTGGCAAACAACTACTTGCAGGCGCGTGATTTTCCAAAAGCGAAGGAAGCCATTGATGCTTTTCAAAATCTTTCAGACACACACATCAATGGATTGATGGCTTTAGGCCTTTATTATTTAAATCTTGGTGATAATGAAAATGCTAAAGTCACATTAGAAAAAATGACTAAATTGAATTATAAATACAACGCAAGCTATTATTACCTGGCTCCAATTTATGCAAGAGAAAATCAACCATTAAAAGCGATTGCTGCCATTGAAAAATATGATGAAGTTGGTGGAAATGTTGCCCAGGCTTATGACATTGGAATTCAATTGGCGCAGCAATTAAATTTGCGGGTAAAAGAATTGTATTTTCAAGCAAAGAAGGCTTATTTTCAACAAAATGGCACGGAAGCCATGAGTTTTTTAAAACAAGCTTTGGCAGTTGATCCGGATTACGAACCTGCTGTAAAATTAAATAAGACTTTTAACGAAATAATTTCCAAACAAAATACCGCGGAAGAATCTGAAAACTAATTGGCTAGCAGCTCGATTTTATAGATTGCACTTCATGCTCAATTGTTTGTTAAACGAATAATAAAACACTCTTCAATAAATGGATTTAAAGGAACTAGAAAGTGGTGTTGATCCTAAAAAACATTGGTACTATCAATCGAAGAAGGTCCCCTTGTTTCGCTATTTTAAGAAGCTGGCCCAGCAACAAGCTAAGAAACTGACTGTCATTGACTTTGGTTCAGGATCAGGCTTCTTTGCTTACGAACTTTTTGAAGCTTTTCCGGAATATATTGAAGAAGTACTTTTGATTGATATTGGCTATACCGATGAAGAGCTGGAATCGACTAAAAATGACGCCGTTAAAAAACTGAGATATATTCCAAAAGGAATGAGTGATTGCATCGTTATCATGATGGATGTTTTGGAACATATTGAAGACGATTACGCCATTTTAAAAGAGATCAGAAATGCAATAAGCGAAAATGCTTATTACTTTATTACCGTACCGGCATTTATGAGTGTTTGGTCGAGTCATGATGTTTATTTGGGACATTATCGGCGTTATACGATTCCGATGGTCAAAAAACTACTGAAAGGTTGTGATTGTGAGATTGAAAATCAATATTATATCTATGGTTCTATTTTCCCTTTGGTTTGGGCGGTCAGGCGATTGAAAAGGAATGAAGAAAATATGACTAATCCTGAATCTTCGGATATGAAGCCGCTTCCGGGACCGGTCAATTTTGCTTTAAAGCAATACAATTCATTTGAAATGAATTTTCGAAAAATCAACAAACTATTTGGATTAACTTGTGTTGCAGAGGGGAAATTGAAATAAGTGTTTCTATTTTAAAAAACAACTCCATTATGAAAAAAAATATTACTATTTTCAGTTGCCTGGTTTTTGTTACTATCGGCATTAGCTATTATTTTTTAAGCAAAGAGAAAAGCATTTCAAAAGATTTGAAAACGCCTGGTTTGAACCAAAAGTTTGAACCCAGCGACGAATTTTTTCTTCAGCGATCTTACCCTGATGGAAAATTTAATATTGAAGCATACACTGCTGGTTTGAAAGAAGCGAAATCGAATTTGCAGGCCAGAAATTTTACAGATGGATTTGATGAAGATTGGGTTGTCCAGGGACCAGGAAACATTGGTGCTCGAATCAATACAATAGCGGTTCATCCTTCGGATGAGGATATTATTTACGTCGGATTTTCACAAGGAGGTGTGTTTAAAACCACTAATGGCGGGCAATCTTGGTTTCCTATTTTTGACGAACAATTATTTTTAACGATTGGCGATATTGTCTTAGATCCGAATAATCCGAATATCGTTTATGTTGGAACAGGAGATGTAAATATAACAGGACGGCCATTTATTGGAGACGGGATTTACAGAAGTAATGATGCAGGGACAAGTTGGGAGCATATTGGATTGACAGAACAACGTATCATTTCAAAAATCATCGTGCATCCCAATGATTCAAATACGATTTATGCATCAGCTATGGGACTTCCATTTGAACGAACCAATGAACGTGGATTATACAAAACCACTGATGGAGGCCTAAATTGGAACGAGGTCTTGTTTTTAAGTGATTCAACCGGTGTAATTGACTTTTTATTAAATCCACAAAACCCCGATATTCTTTATGCTGTTGGTTGGGATCGCATTCGAAATAATACCGAATCGGTCAACTACGGCAACGGAGCGCGGGTTCATAAGAGTATGGACGGCGGTACAACATGGAGTATTTTAGAAGGTGGTCTACCAAATGCTGTTCACTCACGGCTTGGCTTGACGATGTCGGGTTCAGATCCGGATGTAGTTTTTGCTCAATTCATTGGAACAGATTATCAATTAGAGGGTATTTATAAAACTACGGATGGTGGACAAAACTGGGTTCCGATACCCATTGATGAAAACACAAATGGTTTAGATGCTGGGGCAATGGGCGGTTTTGGCTGGTATTTTGGTAAAATTCGGGTCAATCCCATGAATGATGATGATATTTTTTTATTAGGAATTGATCTTTGGAGAACGCTTGACGGTGGACAAAATTGGGATCGGGCGACTCCTCCCTGGTGGCAATATAGCGTTCATGCAGACAAACACGATTTGGTGTTTTTACCTTCCGGGAATATATTGCTTGCAACTGATGGCGGTTTATACCAAACAGATAATACTGCTGAAAACTGGTTGGATATAGAAAACATCCCGACTACACAATTTTACAGAGTAAGTTATAACCCTCATAATCCTGATTTTTATTATGGTGGCGCACAGGATAATGGAACTACCGGAGGTAATGCTTTGTCGATTAATACCTGGGAAAGAATTTATGGTGGTGATGGTTTTCAAATTGCTTTTGACCCAGTAGACGCAAACCGGTTTTTTGTTGAAACTCAAAATGGAAATATTCGCGTCACACTTAACGGTGGAAATAATTTTGATAACGCAAATAATGGCATTGATAGTGACGACCGACGAAATTGGGACATGCCTTATTTTATTAGTTCTCATGACAATTTAAGTTTGTTTACAGGAACTTATCGAGTTTACTATGGCAACGGCGAAGTACCGCAATGGACAGCTATCAGTTCTGATTTGACTGACGGAGAAGCAGAACCACACCGTTACCACGACATTACTTGCATTGATGAATCAACTATTCTTCAAGGATTACTTTATGTTGGAACGGGAGATGGAAATGTTTGGCGCAGCGACAATCTGGGTGGTGATTGGGTGGATATTTCAGCTGGCCTTCCGGATCAATATGTTACGGATATTGTTGCATCGCCAGATGACGTAGATGTGGTTTATGTTACTTTTTCAGGATACAGGGACAATGACTTCTTGCCAAGGATTCATAAATCATACGATCGTGGAAATACCTGGGAAAGTATTTCGAGTGATCTTCCGGATTTGGCGATCAATCAACTTTTGATATATCCTGAACATGGTGATTCAGTCTTATTTATAGCTAATGATGCTGGTGTTTACGGTAGCATTAACGGAGGAGAAAATTGGGAGCGCCTTGGTGGAAATATGCCTCTTATCACAGTTTATGATCTTTGTTATAACGAAGCAAAAAACGAATTGGTCGCAGGTACATTTGCTCGATCAATCATGAGTTTTCCGATAGACTCAATTGATCTGGATGGCGGATCAATTACAAGCCAATACGAACCGATTTCTCAAATGGCCAATCGGATTGTGGTTTATCCAAACCCTCCGAACGAATATATTAACCTGGAAATTCAAAACTTTGAACTAAATCGTGCTTTAGAAGTTGTCATTCTAAGTTCAACCGGTCAATTACTTTATAACTCCGAAAAGCAATTTGGAGAACGTTTTAATACAAAAATTGATATATCCGATTGGCCTGCAGGAACGTATATTGTAAAAGCTAAAAATCGCCATCAGATCAATGTTCAGCAATTTGTAAAAATCGAATAACAGGCACAAAAAGTATGGAAGATAAATTAAAATCACTTCAAAATAAAATTGATAAAGCTAAGCTTGGTGGAGGCCTTGACCGTATTGAAAAACAGCACCAGAAAGGCAAACTGACCGCATATGAACGGGTTCATTATTTGTTGGATGAAGGATCTTTTGAAGAAATTGGAATGTTGGTGACCCACAGAAGTGTGGACTTTGGGATGGGACAACAGCAATTCTATGGTGATGGAGTTGTCACTGGTTACGGCACTATAAACGGAAGATTGATTTATGTCTTTGCGCAGGATTTTACCATTTTTGGAGGCTCGCTTTCTGAAACTCATGCTGAGAAAATCTGTAAAATAATGGATCTTGCTATGAAAAATGGAGCTCCCGTCGTTGGTTTAAATGACTCCGGCGGAGCTCGTATTCAAGAGGGAGTGAAATCTTTGGGAGGTTATGCGGATATTTTTTACAGAAATGTATTGGCAAGTGGGGTAGTGCCACAGATTTCTGCAATTATGGGGCCTTGTGCCGGCGGAGCAGTTTATTCACCAGCCATCACGGATTTTACCATCATGGTAGAAGGGACTTCTTACATGTTTGTAACTGGTCCTAATGTCGTTAAAACTGTTACGAACGAAGAAGTTACTTCAGAGGAATTAGGCGGAGCATCAGCGCATTCCACAAAATCCGGTGTAACCCATCTCACTTCAGCAAACGATATTGATTGCATCGAAAAGATAAAGAAATTACTGAGTTATATTCCACAAAACTGTGAAGATGAAGTTCCGAAACTTCCTTACGAGTTGAACAATGAAATTCGAGAACAATTGATGGACATCATTCCTGAAAATGCCAATCAACCCTATGATATGCGGGAGGTCATTGAATTAATTATGGATGAAAGTTCATTTTTCGAAATTCATGAAGACTATGCGAAAAACATTGTCGTTGGATTTGCACGAATCGCCGGAAGAAGCGTTGGAATAGTTGCCAATCAACCGATCAGTTTAGCAGGAGTTTTGGATGTTGATAGTTCTAAAAAAGGTGCTCGCTTTGTTCGTTTTTGCGATAGTTTTAACATTCCATTGTTGGTGCTTGTTGATGTTCCGGGATTTCTACCAGGAACGGATCAGGAATGGCGCGGTATTATTGTAAATGGTGCAAAATTGCTTTATGCTTTTAGCGAAGCAACAGTGCCTCGTGTTACTTTGATAACAAGAAAAGCCTATGGTGGCGCCTATGATGTGATGAACTCCAAGCATATTGGGGCAGATTTAAATTTTGCATGGCCAACAGCAGAAATTGCGGTAATGGGTGCGAAGGGTGCTTCCGAAATTATTTTTAAAAGAGAAATTGAAAGGGCGGATGACCCGGCAGCTAAACTAGCCGAAAAGGAAGCAGAATACGCTGATAAATTTGCCAATCCATATAGCGCTACAGAGCGAGGTTTTATCGATGAAGTGATTAATCCGAGAGATTCTCGCCGAAAATTGATAAAAGCATTTGCCATGCTTGAAAACAAATCAGCTCAATTGCCCAAGAAAAAACATGGGAATATTCCTTTGTAATCAGTTGAATGTCAATGTATTTAGTTTAACCTGAAGATCAACTCTCGATTTACCATCGATATCAAAAATGTGAAAAGACAGTTCGGGATCTGGGTTTGACCAGTCGATGCTTATCATTCCAAAATTGACATCCCGAACCACTTCACCAATACGGTTTTTATTTGGTTCTACACTTTCCCAGGTTTCGGTTAAACCGCTCGAAGTGATATCATAAATTGGATAGGCTTCTTCATTGTTCATTTTTGAAAGCTCTCCCCAATGCACATCTCCAGAAATAAAAACGACACCGTTGGCTTTTGTTTTTTTGATTAAATCAAGCATCTTTTTTTGTTCGTGCGGAACATTTGTCCAGGATTCGTAGCCATTATATTCATGGGCAAACTGATTGCTTGATGCAATAATTCTAATTTTAGCAGGTAGCTGAAATTGTTCTTCCAACCATTTCCATTGTTGCGCTCCAAGAAAAGTAGAATCTGGGCTGGAATTTGGTTTGTAATCATTTTTCCACTCTTCATCTGCTCCCGCCAAAACCAAATCATCCCGAAAAGTTCGAGTGTCCAGCAAAATGACTTGTATTTTTTGATCCTGATCTCCAAAGAAAACAGCATGGTAAATTCCCTCATGTTTTCGTCTCTTTGAATTTTTGGGTTCTTTCCAAAAATCAAGAAAGATTTCTTTTGATTCAGCTTTAAAAGGGTAATGCCTTCCAGAGTCGTTTTCTCCATAATCGTGGTCGTCCCAAGTTGCCAAAATCATACAGTTACTTCTTAAATCCTGAAATTCTTTTTTAATCGCCAGTTTTTTATATTTCGTTTTTAAAACATCCATTTCTCTCGAATCTCCATAAATATTATCTCCAAGATAGATGAACAATTGGGGTTGCTTGGTCAAAACGGTTTCCAAAATAGGTTGGTTTTTGTCTTCTTTTGAGCAGGATCCAAAAGCAATCTTGGAGAGGTTAGATTTGAATTTTATTGGTTTTACTTTCTGTTGTTTAGGGCCTGAACAAGCACTGATAAAAAGCAAAATTGTTAAAAATGTAATTGGTTTCATCGAAATTGTTTTCAGGAAAAAAATCAACTAAATATACCCTAATTATTTCATTTCCAATTAATTTCACGGCATGAAGAAAATTGGCCTTTTGTCAGATACGCATAGTTTTTTGGATGAAACTATTTTTAAGTATTTTAAAGATGTGGATGAAGTCTGGCATGCCGGAGATATTGGTTCGATGGAGGTTGTTGAACGACTTGAACAGTTTAAACCGCTCAAAGCAGTTTATGGCAATATTGATGATGCTAAAATCAGAAGATGTTTTCCATTGGATTTGCGTTTCGATTGTGAAGGTATGGATGTTTGGATTACACATATCGGAGGCTATCCAGGACGATACAATCAGCGAACAAGGCAGGTTTTACAATCAAATCCACCAAAACTTTTTATTTGCGGTCATTCCCATATTTTAAAAATAATGCCCGATAAAAAATTCAATTTGCTTCACATCAATCCCGGAGCGTGTGGTAATCATGGTTTTCATCAGGTTCGAACGATTGTCAGATTCACGATTGATACTGCTAAAATATCTGCCATGGAAGTCGTCGAGCTAGGTAAAAGAGGTTAGTTGAAAAAAACTTAACGATAAAAGCTGCCTGAAATCAAAGAAATTATTAGCAATTCAGAACTACTTTATTTTCGACTTTCAAGTATTCGTTTTAAGTTTTTAAGATCTTTATTATTTGCTTTTTTCATGGAAGAAGCCATAAAAGGTGCAAACAATTTTGAAAAGCCAGAAGGATTACCTCTGTTTCGGAGTGTCATTTTGGTAGTTTCATTATCAATTGATTCCCAGGTATAAGTGGTTTCCATTGGAAAAGGGCCTTCTGCTGTTTTCATGACCAATTATACATCAGCATCCAGCTCTGAAATTTCATAAGTATAAGCCAGTTGGCGTCCTAGAAATTGTGCTTTAAAGGCTACTTGAGATCCAATGGCTAATGGTTTGGGAGTTTTCCTTTCAACAGATTTGATATTGACATACCATTCCGGAGCATTATCCGGATTTGAAGCATATTTCGATACCTTTTCAATTGGAGTTGAAATTATTATCTCTGTTAATACATCCACCATAATTTTGTTTTTATCAATTATTTCAATTGAAAACTTACTAGTAAAAAAAGAAAATTGCTCTTTTTCAAAACTAACCCATAACCTTCTAACCTTCGAACCTCTTGACTTTTTTCTGTTCCATCGCCTGTTCCAGATCTCCGATGATATCTTCTACATTTTCAATTCCTACTGACAAACGAATCAAACCATCGGTGATCCCATTTTTTTTGAGAATTTTTTTATCAACATTCCTATGAGACATAGAAGCCGGATGTAAAATTAAAGTATCTACATCGCCCAAAGTCGGTGCAAGCGTACAAAATTTGATTTTATTCATAAATTCGATTCCTGCATCGATTCCACCTTCCAGTTCAAAGCTCAACATTCCGCCAAAATCCTTCATTTGTTTTTTGGCTAATTCATGATCTTCATGTGAAGGCAGGCCATTGTAATTAACCTTTTTTACCTGCTTTTGGCCTTCGAGGAATTCAGCCACTGCCATAGCATTTTTGCAATGACGGTCCATTCTGAGTTCAAGGGTTTTGATTCCATTGTTAGTCAACCAGGCATCCCAGGGATTACAATTGGTGCCTGCCAGCTTCAAGACCTGCCATACCTTTTCTTTCATAAAAGTGATGTCCTTTCCGACGATAGCTCCTGCGATGGAATTACCGTGACCATTTAAATATTTTGTTGTAGAATGGATAATATAATCTACACCAAACCGAAAAGGCTGTTGCAAATACGGGGTACAAAAAGTGTTATCGATTGCGCTTAAAATATTATGACGCTGCGCTATTTGGGACAATGCTTCAATGTCAACGCATGCGAGGCTCGGATTGGAAGGTGTCTCGAAGTAAATCATCCGGATGGAAGGATCATTTTTAACCAGATCTTCGACTTTTTGCAATTCTTTCAAATCGGTCATAATCGTCTGGATTCCAAACGGTTGAAGTGTTTTAATAAAAAACTCTGTGGTACCACCGTAAAGATTTCCTTGAGTAAGAATTTTATCCCCATTCTTTAAAATTGCCATAGCCAGAGTTGAAATCGCAGCCATTCCTGAACTGGTCAAAATGCAATGAGCGTTGATGTCTAAGCCAAAAGCTTCCAGACGAGCAATTTTTTCAGCGACCACTTCAATAGTTGGATTGCCATAGCGGCCATATACATGGCCTTCCGTTTTTCCGGAAAAAATATCTATTCCCTGATTGATCGTTCCAAACTCAAAAGATGAAGTCGCATATATGGGAAGTTGGTGTGGTTTTGTGGTTTTTTTATCAGGTAATTCGTGTACACAGAGCGAACCGAATTTGGATTTTTCATTCATAATATTAAAGCTTGTTAAACTGAATTTGAAAAAAGAAGAAAAATAGAAAGGATTGTGATAATAATCGAATTAATTTTCAACAATGATCTTTTAAGGCTGTTAAATTCATTTAAACTCGGTAAATTTGCGCAAATTTTAGAAAATGGGATTATTCAAAAAAGGGACAAAATCATATAGCATTTTTAATATGAAATGTCCAAGATGTCAGGAAGGAGATTTATTTGGAACTTCCACTTTTTCATTTCAGAAGCCTTTTGACATGCCAGATAAATGTGATCATTGCGGCCAATCATACATGCCGGCACCTGGTTTTTATTATGGATCAATGTTTATTAGTTATATTGTCATGGGTTGGTTCTGTATTCTATTCATAGCTTTTTTTCATTGGTATTTAGGCTGGAGCACAGCATCTTCCTTTGGATTGCTTATCGTTGTTTACGCGATTTTCTTCGTTTGGATTTTTCGAATGGCACGTTCCGTTTGGATCAGTTTTAATGTAAAATATGATCCAAATCTTAAGAAACAGGAACTAAAAGAGCATTGATCTCTGAGATTCTTGTAAGCAGATCTAAATAATAATTAACCAATCTGTGCTGGCCTTAAGCGAATTTCCATTATTTTAGAAATTCCAAAACGGGTAAAAGGAGTTTGATTCTTTTTAAAGTTGCTAATTAATTCAATTTGCGAAGTATCGCAAACTTGAAAATGATGAGTTAAAAATGATGAATGATAAATTAGTTTTTACACGTTTTAGGAGAAAATTCATGATTTATCACTCATAATTTATAATTAGCAAGGTGTATCGCAACTTGCGTTAAGTATGGAAAAAATGAAAGACGATAATAAAAGCTTAGTGGAGGATATAGGTTCGGAGGATTTATCCAATGATGATCTGTATGAGCACTTTCGGTTTGTTGCTGATCCTAAACAAAAACCTATAAGGATTGATAAATTTTTGATGGACAGGATGCTGAAAACTTCGCGAAATCGCATCCAAAATGCCATAAGCGCCGGAGCAATCAAAGTGAATGACAAGGAAGTAAAATCTAATTTCAAAATAAAACCCGGTCATGTGGTCACTTTGGTTATGTCGACGCCACCTCATGAGCCCAGCGATATAATTCCTCAAAACATTCCTTTAGATATCAGATACGAAGATGATGATGTGATGGTTGTACACAAACCAGCTGGCATGGTTGTGCATCCTGGCGTAGGAGTTTATGACGGGACTTTGGTGAATGCCTTGGTTTATTATTTTCAAAATTACAAGCTACCCATCAAAGCGGGAAACTATCAGGATCGACCCGGTTTGGTTCATAGAATTGACAAAGACACCAGTGGTTTATTGCTTATCGCCAAAAACGAAAATGCAATGACCCATTTATCCAAACAATTTTTTGACCATACAATTGAAAGAAAATACGTTGCTTTGGTTTGGGGAGAACCCGACGAAGATACTGGTACGATTGATTTGCCTGTTGGCCGTGATCCAAAAAATCCGGTTTTGGTAAAGGTATTCTCAGAAAGAGTAAGTGGAAAACATGCGATAACTCATTTCAAAGTATTGGAACGCATGTATTACGTGAGTTTGGTGGAATGTCAGTTAGAAACAGGTCGAACGCACCAAATAAGAATCCATATGAAATCTAAAGGACATCCATTGTTTTCAGATCATCGATATGGAGGCAATCGCATTGTTAAAGGAACTGTATTTACTAAATACAAACAGTTTGTAGAAAATTGTTTTAACCTGATGCCTCGCCAAGCACTCCATGCAAAAAGTTTAGGATTTATACATCCGGTTTCTGGCGAAAAACTGTACTTTGAATCAGAATTACCGGAAGATTTTGAAAGTGTTTTGAACAAATGGCGAAATTATGTTGCCGGAAGGAAGGAACTCATGTAAGTCATTGCTTTGATTTGGAAAATAAGTTTTACAGCCGTTTTGAATATGGAAAGTATCGACTATATCATTCGTAAAACAAGAAATTGGGTAGAGCATTTTGTTATCCGATTAAACTTGTGTCCGTTTGCAAAAAAGGTTTTTGATGAAGAAAAGGTTCGTTATGTGGTTTTGAAAAGTAACAAGATTGCCGATTTGACAAAAATGTTGCTTGATGAACTATTTTTTTTAAGCAAGACCGATCCTGAACGAATTGAAACTACTTTGTTGATCATTTCTGATTTATTACCCGACTTTGAAAAATTCAATGATTACCTGGCCATTTCCGACGAAATTTTAATTGAAATGAATTTGATTGGAGAGATCCAAATCGCTTCTTTTCATCCACAATATCAATTTGCAGGGACAAAACTTAATGATCCGGAAAACTTTACCAACAGGTCGCCTTATCCAATGTTGCATCTTCTGAGAGAAGAAAGTATTGAAAATGCTTTAAAAAAATATCCTCATCCAGAGGATATTCCTAAGCAGAATATTGAAAAAATGAATCAACTTGGCTTTGAAAAGCTCAAAAATTGGAAGAATGAACCTTAATGAAAGAATTGAAGTACTCGTTGGTTTGGGGGATTATTTAGTGCAAAATGACGAACAATTACAAGCTTTGGTAACTAAAACCTACCATCATAACCTTTGGTTCACGAAGGAAAATACTTATAAAGCGATCAAAGCGATCACGGATAACTTTTTGCAAAAAGAGCTCCTCCAAAGCTGGTTAACACAATATGAAATTTCAACAAATAGCGCAATTAAAACAGTTGGATTAATCCTAGCCGGAAATATTCCGCTGGTTGGTTTTTATGATATAATTTGTGTTTTTTTAGCGGGTCATAAATCTAAAATCAAACTATCTGAAAAGGACAAAATATTGATCCCGCACTTGCTAAAAGTGATGGAGAAGTTACACCCTGGAGTTACCAAGTACTTTGAAATTGTTGAACGTTTAAAGGATTTTGATGCAGTAATTGCTACCGGAAGCAACAATTCGGCTCGTTATTTTGAATCTTATTTTGGCAAATATCCCAACATTATTAGAAAGAATAGAAATGCTGTGGCGATTTTGAATGGCTCGGAAACAAAAAAACAACTGGAAGCTTTAGGCATTGATGTTTTCCAATATTTTGGACTAGGATGTCGCAATGTTTCTAAACTTTATGTGCCGGTTAGTTATGATTTCAAACCACTATTGGAAGCGTTCCATGAGTTTAGGGAAATTGTTTTGAATGATAAATACAAAAACAATTTCGACTATGGGTATACCCTTTTGATTTTAAACAAAATCCGCTATGAAGCCAATGGTTGTATTTTGATGACTGAACAAAGCTCTTTACAATCCCGCATTGCCCAGCTACATTATGAATATTATACAAATCTGGATGATTTGAAAGAGAAAATCCATTCAAAGATGGAAGAAATCCAATGTGTCGTCAGTGAAAAGAACATTCCGGAATTCAAGACTATTCCATTTGGAAAGGCGCAAAAACCTGGCTTGAATGATTATGCTGATGGAGTTGATGTAATGGATTTTTTAATAAAATTAAACACAGAAGATAGTCTTATTCGAAAAAATTGACAACTGGCTAATGAGAAAACTAACGAAACAAGAGAAGGCAAATGCTATTGCAGACAAGTTGGAAGAACTATACCCCGAAACACCGATTCCACTGAAACATCAAGATCCTTATACTTTATTGATAGCTGTATTATTATCTGCTCAATGCACGGATGAACGAGTGAATAAAATTACACCAATCCTTTTTGCAAAGGCGGATACACCTCAGGAAATGGTTCAGCTTAGCGTTGAGGAAATCAAAGGTATTATTCGACCTTGTGGCCTTTCTCCACGAAAATCTCAAGCAATTTATGATTTATCAAATCTTTTGATTGAAAAGCATGGAAAAGTAGTCCCTCAAAG
Source organism: Saprospiraceae bacterium (assembly GCA_965220465.1). Taxonomy (GTDB): domain Bacteria; phylum Bacteroidota; class Bacteroidia; order Chitinophagales; family Saprospiraceae; genus JAHDHW01. The sequence continues at coordinate 834,756 of CBDCPZ010000023.1, read as the reverse complement.
TTTTAAAGATCTGGAAGCTTTGCCTGGTGTTGGACACAAAACTGCCTCAGTTGTGATGTCTCAGGCTTTTGGTGTGCCTGCCTTTCCGGTGGATACGCACATACATCGACTGGCATATCGTTGGGGGCTTAGTACCGGAAAAAATGTTGTAAAAACGGAATCTGATTTAAAGCGTTTATTTCCGAAAGATAAGTGGAATAAATTACATCTCCAGATCATTTATTTCGGACGCGAATATTGTCCGGCAAGAGGTCATGATCCAAAAAAGTGCCCGATATGTAGTGTTTATGGTAGGAAAAGTTTGTTTTAGAGTTTGAAGTCAGGAGTTAGAGGTTAGAAGTTTGTGGTTTGTGGTTTTAAGGCTTTTAAGTGGTCAAGTTGTTCAGCTGAAAATTTGTATCTATATTTTATAACCCACTCACCTTTTGACTTTTTTACTTTCTCACTAAAACGGATACCCGATCGCAAGATTATAGTTGATTCCATTGCTGAAAGAAATGTCTTTCCAATCATTGAAAAGCCAATGATTGCCATTTTCATCAGGATAAGGGCTTCTCATTTTGATACCCATATCTAAGCGAATAATAAAATAAGAGAAATCTCCTCGTATACCTAATCCTGTTCCCAAAGCAATTTGTTTAATAAAATTATTACCAACTGTTTCATTTGGGTCAGTTGATGTTGGGTGTTTTTTGGGTTTCCACAGCAATTGTGAGCCTAACCGGTCAGGATCTTCTTTCAAGGTCCAGATATTGCCCCCATCAACGAAAATTGCCCCTTTTAATCGCCAGAAAATATTAAACCGGTATTCTGCATTGAATTCAATCTTGAAATCCCCGGCTTGATAAAATGGAACATTATCAGGATTTGAAATGGTCAGTGAGTCAACATATTGGCCGGGACCGAGTTCCCTGACCCGCCAACCTCTGTTACTATTTGGTCCTCCTGAATAAAATTGTTTGACATATGGAACACCTATATCTTTGGAAAAACCAAAAGGAACCGCAATACTCGCATTGAAACGATAAGCTATTGCCTGCTTTTTGTCAATATTGTTTGTGCGTAATAAGTTAGCTTCAAGACGGACGTATTGGGAATATTGGACCGTATCAAAAAGCATAAAAGTTTTTGGTGTTTGAGAGATGGCATTATAGATTTTATTAACAGCAAAAACTTCTAAACCTGAAATTTCAAAATTAGTTCGAAAACCCCAAGATCGACCATAAATATTAGGTTTGCCCGAATACAAATAACTAATATCCCGCAGTAAAACACCAGTAAATAATTGTTCGACAAATGTTTTGGCTAAAAACGGATTATTATCGAGTATTTCCTGAAAACCTGTTTCAGCAACAGGGAACAAATAATTAATACCTATTTGATTTAAAATAAACCTTTTGTTAGGGCTTATTGCATAATCATAGCCGAATGTGGAATTGAATGAGTGATAACTATAAAAATTGAAAAGTAGCAAGCGGTTGTATGCTACCGTTACTTTGGTTTGAGCTTTTTCATTCATTCCATTATAAAACTTATCAGGAATAATGTTGATTCTATTTAAGAGTCCCAAGGTTTTTGGAAACTCAAGGAACTTTGGAATTTGCCAATTGGCTGAGACAAGCCCATCCACAGAAAAAAGAATATCCGTTGAATTTCCAAAATCAAACTCCACCCCGCCGTGCAATTGCAAAGAAAGAACTCCTGCATTTTTGATGAAGTTTCTATTTTTTAGATTAAGACTAAGTGCTGTTCCGATCAAAGTACTTTGATTTCCACTGCTGTAATTTGAATTATTGAGTTCAATATCGGCACCCACTACAATTTTCTGTTTAGGAGTGAGTCTGATAACAAAATTGATCTTTCCGCTTTCCAGTGAATCTTTGAAAGGTTTGATTGAGACGAATTTGTAGATTTCTAAAGTCCTCAATTGACGGTTTGTTTTTATAAAATTGTCTTCCTGATAAAGGTCTCCTTCTTTAAGATAAATGGAATGAAGAATGGTGTTAGGTTTGACAATTGAGTTTTTTCCATTGACCATAAAATGAATGCCATCAATAATAGAATCTCTAAAAACAGATTGGTTGTCTTTCGGATTATAACCATCGTAAACTTCTATTTTTCCTATGCGAAAAACTTCATGTTCTTCTTCATTTAGAGGAGTCAGAACATTTAAATACAGGTTGACTTTATGGCCGCTGCTGTCTCCTTTGAGTTGATCAACAAGCCGCCGGTCAAAATAGGCGTAGCCCAGATTTTTTAAAATTTTTGTTATTCGCTCTACCTCCTGGCTATAAACTTCCAAGCTGACGGGATCATCTCTTTTAAGGAATGTTTCGTTAGAAACATCATTTAAAATCCTCAGTATATTTGGATCTTTGGAAGAGAAAAACACACTGTCGATAGTATAAATACGGTATGGATTTACGGTGTATGTTACTGTAGAAAGAGTGGTGGATTTTTTCTTTTTTCTTTCTTCTTTATAAGAAACGCTGGCATTGTAATACCCTTTTTGTTGAAGCAAATACTGCATTCCTTTTGCTGTTTCTTGCGATTGAAGGGTGTCGAAAATACTGGGAGGCTCAGCAATTACTCGTTGAACCCATTTATCAATTTTGGTTGTATCTTTTGGTTGATTGGTTTTGTAGTGAAACCAAAGACGGGTTTTGAATAACCAAAATACTTTGTCATTTGGTTTTTGTTTGGTTAAAGTGGATAATTCATAAGACAAAGATCGTTTCTTTTCAATTTTTTCCTTTGTATCAAATATTATTATGTTTTTATTTACATAGGATTCCCCTTCATTTAGGTATTTTCCGGTGTTACAAGAGCTGCCACATAATATTAGTATACCAAAGATGAAAAGGAAGTGATTTAAATTTAAAATTTGTTGGGTTTTAAAATTCAACATTGAATTTATTCTTTCTTAATTTAGGCGACATTTTTAACTGAAAATTAGAGCCAGTTAAATTTTATTCCATTTATGTTATCGAAAAATAATATTAAATATATTCGATCTTTGAAACTAAGGAAATTTAGGCAAAAGTATAACAATTTTGTGGTAGAGGGTGATAAGATTGCACAAGAAATGTTACAAAACAAAAATATAGGAATTGAAAACATTTATGCGCTGGCATCCTGGATTAAAACGAATGAAAATTTGTTGAAGTTTCATAAGGAAAGGTTAATACCGGTAACTGAAACAGAACTCAAAAAAATATCATTCCTCAAAACCCCAAACAACGTGCTTTTAGTAGCAAAAAGATTCTCCAAAAATTATAGCCAGGAAGAAGTAAGAAATGGTATTTCGTTATACCTTGATGGAATTCAAGACCCCGGAAATATGGGAACTATTATTCGAATTGCGGATTGGTTTGGAATAAAAACTGTTTTTTGCTCCTCCAATAATGTATCTCTTTATAACGCTAAAGTTTTGCAGGCAACTATGGGGGCATTTATGCGCGTTAAAGTAGTTGAATTGTCTTTCTCAAAACTAGTAGCCGAATTCCCTAAATTGCCGGTATATGGAACAGTTTTAGGGGGACTGAATGTATTTGAAACGAACTTAAGCTCAAAGGCAATTATTGTGATTGGAAGTGAAGGTCAGGGGATTTCAGAGGAAGTGATGAAGAATTTAAATCACAAAATAATGATACCTTCAGGCTCACAAGATGGTGCAGAATCATTGAATGCTGCTGTTGCAACCGGAATAGTTTGTGCACTTTTCAAAAACCTCAATCGATAAATAATTATGACAAAAAGAAATTCACCTTTGGACATTGATGAGGTCGTTGCACCGGAAAAGGAAAAAAGAAAAGAAAATCAAAATGGTTCACTGTTGGAATTAGTACCACTTTCCTTAATTGTGATTGGATTTTACCTTCGGAATAACGATAGTGAGTATGCATCTCAATTTATTATTATTGGCTGGTCAATCTCTGCCTTTTTATATTTATTGTTCTCTTGGTACATGTTTAGTGTTAAACCTTATAAAAGGTACGAAGTGGTACTTTCTGTAATGTCTGGTGTAGCTTTTGTAGCCGGTATCTTCGGATTGATTTTAGTATTCGAAAGCTTTAGTGGCGGTAGCGAATTATTAAATGTTGCCTTGTTTTTAGGTGCTGCTTTATTTGTGATAAGTTTTATATTGTTTGTAGTTAATATTACAAAAAGCAGGACTTCTGAGTTTTATCGAAATTTGCTGGCCCGGTTACTTATCTTTTGTGTGATTATTTTAAGGATGCATCCGGATCTTCCTTTTTAAAAAGGCGAAAAGAATTCTTTGAAAACATTTTGAAAAGCTTTAAAAAATAATTTCTAGCCTTCAAGTCAGCTAAAAAACAAAAAGGCATTCAGAGATTTCTGAATGCCTTTTTGTTTAAGCAGGCGTTAAAAATTATATGAAAGCATTTTGATATTGTGAAATAATGATAATCAACGGACTACAAGGAAGTTGTTAGCGTTATTTTGGAATATCTTAAAAAAATGATTTCGTTTAATTTAGTCCAACTACTTAAATCAATTTAGATTACAACACTTTTAAAAGTGCTTCTTCAAGGTTGTTACGAGGATTGATCGCAGCAATTTTCCCTTCCCGGTCAATTAAGAAAGTTTGAGGAATACTTCGAACACCATAAGTTTGAGCAGCGATTGAATTCCAATATTGCAGATCACTTACATGAGTATCCCATTCTAAACCATCTTGTTCAATTGCCTTAACCCATTTTTCTTTGGCCAAATTCAATTGAGCGGAAATTTGTTCTTCTGTTTTATAACGACTCCTTAGTCTGGGATTAATTCCATCAAGGGAAACACTATATACTGTAAAGCCTTTGCTTTTATATTTTTTGTAAGTTTCTACAACCTTTGGATTTGCCTTGCGGCAGGGTCCGCACCAGCTTGCCCAGAAATCGATTAGCACCACTTTTCCTTTAAGATCTGAAAGCGTGTACTTTTTACCTGTAGGAGATTCAAGCTCAATTTCAGGAGCTGGTAATCCAACCTGAACTTTTTGGTTAGCCATCATAGCAGCATATTGTTTTTCTTGTGCTGCTACTATTTTTTGAAAGTCCTGAGCGTATTTAGAATCAGGGTCAGCTTTTATAAATTTTGTTGAAACTTCTTTTATCAAATCAAAATGATCGGTAGAATTAGCAAAAACTCTAAGCATTATAAAAGATGCCATCAAAGGATTTGAAGTAGATTTTATACAAATTGATCATTGCCATGATTGTCATCAAATGATTTGTTGTCGATGTTTTTCGAGGCATATTGTTTCATTAAATCCTGCAATATTCTTTGCTAGCCGGTTGAAGAACCGGTTACCAGAACAAAATTATAAACGTTCAAAACTTGCGAGATCTCCATTAATGGTTACGATGATCTTTTTCAGTTCCATCAAAAACGAAAAAAGCCTTTTTTACACCAATTCTTATACGGTAAATTCCGCTTTCAATCCCTTCTTCAAGAGGCAATTTCAAAATTGCCATTACGTTATCCACTATCTGACTTTTGCCATTAGCCTCGTTTGAATTATCGTAATTGACGTGATCCAGGAAAAGTTGAATCCCACCAGCATTAGTGCAATGTACTCCTTTTATTAACGAACCCTTAATATTTACGGAGCTGCACCAGAGTTGCAACTTTGAAACACTGTGATGGTGTAGCTACCACTAATGCGAACAGGATCGTTAAAATTAAATTCTTGCTTTTCATTATTAACCTATTTTTTATTTCTAACAAATTGATGTATATAAATGTTGGAGATTATGTTAAAAAAATCAATTGGTAATCAGATTCACCAAGTGTATTATTATAAACGGTTTTCCAGTCATTTATTTTACCAAAATCTTCGTTATCAATAGTTATTCGATCTCCAAAAACTTCACCAATTTTTGAATAATGCGACAGTCTGTTTGTAGTTTAAAAATTCATTGAAAGTTGATTTATTTTCCTGGAGCTACTGAAATTATAATTCTACTCTGGCTTTCCCCAAAAAGAAAAGCATCTTTTCGAACATTTTGATCACTCGAAACGCTAAAGCCCAAATTGCCAACCATTGCACATTCCATCAAACACACAAATAATCCTCCTTCTGAAATATCATGAACAGAATTTACTAATCGATTGGAAATCAAGCTGCTGGTTACTTTTTGCAAGGTATGTTCCTCTTCCAAATCAAAGTAAGGTGCAGGGGATTTTTGTACATTACAAACCTCTCTCAGGTATTCAGAACAATTTAAATCGTTTCGGGAAGTACCGATCAGGTAAATGATATCTTTAGCAGATTTGAAACCCAAGGTCATCTGATTGGAAGCATCTTTTAAAAGACCAAGCATTCCAATCGTTGGAGTAGGGTAGACTGGTTCTGTTCTTGGTGGCTTTCCATTTTCACCTTTAAATTGAGATTGGTTGTAAAAACTTACATTTCCACCGGTAACGGGTGTGTTAAATTTGATACAAGCTTCGCCCATTCCTTTGATCACATGAACAAACTGCCAGTAAACTTCAGGATTATATGGATTTCCAAAATTAAGGCAATTGGTAATTGCAAGTGGCTGACCGCCTGAGCAAACAATATTTCGTGCTCCTTCAGAAACAGCAATCATTGCACCTTTGTATGGATCTGCATATACGTAAGATGAATTACAATCAGTAGTAACGGCTAAGTGCTTTATTTGTTCCTTTTACCCGAACCAAAGCTGCATCAGAAGGTTGATTGGTGCTCATGCTATTGGTACGAACCATGGAGTCATATTGCTCATAAACCCATCGTTTTGAAACAATATTGGGAGAGCTAAAAAGCTTTTTAGCCGCTTGAATATAATCTTTCGGCTGTTCAATTGACAAAAGATCAAATTTACTCAGTTCATCCAAATAAGTTGGACGTGTGTATTCTCTTTGATAAACGGGTGCTCCACCACCCAAAACCAAAGGTTCTGAAGGCACATCAGCTACTTTAACACCGTTTTCGAAAAAACTCTAATCTTCCGGTATCCGTAACTTCGCCGATCAACTCACATTCCAAATCCCATTTGTCAAAAACTTCCATCAGTAAATGTTCTTGGCCTTTTTTTGCAACGATCAACATTCTTTCCTGGCTTTCAGAAAGCAGAATTTCAAAAGGCTTCATATTCGCCTGACGAGTAGGAACTTTGTCTAAATCAATCCGCATTCCTGTTCCGCTTTTTGCACTCATTTCGGAGGTTGAACAGGTAATTCCAGCTGCGCCCATGTCTTGCATTCCTACGATTGCTCCAGTTTTAATGGCTTCAAGAGAAGCTTCTAAAAGCAATTTTTCCTGAAAAGGGTCACCAACTTGAACTGCTGGTAGGTCTTCTGCGGATTCTTCTGTAAGATCAGCTGAAGCGAATGTTGCTCCGTGGATTCCATCTTTACCCGTTGCAGAGCCAACGATGAAAACTGGATTCCCTGGTCCGTCTGCAGCGGCTGAACACGGTTTCTCCAACTTTTACGGTTCCAACCGACATTGCATTCACCAAAATATTTTGATTATAACAATCATTAAAATAAACTTCGCCACCAACAGTTGGAACACCAAAACAATTTCCATAATCGCCAATGCCGCTCACGACTCCCTCGATGAGATGTTTGGTATGATTTGATTTAATATTTCCAAAGCGAAGCGAGTTTAAGGCAGCAATCGGGCGAGCCCCCATAGTGAAAATATCACGATGTATTCCGCCAACTCCTGTTGCTGCGCCCTGATAAGGTTCAATTGCGGAAGGATGATTATGCGATTCAATTTTAAAGGCACATGCCAATCCGTCACCAATATCTACTAAACCGGCATTTTCTTCTCCAGCTTCAACCAGCAATTGTTCCCCTTCACGAGGAAGGGTTTTAAGATAAGTAATGGAATTTTTATAAGAGCAGTGTTCTGACCACATGACGGAAAAAATACTAAGCTCTGTGAAATTAGGAGTGCGTCCTAAAATCTTTATTACCTTTTCGTATTCTTCATCGGTTAAACCTAGACTTTTAGCAATTTCAACGGTTATTAGTGGCTCAGTAATTTGCATTAATTTGAGTTAAATTGGTGTATAAATATTTTCGCAAATAAAAATGCAAAGATAGTATCTACCATTCAACTTCTATAACCAAAACGGAAAAATAACAGGTAAATAACAACTGGTTTTTCATTGAAACCATGATTTTTAGACTTTCTTTTTTAAAACAATTTGCTCCTGGCGTTTTTCAATGTATAAGTCAAATAGTTCTTTTAAGGTTGAATATTCATTTTGTAGGAAAAAAGATTCTTTAAGAATTAAGTTAATCCGTAATTGAATTTTATTATTGTTTAACGAAGAGTAGAAATTCAAAAAACCTTTATCACCACTTAATTTGACATTCATTGATTTTGGAAATTCAATAACTTCATATTCGTCTGAAATGGTTAAATTAAGAATGTACCCTTCTTCAAAAGGATAATATAGATCAATGGGTAAATAGCGTTCTGATTCATTAAACGGATTACTGTCATCAAATGCATCTACAAAAGGATTTAGATAAACATAATCATCATTTGCCATGCAAAGATTCCTATCTCTTATATAGGCCGAAATGAAAGTCGGTTTTTCCAAATCTTCCAGGTCTTTTGTTGAAAAGCTATCAATGGCGATTTCCGCTTTTTCACGGATTAATTCGTTTAAAATATATTTTTCGACTCCGACTGAGCTAATTCCTTCACGCATATCCTGTGCATCATAAGCACGGAATGAAACATCCAGTTTGTATTGTATTTCTTCCGGATTTCCGAATTCCATTGACACCAATTTATACGTTCTGGTTTTGCTGTTTACCTTGATGTCAACCCATCTGGAAGCATCTTTATGAACCAAAAACCCATGTTGATTAAGGTTGTTTTTATCCAGCAAATTATATGGTTTCTTTCCTTTTGATGCATCCAGAATTAAATCTTTACCATCAAGATGAACATTGCAAATCAAATAATTAAATTGATATTTAAAAGGTAATGATTTTGAAACAATTCCATGATCTTTTGAGCTTATCAAAAGTGGATCAGCTTCTAATCCTGCACTTCTAAGAAGCAAGATCAGGTAGGTATTTATTTCTTGTGCACTCCCTCCTTTTTGCTCTTGTAATTCTTTTAAATTTTTATCCGGATAAAGGCCAATATGGTTATCCCATGTAAAGTTTGAAGAAACATAGTTGAAGATCTTTTTTATCTTTTCAATAGGAGTATCACCTTCGTTAATCACCGAATAAATTACGTCTTTAACTTTGTTTTCTTTGTTAAGGATTTTGGTAAACTCTGATTCCACAAGTAAATCTTTAGCAAATTCTTCCCACGATTTCATTATAATTTCCCTGGTGCCAATTGAAGTGATGCGGCTTTCACATTGAAAATTAATTTGCTCAATATAGTCGTGGTAGTTAGGACAAAAAGGTTCTTTTTTAATTTTGGGAAGATTGGTCATAAGCCAGGTGTCGTAGGCCCCTTCTTTGTATTTTTCAACTAAGCGCCCTCCCTGATAATAAATTTTGTAGCGAAAACTTCTACCAATATAAGCAGTGATTTGACTAAAAAGTGTCGGGATATCTGATTGAAATGACCATTTGGTAAATGAGCTGTAGCTGAAAGACGATTTAGTGTATTCAAATTCAATAATTGAACCTGCACGAACTTCCGGAAAGGTAAAAACAAGATTTGACCAAACCTCATCTACTTTTGTCCTAAAAAATTCTTTTGATTTTAATGACCTTTTTATTGGTTTGCCATTTTCAAGGTTTATGGTTTGGGCCTTTATTGAGGTAATATCTTCGAGTCCGTTTCCATGATAATATGGGATAATTATATTCGCCCTGTCCTTTGCATTATCCTTCAATATTTTAATTCGCTTATGGTGTTTGATAGTAATGCCGGTCGTGTAAATGTCAACCCTTTGAAAATCACTCAATACAACTGCTTCAGCAGTCGAATCAAAGGAGCAAACAGTCATTTGTTTTTCATAATTTCTCAATTCGCCCCATTTGGCAAGGGATTGCGTAAATGCCTGCAAAGTTAGAAAGGAACAAATAATAAAGAATAGGAATTTAGTTTTCATTTCTAGTGATTTATTTCATAGCTACTCAAAGATAATTTTCACGGCAAAGATCTCAAAACTTTGCTTGGTATATTTCGAAAATGATTTGTTAGTCAATTTTTTCCAAGCTTTTTGGTTTGAAATTATCCCCTGAAAATTGTTTGTATAAAAGACATAGTACGATTTTGTTTAATTTAAAAATATACCTATATTTGAAAATATGTAAATTGTAAAACACATTGAGTATTTTCAAAAACGATAATTGAATTTAATATTTCAAAGGAAATACCGGTTTATCACAATTTCCTAAGTACAGGACAAAAATGAGTAATTGAGATAAATAGGTAAATTGTTGTTGCTAAAATCATCAATAACCTAAAGCCCAATTACTCACTATGAAAGATACAGAAAAGGCTCTAAAAGAAGAGCTTTCCCAACATTTTATCGGACAAGGTCAACGAATAACGATGATGAGCAAATTAATACTGGCAGTTTTGAAGATGTGCACGGTCAATTTTGCTCAATTATCACTGGTGATCAATCACGTTGTCCAACTAAGCAGCAACTTCAAACGGATTCAGCGATTTATGAAACAGTATTCTTTTTGTCAAAGCTGTTTTGTCCAATTGGCCTGGTCTCATTACGGCACTCAAGGTCAATGGATCGCTTTAAGCATGGATCGCACCAACTGGAAATTCGGCCGAGTCAACATTAATATTTTGACTATTGGTATTTCCTGGCGCGGCACTGCCATTCCATTGGTTTGGATGATGCTCGATAAACGAGGGCAATCCAATCAGGAGGAACGCATCTTATTGCTTGAAAAACTGCTGTCTTACCTGAACGATGCACAGAAAAAACGTATTCGTTACTTGCTGATGGACAGAGAGTTTGCTGCTAATAAATGGTTAGCTTATTTGAAAAAACAAGCTTTACATTTTATTATCCGAATCCGAAAAGATGCTAAAATTCGCAAGCCCGGAAAGATGACAGAAAAAGCTGCCTGGCGGCTTTTTCAAAGTGATTCTTTTCAAGCTTTACGTAAACAAAGAGTGCTGTTTAGCCACCGGCTTTTTGTCGGAGGGCAAAAACTATCTGGAAAGGAATACTTGATTTTGATTAGTGATCTTCCTTTAAAACATGGCACTCAATTGTATGCTCAAAGATGGGGTATTGAAGTCTTTTTCAGTGCTTGTAAAAAGCGAGGATTCAATTTTGAAGACACTCACTTAACAAAACTGGAAAGAATCGATACCTTAATTTATATCTTGGCCATTGCTTTTATTTGGGCTTTTAAAACAGGTGAGTTCCTTGTAGAACAAGGTCATCAAATTCCTTTAAAAAACCTCAAAAAGCGAAAAGCCAAATTGTTTAGCATCTTTCGCATTGGTTTAGATTATATCAAACACAAACTGCTCAACTTTTTGAGCTTATATTATGAAATTGGACTTTTGTCCTGTACTTAGCACAATTTCATATAATTGAATATTATGCTACTGACTTTAGCAAGTAATCTGTCTAAATTTTTCAGACCTATGAAAGTGGATGGATAAAGTCGGATCAAATCAATATCTGATTGAAAAGAATTAGATTTTGAGCAATAACCAGAAACCGATAAAATAGCCAGAGTTCGGAGCCTATTTCTATTCAAAAGACTGAATCTGTTTGTCATATTGATGATTAAAAGGCAAAGATACTCTGGCTTATTCTTTAACCTATCATTCTATTTATCCAAAAAAACAGCACCAGGTAAATCCACAGAATATCTAAAAAATGCCAGTAAATCGTCAATAATCTGAGCTTTAATCTTTTTTCCGGATCACTAAAATAGATTAAAACACTGACTGGTTCTTTCATTTTTTTTCTCGCCGTATTTAAAAAAAGGATTAAAAAGGGTAGCCCTGTAAGTACATGCGCAAAGTGCAAACCTGAAATCAGATAGAGATAGGAAGAAGAATTCTCTGTTCCAAAAAATAATTTCCGGTTAAACAAATCACTCCAACCAATATATTGGCAAACCATAAATATTACCGTTAAAAGTATTGTGGACAAAAGAGCCAATTGGTATCGTTCGGTCTGATCATTCAAATAACATTGTTTGGCCCATCTCATCGTAAAACTGCTGCCAATAAGAATTAAAGTGTTGAAATAAAAAATTATAGGCAATTCAATTGCAGGTATATCTGCCTCAACTCTTGAATACACATAAGCAACTGAAAATGCCAGAAAAAGTACCGTAATACTTGCGAGTATTAAGGTGAGAAAGATGTTGTAGGGATGGAGTTTAGAAGAGCGGCTATTTGAGCCTTCCATTGATTGATCCATTTTTAGTTTTGCCTAATAATACAAAAAAAGGTTTGATCAGTTTACTGACCAAACCTTTTTTATATCATATTAATTCAATTACTTGAAAATCACTTTTTCTCCAATTATACCTTCTTCAAAACGAACCTTTGCTATATAAATTCCAGGAGGAATATTGCCCCGGTTGAGTTGATAGTTGTTCGAATTAATGTTTTGGATGCTTTTTATCATACGTCCGCTAATATCAAAAAGCTGCAAATCAAGGATTTGAGCTTCCTCTGCATTGAAATTGATATAATTTTCTGCTGGGTTTGGCGCCAGGGTCAGATTAACATCCGTCTTATCAATTAAATCTTTAACAGAAACAGCCATACATTCAAAACCACCTGGTTCATCCAAATCAGCAAGCCCAAGCGCGAGGTAAGATCGCGGAGCAAAAAGAGCAATAAGCGTATCTATATACAAATTAGCTTTGGTCAAAGACATGTCCGGGTTGGTTTGAAGAGCAACAGTATGGAAGGTCCCACCAGTTGGGTGAGGGATCATGTCCCAAAAAGCTGCATCCCAGTATTCCCATGGAGCAGACTCAGGGGAAGGACGGTGAATAGCCCAAAGATTATCTTCAGCATATTGTTGCCCTATAACTTCTTGTTTTATTGGGTCATTATTAACTAAATCATCGTCAAAAACATCATTAATTCCCAATGAATTTGCAATTTCCATTATGCATTTGGTTCCAGCTACATTAACTACCGGGTCTCCTGTTGTAGGAACGATTACAAGCCCTTCACAATCTGTCAAACCGGTATCCGTATCTATTCCAAATGGAGCAAATGGGTCAGAAACCACATGTGCACCTGCCATTGGTTTTGAATTGGCATCTATCCAGCTAGAGTCACCAAGGGCTCCTCCCGCATTGAAAGAAAAATGGATATCAGAAGGCCAACCAACATGGTTGGGAACATTAATAGCCGCCTGCATTTCTCCGTAAATATCTCCTATTACTGCAGGATTTATATAATATTCACCAGTCCCTGGATCCTGAAATTTTGGGATATTGACTTCTTGCTGCATATCAAGTGTTGCGCCAACTAAAGCTACATATCCGCCAGTTCCTTGTCCAAAAGCTGCAATTTTACAAGGAGAAATTCCATAAGGATTATCTGCATTTTGCCAGGTTAGCCAGTTAAATCTTACAAAAGCTCTCATATCCTGCAAGCTTCTATAGGCAGCATTGATTAATTGGTTTCTTCTTATTTCAACGGTAGCAGCTAATGGATTCCAACCTAGTCGGTATTCAATTGCTGCAACAACATAACCCATTTTTGCAAGCCTGGTACAAGATTCAACAACTGCATAATCCATCTTGGAACCAGTCGGCTGTCCATTTGCAAACGATGGAGGGCCTGCAGGTAAAAAGCTTCCGGTATGTATATATACCACCAATGGTCGATTAGTTTCGACATCTCCAAAAGGCATGTAATAATCTGCGTGTAATGTATCCATAGTAGGGCTTCCGGTGATCACGGTAATGTTTTGAGAATATTCAACATTACTAACAACAACTACCGAATCGAATACCTCTTCTAGATATCGTTGTGCGTTCATCTGGAAGATAGTGAGCAAAAACATGATTGTGGTAAAACAAGTTTTCATAAATTGAATTTTTATTAAAAGGTTACAAAATAATAATTATGAGTTTTTTCCAATTGCTGGTTATCAAAATTAATTTCCATTATTTTTTATTCCATTCATAAAGCAAAGAAACATAAGCAAGCCGGCCAACTCTTGGGCCGCCATAGACCTGGAATTGTTTTTTGTTGAGCAGGTTAGAAGCACCTACTTTAAGCGTAGTGTTTATTTTTACAAATTTGTAATTTATTTGTGCATCCAATAAATCATAAGTTGGAATTTCTCCCGTAAATTGCGGAGAGCCTTCAAATAAAAACCCCTCCACCCATTTATAATTTACATTAAATCCAAAATTTCGGATTACTTTATTTCCAATAGTAAGAGCCATATCTCTTCCTGATAAACTTATATTAAATTTATGTTCTGGCGTATTAAAAGCAGGTACGATCGGATCATCTGTCCCTTTTTTATTTAAAATATTCCACGAATAATTTCCGGCAATAACAAGGTATTTTGGAAAATAATAGTTTAGACCTATTGAAAAACCCTGTGTAGTAACACGGTTTTGGGCATTCGCAGCGATACGATAAGGTTGGATTTTGGTTGGTAAAAAAGGTGGAAATGGGCTGACTTCTACTGCTGCACCAAACTTGTAGCCGATAAAATCATCATAAAAGCTATAATAATATCCTGCATCAATCCATATTTTGTTAAATAAAGTTGCTCTATAACCAATTTCAAAAGTTTTAACTTTTTCAGGTTGTATGCCAGGTTCATTAAAATAAACAAGTGTATCGGGGTCTAGGGTGTAGAAATAATCTACTAAAGACTCTATCGTAACGAGGCTGTCAACGCCATCAACATTTCCAAGTAAAATCGCTCTTCCAACATTATAATAAAGATATTGGTCAGTCAATGTTGGATTGCGAATGGCTGAAGAAAAAGATATACGCAGATATTGGTTTTCATTTGGGGTATAAACCAATGAAACGGCAGGCGAAAATAAATAATCAAAATTCTGGTTTTTATCCATTCGACCGGTCAAATTCAATTTCAATTGATTATTAACAAATTTCTTTTCGATTCCTGCATAAATGCCATATTCCCAATTGGTTATTTTACGGCCCATAGTATCCTGAAAAATGGTGCCTCTGGAATC
This sequence comes from Saprospiraceae bacterium, assembly GCA_965220465.1. Classification (GTDB taxonomy): domain Bacteria; phylum Bacteroidota; class Bacteroidia; order Chitinophagales; family Saprospiraceae; genus JAHDHW01. The sequence goes on along the minus strand of CBDCPZ010000023.1, from coordinate 819,597 downwards.
AGGAGTATATTTTCGGTAATTACTGCCAACTACAATATCGCTAAAGGTAGGAGTGAATCTATATTCTCCATGAACATGATAAAGATCAGATTTGTCATAAAATCGAGTACCTGGATTAATAGAATCTGAAGGTAATGTTGAAGTGATTCTATTATATTCTGCTTCGAATTCAGGAGTTCCTGGTTCTAAAAAAGGATTCCCTATAATTGGATTATCGTTTTGATTTACAAAATTTTGAGTTTCCATTGACCATGCAAACAATGAATCCAGATTTTGAGACAGAACGGCTTCTTGTGCTTCTACATCAAAAGGAAACACAGTGGTACTTGGATAACCCTCAAATGCTTCAACTCTATCTTTATACGTATTTCTCCAGTGAGTAATATAATTATTTGTCCACTTTGAATTTATTTTGGCTGCTTTTTGTAAAAGTAAGGCCGTAAAATATGCATCGTAACTTTCACCTGCGTCTTCAGTTGTCATATAACTACGGATAAAAAATTTGTTCGGTTTTTGCAATTCTAGTTTAGCCTGAAAAAATTTAATTCCTTTTAGACTAAATCGATTATCACCTTGATAAACGGTTGTACCTTCTCCGTAATTTGCTCCTCCAATAATTTCAACATCATCCCACAGTTTATAATGCAAAGCCATATTAGCTTTAATATTTCGAGTACCATAATCAACAACTTCAACCTCTTTATAGCCCCTTCTGTGAAAAATTCCCATGCCTGGATAATCAAGCCTCAAACTTGTGCTGGTGAGAAAGTTTCTGGAGTTATCCGTGTTTTCATCACCGTAAATATTGACAGCATCATATCCTCCAGGGTTTGATACACCTACATCAGATTGGTATAATGAATCATAATTAGTCGCTTCCCAATCATTGGCTTGCATGTAAGCAAAATTGATTTTGAAAGCGAACTTTTCAACACCATTTTTATTTTTAATGGCATCGGCATAGCGGAAAGACATATCGTACAAGTTGCGTTCTCCAACTTTTACTACTGCTGACAGACCTTTATGGTAGAAAGGATTTTTGGTTCTCATATCGATAACTCCATTAAAAGCATTCGGGCCATAATAAGCGCTACTTGCTCCAACGATCAAATCTACTTTAAGGACATCCAATTCAGGAGATCCGACAAAATTGCCAAGTGAAAAATTTAAACCAGGGGATTGGTTGTCAACTCCATCAATTATCTGCAGTGAACGAACCGGACTGGTACTGTTGAATCCTCTTGTGTTGACTATCGTAAAACCAAGACTTGCTGTGGTAAGATCTACTCCTTTCAAGGCTCCAAGCCCATCATAAAAATTCGCAGATGGCGTTTCTTTTATTGCCAAAATGTCCATTGATTCAACGGTAAGAGGGGATTGCTTTTGTTTATCAGATATTCGCTGGGATGTGACTTCTACTACATCTGTAAGAATTGTATTTTCATTTAGTTTAAAAACTAATCCTTCATTCGCAGCGTCGAGTTGGATTTCTAATTCTGTATAGCCAATATAACTTACAATGAGAATAAGAGGAAAAGAGCGATCAGTTTTTAAAATGAATTCTCCATCATAATCTGTGATTGTTCCTTCATCTGAGCCCTTTATAATTACATTTGCTCCAATTAATGGTTCATTATCCCTTTCGTCTAAAATTTCTCCTTTTATGGTTGATTGGCCTTCTAATTTGCTACTTAGAAGGAGCGCAATCAAAACTATGAAAATCGAAAATCGGGTATTATGCTTCATAGCAATTTTGGGTTCTTTGATTGAAGTTGTTTAGTCTTGTTTTAAAACTCGTAATATAATTGCTCAGCCAATAAAACTATCAAAATTAAATTAAAAATTGAAAAATTCTATCAACTTGTATTTTATAAAAAATGCTTATAAATCATTTGTTTGAATACCTATTATTTCAGCATGTTAAATTAATAAAAGTAATTCTTTAATGACAAAATAACATTTTTATTTAATATGAAATGTCTAATACCGAGCTATTTCTTTATAATCTTTAATTATTTGTATTTTCAATTTTTTTTAAACGAAATTTTTATTGGCCTGTAGGTATTTTAAATTCAAAGACTCCAAATAAAAAAAGAAAAATAACTTAAGTTTCACTCAATGGATTTTAAGACTGCTTTTATTATTTGCCTCTAATCAATCCAATAATAAGATATAATTCAGCTCCGACATAGGATTGAAATCTATTTATGTTAGAAATGGCAGCTAATTCAAGTCCTGTAAATGTTGTCAGAGGAAAGGCAACTTTTGCTCGTAATGAGAGACCCATAGAAGTATTTTCAGATTTTTTAGGGTTATTATTACCATAAGCGGAAAAGGAGGTTCCAAAAAAGGAAGAACCATTGAAATAGGAAGAGCCACTGGAATTTCCGCTACTGTAGTTCCCAGAACTATTATTTGTGGAATTATTATTAATGATTTCAGCAGGTTTGTAGCTCACAAAAGAAAGCCCTCCTTCGACTCCAAATCTGACGAATTTTGAGTTTGTGTTAAACTCTCTTATCATTCTAAAAGTATAAGCATTTAAGACATCCGTTGTGCCTTCACAACCTCCAAAAGAGCAATTGCCGTTTTGATAATTGGATGGAAGATTTTTCGCAGGCGTTTCAAATTTATTATAGCTTAAGGAAAACCCCCAGTTATTGAGGTAGATGAAATTTAACCCCAAGCCTGTTAAACGACCGCTTGAAAGTCCATATCCTCCGTTTAAATATAGCTTGGATAAATTAGATGTACCAATTAGAGTATTTTCACTTTGGGCAATATTGGTTTGGGGTAGAAAACAAGCTATCAGACATATTAGGAGTATTAATTTTTTCATGTTAAAGCGATTTTTTAAAGTTGAGCTAAGTTTAGATTTCAGATCAGGATTTTTAATATAATTTTCAGGGAATCCCATTTCTTACATTGCAAATCTATGGATGAAGCATGCTTCTTTTGAAGTAAATTTTAATAGCAACACATATATTATTATTGTATTTGAATTGAAAAAAGGAATGATTCTTACAAATCCAGTCAAAAGCAATCGATATTTAATTCAAAAGATTTCTTTTCTTTGAATTTTTGTTTTTTCTCTTTGCGGGAAATGTGATTTTATTTTGATAAATATTTTTCCAAACTGAATTAAACATTTTGATAATAATTCAGTTTCTAAGGTTTATTTACCAGCACACAATAATGAAAAAAACTACAATACTTTTCCTTTTAATAATGATCAACTCTGGTTTAGCTTTTTCGCAAAGTGGGATAATCAAAGGGAGGATTTCAAATGCTATTAATAATGAACCGATCCTTTTTGCGAATATCCTTTTAGAAGGAACGGAACGAGGTGTCGCTTCGGATCTTGAGGGTTTTTATGAAATAGATAATCTGGAGCCTGGCTTGTACGATTTGAAAGTGACTTATTTGGGCTATAAAGATCAAACGATTTATGAAATCCAGGTGACCAATTCCAAACCGGCAATAATAAATGTTGCTTTGGAAGAGAATACTCAAACACTCGAAGAAGTCGTAGTTAAAGCCTCTCCTTTTAAGAAAACGGAAGAAAGCCCGGTTTCACTTCGAACTATCGGTACCGCTGAAATTCAGCGAAACCCTGGCGGAGGGCGGGATATTTCAAAAGTGGTGCAAACCCTTCCTGGGGTTACTACTTCAGCTTCTTTTCGAAATGATTTAATTATTCGAGGCGGTGCACCAAACGAAAACAGGTATTATCTCGATGATGTGGAAGTTCCGAATATTAATCATTTTGCAACGCAAGGTGCGAGCGGAGGACCTGTCGGAATGATAAATGTAGATTTTATTCGTGAAGTTGATTTTTATTCAGGTGCTTTTCCGGCTAATCGGGGCAACACGCTTTCCTCGGTTTTCGAATTTAAACAAAAAGATGGCCGTGATGACAGAATTGGTTTTACAGCAACGGTTGGAGCCAGCGATTTGGGTTTGACACTTGAAGGGCCGATTGGCGATAAAACGACATTTTTAGTATCAGCAAGAAGGTCTTATTTGCAATTTTTATTTTCCCTGTTGGATCTGCCTTTTTTACCAACCTATGATGACTTTCAGGTAAAAGTCAAAACTAAAATCAATGATAAAAATGAAATCTATTTTGTGGGACTCGGTGCAATTGACGATTTTTCACTAAACTTTGACGCCACCCGTGATGAAACCAACCAATATATTCTGGACGCATTACCGATCCAAACCCAGTGGAATTATACCAACGGAATTGTCTATAAACATTATCAGGAAAAAGGTTTTTGGACGGTTGTCTTAAGTCGGAATATGTTGAATAACCAAACCATTAAATACCAAAATAACGATTCTTCTTCACCGGATAATTTGAACTTAGATTATAAATCTCAGGAAATCGAAAATAAGTTTAGAATAGAAAACACACAACGTATTGGTGATTATAAAATCAACTTTGGGGCAGCTTATGAATTTATAAAATACAACAATTCCACCTTCAGGAAAGTATATAATTCGTCCGGTCCAGTGGTTATAAATTATTCTTCAGCATTCAGCATGAACAAATTCGCATTCTTTGGTCATGTCAGCCGAAAATGGATGAAAGAACGATTTATTGCTTCTTTGGGTTTTAGAGCAGATGCGAACACCTATTCTTCTCAAATGAATAATCCATTGCAGCAATTTTCCCCTCGCTTGTCACTTTCCTACGCTTTGAATCAACGCTTATCTATTAATTTTAATACAGGTATTTATTATCAATTGCCGCCTTACACCGTATTGGGATATAAAGAAGGGGATACTATTGTGAATAAAGAAAACGGCGTCACATATATTCGAAATTCGCAAGTGGTTGCTGGTATAGAATTTAACACCGCTTCCAGCTCCAAATTTACCATAGAAGGATATTATAAAGCCTATAATAATTATCCGTTTTTATTGGCAGACAGTATTACCTTGGCCAATTTAGGAGGTGATTTTGGGGTGATCGGAAATGAACCTGCAGTTTCAACTTCAAAAGGAAGAAGTTATGGCGTTGAGTTTTTATTTCAGCAAAGGCTTTACAAAGGTTTTTATGGGATTGTTTCTTACACTTTGGGTTGGAGTGAGTTTGAGGACAAAAGAGGAGATTTTGTACCTTCTTCGTGGGATGCTCGAAATATTCTGAACTTAACGGTTGGAAAACGATTTAAAGGAAATTGGGAAGTGGGCATTAATTGGCGTTTTCAATCAGGATTGCCGATGACACCATTTGATGTTGAAAAATCCGCCTTAGTTCTAAACTGGGAGCGAAATAGTGCTGCGATTCCAAATTACGATTTGTTAAACACCAAACGAAATGGTTCTTTCAATACCATCGATTTGAGAGTTGATAAAAAATGGTTTTTCAAAAAGTGGAGCCTGAATCTGTATGTTGATCTTGAAAATCTGACGGGCTCTGCAATTGACAGTGAAGTATTGATTTTGGATCGGCCGGTAGATGAAAACGGAGCGCCAATTGGCAATGGTATGATCGTTAATCCAAATGCCCCGATAGAAGAGCAAAAATATCTTTTGAAAACGATTCAAGATTCACAAGGAACTTTGATTCCTACCTTTGGAGTCGTTATTTCAATTTAGTCAAAGTGAATAAAAATAGATTAGGTTTTTTGTTTCTGATCTGCTTCGATCAAAAGCCCAAGCTTATAAAAATCAAAAAGTTTGAGATTGATCTTTTGGGAATGAAAATGATTTTTTAAACGATTTTTATTAAGACAAAATGCATAAAGTATCAAAGTGTTTAAACCCCAGTTTTTTACTTTTTTAAAAGTACGCAGCAATTTTGTATTGATTAGCTCATTTTGTTGCGAAAGATAAAGCAGGTTTTCAACGCCTTGTTTTGTTTTATTCAGAAAAGATTCTGTTGTTTCCAGCCCTTCATGTTCCAAAGGGTTTTCGATGTGAATAATCGGAATTTTAGCTTGCTGAAGATGTAATCCAAAAATCGTATCCTCGTGACCGTATTGCGTAAGGTTTTCATCAAAAAGGAATTTTAAAAAAATGCTTTTTGGTATTAAAAAATTATTAGTCATGAAGGAAAGATACGGATTTAGTTTTCTTTGCTCAAGGGGTATTTGCTCACGATGTGTTCCATAAAACCAATGAAAATAGAAAACTTTTGAAGGAGGCTCAACTTGATAAACTCTCCCGCCGTACAGCAAACTTTTAGGATCAAGTTTTTCGATATAATTTTTAATATAATTTACAGAAATGACTTTTGAGTCGCAATCCATGAAAAGCAGGTTATCGTATTTTGCCGCTTTTCCCAGTTCATTGCGGATTTTTGATCGACCAAGGTTTTTGGGGAGTTCCTTATTTTTTATATGTTCTAATTTGCCAATTACTTTGTTTTGATTTTTAAAATTTTGATTTGAACCATCGTCAAAGCAAAGGATTTCAAATTCGATTTTAGCTTCCAAGCATTGCTGATGCAGGGTTGTTACCAAATTTTTGATGTCGTAATTGTAAACCGGAATTAATATCGAAAGCATGAATCTTTTTTTAAAACTTAACGCTACGATTGCAAATTATCGAATAGATTCGAATTGAAAAGGATTAAACGAACAATTCTGTTATTTTTGAATCCAAATTAGCTTTTTAGGAAAAAATAAATAAAAAAAGAGCTTTCAATGAAAACTGAAAGTTGTGAAAGTGTGTTACCTTTGTGATTCAATTGAGCTGAAAAAAAATCAGGTTTCAAATCCGTAAGAATGAAGAATAAAATAGAAGTTATACTCAATGATGTCAATCTAAAGCTAGAACTTCAACAAATCGCAAAGAAAGTTGTCGATGGAAAAAGGATAACGGAAGCAGAAGGTTTGTTTTTGTTTGACGAAGCGGACTTGGGTTATTTGGGAACCCTTGCCAATTATATCCGAGAGAGAAAGCATGGAGATAAAACCTATTTCAACCGAAATTTTCACCTTGAACCTACGAATGTTTGTTTGTACACTTGTTCTTTTTGCTCCTATTCCCGACTGATCAAAAAACGGGAAGATGGCTGGGAGTACACGATGGAGGAGATGATGGATATGATCAAAAAGTATGACGACAAACCGGTCACTGAAGTGCATATCGTCGGAGGTGTTTTGCCGCAGTATGATCTGAAATTTTATGCTGACCTTTTTAAAAATATAAAAGCACATCGCCCCGATTTGCATGTTAAAGCCCTGACTCCGGTAGAATATCATTACATTTTCAAAAAAGGGAAAGTGAGCTACGCAGAAGGCATGAAGTTGATGAAAGAAGCTGGTTTGGATAGCATGCCCGGAGGAGGAGCGGAAATTTTCCATCCTGAAATTCGCGATGAAATTGCTGGAGGAAAATGCAGCGGCGACGAATGGCTCCAAATTCACGAAGAATGGCACAAACTGGGAATGCGCTCAAACGCCACGATGCTTTACGGCCATGTTGAAAGATTTAAACACCGAATACATCATTTGGAAGAGCTGCGAATATTGCAAGACAAAACAGGCGGATTTCAGACTTTCATACCATTAAAATTCAGAAACAAAGACAATCAAATGTCACATGTTCCGGAATCGACGGTGATTGAAGATTTGCGAAATTATGCAATCAGCCGGATTTATTTAGACAATTTTGATCACATCAAGGCTTATTGGCCAATGATTAGCAGAAACACTGCTCAGGTTTCTTTAGCATTTGGTGTGGATGATATTGATGGAACTATCGACGATACAACAAAAATTTATACGATGGCAGGCTCGGAAGAACAAAACCCGGCAATGAGCACAGAGGAGCTGGTCAATATGATCAGAAGGGTAGGGCGCAAGCCGGTAGAGCGAGACACGCTTTACAATGTTGTAAATGATTATACGGATCATGTTTTTGAAGCTGATAATGAATATCGCGGATATGTTTCGTTGCCCGTGGTGAATAAATAGTGACTATAAAATATTCTGTGGTCAATGAAAATTAAAATTCAAATCGACGAAGGAGACTTTTGTGTTATGATTTTCAATGACTAAAAACACAGAAATTTTTAGGTCTATAAGGTAATTTATGGATAAAACAATATATTTTATACGTCATGGCCAGACTGAAATGAATCGATTGAATATCGTTCAGGGTAGTGGCGTGGATAGTGATTTGAATGAGTTCGGAATGTTACAGGCGGAAGCTTTTTTTAACTATTATGAAAAACACCGTTTTGATTTAATTATCACTTCTGCTTTAAAGCGTACCTTTCAAACCGTCAAGCCTTTTTTTGATAAAGATATTCCTCACGAATCTTGGGCAGAAATCAATGAGATCAATTGGGGAATTCATGAAGGCAAAAAAAGTGATCCATGGATGATTGAGGCTTATAAAAAAATGATTGCACAATGGGCAATTGGTAATTTTGATGCGAGTTTGCAAGATGGAGAAAGTGCCAGTCAATTAGCTAATCGAATCAACCTGTTTCTTGAAAGTATAAAAACCCGTCCTGAAAAATCAATTTTAGTTTGTACCCATGGAAGAACATTGAGGTGTCTGATGTGTTTGGTAAAAGGGCAGCATCTTCGTGAAATGGAATCTTACACACACAGCAATACAGGGCTTTTTAAAATCCATTGGGAAAATCAGAATTTTATCGTTGAATTTGAAAACGACACAAGACATTTGAACGAAACTGAAAACGAATGACAAAACTCAAAGTCACAGCGGTTAGTTACTTGAACACCAAGCCATTTTTATATGGAATTTTCAACAATAGAGTTGATGATTTTATCGATTTAAAATTGGATATTCCTTCCGTTTGCGCTGAAAAGTTGAAAAATGGAGAAGTTGATTTGGGCTTGGTTCCGGTTGCGGTTTTACCTGAGTTGAAAACGCCACACATTGTCTCTGATTTTTGTATCGGTTCTATTCGAAGTGTTAAAACAGTTTGCATTTTTAGTGAAAAGCCGATTGAAGAAATTACAGAAATTTATTTGGATTATCATTCCCGAACTTCCGTTGAGTTGGCTAAAATTCTTCTAGAAAAGCATTGGAAGGTTTCTCCAAAATTGATTGATGCTAAAGTTGGTTTTGAGAATAAAATAAAAGAGTCAACAGCGGCTTTGGTTATAGGAGATCGGGCGATCCAAATGCATGCTCAATTTCCTTATTCCTATGACCTCGGAGAAGCCTGGAATAATTATACAAGCTTACCATTTGTTTATGCTGCATGGGTGAGCAATCGACCATTGGATGATACTTTTTTGACCCTATTTAATCAGGCGCTTTCCAATGGAGTTAATCATATTCCAAAGCTGGTTTATTTATTACCAACTCCACAGCCTGGGTTTGATCTTCAAGAATACTTTACCAATAATATCAGCTATAACTTTGATAACAATAAGCGAAATGCCTTGTCTCTCTTTTTGTCTGAAATGAACATTAAAATACAACCCAGTCTTTCACAAGGACTTGTTTCGAGTTAGGGTTTTGACAATCAAACTAATAAACATTTTATATTTTCAAATAAACATACCTTTAATATGGTATTTTTGAATATTAATGATAATTAACTTGCTTAAGGCTTGCATTTTCAGGGTAATGGTTTTAATATTGTAAGCAGTTATGATAAAATATAATCTCTATATTATATGTTGTTGTTGTACTTTTTCCGTTCTGGGAAGGTAGGATAACACAATGTTCCAAACACAACAAATTATAATCCTGGCCTTTCCTATTTGGAAAGGCCTTTTTTATGAACTAATTTTTATAAACACTGTTTAAATTACAACATGATTAAAAAAATAAATACCACAAATTGTTGCTGTTGTTGTACAGATCCACCCTGTAGAAGGAACGGTGTATAATTTTGTGAATGTTTAATTTTTAAAAACAACAAAAGCCTTTCCCTCTGCATGGAAAGGCTTTTGTTGTTTTAGCACATTTTGGATGAAAAAGTATAAAAAATAAAAACTCATGACAAAGCATATCGAAAGTCAATATTTGGATTTAAACACGAAGCTCAAAAAGGTTTCATCCCTTGTTGGAAACACTCCTTTGTATCGGATTTCAAATGTATTTCACAAACCGGGTGTTGAAATATACGCCAAATTAGAATGGCAGCAATTGGGTGGCAGCGTCAAGTCCCGTCCTGCTTTTAATATCATTAAAAATGCGATTTTAAGCGGAGAACTTAGCGGACAAAAACACCTTTTGGATGCAACAAGCGGAAATACCGGAATAGCTTATGCCAGTATTGGTGCCGCTTTAGGAATTCCAGTTACGTTGTGCCTTCCTGAAAATGCATCGGATGCGCGAAAGCAAATTTTACAATCGCTGGGAGCAAATATTATTTATACTTCAAAATTTGAATCGACTGACGGCGCTCAACTCAAGGCAAAAGAATTATTCGAAGAATTTCCGGACCAATATTTTTACGCTGATCAATATGCTAATGATAACAATTGGAAGGCACATTATAACACAACTGGTGTTGAAATTTGGAATCAAACAAAAGGACGAATCACACACTTTATAGCAGGTTTAGGAACAACCGGGACTTTTACCGGAACGACTAGAAGATTGAAAAAATATAATGATGAAATAGAAACAGTTGCCTTACAACCGGACAATCCGATGCATGGCTTGGAAGGTTGGAAGCATTTGGAGACAGCAATAATTCCTAAAATCTATGATGACAAACTAGCAGATCGTTTTATAGAAATTGATACGCTGGAAGCTTTTGATTTAGTTAAAAAAGTTGCGCAAAACGAAGGATTATTGATTAGTCCTTCAGCAGCTGCCAATCTGTTGGGTGCAATTAAGCTTGGCAAAGAAATTGACCAGGGAGTAATCGTAACAACCTTTGCAGATAATGCAGAAAAGTACACCGAAGTGATGAAACAAATTTTTAACAGTTAAAAATTTTGATGATGAAAAATGCTTTGAAATTAACGCGACAGGTGGAGGATTCGATCAGATTTCATGGTGAAGAAGCTTTTCCAAATGAATGCTGCGGCTTCCTTTTTGGAAATGAATCAAATGGACGAGTGATCAATTTGAGCACACAGGTTGAAAATAGCAAAGAAGGGGACCAACGCCGACGCTTTGAAATTTCTCCTTTTGATTATATGAAAGCAGAACAATTTGCAATAGAAAATAATACCCAGCTTTTAGGTATTTATCACTCACATCCTAACTATCCGGCGATTGCATCAGTGCACGATTTGGAAAAAGCAATGCCTTACTTTTCATACGTCATCGTTTCAATAATAGAAGGAAATTACGCCGATATAAAATCCTGGAAGCTATTTGATGATAAAAGGGAATTCTACGAAGAGCCGGTTTTGGTTTCAGAATCCATAAAATAGAACGGCAAAAAAAGATTTACTTAAACTCAATTCAAAAAATAATAAAAATTAAAATCATGGCAAAAATTATCATTCCAACTCCGCTGAGAAAATTCACTGAAAATCAATCGACCTACGAAACCAAGGGATCAACGATCCAAGAGGCCATCTTGGAATTAACAAATACCTTTAGTGGTTTGAAGCAACATTTGTTGGATACAAACGAAAACATCCGGTCATTCATTCGAATATATATCGGCGAAGATGATATTAATTCTTTAGATAGCGTAAATACAAAAGTCGCTGAAAACTCAGTAATTAGTATTGTTCCTGCTATCGCGGGTGGATGCGAATAATTGAAACATTATATAATTTAAGTTTTTAGTTTTACAAAAAGTAAATCGTTCAAATTTCAAAATATCGATTCAATGAGTAAAGAAAATAATTTGAGCCCACAGGAAATGGCAAGATATGCTCGTCATATTGCGATTCCGGAATTCAATGTCGAAGGACAGAAAAAACTAAAACAAGCTAAAGTTTTGGTGATTGGTTCAGGAGGATTGGGAAGCCCGATGTTATTGTATTTAGCAGCAGCTGGAGTTGGCCATATTGGAATAGTTGATTTTGATGTAGTTGATGAATCTAACTTGCAACGGCAAGTTCTTTTTACCATTGATGACATCGGGAAATCTAAATCTGAAACAGCCAAAACCAGATTGCAAAAACTCAACCCACATATTAAAGTAACCGTCTACAATACTGCTTTTACAAAAGAAAATGCGCTGGATATTATCAAAGATTATGACTTGGTGGCTGACGGAACGGATAATTTTCCAACTCGTTATTTAGTTAATGATGCCTGTGTTTTGAGCAACAAAGTCAATGTTTACGCGTCGATATTTCGATTCGAGGGGCAAGTTTCGGTTTTTAATTATCCTCAAGAAGATGGTACGAGAGGCCCAAACTACCGAGACCTTTTTCCGGAACCACCTCCTCCGGGTCTGGTTCCCAATTGCGCTGAAGGTGGCGTGTTAGGTGTTTTGCCAGGCATTATTGGAAGTTTGCAAGCCAGTGAAGTGATCAAAGTAATCACAGGAGTTGGTGAAACTTTGAGTGGCAGATTATTCCTTTTTGATGCAGCTTCATTTACCACCAGAACTTTGAAAGTTGCTAAAAACCCAAATACCAAAATTACAGAATTGATCAATTACGAACAATTTTGCGGGATTCTTCCAAAAGATGAAAAGCTTTTGAAAGAAATAACTGTTCAGGAATTAAAGACACTAGTTGATAAAAATGCAGATTATCAATTGATTGACGTTCGGGAACCTTACGAATATGATATTGCTAATTTAAATGGAGAATTGATTCCGCTTTCACAGGTTGTACAAGCCGCGAATAAGATTTCAAGAGATAAAAAAGTGATCATCCATTGTCGTTCAGGAGTACGTTCCGCTAATGCGATTCGTGAATTGGAACTGCTTCACAATTTCGATAATTTGTACAATTTGAAAGGAGGGATTTTAGCGTTTTCCAAAGAAATTGATAGTACGATCCCAACTTATTGATATTTAATTGCTCGCTATTTTGAAAATGGCACTGGAAAATCCAGTGCCATTTTTTTATAAAAACATCAGCTTCTCGAAGGAAAAACACCTTGAAGTGCAATGATATAATTTATCGATTGATAAGGCTGAATAATATTAAAAGACTGATTTCCACCAGTATTACCGGTTGGTTTCATGTTTGTATCTGGCGCTTTGTTACTATAAAGACCAGGCATTCCTACTGCCTTTCCCATCACAGTTCCCGAAACTTCACTAGAGTTTGCAGGAGAATTTGAAGCTTCTATTTGATGATTATGATTAGGCATTTGCTGAACAGTAAGTGTGGTAGTTTCTGTTCCTCCTTTTTGACCTAATCTGTAGTTTGAAAGCCCAGGACCATTGCCAAAATGAACAGGCACTCTTCCACGCAAATCAGGCAAACCAAAGGTGGTTCGTCCATCTCCTCCATAAGTGGTTCCTAACAAAGAAAATAGAGCAGAGTTTTCTGAAATTGATAATAATTGCCCGTTGCAAAATGCCCAACCGCGAGGAGCAAAATTTCCTCCAAACATCGAGATTTCACCAATAAAAGGTTCAGGGCTCGCAGTCGATTCAATAGCTGAAAATGTTGTGTTTGAGGCTTCTTGTTTGTTCGAAGAAACACCCATAATTAAAAATATAGCGAGTAATAAATTAGCGCCAATTAATAAGCCGGAAGTAAAGTTTTTTTTCATGATCGTTTAGATTTTTAAGGTTGTAGAATGATTTTAATTGCTAATGAGATGTTCTGTGTTCGTGGCTAAATATACAAATTGTAATTAATTCTAGGAACTAAAGTGTCTTCATGTTCCAAATTAGGTTTCCCCTCAACCTGTTTTCTAATTTACTAAGGGTTGAAACAAAATAATTTTCCCGATTTTTTTTCTGCAAAAGCTATTTAAAATCATATTTGACAACCATATTTAACCGTCATGTTTTTTATTTTTCAAAAAGGCTAAAACAAAACGTTTAACTCTTTATCTTTTTTAATATTTAAACACATTAACATTTTTTTTACAATATTTTTTTGAAAACAAAAGTTATTAAAGACAGCAGTTTAAAACCTTTTCAAATCATTAAAATCCTCTCAACCTATCAAATAGCTTTACAATTTTATCACCAACCGAAAGAGAAAAGCTATTATGAAGAGACCGATTTTTTGGCTCGCAATCTGCTTGCTGCCTTTCACCATTTTTGCACAAACCACTTTAGAATCAAAGCTCCAGTCGATTTTATCAGACCTGAAAAGTCCTGACGAATTCGGATTTGTTTTCTTACCTAAGGAAACAGAACTTGCTGGTTTTGAAAAAAATGGAGACCAATTGACCATCAATCTGGATATTCCAATTCATTTTTTAGATCGTGAATTTGATGCTGAAATAGCAGAAGAAATTATAGAACATTTTGCTGTGCCTTTGTCTGATTTTGGTTTTTATACCGTTTTTGTGAAGGCTCAAAACGAATTTGGACTTTATTATCATCTTGCCGATTTTCTCAATGAACAGACTACGGCTTACGAAACAGTTCGTCCGAATAACGACCCTTCGCCTTCGCAGCAAGGACGCAAAGGAGTTGATTTGTACAGTGATGTTCAACCTGACGGCCAACTCAAAGATGCTACGGTTTGGTTGAGTGCAGGGCATGGCTGGTTGTATAATAAAAGATGGCGATGCTATAAAACACAAAGAGGAAACTCATTTGGCGTTGTTGAAGACTTTGCAAATATTGAAGCGATCAACTACCATTTATTGAAATATCTCTACAATGCCGGAGCAAATGTCTGGACCGTTCGTGAGCGCGATATGAATGAAAATGAAGTGGTCGTTGACAATGATGATAAAAACGGAACCTACAAGGAAATCGGAGCCTGGGCAACGAGTAAAACGAGTGGATATCGTTCCAAAAGTTATCGATATTCCATTTCCAAAAGGAATGAAAGCGCGGCTGCTATTTTTCAACCAGTGATTAAAAAATCTGGAATGTATTGGGTATCAGTACATTATATTGCAGGAATTAACCGCTCCGTGGATACACGCTATAAAATACAACATGCCGGAGGAGAATCGCATATTAGTATAAACCAGGAAACTCATGGAGGAACCTGGGTTTATTTGGGTCAGTTTTATTTTGAAAAAGGGCAGCATGGAAAAGTAATCGTGACAAACGAATCTATAGAGACCGGACAAGCAATTGTGGCTGATGCGGTGCGTTTTGGAGGAGGATTGGGGAATGTCCCGGATTGCAATTATGGAAACAGTAGTCGCGAGCCACGTTTCGAAGAAGCGGCTAAATATTACGCGCAGTTTCAAGGTTTTCCGGAATGCACCAATGATGTCACGATACGGCCGAAATATGCGGAATGGGAGCTGGAAAAAGGAACCTGGAACGAAAGAAAAAACGCGATTTACCTTTCCTGGCATTCCAATGGAGATGGTGGTTCGGGGACAGAAAGCTATATTCATAGTTATAAAAAAGTAAAAGGAAGTGAAAAGCTTCAGCATTTTATCCATACCCAAATGATCAAAGATATTAAACGAGGGTACGACAAAAATTGGACGGATCGTGGCAAAAAAGCAGCTGACTTTGGGGAGCTGAGAGGTTTGAAAAATATGCCTGGCGTTTTATTGGAAGTAGGATTTCATGATAATCCAACTGATGCAAATGCTTTGACAGAACCAGCGTTTAGAAATCTCACTGCAAGAGCGGTTTACAAAGGAATCGTTCAATATTTCGCTAAAAAAAATGGAAAACAACCTGTTTATCTCCCCGAGCCACCGACCCATCTGATGGCCTTAAACAAAACCAACGGAACAATTGAAGTAAGCTGGAAAGCACCGGTATTTGGCGGAATTCATGGTGACAAAGCAACTGCTTATAAAGTTTACATCAGTCAAAACGGAAAAGGTTTCGCAACAGGAATCACCTCAAAAAGCAACCATTTTACTTTTGAAAATCCAAAAGAAGGAACGGTTTATTATTTTAAAGTTTGTGCAACAAACGAAGGGGGAGAATCTTTTTCAACAGCCGTAGTCGCAGCCCGCACGCCATCGAGGGGTTTGGTGGAAACACCATTTTTGATTGTTGATGGCTTTGATCGATTGGATAGAAGTCTGGCGGTCATCGTTAATGAAACTTCACCAAGATTCGCTCCGCTTGGCAAAACCCGAAGGTTGTTTGTTGAGCAAATGAACAATTTTGATTACGCTGTCCAACACGCCAGATCGCTTGCCGCCAATGGCAAATCCTTTGATGGAGCAACGAATGAAGCTGTTTTAGACAGATTGATTCAATTGTCCAACTATTCAGGAGTTGATTGGTTTTTAGGACGGGAATCTTCAAAAGATGCTACGCTGAATTACAATGAACAAGCCTTATTGAAAAAATATCTGGATGATGGTGGCAACCTGATTATTTCAGGATCAGAGTTAGCTTTTGATTTGGTCAATAAAAACAAAGGCAAGGCTTTTTATCAAAATTATTTAAAAGCAGATTTTAAAGGCGATGACGCCGGTGTTATCAATTTTGCAAGTTTTGTAAGTGGTCATTTTGGCGGGATTGATGGAAAGTTGATTAATTACGAGTACGGTTCTTATCCTTTAAAATCTCCTGATTTTATACAACCACTCAATGGCAGCCAGTCTATTTTAAAATATAAAAACGGGCAAACTGCCGCGACAGCTTACAAAGGAGAATTTGGTGTAGTAAATTTTGCTTTTCCGCTCGAAACGATCGGTGATGAAAACCTCAGAAATAATCTCTTTCAAAAGTCAATTGCTTATTTAAATTACCAGGGTCAAAAAACCGCAGGTGATGTAAAAATAGCAGAAATTCCAAAGTCATTTCACAACGAACTGACAATTGGAATGAGCAGAGCAACTGAAGGGAAAGCCAGCCTCAGCCTGTATACAGCGATGGGAAAAGAAGTTTTTTACGAAAAATGGGATCACAACGGCAGAAGTGATAGAACTTTTTCAACCCTCAATCTCCCGGATGGCGTTTTTAATTATGCTTTTGAAATCAACGGCCAAAAACAAAGCGGTTGGGTGTTAAAAGAGTGAGCTAAATTTTAAAAAAGAGGAATCAATAGCTGTTTGAAGAGTAATCTGCAACTTTCGCTATCCAAAACTGTTTGATTTACTATTGCTATTTTTAGAAATAAAACTAACAGTAAATGGATTCCAATAAAAACCAAAACAATTTAACAGTAGCGACTTTGGGTACAGGTTGCTTTTGGTGTACAGAAGCGATTTTCCAAAACCTGGAAGGTGTGATTTCCGCAATTTCCGGATATTCCGGAGGGCATGTTGAAAACCCAACTTATGAAGCGGTTTGTGCAAAAAAGACCGGCCACGCTGAATGTGTTCAGATAACTTTCGATCCCTCAAAAATCAGTTTCGAAGAATTGTTGGAAGTTTTTTGGCGCGTTCATGATCCTACTACTCCAAACCAACAGGGAAATGACATTGGCCCACAATATCGTTCTGCTATTTTTTATCACGATGGAAAGCAAAAAATGATTGCAGAGCAATCAATGGCTGAAACAGACACTTCCGATCTTTGGCCAAATCCGATTGTTACTGAAATTGCACCTTTTCAAGAGTTTTACAAAGCAGGAATGGAACACCAGAAGTATTTTGACAGGGTAGGAACCAGCAATCCATACTGTACTTATATCATCGCTCCGAAGGTTCAAAAATTTAAAAAGGAATTCAAAAGCAAGTTAAAAAAGGATTAGCCCATTTTCTTTTAATCATCCAATCAATCCACTCATACATTTAACAGGGGATTTTGCACATTTTCTATTGTGCGGTCGCTGATTGTTCTATACTTTGGAGGCAGAATTATTTTAAAATGTATTTAAGTAAAGTTATGAAAATGTATCTGTCCACTGATTAATAAGCGAACTAATCAGTTTAAGAGAAATAGTATTTGGTTAAAAAATAAGTTTAGATTACAGGGCAGTTTAATCGTTGCGGCAATTCTTTAACAAAAGAGTTGCCGCATCTTTTTATACCATTTTCTTGATCCTCACGGATTCAATGCATTTAACCAAACGTTGCATATCTTCCGGAGTATTATAAATATTTGGCGCTACACGAATGGAATCTCCCCGCAACGAAACATGAACCTTTGATTTGGCAAATTCCTTTTTTAAAGCCTCAAAATCAAAACTATCGTTTAACCGAATCCCAAAAAGGTGTGAGCTTCTATATTTTTCGTCTTCAATCCGGCAACCAATCGCTTTCAATTGCTCCAAATGATCTTTAATCAATTCTTTGCAATATTGCTGAATGCGGTTTGGTTGAAATTCTAAAATTTGTTCAATAGCTTTTAATAACATAGGAACAAGGAAAAAATTACTGTTTTGTCCAACGGAGTATCTGGTTGCTTTTGGTTTGTATTGATCCTGATAATTCACGAGGCTTTGAAAATCTTCGCTATTCAATCGATTGATCCAGTTTTCTTCAATTGGTTTTCCATTATCAAAAGCAGGTCCGTAATATGCCAATGCGGTGCCGTAAGGGCCCAAAAGCCACTTGTAACCGGCGCAGATCAGGGCGTCAGGCTGCAACTTATCAACATTGATAGGCAAAGCTCCAACGGATTGTGTTCCGTCAACGATCAGTAATGCGCCAAATTTTATAGTTTTTTCACGAACAGCTTGCAAGTCCATCAAAGAACCATCAGCCCAATGGACATTTCCAATTGAAACAACTGCGGTATCTACATTAATTGCTTTCAAAAGGCGTTCGTTCCATATTTTGGCTCTGTTTTCAGTAACTTTTGGAGCTTCCACGATTTTGAGATTTCCATTCTGTTGTTCTGCCAATCTTTGCCAGGGATAATAAATGCTGGGAAATTGCTCACCCAATAAAACAATCGATTTTTTATCTTTTAAAGAAATGTTGTTGACCACATTTGCTATTCCGTAAGAAACAGATGGAATGACTGCAATCCTTTGATAATCAGTACAATTGATCAGCTTGGCAAAAACTTTTCGCAATAACTCTACAGGTTTAAAAAAATCTTCGACGGTGTATTGATAAGGTCTGGTTCTTTTTGAAATAGCCTCAAAACCTATTTTTTCAATATGCTTCATTAAAGGGCCTTGATACGCACAATTGAGATAAGTGACATCCGGCGGAAGGTTAAAAAGGTCTTTTTGACAGGTTAATTTAGGCATGGGTGGTTACATTTTTAAGGTGAGTAATGTTTCCAAAATACGAGTTTGGTTTTATAAAAGTAAATAACACGATTTTGGATTTATCTGGAGATTCGTTTATCATATTCAAAATAATACCGGGCACCAAATGCAAGTATTCCAAAATACAACTTTTCGGGACCTTTAATTACGTAGCTGAAGTTAAAGGCTAATCCAAGGGAAAGTGACTGGTCTTTAAAAAAGTGAACCATATATTCAGGGCGAAGCAATACGATCCAATCATCAAAATTTGTCAGCATACTCAAACCAATGCGAAAAGATCCGAAATGTTGACCCCTTTGATAAAACACTTTTGGTCCGCCGACGAGTTCGTATTTAATGGTACGTCCAATTTCAAAGCCACCTCCAAAAAATTTGGAATGTAATCGATAACAAGTCATACAGACTTTCTTTTTTGAGAGGGTAATATCCATGGTATTCCCTTTAAATCCGTAGTAACCAATATCAACATTATCAGATTCGTAGTAGGAGCTTACAAATGGAATAGAATCAGTATCCTGGCAAAAAGAATAGGTAATAAAAAAGAGGAAAAAAATTAGAAAAGTGGTTTTCATAGCTGTCAATTGATCTTCATTAGGATAATACTGTAAAAACAACTTTCCTTTCTGGATATTTTTAATCTGTAAATAATTAACAGGCTTTCAATAATCACAGGTAATCAAAACAATAGTCTCGGTTTTACGTAAATCAACTTGAATGATTTCAACCTATAGAATTTAATGTTTTGATTTCTGAAAATTTGATAAGATCAAAAAAAGATATTTGATATGAACCTAATTAATTGGTTTATTCCTGCTTCGTATAAATCGGACCTAACGAATTACTCAAAGGCAAAACTGCTTACAATTATAGGTTTTATAGCTATATTTTTTTCAATAATAACGTTTATAGCTTACGCGGTAATTGGATTTTATGATGGTTTTTTCATTATCACATTACCGACTCTTTCTTCACTTATTTATTTGGCTTTAATTCGATATTCGGGCAATCTCAATTTATGCGCTAATTACCTTATTATCAGCTTTTTGTCTATTGTTACTTTGTTTGTTACCCTTTCCAATGGAATATATTCCCCTTATATGGTTTGGATGGTCGCAGTTCCTGTTGCTGCTTATTTACTATCAGGAAAAAGCTTTGGAGATGTCGTTTTGGCTTTTACGCTTGTAATTATTTTTGCCTTAGCAGGGTTAAAATATTTCAATGTTGAAATGCCGGAAATGATTCTTGGCGACTGGTTTTCCTATTTCACTCTTTTAAGCTTAGTCCTTTTTTTAATTTATATTGTTTTTCTGGTAAACTGGTATTTGAAAATTGCTGATCAGCACCAAAATGAATTGAAAGCTTTAAATGAAAAACTTAAACTTTCAAATATCGAACTCGAACGTTTTGCATATATCGCTTCACATGATATGAAAACACCGATCAGAAATATTATTAGTTTTCTGAATCTTACGGAGCGTAGAGCTGGAAAAGAATTAAGCGCGGAACTACAAGAATATATTACTTATGCTTCTAAAAGTGCAAGAGAGTTGAATACGCTAATTGAAGATATTTTAAATTATTCAAGAGTTACCAAAACAGAAACACATTTCGAAGAGATCGATTTAAACCAAATTATGAACCAGGTTTCAACGTCACTTACGTCGCAAAATCCTTATCAGCACGTAAAAGTTGAGTTTGAAAAATTACCTGTATTAAAAGCGGAAAGCTCTCAGATGACCCAGCTTTTTCAAAATCTGGTTGAAAATGGACTAAAATATAATCAAAGCAAATTCCCTGAGGTTAGAATCAAATATCAGCTAGACCAAAGAAAACACATAATCATTGTTGAAGATAATGGAATTGGGGTAGAAGAGGATTATCATAAAACTATTTTCGAAATGTTTAAACGGCTCAATAATAAAGAAAAATATGAAGGCACTGGAATGGGCTTAGCCATTTGCAAAAAAATAGTGGAACGATATAATGGAAATATTTGGATTGAATCAGAACCAGAGTCAGGTAGTCGTTTTCACCTTAGCTTTCCGATGAATTGAATTAATCAATTAAACCTTCATACAACCAATTGGCTAGTGCCTGGCGGTTATTTTCAAGAATCAATCGCTGTTGGTCGTAAGTATTTCTAATATTGCCAAGCTCAATAAATACTGAAGTGGGTTTGGGTTCACGAAGCATGTGCAAATCTCTGGCTGTGACTGTTCCGTGATAATTTCCGCTTTTACGATAACTTCTATATTTGTCCTCCAGTTTTTTATGCATCTTTTTAGCTAAATTCTTCCCATCATGACTCCCTGGAAAATAATAAAAGAACACATCAGTCTGCTGGCTTTTATTGTTAGAATCAATGTGAATAGTTACTAGTGTTTGATCTTGAATACCCTGTTGTTTGTGGCGCTCATACAATTCATTGATCGCATCAGATCTTTGGAAGAGGCGTCTTTTTTGGTTTCTGGGGATTTTATAATTGCCCCAGCAATATTCGTCATAATCACACGGTAAAAATTCGCCGGATCGAAGTCCGTCATTTGGATCGCGAACAATCATATAAGCCAATGCACCATGTTCAAGTAAGTTGCGGACAACGCGCAGGGAAACATCATAAGCATACTCGTCTTCACACAATTGATAACTTCCTTTTTTGCCAACTGCACCTGAATCCGGTCCTCCATGACCACTAACGATGTAAAAAACTTTACCACGAAGTTTATTGTCTTTTAAGGGAATATAAGCGTCCTTTTTACCAAAAATCGGAAATTTCCGGTATCCGCTTAACTTTTCAGACGCCTTAAGAATACTTTCATTGATTTTTTCTTCAACGATTCGTTCTCGTTCGGTTTCGGTTTCTTCTTTTGAAGTTTCAATTACTTCGGCAATGATTTTATTTTTCGGAGGATTATCATTCACACAGTTTAGTTCATGAAACGGAACCCACATTATACTACTACTGGTCAAAGATGATTTTCGGAGATTGTCAGATCTTATTTGTTCGTTATATTCTTTTATTCGGAGGGCTTGCTTCCAACTTTCCAATCCCAATGAGGATCGAATACTTTTTCCATTGTATTTATATATTAAAACCGGAATGTAATATTTTTTATCAGCTACTAATCTAGCATTACTTTTCAATTTGTTGAGTTCTAAGAATTGCTCAAGGTTACATTCGTGGGAATTTAGGTAATACCTTTTAAGTAAAGTAGATATCATATCGCCTGATTCAGCTTTGACTCTATGATAATAAGGTTTGTTATCATTACTTCCTGAGAATGACAGTGTAAGAACAGCGATGGAAAAGAGGGTAATAATTCGAAGCATTAATTATAGTATTTCATTTTTCTCAACGCAAATTTACTATGAAAGTTATTGTTTTCGGAAAATTTTTAAATGTTTTAACGACTAAATATTAAAGGGCTATCCAGTTTTAGTTTCAAGGGTTTTAAAACATTCCACTAAATTCTTGCTTTTTTTTGGATTCTTTGGATTTGATATTTATAAAAACAATCCAAGAAAATTCCAAATTTTAAAGCTTTTGTAGTTTTTTTCTAAAATATTTTTTTCAGTAAAATAGTTGGATTTAATGAGAAATGAGTCCAATTGCCCAGCATTTATAGGGATTTCGGCGATTTTCTTGTTATTTTATAATACATTTTTATTATATAATAATTACACATTTTAGGGTATGCGCGGTATTGCTTTATCCTATAATTTTGTGTTTGTAAGTTCTTTAAAGCAATCCTCTCCAAATTTAAAAAGAACTTAATCTTCCATAAAAACTTCCTCCAACTCCTCCAGCACTACAAACAAGATGACATTCACTTTTGAAAACCTCAACTGAGGAATTAAACAGAAACAAACACTTTGAATTAAAAATTAGGAATCAATTTTAGCATTCCGAAAATAATAAAAGTTTCAGTTTAAATTATTCAAAAAGAATCATCATGCTAAGCAAAAAAGTTACAATCATTTCAATCTTATTCTTAGTTTCTCTTGCACTTATTGGTCAAAATGCTAATGCACAAAATACTGCAATAGCTTCTTCTTTATCAAACATTAACACAATTGATATCAACTTGAGCGCAACATCTTCTGAGCTTCAAAGTTTTTCAGCTGATATCAAAAATGAAAATGTTTTGATCAATTGGGATATGAACAATACGGACGATGTGATGGGATTTGAGATATATAAGAGTACAGATGCTTCAAATTGGGAAATGATTGGATTTGTTGATGGTGACGAGACAGTTGATCAAACATTCAGCTTTGTTGATGCAACACCAAACTGGGGGATCAATTTTTACCGTATCCGATCGTTAAACATGAGCGGAGATTATGGATTTTTGAAAACAATTAAAATTGTTTTTGAATACACCACTGGAGCTGATGTTGGGGATTTTTTCCCAAACCCTTCAACTGACGGAACAACAAACCTGAACATAAATATACCTGATGGAGGAGAAGCTACAATTTTTCTTCACGATAGCATGGGTAAACTGGTAGGGACTTATCAAAAAACGATTGAAAGCGGAGCGGACACTATTTCCTTTAACTTAAGTGATCTTTCTTATGGCATTTACTATGCAAAGATTAGTGTAAACAGAGAGTCTTACATTAAGAAAATTATGCTGAGAATGTCAAAATAAAAATATTAGAGAACTATTGTTGTTGATTATTCTTAATTGGTTTTTCAGAAAGGATTTTGCTCAAATGATTGAGTGAAATCCTTTTTCTTTTTACTCCTTTTATCTTACCATGGATTGACAAACATACTGACGAATTTGCTTACTTTTGCGGCATCAAATGATGATTCTAAAAGAAATAGCATTTTTACTGAGAAAAGAAATTTTGCTGGAATGGCGTCAAAAGTATGCCATCAGCGGGATTTTGTTGTATGTCCTTTCTACCGTATTTATTGTGTATACTTCTTTTAAAAAAGTAGATCCGAATTCATGGAACACCCTTTTTTGGATCATCATTCTTTTTGCTTCAGTTAATGCAATTGCCAAAAGCTTTGTCCAGGAAAACAGTAATCGGCAGCTTTATTATTACACTTTGGCCAATCCGACTGCGATCATTTTATCCAAAGTCATTTATAATTCAGGACTTTTGCTGCTTTTATCATTTTTGACCTTTGCATTTTTCAGCTTGGTCGCTGGTAATCCGGTAAAAGATAATGTTCAATTTTTTATTGCTCTGTTTCTAGGGAGCGTTGGTTTTTCAATTACGTTCACCTTTATTTCTGCCATTTCGGCAAAGGCAAATAACAGCTCAACTTTGATGGCGATTTTGAGCTTTCCGATTATCATTCCGATAATACTTATTTTAATTAAATTATCAGCCAATGCTTTGCGTTTGATGCAAGACACAGCCATTTGGAAAGATATTGCCACATTATTAGCGATTGATTTGATATTGATTTCAATGACTTTTTTTCTGTTCCCATTTTTGTGGAGAGATTAAAAAAAGCATTTTTTAAAATGATAGCATGATTTTGAAAAAGAAAATAGCAACTTTGTAAATCCAATAACCTTTAATTTTTAAGTACAATGAGAAAAAACTGGTGGAAAGTTTTAGGAGTTGTAATCTTATTATACACATATACTGCTGGCCTTCTTATTCCTTTAAAACCAGGTATTTTGAATGTTGAGCCTACAAGTCTGGAGACAGGCAATTCGGTTACTTTAATTGTCAATGGTTATAATACGTATTTTACAAAAGCTAAAAGTGAAATAAGATCCTGGATAAAACTGGATAACGAACATGCTGTTCAAGCCAATAAGATTGAAATTAACAGTGACACTAAAATAAAAGTCTCTTTCACTATTCCTGCGGGATTGCCTACGAAAGATAATTTAACTGATGCTTCTTTGATAATCGATAATGACTTTGATGGGGCTATCGTTTTGCCATCTAAATTAATCATCAAGCAAACCACGAATAGTGTAGTATCAGAGACGGACTGGAAAAGCTCGCCCATTGAAAATCTTAATCGTAAATCCGGAATCAATTTTCCATTTCGTAGTATTCTTTACGAAACGATTAGAAACACTTACTTTCATGTTTGTTTGTGGTTTGCGATGATAATATTGTTGATAGCTTCTGTGGTACATAGTTTTCAGTATTTGAGAAATTCCAGAATGGAGCATGACCAAAAATCGATGTCTTTTACCATGGTTGGAACACTCTTCGGAATGCTGGGAATTATTACCGGATCGATATGGGCTAAAGATACCTGGGGAACTTATTGGACGTGGGAAGAAGTAAAACTCAACATGACAGCAATTGCTCTGTTGATTTATCTGGCTTATTTTGTTTTGAGAAGTAGTTTTGATGATTACGAAAAAAGAGCTCGGATCGCTGCTGTTTACAATATTTTTGCATTTGCGGCTTTGATTCCATTGATTTTTGTTATTCCCCGATTGACCGACAGCCTGCATCCTGGCAATGGTGGAAACCCGGCAATGGGTGGAGAAGATCTCGATAACACAATGCGAATGGTTTTTTATCCTGCAATAATTGGCTGGACTTTGATGGGTGTATGGATCTCACAAATCGTATTTCGGATACAAAATTTAAAAGAAAAAATAATGGAGTCTTAAAGCTATTTTTTTTGACAAAAATCACTTGATAATTTTTCCCAACACTTGATGAAAAATTTGCTTTAGTAAAAAAATTAAACGAGTTTTGCTCGCAACTTAAAAGAGATGA
The DNA here is from genome assembly GCA_965220465.1 of Saprospiraceae bacterium. Classification (GTDB taxonomy): domain Bacteria; phylum Bacteroidota; class Bacteroidia; order Chitinophagales; family Saprospiraceae; genus JAHDHW01. The sequence goes on along the minus strand of CBDCPZ010000023.1, from coordinate 793,771 downwards.
CAAAAGCAAAGTTATTCCTCCTTTATTTTTTGACCTTCCTTTGCACTAATTTACAAGCGCAAGCGGAAAGCCAGGATTTTGCGCGTTCAATCGGAAAAATATACGTTGTCGTTGCAGTTATTTTGGCGATTTTCATTGGAATAGTTGTCTTTCTCATCTATCTCGATCGTAAACTAACCAAATTAGAAAATCAAATAAAGAATAAATGAGTAATGCTAAAAATGGTGGGTTCTTAGGAAGTGTCAACAAAAATTTTGACAAAGCTGCTCATCACACCGGATTGCCAAAAGGTTTGCTAGAACAAATCAGAGTTTGTAATTCTGTTTACCAAATGCAGTTTCCTGTAAAAATTGGTAATGAATATCAAGTTATTGAGGCTTATCGGGTCCAACACAGCCATCACCGCCTTCCAACAAAAGGTGGAATTCGTTACAGTTCAAAGGTTAATCAAGAGGAAGTTATGGCTTTGGCAAGTTTGATGACTTACAAATGTGCGCTTGTTGACGTTCCTTTTGGTGGTGCAAAGGGAGGAGTGAAAATCTCTCCACGAAATTATACCACTTCTCAGTTACAAAAAATTACAAGGCGTTATACCACAGAATTAATTCGCAAAAATTTTATCGGACCTGGTATTGATGTGCCTGCACCTGATTATGGAACGGGCTCAAGGGAAATGGCCTGGATTCTCGATACTTATTCTACTTTTAAGGGAGGCGAAATTGATGCTGCGGGTTGTGTTACCGGAAAACCTGTAACGCAAAGTGGAATTCAAGGAAGGACTGAAGCAACAGGGCGTGGTGTTTTTTACGCTTTGAAAGAAGCAACCAGCTACAAAGATGATATGAAAAAACTGGGACTGGAACCTGGTTTAGAAGGTAAAACAATGGCAATTCAGGGCTTAGGAAATGTGGGTTATTATACCGGACTTATTTCGCAGGAGGAAGGTGGAGTTAAGGTTGTTGCAGTTGCTGAATATGAAGGTGGAATTTATAGTGAAAAAGGAATTGACATCAAGCAATTAGCTAAGTTTCGAAAAGATACAGGCTCAATTATTGGGTTCCCTGGATCGAAAAAAATGAAATCCAGAAAAGATGTTCTTGAATTAGAAGTTGATATTTTGGTGCCAGCTGCATTGGAAAACCAGATCACCATTGAAAATGCATCAAAAGTAAAAGCGAAAATTATTGCTGAAGCTGCAAACGGACCTGTGACAGCGGATGCCGAAGTAATCCTGCTTAAAAAAGGTATCATGGTAATCCCGGATATGTACATCAATGCAGGAGGTGTAACAGTTTCTTATTTCGAATGGTTGAAAAATCTGACCCATATGCGTTTTGGAAGGATGGAAAAACGCTACAACCAAAATACTTACAATAATTTAGTAAGCCTTGTTGAAAGAGAAACTGGAAGAAGTATCAATACGAGAGAAAAAGAAGTTTTGACAAAAGGAGCTGACGAAATTGATTTGGTGCGTTCCGGATTAGAGGAAACAATGATTACGGCCTATCAACAAATTCGTGTAGTTATGAAACGAAAAAGAGGAGTTGAAGATCTTAGAACAGCAGCTTTTATCAATGCGCTAAAAAAAGTAAGTAGTGATTATTTAGCATTGGGTATTTTTCCATAAGTACCCTTTTTAACAATAATTTTAAAGCGGCAAATCGATTTATTTTCAATTTGCCGCTTTTCTTTTGATTTTGTATTCACAAAATATTATTGAACTTTTTATTAAAAAAACCATTTAATATAAAATTAACAAAGGTATTCTGCCGTTTTCTTTGCAATTTATTTTTTTGTAGATATATTTGCGGCTTGTTAATAACGCATTAATTATAAATTTTGTAAAATCCCTATCTGATGACTGAAAAGCTTGATAAAATCGATTTGAAAATTTTAAAAATCCTGCAAGAGAATAGCAAGATTACCAATCTCGATCTTTCAAAAAAAATCGGACTTTCTCCAGCACCGACACTTGAGCGTGTTAAAAAATTAGAGCTTTCTGGAATTATTGAGAGTTACCATGCACAGGTCAATCCTCAAACGATAGGGCTGAGTGTCAAAACATTTGCACTTGTTTCCCTGGCATGGCAAAAAGAAAATGCTTTGAATCATTTTCTGGAAAAAATCAAATTGATAGAGGAAATCACGGAATGTTATATCATAACAGGCGAAGCAGATTTTCTTATTAAAATCGTTTGTAAAGATATTCCAACCTATGAAAAGTTGTTGTTTAAAACACTAACCCAGATCGAAGAAATCGAGCGATTGAAAACTTTGATGACATTGTCTACCGTAAAAGATTCTAAGCTTCTTCCGTATAAATACGACTAGATTTTTATAAAAAATAAACCAGGAACCGCTGCCGAATGTTTTTCAGTAGCGGTTTTGTTTAATAAGCTGATATTTTAGTCCAAAAACTTATGTAATTGCACGATGAAAAAAAAGAAAAAAACACTTCTGTGGAAATTGGAAAACAGTAAAAAGGACCAGCAAAGTTATGTTTTTGGAACAATGCATGTTAGAGACCTACGCGCTTTTAAGTATCGGGACCTGGTTGAAAGCAAGATTTTAGAGTGCGATACTTACGCTGCCGAAATAAATATGGAAGAAGTGGATCATATGTTAATGGCAGACTCAATGGACTTGCCTGAAAATCAAACGCTTAGTTCTATTTTGAAACCCAAAAACTATAAAAAAGTCGATAAAATATTTAAGAAATTAGTTGGCATTCCACTTGCTCATTTTGAAAGAAGCCAACCTCTTCTAATATTAAATATCATCACCGAACGCCTCCTTTCATCAGATATGCCGCTTTCTCTTGATGCCACTTTGCATCAATTTGCCGTGCAAAATGAAAAGATAACCCTTGGTATAGAAAGTTTTGAAGAACAAATCGAAATTTTAAATAAGATCTCAATCGATTTTCAAAAAAAATCATTAGTCTGGATGGCTAAGAATTTTAAAAAATTTCGAAAGCAGCTTTTGACAATGACTGCAGATTATGAAACTTCCGACATTCAAAAATTATACAATGCAGCTAATAAAAATGCGAAAGGATTGCGCAAAATATTACTCTTTGACAGAAACAAAATAATGGCAAAACGTATTGCGGCAATGGCCAATGAGCAAAGCATTTTTGTCTCTATCGGTGCTGGTCATCTTAGCGGCCAAAAAGGGGTGCTTCGATTGTTAAAAAAGGAAGGATTTAAAATCCGTCCCATTCTTTTGAAGGAGTAATTTTTTGTCCCAATTGATTTAGCAAAATAACGACAACAAAAAATAGTATTTATAATAACAAAATTCAAAATAAGGTGTTCTTTAGTTGTAATATTCACAACAGGGATAAGATTAAATTTTATGAACCTATTTTTCCGTTTTTTCTTCGTCTTGAATTTTCTTTTTATAACAGTCTTGTGTCTCGGACAGGAAAGTTATACAATTAGCGGTTATATCAAAGATGGCGCTTCAGGTGAAACATTGATTGCAGCAAATATTTTTAACAAAGACAATCCGGCACAAGGTGTAGCGACCAATCTTTATGGCTTTTATTCACTCACTTTGCCAAAAGAGGAGTACACACTTGTCTTCTCATATTTGGGATATTCTGATAAGGAAATTGCTATAAACCTAACTGATAATCAGAGGATTAATATCAATTTGATTGAAGGGGTGACTATTGAAGAAGTAGTCGTGACGGGCGAACGAGAGGATAATAATGTCAATAGTACCGAAATGGGAACCGTCGAGTTGCCTATGGATGAAATCAAAAAATTACCAGTCATTTTTGGCGAAGTTGATGTTTTAAAAACATTACAATTGCTGCCTGGAGTGTCTTCGGCAGGAGAGGGTAGTGCCGGGTTTTACGTAAGGGGAGGAGGAGCTGATCAAAATCTGGTTTTGTTAGATGAAGCAGTGGTTTACAATAGTGGCCACATGTTTGGTTTCTTTTCGGTTTTCAATTCTGATGCGATTAAAAATACTTCTTTGATCAAAGGAGGAATGCCAGCTTATTACGGAGGCAGGCTCTCTTCTGTTGTTGATATTCAGATGAAAGAAGGGAATAATAAAAATTATGCGGTTGAAGGTGGAATTGGTTTGATTGCTTCAAGATTGACGATTGAAGGCCCAATAAAAAAAGAAAAAAGTTCTTTCATGATTTCAGGCCGCCGAACTTATGCTTTTGATTTGGCTCAGCCTGCCTTAAAAGGATCTGATTTCGAAGGGACAAACTATTATTTTTATGACCTCAACGCCAAGGTAAATTATATTTTTTCTGATAAAGACCGTCTTTATGCCAGTGCCTATTTTGGAAGAGATGTTTTAAATTATAACTCTGTGGAACGTGGTTTTGCTTTTCGAATGCCTTATGGAAACACCACTGCCACGGTCCGTTGGAATCATTTATATTCTGACAAATTATTTATGAATGTCTCCGCAATTTATAATGACTATGATTTTTCTTTTGACGGAAGTCAGGACGATTTTTCTTTTAGTTTATTTTCCGGAGTAAGGGATTATAATGCTAAAATTGATTTCGATTTTGCCCCAAATGTCAAACATTACATCAAATTTGGAATCAATTATACTTTTCATAAGCTGACTCCAAATATTGCCAAAGCCTCCTCAGGTGATGTTGATTTTCAGACGGATTTGGAATCAAAGTATGCTCATGAAGCTGCAATTTATATTCAGGATGATTATAAAATCACAGATCGATTGAGCATAAATGCTGGTTTACGGGCTTCTGTTTTTACTCAGTTGGGGCCATACACCTCTTCGATTACCGGAGAAAAGTATGAGAAATTCGAAACCGTCAAAACTTATTTTGGCATTGAACCTCGATTAAGTGGCAAATTTAGTCTTGATGCTGAAAGCTCTGTCAAAGCCGGCATTACTTTTAACAATCAATATATTCATCTGGTGAGCAATTCAACGAGCACATTGCCGACAGATGTTTGGGTTCCAAGCACTGAGCTTGTTCAACCTCAAAAAGGGCTTCAATATGCTGTCGGTTATTTTAGAAATTTCATGAATAATCATTTTGAAACTTCTATTGAAATCTATTATAAAGATTTAAAGAACCAGATTGATTATGGAGAAAACTACGTCAATAACATTACAGATGATGTTGAAAATGAATTTGTTTTTGGAAATGGAAAATCTTATGGACTTGAACTCTTTTTGAAAAAACAAAAGGGAGCCTTTGGTGGCTGGATTGGTTATACTTTATCAAGAACGGAAAGAACTTTTGATGCAATAAATGAAGGCAATCCTTTTCCTGCAAAATATGATCGAATCCATGATTTATCTGTAGTATTAAATTATCGAATTAGCCCCTATGTCGAAGTTGGTGGCGTTTTCGTTTATGGAACGGGTAACACCTTTACCCCTTTGAAGAGCATCTATTTTATTGAAAATAACTTGAATGTAGAATACGGAAATCGCAACTCTGCACGGATCGATCCTTATCATCGATTCGATTTTTCAGCTACGTTTACTCCAAGGCCTTTCAGCAAGAAAAACTTTACCTCAACATGGGTACTTTCTGTGTATAATATTTATAACCGTAAAAATCCTTTTTTCATTTATTATGATACAGAAACCAATAGTGAAACTTCGACAGCAAAAGCAACAGCTTATAAAGTTTCTATATTTCCCATTATTCCATCAATTACATGGAATTTCAAATGGAAGCAGAAAGCAAAACCAGCAGCTAAAGATTTTTAACAAATTGATTTTGATTTATAAAATAATTGTGTTTTGAAAAATAATATTTTAGTTAGTCTTTTTAGTTTAATACTTATCACCTTTTTTGCAGGATGTGAAGAAGAATTTATTCCGGATATCTCTTCTGAGCTATCAGAAATTGTTGTCGAAGGATATATCGAAGGAGGAGAACAAGCGCTTCCGCCTTACGTACTTTTGACCCGTAGCTTGCCTTATTTTGCTGAAGTTAGTATTGATCAATTGGACAGTCTTTATGTTCACGATGCTTTCATTACTGTTTCTGATGGTGAGAAAAATGTTACGTTGACTGAAGTTTGCTGGAATAATTTTACCCCTGAAGAACAGGAATTGTTAAAACAAATTTTAGCAGATCTTGGTGTTGGAAATGTTGAAGATATCACTGTTAATTTCTGTGTATATATTGATATCGACTCTGAAATTGAAGGCGAAATTGGCAAAACATATGACTTGAAAATTGAAGTTGAAGGCAAAACGCTGACCGCTTCAACAATGATTCCTGAGCATGTACCTCTTGAATACATTGAATTCAAAAAACCATCAGGAAATGTTGCTGACTCGCTGATGGAAATGAGGACTTTTATAAAGGACCCGGCTTCTCTGACAAGTTTCTATCGCTATTTTACGGCAGTTAATTCCGAACCATTAATTCCTCCTTTTAGCTCCGTTTTTGATGATCGCTTTTTTAATGGCCAGGAATTCGAATTACCACTTTCAAAAGCTGAACCACTCAATGAAGAAATAGATCCAAGCGTTTACGGTTTTTTTGTTCGTGGTGATTCAGTTACCCTAAAATGGACAACTATTGATCAGGAACATTTTGATTTTTGGAATACGTTGGAATTTAACAGAGTCAATCAAGGGCCATTTTCCTCCTACACCAAAGTCGATTATAATATTACCGGAGGAATCGGAATTTGGGGAGGCTATTCCTCTAGTTTTTACGAAGCCGTAGTTCCTGAATAAAAAATATTCTTCCTTTGCTAAGCTTTGATCAGTTTGACGGAAACATTGATAAGTTATTTCACATTTTAAAAACAAAAAATCGATTAACTTTGCCAAAATTTTAAAAGATGGAGGTACAGTTAATTAAAGATGACAAAACGGCTTTGCTGTTTGGAGCAAGTGGTTTGATAGGAGGATATTGTTTGCAATTTCTTTTGGCTTCACCTGCATACAAAAAAGTGAAAATTTTTGTAAGAAAGGAATTGGACTTTGAGAATGGAAAGCTAGAACAACATATAATTGATTTTGACAAAATAGAAGATTATAAAAATTTAATCAAAGGAGATGATGTGTTTTGTTGTTTAGGTACAACTATGAAAAAAGCTGGAGGCAGAGAAGCGTTCAGAAAAGTTGATTTTACCTATAGTTTTAAAATCGCCAAAATTGCTGAAGAACAAGGAGTTAATCAGTTTTTGTTAATGTCATCTGTAGGAGCTGATGCTGATTCAATCTTTTTTTATAGCCAAGTTAAAGGGGAGCTCGAAAACGAAGTAAAGAAAATGGATTTTTGGTCTACTCATATTTTTCAGCCTTCTGTTTTATTGGGAGAAAGAAACGAAAACCGTTGGGGAGAACAAATGGCTGGAAGACTTGCAAAAGGGTTTGATTTTTTAACAGGCGGATTATTGTCAAAATATAGCCCCGTTGAAGCGGAAGCAGTCGCAAAAGCAATGATAATTGCAGCACAAGGTTTCGAAAGTGGTTTGCGGATTTATCCCTCTCATATTTTACAAAAAATGGCTAAAAGCGAAGAAGGCCTTCGATTAATATAAAAAAACGAAAAAATGAGCAAAACAGGAATCAAGAAAAAATCAGAGATAAAAATTTCCGTAGGTTTAAATGAAGATAATGTGCCGATAAAGATGGAATGGCAGGCACAAGATGATCCCACAGCAAATGATCCTAAAGAATGCAAAGCAATGTTGCTTTCACTTTTTGATAAAGAAAGTTTAGATACCATGAAAATTGACCTTTGGACAACAGAAATGCAGGTGATTGAAATGGATCGGTTTTTCTTTCAAACCCTTCGAGCAATGTCAGACACTTATTTCAAAGCTACTCAAAACAAAGAATTAGCAACAGACATGCAACGTTTTGTTCAGTATTTTGGCGAGCAAACAGAGATAATTCCTAAACAAACTTAAACCAGTTGATTTAAAAAATCGGTTGAGTTAGGTGGTCACAATTTTGAATAGAAAAATTGAAATTTTAGAACCAAATTGCTCGGATTTCGAAATTATTTGCCAAATTGGTTTTAATGTCAATAATATGACATTAAATTAAAATGTATACCAAATTTAATTTTTTTCCGTGATTCGTTTTCAAATTAATATTAATTGTTAATCTTTTTTATATCTTTATTTCGTATTCCCATTGAAATTATCGAAACGTTTTGTTTCTTATTGATAATCAGTTAATTATACTTGAAAACAATAACTGAATATCATTTTTTGATCCATTTTGTGATCGAATAACAAAAAGAAAACTATAACCTAAGCGTAACTAAAAGTTTGGAATTAGTTAACATTAGGCAATTATCTTTGTTATGAATTTGAAATAAATAAGCCGTTTTAACCGTTTCGATTAACATATTATGGCATGTTTTTTTCAGAAATTTGATAGTAACTCAATTTTTCTACTTTTTAAAAAATAACAATGAAGAATACATTCATTTCTTTCTCAGCTTACTTAGTTGCTCTTCTTCTTGGTGTTTCTTTTTTTATTCTCCTTTTTAATCTTTTAGTATTCAATTATTTTTTGGGTTTAGGTCTGATTTCCTGGATGATACTTATCACCGTTGTATTGGTAATGGACCCAGAATTTATCCATGAAGCTGAAGAAAACTACTAAAGAAAATTCCTTTCTAATAAAAGAATTTTCCTTTCCAATATTTCTTCCATCCAAATACTTGTTTTTTAACAAAATCGCTTTAATTTTGTGGCCGGTGAGAGTCATACGACTAGCTCCCTTTAAATCCCCCAGGGCAGAAATGCAGCAAGGGTAGGAGGTTGTAGCGGTGCGATATGATTTCTCACCTTATTTTTTTCTACGATTTTGTTTTCGAAGTAACTTCTCTGATCTTTTATTCCTAACTTTGCGGCGATATTTAACCTATAAAAAATGATACTATGAAATTTTTTATTGATACTGCTAACCTTGATCAAATTAAGGAAGCACGTGATTTGGGTATTCTTGATGGTGTTACAACCAATCCATCATTAATGGCAAAAGAAGGGATCTCCGGTCAGGAGAAAATTTTAAACCATTATAAAACAATTTGTGAATTAGTTGACGGGGATGTAAGTGCGGAAGTTATTGCAACCGATTTTGAAGGGATTGTAAAAGAAGGGAGTCATTTGGCAAAATTAGCCCCGAACATTGTTGTTAAGGTTCCAATGATCAAAGATGGAGTGAAAGCATTAAGGTACTTTGCTGACAAAGGCATCAGAACAAATTGTACGTTGGTTTTTTCTGCTGGCCAGGCGATTTTGGCCGCAAAAGCCGGAGCTACTTACCTCAGTCCATTCATTGGCCGTATCGATGATATTAATTGGGAAGGGATGGATCTTATCCATCAAATTGCTGAAATTTATGCAATCCAACAATTTGAAACGGAAATTTTAGCGGCTTCGATTCGAAGTTCTAAGCAAATTGTAGAGGCTGCGGAAGCAGGTGCAGATGTGGTTACTTGTCCACTTAGTTCAATATTGGGATTACTCAAACATCCGTTGACCGACATAGGTTTGAAGCAATTTTTGGCAGATCATGCCAAGGCTAATGGTTTATCGGTTTAAAGAATTTTTATTAATAATTTTCAATCGCTAAGTCTGCTTAACACTAATTCAATTAGCTTTTGGACTGTTTTTTTTGAATTGGTGCTAAAAGTTTGAGCCTGTCTGTTTGCTATTAAGGCGTTACAGGAAATGGATTTATGCCCCATCATGTTGGCAAAACCATAAATTGCTGCTGTTTCCATTTCAAAATTAGTAACCCGATCTCCTTTGAAATCATATCCACTTAGTTCAGATAAAATATTTCCTTTTGATAACGGAATTCTGAGTTTCCTCCCTTGAGGAGCATAGAATCCGGGGCAAGTGACTGTTATTCCTTTGAGCATGTTTTTACCAATCAGAGCTATTAAACCTCTATTTCCTTCTGCAAAATAAGGTCGAATTGGCAAGCTGAATTTAGAAGATTGATATTTTAAAAAATTATCAGCTAGCGCCTTTTCATTCCGATTCAAGGAATAATTATAAAAATGAAGTAATCCATCAAGGCCTAGCCCAAAAGTGGATACTAAAAAACTATCCAAAGGAATATCTTTTTGCATACAACCTGAGGTACCAATTCTTATAAAATTAAGAGAGGTAAGTTCTTTTTTTACCGTTCTCGTCTTTAGGTCAATATTCACCAATGCATCCAATTCATTAAAAACAATATCAATGTTATCAGTTCCAATTCCTGTAGCGATTACAGTTAATCGATTGCCATTCAATTCGCCGGTATGTGTGATGAATTCTCTTTTTTGAACTTTTGTGTCGATCCGGTCAAAATGTTTTGAAACCTCATGAATACGATCTGGATCTCCTACGGTTATAATTGTTTTAGCGATTTGGTCTGGCTGTAAATTTAAGTGGTAAACACTTCCATCCGAATTCAAAACTAATTCTGATTCTGCAATTCGTGTCATTTTTCAATCAAATTTTTGAAACAAAGTATATTTAATAAAAATCTAAACTTGAAATGTAAGCCTTTGATTTTCAAAAGCTAGAAAAGATATTTTTAAAATAAAAACCATTTAAAATCCAATTCTGAAAAAAATAGAAAATGCGATTTAATAAAAATATAATTTAATTTGCGTGCCTGAGTGGTTTTCTTGAAATTAATTCAAAATGATGAAAAAAATCTATCACCTCAAAACATGTAGCACCTGCGCCCGGATAATCAAAGAGTTAAACAATGGAGAGGGATTTCAACTTCAAAATATAAAAGAAGAAAAAATAACTGCTGATCAATTGTCAACAATGGCTGAAATGGCAGGTTCTTATGAATCATTATTTAGCCGGCGGGCAATGAAGTTTAGGGCTTTAGGTTTACAAAATAAGACGTTAACAGAAGTAGATTATCGAAATTATATCCTCGATGAATATACTTTTTTAAAAAGACCGGTAATTATTATTGATGATGAAATCTTCGTTGGAAATGCAAAAAGTACGATTGAAGCAGTTAAAAAGAAATTATGATCAAACAAGAAAGTTTATCAAAAGTACAAATTCAAAAAGAATTTGAATCACTCCAGGATAGGATTTGTAAATCATTGGAAGATGCTGATGGGCAAGGGAGATTTAAAGAAGATCGTTGGGAGCGAGCAGGTGGCGGTGGCGGAAAAACGCGAATTATTGAAGGTAAAATAATCGAAAAAGGTGGGGTGAATTTTTCCGCAGTTCATGGCCAATTGCCCACAAAAATTGGTGAGGCATTGAAATTACCCTTTGAAAGTAACTTTTTCGCAACGGGAGTATCGATCGTCCTGCATCCTCACAATCCGCATGTCCCAATTATTCATATGAACGTTCGTTACTTTGAAGTAACCCAAAATCGAAGTGACATCGCCCCCAAATGGTGGTTTGGTGGAGGAATTGATTTGACTCCTCATTATGTTGTGGAAGAAGATGCCCGCTTTTTTCACAGCCAATTGAAAACTGTTTGTGATAAACATGATACCAACTATTATCCTAAATTTAAAAAATGGGCGGATGATTATTTTTTCCTTGCGCATCGGAACGAAACTCGTGGAATTGGTGGTATTTTCTTTGACCACTTGAATGGAGCTAATAAATCAGAGTGCTTTGAATTTGTGAAAAGTGTTGGAAATATATTCGCACCGACTTATACAGAGTTGATGAAAAGAAATAGTGAAAAGCTATTTTCTGAAAAGGAAAAAGATTGGCAATTGCATCGCCGTGGACGATATGTCGAATTTAACCTGGTCTGGGACAAGGGAACTAAATTTGGGCTGGACACCAACGGACGAACAGAATCTATTTTGATGAGTTTACCTTCTACCGCAAAATGGACCTATAATTATGAAATAGAAAAAGACAGTCCGGAAGAGAAGACCTTGAGCTTTTTGAAAAAAGAAATTGACTGGATTAATTAACTTTGCATTGCAAAAAGACAGGATCTGTAAGAACACGATTGCTCTCATGACCCGCTCTATCCACAATGTAAATTTCGTATACCAAGGTGTCTATCGGAAAATCAGAAACAGCCGGTTCTGTTTGGTCACAAGGACTATAAATCCCACCAGGGTAAAGACAGCAGGTACTATAATTTAAAATGGCAATTTCACCAGAGATACCATTCCCAACACCTTGAACAGGTACAAAAGGCATTTTAAAAGGACTTGGATCTGCATCAATAACTTCCTCTCGTGTATCTTTTACAAAAATGTCAATCGTCGAATCAGTATTTCCCAAATCGCCATCACCATCCGTAAAACTGATGGTGACCACAATGGAATCGTTGTTTGTAAAACCTTGAAACATGGAGTTGCGACTTAGCCTTTCAAACTTGATAACCGGCTCGATCGGATAATCTGGTGGCTTTGTACAGGAAAAAATTATTGTAATGATAAAGAATGGAAAGTAATGTGCTAACTTCATATTTTTTTAATTCTAACGGTAATTTACTACATTTTATTCGATTCCACAATAATTACAGGCTAGATGGATTTTAATGCTTCACGTGAAAAACTTATAACGGAAATCACAAATTTAAGTTCAATTGATTTTGAATTTGTGGCTTTGAAAGTTTTTCAATTCCAAGCTAAATATAATCCTGTTTATGCCAAATTCATATCGTTACTTTCAATTGATCTGGAAACTGTTGATTCTATTTCTAAAATTCCTTTTTTACCAATCAGTCTATTTAAAGAATATAAGATAAAAACAGGAGAATGGAAAGAAGAAGCAATATTTGAAAGTAGTGGAACCACTGGCCAAATTAGAAGTAAACATTTTGTCAGGTCACTGGATTGGTACAATAAAATCAGTCAAATTTGTTTTGAGAAACGCTATGGTAACATAGAGAACTATTGTGTTTTAGCGTTGCTTCCATCCTATCTGGAGCGCAAAAATTCTTCTTTGGTACATATGGCTCAAAATTTTATTAATAAGTCTAAATTCAATGAAAGTGGATTTTTTCTGGATGATTTCGAAAAGCTCCGCTCCGTTTTGCAAAAATGTGTTAATCAAAACATACCGACATTACTCATTGGGGTAAGTTTTGGATTGTTAGATTTTGCAGAGCAATTTCCAACAGATCTTCAAAACGTAATTGTTATGGAAACGGGAGGTATGAAAGGCCGAAGAAAAGAACTTACTCGAACAGAGCTTCATGAAAGACTAATGAAAGCTTTTCAAACCAAAAGTATTCATTCGGAATATGGGATGACTGAATTACTGAGTCAGGCATATTCAAAAGGAAAAGGTATCTTTCAGTGTAATGAAACCATGCAAGTAATGACGAGAGAAATTACGGACCCTTTGAGTTTAGAGAATTTAAACAGACCGGGTGTAATTAACGTAATCGATTTGGCAAACATTGATTCTTGTTCATTTATTGGGACGGATGACTTAGGGAGAGTCTTTGATGATGGCAATTTTGAAGTGTTGGGAAGATTGGATTCCAGTGATATTAGAGGGTGTAATTTGATGGTTGGAAATGAATGAATATTTAATATTTAACTGTGTTGATAAAAAAATAAAAGAAAGGGTTTAAATTAAAATAGCGCATTTTAATATTTTACTTTTATAAAAAAATGAAATTTTTACTCTACGGTGCAAATGGATACACTGGACAATTGATCACCCGGTTGGCAAAAGATTATGGTTTGACACCCATTTTAGCAGGAAGATCGGTTGACAAAATCAAACCTCTGGCTTCGGAATATAATTTAGAATATAGAGTATTTTCGTTGGACAACCCTGAAGAAGTTGATGTTGCTTTATCAGGCGTTAAATTGGTTTTGCATGCAGCTGGTCCCTTTATTTACACCGCGAAGCCGATGATTGAAGCCTGTCTTCGAAATGGAGTTCATTACTTGGACATTACTGGTGAAATTGCCGTTTTTGAAATGGCTCATCGTTATGAAAAAAAAGCTTTGGAGAAGGAAATTGTAATTATGCCTGGAGCTGGCTTTGATGTGGTTCCAACAGATTGTATGGCATTATATTTAAAAAATAAAATGCCGGATTCAACGCATTTAAAATTAGCTTTTGCCAGTGTTGGAGGTGGTTTTTCAAAAGGAACAGCTACAACGATGATAGATGGATTAGGAGAAGGAGGCGCTGTTCGGAAAGATGCAAAAATTGTAAAAGTTCCTGCCGGATACAAAAGCATGACTGTTGATTTTTGGGGCAAGAGTTATTTCATGATGACTATTCCCTGGGGAGATGTGTCAACTGCTTTTTATAGTACCGGGATACCTAATATAGAAACCTATATGTCAATCCCACCTTCAGCTTTCAAATATTTCAAAATTCAAAACTATTTGGGTCCCATTCTTAGAAGTGGCCTTGTTAAAAGTTTTCTAAAAAACAGAATCAAAAAAGGTCCTGCTGGACCGTCTGACAAAAGACGGAATAATGCATATAGTCTGATTTTTGGAGAAGCTTCAAATGCAAAAGGAGAAATTCTTCAATCAAAAATGAAAGTTCCTGAGGGATATACTTTAACCGCGATCACAAGTTTGATGATTACGAAAGCTGTTCTGGAAGGAAAAGTGGCGAATGGCTTTCAGACTCCAGCAAAAGCTTTTGGAGCAGATTTTATAATGAAAGTAGAGGGTGTTGAAAGAGTGGATGGCTAAACTAAATTCAGATCCCAAGCGCATCAGCAGCCATTTCATAATGCTTTGGCCGGACATAAAGAATGTAGCTATAACCTCCTTTTCCATCGGTTATTCCGCTGGAAGCATAGACATTGACGTTGGCTTTATATAGTTTCATATGAATTACGGAAAGGGCGCCTAATTCATCATCACCCTGCACTAAAAAGGCGCGAAAAGGTCCATCCAGTTTCAAGCCGACTTTTTTGGCTTCACTGGTTAGCATTAAGCTGTCTTCTGGGAAAATCGTGAGTTGCGTATTATCAGGCCCTGTTGGAACAGCAGTAATTGCCATTAAATTGATGCCGAGTTGCTCCAAATGGGAAAGGACTTTATAAGCTTCTCCGGGTTGGTCTTTAATTGTTGCGTAAAAATAATCGACTCGCCTGATTTTGGATTCCATGATCTTTTCGAAGTTGTATGAACGGTTTTGAAAAGTGCTATTCCAAATATAACGATTTCTCTTTAAATGATAGACAACTTTAAAGGAGAATTAAGAACCTAACTCATCTAATTAACTGATGTTAAGCAGGAAATGCTATACAAGATTGTTTTGAACCCCCTAAGTCCCTCTTAAAAGAGGGACTTTCTGAAGTCTACCTTGTAGGTTCTCCTCTTTCTAAGAGGAGATAGAGGAGTTCAACCAAAGCCGAATATTATCATTTAGGATCACCGCGTAACTTCAGTAATTAAACAAGCATAGGGAAATAATCAAGAAAAGAGATTGAAAACCTGATAATAAAAAAAACAAAGCATTGACCAAAAGATCTAATATTTGACAATAGATTTAAGGAATGTCAGCCAAATTGAACGTTTCATCGAGGACAATTCTGCCTTTTTCATTTTTTTTGACGGTACAACATTCAGATTGTGCGTCGTGTTCGAAAAACAAAATATCGTTATTCTTTGCTGCGCTTTCTAAAAGCGATTCTTTTTCTTTCAAAGTCTCCAGAGGCCTGATGTCATAACTCATCACGTAGGGCATCCCAATATGATGCGCTGAAGGTAGCAAATCGGCACAGTAGATTATTTTTCGATTTTTGTAGCTTATTTCTAAAGGCATCATTGCTTCGGTGTGTCCGTAAACAAATTTTGCTTTAACTCCTTTCCAAAGCTCAATGCCTTCCTTTTCCTCAACAAATTTCAAGACATTGGCATCCATAAGCGGTGTAAAATTTTCTTTTAAAAATGAAGCTCTTTCTCTATCGTTTGGATTCAAAGCCCATTCATAATGCGTTTTGTTTGACCAGTAAATTGCATTTGGAAAAGTTGAACCTAAGTTTCCGTTGGCATCTTTTTTAACCGCTCCTCCACAATGGTCAAAATGTAAATGTGTTAGAAAAACATCAGTAATATCTTCTGGTTGAAGGCCTTTTTTTGCCAAGGAATTTAGTAAGGTTTCAGATCCATGGGGTTCAAAATGTGATCGAAATTTTTCATCCTGTTTATCTCCCATTCCGGTGTCAACGAGGATTTTTTTATCCTCAATTTCAATCAATAGGCAACGCATGGTCCACGTACAAAGATTTTTTTCATCCGGCGGATTTAACCGTTGCCACATTTGTTTTGGTACAACGCCAAACATTGCTCCACCATCGAGCTTAAATAATCCTGAATTTATTACACTTAATTTCATGAAAAACCAATTTTTTGTTTTTTTGCTCCGGTTTTTAATTTCATTGCCGCCATTCTTATAGCGGTGACGGCGGCTTCGACTCCTTTATTTCCGTGCTTGCCGCCAGCACGATCTTCGGCTTGCTGCTCGTCATTTGGTGTTAATACGCCAAAAATAAATGGCTTGCTATGTAAAATGCTCAATTGCATCAGTCCGGTTGCAACAGCCTGGTTAATATATTCATTGTGAGAAGTTTCCCCTTTTATCACACAGCCCAAACAAATAACAGCATCCAGTTTTTCATTTGAAGCAAGGATTTTTGCGCCGACTGGCAACTCAAAAGTGCCTGGTACTTGTTCGGTAAAAATATGCTTAGGATCTGTTCCGTGCTTTATTAATGTATCGTAGCAAGCCTGGTAAAGTGCATGAGTGATTTTAGTATTCCACTCTGAAACAACAATCCCGAAAGTCATTTTCTCAGCAGAGGGAATTGTTTTTTCGTTATATTTTGATAAGTTTTTTAAAGAGCTCGCCATGAATTTGCGGTTTTGTGGTTTGTGGTTTGTGGTTTGTGGTTTAAAGTTTTTAGTTTAAGGTTTGATTTGGGTTAAAAAAGTCCTCTAAAATAATGAATAAGCTTTTATATCAATCCAACAACTAATGGATTCAATAGTTTTTATAAAACCATGTTTCAAAACTAAATCATTTTTTCACCAAAACAACAAAAGGTAAGACCTTTATGATCTTACCTTTTTTTGTTTAAACATCTTCAATTTTAACCGAGCCTGCTAAATTTTAGCTTCTACTCTTGCAATAAACTTGTCAATATCCGTGCTCTGTGTACTGTTTGGATATTTTGTTTTTATTTCTTCAAAATGTTTTTTTGATTCAGCGAATTTTCCCTGCTTTTCGTAAAGCAAGCCAATGTTTTTAAGATAGTAGGCAATTAGAAATTCATTGTCCCCTGCGTTGATAGCTTTTTTATAATAACTAATGGCATTGTCATAGTCCTCCAATTCTCCATATGCCGCAGCCATTGCACCATTTTTTGTGATCGGTAAAACATTATCGCTTGCACTAAAATCATTTAAATAATCAATCGCAACCTGATATTGACCGAGGTTTAAATAGGATATGCCGGCGTAATAATTCGCCAGATTGGCAGCATCTGTTCCACTATAATTATCAATAATATCTAAAAATCCACTATAACCTCCACCCGGATTAGTAAGCGCTAATGCGAAGGAATCTCTTTCAAACTGGAATTGAGCCTGGCGCATTTGATTTTGGCCTTCTAATTCTTTGGGTGCTTTATACATAAAATTGTAAGCAAATAATCCACCCACAACTAATACAAAAGCCACCAGACCACCAAATATCATGGTTTGGTTTTTTTCTAAAAAACTTTGAGCTTGATCTCTGGCTTCTACCAGATCCACTAAAGTCTCTTCTTGTTTCTTTTTACTTCTTCTTCTAGCCATTTTTAAATTTTAATGTTTTTTGGTTGAAATCGGCAACCAGATTTGATGCTTTTTTAAAAAGTCACGCAAAAATAAGGAATCTTTTAATTTAATGCAGTTTTTATCAGAAAATTCAAAAGAATATTGATTACTCATTGAAATTTGAGCTTTGTCAAAGTAATCAAAAGTAACTTTCCATTTCTTTCCGTTCAATAAAAAACAGGAACGCACAATCCGCATTCCTGTTTCACATTTGTGTAGTTTTCTCAACAAATGCTGTTTATTAAATCTTCTAGGTCAAGTAAGGATAATCATCTTGAACATAATTGTCTTTGTACAATTCACTCGGATCGGGTAAAGGAGACTCTTCTGCAAATTTTACGGCTTCATCAATTTCAATTTTAATTTTTTCTTTAATTGCTTTTATTTCATCCTCGTTCGCAATTTTCTCGGTCAATATTTTCAGCTCAGTCAGCTTTACCGGATCTTGATCTTTATATTCTTGCAACTCTTCTTTAGTTCGATATTTTGCAGGATCTGAAACGGAATGCCCCTTGTAACGATAGGTTTTAATTTCCAAATAATAAGGTCCTTTTCCGGCACGGATATGTTCAGCAGCTCTGGAAAGCGCTTCGTGCACAGATTCAGGACGCATCCCGTCAACCGCTTCACTCGGCATATCAAATGCTGCTCCCAATTTGTACAATTCATGCATATTACTGGTTCGTTTCACAGAAGTACCCATTGCATAATGATTGTTTTCACAAATGTATAAAACCGGTAATTTCCAGGTCATCGCCATATTGAAAGATTCGTACAAGGCTCCTTGCCTTGCAGCACCATCACCAAACATCGTAACGCATAAATTATCTGTTCCTTTATATTTTTCAGCAAAGGCCACTCCCGTTCCGATAGGAATCTGAGCTCCTACAATTCCATTTCCTCCAAAAAATCGTTTTTCTTTTGAAAAGAAGTGCATCGAACCACCTTTTCCTTTTACAACGCCGGTTGACTTTCCAAAAAGTTCAGCCATACATTCTTTTGTACTGATGCCTCTCGAAATTGCAGTTCCATGCTGGCGATACGCAGTAGCCACCGAATCATCTGCTCGAATAGCTGTAGTCATTCCTGCGGCAATTGCTTCCTGGCCTATGTAAACATGGCAAAATCCTCTTACCTTTTGCTGGCCGTAAGCCATCAATGTTCGTTCTTCAAATCGTCGGATACGAAGCATGGTTTCATACCAGTGCAAATAAGTTTCCTTGGTATATTCTGGTTTTTTTTTATTGCCTTTCTTAACTTTTTGCACCACTTGTCTCATATTTTTAAAATTTGTAAATACGTCTTTTCTGTTTTTAAAAATTCGCGATAAAGATACACCATAATCTGCGATTATTCAAAAAGGAGATTCAACATTGCAATGGTTGCTTTGAGGACTTGGTTTTTATTGAACAAAAATATTTTGTTCCAGTTGATGAATAATCGCTTTTTGTATGACTATCTTTGATTTTTTTTAAAAAATAAAAATTTTTAATCAATCATTTTGAACTAGAAAAGCACATCTCTTTTGTATCTCAAAGAATTAAAACTAACAAATTTTAAAAATTATTCCTCCCAAAAGCTGCTCTTTTCAAAGCATTTGAATTGTTTTGTTGGGAAGAATGGAATGGGTAAAACAAACCTTTTGGATGCGATTTATTATTTGTGCATGTGTAAAAACCATGCTGGTATAAATGATCGCAAGTTGGTGATTCATGATGGTGATTTTTTTAGATTGGAGGGAATTTTTAATTTGAATAAAAAAAAGGAAAAGATCGTTGCAAAGGTAATCCCCGGAAAGAATAAAGTTTTCGAACGAAATGATGTTCTGTATAAAAAATTAATGGATCATATTGGTCTGTTTCCAGTTGTGATGATCGTTCCGGATGATACGCTCTTAGTTTCAGATGGAAGTGAAATCCGCCGTAAATTTTTGGACAATACTTTATCTCAGATAGAACCTTTATACCTGTCGAGCATAATCAATTACAACAAAGTTCTAAAACAACGGAATGCTGCATTAAAGCAATTTGCAGCAGAACGATATTATGATGATAAGTTGATAGATTCGTACAATGAGCAATTATTAGCACCTGCGGAACTGATATTTAAAAAGCGCGCTTCTTTTGCAGATGACTTTACACCTTTATTCGAAAAATATTATCAAAGAATTTCAGGTGAACAGGAAACTGTGAGTTGTGAATATTTTTCACAGCTTTTAAAGGGAAAACTGGAGGAACTTTTAATACAAAACAACAACAAAGACCGAATACTCCAGCGGACAACTTGTGGTATCCATCGCGATGATTTGAAATTTTATCTTGGAGATCATTCGTTAAAGAGTTTTGCATCACAAGGACAATTAAAATCCTTTGTTTTAGCATT
Organism: Saprospiraceae bacterium; assembly: GCA_965220465.1. Classification (GTDB taxonomy): domain Bacteria; phylum Bacteroidota; class Bacteroidia; order Chitinophagales; family Saprospiraceae; genus JAHDHW01. The sequence continues at coordinate 773,631 of CBDCPZ010000023.1, read as the reverse complement.
GAAACTCGCCCAATATGAAATGTTGCGGATCAATAAAAAAGTGACTCCATTGCTTCTACTTGATGATATTTTTGACAAGTTGGATCGGTTCCGCGTGGAGCATTTGATTAGTCTGTTGATCGAAAATAAATTTGGGCAAGTCTTTATTACTGATACTCATGAAAACAGAGTCCAAAATATCATTGAAAAATTTGATTCTGATTTTAAAAAATTTGTTATTGATTCAGGAACTGCTACCTTGTAAGCAATGTTTAGATTTCATAAATTCCCCTTTTAGAATGAAGAAACATAATGACCAAAAAATAAACGAAGTGCTGAAAGATATGCTCCAGAAATATCGCCTGAATTCAAAGTACAATCAAACTAAAATCAAAAGCATTTGGGGAACACTAATGGGTCCGAGCATTAGTCGCTACACTAAAGATATTGTCATTCGCCGAAACAAGCTTTTCGTAACGCTTGAATCCTCTCCTTTAAAACAAGAACTCAGTCTTGGAAAAGAAAAAATCCGCAATCTCATCAATGAAGAATTGGGGGAAGAATTTATCAAAGAAGTGGTAATTCTTTAAATTTTTCTTAGCTTCATACCATTCAATTCCCCTTATTATTCGGATTGAATTCTATTCTCCGGTTTTCTCAATTTCATTATTTTATTCAGAATGAAACGAATTTTCCACTTCTGCATTTTGGTTGTACTGTTTTCATCATGCCAGGAAACAAATAAAACGTCCAATGTTGAATTCACAAAAAGTGCAAGTCCTGAAATAATTGTTTTGGCAGACAGCATCAGGATAGAAGGCGATTTGGGCGATTTTTCAAAAAAAATAGAAAGCAAAGAAATTGAATCCGGGCTTCAAATCGTGACAATCACTTTTGAAGCTGAAAAGTTAGCTGAATTAAATCCTTTGACTATACAATTTTCCTATCCTTCCGTTGACATTAATGGATATTGGAATGCAACTTTTGATGGAAATTTCAATTATTGGCGTTCAGGATTGACTTCCAGAGCGAGCAGTTGGGCACCGGTTTTATCATATTATAATAATAGCCTCGATAACAGAATCACTTTTGCTCTTTCTGACGCCTTAAATAAGGTTGAACTAAATTGCTACCTCAAAGAAGAAGATGTTCATTTTTATCCGAAGTTTCGATTGTTTTCAGAAAAAATGCCGCTTACAAAGTTTTATCAGGTCCAGCTACGAATTGATACGCGCTCAATTCCTTATTATAAAGCTGTTGAAGGCGTTAGTAATTGGTGGGCGAGTATGGAGGAGTACAAGCCTGCAAGCGTTCCGGACATTGCAAAGCGACCAATGTATTCAACCTGGTACAGTTATCACCAAAACATTACTGCAGAAAAAATGATTGAGGAGTGTAAAATTTCGAAGTCTTTGGGTTGCGAAGCAATCATTGTTGACGATGGTTGGCAGACTTTAGACGGAAACAGGGGCTATGCTTTTACAGGAGACTGGTCTCCGGAAAGAGTCCCTGAAATGAAAGCTTTTGTAGATAGTGTTCATGCCATTGGAATGAAAATATTGTTGTGGTATTCTTTGCCTTTTATGGGAGAGAAAGCTAGAAATTATGATCGTTTTAAAGGAAAATATTTAAGGTACTGGAATGGCCAGGGAACTTATGTGATGGACCCCAGGTATCCCGAAGTCAGGGAATATATTATCAAAACCTATGAAAAAGCCATCCAGAATTGGAATTTGGACGGTTTTAAATTAGATTTTATTGGACGGTTTTCATCTGATGATGAAACAGTTCTAACAAAAGAAAATGGAAGAGACTTTGCCTCCGTAAATGAAGCCACAGATCATTTAATGACAGAAGTCATGCGGCGATTGGTTTCGATACGGCCAGATATAATGATTGAATTCAGGCAGCCTTACATTGGACCGTTAATGCGTAAATATGGAAATATGTTTCGTGGAGTGGATTGCCCAAACAATGCCGTTGCCAATCGAATTGAAACGGTAAATTTGAGAATTTTATCAGGTAATACTGCTGTTCATTCGGATATGTTTATTTGGCGAAAAGAAGAGCCGGTTGAGTCAGCTGCTTTGCAAATATTGAATATTTTGTATAGCGTTCCACAATTATCAGTTCGGCTAGAGGAGATTCCAGAAAAACATTTAAACATGATAAAAAACTGGTTTGCTTACTGGAATGAAAACCGGAATATTCTGTTAGATGGCGAATTTATTCCAGGCAATCCAGTAGCCAATTACCCGATTTTATCAGCTTTTCATGGACGTAAGCAAATTACGACCTTATTTGAAAATCTTGTTGTAGAATTAGAAAATAGTGAAATTAAACACCTTGATATAATTAATGCTAAATCATCGACTTCCGTTTTTCTAAAATTAGAAAATCCCAAAGATGATTGCACTTGGAAAGTATTTGATTGTGAGGGGAATGAGGTGTTTGGAAAGAAAACAAAGGGTTTGAATGCAGGAATCAATGAATTGTTTGTTCCAGAATCCGGGAGAATTGAGCTATCCTTTTAAATTAAAAAATAAAAAAAACGCCGTTGAGTTTTTCAACAGCGTTTTTTTATTTTATACTCGAAAAATCTTAAGCTTTACCAGGTTTTGCTTTGGCAGCAGAAGATCCGTTTCCATTACTATATTTGCCAGAAGGACCTTTTTTCTTCTTTTTTCCTTTGGTCTCACTCGCTTTTTCAACTGCTTCATAAGCGTTCACGATACCTCCTGATACAGATAATTCGTCAAACTTAATCTTTTCATCTTTTGACCCAGGCTTAGCAACCATCATCGTCTGCGGAGTCGCTGTTTCCATAATGATTTCCTTCACTTGTTTTGCAGAAAGTTCCGGAAAATAGGACCGAAGCAATGCAGCAACACCAGCAACTACAGGAGAAGCCATACTTGTTCCTTGAAAGCTGGCATATCCATTTCCTACAGTAGTTGAATAAATTTCAACTCCAGGAGCAAAAACATCAACATTTTCTTTACCATAATTTGAAAAAGATGCGGCACTCTTATCTCCGCCTTTCCAGTTCAAGGCACCAACTTCCATCCAAACTTTAGCTTTTTTAGGTTTAAACAAACCTTTTTTGGCATATTTGTCATTTGGGAAGTTATTTCCAGTATCGTTATTGCTACCGTCATTTCCTGCTGCATGAACCAATAATACATCATGCTTCTGTGCATATTTGACAGCACGATCAACCACATCTTTATCCCATGAATAGCTTTTACCAAAACTCATATTTATTACTTGAGCGCCATTATCCACTGCGTATCGAATTGCATTGGCAACATCTTTATCTCTTTCATCACCATCCGGAACACATCGAACAGACATGATTCTGACATTATCAGCAATACCATTCATGCCAATATCATTATTTCTAACTGCACCGATGATTCCTGCTACGTGAGTTCCATGATCTGCATCAGGACCCTGAACATCATTGTTTCCATAATCTCTTTGATCAGGGTTTGAATAATCATCTCCTACGATAGATCTTGGATCATATTCTGGGTTATAATAATATTCAAGGCGTGTTTCAAAATACGCTTTTGCACCATTCACTTGTTCTTCCAGTTCCGTAACAGTGTAACCTTCAGCAAGTGTAGCACTAACCATTTCAATGGATTGTGTTACAGACTCGTCGTCGGTTTCTATCTTTTGCAGGTCTTCAACAGTAAAATCATCTTTTCCTGTAAGTTTTTTTAGGGTTTCCAATGCCTCAATATATACCATAAAACCCATAGATTGCTGATGAATTTTATTGCGTTCATCAACAACTTCTTTTTTCATTTTTTGATATTTCTCATATTCTTTCTTTTCCTTTTTAGAAAGACTTGATTCATCAACGTTTTCGTATTTTTTATTATATTTTGCAACTAAACGGCTTAATTCCAAAGCTTCATGGTTAATGTTTTTTCCGTCTTTGCCACCGATAAAATTCCAACCATTAATATCATCGATATAGCCATTTTTGTCATCATCGATTCCATTATTAGGTATTTCATCTGCGTTGACCCACATAATATCTTTAAGATCCTCATGGTTGTAATCAACTCCTGAGTCTATTACGGCAACTACAACTGTTTCTGATTTTTTGCCTTGAAGTAAAGTTTCGTATGTTTTGTTAGCACTCGTACCGGGCACCTTATCTGTCGCGAGATCTAAATGGAACCAATCTTTTGGAGCATTATCCTGAGCCATCATTAGTGTTTGAACTAAAAATAAGCAAAGCAATAAACTAAATTTGATTTTCATTACTATTGATTTTATTGAAATGATGATAATATTTTATTCAAAAAACACAAAAATATAATAATTATAACGGTTATCGAATAAATTGTGTTTTAAGATTCTAAAATCTAGACCAAGATGTTAAAAGTTTTAGATAAAACAACCTTTATTCACTATAAAGGTTTTTAACGAATGAGTGAATCAATTTGTTTATATTTGCGTTGTAAAGAAACTCGTGTTTTGAATATTTAACTATGAACAATAAATAACTAATATGATAAAGAGAGTTTTTCTTTTAATATTTATGGCAGCTCCAATTTTTATGTGGTCACAAGGATTTGAAGCTGGTGTAATGGCAGGAGTATCTTCTTATCAGGGAGATTTATCCCCATCAAATCTTAAAACCAGTCTTGGAAAATTTCATGCTGCATTTGGTGGCTTCGGCCGATATAATTTTAATAATTATTTTACCGCAAAACTAGGTGTAAACTTTGGGACGATATCGGGTGATGATGCCAAAGAAGGGAGGAGTCGCAACCTGAGTTTTCGTACAAATATGTTAGAATTTGCAGTTACTGGAGAATGGAATATTTTAGGTTATCAACCTTACGGTCTTGAACGCGTTTTTACCCCATATCTTTTTATTGGAGTTGGTTTTGTCCATTTCAACCCTCGTGCTCAATATAATGGTGAATGGGTAGAATTACAACCACTAGGGACAGAAGGTCAAAGCATGCAAGGTTTTGCAGCAAAATATAGTTTGCTTGAGGTGGTAATTCCATTTGGTGGAGGATTGAAGTATGCGATTAATGATCAATGGAATGTTGGAATTGATTTTGGCTTAAGAAAAACTTTTACTGATTATCTGGATGATGTGAGCGGGTATTATGTTGACAATGAACAGTTGATCGCCGGAAATGGTGAATTATCTGCTGCTCTTGCGAATCGATCAGATCAGACTTTTGCCGGGGGGACAAAACGTGGCAATGATTCAGTTTCCGATTGGTATTTATTTTCAGGTATTTCAGTCTCCTACAATTTTCTGGATAATGGATTAGTTGGAAGTAGATCGAGAGGACGTCGAAATCAAGGATGTAATACGAATTTTTAAAAACTAAATTAAATCTTCTATAAAAAAGAGGAGGCCTAATTTTAGGCCTCCTCTTTTTTATATATGATAGTCTCAGGATTTAAAATCAGCAATTTTTACATATTTATAGGCAATAAGAGGCTCTTCTATTCTTATTCATAAAATCTAATTAAAAAATAAGGCTAATCAGTACAAAGGAATAAAAAAATTGGAATCCTTTTTGAATACTAAAGTCTTGAATTGCTTTAAATAACAATTTATTTCCCTCCCACCAATTTGTTTTAGATCTCTTTTGACCACAGTATTTGTAATGGTCAAAAAAATATTTTCAGCTCCCCTTAAGAATGCTAAAGTTCTGATAATCAACACAATATTTGAAAACTAATTAACCATTTTTTATGAGAAAGCTAATAGTTACATCTATTTTTTTAATAATAGGAGCTAATATTGTTACTGCGCAGTATTATGAAATTGGGGGTTTTATTGGCCTCTCAAATTATTCGGGAGACTTGCAGGCAACCAATATGGAAGCTACAGAATTTAATATGGCCTACGGGTTGTTTGGAAGAATAAACCTCAACAGACATTTTTCAGGAAAAGTAAGTTTTACTCGTGGTCAAATATCGGGAGATGATTACAATTCGGATACTGTGAGTGGACGGCGCCAAAGAAATTTGAGTTTTCGTTCAAATATTTATGAATTAGCTGTTACGGGTGAATTTAATTTTATCCCTTACGACATTAAGAATAATAAAATCGCAGCATTTTACTTGTTTGGAGGTATTTCTGTTTTCCACTTCAATCCTACAGCTGAGTATGAAAATGAAGTGTATTATTTACAAAAATTAGGAACAGAAGGGCAACATTTGGAAGGAAGCTCAACAAAACCCTATAGCCTTTTTCAAATGGCCATACCAATGGGACTTGGCACAAAATTCAACTTGAATCAAAGAAGTAATATAGGGATTGAAGTTGGTTTCAGAAAAACGTTTACAGATTATCTTGATGATGTGAGTTCAGTATATCCAGATGTTGAGGCTTTAGAGGAGGTTGATCCGGTTGCTGCAGCTTTATCCTATCGATCACCTGAATATTATGAAGTTAATCAAAAAGATTTAGGAAATCCTGAGGGTAACATACGGGGAAACCCTACCAGAATGGACTGGTTTTTCTTTATGGGAGCAACCTTGTCTGTCAATTTAGGATCTGAAAAAGATATGGAATACACGAACCGACATAAATATTTTATGATGAGTTTTTAGCACAAAAGAGAATACCCATTATTTAATTATTAAAACGCTTAAGACAAAATTAGTCTTAAGCGTTTTCTTTTTTAGAAAGATCTACTTAAATTGACTTCCTGGGTAATAAAACTTTAACGAATTAAAAAAAGAAATTGAGCCAGACTTCAGCATATGAAATATTAAATAAATACTGGGGTTTTAATGGCTTCCGGCCACTACAAGAAGGCATTATCAAGTCTGTATTAGATGACAAAGATTCACTCGCATTGATGCCAACAGGAGGGGGTAAATCTTTATGTTTTCAAATTCCTGCGCTTAGCAGAGAAGGGATTTGTATTGTTGTTTCACCACTAATAGCTTTAATGAAAGATCAGGTTTACAATCTTAAAAAAAGAGGGATTGCAGCTGTAGCTATTTATTCGGGGATGCATTATCGAGAAATAGATCGGATTTTGGATAACTGTGTTTATGGAGATATTAAAATTTTATATTTATCACCTGAACGTTTAACAACTGAACTCGTGATTGAACGGATAAAAAAGATGAATGTCAATTTATTAGCGGTTGACGAAGCTCATTGTATTTCACAATGGGGCTATGATTTTCGACCTTCATATTTAAAAATAATAGACATTAGGGAATTGATTCCAAACACACCGGTCCTTGCCTTAACCGCAACTGCAACCACAGAAGTTGTGAAAGATATTCAGGAAAAATTAGCTTTTAAAAATGAATTGGTGTTTAAACAAAGCTTTGAAAGGAAGAACTTAGCTTATGTCGTTTTAAATGAAGAAGGGAAATTGGAAAAGCTGTTGGATATTTTATTAAAGGTAAGAGGAAGCGGGTTGGTTTATGTTCGAAGTAGAAGAAAAACAAAAGATGTTGCTCAATTTTTGCGAAAAAAAAGAATAGCTGCTGATTATTACCATGCAGGTTTGAGTTCGGACCTTCGCAGTGCAAAGCAGGAAGCATGGATCAATAATAAAATCAGAATAATTGTTGCTACCAACGCTTTTGGGATGGGCATTGATAAGCCTGATGTGAGAGCTGTGGTACATTTGGATCTTCCGGATAGCTTGGAAGCGTATTTCCAGGAAGCGGGCCGGGTTGGTCGAGATGGAGCCAAAGCTTATGCGGTTTTATTGTACAACAAAGGGGACAAAATGGATTTGGAAAATCGATTTGAAATATCGTTTCCGGATTTAAAAGAGGTTCGATTAACTTATCAGGCTTTGGGAAGTTATCTCCAATTGGCAACCGGCGGAGGAAACGGTGTAAGTTTTGATTTCGATTTGGTTGAATTTTCGAGGATTTATGGTTTTGAAATAATAAAAACATTTAACTGTTTGAAAATTTTAGAGCAGGCAGGATGGCTGGTTTTGAGCGAAGCAGTTTACATTTCGACAAGGTTACAGATCTTGGTTTCAAAGGAGGAATTGTATGATTATCAAATTAGAAATGAAAAATTCAGGCCGTTGATAAAAACGATTTTAAGAACCTATCAAGGTGCTTTCAATCATATTGTTAGTGTCAATGAATATCAATTAGCCCGTTTTTTAAAAATATCAATTGCTGATTTGGACCAACTTTTTGTAATTATGAAAAAAGAAGGAGTCATCGAATATCATCCTCAAAAAGATAAGCCACAATTGACATTGCTCCAGGAAAGAGTTGATAGCAAGAATTTGGTTTTTGATAAAAAGATGTATGATTTTCGAAAAAAAAGGCAAGCTGAAAGAATTAATAAAGTAATCGCCTATGCTGAAAACCAAATTTGCAGAAGCAAAATGTTACTCAACTATTTTGATGAAAAAAATGCACCGGATTGTGGGGTTTGCGATATTTGCCTCGAAAGGTCAAAGACCACTTCAAATTCTGATGACTTTGAACGATACAAAAATAAAATCCAAAGGCTTTTAAAAAAAGAAAAGCTAACGGTAGAGGAACTGTTAGAATCCTTTTCACCAAAGCACCAAAATCGAATCTTGAAGGTGATTGAATATTTACTGGATGAACAAAAGTTGATAAAAGAGGATGACAAATTGAAGTGGGATTAAATTGATTACCAAGCTTTTGCGTACTTTTCCTTTCAAACTTTAATGAAACAAAAAACAATTTACTTTACTGTTACCAACGATCTCGTTTACGATCAGCGCATGATCCGCATTTGCACATCACTTAGCAACAACGGATATGTGGTGAAGCTGATTGGCAGAAAGCGAAGTGCTTCCAAATTGCTTGATGACTCAAAATACATTAAAAAAAGAATCAGCTGCTTTTTCGAAAAAGGAAAGCTTTTTTATTTGGAATACAATTTCAGATTATTCTGGCTCCTGCTTTTTTCAAATTTTGATGCGGTTTGCTGTATTGATTTGGATACCTTGTTACCAGGTTATCTTGTCAGTAAATTTAAAGGAAAAATATGCATTTACGATGCCCACGAATATTTTACTGAAGTTCCGGAAGTTGTCAATCGACCAAAAGTTAAAAAAGCTTGGGAAAACCTTGGAAATTTTATCATTCCAAGATTGAAATATTGTTACACCGTTTGTGAAAGTCTTTCTGAGATCTTTTTAGAAAAATACAAAACCAAATTTGAAGTTATTAGAAATGTTCCTTACCAGTTTCATGAAAACTCAATTTCGAAGGTTCCCCAAAATGATTTTATCATTTTGTATCAAGGTGCCTTAAATGCCGGCCGCGGGCTGGAACAGGCTATCGAAGCAATGGAATTGGTCAAACACAGTGAGTTTTGGTTAGTAGGAGAGGGTGACCTTTCTTTGAAATTAAGACAACTGGCAATAACCAGAAAGCTGGGAAAAAAAGTTATTTTCAAAGGTTATCTAAAACCATCAGAGCTTCCTGAAATAACTGCAAAGGCAACCATTGGAATAAACTTTTTGGAGAATACCAGTTTAAATTATTATTACTCGCTTGCGAATAAGGCATTTGATTATATTCAAGCTGAGATCCCGTCTATCCACATGAATTTTCCGGAATACCAAAAACTAAATCAAGCTTTTGAAGTAGCGCTATTAATCGATGATTTGAATCCGGAAATTATTGCTGCTTCGGTCAATAAACTGTTGGAAGACAATAGGTTGTATAATGGTCTGGTTCAGAATTGTAAAAAAGCGAAAAAGGTTTTTATTTGGGAGGTTGAAGAAGAAAAATTGCTGGATTTTTACAAAAACCTTTTTATCGCAGAATCAACTCAATAGACTTTTATATTTTTTTAACTTTACACCTTCATTTCAAAAAAAGAAAACAAACTGACTATGCAACTAATTGATGGAAAAGCACTATCCCAAACGATCAAAGAAGAAATTGCTCTGGAAGTAGCTCAAATAAAAAGTAAAGGCGGCAAAATTCCGCATCTTGCAGCCGTGTTAATTGGTGAAGACCCTGCGAGTGAAGTTTATGTCCGAAATAAAGTAAAGTCTTGTGAAATGGTAGGGTTTAAGTCTACCCTGGTAAAACGAGATTCATCGACAACGGAAAAAGAATTACTTCAAATCGTGGCTGATCTGAATAATGACGCTGACATTGATGGGTTTATCGTACAACTCCCTCTGCCTAAGCATATTAATGAAGAAAAAGTAACGCTTGCCATCGATCCCCGAAAAGATGTAGACGGTTTTCATCCTGTCAATTTTGGGCGGATGGCGCAAGGGTTGCCTTGCTATCTTCCTGCAACACCTTTTGGAATTATGCAAATGTTGGAAAGAAACGGTATTGAAGTTTCTGGTAAAGAAGCGGTTGTGTTGGGCCGAAGTAATATTGTAGGGACGCCAATCAGTATTTTGCTTTCCCGAAAGGCTAATCCCGGAAATGCTACGGTTACCTTATGCCATAGCCGCACCAAAGATCTCGCAAAGCACACTAGGCAAGCAGATATTTTAGTCGTATCACTTGGTGTCCCTGAATTTGTCAAAGCGGATATGGTTAAAGAAGGAGCAGTCGTTATTGATGTCGGAATTAATAGAGTCGAAGATGCCAGCCGCAAAAGAGGATATCGTTTAGCGGGAGACGTAAAATTTGATGAAGTTGCTCCAAAATGTAGTTTCATCACTCCGGTTCCTGGTGGAGTAGGTCCAATGACGGTCACTTCATTGATGATGAATACTTTAAAATCCGCTAAAAATGAGGTGTATCCAAGTTAATGGATTATTATAATATTCATATTGAAACGGAACCAGAATACATCGAAATCCTTTTAGCATTTTTGGGAGAATTGCCATTTGAAACTTTTGACGAAAAAGATTTTGGTTTAGACGCTTATATTCCTCAAAAATCATTCAATCACTCCGTTGAAAACGAAATCGTTGCATTACAAAAACGAGTTCCCTTTTCTTACAAAAGTGAAATAATCAAAGCCCAAAACTGGAACACCATCTGGGAATCCAATTTTGAACCTTTGATTGTTGACGACTTTTGTTCTATTCGTGCTGATTTTCACAAACCTGCTTCAAATGTAGTTTTTGAAATTATCATCAATCCAAAAATGGCTTTTGGAACGGGTCATCATGAAACCACATTTATGATGATTCAAACAATGAAAAATATTGATTTTGGTAACAAAAAGGTTTTGGATTTTGGTTGTGGAACCGGAATCCTGGCTATCCTGGCTTCCAAGTTGGGTGCAGCAAAAATAGATGCGGTTGATATTGAGATCCAATCTTATGAAAACACGATTGAAAATGCAAAAATCAATGCCATTTCTAATATAATAGCAATTCACGGAACACTTGAAAATATAGAGGATTCATCGTATGATATTATCCTGGCCAACATAAACCGCAATGTAATTTTAGATACGATGGACTCGTTATATAACAAACTGGTAAAAAACGGCAAATTAATTGTCTCAGGTATATTAAAACAAGACGAAAATTTACTGTTGACAAAAGCTGAAAAAAACGGCTTTTCTATTTTAAAAACTGTTCAAAAAAATAAATGGATATGCTGCCATTTTGAAAAATAAAGTTTTGATAGCTAAGCAGTTTCATTTACACTAACAAACCGATATTCAACAATATGATACGTCATGTACACCTCACCATAATTTTTTCTTTTTTCTTTTTATCTACAACTTTTGCTCAACGATTAACTGAATTTTCAGAAGTGCAAACTGAGTTTTTGGACCAATTGAAAACTTATATGACTTCCAGTAAGCAAAAGACGATGGAGGATATTTACAAAGATTTTGAAGCTCAATTTGAAGGAGGGGCCTTCTCACAGGATGAGTTTGTTCAGATCAGGACAACCGGGAACATGATGCTTACCCAAAAAATGACTGCGAAACCCTATTTTGTTGATTATTTGCAGTGTTTGACGATTATTAAAAAAGGAGAAAACGGAGCTCAACGATTCATTGATTGGCATAAAGTGTTAGATCAAATACTGGGCGATATTGAAAATCGAAGACTTACTCCTTATAAAGATTATTTAGCTTTTTCATTTGATTTTTTTGATAAAAAAACGATCAGGTATTCTACCTCAGGTGTAACCTGGACCGCTGTCGCAGATGATTTCACATTAAAATATGAAGACAAAAATCCGAGTATAGAATACAAAGAACTAGATCTTTTTGGAAGCCGGAAAGAAGATTCCATTGCGATTTACGGGACATCCGGCGCCTATTTCCCCGTTGAGGAGATGTGGAAAGGAACGGGAGGAAAAGTTACCTGGGCGCGATTTGGTTTAGCTGATAGTATTTATTGTGTTTTATCAGATTATGAGATTGAGGTCAAAAAGAGTATTTACGACGTTAAATCAGTCAAACTTTTTTATCCTGAGCTTTTTCCTGCAGGAGCTGTTGAGGGTTCATTTACTGACAAAATAGTAGCCTCAAGTAATTCTTTGGAAGGATCCTACCCTCGATTCGAATCGAAAGAAGATATATTGGAAATCAATAACATTGGCGGTGGGTTAAAATATAAAGGCGGATTCAAATTAAATGGAACGACTGTTTACGGATTCGGTTCGAAAGACAACAAAGCAAAAATTACCGTTTTTGATGAAAACAATAAACTTCAGTTTGATGCAAATGCAGAACTTTTTGTCATTAGAAAAGGAGAAAGAATTGCTGCCGAACGAGCTGAAAGCACCCTTTATTTTGACAAAGATTCACTGTACCATCCTTCTGCAAATATCAAATTCGACATTCCAAACAAAGAGCTGAATCTGAATCGGGGAAAACGTGGAAGTGATCGAAATCCATTTTTCAATTCGCTTCACCAATTTAATATTGATGTTGATAATATTGATTGGTACATGAACAACGATTCCATTGTACTAGGGCAGCGAGGTATTGGATTTTCAAAAACGAATAAAAAAGTGATTTTCGAATCATTGAAATATTTTGAAGAAGGAGATTACCGCCGAATACAGAATATTTCCACAACAAATCCATTGGCTACATTAAAAGTGTATGCTGACCAGGAAGGAACCGAGGTAAGTGCCAACAACCTCGCTCAAAAGTTAAATCCTCGTTTTGATGTTACCAGCATCCAAAGTTTGCTTTACGATTTGGTTGCGAATGGCTTTGTCAATTATGATAGTGATAAGCAAATCGTCGAAGTAAAAGATAAAGTGTTTCATTATGCCAATGCTTATCAAGGCAAAGTAGATTATGATGTTTTAAAAATCACTTCTGAGGTGGATAGCACAAATGCCATCCTTTCACTGAAAGACAACACAATTACTGCTAATGGCGTAGCTTCAATTCAGCTTAGCGCAAAACAGCGTGTAGCTGTTAGACCGCTTCGCCATCAGGTAATTTTTAAAGAAAATCGGAATATGGATTTTGACGGTAAAGTATTTGCCGGATTTAGTATTTTATCTGGTAAGGACTTCACCTACATTTATGACAAAAACCATATCGAATTGGACTCTGTCCGATATTTTGATTTTTTCATTCCTACCGAAGCAAAAGATGAATACGATCAACCTATTGCTTTGTCTATCGGTTCGCGAATTGAACATGCGCATGGCGTCTTGCTGATTGATGCGCCTTCTAATAAATCCGGAAGAGAAGACATTCCAATTTTCCCTTCCTTTCAAAGCAAAGGTCCATCTTTTGTTTTTTATGATTATATGGACACTCAAGGAGGAAGCTATGACCGGGATTCCTTTTATTTTGAATTGGAAAAATTCAGTTTTAACGGCCTGGATAATTATACAAAAGAAGATTTGACTTTTAAAGGCAGACTGGTGTCTGCCAATATCTTTCCAGAGTTCAAAGAAACGATCTCCTTGCTTGAAGATGAATCCTTCGGTTTTGCGACTAAAACACCAGAAGATGGTTTTCCGGCATATTCAGAAAAAGGAGGGTACAAAGGCGATATTGAACTGAGCAATAAAGGACTTTTAGGAAAAGGGGCAATTTCTTATTTGGGAGCAACGATTAATTCAGAAGATATCATTTTTAAACCAAAACAGATGCTCGCAACAGCTGAGCGTTTTGATTTGGTCGAAGATCGCGAAAGTGCCGTGGAAGTACCTCAGGCCTTGGGTTTGGATGTGAGTATTGATTGGAAACCTTATAGGGATAGTATGTATATCAGAACCAAAGAAAAGGCTTTTGAATTATTTAAAAACAGTGAAACCACTTTGGAAGGAACGCTAATTTTGACGCCAGATGGTTTGAGAGGACGCGGGGTGCTGGACTGGGATAAAGGAAGTTTGATTTCTGACTTGATTTCGTTTAAAGCATTTTCTGCATTTTCCGATACATCCACAGTGAGGATTAAAACAGTAGGATTTGATGATCTCGCTTTGGATACGCGAAATGTAAATGCAGACCTTAATTTTGATGACCAAATAGGAAAAATCAGAGCAAATGCTGATTCTACTATGACCACCATGCCTTATAACAAATATATCACTTCGCTCAATGATTTTGTTTGGGATATGAAAGAAGAAACCATCACTTTTAAAAATGAAAGCGGAGGCAAAGGAGTTTTTACTTCAATTCATCCGGAAAAAGACTCTTTGACTTATAGAGGAGAAACCGCTTTTTATGATTTGAAAACAAACGAACTGAAAATTGGAGGAGTAGAAGTAATTCAAACTTGCGATGCATTTGTTTACACCGAAGATGGCAAAGTTGAAATTAGCAAAGGAGGGATTATGGATACCCTTTATAACGCCAAAATTGTCGCAAACACTATAAACAAATATCACGTAATCAATAGGGCTACCGTTAATTTGATTGGAAAAAAAGATTATCGGGCAACTGGTTTTTATGAATATAATATTGGTAAGCGGCAGCAGGAAATCGAATTTGCCAATATTATAGGAACCAGAGTTGGAAAAGGCAAACGTAGTGAAAAAGAAACAGTTACGCGCGCTGATGGGGAAGTTACGGAAATAGATAGTTTTTATATCGATCACAAAACCGAATATCGTGGCAAAATAAATTTGAGTGCTGAATCTAAAAACTTAACTTTTGGTGGTTTTGCTCGCCTTGATGCTCCAAATATTCCTGGAAAAAACTGGTTTTCGGTGCACTTTGAAGGTGATAAAAACGACCTTGCAATAACCTATGATGTCCCTAAAAACTACCAGGGAGATCCATTAAGAACAGGTATATATTTAAGTAAATCTTCTGCTAAAATGTACCCGAGTATCATGATGCCACTTTATTTGAGGAAGGACCGGATCATCATGGAAGCCAAAGGAGAAAAGACCGGAATTTTTAAATATGATAGAATTAAAGACAAATTCAATTTTGGAGACTCCACCAAAATGGTAGCAAATACCGTTTATGGCAATAGGTTGAGTTATTTTAATAAAACCGGAAAGATTGAAGCCGAAGGAAAAATAAATATTGGATCGGGTCTGAAATATATCAACGTTTTCGCTGCGGGAAAAGTAGAAACTACATTTCCGGATAGCACCATTCAAATGGATGGTTTTTCTGAGCCGGGACTTACAGAAATGAATTTTACGATGATGGCCGGAATTGATGCGGTAATTCCTGATAAGTTGTTGAAAATTATCGCTTCAGATCTTCAGTCCAGCAGTTTTGATGCGCAGGTTGTCGATTACTTAAAAGATGGCGAGTATTATGAAATGGCGCTCCGCGAATTTATTCCAAATGATAAAGATTATACCGCCGCTGTCAATAAAATGAAAAATACCGGGCTCGATCTCCCAAGTAAATATGGAAAATTTGAATTCCTTTTCAGCAACCTGAAAATGAATTGGAATGCTGAATACCAATCCTTTATATCGACGGATCAAAAACTGGGTTTAGCGAGCATTGACGGAGAAGTAATTAATAGAATGGTTGAAGGATATGTCGAATTTAAAATGCCGACTAATGAAGATGACCGTTTATATATTTACATAAAATCTCCGAGTGAATATTATTACTTTTTTGGATACAAGCAGGGTATTTTGAGCACTACTTCCAATAATGAAAAGTTCAATGAAGAACTACTTAATCTGAAGAAAAAGGATACAACGATTAAAATGGACGATGGCGAATTTTATGAAATTGCACCGGTGAATCAGGGTACTGCACAAATGTTTGTCAATCGAATACGAGCTGCTAAAAATCAATAAAAACAAACTTTTCTTCCTTTTCATTGAAGTCCTATTTGCAATTGTCTTAAAATTGTCTTTATGAATAATGGGGGAAATTAATTTTAAAATCTTCCATATCTTGTAAACAAGAAGAGTCTAGCCTTCATTTTTAACCAAAATATTGCAAAATGAAAAAATATCTCCCCCTGTTTTTCGCCATTATTATGGTGTTCTCAACCAACCTTCTCATTAGCCAAAACTTAACTTTCGAACCAGCAAATCCGGTTCCTGGCGAAAAAATTCAAATAACATACAACTCCATTGGGACAGACCTTCAAAGAGTAGAAAAAATTGAAGCTATTTGTTATGAATTTTCAGAGGACGGACCAATCGCTACTGAAATATATTTGCAAATAAAAAACAATGCTTATTCTAGCACGATACAGACTTCAAAAGATGCAAAAGTTGTTTTTATTTCATTGAGTGCTGATGATAAAAAAGATGATAATAATGGCGATGGATATGCCGCTGTGATTTATCAAAAGGATAGAAAAACACCTCAGCCAGGAGCGTTTGCAAGTTTGGCTTCGATCTATGGAAATTATTATCGAACCGTAGGACTAGAACGCAATAACGAAAAAGCTTTGGTTTATTTACAAAAAGAATATAGTCAATTTCCAGAAGCTAAAATAGAGGGAAAATATTTACAAAACTATTCATTTTACGCTGCTAAAGCTAAAGATGAACAAGTGCTGAACGAATGTAAAGAATTGATTAAAACACTCCGCATGAATCCTCTAGATGAGGACGACTTATTGACGATCAGTTCAATATATTCTAATATTGGTGATGATGAAGCCTCAAAAGCGATAGATACGAAAATCGTGGAAGAATATCCTGAAGGTGAACTGGCACAAAGAAATTTGGTGAATTCTTTTTACAATACAAAAATCCTGGAAGAGAAACTAGAAATTTACTCAAATATTCAATTAAAATTTGGTGATAAAGAAACGTCTCCTCCTCCAATGGATCGAATCAATAGAAATGTAGCTTTGGAGTATGGTAAAATGGAAGACTGGGCAAAATTTAATACCTTTTTTAAGTTAATAAAGGATCCAACCGTCAAAGCAAGTATTTTAAATAACATTGCCTGGCCTCTTTCAGGCGAAAGCATTTATGCTACTCCGAAAAATGCTGCTAAAGGAAGAGAATTGTCGAAACAATCATTGGATTTAATTGAATCTGAAATGGAATCAGGAGTGTCAAAACCTGCATCCATGACTAAGAACCAATGGAAAAAGCAATTAAAATATTCTTACGGAATGTATGCTGACACCTACGCATTATGCGCTTATCATGAAGGTGATTACAACGAGGCGCTCAAATACCAGAAGATTGCATGCGAAGCAAGTGATTTTAAAAATGGAGGAATAACTGAGCTATATTTTATTTATCTCGAAAAATTGAATGGCTCAAAAGCAGTTGAGTCAGAGCTTCAAACGCTAATCGCAAGAGGAGTCGCAACTGATAAAATGAAAGAGCAATACCAGCGTGCCTATATAGAAAACAACACCTTAGAAACTGCTTTAGAAAAAAACATGGCTTTTTTGCAATCAATGGCAGATGAAAAGAAAATGGAGGACCTGAAAGGAAAAATGATTGAAGAAAAATCACCAGATTTTGCTTTGGTTAATCTAAATGGTGAAAAGGTGGCATTGAGTGATCTAAAAGGCAAAGTAGTAGTTTTAGATTTTTGGGCAACATGGTGTGGACCTTGCAAAGCCTCTTTCCCAGGGATGCAGAATGCAGTTGATAAATATAAAAATAGTGATGATGTAGTTTTCTTGTTTATAGATACCTGGGAAAAAGAGGAAAACAAAGAAGAAAATGCTCAGAATTTTATGACGGAAAAAGGATATAATTTTAATGTTTTGATGGACAACGAAAACGAAATTGTAGCCAAGTTCAAAGTAAGTGGTATTCCTACCAAATTTGTTGTTGATAAAAATGGAAATATTCGCTTCAAAAGCGTGGGATTTAGTGGAAACAATGCTAACCTTCTTTCCGAACTTTCGATGATGATTGACATGGCTAAAGAAGCAGGTTCCAATGAAAAGACTATGCCTTAAAAATTTTTAAAATACAACCAAGAGAGCCTGATTCGGGTTCTCTTTTTTTTGTCATATTACACCTGCATTTGCTTTTTTTTATAATACAAATGTGATCGCTAAACACCTTAAACAACATCATTCCTCCAAAATCTACTTTGTTGTAAAGTTGGTTTATAGTTCTCCAAATATTTTTATGCCTAGCCTGGATTAAGGTTTTGTATATTCCAATATTGAAAATTCAATTGGAAATTACGATGCATTTTTGTTTTTTTAGGAATTCATATTAAAAAAATATGGTATGGTTTTGGAACTTTAGAAAATGTACTTAAAGGGTTTAAAAACAACTGTTTTTTGAAAATAATGTAACCAAAAAGGTTCCCCTTCAATATGGAAAAGGAATTCTATAATATTTGGATAATTCTTGTTTTATTTGCTTTTCTCTATCCGGAATCCTACTTCAGCAATAAACTGAATATCGGGGATAAACCTCATCCTTCTGCATTTCATCATTCAAAAAAATCTGATTCAACTGTAACTTCTAATGATCTCTTTAGGGATAGCTCATTTTTAGTTTACACTCCTAAAGCCATTTCATCAACTCTATCATATTCATTAATTAAGGGAGGCCCGGTTACAGCCACAGTTGATCCCTCGTATGGTTTTGTTTGTCCTTTTGAGGATCTTCAACTTAGCGCTTCAGGTGGTGAAAATTATTTATGGGTTCCAAATCCTGGGAATCCTTCCGGCGGATCATTAAGTGCGAATAATGTACCTAATCCAGTTTTTAGCAACGGATTTCCAGGCTCTTTTTATGTTTATGATGTAATTGTTACTGATAATGATTTTCCACCAAATGGTGATACTGCAACAGTTGTAGTTAGTGTTTTCAACAACCCTGTTATATCAATTTCACCATCTCCTGGAATCTTTGTTTGTGAAAACGAAGAAGTTATTTTAACCGCAAGTGGAGGTACAACCTATCGTTGGGAAGAATCGGTTTCAGGTGATAGCCTTGGCATTGGAGAGACATTGATTGTCAATCCACCGATTACTACAACTTATCGGGTTATAGGCTATGATTCCAATGGATGTTGGGAAATCAACGAAATTAAGATATTTGTAAAACAAATCAATGAATACGCCAATGCTTCTACATCCGGCGTTTGCGAAGGGGATTCGGTATTACTAACCGGCGGAACCGGAAACCAATTGACTTGGTATGAAAACAATAATATCATTGGATACGGAAGCAGTGTTTATGTCTATCCGACGGAAACGACAAACTATGATTTAATCATTCAAAATACATCCGGTTGTCGTGATTCAGCAGAAGTAAGTGTTGATTTTTATAAAACTCCTGAAGTTTTAAATCCAATTGATGATTTTACAAACTGTTCAGGAAATTCAAATGTCCTTGGAATTCAAATCAATCAGCCAATTCAAAGCTATATTATCAATACCACCGGGACTTTTGAAAATGATGAAATTCAAGGGAATTTATTGACCTTTTCCATTCTTCCTCTTTTAGATACTACTTCGTTTTCAATAACATTGACAGGCAATGATGGAGGGTGTTCGGTTTTGGAAACTTTTCAAATTTTCCCTTGCAGCTGCATTCCTCCAGTCGTTTCAAGTATTTCAATAACATCCGCCAAATGTGGAGGAAAAGATGGCTCGGCAATGATTAATATTGAAGAGGAAGGCGCATATTTTTATAATTGGACTCCTGACCTTGGAACAGTGCAAGGATTCGGCAATGCAAGGATTGATTTACCTTTTGGAGTTTACATTGTTGAAATCATAGATACTATCAATGCTGATTGTTCGGTTTTTGAAGAAATAATCATAACAAACGATAATGGTGCTGAAGCAAATTATACAACTGCACCTGCCAATTGTTCACAGGCAGACGGAACTGCAATTTTCACCCCTGCTAATTTTGAATATCACTGGGAAGATTTAACAATTTCCAATTCCAGGAATGACCTTTCATCAGGTATTTACTTTGTAACAATAACAGACCCTTTAAACCCGGATTGTTCGAGTATTGTTTCCGTAGAAATTGAAGAGCAAAACGCACTTTCTGCTAATTTTATAGTTGATACTTTTCCGGATTGTGGTTCAAACAATGGCGCTGTTTCAATACAAACTGTAAATGGCAGTGGAGATTATACCTTTATTTGGCAAGATGGTTTGATAACAACAGATAGCACAAGAGATGGATTATTTTCCGGTTTTTATGAGGTTTTAATTAGAGAAAATAATCCATCTAGTTGTGAGTTGCTTTTCCAGTTTGCTCTTTTAGATGATGTTGGAAGTGCTGAAATTAACTTGATTGAAACTATAGATGCGACCTGCAATTCAACTGCAAATGGAGCCATAGACTTTGAAATTAATTTTGATACCTCTTTTGTTTTCAATGCTGATACGATTATAACAGATGGCACTTTTATCTATGAAAACGGGTCCTTGCCTGTCGGCGATTATTGTCTTTATCTGTTGGATGGAAATGATTGTAAAATAGATTATTTATGTTTTAAAATTAGCGAACCAGAAGACTTGGGCTTGCTTTTTACCATTGAACCCGATTGTGGATTAGGAGGGAGTATTGAATTAAAAGTTTCAGGTGGAACCCCTCCATATACTTACGATTGGAGCGACATTTCAGGTAATGACAATATTGGAAACAGGACGGATATAAGTTCCGGGAATTATGCCTTAACTGTTACAGATTCAAATAGTTGTACTCTTTTTAATGATTTGATTGTTGTGGCGACATGTTCAGATACCTGTAATTTTTTTGGAGGAATAGATTCCTTGAATTTGGAAGCAGAAAACTGTTTAAGCGATACTGAATATTGTTTTCCAACACCAATAAGTAATTTGATTAATTGCCAGATTTTTGATAATGGAAGCCAGTATTCCGGCGTTTTGGCAAGTTGCAATAATGATTCAATTTCTAATGGTTTTGCCCTTCAATTTGAGCCAGGCCATCATGAGATACTCATTATTGATACTTTATTGGATTGTTATAATATTTTAATTGTCGATGTAGCTTGTACCAATTCAGACAATGTTTGCATCAATGAAATAAAGGAGTTTTGCGTCACGGCAGAAGACCTTAATCTAATTGGAGAAATTGCCACAATGACCAATTTGTGCTCTGATACTCTCAACTCCAAAGTATCTTTTGAAATGGACATTGACAATTTGTGTGTTGTTTTTGAAGGAAAAAGCATTGGCTTTGACACCGCTTGTATTGAAGTTTGCGATTTTTTAGGAAACTGTAATACCTTCGATTTGATCGTCAATGTTGACAATTGTTTATTATCAACTCCTGACTTCTTAAAAGATACTATTTTTATAAACGAAACAGTCATCTATTGCCCCGACACTTCCGAATTAGCTGGACCAGTGGTTTCAATTGATAATTTTTGCCCTGATCAATCCGGTGATTTTGTAGAGTTTTTTTTAGACCAAAATACCTTTTGTGTTGAATATACCGGCCTTGAAGTAGGAATTGACTCCACTTGCATCGAAATATGCGATAATTTAGGATTTTGTGATACCACTTATATTTGTGTATTTGTTGAAGAAAGTTTAAGCCCGCCGGTTGCGTTAGACGATTGCGATACCACAAATATGGGAACTCCTGTTGTAATCAATATTCTGGCAAATGATACCCTTTTGGGAAGAATTACAAGTACAAAAATAATTAGTCAGCCCATGTGGGGGACAGCAACGGTAAACCTTGATCGATCGGTCACTTACAATGCTAGTGAAGAATATTGCGAGCGAATTGATTCATTTTATTACGAAGTTTGTACCGAAGCAGGATGTGATACGGCTTCCGTTTGTGTGTGGATTGAATGTGTTGATATTTTTATTTTTACTGCTGTTTCAGCAAACAGAGATGGAATTAACGATGTGTTTTATATTGCGGGAATTGAAGAATATCCGGAAAGCATTCTTCGGATTTTCAATCGATGGGGGAATCTAGTTTATGAAAAGTTGAATTATAGAAATACATGGAGCGGGACGTACAACAATAGCACTGATCTACCGGATGGAGCTTATTTTTATCTGTTGGAATTGAACGATGAAGAAAAACGAGTTTTTAAAGGTTATTTGCAATTGTTTAGATAAAATCAATTAAAGGCTGTTGATCAACTTTTTTTCGAGCTCTATATCGCTGTATTCAAGAAATTTGTCGTTGGATAAAAGGTTGAAAATCAAACTCGCATTCTTACCAAAAAGATTTACTCTCATCAAAAGTAATAAACTGGTCGTCCTGCTATATTCTTCAATTTGATGAAGAACCTTTTCGTTTTCAATTACTTCAATAGTAATATTTTCTTTCTCAAGATCAGAATCAGTGTAAATATTCGATTCTTTGACTAAAGACTTGATTGTTTTTGAAGTGCGGTATTCAACAAACTGAAGTTTGGTGTCAATAATGCTGAGAATGTGCTCTACAAAAACAACATCATTTATTAGGCTTTCTGGTGTGTATTTTATCAAACTATCCATATTATGATTTTAATATAAATAGTTTTGGCTATTGTCGCAGGCTTCGTTATGTATAAATTCTATGGTGTTACTCTCAGTTTTACAAATAACATGCTAGTTTTTGTTTTTGAAAGCGCCTTAACATATTTTTGAAATAAGTATTCCTGAGACTGAAATTAATTTATTTCTTACCTTTCCAGCTTTAAACAATCTATCTAGTTAATCGTTATACATTTTTCAAATAATCAAAACCTAATATTTCAATTGAGAATGGAAAAAATTAAAACGTTGGGAGCCTTAAAAACTTCCGGTTATCAGCCGAAAACGATAAAGCAGGAATTAAGAGCGAATTTGATAGAAAAGCTGAAAAATAAAGAATCTGTATTTGAAGGAATTTTGGGTTTTGAAGATACTGTTTTACCCGATCTGGAAAGAGCTATTTTATCACAGCACAATGTTCTATTTCTGGGCTTGCGGGGGCAAGCCAAAACCCGGATCGCAAGGTTGATGGTAAACTTGTTGGATGAATATATTCCAATTGTATCGGGCAGTGAATTGAATGATGATCCCATTGCGCCAATTTCAAGATTTGCAAAAGATTTGATCGGAAAAGATGGTGACGATACTGCCGTTGAGTGGATTCACAGAGACACCAGATATGTTGAGAAATTAGCGACTCCCGACGTAAGTATTGCCGATTTAGTTGGTGATGTAGATCCAATAAAAGCGGCGTCATTAAAATTGCCTTATTCCGACGAAAGAGTGATTCATTTTGGTTTAATTCCAAGATCTCATCGTTCTATTTTTGTAATAAACGAATTGCCAGATCTACAAGCCAGAATTCAGGTTTCTTTGTTTAATATTTTGCAGGAAGGAGATATGCAAATCAGGGGATTTAAACTACGATTGCCTTTAGATATCCAGTTTGTGTTTACAGCCAATCCGGAAGATTATACCAATCGGGGAAGCATTATTACGCCACTAAAGGATAGAATCGAAAGTCAGATTTTAACCCACTATCCAAAAACATTGGAAATTGCGAAAAAGATAACAGAACAGGAAACCAGATTTATCGAAGAGCAGGATACAAAAATTAAAGTTTCGGATTTATTCAAGACCATATTGGAACGCATTTCAATTGAAGCTCGTGAAAGCGAATTTGTTGACGAAAAAAGTGGCGTTTCAGCAAGGCTTAGTATTTCTGGTTACGAAAACCTGATTAGTACTGCGGAGCGGAGGATGCTGATAAATGGAGAAAAGAAAACGAAGATTCGTGTTACTGATTTTTGGGGTGTAATTCCTGCAATTACGGGTAAAGTAGAACTCGTTTATGAAGGAGAACAGGAAGGACCATACAGTGTTGCGATTACCTTGATCAGTAAAGCCATTAAAACTGAATTCCTGAATCATTTTCCTAATCCTGATAAACTTGCAAAAGGAACTGGACGAGATCCTTACGGAACAATCAGAGCTTGGTTTTCAGCTGGAAATACCATTGATCTTTTTAATGATTGCTCGGACAAAGTTTATAAAAAAGAACTGGACAAGGTGGCTGGCCTTCGTAAATTTGTCAGTAAATTTGATGAAAAAGACCAATATACTTACATGGAATTTGCATTGCACGGATTAGCCGAATTCAATATCATTAATAAAGATGTATTGGAATCTAAATTTAGTTTCCGCGATCTGCTGGCTAATCTTTTTGATGAAGGTTATGATGATGAATAGGAATCATTCCTGAGTGACCAAACCAAACCATTCTTTAAATTTTTCAATACCAGCTTCGAAAGAAAGACTTGGCTGGTAATTTAAAAGCTCTTTTGCTTTAGTTACGTTGGCATAAGTCTCAGGTACATCTCCCGCCTGCATTGGCAAACGATTTATAATTGCTTTTTTATTAAAAACTTTTTCAATCGTTTCTATCATTTGGCTCAACGATATGGTTCGGTTATTTCCAAGGTTTATGATTTCATAATTTGTTTTATCATACTTGACAGCGGCCAATATTCCTGAAACAATGTCTTCTACAAAAGTATAGTCCCTTCGTGTGCTTCCATCTCCAAATACGGGAATAGGTTTATTATCCAGGATCATTCGTGCAAACTTATGGATTGCCAGATCTGGTCTTTGCCGAGGGCCATAAACTGTAAACAACCTAAGTGCTATAAATCGAATACCATAGAGTTCGGAATACACATGGCCTAACAATTCACCTGAAATTTTCGTGCTGGCATAAGGACTGATCGGTTTTAAAACAAAATCATCCTCCGACCAGGGAACATTAGGGTTAACGCCATAAACACTGCTGGAAGATGCAAAAACAAATTGCTTGATATCAAGCAATTTACTTATTTCCAAAAGATTTTGAGTACCCATTACATTCACTTCCTGATACAACATTGGGTTTTCTATAGATGGCCTAACGCCGGCTTTTGCAGCAAGATGGATAATCACTTCATATTTTCCGGTAAGGTTTTCTTTTAAACCATCGAAATCACGGATGTCAACCTCTAAAAAAACAAGATCCGGGTGATTGGAAAAAGATTCAATATTTCTCTTCTTAATCTCTTTATTATAAAAGGAGTCATAATTGTCAATAACCGTAACATGCCAGTTGTCCTTAAGTAATTTTTCAACTAAATTACTTCCAATAAATCCAGCACCTCCAGTTACAATTGCTCTTTTTTTCATATTAAAATTTAGATTGAGTATTTTATAAATATTCCGCTAACGATTTTATTGCTAAAAAAATCCAAAGGTAAGCTTTCACCTAACAATTTTAAAATATAAATATTGATTTTGATAACTTACTAATTGCTCAACTTTTCCAATCAAGCGATCTATTATGCCAAATTTTCATTACTTGGAAAGTAAAAATCAGAGGCTAATAAATTCAAAACCTCATATATTTTAATAACCTCTTTTTACTTTTTAATTAATACTTTTGTTGCAGTTTTGGAACCGTAATATTTTTTATCCGTAGAAATACCAATAAGCAATCGAAAAAAGTTGTTGATAAGTTAATTGCTATTGCAAAATGAAGGAGCAAAAAAGGAAGCTTTGAAATGTACTTTACGCAAGCTAAAAAATAACTTTCGATAATTTTACCCAATAATATATTACATAAAAAACAACACGAAAAAGAATAGAAATGACTCAAGGAAAAAATGGTAAAAAATTACACGTTGTATATTTAGGAGAAGTTGGTTTCCCTTTTGGTCTGGCTTCGATTCAAAAAATGACCTTAATTAGTAAGGCGCTAATTAGCGAAGGAGCAAAGGTTACAGTACTCAGCAGAAAGGGTATTTACGATCCGGACAAACCGCTTGATCTTCCTTTGGAAGGTGAATTTGAAGGAATACATTACAAATATACTTCGGGTACAATCTATAAACCAAAAGGATTTATAAACAGAAACATCCAAAAACTGAAAGGCGTATTCGGAGAATATAGTTATCTGCGAAAGCTCCGTAAAAATAATGAATTGGATGCAGGCATCATTTCTTGCTACCATTTTGGACAAGTATTATTGTATCGTTTGTATTCTATGGTTTTGGGTTTTCCAGTTGTGTATAATTATGTTGAAATGGCTTCTGCAATCGAACACAGAAGGGGAGTGGTTAAAAAAATAAATGACTATTTATTTGAACATTTACTGGTCGGTTCCATGGCAGGTGCATTGCCTATAAGCCAGGTTCTTATCGATAATTATAAAAAAATAGCTCCTGGAAAAAGCTACCTGAAAATTCCTATTTTGAGTGATTTTGAGCAGTTTAATATTCCCAAAAAAGAACCGGATCAGCCACATTTTTTATACTGCGGTGCTTTAGATTATAAAGAGGTTATTGATTTTGTATTGAAAGCATACGACTTACTTCCTGATGATATTAATACACATTTATATTTGGTTCTCGGAGGAGGTTCAAAAGCCACTTATGAAAGGCTTTTACAGGATATTGGTAAAATGAAGAAATCTTCCATGGTAAAAGTTATACACAATGTCCCGCATGCGCAAATTCCGGTTTATTATTCACAGGCGACAGCATTATTGATTCCGATGAGACCTACTTTACAAGATGCTGCAAGGTTTCCTCATAAAATCGCGGAATACGTAGCATCGGGTAACCCAATGATCAGTGTGAATTTTGGAGAAGTTGCGCAGTATTTTACTGATGGAAAAGATGGTTTAATTGCCGTAGATTATGACCCTTCGCTATTTGCAGAAAAAATGAAATTTGTTTTAGACCATCCTGAGAAAGCCAAGGAGATTGGTAAAAAAGGTAAAGAATTGGGCTTGAAAGAGTTTAATCATTTAAATTATGGATCTAAGCTAAAAACGTTTTTGGTAGAACTCAGCTAGTTTAAGGAATTAAACGAAAAGTTATCATTTTAAATTTATAGTTTAAAACGGCTTTGTTGCATGAATGAAAAGCTAAATGTGGGCTGGATTCGTATATTTGGTTTTCCACAACTAAATCTACAAACTACCAACCCATGTCAAAGGTAAAAAAGGATAGTCAAAACAGCGATAAATCTAAAGTCAAATACCAAGTGCTCAACTGGTCAAGCTATAATCAGGCCTTAGTGAATCGCGGAGACATTACTATTTATTTTAGTGACGAAGTACTTGATGAATGGTATAGTGATTTGCCTGCTCAACGTGGTGCCCAACTGGTTTACAGTGACCTGTGTATCGAAACGCTTTTGATGATAAAGGTGGTGTTCAAACTGCCCTATCGGCAGACACAAGGTTTTGCCTGGAGTTTACTCAGATTGATGGATTTAACAGCTCTGGATGTTCCCAGCTATACCCAGCTTTGCCGCCGGGCAGCAACTTTACAAGTGGAACCTTATCAGATTCCTCAAAAGGGTTCTATAGTTATTGCTATTGATTCAACAGGACTCAAAATCTACGGTGAAGGAGAATGGAAAGTGAGAAAACATGGCTATTCCAAACGCAGAACATGGCGTAAACTTCATCTTGGAGTAGATCCCAAAACGGGTTTCATTCATTGCCATACTTTGACTTTAAACGATGTGGATGATGGCTCACAATTAGAGGATATGCTCGATCAAGTGGAAATTGAGGTTACTGATGCTTGTCTGGACGGTGCTTACGATCACGAAGGTTGTTGGGATAATTTGATCCAAAAACATATCAATCCCATCATCCCTCCAAGAGACAATGCTGTGGAATGGTACCTTGAAGAACTGGGAGACTTTCCGGAGTATCCGCGAAATGCTGCTATTGCCCGAATTAATCAAATTGGCAAAAAAGAATGGAAAAAGGAAATTGGGTATCACCGTCGAAGTTTATCCGAAACGGCCATGTTCCGTTACAAAACCATTCATTCCAACAAACTTTATTCTCGAATATTTGACAAACAGAAAATTGAAAATAATATTAAAATCAAAACCCTCAATATCATGACAGCCCAAGGTAAGCCTGTTTCAAAACCAATAAAAGTTGCTTAATTTGATGTGAAATTAGTGATAGCTTTGCCTTTTTGATTCATGCAACAATGCCGTTTAAAACTATATTAAACTCAATTTTATACTTTTTATGGTATTGTAATTCTCATAAAAATCACTTAGTTTTGTTTTTTTAATATACAACATTTGAAAAGTACACCTTTTCAGATGATTAAGATACAATCCCTCACCAACATCTTTCCTTTAGGCAACTTGGCTTTCAGCCAAGGGCATTTGAAGGAAGTTTAATAATCAACAGCAATAATAAAGAATTTCGGCATTTTAAACCGAAGTTCAATTGAATTAATTTGTGTTTAGAAATACGCTAAGCCGGATTGATTTTTTTGCATATTTATTACATTACAATTTTAGGATCTTATATCCAACTAAACTGAAACTTAACCCATGAAAAAGTTAGCATTACTTTTTTCTATTATTTCTTTATTCTTTTTTTTCGTCCCAGACATTACTTCACAAACAATTAATCGAGGCCCCTATTTACAAAAGGTAACGACCTCAAGTATTTATATCCACTGGCGAACCTCTAGCTCAACCAGCAGCAAAGTTTGGTATGGAACGAACGTCAATAACCTGAATATGACCGAAACGGTAAGTGGAAGCAGAACCAATCACGAAGTTGAGCTTTCTGGCTTGCAGGAAAATACTACGTATTATTATGCAGTTGGCTATAATAATACTAAACTAGCGGGAGAAGATTCTGATCATTATTTTAACACATCCCCCAATCAAAATACTAATCAAACAATTCGAGCTTGGGTTTTAGGAAACGCTGGTCATAAAAATGATGATCAGGAAGATGTTAGGGATGCTTATTATGATTATAACAATGGTGACCATATTGATATGATGCTTTTATTAGGTGATAATGCCTATGACGATGGAACTGATAATGATTACCAGGTTGCTTGGTTTGAAAATACCTATGGCTATTCGGATAGATTGATCAATAGTGTCATGTGGTCAACTTTTGGGAATCATGAGGAGCCGTCATCAGATGCTGTAGATGAGACTGGACCTTATTTCGATATTTTTAATTTTCCGAAAAATGCTGAAGCAGGTGGAGTGGCTTCAGGAAAAGAATCTTACTATTCATTTGATTATGGCAATGTTCATTTTATTTGTTTGAATGCAAACGAAATGGATGAAGATGATACTTACCGTGCAAATATGTTGTCATGGCTCCAAGATGATCTTGACGATTCCAACGTACAAACGCAAGAATGGATTATTGCTTTTTGTCATTACCCGCCATATACAGGCACAGACAACAATTCATCAGATACTCATAGTAAAGAAAAACCAGTTCGTGAGCTCATTTTACCAATTCTTGAAGCAGGAGGTGTCGATTTGGTTTTTGGTTCTCATCATCACAGTTACCAACGGTCTCATCTAATTAATGGACATTATGATGTTTCGAATACTTGGGATGAAAATACAATGGGAATTGATATGGGAGACGGAAGAGTTGATGGAAATGGAGCATATACAAAAGCTATTGGAGATATTGGGACTGTTTATATGGTTGCCGGATCAGCTGGAAATTCATCTAATAGTGATCCATCTGGCCATCCCGTTCAATATACTGCTATTCAGGGGCTTGGTTCAGTTGAACTCGAAATTACTGGACTTGAAATGAGTGTGAAATTTATACAGGATGATGAATCTATTGGTGATTATTTCACAATGATTAAAACACCGGATGGAACGCCTTCAGTCGCAATCACTAATCCTGATAATAATGAGTTTTATAGTGCTCCTGAACTGATAAATATTATTGCTGATGCGTCTGACGAAAGCCCCGGAACAATTTCTCAAGTAGAGTTTTTTATAGATAATGTATCAATTGGAACCGACAATTCTTCTCCATATTCCAATAATTGGACACCACCAGGGAATGGAACTTTTGAAATCAAAGCGATAGCAACTGACAATGACAATCTAACGTCCACGAGTCAAATAACTATCAATGTTGGAAACGTGATTACCTCATCTCAGGTAGCAGGTAATAATGATGATGCGGAAGAAGATCTTGCTAACGGGAATACATCTGTAAGTAGCAGCGACATAGAAATGGCAGTTGATGGGAGTGAAGTTCAACTGATTGGAATGCGTTTTAATAACCTTAATATTCCACAAGGAGCGGTTATAGAAAATGCATACATTCAGTTTACCTACAAAAATGGTGGAAATGTG
This sequence comes from Saprospiraceae bacterium, assembly GCA_965220465.1. Taxonomy (GTDB): domain Bacteria; phylum Bacteroidota; class Bacteroidia; order Chitinophagales; family Saprospiraceae; genus JAHDHW01. The sequence goes on along the minus strand of CBDCPZ010000023.1, from coordinate 743,224 downwards.
AACCCATGTAGCCTCGATATTTATGGGCAAGACAGCGATAATGCTAGTGAATTTTCAAGTGGGAATAATAATAATAATATTTCTACCAGACCCAAAACTACTGCAACTGTAAATTGGTCGCCTTCAAATTGGCAAAATTCCGGGGACGCAGGTCCTGCTCAAAAGACTCCAGATATTTCATCTGTGATTCAGGAAGTAGTGAACAGAACCAACTATACCTCAAATAGTTCCATAGCTATTCTGATTGACGGGACCGGAAGGAGAAGAGCATATTCTTACAATGGATCATCATCTGAAGCTCCAGTTCTTACTGTCGAATATAGCATGGATGCTCCTTTACCGATTGAATTATTAGATTTTAATGCAAAATCGATCGGAAAAGAAATCAGGCTTGACTGGTCAACCGCATCGGAAACAAACAACGATTATTTTACTATTGAAAGAAGTATAGATGGGCGTATCTTCGAAGCAATTGGAACACAAGCAGGAAGTGGAACTTCATCAGAAATGAATAACTATTCTTTTTTAGATAAAAGTCCGGAAAGAGGATTGAATTATTATCGTTTGAAGCAAACAGATTTTGATCGGCAATATTCGTATAGCAATGTTGTGAGCGCAAAAATTAATATCGATAATGAAATCCAAGTCTATCCCACCTTAGTTGAAGATATTTTAACTGTTCAGCGAAGTAGCGATAACCATGGAGAAACAATGATTATTATCCATGATATTACGGGCCGTTCTTTCTTGAATTCTGTTATTGAAGAAAATGAATTGAAAAAGGAGCTTTCATTAATTGATTTAAATCAAGGAATATATTTTATTTCAATATATAATAGTGAAGAGGTTCAAACATTTAAAATTGTTAAATTATAGCTATAAATTATTGGTATATTAATAAAGTTTTATTAAATTTAACTTTATTAATATATGATTATTGAAAAGTTATTTAATTTCAATTGTTAAATACGTCATTCCTCACCAACTTCGCACCTCTAAACAACTGGCTTTTAGCCATACTAATTTAGATAGAGGAAAATGTTTAATCAAATAGAAAGAATTTCGTCCTTTTCATATCGAAATTCAGTTAAGCTTATTTGTCAGGAGAATATTCTCTTAACAAAATTAGCTTTTACAATTTGATTAATAATTTCAGAATATCCATCCCAAAACTGGTTATAAATTTATTTACAGAATAATTTTACTATTCTTTTTTCGGTAGTTAAAATTTATGGACACACAATTAGCCTAGAGCCTTTCCATCAAACTACTACTGAAAATATTTATTTGAATTGAGAAGCAATGATTGTGATTGATATTATTGTAAGATCGTTCAGAAATATTATTATTTCGGATAAATAGCATAGAAAGAACTTTTAAAAGTTTATATAATTCCAGATGTCTATTTAATGTCAATTGACAACTTAGAGATTGTTAAACTATTTTTAATAGAAAAGCATCAATCTCAGATTGATTATTAAAATATGGAATTCGAATACTCACAAATATAAAAAGTAACCAAATGAACTTAAAATCCCCCCTTTCCATAGCTATTATTTTATTCCTTTTTTACATTGCTACGAATGCCCAAAACATTGATCGAGGGCCATATTTGCAGATGACGACCACCTCAAGTATTTATATCCATTGGCGAACGGATAGCCCAACAGATACAAAAGTCTGGTATGGAGACGCCCCGGACAATCTTCTTGAAACCCTTTCCTCTTCTACTGAAGTTGAAGATCATGAAATTCTGATCCCTGGTTTAACATCAAATACAGTTTATTACTACGCCGTTGGAAATAGTGATGGCCAAATGGCAGGAGGAGATGATAATCATTATTTTAAAACTGCTCCTTCAGGAAGCGAGCCCATAAAAATATGGGTGTTGGGAGATGCCGGTAAAAAGAGTGCCGATCAAGCCGCTGTAAGAGATGCCTATTATGATTTTATCGGAGATGAACCGATAGACTTTATGCTCCTTTTAGGGGATAATGCCTATAGTGATGGTACTCAGCAGGATTATCAGGTTGCTTGGTTTGAAAGTACCTATGGTTATCCGGATCGACTGATTAATAGTACGATGTGGTCAACATTTGGCAACCATGATGGAAACAGCGCGGATAGTAATAATGAAACTGGCCCCTATTATGATATATATAATTTTCCAAAAAATGCACAGGCAGGTGGTGTTTCATCAGGAACAGAAGCCTACTATTCTTTCGATTATGGTAATATGCATATTATTTGCTTGAACTCACATGATATTGATGACTCTTCAGACAGCCCGATGATACAATGGCTTGCGGCAGATGTTGAAGCTAATAATAAGGATTGGCTCATTGCCATGTTTCATCATCCTGCATATCAAGGTGGCACATCTTCAATGGAGACAAATGCACTGCCTATTTTAGAAGAGGGAGGAGCTGACTTGGTATTAGTAGGCCATCATCATTGGTATGAGCGATCCTTTTTAATTCACGGTCATTATGGAAATCCTGCTTCTTTTGATCCGGAGACGATGGCTTTAGATGAGGGTGATGGAAGAGTAGGTGGAGACGGTGCATATACTAAAACAATTGGTGGCCCCGGAACAATTTATATGACTTCAGGATCTGCTGGATCCGGAGGTTCTGGTAATTCCGAGCATCCAATAATGTCTTATAATGGTGGAAAAGGATCTGTTGACATAGAAGTAAATGGCTTGCAAATGGATTTGAAATTTATTAAACACAATGGAATTGTGACAGATTCTTTTACGATTTCGAAGCAGGATGGGCCCCCGACGGTAAACATTACTAATCCTATGGATAACGATTTTTATCCGACCCCTGAAGCAATTACGATTACAGCTGATGCAACCGATAATGGTTCTGTTTCAAAAGTTGAGTTTTTTATAGATAATGGATTATTGGGGACCGATTATAGCACGCCATATTCATTTTCCTGGACCCCTCCAGGTGATGGTAATTATCAAATCAAAGCAACTGCTACTGACAATGATAATAATACTTCTTCAAGTATTGTTGATATTCAAGTTGGAGGTGGGTCAGTGTGTGTCAAAGTAAACAGCAGTTCTGACGATGGTGAAGAAGATTCTGGAGGGGGTATGTCTATTTCCAGCAGTGATTTAGAAATGGTACAGGATAATACAGATCAGACAATTGGCATTAGGTTTACGAATCTCAACATTCCGCAAGGAGCCATAATAAATGCTGCATCTATTCAATTTACTTGTGATCAAACTGACAATGTAAATCCTGTAGAGCTTGATATCTATGCGCAGGCAAGTGACGACGCCCCTGCATTTTCAAGTACGAACAGCAACATTACCAGTCGAACCCGAACTAATTCAAAAGTAACTTGGTCACCCGAAAATTGGACTTCAGCCGGAGATGCCGGACCAGATCAGGAAACAGATGATATTTCTGCTGTTATACAGGAAGTTGTTGATAGAGAGGGTTTTACCTCAAACAGTTCGATTGCAATCATTATTGATGGTACCGGCAAGCGAACTGCTGACTCCTACAATGGTAATCCCTCAACAGCGCCAGAGCTTTGTGTAGAATTTAGTTTGGATGCCCCTTTGCCTATTGAGCTACTGAACTTTTCTGCAAAAACCATTTTCCCTGAAATTAAACTAAGCTGGGTAACGGCTTCGGAAATTAACAACGATTTTTTTATGCTTGAAAGAAGTAACGATGGACGTAGTTTCCAAGAAATAGGAACTATTCCCGGAAAAGGGAATGCAACAGAAATTAATAAATACCATTTTTTCGATGAAAACCCTAAATCAGGTATCAATTATTATCGATTAAAACAAACTGATTTTGATGGTAGTTTTACATACAGCAATATTGTAAATGCAACAATTAACAATAAAAACCATCTTCGGGTTTATCCGTCAGCAGTAGATAATATGATCACTATTGAAGCAGGTTTTGAATACGAAGATGAAATGACTGCTGTTATTTATGATATAATAGGTAGATCTCACAAAACATTCAATTTTTCAACTAAAGAAAATAAAACGGAACTGTCATTAACTGACTTACAGCCAGGGACTTACATTCTATCAGTAAGTGATAGTAAAATACACGTATCTTTTAAATTTATTAAATTATAGATCAGCCCCTGAATCTTGAGAAAAAAGGTTAAATAATTGAATTATCCAAATAATTCTGGTAACTTTAAGGTCAGCTTTTTTTATGAAAAAGTTGACCTTTCCCAAAACCTTTAAGAAGATTACACAACACCTATTCTGTGACCGGAAATTGCTCTGGATCTTATTTGAATTATTATAAGTTAACTATTCATACTTTTAATATTCTCGCAATCTTTTGAGCAAACATACACTTATGGTTTTTGCATTTTCAAAACATTATGATTTGATGCAAAGAACATCACTTCCCCCTTTTAAGTTGTTAAAGAAAAATTGATTTATTCCTAATAGATTTAAACAAGGTGATTTTAGACCTTTTTGATCTGAAAAAAAATTGTTTTGAATTGGAAAGTATACCTTAACATTATTGTATTTGGGCTTTGTGTTTTTGATGCTACTAGTCAAATAGTAGAAAGAGGACCATATTTGCAAGGTGTTACTACTGAGCGTATTTTTATTAATTGGCGGACAGATACAGCAACTGATTCTAAGATTTGGTATGGAAACAGCCCCACAAATCTATCCTTTACCATAGAATTAGAAGATGAAATCATAGACCATGAAATATTAATAGATGGCTTAGCTCCAAATTCAACTTACTATTACGCAATTGGAACAAGCAATGGACAATTAGTTGGAGCGGATAGCAGTCATTATTTCATTACTTCTCCGGAATCAGCTCCATCACAAACTATCCGAGCTTGGGTTTTAGGCGATGCTGGAACATATACTGACAATCAAAGAAATGTAAGAGATGCCTATTATAATTATATCAGTGATGAACATACCGATATGATGCTTTTATTGGGAGATAATGCTTACCAGGATGGAACTGATGCAGAATATCAAATTGGATGGTTTGAAAATATGTATGAAGATAAACTGATAAATAGCATCATGTGGCCAACTTTTGGGAACCATGATGGCCGTTCTTCAATCAGTATAACACAGTCAGGTCCGTATTATGGTATTTTTACACTTCCCAAAAATGGAGAAGGAGGAGGCACTCCTTCAGGAACAGAAGCCTATTATTCTTTTGATTATGGAAACTTACACATCATTTCTTTAAACTCCGATGATATTGATCGATCCGTTGAAGGTGACATGATGCAATGGTTGCAAAATGATCTTGATATTACCAATCAGGATTGGGTGATTGTTTTTTTTCATCATGCTCCTTATACTGGTGAAGGAGGGAATGAGTCTGATTTTAATTTACGAGCCTCCGAAATGCGAGAAAATGCTGTACCTCTTCTTGAAGCTGGAGGTGTAGATTTAGTGCTCAGTGGACATACGCATGCATACCAAAGATCCTACCTGATAGATGGTCATTATGGGGTTTCAGCTACCTGGGATCCGGACTCAATGGGTATTGATTTGGGAGATGGCCGTGTAGATGGAGATGGTCCTTATTTAAAGGAAATTGGCACTAGTCCGGGTAATAAAGGTACTGTTTATGTAGTAGCTGGGTCATCTGGTAAAATGGACCTTGACGATTATAATCATCCGGTAATGGCCCATAATGCTGAAAAATACGGATCTGTAGTTATTGAAGTAAATGACCTGCAAATGGATGTAAAATTTATAGATTCTGATAGCCTGGTTGAAGATTATTTTACAATAATAAAACAAGGGCTTCCGCCTGAAGTCAATATTACTTATCCTTCTAATAATGAATATTACAATGCCCCGCAAACAATAACTATCACTGCTGATGCTTCTGATCCGAATGGATCTGTTTCGGAAGTAGAGTTTTTTATTGATAACGTCTCAATTGGGATCGATTATACTTCACCATATAGTATTGATTGGACAATTCCGCAAAATGGCAATTATGATATTAAAGCGCAGGCAACTGATAACGAAGATCTTATTTATTTTTCAGTGGTAAGCATTCAATCCGGTCCTTCTTCAGTTTGTTCTCAAGTTAGCAATAATAGTGATGACGCTGAAGAAAAAGCGAATGGTTCAGTAAGTGTTTCGAGTTCTGATTTGGAATTGGTTTTTGATGGATCAAACCAAATTGTTGGGATGCGGTTTTTAAATTTAAATATTCCTCAATGTGCGGTCATTGAAAGTGCTGATATTCAATTTACTGTTGATGAAACAAATAATATAAACCCAAGCACAATTCAAATTTATGGTGAAACAATTGACAATGCACCTACATTTAGCACCAATAACGGGAATCTGGCAAATCGACAAAAAACGATAGCAACAGTAACTTGGTCACCTCCTGATTGGTTGACCATCGGTGAAAGTGGGACAGATCAGAAAACCATTGATATTGCTGCCGTAGTTCAGGAAATCGTCAATCGAGAAGGTTTTACAGCAAATAGTTCTATTGTAATTCTAATGGAAGGGACCGGTAAGCGAGTAGCAGAATCTTACAATGGATCCAGCTCTTTGGCTCCACAAATTTGCATTGAATATGTTCCTTTTGGACCCGATGACGATGATGACGGAACGTGCAATGCCAATGATATTTGTCCAGGAAATCCAGAACCCGGAAGCCCTTGTGATGATGAAAATACAGGAACTTACAATGATGCAATTGATTCAAATTGTGATTGTATCGGAATTCCATATGATTGTCCTGCATTTCCTGCAAATATCGGAGATGTTTGTAATGATGGAGATCCGGGAACTTATAATGATATAGTAGATTCAACATGTACCTGTATTGGCATTCCATATGAATGTCCCTTAATTCAGGGAGATATTGGAGACGTTTGTAATGATGGAGATCCGGGAACTTACAATGACATAGTAGATTCAACTTGTACCTGCATTGGCATTCCATACGATTGTCCCTCCATTCCTGCAAATATTGGAGACCTCTGTGATGATGGTAATCCCAATACTGCAAATGATGCAATCGATTCTAATTGTGAATGCGTTGGAATATTTTATGATTGTCCAAATGTGCCGGGAAATATCGGGGATCCATGCGATGATGGAGATCCAAATTCTAATAATGATATTATTGATGAATATTGCGTTTGTATAGGTATTACAACTATAAACTCTAATATATCTGCTAATAGTGATGATGCGGAAGAAGGCCCAAATGGAGCCGTGAGTTTAACAAGTAGTGATTTGGAGATGGTCATAGATGGAGGTGATATACAAACTATTGGTTTAAGATTCATTAATCTTGATATTCCAAAGGGAGCAGATATTCTAAATGCATACATCCAATTTACAGTGGATCAAACTGATAATGTTAATCCCAGCACATTGGATATATTTGGAGAAGCGGCTGACAATGCCCTTACTTTCTCAGCTAACGCAAATGATATAAGTAGTCGACCAAAAACAATATCTTCAATTACCTGGTCTCCAAGCGATTGGCTTGGGGTAGGAGATGTCGGGCCAGATCAGCAAACCGATGATATTTCCAGCATTATTCAGGAAATTGTAGACAGAGATGGCTATACTATTAACAGTTCAATTGCATTTATCATTGAAGGAGATGGAAAAAGAACAGCAATTTCTCGTGACGGAAATTCTAATGATGCACCTGAATTGATTGTGTTGTTTAAATGTAAGGATAATGATAACGATGGCATATGTGATTTGTGCCCTAGTGGTTTTGAGCCTGGTTCTCCCTGTGATGATGGAGATCCTGGTACTTACAATGATATAGTTGATTCAACTTGTATCTGCATAGGAATTCCTTATGATTGTCCTTTAATTCCCGGAAACATTGGTGACTCATGTGACGACGGAAACCCAAATACTTCGAACGATATTGTGGATTCGAATTGTGAATGTTTGGGAAGCTACGATTGTCCTTTAATCCAGGCTAACATTGGTGACTCATGTGATGATGGAGATCCGAATACTTTGAACGATATGATTGATTCTAATTGCGATTGTAACGGAACCTTTTACGATTGTCCTTCTTTTCCTGCGAATATCGATGACTCATGTGATGATGGAGATCCAAACACCTCAAACGATATAATCAATTCAAATTGTGAGTGCTTGGGATCATACGATTGTCCATCGATTCCCGGAAACATTGGCGATTCTTGCGATGATGGAAATCCGAATACTTCAAACGATATGATTAATTCGAATTGCGAATGTGCCGGTGAATATGATTGTCCGTCTTTTCCAGCCAACATAGGAGATTCTTGTGATGATGAAAACGCTAATACAATAAATGATGAAATCACCTCAAATTGTGAATGTTTGGGAACCTTTTACGATTGTCCCTCTTTTCCTGCGAATATCGGTGACTCATGTGATGATGGAGATCCAAACACCTCAAACGATATGATCGATTCCAATTGCGAGTGTATTGGGGGTTATGATTGTCCGTCGATCCCCGGAAACATTGGTGATTCATGTGATGATGGAGATCCGAATACTTCAAACGATATGATTAATTCGAATTGTGAATGTGCCGGTGAATATGATTGTCCGTCTTTTCCAGCCAACATAGGAGACCCTTGTGATGATGAAAACGCTAATACAATAAATGATGAAATCACCTCAAATTGTGAATGTTTGGGAACATATTATGATTGTCCATCCTTTCCTGCAAATATAGGTGATGCCTGTGATGACGACAATCCTGAAACTTCAAACGATGTAATTACTTCAAATTGCGAATGCTTGGGAAGCTATGATTGCCCCTCATTTCCAGCGAATATTGGCGATCCTTGCGATGATGGAAACCCGAATACCTCGAACGATGTAATTACTTCAAATTGTGAATGTTTAGGAAGCTACGATTGCCCATCGATTCAGTTAAATATTGGAGATCCTTGTGATGATGGAGATCCGGGAACTTTTAATGATGCTGTAGATTCGAATTGCGACTGCGTGGGTATTTCTTATGATTGTCCGAATATTCCTGGAAATTTTGGTGATCCTTGTGATGATGATAATCCAAATTCAACTAATGATATTATTACCTCAGATTGTTTTTGTTTAGGTTCAATTACGATATTATCAGCGGTGAATAAAAGTAGTGATGATGCAGAAGAGAAGACAAATGGAACTGTAAATGTAACCAGCAGTGATCTTGAAATGATCATTGATGGAAATAATGAACAGACTATAGGAATTAGATTTGAAAATTTGAATATTCCTCAAGGAGCCCAAATTGACTTTGCATTTATACAGTTTACAGCAGATCAAACGGATAATATCAACCCTTCTAATTTAGATATTTATGGAGAAGCTAGTGATAATGCAGTTACTTTTGTCAATAGTAGTTTTAATATTACTAACCGGCCAAAAACAATAGAAACGTTGATTTGGTCACCAGCTGATTGGCAGAATGTTGGAGATGATGGCCCAGAGCAACAAACAGTTAATATAGCATCTATAGTTCAAGAAATAGTTGATCGGAGTGGATTCACTTCAAGTAGTTCAATAGTAATTATAATTGAAGGCGTTGGTAAAAGAACTGCCGTTTCTTATAATGGAAATGCAAATCAAGCTCCTAAGCTAATTGTGACTTATAAATGCAGCGACAGTAATAACGATAACATTTGTGATATTTGTCCTGGAGGGCCACAACCTGAAGAATCATGTGATGACGGTGACCCCGGAACGTATGACGATACAACTGATTTAAACTGTGATTGTATTGGCATTCCTTACGATTGTCCATCTTTTCCCGCCAACATTGGTGATCCTTGTGATGATGGAAATTCAGAAACTTCCAATGATGTAATTACATCGAATTGTGAATGTTTAGGAAGCTATGATTGTCCATCTTTTCCCGCCAACATTGGTGATCCTTGTGATGATGGAAATTCAGAAACTTCCAATGATGTAATTACATCGAATTGCGAATGTTTGGGAAGCTATGATTGTCCATCTTTTCCCGCTAATATTGGTGATACTTGCGATGATGGAGATCCGGGAACCTATAATGATTTAATAGATTCGAATTGCAATTGTGTAGGAACTCCTTACGATTGTCCTTCATTTCCTGCAAATATCGGTGACGCTTGCGATGACAGCAATCCCGAGACCTCAAACGATATGATTACCTCCAACTGCGAATGTTTGGGAAGCTATGACTGTCCATTATTTCCTGCTAACATTGGAGATTCTTGTGATGATGGTAATCCTGAGACCTCAAACGATATTATTACTTCAAACTGTGAATGTATAGGAGTTTATGATTGCCCTTCAATTCCCGCTAACATTGGAGATTCATGTGATGATGGTAATTCAGAAACTTATAATGACACTATAAATTCAAATTGTGAATGTGAGGGCGATGCATATGAGTGTCCAAATATACCAGGCAATATTGGCGACCAATGTGATGATGGTGATCCAAATACTTCCAATGATATCATAGATGTTAATTGTATTTGTCACGGTTCTTTCACATCGATTTCTTCCATAAATCAAAGTAGTGACGATGCTGAAGAAAATGCTTCAGGAGCAGTTTCTGTAACAAGCAGTGACCTGGAAATGATCATTGATCGAAATGATAATCAAATTATTGGGTTACGGTTTGTTAACATAAATATTCCTCAAGGGGCTGATATTGAGAGTGCTTTTGTTCAGTTTGCAGCTGATCAGGTGGATAATGTCAATCCTAGTAATTTAAACATCTTTGGTGAAGCAAGTGACAATGCTGCTACTTTTTCAAATACAAATGGAAATATTTCAAATCGTCCAAAAACTGTGGCAACTTCTAGCTGGTCACCAGCAGATTGGGAGGGTGTTGGAGATGCTGGTCCAGCGCAAAAAACTGTCAATATAGCTTCTATTATCCAGGAAATTGTAGATAGAGCTGGCTTTACTTCCAGTAGTCCTATTGCAATTATTATTGACGGGGAAGGTAAGCGGACGGCTGATTCTTATGATGGTAATGCAAGCCAGGCTCCCAACTTAATCGTGACCTACAAATGTAATGACAGTAATAATGATGGATTCTGTGATACCTGTCCGGGCGGTGATGAACCTGGAGATGCTTGTGATGATGGTGATTCTGGAACGTACAATGATACAATAGATTCGAATTGTGAATGTGCTGGAATTCCTTATGATTGTCCGTCTGTTCCAGCTGATATTGGAGACTCTTGTGATGATGGTGACTCAGAAACCTATAATGATGTAATTGACTCCATTTGTTTATGTGTTGGTACTCCGTTTGATTGTCCATCATTACAAGTTAATATCGGCGATCCATGTGATGATGGTGATCCTAATACTACCAATGATTCAATCGACCCGAATTGTGAATGTTTAGGCACTCCTATAGTGTACGATTTCGTATGTACAGTTATTAATACCAGCACTGATGATGCAGAAGAAAAACCAAATGGTTCTTTGAGTGTAACTAGTAGTGATTTGGAATTGGTCATTGATGGAGGCGGAAATCAAATGATAGGTCTTCGTTTTACTAACCTCAATATTCCGAAAGGAGCGAATATTAGTAATGCAGAAATTCAATTTACAGTTGATCAAACAGACAATGTTAATCCTTGTAACTTGGAAATTTATGGAGAAGCAAGTGACGATGCAACCACATTTGGAGGAAATAGCAATATTTCAAATCGAGAAAAAACATTGTCATCTGAAACATGGTCACCAGCTGATTGGCTAAATGTAAATGATGCAGGCCCTGACCAAAAAACAATCAATATTGCTTCAGTTATTCAAGAAATAGTTGACAGAAGTGGATATACTTCTAATAGTGCCATTGTGATCATCATCGAAGGAGTTGGAAAACGGACAGCGAGATCTTTCAATGGTAATTCGAGTCAGGCACCCGAATTATGTGTTGAATATTCTGATCCTCCTCAGGGTTTTATGGTTTATGATAATCCTGCAACATTTGAAAATGGAATTCAATTGAATGCTACCGATGGACATGATAATACTCGAAAACCTTTGAATGAACGTGTAAATATTTATCCTAACCCTGCAACAGACAAGTTGATGATATCTTTAAAAGCATTTCAGGATGATGAGATAAATATTCAAATACTGGATTTAAATGGAAGAAAGGTATTTGCTGAAAATAGAAATGTAAATGAGGGTATTAATGACATTTTGTTAGAAAACATTGCCTTGCAAAATGGAATTTATTTTATCCAACTATATTTTAATGAAAGAGTTTATTCATCAAAAATCACAATAATGAAAATTTACTAGTTACACTTTGCAGAAGCACTAAGAAGGATAGACTTTGGTAGGCAATTTGCATTCTAGACAGTGAAAATAACATTATTAAGCGATTGTTTCAAAAGGAACTTAAAAGAGTGTTTGTGATCGGATCGTAAAGCTTAAAACGACTAAAGATGTTGTACTTAAAAAAATCAAACGGATATCGTTATGACTTAGTAATACTATTAGTTTTATTACTATTTGGTTTCGAGAGCTTTGGGCAAGGCTTGAAAAAAGTGAACAATTTCCAGGTAAAAAATCATTATATTTTTACACAAACAAACTCAGTAATTAGCACCAGCAGTGATGATGCTGAAGAAAATTCAATTACAGGATCGGTAGATTTGGGTAGTAGTGATCTTGAATTAATAAACGATGGAGTAGATCAGGTCGTCGGAATGCGTTTTACAGGGCTTAATATCCCACAATGCGCACCAATTAATAGTGCTTATATTCTATTCAATACAAAAGGAGATACTAACGGTCCTTGTAATTTAACTATCTATGGTGAAGCCAGTGATAATGCAGTTACCTTTTCCAGTAATGTATTTGACATCTCCAACAGGTCTAAAACAAATGCTTCTGTGGCATGGAATCCAGGCGATTGGTTCTTTGATGAAACTCAACAGACTGTAGACATTTCCCAAATAATTCAGGAAATCGTGGAACGGGTAGGATATACTTCTAACAGCTCCATTACAATAATAATCGAAGGCTCTGGTTTAAGAAGGGCCTATTCTTACGATGAAAGTAATTTACTAGCTCCTATAATTTTTATAGATTATAACCCTAATATTCCTGACAACGACAATGACGGTGTATGTGATGCAAATGACCAATGTTCTGGAGGCCCAGAACCTGGAACGGCTTGTAATGATAACAATCCTGCAACTTATAATGATGTTTATAATTCGAATTGTATTTGTGTAGGAACTCCGTATGATTGTCCGTCGCTTCAGCTCAATATCGGTGATGCTTGTAACGATAATAATCCAAATACTTCCAACGATACCGTTACTTCCAATTGTGTTTGTCTGGGCAGCTACGATTGCCCTTCTTTACAACTAAACATTGGTGATCCTTGTGATGATAATAACCCAAATACTTCCAATGATATCGTTAATGCAAATTGTGAATGTTTGGGTAGTTACGATTGTCCTTCTTTACAACTAAACATTGGTGATCCTTGCAATGATGGAATTTCAGGAACTTATAATGATATCGTTCTTTCTAATTGTGAATGCATGGGAACCTGGGAATGCCCTAATTTAATGTTGGGCTACGGTGATCCTTGTGATGATGGAAATCCAAACACTTCCAGTGATATGGTCGATCTTGATTGTAATTGCGTTGGGCTGCCTTTTATTTGTAGAAATATAGTAACAAGCACTGATGACGCTGAAGAAGAAGTAGCTACAGGTGATATATCTTTATCCAGTGATCTTGAAATGATCAATGATGGCGTAAACCAAATGGTAGGATTAAGGTTTAGTGATATTGCAATTCCTCAATGTGCTGTTATTTCCAGTGCAACTATTCAATTTACTTCAAAAGGTTCTACGATTGATCAATGCCTTTTAACTTTTTTTGGTGAAAACACGGACAATGCGTTGACTTTTTCAAATGATGACTATAATATATCCAGTCGAACGAAAACAACAGCTTCAGTATCTTGGTCTCCGGCACCATGGGAAAATGCAAATGAAACGAGTGTTATTCAAAAAACGATTGATCTTTCTCCGATTATACAAGAGATTGTTAATAGAGAAGGATTTGTATCGGGAAATTCAATAGCATTCATAATTCAAGGTTCTGGCACGCGAAGAGCTTTTTCATATGATGATTTTCCTGATCCTCCTCCAATGCTTTGTGTTGAATATGAATCAGAAATTCCTGATAGTGATAACGATGGTGTTTGCGATGTAAATGATTTATGCCCCGGAGGGCCAGAACCCGGCACACCTTGTGAAGACGGAGATCCTGAAACTCAGAATGATTACATCAATTCAAATTGTATTTGTGTTGGCGGTTTTGATTGTCCTTCGCTGCAACTTAACTATGGAGATCCTTGTGATGATGGCTTTTCCGGTACTTATAATGATACAATTGATACCAATTGTGTTTGTATGGGAACCTGGGAATGTCCTGACCTCATGGTTGGCTTTGGAGAACTTTGTGATGATAATGATCCAAACACATTGTACGACGCCATCGACTCGACTTGTAATTGCGTTGGGGTTCCATTTATAAATATAGGAGTAGCTGCGAGTAGCGATGATGCTGAAGAATTACCTTCAGGCAAAGTTGATGTTGAAAGTAGTGATTTAGAATTGGGGGTTGATGTAGATTCAGCACAGATCGTAGGTATTAGGTTTACAAACCTTGGGATACCTCAATGTGCAGTTATTGATAAAGCATACATCCAGTTTACTGCAAAAAATTCAGCTAATATCACTCCTTGTAATCTGGTTATTTATGGAGAAGATAGTGATACCGCAACAACTTTTATAAATGAGGATTTTAATATTTCGAGTAGGTTAAAAACAAGTGCTTTTGTTGCATGGTCACCCGATGATTGGCAAAGTAATGATGCTACATTGCTACAGCAAACTGCCGATCTTACACCAATTGTTCAGGAAATAATCAATCGGGTAGGTTTCACTGATACAAGTGGAATAGCTTTTATTATTGAGGGTACGGGAATGCGCAGAGCATTTTCATACGATGAAGGAGATTTAGTCGCTCCAAAGCTTTATATCGAATACTTTGATGTTTTTATTGATGACGACAACGATGGTGTTTGCAACGCAAATGATTATTGTGAGGGTGGCCCGGAACCTGGAACCGCCTGTGATGATGGTGTCATTGAAACTTATGATGATGCAATAGATTCAACTTGTGTTTGCATTGGAATTCCCTTTGACTGTCCATTGTTGCTGGCCAATATTGGCGATTCCTGTGATGATGGAGATCCAAATACTCCGAATGATTTCATAGACTCCAATTGCAATTGCGTAGGAGGATTCGATTGTCCTGAATTATTTGCTGATTTTGGAGATGCCTGCGATGATGGAATTGACGGAACTTATGATGATTTGATTGATTCAAATTGCGATTGTGTAGGCACCTGGGAATGTCCGGATATTATGGCCGGTTATGGAGATCCTTGTGATGATGGCGATCCATCTACTTTAGATGATGAGATCAATTCAAATTGTATTTGTGAAGGTTCTCCAACCGTATATTCCAAAATAGCTAGTAGTAGTGATGATGCGGAAGAAAAAGAAACCGGGCAAGTGAATATAACCAGCTCCGACCTTGAATTAGTTTTTGATGGCAATTTTCAAAAAGTTGGTTTGAGGTTTACAAACCTTAATATTCCTCAGGGAGCCAGAATTGACACTGCCTTTATTCAATTTACAACGGATGAAGTGGTTGATGCAAATGCTTGTGATTTAAAGATTTATGGAGAACGGAGCAATGATGCCTTAACATTTGCAGAAGTAAACAGTGATATTTCTTCACGGTTAAAAACAAATGCAGTGGTTAACTGGTCACCAGCAGAGTGGGAGATGGATGATGAAGCTGATAGTCTTCAGCAAACAGGGAATTTAAAAGCAATTATTAAAGAAATTGTAAACAGACCTGAATTTACGACAAATAGTTCGATTGCATTTATTATAGAAGGAACCGGTACCAGAACGGCTACTGCTTATGATGGAAATCCTGAAAAAGCACCTGAATTATACGTTCGTTATGATTTACCCCTTGCAACTGTAAATCCACCTCGTATTGAAAAAGAAAAGCTTTTAGTCTACCCGGTTCCTACTACTAATAACTTAAATATTTCGTTTTCATGCAATGCTGCAACTGATGTTCCGGTTCAAATCCTGGATATAAATGGGAGGTTATTGTTTACAGATTTACGATCAGTAATAACCGGAAAAAACAATATTCTAATTGAGCATCTCAATTTGCAGAATGGAATATATTTCATACAGCTTTACTTCGACAATGCAGTTCATACAGCAAAATTTAGTATTGTGAAATGATATAAATATGTGAAAGCTATATACTGAAATTACATTTTATTAACCAATTTTAATTGAAGCCCAAATTATTAGGAACATTTGCTTCAAAAAGAATCTGAGGAAATGAATATTACTTTGTTAAGTAGTTTAAATTTAATGTCCAGAAAATTCCCTTCAAAATTATTCATTTGTAAGTTGAAGGGAGTTCTTTTGGCCATTTTAATGTCAGTCTTGATTTTTGTCAACGCATTAGGACAAACTATAGATCGCGGTCCATATTTACAAACTGTTACAACAGAAAGTATTTTTATAAAATGGAGAACGGATATTCCAACCAACAGTAAAGTATGGTATGGTGATAGCCCTTCCAACCTGAATTTAACACTCTCATCAGGAGTCAGTGTTGAGGATCATGAAATATTAATTGATGGTTTAAACACGAACACCACTTATTTCTATGCGGTTGGTAATAGCAATGGGCAAATGGTTGGAGGCGACGATAGCCATTATTTTAAAACAACTCCGGATACTTCAGGTATTCAAACGATTAGGGCCTGGGTATTAGGAGATGCCGGTACAGCCAACACAGATCAAAGAGACGTGAGAGATGCTTATTATAATTTTATTGGCGAGGAACATACTGATGCGATTTTGATGTTGGGAGACAATGCATATACTGATGGAACACAATCTGAATATCAGTTAGCTGTTTTTGAAGATATGTATGAAGAGAAATTAATTAATAGTGTTATGTGGTCGACTTTTGGAAATCACGATGGTAACTCATCCATTAGCACCACACAGACTGGTCCATATTACGAGATTTTTACTTTCCCTAAGAACGGGGAAGCAGGAGGATTGCCTTCAGAGACGGAGGCATATTATTCCTTTGATTATGGAAATACACACTTCATTTCTATAAACTCTGATGATATTGATGCTGATCCTGAAGGTGACATGGTCCAATGGTTAGAAAACGATCTCAATTCGACTACTCAAGAATGGATAGTTGCGTTTTTTCATCATCCACCCTATACTGGAGAAGGAGGCAATGAATCAGATATCAAAACAAGTTCAACTGAAATGCGGGAGAATATCGTTCCTGTATTAGAAGCCGGTGAAGTTGATTTGGTGCTGTCCGGACACACGCATGCTTATCAGCGCTCCTATCTTATTAGAGGGCATTACGATGTTTCATCAACATGGGATTCGAACTCTATGGGAATTGACTTGGGAGATGGACGGATTGATGGCGATTCGCCGTATTTTAAAGAAAGAGGAAATTCAGGAATAGGAACTGTTTATGTGGTGGCAGGATCATCTGGTAAATTGTACAACGATGATTATAACTACCCGGCAATGAGTCAAAATGTCGAGAAATTAGGTTCAGTAGCAATTGAGGTAAATGGCCTTCAAATGGATGTAAAATTTATTGACTTTGAAGGTATCATTCAAGACTACTTTACTATTTTAAAAATGGAAGACCCTCCATTTGTCAATATTACCTATCCATCTGACCAGGAATATTTTCCAGTACCAGAAACGATAACGATCACAGCGGATGCCTCAGATAGTAATGGAATAATAACCCAGGTTGAGTTTTTTATAGATAATATATCAATAGGTACAGATGTTGGAGAACCCTATTCAATTGATTGGACAATACCAGTCAATGGGAATTATAAAATAAAAGCAGTGGCCACGGACAACGATGGATATTTTCGTTCATCTATTGTAGAAATTAATGTTGGTGTTTTAGAAGCTTGTTTCCGAGTAAACAGTAGTAATGATGATGCTGAAGAAAAAACAGATGGCTCTGTAAGTTTGACAAGCGGTGATTTAGAATTGGTCAATGATGATTCAGATCAGACAATTGGTATTCGGTTTAAAAACCTCAATATTCCTCAGTGCTCAGAGATAAACAGTGCATATATTCAATTTGCTGTCGAGGGAACGGATAATATCAATCCATGTTCTTTGAATATTTATGCTGAAGCGAGTGATAATGCGAGTACATTTAATAACGATGATTGGAATCTAACCAGCAGACCGAAAACAGTTGCAACGGTAGTTTGGTCTCCGGAAGATTGGGAAAACATTGGTAACGTTGGACCAAATCAAAGAACGGTAGATATTGGGCCATTGATTCAAGAAGTTGTAAACAGACCCGGGTTTTCACCAAACAGCTCAATAGTTATCCTTATAGATGGGGTAGGTAAGCGATCTGCTGAATCCTATGATGGAGATCAATTATTAGCTTCTGAACTTTGTATTGAATATATTTCCATTGGGCCAGATGACGATAATGATGGGGTGTGTAATGCTTTGGACCAATGCCCTGGTGGACCAGAACCTGGGATGTCATGTGACGATGGTGACCCACAAACTTCAAATGATACTGTTAACACGAATTGCGAATGTGTGGGCATGTACGATTGTCCATCAATTTCAGCAAACATAGGTGACTCCTGCGATGATGGAATCCCAGAAACCTATGGAGATATAATTGATGCGAACTGTAATTGTATAGGTTTACCTTATGATTGCCCAATAATCTTCGCAAATATTGGTGATTCATGTGACGATGGAAATCCAAATACACCGAATGATGTAATTACTGCAAATTGTGAATGTGTGGGCGAATTCGATTGTCCGTCAATTTCAGCAAACATTGGTGATCCTTGCGATGATGGCAATCCCGACACATCAAATGATTTAATTAATACGAATTGTGAATGTGTTGGCGAATTCGATTGTCCATCAATTTCAGCAAATATCGGTGATGCCTGCGATGATGGAATTCCCGAAACATACGATGATGTGATCGATTCTAATTGTGAATGTATAGGAACGCTTTATGATTGTCCCTTGATCCTTGCAAATATCGGAGATTCATGTGACGATGGAAATCCGAATACACCGAATGATGTAATTACTGCAAATTGCGAATGTCTTGGTGACTTTGATTGTCCATCCATTTCTGCAAACATTGGAGATGCTTGTGATGATGGCAATTCTGAAACTTCAAATGACATAATTAATTCTGATTGTGAATGTGTTGGAATGTATGATTGCCCGTCAATTCCAGCAAATATCGGAGATGTTTGTGATGACGGCGATCCTGAAACTTATAACGATACGATAGATTCTAATTGTACCTGTATTGGAATAATTTATGATTGCGTGTCTATTTCTGCGAATATCGGTGATCCATGTGACGACGGCAATGAGAATACGATTGGTGATGCCGTGGATTCAAATTGCGATTGTATTGGCTCGTCTTATATCGCTGTAAATATCATAAGTAGTAGTGATGATGCAGAAGAATCTGAAATGGGCTTAGTAAATGTAAGTAGCAGTGACCTTGAGTTGGTTGTTGATGGAAATGTAAGTCAATTTGTTGGAATGAGATTTTCTAATCTAGAGATCAACCAAGGAGCCGTTATTGATTCGGCTTTTATTCAATTTACCGCTGATGAAGCAAACAACCTGAATCCTTGTTCACTAAATATTTATGGAGAAGCAAGTGATGATGCTGAAACATTTACCAATGGAAATAACAACATAAGTTCTCGCCCGAAAACCAATGCTTCATTAATATGGTCTCCAGAGGATTGGGAAACAATTGGAGAAAATGGAATTGCACAACGAACAGTTGACATTACTTCCGTAGTACAAGAAATTGTGGACAGAACTGGTTTTAATTCCAACAGCTCTATTGTAATTATTGTTGAAGGAATTGGTAGAAGAATAGCAGTATCCTACGATGGAGATGCTGAAAATGCTCCTCAGCTCAATATAAAATATAAAAATTCAATTGTCGGAATCGACGATGCTCCTAAACCTGAGATTTCACCAATTCTGGTTTATCCGGTTCCTGCTACAGAATATTTAAATATTTCGTTTAATTGTTCAAGAAAGCAAAAAGTAGCTGTTAAGATTATGGATTTAAATGGTAGATTAATATACACCGATACACAGCAAGCTGTAATTGGGAGAAATAATCTATTAATTGATAATTTGGTTTTAGAAAATGGAATGTATTTTATTCAACTTTCTTTTGAAGGAACAATTCAAACAGCAAAATTTACAATTTTTAAATAAAACATATCTTAAGTAAAAATTTCTTCAGCATTAACATGTTTTATTTATACTTTTGTATTTATTAATAGTTCCCTTTCTTTTCAAAAAAGTGAATTATTCAAACGCTTTGCAAATTTGTTTTATCTGCCAATTCTCAAAATTGAACTCGGTTATCATATTGTTTTAAATTTTATTATTTGCAATGCTTTTAACTGCATTTTGGATATATCAAAACCGATAGAGTGATGGGAGATTTGAAGAATTTGATTTTGCCTTTATATAGTTATTTCTTCCTTTGATTTGGCTTAAATTACCCAACAGACCGTCAGCATCCTGACGCAAATCAATGCTATAGAATTTCATAATTCTGGCATGGTATTTTACCTCAATAGGCGTAGGTTTATATTTTTTATTTTGTGAATTTGTTTTTTAAAATCACAAAATGAATTCCTTATTTTTTGCCGTTTTACATCCATATTTCCAATTTTAAATATTAATAATTTAGCATTTTATTTATTAAATACTATCTGTAATGATTGGTTACGCAACAAAAAAAACGATTATGAGTGATAAAAAGAAAAAGAATTATTCACTCTATTTTGGGATAATCATTATAATGATCCTTGGCTTTACCACAGTATTTTTACCTAAGGAAACGTTTCTCTCGTTAGTAAAAGAAGACGGACCATTTGAGAATGCCGGAGCTCTATTATTTCTCATGACTTCTATCTTGTTTTTTGTATTATTTTTTAGAAAAGATAAGTTTTACCGTCCCGAGGACAGCACTTTTTTTAGTACATTTTCCAAGCGAATCTTTTTCCTTTTATTAGGGTTACTGTTTTTCGTTTTATTGGGAGAAGAAATAAGTTGGGGACAAAGAATATTCGGTTTTGAAACTCCAGAAAGCATTGAACAAAGAAATATTCAGGACGAATTTAATTTTCATAACTTGGATGTATTTCATTTAAGAACAGAAGAAAGTGGACGAAAAACTGGCATTCAAGCGATGTTCACAGCTAAAAAGATTTTCGTTTATGTCTTTTTGATGTACCTGTTTATTATACCATTGGGAGTAAGGGTTAGCAAGGCCTTTGAATCCCTCACAAAACGATTTTATTTACCGGTCCCGATGATTGAACTGGGAATCTTATTCATTCTTAATATTTTACTATTCAAGGGGTTTAAACCGTTTTCTGATGGAACAACGGCAATGCTGAGGGGATTGGCGGAAGTTGAAGAGTTCAACTTTGCATTGATACTTTTTATGCTTCCATTCATTTGGCTTGGATTGCCTTCTAAAAAATTATCGTTATAAATTATCGTCTATCTTTTCAGAAAGAAAATTTTAATAATAAATACCAAATTGGAAGTTAAATATGAAAATACTGCTACTCAGTGATAGTTTGATAAAAGGAGGCAGAGAACGCAGAATGATTGAATTAATCAAAGGTTTGTTGGAAAGGCCTGACGTGAAAACCGAGCTAGTTCTTTTTTCAAATGTAATCGATTATCCTGAAATTCACGATATTGGAATTCCGCTTCACATCATTGAAAGGAAACCAAAAAAAGACCCTAGAGTATTTTCCAGACTTTTAAAAGTGTGTAAAAGGTTCAAGCCTGACGTTATTCACACCTGGTCAAGTATGACTGCTATATTTGCGTATCCTTCAGTTAAATTAATGAATATTAAATTGGTCAACGGGAACATTGCAAATGCACCTCACAACCTTAAAATTTGGGACAAAGAATTGTTCAGAGCCAAATTGACTTTTCCATATTCAGATATAATCATTGGAAATTCAGAAGCCGGTTTGAAGGCATATTATGCGCCAAAATCAAAAAGCATGTGCATTCACAACGGATTTGATTTTAATCGAATTACCAAATTGAAAGATCCTGAAAAAATAAGAGAACAGTTCCAAATTAAAACGAAATTTGTAGTTGGTAAAATAGCTGCTTTCACTAATCGAAAAGATTATCATTCATATGTTGAAGCGGCGCTGAAAATTGTTCAAAGTCGCGATGATGTCACCTTTTTAGGAATTGGTGGCGGACCAAATCTAGAAACGGTTAAAGAATTGGTTCCAGAAAAATTTAAAGAAAAAATCATTTTTACCGGACCACAATTCGATGTTGAATCCATCATCAATATCTTTGATATTGGCGTTTTATCAACGAATATTGATATTCATGGAGAAGGTATTTCTAACTCAATAATGGAATATATGGTTCTTGGAAAACCAGTGGTAGCAACTGAAGGTGGCGGAACAAATGAAATCGTTGTTGATAAAAAAACCGGTTTTTTGGTACCACCAAAATCTCCGGATGTTTTCGTTGAGAAAATGCTTTATCTTTTGGATAATCCCGAAAAAGCGAAACAAATGGGTGAATCAGGAAAACAACGAATTTATGATCATTTTAACCTCGATAAAATGACTGAAATTTATTACCAATTGTACAAAAGAATGATGAATGGAAAGAATTAGATTTCATAGAAATCAATGATTATTTAACATTTTCCGAATCGTTAATAGACAATTTAAAATCATCCCAATATAAATTCAGCAGCTTTCCTGAATTAGTTACATACTCAATCAGATCATCAGAAGTATACAGTTTGAACGGATTAAAATGACTCAGGCCATCGGGCGCAGGGTCTTCCGGATGATGGGTATAATTTTTTATATCGTGAACGACTGTTTTTGCATCGCCTTCCGGAGTAATGGAAAGAATAAATCGACCATGTTCTGCGTCTCCTTCTTCAAAATGTACGTCAATGGTCATCCATTTTTCAACCGGAACAGTAAAAGTTGTATTGGTAAAATCCCAAACCATAGGTTTCTGCCATTTTCCGGTATCCATATTTTTTACCTGACTTTTTACTCCAATTCTCAAAGAATCAGTTCCTTCTCCAATCTTTTTTAAATTGACAGAAATTCGAAACTGGTAATCTTCTCCTTTCCAATTAGCATTGTTCCAAAACTCCATTAGTGTTAACCATTTCACATTAAAAGGTGCACTTTTCACGGTATTCATATCACTTGGCAAAAACAATCTAATTGAATAATCGAGTTTTTTTATCCCTTGATTATTATAAACATTCGCTTGAACTCTTCCTTTTTTCGGGTTAACATTGGGTTCTTTGATCCAAAATTGTAACACTTTATTTGAAGGATTTAAGGGGTCAGGTACTATCTCGGCAAGTCGTTGTGTTCTGTCTCCACCCTGGTATTGAATGTTGAAATAGCCAATATTCAAATGGTTCCCGAGGTCATTATCCCAGCTGTTTAATTTTTTTAAAGAATGGTCTGTACCTACTATTTTAGCTGCACCTTCGTCTTGTTCCGCAACTTTTGTGTCTGACTCAAATCCAGATTGAAAAATCAAACCGGATTTGGGCGGAATAGAACTGGTTTTCTGAGAACAACCAATAAAAGGCACCAGCAGGAATATCATAATTGCAAGTCTAATCATAGAACAATAAACGTATGTTTTTTTCATAAATATATCCATGACAAGAATTTTTTTCGGGTTAATTTGAGCTGAATTACTTTTTCTTTAATTTTCCAAGCAAAGAAACCAATTTGTACTTCAATGCATGGACATTACTCAAGACAAAAAGCTCCTTAGCTCCATCAATTATTGTATACTGGCCAGTTTCGCTCAAAGTGTGAATTTTATCAGAAAAATAAGTGTTTTGGTAAGGATTTATAGTACAAGTTTCTTCTTCTTTAAAATCAGTTTTGGTTAATTTCAAAATTTTGTTGATAACGATTCTTCCTTCCACTTTCTCCGAATAATCCATTGAAGGGCGATATATTGCTCCATCTTTCCGAAAAATAGTTCCAGCAGGTCTTACCGAACGAATGTCAGTTTTTACAGGGTTTTTTGGATGGGGTTGCCATCCGTCAAATATCTCTTTTGAATAGTAAATTTTTAGATTATAATGAGCCCCGTCTTGTTTGTCTGTCGAAAATAACCACCAATAGCCATCATGCTCAAGCAATGTATTGTCGATTCCTGCAAAGTTATCTATCAAAACCCGATCTAGTTTCCATTTTTTTGGAAAATCTAGGGCTTTATACAAACGAACCTGGTTGGACTGATAAGTTTCAGGAATGCAATAAATACTTCCTTCTTTTTCGAAGACAAACGGATAGGACATGTGAAAAGGTTCTTTAATCACAATTCCATTGTCTTTAAATTCATTATTTTCATATTGAAACGCAGCTGTTGTTCCAAATCCGTCCTGAAACAAAAAATCTTCGTAAATGATATGCAGTTCATCCTTGTAATAAATGCCAAAAGGATCGGCAATAAACCTTTTTTTAGGCAGATTTGGAAACCACTTGACTTCAGGGAGATTTTGTGGATCAAGAAAAGCCTGGATGGGAGCAAGGGCTACTCCAATGTTCCAATAATCCGTGATAAACAGCGTTTTGTATGCTTTTTTCAAAAGTAATTTGAATTGAACGAAAAAAAATTTCATTAATTCAAAATTGGTTGGTGGAGCGCAATTTTTTGTATCTGTTTTTTTTGAAAAAGTGTTTAAATTATCATTCTGATTATTTCGAATGTCAACACAAAGTTGCAAAGGCCATCTTGCACTTTCGAAATGAATTCGATCTATATTTTTTGGAAAAGACAGTTCGGTTTTCAGAAACCCTTTTTTTAAAATTATTTCCTGGCCATCATCATTTGCCAATCTTTTTAGTGCAGCACCGGTTACCAGGTCTTCATTAAAAATTTCCCAAAAGCAGGAAGTATTTCCATTATATTTTTCAGGATCTCCATGATGAAAAGACCAAATACCATGTTTGGCCGCATAGCGTATTTCTTCTTTTACATTTCCGAAACCAATTTTTAGAATAAAGTCAAGTTGGTGGTTTTTTATCGTTTTAATATCACTTTCTAAAATATATTCACCATCATTTTCTTTTTCAATTACTTGACAGATAATTTTATCTATCCCATTTAATGTTGAAGAAAGGTCTTGTGTTTTAAGCGCTTTAGATTTTTTTTTAACGTAAAATTGATTGTATAAACGCCAAAACGAACTATGCTTTTTTATTGAGTTTTCGGAAACTAGAGTAGGGGAGTCTTTTTTGTGTTTTCGTGAATCAATGATCAGCAATTCCAACTTAACATCACTTTCAGCCAACAGTTTTTTGATGGTGTCAGCTTGCCAGGCAGGAAACTGAAAACCATTGCACATTATTCCAAATCGAATCTGGTGCTGCTGTTGTTTCATAACGAATTAGGATGTTTGAGAAAGAAAGGTTTTAAATCTGAAAGCTAATTGGCATTGTGATTATAAGTTGACCCGGTTATTGCGGCTTCATAAATTGCTTCCAACCTTTTGCAGACTTCGATTGCAGAAAACCGTTTTTTAGCATAAACTGTATTAAACTTCCCGATGCGTTCCATTAATTCCGGATTGGACAGCAACTTTTCAAATTTCTGTTCCAGATCAATCGGATCTTTGATCTTAACTTTCAATCCCATCTGGCCATCTTCGAAAAAATCTTTGATTCCGCCTACATCTGTAGTTACAACTGATTTTCCACTCGCCATCGCTTCCAAAACACAAATTGGCATCCCTTCGCTGTAAGACGCGAGCACAAAAATATCAGAGTCATACAAAGCACGCACTTTTTGGTCACCGTCAATCCACCCAAGAAAGCGAATACCCTGAACTTCTTTTTCGGTGACATATTCTTTCACGCTATCTAATTCGCTGCCGGTCCCAGCAATATTAAGGATCACATGCGGAAACTTGGCTTGAAGGTTTTGAAAACTATCAATCGTTTCATAAATTCCTTTCCCTTTTTCAACTCGGGAAAGAAATAAAATGACTTTATGACCATTTTTTGCAGCTAAAGCTTCGGCGGAAGCATTGCCATTTTTATGATTGATAATATTGTCTTCAACAACAGTAGTTTCTAAATAAACTGGTTTTTTATAACCATATTCTTTCAATCGATCAGAAAATTCATTTGCCAAACAGATCATTGCATCAGCCTTACCGAAAGTAAAATGAAAGTAGGGTAGTATTTTGCTGGCGTATTTTTTCTCAAAATCCCATCGCCAGCCATGCCAGTATACTACTGTTTTAACCTTTAACATCGCACTGATTAGGGTAAATATGCTATCGCGAAAGTAGGACTTTAGGTTAAAAGACGTGTTGATATGGACGACATCAAATTTCTCTTTTTTGATGAGTCTATAAAATTTGATGTAATCACCAAAAAATCGTTTAATAAAAGACAGTTTTGATTCTTTAACAGGCGTTTGAGTCCCGTAAAAAAAATAGGAAACATCATTTTTGAAATAATCTTGAAGAGCGATTAAATAACTTTGTTTCCCTCCGGGAATAGCAAGATTACGCGTATGAATTAAAACTTTTCTAGCCATTTATCCAGATTTACCAGCAAATACCTTCATAATTTCCGGCACTTACCCCTTCTTTTATTTTAACAAGATCGATGAAGTGCTTATCAGGATACCTGGTGTTAATGCATTGAAATTCAGGTTCATTATGTGAAATTATAATTACATCCGACTTGTTTACAACATCTTCTAAATCATCAGATATCAGCTCTGATAAATGTGGAATATGCTGATCAATGTACATTTTATTGGTTCCTGTCAATTTTGACATATTGACATTTTTGTCATAAATCGAAAGAGAATATCCTTTTCCTAATAAATTTTCCGCGAGATCCACAATCGGGCTGTAACGCAAATCATCGGTTCCTTTTTTGAAACTCAATCCAAGAATTCCGATTTTTTTAGCTCCTTTCCCAAGGACCATTTTTAAAACCTTCTTTTTTTGATGTTCGTTGGAATCCATAATTGAATTTAAAACAGGGCTATCCAGGTAAAAATCATGAGCCATAGTCTTAAATGCAGTCAAATCCTTAGGAAGGCAAGACCCACCAAAAGCGAATCCCGGCTTTAGATAGTAAGGCGATAAATTCAATTGATCGTCCATACAAAACAGCTTCATCAACTTATGAGAATCGATCCCTAAGTTTTTACAAATATTTCCAACTTCATTGGCAAAAGAAACCTTTAAAGCGTGAAACGAATTGTTGACGTATTTGATCAATTCAGCTATTTCAATATTAGTTTCTTCAATAGGAGCATCAATGCCATTGTACATTTTAGCTAATATTTTAGAAGCTTCAGGGTTGTCTGTTCCAATGACAGTGACCGGTGGATTATAATAATCTTTGACAGCAGAACCTTCTCGCAGAAACTCAGGATTTGAAACTACCGCGAAAGCTGTATTTCGTTTTTTTCCTGAATGCTGCTCTACGATTTCTCCAACTTTTTTATTGGTACCCGGAAGAACAGTACTTCTAATCACGACTACGTGAAAACTATTTTTTTCTTTAAGCGCCAAGCCAATTTGTTTTGCAGTCTCATAGATGGCATTCAAATTTAAATGACCTTGAGCGTTGGAAGGTGTTCCTACGCAAATTATTGAAATGTTTGATTTCAAAACAGCTGCTTTGAAATCCTGAGTCGCTGAAATCTTTTTGTTTTTCCAGTTTTCAGCAATCAGCTCATCAATATCTTTTTCAATAATTGTAGGTTTTCCTTGGTTGATGAGGTTAATTTTGGAAGGAATTACATCAACTCCAATTACGGTGTGACCATTTTGTGCCAAGCAAGCTAAGCTAACACATCCAACATAACCCATTCCGAAAATCGATATGTCCATTTGTTATTAATTTAAAGGTTGTTCTGATTTATTTAATATTAGCTTTGTTATATCGTCCCATTCATTGAATAGTTTTTTTCTAAACTCGTCCTGTTCTTCAAAAACTCTTTCTCCTGCGATGATTTCAGAAATTACTGAGACAATTTCCTCTTGATTTATTTTTAGCAACATGTCTTTTTTGATCAAAATCTCATTTGCTGGCATGTCACGAATTCCTGCGTAAATCGATGGAACGCCCAACATTGCTCCCTCTCTTGCCATGCTATCTCCTGAAGAAACAACCACAGTACTATAATACATCAAAGAGTGAATATTTGTTACAGGTTCTTTAAGAATAATCCAATTTTTTGGATAAAGAGTTGTGCTTTCTTTATTTTCCAGTGAAAGGACAACTTGCCAATCATTTGGAAATTTATCCGCAATTGATAGTATAATATCTTTGTCCTGGTCCAGGTAGTTTGAGGTTTTTGTTGATACTTCCCGAATGAAAATATATTTTTTTGGAGTCAAGTTGTAAGCTTTCAAGGCAGAAACATCTGGTGTAAAATATTTTGGAGATAAATACGACCATTCTTTCAAGGCATTGAAAAATTTTACGCCTTTATAATGCGAACCAAATGGTGGCAAATAAACTTCATCAGCAGAAAACTTCAGAAATGGAAAGACAAATTTTCGGGGATCATCATTAAAAGCGACATTAGGGATACCTTTTAATTTTCCAATAAAATTTGCCTGGTAATTTGCGGTTAATATAAATTTGTATTTGCTGGAGTTAATTTCCTTGTACAGTCTTAATATACGAGGAATGATGATTTTAAAAATCATAGAATACATTCCTTTGTTGTGTTTATAATCACCGATACAAGTGATGTTATAGTTGGGTAGTTCGTGTTGAATAACGTTCAACAGTTTTCCTCTATTTACGCAGTAAACATCAACTTCTTCAGGGTCAAAAGTTAGAATCGCGTTTTTGAAAAAATTGAATTGCGGGAGATGGTAAATATCAATCAGGACTTTTTTCATTTTTATTGCTCAGGGCTCGGTTTCTATTGAAAATAAAATATGTGATTATAAAATTGTTTTAAAAAAGCAAGTACATTCAGCTTCAGGTAAATTACAATATCTATAGGTTTATAAAACAATTATAGAACCATTCTTACTTCAATCATTTTTTTTTGAATTCAGGTTAGAAAGGGAAGGATTATTTTTTTGATTGGCCATCTTTTTTAACAATTTTTCCATATTGATATTTAGACGCATATCCATATTTAAAGGAACTTCCAAGCACATCATTGAAAATCAGGAAAACATTTTTCATTCTTCCTTTTTTCATGACTTTTTCAATATTTTTTAAATAAGAAAACTTAGACACATTTCGTCGAACCACAAATAGATTAATTTTTATAAATCTGGATATTAAAAGATAATCTGATACCAATCCTACTGGAGGAGAGTCAATGACAATGTAATCAAACTTGTTTTTCAGGTCATTTATCAATTGCCCCATTCTATCATCAGATAACAAAAGGTGAGGATTTTCATCTCCTACTTGTTGGGCTGGAATATAGAATAAATTTGGCCTTCCTTCATAAGGATGGATAATGTCATCAACAGACTCTAAATTAATATTACCCTTCAAATAATGTAATAATCCTTTCTTTTTACTGGAATTCATTTCGAATTCAAAGGAAGGCCCGTTATTATTTTTTTCATTGTCGGTTTGTTCTTTATTTACCTTTGATTTTCTTATGCCATTTGGATTTGGAAGGGAATTCTTCTTTATATCCCTTAGCTTTAGTTTGCCGTCTTTTTTATCCATCATATCTCTGAGGATATTAGGATTACGAATATCTGACTCAATTAATAAAGTATTTTTGCCTTGTGCAGCAAGGTTAACACCAAGATTAATTGCACAAAAGGTCTTTCCCTCTCCTGGTACGGTAGAGGTAACTCCGATAATATTATTTGCCGGATCAGGTAAACTTATTTGTAAGTTTGCACAAAGATCTCTAAAAGATTCTTCGACTTGCCAATTGGCAGAAGCAGATTCGAATTTTTTAGGTTTAGAATTAAAATGAGCAATGCTGGCAGCAACAGGAATTTTGGTGAATGCTTCTATTTGTTCAGCATCATTAATTTCTCCATCATACGGATCAAAAAATACAATCCATAAAAACGGAATAATGGAACCAACCATAAAACCTAAAGCCATTATCAACTTTTTCTGAGGAGCTATTGGTCCTTTGCCTTTCAACCTCGGTTCATCTAAAACTTTAGTATCCAAAATTGTTTCCGCTTTTGCGATACCGGTTTTGGCAAGCTCCTGACTCAAATAATTGTAGAAGTTTTCGAACCGAGCACTTTTCCTTTCGTAATTGAGTAAAAGTTTTTCATTCGTAGGCAATTGATTTATGGTTCCTTCCAATGAAGTTATCTGATTTGTTTTATCACTAAGAGCAAATTGTGAAGCCTGGATCAAATTCTTTAAATTTTCCTTTAAAGCCATCGTAGTATTTGCAATTTGCTGCTCTAATACCTCCAAATCATAACTCATTCTTCCTTTAAAGAATTTAAGCCGAATTTTTTCTGAATTTAACCGCTTGAGCTCAAGTAGGTTTTCATTGAGCAAAGGATCATCAATCCCCACTACGGATGGAGCAATAATCTTTTCTATTCCGCTGCTATCACTAATATATTGAAGCACTGAATTGTAATATTTGATATTCAATTCGATTTGGCCTTTATTAGATTCTAAGTTTTGCAATTGTTCTAAAGCGTAGGTTGCAGATTGTTGTAATTTTACAGCATTAGCTCCTTTTTTAAAAAACTCAAGTTTTCTTTCTGCTTTAGCTAAAGAATCAGAAATGCCTTCTAGTTGTTCAAGTAGAAAGTCTTCTTTTTTAGATGCTATTTTCTCTCTTTCAATCGCTTTGCTTTCAATATAGTTTTCCATCAATTTGGAAAGAAAAAGCTTTTCTTTAGCAACTACTTTTCCGGTAGTTTTTAACCTTATTATGCTTCCCAATATATCCGTTTGATCAACGGAAAGCCTTCCCATAAATGATTTGGTTAAACCTTCAACCGAATTGAGTTTAAAATACAAACCCTGCTCTTCAAAATCGCTGAGCTTTACAGGGTAATCTGGTTTCTTTAAAATAAAGTTGAAATAATTATGTCTTATCTCTTCTCCAAACGAATAGGTATCTGAAAACTCAAAATTTTTCTCCACTTCACGTATCGTGTTGTTGGCTGGATTGGATACGTCAAACTTTTTAGTTTCCGCAATAAATTTGAACTTGTTATCTGATATCATTTCCACTTGAAATAAAACACCATACATCTGTGAAGTAGAGTCGATCAACTCTACTTCAAATGGAAAGTATCCAAAGCTTTCTGATTTTCTATACCAGGTCCCGGAAAAATAGCTTATCCCAAAATCCAAATCTTCAACGGTCTGCTTTATTAAGGAATAAGATTTTAATATTCCTTTTTCATTAAAGAGGTTTTTTTCCTGATCTATTAAAGCGACATTTCCATCAATGTATTTACTGTCTCCAAGGAGACTGTTTTTTCCTTGTTGATCTATTAGCAAAGTAGCACTTACTTCATAGGTTGAAGTTAGGGTTTTGAGATATAGGTATGCTATAGTACAACATAGGAATACGCTAATTGCAAAAAACCATTTGCGCTTAAAAATCTTTTTAATTATGATTTTTAAGTTGACTTCTAAAAATGAATTCGAACTTGTGGTTTGTGTGGTCTCCATTATAAACTATTATTGTCTCTGCAAACTCAAGGGATGTATAATCATCACAAAAGTTCAGTCTTTTTTTGGTTCTTCTAATTCAATTTAAATAGTTATTCAAAGCGACATAAATCGGCTTTGAATTAGAGTTTTCTCACGATTTGTTTAAAGCTGGTTAAAGTGGCAGTGTGTTCTTAAAATTTTAATGTATTTACGTTACAAACTATACAAAGGTTTAAAAAGTAGACTTTTAATAAGTTAAAAGAATACTTTTATGGGTTTTCGTTTCCAGTTTTAGGGAAAAATCGGTTTTGTAAAGTATATTTATTTTTCAAATTTAGTAATAAAAAAGCATAAAGCAAACTATTTTAAGAGAAGGTTACCATTATCAAAAAATAGTATATGTACGTTTATGATACCTTTAACTGCTTCAGAATCAATAACTAAATTACTTTAGTTAGTAAACATCCAATTCATCCATTCCGTTAACATATTTGGAATTTTTACTAAGTCGAAACGGGAAACTCGCCGTTATCTTATTTGCTTCTTCATCATATTCCACATCGTATTTTAATTCAACAATAACATCCCTATTGTTATTTACTCGATTTAAAAAAGAATTTTGGTGCCTGCCAATTTTAATATACTGGAGTTTATGATCCAGTGTAAGCCTGAAAATTCGATCACCTGAAAGGTAATATTTTCTATGATATTGATTAAGAAGGGCAGGGGTTTGATATTTTAGTAATTCCCGAATTTCATTCGGCAATTTAGATCGCTCAATCCAATCATTCAAATATTTGTTCGAAAACCCTGGTTCAAAAGTAAAAGGAGCCATCGGATAATGTCTTTTTGCACCGGCAAGACCTTTCTTTATTTTTATTTCCAACACTGGTTTTTCAATGTGCCCAAATTGTTCTCCATACCAGCGAATTCGAAATTTTAGCCGATTCGCGGACCCAACTACATTGTCACCATAATTATGAAAATCTCGGGAATCAAAATAAACATTGTTGACAAATCTCGGTGGAAAAGGTTGGAAAAACATAGCAGGATGAGACTTCACAAAAAACTCGACCGCAGTTATTGAATTTCCTGAAACAACAAATTTTCGTTCCTTTCTGTATATTAGTGGTTTATTTACTGCTTTTTCCAAATTCTGCTCCATAGAGTATTTTTTTGACGTTGTCTTTGTTGGCAGGAATCAATTCTCCATCCAAGGTTAAACTACAATTTTGTTCAATTAAATAAGGGATTTCTGAATTCTCAACCTTAATCTCATGGCCGGTTACAAAAGCAGGACCAAATTCAGATTTTTTCTGAAATAAGGTTACTCCGATTCTACAATTTTTAAGGGTAACATCCGAAAATGTGACAGTAGATTGATCTTTGCTGGTAATCCCTATTTCTGCATTACTGATATCAACCAGATTAACTTCCATTTCACTATCTTCACCGGCGCTTAATCCTTTGTCTCCGACCTTATCCATGGAAACTTGCTGTATTTTTATTTTTGTTCCTGAAATGTCAATTCCATCGTTTCCAATATTAATAAATACAGAATTCGAAATTGTTCCGGTACAGAAATCACAATCAAAAGCATCAGAGTTGATGTTTTTAAATAAGGCGTTATCCATATCAAAATCTGACCGAACTATATTTAAAAAATCATCCCCAATTTTATTATCCACAAAAGAACAATAACTTATGTCAACAGATGATTCAAAAAAGGTCACGGCCCCCGGCAATGACCAACCATTTTCTGTTGGATTAGACAATAAGCTAAAATTAGTATACGAAAGACTGGATCTTTCATCTGCCTTGACGACCATAATTCCTCTGCTTGTTGTATCTGATGAAGTAATGGTAATCGGATTATCTTCTTCGCCCATACAAAATAAAGTCGAATTAGAAATGATTCTGGCTGAGTTAATCAAATCGATATTTGCACCTGCATTAATCTGGAAACGCTTGTGCTTTGGAATTACCAATTCTTTTGATATAGTCCATTTTCCTGCAGGAATTGTAATGGTATTATTTGCAGTATTTTCTATTATAAAATCAAAATCCTTGTAATTGGCTGTTTTTGCAACGGGGTTTCCTACATTATCAACACGATTTTCATAAGCCCATGGATAAACCAAAGAAGTTTTTTTATTTTTTAGAGAACCAAATAAGCCATAATTTATCTCTAACTCAGTAATAAAAGAATCCGTCCAGATTACATCTGAAGGAATTTTAAATTTATAAAGATCCACTTTGCTTTTTAGTTCTGTTTCTTTGGAATCAATAATCAATGGGTCGATCGGATAGAAAAATATAGAATCTCTCCAGCTCACAAATGAAACTTCAACAGGGAGATATTGTTGGTTTCTTACGTGCAAATTAATAAAGTCACCTTCTTTTTTGCTGTAATACGCTACAACTTCATCAACAGCAGGAAAAAGGGTATTTCGAATGTATTCCTGATTTTCATAGATTTTCTCTGATGGAATATCGTAGAATGGCCAGGTTAGGTAAACTTTAGTAAGTAAAGTATTGATTTTAGCACTTTTGCCGATAAACAAGGAATCCAGAAATTCAGGGTTTGAAAGAATCTCTGCTTCTTTCACATAATTTCGTTTAAATTCCTGATTATCATAAATAATTTGCAAAGTTTTATCCGCCCTTAGTTTGCTATGACGATAATTTTGTTCCTTTGGCTTTTCCAAAAACATGGATAATGTGCTACGATCATATTTATGGATACTTCCAAATTCTCTAGCAATCGGCTCAACTAGCCCTGTGACTGGATTAAAATAAAATCGTAAATTTCCGGGATACAAAGGATGTTTGTTGTTCAACAGGTCAGTAATAACAAAAAGTTTTGCCATTTTATCCTGATCGAAAAATTGTTCTGCTGGTAAATTGCCAGCCATTACATCCTGCCACATCCTTTTGAGCAACAGTAGTTGCTCTCTGGTTGCCGGATCGGCCATTAATTTTGCTTCTTTATAAGCCGAAAGTTCTCCATCCAGTTTGAAAATAATACTCTCTCTTAATCGATTATTTTCAAGTAAGTGTTTGTCGAACCGTTCTTCCATATAAAAAATCCCATTCGATTTTCCATTAAATGAAACATTCACGAAATCAACCCGCAGTCCTATTAGTCCTCGGTCTTTCATTAGCTCAAATCCAAGCCAATCAGCCATATAACCTCTAGACTTTGGAATTAACAAACCAAAACGTTTCATTCCATTCACCGTATCATCCCCCCTAACTTTGACTTCGAAAGACCATTTATTAGGGTCAACCAAATGTTCGGTCGTCAACCCGGTAAGCGCGATTTTAACCCGATGAGTTTTCCCTTGAAAAGTTAAGTCGCACGGGAATTCTTCTTTTTTTATTGACTTATCAATATACTTTCCTTTCAAAGCCTGTTCTCTAAGGTATTCTATTCGCAGTAAGTGTTTAAACTTAATGTCGATGTGAATATCATCAATTCCATTGGTACTACCTTGTGCGTAATTTTTTATAAAGGAAAAATCAAGGTTTGATATTTCAAGCAAAGTATTATTAAAATAGGTGGTATGGCCGATTTTTTTTAAATAAGCACCATAACCCAGCGTTGCGAAAAAAAGAAACACAATTGCACCAATACTAAGCAGGCCTATTAGCCAAAGTGTCAACGGGCTTTTCTTCTGAATAAAATTTTTAATTTTACTAGAAGGGAGAGATGTGCTATTTTCATGTCTTATTCTCATAATCAAATAATTCCTTTTTGGTCTAGGAAGTTAATCTGAATAGAATCATCAATTTTGTGTAAAGCACTGCGGGCTTCATTTAAAGAATTAAAATTCGCAAATTCAACAAGGAATGATGCTTCCATGAAGTTTTTGTTTTCGTCTAATCTTTTCAATTCCAACCCTTTACAATGGGGTAGAAGAGACTGAATGATTGTATCCAGAGAAATGTTAAGTGAACTGTCAGCAAGAATTGTGAAATTTAAATTCTTTGTAGAATCTGGAGATTTCATATAATATTTGATTGCAATCATCGCCAGCACAAAAATAAAACCAATAGTTGTGACTATCCGTTGATCAGCTCCAAATCCCAATCCGACAGCAATTGTAAAAAAGATATAAGCTAATTCCTGAGGTTCTTTTATGGCTGCTCTAAAACGAACAATAGAAAGTGCACCAACCAAACCTAGCGATAACGCCAAAGAAGATTTTACAATTGTAATGATAACCATTGTAGTAACAGCTATCATTTCAAAATTAGAGGCGAACATTTTCTTGTTCGAAAGGGTGTTGCCAAATCTTGCATAAGCAAGCCCTAAGAGATAAGCATATAATGCAGTTAATGCTAAATTTAACAGAAAGCCCCATGGAGAAATATCAGGGGTATGCATCTGTAAAAACTGTTCAAAAGTTTGATTCTGATTCATTCAATTAGTAATTGTAGGTTGAGCAATAAAATGTAATATTGAATTAAATATGTATTCAATTTTAAAAATTATAAATAAGCGTTGTTGTACGAAACTACTTATTGCGAAGTTTCAATCCTTGAAATAAATTTCAAAAGACAAACTAATTTATATTAGTTAAATGTATTGGGGAATTGGAATGGTTTAAAACGCGTTTATGCGTACTTTTTTACCAAAAACTGTAAGAAATATTATTTTTAAATCTAACCAGAAATTCCAGTTTTCAATATACCAAAGATCGTGCTTGATTCGCTCTTTTTTCTGTTGATCGGAGGTTGTTGGACCTCTCCAACCATTTACTTGAGCCCATCCAGAAACACCTGGTTTTACATAGTGACGAACCATGTAATCATTAACGATCTTTCTAAAATCATGTTGAAGGTTTACACGGTGTGGTCTTGGGCCAACAACACTCATGTCACCTTTTAGTACATTGAAAAACTGTGGAAGTTCATCAAGGTCAAATTTACGCAAAAATTTTCCAACTTTGGTTAATCTTGGGTCATTTTTAACAGTTGACTTTGTTCCATTGATAGGGTTATCGTTCACTTTCATTGTTCTAAACTTATAACATCTAAATGGTCGGCCAGATTCTCCTTTTCTTAGAGGAGCATAAATAATGTTGCCGTTTCCGTCCATGTATATTAGTATTCCGATTAGTAGAAAAACCGGGAATAATAAAATAATCACGACTAGAGAAAATAAAATATCAAAAGCTCTCTTAAGCAAAAAATTATTTATAACGTCAAGTGGAGTTTGTCGATGTTGAAAAACAGGGACACCATTTAAATTGAAAGGCTTAAACGTACTTCCACCAAAAATAGGTGCTTCAGGAATCAAGTTGACTCTAATTCCTTGAAAATCAGCGACCATGATAATAGCTTCAATTTCAGTAGCACTTAAAGATGATCCCATGATAAATATTTCATCAATTGGTTTAGTCAGTAAAATATTTTCGAGGTCTTTTATTTTACCTAAAGAATTAATTCCTTCTTTTATTGATTTAGTTTTGTGGTCATCTAAAAATCCAACAACTTCATAACCACTTTCCTTGATTTTATCAGTGAAATCCAAAACGTGCTGCAATTTATTTTTGACACCAATTAGTAAAATATTTGACTCGAAAGAATTCCTTTGTTTAATTTTAAAAAATTCAAGCAAAACACTGAAAAGCACAAAATTTAAAGTGGAAAACAAAAAGATAGGTAATAAGAAAGTAGTTCTGTTAAAATACTCCATTTTAAATAAAATGGCCATAGAAGATGTGATACCTAAAAAGAGGAAAGAACTTACGACAAAGAATTTTATTCGGTTTTGTAAACCATGGTACATGTAAAAATCCTGATCGCGATTTATCAAAACAATCAGCCACCAAACCAAATTAAAAATAACACCTAGATATAATAAATCTATAGTGAAAACATCATTTAGACCTACTAAAGATAAGTTAGGATGTTTAAAAATGTAAACACTCAGAATTGATAAGTTTAGAAGCAGAAATTCTAGAACAATGTGTAGAAATACAATGTCTTGTTTCTTGGGAATCATAATAGTCGTTTTTTAATAAAAACCACCTTTTTTGTTCCTTTATGTATTTGTGTGCTTTTAAGAGGATATGATTTAAAGCTACAATTACCTAGTACGACATTCGTTTTTATCCAATTGATTTGTAGCACCATTTGATAGTATGCATAAGAATACCATTGAGAAGATAGGGCATTGTTAAAAAATAAAACGAATGCCAATATCCGTACTCGGTTTTTGGTTCAACACACTTGTAAGCGCTGTTGAAAACAGTTGCTAAATCAAAAAAATAAAACGGTGTCGTGGAACTTTGAACTGATAAACTTATTTTTATAAGTAAATCAACTCATCACAAAATAGGTGATTAAGTTTTGGTTAAAGGGGTAATTAAGTTCTAGTAAAAAGTTTAAAGCACCAGTTAATGGGAGGGATTTACGTAAAATTCAATTTTGGTTTAAAATGATTAAGTTTAAGTAAAATAAAATTGTAAATCAGTTAATGGGAGGGTTTTGGAGTACATATCACATCTATAAAAAATGGATATAAATTAAATCGCAAGTTAAATATTTTTATCCTAATCTTCAAAACTAAACCTATTTATTTTTAAATATACATCATTTAGGTTATTTTTTATATGATAATTTAATTTAAATTGAATTATCAGGTATATATAAATGTTTAGTAAAAAATGTTTTTAGCTTTCCAATAAGCTCTAAATAAAAAAGTTATTATATGGTCACTTAAAGAAACCACATAATAACTTTTATCAAACTTAAGACAAAAACTATCCTTTGACAGAAGTGCTTGTTAATTTTGCTTCTGCTGCATGAATCATCTCTTTCAAAATTCTATCCATATCATATTGATATGCAAAGTCAGGGTAATGAGCCTTAAATTTGCCAATGTCAGAAACATACCAAATATGGTCACCTATTCTATTATCATTAGACAATGAATAATTCAATTTATGTCCACTTATGGCTTCAATCTGCTCAATTGCCTCTATCATTGAAATGTTTGAGTGCCTTGATCCGCCCATGTTATAAACTTCCCCTTGTCTTGGATTTTGGTAATAATGCCAGAAAGCATTGATCAAGTCTACACTGTGAATATTATCGCGAACTTGTTTTCCTTTGTATCCAAAAATGGTATAATGGCGTCCGCTAACAGCACATTTTATAAGATAAGCAAGAAATCCATGTAACTCGGCTCCCTGATGTGTAGGTCCAGTTAAACAGCCTCCTCTAAAAGCTGCGGTGTTCATGCCAAAGTATTTGCCATACTCCTGAACCATAATGTCGGCTGCAACTTTACTTGCTCCAAAAATGCTATGTTTGCAATTATCAATTGACATGGTTTCATCAATTCCTTCTGCATAATATGGATGGTTTTTATCAACTTCCCAACGTTTTTCGAGTTCTACCAGTGGTAAAAAATTTGGAGTATCACCGTAAACCTTATTAGTACTGGTAAAAATAAATGCAGCATCAGGACAATTAATTCTTGTAAGTTCCAAAAGGTTAATTGTTCCGGTTGCATTTACAGAAAAATCTGTGAAAGGTTCTTTAGCAGCCCAGTCATGAGAAGGTTGTGCCGCTGTGTGGATGATTAGTTTAATGTCTGAATTGTATTCTTTAAAAACCTTTTCCAGTTCTTTGACATCTCTGATGTCAATTGAATAATGTTTGAAATTATCTAGAGAAGACTTCAAGCTGCTTTCCATAGGTTTTGTACTGGCATCATCTCCGAAGAAATATTTTCTCATGTCGTTATCTATACCAACAATATTGAATCCTTGTTGATGAAAAAACTTGCAAGCCTCGCTTCCAATTAATCCTGATGAGCCTGTGATTATCGCTGTTTTCATAAGAGTCTTGAATTTAATTAAATTTAATTTGTTGAAAAATATTTTTTTTGTACGCCCAACGAGTAAAATAAGTTTCTTTTACTCTTAAGCTTTTATACAATAAATGGTTAATAAATTTATTTTGCCCATACTCCTTTATCAGACTTTGCCAACAATTTTTTTACCTGAATAGGAGAGAGGATCGCTAAAGGAATCATTGAAACTATTGTTCCTAGCACGATTCCAATAATACCGAGCCCCATAACTTTTGTAAAAAATATTGAAATTGGAATATTAACAAGGCTGGCAAAAATCCAAGCATACATTTGCATTCTAATTTTGCCAGTCCCATTGATTACCAGATTAAAACTATTCACCCATGTTGTTATGGAAATTGAAACTGCAACAGCAAAAGTTAACATCATCGTGATCTCAATTTTATCTTGTAACCAAACAGAATATATCACAGGAGATATTACTACTATTAATAAAGATAGTATCACCGTTCCAACCCAAACCTTCGTAATGCTTTTCATTGTTTTTTTCATCCATTCCATATCCCCTGTCCGATAAGCTTCAACATTAGCAGACCATAGCTGATTGGTGATTATTACAAAAAGCATCAAAAATACGGAAAGGATTTTATAAGCTGCTTCGTACTTAGGAACACCTTCAGGAGAAACTAATGCAGCAATCAAAAAATTATTTGTGGTGTGGATTACGATCATAGAAGACTTGATAATAAAAAATTGGATTCCCAATGAAAACAAGCCCTTGAAATACGTCTTTTTTACAAATTTAAAACTCGGACTGAATCGCTTAAAACTGGTGTTAAAATAATAAACCCCTACGACCAAAGGAACAGCTGCAAAAGTAAACGTTTTTGCTGCTCCAAAAAGAAGGAGCGATTCCTCCGTGTAATACATTAAAACAAATATCAATATTAAAAACGCCACTTTTCCGATAGTTGAAAACATGTCAACCATAGCAACCCGCTGCAAAGCATAGAAGATCTGAAAAACCAATGATGCGACAAAACGAATAGCAAAGGCAGCAAACATTAGCATGGCCAGGATCATGATCGTATCATTTAAATCAGCATCTGCCTGTAACCAATCCGCCCAAGGAATAAAAAAACAAGCTGCAACGAAAATGATCGACACACCTGAAAAAATGGATCCCAAAATAAAATAGGCGGTACTTACATATCCTTTGGCTTTTTCGTCATCTCCATCCGCAATTGCTTCTCCTAAACGATTCCGTAAGCCATTGCCAATACCAATATCCAACTCTTCGAACCAATTAACCATAGATACAAGGGTGAGAAATATACCAAATTTGACTGGCCCAAGATAATCTAATGAAAGAGGAAAGTATGCGAATCCTATCAGTACACCTAATCCTTTAAAAATAATAGCAAGGAATATATTTTTTTTAGCACGAACAGAGCGTTCATGGCCTTTATCCATTATTTTTTTCCACCACTTTATTAAGTTCATATGTTCGGGACTATACTTGTGTTTCTAGCGTTTTAGGTTGCTCCGTTTGTACTGGAATAAAGCTTTCTAAATACTTAGCTCCCATACCTAATCCTAAATGAATCGCATATAGAATTGCTGGAAATCTGTGAAATAAATAACTGTTGGTCATACCACCTATGGCATAAAACAGGCCTAAAACTAAAGGAATACTAAAAAAGATATGATAGGTGGACAATTTAGCGAAATATAATATTGATGATAATACAAAAGCGGTATAGAAAATAAAAGCAGGTATACCAAAATAAAACATAATCGATAAATAACTATTATGAATTCCACCGGTTGTACCGGTTGCTCTGTTGGATTCACGGGTAATTCTAAGCATACTTTCAAAATATACCGGATTGTTTTTACCGCCAAAACCTAATACTGGTTTTTGGCCAATGTAATCGCCTACCATAATATAATATCCCAGTCGCCCACCTTGATCTTCCGCAAGTCTTTCCTGCACGACTTTGGAATTCATGATTTCCCTGTTAAAAAGGATCGTAATCACCAAAATGGTGCAAATCCCCATTAAACCCATCAAAATCAATCGGTCAATTCTTATTTTTTCAATCGTCAAAAAATAAACGGCAAAAACAAATGCCAAAATCAGATAACTCATTCTATGGAAGGTCAAAAAGACTCCAAGGGATAGCAGTCCTAACAATATCAATCTAAATAACCCTTTAGGAATCGTATATAATACCCACGCTACCGAGAGTATCATAAAACAGGAATTATAGTTTTCTGAAGTGAAAATCCCATTGGCTCTCATTACTGATCCATAGGCTCGTCTTAGATCCCCAATTCTCATGAAAAACGGGTCATGAGCTACCTGAATTATACCAACCAAGACAGTAAAAATACCAGCAAAAATGATACACTTGCCAATAATATTGATGGATTCTTTGCTGACTATAATTTGAACTGCATAGATCAAAACAATGATATTCAATGATTCAAGGAAATTTATCGGGATTTTTAATGGGCCGCCAAGTTGTTCAAAGTGATAAGCCTGAGAGATTGTTTTGAAAATAACAAAGAGAATAACCGTCACAATAAACCAGGGCATAGTAGTTATATTGCTTTTCTCTCGGTCTTTAAAAAAGGACCAATTCCGAACCAACAGAAAGCTAAAAACAAGGAATAATGCCCTTTCAGGTTTAATTTCAAAAAAACCTAATCCGGGTATTTTAAAGGTGAGAAATTCATTGATGTTGTTTGTCATTAAAAAGAAACACAATACTAGAAGCTCGATTTTATGCTTTACCTGGCTGGTGAATATCCAATAAAGTGCAATACCTAAGGCAATCGCAAAATACATGTACATAAACTCTTTCCCAACCGATCCGTCAGCCTGAAAGCCTTCTTCGTAATTAATTTCTTTCATTTAAGTACTATTTTACCAGTTTCAAATTGTACTATATCTTTGGGCTGTATAATTAAAAGTTAATTTAATAACTTCTTTTAAAGTCGCCTTAAACGGCTTTATTACAAAGTAGTTTTAGACCGTAATAATAATTGTAAATAGTTTATAAAATAATTATTACGGATTCATCAAATTGATAAATCGCAATAATTTTAGTCGTTCTATTTTATCAGATTTAGTTACTATTTCAATAAGCTTTTTGTTTCATCAAGTGGGATTTACTTTTTTTTAAAAGAGCAGAAACAGAAAACTTACAAAATAACGAAAGCAATTAATTGCACAGATATCACAACATTTTCCCGTTCCTTCAAATCTATTCCATGAGATTAAAAGCAACAAAATAACGATACAAGCTTAGTGCCATAGAAATAAGATTTTCTATGGCACTAAGCTTTAGTCAATTCTTAAATTTTGGGAAACGGTTTTGGGAAGATTATTTTTTAATAAATATGTTAAGCACTAAAACAGCTACTGAAATACCAGATAAAACGACTGCTGTAAATCGTGCACTAACATCTCTGGATTTAGCCTTTGTAGGCTCAATATATATTACATCTGATGGTTTTACATAGTAAAATTCTGTATAAATGAAATCAGATCTATGCAAATTTAGATAAATTGTTTTAGAACCTTCTTCTGTTAGCCTTATTAATTTCACTTTTTCTCTATTTCCATATTCAGTGAAATCTCCAGCCATACTGACTGCATCTAATATTGTGTTTTTTTCATTGTACAAATAATAAACCCCTGGTTTGGCTACCTCTCCTATAACAGTCACTCTACTGTTAGAGAGTTTTATACTTGTAGAAGCAAATTTTAGATAAGGCAAATAGGCTTCATCAAGTTTTACTTTGATTTGTGGAGTGGTTAAGTTTGCAACCTCAATATCACCGATCAAAGGCAAATGAATAAAACCTGATTCATCAACTAAATAACTATTAAAATATAGGGAAGCAGGATTATAATCTATATCACGAGTAAAGGTGTTTTCAGTTCTAAATTCACGGCTTAGGAATTCTTCTGTACTTCCTCCAAAAGCGTTAACTTTTATCATCAACTGGTCAAATGGCCTTATTTTATAGGTTTCAAAATTTTGAAGCTGGGTGTATTGAACCAATTCGTCAGCTTTTAAATCCTTTGACACAGTTTCTTCTCCATTTAGGGTAACCAAGGACTGATGGCTCACGCAAGATTGCAACATCATACCCAACATTCCAATAAAGAAAAACAACTTATTATTAGTACGTAATGTTTGCATAATGCTAATTTTATAAAACCTGTTTTTACTCAATATATATTAATATCGAGTGGATGTTTACAATAAAAAAAGTTAATGAAAGAGTCATTTTAGTAAAAACTGATTCAATTACAATACCAGTTATTTACTTTAAGCTTAGGGCTAAAGAATCTAAATTCATGGCTTTAACAATTGAAAATTCAGCCTCAAAAAAACTTATCCCTCAACGGATAAAGCAATTTTAACAATTGTAAATTATTTCTCAATAATTATTCTACTTGCATGAATCAATAAAATAGATATTATTCTTTGGTTATTAATAACTCCAATTGAATAGAAAGCCAAATTTAAAATTATTAAACATATTCAGCACGACTTTCTGTAATTTTTACTTTTTTTTAAGATTTTTAATTTACCCAACAAGTATTATTGAAGGCATTCTTTAAAATAAATACTCTTCAAATTTTAGTAT
Organism: Saprospiraceae bacterium; assembly: GCA_965220465.1. Classification (GTDB taxonomy): domain Bacteria; phylum Bacteroidota; class Bacteroidia; order Chitinophagales; family Saprospiraceae; genus JAHDHW01. Next base: position 698,818 of record CBDCPZ010000023.1, on the reverse strand, counting down.
TAATCTGTAGTTAATTGCAAACTTTTATAAAAATAATTATCACTTCACCACAGCTCATTTGTAATTCACAAATTGCTCTTTATTGTTTATATTCAGGTAGTTATGATAGATCATTTAGGTTTTGCCTTAAAGAAATTTTATACAATATTTTCCAGCAATTCTAATTGCGGGATAATCAAAAAGGGTTCAATATCTCTCCATAACTTATTTAGTTTTTGGGTTTTGTTACCTTTGCCAACTAAAATTTTTTAATATGCTGATAAGCATCAATCCGGACAATCCTGAAAACAGAAAAATAGAACAAGTAGTCGAAGAACTATCACGAGGAGGTGTAATCATTTATCCGACGGATACTGTTTATGGATTAGGGTGTGACATTTTTCAAGCTAAATCTATTGAAAGAATTTGCAGGCTCAGGAAATTAGATGTCGCCAAGGCAAATCTCACGATAATATGTAAAGACATTGCGCAATTGTCTAGTTATACAAAACAATTAGAAAACGTTATTTTTAAAGTAATAAAGAAAAACACACCGGGTCCATTTACATTCGTTTTGAAATCAGGAAACGAAATTCCTAAGATTTTCAAAAACCGTAGAAAAACGATAGGAGTCAGGATTCCCGCAAACAAAATTGCACAATCTATTATTGAAGAACTTGGCCATCCAATTCTCTCTATTTCTCTAAAATCTGAGGATGAAATTTTGGAATATTTTACTGACCCAACGGAGATTTACGATGATTTCCAAAAACTGGTAGATTTGGTCGTTGATGGAGGAATGGGCAAAAATGTTCCTTCAGCAATTATTGACTGTTCCGAAGGAGATATTAATATATTGCGGGAAGGAGAAGTTGCTTTAGAATATTAAATTCACAAAATATGAGGTATTCTTTTCTCAGACAATTCATAATGACATATCCTTTACATTATAATAAAAAAGTTACCTGTAAAACGAGTAATTGAACCTATATTTGTACCTCCATTTAAAAAGTAGAAATCCATTTTCAAATGAATAAATTTTTATACTCCTTTGTTTTGTTTTTCATCGTTTCTGTTTCTGCTATCCATGCTCAAACAGGTGATGTAAGAGGAAACCTTTTCGATAAAGATACGGGCGAGCCAATTATCTCCGGCAATGTCAGAATTCTGGGTACAACTATAGGGACAATTACGAATATTGATGGATTTTTTACTATTTCAGATGTTGAACCCGGTTCCTACAAATTAGTAGCAACCTATATTGGTTATGATAGTTTAGTGGCGGATGTTAAGGTAGAAGATGGAGCCATTACTTATAAAAGTTTGTACATGTCTGAAGGAGGCGTTGAATTAGGTGTTGTGCAAGTTTCAGCAGAAAGGCAAAAAGCTAGAAACGAAGTGTTGGTTTCAACAGTTCGCGTAACTCCCAAGCAAATCAAAGCATTGCCATCTACCGGAGGAGAGCCTGATATTGCTCAATATTTGCCGGTTTTGCCAGGAATAGTCTTCACTGGTGATCAGGGTGGACAATTGTATATTCGAGGAGGATCACCCATACAAAACAAAATCCTTTTGGATGGAATGACCATTTATAATCCTTTTCACTCGATTGGCTTCTTTTCTGTATTCGAAACTGAAATTATACGAAGCGTGGATGTATTGACCGGAGGATTTAATGCGGATCATGGCGGTAGAATTTCTGCTGTTGTGGATATCCAAACCCGAGAAGGGGATAAAAAGAGATTTGGAGGAATAGTATCAGTCAACCCTTTTCTGGGGAAAATTTTGTTGGAAGGGCCCATTAAAAAGCTGAAAGAAGGTGGAGGCAGTACTTCTTTTATCCTCAACGGAAAACATTCTTATATTGATAAAACGTCGTTGATTTTTTACCCTTACGCTGCTGATACTACACTTTATAACTTTGCAAATGCTGATACAACGGTTAATAAAGAAGACATCGGACTACCTTATAGTTTTACGGATTTGTACGGCAAGCTTTCTTTTGTCGCTCCAAATGGCAGTAAACTAAACCTCTTTGGTTTCAATTTTCGTGACAAAGTAGATTATTCAGGTTTTGCAAATCTGGAGTGGAAAAACATAGGCGCCGGTGCTGATTTTACATTAATCCCATCTACTTCTTCAGTGATTGTAGGAGGTAGTGTCACTTTTTCAGATTATGAAATTCAGCTGATTGAGCAAGATGAAGCGCCTCGTTCTAGTAGTATAACAGGGTTTAAAGCCGGACTGGATTTCACTTATTTTGGAAGGCAAAATGAACTTAAATATGGCTTTGATATAAATGGTTTCAGCACAAAGTTCCAATTTCAGAATTTTCTTGGTGTCACAATTGAACAAGAAGATTTCACCACCGAATTGAGTGGGTTTTTTAAATATCGTCAAAAAATAAAAAAACTGATTATTGAGCCTGGTATTCGAGTACAATATTATGCATCGCTATCAGACTTTTCAATTGAGCCAAGATTAGGTTTGAAATTTAACGCTACTAATAGTTTGAGATTTAAATTCGCTGGTGGATTATATTCTCAAAACCTGATTAGCACAGTTAACGAAAAAGATGTTGTCAATCTTTTTGTTGGTTTTCTTTCAGGTCCTGAAGAAACCATTTACAAACCAGGTACGACTGAAAAAACGGACCATAATCTTCAAAAAGCGATGCATGCTATTTTTGGGATCGAATATGATTTGACAAGAAATATTCAATTGAATTTGGAACCTTATTATAAAAAGTTTACTCAATTGATTCAAGTCAACAGAAATAAATTGATAGCTACAGATCCAAATTATTCAACTGAAACCGGAGACGCTTATGGAGTTGATCTTTCATTAAAATATGATTATAAAGGCCTTTATGTTTGGCTAACCTACTCTTACGCACACGTAAACAGAGATGATGGAATACAAGTTTATCCGACAATTTTTGATCGCCGTCATAATATAAATACGTTGATCTCCTATACTTTCGGATCACAAAAACAATGGGAAACGAGCCTCCGCTGGAATTTAGGTTCTGGTTTTCCTTTCACACAAACGGCGGGTTTTTATCAAAATGAGTTATTTCAGGAAGGATTAGAAACAGATGTGCTGACAAGCAATGGTGATTTAGGAATTATTTATTCGGAAGACCGAAATGGAGGGCGGTTGCCTTATTATCACCGCTTAGATTTAAGTATCAAACGTATTTTTACTTTTAATAAATATACCAAATTAGAAGCGATTTTTGGAATTACGAATGCTTATAATCGAGAGAATATATTTTTCGTAGATCGTGTAACAAATAGCAGGGTTGATCAGCTTCCAATACTTCCGAGCTTAGGGCTAGTTTTTAGTTTTTAAGCCAGAAAATTCTTAATTTTGGAGTGAATCCATTTAGACTTACAAATTAAAAATCAGATTCCATGAAAAAAGTTTTACTTTTTGTATCCCTTTTTATTTCAATAAACCTTGTCGCTCAAATCAATCAAACCGAGGACAACCCTTTGCCAAAAGGCTTTGCTCCCGGTGAAGAGGAAATGATGAGCGATTATATCAGTTCAATTAATTCCCGAAGTTTAACTTGTATCAATACCGCTCCTGCTGCTAATTCAGTTCGAACTTTGGCTGAATGGGAGGAGTTACAGGCAGTAGTGATAACCTGGGCAGGATATTCGTCCATTCTTACAGAAATAGTACGCTACGCCAAAGAAGAATGTGAAGTGATTATTGTTTGTAGTAATAATCCTAATAGTCAAAATAGTGAAGCTAATGTAAAAAATAAGCTGACTGATGCAGGTGTTGATTGGTCAACAAATGTATCTTTTATTGCAGATGAATTTAACAGCGTTTGGGTTCGAGATTATGGACCTAATTCCATTTACCTGAATGATGTAGAAACCCTGGCTTTTGTGGATTGGATTTATAATCGGCCTCGTCCTAAAGATGATGCTGTTCCAGAAGTAATTGCTGACTTTTTGGGAATAGATAATTATTGTACCACAAATGTTCCGAATGATTTGGTACACACTGGTGGAAATTTTATGGCTGATGGTTTAGGCGTCGCTTTTTCTTCTCAATTAGTGTTGCAGGAGAATGATGCTACCAATCAATGGGGGACGAGTAATCATAGTGAAGAGGAAGTTGAACAAATCATGGAAGATTTTATGGGCATCACTTCGTATCCTAAAATGACCGTTTTGCCCTATGACGCGATTCATCATATTGACATGCATATGAAATTATTGGATGAAGAGCGATTATTGGTTGGAGAATATCCCGTCGGAATTGCTGATGGCCCTCAAATCGAAGCCAATATTCAATTTGTTTTAAATAATTACACAACTCCGTATGGTGAGCCTTATGAAGTAATTCGAATTCCAATGCCTCCGGATAATGGTGCTTATCCCAATGTTAATTGGGCAGATTACCGAACCTACGCAAACGCAATCTTTTTAAACAAAACCATTTTGGTACCAACCTACGAAGAGCAGTATGATACAACCGGTCTGAGAATTTGGGAAGAATCAATGCCCGGATATAATGTAGTAGGTATTAATTGTAATCAAATTATACCTGCCAGCGGAGCACTTCATTGTATTACGAAAGAAGTAGGAGTGAATGAACCACTTTGGATAACCCATCAAAAGGTTAAAACAGGTTGCGCTACGGAAGAGGTTGAGGTTACTGCACAAATAAAACATATTCAGGATATTGCATCAGCCACGGTGCATTATTCAGTTGATAAAATAAATTGGGCATCCAGTGATATGACGGATAATGGTGACGATACTTTTACAGCGTATATGGCTCCTTTCGATCCTGAAACTATAGTTTATTATTATATTGAATCAGAAGCAAATGATGGCAAAACAATCACTCGTCCGTTACCTGGAGCAGATGGCGCCTGGTCGTTTTTAGTGGAAGAATGTGCGGTAGGTACAAAACAATTGGAAAATAATAATACGAGCCTTGAGACTATTTTTCCTAACCCCGCCGGAGCTATCACCTGTATACCTATAAATAACCAAATGGCAGTTGAAGGAAGGATAGAAGTTATTGATGTTTTGGGGCGAAAAATTGAAACAGTTTACGTAGGAACCATTCCATCCGGAGAATCGAAATATTTTATTGATGCCGCAAATTATATTGCCGGAACTTATTTTGTCAGTTTAAAAACCAATAATAATATTCAAATTCAGAAATTGATGGTTAAATAAAATCTAAATTTTAAATAGATTCAAAACGCAAAGTTACTTTGATTTGGTAGCTTTGCGTTTTTGTTTGAACCAAACCAACCTTTTACAGTATGTCGAATAAAATAAAATCTATCAAAACTTTTCATGTCAATGATTATACGGATGAAAAAGGAATCGTTAGTGTCTTTGAAGAAAGGGACATGGAAGGTAATATCACATTGCATATTCAATACAATGAAAAGGGAGAGATTGAGCAAAAGGTAGAACGAATTTTAAATGGGAAAGGTCAGCTTATTGAAGAAAAACAATACACAGGAGCTGGTAAACCTGATCAACATATTTATTACGAATACAACGAAAGCGGAAAAGTTGCTTTGGCAAAGGTACATTACCTCGATGGATCAATATCACATCGCAAATATTCGAGAGATGAATCAGAAAAGTCTACCACCATTGAAATTTTTGATGACAGCGGTGCATTTGAAGGTAAAGAATTTCGTCGATTTGACAGCGAAGAAAAAGTACTGGAAGAGACTTATTATGATGAAGAAAATGCAATAACAGAAAAAATAGAAACAGAGTACGATGATCATGCTAGAGTGATCGAAACCGTAGCAGTTGATATTGATGGTAATGAAACTGTCCTGTTTTATGATTATTATATGGATGACAAAGGACGTGTGAACAAAATCGAAACTTTAAATGAGGACGAACTTGTTATTCGAACAGACGAAATTGAATATGATGAACATGGTAATCATTCTAAATATAATGTTCATGATAAAAATAGAGGAGTGTTTACTGATCTTTGGGAGTATGATAAGGATAATAAAATTATTAACCATAAACGGTTCGCAGGAGAGAATCTAGTAGAAGAAGTGAAAAACCGATATAGAGCCGACAACTTGTTAGAAGAGGAAGAAACTTTAACCGGAAACGGAATTTCGTTGAAATATTTTGAGTATACTTTTCATTAGAAAAACCAACAAAAAAGCCCATTCAGAATAAACTGAATGGGCTTTTTTGATAAAATAGATGTTATCTCATCAAAGTCAAATCTCCTTTTTCGCTGATTGCACCTGAAGGTAAATCAATGGTGATCATATAAACATAAACATCAGAAGGAGCGTTTTCGTTTTTGAAAGTTCCATCCCATCCCTGAGTAGGGTTTTCGTTATCATAAACGATTTGTCCCCATCGATTGAATACTTTAAATTCACTAATAGTTATTGGTGCATTTGAAAATACATTGAAATAATCGTTTTCAGTATCACCATTCGGTGTAAACACATTTGGAATACCGTATTTCAATTCTTCGGTAGGAATCGTTATTGAATTTCCATAATCGCATCCGTTCGCATCCGTCACAGTAACCGTATATTCAATAGCTGGAAAAACAGCATCTGTTGTAATAGTTTGTCCGGTTTGTTCTGTGCTCCACACATAAGTAGCTCCCGGAAGGGAAACATTCGTTATGGCAGTTAAAGTTAAAAGCTCTCCTTCATAGACTGGAATAGTGTCCGGATCGATCAACTCAATCGTAACGCTAAAACCGGGAACTACATCGACCGTAACGCTTTCTGATAAGGTATCACAATCATTCATAAAGGAAACCGTATATTCTGAAGTGGTATCAGGATTTACAGTGATAGAATTACCAGATCCAGTTGTAGTGCCTCCAACGGTCCATTGGAAAGTCCCAGGTTCTGTACTATTTGCGGTGAGGGTTATTTGGTCACCCTGACAAATGGTAGCATCCTGACTAATGGTCAAAACAGCATCATCAATCACAGTAATAGTAACCTGTTGCATTAAAGTATCACAAACGCCATTAGTAACATTGAGCGTATAAGTTGTGGTGACCATTGGACTGACCTCAGCAAGCGGATCAGAAGTATCAAGTGCGGGATCATTTGGATTGGACTCCCAAAACCAGGAAATTCCAGGATTAGGATCCTGAAGATCATTAAGGACAACAAAATTACCTATGCAAAGATCTCTATCGTCAATAACATTAGCAACAGGATTTGGAACTACTTCAATTTGAACACTTGCTTCCACTGGACAATCATCTAATTCTCCTTCCACGGTGTAAGTAGAACTTCCTGCTGGGGAAGCAATTGGATCAGGGCATTCAAGACAACTTAATGTCCCATTGTCCGGTGTCCAGGTAAAGTCATTAATATCAGCGCTGCTGGCCGTTAATTGTATAGATTCACCTTCACAAATCACAGGATCAACAGGATCAATTTCAATGGTAGTCGGAGGACTTACATTGATCAGGATTGAATCAGTTTGCTCACAAGCATTATTAGTTACTGTTCGATAAAAAGTTAACGTTTCTGTGGTAATGAAAACGAAATTATAGTTATCCAATTCGGATTGTGCATTTTCCGGAGGACTCCAAAGATGTTGGATGTCAGGAAAATTATTAGGTTCATAAGTAGTAGAAAACAATAAAACCGTATCTCCAGGACAATAAGGATCTTCGAAAGGAAGCGCCATTATTGACATGTCAGGCATAGAATCGACTCTTACGTATACTGAATCTGTTACAGTACAAGCTCCGATAGACATACTTGCAAAATACCACATTGAAACATCAGGATTTGCAACTACATTTAAATCAGTCGTGCTACTCAACCCTTCCGATGGAGTCCAGCTGACAATTCCGGTAGTAGTTGATGCAGATAAATTAGTGCTTTCTCCAAGGCATATGAATGCTGTATCTTCAGGCATAATTGACACTTCAGCCGGAATAACCTCAACATCTACCTCAATCGTTTCAGAACAATAACCATTTTGGCTTGTAGCAACAAAAGTGTAAATTATGTTATTCAAAGGAGTAGCCAACGGCCCTGAAACAGTATTCGAAGGATCTAATGCAATGTCTGGAAGCCATTCATATGTTGTTGTGGTATTTGCTATTTGCTGTGCTAGTAAAATGCTTTGTCCCTGGCAAATTGTAGTATCAGTAGTCGTAATTGCTGGAAAATCAAAAGCATCAACATTAACCGTGAAATTATCTGAAGCAGAGCATCCTTCCAATGTTACGGTAGCGGTGTAAGTCGTAGTAAAGTTAGGTGATGCAGTTACAAATTCATTATTGATATTACTAAGACCAGTTCCGGGTGACCAAAGCAGCCCTTGATTATTTACATTATTTACAGCTTGAAGGTGAACGCTGTCACTAACACAAATATCGGGAACATCCAAAGCAACAATAGTCAATTGAGGGTCAATAATTTTTAGAAAAATTGAATCCTCCGCTGAACAACCTGGTAAAACACCGATTGATCCTATTACACTTACCCATTGATCAGTTACAGGACAAGCTTCCGGAGAATCACTAAACGGATCATCTACGACCGATACAGGCTCCCAGAAATAATCTGTAGCTCCGGAAACTTCAAGCTGAATACAATTATTCAAACAAACAAAAGCACTATCCTGACCTGTGAATATTTCCACGATAGGTGCATCTGAAATATCAATTGTAATTTCCGACAAAGTGATATCACCACATCCAAAGTTTTTTGAAAGGGTTATGACAATAGTTTCTGTACCTTCAATTAGTGCATCCGAAAGTGGATAAAAAGGATAACTAAGTTGAGTTTGACCGGGAGCTATAGTGACTTGACTAGGAATATTTAAGGTATAGTCCAAACCAAGAGTTGCGGTTCCGGATAGAGTTATATCATAAGTTATTGAATCATCGAGTGGATTACTTAATGTAATTAATAATTCATCATCTGTCCCGGTACAATCTTCTACAAAATAATCAACCCCTGAAGCAAAATTGACTGAAAGTTGCGGCGTTCCTCCTTTAATTTCAGAAATGAATACGCCTGAGTCAAAAGCAGTATCACCGCGATCAGCGATTGCAAATTTTAGATGATAGGTATTACAAGGATTAACAGATTTGGTGGCAGTAAGACTTTTCTTCACACCAAGATAATCGGATGTCAAACCGTCATATTCAACGCTTAATCCTCCAAAATTATCTCTGTAATATTCCCAGTTGACACTATGGTTCACAGCATCGATTTCAACAGGAGTCATAGTTCCGGGCAAGACAGCCAGGTTTTCCTGATTATTCATATTTGGATCTCCGGCAATTCCGGGACCTGAAATCAACAAAGCAAAAATGTCATTAAATCCACCTGCAGCGTTGACATATTCTGGATACTCTTCCGAACCAAAAATAAATTCAAAAGTAAGTTCGTCTGTCGCGACATAAACGTCTAATTCTATGACACAAGCATCATTTGATTCTTGACCTCCGGTTAAAGTTGAAAGGTAATCGAGGTCAGGGTCACCAGGAGAGCCTAAAAAAGTAGAGGTACCAGTTGCATTGTTCGGGCCGACTGAATTAATAGCAGAACCACTGGTAAGAACTAAACCTTTCGAAAGACCCAAATCAGATAAATCACTTGCCTGAAAAGTTCCATAGGCACCGGATGGACAATTAATAGTATCTATTGTGATTACCGTTTGAGGTGTACCAACATTGTCAATAATTTCCTGATCTGTGATTGTGGCATCGACTGTTATTTGTTCAATTGCTGGACATGGATTGGCAGAGCATTCCCAACTAGATGCAAATCCCTCGTAAGTAGCAGTTCCATCAGTTATCATCTGAACGGTCAGACAACCACTGGAAGCTTGAACAGTCAAACAGACTCCGCCCTCATTAGCAGAATTTCCACTTAATGTAGATGTACCCGTGATTCCGGTTATCTGGGGTGAGTTAATATCCGGGCCGTCATAAAAAATGATGTTATCAGAAAAATTTTCAACATTATAATATTGTAAACTGAAAGTAACACATGCGTTGTTTCCAAAAGGAGGACAAATGGAAAAAGTATTGTTTTCATTATTGCTATAGTCTCCATCAGGTCCACCAGAATCATAAAGTTCTCCAGAACAAAGGTTTGATCCTCCTTCGTCGATGGTATTGACTGGTTGAACTTCATCAATACATAGCTGGAAAGTTCCCCAATTAGGATTAGCAGTAGCCGAAAAATCATTAATCCTAATAAAATAAACTTCGTTAGGATCAAGACCCAGTACGTCCAATTCTAGTACAAACTCTCCATCATCAGCTGCTCCACATGCCAATAAAGCCAGATTATTAAAAGAACAATCTCCTCGATAAACCAATATTTGTGGGTTCATCATTGGAATCGAACCCGTTCCATCTGTGATTCCCGTTACGGTAATTGTATAATCAGTGATCGTATCACTGGATGTAAAAGCAAACCATACATCGTTTCCGACAAAAGTAATATCATTATTTCCACAGGCGCCGGGCAAGGGAATATTATCGTTACCGATATCACTTTCTGTTGCATCTAAATTGGTATAAAAAACACCAATAGAATCAGAACAATAAGGTACAACTCCCAAGTCAATCAAACCCATACAATCATCATTTATAGGTTGTGCAAACAGGCAAATTGAATAGACCAAGAAAAAAAGAGTAAAAAGTTTTTTCATTTGTTCCTATTTAAGTTTCAAGTATTTAAGAATGATGAAAATGTTATCTATTTAGGGAGCCAATCGCAGAATATTACAATAATAATTGCCAAAAATACGCACTTTTTTAGCATTATTAGAATTGAAATCGTTAATTCATGTCAAATAAACTGCAAAGTCAATATAAATCATTTTTCGAATCATCTACAATTTTGTAAAAACTGCCTGACTTCATTGATATTTGATTCTTGTAAGTTGTTATTCCACTCAAAAATAATGTAATTAATAATATTGTTTATTTGGATGTCTGACAGTTCAGGAATACCAACCATTTCAGTATTATAGGTAGTGTCATTTACTATGATTGGCCCTTTAATTCCATTTTTTATAATGCATGGAATTTGTTCTTTATTTTTAACCAAATAATCAGAATTGGCAAGTGGTGGGATATGACCTCTTAACCCTTTTCCATCCTGCATGTGGCAATTTTCGCAATGTATTTTATACAATCGGCCTCCTTCCTGATAAGGGTTATTGGCACATGTTAGTGATAAAATCAAAATAAATATTGCACCGATTTTACTTTTGCTCATTCAAAAGCATTTCAATATCCTCCATAAATTTATTTACTGACTCTGCATTGGTGCCGTCACAAAAAGAGCGGACATGCCGATCTTTATCAACTAATATAATTCGACCGGAATGATCAAATCCTCCAGGTACCGTTGAGTCAACCATAGCGGTCACGAAGTAATCATCGGCCATTTCATAAACGTGATCATGGTCGCCGGTTACAAAATGCCATTTTTCGGTTTTTACCCCTAATTTACTAGCGTATTCCTTCAAGGCTGGAATCGTGTCATTTTTTGTATCAATAGAATGAGCTAAGAGCACCACTTGAGGATTGTCTTCGAATCGCTCATAAATCCGTAACATTTGTTTTGAAACGGTAGGACAAATCGATGGACAATGAATAAAGAAAAAGTCAGCGATGTAAATTTTATTTTCAAAGGTCTTGTTCGAAATAATATTGCTGTCTTGATCTACAAAGGAAAAATCTGGAATGGTGTGATAACTTGTGTCTCCGTTTTCGAGTATATCCCGATTTCCTAAAATCGGCAGATGCTCTTCTTGAGTAGCACAAGAAGTGATCAAAATTAAACTCAATATCAAAAGAGAAAGGTATTTCATTTTTTACATTTTAAAAATAAACAATACTAAACGCTATTTTACTGGCTGACTTTCCAGTTGCTTTAAAAGGCTTTCGCCATTTTTAAGTGTTTGCAACATTTGATCATTCACGTCAGTAATTCGTGTTTTTTCATCTTTCAAATATTCTTTAACTTTTTCAGGAGGATCGCTGGCTTTAGGAGCTTTATAAGCTTTCATCCAATCCATCATTGCATTTTCTGCGCTGATAATTTCATCGATAGTAATATTTATCTTTTCTTTTTCCGGTTCAGAAAACGAGGTGTTCGTTTCGATGAAGTCTTTTAGTTTTCGTTTCACCCGATTCAAATCAGACATTTTAGGCATAACTGCATCGTGTATTTCCATCACTTCTTTCTGAAGTTGTTCTGGTTCACTTAGCGGTTTTTCTTGTTTTTCAATTGAATCAGAACCACAGGAAAATAGAAATATTGAAAAGATTGCTGTTGAAATGAAGAAAATATATTTGTTCATAGAAGTTTAAAGTATTTGAATAATAATTGATTGTTATGATTTGCTATGATTTAATAAGTCGTTGTCATATTTTCTGGAACACAAATAATGTAATCGGCCTTGCCCATGTTTTCTTTATCCAATTTGGAAACATCAGATTGTAAAACAGTCGTTATCGTACTATAACTAATAGAAGGATTATATTTGCGGACATACCATACTGTTCCTTCATAATTATCGCTGTGATAGGCTCCATTGTAGTGAATGAAATATTTTCCCGGTTTCCAGTTTTTTGTGATAGAATAACCCATCGTAGCATCTTTGACGGCCTGTGCTTTTGGAAAATTTTCATTAGGAGCACCGTGACCTGCCATCATTTCGAGCATGGCTTGATAACCGGGTAATTCAAGATCGATTTCTATGGGAAGAGGAGCAATGAAAGCTAGAGAATCACTTTCCAAAGTATCCAACGATTCAATGCCTTGTTTATAAACCATGGATGCAAATTTCCTCGGGATATTCGACGCAATAAATGGCAAATTATGGTCTTTTGCGAAAAGCACCAAAGGCTTGTAATCTGTTTGATAATTATTCCAAAGTCGTGCCTCGTCTTCAAAATCTTCTTCCGTTTTATCTCCTGAAAGAAATTGATTGAGCAATTCCTGGTTATCGGTTTCGATCATTTCTGCGCCAAGTATTAGGTTTTGGCCTTTCAAGGCAAACAAATCCTTTGTAGCTTCAATTTGCAGCCAATGAGCAATTGGATTATTATGTTGTTCACCGAAAAAAAGTACATCAGATTCACTGACTTTTTTTATCATTTTAGCATATTTTACTTTCTTGCCTTTACTATTGTAAAGTATGTAAGCCGGTTTATTTTGAGCGACCAAAACAGAAGGGGGAATTAAAAAAACGATTAAAAAGAATATTGATTTCATTCTGCAAATGTAAAACCTGTAACTTAATTTATTCACTTGAAGGGAAACAATTTTGCGATTTTAAAATTAAATCTTCCCACTTTTATCCATCCTGCAATGGAAAAAGAAATGATCAATGTTTCAATATTTCCAGAAACATAGAACCAGAAAGGCTTCGGTCATAAAAGATTATTTTTTCGTTTAATTCAAAACTAGTTTTTCATTTTTTTAAACAAACTTTTCTAATAAAAAAATGACACTATACTGACTTGAAAAGTATCGTTTTTAGATAAAAAAATAAAACTTGTGCAATAGATTATTGTTATAGAAAAGAGATTAATTAATTTTGATCTTTGAGAGAAAAAATGGACAATTCTTACCAAATATTCACTGTATGAAACGAAAACGGGTCATTGTATGGTTTCGACAAGATTTGAGGTTGCATGACAATGAGGCTTTAACTGACGCGCTTAAAAGCGGTGAAGAAGTGATTCCAGTCTATGTATTTGATGAAAGAATTTTCAAAGGTATATCCCGATTTGGCTTTCGAAAAACGGAACAATTTCGAGCTCGCTTTATTATCGAAAGTATCCATGATCTAAGAAAATCATTGCGTTCTTTGGGAAGTGATCTTATTGTAAGAATCGGAAAACCTGAAGAAGAAATTTTTCAAATTGCACAATTAGCAAAAACAAGCTGGATATTTTGTAATCGAGAACGAACTCGCGATGAAGTAAAAGTGCAGGATGCTCTTGAAGAAAATCTTTGGACGATAGGGCAGGAGATTATTTATTCGCGGGGAAAGATGCTTTATTATACACAGGATCTTCCTTTTCCGATAACACATTGTCCCGATTCATTCAAAAATTTCCGAAAAGAAGTTGAGCATATCGTTCAAGTTCGGGAACCCTTACCCAGTCCCGAAAATATTCCAAATCCACTTACAATAGAAATTGAAAGTGGAGAAATTCCAGCAATTGAGGATTTGGGATATTCAGATTTTTCGATAGACCCTCGAACTGTTATCAATTTTAAAGGTGGCGAAACAGAAGGTTTAAAACGACTCCGATATTATTTGAAGGAATCGAAAAAGATTAACACTTATCATGAAAGCAGAAATGAATTATTGGGAGCAGATTATTCTTCAAAATTTTCTGCATGGCTTGCTCAGGGTTGCCTTTCTCCCAAAATGATTTACTGCGAATTAAAGTCTTTTGAAGCAGAGTACGAAGAAAATAAATCAACCTATTCAATGTATTTTGCTTTGCTTCAGCGCGATTATTTTCGTCTCATGGGAAAGAAATACAGCAATGCTATTTTCTTAAAAGGTGGAACAGTTGAAAAAGCAAATCCTGAATGGAAAAATGACCGCCATGTATTGAATTTATGGAAAGAAGGAAGGACAGGAGTCCCCTTTGTAGATGCGAATATGCGGGAAATCAAGCAAACCGGTTATATGTCGATTCGAGGCAGAAAAATAGTTTCCCGGTTTTTAATTTGTGATTTGCAGGTTAATTGGCAAATGGGAGCTGAATATTTTGAAAGTATGCTGATCGATTATGATCCTTGCAGCAATTGGGGGAATTGGAATTTTTCGGCAGGAATAGGAAGCGATCAACGGGAGCAACGAAGCTTTAATATCATCTCTCAGGCGAAGCGTTACGATCCTATGGGTTTGTATGTAAAAAAATGGCTTCCTGAATTGGCTGATGTTCCTGAAAGTAAAGTCCATTTGCCGGAGACCATGTCAAAAGAGGAACAAGTTGCCAGTCATGTAAGAATCGGAGATAATTATCCTAAGTCGATGATAAGCACTTCAAAGTGGGTTTAGGTTAAATTTGTTATTAACAAATTTAATTTTAACTAGGAACTCAGCAATCCATCTTTCATTACCAAAGTCCGGTCACTCATTTTAGCCAATTCCTCATTGTGGGTCACGATAATAAAAGTTTGCTGAAAATCCTCTCTTAATTTAAACAAAAGTTGGTGCAATTCTTTTGATGATTCTGAATCCAGATTTCCGGAGGGTTCATCGGCAAACACAACTCCTGGCTTATTCATCAAAGCCCTTGCAACAGCTACTCTTTGTTGTTCTCCGCCAGACAATTGATTTGGTTTATGATCCAATCTGTCGGAGAGTCCTAAATAGTCAAGTAGTTCCTTTGCCCGTTTCATAGCTCCATTGCTGGAGTCTTTTTTTATATAAGCTGGAATGCAGACATTTTCTATAGCCGAAAATTCTGGTAATAAATGATGAAACTGAAAAATGAAACCAATATTTACATTTCTAAAATGAGCTAACTGTTTTGTATTCAATGAATTAACTACAATGTCATTGATTATTAATTCTCCTCTTTCCAATGTATCCAAAGTTCCTAAAATATGCAGCAACGTACTTTTTCCTGCTCCTGATTTTCCGACTATTGAAACAATTTCTCCTTTTGAAATCTCGAGGTTAACCCCTTTTAATACATGGAGATTACCATAAGATTTGTGAATATCTTTCGCTTTAATCATAATTTTTAAATGTGGAACCAAAAATAATTATATGTTTCTAAAAAAGAAGGTTTTAGCTGGATTATAGTTCTTGTCTTAATTAATTCAAGTTGCGGATAATTTTGAATCCAACTGAAAACGTCCAATTTTGCATCGAAATCAAAGATTTCTCACAAAATCTCCGTTTCAATTGGACTATCCGCAACTTGGGTTATCAAACGTTATAAATACTAATATCATTTTTTTTGATTGAATTCGCAGCTTTTTGCAATTAATACCGTTATTAATAACATTGAAAGAAAAAGTATGCTACTCAAGTCAATTGAAAACCTTAGGTCTTTTGAAGCAAATGACCTGACTGCTATCAAAGAAATTATTCATCCAAAAAATGATAGTGTTCAATTGAATTATAGCTTGGCACACGCAACTTTGGAAGTTGGAAAATCATCCATCCCTCATTGTTTGGCTAATCAATCCGAAGTCTATGTTTTTCTTGTGGGAGAGGGGAGTGTGATTATTGAAGAGGAACAAAAGAGAGTCAAAAAAGGCGATGTTGTTTTAATTCCAAAAGGTGCAAAACAACATGTTGAAAACCTTGGAGAAACGGCTTTAGAATTTCTTTGCATAGTTTCTCCACCATGGCAGGAAAGTGATGATTTGGTTTTGTAAGTTATTTATCATTTTGCAAAAGAAATCAATATAATTAGCTCCAGGACTTTTTCGAGAGCTTTAATTTATTTACTTTTGTATTGATCTTTAAAGGAATTTGAAATTTGTTTAATTTTTTAAAGTCTAAGTCTATCGAAAGAAATGAACTAGCATTTGATTATTCACTGGATATTCGTGAAAAATCAAGCTCTTTATTTAGCAACTAAATGTTGTTTTGACCATTAACAAAAATTAGTTGCACGAATAGTTTAGATGATAAAAGTGCTTTAATAGTTTAAACATTTTTCTATGAAGATCCTTCAGCTCTGTAAAAAATTTCCTTTCCCATTAAAAGACGGTGAATCAATTGCGATTACTAATCTAAGTAAAGCGCTTAATGAGTTGGGCTGTGATGTTTCATTGCTTAGCATGAACACCAAAAAGCACTACTTTGATCTTGATGAACTGCCTTCTGACTTCAATCATTACTCCTCAATTCATGAAGTTAAGATTGATAATGAGCTGAAATTAAAGGATGCTTTTTTAAATCTTTTTAGCAAAGATTCTTACCATATTTCGCGTTTTGTATCAAAGGAATTTGAAACATCATTAAAGCGGATATTGCGAAAAAACAAGTTCGAAATCATTCAGCTTGAAACGCTTTATCTGGCTCCTTATATTCCAATAATCCGCAAATATTCCGATGCAATTATCTCTATGCGCGCTCACAATGTTGAGCATGAAATCTGGGAACGAATTGCTGGAAACACTAGCTTTTTTCCTAAAAAATGGTATTTAAAATTACTGACTGAAAAACTAAAACGGTACGAAGTAAAGCATTTGAATGACTACGATCTGTTGGTTCCAATCACGAATCGTGACCTTTCTAAATTTCGAAAATTAGGGTATAAAAACGGAGTCTCTGTCATACCAATTGGTATTGATCAGGACGATTATGAACCGGATTTTTCCTCTTTCAACAAAGAATTATCCATTTCATTTATCGGATCACTTGATTGGATGCCAAATCAAGAAGGACTTCAATGGTTTTTAGAAAATGTTTGGCAAAAAGCAATCAAGCGTTTCCCAAATTTAAGTTTACATGTTGCTGGAAGGAACACTCCAAAGTGGATGTTGGATATGAATGTGAAAAATGTAAAATTTCACGGCGAAGTTCCTTGTGCACCAACTTTTATCAATCAACATCCCATAATGGTAGTTCCTTTGCTTTCCGGAAGTGGCATGCGCGCTAAAATTCTTGAAGGAATGGTACTTGGAAGAGTGGTCTTAACAACAAAAATTGGTTTGGAAGGAATTGGTGCTGATGACAGAAAAGAAGTGCTGGTCGCTGATAAAGTTGATGAATTTCTAAACGCGATCGAATATTGCTATGAGAAAAAAGAAAACTTATACCGAATTGGCCATAACGCCCTTGAGTTTGTAAGCCAAAATTATGACAATCTGCAAATTGCCAATAAACTGGCAACATCCTATAAAACTTTGTTAGCAAAAGGAGAGAAACGGTTGTTGAAAGCCGTCGATAAGTAGTTTTCTATTTTATGACGATTACCATCCTATCTTTTTGTGAGTAAAATATACTTGCAAAAGATGCCTTTCCAATAATTAATTTTAATTTTGTAAGCATGCTTATTAATATATGATGATGCTCTTGAAATATATTGTAAGCTGTTGATATTCAAAATTTTAAGTGATTATTTTAACTTTTCAAAACTGGATGCTCTTTTTCCTTGAAATTCTTTTTTGGTTGTGTATATTAAGTTTGTTCCATACTTATGTTTTTTATCCTTTTTTATTAAAAATGATGTCAAAAGGAAAAGAAAACAATAGTCTGGTTTATAGCTATGAAGATGTTTTGCCGATGGTTTCAGTGATCATGTCCATATATAATGAAGAGCAGGTGATCGATGACAAAATGGAAAGTTTGTTAAAATTAAAATATCCAAAAAATAAATTGAAAATATATGTTGGTTCTGATTGTTCCGATGATGAAACCAATTCGAAAATGGAATATTTTAAACGACAAAATCCTCATGTTCGATTTTTTTCATTCAATGAAAGAAGAGGAAAGCCAGATGTAGTCAATGATTTAGTTGCAAATGCCCTTCAGGATAATGCTCCAAATAATAATCACCTGTTTTTGATGACCGATGCTAGTGTTATTTTGCAGGAAGATACGCTGTTCCAATTAATTAAACATTTTAAAAACAATGATATTGTTTTGGTTGATGCCAATATGGTCAATATTGGAATGAAGAAGGATGGTATTTCAACAGTTGAAAATGAATATATTACCACCGAAGTGCAATTAAAACATCTGGAAGGAATCGTCTTTGGTAAAATGGTTGGTCCCTTTGGAGGATGTTATTCAATCCGGTCGAATTATTTTTCCAAAATACCACCTAAGTATCTGGTTGATGATTTTTACATCGCAATGCGGGCATTCGAAAAAGGAGGATTGGCAATAAATGAATTGAATGCCAAATGTTTTGAAGCTGTTTCTCACGATATCAAAGAAGAATATCGAAGAAAATCCAGGATCTCCGCAGGAAATTTTCAAAATCTGGCGACTTTTCAGCACATGTTATGGAAAATGAATTCGCTTAGCTTTGCTTTTTTTTCTCACAAAGTTTTGAGATGGCTCGGCCCATTTTTTATTATCTTCGCATTTTTAAGTAGTGGGATTCTTTCCGCAACCGGCAACTTTTATTATCAGGTGCTGTTCTTTTTTCTAACTGTATTTTTGTTTGTGGTACCTGTACTTGATGTATTGTTTAAAAACTTAAAAATAAACGTTTTAGCCTTTAGAAAAGTACGTTATTTTTTATTGATGAATATCGCGCTGTTAGAAGGTTTTATAAAATATATAAATGGAATTAAAAATAATGTCTGGCAACCACCAAAGCGAAACTAAAAAGATACAACTGGATTCAATTGAGTCAGCTGTTGAGGCAATAAAAGCGGGGAAAGTTTTAATTGTCGTAGATGATGAAGATCGTGAAAACGAAGGTGATTTTATTTGTGCTGCTGAAAAAATAACTCCGGAAATAATCAATTTTATGGCAACACACGGCCGTGGATTGATTTGTACTCCAATAGATGAAAAACGGGCAGATGAATTGAATTTGAAGATGATGGTTTCTGACAACACCGCTTTGCACGAAACAGCATTTACTGTTTCGATAGATTTAATCGGACATGGTTGTACAACTGGTATTTCTGCTCATGACCGGGCAACCGGGATCAGAGCACTGGTTAATAAGGAAACAAAACCTGCTGATTTTGCTCGTCCCGGCCACATTTTTCCTTTAAGAGCAAAAACAGGTGGCGTACTTCGTCGAACAGGGCATACTGAAGCAGCTATTGATTTGGCGAGCCTGGCTGGTTTTTCTCCTGCTGGTGTTTTGGTTGAAATACTCAACGAAGACGGGACAATGGCCCGTTTACCTCAGTTGATTAAAATAGCAAAAAAGCATGACCTGAAAATAATTTCCATCAAAGACTTGGTTGCCTACAGAATGCGAAACGAACGCATTGTCAAGCGCGAATTATCTGTTAAAATGGAAACAGAACATGGCCCTTTTGAAGTTATTGGATTTACTCAGTTAACCAATGGAGATACTCACCTGGCTATCAAAAAAGGAAACTGGAAACCTGATGAACCCGTTTTGGTCAGGGTACATTCTTCAACAGAAACCGGTGATATTTTGGGTTCCATTTTTGAAAACTATGGTGTTCAATTGCAAAAATCCATGAAAATTATTGCTGACGAAGGAAAAGGGGTTTTGATTTATATGCGTCACAGCGAAAAAGATACTTCTTTATTAGAACGATTGAAAAGCTATCAAAACAAAGGGGATAAGCTGGGGGAAGGAACGCAAAGTGCCGAACAAAGAGATTATGGAATTGGTGCACAAATTCTTCGGGATCTTGGCGTTACAAAAATCAGACTGATCACAAATAATCCAAAACGCCGCATAGGTTTGATTGGATACGGGCTGGAAATTATTGAGAATATTGGCCTGGAAGAATAATCGTTTCTTTATTACATTTACCAGCAATCTAAAATCTTGAGATACGAGCGCAAATTTAAAATTGATAGTATCAGCGCTGATGTTGTCCGACAGGTGATCATAAACCACCCGGCATCTTTTCGTAAGATATTTCCTGACCGAAAAGTCAATAATATCTATTTTGATACGATTTCCCTTTCCGCTTATTTTGATAATGTAGAAGGAGTTCCAGATCGCCGGAAATACAGAGTTCGTTGGTATGGAAATGATATTTTTAAAATCAATAATCCTACGCTTGAAATTAAAATTAAAAGCAATCAATTAGGCTATAAAAAAAGCTTTCCGGTAGAGGAATTTCAACTCGATGATTTGAGCCTTTTGGTTAAAGACGTGCGTTCAAAATCTAATACATATAATACTTTTCAACCAACGTTGGTCAATTCTTATTTGAGATCTTATTATGGCACCTCAGACGGGAAATACCGAATCACTATTGACCGGAATTTACAGTATTTTTCTTTACTTAATGCAAGAAATTTTACAAGGTATCAAATTGAAGATCAGGCGGTTGTGTTGGAGTTGAAATATGATGAAACATTGGATGATGAAGCTGCTTTTATTTTACAATACATTCCTTTTCGCTATTCTAAAAGCTCCAAGTATGTTTCCGGACTAAACCTTTTAGTTGGTAATTCTTAAAATTTTAAATTATAAATTCAGCAATTAGAATTTCGGGCAAAGGATGGAATCGTCATCAAATTTTCCAATATAATTTATTGAAATTTCAAGCGCACCCTGTCCTTGTTTCGTAGTTGTCAGGTCGGTAAGATTTATATCGTAGGACAACCCAATAAGCACACTATTCAATTCAAACCCAACCAAAGCGACAATGGCATCAATACTGTAAGAATCATCAAAGTTTCCAACCGGTCGCACCCAGCCTCCCACGTAAAATGCATTATTATTATGATCGTTGATTTTCATTCGAAAATTAGTGCCAGCATTTATTTCAGTTGAAGGGCCTTGTGTTGCAAAGAGAACTCTTGGAATAATCGATAATCGATAAGCCAGTGGAATTTGAGCACTCAATTGAGCGGAATATTTTGCAAAGAGTTTGCTGCCTTCATTTCCTTCTTCTATTGGATAAAATGTGACCTGTGGTTGAAAAACGTGATGCATTGCTGCACCAATATAAAAAGAAAGACCTTTTTTGGGAGAAATAACATAATTTAAGCCTACAGAAAAGTCACCGTAAGAAAAATTATTTTCTGGCAGGTTTTCCGCAGTCGGGGTATCATAACCATCGACTGAATTAAATTGGTCCTGGAATGTAAGGTTTTCATAATTGATATTGCGCTGCGCAATTCCTGCTTGGAACCCAGCAGAAAGGTATTGCTTCTTCTCCATATCCAGGTTTTTATGAAATGCTCCCGATAAGGCAATCTGGTTGGTACTAAAATCAACGCCTGAAACGTCATCATTGTAAAACATCAAACCTACTGCAAAAGCATCATCATAACGACGATCAAGTTTTACCGGAAATTTTACATCAATCGCTGTTTCAAAAGTGACATAGGGGTCATCCAAGACATTTCGCCATTGATCACGGTAGATTCCACCAACCCGGTAGGAGCCACTGAACCCGCCCGTTAAAGCTGGATTTAAGGTTAATGGCGCAGCATAAAACTGGGTAAAGTGTTTATCTTGCGCGTTGGCAAATTCCAACAGGACGAAAAGAAGTAGGATTATTGTACAATTTTTTCTCATAATTAAAAGCTAATATTGTAGAGTGGATGCAAAGTTAGTTTTTTAACAGATATTTTAAAACTTAAAAGCATATCCTCAACGGGAGTTTAAAGACTTTTATTATTTTTAACACAGAATTTGAATTTGGCTTCTCTCGGGGCTTATGATTTTTAATAAAACCTGCTTTGAGCATTAAATTTGCCCTGTTATTTAGGGAACTTAAGATTTTCAATAAATTCTTTTCAAAACAGTATAATCATTAGATGAATTTTGGTATTTGCGCATTGAGTATTGTACCTGTTCGAAGCGCTGCTTCTGATAAAAGTGAAATGGTTTCACAGTTGTTATTTGGTGAAACGGTTGAACTATTGGAAAAGAAAGGATCATGGGCAAAAATACGTTGTTCATGGGATAATTATTTAGGCTGGATTGATGCAAAACAGGTCATATTGATTACTCCATCGGAGTTCAATCTTTTTAATAAAAATCATTCCTGTAGCCTTGAACTTTTGCAGCCAGCAATTTCAGATGACTTTTATCTTCCGATTACACTTGGGGCAAATCTTCCAAATTATGATGGCTTGCGCTTCTCGATCAATGGAAACAGTTTTACGTTCAGCGGACAGGTCATTACACCTTCAGAAATAAAACCCAATGCAGAGCTTGTGTTAAAAATTGCCCGCCGATATTTGTTTGCTCCTTATCTTTGGGGAGGGCGATCTCCTATAGGAATTGATTGTTCCGGGTTTACTCAAATAGTTTTTAAAATGGTTGGAATCAACTTGCCGCGAGATGCATACGAACAAGTTGAAGTTGGGGAAATCGTTGATTTTGTAGAGCAAGCACAGGAAGGGGATTTAGCTTTTTTTGAAAATAGAAAAGGCAAAATAGCTCACGTAGGAATCCTTTTACCAGATGGACAAATTATCCACGCATCCGGCCAAGTCAGAATAGACAAAATTGATCATTACGGTATTTTCAACGCAGAAAAAGAAAAATATACCCACAAACTTCGAGTCATAAAGCGAATCCTTCCCTTCCAATTAAATAAACTTTCCCTTGAAAAAAATATAGAAGAGGTTGATAAAAACCAGGTCAAGATGTTTTAGGTTGAAAGTAGCAATTAGTAAGTTGTCAGTTTCGTGTAAAAAGCCATCCGTACAATTCTAATTCAAGTAGCGAGCTACGAGGAGTCAGATTTTTTAATACCTCAAATCCGCTCATCCGAAAATCAATTCATCCACTCATCCGCACATCAATTAAACTGCTTGAATAATATCATACTTTGTTAAAACATGTAGCGCTCCTGCTTTGTCTTTAGCAATTACAGCATTGACTTTTTTGTCCATAAATTTAGCCAATTGGCGATAAGACAAATCTTCCTGAACAACCGGAAAAGCTTTATCCATAATCGTTTCAACTTTCTTTTCAGTATTGTTGAGCGGATTTTCTAAAAGATAAGTCAAAACGGTGCTTTCTGTGATAGATCCGACCATTTCGCCATTATCCATCACCGGCATTTGCGAAATGTCATTTTCCTTCATAATATTAAAGGCTTGTCGAACAGTGTCGTTTACCTGAACTGAGAAAAAATCCTTGTTTCCTTTTCGGGTGATTAGATCTTTAACTTTCAACTCGACATCCAGAAAACCTCGTTCGCGCATCCATTCATCATTGTACAATTTACCAACATATCGGCTTCCATGATCGTGAATCACAACAACGACGACATCGTCTTTTGTCAGCTTATCTTTCAATTGCACCAAGCCTGCAAACGCAGATCCGGCAGAATAGCCCAATAAAATACCTTCTTCACGAGCAAGGCGACGAGCCATTACAGCGCCATCTTTATCTGTTACTTTTTCAAAATAATCGATAAGCCCAAAATCGACATTCTTTGGCAGAATGTCTTCCCCAATACCTTCGGTGATGTACGGATAAATTTCTTTTTCGTCAAATTCACCGGTTTCGTGGTATTTTTTGAAAACAGAGCCATAAGTATCAACGCCCCAAATTTTGATATTAGGATTTTTTTCTTTCAAATATTTTCCAGTTCCGGAGATGGTTCCACCAGTCCCAACGCCAACAACAAGATGAGTGATTTTACCATCGGTCTGTTCCCAAATTTCCGGGCCGGTTGATTCGTAATGCGCTCGCCTGTTGGAAAGATTATCGTATTGATTGCACCAATAGGAATTCGGAATTTCTTTGCTGAGTCTTTCAGCAACAGAATAATAGGAGCGTGGATCATCGGGTGTTACATTAGTCGGACAAACAATTACTTCGGAACCCAAAGCTCTCAGCATATCAAATTTTTCCTTAGACTGTTTGTCACTTGTTGTAAAGATAGTTCGATACCCTTTTACACAAGCTGCAATTGCCAAACCCATTCCGGTATTTCCGGAAGTACATTCGATAATTGTACCACCAGGCTTGATATCACCACGTTTTTCAGCATCCTCCAGCATTTTCAAAGCCATACGATCTTTAATAGAATGACCAGGATTGACCGTTTCTAATTTTACTAATACAAGCGCCGGTACTTCCGCACAAACCTTATTTATTTTTACTAATGGCGTATTTCCGATGGTCTCTAAAATATTTTTATAATACATCTTCGGTTCTATTGGTTAACACAATGAAATGTTCATGTTTCAAATTGAGCACAAAGGTATTCTCTTTAGAGGATTTTTGCTGGTAAAAAGGAAGGAAATTTTTTGCAATGTTCTAAGTTCAAGGTTTGTGGTTCATAGTTCGTGGTTTATGGTTAAAAAACTTCAAACTATAAACTATGAACCTAAGTACAGGACAAAAGTCCAATTTCATAATATAAGCTCAAAAAGTTGAGCAGTTTGTGTTTGATATAATCTAAACCAATGCGAAAGATGCTAAACAATTTGGCTTTTCGCTTTTTGAGGTTTTTTAAAGGAATTTGATGACCTTGTTCTACAAGGAACTCACCTGTTTTAAAAGCCCAAATAAAAGCAATGGCCAAGATATAAATTAAGGTATCGATTCTTTCCAGTTTTGTTAAGTGAGTGTTTTCAAAATTGAATCCTCGCTTTTTACAAGCACTGAAAAAGACTTCAATACCCCATCTTTGAGCATACAATTGAGTGCCATGTTTTAAAGGAAGATCACTAATCAAAATCAAGTATTCCTTTCCAGATAGTTTTTGCCCTCCGACAAAAAGCCGGTGGCTAAACAGCACTCTTTGTTTACGTAAAGCTTGAAAAGAATCACTTTGAAAAAGCCGCCAGGCAGCTTTTTCTGTCATCTTTCCGGGCTTGCGAATTTTAGCATCTTTTCGGATTCGGATAATAAAATGTAAAGCTTGTTTTTTCAAATAAGCTAACCATTTATTAGCAGCAAACTCTCTGTCCATCAGCAAGTAACGAATACGTTTTTTCTGTGCATCGTTCAGGTAAGACAGCAGTTTTTCAAGCAATAAGATGCGTTCCTCCTGATTGGATTGCCCTCGTTTATCGAGCATCATCCAAACCAATGGAATGGCAGTGCCGCGCCAGGAAATACCAATAGTCAAAATATTAATGTTGACTCGGCCGAATTTCCAGTTGGTGCGATCCATGCTTAAAGCGATCCATTGACCTTGAGTGCCGTAATGAGACCAGGCCAATTGGACAAAACAGCTTTGACAAAAAGAATACTGTTTCATAAATCGCTGAATCCGTTTGAAGTTGCTGCTTAGTTGGACAACGTGATTGATCACCAGTGATAATTGAGCAAAATTGACCGTGCACATCTTCAAAACTGCCAGTATTAATTTGCTCATCATCGTTATTCGTTGACCTTGTCCGATAAAATGTTGGGAAAGCTCTTCTTTTAGAGCCTTTTCTGTATCTTTCATAGTGAGTAATTGGGCTTTAGGTTATTGATGATTTTAGCAACAACAATTTACCTATTTATCTCAATTACTCATTTTTGTCCTGTACTTAGACTATGAACTTCAAACTAAAAAAATCATTTCAAATACCTCATTTTTACAAAAAAGTTAGCATCTCTTGCTCCCAAAAGCATTGCAGCTTTCGGAGAAAGCACCACGATTACATTATTTTCATAAACAGCTTCGGGAATGCGTCCGATAACTTTTGCGTATAAAGTCCTGTTGTTCATTGGGTTGTTAATTGCAATAATGGAGTTGATCGGAGCAGTTCGATGTAATGCCAAAAACTCGCCTTCCTGACTGCTGTCTTTGTGCCAATGAGCAATCCCTCGTTCAAGATATTCCTTTTTAACCAACCTGGCATTGTAATACCAATCTTGGTAAGCCTTGTTGTTTTTCCAAAGCGGATGCCCTCTAAATTTTCTATAACTTTCCGGAATCCCTCGAATGTCCATCCAGCCCATCGTTAAAATTTGGCCGGGACTCAATGTAAAAGTGGTCAATCTATTTCTAGCTAAAATAGTGTCGATCGGCATTTCAAAAACCCGTTTTGAGATGCCATACATTGTATCTCCAATTTTAACTTTGTAGCAAACTGGAATATGCTTTTTTGCTTCAAAATCTTTGTCTTTGTACCTTTTGATCGCCATATTTGGGATCGGGATTTTAATTGGCTGGCCTATTGCTATTTCCTCATCCTCTAATTCGGGATTATAATAATACACTTCTGTAAGTGAAAGCCCGTAGAATTTTGCTAAAGAGTAAAGGGTTTGTTTTGGGGCAATATGATGCTCAAAAACTTTTTCCTGATAATTTCCGGTGGTGATAAATATAGTATCTTTGAGGGTCAAATAATTTAAACTATCACCGGTAAAAAAAGCTTGCAGGTAAAAGGGAAAAGAAAGAAGGAATGTAATTATTAAGTGTTTCATTGGTCTTGAATTATACTTACAAAAATAGTAAAGACTTTTAAACTTTTCCTTCCTTTGTTTACAAGTTGTTGAAACCTTTTAATAATGAATACATTAGCTGTTATTCCATCGAGATATGCCTCAACACGGTTTCCGGGCAAACCATTAGTTGATATCGCCGGAAAATCAATGATTCAAAGTGTTTATGAACAAGTTAAATCAGCAGATCAAGTTGACCGGATTATAGTTGCAACTGATGATGATCGTATTTTCAATCATGTAAAAAATTTCGGTGGAGAAGTTGTAATGACTGACCCAAATCATCCAAGTGGTACGGATCGTTGCGCTGAGATAGCCAGGCAAATAACTGATTTTGAATTAGTTATAAATGTTCAAGGCGATGAACCTTTCATTCAGCCGACACAAATTAATGACTTGATAATTGCTTTTCAAAAAAAGGAAGCGGAGGATTGTGGAATTGGAACGATGCTCAAGAAAATTGAATCAGAGCAAGAATTGTTCAACCCAAATGTAGTCAAAGCAGTTAAAGGTGAAAACAACAGAGCCTTATATTTCAGTCGTCAGGCAATACCTTTTTTAAGAGGATTTGAATCAAAAGAGTGGTTAGAAAATCAGGTTTATTTCAAACATATCGGAATGTATATTTTTAGATCTACGGTGTTACAAGAAATTACAAAATTGCCAATAGGAAAGTTAGAAAAAGCAGAAAGCCTGGAGCAACTTCGTTGGCTGGAAAACGGATTTTCGATTTATACAACCGAAACTAAGTTTGAAACTTTCGGAATTGACACTCCGGAAGATCTTTTAAACTGGCAAGAAAGAACGAATCTCTCAAAATGAATTTTTGCAGTAAATGTGCTCAACCTGTAATTTTTAAAGAAATAGAAGGGGACAATCGCCCTCGATTTGTCTGCATATCCTGCGAAAAAATTCATTATCAAAATCCACGAGTGATTACAGGTTGTTTGCCCATTTGGGAAGACAAAATTTTGCTTTGTAAAAGAGCGATTGAACCTAGATTAGGTTTTTGGAATGTGCCTGCAGGTTTTTTAGAAATTGATGAAACAGTAGAGGAGGGGGCAGTCCGTGAAGTACTTGAAGAAGCAAATATTTCAGTGAAAATTATTAGCCTTCACACCGTTTACAGCATCCCTCGATTTGGCCATGTTTATTTGCATTTTTTGGCGCAGATGCCTGATTTGAATTTTTCTTGTGGCGATGAAAGCCTTGAGGTTCAGTTGTTTAAAGAAGATGAGATTCCTTGGGAAGATATGGCTTTTTCGTCCTCTACCTTTTGCGTAGAAAGGTATTTTGAAGATAGAAAAAACGGAGCACAGAAAATCCATTTAGGTAATTATCAAATTTAAAAGTTCATAGTCCTTTTAACTGGGAATGCCAATTTTTCGCATCCGTTTTTTTTCTTCTGGAAATTGAGATTTCTATTGCATTTTTCAGGATAAAAACGCCATTGTTTTTAAGATCTTTTATATGAATTCCATTTACGAGATGAGATCGATGGCACCTAAAAAATCCCTTGTCAGAAAGTATTTCATCAAAATAACCAAGCGTTTTGGAAGAAAGCTGTTTTTTACCATTTGCAAGATGGATAAAGCTGTAATTACGTTCCCCTTCAATTCTAACAATTTGCTTTAATTTCAAGCTAATAGCTCCATTTTGTGACGGTAATTGTAGGGTTTGCTCTTCAATTTTTTCAGTTTTTAAATTTAGTAAAGCAAGCTTTACTTGGTTTCGATTTTCATTTTGTCCAATATTAGCGAGGTATCTTTTAATCGCGTGTTTCAATTCCTTTTCTTCTATCGGTTTTACCAGGTAATCCAGCGCATTGAAGCGGATTGCTCTGATTGCATAATGGCTAAATGAAGTGATGAAAATGGTTTGAAAAGAGATTTCATTTAATTGATCGAGCATATCAAACCCTGTCATATCGGGCATCTCTACATCCAAAAAAATTAAGTTTGGCTGATGTTTTTTTATTTTTTCAATTCCAGCCGCTCCACTTTTTGCGAAACCAACAATTTCTATTTCCGGGTGATTTTGTTGAAGCTGTTCTGTCAACAAATCAATAATAAATGGATTGTCATCAATGATTAAACTTTTAATGCTCATTTCACCCTTTATTTATTGTTGTTTTGACGATGCTTTCTACTTCGATAATGGCTTTTTGCACCTTTAGAATATCCTCATTGATCATGTCTATTAAATAATCTGACATACTTTGAATCGATTCGCTTTCTATTTTTTCTAATATTTTTGAAAATTCAGGTAAGCCAAAAAAGACCAACTGAGGTGACATAAAATGGATTGTCTTCCTTGTTTTCTGAAAGTCTCTTTCTTTTAAAGCAATTTTTATCTGCTCGATGCAATCAGAATTGATTTCTACAAATTGATCCAAAAACTTAAGTCGTTTTTTTTGGTCACCTTTACAAAGCTTGTCAAGTCTTTTAAAGTCAATTAAGAGCGGGTCATTTTGCATTTATAATTCAAATCAATTTGTCGAAAGATAAAAAATATTTCTAAAAGCCAATAATTCAATCTTTTTTAGGTTCGATCAAAAATAACCGTTTGATAATTTGAGCAACCACTTGATAATTGGAATTAGGTTTAGTCCCATTGTGGTCATTTCTTTGTTTAGGATTTTACATACAGATTCACAAAATAAAAAATAAAAACCAATGAAATTATTACATTTTACATCAATCATGTTGTTTATCACCATAAGTCTTCAAAGCGGAATAGCTCAATGGACAAGTTTAGGCTCTGGTATAGACGCTATGCCACGTTCTATTTGGTCGCTGGCAGTACCGGACTCAAATACTGTTTGGGGGTTTACCTGGGATAATGAAAGTACAATACCTACTCTTGAGTTTACAAAATCAACAGATGGTGGTCAAACCTGGCAAACAGGAATGCTCGATATAAATCCAGAATTTTATGTTACTCATTCTTTTGCACTCGATGATACGGTGCTATGGTTGGCAACTTCTGATTTGCAAATTCCAGCAACCGGTGCAATTTATAAAACAATGGACGGTGGACAAACTTGGGCACACCAAAACACTGCTTTTCCCGAGTCCGGTGAATACCCAATGGTAGTTCATTTTTTTAACGAAAACGAAGGCGTTTCTTTTGGCAATGGTGCTTCTACAATAATTGATGAAGAAATTAGCATATATACAACAGTAAATGGAGGAGATACCTGGACGAAAGTAGAAACGCTCAATATCCCAGCTCAATTAAGTGGGGAAAAGATAAATATCAATATTTGTAGTGGTTTGTATTCCGCAGTTGGAAACACGATTTGGTTTCCAACAACAAAAGGGAGAGTTTTTAAATCCGAAGACATGGGTGCAACATGGGAAGTATTTGATGCCGAAACATCGACACTTACGTATAATCCTATTTCAATTGCTATGCAGGATCCTTTAAATGGCATTTTAACTTCCATTTCTCTTAACGAAAACCAAGCCATGAAAACAAGTGATGGAGGCGAAACTTGGGACTCAATAGCTATACCTAATTTTTCCCCTATCTACCAAATCCGCTATATTCCGGGCACTCCCGGAACCTATATCGCCCATGATGGTTGGAATGCATATTTCTCAATCGCCTATTTGACGAAAGATGGAGGAGAAACCTGGGAGGTCATTGAAACTGACGCATCACTAAGTACTTCTGAATTCCTTAACCCAACTATTGGATATGGCGGTGGTGATTCGTTTAATGAAAGTTTTAGCAAGATTTATAAATGGGAAGGGAATCTACTTGTCGACCCAGTCTCAGTTAAAGACAATAATAGTTTAGCTGAAAAAATAAAAATATTCCCAAATCCAGCTTCCAGTGATATTTATTTCCAAATCCCTGGATCTATAAATCCAGTGCAGTTAACTATTTTTGATTGTATCGGGAATATTCATTTTACTCAAAAAATTGAACGAGGAGGAGCACCCAATTCATTAAGCATAAAAAACTTACCTTCAGGAGTATATTTTTTGCAAATTAAAACAGAGGAAAATTTTATTTCTAAAATGTTTGTGAAGTTGTAAAAAATTGAACAATACAATTTATAAAAAATGAAAAAACAAATAAAACGACATGCCCGGATTTGTCTTTCCTTCTGTGTCATGCTCGTTTTTGGCTACCTTTCTTTTTCCCAAGGCTTAGATACTTTTGCTTTGGATGAAAATGGGGTTTGGAATGACCAGACTGCTTCTGAGGAAGCACGCCTCGACGACCTTGTTGAACGGGCACTCCTCCTCATTGAGAAAGCAGAGCATCAGAATAGCTTTAAATATGTTGATAAGATTTTAGATTTCGAACTCGGAAGAACAAGTCCCAAATATCAATCTTT
Source organism: Saprospiraceae bacterium (assembly GCA_965220465.1). GTDB lineage: Bacteria > Bacteroidota > Bacteroidia > Chitinophagales > Saprospiraceae > JAHDHW01. The sequence continues at coordinate 667,467 of CBDCPZ010000023.1, read as the reverse complement.
CTATATTTTGAATGAGGCATTTAAACTGCCGTTTCGGGATAGTAATAGATTAATGGGGTTCCAAAAAAGTATCGAATTGGCCAGTATTGTTGACTATAAAATAGTGATGTCATTGGGTCATACTTTTGCCGGAATTTATTATAGAAACCAGAACAATTATGAAAAGTCCTTTGAGCATTGGAAAACAGCAATCGATCTATCAAACAATACCGACGATTACCACTTAAATATAAATAATGGCTGGACGGAAATCCAAATTGCCATGATGATGATAAGACAAGGTAAAGAAGAAGAAGCTAATAAATACGCAACAGAAGCTTTTAGAACCTTTTGGGCAATCCCCGATGAACCTGCGGTTTTTTATGGATATTATGAATTGGGCAAGGTCTGTCAACAGATGAAACAATACCCTAAGGCATTAGAATATTTCCACAAAGCACTACCTTATACAGTAGAAGGTAATCCATTCATTCACCTGGAAATGGCCAATATCTATGAAACTCAAGGAGAATGGGCCAAGGCTTTGAAATATTACGATTATTATCGAAAACAGTGTCGAGTCATGAATGAGCTCAATAATGAATACGGTGTAATGAGCGACCTGGGACGAATGCACGTAAAGGTGGGCGAATTTGATCAGGCCACGAAAGTGGCGGAAGAATTATTACTGGACGCTAAAAAAGAAAACTCATTGGCTCCTCCATTCAAAGTCTATACACTACTTGGTGATATTGCTTTAGCCCAAGACAAGAATGACCTGGCTATCGAACATTATCAGACCTCTTTGAGATTGCATGAAGAAGAAAAGTATGAATGGAGCTGGTGGGTATCATATAATCATCTTTCCATTAGTATGGCTTATTTGGAACAAAGGAATTACTCCAAGGCCATCGAGCATTGCTTGGAATGTGAACCTTATTTTGAAGAGGAAAATGATTTTGTAGAACAAGAGGCAGTTTATGAGACGCTCTACGCTGCATATAAAAAATCAGGAAATTACAGAAAAGCATTGGAGAATTTGGAAAAGATTATAGGATTAAAGAAAGATAAAGATCCGTTAGAAACGGCAAGGCAATTACAAGAATATGAATTCTCCAAAAAGGTTTTGACTGATAGTTTAAAGCAGGTGGAGAAATTACTTAAAATAGAATTAGCTCATCAAACGGCACTCCGTGTCAGCAATTCATACAAGTTTATTGCTATAGGTATTGGGTCATTGATTTTACTTATATCCTTGGGTCTTTGGAGTCGCTTAAGATTTATAAGAAAGTCAAAGCTAGAATTAGAAGAGAAAAACAAAATCATCGAAGCGGAGAAAGAAAAGGCAAAATCTTCCGAAAAAGCTAAGCATCAATTCCTCGCCAATATGAGCCATGAGATTCGAACCCCAATGAATGCAATTAAGGGTATGACTGATATTTTGCTGCGACGAGAGCATCAAACAGAACAAATTTCATACCTCAATGCCATCAAAGAATCTTCCGATTCTCTGCTGATCATCATCAATGATATTTTAGATATATCTAAAGTAGAAGCCGGTAAAATTGAACTGGAAGAAACTCCTTTTTCCATGATAGAAGTGATTCGGAATGTAAATATGATTATGCAATTCAAAGCCGAAGAAAAAAGTCTGTTATTAAAAACTGATATAGAAGAAGGCATAACTGATAGAGTGATTGGCGATCCAACGCGCTTACATCAAATATTGCTCAACCTCACAGGCAATGCCATTAAGTTTACTGAAAAGGGCATGGTGACCATACAGTTGAAAACAGAGGAAATTGACCAAGGCAAAACAATGGCAAAATTTTGCGTTTCAGACACCGGTGTCGGAATCGGCGAAGACCGCCTCGAAAAAATATTCGATTCGTTTGAACAGGCTTATTCTGATACCACTCGTAAGTTTGGTGGTACAGGTCTCGGTCTCAGCATTTCCAAAAAACTGGTGGAAATTCAACAGGGAAAAATCTGGGCAGAAAGCCAAAAAGGGAAAGGTAGTCAATTTTATTTCACTGTTCCATATCAAATAAATCTGGAAGAAAATTTTGTCGTCGAACAAAATGTTTTACCTGCGAAAGAAAATAATGCCGCCGAATTAAAAGGCATCAAAGTACTATTGGTAGAAGACAATCAATTCAATGCCATCGTCGCACAGGAGGAACTGGAAGATGCCATCGAAGATGTAGTAGTTGAAGTGGCAGAGAACGGAGTAATCGCAATAGAAAAAGTATCACACGATGATTATGATATTATTTTGATGGATGTTCAAATGCCTGTGATGAACGGCTATGAAGCGACTAAAGTGATTCGAAATCTTTCCAATGAAAAATCTAAAATACCTATCATAGCCATGACGGCGAATGTAATGAAAGAGGAGGTAGAACGATGTTATGACGCAGGTATGGATGATTTTATCGGAAAACCATTTGACACAGATGATTTAATCCATAAAATTTATGAATTAAAAAATGGAGCAAAATAGTTGGCTCTAAAATGACCATTTGATAAATAGTTATACCTTTTGATAATTTGCTTCATGTTTTTTGCAAATCAAAGATTATCTTGGAATGAAGGTATTTTTTCATTAAAACGAACCTAATCATGTCAGAAAAGCAAGCAAAAATATTTATCGTAGATGATGAACCATTGCTCACAGAAATGTTAACTGATTATCTAAGCGAAAATAATCAAAATTTTTCCATAAAAGCTTTTCCAACTGGTGAAAAGTGCCTCGAATGTATGGACGAAAATCCTGATTTGGTGGTATTGGATTATTATTTAAATTCAAAAGAAAAAGACGCGGCCAACGGGATTGATATCTTGAAAGAAATAAAAGGAAAAAATAAAGCTTTACCCGTTATCATGTTATCCAGCCAGAAAAGTTATCACACCGCTGCAAAAACCATTCAATTTGGAGCAATGCATTATGTGATCAAAGGACAGGACGCATTCGATGAAATTCAAAAATTGGTTGACGCCAACATCTAAAACCAAATTTATTTTAAAATTAATTAAATGGCAGATCTTTCGTTTTTATATAAATTCACAAAAGGCAACGAAATAAAAATAAAAAGGTATATCAATATGTATCTTTCTATTGCTCCCGAAATATTTGAACGAATGAATACCGATATCCAAAACCAAAGCTGGGCTGATTTGGCAATAAATGCGCATTCTCTCAAGCCGCAGGTAGATTATATGGGAATTCCCGAATTAAAGGCAACTTTGATGACAATAGAAAATCAGATAAAGAAAGGGGAAACCGAGGGTTTAAAGGAACTTTATGAAAAAGCACTTCAATTGCATCAACAAGCAGCTACCATTTTAGAAGATAAAATGAACCAAATGTAATTTTTATAAATAAGTCGCATCAAAAGAAAACGGCAACAAATCCTTCGCTGTTTGAAACAAATAAATCGGTCCGCTTTCCCCTTGTAAAATAATTTTTAGATCTGTTTGATGCTGCAACTCGGATTCACAAAGGCTTTGACGGCAAGCGCCGCAAGGGGAGATTGGCTGCTCAATTGGCTTTTTATTACTTTTTGCGGTAACTGCAATCGCTTTTACGGCAACTCCCGGAAATTTTGAGGCTGCAGCCGCAAGTGCTACTCTTTCAGCGCAAAGGCACATCGAATAAGCTGCATTTTCCTGATTACTTCCAATCAACATTTCATCATTTTCCAGCAAAATTGCAGCACCAACAAAAAAGTTGGAATATGGCGCATAAGCTGTTTCAACCGCAGCATGTGCCATTTTTAGCAATCGATTAAAACTTTCGGTTAATTGATCTACATTTTCAAAAACTTCAACAGTGGTTTCTATGGTAATTTTTTTCATTGGATGCTCTTTGTGCCGTGTATTGGTGCAATTGAAAAAAGTGTTCCAAATAAATGTAGCTTTCAATCCTTTTTAATTTGAAACTTTTCTATTCAGATTTTGTAAACCCTAAAAACATAAAATTGCATTTTCTTTGTAGAAAATTACCTTTTTATTTTCATAAAACTAAAATTGCGATAATTTTGCGGCAATTAATCTTTTGCATAAACTTCTCCTAATCATAGTTACAGAATGAACAATATTTTAATTATCGGCGCGGGCCGTTCTTCCTCTGCTTTAATCAATTATGTCCTTAAAAAGGCAGAAAAATACAACTGGTCGGTGGTAGTCGCTGATACCGATCCGAAGCTTGCTGAACAAAAAGTTGGCAATCATCCAAATGGTCGCAGCGCTTGGCTTGATGTGATGAAAGTTAATGACCGAAAAGTTTTAATCGGAAGGGCAGATGTGGTCGTTTCCATGTTGCCCGCACATCTTCACCTTGAAGTAGCAATGGATTGTATTCAACTCAAAAAACATCTGATTACTGCTTCTTATGTTTCAAAAGATCTGTATCGATTGGGTGATGAAGCAAGAGATCGCGATTTAATTTTTATGGGCGAAATGGGGCTAGATCCGGGTATCGATCATATGTCAGCAAAGCAAAAAATTGATGAGATTATTGAAAAAGGAGGAAAAATTACTGCATTCCGTTCTTACACCGGAGGTTTGATCGCTCCGGAAAGCGACACCAATCCATGGCACTATAAATTTACCTGGAATCCTCGAAATGTAGTTTTGGCAGGTCAAGGAACCGCACAATATTTAGAAAACAAAAAATATAAATACATCCCTTACAATCGTCTTTTTGGTCAATATGAAACGATTGAAGTGCAAGGAATGGGCGAATACGAAGTTTATGCAAATCGAGATTCATTGCTGTATCGGGAAATTTATGGCTTGTCAAAAATTCCAAATATACTTCGCGGAACAATACGAAATATGGGCTTTTGCGATGCCTGGAATGCGCTGATAAAAATTGGTTTGACCGATGGATCTTATCCGATTTTAGAACCTGATCATTTGACTTACAATGCTTTAATGGAAGCTTATTTAGGTCCCGAAAGTGGTAGTAGCGGTTCTGTCAAAGAAAGGACCGCTGAGTTTTTGGGTGAAAAGGTGAATTCTCCGGTAATGGACAAACTGGATTGGCTGGGTTTGTTCAGTAAAAAGAAAATTGGAATGTCAGCAGCTACTCCAGCTTTGATCTTAGAAAATCTGCTTTTAGAAAAATGGAAACTGGAGCCAGACGATAAAGATATGATCATCATGCAACACGAATTTGAATACGAATTCAAAGGGCAAAAAAAATTACTTACTTCTACTTTGGTATTAAAAGGAAATAACTCGGATGATACGGCAATGGCAAAGTTGGTCGGAATTCCTATGGGAATTTTTGTAAAGTTGGTGATGCTTGGAAAAATCACAACAACCGGAGTAAATATTCCTGTAATGAAGCAGGTTTATGAACCTGTTTTAGAAGAGTTGAAAGAATATGGGGTTTCCTTTATTGAAAAAGAAGTAGCCCTTTAGATTGGGTGCATTTTATTTTACCGCAGCGTACGGATTTCCCTTTTAAGGGATACAAGGGTTCTACGAAGGAAAAGCGACAAATTGAAATGCATCATTGAAATCACAATTTTACAAAACCGCTTTTCTTTTTAAATAATAAACAAAAGCACCCAAAGAAAGTAAACCGGATAGCCACATCAAAACAGAAGTGGTGATTGCAGCGCCTTCGATGCCATAGGCCAAAACCATGTAATAGCTTGCCACGATATTGATCAAAAAAACAATGATTGAAAACACGGCATTCGTTTTGGGCCAGCCAATCGCTGAAAGCATATTTCCCATTGGAATTCTAAACATTATTCCACCAACAACCCCAATCGAAAAAATAAACATCAGAAATGGATGTCCATCATATTGAGCACCGAAAATATTCGTTAACAATCCAGAGGCAAAATAGAAAAACACGACTATCGCCAATCCTAAAGCACCAAATAATTTGAGGTAATTAAGATAGTAACTTTTCAAAAAGGAAGTGTTTTCTTCAGAAGCTCTTGCCAGTTTGACATAATCTGTCGCCATTACCGCGGATGCAATCATTAAAAAACTAAAAGGGATAATATTTGATGCTTTGTATTGAGCCACAAATTCTGCATTTTTTAAAACGATTCCAATAATAATAATGTCAACTGCAAATAATAATTGAGCAATGACACTTCCTACACTTAGATACAGACCGTAACTGATGAATTCAATTTTATTGATGTTGATATCTTCAAAAGATAAACCCGAAATTTCATAGGGTTTGAGTTTGAAAATAAAATAAAGCGAGGTCAAAAGTGGAATTGCTATCAAACTGATGACATAACCGATTCCACCAAATAATGAACACATTGCAATCACAGTGACCAAAAGCAACAAACTATTAATCATGTCGATCTGAGCAAATAGTTTATTGAGATAAAGCAATCTACAATAGATTTGAATCATTTGAAGCAGAAATAAACTTAATAGTTGGAAACTAAGAATAGCGAGATAAATCGCTGAACCAGAAAGGATATTATTGAGCAAAGGAGAAACAATCAGAACTAAAGCAATCATTAAAAAGGTGAATTGCAAGCCTTTTATAAAAGCATATCTGAATAAGGTCTTTTTGCCGGATTGACTTTTAGAAATGGAACCGTACCTCACGAGGCCTTGATGTACTCCGGCTCCAACGAACGGTGCCAGAAAAGATAAAATCGTTAATCCATAAGCGATCAAGCCATATTCTTCTTTCGAAATCATCCAGATGACGATAATCGAAACCAAGAAGTTGACAAGCTTGGCAAAAAATACAGAAAATAATACGTAGCCGCCCTGCCTTTGGAAAAATGATTTTATGAAATTTAATATCTCCAAATTTAAAGTGCTAAAACCTTTTTGTAAATAGTATAAAATTGATTGGCTACGCTGGTATAACCATATCTTTCGGTTGCTGCAGCCCGAATTTCTTTTGGTTGATATTCCGTCAAATGATCCAACAAATAATCCAGTTTTTCAAAAAGGGCTGTTTCTTCTCTTGCATTAATTAAAAAACCGTTTTTTGGATCGATCATCTCCGAAACACCACCGACATCCGTTGCAACGACTACCATGCCTGAAGCATGAGCTTCAGATATGACGCAGGGAAGGTTTTCATAATTGCTGAAAAGGACAAAAATATCTTGCTGTTGCATGATTTGAGCAATATCCTCTAGAGGGATTTCATCCAAAATAGTAAACATTTCATCAGGAATTCCAAATTGTTTTGCATAATTCAGATGTTTGTCTCCAAACTTGTTACCTGCCAATGTAAGATGAAAATCAGTCCTTTTATTGCTGAGTTTGCTGATGACATTTAAAATACCAGTTACATTTTTATGATCGTCATTTAAAGTTGAAACATGGAGGATTTTCTTCAATTTTGATTTGTTTTTTTCCTTGAAATTGAACAAATTGGTATCCACAACATTTGGAATGACTTTAAAAGGACCTTCGATTCCAAACTTTTGCAAAGCATTTTTAAGGTCATTAGAAACCGGGCAAATCATGGAGGCTGATGCCGCAGTTTTCAAAATAAAATACTTTTCAAACAAATTAAATTTGTAAGGATTGATATCCAAAAAGCCGGTCCAATGTTCTGTTATGATAAAAGGAATTTTAAACCGTTTCTTTAACCAAAGGGCGAAAATTCCGGCTGGATAAAATACATTCAGATGAGTTAAGTCTATTTTTTTAAAGACTTTTAATATTTCTTCAAAGCCCAATTTATGTGCTTTCAAATATCTTCTGTATTTAAGAAATGGAAGTAATTTATCCGTTTTTTGGTAATAAACGATGACCTCAAAAACATTGTTGACCCAGCGTTGTGCAATTTCGTAATCCTCTGCATCATGGCTTGAAATAACGTACAAACTTGCAACATTACAAATGGAAGCAACTGCTTCTGCATGGCGCTGAATGAAGTTACCATTTTGAGGCTCTAACTTATTTGGATACCACGAGGCAAGAAAAAGTATATTCAATTTTTTTGTATGATCAACCATTCAGTAAAACTAACAATCCTCTGATAAATTTAGTGTATTCAGTAATTATTTGAAGGATATTTTTAAACTTCCCAAGACTTGTTAAATGTTCATTAAAAAATAAACAATTAACTAAAAAACATAATATTTTATGATTGCTGGATAGTTATTATTTAAATTACAAAATGTTAGATTTGCGATATAAAATCGAGGAAAAATATTCGGCTAAAAGTTAAACCCTCGAAAACTTTTTTTAAGAATTAAATTCTATACAATGAATAAAGGAATCTTTCGGATTATCAACTATTTTATATTATCTATTTCTTTTTTAATAATTGCAGAATCCTGTTCGGTCAATCCGGTTACCGGAAAAAAGGAAGTTATTTTGATGTCGGAAGCGCAGGAAATATCGATGGGAAAGGCGTATGACCCGCAGGTTGTAGCGAGTTTTGGCTTATATGAAGATGAGAAGATGCAGACATTCATCAACGAGAAAGGCAAAGAAATGGGCGCCATTTCTCATCGCCCTCAACTAAATTATGAATTTAAAATCCTGGATTCTCCGGTTGTCAACGCTTTTGCAGTTCCCGGAGGTTATGTTTATTTTACCAGAGGAATTATGGCTCACTTCAATAACGAAGCGGAGTTTGCAGGTGTTTTAGGACACGAAATCGGGCATGTAACTGCAAGACATTCCGCAAAGCAACAAAGTAACCAAACGCTTGCCCAATTAGGGTTGATTGTTGGAGTGATCGCTTCCAAAGAGATTGCTAAATATGCAGGTCTGGCGCAAGAAAGTTTAGGTTTGTTGTTTTTAAAATTTGGCCGAGATGATGAAAGCCAATCCGATCAACTTGGTGTTGAGTATTCCACTAAAATCGGTTATGATGCACATGAGATGGCTAATTTCTTTAACACACTCAAAAGGATGCGTGCCGGTAGTGATTCCGATCCCATTCCAACATTTTTATCGACGCACCCCGACCCTACAGATCGATATCAAAAAGTTGAAGAGGCAGCGACTAAATGGCAGGCTGGAAAGCCACAATCGAATTTCAAAGTAAACAGAGACCAGTATCTTAGAATGATTGACGGATTAATTTACGGAGAAGATCCAAGACAAGGTTATGTGGCTGATAATAAATTTTTCCATCCCGGAATTGAAATTCGAATTTCCGGTTCCTTTAGGATGGAAAACTATGAATTCTCCTCAGCAATTTCAAATGGCTCCCGCAGATGGTAACGCCGTTATGGTTTTGAGATTGGCAGAAGGACAGGATCTAGAAGCTGCAGCAGATAAGTTTTTAACGGAAAACAAACTGGAAGTAATCGAAAGACAAAGCACAAAATCGAATTCTGCTTAAAGTAGTCAAAACAATCGCGGATCAACCCGCGGGAGTGGATGAGAGTGGAAACCCAACTCCCGCTTTACGAATGCAGACCTATTTTATTCTGTACAACGACCTGATTTATCAGTTTATGGGAATAACTCTCCTTGCAGATTATGACAAATACAAAGCGGATTTCAATAACACTTTGAGAAAATTTAAAAATCCTTAAAGATCAAAAACGCATAAACGTTAAGCCTGATCGTATTGCAATTAAAACAGTAAACCAGACAACTACATTAAAAAATGTTCTTGTATCCTATAAGATGCCGACAGAGCGTTTGGATGAATTATCTTTGATTAATGGCATGCAATTGAACGAAACGGTACAAAAAGGTTCGCTAATAAAAATCATTACAAAATAAATCTAGATTTATAAGTTTAAAGTATCGTGAAATGAAATGTTAAGTTAAAATTGACAACTTGATTTCCCCTTGGCTAATTGAAAATTCTTAATTTATCTTTCATAATTTCTAATTTGCAAGGTGCAACGCAACTTGCCTTGATCAAACACCCCAATTTGTCTTTATTAGCTTTATAGCAATTGCCAGAAGGATAATACCGAAAACCTTGCGAAGTACGTCGGCTCCACCACTTCCAATTTTGCGCTGAATCCAATTTGATGATCGCAAAACCCAAAAAATAAGCAAGAGGTTTACTGCAATTCCAATCGAAATATTTACAGTTTCATATTCTGCTTTTAAGGAAAGAATAGTTGTCAAAGTGCCCGCTCCCGCGATCAAAGGAAAAGCCAATGGTACGATTGACGAAGATGAACTATCGGACGTATCTTTAAAAATGGTGATTCCAAGTATCATTTCCATTCCTATAATAAAAATGACGATGGGCTCCGGCAATGGCAAAAGATTGAACATCTACTCCAAATAATTTTAATATCGACTCTCCTAAAAACAAAAATAAGATCATCAAAACTCCCGCAGCTAATGTAGCTCTGCTTGGTCGTATGTTTTTTCCTTTTTCCTTCATAGAAATGATAATTGGGATATTGCCCAAAATATCAATCACTGAAAACAAAATTAAGGTCACTGAAACTATTTCTTTGAAGTTCAATTCCATGGTTGTAAGTTTAAAAAAGGCACAAAACTACTATAAATTTATTAAGTTTTTCAAAGGAATTTATAAGTTACTCTTTCAATTTGCCAAATCAAAAGGCAATGGCGATATTCGCGTTTACATTTTAAAAATTCAAATTTTATTCTTTGCAAAAAATGTTTGATTTAATTATAGTGGGTGCAGGCCCAATTGGCCTCAATTGCGCCATTGAAGCGAAAAAAGCAGGTCTGAATTATCTGGTATTGGAAAAAGGAGTGTTGGTCAATTCTCTTTTTCATTTTCCAACGAATATGACCTTTTTTTCAACTTCTAATTTGCTCGAAATTGGTGGCGTTCCTTTTATCGCCCATTCCGAAAAACCAACACGACGGGAATCTTTGGAGTATTTTCGTAGAGTGGTTCAATCCTGGAAACTGAATATTCTTTATTATGAAGAAGTGAAAGGGGTAATTTTGAATCCAGAAAAAATTTTCCAGGTAAAAACATCCAAAAGTAATTATGAAGCAAAGAAAATCATTGTTGCCACAGGATTTTACGATGAGTATCGACCCTTGAATGTTCCTGGCGAAGACTTGCCAAAAGTGAAACATTATTATGATGAACCGCATCCTTACGTCGGACAAAAAGTAGCAGTAGTCGGCGCAGCAAATTCAGCATGTGATGTTGCTTTAGAAACATTTTACAAAGGAGCTGAAGTGACAATGGTTATTCGTGAGGCAAATATTTACGAAAAGGTCAAATACTGGATCAGGCCAAATATCGAAAACAGAATCAAAGAAGGCTCCATCAAAGCATATTTCAATTCAACAGTCAAAGAAATTCGGGAAAGGGAAATCGTGATACAAACTCCTGAAGGAGAGAAAGTTCTGGAAAATGACTTCGTCTTGGCTATGACTGGCTATTTGCCAAATTATGACTTTTTCAAAAAAATAGGAATTGAGATTAGTGATGACGCAGACAAGATTCCAACCCATAATCCAAAAACACTTGAAACGAATATTCCTGGAATGTACATCGCGGGTGTCATCACCGCCGGGATGCAAACCAGTAAGTTATTTATTGAAAATACTCGAATTCACGCCGGAATCATCATCGCTGATATACTGAAAAAAATCAAGGTTCCACGATGATAAAATATCAAAAATAATGATCTTGAAGTTCATTTATATTAATTTTATTCTCTAGTAAAAATTGACTTAAAACTACAATCTACATTTCCAGCAGTATTTGAGCCTCTTGGGCTCGAATTTGAAATGTGCTCTCCTTCAAGTCTATTTTTATTGATTATATTTAAATCAAAAGTGAGTTTTAGAAGTAATGTTTCACTGGAGTTATTGTGTTCCATTACAACCTTGTTTCCTTTTATATTTCCTTTATGTAATACGGTTTTACCATTTGCAGAAAGAATTAATTCAATTTGATTATTATTTACCTTAATTGTACCAAAGTATTCTTGATTTGGCGGTTTAGAATGTGATGCAATATTGCAAGTGCCGTTTATTAAAGACACCTTCCACGTCCCATTCAAATCAGGCACATCCCAAGACTCAACTGTTTTACTTTCATCTGGTTCCAATTCTTTTTGTACTTCTTCATCCACGATAACTTCTTCTTCGCTAGAAAGTGGTTCCAGTTCTTTTCCAATTTCACTGAGATTGATCTCACCTACAACCATGTCCAAAGATTTTTCAATGATCAAACTTCCAAGTGTAACCATCATATCGACCAACATCTTGTTCCGTGCTTCTACTTTCAACTCCTTTGGCGCATCAATCCAACCGTAGAGATGACCAAGCGTTTCTTGAACATATTTACTATCGTCACCCAATCCTGTAAGTTTGCCATTCGCAGCAACAGCTTTGGTTACTTCCCTCAGAAAACTCCAACCGCTTCTTTTTTTAATCGCTTCGTCTGAGGTATCAATAGTGCCAATATTATCCGAGTTGATTATTTCGGAAGTGGTTATATCATCTCCTCTATTTTTCAATAGAAATTGACAAACGATGAGATGGGCTTTTGCTTCATTTTGCTTCTCAATTGACGGGTGATTTTCAGTGATCCAATTAAAATGTGGGATTGCTTGGCTATATAATCCCAAATACTCGAAGATCGTTGCTGTTCTCCATTTAGCTTCAACATTCCCAGCTTCCAATTCTATAACTTTTAAATAAAGTTTTAGTGCATCTTGAAACCAATCAGTACCTTCTTCTTCTCCCAATTTCTGGTATAAATCTCCCAACGCAATATGTGTTGGTATATGGTTAGCACACTTGTTCGACTTCGTTCTTGGCGGAGGAATCCCCGGAGCTAATATTATTTTTTGTGGATTAATTTTATTCTTCAATATCTTTTTTACAGCTTTGATTTTTTCATGATCATCACTTATTGATAAAGCTTTTAGGAGTTTTTCATCGCATGATGCTGCATCGTGTTTCGAAAACGAAGTCGTGCTTCCAGCGATAAACACTAATAAAAAAATACACAGGAAATTAATTCGGAGGGAATTTGGCTTTTTCATTAATATATTGTTTTCTTGGGATGTTAAAACTTTTTTGAGTCGTTGGCATTGATTTGATAAAACAGCAATGTCACGTAGAATTTACCCAAACAATATAACAATAAAAAGTCGATTCGCTAAATTTTCAAATTGCATTTATTACCTGTTCCAGAATAAAAAATGATTTTCCATTGTGATAAAATATCAATCTGAGCAAATCACTGTTTTTGAAAGCACACTTTTTAGAACCACCTCGACCGTTGTAATAACCGACGATTTAATATTGGTAGTTGATCCTAACTGGCTTCCGCAAGAGGTTGAAGAAATTAAAAAATTTGTTGAAACCAATCGAAAAAATCAACCGATTTACCTTCTCTTTACTCATTCAGACTATGATCACATCATTGGCTACGGCGCTTTTCCTGAAGCAATTGTTATCGTTTCGGAAGCTTTTGAAAATAATCCTGAAAAAGATAAGTCGCTGCAAGGCATTCTAAAATTTGATGACGAATATTACATCACCCGCAATTATAAAATTGAATATCCGAAAGGTGATGTTATTATTAAAAAGGACGGTCAGCAATTGCAAATTGGAAAAACCACTTTAACCTTTTATCTGGCGCCAGGCCATAATCCGGATGGGATTTTTACAATCATTGAGCCGCTAAATATTTGGATTGCAGGGGATTATTTGAGCAACGAGGAATTCCCGTATATTTATTTCAGTTCTTTTGAATATGAAAAAACTTTAGAAAAGGTTGATTACATTTTAAAAAAACATAACATCAAAACACTTATTCCTGGACATGGAGATATTGCCTTTGATAAAATGGAAATTCAAAAAAGAAAAGCTGAAAATCTACAATATATTTCAGACTTAAGAGAAGCTGTGAGCACTGGAAATCGATTTGATTTGGAAAGCATTTTGAAAAAGTATCGATTTCCTGCGATCATGACTAAGTTTCATGAAGGAAATGTGGAAGTATTGAAAAAGGAAATAGAAGGCAAAATTTGAGAGGGAGAATGTTGAGTTGGGGGATAGGGGTAGGGGGTGGTTTTGGGAGGTGACAAAATTCTAGGGCCCTCTTTTTTTAGAAAAAAGACATTGAATTTCATCATTAGTAAACTGGTCTTGGGAGGATAATTGTTTATTGGAAACTTCAGGATGTGTATTCGACATAATAATTTACTTTTTTGAGACAGAAATAGGAGTCTGCCGTTGAATTATAAAATGTTTAAAAAGTAAATTTTGTCTATATCGAGGAATTTTATTTTGTAATGTGAATAAGTAATAAACTGTTCTATTGAAATATTATTGCATTCCAGAAGAAAAAAATTAAATTTTTCTGTTTGATTTTCCCATAAGATTAGAAAGCCGATATAATAATCTTGCACCAACGCTTCCATCCCATTCGTATTCGCCATTGACTTCACAAAGATCAAATCCGATAATTGTCCTACCGCTTTCCACAACCAAATTGATTAGGTAGAGCGATTGATTAAAATCTAGCCCGCCTGGAACCGGCGTTCCGGTATTTGGGCAAAGGCTTGGGTCAAGCCCATCAATGTCAAAACTGATGTAAATTTTTTGCGGCAAATATTTGATGATTTCAATACAGGTCTGATGGAAAGTAGCTCCTTTGAATTGCTGTTTCTTCATTTCATGGTCATAAAAAACCTTAATTCTTCCTGCAGATTTTTTTACAAAATCGACTTCTTCTTCACAATAATCCCGAATTCCAACTTGTACAATTTTTGAAATGGAATCAATTTTCGAAGCGTTATAAAAAATAGAGGCGTGAGAATATTCAAACCCTTCGTAGGATTTTCTAAGGTCCATATGTGCATCAATCTGCAAAATTCCAAAATCATCATGTTGCTCTGCCAGAGCTTCAAGATAGCCCAACGGAACACTATGCTCCCCTCCAACCAGCCCAATCAATTTACCTTTTGACAGATATTTTTTACATTTTTCATAAACGTAAGTCTTTAAATCAGAGCAGCTTTGATTGATTTTTTGGAGCCTTGACTGATATTTTTCACTATTTGCCAAAACACCTCCATTTTCCAGAAAGCCAATATATTCAACACTTTTAGCTCTTAATTTTTCATTTTTTTTATACCATTTTGCAGAAAGAGGAAGCATATAAATGCCCAATTTCCAGGCATCTTTTACAAAGGGATCGTACAAATCCAGCTGGGTTGATACCATCAGAATATTTTGAGGGCCAAGGGAAGTTCCTTCCGAATAAGAAACAGTCACATCCCAGGGAACAGGAAATAAAATAATTGAAGCATCTTTTTCCTCGAACGGCAAACCAATAAAATGCCCATTGTTTAAACCTACTCCGTTTGGATCAAAATTTTGAATCTTTTCTGCTTTTGACATTCCATCATTTTTTAAAGGTCGTAAGTTAGAATATTATGTCATTTTTAGGTTTAATCTTTTGGCTGTTTTTAAAGCTTTTTCTATATTTTTACGCCACATTAAACAAATAACTAAATAGAAATCTATGTCAAAAGTACTCATTATCGGAGCAGGTGGAGTTGGGAAAGTGGTGGCTTATAAATGTGCAATGCATCCTGAAGTTTTCAGCGAAATACTACTCGCAAGCCGAACTGTTTCAAAATGTGATGAAATAGCGAGAGATGTTAAAAAAGATGTCGGTTATGAAAAAATTAGCACAGCTTCAGTGGATGCTGAAAATGTTCCGGAGCTTGTTGCCTTGATTCGCTCTTTTCAACCAAAATTGGTCATTCATGTTGCTTTGCCCTATCAAGATTTGACGATCATGGATGCTTGTTTGGAAACCGGAGTTGACTATATGGATACCGCCAATTATGAGCCAAAAGAAGAAGCCAAGTTTGAGTACAGTTGGCAATGGGCATATCAGGATCGCTTTAAAGAAAAAGGAATTTTAGGTCTATTAGGTTGCGGATTTGATCCTGGTGTTACGAGCATTTTTACAGCTTATGCAGCAAAACATCATTTTGATGAAATCCATTATCTGGATATCGTTGACTGCAATGGAGGAGATCACGGAAAAGCTTTCGCTACCAATTTCAATCCTGAAATCAATATCCGTGAGATCACTCAAAAAGGGCGTTATTATGAAAATGGAAAATGGATTGAAACTGAACCCCATGAAATTTGTAAATCCTTAAATTATCCGGACATTGGTCCTAAAAATTCTTATCTGATTTATCACGAAGAATTAGAATCTTTAGTGAAAAATTATCCGACAATAAAACGAGCCAGATTTTGGATGACTTTTGGCGATGAGTATCTGACACATCTTCGTGTTATTCAAAATATCGGAATGGCTGGTATTGAACCGGTTGTTTATCAAGGACAGGAAATTGTGCCCTTACAGTTTTTAAAAGCAGTACTTCCTGATCCAGGTGATTTAGGGGAAAACTATGTAGGGGAAACCTCAATTGGCTGCAGAATTCGAGGAATTAAAGACGGGAAAGAACGAACCTATTATATTTGGAACAATTGCAGCCATCAGGCAGCTTTTGATGAGACGGGCACTCAAGGTGTTTCCTACACGACTGGTGTTCCGGCAATGGTTGGTGCCATGATGATTTTGAAAGGGGAGTGGAGCGGAAAAGGAGTTTTCAATGTAGAACAGTTCAACCCTGATCCTTTCCTGGAGCAATTAGCAAAAGATGGATTGCCCTGGCATGAGCAATTTGATATAAATTTAGAATTGTAAATCATGGCGATTGACTTTTCTAAAGTTCCTTCTCCATGCTTTTTGTTGGAAGAAGAGTTACTTCGTAAAAATCTTGAATTAATTAATTCTGTTCAGAAAAGAGCAGGCGTTCAAATTATCCTTGCTTTCAAGGGCTTTGCCATGTGGTCCGCTTTTCCAATTGTACGGGAATATTTAAAAGGGGCAACGGCAAGTTCATTGAATGAAGCCATGCTTTGTTTTGAAGAAATGAAAGTCAAAGCACACACTTACTCTCCGGCTTATGTCCCTTCTGAATTTGCTGAATTTATGAAATTGAGTAGTCATATTACTTTCAATTCTTTGTCTCAATTTAATCAATACAAAGATCAGGTTGGTTCAAGTTCGACAAAAATATCTTGTGGTTTAAGGGTCAATCCTGAATATTCAGAAGTTGAAACTGATCTGTATAATCCATGTGCACCAGGCTCACGTTTAGGTATATTATCTACTGATTTGAAAGATGGATTACCAAAAGGAATTGAAGGTTTACACTTTCATAATCTTTGTGAATCTTCTTCTTTTGCCTTAGAAAAAACGTTGGAATCTTTTGAAAATAAGTTCGGTGAGTGGCTTCCACAATTGAAGTGGGTCAATTTCGGAGGCGGTCATTTGATGACTAGATCAGGATACGATGTTGAGCATTTAATCAATATTTTAAAAACTTTTAAAGCCAAATACAATATTGAAGTTATACTTGAGCCTGGAAGTGCAATCGCCTGGCAAACAGGCACTTTGATTAGTGAGGTTTTGGATGTTGTAGAAAACAAAGGAATCAAAACAGCAATCGTAGATGTTTCCTTTACCGCTCACATGCCGGATACTTTGGAAATGCCTTATCGACCAAAAATTATTGGCGCCACTGATCCAATCAAAGGGAAACCTACTTATCGAATAGGCGGAGTCAGCTGTTTGGCAGGAGACTTCATGTCGGAATATAGTTTTGAAAAAGAATTGCAGGTTGGAGATCGAATTATTTTTGAAGATATGATCCATTACACGATGGTGAAATCGAATATGTTTAATGGTGTCAAACACCCTGATATTGCGATATGGACGAAAGATGATCAACTGAAAATAGTCAGACAATTTAATTTTCAGGATTTTAAAAACAGGTTGTCTTGAGCATCGAAAAAGCATACCGCTCACTTTGCAAATCTTTAGAAACCATTTATGAAAAAAGGGAATCCGAAAGCATCGCACGAATTGTGTTTGAAGATGCTTTTCAAATTTTTAACTTTCAGAGACTGGATGACCTTTCTGTTGAAAATAGTTCGCGTTTAGTTGAGATTGAAACTCGATTATTAAATCAAGAACCAGTTCAATATGTGCTTGGATTTGCAGATTTTTATGGTTTAAAATTCAAAGTGAACGAACATGTTTTAATACCTCGGCAGGAAACCGAAGAGTTGGTTTTTTGGATTTTAGCGGACGCGAAGAGGTTGTCGAAAGAGTTGGAAATCAAGGTTTTGGATATTGGAACAGGAAGCGGATGTATTCCAATTGCCTTGAAAAAGGAAATGCCAAACTGGAAGGTTGAAGCTATGGATATAAGTGTAGAAGCTTTAAAAATTGCAGGTGAAAACGCTCAGCTGAATAATGTGGAAATTGATTTTTTTCAATTTGATATTCTAGATTCTGAGCGGTGGAATGATTTAGGAAATTACGATATCATCGTCAGCAATCCGCCATATATCCCTGAAAAGGAGAAAAAAATAATGCCTGAAAATGTGGTTAATTTTGAGCCTCATTTGGCATTATTTGTAGAAAACAAAGATCCATTAATATTTTATAAAAAGATTGCCGAATTTGCCTTTTCAAAATTGAATCCAAAAGGTAAACTGTATTTTGAAACGAATGAATTTAATGCAGAAAAAGTTTTAAATATCGTTGAAAATCAAGGATTTATCAATTGTATGTTAAAGAAAGATATGAGTGGTAAGAATCGAATGGTTTGTGCGGAAAAATAATCTTGAATTTACGACTAGCCACCTGATTTCTTTGTGTTTTTGTACCCTTTTTCAATCAGAAGCTGAACGACCTTATCGCGATGGTTTCCCTGTAAAATTATTTCTCCATTTTTAACAGAACCACCAACACCGCATTTTGATTTTAGAAATTTCCCTAATTCTTTGAGCGTTTCGTCTGAGCCTTCAAATCCGGCGATCAAAGTGACTTCTTTCCCTGCTCTTTGTTTTCTATCCAAAAAGATTCTCAAGCTTTGTTCTTCGGGAGCGATATCTGATTCCTCATCCGAATTATTGCTGGAATATTCAAAATCTGGATTCGTTGAATAAATAATTCCGGAATTTCGTTTTTTATTCTTTTTTGACATATCTGTTAATTGCTTGTTTTTAAAACGTTCAAAGATAATTGATTTACTGAAAATTTTAAAGTCTCAGAAGACAGAAACCCCTCTCCGTCAACATGAACGGTGTTTTGATGGTCAGATCTAATTTCAACTTTTTTAGCCGAAAAAGTTTCAACCAAACTGCTTTTATGAACGGAACCTGTAAAGAACCGCCATGCTGAAAAAATATAGCGCCATTTTGGAGCTTTTTTAATAATAACAACATCGAGGAGGCCATCGGTCAAACTGGCTTTGGAAGCGATTTTCATATTATAGCCAAACATTGAAGCATTTGCAACTTCAATACAAAGACAGTCTCTTAATATTTCTTTGTCATTAATTTTGATGGAATAAGATTGCATTTCGTAGCGAAAAGCTTGAACAGTCGAGGTTTTGAAATACCCTAAGAATCCGCGGAATTTACTTTTTCGGCTTTCAAAAACTACAGAGGCAGGGAAACCAACACCCGCGACATTGACATATTTTCGGTCATTTAATTGACAGGTATCAATCTTGAAAACTTCCGCTGAATTAATAAATTCAATCGCTTTTTTGATTTCCCGGCTAATTCCAAGGTGAGTTGCAAATCCATTTCCAGAACCAGCGGGAATAATTCCCAATATTTTTTCCGAACCAATCAAAGCATTCGAAACTTCGTTAACCGAGCCATCTCCTCCGACCGCTACAATAATATCAAAACTTTGAAGCGCCTCTTTAGCTAATTCATATGCGTGCCCCGCAGCTTTCGTATGACAAATTTCATAATCAAAAATAGATTTATTGAGATATTTATCTAGAAAATAGCTCAGTCGCTTTTTTTTTCCAACTCCAGAAAATGGATTAACAATGAAAAGTATGCGTTGCTTTTTTTTCAACAGGTTTCAATTTACTTTCTCTGATTGGCAAATATAAAATTCTATGGCAAAAAATGTGTTAGTGCTTTCTTTTTTTCCAATTGTTATTGAGCAAGCGTAAAATCAAATACCCTAATCCATCTGTCCGATATTCAGAATTTGAAAGCATTACAACTGCGGTTTGTGTTTCTTTGACAAAGCCCATAAAAGCACGCTGGCCACTCGTTGCACCGGCATGTAAAAAAGAGTCGTAATATTTTTTATTTTTTACTAAATGCCAACCTTTAGTCATGAAAGCATTTTTATTAAATTCAGTTTCAATGCTTTGGACATGAGTTTGGGAAAAATTTGCTGCTAATTTTGGATGGCTTTGGTTAAGATTACAAGCCAGAAAATTCAAAAGATCAGCAGTCGATGATTTTACACCTTCAGAAGCAGCAAATGATTGAAATTGCCAAATTGGTGTTTCGATTCCCGCGACCGTATATCCGCAACTCAACTGTTTAGCTTGTTCTTCATCGATGGCAATGCAACTATTTTGCATGTCTAAAGGATTAAAGATTTTTTCTTTTAAAACCGATTCAAAACTTTGATTGGTTGCATATTCGATGGCAACTTCTAACAACGCATAATTTAGTGTTGAATAATGATATTTGCCTGCGTTTTTTGCAATCGGGAGATAGTTTTGATAAAAATCGAGCAAATCTTCTTTTGTGTAAAATGCATAAGGATTATTGGTTTCGTTTTCTTTGACTCCAAATTCCAGTGGAAGTTTTGGAAGACCGGAAGTATGGATAACCAAGTCGTTTATAGTAATATGAGTTGCATTTTCATTTTGAAATTCCAGCGGTAAATAGTGGTTCAAAGAAGAATCATAATGCATTAATCCATCTTCGACCAGTAAATTGACCAGAGAAGCGGAAAACACCTTTGATAAGCCACCAAGTTCAAAAATCGTTTCTTTGTTCGGCTTATGCAAAGAATCTTTTGTGGTAGATCCATAACTGTAAACAAAAACAGAATCCTGATAAATTATTCCAATTACAAACCCTGGAATTTTATCAAAAGTAATTTCGGTGTCGTGGAAAATTATTTTATCGATTTCCGTCTTCAAATCTTCCCTCATCTGAGAAAATGCGTATCGCATGAAAATGATTGAAAAAAGCAGACTGATGATTAATCTTTTTTTCATTTGGTTAGATTTCTGAAAGACACGGCTTGCAAAGTGTTTAAGAAGGCTGTTCCGGTTTTATGAAAGAGAAACGATTTGATCACATTTTTATTTGCCAACTTTTTTGCCTTTCATTGATGCAGCAATATTCACATCCAGCGCTCGATGGGCGAGGGGAGAAGTGAATTCATTTAACTCCTCCATCGCTTTATTGATCAAATCTTTGTCGTTTCCTTCAATTGATTTAGCTAGTTGTTTGGCCAGTGATTTTGTTTTTTCTTTTTCTTCAAAGCTAAATATCTCATCGTTCTGTTTTAAAAATTTATCAGCAGACAATAGAATATTATTGGCTTCATTTCGAGCTTCCAACAAAGCCCGGACATTCATATCATCTTCCGCATTTTGAATAGATTCAATGAGCATCTTGGCCATTTCTTCTTCGCTGAGTCCATATTGAGAACGGATTTCAATTTCCTGTTCCACTTTCGAGCGCAATTCCTGTGCTTTAACTTTTAGAATTCCATCTGCATTGAGAATAAAATGTATTTCAATTTTTGGCAATCCTGCAGGCATGGGTGGGATTCCTTTTAAAACGAATTCCCCTAGTTTTCGATTATGCTCCACCAAATCCCGTTCTCCTTGAAAAACGGAAATTCTGAGATTCTTTTGACCATCAACAGAAGTAGTGTATTGCCTTCCGACTTTAGAAGGAATTTTAGTATTTCGTGGAATAATCGTATCCATCAAGCCACCGACTGTTTCAATTCCGAGCGACAACGGAGTGACATCAAGCAAAAGCACATTCTTTTGGTTACCAGCTAAAACATCGGCTTGTATGGCCGCTCCCAAAGCCACCACTTCATCAGGATTGAGATCGTCATTAACTTCCTTTTGAAAATACTGACTTACTTTTTGCTTGATCAACGGAGTCCGCGTCGAACCACCAACCATAATCACATTGTCGATTTCAGAAATATCCAGCTCAGCGTCTTTTACTGCTTTCTTACAACAATCAATCGTTTTTGCAACAATTGGTTCTATCAAATTTTCAAAAGTTGTTTTTGAAAGTTCCAACGAATAACCATTGAATTGTTTTTTATACTGGTCTTCGGAGGAAAGAGCTTTTTTTGCTTCTTCTGCGATTAATCGAATTTCCTGATTGAGTTGCTTATCCGCATTGAGTTCATTTTCATCAATATCATTCATTTTAATCCAGTGATCGATAATTGCTCGATCAATGTCATCACCACCCAAAAAAGTATCTCCATTAGTGGATAAAACCTCAAAAATTCCATTTTCGATTCGCATGATCGAAATATCAAAAGTTCCGCCACCAAGGTCATAAACGGCTATCGTTTGATTATCTTCTTCTTTCAATCCCAAGCCATAAGCCAGGCTGGCAGCCGTTGGTTCATTAACAATTCTTAAAACATCCAAACCGGCTAATTTTCCAGCATCACGTGTTGCTTGTCTTTGCGCATCGTTGAAATAAGCTGGAACGGTGATTACTGCCTTTTGGATTTCTTTACCCAATTCATTTTCAATCCGTTGCTTTAGTTCTTTTAAAATAAAAGCTGAAAGCTCAATCGGTGTATAAAATTTATCTTTTACCCGGATTTTAACCAAACTTTCCGTGTCTTCATCGATGATCTTATAACCAAAATACTGTTGATGATTTTCAACATCTTGATAAGATTTTCCCATTAATCTTTTGACGGAATAAATCGTGTTTTGAGGATCAGAAATAAGCTTTTCTTTCGCTTCATCACCAACCACAATTTCACCTTTTTCGGTAAAATGGATAATCGAAGGCACCAAAGTGCTTTTTCCATCTTTTCCTTTGACAGCCAGCGATTTATCGTCTTTTATATAAGCTACCAAGCTATTAGTCGTCCCCAAATCAATACCAATGATCAGGTCGTTTTCTTCCGCTATTTTTCCTTCTTTTATATTGATTGAAATCTTTGCCATTTTCAGGTTTTTATGCTTTTTTAGAGCAAAATTATATTTTGCTGCGAATATACATATTTAACCCAAGGAAGCCTCAATTGTTTAGCGAATTCAGGCAATTACCATTAATAAATAAATCCTGATTTATAATAAAATAAATTTCCGCTTTTTACAAAAAGCCGCTTCCAAAGATTATCTTTCGGCATCTTAATATCATCGATTTATGAAAACATTGATCTCCAATCGCGCCCTTCGTTTATTTATCATTTTAGGAGGGTTTTTTGTCGCAAATGCATTGGTTGCTGAATTTATCGGTGTGAAAATTTTTGCCCTTGAGCCAACTTTAGGATGGAAACCGTTGAATTGGAACCTTTTTGGGCAATCAGGATCGTTAATGTTTACGGCCGGTGTTTTATTATGGCCAATCGTTTTCATCATGACAGATATCATCAATGAATATTATGGAAAGAAGGGAGTAAAGTTTTTGTCATACCTTGCCGCTGGCTTGATTTCCTACGCTTTTTTCATGGTTTTCTTTGCAATAAAACTAGCTCCGGCAGACTTTTGGGTTGGTGTCAATGTGGACAAGGGAGTGCCTGATATGCAGGTAGCTTTTTCGAATATTTTTGGGCAAAGTAACTGGATAATCGTTGCGTCTTTGGTTGCTTTTTTGATCGGTCAGCTTGTGGATGCCTGGGTTTTTCATAATATTAGAACCGGTATGGGCGAAAACAGAATTTGGCTCAGGGCGACCTTCTCTACATTAGTTTCTCAGTTTATCGACAGTTTTGTGGTTTTGTACATCGCTTTTGTTATGGGGCCGCAGAAATGGTCAATGGGGTTGTTTCTCGCGATTGGAACTGTCAATTATGCCTACAAAGTTTTAATGGCCATTTTATTAATTCCGATGCTTTATGTCGCGCGTTATTTCATCGATAGATATTTGGGAGAAAAACTTTCTCAGCGTTTGAAAAAGGAAGCGATTTTGGTTTAAATTGGTAGTTTAAAATTGTTGTAATTCCTTATAAACCTGCGCAACCGGCAAGCCAATAATATTTGATTGAAGTCCTTCTATTTTACTGATTTTACACAATCCGATCCATTCCTGGATGGCATAAGCTCCTGCTTTATCAAAGGGTTTAAATTTATCGATATAATACCAAATTTCTTCATCAGAGAGTTCCTCAAAATGTACTTTCGAAATATTGGAAAAAGATCTTTCTTTTGTATGAGATAACAAGCAAACCCCAGTGATCACGGTGTGAATTTCCCCCGACAATTCTTTTAAAATTTGGAAAGCATCTTCTGCATCCTTTGGTTTACCATAAATCTTGTTTTCTAAAATTACCACACTGTCTGCAGCTAATAAGATCGAATCTTTTTCTATGAATTCTCTTGCA
The DNA here is from genome assembly GCA_965220465.1 of Saprospiraceae bacterium. Classification (GTDB taxonomy): domain Bacteria; phylum Bacteroidota; class Bacteroidia; order Chitinophagales; family Saprospiraceae; genus JAHDHW01. The sequence goes on along the minus strand of CBDCPZ010000023.1, from coordinate 643,115 downwards.
GCATAGGCTTTCTTTTTGGCTATGAATTCGGCTACTTTCTCGGTTTCCAAATCAGCCGGATAGCTTTCCTCTGTTTCCTTAGTTTTTACCACAAAATCAAATCCAGCCTCTTTAAGTAGCTGGCTTCTCCGAGGAGATTTTGAAGCCAAGATGATTTTTTTAAATTTCAACATATTAATTTTTAGATTAAAAATAAAAGGTAAAGTAATCCTGAAACCATGATATATTTAGCAAGCTGGCTTAAATTGGAAAATTCTTTTTTAGTTTGAGCTTTTTTAAAAAAAAATAAAGAAACTAAAACTGGTAAAAAATTCAGAATTAATACGACAATTGAAAGGCTCATTGAGTCAAAAAATGTTTTTTGAAGAACTACCCACCAAACGATGCAACCCAGTAAAATAATTCCAATCAAAACCGAAAATGATTTTGCGATTGGAACACCAAATTTTATAGGTAATGTTTCACATCCATAATTCAGATCTCCTTTAAAATCTTCAATATCTTTTATTATTTCTCGATAAAGTGTTGATATAAAGGCAAATACAAAATAAGCACTAAAAATAAACTGTACGTATTGAAATTCTTTCGGAGGGAGTTGTGAAAATCCTTTTCGCTCTGCAAACAAAACGATTCCCGCAACAAAAGCACAAAAGATAGCCACCACTAAATTTCCTAATAAGGCTTTTTTCTTAAAATATTTCGAATATAAAAACAACAAAAATATTGCTACCGGATAAATCAAAACCAAAGGAATATTTTGGATGTAAACGGCTAAATAAAGAGAAATTAAAAAACCAACCAAATTGTTTAAATGGTAAACAATGAAAGCATTTTTTATCGAAATAAATTTTTTGATAATGACCTTTTCAGGTTTGTTGATAAGATCTAGCTCATAGTCCAAAATATCGTTGATAATATAACCGCTGATCGTTATGGCTATAGTTGCCAAAACCAAAAGGAAAAAATGAAAGTCATCAAGTGCCTTTCCAACTTCCGCTGTTTTAAATGCAGGAGAAATGACTATATATTGAAGTAAAAACTGGGTGATAACAACGATCAGAAGGTTTGGAAATCTTATCAGTCTAAGAATTGCCAAAACTTAGTTTTTTTCGAATGATTGGTTATCTGACTGAGATTGAGGAGATTCATCGAGCCATTTGCCATGAAGTTTTAAAACTTTTTCGATGACATCTCGAACACAACCGTCGCCACCATTTTTTGGAGAAATATATTGAGAAACATCAACGATTTCGTTAGCTGCATCTTGGGGACAGCATGGTAGCCCGGCACGTCGCATTGGCTCATAATCCGGGATATCGTCTCCCATATAAAGTATTCCTGAAGTATCCAAATCGTATGTAATTACAAATTCTTCAAAAGTATCTAGCTTGTCGTTGATTCCTGAATAAATATCTGAAATCCCCAGGCTTTCCAATCTTGTTACTACACCGCTGGAAGTACCTCCCGTGATGATACAAATTCGATACCCTGATTTAATTGCTCTTTTTACAGCATAACCATCCCGAACATTCATTTTGCGTAGGAGATTTCCATTTTCTAAAATGAGCAAATCACTATTTGTAAAAACACCATCAACATCGAAAATAAAGGTATGAATATCACGAAATTTTTCTAACAAATTCATTTGATATGGGAAAGTTTTTGATTAAAAATTCTATTGATTGTCACGCCATTCGTAGACCCATTTGGCCTGAATTTGTTCGAGATGTCCTTCGTTGCATTCCTCTCTTTTGCCTTCAAAAGTAGGAATTTCCAGAATCCATTCTATCAATTCCGTAAATCTTATTCGATATATTTTTCCTTCACCAAAATCGTCGCCAAACCGGTCGTATAATTTCATCGCCACATCTTCGTGGTCGCCCCAATTAATTGGTAAATCATCTATTTCTTCAAAAGCCATGTTGTTTATTTAAAAAGGTTAAGATGTAAAGTTGTTAAAAGGAAAGAAATTATGAGGGAATATTTTCCAAAGATTTTACCTCTTAACTTTTTAACCTCCTAACTATCTGATTAATGCTCGTGTCCAATGATTCTTGACTGGTCAGGGATTTGAATTTCGATTTCTGCCTCTTCTTCCAAAATAACACATTGACAACCAAGCCTTGATTCTACTCTGGGATTTATCGCGCGATCTACGAAATCTTCTTCTTTATCAGAAATTTCTTCTAAAAACTCTTCTCCTTTTTCAACATAGACATGACAGGTGCTGCAAGCGCATACTCCGCCACAATTGTGATTGAGATGAACACCATTATCCTCTGCAATCTCTAAGATTGAGTACCCTTCCTCTGCATTTTCGACGACAACAGGTTTTATATTTTTATCTTCAAAAGTGAATTTAATCTTCGCCATTTATTTTCTTCGCTGTTTTGGTTCTTAAAATATTGAAAACCAACAGTTTAAATTAATGTTTTTTTAAAAAAGAAATTGTATTTTCAATTTTTGCAAATGTACTTTTTATCGAGAAGCTAAACAAGTTTCTGGTGCTTAAGTTTAGACGAATTCTAAATAAGTTTAGGTCATTTTTAGAAAAACTGAACTGTAGATCAGGCAAGCGTACCTGCATAAACCAGCAACTTAAATTCGATTGGGGTAATATTCACATCATTGGTAAAGCCGGTTCTTAAATCGGTAAGTGTTGATTGACGATCATAGATTCTAATAACTTTCTTTTTTGGAGTGACCGGTTTGACGTTTTCCTCTAACTGGAGACTCAGTAAGATAGGCAAAGGATTTTGGTGGGAAATATAAAAAAGATGAATTCCCTCTTCATTTTTTAAGATTTCAAAAAGGGAATGTCCTTCTGCTGCAATATTTTTTTTGTTTTTTGAAACCTGAAACTGGATGTCAAGGTCTTTAAATAATTTTGAATAAAGTTCGATAAGGTAATCAATTTGCGTTTTTCCCAGATCGGTAATAGTCGATTCAAAGTTTAAACTAATTTTATCTGTTTTGCCTTCTAGAAATCCATTTGAGAAAAACTCCAAAAAAGAGACATTGAGGTAACTGTCGATAAATTCACTTTCTAAACTTGTAAAATTTGAACTCGCATAAAGGTAATTTTCATTGATCTCTTTTATCGCTTCCTGTTGAAACAATCGATCCTGAAGATTTAAACGTTTTGCTTTTGCACCGCCCCAACCTTCATTTCTCGGGTAGAGAGAATTGGATTTCAAACGCAACGGAATGGCTGGCTTTTCTTTAAAATAACGATCTCTAAAACCCAAAGATAAGTTAGTGAGCTTTTGTTTTAAATTGGCGATCTTTTCTTTGAAATCATAATATTGCCAATTTAAATCAGCTCCTTTTTCATTTCCAATCACGATAATTTCGCTGTCATTATCTTCCTGAGATTCCTCTAGAATCTTCACTTTTCGTTCTATTTGATTGATTCTCCGGATTAATCTGTTATAAAAACCTTTGCCTTTGGTTTCTTCAGGAAGTTCAGGCAACCAATCTGTTTTTAAGGGTTTAGCAAATTCTAATGGAGTTATTATAGGAGCCAGTTTGTTGTCTTTCAATAAGATATCAAAGATTATGGGTTGATCACTATTAGTTGAAATCAATTGCTCCGCAGACAATGTAGTAAGGTCTTTTTCAATTTGCCTTTTTAAAGCCCGTCCTCCCATTTTAGTATTGAAACCGCGTTGAGCCACCCACTCCAATGCTTCCTTTGAAATGTTCAAAATTGTAGTTCTTCTAACAAAACCATCTCTTTTTAAAAGATCATGGATTTGCAAGCGAGCGATATTGAGAATATGGCTTAACTCAAGCGGGTTGAAAATTACGATCCGATCAATGCGATTGATAAACTCCGGACGGAAATGATTTTCAACAGCTTTACGGTAGACACTGGATTCATCGCGGCTGCTGGTTTCAAAACCCAATGTTGTTGAAGCTTCTCTTGCTCCAATATTGGAAGTCATGATAATAATAGTATTTGAAAAATCAACCGTTCTGCCAAGGCTGTCCGTCAAGCGACCATCATCCAATACCTGCAAAAGCAAATCATGAATTTTTGGATGTGCTTTTTCAATCTCGTCAAACAGGATAATTCCAAAAGGATTGTACCGGACTTTTCCAGTAAGCTGTCCCTCCGGATTGTAATAATCACCGATCAATCTTTCAATGGCTAAATCATCGATATATTCATTCATATCGAAGCGAATCAGGTGATCTTCATTGCCCATTAAATAATTGCAAAGCACCTTTGCTGCTTGTGTTTTTCCAACACCCGTTGGGCCAATAAAAAGAAAAGAACCCAAGGGCCGACTGGTGTCATTGAGTTTGGCTTTAACAATATGGATTGCATCTGTCAACGTGTCCACTGCTTTCGGCTGGCCAACGAGATAATGAGCAATGTTTTTTCTGATTTCGTCTTTTTTAAAAACTTGCGACGAATCAAAGATGTTTTCCTTTAAACCGCTAAATGCTTCAAATTCCGCTTTAACTTCAGGCGCATCAATGATTTGAAAACGATATTTTGCAGCCAGTTGATTCATTAGCCGCAGCACACTGCCGGGGAGCGCTTTTCGTTTCAAATAATTCCGCTGAAAATCTAATAATTGGATAATCGCCTGAATTGTGAATTCGCAACCTTGTTGTAATTCAAGATATTTTCGTTGTTTGAGAACCATTTTTGTGGCAGTCTTCAAGTCTGGTTCATTGACCCTGACGACCTGAAATAAATCTCCAAAACGGCGATCCTTCTCTTGTAAAATTTTCCATTCTTCAGTTGTTGCAATCAAGATAAGTTGTAATCGTCTTTTTTCAAGGTAAGGTTTTAAGACATCACTTAAAGTCATGTTATTGGAAGCTGATTTTCCAATTCGAATCATCGCAATAATATTGTCAATGAGCAATATATCTCGTTCTCCTGTTTTTTTTGAAATGATAAATTCAATTATTGATTCAAATCGCTTTTGCCACCATCCAACAATACTCATTCCCGAGATAATGCGAGTTGGGTCAATGTGCCATATTTTGGCATGAAGTTCCTCTTTTCCGATAAGATTAACATCTTTTTTTAATTCCTCTTCTTTTCCTTTTAAATAGCGGAAAACCAATTCGTGGATCAACGTTTTTTTACCAACACCGTCTGGTCCAACCAAAGCAATTGGTGTGTTTCCTTTTTTATAAATTATTGAAAACAACTGACCTACTAATTTGTCCCGGAAGAAGGATCTTTTTAGATTCCCAGGGTAGTTACTGTTAATATTTTCGCCAACTTTTTCAATTTCAACCGCACCGTCGAAATCATTTCCACTGTTAACTTTCGAGTAAAACCAGGGAGTTTTCTCTTTTTCAAAATTGAAAGATCCGGATTGGATATTTATACTTAACGAAATGTGAGTTATAAATTCGCCCGACTCAGCAAAATAGGCAGTAGGATCGAAATCACCATCACTGCTATTCTTAAGTTTACGAAATAAGTGAGTGATAACACTGGTGACCTGATCTTCAATTCCAGATTTATTGATCCGGTTTTTGTTTGTAAAAAAAATATAGTTATCAAAAGCAGGTAAACAGGCAAACAGTTTGTTTTGCAATTCAAAGATGGCTATTCCAAAAGCTCCATTTATATATTGTTTTCCAAAAGGAATCGTCAGTTTTAAAATTTTATATTGAACTTCAGGGTTAAATAAATACCACAATAGATTGTCAATATTGTTTCGATTGAGTTTGTAATTATTGAGCGATTTTCGGATTGCTTTTTTAAATTCGGTTTCAACTTTTTCAAATCTGCGGTCTGAAATCACAGGATAGTTTGAAAAAAGAGGTCGAATTGCGTAAATTGATCTTTTTTCGAATTGTTGATTTTGAACAAGTACCGGTATGTTGAAATTGACGAAACTCAAGAAATAATGTTTTTTGGTTTAATTCAGATGATATTCAATTACCATGAAAGTGAAATATAGCAAAAATAGATTTGCTGACAAAAGGTAAAATTTCGATAGGTTTAGTTGATCGGGAGTTGATTTAAGTTTTAACAATAAAATCTAAATTGCTTTTGAAATGTTATACTTATAATTGACAGCGAATCATCAATATAAGTCGTTCATATTAAGTCAGTTATACTTATTTCATCTCTTTTAAACCAAAAGTTGATCTTTTTTTGTTGAAAAATTGTCTTAATAATATAAAAATGATAAGTTTGAAAGGTATTGTGTGATAATAATTAAAGTGCATTTAAATGGCGGAGAGTTACAAATATCCTGAATTGAAAAATTTTAAGTTCCGAGAACTTAAGGTTTACGCTTCTACGGAATGGCTTGCTGATAATAAAAAGAAATATCGCCAGGTTTTTGATCGCTATGAAACTACCTATGTTTATGCCGAATTATCTTTTTACAATAAAATGTTTGATGCTGAGGACTGGGAAGTCAATGTGCATTTAAAGTGTTTTTCTTTAAAAAAAGGACGAAAAGAGGTTTGCAACCTATCATTCGAAAATCGCAAGGTGAGTAAATATGACTCTGTTGTTTATATTCGGGAAGGCTGGGGAAACAAAAACGAAGGCCAGTTTTGGAAAAAAGGGACTTATTACTGGGAAGCATGGATTGAAGGAGAGAAAGTAGCAACAAAATATTTTTACATTGAAGATGCAAGTAAAAGCAATCCGAATGATAAAAACGATTATCTGGAGGTACAATCCTTGAAACTTTATGAAGGGCCTTATGATGATGTAAACGAAGATGATCGAAATTATTATCGAAAATTCAGTTGTGAAGAAACCAGATATATTTATGTTGAAATTCTTTTAAAAAATATTCACAATACAAAAAGCTGGCAATGCGAGTTATTTACAAAATTTTATAATAACGCTCGCGAGCTAAAAGGACAGGTAGTTCGCCTTCAACGAGTTGAAAAGAAAGATGACCTAATCAAAATAACAGCAGGATGGGGATCAAATGTAAAAGGCTCGTGGAGAAAGGACCTCTACACTGCAGAATTGATCTTTATGGACAGCTTGATTGCTGTTATTCCATTTGAAGTAATGGATGATTTTGAAGAAGGAATAACGCCCGTTCTTTTACCCGATCATCACGCTCCGGTAGTGCTTAGCCCTGACAACGATTCTGACCAATCGTTTGAAGATGTTATGCTTAAAATGGATGCTTTAATTGGTTTAAGTGAAATTAAAAAGAGGGTTCGTGAGCATGCACAATACATCCAGTTTTTACAACTTAGAAAAGAAAAAGGATTTGAGGAAAAAGATCAAATAAATGTTCACTCCGTATTTATTGGAAATCCGGGAACAGGCAAAACGACGGTAGCAGGGATGATGGGAAGGTTATACAAAAAAATGGGTTTGCTGTCAAAGGGGCATGTACATGAAGTTGATCGCGTAGATTTGGTTGGCGAATATATCGGCCAAACCGCTCCTAAAGTTAAGGAAGCGATTGAAAAAGCAAGAGGAGGCGTTTTATTTATTGATGAAGCTTATGCACTTGCCAGAAGTAATGACGACAGCAAAGATTTTGGCCGCGAAGTGATTGAGATTCTTGTTAAAGAAATGTCTAACGGAGAAGGAGATATGGCAGTAATTGTTGCCGGATACCCTAAAGAAATGAAACATTTCCTCAATTCAAACCCTGGATTGAAATCGCGTTTTAAATTGTATTTCGGATTTGCAGATTACCTTCCACAGGAACTTTCAGAAATTGCAATTTATGCCTGTAAAGAAATGAAAGTTTCGCCGACTCTGGAAGCTCAAAAGGTAATTGACGATATTATTATAAGTGCCTACCGTGCGCGAGATAGAAGTTTTGGCAATGCCCGTTTTGTTTATGACATTATCGAAAAAGCAAAAATAAACCTTGGTCTTCGAGTTATGGCCGAAGAGAATCCAAGATCTTTGAGTAAAGAAGAAATATCAATCATTGAATTAAGGGATGTTGAAAAGATTGATTTGAAGCAAAGACCAGAGCTTCCAAGTATTCCTGTTGATACTCCGCTTTTAAATTCAGCAATAGCCGAGTTGAACCAATTAATTGGAATGCATAGTATAAAATCTCAGATTAATGAATTGGTTCAATTGGTTCAATATTACAGATTTACAGAAAAGGATGTCCTTAATAGTTTTTTCCTTCATACTGTTTTTGTCGGAAACCCAGGAACCGGAAAAACCACCGTTGCCCGCATTCTTACAAAAATCTACAAAGCGCTTGGCATACTAGAAAGAGGACATATGATTGAAACGGACCGACAAGGACTTGTCGCTGGGTTTGTTGGTCAAACAGCAATAAAAACTGCAGAAAAGATTGAAGAGTCAATGGGTGGCGTTCTATTTATCGATGAAGCCTATGCACTCACACAAAGCTCGGCCGGAGCTCATGGAGATTTTGGTAATGAAGTTGTTCAAACTTTACTGAAAAGGATGGAAGACAACCGCGGTCAGTTTTTTGTTTTCGTTGCTGGATATCCGGACAATATGGAATCTTTCCTTAAGGCTAATCCAGGCCTCAATTCTCGATTTGATAAAGTGTTAAAATTTGAAGATTATTCACCGCAAGAGTTAAAAGAAATTGCGCATTTTATGTTCTCCGAGCATGACATGCAACTTTCTCCTGAAGCAGATGAGTATATTGCAAAATATATGAAATTTATTCATGAATATCGAGACAAATACTTTGGCAATGCCCGCACCGTGAGAAGTATTGTTTCGGATGTGATTAAAAACCACAACCTGCGTTTGGCGGCACTTTCTGAAGCAGACCGAAAAGATGTTGAAGCAAATATATTGTCGCTTGACGATGTTTCTTCTTTCAAAATGGATAAAAGTGGCTTTGTCTTCAATAAGAAAACCATCGGGTTCCGCAAACAATCTGGGGAGTCTTCTTAAATTTTCATTTGCAAATCCAAATTTTCAGCCTGCATTTCTATAGTTATCACACGTCACATTTTGTTGAAAATTGTGTTGTTTTTGTTATTGAATCGATTTCATTGGCAAGGTATTTGTATTTCTTGAAACGAACATATTTACCCCTAACTGCAAATTGTAATCCCATCTTTTAGTTTTAATTCCTGTGAGATATCAACCTGAAAAGGTTACCCATTTTGTGTTTTATCAATCGGCAAAAGCTATTGCTTTTTTGCTATTGAGACAAGCTTTTTGCAAAAGGGAATTAATAAAACTTTAATCATCCAAAAACAGGTTATTATGAAAACTAAGGCAATTGCAGTCTTTAATTACCTTTCAGATTTCCTTCGGGAAAACCCAAAACAGTTTCATACAATTGTTTTGATTACTGTATTTCTTCCATTGTTTTTGTCATTTTATATACTTGATTGCAACTTCCAAATCCTGGTTTTTTTAGCTTTTGGTTATATAACTAGCTTCGTAGGATACCATATTTCAAGCGAAATTACTTTTGGTGAAAATTCAATTCAAAATTTTAGAAAGCATTACCGGCTTATTGCAGAGAATCTGAATGACATCGTTATTATACATCGATTGAAAGATGGTAAAAATGAGTATATAAATACTGCAGCGAAAACGATTTTGGGGTATTTGCCAAAGGATTTAATTGGCCAACAAACAATTTTTATTGTTCATCCAGAGGATCAAAAAAAAGTAAAAAACCAGTTGTCAAACGTAGCTTTATTAAACGATTATTTTTTTGTTGAAACAGTTAGAGTGCGGAGCAATAACGGTGATTTTAAATGGATGGAATTGAATGTAAAAACTTTGAAAAACGAATTTGGCCAGCAATCATTTGCGATTTTTACTTTACGCGACATCTCTGAAACTATTGAACTTGAAAAAGCCACAAAACTATTCGCAGAAGAACTATTTTACAAGTACACAAATTACGGGCAGGTTGAACATAAAAAACTTTATTCAACACTGCAATCAAACACATAGATCCGAGCTTTTCTTTCTCATATTTATAGTAAGTTTGATAGCTAGTTATTTATTTAACTCCCCCAGCTATCATCTTTTTTTTGGAAGGAGTTTATTTAAAAAAGCCCATTTCCCATGGTTTCCAGGAGGATTTGATCAATTTAAAATGCTCTTTTACTTTGTTTTCTCTTCTAAAAAACACCAATCCCATAAAAAACAAATCAATGCTCAATGTTACTTTTGGGTGTGCTTTTATTTCTTCCCAGGCTTCAGTCATTTCTTCAGACCAATAAATATCATCGATAACAAAAATGCTATTCTCATGAGCAAATTCAAGACATTGTTCGAAATAGGAAAGGGTAGGAGCTTTTCGATGATTCCCATCCAAAAAGAGGTAATCCAGTTGCTTTAATTTGCCTAAAGCAATTGGAAGCGTATCATGAAAATTTCCTTCGATCAATTCAACCGAATTCACTTCCAGTCGCTGGAAATTTTTCCTTGCCTCCACTGCTATTTCTTTCGCTCCTTCCAGTGTGATCAGCCTGGCGTTTTGTGCGGCAAAATGATGATAGAGAGAAGAAATTCCCAAAGATGTTCCGACTTCAAGAATGGTTTTCGGTTTATAGCGATTTACAATTTTAAAAAAAAGCTGACAACTAAATGGAGAAGATAAGGAGTTGGTGGCGATAGATTTAATGGATCTCACCGAACCAGTTGATTTCAAGGAGCCGGCTCCCAAGTCCTGGACAGTTATTTTTCGATTGTCTTGTTTTAGAAGTTTTCTGAGATTTTCTACGGAAGAAAACGCATAGAAAACTCGTTTGTCCTCCAATATGTTTTTAACAAAATCAAACACAAAAGGGGAATGTACCCGAAATTTTGTTTTTGCTGAAAAATAGAACTGAAAAAAACTTTTTAAAATATAAAAACGCTTCAAGGCAAATCTTTTTTTACAAATTTATAAAATCTTAAAAGAATCTTGTTTTTGAAGGCAATCATACTACTTTTAATTTTCATATCGTTAATCCGATTATGAAAAAGATACTCACCATTGTTACGCTTTTTTCCCTTTGTATTCAAATGAATGCTCAAAAATATCGAACTGCAGTTGGCGCCAGAATTGGTACCCACTTCGGACTTAGTGTTCAGCAAAAGGTATTTGAAAAGTCAACCATTGAAGGAATTTTTCTAACCAATATCGGAGGCAATGATGACATAAGCCTGACCTTTCTTTGGGAGCAGGGGGCCGCAGGTTCGAATCCTGCCGCCCCGACACTGATTATCAAGGAGTTATGAATTAATTTTCATAACTCCTTTTTTTATTTGCATGCCATTTGCATGCGGTTTATGGGTTAATATGATTTATTCTGTATTAATATGGTTCATATCAAAAGATGTATATTCATCAATAACGATCTACAATTCACCTTCATCTACAAATGATAATATCCAAAAGGAGTAATTATCAAATGACCCCTAACTAATAAATCGAATAGTGCTCATTCAAAAGGGGTGTTATAGTAATTGGAAACAGGTTGAAGCAGTTTGCTTTACACCTTATAATTCTGCAGATCGCTCTTTTGCGGAAGCTTCAAAATATTATGGACAAGGAATTTTAAGGGCTATGGATGCTATAGAAGAGTATCCAATGAGCAATATTGATGTTGACAAACTTCAAAAATCTAAACCTTGTAGGAGTTCTTGGTTGGGAATTTCTGAAGCTATCAATTTGATTTTTAAAAGAACGAGGTCAATGGATTATTCTGTTGACCTTTTTAAGCAATCTTTAGAACCAGATGTTCAAAGCGTTTTGTTTTTAGGTCCGGGAGGGATGGAATTTTTAAAAGAAGTGACGCTAGCAATTTATTTATAATATAAAGTTAGTTAATCAACCTGAAAGTGTAACAAAACAATATGTGTCTAGCTTTGAGCACGATGTCTTGGATTAAAGGAAGAAATGTTGCTATAAATTAATTTTATTTATCATTCAGCCTTCATTAACTCAAATCTCCTCTTCGTTTACTCAAATTGACAACTCAGCAATTATTTAGCTAAAATTTCGAAAAAATAGAATTACATGTTGATTTATCGTAATATATTTGTATATTTAGGTAACACCTGCCCAAGCAAATGTAAAATACAGCTATTTAGATTGACGATTATATAATCCGCAAGTTTCAATCTGAAGAAATAAAAAGGAGTGTGTTAAAATGACACACTAACGATACCCCAGGAAACGAATCTCTCCTTACGAATGAATCGCGACAATTAAATTACACACGTTTTAGCCAAAACATATTCCGTTACAAAAGAACTTTTTTGGAATTTTATCGCTAAAAAATTAATGCCTTAGGTTCGTCTAATTTACAAGCAAAAGAAAGAACCAAATTTCAGAATTAATTGAAATAAAAAGCAACTACAATTTTAAATGACTTTCTCTGAGAAAATTAGCGACAGAGATCATTAGAATTAGAAATTTAGGACTAAAACACAATCCAAAATATAGCAACTGAATTATAAATTTTGGATTAACGCTTTAAGCTTATAAAGCTATAGCGCTCACTACAAAACTATTTCTCCTATCTATTGAACAAGCTTAAGCGAATTTGCTTTACAAGGCTTTCTGTGCAAGTTTGTAAGCACAAGATAATATCCCATTTGTAACAATGCTTAAATAAGTTAAAAGGATAAACGAAAGACCTATAAGTCTATAAATCTAATATCAAATACCCCTTTAAATCAACCTAAAAAATATATCATGGCAAATCAAAATAAAGTAAGTGGATGGATTAATCACCATGAATCTGGAATTGGCATTTCCAATTTAGTAGTACATATCTTAGACATTGATCCAAAGTCTTTTAATCCTGATCAGGATTTGATTTATGTCTTCCCTGATAAAGACCTTCTGGATGAAGATCAATTTTTAGGCGGGAAAGACATTGATACAGGTAAACTTTTAACTCAAAGCATACCAGCTGATCGGCTTGGCTCTGTCGTCACAGATGAAAACGGATATTTTGAGTTGATGTATGATGACGATGCATTTCAAGTGAGGAAAAAGGATGTGCCTCCTGGAATTCCTGCACCAACAGTCATTACCAAGGATAGTCAAGATGAAGTCCGACCAGACTTATTTTTGGTAGTTACAGTTTCAGAAGAATCAGGAATGGAAGTATTTGAAAACTTGATTTACCGATCCAATTGGGCCCGCGTGAATGCAGGAAGAAATGAATCTTATTTAATACGCTTAACTTCTGAGCAATTAAAAAAAGCAAAAATTTCTATCCCCGTAATTGAAGCCGTGGATAATAGCACAAATGGTAAAATATCGAGATACAAAGAAAATAGAATAGCGCAAAAAGCTTTTAGAAAAGGCATAAGAGATTATAATGAAAAGGTTGAAGAGGATGAAAAAGAGGAAAGGCAAGCCTTAAAAAAGACATTTAAAGAAGCTATTTTACCAAATATAGAAGTGCTTAACTCAATGGATAATTTTGTAAAGGAATCAGATTCCATTGAAACAGTTCAAAATATTGTTTATAAAAAAGGAATTGATTATGTTGACCAAGTTATAACTGTTGACAAGGCAAAACCGATTCCTGGAAAAGGGATCAAAGTAAATTTGTTTTTAACAGAAGAAGAAAAAGAAGAGTTGGAAGAGTACAAATTTATTTACCAAGGTAAAGATTATTTTAATATTCCTGAAAATATCGTTCAAAGCTTACTTTTTAAACGTGAAGAAGATGATGGAATAAATACCATTCTGTTTTCAAATAATCCAATAAGTAAGTATTGTATTGAGAAAACAACAGAAGATAAATGTGCAGCAAAATATACAGGAATAGATACTTCAATAGATGAAGAAGAACCTGAAGAAACTGAAACTACTACCAATGGAACAGGTATTTCAAAAGATGACATTTCACTTTATTTAAAAAAAGTTTTATTTGATAAAGATTCTAATCCTTTTCAAAGTAATGGAAGCAGCCTATCAAAGCGACCTGATTCAGCAAGTATCCAGGATAACGTTGATACATTTTCTTTACAAAAAGGACCTGCTGATGCTACTGCTTTTTATGATTTTCATTCTCTTCAGATTGCATTTCAGTATGTTTGGCAACAGTTGCTGGACGAAACTCTTGTCAATTTAAGTGAAAGAGTTCATAACAATCTAGAAAATTCAGGCAAAAAACCCATAGTAAAAGGTGGAAGCGTTATTGATCTTCACAATATTATGGTTGCACTTGAAAATGCAATCGAGGAAATCCCTATTGAAGTACCTACTGACATTTTGATGGCTTTTGATATTTCCCCTTTGGAATATGATGCGTTGAGCAATGACGATAAGATTAAATTACTTGAAATTTCTCAATTTATTAATGCAAAGGAATTAAGTCCAAAATGGGCAACCGCTGTTTCCGTAAAAAGGGATCAGGGAGAAAGATTGATTGACAACGTAAGAGTGAATAAGCCTTTCAGTACCAATCAAATGTTAAAAGAATTACAGGAAAGATTATTGTCCAAATATGAATTTACTGTCTTTGCAGCAAATAAAAATTACCAGAGCATCAATTTTGGATTGATGAATACATTTCGGCAAAAATGGGAGCCCATTTCTTACCAAGCCGGCAAATTAGTAAAAACTATTCCCATGGCACCGAAGGAAGAACGAAAATATTCTGTAAAAACCGTTCATAAAATAAAAGCGACAAGGAAACAAGCTCAAAAAAATAATTCGTCAATCGAAGGTGAAATAAGTACAACCTCCAGAGCAGAATCAGATATAGTGGCAAAGGCACATGAAAAATCTAATTTTAACATGAGTGTTAATGTAAGTTATAGTGGCTTTAGCTCCCAGGTTGGCTTTGTAAAAGATGCTGAAAAAGAAACTACTCAAAACAGAAAAGATTTTAGAGAGGCGGTAATTAAGTCAGCACAGGAATATAAAGAAGAAAGAAGCATTCAAATCGACACAGAAGAAAGTTTTGATTCGGAATATAATGAGTCAGGAACTATCGTCAATCCAAATGATGAACTTTCTGTCACCTACCTGTTTTATGAACTTCAAAGAAGGTATAGAGTATCCGAACAATTATACAGAGTCATGCCCGTAGTGATGGTCGCTCAAGAAGTGCCTGCACCTCACCAGATTACAAAAGCATGGATTATTACCCACGACTGGATTATTAACCGGGTTTTGCTAGACGACAGTTTTAGAACTACCCTTCAGTACATTGCACAAAAAAATGTGGGGGATGACTTTGCCATTAGGGAGTTGAGGAAAAATCTTCGGCAGCAAAGAACATTATTGAACAACCTCAAAATTGAATTTTCAAAATTGAAACAAGATGTTGAAGATAAGTATGCTGGAGTGCAATCCAGTATCCAGGAAAGAATAGAAGAAGAACATGATAAAAGGTTCTATAAGCGCTGGTGGTGGTGGGGATTCCCTCATCAGGTGCACGCAAATCAAGAAGAACCACCAGATCCGGAAATGGCAAAAGCCATTGAGCAATCTGCAGCGGACGACCACAAACATGCTGTAGAGCAGGCCAAAGAGATGGCTATGTCTGTTCAAAGAGAAATAATGTCGTTGAACCAACTCACAACCCAATATAACAATGCAATGCAACGGCATTGGGACCTTATTACACAGACAAGGCGATTGATCACCCATATTAAAGAAAATATTTTGTATTACATGCAGGCCATTTGGAATATGGAACCACCTGATCAACGTTATATGCGTTTATATAAAGTAAGAGTCCCTTACTTTGACGCAGACAGAACTTGTATCGTTGCAAGCGAACCAATTGAAGATATTTTTGCCGACTTCAGAACAGACAGTAAGAAAAAGTATCCTGCCTGGTTACATGGAAAAATAAAACGGAAAGCAAATGGAAGCCTTGATGTGACCTATAAACAATTGGTTGAAGTGGCTGATTTGGATACAGTTCTTGGATTTAAAGGAAACTATATGATTTTTCCATTGAAAGAACATAATGCCCTCACTGAATTAATGGCTGCTCCTTATATAGATGACGCTTTCGGAGCAATGGATCCTGATGAATTAAGTAATATAAATCTCGAAGAATATTCAAAATACATCTGTTGCTTACATCATGAAGCACCAGAAGAATTTGAACGGCTCAAACCTGTATTGAAAAAATGGCTCGAGAGATTATTGTCAGATCCCTTGCGCAATGGTGATGAAATAATTGTGCCTACTGATTCTTTATTTATTGAAATGTTGCCTTCAGACAAGTCATTACTGGAAGACTTTAAACTTCAACACCGTGCATGGGATGTGAAGAAAGTTCAAGCTGAAACGCGAGAGATGGAATTGGAGAATATCAGGCTTGCTGCAAGATTATTAGCTGAGCAATATGATGATCCGGATGTAGAAAAGAGGATTGAAGTCATAGGGGATACTAAGACGTTTATTAATCCCGAAGGGAATTAAAGGTTTAATGATAAACGAATATAGTCATTACCATAACGCTAAGATTAATATAGAGTTGGATATGATTATTAATGATGAGAAGAAAGCACGAGATGAAACGCGTAAAATGGAATAGGAGAACTTGAGGCTTGCTACGAATTTGATAGAAGGGCAGTTGGATAATCCAGATGTGGAGAAACGGATTATTGTGGAGAATGGAAAAGGAACCGATGTGAAGATTGAGAGTTTGCATTTTCTTTATTACAGATTTATTTCTTTTGCATTAAACTTATCGTTGGTGATTCTACCAATTAATATTTATGGTAAAGGATTTAAATAAATTATAATATTGAAGAAATGGGAAAAGAACAAGAGAGAGATTCTGAAGGCAAATTTTTACCTAAAAAACCTGGGCAAAAACTAGCTGGAATTCCTCATCAAGATGATGTTGGTGAATTTTTGAAGAAAAAGTATGGAAAAGATAATGTTTTTAAAAATGTAAAAATTAAAAACTATCGCAAACCTGGAGGAAAAGCTCACCCTGGTGGAACAGATATAGATTATGTGGTAAGGGATCCAAATACTGGTAAATTGAGGCTGTTTGATGCAAAACCTCATGAGGGAGGGGTTCGAGGGACACAAGTAGCCCGTTGGTCTGATATAGAGATGAATGGAGGTGTAATTGCTACAGATAAATTTCCACATGATCTTCCCAGAGGTAAAGAAATACCTCCTACTAAAGTTGAAAAAATTCGACCAAATCATCCCGAATTTAAAGAATTTGTCTCTTCTAGACAGGGTGTTGTTGGAACAAGAGGAACTGGGTCAACAGCAAGAGATAATCCTGGCACTAAACATACAGCCACTGACTCACCTGCTCAAACTACTCAACAATTACCACCTGCAAAATCGGTGAAATTCAGGGTAAAACTTCGTAATCTATTTAAGAAAATAGACATATCTAAAATTAGGATCGTGGTAAAGAATGCTATTATTACTCATATAAGTACCGTAAAAAATATTGGAAAAGGTTTGGTGAGAGGAATACTTGTTGGTTTTATCACGGATTATTTAAAGACAATGTTATTACGCTGGCTCCTAAGCGATTCAATGAAAAAAGATGCCATAAGAAAAATTAATGAACTCCAAAAAAAAGCAGCACCTGAAATTAAAAGCAAGATTGAAGAAGCAATTAATGAGTATGCATATAATCTTCAATTTGTCCCATATTTGAAAAACTATAAATGTGTATTACAATTTAGATTAATTAATATGTTTGTAATTAGCAGTTTCTATCTACCACATAAATTAATTATTGATGGTGCGTATGTTACTACTACGGCACATGGAGCTGGAAGTGTGAAAGTAAACACAAAGAATAATTTTTCTGTACAAGAAGGTAAATTAGGTCCTGATGATATTTTTGAAGTTTATAAATGTTCTGATATTATCGATTTTGTTAACCCTCAACTAGGTGAACCCAGTATAATTGGTGAATGGAAAATTTACTTTTTTCAATCTAAAGCTCCTAAAACTAAAATTGAAATTGGCAAGTTTATTTTCGATATGTCTAAGGACCAGTTAAATGTCATTATAAAAAGTGCAATTTGGAAAAGGCAAGATTTTACTCAATATGTATTTGATAAGAAATGGGATGGGAAAAATCTGCGATTAGAATTTAAAACCGGGAAGAATAAAACTTGGGAAGACCCTTATACTAACTTCTCTGTTTACTTTGAAAAATGGGATATTTTAACTGGAACGTATACCAGATTTATTAATGAATATGAACAAAACTTTGAATCTCAATTTAAAATTCAATTGGATCGGGTTATTTAATTAAAGGAATTAAACTGAAAGAAGAGTTCAATTGATCTATTCTTATTATTCCACAATACTAAAATTTAATATGATACATTTTTACATAAAAAGCCTATTTATTTGTCACCCGGAGCTAATTGTTGCAACTTTCTCTATCTAATATGAAAGAAATTTATTTGTCGAATTAACTACTGTTAGGCAAAAAAATCGAAGAAGAAAGTTGTCAAACCAAAAAATAAATCTTGATAAAAGATAATTATGCAAAAGCAAACTTTAATTATTAAAAAGCAAAAAGAGCTTATCATAAATTCAATTTCAAATAAAGAATTAGGGACTGCTATCAAAATAGCAAGGGACATTAATTTTAAAAGCGACAAGAAAATTACCAACGAAATCATCCTAGTTGAATCCCGTTTTAAAAAATTGGAAAAATATCGATTGCTGGGTTTAATGGATTTAAAAAATCTTCACCTGAATTCAACCAAATTATAAACTACGCTCTATACCATGCAAATACCAACTAATTTAATCAATGATTTTGTGAGTGTAACAGGTATCGGAGCATTATCCTTACTAGGTTTTTTTAATTCTTGATGGTAGAGTACCGAATCTTTTCGCACTTATCTTTTTCAGATAGTATTTGAATTCTAAATAAAGCCAGTTATGGAAAAACGCGTTAATGGAATTTGGAATATTTCTCCCTGGTGGAATGATAATCAATTTATTGAGATTTATCAAAACACTCCTTCGGTTATTCCCGGTAAATTTCCTATCAAATATGAAGCAATTTGGGAACGGGAGCGTGAGATGTTTGATTATAGTCCACGCTTTTTGCCTAATACAGTTACATTTGACCGAAATAATTGTCCAGTTATCCGTGTGGGTGTTCATGATGTTATTGGCCAACATGCTACTGTTTATTATTCGGCGGAACCCGTTAAAGAAGCTTTTATTCAAACATTAAATTCTGAAGGAAAATGGATTGCTTGCTCCTTGAGCAAGGTAATGAAAGAGAAAGTTCCAGATTGGAATGATGACTCGATTTATAGCGGAACATTTGAATTGTTTGAACGAGTAGTTTTTGATACATCAGGGGATGCATACACTATTGTAAAGTCAAAAAATAATGGCAATTTCTTGCTGCACTCTAAAGATGGTATGGAAAACTGGGAAGTATTTGGATTGCCAAACAAGATTTCTAGAATAGAAATGGCTGCATCTGATCGTCCACCATTTATTCTTATAATCAGATCTAAATTGTCTATTATTGCTCCACAAAAAAATATTGATGGATCGTTAACCAACCTTGATGAAATCCTTCTTAATGATATGGATTCAGATGAAAATAATTTCGGTGGACCTGACCATTCTGGAGTGAGCAATCAAATAGTCACTTTAAATAATAAAACACATGTGGTTTTTGGTAGTTTGACTGATGTATCTGAAGATCCTGAAGGAACACCCCATTATATTGTCACTTATAATCATGATGATCTAACTTATACAAATCCACGATTATTAGGTACTACAGACTCTAAAGACAATTGCCCCGACAACCATAATGGCCGGGCGATTGTAGCGGATAGTCAAGATTATCTTCACGTTGTCCTCGGTGCTCATCAAAAGCCCTTCAAATATCTGGTTTCAGCAAATCCGAATGATTCTTCAGAATGGAAGGATGCTGTTGAATTTAGTAGCTCTAATTGTAAAGAAACCTATGTAAGCCTAGTAATAGATAAATCTGATACGCTTCATCTTGTCTCGCGAATGTTTGACTATGATGGTTATTCTCTTCACTACATGCGAAAGAGACAAAATGAGAAATCCTGGAAGGATGTTGGCAAACTAGTTGTTCCTGAGCCTATACACTATAGTATTTGGTATCATAAGCTTACAATCGATGGGTTCGGTAGATTGTTCCTAGCTTATTTTTATTATTCGCATAATTTGAATGGAATAGAGATTCGGGCTTATAGAGAGAAATGGCCAGATGAAGAAGTTCCTAATAAAAAAGAAGGGCCAAAAGAAGTTTCAAAGGATGATACTAATGCACATGACCCTGTAATTCTTATAAGCAGCGATAGTGGCGATAGTTGGAAAATAGCTACAACGCAGGATTTTCTTGCTGGCTGGTTTCGGTTAGCCTCTAATGCACCTAAATTGTCGGATGATCAAGGCTGGGATGATCAAACCAACTTCTCAACTATACAGACTCAAGTTGCTGGAGAAGAACTGTTTTTATTGGCACGTGCCAACAAAGGTATCAACACTTGGAAGTTTAATACAGAGTCTAATACTTGGACAAAATTAGCATCCAATACACCCGCCTTATCAGATACTTTAGGCTGGGATGATGAATCCAACTATTCAACTATACAGACTCAAGTTGTCAATGGAGAACTGTTTTTAATAGCACGCGCCGACAAAGGTATTAACACCTGGAAGTTTAATACAGAGTCTAATACTTGGACAAAATTGGCATCCAATACACCCGCCTTATCAGATACTTTAGGCTGGGATGATGAATCCAACTATTCAACTATACAGACTCAAGTTGTCAATGGAGAACTATTTTTATTAGCGCGTGCCGACAAAGGTATTAACACCTGGAAGTTTAATGCGGAGTCTAATACTTGGGCAAAATTAGTATCTAATACACCCGCCTTATCAGATACTTTAAGCTGGGATGATGAATCCAACTATTCAACTATACAGACTCAAGTTGTCAATGGAGAACTGTTTTTATTAGCACGTGCCGACAAAGGTATTAACACCTGGAAGTTTAATACGGGGTCTAATACTTGGGCAAAATTAGCATCCAATACTCCTATATGGTCTGATAATAATGGTTGGAAAGATGAAACAATTTATACGACAATCCAAACTACCGTTGTTAATGATAAATTGTTTTTATTGGCTCGTGCTAAAAAAGGTATCCATACCTGGAAGTTTGATTTAGACAATAATAAGTGGATCAAACTTTCATTTAACTACCCGGTTTGGTCCAACGAACTAGGTTGGGATGATGAAATTTATTACTCGACCATCCAAACCGCTGTTGTTAATGATGAACTTTTTCAAATAGCTCGTTCCGGTAGAGGTATCCACACCTGGAAATTTAATTTAGAGAATAATAAGTGGATCAAACTTTCATTTAACTACCCGGTTTGGTCCGACGAACTAGGTTGGGATGATGTAACGAATTACTCGACGATCCAAACCGCTGTTCTCGATAATCAACTTTATCTACTAGCACGAGCTGATAAAGGAATTCAAATTTGGACTTGGCACTCTGGGTATGACAATCAATTTGGAATGGGGTCTACTGGAAAATGGATGGAATCTATGTTAAATGTAATGATGACTATTGATTGATTTTTAACCAAATAAAAACTTCTGTTATGGCTATTCGGGCAACGGGTATAATCAAAACACTTAATGTAGACTCTGAAAATTGTTATATTCGACTTGATTACAATGGTGAAAAACCAAAAGACGAATATTTTACCTTGTCCAAAAATCACAAAAACTACAATTCACTATATTCTTTAGCCTTAGTTGCAGCTGTCAATCGTTATGATTTACAGATTAGAACACTAGAAGAAATTGACAGTTCGAAAAATGCAGATGTACTTTACATGGTGGTTGATTGGTAAAATCAACTTTGCTTTGGTTAAAAGTTTAGTTTTAGTTCGTGGAGGTGATTACTTTTGCTAACTCAAGTTCTAATTTTTTTAATTGCTTGATAAAGAGTGATAAGTGTTAAAAGTATACTTGGTAGTATCCCGTAAAGTGTGTAAAAGTTAAAAATGGGGGGCAATTGCCCCCCATTTTTATTTCATAACTTTAAACATCAATTACGCTACTATGAAAAAAGAAGAATTATTAAACGATGATTTTCTAAAACAATTTAAGTCTGGTGAAGAGCTGGAATCCTTTCTGAGCCAGCTCCACAAAAGAGGCATTGAAAAGATGCTCGAAGGAGAAATTGATGCTCATTTGGATTACGGAAAAAACCAAAGAAGTGCTAATCCAAATTACCGTAACGGCAATTCTAAAAAGCGGATCAAAACTACTTATGGTGAATCTGAGATTAGTGTTCCCCGCGATAGGGATGCCAGTTTTGAACCTCAGATTGTTCCAAAGCGATCCCGGCTGGCTAAGGGCATAGAATCGATGGTTATTTCCCTTTATGCCAAAGGCATGAGTAATGCTGATATTGAGGAACAGATCCGGGAGTTGTACGACTTCCAAATCTCTACTTCCACCATCTCCAAAATCACCGATAAGATCAATGAAGATATTGTGGTGTGGCAAAACCGACCACTGGAACCGCTGTATTTAATTGTCTGGATGGATGGCATTGTTTTTAAAGTAAGAGACAATTCCAGGGTGATCAACAAAACCGTTTACCTAGCTGTAGGGCTTAAAACAGACGGGAAAAAGGAGGTTTTAGGTATGTGGTTAGGTAAAACTGAAGCCGCCAGTTTTTGGATGGGGGTGCTGACGGATTTGAAAGCTCGTGGTGTGGAGGATATCCTCGTTACAGTGACCGATAACCTCAATGGATTTACCCAAACCATCAAAAGTGTTTTTCCTCAAACGGATACCCAAATCTGTGTCGTTCACCAAATCCGAAATGCAGCTAAATATGTCGTTTGGAAGGATCGAAAAGCATTTGCTAAAGACATGAAAACCATTTATACTGCTCCAACCAAAGAAGCAGCCGAAGCTGCGCTGAAAGACTTTGATGAAAAATGGAATCACAAGTATCCCTACGCCATTAAAAGCTGGTATAACAACTGGGAAGACCTGACCACCTTTTTTGGCTTTCCTGTTGAGATCAGAAAAATCATTTACACTACTAATTTAATTGAAAACCTAAATGGAAAGATCAGAAAATACACGAAAAACAAAATGGCTTTTCCTACAGATAATGCACTGAAAAAGTCCGTTTACTTAGCCATTTTTGAGATTACAAAAAAATGGACCATGTCGATTCACAACTGGCCCATTATTCTTAATCAATTTATTGCTATTTTTGACGAAAGAGTCAAAATCTAACATTTCAGGGCTAAGCCCTCTGTTTTTTATTTACACACTTTTTAGGATACTGTCGTATACTTAGACCGCCAGTTATTAATTTCCAAATTAAATTGGCCCTTGGATTATCAAAGAAGTTATTTTCAATACGACTTGCTTGTAATACGGGTTGGGTTTCACCTAGATAGCCAACCTGAAGGTCAAGTGCTTCCCCCTCCAAAATTATTTTCAAATCATCTTTGTTATTTTCAATCGCCAATTTGCAATTTTTCAAATCTCTAACTTCAATGATTTGATTTTCTTTTAATGTTAATGAAGTATCACGATAATTTAAAACACCACTTTTTAATTTTGAAACAGGAAGGTTTGTACTCGGATCTAATTCTGAAAACCCAAACAGTTTATATACAGAAACTCCTGATATTTTAAAATTGGAATTTTCACTTAACCCCAAAGCAATATCTGAATTAAAAGGGTCTGTCTGAAATTCTAAAATTTTATTATTTTTGTTATTGGAAATAGGAAGACTGACTATAGGGTCGAAGTTTATGTTTGAGAGTTCAACATCTATCAGTTTTCCTGTAATATAATTTTCAGATGAATTTATGATCAGGTCTGAATAATCCTTTTTTATTCCTAGTCTGGTGTTTTTATAACAAATTAACTCCGTTAGTTTTACTGTTAAATGTATTTGCAACTCTTGAATCAACACACCTTGGAAAACTGAATCAGTTTTATATATAAGTGTTACCAAGATTATAATTGCACCAGTGGAGCTGATCTATTTCTTTTTCATAAGAATTCATAACCATAATACTAGTGTAAGGACGAAATATCTTGAATAGTATCATTTTCATTTTCAGTTTTCGTTTCTAATTCATTTAAAATTTCCTTAGCTTTATCTAATTCCGAATGACCATTCGGAAAAAGTTTTTCAAAATGAGATACAGATTTCTGTTGAAAGAAAAGTGCTTCATCATAAGCTTTCTTTTTTAGCAATGTTTTTGAATAATTGCTATAAAAATAAGGAAGCCTATCTTTCATATCTTTAAGTTTCCCAATCCTGATCGCCTCCTCATGATATTCAAGTGCCAAATCTATATCATTTAATCCCCTTAAAGATTCAGCTAAACAATTCAAAGTCAAAGCAACATTTGGATGTTCCTCACCAAGTTTCTCTCTAAAAATAGACAATGCATTCTCCGAAAGAGACTTTGCATTTTCATAATCTTCTATATTTTGATAAAATGTAGCTAAATTATTTTGTAAAAAGGCAGTATTAGGGTTGTCAGATCCAAAGAAAGATTGAAAAATTGAAATTGCCTCAATTTCATAATTAATTGCTTTCTCGTAATCTCCCAAATCTCTAAAATATATAGCTAAACTATTATATGAGATACCAAGATCTGGATGATTGTGATCCGGATATACTTTTTTTCGAATTTCTAATGCTTTTAATAAGGCTTGGAAGCTTTCTTCAGGCTCTCCTAAATTTTTATAAATTACAGATAAATTACTATAACATGTTGCAACATTAGGATGATTAACTCCTAATTCTTTTTTATAAATTTCAATCGCTTTTAGTTGCACAGGAAGAGCTTTTTCATACTCTGTTAATCCTTGATAAATCATAGCTAAATTATTATAGGATTGTGCAAGATCGGGGTGATCGGCCTTCATAATTTTTTCTTGGATTTCAATTGCTTTTAACTGCGCAGGGAGTGCTTTTTGAAATTCTTTCATGTCCATATATACCGTAGCTAAATTGTTATAAGAATTGGCGATACTCGGATGTAAAGGATTAAAGATTTCTTCTCGAATTTTTATTGCGTTTAATTGAGTTTGGAGGGCATTTTCATACTCTCCTAATCCTCTATATATTAATGATAAGTTATTTAAAGAAGTAGCAATATCATGATGGTTATGATTTAGGATTTGCTCTTGGATTTCCAATGCTAATAATTGTGCTTTCAGGGCTTCATTAAAATCCCCTAATTCAATTAAAACTAAAGCTAAATTGTTATATGAGGTGGCTATATCAAGATGATTATGATCAAATAACTTTTCTCTTATTTCAATCGCTTTGTTAATATATTCCAAAGCTAAATCGTATTTACCCAAAAGCATAAGAGTAACCCCCATTTGATTATATGAAGAAGCGCGTTTTGGATGATCTTCATTGAAATTATCTTCGCTGATTTTCACAGCTTTTTCTGCATATTTCAAAGCCTCATTAATTTTCCCAAGATCCTGATAAATCTCACAAATACGCCAATAAGTTTCCAAATCTTTGTATTCAGTGGAATCATTCAATATTTCTTCAAAATGATGAAGCGCCAATTTAAAGTTCCCTTTTTCATAAGCAGTCATTCCTTGTACCCAATGTAAAACGTAATCAATATCTTCCTGTAAATAGCCTTGCCTTAACTGTTTCAGTTCATCGATTCTTTGCATTTCGGTATCCCCCTCTTGTTTCGAACGGTCCACCTGAAAATTTTTAGTTAAGGCGTAACGCAACCTGATACTTTTTCTGTCATTTTGATTTGAATCATGAGCTAACTCATAACTTCCCCAAACAACTAGGTCAGCATTTTTGGATTCTGCAATTTCTCTTGGTTTCTCATCGGTGACAAGTTCCTCATCATCTGCAAGGCATTTAATTTTTTGTAAAGAAAGAAGCTCTATTTGAAGCCCTTCCTTACTTTTTATTACATTTAACCTTTCGACAAGCGGTCCTTTAAAATCCACTTTCCCACCCTGGGTATTCTCATCCATCTTGAAGGGGAGCAAAAGTATTTTGAGATTGGTGGTATCTTGAGAATTGAATTTGGTGACCTTGTTTTTTACACATGCATATATATTATCATGCTGTTGGAACCCCATAATAATAATTGATAATAACAAAATTCCTAAAACCAGCAGTTTGGTTACTTTGATTATAAGACGCTTATTATTGATCTCTTTTTCAATAGCACTTTCAAAAGAAGGATCTCGATTGATGGATTCCTTTACCTCCCTAATAATATCTAATAAAGCTGCTCTAATTTGATTCTTGGTGACGTTTGCATTTTCAAAATCCACAGTACCGAGTCGAATCTGCTTCTTAATATCGTGATAACGAGCGGATTGAAGGACAATCTCATTCAGTTTTTTGCTGTGCTTTAAGAGATGACTTAGTTCCTGAATTGCAGATTCCAATTCACCTTTGCCTATTAACTCAATGACATGGTCAAGCGTTGTTTGAAGTTTCATGATGAAAAGCTTTGCTAATGAGAAAATGGATTAATAGCAAGCTTTCCTATAGTATGTTTATTACTCTATTTATTACTTAGTTCGGCCATTCGGGCGTCATCCCTTCGTAAGTAATCACAAATAATATATCTTCAATATCTTCCTTTTTAAATTGTTGTTTCATTTCATCCGTGTCAGACAGAGAAAGCTCCCAGATGCCATAAGGGGCTTTATTTCCTGTAATAAAAGGATCCCAGGCTTGAATATTGCCGCTTCGGGTACTTAATATACCGTTGACACTTGTAACATTTTGATTATCTGCTCCCAATTGAGCTTCACTATCTTTCGGTGTGAATTTCAAATGATTTATGGTAATTTCCTCCACTCCTTCTTTACGGGAGAAGTATAAGACAATATGCTTAATGCTTAATCCTTCCAGATTGGGTGGAAAGTCTGCTCGCCTGGTATCAAACTGAACGGTCATAGGTGCTACTGTTTGATCTGGATTGTTCAAGTCGTACCACTGATCTGCGAATTCATGTCGGAAACTAAAGGCACGATCGGCACTAAATTGTCTGTCTAATTTTTGAATGACTTGTTGACGATAATCAGGACTATTTAATGCAGTATATTCAATGGTGAATAATACATCGGCAATAGTATTAAAATCAAAAGAATTGGAAGCCTTGGGCATTTCAAATTCCCAGAACGTATCTACGCCCATACTTTCAAAAGGCAACATTTTTGTTTGGTCTTCCGGTTGTAGTTCAAAAAGTCCAGTGGCATTGATCGGCATACTCAATGAAACAGACTCAGGAGGATGTTTGATTTCTGTTTCTAAAAAATTAGAACCATTTGCTAATACTATTCTACTAATACCATTGCTGGTCAATGTAGCATGAATACCCTCTATTGGAGAAGTAAGAGCAATAACAGAAACACGAACTCTTTTAATCATTCGAAGATAGTGTCCAGGAAAATCACGGTCGAACAAATCCATAGGTGTAGAAAATAAAAATACTCCTTTCTCCTTGAAACGCTGAAATTCAGCCGGTGACAATTGTAACAATGATATGGTTTTTGTCATTTGAAGTTTGCGACGATCTGTCTGAAAAGCAATCTGATCGAGTTTGTATATGTCTTGCAATAGACGGGACGAACCGGTCAGTCCTTTACGGTCAGTTGTTTCATTAGGATTCAAACCATTTTGGCCATTTTTCGGTACTTCCCAATAGTCAGATAGAATAATAGAGGGCACCGGTTCTTGTCGTTCAAATGCTAATTGCTGTACTGCCAATCGGGCAGTAGCCGTAGCTTGTTGTAAAAAGAAACTATAAACATCTTCCAGAACGTTACTCATCCAGTCATATAGTTCTTCATTAAGAAATTTGTTCTCCAGAAAATTCGCTACAGATTCGGTATGATCAAATCTTAAGGAAGCGATTTTTCTTTCCTGTCCAACTATTTTTACTTGGTCTTTAGAAATTAAAATTTGCTGATTACCTATTAAAAGATCCTGGTCAGCGAGAATAGATTGATACACCCACTCTTGTTTCCTTCTTTCAAAAGAAGCCTTAGATTGGTATACTTGAGCAAATGCTTGTGCTGCTGATCCAGCTTTTCCAAGAGGATCACCTGATAAACCAAAACTTATAGCTGTTTTAAGTGCCTCATAAATAGCCGAGATGGTCAATAATGCCGCGGCAGTGGTTTGTGCAGTCAGGTAGGCAGTTTCCAAATTTGATAAACCATCTGCAATTAATCCTTGATAGTAATTTTGAGTAATTTCAATACGTGTTCTCTGTAATTCTACAAGTTTCACACTATCCACTGCGTCTTTTACTCGAAAATCCTGTAATCGGATAGTCGCTTTGGACAGTTGCAAATCATTCTTAGCATTGATCAAATTTAATTGCGTGGTTTCTAGTTTTTCTAATGTAGAAAGGAATGATACTTCCAACTGCTGAGCAAGACTTACAAGTTGTTTTGCTCGTTCGAGAAGTACAAAGAAGCGAAATGGTGTAGGTCGAAATGAAATGTTCTGTTGCGTACTTGTTTGAGACTCTATTCCATTGACTACTAAACCACTGGAAGCATACATAGTTTGATTCAAAGGTTGTACTTCTCGTTCATCTCCAGCAATATTACGGCCAGTATGTAATTTGTAAAGATTGACTTCGGCATGGACTTTATGGGCTTCTAAAACCGGGTTTTGGGGAATATCGAATGGTAGAATTTCCTCCTCATCTGGTTCTTGCTTCAACTCAGGAGTATTAAGCAATTCTAGCGCTGAAGCATATAGTCTTCGAGCACTAGCAAGAGATTCAATTGTATCTCTGGCAAATTCACCATCTGCAGTTTGAAGGAAACTATTTACTAACGTCAACAAAGTATAACAAGTGTAAGCATTAACACGAGTAGAAGCAATTGCATGTGGATTTAGTGGATCACTGAAAAATTTTCCAGGTCTGTTATAATTTTCATCAAAGTTCTCTTCATGTTTCAATCCATAGAAAATTTTTCGATCTTCTATCACTTCAGTGTAATCATAAACTAGTCGTAGATAATCCAAAGCCTCAACATAATGATTGTTCCGTTTTAATTGTAATGAAAGATAAATAGGTAAAAAATAGTAGGCTTCCCATAAATAATTGAGTATGTGAATTGGAGAATAAATGTTGCTAATAAATGCATTTTCAATTCTTTCTCGACGATTTTGATAACTAGATTGATTATGATCTGTTGTCAACTTAAACAAAGTAACCTCTTTAGGCAAATTTTGGGTTTTTTGACCCTGCAAATGTAACATATTGTCAATGTCGGGTACAAAAAAAGCATGATTTGCTCCAGATTGTCCTTGAGTATCATTGAAGGCTAAGCGCATACCTTCTTCTTCGTTGGAGCTTTCAACACCCGTTCCATTATGAATTGCAAGTTCTCTCATTCCAAAAAATCCAAGATGCTGAGGACCTAAATTTATTTTATCTTCTACTCCACTTTTAGTTATTTTTATTGGATAATAGCGTGAATTTGGGACTCCTTGCACAAAATACCAAATCAACGAATCCTTATCCATTGATTTATGAATTGTTGTCCCTAAAAAATAACCTCCTATATTGACCGTGCTTTTAACTTCTCCATTAAGGCTAAAACTCTTGATGCCTCCATCAAGATTAAAATTAAAAAGCTTTGTTCTGTATACTCCATTGCTTCTATTCTTTGTATATGCCGTTATTATCCGACTAAATCTTATATTTAAAATGGAGTAAACTTTTTTTATTTCACCACCATACCCTAAATAAAATTTCTTCCAATCATTTTCCTCCCATTCCGTACCTTCTTCATTCAAACTCCGAGTGAATATATAGTCTTGTTGCCCAAGTTGTAATAATTTTCTATAAGCAATAAAAGGGGGCAATTCTTCATTTAACCTATGTTCAATTATTACATCTACATTATATGTTATGTCAGGTAGAGAAAGAAAAACAATTTCTTCTTCCCATTCTCTGTTTTGTAAGTCATAAGTAGTAAAAACTAGTTCAACATATTTTCTACTAACAGACCAGTTTTTTGAAAAACCTTTTGCAAAAAGAAATATTTTTCTTTTATTTTCACTCGTTTGATAAGGCACTGTGCCTAAAATTTTAGATACTTTGAACTCTTCAAATCCGGGAATTTTACCCCAATAACTTTGTTTATTATTAGCGCTTTCACCTTCATCATAAAAAGACCAGTACACCCGTCCATCATTTAGGCCAAATTGATAAAATAAATTTTGATGAATTGAACCAACATTATCCATTTGTGTCATGGTCTGACAGGTTGCTTCTACTTTAAGATTACAGATGTCCTTGAAATAAAACTCGTATTCCTCAGCTGCTTTTCTGATGGTCTCAAGGTTTAGGCGTCGATTCCTTCGAAGCTGGTTTGTTAGGTCTTGAAATATTGGTGATTGTTCAACTCGAAGACTAGGATTCAATAGGTTTTCCGGATAAAGAAATACCAAAATTGCTGCACGCCAAGTTTCATAAGTACCGATCCATTTCCACTCTTCGGCGAAGTCGTCAGCTTCCAGTTTTAAATCCGGATGTGTATCTTTTAACAATCCTGTACGAACAGATGTGAACAATTGTTGAATTGTTACAAAAGCTTGTGAAATTCTGGTAGTCATATATTTCGCGTCAAATTCACAATCAATAAGCAAAATTTCGCTCAATCTACGAGCATTCTGCTCGGTGATATTTATTAAAGCATCTCGAAGTAAAGGCAGGCTGGCAATTTCAGTTTTCCCAATAGTTTCAGAAAGAAAATCAATAGCGGCTTTCTGCTGTTCCTCCAAAAACTGAAGTCCCTCAGGTTCTACAGGATTGTCCAGTTGTTGCCAACGAGCGTGAACATTTTCAAATCTTGCAGATAGGAAAGCCGGAATTACTGAAATAGCAATAGTTTCATTAACACTTTTGAAATCGACATTTATAGAACTGGAAAGTCCACTATTATTGCTTTCTGACAAATCCACTTTAGAGGTAGATGATTCGCCTGTACCACTCGCTATCAATTGAGTTCTTTGAGCATCTTGATATATTTCTACGGCAGGCACTGGTGCTCCACTTGGCGGCACTTGCATTCCAAGCTTAAGATAGATTTGTCCTTGCTCATCAGTATTTTTGTTCCATTGTATGCCTTCAAATTGCCATTGTTTGATTTGATTTTCGTCATCACCCATTTTAGCACCATTAGAAAGGACATCTCTTATAGTATCAATCAATCCAAATTTATGCTCCAATAAGGCTTCGGTAAGATTTTCTGTTGGGATCCAAAAATCATTGAGTTGACCTACTTTGATTCCCAAGCGATTTGCCAGATTTTGTTTGGTAGTATCATCTGCCACTCCAAGTTGGCTCATCTCTTCATAGGAAGTACCCAGATGAATAAGCAAGGTCTGGTAAGCAGTTTCGAGATATTGAGATTCTGCAGCAACCAGGTCACTTTCTTTTTGACTATCTGATAAAGGACGCTCTCCTAAATAAGCTCTTAGAGATTCAATACACAGCTGAATCTGCCGAACTTCTTTGTTTCCCAAACTCCCTGATGTAAGCAAATCATTAAATGGCTGGAAAAATAGAGATCTGAGTTCCTCAGAACTGATGTTTGTAGACCCTTCTTTAGTAATATGAAGTTGCGTATAATTGAGTAAATCCGCCAGATAAGCCAAAGGACTTGTTGCATCCTGACGTGTTGGTGCGGCTCCGGTTTCCCCTAAAGGCATTGACCTTACATTTTTCAATTTATCGGGAGCTAGTTTTCCATTCGCCTGACGCAACTTGTGTTGAACAACAGGATTATTCAACATAAATCCCGGAAGTGGTGCTGGGGCTTTTACTGTAGCAGTTTTTGCCATACCAGACAAAGGAACCAGCAATTCACCTAATTCTTTTTGTCCATAGGCTACTTTAATTTCTACCTTATGCATCTCCTTACTTCCAGGAGGATTAATATGCAATCGCAAACGATGAGGTGATCGTTTTTTGCTCTTTGCTTTTCCTCCTTCCCTTTTCGGAGTTATAAAAGCTAAAGTAAACAAGCCATTTTTATTGGAAACATCATTGCCCAATTCTTTTGGATTAGGACTAGTTTCTAAATCAAATACACGCACTGTAAATCCCGCCAAAGGTTCTTTTGTCTTTAGTTGTCGCAAATAACCAAAACATTCTTGTTGAACAAGAACACCTTCTGCTAATGCCAATTGTTCCAATTGTATAAAGACAAAATCATCCACTTCTGAAATCTTGGTTTCCTCTTCTGCTTTTTGGAGCAATTGCCTAAGCTGGGGTTCCTGCATATTGAGTATTTCTAAAAGCGTCGGCTTTTTATTCAGCTGATAGCTGATCCCATAGAAGAAGGATGGAGGTAGTCCGCTGTCTTGTGCAAGCTCCACGCTGTAATGAAAATGTTCTAGTCGGGACTTATCCAGATTAGCAATATTAATTACAGGGGCACCATCTTGATCTGAATTTTTAGTTTGGAGCAATAATGGGATATCCTTCTCTCGAAAGGATGACAGCCCATCTGGTAAAAGCTTTTCCAATGTCCATTTCACTTGCTCGAATTCAGAAGAGGGGGCAGGCATTTTCACCGTGAAATCTATCTTTTCCTGCTCTCCGACATTGAAGCGGATGTCTGATTCTCCTATTATTTCACCTTTTAAGGAGTTCGCCCGTACCAATAGATTAGTACGGAGTTCACCTAATTTCAGGTTTATGGTGAAATCGCCTTTTTCACCCGTCAAGCCCTGCTCTAAAAGGGTTTCCTTGCCAGGTTTTACATCAAATACACTTATGGGGATACCGGATAGATTGGCTCCTTTTTCGTCTTTTATTATTCCTTTTATTGTGTTTTTCATGATTTTCTTTTTTGGCTTTGGGAAAAAAGCTAGTTATTGTTAATCATTTCAAGACATTAATGAGAAGTTGATTATTATATTTTAACCGTTTTCGGAGGCAGCGTTTCTGTGGAAACTCCAGTACCAATTGGAGCAGAAACTCCTCGGGGCAATCTCCATGTATCTTTGTTCAACTCTCGTCGAGAAATCTGGATGATATTTGTAATTGTGTCATCCCGAACTACTACAAGTTTACACCCTTCAAAGGAAGGATCCGGCATGTGTTCATTTTCTTCCTTGTCTTTACGTTGGTTATTATCGGTTGGTCCTAAAGGAGCACCCTGTATAAACAAAGGACGATGTTTTTCCCACCATTGCGAATGATTGTTTGCTCCTTGTAAGGTATTTTCATATGGAGGTATTAAAAGCAAGGAGTTATCTCCCCAAAAACGATCTCTTATTTTTCCCACTTTCCCATTAGGGCGACCTCTTTCATTCACTCGTATATACACTCGCTCATATTGGCCATATGCACCTTTATATTTTCTTGAAGAATAATATCTAGCTGGGTTTTCAGTATAAAAGTCGTTGAAATATTGCAATTCATCCTTCCTGTTATTCCATTTTATGCGCATTTCCACCATAGTATGCACATGACCAAACAGCATAAGATCTATAGGTCTTATGCGTTGTCCACTCAAATCTTTACCAACACAAAGTTTAAGAAATTGCTCTATTTTTCCTCTTAAAACTCCCCAATCCAAAAGGTTTTCGTGGCTACCTGTTTTGAAATAATCGGTATCCGACAATGGCCAATCTTTGTATTTTTTCCGGACCAATGCGAGCAACAAATTGTCGTGAATTGGTTGTTGGGAGCCTACGGGGTTTATAGGCACTTGCCGTCTGAGATAATTGGCCACTTCTTTTTCATCTGCTGTGGGATGTTCTGTTTCTCTAAAATAATGTGGATACTCCGTTCCTTTAGTATTAAATGGAGGGGCATGTGTACCTATTATTGTTAGCCCACCATCTTTGGTTTCTTTTTGAGCAATATTTGTTAAGTTCAATTCGCTCATCCCAAATCCCTCACAATTTGGGTTTCCCTTAATAAATGTCCGTTCGTCTTCGTTAACGCCAAATGTCCCTAAAGCGTGAACGATTCCATCCCATTTATCTTTAGGCAAACCTGTATCCGGGCCAGAATCAAGCATTACTAAACGGTGCTTACCTAGTCTTACCAAATAAGATAAGCTTGAATTAATGTATCTAAAATAATAGTCGGGATTGTCAGTTGTTATCATTTCCCATGCAGCATTAAGGCTTATTTGAGGCTTTCCATATTTTATTTCAAATGTTTGGGGCCAAACCGGTGGTTTTGGGGGTCGACCATCCTGAATAGCACGCGCTTCCCTTTCGGTAATATTGAAATTTCTATATTGACTGAGAGTATGCAATGTTGGTCCTATTCCTCCTGCCGCCACACCACAAAAGAGTTTATAGGCCTTGGGGCGATAATCATGATTGCCCAGAGAAGTAAATATCGGTACTTTCAGTTCTTCTTGCTTCTTGTCACTATCGGGATATTTCAGCTTTCCTAAAATGAGTTTACTGAAAAACTCAAAATTTCCACCTCCTTGTTTATTTTCGCCATTTTCAAACTGATAGTCCACCAAATCTCCTGTAGCAAGTATCCCATCCAAAACCCCCTTCTCATGTAAGAAGTTTGCATAACGAATGAGATCACGGAATCCATCGTTCCAATTGTTCAATTGTTCAATACCTTGATCTAAGTCATTTCTGTCGTATTTCTCCTTTGCTCTTTTTAATCTTTTCCGAAAACCATCAATCCGGCGGGAGACATGAATATCGGTAGCATGTATCAATGCAAAGTCATTCCAGGAATCACGTGCATAAAGCGAGTGAGGTGAAAATTTATAGAAATATCCATTATCCATTTTAAATACCAAGTCATACAGCGTTCTGTTTTTTAATCTGTTGCCAGGTACTAGAGAAAAATAAAGTTCAAGCTTTTTAGGAGGATCTCCCGGTTCACCAGGTAAAATTGGTGGGAAACCAGGTGGCAGATTCAGATCAGGAATAAGCTGTTTCTTATTAAGTGGTTTGTTAGTCACATGTTGGGATTTGGAAAAAACCACATCAGGATTAATTGCTGTAATTCCTGATTTAGATGTGTTGATAGTAAGCGGAACCCGTCGATAGGTTCCTACTTCCTGAAGATAAAATCTATT
Organism: Saprospiraceae bacterium; assembly: GCA_965220465.1. Taxonomy (GTDB): domain Bacteria; phylum Bacteroidota; class Bacteroidia; order Chitinophagales; family Saprospiraceae; genus JAHDHW01. The sequence continues at coordinate 608,076 of CBDCPZ010000023.1, read as the reverse complement.
TCGAATTATTTGTTCCAGAACTCCGAGCCCACCCATTAGATCCAAGTTTTGTTCATATACTGGTATTCGGATTGGCAAATCTTCCTGAGTTGGTTCCACTATAGCAGGATTACCCAGCATAGGAGGGGTAATAGGCACACTAACTGGAGTATGGCTTTTGCTACGCTTATAGTACATCAATCCTCTCTCAAAAAAAACTACTTCACCTCCCGCAACTTTCACATTGCCGTTGATAGGATAACCCATCCCAGACATACGATTTGCACCGGGCCACTTAAGCCAATGTTTATATATCTCTCCACTAATACTCACGCCTCCTCTTGCACCACTAACGGCTATGATTTGTCCCCATTCGAACTGACTCATAGGAAAACGTTTGTCAGAAGTGCGGATTTCATCTGTTTTGGGGAAACCTAATTCCCTTCTTCCTATATTCGGATTACGGTCATAAGCATTTCGCTTGAGATAGCTTTTGAGAATATTACCATGTACTTCATAAGTACCTACACTATGATGCGAATAGATTCGTCCTTTTTGGTAAATCCTATACCATCCCCCATAACCGGCAGATGTTACTTCAGATTGACTAGGTCCTAAATCAAGTCCACTTTCTCTTAGATTTTTCCATTTTTGGAATATTTTTTTATATGCTGTTGGTTTTGAGTCTGCCATAATGATTTAATTTTTGTTAGGTCAATTTTTATCATTCTCATCTATTTCTGGATAGACATCTCCTTATTCACCTGTCAATCCTTGCTCTAGAAGAGTTTCTTTGCCAGGTTTTACATCAAATACACTAATGGGGATGCCAGATAGTTTAACTCCCTTTTCGTCTTTTATAATTCCTTTGATGGTGTTTTTCATGATTTGTTATTTAAATAATATATCAAAAAACTTGTCCGTTAATTTGAGTAATTTATCGGATGTCTCAGGTAAGGTCGCTCCGGCACGTGACAAAGGTGCTGGTGCTAGTATGGTTCCTATTTCTGTTGCTGTTCCTGTTTCTGCTGCTGTCATCCATCTTGTTGTAGTTCCTACTCCCATACCCCCTGCTGTTGTAACACCTGCTACTGTTTCAGTACCTGCAATTTCAGAAGCGGTTGAATATCCAGAAGCGGTCGCTATTCCGGATGCTGCTACTCCTATCGTTAAGCCGACAAAAAGACCTACAGTTGCTTTTTCTTTTACATTTTTCCAATATTTAGCATATTTCTTCATATCATTTCTAAAGTGTTGGTTTGCATTATCTCTAAATTCTTTATATTCTTTTTTGGTAATGTGCCCCATAGCTTGTATATGTCCTGCAGCTGAAATTGCTTTCGTCATTAGAACCTGAGGATCAGATACTTTAATTGGCAATCCTTGGTGGAAATTAACACCAGGAGAATCAAGTAAAACCTTCCAAAATTCTTCTCTTGCTTTAATCGAAAATTTTCTTTCCGAAAACCATATATCAGGATGTTCTGTAATATGGTAGAGTACTATTGGGGCTTTTGGATCTTCATCTTTAGCGAAATTTTTAGCTGTCGCCGCTTTTTGATTAGCTTCGGTGAGCTCAAAATTTTTCATTAAAACAAATCTTTCTTCATCTGAAAGTGTGGTCTTGGGTTGTGTCCCTGACATATCTTTATACACAAGAGGATTATTATTTGCATATTGAAATAAATTTATACCACCAACTATTCCTATTGGGTCTGTATTACACCATTTTTTTATCCATGGAAGATAATACCTCGCCCCATGATAACTCAATCCACTCTCTTCATCCCGCTCTTTGCCTGTAAAGCGATAGCGTTTTGTTGAAAAGCTGCCAAAACTCGTCCCTCCGTAAGGGTAGTGTTCCTCCTGGCTATGGCTGCTACCATTTTCATCAGCCACTACATGCACATTCCCCAAGTGGTCGCCAAGCTGGTACTGTATGGTAGGTAGTGGTTGTGTTCTAAAAGAATTACCTATTTGTATTAGAGCGATGCGACTCTCATCGTCCATGACATGCAGTGTGCTATTTTCTTTCTTCTTTATGTTGGCTTTAGTACCCTCGGAATGGAGTTCAAAGGCATTGCCGATATAAGTGGTGGTCGTCACTTTACCACCTTGATGCCATACAATTTTCTTTACCCGTTGTCCACCGGCGTCATAGAGATAGCGGGCTTCGAGGCTCGGTTCACTAATATCATTTGCCTGAACTCGGAAGGTGTGAAGTTGGTCGGCGTGGTTCCATTGGTAGTAGCGGGAGATGCCTTCATTGGTCATATTGCCGTTTAGGTCATAGGTCAACGTTTTTCGGAATCCATCGCCTCCTTGTTGGTAATATTCCAGTTGGTTGTTTTCCTCTTTATTTTTAAAGGTCCGGGAAAAATTGCCGATACTATTAGGGTTGATATGCTGCAAATGAAGCATATTGCCCGCCTTATCATATTGATACTGCCTGGTGTAAAACCGGGTGGTATTAACATCCTGATTGGTGTGCGTCATCGCTTGCGCCCAGGGTTCGTTGTGCTTGGGATCACGACTCGTGTGTTCCCTTCCTGTAGCAGAAAGCAAGCGATAGATGGGATCATAACTAAAGTCTTTGTCTAATTCATCACTCCCACCAACTCCACTACCTTGGCTTCGATCTTTTATTTTTAAAATATTACCAACCAGATCGTACTCGTATCCCAAATCTTGCAGCATACCACCTGATGGTATGAAGTTGAAGTTTTCCGATCCTTGGATGTTATACTTTTCGGTGCGCAAGCGAGTAAGCCAAAAGCGTACATCGTCGTAAGCATAACGTGTCATCAGGCCATTTCCATAGGCAATAAGAGTACGCTGACCTTTAGCATTGTAAGCGATATGTTTTACATACTCATAGCCGCCGAGGGAGACGCCTTCAAGTGCACCAGCACGATTGTATCTCGGAAGGAAGACTTTACGTTCATTGTCCACATCTTCAGGATAAGTGATAGTCTTGGGGCGATTAAGCGCATCGTAGGTGGTATCCGTTTGGAAAACCTTAGGATCGATCAGATCAGCAGGAGTATTATTTTCCCAATCTACCTGGAAATGTTGGAAAGTATTGCTGCCAGATAAGTTGACTAGCAATTGATCTTTGATGACTTGTCTTTTTCCAATTGGAGCATTGCCTTTAAAATCGTAGGAGGGTACTTCCACCAATCCCGCTTCGTCGTAGTGTTGGTAAAGTTGACCTAAAAGATTTACATCTTTTTCGTTTTCTTGATCTAGTTTATCGCCGTAAATCAGTTTTTGTCGCAGCGTCACCGGTAGATCCGCCTTATCACTTGCCCAGAAAAGAGTTAGTCGATTGCCTTCATCGTAAGCCTGTAAACTGACGCAACCTTTGCTGTCCCGTCGTTCGATTTCTAAGCCTAATACGTTAAAACAAATACGCCGTAATCCTGCATCAATGCTTTGGATGCGCCATACCATTGAGCCGTTTTCTTCATCAAAAGTCAGGTCGTAAGTATATTGGAAAGCGAGTCTTCCTAAAGGGTCGGTAACGGTTAGTAGGTTGCCACGGATATCATAATTTGATTCGGTGACCATCTCATATATTTCCGACCAGGTGTCGCCTGATAGTCGATCCCGGTTGCGTGCGATAGCTTTGATGGTTCTGCCGAGCGCATCTAATTCCATGCTAGAAGGCGTGTTCCAATGGCTTTCATCAACTCGATCAGTATGTCCGGTTCGGAAAGCGTTATCATTTGCATCGTAAGTGTAGGCTTCCCAGGGGGTTGAAGTAAATACTTTTGGATAATCCAAATCCACAGGGATGCCGAAAATTACATTTTGTTCTGAGCCATCAGGATTCAGCGTGCGGATAACTCTGCCCAAGGGATCATAAAATTGTTCCACTTTTTGACCCACCAGCAAGTCGTTTTCTAGCAGGTTGATATATTCAAAACCTTTGGAATAGAATGGCTCGTATTGTTGTACAACCTGACCTTTGTTGTCATAGATTTGCCAGCCACTTACGACAACGTTTATAGGTTCGTTGGGTTGGCGGATAATACCTTGTTTTGGAGTGGTCGTTTCAGGACTTTGTTGATCTTCGGGCAGGAGTTCATTGCCCAGTAGCGGGTCACCAAACAATACATCTTCCGCTTGGGTGCGGGTCTGCACTAAGCGTCCAAAGCCGTCGGAATATTCAACAGTGGTGATGGTGTCATCAAATTGTCCTACCGGTACATCTGTTTCGTATTTGTGATGTTCCCGTACGATGGATTTGACATAGATGGGGTTACCATCATTTATAAAGGCAAAGAAGTCATATTCATTGCGAGTGCCCGATGTGGTAAAATCATTTCTATCCAGAGCATCGCCTTCTTCCTCTCCTTCTTTTCCGATAAGGAACGTATCCATTACAAAACCCAATGGCGAGAAGCGGACCATAGACTTATTGTCATTCGCGTCTGTAGACAACCAGGGCTGAAAGAGGCGGTAGTCATTTTCTGCTTGCATCTTCAATCCTAGAGGGTCAGTCGCTTTCACAGGAAGGAATTGGTATTTATCATATTCAATACTCGATTTTCTACCCAAAGCGTCCTGTTGCTCCAAAGGCAAACCTTTTGCATAAGGATTTGTAGCATCCTGGAAGTCAAACTTCGAACTGCCGTGTGCCCAATATCCTCTTGCATGCTCATCTGTACCATCATAAAAAGTATAACCAGCAAGTGGAGTCATACTATTTTGGAAGGAGGTCGGATATTCTGATGGCCAGTTTTCTGGATTATTTGCATTCAGATAGGTGGGAATATTGACATCTCCATTTTCATTTTTCCAGGCTTCCTGCAGGATTGCTTCATCAATGACCAGGCTCTCTGTTCGGACTGGAACGCCGTAATTACCGATTTCACCAAAAGGTAAACCTTCGAATGCCTCTCCATCGTAATAAGTAATTGACTGCGCGATTAATTTTAGAAGATCAAGATTTTGGATGTTTGCTTTAATATCCCAAACGGACTGATCTCCCTGGTGCAGGATTTCATAGGAGCTGGCTTTTACGCTTCTACCTTTTATATAAGGGAATTCTGTATTTGAATACGCTAACTGACTTATCGAATAAGTTGATAAAAAAGGTGTTGTTTCTGCAAAACGATCGCCCATATTTCTCCATCCTCGCGGGCAGGCGATAGCAACCTGAACTGTTGGAATACCAAAGGCATCATAAGCTTCCGAAAAGCTAAATTGAGTCATGGGATCATCACCACGTTCCCATTGGGTAGTGCGTTGTATTGCAACCAAAGGAAAGAAGATATAACCGCTAGTACCTTTTGGTGTTTCCTCAAAAGGAGAATCATCAGGGCTAAATTCTTGTCGGGTATAATAGAAGGATTCGGTTACTGTATAAGGTTTGTTTTCTCTTTCAGTTTTATCCAAAGCGTAGAGTTCTGTACGAAGCACTGATCCTCGCAAGCTACGGTGAGCATCCCGCTGTGCTCTTCTTGGTAGGTGTTTTATTAAATCGTGAATACCTGTATCCTGGTTGAATTTTTGTGGATCGCCCTGCCAAAATTCATTAGTGAAATCGCAGATAGTCCAATCTCCAAATTCTTCGCCCACCGGTCCCTGATGAAACCAGGTTTTGGTGAGGGTTGGTGGCGTGTAATATTTTTCTTCTACCTCTTGGAAAGGAGCTTCTTCGTGAAGTCCGGAAGTACGATAATTGTCAAAGCTTTGAGTATCCCTTTGCTCTACTCTTCCGAAGCCTCGGAATTCTCTTTCAGCCCCATCCCAATAACCGTGGTGATAGCTGTATTCTGTAGTGAGCTTGTTTTTGCTGATCTCATCGATGACTTCTACACAAGCTACTACTTGTACTGGAAATGGCAAAGGGGTTTGCCATCTGGTCGCACGATCTTTTTCATCTTGTAGATAATAATAAGTTGAGGGGCGATACTCTACTTTTGTGATAGCGCCCATATGGTTGTTCATCTCGTTGAGCACAAAAGGTTTAATGCCTTCCGTCAGATCGAGGAAGAACATATGATCCCGACCATTGACTCTTTTATCTGACGACCAAAGTATGCCGCTGGTGCCCGTACCATACAAATCGACCAATCGAACTGAATCCATATCTGTAACTGGTGGAGTACCGTCAATGACGATACGTTCACTAAATCCATTTCCATTTTGGTTGATCCAAATATGCAACTTGCCATGATCTACATAAATAACATCGTGAGGACCATCACCTGCAATGTCGCCCAGAAGAATATGCTTGGGATCATAACCATAAGGAAAACGAGGGCTGTTGCGCATGTGGATACGTTTTCCCCACTTGCCATAACCCATATAGGGCCAATATTCCACATTCCCGTCAGCGATCGAAACAATATCCTGAAGGCTATCACCTGTCATATCTGCCAATTGAATACGAGGATCAGTAAAAGTAATATTTGGAAATTCATCTACAGCTTTGCGCTCAACTTGTAGCACTTCATTCCAACCTTCTTTTGGATCATTGAAGTAACATTCCATTCTACTGCCAGAGCGTAAAAGATCAGCAACTCCATCTCCATTGAGATCAACTAATTTGGCTTCGGGATCAGCAAAGCTGAAAGTGGGAGCCAACTTGTGTTTACGAAAAGACTTTTGATCCCAACCACCTTTAAAATTTGTTGGAAAATATCCTGACAGACTTCCATCTGTTACAACAAGGTCAGCTCTTCCTTCCCCATTGGCATCCATGAATTGAACATTTGGATTGGCAATATTAACTCCGGCTGGGGCTTCTTTCATGGTACGAGGGATGTCGTAGGTTCCATTGCCCAGGTTTTTCCAATATCGCACCGTTCCGTTCATCTGGACAATATCAGGTAAACCGTTTCCAAAAAGATCCACCATTTCTGTATCTGGATTACTTAAAGAGTTTGCTGGAAGGTCTCTGCCTTTTAATGGACTAAAGTCTCTGCCTTTTGGAACAAAAGGAGTGTAACTAAAAGTCAGAGGAGGCAGTCGTTCTTCTTTATCGCCGTCATGCCCTACGACTTGAACTTCTTTCAATAATGAAACGAGGCTACGTTCCGCATTTTGATAGCTGAATTCATAGCTTCGAACCAAAGTTTCCTGTTGATCTGGATATGTTTTAACGACAATCCGTTTACAAATTTTTCTTGTTCTAATTTCAAAGCCTGAAGTGAAAACAGAAAAAGGATCTAGTCGCTCGTTTTCATACTCGAAATCTACTTTAACAAGGAATTGTTCATTGCCTTGTTCATCCAGATAATCGAGGTATTTGATTGTTTTAAGGTATGTTTGGTTGAAATGTCTGTTTTGAGTATCTGCCAGATCGCGTTCGTATTCATAGATGATACGGTTACCAAACACATCAATTGTCTCACTGAGTTTCCAGCAAAAGAGGTGATTAGGGTTTTTAGGATCAAACACAGTTGCCGGGTCATTACCAATAGAATTTGGAGAACCATAATGACTGATCAATCCATCTTTGGTTTTTACTTCCCAGTAATCGTCATTCGCATCTCTGATACGTTGGATAATGGCAAACAATCCCTCAGTCCTTGGTCGGTAACGTATATAATTGTCCCCTTGATCTGTAGGAATTAAATCTTCTGCCCCGGAAAGTAGAAAAGTATCTTTCCCTTGATATCTTGGAATGCCCTTGGACGTTTTCCGGCTAACTCCGGGAACACTTAGTTGCCATCCGAGACCGAAACAGGTGTTACCATTGCCGGTACTATACACCAAACCAATTTCAGGTTGAAAACCATTTCGCCCGGAAGGGAGTGCAATTGGGACAGAAAAATTACCTGTGCCGGTATGAAGATCCGGAGAAAAAGTTTCTCCCATACCTTTTAATTCACCGCCGCCTTTTGGGAGTGTGATGACTTGTTCTGCTGTGCCAGATTTGTTACTCATCGGCTGTTTTTTGAGGTGGTTTTGTACAAAAGGATATAGAACTGGGATTTCTATATTATTTCAATAAATTTTGCATCAAAGCAAAACCTAATAGCGGTAAGATTAACTTTCTCGTATACAAGTGACAATTGTTCAAATGACCTCTTTAAGAAGAGCAAGTATCATTTGGTCTTTACTATGTATATCTCTTATGGGCAGTTTTAGATATAGTAAGAAGTGTTTTAGTGTTGGGTTTTCAGTTAGTTTAAACTAACAAAAAGAAGTTATGAATATGGAAAGGTTATAATCGGTGCAGTTTGTACTTTCATCTGGTTTAGCTTTTGAGGTTTTATAAATTTACATTCGTTTTTTATTCTAAATATTTGAATTTATTAAATATAAAAAATCGATTATTAGCTTTAATTCAAAATAAAAATTTGAATTTCGTCTTAAATGTAATATTTTTATCTATTAAAAACAAACGTTATGCGTAATATTTTTTAAATTAGACAGAACCGGAATTCCCACAGCCATTTCCAGAACTGTTCACGATAAAACTAACAAGGATGATAAATGTCAAAGATTTTGGAGCAAAAGGAGATGGCATTACAGATGATACGGCAGCGATACAAACAGCTGTTGATCAATTTGGAGATGAAGGAGGTACTTTATTATTCCCTTCCGGGACTTACGAAGTCAAGTCAGAGATCTTGATCAGCAAAATACGGGTCACGCTGCAAGGAGTCGGTCGCTATGCTACTCAAATTCGTTTCCAGCCATCAGTCGATCATCAAACCCTTTTCAAATTTGACAGGGGAAGTGAAGGTGTCTTGTGGCAGTGTGCTATACGGGATATGGCTTTGGTGAGCAGTGCAGATACCGGCCTGACCAAAACAGCGATTGAGCTAAAAGACACCAGTAATATTATGGTCAAAGATCTCATCATTGGGCCCTGGACGGGAAACGGCGACAGTGTTGGTCTGATGGTGCGGGGCAGGGAGGCTGGCCATATTAATAATCTTCGTATCCAGGCAGACCGCCCGATTGTCATCGCAAAGAATGACCAAAACCCCAACAATGATATTGACCATTTTACTTTCAATGATCTTTATTTATTGGTCACTGAGGGCGTTTCGCAACCTTGTGTTTTTATTGAAGATGACATTGATTTGCAGCATGTTACTTTTGGCGGATTTCAAGCGTGGGTCTTGGGAACCCATGGGCTTTATTGGCGGGATACTCAAACGACAAGTGTAAGCATTGCCTTAAGTATAAAAAATGTACGCACAGAGCAGGGCACCGATCCTAATGGTTATACCATCTACATCGAGCGAAATCATCATTTGCAAGATTTATACCTTGAAAATATCGTAGCCGATAATACCCAGCGTGGGTTTTTCTTCCGCAATATTTGGCGGCTCAGTATGAAGCATGTGGTACACAACGGCTCTGACGTAGCTCTTGACATCGATAATGTTGGAGAGCTGATGCTGGAACAGGTCCTAATGGGAGTTAATACCACTGTGAATATGCCCAATATGCAGGAGAAGATTGCTTTTAACCGCTTGCAGTCCGGATCACCTGTTCCGGATACTGCTTACTATAGCCAAAAAGTCGGTGATCTTCCTTCACAAGCGCTTCAACTCTTCGGAGACACTAAAATGTGGAGCCACAGCGGTCGCCTCGAAAATGGAGGGTTGTTAACCATTCCAGCCGGTAACAACCAGGGGCGAAAAGCTGCTATGATCTTTGTATCAGCAATCAGCTCAGATGGACTAATAAGTGCAGGTGGTCATGTCATGGATACATCCAAGGAAGCTATTTGCTTATCAGGCACCAACAACTTTGGTGTTGGAAATGTCTCTGGAAAATTGACGGTGTTTCATACAGCTTCCACTGTCATTTTCAACCAACTTGGTAAGGCGGTGGATGTTGTTGTATTTGTGGTGTGGATATGAAAATAGATAATTGAAATAATATTGTTGTTTACACTAAGAAGAAGCAAATTTTTCTTTCGAATTTTATGCATCTAAAACAAACTTTAAAATACAGTGCCTGGATTGGATTGTCCATAATAATTTTGGTAGGGGCCTTTTATATTATTCGCTCTTGGCCCGGATTATTTTCTAATACTTGTGAAGAACCTGTTCAAACCTTCACGGATGATAATGGTATTGTAGGGTTAAAGAAATGTGAGGATATTATTCTCGCTCCAACTTATGACGCTATTGCCGATTTTTCAGAAGGGCTTGCGGTTGTGAAAGAGGACAGCATTTATGGGTTTATTGATGAAAAGGGAACTTTGGTAATTGAAATCAAATACGAAAAATCAGAAGGCTTTTCAGGTGGAAAAGCTTTGATACAGTTAAATGGACAAGAATACTACATCAATAAAACTGGAGAATGTATTGAACAATGTCCACCGAATGAGGATGAAGTTTGGGCTACAACCAATCATACTCCAACAATAGATTCGTACCGAGATTATTTGAAATATTTTCCAAATGGAAAGTATAGCGAAGAAGCCCAAAATGCAATCAATAATTTAGAAAATGAGGCTCAAATCGATAGAGAAAAAGAAGCCTGGAAAAGAACTACTGGCGCAAATGATATTAAAGCATATCAGCAATATCAAAAAGACTATCCGAATGGAATGTATTTGAAAGAGGCTAAGGAGAAAATTAGAACACTCAATGCTCCGAATTCCATTACAGACAAAAGAAGCGGCTATAAAACTGTAAATCTAAATGGTAAAACATGGCTCGCTGAAAACCTGAATTTAAAAGTTACAGATTCATGGTGTTATGATGACAAGGATGAAAATTGTGATAAATATGGCCGCCTCTATACCTGGGACGCAGCTCAAAATGCATGCAGTATTCTCGGCACGGAATGGAGGTTACCAACAGATACAGAATGGTCCCGTTTATTGGAAGAATATAATTACAATACTTTAATCTCAGGAGGTAGCAGCTCTTTTGATGCATTGTTGGGCGGTTATCGCTTCTTTCTTAATAAGGAGTTCCACAACCTGGAAAGCAAGGGCGACTATTGGTGCGCTACGAAGATAGATCCTAACTGGTGTCTATTCTACAAATTCGATAAGGACTTAAACAAATTTCACCGTACAAGCGGTGCTAAGAGTAATGCTTTCTCCTGTCGGTGCATCAAGGACTAGTTCGATTCTTTGTGGCGTTTTTCATTCTTGCCGTGGACGTTGAAAATAGTTGAGATTATGCTCTGTATACTAGTCTCGTAGATTCGATGTTATTAAATAAATCAATAAAGTGTTATATTTAACTTAATACGAATACCAAAACAGTCGAATTCCCCAAATGCCAAAACCTATCAAAATATTCATCGCCTATTCACGGAAAGATACTGCTTATCTGGAGGAGTTGCGTACACATCTTACACCTCTCCGTCGCTCTGGTAAGGTACAAATCTGGTTTGATGGCAAAATAGAGCCAGGGATAAAATGGGAAGACGCCATTAAAGAGAACCTTCATAATGCAGATATTATCCTGCTCTTAGTTAGTGCAAGTGCTATCGCTATTCGTACATGCCAGCGGGCCAAACGCTAAAAGCTAGAATTGCTAGCACGTCAGGAATAGCGTAGCGTTAGACTGTGAAAAAACCTCAACAATCAAAAATCTGACAATTGATTCTTTGGAACTTGAATGAATTTAGGGGTAAATTCAAAATTGAATACTGATATTATATAAAAATATTTGATGATATTTGGATTGAAAAATGCCCTTTTGAGTTTTTTCACAGACTGGCGTTATATGCAACCAAGACAAGCTTCGAAAAATTTAATTCTCAAAGTAACTTATAGATTCAACAGCAAATAAAAACATTAACATTATATATTACTAAAACTGGCAACAAAAAAATAGCTTCTTAATTTATATCTTTAGTATGATATCTAATTTTTTATTTGTTGCAATACACTTTGAAACCAAGTGAATGTTTTTTAATATATAATAAGGTATTCTATTTCAAATCAAGAAATAAATACCTTCTGGAATAAACCAATCATGCCAATACTAAAACGTATTCTATCATTTTCTCTTTGTTTTTGTGTGTCAACCTTGGGAGCATCTCAAAATATTGTTCTAAAGGGACAAGTATCCATTCATAATAGTAAATACAGGACTGGGCAAATTGAATATGTGGCAAATGCTTTTGTTAATTCTCCTTTCTCCGCCCCAGATAATACAGATGAAAATGGAAATTTCCACTTAGAGTTTGTAGGTATCCCCAAAGGTTCAACAATAGAGCTATCAGTTGAAAAATATGGGCTCGAAGTAGTTAATAAAAGAGACCTAGAAAATGTAATCCTTGGTAGAAAAACTTCAATAAATATTTTTGTAGCCGAAAAAGGACTTATAGCAAAATCTCAAACTAAATTCTATAATGTTAGCCTTAAGGCTATAACCAAAAATCACAATGAATTAATAGCTAGTCTACAAAAGGAAGGCCAGGAAAGAGATGCTGTGATTACAGAATTAGAACAAAACCTGAACAAGGTGATTTCTAATCATTTTGAAGCAGAGCAAGTATTAAATGACCAACTAAAATCAGTAAAAACCCAGCTGCCTAATTTTGCAAGGAGAATGGCAACTGTAAACCTAGATTTTGCCTCTAAAATGTATCAAGAGGCTTTTGAATATTTTAAGCAAGGAGAAATCAAAAATGCAATTAAAACTTTAGATGAAGCAGTTCTTGATGAACAAAGTAAAAATTCAATAACGAATATAGATTCGTTAAAAGCTTCTATTCAAAATCTTAACAAAGCTATAGAAAATGAAAATGAGAGGCTTTTAAAATTGTCTTATTCTCATCTTTTAAAGGCTCGGTCAGAATCAGTTTTAGGAAACTATAAACAATCTTTAGAATCATATGAATTGGCAATTTCAATGCTTGAGGAGTTGGGAGAATTAGATACATTAACCTTTGCAATTAGTGAAGCAGCAAACTTATACAAACAAAACAAACTAAATGAAAAAGCCTTAGAAAAGTGGATGAAGTGGGTTGAAATATCAAAAGAACTTTCCAGAATTGATACCTTAAAATTAGCTGAAGTTTATCAAGAAATTGCTCTTATCTATGAATTAAGGAATGATCAGGAAAAGCAGTTTTCATATCTATTTAAGGTTTATCAAATTAAAAGAACAAATACAAACGGAGATAATCCTGAAATACAAAATTTATCTAAAAAACTGGTAGAGTATTACTATTCTAGAGGACAAGTTTTCAAAGAAAATGGCGATCCTAAAAAGGCTATTGCGTCTTTTATACTCGTTTTGGAATTTCCAATTGATCAAAAAGAAGAAAAGAGAATAAAAAAAATGATACGTAAACTGTCTAATAAAAGTGGCTAACCAATATGCTAAGGCTTTACTTTTTTCAATTAGTTATTGGATTTTTAATAGTCACCAGTAACAATGAGCTTTTTTCTCAACAGATTCTCTTGAGAGGACAAGTTTCTTTCCAGAACAGTAAATACAATACTGGAGAAATTAAATTTGTGAAAGATGCTTATGTATCAGCAGTAAACGCATCTCCTGATAATACTGATATTAATGGTCAATTTGAATTGCAATTTATTGGAATTGATAAAGGAATTCTAGTAGAAATTAATGTTGAAAAATCTGATCTAGAAGTTGTTAATACTAATGACCTATATGAAGTGGTATTAGGTCGCCAATCTCCAATAAAAATATTTCTTGCACCGAAAGGAGAACTTGCTAAAGCTCAAACCGAATTGTATAAAATTAACGTTGATGCTCTAACAGCAGAACATGACAGGCTCATTGCTAAATTACAGAAGAATAATGAAGAGAGTAGAGCTACCAAATTAGAATTGGAAAAAAGATTAAATAGAGAATTCAAAAATTGGCATGAAGCCGAAAGTGTATTAAAAAAACAATTGGAAGATCTAAAAAGGAGCTTGCCAAAATCAATAAGAAACCTAACTCGAATTAATTTAGACTTTGCTTCTGAAAACTATAAAGAAGCATTTGAATATTATAAACTCGGAGAAATTCATAAGGCTATAAAAATCTTGAATGATTTAGAGCTTGATTCAACTATCAATTCAGTTGTCTCAAACATTAAGAATATAAAAATAGATCAGGAGAACTATCAATTAGCTTTAGAACAAGAAAGGCTTCGAATAAGCCAAATAGTTGATAGCTACACTTTGAAATCAGAAGGATATACTCTATTGTATCAATACAACGAAGCATTAGCAGTAATAAAAAAAGCCATAGAGTTACTTGAAAAAACCAAAGAAAATGAGGATTTAGAATTAGCAGATGCATATTCTATGTTAAGTGAGGCATATAAGAAAATTGGAGACTACCCAAATGCCCTTAGGTATATTGAGAAATCGATCAATATTTCAAAGTCAATCCTGGGAGATCATCATAGTAGAATTTCAGTGTTATTCAACAATCTTGCCCAAATTTATGCAGACTTAGGTGAATACAAAAAAGCTTTATCGGTTCAAAAAAAATCGTTATCAATTGCAGAGAAAACATTAGAAAAAGATGATTTCAATTTCATCGTGTATTTCAACAATTTAGCACATATTTACTCCCTCCTTGGAGAATATCCTAGTGCATTGGATGCTCAGAAGAATGCTATAACAATTTACGAAAAATACTATGACCCTAATGATCAACATATAGCAACTTTATACATAGGATTAGCACAGCGACTTTTCGATATAGGCGACCTTGAACAATCCTTAAGTATTCAGAAGAAAACTCTTGATTTAGCCAAGCAGTCAATAGATCCAAATGATTTATTCTTTTCAAAACCACAATTATTATTAGGAATGACTTATATAGAACAAGGAAAGAATGAACAAGCAAAAAAAGTATTAAATAGAGGATTGGAAATAGCTGAAAATTATTTGGACCCAAAACATCCAGATATAGCAAAATTTTATTGCCAAATATCAATAGCTCATAGGAACCTACATGAACTTGAAGATGCTTTATATACTTCGAAAAAAGCCATTACTATTACGGAAGAAATCTTACATCCAAAGCATCCAGAATTAGCTACTCTCTATCATAATTTATCTATTATTTATTATGAAAAAGGGATGCTAGAAGAATCAATAGAAGTACAACTTAAATCTATAGCAATTAGAGAGGAAATTCTAGAACCCGACCATCCTGATTTAGGATTCTCTTATTCTTCACTTTCCAGCATCTACGTGGGGCAAAAGAATTATTTGGGAGCAATCCAAGCGGGGCAAAAATCTATAGAAATTCGAGAAAAAGCCTTAAATCCTGACCATTTTTACCTTGCGACTTCTTATATTAGATTGGCTGATGTGTACTTTGAAATAGAGGATTTTATAAATGCTTTAATTGCACAAAAGAAAGCAGCTAGTATATTAGAAAAAAATTTTGGCTTTACTCACCCCGATTTAATTATTGTTTATGAAAGATTAAATATTTTATATAGAATTCTCGGTGAAGCTGAAGAGGGTATTAAGACTATGCAGAAACTAATTAAATTCCTAGAAAACGAGAAATATCCTGACTCTCTTTCAATTGCCAGGTCTTACAATACCATTTCAGTCACTTATTGGAAAATGGAGAAATTTGAGGAAGCTTTAGCAACTCAAAAAAAAGCACTCCAAATTAGAAGAAACTTATTACCGCCTGATCATCCCTATATAGCAAGTTCCTATTTTAACATGTCAAATGCCTATATAGGATTAGAGAAAATAGATTCTGCCTTGTTTTGTGTTCAAAAATCAATTGAAATTCAACAAAAAAATCCAGCCTTAAAAGTAGAAGATCCAAAATTAGTAGCTAGTATGCATTCTAACTTAGTTAGAATCTATTTTAAAAAAGAAAAATATGACGAAGCTATTGCTGAACAAAAAAGAGCTATAACTGTGATGGAAAATGCCTATGGAGTAAATAAATTAGAAACTTCCCAAGCCCGTCTTAACCTAGTAGAAATTTATTTGAATTTGAAGGATTATTCAATTGCATTCGAAGAAATGGAAAAGGTGGTAATTATGTTCAGACGAGATTTAGGGCCTAACCATCCCAATACCCAAGAACTTGAAAAACAACTAATGGCTATCCATAAGGAAGTACAAAAAAATGAGCTTGTAAATGATTGGAAGGATAATAAAAACCATGGTGAACAGTTGATAAAGGAAGGCAAGTACGAAGAGGCAATTATTTTTTTCAAGAATAGGATGGAAGCTAATCAGAGTGATCCGGAGTTATACTACCAAATTGGCATTTGTTTTTTTTATTTGGAAGAATACCCTATCTCAATAATTTATTTTAACAGAGGTTTTAAAAGAGATACTACAACTATTTCTACTTATCTAGATTTCATTGGAAGGGCTTACTGTTATACTGAAGACTTTAACAAAGCAAAAAATGCATTTGAAAAATATGAAGGTTCAAATCCAGATCCTAAAATTGTATATCGTAATTGGTCCCTTTTTTATGCAGTCCAAGGAAAGAAGGAGGAATCAATTTCAAACTTGAAAAAAGCAGTAGGATTAGGTTATTCAGATTTGGGATGGATACAAACTGAAAAAAGTTTTGATTTTCTTCTTGAAGATCAACGATATAAAGACTTAATAATTCAAATTCAAACTAAAAATTGAGAAAATGGATTGCAATAAAAAAATAAGAACATCACCTAGATATCTAATTCACAGGTCAGAATAGAAGAGAAAATTATATTCATACAAGCCAATTCTTGTTCAAAATTTGAAAAATTTCTTTCCTACTACTTCTACTGGATTCATTAAATCACGAATCATGAGGAGAAGTGAATGAAGTAATGGTATAAACGTTTTTTACATACCCCATTTTACCAGTATTTTAATTGTTTGTATAAATTAAAACCTGACTTTCTAGATTGATATTCTAAACTGCTATATAAACAAATGAATTGAATAGAATTAAAAGATTGTACTTTTATGGCTAAATTATTTATTTTTTTTTCAAAAGAATTGGGATTTCTGACTGAGTTTGTATAGGAACTTGAGATAATTCAAAAGGAGCATAATCCTTATGTATTACTCGGATAGTTTGAAATTTCTGTTGGTTTTCTTCTGGAATTATAAGCACAAATTCACCATATTTGTTACTATAAGATTCTTCTCTTTGAATACTTATTCTTGCACCTTCAATTGGATTACCTGTTTTAAAATCTTTTACAATTCCACTTACTTTTTCTAAACCAAATAAATGTACTTCAAGTGGAATATATTTTCCTCTAGTCAATTTGTACTTTTTATCAAGTAATGCTGCTCGATAAGGTTCTCCTTCAGGGTCTAGAAAAACTATTTCTACCTCTACATCTTTATCAAAAAATACATCACTTACCTGTTTGAATGTAGCCTCTCCATCAGCATTAATTTGTTTGGGTACAATGGCATCACCGTAGATCAGTTTCACAATACCTCTATTAGGTAAGACTAACTCATCCTTTCCTTTTTTACCATGTACCAAAACGGTGACGGTATTGGATGCTGTCGATGAAGAGCTAAATAATTTTTTTAAAGAATATCCTGATATCTCGGCAATTCCCGCTGAAATTGCAATAAGTAATCCTAAAGCTACTATCCATTTCCACATCTTTCCTGTTGGTGGTTTATCTATTGATGGGGAAGAATCTTCTATTTTAATAGAGTCAGATGATGTAATAGTCTCGGGAAGTTGTTCAACAATTTCAAGTAATGCTTTATTAATTTTTGCAAGTGATGTTCCTTGCTCTTCTGAGGAAGAAGTCCCCATACGATTGGCCATGCTAAATCTTTCGTATCTAGAAGATTGAAGAATAATTTCCTGTTGTACACCTGAATCATTGATTTGATCTGCAAGAGAACGTAACTTTAGAATTGCTTCTTTAGTTTTTCCTATGGCGATGAGTTCTCTTAGCCTTTCTTTCATTGGGTGTACTTGTTTATAATTTGATTCAAGTAAAAGTACATCACAAGTATTAATATACCAAATCGTGTATATATATGTGAATATGTAGAAAATAAAAAAGACTTCGAGATGTATTAAAACCTTCCATTTTTTATATTTTTATAGGATCTGATTTACTTTACAAAAAGTTCCAATATTAATCATTCAACATCGTAAATATAAATATATTGATTATTGTAGTATATGCAACTTATTGAAACGGTAGATCATATAGATAATGATCCATTAAACAATAATTACTTAAATTTACAATGATTATCCAGAAGGGATAATAGCATAAAAGGCTTAATAGAAAAGTTGGTTCTAAGAATAATGTATCAAAGCTCTGAGAAGGGCAAGCCAATGAATTGATAAAACTTAGAGCCAAAGGACTTACATATCTTGAGCTAGCAAAGAGGTTCAAAATAAGTAAATCCACAGTAGGCCATATAGTAAAAGGAAGAACCCGTATGCACCTCAATAGAAAAATGTTGTAGTAAAAACAGAAAAGCCCTTCACAATCGTTTGGCTATGAGGGACTTGTATTTACTAAATTCGGTCCGGACGAGACTCGAACTCGCGACCCCCTGCGTGACAGTTGTGTTTGTATTATGACTTAAATAAAGTATTGAATTACAGAGAGTTAAATAATCCTATTTTTTTAACTTTTACGTAATGTCAATACTGTGGTTTCCATTATCATTATGATTTATAAGCACAAGACGCTTTCAAATGGAGAGCACTCTATCTTAATGCAAGTGATCTATAATTGCAAGAGGAAAAACATTTATTTAGACTATTCCGCCACTGACAAGAAATGGAACTTCAACAAATCTCGCTTTAAATTCAAAGTTGAGAATTCGGCAACAAAAAATATGTCTTTGAGCAGGTTTGATCTTTTGGGAAGAATTCTCATCGATGAAGCCATTGCAACTAAAAGCTAAATTCAAAGTATACTTGTAAAAATATAAACAAAAGAAATCTTATAAAATGCAATAGATGAGAGTTGTGAAGCTCTCTATTCTTTTTGTAAATTACACTTCAAAAAACAGTAAAATACATATTCCGATACTGTTTAATCCATTTTGTTTGGTGAAACCCTTCCAGCAAACATGGATAACCGCTCCAGGTTTTTAAATTCTATTCATATTGCGAAATAATCCAATATTAAGTTACTTGATTTCCAAATATAACACTACATTTGACAGAACTGTCCAAAATATTTTGTCTAATGCAAAAATCCACTTTTGGTGAGTATATTCGCGAGCTTAGATCCAAGCATGAAATGCCTTTAAGGAAATTAGCTGCTGAACTAGATATCGATACCTCAACATTGAGTAAGATCGAAAGACAAGAACGAAATACTCAGTCATCTATGCTACCCATTATTGCAAATGTTTTCCATCTTGAGCTTAAAGAGCTTCAAATTAGGTTCTGGACAGATAAGCTACTAAATGAATTGAAAGAAGAAGCTCATATTATTGAAGCTTCAGAGAATACGATTCGGCATTTAAAGCATTAATAATCTTACCCGAAAGGAATTAACTGAAACTAAAATATAACCTCTATTTATTCAGGTTACATTAATCAATAAACAGCAGATGAAGAGCCTTAAAAAACTTTGTAAACCAAGAACAGAAATTTTTCAACCAGAAAGCAATGATGATGTCCAGGATATATTGTCACTTGTAGATGGGAATGTCGATCCAAAGAATTTTTTTAGCGTCAACTTTCGGACGCAGGGAATGGCAGTTTTGTTTAAAACAGCTTTTGAGAGATTTCAGGGTAGAAGTCGCCAAAGCCTAATTAAGTTGACTCAATCTATGGGGGGAGGTAAAACCCATAATATGATCTCTCTAGGTTTGTTAGCTCAACACCCTGAATTTCGATCAAAGATAATTGGAGAAGATTATAAGGAGAAGTCTTTAGGAAAAGTGGATGTAATAGCTTTCTCTGGGCGAGAATCTAATGATATTCTTTGGCAGACATTTGCTAAACAGCTTGGTAAAGAAAAAGAATTTGAAACCTTTTATTCTGGGTCACCAAAAGCGCCAGGGCAAAGTGCCTGGATTAACCTTTTGCAAGGAACTCCAAAATTAATCCTCTTGGATGAACTTCCTCCTTACCTTGATTATGGAAAGAGTATTCCCGTAGCCCAATCCAATCTATCTGTTATAACAACCACTGCACTTGCAAATCTTTTCAATGCTTTAAATAAGCCTGAATTATCGAATGTTCTTGTTGTGATTTCAGATTTAACGGCAACCTATCAAAGTGGAAGTCAATTGTTACAATCTACTTTTAAAGAACTAGAAGGTGAGATTAATAGATTCGCTTTAGATATAGAACCAGTAGGCAGTTCATCTGATGAAATATATGAGATCCTAAAGACTAGGATATTTGAAAAACTTCCTTCCTCTGATAATGTCAATGAAATTGCTTTAGCTTATAAAGAAGAAATAGAAAAGGCGAAACAGATGGGCTACACTAATTATTCCTCTGACAAAATATTTACAGGGATTAAAGATGCTTATCCATTTCATCCTTCATTAAGGGAACTTTATGAACGGTTTAAAGAAAACCAGAACTTCCAGCAGACACGGGACTTGATCCGGTTAATGAGAAGCATTGTTGCTGATATTTATAGCAATGGTAAAGCCGAAAAACAATTCTTGATTAACCCTTTTGATATTGATTTGAATGAATCTTCTCTTCATACTTTTATTACTCAGATAAAGCCTTCTTTATCTAATGCTATAAGCCATGATATTGCAAATAAAGGTAGAGCCGTCGCTGAAATAGTAGACGCTGAAACTAGAGATACAATCATGCAGGCTCTATCAAAATTATTGTTAGTCTCCTCCTTAGCTGACGTACCTAATGCCTTATTAGGGTTATCTCGTTCTGAAATGGTTGGCTATTTGGCATCTCCTGAAAGGGATTTAACCAAGCTGAAAACATCAATTGATGAATTTATAAGTCAAGCTTGGTATCTACATGTAGATAAAGACGGAAAACTCTATTTCCAAAATGTAAGAAATCTCGTTGCTGAATTAAACTCACTTGTTGATGGTTACGATGATGATAGCGCAAAATTGGAAGTTAGAAAGTTTTTGGAAAAACGATTCAAGCCTACTGCAAAGGATTGCTATCAAAATGTTTTAGTCTTTCCCGGAATTGAAGAGATAAAAATATCAGAAGATAGTAATTCTTTAGTCTTATTCGAGCCCAATACCAGAAGTAGTGGACTGCATGTTGAATTGCAAAAGCTATATGACGATACCCAATATAAAAATAGGATTATGTTTCTCTCAGGAGAAAGAGATACAATGACCAATTTGTTAAAAGTTGCTAAAGAGCATAAAGCTATTCATCGGGTTATTGGAAGAATGCGAGATGAACGAGTAAGAGAAAATGATCCTCAGTTTGAAGCAGCTGTGGATAGAGAACATAAGACCATATTTAGATTTTTATCTGCGGCGAGGGAGACCTTTGTGAAATTATATTATCCGACAGCACTGAAAGGAAATGATATAATATCAAACGCAGATTTCATAATGGATTTTTCCGGAAATGATTTTAATGGTGAAGAGCAGATTCGTAAAGTGCTCCTTGAAAAGCGGAAATTCATAACTGCTGAAGATACTACCAAAGATTCCTTTAGAAATAAATGTGAAGACCGGTTATTTACACAAAAAGAAATGCGATGGCAAGATGTAAAAAACCGAGCTGCGGTATATCCTTCATGGCAATGGCACCATCCGAAAGCGTTGGATGATTTATTAGATGAAAGTTTAAAGAAAAAGTTTTGGAGATCCAATGGAGGATATATTGAAAAACCTCCTTTTGAAAAAGAAAAAACTTCTGTAAAGATTCATGAACTAAATAAGGTTAAAGAAACAGGTGAAGTCTTTCTCCAGATCAATCCTAAATATGGTGATACCGTTTATTGGGAAGCTAACGAACCACCCACTACGGCATCCAGTAAAGTAAGCGATTTTAGTAGTTTTAGGACTGAAGAAATGAAATTATTCTTCCTTTGTGTAGATAGTAAATCAGAATATGAGACAGGAGATGTTACTACATGGGAAAATAAGATTTGGATTGGTTCCCATTTCTATGATGCAGGAGGTAAAAAAATGATGGAAATTAATGCTTCCAATAATGCTGATATCTTTTATACTACTGATGGCTCTGATCCAAAAGAAAACGGAGTACCTTACGCGGGTGATTTTGTCGTTCCAGCTGGAACCAGTTTCGTAGTCGCTATTGCTGAAAAACAAGGCATCTACTCTGATAAATTACCAATACCAGTTCCTAAAGAGCCTGGTAGTCTTGTTTTGGACAAGCAAAAAGTATTATTTTTTACTAAGTCTAATCGCTTTAATACTAGTGATTCCAATGAGACCTTTACCGAATTAGGAATATTCAAAAAACATGGCGCTTCCTTTAAAGGAATTACCATTAACCTAGAGGGAACTTATAATGAAGGGACTAAATGGGCGATGCTTAATTTTGATGAAGGTATTGATTTAAAGCCTGAGCAAATTGAAGAACAAATAGACTTTACCAGACGAACAGTTTTTGAAGAAGGAGATTTTAACGCTTCTCTTCAGATAGAAACAATTAAGTTTGGATCAGGGGAAAAATTTGAAGATTGGGTAGCAGAAAAGAAAATGAAATTAAATGACATTAAGCAAAGTGAGATCAAACAGTAAAATGGCTAAAAAGAAGATCGAATCAATTGGTTTTGGTTTTGTGCCTCAAGAGAGTCGCCATCATTTTTTAGTTGTTATTCCGAAAAAGAAAGACTCTAAAGTGCTAATCTATGAACGATTTGACTGGAACGGCTATGATGAAAATTCATTAGAAACCCTTCCCAATGAAGCGAGAGAACAAACCATTGACCAGAGATTTGACCGATTAAAAGTGGAGTTAGCTCCTAAAAAATGGAGTTTGATTGCTGATGCGCTAAGCAAAGAACTTAAAGATCGGCTTAAAGAAAAAAATTATAAATCTGGAGGTTGGAAGATTGGGCAAACACCAGTTCAACGTTTATTAGGTAAAGAAATGGTGTTATTGACTTGGGCAATTGAAGATAGTGATCCTCGTGTAATTCCTGATGCGATAAAAAATTGGCTAGGGCTAAAACCAGAAGAACGATGGTGGTTGTATACGATGACCAATGCATCTACGGGTGAGGCACATACCAAATTTGGATGGAGAAAAGCCATTCGATTTGCATTGACAGAAAACCCGGTTAATGAACGCTTCCGCCAGGCTTCTCTTTTCGATCAATATATTGAAGATAAACTAGAAAACTACGTCGATAAAAATGACAAATGATACCTCCTTTATAGAAGTCCAATTTCCAGTCTCTAAAGTCTCCAAAGAATGTTATAAAGAAAGAGAAGCAGGTAACAGTCAAACCTTAACAGGCTTAGGGAAATGGTGGGGACGTAAGCCCCTATTTTTAGTTCGGGCTACTATACTAGGAATATTAATGCCTGCTTCGAATGATCCCATTAAAGATCGTGATATTTTCCTCAAAGCGCTTATGATGGATGAGCATGGATTGAGGAGTCGTAAAAATAAAACGATAAAAGATGATATTATTCAAAGTCATTTAACTGAAAATGAAATTGAAAACTATAAAGACGAGCTAGAAAAGAATTTAAGGACAACCAAAATAGTAAGAGAGGAAATCCAATACAAAGTATTTGATAGGCTAACATACGATGATAAATTAGAATACTGTTTAAGAACGGAAGAAACAAAAATCTCATCAGATGATACTTGGAAAGAGATCAATAGTCATCTTGATACTACAGCAACTAAAATATCAGAACTAATTCAACAATTAGGGATAAAAAAATTTGGCAAAATACCGACTGTTGGAGATTGTTTTTCAGGAGGTGGTAGCATTCCATATGAATCCGCACGATTAGGTTGTAATGTTTACGCTTCCGATTTGAACCCTCTTGCTAGTTTATTAACTTGGTCTAATTTGAATATCTTAAGTTTAGATGATAAAGAAATAGAGGGGCTGAAAATATTTCAAGAAAAGGTTTTTGATAAAGTAGCTGATAAAATTGAAGAATTAGGAATTGAGAAAAATGAAAAAGGGTGGATAGCTAAATATTTTCTTTACTGTATGGAAACTATTTGTCCTGAGTGTGGGACAAAAGTTCCAATGGCTCCATCATGGATAATTAGCAAACGTAAATCCACAGTAGCATTATTGAAATATAATAATGAAAACAGAAACTTTGATATTGATATCATCCAAGATGCTAATAAGGAAATAATTAATAAAGCCCAATCTTTAATTACTGCCAAAAATAATTCGCTTTATTGCCCAAAATGCACAAAGTCCACTCCTATTACAGTAATAAGAAGAGATCGTTATTCTGAAACTGGAGACATTGTTTCTGGATTAAGAGAATGGAAAAAAGGTGATTTCATTCCTTTAGATTCCGATATTTTCCAAGAGAGATTATACTGTATAAAATATCTCAAATTAAAAGAAGGTAAAGCCAAGAACGATTTTATAAAGAAGCCTGGCCCTGCCACTGATGCTAGCTATGGTACATCTTATTTTTGTAGCCCAACAAAAAAGGAATTAGACGATGAATATAAAATTATTACTATTTTAAAGGAAAACATAAACCAATGGCAATTAAAAGGATATATTCCTTCTTTAGAAATTAATGAAGGTTACAACACTACTCAGCCGATAAGAGAAAGAGGTTGGAAATTTTGGCATCATTTATTTAATTCGAGACAATTGTTAGTCCAAGCTCTTTTCTACGAGGCAATTGAATCTTTAGCATCTAATAACTTAGAGAAGGTTCTGGGTGTTTTAGGTGTTAACAAATTGGCGGACTTTAACTCTAAACTTTGCCGATGGCACTCTAGAAATAGCCAAACTGCACAAACTTTTTATAATCAAGCACTTAATACCCTAGATAATTTTGCAGGTAGAGGGATGTCAGCTAATTATATTATTTGGAAAACAGATCTAAATAATTATCCATTTACTCCTCAATTTAAAATTGAAACCAAGGATGCACGTAAAATTGATAGTGTATCTGATATTTGGATTACAGATCCTCCTTATGCTGATGCAGTAAATTATCATGAATTAACTGAATTCTTTTTAGCATGGGATAAAGTTTTTATTAATGACTTATTTAATGATTGGTATACTGAAAGTAAGAGAGTTTTAGCAGTAAAAGGGACTGGCGAATCTTTTAATAAAAGCATGATTCAAATATATGAGAATCTTGCTAAACATATGCCTGATAACGGAGTGCAAGTAGTGATGTTTACCCATCAAGACCCAGCAGTTTGGGCAGACTTAACATTAGTTCTGTGGTCATCTGGATTACAGGTAACGGCTGCATGGAACATCGCTACTGAAACAGAAGCTGGCGGATTGAAAGATGGAAATTATGTCAAAGGAACAGTTTTGCTTGTATTACGAAAGTTAACGTCTAATGAAACAGCGTATATGGATGAGTTATATCCTGAGATTGAACATGAGGTTAAAAGTCAGATAGATAATATGCGGGATCTGGATGATAAGGAAGACCCTAACTTTACAGATGCCGATTACTTATTAGCCGCATATGCTGCATCCCTAAAAGTCCTTACCTCCTACCAGAAGATTGGCGATATCAACATAGAATATGAACTGTCTAAAACCAGATCAAAAGGAGAAACTTCTCCCGTAGAAGAAATTATCACTCAAGCCATTAAAATTGCTTATGATTACCTGATCCCGGCAGGATTTGATAGCTTTATTTGGAAAAATCTCTCGGCCTCAGAGCGATTTTATATCAAGGGAATAGAGTTGGAAAAAAATGGAATTTATCAAATATCAGCTTATCAAGAGTTAGGAAGGGGATTTGGTATCAAAGACTACAAAAACCTTTTGGCTAGTACAAAAGCCAATGAAGTACGACTTAAATCTGCAATGGAGTTTGGAAATAAAAATATCAATACTTCTGATGAATTTAGTTCAACTACGTTGCGTCATGTCTTAATGGCAATTCACCAAAGCATTAAAACAGAAGACACCAATCAGGGAAAAAATTGGTTAAAAAATGAATTGGAAGGAAAGTATTGGGGGAATCGAAATACCATTTTAGCTTTGTTAGAATATCTTGGAACTGTTTCTCATATCAAGGGGATGGAGAATCGACAAGTAGAAGCAGAGCATACCAAATATATTGCAGAATTAGTCAAAAATGATGGAATATAAGCTAAATAATCCCAAACACTTATGAAGCGATTCTCCTCCATAAAAGACAAGAACCTATCTAAAGCTTTCTTTAAAGAAGCGCTTCAAGGAGCTAAAGCTTATGATCGTATCGCAGGGTATTTTAGTTCTTCTATTCTCGAATTAGCAGGAGAAGAGTTAGAAGCTATTTCTGGAAAAGTACGAATTGTGTGCAACTCGCAACTCAGAGTAGAAGATGTGAAATTTATCAAGTCTGCTCATAAAGAAATGAAGGACGAATGGTGTGAAACGCATGACCCCGATGAGCTTGCCAAGATGCCTCGCCGTTTAAAAAAATTATACAAACTTTTAACCAGTAAGAAGATTGAAGTACGTGTAGTACCTACCGATGTATTTGGGTTGATTCATGGTAAGGCAGGTGTGATTACAAAAGGTGATGGAAGCAAAGAGGCTTTTCTCGGAAGTATGAATGAGACCTATTCTGGATGGAGTTCCAACTATGAGTTAGTCTGGGTAGATGAAGAAAAGGAATCCATAGATTGGGTACAATCCGAGTTTGATTTTTTATGGACTCATCCTTCGGCAAAGCCTCTTGCCCAGTTTATCATAGAAGATATCAAGCGTATCTCAGAACGAAAAGTTATTTATGAAATCACCGAATACCAGGATGCTGAAGAACCTGCTGCTGCTGTTATTGAAGCGCCCGTTTATCGTAAAGAATTCGGATTGTGGGAGCATCAAAAGTACTTTGTAGATCTTGCCTATAAAGCCCATAAAAAGCGAGGTGCAAGATTTGTGTTAGCAGATATGGTTGGTCTGGGAAAAACTTTACAACTGGCGCTTTCCGCGCAACTTATTGCCTTAGAAAGTACAAAGCCGATATTAATCATTGCTCCTAAAACATTACTATGGCAATGGCAGGAAGAATTAATGGGATTGTTAGAAATGCCAACGGCTGTTTGGGATGGTAAACAATGGGTAGATGAAAACAAAATTGCTTACCCTGTAAAAGATGCTTCTTATATAAAGAAATGCCCAAGGAGAGTAGGAATTATATCGCAAGGATTAATTGTGGCAAAATCTGCTGTTGTAGAACATTTACTTAAATTAGATTATGAATGTATCATAGTAGATGAAACGCATCGGGCTAGACGAAAGAATTTCAAAAGAGGAGATGAAGATAAATTTCCAGAGCCCAATAATTTAATGGAATTTCTCTTAAAGATCAGTCCCCGGACAAGGAATATGCTGTTAGCGACCGCAACTCCTGTTCAAATGTACCCAATTGAAGCTTGGGATTTACTATACATTTTATCCCAAGGTAATGATTTTGTATTAGGCGATATGTTGAGCAAATGGCAGACTGAAAAAGCCAAGGGATTAAGATTGATAACAGAGAGTGAAGTCCTAGAAAATGAATTTGAATACTGGGATTGGATTAGAAACCCTATGCCTCCTGGGGAGGAGAATGAAAAAGTAAAGGTATTACGAAGAATTCTGAATGTACCCAATAATAAGTATGTATTGTCAGGAGATATGATTCAAAAAATGAAGCCAGCCCAAAAGAGTATGGTGCAAAATCTAATGGCTGATGAATTTATTCTGAATAGTAATCCCTTTATTAGACATATAGTCAGAAGAACAAGGAGTTTTCTAGAAACGCAAATTAATCCAGAAACCAATGAGCCTTATTTATCACCAATAGAGGTTAAACTTTATGGTGAAGAAGATGGTGAAGCAATTTATTTAAAAAGTTATTTTAATGATGCCTACCAGCTAGGAATCGAATTTTCTCAATTATTGAAAGAGCGCGTTCGTTCAAGTGGCTTTATTAAAACGCTATTGTTACGACGCTTGGGAAGCACTATGATAGCTGGTTTGAATACCGCTTTGAAGATGTTGAATAATTGGTCAGTGGACTTAGGCGAAGAGGACGAAGAAGACGAACCTTCTGAAGATGAACAAGAATTTCTGAATAACTCGGATATAAAAGATTTGACCAGAGAGGAGCGTCAAAAATTAGAGGAAATCGTAAATATTCTAGAAGAGCATAAAGACAAAGACCCTAAGTATGATTTATTAAAACGACTCCTTACTAACAACTATATCGAAGAGCCATGGCTTGAGAGAGGCTGCATTGTTTTTTCACAATACTTTGATTCAATTCAATGGATTGCCGAAAAGCTGACAAACGAACTTCCAAATGAAAAGATTGGACTTTATGCCGGAGGTGATAAATCCGGGATTTATGAAAACGGAGTTTTTAAAAGAGTCAGTAAAGAGGAAATTAAAAAGAGTGTAAAGAATAAAGAGCTTCGCTTATTACTAGGTACTGATGCTGCAAGTGAAGGTTTGAATCTTCAAAAATTAAGTACATTAATTAATCTGGATTTACCCTGGAACCCTACAAGGTTAGAGCAACGAAAAGGTCGAATACAAAGAATAGGTCAGGAAAGGGAAAACGTTCTCATATATAACATGCGCTATAAAGACTCAGTAGAAGATAGAGTTCATCAATTACTCTCTCAGAGGCTTAAACAAATTGAGCAGTTATTTGGTCAAATACCGGATACGCTACGAGATGTTTGGGTTGATGTCGCTTTAAATAATATTGAAGAAGCGGAAAAGAAAATTTATGATGTCCCGAAAAGCCATCCTTTTTCTATTCGCTATGAAGAAAATGTAAAGCCCATTAATTGGGAGAGTTGTAAAACGGTATTGGATAAACATGAGAAGAGGAAGGTGCTTACAAAGGTCTGGTGATTAATTTTCTTGTTTCGTATTTTAGTTTTAGATTGATACATTTCAATAATCCAGTTTTAGATTGACTGTTTTTAATTCGTTAGGAGAATCAGTAATGTAAAACGTATATTAAACTTTATAAAAAAAGATTTATGAAGCTATCAAAATTCAAGATTAAAAATTTTAAGTGCTATGGAGATACTGAAGTAACAATAAACGTAAAAGAAGATTTAACTGCATTTGTTGGTGCAAATAGTACAGGTAAATCGGCAACTTTTCAGGCATTACTAAAGCTCTTTGGAACCAGTTATACCGAAAAAGAAATAACAAGATCTGACTTTCATTTACCAAAGGGAACCTCACCTTCAGGTCTTCAAGAAAGCTCTTTTTATATTGAAGCTGTCTTTGATTTTCTTGATAAAGATGGGAATCATGACGACAAAGCCATCCCTCATTTTTTTGATCAAATGGTTGTAAATGATGAAGACTCTCCTCCATATTTAAGGATAAGACTCGAAGCTACTTGGAGAAAATCCGAATTATCACCTGAAGGTGAAATTGAAAGCAGACTTGTTTATGTGACAGCTCCCGAGGGTCAAGAAGGAACCGAAGGAGAGAATAGGACTCCCGTTCCATCTCGACATCGACTTTTAATCCAGGCTATGTATGTTCCTGCTATTCGAAGACCATCAGAACAATTAAAATTTGCTTCTGGAACTATCCTTTGGCGATTAATGCAGAAGGTGAAATGGGACGATGGTTTTTTGGGTGAGCTACAAAATAAGGTTGACCAAGTAAATCATCATTTATCTAGTCATTCCGATTTTGATTCAGTAAAAAGTACTATTGGAGATTTCTGGAAAAATTTTCATGGAGATGAAAGATATCAATCTTCCTCGTTAACAGTTGGGAGTAGTGATTTTAATGAACTACTTAAGAAAATAGAAATTGAATTTCTACCCACAGAAACAGGTCGCCCCTATCAGATTGGAGATTTAGGGGAAGGGCTGAGGTCATTATTTTATCTTTCTCTAGTTTGTTCTTTACTCAAAATCGAGCAAGATTATGAACCAGGAGAAGGTGAAGTAATTCAAAAGCCCTTGTTAACTCTACTTATTGTTGAAGAACCAGAAAACCATATATCGCCACACCTATTAGGAAAAGTGATTAAAAACTTATTAGAAATTGCTTCTCAACCCAATGCCCAAACTATTCTTTCTTCTCATACCCCTGCGATTATTCAAAGAATTGATCCAGAATCAGTTCGTCATTTAAGAATTGAAAAAAACGAGTATAGCACAATTGTAAGCGAGGTTACTCTCCCTGAAAAAACTGATGAGGCTTATAAATACATAAAAGAAGCAGTAAGAAACTATCCAGAAATTTATTTTGCTAGTTTAGTAATCATTGGTGAGGGCGATAGTGAAGAAATTGTATTTAAACGCTTCCTGAGAGTAGTAGACCAGCCTGCTGATGATATGGGAATCACCATTGCTCCTCTTGGGCATCGATTTGTAAATCATATTTGGAAGTTGCTAAATGATTTGTCGATACCTCATTTAACTCTTTTGGATCTTGATGTTGAACGCGACGGAGGAGGATGGGGAAGGATTAAGTATATTGTTAAACAACTAAGGCAAATTGGGAAAGCTCAAAATATACCAAAAGCTGGAGGAGGAGTTATTTCTGATGATTCTATCGAAAATATGCACAAAAGAAAACTTGAAAAGTTAGATTCTATTTACTCATGGGTAAATCACTTGGAAAGATATGATGTATTTTATTCAAAGCCATTAGACTTAGATTTTTTATTGCTCAAGGAATTTGAATCTGAATATAAGTCTACAATACCAAAAGGAGGAGGACCACAAATTCCTGACAAAGCAACTGAGCCAGCTGCTTTTTCTGAAAAGCTCGAAAAAGGAATTCGAGCCGCTTTAAAACCAGCAGGAGGAGATGGAAAAACTTATACAGATGAAGAAAAAGAACTTATGATTTGGTATAACTATTTTTTCCTTGGTCGTGGTAAGCCATCTACTCATATTGCTGCTCTCTCAGAATTGGACGACAAGGAATTAAAAGACCGAATGCCTAAAGTATTTAAGAAAATCTTTAATAGGATAAGTGAATTAGTAAATCCTCCTGAAACTATTGCTCCTTAATTCCTCCATATATGTATATTAAGTCAGAAAACTGGGAGCCAGTTGATGGATTGACGCTGGAACCAAACGCCTTAAAAGTAGTTACCGAGTCAAATGACAACTATCTTGTTGTTGCTGGTCCGGGTGCCGGTAAAACTGAGTTGCTAGCACAAAGGGCATGTTTCCTTCTACAAACCAATTCCTGTCCTTTTCCAAAGAAAATCTTAGCAATTAGTTTCAAAAGAGACGCAGCAAAAAACTTAAGTGATCGAGTCGGGAAAAGATGTGAAAAACATTTAGCCGTTAGGTTTAATTCCGTTACGTTCGATACTTTCGCAAAGGGGATCTTGGATAGGTTTATTCAAGCCTTACCAGAAAGATATCGACCAATATCTTATGAAGTGTTACTTGATTACAGAGAAATTGAGGGAACTTTCAAACACATAAATGTTGGTTTTGCATCTTCACATAATCGGAATGATTTGGTCAGGTTTTTAACCGAAGGTCAGTTACCCTTAGAAGAAACACCTTCAGATGAAAAAGGAATAGTGATAAATGAAGTTTGGGAACGTTACATAAAAGGGAAAAACCCTAGACTAACATTTCCAATGATTTCAAGACTAGCGGAACTTATAATAAACACAAATCCTCATATAAAAAGGTATATACAAGCAACCTATTCTCATGTTTTTCTTGATGAGTTTCAGGATACAACATATCATCAATATGATCTATTAAAATCTTGCTTTCATGAATCTGGTGCAAGCTTAACAGCCGTTGGAGACGATAAACAGAGAATTATGGGCTGGGCTGGAGCAAAAAAAGATATTTTCGAGGACTATGAAATAGAGTTTGAAGGGATCCGTACTAGCCTATTAATGAATTACCGTTGTGCACCGAAAATAATTGCTCTACAGAAGGTTCTTATGTCTGAACTTATGAATGTGGAAATAGATGTAAAATACCCTACAAAGTGGAACGAGAATGACGGCAATGTAGAATTTTGGTACTATAAAAATGAGGGTGACGAAGCGAGAATTTCAGCAGAAAATATTAGGGAGATTATTGATTCAAATAATCTTAGGCTAGATCAAGTCTGTATCCTTGTAAAACAACAAGTTCCCAAATATTCAGCAAAAATTATTCAAGCATTAAGAGGTTTAGGAATTAATGCTCGCAATGAAACTGATTTTCAAGATCTCCTTTCCGAAGATCTTGTTTTATACATACTCAACATTATTAAATTGGCAACTTCAAAGGGAAATCCAGAAGAGTATCAATTTGTGTACGACTTTATCAAAAATGTCAAAGATATTCATGATGATAAAGAAGGGATTAAACAGGAGTCTAAACTAAAAGATTTTTTAAAAGATCTAAGCATAAATTCCTTAACTAAAATAGGTGACGTTGAAGACCTTAAGGTTTGTGTTCAAACCATAATTGATTATTTAGGTGTCAAGTCAATTAATTCCTACTATATACAGTATCGAAATCTTAGCTATGTAAGGGAGTTAAAGTTTGCAATTGCCGAATTGCTTTGGAATGAACATCAAAGATCTAAGGATTGGAGTAAAGCCATTGAAGGATTTATGGGAAAAGATTCAATCCCTATAATGACAATTCACAAAAGCAAAGGACTTGAATACCATACAGTAATATTCCTTGGATTAGAAGATAGTGCATTTTGGAGTTTTAAAACTCAGCCTGACGAAGATACTTGCGCTTTTTTCGTTGCTATGTCTAGAGCTGAAACTAACTTGGTTTTTACTTTTTCAATAAATCGTCATAACCAACAGCAGTCAAATTCTGACATTAAGACGTTTTATGACGTTTTGAATAAATCTGGAATAGTAGCGGTAAAAGATTTTAGTAAATAAATTATCATCTAGATCTATTTATTTCAGTAAAAACTATTCAATAATAATATTGTGATATTTATCCATGATACTCTTATCAAACGAATCCAAATATACTTGGGTAACTTCTTCTGATGAATGCCCCAATGCCTCACTAATTACAGCTGTTGGAACACCTTTAAATTTTGCAATAGTGGCATAAGTATGCCGTGAGACATAACTGGTAAGAGTTGCTTCAATGCCGCTTAACTCCCCAATTTCTTTAAGACTACGATTATAGCGACGTAGTTCATCCCTGACATTTACAATTTGTCTTTTTGGGTCTTCTGATTTAATTACATCCAAGATAAAATCGTTTTTTTTCTTTCCTGGCAGATATTTGTCTAGTATTTGTTTTAAAGGAGAAGAAATAGGGATGCTATGAAGTCTTCCGGTTTTCCTCCGCTTATATTCAATTCTCCCTTTAAAAATATTGCTTACTTTGAGAAACGCAAGATCTACAAAAGAAGCCCCCATCAAATAAAAACTCATAAAGAAGTAATCTTTTGCCCTTTTTTGCTTTTCTGTTTCAGGTTCGAATAGCTTCAAACATTCAAGGTCTTCTCGGGTAATCGCTCTTTTAAGGGTTGTTTCTTTTTTGATGCTATACTCTGAGAAGGGATAATAATCTCTAGAAATAAATCTGTGCTTAATACCTCTATTAAATAATGCTCGGAGGGTTCTTAAATTAACACTTAAACCATTCACCGAATTACCTTTTGAAAAATACCAGGCCTCGTATTTTTTAAGCCAAGAATAGGTAATTTGTTTCATCGGAAAATCTTTCTGTTTAACAAAATCGCGAATACTTCTAATCATGGTGTCATAGACACGGGCATTGCCATATTTTTGCGCTTTCCGAAGTTGTCCAATAACATTTTCTCCAAATTCAAGGGTCATCAACTCTGTATGCTTATTGGAAATATGTTGTTTGATTTCCTTAAAGGAGAGGGTTTCTAATTGTCCTTCACTTTGTAATTTGGTAAATACATCGAGTACTTTTTGCTTTTCTTTATGGATCATTGCGTTGAACCGGGTGATATTACCAATCGTCTTGCAAGTGGATTTCACCTTTTGACCGGCTTTATCCCAGTCCTTTTCAAGTACATTATAATTAAGAGCTAAATGATAGGTTTGTCTATCATGAACTATCCTAAGTTTAAGTGGGCAGGAGTTATCAACCTTCTTTGATCGCGTGTCGAGAATAATTTTTACAGAAATCATAAATATTAAAATTTGCATGCCATTTGCATGCAAATATACTAACAATATGGTTCATTATGAATTAATATGATATAAAATTGTACTGACTATCAATGCTTTAACTTTAAAAGGAATTATATTAAACCATATTTGTGAAGCTTTGGGAGCAGCACCAAAAACTGATCGGTAAAAACCTGAATTTTTATTATGGCGGCGGATTTCATAAAGGCTGGATTGTCTCAAAATCTGCGGAATTAGATTTAAAAGCGCCAACCGGGATTACTTTAATCGCAGGAGTGGAAATCACGCTGGATCGACTGAATATTTCCCTTGATTACAAGCCTGTCCTCAACGTTGTCAGCGGTGAACGTTTTTATGAAAGCCAATCTGCACTAACACTTCGTTACGTTTTAATAAAATCTAAAAAGAAGAAAAAAGACTGGAAGTTTTGGAAAAAAGGTTAAAACTAAGATCATTTAAACAATACTGAATATCTCTTATTTAGGCTTCAACTTATTGCTCAATTTCATTACCATTTTGTAGTTGTACGAATCAATCGCACTTTCTTCATCCATCATGCCTTGCATAACAGTGTAATTGTTATTGCCATCGTCTAAAACATAAAAGTAATCGCCTGCGTCAGCCCACCAACCACCGCAAGCTGCGATTGCTTCAGCAGGAATTTTATGTTGAGCATAATCTGCCTTATTGATTTTTTCACAAGCATTGACTTTTGTGATCTCCAGTTTTTTTCCTCCAACTAAAATGGAAACAGTACTCTTAGGCGTGCCGTCTTCACTCATTTCAGTTTCAATATAAAAACTTGGAAGATCGTTTTGAGTTTCAGTTGAAACAGTATTCGTGGCTTCAGCATTCGTTTCCGTTGTTTGCGATTCGTTTTTGCAGGAAATTGAAAACCCGATTATTAGAATTAAAAAATAATAAAATCTCATAAGTGATTTTGTTTTTAATTTCTCAATAGTAAACCACCGTCTCAGACGGTGGTTTACTATTGAGAAATTAATGATGCTGAAAATGGGGGCAAAAAAGCTTATGAAGCATTAATAGATAAAGGCGATAGTGGTTTTTCCGCTCAACTTACTGGCTATAATGACGCTGATGGTGATTTTGGTGACTACGCTATTTACTGGAGTGACTCTGAAACAGATTATTCTCTTGCTCGGATTTATAGTTTCTATCGATCAAGTAATTATCTGTACAGGGGCAATTTTTATAAGGATAGTGCTTTCTCTTGCCGCTGCATTAAAGACTAATCAGCCTTAAATGACCAGAATCGACACGGACAACATAGATAACAAATAAAGAACCTTATCAATCTGCTCAATCCGCGGTTTCTGTGTTCTATCCTTCAAATAATATAGTCAAAGTTCCAACTGCCACAAGAGTTCGGTTATCCAACTTTTAATGCATGTGAAAACTATTTGACACTTACATTTTTTTTTAATACATAACCTACCTTAGCCGAGTATTATCATTATATTACGCATCGATTAACTTTTCCTAAAAATTCTAATAATCTAAACTTTAAAAATGAAAAGAGAATACACCCGAACTATTTTAGTTAGTGCAATTGTTTTTTGCCTTTTTCTTTCAATAAACCTAAATGCACAGATTGAATTTACTAACCAAAACTCGCTTATTAATAATACCAATCATAGCGGAGTAGCAATAGTTGTTGCCGATATGAATAATGATAAATTGGATGACATTGTCCGATTATCTCAAGGGCGTTATTTGATTTTTGAATACCAAAACCCAGGTGGTAATTTTATAACTGATTCAATCACTCAAGTTGCGAATCAAAGCCAGTGGGCGATGTGTGTTGGGGATGTTGACAATAATGGCTACAATGATGTGATGTGCGGCGATTATAACAATTCAAGACTTATAAAAGCTGACAATACAGGTTCTGAATATACTATGTCGACCATTCCTGGCTCTAATTTTTTTGCTCAAGGTTCTAATTTTGCAGATATCAATAATGATGGACTCATTGATGCTTTTGTTTGCAATGATGATGGAGAAAGTGGCGTATTTGGAAACGATGGAAATGGTGGATTGATGGATTCTGGTGATTGGATTGACATGTCTGTAAATGGTTCTTCAGGAGAGTCGGCTTCCGGAAATTACGGAAGTGTTTGGACAGATTTTGACAATGACGGAGATTTGGATTTATATATTGCAAAATGCCGTCAAGGGGTTGGTGATCCATCCGATTCACGCCGAATCAATACTTTATGGGTAAATGATGGAAATAACAATTATACCGAATCTGCCGAAACTTACGGTTTGAAAATCGGTTGGCAATCATGGACTGCAGACTTTCAGGATATTGACAATGATGGAGATTTGGATGTCTTTGTTACAAACCATGACTTTGCAAGTCAACTTTTAGAAAATGATGGAAATGGATTTTATAAAGATATTTCAAATAATTCTGGAGTGGATATTACCGGATTTCTGATTCAGGGCGTAATGCGTGATTTTGACAATGACGGCTTTGTCGATGTTTTAATTGCTGGTGGTGGTGGAGTGCATAGTTTGTATTTGAACAATAGAGATAAGACTTTTACAAAAGTTGAAAATCTTTTTGATTCAAATAACATGAAATCCTATGCAATTGGAGACCTTAATCATGATGGGTTTTTGGATATTTATGCGAGTTATGCCAATAATTATACGGATCCAAGTAATATTGATGATGTGCTGTGGATGAATGAAGGAAATGACAACAACTTTTTCACTGCTGATTTAATTGGAAATTCCAGTAACAGAAATGCTATAGGTGCGAGAGTTGAAATTTATGGCGAATGGGGTGTTCAAATTCGAGAAGTGAGGGCTGGGGAAAGTTATGGAATTGGAAATTCAATGGCTTTACATTATGGATTAGGAGAAGCTACAGAAATTAGTCATATTGTTGTAAAATGGCCTTCCGGAAATCTTGATGTTATTTTCAATCCAGCAATCAATCAATTTTTAACAATAGAAGAAGGCGATTGTGAAGCTATTCAAGTTGCAATTGAACCAGATGGAAGTACTATCTTTTGCTCAGGAGAAAGCGTTGAATTGATGGCTCCAGTTGGTTACAGCTATTATTGGAGTAATGGAGAAACAAGTCAGAACATCACGGTAACCGAAGCAGGTATTTATAATGTAATCGTTCAAGATAATGATGATTGTTTTGGCGTTTCACAAGCTATTTCCGTTACTGTTGATCCAGAAGAAATTCCGGAATTGGAAATTTCAGGAGATCTTGAGTTTTGTGTTGGCGATTTTATTGTTCTGACTTCTTCTGAAGCAAGCTCCTATGACTGGTCAAATGGTGAAACTACTCAAAGCATCACTGTTAGTGAAACAGGAAATTATTTTGTAACAACACAAGGATTGTGCGACCAATTTGAATCTGAATCTATTATGGTAAATATATTGCCTGCCCCTGCCCCGACTGCTGAAAATGTTAACATTCCAAGTCCCGGCCCTGCAATGCTAATTGCTGTAGGTGACAATCCGCAATGGTGGGATGCTCCATCTGGTGGCAATTCTTTTCCTGAAGGCGATACTCTGTTTTTGAACAATGTTGACGTTACAACAAGTTACTGGGTAGAAGATTTGGTGGGATATATGGCTCCTGAAGAAAATGTTGGAATGGCAACGCACGAAGGAAATAATGAATATAATGGAGATAATTTTAATGGGGGAATCATTTTTAACTGTATTTCGCCTTTTACTGTGAATTCCGTTTTGGTTTTTACAGATACGGAAGGGGAGCGACTTATTGAACTTCGGGATAATAGTGGAGCTGTAGTAAATTCGATATTAGTGAATGTGCCTGTTGCTGATATAGACGGAATTCGAATTGACCTCAATTTTGATGTGCAGCCAGGTCTTGATTATGAGCTGACAACCAACGAAGACCAAAATAATACAACACTTGGTTATGTCAGTCCTCGTTTAAAGCGAAGCAACGGTGGAGCAAATTATAGCGAATATTTCGTTGAAAATATAGTTGAACTAACCAATTCTATTGGCGGAGGAAACTCTCGTTATTATTATTTTTATGATTGGGAAATTCAGGCCGAAGGCTTATCGTGTTTAAGTGATAGAGTTGAAGCGCAGGTTGTTGTTGGTCCAGTTTCTACTTTCAATATTGATGATTCAAACGAAGTCCAATTATACCCTAATCCAAGCAATGGAAATGTTAATTTGATGATGGATTTTGCAGCAAATGATGTTAGTTTAAAACTGACAGATCTTTCAGGTAAAACAGTTCATTTTCAAACTATTGGCCAGGTTGCGAAAAAAGATGTTAAGGAATTAAACCTATCTAATTTGGCAAAAGGGGTTTATTTTATTCAGATTTTAGCAAACGATAACATTTATAACGGAAAGGTTGTTTTACAATAATAATTTGAAATAGTAAGATTAGAATTTAAAATAAAAGGAGCAACCAACAATTTGGTTGCTCCTTTTATTTTTGATATAATTATGATTTATAACCTTAAAACTTTTTCAATAATAATGCCCTCATCAGAAAGGATCTCGACGATATAAACCCCTTTTTCTTTTGGAAGCAGAATGGTCGAGGCGGAGTACGAAATGGATTTTATCAATACGCCATTTTGATTATATATATTGATGGTTTCAATTTGCAGTTCAATTTCATTGATAAAAGAAATCATTCCGTCAATAGTTGGGTTTGGATGTAAAAGCGAAAGTTTTCGATTTTTAAGATCAGAAGTTGCGGTTGATTCAACAAAAATATCGTTAAGGCTAGCCGAAGCTATCAAAACAGGAGATTTATCCGCTTCATCGAACATGGTTCGGAAAGTTTCAATTTCAGGAGTACTTTCTTCAAACATTTCATTGACCCATCTTGGAGGAAGGGATTGATAAAATACTTTAGCAGAAATATTAATTAATCCTTCAAAATTATCAAGCGCAATGTGGTAATTCACAATATCTGTTCCGCTGCCTTCTGTTCCAACCTCATCCTTATTGAAATCTGGATCATTCAAAGCATCTCCAACTATTTGAGTGGTATCGTAAACTTCATGCGTTGTTGTAAAACCAATTGGTGCCAAACGATTGTCTTTTAAAGCAACATAAGCTCTTTCGAGCACTGTGGTAAAATTGCCATTGACATCCCCGTCAACGAGTTCGTATATTTGGACTTGTCCGGTTTGGTTGATTACCTGGAAATGTGGTTCAAAATTTACATCATGCCCTTCAACTTCATAGTTGTTATCAAGAACCCCTGATTTGAAAAGGGTATCACCTTCTTCCGTTGTAATAATAAACTCAATAAATGCGCGGCGGCTTGGATATCCGGAAGGGAATTTATGTCCTGCTTTATTCCAAAGTTGCACTGTAAAAAAAGCAGTGTCATTAACTTGTTGTTCAAACTCAAGATAAATATCAAGCGATTTTTGCTGAAGCATTGCAAAGGTCTTTTCAATTGTTTCGTTATACATAAAATCTTCTGCATTGATATCCAACGCTTCTTTGTTATCCCTCATTAATTTTAGCATAAAAGTATTTCCACCAACCAAATCATGCAAACCGAAAGGGGATCTACCCGCAAGAAAAAGGTAGTTGTCAGAAATAATTACTGAATCTGAAATTCGCGGCATATGGCAACCCTGACAAGTGACCGAATCAGTATTGTAAGTTGAATTCAACCATTCGTGATAAGTCGCTTGTTCAACAAAAGTTGAACCTGTAAAATTACCATCCAAATCCACTGATTTTGTAATCAAAGTATGACAAGAAGCGCAAATTCCAGCATCATTTATATGGCTGCTTTCAATGGGCGTAAAACCTACAAAACTAGTCATCGGTGGTGCGAAAGGAGATTCATAAGGGCCATATTGCACTCGCGAGGTATCGTAATTGATTTCTCCGGAATGTTGATTGCCCAAATTTACTGTACTAATTTGGTGACAAGCTCCGCAGGAAACGCCGTCTAAACCTATGGTATCAACCAACAGAGAATCCATCGTGTAAATTTCATGACCATGATACCGTGAAGTATATTGTCCCATCGGTGCATGGCAGGAAGTACATTTAGTTTCCAATGCTTCGGAATGTTCAGGATTTACCAATGATTCATGACTCACCTTTGCACGCCAAAAAGGATCTTTTGCCGAATTAGCCATCATCGTTGTTCTCCAGTCGTCATAGATATTTACATCCATCCCTTTCATATCCACGAGCGCAAATCCATCCAGGTCAAATCCATGGCATCCACCACATAAGGCTTGCGTAGGAAAATACTGATTTGAGTCAATCGAAAGCTGGCTGGTCATTCCATGATAAAAGGACAACTCTTCCGCTGTATGGAAAGCCTGGACTCCTTTTTCAACCGGCACAAAAGTTAAAAACAATACAACAGTGGCGATCAAACCAGCGATAATTATTTTATTAACGTTATTCATTATGAGTTGTAGTTTAAACCGTTTTATAACAAAATGACCTTCCAAAAGTCTAATAAATTAAAAAGATGGGCAAATTAATTCAAAGCTTTGTAAAGTTATAGTCAGTTAAGTTTTTAATTTTTTAAATGCAATGTATGGTCATTTGGAATTTATAGAACTGTTTAAAATAGATTTTTTGGGTATAAATTGTTAATTTTAAAGGATTGATCTCCAAATTCTTTGAGGATTAACCTGCCCGATTCAATAAACTTCTTATTGCTCTTTATCACAAAATAAAGGGGTTTTATAGGATTTAAGATTATTACAATAATAACTAATAGATTTATCCGTCAAAAAGTATCGAAACTTTCTTTGATGGGAATTTTTCAAAACGAGCGCCTATGAAAAATTTAAGTCAAATATTAGTTTTGTTTTTGAGTTTGAATATTTCTATTTCAACTGCTCAAAATCAAAACAGCCAAATTGAAAGCATTATTTACACCCCCAATGATATTGATTTTACGAATAAAAACAGCTTGCTTTCAAATTCTAATTTCAGTAGTATTTTAATTGTCGGAATAGCTGATATGAATGCAGATGGCCTGGATGATATTATTCGTCTTGAAAATGCTAAAAACCTGACTATTGAATACCAATTAACTAACAACCAATTCCAAAATTATACTTTTGGGAATGTTTCAAATGACCAGCAATGGAATATTGCCGTGGCCGATGTAGACAATAATGGATTTAACGACATATTAGTCGGAGGACTGATGGATGGTATGAAAATATTAAAAGCCAATGATTTTGGTACGAATTACGACGATTTTTTACTTCCCGATTCTTACTTTTTTTCTCAAGGCTCCAACTTTTCTGATATTAATAATGATGGTTATGCCGATGTTTTTGTTTGTAATGATAATGGGGAAAACCGAATTTGGAGAAACGATGGTCTTGGTAACTTCTTTGTAGCTGATAGCTGGATTGATATGTCAACCAGCCCACCATCGGATAATTCCGGAAATTATGCAAGCGTCTGGACAGATTTTGATAATGATTGCGATTTGGATCTTTATATTTCAAAATGCAGGGCAGGGGTTAATGATCCAAATGATCCTCGAAGGATTAATCAACTTTTTGTCAATGAAAATGGCGTTTTTACAGAAGCGGCTGAAACTTACGGATTGAAAAATGGTTTGCAATCCTGGACTTCAGACTTTCAGGATATTGACAATGATGGGGACCTAGACTGTTTTATTGTTAATCATGATGCGTTTTGTCAATTGTTTGAAAATGTTGGAAATGGGATGTACAACGATATCACTTTGGAAAGCGGTTTGAATATTACAACAAACCATTTACAAGGCATGCTAAGGGATTTTGACAATGACGGCTTTGTTGATGTTTTAGTTGCCGGAAATGAAGGGTATGAATATTATCAAAACAATGGTGACCAAACTTTTCAAAGCATTGATGGTCTATTTGGAAATTACCTGATGAGTACATTCGCAGTTGGAGATCTAAATCATGATGGTTTTTTGGATATCTATTCCGGTAGCCTAACAAGTGACGATGTTTTATGGATAAACGATCATAACAACAATCATTATTTTGCTGTTAATTTGGTTGGAAATTCCAGCAATATCAACGCTTTAGGAGCGCGGCTTGAACTATTTGGCCCTTGGGGTACTCAAATCAGAGAGGTTCGTTCAGGGGAAAGTTATGGAATTATGAACAGCTATACTCAGCTTTTTGGATTAGGCGAAGCTGACTATATAGATTCACTGGTTGTTAAATGGCCTTCAGGATTGAAAGAGGTATTTGAAACACCGTATATCGATCAATTTTTAACAATTGTTGAAAATGATTGCGCTTATCCTGGAAACAATATTTTTTCAAATGGAATTACAATTGTTTGTAGCGGAGAAGAGTTGAATTTGAATGCACCGGCAGGAGATCAATATCTTTGGTCAACCGGCGATGTAACACAACAATTAGCGGTTAATCAAGGCGGAACATACTATGTGACTGTGACTAATAATAATGGTTGTTCTACCATTTCAAACCCTATCAATATTACGCAGGATCCAGACGAGACGCCTGTTATTTCCGTTTCAGGGCCAACTACTTTTTGTTCAGGAGGTACAGTAGTGCTATTTACTTCTGAAGCCCAAAATTATCAATGGTCGACCGGAAGCAGCTCTCCAAGTATTGTTGTATTTCAAAGTGGAGAATTTTCTGTTACAGTGCCCGGATATTGCAATGATTTCACTTCTGACACAGTCG
The DNA here is from genome assembly GCA_965220465.1 of Saprospiraceae bacterium. Lineage (GTDB taxonomy): Bacteria > Bacteroidota > Bacteroidia > Chitinophagales > Saprospiraceae > JAHDHW01. Next base: position 565,293 of record CBDCPZ010000023.1, on the reverse strand, counting down.
CTGTAAATGTAATAACCGTTCCTGATGAGCCAGTTGTTGAAAACGATACAATTACAAGCATTCCGGGATTTGCAATCCTCACTGCAACCGGAAATAATTTACAATGGTTTAGTGATCAAATCAGTGTTGTTGTATTGGGAACAGGACCTGAATTTGAAACTCCCTTGCTAACCGAAACGACTGCTTTCTATGTTGAAGATACGATTGAAATTGATGGTGCGATTTGTAAAAGCGATAGGGTAGAGGTCTTTGCTGTTGTTGACACCACCACTTCAATTATTCATACTAAATTGGAAAATGGTGTTCTCATTTATCCAAATCCAGCCCATCAGGAAGTAATCGTAGAATTTTTAAACGAAGTAGCTTCAGAGGTTCAGCTGGATTTGAAAGACGTAAACGGAAAAGTTGTTTATTCTAAAAAATTCGGTAGTGGAATTAATACCCAGAAACAGAATATTCCTCTTTTAAATTTACCATCAGGAATTTATTTTCTGTCAATATTATCAAATGAAGAAAGATGGATCCATAAATTGATCATCCAACACCATTAATCGTTCTAAATTTTGAGTATTTGAAACTAAATATTGAAATCAATCTTACAAAAAGGAAAAATTCTTTTTAGCAAATTATCCTGTTTAAATCAAAATCAACCGGTGCTTCATTTTTTAAACTCAATTCTTCCCCATTTTAAGAATTAAACACTACAAGTCAGTGTGACAATCTTCTCATATAATTCATCCGGATCGAATGGTTTAGGGATATAATCATCCATTCCCGCATCAAAACAGCGATCAATTTCTTTTTTCAAAACAGAAGCCGTCATGGCCATTATCTTAATTCCTCTATTATGTTCTGTCTTATTGGCCCGAATAATTCGGGTTGCCTCCAATCCATCCAGTTCGGGCATTTGGATATCCATGAGGATCAGATCATATTTGGTAGCACTGACCATTTGGATCGCTTCTTTTCCGTCATTTGCAATATCCAAATTGAATCCGAATCGTTCTAAAAACCGTTTGGCGACCAGTTGATTTATTTTATTATCTTCCGCTAATAAAATTTTAATTTTCGCTTTCTCTGCATCTGAAACTTTTATTCGTTCACGAATATCAATTGGTTTTGATTCAACAGAAGGCATTCCGAAATTTAGTGTAAAAGAAAATGTCGTTCCTTCACCAAATTCACTTTCAAGTTTGAGTTCACCGCCATAAAGTTCGATAAGTTTTTTAGAAATCGGCAAACCAAGCCCGGTACCTCCAAATTTTCTGGTAATTCCGGAATTGGCCTGTGAAAAACTTTCAAAAACATCTTGAAGATTTTCTTTTTGAATTCCAATTCCTGTGTCAATTACCTGAAAAGCTATTTCGTAATTTTCGGCTGTTTTATTTTTGAGTTTACAATTAACTGTAACAGAACCTTTTTCAGTAAATTTTACAGCATTCCCAACTATATTTAGAAGGATTTGGTTAATCCTTACAGGGTCTCCTGCCATCTTTTTTGGGATCTGGTCATCAATTTCGAATTTTAGTTTTATTGCCTTTTCGTCAACTTTTATTTTTAATGTTTTATAAACAGACTCCAGTATATCCCGGATTTTAAAATTCACATTTTCTAGCTCTAATTTTTCTGCATTGATTTTTGACAAATCCAGAATATCATTGATAATTACGTGGAGGTTTTTAGCTGAATAATCAATTGCTGAAAGATATTTACGTTGATTATTTGTCAGATTTGTGCTAAGTAAAATATCAGTCATCCCGATTATCCCATTCATGGGTGTCCGGATTTCGTGGCTCATATTACTTAAAAACTGATCCTTGCTTAAAACTCCTTGTTCTGCAGCATCTTTAGCTTCTACGAGTTCTTTTTCTTTCAACTTCCGTTCATTAATTTCGTCTCTTAGTTGCACGTTAATTTTGGCAATACCGGCTGTTTGATTCTGAACTTTTTGTTCTAGATTAGCATTGATGCAATTAATTTTTTCTTGTGCATATCCGGCTTTTAAAGCAAAAAGACCTAAAAACAAGGGTGCTGTATTAATAATCCAGATTAATAAATTTCCTGATTGTATGGCAATGATGTTTTGGATTGTTAAGCCGCCAAACTCCTGGTAAGAAACGATTAGAGTTGCTAAAATGGGAAATAACACTCCGAATAATACTCCGTAAATTAAATAACGGTAACTGACTTTGATTTGCATGATCACTTGGTTTATACTTTTTCAATATGTTCCATAGGATGACCAATGAATGATTAGTCAATCCTGTTTTATTAAAATGTATACCAATTGATTCCAAGAAAGTGGGGAATAATATATAAGTCCGTAGGTAGACTTATCTCGTAATTTGCAACTATCAAGCCATTATTTTTAAATAACTATAAACCAGCTGGTTATAAGTCAAACAAAAATATTAATTCTCTTTTCATTGAGAGTAGAGGAAGGAAATTAGTTTTTACAAACCGTAATATTGCTCTTAATTTTTTAAACCTTATTGATGAACCGGAAGTAAGATTGACCAATATTTGTTTTTTCATTTTCAGCTGATATCAGACCTATGGAAAAAGGAAGTATGCTGTTGTGTAAAATACATTCATGGCATATATTGATTTTTTAATATGATGATGAATTTATTGTTGTTTAAAAATTTTTATTATTAAGTTTAGAGTTGGTTTGGAATCAAAAGGATCAATTTAAATTGTAAAAAAAATACGCAAATGGCAAAAGGTTTTTTAATAGATATGGACGGAGTTATTTATAGTGGAAAAGATTTGATTCCAGGAGCTGACAAATTTGTTGCTCAACTTCAAGAGCTTGAAATTCCTTTTCTCTTTTTAACCAATAACAGCCAAAGAACTTCACGTGATGTTGTCAATAAGTTAGAGGGTTTAGGGATCAGGGTTGGAGAAGATCATGTCTTTACTAGTGCCATGGCAACTGGATGGTTTCTTTCGAGGCAAAAGCCCAATGGAACAGCTTATGTACTTGGCGAAGGTGGTTTGATTTCCAGTCTTCATGAACACGGATATTCCTTGGTTGCTGAGGACCCTGATTTTGTGGTAGTTGGAGAAGGGCGGAATTTCACACTGGAAATGGTAAGTCATGCTGTTGATATGATCCTTGAAGGCGCCAAATTAGTCGCTACGAATTTAGATCCTTCTCCAAAAATTAAAGGGTGGTCAAATCTGGGAATAAAGGCAGTAATTGCTATGATCGAAGAGGCAACAGGTATCAAAGCCTTTTCTGTTGGGAAACCCAGCCCGGTCATGATGCGGGTAGCGCGTAAAAAATTAGGGCTTTCTACTGCCGATACAACAATGATCGGCGATACTATGACAACAGATATTTTAGGTGGAATACAGGTGGGGTATAATACCATTTTAACGCTATCAGGTATTACCAAAAAAGAGGACATTAGCAATTTTGCTTACAGCCCTGATTTAATCTTACCGTCGATTGCAGATTTTGATTTGCTAGATTGGATAGGTGATAAAAAAAAGACGAAGGGCAACTAGACCAATTGGTTTAGATATTAACGAAGGGCAAATTTAAGCTTGGGGTTTATTGAAACTTTAGGCATAAAAAAGAAAAGGGACAAGATATTGTTGTTTAGAAGGGGGGAGTTACTATTTTGAATCTTATAACTTATGAGAAGCGTCAAAGCTTAAACAGCCCTCACTTCGCTCGGTTTTATATTCGCCTAACCAGCTTCGTTATTTTTTTGAGAAGAATCTGATCATCAATTCCTTCATTGTATTTATTCATAAAACTGATCTTTCTTTCCCTAGAAAGATTCTTGAGTTTTTGTTCTAATTCTTCTGCATCTTTTCTAGTAGATTTTGCAGTAGACCATTGTAGTGACCAGGGAATACCAGTAGAAGTGTATGAAGATTCACCTTTATTATGTTCAGTTAATCTTTTGTGCAAATGGATGGTTTGACCGACGTAGAATCGATTCAGTTTACTAGAATAAAGAATATATACGTGGTAAGACATGATTATGAAATGAAAAGTTCTGACGATTCTCACTTTTCTCGTATGTCAGAACTACTTCCGCTAAACCACTGCGGCCAGCCATGCTGACCGACCGCAGGGAGCGTCAGTAGGGTGGAAGACGGGATTTGAACCCGCGACCCCTAGAACCACAATCTAGTGCTCTAACCAACTGAGCTACAACCACCATGAAATTTTATAAAGGCAAATTTACATTTAAACTGCCTTTTTATAAAAGCGATGCAAATATAAAATAAGTTCCTTAAACGGATCAAATTCTTCTTGAAAAATAATGACTTTAGAACTTTTATTTTGTTTTTCTAATTTTCCAGCGCGTCCCCTTTCAAATCGAATTCTCTTTCAACAGGATTGAGCGGAGTATCCACAGGGTTTCCACGTTGATCAACCAAGGTTAATTTTATTGTGTTTTTTCCTAATGGAAGCCCTTCAATATAATAAGGTTGCCAAGTGCTGATGGTGTGAATTTCACCATTTATGTCCGCCAGTACTTTGTAATTGTCTCCAAGTTCCAAATTGATTACATAAAAATCGAGCATTACTTTTTTAGTTTCTTTTTCGCCAACATAAGTCCCTTTTGGCCGGCTGTAAAACAACATCGGATCATTGATTGATTCAAATTCAGTTGCAGTGCCGTCTGTAACCGTTACATATTGAGCTGTATAAGCTGTTTTTGTTTTGATACTCTCATGATAAGATCGTGACAAAAAGGCCAATACATGGTGATTTCCATTTTCTACGGGCACATCATCGAAAGAGGAAGTATAGCGAGCATTGTATGGACCATTATCGATAATCAAATGGATATGCTGTCCTTTCGCAGAATTGGCGCACATCTTTTGCTCTGCATCAGAAGTTTGTTCCCCTAATTTATAAGAATCACCAGTCACATTAAAATTGAATTTGCCATTTATATAAGTCATCAGGCCAATATTGGCATCAACGTATTCTGGAGATGTGCTGAATGGAGTTAGCTTATATTTTGCATTTGGATTATCAGTATCAGACTGGTTTTCTTCCATTTCCTCCGCTTCATTATTTTCAGAAGTCGTATCGTTTTGACAGGAAAAAAAGATGGTACTTAAAACAAAAAGAAATATTAAATTTCTCATAAGTTGATATTATTTAGGTTTAAAGGAATATTTGCATCAGATTTTTGGCTAATAATCGCAAATTTAACAATTCTAAATATCATAATGAAACTATTATCAATGATGGTTTAAAATATAAGTACCAGAATAATTTACAAATGAATAATTGTACTGGTTTCGCATCAAAAACAGGGAATTGCTGTTTAATATTAATGAACTTTGCGAAAAGCGAGCAGAAAGATTTTTACTTTTATCAAAATACAAAATTTAATGAGTGATAAAGTAGTAGAATTAAAAGTGGATGGGATGACTTGTAGCAACTGCGCTTCAAGCCTCAATAGGTTTTTGAGTAAAAAAGGATTGGAAAATGTTTATGTAAATTTTTCAACTAAAGAAGTTCGCTTTGTTCAACATGATGCTGATATTTCAATTGATGAAATTAAAGTCGGAATTAAGAAACTGGGCTTTGAAGTTGTTGAAGATAATAAACCAAAGGATTGGTGGACTTTAGAACGCAAATTATTGGTTAGTGCAATTTTTACTTTGCCATTGTTTTTACAACATTTTTTAATGATGGCCAATATTGAGATTTTTGCTTTTTTGAATAATCCCTGGGTACAATTTGCCCTTTGTTTACCTGTTTTTTTGATTGGGCTGATGCATTTTGGAAAAAGTGCCTGGCACTCTGTAAAAGGAGGTGTTCCAAATATGGACGTGTTAATTTTTGTAGGAAGTACCGCAGCATTTATTTATAGCCTGATTGGTACCCTTCAACATCACCATGATTATATTTTCTATGAAACAGCAGCAATGATCATCACCCTAGTTTTGTTGGGGAATTTATTAGAAAAGCGAGCGGTAGAACAAACCACGACTTCAATTGATGAATTAAGCAAATTAAAAGTATCAAAAGCAAAAAAAGTCATGCCTTCAGGCACTCACATATCTTTGGACATTGAGGAAATAAAAGTGGATGATATTCTTCAAATCAACGAAGGCGACAGCATTCCTTTGGATGGTAAAATCATTGAAGGACATGCTACTGTTGATGAATCAATGCTTACCGGAGAGAGCATTCCTGTAGAAAAAAAGAAAGGAGATATTGTTGTTGGCGCTTCAACGCTTTTAAGTGGAAATATACAAATGAAAGTAAGCGCGATTGGTTCTGAAACGGTTTTAAATAAATTGATCGAATTAGTAAAAACAGCACAACAAGATAAACCTTCTATCCAGAGGTTGGCCGATAAAATCAGTGCTGTATTTGTCCCGATTGTTTTACTAATTTCAGTGCTTACCTTAACGATTTCGTTTTTTGTGTTCGATATTTCTTTCCAACAAGCGCTCATGAACAGTATTGCGGTATTGGTCATTAGTTGCCCTTGCGCCATGGGTTTGGCGACGCCAACGGCCGTAATGGTAGGAGTGGGGCGGGTGGCTAAAAATGGTATTTTAATAAAAGGAGGACAGACTTTAGAGCTCTTTGCGGGAGTAAAAAACATCGTCTTTGATAAGACAGGAACTTTGACTACAGGTGCTTTTAAAATAAAAACAATCAACTATCTGGAATCAGATAAAACCAGGGTTAATTCATTGATTTACAGTTTAGAACAAAATTCATCGCACCCAATTGCAAAATCTATTGTTGCTGAGTTAGAAAATTTTGAAAGGAGTAATTCTCTTCCAAAATTTGTAAAAATTGAAGAACAAAAAGGCTCTGGAATCATTGCAGAAGACGAGCATGGAAATAAATTTCAAATCGGTTCTTTTAGTCTCGCTTCGCATTTGACTAAAGATGACAGCCACGACATCTATTTCCTTGAAAACGATACTATTCTGGCGACAATCGACATTGGAGATGAAATCAAAGAATCGACTGCTGAAACGATTAAATATATGAAATCGCAAGGCATCGAATCAATAATGCTAAGTGGTGATAAAAATGAAAAAGTAAGCACTACAGCTAAACTATTAGGAATAGTTCAATATTACGGCGAACAGCTTCCGCAACAAAAACTAAGCTTAATCGAATCGCTTTCCAAAAAAGCGCCAACGGCTATGGTTGGCGATGGGATAAACGATGCACCTGCTTTGGCAAAAGCTACGATCGGTGTTTCCCTCAGTGATGCTTCACAAATTGCCATCCAGTCAGCGCAGATTGTTTTGCTGAAAGGAAAGTTAGAAAATCTGGCGAAAGCCTTTGCAATTAGCAAGCATACTTTGCTGACCATTAAACAAAACCTGTTTTGGGCTTTTGCTTACAATCTTGTCGCAATACCAATCGCTGCGATGGGGTTTTTGAATCCAATGTGGGGAGCGTTGTTCATGGCATTTTCTGATGTTGTTGTGATTGGAAATTCGATAAGGTTGAAATCAAAAAAGATATTTTGAATTTTACTAAAATAAAAAAAGTGGCCAGACAGCACAAGCCGCCCAACTGCTCCCCAAAGCCTATGGCTTGATCAACATCATTTTTCTTGATAATTCGATTTTCCTGGCAAGTAAATAATTGTACATACCGACTGGATATTCTACAGCGATTCATGGTACTGTATCAACTCCATCTATCTAATAGGATTTTGCGCTAGATTGGCAAATTCTATTTAAAATACAAACAGGCATCTTTATTTTTAAAATGCCTGTTTGTATAAACTCTCTATTTATACCGGCCTTCGATTCAGCTATGAATTTATAAATGGATTTTTATTTTTGAGAACAAATAAACGCTTCTCGATAATTATTCTAACAGAATTGAAATTAAGTCCATTTTTCAAGTCAAATACAATAAAAAAATATGTGTGACAATTGATATTTGCTTCAAATCAAGCTTGAAAAGCCTGTTAATTTGTATCAAATAATTTAATTCAATAACAATAAAAAAATCAAGTTATGAAAACTCGAATTTTATTTATCTTAATTTTAGTTTTAACAGCTTTTGGTAACCTAAATGCACAACCATGCCATCAAATAGGAATTGTATTTGAAACCCAAACTCAGATTGATAGTTTCTTGGATACTGATTGCACAGTGATCTTAAACACTGTTGAAATTGTCGATTCTGGAGTTGACCCAATTACTAATCTTGATGGCTTGAGCAAGATTCAAACTATTAATGGATCTCTGAATATCAAGAATAATAATGCCTTAGAAAATTTAAGTGGTCTAGTTAATCTTAAAACAATTGTTGTAGATTTGACTATTAAGAATAATGATGCCTTAGAAAATTTAAGTGGTTTAGATAAGCTTGAAACAATTGGAACGTTTCTGAATATCGAAGATAATGATGGCTTATTGAATTTAAGTGGTCTTGAGCAATTAAATTCAATAAGTGGCTTTGTTCAAATTAAGAATAATGATGCCTTAGACAATTTAAGTGGTTTAGATAATCTTAAAACAATCGACACATATTTTGAATTAACGAATAACCCGGATCTGAGAAATGTTTTAGCCCTTAATAAACTAAGCTCCGTTGGTGGACATTTCCAAATAGGATCGAACGATACTTTAGAATATCTTTATGGCTTAGAAAAACTTGAGACCATAGGTGATTATTTAACAGTAAATGACAATCCTACTTTAAAAAATTTATATGGCTTAATAGGACTTAGCAGTATTGGAGGGGCACTTAAAATTACTAATAATGCTGACTTGAAAAGTTTATTTGGAATCCATGGAATAATACCTAATACCATTACAGAATTAGAAATAATAAATAACGATAAGCTTTATCTATGTGATGTGCCATCAATTTGTGATTTTTTGGTACCTGGAGGCTCTCCGACATACATTTCAGGAAATGCACAAGGATGTAATAGTGTATTAGAAGTAGAGACTGCTTGCGTTGATGAATACTGCTTTCATGAAGGAGTTACATTTACTACTCAGCAGCAGATAGATGACTTTGCGGCTAATTATTGTACGAGTATAGAAGGAGATGTAACGATTTCAGGAGATGATATAAACAATCTTCAAGGGCTGAACCAAATTGAAGACATAAAAGGCAATTTTACTATATTCGATAACCCTTCGCTTATCAACATCAATGGTTTAGAAAATTTAAGTTCTATTGGTGGCAACTTTCATATAGAAAAGAATGATGCATTAGCAAACTTCATAGAGCCAGAATTAGGAGAACTAGAATCTGTTGGTGGAGATTTTTATGTAAAAAGTAACCATTCATTGACCAGTTTTACTGGGTTCTCCATCCTAAACTCTATTGGCGGAAATTTTCATATAGAAAGCAATTTTATCTTAGAAAACTTTTCAGGATTAGGAGCACTTACAAATATTGGTGGTTATTTTCATATAGAAAAGAATGCTGTCTTAGAAAACTTTTCAGGATTAGGAGCACTTACAAATATTGGTGGCTATTTTCACATTGTAAATAATGATGCATTAGAAAACTTTATGGGGCTAGAAACTTTAGAATCCATTGGTGGATATTTTTATTTAAAGAGAAACCATCAGCTCGTAGATTTAACAGCTTTTAAAGAAAAATTCGAATCAATTGAAGGTTACCTCAAAATAGACAATAACATTTTATTAGAGAGCTTAGAAGGAATTAATAATATAACGGGAATAAAATCTAAAGGATCAGAAAAAGATTTAACTATAACACGTAATAAAAAATTATACGAATGCCATGTTAATTCAATATGTGTATTTTTAGGTTTAGAAAATATTACTACCAAAATTTCAGGAAATGCTACAGGCTGTAAAAGTAAGAATCAAATAAAAGACTCTTGTGCCTTAGGTCCACTTATGGTGACTATTCCAATCGGTGTAATAGTACAAAGCAACCAATCGGTCATTACCTGGTCAGATGACACACCCAACGGAGATGAAGAATATGAGATTGAGTACAGCAAAGATGGATACAATTTTACTACAATAGGCCACATGTATTTTGATAGTAAAGGGCAATACGACTTCATTCATGAAAACCCGGAATCCGGAGACAATTATTACCGGATTAAGCAAGTATCTTTCGATGGAATGTTTAGATACAGCGATACAGAAACAATCAATTTAGAAGCTGGTGAATTCTCAGTTTATCCAAATCCTGCTCAGGATCAGGTTACTGTTTCCACTTCTCAGGAAGGTAACCTGAAGATATACAATCAATTGGGCCGGTTAGTTAAACAAACTAGATTGTCGGAAGGTACCAATGAAATTGATTTATCAACACTCAGCACAGGGATCTACATTTTTAAAACGGAAACCGGTGGTGCCAAAAGAGTAGTGGTACAATAAATTTTTAGCTCTCTTTATTTCGAATAAGCATCATCAAGGCTGATGATGCTTATTCTTTTTTTATTTGAATATATTTTTTCTTAAAATGGTTTCATTTTTGAAAAAGGTAATGTACATTTGCACCGCTTTTAGCCTTTATAATATCTGAAATGAAAGAATTTCAAAAAAAGCTAAAACAAAACCGGAGGAGTGGCAGAGCTGGTTTAATGCACCGGTCTTGAAAACCGACGTACCTTAACGGGTACCGGGGGTTCGAATCCCTCCTCCTCCGCATACATTTAAAAAGCTATCCACAATGGATAGCTTTTTTTGTTTTAAAAAACAAACTTCAATATTCTGCACTTTTTATTTTTCGATTTATGATTGTATTTTTATTGAAAATCAAATGTCATGGAAATAATATACCCTCATACCATTGAAAATTGCATAGGCGAGAAAATCGTCTTTCAATCCGTTGAAAAAGATCCTGAAAAAGGAGATAAAGTAATTGTTGAGAATTTTGTAACTCCAGGTCATGGCCCAATCATGCATACTCATTTTAAGCAAGATGAATCATTAACCGTTATTTCTGGAAAAATAGGTTATCAGGTTTTGGGTGGAGAGGAAAAATATGCAACAATAGGGGAGACTATCACTTTTACGAGAGGCACTCCACACAGATTCTGGAACGCTGGTGATGATATTTTAAACTGTAAAGGCTGGATACAACCGGCAAACTCTGTCGTTTTTTATCTTTCCGCTATTTATGCTGCGCAGAATAAATCAGGAAACCGTGAACCCGAACAATTTGACGCCGCGTATTTGATGACCAGATATGCCTCAGAATATGATGTTCCTGAAATCCCAGCTTTCGTTAAAAAGATTATTCTCCCAATTACGTATCAAATCGGGCGATTATTAGGAAAATACGATCACTTCAAAAATGCCCCTGAACCCTTGAAATAATCATTTAATTTTTAATTGTATGCCAGGTGACTTTTTGGTCTTCCCAGGGCAATCGCATTTAAAATAGAATAAATAACTTGGCATGAAAAGCCATGTCAGTAAAAGTACTTGAAATATTTTCCGGACTGCAAGATCCCAGACGCCAATCAGGCAACTATGTTTATCCGCTTAATGAATTGGTTTTCTTGACCATATGTGGTGTTTTATGTGGTTGTGAAGATTGGCATAACATTAGTGAATTTGGTAAGAGCCAACTAGGGTGGTTGAGAAAATATCTTCCTTACAAAGAAGGAGTAGCTTCTCATGATACATTAGGCCGGGTATTTAGCCTGCTCAACACCTCGGATTTTGAAACCTGTTTTGTCAACTGGGTAGAGCAGCTAAAGTTTTTGGACAAAGATGGTATTGTAAGTATTGATGGAAAACGAGTATGCAATTCAGGCGATTCAGACGCTGGAAAAACTGCGATTCACTTAGTTTCGGCCTTTGCCAGTGAAGCAGGTATATGTATGGGACAGGTTGCTACAGCGGAAAAGTCTAATGAAATCACAGCTATTCCAGTTTTGCTGGATATGTTAGTTTTAAAAGACTGTGTAGTGACCATAGATGCAATGGGATGTCAGCGTGAGATTGTGGAAAAAATAATTTCAAAGGATGCTGATTATGTCATCTCGCTGAAAAGTAATCAACAGGAACTTTACGAAGAGGTTAAGCATGCGTTCAAATTCATGAGTCCACAAAGTATTGACAAACACTTAGATGCAGGCCATGGGCGAGTGGAAAGTAGAGTGTGTAAAGTGATAAGTGACCTTCGCTTTATAGACCAAGCCAAACAATGGAAAGGAATTAAAAGTGTAGCTATGATACAAGCACAGCGAATGGACAAAAAGACCGGATTAACAACTAATGAAACCCGCTACTACATTTGCAGTATCGAAAGTGCTCAACGCATCAACACAATAGTAAGAAAACACTGGAGAATAGAAAATTCATTGCATTGGATCTTAGATGTAAGGTTTAATGAAGATAACGAAATGAAAAGAAAAGGAGCTTCTCCTTACAACTTTTCATTTATCACTAAAACAGTAATCAACTTTATTAAACTCAATAAATCCAAGGGCAGTATAAAAACGAAAAGACTCAAAGCAGCCTGGGAAACTCGATTTAGAGAAGAGTTACTCAAAATCTAAATGCGATTGCCCTGTTGGTCTTCCGCTGATAAATGATATTAGGTTTAAAATTATTATCTTGGAAGAACTTGTGATTAATAATAAATCCTTAATTACCTGCTATGAAAATTTTACCTCTGATTATCCTGCTTTTTGCGTTCATCAATCCTGTTTTTCCTCAAGGATTTACCAATATCAGTTCTACTTTAAATCTTCCAAACGGATACCAAAACGGGGAATACGGCGGTGGAGTTAGCTTTGTAGATTTCAATCAGGATGGTCTGGATGACCTTACTTTTCCATCCGGGGGAAATACTTTAATCCATTTTTATCAAAATACCGGTAGCGGATTTGCGGAGTCTCCCACACTGGTTCTTAATACTTCTGAAGTAAAACAGGTTATTTGGGTGGATTATGACAATGACGGAGATCTCGATTTATACACTACTTCCAGCTCTTTAAACAGGCTTTATAAAAACACGGGCGATCTTAATTTCGAAGACATTACCCCAACCTGTGGGTTTAATGACCCTCTCAAACAATCTTTTTGTGGTAGCTGGTTGGATTATGATGAAGACGGTTTGCTTGATCTTTGTATTTCTCATCGAATTAGCCATTTAGTTGGAAATATTACACTTTATCGCAATTTAGGAAATGACCAGTTTCAGGATGTAACGGCATTGGCAGGTTTGAGCAATTTGGGAAATAGCGTATTAGCCATGGCTACTTTTGATATGAATAACGATGGTTGGGAGGATATTTATGTTGGACAGGATTACCAGGCAGGTAACCTTATGCTAAAAAACAATGGCGATGGAACATTTGATAATATTTCTGTGTCCAGTAATTCAAATATTCAGAATAATACCATGACAACAACCATTGGCGATTATAATGGAGATGGTTGGATGGATATATATTTGACTAATACTTCGGAGGGAAATTCTTTTCTTGAAAATCAAGGTGATGAGACTTTTATAGAAAAAGCTGGAATATTAGGAGTGATAATCAATGAATTTTGCTGGGGAGCAGTGTTTCTCGACGCAGATAACGATATGGATCTTGATCTTCATATTTCTTCCACTAATCAAAGTTTTATGTTTGAAAATCCAAATGACGGCTTACCTTTTATAGAGGTTACGGATAGTTGGGGTTTTGAAAATGATGCTAATTATAGCGTAGGCAGTGCCGCAGGAGATTACAATGGAGATGGACGAGTTGATTTTGCAGAAAATAATTCCTGGCCAAGCCTGCCTGCTTTTTGGCAAAATAATTTTACAGAAAACAATTACATCATCATCGATCTTCAGGGAACGGTATCAAATTCTATGGCTGTAGGAGCAGTAATCGATGTCTTTGCCGGAGGTATTCACCAGATTCGGAGAGTCGGCTGTGGCGAAGGATTCAGTTCACAAAATGCTTATTCACAATTTTTTGGACTGGCTGAAAATACGCTTATTGATGAAATCAACATAAAATGGCCCAATGGCCTGGAAAGCACCCTCACTGATATAAATGCCAATCAACGAATCACGATCATCGAAAATGTTCCGGGTGCGGGTTGTACCGATCCGCAAGCTTGTAATTATGATCCTGCCGCAACAATTAATGACGGCTCCTGTGTTTATGCAGAACCCTTTTATGATTGTGCTGGAAATTGCATAAACGATACAGATTCAGATGGAGTTTGCGATGAATTAGAGATTTTGGGATGCATGGATGCTCAGGCTTGTAATTACGATGCTGAAGCAACAGATAACGATGGCTCTTGTACTTATGCAGAGCTCTATTATGATTGCTCCGGCAATTGTCTGAACGATGCTGATTTGGACGGAGTTTGTGATGAGTTGGAAATAACGGGTTGTACAGAATCAGAAGCATGTAATTTTGATCCATTAGCAACGGATAATGATGGCTCTTGTATTTTTCCTGAGCTATATTATGATTGTGCCGGAAATTGCTTAAATGATGTTGATATGGATGGAATCTGTGATGAATTGGAAATATCCGGGTGCATGGATTCTGAAGCGTGTAATTACGATTCGGAAGCTACTGATGATGATGGTTCTTGTGTTTATTTGGAAACTTATGCAATAACTGGTGAGTTGATTTCAGAGGCTTTGACACCATTGGTTTATACTTACCCTGAAACCTTGGGCAGTAGTTATTTTTGGGAAATTACCGGAGGTGAAATATTAGCCGGCCAGGGCACTGCAGCGATTGAAGTGATTTGGAATATGGAAGGATCTGGTACTTTAACGGTAACAGAAACGAATGCTATCGGCTGTAAAATTAGCGTTGAAATACTTGTAAACATTATTACCGATGTTGCAGATCTAGCCGAAAATGATATCCAAATTTATCCTAACCCGGCTTCAGAATTTCTGATCATTGATCTGGGCAATTGGTTTCAAGGAAATGTAATCGTTGAACTTTTTGATACAAATGGCAAAAAGATACTAATGCTAGAGGAGCAATTTCCCTTAATTAATTTAGATCTGCAAACGATTAGTAATGGAGTCTATCAACTTATTTTAACCAAAGAAGCGGAAAAGACCATCGGCAGGATAGTGGTTTACAGATAAAATTCCGGTTTACCGTTTTAAATATTAGTTTCAGATTTCAAATTATACTGCAATAATACCTTATTTATAAAGCATCAACCTCATTATTTTTACGTACAAACCCGCAAAATTTATTTCCTCCTCCCCAATTAACCAGTTATCAGAAAACAGATTTTGCATTTTCGTAAATTATTCTTTGGATTTATAGAATAGTGATTACTTTTGCGGAATTATTATATAACTATTTGTTCAATTTTTACCATTGTTTTGATTTGAGGGTAATAATATAAACTCCCTTTTTAAAAAATAAAAATAGAAATGAAAATGATGCAAGATATAGAAAATATTGAATTGACATTTTTAAGTCTTGATGATTATCAGGAACTAAAGGAAGCTATGATTGATGCTTATATTAACATGCCAGACTCCTATTGGAAAGAGCACCAAATAAAGTCATTGATTAGTCGATTCCCTGAGGGTCAGGTAGTTATAAAGGTTAATAACCAAATTGCCGGATGTGCCTTATCCATTATTGTAGATTACGATGAATTTGATGACCACCACAATTATAAAGAAATAACCGGCGATTATACGTTCAATACGCACACATCCGATGGTGATGTGCTTTATGGAATAGATGTTTTTATAAAAACTGAATTTCGCGGATTGCGTCTCGGTCGAAGGCTTTACGACTATCGAAAAGAATTATGTGAACGGTTGAATCTTAGAGGTGTAGCTTTTGGCGGGCGAATCCCCAACTATCACAAATACTCAGATGAACTTTCTCCAAAAGAGTATATTGAAAAAGTCAGAATGAAAGAAATTCATGACCCTGTGTTAAATTTTCAAATTTCGAATGACTTTCATCCTGCGAAAATCCTTAAAGGCTACCTCGAGGGAGATAAAGCTTCTAATGAATTCGCCGTTTTATTGGAATGGGATAATATATACTATCAAAAGCCAACTAAAAAAGCAAGAATCACAAAGAAGGTAGTACGGCTTGGGTTGATTCAATGGCAAATGCGTCCATATAAACATTTGGATGAATTAATGCAGCAGGCTGAATATTTCGTTGATGCCGTTTCTGGATACAGATCTGATTTTGCTTTGTTTCCGGAATTTTTTAATGCGCCGCTTATGGCAGAAAACAACCATTTGACAGAACCTGAGGCGATAAGAGAACTTGCGAAGCACACTTCTTCAATCATTGATAAATTTTCGCAACTGGCAATTTCATACAACATAAATATTATAACGGGAAGTCTGCCGGAAATAAAAGACGATCTACTTTATAATGTCGGATATATTTGTAAAAGAGACGGAACAATTGATAGGTTTGAAAAACTTCATGTTACTCCTGATGAATCTAAAGTATGGGGATTGCAGGGAGGTTCTGAACTCAAAGTTTTTGACACAGATTGTGGGAAAATAGGTGTCTTGATCTGTTATGATGTTGAGTTTCCGGAATTGAGCAGGCTATTAGCTGAAGAAGGAATGGATATATTATTTGTTCCATTTTTAACTGATACACAAAACGGATATTCAAGAGTCCGGAATTGTGCACAAGCAAGAGCTATCGAAAACGAATGTTATGTGGCTATCGCCGGAAGTGTTGGAAACTTGCCAAAGGTTCATAATATGGATATTCAATATGCGCAATCTATGGTCTTTACGCCCTGTGATTTTTCTTTTCCTGCAAACGGTATAAAAGCAGAAGCTACTCCAAATACAGAAATGATCCTGATTGCAGATGTAGATATTGATTTGCTTAGGGAACTTAATCAATTTGGAAGTGTAAGGAATCTTAAGGATCGGCGAGTTGATATTTTTGAATTAAAAAAACGATAAAATATAAAAAATCCTCGGGGCTTGCCCGGGGTAAATCATTTTCTAAAAATAGAAAAAAGGATTCATCAATTTAAAAAACATTTTTATTTTAGCTACGGTTAATTATTGCAACAATTCCTCAAAGTTGCATTTTGACCAATGCACGATATTTTTTAATATTTGTTTGGTAAGTTTTTATAATAGTATTATTTTCATTTTACGTTTCACGCCATATTCGTTTTCCAAAAACTGCTATCGAAGATTTTTAGCATAAAGACTTTTTCTTTTAATGAAATATTAGATTGAAATTATAAAGAAGTTTATAATATTCGTGTGCTTCAATGTGACTATAACTTTCAATGAATGAATCACAAAATGACTTTCTGGTATTTAATTATTGTCTTTAGCTAACATTGGTTTTACTACCATAATCAAATGCTTTTGATCGTGATGTTGTTGCTTTCTTTCAATTGTAACAATATTTTTTTCGGTCTTTAAAATCAGTTTGATATAAGGGTGAAACTGACTATCATATTTTTATTATTCTAAACTTAAACTATCAAAATGAATCTAACAACTTTCAAACTCAAAGCTAATAATAAAGGAGCCAGGGCTTTTGTTCTGCTCTTACTATTCTTTACTTCAATCAGTGCAAATGCACAAAATAAAAACGCTGCAATTAGTACGTATTTGCAGCAATTGATTGAAAAGCAGGAGTTAACTCCGCAGGATATTTCTGACTGGACAATTAAAGATCAGCATATCAGTAGATTAAGTAAAGTCGAACATATCTATTTTCGGCAATTGTACAAAGGAATTGAGGTGAATAAAGCAAACGCGAGCATTCATATAATGCCTGATGGTGATATTCTTTCGAAAGATCACCAGTTTGTAAAAGATCTTGAAAACAAAGTATCAGGCCCATCAATTCCTATGTTAACTGCGATCGAAGCAGTAGAGGCCGTTTCCCAACAACTAGGTTACAATATTACCGAGAAAATATCTGTGGTTGATAATATCGGTGGAATCGACCGCGAAGTGTTATTGAGCGATGGAGGAGTTTCTTTGTCTGAAATTCCTGTTAAATTGATTTATCAAATGAATCAATTCGGTCAAATCGTTCTTGCTTGGGATCTATCTATAGAAGAAGTTGGCCAGCAAAACTGGTGGAGCTTTAAGGTAGATGCATCCACAGGAAATATTATTGACAAGGTCAGTTGGATGGTTAGCTGTGGATATGATAATAATCATGATCATGCTAAAAATGAAAAATGTACTGATGATCATTCCCACAATGAATCAAACAACAATGCAGCGAGTTTCAATTCGATGGTTGGTGGATATAATGTATATCCAATGCCAATTGAAACGCCAAACCATGGCCCAAGAAGTTTGGTTAATGATCCTGATAATGCCATCGCTTCTCCTTTTGGATGGCATGATACAGATGGAGTAGCAGGTCCTGAATATACGATCACTCGTGGAAATAATGCGCATGCATACGATGATGGAGACAATTCCGGTTTCAGCCCAGATGGGGGGGGGAGTTTAGTTTTTGACTTTCCTATAAACTTAAATTATTCTCCAGGTGATCCTTCCGAAGAAGCGGCTATTACCAATTTATTTTATTGGAATAATATCATTCATGATTTAACCTATTTATATGGCTTTGATGAATCGAGCGGAAATTTCCAGTCTAACAATTATGGAAACGGAGGATTGGGAGGCGATTGGGTAAGAGCTGAAGCCCAAGATGGATCAGGTAGTTGTAATGCGAATATGTTTACTCCTCCGGATGGTTCACTACCCAGAATGCAAATGTATGTTTGTAGTAATCGTGATGGCGATCTTGACAATATGGTTATTGTTCATGAATATGCGCATGGAATATCCAACAGGCTTACAGGAGGAGGAAACAATTCCAGTTGTCTAAACAATCAAGAACAAATGGGAGAAGGTTGGAGTGACTGGTATGGATTAGTGATGACCATGCAAGATGATGATTTGAGTACTGATACACGAGGTGTTGGAACCTGGTTGTTTGGTCAGGGTGCTAATGGACCTGGTATTCGTGAATTCCCTTACACTACTGACATGGGTGTGAATAGTCATACTTACGATCGAATCAAAACAGCAGCAGTTCCACATGGGGTTGGTTCGGTTTGGTCTGCGATGCTTTGGGAAGTTACCTGGGCATTGATTGATCAATATGGATTTGACACTGATTTTTATAATGGAACAGGTGGAAATAATATGGCTATTGCGTTGGTTACGGAAGGTATGAAATTACAACCCTGTAACCCAGGCTTTGTTGATGGGAGAGATGCCATTTTAGATGCAGATGTAGCATTGTATGGAGGAGCTAATCAATGTTTGATTTGGACTGCTTTTGCAAAACGAGGACTTGGTTTGAGTGCAGATCAAGGCAGTCCCTTTAGCAGAAGTGATGGAACTGAAGCATTTGATGTTCCCGGAGGATCAGTATTTGCTTGTCCTCCTAGTTTGGGACTTGGATGTAATGACCCTGTTCCTGCCGGTGCAACAACTGAAGCTGAATTTTTAGCTCAGGGAGGAAGCCTTCCTAGCGGAATTTGCGGAGGTGGTGGACCTTCAACTATTTCTTTTCAAGATGTTGTCTCTGGAGATATTTGTTCTGGTATTACAACGACCAGATCATACACAGTTGTTCAGGATGTAGATGTATTCCAGTGTGTGCAAACAATCACCAATTCTGCAAATCCTCCTACTATTATATCTTGTGCTCCCGATCAAACAATAACGTGTTCAGATGAGGCCATCCCAGAACCAAATTTGGTTATCGCAAATACAGATTGTGCGCTCAATTCATCTATTATGGTGTCCAGCCCCGTTTTTAGTGGTTTGATGGATTGTCCTGGTTCTACAATTTCGTATACTTATACCGTGATAGATGATTGTGGTGAAACAGCCTCTTGTGTACAAGTATTTACAATCGAAAATGAAGGTCCGATAATCACCAGTTGCCCTGCTGATGGAACAGCAAGTTGTTCAGCAGATGTCGTTCCGGATCTAAATGGAGTTGTCGCAGTTACAGCTTGTGGACTAGGTTTTACTACTGAGGTATCAAGCCCTGTGATAAATGGTCAAAATGATTGTTCTGGCACAACTTACACGTACATTTATACTGTTTCAGATGCATGTGGCAGAACCACAACATGCGAGCAAGTAATTACAATTCAAAATAATGCTCCGGAAATTACAAGTTGCCCTGTCGACCAAACTATTGCTTGTATTGAAGATGCTGTTATTGACCCGAATGCGATCATAGTGGTTACTGCCTGTGATATGGGATATGTATCTTATGCGACACAACCTGATGTTGAAGGTGCTGCAAATTGCCCTGGTACTACTTATACTTATACTTATAAAGCAATAGACGATTGCGGACGTGTTGCCGAGTGCCAGCAAATATTTACAATTGATAATGCTGCTCCTGTGGTAACTGTAATACCTGGAGAGACTGTAAATTGCTATGAAGATATTATAGTTAGTAATGATGATGCAACAGTTACTACGAGTTGTGGAGAAGATTATGAATTAAAAATACTTCCCCCTGCTCTTGAAGGAGAACATGAATGTCCTGGTACAACTTACACTTATGCTTTCCGAGTAAGAGATAATTGTGGTAGAGAAGTAATCGCAAACCGTATATTTACGATAGGAAATAACGCTCCTCCAACGATTGTTTCGCCACCGGATATGACCGTTGGCTGTGATTGGAATTTCAATTTGAATCCTGATTACGCAACAGTTACCACTGGTTGTACTTTAGGTTATATCACAACAGTTACCGGACCGACAACTACTGGTTCTGCAAACTGTCCTGGTGCAACTTATACTTATACTTACACCGTAACTGATGATTGCGGACGTACAGCAAGTGATACTCGTAAATTTACGATTGCTAACACTGCTCCTGTATTTTTGAATTGCCCAAGCGTTCCTTTACAATTGAATTGTGAAGACGAAGGCTGGCAGCAGGTTATCCAGGCTTGGTTGGCTTCTGTACAAGCTGAGAGCTCTTGCTCAAATGTTATCAACGTAACCAATAATTACAATCCAAACTCACAAGGACTGTGTATCAACAACGGAACGAGGATCGTCAGATTCTTTGCTACCGATGCTTGTGGCAGAACTTCTACCTGTGAAGGAATGGTAATCGTTGCTGATACCGAGCCTCCGCTATTTGTCGAAGCACCTCAAGATGAGTTGGTTGTTTGTAATTACATTACACAAGATAAACTGGATGCCTGGGTTGATGCACACGGATATGCAGAAGTAGAGGACTGTTGGGCAAATGTGAATTGGTCAACTTTCCCGAACAATCCAACGATCAACTGTGGAGGTAATCCTGGCCCAACATCAATCACAGTTACCTTTGTGGCAACGGATGGATGTGGTAACAAAGCTTCTATGGATGCAACATTTACAGCACTTCCTGCAATGGGAGGAATTGGGGGATCGACTGAGGACATAGCAGAAGAAAGCATGCAATTGTTCCAGAATCAGCCAAATCCATTCAGCGATGAAACTTCGATCAGTTTCTACTTACCACAAGGTGGCAAAGCAGCTTTGTCGATCTACGATGTAAGCGGAAAACTATTGAAGGAAATCAATGGCGAATACAGCAAGGGATTGAATGTTGAATCAATCAACAGAAGTGACCTGCAAGGTGCCGGAATGTTGTACTATAAACTAAGTACAGCGACCGAAACTGCAACACAAAGAATGATCCTTTTGGATTAATTATTATGAAAGAAAGTTCTTCTCCTTCTCAGGAGAAGAACTTTCTTTTTTTAACAAAATCTTACTAAAACATAAAAATATCCAAGTATTCAGATCACACAAGATTTAACTATTATTTTAAATGAAACAAAAATTATGAAAAGACAGAAAAACATTAAAAGAGTATTATTTATTTTGTTTTTATTCACCTCTTTTTTTTCCTATGGACAACAGGTGCAAGAAAACAAGATATTTAATAATGTGGAAGCTAAAAAAGCTCAAAATTTAAGCTTTGAAAAAACATCACTTTTTAGCGATATTATTAAAGCAAACAATGCTTATTCTGATGTGGTAAGAGGAGGAATAATTCTCGAATTTGATGCGCAAAAAGCTATGGATATCCTTCTTGATAATCACCAGCAAATAAATTTAGAATTACCGTTTTATTCAAATGGTGAAACGATTGAACTAGAATTATATCAATCTGATATTTTTTCTCCTAATTTCAACATTTATGAAGCGAGCAGGAGAAATGTTCCTGTTACTCCACAATCAGGCCTTCATTACCACGGTGTAATAAAAGGAGATGCTCAATCGCTTGTAGCGATAAGTATTTTCGAGGACCAAATTATCGGAATGATTTCAAATAATGATGGAAATTATGTGCTAGGGAAAATTGAAAGTCATGAAACAGACCATATTCTCTATTTGGATAAAAACTTAATCGTTGAAAACGAATTTTCTTGCGAAACGGAAGATGATGATTTTCGAGGGTACACCGATGAACAATTAAATTATTCAGCAGGCAGAGACGTAGGAGATTGTATTGGCATTTATATAGAAGTGGATAATACTATTTGGGTTGGAAAAGGAGGTACTGCCAATGCTACTACATATGTCACGGGATTTTTCAACCAAAGTGCGATTATATATGCGAATGACGGTCTAACTATAGTTATCTCAGAGATGCTAGTTTGGGATGTTAACGATCCTTACACCGGTCCAAATTCAGGCAATTTTTTAAATCAATTTCAGGCAAATGTAGGAACGTTCAATGGTGACTTAGCTCATTTAGTCGGATATGGCGGTGGAGGTGGTATTGCTGCTGGATTCAGTGGCATATGCAATCCTGATCCTGATGAGAGTATGTGCTTCAGCGGAGTTCAAAGCACTTATAATGATGTACCTACATATTCCTGGACAGTAATGGTATTTACCCATGAAATGGGACATTTAATCGGTTCACGCCATACACATGCTTGTGTGTGGAATGGAAATAATACGGCTATTGACGGATGTGCAGGGTTTACAGAAGGCAATTGTTCTATTCCGGGCATACCTGCTAATGGAGGAACAATAATGAGTTATTGTCACTTGGTTTCTGTTGGGATTAATTTTAATCTAGGGTTTGGGCCTCAACCTACTGCTGTTTTGCTTTCTACAGTCGAGAATGCTACATGCTTAAGTCCTTGTGGAAATGGAAATGATGAATGTGTCGATGCATTTCCAATTATGTGTGGACAAATTATTCAGGGTTCGACGATTGACATGAATCCAGATATAGCTCCTGTTTGCGGGACTGATGATGGTAGTGGCGGAGGTGTTTGGTATACTTTTGAAGGAAATGGCGCAAATGTAGAATTAACGACTTGTAGTGCAAATACAAATTTTAATACCAAATTAAGAGTCTATGATGGTTCATGTAGTGCATTAAACTGTATCACTGGAAACGATGACGATTTAGGCTGTGCCTCTTCAACTCTCAATTCTACAGTGAACTTTGCTTCTGTTAATGGAACAACTTATTATATTTTAGTACATGGATTTGGTGATGAAGAAGGAGATTTTGAATTAGCAATGACTTGTACATTTGATAACAATGAGTGCCTAGGTGCTCTCCCAATTGATTGCGGTCAAGTTGTCAGTGGATCAACGGTTAATGCCAGCAACGATGTAGCTCCTTTCTGTGGAACCAGTGATGGTACAGGAGGAGGATTGTGGTATTCATTTATCGGAGATGGTTCATGTGTTACTTTATCGACTTGTAATCCAGGCACAAATTATGATACAAAATTGAGAGTTTATACAGGATCTTGTGATGATTTGATTTGTGAAGCTGGAGATGATGATGATCCTGGTTGTGGATTGTCTTCCTTAAGATCTACCGTAACTTTCGTTTCAATGGATGGCACAGAATATTTTGTTTTAGTTCATGGCTTTGGAAGCAGTGAAGGACTTTTTGAATTGTCAATGACCTGTTCTGACCCTCAAATCATTATAACTTGCCCACCTGATCAGAACCTTTCATGCAATAATCCAGTTCCTGCTGCTGCAACAAATGCGGCTGGATTCATTGCACAAGGAGGTAGCATTTCCGGTGGATGTGGATCATTGCCTATTGAAGTTTCTTCTGCAGATGAAAATACCGGAGATGATTGTATTGGCAAGACGGTAGTGAGAACTTATACCGTTACACAGGGTCTTTTTACTGAAATGTGTGTTCAAACATTTGTAGTAGCTCCACCCAATGCACCAACAATAACTTGCCCGGGAGATATGACAGTGACTTGTATTGAAGATGTTGTGATTGATCCGAATGCCTTAGATGTAACTACAGATTGCGGGCTAGGATTTGTCGCTTATGCAACCCAGCCAGATGTTGAGGGCGCTGCGAATTGTCCAGGAACAACTTATACGTATATTTATAAAGTGGTGGACGATTGTGGTAATACCGCAAGCTGCCCACAAATAATTACTATTGACAATGCGGCTCCTACTGTTTCTGTCATTCCTGGTGAAACAGTAAATTGTTATGAGGATATAGTCATTAGTAATGATGATGCAACAGTTACTACGAGCTGTGGAGAAGATTATGATTTAAAAATCCTTCCCCCTGCTCTTGAAGGGGAACACGAATGCCCTGGAACAACGTACACTTATGCTTATCGTGTAAGAGATAATTGCGGAAGAGAAGTAATCGCAAATCGTATATTTACGATAGGAAATAACGCTCCTCCAACAATTATTTCTCCTCCGGATATGACCGTTTCTTGTGATTGGAACTTCAATCTGAATCCTGATTATGCTACAGTTACTGCAGGTTGTACTTTAGGTTATATCACAACAGTTACTGGACCTACAACGACGGGTTCTGCAAACTGCCCGGGAGCAACTTATACTTATACTTATACGGTTACTGATGATTGTGGCCGTACTGCAAGTGATACTCGTAAATTTACAATTGCTAACACTGCACCTGTATTCTTGAATTGCCCAAGCGTTCCTTTACAATTGAATTGTGAAGATGAAGGATGGGAACAAGTTATCCAGGCTTGGTTGGCTTCTATACAAGCAGAGAGTTCTTGTTCAAATGTATTGAATGTAACCAATAATTACAATCCAAACTCACAGGGATTATGTATCAACAACGGAACGAGGATCGTCAGATTCTTTGCAACTGATGCTTGTGGCAGAACTTCAACCTGTGAAGGAATGGTGATCATCGCTGATACTGAGCCTCCACTATTTGTTGAAGCACCTCAGGATGAGTTGGTTGTTTGTAATTACATTACACAAGATAAACTGGATGCCTGGGTTGATGCTCACGGATATGCAGAAGTCGAAGACTGTTGGGCAAATGTAAACTGGTCAACCTTCCCGAACAATCCAACGATCAATTGCGGAGGCAATCCTGGCCCGACTTCACTGACGGTTACATTTGTAGCAACAGATGGATGTGGCAACAAATCATCAATGGATGCAACTTTCACAGCTCTCCCAGCGATGAACGGTGTGGGAGGTTCAAACGAAGGAGATATTGCAGAAGAAAGTATGCAATTGTTCCAGAATCAACCAAATCCATTCAACAATGAAACTTCGATCAGTTTCTACTTACCTCAAGGCGGCAAAGTAACTTTGTCGATCTACGATGTCAGCGGAAAACTATTGAAGGAAATTGATGGAGAATACAACCAGGGAATGAATGTTGAATCAATCAACAGAAGTGACTTGCAAGGTGCCGGAATGTTGTACTACAAACTAAGTACAGCAACCGAAACTGCAACGAAAAGAATGATTCTTCTAGATTAAAATTTCATAACTTTGTCTTTATAACGGAGCTTTTCTTAAACAAGAAAGGCTCCGTTTAATATTTTGCATATTTCTATTTCAATCTTTTATGAAGGTCACCATCAAAAGCCTACAATTCCTTTAATTTTTTAGGATTGTAAAAAAAATCAAATTAAAGAATTAAAAAAAGGGAAATCTACCCAACCTTTTTTGACTTTTGGAAGTCTATCCTATCGAAAGCTTTTATGAACTAATAAAAGAAGCTTTATATTAAGCTATGAAAAGTGTTTTTTTATTACAAAGTATTGCATTTGACTAAGAAAATTCGTTATCAACAGGAAAGCAATTTCTAATTTAGATTGCGGATCTTCAGAATCTGAAACCCAGTTTTAACTTTAAAAATGTTTAAACCCCGACAAAAAGTATACAGTGAACGGGAATTAGTCGAAGGTTGTATCCGGAATGACCGCTACAGCCAGGAGTTATTATATCGTCAGCATTTTGATACAATGATTCGAATGTGTATGAAGTATACTGAAGATCGGGAAATTGCGATGGAAATTGTGAATAATGGATTTTTACGCGTATTTAAAAAGTTGCACACTTTTTCTTTCAAGGGTTCACTGCAAGGCTGGATACGTAAACTCGTTTATCACAGTCTTTCAGAATATTTTAAAAAACACTCTAAATACTTACAATTCATTGTACTTGAAGATCGGGATACCTCAATAAATGAACACGCGTTAAGCAAAATTTACGTAGAAGATTTACTCAAATTAATTGACGAACTCCCACCGGCAACAAAAGAAGTTTTTAGATTATTTGCTATCGAAGGATTCACTCACAATGAAATTGCTGCAAGAGTTAGCATCAGTGAAGGTACTTCAAAGTGGCACTTATCAGCGGCTCGCAAACGCCTGAAGCAACTGATACAACAAACAAACGAATATAGATTATATGCAGGGTAAAGAAAGAAATAGTATCCGGATTGATCAACAGTTTAAGGATCACTCCTGGCTTGAAATGAGTAAAATCCTTGATGAGGAAATGCCTCAGATTCCTGCTAAGGGCAACGGTAAAAAGCGTTATTTGCTTTTATTAATGATTCTTTTTATTGGATTTGCTTCGGGAATTGGCACCATGGTTTATATAAATCAAAACCAGAAAATTGAAATTCCGGTTCTTAATGATACAACAAAAGATTTGGCAGAAACTACCAATATTCTTGATAATCAATTAAGCCCTGATCAAGCCAAGACTGCGTCTTCGATTTCAACTCCCTCGGAGGAATTACGCGACCAAAATATTATTAAGAATAACGGCGACTCAAAAGTTCAAACTAAAAATATTTATACGAGTAAGCAAAATGGAGGAGTTGATTCATTTGATCCGATAGCGTTTGAGAATACGGACCAAAATTCAATTGTTTTAGAAACAAATCAAACAAGGCAATTAAGCCAAGTTGAAAACCGAAATATAAATCCAATAATAAAAAATACTCCCACTTTTGATTTTATTTCAACGAAGTCTGATCCATTAATAAATGCAGAAAATGATAAAAAATTAAACCTGTTAGCAATTTCAAAAGATAAAAAATGGAAGTTTGGGATAAGCCTGGGAGCATTCTCCAATAATATTAAAACATTCGCGGGGATATCTTTTGGTGGAAAAGTGAAGTATAATCTTGATCGTCGATTTGCTGTCGGGACTGGTTTGCAATATTCGATTTTATCAGGATATAAAGAATCTTCGTATTCCCGTACAAATGAACAGTCTTCCCTTGCTGTAACCAACGCTGTAGATTCAAGTTCATTCGAAATGTTAGATGAAATATACGGACCTTACAGATCAATAGAATCATCCTCTGGTCATGATAATCTTCCAATATCCAGTCTGCATTATGTGGAGATTCCTATAGAATTATCGTATAAAATTTCGGAGAAATTTCAGGTGCAACTTGGAGTCAAACCTGGATATTTGGTGAAGGCTAATGCTGACAGCCCATCGGTTCCTGATACCAACACGTTGCCTTCATATTCAACCCAGGATAGAAATTTAAGTGATAATAAATTATACCAAAGCCTTAACAAAATCAACCTTGCTACAAGTATAGGCATTGGATTTTACCCAACGAAAAATTTTGGAATTGATCTTCAATACAATCATGGCCTGGTTGATATTACAAAAGACAATGTTTGGCTCCAACAGCAGATTAACACTAATAATAATTTTCAACTTTCAGCGACCTACTTTTTTGGAAAGTAGAACCCTTCAGAAAGTTGCAAACAGCTAGATATTAAATATTTTGAGGCGCTAAGCCTCTTTGAATTTAAAACAACCCGCTGATATTTCCATCTTCATCAATGTCAATGTTTTCTGCAGCTGGTTTTGATGGAAGGCCTGGCATTCTCATGATAGAACCTGTAATTGGTACTATAAAACCAGCACCGGCAGCAATTTCGATTTCCCGGACAGTGATATTAAATCCAGTCGGGCGACCAATTAATTTTTCATCATCAGACAAAGATTTCTGCGTTTTAGCGATACAAACCGGTAACTTTTCCAAGCCTAACCGTGCTATCTTTTTTAAATGTAATTTTGCCTTTGCACTATAATCGACGCCATCAGCTCCGTAAATTTTGGTGGCAACTGCTTCGATTTTATCTTCAACGCTGGAGTTCCAATTGTACATCGGCGTAAATTTCCCTTTTGCGTTTCCAACTGCCTCAACAACTGCTCTTGCCAAATCTTCAGCACCTTCACCGCCTTTACCCCAAACGTTAGCTACAACCGCTTTTACACCAAGACTTTTACATTTTTCTTGAATAATTCGAATCTCTTCATCTGTATCTGATACAAATTTATTGATTGCAACCACAGCATTAATATTAAATTTGGCAACATTTTCAAGATGCTTTTCCAAATTGACTATTCCTTTTTTAACAGCTTCAGGATTAGGTTCATTCAATGAAGTTAAACCCGCTCCACCATGATATTTTAAGGCTCTGATAGTCGCGACAAGCACAATAGCTTTTGGAGAAAGATTGGCAGATTGACATTTAATATCCAAAAACTTTTCTGCTCCCAAATCTGCTCCAAAACCAGCTTCAGTAACTACATAATCACCAAGCGATAAGCCCATTCGGGTGGCGATCACCGTATTGGTTCCCTGAGCAATGTTTGCAAAAGGGCCACCGTGAATAATCGCAGGATTGCCTTCAATCGTCTGAACCAAATTTGGTTTGATCGCATCTTTTAACAACGCAGTCATTGCTCCATTAGCGTTTAAATCGCGAGCATAAACGGGTTCTCGATTATGTTTAAATCCTACAAAAATATTTCCCAGGCGCTTTTTCAAATCAGCCAAATCGTTGGAAAGGCACAAAATCGCCATGATTTCAGAAGCAGCAGTAATGTCAAATCCAGTCTCTCTCGGAACACCTGAACCTGTTCCCCCTAACCCAATTATGATATCTCTCAATGAGCGATCATTCATATCCATCACTCGCTTCCAGACGATTGTACGAGGGTCGATTCCTAAAGAATTGTTTTTGTTTTGAATATTGTTATCAATCAATGCAGAAAGTAGATTGTGCGCTTTTTCAATTGCGGCAAAGTCACCGGTAAAATGAAGGTTGATATCTTCCATTGGTAAAACCTGTGAATATCCACCGCCGGTAGCTCCTCCTTTTATGCCAAAAACAGGTCCGAGAGAAGGCTCTCTTAATACAACGACAGTTTGTTTACCAATCCGATTCAAACCTTCAGAAAGGCCAATCGACATTGTCGTTTTTCCTTCTCCTGCAGGGGTAGGGGAAATGGCAGTGACTAAAACAAGATTGCTCTTTTCTATTTTTTTAGAATCAATTAAAGAAAGGGGAAGTTTTGATTTGTATTTTCCGTAAAGGTGAAGTTGGTCTTCTTCTATTTTTAATTTTGCAGCAATTTCTCTAATATGTTTTAACTGGATGGACTGAGCAATTTCTATATCCGAATTCATTGGTACTTTTTTTTAAGTTGGTTTAATTTTTTATTTGAGCGCACCGAAGATAATAATCACATTTTGTACGGCAAAATTGAAGTTGCTAAAAAATCATTTTTGTACAAAATATAAAAAGCCCGCCTGATTCAAGCGAGCTTTTTACAATTTGAAAATACCTTAAAATAAGTTTAAAGGTGCAATCTTTCCTTCCTTGCAAGAAGGACTTCTTCAGTTTCTTCTCTATCAGGATCCGGAACACAACAATCGACCGGACAAACTGCAGCACATTGAGGTTCTTCATGAAAACCAGTACATTCTGTACATTTATCAGGAACAATAAAATAAAAGTCTTCTTCAACCGGAGGATTTTCAGTATCTACATCAATGCTCCTTCCATCTTCCAACTTATAAGTGCCGGAAATCGTAGTTCCGTCTGCAACTCTCCATTCAACCCCTCCTTCGTAAATTGCGTTGTTAGGGCATTCCGGCTCGCAGGCTCCACAGTTAATACACTCGTCAGTTATAATTATTGCCATTGGGTATTTTTTATGCTTTAAAACACCATTTTATTAAAATGGTTTGTGAAATTAGTGTGCAAAAATAGTGCTATATTCAGACAATTGAAAGTATTCTTTAAGCTTTCCTTGCAGATGAAAATTATAACCATTAATTCACCAACTGTTTTTTCTTTTCAGGAATGCTTAAAATTTTTAAGCAGATCTGAAAATGAATGCCTTTTTGCTGTTGAAAATGATAAAATCAGAAAGCTTTTTATTTTAGAGCAAACTCCAATTTTAATTGAAATATATTCAAAAAACAAAGAAAACCTGGAGCTGAATTTTCTAAATATGATCCCATCAGAAACTCAAGCTCCAACGATCAAAAACTATATAGAAAACTGGTTGGATTTAAATCATGATATTCGTCCGTTTTATACGCTTGCAAAAAAAGATGAGATCTTAGCACCGCTAGTAGAAAAGTATCATGGGTTAAAATTAATCGGGATTCCTGACTTTTATGAAGCCATTTGTTGGGCAATCATTGGACAACAAATAAATCTAAGCTTTGCTTATGCTGTAAAAAGGAACTTGGTTGAAAATTATGGGAAACAATTCGAATTTGAAGGAAGAAAATATTTTCACTTTCCAAGCCCAGAAAAAGTACTTTCGATCAATAATCAGGAATTTTTAGCTATGAAATTTTCAAAACAAAAGGCAGCCTATATTCGAGCAATCTCTGATAAAATCATTAACCAGGGGATGGATTCAAGTTATTTTAAAAAGCTGGATTATGAAACTGCAAAAGCAGCATTGCTTACTTTTCATGGCATTGGAAATTGGACAGCAGATTATGTTTTGATGAAAACTTTCAAACATCCGCAAGCTTTTCCAATTCAAGATGTAGGACTGCAAAATGCAATTAAAAAACGGTTAGGGCTTCAAATCAAACCCGATTTAGAGACTATTTCAAAACTATCACAGGCCTGGAAAGGGCATGAATCTTATGCAACTTTTTATTTGTGGCGATCACTTTATGATTAAAAAAAATTACTTTTAGAAATCAGGAATTCTGAAAAATAAATCATCAGAACATGTCTTCAGGATATTCAAAAAAGCCATTGGTTAAAAAACTTGGAATAAAAGAAGGAGCAAAAATTCGGATTATAAATTCTCCACAAAATTATTTTAAACTTTTAGAAGATTTGCCGGAAGTTGAAATTTTGGATGACAACTCTTCAATGGCTGACTTCATTCATCTATTTAGCAAAAGTGTAGAACATTTTGAAAACCAGTTTTTTACCATAAAAAACGAAATCAAAAAAGACGGAATGATTTGGGTTTCCTGGTATAAAAAAGCATCTAAAATACCGACCGACTTAAACGAAGATATCATCAGAGATACCGCTTTAAGTTTGGGTTTGGTAGATGTGAAAGTTTGTGCAATTGACGAAAAATGGTCAGCGCTTAAAATTGTTTGGAGAAAAGAAAATAGATAAATTTTAAACTATTACAGAAATGAAAAACCAACTAAATAGAAGAGAATTTCTTCAAACTTCAACTATGGCAGGTGTCGGATTTGCTGCGTTACCAGCTGGTTTACCTGCATATTTAAATCGAACCGATGACAGAAAGGTGAATCTTGGAATAATAGGAACCGGAGAACGAGGCAGAAGTTTGATGTCGTTGGCTTTGCGTAGACAGGATTGTATCATCAAGGCCATTTGTGATATTGATAAGAAAGCGATTGAAGCTTCCAAAAAAATGATCGCCAATGCAGGCCATACAATCCCAAAAATATTTTCGAGCGGGGAAGAAGATTACCTCAATCTTATTCAGGAAGAAAACATTGATGCTGTAATTATTGCAACGCCATGGATTTGGCATGTCCCGATGGCAGTCAATGCAATGAAAGCTGGAAAATATACAGCTGTTGAAGTTTGTGGTGCTACAGATATTCAGGAATGTTGGGATTTGGTCAATACCTACGAAGAGACGAAAGTTCCGTGCATGTTTTTGGAAAATGTTTGTTATCGGAGAGATGTGATGTCTGTTTTAAATATGGTTCGCCAAAATCTGTTCGGCGAATTAATTCATCTCGAAGGAGGATATCAGCATGATTTGAGGCATGTGAAATTTAATGACGGCATTACTCCTTATGGAAAAGGAGTGGAGTTTGGTGAAAAAGGTTACAGCGAGTCTGCCTGGAGGACCAATCATTCTGTCAATAGAAATGGTGAATTGTATCCGACTCACGGAATCGGACCGGTCGCACAATATTTGGATATCAATCGCGGAAACCGGTTTTTATACCTAACATCAACTGCTTCAAAATCAAGAGGATTGCACAATTATATTGTTGAAAGTGAATTTGGAGGGGATAAACATCCAAATGCTTCTGTTGAGTTCAAATTGGGAGATGTTGTAACAACGGTTATAAAAACTCAAAATGGTGAAAGCGTTATCCTTAGCCATGACACAAATTTACCAAGACCGTATTCTCTTGGGTTTCGTGTTCAGGGAACCAAAGGGATTTGGATGGATGTCAACAAATCGATTTATTTGGAAGGAATCAGCAAAGATGCTCATCGTTGGGAATCTGCCGATCCGTATCTAAAAGAATATGATCATCCACTTTGGAAAAAATATGAATCCCAGGCTGCCGGAGCAGGACATGGAGGAATGGATTTTTTCGTTTTAAATGCTTTCATTGAATCTGTGAAGCGGAAAACCAATCCGCCAATTGACGTTTATGACGCTGCAGCATGGATGGCAATTACGCCATTATCTGAACAATCGATAGCTATGGGAAGCCAGCCGATGCATTTTCCTGACTTCACAAAAGGGAAGTGGATGAAGACAAAAAATGTGTTTGCCCTAAATGACGATTATTAAAAATTGAAGACTATTTTCTAATCAATAAAAGTGATGATTTCGTTTTTGAAAACAAATATTCTTCTGATCCTTTTATTAGGCTTTATTTTTTCGTCCTGTAAAAAAGATACGAACACTCCTGAGCCTTTTGGAGCCTTACCGTCTGAACGTCAGTTGGAATGGCATAAGATGAATTATTACGCCTTTGTTCATTTTAATATCAATACTTTCTCTGATTTGGAATGGGGGCATGGTAATGAAGATCCATCGATTTTTAATCCAACACAGCTTGATTGCCGTCAATGGGCAAAAGTTTGCAAAGAGGCTGGAATGGAAGCCATTATTATTACTGCAAAACATCACGATGGCTTTTGTTTGTGGCCTTCTGCGTATACGGAGCATAGTGTAAAAAACAGTCCTTGGCAAGACGGTAAAGGAGATTTATTAAAAGAACTTTCCGATGCCTGCAAAGAGAATGGGTTAAAAATGGGCGTTTATTTATCTCCCTGGGATCGCAACAATCCACTTTATGGAACAGATCAGTATAATAAATATTTTGTAAAACAATTAACCGAGGTTTTGACAGGATATGGAGAAATCTTTGAAGTTTGGTTCGATGGGGCAAATGGCGAAGGCCCAAACGGCAAAAAGCAGGAATATGATTGGAAAGCTTTTATCGGAGCTGTAAGAAAACATCAGCCAAACGCAGTAATATTTAGTGATTCTGGACCTGATATCAGATGGATTGGAAATGAAAGAGGATTTGCTAAAGCAACCAACTGGAATACTTTAAATCGAGATAATTATTACCCAGGAACGCCTGATTATCATGAACTTACTGAAGGAAATAAAAACGGAACACATTGGTTGCCAGCTGAAGTCAATGTTTCCATTCGACCAGGCTGGTATTACCACGAAGATCAAGATGATGATGTGAAATCAGTCGATCATTTGGAAATGATTTATTACCATTCGGTTGGGCGAGGCAGCAATTTTTTATTAAACCTTCCGGTAGATCGAAGAGGTTTGGTTCACGAAAATGAATTTCAGGTTTTAAATGGTTTAAAAAAAAGATTAGACAATACATTTTCAAATCCGGTTTCATTTCAAATCCCGGTTAGTTTAGCTTTTACGCCAAGTTATTTGAATGTTGGTGAACCAACAAAATATGTAAAGGATGATGATTTAAATACCTTTTGGTCCAGCCGAGAAGATGTTACAAGTGCTAGTTTTGAAATAGAATTGGAAAAAGGTCAACATGCAAATATCATTGAAATTTCAGAGTATATTCAATTGGGACAAAGGGTTGAGGAGTTTGAAGTCGAAGCTTTAATTAAAGGGCGATGGCAGCAAGTCGCAAAAGGTACCACAATCGGTTGGAAACGATTGATACAACTTCCAAATCTGGACAGCCCACGATACAAAATAAATATTACTAAAACCATGGCCACGCCCGTCATTTCAAATATCAAACTTTATTTTGCTCCTCATGACAACTATTTACTTGAAACACAATATGATTTCAATAATCGGATGGACTGGTGGCGGGATGACCGATTTGGAATGCAAATAAATTGGAGTGCTAACGGGAATGATTCCAAACAATTTAATCCAGTTAATTTTGATGCTGAAAAGTGGATTCAATCTGCAAAATCTGCTGGAATTAGATACATTGTCGTTACCGCTAAAAACCACGATGGCTATTGCTTTTGGGATTCTGAATTGACAGATTATGATGTTGCGGACGCAAAACCTTTTAAACGAGACGTTTTACAGGAATTGTCAGAGGCCTGCAAAAAGGAAGGAATCAAACTGGGGTTTTATTATTCAATTATCGACGAGCATTATTTGAATACAAAAGCTATACTCGAAAATGGAGAAAAGGGAAATCCAGATTTTCAAAAATATGTAAACGGTTATTTAAAGCTTCAGGTTAAGGAATTAGTTGAAAAATATGATCCGGCAATATTGTGGTTTGATGAAGAATGGATACAGGATTGGTCCCATGAAAATGGCTTGGATTTGTACCAATTTGTAAGAACACTAAAACCAGAAATTATAATCAACAACCGAGTCGACAAAGGAAGAGAGGAAAAAAATGGATTGACAAAACGAGACCAACCTTACGCCGGAGATTTTGGAACTCCAGAGCATAGGATACCTGAAAATGACGAAACAACCACTGATTGGGAAATTAGTATAGAAATGAACGATTCCTTGAGTTTTAATCAAAATGATACCATTTTGAAATCAACAAAAACGCTGATTAACGACTTAGTAGAAATTACTGCGAAAGGTGGAAATTTATTATTAAATATTGAAGCTGAAGTAAATGGCGAAATTCCATTAGTGAATCAAGAGCAATTAGCAGAAGTAGGAGAGTGGTTGAGCATAAATGGCGAAGCGATTTTTGAAACAAGGCCTTGTACGCTTTGTTCTGAAGAAGAGAATATTCGTTATACACAAAAAGGGGATAATATTGTTTATGCAATTGTTTTAGCGCCTATTTCGAACCAGATTGTTCTAAAAAATATAAAACCCGCTAAAAATTCTAAGGTCTTTATTACAGGCCATGACACTCATCTTGAATGGGAAATGAACACTTCAAATCAATTGGTGATCACTCTTCCGCAAAATTTACTTCCAACGTATCCCTTTGCTCTTAAAATTCAAATTGAACGTTCAGCAATTCTGAATTAAGCTTTCAAAAGAATAAGCAAACGGCTTGAAAACATTATTTCCCAAGCCGTTTACGGTTTTAGGATTTTATTTTCTTTACCGGATATGGTGCAAAAATCTGAGCAATGACTTTATTAATCCTTTTTTCCCGATCAACATTTCCTTCTTTGACCGTTCCAACGCCAATTCCCTGATACAATAATTCCTTGGCTTTTGCATCCAGGACATCCAGAATAAGCGTCCCTTGAGTATAATCATATTCAGAAATGGTTGTGGTTGATCCACCTACACCGTAACCACCGTAACCATAGCCGTAACGATATCCTCCATATCCGTAGCCACCATAATAATCTGTATAAGCTCTGACATCTGTTTTATCCTTTAGGAGAATGTGGACTCCAACATCCATGTCTGCATTCTCCGCTTGAAAGGTATAACCTCTAACCACCATTTCAACATTTATCGCGTCCTGGATTCGTTTCCAGTCAAAATCATTAATAAAGGTTTGATTCGCAGAATCTCTTGGAAAAATGTTAAAAGTTTTGTAATCATTAAAATTTGCTTTCCGATCCCAATCGGAAGTAATATTCACCGTAGAGCAGGATTGTAAAATGATGATAGCTGTGAATATAAATTATATCAATCACATAGAAATAAATTTTATATTTGAAAAATGGTTTTCAGCATTTACTAATAAAAGCAGACAAAAGTAATTATTTTATTTTAATAAAGCCGGTGGATGATTCATAGTTGTGTATTTCATTTTGTTGCAGTGTATGGATTTCCCTTTTAAGGGATGCAAGGGTTCTGCAAAAGAAAAGCGACCGATTGAAATACACCCATTCATAGTCCATTAACTGAGTTTTACATCCTTTAATTTACCCCAAATTTTAAATAAAAAGAAAGTTCCGGCAATTGCAATTCCAGTACACAAAACAGCCGGCGTTGTATTTCCATATATCCAAAAACCTGTTGCAAAAAGAGCACAATAAACAGTTACACAACCAATAAACATACATAAAATTTCAAGCGGCAATTGCCCATGCTCAATTTGTCCTTTTTCCATTTCGCCTTCGACGATAGCTTTGTTTATGACCGTTTTCCAACCCAAACTGGCCGGTTTGATTAATTTATAAAATTGAATTAGTGTTTTTTGATCTGTCGGTGAGGTGAGAAAAGTAACGATCAACCAACCAGCTGTGGTAATTGCCACTCCAATTAAAAGCTCCTCGTGTCCTTCTAAATTTAAATTATCAAACCTAAAATATAATGCTACAAAAAAGGAAATTATCATTGCTGATATTTCGCTGTAAGCATTGATACGCCACCAAAACCATCGTAAAATAAATATCAGACCTGTCCCGGCGCCAATTAATAAAATGATATTAAAAGCATCCAAAGCATTTTGAAGCTGCAAAGCCAGTAAACCCGCAAAAATCATTAAAACAACTGTAGAAATTCGTCCAACTAAAACCAAGTCTTTTTCGGTAGCTTCAGGTTTGATAAATCTTTTATAAATATCATTTGAAATGTAGGAGGAACCCCAGTTGAGATGTGTAGAAATCGTTGACATAAATGCTGCGATCAATGAAGCAACGACCAAACCAAGCAATCCACTTGGAAGGTAACTCAACATTGCCGGATAAGCCAAGTCATCGTTAATTACTTTGGAATCAACATTTGGAAAAGCTGTACTCAATGATTCCAAATCCGGAAAAACGATCAGCGAGGCCAAAGCAATTAAAATCCATGGCCAGGGACGAAGCGCATAATGAGCAAAATTGAAAAGAAGTGTTGCGCCCATTGCATTTTTTTCATCTTTCGCAGAAAGCATCCGTTGGGCAATATAACCTCCGCCACCAGGCTCTGCACCAGGGTAATAGGATGCCCACCATTGAACAGCAAGTGGAACAATTAATAAAGGAACCAAGGTTGAAGTATCTTTGAAATCTGGAAGGAAGTTTAATTTCCCAATTACATTTTCATGGGTGAGAAGATTATTTAAACCACCAATTTCAGGTAAATTAACAATGACAATGGCTGCCCAAATTGTTCCGACCATAGCCAATCCAAATTGAAAGAAATCTGTGTATATAATTCCTTTCAAACCACCAAAAGCAGAATACGCTACAGTAACCACAGAAGCAATTAAAAGTGTTTGAATAGGATTTAAATCTAGCAATGTTCCTCCTATTTTAATGGCAGCTAGACAGACCGTTGCCATAATTACAATATTAAAAAGAACACCTAAATAAAATGCACGAAAAATCCTTAAAAAAGCCGCCGCACCACCACTATATCGCATTTCATAAAACTCCAAATCAGTTAAAACCCCTGAACGGCGCCAAAGCCTTGCAAAAACAAAAACCGTCAACATTCCTGTCAAGAGAAATGCCCACCATGCCCAGTTTCCCGAAACGCCATTTTTTCGAACAATATCCGTCACTAGATTGGGAGTATCAGCTGAAAAGGTGGTTGCAACCATAGAAACACCCAAAAGCCACCATGGCATATTTCTACCTGAAAGGAAAAAGTCAGCACTGCTTTTTCCGGAAGATCTGGCTGCATAAAGCCCAATGGACAACGAAATGGCAAAGAATCCAAAAATAAAGGTCCAATCAAAGGTAGAAAGATTCATGAAGTTGTTTTTTTTCGTTTGTTTGATTAATATTGCGAATCCTCAAAATAATGAAAATAATTAGAATTCGATTTTATTTATTTGACGGTTATTTGCATCTTTTGTAAGCTGTTGAAAATCAATCAAAAATAACTTTTAAAACATGAAACCAACTCTTTTAATTTTGGCAGCAGGTATGGGTAGTCGTTATGGTAGTTTGAAGCAACTTGATGCAATTGGCCCAAACGGAGAAACAATTATTGATTATTCCGTTTTTGATGCTTTGCGAGCTGGGTTTGGAAAAGTTGTTTTCATTATCAGAGAAAGTTTTGCATTCGAGTTTGAAGAAAAAGTTGTTGCGAAATTTAGGAATAAGATAAAAATCGCCTACGCTTTTCAACCCATGGATGTTGAATTTGAAGATATTTCGGATTTGCCTGAACGTGAAAAGCCCTGGGGAACCGGACATGCTGTTTTAGTTGCAAAAGATTTAATCAATGAACCTTTTGCGGTGGTTAATGCAGACGATTATTATGGCATTTCTTCCTTTGACAAAATGGCTGATTTTTTAACTAGAAGAACTACTTCAAACCACTATAGCATGGTGGGATTTATATTGTCAAAAACGCTTTCTGAGAATGGATCAGTATCCCGTGGAGTTTGCCATAGTGACGAACAACATTATTTGAAATCTGTTGTCGAAACAACAAAAATAGAAAGGGTAGGAGATACCATTCGTTTTGAAAATGATGGAAAAGCAGGAACACTTTCAGACAACAGCCTCGTTTCTATGAATCTTTGGGGATTCCATCCTGAGTTTTTCAAAACCCTTGAAACTCATTTTCATGATTTTGTAAAAAATAATTTTAAAAACCCTCGTTCTGAATTTTATATTCCTTTGGTTATTAATGAATTAATAAAGAATGAAGAAGCGATGGTTGAAGTGATTCCTTCTGTTGAACAATGGTATGGCGTCACTTATAAAGAAGACAAACCGATCATTCAGTCCGCGATCGAAAAGATGACCGAAGAAGGGCTTTATCCAACGCCGCTTTGGGCTTGATGAATGTAATAGAAATTATCAGCAAAAGATTTTTCCCGACCAGAAACAAAGGAAAAATCCATTACATCACGGGAGGACTTATCAATCAGACTTATAAAATTACATTTGAAAACGGAGAATCATTCATTTTACAATCCTTAAATAATACGGTTTTTAAGGATATTCCTGGTTTGATGAACAATATACAATCCATTGCAAATCACTTAAAAAAATCCAAC
This sequence comes from Saprospiraceae bacterium, assembly GCA_965220465.1. Taxonomy (GTDB): domain Bacteria; phylum Bacteroidota; class Bacteroidia; order Chitinophagales; family Saprospiraceae; genus JAHDHW01. The sequence continues at coordinate 525,676 of CBDCPZ010000023.1, read as the reverse complement.
TACCCGCTTGCTATTCTTGAGCCGATTCAATCTATCAACGGTCTTTTAGAAAGAGATCGTTTGGGTAATTTTTGGCGGGCTTTTCCATTTATTGAAAACACCATAGCTTTTAAAAAAGTAACAAAACCCAATCAGGCATTTGAGGCAGCAAAAGCATTTGGCTTGTTTTTGAAACACCTCCATAATATTGATCCAAAAAAAATAAACGTAACGATTCCGAATTTCCACAACTTAAACCATCGTATCAATAGTTTTAATCTTGCGCTAAAATCAGCGCCAATCAATCGAAGAGAAAAGGCAAAAAATGAAATTGAAATGATTTTAATGAGGTCTGCTCAATTAAAATTTAATTTTGAAAAAATGCCTTTGAGAGTAGTCCATAACGATACAAAAGTCAGCAATGTTTTGTTAGATAAAAATACCAAAAAAGGCATTTGTGTAATCGATTTGGATACTGTGATGCCTGGATATTTGGTTACCGATTTTGGTGATATGATAAGAACAATGTGTTGCACCGCTTCAGAAGAAGAAATTAATTTGGATAAAGTTGAAATTGACAAAGAAATTTTCAAAGCAACCACTGAAGGTTTTATAATTGCTACAAAATCCATATTGACCAAAATAGAAAAAGAAAACCTGGTTTCAGGTGGAGTTTACATCATTTTCGAGCAGTCCATTCGCTTTTTGTTGGATTATTTACGAGGTGATGTTTATTACCTGGTGAACCAAGACGATCAAAACCTTTTTCGTGCAAAGAACCAATTAAAACTACTTAAATCATTGCTGAGCAAAAGAGATGATTTGGAGTTGATTGTCAGTGAATTATATTAGGTTTTGAAGGTTTGGGTTCAGCGATTTTTCCATTTTCAGAAAGCATTATTGCAACAGGTCTTGTGGATGGAAATTCTGAAAAAATAATGATCATAATCACCGTTATCGGTACACTTAAAATCAAGCCGATAATTCCCCAAAGCGTTCCCCATATTGACAAAGCAAGAATTACAACCAACGGACTGATATTAAAAGAATCTCCCATGATTCTGGGTTCCATAATACTACCAACGATTATTTGGATTGCTCCTACAATTATTACAACCATAAATAATGGAAAAAATTCTCCAAATTGTAACAAAGCAAATATGGCAGGAAATCCCGTGGCTACTAAGGAACCTATAGTCGGAATATAGTTTAAAACAAAAATCAGAAATGCCCAAAACAATGGAGCGTCAATACCTATAAATAAGAAAGCAAAATAGCTTAAAAAACCAGTCGTGAAACTGGAAAGTGTTTTCAGCGTAATATAATTTCTAACCAAATATTGGATTTTTCTTAAAATCAAGACGACTTGTTTGTATTGTTGTTGATCTGTATAAATATATTTGATTTTTGCATCAAAAACAGATTCTTCCAATAAAAGAAACAATAAATAGATAAGTACTAAAATTGTTCTTCCAAAAAGGTCCCTGATTGAATTGAACACCTGCAATAAGATTTTCGAAAAATCAAAATTCTCTGAATAGCCTTTTAACAGGCTCATTAGATCAATATCAAATGTCGCATTTAATGATGAAATGACTATTCCTATATTTGCTTCATAAGTTCGTAACGACCCTGATAATATTTGTATGTTTGATGAGATCAGTTTTACTATGATCGTAAAGAAAAAGCATATAATGAAAAAAGCCAAAGTGCTTTTTATCCATTTTGGAATATGGTCTCTAAAAAAAGCTATTTTATTCAATAAATACCTGATCTCCCTAATAAAAACATAAAGCATAAAGGCCACCATAAAAGGAATCAACAGATGTTTCCCCCCAACAAGTAGTACAATTAAAGCGATAATGATAATAAATAGATTGGCTAATCTGGAAAGGCTCATCTCAGTATAATTTAAAAAGCTGAAATTTATTTAATTTTTGGGATTTAAACCACATTCATTATGATTATTAATACTGAAAATAAAAAACAGATGCTCTTCTGATTTCATTTTTATCAGAAGAGCATCTGTTTTTAAGGCGCTAAAATTTTAATCCTACAAAGGCTTTATTTTAGAAGAGTGACATCGCCTTTATACATTTCAACATGCCCGTCGATAAATTCAACCTCTGCGAAATATACAAATACTGAAGGATTAAGGCTCTCGTTATTGAATTTACCATCCCAGCCGACCAATGGGTCATTGGGTTCAAAATTAGATGCCTCAAACATGACTTCTCCCCATCGATTGAAAACAGAAAACTGATTGATTTTCGTGACCTGAGATGCATCAACATAAATGTAAAACATATCATTGCTGCCATCACTATTTGGAGAGAAAGCAGTTGGAATATAAACTCTTCTATCTTTATTCACAACGATCATGACTTCATCAGAGTCGCGACATCCGTTTTCATCAATAACTGTTGCACTAATTAAAGTGGTATTGAAAGTATAAACACTTCCTTCGATACATATTTGCTCGGTACAAATCACCAAATCATTTGGTGTCCAAAGTATGGTGTCAATTCTATTTTGAGGAATATTAATTAAAGCGGTTACATTTGCATATTCACCAAATTCTACTTCAATATCAGGCCCCAAATCAAGATCAACCTCAACTGGCTCGACGATAACGATTGTTGTATCCCAGGTACACCCGTTGGCATCTTCTAAAGCCAAATCATAAGTTCCGGGACTAAGGTTATTATAAAAATTGACACTACTAAAAGTTTCATTGTTTAAAGAGTAAACGTAAGGTGCGCTTCCTCCTAAAACCTGCTGAATAGCAATAAATCCATTGTTATCTCCAAAACATGGAGGATTTTCAATATTCATTATCGTTGCGTACGGAACATTTTCGTTTTCAACTACATCGACTGAAGCAATATCAGAACAACCATTATCAGTATTTAAAACAAACAAATTGTAATTGCCCGGATTGTCAACAATAATGCTTTGGTTGGTAGAAATTGGATTTCCGGCGTTATCCGTCCATGCATATGAAATATTGCTACCACCACTTGAAAGGCTACCATCAAGGGACACTTCGGTTACAGTACAATCTAATTCATCAGTGTCTGCAATTATCGCATCTGGAGCAATAATATCTTGATTTACAATAACCTCATCGAAAGAAACACAACCATTGCTTTCGTTTTCTACAAAAATGGTATAAGTTCCCGGAAGTATTGCAGTAATTGAATTCTCGGTATTTGAACCTAAAATACCTCCCGCTGGTCCGTTCCACTGGTAAACAATATCCGGCCCACTATCTGAACCACTACCGTCAAGTGTGACCTGAGTTTCATAACAATTGAGCAATTGAGCTAAACCGCCTTCAGCATTTGGATAAACTGAATTATCTAAAACTTCAACAGAATCTGTGGCAGTACAACCAGTTATATTGTCGGTCACCGTAAAAGAGTATGTGCCGGGCTCAGTTACGTTATCCAATATTTCATTTGTACCTATAACAACATTATTAAAAGACCATTCGAAGGAAGCATTATTAATTGATCCTCCGGTTAAAGCCAAACTTGAAGTATTACAATCCAACTCTTCTAATGGGGTTTGAATAAATACATCAGGGATATCAAATTGGTCAAAAACTTCAACTGCATCCTCAAGGGAAACACAACCATTGGCTAAATCCAAGACAGTTATCGTATAAATGCCAGGAACATTAACTTCAGGATTGGGATCATTTATATTTCCGGCATTAATACCAGGGCCATCCCAGGTAATTTCAAAACCAGAGCCAATATCACCTTGAGATTCAAGATTAACACTTGGCGAATCACAAGTCAGGTTTTCGTCAGTTCCTGCTATTACCTGCGGTTGAATAAAATTATCTGTCACTTCAACCAAGTCAGTTGCTATGCACCCGGATAAAGAATTAGTTATTGTTAAGTTATAAAAACCAGGCTGGTCAACGGTTGGGGTTAAACTATTTTCGTTTCCATCGATTACAACTCCCGGGCCAATCCATTCATAAACATATTCAACTCCTGTTGAAGAAGCAGTGGCATCTAAATTCAAAACAGGATTATAACAGTTCAAAAGAACGGCATCTCCAGCAATTGCATTTGGCAATTCATTGATAATCACTATAACTTCTTCAAAGTCATCAGGGCAAGCCCCGAAAGAGGTAACAGTATATTGAAAAGTATAATTTCCGGGTATTTGGCCATCGGTTAAAAATGTTCCGGATAATGCATCGAAAGCATTACCACTTGATGGAATCGAAGAAGTTTCTGTCCAGGTTCCACCAAGATCTCCTCCTGCTATCAAGTTGTCGAGTGATATATTTTCGGCTTCATTAAAACAAAAAGAAGTTGGTTGCATAGCAGTTCCAGCATCCACACCATTTTCAACCATTACAGACATTAAGTAAAGATCTGTACATCCCGGAGGAGGCTGATTGGTTAATTGAAACTGCAGAACATATTCACCAGGATCAGCATCGGTTGCATCAAAATCTACTCCGTTTACGGTGGCAGGACTGCCCCCTGGAGGAGTCTGAATAATACTCCAACTGCCATCTTCCAAGGTGTTCTCAATTGTTGAAAGGTCCAATATTTCTCCACCATTACAAAGCGGATCAGTATTTAAAAAAGCAACATCAGGGCAAGAACAATCAATTATAGTTACTGAGATTTGATAAGAAGATTCGGGACATGGTGCAACAGCACTTGATGTTGTATAAATGAAGTTATAGTCTCCTGCTGGTATTCCATCAAAGTTTAAGTCACTAAATAATCCAACTGCTCCAGAATTATCAACATCTTCCCAATTACCATTTGTATCACCTGACTGAATCAGGTCATAAAGATTAAGGAAAGACCCACCAGCTTCCGTATTACAAACTGAAGTATCAGACTGTAAAATTGCAAATGGTGGTGGTACTTCAACAACAGATACGGAAGTTTCACCTGTACATCCTTGTCCATCAGATACCGTGATGCTATAATTTCCTTCAACATCCACCTGAAGTGTCGGTCCATTAGAATTGTCCGACCAAAGGTAGGTATCAAATCCAGATCCAGCATTTAAAACGGTAAAATCACTTTCGCAAAAAGCTGGTAATCCTGAGATTACCGGATTCAATGAAGTACTTTCTGTAATGTCAACAAATGCAGTTCCGGTACATCCATTTTGATCTTCAACTTCAACAGAATAATTTCCAGGAGAAGAAACTGTAATGCTTTGCGTTAGCTCATTATTACTCCAAACATAGGAATCAAAACCAGCACCAGCATTTAAAATCGTAAAACCTCCAACGCAATAAGTTGTCGAACCTCCAATAACCGGATCAGGGTTTGAAAATACGGTTGTACTAACGTTGTCAGATCCGCTGCAACCAGCTAAATCAGTTACTACAACTCCAATATTAACAGTTGTTGTAACCTCTATCGTTTGCGTTGAATCACCATTTGACCATTCATAAGTTTCATATCCTGCTCCAGCGTCAAGCATTGAAACAATACCTGAGCAAAATTCTAAATCACCTGTTATTTCTGGCGTTAATGATTCATTTTCAATCACATCTATTTCCGTCTCACCGATACATCCGTTTGAATCAGTCACGGTCAATCCTACCAAACCACCAATAGATACAGTAATTGTTTGCTCACCTGAGCCATCTGACCACAAATAAGTTTCATAGCCCGGTCCGCCATCCAAAGTTGCTGTATTACCAGAACAGAAAGAACTTGGACCTGAAATTACAGGTATCGGATTTTGATTTTCTGTAATGATAATATCATCTTCAGCGGTACATCCATTAGCATCTGTCACCTCAAGACTATAAGTTCCAGAATCAAAAACTTCTAATGTTGGATTTGTACTGCTATCCGACCATAAATAGCTTGAAAATATACCACCCTCCAAAATAGAGGATTCTCCATCACAGAATGAGTCTACCCCTTGGATAGTAACTGAAGGATTGTTGTTTACGGTAAGTGAAGCTGATGTTTCACCAGTACAGCCACTATTATCAGAAACGGTAACGCTATAGTCATCTGCATCAGAAACATCAATCGTTTGAGTTGTGTCACTGTTTGACCAAAGATAAGTAGCGTAACCTGAGCCAGCATCCAAAATACTATTTTGACCATCACATATTTCAAAATCACCTGTGATTAAAGGAGTTAAAGATGCATTTTCAGTAATATCAAATTCTGTTTCGCCAGTGCATCCATTCGAATCAGTAACTGTTAACCCAACAATTCCTCCAGTAGAAATTGTAACAGTTTGGTTTGAAGTAGCATCTGACCATAAATAAGTTTCATAGCCCGGTCCACCATCCAAAGTTGCTGTGTTTCCTGTACAGAAAGAGCTTGGGCCGGTAATGACAGGAGTTGGATTTGCAGTTTCTGTTACTTCAAAATCATCCTCAGCGGTACATCCATTTGCATCAGTTACCTGAACACTATATATTCCAGAATCAAAAACTTCTAATGTCGGATTTGTACTGCTGTCTGACCACAAATAGCTTGAAAATAGGCCACCATCCAAAATAGAGGATTCTCCATCACAGAATGAATCGTCGCCGGTTATATTGACTGTTGGATTATTATTGACAATTAGCGTAACAGTTGTTTCACCAGTACAGCCACTATTATCAGAAACAGTAACGCTATAATCCTCTGCATCAGAAACATCAATCGTTTGCGTTGTATCACTGTTTGACCAAAGATAAGTCGCATAGCCAACGCCAGCATCCAAAACACTATTTTGACCATCACAAATATCAAGATCACCAATAATAATTGGGTTGAGGGATTCAGTTTGAATAACAGTAAAATCATCTTCACCTGTACATCCGTTTGCATCTGTGACCGTTACATAATAAGTGCCTTCGACAGTCACCTCTAATGTCTGATTAATTGAAGTGTCTGACCATAAGTAAGAGGCATAAACACCTGCATCTAAAGTAGAAGATCCGTTTTCACAAAAAGTACTGCTTCCTGAAATTGTAGGTTGTGGAAGGTTGTTAAAAACAACGATTGTATTTGTACTATCAGAACCACAACCATCAACTTCCACCGTTAAATAATAGGTTCCTGGTTCAGTCGCATCTAAAGGATTTTGATCATTAGAATTATAGTTATTAGGTCCTGACCAGTTATAAATTATAATCGTTCCGGAAGCATTTGTACTACCTGTTAAAAGAATTGCATCTCCAGTGCAATAAGGTCCGTCATTTTCTGCAATTGCATCAGGAGCAGGGCTGATTATTACTTCTGTATCATCAGGATCTGATAAACAACCATCTACTGAAACTATTAAGCTATAAATACCTGCTTCAGTTGCATTCGTTGGGTTTTGGTCAAAAGAAAAATAGTTGTTTGGACCGGACCATTCATAAGAAATATTATTTCCATTATTTAATGTGGATCCAAACAGTTCTATCGTAGCGCCTTCACAAAATGGGCTATCATTCAATGCAATCGCTTCGGGAGTTTCTGTTACAATAACTTGCGTCACTTCAAATCCTGAAGGGCAACCATCAACGCTTACTTGAAGGATATACATTCCTCCCACTGTGGCATCAGTTGGGTTTTGATCATTTGAAGAGTAGTTATCAGGTCCTGTCCAGGAGTATTCGATGACTGATCCATTTCCATTTGTATCACCATATAAAAATATTGGATCTCCTTCACAGTAGGGTCCATCATTACTTGGAAAAGCAAAAGGCATAGCAGTGATTTCAATGTCAATATAATCTATGCTTGCACAACCAAAGCTATTTGTATATGAATAGGAAACTGAATAAATTCCAGGACCTGTTTGAGCTGGATAGATATCGCCAGAAGGAGATATGATCTGGCCGTCCCATGTTCCGCCACTTGGAGCGGCTGTCAAAGTATAAAGATCAACATTTTCACAAATTGGCCCCGGATCTACAATTACAACAATTGGATTCGGATAAACTAAGACTAATGTTTCATCTTCTGCGCTACATCCATTTCCATCCGTTGTTATTACCGTATAAGAGCCGGCTAGGGTAGCATCATAAGTAGTTTCATTTCCATTTGGGCCAGGAGTTAACCACGAGTAAGTTAAATTTCCATCTCCTCCAGATCCGGTTGCTGTTAATAAAATAGAACCTTCATCTTCACAAAACTCAGTTGGATCGGGTGAAATAGAAACATCAGGCGATGCAAATACTTCAACCTCAATCGTGTCCATAGTAGGACAACTATTAACATTCAAATAAGTAATCGTGTGAATTCCGGGGCCAACAGAATTTGGATCAAAAGTTCCATTTACTGCAGCACCTCCCCAAGTTCCTCCTGATGGAGTACCATTCAAGGTCACCACTGGATCATCCTCGCAAAACGGGCCGATTTGGTCTATTGAAATGATAGGACAATTTTCAGTAGTTATGGTCACAATTGCAGTACAAGAAATAGATTCTTGACCACTTGTTGCCGTTAAAGTAACCGTATTTTCCCCTTCGTTTTCACAATTAAAAGAACTAATATCTAATGACAAGTCAATAGTCGAGCAACCATCTACATTTGCATGACCTACTTCTTCAGGTGTAATCGTCAAGGAGCAATTTCCATCCAAAGATCTTACAATATCGTTACAATTCAACTCCAAAATAGAGCCACCCGCACTATTAAATGAAAAACATTTGTAGTCTAACCAATGTACTCCGTCGTTATTGCCATAAGGCCCATCATAGTCGTAACTATCTACATTGAAACGGCCAATTTGCTCAAAATTTACATTGTCTCCACTATTGTAACCAACAGTAGCAGGAGATCCACCAAAAGGGCCTCCTCCAGATGCTTGACCCGTAGTCCAATTCATATCTCCATATCTAAACTGGATGTTATTTCCAACTCCAATGATCGCTGCAGTTCCATCAGAAATTATTACCTGAAAAGTGTTTAGTGGATTGCATTGATTCTGGTACCAACCTACTTCTTCCCAAGTAACGATCATATAATTCGCAAATAATTTATACCAGGCTTGTCCACATGCATCATTTTCAGTATCAACGTCCCCCCAAAAAGGAGCAACCATTGGAAAATCGTAAGGAAAGCCATCTGGGCTGTATTGACTTACAGGGTCACCAAAACTTAAGTTTCCATTTGTGTTAATAAATAGATCAGTATAAGTGGTTCCACAAAAACTGAAGATGAAACCAATATCGGGAATGTACAAAAAGCCATCGTCGTTTCTAGGTACTTCAGTGTAGGTGTCATCTTTAGGAATGTATGCATCCATGCAAGGTTCACTACGGTCATCTCCATTATAAATAGAGCCGGTTGGAGCGGATGATGAAAGGCTTTCTTCATTAATATATCCCAACTCAATCAACTCTCTAAGGTCTCTTCCTATTAATTTGGATTTTTCAGTTGCGTATTTTTTAGAAGTTACATCTGAAGCAAGCCCACTTGAAATTTGATCATCAGTCGACGATTGGTTTTTTAACTGGTCGTTATTTTGAGAAAAACTTATAAACGGTAATATCAAAAATAACAGCAAAGTAAACCTTGTCATGTTTATAGGTTTTGGTTAAAACGTAAAATAATAAAGTGGGTCGCGGGAAATGTTTAAAAATTGCTAATCAATGCTGAATTAACCTCTAATTTATTAATTATTTTTCTTAGATCATAAGATCATAAAAGATAAATTTATTGAAGGCTAAGCAAGTTAATTGTTTGGTGGCTAATTTCTTAAGTCTTAAAAATTTTATATAAGTAATCTTTAACTTTTCTAAACAAGATTTATTTGATCAAAGTAACCTCTCCTTTGAAAATGGTTTTTTGCCCATCAACTAATTCAACTTCTGCCCAATAAACAAAAACATCTGGCCCAAGAGGCTTTCCATTTAATGTTCCATCCCAGCCATATGCAGGGTCATTTGGAAGGAAATTAGTGTTTTCATAAATTATTTTTCCCCAGCGGTTATAAACCGAAAAATGTTTTATTTGCTTTACTGTATTGCCTGCATAAATTGTAAACCTGTCGTTTTTATTATCACCATTTGGAGAAAATATATTTGGAACATAAGCGATCTGTTCTTTATCAATTTCTACTTTAATTCTGTCCTGGACGATGCATCCATTCAAATCAATCAATGTGGCCCTAGCATAAAAAGGAGTAAGTGGCTGAGCAGAAACTTCGAAACAATCACCCGCCGATGCGCAATTAAGAATATCAGCCGGATACCAGATTATCGTATCTATTTGGCTTTGAGGGATATTAAAAACAGCATTCAAATTTAAAGTATCTCCCATTTGCAAAATCAAATCATCTCCAATATTTAAATTTAAATTTACTGGTTCGATGACGACTAAACTTGTATCCCATTGGCATCCTTTAGCATCTTCAATAATAAAATCAATAATCCCTGATTGTATATTATAAAATTGATTATAGCTTACGAAATTTTGGCCTCCGTCAATAGAAAACAAATAAGAAGGAGTTCCTCCAATAATGGAATCAAAAACCAAAATTCCATCATTTTCGCCATAGCAGGAAGGCGAAGAAACATCAATACCAACTCTTTCGATAGGAGGGGAATTGTAAAAAACTTCGACAGAACTTGTATCTGAACAATTGCTAAAAACATTTGATACAATTAAAGTATAAGTGCCCTCAGTACTTACCGTTATTATTGGATCTTGAGCTATTTGATTTGAATTATTAATCCATTGATAGTTTAGCTGTTCAATTCCTCGAGAATTTGAACCATCAAGAGTGATTTTTAACAAATTACAATCTATTTCATCAGGATCATTGATAATCGCTATAGGCTCGTTGCGTATTTCCAAAACGAGTCCGTTTGATTCATTAGAGCAATTATTTATGGTATCTAAAATTGAAAAAATATAATTGCCAGGATGAGTTACTGTTGCAATATTTGTAGCGTGACCATTAACGATTCCTCCGTTTAAATCAGTCCATGAATAAATGATATTTGCGCCACTAAACGAATTACTTCCATCTAATATCACTTCTTTGTTTTCACAATCTAGAGGTCCGGAAACGCTAAGATTAACTAATGGATATGGAACATCTTCTCCAACTATGATAGAATCAAATCCTACACAGCCTGTTTGTAAATCTGTAATGCTATAAATATAATTTCCCTGGGTTCCAGCGATTAATGAATTATTATTACCCACAAGTTGAGCGGTAGGATCGAACCACTGATAAGCTCCGTTTGGAATTGTATTTCCAATAAGTTGGTTGCTCATGATCTCACAATTCACGACATCAATTGCTTGAGTAACTTCAGTTAAAGGTGCTTCAATATTTTCAGCAACATAAACAGAATCTCTTGGAGAATAACAATTATTTACTGTTTCCAAAACCTGCAAAATATAAAAACCCGGAATGGAAACCACAGGGTTCTGGTCATTTACATTGTTAATGTTAATACCAGGGCCATGCCATATATATTGAAAATTTTGTCCCGAGGAACTATTTCCCTGAAGACTAATTGAAGCACTATCACAGGTTATTGCTTTATCATCTCCTGCATCAGCCAGAGGAACATTGTTGTCAATCGTAATAATAACTGAATCTGAAGCCATGCAAGTTGAAAAGGTATCCGTAACACTTAAATAATAAGTACCGGGATGGTCTACGTCTGGTAAGAGAGAATTGAAACCAGAAACGATCCCTGGACCGGTCCAGTTATATACCAGGTTTGAACCCCATGCATTCCCGGATAATGAAATTTGCGTATTAGCACAGGTAATTTCATCAGTCGTTCCTGCATTTACAACAGGTAAATCAAAAACATCAATGATCAGAGAATCTTTATAAACACAAGCATCTTCAGTGAAAGTAACCAATATCTTATTCGGGCCATTATTTAGTGATGGGTGATTGGGATCAAAAACACCCTCCGGATCGACTACTCCAATACCACTCCAAATTCCAGGAGCATCATAGTTTTCAATATTTGCAGTTAATTCTATATTTGATGTGCCAGGGTATAAACATATATCCTGAACAGGTTGCATATTAATTGTTAAAGAGGGGCAATCTTTTGTGTAGCAGGTTTTTTCCGTTACGCTATTTCCGCATGGCTGAGGGCCAAGCGCGCTTACTTGCAAAGTTACGGAATCACCACCCGGCATTAAGTCTATTACAGAATAAATATTTAAGTCTTCAACTCCTGAGGGACCGTTAATAAGTAATATTTCATGTCCTAAAGCGTCTGGCACATCGCTCCAGCTAAAAACTATTTCTGTGGTAGTCGAGTAACAATCTATTTCAGGAGCAGCCAATGGATTTCTAACTTCAACCGGTTGAGATTCAGAAGAAGAACATCCATTTTGATCTGTTACTATTAAAGAAATGGTGTAAGCCCCTTCTGTCGGCCAGGAAACTTCGTAAGGGCCTTCGTTATTTCCGGCGTTTGCTGAACCTCCATTAAAATCCCACGCATAATTTCCTCCCGGAGTGTTTACTGAAACGACATTGCTAAAATAGTTTGCACAAATTGGGGAATCAACACTAAAACTTGCATCAGGTGGTAAGTTTAAGGTGATGATTGTATTTTCGGCAATCACACAACCGTTTTCAATAAAAGTATAAGTGATCAGGTTGTTTCCAATATTTGCAGAAGCATCAGATGGGTCAAAAATACCAATTACAGGGTCAATAATTCCAGGACCGCTCCAAATTCCAAATCCAGTTCCATCACTCCCTTGGATTGTTACTGTTAATGAAAAAGGATTCACCGAGGAATCCATACAAATAGCTCCAAGAGGTTCAATAAAAAGGACGATTGGACAAGTTAGTTCATTATTGTTTCTTTCAGAGTTATCGTTGAATGTAGAAAATGTGGCTTCCTCTTCGAATGCGTCAGATGTATTTGCAAAGGTAGTGACTGCAAAGGAAAGAACCAGTACCAAAAAAGTCAGAGCATATTTCTTTAGGCAATATGCTTTCATCAAAAAATCCAATTGATTAATCCGTTCTTCCATTAGGAGGGATTAAGTTTGTTTAAAAAATTGTAAGGAAAACGATAAATCCGAATTCCTGTCTACGTTTTATTAGCAATTATATTTATAAAACCCTTACAAATATAATCATTCTATACCTAAGAAACTAAGTTAATAGACTCTTGGCATTCAATTAAGCACATTATTAGTTGATATAATTATAAAATAATTATTAAGTAAGGACGGGAGGTTTGAAAGCTAATTTTTCTGATTAAAACCCTAAGTTAATAAAACAGAAATCATTTTCTGAAAAATTCGATACATAAATCGGGAATAAATAGTTAGAAATGTCGGGAAATTGAATTTTGACACCTTATTTGATCAATTTTTAGCGTAAAAATCTAAATCGATCACCAATCATCCGTTCGAAAAGGTGCTGCCGGAAGTCCTTCTTTGTTATAAAAATTAATTTTTTCAGGATTATTAGACCAAGCATATCGAACCGCTTTTGGATTTTTCACCTTGTCACTCCAAACTATAATTTCATCGCCTTCGATAGTTGCTTTTGCCCATTCAAATTTCCTGTTTTTTCCTGCAATGATAAATGATTCTAAAAACTCAGCGCTATCATTTGCAATTATTCCTGAACCGATATGTTTGAATTTTAAACGAATTTTATTGCCTTCTAAAATCATGGATTCATAGACTGGTCCAGAAAAAACAATATCTTCTTGATAAGCCACTTTTCGTGCAATCAAAGATAATCTTCGGCCAACTTCTTGTTTGTTTTTAGGATGAATGTCCCAGGTATCTCCAATATCAATGGCAATCGCTTGTCCGGTGTTTTCTAGATCCAATGCTTTTGATTGGGATGCTCTCAAAACGGCCCAATTACTTGGGCGATTGGGATCATCGGTTATGGATTGAAAATTTGCGAGTTGTACCCATAGAAATGGCAAATCTGTATTCCAGATCTTTCGCCATAATGAAATCATTTTTGGAAAAAGAAATTGGTAATTTTCCACTTCTTTTTTGTTTGCATTTGCTTCGCCCTGGTACCATAAAACTCCTTTTACAGGAAAGTTTTGAATCGGCTTGATCATTCCGTTAAAGAGAAGTGTAGGAATTTTATTAGGCTCCTTGATTTTATTCAAATATACTTTTCCGACTTTAAATTTCCATGCTCCGGAAAGCGATTTTTTTCCATTGACAGATTCATAAAATAGCGTTTCCTTTTCTCCATAAATTCCACCACCTCTTCCTACATCATCAACCCAAACCGTGACCATATTTTTTCCTTCTTTTAAAAAGGAAGAGGAAATCTTGTAAGTTCTGATTTTGTCATAAGCCATGGACATGCTTCCAACAAATTTTCCATTTAAGTAAGTAGAATCGGAATCATCGATTTTACCAAGATTCAACGTTATGCTATTTTGAGCTTCTTCTTTTGAAAGAAAAATTTCTTTTCGAAACCAAACCACACCATCAAGTTCTGAAAAACCTTCTGTTTCCCAAAGGACTGGCAAATTCATGGTTTTCCAATCATTATCGGGGTAAGCCAGTTGAGCCCAAACCGGAACATTTCTAAGTTTTCCCATATCCTCCAAAGGCAATGTGTCAAGCTGTTTTAACAAATTGGTTCGTGTAATTTCTTTTTCTTCCTCTAAATAAGTTGCAACCGGCGAAACTGAAAACGGGCTATTTTTAATTCCAAGAGATTGGCCGTCCATCCAGGCTTGAATTTTACTTGCCCCCCAGCTGCAATTTAATATCCCAATCGGAACATCCTGATGTTTTCGCAATTCCTTTGCAAAATAATATCCAACCGCAGTAAAATCTCCAACAGATTCCGAAGAACATTCCAGCCAAACTCCACCACTTAATGTATCCACAGGAAATTCACTGTAAGCATGCGGAATTTTAAAATGTCTTATTTGGTTGTCTTTTGCATTTTGAATTTCTTGCTTCGCATTATCAGATTGTTTAACTGACCATTCCATATTCGATTGCCCGCTACAAATCCAGACATCGCCGATCAGGATATTTGTCACGACAATTTTGTCCTCCATTCCAGCAACAATCATTTCGAAAGGCCCTCCTGTCTCCATTTCCGAAAAAGTAACAAGCCATTTTCCAGAATCATCAGGAGTAGCACGATAAGTTCGGTTAAGAAAAGTAACCACAATTCTTTCATCATAATCCGCTGTTCCCCAGACATTTATCTTCTGATCACGTTGCATCACCATGTTGTCACCAAATAATTTGGATAAACTGATTTTAGCTTCATTGTGGTTCTGGAAACCAAAAAAGAGAAGGATAAAAAGAAAGAATTTCATCATTTTATTAATGTAATACTCAATACAATTAAGGGTATAAATTCTAAATATAGACAAAGAATTGAAAATTTTAACAAACCTTTTCCAGTCAAATTCTTATCTTAGAAAGAAATGGTTTTAAAATGAAATTGATCCTCCCAATATTGTTTTGTATTTCAATCAACTCGATAATTTTTGCCCAAACCAAAGGAGAACCCGTTTATATCCAGAGTATCTATTTTGGCGGAGGAGATTACAGAATAGATGAAGAGCAGCAAATTGATTTACAGGAGTTTATAGAAAGTATTCCAAATATTGAAGAGTACGAAATCAGTGTCCACGGGCATACGGATGACATCGGTGGAGTTGAATACAATCAATGGCTTTCTGAAATGCGCAGTGAAATGGTTGTCCGGCAATTGGTTTTAAAAAATATTCCAAGAGAAATGGTTGGAATAAAAGATTTTGGTGAGTTAAATCCTATCTACGACAACAACACTTGGGAAGGAAAACTAAAAAATCGAAGAGCTGATGTTGTTTTTAAAAAAATCGTAATGTGAACATTCCTTTGAAATTTTCTAATCTACCTTTTTCGATTTTTCCCCATTACTAGAAAGCGTTTTCTGGCCGGTTAAGCCGCGTAGTTTTTGGCGCATTTCATGTAATTGAGCATAAATGGCATTACTTTTCACATAGTTTGGTAGCGGAAGAACGGGTGATCCTGCGTACATACCCGGTTGCTTAATATCCTTAACCACTCCTGCCCGGTGCATCAAATATACGTCACTACAAATATTTACATGATCTTTCAACATTGTGCCTCCGCTTGCGACAACTCTATCACCAATTGTACACGATCCTGCACACAGAAAGCCAGATAAAATAATGCAATTTTTTCCGATTTTTACATTATGAGCGATATGACACATGTTATCAATGATCGTCCCATCACCAATTATGGTAGCTTCGTAGGTGCCTCGGTCAATTGTGTTTAAGGCTCCAACGGTAACATTCTTTCCTAAAATCACATTTCCGGTTTGTGGAATTCGATGGTGATTAAAATATTGATCCTGAGAAAATCCAAAGCCTTCCCCGCCAATCACCGAATTGGACAAAATCACGCAATGATCTCCGATTTTACAATCCCAACCGATTATCGTTCCGGGATGAATTTGCACATCATTTCCAATCACAGCATTATGTTCAATCACAACATTGGTCATTATTCTGCAATTTTCACCAATAACAGCACCTTTTTCTATCACTACTTTTGGTCCGATGGTAGTTGATGATGGAATTTTAACGCTTTCATGAATGACTGAAGAAGGATGAACTCTTTCCCATCCTGCAATCGAATAATCATGATCTCCCAATTTTTGTTTGAGAAGGGCATGACTCAGTCCAATTGCTGCACTAATAAAAACTGCTGTGCTTTTTGGAAAGCTCGAAGCTTGCTCTGTCAATTCTTTTGGAATAACAACAGCGGCAAAAGATTTCCCTTCCACTTTCTTGAAAGCATCTTTGTTTGGGATAACAACGAGGTCTTCGCTTTCACCTGCACCAAATGATTTCATTCCTTTTATCATTGCATTTACATTACCTTTTAGTGCTATGAGGTAACATGCTTCACCATTCTCTTTAAAAATATCCTTTGCCTGAATTTCCATAATTATTTTTTAAAAATATATCTTAATGCAAAGATACAAGTGAATTTCGGTTGTAGGTTAATGAAATTAAAGTTATGCGTGAATTTGTGTGATTGATTACCATTTAAACTTTTCGAAAAATACTTTAATTTAAGGAAAACCTATTGAAAATCAAGGTTTTACAATAGTTGATAGTTTGGTAAAATAGGCAAACGGAAGAGAAAATTTGAAACACTTTATTTTTAAAGTAATGCAGCGAATCATTACTTGAGAATGAAAACTCAAAGTGAAAAGACCAATTGGGCTATTCCTGAATTCCCTTTAAAAAGGTGTGTTTTGAATTTAAGTAATTGTCAAAATTAAGTTCCCTCTTTTAATTCAGAAATTAATTATTTGACCGGTTCTAAACAGAATTTGAATGGTTATTCTACTTTTTAAATTAACTGAGCAAAGATTGAAGTTTCATGGCAATTCCCATGTCCCCTTTAATTTTTACTTTGCCGGTCATGACGGCCATCATTGCATTGAGCTCACCACTTTTCAACTTATTGAAAGTATCCAAAGTAGTTGAAATAACACAATCTGCTTCAGCATCGCTGTTAGAAACCACATTGGCTTCTCCAGTTCCATCTACAAAAATTGTATGTTCATCCAATACAAATTTTACGCGTGCTCCAATTGGAGAAATATTTCCAGCTTGTTTATTTAGTTTTTCCAAAATTGTTTCTAAACTCATTTTGCTTGTTTTTGTGATTAAGAGTATGAAAGTTCTAAGGTAATTTATTTCGAATTTAATTTATAAAATCAGCTCTTTTTCTTTAATAATTGTGAGTACTTCCGGATTAGTTAACGTTTCGGCCAAGCCAATGGTTTTAGGCAATTCATATTTAAAATAAAACTTCATGGTGTGTATTTTACTTTCATAAAATAGCCGGTCAAATTTCATATTCCCAGATTCCAGAACATTATTTGCAACGATTGCCTGCTTGAGCCACTGCCAGGCTACTACAACGGTACTGGTCAGTTCCATAAAAATCGAAGCATCTGCAAGGTATCTTTCATAATCTCCATTTTGAGCAAAACCACTCAGGTATTGTAACGTTTTACCGATCAATTTTACTTTTTCATTTAGATCTTCAGTACAGGTTTTTAAAGATTCCACTTCACTTGCCGCTTTGATCGTTTTGTTTATTTCTGTTAAAATCAAATTGAGTGCTTTTCCTTTTGCCATTGGAACTTTTCGCGAAAGCAAATCCAGAGACTGAATACCCGTTGTTCCCTCATAAAGTGACATGATTCGAATATCACGATAATATTGTTGCAAAGGAAAATCGCTACAAAATCCATATCCGCCTAAAACCTGAAGTCCATTGCTGATCGACTCACGGCCCATTTCAGAAGGATAGGTTTTGGCAATTGGTGTTAAAAATTCTAATAACAAATGATAATTTTCTTTTTCTTCCCCTTCCGAAATTCGATGCAAATCCACAAGCCTTGAACATTCGAATAACAAACTTAGCGCCCCTTCGGTGATGGCTTTCTCCAAAAATAACATGCGACGAACATCAGGATGGTTGATAATCAAAGTTTGTTCTTCAACAACATTCTTTTTACCGGAACTACTCAATTTTCTACCTTGTGGCCGCTCTTTCGCATACTGAAGCGAAGCATAATATGCCGCAGATGCAACCGATGCAGCGGTCAATCCAACATCGATCCTCGCTTCATTCATCATTTGAAACATATATTTCAATCCAAGATTTGGTTCACCTACCAGGTAACCTTCGCAGTCATTATTTTCTCCATAAACCAAATGGGTTGTTGCGTAGCCTTTTTGCCCCATTTTCTGAAAGTCACCAGCAACAATTACATCATTATTTGAAAGTGATCCATCACTATTTGGACGAAACTTAGGAACTACGAAGAGCGAAATACCTCTAACACCAGCCGGTGCTCCATCAATCCGGGCTAAGGTAAGATGTACGAAATTTTCAGCAAACTGATGGTCTCCACCCGAAATAAAAATCTTTTGCCCTTTAATGGAGTACGAGCCATCTTTCGATAGGGTAGCAGATGTCGTAATATCTGACAATGAGCTACCAGCCTGCGGCTCCGTTAAAGCCATGGTCCCCATCCATTTTCCGGAAAGCATTTTTGGAACGTACAAATCTTTCAATTGCTGGCTCCCGAAAGTTACGATCAGATTAGCCGATCCTGTGGTTAAATTATTGTAACCCACAACATTATTATTTGCTGCCTGAAAGATGTGGCTTGCTGCATGAAAAACCATTTGAGGCAATTGGATTCCACCATCTTCATAGCTAAAACAAGTGCCTAACCAACCTCCTTCTGCCGTTTTTTTGATGACCTCCTCCAGTCCTGGATGCACAATCACTTTTCCATCTTCATAATAAGCAGGCTGCTCGTCCATTTCTCTGAAACAAGGGAAATACACTTTGTCCGCTAAATCTTTGGCTGCATTCAGCATAATATCAAAACTCTCCAAATCATAATCCTGATAGAGTGGTGACGACAGAAGGTCTTCTATCCGATGGACGTCTTTAAGTAAAAAATCAAGATTGTCCATACTTATATATACATTAGCCATAGTTTGTCTTTTATTTGAATGATGTAAAAAAGCAATTTACAAAAAAAGTAACATTAAAAATTATTGTAATTAAAAGGAAAAGGGTTGCACGCGTTTTAGCGCGATTTAATGAATACTTTTTTTCTTAAATCTTACTATTATCATTAACTAAAAATAGTCTATTTGAATATTTACATTTCAATAACGAACTTCAACATTCTTCAATTAAAACAAATATTTAGAAAGATTTCCATTTGAATCACGATAAAAAGTAGGTAAAACCATATCAACAATTTACCATTATAAATTGAATCATTGATCCGTTTATAAACTTTGTGCATTTTGAATCATTTAGTGGATTTTTTTATTCGTGGCTTCTATTATTGCATTGATTTAGGAAAACCGTCAGTAAAAAGAACGAACCTAAAAGCTCTTATTAAATAGAGCAGCTTAAAACGCTAAACAATGAGGTGCTTTATCAAATATTAAAATTTTCTTTATACTTTTCAATACTAGAAAAACAATCTTAAAACTTAATAAATTTTCTGAAATTGCTACTTTTGTAGCCTATGAGCAAAACGAAAGCCATTTTAAATAACCCATTATTTTATATCGGAATTGTCGTCCTTATTAATTTGCTACAAAGTGTATTTACAGAGCTCGCAAATGATGAAGCCTATTATTGGGTATTTTCACAAAATTTAGACTGGGGTTACTTTGATCATCCTCCCGCTTCGCCTTTATTGATTGCGATGGGCTATGCTTTGTTTAAAAACGAATTAGGCGTCCGACTTTTTATTGTTTTGGCAAATGCGTTATCGATTTGGTGTATTTGGAAAACAATTGCACCTAAAAATACTTTGCTGTTTTTCGCAATGCTTTTTAGCTGCGTGATTGCTCATTTTGGTTTTATGGCAGCTCCGGATAGTTCGCTTCTGGTTACGGTAAGTTTATTCATTTTATTGCTGAAATACTATCTTGATAATGACAATTGGTATTATACTTTAGCACTCACTCTTGTCGTAGCTTCGATTGGATATAGTAAATATCACGGCATTGTAGTTCTGTTATTTACTTTATTACCGAACCTTCATTTGCTAAAACGTAGAAGTTTTTGGGTTATAATATTTGGAGCAACTATTTTGCTGATCCCTCATTTTTATTGGCAATATATACATGATTTTCCAACTTTCAGGTTTCATTTATTGGATCGATCACCGGAACCGTACCGCATTGGTTTTGTGTTTGAATACATTTTGGGGCAATTACTGGTTTTCGGGCCATTTATTGGTTTCATATTGTTTTGGGCCGCTTTCAAATTTAAGCCTGAAGAGCGTTTTGAGCGGACCATGAAATGGTGTTTTTATGGAATCTTTGGATTTTTTCTTTTCAATAGTTTTAGAGGAAGGGTAGAGGCAAATTGGACAGCCACGGGAATGATTCCACTTTTATACCTAGCTTACCATTACATTGAAAATAGAGAAATAACGGTTCGATGGGTATACCGAATTGCAGTTCCAACTTTGATTCTGGTTTTTGCATTTCGTATTATCCTCGCTTTCAATGTTTTACCTAAAAGAGTGGTTCGATTGAGTGATGAATTTCATGGATGGAAAAAATGGGCTATGGATTTGAAAGAACTTTCGGGAGAAACGCCGGTTATTTTTTACAACAATTATCAAAAAGTTTCTAAGTATAAATTTTATGCGGATGGCAACAGTCATTCACCGAGCACTGTCGAACATGCCGGCAATCAATACGATTTGTTTTACGGCGATGAAGAACGCCTTCAAGGTAAAAATGCTTTACGGTATTATAATGTAGCAGAAGATGACCCTAACGGAATTTGGTTGGGAGATGAAGTTGAAAAAATAAAATTTGATACTTTAAACGATTTTCATTTCACAGATCGAGTTAGAATCAAGATTCAAAATCCAATAAATAAATGTGCTCCGAATGATCGAATAACTCAAAATATCGAAATCTTTAATCCAACTGAAAAAGATATTGATTTTGTAGGAAATAATGGTAAAAAACTGGAATTGCGATACTTTATTTTTGAATTTAAAAAAGAAGTAAAACGTGGATTGGCAATGCCCGAATTTCCACTAAAAAGTTTAAAGGCAGGCGAAACTAAATCATTTCAGATTGAAATTCAGGCGCCTGAAACTCCAGGAAAATATCGTTATCGGATTTCGATATATAATGGAATATTTGATGAGCAAAATGCCAATTTCCAAAAATTAGTAGTCAAATAAGTGTTTTAATACTTTATTATGAAACCTCGTTTGATACGAACAAATTATCAAATTAGAGTTCTAATTTAAAGGAGTAGCTCAGTTGTTTATTTTGTGCTGTCAATTAATAATAATTATCCAAAACGATATAAATAGAGGGAAAAATAAAGTATATTGTCGGCTGAATTAATAAATTCAGAATAATATTCTGTGAATTCAAAACTATTTATACTGGTTTCGCGTTGAATTTTAAGTAGTCTTTAAAAAGAAGTTAAGTTTACGATCATAAAGGTTTGATAGTCTCGGTTTAGTTTACCCTTCTAGTTTGAATTTACCATCTTCTATCATTAAAAAACTAAACTCTAAGTTGATCAGTTAGATTCAAACTTTTCGATTTAACTGATTTTTTTTAATCAAAAAAAATAAATATGCAAAAGTCGCCAAAAAAAGGTTTCAGTTGGAGTAAAGGAAAATATTATTTAACGATAAAAGACTCACCGAGGAATATTACCCTTTTTCGGAATTCCAAAAATGACGCAGCATTTATATATTCTCGATATAAACAAGAGGGCAAAGATATAGAATGGCTGGGCCGTTGGAACGGGAAAAAATTTGAAGAAACTTCTTTTGCAGAAGCAAGCTAACGTTTAAAAAAATAAAAAAAAAGCGTGATTTTCAGACGAAGATCGCGCTTTTCTTATCCTAACTAAATCGAAGTTTTTATAGCATCATTATTTTTTGTTCCATATTAGGCCCTAACTCAAATGCACTTTCCAGTAATTCTTTTTTAAGTTTTTTCACCTCCTTATCTTTTCCATTTGCTTTGCAGATAACTGCAAAATGATATAAAATTTCAGGTTCAAAACTTTGATTTATAACATTGCTTTCCATGATTTCTAAAGCCTTTTTTGTTTCTCCTTTGTGATAGTAAGCCCAAGCTAACAAATCATAAGATTGTGGGGTGGGGCGCTGCTTTATTTCACGATCCGCAATGCTCAACGCTTCATCCATTTTCTGCAATTCCTCAGCAAATAGTAGTGAATTGTATTTGTTGTACATCTCACCATAATTTTCTGATTTCACCGCTTTAAAATAGGCGTTTAAATTCTTTTCTTTTTCGGCTGAATCACTCATGAATTCTGCTATTTCAGCTTTTAATAAAAAGTAATCCGGTGAATGATGTCTTTTAGCAATCGAATTCAAAATAACCAATGACTCTTCAGGATTTCGTTCGAAGGAATAGACAATCCAGGCAATTCCTTTCAAAGCATAAGCATCGTTTGGATTAAGTACCAAAGCTTTCAAGTAATGATTGTAAGCGTCTCGAATCCTTCCGGCATGTCCATAAAAATCCGCAAGATTAGTGTAAGACCATTGAATTAAAGCTTCATTTTTGGAAGCTTCCGCTATTAAACAAGCGCGTTCCATATATTTAATGGCGTCATTCAAATTGCCTTTGTGGTCGCTCCATTTCGACAATCGAATTAGATAATCAAAGCTATTAAGGTTTTCAAATTCCGATAAATATTTTTCTGCTAATTTATAGTCTCCCAATTCCAAATAAACATCAAAAAGCATCTTTTGCGTTGCATCAACATTTTCTCCATTTTCTTCTGCTTTTTGCAAAAGATTCAAAGCTTCTTTAAATTTATGCTGGGTGATATAATTTCTTGCTAAAGCTCTTAAAAGACTAGCTTTATTATAGTTTGTTTTTGAATTAACTTCCACCAGTTTTTGTTCAGCTTCTCTGAGGTTTTCAATATTACCTGTGATTTCAAATAATTGGATATTGGCAGAAGCAATTTTGCTCAAATAAGGATATTGTGCAGGAGCATTTTCCAGCTTTTTAGTCCAAAATGTAAGTTCTTCATTAGCTGAATCGAAGTTGTCATTGTTGGTTAGTTCAAGAAACTTTTTATAATCGCTTGCATTTGTTATTTTATTATTTGATTGATCGCAACTTTGTATGACCAAGCATAAGAGTATCCCGAAAACAAAGTGTTTTACATTCATTTTATTTTTCTTTTTGATCTTTTAAAAAATAGAAACACAAGCAAGAAAATTTTCCTGCTTGTGTTATTAATTGATTACCAAGGCGAAGCAAGGTATGGGAACGAGGTCAGAAACGTTTTGTCATTAGCATCAACATGATCATCCGACAAATTTGGGTTTTCGCTAAAATCTTCACCACCGAATATCAAAAGTAATTCAACGGTTATTACATCGTCAGCAAGGGCACGGCCTGTGAGAACATTGGTTCCATCATAAAAGGTTGTTGTTCCATCCAATGAGACATTCAAAACATCTGTGGAAAGCAAACCGGTAAAAGTTGCTGCATCCAAACCCAATGCGTTTTGATCTCCGGCGTTTGCATATGCAGGGCTTAGCCCTTCAAGGTTCGTTTGAAACATGCTTTGAAAAGCTGCATTTTGATTTGAAGGTGTGGTTTTATTAAACATATCCTTGCTGGATGGTGTCACAAAAACCGTGTTGACTGCCGGACGTCCCATTTGATCTGCCTGAATATAGGTTCCTGAAAAATCGGGCCCCATTGGTTCAGGAGTCATTTCTTCTTTTTTACAACTCATTATTGTCAAAGCTGCAAACAAGACAATGAATAAAGCTGATAATTTCACATTATTGAATTTCATAATTTTCTTTTTTTAAATAGTTTAAAATTTTAATTATTTTCTTTTTGTTTCAACCCAGGTATTGATAGTTCCTGAGCCACCGACCATTGATTTTGGAACTTCTACAACAATAGACATGACGTTAGTTCCTGCAAAAGTGTCACTACCCGGATTATTGAAACCAGTAGCATTTCCGGCGAGTATTTCGCCATATTGTGCAAAATCCATAAAGAAAGGATCATCTCGCGGGCCGGCAAAAAAGCTCATTCCACTGTTTTTACCAATAATTGCGTTCGATCCATAAGCAGTAATGTCTACACTTGATTCTGTTGCTTCTGTTAAAATGGTGCTGTTTAAACCAGTTGTTGTTGGAGCTGCCGGCCCGAAGAAGTACATTTTTCCATCTCTCGGAATAGCCTGAATAACCAGATCTTCAACATTGTCACCATCCGTGTCAATGTTAAATTCAACCAAAACACTTTCATCAAATTTTGCATTTGAAGTAGCAGAAGGACTCAAAAGGCCTTGGACATTTGCAGCGAAAACTACATTGTCAGTATTATCTCCTTGAAAGGCATAAAAATCTGTGATATCACTTGTACCACCCTGAACCGCAGGAGCATCAATATGATCTGCCGCAACCAAAAATAATCCGGCAATTCCTAATAATCCTGCACCTAAAATAAATTTCATTTTTTTCATTATTGTGAAATTTTTGTTCGTTGTTAATTAAAAATAAACTGTCACCTCTACTTACGAGATATTTCTCCAACTGGATTTTTTGAATGAAAAAAAATTAAATTTTGGAGATCCGGACCACTATTTACGGTCAAAAATTGATAGCGTGTTCAGCTTCAGAATTAAACCAACTTGAATTGAAATGAGATAAATTTAAATATGTATTAATCGAAATCTGCTCCAAAGCAGGTTTTTAATCTACCTAGATTTGAATAATGAAAAGCCAGGCTTTCCTTTTTTAGCCGTATTAAAAGAAGTCAATTAAAAATCAATGACAATGAAATATTTCAAGGTCTTAATTTTGATAATTTTCTGTTGTTTTAATTATTTAAATGCACAAAATACTTCAGGAGCGAATGTTTACAGAACATGGGTTTTTTCGATTAAAAAACCTGATAAAATTCAGGGAATATTTTATAGTTTGAAAGACTCATCTATTGTTGTTGCGAATGCAATTGTACCAAACGGTGAAAAAAATAAAGTGTATTCAAAAAAAGTAGAACTTCATATTCGTGTTATTGACAAAATATACATCAGGAAAAAAAATAAAAAAGGTAAAGGCGCATTGCTTGGAGCTTTTGTTGGCTTCGCTGTGGGTTTTGTAATCGGATATGCTCAGGGAGATGATCCGCCTTGTTCAACAACAAACCCTTGGAATGTTTCTGATATTTTTTGTAATCCGGTAAATGCTAATACAAAAGGATTTATAGTTGCCGTTCCAATGACTTTTGCAGGAGCAGCTCTTGGGATGGCTCTTGGTTCAATTAAAATAAAAATCCCAATAAATGGTGAGATGAAAAAATTTCAAAAGAATAGAAGGAAACTGAACAGTTTTTCAATCAACTAAAACCAGTCAAAATGATCATTAGAAGTCAACTTTTGAAAAAAATCTTCTCCTACTTTTTTATCGTCTTAATGCTAGTTCAGGTAGCAGGTTGCAGTTATTTTAAAATTAATACCATTTCACCAATGAATATGGAAAGTCTTCAAAATATTGGAAAAATTCATAAATATTTCATTGTTCACACCCCAAATGGCGTTTTTTCTTTAACAGATATTACGGTAGACTCTGTCAATGTTTCCGGAAATCTTGAAGGTGCTAAAGAAGCAATTCATTATTATGACGGACGTTCCTATCGATATGTAAAGGAAGAAAAAGACATTTTGCATGAGGTCCATTTTTATCTAAATGAAGACGCTGCGAAACTCGAAATGGGATTGTCGGACATCCCTTTGACCGATATAAAAGAGGTTAGAATTATTGAACATGATACCGGAAAAACAGTAGCCACTTACATTTGGGCGTCGATTGGAATAACCGCTGGTGTACTTGTGATTGTTACGATTGTCTATGCTTTGACCAAAAGTTCGTGTCCTTACGTTTATGTTGATGATGGTGAAGTTTTTGTCTTTGAGGGTGAGATATTCGGTGGTGCCATTGCTAAAAATCTGCTGCGAGATGATTATATGCCACTTTCATCTATCAAATCGAAAAATGGTGAATTTCGGATAAGAATCAGCAACGAACTCAAAGAGCGTCAATATACTGACCTCGCTCAGTTAATCGTGATCAATCACGCTAATAATCAACAAGTTTTATTAGACAAATCAGGAAATCCACAACTCCTTACTATGGCTATTCCTCCTGTAAAAGCAACTTCATTTAATGGTGAAAATTTGCTTCCAACTTTGGTGGATAAGGACTCAGAAGTTTATTTTTTTAACGAACCAGAGTTTACTAAAAATGGAATGGTCATGAAATTTGATAAACCATCAAATGCTGAAAACGGGAAACTTATTCTGAAAGGAAAAAACACACTATGGTTTGATTATTTATTTGGAGAATTCCTCAGCAAATTTGGAGGATCATTTGATAAATGGATGGGAAAACAAAGCCAAATTCCTTCTTCTGAAAGATTGCAAAAAGTATTAGAAAACGATTTTCCACTTTCGATTTACATAAAGAAAAACAGCGAATGGGAGTTGGTTGATTATTTAATGACGGTTGGACCGCTCGCTTCCCGTGAATTTGTGATCCCTATAAATTTGTCGGAAATAACTGGAAAAGAAGTAGAAATTAAATTAGAAACAGGTTTCATGTTTTGGGAAATGGATTTCGCTGCAATGGATTATGCCGAAAACCAGGATTTGAAAATCACTCAAATAAAACCAACTATTGCGATGGGAAGCGGTTCAAAAAACTGGACTTCATCGCTGCAAAAACCAGATGGCGAATACATGGCTCAGGAAAATATTGGAGAAGTAACCGAAATGGTTTTTAAGGCTCCGCCCGCTCATAAAAATCAATCACAAACTGTTTTTCTCCATAGTCGCGGATATTATGAATTGATACGAGATTTTAAAGGGCTGCCGGAAGTTTCAGCGTTGAATAAATTCAAAACACCAGGATACTTTTCAGCATTTTCAAGAGCTAAATATTTGAGAGCATTAAATCGAGAAGACGAAGTAGCTAGCCTTAAAACAACCTATTAATAATATGGAAATTAAAGAAATAGCAAAACTTAAACTAATAAATATCCCTCCGCAAAAATCCAAATTGGTTATAAACAATTTCGAAATGAAACGCCTCAAAATCAATGTTTTAAGGCAATTATTCACCATAATTTTAAAAAAGACAGGAAGTTTTTATAAAACTTTAAAACTGATTTATCAAATCAGAAAAAAATACCAATCAACCTTTGGAGAACCATTATTGACAAAAGCTACAAAAGTTAACAACCGTTATTATTGGCGTTTGGGAGCACCCGGTTTTCCTTCCAAAGCTTCGGTTAAAATGCACGAAAATGAAGTGAGTAGGTTTTTTCCTTCTCAGCCACGGACCGGAATGCGAACACTTTTATTTGCGATTACCAAAAAGTGTCCATTGAATTGTGAGCATTGTTTTGAATGGGAAAACCTGAACAAAAAAGAACAGCTCAATGTCTCGGAAATCATTCAAATAATCTATAAATATCAGGATTTCGGAACTACACAAATTATGTTGAGTGGGGGAGAACCCATGCTTCGGGTTAATGATATTTACAAAATTTTGGAAGCAGCAAAACCGGCTACTGATTTTTGGATAATAACTTCCGGTCTTGGGCTAAGCCTGGAGCGCGCAAAGAAATTAAAGCTTGCCGGTTTGACTGGTGTAATGGTGAGCCTCGATCATTTTGAAGCCTCCAAACACGAACAGTTTCGAGGTTCCGATGGTGCTTTTAATTGGGCGCTTGAAGCGGTAATTAATGCCAACAAAGTTGGTTTAGCTACGACATTATCACTTTGCGCGACCAAATCCTTTGCCACCAAAAACAACTTTTCGGCTTATATGGAATTGGCTAAAACACTAGGTGTTTCTTTTGTTCAGATTATTGAACCAAGAGCAACCGGAAGATACAAAGGAAAAGATGTTGAACTAGATGAAAAAGAAATTCTTTTGCTAGAAGAAACCTATTTGAAATACAATTCTTCACCGGCTTTTAAAGATTATCCGATCATCAATTATTTGGGCTATCATCAGCGAAGAGCAGGATGCTTTGGTGGCGGCGATCGATTCTTTTACATTGATACGGATGGAGACGCGCATCTTTGTCCTTTTTGTTCCAACAAAATCGCTAGTGCTCTTCAATTTTCCGCCAATGATATTGTTGATTTATTATCGAAAAATGCTTGCTTTGATTTTAGGAAAAGTGAAGTTTTATAAGACATTTTCGTTATTCAAAACCAAAATATTGACGCTGCAAGACGCTGATTTTTTATGATTTATTATGCTTGAACATCTTTGTTGAGTATGGTATGTTTAAATTCAGGTAACACTTTGCGAAGCCAGTTTATTTTTTTTAATCAACCTTATAAAAGCAAAAATACTTGCTATTGCAAAAACCGAAAAGCTGAAAAACAGCCACTGAGGAATTACAAAACCGCTGTTTTGTAAAAATATTATTCCTCCCGGAATAGCCAATAATCGAAGTATTTCTAAAAGATTTAACCACTTTTTTTGATATTCAAATAAAAATCCAAACATCAAAGTAGTGACAATGATCCAAAGGGTGAAAGACAGTTTTGCCAAAGGCTCAAAGCTTTGATTCTTAAAAAAGAAAGCAGCATAAACACTTAAGGCGACCAGAAACTGGATAAGAATGTAGCTGTTGATCGCCAGATTTGTATTTCGGTCAAACTTTTTATAACCTGGTTCTACTTCATACGGAGCTTGGTACCCGCCCAAATATTCAGGCAGCCAGCCTGGTTTTTTAAATAAAATTTTTAAAGTATCAAAAAATGACCTTGATTGCTTTGTGGCTTTGAAAAGGTCGATATAATGAGCAAAATTTGCATAAACCGGATTCCAGCTTTTCAAAGGGTTGGTTATTCCATAATTTGGCCTTTCTTCTTCGGCTGTAAAAGTTCCAAAGAAACGGTCCCAAATAATCAAAATTCCGGCAAAATTTTTATCAATGTATTTTGGATCACGACCGTGATGAACCCGATGATGGGAAGGCGTATTGAAAACGAGTTCAAACCATTTTGGCAATTTATTGATGTGCTCGGTATGAATCCAAAATTGATACAAAAGGTTCAATCCACCTACCAAAACAAATTGGATTGGATGAATTCCCATAAATGCCATTGGCAAGAAAAACGGAAACCCCCAAATAAAGCCCGTCGAAGTTTGCCGCAAAGCCACGGAGAGATTGAAATCTTCGCTCTGATGATGCACCACATGACCACCCCAAAACAAACTGATCGTATGCACCATTCTGTGTTCCCAATAATAGAAAAAGTCGAAGAGAATCATCGCTGCGATAAAAGAAAACCAGTTTTGCTCTATATTGAAAAACGCCCAATTTTCATAAACAAAAGTATAGATTCCAATTCTTACAATGGCGACAAAGGTGTTGGTCAATTGCTGCAAAGTTCCGGTACTAATATTTGTGATCGCGTCATTTAACCGATAGGTTTTTCGCTTTGTAATATTTTCATAGACCAATTCAATTCCCATCAGGGTGAAGTACATTGGAATGGCTAATATGACTGGATTTAGGTCCATAATTAATTCAATTTGGAGAGATCGTTTTCAACAGGCGATAGCCCCAAAACCTCTTCAGCAAATCGACTAGTTGCCGATTGAACAGATTCGAGATCTTTGCAGTGGATTCCGGAGGGAATTACATGTGTTTTTACATTAGGGAACGGGACAAGTTGCTTTTCTTCGTCTGGAGTTGAGGTTAATTGATCAAATCTGATCATATCACCAACGGAGACAATCGGATCTTTTTCTTCTTCATTTTTAAAATAATAACCCAAAAAATAAGGACAGTTTATCCTTTTAAAATTGGTGTTGGTCATGGTTTTTTCAATCAATGTTTTCAAGCAAAGCAAGCCTTCGGTACGATACCTATTTGTAGTATATTTTGCTGCTTCAGAATCTGGTTTGTGGTGAGTATTCCAGTATTTCCCAGCAATCATTCGCGTAATTTGCATACCCCAGGGGAGAGTAATCAATTCGGAAGTTGAGCTAGCCAAATCAATATTGGGCGAGTACATGATCAAGGCCGCTACATCATCCGGATTCTCAGCCGCCAAATAAATGGAAAGTGTACTTCCGGTTGAACAGGACATTAAAATCACTTTTTCTCCGATCAATTTTCCTATCGCGATTGCTTCTTTGGCTGAATCGATCAAATCTTTAGGTTCTAAGTTCAAAAAAGATTCTTTGTCATCCAGGCCATGACCGGCCAATCTTGGAATATAAAGATTGCAGCCATACCTTTTTGCAAAATTTTCATGAGTCGGATAACCTTCCATTGGGCTGGCAGAAAAACCATGAAGATAAACGATCGAATACGGTGTTTTTCGGATAGAGTCTGCCCAAATCAAACGGGATTCGTTGTTTGGTTTTAAATTTTTAACGCCAATATCCTTTTGAGCTATTTTCGAATCCAAAGTAGTCAATTCAATATTCAGTGGTTCAATATTTCCATCAAATTTTGAATAATCCGGCTTTGGCCCAAAGAAAAGAACTGCTATAAAAACAGTGGGTAAAAGAAATCGTTTTTTCATCTGTTCAAATAAAATATTTACTGAAAGATAAAAAAGTTCTGCCTAACCTTTAATCAAGTGCTTTTTGTTATTTTTATTCTGGGTGAATTCTCCAAACAGGATTAATAAAACACCGAGCGGCAATAATGCTGAAAAAACAAATAATCCTTCATAATAAAAAGGCACAAAACCATAGGCCGTCCATAAAAGTAGTCCTTGAAAAAAAAGCGTGATTTCTGTCAGTAAAAAACTCCCGATAAATATAGCAATTCCGATTTGTGAAAGCTTGGATTCCATTTTCATCAAACCGGTAATTTTAGAATAGCCGAAAATAAAATGGGAGATAACCCCGAGTAAAACCAGATGGATAAATCCTATCACAAAATTTCTAATCGTGTAAGCCACCATTGCCATACTTGGTATAATTACAGCAGATTGCATCAATATTTTTGCAATAAAACAAATAAATGCAATTACAAAAAACAGTCGAACTTTGCCGGTAAATATTGAGTTTAAATCAGGTAAAATTTTCTTTATTAAAAGAACAAAACAAATCAAAGCGAGTAATTGAATAATCACCCCAATGTTGTTTATCCAAAACACAAAAGGCAACGGATTTGACCAGGCGACGGCCAAAGCAAAAGTAGGGAAACAAGAAACGACCAATAAAAGGTAAAAACCGTTCATCAATTTTTTAGGAAGCTCGATCTGATGATTTTCCAGTATTTTAAAAAACAAACCCAAAACTGCAAAAATAAACCAGCCATTAAATTGAAAATGCAAATAAAATTGGACGGTTGCGTAATAAAGAGCAGACCCTTTTAATTCGGAAACCATCATCGGAGCCATTGCCCACAAAGCCAGTGTCGAAATAATCATAAAAACCAATGCTGTTTTTACAAATCGAACCGAAGCACTCTGTTTCAAATGTTGATTCCTCAAATCTTTCCAAAAAGACCAAACAAAAACATAGGAAACCAAAATATGCAAAGTAGAAAATGAAATGGACCAAAAAGCATATCCCTGAATGGGAAAAGAAATGAGCATCCCAATGCAGCTGACGACTATCAAGCTGAATAGAACTTTGTAGATTTTTCTGTTTTGCTGATTCTCATTTAGAAATGAATGGATTAAAAATGCATACAACATTAAAAACACCCAGCCCAGCATCGCCAGGTGGGAGTGCGCATGCAAGAAATAGCGAAACTCCATGCCCTCAACTTCTGCAACAAAAGCCCAGCGAAGTAAAGCCCCGATACAGGCTGCTAAAAAAAGGAATAGCAAAGCAGTTCTCACCCAAATCACTTTCATGAGAAAAATAATATTTAAATAAAATAAGGGAAAGATAAGACGGACAATACATTATAGATTATCCGTCTTTCAGAAAGTCAAAACAAATTCTTATAGGTTAGCATCATTGCTATACATAAACTCCAATACATCTCTGGCATCTCCAACTGAAAGATTTTGGTTTGGCATGCGAACTAAACATTCTTTTAACAATTTCTTCGCTTCAGGGTCTTTGTCAAGCATTTCTTCCACATTCAAAACCATATTCATGATCCATTCAGGTTCACGTTTGGTGGTGATTCCAGCCCATCCCGGACCAGCTACTCTCTGATCACTTAATTTGTGACAAGCTGCACATTTCACTTCATAAATGTTTTTACCAGCGGCGACCATTTCTTCGTCTAAAGGATCATTTAGTACAACATTTTTAATTTCACCAATGCCTTTTGGGTCAGCTTCAGGAGTTTCAGCTTTTTGTTCGGTCGTAGTTGTGTCAGCTGATTCGCTGCTTTCCGAGCTTGATTCGCCACAAGCATAGACGAAAAATGCAAGCGAGATAAAAATTGCTACTTTTTTCATGATTTTTTTTTTGATAGTTTCTTTAAAAATTGAAATAAGAATCAAAGGTAAAAAATTAATTCTGACAGTTAATTAGATAGTTAAGTTTGTTCGCTTTATTTTTTCTGCGATTTCATCAATTGTTTGATATTGTAATTGGTAATTCAACCCTTCTCTTATGCCATAAGCTTGAAAATGCAATGGGCAGGGTCTTTCTGAAGTACATTCCGCCAATCCAAGGATGCAGCCTGTGAAAATTTGCGGGCCATCCAAAGCCTCAATGACTTCTTTCAAATTGGATTCTCTGTTTTTTTTGCTTAGATAAAATCCACCCGTTGGGCCTTTCGTTGATGAAATCAAGTTTTCCTTTGCCAATTGTTGTAAAATCTTTGCGAGAAAGTGTTTTGGCACATCTAGCTCTCTGGCAATTTCTGTTACTCCTAATCTCTTTTGAAGGGAAGAATAAACAGCTAAATACAACACTGCCCGAATACCATATTTACAACCTTTTGAAAACATATATTATTAAAATATTAATTCTTAAGGCCAAAAGTAATAGTTTTAAATAGAAAACAAAAATGTCTTTTAATTGAAAAATAGTCATTAAAATGATTTCACCGAAAATCATAACTTATCTTAAAAAACAACAACTATATATTGCTGATTAATAGACATATATGATCGATTGACAAAAATCACTCGCTCAAATGATTTTTGTCAATCGGAGAAATAATCGAGTAAGTAACTTTGCAAAAGAAGATAAACATATCTTTTATTTAAACCTTATTTATTCAATCATTTTTCAACTAAAATAATGAAACTTATCGATTTCATTTCCGCCATTAAACTAAAAATAAGCAGTATGAAGAAATTCAAAATCAATCAAACCAACTTTCGGTTATTTGCTTTGGCTATAATAGGGGCTATGCTCTTTGCAAGCTGCGGCAATCAAACCAACCCGTATACCTCCAGCGATTCAGGGGCTTTAGCAAGCGATGTTGCTTCTAAGGTTTATGTAGCACCAGGTGAGTACGATGAATTTTATGCTTTTATGTCCGGAGGTTTTAGTGGCCAGGTAACCGTTCATGGCCTACCTTCAGGTCGTTTATTTAAAACTATTCCTGTTTTTTCGCTTGATGGTGAGAAAGGATATGGTTTTAATGAAGAAACAAAACCATTATTGGAAACTTCTCACGGTTTCATCCCTTGGGACGATTCCCACCACCCTGAATTATCTCAAACTAAAGGAGAGACTGATGGAAAGTGGTTATTCATTAATGGAAATAATACACCCAGAATTGCAAAAATTGATCTGACAACTTTTGAAACAACTCAAATCATTGAGATTCCGAATAGTGGAGGAAACCACAGCTCACCTTTTACTACTGAAAACTCAGAATATGTCGTTGCAGGAACGCGATTTAGTGTCCCTTATCCTCAAAAGGATGTTGCGATTAAGAGTTATGAAGAAAACTTCAAAGGAATGTTGACATATGTTAGCGTTTCCCCTGAAGGTCATATGGACATTGCATTCCAGATTTTATTACCTGCATTCGATTATGACTTGGCGCATTCAGGAAAAGGCAATTCACATGGCTGGACCTTCTTTACTACTTATAATACAGAGCAAAAAACGACTTTGCTGGAAGTGAATGCTTCTCAAAATGATAAAGATTACATTGCAGCGATAAACTGGAAAAAAGCGGAAGAATATATCAAAGCCGGTAATTTCAAAGAAGTACCTGCCAAATGGACAAATAACGTTTATAACGATCATACCCACATGGCAACTTCTACAATGAATAATAAAGTTAAAGTATTGACTCCTGCTGATTGCCCGGGTTTGGTTTATTTTCTTCCAACACCAAAATCTCCTCACGGCGTCGATGTTGATCCTACTGGAGAATATATTGTAGGTAACGGAAAATTGTCTGCCGATTTAACGGTACATTCATTTTCGAAAATGATCAAAGCAATCGAAAACAAATCTTTTGAAACGGAAGTAGCAGGAATACCAGTTTTAAAGTTTGAAGAAGTAGTTGGCGGTGTTGTCCAGGAAGCTGGATTAGGGCCATTACACACTGAATTTGATGCTAAAGGAAATGCTTACACCTCCTTTTTTATCTCTTCTGAAGTGGTAAAATGGAAAGTAGGGACATGGGAAGTTCTCGACAGAGCACCATCTTATTATTCAATTGGTCACTTGATGATTCCAGGTGGAGATTCTAAAAATCCTGAAGGAAAATACTTAGTAGCTCTTAATAAGATCACAAAAGACCGGTATTTACCAACAGGTCCGGAACTTTGCCACTCTGCTCAATTATTTGATATTTCAGGTGACAAAATGAAACTTTTGCTTGATTTTCCAACAATGGGAGAGCCTCACTATGCTCAGGGAATATCCGCTGCAAGGATTCTTCCTAACATGAAGAAATTCTATCCGATTGAAGAAAACAAACACCCTTATCGAGCTATGGGAGAGAAAGATACTAAAGTGGTAAGAGAGGGCAATATCGTTCATGTTTATATGACAACGATCCGAAGTCATTTTGCTCCTGATAACATCGAAGGGGTAAAAGTTGGTGACAAGGTATATTTCCACGTTACCAACCTTGAACAGGATTGGGATGTTCCTCACGGATTTGCAGTAATGGGAGCAAATAATGCAGAGCTTCTGATTATGCCTGGCCAAACAGAAACATTGCTTTGGGAGCCAAAGCAAGAAGGTGTAATTCCGTTTTATTGTACGGATTTCTGTTCCGCTCTTCACCAGGAAATGCAAGGATATGTAAGAGTTTCACCGAGAGGCTCAAACATTGCGCTTTCATGGAGATTAGGGGAAGATGAGCCAATTCAATAAATAACAATAATTATAATTAATTGAAAAATAAAACTTATCCAATCCTTATTTACTGATGTATAAAAAGGAACAGTTTGGGTAAGTTTTATTTTTCTACCATTTTAAGATTAATTCTCTATAAAAAAGAGTAATAAGTCATATGAAACAACTTCCGAGAATTTTAATGATAATTGCCGCTTTAGGTTTACTGACCTTGTTCATTTTTCCCATGTGGAGGATTTCCCTTTATGCACCGCAATATCCTACCGGAGTGACGATGTATATTTATATAAACAAAATTGGAGGAACTGAACCTGGAACGCTGCAAAACGTCAATATTTTGAACCATTATGTTGGCATGAAACCAATTATTCCGGAATCAATTCCTGAATTGAAATTTCTACCAATTGCAGTGATTGTATTTGTAATACTTGGATTGATAGCTGCTTTTATAAATCGACCAAAACTCTTTCTAACCTGGGCGATAATAGTAAGCTTTCTTTCATTGTTGGGTATCTATGACTTTTATTTATGGGAATATGATTATGGACACGATTTGAGTCCTGATGCTCCAATGAAATTTCCAGGTGCATCGTTCCAACCACCTGTTATAGGTACAAAAATTATTTTGAATTTCGTTGCTGAATCCTTTCCGCATACATCGGGAATAATTGCAGGAATTTCGATTTTTTTAGCTTATGTCGCTTGGTTTATTGGCATTAAAAAATATCCAAAAAATGAAATACCCAATTCTCATAACAATATTGACGCTGATGGTGAGCTCGTGCACACCGACGCCTGAGGAAATAAACTACGGCTCAGATATTTGCCACTTTTGTAAAATGACAATTGTTGATCAGCAGCATGCTGCTGAATTAGTTACACAAAAAGGCAAAATTTTTAAATTTGATGCAATTGAATGCATGATTAATTATAAAAAAGAAAATACTGATTCAGATTTTGCTTTTCAATTAGTAAATGTTTATGAATCGCCAAAAGAATTGATTAATGCAGCGGAATGTCATTTTTTAATAAGCAAAGCAATACCAAGTCCTATGGGCGCTTTTCTTACCGCATTCAAAAATGAATCAGCTTCCAAAGAAATACAAGCCTCAAAAGGAGGAGAATTGTTCTCCTGGCAGGCACTTCAACAGCATGATTCTGTCGTTTTAAAAGGTTATTAAAAAAAAGAAATCTGTAACACACTCATCTGAAATTAGAATCGTATCTTTTCGAATTATTTAACACTGATATAAAATGAAATCCATAAAATATATCTCCACTTTGCTTTTGATTGCCTTCGTAGCCTTTCATTTAAAAGCGCAATGTACCCATGATGGAGATCATGAGTGCATTGACGAAAAAGCTTCTTGTTGTTCCACCGCATGGGATTCCAAACGACCGGATGCCAATGCGCCCATTGGAATAATGGCCGATCATTATCACCATAAAGGTGGTGTGATGGTGTCTTATCGATACATGAACATGAATATGAATGGGAATATTAAAGGGACCAGTGATATCAGCAATGCTGCGTTGTATCAGTATTACATGATGGCACCGCAGGATATGAATATGCAAATGCACATGGTCGGTGTAATGTATTCCCCCGCAAATAAAATCACTTTAGCAGCGATGACCAATTATCAGATAAATGAGATGAATGCAATAATAATGGGCGGTGAAGAACATTATCATGCGTCAAGTGGCTTAGGGGATACAAAAGTTAATGCAATTACAGGTATATGGAAAAACAAACGAATGGCACTTAACATAAACGGAGGATTCAGTATTCCAACCGGGGATATTGACCAATCTTCTGATGAACCAATGGAACACATGGGAATGACCATGTCAAAATATCCATATCGAATGCAATTGGGAAGCGGAACCTGGGATGTTTTACTTGGTGCTACCTATTTAGCGAAAAGTGATCGATTTTCATTTGGTGCTCAAGCGTCTTCTGTAATTCGAACAGGTGAAAATTCAAATGGCTATAGATTTGGAAATCTTTATCAATTGACTGGATGGGGAGCTTACAAAACTACGAATTGGCTAAGCTTTTCAATTCGGGGAGCTGGGATTCTTGAAACTGAAATGACAGGAAATGATCCTGATTTAGAGGCGATTATGTCTCCGAATAGTGATTCAAAAAACTTTGGAGGAAAATTTATAACCACTTTTGCAGGTTTCAATATTTTTATTCCATCCGGAACTTTTTCAGGGCTTAGTATTGGATTTGAATATGGTTTCCCAATTTACCAGAATGTAAATGGCATTCAAATGAAACAAGCAGGGACATTAAATGCCGGCATTAAATACAGTTTATTCTAAACAGAAAAGCCTTTCTTTTAATATTAATATCCAAAATGAAAATCAAATATTTCTTCATTGCTTTTTCAGTGTTTTTTTTAGCTCAGCAAGCTCATTCCGAAACCTTTGAGGTTTGTGCGAACTGCCAATTTAAAACCTTGAAATCAGCCATAACCGCTGCTACAGATGGTGACAAAATTGTTGTAAAAAGTGGTGTTTATAAAGAAGGAAACATTTTAATAACAAAATCTCTACATCTTATTGGAATTGATTTCCCTATTTTGGATGGAGAAAACAAAACAGAGATTTTAACCATAAATGCAAAAGGAGTAACCGTTGAAGGATTTCAGGTTCAGAATGTAGGAACGAGTTATATTGAAGACAGAGCGGGAATCCGATTTGAAAAAGCCAGCAACTTTGTCGTAAAAAACAACCGGCTGATCAACACATTTTTTGGAATTTATTTGGCTCATTCAAATGATGGAATTGTTGAAGGAAATTACGTAGAAGGTGATGCAAAAGAAGAAATGTCCTCAGGTAATGCAATCCATATTTGGTACTGCAAAAGGGTTAAAGTTGAAAACAATAAGGTAAATGGGCATCGCGATGGAATCTATTTTGAATTTGTAGATAATAGCCTGATTCAAAACAATTTAAGTGAAGGTAACTTAAGATATGGTTTACACTTTATGTTTTCGAATGACGACAATTATTATAAAAATGAATTTCGAAATAATGGGGCTGGAGTGGCTGTGATGTTTTCGAGACGAATCAATATGAGTGAAAATTTATTTGTGCAAAATTGGGGAAAAGCATCTTATGGATTATTGCTCAAAGAAATCTATGATGCTGAAATAACAAACAACCGTTTTGTTGAAAATACAGTCGGAATTTTTGTGGAAGGTTCCACAAGAGTTAATTACTTAAACAATGATTTCATCAGTAATGGCTGGGCTATGAAAGTGTCGGGGGGATGTTTGGAGAATAAAATTTCAGAAAACAATTTTATTTCTAACACCTTTGATTTAGCATTGAACAGCTCTTCTTATGAAAATTCCATTGATGGAAATTACTGGAGCGAATATTCTGGTTATGACCTGGATCGCAATGGAGTAGGGGATATTCCGCACAGACCTATCAAATTGTTCAATTATGTACTTAAAAGTACTCCTGAAGCGATTGTATTGATGCGTAGCTTGTTTATTGATCTAATCAATTTTTCTGAAAAAGTTAGTCCTGTTTTTACCCCTGCAAATGTAGTTGATCATCAACCTTCGATAAAAAAAATTAGCAGAGGTTACTTTTTAAATACCCAAAATTAAAAATATGATATCCATTCAAAATCTGCATAAAGCTTTTGGAAAAAACAAGGTTTTAAAAGGCATTAATGTCAATTTCGATGAGCCGGGAATTACCGCTGTTTTAGGACCAAATGGTTCCGGCAAAACAACTTTAATAAAGTCTATCCTTGGCATGGTGATTCCAAATGAAGGCAAAATAACTGTAGACGGAAAAGACATAAAAGGAAAATGGGCCTATCGAAATCAAATCGATTATTTGCCTCAGATTGCCAGATTTCCGGAAAACATTAAAGTCAAAGAACTGCTTTCTATGATCCAGGACATCAGAGGAGGAACGGAAAATAGTGCTCGATTTATTGAACTTTTCAATTTGGAACCTTTTCTAAATCAACGACTTGGCAATCTTTCAGGAGGAACGCTTCAAAAGGTTAATGTCACGCTGGCCATGATGTATGACAGTCCTTTGCTTATTCTGGATGAGCCAACCACCGGATTAGATCCGCTTTCACTGGTGCGTTTAAAAAAGTTGATTTTGGATGAAAAAGCAAAAGGTAAAATAATTTTAATTACAACACACATCATGAGCTTTGTGGAAGAAATGGCTGATAAGATCATTTTTTTGTTGGAAGGAAACATTCATTTTGAAGGAAGTTTAACCCAATTGAAAACGGATTACAAATCCGAAAAGGTGGAGGAAGCCATTGCAAATATTCTGGAAGGAAAAAAGTATGATTTTAGTACAAACGGCCATATGAAAAATGAAGTCAAAGTTAATTTTCAACCAAACATTTCAAACTAAACTAAAAGCGACACCATGCTCAAAATATTAAAATACGTTGGTTATGATTTGCTAAGAAGCCGCTGGACGCTGATTTATTGCTCCTTCTTTTTACTGATTAGCTTATCGTTGTTATTTCTTAGTAATGACTTGTCAAAGGTTGTCATTAGTTTGATGAATATTGTATTGTTGATTGTTCCGTTGATCGCTACCATGTTTGGAGTGATGTATTATTACAATTCTCGTGAATTTATTGAATTATTATTGGCTCAGCCAATCAAACGGAGTAATATATTTATTGGTCAATACATTGGCATCGCCGGATCATTGTCCATTAGTTTGATCATTGGAATCGGCTTTCCTTTTTTGATTTATGGAATTTTCAATTCAACCGAAATCTGGAATTTCCTCATTCTTTTGGTGACCGGGGTATTTCTTTCTTTTATTTTTTCAGCGATCGCTTTGATGATTGCTTTAAAAAATGAAAATCGCATAAAAGGCTTCGGATTGGCAATCCTGGTTTGGTTGTTTTTAGCGGTAATTTATGACGGGATATTTCTGTTAGGATTGATTTGGTTGAATGATTATCCGCTCGATAAATTTGCTATTGTCGGTACGGTATTGAATCCGATTGACCTTTCAAGAATTTTGATTTTACTAAAACTGGACATCTCAGCTTTGATGGGTTTTACAGGCGCGGTTTTCCAAAAGTTTTTTGGTACAACACTCGGAATTGCAGCAGCTGTTTCTGTCTTGTTTGCCTGGATTGGCCTCCCCGTTTGGCGAATCAAATCTCTTTCAAAATCAAAGGATTTTTGAAATCAATTTAGTTGAGAACCCAGATTAGGCAGATCTGGCGGATTTTCACGGATTTTTTTAAAAATATTAAATGATAGTTGAACTTGCATGATTCAATTTGACAAAAATCATTGAAAAGGTTGACCAATATCATTTTTCCCACAATAATTCTTGCATAGATTATAGTAATATTTTAATCTAAAATCTTAATACCATGCAAGCCAATTTCGATTTTTCCACAACAGCTTTCTTAATAGCTAGCGTAATTGCAATTGTTTTTTTATTTGGTTTAATTCTTACTTACAGATATCTTCTTTCTAAAAGATCACAGGAGGGTTATCATTCAACATTGTCTGAAAAAGGCACTCCAAATCATGTAGGTGCCAGAAATAAATACCCTGGAGCTGATATATTCAAATATAGTCAGCAGTTTCTATTGTTGGGAATAATTATGACTTTGATGATGTGTGTTTTTGCTTTTAACTGGACCACTTTTGAAAAAGAAATTTTCATTCCGGATGACGCTTTAGTCATGGAAGAAGATATTGAAATTGAACCACCCAGGAGTGCAGAACCACCTCCACCACCTCCACCTCCTCCGCCTCCTGTTATTGAAGAAGTGCCAACTGAGTTAATGGAGGAAGAGGATGATGTTACCTTTTTGGATCAAACTATTGACGATAAAACTGAAATAGAGTATACTCCTCCTCCGGTTGCTAAAACCGAAGAAGTCGCACCACCACCTCCACCGCCTCCGCCACCTCCACCTGAGGAAGAAGAAATATTTGTGGTGGTTGAACAAATGCCCAATTTTCCAGGCTGTGAAGATGTTTCAGATGAGTCTGCTAAAAAGGAGTGTTCCAATCAGAAACTGCTTGAATTTATTTACAAAAACATTAAATACCCGGCTGTGGCCAAAGACAACAGCATTGAAGGTACGGTAGTTTTAAAGTTTGTTGTAGATGAAAATGGGAAGGTTGGCAATATCCAGATTTTAAAAGATATAGGAGCTAACTGTGGCCAGGAAGCTTTGCGGGTAGTAGAATTAATGAACCAACAGGGTATTATTTGGGAACCCGGAAGACAAAGAGGCAGAGCAGTGAAAGTTTGGTTTATGTTGCCGGTAAAATTTAAATTAGTCTAAGGTTTAAACATCAATTTGCCAGGGGCCTTGAATTGCTAAAGTCAATCCAGGTCCCTGAATATTTACAAAATAGGTCTTTCCTGAAGGAGAAAATACACCACCGGCAAATTCTGATGCATAACCAATATTTTCTGCAAAATGGTACAATTCTCCGTTCTTCGTTACACCTACCAAAAAAGGATGTGGATCATCTTCACAAATCATTAAATCTCCCCACGGAGCCACCGTCAAATTATCACAACTTTTTAAAAGATTC
Source organism: Saprospiraceae bacterium (assembly GCA_965220465.1). GTDB lineage: Bacteria > Bacteroidota > Bacteroidia > Chitinophagales > Saprospiraceae > JAHDHW01. The sequence continues at coordinate 483,305 of CBDCPZ010000023.1, read as the reverse complement.
GTGTCATTAGGTTCCAAATATAATTCTAATTTTCCAGGTTTGGTAGCTTCATTTACAGTACCTTCTTCTAAGCTGGGAATATATCTAAAAATTTGCCCTGATTGGTTTTTTCCACCATTAGTACAGGCAAAATATATTTCATTTTCACCAAACCAGATTCCTTCCCCTCTAGCAAATCTGGCAGCACCATTTTTGAATCCCCGACCTCTCAAGTCATCTTTTTCTGAATCAACATTTTCCAAATCTATCCATTCAACTTCTGTTGGTTCATTAATTGGAAAATCACTTCCACTTAATGGCCAATTTCTTGTGTCACGGCTAGGATCACCTTTTATTGCCAAAGCCTGAAGTCGCCCACCTTCTATTAAAACTCCCTTGACATTAGGGATAAAACGATAAAACAATCCATCTTTTCGATCTTCTGTAAGGTACACAATGCCAGTTCGCGGATCAACACAAATCGCTTCATGATTAAACTTTCCCATTGCTTTCAATGGAATCGGATCGACCAAGCCAATTTGATCAGAAGCTGGTACTTCAAAACAATAGCCATGTTCCTTTTCTAAACCACCTTCAGCATTTGATACAAATTCTTCGCAAGTAATCCAGGAGTTCCAGGGAGTTGGCCCTCCCGCGCAATTGCGAATGGTGCCAACCAAACTTAAAAAAGAGGTCTCAATTTCCTGACTTTCTTCATTAAAAACCAAAGTGGTGGTCCCGCCAACACATGGCAGGCTTCCGCTTCCAAAATCATAAAATTTTTCAGAAGAAACCTTCGAAATCAATTCATTATCTTTTCCAAATGGCCCAAAATCATCTGGCATCAACTCATGATTTCTTACAATGATTACTTTGCCATCCGGTCCCGAAAAGGTGGCCATTCCATCTGGTTTGCCAGGATGAGTCAAACCATCGTTCATCATATCTCCTTTATTGGCGATAACCTTATAAGTAAAGCCATTAGGTAGTTTTAATTTGCCTTCTGGATCATCTAATAACGGACCGTATTTGGATATTAAATTTGGATCTCTTGTGGTGGTACAGGAAAAAAACTGGCTTGCCATTAAAGCTTGTAAACCAATAAAACCTGTGCTAATGATCCCTGATTTTTTAAGAAAGGATCTTCTGCTATAATTTGAAGTTTTCATATCGGAATGAGTTTAAAAGTTCTAACCCTAAAAGTAGGGTAATATTTTAAAACATTTAAACAAATAGGGTTAACAACATGTGAATTTTAAAACTAGCAAAAACATTCCAACGAATTATAAAACTTTGCCTATCTTGATTTTTCGAAACGAATAACAACTAAATCTTGGTTTTAATGAGAATATCATCTTACTTTTTATTCATATTTTTTCACCTTTTTGGATTATCAACTTTCGCTCAAATAGCTGAAAATGATAGCATGTTACAAAGTTTAAATTCAGCTTCTGAATTTGACGGTGAAAAGTTTCAAGCCTTAACATTTCGAAATATTGGCCCCTTTCGGGGAGGCCGCTCAAATGCAGTTTCCGGAGTTATTGGTGATCCTTTGACCTACTATTTTGGAAGTACTGGCGGTGGGGTGTGGAAAACAGGGGATGCAGGATTGACCTGGAAAAATATTTCGGATGGCTTTTTTAACAGCGGATCAGTCGGTGTAATTTCAGTAGCTCAAAGTAACCAAAATGTAGTCTACGTCGGCATGGGAGAACATGCAGTTCGTGGAGTGATGACATCTCATGGTGATGGTGTTTATAAAAGTTTGGATGCCGGTAAAACATGGGAACATATTGGTTTGGAAAATTCGAGGCATATTTCAGAAATCATTATTCACCCTAAAAACCCAGAGGTCGTTTATGTTGCTGTTCAAGGCCCTTTATATGAAAAAAGCAAAGAAAAAGGTATTTATAAAACAGAAGATGGAGGAGCAACCTGGAAAAAAATTCTTTTTGTAGATGAAAATACCGGAGCAGCCGATTTAAGTATGGACCTAACTAATCCTAGAATTATGTACGCCGGAATGTGGGATCATCAGCGGATGCCGTGGAAAATAAGAAGCGGAGGCAAAGGGTCTGGAATTTATAAGTCTATTGACAGCGGTGCAAACTGGGAAAGATTATCAGAAGGATTGCCGGAGCTTATGGGAAAAGTTGCTGTGGATGTTTCACTTGCAAATCCGGAAATCGTTTACGCGAATATCGAAGCAAAAAAAGGTGGCATTTTTAAATCAACTGATGCCGGGAAGACATGGAAACAAACGAATGCTCAGCGAACAACAGTTGCAAGAGCCTGGTACTATATCGAAATATTTGCAGATCCAGTGAGCGAAGAAACGGTGTATGTTTTAAATGCTCCTGTTTTAAAATCTGTTGATGGAGGAAAAACTTTTGAAAATATCCCCAACCCTCATACTGACCAGCATGATTTATGGATCAATCCTTCAAATCCAAAAAACATGATTCTGGCAAATGATGGTGGAGCTTGCATTACTTTTAATGGTGGAAAAAGTTGGTCCACCCAATCTAATCAACCTACCGCTCAATTTTACAGGGTAATCACCGACAATCAGGTTCCTTATCGAGTTTATGCCGGCCAACAGGATAATTCAGCAATTTCGATAAAAAGCAGGACAATGGGCGGTGGAATAAACGAAGATGATTGGCATAGCGTAGCAGGTGGAGAAAGCGCTTTTATAGCTTTTAATCCAAATAATCCACAAAAAATCTATGGCACAAGTATCCAGGGAATAATTGATGTTTATGATGCTAAAACGGAAACCCGAAAAAATATCATGGCTTACCCTCAACTCAATTTGGGGACGCTGCCAAAGGATATGAAATATCGCTTCAACTGGAACAATCCAATTGTTGCCTTACCTCAAAATCCGCAAATATTATACTATGGCGCTCAGCTACTTTTAAAAACAAAAGACGGAGGACAATCCTGGTTTGAAATCAGTCCTGATCTCACACGAAATGATACTACTCGTCACGGAGATGGAGGAGAGCCATTTACCAATGAAGCAGCGGGAGGTGAAGTTTACAATACGATTAGTTATATTGCTTGTTCTCCTCAAAACGCAGGAGTTATTTGGGTTGGAACAGATGATGGATTAATACATCTGACCAAAGATGAAGGAAAAACCTGGACTAATATTACTCCTTCGGGATTGAACGAATCATTGATTAATGCTATTGAGGTTTCACCCCATGATCCGGCTACAGCCTACATTGCAGTTACCCGTTATAAATTTGGTGATCTTTCTCCGATGATTTTTATGACCCACGATTTTGGAAATACCTGGGTAAAAATTGTTGAAGGTCTTCCAAATGATAATTTCGTACGGGTAGTCAGAGAAGATCCAAAAACACCAAATATTCTATACGCCGGAACAGAAAGCGGTTTATATATTAGTTTTAATAAAGGAAAAAACTGGAAACCTTTTCAGTCAAATTTACCCGTTTGCCCGATCACCGATTTGTGCATCCGTGATAATGATCTGGTTGTTGCAACATCCGGCCGTGCCTTTTGGATATTAGATGATTTAGGTGCTTTACAACAAACAATGGGTGTTCCTGATACATTAAAAGCAAAAATTATTCAACCAAAACCAACTTATAAATACACTTTATATTCCTCCCCAAAATCCTTGTATCAAGGACAGAATCCCGCAAATGGAGTTATACTCGATTATTATCTGCCGCATGATTGGACAGATAGTTCAAAACTCACCCTAGAGATTTTTGATGCAAATAATCAACTCGTTCGCACAATGAGCAATGAAGTTCCAAAAGATTTCAAGTCATGGCCCGGAGGCCCTCCAAAGCCTCAGGTTCTTCCATCAAAAGCGGGACTTAACCGAACGAACTGGGATTTAAGGCGATCGCCTTTACCAGCAATTGATGATGTTTTTGTTATGGGAGATTATCAGGGACATTTTGTAGCACCTGGCAAATACACGTTGCGATTGACCACCGAAAATGACACACTTCGCGTAAAATGTGAAGTGAAAGCGAATCCAGCCATAAAAGCTTCAGCAGTTGATTATGAAAGGCAACAGGATATACTGCTGGAAATTGATGCAACTGTCTTAGAAATCCATCAGTCGGTTAATCGTTTTAGAAATATAAAAGAACAATTGAAGGAGCGTATTGACTTGTTAAAGCGAATGGAAGGAGCAGATAGCCTTATAAAAATGGGAGATGAAATAATTGTGAAAATAGATGCCTGGGAAACGCAACTCATCCAGCCGCAACAGGAAACTTTTCAAGATGTGATCAATTTTAGAAATATGCTGAATGCGGAATTATTATACCTTAAAGGTCAAATTGATACTTATGATCCAAGACCCACAAAAGGAGCAGAAAATCGGTTAAAAGATTTGCTAGTTACCTGGAGCAAGCTAAAATCCGAAATGGAATCCATTGTTTCAAATGACATTGAGGGTTTTAATCAAACCTATCAAAAAGCAGATTTACCAATATTGATTTTGCAGAAAGTAAAGGAAAAGGAATAAGCCTGAAACAAAAAGCCCCGCTAAAATGAAATAGCGAGGCTTTTTGAATTTTTTTTTAAGAAATACTAAGCTACCACTCCGGCATACAATTCCTCACGTTGCTTTTTGATGTCTTCTGAGCGGATATATTCGTCAAAATCCATAAGCCTGTCGATGATTCCATTTGGTGTGATTTCGATGATTCGGTTCGCAATGGTATTCATCATGTGCTGGTCATGAGACGTAAAAATCATATTGCCTTTAAATTCCTTTAACGCATTATTCAAAGCAGTGATTGATTCCAGATCCAAGTGGTTGGTTGGTTCATCCAAAAGCAAAAAATTTGGATGTGCAAGCATCAGTTTTGACAACATGCAACGCACCTTTTCACCTCCTGAAAGTACGCTGGATTTTTTATAAACCTCATCGCCAGAAAAAAGCATTCTGCCTAAAAAACCGCGGATAAATTGTTCATCTTTTTCTTCCGAATACTGTCGTAACCAATCGATTAGCCCTAAATCATTTTCCTCTGAAAAGAACTTTTCGTTTTCATTTGGTAAATAATCAGTTGTAATGGTTTGGCCAAATTCAATAGTTCCTGAATCAGCTTTTGCTTCTCCAGCCAATACATCGAAAAATGAAGTTATCGTGGAGCTTTCACGGCATACTAAGCCAATCTTATCTCCTTGGTTCATGATGAAGCTGACATTATTAAAAAGCACTTCACCATCCGTTTTTCGAAAACTTAAATTGTCAACTCTTAGAATCTGATCGCCTGGTTCTCTTTCAGGTTTGAAGTGAATAAACGGATACTTCCTGCTGGAAGGTTGAATATCTTCGATGTTCAATTTTTCCAAAGCTTTTTTACGACTTGTGGCTTGTCTTGATTTAGAAGCATTGGCGCTAAAACGAGAGATAAATTCCATCATCTCCTTTCTTTTCTGCTCTGTCTTTTTGTTTTTATTTGCCATTTGCTGCAACATCAACTGGCTTGTTTCATACCAGAAAGTATAGTTTCCGGTAAAAATCTTAATCCGGTTGAAATCAATATCAACAACATGGGTACAAATCATATCAAGGAAATACCTGTCGTGAGAAACAACAATTACGGTATTTTTAAAGTCAGCCAAAAAATCAGCCAACCAGGTTACAGCTTCAGCATCCAAATCATTGGTAGGCTCATCCAGTAACAAAATATCAGGATTACCAAACAAAGCTTGCGCTAAAAGTACCTTTACTTTTTCCGGTCCGCTCAATTCTTTCATCAGCTTATAGTGTAAATCTTCTTTGATGCCCATATGACTCAACAATTCGGCAGCATCACTTTCAGCATTCCAACCACCCATTTCTCCGAACTCATGTTCAAGGTCAGCCGCTCTCAGCCCTTCAGCGTCGGTAGCATCCGGATTCATATAAATGGCATTCTTTTCTACCATGATATCATACATTTCCTTATACCCCATTATCACAGTATTCAAAACCTGTTCTTCTTCAAATTCAAAGTGATTCTGTTTCAAAACAGCCATCCGGTTTCCTGGTTCAATGGCGATATTTCCTCTGACAGGGTCGATCTCCCCGGAAAGCATTTTTAAAAACGTAGTTTTTCCTGATCCATTTGCTCCGATTACACCATAACAATTACCTCGCGTAAATTTCAAATTCACCTCATCAAACAAAACGCGCTTTCCATATTGTAATCCTAAATTATTTACTGTCAACATATTTTAAACTATTGAATTTCCAATTAAATTATTGATTTCAGCTTTCGCCAAAAAGGCTGCAAAGATACAGATTAATTCTGTTTAATTGTAGTAATATTGCAAAAGAGGAAAAGGCACATGACACGGATTTATCGGATTATCACGGATACTGTTCGCTTTTATGGTCCTATTTGAAAAAAATCGCGAAAATCTGCCGAACCTGTTTAATCCGTGTTCTATTTAGTATAAACAGGTTTCGCACTTCAATTTTTTAATTTGATTGAACGTTTAAAGCTAAAATAAAGTTTATGAACAAAGGCTTACCATTTTTATTATTGTTTTTGATATTTAAAACGACCGCCGTCGATGCACAGCAATCCGTTGCAAGAAAATGGAATGAACAAGTGCTGAATGCCATCCGGAAAGATTTTGCCCGTCCAACCATCCATGCACGAAACTTATTTCATACTTCCGTAGCGATGTACGATGCCTGGGCAGCATATGAACCGGACGCCGACACCTATTTTTTAGGAAAAATAGTTCACGGATTTCCAGTTCCTTTTCAGCTGATTTTACATCCTGAAGACATCCGAGCTGCACAGGAGGAGGCTATAAGTTTTGCGGTGTACCGATTGATAAAACACCGTTTTCAAAACGCTCCTGGTGCAGGTTTGATATTTCAAGACTGTGATGACTTGATGGCAGAAATGGGATATGAAATCACGAATATTTCTACCAATTATCATTGCGGAGCGGCCGAGCTTGGCAATTACATTGCGGAGCAATTGATTGAATATGGTTTACAAGATGGTTCCAATGAAAGCAATGAATATCAAAATCAATTTTATGAGCCGGTTAATCCGCCACTGGCTATCGAATTTCCTGGCAACCCTAATATTTCAGACATGAACCGCTGGCAACCTCTGGAGCTGGAACAATTTGTAGATCAGGCCGGTAATCCGATCGGAGATAATATTCCTGATTTTCTAAGCCCTGAATGGGGGAGTGTTGATCCCTTTTCTCTTCAGGACGAAGACGCTTCAGTCTTCAAACGTGATGGTTTTAATTATAAAGTTTATTACAACCCTGGAAAACCTGCCTACATAGATGAAAACGGAGCCACTGGAATGGACAATAATTATAAATGGGGCCATACTTTAGTTTCCATTTGGTCATCACATCTTGACCCCGAAGATCCAACAATGTGGGATATTTCTCCTGCATCCACTGGCAATATTACCGATTACCCCGTTGATGTAAGTGATTATGACAAATTTTATAATTTGTATGAAGGAGGTGATGCCAGTGAAGGTCATGCACTCAACCCCAAAACAGATTTACCCTACGAACCCAATATAGTGCTTCGTAGTGATTATGCCAGAGTGTTGGCCGAATTCTGGGCGGATGGGCCTGATTCGGAAACTCCTCCGGGGCATTGGTTTACTATTTTAAATACAGTTAATGACAACCCTGAACTGGAAAAGCGATTTATGGGAACCGGTCCGATCCTCGATGATCTGGAGTGGGATGTAAAATCCTATTTTATCTTGGGTGGAGCGATGCACGATGTTGCCATAACGGCTTGGGGCATCAAAGGCTGGTATGATTATATTCGCCCGGTATCTGCAATCCGAGGAATGGCAGAATTTGGACAAGGATCTGACCCCAACCTTCCTAATTATCATAAATTTGGATTGCCATTAATTCCGGATTTTGTAGAATTAATAACTGCCGGTGATCCCTTGCAGGGAGCAAATGGAAAGTATATCAATGAGGTAAAAATCTATGCCTGGAAAGGACCCGATTACATCATCAGCCCAGTTTCAGACGTTGCCGGAGTTGGTTGGATTAGGGCAGTAGAATGGTGGCCCTATCAGCGTCCTTCGTTTGTGACGCCGCCATTTGCAGGATATATTTCCGGTCATTCTACATTTAGCAGAGCAGCAGCTGAAGTTCTGACAGCTTTGACAGGAGACCCTTTTTTCCCTGGAGGAATGGGAGAATTTTATTGCCCTAAAAATCAATTTTTGGTTTTTGAGGATGGGCCTTCGCAAGATATTACATTGCAATGGGCGACCTACCGGGATGCTTCCGACCAATGTAGTTTATCGCGAATATGGGGGGGGATACATCCTCCCGTTGATGATATTCCCGGCCGCCTGATCGGGAAACAGATCGGCGAAAAAGCCTTCGAGTTTGCATTACCTTATTTTGAAAACGCTGTTGAGGATCTCGTTTTTGAAAGTGCTAAAGTTTTTCCCAATCCAACCAATTGTGGAATATTCATCGAGTATCCCTATGAAGCTGTTTTACCTGTTCAGGTTTATCTATCAGATGGAAAATTGATTTCAGAAACCAACCTTGATTTTAACAATGAAAGAACCTACATGGATTTGAGTGAATTAAATTCAGGTTTTTATATCGTTGTCGTAAGAGATGAATCCAATGAAATTATTTTTAGAACAAAAGTAGTAAGAGAATAAAAGCAAATTATTTTAAAACTCAATTAAGGATGTAAAATTATTTTTTCAATACTAGTTTCCCAATAAATGTTGGGTATTCAGAATAAGAATCTACAATTTATAAGGTTTTTTAAAAAATATTTAAAATTATATGAAAATAAAAGCAGAACTTTGTTGTACCCCTCTCAAAACAGTTACATAAAGTATAAAAAGACTAGAACAATTTACCCTTCAGAATATTAGAATTCTATTGATTTTTTTAGGACAAATTATAATTTTAGTTGAGGCTATCCCAAACCCAAAACAGAGCATATTAATTCAGCAAAAGTCTTTATTTTCAAAAATGGCAATGCTGGTTTCAACTATTTCAATAATTCATTTCCGGATTCAATTCAGGGCTTTAATCCAAGCCAACGAAACCTGATGATTTACTCCCCTCGCTAATAATTTTAGTAGTGATTGTAAATTAAAGGTTCGGCTTTATAAGATGTACCAAAATATAATATTTTGGCAATAAGCTGAACCCCAAACGCTCCTGCGCTTTTCAATTTGAAACCATATTTACATAGGATATAAAATGAATAAAACATGTTTTTTAATATCAAAAGAGTATAAAAAATGAGACACAAAAAAACAAAAATCGGAGTTTTCTTTTTGTCCCTCTTTGGCTTAACGAATGTAAACGCACAACAAGCGATTACTGCCACAGGAGGAGATGCTTCGGGTAGTGGAGGAACGGTAGCTTACTCCGTGGGACAGATAGATTATTCGGCCAATAAAGGATCCGGAGGCTCTGTAAGTCAGGGAGTCGAACAAGTTTATGAAATTATTCCGCTGGGGACAAAAGAAACAGGAATAACCATCTCAATGTCTGTTTACCCGAATCCAACAACAAACAACCTCACTTTAGAGGTACAAGAATATTCGGACAAAAAGTTGGTTTATCAGCTTTTTGATATTAAAGGGAGACTGTTGGATAGTAGCCGGATAATAGACAGTCGTACGCAGATTATTACTTCTGAATATCTACCTGCTACATATTTTCTGAAGATCTTTTATGAAAACAAAATAGTTCAATCATTCAAATTCATTAAAATTTAATAATTAAGCCAACATGAAAAAAGTAATTACAATTTTAGCAGCATTCATACTTGTTGCATCTTTATGGGCACAAAGCCCTGAAAAGATGAGCTATCAGGCAGTTGTAAGAAATGCAAATAATGAATTGGTTGTTAATTCAAATATAGGTATGAAAATTAGCATTGTACAAGGTTCAGAAGATGGAACAGAAGCCTATGTTGAAATCCAAACCCCAATTTCAAATGCCAATGGTTTGGTTTCATTGGAAATAGGCTCTGGTTTAGTTGTGTCAGGAACATTTTCTACAATCGATTGGCTAAACGGACCTTATTTTATCAAAACAGAAACCGATCCTATGGGGGGGACTTTTTACACAATTTCTGGCACTAGTCAATTATTAAGTGTGCCTTTTGCACTTTATGCTAAAACTTCAGGAAGTTCTATACCAGGCCCGCAAGGCCCCCCTGGGAACGAGGGAGAAGCTGGCCCGGCAGGGTCACAAGGTCCAGTTGGTCCTGAAGGGCCACAGGGACCTGCAGGAAATGACGGAACACAAGGTTCACAAGGAAATCCGGGTCCTCAAGGATTACAAGGCCTTCAAGGAATCCAGGGAACTCAGGGGCTACAAGGTTTGCAAGGTATTACTGGACCTCAAGGACCACAAGGCTTGCAGGGTTTACAAGGGCTACAGGGACCACAAGGGCCTAGTGATTTTACAATACTTAAAGATGCAGACAATGACACAAGGATTCGGCTAGAGGCAAATCCTGATGAAGATATCATACACTTTGAGTTGGCAGGTACTGAATATTTTAAAATGAAGAAAGGGGGCTTAGAAATGCTGAACACCGGAAATAGTATATTTATAGGATACGGAGCAGGAACCAACGATGACCTGACCGATAACCAAAATACATTTGTGGGTACTCAGGCAGGAAGGCTCAACTCGATAGGTGCTTGGAACACCGCTTATGGCTACAGAACACTTTATTCGAATACCTCGGGGTATAGCAATACCGCTCTTGGCTACAAATCCCTTTATAACAACACTACAGGAAAAGAAAATACCGCTGTCGGGTATGAGTCACTTTTTGCTAACACCGCAGGGATTGAAAATACTGCCAATGGTTTTAAGTCACTCTCCTCCAATAACTCAGGAAGTTTTAATACTGCCAATGGTTTTAAATCTCTTTCTTCCAATACTTCAGGCAAAGACAATACCGCTTCAGGAAGTTCCGCACTTGTTTCGAACACTACCGGAAAAGAAAATACTGCTGTCGGAAGTGCTGTGCTTTTTTCCAATTCTATAGGAAGCTGGAATACCTCCACCGGCAACACAGCACTTTATAAAAACACTTTCGGGAACAACAACACTGCTAACGGTAGTGCTGCACTTTATAACAACACCATAGGTACTAACAATACTGCAGTTGGCCGAACATCGCTTAATTTTAACACAGAAGGAGAAGCCAACACTGCTGTAGGAGGATCTGCGCTTTTTAATAATACCACAGGCCGTTATAATACTGCCTTGGGCTATTATGCTTTTAGGTTTGGAGCAACTTATGAAAATTCAACAGCTATTGGCTATGAATCATCTCCGGGGGGTGATAATACGATAAGGCTGGGTAATGCAAGTGTTGCTACCATCGGCGGTTATACAAACTGGAGCAATGTGAGCGACGGTCGTTTCAAAACCAATATCAAAGAATCAGTAATCGGTCTTGATTTCATTATGCAACTTCGTCCTGTAACTTATCATTTGGACATGGATGCCATTGCTCGTTTTAATAATACACCGGATAGCCTAAGATTGAAAAACAGCGAATTTTTAAAAAGCGCGGAATTACAAAGTGGCTTCATCGCACAAGAAGTCGAAGCAGCAGCGCAATCTGTCGGTTATGATTTTCATGGAGTTGATAAACCAAAAAACAGTGAATCTCATTATGGTCTGCGTTACGCAGAGTTTGTTGTGCCTTTGGTAAAAGCTATTCAAGAACAACAAAAACTTATAGAAAAACAGGAGTCAGAACTTTTAAATATGAAAGAAGTATTGGAATTACAAAGATCGATGATAGAACAATTGCGGCAGGATTTGGATGCAATAAAAAAATAAGTACACTTGACTTTTTGTGCCAACTAATAGAAATACCAAGCCCTTGTAATCAACTGATTGCAAGGGCTTTTGAATCCTTTAATTTATTTTACCAACGACTCCATGCAAACGCCACACTACAACCGGAACTCCATCTGCTAAATTTCATTTCTTTTTTGAATGTATTACTGATTGCATATGTTCTAAATTGGCTAAAATCAATTCTTTTAAGCTTTTTCATGATAGAAATTTTTAGTTTGAAATTTTTAATGTCTCACTAGCTAAATTTGACTATCTGAAAAAGGTTACCCTTGTTTTATAAATATTGTTTAAAAAACGAAAGCTGGAAAGGCTAGAAATAAATAATACTGAATCTGAAAAAAAGAAAACCCTTTGTAAAAAATTAATTTACAAAGGGTTTGAAAGTACCTACGTAGGAACCTTCATTTTGGGTAATAATAAAACTGATAAGGATAATAAATTGATTAATTAGAGAGTTAGGAAAACAAGGGATAAAACACAAAATGTTATTTAAACCAAATGCTTGTTTTGTTATTTAAAACATTTTGTATATATTTGCACCTATTAATCGTCTTTAAAATCCCCCAACATGAAAAAGTTAATGCTACTTCCCTTAGTTCTATTTTTTATACTTTTTCAACCACCGCCAATTTATTCACAAGATATTTCTACACTTCATCGCAATAGCTATACTCCATTTGAACTAACCAGGAACACTTTTGGAATATATAGAGATTCAAAGTTAATTAATGGAATGGATTTCCATCCTGCATCGTCCGCCGCTACTGGTGATGGATTAATTTCATTATGTATTGCAGCAAAAATGAAATGGATAACAAAAGAAGATGCTGAAGAAAAAGCGTTATCAACTCTTAAAGCAATTACTGGAAATAATCCGAACTACAGTTTTACTACAAATCAGTCGGGCTACCCTTTACATTGGTTCGAGATGGATACTGGATTACCTCCAACAATGTGGCCTGAACAATATAGTACGATTGACGCTGCAATCTTAACAACAGGTGCACTGTTTGCGAAAAGTTGTTTCTGCAATAATGACAGTATTGGTTTTTTTGCTGATTTATTATGGGAATCTGTTGATTGGTCAAAAGCTATTGCAAATCCCAACACAGGAGGAATATATCGTTTGATGGAGCCATCTGGGGAAGGTGATCCAAATTCTGTTTCTTTACCATTTAATGAATATATGATTGTTGCTTGGCTTGCGATGAATCAAGCAGAAGGCAATCCAGATTCCATTGCTACTATATTGTGGAACAATCATTATGCAGATGCGAGCAATCTACAAACAAAAAACTACCAGGGAATTGACTTATTGACAGATAATGAAAACTATTTTCTATCTTCTTTTGTGATCCAATTTGCTTATTATTATTGCCATTATTTTGATACAAATGTCAATTATTTAGCGTTTTTTAGTAATGCAAGAGAAGCGGATTACCTTTGGTGGCAAACTGAAACTATAGGTGAAGCCTATCTGTGGGGAAATGGAGCTGGACATTGTTACAATCCACCCTATTACTGTGTAGCGGCAATTAATGACAATGAAGAACAAATTTATTCTCCACATATTATTGCCGGATTTATACCTGTCTATTCAAATGGAGTTACAGATTTATTAAATTTAATAAATCAAGGAGATGCAATTTATACTTTACCTAGCCCAAATAACAATCAAATTTTATGGCGAAAAAGCTTAGTTAATCCCAATTGGAATTCTGGTGAAGTCCAAATTGTTGATTTTAAAACGATGTTATTTGGATTAACAGAACACTTTGAACCTGGTTTCTTTGAGACTTATAATAATTTCTTTGAAGAGATACCCTGTGACCCTGTATCTAAGGTCTTCGAGATAAATCAATTGCAAAACATCAATGTGTTTCCTAACCCTGCATTTGAAGAAGTTAGTTTAATGTATGAAGATTCTTTTTATGGAATTGTTCAAGTTGTTATTTGGAATAATTTGGGGCAACAAATGGTAAATAGCTCCATAAGGAAAGATCAAAATTTATTCAAGCAATCGTTATCAGTTAAGGATTATAATGCAGGTATTTATTACGCTTGTATATTTGAAGATGGGGTTTTAAAAGCTTGTAACGAATTTGTTAAGTTTAAATAATGATTCCTTCTGACAACTATTATTGGATCAATAATTTTATTGTGAAGCTCAATTTGAAAAAGTTGGAAGGGTTTAGTTCTTTTGAAAGTTGCAGTTAGTTTTTCCGAATAAATTAACAGATATATAATTATTTCCTTTAAGATGTTATATTAGTGCTTATTTTGTTATATTCGAAATAACTAGATGGCACTTTTCCAGACTTCTGCATTAAACAAATACCTCAAAGGGATTGATGAAAACAAAGTCAATGAAGCCTATCAAAAGTTTACTGCTTTCTTTCATAATGAAACGATTATTCAAAATATCAGAGAGGATAAAGAGGAACAGTTTCAATATGGATTTTTACAAAAGCTTTTTGATGAAGTTCTGGATTATACCATAAACCCAAATCCTGAATTTAATCTTACCACTGAGTTTAAAAACCTTAGAGGCTCAAAAAAAGCCGATGGAGCCATTTTAAAAGATGGGAAAGCAATTGGCGTTATTGAATTAAAATCAACTAATACCAAAGAATTAAACAAGATAACAGACCAAGCCTTTGGGTATAAAAACAATCATCCTACCTGTTCTTATATTATTACTTCAAACTTTGAAAAGCTAAGATTTTACATCAATGATGCGGTTGATTATATAGATTTTGATTTGTTTAGCTTGAAACAAGAAGAATTTAAATTGCTCTACCTGTGTTTGCATAAAGACCACATTTTAGGTGACTTTCCGCAAAAGATAAAAAAGGAGTCTACTTTACAGGAAGAGAATATTACCAAAAAACTGTACAAAGATTATTCAGCTTTTAAGAAAGCTCTATTCAATGATTTGGTAATGAATAATCCTGATGTGGATAAGCTGACATTATTCAAGCTTTCACAAAAACTTATTGACCGTTTTTTATTTATTCTATTTGCAGAAGACAAAGGATTATTGCCTCCCAACTCCATTTCCAAGATTGTCAAAACCTTTGACGCATTGGAAGACCTAGACAGTTACAAACCGCTTTACGAAGTATTCCAACAATATTTTGAATATATCAATACCGGTCGACCTGCAAGAAAAGACAAAGGCGAAATCTTTGCTTTCAATGGTGGGTTGTTTTCTCCTGATGAAGTACTGGAC
This sequence comes from Saprospiraceae bacterium, assembly GCA_965220465.1. Taxonomy (GTDB): domain Bacteria; phylum Bacteroidota; class Bacteroidia; order Chitinophagales; family Saprospiraceae; genus JAHDHW01. The sequence goes on along the minus strand of CBDCPZ010000023.1, from coordinate 468,217 downwards.
AAACTAAAGATTACTGACAGTATATTGATGAATCATACACTTATATTGTCTGCTTATGACTTTGAATCCGAAATAGATGTAAACATCTTAGGCCATATCTTTGAACACAGCTTGAACGAGATTGACGAAATGACCGCTGAACTGGAAGGCCAGCCAATTGATAAAAGCAAAACCAAACGTAAAAAAGATGGGGTATTTTATACGCCTAAATATATTACCAAATACATTGTTGACAACACCCTTGGAAAGTTATGTGAAGCCCAGAAAGAGACTTTAGGCATATCAGACGATGAATACCGCCCTAACCGAAACAAAGCCACTAAAAAACGTTTATTAGCTGATTTGGAAGCCTACAGAGAATATTTATTGTCCTTAACGATTTGTGATCCTGCTTGTGGTAGTGGAGCTTTTCTAAATCAAGCCTTGGATTTTCTTATAAATGAACATCGCTATATTGATGAACTGCAAACCAAACTTTTAGGAGGATCAATTGTCTTGTCGGATATTACCAATGATATTTTAGAACGTAATATTTACGGAGTAGATATTAATGAAGAATCAGTAGATATTGCCCGCTTGTCTTTATGGCTACGAACAGCTCAAAAAGGAAGAGCATTAACTACTTTAAGCGATCATATCAAATGCGGTAATTCTTTAATTGATGATCCTGAAGTAGCTGGAGAAAAGGCTTTTGATTGGGAAAAGGAATTTCCTGAAGTATTTAAGAAGGGTGGTTTTGATGTGGTGATTGGAAATCCGCCATATGTTAGACAAGAATTACTAACCCCATTCAAACCCTATTTTCAAAAGACCTATCAAACCTTTCAAGGAACAGCCGACCTATTTACTTATTTTATTGAAATAAGTGTTGACAGGCTTATAAATCAAAATGGACTTTACAGCATTATTGTAGCTAATAAATGGATGCGTGCTAATTATGGAAAGCCTCTTCGTCATTGGATTAAGAATAAGTGGATTCTTGAAATTATTGATTTTGGGGATTTACCTGTTTTCAAAGATGTTACTGCTTACCCATGCATATTAACAATATCACCAGAAACCAAGAGTTTAAATTTTTATGCTTTCGAGCCAAAAACGCTTGACTTTGGTAGTCTAACTGAATTTGTAGCTGCAAATAGATTTGTAGTATCTAAATCGTTATTAAAAGATGAAGGCTGGGCTTTAATTGATCTGAACAAAAGTGAATTATTAGAAAAAATAAATTCTAATGGCATTCAACTTAAAAAATTCGTCAAAGGCAAGGTATATAGGGGATTAACAACTGGTCTAAACGAAGCGTTTGTAGTTGATATTAAAACCAAGAAAGAGCTTATTTCTGAAGATCCAAATTGTGAAAAAATTATAAAACCATTTTTAGCGGGTAAAGAAGTAACTCGGTATTCTCCCCCCTTTACAGACAATTATTTAATTTATGCTCCTTGGAACATAGACATAAATGCCTATCCAAGTATAAAAAAGCATCTGACTAATTACAAAGAAAAATTAAACCTTAGACCGGAAGTTAAAAAAGGGCGGTATCCCTGGTATTCATTAAGTAGGTATGCTTCAGAATATTGGTTTGAATATGAAAAACCGAAAATTATAACTCCAGCAATTGTAAAAAAGGCTTCATTCAGTTTTGATTCTTCTGGTAGCTATTCAAATGATAAAACAAACATTATTGGTTCACAAGATAAATACCTTTTAGCTGTTTTAAATTCGAAATTATGTGACTTTGTTTTACATAATATTGCTTCCACCAAATCAGGAGGCTATTTTGAATATAAACCAATGTATATTTCTCTCTTACCAATTAAAAATGTTTGCTCTGACAACGAACTTCTTATAAAGGACAAATTAAAAAGTAAAGTTGATTTAATTCTTATTTCTAATAAAGATTTACAAAATCAAAACAAGAAGTTTTTGAGAGCTTTAAATCGAAGGTTATCAATAAATAATCTCTCCAAAAACCTCCAAAACTGGCATAACCTCACTTTTGCAGAATTTATAAAAGAACTCAAAAAGAAAAAGATCAAACTAAGCCTTTCTGAAGAAGCGGAATGGGAGGATTATTTTGAGCAGGAAAAAGCCAAAGCTCAAGTTATACAATCTGAAATAGATAAAACGGATAAGGAGATTGACCTGATGGTTTATGAGCTATATGGATTGACGGAGAAGGAAATTGCAATAGTTGAAAATGCTTAGCTGCTACAATATAAATTTAATGAAGATGATTTTAAAAATTTAATATGGCCAACCAAGAGCATTTAAAAATATTAAAACAAGGAGTGGTTGTTTGGAATAAGTGGAGAGAAGAAAACCCAAAGATTAAAGCAAACCTAGAGGGAGCAGACCTAAGTGGTGCAACCCTAGAGGGAACAAACTTAGAGGGAGTAGACCTAAGTGGTGAAACCCTATATGGAGCAGACCTAGGAGGAGTAAACCTAGAGGGAGCAAACCTAAGAGGAGCAGACCTAGGTGATGCGCTACTATATAAAGCAGAACTAAATAGAGCAGACCTAAGTGAAATAATCCTAAGTGAAGCATACCTATATCAAGCAAACCTTTATCAAGCAAACTTAAGTGGAGCAAACCTAGAGAGAGCAGACCTACAAGAAGCAAATCTAAGTAGAGCAAATTTAAGTGGAGCAAACCTAAGGGGAGCAGACTTAACTGGAGCAAAACTAAGTGAAGCAAAACTAGAGGAAGCAGACCTTAGAAAAGCAAACCTAAGTGAAGCAAATTTAAGTGCAGCACACTTGATAGGAACGAACCTAAATCGAGCAGACCTAACTGAAGCAAATCTAAATAGAGCAAACTTAACTGGAGCAAACCTAAGTCGAGCAGACCTAACTGATACAAATTTAAGTATAGCAAACCTAAGTGCAGCAAACCTAAGTAGAGCAAGTCTAAGTCATACAATATTTGCATTTATGGATTTAAGTAAATGCAGGGGGCTAGAAAGTGTAGAAGTTGTAACCCCTTGCTCGATTGATTATCAAACCCTTCAACAATCTAAAAACTTAACAAAGGAGTTTCTATTAAAAATTGGGCTACCTGAAAGTTACATTAACATTTTACCTAACTTTATTAATGAATAGTCAATCAACTTGTGAATATGGATAGAGGGAATGATAATGTAATATCACATCTATTAGGGGGGAAGGGTAAAACTATTTTCTTTCATTCAAAACATCGCAGCCTAAGGCACACGCACACCTAGCCATTTCAAAAACTTTTGAACCTCAAAAAGAGATTATTTTCTGCTTTCCTGTTACTATATTGTTACCTTAAAAACAAAAACCCTTGCAATTAATTGATTTACAAGGGTTTAAAAATTGTTTGAAGTACCCGGGGCGGGAATCGAACCCGCACTCCCTTAACAGGAACAGGATTTTAAGTCCTGCGTGTCTACCAGTTCCACCACCCGGGCGGCACTTGGATTCCAAATTATAGTAATTTGGAATAGGATAAATACAAAAAAGGCCTTCGATTTTGAAGGCCATTGGAGCGAAAGACGGGATTCGAACCCGCGACCCCGACCTTGGCAAGGTCGTGCTCTACCAGCTGAGCTACTTTCGCATTTGGCGACATTTAATTAGCAGAGTTCCGATATTCGGAGCTGAGCATTTTTCGCGAAAAAATACTTTTCTTTAAAAGCGATGCAAATATACAAGTTTACAATTTAATATGTCAAACTAAGCTTCACAATTTTTTAATATTTTTCACAAAATGCGCAAAAAAATAAGGGGTGTATTTCACTTTGGCGTTGTGTGAGGATTTCCGTTTTAAGGGATGCAAGGGTTTTGCGAATGCAAAGCGACAAATTGAAATACACGAAAAACGCCAGGATTACTTTTTGATAACCAAAAAATTACAAAATCAATTCAAAATCGTAATCAAAAAGGTAGCGTTCCCCTAAACTAACCATGATCATTCCGGCACTCTGATTTTTCAATTCTGCTAAAATTAAAGCGCTTGCTTTCTCAATATTAGCTTCATCCAAATGGCTAAAAGGTTCGTCCAAAAGTAGGAAATCAAAAGGCTGACACAATGCTCGAATGATCGCTATTCTTTGCCGTTGGCCATATGAAAGTTCACCGCAATTCTTATCAAGCAAATCAGCAACATCCAACTGTTCAGCCATTTCTTTAACGCGTTGAGCGCTGACATCACCAGCCAAATCAGCATTTAACCGGATATTGTCCATGGCTGTCAAATCAGGGAAAAGACGCAGATCCTGAAAAACGATGGAAAACCTGGCTTGCCTTATTTCTGACCAATGGTCATGCTCAAAAGTAGCAGCATCTTTTTCTTCTAAAATTAGTTCGCCACTATAATCTTTCCGTAGTCCATAAATTACGTGGAGTAGGGTAGACTTGCCTTTTCCGGAAGGTGCCGTGATCAGGTAGTTTTTCCCTTTTTTAAAAGTACATTTTGTGTTCCAGATATCGGATTTGATGGGCAATTCAGATTCGAATAATGGCTCAGGTTTTATATTTTGTAATTTAATCATACAAGTTGAGTGTTACCGTTATATTAAAAAAAATTGAGGTAAATCTAAAACAATTTACCTCAATCAATTTTTATTTAAATTTCAGTTTTGTCAACGGTAGGGTTCTTTTCTTTTAAATACAAGGCATTCATCATTTCAAAAACCTGTTTTAAACTATTCGTGTTTTTATCCTTGAAATTCAATAAAAAATCACTGTTTTTGCGTTTCGCCGCAACTTCCAAAGTCGTAATATCAACTTTTACATCATCTTTCACCATTTCAGCAAGTGCTTCATAGTCCATAAACAGTCCGAAAACATTTCCGGAAACTTTGTTCATCAACTTTTTATCAACACTACTTTTAAGGCTCCCATCTTTTATGGAATTTATCAGATCTACATCAAAAGAAGAAAAAACGATATCATCTTTTATGATAATCTGCGCACTGTTTTTATTAAAAGAAGTTGGAGAATACATATTAAAACCACTGTTCTTTACCGCATAATGATCCTTTGAAATTTTTTCAAGCATCTCATACTCGATGGCCAGATCAATAAATTTTTGCAGGTTTGCTTTGTCTGTTACGTCTGTAGCGAAAAGACCGGAAGGATTCCCTCCATTGTTGTTAGTAGTAATTAAAATATCACCGCCAAAAGTGTTGGCAATGTCATCAATGGTAATCCCGTATTCTTTAAGTGCAAAATTAATAAAAGCCATTCCTTGTGGCCTTTCAGCTACGACTTGCTTCATCCCTTTCAAATCAATCGCTGCTGTGATTAATGTGTTCAAGCCCTCCGATGGGACATATTTTGAAAAATCCGTACTTACTTCATCTTTGAAAAGTAGTTTGAGATCTTTAGTCAAATCTTTATTTAAAAAGGTATTGCTATGACCAACAATTTCTCCATCATTGAAATCAAGATAACCATGAAAAAAATTATCTTTCAAAGCCTCTGGAGAGATGTTTGCCATTGGAAGGATCATCTGCAATTGTTCGTTTCCAGCTATCGCATTCGTACTCGCCCAGCCGTTAATATCATGTTTTTCTGAAAGACATTTTTGGAGGTCTTTGTCATTAGCAATAGATGTGTTTGAGTCCCCGTTGAAGTATTTGGACAAAATGGGAGTGACATCATTGTAGGAATTTGTAGAACCAAAAACAGCAATTTTGTCGTTCCATGCTACGGACTGATTGCGGTTGGTCATTAACTCAAAATTTTCTCCCTTGGTAATGCTCTTTTCTTGTTGAGTCTTTATTAAACTTGCAAAAGCATTCGCATCTTTTATAGAAAAAACAACTCCAACAAAAAACTCTTCAACATTGTCGGGATTTACTTCATTAGTGATGTAAAAGCTTTTGGAAAGATCAATGCCCGATTTAGCCGGATTGGCAACTGCATCACCTAATACAGCATTGTATTCATTAGCTTTTTTGACCAATTCCTGATAAAATTCCATTGTTTTCACATTGTCAAAATCAGCTTTCTTCATCAGAGTCGGTAGGTCAACAGCGGTTACTGTTGAAACATCATTTGGAATGTTGGTCAAAGCATCATTTTTCAAACTAACTCCCTTGTCACAGGCAGACAGGGTAAGGAAAATAACCAAGAAAAGGGCACTATAATTCATCAATAGTTTCATGATCAATTTTTGTTTTATTATTAAAATTTTTGATAAGTGACGGAAAGAAATTTTTAATAAGCTTTTTTGAATTTGAAAAATTGCTGAAATAGCCGACTAAAAGGAAGCTAAGAAGTAATATTTCGAATTCTTAGAAAAAATAGTTTATTGATAATTCCGTCAAATTATTTACGCAATATTAACGAAAATTGTATTACGGAAAAGTATATTCGGATGAATCAATCAGATAAATCGATAGACAGATTGCTTACCACTTATTGGTCTTTCGTTTTGAAAGGTGATGAATTGTTGTTATGAGTAGTTGGGCTTAATTAAACGAAACCATTTTTTTTAGACATTTCAAAATAAGGCCAACAACTTCTTTGTAGTCAGTTGATTATCATTATTTTGTAATATCAAAAGGTTTCATAAAATTCTTTACGCCTGCTTTTATTTGGGTTAATTAATGCAAAGGAATTATATTTTAACAAATGTCCCTTCCGCCTTTCTTTTTAAATAGAAATAAACCTCGGATTGAGCTCTAACCGCAATATCATCCGTGTTTGGTCTGTATTCGTTGGTTTGTTTTTCGTTTAAAATTCTGGATTTCACATTATCCCGAAACTGCAATTCGATAAAGTCTTTGATCTCTTTCCGATGATCAGGATCGTAAATCGGGAAAGCCGTTTCGATTCGATAACTTAAATTCCGAACCATCCAGTCTGCTGACGAAAGGTATATTTTTTCGTCGCCATTATTATGAAAAATAAAGACCCTTGAATGTTCGAGATATCGGTCTACAATGCTATAAGCCTCTATATTTTCACTAACGTCCTTAACTCCTGCGACCAAAGAGCAAATACCCCGTATCATCAATTTTATGTGGACACCGGCTTTGTTTGCCTGATACAATTTTTTGATCATCGTTTGATCTTGAAGACTGTTCATTTTTAAAATGATACTTGCCGGAAGGCCTTTTTTAGCATTGGCAATTTCTATATCAATAAATTTGACTAAAGTGTTCCTCAAATTAAATTGTCCAACAAGCAGGTGTTCAAAGTCTTGAGATGGAATTTTTACTGTTTCTAAAAAAGAAAAAACGCGGGCAGCTTCCCTTGTCAATCGTTCATCAGCTGTAAAAAGGCCAAAGTCGCTATATATTTTTGCAGTTCCTTCATGAAAGTTACCGGTACTCATATAAGTATAAAGCATAATTTTTTTACGCTCCTGCCTCGTAATCAGTGCCACTTTGCTATGTACTTTTACGCCCGGAAAACTATATTGAACTGATACACCGGCATTCTCTAATTTTTCTCCCCAATCAAGGTTTGCTTCTTCATCAAATCTGGCTTTTACCTCTACAAAAACAGAAACCTGTTTTCCTGCTTTGACTGCATTCATTAAAGCCGCCATTATTCTTGATTTCTTTGCAACCCTGTATTGTACCACTTTAATATGAGTGACCTTTGGATCAGTTGATGCTATTTCGAATAAGCGAATGACAGATTCATAAGAATGATAAGGAACGTGGATAAGGTGGTCTTTTTGTTTAATAGTAGAAAAAATGTCTTTCGTTGTTTCAAGTGGATCATACGGCAATGGAGGAAGTGGCGTATTTTTCAGATAGCTCAACCCAAAATCCGGAAAGCTAAAAAAGTCAAAATTATTGTGATATTTACCTTCGGGTAATAAATCATAATCTTCTAATTCAAAACTTTCTTTGAGAAAATCCATCAAATGCTTTGGCGTTTCTCGGTCAAAAACAAAACGAGCTGCTGGTCCTACGTTTCTTTTATTAAGGCTTTTTCTGATTTTGGCCAATAGGTTACCAGAAAATTCATCATCAATGTATAATTCTGCATCTCTTGTAAGCTTGATAGAATACATTCCCAGAATATTGTAACCGGGAAAAAGCCATCGTGCAGAATATCTGATCAGGTCATCCAAAACAATTATATCATGGCGATCATTTGTCGACGTCGGTAAACTGATAAAACGCGGAATATGATCAGAAGGAATTTTTATAATTGCATATTCGTTCTTTAAACTTTCACCTTCAAGAGCCCCCAAAATCACAGTCAAATACAAAGCTCCGTTATTTAAAAAAGGCCTGATTTTCTTTTTTACCAGCAATACTGGTTGCACGAATGGAAGTAAATTATCTTGAAAATAATCTTCGATAAATTGTTTCTGCTCATCGTTCAGATTTTCCAGATTTCTTAAAAGAAAAATATTGTGTTCTGCTAACTGCGGAACGATCTGCTTTTCAAAAATTTTACTGTATTCCTCTTGCTGGCTATTTATGATTCGATGCACCTCGTTAAGAATCTCTGTCGGGTTATAGTCCAGTTTCTTTTTAGTTTTCTTTCCAACTCTCACCAAATTTCGGATGTTGGCAACTCTGACTCTAAAAAATTCATCCAGGTTGGAAGAATAGATTGCCATAAACTTGACCCGCTCCATTAAAGGGACACTTGGGTCTTTGGCCTCCTGAAGGACTCGATAGTTGAATGACAACCAACTTAAATCTCTGTTTATATAAAGTAAGTCGTTATTTGTGGCTTCCATTTTATTCGTGTGTGGGTTCTTCGTAAATTTTATTTATTGACTAAACTGCTGCGAAGGAAATGGCAGATTCGTCCCATTGTGGCGCTTTTTTGATTGCCTCCAACAAATCCTCTGGTTCCGATATAACAGACCAAATCTCTCGATGTTTTTCTCTCATAAAGTTTTCTTCAATACACTTATCAAACATATTAATTAAAGGCTGATAATAATGGTTTTGGTTAAAAATAATTATTGGTCCGGTAAAAACTCCCAGCTTTTTCAAAGTGATGACTTCCAGCAATTCTTCCAAAGTCCCTGATCCTCCAGGCAACGCAATTACAGCATCCGAGTTTTCCAAAAGTTTCTTTTTGCGTTCGTGCATATCATTGACCAAAATCAATTCGCTAAGCCCGTTATGTTGCCATTCCACTTCTTTCATAAATGTGGGCATAATTCCTATAATTTTGCCTCCTTTCGAAGATGCGGTATCAGCGAGCTGCCCCATCAGTCCTTTTGCTCCTTCGCCAAATAAAATGGTGGTTTTATTTTGCACCAAAATATCAGCAATTTTAGCTGCTCCTTCAAAATAGACAGCATCAATCTTATCGCTGGATGCACAATAAATTGTGACCTTTTCGATTTTTCTTGCCATGATTTAATCGTTTAAAAATATTTTCTTGGGTAGTCTGGTATTGGCTAGGGCGCCAAAATATTATTTTTTTTTGAAAGGCTGTACTTTTTTTAGAATAAACTGATTTGTTCTCCCCCTTTATTGCGATTTAGATCTGGCCCTCTCGTTTTTGCAAAACCTAAATTTTGGATTTGTTTGAACAAATAATAGGCAAGCTCCGGAGCAAGTAAATTATCTGGTTCATGGGTAAAAAAGTAAACCTGATTCAAACCGTGTTCTATCCAATCTTTTATTTTTTTAACCCAAGCATCAATCCGTTCATAATCAGTGGAATGCAAGTCATTTCCTACAAACCTAATTAAAACAATATCTGTTGTCAATCGCTGATGTAAAACATCCCTTCTACCGGCGACATCAGTGATTACCGGAGAGATATTATTTCTTTCAAAAAGCTCAAAAACCGCTTCAAAAGAAGCTTCACTACTAAACCAACTTTCATGACGAAGTTCAATAGCAAGTGGAATATGTTTAGGAAAGTTTTTTATGAAATGCTCCAATAAACCCAATTTGTTGCTTCCAAAATAGGGTGGTAGTTGTAAAAAACAATAGCCCAACTTCTCTTTGAGCTGTTGGACGGCATTGCAAAAGGCCAATACATTTCCGCTTCCAAAACCTAAATCCTGGCTATGGCTGATTACCTGCGGAATTTTGGGGCAAAATCGAAAATCTTCCGGAGTAGCTGCCTTCCAGACAGCAATGGTGTCATCCGTTGGAATCCGGTAATGCGTCGTGTTGAGTTCGATCGTATTAAATTGTGTGGCATAATGTTTTAAAAATTCATTTGGCTTGCTTCTTTTCGGATAAACTTTGCCAACCCATTCTTTCATGCTCCAACCTGTGCAGCCGATATAAATAACCGGGTTGTTATCTTTTTGAGTCAAATTATCCAAAAGTTTTATTGTCCCGGTGGGGTCGTCTGGCAACTGGAAATTGACTTTTGAAATATCCTCTAATTTTCCAAATTTCATAGATTAATCTTTATCCTTGTTTGGCATTGACTGCATTGTTTTAAAAGTCCTTGTTTAAAAATATCATTTATCTTTTAAAAAATCGGCAAATAATCCAACCAATTATTTTCAACAACGATGATCTTATTTTAACTTTTCCGAACTAGTTTTCTAACTTTGTTCCTTTTTGGTAATTGATATAATTTTGATTCAGACATAGCGTGAAAATTACCTTTTTAAAAATTTATACTCACTAATTATTGACTTTATGGAAAATCGACAACAGATAGCCGCTGGAAACTGGAAAATGAATAAAACCTTCGAAGAAGGTATTGCTTTTGTGAACGAATTATTAGAAAAGACCAATGAAGAAAGTGCCATGACAATTCTTGGTGTTCCTTATATTCATCTAAAAGGAATCGCTGATTTAATTTCTAATACTCAAAACATCAAATTGGCCGCCCAAAATTGTCATGAAAAAGAAAGTGGTGCTTATACCGGAGAAATCTCAGCAGACATGCTCCTTTCAGTGGGTGCCGAATATGTGATTCTTGGTCATTCAGAGCGACGAGAGCATTATAAAGAATCGAATGAAGTACTTTCCAAAAAGGTTGATCATGCACTTTCAAAAGGCTTGATACCAATATTTTGTTGCGGAGAATCACTACGGATCCGAAAGGCAAAAATCCATGTTGGCTTTGTTTCTAACCAGCTAAATGAAGGATTGTTCCACCTTAGCAAAGAAGCATTTTCTAAAATAGTGATTGCGTATGAACCCATTTGGGCTATCGGGACAGGCGAAACAGCTACTCCTGAGCAAGCTCAAGACATGCATAAAGAAATCAGGTCATTAATTGATAAGAAATACGGAAAAGATATCGCTCAAAAGACTTCGATTTTATATGGAGGAAGTGTAAAACCAGATAATGCGAAAGAGCTGTTCGGGCAACCTGATGTGGACGGAGGTTTAGTTGGTGGAGCTTCGTTGAATGTGGATGATTTTGTGGCAATTATTAATAGTTTTTAAGAGCCACAAGTTGTTATTTTATTAAAGTCAAATCTCCTTTGTAAACAACGGATATTCCGTCGAGAAAGGAAATTTCAGCCATGTAAATAAATACTTGCGGACTCATTTCTTTTCCTTTAAAAGTGCCGTCCCAACCAAATTTGGCGTCATTTGGCGGAACATTTTTAACTTCAAAGATTGGTTCTCCCAAGCGATCAAAGATTTTAAAAGACAAAATTTCTGCAACTCCTTTTCCTCCAAAAATTATAAATTTATCATTCGTGCCATCTGAGTTTGGTGAGAATACGTTTGGAATAAAAACATTTCTTTTATTTTCTACTTCAATAAAAATTTCGTCCATCGCCTGACAACCATTTGAATCGGTTATCGTAAGCGAATATGTTGCACTTTCAACAGGGCTTACTGAAATTTCGTGGCAATTGGAACAACTCAAAAAAACCTCAGAATCCCAATTGTAGCTTATACCAAACTGAACATTAATTAAAGAAGAAATAATAATTGAGTCACCCAATTCAATCGTCAAATCTTCAGGCAATCCAACAATTAATTGAGGCGGTTGTTCTATTGAAAAATATTGAAAATACTGACATCCGTTTGGGTCTTCAACAAATAAAGTATAATCACCGGCACTCAGATCTGAAAAGATTAATTCATTTTGAAAAGTTACTCCATCCATACTAAATAGAAAGCCGGAAAATGCGGTATCAATTTGATAAACCCCATTTGATTCTCCAAAACAATTTGCATCGAAACTAAAGCCAGTAATTGGTGTTCCTGAAAATTCATTGATTAAAATAGAAACCGAATCCACACTGATACAACCTGATTCACTATTCGCAACTAAAGTGTAAGTGGTTGAATTAAAAGGAGTTGCAGTAACCGACCTGCAAGTATCGCAATCAAGTCCGGTGGAAGGGAACCATTGATAATTATCAAATCCCGGAATAGAAAGACTAACGGATTCTCCCTCATCACATAAAATAATATCTGGCCCTAAATCCAAAACAGTGCTGCTATCAATTTGCACCTGGACCGTGTCCCTTTGGATGACCCCACATTCGTTCCACGCAGCAACCCAATATTCACCTGGAAAATAGGAGGTATAACTTGAATCTCCTGAACCATCCTGCCATTCATAATGATCAAAACCTACGCCCGCATTAAACTCAAAAACCGCATTGTCACAAACAAAAATATCCGGCCCCAATTCCAATTCAGGTGGTTGAACAGCTGTGACCGAAACACTATCCATATTATTCGAATAATCGCATTCCACAATAGATGTAAAAGGAAAATCCGATTCAAGATCAAAAGGATAAGTCCCCGAAAGATCATCATTGGCCACAATAAAAATGGGTTGGTTAAAAGCGTTTGACAAAGAATAGAAAAAGGAAAAACAACTATCTGGTTTGATATCTGCTCCTACTGAAAAGGAGTTGGACCAATTAGGATCAATACTCGTTGGGTCTCCAAAGTATAAAGCCAATGGAGTCGATTCACTCAATAAATAATCACCTTCATTGCAAATTGTAATAAAAATGTCAATTGCATCGCCGTTACAAATCGCGCTATCAATATTAAGGTAAGCATCCGCCAAAGGATTGATTAATGCTCCTTGGTCATTTAACATCAGTTGCTGCACCAAAAAATTATTCATCACCACACTGTCTCCAACGATATGATGTTGCTGTTGCTGAACTGGAATCGTCCCATCATCATTCACATTTGCAACAAAATAATTACTTTGATTCCATATCTTTCGAGAATTGACCCAGGGAATATTGGCAGATTTGATAGCAGTTAAACCTGTTTCTCTGCAATGACAAAGTAATTCTGTTTCTCCGTCACCATTTAAATCCGCTATAATTGGATTGGAATTACCTGGGTTATTAAAACAGCCATAAGAGGCTTTAATATTTAAATCTCCATCAAAGACAAATAGCGAATCTCGACTCGAAGTAATTATTTCAGGCGCCCCGTCACCATTTAAATCAAAAATAGCATGATTATATGGATATAAATCTAAATCTTCATACGAAAATCTGGCTTTAATTGTAGCTGGATTATTTCCTCCCCAGTTTACTCCTCCACCTTGTAAGAAATCTTCAAATACTATTACTTCAAATGGATCTGACACCACAACCTCAGGCCAACCATCATTATCTATATCGATTAAATGAGGTGGGCTATGCCAAAAGTAAGATAAACTTAAACCTGTTGGATTTCCAATTAAAACCTCATTTTGTAAATCCCAAATAAAAAAACCAGCCCCCCCAATATCCATACCTAAAATAATTGCATCAAGATCGCCGTCACGATCAAAATCAACAATACTTGTTAAACCATCAACAGTTTCATTAAATGGACCAATTTCTCTTTCGACATTCATACTATTCAGGCTTGCAACAGTATATGAAGCAATATTAACGGTATAAACCTGGCCACCCGCCACTAATTCAAGACCTTGACAGAATACGCAATCATCATCCGACAATACATCAACGGCAATCAGGCCAATTACATCATAAATGAAACTATTACTATACCCAATATTATTTGCTCCTCCATCTACTAAGTATTGCCCGGTTTGGCTATCGAAAATATAATTTCCGGCATATACCTCTGGTATTCCATTATAATCAAAATCTGCTAATGCAGGTGCCAGCGAGTGATTGATATAATTGGAATAGGTACTATCATTAGCAATATTTATCGTTTCAGATGATTGCCAGGTTTGTTCCAGGCTATTTGCCGTTGGATTATAATCAAATCGATAAATAAAAGCTGTGGTATCAGGCTCATAAGGAATGTTTACGAAAATTTCTGCCATGCCATCCAGATCAACATCACCGATTGCAATATCAGCAGCAACAGCATTTTCCAGTGTATATGAATAGAGTAAACTTCCATTATTCGAATTGATCACACTCAAAATAGTCCTTGTTGTATCCAAAGAAACAATATCAGGTATACAATCTCCATCAATATCACCGATTACACCCGTCACATACTTAGTAAATTCAAAAGAAGACCACAAGGCATCCATTTCAATTGGCAGCGTAGAGGTGTCCGGGTTTTCGCAATAATCCTGAGTGCAAATATCATAAAAAGGAGTTCCACAAGAAATGGTTTCTTCGCATGGGCAATCAGGGTCGTAATAATCAACAAGCAGATCACCGTCATCGTCTCTGCCATTGTCGCATATTTCGATGCAAAAGGAGGAGCAAAGGATTGAGTCAGCAACTAAAATTGATTCTATTTCAGGGATTGACGTTGCAAATATTGTTGTAGCAGGTTCTTTAAGGATATTGTAATTGGTATTTTGTGGATCAGGATAAGCTTCCACTGTGCAAGACCCGATCTCAGCTTCACACTCAGAACTTGTGTTTCCTTCCATATCCGTTTTTATGAGCAAAATGTTTTTAATACTAAAATTGCTGGTATCTGTAAAGCTGCCGGTGAAATATAGATGTCCATTAAATTCCAATAATTGAGATTGATAATGTTTGTTAAAAAATGAATTTGGATTTGCATCATCCTTTGTTTCTCCGTCGAAATATTTCAACCATTGCAATTCACCGTTTTTGTCTGTTTTTAACAAAAATAATTTTATACCAGATCCTCCAACATTGCCATAGATTACATATCCATCAGCAATTGAAATTAACTCTTCAACATACACTTTATTAAAACCAAAATCGCTATATTTATTAAGCCAAATCAAATTTCCATTAATGTCTGTTTTAAGAATAGAAAAATAATTATGATTTCCTGAAATAGGCATTAATAAATTACTGCCATCTTCGATGATATCTCTTCCGATAAAGTAGCCAGATCCTGAAATTGGAAGGAAAGAAAATTTTGACCAAAGCACATTTCCATCTAAATCCAGTTTAGACAGAAAATTTCGTTTTTGATATTGATTCCACGGTTCATCAATAAAATGACCATTTGCATAAAGAGCACCATTGTATAATATTGTAGTTGTATAAGTTCCGTTGGTTTGCGTAAAATAACTAAACCCAAGGTTGTTGGTTGGAATCCCGTTATTTCTATCCAATTCAAAGATTAAAGCCTTTTCATTCAAATTATCACTACTCCATGGAATGTGGGAATTCGCTGTTAAAATATAGTCAGCCCCGACGCTTGGTTCAATTATATTAAACGGCTGACATCTTTGGTCCAGAATCTGAACCCAAAGCATAGTATTATTTACATAATCATATTTGAAAGCAAAACCATCTTTTTCATTATCTACGTTAGAGGTGAATGTACCTATGCCACAGCCAACAATATTGTTTTCGGAATCGATAATTATTTCAGAAATCCGATCAAAATGGTCTGTAAATTTAAAAGCGCGTTGCCAAATCACTTCGCCATTCGGTGTAATTTTTAAGATCAAAGATTTATCTCCCTGATATCCGGTTAGAAACAAATTTCCATCCAGTGATTTAATAATAGAATTTCCTCCTTCAAAAAAGGCTTCTGTTCCAAATGTTTTTTCAAACGTGTGATAACAACCTTCTGAAGAAGTAGTAATACTGATAAATTCACAATGAATATCTGTACAATTTGGATCAGACGCCTCCAGACAAACCTGGACAACTCCCGGATTATTCAGGCTCAAACTAAAATCGATAGAATTTCCTTGTGAAATATCATTTACAAACCACTCATAATTAATTGCATTGGCGCTTGTGTTGGTAAAAGTGATGGTTTCATTTGCCGGAATAATTGTGCTGCTAGTTGTGAAGTCAGCTTCAACCGGACAAATGGCTTCAATAATAATGGAATAGCTTACTGAACAATTTGGATCGTCGAGGATTGCATCCAAAGTAATTTCGTAAGTCCCTTCAGCCGAAAATGCCATTGAGGCATCAATATCGGTTGAAAATAAAACTCCGTCGATGAACCATTCAAAGTCATTGGCACCGCTGCTAAGATTGCTGAAATTTACTGTTTCATTAATTGGAATTATAAGATCGCTGACAATAAATTCTGCTAGTACCGGACAAACAACTTCAATGGCAACAGCATAGCTTTCAAAGCAATTTGGGTCTGCATTTGTCGCATTTAACGTAATTTCAAATAGGCCTTCATTTGGAAAAGTGTAAGAAGGGGTTTCAGCATTTGAAAACAGAACTCCGTCAATCAACCATTCAAAGGTGGTTGCATTACTACTTTGATTTACAAAATCGACAGTTGATCCAATTGAAACCGTGAATTCACTCGGAACAAATAAGGAAACAATAGGAATCATACAAGCCTCATTGCAGCCGTCTGAAATAAGCAAACTCCCTCGCGGCCCTGTGATGTGATACTCCATTCTTTCTGCCTGCCCGGCTGTAAAAGCAGAGAAGCAGGCAATACCTCCATAATCCATATAATTCCAAAACATGTCATTTTGATCAGAAGTAAAAGGATTGTTTGGATCACCAAGGTTAACATCTGTATTGCAGGAATTTGGAAAAGCATTGCATGGAACCGCTGAATTCGATTGATCAGGAGGAGTATCACAAACCCGATCACCATTTGTCAGGCAATTATCATTTGTACAACCGCCTTTAAAAGTATGATAGAGTCCAAGATAGTGTCCCATTTCATGGGTAAGAACAGTTGAATTTGATGGTGAACTACCAAACCAACTGGCTTCTATAACAATCCCGTCACGGTTGTTTCCATGAGAATAAGGGAGATAAGCGTAACCGGCTACACCACAACCATTATTAATTGTGCATATTTCCCGAACCACCCAAATGTTGATATAATCTAATGGTTGCCAACGGTTTAAATTTTTTAGTGGTAGGTCGTCGTCACCCATTGTCATTTCTGTTAAAGTGGAAACATCACGTGTAATTCCGGAACTTGGGCTGTCTTCAGGATCTCTTTTAGCCAGGCAAAATTGGATTTCCGTATCAACTCCGGTATTAGGATCATAATACCCCACATTGGCAAATGACTCATTCAGATGTTGAATACCTTGCAATATTTGCGCGTCAGAAATATTTTCAGGACCATTATCATGGATAATGTGAACGACTACCGGTAAAGTGAAATTCGTAAGGATCCTTTCACCTGAGCCGTTTTGCATGAGTTCATAAATTTGCTCTTCTTGTTGTTCCAACTTGATCTTTAGTAAGGGATTACTATCCAGTAAAAAATCGTTCATTTCTGTGCTCCCACAAAAATCATTGAGTGTGTCCTTTACTGTTTGAATTGAAAAGTTATTAGCCTGAAAACTAGTTTTTGAAGCAAAAACCAAAATTGAAATTGCAACTAATAAAGAAGTGAATATTTTATTTGAAATTCCAAAGTTCATGGAAAAACAATTTAGGATCGGAATAACAATTTATAATAACATTTAATTTACTTATTATCCTCCTTTTTTCCTAATCATCAATTCGCTTACAAAAAGTATAACTTATTTGTATAAAAAATAGAAGTTTATTAACTATTTTAGGGACAAAATTTTTATATTGCAGAAAATCTTTATAAAAACCAAACTGATTGGCTTTGAATAGTATTGTTACTCAACGTTTTATAAAATGTCACGATAAACTTCGTGAAGAAAACCGAATTCGTTCGAGTCGACAATTTGCCTTATCGCTTGATTATTTGCCACAAAGTTTAAGCGAAATCCTGAAAGGCCGCAGAGATGTCACTATTGAATTGCTAAGGAAATCCGTTGAAACTTACAAAATTAATCCAGTTTATATTTATACCGGTGAAGGGCCAATGTTTATGAGTGAAGAGGATCATAAAAGTTTTCGGGTGCTCACCATCGTTACCAATGCTCAGGATGACGAACGTATCGTTCACGTCCCGGTGCCGGCTCAGGCTGGTTATGCAGGAGAAATGACTAATCCTACTTTTGTACAGGATTTGCCTAGTTTCACGCTTCCGGATTATAAGTATAAAGTCGGAACCCACCGTTCTTTTGATGTAGCAGGAGACAGCATGGAACCAACACTTTTCGAAGGAGATAAAGTGATTTGTAGCTATCTTGAACCTACGCTTTGGGAATCTTCTTTAAAAGATAATTACGTTTATGTAATTGTGACGAGAGGGGATGTTGTCGTCAAACGTTGCTACAATAAACTCAAAACGGAGAAATTACTGGAACTGGAATCTGATAACAATTTTTATGAAACTTATAAAGTGAGCGTTGGAGATATCAGAGAGATTTGGTACGTTCGAGCCAAGATCAGTCCGTTTTTACCATCTCCCGGAAATATCCAAAATAATTTGCATGACAAAATGAATCAATTGGCAAGTACTGTTGCCAAGCAATCAAAGCTCATCAATAATTTAACCGAGACAATCAATAAATTTGTCGATAAATAGGAAGATTAACAAACTATGAACTAAACCCTTTCTTCATTTCAAACGTTGAAAGGGTTTTAAGATTAAATGTAATTATAACATGAGTAAATCTATCAAAGGAAAAGTCACTTATCAAAACATTGGCACCGGTTGCTGGGGAATTATTGACGATTCAGGCAATGAATGGCGAGTTGTCAATATGCCGGAGCAACTTAAAATTAATGGTAAGAAGGTAAGTGTAAAAACTAAGCCTGCAAAGGAGGAATTTTCTACTTTTATGTGGGGCGAACCTGTCGAAGTCGTGTCTTTTTCTACTTAAACAGCTTACACAAATTAACGCTAAATCATTTCAAGATCCGTTACGGTTTTATCACTAATTACATTTCCGGTATGTTGTGTTGATTTTGGTTCGATGAGCAAGATAAAAACCTCTTCGCCATTTGTTCTTGGCCGGTGCTCAATGCCTTTAGGGACGATGATTATTTCACCTGGATTTATGGTCTCCGTTTTATCTCTAAAATCCAAAAATAGCGTTCCTTTTTGAACGATGAAAAGCTCGTCTTCATGCTCATGGCTATGCCACACAAATTCATCTTTTACTTTTGCGATTTTGACGAATTGATCATTTAATTCACCAATTATTTTTGGTGTCCAATGTTCACTGAATTTATCAAATTTTTGAGCGAGATTGATAGTCTTCATTTTGAAAATATATTCGTTTTAATAAGGATACCTGTTCTTTTTCCAATTTGAATCCTGATGTTCAGGGACTTTCAAAGAAGCAATATGTTTTTCATAAAGATGAGTCACCAACAATGCTGCAAGTTCAGCTTCCTGAGCATCTCCATTCTTTAAAAGCTCTGGGTCAAAATATTTTTTCACAAAATGAGTATCAAATTTTCCGTTCAAAAAAGCTTCGTGTTGAAATACAAAACTGCCAAAAGACAGCGTGGTGACAACACCTTCGATTTGATATCCTTCAATTGCTTCCACCATTTTTTGAATTGCTTCATTTCTAGTAGATCCATACGTAATTAATTTGGCCAACATAGGATCATAATAGATCGGAATATCCATTTCTTCCGAATAACCATCATCAACCCGAATCCCTTCTCCTTCAGGTATGCGATACTTGGAAAGCCTTCCAACATTTGGTAAAAATCCATTAGCAGGATCTTCAGCATAAACACGCAATTCGACAGCATGCCCATTAATTTGTAAGTCTTTTTGTAAAAACGACAAAGTTTCTCCTCTGGCAACTTTTATTTGTTGTTCCACTAAATCTATCCCAGCAATCAATTCGGTCACAGGATGTTCAACTTGCAACCTCGTATTCATTTCCAAAAAATAATAATTCAAATTTTCATCAACCAAAAACTCAACAGTTCCTGCGCCTTCATAATTACATGACCTTGCAACATTAATTGCGTCTTTGCCCATTGCTTCCCTAATTTCAGGAGTTAAAATCGATGAAGGAGCTTCTTCAATTACTTTTTGATGTCTTCTTTGAACGCTGCATTCTCTTTCAAAAAGATGAACGGTATTTCCAAATTGGTCCGCCAAAACCTGGATTTCAATATGCCTTGGTGAGGAAATGTATTTTTCAATAAAAACAGAACCGTCACCAAAAGAAGATATCGCTTCGCTGATCGCCCGATTCATTTGCTCTTCCAACTCGTCTTCTTTTTCAACGATGCGCATTCCTTTTCCACCTCCTCCGGCTGCAGCTTTAATAAGAATTGGAAATCCAACTTCTTTTGCAATATTTTTTGCTATTTGAACATCATTTATAGCTTCGTCAATTCCCGGAACCATCGGAATATTATATTTTTTAACCGCTTCTTTAGCCGCCAATTTATTTCCCATGATTTCAATCGACTCCGCAGAAGGGCCGATAAAAGTGATTCCATTTTCTCTGACCGCTTTAGCAAAATTGGCATTTTCACTTAAAAATCCATATCCAGGATGAATACCATCAACATTGAGTTCTTTAGCCGCTTTGATGATTTTGTCTCCACGCAAATAAGATTCAGAAGATGGAGGAGGACCGATACAAACTGATTCATCGGCAAAGAGCACATGAGGCGCATTTCGATCTGCTTCAGAATAAACCGCTACCGTTTTGATTCCCATTTTTCGAGTGGTACGCATTACTCTTAATGCAATTTCCCCTCGATTGGCTACCAGTATTTTTTTCATTCTTTCTTATATTAAGTTTTCCTACAGAAAAGGAATTCTGCTGGAAATCAACTATTATTTTGCTTAATTTTTTTATTGACCAAATGTACGAATTGGCTGGCAACTTTGTTTTCAAAAAAGGAACCTTTAAAATATTCAACCCATCTGATTCCCTGAATAGCATTTGTCAACCAAATTTCATCAGCTTTCTCCAAATCGATTGCTTTAATTGAAGTCTCTTTAATTGTAAAATTGTTTGCATGAGCTAATTCTAAAATAATCTTTCGCATTGCTCCATCTACACAAGCCTCAGATAATGAAGGAGTTAAAATTATTTCTTTAAATAAAAAAAATACATTTGAGCTGGAACATTCGGCGATTCCTCCGGAACTATTTAATAGAAAAGAGTCATCAAGATTTTTTTCTTTATTGAAAATTCCAGCTAAAATATAAGGCAAACTATTGCAAGTTTTTAAGTTGGATAAAGGATTGTATGATAATTTAATATCATCAAAAAATCCGACTTTTAATCCTTTTGAATTTAAATGAAAGAAGGAATCTTTCAAAAGTTGACTTTCAATTAAAAACTGCGGATGATTATTTTCAGGCCTGTATAAACCACCTTCGGACCGAAAAACGGTTAATCGAACTCTGTGATTTCCATTTTTATTGACTAGTTTTTGGATTTCTCTTTCAAAAAAAGAGATCGAAAAATAATCCGGGATATTATATTTTAATTGCAACAAACCCCTTTGCAGTCGATTGAAATGATAGTCGAGAAAAGGAATCTGGCCATCAAAAACTCTAATCGATTCGAATAAGCCGTCTCCGTATTTGAAAGCTCTGTTGCTTGCTTGAAAAACAGGTTGATTGGCTGGAATAATATTCCCGTTGAAATTTACCTTTTCGATCAATCTTGCATGCTATTTATAAATTGAACAATTGCAACCCGAATATCATTTAAAGGGTTTTTCGGATCCTCGTCAACTGATTCGATTATTTCGATCATCCCCCCACTTTCTCTACTTAAAGATTTTATATCGATCCCTAACAAAAGATAATCACTGACAACAACTGAATATACTTTTTCAGTTTCAAGCGGTTTATTATTTATGATCCAACTCGCTTCCAATTCATTGCGTTCGATTTTATCCCATTGAAGATACGATCCGGCACCTTTGCCGGCAAGCCCCTCATATAGAATCTCCTGAAGTAATTTTCCATTCATTTTGGCCATGGCTATTTTTCCACCAAATGGCAAAGCTCTGATGATATCCAATTGAGTAATTTTTCCTGACAATTGGTCATCCAGGCGAATCGAACCTGCATTTACAATGGAGCAATCGTTATAATTTTGAAATGCATGGGACATAGATTTTGTGATTAAATGACCCAAGTTCGTTTGTTTATTTCGCACACTACTTTCCCTACCGTCCAAAGGTTTATCAACAGTCATTAAAACCTTATTTGGATCAAAGCCTTGCTCTGCATATTTTTTGTCAGCGAGATCTGTCCATTTTTTTACCACTTTAGTTACTGCCGGATCTAAGAGAACAGATTCGTCCAATGAAATTAATTGGTGGCTGGCTTCTGTTTTTTTTGTGTTTTTATCATATTTTATACGATGGACATAAGCAGTTTTAGCATTCGCATCAGCTTTCGTAATCACCACATTTCCAACAGTATGCATCATGTTATCATGATTATGTCCGCCCATCATCAACGGAACATCTGGAACCAATTCAGCCAATTCCAGGTCCTGATCAACTTCAAGGTGAGTCAAACCTAAAACGATGTCTGATTCATGACTAAGTTTTT
This sequence comes from Saprospiraceae bacterium, assembly GCA_965220465.1. Taxonomy (GTDB): domain Bacteria; phylum Bacteroidota; class Bacteroidia; order Chitinophagales; family Saprospiraceae; genus JAHDHW01. The sequence goes on along the minus strand of CBDCPZ010000023.1, from coordinate 445,572 downwards.
TGTAAGCTTTTACTGCTTCTGGAAAAGGATCCCCATAAAAAACATAATCGACCGGATTTGAATCAATACAAGCAGAGAAAAAGCCAATTTTTATTTTTGTCCCATCTGCATCCCTTGCCAGCCAGGTCCATGTTTCCGGGATATCCTTTTTATGTTCATTTTTCATTTTATAAAAAGGTTTCACCCCATGTTCGGTCTTGTGCATAACATCTGTAGAAACCCATTGAAATCGAGATTCGTTGAGCCGCTGCTGAAGCTCTTCGTATTTTATATCAAACTCATGATTTCCGAAACAAACCAGATCAATGCCGGTATGATTCATGACATCAACCATATGTCGTCCTTTAATTTTTTCATCATCATTGTAAGGCAAGGTAGCAATGACAGATGGATTTAAGAAATCACCTGCCAAAACAGTCAATGTGTTTTGATTTTCCTGAAGCAATTGTTTACGTAAAGTAGCCAATCTTGCCATTCCACCAACACTTCCACCTTCCAAAGGAGCGATTTCATAAACGTCATTTACTTGCAAAATAATGACTTCGATTAAGCCGTCATCTTTTAACTGAGTTCCCTTTTTTGTGCCGGAACAGGAAAAAATAAATGCCAGGCTGGTGAGTAGAACAATTCTTAGCAGTTTCATATAGAAATAAACAATGAAGTTATAAAATTAAGCGAGTGTTCAAATATAAGATTTTCTAAAGCAATTTTAACTCAATTTGAGCTAATTCAGCATGTCATTCGATTTGAAAATATTCGCATTTGTTTTATAACTTAGCGACGCATTCAACAGCAAATATTATGGACAAAGAAGTTACAATTCCAAAGATGCTTTGGAAACCAAGCGAGGCCTACATTAAAAATTCAAATCTCTATCATTATAAAGAATGGTTGGAATCCAATTATAACCTTTCTTTTAAGCATTATTCTCAAATTTGGGACTGGTCAGTTTCCAAACCATCCGCATTTTGGGAGAGCGTTTGGAAGTATTTTGATGTCATTGCTCATTCTCCTTATAGAGAAGTGATGTCCGCCGATGAAATGCCAAATACCAAATGGTTTCAAGGCAGTACTTTGAACTATGCCGAGCATATTTTTAAGCACAAAAATGATGACTTCCCGGCAATTATTTTCAAATCAGAAAGACACAACTTAACCGAGATCAGTTGGGAGGAGTTATCTGCAAAAGTTGCTGGGTTTAAAAGTTTGTTAAAGAAGTCAGGTGTCAAAAAGGGAGATCGTGTTGTCGCATTTTTACCCAATATTCCGGAAGCCACGATTGGATTTTTAGCCACGATATCCATTGGAGCTATTTGGTCCTGTTGCTCTCCGGACTTTGGAATCAACAGCGTTGTTGATCGATTTTTACAAATCGAACCGAAAGTTTTAATTGCTGTAGACGGATATCAGTACAATGGCAAACCTTATCCAAAAGGGGATGTGGTCAATGAAATAAAAGATAAAATTCCAACTATAGAAACGGTTGTTTATATACCGTATCATGATTCAGAAAGTAATGAAAGCGATGTTCCAGGTTGTGTTTTATGGGAAAATGCAATTGAAGGAAATGATGAAAAACTGACCTTTGATCCTGTTCCTTTTGATCATCCAATTTGGGTATTGTATTCTTCCGGAACCACGGGAATTCCAAAGGCGATTACACATAGCCACGGAGGTGTTTTGCTAGAGCATCTGAAATACCTTGCTTTTCATAATGATGTTCATCATGGGGAACGATTTTTTTGGTTTTCCACTACAGGTTGGATGATGTGGAATTTTGTTCAGGCTGCTTTACTAAAAGGAGCTACAATCGTTTTATACGATGGAAGCCCGGGGTTTCCAGACCTCAATTTGCTTTGGGAATTTACTCAGGAAGCTAAAATCAATCATTTTGGAACCAGTGCGCCCTTTTTAATCACCTGCCAAAAGAAAGGGGTTAACCCAAAACAAGACTTTGATTTATCAGCTTTACGATCAGTAAGTTCAACGGGAGCTCCTTTGCCACCGGAATCCTTCGAATGGGTTTATTCACATGTTAAAGAAAATGTCTGGCTGTGTTCGATGAGTGGAGGGACGGATGTTTGCACAGCCTTTATTGGAGGAAGTCCTTTTGAGCCGGTACATGTTGGAGAAATTCAATGCAGGGCTTTGGGCTGTAAATTATTGGCTTACAATGAATTAGGGGAAGAAGTGATTGGTGAAGTAGGGGAGATGGTCATCACGGAAGCTATGCCTTCAATGCCCATATATTTTTGGAATGACCCTGAAAATCAACGATACTTAGCATCATATTTTGAAATGTATCCTGGCGGAATCTGGAGGCATGGCGATTGGGTAAGGATTTCGAAACGCGGCACTATTGTGATTTTTGGACGATCAGATGCAACTTTAAACCGTCACGGGATCAGGATTGGAACAAGTGAAATATACCGTGCAGTTGACAAAATTAACTCGCTAAAAGATTCATTAATCATCAACCTAGAGCTTAGCGGCGGACGGCATTTCATGCCTTTGTTTGTCGTACTTGAAGAAGGTGTTGTTTTGGATGACAATCTTAAAAAGAAAATCAACGACCAACTCCGAACGGAGTATACACCAAGACATGTTCCGGACGAAATAATAGAAATAAAAGAGTGCCCTTATACGATTAGTGGCAAAAAACTTGAAGCTCCGGTAAAAAAAATAATGATGGGAATTCCTGTTGAAAAAGCCGCGAATATTGATTCGCTAAAAAACCCGGCTGCTTTAAATTTCTTTATTGACTTCGCGGAGCGATTTAAAGGAGAGTTGTAATTTTAGTTCTATCAATCTTCCATTTTTTTGAGTACAAAAGTTTTTAATACTCCGTTTTCAAAGGCCTTGACTGTAATGGTGTCACGTGGTTTTCTTTCTCTCAAAACGTAATTGCAAAAATCTTCAAGATTAGCTAATTGATATTCATCGATAGATTGAATGACCATTTTGGGTTTTAGTCCGGCTTTGATTGCGGGACCATCAATGACAACGGATTTCACAATGGTCTTGCCTCCATAAAAGACGGGGCTTAAACCAAAACCATTTCTATGGAATACTATTTCTTTATCATTCAAATCCAATCCAATAGTCTGATTCTGCCAATTCATGGTGACAATATAGTTTTTTAAAATACTGGTTCCCAATAAACCTTTTCCGCCATTTTCGATGACCGTTTTTCCAATGGCAAAATCACCAAACTGGCCAGATTGAATAATACTCGATTCAGTGGTATCGACCAAAAAGTCTCCAAAAAGTCCACTTTGAGTAAAGCCAACAGAAGTTTGAGGATTTGAAAAATCACCTCTTTCTTTTAAAACATTATAAACTCTATTGGGAATGCCAATTGAACCAGTTGATCCGTAATCGATTTTTAAGTTGGTGATTTTAGTATTTGGCGTATTAAAATCAATTTTGATGGCGTGCTGATCATTCGACCTAAAAGAAATTTTACGAAAGTCGGAGCTATAATAAAGTAGTTCAGGTTGATCAGTAAATGTGATTTTTTTATTGAAATAATCAACCCTCCAGCTGCAAAATTGCATTAAGTTTGAGCCAATTATTCCATCCAAATCCAAACAGTCCAAAACCGGGTTGGCTTTCAAATCAGCCACAAAAGCAGCAGTATTCGAAAAACATACATTCCCAATCACAAGACTATCCAAGGTGACGTAAAGTACCTTTTTTGATTTTCCTTCTGAATCTCTTATGGAATTTTTACCAATTGATTTGAAATTATATTTATGCTGCAAATCCTCTGAAATAACATTGGGCGCTCCGGTATCAAACAAAAATTGATAGGTTGTTCCATTTATTTCAACAGGAATAATGACCAGATTAAGCGGATCGTCAAAAACAACTTCTTCAGTGAAAGCCTTTTCGTTTAAATTTCCTTTGTCCATTATTCCATTTTTGAGGAACCCCGTACAGGAGAAACAAGCAAGAAAGAAAGACAATGCAACAATTTTTAAAATTGTCATTTCTTTATGATGATTTGGTTCAGTCATTAATTCGCTTTTTAAAAAAATAAAGATTCCAATATGTTAACTTTAGTTTTGGAATCAAACAAGTGTATAGGTTAAAGTATGTTAAATATAATGGTCAAATCTAATTTGTTATACGTTGAACTTATCAATTACAGTTTGATGAAAATAAAACACCTTAAAAGTAAAATAGATCCGCAAATTTAGGATCATTGCTTTGGTTTTTATTAAATTGAGCCGCTTTTAATCTGATTTGTGTTTAATTTCCTGCGCTTGTTATTCCATTATTTAAAAACTCAATATATCGAATCGGGGTTTTATGTTTGCGTCATGAAAAAAGCCAAATATTGTTACGTTAGCAATTATTAATTAAAAAGTTATAAACTGATGTAACGCAGGAAATGTCTTGAATTCCTTTATCGGGGTTAGATGCTTAACATCAGTTATAAAGTATATCCAGATTATTGTATTAACTAATAAACCTATCTAAATGAAAAAATTAATTCTAAACTTATTTCTAATCCTCCCTCTGATTGTATCGGGACAAAAATTATCTCCAAACTTTAATGTTTCTAAATCGACGCCCTTCCGGGTAGTTGATGCCAAAAGTAAAGAATATCTAGCCGTTGGTGGTGGCTTTACTATTTCAGCAAAAACAGATGGAGAAAGAGTAACCATCCAGAAATTTGATGCCAATGAAATGAAGGAAGTTGCCAGAAAAGAATATGATGACTTTCCTAAATATACCAAAATTCTAAAATTTTTAAAAATTGATGGCAGGGTATATTATGTTTTTGAAGCCTACAACAAGCGGGATAAAACCTTTTCGGTTTATTCCAGAGAAGTTGACATTGCCAACACCAGCTTTGATAAAATTAAGAAATTATTTACTACAAAAGGTCCTGTTGTAGCGTCAATAGATTTGGAAATATCCAGTAGTTCCGGTGGTTTATTCGGAATTGGCATGATGCCAAAGTTTGATGTTGTAGTTTCTTTTGATGAATCAAAAATCTTAATTCGATATAGAAACAAACCTACAAAAAGAGATGATTCTAAAAGCAATGATGTTTTAGGTTTTTATGTATTTGACAACAAATTCGATCAATTGTGGGGCAAAGAAGTTAAGATGCCTTATACTGAAGAAGATATGAATAACTTAGCATATAGCGTTTCCGGCGACGGAACTGCATTTATGTTAGCCAGAATTAACAAGGATAAATCTTTTGAATTAATTTCAGTAACTGACGCCGGGTTAAAAAATCAGAAGCTACCTATAAAAGAGGGTTTGCTATTTGACAAGTTTCATTTAAAAGAAAGTGCAAATGGAAATGTTTTAGCTGCGGGTTATTATAATAATGGTACGGAAGTTAAAGCTAGTTGGACAGGCAGTATGTCTTTTAGTAAAAATGTTAATGGTTTGTATGTTTTTGAATTAGGAAAAGATGGAAGTGTTATTTGGGAAAATGACTATCCTTTTTCTTTGAAGCTTATCAAGCAATACCTTTCGAACAGACAAAAAAAGAAGGCCGATGCCAAGGAATCAAAAGAAACAGCAGGTATCAATGACCTTTTATTAAGAGACTTTAATGTTAATGATGACGGTAGTATTGTAATAGTTGGAGAGGTTAACTACAGTAGAAAAGAAATGTGGATGACTTCAATGCAAACTGTTACTCATTTTGGCAATATGGTTGTTACAAAAATTGATTCTGCCGGAAATTTAGTATGGCAAAAGAAATTACCTAAAAACCAAGCAGAAGTAGCTAAGAGTTATCTGGTTCTAAGTGGTTTGGGAATGAGTTACATGCAGGGAAAAGATGCTCATTATTTGATGTTTGTTGACAATAGAAAAAATGCTACTTTAAAAATGGATAAGCCTGCTGAACCGCATAAAGGCGGTTTCGGGGGTTATTTAACTGCGTATAAAATCGATGATGCCACGGGAGAAATTGAGAAGCACTTAATTTTAGATTTAACTGATATTGATGGCGTAAAAGCTTACCAGTTTACTGTCACCAGAATCTTTAAAGCCTTAGATAAAACTTTTTTGTTAGAGGTTTATATCAAAGGCAAAAAGGATATGATGGTTAAGATGGAATTGAAAGAATAGTTGTATTGAAAAGAACTCCAGGAATTTCTGGAAGTTATATCATTTATTGATTTGGAACAGATTTTTCTTGACTGATTGGAGAGGTCAAGAAAAATCTTTCTAATTTAGGGTTTCAGAAATCATATTGAGAAAAAAAGTCGTTCAACAGCTACTAAAATGATACGTACTACGCCTTCGGTTTTCCCCGAAAAACAATTATGAAATAAAATACCTTTGAAAACACTATTCCTAATCACTATTAGTTTATTGCTAAACGGCCTCAATCTTCCGGCTCAAGCTCTTGCAAAAGCTCCAAATGTTGCAAAGCAAAAAGTGAAGCAGATTGTTGAATGGGTTCGATTCGATGTGGATCAAAAAGCAAAGGAAGGAGCAATTAGTGAATTTGATAAAAATGGTAATTTAATCGCTTATTATAACAAACAAGAATTGCCTGTAAAACAACTGGTTAATAAATACAATCCTCAAAACAAATTGTCGGAACGGATAGAATGGTTTGACAACGATCACATGATCACCTATTATGTTTATAAAAAAGACCTTCAAATAGAAGAAATCAAGTTCCGCGGAAAAACCCATAAAACCTTTTTTTATAAAAATGAAAAGAATCAATTGATTGAAAAAAAGACCTACACAAAAGGTTTAGAATTAGGAGATGAATATCAATTGCAAGAGCGAATAATTTACCATTATAATAAAAAGGACAGTCTGACGGGGGAAAAAATATTTACTTATGATCTCTTAAAAAGCGGTCAATCAAAAAAATACGATACTGCCAAAATTCTGCATTATTATCATCCCAAATCCGGTAAGCGATCAAAAAGTTTAGAATATGATTTTGACGGATCACTGATCAATGAAACATTCTATGAATATGACAACCTAAAACGGCTGGTTAAATCCATTCGTCATTATAAAATTGAAAATACTTTTGAATCAACTGAAATCAAATATAAAGCGGGCAAAATTTGGCAATCAATAAAACAAAGTCCTGGCTATAAAAATGTCAAAATTTATGTTGACGGGCGTTTAATCAGATTGCGTTCATACAATGAAAGCCACATCATCCGGATCGTAGATTATCAATATTTTTATTATTAACAAAGCCCTTTCAAAATCATTGAAAAGGCTTTGCTATTTTTATTCGATCCCTTACTTTATTTTAGAACCGAGCGGTAAGCCCACCAAGAATATTTATCCCATAAGTTGGATAACCTTCCCAACGATCTCGTTTATTATTTACAATATTATTTAGATCAAAGAAGAGCCCAAAGTTTTCAGTGATTTGATAATGCGCCCCAAAACTAAGATCAAACAGGCCATTCAAATTATCGCCAAAACCATCGGCGTTAATATAAGGAATTCCATTCTCAACAAATAATTCGCCCTTTAATCTCAGCTTGTCATCCATTGTGGTTAACACAGCTGCCAAATTGACCTCAAGTGCTGGAAGTCCCCAGGCTTTTACCTGATTAGACAATGTATAAACATTCTGCCCAACAGATAAAATAATGTCCAATCCTTTTATCGGAGTAGCATTTAAAGTTCCTTTTACATAAACGATGTCAACAGAATCGTATAGCACATTGAACCGAAGTGTATCTATTCCTGTGCCCATTGAATTTCTTAAAAACAAAGCAAGGTCATCTGTTTTCTTTAAACCAGCCTGCACTTCATAGTCCAGAATTTTTAAATTCCCACGGACCCCGCCGTAATAATTGTGATAACCCGTGTTTTTTATACCAAATCGGGAAACAACAAATGGATTATAATCCGTTACACTTTTAAAGTTATTTTTATAAACTGTTCCTTCCCATCCAAGAAAAGCAGCAAGTTGGTTTCCGATAATATTTACCGTTGCTTCGATATCCGGGTAAACGGTAAATTTATCTTTAAAAGAAGTGAAGTTTGCACCTAGTTTTACTTTAAAAATATCTGCATGGTAGGTAAAGCTCGGCTGTAAATAAAAGTTGTTTAAGCTTTGCTTTTCGGAGGTAGTATCAAAAGAAGTAAAATCTGTAATGATATTAACGGTTAGAGGATGCGCTTCATTAAACCATTTAGTAACTCCCAGATCAATATCAAAATTCGATTCTGAAACAGCATAATTATCGGTAATGGTATTAACCGATGCACCTGCATGATAATTTATGTCTCCTTGAGTACTTTCTCCATTGAAAAAGTTTAAGTCCAGATGAAAGGTATTAAACTGTTGCTTGACTTCTTCGGCAGTGTAGGATTGCTCATCATGATTATACCCATAAAAATGTACTGTATTTATGTCGAAGCCGATATCGCCATTGATTGCAAATCCCAGATCGTGGTAATAAGTACCATCAAGTCCAATATTAGCTTTTGAAAATTTTTGATTTTCTATTTCCTTAAAATTCGCAGCGTGGTATTTAAAATGCGCACCTACTTCATATTTCTCAGCATCTGATGCATGATAGGAAACCTCTCCATAAGGAGAACTTGGAATTCCATAACCCAATTTCAAATACCCTTTATAGGTATCGGGAATCGGATCGCGCTTCATTGCTACAGGTCGAATTTTCGGTGGCAAATAATCAACATTAATTGTTTTGCTCGGAACATTATAAAGCAGATTTTTTGAAGTGGTATCGACCGGTGGAAGCTCCGGTTTAACGCTAATTTTAAAAGATTCTTCCAATGCTGCTTCGAAATCTTTGATTACCTCAATCTCTTCGGAAGGCAGATCAGGTTGAGCAAAAACACTATACGAACAACAAAAGAAAGATAAAAACAGGATTATATTTTTGATGGATATTGTCATTTTGTTAATTTTTAGCTAAAGAAAACGATCATAAGAAAAAGCCAATTATTATTGTTCTTCTTCCATTTCCAAGGAATTGTTATCGTCTGATTCATCAATTAACCGGTTATTGGCCTGAGCCCTGATTTTCAATTGCTGCAATTTTGCTTTTGCAATGGATACCAGTTCCTGATCTTCATCATAATTTTCTATTAAGCCTTCCAAGGCAGCCTGAGCGTTAAATAAATCTCCTTTTTCAGCAAGAATATCCGCTAACAAAATCACACTTTTAGCAATCCAATAATTGTATCCTGCGCTTTCTTTATTCGCATTGAGGCATAGCTGTTGAGCAATGTCCAAATCTCTTTGAACATAATAGATGTAAGCGATAGTATAGCGAGCTTCTGCTGTTTGTTCATTGTCACTCAGTTTGGTAACCTGGTTAAGTGCAGAAAGCGCTTTGTCAAAATATTTTTGATCCGAATAGATTTTACCTAGATAAAAATAGGCAGAAGCTTTTTGGTCATCAGAAGCTCTTGGATTTTGGCTAACCTTTTCTGCCATTACTAAAAACAGCAGCAGAATTATTCGTTCTGATAGGCACTACGCATTGCTCCTAACTTGCGCTTCAAAGCGTGTATCGTCATCTGTTGCTGCAGGTTCTAAAAGGGTATAATAGGAAAATGCCTTATTAAAATCCTGTTCATGATTATAAGCGATCAAAGCAGCTTTTCGAAGAGCTTTTGCATAATATTTGCTTTGTCCTTTTTGAACGATATAATCATAATCGATCAAAGCTTCACTGTATTTTTTCAAAACACTATAAGATTCTCCTCGATGATAATGTGCAAGTAAAGCATTACTTCCATTTGGATATTTATTTAAAAAAGTAGTGAAAGTCATCAATTGCTTTTTCATAATTGCCATTTTCATATTGTGATTCACCCGCTTTGAAACTAATGGCTTCTTTTTCATCACTTCCGACTTTATAACCTGGAATGGTTTCGAGGAAAGCAAAATATTCATCAGTTTGACCAAGGTCATCAACATAAATTTCTTCAAGTGCTGTCAAGTGCCGCTTCTGATTCTTTTGCTGTAGGATTGTGTGTGAAAATTTGCTTATAATAACCAATTGCATTTTGAAGATTACCTTGATTGTAAGCAATCAATCCTAATTTAATTAGAGCCTGATTATAAAGTTCAGAATTATTATAATTTGAAATTAATTTTTCCAAAGGCCTGGTTGCTAAATCATATTTTCCAATTTCCTGATAAGTTACTCCTAATTGAAAAAGTGCATTATCGGTGTACTCCGAATTTGCATAGTTGTCAATAATGTTTTCCAACCCAAGAATCTTTTCAGTGATATTTCCACGCAGTCCCTCGATAATGGCTTTTTGGTACATTGCGTAGACAAAACCAGAGTAACGGTTATTTATCGCTTCGTTATAATAACGAACCGCATCGTTGTACTGATTTCGTTTAAACAAACAATCTCCTGCTCTCAAAGTAGCATCGCCCAAAACATCTTTGCTGACATAATCATTTTCGATAAAAAGGCTGTTTTGGCGAATACCTGCAATAGATGTCTGAAAAAAGCCTAAAGCTCCTGAATAATTCTTTTGCTTTAAATAATTATAACCCATGGTATAATTGCGGTGTAGAGTGAAGCTTCATCAGGAAGACCATTCATCGTTTTGGCAAGGGTTATGAATTTATTCATTTCCCGAATGCTTTCCGAATAGTTTTTCTGATTGTATGCAATTTCACCCAACCAAAAGGTTGCGAGTGCTTTAGTTTGATTATCGATGGGCATTTCCAGTGATTTTTTTAAAAAGCCTTTCGCTTCATCAGGATATCCATCTCTATAAACTTGAATACCTCTCAAATAAGCTACCTTTTGGTAGGTTTCTCTCATCTTTGGAGTCCTGTTTGGCATTTCCTCCAAAAGCTTCAAAGCATTTTCATAATCACGGGTATTTAAAAACAGCGCACTCAACATAGTCTGTGCTTCTGCATAATACTTCGAATCCATTGGAATCTGCTGTAACGCAGTTACCGCTTCGCGATCATATTTCAGTTCATAAGAAAGTTTAGCATAATTATAATGGGCTTCCCTTTGAATATCTGCGTCAAAATTCATTTTACTCGCTTCCTTAAAACCAACTCTTGCAGCTTGTTTTTGACCAAGCTGAATATTGCAGTCTGCTAAACTATACATTGCACTTTGGCCAATTTTACTATTGACATTATTTAGTTGCTCAAAGTTTTTAACGGCTTTTGCATAATTTTTTGTTCTGTATTGAGTATATCCAAGCTGGTAAAAATCCTCAACTCGTAGCTTTTTAGAATGCTCCGCATTGTATTCAAGATAGGGTAGTGCTTTGATAAACTCTTCTTTTTCAAAATAAGCCTGTCCAACCAATTGATTAATTTCTTCGCGGTTGCGAAGGCGGGTGTCATTAGCTTTTCCTGCGCCGTAAGCAATTACGCTATCAAAATCACCTTGAGCAAAATATATTTGAGTGATGTAATAAGGTACGTATTTAGCATATTTGTCTGATCTCGAAACACGCTGGAAACTTTTTACAGCTTGATCATATTTGTTTTCATAAAACTGAGTAATTCCCAAATAATAATTGGTTGGATAATAATAATCATTATCAATATCCTTGATTTGCTCAAATTGATCACCAGCCAGATTGAATTTTTTCCTGAAAAACAAAGAGTAGCCCAATTTGAATTTTACTTCAGACCGCTGGTCTTTGTTCAAATCATAGGTATCAATATTTGAATAAAGTTCAATGGCTTTGTCGTAATTTTTATCATTGTAATAATAATTAGCCATTTCAATGATTGCTTCATTGGCCAGGGGATCAGGATCGTATTTTCTGGCAAAATCCATTACAAGTCTTTCGCCTTCCGGCAAGTTCAGCATAACGGCGCATTTGGCATAATAGAGCTCAGCTCTCTTTTGAAGTAAAACAGAATTGGGTTCATTGGCAAGAGGTTCCATTTTTAAAACCTTATGAAATTCACGCTGTGCTTCCCCCAATAATCCATTGTCATAATATTCTATAGCTTTTTTGAAGGCTTCATTTGCCTCTGTATAAACGGCAGTTTGCTGTGCCCAACTAAAAGAACTTAAAAAACAAAAGACCAAAAAACAAACTAGATGATTTAATTTCATGAGTGAGGAATTGGTGTTTCAAAATAGATAGTGAAAAGGGTTCTTTATTTATATCGATATTTTATCGAAGGTTGTAATTGTTGTATGCCAAAGTATTGTTCATTTTGAAAAACCCTTTAATATTTCTAATATATCTATAATAATCCCATAAACAACTATGGTCGGTATTTTATTGCAACGAATTTATAAAATTTTTAACATATATCGCTTGTATTTACTACAAACATATAAACATTTTTGTTAATCCAAATAAATATGTTTTTATAATTTTAGCTCAATTTAGTTTATCTATCAATTGATCTAAATTATTCATGGCTGCAACTGGAATTTTCTCGTTTTCAATCCAGGTATGCGCATGGCCTAAATATTCCATATCCAGGTATTCTGCGGTAAGTTTGAAGGGGTCCCAAAGAGAAGGATATTCTGTTGCGTCCGAACTACAGGCTACTACCATCATTTTTTTACCTCTCAATTGCCTTCCTAAATCTTTTCGAATTTTTAATAAATCACTCAACCGATCCATAAAAGTTTTTATTTGTGCGCTCATCGAATACCAATAAACCGGCGTTGCAAAAATGATATTCTCGTATTTTAAAAGGATGTCAATAACATCCAAAAAATCATCGTCTATATTTTTGTGATCGTAATCAAAATAGCTGATGTCTTTTGTTTTTAAATCGATAAATCGCCCTTTCTTTTTAGAAAGAAAGTAGTCTACAACTAAACGAGTGTTTCCATGACTCTTTGAACTACCTTGAATGATTATGAAATTTTCCTTTGGCATTTAAATAAAATTCAAAAGCCGCAATAATTTGAGATTCAAACATTGCGGCTTACATTATTATTAGGCTAATTTTTAAAATTCAAACTCGAGGATTGTCTTTTCAATTATATTACAACAATCAAGCAATTGGGCTTCAGTCATCGTCAATGGTGGTGCAAAGCGGATGATATTTCCATGAGTTGGTTTGGCGAGTAAGCCATTATCTCTTAAAGCCAGACATATATTCCACGCAGTCTTACTTTCCTCCGTATCATTGATTACAATTGCGTTGAGTAATCCTTTTCCTCTGACTAGATTGACCATTTCACTTTTTTCTACCAATTCATTCATTCGATTGCGGAATATAATCCCAAGCCTTTCAGCATTTTCAGCCAACTTTTCATCTTTCACTACATTTAGTGCTTCAATAGCGACAGCGCAACCAAGTGGATTGCCTCCAAAAGTAGATCCATGCTCACCAGGCTTGATCGTCAACATTATTTCATCATCAGCCAAAACTGCCGAAACAGGAAATACTCCACCCGACAATGCTTTGCCTAAAATCAAAATATCAGGACGAACATTTACATGATCACAAGCCAGTAATTTACCGGTTCGTGCAATTCCTGTTTGAACTTCATCTGCTATAAAAAGCACATTAGAAGCTTTGCAAAGGTGAAAAGCTTCGGGCAAGTAATTTTCATCAGGAACGAAAACACCAGCTTCCCCTTGAATGGGTTCAACAATAAATCCAGCAACATTTGGATCTTCCAACGCTTCTTTTAAACGCTGTCAAGATCATTGTATGGAATAACCGTAAAACCAGGCATATAAGGCCCAAAGTTTTTTGTACTTAAAGGATCAACTGATGCTGAAATAACACTCATAGTTCTGCCATGAAAGTTTCCAGAAGCAAAAATATGATTTTAGCTTCATTTGAAGGGATTCCTTTGACTTCGTAGGCCCATTTTCTACATAGTTTCAATGCAGTTTCAACAGCTTCAACACCTGTGTTCATTGGCAATACTTTGTCAAATTTGAAATATTCAGTCATGAATTTTTCAAAAGGACCAAGTACATCATTGTGAAAAGCACGACTTGTCAAAGTCAATTTTTCAGCTTGTTCTTTCAAAGCATTTACAATCCTTGGATGGCAATGGCCTTGATTAACCGCAGAATAAGCTGATAAGAAAATCATAATATTTTTTTCCTTCAACATCCCACACAAAAACGCCTTCACCTCTTGACAAAACAACAGGCAATGGATGATAATTGTGAGCACCAAATCGGTCCTCCATGTGAATCAAGCTCCTTCGAAGAGGATATGCGCTTTGTGAAATCATAATCTATTTTAATTTAATCAGGTGTACGTAAACCTAAAAACACTGTTCCGTTTAAATTACAAAAACTTTCTCTACATCTTCCAACTTCAAATTAAAAGCTTCAGCAACTCCTTTATAAACTACTTTTCCATTGATAATATTAAGACCTAAGTTTTAATTCATTGCTATCCTGACATGCCTTGTTTCCATCCTTTGTTAGCCAATTGAATAGCATAAGGTAATGTAGCGTTTGTCAAAGCTAAGGTTGAAGTATAAGGTACTGCTCCCGGCATATTTGCAACACAGTAATGAACAACATCGTCGATGATAAAAATCGGATCTTCGTGAGTAGTTGGTTTACAAGTTTCAATGCATCCACCCTGATCGACAGCAACATCAACAAGCACGGTACCGGGGCGCATATCTTTTAGCATAGCACGAGTTATCAAATTAGGTGCTTTTGCTCCCGGAATCAACACAGCACCAATGATTAAATCATGTGTTGGAATTAAACTTCGGATGTTATATTCATTGCTAAATTGAGTAATAACATTTGCAGGCATGATATCATTCAAATGACGTAAACGAGGTAAATTGATGTCCAAAATAGTTACTTGAGCCCCAAGTCCGGCCGCCATTTTTGCAGCTTGAGTACCGACAACACCACCTCCTAAAACCATAACCTTTCCTGGTGGAACACCTGGAACTCCTCCCAACAATACGCCTCTTCCTTTTACCGGCTGCTCCAGGTATTTAGCTCCTTCCTGAATCGCCATTCTTCCTGCAACTTCAGACATTGGAACCAATAATGGCAAGCTGCGATCTGGCAATTCTACCGTTTCATAAGCCAAGCAAACAGCTTTGCTTTTGATCATTGCCTTTGTTAATGGTTTGTATGAAGCAAAGTGAAAATAGGTAAAAACTAATTGATCTTCTCTGATTAAGTCATATTCTTCTTTAATCGGTTCTTTAACCTTCATGATCATTTCTGCCACCTTGTAGGTTGAAGCAATATTTTTAGTAATTTTAGCACCAGCACCAATATATTCACTGTCCTTAAATCCACTGCCTTCACCCGCTTTTGTCTGAACATGAACAGTGTGCCCTCTTTTTGTTAGTTCAAAAGCACCGGCAGGAGTGAGTGCAACGCGATACTCGTTGTTTTTAATTTCTTTTGGAACGCCAATTATCATTTCTTGTTGGTTTTAGTATGTTTTATTGGAATAATTTTTTTAAAAATCGGAGGCAAATATAGGTTATTTTATTTTATACAACTTGATTTTAAAGGTCAGAGTATTAATCAAACTGGCGAAATGAAACAGATTTTTATTATTTAATTGAATGATTCCTTTTTCAAAGGCTGTGTCAAATAATTTCTGAATTGCGCTTTTTCCTTTTTTTCCTAAATTCACCGTAAAATCATTTACATAAAGATTGATGTGTTGAAACATAACTTTTTCATCCATCTCCTGAGCAAATTGACGAACAAACTCTACGGTTTGCGCTGGATTTTTCAAGGCATATTGAACACTCCTTTTTAAAATGCGATCTATCTTTTGTTGAGTAGAAACAGGTAATGTTCTTTTCACAACAATTCCGCCCAACGGAATAGGCAATTGAGTCGTAGATTCCCAAAATTCTCCCAGATCCATGATTTTTACCAATCCTTTTGATTCATAGGTAAAACGATTTTCATGAATTATCAATCCAGCGTCAACTTCTTCGTTTAAAACAGCATTTTCTATTTTCGAAAATAGCAATTCCGTTTTATTAATATTATCCGGAAAAGCAAGGCTCAATAGAAAATTTGCAGTGGTGTATTTTCCAGGAATAGCAATTTTGGCAGTTTTAGTTTCTGCATCTGATAGCGGTTTTTTTGCGATCAATAATGGGCCGCAATTATTTCCCAGAGCACTTCCGCTTTGCAATAACGTATATTGATCCAAAACATAGGCAAAAGCATGATAACTTAGTTTGGTAATATCCAAATCACCTGAAAACGCTTTTTGGTTTAACTGTTCAACATCCGCCATCAAAATATCAAATTCCAACCCTTCCGTATCTATTTTTTGATGGATAAGCGCATCAAAAATAAATGTGTCGTTCGGACAAGGGGAAAAACCCAGTGATAATTTCATACTTTTGCGTTTTTAAATAATCAGGATTTAAAAAATCTCCTATTCAATAAATACCTAATCATGCTTGATATAAGTGGTCTACAAGTTTTGCACGAAGATAACCATTTGATAGCTGTCAACAAACCGGCAGGCTGGTTGGTTCAAGGAGATATTACGGGCGATACGCCTTTGTCCGAATTTGTGAAACAATATATTAAGATTCGCTATAAAAAAAAGGGAGATGTTTTTCTAGGTGTGATTCACCGGCTTGACAGACCTGTTAGTGGTGTAGTCATTTTTGCCCGAACGAGTAAAGCGCTAACGCGGATGAATGAGTTGTTTAAAAATAGAAAAATTGAAAAGACCTATTGGGCAATCACCGCCGAAAGGCCAGATCCAATTCAAGGACATTTAACGCATTATATTTTAAAAAATACTGAAAAGAATGTCGCAAAAGCTTATGATAAAGTTGGCAATCGAACCAAAGATGCTAAAAAAGCTGACCTGGATTACGAATTAATTGGGGAGGTCGGTAATCTGCATTTGTTAAAAGTAAATCCATTGACGGGTCGTCCGCATCAAATTCGGGTTCAATTGGCAAGTATCGGCCATGCCAATTTGGGGAGATGTGAAATATGGTTTTCCGCGACCTAATCGTGACGGGTCCATTCATTTGCACAGCAGAAGTTTAGCGTTTGAACATCCGGTTAAAAAAGAACCTGTGTACATAGAAGCAGATCCGCCAAATGAGCAAATCTGGAATGAGTTTGATGTTTAAAATCTATTAAAGTTTTTAGGCCTTTGAAAAATAACTTAGCAATCGTTTTGTACCATTATTTACTTTTAGGAACCGCTTTTGCAATTTTTGGAGTATAAGGCGTATTCTTTTCCCGATACGGCTCCATTTGTTTCAAAATTTTATCTAAAAAACTAATTGATTCCAAAATATAGGGTCCTTTGTTGAGCATGACACAATCTGCTTGTTGGGCCTTGATTACATCTGTAATTTCAGCTCGTGAAGGAATACCATTTTTTGCCAAACTTTCCAAAACCTGGGTCGCCCAAACATCTGTAATATGAGCTGCCTGACAAATCGAAAGAATCTCTTCCTGGACTATTCCAATATTTATCCAATCCACTTCAATTGCTAAATCACCTCTTGCGATCATGACACCAACAGGATAAACTTGCATCGCTTCTAAAAGAATATCAAATAAATGGTTGAATCCGCTTTGTGTTTCAATTTTTAGTATAACCCCAAGCCCTTCTTTTGTATTATTTTTTTTCAATTCACTCAACAAATCTTTTACATCAGCAACATGATTGACAAAAGACATATTGACAACGTCGGCGTGCTTGGTTATAAATTCCAGGTCTTTCCGGTCCTTTGGGGTAAGCCCACTGATCGACAAATCACTCAATGGTAGATTGATCCCTTTGTCGGATCGCAGTTTTCCTCCTTTTGGAGTCGTGTGAACAATTTCAACGATTATTTCTTCTTTTTGAACTTCTTTGATTTTTCCTCTGATTTTTCCATCGTCGAACAAAATGGGCTCACCCACTTTGACCTGATCAATGATTTCGGGAGCAGTGCAATAAATATGCGCTTCTGAAACCCGTTTTCCAATTTCATTATATCTGGCAGGTCCTCCTAAAATACTTTGTCGGTCAATTCGTAATAAGTTGCCTGGAAAAAGCAGAATAGGTAGCTCAAATTGCGGCAATTCACCGACTAATATTGAGACACTTTTATCTCCTGTTTTGAGGGACATTTTAATATCAGTTTCAAGGTACGTTGTCTTTGGGCACAAGCCAAAGCATCCATTTTTCTTGATCTCTGTGATTATAAATTCTCGCTTTTTCTTTCGGGCATCTTTAAATAAAAGCGATTCGTTTTCAGGTATTTTTTTGAAATCTGTTTCAGAAATTGGAATATGAAGAATGTCTTCATCTGAAACATCAAAAGGACTGATCCAAACTTTTAAAGGTTCAATAATTTCGCCTCTTTCATTTTTAGGTGGCCTGATTTTGAGTACTTTAGGTCCAGTGACTAATTGGCCTGTTCTGATTTTAGGTCCGCCCAAATCCATAGCGATCTTACAATTATTCTTTAATTTTTTTGAAGCCTCTCTGACATTGTTGATCATTTTGCCCCATGCTTCCGGGTCATCATGAGCGCAATTTATACGTGCACAATTCATCCCACTTGCGAGCATGTTTTCGACTAATTTATAATTCTCATCTGCCTCGCTGGGGAGAGTAACCATTATCCTTGCGCGCCTTCCTTTCGAACGATATCCAAGCAATGATTTTGAATTTGTTTTTTGGATTCGCTTACTTTTTTTAACAGATAATTCTGATCGGAATTCTGGAATTCTATCACCAAGAAAAGCCTTCAAAAGTAACCGATTAGTTTGCAAACTATTCATGACATGGCCCTGGTTTCTTGCTAACCTGGAGAGTCCCATATTGCCTAAATTATTTTGCAATTCGGTGCTGTCTTTTTCCCGAAAGGCTAAATAATGGACCAGGTTAATTGCGCTTTGTTTATAATTTGGATGGACCTTCTTTAATTGATATTTATACTTGACTTCAAAATCTTTGGCAACTTTGACGAGATCATCAATCGATTGAATAATCCGTTGGATTTTGTCCATTTTTTTTTGAGAGTATGCCATCTACTTTGCAAGTTTTAGTTTTAATAAGAAAGCAAAACAAGTCTGATTATAAATTTCAAAAAGAGTCGTTTTCATAGAATACCATGAATTCAGCAGAGCTAATATAAAAGGAATCATTCTATTTGTTTCTAAGGAGTCGCTGCTTTGTATTTGTAATACTGAAAAATCTTTTTAACTACAGTTTTAGTGAGTTCTTCAACATTTGTTCTTTCGACCTGGTAAGATCCTTTTGCGACTCCATGCCAGATAAGTTCCTAGTCTTTATTATAAAATTCAATCATTAAAGTACCTTCTCGAAATTAACATTTGTTTTACCTTGACTCATGCCTACACCGCCGAAAGGTCCGCCAAAACCAACGCCTACTGAAACCGTATTCGATTGTGCCTTTTGAAAGTTTTTTCCAGTTACAAAATAAGTCACCAAAAGCTCAATATCATCAGTCTGGGAATAATTCCGTTTTTCCATTTGTTCAATGATGGTTGCCAGATATTCAGTATGTCTTGTTTCCATTTGAGCAAGCACCTCTTCTGTAGGTTTAATTATTTTGTAAGTAGAGTATTCCTGGATTGGAGCAGATTTGTCTTTATCGTATCGATAAGTGATCGGGGACGAGGAGACGCAGGAAATTAAATAAATTGAAATAAAAAGGCTTAAAAAGAATAAGGAAAACTTTTGTTTTGAAAACATGCAGTTGGGTTTAATGCTGTCATGAACATATTAAAATAGTACCCGCGCCAGGACTCGAACCTGGATCTAAAGTTTAGGAAACTTCTATTCTATCCCTTGAACTACGCAGGCGAAGTATTAGGTTTTTCTCGATTAATATCGAATAAAAGTGAAATTAAAAATAACTTTCAACAAAAATAACAGCATTATAAGATTAGACAAAACATCTTTGATATTTTCTATAACTTAGCATTTCAAAAATTCACTTTCTACCTTTCAATTCAACACTAAAACCAATGAATATTGAGGAATTTCACACTTATTGTTTATCCAAAAAAGGAGTAGAAGAGACTTTTCCTTTTGATGAGGTGACACTTGTTTTTAAAGTCATGGGAAAAGTATTTGCAATCACCGGGTTGGATAATGAAGAATTTACTGTCAATCTGAAATGCGATCCTGATTATGCGATTGAATTAAGAGAAGAACACGAAGAAATCAAATCAGGTTGGCACATGAATAAAAAGCATTGGAATACCGTAGCTTTTGAAGGCGATTTGGATAACAAATTCCTTGTCGAGCTCATCGATCATTCTTATGATTTGGTAGTGAAAGGATTAAGAAAAGCAGATCGCGAAATGCTGAAAAATTTATAATGTCGGAAAAAGCCAAGGTTGATTTTATTATCGTTGGGCAAGGTCTTGCTGGATCACTACTTGCTTATTTTTTGATTGAGAAAGGGAAAAGCGTTCTTCTTTTTGATGACAATCGAAAAGGCTCCTCCTCCAAAGTTGCTGCCGGAATAATAAACCCAATCACCGGTCGTCGATTTGTAAAAAGCTGGATGTTCGATGACTTACTTGCTTTTAATGAAACATTTTATCCAAAAATTGAAAAGGAATTTGGCGTCAATTTGTATACTAAAAAAAGTGTTTTACGGTTTCTAACCAAAAATGGAGATATCAACGAATGGCATGTTCGAAGCGCATTTGAAGACTATAAAAAATACATGAAAGCTGATGCTGATTTTGAGCGACTAAAAAACAAAATTGTAGAACCTCTGGCAATTGGTGAAATTGAACATGCCGCTCAAGTTAATATGCCAATTTTGTTAAAAGCATTTAAAAAATCATTCAATAACAGTAATACTTTAGAGTCAGAATTAATTGATTATGAGCAAATTGTAATGCACAACAAAAGCGTTTATTTACCCTCCGTTGATGCAAAAAAGATTATCTTTTGCGAAGGTCAAAGAGGGCGATTTAATCCGTTTTTCAATTATTTACCGTTTGAAGTTTCAAAAGGCGAAATTCTCATCGTTCGAATCCCTGCATTGAAATCAGAGAAAATTATAAAAGATAAATTAATCATCGCACCACTGGGTGATGATCTGTATTGGTGTGGTTCAAATTATGAATGGAATTCATCGGATGAATTTCCGACTGAATCGATAAGAGCAGATTTTATTAAAAAACTGGATCAAACACTGAAAATTGAGTTTGAAATAGTGGAACATCTTGCAGCAATTCGCCCAACAGTAAAAGACAGAAGACCCTTTTTAGGGATTCATCCTAAATTTGAACAAATGGCAATCTTCAACGGTTTAGGAACAAAAGGAGCTTCTTTAGGCCCATATTGGGCCAGCCATTTTGCTGACTTCCTGGTTGATAATATTCCACTTAATGCACAAGTGAATATCGAACGTTTTGGATTATCTAACTTTGCGCTTGAAAGTTAAAAAAACATTAATAACTTTATTCCTCACACCTTTTCCACCCATGCGTTCATCTTTACCCAGAAAAGCCTTTTATTTCATCAATTAAAAACTTTTTTACTGAAAATCATTTCATAAATTAGTACCGAAAAATATAAAATTAAAAACCCAATGAATAAGCTGAATGTCTTCGTAATTCTATCATTTTTAATTGTAATTTTTGTTGTCAGTTGTGGATCTCAAAAGAAAAACCAACAACCTGACTTGAACAGCCAACCAAATACTTCGATTAATAATCAAGACTCAAATATGTCAAACCCCAACGATGAAAACTTTCTAGCTGAATGGAAAACAATCGACTCCTTAGAAAACCAAGGTTTGCCAAAATCTGCGCTGGAAAAGGTTAACCTTTTATATGAAAAAGTAAAAGAAAAAAACTTATCTGCGCAAATGATCAAATGTCTGATCTATAAAGGAAAATATGAATCTCAGCTTGAAGAAGACGGATTGGTCAACGCAATCCTCAAAATGCAAAATGAAATGGATGCAGCTCCTTTTCCAACGAAGTCATTGCTGCAATCTATGTTGGCTGAAATGTATTCGAAGTATTTGAACAATAATTATTGGCGATTTTCAGATCGAACGCAAACAACTGATTTTGAAAATGGAGATATTCGAACCTGGACGATTGAACAAATAGTAGCTGAATCACGAAAGTTATACTTCAATTCAGTTGAAAACCCAAAAACACAGGAAGTTGATATTTCTTCTTTTAATGCGATTTTGACTGGAAGTGATTTATATCAGGGTTTTCGTCCGACAATGTATGATTTTTTGATGCATCGAGCCATTGATTATCTGACCAGCGAAAACAGTTACATAACAGAACCGGCTTATAAATTTTATATCAATCAAAAGGAAGCTTTAGGTTCGGTTGATGAATTTGTCAAATATAAATTTGTTACCGAAGATGAAGAATCTCCAAAGTACAGGGTATTGTTGCTTTTGCAGGATTTGTTAAAATTTCATCAAAATGATGAAAATCCCGGTGCATTAATCCAGGCCAATTTGAAAAGACTTGAATTTGTTTACAACAATACGGTTTTGGGAGAAAAAGATGCGCTCTATTTAAAGGAATTAAAAGCTCTCGAATCAAAATACTCAAACCAGGAACCTGCTTCAGAAATCAGTTATTACATCGCAAATTATTATTATAAAAAAGCAGAAAACTATGTTCCAAATCCCGATGAAAATGGAAAATGGGATTATAAAACAGCTTACGAACTCTGTGAAAAAGTGATCGAAAAGTATCCGGATTCCTTTGGCGCTAAGCAGTGCGAAGCCTTGCAAAAAAATATTTCTCGAAAAGATTTAAGTTTTCAGGCCGAATGGGTGAATTTACCCGAAAAGCCAATCCTGAGTTTATTGACTTACCGAAATGTTCCAAAAGCTTATTTTAGAATTGTAAAAGTTTCAGAAAAAGAGGAAAAGAAAATCAGAAATATTCCTTACGATAAAAGGGCGGCTTATTTTCAAAAATTAGATCCCCTTAAAATTTGGGCAGTGGATCTTCCTGATGACGGTGATTACAGGCAACACAGCGTTGAAATCAAAATCGATCCCTTGCCTTTTGGAACATACATCGCTCTGGTTTCTGATAAAGTAAATTATACAGATGGAAGTGGTGCTTTACAATACCTTTTTTTCCAGGTTTCTAACTTAAGTTATCAAAGTAGAAAAGATGAAAACGGGAAAAGCCAGTTTGTGGTCATGCACCGTGAAACCGGAGCTCCTTTGGAAGGAGTTACCGCAGAGTTTTATACCGATAAATACAATCCATTAAAAAGAGAGCGGGAGTTGAAAAAAGTTTTAGAATCGAAAAGCGACAATTTAGGTTTTGTGTATTCATCAATGGAAAACAATGAATCTTATCATGTGAAATTTATAAAAGGACCAGATGAGTTGTTTTTAGATGATTATTTTTCAGATTATCGATATACTCAAAATAATCAGCAAATTGTAACCCACTTTTTTCTAGACAGGGCAATCTATCGCCCCGGACAAACTGTTTATTTTAAAGGAATAGTGATTGAATATGACAATGATAGAATGCCGAGTATTTACGCTAAGCAAAAGGTTACGATTACTTTTTATGATGTAAACAATCAGGAAGTCAGCAGCTTAGATTTAACGACAAATGAATATGGGTCTGTATCCGGGACTTTTATAGCACCTGACAATGGATTGCTCGGAAATATGCGATTGCAATCAAATGTTGGGCGGAAATCTTCTACTCATTTTCGGGTGGAAGAATACAAAAGGCCGAAATTTGAAGTGACCTTCCAGCCGGTTACAGGAAGTTATAAATTGAATGAAAAAGTAACCGTCAAAGGCAATGCAAAAGCGTTTGCAGGAAGCAATATTGATGGGGCTGCAGTTACTTATCGGGTTGTGAGAGAAGCGCGTTTTCCATATCTGCCCTGGTATTTCTGGCGAAGCAGATTTCCGTCTTCCCCATCTATGGAAATTGCTTTTGGTGAAACGAAAACTGATGAAAACGGAACTTTTACCATTGAATTTGAAGCTATTCCGGATTTGTCCATTGCTGAATCCACAAAGCCAGAATTTAACTATACCGTTTATGCTGATGTTATTGATATTACCGGCGAAACACACAGTGCAGATCAAAGTGTTTCAGTGGGTTATATTGCTTTACAAGCGGGAATTCAGTTGCCAGATTTAGCTAATATAGATAGTTTAAAAAACATTAAAGTTTTTACCCGAAATCTCAATGGACAACCAGAGCCGGCAAAAGGAACTTTAACCATTGAATCTTTACAATCGCCCAGCCAGATTTTTGTAAAAAGGTATTGGGAAAAGCCTAACAATTATGTGATGACGGAAGTAGTTTTTAAAGAAGGCTTTCCGAATTTTGCTTATAAAGAGGAAGACAGGGTTGAAAATTGGAAAACTCTTGAAACGGTTTTGAACAGTGATTTTGATACTGAAAAATCAAACTTGATTGATTTGAAAGGTATAAAACTAAAACCGGGAAAATATGCGGTCACCCTTAAAACACAGGATAAATTTGGGCAAGCCATTGAAGTGAAACGATTCATCACACTTTATGATCTTGATGTTAATGAAACACCTTCCAACGAAACCGCTTTTTATGTTCAGGAACGAAATTCTTTTGAGCCTGGAGCTACTGCTGAATTTTACATCGGTACCGCTGATAAAGATTTAAAGGTTCTTTACGAAATAGAACATGACCAAAAAATCGTGGATCGTAAATGGATGAATGTAAATGGATTAGAAAAATTAACTATTTCAATACTTGAAAAGCATCGTGGGAATTTGATGTATCATTTTACATTCGTCAAAAACAACCGGGCTTACCTCAAAAACAAAATAGTTGTCGTTCCCTGGAGCAACAAAGACTTGAAGATAGAATATGCGACTTTTAGAAATAATCTTTATCCGGGACAAGAAGAAGAGTGGCGCATTAAAATCAGCGGCCCCAAAAAGGAGCGAGTAGCAGCTGAAATGGTCGCAGGCATGTATGACGCCTCTTTAGACCAATTTGCTCCGCACGACTGGTCCCTCAATCTTTTTCCAATAACCTCGTATAGTTCACAGCAATGGCGAAGCAAAGGGTTTTCATCACAAAGTGCATCTTTTGTCGATTATTATTGGCGCAATTATGACGTAAGCATTCCTTTTCGGCAATACCAGGTTTTGAATTGGTTCAACTTTGCATTTTACCAACAAGTTTCTATAAGAGGAAATACAATGGATTTAATGGCTGCTCCTCGAATGGAAGCCGATGGAGTTACAGATTCTGCACAATTACAAATGGAAGAAGTTTCTGTTGCTAAATCGAAAGTGGCAGGCTTATCTGCTGAACCTGCAAACGGTGACGATGTCATGACTTTTGATCCTGAAGATGCTGAAGGAGAATTTGGAAACAAACCAAAACAAGATTCCGAAGCTCCGCCTCAGATTCGAACGAATTTAAAAGAAACAGTATTCTTTTTTCCTGATCTCATGACCGATTATGAAGGAAATGTGATTATCAAATTTACGATGAACGAGGCACTGACGAAATGGAAGTTTCTAGGTTTGGCGCACACCAAAGATTTGAAATTTGCGCTTACACAACAGGAAATCGTTACTCAAAAAGATCTGATGGTTTTTCCAAACCCTCCCCGTTTTTTCCGCGAAAGTGATGAAATTGAATTCACTGCAAAAGTCACCAATTTGACTGAAAAGGACATGGAAGGAACTGCAGAATTACTTCTTTTTGATGCATTAAATATGGCTCCGGCCGATGATCTTTTCGGAAACAATAAAATCACCCTTCCTTTTAAAGCCAAAGCCGGACAATCAGATCGACTGGCCTGGAAACTTAAAATTCCAATTGGTAAGGTTCCGGTTTTAACGCATCGGGTCATCGCAAAATCTGGTGATTTTTCTGACGGAGAAGAAAGTTCCTCGCCGGTTTTGACAAACAGAA
Organism: Saprospiraceae bacterium; assembly: GCA_965220465.1. Taxonomy (GTDB): domain Bacteria; phylum Bacteroidota; class Bacteroidia; order Chitinophagales; family Saprospiraceae; genus JAHDHW01. Next base: position 419,733 of record CBDCPZ010000023.1, on the reverse strand, counting down.
TGTTGGTTACAGAAACAAAACCATTACCTGTTCGGGGAAATCAAACCAAAGACTACACTTTTGAGGCGATGACAAAAGCAAGCAAATCTAATACTTTGCAGCATCATAAGTACACTTTGGAGTTTACATCCAATCCAGCCTGGTATGCCGTTCAGGCTTTACCATTCCTAATGGAATACCCTTACGAATGTACTGAGCAAATCTTTAGTCGCTTTTATGCAAACAGCCTGGCAACATCAGTCGCCAATTCACATCCAAAGATCAAAACGGTGTTTGAAAATTGGCGTGACACTCCTGCGATGTTGAGTAATCTTTCTAAAAACCAAGAACTTAAAACAGCAATTTTGGAAGAAACGCCCTGGGTTTTACAAGCTCAAAGCGAAGAGGAGCAAAAAAGAAACATCGGTCTATTATTCGATCTTACCCGAATGAGTGCGGAACAGGAAAAAGCGATGAACACCATTATTGACCGACAGTTAAGTAATGGCGGATTTGCTTGGTTTCCGGGAGGTGAGGACAATTGGTACATTACACAATATATTGTTGAAGGATTGGGACATTTGGATCAATTAGGCGTAAATACATTAAGAAACGACAACAATGTGTATGGCGTTATTGCCAAATCAGTTCAATACATTGATGATCGTCTTTTGGAGCATTATCAGGAGCTAAAAAATCATATTAAGAGACATGGGGGAAATTTAGAAGATGACCATTTGGATTACATCACGATACATTATTTATACGCCAGATCATTTTTCAAAGAATTTGAAATCCCCTCTAGATTGGAAGAAGCTTTTAGTTATTATAAAAAACAAGCAGAGCAATATTGGTTAAACAAAGGAATGTATGCTGAAGGTATGATCGCTTTGGGATTAAACAGATTTGGTAGCTCTGAAACTCCTTTAAAAATCGTAAAGTCTCTAAAAGAGCGTTCGCTGAATAATGAAGAATTGGGTATGTATTGGAAATACAACACAGGATTTTATTGGTACCAGTTGCCTACCGAAACGCATGCCTTGATGATTGAAGTTTTCGATGAAATAGCAAATGATCCGGTCGCCGTTGATGATTTAAAAGTATGGTTATTAAAAAATAAACAAACGACTCATTGGAAAACAACTAAAGCAACAGCTTCTGCGGTTTATGCTTTATTGAAAAATGGCGATAACTGGCTTTTGGAGGATAATCCGGTTAAAATTACTTTGGGTGGAAAAATGATTGATCAGTCAAAAATGCAAACCGAAGCTGGGACCGGCTATTTCAAAACTTCATGGGAAGGTAACGATATTCAGGCAAATATGAGCGAAATTGAAGTTGAAAACCCAAACAAAGTTGTTGCCTGGGGAGCGGTTTATTGGCAATATTTCGAACAATTGGACAAAATTGATACCTTCAAAGAAACTCCGTTAACGCTAAAAAAACAGCTTTTTAAAGTCACTAATTCTGATAAAGGGACAGTAATGACTCCCGTTAAAGAAAATACACAATTAAGACCAGGAGATAAACTACAAGTCAGGATCGAATTGCGTGTTGATCGGGACATGGAATATGTACATATGAAAGATATGAGAGCAAGTGGTTTTGAACCTTTAAATGTTCTTAGCCAGTACAAATGGCAAGGTGGATTAGGATATTACGAGAGTACTCGCGATGCTTCGACTAATTTCTTTTTCTCTTATCTTGTGAAAGGCACACATGTTTTTGAGTATCCTTTGAGAGTAATTCATAACGGTGATTTTTCAAATGGAATTACAACGATTCAGTGTATGTACGCTCCGGAATTTACCAGTCATTCAGAAGGTATTCGTGTAAAAGTAGGAGAGGAGTAATGTTAAAACGATGATTTTTTCAATGTAAAATTCGTCGTAAATTAGGACAAAATGGTCGAGAAAAGAAGCATCGACGGATAGATGCGGATACTTTTGATTTAAAATTTTTATATTCGAAATGAAAAAAAGAGATATTTTAAAATCAGCATTAAAAACAGTAAAAAAAACGATAATGAGTAATCAAAATTCTGACCGGGACAATCATGCAGATACTATCATTCGGAATCATGTCATTTGGTCCATGGGAGCTGGATTAATTCCTGTTCTCATTGCAGATATTTTTGCCGTAAGTGCTTTGCAATTGGATATGATCCGACAACTTTGCAGAACTTATGAAATAGATTTTCAAGAGACTCAAGGCAAAGCAATTGTTACTTCCCTCACAAGTACTACGCTTGCCCGTCTGACTGCCGGCAGCATAATTAAGTTAATTCCTGGGGTTGGTTCCATCGTCGGAGGTGTAACTGTTTCTGCATTTGCAGGAGCTTCTACCTACGCACTTGGCGAAGTCTTTAAAATGCACTTTAGCAAAGGCGGAACCATCCTTGACTTTGATCCGGATAGATTGAGAAAATATTATAAAGAGAAGTTTGAAAAAGGAAAAACAGTGGTAAAGGAAATGAAAAAAGAGCATGATGAATCTGAAGCCGCCGCCGTGAACAATTCTAATAATCCAACTGCTCAGACGGATACAGAAGAAGATTCAAATGATGTACTGGTAAAACTTAAAGAATTGGGTGATTTGAAAGCTTCGGGCGTGATTTCTGAAGAAGAATTCGAAAAAATGAAGAAAAAACTGATTGATGAGTTTTAAAAAAGTTTATAGTTTGAAGTTTATGGTTCAAAGGTAAAAGCTTTCTGTAACCTTGAACTTCAAACTATAAACCATGAACTAAAAACGGCTAAAACTGATACCTCTCAACAGGACTCGCAGATTTCTCCAGTTACACTCCTTTCAAATATTTTTATTTTTATTGACCTAATATTTTAGCATCCACAAAAAATACTGAATGAACATCAATATGGTGATCTGATGATAATATTTCGTCGATTACTGTTCGTATTCTCAGTGCAAATTTTTCTTTTTTAATATACTCTTTGAGGTCATCATTGCCAACCACTAAATTCAAAACATTTCCGACATTGTCTTGAATATTTTCTTGCCATGCAATCCTGGTTTCACTCAACCCATCCGAAGAAATAAAAATTTCAACTGATTTAAGGAAGCTGAAATCTTCATTGGATGGTGCTGTAAGTGTTAAATCCAATTGGGTCAATAGAATGGATTCTATCAGATCTTTTCGTGTATCATTAATTGCAAAAGTAGATTCTGAGTTGGTTTCTACATCAGGAGCGAGGATATTAAATGGCAGATTGATTCCGGTAGAAGAAGGAACCACAACTGATTCATTATATTCAATATTAAATTGAGTAAATTGGTCGATTTTTTTGCAACCCAATGAGAGCAAAACTAATCCGATAAAAAGAAATTTAAATTGATTCATTTTATATTTTTTATTAGAAACTCTTTAAAAAGTTCATTTATTATACAAAGTCTAAATCTGATACCTCGCTACAGGGCTCACAGATTGGTCTGCAAATTCTTCTTTTAAATATTTATAATATCCCGTAACAGCTATCATTGCAGCATTATCGGTACAAAATTCGAATTTTGGAATGTATGTATTCCAACCTTCTTTTTTCCCAGCAACTTCCAAAGTTTCTCTCAATTCCGAATTCGCTGAAACACCCCCGGCAATGCAGATTTCTTTAATGCCAGTTTTATCAGCAGCTAATTTTAATTTATTAATTAAAATAGAAACAATCCGATCCTGAACAGAGGCGCAAATATCGTTTAGGTTTTCGACAATGAACTCAGGGTTTTCCTTCAGCTGCTTTTTTAGAAAATAAAGAATCGAGGTTTTTAAACCACTAAAACTAAAATCCAGGTCATCTATTTTAGGCTCGGGAAAATTAAAAATCGGGTTTCCCATTTTTGCCAATTTATCAATCAAAGGGCCTGCCGGATAATCTAGCCCAAGTAATTTTCCGGTTTTGTCAAATGCCTCGCCTGCTGCATCATCCAATGTCGAACCAATCACTTCCATATCTAAATAATCTTTTACCAAAACTATTTGAGTATGTCCACCCGAAACTGTTAAACAAAGAAATGGAAATCGAGGTTTTGGATCTTCAGCAAAATGAGCCAGAACATGAGCTTGCATATGATTGACTTCTATCATTGGAATGTCAAGGCTCAAAGCAAATGATTTGGCAAATGAAACGCCCACGATCAGAGAGCCGATTAATCCTGGCCCTCTCGTAAAAGCAATTGCATTTATATCTCGCTTGTCAATTCCTGCCTGTTTAATTGCCTTATCGACAACCGGAATAATATTGATTTGATGCGCTCTGGATGCAACTTCAGGTACAATTCCTCCGTATTGTTTGTGGACTTCTTGATTGGCGACACAATTGCTAAGGACATTACCATTTTTAAAAATAGAAGCCGAAGTATCATCACAGGAAGATTCAATCCCTAAAATTATTACACTCATATTAATATTTATTGTAATTTTTTCTAACTTTACTTTTTTATTTATAACAATTAAAAATATGTCCAAATTAGTTTCTTAAAAATATAACTTCAATGGCTGCATCTCTCCCACAACGATAAATATTCAATAAGCAGTTTAAGCATATTTTTTTTGAAAAAGTTAACCCAAAAATAATAATTATAACACTTCAATTTTTAAGTATGTTCAACAGTAAAGGTAATCACGAAACTCAAAAAAAAACAAATCCTATTGTCCAAAAATCAGAAGCAGGGTCTTGCGTAATTTCAAGAGGGACAGTTATAGAGGGCAAATTCAAAACGACAGAAGATTTACGTCTTGATGGAACGATAATAGGTGAAGTGAAATCAGCGAAAAAGCTGGTTATTGGAGAAAGTGGAAAAATTGAAGGCACTGTTAATTGTAATGAATCTTCAATCAAAGGACGTATTGAAGGAGAGCTAAATGTGAAAGGCTTATTACATCTGCTAAGTTCGGCATTTATTAAAGGCAAAATTGTAGCTAAGAAAATGGTTGTTGATGAAGGAGCCGCTTATAATGGTGAATGCCTCATCGGCGAACAACATTTTAGTAAGGAATCCGTTAAAAATTAACTTACCTTGTAATCTCAATATTTTTCTTTTGATTTTTTTAGTTACAGTTCAAAAACAACTTGAACTCAAAGCTTTTTATTATTTTTTTTTAAGCTTTGCATTTGAATCTAATTTAATATTAAATTTTAAAGAAAAAATAGTATTATTGCGTTGTAACAAACGAAAATTAACATCTTATGAGATTAATTGTAAATCTTGTTTTGGTAGTAGTAATTGCAGGTTTGATTTGGATACTTTATAGCAGTATTTCAGAACCTATAGCATTTCAGAAAGAAAGAAAAATTCGGGAAGAAGCCGTTATTGCTCAGTTAATGGAAATCCGGCAAGCGCAAGAAATTTTTCGCAGCGTCAGTGGCTCTGGTTTTGCTCCGTCATTTGATAGCTTAAGAGATGTTCTCCGTAACGGAGAAGTTGAGACGATTAAGGTAGAAGGTGATCCTGATGATCCGACCAATTCGGTTATCATTTATGATACTATTTATGAGCCTGCTATGAAATTTGTTGAAGAGTTCCAGATTAATCTGGATTCCTTAGAATATGTGCCATTTAGCGATAATGGAGCAAAATTTGAAATGAACGCTGATACAGTAACTTACCAAAGCACACTAGTGAGTGTAGTTGAAGTCAAGACTTCACGAAACAATTATATGGGCAGATACGCCAATCCCCGATTTGCAAGATATGATAGATCTTATAATCCAAATTCCATTATTAAGTTTGGAGATATGACTGCTCCAAACCTCTCAGGAAATTGGGAATGATCAGCCTTGATTTTATAGAGGATAGTTTTATAAAAAAAAATGCAACTTTATATGACCTGTCTGCACTAATAGGAGCAGACAGGTTTTCGTTTTTGGTGCTTGACCAAAAACAAAACGTAATTGTTCTTCGAAGCTACAATATTGAAGAAAATGCAGATATCAAAGCTTTTTTTCGTAAAACTTATCTTCAAGATGAAATTCTAAAATTAAACTTCGGCTCCATAAGAGTTGCACTTAACAGCTCAAAACACACCTTGGTTCCGTCAATTCTATACAATCAAAAAGAAAAAGCCACATATCTTCAAAATATGGTGGATTTGCTCCCTTCGGATAAAGTAGATACCGACGATTTGAATTTTATAGATACCAAAATTATTTATGCTGTAAACAAAGAAATCGAGGATTTAATAAAAGAATCTTTTGATAACCCAAAAATTTATCATGCTTCCACAGCTTTCATAAAAGGAGCGTATTTATTATCCGAAAAGCAAGAAGGGTTCCACATGTATATCAATGTTTTCCATCGAAAATTGAACATTTTACTATTCAATAAAAAGGATTTGTTATTTAATAATACATTCGCTTTTCAAAATGTCAGGGATTTTGTGTACTACGTGATGTTAGTATTGGATCAGTTTAAAATAAATCCTGAATCCATCCCGGTTCATCTTTGCGGCCAGATCATGCGAGAATCTGAAGCCTTTAAATTACTTTACAGATATATAAAAACGGTCTATTTTTTAGAAGCTCCGGACCATCTGCGGTTTAGATCTAAGTATGAGGCTTTAAATGCTTATAAATTCTTTGACCTTTTTAGCTTGAGATTATGCGAGTAATTGGTGGAGAACTTAAGGGCAGAAAATTCAATCCACCGGCAGATAATTGGCCAACCAGGCCAACTACGGATTATGCCAAAGAAGGGCTTTTTAATATTTTAACTAATCAATTCGATTTTGAAGAGTTGAAAGCATTGGACCTTTTTGGAGGAACGGGGAGTCATAGTTATGAAATGATTTCAAGGGGCTGTAAAGATGTCACTTATGTTGAAAAATTTGGGCGATGTGTAGCGTTTGTAAAGAAAACTGCTGAAGAGTTTGGGGTTGAAGATTATCTTAAAATTTCTAAAACTGATGTGTTTAAATTTTTGAAATTTTCCCAAACACAATATGATTATATTTTTGCCGGCCCGCCATATGCATTGCCGACAATGGATCTAATCCCAGATTTTGTTTTTAATGAAAATTCGTTAAAAAAAGAAGGTTGGTTTGTTATGGAACACGATTATAATCGATCATACAAAGCCCATGAAAACTATTTTGATGAGCGTCATTATGGAAAAACAATTTTTAGCTTTTTCAAGCACAAATAATAATTGATTATTCTCTTGTAAATTGTTTGAAACTGCTGTTTTATTTTCAAATTGCCTGCATGAAATATTTTATTTTATCAATGCTATTCTTCTTTTGCGCTGATTGTTTTGCGCAAAAGGATTTAAATGGTTATTGGAAAGGTAAAATTACACAGGAAGATGGAGGATATATCCCTGAATATTCTTTTGAACTTTTCATTATTCAAAAAGGCGATTCGATAACGGGCCGTTCATACGTTTATGTGGATAGCATTTATGCTGAGATGAACCTGTCAGGAACGGTACATAGCGGAATATTATTAGAGCTTAAAGATGAAGTAATTCTTGATCATGAGGAACTTCAGGGAATGGAATGGTGTATTAAAAAATATCAACTGATGCTCAAACAAAGGGATAGTACTTTTCATTTAGAAGGTTACTGGCAAGGCGAAACAAGTTTTAGCAGTTGTATTCCAGGAAAAATATTTCTTCAAAAAACAGTTCCAAGAGCTTAAATACTTTTCTAAATTATATCTCTACTAATAATCAATTGGTTATAACTATCACCAAATATATTTTGGTTTAAAGGTTTTAGATAATAAATTTGCGCAGAATTGCTCCAATATCATTTAAAGGGCAATTCATTTTTTTTACACGCTGTATAAATCTTAACTATAAATTTCGAATGAATATCATTTCAATAATACAAGAAGGAGTCGTCAAAGGAGTTGCAGAGCTTTATAAGCATCCTGTCAAACAAGAGGAAATTGTAATAAGTACCACTCGAAAAGAATTTGAAGGAGATTATACAGTTATTGTTTTTCCATATACAAAAGTTGCCCGGAAAAAACCTGAAGCAATAGGAGAGGAGTTAGGTACTTTTTTGGTATCGAACATTGAAGGTTTAACCGCTTTCAATGTGATCAATGGTTTTCTTAATCTCTCTGTGGATGAAAATTACTGGAAATCATTTTTGGAAATGGTTTTTAAAGAAGACGATTATGGACAGGTAGCAAAAAATGGTCAAAAAGTAATGGTTGAATTTTCATCACCAAATACAAATAAACCGCTTCACCTCGGACATATTCGAAACATCTTGTTGGGTTGGTCCTGTTCCAAAATCTTAGAAAAATCAGGCTACGAAGTGGTCAAAACGCAAATTGTTAATGATCGCGGCATCGCCATTTGTAAAAGTATGCTGGCCTGGCAAAAATTTGGAAATAATGAAACGCCCAAATCTTCGGAAACAAAGGGAGACCATTTTGTGGGAAAATTTTATGTGCTTTTTGAACAAAAATTTCAAGAGGAATATAAACTTTGGCAGGATTCGGAATTGGGGAAAAAAATATTTTCTGAAAAGAAGAAAGATGAGCAGACGGCAAATGAGTTCTATAAATCTTTTAAAAATACTTATTTCAACGATTACAGCCAATTAGCGAAAGAAGCGAAAAAAATGCTGATCGGCTGGGAAAATAATGACCCTGATGTTCGAAAACTATGGAAAACTATGAACGGCTGGGTTTACGAAGGATTTGCGGAAACGTATAAAAATCTTGGGGTCTCATTCGATAAACTTTACTACGAATCGGATACCTATATCCTTGGAAATGAATTTGTCGACAAAGGGCTTGAAAATGGCGTTTTTTATAAAAAAGAAGATAATTCGGTTTGGATCGATCTGGAAGATGTCAAATTGGATCAAAAAATTGTTCGGAGGAGCGATGGAACTTCGGTCTACATGACCCAGGATATCGGAACGGTACAGTTACGTTACGATGATTTTAAGGTAGATAAAATGGTTTATGTAGTAGCAGATGAACAAAATTACCATTTTCAAGCTTTGTTTGAAATCATGAAAAAACTGGGCGCTCCTTACGCTGATGGCTTGCACCATCTTTCTTACGGAATGGTTGATCTGCCAAGCGGTAAAATGAAATCTCGCGAAGGAACGGTGGTTGACGCTGATGACCTGATTGCTGAGGTTATTGAAGAGGCACGAAAGGAAACTGCTGAAAAAGGTGATATCTCTTCGTTTTCAAAAGAAGAGCAGGAAGATATTTTGAATAAAATTGGTTTGGCAGCTTTGAAGTTTTTCATTATAAAAGTTAATCCACAAAAACGAATGGTATTCGATCCAAAGGAATCTGTGGAGCTTCAAGGACAAACCGGACCATACATCCAATATTCTTACGTTCGTACCAAAGGAGTCTGGCAAAGAGGGGAAAAAGAAAATGTAAATTTTGATAATTCAAAGAATCATAAACCCCTGGCACCTCAGGAAAAAGAATTGATTCTGCAAATTCATGAATATCCGGAATTAATACAATTGGCAGCTGATTCTTATGATCCTTCGGTAATTGCCAATTACTGTTATAAACTTTCAAAATCTTATCATAAATTTTACCATGATTTGAAAATAGTTGGCGTAGAACCAGAAACAGAAGCATTCCGTTTAAAACTAAGTAAAGCAGTTGGTGATGTTTTGAAATCAGCTATGGAATTATTGGGAATTGATATGCCGGAAAGGATGTAATTTTATCAGCAAAAGGAGAATGGCAATATCTCCTACTCACAATCTTTTTAACTTTCTAACCACTAAAAAAAGATGACCGAAGAAAAAAGAGAATCGCTCAATTTTATAGAGCAAATAATTGAAGCGGATATAAAAAATGGTGTAAATAACGGAGTTGTTCACACGCGATTTCCTCCCGAACCAAATGGATATTTGCATATCGGGCATGTCAAAGCAATTTGCACCAATTTTGGGATTGCTGAAAAATACGGTGGTTTGACTAACCTCAGATTTGATGATACCAATCCCACAACTGAAGAAACAGAATATGTCGATAATATCCGTGATGATATAAAATGGCTGGGTTTTGATTGGGATGATCGAGAGTATTTTGCCTCTGATTATTTCCCTCAGTTGTACGAATTTGCAGTCAAATTAATCAAAAAAGGACTGGCTTATGTTGATGATTCTTCTGCTGAACAAATCGCAGAGATGAAAGGAACACCAACAGAACCGGGAAAAAATAGCCCTTTCAGGAATAGAAGTGTTGAGGAAAACCTGGAACTTTTTGAAAAAATGAAAAATGGCGATTACCCTGATGGCGCAAAAGTATTACGAGCCAAAATTGACATGAGTGCACCAAATATGCACATGCGCGATCCGGTAATGTATCGAATTAAAAAAGAGCATCATCATCGAACCGGCGATGAATGGCTGATTTATCCAATGTATGATTTTGCTCATGGACAATCAGATTCTATTGAAGAAATCACCTATTCGCTCTGCTCGATTGAATTTAGGCATCACCGGCCATTATATGACTGGTTTATTAAAGAACTGGAAATTTTCCCATCCCGCCAGATTGAATTTGCCCGAATGAATGTGGCTTACATGATTACCAGTAAAAGGAGATTGCGCCGGTTGGTTGAAGAAGGATTTGTAAATAGTTGGGACGACCCCAGAATGCCTACTGTTTCAGGAATGCGAAGAAGAGGTTATCCAGCTATTGCTCTAAGGGCTTTTAGCGATAAAACAGGTTTGACTAAGCGCAACAATGTAATCGAACTTGAATTACTAGAGTCTTGTGTTCGTGATGAACTAAATAACACAACGGCAAGAGTGATGGGTGTTTTAAATCCATTGAAGGTTATTATCACCAACTATCCTGAAGGAAAGATGGAAGAAATGGAGGTTGAAAATAACCCTGGCGATGCAGACATGGGAAATCGAAAAATGCCTTTTTCAAGAGAGCTTTATATTGAAAAAGAAGATTTCATGGAAGACCCACCAAAGAAGTTTTTCAGGCTTGGACCAGGAAAAAATGTTCGCTTAAAAGGAGCTTACATTATTCATTGCGATAGTTTTGTAAAAAGCGAAAATGGAGAGGTCACAGAATTACATTGCACTTATTATCCTGAAAGCAGAAGTGGTTCTGATACTTCAGGAATAAAAGCGAAAGGTGTACTTCATTGGGTTTCAGCTCCTCATGCTATCGAAGCTGAAGTCAGGCTTTATGACCGATTATTTTCTGTGGCAGAACCCTTAGCTGATGAAAATATTGATTTTACAGAGCATGTAAACCCGGATTCCCTTCAGGTAATTGAAAAAGCTTTTGTTGAGCCAAGTATGAAAAACGCTGTAATTGGTCAGCAATTGCAATTTATGAGAAAGGGATATTTTTGTGTTGATCGTGATTCAAAACCAGAGCAATTAGTCTTCAATAGAACGGTTACTTTAAAAGACTCCTGGGCCAAAATTCAAAAGAAAGATTAAGATATTTATAAACCTCTGTAAAAAAGGTGTTTTACATTAAAACCCGCTAGTTGGAATTATTATATTTGTGCCTAACAAATGCAAAAAGGAAAAATCATATTAGATAAGGAAAGATTTGGCCTCACCATTGAGCGACTATGCCAACAATTGATCGAAAATTATGAAGATTTTAGTAATGCATGCCTAATTGGAGTTCAACCAAGAGGGGTATTACTGGCAAAACGTATCCATCAAAGGTTAGTATCGATTTTAAAAAAACCAACCCTTCTTTATGGGGAACTCGACATCACTTTTTATCGTGACGATTTCAGGATTCGGGAAAAACCATTAGCGGCAAGTACTACAAATATTGATTTTTTAGTAGAGGATAAAAGAGTAATCCTGATTGATGATGTTTTATATTCTGGCAGAACCATTCATGCTGCTTTAACAGCACTTCAACATTATGGCCGGCCAAAGCAAGTTGAATTATTAGCTTTGGTTGACCGTCGATTTAATCGACATTTACCGATTCAGTCAGATTATATTGGACTGACAGTGGACGCGCTGGACGAAGCATATGTTAAAGTTGAATGGGCGGCAATTGATGGCAGCGATAGAATTTTACTGTTTTCTAATAAAGAAGAGAGCATTTGATTATTTATAAAATTGAATATTCTTTAGCAAACAATGGCATATTCTCATTTAAGTACAAGGCATGTTTTAGGAATTAAGTATCTGAATGTCAGCGACATAAACCTTATTTTCGAAACCGCAGATAATTTTAAAGAAGTTATCAACAGGCCCATCAAAAAAGTGCCGTCCCTTAGAGATGTTACCGTTGCTAATCTGTTTTTTGAAAACTCAACGAGAACCCGGATATCTTTTGAACTTGCTGAAAAAAGGCTTTCAGCCGATATTGTCAATTTTTCTGCCTCCTCTTCTTCTGTAAAAAAAGGAGAAACACTGCTCGATACAGTAAATAATATCTTATCCATGAAAGTGGATATGGTTGTCATTCGACACCCTGCGCCCGGAGCACCGGCATTTTTAGCCAATCATATTGGAGCCAATATAATCAATGCTGGAGATGGAACTCATGAGCATCCAACCCAGGCGCTTTTAGATGCATTTTCTATGCGCGAACAAATTGGTGATCTTCGTGGAAAAAAAATAGCCATTTTTGGTGATATTTTGCACTCTCGTGTTGCATTGAGCAATATTTTTTGCTTACAAAAATTAGGAGCTCAGGTCAAAGTTTGTGGCCCTCCAACTTTGATTCCTAAAAATATTAACAAATTAGGCGTGGGCGTTGAGTTTAATGTTAGAAAAACGTTGGAATGGTGTGATGTCGCAAATGTGTTAAGAATTCAGCTGGAACGTCAGGATATCAAATATTTTCCATCGATAAGGGAATATGCCCAGTTTTTTGGAATAAACAAGGAACTTTTAAACAGCCTCAAAAATGAAGTAGTGATAATGCACCCAGGCCCAATCAACAGAGGAGTTGAAATAACCAGTGATGTTGCAGATTCTGACCAGTCTATCATTCTTCAGCAAGTCGAAAATGGTGTGGCGATTAGAATGGCTATTCTTTATCTTTTGGCTGCTAAAAGATAAACCATTGATTATAAAGATTTTATTATAAATAATTTTCATAGAATTCGAAACGTTTTCATTATTATTCAGTTTGACCTTAACAGATCCTTGTGATAACTAATTCAGGTCAAAAAAAAGCTTTATATTGTGTTTCAAAACAATTTAAAATGAGGCAAATAATCCTGACAATATCTGCTGCCCTAATATTTTTATTCTTGGCTTTTTCCGGATTTGCACAAAATTGTGAAAATCTAATTGCTGAAAATAAACATCTTGGCGGAACTCAAATCCTGAAAACTAAGACTCAAACCCTTGTAGTTAGAGGAAATTATAGCTATAGCATTGAGTTGATTAACGATGAAAAAGGAGTGCTGGCCAAAGTTTACTCTAAAGCCGGAGTTGAGTTCAACCAAGACGATGAAATTATTTTTATGGATAAAAATAGTAAGCGGATGAGCTATCGTTTTATTGAAATGGGAGAGTTGACTAATCAAGGAAGTGGGACGCCTGTTCATCAAAACATTCTTCAGCTTGATCTTGCCGCTATTGATTGGTTTTCTACAGTTCCTATAAACACTTTGTATATCAAGAACAACATTAGCAACGAGATGCGTAAGTTTACTGTTAACGCTAGCAGGCAAGACGAATTTCATGATTTAGCGGTTTGTTTTAAAAAATCTCTGGATGTTACGAAAGTAAGAAATGTTGTATTAGAAGATAATGATAAATCTCAAGCTACTGACTCTTCTGGAAAGCCAATTAGTGCAACTTCTTCAGGAGTTCGAAAGGTGACTGATATTAGTTTGTTAAATGACGAAGAACTTAAAATTTTACGAAAAGAACTTGAGGATACCAAAATTCGATTAAGAGAGGAAATCAAAGCGGAAAGAGTTAAAACTGATGAGATCAAAGCAGCTTTAAGAGAGGAAGTATCAATAGCCAAAGAAATGGCTACGCAGAAAAAAGCTGAATATGCACAAGAAGTTTTAGAAGCTCGTAAAAGCTCAAGAGAAGAAATTGATAAATCTAAACAAGAAGTTGCAGAATCTGTTTCCGCTGCAAGATCAAATGCAAGCACCGAAATAGAAAAAATCAATTTTGATGTGCTTGAAACCAAACAAAAAGCAGCTGAGGAAATCCAAAGAGCAAAATTAGAATCAGCGGAAGAAGTGGCAGACGCAAGAGAAAAAGCTTCAATTGAAATAAAAGCTGTTAAAGAAAAACTGGAATTAGCCAAACTTGAATATTCCGATGAAATTGCAAGTGCTCGGGAAACGTCGAACAATGAACTCAAAAGAATCAGGGAAGAGACAGCCAGATTAATTTCGGAAGCAAGAGAAAAAGCAAAATCTGAAAGTGAAAAAACTGCAATTGATGTAGTAAATACCAAAAAAACTTCAGGAGAACAAATATTACAAGTTAGAGAAGAGGAAGCAGAAAAGATAGCTCAAATCAGAGAAAATGCAGTTCTTGAAAAAGAAAAAATAGCATACGATGTCGCCGAAACAAGACGCAAAGCGGCTGAAGAAAAGGCAGTAATTATAGAAACTAATGCATCTGAAGTTGCAACTATTCGAGAAAATGCTGCAAAAGAAAAAGAAGCTAATGCCCTTGAGGTTGCAGCTTCCAAGCAAAAAGCAGCTGATGAAATCTCCAAAACGCAATTATTAGTCGCTAATGAAAAACAAAAAGCGAAAATCGAAATCGATGAAACTCAGGGTATGACGGCTGCCGAAATAGCCAAAGCCAAAGAAATAGCCGCCTCCGAAAAAGAATCACTTGCAAGAGAGGTGTCCCTAGCTCGAGAACGGTCTTCTCAAACAATTGCTGAAATCAATGCCGAAGAAGCTACAAAAGTGGCAGATGCAAGAAACAGGGCCAAAACTGAAAAAGAAAAAATAGCTAATGATGTTATTGAAGCAAAAGATAGAGCTGCAAAAGAAATTGAAAGAATTCAGGAAGAAGTCAGGTTTGCAATTACCAAGGCAAAAGATACTGAGCAAAATGTAAAAACGCAATCAGCGGAAGAAGTTGTAAAAGCAAAAGAAAAAGCGAATTTGGAAATATCGAAAGCGCAGCAGGAAGCCGCTGAAAATGTGCAAAAAGCCAGTAAAAGTGCCGAAGCTGCAAAATCAGATTATGCCAATAGTGTAGCTACTGCAAAAGAAATTTCAGATAAAAAAATTAAGGAAATTCAAGACGAAGTCGTAAGAAAAATTGCAGAAGCAAAGGAAAAAGAAAAAACTGAAAAAATTCAAACCGGCGAAGAAGTATTAAATGCAAAGGAAAAAGCTTCAGCTGAAATCTCGAAAATCAGAGAAGAATCGGCAATTGAAATTGCAAAGGTTAAAGAGGCCCAGGCATTAGCAAAACAAAGTGCTGCAAATGAAATTGCAGAGGCGAAAAGAAATGCCGCTGAACAAATTGCCAAAACAAATCAAGAAACTGCAGAAGCTATTGGCCTTAAAAAAGAAGAAGCTGCTCTTCAACGTCAACAAATTGCTAACGAAGTTGCTCAGGCTAAAGATAAAGCGGCAGCTGAAATTGCTGCTGTTCAGGAACAGACAGCTAACATTATGAAAGAGTCGAAAGAGGCTGCATCCAAAGCAAAAGAAATTTCTGCATTGGAAGTTTTGAAAGCAAGAGAAGACGCAGCAACTGAAATAGCAAAAACGCAGGAAACTGCTGCCCAGGAAGTGGCTGCTATAAAACAACAGGCTGCAGAAGCAGTCGCTATTGTCAAAAATGCTTCTGAAGAGAAAATTGCAAATTTGAATAAACAGGTAGCTGAAGAGGAAGAAAAATCAAAAAACCAAATTGCAACTGCAAAATTAAAATCTGCAGAAGAACTTGCCATCATTCAAAAAGAAACAAGGGGTAAAAAAGCTAAATATGCAGAAGAATCTGAGATTGCCAGAAAAACATCCCTTGATGAAATCAATGTAGCAAAAAAAGAAGCTTCTGATCAGATTTATGAAGCTAAACAGCAGGCCAAGGAACAAATCAATAAAGTTAAAACAGATACTGCAAAAGAAATAGCTGATGAAATGAAGAAAGTCAGCGATGAAAAATCTAAACTTGCAGATATTCAAAATGAAATTAAAAATGCTCAGCTAGCCTTAAAAGCTGAAACGGATAAATTGGCCAAACAACAGAAATTACTGGATGAGCTTAATGATAAGATCGCAAAAGCAGAAAAGTTATTAAAAGAAAAAAACAACCCTAACAATTAATAGGTTTGACTTTAAGATTTACTAAAACACCTTGTAATCAATTCATTTTGCAAGGTGTTTTTTATTAAGTTAAAATAATATTAATAACAATAACTTTTCTTTTAATTCAGAAATAAAGGTTTAAATTTTGCAGAAGTACAAAGCAATAAATCAATTCTTAAAAATACACGTGTTATGAAAAGAAGTTATATGCTAGCAATGGCGTTTTTATTCATAAACATCTCCATTATTTTCGCAAATGGAGGTTATGAAATTAAAGTAAAGATTAATGACTTTGACCAAAAAGAGACTTACTTAGGTTACCATTATGGTGAAAAGCAATACATAAAAGATACAGTTCAGATAGGGCAGGATGGCTATTTTACTTTCAAAGGAGATGAACCACTTGAAGGAGGAGTTTATCTCGTGATTATACCTCCTGAAAACCAATACTTTCAAATACTTATCAATCCGGGAGACCAGCATTTTTCTATTGAAACAAATGCTAAAAACCTTTTTGACGATATAAAAGTTAAAGGGTCAAAGGACAACCAATGGTTTTATGAGTATACTTCTTTTTTAAGCACAAAAAAACCTGAAGCTGAAAAAATTAACAAAGATATTGAAGCGGCTGGTGATGACAAAAAGGAGGTTGAAAAACAAGAAAAAAAGCTAATTGAATTAAACGAGTCCGTGAAAGCTTACCAGGATAATTTTATAAAAGAACATCCAAATTCCTTAACAGCTGCAATCATAAAATCTTCATTAGAAGTCCCTATTCCCAATTTTGAAGGTGAAAAAAGCGAGGTAGATCTAAAGCGGTATTTGTTCTATAAAAAACATTATTTTGACAATATAAATATGTCAGATCCACGCATGCTTCGCACTCCGATGCTTTATGGAAGAATTGATTACTATATTAATAAACTGACGGTACAACACCCTGACTCACTTGCAATTTCAATAGACCAAATACTTTCAATGGTTGAGCCAAGCGAAGAGACTTATAAATTTTATTTAATCCACTTTTTGAATGAATATGCTAAGTCTAAATTTGTAGGAATGGATGCTGTTTATGTTCACATCGGCGAAAAATATTATTGTTCCGGAAAAGCATGGTGGGTTGAAGAGGAACAATTGAATAAAATATGTTCTAATGTTGAAAAATTGAAACCGATATTAATCGGAAAAGTAGCTCCCAATATTGCCGTTCAGCGAAAAGATGGGTCCCCCATTGCCCTACATGACGTTAAATCGGATTTTACTATATTATACTTTTGGGATCCTGAATGTGGTCATTGTAAAAAATCTATCCCTGAGGTTGTTAAATTTTATAATAAATACTCAACAAAAGGTGTCGAGATATTCGCGGTCTGCACAAAAACCGGCAGCGATACAAAAGGTTGCTGGGATGCAATTGACGAACGGGAAATGAATAAATGGATTAATACTATTGATCCATTTATAAAATCAAAATATAAAACACTTTACGATATTAGAACTACTCCAAAAGTATTTGTTTTAGATAAAGACAAAAAGATAATATCAAAAGGAATAGGAGGGGAGCAATTAGAGGAAGTCGTCGAAAATGCTATTATCAATATGGAAAAAGAGCAATTACACAAATAATCTATTCCACAAAACCTTAATTTGGGCACCTCAAAAACATCAAAAAAAAGACAGTATCCTAAAAAGTGTGTAAATAAAAAACAGAGGGCTTAGCCCTGAAATGTTAGATTTTGACTCTTTCGTCAAAAATAGCAATAAATTGATTCAAAATAATGGGCCAGTTGCGAATCGGCATGGTCCATTTTTTTGTGATCTCAAAAATAGCCAGGTAAACAGATTTTTTCAGTGCATTATCAGTAGGAAAAGCCATTTTGTTTTTAGTGTATTTTCTGATTTTTCCATTTAGATTTTCAATCAAATTAGTGGTGTATATGATTTTTCTGATCTCAACAGGAAAGCCAAAAAAGGTGGTCAGCTCTTCCCAGTTGTTGTACCAACTTTTAATAGCATAAGGATACTTGTGCTTCCATATTTCATCAAAGTCTTTCAGAGCAGCTTCGGCAGCTTCTTTAGTAGGAGCAGTGTAAATGGTTTTCATGTCTTTAGCAAAAGCTTTACGATCCTTCCAAACCACGTATTTAGCTGCATTTCGGATTTGATGTACTACACAGATTTGGGTATCCGTTTGAGGAAAAACACTTTTGATGGTTTGGGTAAACCCGTTGAGGTTATCAGTCACCGTGACGAGTATATCCTCTACACCGCGTGCTTTCAAATCCGTCAGCACCCCCATCCAAAAGCTGGCGGCTTCGGTTTTACCCAGCCACATGCCTAAAACCTCTTTTTTCCCGTCTGTTTTAAGGCCTACAGCGAGGTAAACAGTTTTGTTGATTACCCTGGAATTGTCGCGGACTTTGAAAACAATGCCATCCATCCAAACGATCAAATACAACGGTTCCAGTGGTCGGTTTTGCCACACCACGATATCTTCATTGACCTTATCGGTGATTTTGGAAATGGTGGAAGTAGAGATTTGGAAGTCATACAGTTCCCGGATCTGTTCCTCAATATCGGCATTACTCATGCCTTTAGCATAAAGGGAAATAACCATCGATTCGATGCCTTTCGCCAGACGCGATCGCTTCGGAACAATCTGAGGTTCAAAACTGGCATCCCTATCCCGGGGAACAGTAATTTCAGATTCGCCATAGCTGGTTTTGATCCGCTTTTTAGAATTGCCATTTCGGGAATTTGGATTAACACTTCTTTGGTGTTTGCCATAATCCAGATGAGCATCGATTTCTCCTTCCAGCATCTTTTCAATGCCTCTTTTGTGGAGTTGACTCAGAAAGGATTCCAACTCCTCTCCAGACTTAAATTGTTTTAGAAAATCGTCGTTTAATAAATCTTCTTTTTTCATGGTAGCGTAATTGATGTTTAAAGTTATGAAATAAAAATGGGGGGCAATTGCCCCCCATTTTTAACTTTTACACACTTTATGGGATACTACCAAAAAAAAGGACTGAATCCATTCGGATCAGTCCTTTTTTATAATTCAATAATTTTTCAATCTTACATCATTCCAGGCATTCCGCCACCTCCCATGTGAGGCATTGCCGGGGCTTCTGGTTCTGCTTTATCGTTTACCACACACTCTGTAGTTAAAACCATACCAGCGATAGATGCTGCATTTTCAAGTGCGATTCTGGTAACTTTAGTAGGATCAATAACACCAGCTTTTTTCAAATCTTCGTAGATTTCTGTGCGAGCATTGAATCCGTGTGAACCTTTTTTAGTTAAAACGTTCATTAAAACAACAGAACCTTCGACACCTGCATTTTCAGCAATTATTCTTAGCGGAGCTTCTAATGCTTTTTTAACGATGTTGATACCAATATTCTGATCCTCGTTTTCGCCTTTTAAATCAGCAAGTGAATTAATTGCTCTAACAAGTGCAACTCCACCACCGACAACGATTCCTTCTTCCACAGCCGCTCTGGTTGCGTGTAAAGCATCATCAACACGGTCTTTCTTTTCTTTCATTTCAACTTCAGTAGCAGCGCCTACATATAAAACAGCAACTCCACCCGCTAGTTTAGCAAGTCTTTCCTGTAGTTTTTCTTTATCATAATCTGAAGTAGAAGCTTCGATTTGTTGCTTGATTTGGTTGATTCGAGCAGTGATATCTTTTTTAGTTCCATCACCATTTACAATTGTTGTATTATCTTTATCAACAACAATTTTTTCAGCAACACCCAATTGCTCTAGTTCAACGCCATCCAGTTTGTATCCTTTTTCTTCTGAGATTACAGTACCACCTGTAAGAATAGCAATATCTTCAAGCATTGCCTTACGACGGTCACCGAAACCAGGTGCTTTAACTGCAACAATCTTCAATTGAGCACGCAAACGGTTTACAACCAAAACACCCAAAGCCTGGCTTTCAATATCTTCAGCAATAATCAATAAAGGACGACCGGCTCCAACTACTTTTTCAAGAATTGGAACGATATCCTGCATATTGGATATTTTTTTATCGTGAATAAGAATGTAAGGATTTTCATATTCTGATACCATAGTTTCAGCGTTGGTAACAAAATATGGAGAGAGGTAACCTCTATCGAATTGCATTCCTAATACTTCATCAACGTAAGTATCAGTTCCTTTAGCTTCTTCAACAGTAATTACACCATCCTTTGAAACGCGCTTCATAGCATCTGCTATCAGTGCACCGATTTCGTTATCATTATTCGCGGAGATTGCAGCGACCTGGCGAATTTTTTCAAAGTCATTGCCAATGATTTCAGTTTGTTTTTGTAAGTCTTTGATAACAGTTTTAACTGCTTTCTCAATTCCTCTTTTAAGATCCATTGGATTAGCTCCTGAAGTAACATTTTTCATGCCTGCAGTAACCATAGCCTGAGCTAATACTGTTGCAGTAGTTGTACCATCACCAGCTATATCAGCTGTTTTTGAAGCAACTTCTTTTACCATTTGAGCACCCATGTTTTCAACAGGATCTTCTAATTCAATATCTTTCGCAACAGTAACTCCGTCTTTTGTAATGGTAGGTGCACCAAAGCTTTTTTGTAAAACTACATTTCTTCCCTTTGGGCCCAATGTAACTTTTACAGCATTTGAAAGAGCATCAATTCCTGATTTCAATTTTTCTCTCGCATCCGAGTTAAAGCTAATTTCTTTAGCCATATTTTTAGTGATTTTTAGTTTTAATAAAATAAGTTAGAAAGAACAAGATCGTTTTGAAGTATGACGCCGGTTATAGAATAACCAAAATGTCATCTTCACGCATGATTAACAAATCATCGCCTTTAAAGTGAAGTTCTTGTCCAGCATATTTACCATAAAGAACAGCGTCACCAACCTTTACGGTCATTTTGATTCCGTCTTTTCCAGGTCCAACTGCTATGATTTTACCTTTTTGAGGTTTTTCTTTAGCGGTATCTGGGATAATAATTCCTCCGGCAGTTTTCTCTTCAGCCTTGGCGGGTTTTACTACTACTCTGTCATTGATCGGCTTCATTTTCAAGTCGTTTTGGATTTTAAAAAATTATAAAATTATTTTCAATTCGTAATGTAATTTAACATACTAAAGTGCAATGATCATTTCTTATGCCAAGTGGTAAAGCATGCCATTTTTGCAGTAAATTCTGACTCATTCGCATAAAAGCTTTAGGATGAAATTTAAATTTGTCATAATGGCAAGCGAAGATACTCTTTATCTTTATGATAATATTAGTCCTAAACGGAAAAAGCCGGGTAAAATTTAATTTACCAGGCTTTTTTGTTGTCCTAAATTTGAGGACAATTTTTATCTTTTATGCTGATTCTACCATTATTGCAGTTATAATGCATAGGATAAAAAGAGCTGCTGCCAGATACCATGTTATTTTTTCAATAAAATCTGTAGATTTTGCAGCACCAAACATTTGGTTTGTTGCGTTGCCACCAAATGTTGAATCGACTCCGCCTCCTTTAGGATTTTGGATCAATACTGCGCCCATCAACAAAACTGAAACCAAGGCAATAAGTACCGTCATCAATACCATATTCAATTATTTTTAAGTTTTTTAATTTGATCTGCAAAGTAACTACTTTTTTTGGGAAAAATCAAACTGAGTCTTTCATACATTTCAATTGCCTCTTCAAAGCTCCCCTGTAAGGCGAGTAAACTTGCTAAAGTTTCTGTTGCAATCTCTTTATTTTGTTTTAAACTTTGCTCTGCCAGAGCCGAACTCTTCTTTCCCTTTTTTTCGTGTTTCTTCGTTTTTTGTTTTTTAGATACGCTGTCTTTCTTTTTATGTTTCTTCTTTACTTTTTTTCCTTCTTTACTTTTTCCTGATTTATCAGGCTTCTCTGGTTCCTGAAATTGTTTAACCCAACTGCCAAATGAAGATTTTGGCGTAGGAGGTGGTTTCTTTTTTACTTTTTTAGGCAATGTTTTTTCTTTTGGAGAAGCTTCTCGAAAAGGAATATCTTTCTTTGCTTTGTCTGCTTCAATTTTATCAGGAATTTCTTTTTTAGTTTCAGTAGCCTTTTTATGCTGATTTAAGTTGTCTAATTCAATCAACTCTTCAATGTAAATCACTTTTTTATAATCTTCAGTGGAATCGTGTGCATTAGTTTGAATATTTCCAAAATCATATTCAAATTCCATTTCTTCGGTGATATCTTCTATTTCTGCATCTGTATCATTTTCATCAAAGTAAGCTGGTGCGTCATCAGAAATTTCAATTGCTGTTTCAATGTTTTCTTCCTCTTCCTTTTCTTCTTGAATTTCAGCAAGGGGTTCTGTTTGCTCAATATTTAAATGCTCTTTTTCAATAGATTCAATGTTTTCAGTTTCAGCAACCGGCTCCAAAAACGCTGATTCATTTTCAATTTTCAATTGCTCCTCAGGTTCCTCTTCTTCTACTTTTAAATTTAAAGTATCTGAATCGTGGACAATGGATTTATGTTTATGAATCTGTTTGAAAAGCAAGTTACGGTTATTACTAAAAGAAGCTGCTAATTGAAGATTTTCTTCAAAATCCTGATGGTCTTCAAACATGCATTTTTTCAACAATAAATAGCGAAGGTTTTGGCAATAAGGGTATTGCAAAACAAGGCCTTTCAATTCGGTATAAGTAATTTTATACAATTGAGCCTGATCCTTTAATAAATTGACAAAAGTCACAGTATTCATATCCTTCTATATTGGGCTCTCAAAAAATGTATTATTAAAATTACAAATATTTTGTGAAATGAAAACTTTCCAGGATAGTAGTTTTACCAATTTGTGAAAGCTTTATTAAAGACATCTTCCACAATTTGATCAAATATATTATTGATCAGCTCATCTTGAATGTTTATGATATTTGCATCACTGGGAAAGTCGTTATAAAAGGTAAAAACTTTATCGAAATTCTCTTCTTCATTTTTTGAATTTTCAAAAGCAACTTTAATCCCTATTTCCAGCCGATTGAAAGCTGATATCTCTCCGGGCTGCGGTGCTACAGCAGTAATCTGATACATAGTTACTGCGCCGCTAAAAATATAGTCCGGATCGACCTGTGTCTTTCGAAGTTTTGATTCTGTTAGAATTTTATCACTCAGCGTCTCGGTGAAAATTGTTGTAATAGTGGGCTCAGTATTCGTTGTTGTCAATTCAAAAGGTTCTACATAGAACGTATTCATATCAGGTGGAATACCAATTCCGCTGAAGCTATATTTACAGGAAAAAAGGAACAGTATAACAAATAATAAAAAGGGAAATTTGTAATGTTGGAGGTTCATAAATTTTAGCTTTTTCTAAGAACGAAATGAGCACTTTGAATAGTCAACAAAACTGGAAAATTAACTTTTACAAATCATAAAATTTGATTTTACGATAAAGTGTCCGCTCCGAAATCCCTAATTCTTCGGCAGCATCTCTCCTTCGCCCTTTGTGTTTTGTCAAAGCTTTACGAATCATTTCTTTTTCCATATCCTCAAGAGAAAGATTCTCTTCAACAACCTCTGACCTGTTGAAAGCCTTGGCATTTGATTTATCAATAATGATCGGTTTGATATCACCCTGATCGGAAGCATCCTCTCGAGCTTCATAATATCTTGATAAATCCGGATCATAGCTAGTTCCTCTATCCTGAGGGCTTGATTGGCTGAATCTATGTGATTGTATTTGCCGCAGACTTTTATTGTCAGGAAGAGTTAAATCATTGTTGCTTATTAGTTCAAAAACTAACCCTTTTAGATCGTTTAAATCGCTTTTCATTTCAAAAAGTAACTTATATAAAATCTCTCTTTCCTGAAAGTTTGAACTATCTCCATTTGTTCTGATGGCCGGGAGATTTCGGTTTCTGATATTTGGAATATACTGTATCAAATCCTCAGCATTAATGACCTTCTCTTCGGAAAGAACAGAAAGCTGCTCAGCAACATTTTTTAATTCGCGGATATTTCCTGGCCAGCTGTAATTTTCAATGAGTAACAAAGCCTGCTCATCCAGAGAAACTGGGGTAGTTCGATATTTTTCAGCAAAATCAGAGGCAAATTTTCTAAACAATAAATGAATATCTTCCCTACGGTCTTTTAAAGAAGGGACCTTTATCGGAACCGTATTAAGCCGGTAATACAAATCTTCTCTAAATTTTCCATTACTTATTCTTTGCTCCAGATCAACATTTGTAGCGGCAATGACCCGGACATCTGTTTTCTGTGTTTTCGAGGAGCCAACTCTGATGAATTCACCAGTTTCCAAAACACGGAGTAAAAAAGCTTGGGTATCGAGTGGTAATTCTCCAATTTCATCAAGAAAAATTGTCCCTCCGTCTACCGTTTCAAAATACCCTTTTCGTTCAGTAGTCGCTCCGGTAAAAGCTCCTTTTTCGTGGCCAAACAATTCAGAATTGATTGTACCTGCGGGGATAGCACCTGCGTTGATCGCAATAAATTTATTGTGCTTTCTAAGGCTTAAAGAATGGATGACTTTCGAAAAAATTTCTTTACCAACGCCACTTTCTCCTTTTATCAAAACAGTTAAATCTGTATTAGCGACTCTGATTGCAGTATCCAGAGCTTGTTCCAAGCCTTTTGACTGTCCGATAATTGCAAACCTTTGTTTTATCGCCTGAATACTGCTCTTCATAATTAATTCGATTTTAAGCTCCCAAAAGAAACTTTCATTTTCATAAAAATCATTAACTGACGATTTCTCCTTTAAGCGTGGCACTTGTAACGGATGTCACTTTTACATTAACATAATCACCAGCTTTAAGCCCTTCTTTTTTAGGAAAAATGGTCATTTTATTTTGGGTATTTCTGCCTTTAAAATCTTTATTAGATTTTTTGGAATCGCCTTCTATCAGTACTTTAAAAATTTGGCCGATATCTTTTTGGTTATGTTTTAGGGAAACATGGCTCTGTATCCGGATAATATCGGAAAGTCTTCTTTTTTTAACTTCCAAAGGAATATCATCTTCATATTTTCGAGCTGCAAGTGTTCCCGGCCGTTCTGAATAATAAAACATGTAGGACATGCTGTAGTTTGCATATTTTATGATACTAAGAGAATCCTGATGCTCCTCTTCGGTCTCTGTACAAAAACCGGTTATAAAATCAGAAGATATCGCACATTCAGGCAATACCTCATAGATTCTGTTTACTTTATTTTCATACCACTCCCGATCATAGGTACGATTCATTAACTCAAGTACTCTGCTATTACCAGATTGGACAGGCAAGTGAATGTAGTTGCAAATATTTTCGTATTTTTTAATGGCAAAAAGCACTTCGTCAGTAATGTCTTTCGGGTGAGAAGTTGAAAAACGAACCCTTAGTTCGGGATTGATTAAAGCAACTTTTTCGAGCAAATTAGCAAAAGTTATAACTTCTTCCGATTCGGGATTGGTCCATTTATATGAATCAACATTTTGTCCAAGCAACGTAACTTCCTTGAATCCTCTTTCAAACAAATCCGTCGCCTCTGCCACAATACTAAATGAGTTTCGGCTTCTTTCACGCCCTCTTGTAAACGGCACTACGCAAAAAGAGCACATATTATCACAACCTCTCATAATAGAAATAAAAGCGGTAACTCCATCAGAATTAAGTCGAAGCGGGCTAATATCAGCGTAAGTTTCTTCACGACTCAGCACAACATTGATTCCTTTTTCGCCATCATTGGCATTCGCAACCAAAGCAGGTAAATCTCGATAAGCATCCGGGCCAATCACAAGATCAACGAGTTTTTCCTCATCCAGGAGTTTGGCCTTCAATCGTTCTGCCATGCAGCCTAAAACGCCAACCAGTGTTCCTGGTTTTCCTTTTTTTACTTTGTCAAATTCACGCAAACGTTGTCTGACCGTTTGCTCTGCTTTTTCACGAATGGAGCAAGTATTAATCAAGATAAGATCTGATTCATCAATATTTCGGGTAGGACTGAATCCTATGTCCTGAAGAATAGATGCAACAATCTCACTATCACTAAAATTCATGGCGCATCCATAGCTTTCAATGTAAAACTTTTTACCATTTTCACTACCCCCCAATTGCTCAGCGTAGAAAACATCTCCTTGTTTGCTTGCATCAATCGTTTTATTTCCAAGTCCATCTAATGTCGGATTATTATCGTACATCTTTTCCTTTTGTTAATATGAAAGCGCATTTATAAAACAGAAACATAGCGCCCGATGAATTCTGGCTGCAAAGGTACATTTTTTAATACATTTAAGTGACAATATGTCAGATGAAAAGACAATTAATTACATGAAAAAGTTCAGATACTTTGATAAAAAAGTATCTGAACTTATCAAGTTTAAAGTTTGTAAAACCTGAAAACTTTAATTCATTTATACTAAATATTCAACTCAGAATCGGAAATCCAATCGGCAGGTCAAATTTCTTGGTGGTTCCAACAATCCGGGCCGTGCAGTATATTCTTCATTGAAAATATTTTTTCCAATAAAAGCAATTTTTATACTTTTAGTTATTTGGTAGGCTACCCTGGCATCAAAGGTTTTATAACCATCCATATCTTCCATTCTTTGTTGAGGTAAGCCAGGAATTATAATTTCAAAAGCTCCGTCTATTGCTTCTATCTGGCTGTTGTAAAACATCGCAATTCCTATAGAAAATTTCTTGATTTTTGTTTCCAGGTCTAACTTAAACGAATGACGATGCCTGTATTTGAGGACATTGTAATCGACGGTTGAATACCATAGAATGGAGTCCAAATCTGATAAATTTTGAAATTTAGGATCGATATAGGTATATCCCGCCAATATTGAGGTGGTGGTTCCAAATAAATTTCCACTCCCTGCTATACTAATTTCAAATCCTTTGATATCTGTATCTCCAATGTTTTGAGATTGAAATCCGTCCAGTTCCGGAGAAACTGCAAATTCCATCATATTGAAATATTGGGACCAGAAACCAGCGATGTCAACATAACCAACCCATTTATTAATTTTAAAACCTTGTTTTATTCCAATTTCTGTTGTCCAGCCAGTTTCTGATTGTAAAAAAGGGTTAGGGATAATATTTATCCCGCCTGCTTTAGTATGAATATATTTTTCGGCGATAGTTGGAAATCGATATCCCTGTCCCCAAGATGTTCTAATAAATGTAGCTTTTGCTACTTGATAATTTAAACCAAAACGAAAAACTGGTTTTCCTTCAGTTGATTTCCCTTCAGGGATTGGATCACCATTCACAATTTCAGGACCATTGATAGTATTTCGTTCATATCTGAATCCAGCGGATAGGTTTAACCGATTCAAAAACTTTTTATCAACTTGAACATATCCAGCTAAGTTGGAAGAATTATAAGTTGTGTCACCATAAAGTTCAGCTTTCACTCCGCTATAAATACCAACGATTCCCGCTGAAGTCACCAGATCGATACCTTCAAAGCGATGTTGAAATTGATACTCCCCATAAAGTAACCTTGAAGAGTTGGATTGGCTTTCATTATTTTTATTGTCGATGTAATGAAATCTTGTAATCAATTTATGTTGATTACCTTTATTGTCATGGTAGGTTACAAAAGGATCAATTGTAAATCGAAGTTTATCAGTATTTGTAAAAGTCCCTTCAGCCCCTCTCAAAGCGTCTGGGCCCCAGTCTTTCCAATAGAAGTAACTTTTTGATTTTCCTTTATTAAAATTACTGTTAAAACCAATGGATAGTTTATCTGTAGCTCGAAACCTCGTACCTATCGTTATCCTTCCATAACGATCAAAATTATCTTCTCGAAAACTATTTTCGTAGAGGCCAAATCCGCTTAAAACAAGGTCAAGTTTGTTGATTTTTCGCCGATGTGAAACACTAATACCTGTTTCAAATGGCTGTTCTTCATACCAAATCTTTTCTTTATCCTCAGGATCAAGATATTGGGTATAAAAAGTTGAAATATGCGTCACAGGTGTTGAAGTAGCGTAAGCTGTTC
The DNA here is from genome assembly GCA_965220465.1 of Saprospiraceae bacterium. Lineage (GTDB taxonomy): Bacteria > Bacteroidota > Bacteroidia > Chitinophagales > Saprospiraceae > JAHDHW01. Next base: position 391,595 of record CBDCPZ010000023.1, on the reverse strand, counting down.
TAACATTTATTATCCCATTTAGTGCAGATGATCCATAAAGTGCAGAAGCTGCACCTTTAACAACTTCAATTTGATTCGTGTTTTCGATGGCAATATCGTTCCAATTAGGAAACCCAGCATCTGCTTGCATTGCAGGAATATTGTCTACTAAAAGTAAAACTCTGCTTCCTGCCCCATAAGACCATCCTGAACCGCCACGAATATTAACTTGGTCATCAATGATGTTAACCCCTGGTATCTTTTCAAGTACTTGATCCACCGAAGTTGAATTCACAGCTTCGATGAGGCGAGGTTTGATAACATCCATTGAAACAGTGACCTCACTCAATGGCTTTTCATATTTCCCACTTGTAACAGTTGCAGTTTGGAGTAGGGTAGACTGTGTCCTCAAAACTATGTTTAAGGTGACCGCCTCATCAGTTTTCAAGACAACAGATTCAATTATATCTTCATAACCGATATAACTGAATTTTACTTTGTATTCTCCGGCAGCCAGCTTGATTTCAAATTTACCTTCATAATTGGTAACTGTACCAACCTCATCAACTTTGATCGTAACACCAATTAAGGGTTCATTGGTTTCAGTATTCAAGACGATTCCATTCAGTATAGCATTTTGAGAAAAAAGAGAAAGGAAAGAAATGAAGTATAAGAAATTGAAAGTCAGAAACTTAGTAAAAATTGATTTCATGCAGATGTAAGTTTAGAATATATTTTTTTATTCAAATTCAGGGGGTGTTCTGCAAGATAACGATGTGAAAACGATTCGCAAAAGTAGATTATTATAATGTAAAAATTAAAAAAATATTTAATAAAGTAAGCAATATGGATTAAAATGGGTTCGTTTGTCTGTCGCTGTTTTCACATAACTGATTTTTTAATTATTCCACTTTAATGAAAATAGCTAAATTGCACTTTTTACAATCATATTAATTGAAAAAACTAAAATTATGAAGCAACTCTTACTTCTTTGTATTATTTCCTCTTTTACTGTTGAATTAACTGCGCAGGCTTGTATGCCAAATGAGTTATACCGAGATTCTGCAGTGGGAGTATATCCCGCTCCGTATGATCCTGATACAAACCCGGAAGGCGGAATAACTGATACCGCTTGTATCGGTTCTGGTTTTGAATACGTTTTAACATTTGTTATTCCAGAAACTGTCAATATTAATGGTTTTGATTTGAATCTTGATTCTATTGTCATCGAACAAGATGGTGCTGTTGGCGGCTTACCAATCGGGCTTGACTATGGCTGCAACCCTAGTTCTTGTGTGTTTACACCTTCAGATACCATTGCTTGCATGGCAATAAAAGGAACTGCTACCGCAGCCAACACTCCTGGGGTTTACCCTCTGACGATAACGACCAAAATTTTTACGAGCCTGGGTGACTTTGATGTTACTTTTCCAACAACGATCATTCCCGGAGCTGACGGAACCTATGACCTGGTTCTGGCGGAGAATGGTGACCCAAATTGCACTATTGCCGGAACCAATGACTATTTGACTAAAAATATTAGCGTTTATAATAGTCCAAATCCGTTTGGAAGTACAACAACTATCGAAGTCAATTCTAAGGTTGATGAAATTTTACAATTCAGGGTTTTTGATATGTTGGGAAATCTGGTTCATTTTCGTGAAGTTGAAATTTTCCAGGGGACGAATAACTTTGAATTCGACGGAGCAGCTTTATCAAATGGAATTTATACTTACACTTTAAACAACAAGACTGCTGTATTATCTAAAAAAATGGTGATTAGCAGATAGCTCAATTATCATTTATTCTTTTTGGATTTGAATTTTGCTTTTTAACAAAATTCAAATCCTGAAAGGATTTTATATTTTTTATTTTTATAAAAGGTAGTTTTTGTATACCTTTAAATCCAATCTCACCGCTACATATCACCCTTTACTGCACACAACGTTTTGAATTCATAGAGTACACCCCTTAATTGTGAAATTTAATTAATACTGCACGTGCAGTTGCTGTTTAACCTTTAAACTTTACCTATGAATCAGAAAATTTTTACACTTAAAATATTAATCATTTTTTGTCTGGGAATTATAGCATCACCTTCTTATGCGGGAGATTGCCCCGATGATTTATGCACCGTGGAAGTTCCTCAAGGAATGGCAGAAGATACCATATATTTAGGCGCTTTACCAAATGGAACCGTTGGCGTTTATTATGATAACGATGTAAGTTTCAGAATGCCAAAAACTACTACTCCGGTTAATGAAGTTGATCCTGACATTCCTACTGGACTGACAATCAACCAGATAGACATACTCGGATTGAGCAATTTGCCTTCAGGGCTATCCTGGGAATCCAATCAGACTTCTTATAACCCTGCTGTTGAAACAGATGGTTGTTTTAATTTTAACGGAACTCCATTTCAAGCAGGAACTTATCTCATTGAAGTTACTGTAGAAGCGACAATATTGGTTTTTACACAACAAGCTGTTTTTTATATGGAAATTACAATTGATCCTTCATTGAGTGTTACGGAAGGGTTTACCATGTTGAACAATACTGGATGTGGTGAGGTGACTGTTTCCTTTCAAAACAATATCCCCAGCAACGGTGAGGATGGATTTTCTTATAATTGGGATTTTGGAAATGGAAATTCCAGTCTCGATGAAAATCCTCAAGACCAAACTTACTCACAACCAGGGTTTTATGTTGTTAACTACGAAGCGGAAATCGACACAGTAGGATATATATTGACTCGAGCTGTGATCACTGCATCAGGCTGTAACGATATTCCCACTGCTCCGGATTGGTCAACAAATCCTGATATTCATATCGAAATCAGAGATCCATCTGGAATTCTGATTTATGATTCAGAAATCGCATGGAACACTGCGGCTCCGATTGAGTATTTTCCAAATATCAAATTATTGAGTGGAAATTATGAATTGAAAGCAGTGGATGAAGATAGTGGTATAAATGGAAGTGATGACATTTGTGGAATTGTGACTTTTAATCAACTTTCGAATGGACCACTGATCACCGGTAATTTTAACATGCATTTTGATATCATCCATCCGATTGAAGTTGTTGAATCCTCCGATACTGTTTGGGTTTTTGAAATTCCTGATACTCCGGTCATTTCAAATATTAGTGCGACTTCGTTTTGTGAGGGAGAAATGACGGTATTGTCTTCTTCTTACAATGAAGGAAATCAATGGCTACGAGATGGAGTAGCGCTGGTCGATGAAACGGAAGTGGATTTGGAAGTGACTGAATCTGGCGTATATTCAGTGGTTTTTACAAATGCAATGGGTTGTTCAGCCGTTTCTGAAGAGGTGAGTATTGAGTTTTCATCATTACCCGAAGAACCTGAATATTTCAACGAAAACAACCTGCTAAGTCTTTTGGAATCAATCAGTTATCCTGCTGGTTATACTTTTCAATGGTATCAGGATAATAACCTGTTAACAGGAGAAACAGAACCGTTTTATTGTGCAATGGAGGACGGAGAGTATATGCTTGAAGTGACCGATCCTTCAACTGGTTGTATAAATACTTTTGTTCAAGCTATTGTTTTCAATCCGGAAGCAGAATGTTTTGTAAATACAGAGGACCTTGCTTCAAATTGGAATCTTCAAATTTTCCCAAATCCGGTTTCAGAGGAATTAAATGTTCATTTTGAATTACAAGAAGCTAAAAGTTTTACATTGTCAGTTTATGATTTGCTTGGCAGAAGACATTATTTCCAATCCGTCGATCAGCGTTTTGGAACTTTTAATCAATTCAAAATTGATGTAATTGATTTGGTTTCAGGAATGTATTTGCTGGAAATAAAATCAGAAGACCAACGGTTAACCCACAAGTTTGTAATAAAATAAGTCTTCAATAAAAAAGGTTTAAAACCTCCCACTTCAGTGGGAACAATTTATTCTGTTAAATTAGCATCAAAAAGATGGCGCTATATAGAAAGGGATCGCATACATTAACTCGATTAACTGTCCACATAGTATGGGTTACCAAATACCGTTATCATGTATTAACAGGAGATGTACAGTCAAAATGCCGAAGTCTGTTGATACAAGATTGCGAAACCTTAGATATAGAAATACTGAAGGGAGTAGTCAGTAAAGATCATGTGCACATGCATATAGAATATCCATCCAAGTTATCAGTGAGCACTGTGCTCAAACAACTAAAAGGAAGAAGTTCTCGCTTGTTGCAAAAAGAGTTTCCCCATTTAAAGAAACGATACTGGGGTCAGCATTTATGGGCAACAGGCTATGGAGCATGGAGTACCGGAAATATTACTGACGAAATGGTGCAAGAATATCTAGAACACCATAGAAAACCTTCAGATAAATCTCAAGACAACTTTTTGCTTGAGTAATATAAAAAATGACTTTTAGTCATGAATCATTCAAACCCACCTACTTCAAGTAGGTGGTCGTTTAGTTACTAATTACACTCCAAATCTATCCTCGATCGGGGATTATTAAAAGGAATGTAATCATTGAATAAGCAGTCCGTTTTCATCCAAAAACTCTAAAAAATGCGCTCGAAGTGATTTCTGAAAAGAATCAATAACTGTTTTTTCATTTTTTTCAACTCTCTCGCTGGAAGCAGCTATTTTTTCAATGATATCGACAAGATAATGGTAATCTTTAAAGGGTCCGTTTTCTTTGAGCGTTTCCAAGGCTTTTTCATAACTGTCCTTCAATGATTTATTATTTTTTAACTCATAATCAAATGACCATTGAATCTCGCTGGCCCAGGGATGGCCTTTCAATAATTCTTCAAGCGTCTTGATTTCTTCCGGTTGAATCATACCATCAGAAATAGCTACAGCGTAGATGAGCTCTCCAAATGCATCAAATAATCTTGTTTCACTTACCATTTTAGCTTGTTGTACAATTTGTTTAGAAAGATAGTTATTTTTTTCTCAAATGTTGAGGCTCCAATAAATTTGTTAGCTAAAAATAAAATTAACACCTATTTTAAAATTTTAAATTTATCTCAATGGAGTTCCAAATCCAATTACTGGATAAAATGATTCTTCGTCCGAAAATCCAATAGAAACAGAAATGATAAATTCTTCTTCAAAAGGGACAACATAAATGCCTCCGCCATAGCCCATATGCCATTTATTACTTTCATTTGCATCCCCAGAATAATAAACCCGACCCGTATCAAAAAAAGCTTTAATACCTAATTTTATGGGGAAAAGTGGTGTGTAACGGTCAAGCAATTGCAATCGCAATTCACTATTAAAATAAATCTTCGAATCACCTGTAAAACGCTGGCCGGTATAGCCTCTTAACCCGTTCGTACCTCCGAGGTTCGGCATTTTATAAAACGGAATATCTCCATAACCTTTTGCACCACCAAAACGCAAACCCAGTGTTAATTTATTTTTATTTACAGTAGAGATGTAATATTCAATACCACCTTCCAAATAACCGTAACTAAAAACATTATTTGAGGAATCTTTTTCATTCAGGATAGTACCATTCGTATATTTAACAAACAAATGAGTGCCGTTGTAAGGAAGCCCTTTTTCATCTCTAAAATCTAGTTCTAATTCAGCTTCTACAGGAAGAAAAGTCAGCGTTTTAAATGCACCAGGTGCTTTTGAATCATCAAGAATAGTTTTGCTATCTAATTTTTTTGAATCAACAGATTCGTATCCAAAAACCAAATCAAATTTGCTTTTCTTCCAAAATTCTCTCGAAACACCGGTCAAAATATTGTATTTACTATATTGGATTTCATAATAGTTAGCTGATTCCAAATCATCTGATTTCATGGTTGAATTTCCCAATCCGAAAAAATTATTGTGAAAATCCGGACTGGCAGCAGATGCCCTTAAAAGAATATCCCACTTTCTAATTGCTTGATGAAAACGACCATCGTATGCAATTTTCAGGTTCCCTTTTGTAGAAATACCGCCCGCAATGCTATGTTTTGCAGCATAATCTTCTTTATCATAACGCTGTCTTGTGAAAGTCACTCCTCCCGCTAAAGTCAGCCCATTGAAGTTGCTATAATTTAGAAAAACAAGAGGAAAGTAAGTATTGTATTTAAATCGTGTACGATCGTAATCATAAATATCTTTATTCCAGTAATCTACCAATTTGGCACCTTCTCCAATTTTCACATCGGTGCCTTTTCCTTTATCATAAATTAACGTTTTTGATGGCTTTCGCTTACCAGATTCCGTAAAAGTATCATCGCCTGATCCTCCGAAAACACGAATTTTAATTTTCGATGATTCATCACCGGTTATATTAAAAACATCTCCGCCACCTAATCCAAATACTCTGATTTCCTTTGTTTCTTTAGGATAGAATTTTCTAAAATACAATTGTTTTTTCCCTTTTTCTCGGTCTTTTGTGGCATTAAAAACCGTAACGGTAACGGTTCCATCTTCAGCGCGATCGATATCTATAAATTCCTTACCAGCAGAACCCAGAACATCTACTTCTTTAGCTAATAATTCATAATAATCTTCTGCATATTTTGGAAGGTCCTTTATCCTTTGCTTTAGTTTTTTAGAGATAGTAGCTCCAGATAAGTCATAAATTTCAGGGGGCATGTTTTCAACTGCTTTGTCAATATCTTTGTCTGTTATAGACGCTTGAATAAGTTTTGCCTGATCGATCCAAAGCTCACGTGATGCTTCTGATGCAATAAATCGGTCCATATGACGAGCCTGCCACATCAGGCTTTTCAAGCCTTTTATTTTATAATCAAAATTTTCAATATTTTGCAGCGCCCATTCGCGGTCTGCTATATAAGGGAAAAAACCATCTTGCTTAGAAAAAACATGGTCGCGGTCACGCGGAATCGGACGGTAAATGTTGAAATCATTCGTTTTAAATTTTGCCCATTTCCAATTATCTTCATGCTTGCTCCAATCTCCTACCAGAATATCAAAACTCCTTGCACGAACAAATTCGACGAGATCTACTTTATTATCATGATCACGATATAATTGCCTAAATAGATTGTTGCTTCGTACTATTTTGTCCGCATTTCCAAAACGAATATCCAAATTATTCTTTTTGCCGGGGTTTTCTTCCAGCATGCCAAAAAGGTTTCCATATTTAAATTGAAAAGAGCCTAATTTTTCATCGTTTGGCAAAACATACAAGGTTGGATGAGCGTGAAGGATATCAATTTTATTCAGCAATGGATCAATTGCCATTGCTCCGTAAGGATGCTGTGTAGAGGTTTGATCTTTTGTTATGGTAGAAACTAGCGTTGGCCGCAATTTGTAATTAAAGGCCTTTGACGGATCTTTATTCACAGAACGGAACACATATCTAGTCTTGTTTTGAGATTTAAATTTGAGCGAAATAGTTTGTCTGCCTCCTCCTTTTTTATGAACTATCAAACCATTAAAGGTTGTATCCAAATTCAAATAAGGGGCTTTTACAGAAGCGGTCCATGTTGATCGATAATGCTTTCCCCACCAAAACTGTTTCCATTTGCCGGCTTTATATTCTTTTCCACCTTCAACTTCTACAAAGTCAGGGTAGTTTCTTGCCATTTTTTCAGGAACATTTTTTTCTTCGAAACAGGGTGTGTAAGCCAGGTTAGGAGGTGTCTTAGGGTTTGGTCCCATTGAGGCAGAGGAGCATGCTGAATCAAACAAAGAAATTAGTTTATGTTTTGATCCTTGATCCGCTGCAATAAAAATAGCTTCAACGGCGCCATTCTTTTTATAACTTAATTCGATCCAGCCCGCTTTTTTACTGGAAAACCATGCATCTGGATCATTGGCAGCATAACGACCTTTTTCGATTGCACCGCTATTTATTATGAAATTATCATTATCCAGAATGATTTGTTGATTGTGTTCGTGACTTGAAATATAAATCAGGTTTTTATTAAAGAAAAACAAGTTTTTCATACCCTCAACCAAAGGCTCCAGGTTTTCGTTGGAAATATCTAAAATAGAACCTACCTTTCTTCTATAAGCCACTCTAAAGCTTCCAATTACAGGGAAGGGAGTCATTCGGTTTCCAAATGAAAAACGACCTCCGTAATTACCCAGGGATTTAAAAGGATGATGGCCAATAATAAGCACATTTTTATCACTAAATTCATCAACCGCATCTTCCAGTTCTTCCATAAAATCTCTATGCGTTATGATATCGCATTTACCATCAGATGGACGCGGTTTGTCAAAGGGATGGTTCCACCATTGCGTATTTACAACAATTAATACCATGGTTTCATCTACTTCAATAATAAAAGGACCCGGGCATCCATCAGGAATAACCCATTCCACTCTTTTATATCCCTTCTCCTTAATATATGATTTGATAGCTGATTCCATATTTAACACCTTTTTTAATCCCCCTTTACCACTGTTACCCCAATCCCGATCACCTGGAATGATGATCAGATTACTTGATTTCTTTGTATCGACCAAATCCATTATCTTTTTAACAAGGCCAAGTTGATCTACTCCCTCGCTCACATTATTAGCTGCAATATCTCCATTCAGCAATACTGTAAAAGGAGAATTTATGTTCTTTAAACGAAATTTAAGGTTTTGTAAAAAATCATCCTGTGCCGTAATGTCAGCAATATTCCCAAGGATAATTACCTGATGATTTGTTGTAGTGGATTGAGCTATTGAAAAAAATGACAAAAGCATTAAAAATAGGAGGGGAGGACAGCTTTTCATAAGAATTTGGGTTTTGAGGTTTTCAGGGTTTCTTAGTTTTATTTAAATCTAAATATAATGAAATTCCGAAGCTTTCTTATCGAAATATTTACTCAACTTCTGCTACTTTTTTTTTGAAAAATGGGAAATAAAATTTTTTGAAAATAGTTGCAGGTTAATAACCACTCTTCAAATCATAAAAATTTGAATGCAAAAATTAAAGTGCCTTAGCCAGTTATCTGACTAAAGCACTTTAATTATAAATTTTTGAATAGTTTTTACTATTTGATTATTTCAAATTGTGCGGAACCAATGGATTTGCCGGAATCCATAATTATTTGAAAAATATACATGCCATTTTCAAGTTTTGAAACATCAATTTGTTGACGCAAATTTTCCAGGTTGTTGAAGTCAACAAGTCTACCTGAAAGATCAAAAATACTATAATTCAAATCCTCTTTTGATTCTATTTCTCCTTCGATGAATAATTTATCAGAAGCAGGGTTTGGATATAATTTAAGTTGGAGTTGATCAAAAACATTTGTTGTACTAACCATAGGCAGGCTTCCATTTGCAAAAGCATAATGACCTTTTTTTAATCCGTTAAAGACTACATTACCACTTCCATCATTTGGGATTGTATTTAAAATAAAATAATCTGAATGCTCTACCCACGGATGATGCGCATCTTCCCGATAAACCAAAATAATACTGTCTTCAGTTGTTCCTGCCAAATCCATATCCAAATGAGGTTGGGTGATTCCGGAGTATTTTAAATTTCCAGTGGCTTCCATACCTTCCGGAATTATACCATCTATTTCCCAATAATGCGTGCTGGAAATCGTTGCATCAAAAGGATTATCACCAATTTCATCGGGAGCAACCCAATAATGCTCTACTCTCAGGAATGCAGAATCAGGCGTTGATTGAACCGTAACTTGCATGTCAGCATATCCTAAATACCTGTTGATCGGACCATAAATCACCATATTATTTGCCATCATTGCTATGTTGAGTTTTTCTGATTCGTTTAGAAAATGAGCAACAGGCTGAAATGGCAAAGTAAGTTGAACCGTTGTGAATTCCCCACTGACCATGATTTCTTCAACATAACGATTCCAATTTTCATCCATAAATGTAATTTCAATCGGAGTGTTTGTATGAAAATGAGGAGCGGCCCTCAACTTTTGTTGAATATAAACGGTCGCCTCAAAGTCGCTTCCATTTTGCTCAACATCAACCGAATCAATTTCATAACCTGCATAACCCGGTGCATAGATCCAATCATCAAAAAAAGAGGTGAGATCTACCCCTGTCGTTTGAGATAATTGATCGCGGTACTGAGCTGCATTAACTGAACCATAAGCGAAATTATTTAAAACAGCTCGCTGCCCCACACGGAACAATGAATCTCCTAGATACCCTCTCAGATTATGTATCATTGAAGCACCTTTTCGGTAAGTATGGGTGCCATAAGTATGCTCGTAAGGAATTCCGGATAATGGCTGAAAACCGTCATCGTCAAAGTTTGCTTTTTTAAGGACTTCATCTAAAAAGTTATCTTTTACCTGATCAATAAACTGATCCCGGCCCAAAAAATATTCTGTAAATAAATGAGCGCCGTATTCTGCATTTCCTTCTTTAAACCACATATCAGCAGGGCTAGATAGCGTAACATAATCACCAAACCAACAATGAGCGAGTTCATGTGACATCAGCCTTCTATGGGCAAAATCATCGCCGCCAAGACTAGTACTTTGCGGGTAAGCGATGTTTCCTGGATGCTCCATCGCACCTTGAACAGTAGTCACGTAACCTACTCTATCCCAGGCATATGGGCCATACCAATATTCAAGAGCATCGACAGCTTCTCCAAGTGATGCAAAAGTGGTGACCATGTCTGAAACGTCATTCGTTTTGGCTACCAATTGAAAATGAACATCTCCATAAAACCCATCATGAGTTTGATCAACATGTGAATAATTTGAAACAGCAACACCGGCTAGATAAGTTGGAATTTGCTGGTCCAAACGGTATCTTCTCATTATGGTATCTCCGGAAACCGGAACTTCCTCAAGGAAAGTACCTACACAATAGGCTTTTCGCCCATTTGCTGACAAAATATTAAAATCGTAGGTAGATCGCTCAACAAAATTATCAAAACAAGGAAACCAGCTACGTCCAAAATTGTATGGATTAGAAGTCAAACCAATTCCTAAATTGTAAGCATAGCCACTATTAAAATCAAAACCACCCCAGGTACCATCAGTGGTGGGATGTCCATTGTAAAAAACAGTCACTTCAGCGGTATCTGTCATGTCCATAGGGCTTGGATAGAAGATTTCCAAAAGTAATCCGTCGTAGTCATAGCTCACTGGTTGGCCATTAAAATGAACAGAATCAACGGTTAAATCCAACAAATCCAACGCTAAATAATCGATGTTGTTCATCTTTGGGCTGAAAGAAATTTCACAATTGCCATTTATAATTCCCTGACCAAAATTGATAACTTCAAGTGTGATGTTATAATTAAGAACATCAATAGTATCGCTACGCTCATTTGAAGCCGAAATCATTGCTTTTTCTGCAAGTGTTAAAGGCTCTAATTTTATTTTCTGCATCGTTTGCATGCAACCAACCGGTTGAGCAATTGCGTAAAAAGGAGCTATAATATAACTGAGAACAACAAATAGACTAAGTGTAAATAATTTTGACATAAGAATTGGTGTTTTTCAAAGTGAAATATAAAAAAGCTTTTCAAGCTTGAAATGATTAGATAAAGATAAAGACCCCGTTCTAAATTTTATATAGTTTTAACGACGAATCTTCAAGTTTGGGGCTTAAAATGAAATACCCTTCAATTAGTCAAATAATAAGACAAACTGAAAGGGTACTTACAAAATATTGATTTAATAAAATTTAATCTTCAGGTGTTTCTTCCAAAACAACTTCTTCAATCATATTTAAACCGATATATTTTTTCTCTTCACTTCCAATGGAGGACCAACCTAAAAAACCACCGTGAGATTTTGCAACATGTTTTGCAAAACTAACCAAACTCGTATAAAAACGCCATGCAAAAACCTGATCGAGTTTTGGTAAAACGGAATTCAAGCGGCTTAATCTTTCTGAAATTTCGGTTAATCGCTGTTCATTATCTTTCGGCAAAGTCGCTAACATATGGTCTAACTTTTCCTGATAATTTTTACCAACCTTTTCATAATAACCTGTCAATGAATCGTGATTGGAATAACTTCTAATGTTTGTTATTTTTTCTGCCCAGGTACGTTCTTTGTCATCCATTTCACCATCAGCATAAGCTATAAGTAGTGTAATAAGCGGAATGGCATCTAACATTAATTCCTTTTCATCCTGAGTCAGCATTTCAAATTGTGTCATGATATTCAATCTTTCTATTTAATAAAATTTTAATATGAGTTTTAAATTTGCCACAAATATAACAATTTGATTAAATTATTAATTAGATTGATTCTTCTTCTGTTTTTGATTTCAGTTCAACCGGATTGATCATATCCAATCCGATTAATTTTCTTTCTGCTTCATTAATAGCGGACCATCCTAAAAAACCTCCCGTAGACTTAGCCACGTGCTTGGCAAAACTTAACAAACTCGTATAGTATCGCCAAGCAAAAACTTCGTCTAATTTTGGTAAAATCATATTCAATTTGCTGAGTTTTTCGGATATCATAGCCGTTCTTCGATCAACATTAAGTGGTAATTTTTCTAAATAATAATCAATCTTTTCCTGATAATCTTTACCCACATTCAAGTAATATTCTCGTAAAGATTCGTGGTAAGAATAACTCCTGATCCTTGCGATCTTTTCTGACCAACTACGTTCACGGTGTGTCAATTCTCCGTCAGCACTTGCAATCAAAATAGTGATCAATGGAATGGCATTGTACATGAGTTCTTTTTCAACAGGATTCAATTTTTTAAATTGTGGTATCATAATCTGAATTTTTAGTAGGGTATCAAATATTTTTACAAAACCGGCCTCTCGTAAATATAACAAAATGAACCTTAAAATTTGTTTAAAAAAAGGTTATAATCCCAATGATTTTTGTCATTTGATTTATTTGCTGTTCTTCCTTTTAGCAGGGTTCCAATCTCAGAAATTAAAATTGATCAAAAGAATTATTATTTTAAAAATTCCTTTCTCTGAGATTTTCATTCTTCATCACTTAAGATTGTTTTTCATTCATTATATTTGTCGAAATTGAAAAATGGGACAAGTTTTGAATAAAAAAGATGCGGCTAAGAAAAAACCAGTAAAAGTTACGCCTTTGATGCAGCAATATCAAAGGGTAAAATCCAAATATCCTGATGCAATATTGTTATTCAGAGTTGGGGATTTTTATGAAACTTTTGGAGAAGATGCGATAACTGCCTCACAGGTTTTAGGAATCATTTTAACCAAACGGAATAATGGCGGCGCTGATGTTGAATTGGCAGGTTTTCCCCATCATTCTATGGATTTGTATTTACCTCGCTTAGTCAGAGCAGGCTATCGTGTGGCGATTTGTGACCAGCTGGAAAAACCGTCAAAGGAAAAGAAAATAGTTAAACGCGGTGTGACAGAAGTCGTTACACCTGGAATTGCAACGAGTGACAAATTGCTCGATCATAAATCCAACAACTTTTTAGCTGCCTTGGCATTCGGAAAAAAGGATTGGATGGGTATTTCTTTTTTAGATTTATCGACAGGAGAATTTTTGGTGAGCGAAGGATCGATGGCTTATATTGATAAATTATTGCAAAGCTTTAATCCTTCTGAAGTCTTGTTTTCGAAAGGAAGAGGGAAGGAATACACTCGCCAGTTTGGTGATAAATTTTACACTTATCCACTAGATGAATGGATTTTCACCACTGACTATACCAATGAAAAATTGGTGGAACAATTTCAGGTTCAAAACCTAAAGGGATTTGGAGTTCAGGAATTGGATTTGGCACAAATTGCAGCAGGTTCTATTCTGCATTATTTGGCGACTACCGAAAACACCAACTTAAAACATATCAGCAAGATCAGCCGAATTGAGCCTGACAATTATGTATGGCTTGATCGTTTTACCATCCGTAATCTCGAATTGATTTATAGCCAGCAGGAAACCGGTTTTCCCTTAATCGATATTTTGGATAAAACCATTTCCCCGATGGGAGCTCGTTTGATGAAAAAGTGGGTAGTACTTCCTTTAAAAGAAAAAGGCATTATTGAATCCCGCCACGAGATGGTTGAATTTTTTATAAAAGAGACTGATGTAAATCTGGAAGTTGAAAAATCCATTCGAAAAATTGGCGATCTCGAGCGGTTGATTTCGAAAGTTCCTTTGAATAAAATAAACCCAAGAGAAGTTGTCCAATTAAAAAGAGCATTGGAAGCCATTGAACCAATAAAAGAATTATTAGGCACGTGTGATAACCTCAATTTAAAAAAGATTGCAGATGGTTTTAATCCATGCAAAGTGATTCGTGATCAAATAGAAAAAGAAATTCAAGAGGATCCACCGGTAAATCTTACAAAAGGGGGAGTGATCGCTGATGGTTTTTCAGAAGAATTGGATGATTTGAGAAATATCGTCAATAATAGCAAAGAGCTCCTTTTGGATATTCAGCAAACTGAAGCTCAAAAGACCGGGATTACCAATTTAAAAATAGGTTTTAATAATGTATTCGGCTATTTTTTGGAAGTAACCAATAAATACAAAAATCAAGGTTTGATTCCCGATGAATGGACACGCAAACAAACGTTGACCGGATCTGAAAGATACATCACAGACGAACTAAAAAAACTGGAAACCAAAATACTTGGCGCAGAAGAAAAAATTCTTGCTTTAGAAGAAAAATTGTTCGACACGCTGATTGCTTCCATTGCCGATTATATAGAGCCAGTACAACATAACGCCAACCTGATTGCTCGAATTGACTGTTTACAATCCTTTGCCAGAGTTGCTTTAAAAAATCAATATTGCAAACCAAAAATCAATGAAAGTTTTGTAATCGATATTAAAGAGGGCCGTCATCCTGTCATCGAGCAACATTTGGATTTAGGAGAATCTTATGTTCCAAATGATGTTTACCTCGACAATGAAGACCAACAGATTTTAATGATCACCGGTCCGAATATGTCTGGTAAATCAGCAGTTTTGAGGCAAACGGCTTTGATTTGTCTGATGGCACAAATGGGTTCTTTTGTACCTGCAAAGTCATCAACTATTGGATTGATCGACAAAGTTTTTACAAGGGTAGGGGCCAGCGATAATATTTCTTCCGGGGAATCTACTTTCATGGTAGAGATGAACGAAACGGCAAGTATTATGAACAATATTTCTGATCGAAGTCTAATTTTGCTAGATGAAATTGGTCGTGGAACCAGTACCTTTGATGGCGTTTCGATTGCCTGGTCCATTGCAGAATATTTGCACAATAATGGCGACGCCCGACCAAAAACGCTTTTTGCAACTCATTATCACGAACTCAACGAGTTGGCCAACAAATTTACCCGAATTAAAAATTTTAATATTTCTACTAAACAAGTCGGGCAAAAAGTTATTTTTTTACACAAATTAGTGGCTGGAGGAAGTAACCACAGCTTTGGAATTTATGTTGCGAAAATGGCTGGGATGCCTCAAAGTATTGTGGAAAGGGCAACTCACATTTTGAGTCAATTGGAGTTAAAATCCATTGAAAACAGTGATGCTTCCAAATCAAAAGAAAAAATAAAAGACACATTAAGCAATTTGCCCACCGAGGCGCTTCAGTTGAGTATTTTTGAAACCGTTGATCCAGTCGCTGGAAAACTAAAAGAGGCGATCCTCGATTTGGAAATCAATTCTCTGACACCTATAGAATGTATGATAAAATTGAACGAATTGAAGAAGTTACTGGAAGAGGATTAATAAAAATCACTAATTATTTTCATCTTTGCACCTTTATTTGATTTCCAAGGCTAATTAAATTATACAAAAGCAATTTTTATTAACAATTAATTTTTTAACCAAAACAATAACAAATGGGATTATTTTCTTTTTTAAAAAATGCAGGCTCAAAATTATTTAAAAAATCAGAACCTACAGCTGAAGTAGCTGTAATGGAACAATCAAAAGAGCAAACACTGGCAAGCGAAGTTAGCCGCTTAGGTATTCCAATCAGCGGTTTGAAAATACAACTTGGAGAATCGATAACCGTTAGCGGAAACACAGCAACCAATGCTGATCGTGAAAAAATCATTCTTGCTTTGGGAAATGTAGAAGGGGTTTGTGTAGTTGAAGATAATATCACAGTTACCAACCCGGAACCTGAAGCAGTTTTCTATACGGTCAAAAGTGGTGATTCACTTTCTAAGATTTCCAAAGCTCAATACGGTGACCCGATGAAATACAATGCTATTTTTGAAGCAAACCGTCCAATGCTGGAACATCCTGACAAAATCTATCCTGGACAAGTTTTACGTATTCCTCCATTATCTTAGGTCAAACTTTCAAAGGAATTTGTATCATAAAAAAAGAGCTTTTCAAATTTTGAAAAGCTCTTTTTTTATGATCTAATTTATAAATATTGATTTACCTTTTACCCATTCCAGGCATACCGCCCATCATATTGCCCATTCCTTTGCCGGTACTCATCTTGTGCATCATTTTACGCATTTGATCAAACTGTTTAATAAACTGATTGATCTCATGAATATTGTGCCCACAACCCATAGCAATGCGGCGTTTACGGCTCATATTCAAAACTTCAGGATTACCGCGCTCGTGTGGAGTCATCGATTGAATAATTGCTTCAACTTTGTTAAAAGCTTTGTCATCAATATCCAGGTTTTTGGTCATTTTACTCATTCCCGGAATCATATTCATCAGGCTTTTTATATCACCCATTTTACGGATTTGATTAAGCTGGCCAACAAAATCATTGAAATCAAATTTGTTTTTCTTGATCTTTTTCTCAATCCGCTTTGCTTCTTTTTCATCAAACTGCTCCTGCGCTTTTTCTACGAATGAAGTAATATCTCCCATCCCTAAAATCCGTTGAGCCATACGATCCGGATGAAATACATCAAGCGTTTCCATCGTCTCACCGGTACTTGCAAATTTAATAGGTTTGCCAACAGTATATTTTACTGTTAACGCAGCACCACCGCGTGTATCACCATCCAATTTAGTCAAAACAACTCCGTCATAATTGAGGCGGTCATTGAAATTTTTAGCAGTATCAACTGCATCCTGACCAGTCATCGAATCAACTACAAAAAGTGTTTCGGAAGGCTGGACCGCTTCTTTGATATTGGTGATTTCCTGCATCATGTCTTCGTCTATAGACAAACGACCTGCAGTATCCACGATGACTACATCAAAACCGTGAACTTTAGCATGTTTGATTGCATTCAGCGCAATATCGACAGGGTTTTTATTTTCTGGTTCCTTATAAATCGGAACATTGATTTGTTCTCCAAGAACAGTTAATTGATCAATTGCAGCAGGTCGGTAAACATCACAGGCAACCAACAAAGGCTTCTTTTTTTGTTTTCCTTTTAAATGATAGGCCAGTTTTGCAGAAAAAGTTGTTTTACCGGAACCTTGAAGACCTGCTACTAAAACTACCCCTGGATTTCCGGAAGTATTGATACCAACGGATTGGCCCCCCATCAACTCGATCAATTCATCTAAAACGATCTTTACCATCAATTCGCCAGGCTTTACCGCTGACAAAACGTTTTTGGTGCCAAGTGCTTCCTCCTTTATTTTATCTGTAAATTCTTTTGCGATTTTATAATTCACATCAGCACCCACCAATGCTCTTCGAATCTCTTTAATCGATTGTGCAACATTAATTTCAGTCAGTTTGCCCTGACCTTTCAGCGTCTTAAACGCACCTTCTAATTTATCATTTAAACTATCAAACATATCTTTTCAAATTTTTGAATCGCAAATATAATGATTTGGGAAGTAGATATATGGTTATGTAGTTAAAAAATTGTTCGTTGTTTGTGGTTTGTGGTTAAAAAAACTTCGAACTTCGAACTCTGAACCATTCAACAATATTCTGTTCATTCATAACTTTCCAATGTTACCTTTCCAATTCTAATATTTCCTTTGGGTTTTATTTTTTCTAAATAAGTTTTGCTGGTTCCGTCAGGTGCTACCATGCCTCGTAGGAAAAAAGTAAGGTTGAGATTATTAGAATCCCAGGCACCAGATCTCATTTGCGTTCCGATCAATTTAGTGATTTCAAAGTTTATATTTTTCCCATCGCTATGATGTCCATGACTTGAATCATCCGCTTTTCCAAAAAAGCCAATGTTACCTACATAAAATTCGCTTTTGTAATCCGGGTTTTTTATATCATTTGGAAGGTTTAAATAAACTTCATAAAAACCTGTCGGGATTTTCTCATACGTGATTTTTTCCAGATTGAGCACCATTCGTTTTTCTTTGGCAGCGCCTGGCCCCATGTTTGAAAAAGCATTTCTTGATTGATTGTTCAACCTTATAGGAACAGTAGTCGACTCTGACTCTACTTTTATATTTACGGATTTATCTAAGACGATCTTTTTTTTCATAGGTACTGTATCAACGTTTGTAGAAGAAAGAGGTTGTGATAAAACGTTTTTGTTTTCATTTATTGAAGCTAACAAGTCTTCTTCTTCATCGTCATATTTATACCCTAACTGACTGGCTGAATCGATAACATCTTTTCCACTCATTTTGACTAAAGTCCCATTTTCATCAAAGAATTCAAATTCATGATTCATCCATTTGTCATTTTCAATAGGGTTTTTGTGGATTGGGTTTTTATTTAACCATTTGTTCCAAAGCCGATCAATGTTAGCGTGGTGCAACCAAAAAACAGGATCCTGTGCTGCAAAATCCGGATCATTCATCCAGCCTCCAATAACGGTATGAATTACGTTGTGGGGCTCTTGCTCAATTCGCCCATTTGTACTTCCAAAACGGGTAAATTGACCCACTTCCTGACCTCCAAAACTGAGTGGAGATCCTTCAGGAGAATAAAAATTATCATATTCTAGTGCGGCTTCATATTCAGTCGCAGACGCCGGAACTTCAAATCCATCATTTACACCAGGATTTCGATCACTGACGTATAGTGGATTACTTTTATCAGCTGGCAATCGAAAAGCTTCAGGAATAGCTCTTTCATCAGGGTTACTGTAATTCCAATAAGGAAGGGTGAACTCAGGATCTTCTGACGCAACCCGTAATATTCTTTCTAAATAATGCAAATACATTCGATGCCAGGATAGAAAAAAGAAACTTTGATGCTGGCATTGGTTCCAACCTGGTTTTTCAGGCGTTTTGACAGAACCATGAATAGCAGCCTGATATGCCCAACTGGTTGGATCATCCGAGGGACGGGCTTTCATCGCAGCGATTCCTTTTTTATAAGCGGTCATTTCAGGTCCGTTTGTCGCCCAAGAATAGATGTTACTTCGAATTAATATCTTTGCTTCTTCCGGCTCAGGAGGAGAGCTAGGATTTGGATTGGTTCCGTTATTATTAGGTGGTTGCGATGTCGGGGTTTCCGAGTTTCCAGTGTTTGTAGTAGTGGTGCCACTCGAACCACTATTGTTAGAAGAAGGCGTATTGCAACTTATAAAAAAGGAAAAAACTATAAAAAACATGCATTGACCAATTCGTATCATAGTTATCGTTTTTTGTGGTTATTCAATTACTTTTGCCAGGAGAATTCAATTTCTTGCTTTTCAAATATAAATAAATTAAGCGATGTATTTAAAGAATATAACTACGTATTTGAGTGTAATAATTATACTGGTAATCCTTTCCTGCTCGAACGAAAAGGCTGCAGAGCATTCGGTTCAGAGCCATTTTGACAAAGCCAAATCTGATCCAAAGGCGATTGAAATTGCAGATAAAGTAATGCAGGCTATGGGAGGGCAAAAGAACTGGGATGAGACTCGTTTTATAGTTTGGGATTTTTTTGGGTCTCGAAAATTATGTTGGGATAAATGGACGGGAGATGTCCGTATTGAGTCTGCAAAAGATAAATATATCGTTTTGGTAAACATCAATGATTTAACAGGAAGGGTGATGAAAAACGGAAAAGAAATGACTGACCCGGATTCTTTATCAAATTTCCTTAACATTGGAAAAAGTATGTGGATTAATGATTCCTACTGGCTCGTAATGCCCTTCAAATTGAAAGACCCCGGAGTTAGTTTAAAATATTTGAGAAAAGATACGACGTCTTCAGGTATAGCTTCCGATGTAATCCAGCTTACTTTCGATTCTGTTGGAGAATCGCCTGATAATAAATACGAGGTTTATGTTGATAAAAAAACGAACTTAGTTGTTGAATGGGCATTTTTTAAAAACGCAAATGACGAAAAACCTCAATTTAAAAACGAGTGGAAATTTTATAAAAAATACGGAAATATTTTGCTTTCCTTTGATCGTGGCAATGGTTATTACCTTACAGACATTGAAGTTTTAGAAGAAATGCCTCCAGACCTATTTACTGAGTTTTGAAGGCAGTTATTTACAAAATATTAATTCAGGAGCCTGATTGATTCTTCCTACAACAATTGCATTTTGGTTATACTTTTTACCCAATTCGATCGCCTCTTTTTTTGTAATGTCTAAAATCAAGAGACTCTTTTCTGCTTTCCATGATTCATCAGAAGGAATACCGATACCTTCACAATAACGAAATTTCATCGCTTTTACTTCTTCCATTAGATCTTTGTGTCGAAGTGCATTTTCATCCTCCGGAAGAATCGAAGAATAGGGATTAGAGGCACTAACAAAGGCCCACACAAATGAATTATTGTCGAAAAGAAAGACATTCATCGGCATATTATTTTCACCAATTTTTATAGATAACGCTGGTTTTTCAGTTACATAAGTAGTGTTTAAATATGCCTGAAGCGTCTGTTGGTCTATATTAAGAGAATTATGATCCATAGTTCTTAATTATAAATAAACTAAAATTGTACCTTTGCGAAGATTTTTTTCAAACGTATGTAAAAACTGATAAATAGTCAAATTAAACATACTAAAAAAATACAATGGATAAAAATAATATTATAGGGTTGCTGCTAATTTTTGCACTCTTATTTTTATGGACTCAGTTCAATGCGCCTATTGAAGGGGATTTAATCGTGCAGCATCAGCAGGATTCAATTAAGCGTGTAACGGATTCAATTGCAAATTTGAAGCTTGCCCAAACAAAATTGGAAAAAGCATCAGAGGAAGAAATCATAGCACCAATCGAAAGTGATTCTGCAAGAACTGAGAAATTAGGTGGCATATTCGGTGTTTTTGCTCCAAGTGGATTTGGAAAAGAGAAAATCGATTCAATTTCAAATGAAGTTTTTACAGTCTATTTTACCAATAAAGGCGGTAGAATAAAAGAAGTTGTTTTAAAGAATTACAACAAAGTGGTAATGGACAGCTTACAGGATGAGCAGAAAATGCCTCTTCGCTTGCTGGAAAATGAGAAAAACCGCTTTGAATATATATTACCGGTGGCTGACGCACAAAAAGGAACTGTTAATACGAATGATTTATTTTTTACAGCGAATAAATCCTCTAATTCGATTGTCTTTCGAGCTGATGCGGGTGAAGGAAGATATTTTGAGCAGAAGTATACCTTAACTCCTGGAAGTTATAATATTGATTATAATGTTGAATTAGTCGGTTTGGATCATTATGTGAATCCGGCCTCTGGAAATATAAAATTAAAATGGGTCAACTGGCTGGATAAGATTGAGCGTGCTGTCCGTTATGAAATGCCTTTAACCACCATCTATTATAAAGTCCTGGATGATGACACTGAAAATTGTTCTTGCACAGGAGAAGATAGTGAAGATGCCGCAGGTAAAAAGATAAAATGGGTTTCAAATGTAAATCAGTTTTTTAATTCATCGCTGATTGCTGATAGCTATTTTAATTCGGCTCAAATGGATATCGAAATGCCACCGGAAGATGATCCAGAATTGAAAAAATTGGTTACTAACCTGGCGGTTCCAATTGGTGGGGACAGCGGTAATAGTACCTCGATGAAGTTTTTTATCGGTCCGAATAAATACGGAAAGCTACAGGCTTATGACATGGGTCTTGAAGAAATAATCCCATATGGAATAAGTGTTTTTGGAACAGTGAATCGCCATGTCATTCGTCCGCTTTTTGATTTTCTTTCCCGCTTTATAGGCAGCAAAGGACTTGTAATATTAGCACTCACGCTATTTGTTAAATTGTTACTTTATCCACTGACATATAAAATGCTGCACTCCCAATCGAAGATGGGAGCATTAAAGCCTCAATTGGCTAAAATGAAAGAAAAGCATCCGGATGACCAGCAAAAACAGCAAATGGAATCCATGAAACTCTATCGCGAGTTTGGTGTAAATCCACTCGGAGGCTGTTTTCCAATTGTCCTGCAAATGCCGATTTGGTTTGCATTGTATCGCTTTTTCCCTGCATCAATAGAATTCCGGCAAGCCAGTTTCCTTTGGGCAACAGATTTATCTTCGTATGATATTTTCTGGAAATTACCATTTGAATTACCTTTAGGAATGGGAGCTCATATCAGTATGTTTACTTTGCTGTGGGCACTGACGACTGTCATTTATACTTTTTACAACTCAAAACATATGGACATGTCGGCTAATCCGATGATGAAATATATGCAGTATTTGATGCCAATCATGTTTTTGGGATTCTTTAATAGTTATGCCTCCGGATTGACCTGTTATTTATTTTTCAGTAATATCTTTAACATTGCTCAAACGATTATTACTAAAAATTTCATTATTGATCAGGAAAAAATAAAAAGAGAACTCGAAGCCTATAAAAAGAAACCGAAGAAGAAAGGTGGGTTTTCCCAACGGCTTGAAACTGCAATGAGGGATGCTCAAAAGCAGCAAGCTGAGAAGGAAGCTAACAAAGGAAAAAAGAAAAAGTAAATTCTAAAAATATCTATTTTTAAAAATCCCCTTGACCAATTGTCGGGGATTTTTTTATCTTACATTTATGAAAATAGCATTCTTTTCAGTTAGCATTTTGCTTTTGATTTCATGTAATTCTAAATCCGTTGAAAAAATTCAGGGAGAGGATATTTCTATTGTTGATTCTGAAGAAATACAAAACGATTCGTCAACTATTAAAATAACGAAAGACACGTTAATTGATGAAATAGTTACGGAGGAAGGTGATGATGAAGAAAAACTCGAAACTATTTTAGCGTTTAAACAAACAAGCTGTTTCGGAAAATGTCCTTCCTTTTCAGTAGAACTGCTTTCCGATGGCAGAATGTTTTATAATGGAAAAGCGAATGTTGAAAAAATAGGATTATATGAAACCACTGTAAATAACAGTTTCATTTATACTGTTTTTCAAGAGGCAGAAAAGATCGATTTTTTCAATTTAAATGATAAATATCCATCAGACGGAAGAGATATCCCGGATTTGCCAAAAACGATTACTTTTCTTAAAAATGGAAAAAAGGAACTTCGAATTACAAACTCCTTCGATGCTCCATTGTCGCTGCAGCACTTTGAGAAATATTTACTGGAAAAAATTGATAAGTTATATTGGACAAAAGTGGGTCCCCAGGACTAATCCTTCACAAACTTTTTTGAAAAAACTTTCCCATCAATAAAAATTGACAAAACATATATCCCATTCGGGAAAGCGGAAATATCAATTTCGGCTTCACAAGATTGTATTTTGGATTCCATGATTTCAGCTCCCTTCAAATCGAAAATCTTCAAAATCAAATTGGCGCAATTTTGATTTTCAGGCAATTTAAAATATAAGGATTGATTGACTGGATTTGGAAATAAATCAATTTTTCCTTTGGCAATACTTAAATCCTCTGCTTTAACTAGCAAGTTTATTTGTCCGATTTTTAATGTTTTATTGGAAACCATTTGGCCACTTTCCATGCCTCCGGCAATGTATTGAACAGAATCGCTGATTTGAGCAACACCTCGCAAATCCATCGGTATTAAATCAAAAAATTGCTCTTGATAATAATTGATTGAACTGTCAAAATATAAAACGCGGTGATTCGGCTCTACACCTTGATTGTTATTGTAAGCAATGCCATCGTAGTTGTATGTATTGTCAGCACCGCCAATCCAAAATAAATTGTCATCAGCTAGAAAAAATGCAGCTGGACGATAAGCTTTAACTCCTAAATCCAAAATAAAAGCTGACCATTCAATTTCAGTTGGATCATTTGCGTTGATTATTCCTTTTCGCATATGGCGCTGAATAGCAAAATCGTTATTTCGAGCTCCCCCAAAGTAATAAATCGTATCGTTATAAATCAATCCGGCCGCGCCGAAAGAAGGATAGCTGCTTTCATTTGGAATTGGCGTCCCTTGTGACCATTGATCTGTCGAAGGATTATAAATCTGAACATTGGTTACATTTTGATTATTGCTCCAACCGGTCACCACATAAATCAAACTATCCTTCCAAACTGCCTGAACCTGGTCGTCAATCGGAACCGGGATCGGAGCCCCGTCTGTCAGATAGGTATTGGTTTGTGTGTTATATCGATGAACTCGATCTGAAGAAATTTCATTTCCATTACTGAAAACATGGTAACCTCCAATAATATAAATAATATCGCCAATCCGATTGGCAGAAGTTGCTATTTTACCAAGGGTATCAGGTAGCGGAGGAATAGATTCCCAAATATCTGTTTGTGTATTGTATCGAAATGATCGAAGATGAATTCCGCTATAATTTTTCGTAGAATCCAAACCTGCAAAAGAATAAACGTAAGGAACCCCATTTACAAAGCCTTCAACAACTGCATTGTTTGTAACCCGCTCAGGCATTGGATTCATTTCCGTGATTTGAGCAAATATTGAGGTTGTTAAAATTGATAAAACAATTGAAAGAGATTTCCTGAGTTTCATAAATCAAGGTTTTAAAATAATCTGCTGAAAGGCACTTTCTAAAGATAAAAGGTAAACCAGATTCCCGCTTATCTCAATGGTTTTATATGCTTTTTTTAAACCATCAACAAGGCAGTTTTCAGGTTGAAATGGTAATCCGTAAAATAAAACATTGCAGGCATGATAAGTGTCAACCCATTGACCTTTCTTACGTTGGCTCAAAACGACTTCCTGCTCAGAACCGGAAAATTGGTAGTCTTTTAAACTGTAAATTTCTTTTTTATAATCAAATCCATCTCCTGCATCTTCGTACAATTGGCTGTTCGTTAAACCATTTTTGTAATACACGTGCAAGGTCAATTCATCGACCGGCTTTTCGTCTGTTGATTGCCGAATCGGATAATGTGGAATAACACTCCCTGCTTTGATGAAAATTGGAATCTGCGATAATGGTGAAGCGATTTTTATTTTTTGATTTCCCATGTAAGCTTGCGTAGACCAGTAATGATACCAAAGCCCTTTTGGAAGATAGAGCTTTTGTTTGGATTTACCTTTTTTAATAACAGGGCTGATTAAAAGTTGATTACCGAAGATAAATTCTCGCTCACTCTTAATGAGTTTTGAGTCCTCTTGATCATAAAAAGACATTGATTTTATCATTGGAGTACCATCCTCTTTATACTGCCAAAACGCTGTATAAATGTACGGCAAAAGTTGGTATCTGAGTTCGATTGCGTATTTCGCTAGCTTGGTGTATTGATCTCCAAAAGACCAGGGTTCCTGATTTGTCAAAACTGCTACTGATTCCTCTTTTTCCTCATTATCCTTTATTTCTGCGTCTCCTTCTGTATTTTCTCCAATGCTATGGACCCGATACAAAGGATGGAAAATCCCTAACTGCAGCCAACGCACAAATATTTCACCGGTAGGTTGCTCGGCAAATCCTCCGACATCTGATCCGACAAATGAAAAACCTGAAATACTCAACCGCTGGCATTGAATATTGGCAATTTGTAGGTGCTTCCAATTCGAAGTGTTATCACCAGTCCAAACCGATGAATAGCGCTGCCCTCCGCTGTAAGTAGCTCGAGTGATAACAAACGGTCGTCTGTGTTTTTTCAGTTTTAACAACCCCTCAAAAGTAGCTCTTGACATTTGCATGCCGTAGATATTGTGCATCTTGGCATGGCTGGCAGTTTGTCCTTCAAAATAATGCCGTACCTCTTCCGGAAATGTTTTTTTATCGATTTTAAAAACAGCCGGTTCATTCATGTCATTCCAAAAACCAGCAATTTTATTTCTCGAATAAAGAGAAGCATAAAGATGTCCCCACCAACTTCTTACAACAGGATTGGTAAAGTCGGGAAATACACAATCCGATGGCCAAACCGGGCCAATCATTAAGTCACCATCAGGCCTTTTGCAATAATAATCTCTCTTCTTTCCTTCTGCGTAAATCGCGTAATTATCGTCAACTTTCAATCCGGGATCGATCATCACAATCGTTTTAAATCCTTGTTCTCTTAGTTCTCTAACCATTTCCGTAGGTTTCGGAAAATAGTCCTTGCTCCACGTAAAACACCGAAAGCCATCCATATAATCAATATCCAGGTAAATCGCATCGCATGGGATTTTACGACTGCGAAATTCTTTAGCAATTTGTTTGACACGACTTTCCGGATAGTAACTAAATCGGCATTGATGAAAACCCAAAGCCCAAATTGGGGGAAGCTCTGGTTTTCCGGTTAACTGAGTATATTGCTGTGCGACAGAAAGCATTTCAGGGCCATAAAAAAAGTAATAATTCATTTCGCCACCATCTGCTGAAAACGTAGCAGATCCCTTCTTTTTACTATCAAAATCAAAATGGCTACGAAAGGAATTGTCCATGAAAATACCATAACCCAAACCATTTTTCAAACCATAATAAAACGGAATCGTGCGATAAAGGGGATCTGTTTTTTCGTCGTACAAAAAGGAATCTGTGTTCCAGTTTTCAAACTTTTTGCCACGAAGATTTAGTTTAGAGGATTTATCACCCAAACCAAAAAAGGATTCATTTTTAGTTGTTTTTTTAGAAATGGAAACTTTTGTAACCCCTTTTAAAATGGTTGATTTTGCGCGAAATCCTGCTTCGTCTTCACTGATTGAAACTCCTTCCAAATTTTTGATTTGAACTTTCATGCCTCCTTTTGAAATATAGCAAAGCACTACGGAAGTTGAAATTTTGAAATGATCTTTTTCTTCTTCAAAGTGGATTTCAGGATTTGAAGGACTGAAATTGTCATCAATCGCATAAGAAAAATCAGGTTGAAAATCTCCGTTTATTGAATATCGAAACCGAATCAAGGTGTCGGTTAAAACAGCAACTTTCAAAACGATTTTGTTTTCACTTTGAAAGGAAAAAAGGTTAGCATCAAGTTGACTGGATGAAGCAATTAAATCAGGTATATGATTTTGAAAAACATCGTCATATCTTTCTGATGGATCTGCATGATCAATGTGAACAATATTCAGTTTTTTTTCTTTTTTCTTATTTTTCAATTTATTCATTTTCAGTAGGCTTTGAACGTTCAAAATTCGATGCTTCGTAAATTGCTTGTTCTATTTCTTTTTTTTCGGTCTGCACCTTTTGGTCTGTCCAGTGTAAGTATTTTTTTAAACCACTTAAAACAGGTTCAATCAATTTATCAATGCTTTTTATATCAAAAAAAAGCCGTCCTGTCCGCCGCATAAAAAAGTCTTTTGCATCAAAAATCAGTTCGTGATGAACACCAAACCAAAGTTCTGAAAGTGCAAGACTGATTTCTGGATCTTTTTCATTAATTCTTGGAAAATATTGAAGAATGGTATCCGTTTGTTTTCCATAATTAGCAACTAGATAAGAAGCATAATATTTATCCAGGCCTAATTTTTTTATGCTATTTTCGATTTGCCCACGATACTCTTTTACTTCTTTTGTGTTCAGAAATGGACCGCCTGTGAAACGAATTTGATCTGTAAAACAATCTTTAAAATCTAATTGATATTGCTGGTTTAGTTTTTTTGCAACGAGGTTAACGATCTTTTCAGCCATTTTCCGGTAGCCGGTTAATTTTCCGCCGGCGATTGAAAGAAGACCATTTTGGGATTCAAATATTTCATCTTTCCGTGAAATTTCGGACGTGGATTTTCCTTCTTCAAAAATTAAAGGGCGAAGTCCTGCCCAACTTGAAATGACATCATCATTTTTTAAATATAAAGTTGGAAAAGCATGGTTTGTCGCGTTAATCAAATATTCAACGTCTTCTAAATTAGTCCGGACGCGATTCAAATTATTTTTATACGGAGTATCTGTCGTACCAATATAAGTCGCCTTTCCTCTTGGAATAGCGAAAATCATTCGTCCATCCGAAACATCAAAATACACCGATTGATTTAAAGGAAATCGATCGTGAGAAACAACAATATGCACTCCCTTTGAAAGCAATAAGTGTTTGTTATCAAGCGAATGATTTAATTCACGCAGCTTATCAACCCAAGGCCCTGCTGCACTTACTACTATTTTAGATTTGATTGAAAAATGAAGATCAGACAAAACATCCACACATTCAACCCCGGATACCACTCCTTTGTCATTATATTGAAAGTCTTTTACTTTAAAGTAGTTAAGACAAGTTGCTCCAAATCCGGCAGCTGTTTTGATCGTTTCAATAGTCAACCGGGCATCATCCGTTCGATATTCCGCATACAGGCCACTTCCTTCAATATTTTTATGATTTAAAAGTGGTTCGAGCTGCAATGTTTCCTCTTTTGATAGCATTTTTCTTTGATCCACTCTTTCTACTCCAGCCAAAACATCATAAACCATCAGACCTATTGAAGTTGAAAACTTTCCAAAAGTTCCATCATTGGTGATTGGAAGCAACATTTTTTCAGAGGTAACCAGATGGGGTGCCAACTTATGAACGATGGCCCTTTCGCGACCTACTTCTCTTACAAGGGCTATTTCAAATTGCTTTAGATAACGCAATCCTCCATGAACCAGCTTTGTCGATCGGCTACTGGTTCCTGAAGCAAAATCGCTTTTCTCAACTAAAGCCACTTTCATCCCTCTTGAAGCGGCATCAAGCGCAATTCCTGCACCGGTAATACCACCGCCAATGATGACTAAATCAAATGTTTCATTTTGAAATTTTGAAATGATTTGGGGACGATTTATGGAGGAGAGTAGGGCGGTCATTTTTTATAAAGTGTATAAAACGAGACGCTAAAATTAATCTGGCTGGTTTTATAATTGATTATTCTTTATTCTCCGAGTCAATTAAACCTAGGTCTTTAGCTCTTTTATTCCAGTTTCTCCGGGCTAAGGATTGCATGTCTTCAATATTATCCAATTCGTCCATGATCTCCATTCCCAGCAAAGTTTCGATTACATCTTCCATCGTGACGATTCCTGCCATTCCTCCGAATTCATCGACTACAAGGGCGATATGTTCGCGCTGCTCCATTAAATCGTTAAATAAATTGGGGATTGGAAGTTGTTCATTGACAATACGGATTTCGCGAGAGATGTCTTTTAATTTATCATCTCCTTTTCCATTAATGATACTCGTTAATAAGTCATTTTTAAGAAAAAAGCCGCTGATGTCGTCTTTTGTTTCTTTATAAATTGGAATTCTAGATAATCTTAGGTCACGGTTTTCTTCAAAAAAATCTTTGATTGTTTGATTTTCTCGAGCAACTTTTACAACCGTTCTTGGTGTCATAATATCCTTTGCAAGAATGGTGTTAAAACTAAGTAGGTTTCGGATAATCCGGCTTTCTCCCTGCTTGAATATTCCTTGCTTTGCACCAATTTCTGTAATTGCACTAAAATCATCTCTACTAAAAACACTTTTGTTTTTATTCCTTTTTAACCATTTCGTAATTAATTGACTAAACCAAATTAAGGGATAGAGGATAATAATAATATAGTGCAGAGAAGTTACCGTAAAGGGGATTAATTCTTTCCAATAATTGGCCCCTAATGTTTTTGGGATAATTTCGGAAAGAATTAAAATGGCTAAGGTCATAACAATCGGAATTACTAAAGTTGCCCATATTGTGTTTCCATATAATATTGCAGCTTGTGCACCAACTCCAATTGCTCCTACTGTATGCGCAACAGTATTTAGCGTCAGAATGGCTGCTAAAGGTCGATCAATATTGTTTTTAAAATTCTTTAGCCGTATTCCAAGCGTAGTGCCTTCCTGAAATTTTATTTCAACCTGAGCAGGAGATATGCTTAAAAGCACCGCTTCCCAGATAGAACATAAAAAAGAAAAAACAATGGATATTGAAAAAAATAAAAATAGGATCATTTAATTTTTCTTGTGAATAAATAGGCGGCAAATATAAACATTTAAAAAAACAAAAAGGGCTCAAATGTGCATTTGAACCCTTCTTTAAATTTGAAAATATTATTTAATTATTTCAAGTTGCGAATAATATTGAATCCAAGCGAAATCGTCAATTTTTGCATTGAAATCTTTGATTTCTCACAAAATTCTCCGTTTCAATTGGACTATCCGCAACTTGGGTTAATTAATATACAATCTTTGGTAAGGAATAATTACCTCATTGACTTCCAGATTGTTCAATTCTCTTAGTTTAGCTGCAGAAATTCCATATTCTTTTGCTATAACATATATTGTTTCGTTTTCTCTAACAATATGTACTTTTCTTTTTTGATTATTATCCACGATTAATCTTTTCTCACCAGTCGCTTCAAATGAATCAGGAATATCGGTTTCTGCAACAGTCAATATTTCAGATTTTATTGCTGGAGTAGGACAATTGCAGTTTGAAATGCGCAATTTTTGTCCAACACTAATTAGGTTACTTTCCAACCCATTTATTTCTTTAAATTTATCAACGGTATAGCCATATTTGTTGGCAATTTGATAAATTGTTTCTCCTGGAGAAACTACATGAATTAAAAATTCCGGAACTTCTTTACTCACCAATTCATCGTTTACTTTGGCAGTGACATTTGGTGTTACAGCAACTTTCATACATGGAAAAAGCCTATCATCCTTCAGTTTATTCATTTCCTTAATTTCTTCCAGTGTAAGACCATACATCTGTGCAATTCCATAAAGTGTCTCACTTGGTTGAACAACGTGAATGCCATTAGAAGATTTTTCCAAACAATAATCTAAGCCACTTGTACTTGGACCGGGATTGACAACTACGGTATTTGTCGTGGTAGTATTATTCAAATCTACTTGATTATTTACCGGAGTATTAACCATTTTACCATTTCGGTAATCGTTGCCTCCACAGCTCAAAGTTGCAGGGTTCCCTGTATTTCTATCAATATAAAGTCCTTTATCAATATCTTTGTAGACCGGGCAGTTAAACGATGTTGTCGTTCCGGTTATAGTAGTTGAAGTTGAAGGAGGAGTAGTTGTAGTGGTTCCTGGTTTAGTATATGTAGGCTGTGTACTTTTACCACGCTCAAGATCGGCCATTGTACTTCCGCTGGATGGAACCGAAGAAGCTTTGCCGGATCGGTTACTGTAAAATGTACCTGAGTAAACATAATTAAGATCCTTTCCCTGGCAATAATCCTTTAAATAGGATTCAATTGGCAAACCATTGATTGTTACTAATTCCAAAACGTTATTGGCTGCATCTGTTTGATTAAATCCGGTTTTTTCTTCAAGGATCCCAATTTCAGGAATAATGGTGTACTCTGTGTAGTTTCTTCCCGCTTTGGTTTTCGTTTTTGTGAATAAATATTTTCGAGGACAGTTATGCGAAAGTGTGCCATTAAAAAATATTTTTGCTTCACTGTCTTTTTTTGCGAGATCAGTTCCATTTGCAGGCTGATTGTATTGATAAGCATATTTGTTATCAATAGATACAAATGCAAATCCTTGTGGAGTTATTTGCGCATAAGTCGCAATACCAACAGGAGAAACATTGTAACCCTTTCCAGATTTTTTTACAATAAATAATTGGATATCGCCATTGTTTACATCTCTTACCATCCGTTCGTTTAATGAAACATCCCTACAAGTTTTAATATTATTAGGTCTTGATTCGTAATCGATTTTACTTTCAATACCTACTTCCAATACTACTTTTTCATTATTATTCTGTCTTAAATGGTAAACAATATGACTTGCACCAAATTCGACACCTTTGTATCTGTATTCATAGCGATCCATACAAGATTGATCGTATTCAAGGTAAACCGTATTTCCATATGAAACTTGAAATAGGAAAATGCCAATTAAAAGTGAAAAGATTTTAGAAGCTTTCATTGTTAATTTATTTTGTGTTTCCGAGTGTAATTTTATTACTAAATTAGAATTTTTGCTATAAATATTTTCTATAAGGTGATTAAGGTATCGCAAATATTACTTTTTTCCAAAGAAAGAAATACAATTATTGATAGTACACCTTACTAACATTTAATGGGTCTACAAATATAGTCAATTAAATATCAATACCTTACAAATTACGTTTAAAGTTATTATTGAGATACGTGCTGTTTCTAAAAGGAGGGATTTTGATAGGAGAAACAGTCTTATACTATGAATTAATAAAATATTGTGCCGAAAGAGCAGAAACACAATTATTCAAAGTCAAAAGGCTTTATTTTTATATATTTGAGGCTTTTGGCTTTGACTATCAAATTTTATAGGTATTTAATATTACAAATAAAGTATTGATTTTCCCTTTTTTATGAGATGATAGGATCGCTTTCAATTATACCATGATTGATGGCATAAATGACTAATTCTGAAGTAGAATTCAGTTCAAGTTTTCTCATGATATTTTTACGATGAGTATAAACCGTGTGAGTGCTGAGTTTAAGTTCAGCAGCAATTTCTTTTGCAATTTTTCCGGAAGCAATTAATCTTACAATTTGGATTTCCCGAAAAGTCAGGGGAGTGGGAGAACAATCATCCTTTTCTTCAGAAGAAAAGGATTTCTCTAAAATATAGTTCAAAACATTATTGCAAAAAAACTTTTCCCCTTTTGCAGTAGCTTTGATTGCATTCAAAATCTCTTCTTGCTCACATTGCTTCGTTAAAAAACTACTGACTCCAAGCTCAAGCACTTCATAAATATTATTCTTGTTATTATCAGCGCTAATTATGAAAACGTTAGATTTTGGTGCTATTTTATTGATCTTTTTAATCGTAGCAATCTCAAAAAATCCTGGCTGATTGTAATCCAGAATTATAACATCTGCTTTTTCTTTTTCTAAAAAACTAAACAAATCAGCTTCGTTTAGCGCTTCATTTACTACTATAAACCCTCTAAATGTTCTAATAAGATTTTTAAGTCCTAGTCGGGTAAGATATTGAGAATCAGCTATTAAAATTGAAGTCGAATGCATTCAGGCTTTTTATGTAGAATTAATCTAAATAATGAATCACGAAGATAACTTCAATACAGCTTATTTCAAAATATTAGTTTCTGTTTAAGATTCTAGCTGACATTCTGCCAGTGTTCACCGTTTCAAAACCTTTTCTACAAAAGTATTTTCTTTGCTCGAAATTTTAAGCACATAAATACCGGAAGGCTGGTCAATCAAATTGATCTGACCATTCGAATGGTTTCTAAAATCAATTGTCTTAATAAATTTTCCGAGTTGATCATAAACTTCAATCAAGCCAATTTCTTTATTATCCGTTTTGATATAAAAGCTTCCATTATTTGGATTCGGGAATACCTTTATTTGATTTTCAAAAAGCTCTTCAGTTCCAGCCACGATATTATTACACCAACCATTAAAACGCATATCGTACATTTGTTGTACCTCTGGCATTTCGATATAAGCCTGATTGGCACTTTCTAAATTGTCCAAAGTCGAATAACCATGATAAGTGTGCGCCATATCTAGTCTAAAAATTTCGCCGGGTTCAAGGCGTTCTTCAAACGTACTACCTACAACTCTGCGATCACCATTGGCCGCTCCTATAGCATACATTGACCAACCTGAGCTATCGTTTGGATTATCCGGAAATGCCCAATTAGTTGGAGTTCCGCCTGAAACCTGATAACCGCTCCCTCCATAAGTAAGCGGTGTACCATCGTTCCAGCGCCCTCTAAGATAATTATAGTATTCAATCGGAGAAGAGGGAGGATATTGCTCTCCCGGAGGTCCAACACAACCAGGAAATGGATTATGGAAAATAAATTTATCTAACTTTTGATTTAAAAATACGACAGACTGAGCAGGTGGATTGTATCCATAAGTTGGAAGTCCAAAACAATCTGTGGGACTGGATTCTCCATCCAACGCATCGCTATTATATACAAAAAATCCATTATTTTCAGGAGAACAACCCAAGAAATCGTCTGTGGGACAACCATTATCAAAATCAACCCAAAGCCCGATATACATTGAGTCTATATTTTCTTGAGATCGATTGATGATTTTATGAGAAGTAAAAAGGGAGTGTTTTAAAACATGATTTCCCAGACAATTGAAATTCCAACTTGTCAATTGCACTTCAACTTTCAAGGGAACGCCTTCAGATTGCTGGTGAACTATATTATCGTTAAAAACGGTCCAACTGATTTGCTCAGGGATCAGATTTGGAATTACATTGGGAGGGTGCGGATAATCTCCTTCTTCGGGATCGTAGTTTCCATTATTATTTTTATCATAAAAAGGAGCCCATTTTTGAGGACTATAAGGCAATATGAAGCCATTATAATAATAACATTGAACGCTGTTGTGGCCAGGCCATGCATATACAGACGCTATAGGATTGTCAATGACTCCATTGTCTTCAAAATCTGCGATATGATCAAGAACTTCTTGTTTTTCAACCTTCCAGACTCTATTGAAATTTTCACAATTATCAGCATATGGTTCGCCGGTTTCAGGTTTCAAAGGCCCGGAGGTATAGTCGAATTCATCGTAGTTTCTCCCATAAGTTTGCGCTGAAAGTTTTAAATTTTGGCCTTCATCATATCCACCCATCCACAAAGCGGCTGCATATATGGTAGTTCTATGAGGGTCAATTTCAACAGGTACTTGAAAAAATCCTCTTGTGCCATCGAAAAATAAATCTCCTCCATTTGATATCATTGCTTCTACAGCATTTCCAGTCATAGCTTCAATAACAGGAGGGTCAGGACATTGCGCTGATGCAAAATTGATTGATAATAATAAAATGATTAAGAGTTTTGTTTTCGTTTTCATAAAATTAAATTTTTGATTTTCAATGAACCTAGCAAAAATTTTCAAAAAAAAGGAATCAGTTTTAGTGAACACCATTTTTGAGAGTTTAAATGAAGGTTTTTACTTAGCCAAAGCATTTATTATCTTTTTTAAAGATAGCGTTATTGCCCAAAAATGTTTCAATAAAGGCTGGATTAACTATTATAATCTAAGTGATTCATCGTACATTTGTGTTCACAATTTTTTGAATTATGCCAGATCAATACAAGTACGATTTAAGAGGCGTTTCAG
This sequence comes from Saprospiraceae bacterium, assembly GCA_965220465.1. GTDB lineage: Bacteria > Bacteroidota > Bacteroidia > Chitinophagales > Saprospiraceae > JAHDHW01. The sequence goes on along the minus strand of CBDCPZ010000023.1, from coordinate 356,573 downwards.
CGACAAAAAGTGAAGTCCACGACGCGATCAAAAACCTAGACAAGGGTTTATATCCAAATGCTTTCTGTAAAATTTTACCAGATATTGTTGCAGGAGATCCGGAGTATTGCAACTTGATGCATGCTGATACTGCGGGAACTAAAACCAGCCTGGCTTATATGTACTGGAGGGAAACCGGAAATCTGGATGTTTGGAAAGGAATTGCTCAAGACGCCATCGTGATGAATCTCGACGATATGGCATGTGTTGGAGCAATTGATAACATCATCTTGTCTTCTACGATTGGTCGTAATAAACGGTTGATCACAGGAGAAGTAATCAGTACAATAATCAATGCAGCCAATGAGTTTTTGGAAATGCTAAACGATATGGGTGTTGGAGCATATTTGGCAGGAGGAGAAACTGCTGACGTTGGGGATATCGTTCGAACAATTGATGTTGGTTATACCGCTTTTGCGCGATTGAGGCGTGATCAATTGATTGTCAACGATATCAAAGCGGGCGATGTGATCGTTGGGATGGCTTCTGATGGAAAGGCAAGTTATGAAGATCATTACAATGGAGGAACCGGTAGTAATGGGTTGACTTCTGCACGTCACGATGTTTTAAATTATGATTACGCGGACATGTTTCCGGAAAGCTATGATGATGGTATGCCAATGGAAGTGGCTTATATGGGTATTCAAAAATTAACGGATAAAGTGACAATTGAAGGCGTTGATGAGGATTTAGATATTGGGAAATTGATACTTTCTCCTACGAGAACTTATTTACCGATTTTGATTAAAATGCTGAAATCACATCGCAAAGTGATTAATGGTTTGATCCATTGCACAGGCGGTGGTCAAACCAAAGTGCAAAAGTTTGTTAATAACAAACACATAATAAAAGATAACTTTTTGCCAACGCCATATTTATTTGAAATGATTCAGGAGCAAGCTGAAACCAGTTGGAAAGAAATGTACCAGGTTTTCAACATGGGCCATCGGTTAGAAACATACTTACCTGAAAAATATGCCCAGGAAATTATCGAAATTTCCAAAAGCTTTAATATTGATGCCCAGATCATTGGTCATGTGGAAGAATATAATGGAGAAAAAGTGACTATAAAAAGTCCTTACGGCGAATTTGTTTATTAACCATTTCTATTTTTAAAAAAATAAAAAACCTCAAGAGTGAATCACTTTTGAGGTTTTAATTATTAGGGAGTTTAGGGTCTTGCTCAATTAACTTTCAACTGCCTTGTATTTTCCTTTACTTTTTCGAATTCGCACCGAAACGACTTTGTATTCTGGACACATCGCTTCTGAATCGTGGACATCCGAAGTAATGTTATTAACCATAATTTCAGGAAAATGGAACGTAGTACTCAAAACACCATCGTTCACTTCGTCGGTAATTCTGGCTTTGATATCCACTTTACCACGAGGGGATTCTAAACAAACCATATCGCCATCATTGATTAAATTATCTGAAGCATCCTTTGGATTGATCATTAAATAATCGTCCTTTAAAATTTCAACATTTCCGGTCCGACGGGTCATTGCACCACAATTGTAATGTTCTAATTCTCTGTTTGTTGTTAAAATATAAGGATAGTCTTTAGCGTGTTCAGTTATTTCCACAGACTCTTCAAATGGATGGAATTCAAAATATCCTTTTCCTCTTTTAAACTCTTCGAGGTGTAAAATTTTGGTATCCGTTCCATCTGGAGTGACAGGCCATTGTTTTCCATTCACACCCAACTCATCCCACTTAATACCTGCAAAGAATGGAACAATTTGAGAGATTTCTTCCAACATTCCATCAGGAGTATAATCTGGTTGCGGATATCCCATTCGATTCATAATATCAACGATAATCTGGCCATCCGCTTTTGAGTTTCCAACTGGTTCAACAATTTTATTAACTCGTTGAACTCTCCGTTCTCCATTGGTAAAGGTTCCGCTTTTTTCAATAAAGGAAGCACCCGGCAAAAGGACATCAGCGTATTTTGCCGTTTCAGTCATAAACAATTCCTGAACAACGACAAAGTCAGTACTCTCCAAAGCTTTGATTACCTTTTGTGTGTTTGGATCAGTTTGAACGACGTCTTCTCCAATTATCCAGATTGCTCTTAACTGACCCGCAATGGCAGCATCAAACATTTCAGGTATTTTATAACCAATTTCTATGGGCACATTTTCCACACCATAAAATTCTTTGAAACGCTGATTAATTTCAGGTTTTGTTACATTCAGATAACCAGCACCTTGATGTGGTTGAACACCCATGTCAGCGCTTCCCTGCACGTTGTTTTGGCCTCGCAATGGATTTACTCCAACTCCTTGTCTACCAATATTTCCGGTTAGCATCGCCAAGTTTGCAATTTGCATTACTGCAAATGTGCCTTGAGAATGTTCCGTTACACCCAATCCGTGAAAAGACATAGCTTTGTCAGCTGAAGCATAAGCAATTGCTGCTTCTCTCACTAAATTACGATCAACACCGGAGATCTTCTCCATTTCATCAATGTTGATGTTCTTGAGTTCATTTAAAAATTGATCAAACCCTTCTGTTCTTGAATTAATAAAGTCGGTGTCAGCTAATCCCTCTTCAATAATATAATGCATCATCATGTTCAAAACAGCAACATTGGTCCCTGGACGTAAAGCCAGGTGATAATGGGCATATTTCGCCATTTCTGTCCTTCTCGGATCAATGACGATTGTCATTTTTCCTTTCATGGCATGTTGCTTCAACTTCGCTCCGGTCACAGGATGCGCATCTGTTGGATTTGCGCCAATGACCATAATGCAATCTGTATGTTTTAAATCTTCAATCGAATTGGTGGCAGCGCCGGTTCCAAAAGTCCTTTGCATTCCAAGTGCTGTAGGAGAGTGACAAACTCTGGCACATCCGTCAATATTATTGGTTCCGATTACAGCCCGCATGAATTTTTGCATCAAATAATTTTCTTCATTGGTACATCGGGAAGAAGAAATTCCTGCAAGAAAATCAGGTCCAAATTCATTTTTATAACCAGTCAGCTTTTCAGCGATATAATCATAAGCTTCATCCCAGCTTACCGCTACAAATTCACCATTTCTTTTAATCATTGGATCTCGCAAGCGATCCGGGTGCTCATAAAAACCGAAAGCATAACGGCCTTTCAGACAAGTGTGCCCTTGGTTGACTTCCGCATCCCAAGGTGCTTTAATGCTGAATATTTCGCCATCTGCAGACGATACTTCCAGGTTACAACCAACACCGCAATAGGTACAAACCGTTCGTGTTTTTTCCGCAACCAGAGCAGATTTTGATTTAAAGACATCAGAAATGGCTGCAGTCGGGCAAGCTTGGGCGCAAGCACCGCAACTCACACAGTCAGAATCCATAAAAGATAAATCACTTCCTTTGACAATATGACTGTCAAAACCTCTTCCAGCCATGCTCAAAACCATTTCTCCCTGCACTTCATCACAAGCTCTTACACAACGATAGCAATTGATACATTTTGACATATCAGAAACCATATACGGATGGCTCAAATCTTTTTGCTTATCCAGATGGTTTTCCCCGTCAGGATATCGAACTCCGGTAATTCCAACCTGAGCAGCTACGCTTTGCAATTCACAATTCCCATTCACCTCACAAGTAAGGCAATCCAATGGGTGGTCAGTAATGACTAGTTCGAGAATATTTTTCCTAAGGGCGCGAACACTTTTTGAATTAGGGTAGATAAAACTACCGTCCATTATTGGTGTGTGACAAGATGCCATGGTTTTGCGCCTGCCATCCTTTTCCAAAGAAACCTCTACGCTACAAACTCTACAAGAACCAAAGGGTTTCAAATTAGGAGCATCACAAAGAGTAGGGACAGTATTTTCCCCTTGATATCGTTTGATAAAAGATAAAATGGTTTCACCTTCCTTTATTTCATATGGCATATCATTAAGGTAGGCGAACTTTGTTTTTACTTTTGGGTTGGTAGTCATAATATTACTTTCCTAAATTTACGAAAAAGAAAGATTCCAGTTTCTAAATTGTTCTATTTAAATAAATAACGAATATTATCTTAAATAAATATTTAATTAAAATAGTCGCTTAGCTCCTCTTCAAAATAATGTAACACATTGCGAACAGGTAGTGGAATTCCACCTCCATGAGCACAGAGTGAACCATTTTGCAGCGTGTCAAGCAAATCATAAAACAAGGTTTTATCTATTTGATATTCTGAAGTGATCGCTTTTGTTAAAAGTTCCTGCCCGCGCTTGGTTCCAAGCCTGCAAGGGAAGCATTTACCACAACTTTCGTAAGCAGCAAAATCAAAAAGATGTTCCAAATATCTGACCATTGGAAAACTTTCAGGAATGCAAACCACAGAAGCATGACCCAATAAAAAGCCATTTTTTGCAAAAGATTCAAAATCTACGGTTAGGTCGTCAATTTTTTCAACAGGAACAATTCCTCCAAGCGGTCCGCCAATTTGCATTGCTTTTACCGGTTTTTTAAAACCACCGCCAAGATCATAGATTACCTTGCTTAAAGGTGTTCCCATTTCGACTTCGTAAAGTCCAGGTTTTTTAAAAAAACTATCCAGACACATCAGCTTTGTACCTTTTGATTTTTCAGAACCGATGGTTGCGTGATGTGCACCGCTATGTTGTAAAACGTAGGGCAAAACAGCCAGCGTTTCGACATTGTTAACAGCCGTAGGTTTATTGAATAATCCTTTTTGTGTAGGGTAGGGAGGTCGAATTCTAACTTCTGGTCGCTGCCCTTCAATAGAATTGATCAAAGCTGTTTCCTCGCCACAGATATAAGCTCCCTGTGCTTTTATTATTTTAAAATCGAAATTAAAACCACTATTTTTGATATTGTTACCGAGTAGATTATTATCCCGAAATTCTTTAATTGTTTTTTCACAAATATCAATCGCCTCAGGGTATTCAGCTCTGATATAAAGCACTCCCCAATTGGCTTGTGCAGCATAACCTGCGATCATCATTCCCAGCAACAATTTATGTGGATGCTGCTCCATCAGGTAACGGTCAGAATAAGCTCCTGGATCACCTTCATCTGCATTACAAATGATAAATCGGGTATCACTTTCTGAGTTCCGGCAACCTTCCAGTTTCAAACCGATTGGGAAACCAGCTCCTCCGCGACCTCTTAGATTAGCTTTGATTAATTCAGTAAGAATATCCTCAGAATCCCGGCTAACCATAATAACAAATTGGGCAATGCAAGCATCTATTCCTCCAAAAGGAAGTGTTAGAATTTGTTTGCCGATAGATTGTATATTGTAATTGTCCTGATTAAGAGAATCTGAGTTTCCACTAAAAATGTTATCAATTTCAGCACTACTTCGTGCTGAGTAATTTTTTCCATTATAATGAAAGGCTCCATTTTCATGACAACGGCCCAAACAAGTCATGTGGCCAATTTCCTCTGCTTTGAAATGGTTAATCAAATCCCTTTGCAGTTGATCTTGAGTATCAGCACAAAGACAAGCTGAACCATTGCAAACATATACTTTTTTGCCTTTATTTTCTGGCTTCATAAAGTCGTAAAAAGTAGCTGTCCCATAGGTATTCGCTTTTCCAATAAGGAATTCGTCAGCTAATTGGTCAAGGTCTTTTTGCGAAGGAGTGCCTTCGGCAATTGCCGCCTTTCCCATCTTTTCAAACAGACTATCAACAATGCCTTTTCTTCCGGAGAGTTCACTTAAATTATCTGACATATTTAGATTTTGTTTCTGATCTTAAAGTTAGAAGAAATATTTTAATTTTTATAGATGAAAAGAAGGATTGGCGTGAAGAAGATAATTAGTACAAATAAAATTAGCTGAAGATTTTTTAAAAAATCGATTTAATTAAAGAATCTCAAGTGAAAAAACATTAGAGATTTCTTTTATATATTGCTCCGATTATTTACCTTTATTAAAGTTGCACACTTATCCAATCTTAATTTATTTGCAGCTTCATACCGAAAATGACACCTTAATACCGACTTTAATCCTGGATTTTACCTACTTGCCAATTTCGAGAACTTCAGTTTCCTTTTTTTCTTCTTAAATTTCAACAAATGAAATTATTATCGAAATCTCTTAAAAGCTTATTTGGAGCACTTATCGTTTTTGCTTTTATTTTTTGTATAGGATCAATTAACGGATGCAGCAATACTACTAATAATGAAAAAGCAGAAAGCGCATGTCAGGACACAGGTGGTACTGCCAGAGCAAATTGCAACGGAACTTGTCCGTCAGAAGCTAGTCCAAACTGTTATGTAAGATTTCGGAAGGCAGGTAGTTCGGACGATTGGGAAAACTCAGGTCAATCTTCAATGGACCGGACTCCCGGAATTGAGTATGCTTGCTATTGCGATAGCTAAAATTCAATTTTGATTTTTATAATAACTTGAAAGTCAAAAGCTGTTTTTGTACTGCTTTTTGGAAGTAATTCTTGTATTTTATTAATGCTGTCAATTACATTTCAATGTCTGTGTTCAAAAACTTATTATTTTGAATTTGAATAATTGAATGAGAAGGATTGTCGACAAAGTAATTATCAGAATTGCTCCTAATTCACCTACTCTTTCAATAGCCCATGGCCCAAATAGATACATTATCAATCCTGATATAGTCAAAAAACCAGCTGTAAAAACTCCGTAAAATGTTCCGAACCTTATAGGAGTGCTTTTTCTTTTATTTTTCATTTCCATTCTATAATTTGTTATGCTGAAAATTTGATCTTTTTGCTTCTATTTAAAATAGACTCGATATAAATAAATCGGTCACAATAATTTTTTGATATCATTATAATATCTTGTCTTCATTTAAATAATTTGACAATTAAAGAAGTCAAGTGACTAATTTTAGTTTTAAGGTCTTTTATATATCGCTTTGAGGAAATTCATACTTCTCAGGGGGTAATTCTTTTGACTAAAAAAGAATTCAAAAGTTTAAAGTAATCATAGACCTGTTGATTTTCAACCTTTTCAATATTGACAAACTGATATGATTCGAAAAATCTTTCAAAAAGTAAATCGAGAATTCCTCTCTGCGAGAAAAAAGCTGAACTCTAATCAACTATTTTTGCATAGATACTTTTTTGAGCGAAATACATTAGCAGGTCAAATATTTGAACGTGCTTTGTTAATCGCAATTTTCGCAAGTATTTTAGTTGTAATGCTTGAAAGCGTTGAAGCGTTGCATAATAGATTCGGTACATTATTTCTGGTTTTGGAGTGGATTTTTACCATTTTTTTTACAATAGAATATGTCCTCAGGCTTTATTGTGCATTTTACCCGCTCAGGTATGCCACAAGTTTTTTTGGCATTATTGATTTGATTTCTGTGATACCTTCTTATATTAGTTTTTTTGTGCCTGGAGCGCATGCGTTTTTAATTATCAGGATTTTAAGAGTGTTTAGAGTATTTCGGCTTTTTAAACTAATAAAATTTTCAAGGGCTGGCTTTACGATATTAGATGCTTTAAAAGAAAGCCGTGAAAAAATAGCAGTATTTCTCATATTCGTACTAAGTTTGGTGACCATCATGGGCTCAATAATATACCTTATTGAAGGTGGACAAGACTCAGGTTTTACTAGCATACCTGAAAGCGTATATTGGGCCATTGTGACTTTGACAACTGTAGGCTATGGTGACATTGCACCAGTTACAATGTTAGGGCAATTTTTAGCAGCAATTGTTATGCTTTTAGGATATGCGGTTATAGCTGTCCCGACAGGAATTGTTTCTGCTGAACTTGCTAAAGGCGACCAGAAAAAAAACGCCAATAAAGCTGAATGTAGCCGATGTGGGAAAGTCGGGCATGAATCAGGAGCAAGATACTGTAGCCGATGCGGAGATCGATTCGTTGCCTAGAGGAATAATAGTATGTTTACAAAATTAGAAATCACACAAGCTAACATTTTTTGAATGAAAAACCTTCAAAACATTTTTTCAAATTTCGAAATTGTATTAGAAGAGAGCATTGATAAAACCTGGTCTGTTGAAGGTCCAATTAAGCATATTGAAGCTTTGGCACAAAATGCCCAGGCACTATCAGAAAAAATGATTGCAATTGGTGACGAGCAATACTCCCTTTTGCAAAATGACCCATCACAAATACCTGCTGAACTTTTCGAGCATTATTTTACTTGTTTTGTTTGGTCTGAAGCATCAAAATCTTTTCTCATCTTATGGCGCAATCTTCTTTTTCAAAGCCAAAAAGCCTATTTTTTAAAAATGGACGGGCAAGTTGCTGCTGAAAAAATAATAACTTTTAATCAACAATCTAAAGAAGTAGTTGAGGCGGCAGTCAAGGATTTGAAGAATTTGCCAACTGACGAACTGGATAAATTGGTAATTAGAAAAAGGGGAATAGAAAAATCAATCCGGGATTGGAAATTACAACAAAATCCCTGGCCGGTTTACCGTGATCAAATGAATAAATTAGCAGCTCAATGTCTTGAATTAATGGTTCATTTTCAGGAAATGAAAAAAGTTTTCGGTGTCTTTCAGGATATCCGGAAAACAATTAATCAAAACGTAAAATCATGCAATGAAGGAATTTCCAGCTTTAAAAACACAGGAGACCAAGCCATAGAAATAATAAAAAAAGATATTAATCCTGAAATTGAAATAAGACTTGGAAGATTGATCACTAAATTGGAAGATATTGAAGAAGGTTTGCAGTTTCAGGACTATGGAAAAATATTTAATGATTCTTTAAATAAAGAACTTGAAAGTTTAACTCGAAAAACACAGGTTCCTCTTTCCATTGAGGAAGGTAATATCTATTTGCAAGAAATAAACTTTTATAAGGCAGTTAAACAATGGCTTGAGTCCGAAATTATGCCACTGTTTTATGAAATCTGGGAGTCAACGGAGAATGTACAAAATAACCTGAAAATGTCTCTGGTCAATATCCAAAACAGATTGGCAGTGCTGTCTACCGAATTGAAAGAGAAAAAAGAACTTGATTTAAGTTCTGAAGAAACAGGGCAGTTTTTGGAAAGCTTTTTCAACAATGCTAAGGAAGCTGAAGAAAACGCAAATTATCTGGAAAAAACGATAAAAATCAGGCTCAATTCAGATTTTAAACTTACCAGAATTTATAAATCAGATGATTCATTTTTAGCGCTTCCTTTACAATCGACCGTTAATCGTTTTAAACTTAGCAATATTCGTTTGTTTGATAAAGGTAAAAACTGGTTGGCTAGTAAAGTTGGTATTATTCGCCGATTTCAAAAATCAGTAGAAGCGGAAGAGTCTTTAAGCAATTCTGAAAAAATTATCCGCTTTGTCAAAAGCAGGAAACCGGATGTAGAAAATATTCAATACTCCAATATCTTTTTAACCAAAGGGTATATCGGTGAATCTTTTTGGATAGGTAGAGAAAATGAAATCAATCATATTGATAAAATAGTCAAAAATTGGAAGCTTGGCTTTCGTGGCGCTGTAGCTATTACCGGCAGGAGGCTTTCGGGCAAATCTCTTTTTGGTTATTTTGTTGCCAATCATTTTTTCAGAAACCATATTGTTAAGCTTTCGCCGAATTCAATTATTACTGTAAGTGGAAGGCGAATGAACACTACTTACAATTTAGAGGAGGCATTAAGTTTTATCAAAAAACATTCTATCAACCAACACTCTCTTATATGGATCGATGATCTTGAATTGTGGAGCCATCCGCAGTATTCGCTTGGTCAAAACGTTCAAAAACTGCTGAAATATATGGATGACAATTCAAGTAATCTTTTCTTTTTGGTGGCGATGAGCAACTGGTTTAAAACTTATTTAAATCGTTTTTTTGGCATAAAAAAAGCTTTTCAGGCTGAATTAAACATGGACAAGATGAGCTTTGAAAATGTTCATGAAGCAATTTTGATCAGGCATGGTGCTACTCATAAAAAAATGGTGGTCGCTGAAGGGCAGGAAATGCCGCCAAACCAGTTTCGAAAAATAATCAAAAAAACTTGTCAACTAGCGGAGGGCAATATTGGTGATGCGCTAAACTACTGGACGACAGCTACAAAAAAACTAAATGAAAATGAGGTCATTCATGAAGCAATTCCTGGTTATTTTTTACCTGATTTCATTGATCCTAATACCGGAATATTACTCACCTTAATTATGAGAGAAAAAAAGACAAACGAATATAAGCTTCGAAAACTTTTTGGTCCGGCTTATAACGATACCTACTCAACTATTTTACAAAGACTTATTGGATTAGGGCTGATAAATCGCTTACCTGGCGGGATGCTCGAAGTCAACGAATTAGTTGCAAATGACATAGGACAAGCACTTGAAGAAAAAAACTTTTTTCAATTCCATAATCTACTTTAAAAAAAAGGAATGGAAACTATAATTAATAATTCATTCAACTGGGTTGACTTTTTGACCGCAACTGTGATATTGGTCATTATTTGGTTTTTACTGAAGTTTTTAATCAGAATTTTGGGGAAAGCACCTTTTTTGGGAAAATATCAACCGGTTGTCTTTCGGTCAATCAAGTATTTAATTCTCCTTTTCGAGCCATTGGCACTTGCTGTTTTAGTAAGTATTTTCGTACTGATCAATCCACTCTTTCACGGACTTGTGTTCTGTTGGATATTTCTAACAGGATTTTATCAAATTCAAAATTACTTTAATGGTTTGGTGGTTCGGTTTGACAACAGCATCTCTGTTGGTAAAAATTTGAGTACCAACAATTTAAAAGGAATAATTTCTAAAATGGATCGTTCCGGCATGCAATTAAAAACAGAGCAGGGTTTACATTTCATTTCGTATTCCAATATGCTCAGGGAAGGTTATATGCTTGTATCCGGCGAAGAAATAGGAGGGTTGTATAATTTAATAATAACTTCATCAACAAATGAAAACATAGCTTATACGATGACCAAACTAAAGAACTTAATTATCACCACCCCATATATTGACTGGAACCACAAGCCTGAGTTTATGTTCTCCGGAGAAGAGGAAGAGCAAGTAACTGCAAGAATTGTTTTAAAAGATGAGTCTCATTTGAATCAATTAATTGCCTTGATCAATGAGTGGGGTTATGTTTGTTCAAAAGCGCGTTAGACAAAAGGATTTCGATAATCCGGGTTTTCAAAAACGAGAAAAACAAAATTTAAAAAATAAGCCTAATCATGGAAATATTATCTCCTTATAATTTGATCATTGAAACATCAATCATATTAATTTTATCCTTCTTTTTTGGAGAAATGTCCCGAAAAACAAATATCCCTTCCGTTCTTATGCTCATCCTTTTGGGAATAATTCTTCAATACGCATTGACGTTTATCAGTAGTGGAGACATCAACTTTTTTCCAGTACTTGAAGTCCTCGGAATTGTAGGTTTGATTATGATCGTATTAGAAGCAGCCCTTGAGTTGAAATTAAAAAGAGAAAAATATCTGGCCATTGCAAAAGCTTTTGGTATTGCGCTTATTGGCTTGATGGTATCTGCATGGATTGCTGCTCTTGTTTTAAATTATTTCATTCCGGGAATGGACATGGCTCGGGCATGGATCTACGCCACTCCATTATCCATTTTGTCAAGCGCTATTATCATTCCGAGCGTTTCGGGTTTGAATGAAGCAAAAAAAGAATTCCATATTTACGAAAGTACTTTTTCTGACATTCTGGGGATTATGCTTTTTTATTTTTTGGTTGGGAATATTGAACCTTCCGGAGAAACTACCACCCTTGCTGCATTCTCCGGAAATGTAGTTTTAACTATTGTATTATCGTTGATTGCCAGCTATTTGATTATTTTGATTTTCCAAAATATTCGAAGCAGCGTAAAGTTGTTTTTATTGATTGCAGTATTACTTTTATTATATTCCCTGGGCAAAAAGATGCACCTATCTTCATTGATTATTATTCTCGTTTTTGGTTTGCTTATCGCCAATATGAAATTGTTTTTCAGGGGACCACTCTCTAAATGGTTGCACCTTGAAAGGGCAAGTGATATTTATGAAGGTTTGCACATTGTTACGATGGAAACAGCTTTCGTTGTTCGTACTTTTTTCTTTGTGATTTTTGGGCTTACGATTTCATTGGCTTCGCTTGCCAGTCTGAATGTTGTGATAATTAGTTTATTAATAATTTTTTCAATCTACGCTATACGATTTGTAATACTAAGATTGTTCGTAGGCAGTAATATTATTCCCCAGCTGTTTGTTGCCCCGCGGGGACTGATTACTATTCTGTTATTTTATGCAATACCAGAAGAAGCAATAGTCCCGGAATTTGAAGCAGGAATATTATTATTTATTATCATTGCCACTGGATTGATTATGACTTTTGCGATGATCTATGACAAACAAAGGAGTGGCAAAGCAATCCGGAAAGCGCAGGATGTACCTGTTGGATTCAGGCGGTGGAAAGCACCTTCTATCGAAAGTACTGCAAGTCAGGCTGCTGAGAAGGAATAAAAGGAAATTTAGCCGCCGACGTAATTATGTGGAGTGATCACTAACAATTCCTCTTTAACATCAGGAGATACATTCAAATTTTCAATAAAATCATGAATGTCTTGTTGTGAAACTTTTGCTTTACCGCGAGTCAGGTTTAATAAAGCTTCATAAGGCTTTTCATAATTTTCTCGACGAAGAATATTCTGTATTGCTTCAGCAACCACCATCCAGTTGTTTTCAAGGTCCTCGTTCAATTTTTCTTCGTTGAGCAACAGTTTTGAAAAGCCCTTTAAAATGGATTTGAAAGCAATGATCGTGTGGCCCATTGGAACTCCAATATTCCTTAAAACAGTACTATCAGTAAGATCTCTTTGTAAACGTGAAATCGGCAGTTTTTCTGCCATAAACCCAAAAACAGCAATGGCCAGTCCTAAGTTTCCTTCTGCGTTTTCAAAATCAATAGGGTTTACTTTGTGAGGCATTGCGGAAGAACCAATCTCACCCTCAATCGTTTTTTGCTTAAAATAATCCATACTTATATAAGTCCAGATATCTCTGCAAAGGTCAATCAAAATCGTATTGATTCTGCTTAAAACATGGAACATCGCAGCGAGATTGTCATAATGCTCGATTTGAGTAGTAAATTGAGATCGGGTCAAACCAAGGTACTCGTTCACAAAATTGTCACCGAATGCCTTCCAGTTTGTGGACGGATAAGTCACATAATGAGCATTAAAATTACCAGTAGCTCCGCCAAATTTTGCGCTAAATGGAATATATTTCAATTGAACCAGTTGAACATCAAGCCTTTCCAAAAAAACACGAAATTCTTTTCCTAAAAGCGTAGGAGAAGCAGGTTGTCCATGTGTTCGGGCGAGCATCGGAACACTTGACCATTCTTCTGCAAAATCAGCTATTTGTTCCCTTAATTGTCCTAGCTGAGGCAAATAAATTTCTTCAATAGAATTCTTTAGAAGTAGGGGAGTGGCGGTATTATTTATGTCTTGGGAAGTCAACCCAAAGTGGATAAATTCTTTGAATTTACTAATGCCTAAATCATCAAATTTTGATTTCAAAAAGTATTCAACCGCTTTGACATCATGATTGGTCGTTTTCTCAATATTTTTAATACGCTCCGCATCTTCAATACTGAAATCTTCAAAAATAGCATCCAATTGTTCAACTAAATCTAAATTGAAATTTTCCAGTTGCGGTAAGGGATACTGCGCCAGTGCAATGAAGTATTGAATTTCTACAAAAACCCGATATTTTATCAAAGCATATTCTGAAAAATATTCAGATAATTCCTTTGTTTTTTCGTGATACCGGCCGTCAATTGGAGATATTGCAGTGAGCATAATTGATGTTTTAAAATGAAGATTTCAATTTCACCGCAAATGTAATAATTAAATAGTTTATAGTTTGGGGTTCATGGTTTGGAGTTTATAGGTTTTAGATGAACTATGAACCACAAACCATGAACCATTGAACCATGAACCATGTACCACTAACTATTGAACTAATCTAACCCGTATTTTTTAAGAATAGCATCTGCCTGCTTTTCAGCATTATCGATCACTCCCTGTGCTTTTTTATCCCCTTCGTCAATAATCTGGTTCACCTTTTTATCTGTTTCCTTTTTCATCGTATTTGCAGCGATTTCAGCACCTTTCTTTTTAAGAATATTGTTACCGGCTTCTTTGATTAAATTATCTGCGTTTTCGTAGCCTGTTTTATGTGTTTCCTGAGAAAGTTTGTTTGCTGCATCCCGAATACTTTTGGCTTGTTTTTCCGCTTCAGCCATCAATTTAGCTATTTCAGCATCTGCTTTCTTTCTTAAATCTGCTTTGGTGTTGTCAATCGTTTTTGCAATAGTGTCTTTTACAATTGCGATCTTTTCTTTGGCGATTGTTTTTACTGAATCAACAGCCTCTTCAACAACCTTTTCGGCGATCTGTTTTAATGATGTGGAAGCTCCCTCAGCATTTAATAAGTTGAGTTTGAACTTCGGGTTTGTTAAAGTGCCGGAAATATTAAAAAGGACATTGACAAATTCACTCACTTTAAGGTTTATTCCAACTTTAGAAGCTTCATTTTCCAACATTTTTATCCCTTGATTTGCAGCAGCGGTTGCTGAGTTTTTTTCCAACATAGCCCGTGGAATTTTTGCTTTAATGTTGTAATTCATATCACTTGTCAAACCATGTGTGCCACCAATTTCCATAGCAACTCCTTTATAATCATAGTCAAAATCCTTCAGGGTAACCAATCCGTTATTAACCTGGAACCAGTTTTTAGTATTTTGAATTTTTAACGTTTTTAAATCTTGTAAATTCAATAAGCTGCTAAATTCTTCAATAGGCTTAAAACCTTTAACCAATCCATTTAATGTTTCAATAAAACCATCAATTGAAATGGTGCTTAAATCAGGAAACATATCCTTTCCGACAGTGCCACTCATCGACATTTTAGTATTAAAAGAACCTGTAACAAATTTCCCAATCGGAGCCAATTTAGCAAAGGTATTCACTTTGTTAAATGCCTCTTGAAAATCAAAACTGTTGACGTTATATTTTAAATCAAAGGTTGGATCACCTTCATTTTTGCTGTTATAAGATCCGTCCATTGTAAAAGAACCGCCCATGGTTTTTGCTGCGCAGTTTTTTAACTCAACAGTCTCATTTTTAACCACCATTTTGCCCTTAATATCTTTGAGATCAATATCTGTATAACGAACTTTGGCCAAATCAGCATTGATGTCAAAATCAATGTTTTCGGGAACCTTAATTGGTTGGAGCTCAGGCTCTTCATCAGCAATCGTTTTAGCCTGCGGTTCTCCCGTAACTCCCTCTTCGAGCATAAATTGGTTGAGGTCAATATAATTAGAAACCAAATCAATCTGTCCGGAGAGGATTTCATTTTCATAAAGATAATTGAATATGTTTTTTACTGTTCCCCTTGCACGAAAATCACTCTTATCTATTTTGGTATAAAAGCTTTCAATATTTGCTTCATTTGGAGTCACATTCCCTTTGAGTTCTGTGTTAACCAATTCGTAGACATCGTAAATAATTTTACCAACTTTTCCGTCTACAGTAAAGTCAAATTGATCAAATACTTCAGCCTCCGGAGTATCCGCTGAAGCAACAGGAGTTGCAGAAGACTCTTCTTCAGAGAGCCATTCATTAGCATCAAAAAAATTGGAACGAACCACCAAATCCCCTTTCATAGTTTTTTCTGGTGAAAAATAGGCTAGAATATTATCAACAGTTCCTTTTGCGGCAATATCACTTTTCCCGAGTTGTGCTTCAAAATTTTCCAATTTGACATTTTTAGGATTAAAACCCATATCCAAATCTTTGATCTTAATAGCGGGCATTCCTTCCGCCAAATAATTCATATTTTCTATTTGCAGATCACCGCTCATATCAATGTTTTCATAATCCTGTTTGTCAATAAAAGACATACGGGTTTTGACAATCAAGTTGGAAGTAATCAACCCGTTTAAAGTCTCTACGCCTTCCATTGGAAAAGCTTTGGCTAATTCTTCCAAATTGACGACCCCTTTCATTTTTGCATCAATGTCAGGATCAGAGATTGGCGTTTTTAGTTTAAAAACGGCTTCAAAAGGATTACCTCCCAACAGCATATTAAATTTTGAAACATCAACAGTCAGTTTGTCAAAATTGCTACTCGGACTGTTTATTCTGGTTTGCGTATTAATTTTTGAAACACCAAGTGGAAGATCAGGGTATTTGAAATCACCGTTATCGATTTTCAAGTCAACCTGAAACGCCGGAATCTGGCCTGTAACAGCATTATAAGCTCCTTTTACAAAACCATTGAATTGCAAATCACCATTGGCCTGAACATCTTTAAAGTCTGCTGTGTAAGCACTTGGAACTAAGGAAAGAAAGTTTTTAAATTTATTTTGTGGAGCAGCGTAGGTGAGGTCCATATTGATATTATCGCCTTCCATTTGTATGAATCCGTCCAAAGCCAATTTTAACGCATTTACAACAATTTGATTTTCTTTCAAAGTAAATTTCATGTTGGGCATGTCCGCGTTCAAAATCATATCCAATTCAGCTTTTGCTTTTCTCAGATAGGTGATTCCTCCGGATTTTGCAGTCAGGTTTTCAATACTGGTTTTTGTAAAAATATCATAAATATCTGCGGTAAACTCGCCACTTCCTGAGTGATTCAAGCCTTCCAATTGAACATAAAGATCACCTGGTTTATCATCATAAGTGAAATTTGCATTATCAATTGAATATTCCTTCAGTTTGATTAGAAAATTATAAGCTTCACCTTCAGCTGTTGCTTCGGTTGAAGCCGTTGAATCCACTTTGACAATGTCATAATTTGCCTTTCCGTTTCGAAGGATTTTGATATTGACTTCCGGCTGTTCCAAATGAAAGGAATGTATTTCAATAGGTCGCTCCGTTTTAATCACAGACATAAGATCTAACGTAAAGTCAATATTATCTGCTGCAACTAATTTCAAATTTTCAAATTCATCAACACCTGTAATTTCGAGTCCGGAGAGCTGAAAACTGAAATCCGGAAAACTCCTGAACAAAGAGAGGTTGACATCTTTAAAATCAACCTTTGCGTTGACTGTTTTATTAATATCCTCCTTTATTTTTTCAACGATTTGGTCTTTGAAAAAGTAAGGGATTGCTATTGCAGCAAGGATTATTACCACTACGAATGCTAATAAAAATTGCATGGTGCGTTTTAGGGCCTTTGAAATAGTCATATTTTTAATAATTTCTTTTTAGAACAGTTATAATAGCTTAAAAGTTGTTTTGGTTTTGATATGATAAAATCAATTTCCTTTTCAGGAATAAATTTAAAACGATAATCGAAAGAAACTGTTTTTTGATCTAGTTTGCAACGAAGTTAGTTATTTAATCAATTGGATTTTAATAGCAAAATGCTTACACTTTACTTTTAAATCTGAGACCTTTGCATTTTTTGAAAAATATTTCATATGTTGCAGCGATTATATTTAATTTTAAGTAATTTGATATAATAATCTTAGAAAAGTACGATAAAACCCACTCCAAATAATCTTACACAAAGATGCTTATTTTACCAAAATGGTTTGTGAGATCTTATATTATTTTTTAAAATAATGAGAGACTCGCTTTTAACCCATATTATCCAATTTAAATTTATTTTTTCTGCATGAATACAGATACAAAAAAAGTGGTATTAATTGAGAAAGTAGAAGATTTAGAAGCATTTTATAATGAAAACAAAGCGGTTGACTGGATGGGCTTTGACACTGAATTTGTAGGTGAAAAGCGGTATTACACTCTACTTTGTTTGATCCAAGTCGCGACGGTAAACGGGTTTTATCTAATTGATCCATTAAAAATAAAAGATCTTTCTCTATTGCTAAAAATGATTGAAGATCCAAAAATTTTAAAAATCACGCATGCAGGAGAAAATGATTACCGGTTATTCAATTCGTATTTTGGGATTTTGCCGAAAAATGTTTTTGATACACAGATAGCTGCGGGATTTATCGGGTATAAATATCCGATTTCATTTAGTCAGTTGGTTGACAAAGAAATAAAAATACATTTAAAAAAAGGATATACTGTTTCTGATTGGGAGTCAAGACCTTTCAACCAAAAACAATTGGAATATGCTTTGAATGATGTCATTTATCTGGAGCAATTGTGGAAAAGCCTTTCCAGAAAACTGGAAAAACTGGAGCGAACAGCATGGGTTGCAGAGGAATTTGAGAAACTCGGACATGCAGAAACGTACTATACTGATCCAAATAAAGAGGCTTTTAACAATAGCATTATTTTAGGGTTAAACCTGAAAGAACAAATTTTTCTCATCCGGCTTTACACTTGGAGAAGAGAGGAAGCGGAACGAAAAGATTATTCGAAAGAAATGGTTTTACCAGCAAAATTTATCGGAGCGTTTGTGAGAAGTATGAAATCCGGAAAAGCATCGCTATTAAATCACAGGAGAGTACCTGATAGAATCATTGAAAAAAACTGGGAAACTTTCAATAAATTGTATCAAATCCCGCCAAAACAAGAGGAAATTGATTTGCTGAATCAAATACCAAAAAGTGCTCAGGAAAATCCAAGTCATGATACTTTAATGGAAATCATGTACTTGATTATTAAATACAATTGCCACAAAAAGCATATTGCTCCGGATTTAGTGGTTAACCGAACTAATTTTAAAAAGATGAAATCTGATTTGGATTTTTTTGATGAAAAATTAGATAAAGGTTGGCGTCACGATATGATTGGAGAGCAAATGATCTATTGGCTCAGAAATCGTGAAAACCTGGAAATATCCATGAATGGTGGTCAATTCACCATGATGGTAAAATCCTAGCGCTATTGAGCTAAAATAGTTTCTAAATCTTTTTCAGAGACCGTCAACAATTTATTTTCAATTAAACGTGGCGTTAAGGTTTGCCAGTTTTCCCCTTTTGAAAAAACCTCTTTAAACAGCGGAAGAGCCTCGTCTAATTTACCCACATTTGCCAGTGTAACAGCTGTCCAGAATTTCATTTCTTCGTTGTCCGGAAACATTTCACTTGCTGCATTATATTCTTTCATTGCCAATTCAATATCTCCTTTTTCAACGGCAAGGTCACCTTGATTCATATGCTCATAAGCTCTGTGGATTTTGAGCAATCTTTTTAACTCTCTAACCGGTGTTTTGTGGTCTTCAACTCTCAAATCAACTAATCTGTCTTTCCAAACATGACCGGTTGGTTCAGCTCTAACGACAAGTATTGCGGCTGATTGTTTTCCTCTGATATCTCCTCCAACACCTTGAGCTGCATCAAGGGCGACAACCATTCGTTCAGCCAAAGGCAGGTGGTAACTTTTTTCAAATGCTTTTGACATGGCTCTCCAAACTTTGTCATTTTCCATCAAATTAGCCTGAACGGAATAATTGGCCCCTAAAATATGACCTGCGCTTTGAATGCACTTGTTGCCCGTATGCACAGCAGCAACTCCTTTATTATTTAAAATCGCAACTTGTCGAACCTCGCGGCCTTCGTCTTCGCCCAGCAAAGAATCCAATGCTTCTTGAGGCGTCAAGCCATTTTTTAACAATTGAAGTCCTTTCGGTCCAAAGTCCGGATTAACAAATGATTGAGTGGCAACTACGCCTACACCTGCCTCGCCCCATGCGACTAATGGTCCAACTGAGAACCAATGTGATTGAACCGCAACACCCATATCTCCGGTTATCGAATCATAAGCAACGATCGAATAGGTATGAGCCAATGGTTCATTTCCAAAAACTTTTTGTGCATAGATGTTTTGAATAAAAAGAGCCAAGACAAAGGAAAAGGATAATATAGATTTCATGGAGAACAGTTTTTTCAATTTTTGAATAGCTCAAAAATACCAAAATATTCGAAATCAATTTGTTGAAAAAAACACGGATAAATTGATGATTCAAATTTATCCGTGTTCGTTTTATACAAAAAACTAAAATAAAATTTTTAAAAGGCTTAGATCTTGACGATCCGATGGATTAGCTGATTGTCATTTGATTTAAATCTTATGAAATAAACTCCTGAAGGATATTTTTTCAAATTAAAGCTTATTGTTTTAAGTCCAAAAACGTCAATGGTCCTAGTTTCAACAATCTGTCCATCTGCATAGATTATTTGGACATCAAATGTTATGCTTTCTAAGGTGTTCAGTTCAATATTCAAAATATTTTTTACCGGATTTGGAAACGATGAGATTGTCATTAAGCTCGTAAAATTATCAATCCCATCTATGATGACCTGAATATAATTTGAAACGGATTCACAACCCACGTCATTTGTGATAATGCAATGATATTCTCCGGAAATCGTCGGAGTATAAGAAGGATCAGTAGCATCGATAATCAAAGTACCATCCAAATACCATTGGTAAGAAGCCCATTGATTCGTACTATTTAAAACAGTTCCATCAAATTGAATATTTGCAATTGGTTGAGAAATACTAACTTCTATAAATGCACTAAAATCCGTACATTCGTTGTCATTGATAGCATCAACATAATATTCCCCTTCTTCGGAGATTTCTAATGTATTTGAATTCGAGCCAGTTGGTGAGCCGTCTTTATACCATTGAAATTGCGTATTTGGTTCTGCAGGGACTGCTAAAATAAATGATTCGCCGTAACACAAATAAACATGATTAGTGTCCACTGAACCCACCAAACCAATAAAGGATAAACCTAGATCCGGCAGTTCGTATTCGGTTATTACAACGCCATCAGAAATCGCTGAACAATTGCTAGTAGTAACTTCTACCTGGTAAACTCCTTCCTCATTTGTTGTATAATTGTTTATAGAAGTCTGATCGATTTCTGTATTATTCAAATACCAGGTGTATAAATCTCCACCATTACTTGCTTCCAAAGTCAAAAATTCTCCTTTGCAAAAGCCTAGTTCTTGGTTTAAAATCTCTGCATCTGGAAAATCCAGAACATTTACAGATAGGATTTCAGAAGTAGTGCTGCATGACCCGAGATAAGCAATGAGAGAATAATTTCCACCTTCTGTTATTTCCAATGTACTTCCTCCTTGTTGGTAAATATTTCCGTCTTTTATCCAAATGTATTGATCTAAATTATCAGGCCCCTGAACCAACAAAACTTCATTTGCACAAACTTCAAAATCACCACTAAGCATCGAAGATAAGTCCGGGCTTTCTTCAACAACAAATGTCATTTCCTCCGATACAGCATTGCATTGCCCATCCACAATTTCAACATAATAAGAGCCAGATGAATCTACAAACAGAAAATTTTGGTCTAAACCAAAAGGTTGGCCGTTTTTATACCATTGATAGGTATCTTCTCCCGAATTAACTGTTAGCAATGCTGTTTCTCCGTCGCAAAAAGGAGTAGGAATATCAGAAATTATGGTAGCATCTGGAGTTAGATTAGGATTTACCGGAGCAAATTCCAGGCTATCCGCCGTCAAAACCAATAGCCCGCTATTTATATCTGAAGCGATGATAACTCCTGATGGAAAAAACGGATAAACACCCCAACACCCCTGATATCCGCTATAAGAATCATTGTCATAAGTGTCATAATAGGCTACCTGTGAAACATTTAAAGGATCACTAATATCAAAAATTTGTACTCCATCGTGATAGTGTGACACAATAGCATAATCCCCTCTTATAAAAGGATTATGAGGTACATTATTTTCATGCGTCGGTGCCAGCAAAGGAAACTTAAAAGTATTAATGACCTCTATATTTCCATTTTCAAAATCTGAAATATCAATTATTCCTAATGGCAAGCCAAGAGGTACTTCCTCAGCAAATATTGCGTAATTTCCATCTGCAGTCACCCAACTGCTATGATTATAACCGTTAGTTTCAACATTAGCCCGTTGGACAGGATTCGTTGGAATACCGAAGTCCCAAATATAAAAGCCATTATATCCATGTGAACAATAGGCAATATTGTTTTTTACATAAATATCATGAACATAACCACCGCCAGGTAAATTAACCGAAGCTAAAAGTTGCGGGCTATCCGGATCTGTTGCAATATCAAAAACCATCAATCCCTGGCTTTGAGTATTGGTGCCAGCCGCATACAACCTTCCGTTATCTTCGTCAATGTAAATATTGTGCGCCTTTCCGAAAAACGTATTGCTATGGTAAGTTTTAATAATTGTATCCTGAATATTGCTCAAATCAAAAATCATCAGGCCTTCATTAGTATTTTCAGAAACAGCATATGCCCGATCTCTATATGTTTTCATATCCCTCCATGTCGTCACTTCTCCTCCAGGAAAGTAAGCCAATTCTTCTATATTGTCAGGGTCATTGATATTAAAAAAGTGAACCATGCTGGCAGATCCGATAATCGCATACTCATTTCCTGAGCAATCTACAAAACCCCAGATATCATTAAATTCTCTACCATTCGCCGTGGGTAATGTGTCAGGATCCCACTGATCGTGCAAAGTCATATTCAAAGGAGGAAGTTGGCCAAAGGAGATTTGAGAAACGATAAGAAGTAACAATATAGGAATCAGCTTTTTCATTAGAATTACAATTTTATTATTATGTTTTTTTATAAAGTTTATCCTTTTAACTTTAAGGTCAAAATTAATCATTTGGGTACTAAAATTTTGCCATAAAAGATACAGATAACGATTAATTAGTTTTTTCATCACCAATCATGATTAATAATTTAATTAAATGCCAGAAGAATTGTTGCTAGAGGTTAAAAATTTGAAAACTTATTTTGCAACAGAAGAAGGAACTGTTAAAGCAGTTGATGATGTAAGTTTCCAATTAACCAGGGGCGAAACAGTAGGAATCGTTGGAGAATCCGGCTCCGGAAAATCAGTTACAGCACTCTCTATTATGCAACTGATTCAAACTCCTCCTGGAAAAATAGAAGGTGGAGAAATTATTTTTCATAATAAAAAAGAGCAACCTGTAAATCTTTTAGCGCTTGAAGAAAAAGAACTCCGAAAATATAGAGGCAATGAAATCGCTATGATTTTCCAGGAGCCGATGACTTCGCTCAACCCGGTTTTTAGGTGTGGGGATCAAGTTGCTGAAGCGATTCTTCTCCATCGAAACGTTGATAAAAAGGAGGCTAAATCTATCACTTTGGAATTGTTCAGTAAAGTAAAGCTTCCAGACGCTGAAAGGATTTTCCAAAGTTACCCTCATCAGCTTTCCGGTGGACAAAAACAAAGGGTGATGATCGCTATGGCTTTGTCTTGTAACCCTTCTATCCTTATTGCGGATGAACCCACGACCGCATTGGATGTGACCGTCCAAAAAGCGATTCTTGATTTGATGGTTGATCTAAAAAAGGAGGTTGATGCATCCGTAGTATTTATTACACACGACCTCGGAGTTATTGCTGAAATTGCAGATCGAGTCATAGTAATGTACAAAGGGAAAATTGTGGAGCAAGGATCGGTTAAACAAATTTTCAAAAACCCACAGCATCCATATACAAAAGGTTTGCTTGCTTGCCGCCCACCACTCGTTCATCGTCTGAACAAACTACCTGTTATCGAAGATTTTATGAAAACGGTTAAAAAAGAAAACGGGACAACAGAGTTGATTGAAATAAATAACGACATATCAGCTGTATTAAAAGAGCGCATCATACCTCCTTCAAAAACTGCCGAAAGATTAGCATTTTTAAAAACTCAAGAACCGCTACTTAAAGTGGAAAACTTGAAAACCTGGTTTCCAAAATCTAAAAACTTTTTAGGAAAATCAATAGAATTCGTAAAAGCAGTCGATGATGTTAGTTTCGAACTTTTTCCGGGAGAGACACTCGGATTAGTTGGTGAATCTGGTTGTGGAAAAACCACTTTGGGAAGATCAATTTTACGATTAAATCCCACTAATGGTGGAAAGGTGATTTTTGATGGTAAAAATGTTTTGGAATTGCCTGATAAAGAAATGAAAAGTCTAAGGAAAGAAATGCAAATTATTTTCCAGGATCCTTATTCTTCTTTAAACCCCCGAATGACAATCGGAAATGCAATCCTGGAACCGATGAAGGTTCATAAATTATACGAAAACGATAAAACGAGAAAAGAAAAGGTTTTCAACCTTTTAAAAACGGTAAGCCTTGATCCAAATCATTATAATCGGTATCCGCACGAATTTTCAGGTGGTCAACGCCAAAGGATTTGCATCGCCAGAGCACTTGCTTTGGATCCCCGATTTATCATTTGCGATGAATCAGTTTCTGCTTTGGACGTATCTATTCAGGCACAGGTTTTAAATCTCCTGATCGAACTTCGTGAACAATTTAATTTGACCTATATTTTCATTTCACACGATCTCTCCGTTGTTAAATTTATGAGTGACCGCATGATCGTTATGAACAATGGAAAAATTGTAGAAATTGGTACGGCAGATGACGTTTACAACAACCCTTCAACCGATTACACCAAACGACTGATAGAAGCTATTCCAAGAGGCAATATCGATGATATTAAAACACAATTAAGATAATTTTTCTAAAGCTGTAACTAAGCAGATTTTGAATCGTTTTCTTTTTGAGAACAAACTACAATTAACTTACAAATAGTTGTTAATATGCTGTTAAAGGCAATTATTTTGAAGCTTTTTTGATGTTATGCAATTAATTTTAAAAAATGAATTTTTAGAACAGATGCAACCTTTTAAAATTATGTGTGTCACTTTGTATATAAAAGGAATCCATTTGTCGAAATAATGTACCTTTGCCGAGTAATAAATTTACTTTAAAAAAGGTTTTTGTATAGAAAGTTAAATTGTACCCAAACCCATTTAATATGAAAAAATCAAACTTCCGTACCTTTTTACTAATCTGCGTCGTCTTTGCAAGTGTAGCTTCTTATGCTTTCATCAATACTCGTCAGGTAAATCCTATAAAAATGAATAGTGAGGCATCAACTGAAGTAGCAAATGATGAAAATCGAGAAGATGTAGTTTTACCAGAAGTTCAGCTGGTTAAAAAGATTCTTCAGAAAAGTAGAGAAATTTTACCCGCTACTCGTTTTTAGTACATTTTAAATGTTCTCGAGGCATAAGTCAACGCTGTGCCTCCGATCTTTTTTTATTCGTACCTCTCCAAAGCATTTTAATCAACAGAACTCTTTTCAAGTTTATATCCATTTAGAAAGGATTTTATATCCATTCTTTTTCTGCCCTGAAGCTGCAATTCCAGTATTTGAACAAAGCCATCTTTCGTCGCAATTTTCAGAAAACTCTTATTATCTGAGTCAATAGTCCCAGGTTTTAACGTGTGATTTTCTATGGCTTTGAGTGTCTTGAATATCTTTAGTTTTAAATCATCCAAGGTTGTCCAGGCAGTTGGAAAGGGACTCAATCCCCTGATGAAATTATGGACAATTTCGGTTTCATCATCGAAATTGATCTCACAGGTTTCATGAAATATTTTTGGTGCTTTTGATACCAGAGAATTATCCTGAGATTTTAGATGATAATCTTCTTTTCCAATTAATTGTACACTTTTCAAAACCACCTCTGCACCCAATATCATCAACCGGTCATGAAGTTCACCTGCAGTTTCATTTTCTCCAATTTTCAGCTTTTCTGATAGCAAAATATCACCGGTATCAATTTCATGTTTTAAAAAGAAAGTAGTGACTCCCGTTTCAGTCTCCCCATTAATGATTGCCCAGTTTATAGGAGCTGCCCCTCGATATTTAGGCAATAATGAACTATGCAAATTGATCGTTCCCAAAGGAGGCATATCCCAAACTACTACCGGCAACATCCGAAATGCAACAACAATCTGTAAATCAGCTTTCAGCTTTTCCAATTCTTCAATAAATTCTGTTGCTTTTAAATTTTTGGGTTGCAGAATGTGTAAGCCATTTTTTTGAGCATATTTTTTAATGGCCGATTCAATTAATGTTTTGTTGCCACGGCCGCCAAATTTGTCCGTTGAAGTTATGACACCGACAATATTGTATCCGTTTTTAACCAAAATATCCAATGAAGGAACAGCAAACTCTGGCGTTCCCATAAATATTATCCTCAAATTGTTCTTCTTTGAATTTTCTTTCATAGCAAACTTTAATATTTGTCTGCTAAATAATAAAAAAGACCTGATCAATCATAATCAGAGAGAAATAATTAAAATGAATTATTTCTTTAGTAGATCACATTTACAAACTATTCATCATTTTCTTTTTTATTATCTTTCTTAAAAAATACGCGAAATGGATACGCCTGCAATATCAACTAATGTTTTTTATTGGAAAACTTCCGATGACTTAAGAATATTTGCAAAGGATTGGCATGTTGAAAATGCAAAAGCTGTTGTACTAATCATCCACGGTCTTGGAGAGCATTGTGAAAGATATGATCCAATGGCTTCTTTTTTCAATTCGAAAGAAATCGGTTTCGTCGGTTACGATAGGAGAGGGCATGGCCATTCTGAAGGAAAAAGAGGGCATACCATTGGTTATGATGCCTATCTTGATGAAATAGTAGCATTGTTAAAAAAAGCGGAAAACTTTTATCCCGAAACACCAATATTTTTATACGGGCATAGCATGGGAGCTAACCTGGCTTTGAATTTTGTGTTAAAACGAAAACCAAATATTGCAGGATTAATTGTTACCGGAGCCTGGATATTGCTTCAACAAAATCCTTCGCCACTATTGGTAGCATTTGCGAAAATCATTAATAATATCTATCCGACTTTTACACAAAGCAATGGATTGGATCCAAATAACATTTCAAGCGTTAAGCAAGAGGTTAAAAAATATATTGACGATCCGCTGGTCCATAATAAAATCACTTCAAATACCGGATTAGAAATGATGAAAGCAGCAGAATTTCTTAATTCATATGACGGAGCATTAAATGTTCCTACACTCATCATGCACGGAGGAGCGGACAAAATAACCAATCCAAAAGGTAGTGAAGCTTTCGCAAAAAGAGTAAATGGAGATATTACTTTTAAAGAATGGGAAGGATTATTTCATGAAATTCACAATGAATCTAAGCGCGCTGAAGTGTTCGAATATACTTTAATTTGGATCATTCAAATCCTAAAAAAATAATCTCCTGCTAAATTACTTTACAATGTTCTGATAATAGATTGATTACAAGCGATTTGGAGGAGGAGATAATCTTTATTATTTTTACAATTCAAAAAAGAATTCCATTTTCCACTCAATCACCAGATTTCAACACACATTTATCTATTTTTGCACTGCTTGACAATTGAGGTTTTTCCAAATGTTAACTCATTGCCACCTATTGCTCATTAATAGCTACCGTTCTAATGAAAATCATTTATGCGGTATATTAATTGAGCTTCAAAGCAAAGTTTTAACATCCTTTGAAAGAGCACTCCATTGTCGTTCCTATTTGTTTAACAGCTGAAGAACTCCCGTAATTAACAAATGGCTCAAAAATATCCATTTTATAAACAATTTGACGAAATGGACTGCGGAGCTTCCTGCCTCCGCATGATCGCTCGTTTCCACGGCAGATACTATTCTTTAGAATATTTGCGGGAACTGACTTTTGTAAATCGTCAGGGTGTTTCTCTTATGGCAATCAGTGACGCTGCGGAGCAAATTGGATATCATACCTTAGGTGTTAAAATCGGTTTTAATCGCCTCATTGAAGACATTCCAACACCTTGTATTGCTTATTGGCGACAGAGTCATTTTGTGGTAGTTTATAAAGCAACACAAAAATTTGTTTGGATTGGAGATCCTGCAGCCGGAGTATTCAAAATAACTAAGCAAGAGTTTTTGGATGGATGGATCAGTGATACATACAATGATGAATCTGTCGGTGTGCTCTTGTTAATGGAAACAACTCCGGATTTCTATGAAAGGGAAGGCCAAAAAGTCAATAAATCAAGCTTCGGATATATCTTTTCCTATTTTAAAAGGTACAAAAACTTACTGTTTCAATTAGGTCTTGGACTGTTTTTCGGAAGTATCCTTCATGTTGTTTTTCCATTTTTATTGAAGTCCGTGGTCGATATTGGTATTTCGATTAGTAACGTAAGTTTTATTTTTCTAATTCTAATTGCCTACGGAATTCTATTTATTAGCCAGACCTTTGTAGAATCGGTCAGAGGATGGATATTGCTGCATATGGGTGCACGTGTCAATGTAAATCTGATCTCCGATTTTTTGTTAAAAATAATGAAACTGCCCATTCGTTTTTTTGATACCCGGATGACTGGTGATATTTTGCAAAGAATCTATGATCATCAGCGAATTGAGCAATTTTTAACGTCAGCATCATTGCTGACGATTTTCTCTATCTTTAATTTCTTTCTATTTTCCTTCGTCCTTTTATACTTTGATGTAACTATTTTTATCGTTTTTGTACTTTTTACAATACTCTACTTTTTGTGGGTTACTTTCTTTTTGAAAAAGAGAAAAGAACTGGATTACAAAAGATTTGATCAACTTTCGGCTAATCAAAATTCTTTGATTCAGATTGTAAATGGCATGGAGGACATCAAACTTTTTAATGCGGAAAAACAAAAACGATGGGCCTGGGAACGCGTGCAGGCAAAGCTGTTCAGAGTAAGTACAGATTCCCTTTCTGTCGATCAATGGCAACGATCCGGCGCAGCTTTTTTAAATGAAACAAAAAATATTATTATCATATTTATAGCCGCAAAAGGAGTTATTGATGGAAACATGACTTTGGGAATGCTGGTAGCGATTCAATACATCATTGGGCAATTAAATTCCCCAATCGATCAGATCGTCACTTTCATAAAATCTGGTCAAAATGCAAAAATAAGTCTTGAGCGGATGAACGAAATTCATCAAAGAGAAGACGAGGAAGAAAGTGAAGATATCGCAACTATCCTCCCCGACAATGGAGATCTCGTGATGGAAAATGTCTCTTTTCAATATGGTGGACAGCATTCGAATTTGGTTTTAAGAAACATCAATCTTGTTATCCCAAAAGGAAAGGTAACGGCCATCGTTGGGTCTAGTGGAAGCGGAAAAACAACCTTGATCAAACTACTTTTAAACTTTTATCAACCAACAGAAGGCGCTGTGCGATTGGGCGACATCAATCTCAACAACATTCTTAATAAAGTGTGGCGAAGCAGATGCAGCGCAGTTATGCAGGATGGGTTCATCTTTTCTGAATCAATAGCTAAAAATATTGCATTGGGAGATGAAGTCATTGATAAAAAAAGATTGTTGCGCGCTGTAAATCTGGCTAATATTCAATCGTTTGTGGAGTCAATGCCGTTGGGGTACAATACCAGGATTGGCATGGAAGGTATCGGGCTCAGCCAGGGTCAGCGACAACGATTCCTTATTGCTCGAGCTATTTACAAAAATCCTGAATACTTTTTTCTCGACGAAGCCACCAATGCGCTTGACGCGAAAAATGAATCTGAGATCATGCAAAAGTTGAACGAATTTTTCATGGACAAAACGGTAATTATCGTAGCGCATCGTTTAAGTACAGTGAAAAACGCTGACAATATCATCGTTCTTGACGATGGTGAAATAACAGAACAAGGTACACATGAGGAACTGGTTGCCTTGAATGGCACTTATTTTCATTTAGTTAAAAATCAATTGGAACTCGGAACTTGATTGAAATAGTGATTAATTTTATAAAATGGAGGAATACGAAAAAATAGAATTGCGCAGTGAAGAAATCCAGGAAATCCTGGGCACGCCTCCACGAGCAATTGTAAGATGGGGGACGACTGTTGCTTTTCTTACTTTTTGTGCCTTGATCTTTTTAAGTTACTTCATTCGATACCCTGACATTATAAAAGGTCCCATCGTTTTGACAACAGCCAATCCTCCGATTGAATTGACTTTACCAATAGATGCTTCGAATTTGATTCTTTATGTAGTCAATGGCCAGCCAGTCGTCAAGGGTGATATATTGGGTCAGTCGGATGGCCTCGCCAATTATAATGACATCTTTTTTTTAGAACAACAGCTAAAAGGAGAACTTTCGACCGTTGACCGTGAATCCATGAGCAACTTTGTTCCCAATTCTAACTTACGACTTGGAGTTCTTCAACCTTTTTATACGAGGTTCATCAAAAATTATGACTCGTTTCGGTTTGGAATAAATTCAAATTATTCCCAGCAAAACATTCAAAGCCTTAATAATCAAATTAGAAGTTTGCAAAATGCGATAAATGCAAACAATGAAAGAATTCCTAATCTTGAAATAGAATTGAAAACAGCTGAAGAAGCTGTGGATAAACTTCAGAAAAAGTACGTAAATGACACTTCTTTATTTGGAGAATTGCAAACTGCAATTTTACTTAAAAAAAGATTAAAAACTGAATTTAAAAATTTGGATTTTGAAAATGCTAGTAAGCTTGCCGAAATTTCTGACCTTCAAACTCAAATCAAAGCCAGCCAGGCTGAGAGCGGAACAAGTAATTCTAGCATTTTATATACCTTAAAAAGCGATGTCAGCAATTTGATAAGTGAAATTGAAACGTGGAAAAATAATTACCTTTTAATTGCACCTAAAGACGGAACGGTAGTTTTAGCTGATAATATCAGGAAAAAGCAGTCTGTTCAAAAAGACGAAAAGATTCTTTCGATTGTTCCTCAAGAAGGAGATCAAAACTTTTTTGGAAAGGTCGAATTACCGATAAAAGGCTCTGGAAAAGTGATTGAAGGACAGGAAGTTGTGATAAAATTTGACAACTTTCCCTATAAAGAATATGGCATGGTAAAAGGCATTGTTGAAAGAAAATCTATTCTCCCAAATGATGATATTCAAAACATCATTGTAACTATGGACACGGAGTTGATCACCAATCATAATAAAAAGCTGCCTTACACGCCGTTTATGCAAGGCACTGCTGAAATCATTACTAGTGACCGAAGACTCATCGAACGAATTTTTGAAAATGTAAGCGCATTTTTAGAAGATCATTAAACTTTCAAACCATTCCTCCAATCTCTTTTCCTATTTTAGCGATTGATGAAATTATTTCCTTTCATATTAGCCAGGATCGGCGGACTTCCGTTTGATTTGTTGGAGCAACTTAGTTTGCAATCAAAACATAAGTTAGAAGCCGTCTTTGAACAAGATTCTTTGATTGAAAGACATAAAAATGAACTCCTTCGATTAATAGAGGAAAGTCCAAAAAATATTCACTGTGGCTTTGTACTTAAAAATTTTGGGTATTTAAAAAACAACCTTTTACAAGGTAAAAAGCCGAAGTTATCTGGAAAACTAAACTTGAATTTAAAGGAAAGCGAGCAATCTTTTTTTAAAAAAATTGAAGGGCAACTTAAGCTTTATAACCAAGTTTGCAAAGATTTAAAAGATTTTGAAAAAGACTTTGAAATCGTTTATCAAAACGAAATTTCTACCGCTCGAGTCTCTTTGCAAAAAATATCGCATGAGCCAATTATTCTCAATGGGCTTTTGATGTCAAGCCACACTTTTTTAAAGCAATTGGAGAAATATCGGCACACAGAAATTCCTTCTTTTACAAAAAAACAGTTTCAAACCGAAAGAACGTTCCTTCGCTATTTGTCGAGAATTTGCAGCAAAACATCGCCTTTCAGCACATTTACTCCTTTATCCATTTTTAGTTTGGATGCAATAGAGCCACTAAATTTTGAACCTAAAAGTGTCTTCCGACTGAACAATCATCTTTTTACTTTGTGGCGGGATGCTTTAAATCAATATCCTCCTTTTTATCGAAAATTGATTGTCAGCTTAAATCCCAGCCTGAAAATCGTTGGTAACAATTGGGTTTATTTATTAAATACCCGAAATGTTGAATCCATTCAAAATATCGAAAAGAATGAATTGCTGGATTTGATTTTTGAAAATTTGAATGAAGTAGGAGGCAAGACTGTTTTCGAGGATTTAACAACCATCATTCACCCTTCAGTCGATACGAACCTGGAATCGCTCGAAGCATATTTGTTGGAGCTTGTTGATTATGGGTTTTTGGAGTGGCAATGGGCGTTTTCCGGACTGGATCCTATTTGGGACATAAAACTTTTAAAAGTACTTGAAAATTTCAAAGAAGATCCATTTCTAGAGCGTTTTATAACTGTGCTGAAGGATACTCACAAAAATATTAAACTGGCAGAAAATAGTGATTATGAAAAAAGAAAAAAGCTTCAACTCGATTCTTATAAAAAACTTATGACAATTAGTGAGTCGCTTCTGCAAGGAACACAAACCATTGAAAATGAACAGGTAATTGATGTAAATAAACTCAAACACTTTAAGTCAAATCGATTCCTTTTTGCTCCTGAAAAAATATTATATGAAGATGTCAAAATTCCTTTTGATATAAATTTAAAAGTATCCGAACTAACAAATTTGATCATTGAATTAGATCGAGTTTTGGAATACCTGGACAGTTTGTATTTTAATTCAAGACAACTTCATTTAAAGCGATTTTTCGTAGAAAATTATCAGAAAAGCCAATCAGTTGATGTCCTTTCTTTTTATGAAAATTACTATAAAAAGGAAGCACAAAGCGATCAAATAGAAAACCAGAAAGCGGTTGCTATGCGTTTGGCGTGGCAGGACAAAATAATCAAAAATGATGCTATTAAAGATGGTGTTTTAAACATTGAATTAGATCTACTCAAAACTTTATCAAAAATCAACAAACCCTCAGCCGCTGAAAAACAACCTTCAAGAGGTGCCTTCGTTCAATTAATTCGGGAAGAAAATTTACTCAAGGGATTCACTGAAACTTCTTTTGAAGGCAATGGAAAAATGATGGGCCGTTTTTTACATTTATTTTCTTCAAAAATAACCAAAGCGCTTCAGGAATGGAATGAAAAGCAAAGGAACGACTTACTTTGGATTGAAAATGTAGATGCTTCTATTTACAATCCAAACCTTCATCCACCGCTTTTACCTTTCGAAATTAGAGCTCCCGGAAGCCAAAATACTATGCCTGTAGAAAGTCAGATTTCGATCCGAGATTTAGTCATTGTTTATAATGAATCAGAAGATGTGTTGAACCTATTTCATGAGCCAACTGGTAAAAAAGCTTACATTTTTGATTTGGGATTTGAAGCTTTAGAAAGCAGATCGCCTTTGTATCAGCTTTTGGCTACTTTCAATTATCAATCTTCCTCTCAAAATATTCTGTCCGAAATCGTAAACAATTATTTTGGTAAAAATGGAGATCAGAAAATTCATTTTCAACCTCGGATTTGTGTCGGAAAACAATTAGTTATTCAAAGAAAAAGATGGTTTGTTGATTTGGATTATTTGCCTTTAAAAGAGAACAGCGATTTGGAATCCATTTATTTCATTCGCATCAATCAATGGATAAAGAAAAATAAAATCCCTTCAAAAGTTTTTATTACGATCAAACCCAGTGAACTTCAAAACGGCGAAAGAGAAAAAACGGATGAATACAAACCTCAATACATTGATTTTCAATGCCCTGTGTTCGTTCAGTTATTCCACAAGTTGATCAAAAAAGTTGAAAACAAATTAAAGATTGAAGAAATCTTACCTTTTCCAGCTGAAGAAATTAGAGACGAAAAATATGTTTCAGAATATTTGATCCAATGGGAAACCAAAGCCCAATAAAACATGACTCATCCTGAATTTTCATTATTTAGAATATTTGGGATGTTTTTTTTAATGGAATATATTATTTGTTAATAATTAGTTGATTATCATCCATTTATGTACTTTTTGTCTTAACCTCATGTTTCGCGTAAATTAGGATGAGTTTTTAAAACTTCTAAAGTGCGTTGGTATACATCAGGTGTTCCTAACAATTTTAAAATCGTTTTTTGGTTTTCTTTCAAATGTGTCAACTGAATAATATTTACCTCACCAGTTTGTAACCAAACTACGGAGATACCTTTGAAGGCACGAAGTATCATGGGGGTTGTAGGCCTATCTGTTTTCCGATTTTTATTTCCTGGATAAATTCCTTTAAGTTGGCCTCCATTCTTTGATAACTTTATTCTTACATCATATTGTATTAACATTGAAAATCTCATGGCTAAACTTAGTAAACGGATTAGTCCTTTTATTCTTTCTTCTTTTTTTAAGTATATAGGAAGTAACCCTACATCCCGGTTAATGAGATAGTCAAACAAGTGTTCAATTCTATATTCGTCCCGATAAGATTTTATCAAATCCGATGTTTCAAACTTGTTTTGTGGAACATTTGTTCCATATAATTGCCAGCCTAGTCTTTTTTGTTTCAGTTCAATCACATCTTCATTTCTTTTTATTTTTAGATATAAAGTAATCTTTTGTCGGATTTCTTCCGGACGATTTTTATGTTTTTGTACTCGCCTCTTTTCCAGAGTTTGACTACATTTTACTTTGAAACAATCTTCAACTTTATATTGCTTAATAATTGCAGCAACTCGAGCATATAAATCTTTTATTGTCTTAGGATTACGACGACCAGGTTTTGAAATCACCAAGTTTTGTATTTTCTGTTCAGATTCTGATAATCGATTATTAAAGGATTTGATCAATCCCTGTGCGTAGTGAGGAGAATACACTAGAATCCGACGTTCTTGCCACATTATTCCTTTTTCTTGAGCTTTAATCGTTTCGGTCAGTTCGTAAAAATAGGCTGGTTTCCTTTTTGATGCTGTTTGAGTAAAGATACTTGGTAATTTATTTATAGCTCCCTTTATTCGATCCAGGTAACTGTGCAATTTTTCCTTTGAAACTTGTTTTTTACTTAATGGGCACAAATAGTAATCTCCTGCCGAATGTATCGCTAAACGATTAGGCATACTACACAGTTGAGAATCTCCAACATATAAATTGCCACTTTTTTCAAGCATTGATTGTACCCGTTTTATTACAGATAGATAATGATCTACATCTGGGCCACTACCTTTTAGTATATCAACTGCAAGGGGAACTGCCATTGGGTCTAAAGCAGATATCATAACCTTACAAAAGGGTTGATCCGATCTACGTTGTTTGCTATAACCATGTCGATACAATTCACCTTCATCTCGATATTGGGGAGCATTGAATGAATCGGTACGAACTACCTTTATTTCAGCTTTTGATTCTCCTTCAACGCGATCTAATTGATATACTTGCAATAGTTTCTTTCCTATTGCCTTCTCAAAGTCGGTCCATTTATCATCTTCACTGAATCGATCAAGAAGACGAGCTAATCTATCATCACAAAAATCCAAGCTTCGCAATTTCGGTTCCTCTAATATCGCTGCAAGGCTCCGTAAGCGGAGTTCCGCCCAATCCTCAACATGACTCAGCCGGTGATCTCCTTGGCTAAGGATATAAAGCAACCATCCACATGTAAGTTTCCCTCCACTAATCCCTTTCCAATGACCGTGGTCAACAAAGTGGGTATTCAAAATAGAAGATAATTCAATTCGACGTATTTGATTTCCCAACACAGGTAAATCATCAAGGTGTTCTACTAGCATAAACTAAAATTAAGCACTTTCAAAGAACTTGATTATGTTTACGCGAAAGGTG
Source organism: Saprospiraceae bacterium (assembly GCA_965220465.1). Taxonomy (GTDB): domain Bacteria; phylum Bacteroidota; class Bacteroidia; order Chitinophagales; family Saprospiraceae; genus JAHDHW01. The sequence continues at coordinate 321,171 of CBDCPZ010000023.1, read as the reverse complement.
AGCTTGACACAAAAAGTACCAAAAAAGTCAAGACTATTTTTTCTTTTGGACAATTCTAAGATCGATTTAGCAACGTAGTCAAACTCGCTTCGCTCAAACAAGGCTACTTTCACTTCCAATCCCACAAAATCTTCACTAAAAATTGTTACCCAAAATTAAAAAAGGTCGAATAAAAATTATATCCTTTCGATCGTTAAAAAGTAATTTTAGACTGTGTTTTAATTTGCGGGGAAGGACGGCAAAATACGTGGGAGCAGGTGCCAGCATTGAGTTTGGCCTTTATTTTCTGCGCTGCTTGATACGGTGTGTCAAATAGTGATTGCAAAAGGATTTTTGGTGCCTTTTCATCGAATGGAAAAGGCACTCGCCGAAGGCTTTCAATATGGATTATTAGGACAATAACAGATAACTTGATTCAGCACAAAATCTTTAAAACTATTCTATTTAATGAAAAAGAATAATTTTAAAGATTCGGAATGACTCATATTTAAAACTTTAAAACTATAGTTACTTGTTTACAAGTGTATCACCTCACCATATGCAGCCGCTGCTGCTTCCATAATCGCTTCACTCATCGTTGGATGTGGGTGAACAGATTTGATTATTTCGTGTCCAGTAGTTTCTAGTTTTCTGGCAACTACGACTTCAGCGATCATTTCAGTCACGTTTGATCCAATGAAGTGAGCCCCTAAAAATTCACCATATTTAGCGTCGAAAATAACTTTAACAAAACCGCTGGAAGCTCCTGATGCTTTAGCTTTACCGGAAGCTGTAAATGGAAATTTACCAATTTTCAATTCATAACCTGCTTCTTTTGCTTGCTGCTCCGTATAGCCTACGGAAGCAATCTCCGGTGAACAATAAGTGCAACCAGGGATATTGTTATAATCAATAGGTTCTGGAGATTGGCCTGCGATCTTTTCAACGCAGGTAATCGCCTCTGCGCTGGCAACATGTGCCAAAGCCTGCGTTGGCAATACATCACCAATAGCATAAATTCCAGCAACATTGGTTTTATAAAATTCATCGACCTGAATAAATCCACGATCGGTTTTTATGCCCAAAGCTTCCAGGCCGATATCTTCCGTATTTGGAGTTACACCGGCTGCCGATAAAACAACATCACATTTGATTTCTGAGGTTTTTCCGTCTTTTCTGTTTTTTACAGTAACTGTGCAACCTCTGCCTTTGGTATCTACCGTTTCAACTGAAGTATTTCCTAAAACGTCAATTCCGGATCTTTTAAATATTTTGCCTAATTCTTTTGAAACATCAGGATCCTCACGAGGCACGAGGCCTTGCTCTAAAAATTCAACAATTGTAACTTTTGTACCAATTGAATTATAGAAGTAGGCAAACTCAACTCCAATCGCTCCGGCACCAACCACAACCATAGATTTTGGTTGTTTTTCCAATGACATTGCTTTGCGGTATTCAATAATATTTTTACCATCAATATCCAAATTGGGCAGTGCTTTTGCGCGGGCACCAGTGGCAATAATGATATTTTCAGCAGAGTAGGAGGTTACTTTTCCCTTTTCATCAGTGACCTCAACGGTTTTGCCTCTTGCCAATTTTCCGTTTCCTTGAATAACAGTAATTTTATTTTTTCGCATCAGAAAACTGATTCCTTTGCTCATGCCATCCGCAACATCTCGGCTTCGCTTAATCACCGCATCAAAATCAACTGCGGATTTACCAACTTTAATTCCATAATCTTCTGCGTGGTTGATATATTCAAAAACCTGAGCGCTTTTCAAAAGTGCTTTGGTTGGAATACACCCCCAATTCAAGCAAATACCTCCTAAGTTTTCCCTTTCCACAACGGCAACGTTCATTCCTAATTGAGCGCCTCGAATTGCAGCGACATAACCTCCGGGGCCGCTTCCTATTACTATTAAATCGTAGTTCATTTAATCTTATTTTTGTTTGTTTATAACAGCGGCAAAGATAATAATCGATAGAACATATTGGTAAATAATTGGACACAAATAAAATAACCCCACTACAAATTAATGCAGGGGGCTATAGCATACTGATACTACTTCTACTTCATTCTTCTGGCCTGGCCAACCCAATCATCGGTTTTGATATGACCCGCGCCTAATTCAATTATGCCATTGATTTCTTCAATATCATCTTCATTAAAGTATGCTATTTGCTGAAAATGATAGATTCCGATGGCATTTAATTTTTTTTCTATGAAAGGCCCGATCCCTTTAATCACCTGAAGGTTATCTTTTTTTGTTGGACTTGCTTCGCCTATTCTTCCAAAGTCAACATGATCTTTTCGACTACCAATTCTGGAAAGAATCACTTGTGGATCTTCTTCCAGATTGATCAATTTTCTGGCTTGGGAGACCCACGCTTCTTTTTGCATTTTACCATTTGGTAATTCAAGCAATTGGTTGAATAATTCTTCATCATGTGGGTTAAATACAGCAAGCTGTTTTAACTGGTATATTCCAATAGTATTGAAGCGTTTTTCAATGGACGAACCTAATCCATTTAATTTTTTTAAATCATCTTTTTGATGATCGAATGCCTTACCGATCCTTGTAAAATCAACCAGTCCTGATCGGTTTTTAATGCGATCATAAACTGTTTCTTTACCTTTCGTTTTATTAGATTTTGTTAGATCGTTGAGCTTTCCAAGCAATGCTTGATTTTCCTTTTTTAATTGTTGAATCTCTTTTTCTAAAAGTTTAGTGTCTTTGTCTACTGAGCTTTCTGAAGGCGATATATCACTTATGCTGGTTTCCAAATCTTTCTTTTCTTTTGCCAAAGCTAAATACCTCAATTTCAGTTCCTTATAATTAGTTTCCCATTCAAAAAGAGAGGAACTTGCAGAAGCAGTAAGCGCAGATTGTTCGATTAATGCATCTTTTTCTTTTTTAAGCTTTCGGGCTTCCGCTTCTATATTTTGTAAATTTTGGACAGCTTCGTGGTATTTTATTTTCCATTTATCTGTCTTTATTTTTTCTTTTTGGGTTTTCTCTTTTAAGCTGTCAAAAGCGTGAAGCATCTTTTCACTTGCGGCTAATTTTTCTTTTGCAGTGTTCCTGAAATTTTCATACTCACCAAAAATAAATTCCTTGTCTTGTTCCAGTTGACGGGCAATTTCTCTTTGTTCTTTTAGCTTATTTTTCGATGTTTCTATCTGTCTCTTCCATTTTTTCTTTTCTGATTGTGAAAGATTTGAATCTTTCACAACTTCGTCATAATCCTCCCTAAGCTTCGAATAGCCTCTTTTCAATTTGGCAATTTCTGTTTGGCCTTCAGAAAGTTGACTGTTATTTCTTACCATCGAAATAGCATATCCCAAAATGGAGGCACCTAAAAGAAGTAGAAAAGAAATAAGAAAAAATGACATCTTAGTTGAGTACCAGTTTAATTTAAGCAGTTATTAATGTTGTCAAAAGGCATTAGTAAATATAGACAAATTTATAAAAAACGAATACCTTTCTTAAAAATTTAAAGGACTTTAATTGTTACATTTTTGTAATCCTCGATTTTATTTCTATCTGCAACTTTGCCTTGCAAATCATTGATATCAATTGAAATTCGCTCTATATCAATCCCGTGTTTTACAAAAACATCTTTAATAAATTTCGCTCTCAACAAATCAATCGATTGATGTTCGTCTAAATCACGAAATCCTGTCACAATGACTTCCGAAGTTTTCTCATCAACCAGGTATTGTTTTAGTGTGGCTGCGTAATCTTCTAACTCTTCTTTATCTGACAGCACATATTTATTTTTCTGAAAATAGAATTTTTTTTCTTTCAAAAATGAAGCTTCAGTTAAAGTATTCGAAATATCTTTATCAAAAATATCAAATTCTACTCCTCCAGAAAGAATACCATTTTCATTCAAATTCAATTTTTCGAAAACCATTCCTTCTACTTCAATACTACTTTCCGGGGCACCTTTTCTTATTAAAATATTTTTAAGCGTCTCAGCCCTTGCTATCCCCAGATTATCATAATTGCTATTATTTGTTTCTTGTTTTCCATAATGAGCAACCAAACGCATTTTTTTCTCTTTAAACTTTTCAAGGTAAAGAGCGATGGAATCCAAAACAGCCAATTGCTCTTCTGTGATAATTATTTCAGCATCCGAAGTTTGAAAAGCAAAAATTGTGGATGCTTCTGCTACAAATTCACCATCACGAATGACCAATCGTTGATCATCAAATTTTACCTGTTGGGTAGCATCTTGTGAATGTATGCTACTCAGCCAATAAGCACCACCAAACAACCACAAAGCCAGAAAAGCAATTAGTAATGGATAAATTGGTTTGCTCATAGCTAATGGGGTCAGCTTTTTTTAAAATTAAATATGTTTAAGAATATGTAATGGGAAGGTAATATGTGGAAAGTAAAGATAGTTCCTTAATTTTTTTTCCCAAAGATTTGAAACAGCTTTTTGTTGAAACTTTCACATTTTTATTAAAAATATAAAAGAACGATTGCATTGTTACCCTTTTCCAACGAAAGTTACCACTAAAATGGTTTTTTCATTAGAAGGTATTTTATCAATTTTGATAAAAGTGTTTGGTTCAGGCTCAAATGATTCCCCAAGCGAAATGTATTCCGAAGCATTGGCTATGGCACCTGCCCACAAGCTTAAGGAAAGATGATCTTCGGATAAAGTCGAAAGATATCGAAATTGCTCGACGGCCTGGGCGAGCCAATATTGATCATCTTCTTTCGAATCGTGGTTCAACGTAAACTGATAGCTTTGCAATATTTCATTGCAGCCGTCTTGTAGCAACTCCAAGTCAACTCCATTCTCAAATTTTACTTTTTCTATTCCTTTCTGTCCTTTTACCGAAAAAGAATGATCCTTAACTTTTTCTAAATCTTTAGAAAAAACCGGAGTAGGAGCCCCGTATTTACAATTTTTATTGCTCGGGGATTCACTATTGCTATTGGAAGAAGAACAGGCAAAAATTGATACACAAAGGGTCAGGCAAATTAGGATTCTTATGAAGACTGTCATTATAAATTTCTTGATTAATTAAACAAACAGTTGAATTACCTGTTTATTACTTGTTTTGAAAAATTAATACTCATAATAATTGTATGAAGGTAAAAAATGGTTTTGAAATCGAATCTATCAAAATTAATGAAATTGGTGAAAATCACATAGCGACTTCACAAGCTACACCAATTCGTGACGATGCTTTTGAGATGTGCGATGAAACAAAAAAAGCTAAAATCGAAGAGCATTTCGAAGCAATTATGGGCATTCTGGGGCTTGATCTAAAAGATGATAGTTTAAAAGGAACACCAAAACGAGTAGCCAAAATGTTTGTCAGTGAAATATTTTCAGGATTAGATCCGGCAAACAAACCAATCGCGACACTTTTTGACAACAAATATGAATATCACCAAATGCTGGTTGAAAAAAATATCAGAGTTCAATCAACCTGCGAACACCATTTTTTACCAATTTATGGGAAAGCCCATATCGCTTATATCCCGAATGGAAAAGTGATTGGTTTGTCCAAATTAAATCGAATAGTTGATTATTATTCACGCCGCCCACAGGTTCAGGAGCGATTGACAATACAAATTGCAAAAGAACTGAAAAGCGCTTTAAACACTGAAGATGTCGCTGTTTACATCGATGCAAAGCATATGTGCGTTCAGGCTCGTGGAGTTGAGCATCAGGAAAGTAGCACGGTGACTTCGCAGTATTGTGGAAAGTTTTTAAACGAAAATGTAAAGGCCGAATTTTTTAATTCCCTTCAAAAGTGAGGATTATTAAAATCTTGAATTTCAATAATTCAAACAACATTTTTTAATGATAAATCGTTTTTTGGTTTTTAGTCTCAAAAACTCGAAGGAGGTTCAAATATATTAATATTTGGGCCTTTTTCAATTTCAGGGAAAAGGTGAGTTTCGTCATTGTGTGAAGGAACATAAATCATTGCCGTGAAAATTTTTATAGACTAATTTTATTTTAATATCTTAACATAATCAAACAATCAATAACAATGACAATACAAACCAAATCCAACCAAACACAAGTTAAAGCTTTTTTACAAGGCATTATTAAGCAAAATCCTGGAGAAACTGAATTCCACCAGGCTGTTGAAGAATTTGCAGAAGTGGTAATTCCTTTTATAGATAAAAACCCAAAGTATCAAGGATTTTCTATACTAGATAGGCTAACTGAACCTGATCGAATTATTTCTTTTCGAGTGACCTGGCGAGATGATAATAATCAAATCCAGGTTAACAAAGGTTATCGTGTTCAGTTCAACAATGCCATTGGTCCGTATAAAGGAGGGCTTCGATTTCACCCAAGTGTAAACCTCAGTATTTTAAAATTTCTGGGATTTGAACAAACTTTTAAAAACAGCTTAACCACATTGCCAATGGGCGGCGGTAAAGGCGGTTCAAATTTTGATCCTAAAGGAAAATCGGATAATGAAATTATGCGGTTTTGTCAGGCATTTATGTTAGAACTTTTCCGACACATTGGCCCTGATAGTGATGTTCCCGCCGGTGATATAGGCGTTGGAGGAACAGAGGTCGGTTATATGTTCGGAATGTATAAAAAACTAAGTCATAAACACTCGGGAACATTTACCGGAAAAGGTATGCAATTTGGAGGGAGTTTAATTCGTCCTGAAGCAACTGGCTACGGATGTGTTTATTTTGCAAATCAAATGTTGCTTGAAAAAAAGGATACTTTAAAAGGTAAAAAATGCCTTGTTTCAGGATCAGGAAATGTAGCTCAATATACTATTGAAAAAATATTGGATTTAGGTGGCTCGGTGCATTCTGTTTCTGATTCTTCAGGAACCGTATACGATAAAGAAGGAATTACAAGAGAAAAATTAGCATTTATTGAAGAACTAAAAAATGTCCTCAAGAGCCGAATTAAAGAATATGCCGATAAATACAATTTAATCTACCTCGAAGGAGAAAAACCTTGGGGAATTAAATGTGATGCAGCTTTTCCTTCTGCCACACAAAATGAAATAACTGCTGATGATGCCAAAATCTTAGTCAAAAATGGTTGTCAATTGGTTGCTGAAGGAGCAAATATGCCGACCACCAACGAAGGGATTAAAGTTTTTCAGGATGCACAAATTTTATATGCTCCTGGTAAAGCTTCCAATGCCGGTGGTGTTGCTACTTCAGGGTTGGAAATGTCCCAAAATAGTTTAAGGATATCCTGGACTCGTGAAGAAGTTGACAAGCGTTTGCAACAAATCATGAAAAATATTCATAAACAATGTTTAGCTTATGGAAAAACCGATGACGGTTATGTTGATTATGTAAAAGGAGCTAATATTGCAGGATTTGTCAAAGTGGCGGATGCCTTGATAGCACAAGGCGTTTTGTAGATAATATTAGAACTTAAATCGAATAATTGAAAAGCTGTAACTAATAAGTTGCAGCTTTTTTGTTTTTTGGAATGATTTGTTTTCAAATGATTTTTAAAAATGGAGCAATGAATAGAAATTACTTAATTTTAACAATCTCGATTTGTATTTTAATTTCAGCCTGCCAAATGGAAAATCAATCAGATTCAAAAGGAGTTTATAAAAAAGAAATCCTTGAAACGGAAAAAGCTTTTGCAGCTTTGGTAAAAAAAGAAGGGCTCCAAAAAGCATTTTTAACTTACGCAGATGAAGAAGCCGTTCTCAATCGAAATAATAAGATTATAAAAGGAAAAGCTGCGATTAAACAGTATTTTGAAAAACAAACACTTCAAGATGTGAAATTGGATTGGGAGCCCGATTTTATTGACGTTTCCAAATCTGGTGATTTAGCTTACACCTTTGGGAAATATACATTTGAAGCAAAAGATACTTCCGGTCAAACCATCACAGACGAAGGAATTTTTCACACCGTTTGGAAAAAACAAGCAGATGGATCGTGGCTTTTTGTGTGGGATTGAAAGGAATTATTTAAGATGACTTGAGTGAATAATTTTTACACCCTCATTTTTCATTTCGCTGATCGATTTTTCAATATTTTCTTTTGAGTAGTCATACCAGCGGCAGCCATCGATGATTACATTCGTTTTAAATCCAAGTTTTACAGCATCTTCCGCGGTCTGTTTTACACCAAAATCAGTCATCAACCCGATTATAAAAATTTCATCCACCTTTTCTTGTTTTAAATATTCATCGAGGCCGTTGGATTTTTTAGGATCATTTTCAAAAAAAGCACTGTAACTGTCCATCTCGATATTCGTCCCTTTTTTGAATATTTTGGAAATCTTATCGATATCAAGTTCAATTCCTAACTCCGCTCCAAAGCTCTCCTGAACACAATGCATGGTCCAAAGTAACTGAGCATTGCCATTAATTTCAATCACCTGTCCGGGCATCCGCCATGGATGATTTGCAGCAAAACATTTATGATTCGCAGGGTGCCAGTCCTGGCTTGCCACAATCAATTCAAATTGATCCATTAAACGATTAGCCAATGGAATTACCTCGTCAGAACCTTCAATCGGTACACTTCCCCAGGGCATGAAATCATTCTGTAAATCAACCAGGATTAAAGCTTTCAAGGTTTTCGTTTGTGGATTTTTGGTTTGGGGTTCGTGCATTTTAATTTTCATAGAGTTTTTTTCCTGCCTCTTCATATTTATCACCTGGCGCCCATTGAGGTGCTTCGTCTTTGTCAGCAATCAATCTTGCGATGTAGGAAAATGTTTTGCAAAATTTTAGTAGGTAATCATAATCAACTGTTTCTGGATTATCGATTGCCTGGTGATAATATTTTGCAATTTCTTCCGTAAAACCAGTCGTTCCAGGGCTAACACTTGGAGCTGGAATTCCTTTAGCAGCAAAATTGACATTATCCGATCTGTCAAATAGATTTTGCTCAGGAGCCGGATCTGCAATAATTCTCAAATCATATGCCTTTGCCGCTTTTTCAAACTCATCCACCACACCAACTCTATCGTATCCAACAATAGAAATCGCTTCAATGTCGTCATAACCTGCACCGTCGGAATTAAGATTAAAAATGGTCTTTTTTAAAGGAACCAAAGGATGTTCAGTATAATAACTTGAACCCAAAAGCCCCATTTCCTCAGCAGTAAAAGCGATAAAAATCACACTTCTTTTTGGAGGTGATTGAGCCAATGATTTAGCTGCTGAAAGTAAAGCTACTGTTCCAATTCCATTGTCTCTCGCTCCATTAAAAATACTATCTTCTGCTGTAAAAAATGATGAGCCTTGCTTTCCGACACCGACGTGATCGTAGTGTGCTGAAATTAACAAGTATTCATTTTTTAAAACAGGATCTGTTCCTTCAATCACGCCAATTACATTTTTTGAAGGCTTGGAGATTGAAATGGCTCCTGTGCTTTTTATTTTCATTGAAGTTTTTTCACCATTTGACAAAACACTTGTGGCCGCTCCGTTTTCTTCTTTGATCCAACCATAAACGAGATTCATGGCTTCTGAATCTTCCTCGTCACCATCAATCTCCATCCTTTCCTTACTGAAATAATTATAAAAATAATTCCACGGAAAAGTAAGCCGATATAATTCGATTAATGCAATCGCGCCGCGCTCTGCAGCAAATTGCCTTTTGACCGACATGGCTTTAAAAGTTGAAAAAGGATCTTGCGCATCAGGCCTTCCGGAAATGACAATTACGATTTTGCCTTTTACCTCCAATTTTTTATAATCATTGACACCATTTTCTTCATCGATCCAGCCATAATTAGCAAAGACAGCCTGCGCTGAAGTATCGATTTCACCTCCTGACAAAAGGAGCAAGTTTTTTCCAGTTAGAAAAGCAGATTCACCCCAAACTAATTCACCTTCTTTTGCTGGTATAAAATTTTTAAAAGGAACGGTTTGAAAATATTCATCGGCTCCCTCAACTTGGTTTAGACCATATGCTCTGAATTGTTCTGCAATATAACGCGCAGCAATTTCACATCCAGGTGATGAAGTTCTTCTGCCTTGCAATTCATCAGACGCGATAAACCGGAGATGAGCTTCAACTTCGCTCTTTTGCAAATCCATTTCCGGAAACTCATTTGCTTGTTGAGCTTTTAATGAAAAGGTAAAAATGGTTAAAAGTATCAATGCAACTACAACTCTTAAATTCAACATTATCAGAATTTTATGAATAATTTTAATTTTTTAAAGCAGAAATATTCGTGTTTAAAATGTATTGGTAAAACTTAAAACTTTTTAATTGATTTTAACTTTTGCAATGCCTTCTGAAAAATCCCGCGCATCTATAAATCCTAATCTATCAGGAAATATCACAAAACCTTTTTTATTAATGAAAGTCATTGAACGATCCGTAATCACCCTGGCGTATCCCTCTTTAAATTTCCAGGCAATGAAAAATCTGGCGCCAATTACTTCTTTGCCATTTGTATCAATAAAGCCCCAACGGTCGTTTCTTTCGAAAGCTGCCAGCCCTTCCGAAAAATCGTATAAAATTCCATATTCAGCATCCGTAATTTCTTCCCCCGATTGGTCAATCAATCCATATCCATCATCGTCATAATACCTCCAACGTCCTTCGCCGGCATAATCTAGCTCTTCGTACTCCGGTTCTATTTTTTGTTTTGCTTTTTTATTGATTAAGCCATAATATTTTTTCTTCTTCACAACTGCAAGCCCATTATGAAAATCCTTTGCTTTTGAAAATTCGGGCTGAATGATTACTCTTCCCTTTTCGTTGAGATAGCCGAATTTTTTACCTTTTTTAAACCTGAAAGTATTATCGGATAAATCGTATATTTTATTATAAATCGTATCAACAATGAAATTTCCTTTTGTATCAATCACTCCATGATTTCCTCGGCTCGATACTACTGCAAATCCATTTTTAAAACTTCTTGCATTGTCAAAAGAAGGTGGAACGACCCAATCACCTATTCGATCAATAAAGCCAAATCCTTCCTTTGTTTTAACTAAAGCGAAACCTTCCTGAAAATCAAAAGCCTCTTCATAGCTCAACGGAATCACAGGTTTTCCAGAACTATCGATAAATCCATAATTATATTCAAAGTCCTGAACCCTCGCCAGACCTTCCTGAAAAGACCAGATATGTTTATAAGTTGGACGGAGAATAAATTCACCTTTTTCATCAATCACCCCCCATTTTCCTTTGATTCTGACGGAAGCTTTGCCTTCAGAAAACGCTTCTGCTTCATCAAAAATATTATCGATAATTTGATGACCTTTGTTATTAATAAAACCCCATTTATATAACGCGAGATCATACTCTTCTTCTAAAGGAGGCAATATTTCAGATTCATTAGTTGCAGATGCTGAATCAGAATTTTCGGGTTCATTTTCACAACTAAAAATGAGTAATAAAAATATTAAGTAATAAAGTTTGGTTTTCATTCCAGGGTGAATAAACATAGCTTCTAAAAATCGCTAAATTTCCTTTTTTCAAACATTTCAATCGGAAATACAATGATAACATTAAGTCTGCTGAATCAATCATTTTTTCAATAAATTCCATCACTCAAACTTCTAAAAAAGAATTTTTTTTTCGCTGACAAGTTATAAACTTAAATAGGGCATGCAACCATTTGTCTTATTTAAATGTCATTCTGTAACACCTTCGCAAGAGATTCGTCTAATTCCTGAAATCTGCTAAGAATTAATTCGAATCTGATGTCGTTTTAAAATGAAAATTGCATGAATATTCAATCAATTAAAAACCTCCGGCTATTTCGATTAGCTTTTTAAACAATATGAACAAACTTTACTTTTCATTTCCCTTTATAATTTTGTTCAGTTTTCTGCAAACAAAATGGCATCCCTTTACTTCTGAAAAGGGGAAATTTACGGTTCTTGCCCCTGGAGAATTTATCGAAAAATTCAATTCAGTCGAAACCCCAATCGGCGCAACAGAATACCATACTTTTCTTTACCAGTCAGAAGATGACAAAGCAGATAATCTGGTTTATATGATTAGCTATTGTGATTATCCTGAAGGTTCGATTCATTCCGATTCGACTGAGTTGGTCAAAGAGTTTTTAGAAGTAACAGTGGAGAGTGCCGTAAAAAGTGTCAAAGGAGAGCTTTTTTATTCTTCCGAAATTTCATTGGGAAAATTTCCGGGCATTTTGTGGCGAGTAAATTACCAAGATGGGGAAGCCACCATCAAAACAAAATCCTATCTGGTTGGGCGAAGATATTATTCCGTTCAAACGGTAACTTATAAAGAAAAAGGGCTAAATCCTTTCATCGACAAGTTTTTAGATTCTTTTAAATTGATTGAATAATAACAACTCCAAACCACTCACAAAAGATTACAGATCTCATCCGATTGATAGCTGCGTTCGCAATGGCTGACGTGGCTATTTTTATTATTATTACATTTCAAAGTCAAATTGAATGTCAAAATGGAAAGATTAATAATCATAAAAGGGGATATCACAAAAGTCAATGTTGATGCGATTGTCAATGCTGCCAATTCATCGTTAATGGGTGGAGGAGGTGTGGACGGAGCAATTCACATAGCTGGCGGCCCGTCGATCCTGGAAGCCTGCAAAAAAATAAGAGCAGCTCAGGGTGGCTGCCCAACCGGTGAAGCAGTGATTACAACGGCTGGGAACCTCCCTGCGAAATTTGTGATTCACACCGTTGGACCGGTTTGGAGTGGTCATGATCTTGAAAGAAAGGAAAACGAACTAAAAAATTGTTATTTAAACAGTTTGAAACTGGCCATTGAACATAATCTGGAATCGATTGCTTTTCCAAATATCAGTACCGGCGTTTATCATTTTCCAAAAGCCAGAGCGGCAGATATTGCGATTTCAACAGTCCTGCAATTCATAAAGCAGCATAATCAAATCAAAGAAATTCAATTTGTATGTTTCGACGAGGAAAATTATACGCTTTATCAAAACAAGGTTAAAGCATTGGCAACTTGACTTTTTTCCATATTTTGCATTGAGGTCTAAAAAGAATCGTTTGGAAAGGCTTTTTAAACACTAAAACCTAACTTTTACAAAAAGATGAAAATTGCTATTTTTCCAGGGTCATTCGATCCAATTACAGCCGGCCATGTTGATATTGTAAAACGTGCAGTTCCCCTTTTCGACCAGATTATTGTGGCGATTGGAGTTAATACTCAAAAGAAATATCTTTTCCCTTTCGAGCAAAGAATGGAATGGTTGAAGCTGGTTTTTAAAAACGAACCAACCGTCAAAGTTGATTCTTATGAAGGATTGACCGCTCATTATTGCATTGAAATTGGAGCTAAATATATGATCAGAGGTTTAAGGAATGCTTCTGATTTTGATTATGAAAAGACGATTTCGCAATTAAACAATATTGTTGGCAATGGCCTGGAAACCGTTTTTCTAATCAGCCATCCAAAATTTTCGCATATCAGTTCAACCATTGTCCGTGAAATAATAAAAGGAAAGGGCGATGCTTCACCATTTTTGCCGGAAGAGATTCAAATTTCATAAGTTTTGTCTTCCATGTAAATTTCCTATTCAAAACACTGACTTTCGTTTTTTATATCTCTTTTAAAATGGTACATTTGCAGCAAATTTTGTAAACCATTATTAAAGACTATAATTACTATGTCAAACGCAATATTTGAAGTTCCAATAGCATTCAACGAACCTATAATGAACTACGGTGCAGGTTCGGTTGAAAGGGCAGAAGTACAAGCTGCTATCGCTGAATTAAAAGCGCAAGAATTAGACATTCCGATGTATATCGGTGGTGAAAAAATAACCACTGAAAATAAAGTTGAAATCCATCCGCCTCACGAAACAAGTCATTGCTTGGGTCATTATTCAAAAGGAAGCAGTTCTCACGTTGAAATGGCAATAAAGGCTGCTTTAGCAGCTAAGGACAGTTGGGAAAAAATGGCTTGGCAAGATCGAGCTGCCATTTTTCTAAAAGCCGCTGATTTACTTGCTGGACCTTACAGAGCCAAAATGAATGCAGCAACCATGCTTGGTCAATCAAAAAATGTATTTCAGGCAGAGATTGACGCAGTTGCTGAATTTTGTGACTTTTTGAGGTACAACGTTCAGTTCATGACTCAAATATATTCTGAGCAGCCAGAAAGTTCAGCTGGTACCTGGAACCGATTGGAACACAGGCCATTAGAAGGATTTGTGTTTGCTTTGACGCCTTTCAATTTTACTTCGATTGCAGGTAATCTTCCTTCTGCACCGGCAATGCTTGGAAATGTTGTTGTATGGAAACCTGCTGAGACTCAAATCTACTCTGCTTCTTTAATTATGAAAATATTTGAAGAGGCTGGATTACCAAAAGGTGTAATCAATTTAGTTTACGCTGACGGCCCAGTTATGGGAGATGTGATATTGAATCATAGAGATTTTGCTGGTTTGCATTTCACGGGAAGCACAAAAGTTTTTCAAATTTTATGGCAAACAATCGGCAATAATATTTCAAAATATAAAAGTTACCCAAGAATAGTAGGGGAGACCGGAGGTAAAGATTTTGTGGTAGCTCATCCTTCCTCAGATGCTAAGGTTGTTGCCACGGCACTTTCACGAGGCGCTTTTGAATTTCAAGGCCAAAAATGTTCCGCTGCTTCCAGAGCTTATATTCCTACAAGCTTGTGGGCTGATGTTAAATCCTATTTGGCAAATGATCTGAATTCCATGAAAATGGGTTCTCCAGAGGATTTTACCAATTTTATCAATGCTGTTATTGACGAACGAGCATTTGATAAAATTTCGGGTTATATCGCTGAAGCAAAAAAATCACCAGTAGCTGAGGTTTTTCTTGGCGGTGAATATGATAAAAAGGTTGGCTATTTTATCCAACCTACCGTAATTGTCACTACCGACCCACATTTTTTAACCATGGAAGAAGAGATTTTCGGACCGGTATTGACGATTTATATTTATGAAGATGATAAATATGAAGAAACTTTGAACATCGTCGACAATACTTCTCCGTATGCATTGACAGGTGCAATTTTCGCAAAGGAACGAGAAGTAATTAGCCACACCACTTACAAGTTACGCAATACTGCCGGAAACTTTTACATCAACGATAAACCTACGGGTGCAGTAGTTGGCCAGCAACCGTTTGGTGGTGCAAGAGGTTCGGGAACTAACGATAAAGCCGGTTCAATCTTGAATTTGCTGAGATGGATTTCACCACGAACTATTAAAGAAAATTTTGTACCGGCAACCGATTATCGCTATCCTTTTTTGGAAGCAGATGAAGATTAACACTTGTTAGGATATCATTTAAAATCGCTTGTTTTAAAAAACAACAATTCATAAAAAAGTAACCGGATTTAATTATCTCGTTACTTTTTTTAATAGGTTAACAAATTTTTGAAAATATGTCTTCTGTTGGCAAAAACATTTAAAATTACCAAGTCCAAAAATAGAAGTGATCGACTTGCGTTTAGAAATGAATTAATACCTAAACACCCACAATGAATACAAAAACTTTGACACTACTTTTTTGCCTATTTGCTTTCCAGGGCTTTTCACAAACCATTGAAAAATACACAATCAGCGGATACATTGAAGATGGATTATCCGGTGAAAAGCTAATCGCTGCAAACGTATTTGATTATTTGAGCGGAAAAGGTGCCGTTACAAATACCTACGGATTTTATAGCTTAACACTCCCTGCCGATTCGATTAGCCTTTCCTTTTCCTTTATTGGCTATCAAACCCAAAGTCATAAATTAAAACTTGAAAAAGATCTCTCTTTAAATATCAAAATGGCCTCTGATATTGAGTTGGAGACCGTTGAAGTGGTTGCAGAAAAACAGAACAAAATTGAAGAAGAAACCCAAATGAGCGTCGTCACTGTTCCCGTTGAACAGATAAAAAAGGTTCCTGCTTTAATGGGAGAAGTTGATGTTTTGAAAGTATTACAATTGCTTCCAGGAGTGCAATCAGGGGGCGAAGGCCAAAGTGGTTTATATGTCAGAGGCGGCAGTCCCGATCAAAATTTAATCCTTCTCGATGGAGTTCCGGTTTATAACGTTTCCCATTTACTTGGATTCTTTTCCGTTTTCAATGCTGATGCGATTAACAATGTAACGCTCACAAAAGGCGGATTCCCTGCGAGATATGGAGGAAGATTGTCATCTGTGCTGGAAATAAATATGAAAGAAGGCAACAATCAAAAATTCCACATGGAAGGCTCCTTTGGCCTGGTCGCCTCAAAACTGACCATTGAAGCACCAATTGTAAAAAACAAAACTTCCTTTATTGTTTCGGGGCGAAGAACTTACATTGATTTTATAGGTAGACCAATAATAAGGGGGCAACAGACTGATTTTCAAGAATTTGATATCAAGTTATATTTCTACGACCTAAATGCTAAAATCAATCATAAATTCAACGAAAAACACCGGCTTTATGCTAGTGCATATTTGGGAGAAGATGTCTTTGGTGTCAACTCCGTGGAAAAATATAATGATGGTGACTTTTTTAAATTAGAAAACAGAACGGATTGGGGGAATCTCACTGCTGCGTTGCGTTGGAATTATATGATCAACAATAAATTATTCGCCAATACGACACTCACTTACAGTAAATACAAATTCGACCTGGTTACTTCGACAGAAGATCAGTATGATAATAATTTCAGTTCTTTCGGTGCAAAATACTTTTCAGGAATAACAGATTACACTGCAAAAATCGATTTCGATTACATTCCTGCACCAAATCATTATGTGCGATTTGGAACCAGTGTAACGCATCATACTTATGATCCGGGCGCGTTTCAATTTGAGCTGGCTGTAGATGATTTGGAATTTGATACCGTCTTGGGATCTCAGCAAGCAAAATCATTAGAATACGCTTTATATCTGGAAGATGATATGCAATTTGGAGCCTTAAAAGCAAATCTGGGAATTCATGCTTCGGCTTTTAAGGTTAGAGGAAATGACACTGAATTTTATTACTCTATCCAGCCGCGGATCGGGTTAAGGTATCTTTTGAGCAATCAACTGGCCATCAAAGGATCTTTTAGTACGATGGCTCAATATATTAATTTATTGACCAACGAGTCATTGAGTTTGCCGACCGATTTGTGGGTTCCGAGTACAAAAAGAATTAAACCTCAAACTTCGTGGCAAGCTGCTTTGGGTGTAGCAAAAACACTTTGGAAGGATTATGAGTTTTCGCTGGAAGGATATTATAAAGAGATGAAAAATGTCATTTCATACAAAGAAGGGGTTGATTTTATTGGGTTAGAAAATGATTGGCAGGATAAAGTAACTCAGGGTGACGGAACCGCTTATGGTGTTGAGTTATTTTTTCAGAAAAAGAAAGGAAAGACAACAGGGTGGATTGGATATACTTTGAGTTGGAATTTTCGTCAATTTGATGAAATAAACAGCGGAGAACAGTTTCCTTTTAAATATGATCGCCGCAACGATGTTTCCCTGGTAGTATCTCATCAGATAACTGATCGGATTTCGATCACAGGGGCCTGGGTTTTTGGAACGGGCAATTCGATTACACTTCCTTTGTATCGTTACAATAATCCTGTTGGTATTGACTATGAAAATGGATTTGTCCAAACCAGAGAAATTGAAACGATTGGTTCAAAAAATGCATTTAGAATAAATCCGTATCATCGGCTTGATTTAAATGTTGAATTTTATAAAAAAAGAGGAAGATTTGAAAGATGGTGGATCATCGGAGCCTATAATGTCTATAATCGCAAAAACCCGTATTTTATTTATTCAGGGAGAGATTTTGAGGGAAATCGTGTATTTAAACAGGTGAGCTTATTTCCAATTATTCCTTCAATAACCTATCGATTTAAATTTTAACAATATTCTAAAAAAAGATAGCCTTTAAACATGAAAATAATTCATTGCTTATTTTGTTTCTTTTTGTTAAACATATTGAGTTGCGGCGACAATTTTTTTGAGCAGGTTGTCGAATTAGATATTCCTGAGCATACTCCTGCTTTGGCTGTGTCAGCCAACTTTTCAGATATTGACACAACACTCGCAATTTATGTTTCAAATAGCGTTGGAGTGCTGGAACCTGATCAACCTGTGATTGTGGAAAATGCAACCGTCGAACTTTTCAAAAATGGTCAGTTGCTTTTTAATTTTGATTATAATACCAATGGTTTGTACGGAAAAACCGATGTTAGTCCAATAGGAAATAGTGATGCAGAGTATGTTTTGAAGGTTAGTGCTCCAAATTTTGTTGAGGTTTCCGCAACACAATTTATGCCTCAGCCAGTTTTAATTAGCGAAGCTTCTTTTGAACGTGAAGGTGCTGTAACACCAGATGGTGAACGGGTAAATGAAGTGACTATTAAATTTTCAGATCCTTCCGGAATTGCAAATTATTACTCAATAAGTGCTGTTGGGAGAGTAATTTCAGGCGGTTTTGCCTATGTCCAAAACGTATTTTTGTCTTCTTTTAATCCAATTGTTGAAGAGGGAGATCAATTTCTGGTTTTTTCTGATGCAACATTTGATGGAAGAGAAGTGACTTTGAATTTTTACACTTATGATGATTATCCCGATAACGCGGAAAGTGTTGAGTTTGATATTAGCTTAATTTCGATTTCGGAGGACCGCTATTTCTTTGAAAAATCATACAATATTTTTAATAATTCAAATGGCAATCCTTTCGTCGAACCCGTTGTGGTTCATAATAATATAAATAACGGTCATGGCATATTTACTTTAGAATCCCGTTCATTATTTACTTTAAAAATATTGTGAAACTAAGGTATTTAAATTAGAAAAATGGTTGTGGCTTGGGACCTGCAAGTAATTGTTGGATAAAGACATCGACCATGACCGGTTGAAAAATAGTAAACATGCTCATTGTAAAAACAAACCCAAAAACAGCCCCCCAAAAATGCGCATCGTGCCCGATATTGTCCTGCCCTTTTTTACCCATATATGAAGAATACCATAAATAACCTATTCCCAGTAAAATCGCCGGCAAGGGCGGAAATAAAAACCAGTCCCAAGGTCCAAAAATGATATAAGCAAATACAATGGCAGAGGTGCCTCCGGAGGCTCCCAATGCTCCGTAATATGGATTATGTTTATGTTTATAATAAGACGGCAAGGATGAAAGGATAATCCCACCAAGGTACAATCCAAGGAACAAAATTTTGCCCAATGCAGGCGAA
This sequence comes from Saprospiraceae bacterium, assembly GCA_965220465.1. GTDB lineage: Bacteria > Bacteroidota > Bacteroidia > Chitinophagales > Saprospiraceae > JAHDHW01. Next base: position 302,060 of record CBDCPZ010000023.1, on the reverse strand, counting down.
AATATATAATTAAATTCTTGTTCAACTTTTTCACCAAAAACATAAAGAACGTACATGTTTATCAATAAATGCCCCCAGTCTCCATGAACAAAGCCATGGGTGAGAAATCGATATTTTTCATTATGTTTTCTGATGGATCTTGGATGCAAAAGCAATTTTTCTCTCATTGCTGCATTGCCAAACGCTTGATATGAAACAATCCCTGTCAATATAACTATGATGAGTGTCAATGAAATTTCTGCTGGCATGATCTATTTTAAGAATGTAAAAAATAAATGTCTGTTCAAAATTATTGGTTATGATAGGGTTCTCCTTTGATTATAGTCATGGCTCTGTATAGTTGCTCTACAAAAAACAATCGCACCATTTGATGTGAAAAAGTCATTTTTGATAAAGCCATTTTAGCATTTGACCGATCATAGACTTCCGTTGAAAATCCAAAAGCACCGCCAATTTGAAAAATAATTCTTTTTTTGGAGGATAGAAATTGTTTTTCGATGAATTGGGCAAACCCAACGGAGTTTAATTCTTTCCCCTTTTCATCTAAAAGAATTAGAAAATCATCCTTTTGAATTTTTTGGAGAATAATAGCGCCTTCTTTTTGTTTAATTAGTTCAGCACTAAGATTTTTGGAATTTTTTAAATCCGGGATGATATTTAATTCAAATGAAAGATAATGTTTTAGCCGTTTTTCATACAATTCAATTCCTTCTTTCAAATAATCAAAATTGGTTTTTCCAACCATCCAAAGTTCAACTTTCATAATCAATTTACAATTGCAACAATTATACATTAAAAATAATGAAATTTGACGGAAATTAAGCAAATAGGAAAGGAGTTTAAATTATTTATCAATTCATTCAAAAATAAACGTGTCATAAAGCTAAATCATTTTTCAAACTAAAGCAGAAGTTTTCGGCATTCTAAGTAAACAGTTTTATTAAATATCCGTAAACTTTTAAAGGATTGGTTTTCAAACTGAAATGAATCTTAATGGATTTCAATAATATTGATTAACAATTTCAAGTATTTTTTTCATCAAAAGGCTTTTAATTGTAAATTGAAGCCAAAATTTGAATCATGAAAAAAGTATATTTTGTCCGTCACGCTAAATCAAGTTGGGAAGATTCTTTCCTAAGTGATATTCAAAGACCTCTTAACCCAAGAGGGCTTCGCGATGCGCCATTCATGGCAAAATTGTTGAAAAACAAAAACGTCCAGGCGGATTTAATAATTTCCAGCCCCGCAAACAGAGCTTTGACCACTGCAAAGTATTTTGCGGATGCAATGGGTATCCCACATGAGAAAATCGATGTAAAAAATATCATTTACGAATCTTATCCCGAAGATGTAATTCGGACCGTGCAAAAAGTTGATAAAGGAGTCAATACCTTGATGGTTTTTGGCCATAACCCTACATTTACCAGTATTGTAAACCGGTTTACGGAAGATTATATACCCAATGTTCCCACTTGTGGAATTGTAAAAATCGAAGCGGACATAAATTCATGGAGTGAGTTTAATGAAACTAAGGCGATCCAAACGGAATTTTATTTTCCAAAACAGTATTTTTCATGAAAAAAAGCTTGATTATATTTCCTTGTTTCCTGTTTGTTTTAACGGGTTGTAGAAAAACTGAGGGTCCGGTAATTCCACTGGAAAAAATGGTTGATATACTTATTGATGTGCATTTGGTTGAAGCTTCATTGCTTGGTTATTCGGACGAAATGAAAGATAGTTTGAGCCAACTATATTATAATCAGATATATGAAATTCACTCGATCTCTAAAGATAGTTTTTTAATTGAAATGGATTATTTAAAACATCATCCTGATTACATGGGGCACGTCTATGAAAAAGTGATGGAAGAAATTGACAAAAGAGAAGCCGAATTAAAATAAAAAAAGTAAAGCCGTCTTAGGAGAGAAGACTTTACTTTGACTTATGAGAGAATAATTAAAAGGCATGACAAATATATCAATAAAAAATGTTTTTTACCTAAACCTCAAATAAGAAATTTCAGGATTTTAAATATTAATGCCAAATATTAATATTTTTTCCATAAAACAGAGAGATTAAGCAGTTGTCAGCAAATCCTTGAATTTTTTTGTTACAAAAAGTTAACATTCAGTTAATCTAAAAAAGTGATATTGCGAGGATTATGCATCTAATTTTATGAAACAGAAAATTTACTTTTATGGATTTTGGCAATTATAATATTTTAGTAATTGATGATGAGCCTGACATTCTTGAATTCATTAGCTACAACTTGAAAAAAGAAGGCTTTAAAGTAAAAGTAGCCGACAATGGAATTCATGGCCTTGAAGCAGTTGAAAAATCTCCGCCTGACTTAATATTACTTGACATCATGATGCCTGAAATGGATGGCGTTGAATTTTGCAGAAGGTTAAGATCCCAAAAGAAAAATGATAAAATAATAATAGCTTTTTTATCAGCCAGAAATGAAGATTTTACCCAAATCGCTGCATTAGATACTGGCGGTGACGATTTTATCAACAAGCCAATTCGACCAAGGGTTTTAGTCAGTAGAATTAAAGCATTGCTGAGGCGATCTGCTTCAGATACAGATATACAAAAAAGTGATGTTATTGAATTCGGAGAACCTGGAGAATTTTCAATTGATAAAGAAAAAGTTAGTGTAATTATTCATGAAAAAGCATTAAATCTTGCGAAAAAAGAATTTGAATTGTTGTATCTACTCGCTTCAAAACCCGGACGGGTTTTTACACGTGAAGAAATATTTACAAAAATTTGGGGCTCTGAAGTTATTGTAGGAAACCGCACGATTGATGTTCATGTTCGAAAAGTTCGGGAAAAAATAGGGGAGGACTACATCAAAACGGTAAAAGGCATTGGATACAAATTTGAGTTTTAATGATAAAAAATATTACACCTAAACAAATTGCAACTTATTCCGCTTTTGTTTTAGGTTCTTTTTCTTTTATAGTTCTATCAATCGGAATTTTTTTCCGTTTTATAAACTCTGATTGGACAATAGCACTCATTTATGGTGTGGCTACGTTTTTCCTTTCATATTTTTTAATTATTATTATTTTAAAGCAATTCATTTACCGTAAAATTAAATTGATCTATAAGAATATTCACAAATTTAAACTGAGAACTAAAAAGGGGCTGAGAACTATTGATTTGGACAAAGATATTCTCGAAGAAGTTGAACAGGAAGTTGCACAATGGTCTGACTCTCAGCAAAAGGAAATTGAATCGTTAAAAATGTTAGAGGAGTACCGGAGAGATTTTTTAGGTAATATCTCACATGAATTAAAAACACCCATTTTTAGTATCCAGGGATATATCCATACCTTGTTAGACGGCGGCTTATTTGATAAAGAAATCAATGAAGATTATTTAAGAAAAGCTGCAAATAATGTTGCAAGATTGCTGACAATTGTAGAGGATTTGGAATCTATTTCCCGCCTTGAGTCTGGAGTCTCGGTTCTTGATATTCAAAAATTTGACATCCGAAAATTAACCCTCGATGTTTTTGAAGACCTGGAATTTCTTGCCAAAGAAAAAAAGATAAAGCTCTCAATAAAAGATGGTACAGATCACGCTGTTTTTGTTGCTGCTGATCGGGAAAATATTCGAACGGTTCTCGTCAACCTTATTACAAATTCTATAAAGTACGGAAAAGTAAAAGGGTCAACTAAAGTTGGCTTTTACGATATGGAAAGCTATGTACTTATTGAAGTCACTGACAATGGAGTTGGTATTGGCGAAGACCACCTAAGGCACCTCTTTGACCGATTTTACAGAGTGGATAAAAGTCGCTCCCGGATCCAGGGTGGATCGGGTCTTGGCCTTTCAATTGTTAAACATATCATTGAAGCGCACGATCAAACGATCAATGTAAGAAGTTCAATTGGCTTAGGATCGACATTTGGGTTCACCCTCCAAAAAGCATAATAATTATGGGTTACTGCTCACTGTTGAGTCTTGCTTAACTTCTGCATGACCCGTTGCAATTTTCTCCTTCTTAATATTAAACTGAACCACATCCAACTGCTTTTTCAAAGTATCTTTCAATATATTAAACCGAGGGATGTCCTCCGCTGCCATTGGTTCCGGAGGAGGAAGGTTTTCTCGAAGGTGATTGACTTGCTTACCGTTTTTCCAAAAGCGAAAACAAACATGGGGTCCGGTTGCTAATCCAGTTGATCCAACATATCCGATTGTTTCCCCCTGCTTAACATGAACGCCAGGTTTTATACCTGCGGCGAATTTACTCATATGCAAATATTGGGTCTGATAAACTCCATCATGCTTAATTTTTACATAATTGCCATTTCCGCTAGTTCTGCTGGCTTTTGTTACTACGCCATCAGCCACAGCATAAATTGGTGTTCCATATGGAGCTGCATAATCAGTTCCAAGATGAGCCTTGGTTCTTCTCAACACCGGATGGAATCTTCTAAGGTTGTAGCGGCTTGAAATGCGAGAATATTTAACCGGAGATTTTAAAAATGCTTTTTCCATTGGACGAGCTTCCAAATCATAAAATCCTGAATGAACATCATTTTCAAAATAAAAAGCATAATATTCATTATCAAAATTTTTGAAATAGGCTCCTTTTATTTCGCCCACTCCAACTGGTTCTCCTTCAATGTAATGGCGCTCATAAATTAGTTTAAAACGATCTTCTTTTTGAATATGATGAAAATCGATTGACCAGGCTAAAGCATCTTCCATTTTAGCTGTCAACTCGAAACTCAGATCGTTATCAATCATGGTTTGCCATAAAGAACTTTCAATAATTCCTGCAGCAGATTCTATGGTTGTCGCAATTTCCCTGTCTACTTTTTGAAGCGTATGATTTTTCAAATCATAAATCAAATAACTATAAACGCTAGGTTCATAAATAAAATAATCTGCTGAATTGGTTGTGTCAACACTAAGAACCATATAAGGCTTTCCAACTCTAAAATTCCGTACATCAAATTGTTCGTTAGTATTTCGTACTAACTGATCAATGTCCACATAATCTACTTTGTATTGCATGAGGAGGTCGGAAAGAAATTGATTTGCCTGAATTTCAGCTCTCGTTACATGGAAAGTATCCAGTACAAAACCATATTTAATGGTAGGATATTTTAATTCAAAAGCGCCAAGTTCTTCATTTTCAATAGCATCGCCCACATAAGCTGATTTATTGATGTTCATGAAAAATGAACCCAGAAAAAAACAAGATGCTACTCCCATCAGGGATAGGAACACTCTTTTTTTATTTAATTTTGTTTTCTTAATTTTCTGAAAAGCCTTTGTAGTATTGTCCACTTGAATTTCCGTTTTGCAATTTTATTTTATTGGTTTTAGAAACGTAAATATAAAATATTCATTCCTATTTGAAACCATTTCGTGAAATTTTAATACTTATTTTACTGCGGAAAGAAAATTAAAAAGCTAAAAGATTAACCAATAGGGGCTTTCAAATACATACAAAGTTTGATTTTTTTAGCTTTTTTTAAGGACAACATCTACTCTTCGATATTCAGTATCCGTTTTATCATCTTCAGAAACCGATCCTTTGCCTTCATTTCGCACTACTTTTTCTATTTTAATTCCATCCTTTTTTAAAAAATCGACAATCGCATCAGCTCTTTTTTTAGAAAGTATCTTGTTATATTCAACATCCCCTTTACTATCAGCATAACCAACAACTTCTACCTTCCAGTCTTCATCTTCGAGTAAAAACTGCGATAATTTATCAAGCTCAGCTTTTGCGTTCCTATTAACAGAATAAGAATCAAAATCGAAAAATATTTGTATTCTTTTTTCCGAAACAGGTATTCCTTTTGAAACCAACTCAGGTTGAGGAGCCAAAATTGGTTCAAGAAATATTTGCTGATTGAAAGGGAATACATTTTCTTGAGCTTCTAAAAAAGCTGCTTCAACATAATATTTGTACCCTTCTTTATTCACTTGAAAAGAATAACCTTTGTTGCCCGGCAAACAAATAAAGAACCATCCGTTTTTGTCAGCATTTGCAATCCATTGTTCATTTTCTCTTCTGATAATTACTTTAGCAGCAACTGACTCCTCAGTTATTGAATTTTTAACAAATCCCTCCAGGTGTACCATCGGATTGGGTCTAAATTGTTCTGGCAATTCTATGGTATAAATATCTAGTCCTCCTTCACCACCTATTTTAGCAGAAGCGAAAAAAGCAGTTTTCCCATCACCTTGAACATAAAATCCCAATTCCTTTGCCGGAGAATTAATCGGATAATCCAAATTTATCGGAGTCATCCATTTTCCATTGATTTTTCGTGAAATAAAAATATCACCTTCACCTTGGCCTTCATGGCCATTACTGGTGAAATAAAGTGTCATTCCATCACTGGAAATAAAAGGAGCTTCTTCATCACCTTCAGTATTAATACTGCTGCCCAAATTTTCCGGGAAGCTCCACTCACCAGTATTTTGCATGCTGCTCATCCAAATATCAGCTCCTCCGATACTTCCAATTCTGGAACTGCTGAAGAACATAAATCGTCCATCGCAAGTAATCGATGGTTGAGAATCCCAATATTCTGAGTTCAAATTTCCCTCAACCCGGGATACTTTAGTGACTTCACCAGCTGACAATTCCGCTTTATAGATGTCGCAACCTCCTTTAGTATCATTGCGCATACAACCAGCGAAATAAAAAGCTTTGCCATGGGTTTCGAATTTGGCCATTCCTTCATTTTTTTTCGTGTTGATTTCATTGCCAAATGATCTGCTTTTTGACCATTCTCCTTTCATGAAATGGCTGATCATAACATCTTCGTTATCTTTGCTTTTTTGACGGGTAAAGACGATTTGTTCTCCATCGCTGGTAGTCGTTGGAAGATATTCGTCATGGTCAGAATTGATTGAATTCCCTAAATTGACAGGCTTAATGTCTGTATGCGCTTTATCAAGATTGGTGATGTAATTACAATTTCTTTTTCGCTCTTCCAGCAACATGTCAAAGGTAAGTTCCAACCCGGATTCTTTTCCTTTATTGACATAATTGGTTCCTTTTAAAGCCTCATATTGGGTATAATAATAGTTTGCCTTTTCAATGTTTGAAATATTAAAATAAGCTTCCCCACACTCGAAAAAAGCAGCTCTTGAGAGTTTATTGTCCAATTCAAATGACTTTTCCAATGCTTTGTATGATTCTTCATATTTTTTTAATTCAAGGCATACTTTACCTAATTCACGGTAAGCCACAGCAAAATTATCTTTTATTCTTACAGTATGATTTAGTTGATGGTACGCTTTTTCAAACTCCTCCCCGTTTATAAATTGCTGTGCAATCTGAAGCGATCTGGAAGCGTTTTTTGTGTCTGAAAATCCATCGCCAGTCTGTGCAACAGAAGAATAAAACAATAGTATTAAAAATGCAGAAATTGATATTTTCATATGTTCTGAGTTGATTCGGGATTACGCTAAAATGCTAAAAGGGGAGGTTTTGAAAATTAACTTCGTTTTACAAAATTGATAAACAACTCCTGATCTTTACGTGGAGGGATTGAGTTGTAGCAGATTTCTAATGTTTTAATTTCAAATTTTGGGGAGAATAATTGAAGGTATTCCGCTTTTGATCCACCAAAGGGAGGACCTTCAAAGGGAAATAGATTAGCAAACAATAAGCCAACCAATCTACCCTCATCTTGCAATAATTTTGCCGTTTTCACCACATAATTTTCTCGTAAACCGGGTGGAAGTGCACAAAAGAAAGTTTGCTCAATGATGAGATCAAATTGTTGGGAAATTTCAAAATAATCGCCATTTATTTGCGATTTTGGAAAATGAGGGATTGAGTCTGAAAATCTGGAAAGTGCTTCTGGTGCCCAATCGCAAACCCAAACATTTGAAAAACCTTTTTCAAAAAGATATCGGGCTTCATGACCATTTCCGGCGCCAGGGATCAATATTTTGATCGATCGATCATTCAAAGAATCAACAAAATTTTTAATTGGTGTGGTAGGTTCACCGGCATCCCACGGAGTGTTTTTTTCTAAATAACGCTGATTCCAGTAGTCTTTGTCCAAATTCATTTCAAAACTTCTTTAGAAAGGTACGTTGTTTTCTTTGTTTTTGTCGGAAGCATTTTTCAATTCAGAATCTTTTGTTAAATCCAAAGCACCGTCATTCTGGTTTATGTTTTTAAATTTAACAACCAGCCGGTATTTTTGATCAAACGAACCCAATATTGGATTGAAAATCATATTCATTATTTCAATTGCCTGGCTTTTTGATTTATCCATTACGTCACTTTCCAGGGCATCGCGCCGAAATTCTCTACGGAGGATATTAAAATTTGTATTAAAATCTCCTTTTTCAACCTCTCTCATCCAGCCAATATCTAATTTGTCAACCCGTGGATAAACCTCGTGAGACAAAATTCCTGGCTCTGGCAATGTAACTGTAACAATTTTATTTTTAGCATTTAACTGAAGATCAAAATACTGGTCAATTTTAAAACCTACTTTAATAATGCTAATCGCAGAAACTTCAATATCAGTTGAAGAAACTTCAAAGCCCCAAATCTTTGTTTGAAGTTGTTTGCTTAGTCCTTTTTTATCTCGAACTTCCATTGTAGCCAGCTCAGCGATGACTTTTTCGACCTTTTCTTCAAGCATTCCTTTTGATCGACTGAAGTCATCAATAGCAGCTCTTTCTTTTAACCGATTGATAAATGGTTTAAGCCCTTCAGTCATCGCAATCCCACAAGGTGTATCGATCTTTTTTCCTTTTGCACCAAGCACTCCTCCTTCTACTTTCAAAAGCGTAGTAATCACATGATTCACTAAAAAACAGGTGTATTTCGAAGCGACTTCGTTCATCGTTTCGACTGCGCCAGTGGCTTCGTTGGCATACCAGGCATCATAAGTATTGGCGGAAGTATCTCGAATTTTTATAAAATCATTGTAATATAGTTGCCCCAAATAGTTGTGATGTTTTTGGTATTCTGGTTCCAGCAAAACCTTTATAGAATCCGGTAGATCCATGCGGTTCGCAATATGCGAAAGGAGAGACATATTGTATTTATAAACTAATTCATCAAACTCTCGATGATACCGGTTTGGGTTGTTTAAAATGGCAATCACATTTTCATCCTCCATATCAAATTTGAAATCAGCAGGCATATATGTAATCTGCATCTCTTTTGGAATAAAAGTATAATCGGCCACATTATTTTTGTAGTAATTGAAACCCAATACGCCCAGCACGCTAATGATTACTGTATAAATCAAAATCTTTCCAAATCCTAAACCGCCACCTGGATTATTATCCATAATTTTTTTTGGTTATTTTTTTAAGAAATAACGTTTTTAGTATTGATAATTTCTTTTATTCTATTACGTCAAACCCCATTACCTCTAAGATACGTGATAAAAATTTGTAGATCGAAAAAGTTGTTTTATTTAATATTCATATCGTCCAATTCATTCGATGAAAGAAACAACCTAAACTGTCTAACATACGTCAAATGAGCCTTCAATTTAAGCAGCAAACCAATCGCCCAAGGCGTTCAAATTATAGTTTTGTTTGTTATGTTGTTTACTTTTTAGTACCATTTTTCATCAGGTACATTTTAAATTTCTTATAGGTGATAGTTAGTTTTCTGTGATGATAAAGTCGTATCGCTTTCAATGCAATACGACTTTTTTAGTTTAACCTCTCTTCTTGTAACATTGTTTCAACTTTTTAATCCATTTGTTCTATTTTTGGATAAATCGCCATTTTTACAAAATGTAAGATAATTTAGCAGTTTAAAATGCTTGAACCACAAACTACGATCAATTGCAATGGTAGATTATTAGATTTATCTACTCCGATAGTGATGGGAATTTTGAATATCACGCCTGATTCTTTTTACGATGGCGGAAAACTTAATTCTGATAAAAAAATACTGAATCAGGCTGAAAAAATGATCAATGAAGGTGCCGATGTGCTTGACATTGGTGGCGTTTCCACGAGGCCAGGTGCGCTTGAAGTGGATGCAGAGGAAGAAATTAAAAGAGTGGTTCCCGTTATAAAATCAATTCAAAAGGAATTTCATGAAACAATTCTTTCAATTGATACATTCCGATCAAAAGTCGCTATTGCAGCCATTGAATTTGGTGCTTCGATTGTCAATGATATTTCCGCCGGACAATTTGATGACAAGTTGTTTTCAACAGTTGGTGAATTAGGAGTTCCTTATATTTTGATGCATATGCAGGGAAAGCCGGCAAACATGCAAAAGCAACCGAATTACAACAATGTAGTTGAAGAAGTCGTTGATTTTATGATATCAAAAGTGGATGACTTAAGGAGCGTTGGCGTAAAAGATATTGTCGTTGATCCGGGGTTTGGATTTGGAAAAACAGTAGAGCATAATTTTGAATTATTAAAAAACCTGCATGCGTTTAAAATTCTGGATTTGCCGATATTAGCTGGAATTTCCAGAAAATCAATGATTTGCAAAGTATTGAATGTCAACCCGAAAGATGCATTGAATGGAACAACCGCTTTACACATGATTGCACTTCAACAAGGTTCAAAAATTTTAAGAGTACATGATGCGAAAGAAGCGAAACAAACAATTAAACTATGGCAACAAGTGGAAGCAATTTGAAATACTTCCACTTTAATTCCTAAATACTTATCTTTATAGGAGTTTTAAAAATTAATTAATCACTTTGGAGCACCTCTCAGAGAATACTATCAAGAAAGCCGCACTCAGTTTTTTCAAAGCTTATTACAAGTTTAGGCCGCGCGTTGGAAAGACCACCTCAACTTTCGATCAAGAAACAAGTGATGGAATTATTGTCGATGGCTCACTTTCTTTCCTTCAGGAAGATGGATTAACTTTTTTGGCAACTTTTGAAGCCACTTCACGAGAAACCAAAAACGAGGTGTTATTCAAAATCCAATCTAGAGTCCTTTTGTGGGACAGCCTGGCAATTTCCTTTTTACTTTCCAGTTTAGTGCTTAGTTATGGGTTTTATTATGATCATTTTACAGTAAAACAAATCGGATGGCTGGGAAGCATCAGTTTGCTGGTGGGAATATTTGGAATAACTTTCCTTGCTTATCAATACTTATTTCAATGGCTTAAAAGATATCGATACATTTATGCGGTTGAGCAGTTTAAAAGATATCACGCTGATGAACAATGGATTGCGATCGCTGAGGATGTATTTGAAGAACCAACAGACTCTAATTTAAAAGAGCTAAAAGATCAGTGCGTTATCAATGGCTTTGGTTTGGTTGTCGTTGATGATTATCTTGAAACTCATGTGCTTATCACTCCATCACGACAAGATGTGTTTGGTAAAAAAAGAAGTACAATGAGTTTTACAAACAGCGATATTGCGGTTCAGCGAAGTATAAGAGAACAATTCAAACTTTGGTGGAATAATCTCTCCTCTAAGTTGACAAGCCAAAGATCAAAAGCTTCTTTGTTGAGATATCAGCGGGTTTACTGGAATCAAATCCTTCTAAGTTTGATTGCTATCTTTATTATTTCTGGTATTTTTTATAAAGAAGCACAAGATGCGGACATTGCCTATGTTGATGAAATAAAATATGAAAAAGAGCTAGCAGAAAAAGCGAAAACTACCTCACCCGAAACAAGTGATTTTGTTGTTGATACTCCATTTGTTGAATCTGGAAATAGCAAAGCTCAACCTTATATTCTTGTTGCAGAAGAGGAACCAATTGATGAAGTTTTTACAGAAAAAGGAAGCAATGCTGAAAATTTAGCCGGTGAATTCTCAAATGTCGAAATCCTCATCACAACACTTGATGGCGAAATCGTAGCTTATGAATGTGAACGGTTTTTCAATTATACCGGCACTAAGTTTCTCATTCAGGAAGGAGTGTATTCTTCGATTGAAATGGCAAAGAAAAGTATCAAAAAACTGAATCAAAGAGGCCTTAATGCAAATTGCATGTCAACCAGTTGTTTTACGGAAGATCAATCGGATTATATTATTTTTATTGATTTTCTTTTTGACAAAAGGGGAGAAGCCGTTCTAATCGCCAAGAGCCTCCAAAGGAAATTCAAATTTGCAAAAGGTGATTTGCAAATTCGCCCCGTAACGCTCCAAAAGCCATAATTCTTTGTTGATTTTAAAAAATCAATGGGCCTTAAAAGACAAATTAATTGCTGTTATAAGTTTGTGTCTTTTTTTACAATTGTTGATTTGTCATCAACTTTGGCTTGATAATGAACGCTTTTATCCTAAAATTTCAACCTTTGAAAACTTTCCATTAACGTTTGTTGATTCTGCAGGATTGCCCATCTTTTTAGCTCTCCTCACATGTTTGGTTGCATTCATCATTGGCAAAGCTAATCGCTACATTGCTGCATTGTTTGTATTGCTAGCCATCCTTTTTATTCTAAACGATATCAATCGGCTCCAGGTTTGGTTTTATGAATTAACTATCATGCTTTTTGTACTATTTAGTTCAAAAAACCTCAATGAAAAGTTCACAATCAAAATCTTACAGCTTATCATCATTTGCGTTTATTGGTGGAGCGGAATTCATAAATTGAATATTTATTTTGTTGAAGACACTTTTCCATGGCTTATGGAACCTATTGGTTTAGAGGCTTTTGCGCTCAACAATTCCAATTTGGCATATTTTACTGCAATTCTAGAAACATTGATCGGCTTGGGTTTATTTTTTAGTCGAACTCGACCAATTGCGGTGCTTTTAGGAATTTCGTTGCATATAATTATCTTGATTATTTTAAGCCCAATAGGTTATAATTGGAATCACGTGGTCTGGCCCTGGAATATTTGTATGATTGTTTTACTTTATTTACTTTTTTATAAAAACCAAGAGTCTATTATTAATAGCCTGTTTGAAATTTTTCGGACAAACCTCATGTTTTCAATCATTCTCATACTTTTCGGCGTAATGCCCCTTTTTAATTTTTTTGGAGCGTGGGATGAACAATTATCCTTTAAAATGTATTCTGGGGTTAGTCCTGAAGGCATTTTTTACTATCAAGAAAAACAAACGGATTGTGTTCCAACTAGTGTAAAAGAAAAGTTTGTGCATGTCACTCCAAGCACTAAAATGCAGAGAATAATTCTGGACAATTGGGTGTTTTTTGAGTTAAAAGTTGCAGCCTATAAAAGCAGAAAAAGGCTTCTTCAAGTTGGAAAAGAACTTTGTCTTTGCATTGAAAAGCCCGAACTTGCGGGATTAGAATTGTTGGAAGTTGATCGATGGAACAAAGAAAAGGATACAATTACTTCATTTCCTTGTCCTAAACTTTTAGGAAAATAAAAAACAAAGCCCTGGTTAATTAATAAAAATAAGTGAATTTAGTTATGTTGTGATAATCAATAGATTATGATGTTCTAAAACCATTTGTTTTCCCTTTTGCAAGCTAAAAAAATTGAATTGGAAAAATATGCCTGTTTATACAAACTCAAGTTTTCAACCTCCATTTTATATTAGAAATAATCATTTGCAAACTATATTTCCAGCTTTACTCAGAAAAGTAAATGGCGTAAAATATCAAAGGCAAAGATTAGAATTAGTGGATGGAGATTTTATTGATTTGGATTGGTCCAAAAAAGGTTCAAATAAATTACTTATCGCATTACACGGACTTGAAGGAAGTGCGCACAGACCTTATATAAAAGCCCCGATTCGACTCTTTAATTTAAACGGATGGGATGGCATGGGTATAAATTTTCGAGGTTGCAGCGGAGAACCCAACCGAAAATTTCGGTCTTATCACACAGGTGAAACAAATGACTTGCGATTTATTTTGCAAAGCATTTTAAAAGAAGGCTTTTACAGCGAAATTGTGCTTTTGGGCTTCAGCTTGGGCGCGAATGTTATCTTAAAATATCTTGGTGAGGAAAATGAAAATCTTTCTGACAAAATTAAAAAAGCAGTCGCATTTTCTGTTCCTTGTGATTTAATTACCGCCAGCAGAAAATTGGCAAAATGGAACAACACGGTTTATATGAGAAAATTTATGGAATCGTTAAAAGCGAAAGTAAAAGCGAAAGAGCATTTAGCAATAAAAAACATTGATTTAAGGCAAGTTTATCGTTCCAGAACATTTGAAGATTTTGACAATGCATTTACTGCTCCGGTTTTTAGTTTTAAAAATGCTTTAGATTATTGGACTCGTGCAAGTAGTAAACCTTTTTTAAACAATATAAAGATCCCGTTTCTTATCATTAACGCTTCTGATGATTCTTTTTTGAGTAAAGAATGTTATCCTTTTGAAGAAGCAAAACGAAACCCTTTATTCCATCTGGAAGTACCTAGCCGGGGCGGCCATGTTGGTTTTGTTTCTTCTGACGAAAATGGTTTCTATTGGTCCGAAAAAAGAGCATTAAATTTTATAGTGAATGGAGAATAAATCGCTTGTTTAAAAAATCGTTAAAGATAAATTAGGTGAGATGAATTTTCCTAAATTTAGAGTTCTATTATTTAAAAGATGAAATAAAATATTTGAAAGGAGAGTCGAAAAGAATTTATGAGTAAAACGCAAAATGATATAGAGGTTTTTCTGACGAACTTAAGGCGACGACGCATGGTGAAGCGCGTGCTTAAAGTGTTTAGAGGATTGCTTTATTTTTTTGTGGTTTTCTTTATCCTTTCCTGGATACTTCTTCAAAATGAAGGCGTACAAAATTTTCTCGTAAACAAAGTCACCAACTACCTCTCAAAAGAACTCAAAACCACCGTCGCAATAAATCGTATTGATTTTGATTTCTTTGATAAATTGATTCTGGAAAAATTTGTCATTAAAGACCAAAGCGGAGATACACTATTATACTCAGGAAGTCTAAAAGCAAATTTTAACACTAACCTAATTACCTTAATCAGAGGAAAACTCAAGATTGACAATTTATACCTTGAAGATGCACAAATAAACTTATTCAGGGATTCTGCCCAACAATTTACTAATGCACAATTTATTCTTAATTATTTGAAAGGAGACACCTCACAAATTGATCCTAACAAAAAACCATTTTTGGTGGATATTGATGGTATTTATTTAAAGAACATAAAATTTTTCAAAGACGATATCGCCAAAGGTGAACTAATTTCAGTTGATTTAGCCGAAGGTGAAATTCAATTTGAGAACCTAAATCTTCCCGAGAATCGCATTCATATTAAAAGCCTTAAACTGGATCAACCGAATATTCGAATTGATGATAAAAACGAATACCTTCCTGCATCTCTGGAAGAAGCAATAATTACTATCCAAAATGGCGATAATCCGGAAGCAGTTGCCGAAATTGATTCAACTTCCTATCCCTTTATTGGTTTGATCGATCAAATCCAATTGGTGAACGCTACTTTTGAATTGCATAACCTCAGAAAAGAACCCGTAAAGCTGACGCCTGACGATATATTAAATTATCGTCACCTGAATGTTTTTGACATCAATTTGAATGTGGATAGCCTGCAATTCAAAGATGACGTTTTCGGCTTTCAATTAAAAAAATTATCTTTTAGAGATGAAAGTGGATTTGTTTTAAATAATCTGTCTTCCGAAGATGCCAGTGTCTCCAATCAAGTTATTGAATTAAATGGATTACAATTACAAACGCCTTTCAGTGACTTGGGCAACTCCATCATTTTAAAGTATAAATCTTTTGAAGACTTTAAAGACTTTGAAAATAAAGTCAGAATAACAGCCAAGTTTAACCATTCTCAAGTAGCCGTAAAGGATATCATGGTATTTGCTCCTGGTTTGGAAAACAATAAATTTTTTGTCAACAATCGTGATGAAATTATTCAGATTAACGGAGATGTTAGTGGTACTATAAATAAACTCAGAGGAAAAAACCTGGAAATTAAACTTGGAAAGGGCGTTTCTTTTAAAGGAGACTTTAGTTCACGTGACCTTGCTGTTCGGAATGAGGAACTGCTTAACCTTCAGATTGATCGTTTTGCAACAAACATGACCACATTGAGGATGTTGGTCCCAGGCTTTGATCCACCAAAAAATTACAACAAACTTGGGCTTTTCAGTTTTACAGGAAGATTTGACGGGTTCTTCAATGATTTTGTTACAAATGGAGAACTCAACACAGCCGTTGGTAAAGCTGTGATGGATATGAATTTGAATTACCGAAAAGGAGCAGCTCAGGCAGATTATTCTGGTAAGCTGTCTTTATTAGATTTTGATTTAAAAAAGTGGACAGGAAATGATGATTTTGGAAAAATCACTTTCGTGTCCGAAGTTAAAGATGGAATTGGGCTCACTTTGGAAACGGTAGAAGCCAAGCTAGGAGCTAGAATTGCAAATTTTACTTACAAAGGTTATTCTTACGAAAATATTGTACTTGATGGAGAACTGAAAAAAAACCTGTTTGATGGCAACTTGACCATTAAGGATGACAATATTGACTTTGTTTTTAGAGGTTTTATCGACTTCGTGGATAGTATCCCCAAGTTTGATTTTAAGGCAAATGTTAACAAAATGGATTTGAAAGCGATAAATCTTTCTAAGCAAAATATTGTCTTAGCAGGAGATATTGACCTAAATCTGGAGGGAAGGAATTTGTCAACCATTGAAGGGGTCGGTACTGTTTCAAACTTTAAAGCGATTAGAGACGAAGCAGAAAATTTTGAGTTTGACACGCTTGTATTAAAGTCAAATCTTTATTACCAAAACCAGAGAGAACTGACTATTGATTCAGATATCTTAAAATTACATCTTGACGGGATTTTTGATATTCAGGAAGTACCCGCGGTGATTACTCATTATATCGATCGAAATTTTCCTGGATATTCTGAACGTTTTAATATTCATAATCGGGAAAAGGCGGTTAAAGAAAGTAATTTTGATTTTTCATTAGAAATTTCAAATAGTAAAAATTTCACCTATCTCCTTGATCCGGGATTAGACACTTTATATTATGTAACCGCTACCGGACATGTTGATAATACAAACGATTCGCTACAATTCAAATTGAATGTTCCAAGTTTAAAATTTAAGAACATTAGCTTCAATGATATTTCTTTTAAAGTCAATGGAGAGAAGGATGTTAGCAATTTCAGTTTGGATGTTTTCCATACCAGTATTAACGAAAAGCAACATTTCGAACCAATTGTTTTTAGAGGTAGTTTGGAAAAAGATACGATAAACTTTCGATTAAACTCCTCTAATTTTGCCAGTATTTTTGATGATTTAAACTTGCGCGGGAAGTTTTTTCTGGTTGAGGATTACTTTCAGGTTCAATTCTTACCATCTAACTTATTTATTTTTAAAGATCAATGGGATATTGCCGAAAACAATTTTATCCGTTTCGGTAAAGGATTTGTTGAAACCCAAAATTTTGATATGCAGAATTTTGAAAAACGAATCGTTATTGAAAGTATACACGGCACAGGATTAACAATGTCGCTTGAGAACTTTGATTTATCACTCATTGATGAAGCCTGGAATTATGACAGGCTAGATTTTGGAGGCAAATTTTATGTTTTGCTAGAAGCAGGTAATATCTATAAACTGGAAAATATTTATGCCACAGCAATGGCTGATACTTTGTTTGTTAATGGAGACAATTTTGGAGAACTGAGATTGGACGTTTCAATTCCCAGTCTTAATGATAATATCGAAACGTATCTTTCAATTACAAATGGTTCCCGACTTTTGAAGGCAAGTGGTCATGTAGCACCAATAAAACGAGCGGAAGATATAGTTTATACAAACGACTTTGTACAGGATGTTACTTTGAAGGAATATCCATTATCCATTTTGGAATATTTCATTTTGAATGGGATAACAGAAACTACAGGATCTGTTAACGCAGACGTGAGATTTGATGGTGCTTTTAAAAAACCAAATATTAACGGAAATGCTTATGTTAGCGGAATGGAGGTTACTATCGATTATCTTCAAACCAGGTATTCTGCCCCTTTTAGTGTCGTGAAAATTAATAATTCCATTATCGATGCTACCGGAAATAAACTTTATGACGCGCTCGGTAATGAAGCCTTAGTTTATGGTGGTATTACACATGATCACCTCAAAAATTTTGCTTTGGATGTTAGTGTGGACTCTGATGAATTTTTATTCCTGGACACAAAGAAAAAAGATAATAATATATATTATGGCTTTGCAAAAGGAAGAGGAGACGTTCAATTCAAAGGACCATTTCAACAAACAGACATTACCATAAATGCTACCACCGGAATAGGGACTAAGCTGGAAATTCCACTTGTTTCTGCACAAAGCGCTTCTGAAGTAAGCTTTATCAGTTTTATCAATAAAGAAGCGAAAATCGAAGTAGAAGAAAGCAATCAGGTTGATCTGCGAGGGGTAAATGTCGATATGAATTTGACGATTACACCTGACGCTCATGTCCTTCTTCTGATTGATGAAAAAGCCGGCGATATAATTAGAGGTAATGGATCAGGAGACCTCCAGATAAAAGTAACACGATCAGGAGATTTCAATATTTATGGAACCTATGAAATTGAAAAAGGTGATTATTTATTTACTCTTTTAAATCTGATCAACAAACCGTTCAAGGTAAAAAAAGGAGGTTCTATAACATGGAATGGAGACCCTTTCGGTGCGGATATTGATATCGAAGCTCAATATGCGAGGCTCAGAAAACCGGTATATAATTTTATAATAGAGTATTTACAAGACGACAATATAAAAGGAGAAGCCCGATCTCCAACAGAGATTGATTTGACCATGGCTTTAAAGGGGAAATTGATGCAACCTGAAATTGAATTCGATATTGAATTCCCCAGCCTTACAGGCGAACTAAAAAACTATGCTGAAAGTAAATTAAGAACAATCCGTCAGGATCAAAACGAGTTGAATCGACAAGTTTTTGGCTTATTGGTAGTTGGTGGCTTTTTACCAGATGACTCCGGGGGCTCACAAGGTGGCCAGGGAATGATTGCCACAAATACCCTGAGTGAGCTATTGTCCAACCAATTGTCGATGTACCTCACCGAATTGTTGTCTGAAGTATTTACCGATGTAGATTTTATTTCAGGAGTTGATTTTGTGGTAAACTGGAGCGTTTACGAAGCTGATCAAGTACTGACCCCTTCCGGCGGTCGATTGACGGTAACGGGCAATCAATTTGAACTGCGCCAGCGATTTGATCTGTTCAACGATCGCTTTTCTGTTAATTTAGGCGGTAGTTATGTTGATCAGAGTTCCTCTTATTTTACCGGAGATATTGTACTGGAATATTATCTTACAAAAAACAGACGGTTCAAAGTTAACTTTTATCAGCTTTCTGATGAGACGCTTGAAGGAAGACGTAACAAAACCGGTTTAGGTTTTAGCGTTCAGCGCGAATTCGATAGTCTCAATGATTTTATTTCGAGCTTAAGGAGCAAGAAGAAAAAACAAAAAAAACAAACGAATGATTAATTCCATGAAATAGATTGGTTTACAATTTAAGTTTCATCAAATGATCGTTTTGTTTTTCCTTTCCCAGTAAAAAGTCATGTTCCCCATATTTTTTAAAGCCATTCTTTTCGTAAAACCGGATTGCTTTGATGTTTTTTTCCCAAACGCCCAGCCAGATATATTTTGCTTTTTTACTTTTAGCTATTTCAATGATTTTTGCTAACATTTTTTGACCCAGATGCTTTCTTTGAAACTCTTTCAAAACATAAATTCTTTCAATTTCAATAGTATCCTTGTCATTTATTTGAGTTTGAGCATTTCCCCAATTTATTTTAAAATAACCGACCACAACATCCATTAAATAAACAAAGTAAAAGTTGGATTTTTTATTTTTCAACTCTTCAGTCAGATTACTTTTATTAAATGCTGCATCAAGGTATAAAGTCATATTCTCTGGAGAATTATCAGCTGCAAAAGAATTGTAATAGGTACTTCTGGAAATGCTGATCAATTCCATTAGATCATTGTTGTCACAAAGTCTGAAAGTTAGGGTCATTTGGCAGAGTTTAGTTTATTTTTATTTTACTAAAATATCAACAAAAACAGGTAAATGGTCGCTGTACCCACCATAATAATTGGGACCGCCATATGATTTGCTTGGTACTTTCCCGTATTTAGGATCATTATACATCATCCAATCTGCTTGAAAAACAGTGGCGTTTGTTACCTGAATTTTAGATGCTGAGTTCATCAATGAAGAAGAAACAATGATATTATCTATCATATTCCAATCCCCTTTATATTGGTAGGTTCCTTTTCCATTTTTACTAAGTTCGGCCATGCAATTATACAATGATTTTTCTTCGATTTTGATCAAAGATGTTTTAGCTCCGAGGGTTTCCATCACGCTGGTCTTATTCGGTTCATCGTTCAAATCTCCTAGGATCAGGATATTGGCTTTTGGTGATTCTCCAAATATTTCATCAACCGCTTTTCGAAGAACGGATGCAACATAAGTTCGTTTTGGTTCACTTTCTTTTACACCGCCTCTTCGCGAAGGCCAATGATTTACAAAAACGTGAATAATTACATTTCCAGCAAGCTTTCCTTTTACATAAAGAATATCTCGGGTCAAATCATTCTCAGCAATATCTTTTGGAAAATCGATGCTAATATTCTTTGAGGTGATAACCTCAAATTGTGTTTGATTATAAATCAGTGCATTGTCAATCCCTCGCTCATCAGGAGATTCAAAATGAACGATTTGATAATTATAACCTTTTAAAGAAGTTTCACTGACAAAATCTTTTAAAACAGCTTCATTTTCTATTTCACACAATCCTAAAATGCTAGGGTAATTCATACCATCAACCACTTTGCTCAGTTTGTTAAGCTTGTCATAATATCGTTCTGTATTCCATTTTTTATTTCCATTTGGAGAAAACTCATCGTCAAATTTATTAGGAATATCAATGGTGTCAAATAAATTTTCAACATTATAAAAAGCCGCGCGATACGTACCGGAAATTGCGGTTTGAGCAGATTTAGCACTTTTACAGGAAGGAAAAAACGGGCTTGCAAAAAACAGCAAAAGGGTAGGGTATAAAAGGTATCGAAAATTCTTCATAGTTTGAATTTTGCCTGCAATTTAAATAAATGGAATTTGAAAATAGAAGTTTTTTTACAACTTATATCTTTCTCAACTTTTCGTCATTTTTTGCCTTAACAAATGATCAACCAAAACTAATGCTGTCATAGCCTCAACAATGGGAACTGCTCGCGGAACAACACATGGATCGTGGCGGCCTTTTCCCGTTACTTCAACTTGTTCTCCTTTTTCATCCACTGATTTTTGAGCGGCAACAATAGTAGCAACCGGCTTGAAAGCAGCTTTGAAATAAATGTTCATTCCATTTGAAATTCCACCTTGAATTCCGCCTGAAAAGTTTGTTTTGGTTTTAACTTTTCCAGACTCCTCATAAAAAACATCATTATGTTGAGATCCACGCATTTCGACTCCCTCGAAACCACTTCCATACTCAAATCCTTTACAAGCGTTGATACTTAAAATGGCTTTTGCGAGGTCAGCGTGCAATTTATCAAAAACGGGTTCTCCCAATCCTACTGGGCAATTTTGAACCACACAGCTGACAACTCCTCCAATTGTATCGCCGGATTTTTTGATTGCTTTGATATGTTGAATCATTAATTCCGCAATTTTTTCATCGGGGCAGCGGACTTCATTATGTTCGGTTTTTTTCAGATCCAATTTTTTATAATCAGGATCGGCTTTGATCGTCCCTACCTGGCTCACATAAGCCTGAATGGCAATGTTTTCTTTTTTTAAAATTAATTTGGCAACAGCTCCGGCAGCTACTCTTGCAGCAGTCTCGCGAGCAGAAGAACGACCGCCGCCGCGATAATCACGGTGACCATATTTTGCCTGATAAGTAAAATCTGCATGAGAAGGGCGGAATTTATCAGCAATATGACTGTAATCTTTTGATTTTGCATCCTCGTTAAAGATGACCATACATATCGGCATGCCAGTGGTTTTGCCATCAAAAATCCCTGAAAGAATCCTGACTTGATCCCCCTCTTTTCGTTGTGTAACAATACTCGATTGTCCAGGGCGTCGACGATCCATTTCAGATTGGATAAAGGACTCATCAATCGGAGTTCCTGAAGGGCAACCGTCGATTATTACACCGAGAGCTGCTCCGTGAGATTCACCAAAAGTTGTTATTCTAAAAGTATGTCCAAATGAATTTCCAGGCAATTGATACGGATTTTTAATTTGAGGCTAAGGTAATCACTTTTTATATTTTTCAGTTTCCTGAAATTTAAAAACGACATTGATTGGAACTGTTTTTCAATCGAATTGTTTCTTTTATTGATTTTATGCAAATTGCGACCAATTGGATTATTGACTTTACCAACCTAAAGATGCAGTTAGAACCGAAAGATTTATTTGAGAAATTAGAATTTGACAAAGTTATTGATTTGCTTGAAAAGGAGTGCCTTGGGAGTTTAGGAATACAAGCTATTTCCTATCTGAAATTACATACAGATGTTGAAAAAATAACCCTGCTTTTACAAGAAGTTAATGAGTACAAACTAACCTTTTCGGAAAATGATCATTTTCCTATGAGTAGTTATAACGAAATCAGCGATGACCTTAAAATGTTGGAAATCGAGGATTATGTGTTGTCGATTGAAAGCCTTCAACGTATTAATGTGATTTTGTTGATCGCAAGGGGAGTGCTGCGCTTTTTTAACAAAGACAGGCTGCCTAAATATCCTGCTCTTTATAACATTGTCCGAAATATCAATTTTGAAAAGAGTCTCATCAGCGCCATTGAAAAAGTAATTGACGAAAATGGGGACATCCTCTCAAACGCATCTGCGGCCTTAATGTTGATCCGAAAAAAGATTAATTCAAAGAATAGAGAATTGGACAGACAATTCCGCTTATTGATCAATCTTTACAAAAAAAATGGCTGGCTGAGTGATACGGTGGAAAGTTTTAGAAACGGAAGGCGCGTGCTGACTGTACCGGCAGAACACAAAAGAAAGATCCGTGGAATTATTCACGACGAATCAGCAACCGGTAAAACAGCTTTTATCGAACCGGAGCCTATCATCGAAATTAACAACGATATCTTTGATTTAGAGCAAGAAGAAAAACGAGAGATTTACCGAATCCTCAAAGAACTAAGTGCTACGATTCGACCCTTTGCATCGGATATCCGAAATTACCAGGATGTTATTGTCAAATTCGATGTTGTTCAGGCAAAAGCGCGATTGGCCATCCAAATGGATGCCGAAATGCCGAAAATTAAGCCGTTTCCACATTTTGGATTCCGAAACGCCTACCACCCTTTATTACTCTTGAAAAATAAAGCACAAAGCAAAAAAACAGTTTCATTTGATTTGGTTTTAGAAGGCAGCAACCGGATTTTAGTTTTAAGTGGCCCCAACGCAGGAGGTAAATCAGTTACCATGAAAACCGTTGGCCTCCAGCAAGTTATGCTTCAAGCCGGCATGTTGGTACCTGCCAGTCCTGAGTCGGAAATTGGTATTTTTAAAAAGATATTTGCTGATATTGGAGATCAACAATCTTTGGACGATGACTTGAGTACTTATAGTTCCAGACTTCAAAACATGCGCGTCTTTTTGGAAAAGGCAGATGCAAAAACATTGATTTTGATTGATGAATTTGGCTCAGGAACGGACCCTAAAATTGGTGGCGCAATTGCAGAATCGCTGCTCCGAGAATTCAATTTTAAAAAGGTCTTTGGTCTGATCACCACGCATTATTCCAATTTAAAGATGTTTGCTTTTAAAGCAAAAGGAATTGTAAACGGTTCGATGACTTTCGACAAAGATAATCTTTCTCCTACTTTTGAAATGAAGATTGGGCGCCCCGGAAGTAGTTATGCTTTTGAAATTGCAGAAAAAAGTGGATTGGACAAAAAGGTTTTAAACTATGCCCAACACAAAACCGGAAAAAATGAAAAAGCTATTGATGAATTGTTGATTGATTTGCAACGGGAAAAAAAAGAGTTGGAAGATAAAATAGTAGAAATGAATGTTCGGGAGAAAAAACTCGAAAAACTGATAAAAAATTATGACAATTTACATCGCGACTTAGAGTTCAAACGAAAAAAACTAAAATTAGAAACAAAGGAAAAATCTTTACAACAAACCGTTAAAGAAAATAAAGAACTCGAAAAACTGGTTCGCGAAATCCGTGAAGAAAAAAACCTTGAAAAAGCAAAACAAAAAGCCGCAAATTTAAAAGCAGAACGCCAATCACTCAATGAAGATGTAGCCAATCTTAAAGACGAAATTTATTATCAACCAACAAACGGTAAAGAGGAAAAAGAAATCCAGGTTGGCGATTTTGTAAAGTTGCGAACTGGCGGAGCCTCCGGAAAAGTGGATGCAATCGAAAAAGGAAAAGCAATCGTTTTGATGGGCCTCATGAAAATGACAGCTAATGTTCGCGATCTTCTCCATGCCAACGAACCGCTAGATGTTCGTTCCAACAAAAGCATTGCGACAGACGTTACCCAATCCAGCGCAGAATTTGAATCCAAAATAGACCTTCGTGGCTTGAGTAGGGAAGAAGCCTTAAAATTGTTGGAAAACTTCGTAGACAAAGCGCTCATGTCCAATGCCACACAACTCAAAATCGTCCACGGAAAAGGAAACGGTGTGCTTCGAAATGCTGTAAAGTTAAAACTCCGGGAATATAAAGCCATCCACGAAATTCGTCATCCCGAGCAAAATGAAGGGGGGGATGGGGTAACTTTAGCACTTCTCTAGTTCTGGAAACTAAAAACAGGTAAAATCCGGGAAGATCTTACCTGCTTGTCCCTCATAGAGAAGGGATTATAGTTTGTTTACGGTTCAAATATACTAAAACATTTCCGTACCTGCAAAATGAAAGTTTCCTTCAATCGAAGCATTTTCATCAGAATCGGCTCCATGTACCGCGTTTTCGCCGATATTTGAAGCATAAAGGGCTCTGATTGTTCCTGGCGCAGCTTCTGACGGATTGGTCGCTCCGATTAATTTTCGATAAGATTCAACTGCATTTTCTTTTTCAAGGATTGCAGCAACGATAGGCCCTGAAGTCATGAATTCAACTAATTCTCCAAAGAATGGGCGTTCGCGGTGTACTCCGTAAAATTCACCTGCTTTTTCTTTTGACAATTTTGTAAACTTCATCGCCACGATTCGGAACCCGGCTTTATTAATCATCGCTAAAATATTTCCAATGTTACCTGCTTTTACTGCATCAGGTTTGATCATTGTGAAAGTTCTGTTACCTGCCATTTATTTTGATTTTTAATTATTATTTTAAAGAAAACGTTTACCTTTTTCAAAACAAGCTGCAAAAGTAATTAAACAAATTTGATCATACTAAACCTTCTCCCAATTATTTTGGTTTATTCCCCAAAAATTGGCAATTTCGCACCTTGATTTAAACAATTCAATGGAAAATATAAATCTACTCAAAGCCTTACTTGCAATACCCAAGAATATTGTAATCACTTCACATCGAAATCCCGATGGTGATGCTATCGGATCATCATTAGGTTTATACCTGTATCTCAATAAGTTAGGACATACGGTGCGCGTGGTTTTTCCTTCTGAATATCCTGACTTCGTTGCATGGATGCCAGACGCAGACAAAATTCTTATCCACGATATTGAGCCAGAAATTCCGGAAGAATTGGTTAAAAATGCAGACATCATTTTTTGTTTGGATTACAATTCTTTGGACAGGATTGATAAATTGGGAGAAGCTATTGGTGCTGCACAAAAGGCAACCCTTGTGATGATTGATCATCATTTGTATCCTGATTTAAGAACTGATTACGAGATTTCCGAGCCGTCCGCCAGTTCAACGAGTGAATTAATCTATGATTTTATGGAAATGATGGGTGATTTAAAACATCTGGATGTTTCCATTGGAGAATGTTTAATGGCAGGGATAATGACTGATACGGGGTCTTTTAAATATAGTACTTCCTCAAAATTGTTCAGGACTGTTGCAAAATTGATCGATATAGGCGTGGATGACGCAAAGCTGCAGGATTCGCTTTTCAACAGCTTGAATGAAAAAAACCTTCGTCTTTTAGGACATTGTTTGAACAACAGGATGGAAATAATCGAGGAATTCAATACCGGAATTATTACTTTAAACAGAAACGATTATGACAAATTTGATATTCAAAGAGGAGACACAGAAGGTATTGTCAATTATCTTTTAAAACTAAAAAATGTGCGTTTGGCTGCTTTGATTACGGAACAGCCAACTATTGTAAAATTATCTCTCCGTTCAAAAGGAGAGGTTTCTGTCCAGGAAATTGCTAAAAAACATTTTAAAGGAGGTGGTCATAAAAATGCTTCCGGAGGATCTTCTTTTAGCGGATTAAAAAGCACAGTTAATAAATTAAAGCAAATATTGCCTGAATACAAAAAACAATTAACTGATTGATTAACAGGTAGTAAAAAAAGAATACGTCTAGCAAAACATTAAACATGAAGTATTATTTTCAACTTTCGATTCTCCTGGCTTTTACATTTTTTTCTTTTTGTAAAAATGGAACAGATCAACTTTCAAAAAACAGGACCGAATCAGGATATAAATATATTCACCATATAAAAAATGATGGCCCTAAGCCTCAGGTTGGAGATCAGATCACCTATCACACCATCGTTTTTCAAAATGACACTACACTTTTATCTTCCACTTATTATAAAATTGAACCTCAAACAGCAATACTTCCTGCAAAAGATAGAGTCCCTGTTCCGGCTCCGCCAGATTATGAAGTTTTGTTTTTGATGTCAATAGGGGATAGTTTAACGGTTTTTCAGGAATTAGACACTTTTCCCGCTGATCAGTTGCCGAAAGGAATTACCAACGATGACAGGTTTACCTACCATCTCAAACTTTTGGATATTAAACCAAAAACGATCATCGATGCAGAGATCGCTGCGATAAAAGCAAGGGAACAAACTGTTGCAGACTCTACCAAAGCTTTGATTGATTTGTATTTAAAAGGAGAATTGGATGACCAGTTACAAACGACTGAATCCGGCTTAAAATATATCCTTTATAAAGAAGGTACGGGTGAAAAGGTGAAGGATGGGGGATTTGCAAAAGTTCATTATTCCGGCTTCTTAATGGATGGGACTACCTTTGACGATACTTTCAGCAAAACAATTCCTTTACCTGTTCGTATCGGGCGAGGGCAGGTTATTGCAGGATGGGATGAGGGAATTCCTTTATTAAATGTTGGAAGTCAGGCCGTTTTCTTTATTCCTTACACCTTAGCTTACGGCGAAGCTGGAAAACCTCCAACTATTCCGGAGCGTGCTGATTTGGTGTTTTATGTTGAATTAACCCAGGTTTATTAAAACCCTAATTTGTTTTAACCACTTTGAGGATGGACGGTGACTCGTTGTTTCTTTTTACTTTAAGGTAGTAAATTCCATCAGAGCAGCCTTCCGGGAAAGTCATTTCGATTTGTTGTTCACCTGAACCTGTTTGAATCTTTTTATTGATTAACAATTTTCCGGTTAAATCATAAAGCTCAAGATTTACTTCTGTCTGAACATTTAAATGATAAGTAACAAAAAACTGATCCTGAGCCGGATTTGGAAAAAGGTTGATCGATCCTAAAATCTGTTTTTCACTACTACTACTATTTGTGCTAACACCGCAATTTGTTTCAAATTCATTTAAAGCGGAAAAACCACTTAACCCAAAATCACAAATCGTTCTTACTTGAAATTGATACGCCGAACAAGAATCCAGTTGGTATAAATTGAAACTGTTATTGTTGTTAGTGATGTATTTCCAGTTATTTATGGTATCCGCTCTTTGATAGCGAAAAGTATATGAAATCGCATTTGCAATAGCTTGCCAACTAAGGACTGCTGAAAAATCAGAAGCAGATATTTCCATGTTTTCAGGGTTATTACAAACAGGGCTTTCGTCTTCAACAATATTGATACAATATTCTTCTATTTCACCATAAAATCCATAATTACACGGTGAACTTGGTGGTCCCTGATACCTCATTAAAACCCTCATTCTTGTCGAACCAACCACTGCAGTTTCAGGAATCATAATGATCCCTTCAGCATTAACAGTTATGGCATAATCTGAATCGTAAATAATCTCGTTGGAACTAAAAACCCCATCGTGATCAAAATCTATCCAAACCAAATAATATTCATATTCCGGATTTTGACTATTTGAAAATCCCGGTGTAATTTTCAGTGGGTAAATATTTCCTTTAATCAGGTTTGTAGAATAATCTGTAAAATAAGCAAATCCATTATTGGATCCTGAGATATTGTCAATCGCTGATAATTGAACCCTTTCAATCCATTCAAAAGCAGTATTTGCTTCATTAATTGAACAATAATCATTGTCCAAACAAGAACCGCATCCTTTTGTCGTAAAGTAATTATTTTCGGATGGAATACTAGGCTCTCCGCTACAGATAGAATAAATAATAAATTCGTAATCCGTACATTCATTTAGATTGTTAATGACAATGGGACTATTTGGACAGGAGACGGAATTCCATGAAGTATCTATAACTTCTTTATATTTTATAAGATATGAATCTGTAAATAAATTGCCTAGCCAGCTAATTTCCACACTATCTTTTTCTACAGTACTATTAATAGAAATTGGTGGTAAACAACCTGAAGGTGGAACAATATTTACACAATAATCTTCAATTTCACCCATAAAAAAACTTTCTCCACAAGACGAGTCGAAAATTTGATCTAAAAAAGAAACCCTCATCCTGGTAGAACCCAAAGTAGCATCTATGGGAATGACAATTATTTCTTCACGATTCTCTTCCGGATTGACTGATTTGAGAATCAATTCAGTAAGGTCTTCAAAAAGCCCATTTTGATTAAAATCAATCCAAACTTTGAAAAACCCGGGTAATGGTCCCAATGCACTTTTTGATTTAAGTTTGATATCATAGCTTTGGCCCTGGACTAATTCTGCTGATTGATCGGTGTTATCACTATAACCACTACTACTATTACCAGAAGAATAATTTATATCGGAAAGGTTTACCTGCTTAATCCAGGAAAAAGACAGCGGATTTGCAGAATTTTGACAATAGGGAAGTTCAATACAATTACTACATCCTATTGTAGAGGCAATCAACGTTTGGGAATAGACACTCGTTTGTCCTCCGATGCAATTGCTTCGTATCTGAAACTCATAAATTGAACAACTATTGAGATCCGGAATAGTTACTTCAAGATCATTTTGAGAAAGAAGGTTCCAGCCGCCAGAATTTACTTCGCGATATCGAATTTGGTAAGAAATTGCTGAAGAAACTTCGCTCCATTCCAGTGATAGTTGATTTTCTTCAATAGAAGTTGCATGAAATAAAGCAGGAGGATCACAACAGCCCGCCGTTTGAAATTCATAACTCAAAGAATAATCACTGAATAAGGGGCCACATTGAGAAGATACTTGAAATTCATAATTGGTACATGGCATTAAACCAGAAAGCCCAAAAGGAGTTGAAACATTGTTTATTACCATCCAATCCGGTTCGCCGACCGGGCGAAATCGGATACTTACGGATGTAGTTTCAAAACCTATTAACCAATCAATCGAAGCAGATTCCTCTGAAACGTCTTCAATAAAAATCGAATAAGGAGGATAGCAACCCGAATAATTACATTCATTCATTAACAATTGGAGGCTGTTCGCCACATTTAACCGGCCACCGGTAACCGTTATATTTTCAAGATTAGCATTTTCTTCCGTGCCATTTAAGATGTAATCTTTTACCAATATACTTGCAGCTTGTGGCTGGCTCTTGGCTAATGCTATAAAACTGGGGCAAGGTGCCGAATACAATAAGGCGATTGCACCAGCAATTTGTGGTGCCGCCGCTGAGGTCCCTGATAAATTACCGTAAAAATTGTTGGTTTTTGTAGTGAAAACATTTTTCCCAAAAGCAGCTAAATCTATACTTAACGTGCCATAACCAGCATTTGACGGCAACTCATCATTGTGATCTACTTTCGTAGTAGTTACCAAATAATCGCTCGGACAAGTTGTCGGCAAATCACCTTCTTCATCTACATTAATCGCTAAGTTGGCGGTTGCTGCAGCATTTAAAATACCAACTGATCCTAACAAATCATAGACCTCACACCATAAAGGCGCTGAGTTTGGATCACCATAATTCACTCCCCATGAAGTATTCGTAACCACTACAAAATCGCCCTCAGTTCCATTGGAATTGTTATATTTTTTACGTGATTTATAAGGGTAGGTATAAGCTGCAATTGCATGTGAGGTTAAATATCCTCTCGTGACATACATCAATTTTATATTCCAATTGAGGCCGGAAACGCCGATAGAATTATTTCCGACAGCACCGGCAATACCGGCTACTTGAGTCCCGTGATTTCCAGGATTGTTATCATTTGTAACATCGTCAGTTGTATCTACGACATTCCAGCCAAAATAATCATCAATATAACCGTTTTCGTCATTATCAATACTATCCCCAGGAATTTCATCTTTATTGAACCAGGCATTTCCAACAAGGTCTATGTGGTCTCTTTCAAAACTTTCATCAATCACGCAAATGACGATAGTGTCTCCGTTTGAAGAAACTCCACCTGTGGTTGTTTCCCATGCAATTTCAGCATCCAGATCGACGCCATAAGTTCCACCTGTTTGAGCGGTATTATGAAAATAATATTGAAAATAGTAAAACTGGTCATCGGGAGCTGTTCGTTCTTCAAGCCAAAAATCAAATTGAGCATTTTCAACGAGTGGATGTCTTCGAACAAAATCCAGAAAATCAAATTCATTTATTTGATTATGATTAAAGGTAAAACTCCAAATCCGGAATGGTTCTGAAACCAGTTTGTTGAGTTTAATATCTGTCTTTTTGTTTTGAAAATATTGCGTAGAAGTAATAACAGTTGCTATTTCGGCTTTTTCATCCAATTGAATTAAAATGACTCCAAGTTGGTGATCAAGTTGTTGAGCTGCTAAATTTGTAACTCCAATTACTGTCAATAAAAATATTGCAGTCAGAAAACTTTTAATGGAAATTAGTTTTATCATAGGACAGCTAAATAGCCTTGGGGATTATATCTGCTTTTTCTAAAAACAAATCTACAAACAAACTTTCTGAAACATTGCCCTTCATGTGACAATTCTGTACAAATTGTTGAACTACTTTAGTTTATATGAAAGTTTGATACCAATTTTACTTTTGAAAAGTATTTTAATTAGAATTCTATTTTATTAAACAAGCGTATAATATTATCAATCAATTTTTAACTTTGCACCATGACAGCAGAACAATTGAAAACACTAAAGGAGCGATTGCTTTTGATAAGGAGGTATCTTTGACGTTGATAAGCGGTTAATGCAAATCGAAGAAAAAGAACAACTCTCTTTAGATCCTGAATTCTGGAATGATTCAACCAAAGCGCAAGGCGTTTTGAAATCATTAAAAATTGATAAAAACTGGGTGGCAGAATACAATAACCTTCACGCCAAAGTGGAGGATATTGAGGTGCTTTACGAGTATTATAAAGAAGGGGAAGCTTCAGAAGAGGAAGTAGACGAACATTTCGAAAAAGCCATCGAGGAATTAGAAGAACTGGAATTCAAATCGACTTTGAATCAGCCGGAAGATGAATTGAGTTGCATTCTCGAAATAAACGCAGGTGCCGGCGGAACGGAAAGTTGCGATTGGGCACAAATGCTTTTGAGAATGTACACGATGTGGGCAGACAAAAATAATTATAAATGGTCTGAATTGAATCGACAGGACGGAGACGTTGCAGGTATTAAATCTGCATCAATTGAAATAAACGGAGACTATACCTACGGTTTCTTAAAAGGAGAAAATGGCGTCCATCGATTGGTAAGAATTAGTCCATTCAACGCTCAGGGAAAACGGCAGACTTCTTTTGCATCCGTTTTTGTGCATCCGATGGTTGATGATTCTATCGAGATAGAAATTAATCCTGCCGATATTGAATGGGATACTTTCCGGGCAAGTGGTGCTGGAGGACAACACGTCAATAAAACGGAATCTGCGGTCAGGGTTCGCCATTTACCAACAGGTTTGGTAGCGGAATGCCAACAGGAACGTTCACAACACATGAATCGCGAAAAAGCATTGCAAATGCTAAAATCACGTCTTTACGAATTGGAATTGCAAAAACAACAGGAGGAAAAAAATAAAGTCGAAGCTTCAAAAACAAAAATTGAGTGGGGGGCACAAATCAGGTCTTACGTTTTGGATGACCGAAGGGTAAAAGACCACCGAACAAATTACCAAACCAGCAACACGGATGCTGTCCTTGATGGAGATATTGGAGCCTTTTTAAAAGCTTTTCTGATGAATGAGGGTGTGAATAGTTAAATCTTAAGCTCGACAGATTTCCTGATCCAATTTTCATAAGATTCGTTGGCTTCAACTTCAAATTTCATAATGCAGGGTACCTCATATGGATGGATGTTTTCGATTTCGTTTTTTAAACTGATCCAGTTCTCTGGAATTGTTTTAACAATGCTTACCCATTCGCTTTCTTGTTGTACCGCTTCTTTCCACCAATAAGCACTTTTAATCGGAAAAATATTGGCGCAGGCTGCATATTTTTGTTCAACTAAATAGTTTGACACTTTCATAGCAACTTTCTCTGTGGCGTGCGTAATATAGACAATAATAAAACTCATTTGGATTGATTTGATTTTTCCAAAGTTAAAAATATATGGCTGATAAAAATTTTCAAAGACTACTAATTATTGTTCAAATAGCTGTAGTTCTTTTGTTTTTGGGAAGAGCCTGGCAACACTTATTTTGGGATGCGCCTTATCGTGCCTTGCTTTGGGATGAAAACTGGATGAAGACAATTGTTGAGACAATTTTTAATTCAACCTGGAATGATTACATCACAAACAATGAAAACGATAATAAGATCCAGGCTTTCATAAAAGGTATGGGATGGTTTTATCTAATATGTGCATTGATGGTGATATTAATTCGAAAGCTGAAAAAAGTTGCCGGAGTATTTATGATTTTGGGCTCTGTCAGTTTGATTTTTTTAGCGGCATTATATTGTAAAGAAAAGTTTTTCAGTATCGGTCAATTTTTTGAATACTCCATTCAGTTTTCCACTCCAATTCTATTTTATTTAATGGTCAAACAGGAGATGTTTACTGATAAAATACTTTCATTTTTAAAAACAATAATCGCTTTAACCTTTGTTTGTCATGGTTTATATGCAATCAATTATTATCCCAGACCAGGCGAATTTACAGAGATGACTTTAGTCATTTTAGGCATTAGTGAA
This sequence comes from Saprospiraceae bacterium, assembly GCA_965220465.1. GTDB lineage: Bacteria > Bacteroidota > Bacteroidia > Chitinophagales > Saprospiraceae > JAHDHW01. Next base: position 268,783 of record CBDCPZ010000023.1, on the reverse strand, counting down.
ACCAACACTGAATATTTTTTAACAACAGCAGGAATTTTGGATTTTATTATCGGAATTGGAATATTTTTACCATTTCGTTTTTCAAAGTACGTATTGATTTACGCCATATTTTGGGGATTTTTCACCACACTAGCCAGATTATGGGCCAACATTTATTTTGATTTTTTTTGGGAATCATTACACCAGTGGTGGTACGAAGCCGCTTATCGTGCTCCGCATTTTCTGATCCCGTTAGTGCTATTTCTTTATTATAAAAGCAAAACTAATGAACAACAAAAGGTAAGCTCCTGACTAATGTCGATCCACGGATTAGCTGCAAAACATGGATTCCGCTTTTAAGGTTTTTTGTAGAAAATGGGAGCTCATTGTTTCCCTTTTCAATTGAATAAATGGTATTTGAGCTAACGACTTTTCCATCAGCTGCTATAATCTTTAAATCCAACGAATTATTTAGTTTTTCATTTGAAAACAGAAAAAGCGTTTGATTGTTAGAAAGTGGATTGGGGAATAATTTCAATTCCAATGATTCAACAACCTTTAGATCAATGGCGGTAGTTTGTGCGCAATTTACAGAATCCACCCATTCAAAAGCTGTAGTAAGGATTTCATTTCGGTTAGGAAAATCAATGGTGTGCCCGACACCACTCATTAATATAGATGCGACACAGGCATTATTGTTCATTAAAGCATCTTTAATTGGGGTAAATCGGGTTCCAGGTGAATCGTTTGCGCCATGCACTAAATAATAAGGCTTTCCATCAGCATTTTGAATAACGGAGTTAACCTCTGATGTTCCATTCACCGCTGCACCAATTGGTATAAATCCCCGAAATTCCCAAATATGGTTCAATCCATAAGTATATGTCGTTTTCCCTCCCACGGAGAAACCCATTGCATAAACTTTCTCTGAATTGATATTATACCAATTATAAAGAGAATCAATCAAAACGGAAGTAAAAGCAGTATCAATCGGATCATCAACTGCTCCGTCGATACCTCCATCAGGACAAGCGAGAATTAAATTATTGGTTTCTGCAAAAACTATGAGCGTATCGCACCAACTTTCAGCATCCCATCTGGAGGTGTTAAAAGGATGAAAACCTATCATCAAACGATGAGGCACATTTTCGTTATAATCGGAAGGGATATATAGCGAGTATTTTTTAGCAGGATCAGTTTGAAAAGAAAAAGCTCCATCAATTCTGGTTTGGCTTTCGATAAAATTGGAGCAGAAGATCAGGAAGATAATAGGTAAAAAGTATTTCATTGTTTTAATCTTTTTGATAAAAGTAAAGATTAAAACTTGTTATTTGACAAATAACAAAAACTACTGTCTGTGGATTGACATAGTTTACAAACCTAAAATATAAGCCAGTTGAAGTAAATCATTATCCATAGCTTTTTCTTTGGTTATTGCATCTTTAAAAGAAGTGTATTTCACTTTGTTGTTTACAATTCCAACCATAATATTTTGTTCTCCTTTGATAAGAGCTTCAACCGCGGCATATCCTAGCCTGCTAGCTAATACACGATCCATACAGGTTGGAGCACCACCTCTTTGTAAGTGGCCAATTATCGTTACTTTTGAATCGTAATAATCAAATTTTTCTTTGATTTTTTGAGAAATTTCAATGGCGTTTCCATTTTTATTGCCTTCCGCTACGATTACTAAACTGAATAGTTTTTTCCGTTTGGCTCCTTTTTTCAGATTAGAAATTAAATCGTCAATTGATGTTTCCGTTTCTGGAATGAGGACATTACCGGCTCCGCTTCCGATACCAGTATTAAGCGCAATAAACCCGCTGTGTCGCCCCATGACCTCCACAAAAAAAAGTCTGTTGTGAGAATCTGCGGTGTCTCTGATTTTGTCTACCGCATCAACCGCTGTGTTTATAGCTGTATCAAAACCAATGGTATAATCTGCCCCAAAAAGGTCATTATCAATGGTCCCGGGAATTCCAATAAACGGAATTTCAAATTCTTTTGAAAAGATATCAGCACCGGCAAAAGTTCCATTTCCACCAATGGCAATACAAGCATCAATATCATGTGCTAATAAACTTTCGTATGCACTTTTTCTTCCTTCGGCCGTCCTGAATTCATCACTGCGGGCTGTTTTGAGAAATGTACCTCCTCTATGAATAATATTCCCTACGTCTTTGGTTTCCAGGCGTTTAAGGTTGCCTTTTATCATTCCTTCGTAACCTCTTAATATTCCGTAAATATGTAAATTATGGTAGGTAGCAGTCCGGACAACAGCACGGACGGCGGCATTCATACCCGGTGCGTCGCCTCCTGAGGTGAAGACTGCTATTCGTTTTATTTCAAGACTCATAGAAGTTTCCTTTTCTTGGTTGTTGCTTTAAAATGGTCTTTTACTGAAAATTAATATGGTAATCAACTAAATTGTCAATTGGTTTTTTGATTACTATACCCAACTCCAAATTTCTTTCCTGTAAGACCAAATATAATATTTCTTTGAAATGAAAAGCTATTGATCCTACAAAATGAATAGGAAGGGTGTTGTGATCTTTGTATTTTCTTACATGCCTGTCAATAAATTCAGAAAAGGCTTTATTAACTAATTGTTGAATATAGATGTGGTCTTTATTATCTGAAAGAAATTTTGCAAATGATGCCAAAAAAACATTAGCGGTATTATAATCGTAAATCCGATTGATTAATTCTCTTTTGCCAAGCGTATATTTTTCTTCAAATTCCTTTTTTATGTCATCTGGAAATTCACGGTAAAAATAACCTTTGATAAGCATTTTGCCTAAATAGCTTCCACTTCCTTCATCTCCAAGTAAATGCCCTAAATTGGTAATATGATCGGTAATTTTTTCGCCATCATAAATACAACTATTCGAACCAGTCCCTAAAATACATGCAACTCCAGGTTTTCCAGCACATGTGGCACGAGCGGCAGCCATTAAATCATGATCTACAAATACTTTTGCATTTGGAAAAATAGGTTGCAATCCCTCTTCAAGTATTGAACATCTATATGCATCCGAACAGCCGGCACCGTAGAAGTAAACTTTGGTGGCTTTCTCAACCGGAAATTCGTTAACAAAAGTCTGTTTAAGCTCGTTTTCAATTGCTTTTGGTGTAAAAAAAAATGGATTAAACCCAATGGTGCTAAAACTTTGTTGTGAGTTGCCGTTTAAAACAATTCTCCAATCAACTTTTGTTGAACCACCATCTGCTATGACAATCATAAAAAGTGTTTTTAAAATTGACTGTAAAGGTAGTGTGATTTTTACACTAACCTACAAAAAATTAAACTTTATTAAGCGCCATTTTGCCAAAATTATTTATTGAAAATCAAAAAACCTGGCAGAAAAAACAGATATCTCCGGCTTTCGGGTTGGAATGTCCCACCAGCCTTCATATCTGATAAATTCAGGAACATAATAGTTTTTTACCTTTTTCAATTCGATTTCCATATTCACATCAAAATCAAAAAATGTCCCCGCATAAGTTAAGGTGTAGTTGCGGGCAATTACTTGAAAATTTGATTTTTCAAAGTAAGTCTCAAGTATTTTTATAACTGTTTTATCCTTTTTTTTAAATTGAAATTCAGGTTTTACTACAACACTAAAAACATAACATTCAATACTATCCTTGAATTTTTTGAAGGAAATCGAAAAGTCATAAAATTGAGCCATTTCCTCAGAAAATATTTCAGTCTTTTTTCCGATAAGCGGAATATCAGCTTTTTCTCCTGGCTTAAATATTAGTTTTTTTAATTCGGCTATATGCTTTCCCATCCCTTTTGATTCCTCAAGGCCTTCGAATTCCGGGTCAGTTGCACAAACTTTTCCTTTTGTAAAGAATATCTTTTCATACATTTTTGCTGTATAATATCGAATTTTCTTTTTTTTCTTGTAATAATTACCACTGATATTTTCATTTTCAATTTTCATAGTTCTACAATCTCCATCAAAATGCTGCTTTGTCAAGCTGTAATATTCGGCCTTAATTTTGTCTTTTTTATCATACATTCTAATTTGATTGTTAGCAGAATAGGAGAGTGTTCGGATGTTGTTGAAAGCAGTATAAAAAGATTCGTCATTTCGAACCATGTCCACAAAATCCTGAATGTTTAATGACTTTCGGGAAGCACTGACTACAATCGAATCAAGCAATATTATTCCACCAAAATCTCCAAAATCATAGCTGCTTGTATCTTGCTGAGAAAGGAGTGGAGAAGTCGCAAAAAGGCAAAAAAGAAATGGCAAAACAAAAAAGAATCTCATTATTGTATTAAATATTATAATAATATGTTCCTCAGTTATAATTTTCTTCCAAATAGTATTTTAAAATAATCCATAATTTTCCATCATTAACCCTTAATAAAAAATCATTTATTACTAATTTTGCGCTGAAATTAAGTGAATATTTGTAATAGAGTAAATTCCACTCAAATAAAAAATATAAAAATGAAAAACATAACTGTGATAGGAGCGGGGACTATGGGAAATGGTATCGCTCATGTATTCGCAATGGCAGGATTTAAAGTTGTATTATTTGATATTTCAGAAGATGCACTTTTACGTGCCATGGCAACTATTAGTAAAAACCTTAGCCGAATGGTTGAAAAAGAAAAAATTACTGAAGCTGCTAAAAGCGAAACTCTTTCAAATATTACAACAGCAACAGAAATATCAAAAGCAGTAAAAGATGCTAATTTGGTTATTGAAGCTGCCACTGAAAATGTTGACTTGAAATTGAAGATCTTCAAAACAATTGATGAAAATGCTCCTAAAAATGCAATCTTAGCTTCAAATACTTCTTCGATTTCTATTACAAAAATTGCTTCAGTTACAAACCGTCCGGAAAAAGTAATTGGAATGCACTTCATGAATCCGGTTCCAATCATGAAATTGGTTGAAGTCATCCGTGGGTATTCAACCACTGATGAAATAACTAAATCCATCATGGATCTTTCGAGAAAACTAGGTAAAGTTCCCGTTGAAGCAAACGACTTTCCAGGTTTTGTGTCGAACAGAATTTTAGTTCCGATGATCAATGAAGCAATTTATACGCTTCATGAGGGTGTGGCAGGTGTCGAAGAAATTGATACGGTTATGAAGCTGGGAATGGCGCATCCGATGGGTCCTCTACAACTTGCTGATTTTGTAGGGCTTGATGTATGTCTTGCGATTTGCAATGTGCTTTACAATGGATTCGGAAACCCAAAATATGCTCCATGCCCTCTGCTTGTCAATATGGTAACTGCTGGTAAACTAGGTAGAAAATCTGGCGAAGGGTTTTATAGTTATTCGAAGGATTCGAAAGAATTAGTGGTGGCTGATAGTTTTAAATAACCCATTTTTATTCACCAGCTTTAAAATCGTCTAGCGTTCGTCGTTCTCTTTTGGTGGGGCGGCCAGCTCCTTTTTCTCTGCGTTCGGGGGCAGCTTTACCGATATACCAGCTTTTATATTTATTTAGTTCTTCTTCAGGAGTCAGATTTTCATAACACGGTTCAGCCAAAGTTGCTGAAACCCGTTTTTCCAAAAGGTCGATTACTCTATAAATCAAATTAAATCCTTCTTTTCGGACTTGCAATATTTCTTCCCGTTGTAGAAGGTAAGAAGGTTTTAAATTGATTCCTTCAATCTTTATTTTACCAGATTTACAGGCGTCAGTAGCCATTGATCGAGATTTAAAAATCCGAACACTCCACAACCATTTATCGACCCTGACTTTCTTGAGCATTTATTATTCCTTTTTTAATGGTGGATATTTCATGTCAAAGCTTGCCAAAGTTTCAGCAACTTTTTTTGCAATGACATAATCTCTGTACCAGCGTGCATCAACTGGTACGATATTCCATGGTATATCAGATTCATTGATCGCTTTTTCATAACAATCAATATATTTATCCCAAAGTTTACGTTCTTCCCAATCTCCAGGATTATGTTTGTAATTCTTTCTTGGTTCATCGATTCTTTCTTGCAATTTTTCCAACTGCCTTTCATTGGATAAGTGCATGTAAAATTTCAAAATCGTAGTATTGCTATCGTAGCCAATTAACTGTTCAAAAGCATTGATGGATTTTATCCGTTTTTTTGCATGATCTTCTGAAATCCAGCCATGAACCCGTTGGATTAGAATGTCTTCATAATGTGAGCGATTGAAGATTGTGATTTCTCCTTTAGGGGGAGTTTGTTTATGAACACGCCATAAAAAATCATGTGCAAATTCTTCGTCGGTTGGCTTTTTAAAAGCATAAAAATTAACACCTGCCGGGCTGCAACGCTTAAACACATTTCGGGTCGCACCGTCTTTTCCACTTGAGTCCATTCCTTGCAAAACGATCAATAAACTTTGCTTCTTTTCTGCATACATTACTTCCTGAAAGTCTGCAATTTCTCTAACGTATTTATTTGTTTTATCCCGAATATCAGATTTGTCAACCCCATCGGGTGGGGTAGTTGAAATTTCGTTAAGTTTGATCATAGTTAATTATTTAAACCATTATTTCTAAGTAGCCATTTTGCTTCTTTTCACTAAATAAGCCTGCAAAACTTGGCGAAACCCTTTTTGAATATCCGCTTCAACAAAATCAATTTTATATTGCAAACATTTCACTTTTAAATTTTCAACATAGGTTTTCATTTGGCTGACGTAATAACCCTTAACCTGATTAGATTGCAAACGCACCTGCTCTCCGGTTTCCATGTCAATAAATACATAAGGTCGGTTTTCAAACTCAAAATCAATCTCTTTGGATTTGTCCACAACATGAAATAAAATTACTTCATGCTTGTTGTGTTTTAAATGCTGTAATGCGGAAAAGAGCTGGTCAGAGTTTTCGCTTTGCTCCAACATATCGCTAAAAATAATTACCATCGAACGCTTGTGAATACTATCTGCGATTTGATGCAAAGCCGCCGCCGTTGAAGTCGTTTTATTTCTTTCAGGATTCTGAATCAATTTTTCAAGATATGTTAGCATCAACCGATAATGAGATGTACTGGACTTACACCCTGTATGGATATTGACTTCTTTATCAAAAATGCTAAGACCGAAAGCGTCACGTTGTTTTTTCAAAAGATGCATCAAAGCCGCAGCCGAAAGAGCAGAATACCGCATCTTGTTGATATAATCTTTTGAATTTTTGGTCACTTCCGGAAAATACATTGACGAAGACGAATCCACAACGATTTGGCACCGCAAATTCGTTTCTTCTTCAAACCGCTTCACAAAAAGCTTATCCGTCCTAGCATAAACTTTCCAGTCCATATTTTTAGTTGGCTCACCTTGATTATACAACCTGTGTTCTGCAAATTCTACTGAAAATCCATGAAAAGGGCTTTTGTGCAAACCAATAATAAATCCTTCAACAACCTGTTTGGCCAACAATTCCAAATTGCCAAGATCTCTTACATCATAATTATCCAATAAATTCATCTAGCTATTTTTCATTTATTTAAAACTGTAAATAGAAACGCAGTTTTATTTGAACTGTTGCACCAAAATAAAAAGCCCTTGTTTTGAATGATTTCGAAACAAGGGCCTTAAAGTATTACTTTTTCAGCTTTTATTGAAGAAGCGCTTCAATTTTCTGAGTAAGATTTTGTTTTGTTGTAACGCCAACATGCTTGTCAACGACTTCTCCGTTTTTCAATATCAAAATCGTAGGAATACTACGGATTCCATACTTCATTGAAATTTCAGGATTATGATCAACATTTACTTTTCCTATGACAACTTTTCCATTGTCATATTCATTAGACAGTTCTTCGATGATTGGACCGATCATACGGCATGGTCCGCACCATTCTGCCCAAAAATCCACAACTGTTACGCTATTAGTATCGATTGCTGTTTCTTGAAAATTGCTATCAGTGAATTCAAATGCCATGATTGCTTATAGTTTAATAATTTAATAATTCTGTGAATGAGTATTTAAACAAGATAAAAAATGAATAGTTGCAAAGATAGGTATAATCTTTCAAGTAACTGTCCAAAATAAGACAGATTCTACGCTCTTTAAATCAACAACTTTTCAGGTTTAAATTATTCTTATAAGTTCAGATCAAGGAATATACCAAGCCATTTTTTCTGTCAAAATGTCAGTGTTTCAAGTATTGCCTGCAATTCGTCCATCGAAAATTCCTGTGTATAAAACAACCGGGTACCATCATTATTATTAATTAAAAGCAAAGCAGGCAATGCGCCATCCCAGGTACCATCAATTTCATTTGTCCAGTTGTCCAAAGTATCGGTAGGAATCGTAAAAACTTCTTCAAAAATCTCTTTTTCCCGAATATAAGCATTCACCTGATCGGGGTATAAACTTCGAGTGTTAATATATTTTACATTTAGTCTTGATTCGAGATCCGGCAATTTTGTAATGTGTTTCAAATAATTATTAATCTCCAAGCAACCGCCACAATCAAGATTCCAAAAGTTATAAACACACCATCCACTGCTATCCGTATTGATGATTTCACTCAAACTATCTATTGATATTAAAACTGCTTTTTTTCCGGTTGCTTTTGCCAACTTTAATTTATCTTCATCCGACAACACAGATTCAGCCAACGAAGCGCCATGCGGCAGTGCCGATTCAAAGCTGTCAATTCGTACAACTTCATTATTTTCTTTTGATGGATCGTTGCCCGAATCACAACTGAACAAAAATAAATTCGTTAAAACGGTTAGCAGAGACAACAATTTGTGCATCATAATATTTTCATTTACCCAAAAAATCGAAATCTGTTACTTTCACCAAATAAGTTTAAATAATTTAAAAAGAGGTTTATTTTTTGAACAATACTAAACAATCAACAAACTATTTTTATAGCTTTCGCAAAAAAAGTTTTAAAAAATCTATTTATAAGTTAATTCAATAATGAAACGTCTTAAGAACATTGATAGCCGCTGGATTTGGATTGGATTAGGTGTTTTAATGATTCTTCTGAGAGTTGTTTTAAGTTTTTTTCCACAACTGGTAGAAACTATTTACAGCAGGGGAATCTTTCAGATTATCCGGTTAATAAATGATTTTTCTCTTTCATTGTCTCCGATTCCATTACTTTATGTTTTTATCTTCTTGTTTATAGTTTATTGGGTTTATAGATTTATAAAACGCAAAACAATTCCCGTTACTTTTAAAGTTAAATTTATAAATTTCCTTTTTTCCATTTCGGCCTTCACAGGCGGTTTGATTTTCTTTTTCATATTGCTTTGGGGATTCAATTATGGTAGAATCCCTTTGGAAAAACAGTTAAAGATTAATCCTGAAAGGTTATCTAATGAAGAGTTGAAAATTGAATTTGAAGCAGCTTCTAATTCACTTATAACCAATTATATAGACTATCAAAAAGTAAAAAGCAGCAATGATTTTAACTTGGCAGATTTGGAAAACAACATTCGAAAAGAAGTAACTAAAACTCTCCAAAAATTTGGTTATCCGACACCCGGAAGGGTAAGAGCCAGACTTATTAAACCAAAAGGTTTGCTTTTGCGAATCAGTACCGCTGGAGTTTATCTTCCCTGGGTTGGAGAATGCCATGTTGATGCAGGGCTCCACCCAATTCAAATTCCAAATGTGATGGCTCATGAATTTGCACATGGCTACGGTATCACTGATGAAGGGTCATGTAATTTTGTAGCATTGCAGACTTGCCTTAATTCGGAGAATTTGTTTTATAAATATTCCGGTACACTTTCCTATTGGAAAACCGTAGCCGCCAATTACAGGCATGTTTTTCCGGAAGAATATGAGCAATTCAAGGTGACAATGCCTCAAGGGATTTGGGACGATATAAATGCGATTAATGACAACCTGGATAATTATCCTGACATTTTTCCTGATGCGAGAGACTTTTTTTATAATAATTTTTTAAAAAGCCAGGGTATTTCCGAAGGAATACAAAACTACAGTCGTGTGATTTTATTGGAAGTTGCTTACAAAAAAGGACAAACTAAATAATCTCTATAATTGTAGAATTTATGAATACGCTTTTATCATTTCAATTAAAACTTTATTTAAGTTTTCGATAGCAAGTGTAATATTCCAGTTTTCTTTGTTTCGTGGTTCAACATAATTGGAGATTGCCCTTATTTCCAGGAAATCCACTTTTGTCATCAAACAAGCCATGAAAAATGCTGCTCCTTCCATACTTTCAACATCAGCTTTATACTTTGACTTTATCGATTTAATACTTGAGGAACAACCATGTACTTTATTGACTGTTAGCCCATTAGCAGGCGGCAAAAACTGTTGTTCAATAGCTTTTGGATTATTTAATACTCCTTTTTGAAAAGGAGCTTCATTGGGATTGATCAATCCCAATTCATGCACATCTGTGAACGTCCCATCTGCCATTTCAACTCCCAAATCACCAAATCGCTCCGAGACTATATTTACAACATCGCCAATTTTAAAATTGAGATTAAAAGCTCCTGCTATTCCTGCATTTATAGCTAAATCGGGTTGATGCTTACTGAGATAATATCCTAATGTAAACGCAGTAAAAGGAGTTCCAACTCCCGTGATTAGCACTTGAACGGTAAGCTCATCTTTTTCAAAAAGAAACTGTCCTTTTTCAGTAAAATGCTCTTTTAAATAAAGAAACAATGGATCAATCTCAAAGGGTGTAGCGGAAACGATGGTTATAAACATAAAACAAATCTACAACGGTTTTTAAAAAATTGAGCATCGAATCGTGGTTGATGTTTTAAATTTTAATTTTGCAATAAAAAAATACCATGAGCTGGATTAAAGAAATCTCTTATGAAAATTCTACAGGCTATTTAAGAAAATTGTATGACCGAATCAAAGGCCCAAACGATAATGTTGATAATATTTTATCTGTCCATAGTTTAAGGCCACATACTTTGATCGGACACATGGGCTTGTATAAAAATGTAATCCATCATACCGGCAACTCTTTACCGAAGTGGTATTTGGAAACTATCGGTGTTTTTGTGAGCCATTTAAATAGCTGTTCTTATTGCGTTGATCATCATTTCGCAGGGTTGAAGAGATTATTAAATGATGATCAAAAAGCAGATCAAATCAAAAAGAGCTTGACCACTGATTTATCGAAATATCCATTTGAAAAGAATCATTTTGCAGGTTTGAAATATGCAGAAAAACTAACTTTGAATGCGGTTGAAATGATAGAAAATGATATTGAAAACCTTCGAAAAGTTGGCCTATCGGATGGTGAAATTTTGGAAATCAATCAAGTTGCCAGTTATTTCAATTATGTAAACAGAACTGTTTTGGGGCTCGGTGTAAATATAGATGGAGATATATTGGGTCTTTCTCCAAACGACAGCGACGATGCTTCAAATTGGAGCCATTCTTAAAATTTTAAAACCCAAACCGAATTCCGATCGCAGGTGAAAAACCTAGTGTTTGATGATAACTCGCTGCCGCATCAATAATCAGCTTTTCTTTGATGATAAACCCTATCCCAAAATTAAATAAAGTTGGGTTGGTTGCAACACCAACTCTGATAAAAACAGGTTCGACTAACTGATATTCCAATCCAAACTTTACAATTGCAGAAAACTCAATATCCTTTTCAGCCTCAACAGTAATCGTTAATTTCTTGGAAGGAATGTAAGCTACACCAAATGTGAAAATCGTTGGTAAATTTTCACTATCAGCTATTTCAATTCTGATCGGATTGGACAAATGCGCGGCGATAATCAAACCTTTTAAAACCTGAGACCTCAAACCTATTTCTGTTGAAACAACTCCTTTGTTTCCATATTCGGGAATTCGATAGCCCTGATAGTTAAACTGAATCCCCAAGCTCAGGTTTTCTGTCAATTTTCTCGCGTAGTTGATTCCAATTTTTTGTTCATTATAGTCCATAAAGCCATAATATTGAAGGTTCACTCCAAAGGCTCCAAGGTCAGAAGGGTAAACCACAGCTGCTGCAATATTTCGGATTTCATTTAAAAAATATTTTTGGCCAGCGAATAATAAAACTTCTGTTTTCTTTGCATAAGCCAAGCCTGCCTGATTACTAAAAATGCTGTTGATATCTGTAAAAGTAACTGCTGCATTTCCCATTGCTAAACCACGTGCTCCGGCAGTCGGTGATGTGATCTGCGCAGAAGCAACTAAGGAGTTCAAAACCAAAACAGTTAAGGTGAGTAATCGCATTGTTATAATATAATTCATGAAGTTAATCTTTCAATCTATTTTTTCCAAATAGGTTGATAAACAGAACCGAATGATTTATTTTTTATAAAATTGAACCATGAATCTTACTTTACCAAAAGGCTATTCACATATTCCGGCGAATAATCAGCATATCGAAATAGCAAAATCGATTATTTTTGGTGTATTGGAAGAATATAATTTAATTCCTGACAATCCAGATTTGGACAGTGATTTAGAAAATATTGAATTGAACTATCGAAGCGGCTATTTTGGATTGATAATCAATAACTTGGAGGAAATTGTCGGAACCTTTGCTTTATATAATATAGACGATAAAACTGCAGAAATCAGAAAAATGTATCTGCTAAAAGGTTCGCGAAATCTCGGAATAGGAAAATGGATGCTTTCATTTTTAACTTTAAAAGCCAAAGAACTGGGATACCAAAAAGTCCAATTACTTACAGCAAGCCCGCTTATTGAAGCAATTAGCCTTTACAAAAAATATGGTTTTACAGAATTCGAAAGCCCAAAACCTGGTCCAAGGTGCGACAAAGCATTTTATAAAATTCTAGGATAAATTACTTTTTTTTCTTTTTATTAAAAAGTCCTTTTTTAGCGTCGTTCTTTTCTTGTTTTAAAGCTTCTTTTTCCAGCTTTTTTGCGTTCTTTTGGTAATTATTTTTAGAATCAAAAAAAGCATCTTTAACCACTACATCCATCATTCCAATTGCAATAGAATTCCACAATAAATCAAAAACAGGTTTTTCCTTATTTCGATCGAGAATAATATTTCCTTTTGCCTGAAATTTTTTATCTTCAGGTTGGTTGCTCGCTTTGACAGCATTATTGACCACAAAATTTAATATTCCACTGCTCTTTTCAGAATATTTGGTTTTGTCATTGCTTTGCTTTTCTGTTTTATCCTCAACTTTCAGATCAACCAGCAAATCAACATATTCGAAATATAGATTGCCAACACTTTTATTTTCATTCATTGAAAAATCAAATGCCAGATTATTAATATTACCACTTTTTATCTCAACACCGTATAATGGTTTTACCATGTTTTCAGCGCGATTAAAAGCCATGTTTCGTAGGCTTCCTTTTACATCAATCCTATTTACAGAACTAGAAAGATCCATTCGAAAGTTTGAATTTAATCTGCCTTCATCCCAAAGCATTGCGGAGACTTTCAAGTCTAAAAATGGATTAAGCTGAATTATTGAATCAATATCTGTAATATTTACCGCCAAAGCATCCATTTTTGAAAATTTTAAAAATCCGCTTTCTGCTGCCCCTGCTTTGTGAATATAAGTTAATTCAGCATTGGAAAGGATCAGCGAGTCAACTAAAAAATTTTGTTCTACGGCCGTTATTTGTTTACCCGGCATAGCTTTATAACCAGGTTTGATCGGGAAATTCAAGTCATTTGAAATGGTAACTTTGGCATCAGTCAGTTCTAATTTTGGCAAATAAAATATCCCGTTATCATAAATAATTCTAGGATTAATCTTTATTTGAATTTGAGGTATATTGATTGAAAACCAAGGAGATCGATAGTTGAGTGTTTTTCGAAAACTTTCGGGTGATTCATTATTTTCAAAATGAAAATTGGAGATTGTTAATTCTTTTGTATCAAAGAAATATTGAATTTCATCGATACTCAAATCATGTTTTTTTAAATCATTTTTATAAACCTCTTTAAAACTAAATAACGGTTTTTCTACAGAATTTGAAATATAAAAAGAGTCTATCGCCAAATCGTACACAAATCCATTTATACTAATATCTAAATCGTTAACGTAAACTATTTTATCATCTGGTTTTTCCAGCCTGTAAAAATCAATTTTACCAGATTCTATTGTAAATTCTTCAAGGGTTATTTTATCGATAAAGAAAACACTATTACTGTCTATTTTTTCTGTAAGTCCTTCATTTTCAGCACTTTTATTTAGATGACTTCTAAGCCCAAAACTAATTTCCGGTTGCCTTAAAACAACTTCTAAAATATCAACTGATTGGTTCGTTAAGATGTTAATCAAAGTGGAATATTTTAGAAATAATTTATCTAATTTAAGATTGAGATTATGTTTATAATTTAACGAATCTACAACCGAGTGAAATTCAAATTCTTTTAGAACAATAGTTCTATTAACCAGGCTGAGTTTTAAACTTTTGTATTGAAATGTATAATCGTCTTTGACTTGTTCTTTTAATAGCGTGATCTTATTTTTCAGTACCCTGGTCGCCAAGTAGTCAATGCTAAAATAGCCTATGAGCAACAATAAAACTAAAGCAATCAATAATTTCCAGTACCATTTCATTTAAAGCAATTTTCTGTGTAAAATAGGAAGAACATATCTTATGGATATTTAAAACATTTTTACTCATTATACTACTATGAAAGTCCAGAAAATCAAATTGGAAAGAAATGCTATTTTTGTTTCTTATAAAAACTTATTATCGTTTAAATTCAGCAAATGGCAAAATTTAGAACTAACCACAGCAAAAATAATTCTTCCCAAAGTAGTGGAATGATTGTAAAAGTAGGCTTATTCGCTGCAATTATGGGAGGATTGTTTTTTGTTTTTAATTTTTTTTCAGGAGGAAATGAAAATTTAACTGAAGCAATTGACAAAGTCGGAAATATGCTGAACAGTGATTCAAATACAAGCCTTTCATCTGCCAATAATTTTTTACCTACTTCGACTACTGGTGAAATTATTCAAAGAGATTTTTTTACACTTTCCTATTCCGAAGAGCACGAACAAGCTGAATGGATTGCTTATGAGCTTACAAAAGAATCATTAAAGATGCCTAATGTTGAGCGAACTGGAGATTTTCGCCCCGATCCAAAAGTAAGAAAAGCATCTGCTTCACCGAGAGATTACAAAGGAACTGGCTACGATCGTGGTCATATGGCTCCGGCGGGAGATATGGCATACTCAACGGACGCTATGTCGGAATCATTTTACATGTCAAATATCTCCCCTCAAATTAAAAATTTTAATGGAGGAGTTTGGCGTGAGTTGGAAGAAAATGTGCGAGTTTGGGCGATACGATTTGACAAAATATATGTAGTTACCGGACCTGTTTTAACACGAGGAATTCGGGAAACGATTGGTGATAACAAGGTCGCTGTTCCTGATGAATTTTATAAAGTCATCTTGGATTTTACAGAGCCCGAAATAAAATCGATCGCTTTTATCATGCCTAATGAAATCAGCAATAATGCAATTGAATATTATGCGGTTTCAATCGATCAGGTTGAAGAAGTTACCGGAATTGACTTTTTCCCAGAACTATATGATGAAGAGATGGAAGCAGAACTTGAAAGTACTTTTGATGTTTCCCTTTGGAGTTTTGATAATACGAAGCATGAAATGCGTGTAAATAACTGGAATAAACGGAAATAACTATATTTGCAAAAAGACAAAATTCAACCTTTTAATTTGGCTAAATTGAAAAACTTTTGGCCATTTAGAAAAAATAAAAATATGTCAAGAAAAGAAGATTTTATACAAACCGTCGAAAATGGATATACTTTCAAAGGAGACAGCATTACCCTTGGAGCTGCAATGCTTGATGGTGAGGTTATGACAAATACTTATGTAAAAATTCCTTTGAAAATGATGAATCGGCATGGCTTAATTGCCGGAGCGACTGGGTCAGGAAAAACAAAAACTTTACAAATTATTGCAGAGCAACTTTCTGCTAAAAGTGTTCCTGTCCTTTTAATGGATGTCAAAGGTGATTTGAGTGGGATTGCAGTTCCTAGTGACGGACATCCGAAAATTGACGAACGCCATGCAAAAATTGGTTTTCAATTCGAAGCTGGCCAGAGCCCTGTTGAATTTCTTTCTCTTTCTGACGAAAAAGGTTTAAAACTTCGAGCCACTGTTACTGAATTTGGGCCAGTATTGTTTTCAAAAATTCTAGGCTTAAATGATACTCAATCAGGTATTGTTGCGGTACTTTTTAAATATTGTGATGATTATAATTATCCACTTTTGGATTTGAAGGATTTCAAAAAAACACTCCAATATCTCACCAACGAAGGGAAAAAAGAAATCGAAGAAGCTTACGGACGGATTTCTACAAGTTCAGTAGGATCAATTATGCGCAAAGTAGTGGAGTTGGAACAGCAAGGTGCTGATGTGTTTTTTGGAGAGCGATCATTTAATGTGGATGATCTTTGCAGATTAGATGAAAACGGCAAAGGAATGGTTTCTATCCTTCGATTGACGGACATTCAGGACAAACCAAAGCTATTTTCAACATTTATGCTCCAGTTGCTGGCGGAAGTTTATGCGACTTTTCCAGAAGAAGGAGATGTTGATCAACCTAAATTAGTGATTTTCATTGATGAAGCGCACCTTGTATTTGAAGAAGCCTCAGATGCACTCATGGACCAAATCGAAGCAATTATAAAACTTATCCGATCAAAAGGGGTCGGTTTGTTTTTTGTTACTCAAAATCCTGCAGATGTTCCTGAAGAAGTCCTTAGTCAGTTGGGTTTAAAGGTTCAACACGCACTAAGAGCTTTTACTGCCAAAGATCGAAAAGCAATCAAATTGGCTGCTCAAAATTATCCTTTGACTGATTTTTATGAAACGGATACTTTGTTGACAAAATTAGGAATTGGAGAAGCAATCGTTACAACGCTTAATGAAAAAGGTATTCCAACTCCTCTGGCGCATACCATGCTTCGGGCACCTCAATCAAGAATGGACGTTTTAAGTGATTCTGAAATTAAAGGCATCATTCGAAAGTCATTTTTGATCGATAAATACAACGAAGTAGTTGACCGAGAAAGCGCTTATGAAATTTTAAATGAAAAGATTGAAAAGGCTCACGATGCAGAGATTCAGGCGGAAAAACGTGCTCAACATGAAAAAGCAACAAAGTCTTCTTCTCGTTCACGAAGAGCAGAAAAAAGTACCCTGGAAAAAGTCATGAGCAGTACTACCACCCGTCAAATAGGGCGGACTGTTTTTCGTGAATTAACCAGAGGTCTGTTGGGAGTACTTGGGGTTAAATCCAGGTAGATAAATATATTTGACAAGATTGATATTAAATAAAAACTAAAAGGTGATTTTCCAATTGAAAATCACCTTTTAGTTTTTATTTTGATTAAAATTTAATCGGAAATAAATTGTGGTACGTTCATGGGAACATAAGTTTTTTCGTATTGATCCCAAGGTACTTTTTTATAATAATCATCCCCAAAATAGGTCATGATCATTTCAAAAGTTGGAATGTCCTGATAACCGGGAATTGGTTGAATCAAGTCAATGTTTTCATCAAAAAAAATGGTGGAAGGATATGACATTCGTCCCATAGTCATTGCAGATGCAAATTCATGGTACCCTCTTTTTCCGTTTGATGGGCTTACATATTTATATACCTTTCCTTGGAATTCGATGGATTCTTTTTGCTCTGCATCAAAATGTACTGCGTAAAAATTATCGTTTAGATAAGTAGCAATGTGAGCTTTATTGAAAGTGGTTTTATCCATTTTTTTACACCAACCACACCAACTAGTATAAACTGCCACAACAATTTTTTTCTTTTCTATCTTTGACATTTCCACTGCCTGCTCCCAGGTCATCCAATTGACTTTGTTATAATTATTCTCACGATTTGTTGTGAAGGAGTAAACCGACAATAACACCAAACTTACTATTAAAAACAATACAAGCTTTCTCATTATTCCTTTTTTAAATTTCAACCACAATGCGAAGTAACAAAATTATTTTTTTTAAAACAATAAATACAATGCCGTTGGCATGAGTATGCAATACTTTAATAAAAGATTAACTATTATTAGATCATTGTTCTAAAAATTAACTTACAATCTTCGTGCAATTATATGTTAAAAAATAATAATTTGTTAAAATTATTATTCGAATTCTACCCAAAATATTTCAGCTGATATTTTTAAAAACATATAACTCATCCTTTCCAATCATAAATTTAGAATGCGAAAAAGGGGATAGAGTAGGGGCTTTAATTCCATCATTTAGAAATCCTTCTCCAATAAAAACTCTGGCTTCATCCCAAAGATTGTAGGTTATGAAAGAGTTTAACAATTCAGCTCCACCTTCCACAATAAGCGAGTTGATTCTATTTTCATAAAGCCTCTCTAAAAAGTTGGGAATTAGTTTCTTATCGAAAGCTAATTTAACAAAAGAGGTGTTTGTAAAAGCTGTGTCTTGGCTATCTTTTTCAGTAATGATCCACGTTTTCACAGAGTCGTCATAAAAATTCAAGCGCTTAGAAAGCCGCAATCTTTTATCTAAAACAATCCGAAGCGGGTTGGAACCAAAATACAATCGATTAGTCAAATTTGGATTATCTACCTCCGCGGTGTTTGTTCCGATTAGTATGGCATCGGTCTCACTTCGCCATTTATGAACTAGTCTTTTCGAAATTGAATTGGTCAACCAGATTGATTCTCCTTTTTTAGCAATAAAACCATCTTTCGATTGGGCGTATTTCAAAATAATGAAAGGCCTTTTTTGAACAACGAAAGTATTTTTAAACCGAGTTAGTTGATCCCCTTCTGATTGAAGAATGCCAAAAGTAACTTTACAACCTGCCTTTTTTAAAAGTTCTATACTTTTTCCATTGACGCCGGCTGTATTATCAATGCTCGAAAACACCACTTTTGGTATCTGATTTTCAATGATTAAATCGGTGCAAGGAGGAGTATTCCCATAAATACAGCATGGTTCGAGCGAAATGTAGATTGTCGCCTCTTTAAGAAATTTTCTATCTTCCTTTTTTACACTTGCAATTGCATTTACCTCAGCGTGAGCCTTTCCATATGCTGCGTGAAACCCTTCACCGATAATCCGATTTTTATAAACAATGACTGCTCCTACAAGTGGATTAGGGGAAACTTTTCCATTTCCCAATTTTGCCAGGTCAAAGCATCTTCTGATATATTTTTCTTCCAGATTCATTGAAATAAAAATTGTGGATCAAAGATAACTCTGACCCACAATTTACATTAGAACATTGCTTAATTATTATTTTGAAATGATCATTTTTTTCGTAATTACTCCTTGGTCAGTTTCGATACTGCAATTGTAAATTCCGGGGCTCAAATGGCTCAATTCCAAAGGCACAAATTCAAGTGAAACTTTTTCAAGTTCTTTTTGAAAAACGTGATGTCCAACTATATCAAAAACATTGATCCTAATGTCCTGAGAATAGGCTAGTTGTACTTTGAGGTTTACTAAACCAGAAGAAGGATTAGGGAACATTTCAATGATTGGTTGAAACGTCTCCGGTTCCTCTGTATCTGTGTTTATTCCACCGATCGTAAAATTAAAAGTGATTTCATTTCCAAAATCTACCGGAAAACTATAAATCAATTCAGAAAACGTTATTGGGTTTGTTCTGATGCCTTTCAAAACAGCACTACCTGATCCGTCATTATTTGCCCAAAAAGATAATCCATCTCCATCACTATCTTTAATTTGAAACGAATAACATCCGTTTTCTAGAAAGAAGGTATCAGAATACAATGTATTGTTGAAATATCCAGCGCCGCTAGTAACAATATTACCGTCTTCGTCCTTAAGTGTGTTGCTGGTTTCGCCTCCCGCATTATTGGTTAGCAGATTGAAAACATAATAATCATAAGAATAGAAATCCGGGGTCAATTCAAACTCGCTTTCCAAATAATTATTGAATTCATAATTATCATTATTATCAATAATTTCAGCGAAAAATATTTGGGTACTCGTGTTCCATTCACCATTGTTATTAAATGGAGGTAAGGTCACTTGTGTTTCTTCAAAAAAGGCTAAATTGCCTGTCCAGGTATACGTATTTGAAGCACCATCTTCGATTCCGTATTTTATTTTCAAAGAAGTTAAATTTGCTTCGCCGGTGTTTTTAATACGAATGATTGGGCTACCGCAAATTGGGTTTTTGCGCAAATAAAATTTCTCCAAATTCGGAGCAATGATTTCTTCAATACTTGCATCATTTGTAAAATTGGGTGCACCATAAGTAACCAGCTGGGTTTCAATTCGATAGTACGGGGTAGAACCTCCGCCATTCCAGGTGTATCCATCTTGAAATTGATACTGCAATGTCAACGGTTGACCAGAGGTCAGAAACGGAGTTAATTCATACTCATCAGTCGTTACTTCAGCTCCTGGACACCAATTGGCCCGGTCATAAATCCAAGTTCCACCTTGTGGGTAAAGCGGATTCGAACCACAGTCATTTCTCCATAATTCCTGAACATAACTTAGTGTTCCATTAATATAAATATTATTGTTGCGAGGGCAAAATTCCGCGCAATTTAACGTTCCTCCAAAACCATGTCCTGTGGTTCTAATCTTCAATTTCGACATTTCTGTTCCAGAAGGTAAATCGAATGATTTTTCTTCTAAATTGCCATTAATCAAGTCGCTTGTGTTATAATTGTAACCACCGCCACCATAAACGTTTTGAATATCAATAATATCTCTCGGTGGCGTTCCTTCAAAAAAAACAAACTTCAAATCTAGTAATTCCTGCCAGTTTCCGGCAGTTAACCTTTTGTCACCTTTTAAAACTGTAGCATAATCTGAAACGTCAAAAACCCACGTAAATCCATCTTCTCCCAGGTCCAGATTAATTCCGTAAGGGGTAATATATCTTCCTAATTCAAAGCGATCTACTACTTCAAAAGGTTCGCCGTAATAAGCTGTAATAATTTGATTTATAGTGGCTTCCGATACATTTGAAGTGGAGTCGATTGCATTTCCGTTTACATCAAACAAATAAGAATATCCGGCTTCCCAAACATACTGCAAATCAGTTTGAACGGCAGGATTATCGAAATCTTCAAATAGTTGCAAACTTACCGCCTCTCTCATGATTGAATCCAAAATAATGGTTGTTTCAATATGCGAATCATATTGCCCTTGTACGAATTGTACGTTGGGCCTTAAACTTGTAGTGTTCACATTTTTAAAAACTTCACTACCTTTAAATGCAGAACGTTGTGGTATTCCAATAAAATTTCCTACAGCAGCTGTTGGCGATAGGTCGAGCGCATTGAAACCACCTTCTTCATTAAAAGGTAGATAAAGGATGAGGTTACTATAATTTGGATGACCTGCATCTAAATCTTTCGCCATCCATTGAGCAATGGTAGATTCGTCAAGAGCGACATTCCAAATCCTGAATTCATCGATTAACCCATCGTAATTACTTGCAAAGTTTTTATTGCCACCTATAACAAAACTTTCGATCCCGGCCATTGACCTGGTGCTACCTGTTCCGGAATGCCACAAAGCGCCATTAAGATAAATCTTCATATCGCCGGTATTGGCATTTTTTGTAAAAGCCCAATGGTTCCATTGCCCTTCAAAGGAACTGTCGGTCGCAAGCTTATCAATTCTGTCATAAGACCCTGAACCACTATTTCCAGCATCCCAATAAACCCTGCTATTGCTCCATGGAAGATGTGTGCTCACAACTCGTCGATTTTGAGCATCAGCAGCTTCAAAAACATGATCGTTTTGTGGTTGAAAATCAGCATCTCCGTTGACCCAAAATGAAACCGTAATTTGTTCGTCTACTGAGCTAAAAATATCGGAAGCGTTATCAAATTTCACAATATCTGGCCCATTAAAGGAAAGATATTTATCATTTCCAGCACTTTGAATTCCGGAAGTGTATGCAGTCATGCTTGATTTAACAGTATTATCTAATCCTGTAGATTGATTTGAATAAGCTATTTCAACTAAAATATTTGAAATTCCGTCCCAAGAAAAAGGAGTTATGAAGTTTAAACTATTCCAGGAAGCGGAAGTAAAGGAGGTATTTTGTTGATAAACTGTTTCTAAATTTTGCTCATCAAACGAATTTTGATTCAAATCATCAACTAAAACATGTTTCATTTTAATCTCTAAGTTGCTCAAATCCGAGCCGGCAGTTTCGACATTAAAACGCAAACCAGTGATAGCGCCTGCTAACAAGCCATTCGATAACAATTCATCTGCACGCCAAACGTATTGGTTTCTTGTTGTTTTTTGACTACTGCCAAAAGTCATATTATCGACATTGTTTTCAATTCCAACTTCCACAATATTTTCAGCAATAATATTATCATAAACCATGTTTTGCTGTTCAATTTGGAAAATATTCCAACTTGGATTGCTGGTGTAATCGAAACTTTCCAATGAATTGTTATTCACCAAAAAATTTGGATGTTCAAATTGGGTAGAATCAAAATTACCTGTCGGATTATACAAAAAAGTATAGGTCAGATAATCCCATTCTCCACAAGGATATGCCAAGCCACCTGCACCACCCGGCACACATTTCAAAGTGTAATACATTAATATCTTTTCGTAAGAAGTGCCATCATCCGGAAAGGAAATCACTGCATCTTGAGGAGAGCCGAAAGTGAATGCCGGCACAACGATCGTGTCTCCCGGGTCTGCATTATTTTTGACGGGTAGAAAGAAAACAATAAGTGCGATTATCGTAAATAATTTTTTATACATTCTTCAGATTATTTATTGAATAAATTGTTTGAAATGCTAATTTAAGCAATAAAGAATAACTTTCAGACTCTATTGGAAAAAGGAATTCAATTATGGATTAAGCCGACAAAACGATTTTTTTTATATCTTTACAAACAAGAGAAACCCCAAAAGTTTTTCTTGAGCATTCAAAGGTTTTTTTTCACTTTTAAAATTTGAGAGAGCGTGTTATACAAAGTAAAACTTAAAAATGCTGATGACAACGTATTGATAGACGACAATGTCTATGAATATCTTTCATCAGACCCCTATCTAAAAAAGGTTGATTTCATTAACAATTTGAGAAAGCATTCCAGCGGATGTGCTGTTTTTCAAAAAACCTGGCAAAAAGCCGAAGGTGGTTATAAAACAGAAACTATTTACCTCCATAAATTGATCGCAGAAAAGTTCCTCGCCAAACAGAGATCTAAAACCAAAAATCTCGTAGGAGCTAAAAATGGAAACAAATTGGATTGCCGCCTTGAAAATCTGGCTTGGCGATCTCGTTCGGTTGCTAGTCGCCAACGAAAAACAAGTAGTAAAGTTGGCTACACCGGTGTTTATAAAGAAAATAATAGATACCGTGCTGTAATTTCGATTGACAGAAAATCGGTTCACATCGGGATGTTTGCTACTGCTGAAGAAGCCGCATTGGCTTACAATAAAAAATCAAAGGAACTCTATGGAGATGACGGAAAAATAAACGTCATCAAAAAAGGAGTTAACGGAGAGAATTAATTATTGTAACAAAAAAGCCATTTTCTTTGATTGAAAATGGCTTTTTTATTCGGAGTTAATTTATTTAGACATTAAAGCGGAAGTGCATTACATCTCCATCACCGACAAGATATTCCTTTCCCTCTACACCCATTTTTCCAGCTTCTTTAACCGCATGCTCAGAGCCTAATGCTACAAAATCCTTGTATTTGATTACCTCTGCCCGAATAAATCCTTTTTCAAAATCTGTATGAATTACTCCAGCAGCCTGTGGTGCTTTAGTTCCCGTTTTTATGGTCCATGCCCGGACTTCTTTTTCACCGGCTGTAAAATAAGTAATCAGGTTTAGCAATTTGTAACAAGCCGTTATTAATTTATTAACACCTGGTTCTGACAAGCCCATTTCATTTAAAAACTCCATTCGTTCTTCTTTGCTGTCCAATTCGGCAATATCAGCTTCAATTCCTGCGCTAATTAAAATTATCTCAGCGCCTTCACCTGCAACGTTCTCTGCAAAAAGCCTTGTAAATTCATTTCCATCCTGCACCGAGCCTTCGTCTACATTGCAAACGTACAAAATCGGTTTTGCGGTAAGCAACATCATATCTTTTAAAAGCCAAATTTCATCAGTTTCCAAATCAAGGGTTCGTGCTGAATTTCCTGATTCCAAATGTTTTTTTATTTTTTCACCAATCTCTGCTATTTTCACTTCTTCTTTTTGGCCCGTTTTGGCAGCTTTTCGCAATTTTTCGAGCCTTTTTTCAACAGTCTCAAGATCTTTTAATAGCAACTCAGTATCCACAATTTCCTTATCCCGTATAGGATCGACGCTTCCGTCTACATGCACCACATTATCATCTACAAAGCATCGGACAACATGAATAATCGCATCAACTTCTCTGATATTTGCAAGAAATTGATTACCTAAACCTTCTCCTTGGCTTGCACCTTTAATAAGGCCGGCAATGTCCAATATTTCGATGGTGGTGGGTTGTACTCGTTGTGGAGTTACCAACTCGCTCAATTTATCTAAGCGCTCATCCGGAACAGTAATCATCCCAACATTTGGATCTTTTGTAGCAAATGGATAATTTGCTGCGAGTGCTTTTGCAGAGGTAAGCGCATTAAAAAGTGTTGACTTTCCTACATTTGGCAAACCAACAATTCCACATTTCAAGGCCATTATTAATATTTTTTAGTGGTTAAGTTTTTAAAAACTTTTCTAAACGAATTGCGTTTGAAAATTAGTTGTTTTTCGAATTCGGCTGCAAATATATACTTTTTAAAGATTGATTTCAACATATGAACTTTCTTGCTCACCTCTTTCTTTCATTTGAAAATGAAGACCACGTTGTTGGAAACTTTATTGCCGATTTCATTCGAAATAGTGAAGTAAAAAAATACCCGCTCGAAGTACAAAAAGGTATTTTCTTACATCGCCAAATTGATTTTTTTACTGATAACCACCCTTCGGTAAGAAGCGGTACACTACGGTTGCAACCTCATCATCGCAAGTATTCTCCGGTCGTCATTGATATTTTATATGATTACATTTTAGCTAATAATTGGGAACACTATTCTGCTCAAAGCCTTGAGTCGTTTGCATTAAATATATATTCTATTTTGAATAAAAGAATGAATGAAATACCTCTAAAATTACAAAGGAATGTACCTGGAATGATAAAAGGCAATTGGCTACAATCTTACAAAACAAAGGAAGGATTGCTTTACACCTTGCAACGAATGGATAATCGTGCTTCTTTTCCTTCAAATTTTATAAAAGCCTTTGAACATCTTGAGCAAGATTATGACTTGTTTGAAAACGAATTTAATGTCTTCTTTCCAGAATTAATTGATCATATAAAAAGTCAAAATGGCGAAATATGAGTCGAGACTATCCTTCAAAATGGAGGGAAATAGTAAAAGCCCTTGATTTTATTTTTTCAATAACATTTGATTCTTCTAATTCTTTATTAAAAATCAAGATATTACTCAATCCATGGGAGATTTTAAACTCAGGAGAAAATATAAAGTAAGGGAAAAAGAATTGAATTCCAGCTCCATATTCAAAAGCAAAATCCGTTGGAGCAATCTTCACTAAACCATCCGCTTGCCGGGTCCGTGAGTCGCTGGCAACATCAAAACTATATTTGATACCAGCAATAATGAATAAACGCATGTCATTGTAAGGTGCCGATTTGTATCTTATTTGGAAAGGCAATTCGACAAAAACAGATTCTACTCTTCGAGAATAGGGCGGCCGGTGATCATCTGGAGTTGCGTAGGCAATATTTCTTTCGGCAAAGGATAAAGTAGGAAGGAATCTGAAATCAAAATATTGTCCAACTTTAAGATTACTGACAATCCCTAAATTAAATCCGGGTCCTCTGACTGATTGAGCTGAACTTATACTATCATTTAAAATGAAATCTTTTGAATAGTAAATTTTGAAATTAGAGGTGTTGTACCCTAAAGTAATCCCAAAATAATAGGGTTTCTGTTGGAAGTCCAAAAAGTTATAATTTCCTCTAGACGTTTGTGCATCAGCACTTTGATTAAAAGAAATGAATACAAATGCGATAATGCTTATTTCTTTCCTGTATAAATTGAACAGATTCCTAAACTTAATGATATGCATTGGATTGATTTAAAACCTGAATTTTCTAAAATAGATATAAAATTGTGCCCATCAGGAAAAGCCTGAACCGAATCATACAAATATTTGTATGCTTTCGGGTCTTTTGAAGTAAACTTTCCAATAAATGGGAGAAGATATTTGAAATACAAATTAAATAATTGTTTGAAAGGAAATATTTTCGGCTGTGAAAACTCAAGAACAACTAACGTTCCATCCGGTTTTAAAACCCTAAACATTTCCGCCAATCCTTTTTCTAGATTTTCAAAATTTCTTACTCCAAATGCAACGGTAATCGCATCGAAGGTATTGTTTTCAAAAGTTAGATTTTCAGAATCGCCTTCTTGCAATTCTATTATATTGTCTAATCCTTTCTTACTAATTTTTTTCTTACCAATTTCCAGCATTTCAACTGAAATATCTACGCCGATCACTTTATCAGGTTGTAACTGCTTATTAGCTTCGATAGCCAAATCTGCGGTACCGGTAGCTACGTCCAAAATGAGTTTAGGCTTCGAACCCTTAAGTTGAGCAATCGTTTTTTTACGCCACAGCGTATCTATGCCTAATGATAAAAAATGGTTTAAAAAGTCATAATAAGGTGCAATCTTATTAAACA
The DNA here is from genome assembly GCA_965220465.1 of Saprospiraceae bacterium. Taxonomy (GTDB): domain Bacteria; phylum Bacteroidota; class Bacteroidia; order Chitinophagales; family Saprospiraceae; genus JAHDHW01. The sequence continues at coordinate 242,126 of CBDCPZ010000023.1, read as the reverse complement.
TTCTTGATACTTGACTTTTTTTATCGTCAGCATCTTTTTTATATGGTTTTACAACATTTTGCAAAATAGGTTTGATTTTTGTTTAGTTATAAACTTGATGCAAATATAGGTATAGAATCCAAAATATTGTTTGTATTCGAAAAATTTGAATTCATACAATAAGCCGGGATAACATCATAGAAATTTAAATGTTTCTTTTTTTCTATACAAATTCAAAAAACAATGTCATTTGCCCTCGCACAAAATAGTCACTAAAACTGACAAAACATTGTTTTGAATCTAAAGTAAAACGCTATAATCTGCAGTCACAAATTATAGAAATATAATTTCCATTAAGACAATCAATGTCACAAAAGGGAATATTTCAAATTAAAAAAACCTGTAAACACTTCTAATTTGGCCTTCATAAGCGACTGAGGTCATCTCATAATTAACCGGTAGAAGCTAAAGACCTGTCAGGTTTGTATTAAAACAAAAAACAAAACTATGTGATAATGCAAGTAAAGCCAGACAGGTCTGCTTTTTTTTATAATCTCCCCCGCCAATTTTTACCATACTATGAAAATTTCTTACCAAATCATTCTAACGATTTTTTCCTTATTGTTAACTGTTAACGCTTTTGCAAAAAAAGGAGATAAAGTGCCCGGATATATAATTTTTGAAGACGAAAAAAAGGTAGAAGGTACTATTGTAATTGGTTCTATAACTGACAATGAAACTAAAGTTGTTTTTATAGAAGACGGAAAAAGTAAAAAATCAGTTTACCATCCAAGTGATCTTATCAGCTACGGTTATCAAGAAATTGAGAAAAATGAGCTAGGGCAAGATGTAACAAAATGGATTCATTATGATCGATTTAAGGTTGATTATCCACCAAAGATTTTTGCTTCAACAACCGTCTTCATGGAACGGGAAATAGAAGGAGCTATTTCAATTTATTGTTATTATATAGAAGTCAGAAATGATCCTAAAAAACCTTTTCGGTACTTTTATTATTTAAAAGATCAAAATGGCGAGATACAAAAAGTTGAACGTGAAAGTTTTTCTGCAATTGCAAAAACAGCGTTTAAAGATTATGCAGCTCTGCATGAGCGTATAGGAATGAAAAGCTTCGAATATCGCAATTTGGATCGAATGGTGAGGGATTACAATTATTGGATTGTCAACCAACATAATTCTACCGAATATAGAGTGGCTATGATAGAATAAAATAATCCGGTATTCATTCATTGAAAAAACCGGCTTTCAAGCGGCAATGTCAAATTCTGATATTGCCGCTTTGTATTTTTATAATATACCATTCCATTTTCTCGCCAAAACAATAAGAAAAGAGCCAAACTTTTTCTGTTCACTAATTACTTACAATTCTGCAGCTAAAAAATATTTTTTCCTTATAATTCTTATTAAAAAAATCAATGTTATTTATATAAAATTACCATTGATTATAGATGCTTTTTTGTATCTTTGCACAGTTTTTTTAAACCTGCAAAATCGAATCATTTATAGATGGCTTCAGATCAAAGAATTATACCAATTAACATTGAAGAGGAGATGAAATCAGCTTACATCGATTATTCGATGTCTGTGATTGTTTCAAGAGCGCTTCCTGACGTAAGAGACGGCTTAAAACCTGTGCATCGCAGAGTACTTTTTGGGATGTCAGAGCTTGGACTAAGCTATAATAAATCACATAAAAAATCTGCTCGTATTGTTGGAGAGGTGCTGGGTAAATATCACCCTCATGGTGATCAATCGGTATATGATTCCATGGTTCGTATGGCTCAGGATTGGTCTTTGAGATACCCATTGGTCGATGGCCAAGGGAACTTTGGCTCAATGGATGGAGACAGTCCGGCTGCAATGAGGTACACAGAAGCTCGTTTGCAAAGAATCAGTGATGAAATCCTTTCTGATATAAATAAAAATACGGTTGATTTCAGGCTCAATTTTGACGATTCATTGGAAGAGCCGACGGTATTGCCTTCTAAGCTGCCCAATTTATTGATAAACGGTGCTTCGGGAATTGCAGTTGGTATGGCAACAAATATGTTGCCTCACAATTTGACTGAAGTTGTTGATGGCGTAATTTTAACAATCGATAATCCTGAAGTTACAATTGATGAATTGACTTCAATTATAAAGGCACCGGATTTCCCAACCGGAGGCATTATATATGGAATGAAAGGTGTTAAAGAAGGACTTGAAACTGGTAGAGGCAGAGTTGTGGTACGCGCAAAAGCTGAAATCCAAACAAAGCCGAATGGAAAAGAGACAATCATCGTTTCGGAAATTCCATATCAGGTCAATAAAGCCCAACTTATTATAAAAATTGCAGATTTAGTAAATGATAAAAAAATTGAAGGAATCTCTGATATCAGAGATGAGTCAGATCGAAACGGTTTGCGAATTGTCATTGAAATTAAGAGAGATGCAATTGCTAATGTAATATTATCTCAACTTTATAAATATTCTCCGCTTCAAACTTCTTACGGGGTCAACAATGTTGCGCTTGTCAACGGAAGGCCCATGATTCTTAATGTTAAAGACTTAATTGTTGAGTTTATTAAGTTTCGAATTGAAGTAATTGTTAGACGTACTACATTTGATCTTAATAAAGCAGAAGAAAGAGCCCATATTTTAGAGGGATTACTTATTGCGTTAGATCACCTTGACGAAGTCATTAGCCTGATTAGAGCTTCTAAAACGGTTGAAGAAGCGAGAGAAGGCTTAATGTCAAAATTCGAATTAAGCGAAATTCAGGCAAAGGCAATTTTGGAAATGCGTTTGCAAAAATTAACCGGACTGGAACGCGATAAAGTTCGCGAAGAATATGATGAATTGCAAAAGCGTATTGCTTACTTAAAATCAATATTGGAAAGTGAACAATTGCAACGTGAAATTATTAAAGAGGAATTGGTTGAGTTGAGAGAAAAATACGGCGATGAACGAAGAACCGAAATTAGGCACGCCGATGGCGACATTAGTATTGAGGATATGATACCTGATGAAGAAGTTGTTGTAACCATTTCTCACCTAGGCTACATTAAAAGAACAAAAGCTACCGAATTTAAATCTCAGGGACGAGGAGGAAGAGGTTCAAGAGGAAGTAAAACCAGAGATGAAGATTTTATTGAGCACCTTTTTGTTGCAAATTCCCACAATTATCTTTTACTTTTTACAGAACAAGGCCGATGCCATTGGCTAAGAGTTTTTGAAATACCCGAAGCTTCTAAAACGTCAAGCGGAAGAGTAATTCAAAACATTATCAATCTACCAAAAGATGATAAAGTAAAGGCTTACATTAACATTACCGACCTTACGGACGAAGGATTTATCAACAACAATTACATTGTTTTTTGTACCAAAAAAGGACTAATTAAGAAAACATTAGTTGAAAAATTTTCCAGACCTCGAACGAATGGAATTAATGCAATCACCATTAATGAAGGAGATAACTTATTGGAAGCTCGATTGACTAATGGTTCGAATGAAATAATATTAGCAAACAAAGTAGGTAGAGCTATCCGGTTTCCAGAGTCGAAAGTAAGAGCCATGGGTAGGAGTGCTGCTGGAGTTAGAGGTATTTCTTTAAAAGGTGAAAAAGATGCTGTTGTCGGAATGATTTGCGTTGACCCAAATGATCCTGATGTAAGTATCTTGGTAATTTCTGAAAAAGGTAATGGTAAGCGATCCGCGCTTGAAGATTATCGAATAACGAATAGGGGAGGAAAGGGTGTTAAAACCTTGCAAATCACTAGTAAAACTGGCGATTTAGTATCAATCAAAGCAGTTAATGAAGAGGATGATCTAATGATAACTAATAGATCTGGCATTATCATCAGGATGAATGTCTCTGATTTAAGAGTTATGGGCAGAGCGACACAAGGAGTTCGAGCTATTCGATTAGATGAAGACGATGAAATCGCAGATGTAACTGTTATTACTTATGATGAAAATGCAGACGAAACGGATGGAGAGGAGATTGATCAAGTTTCTGACGAAACTGCTTCTGATACAGACGATAATTCTGACACAACAACAGATTCTGATCAGGAAGATGATGAATAAATTTGCCAGATTTTATTCATTTAACTATTATTAACAATTGAAACGTTATTTTTAACGATTACAAAACAAGTATTTCTTTTAAATAATCGTCTTTTTAATGGAAAGTATTGCAAATACAATTTTGGGCTAATTTTAAAGATTAGTTTTTAATAAATTAAAATTTAAACTCAACAAGATGAAAAAATTATTATTCTTTATCCTATCAATCACAATATCATTCAGCAGTGTAATTGGACAAGACGCAAGCACTGCATATAAAAATGCTAAAAAAGCTTACAGCAATGCTGCCACAGCTGAAAATGATAAAAGAGCTGAAAAACTGGAAGAAGCTCGCGAGCAAATAGATATTGCGACTGCAAACATTAGTCAGTTTGATGAAAAAGACATCGCTAAAGTTTGGTTAAAAAGTGGAGAAATTTATAACGATTTGGCAAAAACTGATTTTACATTAGCCAGTTTGCCTTCCAATACTGTTTATACTGCTAAATACCCCGAAGCATCAACCAAAGCTTATGAAGCTTATTCTGCAGCCCTGAATACACCTAACTTGAAAAAATATAGTAAATCTGAGGCACTAGACGGACTAAAAGCAATTTCAACTTTTTTAAGTAATGATGGGCGATATGCGTTTAATGAGAAGAAATATAAAGAAGCCTATGAAGCCTTTGATAATGTTGCCAAAATTGACGATCTACTAACTCAAAACAATGAAGCTAGTATTTTTACTGATACTGAAAAAAGAAATGAGCATTTGTACATTACTGGTTTAAGTGCATTTGCTGCTGATATGAATGAGGAAGCAAAGTCAATCCTAGAGAAAGTACACAAAGAAAAATATGAAGCTGCCGGTGTCTATGATACTTTATTCAAAATCTATTCAAAAGAGGGCCAGTCTGAAAAAGCATTGGCCATTCTTAATGAAGGGCGAGAAAAATATCCGGAAGATGAATTGTTAAGAGTTAGTGAGATTAATTATTATCTGCAAGCAAACAAACTTGCTGAACTCACTGGCAAACTTGAAGCGGCAATCACTGTTGATCCCACTAACGTAACCCTTTATGCTACTTTAGGACACGTATATGATAATCTGAACCAAAATGAGTATAAAGAGGGCAATTTTGAAGAATCTCAAAAATATTTTGATTTAGCTTTAAAATATTATAATCAGGCACTTGAAATTGATCCAGCACATTTCAATACGATTTACAACACAGGAGCTTTATATTATAACAAAGCAGCTCAAGTTACTCGTGAATTAATAGAAATTGAAGAGGATTATTCTACAGAAGGGCTGCGAAAATCTGAAGAAAAACGAGGAGAGATGATGCAACTTTTTGAAAAAGCATTACCTCTTTTTCAAAAAGCCGAATCTATTGACCCTAATGATTTAGGAACCTTGAGTGCTCTTCAGGAAATCTATGCACGTAAAGACAACCTTGAAATGACTAAGGAATTTAAAACCCGGATGAACAATGTTCAAAGTGGAGGCGTAAACGAGAAAGCATATTTCTAGTTAATAAATTGCTAGAATTAAAAAAAGCCTGGTTTTGTATGTAAAACCAGGCTTTTTTTAATTTGAAAAGAATCAACAAATTATTTTTTTAGAAAGAGTACTATTTTTAGTCGATGATCACGACTTTTTCAATTTTATCACCTTGTTGAATATCATCAACAAAATCAACCCCTTCGAAAACCCTTCCAAAACAGGTATGATTTCGATCTAAATGAGCCGTATTGTCTCTGCTGTGGCAAATAAAAAACTGAGATCCTCCAGTATTTCGCCCTGCATGCGCCATTGAAAGCACACCTCGGTCATGAAACTGATTGTCTCCGTCCAATTCACAATCAATTTTATAACCAGGTCCACCATTCCCAATTCCGTTCGGGCATCCAGCTTGTACGACGAAATTTGCTATTACCCGATGAAAGGTTAAGCCATCATAAAATCCTTTTTTTGAAAGGTCTACAAAGTTTTTAACCGTATTTGGAGCATCTTCTTCAAAAAACTCAACTTTCATTAATCCTTTCTCCGTGTGAATTTCTGCAATCATATTAATTATGTATTTTAGTTATTCGACAAAAGTATAAAATCACTCTTAATTTTTCCATTCTTACTTTCAAATAAAAGAAATTTGTTTTTTCTTAAAAAATTGGGATTTAACATAGGGTAGGGGACTTATAAATGAGTCAGTATAATGAACCACAATCCTTTAAAACTCCATAATATTTTAATAAATGAGCTTGAACAATGCCCATACTTTAAAAAAAATCATCTTTATCGGCCTTGTTATTTTTCTTCAAATTGAAGTCATAAGCGGGCAATCTTTTCAAAATTTAAATTTTGAACAAGTTTGCGATACTTGTAAAACTTCACTTTGTCATTGGGATTTGTCGTGGAAATATAATGCAAAAATAAATAAACGAATTAAATCGGTTAAAAACAGATCATTAGAAATTGAAGGCTTAAATGAAACTTCTATTGGTTTTGTAGAGCAAACAACCTTAATTCGCGGATCTTCCAATTTAAAAATAATCAGGTTTTCTGGTAAAATAAAGACCGAAAATGTAAAGGGAAATGGAGCTGGATTGAGTGTCTCCATTATAGACAAACAAGGGAATTATTTGTTTAGCGAACATATGGGAAATGGTACACTTGATGGAGTAACCGGTACTAATTCATGGGAAGAGTTTACACTCCAAGCTATTTGTGATTCGAATGCTTTTTCAGTAAAAATCGGAGCTATTTTGTATGGGCAAGGAAAAGCTCAATTTGATGACTTCAAATTTGAAATTGATTCTGTAGAAAATAGAGCACCGAATGAAATGTCTCAACGATATCTAAATCATGTCAGCAATATTATTGAAGACCATTCTTTGATGAGGGATTCGGTTGATTTAAAATCTTTGAAAGTTAAGGCACTAAAAATTGCTGGAAAGGCAAAGAATTATTCTGATTGTCATCTGGCAGTCCAATATTTTATCAAATCTTTGGGTGATCATCATTCATTTTTAATGAAGCCGGAAGTGGTACAAAACTGGCAAAACGGAAATGATGAATTAAACTCTGAAAAACAAATCGATTATGCTTCTTACGAAATGATTGATAATTTTGGATACATTTCTGTTCCTGGGTTTCATAGCAATGATCATAATCTTAAAATTAAATTTGCTGATTCAATTCAACATGCTTTACGCTTTTTAGATCAAAAAAACTTAAAAGGTTGGATTGTTGACCTTAGAAAAAATGATGGAGGCAACATGGAGCCAATGTTGGCAGGACTTGGGCCATTATTTGATAATGAAATTCTTGGCTATTTAGTTGATGTAAATGGAAACAAAAATGCCTGGGGTTATAGAAACGGCGCGCCATTTTCAGATAATGAAAGGGGAGAATCAGCTACTTTTCCAATTGAGCTGACCAATCAAAATCTTCCGATTGCAGTATTGATCGGCCCAAGTACCGGAAGCTCAGGAGAAATAATAGTAATCTCTTTTATTGAAAATAAAAACACTAAAATGTTCGGAAATCCTACCTGGGGGATTTCAACTGGAAATGGTGAATTCGAATTATTGGATGGAGCAAAATTATTCTTAACATCAACAATTATGGCTGACAGGACCGGTAAGATTTATGGAGGAAAAATTCAGCCGGATTATCAAATAGAAGAAACAAATGGATCTGAAGATGCTGTACTTTTATTTAGCATGGAGTGGCTACGAAATAATCAGGATTAACAAGATTTTCAATCTTTTTTAACCCATTCTTCAATTTTTAGCCCATTTTCATTGTAAATATTTTTGCGTAATAATTTTTTTTCTTTGAAATATTTTTCTTCTCTAATTGTACCATTTTTATGAAAGCTGGTAGTTCGCATTGAATCATATTCCAAGCGTTTATGAATAATGCTATTAATCGTCCCGTCACCAAAGAAATAATGCCGGATTTCTGCAGTATCAGACAAAAATTTCTTGAATAAAACCGTACCAGAATAATTCAAATCATGAATCTCTTTTAATTCCCCTTGATCATATATTCTTTTCTGAATTACTCTCGGAGTACCTTTTGTGCTCGAATTATATTTTATCCATACGCCATTTTTTTTTCCAAATTTGTATTCTCCTGAAATGTCGGGACGACCATTAGTTCGGTAGTATTTCCACACTTCAATGGGCCTATTATTTTCATAAGAACCCTCTGCAATTAACTTATCTTCTGCATCAAATATTTGTTGAAAACCATTCGGTTGTTTCGCTTTTTTTACTAAAAATTTCAGATAGCTGTCTTTTTCAGGATTTTTTTCAACGGGTCTGCTCAAAGCACAAAAACTAGAGCCTTCTGAATCTGTTAACCGATAGTATGTTTTATTGCCAATGGCTTTCTTGCGAGCAAAAATGATCCAATTTTCTTCTTTGTTAAATTTCACAGACTTATTAAAAAAGGTGTGGATGTTTTTTGGTTTAAGATAAATAAAAATGGTGTCCTTTAAGTCTCCTTTGTAAACTTGGAGTGGTTTCAACTTTAAAGAAACAGCTGACATTCCAATTTTATATTCCAATAATGTAGCAGTAAAAATTAACTCAGAATCATTCAAACTTCTAATATCAAGACTTGGCTGAGCGCTACAACTACAAGCTTCAGTTGTAATTGCATTAGAAAAGGAAAAAATTAAAGTTAAAATAAAATATTTCATATCAAATTGTATGATTCCCGCGTGATAGCAAGGTTAAACTTCTCAAATAAAATTTTAAATACCAAGCTTTTCAGAACTAACCCACAAGCAAAACTATCATTTATTTCAATAATTAAAGCGCTACATAATGCGCTGAATAAGTCAAACCACAGCCCAAAGTTGCCAAAATAATTATTGTCAAAAACTTACTTAACATAATTATTTTTATCATCGACTTACCCAAATTTTAATAAATAGGGTATTGAAATGATAAATAGGTCGCTAATTTTAAAAATAGTGACCTATTACAAATCTTTTTTTTATAAAAATATTCACTACAAGAGGCTTTAATTTATTTTACATCCGTTGATTTTATTGCATTGTAAGCAATTTGTCCCTGGATATAATACAGATCTTTTACGAAAATTATCAAGACTTAAAAAATTATTAAAGATAAATTAAATGACTTCACGTCGAAGGCTTTCTATTTAAACTCATCAATCGGTTAAATAGAAATTACATCTTTTTACCTATAATTATTATTATGTTAAGTAACATTTATTAATCACCTCTCCCGATTATATTCTTTTACACATTCATGGAATACTAAACCCAGCATTTAGAAATTCCAGCTATTTGGGTATTGAAACCAAAAAGATGATTATGCTCATTTCTTATCTTAAAATCCTTAGCTCAAAATTCCTATTATATTTTGAAAGCATCACACTCCCCCACTCATTAAAAAGTAAAAACAAATAATTGTCTTGTTAAAAAATCCATTCATTGCTTCTTAGTTTTCAAATAAGAAGAAACATAAAATGCCTCCAGGTAATGAAACCTGGAGGCATTTTATACTTTTAAGCGAAAAGTAAAATTACTAAAATCCCATTCCGCCCATTCCGCCCATTTGCTTTTCAAACTCTTCCATTGTCATTTCTGTATACCCTTCTGTTGGAATATCAAAAGTTGTTGATTCCACTTTTTTATTAAATTCCTGAGCGGAAAATACCATGCTCATCTCACCTGCACCGATGGAAAATTCCAATGGAAATACATTTAAGCCAGGAAACATTTCATGAAAAAACTTCACTTTAGTTTTAATTTCGTCTGATACGTATGCATTGATTGAAGTCCCGTCTGTTGTGGTTAGAATTGCTTTGTAGCAATTATAGCCAACAATTTCCTTTTTATCGCTTTTGTCATACGTAACTTCATAATCAGGTTTTTCATTTTTTGCTTTTTGCTTTTCAGCTTCCTCCTTGGACATTTTAACCATTGATTTAGTACCCATCATATTAGTTAGAATTGTACTTTCTTCGGAATCTATATTTGAAATTGTTGAAATTTCCACTAAGCCGCCCATCATGCTCATTTCGAACTTCTGCATTTTTTTATTAAAATAAAGATTCATTCTACTCCCTTTCATCATTTGAGCTTCAGGAGCATCAGACTCTATATTCGTAAGTTCGTAAATTACGGAACCTTCCTTTATTGTTTTTTGTGCTGAACTTGCGTATGAAATCGAAAAAAGCAGGATAGCAATACTTGTAATCTTCAAAATAATTTTCATAATTAGGATTTGGTTTATGTTTTATAAAATGAATTTATATTGTAAAATAGATCGTCAAAAATAATTAACGCAAATATGAAGAATTAACCTCTTAATTAATTGTTAATTCGACAAACTGGTAAAAAACGCTCTTTAATATTGCCAAACATCAAGGTGCTTTTTAAAAACCTTTGCAAGATTTTCGGCATCAGAAATGCCGCGATGATGAATGCCAGTGAATTCAAAACCCTCTTTGCCTACTGCTTTTCTTAGCCCATACGGACGATGTATCTTTTTGATTTCGTGATATTGCTTTTTAAGGTTGATGTGCTTTTCAACCCAGTCATGATCCAGTTTGTGCAAAATACAATCATTGATCAACATCTTTTTATCAAAGCTTCCCCAAGAGCAAAGCAAATAATCTTTTTCATAAATTTCTGCCCAATCCTGAAATTCTTCAATTACTGATGGAAACCCTCCCGCCCTATCAATTTCCTCTTGAGTGATCGTCGTTAATTCTTTACAAAAAGGTGAAAGATAAGGGTTTAAGACAGGCTTTATGAATCGATTATAAGATCCCAAAAATTCACCATAATTATTTAAACAAACTGCCCCTATTTCAATAGTTTCTTGTATCAACCCATTTGGTTTCCCTTCCCAACAAGTAGCTTCAAGGTCAAAAATAATAAAATTCAAACTCTAAGATTTTGCGTTATTTTAGAAAATCAAATATACGTTTTAAAAAGAAGATGGGTTCCCTTTATCAGCTTATAAAGCACAAAAATATTTGTTGCCATGGACGCTTTTAACCATTTCTATTTTGGCTTTCTAAAATCTGTTTCAATTCTGCAACTTGTTTCTGAAGCATATCCATTTTTTCTTCCACAAGCTGGGTGTTATCGCTAGTCATTTCATCAACAAAAATTGCATTCGCCATTGACATTCCAAATATTCCGCCGGTCAGTACAACAATTATAAAATAGACCCTGGTTGCACCGGCAATTATAGAATAATGAGCTACGCCTTGTTGCTGCGCTGCTACTGCAATAATATCAGGGATTTCATTCCAACCTTCAATAGTGAACATTTGAAAGATATAATAACTGGATATTAAAGGGTCTCCAAATAAATCTGGCACAAGTTTTCCATAAAAATGGCAAGTAAAAAGCGCTAATATCAAATTGAGAAAAACAAGCGCAATAAAGACAAAAATTGATGCTTTTAATGCTCTGGCCAAGCCCCTAATAATCGAATCCATTCTGGGCACAAACTTGAAAAAACGGACCAGACGAATCAGCCGGAACAATCGAAGCAACTTAAATGAAGAAGTATGAATAAAGGATAATACCGGAATAAAATTCAAGAAGCTCGGCAAAGAAACCAGTACGATAATAAAATCGAAAACATTCCAGTTTTCAGAAAAATAAGCCTTTGGTTTCAACACGGAAATTTTCACCAAAGCCTCTATCAAAAAAACAATGATAAATAAATGATCGATAATATCAAGAATTTTAAAAAACGTTGGCTGCTCCCTTTCTATCTGAGGAAAATACAACAGGAAAATAACAACTGCATTTGCTAAAATCGCAATCATTATATTCCTTTCTGACATGAATACTTTCTGAAGCATCACTTTATATAATTTGTCATAAAATTTTGATTGTAAGCAATTAAAAGGTTAATCTGCCATAATCATTTTATACTTTTTCCATTGAATATCTTTCTGTAAATCATAATTTTCAAGACGATTATGATAGTAATATAAAACCTTAAAATCTTCACTTACGATATCGCCATTTCTATTAATTTTTAGTGGTTTTAAAGCATGGTAATTACCAAGGTTGGTAACTCCATGTTCAATCAAGGCTCGGGTATCCCATTTTAGTTGCTCTGACAATTTAATATTGCCCTCCTCTTCCATTTTAAATAGTTTTTTTCTGACCTGATCAATCGCGTTTTCAACCACACTCATTTCAAAAACATAATCTTCACTTGGCAATCTGAGCAAACCATACAGGTCCAAATCATCATTTTGGCTACTTAAAATATTAAACACGGTAAAAGCTACCAAATGACTACTTAAAACGATATTTTCTTTATGATACCTTTCCGCGATTTTGTCTGCTAAAATCTTTGTGTATTCCACTTCCCTTTGTAAATCTTCTTTTATTGCTCCATCACTAATAAAATATTCTTCAATGTTAATTTCATTCCCCTTAGAATCCAGGCTTCTACCTTCATCGTCAACAAAATTGCCCAAAACATCAAGGGGTTTTCCAAAATTTAACGTAATGTCCGAGCTTTCAGAAAACAACTTCCAGATAAATTTAAAAATCTTTCTTCTGCTGTAAGAGGCATCTTTTAAATTAAGATAATGTTCTTTTCCCGTCGCTTTCAAATACTGCTCTATCATATATTGGGCCTCCAAAACAAAATGATAACTCAAAACAAGAGGTACAATAAATATTTTATCTTTTTTCCCTTCCTTACAAATTGCTCGTTGAGCTTCCACCGCTGTCCCCATGAGTCCCATCTTGAGGCGATCTTCCAATGCACCTGAACGTGACCGAGTCCCTCCAGGAAAAAACAAAGAATTGGTTCCTCTTTGAATGGACAAATTGGACATTGCTTTGAGGGTCTCCAAATAAATCGGATTTTTTTTCCGGCGATCAACCCGATAAGCTCCCAGGCGATTCATGAAATATGCCGTATAGCCAGTATTGTATAAATTAAGCCCAGCTCCGTAGCTAAATGAAGGTAGTCCCAAAACATAATCCATCGCAAAGCCAATCACGATGCTGTCCAAATTTGAAAAATGGGTCGGAACAACCACAACTGTTCCTTTTTTCATTAAATTTCTAATAGCGTCAGTCTCTCCCTCCACTTTAATACTTTCGTATAAATAGTGTTTGGCTCCCCAAAGTCGACGAAAATTTCTACCTGCTGCTGCGTTTAATAACCTTCTGAAAAATATGGTTAAAAACTTTCTGGCAAACCGAAATGTACCAATCTTGAATGTACCGACTATTTCTTCAGAATAACGTCCGATAATCTTTTTTAAAATTTTACGATTTGAATCAAGTGCAGCCTCTTCTTCCCTATCCAGTGACTTTCTGACCATATCCTTTTTCGTTTTATTCCAAAACTGACGGTCGTTTGGTGGATCAACTTTCCAGGGTTCCTCTTTAATTCGAATTCGCTCCAAATAAATGGTTTTTGCCAGCATATCACTTACCTTATCAGGAGATTGCTTCAGCAAACGATTAAAAGTAAATTTATTGATTTCATCAATAAACCGGTCTCTATCTTCACTTAACTTGTAAATCGGCCAATTTTCTATATTTTCGATTACTGGCGGATATTTTTTTCCTTTTCTGGTCATTTCTGATGATTTAATTTGAATTCCAAATTAACCTCTTCAATAAATTGCAAGATTTCTTCAGCTCCTCTTCTTTTTGCTGATGAAGTTACAAATTGCTGTGGAAGTTCATTCCAATATTTGAGCAATTCATTATTAAATGTATCAACATTTTTTTTCTTCTCCCCTTTTTTTAAACGGTCTGTTTTTGTAAAAACAATGACAAAAGGAACGCTCATTTTGCCCATCCAATTGATAAATTCAATATCAATCAATTGCGGAGGAATATTTGAATCAATCAAAACAAACGCGCATCCCAGATTTTTTCTATGCAAAAGGTAACCTTCGATCATTTTTTCCCATTCATATCTCTTCTTCTTAGAAATTTTTGCATAGCCGTAACCTGGCAAATCGACGATATACCATGATTTGTTAATCAAATAAAAATTAAGCAGCTGTGTTTTCCCGGGCGTGTTCGATACTCTTGCCAGGTCGCGTTTGTTGCTCATCATATTTATCAATGATGACTTTCCGACATTCGAGCGACCAATAAATGCATATTCGGGTTTATGGTCTATTGGAGACTGCCTTTCTGAAGGAAAACTCCCAACATGTTCTGCTTCTTTGATCAGCATCATTTTGGTATTGTTAAAAAATAGTGCAAAAATAACAAGATTTAACAGATCATTATCATGCGGATAATTTAATACTAATCTTTTGTTAAATGAGACTCGTCGAGGTTACTTTTTTCTTGTTTGGAAAGTCGTATTACCAAATCAACTAATTAATACTTTAACTTTTCAATCTTCAAAAACGAATAATGATTTAGAATTTCAAACCGTTTATTCAAATCAAAACCGAAACGAACCTGAAACCTTTTAGTTTTAAATCCTATAAAAATCTCTTATTATGAAAAAATTAATGTTGTTTTCAATTTGCATTCTGAGCCTTCAATTGGCCAACGCACAATTTAAAATCGGATTAAAAGGCGGCCTTAGCACTATGGATGTTCCTTCGAATGAATTGATCATTAATAACAAAGATGATAATAATCAATTAGGTGTTTCTGTCCTGGATGCTAATTATGGCATGCACTTAGGATTATTCATGCAAGCTCAAATTGGAAAGTTTTTTATCCAGCCAGAAGCCCTTTTCAACTCAAATAGTGTTAATTATTCTTTAACCGACTTTACTGATGCGCATGTAGTTTCAAAACTAAAAAAAGAGAGCTATCAAAATCTTGACCTGCCAATAATGGTAGGGGCAAAATTTGGCCCACTAAGACTTCAGGGCGGACCTGTCGGACATCTTCACATCAATAGCAAATCAGAATTATTTGATGTTGATGGCTACTCACAAAAGTTTGACAATATGACCTGGGGATACCAGGCGGGCATCGGTTTGGACATTTGGAAATTTATTATTGACTTAAAATACGAAGGCAGTTTCCAAAAATATGGTGATCATATGGTTTTCGACGGAAAGAGTTACAGTTTTGATGAAACTCCGGGTCGATTTATAGCTTCTTTAGGAATTGCGTTCTAAATATTAAAAACATGAATCGAAAAATACCCGCTGCTTTTGCAGTGGGTATTTTTGTTTTAGCATTTGCGGAACCATTATTTTTTGCTAAATTCAGTGGTATAAAAAACAATCATACAAGTGTCCGAAAAATCAAAAAGACAACTCGCCGCCATCATGTTTACAGATATTGTTGGCTATACCGAAATGATGCATCAGAATGAATCTGCTGCCGCAGCAGTTCGGCAGCGGCATCGCGATGTTTTCCAAAAAGAACATCAACGTTGCAAGGGTGAAATCCTTCAATATTACGGAGATGGCACTTTAAGTATTTTTAAAAGCGCTGTGGAAGCTGTTGAATGTCCGATTGCCATGCAACAACAATTTCAAACCAGCAATATTGTTCCACTTCGAATTGGTTTGCACCTTGGCGATATTGTTTTTGATGAAAACGATGTTTATGGCGATGGTGTCAATCTGGCTTCCAGAGTCGAAACTTTAGGCATTCCAGGCAGTGTCCTAATTTCTGATAAAGTGAATTATGCTGTAAAAAGTCATACGACGATTAAATCTCAATCTCTCGGTCATTTTGAATTTAAAAATATAAAAGACCCGGTTGAAGTTTTTGCGATTTCAAACGATGGAATTAAAATCCCCAACCGAGCTGAATTAAAAGGAAAGTTAAAGGAAAATAAAAAATCCATCGCTGTCCTTCCTTTTGTCAACATGAGTTCTGACCCTGAAAACGAATATTTTAGTGATGGAATAGCCGAGGAAATTTTAAATGCTCTGGTCAAGGTGGAAGGACTTCAGGTGATTGCTCGAACTTCTTCTTTTTCTTTTAAAGGAAAAAATATGGATGTCCGTGAAATTGGCAGACAATTGAATGTTGTGCATATTTTGGAAGGTAGCGTTCGTAAAACTGGGAATCGAGTCCGAATAACCGCTCAACTGGTAAGTGCATTGGATGGCACTCATTTTTTTTCTGAAACTTATGACCGAACCTTGGAGGACATCTTTGCGGTACAGGATGAAATTGCCTCCAAAATCACCAATCGCTTGCGGGAACATCTTGGTGAATCCCAGCATGAAGAAAAACTGGTTGAAGCACCCACCTTAAATATGGAAGCCTATGAACTTTATCTTAAAGGCTTATTTTTTTATAACCAATGGGGATATGCAATGGGCAAGGCCATTCCTTATTTTCAAGAAGCCATCGAATTACAAAACGATTTTGCCTTACCTCATGCACGTTTAGGCGTTTGTTATTATTTTCAGGGCTTTGGAGGGAATATGACCTTTCAAGAAGCCTATGTAAAAGCTAAAGTACATATCAAGAAGACAATTGAGTTGGAATCTGTTGCTCCGGAATCCTATTTTGCTCAATTTCTTCTCCATGTTTTTATCAATTGGGATTGGAAATCTGCAGCTGAATTGCTTAAAAAAGCTTTGAAGCTCTATCCAAATTATTCAGGTTTCTATCATGGTCTTTCAACATTATATTGGATTAAAGGAGAGCAGGAAGGTATCTTTAGAACACATAAGAAAGGATTAGAATTAGATCCGTTATCTATTGAAATGAATTTGTACATGGGAGCAGCTTGCTTTTTATTTAAGGATTACGAACAAGCTATTCTTTATTTTGACAAAGTATTAGAAATGGTTCCTAAGCATCGCGTATCAAATGAATATAAAGGTTGGGTAGCTGCTTACCAGGAAAAATATGAAGAAGCAATTGCTATTTTCGAAAAACTGGAACCAATTGGTTACCGAATGCATCGATCTACTTGTCTGGGTTGGGTGTATTTTAAAATGGGTGAAAAAGAAAAAGCCACAGTCTGCTTAGAAGAAGTTAAGAAGCTCGAATCTTCTCCTCGAGGACTCACTTATACAGTTGATTTAACAACCTTATATACTTGTTTCGGCAATTTTGATATGGCTTTTTATTATTTGGAGAAAGCGATTAAAAATAGGATTGGATCCATTATGATGGTTAAGGCTTATCCTCAGATGATACCTTTGCAAGCTGATCCTCGATTTAAAAAAATTGAAGCTTTAATCGGTGAAGTACCTCCAATTGAATTATAAGGTAATTTTCCAACGGAAATCAAACAAATGAAAACACAATTATCCCAAAATAATATTTCAGAAAGAAGACTCGCCGCCATCATGTTTACAGATATTGTTGGTTATACCGAAATGATGCATCAGAATGAATCTGCTGCCGCAGCAATTCGCCAGCGCCACCGTGATATTTTCCAAAAAGAACACCAACGCTGCAATGGTGAAATCCTTCAATATTATGGTGATGGAACTTTAAGTATTTTTAAAAGCGCTGTGGAAGCTGTTGAATGTGCGATTGCCATGCAACAGGAATTTCAAACCGGTAATATTGTTCCGCTTCGAATCGGTTTACACCTTGGTGACATTGTATTTGATCAAGATGATGTTTACGGTGATGGTGTTAATCTTGCGTCCAGGATTGAAACACTTGGTGTGCCTGGCTGCGTATTGATTTCCGATAAACTAAAATATGCTGTTAAAAGTCAAACTACAATTACGACTCAGTCATTAGGGCATTTTGAGTTTAAAAATATTAAAGACGCCGTTGAAATTTTTGCAGTAAGCAATAATGGAATAAAAATCCCTAACCGAGCTGAATTAAAAGGAAAGTTAAAGGAAAATAAAAAATCCATCGCTGTCCTTCCTTTCGTCAATATGAGTTCTGACCCCGAAAACGAATATTTTAGTGATGGAATAGCAGAGGAAATTTTAAATGGACTGGTCAAGGTGGAAGGCCTCTTGGTTACTGCCCGCACTTCCTCCTTTTCTTTTAAAGGAAAAAATCTTGATGTTCGCGAAATTGGTCAAAAGCTTGGCGTTAAACATATTTTGGAAGGAAGTGTACGTAAAGCAGGTAAGCGGGTCCGGATCACTGCGCAATTAGTAAGTAGCATCGATGGGTATCATTTTTTTTCTGAAACATACGATCGAACAATTGAAGATATTTTTGCAGTACAAGATGAAATTGCACAACTCATTTGCAACAAACTCCGCCAGCAATTTTTGGAAAAATCAGAACGACCACAAATTGTCACTGAAAAAACGCAAAACATGGAAGCCTATTCCTGTTATTTAAAAGGCTTGTACCATTATAATCGATGGCAATTTGAAGGAATTCAAAAATCAATTGATCATTTTGAAGAAGCTATTAAACTCCAACCGGACTTTGCTGAACCAAATGCTTTCCTTGCAATTTGTTTTCTTCTAAAAGGTTTTTCTCTTCAGATTTCTTATAAAGAGGCAGCTAAAATATCAAAGTTTTATGTTTCAAATGCAATTACAATTAATCCGGATTTGGTCGAGGCTTATTTCGCACAAGCTACCTGTAAAATTATCTATGATTGGGATTGGAAAGGGCTTGAAAAGCTAATAAGGCAATTGAAGGAACTTGCCCCAGGACGCGCTGATATTGTAATACCTTATGCTGCCTTACCTCAGATTACCGGAGATCTAGAAAAATCCATCGATGAATACAAATCAGCTTTGATATTGGATCCGTTTTCTGTTCAAGCCAATATGTATTGTGGAATAATTTCCGCTTGGGTGGGTAGATTTGATGAAGCAGTCCTTTACTTGCAAAGAGCACTTGAAATCACTCCAAATAATCGCACTATATTTGAATATTTGGGCTGGACTTTTCTTTTGCAAAAAGATTATCCAAAAGCCGAAGCATATTTTAAAAAAATAGAAGGAGAGTTAGGATATCAATTTACACGCTCTGCTAATCTGGGAATTTGTTACGCTATGCAAGGCAAAAATCAAAAAGCTAATGAATATCTTGAAAAAGTATTGGCATTGGATAATCAAATTGGAGATGTTAGTCTGGCCAACGAACTGGCACTTTTGTATACCTGGCTGGCTGATTACGACAAAGCTTTTGAATATTTGGAATACATGGCAGAACATAAAATCGGAGAGATTATTTTTGTTAAAAATGATCCTAAATGGGGCAAGCTCAGAGATGATCCACGCTTTGATAAAATTGTAAAAAAAGTTTTAGGAGAGTACGGCTAGTATCGCTTTTACTTTTTAAATATTTTTGAAAAAAATCCAATCATTTAGAAATTCAAAATACCAAATACAATAAGCCCCAAACTGAAAGAACCACAAAAACAAAATCTGCTATGACCACAAAAATTCACAAAATTAAATTGAGCTGCCTTGCAGTCATTTTATTGATTTGTGGACTGAATTTACTTTCTGCCCAAGCGACTTACGTCATTCCTGATACCTTTCCCGAACAACCACTAGATGCCTACATTTTGGTGTATGAAGATTCGACCCAGAGATTTCTGCTGAAGAAATACTAGCTGATACATCAGGATCAAAATATATTTTCAAACCATACAAATCATTCTCACAACCGTTCAGTCCTGATCATATTTATTGGGGAAAAATTAACATCACCAGCAATGTCAACATTGAAGATTGGTGGCTATTATTTAACGGTAGAAATTATTTTGGAGGTGGATGGTCACGCAGCAATGGATTTGTGGACGTAATTGAATATGGCCAAACCAATATTCTTAAAATCGAAAAAACTGGAGTTGATCTTGCACAACGTGAAAAATCGATACCCGAAAACTGGAATATTTGCAAAGTTCCTTTTTCTATTCAAAAATATCAAACCAAACAACTTTTAATCCGAATCAAAGGCAACAACTTTGGTTTTTCGCCGGACTTCGGGATAACGATAAAAAAGTCACGTGTTCAGATGCCATTTTGGGGTTTGTTTGGATCTACAACTGCTGAAGGTTATGTCATTTTTTTTAGTCTAATGTTGGGAATCATCCTAATGGCTTTAATTTACCATTTGATTTTATTTATATACCTTAAAGAACCTATTTATGGTTGGTTTAGCTTTTGGTTGGTTTTTCCTTTAATTGCAGCTTCCATGGGACACCCGAGTGGATTTATTTCTAAATATTTTATTCCAAATCTGCCTTTTTTACGCAATTTTATCTGGGGAGCTTCAGCAAGTTTTGTTTGGATTGCATTTTGGCAGTTTGGACGTGTATTTATAAAAACAAAAATCAAATTTCCGAAGCTTGACATTTTGATTAAAGTTTTAATTGGAATTCTAATCTTCGGCATTTCCATTGAAATTTTTCTGAGAGATTTTATTTCAATATTCAATACAATATATTTTACGCTTGTTGGATTTTCTAAAATTTTAGGCGTTGCGATTTCACTAATCCTTCTTTTTCAAAAAGATCAAACATCAAGGTATTTTGGAGTTGGAGCTTTGATAGCGACTATTGGAGAAATTCTTGGTATTCTTTGGGTGACTAAAACAATTTCACTTCCTTTTGACCCTTTTGTAACTGCCATTTTTTTACAAATATTTATTTATTCCTTCGGTCTGGCATACAAACGGCAATTGGAAACTAAGGAAAAGCAAGAAACTGAAAAGAAGTTACTGGAAAACGAACAAGAAAAAGTTGAACAACTTGCAAGAGTTGATAAATTAAAAGATCAGTTTCTGGCAAATACTTCTCACGAATTACGGACACCACTCAATGGCATTATTGGCCTTTCAGAATCTTTATTGGAAAAAACAAATGACCCTGATCAAAAGGAAGATCTTTCATTAATAATTTCTTCAGGAAAACGATTGTCTAATCTGGTCAATGATATTTTAGATTTTTCTAAGCTAAAGAGCAAAGAAATTGAATTGCAAATAAAATCAATTGGTTTGCAATCTCTGGTAAGTGTAGTTGTAAAAACCAACCTACCGCTTATTGCTGGAAAAACGCTGGAGCTGATCAATGCAGTTCCTGATGAGCTTCCCTTGATCCAGGCTGATGAAAATCGATTACAACAAATCTTGTACAATTTGATAGGAAATGCTGTAAAATTTACAGAAAAAGGACAAGTAAAAGTGGAAGCTTTCGAAGAAAAAGGAATGTTAAAAATTGGTGTTACGGACACTGGAATTGGAATTCCTCAGGATAAAAAAGATGCTATTTTTCAGGAATTTGAACAAGCTGACGGTTCAATTTCAAGAGAGTTTGCAGGTACTGGCCTTGGCCTGAGCATAAGTAAGAAACTGGTTGAATTACACAACGGTGAAATGTGGGTAGAATCAGAAATTGGAAAAGGATCTACTTTTTATTTCACTCTACCCATATCCGATAAATTCGAATCTATCGCTCCAAAAAAAGAAATATCTATTGTTGAAAATCAACAAAAATTAAAGAAAGAGCCAGCTATCGACTATGCCCAAAATGAACTTCTACAATCCGAAATTTTACCGGCTAACAATGGTTTTAAAATATTAGTCGTTGACGACGAACCAATCAACCAAAAAGTACTAAAAAATCACCTTTCTGAAAATTACAGGATTGTGCCCGCAATGAATGGTGAGGAAGCATTAAAAATTTTGGAAACTGGTGAAAAATTTGACTTGGTATTATTGGATGTTATGATGCCGCGGTTGAGTGGTTACGAAGTGTGTAAAAAAATTCGGGAAACATACCTGTCCAATGAATTGCCTATAATCATGGTCACTGCTAAAAACCAGGTGACTGATATGGTTCATGGATTGGAAATCGGAGCTAACGATTATGTCACCAAACCATTTTCGAAAGATGAATTTTTAGCACGTGTCAAAACGCATCTTGACCTTCACAAAATCAACCAGGTGACTAACCGGTTTGTACCAACTGATATAATCAGATCTCTAGGAAAATCAACCCTTACAGAGCTTAAACTTGGAGATCAGGTTGAACAAAATGTAACTGTTTTCTTTTCTGACATCAGGAGCTACACTACCCTATCAGAAAATATGAGCCCTTCTGAAAATTTCAAATTCGTCAATGCTTACGTTGGAAAGATGGGCCCAATTATCCGTTCTAACAATGGTTTTGTTCACCAGTATTTGGGAGATGGTATTATGGCCATTTTTGGTAAAAACCCTGAAGATGCAATTATGGCAGCGATCGAAATGCAAAAAGAACTTGCTAATAACAAGGATGATTTAAAGGTAGGAATGGGCCTTCACACCGGCAAGTTGATAATGGGTATCATCGGCGATGAAAACCGGATGGATGCGGCAACTATTTCAGATACAGTTAACACAGCTGCTCGCATGGAAGGGCTAACTAAAATATTTGGTGGATCAATACTTTTGAGTGAATCGACTTTTAAAAACTTATCAAATTCGGGTCAATTTAATTTTAGGTTTTTGGGAAATGTGCAAGTAAAAGGTAAAGAAAAAGCTGTGGGAGTTTATGAATGTCTTGACGGTTTAGATGATAATCAGAAAATGCTTGCAATGAAAACGATGGATTCATTTTCAGATGGATTAAAAGCCTTTTATGAAAGAGATTTTATCAAGGCTTCTGCCTTGTTTAAAGAAGTTTTGGCTCAAAATATAAATGATGTCGCAGCTAATCGTTTTTTAAATCGCTCCGTCGGGTATATTGTTGATGGGGTTTCTGAAGATTGGACGGGAATAGAAACAATGGAAATCAAGTGATTAAATATTTCAATTATGCCACTTTGATTCGTGGATCTAAAATCGCATAAAGTACATCAACCAAAATATTGATCACTACAAAAATAGCTGCTGTCAATAAAACTGCTCCTAGCACCAAGGGAATATCATAAGACAACAATGCATTGACCGTCAATTGCCCCAAACCATCATAATCAAATACAATTTCAACGAAAAAAGCTCCCGCAAGCAATGCAGCAAACCAACCTGAAACAGCCGTCAATACTGGATTGAGCGCATTTCGAAGGGCGTGTTTAAAAATGATTTTTTTGTAAGACAAACCTTTCGCTTTAGCTGTTCTGATGTAATCCTGTGTAAGGACATCAAGCATTGCGCTACGGGTTAATTGTGTGATAATGGCGATCGGTCGTATGCCGAGTGCGATGGCTGGAAGTATCAGATTTTTCCAAAAAATGGTTTTATCTCCAAACTCATTTAAATCATAAAGACTACCTCTGACGTCCAAACCGGTATAGTCTTTTAAAAAATACCCAAAAACCAAGGCCAACAACATCGCAGAAACATAACTTGGTATAGAAATCCCCATCACAGAAATAACAACCGCAGAATTGTCAAACCAATTATTTTGATTGATTGCGGCGATTACACCTAAAGTGACACCAAGCAAAAGCGCTAAAATTATCGCAGAAAGAGCCAGTATTGCTGTTTGAGGAATCTTATCGCGAAGCATCTGCCAAACATCTCGTCCTGATTGAAAGGATTCACGAAAATACGGAGCTTTTAAAACCAAGACAGTTTGACCAAAAGAAAACAATCTTAAATAGCTGTACTTTTTTAAATTTTCAGGAGAATTCTGTAAAGTTGAAATCGGTGAAATATCTCTTAAGTAATAAGCCAATTGAATGTATAATGGACGGTCCAAGCCAAGTTCCTGACGTTTTAATTCCAATGTTTCTTCGTCATACCTTTGTCCGAATGTCAGCCGCTCCGGATCAACCGGTGCCAGGTAAATTATTGAGGAAATAATCAAAACGACAAGCACCAAAACAAAAACTCCGTAAAACAATCTTCTGGAAATATATTTCAGCATTATTCACTGTTATTCTGGAAATTACGATTCGAACTAACTCATTGAATTTCAATGATTTAAATCAAATCACTTTGACAGATACATGATCGTTTTTCTCAAAATAGCCAATTGATTCCAATTCCAATTTATTTTCAAGGGCAAGCTTTCTAAAGTCTTCTTCTTTGTCATTTTCAACAGCGACTAAAAGGCCTCCGCTTGTTTGAGGATCACACAAAACTATTCTTTGGTATTCAGTGATAATTCCGATTTTGTGGCCATAACTTTCCCAGTTCCTGTTCGTTCCGCCGGGAATGCATTTTTCAGCGATGTAATAATCGATAATATCCTTATTAATCAGAGGAACTTTTTCAAATTCAATAATAGCAGTAATTTTACTTGCTTCGCACATTTCAGTAAGATGTCCCAGCAATCCAAAGCCAGTTACATCCGTCATGGCCTTAACGTAATCTTGCTTTCCGAATAACTCCCCTACTCTGTTCAAAATGATCATGTTATTTCTCGCCAGGCTTTTATCGGCAATTCGCAATTTCCCTTTCTTTTGAGCGGTTGACAATATACCAACGCCAAGGGGTTTTGTTAAAAACAATTTACAAGTGGTTGTCGCTCCACCGTTCTTTTTCAAATGATCCAATTTCACTCTGCCGGTAACAGCTAATCCAAAAATCGGCTCAGGACTATCAATGCTGTGGCCACCTGCGAGCGGAATCCCCGCATCATTGCAAGCGATTCTGGCTCCTTCAATAACCAGATTTGCAACCTCTGCCGGAATATCATTGATCGGCCAACCTAAAATGGCAATGGCAACCAACGGCGTCCCTCCCATTGCATAAACATCACTGATGGCGTTCACAGAAGCAATTCGGCCAAAATCCTCCGGATCATCAACAATCGGCATAAAAAAATCCGTCGTGCTTACGATTGCAGAGCCATCACCTAAATCATAAACCGCAGCGTCATCCCTTTCGCTATTACCAACGAGCAATTCAGGAAATTGAGCGGAGACAGCGCTGGACTTTAAAATAGTGTCCAACACTTTTGGAGATATTTTACAACCACAACCCGCGCCGTGACTGTATTGAGTCAATTTATATTCTTTCTTTTCAACTTCAGTGATCATGCGTTTAATTTTGAATAATTTGTCGAAAGGGTATTGTGAAATTCAATTAAATAACGAGCATTTTCTTGAGGATCAAATTCATCAAATGGGACCATATGAATTTCCGGTGCCTTATTATTTTCGAGTAAAAACTGGTACGATTTGTCGTAATATCCCAATGCAATTTCAACGGCTTTGTGAAAGTTATTTTCTTTTAAAGCATTTTCAGCTTCTTTAAGGTTTTGGCCTCCAAGCCGTTTTTTTATTTTATAAAAACCTTCCAATAGTTCCTCTTTAGGATATTGTGCATATTCGTCCACCAAAATTTGGACTCTATTTTCAAAAGGAATCTCAATATTGATAACTGGTGAATTTTTCATTTTATCCCAAAATGCATCCGGCAAATAAACGCTGCCAATATTTCGGCTTTCATTTTCCAACCAGATTCTTTTGTCTGAATCGAGATTCAAAAGTTGTTCAAAAAGATCATTTTCAAATTGCTCCGTTGATGGTTGGGCAGCTTCTCCAATCCAGCCAAAAGCAGAACCTTTGTGATGCGCAACCCCTTCCAGATCAATAACTTGCTCTCCTTTTTGTTTTAATGCTTTTAAAATATGGGTTTTTCCTGACCCGGTTTTTCCCCCTAAAACAATGAATTTAAAATGCTCAACCTGCATTTGGTTTTGAATATGTCTTTTGTAAGATTTATATCCTCCTTCCAAAACTTTAACGTCTAAGCCAGCCAAATCTAGCAACCAGGCCATACTACTGCTCCTTTTCCCTCCGCGCCAGCAATGAACCGCCACTCGTTTTTCAGGAGCCAAAACTTTTGCATTTTCAATAAATCGAGTCATTTTGTTTCCAACAAAATCGAGTCCTTTTAAAAGCGCTTTTTCTGAGCTTTCCTGTTTGTAGATAGTTCCGACAATGGCCCGTTCTTCATTTGAAAACAATGGGAGGTTTAATGCTTTTGGAATATGCCCTTTTTCATATTCAGCTGGAGTCCTTACATCTAAAATAATGCGTTTATTTCGCTCTTTCCACAAGTCAGATATTTTAAATATTTTTACCAAATCAGCATTTTTTATTAACGAAGTATTGTTCTAATCTTCAATCCAATTTAATGTCCGCTTAACGGCTTTTAACCATCCTTTATAAAGTTTATCTCGCTTAGTTGAATCCATGTCCGGTTTGAAAGATTTATCCAATTGCCAATTTTGTTGAATATCATCCTTAGTCCAAAAACCAACAGCCAGTCCTGCTAAGTACGCTGCTCCCAATGCAGTTGTTTCAGTAATTGCAGGCCTTTCAACCTCAATATTTAAAATATCTGCTTGAAATTGCATCAGCAGATCATTTTCACAGGCTCCTCCATCAACCCTTAAAGTTTTCAGTGGAACTCCCGAATCTTTTTCCATTGCATGCAGCAAATCTTTAGTTTGATACGCTAATGATTTCAAAGTTGCTCGAATTAAATGAGCTTTAGTGGTCCCTCTGGTCAAACCAAATATTGCTCCGCGAGCGTACATATCCCAATATGGAGCACCCAAACCTACAAAAGCAGGAACCATATAAACGCCCAAAGTATCCTCAACTTTCATGGCATAATACTCTGAATCCGGAGATTCATCAATGATTTTTAAACCATCTCTTAACCATTGGATAGCTGCGCCCGCAATAAAAACGGACCCTTCAAGCGCATATTCAACTTTTCCATCGATCCCCCAGGCTATTGTGGTGAGTAATCCCGAATCAGATTTAACCGGAATTTCGCCGGTATTCATGAGCATAAAACAACCTGTCCCGTATGTATTTTTAACCATGCCGGGAGTATAACAAGCCTGACCAAAAAGCGCAGCCTGTTGATCTCCTGCTATACCGGCAATTGGGATTTCTTCTCCAAAAATTTCAGCAACCGTCTTTCCATAAATATGGCTGGAATCTTTTACTTCAGGCAAAAGGCTCAAAGGAATATTTAGAACTTCCAATATTTTACCATCCCATCTTAAATCGGTAATGTTATAAAGCATCGTTCTTGAAGCATTGGAATAATCGGTGACATGAACCTGACCACCAGTCATTTTCCAGATCAGCCAGGAGTCAATTGTTCCAAAGAGTAATTCTCCTTTTTTAGCCTTTTGACGGGCTCCGGGTACATTGTCGAGCAACCAGGCTATTTTGGTTCCTGAGAAGTAAGCATCTACGACAAGTCCAGTCGAGTCCTGAATATAGGCTTCAAACCCTTTCTTTTTCAAATCATCACAAATTCCTGCAGTTCGTTTATCTTGCCAAACGAGCGCATAATGGATAGGTTCTCCGGTATTTTTATCCCAAATAACGGTAGTTTCTCGTTGGTTTGTAATTCCGATTCCAACAATTTGCTCTGGTTTTATGTTATTCTTTTTTAAAACATTTTTGGCAACTGAAATTTGTGTTTCCCAAATCTCTTTAGCATCATGTTCAACCCATCCCGGATTTGGATAATATTGAGTGAATTCTTGTTGTTCCACTGCGACAATATCTCCTTTTTTATTGAAGATGATCGCTCTGGAACTTGTTGTACCTTGATCCAGAGAAAGTATAAATTGGGTCATATAAAAGGAAGTTTTTTGTTTGTCCAAATATAAAGATTTATTACTGTTTCAACTTACCTTTGTAATCATTGTTTATTTATAAAATTTAGTATGGAAATTATAAAATTGCCTTTTTCTAAAATACCTCAACTTTCAAAGAGAGATATTGCGTATGTTGACGAAAACCCTCTTTTAGAACCTTTTTACAAGTATCAGGTCAGAATTGAAAATTTTGAAGCAATCATTCATAGCAAACAAAAAGAAAATATTGATCGTGATTTGCTAATTGAAGTACTTCAGGAGCAATATGCAAAATTTGAAACTAGTCAAAAGGTAAGCGATAATATTCAGTTGCTGGCTTTGAAAAATACTTTTACAATCGTCACTGCGCATCAACCTAGTTTGTTTACAGGACCGTTGTATTATATTTATAAAATAATTTCCACAATCAATCTCACAAAAGCTTTAAATGCCTATTATCCGGGTTTTCAGTTCGTACCGGTATTTGTCACCGGAGGAGAAGATCATGATTTTGAAGAAGTCAACAATGCTAATATTTTCAACAATAAACTGGTTTGGGAAAATGACGAGCAAGGATCTGTTGGAATGATGAAAACTAAATCACTTTTACCGGTTTTAGAAGAGTTGAAAGAACTACTCGGAGAAAGTGAAAACGGGAAAAAGATTTATGCTGAAATAGAAAAAAGTCATACCAAACATGAGAAATATTCTGACGCAATTATTGACCTGATCCATCAATTTTTTAAAGATGATGGTTTGGTTGTTTTAAATATGAATCACGCGAAACTGAAAAGATCTTTTGTACCATTTATTAAAGAAGAAATTATCAAACAACCTTCCCAGGTTTTGGTGGAACAAACTGCTGAAATGCTCAACGATGTTGGTTTTAAGCAGCAAGCTACAGCACGCGAGATTAATTTTTTCTATCTGGATGACCAAATCCGAGAACGTATCGTTTTTGAAAATGATGTTTTTAAAGTCTTAAACACAGATCTCTCTTTTTCTTCCAAAGAAATGGAAAAAGAGATTGAAAAACATCCGGAACATTTCAGCCCAAATGTAATTATGCGCCCGCTTTATCAGGAAAGCGTGCTTCCTAATCTGGCTTATATTGGCGGTGGAGGAGAAATTGCTTATTGGATTGAAAGAAGGTCGCAATTCGAATATTTTAATGTAAATTTTCCGATGCTTATTCGTCGCGATTCAGTCCTTTGGATTGATCAGTCAAATTCTAAAAAGATGGATAAATTAAACTTAAGCGTTGAAGCCATTTTTAAAGATACGGATCAATTGATTAAAGAATTTGTCCATAAAAATGCAGATGAAGAATTGAACTTAAAGAATCAAAAAGCAGAAATATATAAAGCTTTTGAAAGTATAAAGGAAACCTCAAATAACATAGATCCAACACTGGCAAATAAAGTCGAAGCGGAGCAAACAAGGACTATAAAAAGTATTGAACAATTAGAAGCCCGTTTGGTAAAAGCTGAAAAGCAAAAACATGAAATCGAAGTCAATCAAATCCGATCTTTAAAGGATAAGTTATTTCCGAATAACGGCCTGCAAGAAAGGCATGACAATTTGATCTCCTTTTATTTCAAATATGGAGAAGACTTTTTTAAGATATTAAAAGATAATCTGAATCCGTTGGATAGGAAATTTGTGGTGATCCGTGATAATTGATTATTTCAAGTTGCGGCTAATTAAAGAAAGTCAGTAAATCTCCGACTCTTCTTCGCAGGTCTTTTCGGTCAATGACAAAATCCAAAAAACCATGTTCTAAAAGAAATTCGGATCGTTGGAATCCTTCGGGAAGGTCTTTTTTGATGGTTTCTTTAATAACGCGCGGTCCGGCAAAACCAATCAATGCTTCAGGTTCAGCGAAATTTACATCACCGAGCATGGCAAAAGAAGCTGTTACTCCTCCGGTTGTCGGATCGGTTAACAATGAAAAATAAGGTATCCCCGCTTTTGCCAATTGAGAAAGTTTTGCACTCGTTTTAGCCATTTGCATCAACGAAAATGCAGATTCCATCATTCGTGCTCCTCCAGATTTCGAAATAATCATCAATGGAATTTTGTTTTCCAGGCAATAGTCAATCGCCATCGCTATCTTTTCACCGACAACTGATCCCATCGAACCTCCAATAAATGTAAAATCCATTGCTGCAATGACCAGGTTTCTTTTATTAATCTTACCGGTAGCGACAGTAATAGAATCATCCAGGCCCGTTTTTTTTATTGCTCCTTTTAGCCTTTCATCATATGGCTTGAGGTCTGAAAATTTCAAAAAATCAGTAGAAATAAGGTTATCGAAGAGTTCTTCGTATTTGCCATCAAAAAGGAGATCATAATAATCAAATGACCCAATCCGAATATGGTAATTGCATTTGGGGCATTTGTGAAAGCTCTCTTTCACCTCTTTAATCGTACTTGCCTCTTTGCACTTAGAGCATTTATACCACAACCCATCAGGAGCTTCTTTTTTATCCTTGGTCGATGTAATGATCCCGTCTTTTAGCCTTTTAAACCATCCCATATAAATAGCAAATAGTTGAATGTAGAGTTCTCAATAAACGCCAAAGTTAATAATCTAAAACAGATTAATTAAATAAAATTTTAAGTATTCGAAATAGGTTACTAATATAAAACTTTAAAACTTAGTAAATAAAATATTACAATAGAAAAGTTTTAAATAGTTTTTATAGTATTGAAAGTTTATAAGTAATTCGTTTTCAATCCACTGTATTTTGCATTAGAAAGACCAGCTTTTTGATATTGAAAATCCTTAACAGTATTGACAAAGACTTTGACGTTTTCGAGAGGTGTATCAGGATAAACTCCGTGTCCAAGATTTACAATATGTTTACTTTCGAATTGATTTATCATGGAAATAGTTTCAGATGCAATCGTTTTTTCATCGCTATAAAGCATAGATGGATCAAAATTTCCTTGCAAAATTTGTTGCGTATTAAGTTGTTTTCTAGCCCATTGTGGAGACATATTCCAATCAAGTCCAACTACTTCACAATTGAGTTTTCCGATTTCTTCCATCGCAAACCACGCTCCTTTTGCAAAAACAATTTTAGGCACTTCAGAAATGGAATTACAAATTTTTGAAATATATGGTAAGCCAAACTCTTGGTATAAAGAAAGGCTCAAAATGCCTGCCCATGAATCAAAGATTTGAACTAAATTACAGCCAGCTTTAATTTTAAGTCTGAGGTATTCCATGCTGGTCGCTGTGATTTTTTCTAGCAATTTATGCGCGAGCTTGGGTTCCTGGTATAAAAATTTTCTTGCCTTTGAAAATGTTTTGCTGCCCGATCCTTCAATCATGTAGGATAGAATGGTCCAGGGTGCTCCACAAAAACCAATTAAAGGAACTCTCCCATGCAATCCATCAACGGTTTTTTTAATTGCCTCGTAAACATAATCTAACTCAACAGCCGCTGTTTTACCTGACTGTAAGGATTCGATATCCAAAGCTGTTTTAATTGTTTTTGGAAAAAATGGTCCTTTCTTTTCAATTAATTCGTAAGGCAATCCCATGGCTTCAGGAATCACCAGGATATCAGAGAATATAATGGCTGCATCTACGCCTAACTCATCAACAGGTTGAATGGTGACCTCAGCTGCCAATTTAGGAGTTTGAACCAACTCCTTAAATCCGGATAATTCTGCTCTTATTTTACGATATTGCGGAAGAATCCTTCCGGCTTGACGCATCATCCAAATCGGAGGTCGTTCTACCTCCTCCCCTCTTATTGTTCTTAGTAAAATATCATTTTGCAATTTCATATTACAATAATAAAATTAAGCGGCCAATTCTTCTAATGATTGCTTTAATTATGACCCAGTTTTTACAATTTGAATCTATTGTTATTGCAAAAAATAAATGGAAAGAAAATATTAACTGAGGAAGATAATATTAAAGTATTTATTTGAATTCATTCTAAACCCAACCTTTAGCTTTTTAATTACGTGTAACTTGGAAATGATCGAAACCCTTTTCTTAAACTAAAACATTTGAACAATGAACCATTTTACCACACCTAAAAACCATTCTTTATTTTATTCTTTACTTTCAGTAAGTCTCTTTTTCATTTTCATTTTTTCAAGTCAAAATGCAAAAGCTTGTGTTGACCCAGACACGATTGCAACTTTGACCATTAACCACAGTGCTGATTTATCACAAGTAGAAATTAGGATTGGAAATCTAAAACTGGAAACTGAAGCACCAAACATTTTCTGCTCCTGTGGCCTGGCATCTCAAACTGCCGTTTTCACTTATGTTACTTATATCGCCATCGTTTATGAAGGAACAAATGATGTTTATCCAAATTTTGTCCCTTTTAGCCAAACTTCACCTGCTGATGCAGCCTGGGATGGTAGTCAACCTGCTATTCCAAACTGGAACGGTTATGTTGCTGAAGTAATAAATAATGGTCTCACAGCTGATGAAGCTGTTGAAATGATTATTCGTGCAGAAGCGCCTCCAGGAGTATTAGTTGAGTTAAATGACGATCCTCAACAGGATTCGAGTCTTTTATATTATCAAACATATCTTGGGACGGATATGTGGGACCCAATCGCAATGGATATCGTGGAAGATCATCAGGCAGTCAGGCAATTCGGGAATTTACTAAACATTAAAGTTAATATATTTCCGCTCAGTTATTTTGATGATTTAGACCAAGAGCTAACAACTAGCATCCATGAAGTTGGCCAAACGTCAATTCTTACTGGAAAATTATACCCTAATCCGGTCTTTCAATCTTTTGAGCTATCTTTTAATTTGAAGGAAAGTGCCGATCTGGACTTAGTAATTTACGATATTTTTGGGAGGTTAATTCATCGATTTCCAACAAGAAATTTCATAGAAGGAGAACATGCAATTCATATTTCACTAGAAGGGATTATCCGAAACCCGGGAAATTATTTAGCTAGTTTGCAAAGCCCGACAGGTCAAAGCAATTTTAAATTTGTTGTTCAATAATTAAGTATTAAAAAAAGAGTCATCCCAAATTTTGGAATGACTCTTTTTATTTAAACCCATTCTAAATTTTATTTGGCATACCTGACTTGGTTTACAGCTGCAATAATTTTAGCCGGATTCGGCAAAAACTCTTCAACAAACGGAGCAGAATATGGTAATGAAGTATCAGCTGAATTCACCCGAATAACCGGAGCATCTAAATAATCAAAAGCAAATTTTTGGATTTCATATGCGACTTCTGCAGAAACACCGGCAAAAGGCCATGATTCATCAACAACGATCAATCGATTTGTTTTTTTAACAGAATTTACAATAGTCTGGTAATCCAAAGGACGGATGGTTCTTAAATCAATAACTTCAGCAGAAATGCCTTCTTTTTCCAGCTGCTCGGCGGCTTCCAAAGCAGTCAACATCATTTTATTATAAGAAACAATTGTTACATCTGTACCTTCCTTTCGAACAGCAGCAACACCAATTGGCACCAAATATTCCTCTTCTGGCACTTCACCCATGAGGCCGTATTGTGTTTCGGCTTCCATAATGCAAACCGGATCATTATCTCTGATGGCAGATTTCATCAAACCTTTGCTGTCATACACGTCAATACAGGAAATTACCTTCAAACCAGGAACATTAGCCATCCAGCTTTCAAAAGTCTGAGAATGTTGTTGAGCTAATTGGCCGGCAGAGCCCGATGGCCCTCTAAAAACGATCGGACAATTAAATTCCCCTGCAGATTGGGAGAGTGTCTTTGCGGCATTATTTACGATTTGGTCAAATGCCAAAACCGCAAAATTCCAGGTCATAAATTCAACAATAGGTCGCAAGCCATTCATTGCTGCTCCAACTCCAATACCTGCAAAACCTAATTCTGAAATCGGTGTATCAATTACTCTTTTGCTACCAAATTCGTCGAGCATTCCTTTACTCACTTTATAAGCTCCATTGTACTCGGCAACCTCCTCTCCCATTAAAAACACGGTTTCATCGCGTCTCATTTCTTCAGTCATTGCCTCACGGATTGCATCTCTCAATGCTATTGATCTTGCCATTTCAATCTTTTATTTTTATTTCAAAAAGGCCTCAAAATTAGTAAATTATAAACACAATAATTATTTATCACGACAGTTTTTTCAATAATAAGTTGATGCTGTTTGTTTTTAAAAATCAAGGCATTAACTATTTTTTGGTACAATAGTTAATGATAAATAAATACATTTGTATTGTTTAAAAAATTATAAACTCATATCTGATCCTATGAAAAGTATATTTTATTTCTTTTTTGCTTTAATGGTTTTTAATGCCTGCTCCGAAAACAATCAAAATTCAAATTCCGGAACTCCAATATCCACCACAATTGTTGGTAACATTAATAATGCTCCAATTCCAACTATTTTCTTCAGCGATGATAACAACCGGTTTGAAGCTCAAATTGTAAACGGCCAATTTTCAATCAACACTACATTGTCTCAGCCTTCTCTTTTTGTGGTGGCTTACGGAAGAGATAAATCGACTGTTTTTATAAATCCGGGAGACACTTTATTTATAAAAGCAGATGGTCAAAGGTTTTCGCGAACCCTTTCTTTTGAAGGAAAATTTGCCAACGAAAACGTATACCTTTCTGAAAAGGCATTGCTCGACAGACAACGATATTCTACAAAAGTCAAAGATTACAAACTTGAAGAATCTGAGTTCATAGCCGCAATGAATTATACTCGTCAGCAAAATCAATCAGAGTCTGATAAACTTTCAAAAGACAAAGGATTTCATCCAGCATTTGTTGCATTGATGAATAATGAAATACTCTACGAATGGGCATCTGACAGAGTGAATTATAAACTGTATAATGAGTTTTATAACCAGACAGAAAACCTGAAATTAAGTGCTAATTATTATGATTTTTTAAAAGAGCTTGATTTCGATGATTCAAAATTGTTAGGTTCAGTGAAATACAAAGAATTTCTAATGAACTACATCAGCATTTTTGTAAAAAAAGAAATGGAATCAAAGCCGGATCCCAGCGGTCAGGATAACAGAGAGGCACTTTTAAAATTCGATTTTATAAAAACTAATTTCAAAAATCCTGACATTACTGATTTTCTCCTGTATTCGACTTTAAAAAGGCATATCCAATACGAAGGAGCTAACGGCACCAAAGAACTTCTTGACATTTTTAATGCAAGCAGCAATAATGAAAACCATAAAGCGGATGTTTTGAAAGATTACTCCATCTGGAAAAATCTGGCAGAGGGTAAAGCTGCTCCGACCTTTAATTATGCAGATATAGACGGCAAACTAGTTGGCCTAGAAAATTTCAAAGGAAAATATGTTTATATTGATATTTGGGCGACCTGGTGTGGCCCTTGCCGTAAAGAAATTCCTCATCTTGAAGAATTACAGGAAGTCTATAAAGAAAATGATAAAATTGTCTTCACAAGTATTTCAATAGATCAGGACACCAATGCCTGGCGAAAAATGGTCACCGAGCAGCAAATGAAAGGAGTTCAATTATTGGCTGATAATGCATGGCAATCCAGTATTGTCCGGGATTATAAAATCAATGGAATTCCGCGTTTTTTATTGATTGGCCCTGATGGCAACATCATTTCGGTAAATGCCCCTCGACCTTCATCAGATAGGATTAAGGCTAAATTGGCATATCTAGTAAAAGGCTAAGTTAAATCAGCGCATAATTGCTTCAAATCCAGGCCATTAAAAGTTCCTGAGCTCATCAACAATAAATTTTGATTTGACCAATTCAATGCTTTTAAGCTATTTACCAAAGTTTCATTATTTGTAAAAACCGTGAGGTTTTTATGTCCAAAAGCATTTTGGATATCCTCTTTGTTGATTGGAGGCAATTTTTTCATAGCGAGCGTATGTTCACTAAAAAATACAAAAGCCTGATCTGCAGCATTCATGCTTTCAAAATATTCTTTTAAAAAGTGTTTGTTCAAACTGCTAAAAGTGTGGAGTTCCAGACAAGCTGTTAATTTGCGATCCGGAAACTGAGCTTTTGTGGCTTTTATCGTCGCAGTAACTTTTGACGGAGCATGTGCAAAATCCTGAAGGATTATTGAGTGGTCATTTTTGTTTAAAACCTGCATCCGTTTAGCTGCGCCTTTAAAACTTATGATCTTTTCAAAAAACTGATCTTCTGAAACTCCGATAGATTTGCAAATCAAAAAAGCAGCCTTCAAGTTTTCCAGATTATGCTTTCCGAAAACCTCTAAAAGAACTTCTTTTCCATTATATTTTAACACACTTTTTCCCTCGACAATTTTAGATTCAAAAGCATCATATCCGGTTTTTGAAAGATCAGGAAAGTCCTCAATGATTTCTATAATATGCTTGTCTTTTTCATAATAAAATAATTGGCCATCTGCTTCCATACTTTCAACAAATTTATGGAACTGCTCAACATAGTTTTCAAAAGTGGGGAATACATTAATATGATCCCAGGCAATGCCGGTTATAACCGCTAGATGAGGTTTATAATGTAAAATTTTAGGCCTTAAATCAATCGGTGAAGAAAGATATTCATCGCCTTCAATAACCATTAACGGAGCATTAGAAAGTCTGACCATATTTTCAAAATCTTCTAACTGTGCTCCCACCAAATAATCAAAATCCCATTCTAACGCTTTTAAAACATACAGGATCATAGCTGTAGTAGTCGTTTTGCCATGACTGCCTGCGATAATAATCCTTTTTTTATTTACAGCATGTTGAAAAATAAACTCGGGATAGGAAAGAACCGGAATCTGAAGTTCTTTTGCTTTAGCCAATTCAGGATTATCTTTTCGGGCATGCATTCCTAAAATAATCAAATCAAACTCAGGATTAATTTTACTGGGATCCCAGCCCGTTTTACTTGGCAAAAGCCCTGCATTCTTTAATCGATCAAAAGCGGGGTTATAAATTTCATCATCAGAGCCAGATACGGTATGATGATTGCATTGTAGTGCAATAGCAAGGTTATGCATTGCACTCCCCCCAATCGCAATGAGATGAATTCGCATAGATCAATAATTTTATGTTTGAATCAAATATAATAAAAACATCACCTTGCTGACATTTTTGTTAATACTATATCTTGGTTCAAAAACGTTATGACAATAATATGAACCAAATTGGTTTTATTTTATTAATTTTGTAGTCCTTTTCATATCATAACTTTAAAAGAATGAAAACGAAATTCGTTAAAAAATTGATCCCGTTTGTAATTTTGATTGCTTTCTTAGCAACATTTTCTTCTTGCAACCGTGGAATGGGATGCCCTAACAACTTTTCAATAGATACTGCTGTTAAGGTATTGGATGCTCTTCCGGGAGCAATTATTAATAAATAAATCATAAACCTCGGTCTTTTCTGAGTAGGTTTTATAAATATTTAGAACCTTTTTTGATCCTTTTATTGAACCGGACAAGATGCTTGTGTAGTCATAAAACTATACAAGCATTTTCTGTTTACGATCCAAATTTATAGTTAGCCATATTTTAAAGCCAGTTCATTAAGCGGCCAAAAAATATTTACCTTTATGGAATCAATACCATGATTATGGAAGATTCCAATTTATTTATCACCGACGACGGATCGCATTCTATTTTTTCTAAAAAATATGGCGTTAGCTATCACTCTAAATTTGGTGCAATTGAAGAATCTAAACATGTATTTATTAATGCCGCGCTAAGATTCAAAGCAGTTGTCCAGCAAAATATTTCCATTCTGGAAATCGGATTTGGGACAGGTTTAAATGCTTATGTCACTTTTTTTGAAGCCAAAAAGAGAAATCTCATCATAGAATATACTGCAGTCGAAGCCTACCCTATTTCGATTCAACAAGCGAAACAATTAAATTATAAGGATTTATTAGAACCGGGTGAAGATTCAGATTTGTTTATGAATTTACATCAAGCTCCTTGGAATGTTCCATTTCAACTAAATGACCAATATACAATCAAAAAAGTCTTGAAAAAATTTGAAGAGTTAGATTTCGAAAATCAGTTTGATATTATTTATTTTGATGCTTTTGCGCCGGGTGCCCAGCCAGAGCTTTGGAGTGATGAAATCCTGGCAAAAATGTATAAAGCACTCCTCCCTGATGGAATTTTAGTGACTTATTGTGCAAAAGGATCCGTGAAACGATCACTGAAAGGAGTTGGATTTACCATTGAAGCATTGCCTGGTCCCCCCAGAAAAAGAGAAATGACCAGAGCTTCAAAAATTCTTGACTTTTGACTCTATCCTTTTGATTAATAAAATGGTAAACTGCATTCATTGAATTTAAAAATCGCAGTTTGTGTGTAATGGTGTTCTTCATCAATGGGCTGCCCTGAGAAATATTATAACATGAAATCCGGGAGGACTCCAAATCAAATACGGCAACAATGTTAGTTTCTCTTAGTAGTTTAATTTGGTAGGAAATCAACAAATGTGTTGACCTTAATTTATATGAATTTCAAACATACAAAACAATTTTCATATTGTAATTATTTTTAATGTTAAAATTGAATTGAGCAAGTTTCTTCTGCTAGAATCACTCAAAAATGAAGGGAAAATTTCACAAAGCTAATTTTTTCCTATTTTGAGCAGATTATTTACCAAAACGAAAAAAATGCGAAACTTAGCTTTACATTGGAAGATTATCATTGGAATGATTTTGGGCGTTTTGATTGGTTTTATTGCAGTGCAGTTTGATGGTGGGGCAAAATTTGTAACCTATTACATCAAACCATTTGGAACCATTTTTATCAATTTATTGAAACTAATTGCCGTTCCACTAATAGTCGTTTCTTTAATAAAAGGCATTTCTGATTTAAAAGATATTTCCAAGCTTTCCAAAATGGGCGGAAGAACTATTGCCATATATTTAATTACAACCGTTACTGCCGTTTTAATTGGGCTCGTTTTAGTAAATACCATCCAACCAGGAACATGGATGAATCCAGACACCATGGAGTCGTTGAAAAGTGATTATGCAGCAAGTGCAGAAACTAAAATCGCAGAGGCTAGAAACCAAGAGAATGAAAAGAAAGAAATTGGCCCTCTTAAGCCCCTTATTGAGCTCGTACCTGACAATATATTTCTGTCATTGACTGACAATAGAATGATGCTACAGGTTATTTTTTTTATTATATTTTTTGGAATTGGGATGATTCTGATTCCAGTTGATAAAGCCAAACCTGTCAAAGATTTTTTTGATGGTTTGAATGAAGTTATCTTGAAATTAATTGATGTGATTATGCTTGCAGCTCCATATGGAGTTTTTGCGCTTTTAGCTGCTTTAATTGCTGAAGCACCAAAAGTCGATATCCTATATGCTTTATTTGGCTATAGTCTGACATTGTTATTAGGTCTTGGTTTACTAATTTTTGTATTTTATCCAGCACTAGTGGTATATTTTACGGGAAGATCTTATGTCAATTTCTTCAATGGAATCTCGCCGGCGCAATTAGTTGCATTTTCAACAAGCTCAAGTGCTGCAACCTTGCCGGTAACAATGGAACGTGTGGAAGAACATTTGGGTGTAGACAAAGAAGTTACAAGTTTTGTTTTACCCATCGGAGCCACAATTAACATGGATGGCACAAGCTGTTACCAAGCTGTTGCAGCAGTATTTATTGCCCAGGCCTTTGGTATGGATTTGTCAATTTCCGCACAACTTGGGATTATTGTTACAGCCACGTTAGCCTCAATCGGTTCAGCCGCTGTTCCTAGTGCAGGATTGGTTATGTTAGTTATTGTATTAGGCCAGGCCGGAATTCCAGAGGCTGGGCTAGCACTAATTTTTGCGGTTGATCGGCCTTTGGACATGTGTCGTACAGTTGTCAATGTTACCGGAGATGCAACTGTTTCAATGCTTGTCGCAAAAAGTGTTGGTAAATTAGGGGACCCAAAAATTAAAGATTGGGATGACCATTATCATAAAACAGCTTAAAAAATTATTTCAAAAATGAAATCTAAATTATTATTTCCTTTAGGGCTCATCATATTATTTGGTGTTACGTTTATAATGTTTTCTAATGACAGCAATGAGACTCCCAATCCATTACCTGGTCCAACTAGTGGGGAAACGATTGTCAAAGAAGGATCTGAAGATGGAGACAATCAGGAAAAGAGGGAAAAATGGTTTGAATTAATGCATCAGGCAGCTCCCGGAACCAACTGGAAATCAATGGAATATGAAACGCAAATGCAAAGACATCTGGAACGAGCTGAATTTAGAAACAAAGGTTCAAATCGCGATAATGAAGAAGTTCTTGCTAACGGAAATTTAATTGGTGAATGGAAGGAAAGAGGAAGTCGTAACCAATCCGGAAGTGTCTTTGTCACTGAGTTTGACTCCTTAACAGAGGAAGTTTATTTGATATCGGCAGGAGGAACCCTTTGGAAAGGCAATTTGGATGGAAGTGGTTGGCAACCAATCAATCAGGACTTCAATTTTGGAAATGAATTGCTAAAATTTATCCCAACCAATACAGGCAGGCGATTAGTTGCTACGATTAATGAAATCCCCCATTATTCCGATGATGATGGATTAAACTGGACTGCTTCTACAGGAATTACCATAAACGATCGATGGGGAGCTTCCCGTAAATCAATCGTTTTGGATAATGACGAAAACACGATTTATATATTATCAAAGCCTGGGTACTGGGACAATTTGAAGCTTTACAAATCCTCAGATAAAGGGCAAACCTATACTTTTATTCAGCAATTAAGCAACTCCAGCTTTGATCGTTACACACTATGTAAACCTCACAATTCGAACGACATTTATATCCTAAACCGGGACAATGGAGAGAAAACTTATATTTATGAAATCAATCAAAATACCGATCAATTAGACCTTTTAGTTGCAAATGATAGTTTTGGTTTTGGAAATGTCCGGGCAAATTTAATTGGTATTCAACAAGACACCGTCACCAAATTGGTAATCTACAATTCTGATAGTGAAGTCTACTCAAGTACGGATTTTGGTGTTTCATGGACATTGCAAGGTCAGATGCCATCAAGCCCATGGTCTGTAGGTATTTATATGTCACCAAGCAATGCGGATTTTCTGATGTATGGAGATATTGAATGTTATACAAGCTCTAATGGAGGAGTTTCGTGGAGCAAAGTAAATTCCTGGGGTGAATATTATGATGACGTTGGGGGTAGCTTACACGCAGACATGATGTATTTTAATGAATTTAAAAAATCCGGTGGAGAAAACTTCCTTTTAATCAGTAATCATGGAGGGCTTAGTATTTCCTATGATTATATGAACAACAAAGATAATATTGGTTTGAATGGTTTAAATGTCAGCCAATATTACAGCGTACGTACTGACCCGATTAATAATGGTTTTATATATGCCGGATCTCAGGATCAGGGTTTCCAACGTGGTTTTACTTTTAGCAATAATGAAGTCATGTTTTTTGAACAAGTTATTTCCGGGGATTATGGCCATATTGTTTTTTCACAAAACGGATTTCATTTGTGGACCGTTTATCCGGGTGGTTGGGTAACATATTATTCAAATGCTCAAAGTGAAGGAATAACTGCATCCTATGATTTAGACTCGGAAAATGAATCTGTCTGGATTCCTCCTTTGATGTCGAAACCCAATTCTTCTGAAAATGAAATTTATATGGCAGGAGGAAATGAAAATGGCGGCTCAGGTTCCTATATTATAAAATTGGAAGCTCAGGGAAATAATATTACTACAAGTCAGTTTCCATTTGATTTTTTCGAAGAATCCGTCGGAGCAGCTGTTTCTAGTTTAAAAACTTCCCCTTTAAATCCGGATCACTGGTATGTTGGTACAACCAACGGAAGATTTTTTACTTCTACAGACAATGGCCAAAATTGGGAACAGACTTTTGACTTTCTCCCGGAAGGACATTATTTATATGGACAGACTATTTATCCTTCAAAATTTGACGAAAATACCGTCTATTTTGGAGGAAGCGGATATTCCAATCCAGCTGTCTGGAAATCAACAAATGGAGGCTTTTCTTTTAATCCAATGAGTGATGGTCTACCTCCTACCCTGGTTTTTGAAATCGTTGCTAACGCTGATGAAACTATGTTTTTTGCAGCGACTGAAGCCGGTCCTTATGTTTACATCGTTGAAGAGGACCAATGGTATGATATGTCTGGAATGGGAGCGCCTGCACAGACTTATTGGTCAGTAGAATTTATAGAAGAACTGGACTTTGTAAGATTTGGAACTTATGGTCGAGGAATCTGGGATTTCCGTATTGCTGATCCTACCGGAACTAAAGAGATGCTTGCAAACAATATCAATTTTAAAGTATATCCAAATCCAACAAATGATTTAATTCAAATTCAATTAAATGATTTGAAAAGCAAAAAGGTCACTTTAAAGATTTTAAATATCGATGGAAAAACTTTAAAAGAAGAACAAATAGCCACCACACCAAATAACCAAGGTTTTCAAATAGAAAGATCTTTAAAGGGGCTTCCAAAAGGGATTTATATTTTAACAGCAAAAGATGATGATCAACTTTATACTGCTAAGGTTTTTTTACAATAAAAAATAAACTGACATAAAAACGACCACTTGTATCGAATGACTTGCTTGTGGTCATTTTTATTAGTATTTGGTACAATTTTCCATCGTAAGAAATAGTTTATCTTTTTGATACATATTAAAATTCCATAAGAACTGATTTACCTATGAAATTAATCTCGACTTTTTCTATATTTTTATTTATACTATTTAATTTCCCTCTTTCTGCCCAGGTTGAATTAGACTGGCTTGAATTATCAGAAGAACCAGGCCCGGACGGCTCAACACATCTTTATGCTGTCAATAAAGGGTATTGCCCACTTTCAATAGTATTAGATTTTGATAAGCTTAAAAATTTGAAAGTGAAGCAAAGTGTTCCCATCAAAAAAGTAATCCCAAACGGTGATGAACCAATCTTAATCGCCACACTTATTCCTCTAAAAAACAAAAGCACTGAGTACGGAATTAAAATGGCTTACTTTCTGGGAAATACAATAAAAACAATTCACAACGACGATTATGTCTATCTTTTGCCTTTTGAAAAAGGAAAAAAATGTGTCATTGGCCAGGGTTATAACGGAAAATATTCCCATGCAGGCCTCAACGCAATTGACTTTGATATGAAGGAAGGGACAAAAGTTTGCGCTTCGCGGCCAGGGATTGTAATTGCTACAAAAGAAGATTCTGACAAAGGGTGTAAATCCAGTCAATGTAAATCGCATGCTAATTATGTTTTAATCTATCATGATGATGGCACATTTGCCAGTTATGTGCATTTAAAAAAAGGTGGATCTTTAGTTGAAGCTGGTGATCATGTAGTTGCAGGACAGGTTATCGGTCTAAGCGGAAATACCGGATGGTCAAGTGGACCGCATTTACATTTCGAAGTTTATATTCCACGGGAAGGTGAAAATGTAGGAGTTCAGACGAAGTTTTTGATTGAAGATGAAAAGGTAGTTCAATTACAGGAAAAAAAATCTTACACTGCAATCCATCCTTAATGATTATGAAACACCTTCAAAACGGTATCGTATAAATATTTTTTTTCATCTACAAACCCATTAATTATTTTTCATGGAAATTGCAACACAATCGCTAGGAATAGGTTCTCGGGTAAAGCACCCTGCCTATGGAGATGGCGTGATTATTCGCTTAAATGTCGCTTCATATGAAGTTTGTTTTTTCACTTACGGAATAAAGCATGTAGGAAGGGAATACGATAAATGGGAAATCATAGAAGCTATTCCTGCAGAAGATGAAGTGTCTTTCACAGCTGCAGAACAATCGCTTATTAAAATATTAAAGACCTGGTCAGATGCTACTCAAATCGTTGAGTTGGGAGATAAGTGGAAAAACGGGACAATGATTCTCAAACCTTTTGACGACTCCGTTAAATCTAAAGAAATTCCAATCGATACTTTTTTTCATAAAATCGTCATGGTCAGAGATCGGATTCGCGTAATGGAACAGCGAATAAATTCCAGTTCAGTTTTAAGTGATGAGGACAAATTCAACCTGCAACAATATATCACCAGAATTTATGGTAGCCTCACTACCTTCAATGTCCTTTTTAAATATAAAGAAGATCACTTTGTAGGAGATAAATCCAAATAATCCAAATCGGGCAAAGGAATTTATCAGATTTTCAACTTTTCAAAAAAACATTCATATTCAATTCAGTTTATATGTAAAGTATTCTTATTTTTATGTTTTTGATTTTCTAGCTTATTCACCAAGATGCCTAAACCATTTCTTCTTTTGCTGTTTCTTGCTCTGCTTGCATCTTCCTGCTTTGTGATGGAAAACCCTTATTCAACCATCCCTCCAGGTATTTGGAGAGGCACTTTGGAATTGGTGCCCAAAGAAGTGGTCTTGAGCAAAGATGACGAACCCTATCAAGAGCTAAAAGACAATCAATTTGAAGAAGTTTCCGAAGGAGAATTACCGTTTAATTTTGAAGTGATTTATGAAAACGAATCCGATTTCTATATTGAAATAATTAATGGTGAAGAGCGAATACTATTGGACAACATTACGACCTTCCACGATAAAGCTACGGGAGCAGACACCATCATTATTCGATTTCCTGTTTACGGAACTTATATCGAAGCGGCTTTCGAGGATGGTCTAATTGAAGGAAAGTTTTTTGATCCGGCCCGAAGTGCGAATTATTTTATTCCTTTCAGAGCTAAACATGGAAAGGGGCATCGCTTTACTCAACTTAAAAAGGAGCCTTTGTTTGATGTAAACGGAAAATGGGAAACTATATTTGGGCTTGACGAAACTGAGCCTTACAAAGCTATTG
Organism: Saprospiraceae bacterium; assembly: GCA_965220465.1. GTDB lineage: Bacteria > Bacteroidota > Bacteroidia > Chitinophagales > Saprospiraceae > JAHDHW01. The sequence continues at coordinate 197,831 of CBDCPZ010000023.1, read as the reverse complement.
GAGAATTTATTCAAAACGATAATAACCTTCAAGGCACATTCATTACAGAAACTGGAGATTATCGGTTTTTGGAAGGAACCGTTCAAGCTAATAAAATGTACCTATCTTGCTTTGACGGTTCACATGCTTTTCTGTTTGAAGCAAAATTAATGGAAGACAGTTCTTTGATCGGATCATTCCGTTCCGGCAATCATTACAAAACGCTTTGGGAAGCCCGTAAAAACAATAAGTTTGAACTTGTGAATCCAGATTCACTTACATATTTGAAAAAAGGTTTCGATGCTTTTGATTTCACGTTTGAAAATGCATATGGAAAATTGGTTTCTATTAATGACGATGCCTATCAAAACAAAATAAAGATTGTCCAGATTTTTGGAACCTGGTGCCCGAATTGCCGTGATGAAACGAGTTTTTTAGTTGATTATTTAAAAGAAAATGAAACTACAGGTTTAGAAGTAATTGCCTTGGCTTTTGAAAAACACAAAGAAAAAGACAAAGCGATTAATGCCCTAAAAACTTATAAAGAAAAATTTGAAATACCTTATGAGATTCTGTACGCTGGAACCTCAAACAAAAAAGAAGCAGCAAAATCGCTTCCTATGCTCAACCATATCCTTTCCTTTCCAACCATGATTTTTATTGATCGGCAAAACAAAGTGAGAAGGATACATACAGGGTTCTCAGGTCCGGCAACCAGCAAATATGAAGATTTTAAAAATGACTTCAATGTTTTTGTAAAAGAGCTATTATCGGAACATTTTTAGTTACTTACATATTATAATAAAAATTATAGCAAATATTAAAACACCCATTCAATATGTCAAATCCAAAGAAACTTTTTATTGCTTATTGTGAAGCAAACAGCAATATTCCCGAGGAGATCAATCAAAAATTAAAAAGAGCTGGTTTTAAATTTGACTTTTTAAGTAGTGCTAAAGTTAAAAACGGGGAAAGTTTGTCTAAGTCCAATTTGGACCAATCCAATAAAGGATTGTTACTTATCAGCGACAACTTCTTAAAGTCTGAAGTTTGCATGCAAAATATGCTTGGGTTTATTAATAATTCCAAAGAATTCGCCAATGTCCAGGTAATTATCATTGACGGAAGATATCCTACCGAAAATGGTAAAAGCTTCGAAACGGTCGAGACTTCGTTCGACCGGGTAAGTAATGTCATAAAATACATGAATTATTGGCAGGAATTGTATCTCGATTTGAGGAAAGAAAGGCGTTCAATTGCTCCTTCTGACGAAGCTGCTTTTGATGAAAAACTCCTCAAAGTAAAAAATATTTCTGCTGAAATTGGAGACTTTTTAAGAATACTTCAAACTAAAGAATATTGGGCATATGAAGCTTTTGAAAAAAATAATTTTGAAGCCTTTTTTAAAAAATTTGGTGATGAAAATCTTTTTAAAAATTATCAATCTTTAGCTGCCAGAGACCCTAAAAAAGTTAGTAGTCCCTTAGAACAAGATCTTTCTGAAATTCCAGGAATGGATTTATTAAAGAAAGCTGCTGAAAAAGAAATCGTACTTCCTGTCCTGGAAGAAAAAGTTGCTGAAATTACTACGAACGTAGTTGAGAACATTAGTCAACCTGTTGATAAAGAAGAACTAACACCAGTTACTCAAGATGCCCCGACAGCTAATTTGGTAACATCCGGAGCCGAAAAACAAATGGCTAATTTACCATCTAATAAAACAGAATTCAAAGCTGAACATTCTACTTCATTTGAACAGCAAGTGGATGACATTGTCGAAGAAGTTGAAAACGAAGAGCTGCTTTCAGATCAAGAAGATTCAGCAAAAGATGACCAAATTCAACCTAATGTTGAAACTACTGAAACTTCTTATAAAACACTGGAATCCGTTTTTGAAGAAGATGAAGATATTACCGGTGATTTCGATCCGATGACTTACGTTTTGGCTAAAGATGCGGAAGAAGAAACGGAACCTGTGGCTCAAAATATGGATACTGAAATCGAAACTGACAACAGCTTTGATATTGATGAGATGATTTTTGATGCTTCCAACCTCGTTGAATCAGGTAAAATTAATGAAGCTGTTCTCAAATTAAAAGAAGTTTTAAACCACGAACCTCAAAATAACGGTGCCCGATATATGTACGCCATGTTGTTGCTAAATTATCAGGAAGATTATAATAAAGCAACAAAACAATTAAAGAAAGTCGTAGAAGTTGATCCACAAAATAGCGAAGCTTTTGAACACTTAGCTAAGATTGCTGAATTCAATAATGATTTTCCATTAGCTAAGAAATATTACGAGAAGGTAGCCTCATTCAAACCACATACTTTTGGAATTTATTACAAACTTGGTTTAATCACCACCGGATTTTTTAGTGATAAAAAGAAACTTGCTTATAAATACTTTTCTAAAGCAATTAAGCAGGATAAAAATAATGACGATGCACATTACCGGCTAGGTATTTTGCTCAATGAGACATTTCGAAAGCCTAAAAAAGCAATAAAACATTTCAAAAAAGTTTTAAAAATTAATCCGGATCATAAATTCGCTAACTACGATTTGGCGCTGCTTTACAACGAATTGGACAGTCCGAAAAGCGCTGCTTTATTTTATGCAAGAGCGTGTCAGATTAACCCAGAAATTAAAACACCGGAAAATGATATCGTTTTTCAGTTTGATGCAAACAAAAAGTCAAAAAAACCCTCTTCCGATTATAAAGCCGAACCCACGGATAAAAAACCAGTTGTTACCATTGAAGCCCAAAAAAGCGAACAAAAAGCATCCAAAATAGAAAAGGTTGTCTTTATCACTGGCGCAACTTCAGGGATTGGCAAAGCAACAGCGCAACTTTTTGCAGCGAATGGCTATCGGCTTATTTTGAACGGAAGGCGAGAAGAACGTCTTGAAAAACTTCAAAATGACTTAGATAAATTATACGATACCGATTCCATGATTTTACCTTTTGATGTTAGAAATATCGAAGAGGTAAAACAAGCCATCGAAGAATTAGACGATAAATGGAAAAACGTTGATATTTTGATCAACAATGCAGGTCTAGCCAAAGGCTATGCGCCAATTCATGAAGGTGAACTCGAACATTGGGAAACGATGATTGACACCAATATCAAAGGGTTGCTTTATCTCACTAGAGCAATTGCTCCACACATGGTAAAACGACAATCCGGGCAAATAATAAATATATGCTCCTCCGCCGGTCATGAGGTTTATCCTAATGGAAATGTATATTGCGCCACTAAATTTGCTGTCGACGCATTGACAAAATCTATGCGATTAGATTTATACAAACATAAAATCAGGGTTGGTCAGGTTAGTCCAGGCCATGTTGAAGAAACCGAATTCGCTTTTGTTCGATTTGAAGACAAGGACAGAGCTAAAATTTATGATGATTTCCAACCTTTGAAGTCTGAAGATGTAGCTCAGGTGATCTATTTTATGGTAACTGCTCCCCCTCATGTTAATATCCAGGATGTCCAAATGATGGGGACCCAGCAAGCCAGTAATGTTTTTATTGACCGCAGCGGCAGATAGTCCAAAAAAAAATCTCAACCATTTATCAAACAAAAAAACCTTTTTCGATTCGAAAAAGGTTTTTTTGTTTGATAAAAATCTGAGCTATTTAGTCTTCTTTTGGGCTTTTTTTATCGTTTTCAGAAATTATGTCCCAATTCAAAACTGCAGTTCCGACGAAAAGAATGACTGCTAATATTTGTGTTTCCATGAGTCAAAGATTTTTGGGTTAGAGTTCTTTCCATTCTATTACGGAAACTATTGAAAAAAGTTCGGCTTTGGCCAGAAACGATTATTTTATATGAACAATCCTGCTACTTTGATACGTTTTGTTTCCAATTTTTAAGCGTGCAATATAAATTCCATTTTGCCTGAAAGCATTGCTTTCAAGTTCGAATTTATTACTGCCTTTTTTAAATCTTTTGTTTTCAGAAAAAATTAACTCTCCTTGAAGATTGAATACTGATAGCTCGACCAATTCATCCTTTTTTAAATCAAATTGAATGGTAGTATTTTCACTAAAGGGATTAGGGTAAATTTCAAAGTCGAAAACTTTCGATGAGATGGCTTTTTGGTTTGAAAATTTCAAATCTAAATCCAATATTTCAAATTCATTATTATAAGCTTCTTTTGTTGTGAGTTTGGAATTAATAGTTAAAACTTCACTTAAGACAACATCATCTAAAGCCTTGAATTTCAAGCTAAAAACAGGATCGCCATTTTCTAAAGAAACGGCGTTTATTTCATCCCAGCTAACTGTAATTTGTCCATTTTTCAAATAGTTAAAACCAAAATTATCTTTATTAAACCCTGGAAGGTTTTCATTTTCAAAACCTGTATAATCTAAAACATCAGAATCAAATTCGAATGTAAACTGAAAACCAATCATGTCTTTAAAGTATTCAACTTTAATCGGAACAAGAATTTCATCGCCCCTTTTAAGCATTTGATCTTCTGTATAAAACTGAATCGTATCTTTAAAATTCCTTTCTTCAGCAGGGTCTGTAAATTCTCCGGGATTTGCATTACCGGTCACATCTCCGATTTTTACACCAATGAAGTTCGCACTTTCATTACTTTCTAAGTCCGCAAAATCTACAAACTCAGGGAAGACCTGATCAAAAGGATGAACAGGATCTAAAAATGTAAAATCGCTGTGAATAAATCGCCATGATGTATTATCCGGAAAAGTATCGGAAATGAACAATATTACTTTCCGCATCAACACCAAATCAAAAGCAGAAACGGTATTTGAATGATTGATATCTGCTGCGATTATTTTATAAGGAGTGTCTAATGTATCAAGGGTAAGAATATGCTTTTGTATCAGCAATAGATCAAAGGTGCTAACTCCGTTGCGAATGTTAATATCTTTTGAAGGCGTGATAGTGCAATTCGCTCCGAATGGAATACTAAAATCATAGCTCTGATCAACTGATGTCTCTTCTGTAACTTCTCCACTTATATTTACTATCACGGAATCAACCCCCAGAGCGGTTTCAGTCTGAAATGTTCCGGTTAAACTAACTACCGGATTTGGAGAAAAATCAATTGAATCCAAAGGATAGGTCATGATTGACCGCCCAAAAGTAGCTGCAATTAATTCATTTTTACCAATATTCCAATCTATATCATAAACCGGAACATAAGGAAAATTGGCTCCTAATCGCATCCATGAAGCACCTCCATCTAAAGTACCAAACACTCCCCCATCGGTAGCCACAAAAATGACTTGATTGCCATGTTCCGGTAATACAAAAATGTTGTTAATTGCTAATGAAGGCAAGTCTCCTGAAATGTCTTGCCAGGTATCTCCATTGTCTGTTGAATAATGAATATGCGGAAAAAAATCATTGTATTTATAACCTGAATGAGTTACAAAAACATGATTTACTGAATCTGGAGATGCAAAAACTGAAGTCACATATCGGTTTGGTAAATTGCTATGCAAAGAATCCCAAGTGATGCCTCCATCAAGTGTTCTCCAGACATTTCCATCTGTAGTCCCTGCATAAAGAATATCAGCATCGATGGGAGATTCTGACAATGTAGTTATCGTGTGAAAATTGCTTCCATAAATGATTGAATCTGTCAGATCATCGCTTATTGATGACCAAATAGGCAGCCCATCTTCTTCACTTTTATAAATACGATAGGTACCTGTATAAAGAACATTTGGGTTATGGCTGCTAATAATATATTGCATGTCCCAGTTTCTTCTATCTCCTGGAATGATGCCGTTGGTTGCATTGATCAGTCCACTATTGGCATCAGGTTTCATAAAAATATTGCCATTCTGAGTTTCAGCATACATGATATCCGGATTGGTTGGATGAAACGAAACCTGGAAACCATCTCCTCCGAGTATATAATCCCAATCATTTATGTTTCCGGCATTTCCACCCAGCGTTCCATTATCCTGAGCACCACCATAATAATTATCAATCTGATGAGGATTATATCCAGTCCGATAAAATTGAGTTGCAGGGATATTTTCAATGTCAACCCAAGTACTGCCTCCAGAGTTTCTTTTATACATCCCTCCATCTGTTGCTAAATAAACATCTCCGCTGTTAAAAACAAGGTCATGATTATCAACATGGGGAGCATTTGGGCCGGTTAACGGTGTTATCCGCGACCAGGAATTTCCAAGGCTTGCCGTGAACCAAACGTTTACTCCTAAAAGATACAATCGATTATCATTCGATGGGTCAACACGCAATTGTCCAAAATACCAACCAAAGCCACCAAGTGCATTACCGCTCAACCCGGTTCCACTATTTGTTGGAATTGCAGTCCAACTTACCCCGGCATCCGAGCTACGATATATTCCTTGTAATTGGCTATTTTCTCCAACATATACAGCAAAAACAACGTTCGGATTTGTGGCTGACATTGCTAATCCAATTCTTCCCTGGTCTCCGCTTGGAAGTCCATTTGTCAAATTTTCCCAATTATTTCCACCATCTGTTGATTTAAAAACTTTAGCATTTGGACCGGCAACAATGGATTCGGTGTTATTTCGAATTCTGTCCCAACTCGCTGCATAAAGGATCTGTGAGTTAGATGGGTTTACTAAAAAATCAACTATGCCTGCTTGATTACTTACAAAAAGTATTTGATTCCAGGTGTTCCCTCCGTCGGTTGATTTATACAATCCTCTGTCATCATTTCTTTCAAAAGGCAATCCCAAACAAGAAGCGTAAACAATATCTGAATTAGCAGGGTCAACAATGACTTTTGAAACGATTCGCTGATCGGTAAGTCCTTTGTGATTCCATGTATTACCACCATCAAGACTTTTATAAATACCATCTCCAATAAATGGATATCCTGTAACATTTGGATCACCTGTTCCAACATAAACAATATTCGGATCAACGGGATCAAGCGTTATGTCTCCAATTGCAAGATATGGTTGATCATCAAATATTGGGTTCCAAGTTGTTCCGCCATCAATAGTTTTAAAAATTCCGCCACCTGAATAACCTGCATAAATAATATCATCATTGTTGGGGTTAACGGCAATCGCATTGATACGCCCCCCCGCATCACCAGGCCCTTGGGTGGTCCATTCAGCATCAAAACCCTCATTTGTCAGAGACCGTGCATTGTCAAACGCTTTCATTTCTTCAAAAGCTGTAGTGTATGCTTTAATATCGAATGTTCGATCAGGAAATGATCGTTGAAAGAAAAAATTATCACCCGGGTAATTTTTTTCATCGGGTTCTGCAGAAGATTCTGAAATTTCCTGAGAAAGATTATTTGAATAGTAAAAATTTATAGCCAGAGCGGCTAATACTAATGCGGCTAATGCAATAATTACAGATCTGATATTCATGATGAGTTATAACTTGTTGAAACAAAAATAACGTTATTTAATGTTTAAAACTAAAATTATGCTCAAATGAATTAGCATTTAGCTAACAGATCTTCTGCCTTTAAAGATTAATCGAAAATTGGCAAAGCACAAAAGGAGAACAATACCCAACCAAATATACATCCACACTACTGTGGGAATAATAACAAACAAATCAGCATAGGCTTTCAAATCTGAACTTGGCCCTACATTAAAATCCTGAACAATATAGATGATTGAAGCCAATCCTAAAAACATCAAAACCTCCGGTTCAAATTTCGTTTTACTAGCAATAAAAAATAATACAAATGCAAAAAGAATGAGCAAGCCAGTTGTAAATAAGGAATTAAACCAAAAGATCGCGCTGATAAGCATTAACGACCCCAAAACATACAAAGTGATATGTGCAACTTTTGGTTTTCTGGCACCGATATAAAACAGGAGATTTCCCAATATCGCACTTCCAATATATCCACCCATCAAAATCACTCCCCGAGAGCCGCCAACTGTCCTCGTGAAACCACTTCCATCATCGTTAATTTGTAATGCCTGTACCGAACCACCTGTTAAAATGGCTCCTAATGCATGTCCAAATTCATGTAAATATGTGACCAATAATGTAATCGGATACAAGATTTTTCTGCCGACATCACCTCCCAAATAACGCAAACCCAAATAAACAGCAAGTATTGCCAGGATACGGAATATGGTGTTATTTTTCATAAAAGTTTTATAATAGGCATTTTATAAACGCATTTTCGAAAGCAATTTAACTTTTGAACAAGAGTTTTAAATTACTTGCATCCTCAGGTTTCATTCTTCCGCCAAGGATTAGCCTCAGCTCTCTTCGACGCAAAGCACCTTCATACATTTGCTGTTCGTCTCTTGTCAAAGGAAGTAATTGAGGTACTTCTATTGGTTTACCTGAATCGTCATCAACTGCTACAAAGGTAAAAAAGGCATGATTACTCATTCTCGAATCCCCTCCTTTTATATTCGACGTAAACACCTCAACATAAATCTCAACCGAAGTGTTAAAAGCCCTTGTAACTGAAGCAGTTATAGTAATCACTTCTCCCATCTTTATGGGAATTGAAAACGAAACATGATCTACAGAAGCCGTGACGACATGTGCTTCACAATGCTTGCCGGCACATACTCCGCTTGCAATATCCATCCACCGCATCAAGTTTCCACCCATCAAATTATGCAATGGGTTGGTATCATTGGGCATTACGATTTCTGTCATTACGGTTTTTGATTCACTTACTTTTTTCCCTTTCATCAATGAATGATTAATTTTTGTTAGTTATTCCAAACTAGCACAAAAGTAAAATTCTGTCTACTAAAACTATATTTAAGTAGACAGAATTAAAATAAAAAAACTTCCTTTGGTTTTTCGTTCTATTTCGTTTTTATAACCACTAACTCTACTCTTCTATTCCTCGATTTTGCAAACTCCGTATCTTTATCAATTTTTGGTTTAGTTTCTCCATAAAAGTGCATGTCGACTTGCTCCAGAGGTATTCCTTTTTGAAAAAAGTAATTCTGGACGGTATGCGCTCTTTGCTGACTAAGATGATAGTTGTAAAGATGATCCCCTTCTTCATCGGTATGCCCTTCGATGATAATATTAAAATGCTCGTTGTTCTTTATTTGAAAAGCCAACCGATCTAAAAATGGGTAATATTTTGAGCTTATTTTTGAACTGTTGGTTGCAAATTCAATGAAATCATTCGAAAACCGTTTTTTTGTATTTCCTCCATCTTGTGACGGGCAACCATTTAATTCTTTTGGACCTTTTAAATAAGGACATTCATCCAAATGATCTGTCGTTCCATCTCCGTCAGAATCTGGACAACCATTAAATATTGCCAATCCTTTCACAAAAATACAATCATCAAATTCATCCAAAACACCATCGTCATCGCTATCAGATTTACTGTTTTTGTATGGACATCCATAGTTTTCAATGGTTCCTGGAAGACTTGGGCACGCATCCTTATTATCCCAAACGCCATCTTCATCCCGGTCATTGCAGCCTTTAAATTTTTCCATTCCAGATTCATAAGGGCACAAGTCCTGATCGTCATTGATGCCATCGCCATCATAGTCATTGACTGAATTTGTATTTTTTGAAGCTTCAGTTTTTGTATCGATTTTTAAAGGTATTTCTTCTTTTTCATGAGCAATCTCTTTTTGCTCCTGAGATTTGGATTTTGACCCAAAAAGATAAGTCAGAGATATTTCCATAGACCCAACATTTTTATTACCTCCAAAATCCTGAAAATGAGTATCATAACTAAAGTCTAGTTCAAAATTATTAAACGAAAAAGAAGCCATCAGGATAAGCGCATCCTTTGCTCTGTTTCCGATTCCTAACTTTAAAGCGTTGTCATTAAAATGGAAAACGGTGTTCAAACCAAAAACAAATTCACTTGCGATTCCTTGCTTTGTAAAAATCAAAAATGGCTCGATTCCCATTTTGCTACTTAACTCAAATTCTGCTTTCCCATATAAACTGCTTTTTAAAGGAATATGAATGTTTTCATTTAAAAAAGAAGACTTTGGTGTATTGACATGGGAAAAAGAAAGGCCTAGGTCTCCTTTAATTGGTAAACCGATTTGCTTTGAGAATCGCCAATTCAGACCTACGTTTAGATCAGGCAAAAAGATAGAGGTCTTTTGAAAGTTTTCACCATTTTCCAAAGTGGAGTCAAACCCTTTTTCAGGATTATATTGATTGTCGAAGGTCAACTTTGAAAGATCAAAACGCTGTTGAATCATTCCTGCTTGTGCACCAAATGATAACAAATTGTCTCCTTTTCCAAGTTGCTTTTTAAAGGAAAAAGAAAGCAAAATATTGGTGGTTTTCAAACCTGCATTCCCTGCATTATTTTGGTTCAAAATAAATCCATAGGAGAATTTTTCATTATTCTTGTCAAAATATACATGATAACTTTCATAAGGAGAATGCAGCACTTTCCATTGGCTCCGGTATATTCCTCCCATACGAAATTTAGCATTTGAAACACCTGTAAAAGCTGAATTTAAAAGAACAGGCGCTTTAAAATTTTGGGAATAATGCGTATCCTGACCTTTTATTGAAAATGGACAAATGAAAAGTGAAAGCAGTATAAAAATTGTTCTCATAGTTGGAGGTTAAATCATCGAATAACGGTGATATTACCGTTATAAAATTTTGATATTCCGGAAGCCAGCGTAATATTTACCTGATAAGTGAATGTTCCGTTTTGAACCCGTTTTCCCCTATAGGTTCCGTCCCATGCTTCATCTTTCGAAGTGGAAGAAAACACCAATTTCCCCCATTGATCGTAAATGAACATTTCAACACCAATTATTTCCTCACCTCTCACATAAAAAAGATCATTCACATCATCTTTGTTTGGTGTAAAAGCATTTGGAATATATACGATCTCCTCTTCGAAATCAGCTCTAAATTCGATGTAGTTTTCTTTAAATAAAGTATCCGAACAGCCATCAAAGTTATTGACAATCAATTGAATGGAATACATTCCAGGTGAACTGAAAAAATGGTTAGGATTAGAAATTGAAGAAAAGTTTTCACTTCCTGAAGAAGGGTCACCAAAATCCCATTCGAAAGAAACATTTCCATTTACCATTGCCGAAAATTGAACTTCGTTTTCTGTCTCATTCAAAAGTAATTTGTCCGCTGTAAAACTCTCCAAAAGTGGAGGAGCGACTTGTATTTCAATGGTATTTGACAATAGATTGAAACCCAAGCTGTCCGTTATTTGAACCTGATAATTTCCACCAACATTGATTTCTATGAATGCTTCAACCTCGCCAGAGATCGGCCAGCCATCTACAAACCATTGATTATTTTCATTATAACTCGACCCTAAAATTGCTGTTTCGTTATAACATAATTGTTCGTCTCCTTGTATAAAAAAAATTTCCGGAGGTGCCGAAAAATTTTGAACTTCAATAACCACTCCTTCAGAAGTTCCTGCACATCCGTTGTCGTCAATCACATCAACTGAATAAGTTCCTGGTTCAAACACGGTGATTGTCTGAGTAAATTCACCATTCGACCAAAAATAATCTACGGCATCACTGGAAAATAAAATAACTGAATCTCCAACAAAAAATGTGGTGGAGCCAAGAACAGTAATAACTGGCTCAGGTAAAGGAAATACTTCCACTTCTATAAGTTCAGAAGTGTAGGTTCCCGAAACACCAGAAGCCACAACCTGAATGGAATGCATTCCTGCTACTAAAACATTGGTTGATAAAATCGGTGAAGCACCAGACTGAACCAATTCATTATTAATATAAAAAGAATAGCTTTCAAAAATTTCAGGCACTGCTTTTAAACTCAAAGTTTCATTTTCACATAAAGAGTTAGAGTTTGAACTTGTGATTAAAATGCCAACGCTTTGTTGACTCAGGTTCATCACTTTTCTAATGATATGATTATAAGCATCTGCTACAAATATTTCACCACTCGATTTCAAACAAGCCAAACCTGTAATTCCATTAAATGACGCTGCTGGTCCGTATCCGTCCTGTCCTCCTGAAACGCCTGCATTACCAACGTAAGTTGAAACATTGTAACTGACCGGAAGTGAACCAGACAGCTCCAACTTTCTAATCACCTGATTAAATCCATCACCTACATAAATATTATCAAGTGAATCTACAGTTACATCCCAAGGATAGTTAAAAGAAGAAAGCGAGCCACTGCCGTCATTGTATCCTATTATGCCGTTTCCTGCAATTGTCGAAACCTGACCTTGTGGAGAGATTTTCCGGATTCTATGGTTCCATTCATCTGCAACAATAATATTTCCTTGATTATCAACTGTTAAACCGTAAGGTCGGTAAAATAGTGCATTGGAACCGATTCCATCAAGCGCACCGGCTGTATAAGCCATTCCTGCAAAAGTACTTACATTTCCAGATGGATCAATTTTCCGAATAATGTGGGTCAAATGATCGGCAATGTATAAATTACCGTCGCTATCCATCTCAATCCCAGTTGGATTACCAAAGGTTGCCGTCGTTCCAAAGCCATCGGTAGTTCCGTAATTTCCTGAGCCGGCAAAAGTGGTTACTACTCCCGCTGGAGTTATTTTTCGGATTTTATTGTTTCGGGTATCGGCAACGTAGATATTTCCATCAGTTCCAACACAAATTCCCCAGGGTTCATTAAAAGAAGCATTTGTGCCAACACCATCACTTGAACCGATTTGACCAGAACCTGCAACGGTACTTACTATTCCAGCTGAACTTAATTTGCGGATTTTGTGGTTGAAACGGTCAGCGATATAAAGGTTGCCTTCAGCATCGACTGCGATCCCATGAGGATTATTAAAAGTGGCGTCAAAAGCAGATCCATCTGTTGAACCAACTACCTCGATTTCGCCTGCAATCGTAAGGACTAATTGAGCTTTTAGATTGATAAAAACAAACAGAAAAAATATTGGGAAGTATATGTTTTTCATTACATGTGATAATTCCAAAAACAGTACCACACTATGAAACGGGTTCTTTTATATTTTGACCAATTTTAAAAGGAACTGCATTTTTAAATTCAGACATAAAATCAGGCGTTTTTTTCTTGCCGTCAATGACTGATGCATATCGCTTACTAATGTTCTTCCAGGTATATTGCTTGTTTGCAATTGTCTTTAAATTTTCAGCAATAGCATAAAGCGGATATTGGTCAATTTTGGAAATGATCTCGTGTAATTCTTTTTCATCACTAAAATAAATAGCTTGGTTATTTGTTGTCACCCGATTAAAAATAGCATCGAAAGAAAGCACAGGAAGTTTTAAATACATTGCTTCTACTAGCGAAGGATTTGTACCTCCAGCACTGTTCCCATGTACATAAAAGTGAGCATTGGAGCGCAACACATCAAGTTGCAAAGTTGCATAAATTGGATCTAGTAAATATAAATTTTTATATTTTTTATATTTCTCCCGAAGTTTACAACCATATAAATTGTCATTCCAATTACCCACTAAAACAAAGTGCTGTTTGGGTAGTTTTGAAAAGACTTTTAAAATCAAATGGATGTTATTTTCCGGTTCAATTCGAGAAACCTTAAAAGCATATTTCTCCCTTAAAAATGGATACTCTTCAATATCGCTGTCATTGATTAATTTTCTTTTGGTGTGATCTGCACCGTATTCAATTAACTGGCTGGAAATATTATAACGAATTTTTACATACTCCTTTAATATCCTGTTATCGGTGATGATTTCATCTGCAAATTTGCAAGCGATCTTTTCGCTAAATAACAAAAAACGTTTCGCAAACCAGTTCCATTTCGGACGCCTCCATTCCAGGCCATCAATATTGACGATTACTTTCTTTTTAGAAAATGTTTTTAAAAAAGGTAGAAAAATACAACCTGAAACGCCTAAAATTAAAAGAACATCTACGCAATAAATTGCATGAATTATTGAACAAATATCATATAATACGCTCTGAAATCCGTTGGCTTTCAACGGAATATATTTAATTTTAGCCCCTTCCCAGGAACCCAATCTTTCTTTACGGGGATAGGCATGTCCGCTTGAATAAACGGTCATATCAAATTCTTTGTTAAGGTTTAGTACTAATTGATGAACTAACGTTTCGAAGCCGCCATACTTGGCAGGCACTCCTACCGTTCCGATAATTCCTACAGATGTTCGTGCTTTTCTCATATATTCTCTCTTGACGGGGGGCAATGTGATACATTCTTGGATTTTTGTTTAATGAACTATTAATTTTCCGATATATTCATTCCCGTCCTCTCCTATCGCTCGCACTAAATAATAACCTTCTTTTAGGTCCTTTTTATCTAGCTTAATTCTATAATTACCAATATCGTTCCTATTATAAACCAAACGGCCCAAAGCGTCAAAAATCAGTATTGAGTTCATCATAACACCCTGGTTTTTAAGGCTTTTTGGAATAATTTCGATCGTCGATTCAATCGTTAAAGGATTTGGATAAATCATGAGTTTCCCTCGATCTGTTGTATTTATTTCGAGAATTGTATTTAAAACCTCATTGGTAATAATCGGCGCATTATTGTCGAAAAATATTGATGCTTTATTTGTAATTTTTGTACCATTTGAAAGAGAACCTTTGGGTAAAATTTTGTAGGTAACAAAACCGTGGCTATTCACTTCATCAGCGGTGCTGTCTGGCAAATTTATATTCTCAAAAGACCAAACCAGCGTTTTACCATCTTCTATCCAAAATCGGTATGGATGACTTGTCGTACCAATTTTCAATGATTCCATATCTAATTCATCAGGTAATTCATTTCGAACGATTACGCTGTTCACATTAGCATTTCCTACATTTTGAAAACGGATTTTATAAGTTAATTCCTCTTGGCGAGAAATATTCCCTTCAGGAAAAACTAACATATCATTCGGGTCAAAACCTCCAACAAAAAACCCGCTGTCGTTGGTGCTATTATTTGAAAGTTGCAAATCTGCGTTTGAAGAGGAAATAGTTGCAGAAACGGTTGCTAAATCACCAATGATTGCATTAACCGAAACCGAATCGTAAACATAAATCGTATTCTGCATTCCAATAGCCAAATCACCTAAGTCCCAATAATAGGTTGTTCCTATTTGATTATCCCATGGGATTGAACTTTGCATCGGAATTATATCTGGTCCAAAATCAACTTCAAGAACGGCATCATTACCAATCTCTGTTCCTGAGTTTCCGTAAGAAATTGCGTATAAACTTTCAAAACCAACTCTCAACGCTGTTGAAGCTAAGGCTACCTCTAAATCCGGAAGGATTTGAGCAGTGGATGGTGTATTTCCAAAATCACCTCCGAAGTAGTTCAAATTAGGATCTGTAATCGTAACTGAATAGCCACCGATGCCACAACTTACATCCCAGTTGGGCATGGCACCTTGGTTGACGGTATATGTCCCAGGCTGAAGGTTTACGGTGTATTCACCATTTATATCAGAATAAACTGTTCGATTTCCAGGTTGAATGGTAATCTCAGCATTTGGAAGGAGCGTTTCGCCTGCATCCCAGGTACAGTTTCCATTTGCATCATAATAAGCCACACCTGTCAAATCAGCTCCGCTTTGTTCGATAAAATTAATACAACCACCAATGGTTTGAGCTCCAAAAGTTTCTGTATAGCCTGAAGGCCATTGGATGATTATTTCATCAATCTGGCTGGCGTCTCCCAATCCAAAATGTTGAAGGATATCATTTTGAGAACTCAATCCCCCTCCTGTCTGTCCGGTGACCTGACGTGTTTGCCAGGTATCGACTCCGAAGATATTTGCACGAACGCTTACCGTCGCTCCGATGGCAATATTATTTGAAACTGTACCGATCAAGCTCACACAAGCCTGGCTGTAATTAATCAAGCTTTTGCTGATATCACGATCGTTTTTGTAAAAAAAGTTTGGATTATCTCCATGATTTACAACGTATAAATCCAAATCGCCATCAAGGTCAAAATCTGCACTGGCAACACCAAATGACTCACCACCTTCAGAAGAGAAACTATTGTGAACCGCCTTGAATGTTCCGTCACCATTGTTCACATAATAAAAGTTGTTTTCATCTGCATCGTTTGTCACCACCAAATCAAGGTCACCGTCATTATCAAAATCTCCAAAAGAACTTCCATGTGAATTTCCACCTTGATTTACAGATATATCATTTGTTATTTTTGTAAATGTACCGTCGCCGTTATTTATATAAAGGAAATTATTCTGGCTCCCTGAGTTGGCAACAAACAAATCAAAATCACCGTCATTATCAATATCACCCCAGCTGCCTCCAACAGATTTTCCACCGTCATTTACAACCGGGTCATCTGTTATTTTGACAAATTCCCCTCCTCCATCATTGCGGTAAAGCAAATTGTTTTCATTATTGGTATTGGAAACAAAAAGATCAATATCACCGTCATTGTCATAATCACTCCATGAACCACTAACTGATGACATGGCTTCCAAAACTATCGGAGAGGTTGTTATTTGGGTAAAAGTTCCATCTTTATTGTTGTGATATAAAAGATTGAATTTTGTAGCGTAATAATCCGTTACGAACATATCCAAATACCCATCATTGTCATAATCTCCCCAGCTTACGCCATGGCTGTACCCAGTATAACTTACAATTGGATCGTCCTGAACACTCAGGAAAGTTCCATCACCATTGTTTCGATACAAGAAGTTTTTTATACCAATTGAATTGGAAACATATAAATCCAAATCGCCATCATTGTCGTAATCTCCCCAAGAAGAACCCACTGAATTTCCAATATCTGTAACAATCGGCCCAACAGTCACCTGAGTAAAAGTACCATCACCATTGTTGTCGTATAATTCATTTGGTTTATCATCATCGTGGTTAGTTATAAACAAATCAGGATCACCGTCTTGATCATAATCCGCCCAACTTAAACCCCAGTTATTTCCTCCTCCATGAATTCCAATTCCCGTAACCTGACCAAATATTTGGTTGGGATCATAAGTAAATTCAATCGTTGGAAGTTGTTCTCCGCAAGCTTTTTTCGCATCAATTTTTATTAAAAAAGCGTCTCCTGAAGCAAAGGTTGGTTGAAATTCTACATTGAATTTTAATTTGAAAGTATTTGAAGAAGGGTCACTCAATCCGGGTAATCCGTCTTTAAATATATTTACATCCAAATCCGCAGCTGTAAAAATAAATGAGTCGCCGGTTAATGAAGGTGTATTAATCGTTTCATAACCCGATCCGATATTATATTCCAATTGTGTACTGTCAGCTTGCAACAGCAAACTATGTGAGGCTGGCCCTTCCAAGGTAATAACGATATCTTTTAAAAAGGATGCACCATTACTCGAAACTTCGATTTCAACGGTATTGAAAGAATTATCTTCATCGCCACTGAAACTACTATTCATTGAAGCGCTCATTTCAGCATCGAGTGGATTAACCGATAAATTAAAAGAATTATAATTACAGTCAGTGCTATTCAAGTCCAGCGGATATCCATCACAATCGTAACCTGCATTTAATTGCAAATCATCGACCACGCAGCTATTATACTCCGCAATTATTTTAAAATTTTTAGAGGTGTTTGCATTTAAAGCGTTTAAATGATACAAACCATTTACAGCTGCAAGCTCAGAATTATCGGACAAGTCAATGACTTTATCAACGATGATATTATTTGAAATACTTTCAATACTCAACCATGAATTCTGAGCGTCAACACTTGCCGAATTGTTGGAAATTTCAATTTCCCAAAACACCGTTTTTTCAACGCCATCAACTGTTTGCTGATTTGTAACAAACTGTAAATCAGCTCGTTGATAAGTCAAAACATCTTGACCTGTCATATCACTTGTAATCGCTCCTCCAAGGATTATGTCTTCTTTAAAATTATAATTCCAGTTTATTGACTCGCTTTCATTTATAGCTACATCACAAGCTGGTTTTAAATCAAAAAACAGACTTCCTTCAAAAGGGCCGTCACTTGGTTTTATCGTTCCTCCATTGGTGGAAAGCGCCTGATTTAAATTAAATGTATACGTATTTCCAATTATTGAAATTGGGCTCAGCGGATGATTTTGAGTAACAATGTTTCCATTAAGGCCTAATCTTTTTTGTCTAAGAAATATATTTTCAACAGTATAGCCTTCGGGTATTTCAACAACAGATTCGTTGGCAACTGCCCAATTTCTATATTCATAAGGAAAAAGATCTACCCAATTTGCATTATCACAACAATTTCCTAATCCGAAATGATAATCTTGTCCTACTCTCACATCACATTCATCAACACTTATTGACTCATCACCATCAACCAAATATTCATAACCGATCAAAGTCATATTTCCGCTTTTATTACCGCAGGAAAACTGAAAAAACGGATTTGAAGGATTGGGTGTTGGGCTTACATAAAATTTATTTTCAATCGAAATATCATCGATGGTTGCTCCAATATTTCCTGTAACTTTATAAACCGGAGTCAGGGTGACAATATCATTTTCTCCATATTGAAAACCTCCAAAATTGTTACATCCATTCGAAGAAAGCATCGCTATGCTAATATCAAAATTCACAGTAAGAATACCGTTAGACAATGATGAATAATACGGGACATTATTGCAAATCAAGGTGGCTCCTGAACTATAATCCTGCACAAAAACAGATGCACTAACGATTTCAATGTAGTCACCATTAGTTATTTCTGAAGTTGCATAACCATATTCAAAGGAAGGGTAATTCCAGGCCGTTATAACAGTTCCTTTGAAGGTCGTTTCAAATTGATCGCCAACCATCACCCGCTTAGTCATCACATTACCCATATTTATACTTCCAGATCCATCGGCTAATCCATCCTGATCATTGTCTGGTTCTCCAAAAGTCGTTCTTTGAGGAACAAATGAGTCAAATACCATCCCTTTCGGGCAAATGCCGCTACATTCCAAAGTTGTGATCACTGATTCACAAACCAGTGGTAATTGATAAGGGCTTGGACAATTGGTGTCCATTGTGTATGCCAATTCCAGATCAATATTCACATTGCCATCCACCGTCGGCGGACTTGTGCCATTACAATCCAAGCCTAGAGAAAAGGCTATTTTTGAACCATTTAATGTGAAAGGAGCTGGCAAAGAATATCTTGCGATTAATTGTCCGTTGATAAAATTAACTGAACTTGGAGCCCAAAAAACGCCGCCTTTTGAAAAGGTCAATTCTGCCGTTCCGTTTGGCAAAGTCAATTCATCAGGAATATTAATGGTCAGATCAAACCGGGGATTGTTTCCAACCGGAAGATTGAAATTGACAGAAGAAAGAATGAATTCGTAATCTTCAACACTCCCGTCTTCAATGTTTGAAGGATAATCAGCAATGACTGTAAAATTTTTGTTTTTATTCTCCTGTCCGATTCCGTCCGTTTCAAAATTCGGGTTTCCACAACTATCTCCATAATCGATGTTGTATTTCCATCCGATCAGATCAACTTCGCCACAATAGTCTGTCGCACAAGTATAGCTCGGCCATTTGATGGTGTAACCTTCACCAGGAGCTAAATCAGCCAATTGAACAATGAATCTTCCTTTTGCATTATTTCCTAAACAGGAATAAATTCCGCTGTTGTTTGTATTAAAAGATTGAGTTGGAGCGATTAGTTGAAAAGCTCCATTATTCTTTTTATAAAAAATGCTGTTCACATCTATTTTCGAAAAGATGTCTTCGTAATTTCCTCCGGCATATTGAAAGATATCAACTTCAACATTCTTTGCGATCCCAGAACCATTGTTTTGAACCACAATTCTTTGTTCATCAGGGCTACCATCGACGCAGGTATTAAAACTTGGTTGAGCAGTTGTTGTCAGAACAGGCGACGGTGCAGAAATGGTCGTGTATGGAAAAAACGAATTTCCGTCAACCTGCTGTCCGCCACAACCAAATTGGGTGTATATTTCAGATTGGGTGCTGTTGCAACCAACAGCTCTAACGGATTCATTTACAGTGATTACTTCGCCGGGATCAAATGAAGAATTTAAATTTCCGATTGATTGAAAATCTGTACCCGACAAAGTAATTTTGTTGCCCGAAGCATTTATAGATCCAATATTTACACTTTCTAAATCCAAATTTGAATCATGAATATCCCGTATATCAAAACTTGGGGTACTTCCGCTCCCTGTATTTTGGACAACGATACTCCTTGTAAATAATTGATTAACAACAACAGAATTTGACATTGGACTCAATGTGGTGATATCCAGCACAGGATATTTTACATTGTAAGTATCGGTGTTAGTATTAATATAATAATACCAATTTGTACCATTTAAAATATTATCCTGAAAGTAAACTTCAATGTGATTAAATAGCGGGCCACCGTCTATTGATTCCGGAAGTGCTATTCCATCAAAAGAAAAGGAAGCTAATTTGTTTTTAGGAAGTTTGTTAATCCTAAACCAAGGAGATTCAGGATTATTAATATAATATTCGTAAGCGGGCCAATTGGAGTCATTGACTAAATTTCCGCTATATTCCACACCATTTGGAAATGACACAATGATGTAAATATTACGAATTTGTTTCCCAAAATTGTTTTTGAATTCAATCACAAAATTTTCTTCATCTCCACAAACAGAAAGGGAGTTGGGAACTTCGTTGTTGAATATTAGATACTGTGCATAAGTATCTGTAAAGGAAAGCAGTATGAGGGTTAAAATGAAAAACGGGGTATATAGTTGTTTCATAAGAGGTTTCCTCTTTTTTGTGCAAATCACCTTTTACAATGATTTGATTACCAATGATTCTCTAAACTGAAGGGGGATAGTGATTTTAAGGAAAATGACAACTAAAAAGAATGCTTCATTTAAAGCATTTTTGATGCCAGTGGCAATTAAATGCAGTAATCATTTAACCAATTCTGTGACAGAAACAAAAGCATTTTTTATTTAAACCCCAATCATTTAAGCTTAGAACTTAACTATCTGTGACAAGATTGCGGTTCACAATAATTCATGAATTTGGTTAACCATATTGGAATAACTAAACTGATTGGACTTCTTTTTTGCGTTTTTGGAAAGAGAATGGTAGAGGGTTTGGTTGGACTGGAGTCGTCGGATACACACTACTATTTTGTCAATATTTCGTTGGTCAATGAGAAAACCATCTTTGTTGTTTTCTATTATTTCCGCTGGACCTCCGATTGGTGGAGCAATGCATGGCAAACCATAATACATGCCTTCCAGAAGAGTCATTCCAAACGTTTCAATCCATTGTTCAGGATGAGAAAGATTCATCACAATATGCGCTTTTTGATAAAACGGATGCACATTTGTCTGGTTTGAATAAACGCTCAGATTTGGTGGATTTTTATGTCCGGCAAAATAGGTTTCAATAGCTGAGGATGAGGCATTTATCACCAAATCAAAATGAATATTTTCTAGCTGTTCTGCCACTTTGACAAACTCTTTAACTCCTTTGTAACCCTTTAAAGAACAAAGCATTAAGACTGTAAAAAGGGTGGAAGTTTTAGCTTTTTTAATCAGCTGATCTGCATTTTCGGTGAAGTAGGATGACAACGCATTATAAACGGTTATTCCTTCTACTTTTGAAAAACCTTCAGTTTCTTTTAAATAATTGGAAACATAGATGTTTTGGCTTGAGGTCATTTCTGCAATCCATCTTAAAAACCGCTTTAACAACATTGGTTTTATGGAAACTTCATGCAAATGATAAACTACTTTTTTTCGAGTTAATCGCCCAGCAATAGCTGCTCCAAATGGAAGAATTGTATTTATATAAATGCTAACATTTTCTTTCCTAAAACTCAATATTTTAAAGAAAATCATCAATTGGCTCCATAAAAAAAGAATCAATCGAATGTATTTATTTGGATGCCAGCGATATTTGAAAAAATGGTAGTTTACTCCTTCGATTCCTGATAAGAATCCATCCGAATCATCACAAGTTATCAATTCACAAAAAACGCCTTTTTTTTGAAGTCCTTTTATCACATTTGAAAGCACCAACGGGCTTCCGCTGTAATCATTTAAAAGATGGATAAAAACTATTTTTCGGTTTTTTTGGCTCATAACTACATTTCAACTTCAGCTTGCAAAGGAGTATTTTTTAGTGTTTTAGTTTCCTCAAATATTTTATTATAAATTTGTTGAAAAACAAGCCCTTTGTTATCCCAATCAAATCCCCGGCTGTGTTGCGCCAAAGCCTGGTGAGATAGATCTTCCAATAAAATACGATCATAAAATAATCGCATCAGGCATTCCGAAAAATCTGAGATTACATTATCATATTTTTGATAAGGAACCTTAAATCCGCAATCATCATCCACAAATTCTCCCGGCCCGCTATTGTCAAAACACAACAAAGGCAAGCCATAGGAAAACGCTTCCGAAACAACCATTCCCGCTCCTTCATGTGATGGAAATAAAAACACTTTTGACTTTCGGTAAATTCTATCGAGATGAGCTCTTTCAATCCACGGAATGAATGAAATAGCATGTTCAATATTCTCTTTTTTTGCGAGTCGTTTAAGCTCACTTTCAAATGGCCCTTTTCCTACAAGAATTAATTGCGCAAAGGGCTGATCTTCAGCTGGCAATTTTCTATAAAATACTGAAAATGACCTAATTGTAACATCAAACCCTTTCAGCGGAACAAATCGCCCGATTGACAAAACGGAGAAGTTTTTTTGTTTGTTGAAACAGACCGGAGGGTCAATTTTTTCACTACCAACCGATGGCAAATGAGTCATTTTTTGGTGATCTATTTTCAGGTTTTTTATTACACTTGAATTCATAGTAAAAATAAACCTGGCTTTCTTTTTTGTAATAAAAAGAAAAGGATCAAATCGCCAAAACACCTGCTTCATCAACCATTTTAAACGATTGCTAAAAACGGCTTTCCAGCCATATTTTTTTAAAAAATTAAATGGGATTGAAGGATGATGTCCAATTGGTCCCCAAACTAGAGGTTTCTTTAAAATCCATAAAAAAGAAGGCGTCCAGTCATTATGGAAATTCAAATTATGAACAATGTCAAATGACCACTTTTTTGTCTTCAGCCAAAGGGCAACGCCAAACTGCCAAAGGTAAAAGTATAACAAAGCGCCTCTGCTTTTTTTCTTCCAAAATCGCAAATAATACGGCAAATCAAAATATTCAAACTGGATATTTTTTGCATTCTCGATGTAGTTTTCACTTAAATATTGATCGATCGAATATTTGTTGTTTTCGCGGGTAATTGCAATCACTTTATTAAATCTGGCTATCTGCAAAATCATATTCCAGCCCATTCCATCCTCCGACCCTTTAAAAGGATTTACGGCATAAGCGGTGACGAGTATTGTTTTCATTAAACTACATTTAATTGTGAATGAATTTCCTCGTTTTTATCAATTGTTTTTAAAACTTTGGCCGGTAAACCACCTATAACAGTACCGTTCGGCATATTTTTATTCACTACGGCGCCTGCTGCGATCACACAATTATCTCCAATGGTCACACCATCAAGGATGGTTACTTTGGCGCCAATCCAGCAGTTTTTACCAATCCTGATTCCTTTTCTTGTTACGCCCTGCATCCGAATTAATTGATTGGTATCTCCGAATTGATGATTTTCTGGATGACAACTAAAATATTGACCAATGATGCAGTCATCTCCGATTTCTAACCCGCCAGCTCCTCCGAGATAGGCAAATTCTCCGATGCCGACGTTGTTTCCAATTTTGATGAAGTTGCCAAGATTATTAAAGGAAGTTGAAATAATTATGCGGCTAAACGCGCCGATACGGACATTATTTCCTAGTGTGATGGGAGATTTTCCCAGCGCACTCAAATAAACATGATCTTCCAATTGCACCCATTTTCCAAACACAATATTTCCTACATTGAAAAATCGCACACCTCTACCCAGAAATAGAAAATTTGGAACCTTTCCATAAAATAGTATTCGCAGAGAACGAAATAAGGACCAAGCTTTTTGAATGGAAAAGAGAACCAAAGTTTTATCCTTTAAAGCTTCATCAAAACCGAAACCTGGGTTTTTCTTTTTTACTATTTTAGTGATGATTTCTTTGATCATATCATTGCTTCGTATTGCTCGATAATCTGTTGCAGCGTAGCTTCTTTTTTTATGTTTTCGATGGGCAAATATTTACAATCAGCATTTTTATCCTGCAAATTTTCAAAAAGCCTTTTGTAATTTGAGGTAAGTTCTTTTATTGATTCTTCGTCCAATTCATTTTTTCGACGGAGGATGGTTTCAGGTTTGGCGTAAAGAAATAAATTGAGTGATGGATGGGTAACAAATCGATACAAAAAAGTTGACACAGTTGGAGACAAATCAATATTTGACCGCTTGCTATCTACGATAAAATCAAAATAATAACGATCATAAATGACAATATATCCCCTCCAAATGTATTTAGCTTTTACATAAAACTGACCTAGCAAATAATCAAGATAATAGTAAGAAAACCGAAGCAAGGAATTTACTTTATTTTTGTTATTTCCTTGTCTTGGTAAGCTTTGAGCAGCTTTTTGTTCTGCTTTTTCTTTACCGTGTTTAAATGAACTTAGTATTGGAAAAATGGAAGGTCGGTGCCTTAAAACAATAACATTTCGGCGATATTTCCCTTCCAGCGTTTCTTTTATATTTTCAATAATTGTACTCTTTCCTGCGCCATCGACTCCGCTGAATGTCATGATAAATCCGCGGTTTGAAAAAATACTTTTTAAAACATCAAAACCATAATTCAATCTATTTTTAAAAAGCGAAATTCCTTTATTTTGCTTTTTTTTGGATAGTTTTTGAAGAAGGGCATTTCTAAATGTTAAATTGAATTGTGCAAAACCCTTAATGCTTTTTAAGTGAAGTGAATATTTTACCTTGATGTAATTGAGAATATTTTTGATTTCGTCAGGGGCTAGATTTTCAAAATATTGCAGGTACTTTTCAGGAATTCCGGCGAAATTCAGGAAATTGAACAATAACAAATGTTCTAGCAAATGTTGATTATAACAAACCCGAATTCCTTCTTCGTTCGTTTTTGAAAACTTAAAAATCTCTTCTTGATCCAGGTATACCAATCCTTTCCGATAAAATCCAAACAAAAAATCAAGCTGCAAATAGCTGTTATCCTTAAAAAAGATAAAGGCCTGACTCATTGTACTTTGCGTTTTTAAATCTATCTTTTTTAGACATTCAAAATTTGTGAGAATGTTTTGTATAATCCCAAATTTTTCTTTTGAAATAAGGAAATCCAAATCGCTTTGTTCACTAATATCCTCAACGGAAAAGTCAATATGTTTGAGTAAAACATATTGATGCTTTTGCAAATGAACAAATAAATATTTGATGAATTTTTCCCGGTCTGTCATGTAGTTTAAACTTGTTGATTGAGTTCTATTTCATCTTTTCGGTTGACAACTGTAACTGTGAAAAAGAGGAAAACAAATTGGTAGAACATTATCGCATAGTTTGTATGACCAAATATTCCAAACTCTGTAATTGAATTAATCAACAATGGAACCAACATAAAAAATGCCATCATTTGCAACACTCGCTCCTTCGAAACAACTATTGCAAAAAAGGTCAGGATTATTTGTAACAGGCAAATAAAAGCTCCAACCAATCCCAAATTGATTAAAACTTCAACAAAAGTATTGTGAGCCATGGAAGCCTCGTAGGAATGAGTACTGCTGTATTTATTATAAAAGGTATTGGTGCTGATGCTCATAAAACCAAATCCACAAATTGGGCTCAAAGGGAACGCTTCATTTATAAGATCACTCCAAAACTCCGTTCTGCCGGTCAGACTAGTCACTTCTTCAATATTTCCTTCTTTGAAAACGATGGTATTGATCACAATCGGCAGGGTAAAAATTGCAACTGTAACCGCTGCAATTTTTAAGTAGTAATTTTTTGAAATGAAGAGATATAAGCCGGTAATGATTAAAAAACCAAACAACGAAGAACGGGATTGAGTCATCAACATTACAGCCAAACAGAGCAGTATTGCAAAAGCATTGTACCATTTATTTTTGTCGAAATATAACTCAACATAACAAAGTGTAATTCCAATAATTGACAAAAGCCCTAACTCATTTGGATTGATTATCAAACCGCCTAATCGAAGTACGTTTCCACCGTGAGTGGCCCGGTAAAAAAAATCAGGATTTATTTGAGATCCTAACAGAAATATAATGGCCATCAGGAAAATAGAACGATTCACCACAAAAATAAAGGAGGTCAATTCTTTATTGTAGGATTTATCGTAGAGTCGTATCAATTTGAAAAAGAGGAAACTAAAAACGAGTGTTTCGATGGTCATAGAAAGCTGTAAAACAGTAAACGAAACATTTGTTGTCCAATAGATCGACAGGATGCCCCAAAAAATATAAGCCAGGTAAAAAATAAACGGCAAAAGCATCACGTATTTAAACCTGAATTCTTTCTTTTTATTAATAAAAAACCAAAGGATCAAAAGAGAAAAAAATGAAGTTGATAACCGTAAACCAATTTTAATAATACGTGTAAGGTTAACAGAATCAGGCACATAGGAAAAATAACTACTTATCCGAATCGCCATGATTAGGGTTAGAATGGCGAGCAATAAAACGGCTTTTTTATTTAATATTTTAGGCTTACTTTCTGTCATTTAAAAAATATTTCTAAACAGAACTAACCAACTCTTTGGCAACAATCGTTTCTTTTTTTGAATATATTGAAATCAACTTTTCACAAATCTTTTTCCAATCAAACTCACTCTCAACCATATTTCTGGCATTAACGCTCATTTGTTTTAATGCTCCATTTTCCAGCAATTGCTGTGCTTTCATCATTTTGTCAGCAATGAATGGCGGCGTATTTTTTTTGATGACAAGACCGCACTTAAATTTTTCAATATAATGTCCCATATTCGTAGGTTTGCTAATCAAACAGGGCAATCCTAAAGCAGCGGCTTCAAGTACTGATGCCGGAAATCCTTCCATCCTGGAAGTATGCACAAAGACATTGGTTTCGCTCAGCAACTTAAATTTTTCATCGCCGAATTTTGCACCTAAAAAGCTAACTTGGTCATTAAGTTCTAATTCCCGGCAGATCCCTTGCAATCTGGACATTTCAGAACCATCACCAATTATTTGCAATTCTGCTTTTCCACCTCGATCTATAAAGATTTTAAATCCTTTAAGCAACAGATCCAATCCTTTATGCTCAAGGGCAATTCTGCCGCAATAGCCAAAAATTAATTTTTCGTTTTCACCAAATTTATTTGCATGAAATTGAAGCTTTGGTTGTCCGTTTGGGATTAAGATTTTACTTTGGACATCGACCAAATTATCAATATTATCAAAAACCGATTTGCCAGTGGCAATAACCGCTTGAGCGTCCAGGATGAGCTTTTTTTCAAAAAATTCAAAATACCATTTTTTCTTCCAGCTTCTTCGTTGCAATGCAGCCGCAGCTAAAGCTCCATGCGGCGTATAAAAGTAAGGAATTACACTTTTTACCAACAATCTCGATATCTTATAAAACTCTGGAATAAAACTTCCGTGAATATGAAAAACAACATTTCCCGTCAATGCAAAAATTGCCTTTTTTACTGAAGGGTCGATATTGGTTTTGTTAAAAACGGAAGGAAATAATACCGTTTTATAATTTCGTTCTGGATAATCGTGAATTGGATTTTCAGTGATTCCCCAAAGAGAAACGTCAATGCCTAATTCCTTTTGAGTGGTCGCCATTTCATGTACCAATTTGTTTACACCATTCATTCTTAATGGGTTTGCTTTACCGAGTACCAAGTGGATTATTTTCATAGGATTTTTTAATTTTCAAAAGTGAATAGATATAAACGGCCTGTGCAATCAACTGTGTGATAAACATGCCTGCCAAAAGTCCAATCATCTCCCAATTTATAAGCATTGAATAAGCTGCGATCAAGCTAAAAACAGCTCCAAAAAGATAACCGATAAAAATAGGTTTGGTCAATTGTAAAGTGCGCAATGCAAATCGAAGCGGATGGCCTATAAAAACTAAAAGGTAAATGATACAAAAACCGACTAAAACATAACTAAATGCCACAAAATCATCTCCGTATAAAAGTTTTATGATCGAGGGAGCAAAAGCAGAAAGTAAAATTAATATCAACATGACAACTACTCCACTTTGCAAGCTCAGTTTTCTTAGAAAACTGTAAAGGCTTTTTAAGCCTCCATTTTTAAAGTGTTTCGCTGCATAAACCGGAACAATATTCTCCATTGCCAGGAAAATGACATGAGTCAATCCTACTATATTTTGTGCGATGCGCACAGCCCCAACTACTGCCGTTCCAAGAATCCAGCCTCCGGCAATAATAAAAAAGTTGCCACAAAGCCACTGTAAAAGTGCGGTCCCAATCAACCATTTTGCAAAATTGTAATGTTTCTTTAAAACCCGTTTTATTGCGTTTTTTTCAAACCTCGGAGCAGTAATTTGGAGGAAACATATTATATTCAAAAACAAATAAATGAGAGCAATTAATGTAAAGACATTTTCAAGTGAAAGCGCATCAAATAAATGTAAAACCAAAATACCAGAGAGTTGAAAAGCAGCGAGGAGAGTATCTATCAGAATGGGCCAATTTAGCTGTTCAGAAACGAAAAAATATTTTCGATAAAAATCATAAACCAGAAAGAGTGCCAGTATAATCGTTATTTTAAAAATCAGGCTTCCTGACGAAAATTCAATCCATGAAGTTGCATCAATTGCTATCAAAATAGCAAAGGACACCAAAAAAGCTAATACGCTAAAAATCAATTGAATAGCATGCAGCGAAGCTAAATATTCACCTTGGTTTTCTGTTTCGACCTGAGGACCTAATGACAACATTGGTGCTGTAATCAGCGCCTGGCTAAAACTAAGGCCAAATAACACAACCATCCATAAAAGTGCAAATAACCCATACGTTTCAATCCCTAAAAAGCGAGCTAATAATATTCCAGTAATAAAACTGTTGCCACTCAAAATCGCCTGGTCAAAAAGCACAGATCCGCTGTTTTTAAACCTTTTGATAAACCATTCGATGCCTGTTGTGATTTTCATATTCAGTCTCACCCGTTTAAAACAAATTGTACGTTATCTATTTTGTAGGCTTCAAAAAAGGATTTGCATTTTGTAAGATTCCTGATTTTAGATTTTCCTTTTCGAAAAACAAATAGGTTTAAATCACTCAAGCTCATGACCGCTGCGCTATCTATTTTTTTATTGAGAGCCGCCGTATCGATTAAAACCACATCATAATTTGCCTTCATTTCATTGAGAAAAGTGGCCGTTTGAGGAGCAAACAGCAATGTGGATTTCATTTGTTTATTTTCTCCTCCCAGAAAGACGAAATCCAGGTTTTCTTCTCCAATTTTATTGACCTGCTTTTCAGGAATACCATTAATTTGCTCTTTGTTTTCTGCTGGATTCGTAAATATTTCCTTTAATTTTGGTGACTGAAAATTCATATCAATCAACAAAACCCTTTTGCCATATCCGGCAAGTAAACGCCCCAATTTTTCTGTAATAAATGTTTTACCATCTCCAGTTGCAAGCGAAGAAACAGTAATCATTTTCGGGCCATTAAAAAATTGGTTGTTGTGAAAACTGGTGTAAATATTCAGGATGGAATCAAAAGAGGTTTCATTATTTTTTGCTTTTTTAACATAACCTAAAAAGGAAAGATCAATATTCTCAGTAACATCAGAAATTGTTGAAATTTTGGCGAAAAAATAGTTTAAAACAAAAATCAAAATCAATCCAAATATCGTTGCAAGAAATAAGGAAACGCCGATAATTAATGAGCGGTTTGGGGCGACTGGTTGAGACGGTGTCACCGCGTAATCGATGACCTGATGTAATGGTAAATCTGATGAATTTGCTATCGCGAGTTCTGTTCGTTTTTTCGTTAAAAAATTGTAAGTTTCTTCATTCAGCATGTTGTTTCTCTGAAGCATTACCAGCTTCCTTTCTTTCTCAGGATAAGAATTAAATTTTCTTTGTAAATCATTGATAGTTAACTGAATATCACCTCTGATGTCCTGAATATTTAATAGTTTTTTATCCACGCTTTGAAAGACAAAGTCTTTGAGTTCATTGATACTTTTGTTGATTGACTGAACTTCAAGACTAGATTCCGGATATTTTTTAAGGGTCTCTGTTTTCTTCAATTCGAGCCTTTTCAAGTCGACAAAAGTATTTTCAAATACTTCGTCCTTGATCATGTCAAAATCTGGTGAAAACCCAGCTATCTTTTCATCAGATTTCAAATAATTATAGATGTTTTGCAATTCAACTTCTTTCAAGCCGATGGTCACTTCATTCATGTCATATTCATTCAGTTGCCGAAGCATTGCTTCAGTTTCCTGAAGTGGATTTACAATTCCATTCTTTTGCCTGAAATCAGCCATTTCCTTTTCGGATCTCATCAATTCCTCTCGAACGCGTTCTAATTCTTTATCAATAAAATCCAGGTTTTGGGCTGCTTTATCAAATTTATTTTCCTGATCTCTTTCGATATAAACATCAATCAACTTGTTTAAAAATAAAGCAGCTTTTTCGGGGACATCGTCTTTATAATGGAGCTTTACGACAAAAACATCTTTATCCACCGGTCGGACAAAGAAATTTTGTTGATTTATTTCGTTGGCAAGTTCTTCAATTGAATTTACTGTAAAAGAAAAGTGGTCTCCGGGTTTTAAGGATTCCGTTTTCTCTTTTAGTATTTTATTATTTTGGCGAATTCGAAAAGAAATAGTTGTACTATCGGTAAAGCTTTGATTGAATTTAATCGTTCGTAAATATTGGCTAAACGCTTTATTCTTAAAAATCCGAAAGCGCCCGTTCCCTTTGTAAGCCATAAAAATCGGTTGATCAAGTGCTATCGAATCCAATATTTTATAATCGATAATAAAAGGGCAATCTTCGAATAATTCTATTCTTTTCACTTTCCCAATTCTATGGTAAGACAGTTGAAAAGGGAGTTGTTCCAGTGCTTTTTTATGAAGGGCAGAAGATTTAAAAACTTCAACTTCCGTTAAAAAATTACTACCCGAAACGTTGTTTTTTTTCTCTTCAATGAGGCTGTAATCTCCTCCAATATGCTCGCGATTATCTAGTTTAATAGAAGCATCAGCTTCGTACACAGGAACCATATATTGAATTGAGTACACCGCAAAAAAATAGGCCAAAATGACAATCGTCATTAGTAATGGCAGTCCTTTTAAAACTGGTAATACCAATAATTTAAATTCCTTTTGAATATTCATCTCACTCTATTTGGCTGCAAAAGCCGATATAATCAGCGCAATTCCTGTAGCTATACTTGCAATTGGAATTGCCCGGCTAAGCGCTTCGTCCCCTCCTTTCCTTTTGGTCGCGGGAATATATATGATGTCGTTTGGGTTCAAAATTGCATTTCCGGTGTTTAAAGATCCTAAACCGGTAAAATCTATTGGAAATTTTACTGCTTTTCCATTCACCTCACGAATTAGCTGAACTTCGTCTAATTTTGCATATTTCGTATATCCTTCTGCTTCACCCAGCAATTCGATCAGATTTACTTCTTCATTATCAATTTTATACTTTCCGGGTTTATTGACCTCCCCAAGTATGGTCACAAAATGATTTAAAACCCTCACGTTTACAACTGGGTTTTGAATATGTTTCAGATACAACTCTTCCAGGAAATAACCCGCTTCTTTGACGTTATAACCAGCAAGATTTACCCTACCTACTTTTGGCAAATTTACTTCACCTTCTTTGTCAAGTATCACCCATCTTCCAGTTTCTTCATCGGACATGTAAGGACTGTTTATTGAACCAATACTCAAATCATCGTGTCCCCATATACTTATCGAAATTTTATCACCAGGAGAAAGGGTTGGTTCAGCCGGATTCATTAAAACAAACTCCTGCATAGTTTCTGGAGGAATTATTCCATCACTAAACATGGTTGGTGTTTTACAGGAAGAGAAAAAGAAAAGCGATATGATATAAAATAGCAATAATGCCTCCGGTTTTTGTAGCATATTTTGGATAGTTCTTAGCAAACCTTCAAAGTATTACCTGTATGCTTTACAGAATGTTTTCGTTAAAAATTGCACATAAACTAAATCATTATGCAATACATATTAACAAAATGTATATTACAAACAACATACCATATTTTAAAAAATGATTATATGAGGGAAGGGCAGCCAAATACAAATAAAGAGGTAGCATTTAATTGAAATAAGCAGCTGAGAAGATCAAACGAATCACTCCTTGTCGCGAATTTTTTGATTGACTTTGAGGCAGTTTTCAATCAAAAGGTTAATCACCTCATCGTCATAATCCAAAGTATAGCCCAAAGATTTTGCTCTATGAAGATCGTCACATGCTTTTTTGTTTTGATTAGTTGAAAGGTAAATTAAGGCGCGGTTTTTATATGCATATGAATTGGCGGGAGATAATTTGATCGCATGATTTATATCTATCAATGCCTCTTCATACTGTCCAAATTTAAATTTAATAAATCCCCGATTATTATAAAACAGACCAATATCTGGATCTCTATCGATAACCAAATTGAAAATTTTTAAAGCCTGTTCAAATTTCCCAGATTTCAGAGCGACGTATCCCATATTTCCCAGCGTAATTCGATCTTCAGCATTATTGGCTAACGCTTTATTAAGGTATCTCCTTGCGGATTCAAAATCTTCCAAAATTAAATATTGCAGGGCAAGGTTGTTCAATACAAATATATTTGATGAGTCCAATTCCAGGGCATCTTCAAGGATTTTAAAGGATGCATCAAATTCTTTTGACTCAAACTTCGCTCTTGCTTTTCCCGCCATTGCCAAAACGGTCTCACTTGTATAATTAACAAATTTCAATTGTTGTTCAAAATCGTATAAAGCCTCCTGATACTTTCTAAAATTCAAATAGAGTGTTCCACGGCTTTGGTAAAAATCAGGGTTCTCAGGTTCTAATTCCAAAGCTCTGTTAAAGTCATCTAAAGCACCTTTAAAGCTTTGAATATCAACATGTTCTAATTGTTTGTTGTTTACATTTAAACCCGCGATAATAATCCCTCTCATTTCATAATATAAAGCATTGAAGGAGTCCAGCTCGATTGCTTTTGTAATGTAATTTATTGCTTCCCGGTAATTATTTTTTTCCTGGGCTTGCTCAGCACGCCTTAAATATTGTTCTTCTGTTTGAGCAAAAAGAATGGTTGGTAAAATGAAAAACAGGAAAGCAATTGTGCGGATCATAATAGAATTTAGCGAATCATAACACCTCGTTTATTGATAAAAGGAATTTGAGTGAAATTGATTTCAGAGATACTCCCTTTTACAAAAACATATTTCTTATCATACATGTAACCATCGTATTGAAAACTTACCCAGTATTCATTTGCAATATCGAAAAGCTTGGTTTGAATAGGTTCAATTTTTTCAATTTGCAGTGGTCCGATTTCTTCAAAAAAATGCCGAAGTATCGTCGTTTTGATCTCTTCTCCTTCTAATTCACCATAACCTCTGGAATT
Organism: Saprospiraceae bacterium; assembly: GCA_965220465.1. Taxonomy (GTDB): domain Bacteria; phylum Bacteroidota; class Bacteroidia; order Chitinophagales; family Saprospiraceae; genus JAHDHW01. Next base: position 164,386 of record CBDCPZ010000023.1, on the reverse strand, counting down.
GACCAAAACACTTTTTATCGGTTCTTCTTTTAAATTTATAATAAAGGTATCCCAAAGATTTTCATCTTTATCTCCGGGTACTATTGCGATAGCTAAATCTTGAACTTTATGCTGAGGAATATCTTTCTTCATTTCGATTTGAAGTATTAATGTTTCTTGAATTCAGATACTTTTTCATCAAAAATAAAACCAAACAATTCTGAAAAATGTTGTCTGAGTTTTGATTTCACTTCCTCAATATCCATCTCCAGACCCAACTCTTTTTTCATTGAAGTAACTGTTTTGTTATCATCGTTTATTCCGCAAGGTATGATATTATTAAAATATTGTAAATCGGTATTTACATTAAATGCAAAGCCATGCATGGTTACCCAACGGCTGAGATGAACGCCAATAGCACAAATCTTTCTAAACTCTGGTTCTTTTTCATTAGGCTCAAGCCAAACTCCTGTAAATCCTTCTTTTCTGACACCAATTAAACCGTATTCCACGATGGTCATAATAATCGCCTCTTCCAAATATCGAACATATTTATGCACATCAGTAAAAAAACAATCCAAATCAAATATCGGATATCCTACAATTTGCCCTGGCCCGTGGTAAGTTATATCTCCTCCCCTGTTTATCTTATAAAAATCAATTCCTTTTTGCTTCAACGCTTTTTCAGACAGCAACAAATTGTCCATCGATCCACTTTTTCCAAGTGTATAAACGGGTTTATGTTCACAAAACAACAAATAGTGCCGTTGGGTTAATTTGGGTTTACTTTGTTTAAGCCTTTCCCGGTTTTCTCTTTTTGAAGCAACCAGCTCATTCAACAGGCTTTGTTGATAATCCCAAGCCTTTTGATAAGCTATTCTCCCGATATCTTTAAAAATTACTTTTTGCATTTAATAGTATTCGTATTGATAATGCTAAATTATTAATAATTTGGTTTTGTAAAAATATTGGGTAATTTCAATGTAAATTATACGTATTTCAAAATTAATTTTCATGAATAAATTTTGATAAATTAATTTTCTCGGCGTTTCCAGATTATTTTTTTAAATCAAAAATTTAATTCTTGTAGAAACTATTTGGTCTCCTTTTACGTTTTTATTTTAACACGAGTAGATAAATTAGTCTCAATTTTCAAAGTCGCTGTGAATAAAAATCCTCAAATTTTACGGTTATTTTCGATTTACTTAGAAATAAAAGACAGTAAGAAATTTACTTATTGTATGTTAACCATACCTTAAAACAGCGTTTTTATAAAACTAATTTTAATACAAATCATTTTTTAATAAACACCATTTTTGCATGAAAGATGTCAACTTCATTAAAAAAGCTATTCAATGGGCTGAAAGTCACGGGTTTAAAAAATTAAAAGCAAACCATGAAGGGTATGAAACTCCTACTCAATTTACCGCTCAGGGGGAAGATAAGGCATTTATTCCTGATGTCACAGGAATACAAATGGGAGGAAAAAGTTATGTAGAAATTGTAACAAAAACGGATAATATCAACCGCAGAGTTTCGAAATGGAAGCTATTAAGCACACTTGCCAGCATGAAAGGCGGAAGTTTTTTTCTACTTGCTCCTAAAGGTCATAAAAGCTCAACAGAAACAATTGTGAAAAAGCATCATTTGAATGCAAAGGTAATTTATTTAAAAAATTGACTCGAAAGTTTGTATAGGAAACATTTTTTCCTTAATGTGGTGCAAATTGAAAAAATAGGCTCTCCACCAATGGGCTTACTTTTCAGGAGTTCCTAAAAAGCAAATAGGCCAATTAAAAGTTTAAATAAAATAAAAAAGAAGTATAATAATCATTCAGTTAACATTAATAAATCATATAAAATGGACAGGAATATTAATATTAAAGTCGTTAAAGAAAGCTCAAAAACAGTCATGATAAAAATGTTATCTGTTAACAGGATCATGCCTGTACCTAAATTAGAATTTGATAAGCGAGTCGAGCAAGGGCTTTACAATATCGTTGAATAATTCTCCTTCAATTTAGTTTTTAAAGAAAATAGATTTTCCTTCTATGTTTCCGTTTTGGAACAGGTCCATCGATTTTTAGTTATGGGCTGTATGAAATCTGATCTTAAAACAATGGACTCTTCAACCAGTATCCAAAATTAAAATCTTCAAAGATAGTTTTGAAGCCTAATTCAGTTTGAACTGAATTAGGCTTCAACGCATTTTTTATAGTAAGCCTATGAATCAAAATTCAATGGGTCTCATTGATAGCAAAACCCTTTAATTTAAAAAAAATAAAAACGAATAAAATGATTGAATCTACTATTCCAACAGTTAATTCTTTTAAAAAACTTACTATAATTCAAACAGAAAAAATAGTCAATTTTTTGAAAACACATTTGCAAGAATATGGAGATTCCGAAAGAAGCATTAAAAAAGCCATTGCTTATGCAACAAAGGAAATTCCATCACCAGGAGGTTTTGTTTTAACTTGCACTTTTGATGAAAAACTGGTTGGTGTAGTGGTTGTCAATGAAACCGGTATGGGAGGGTATATTCCAGAAAATATTCTGGTTTATATTGCTGTACATAGCGATTTCAGAGGAAAAGGGATTGGTAAAAAATTAATGATGCAAGCCATAAAAACTTGTGAAGGCGATATCGCTTTGCATGTTGAACCAGATAATCCTGCTAAATTTCTATACGAAAAACTTGGCTTTGAAAACAAATATCTCGAAATGCGCTATAAGAAAAAAAACAATGAAAATGAAGCTGCTTTAAATTAAAACAAGCAGTTTCAAAAATTATTTAACATTCAAATTATCCGATTTTTAAATTTTAAAAAAAAGATTCATGAAAATGATTGATCAGATTGAAGGGGAGTTAAGTGAACCAATTTCTAATCCTGCCGGAATAGCAGGTAAATCCAAAGATTCATTAAAAATCCAAAAAGAGCATAATCGCTGGAAAAAAGAAGTTGAAAACAGACGATGTGAAGATTTTTCTCAAATGAGCTACTGGCAAATGGTAAGATCTGGAGGCATGCTTTAGTATAGGCTAAAACTATTAAATTATCATCATTGCTTTATTTTCAAGCCTATTAAATTTTTTTTCATCATCAAAATAATCTTTGGTTCTGAATCACAAATTTGGCTAGTACTATTGTTCTCAAATTCAAAGACTTTGTGCATCTTCTAGTTCAGCTACAATAAAGCAAATACCCCGCTATTTATGCATTGGATCGACTTAATGATATTTGGTGTTTACTTTTTCGTAATGTTAAGCATTGGATATTATTTTTTTAGAAAGAACAAGGATACTGATGACTATTATGTAGGAGGTCGACAGATGGGAAGTTGGCATATTGGTTTGTCAGTAGTAGCGACAGATGTTGGAGGTGGTTTTTCAATCGGTTTGGGAGGATTGGGTTTTTTGATGGGTATTTCCGGATCATGGATGTTGTTCACAGGACTAGTTGGTGCATGGCTTGCAGCAGTTTTCCTAATTCCTAAAGTCTTTAATCTTTCAAAGACTTATCGGTTTTTAACCTTTCCTCAGTTTTTTCTCCACTCATATGATAAACGAGTTGCCTTGATGGCGGGAATTATTTCCGCAATAGGGTACATTGGCTTTACCAGTTCTCAATTGTTAGCAGGAGCCAAGCTTGCTTCTGCTTCATTTATTGCACTAGACTTGAATACTGCTCTTCTGATAATGGGAGCGATTGCTGTGGGTTATACTGTAATTGGTGGCCTGAAAGCAGTTATTTATACAGATACTGTCCAATGGATAATTTTAATGGCTGGATTAATTTTTATTGGCATTCCACTAGGATACAACGCAATTGGAGGTATAAAAGCTATCCAACAAATCTTACCCAAAGAATTTCTTTCGTTGAATAATATAAGCCTTGTAACGCTTATAAATTGGTTTGTTACCATTGTTCCAATTTGGTTTGTAGGCATGACATTATATCAACGAATTTATGCTTGCAAGGATAAAAAAACTGCACAAAAAGCTTGGTATATTGCTGGCTTATTTGAATATCCGATAATGGCTTTTATGGGAGTTATACTAGGTCTGTTTTCAAGAGTAGCAGCAGAACAAGGAATGTTTGAATATGTTGGTTATCTCACAAGTGAATCAATGGATGCAGAAATGGGTTTGCCTTTATTATTGCGAACTGTGTTACCTACTGGATTAATGGGTTTGATGATGTCTGCTTATTTCTCAGCTATTATGTCTACAGCTGATAGCTGCCTTATGGCTGCTTCCGGTAATGTAGTTACTGATATTTTAGGAAATGTTTTTACAAAAAAAATAAAGGAAAAAAACAGCCTAAAATATTCACAGATTGCCACTCTTATCATTGGGGTTTTAGCATTACTATTGGCTACAGCCATGCAAAACGTTTTAGAATTAATGCTGCTATCCTACGCTTTTATGGTTTCAGGCTTGTTAGTACCTGTTCTTGGAGCATTGTTTTGGAAACAAAGCAGTCCTGTTGCAGCTTTTTGGTCAATGTTATTTGGAGGAGGAACTACCGTCATTTTAACGCTTACTAATACATTATTGCCCTATGGTTTAGATGCAAATATTGGTGGTATAAGTATTTCTGCACTAGTCTTTATTTTATTGAGTTATTTACCAACAACTAAATCACAATACAAATAATTAATCAAATCTATTTAATATGAGCAATGTGGCAGAATTAACAACTTTTAGCCAGTTGGTGAAAATCAGAAAGCATTTCCATGCAAACCCTGAACTTTCGGGAGAAGAATATAAAACTTCAAAAAAAGTAGCAAAAATTTTAACCGGCTGTAAACCAACTTCTCTTATTGAAAATGTTGGAGGTACTGGAGTAGTTGCAATTTTTGACAGTGAAATTCCTGGAAAGACCATTCTGTTTCGATCAGAATTGGACGCGCTCCCGATTCAGGAAGTCAATAAATTTGAATATCGATCAAAAGTGAAAAATGTTTCACATAAGTGCGGACATGATGGACATTCAACTATCTTGTTAGGTTTGGCGAAATTACTTTTCAAACAACCGCCAAAAAATGGAAAAGTTGTCTTGCTTTTTCAACCTGCTGAAGAGATTGGTAAAGGTGCAGAGGCTGTTTTGACTGACCCGAGATTCAATGCAATTAAACCGGATTATGTGTTTGCTTTTCACAATCTACCTGGCTATCCTTTAAATCAGGTTGTCATAAAAAAAGGTGCTTTTACAGCAGCTGTAAAAAGTATTATCATCAAATTAGAAGGTAAAACTTCCCATGCTGCGGAGCCGGAACATGGTACTAACCCAGCGCTTGCAATTGCTGAAATTTTGACCAAAACCAATGCATTGTCCAACAATCAGCCAGAAAGGAAAAATTTTGCAGTCATAACGCCAATACATATTGAAATGGGGGAAATTGCCTTTGGTATTTCGGCAGGATACGGTGAGTTACGATTGACATTTAGGACCTGGACCCAAAAATATTTGGAAGAATTGACAGAAAAAGTTGTGAAAATCATTCAAACCGTTTCCAATAAATACAATTTAACAAGCCAAATTGAATGGACGCATTATTTTCGCGCCAATGAAAACTTCAATAATGCAGTTGAGTTTATTCGACAAGCAGCTCACGAAAATAATTTAACTTTGGCGGAAAGAGATTTTCCATTCAAATGGGGTGAGGACTTCGGGCTTTTTACACAACAATTCAAAGGGGCAATGTTTGGTATTGGAGCAGGTGTAAATTGCCCTGCTCTGCACAATCCAGACTATGATTTTCCTGATGAAATATTACCAGTTGGTGTTCAGGTTTTCCATTCCATTATTTCAAAAATTTTGAAATAATTATGCTGCATACTTCATACATTGAAATCAGCCGTTCCGCGCTTGAGCACAATTTGGGTTTTATAAAAAACATCATCAATGATGGTGTTATTTTTTCATCTGTTGTAAAAGGAAATGCCTATGGACATGGAATTGAATTTTTTATTCCATTAGCTGAACAATGCGGAGTCAATCATTTTTCCGTATTCAGTGCCGATGAAGCTTTACGTGTTAAAAACGCAGGTAAAAAGAATCCAACGATTATGGTCATGGGTATGTTGGATTATACACAGCAGGAGTGGGCAATTGAAAACGAAATCGAGTTTTATGTTTTTGATTTGGATCGGTTGGAAAATGCAGCTTTGATTGCTAAAAAAACAGGTAAAAAAGCAAAAATTCATATAGAATTGGAAACCGGCATGAACCGAACGGGTTTTTCAACTAAACAACTTATCGAAGTTTTTCACATATTGAAAACACAATCGGAGCATCTGGTCTTTAAAGGATTATGCACACATTTTGCCGGAGCAGAAAGCATTGCCAATTATTTTCGAATAAAAAATCAACAGCGCGTTTTTAAAAATTTAAAATATAAATTTTTAAAATGCGAATTATCGCCAATACAAATTCATACAGCGTGTTCGGCAGCAATGCTTCGCTATCCAAAAACGCAATTGGATATGGTTCGAATCGGTATTTTACAATATGGTTTTTTTCCAAGCAATGAAGTATTGGTTGATTATCTGTCAAAAAAGAAAAAACTGGAATATCCACTCAAAAGGCTCATTTCATGGAAGAGCAAAATTATGGATATTATATATGTAAAAACGGGTAATTTTGTCGGCTACGGCACCTCTTACCTTGCAAACACAGACCTGAAAATTGCTATTGTTCCGGTAGGTTACAGTCACGGATTCAGCCGTTCATTGAGTAACCATGGCAGAGTCCTTATCCGTGGCCATCGAGTGAGTGTGGTAGGCATGGTCAATATGAATATGATCTCTGTTGATATAACAAAAGTTGAAGGAGTTGAAAAAGGAGAAGAGGTTGTGCTTATTGGAAAACAAGGTGACCTGGAAATTTCTGTTTCTTCATTCAGTGAGTTTAGTGAACAAATTAATTACGAATTATTAACGCGGTTACCTTCTTCTATACCGCGAAAAATTATCTCATAAACCCTTATATTATGGCTTTTATCAGATTATATAAAGAGCGTTTAAAACACAATTATCATTTTTTAGATACCCTATTTAAAAAACATGAAATTGATTGGGCAATTGTAACGAAATTAATGTGTGGCAACAAGCCGTTTTTAAAAGAAGTGCTCGATTTAGGAATCAAAGAAGTTTGTGATAGCCGGCTCAGTAACCTCAAAAAAATCAAAGAGATCAACCCTGGAGTTCAAACCGTTTTTATCAAACCTCCATCAAAAAGAAAAATAAAATCGGTTATAAAATATGCTGACGTTAGTTTCAATTCAGAGAGCAAAATCATTCAACTGCTTTCGGAAGAAGCGGTTCGACAGAAAAAAATGCACAAAGTGACGATAATGGTTGAATTAGGCGATTTGCGGGAAGGAATTATGGGAAGCAACCTGGTCACTTTTTATGAAAAGGTATTTAATTTACCAAACATCGAAATAGTTGCTATTGGAGCAAACTTGAATTGCCTTCATGGAGTTATGCCATCTCAGGACAAACTAATTATTATGAGCCTCTACAAAAAATTGATAGAAGCTAAATTTCAGAAACAGATTCCTTTTGTTTCGGGGGGAACCTCAGTAACACTTCCCATGCTTTTTAAAAAACAAGTTCCTCAAGCTGTTAATCATTTTAGAATTGGCGAAACACTATATTTTGGAAACAATTTAGTAACCGGTAAACGAGTCAAAGGAATGAAAACAGATGTTCTTCGGTTATTTACCGAGATCATTGAAATCACTGAAAAACCCAAAGTACCAATTGGTTTACTAGCTGAAACTCCGTCAGGAGATATGTTTGAAATTGACGAACAGGATTATGGAAAAACTTCTTACAGGGCTATTATTGATGTAGGTTTATTAGATATTTCACCTGACTTTTTAATTCCTGACGATCCAGCTTTAAAGGTAGTTAGCGCAAGTTCAGATATGCTGATTGTAGATCTCGGCGATACAGATAGAAACTATCAGGTCGGCGGATTGATCTCTTTCAGACTTAAATATATGGGCGCTTTAGGGCTTTTGAATTCCAATTATATTGAAAAGGAAGTCTGCTGATTTAATCATGTGCTTTCTGAATTTCCGATGTAATTATTGGAACTCTATCTACATTCTCAATATTCAAAAAATCAAAGATGTCATCAAATGATTACTCTATGGACAATTATTGATCAATTTTTCCTTACTTTTTTCAAACTCAACAAATTGATCGAATTAACGCTTAAACCTTTGATATTTTTTTGAGCAAAAAGTGCTGTTTCATCATAAAACAGAAAAATGACTGGTGCTTCTTCCACGATTATTTCATCCATTTGATTGTAAAAGTCATACCTTTTTGAATCATCATTTTCTTCCAACGCTTTTTCATAAAGCTGATCAAAAGCAGCATTTGAAAAATTAGTATAATTCGGTGGTGCTGGATTTTGGCTATAAAACATAGCAAAATAACTTTCAGCATCTGGGTAATCAGCAATCCAACTTCCTCTGAAAAATGGTGCCTGCCCTTTGCTCATCATTTGCCGAAGTGTTGCAGATTCAACAATTTCAACTTGTACTTTAAATCCAAGGTCCTCCCACTGCCTAGTGATAAAAGTGCATAAATCCTGATAATCTTTGTTGGTCAAAAGCGTAATTTCCTTCAACCCTTCGCCATTTGGAAACCCTGCTTCTTTTAAAAGGGTTCGGGCTTTATCGGGATTGTAATCATAGCCTTTGACTTTCTCCGAATCAAAAGACGGCAATCCTCGTGGCGTGAATCCGGCATTCGCAGGTTTTCCCACATTATTTCGAAGATTTTGTATCATTTTTTGACGATCAAAACCATAATTGAGCGCCTGCCTCACCTTCTTTTTTGCAAGAGGACTGGTTCCTTTTTCAAAATTCATATTTATACCTAAATATTCGGTATTCAAAAAAGCGGTTTTATAAAACTGGAGTTGATCTTTTTTCGAAGGTTGCAACTCTCCTTCAGCAGTCAGCAATTCATTAATAATTGAAGATTCAAGGCCTGAAAAGAAGTCCAATTTTCCGTTCATCATTTCGAGGTAAGCAGTTTTACGATCAGCAATAAAACTCACTCGAACAGCATCTAAATACGGCAGTTTTTGGCCTGATTCCGTCTCAAAATAGTTTTCATTTTTAACCAAAAAAAGCGATTGATTCTCCAACCAATTTTTAAATTTAAACGGTCCGGTTCCAACAGGATGACTTCGAAAATCTTTCCCATATTTTTCAACGGCTTCTTTTGGAACCACACTGCAATATTGCATCGTTAAAATCCCCAGCATGGGTCGAAAAGCTTTTTCCAAATGAACAACGAAAGTTAATTCATCCACTGCCTCAAAAGGGTTTTCACTCGCTACCCTCCCCTTAAAAATCCAGCTACCCGGAGAAGCAGTTTTATCATCAATTATTCGGTTGAAACTGTAAACAAAATCTTCTGCAACTGCCTTGCGGCCTTTGCCTGATTCGAATACCGGATCATCGTGAAAATAAACATCATCGCGCAAATGAAAAGTATAGGTTTTTCCATCTTTCGAAATCTCCCAACGCTTAGCAACAGCAGGCTTTACATTGAGCTGATCGTCCAATTGAACCAATCCATTATACAAATGATCCACCGCCCAAATATTATTTTGGCTTTTCGCAAGAGCAGGATCTAAAGAAGTAATCGAATTGATTTGATTATAATGAAAAACTTGTTCGGAGTTCGTTCCTTTTTCATTATTAGAATCTGCGCAAGAAACTAATGTTAAAACGATTAAACTGTATAAAAACGAGGATAACTTCATTGTTGGCAATTGTAAAGAATTGGTAAAAATTTAAAGCAATTCATCGCAAGTAACTATTTTTTTTTCAATTAGATTAACTTTGCACTTTTCAAAAACAAGAATTTTTTAAAACTAATTGCAATGCGTAGAATTTATCTGTTTTCTATATTATCTCTTTTCCTTTTTGCCTGTAATTCAACCACTGAAAATCAATCCGAACAACATGCGACGGGCAATGAAAATGAAGAACACAACTATTCTCATAGTTCAGAATCAAAACCTTCGACAACTATCCATTATGAAAAAGAAAACAATCTTAAAAATGTAAATCAACTCACTTTCGGAGGGGATAATGCAGAAGCATATTTTAGTTATGACAACAAATACCTTGTTTTTCAGGCTACTAATGAAAAATGGAATGCGCCCTGCGATCAAATATTTTATATGCCGGTTGACGGATACGAAGCAGATCAGCCTCCACTTTTGAGTACCGGAAAAGGAAGAACAACCTGTAGTTATTTTATGCCAGATGGCAAAAGTATCGTTTATGCTTCCACACATCTTGGAAGTGAGGAATGTCCGGAGGTTCCGCGGGTAGTGAATGGAAAATATGTGTGGGCAGTTTTTAGCGATTTTGATATTTTTCAGGCAGATCTTGAAGGAAATATCATCAAGCAATTGACGGATAATCCAGGGTATGACGCAGAAGCCACTATTTCTCCGGATGGTAAAAAGATTGTTTTCACATCAACTCGTTCTGGTGATCTTGAACTTTATGTGATGAATATCGACGGCAGTAATTTGGTTCAAGTTACCAATGATTTGGGTTATGATGGTGGAGCTTTTTTCTCGCCTGATAGTAAAAAACTGGTTTTTAGAGCTTCTCGACCAAAGACTGAAGAAGCCAAAAAGGTTTATAAAGATTTATTGAACAAGGGACTTGTACAGCCAACGGATATGGAACTTTTCACATGCAATATTGATGGTTCTGATTTGAAACAAGTTACTTCATTGGGTGGCGCTAATTGGGGTCCTTATTACCATCCCTCTGGTAAAAAGATTCTATTTTGCAGCAATCATCACTCTGAAAGTGGAAGACAATTCAATATTTTTTCAGTAAATATTGATGGTTCCGATGTAAAACAAATCACCTATGATTCAGTTTTTGATGCATTTCCAATGTTTTCTCCTGATGGTAAAAAACTGGTTTTTTCCTCAAATCGCAATAATGGAGGAACGAGAGATACCAATGTTTTTATAGCTGATTGGGTAGAATAATAGAAATATTTCGATTTTAAAAAGCGATAAAATCTTTGACCTGTTTTTTTATTGATCCCAGCGATTCAGGATCAATAATTTGGCCTTTTTTATCAATTATTTTTTCAAGTCCTGAAATTGGTAATTTATTAGGCATTACGATACACCCCAGGTAATTCATGACAGCTGTCAGATGATCCATTCCTCTGAGGTTCCCGGCTCTGCCTGAGGCGAGGCCCACCATGGCCACTTTTTTACCTTCAAAGGTTTTTGAAATTTCTCTTACAGAGCAAGCATCCAAAAACATTTTCAAAACACCCGGAATTCCACCATTATATTCTGGTAATACAATCAAAAATTTATTTGCCGGAATCATGTATTCATTTTGGATTTTAATGAGGCTTTTTGATTGGCCATTTTCATTGTACATACCCGTATGAAACAAATCAAGTGGTAAATGCTCCAATGACAATATTTTTGCCTCTTCACTAGTATACTTTTCTACAAGGCTAAAAAATTGTTTCGCTACCGGAAGAGTAAAACTTTTCCGCCTGTTTGTACCGGAAATAACTGTAATCATTTATTTATCAATTTCAGCAATCAACAAAAGAAAACCCAATATAAAATATATAGTTACCTATTTGTAAAAAGTTTAAAGAAAATTTGATTTATAAATTTTGAACATTAATAATGTATATTTTATAAAAGGCAGTATCTTTAGCATTCGATATTTTTTTCATATAAAATCTACGCATTCAAGTATGAAAATTACTTACTACGGTCAATCATCATTTGGTATCCAGATAAACGGAAAAAATGTGGTTTTTGACCCTTTTATCAGCCCAAATGAACTTGCGAAGCATATTGAAGTTGATAAGATCCCGGCAGATTATATCTTGCTTTCGCACGGTCATCAGGACCATGTAGTCGATGCGGAAAAGATAGCAAAAAGAACAGGTGCAACGATCATTTCAAATTTTGAAATTGTGAGTTGGTATGGCGAAAAAGGAATTAACGGCCATCCGATGAATCACGGAGGAAGCTGGAATTTTGATTTCGGAAATGTAAAATATGTCAATGCAGTTCATTCAAGCGTATTGCCTGATGGAACTTATGGTGGAAACCCAGGCGGATTTGTTGTTTCAAATGATCAAGGTAATTTTTACTTTGCAGGAGATACTGCCTTAACATGGGATATGAAGCTGATTCCATTGACCAGCCCTAAATTGGATTTTGCAATTTTACCGATTGGGGATAATTTTACGATGGGAATTCAGGATGCTATTAAAGCCAGCGATTTTATTGAATGTGACAAAATAATTGGCTGTCATTATGATACTTTTGGTTATATAAAAATAGATCACGAAGCGGCTGTAGACGCTTTTGCTGACAAAGAAAAGGAATTAATTTTACTGGATATTGGTGCCTCTTTAACAATCTAGCTTTTAGTTTAAATAAAAAGACAGAAGCTGTAAAAAGTAGAAAATGGGAAAAGTTGTAGCTATTGCTAATCAAAAAGGTGGAGTTGGGAAAACAACAACAGCGATTAATCTTGCAGCGAGTTTGGCGATCCTTGAGAAGAAGGTTCTTTTAATAGATGCTGATCCGCAGGGAAATGCGTCAACAGGCGTCGGTATCCTTGCCGAACATATCGAATACAGTACTTATGATTTGATGGTGAATGACATTGATCCCGGAAAAGCTATTCTAAAAACAGATACGCCAAATCTTTTTCTCATCCCTTCAAATATCGATTTGGTAGGTGCGGAACTGGAACTTGTATCGAAGTTTCGGCGTGAATTTATATTAAAAGGAGTTGTCGATAAAGTAAAAGATCAATTTGACTATGTTTTTATAGATTGTTTACCTTCTTTGGGTATTGTAACTGTTAACGCTTTAACCGCTGCCGACTCAATATTGATTCCGGTACAATGTGAATTTTTTGCTTTGGAAGGTCTCGGAAAGTTGATGAATACGATAAGCTTAATCAATAAACAACTCAATCCGGATTTAGAAATCGAAGGTATTTTGCTTTCCATGTATGACCGCCGCCTACGATTAGCCAATGAGGTGGTTAGCCAGGTGCAGGATTATTTTAAAGAAATTGTTTTTGAAACGATAATTCATAGAAATTCAAAAATCGGGGAAGCCCCGAACCTCCATGTTCCAGTAGCACTTTATGATGCTTCAAGCAAAGGAAGTATCAACTTTATCAACCTTGCTGAAGAGTTTTTAAATAAAAATAAAGACAAACTGTATCCGGAAAAAAGCAAGGCCAAGAAAAAGAAGGTTAATTAAAATCTTCAGCGTTTTCAATACTTTATTTTTAGCGCACAATATTTAAATGCAATTTTGAAAAATCAGTAAGTAGAAGTTTCACCCTTTTTTTAATTAGGAAATAATCAGAATGGCAAAGAAAGTTAGAAAGAAAGAACTCGGATTAGGTATCAAAGCCCTTTTATCAAATATCGATCACCAAGTCGAAGAAAATCCTGAATTGGTTGTTAAAGAACTATCAAACACCATCGCTTTTATTGAAGTAAATATGGTTGAAGTCAACCCTTTTCAACCTCGAAAAGAATTTGATGAGGATGCTTTGAAAGAACTCGCTGAGTCTTTGAAAGTACATGGACTTATCCAACCAATCACTGTTCGTAGATTAGACAGTAAACATTATCAGCTGATTTCCGGTGAACGCCGACTACGTGCAGCAAAAATTGCAGGCTTAGAAGAAATTCCTGCTTATATCCGCATTGCGGATGATCAGGAAATGCTTGAAATGGCACTTGTTGAAAATATTCAACGAGAACAACTTAATGCTATCGAAATCGCCATCACTTACAAACGATTGATTGATGAATGTCAATTGACACACGAAATGCTTTCTGACCGAGTTGGAAAAAACAGAACTTCGGTTACAAATTATCTCCGATTATTAAAATTGCCTCCTGAAATTCAGCAGGCACTCAAACTAAAATTGATCTCAATGGGCCATGCCAGGGCATTGGTTGGAATCGAAAATATTTTACTTCAAAATGCGCTGTTTAAAGAAACAGTTGATAAAGCATTATCCGTTCGTGCTCTTGAAAAATTGATCCGCGAAGCTGCCGAGCCTAAAAAGAAAGAAACTGCAAAATCTGGTTTACCAGATGATTATCAGGAAGTTGAAAATCAATTAAAATCTTACCTGGAAGCCAAAGTTGAACTAAAATTGAAGAAAAAAGGAAAAGGCCAGATCGTTATTCACTTTGACTCTGATGAAACGCTCAACAATGTCTTGGATAAAATTGAAAAATAATCAACAAACTATAATCTTTCCTTTTACGTTTAGTTTTTTAATGAAGAAGCAATTTTTAATTTTTACCAGTTTTTTATTCCTTTCCTTTAATTCTTTTGGACAAGAGGATCTGACAACAGATTCTTTGGCTGTTGATAGCATAATCACGGAATCAGCAGACTCAGAAAAAGTGAAAAAAAATGGCCCGATCAAAAACTTTTTCAAGAAAGGATATCCTGACCCGAAGAAAGCCTTGATATGTTCATTTGTTCTTCCGGGAGCTGGGCAATTGTACAACAAAAAATATTGGAAAGCGCCTATCGTTTGGGGAGCTTATGGACTAATGATCTATTTTATTAACTTTAGTTCCGGGGAATACAAATTTTTCAAACAAGAATATATCGCCGTTGTCAATGGTGGGGAATCAATACTAACACAAATTGGCTATGGAGCAGACGATATTAAATATTATCGCGACCTCTATCGTAAGCGCATGGAGCTTTCTTACATCGGATTATTTGCAGTTACATTGTTGAGTGGAGTTGATGCTTTTGTCGATGCGCATCTCAAGGGATTTAATGTAAGCGAAGATCTTACCATGAGAATAAAGCCAAAAGTTGATTTCATGCCTTTTGAGGGAAGCTCTTTAGGCATTGGATTTAATTTTCAACTAAATAATAAAGACCATATTCCTAAAGTTTATTTTAACGGTAATTGAAAACTTCTTTCATTTTTCCTTTCACTTTTCTATCCAATCGTTTTACCACAGACAATATTAATCAGTGCTATTCCAAACAATTATACTTAAAGTTTTGTAACCTTTCAGAGGTTAACATTTCATTCTCATTATAAATAAAACAAAGATGCGTTTCATAAAAATTTCTATTAGTCTGGCTATTTTATTTTTCTTTTTTGGCTGTGAAAATAAAAATTCTGAAAATATTTCTAATGCTGAATTTGTAAAACTTTCACCTCAAAAAACTAAGTTTGACGGTTATTGGTATCAAAACAAAGCGGAAATTACCAGTTATAAATTGGAACAAGCAAGGTATGGAGAAATTCATCAGGGTGAAGCCGTTTTGGTTTTTGTTACGGAAGATTTTTCTGCTTCAAAGCTTGTCAAACTGGATGATCCCGCAGCTACGCCAAAAGATGCAATCAAAATATTAAAACTGAACGCGACTCGTAAATTCAATACCGGAATTTACCCATACAGCATGATGAACTCCGTTTTCACTCCCGTGGATTTGAAAAAACATCCAAATACTTTAAAATTCACCTCTTCCTCGCAGGAATGGTGTGGACATACTTTCATGCAGGTTAATCTTGAAAAAAGCAATTTCACAGTTAATTTAAATTCATATTTTGAATCTGAAGGAGATAAGGAATTCAAAGTCAATAAAGTAATGGCCGAGGACGAAATCTGGAACAGGATCCGAATCAACCCGAAAAACCTGCCGGAAGGAGAAATAACTTTGCTTCCAGGTTTGTTTTATACTCGTTTGCGTCACACCGATTTTAAGCCACAAAAAGCAATAGCCACTTTAAAAGCGGATCCAAAAAATGTAACTTTCATGGAATATGATATTCAATACACCGATTTGGACAGGTCAATAAAAATTACCTTTCAAAAAGACTTCCCATACAAAATAGAATCGTGGGAAGAGACTTATACCAGTGGTTGGGGAGATGGTGCTAAAAAGTTAACGACCAAAGCTACTCGAATTAAATCCATGATGCTTGATTATTGGAAAAAACATAATAATGCAGATCTTGAGCTTCGAAAAGATTTAGGTTTGGAAAATTAGATTTAATAACTCAAAAAGTAAATTTGATTAGAAATGAAAAACCACGAAATCCAAAATATAAAAACCCTACTCGATGAAACTTTTAATGGCCCTGCGTGGCATGGACCATCAGTCCAGGAAGTATTAAAAGACATTTCCAATGAAGAAGCATTGAAATCGGTTGAAAGCGCACATAATATTGCTGAATTGGTTTTTCACATGATCGCCTGGCGAAATTATTTGATTAACAAATTGAAAGGGCAGGAAAGTTATGATGTTTCAGAAAAGGAAAATTTTCAAAAAATAGATCATTTAACACATGATGAATGGGTTAATTTGAAAAGTAGATTGATAGCCAGCCAGGAAGAACTTCAAGCGCTTCTTTCCAAACAAAATGATGAAATATTAAATCAAAAAGTTGGCAAAAGGAACTATACTTTTTACGTATTGATGCATGGCATCATCCAACATGACCTTTACCATTTAGGGCAAATTATTCTTACAAAGCAATACGCCTAGCCCTAAACTGAAGCAACTCTTTCGCGGAGGGGAATTACGAAAGAGTTGCGTTAAAAAGGGGTGAGAGAATAACAATTCTCTAAATATATTTAATAGCTTATGCCAATTTTTTTATAAATAAAGTGGAGTAACCAGGCCGGGCCAATCAACAAAAACTGTACGTCTTCAATAAAACTTGGTTTTTTTCCTTCGATTTTATGACCTATAAATTGCCCAATCCAGGCAATCACAAAAATCCCAACAGATACCAAAGCTAACTGACCTGCATTATTTCCCAAAGAATGATAAAGCATGTCATTCCCCCAAACTAAAAGGCTACCAATAACGACAAAGCCCAAAAACATCGGAATCGATAAACGCAAATAATAAACCCAAGCCAACACGATAGCAACGGCTGACCAATTGGTAAACAGACCGCGCTCTATAGGAAATGGAATGGAATAAAGCAAGCCAAACAAGCTAAACATGATTGCAGGAACACAAACCCAATGGATGAGTTTATTGGTTGCATTCTGATGGCTTTCACCGTATTTGTCGAGAAACCAGTCTATTTTTGACATAAATTAAATTTTTGGGTATTTGTTTGAGGGTACAAACTAAATTACTAAGAAAACTTTAAAATAAAAAATCAAACCATTTCAGGCTCGTCTATTTAAAGGTTGCTTTTAGACAAATTTACAAATGATGGATTTCTGTTTTAAAGTAGTTTTCAATAAAAACACATATACTTTTATTGTATTTCAATTAAAAAAAAGGGCTTATTGATTAAATGGCAAATTTTCAACATCAACATTTCCTCCGGATAGAATAATTCCTACTTTTTTATTTTGGAATTTTTCTTTTTCTTTGATTACTGCTGCCAAGGCTACGGCACTTGAAGGTTCAATGATTATTTTCATACGCTGCCAAATCATTTTCATTGCTTCGACAATCTCCCTTTCTTCAACACGAATGATCTCTTTTACAAATTGCTTGATTATTGGAAAATTTTTTTCTCCCAGCGAAGTTCTCAATCCGTCAGCAATGGTATTTGGATTTTCACAGAGGATAATTTTTCCTGCTTCCAACGAACGAAATGCATCATCTGCCCCAAATGGTTCTCCGGCAATCACCGTCGTTTTTGGTGAAAAATATTGAACACTTAAAGCAGTACCGGCAATCAATCCGCCTCCGCCAACTGGTGCGATTATGTATTCCAGATCATGGTGCTCCCCAATCAATTCGAAAGCAGAAGTCCCCTGCCCTATTATTACATCAAAATCGTCATATGGATGAACGAAAGTCGCACCGGTTTCTTTAGCTACTTTTGCGGCACCCGCTTCTCTGTCTTTGATAGTGGGTGGGCAATCAATCACTTCAGCGCCATACTCCAAAACAGCTGCTTTTTTAACTTTTGGTGCATTGATCGGCATCACGATGTAAGCTTTAATTTTAACGCTTTTGGCGGCAAGAGCAACAGCCTGAGCAAAATTTCCACTGGAATGAGTCACTACTCCTTTTGCACTTTCTTCATCAGAAAGATTCAAAATAGCGTTGACTGCTCCCCGCATTTTAAAAGCACCCATTCTTTGGAAATTTTCACATTTAAAATAAACATCAATGCCTGTGATTCGATTTATGCTCGATGAAGTGAAAACGGGAGTTTTGTGAATGTAGGGAGCAATTCGTTCCGCCGCTGATAAAATATCGTTTTTCGTTGGTATCATATGCTGTTAAAAATTCGAACGTGGGTAGTAGAAATCGGTCTTATTTTTATAAGAAATTTTTAAAAATCCGCTCTTATCCGTACAATCCACGTTAACCGCATTCTATGAAATCATGTTGATCAATGCAGTGGAAATACCTCTGCTGCCATTTTTAAAGAATGCTCAAATGCTGTGTGATCTATTCCGAGGTTTACATTAATTTCTTCAAAATAAGTGATCATATTTTCCGTAGCCATATTGCCGGTCAATTCATCTTTAGCCATAGGGCAACCTCCGTAACCTTTTATTGCACCATCAAATCGCCGGCATCCATTTTCAAAAGCTGCTTTGACTTTCTCTTTCCAATTATAAGGTTGAGTATGTAAATGAGCACCAAAAGTTATATCTGGGTAGTTCGGAATCAGGTTGCTAAAAAGATAACTGATATTTTCCGGATTTGAAACGCCAATGGTATCTGAAAGTGATAAAATATTAATCTCCAATTCAAAAAGTCGATCCACCCATTTATTAACGATTTCCACATTCCATTCATCGCCGTAAGGGTTACCAAAACCCATCGAAATATAAACCACCATTGCTTTTCCGCTTCGAAGACAAATATCCTGAATACTCTGAACCCGTTCAACAGACTCTTCGATAGTCGCGTTGGTATTGCGCAATTGAAAAGTTTCTGAAATCGAAAAAGGATAACCCATGTAAGAAATTTCCTCAAATTGACTTGCATCTTCCGCTCCACGTTTATTCGCTACAATCGCTAGTAATTTGCTTTGAGAAACCGATAAATCCAATCGGTTTAATACATCAGCGGTGTCTCTCATTTGTGGAATGGCCTTCGGAGAGACATAACTTCCAAAATCAATCGTATCAAAGCCTACCTTCAGCAATTGGTTGATGTATTCCGCCTTTTGATGAGTAGGAATAAATTGCTTTATCCCCTGCATCGCATCACGCGGACATTCGATTAGTTTTATCATTATTGGTTTACTGGTTTATTAGAGCTCGAAACTTCACAAAGATAATGACTTTTGTAAAATCATTTTCTGTAATTTTGTAGCAATATATAAGTTGTGAACAACAACAAGATTAATATGTTTTCAATTATAAATAACTAATTTAGGATTTTTTCCTTTTGGTTATGTTTAATAAATGATTATGAATTCAAAAAGTATTTACGCGATCATTGGCTTTGTTTTGATAATTATTGGAGTGTTGTCTCTGGTTCTATTATTTGTAGGCGTTCAACTTTCTTTTTTAACCTGGATCGATGCTGCAGGAAGATTGGTTGGCTTTGTGATCCGTTTACTCATGATTATGAGCGGATTTATCATTATCACACTTTCCCAGACCAATTGGCGAAATGTAGAGGACAATTAATTTCCTAAGTTTACACCCAATCTAAATCCAGTTGTTAGATAATTTCCATTTCTAAAAGAAGACACTACATCTGCTCTAAACAATTTAAATATTCCGAAACCGATATTGTCCAAGCCAAACGAGACTTCAAAATAATCTTTTCCTTCTTCGGTATATAAAAAAGCAGCTCCCAAAACTGATTTCAAACCCAGCTTTCGGATTAAGGGCAATTTGTCCATAATAAATCCTTGGAAATGATGTTGGTAATGGATTTGAACGAAAGGATTTGTGGTACTGAATTCATAATAAGGCAACATTAAAAAAGAAGAAAGTGCTTTACCTGGTGAATAAATAAAAGTCTGATTTCCGTTAAAATGCTGGTAATCAATAAACTGCATTTTTCTATCATTAATAAATAACCCTCCTTCAATATTGAATTCAGTTCTACCGAAAAGTCCCAACGTCAATTCATCTTCAATATTAACTTTCAACAAATCATAATCTACATCGCTCCCAAATGCTGCAATTCCTTTTCTGTAATGAACCCAAAAATCCGGAAATTTGGAGCCCATAATATATTTTCTTTTCGGATAGCTGATATATTTTTGTTCGAAGCGGAACCTGAAACTCAGACCCAACTCAAAGGCTTCATTTGTTACAAAAGGAATATCCATAGCATTCGGATATAAAGGATCATTTGGCTCATAGAGCCCGTCTTTTTTTAGGAAACTGTATTCCGAGTTATTTTTTAAGGGAGATCTTTGGGCATAATCGAGATAACCTTTAAAGAAAACGCCATTGGTCAATTCCCTTTGATAATCGACTCTGCCGAAAATTTTATCGTATAATTTTATAAAACTTTTATGATCCCATAAGGCATATTGCGTATTTAAAAATGGTGAAATCGGATCATTGGAGTTAAATTGAGCCACCGCCAATCCTCCGCTTACGGTGATTTTGCTGAAATTCACTTCATTAAAATTGTAGGTCGCAGACAAGTCAGCCCGCCAAGTATGATCAGACAAACCGTATTGAACTTTAGGATTTATTCGAATATATTTCGTCGACCTTTCATCTAAATATTTTCTGTAAACAATGTCAATATTCCCATAAAAACCTTGAACGGGATTGAAACCAATTGTTGACAAAGGTGAGCCAATTGAGAAGTAAGTTTTTTCATAAGTTTTGTTATATTGATAGCCAAACAACAAATTCCACACCTTGAATTTATTGTTTTTGGCATCAATGGAGTCCATAAATTCTTTTGATTCCCAAATCTTTTCAAGACTGTCTTTCTTTACATAATCGATCTCTTCTTCCACTGTCAGTGGTACAGGTCGAATGCTGTCCCAATACGATAAAGCTTTTTCATTGGAATCCTCATTGACTTTGAAGAGTTCATTGTTAAAAAACTTGTCTTCAAATTGAACATCCAATTCATAATTGGAATAAACCCCTGTGAAATAACCACCGATTTTAAACCCAAAGATTTCAAAATTAAAATGCAACGACTGTGATAATATCATCCAGACATCGGGCTCCCGCACCGGAACGTGAACTTGTTTGATCACCAAAGTATCCAAAATCGGTTGTTTGATCGTCGCTCCGGTGATCATCAACTCGACCGATTGGATATTCCACAAATCTTCGACAATATAGATGGTGCCACGATAAACCGGATCTTCTTCTCGTTTGGGGATTATTTCAATTTTATTGATCAAATGGCCATCTTCATCAAATACAGTCCCCAGCAATTTGTAGCGATAATAACTCATTGCATTATTTGCAATAGGAGAAATAATATTCCGCGTAATATCAATGTAGTTTTCATATAAACTGAAATCCATCAAACTGGCTCTGTTGAAACTGAAGCCATTGTCATTACCACTTACTTTCGAAGAAATCATTTCTTCTTTCTTTTGATCAGGCTTTTGATAATAAAGCTTGGCTTCAGATTCTGACAAATAAACGATCCCCTGCCGGTTCGAATCTAAAGTTCCTCCAAGATCACCTAACTCCTGCCCGAATATCTTTTCAGGAGCATCCAGAATTTTCTGATTTCCCTTTATATAAACATCACAACTATACGACTCCACCAGGTTTTTATAATACTCCCTTTTCTCGATCGCTTTTCTTATAATGGCATAAGCCGGGTCTTCTCCATCCGCTTTAATAACAACCGTTTCAATAGCAACCGACTCTTCATAAAGCACTACATCTTTTTTTAATTTCGCTGATCCGATCGTCACCTTTACCACTTCTGACTTATAGCCAACGTATTGAAAAACAATATTATAAGTGCCCGGCTTTAATTCAAAATTGTAAATACCATCGAGGTTAGAAGTTGTCCCATTTGTTGTTCCCTGAACATAAACATTTGCAAAGGACAAGGGCTCGCCTTCCTTATTTGTGATCTTCCCTGTCAACTGGGCATTCAGACTTATAACAAAAAATAGAAAAGAAAGGGTACTTATTAATTTCATTTGTCAGATTTAAAAAGCTAGCTGCAAAATAATTATTCCAAAACTCTAAATGTATGAATTTGAAAAAAAATCTAAATTCATTTATCAAACGATAAAAAATGTAAAAATTTATTGAGTAAAATTAAAAAGGAAAGAAATGACAAAAACTTATACAGTTTTAAAGCACTTAAGGGTATGATTTTGTTTTTTAAAAAGAAAGAAAATTTTAACTGAGGAAGATGTTTTTAAGGTATACTTGCTTTTAAAAGGCATAAAAAAGCCCTCTGACTTCGCAATCAGAGGGCTTTTTTTAAAAGAAAAATTATTTATTTATGCGAAACAGCCATGCTCACCGCAGATTTAACTGTCTGAATGATAGCCACTGAAACCATGTATGGATCTGCGTTTGAAGCAGGACGACGATCTTCCAACCAACCTTTGTAACCATTTTCAACAACTCCAATTGGAATTCGAATGGAAGCTCCACGATCAGAAACCCCATAGCTAAACTGGTGAATTGACTGTGTTTCGTGTTTACCAGTCAATCGCTGATCATTGTATGCTCCATAAACATCAATGTGTCGTTTGATCACCTCCGGAGAAGCGCCAAAAGCTTCACAAATTACTTTGTATACATCCTTTGAACCTGCATTTCTAAGTGTAGAATCAGAGAAGTTTGCATGCATTCCTGAACCATTCCAATCCGTATCTCCAAGTGGTTTTGGATGCCAATTGATGGACAATCCATATTGCTCCGCAGTCCTTTCTAACAAATATCTTCCAATCCAAATCTGATCACCTGCTTTTTTGGCTCCTTTTGCGAATATCTGGAATTCCCATTGCCCGGCAGCCACTTCCGCATTAATTCCTTCAATATTCAAACCTGCTTCGATGCAAAGGTCCATATGCTCTTCAACGATGTCTCTTCCAAATGCGTTATTTCCACCAACTCCGCAGTAATACGGGCCTTGTGGTGCTGGATATCCTTTTTTAGGAAATCCAACAGGCAAATCAGTTTTTGGATCCCAAAGAAAATATTCTTGCTCAAAACCAAACCAAAAGTCATTGTCATCATCTTGGATTTTGGCGCGGCCATTAGTTTCATGAGGAGTGCCGTCGGCATTTAAGACTTCAGTCATGACCAGCCAGCCGTTGTTTCTTGCCGGGTCAGGATAAACTGCAACTGGCTTTAAAAGGCAATCAGAAAACGTTCCGACAGCTTGCTGAGTTGAGGAGCCGTCAAAAGACCAAACTTCTATGTCTTTCAATTTGCCAGAAAAATCATTAACGATTTTAGTCTTACTTCTTAAACCTTGAGTTGGCTTTGATCCATCAAGCCAGATGTACTCTAATTTAGATTTTGCCATTGTTAATTATTGAATTTTGAGATGAAGGATTATGAAAATGAGTTATTGATATTTAACTTTCTAATTGAATAAATCTATCTTTCAAGCCCTTCTAAATCTTATAAAATATTAAAATAAACTGCAAAGTTAACATACGATTTTCAACTTTACAAAGTTTCACTACCCTGGCGTCCAGTCTTTGCAAATCAAAATCAAGCAATACAAAATAATATTTCACAGATTAGTTTATACACAAATATGTAATTGCATTTGTATTGTTTTTTATAACATTATTTCTATTTATTAAATCTGATTATTTTTCCACATATTTGTTAAATAAAGTGGATAACTTTTCATTCCTCCCAATCATGAATTTTAAAAGCTTCCAACATATTGTTTTCTTGGTTTTGACACCTTACCTTGTTGGTGCCCAAAAAGATTCCATTCCAACGGGGTTTCCGAATATAAACGAAGATCTTATTGAAAATTTTATTGAAGATACCAACGAGGATGTCGATTTTGATTTTAATACCGCTTTCGAAACCCTTCAAACTTATGCTTACAAACCAATCAACCTTAATACAGCCTCGAAAGATGACCTCGAAGAGTTATTTTTTCTCACTGAATTGCAAATCCAAAACCTTTTAAACTATCGAGAAGATTTAGGAAATTTGATTTCAATTTATGAGTTGCAAGCCGTTCCTACTTTTGATTTGAATACAATCCAAAGTATTTTGCCTTTTGTTACCGTTAGAAATGATGTTGATGATTTGCATATTGGTTTCAAAGATTTACTTTTTAAGGGAAATAATGAGCTATACCTGCGATGGAGTCGATTGCTTGAAACGCCAAAAGGATATACAAAACTACCTGAAGGAGATCTGGGATCCAGATTTTTAGGAGATAGAAACAAATATTATTTCAGGTTCAGGCATTTTTATGAAAACAAATTAAGCTTTGGAATTACCGCTGAAAAAGATCCTGGTGAAGAATTCTTCAAAGGAAGCAATCAACATGGATTTGATTTTTATTCCGCACATTTCTATTTAAAAGATTACAACAAAACGATAAAAACCATTGCAATTGGTGATTACTCTGTGAGTTTCGGGCAGGGACTCATTCTTCATTCTGGGTTTGGAAGTAGTAAAAGCGCCATGATAATGAATATCAAAAAAATCAGGCGCACGATTAAACCTTTTACTTCGATTAGCGAAACCAATTTCTTTCGAGGAGCGGCGGTAACTTTAGGGTTAGGATCAAATATTGAATTCACTGCGCTTGCTTCTTACAGAGGGCGCGATGGAAATCTTATAGATCCCAGTCTCATCTCCAATGAATTGATTTTTCAATCTTTCACAGCCTTACAACTCTCTGGCTTACATCGAACCGCTGCTGAAATTGCAGATGAAAATGCACTAATGGATTTTTCAATTGGTGGAAGTTTAAAATACCAAAAAAGGAACTGGCATATTGCGCTTAACGGACTTCGTTCCAATTTTAATAAAAGCCTGGAAATCAACAAACAACCTTACAATCGCTACTACTTCACTGGAGATCAATTAACCAATTTAAGTATAGATTATTCCTGGATTTTTCAGAATTTTAATTTATTTGGCGAAACTGCGATGAGCGATAACGGAAGTGTTGCAACCATAAACGGATTGCTTATTGGCTTAGATCGAAAAGTTGATCTTTCCATTTTACACCGATATTTTCCAAAAGAATATTTATCGCTCAATCCAAGCCCATTTGCAGAAACAGCAGGTGCAAAAAACGAAAACGGAATTTATTTAGGAATAGTGGTAAATCCAAGTCAACACTGGCAATTTGGAGGGTATTTTGATGTCTACAAATTTCCCTGGATCAGGTATAATGCTGATGCTCCGTCGAAAGGCTATGAATACAGAGCGCGAGTTACTTACTATTTAAAAAGAAAGTTGGCCATTTATTTAGAATTTCGTAATGAAATTAAAGAAATCAACCAACCTTCAAATAGTAGCAAAATTGATAAATTGGTCAATTCGCAATTGCTACAAACAAAATTAAACATCAGCTATAATGCTACTAAATCATTAGAGCTAAGAAATCGAATTCATTACGGCTCCTTCAATAATGGTGTAAACCCATCTTTTAACGGTTATATGATTTTTCAGGATATTATTTTTCAGCCTTTGAGGTTTCCTTTTTCTTTTTCGGCCAGATACGCCATTTTTGATACCGATTCTTACGGTATTCGATTTTATACCTTCGAAAATGATGTGCTTTATAGTTATTCAATTCCTTCGTTTTATGGGAAAGGCACACGGTTTTATATTAACCTACGCTACCGAGGAATCCGAAATGTTACTTTGGAAGCCCGCTATGCCCAAACTTATTTTTCTGACCGCGAGATCATAGGAAGCGGCTTAGATCAAATCAACTCAAATACCAGAACGGAAATAAAAGTTCAGGCAAAGTTAAATTTTTAAAATTTGCAGCCTGTTGCCATCAATCTATGATCAAAATGATCTTTTCTTTGGTTTTCTTCCTTGCATATTTTTATTAAAAAAATATTAAAATTTATGGCAATTGAAACACTCCTGCTAAAGCAAGGTTAAAGTATTGGAAAGCGGAAAAATGATACATTATTTATAACAAAACAATCAGAATTGCCGTAACTTTGTGCCATCAAACATATTTATGAAAAGATCGTCAACAATACTTTTATTTGTCCTTTTTTCAACCCTAAACTTAGTGGCTCAGGAAAAAAATACTGAACCTGCTAATAGTTTCAAATATGGCTTTGGAACTACTTTTTTAGGCACTGGAGATTTTACCGGCCGAACTCATTATGGTGAATATGACAGAAACCTCTTTAGCATCTTCAGCTTAGGGCTCAACGGATCTTTTACCAAAGCATTTCAAACCAAAAACAGCGGATTTGAGCAAAGTACAAAAGCTTACCAGGGAGACGCCAATTTATTCCTAAAAATTTTAGGAAACGAGGTTAACAGGCTAAAAATTGGCGGCGGTGGTTCATACCGGGAAAGCGAATATAGTTATACCTCTGAGATTATAAAAGATGCGGAAGATAATATCATCGACAAAATATTTACTACCACAAAAACTACAAACTGGGGCTGGTCCGGAGTCCTTGAGTATGAAGTTTTTATCGCCAAACATATTATTCTTGGTTCAAGATTTACCTTTCAGCAATACGAAAATGGAGACAGAACTTATTTCTGGGGACTAAACGCCGGATTTAGATTTTAAACATACTCTCAATCAAAATCTTTATAGAGCAAATATTTTTTTCTGATCTTTTTAAATTTTTCCAAATCTTCTTCCCAGCTTGCTCTTATTTCTGTAACATCCATTCCACTTATAATTTGATTTCGTAGTTCGCTGCTGCCTGCCAGTTTATCAAAAAAATTGTTTTCTAAAAAGAATAATTCCTCTTCTGGAAAAAGATCATAGAAATTGATCAGATAATCCAGGTTTAGTTTTCTTTCATTTCTTAAATTTATTATTGGAATACTTGTTAAATCAAAACCATAACAAAGGATATTTTTATGCTGTGGATTTGTAGCCCCTGGCATTGATTCAGGTGTAAATGAAAAATCGC
Organism: Saprospiraceae bacterium; assembly: GCA_965220465.1. Taxonomy (GTDB): domain Bacteria; phylum Bacteroidota; class Bacteroidia; order Chitinophagales; family Saprospiraceae; genus JAHDHW01. The sequence goes on along the minus strand of CBDCPZ010000023.1, from coordinate 137,315 downwards.
CATGTTCAAATTTAGGATGACCATAAACCTGAAATTGTTTATTTGTTCCCCTGCCTTCACTCACGGTTGTTCCTTCAAAAAAACAAAGAGAAGGATATAAATAAATTGACCGAATATTTGGCAAATTTGGTGAAGGCTTGATCGGTAATTCATAAAATGTATTATGGTCATAGTTTTTGCATTTTATAACTTTCAAATCGCATTTCATTCCAGTTTTCAACCATCCTTCTCCATTTACCATTTGGGCATATTCACCAACGGTCATTCCATGAACAACAGGAATCTCATGCAAGCCAATGTATGATTTTTCCTCTTTTAAAACCGGTCCGTCTACATAATGCCCATTCGGATTAGGTCGATCCAAAACTATAAACTGTACATCATTTTCCATGCAAGCCTCCATTACGTAGCTCATTACAGAGATATAAGTGTAAAATCGAGCACCTACATCCTGAATGTCAAAAACGACAATTTCAATACCTTCAATATCTTCTTTTGTAGGTTTTTTATTTATGCCATAAAGTGAAAATATCGGAATCCCAGTTTGTTTATCAACTCCATCTTTGATAACTTTTCCCCTATCTTCCATTCCCCTGAAACCATGTTCTGATGCAAATATTTTAACGATATCCAGCTCCAGTTTTTTTAGGGAATCAGCCAGGTGAATTTCGCCAATCATTGAAGTTTGGTTTACGAGAAGTGCAATTTTTTTTCCTTTTAGTAATTCAAGATATTCTTCGGTGCGATATGCTCCCGGTAAAATCTTTTTTGACACTTCAATATTAGTAGAATCAACAATTTCAACAACAGTCTCAAGCTTTACAATTTCCTTCTTTTCTTTACAATTGAAAGCGGTAACCAAAAAAAACAGGAAAACGATTTTACATTTTGAAAGCATAATTGTAACTTGATTTTTCAAACGCAGAGAGACTATAGATTTTTTCCAAGAATCTATAAGCTTCTGCGTTTTTTTTATTCCGTATATTGCCAATTCATAAATGAAATTATGAAAAAAAAGGTTTACACCATTATTGATATTGAAACCACGGGTGGTCGTGCAGATCGAGACAAAATTACTGAAATTGCCATTATCAAACATGATGGTGAAAAGATTATAGATTCTTTTGAATCGCTAATCAATCCCGAACGCACCATCCCTTACAATATTACTCAAATCACCGGGATTACACAAGAAATGGTAACGGATGCTCCCAAGTTTTATGAAGTCGCCAAAACAATCGTTGAAATGACTGAGGATGCCGTTTTTGTTGCGCACAATGTACGATTTGATTATACTTTTTTAAAAGAAGAATTCAGGCGGCTTGGTTTTACTTTTACAAGAAAACAACTTTGCACCGTTCGATTGACCAGAAAGACATTTCCAGGTTTGCGTTCATATAGTTTGGGCAATTTGATCAAACATTTCGGGATCGAAGTAAAACAACGCCATCGTGCGATGGCAGATACAAAAGCCACCGTTCAATTGCTGGAATTGGCTTTAGCCAATGAGGAAAACAAGGAAAGTATTTCGGAACTGCTTAACCTAGGAATCAGAGAATCCCAACTCCCTTCGAATATCAATTTGGAAAAATTACATCAGCTTCCTGAAGAATGCGGCGTTTATTATTTTCACGATAAAGCAGGCGATTTGGTTTATATTGGAAAAAGTATAAATATTAAAAAGCGTGTCATGGAGCATTTTGCTAATAAAACCAGAAAAGCAGAGGTTTTGCAGAAAAGCGTTCATGATATTAGTTTCGAGATTACCGGTAGCGAGTTGGTTGCCTTGCTCCAGGAATCGCATGAAATCAAATACCACCATCCATACGTTAATCGAGCTCAACGCGCAAGAAATTTCCAGCACGCACTTTATTCCTACACCAACGAAGCCGGATATATTTGTTTAAATCAAAAAAAAGTAACCGCTAAAGAAAGAAAAAATCTAAAAATCCTCCGTTCCTACCCTACTCAAATTTCTGCAAAAGGTGCCATGATTCGATTGGTTGAAAAGTATGAACTCTGCCAATCGCTTTGCCATCTTGACAATACCGGCAAACCTTGTTTTTATTATCACATACACAAATGCAAAGGAGCTTGTCTCGGAGAAGAATCTGTCGAAGATTACAACGAAAAAGTGAAAGAGGCGGTCGAAACACTTTCCATTGATTTTGATGAAGATTTTATCATTTTGGATCAAGGCAGAACTTTGGAGGAGCGTGCAATTGTTTTAGTTGAAAACGGACAATACCAAGGCTTTGGTTACATTGTAAGAGAAGAAATTAATGGAAATATTGAAGAATTGAAAGATGCCATAAAACCTTTTAGCCACAACCCGGATGTGGTCAAAATTATAATGCATTTTTTAAATAAAGGAAAAAACCTTGAAGTGATCAAATTAAGCCAATACCAGGATTAATTTTAAACCTTTTCCGCTTTGATAAGATTAGAAGAGACTAAAATCTGAGCCATTTGTTGTTGAACATTTAGTGCCGCAATTCTGGCTTTTTCTGCAAAGTCTTCCCCTGTTCCAGCGAATATTATTCCTCTGGATGAATTTACAAGCAATCCACAGTGATCATTCAAGCCATATTTAGAAACTCCCTGAAGGTCACCACCTTGAGCTCCAATTCCCGGAACTAATAAAAAGTGATTTGGTGCGATTTGTCGAATCTCTTCAAATTTTTCAGGGTGAGTCGCTCCAACGACAAACATGAGGTTGTCCAAATTGCCCCATTCCTGTGCTTTCCGCATTACTTTTTCATAAAGCGGCATTCCCGAGTCACCTTGTTTTTCAAATTGAAAATCATTACTCCCTTTGTTGGAAGTTAAAGCCAATAAAATGACTGTTTTATTTTCAAATTCTAAAAATGGAGATACAGAATCGATGCCCATGTACGGAGCCACTGTCACCGCATCAAAATTGAGCGTTTCAAAAAAAGCTTTGGCATAAAGTCTTGAGGTATTTCCAATATCTCCACGCTTGGCATCAGCTATCGTAAAATGAGTTTTGGGGATATAATCCAATGTTTTTTGAAGACTCTCCCAACCTTTCGCGCCAAGCGCTTCATAAAAAGCGATATTAGGTTTATAAGCGACACAAAGATCCTGCGTCGCATCAATTATTCTTTTATTAAATTCAAAGATTGGGTCTTCAAAACCAAGCAAATGCTTTGGAATTTTATTTAAATCTGAGTCGAGACCGATACAAAGAAAAGATTGCCTGGAAAGAATTTGCTGAAAGAGTTCTTTTCGATTCATGAACAAAAGAAGGATTAAATTAGATTTCTACACCATTAATTGCGACGACATTTCGAATCATTGGCATTTTGTTTTTTAGTGTTTCCTGAATACCTGCACGCATCGTCATCGAAGTCATATTACATCCTTCGCAGTTGCCCAGCCACTTAATTTTAACGGTCATGTCATCAGTTATATCTACAACTTCCAGGTTACCACCATCAACCGCAAGATGAGGCCGGATTTCATCCAAAGCGGCGTCTACCTCTTTGATCAATTGCGCTTTATCTTTTATTGACATTGATAAAAATTAAAAGAAAAATTAATAATAAGTTACACTTTTAAATCCACTTTTCTGGTTGGATCCATCATTTCATTACGAACAGCCACTTGTCTCAACGTATTTTCAGCTATTTTCATAAAAGCCTTTGCCGTTTCTGCGTTTCCATCCAAAACGGCAGGTTTGCCGTCATCTCCGGATTCTCTGATACTTTGAACCAAAGGTACTTGCCCAAGCAAAACTGAATTACTCAATTTTGCCATTTTTTTACCCCCACCTTCACCAAAAATAAAATATTTGTTTTCAGGCAATTCAGCTGGCGTAAACCAACTCATATTTTCAATCACTCCTAAAATCGGAACATTTACAGATGGCAACAAAAACATGTTCATCGCTTTAACTGCATCGACAGTAGCCACTTCTTGTGGAGTGGTCACCAAAATCACTCCTGTAACCGGGACCGTTTGTACCAAAGTCAATTGAATATCACCAGTTCCCGGTGGTAAATCAACAATCAAATAATCCAAAGATGGCCAGACACAATCATTGAAAAACTGTTTGACAATGGCCGCTAATCTTGGACCTCGCAACACAACCGCCTGCTCTGGTTCAATAATAAACCCAATACTGATGACCGGAATTCCATAAGCTTCCAAAGGAATCATCTTTGGTTTTCCATAAACATCCTGAACTTTTGGCCGTTGACCTTGTAATCCCAACATAGTCGGAATGGAAGGACCATAAAGATCCGCATCAATCAATCCAACCTTAGCACCAAGTTTTTTGAGACCAAGGGCAAGATTTACTGCTGCGGTAGATTTTCCAACACCTCCTTTTCCAGAAGCAACTGCAATTATATTTTTTACGTGTGGAACCGCACCTGTGTTTGTTTGCTGAGCAGCGTTTGCACTCCCTTTCATGTGAACATTTACATTCGCGGAAGGATAAAGTTCTTTTACTGCTGCAATACAAGCAAAGTTTAACTCAGATTTGCTGGGTGCATTTAATGACGGCAACTCAAGCGTGAAGTTGATATTTTGGTCATCAACTCCTAAATCGAGCACCATATTCCTCATAATAATACTCTCTCCTGAAACTGGGTCCATTACTTTAGCAAGTGCTCCTACAATTTTCGTCTTATCAAAACTCATCTATGAAATTAGGTTTTAAAATAATCCTGTAAAGATACAAACAAAATACAGTAGCAAGTGTTTATTAAAGATCTTTATTGACAATTTATCGAGGTCATTTTTTCTTATTCAAAAGAATACAACACTTCTACCCTTTTTTATACTTTTGCAATCCATGGAAGTATTCAACAACCTTTCTGATCTACCAAAGTTTCAAAATGCCGTTATCACCATTGGCTCATTCGATGGCGTACACCAGGGGCATCAAAAGATTTTGGAACGTGTCAACCAGTTGGCAAAAGAATGCGATGGCGAAAGTATTGTCATCACCTTCCATCCACACCCACGACTAGCACTTTTTCCGAACGATCCTTCTTTAAGACTTTTAAATACAATTGATGAAAAAGTTGCTTTATTAGAAATGTACGGAGTAGATTATGTTGTCGTAGTACCTTTTACCAAAGAATTCGCGGAGCAAAATCCGGATAATTATATTCAAAATTTTCTACTGAAAAAGTTTACACCAAAGTATATCGTCATCGGTTATGACCATCGATTTGGAAAAAATAGAGCTGGAGATATTGATTACTTGAGGCGGTACGAGCAATCTGCAAATTTCAAAATTGTAGATATTGAAAAGCAGGAAGTTGAAGATATTGCAGTAAGCTCTACAAAAATTCGAAAAGCACTGGAAGCCGGAGATATTAAAACTGCAAATCACTTGCTTGGTCATTTCTATACTTTTAGCGGAACGGTCGTCAAAGGACAGGGAATTGGCAAAAAATTAGGTTATCCAACTGCCAATATTGAGGTGAAATCTACTTTTAAACTAATTCCGCACTCGGGCATTTATGCTATAAAAGCAAGCCTGGGAGACAAAACACACAATGCGCTGCTTTATATTGGCAAGAGACCAACGATTCAAGACTATGATTTTCAAACGATTGAAGTGCATATTCTGGATTTTGAAAAGGACATTTATGGCGATAAATTAACAATAGAATTTATCGATTTTATTCGTGGAGACATTGGTTTTGAAAACATCGAAATGCTCAAAGAGCAAATGAAAATCGACGAGGCAAACGGGCGAAAAATTTTAGCAGAAATTGAAACCAAATCGCCCCCTTCAAATGCGACAAATATTGCTTCCGTTGCTGTTGTAATTTTAAATTACAATGGAAAAAAATTGATGGAAAAATTTCTCCCGTCAGTAAGTCGCTCTTCTTATCAAAACACAAAACTGATCATTGCTGACAATTGCTCAAATGATGATTCAATTGCGTTTTTGGTAAGTAATTACCCTAAATTTGAAATCATACAATTGCCTGTTAATCATGGATTTGCGAAGGGCTACAACGAAGCACTGAAACAAATAGAAGCAGACTATTATGTTATTTTAAATTCTGATGTTGAAGTTTGTAATCAGTGGATTGAGCCCATAATCGAACTTATGGAAGCTGATCCGACCATTGGTGTTTGTCAGCCCAAAATACGCTCTTTTAATGATAAAAAGAGCTTCGAATATGCAGGAGCTTGTGGTGGTATGCTCGATCAATGGGGATATCCATTTTGCCGTGGAAGAATTTTTGATACTCTTGAAAAAGATGAAGGCCAATACGACCAGGTTGAAGAGATTTTTTGGGCCAGCGGGGCTTCAATGTTTATTCGCGGAGATTTGTTTCATAAGTTTGGTGGATTTGATGAAGATTATTACGCACATCAAGAAGAAATTGATCTTTGCTGGCGTATTAAACGAGCTGGTTATAAAATAATGGTTCAGCCAAAATCTGTTGTATATCATTTGGGAGGCGGCACTTTAGCTTATAAAAACCCCCATAAAACTTATCTCAATTTTCGGAACAGCCTGTTCAGTATCGTAAAAAATGAACCGCCATCAAAATTGTATTGGCTCATTCCATTGCGCTTGATATTGGATGGTTTGGCTGGCTTTCTTTTTCTATTAAAAGGGCAATTTGCTAATATTCGCAGCATTTTAAAAGCACACATTTCATTCTACAAAGCGTATTCAAAGTATGTTAAAAAGAGCACTTTTTATAATGATTTGATTGAAAAAAATAGTATTGCGATTGCGCCAAATCGTAAAGGTATTTTCCATGGAAGCATCATTTGGAGCTATTATGTTTTAAGGAAAAAAAAATATAAAAATCTCGAAAGCTAAAAATTATTGACAAGTTATTTAGCTAATAATTCAAACATGAAAAACGATCCTAAAATAATCTTTCAAGATGAGGATATTGTCATTGTTAATAAACCTCACGACTACCTGTCAATACCAGATCGTTTCACACCTTCGAAGCCAAATCTGGTTAGTTTTTTAAATAAGCAGTTTGAAAAAATATTCATTGTACATCGGTTAGATAAAGAAACCAGCGGTATAATTTGTTTTGCTTTAAACGAAGAAGCTCATCGAAATCTAAGTCAGCAATTTGAAAAAAGAACAACGGAAAAAATTTATCTGGCGCTTGTAAAAGGTAATGTTCATAATGAAGAAGGAATTATTGACAAACCGATTGCAAAACATGGTGTCGTTGCAGGTAAAATGATCGTTGCTTCAAGAGGAAAACCATCTGTCACACATTATAAAGTGGTCGAAAAATTTCGAAATTACACCTTAATGGAAATGGATATTAAAACCGGAAGAATGCACCAAATCAGGGTTCATTTGCAATCCGAATCTTATCCGCTTGCAGTTGATTCGATGTATGGAGGAGAAGATGCTTTTTTACTTTCCAAAGTAAAATTAAAGCGATATAGGAGTGGTAAAAATGAAGAAGAATTGCCCTTGATGTCACGCTGCACTTTACATTCTTTCCGATTGACTTTAGATCATCCAACAACTAATGAGCGGATGTCATTTGAAGCGGAATTGCCAAAAGACTTTAATGCCGTTATAAAACAACTCAGAAAGTGGGGAAAGTAAAACTAAAAAACTAATTTTGCAGGGTTTTTTACCGTTTTAAACATTATAACTTTGAACCATTCTGGCTTACAATTCCAGTTTGAGACAAGTTTAACAAACATACACAAATGGAAAATATCACAATTGCAAAGCCAGAAGATCAATCCATTCTTGATCTAAAAAAGTGGAAAAAATCACTACAACTCCACAAAGAAATTTACCAAACTGACGCACCTTATCCGCATATTGTCATCGACAACTTTCTAAATGATTCAGTTGCAAAAAAAGCAATGGATTCCTTTCCAAAAGTTAAAGACGAAGGCTGGATACATTATGTTCATGTAAATGAAAAAAAGCATGGATTAAACAAATTTGAATTACTTCCACCCTACATTCAACATGTCATTACGGAATTGAACAAACCTGAGTTTGTAAGTTATTTAAGTGAACTAACCGGCATTCCAAATCTAATTGCTGATGACACCCTGGAAGGTGGCGGATTGCATCAAAGTCAACGCGGAGGTTATTTGAATATCCATGCAGATTTTACGGTTCATCCACACAAAAGGCATTGGAGACGTCGAGCCAATTTGTTGATTTATTTAAACGAAGGTTGGAAAGAAGAATATGGCGGACATTTGGAATTGTGGTCAAGGGATATGAAGGCATGTGTCCAAAAAATTAGCCCATTATTCAACCGCTGCGCTGTTTTTAATACAGATGATGACTCCTTTCATGGTTTGCCAGAGCCAATTCAATGCCCTGAAGAAATGACACGCAAATCCATCGCATTGTATTATTATACAGAAGAGCAAGTTATGCCTTCAAAGCGAGCTACAAATTACAGAGCACGGCCGGGTGATGGTATAAAAAGTTTATGGATTTACCTTGATAAACAGGCGATTGCACTTTACAATGAAATCAAAGGCAAGCTTGGACTTAGCGACGAATTTGCAAGTAAAATCCTGAATTTTTTCAGTCGTAAAAAACGTAAATGAAAAACGAACGATTGAAATATTCTCTGATCGTCGGTTTGATCGGAGCAGTTTTTTTCATTTCATTCCTTGGCGGTGTACATTTGTTCGATTGGGACGAGATCAATTTCGCGGAGATCAGCCGTGAAATGATGCTCACCAAAGAATACACCAGAGTTTATGTTGATTTTCAACCTTTTTGGGAAAAACCACCACTGTTCTTCTGGCTGCAATCGTCAGCCATGTATCTTTTTGGAGTTGGAGAGTTTGCAGCTCGCCTTCCAAATGCAATTTGCGGTGTTTTTACGCTGATCATTTTATTTAACATTGGTAAAACACTTTATAACACTCGTTTCGGATTAATTTGGGCGGGAGTATATTTTGGTTCAGTCCTCCCCCACCTGTATTTCAAATCCGGAATCATCGATCCCTGGTTTAATCTTTTTATTTTATGTGGCTTGTATTATTTCATCCTTTTCCATTGGAAAAAGAACGGCTATGATGGCGTTGATCTGAAAAAGAGCAAATGGAATTATTTGTTTTGGGGTGGTTTTATCATAGGATTGGGGATTCTCACAAAAGGTCAGGTTGCCTACCTGATCGCTGGAATTACGATGTTTGTTTACTGGGTTTATCAACGGTTTCGTTTTTATGTCAATGTTCCCGAATTCCTTTTTTTCACTTTCGCAGCAACTTTGATTACACTAAGCTGGTATGGCATCGAAACCTGGAAAAACGGGCCTTGGTTTATTGAAGAATTTAATAAATATCAGTACCGCTTGTTCAGCACGCCAGATGCAGGCCACAAAGGATTTCCCGGATACCATTTTGTTGTTTTATTGTTCGGATGTTTTCCCGCAGCGATATTCACCATTCGCTCATTTTTTAAAATTCCAACAGAAGAATCAAAAGCGCAAAAAGATTTTTCAATGTGGATGAAGATGCTTTTTTGGGTCGTGCTGATCCTTTTCACTATCGTCAAATCAAAGATTGTTCACTATTCCTCGATGTGTTATTTTCCGCTGACCTATTTGGCTGCAGTGAGTATTTATTACATAATTGAAAATAAAATTTCCTTTAATAAATGGATAAAAGCTGGATTGATTCTCACTGGTGGTGTTTATATTTTAGCCGTTGTGGCGCTTCCAATTGTTGGAAATAATATTGATATTCTAAAACCACTTTTCAATGATCCTTTCGCGGTAGCAAATATGGAGGCAGATGTAAATTGGACTGGCTTTGAAGCGATACCTGGAATTTTTCTATTGGGCATTTTAATAGCATCTTTTTATTTTTTAAAAAAGAAATTAGCTATTAAAGGTTTTGCAACTTTGTTTTTTGGAACTGCCATTTTCATACATCTAGTCCTTTTCACTTCGATTAATAAAATCGAGCACTACTCCCAACGCGCTGCAATTGAATTTTTCAAAAGCAAAATGAATGAAGATTGTTATGTGAAACCTTTTGGATATAAATCTTATGGCCATCTTTTTTATACCAAAAAACCTCCTGTCACCAACGAAAAAAGCTATGATTGGAATTGGCTCGTGAGCGAAAAAGCGGACAAACCGGTTTATATTATCACCAAAATTCATCGGGAAAAGCAATTCGTCAAAGAGCACCCGCAATTTGAACGGATCGGAGCCAAAAACGGCTTTGTCTTTTTTAAGAAGTAAAACTTATCTGTCACTTTATCCATATTTAGACTTTCACAAATGTCATAAATCATTATTCAAATAGATGATTATCAATAATTTATGAACCTTTCATCAATTGATTTGTTTAAAAGATGAAAGGAAAAAAATTAATTAACTAATAATAAATGAATATGATAACCAAACACGCAAAAACCAAAAGCATGACTTCATTGACACCAAATGTAGTCAATCCATTAGAAGACCGTGAAATGCTCAAAGACTGGAGATTAAACATCAATTTTCCTCCAACGAATGTCTCCAAAGGGAAAGAATGGTATAACATTCAAATGGCCATTCCGGGATTAAAAGAAAAGGATTTTAAAATAAAAGTAGAGGACAACATTTTAATTATCAGTGCTGAAAAGAAAGAAAAAATTGAAGAAAAAAAAGAAAATTATACGCATCAGGAATATAATTATCGTTCCTTCAAACGATCTTTTAGTTTGCCTGAAAATGTAAATTCCAGTGAAATTGAAACAAAGTATAAGCGAGGAATTTTAAAGGTTCGGTTACCAAAAACTAAGTAAAAAAGTAACCTATTTTTATTGCAAAAACTTCAACCAAACTCCTTTTATCCTATTTGTTGGTAAAAGGAGTTTCATTTTTATTGGCTCATTTTTTCGAGTTGTTCATGAGCTGTCTCCCATTCTTCCATAGCGGATTCCAGTTGTAGTTTTACATTATTAAAATCTTCCAAAACCTTTTGGGATTTGGTATCTTCATAAAAACCGGGTTGAGCCATTTGCTTTTCAAAATCAGCAATTTTATTTTCCAGCTCTTCAATGTTACGTTCTGCGTATTGAACCGCCCTTTCCAGCTTTTTTATTTTTTTACGATCTCCCTGGCTAATTTCATTTGAATCTGTCGGAGAACTTGAGCCTTGATTTTTTGTACGCATTTCAACCTCCCGCATGTTATTCATCGCTCGTTTTTCTAAAAACGCATTTACATCTCCAATGTGTTCGTAAAGTTTTTTATCTCTAAATTCTATGGTCCGGGTAGTCAAATCTTTTAAAAAATCACGGTCGTGAGAAACAACGATTAAAGAACCGTCATATTCCTGAACCGCTTTTTTCAAAACCTCTTTTGTCAAAATGTCTAAATGGTTGGTTGGTTCATCGAGCACTAATAGATTAATCGGTTTTAAAAGCAAACACGCTAATGCGAGCCTGGCTTTTTCCCCTCCGGAAAGCACTGAAACCTTTTTGTCAGCATCTTCTCCACTAAACATAAAAGCACCTAAAATTCCTCTCAAGCGCGTTCTCAATTCTGGCGGGGAAGCGGCTTCCATCGTTTCAAGGACAGTCTGCTTTGGATGCAAGCTTTCTGATTGATTTTGAGCATAATAGCCTAGATGGACGTTGTGCCCAAGTTTGATTTTACCGGAAGTCAAGGCCAGTTCTTTTATTATAATTTTTGCCAAGGTGGTTTTACCTTGTCCGTTTTGACCTACAAAAGCAATGCGATCACCGCGATCTATTTTGATATTTACTTTGTTTAAAACTTCAATCGGTCCGTAATGTTTGGTCAATTTCTCTGCTTCAGCCACAATATCACCAGCTCGTGGAGCAGGAGGAAACTTTATTTTTATCGTGGCCATGTCCTGACTTTCCACTTCAATCCGGTCCATCCGATCCAGCTGCTTGATTAGGGATTGAGCCATTTTAGCTTTGTTGGCCTTTGCCCTAAACTTATCAATCAGTTTTTCAGTTTGAGCTATTTTTTGTTGTTGATTTTGAAAGGCTGATTGCGTTTTTTCAATCCGTTCTTCTCGAAGCGCCAGATATTTGGAATAAGGTGCTTTGTATTCATAAAGCTTTCCCAATTCAATCTCAACCGTTTTTTTCGTGATGTTATCCAAAAACATCTTATCGTGAGAAATAATTATAACTACTCCTGGGTATTCTTTCAAAAAATCTTCCAGCCAAAGGATCGATTCAATATCTAAGTGGTTCGTAGGTTCATCCAGCAAGAGGTAATCAGGCCGTTTCAATAACATTTTCGCTAAAATAATCCGCATTTGCCATCCACCACTAAATTCATTGATTAGCCGATTCATATCCGAGGTAAGAAAACCAAGACCCTGCAAAACCCTCTCTGCATCCGCTTCCATAGTGTTTCCACCTAAAATGAAAAATCGCTCGTTAGCCGTAGATAATTCATCCAGTAAATCAAGATATTCTTTGCTTTCATAGTCTGTTCTTACACCAAGTTCCACATTGATTTCATCAATTCTGTTTTCAAGCGTTTTCACTTCATCAAAAGCAGTGAGCGTTTCTTCTATCACTGTTTTATCAGTGGGAATTTCCATTTCCTGATGTAAAAAACCCAGAGAACTTTGAGATGGCCTGGTTACCTGGCCGCTGTCCGGAGTAATCTCATTGGCAATTATTTTGAGCAACGTTGACTTTCCAGCTCCATTCCTTCCAACAAGACCAATTTTATCCCGCTCGTTAACCACGAGATTTATTTGATCCATTAACACACGATCACCATATTTGACAAAAATATTAGAAGCTGATATCATCGATTGAATAAGTATTTTAATTTAAAAAGCAGTAGAGGACCAAAAAAGAATCCAATACAGCTTTAATCAGAAGCGTATTTGAATTTTAAAAAAATGTACTAGTTCCAACTGGCACTGTCTGGCATTTGGGCAATAACAGAATAAGCATTTCCTTTATTTTGAAGTACTTTTTGCCAAAGAACCTGAGGTTTCACTTTAAAAAGGTAGTTTGCGTCCATATTATCGGTTACCCAACTTCCCAATTCCATTTCGTCTTTTAACTGTCCATGGGACCAACCAGAATATCCAACAAAAAACCGAATATTTTGAGGTTTTATCAGATCCGACTTTATCAAAGATTTTAATTTTTCAAAATTACCTCCCCAATAAACACCATTCATTACTTTCATGCTTTCATCCAAAACATCGCCTACATTGTGGATGTAATGAATAGTATCCGTCTGCACCGGACCTCCATAATAAACCAGGGAATTAAATTTTGGAAAATCAGCAATTAGTTCGTTAATTTTCATGTCCAAAGATTTATTTAATATAAAACCCAGGCTTCCCTCTTCTTCATGCTCACACATCAAAACTACCGATCGCTTAAAATTGGGATCTATCATAAAAGGTTCCGCAATTAAAACTTTACCTTTTGATATTGCATCGAAACTCATCGCTTAATATTCTATTAGTGTATTGATTACAGCTTAAATAAGTTAATTTTTCCAATTATCCTTCGTTTACTTTGAGCCTTCTCCTTTGAAATAACAGAATTTATGCCATCAGTAAAGGTTAAAAAAGCAAAAACAAAATTGAAATCAAAATTAAGTTCTTTTTGACAATTTAAAAGTTATTTCCCTTTTAAGTAAAAGAGCAAATTAAAGTTTGTTAAAAAAGTTCATTGAAAAATTAATATCGAATCGGACACCAAAATTGGTAAAAATAAACTGGAGCCTCTTTTTCAAGGCAGTTTTCGAGTTAAAATCTTTAGGCCTAAGCCATTTATATTTTATTTGCCTCCAAAGCGTTTCAATTAAATTGAGGTGTGGGCTATATCTAGGCAAATGAAAGATAAATAAATCCTTTTGCTGCCAATGATGAATCCTATTGATAAATCTATCAGAGGTATGCCAAGGAGCGTTGTCTAAAATAATCACAGTTGGCTTTGTGATTTTTAAAGAAAAGTCATTAAGACTTTGACAGATAAAATTGGAGTTAATGTTTTGTTTATCCTTAGTAGTGTAAGTGTGCAAGGCTTTATTACAGGCATTCATTAGTCCAAAAGTGTTTTGTATGTGCTTTCGCTGAGTAGTAAAACAAAGCTGTTCTCCAATTTTTTGCCAACCATATGGTACGTTTGGTGTCAAGCTAAAACCTGTTTCGTCTGCGAAAAATACATCAATAAAACCCTTGAGTTGTAAATGATGTATCGCTTTTAGTTTAGGTAGTTTATCCGCAAGTTCTTTTTCAGACGGTTGCTTTTTTATTCGCCTTCTGAATCGTTTCCAACGGTAGTTAAGCTTTTTAAAAAACGCTTTAAGGTCCATTTACTAAAAGGCTGAACACCTAATTCTTCAACGATAGATGGAATTAGCTCCTCTATTTTTTGAGGATTTTGAGCTGCCTTTCGTTCTACTAAATCAACATGATTGGTATTATTAATGTCCAGACGCGGTTTTCTACCTTGTCCACGTTGACGAATAAGACCACTAATACCACTTTGACGCCATTTTTTGAGTGTCTTATAGATGGTTATTGTAGATAAATCTGTTATTAAACTTATTTGAGCTACATCCATCCGTTTATGATTTAGTAAGATGACTTGACATCGGTTTCTGAAATCTGAACGATAGCTATTTTTATAGCCTTGCTCTAGAGTTGTTAACTCTTCGATATTTAATTTTTCAATGAACTTTTTTTTGCGACCCATGGGCACAAAGATAATTATAATCTAAATTTGCTCTTTTACTTAAATCGCCTCAACCGGCATTCGGCGATCAACTTTCATGATCAACCCTCTAAGCACTTTACCAGTGCCTCCAACTTCTACAAAAGAATCAAATCCATCCGCCATCATATTTCTTACCGTTTGTGTCCATAACACCGGAGCTGTCAATTGTGCAATCAAATTCTTTTGAATTTGTTCAGGATCTCTTTCTGAAAAAGCATTTACATTTTGATAAATAGGACAAATCGGTGCTTTAAAAGTTGTGTTTTCTAAAGCGGATTGTAATTCGTTTTTTGCCGGTTCCATCAGCGGAGAATGAAATGCGCCACCCACTGCCAAAACAATTGCTTTGAAAGCTCCTGCTTCCGTCAATTTGGCAACAGCCAGTTCAATGCCTTTTACCGAACCAGAGATTACTAATTGACCGGGTGAATTATAGTTTGCAGGAACCACTACTTCATCAATTTCATCACAAATCCTTTCTACCACTTCATCATCAAGTCCCAAAATGGCTGCCATCGTACTTTCTTCTAATTCACACGCCTTTTGCATAGCCAAAGCCCGTTGTTGAACCAGTTTTAAACCATCCTCAAATGTAAGCGATCCGGCAGCCGTCAATGCTGAAAATTCTCCTAAAGAATGACCGGCCACTGCATCTGGCTGAAAGCTATCTCCTGACATTTTTGCTTTTATGATGGAGTGTAAAAATATTGCAGGTTGGGTTATTTTTGTTGCTTTCAATTCCTCTGCAGTTCCTTCAAACATCACATCAGTTATTCGATAACCGAGTATTTCGTTTGCTTTTTCGAATAACTCTTTGGCCAGAGGAGATGATTCGTAAATATCTTTTCCCATTCCTTCAAATTGGGCACCTTGCCCAGGAAAAACGTATGCTTTCATTTTTTAATTTAGTTTAATCGTTAAGTTTTGAAATATTGGATCAGTGAAGTTTTGTACTTATAAGATTTAAAAACTCACTTCTTGTTTCTTCTTTTCTAAACTCACCGGTAAAGGCAGAAGTAGTAGTCACTGAACTTTGTTTCTGAACACCTCGCATCATCATGCACAAGTGCTGGGCCTCAATAACTATCGCCACTCCTAAGGGGTTTAAGGTTTTTTGAATACAGTGCAGGATTTGATCTGTCAATCTTTCCTGTACCTGGAGCCTTCTGGAAAAAACTTCAATAACTCTGGGAATTTTACTCAAACCAACTATGTATCCATTTGGGATATAAGCTACATGTGCTTTTCCAAAAAAAGGAAGTAAATGATGTTCACACAAACTGTAAAGCTCAATATCTTTAACGATAACCATTTCACTATAATCTTCCTGAAACATGGCTGTTTGCAAGATAGCTTGTCCATCCATTTCATAGCCTTGGGTCAAAAATTGCAAAGCCTTTGAAGCGCGTTCAGGCGTTTTTACTATTCCTTCGCGATTGTTCTGTTCTCCAATTAAACTTATGATATCAGAATAATTTTCCGTAAGCTTTTCAGTGATCTCTTCTGTGTACTTTTCTACCTTGTTATATGCCATAGTATTTTATTTTCCGGGTATAGGAAACTTAAACGATGAGGTCATTCCCCATAATATTCTGCAAAAATGTTCTCAGTTTCGTATAATTTAATACAGTGGAGCTCACATCCTTTAATATGAGGAACTATCTGTTCCCATATCAACATAACCAAAACTTCCGTTGTAGGTTGTACGTTTTCAGGAATAAAAGCTACATCCATATTAAGGTTACAATGATCCAGTTTGTCAATGATGACCTTCTTAATAATTTTGCTAAGCTTTTTCACATCCACGATAAAACCAGTCATTGGATCCGGTTTGCCTTTTACTGTAACAAACAAATCGTAGTTGTGTCCATGCCAGTTTTTGTTAGCACATTTTCCAAAAACCTCGATATTTTTTTCATCACTCCAACTATTCACCCATAGTTTATGAGCTGCATTAAATCTTTCTCTGCGAGTTATGTATACCATCACTTAAACTTTTTCGAAAAATAGTGCCGCAAAAGTACAAAGAAAATTGATTAAAAATAGACAATTTCAAGCATTGCCCTTTTGTTGACTTGCATTCCTTACACTGGTCAAAAGGGCAGAGAAACTGGTTTTTTTCGTTTTTAAGCGTGATATTTTGACTTATTATCCAATTCTTACTTTGATCCACTCCAAACATCATTTCATCTAATTAGTTTCTTTAAGTCAAGTAATTCTGATTTTATTGCAGATATATTAATTTTGTATGAATAATAACCTTATAAAATTAGGCAGACCTGATTTAATGGAATCAACAGTAAACAGAAATATCCTTTCAAAAGTTTATGGATTTTTCACTACCAGAGTAGTTTACCATGGTGCTTTTTGGTTGATTATGTTTATCAATCTGGTCATTTTTAGTCGTGGAGAATTAGGTCTTGGTTTTACAATTACCTTTGAATTAGTCAATATATTTTTTTATATCGTAATTGTTTATTTCAATCTCTTTTATTTAATCCCGAATTATTTAAACGATAAAAATTTTCTGACGTACTGCGCATTATTGCTGGTTTCGGTTTTGATTCTCACCCCGATAAAAATTTTCATCTTATACTTTTTGTTTGCTCCTTTTCCTGAAATTCAGCAAAAATTAGTTACTCACCAATATTGGTATTTCTTTTTTACCTTTATTATAGCTGGTTCATCTACGGTTTTCAAAATTATTTCTGATTGGGTTCGCTATCAACGGGATCGAAGAGATTTGCAAACACAAACTATGCAGTCTGAATTAAGGTTTTTGAAATCACAAATCAACCCTCATTTCCTTTTCAATACGCTAAATAATTTATATGCATTGACTTTAAAAAAGTCTGACAAAGCTCCGGAAATAGTGATTAAATTGTCTGAAATGATGCGCTACATGCTTTATGAATGTAATGAAAGAAGGGTTCCGTTAAGCAAAGAAGTCAATTATATTCGAAATTATCTGGATCTGGAACGGCTTCGCCAGGGGGAAAATGTTGAGATAAATTTTGATATCACTGGTCGAATGAATGACCAAAAAATCGCTCCGTTAATGTTTATTCCGTTTTTAGAAAATAGTTTTAAACATGGTTTAAACAATCATCTTTCTAAAGGATTTGTAACGATCAACCTAAATATTGAAGAAAAACAAATTCAATTTGATATTGAAAACAGTAAAGCAGAAAGCCTTCCAGCAGTAGAACACCGTCGAAGTGGTGGCATTGGTCTTGTAAATGTGCGCCGTCGTCTGAATCTTTTGTATCCAGACCATTATCAGTTGGAAATTAGAGATAATCCAAATACTTACGGAGTTTTTCTTAATTTGGATTTAGATTAACAATGCTCAAAAAACTAATTTTATAAACTAAACCAACTCACTCAATTATGATAAATGTAATAATTGTCGATGACGAACCCCTTGCTTTAGACGTTTTGGAAACTTATATCGAGAAGCTCCCAAAATTGAATCTTGTAAAGCGATGTTACAATGCAATTGAAGCTAATGAGGCGCTGGAAAATAATGATATTGATTTAATGTTTCTGGATATTCAAATGCCTCAATTGACTGGTACTGATTTTCTAAAAACCCTTTCTAAACCACCGCTGGTCATTTTTACAACTGCATACGCTAACTATGCTTTGGAAGGTTTTGAACTCAATGCTGTCGATTATCTTTTAAAGCCAATTTCGTTGGAGCGTTTTATGAAGGCTGTAAATAAAGCGGTTGAACAAATCGAATTACAAAAAAACAATTCTAGCGGAGAGGCTCCTGACAAAAAGGATCAAAGTGACTTCATTTTTGTTAAAGCGGATAAAAAGTTAATTAAAATTAAGTATAATGACATCCTCTACATTGAAGGATTAAAAGATTATGTAATCATCAGAATGGAATCCGGTCGGGTGATTACTTTGCAAACAATGAAAAGCCTGGAAGAGAAACTTCCTGCCCATCTTTTTCAACGGATTCACAGATCCTATATCGTTGGAATTGACAAAATAAAGGCAGTTGTGGGAAATATGGTTGAAGTAATAGAAAAGGGACAGGCTAAGCACCTTCCTGTTGGTAAAAATTATAGAGATCAGCTTTTGGAAATAATTAATGAAAACCGACTTTAAAACTGTTCAAAATTAAAGCTGTTTTTAATTCCTGCGAAGCATTTTTGAATGCCACTATCTATTCAAATAGATCTGTTGGCGGCGGTAGTATTTGCGATTCCCGTTTAATCGAAACGTCTAAAGGAAAGTATTTTTTAAAAATGAATAATTCCTCTCAGGCATTTACAATGTTTGAGAGTGAAGAATTTGGCTTAAAACTATTATCCAGCACTAATTCAATTAGAATCCCTGAGGTAATCTATCGCTCTCAAGCAAACGATATTTCATTTCTTCTTTTGGAATATATTGAACGAGGAACTCCTTCTTCAGCTTTTTGGAAAGAATTTGGAGTTAGCCTGGCTTCATTACATTTTGTTTCAAATGATAAGTTTGGCCTCGAATCTAACAATTTTATCGGTATTCTTCCGCAACAAAATACACCAACTGACAATTGGGTGGATTTCTTCATTAATGAAAGATTGCAACCTCAAATCGATTTGGCAATTAAAAGTACTGCCATCGGCAATATTACCATTTCAAAATTTGAAAAACTTTTTAAAAAGTTACCTGATATCATACCAATTGAACAACCAGCATTGATACACGGCGATCTTTGGAACGGTAATTTTTTGGTAGATTCCAATAATCAACCGGTAATCTTTGATCCATCATTGAGTTTCGCGCATAGAGAAATGGATCTGGCAATGAGCCAATTGTTCGGTGGATTCGACCGATTGTTTTATGAAGCTTATGATGATGCTTTTCCTATTCAAAAGGGATTTGATCAGAGGGTGGAGATATACCAGCTTTATTACTTGATGGTCCATCTAAACCTATTTGGAGGCGGGTACCTGAATTCGGTAGAAAATATTTTGTCCAGATATGTAGATTAAAAACATTTAATTGTTAACTCCTCATAAGCTTGCTTTGAAACACCTTTTCATTACCAACGTATTACATTCAGAATTCCATGGATTAAAAGAATTGATATTGTTTTTCCATTTTTAAAACCACCTTAAAAGCTAGCAATAATGACAATTAGAGATATTTGCAAGTTTGTTCTTACAAATTAGTATTTCAACTATTTTTTAATCAACTTTGTAGACTTTTGTACCAAGTTTTTCTTTCATTTCATATTAATAAAGCCCGTATAGATTGACATTTTCCGATTTGAATTTTAGCCCCTCGTTATTAGAGGCCTTATCAATGATGGGCTTTGAAACTCCCACCCCAATTCAAGAGCAAGCAATTCCAATTATCATGGACAATCAGGATTTAATTGCTTGTGCTCAAACAGGAACCGGTAAAACCGGAGCATTCTTGCTTCCCATACTAAACAAATTTGCTTCCAGCGAGACTAAAACCAATCAAATCAAAACCTTGGTAATCGCTCCAACCAGAGAGTTGGCCCTTCAAATCGATCAACAAATTGAAGGATTTGGATATTTTCTTGGAGTAAGTTCTTTGCCTGTTTATGGTGGAGGTGACAGTTCTTCCTGGGATCAGCAGAAAAAAGCCTTAAGTGATGGTGCTGACATCATTGTTGCCACTCCTGGCCGTCTGATTGCACATATTAATTTGGGTTATGTTGATTTTAGTCATCTAGAACACTTAATTCTGGATGAAGCGGATCGAATGCTTGATATGGGATTTCATGACGATATCATGAAAATTGTGGCTAAACTTCCTAAAAAGCGGCAAACTCTTTTATTTTCAGCAACGATGCCTGGTAAAATCCGACAACTTTCAAAAAAATTACTCAATGATCCTAAGCAATTAAATATTGCAATGTCAAAACCTGCAGAGGGGGTTTTACAGGGAGCATACTTAGTTTTTGAGGATCAGAAAATCCCATTGATTGAGTATCTTTTAAGTGGAAAGAAAAATTATCCGAGTATCCTTATTTTCGCATCAACTAAAAAAAAGGTTAGAGAAATAAATCAACGTTTGCTGCGCAAAAATTTCGCATCCGCTGAAATATCATCTGACTTAGATCAGGATCAAAGAGAAGCTGCGCTTAGGAAATTTAAAAGTAAAAGTACCCAAATCCTTGTTGCCACGGATATTCTTGCACGAGGAATTGATATAAAAGAAATCAGCTTAGTTATTAATTATGAAGTTCCGCAAGATGCTGAAGATTATGTACATCGCATTGGTCGAACTGCAAGAGCAGATGCTACAGGAGTAGCAATCACGCTGATTTCTGATAAAGACCAATATCGTTTTCACCAAATTGAAGAGCTGATCGGCTCATCAGTAATGAAAATTCCTACGCCTCCGGAAATTGGCGAAGGCCCAAAATATGAACCACATAAAAAACAAAGTAGAGGAAATTTTAAAGGCAATAGAAGGTCTGGTAAAAAACCATTCCGCAGAAATCAACGGTAGCTCAGACAAAATGAAAAACAAAAAGCCCTTTTAATTTAAAACTTAAAAGGGCTTTTCTCAAAATAAGAAGTCGCAACATTTGAAGCGACTTTCTTAGAACAAATTATATAAATCCTATGAACATATCCGAATTTAGGTGGCAACTACTTTAATATCTCCACTTTAGCATTTATAACTCCTTTTTCTGTAATTGCACTTAATATATACATTCCATTAGCAAATCGATTACTAGTTACATCCAATATCATTTGATTATCATACACATTATCCACTCGATAAACTTCCTGACCAGTTAAAGAATAAATCACAAGCTGCTCGATCTGGTTATCACCGTTCAAATGAATATTTACAACATCAGCACTTGGATTAGGGAAAACAAATAATTGCTTGCTGATATCATCATCAACTTCAGGTTTTGTAATATAAAGATTAAAGTCCTTTCCGTCTATACTCACAAATCTACCTGCGCTATTCATAGTTATTGGAACCTCAGCTCTAACAGTGGATTTGTACACCTCATTGTTTTTTAGCTTGGCTCCATCAACTTCATCTGTAATTACAAAACTAACCTGGCCTATGATTCCATAACCATGAATAGATACACCACTAGCACGTGTATATCCTGCTTCTACTCTTCCCAACCAAGGCTCTTTAACCATACTAAGCATTGGGGAATTGTATGCCATCCAATTTACATCATAGAAATTAACATTCATGGTATTGGGCTCAATAATATCTTCATTAAAATTGAGTGAAAAAGTCAAACCATGCATATCAATTGCAGGTAAAGCGGGTGTTCCTAATACTATATCCACCAATACTAAGTCTCCCGGTCCCGGATTAGGAGTTAGAGGAACAAAAAATAGCGGAACATCAAAATATGGAGGATTCGCTTCTGATGTTAAATCATGGTATTTGCCATAAAACTGACTTAAAGCAACAGTGTCTTCTGCACCAATAAATCCGTCACCATCTGTGTCTACATGTTTAACATTTGTAGGCGTATTGCCAATAAAGTCATTCCAATTATTACCAAATTGGCCATACCAGTCAATGCCTCCATTTTCTCTTTCATCTCCAACTTCACCAACGCAATAGCCGAGAGGAAGCAAGTCTGTCAT
Source organism: Saprospiraceae bacterium (assembly GCA_965220465.1). Classification (GTDB taxonomy): domain Bacteria; phylum Bacteroidota; class Bacteroidia; order Chitinophagales; family Saprospiraceae; genus JAHDHW01. The sequence goes on along the minus strand of CBDCPZ010000023.1, from coordinate 115,007 downwards.
ATCCACTTTGCCATCATAATTGGCATCTCCTGCCCAAACACAATCTCCTACACATAAAGTGTCTTGCTGTGGTTCATCAATTTCTATTATTTCAAGGTCAACTTTAACCAACTGACAGTCGCCTCCAACGCAATAGTTTAATTCAAATTCATCCCAACCAACATATTCTGGATCGTAAGGAGTATAAATAACTAAATTATAACCTTGAACCAATTGTCCGTTTACGATATCATCAAATTCACCTGGATAAAATGTAATACTTCCATTATTTGCATCACCGGTAACTACAAATTCATAATTGGTTATCGGAATATCATAATTTAAAATCAAGGGTACACCTGCCGGAGTAACTAACGAATAGTCCTGAGTTTCCGGGTTTTGATTGCTTATTACAACATATACAATCGCTTCTTCTTCATTTGGAGTTCCATTAATTACTGCTTTATATGTAAACTGGTCGAGTCCCTCAAATTCATCGAATGGTTCGTAGGTGAAATCACCATTTGCATTATAAGAAACAGTACCATGGGAAGGTTGGACAGTTACATTTTGAACAAATAAAGTATTATTTAAGTCGTTATCCAAAACATTAAAACTAGCTGAAGAATTAATGGATGCAAATGCATAATCATCAACTGCAAAACTATTTGGATCATCAGCCCATAAAACATCAATAACAAATGTAGCTATTGAAGTATTCAGATTAGTGTTATATGCATAACTAAACATATCTAATCCAACATAATCATCGTCCGGAGTATATTTCAACCTTCCGTTCATCACTGCTAGAGTGCCGTTCGCCGGAGCCAACAATTCCTGATAGCCATTATCTAAAGGAACTAAGGCCGCTATAGGTCGATTTTTTAAAGTCACTAAAGTGGTAGTGTCGTTGCTGGCGTTATAACTTTGAACAAAAATAGTGGCTTTCGCAACATCACAGATATCATGCACATCATCACAAATAGTATAATTAAAATGTGCTATTCCCTCAAATCCACTTGATGGAGTAAAAGAAATCTCATCGGGAGAATAGATCTGAGCATCTCCATGATTTACTAAGGGAACATTAGATAAACTTATAATACCATTTCCGTTGTATTCATCATTTGAAGTTACATCGATTATGATAGTACTATCAAGAGGAATAGATACATAATCATCCTGAGCAATTACAACGGCAGGTACAACATCAAAGATCAAAGTTTCATTGATAAGTATTGGGCCTAAGATACCACCATCCTCGTAATAGGTTACGACCATTGTATCTAAGCCAAGAAAATCGAAATTTGGAATATACTCAAGGATATTAGGCGTATTGTTGCAACCTGTATGTATATAAGTACCGCCTGGATTTCCATTTAAAATATGCGTTCCATTTGAGGCAAACTGTTCAACCTCGCCGGGATTTCCACAACAGATAATCGTATAATCAACAGATTCATTAACAAGTACCTCAAAATATTGCACCTGGGCAACAGACCATAGAGGTATCATCAAGAAGATGAGGGGGGTTAATATTATCCGTATGTTTATTTCTGATATATTCATATCCATTAGGATTTATATAATTGCTCATGGGGATTATTACAATATTCAATATTATTTAGAACTGAATCAAAGACAATATGAAGTCATTGTAATATGTAAATAAATATAATTTAAATTGTTTCTAATGTTTAAAAAACTGAAATTCAATAAACCGTTAGAAAACTTTAAATTTTAAAAAACTTTTATTGTGATTATTTATTAAATTTGATATGTTCAACACAATAAAAAATTCTTATCAATTATTTAAGTTTTAAACTTTTTATAAAAAACTTAAATAAAACAACCTTAAAAAACCCTTCCAAAAGAGAAATTGCAGTAAATACAAAGAATTGGAGGGGGGGTTAATGGGAAATAAATATATAATGTAGCTAAGATAATAAATATTTTTTAAAATGCATAACAGTAAGATTTATTCTATATTAAAACATTTCGACAAGTATGAACAAAACAGGCTCCGAAAGTATATCACCTCTCCCTACTTCAACAAAAATAAGGTACTTGAAGCGCTTTTTGAGTTACTTATTGAGCATATAAATAAAGAAGAATTATCTGAAATTGAAAAGGAAAAAATCTGGAAATCAATCCAACCGAAAAAAAATTATGATGATGTTCGGTTCCGAAAACTTTGTTCAGATTTGTTAAAACTGGTAGAAAGTTTTTTAGCACAACAAATTTATGAAGAAAACCCGCTCTATCAAGCTACTTATTTGATTGAGGCTGTGTCAAAAAGAAAGATGGGAAAATTGAACAATTCTTCGATGAATACCGCAAAACGATTATCCAAACAACAGTTTTACAGAACATCTAACTTCTATTATTATCAATATGAAATAGAGAAAAACTTTTATTTGTTAGATCGACATGAGTTTAAAAGAGTTGACAGAAAAAATGTGGAAGAAATTGTAAATAATCTGGATTATTTCTATTTGGCAGAAAAGCTAAAATATTATTGCACTGTTCTTAGTCAGCAGCATGTTGTTTCACATACTTATGAGTTACTTTTTATTGAAGAAATCATCAATCATATCAAAAAATACAAGTTTGAAGAAATTCCACCAATAGCTGTTTATTACCAAATATATTTGACATTAATTGAAACAGGTAATGAGGAACATTACTTTAAATTAAAGGAGTTATTGAAAAAATATGGTCTACTTTTTCCAATTCAAGAGGCTCAAGAAATTTACGAGCATGCTTTAAATTATTGCGTTAGGCATATTAATAAAGGAAGTCATAGATTTCTTGTGGAATATTTCCTTCTATATGAAGATCTTCTTGAAAAGGAAATTATTTATGTAGATGGAGAATTAGGTCCACTCAATTTTAAAAACATTATCGTAATAGCATTAAGGCTTGGAAAATATGAATGGACTGAAGATTTTATTCATAAGTTTAAGTACCGACTTCCCGAAACAATTAGAGAAAATGCAGTTACTTTTAATCTGGCCAGGTTATATTTCTATCAAAAAAGATACGATAAAGTGATTGAACTTTTGAGAGAAGTTGAATACGATGATATAACTTATAACCTAAGTTCAAAAGCCATGCTTTTAATCACTTATTATGATACTGATGAAATAGAGCCTTTGTATTCTTTAATGGAAAGTTTCAGAACTTACTTAAACCGTCACAAAGAAATACCACAGCAACGAAGAAAAAACTATGGAAATCTTATAAAATTCACCAAAAAATTGACAAAACTTTATCCGGGGGATAATAAAAATATTCAAAAAGTAAAATTAGAAATTAACAATTCTAACAATACTGCAAATATCGATTGGCTCCAGGAAAAAATAGCAGAGCTCGAATAACCTCTCATCAAACCGTCTCCAAAGAAGAAGTATGCTCAAGTGTTCGGAAATCAACTGCGCTGACATTTGAAACACCCTGTTCCTGCATATAAACTCCATAAATAACATCTACTGCTGCCATCGTCTGTTTGTTGTGAGTGACGATAATAAACTGAGACATTTCGGAAAATCTCCGGACAATTCTGTTAAATTTTTCGATGTTGGCATCATCCAACGGAGCATCTACTTCATCAAAAATACAGAATGGTGCGGGTTTCAAAAGATACAAAGCAAACAACAAAGCGGTAGCTGTCAGAGTTTTCTCCCCACCTGAAAGTTGATTAATTGATTGCGGCCGTTTTCCTTTTGGTTTTGCAACGATTTCAATTTTAGATTCAAGAGGATTTTCCGGATCTAAGAGAATCAGATCCGCTGTATCATCCTCCGTGAATAGTGTTCGGAATACATCAATAAAATACTCCCGGACTCTTCCAAAAGCGTCTAAAAAGTGTTGAGTTGCCGTTTCTTCGATTTCTTTAATCGTTTCGAGGAGCGATTTTTTGGCTTCAATGATGTCATCTCGCTGACTGGTGATATTATCAAACCGCTCTTTCATTTCATCATAAGCTTCAACGGCCATTGGGTTGATTTCACCGTAGTTTTCCAACCTGTTTTTCAGACGATTTACATTTTCCTGAAGCTCTTCCGGATTGAGGTCCGGATTAGGTTCTTTGTTGAGAATATCATTGATTTCAATATTAAACTCAATCCGCAAGCGTTCTCCGATGGAGGTGAGTTCCAGTTTTAGTTCTGTAAATTTATCCTTTAAATTATTGATCAAAACCTGCGAATCCTGGCGTTTTCTATTCAGACTTCGTAGCGTTTCATCAATTTCATTGATTCCTCCTCTCGCCTGAAAATAACTTTGCTCTGCTGTTGTCAATGAAGCTTCCTTTTCTTCTTTTTGAGCATAATTCTCTAACAACTGTTTTTCCAGGTTTTTTACATTTTCATCAATTTGAAGCAGTTCCTGATCTGTATTATTTAGTGACTTTTGATCATTTTCTAAATTGGTTTTTGTTTCAGCAATTTGATTTTCGCGAAGTGACAATTCCCGTTGAATGGTCATCACCTTGTTTTGCTGGCGGATAAATTCAATATTTTTTTCATTAAAAGTTGCTGATGCAACACTGAGTTGGTCTGCAACTTTTCGAAAAGATCCGTCGGTGTTTGAGATTTTTTCCTTTGCATCATTTGTTGACTTTCGACTACCGGCCAATTCTTTTTCAATCGCTGCGTTTGCCTTTTCCAATGCGATCTTTAATTCCTCTCCCCTCGTTTTTTTCTCATGGATGTCCCGCAAGAAATTTTCAAAGTTTTCAAGACGAGTCATTAATGATACTTTCTCCTGATCCAATTGATTTAAAGCTTGACGTTCTAAATTAATGGACTCATTGAAAATTTTGGACTTGAGATTTTCCAGTTTAGTTTTGTAGTTATAAAACTCAGTGGAAATCTTCTTTTCTTCTTTTTCAAGCTTTTTAATCGAAATCTCCAGTACTTCAAGGTTTTTCTTTCTACCAATCTTTTTTCCCTCAAACAGCCCAACGGATCCACCGGAAACGCTAAATTTCCTTTTTACAAAACCACCACTTTTCGAAAGTAACACCAGGTTTTCATCACTCACTTTGGCTTTAATATCCTCATTATCAGTCACCAATACATTTTCAAGAAGGTAGCTGCATAAGTTGTGATAAGGCTCATCCGTTTCAATCAAGTCAATTGCTCTCTTCGTATTCGGAAGCAAAGTCATCGGAGAATTGTAATCCTTAAAAGCATCCAAAACGAAGAAATTGGCCTTGCCTTTCTGGGAATTGCTCAACAAGCGAATCGCTCCGTAAGCGTCTTCCATTTTTTGAACAACATAATAGCTGAGATATGGCTCCAGATAATTTTCAATGGCAATCCGATACCCTTCTTTACAATAAATCAAATCCGATAACAAAGGCGCATCTTTTGCCCAGTCTTTGTTTTTACTCAAAAACTTGATCGATTCCGGAAAGCCTTCAAGGTTTTCAACCAAGCTTTTGGTTAATTTATATTCGTTCCGTTGGGAGTCAAGTTTTCGATTTACATCTGAAATATTCTTCCGAAAATTTTCGATATAATGTTCCGTGTCAACAATCTCGCTTTGCCGTTTTGCTTCTTCTTCTTCCAGTTTTTCGAGATTTTTCTTCTTCTGTTCCCGGTTTTTATCAATGGTTTTTAACTGAACTTCAAGACTTGCTACTTCCTTTTGGCGTTGGTCGATCAACTCGTCACTTTCCGTATCGTCTTTTTGTAAATTTTCAATTTGATTAGCTTGAATTGCTTTTTTCTTTTCCAATTCAAAAGTCACTCGTTCTAAAGCTTGCTGTTCCTGCAGATAATCGTCTAATTCACTTTTTAAAGCACCGTGGCTGTTTCGTATTTCTTCAAGGCTGGTTTCAGCTTTTTCCAGTTGCTCTTCCAAGCCAACTTCCACCTTTTTTTCTTCATTTAGCTGGCTGCGGTAATGATCGATACTTTCCTCAAGCTGTTGAATTCGATCTTTAGCCGTTTTAATTTGATCTGCCAGTTTTAACTGGTTTTGCGTAATAAATTCTCCTTTTTGTATTAAAATATTTTTGTCGCCTTCCAGTCCTCGGATATGCCCAATAAGCTGATTTAGAGCGCGTTGCGCTTCTGAAAGCACTTTTTCTTTATCGAGGTTGGATTTTTTATTTTCCTCCAAATCCGCTTCCAGCTTGTGGCTTTCAATTTCATATTGTCGGTAACGATCTAACTCTGTTTCGAGTTTCGTTTCTATTTCTTTGTGCTTGCCTTTATAATTTGCCAATTTAAAAGAAGCCAAATCAATACTGAATTCTTTGTAGCGATCTTTTAGTTCATAGTACCGCTTCGCTCGTTTTGCTTGCTTTTCCAATTGTTTGAGTTGGTTTTCAATTTCAAAAAGCAAATCCTCGATCCGGTCTAAATCTTCAGAAGTATTTTTTAATTTATTGAGCGTCTCGTGTTTTCGTTTTTTATACTTTGAAATGCCTGCTGCCTGCTCGAACATTACCCGTCTTGAGTTGTCTTTGTCATTCAACAAATCATCCACCATCCCGAGCGCAATGATTGCATACGAATTGGAACCAACACCGGTATCAAGAAAAAGAGAAGTAATATCTTTCAAACGGCAAGGCACATTGTTGAGCCGGTATTCGCTTTCGCCGGTGCGATAAAGAATCCGCGTAATCGTAACCGTTTGATATTCTGTCGGTAAGAGATTTTGAGTGTTTTCAAAGGTCAAAGAAACCTGTGCCATTCCAGTTCTTTTGCGCTTTTTGGTGCCGTTGAAAATGATATTTGACATCTTTTCAAGGCGCAGCTCTTTGCCTCTTTGCTCTCCTAAAACCCACCGAATTGCGTCAACAATATTTGATTTGCCAGATCCATTAGGTCCTACGATTCCAATAACTTCTTCATTGAAATTTATTACTGTTTCAGTCGCAAAACTTTTAAACCCTTTTATTTCTAAACTCTTCAGACGCATAGCTTGCAAAATTACTGAAATCTTCTGAAATTCGAACTAATTTTTTATAATTTGAAAGATTAAAAAAATGGCAGGAATCGAATCCTACAAAATCGAATTGATAAAAATATTACTCTATTCTGCTCCTTTAAATCTTTTGTTCTTCAGATGTAACTCATGACGTTTAATATATTCTTTTAAAAGCTCTTCTTTTGGAATTTCATCTCCTGGATGAATTGTTTCATAAATACCTTTTTCAATTCGCTGCCGCGCTGCCTCATAAATAGACACTGCGCAAGCAACTGAAATATTAAGGCTTTTTACCATTCCCATTTGAGGAATCATGAAATTTCCATCGCATTTTTTTAAAACTTCTTCACTAACGCCAGCATGTTCATTACCAAATAGTAAAGCAACTGATTGGGTTAAATCCATTTCATAAAGTCCTTTCGCGTCGTGGCTTAAGTGAGTGCAAAAAACATTTTTATATTGCTTTTTTACTTCCTCAAAGCATTTTTCTACATCCTTAAAATAATGCACATCAACCCATTTACGAGCTCCCGACGAACTTTTTTTCCCTACTTTTAGATTTTCTTCCGTTAGTTTTTCATCAGTGTATAAAACAAAAATTTCGCGAATTCCAACAGAATCACAACTCCTTAAAACCGCTCCAATATTATGCGGATCGTGAACATTTTCGAGTATCACAGTCAGGTTTAATTGCCTTTGAGCAACTACTTTTTCAAATTTTTCCTGGCGTTCGGGAGTCATTCTATTGGTTATGTGGTTAAATCCAATTTTTTAAAATCTTTTAAGGTCTGAATTGGAAAAAGTCCATTCTGGCGTGTTAAGCACTTCTCCAAAGCCTACTGAATACCAAGGACTTAATGAATCATCATTAAAGTTTTTAAGGACATGAATTTCCTGTGCCGGCATATAGCTTTGAGCTAACAAAAAGCATTTTTTACCTGATTCATTTTCCGCCATATCAACCACAATTACAGCATGTCCTGGGAATCCACCTTGTATGAAAACATCTCCAATTTCTATTTCCTGGATATTTATGCTTTTCATTTCTTTACTCAATGAAGCTGTTCCTGCGTAATTAAAAATGGCATTGAGGTATTTTTTAAAATTTGAATAAGAATTATCTATGTTCCCCGTTTTATTCGAAAAACTGACAGCATTTCCTTTGACAATAGGTTTTTTGCCACTCATCCAGTCATCGAAGGTTACATTATCTCCGCTCGTGTAGTTAAAATGAATTTCAGCGTATGCTCTCATTCCATAGAAATATTCGGAACGCAGGCGCATTACAGCATCCGCACACTGTTGGAGATCTTTGTTGCCAACATCAATGTTAACAACTGCGGCGTGAACGCCTTGATTCGATTTGAGTCCTCCATCATAAAGATGAACTTTTGCGTTTTCTTCTTTTAAAGGCAAATGTCTCAGCCAATCAGCAAAAGAACCTTTTTCAACTTTTATTCGCATATAAGAATCTGGCGTTTCAATTCTGTTTTTGAGGGTTTGGTTTGGATCAATTTCATCTATCCATGAATAGTTGAGATGAGAAACAGAATCAATAGTCGTGATTTCAGGTATTTCTTTCTGTGGTAATGTTTCAATAGAAAAATCGGTCTTTAATTCCTGCTGTTTTTCAACTTCACAATTCGTCGAAAAAAATAAAATCACTATTAATGAACACTTTAACAACAATGGCATAAGTTTCTGTTTTTCAGTTACTATTGGTGATTATTTTAATTTTGTGTTAACTAAGACTCGAATTCCTTGAGTAGGAGAAAATTTCAAAACCAAATTGTTTACAGGATTGAACGAGTAAAAAATTGGTTTAAGTTGGTGGGTGTTTTAAAAAAAAGTTTACTAAGCTTTTAGAATTCCTTTTAAAGTAAGCAGCGAATGTGTTTTGAATAAAAAACTACAAACTATTTTATTCGTCAAGTTGGAAATAATAATCTTCAAATTTTAAAATATTGACATACTTGTTCTCAAAAAGGTTTGTTTTTGAATAATCTTCTTCCATAACAGCAGATAAAGGAACTTCACGAACAATATCAAATTTCGTTTGCAGATATTGCGCCGGTTCACCATCCAATCGATCCTGAAAAAATGTCCCATGCTTTGCCAACATTCGACCAAAATAAAGCATGACATCATAACCAATAAAGGCTTCTAAATCCGGAACGGTTCCATATTTATTAAAATAAACGATTTTGAACTTTCTAACATTTTCTGCATTGGGATCAACATAACTCGCACTACTAATATGCACATGTAGTTGTTCATAATAGTCATAACTAATCCTTTCATAGTTCATCCATTGTGGCATTCCGTAGACAACCACTTCACTATCGATTTCATTTTCTACTTTCGCTACCTGAATTTTTCGAAGCAATGAATAAATAAAGGATTCATTCGACCAGGAAGGCACGATAAAAACTGTTGTATCACCATCTTTTAGGTAAGGAGAAACATCCATTTCATTAAAATCCGCAGATGCGTCAGTGACAATAAATTCTTTAAGTCGTTCGACATTATCTGTTCCTTCGAAAGCTTGGTTGCTTTCCTGGAAATATTTCAATCGGGAAATTTCAGCTTGTTTATTTCTAACCACCAAAACGATTTGATCTGCACGATATTTTTTACGAGCATGTTTCGTAATTGCCTCACAATGCGTATTCAAATATGGGCTTACCTGAATAAAATATGGATTGTCCGCTGTAACATTTGAACTGGGACTTAGAGGAGACACTAAAGGTGTTCCTGATTGCTTTGCCATTTCAGCAGCAACAGCAATATTGTTTTTCATAAAAGGGCCAACAATTAAATGAGCTGTTTTCACTTCTCTGCTGTTCATCAAACTTTGAGTCACCGCTTCGGATGCTTTGGTATCATGAACTGTTACATTGAGTTTAATTCCTTCGCTTGATAAAACATCGAGCGCCATTTTTGCTCCACTATAAAAATGTAGTGTTGGATTTGACCTGCTATCAATTTCTGTCCCGTTATTAGATCGATCAGAAAGAAAGGGGAGCATTATAGCAACATTATAAAAAGCCAACTTTTCGGAAATTCCGGTTATTGGGTTTACGACTACTGGATTTACCGGTTTATCGAGTTGTTCTTTTGTCGCTGCTGAAGTAATTGGTGGATTTTTGTCCTGTGGAATTACTCTCCATTTTACTGTATCCAGTTCTTCGGTGACATTTGTAGTATGAGTATAAGTACCAGTTTCAGGATCATAAACGGTATTGCCTTTTATTTCAGGCAAATTATCATTGTCATTTTTTACAACAGGTTCGTCTGTTTGTGCTTTTTTAAATGCGTCGCACGAACTAAAGCCGATAGAAACGATTGCTAAAAAAATGATCAGTTTATTCCCATTCAATAGTTGCAGGTGGTTTTGTACTGATGTCATATACTACTCGGTTTATACCTTTAACATTATTAATAATTTCACTGGATACCGTTGCTAAAAAGTCATATGGAAGTCTACTCCATTCTGCTGTCATACCGTCATGTGAATTGACCGATCTAATTGCAATGGTCTGTTCATAAGTTCGCTCATCACCCATCACGCCAACTGATTGTATGGGTAATAGAACGGTTAATGCCTGCCAGACTTTATCATAAAGCCCATGCTTTTTTAAATTATTTATAAATATAGCATCTGCTTCTTGTAATAGTAAAACTTTTTCAGGGGTAATATCTCCCAAAATCCGAATCCCCAATCCTGGTCCTGGGAAAGGATGCCTACTTAAAATTTCATTTGTAATATCCATCTCAGCTCCTACTTTCCTCACTTCATCTTTAAAAAGCATTCTTAATGGTTCAATAATTTTAAGTTTCAAAACGTCTGGCAACCCACCCACGTTGTGATGAGATTTTATGGTTACGGAAGGTCCGTGAACAGAGACCGATTCAATCACATCCGGATAAATAGTGCCTTGTCCAAGCCATTTTACGTCACTAAATTTCTCTGATTCTTCTTCAAAAACTTCAATAAATAATCTGCCAATGATTTTTCTTTTCTTTTCTGGATCACTTTCGCCTTTCAAGCCATCCCAAAATAGCTGGCGACGATCAACCCCATCAATATTCAACCCCATGCCTTCATAGGATTTCAAGACTTCTTCAAATTCATTTTTTCTCAGTAAACCATTATCTACGAAAAAACAAACGAGGTTTTTACCAATGGCTCGATGTAGCAACATGGCTCCAACGGTCGAATCTACTCCACCCGACAAAGCCATTAAAACTTTCTCGTCACCAATTTTTTCACGAAGTTCGCTCACCGTGTTTTCAACAAATGCGGCAGGTGTCCATTCTCCTTTGCAACCTGCGATATCAATCACAAAGTTTTTCAAAAGCGTCTTTCCTTCCAAACTGTGTGTTACCTCCGGGTGAAACTGGATACAATAAACCGGAGCACCAAAAATGCCATTGTCGGACTTAAACGCTGCAACATCTATGCTTTCAGTCCCAGCTAACAGTTTAAATTTTTCAGGGATCTGGATAATCGTATCTCCGTGAGACATCCAAACTTGTGAGTTTATTGAAATGTCCTTTAAAAAGGGGTCTTTTTGATTAAATTGACTTAAACTGGCTTTGCCGTATTCCCGTTTCTCAGAACGTTCTACTTTTCCTCCGTAAAATTTGGCGATGTACTGAGCACCATAACAAATGCCCAAAACGGGCACTTTACCAATTATTTTTTCTAGATCAGGGATCAATGCATTATCGTCGGTAACAGAAAAAGGGCTTCCTGATAAAATTACAGCCTTAACGTTATTATCTAAATCCGGAATTTTATTAAAAGGCAATATCTCACTATAAATATTCAGCTCACGAATTCGGCGGGCAATAAGCTGAGTATATTGTGAACCAAAGTCTAGAATAATAATCTTCTCATTCATGACGGCAAATATAACATTTCATTACAAAATAATATCAGTTATTAGGAGTTGGAAATATCTAAAAGTTTATAGCCAAAAATGTCGAACAATTTAAATACAGACAAATGGTTACAAATTCACAGCTTTTAATATTTTTGTCAAACTAAAAAAATGGTATGCAAATATTGAATCAATTACTTTGGAGTGGTAAAAATAAATGGCAAATCATCGGAGCAGCGGTTGGCGCTTTTATTGGCTTATTTTTATTGCTTTCTGCCCTTCAATTGTATTTTGATTTACAACGATTGATCAAAGGGGACAGCTCAACGGAGCAATTTGTTTTAATCAACAAAAAAGTCAATTTGTTCAATACTTTGGGTGCACGTTCCACTTTTACTAACGAAGAAATTGAAGATTTACGGAACCAGGATTTTATTGAAGCAGTTGGCGTTTTTGTTTCCAACCAATTTAAAGTTAATGCCTCAAGTCAGATGCTTGGCTTTTATACCGAGTTGTTTTTTGAAAGTGTGCCTGATGAATTTATTGATGTATCAAACAGCCGCTGGCAATGGTCAAAAGGAAATAATGAGGTACCGGTTATTCTTTCCAGAGATTATTTGGCGCTTTACAATTTCGGATTTGCTCCAAGCCAGGGACTTCCACAATTTACACCAAACACAATAAGTAAAGTGTCTATGGATGTGAATATTAGTGGAAACGGGCTTCGCAAAACTTTCAAGGGCAGGATTATAGGTTTTAGTGATCGAATAAATTCCATATTAGTTCCCCAATCATTTATGACATGGGCAAATGAAAATTTTGGAGAAACACAAAAACCTCAATCTTCAAGGATCATTTTAAAAACAAACAATCCTTATTCCAGCGAGTTAAATGATTTTTTAGAAAAAAATAAATATGAAGTGAGTAGTGGTAGGCTCATCGGAGGTCAATTAACCACTTTGCTTCGAAACATCATTTCAATTGTTGCCGTAATTGGAGTGATCATCGTTTTATTATCTGTTTTAATATTTATTCTAAATTTTCAATTAATCATATCACAATCCAAAGAAGATATCCGATTATTGCTCCAATTGGGTTATAAAACAAAACAAATCAGTAAAGTCTTAACGCACAATTTAGCTTATCTTTTTGTAGGCGTACTAGTATCTACTATGATTGGATTATTTTTCAGCAGGTTATGGTTTGTCAGTTGGTTTAGCAATCAGGGATTCAATATTCCCGGTAGTTTACACTTTGGGGTATATATTGCAATCGTTATCTTTTCGGCTTCCTTTATTATGTTAAATGTCCAAAACATTCGTAAAAATGTGAGTCGTTTGTTTTGAAAGTTTTCTAGCTTTTTTCCATTCAGCTAAAATAGATTTGAAAACTAATCACCAGGCCCAAAGCTTCAATTTGGCTTGGATTGGTTTTGTATTACGTGTTCTAAACAATCAGAACAAGTAATACATTTTATATTTTAATATTTAAAATATTATCAATTACAAATATGGCCTTTACCGAGAATTGCAATATTATATTTTACTATATCCTCCTTCATTGTTAAAAAAAATTGTTGTACACTAAAATATTATACCGATTTATACTATATTCACTACCGCTACATTTTAATATTTATTAAACAATATACTATGAACTTAAAAACGATTATCGTCTTGATTGTTACTGGTTTATGGTTTTGGGGAGCTCAATATCGATACACTTGTGTGATTAAAAAAGTGTGCGGAGATCAACCCCCGGAACTCGTTGAAGAAGGTGAACCCGAGTATCTTGAAGCATTTGGGCCTTTAACCTATAAATACAATGACCACAACGCATACACCAGTCCTACAAAATTTGAAGCTTACAAAAACTCCATTTTAAAAGATAAAACTGAGGACAACATTCTCGAAATCACCGGTTTGTTTTTTAAAGAAGAAGTCAGTCCTGAAGGATTTGAAAATATGGGAGTTGCCAGGGCGGAAAGTGCTAGGGCATTACTGGTCAGTGATCTTCGTGGTGAACGCGTCAGGATTTTAAGTAAAGAAGTGCCGGCCGCTGAAAATGCAAAAGTAAATCCATTTAAAAGTGTTGATTTTAAATGGATTACCGTAAAAGTCGAAAAGGCAGAAGTTGTACAATTAGCTGATCGTGCAGTGATGCTTTTTCCGGTAAACTCAACTGGTATGGTTGAAGATCCGGGCATAAACAAATATTTCGTTGATCTAGCTGCTAATATTAAACTTACCGGAGAAAAAATTCTACTAACAGGGCATACAGATAACACCGGCACTGATGCCAGTAACCTCGATCTTGGTTTACGCAGAGCAAAAGCTATCCAGAATATTCTGACTTCAAAAGGAGTGGATAAAAGCTTAATCACCGTTGAATCAAAAGGGGAAACTCAACCAGTTGCAACCAACGATACTGATCAAGGTCGCCATCAAAACAGACGAGTAGAATTGAGACTTATTAAACAATAATCAATCAAAACAAAATACTAAACCATGTTATTATTATCACAAGTTTATCGAGACTTAAGCATTGAAATCATACTTTGGCTTCTCGGAGCATTTGTATTAGGATATATTTTAAGGTTTATCATCGGTGCAAAATGGAGAACAAGAGTTGGTGTACTTGAAAAAGATCTTTCTGCAATGACTGCCAAAGCAAATAGTCTGGAGGCGGATTTGAGTACTGCCAAATATGAAAAAGAGAAAATTGCAGAAGATCTGGCAAAAGAAAAAAGTAAAAATGCAGACCTATATTTCAAGCTAAAAGCATGTGAAGAAAGAAATCCAGCGGAAGAATCACAGGAATCCTCTACATCTTCTGAAGATGCGGGTAATGTAAAAGCTGCTCCAACAAAAAATGTAGGAGATGTTGGTACTAAATCAGATGACTTAAAAATTGTAGATGGAATCGGCCCAAAAATCGAACAACTATTAAATAATGCCGGAATAAATTCTTTCACTGCTTTATCGCAAGCGAAACCGGAAGATATCACTGTCATCCTGGAAAATGGAGGAGGAAGGTTTAGTCTAGCCGATCCTTCAACCTGGCCAAAACAAGCCCAAATGGCAGCTGAAGGTCAATGGGATCAATTGGAAGATTATAAAAATGCCTTTAAAAACGATAAAGAATAAATAACGTTTATAATTTGAAAAGATAAATTCTGTCATTATTATTGGTGACAGAATTTTTTTTATAAGAAATGACCGACGAAAACAATATCCTCCTAGGGCGACTAAAAAGATCGGGAATAGCTTTCCTGATAGTTATTCTAATCGGCATGTTTGGGTATCATTTTATAGTCGACGGAGCTTCATGGTTTGATGGTTTGTACATGACTTTTCTGACCGTCACAACCATTGGATTCGCTGAAGTAGTAAATTTGGAAGGAAATCTTTTGGGAAGAATTTTCACCATTTTTATTGCGATATTAGGAATTGGGATATTAACTTACTCTTTTTCAAATTTGGCTGCACTAGTAATCGAAAATGACTTGAGCGAAGAATTAACAAGAAAAAGAAAAGCACTTAGAATTCAAAAAATGAAGGATCATTACATCATTTGTGGAGCAAGTAAAGTTGGCTTACACATCGCTGAAGAATTGGAAAAAACTAATCGATATTTTGTCCTTTGCGATTTAGATGAAAAAATAATCGAAGCAGTTAAGCCTACCTTTCAATTTGGAGAAAAAATGGTTGGTGATTGTACTGATGAAGATTTTTTAAATCAAATCGGAATTGATCGGGCCAAAGGATTTTTCATAACAACCCGTAATGACCATAACAACATTGTAATATGTCTGACAGCCAGGCAGTTAAAAGAAGATTTGCGGATAATAACGCATTGCCATGAGCCAGAAAGTATTAAAAAACTTAAATTGGTAGGTGCTAACAAAATAATATCTCCTGCTTTTATCGGAGGATTGAGAATGGCATCAGAGATGGTAAGGCCAACCGTCACTTCTTTTCTTGATGAAATGCTACGTGGTACTAATTTAAACCTTCGCATTGAAGAAATAGCTATTCCAATTGATTATGTTGGAAAAAAACTCAGCGATCTTCCATTGAAAAAATTAGAGCATTTTTTATTATTAGCCATTAGAGAGAAAAATGCCTGGAAATATAATCCACCAAAAGATCACGTTTTAGCAAAAAATAGTGCTTTAATATTTATGACCTCACCGGAAGAACTTCAAAAATTGCAGCGCATTTTGAACTCCTGAGAAAGCCAAACAAAGTTTTTGAACTTGTTCAAAAAACATTCAGGATTAAGCGATGGTTGTTCTCCTTACAAATATTGCAGCAACATTAGAATTTAATTTTTGGGTTATTTGCCTAATAATATTACTCAAAAGCAGGTAGAATGTAATTGCTCATGATTTCCATGACTTTATCCTGGGTTTGAAAATTTCCACCGGTAAAAACAGCCACCAGATCTAATTCTTTTACGACGATAATATATTGTCCTCCAAATCCAATCGCACTAAAACTGCTGTAACTTTGATTGGAAGTCTCTATGTCCCTTATCCACCACTGATAGCCATAATCATAAGTTGAACTGGCTGTCAATGCCGGCGCAATACTTTTATCGACCCACTCTTTTGAAACTATCTGTGTATTCTTCCATTTTCCGTCATTGGCATAAATCTGTCCCAATTTTAGCATTTCTCTAGGTCTTGCTTCTGAATCTAAAGGATATCCGGCACCTATCGGTTCAACACTTTCAATTAAATCAGAATAGTTTGTTTTTGCAAAAGGAATAATCGCCGGTTCGACGGTTTCATGAATAATAGTGTTCAATAATAATGATGCGCCGGTGTTATAAACAAATGTTTGTCCAGGGACATCATCCAACGGTTTTGACAAAATATAATCTGGCCATTCCCCGTATGGTAATGCATACATTCCACTGAGTGAATTTGGCGCAGGAGCCGTTTCATCCCATTGAAGCCCGGAAGACATTGTCAAAATGTGTTCTAATTTCAAATTTTCTTTTCCGCCTTGAGTAAGGTATGTTAAGTTTGTAAAAATAGAGGAAAGAGGTACATTTTCATCCGCAATATAACCTTTGTCAATAGCAATTCCGATTAACATTGATCGAAATGATTTGCTGGAAGAATGAAGCTCATGCGGCGTGAATCGGTCGAATTCTTTATACTCATCCAGTGAATTCGTACCAGGAAAATAAGTATCCAAAACAAGTTTTCCTCCTACCGCTAATACAATTGAATGGATTTCAGGATAGGTTCCCCACCGCACTTTATCAACTGCTTGAAAAACTAAATCCTTATCATTTAGAACACTGTCAATTGACTGGCCGGACCAACCATCCACGTCATCTTCCGGAATAGAATATCTGTATTTTGATTTTGCAGAAAGTTCAATTTTATTGGTTGGAAATTCCGATTCAAAAACACTAATATTACCGAAGGGTTCGGCACCGAGTTCCCAACTAAAAACAGCAATTCCGGAGGAGTTCGTTTCAACATCAGCGTCAATCAAGCGGCCACCACCTTTTATAATTTCAGCTTTTATAATTTTATTTGCCACGGCGTTTCCGCTTCCATCAGCCAATTTAATTTCAATATTTTCCGGAAGTTCCTCATTTTGAAAACCAATTTGAAAATCGCCGGAAACTACAGATAACTTATTCGGAGATTCAGTTGGAGCATCTGGTTCTGATGGTTTACAAGAAGAGATAAATAAACAACATGTGACAAAAAACAGGAATAAAATCCTGTTAAAATTTAAAAACAATAAGTGTTTGGATGCTATAGAAGTGCGATTTAGAAATTGAGGATTATTCATTTTATTGGCCATTAAATTGAGTATTAAATGATAAGATAAATTATCTGTGGTTGTAATTAATTACATTCAACTAATAAACGCTATTTTTTTCAATAATGCGGCTTACTAGTCAACGAATTGAGTTAAAACCGACAATTTATTATTAAATTATGGTTAGGCAGATACAGATTGGCTAATCATGAAGGCCTCTCCCTTTTTTATTGATTTTACCCTCCTTTTCAAGTTTTTTCATTAAGCGGTCCAGCACTCCATTGATAAAATCTTTGCTCTTTTCAGTGCTGTACATTTTTGAAATTTCAACGAATTCGTTTATGGTCACTTTTGTAGGAATGGTAGGAAAAATCATTAGCTCACTTAAAGCCATTTTGAGAGAAATCATGTCGATGATAGCTACCCGGTCAGCATCCCAATTGTTCAAAGTGGGTTCTATTATTTCGAGGAGGCTTGCATCATTGTTGTGGACATTTTCAAGGAGGGCTTCACCAAATTCCACGGTAGTTTCTTGCTGAGGTTTGTGTGTATCACAAAAACTAACTCCGTCTGGCAATGCTTTGATCGTCTTTTTTATTGTTCCGATAATAAGTGACTTGTCATCACCCCACAATGGAAATTTATCTTCCATTGTTTCATTGTACATTTCTTTGCTAATAAAATATTTATAAAGGTCCAAAAGCATTTTTCGGTCATCGTCATGAGTATTTTCAATTCCTAAATACTTTTTATACCCATCAGTTTTCGAAAAATCGATATAAAGCGTTCGGACAGAATCATCGTCAACCATCTTTTCTAATTCATGCTCTTTAACTAATTTATTGAAATCTGCATTAGTAACAATTGCCTGAACCAGATCATTTTGAAATATTTTGGGAGAGAAGGTTTTATCCTCTTCAGAAGGAAGGTGTTTTTTGGATCTCCTTTCAGCATCTTTTAATGAGTATTTGGTCACTCTCATTAAATAGTACAAATTGTACAGATACAATTCAAAGGATTGCTGGACGCTTTCTCGATAATTTTTTAAAACATCGTTGAAGGTCGATTTTGGGTCTCTACTCATCGCGTAGAGCATCTGCATCACTTTAATGCGGATATTTCTTCTACTTAGCATAATTCAATTTAACAAATGGGTTGCTTAAAAACCTATTGCACAAGCAAAGAAAGCTATTTTTTTTAAAATGACGCGATTATATTTTAAAAAAATTAATTTTATTTGATTTACATTTAAAAATGTATTGATAAATGACTCAAAGCCTTTAATACCTGAAAAAAGCAGCTGCAACAACAAATTCATCGCATCCTCCATTTTTGCTGTTATTTTAAATATTGGGCTTTGATCTCTTCATATCCAGGCAATTTTTTTAAATGCCATTTTTGTATGATCTTTCCATCTTTCATCAAAACAACACCCGGATTTGATCTGACAATGGTCTTCAATAAAATATCATCTGCTATATAAAATGGATAAGCAGTCTGGGTATCGTGCCTGAAAGATTCAATCATGTCCTCCCCTGCTCCACCAACAATTGCATAAACTTTATAACCATCTTTTTCTGCTGCTTCAGCAAGTGGATTGACTTTATCTTTGTAACGCTGTTGAAATTTTTTATCCCACAAATATTCCGTTTCGGTAATCGTTCGAGGAGTCACTTCAGCAGGATTTCTTACATAAATTATGGTATCTGGTGAAACAATGGAATCTCTCACCCAGAGTGTGTCATTCGTCGTGATCGAGGAAGTCTTGGTATCGTGATACAACTTGTAGCTAACGATCATAAAATTATAATCCTCGTAGTTCAATATCTCTTCCGTCATACTGGTCCCGTCAGCTTGTTCTACTTCAAAATCACTGATTTTAGTTGCTTCAATTTCTGGCTCAGATTTGACTTGTTCGTATTCCCACTCTTCTTTTGGATAATTTTTATACTCTTTTAAAAACGTTTCATAATCCATTTCTACCACCTCTTTGCTTGCTTTATTCGTTATTACATAACCTAAAACCTGTACATTTTCAGCTGCAGATTGTTCTGCTTCAAGCGTGCTCCTAACGTCAACTCCTACTGCAAACGGACGGAAATCAGTGTGTGGCAAATCCCAGGAATAATTGCTCAGGCAGTAAAGATAAACGATCAATGTAGATGCTCCCACAGTTATAGATCGAATATTTTTTGTAAAAAGCTGATGCATATCTTTATGTCTAAACACAAAGAAAAAAGCAGGAATCAACAAAAAGATATCTTTGAAAAAAGAAATTTTAGGTTTTAATTTTAAAAAATCTCCAAAGCAGCCACAATCAGTCACCTTCATATTGGTTTCAACATAAGGTCCCCATTTTCCAAATTCAAAGAAATTGACATCGCTGGGCACATAGCCTGTCAAGTAGGTGAAACCTGTAAGGAAAGTAAAAAAGCCAACTAAAATCAAAAATGCCCAACTGGTAAGTTTTGGCCAGACACCTAACAAAAGCATAGCTCCGAGCACTATTTCAAACACAATCATAAATACAGAAAAACCAATAGAATAGCTTGAAAGCCAGGGAAATAGAGGAGCTAAAAACGACATCCAAGTTGCTTCAAAAGTATATTCAAATTCAGCAAAATATTGCTCCATTTTGTAAGCGGTCCCGAGCGGATCTATTGCTTTCACCCAGCCTGAAAAAATAAAAAGTGCACCTGTGAAGTTTTGCAGAAAAGTCATTAAAATACTTTTTTGCTTCTTCAAAACCTGTACGATTACTAAAGTCAACACCAAGGCAATAGCTCCAATCATTAAAATTAATGTACCAAGTGTCATGTCTTTTATTTAATTTTATTAATTAATTCTCTCTTATTTTGCAAAACGAATTTTACGGTTTTCGGTTACTTTTTCAACAAACTCCCTTCTTCCAATTTTATCATCGCAAATAATGCATAATTGATTATATCCTGAAAATTTGCATCTAACCCTTCAGAAATCAGGGTCTTCCCTTCGTTATCTTCAATTTGTTTGATCCGAAGCAACTTCATTAATATCAAATCTGTCAACGAACTAATCCGCATATCTCGCCAAGCCTCGCCATAGTCATGATTCTTCGCAATCATCAAATCACGTGTAAGTTTCATCTGGTGATCATAACGTTTTTCTACTTCTTCAGGGTCCAGCTCAAGGCCATTTTCTTCCGGTAATTCCAATTGAATCAAAGCCATTATGCAATAATTCACCAGTCCAATGTATTCAGAGTCGATTGATTCTTCCACCTTCTGTTCTTTCAGCTCCTCCAGGCTTCGAATTCTACTCGCTTTGATAAATATTTGGTCGGTCAAGGAGGTTGGACGCAGAATGCGCCATGCGGTTCCGTAGTCTTTCGTTTTTTTTAGAAAAACATCTTTGCACTTCACTACATTTCGGTCATATTGCTGAAGGGTATGTTGCACTTTTCGGATTTTGCGTCAAAGATATAAAAATGAAATAATAAGACACTAATTTTTATAAATTTGACAATTTCTGTATTAAAACTATTCCTTGAAAATTTATTCAAAGATCGGTTTTAGAAACCAAAGGAGCTGTTAATGAGTTTGTAATGATTGTTAAGGGTAGATCGATCAATATTAACATTCGTCTTAAATTCTAACTTTAGCAATTACATCAAAACAAAAAAAGCCCGCAGTAATTCGATATTGCTGCAGGCTCTTTTCAAATTAATTTAAACTTAAAACATTAGTTGTTAATAATTATTTTTTCATAATAGGTAGTTCCATTTGCATCAATGCGCAAGAAATACATTCCATTAAGTTTATCCTGTAGGGTCCAAGTAGAATAATTGTTGGTTTCAATTTTACTTTCAATCAATTTTCCATTGACATCAAAAAGCTGCATCAATACTTCATTATTAAATGAATCAGGAAAATCGATTTGTAAATAATTTGTAGCCGGATTAGGGCTTATTTTAATATTGTTTGCCGATGCACTCAAATTTTGAGTACTTACTGTTGAAGGTAGCAAAACTGCATCAATAACATGAACCACTCCGTTTGAAGCCATGATGTCTGCAACAGTTACCTGGGCATCATTTATAAATACATCGCTACCATTAATTGTAACTGTGATGTCACTTCCTTGGAGCGTTGTCGCCATTTGACCATTACTAAGATCTGTTGAAAGAACTTCTGCACCTAAAACATGGTACAATAGTATTTGTGCCAACTCTCCTGTTGGATCCAACAATAAAGCATCAAGCACTCCGGCTGGTAATGCGTTGAAAGCATCGTCTGTTGGTGCAAATACTGTGAATGGACCTGCGCCGGATAAATCATCTGCCAATTCTGCCGCAATTACTGCTGTTTCAAGTATGGTGTGGTCTGGGCTATCTACGATAATATCAACCACCGAAGGTTGTGGAGGTAATAATACTGCATCGATAACGTGCACCACTCCGTTTGAAGCCATTATATCTGCAACGGTTACCTGCGCATCGTTTATTAAAACAACATTACCGTTAATTGTTACGGTGATATCCTCTCCTTGAAGCGTAGTCGCCATTTGACCATTTGTAAGATCTGTTGAAAGAACCTCTGCACCTAAAACATGGTACAATAGTATTTGTGCCAACTCTCCTGTTGGATCCAACAATAAAGCATCAAGCACTCCGGCTGGTAATGCGTTGAAAGCATCGTCTGTTGGTGCAAATACTGTGAATGGACCTGCGCCGGATAAATCATCTGCCAATTCTGCTGCAATTACTGCTGTTTCAAGTATGGTGTGGTCTGGACTGTCTACGATAATATCAACTACTGAAGGTTGTGGAGGTAATAATACTGCATCGATAACGTGCACCACTCCGTTTGAAGCCATTATATCTGCAACGGTTACCTGCGCATCGTTTATTAAAACAACATTTCCGTTAATTGTTACGGTGATATCCTCTCCCTGAAGCGTTGTCGCCATTTGACCATCCGAAAGATCGGTGGAAAGGACCTCTGCTCCAAGTACATGGTAAAGTAGAATTTGTGCCAATTCGCCTGTAGGATCCATCAATAATTCTTGAATAACTCCCTGAGGCAAGGCTTGGAAGGCTGCATCTGTTGGTGCAAATACGGTAAATGGACCAGGGCCCGAAAGGTCATCTGCCAATTCTGCTGCAATTACTGCTGTTTCAAGTATGGTGTGGTCTGGACTGTCTACGATAATATCAACCACCGAAGGTTGTGGAGGTAATAATACTGCATCAATGACATGTACCACTCCGTTGGAAGCCATTATATCTGCAACGGTTACCTGCGCATCGTTTATCAAAACAACATTTCCGTTAATTGTTACGGTGATGTTATCTCCCTGAAGCGTAGTCGCCATTTGACCATCCGAAAGATCGGTGGAAAGGACCTCTGCTCCAAGTACATGGTAAAGTAGAATTTGTGCCAATTCGCCTGTAGGATCCATCAATAATTCTTGAATAACTCCCTGAGGCAAGGCTTGGAAGGCTGCATCTGTTGGTGCAAAAAGAGTGAATGGTCCAGGGCCTGCTAAATCATCATTTAGTTCTGCTGCAATTACTGCTGTTTCAAGAATGGTGTGGTCTGGACTAGCTACAACTATGTCTGTAATAGTCTGCCCAAAAGAGAACAAAGTGGCAAAAACAAAAGCGAAAGTTGTTAAAAATAGTTTCATGATTTAAGGTTTTTAGTTTTTAATATATTCGGCATGGTAACATCAATGAATAATTTTTGTTTAAATTTATTTATAAAAAATTAAACAGATTAATAAATAAAAGACAAGTAATTATTCCAATAATGAGTCTGATAAGTAATAAAAACTAACCTTTTAGAACATAACAATACTCATTCTCAGGAGTACTCATATTGAAAATAAAGTTTAAATATATTAGGGATAGACTCAACATTTTGAAAAGGCTTTCATAAATTAGGATGGGACACTTTCATATTTTCAATTCAATCGGAAGATCAGGTAACAAAAAGTACTTTTTATGAGTTTGCAATGTTTAATAAATCGTAAATATTGATTTTTTCAGAACCTTGAACAATTACAAAGTTTAGTTAACTTGGCAAGAACTAGTTTAGACATGACTGACCTTTATAAAACAATAAGCAAAGAATCAACAGGTGAATTTAAAGATCGAGGGAGCAAATTTATTGCTTTCGCCTTTCCTGTCAATGATGAAGAATCCTGTCAGGAAAAATTGCTTGATATAAAAAAACTCCATCAAAAAGCCAGACATCATTGTTATGCTTATCGTTTGGGTTTAGACAATAATAATTTTCGGGCGAATGATGACGGAGAACCTTCGGGAACTGCTGGACGGCCTATCCTCGGGCAGATTGATCATTTTGGTTTAACAAATATTATTATCGTAGTGATTCGTTATTTTGGAGGAACAAAATTAGGAACTTCCGGTTTGATCAATGCTTATAAAAATGCAGCGCTGGATGCTTTAGAACAAGCAAATATTATTGAAAAAACGTTGGATGATATTTTCAAAATATCATTCGATTATGCCTTGATGAGCGATGTAATGAATGCCGTAAAAAAACTGGAATTGGAGATATTAGTTCAGGAATTTGGACATACTGCTTATTTGGAAATTGGGATTCGACAAGGAGACAGAGAAGAAACCTTGAGACAATTGAGGTCCTTAATTTCAAAAATCAGAATTGAAGAAATAGACGAAGTCCAAAATATTCCAGGCTTGAAAATTGAATTCCTTTATACCCGATAAACTGTGATTGGCTATAATATTTTGTACAAACCTGACATTACAAATCTACCTCAGAATCGTAATATCTCCTTTTTTCAAAAAGTCTGTTCCATCAATACTGCATTTCGCATCTATTAAATAAACATAAACCCCAATCGGTAATTCTTTGCCGTTTGACTTTCCGTCCCAAGGCTCATAAAAATCATTGGTTTCGAAAACGAGTCCTCCCCAGCGATCAAATACTCTGAAAGAATTTATCTCTGTAATTGTGTTAGAAATCAATCGCAATTCATCGTTGAAACCATCATTGTTTGGAGTAAAAATGTTAGGAACAGAAATTAAATTTGGATTGCATTCTTTCAACAATCTCATTTCCGTGATAAGGGTAATTTCACAACCTGTTTCCATATCGATCACTAAAACTTCAAGCGTCATCGAAACGGAAGATGTGAAGGTAGGATTGGAGCAATTACTACAACTTAAACTATCAGCCGGAGACCAATAATAACTGTAATTCCCGCCGTCAAGAGAAGTCACTTCAATTTCAATCGGTATTCCTTCAAAAAACGGAATACTAGCAGGTAGGTTTACATTTGGCAAAGGATCAACGATCACAGTTGAGGTAGCTGTATCCGAAGCGCAAGTTGTCTGTGAGGCTTCCAGCAAATATGTCGTTGTTTCAAGTGGAAAAGCTAACGGAATTTCTGCTGTTGGGTCAGACAAAGATTCCGAAGGAGTCCATTGATAAGTATCCGCTAATCCTAAAGACTCCAACTCAATCGTGTCCCCATAACAAATAATATAATCGTTGCCCGAAATAACCGTTTGATCAACAACAGAAACAAATACAGAATCCCATAAAATGCAATTTCCATTTTCGAGCATTAAAACATAGGTTGTTGAGGTGTTTGGAAAAGCATCTGGATTTAAAATATCCACATTGCTCAAAGAATTCGACGGGCTCCAGGTTACTGCTCCCTCTCCCATTCCTGTTAAAGTTATGGTTTCTCCATCACAAATTTGAATGTCATTTCCAGCGTCAATGTCATCAGGAGTCAGGACGGTGACTAATACAGAATCAAAAATTTCACAGCCTAAATCTGCAGTTATTAAACTTACAATATAATTGGTAGTTGAAGTTGGAAATGCAATCGGGTCAGCACAGTCAACACAACTCAACCCATTAGTTATCAGCCAGGTAGGGTCTCCGTTTATGGATAAATTTAACTGAACGGAATCCCCTTCACAAATCACTTCATCTTCTCCCACAAACGATTGGCTCTGGTCAATGATTGCTATTTGCACAGAATCCTGCGCATCACAGCCATACATATTGGTAACCGTAACAAGATAGGTTGACGAATCGGAAGGGCTGGCAATGGGATTTGGGCAACTTTCATAACAACTCAAACCAGCTGTACTTTCATCCCAAACATAAGATGAATTGCTATCGCCCCCGGTAACTGAAAGTTGTATAGATTCTCCCATACAAATTGTAGTATCATTAGTTATCCCAATGTTTGGTATTTCATAGGGCAGCACATTGACTAAAATATCACTCGTGTCACTGCATCCAGCAGCATTCGTAGTTATAAAAGAAAAAGTTGTTGTTACAGTTGGATTGGCTACAGGAAAAAAGCAATTTAAACAGCTGAGTGAATTATCAGGAACCCACGAATAACTTGTTCCCGATGTATCAATTATAATAGCAGCTAAATCAACATAATCTCCAATACATATTTCATGTTCTGATGCCCACATTAAAACTTGCGGCGAGTCATAAATAAAAATAGGATTAATCGCAGTGTCTCTGCAACCCATGTCAGATGTTACTATCAGTTGAACAGGCATATCACCACTCTCCAGATAAACGTGATAAGGGTCTTCTATATTTGATGTACTGCCATCGCCAAGTTCCCAATCCCACGTTTCAATAGAACCTGTTTGAATCGTAGACTGATCATTATACTGAACAGCTAAAGGCGTACATCCGGCATCAGCTGATTGAGTGAATATCGCTTCAGGAACAAGCGCATTATTAATATAGTTTTCTTTTGTGAGAGAATCCACACAAAACCCATTGTCAACAATTAAGGTTACATCAAAAAATCCTTCAGATAAATAAGTCACAGTGGGTTCAAATTCGGTGCTAAAAGTAGGAGATCCGCCTTCAAAATACCATTCAATATTATTTATTGGTTCGGTTGAATTGGTTAAATTTAAAAATAAAGCTTGGGTGCTTCCACATAAAACGGTATCTGTAACCACAAAATCAATATCCAATCTTTCTAAAACAATTGGCGTCGGAGATTCAAGTGCTCTTTGGCAATTTGTGGAGTTTATTAAAATTAAATTAGGGAAAAAGACTCCTGGATCTTCAAAGATGTGGATTGTCGTGTCAGCAATTACATTTAAAACAGTATCCAATTCTCCGTTTCCAAAATCCCAGATATAATCATAAAAATCATCAGATTGACCATAAAAAAGTTATCGTGGCCGGGACACAAGCCGAATCAATATCAAAGTAAAAATCTCCTAGCGGACCTTCTAAAACAATCAAATCTTCTATCAACAAAGTATCTGAACAATTAGCCGTAGAACTTGCAATCAAACTAACATCGAATATTCCAGGAACAGTATAGACGTGAGGCGGGTTTTCTTGATTAGAAACACCACTTCCGTCTCCAAAATCCCATTCAAATTGTGATGCATTTAGAGAAAGATTATAAAAATTAACAAGGAAAGGAGGGCAGTTAGAATAAGATTCGTCTAACTCGAAATCTGCCACAGGGTTTGCAATTTCAATACTATCACAATAAGTTTTTGGGCATCCATATACATCTGTAATCGTTAAACATACTTCAAAAATTCCTTCATCTAAATACTGATGGTTAGGGTTTTGATCTGTTGAAGTACCTAAATCTCCAAAGTCCCAAAAATAAGTCAGGCCCTCCCCTGTCGATGCATTGAAAAAGGAAGCCAAGGCGCTCGTGCATCCTATATTGTCCCCTGTGAAAAAAGGAATTGGCTCAGTCGCATGGACCGCATCCGGAAATGTTAAACTTTGGCTACAACCCCAATCGTCTGTTACCGATAAGGTCACATCGTAATTTCCTGTTTCATTAAATAAATAAACTGGATCAGGTATACTTGTTGGAAATACAAAACTACCAAACTGCCACTGCCAACTATTTATAGTTCCAAATAAGCTCGTAGAATTATCAAAAAACTGAACATTGAGTGGAGAGCAACCTCCATTTGGAAAACTTGTAAAATCAATGGTTATGCCGTTCACCAAAATATCTTCCGTGAAAAGGGTGGAATCCTGACAACCATTTACATCCGTTATAAGCAATTGCACGTCACTATAAGTCCCAGGATCATTATAGGTCAGCGTATAATTTATACTATCTATCGTTGCTATTGTCGCACCGGGAGCATTCCACTCCCACTGTTCAGCAAAACGTGAACTATCAATTAAATTGATAATCAACGGTACACATCCAGAAACCTGATCCAATTCAAAAGAAGCAAAAGGTTCGGTGATGCAAATTTCCATTGTTTCTTCATCATAACAATCTGTAGTAAAATTAAAAACAGTTTGCTTCACGATATAACAACCAGTATCAGGATAAACAAATGTTGGATTGAATAACGTGGAAGTATCCATATTGCCAGGTAAACCAAAATCCCAGATTATAGAATCAGCTCCTAACGACTCATCAAAAAATTCGATGTAATTGAGATCAACACAGTTTCGGACTATAGAAAACCCGCCAACGGGGAGAATCGTTATAATGTAGTCCGTAAATTCAAGCGTAGAATTACAGCCATTATGAAAGACGGTCAAGATTACATCAAAAGTATCAGCGCTATTATATTCATGAGCCGGGTTTTGTTCCGTAGAAAAAGTAGAATCTCCAAACTCCCACAACCAGCTATTAACAAAGGGACTCGATAAATCCGTAAATTGTATTGCTTCCCCCGAACAGGAATATAATGGGGTTGCTTCAAAATTTATAACTGGAGTCATGCCAACCCCAATCCCTCCATAATTGATCACTGTATCGGTACAACCCAATTCATTTGTCACGATCAGCGTCACATCATAAAGTCCGGTATCCGCAATTGTAAAAGAGGGGCTTTCTTCATTAGATATATATAATAAAGAGTTGGGGTCTGAAAAACTCGTATCCACCATCCACGTCCAATTCACGATTGGAGATACCGAAGAAGAATTTTCTGAAAGAACAAATGACAATGGACTACATCCTCCAATCTGATTAAAGTCCATCATAGCTTCTAATTGCAAGATTTTAACCGTATCAACAAAACTATTTGTACAACCATATATATCAGTGATAGTCAAACTTACCGGGTACACTCCAAAATCGATATACGTATGTGTAGCATTAGTGTCTGCAGAAGTAAAACCGTCACCAAAGTCCCAAAACCAAGAATCCACATTATTTGTAGTAACTTCAAAAAAGTCAGTGGTATGTGGGATTGTACATCCCAACAGGTTTTGACTCGTAAAAGATACCGAAGGAAAAGGATAGATATTTAAACAATTATCTGAGGCCACGGTAGTAGCACATCCGTTGACATACCTTGTAAGGGTAACAATATAGCAATCGGGTTGCGAATAAATGTGCGTTGGGTTGGCTAACGTTGAACCCGTTCCGTCTCCAAAATCCCAATCAATACTGTCAGCAGGCATTGGTGATTCATCAAAAAATGTAATCACAGAAGTGATGCAGCCTTCATCTTGTGAAAAAGAAAAATCAACAGGATATCCAACACTGACAACCTCTACAAAAACTGCCGTATCACGACAAAGTGTATTTTGATTTTCAGCAACCACAGTAATCGAATACTGCCCAACCTCATTATAAATAACCTGTGGTGGGTTCGCTCCTTCATATATTGGATCACCATTTCCAAAATCCCAAAAATAAATTACATTAGGTTCTTGATTGTCATTCGAAAATGACGCCAATAAGGGTGGATCACAATCAAAAGTATTGCTATAAGAAATTGCTAATTGAGGTTGTGGAAATACAGTTATAAAATCATCGACTGAGACTGTATTTGTACAATTATTGTCGTCAAACACCGTCAAACTCACCGAAAAATTGTCTGGCGAATAATAAGTATTTGTAATGGAAGGTAGGGTTCCATCATCAATAATCACCCCTGTTGAACCTCCAACGCCCCAAATCCATTCAACGATATTTCCATCAATTGATGTTGACAAATCCTCAAAGGTAACATCCAAAGGACTACATCCTGAAGTAGGAGAAGCTGTAAATTCAGGTTCAGGAAGATGAAAAACTTGTATAAAATCCTCTTTGCACTCAGTATCTGAGTTTCCTTGGGAGTCTGTTGCTGTTAAACAAATAGTATATAAACCAGGTGTTCCAAAAATTCTACCGGGATTTTGCAAAGAAGAATTTACTCCGCCAAGATTCCAAGACCAACTAACTATTTGGCCACCTGTAGAAGTAGACTGATCATAAAAGGTAACTTGTAATGACCCGCATCCCGAAATTGAACTGGCATTAAAGTCTGCACTAACTTGTGCAAACACAGAGGTTTGAACTATTGAAAACAATAGTACGATTAATGGGTGTAGATTGTGCATAGTCTCAGTAAATCCTGATTATTAGTTAATTTTTGGACTATAGAAATAATTTTTAATAAGATTAAAGCAATACAAAAGCATTGAATTAATATTATTTTTTTCAGAATCGGTGTTGGGAGACAATTGAAAATAAAAAAGAGAAAACTGGTAGGGATTAAAATTTATTGTTTCAAATTAAAATAAATTACATTTTTCTTTAATAAGTAATCCGCAAAACATTTTAATTAAAACAACTATCGTTTTTTCTCACTCTCAGCTGCAAATATAGGAATTCAAAGTCAAAATACTTATTTATTGATATGAAATATTTAACTAATTGAAAAAAGTAAGGCCACCAGCAAAACTAATGGCCTAACAACTATAGAAGCATAAATTTTTAGTTTTCTAGTTTTAACGAATAATTGTAATGTCGCCCTTCTTGATCATTCTTCGGCCATCCACTTCACAAGGTGCTTCTAAAAAATATACGTATACCCCCTCAGGCAACACTTCTCCATTGTTTGTACCATCCCAACCTTCATTAAAATCCTCGGTTTCAAAAACCAAAGCCCCCCATCTGTTAAAAACTTTGAAAGTATAAATTTCAGACATAGACGGAGACAATTCCATTTTTAAAATATCATTTACACCATCATGATTAGGAGTAAAAATATTAGGTACTCCAATCAATTCGGGAGGACAGCTAAAATACTGTTTTACCAACGTTGATTTTGTCGTTATACAACCTGTCGTTGGATCAGTTATTTCAACAGAATAAGTCATAGTTGTATCAGGGGTGAGGGACGGATCAAGACAATTTGTACAACTTAATAGCTCTGCCGGATACCATTGATATAAATAATCTGTCGAATTACTAATACTTAAATTTAACTGAACTTCCTGACCATCAAAATATTGATAACTTGCAGGAATATAAGCCTCCAAATTTGGTATCACCTGAACCTCTACTGTCGCTGTATCAGCTTCACACATTCCTAATTGACCAATAACCGTATAGGTTGTGGTTTCATCTGGAATAGCTATAGGATTTGAAATGTAATAGTCTGACAAGTCGGGCGATTCCATCCAAATATAAGTTTCAGCATTCCCATATGCCTGTAATTGAATCCCTTCTCCTTCACAAAGGATGACATCATCTACAAATATTTCAGCCTTTTCAATCACCTCAACAAATAAAGAATCGGTCAGGACACAATCTCCATTAGTCGCTGTCATATAAAAAGTTGTGGATGAAGATGGGCTTCCTAATGGATTTAAAATACTTGAATTATTTAAATTAACAGCTGGGCTCCAATTAATTTCACCTTCGGCGGTTCCAGACAATTGAACACTCTCTCCATCGCAAATTAATGCACCCAGGCCTGCGTCCACGTCTTCAGGATAAACGATATTAACGACAACGGTATCAATAATTGTACATCCATAGTCCGTAGTTACTTCAACTAAATATTCTGTTGTTGACGTTGGAGAAGAGACTGGAGTTTCACAATCCCAACAATCTAACCCATTGGTCACCAGCCAATTTGGATCATTTCCAAAACTAGCATCAAGTTGGGTATTATCTCCTTCACAAATAGTTTTGTCTTCTCCTGCGAAGGGCTGATATTCATCCAAAACATCAACCACTATTTCTCCTTCTGTGGAGCAGTCCCATTGATTTGTAACGGTAACTCCATAGGTCGTCAACAGAATTGGCGAAGCAATTGGATCAGGACAATTATTACAACTTAGACCTGAGGCGGAATTACTCCAATTGTAGGTATAAATATCCGGTCCTCCATTCACATTTATCTGCAAAACATCATTTTTACAAATCATGGTGTCCGGAGTAATTGTTAATACCGGAGCGGGATATGGCCTCACAACTACTGTTACTGAAAAAGTATCAGTACAACCAATCAAATTATTTATAACAAAATAATAAGTCGTTGTATCCAAAGGGTTTGCAATTGGATTAAAACAATCCGTACAACTCAGCGTAGGGTCGTTTATCCAATGATAGGAAACACCTGCAGGATCTGAGGTAATTTCTGCATTTAATTGAGCAGTTTGCCCCATACAAATTTCGCCTGCCCCGGTTATCTCTACTGTTGGCATTGGCTGAACTTCAACAGTATTAACCAACGTATCTGTACATCCAATGTCTGTCGTTACAATAAATTCGATGGCCTGAATTCCGATTTCATTAAAAATATAAGTTGGGTTTTGAATGTTTGAATTTCCACCATCTTCAAAGTTCCATTCCCAGCCATCAATCGTACCGCTGTTTAGTGTTGAAAGATCTGTAAAACTAACCTCGTATGGATTGCAGCCCAAATTACCTGACATACTGAAATCCGCAACGGGGCTTTCGCCGATCCTTATATAATCCGGTTTTAATAAAGTATCTCTACAAAACCCATTTTCAGCTATCAGCATCACATCATTGAGACCTGCATTTAAATAATTAACAGTTGGTTCGAAATTATTTGAGCTACCTGGCGCTCCATTTTCAAATATCCATTCCAAGTAATTAATCGGAGTACTGGAATTTGTTAAGTTTAAAAAAGTAGTTGCTGATTCTCCAGTACATATTATCGGATCAGTTGCTATAAAATCTATGCTTAATTCCTCCAGGTAAATTGTATCAGGAGATTCAAAAACTCTAATACAATTTGCATCGTCGATTAAAACTAGTTTAGGAACATATTCACCTATTTCATTATAAATGTATGATATCGTATCATTTGAAACATTTAAGGTAGAATCTAAAACTCCATTACCGAATCCCCAAACAAAAGTATAAGGGTCCAAAGATTCTCCAATGAATGTTATGGTTGCTGGAATACAAGCACTGTCCACATCAAAAGAAAACGTACCAATTGGGCCTCCAATATTTATATAATTGTTCAATGTTAAAGTATCGTGGCAAAATTCATTGGTCGAAGCAATCAAAGTTACATCAAAGCTGCCAGGTTCTGTGTAAATATGTGGCGGATTGAATAATGTAGAAGAACCTCCATTATCTCCAAAATCCCATTCAAAAATACTGGCGTAAATAGATGAATTTGTAAAATTTACCAGTAATGGTGGGCAAGTAGCATCAGTTGTATCAGCAACAAAGGCAGCAACTGGATTTGCAATTAATATATAATCTGGTTTACATAAAGTACTGTCACAACCATATTTATCCGTTACGGTTAAACAAACCGTATAAGTTCCTTCGTTTGTATACAAATGTGAAGGAGATGTTTCAGTTGATGTATTTCCATCTCCAAAATCCCAAAGATAACTCATCAAGGTCCCGGCCGAACGGTTTGTAAAAGTAACTGCACGATCAGTACAGCTGTAATTTGCAGCTTCGAAATCAGGATATGGAAAAGTAACTTCTACGGCGTTATTGACCGTGAAAACTTCATTACAGCCCCAATCATTAGAAACCGATAAGGTTATAGGGAAAATTCCTATTTCTCCAAAAGCATATGTTGGATTTTGAGCATTGGATGTTCCTAAACCACCAAAATCCCACGACCATGCATTTATATTTCCATAAACAGTCGTAGAATTTTCAACTACATCAACGGTCAGTGGGCGGCAACCACCATCTGGAGAATAACTAAAATCAGGATTAATTCCATTTACATAAATGGTATCTGTTCTTAAAAGGGTATCCTTACAACCGTTTATATCCGTTATTATCAGTTGAATATCTGTAAATGCACCAGTGTTATTGTAAACAAGTGTTGGTTGTGCAGCCTGGGTATTTGAAATATTCGCACCAGGCGCTGTCCATGAATATTGATCTGCAAATAAAGAATTGTCAGTAATCGAAACGGTCAAAGGTTCACAACCACTCAAAGTCGACAATGTAAAATCAGCAAGTGGGTCCGTTATGGTAATTGTGTAAGATTGGTCATCTGAACAATCATAAGTAAAATTGAAAACCTCCTGCGTAACAGTGTAAGTACCTGTGGTTGCATAGGTATAAGAAGGATTCCAATCAATTGATTCATCGGTGTCAATTCCTGGAACTCCAAAATCCCAATGGATCGAATCTGCGCCTTCTGAATCATCTTGCAATTCAATAAGATAAGGTGTCTCACAATCTCTAACTATATCAAATCTGGCTTTTGGAGGATTGATTTGAATAAATTCTGTTTGTGTTAAAAAATTAATACACCCATGATGCCAGGCAGTCAATGTAACATCAAATAGTCCAATACCATCATATTCATGCACTGGATTTCGAAACTCAGAAAAAGCCCCGTCTCCAAAACTCCACAAAAAACTATTTGCATATGAACTTCCCTGGTCAATAAATGAAATCTCAGTTTCAACACAATTCTCCCTTGGATCCGCATCAAAAGCAACAACCGGTGGTATCCCGACTGCAATCACCCGATCAAAAACTGATGTGTCAACACAACCAATTTCGTTAGTTACAATTAGGGATACAGTATATAAACCGGTATCGATTAAATTAAACGAAGGATTTTGGTCAGTAAATGTAAAATAGCTTGAGGGAGGAGTTGAATAGGAGTCATAGACTTCCCATTGCCAGTCAACAATGGGTACGATAGAGTTTGAATTATCATTGAGTTGGACATTCAAAGGAGTACAACCTTGTGTCTGTCCTGATGGAATACTTGCTTGTAACGCCTGAATCCCAATTTGATCTGTGCTTATTGAACTCACACAACCGTTCGCATTAGTCACTGTCAAAGACACATTAAAAAATCCAAAAGAATTATAAATATGTGTTGGGTTTTTTACACTGCTTGTATTTCCATCACCAAAATCCCATTCCCAACTCACTGCGTCTGATGAAATACTAGAAAATTTTACGGTATGTGGAAGCGAACAGCCAAGTGGTTTATTATTTGAATAATCGACATCCGGCAAAGCAAAAACGTCAATACAATTTTGATTTGTACTTTGTGAAACACACCCGTTAACATATCGGATGAGTTTAACCCAATAACAACCGGGGTTTGGATAAGTATGTGTTGGATTGTTTACAGTAGAGGTCGTTCCATCTCCAAAGTTCCAAACTAAACTATCCGCCGGATCAACCGATGTATCGGTGAACGAAACTAATAAATCTTCACAACCATTTTCCGGCAGATAAGTAAAACTAATCTGGTATCCCAAATTGATATAATTTGGCAAAATCAAAGTATCGCTACATCCGGTAACAGTATTATTCCCAATAACGGATACGGTATATGAACCTTGCTGATTATATACAATTGTTGGTGGATTTGCCCCATTATACGTTGTATTATTTCCAAAATCCCAGACAAATTCCATATCCTGAGTATCACTCAAATTGTTAAAAGTAACAGCCAGTGGATAAGAACAGGTAAATGTTTGATCTGCCGAAATAATTACTTCGGGATCATTGGCAACTTGAATATAATTATTTTTAGTAATGGTATTTGAACATCCATTCTCATCCTTTAATGTTAGCGTGATGGTGTAATCATCAGGTGTAGTATATGTGCTGGTAATTTGAGAAGCAGATCCATCATCTATAACCACTCCGGCAGATCCACCTAATCCCCAGACCCATTCTGTAATGTCCCCGTCAACTGATATTGATTGGTCATCAAAAACAACATTTAAAGGACTACATCCCTGAGCAGGTATGGCTTCAAATTCTGGCGCTGGTAAATTGAAAACCGTAATAAAATCCTGCTTGCATTCTGTATCTGAATTACCACCTGTATCAGTAACTGTTAAGCAAATAGTGTAACTACCTGGTGTACCAAATATCCGTCCCGGATTCTGACTACTTGAATTTACGCCTCCAAGATTCCATGACCAGTTCGTAATATTCCCTGAGGAGGATGAGGATTGATCTGTAAACGAAACCTG
Organism: Saprospiraceae bacterium; assembly: GCA_965220465.1. Lineage (GTDB taxonomy): Bacteria > Bacteroidota > Bacteroidia > Chitinophagales > Saprospiraceae > JAHDHW01. Next base: position 79,196 of record CBDCPZ010000023.1, on the reverse strand, counting down.
TACGGATCCACACCCTGAAGTTACGTTTGAAGTAAAATTGGCAGTGACTTGTGCATTGGAATTGTTCCATGTAATCAAAATAAATAAACATGAAAGAAATGGTATTAACTTTTTCATATGCTTCTAAGTTGCGCTGATTCTTAATTTGTACACTTTGCATATGCCAAAATTAGTGCCGAAAACGTACTGTTACATTTTCAAACAGAACAACAAAAAAATGCTTTTTTAGACTGTATATCAATAACTTAAACAGAATTCAAGGTCATTTTATAGTCTATCAGTTGTCACATATTCTTTAGAGCGGAAACAAATTTGTTGGTTATGAAAAAGATCTTAACTTATTGTTCTTATCAAACGGATAAATTACCAATAAAAAAGGCTCATCTTTAAACGGATGAGCCTTTTTCCCGAAAACAATTCATGTGTTTAACGCAACAATAGAAAGTCTCCTTTTTTAACAATTCTTCCTCCTTCCAATTCGCAAGGAGCTTCAACTAAATAAATATAAACACCTTCCGGCATTTCACGTCCGTTAAAAGTTCCATCCCAGCCTTCATTACTATCTGTAGTTTCAAATACCATAGAACCCCAACGATTAAAAATCCGATAACTAAATATCTCGTTACTTAAGGTCGATGAAAGAAAAATTCCAATTTTATCATTAACTCCATCTTCGTTAGGAGTAAAAATATTTGGAACAGAAATAAGATCTTCAGGACAATCGTCCAACATTTCAAATTGAACACTCTTTTCAGAACTACATCCTGTTTCCATATCCGTTACAATTACTGTATAGCTTTCAGATCCTAGAGGAGACACAACTGGATTACTACAAGTGATACAGCTTATGCCCGTGTTTGGTGACCAGTTGTAAGCAAATATTCCTTGTTCATCAACCATAACATCAAGTTCTACGTTTTGACCGGGAAAATAGCTGATCACCTCATTCATTGAAATTATTGGCGCTGGGATCACATTTACTACAACAGATTCTGTATCTGGTTCACAAGTTGCTAAAGTAGCAATTACAGTAAAAGTTGTTGTATTTGTAGGTGAAGCAATTGGGTTCCCAATAGTCAAATTGGAAAGGTCAGAGGAGGGAGACCAATTGTAGGTATCTGCTCTTCCTTCAACGATCAATTCTTCTTCTTCCCCTTCACAAATGGTAATATCTTCAATTTCAATATCTGTTTTGTCTGTAACCGTGACTAAAACAGAATCTCTCAATGTACAATCTCCATTTGTAACTGACATAAAATAGGTAGTGTTGGAAGTCGGACTGACTTCAGGATTGTAACTATTTGGATTGGTCATATTGATATTCGGACTCCAAACAACATCTCCCTCTCCCGATCCGCTTAATTCAATTGTTTCTCCTCTACAAATTTCTATATTTTCACCGGCGTCAAGGTCTTCCGAATTCATAATACTTACAACCAAAGTATCTTGAATTTCACAACCATTATCAGTAGTAACCTGTACATAATATGTTGTTTCTTCGTCTGGTGAAGCAATAGGATCAGGACAAACTGTACAACTCAAACCGTCAGCAACTAACCAAATTGGGTTATTTCCCATCGAAGTATTCAATTGTACACTTCCACCTTCGCATATTGTTCTATCCTCCCCAACAAAAGGTTGGGTTTCATCCAAAATACTAATGGTGACCGAACCTTGATTACTACAACCGTATTGATTCGTTACCGTCACGACATAAGTTGTTGTGTCAGAAGGCGTTGCAATTGGATTAAAACATGACTCATAACAACTTAAGCCAGGCTGTGAACTATCCCAATTATAACTAAAAACATTGTTTCCTCCACCTGCGAATAATTGAATTACACCGTTAGCGCAAATAGTTGTGTCAGGAGTTATTTGGACGACAGGAATCGCAAAAGGTCTTACAATGACAGTAACGTCACTATTTGTTACACAACCACCTGCATTTGTCAAACTAAATGTATAAATAGTAGTATCTATTGGTGTTGCAATTGGGTTCAAACAATCAGTACAACTTAACCCTGTTGATGGAGACCATGAATATGTTGCTCCAACGGTATCCCCCATAATTTGAGCCTGAAGAAATGCTTGCTCTCCCTGGCAAATGACCTGGTTTTCAGATAAGTTTACATCACTAGCTTCAAATATATCAACTGTTTGTGTTAAAGTATCCAAGCAACCTTCCTGGGAACTTACGATCAAAGTAACCGGTGTATTCATACCACTTGAAAAAGTATAGGTTGGGTTAGATTGATTTGAGCCATTTCCATCCGCAAAATCCCAATCCCATCCATCAATAATTCCACTGGAAATGGTTGATTGATCGGTAAAAGTAATTGGCAAAGGTTCACATCCTTCCAAAACCGAAATTTGAAAATCAGCTTCTGGTTTTGGGCCAATATTTATATAATCTTGTTTATATAAAGTATCTGTACAAAATCCATTACTAACAATCATGGTAACATCAAAACTTCCTGAGCTATTAAAACTAACAACTTCTTCAAAATCCACTACTATTTGTGGGATTTCCACCTTGAAAAATCCAATCTACATTGAGGTGAAATTATCAACCGGTATTACTGAAATTATAAAAAGTAATTGGAACATTATCATCACAAAGTAAAGTATCAGATGCTAAGAATTCACTATATAGCGTTGAAACATAAATTGATCCTACTTCTGGTAAAGTTCGGAAACATCCTGTACTATTTTCTAAACTTAAGCGTTGGAGTAAAAACTCCTGGCTCATCATAAATATAGGTGAAAGTATCAGATAAAATATAACCAGGATTAGCAATTACATCGCCATTTCCAAAATCCCAGGTATAGAGATAGTTGGCAACCGAACTAGCTATAAAAGTAATCTCTGCTGGTGCACACGTTGAATCAATAGAATAGGAAAACGCTCCTTCCGGTCCATCTAAAACAACAAGGTCGTCAAAGGTTAAAGTATCATGACAATTTGGCGAATTTGAAGCAATCAATGTTACTTCAAAAGAACCTGGCAAGGTATAAACGTGTGTTGGATTAGGTAAATTCGATAAACCGCTTCCATCTCCAAAATCCCACAAATAGTCCGTTGCATTTATCGAAAGATTTTCAAAATTAACGGTAAGCGGTGGACAAGAAGCAAAATTATTATCTACAGTAAAAGATGCTGCCGGATCTGTAATCTCAACATAATTATCCAAACACATCGTGCTTTCACAAGAATATTGATCCATTATTGTCAAACAAACAGTAAATGTTCCTTCACTCAAATAATAATGTGATGGTGATTCTTCGGTAGACAAAGGAGATCCATCTCCAAAATCCCAGGAATAGGTTAAATTCTCTCCATCTGAAAAGTTATTAAAAGAGATTCCTGCTGAAGTACATCCTATATTATCAACATCGAAAAAAGCAGTTGCTGAACTAACTTGCACAGCATCATTAAATGTCGCAGAAGCTGTACACCCCCAATCATCCGTAACAGTTAGCTCGACATCATAATTTCCTACATCAACAAATGAAAAACTTGGATTTTCCATATTTGAGGTACCAAGGTTATTTCCAAAAGTCCAATCCCAGGAGATATTATTTGTATAAAGATTTGAAGAAGCATCATTAAAAGAAACATCTAAGGTAGGGCATCCTGATGCCGGATCAGCTTGAATTGATGGCGTTATTTCATTTACAAATATTTGATCAGTGAGTAAAAAGGTATCTCTGCAATTGTTTTCATCTTTTATAATCAATTGAATATCTGAATGTATTCCCGGAGTGTCAAAATATATTGTCGGATCAGGAATATATGGATCTGAAATAACACCTGTAGAGCTACTCCATGTGTATGAATTTGCAAAATTAGAGTTGTCTATTAATGAAATTGTCATTGGCAAACAACCCTCATTATTCGAGAGCGTGAAATTAGCTTCCGGATCTGTGATATGTATCTCTGATGTCTTGGAATGTTCACATCCGGTTGTAGCATTAAATACTGTTTGTGTTACATAATAATATCCCGTATCTGGATAAGTAAACTCGGGGTTTGCCTGCATTGATGTGTCAGTATCAATGCCAGCAACACCAAAATCCCAAAATATCGAATCTGCTCCTATCGCATTGTTTTTAAATTTTCTTTGATAAGTATCATCACAAAATTTAATAATACTATACTTAGAAACCGGAGCGGTAATATGAATGTAATCCGAATACGTAATTGAATTCACACATCCATTATGAGAAGCTATTAAGTTTACATCATAATAACCAGTATCCATGTAAAAATGAACCGGATCAGATTGGTCTGAATCATTACCATCTCCAAAATCCCAATACCAAAAATCTACCGTAGCATCAGAAAGGTCTGTAAAAGTAATCGGCTGTTCCACGCAACTTTCAACAGGAGTCGCTGAAAACGCTAAATTTGGTATTGAACCTACGCTAACTGCTCCTGGAAAAATATGTGTATCTGTACATCCTAGCGTATTTGTAACTGTAAGCCTTACATCAAAAACTCCAATATCATTTACTGTAAATGTTGGAGACGGAGAAGAGGAAATGTAAGTACTTGAAGTAGTAACCATTTGCCAAGACCAGGAAACAATTGCTGTAACACTGGATGAGTTTTCGCCTAGTGTTATGGTCATCGGGGCGCAGCCTTCAATTTGATCATCTATCAAAGAAGCTTGAACTGGTTGGACTTCTATTATATTGAGGGTAACAGAATTTTTACAACCGCTAGCATTTGTTACCGTTAAAGTAACCGGATAATCTCCAAAAGAGTTATAAACGTGTGTTGGATTTTGCAATGAACTATTTGTACCATCACCAAAATCCCATTCCCAGCTAACTGCGCTAAAAGATGTTCCTGCAAAATTTACAACATGTGGTAAAGTACAACCTACGTTATTATCGTTATTATAAGTGAGAGCCGGAGGTGTTTCAACATTGATACAAGTTGAAGAAAATCTTTCTGACCAGCAACCTTCAATTTCTCTTCTTAATTTAACATAATAACAACCTGAATTCGCATATTGATGATCAGGATTGGGTTCACTTGAAAAATTGCCATCCCCAAAATCCCAAACTACACTATCCGCAACTTCTGAAGAAAGGTCCGTAAATGAAACGATCACGTCTTCACAACCACTTGCAGGGGTAAAATCAAAAGCTACATCATAACCAACCTCTACTACATTTTGTATTGAAAAAGTATCGCTGCAATTTGAGTTTGTACTTGTAGCAATTAGAGTTACCGTTTTAGATCCACTTGAATTAAAACTTACAGGAGGTGGATTTGTGCCATTGTAGGTTCCATTACCCGGACCAAAATCCCATTGAAAATCAATACCAGCCGTAACTGGACTATTATTCGTAAAAGTAGCAGTATAAGGAGGAGAACATCCAAAAGTATCAATTGTAGAAAACAAGGCTTCCGGAGAAGGAGAAATAATTAAATAATCTGTTTTAGTTTTTGTATTTACACATCCGTTGCCATCTGTCACCGTGAGACTTATCGTATAATCATCCGGAATATCGTAATTACATATTGCCGCCGGAACATCTGGATTTGTAGTAAAAATAGTTCCACAAGAACCTCCCAAACCCCAAAGCCAACTGCTAATTGGTGCATCTTGTGAAGTCGATAAATCCGTAAAGGAGATCTGAGCTGGAGCACATCCTTCAATTGGAGTTGCAGCAAAATCAGGCTGTGGTAAATTATAAACTCTTATGAGGTCATTCATGCACTTTGTGTCAGAATTTCCATTGTTATCTGTTACCGTTAAACAAATGTCATATTTTCCCGGTATTCCAAACACTCTACCGGGACATTCAAGGCTTGAAGGGGCACCTCCCAAATCCCATACCCAGGAAACTATATTACCTGTAGTAGAAACGGAATTATCGCAAAACGATACTTGAAGAGAGCCGCAACCAGTTGTAGCACTATATGTAAAATCAGCAATTACTTGGCTATGCAGGCTACTTAAAACACAGAAAGAAAACAATGTCAAAAGTACTGGACGTAAAAGTTTCATCATTACCTTGAATCAGTTTTTAAATAAATTAAGCGATGATTCTCCGTCATCGCAATTTGAGAGGGGGACTGTCTTTGTTAGCTTTAATGCTAATAAAATTGATACTCCTTCTGAAAAGAATCAATATTCATTCCAAAATTATATACCTAATTCAGTAGTATTTATCTCTGAAAAACATGCAATTATGCAATACAAAAAACAGATATATAAGGTAAGTTAAATGAAGTGATTTTATTCCCGCTTTATTTCGACAATTTCAACTCTTCGCTCCACTGAAGCTTCAACGCTATAAATGGAAAGTCGTTGGTTTTCGAGATCGTCATTTACTCCGGCCGCTACTGTGGTCTCTCCAAAAGATTTTTCAGAAATAATTAATTGCCCCTTTTGGAGATATGGCTGAAAAACACTGTTGTTATAAGTGCTAAAATGGTTTTTAACACTGCTTATTCTCCTTTTTCCTAAATGGAGGTTGTAATCACTTTTGGCTCTTGGGCTCGTAAATCCTTTGACAAAAATTTCTACTTTTTCTCCTTCCTCCAGACGTTGCAATAGGATTTGAGAAAATAGATCCAGATAATCAAAACCTCTTTTTACTTTGTTCTCAAAAAAACTGCTAACACTTTTTTCTGCAGCTGGTTTTTCTTCCATTGAGACACCGTTCGAATACTCCTCAACAAAAGTGTGTTTTCGATCATAATAATTCACAAATGTTTCGGAATAACTTTTTTTGGTAGTCGTTCGTCGGGTTCTTTTATCAGGTTCGTCATTATCAAAATACAGCGCCAACGGCAAAAAGTCTTCTAAAGTTGAAGGGGGTATTTCCTCCGTTGGATCAGGGATCGGTACTGGATCAGGGATTTCGAAAACCAAGGTTAAACTATCATCGACCGGAGGTATCAAATCAATTGAATCCGTAGTTTTAAAAGTGACTTTATAAATATCATTGCAACATGATTTATTAGTTTCATCAAGATACATTGACCCTAATCTGTTAGAAGAAATATAAGCCAAAGTAGAATCGGTATCCATTGTGAAATAAACGTCATTATAGCTACTGTTTAAAGGGTAGCCTGTATGTACCGGATCAGTCCATTTGTCATCGTTTTTCTTCGTTTTGAAAATATCATAACCTCCAAGGCCAGTGTATCCTTCTGAACTAAAAAACAAAGTTTGAGTCGAATTATGAAAAAATGGGGTGATATCATTATCGGAAGTGTTAATCGATTCCATATTTTTAACCTCAGAAAACTTTCCTTTTTCTAAAACAAAACAAAACCAAATATCCAGTTCCCCTTTTCCGCCGGGACGATCAGAAACGAAATAAAGGATCTCTTTTCCACTTTTTTTATCAATTCCAATGTTGGGGTGCGTTGAAGTGTATTCCGGAAGATTGATATCTTCTGGCAATTTTTCTGCCATTTTCCCCCATCGCTTTCGGCTGTCTTTTTCCCGATAATATAACTGACAACGAATTTCAGCATTCGCTTTATTCTCACATAATGTATAATAAATGCGTTTGCCATCTTTGCTAAAAGTAGTGTGCGCGGTATGCTTTACTTTGTCATTAAACCCTCGCTTCATTGTTCGTCCTTTAGACCCTCTCACTGATGTCAAAACATTGGAAATTTTTCTTGGAGGGACATGCTCATCGTCAGAGGCATCAAATCTTAAGGAAGAATAGTATAATGTGTCCCCTTTCAATAAAGGCCCGAATTCAGAAAATGGCGTATTTACCCTTTTGTTTAATTGTTGAATGATGATATCTTCGGCTTGATTGCTGATGACTTCCAAAGCCCAATCACAGCTTATAATTTCTGCTTTGGCAGATTCACTATATTCTCCTTGACCGTTATTTTTCTGGCTTAAAAAATCCTTGAAATATTCTTTTGCTGCAGCATATTCTCCCATACTTTTTTTAACCATTCCCAACCAATAATTTGTTAGTGGAAAATCAGCCGCATTTTCATGGTTTAGCACTTTGGAATAATAATTAACCGCAAAATCATAAGCGTGAAAATGACGCGCAACCTCAGCATATTTGTAAGAAAGGCTGATCTTTTTATTATTAAACTCCATTGCATTGCTATAATATTCGAGTGCTGCTCCGTAATCTTTCTGGGAAAAAGCTTTATCACCGGCTTTTTCAAAAGCTTTGGCAGACTGAGCGATTGAAAAGGGAGTTCCAACCAACATCATCAAAACAAATAGCACTGGATATTTCATCAAAAGGGGGTTTGTATTCTGTATGGTTTAAAATATTGGGCAGGCTTTAAAAGATTTTGGCGGTTTTACTTTTGTGATGGTATAGACCAAAGCAATCTCAGGGCCTCCACGACCATTAGTTGCTTTTTTAAACTGAGAAATATTGATATCGTAGCTAATCCCTAACTGCCATGACAAATAATTAACTCCAATTGTAGGAATAATCGCATCGCTTTCGCCCGCATATCTATAATTTGTACCTAATTGCACAGACAGTTCTTTTCCTCTTTCAACATTTACCATATATTCGACAGCAGCTCCACTAACCACTTCATAGTGACCACCTTGATTTTGATACAAAACTGCAAAATGAATATTCAAAAGATTATTCAATGGTGCTTTTCCGTTCAAATTAACAGAAAACCTCATTGGCAATTTCGAATCTGATTGATTATAAAAACTCTGATTGGGCTGTGAAAGGTGAAATATCCCAACACCTGTATTTAAGTTGAGTCCGTCATCCGTTTGGAGGTGCCAATTAAGGCCTGTCGAATAATCCAAAAAAGTAATGCTGGTTTTATCAAAATCTTCCCTGGTCGGCAAGTCCGGGTCAAAAAGGTCCCCGTTATATTGATTTTCAAATTGCAAACCTTCAACGCCAAAAGCACGATTAATCGTTCCAATTTGTACACCTAGCGTTAAAAAATTATTATCATTTAATTGTTGGGAGTATGATCCGCTCAAAGTGAGTTGGGTCAATTTCAACTCTGGCCCACCCAGGCTCCCGTATCCCTGCTTGTCATAGTTAAAAACGACACCCGCTCCAAAAAATCCACTTGGGACGATTCTGTGGAATATCTTTGTATCATAAGCTCCTGAAAAAGTCATGTAAGGGACAGGAACAGATTCCCATTGTTTTCTGTAAATTCCACTGAAACGTATATCTTGGGGAAAAACACCTGTCAATGCAGGGTTGATATTCATCGGTGAAAAATAAAACTGGGAAAAATGAATATCCTGTGCATTTGTTGAAATACAATGCCCAAATATAAAACACAATACGAGTATCTTTTGTAGAATATTATTGATCAAATCAGCTAATTTTTAGAACGCAAAGAAAATATTCTTTGCCACAAATTAATAAAAACTTAATATAGATGGAAGAATTTTATAATTTAATGTTCACAGGTGTAATTTTGCTTACAAAAATATACTGACATGCTCAAAGTTGGAATTACAGGAGGGATGGGGAGTGGAAAAACGACGGTTTGCAAGATTTTCGAAACCTTGGGAATACCCGTTTATTATGCCGATGACAAGGCTAAATACCTGATGATAAACAAACCTGAACTTCGTCTTAAAATAATAGCAATTTTCGGTTCAAACGCTTATCAAAAGAATGGTGATTTAAACAGAAAATATATTTCGAATATTGCTTTCAAGGCACCAGAAAAACTTAAAATGTTGAATGAAGCAGTTCACCCAGCAGTAAAATCAGATGGTGAAATATGGCACAAAAGTCAAAAAAATGCACCCTACACCCTTAAGGAAGCTGCACTTTTATTTGAAAGCGGGAGCTATAAAAAATTGGACAAAATAATTACAGTAATAGCGCCTCTTGAAATTAGAATAACGCGGATTTTAGAACGAGACAAAACTACCCGAGAAGCAATATTAGCCAGAATAGAAAACCAGTTACCTGATGAAGAAAAAGTAGCTCAATCAGATTTTGTAATTTACAATGACGGAAAGCAAGGATTGATAGAGCAGGTTCTAACGATTCACCTTGAGTTAAAAAAGGAATCAAATCTTATTTAAAATACAAAAGCTTATCCTTTTGATAAAACGTTAATTTAGATACAAAGTACTCAGTCATACAAAACACAAGTCACTGACAACCAATTTTTTAAAAATATTATTTTTAAAATTAGAAATAAATTATAATATGCGATTTGATACTGACCATTCTTTTATTTAATTTTGTTGTCTGGCAAATGGTTAAAAGTCAAGGATGATTTTCATCTTTTAAAAAATATCATTTTGCTATTTATTTTTACAAGGATGTAACTTGATGATGTAAATAAAGTAATATTGTGAAAATATTATTTTATTTGTACCTTTATAATAAGGAGTTAAACGTTAAAATAATATTAGACAAACATTTTCAACACCCAAGCATTTCATCAAGAGCATTTTAGCATTTGTACCCGCAAAACTCCACACTAGCAAAGTATTAACAGTCAGCCGATAATATTTTCATAAACCAAATTGGTTTTGAATCAATGTAGTTGTGGTTACTATTATCACTTTGAAACACAAACTGGTTTTTAATCTTAAATGTAAAGTTTCATGAAGCATTCGAATTTTACAATTTTTAGAAAATTGACACCACAAAATAAATTTGCGAATTTATTTTGCTTCTTTTTCCTGTTAACAATGTTCTTTAGCAATTTTTCATTGTTTGCAAAAATCCAAACGACATCCATTGAACTGTTCTTAAGTTCAACTTCTGAAACCTGTCAGAGCAGTAGTGATGGATCTGCCAGCGTTGTTGTAGCAGGAGGAATTCCCGCCTATTCCTATTCTTGGAGTTCTGGTGATACAACGGACGTTGCTTATGGTTTAACGATGGGAACTTATACCGTTACGGTTACTGATTCACAAGGAGAAACAGCAGAAGGTAGCGTTGACGTTGAATTATCAGACGAAGGCTTGTGGATCATGGTTTCAACTACTCAAGATGCAGATTGTGGGCCGAATGGAATTGCCCACGTTAGCGCAATGACAGGGGTTCCTCCTTATACTTACCAATGGAATGACCCTGATATGCAAACTACAGAAGATGCTATCAACTTGTATTTCGGTACTTATTCCGTTACCGTTACTGATTCAAATGGATGTTCTGCCGATAGTTCAACTGTTGTAAATGGTGTCGATGGTATAAGTATTGGAGATTTTGTGTTCCGGGATCATAATGAAGACGGAATCCAAGATCCGCTTGAAGGTGGCGTTTCCAATGTTTATGTCGCGCTTTTTTCAGCAGGCCCAGATGGGATTATTTTAACCAGCGACGATATTTTAGAAGATTCGGAATTTACCGGAAGTGATGGTTATTATTTATTTGAATGTGTTGATCCAGGATTGCATATTATTAGATTTGGGATTAACACCGAAGAATATAACTATTCTCCCCAGTACCAGGGATCGGATGATGAAAAAGATAGTAATGCTGATCCTTTGACCGGCAATACGGAAAGTTTTGTAGTAACTCAGGGAATGCCTGATGACCTTTCTTTTGATGCAGGAATATTTGATGCTTGCGATGATTTTACTTATGGTGGAACTATTGGCTTGGACCAGGTAATCTGCGCCGGAGAAGAAGCTGAAACACTCGGCACTGTCATTCCTCCATCAGGTGGCTCTGGAACACCTGAATATTTATGGTTACAATCTACGTCAGGCGGTTCATTTCCTAATCCTTCATGGATGGAAATTCCTAATTCAAATACTGAAAATTACAATCCGGGGATTCTGTATACAACCACTTTTTATATTAGATGTATTAGAAGAGAAGGTTGTAATACTTTTATAATTGAATCTGCAAATTATGTTACGATCACTGTGCTACCGGCTGATCATGAATTTTGTATTGAAGACGGTATCAATTCTTTCGAAACTGATATTACAGCTGATATTATCGCAGCAGAAGAGGTTATGATCCTATGGACTACCGGACCTGAAAATGAATTGTTCAACTATTATATTGAGCGATCTGTTGATGAAGTTAATTTCGAAGAAATTTCAATGGTTCGAGGAAACGCTAATAATATTTCTTCCAACAATTATCATTTCATGGATACTAAACCGAAAAATGGAAGAAATATTTATAGAATTAAAAGACTTGAATTGATCAGTAATACTTCTATTTATTCTAATTCTGTTGAAGTGTTTTTTGTAAGTGGAGATCAATTGTTTATGTTATATCCAAATCCTGTTTCCAATCTGCTTAACGTAGAAACCTCTCAGACCAGACTGGTAAAAACTAACTTTAGCCTGTTCAATGCTATGGGCCAATTATTGAAAGTTTATGAAATGGATCCGTCAGAAACTTCCATTGAAATAAATATGAAAGATTTAGCCACAGGCCTTTATTTTATTTATATTTCAGATGATAATGATGCTAATAATAAAGTGCTGAAAGTTTTAAAAAAATAAATCAATCAAAATCATACAAGAAGAGGCCGCTTAAAAATTTAAGCGGCCTCTTCTTTTTATAACATTTCCAGACTATTTTATCAAAACCTCGTGTTGGACATCTTTAATAACAGATCCGTTTCTTAACACAAATGCTCCTTTTGAAAAATTATCGGACCATTGCTCCACTCCCAGCCATTTATCTCCACAGTCGTTTTCAAGAGTGGCTCCATCTAACACTAATTTACCTTTTGGATGAATGATGATTTTAGCATCCTTTGGCAATGAAACGGCGCATCTTATGGTCAAATTTCCTCCATCATGAATTACAATATGACTTTCCAAATCTTTTGCACTTCGCCATTCTACGCTATCTTTTATAATTATCGTTTTACTTTCATCCAAATTGCACCATCTTGGATCTAATAAATTGCGAGTCTTTTTCTTTATATTAGAAAAGTTATAATGGATTGTCCCAATCTGGCATGGAGACCAGGAACTTGAATGGGCGTTGTAATCCATAAAATTGTTACTCCACATGGTATCGCATGGAGACGTTTTTGCTTTGTTCCAACAATTTGGGTGTTCAGGTGTATCATCGCAACCATCATTTCCTCTCCAACTATGTCGCAATCCAAGGCAGTGGCCAATTTCATGATTCAATAGTTTTACTGCATCCCATTTGGTGAAATTTGTTTTTGGGGTTCCATTTTCCCAAATGGTATCTCTGGTGTTATCGTACCAACTAACGACTTTCAGCCAACTCCCGAAGCCAATTCCTTTATCATTAGCCACATAAGTTGGAGATTTCAAACTATCTGTATGATTACTCATCACAAAAACATTTAAAACCGTATCCTTTTGAATACCATACTTTTCATAAACATCATTGCTATAGTTGTTTTTATTTTTTCCTTTACCAACCATATAATACAAATCGTCATCATAATGATAATAAATGCCATCGTCCGCTGGATCATTAGTGGCAGGAGAAAGCACATATTGATATCGCATTGGAACAATCGGAGTATTATTTCCCGGAGGCAAATTCATTTTTTTATTTCTGCCCAATTTATCGTTGGCAGCTTTCATCACCTGACCAATAAAAACACGTGCTGTCTTTTTATTAAAATTTGCGGTCCCATCAGCTTTACACATGATATGGAAGTTTAACCGCAGGTATTTTATTGGGGTGTGATCGATGTGTTCCAAATCAGGAATGTAGGATAATTTATCGTTGCAACAGCTATTCTCTTCGTCCATTTCCGAAGATTCATTTATTGCTGAAAGAATGAATTCTTTGTTAATCTTATTATTACATGAAACAATAGCTGTACAGAGGCAATAGAAAAGTAAAATGCGGTACATTGAAATCAATTGTTGTGAATAAATAAAAAGAGCAGTATTTTTGATACTTTTAAAATCAAAAGTATTCAACTTAAATTAAAATTCATGGAAACAAAGATATTATTATTGGCTATTTGTGCTTTTATTCTTTCTTGTGGAAACCCACAGAAAGAGCTTGCAACAAAGATTGATGATATGTCTCACAAGGTTTATAACGATTCTACAAAAAGAATTGACGATGTGATGGCAAAACAATACATCGAAGCTTGTGCAGAATATGCAAGTAAATTTCCAGCAGATACTTTGGCTCCTGTTTTACTTTTGAAAGCTGCTGAAACATCCAGAAATATTCGCGATTATCAAACTGCTCTCGGTATTTACGATCAAATAATCAAAGATTTTCCAGCTTACAAAAAAGCACCGCAAGCTATGTTTTTAAAGGCATTCACCATCGACGACAACATGGGTAAAAAAGAAGACGCCAAACTAATTTACGAAGCTTTCCTGGAAAAATATCCAAATGACGAATTTGCGGAATCTGCTAAATTTATGCTTCAAAATCTTTACAAAAGTGATGCTGAAATCATCCAGGGGTTTGAAGAAAAAAAGGATGCTGACAAAGGAGAAATCCAGTAATCTTTATCGTTAACAAAAAATACTATTTTATCTGAATTGACTTTTTATCAAACGGATGAAGTGCTACCCCTTTGACTTTGGCTTCGGCCAGAATATTATATTCTGACTTGACACTGTTAAACCATTTTGCGGTTTTGATGAGCCGTTTCATAAAAATGTTTTTATTTTCCATTTCATCCATTTCAGATGCTGAAACTTCAAAAGGAAGTGTAAAATCTATTTCGACCAGTTCCCCCTTCGGGACTTCAATTTGTTCTTCAAGGAGAATTTCGCCAAGCAAATATTCGTCAACTAATTTTTCATTTTTATTGCCCCTGCTATATTTTTCAATCAATTTCACGGAAATAACAGTGATTGTTTGCTTATTCATAGATTGGAATTGGATTTTTCCAACCAAAACGTCATCGGATTTCTGAATTTCTTCAGGTACCAACAATTTGAGTTTCACTCCCTCAATTCCCAGCCAATGCTTTACTTTTCCAAACATAATTATGGATTGATGAAAAATATTTGCCTTGCTGAATGATGATTATTTAAATTTAAAATTCCATTCAGCTTCGCCATTCAATCAAAATACAAGCAGAAAATCAATTTGTTTAAATTTTTCTATAAAATACTTCTTAATTCAGACCATCCTTTTATGCCAGCTTTCTTTTAATGGTTTCAACCAGGTTTCATCAAATTCCTTTTTAGTTTTAACTAGGTTATCAAAAACCAAAGTTTCATCATTTATTTTCCCTTCATTAAACAGTCTGGCAAAATCATCGCGCTGAGCGATCTTGACTTCATTTCCATCCTTATAAGTAAAACTCAATCGATCAAACAAATCAATTTGAAGGGTATTTTCGAGTTCCTTGATAAAATAAACAGATTTGTCAATTGAACAACCACTTGCCCCTGCCTGACTTTCATCAACCATTAATACGATAAATTGATTGTAAAAAATATCTCCAAATGCTCTGAGCTGTTGGTTATGGCTAACCCATTGAGTTGCAAATCGACTGATAACCGGACGAAGCTGCTCTACCTCAGAGGCACTGAATGAGCGATTTGCTTGATAAATCCAAACTCGTGTTTCGTTAGGCAGTAAATCGTATTGAGTCATTAATTTCGGATATTTTATTTTAAAAAAAATATTTGGTTATGGGTTAATTGTTAATTGTTAAAAAAATTTGAACCAAAAACCTCAAACTATGAACTTCCAACTTCCAACTTCTAACTTCTAACTTCTAACTTCTAACTTCTAACTTCTAACTTCTAACTTCTAACTTCTTAAACCCCTCACCACCCTTTGTTGTTCACAATAAGTTCTGCAAGATCCAAAACCATGACATTGTCTTGTTTATCTTTTGCTTTGACCCCATCTTGCATCATCGTCAGGCAGAATGGACAATTTACGGCAATTATCTCAGCTTTTGTGTTCAGCGCCTCTTCGGTTCTTTCGATGTTGATTCGTTCACTACCAGGTTCGTCTTCTTTAAACATTTGAGCGCCACCTGCTCCGCAGCATAAGCCATTCGTTTTACAGCGTTTCATTTCCATCAATTGATTATCAAGACTCGCTAAAATGGCACGTGGAGCACTATAAATTCCATTAGCTCGCCCAAGATAACAGCTATCGTGGTAGGTGATTTTTTTACCTTCAAACACACCGCCTTCAACTGTTATTTTTCCATCATCCAATAACCCTTGGAGAAATTGAGTGTGATGAATTACTTCATAATTTCCTCCCAACGCAGGGTATTCATTTTTTAAAACATTAAAGCAATGAGGGCAGGCAGTGACAATCTTTTTAACCTTGTACATTTTGAGCGTTTCAATATTTTGCAAAGCTGCCATCTGAAAAACAAACTCATTTCCGGCCCTTCTCGCAGGATCGCCTGTACAACTTTCTTCATTTCCGAGGATTGCAAAATCAATTCCTGCTCCGTTTAAAATTTTTGCAAAAGCTACCGTTACTTTCTGCGCTCGTGCATCATAGCCTCCGGCGCAGCCTACCCAAAATAGAATCTCTGGTTCTTTGCCTTCTGAGGCCATTTCAGCCATTGTTGGTATTTTCAGTTTTATCGACATTTAAGCTGTTTTGTTTATTTTAAAAAAAGTTTCCCGGTTTGAAGTATGTTTCCGGCTTCGTCCAAAATCTGGTAAATCACCATTCCGTTCGCACTTAATTTCGAATGTTGAATTTCAGTTTTAACAGAATAAAGTTTTTCTTCTAATAAAACTTTTCCATCCAAGCTAAAAAGCTTCATAGACAGATTTTGAAAATCATTGGTTTCTATAAAAAAGCTTTCACTTGATGGATTGGGATAAACCTTCGTTTGAATTGAAGCTGCATTATAAGTTGCCGTTAATTCACACCATTCATCAAAAGTAACCTGAAGGGAATCTATTGGCTCGACCCCATCCGGAGTCAATTGTACATTGATTTCTAAATAGGGATCATTAGGGTCATCTTCCGGTTTAAAAACCCGCAAAAAAGCAGATTTTGAGCTCGTCCCTTCGTCAAGGCATCGAGAATCAGCACCAGGAACATTCGCTCCCTGGAGCGCTGCCATCAATCTTTTAGCAAGTGGTCCTGGTGTATTTAAAAAATTATATTCCATGGAATCGAGTATCTCATGCCCTAATAAAATATTTCCCTGGATCGCATAATTGGCCCCTACCCGATGGCCGGCGTAGGACAAAGTTGTTGAACCTGTAAAAGCTGCGCTTCTCGGGTTACCCATCGAATCGAGGTCAACAATTCCGTATTGACGTTGTTCATTATCACCAAACTGACAAGCATCATTATCATAAAGCCAATCGAGAATTTCATCAGGCGACAAGCCCAATTCCATTTGGTCGAGCGCATTATTTAAATTGACATGAGGAATACAAACCGTAGCTTGACCATTGATTGCACCACGTCCGGGAATAATTCCGCTTATCAAAATCACTCCGCCAAATTGATCGGCATTATCAACACAAGAAGCACCGGCAGAACCAATTTCACCGGTTTCGGTATCAACGGCAACAATAGAAAAAGTATCCTGACTATTTAAACCTCTTGCGAAAAAGAGGAATAAAATCATTAAAATTGCATTTAATATTTTGCCCATTCTTTTTTTAATTTTTAGAATATTTTACATTTAAAACTTAATCAATTTATCAGAAAACATCCCATCATCGCCTTGGATAGTAATTACATAAATACCTGCTGGTAAATCGAAACTTTCCACAAGTTGTTTTCTGGCTGTAAGTTTTTTAGACAACCAGATTTTACCCGAAAGATCGGATAAAGTAAGTACTGATTTCTCTGTATTTTGAATGATCGTGAATTGGTTTCCATTAACCGGATTTGGGTAAAATTGAATCTTTTCCGTTTCAAAACTTAATAATGATGCATCAACCAATCCCCCTCCAATATTACAAGAAAAGGTTGTCTCACTGGCCGAAGTACCATTTCCCAATTGACCAATATAATTAGCGCCTGTCATACAAATATCTTCCTCAGAACTTCTAATCCCCATGGTGTGGAATCCAAAAACAACTGAAGTCGCTCCTCCTTCAGCTGCTGAAATTGATTGCCAGTCATCATCTGTTCCAGACTTGACAGGATTATTTTGTTGAACCGTATTACCCAGGCCAAGTTCGCCAGCCAAATTAGCGCCCCAGCTCCATAATTCGTTACTTTCGCTGATTGCAAGTCCAAAAGCTGATCCTGCAGAAACCGAAGAAAAGTTAATTGCAGCTGCAATTTGTTGGGGAATATGTATTTCTGTAGTTGAACCATTTCCAAGCTGTCCATTTCCATTAAAACCCCATGACCATAAGGAGCCGTCTGCTTTGATTCCCAAAGAAAACTCAAACCCTGTATCAATATCAATCCAACTGCTATTATCAATATTCGTTGGAATCATGTAATTGTCTGTATTCCCTGCCCCAAGTTGACCATTAAAATTGGCTCCCCAAGCCCATAATGTGCTATCTGTTTTCAGGGCTATTGTATGAGCACCGCCAGCTTTAATCAACCACCAATCTTCATCGGCACCGATTTGGACAGGTGAACTTACCTCAACTGTCGAATTATTACCTATTTGACCAAAGGAATTAAAACCCCAGCCCCAAAGTGTTCCGTCTTCTTTCATCGCAAAAGAATGTGCCTGACCTGCTTCGATGTAAGACCAATCACTATCGGCACCTATCTGGACAGGTGCATTTTGTTGAGCCATGTTACCTATTCCAAGTTGACCGTTTCCGTTTAATCCCCATGACCACAATGTTCCATCTGTCTTTATCGCCAAACAATGGAAAGCTCCTGTTTGGACATCAAGCCATTGATCTCCTCCTTTAACTTGCTGTGGAGATTCTATTGAAGTCGTGTCAGAATCAATTCCCAGCTGTCCATTTCCGTTAAAGCCCCATGACCAAAGCGTTCCATCAGATCGAAGGGCAATCGAAAATTCGGCTCCAGCAGCAATCTTTTGCCAGTTTTGTGCATCCAGGAATTGAAAAAGGAGTAGACAAATCAGTGTAATGATTAAATTTTTCATAGTTATATTTTTTAATTTTGTGAATTACTTTCTAAAGCATCCTTTGCCCATTTGTCTCGTTCATCCGGAACCTGCCAAACTGATCCGCTATTTTCGATACTTGTAAACATCGGAACCCAATCAGCTGGTCCGGCAGACTGTGTTAATATTTCATAGCGACGCATTTTTAAAATAGGATCCAAAGGATTAATTAAAACCGGACAAGCTTCCACACAGGCATTGCAGGTGGTACAGGCGTGCAATTCTTCCGGGCTGATATAATCAAAAAGCGATTTTCCATCATCATAATTTTCCTTGGTCAATTTGACGCTTTCATTACGCAATTCTTCTTTGATAAATTTTTGGTGGTTGGTATCAAGATTTTTACCAATCTCCTCTGTTCGGTCCCGAATGTCCATCATAATCTTTCGTGGAGACAGTTTTTTGCCGGTGATATTCGCCGGACAAACGGAAGTACAACGTCCACATTCCGTACAAGTATAAGCATCCAAAAGATTTTTCCAGCTTAAAGAGAAAATATCGTTGGCACCAAATTCAGGAAGCTCTTCCTCCATTGCTGCTTCGTTATTTTCTTCTGTCAAACCCATCATGGATTTTACTTCATTCATGACTTCAGGCATATTTTCCATTTCACCTTTTGGAGTCAATTTCGCGTAAAAAGTATTTGGAAAAGCAAGTAGAATATGTAAATGCTTGGAGTGTGGCAAATAGTTTAAAAAAGCAAAAACAACCAAAATATGCAACCACCAACCAAAGCGTTCAATAATTATCAGTAGACCTTCATTCAAGCCACCAAATATTGCAGGCCCCACAAAACCACTAATCGCCAAAGCTCCGGTATCAGGATAATGTTGTGGATCCATCTGCTGTAAAACAGTATCAGCACCATTCATGGAAAAAATCCCAATCAACAAAGCTAGTTCTCCCAGGAGAATTAAATTACCATCGAGCTTTGGCCACCAGGTCATTTCAGCCATATGAAAGCGAGGTACTTTTAAAAGGTTTCTTCTGGCAAGAAAAACAAAAGTCGCCACAAATGCCAATACAGAAAGGATTTCAACAAAGCTGATCAGAAAAGTATAAAACCAGCCTAAATGCGGAGCAAAGAACCGATGAATTCCAAAAAATCCGTCAATTAATATCTCGATTAATTCGATTTGAGTTAATAGAAATGCAGCATAAATGAAAAAATGAAAAATAGCTGGAATCCATCTTTTAAACATTTTTTTCTGCCCGAAAGCAATCAAAAAAACATTCTTCCATCGTTGCCCTTCATTGTCGTCGATTTTTTCATCTTTACCGAGAAGAATATTTCGACGTATCCGCATAAACTGGCGAAAGCCATAGGCCATTGCTGAGATAGTGACTACCGAAAAAATTATTTGTTGAATCATAAGGCAAGGATCAGGTTTTTAGCTATTTTTGATTTCGTTAAAAATACAATGTAAAGCCGCATTTAGAAAAATAATGCGTACCTATTTTCATTCATTGCCAATATTTTTTAATTCTTTTGATTTTATACTAATGGGCCTAAAACTTCTTGACGAGCGACAAATCAAGCAAAAGATAAAACGTCTTGCCATCCAAATATTGGAAAATAATTTTGGTGAAAAAGAGATCATTTTAGCCGGAATAAATAACAATGGTATGGGTTTCGCCAAAATGATTCACAAGCAATTAAAAAAAATATCGGATATTAAATTTATCCTGACACGTATTCAACTCAGCCCGGCTGCCCCACTGAAAACAGAAGTAATCATTGGCTTACCGTTAGAACAACTTGAAAATAAGGCCATCATAATTGTTGATGATGTCGCCAATACTGGCCGAACCATTTTTTATGCGATAAAACCGTTGCTAAATATCCTTCCAAAAAAAGTCGAAGTTGCAGTTTTAGTAGATCGCCAACACAAATCTTTCCCTATCAAAGTGGATTATAAAGGACTTTCACTTGCGACTACTCTTCACGAAAATATTGACGTCCACATCCTTGATGTTGAAGAAGAAGCCGTTTTTTTGACTTAAGCAAGCTGGCTTTTAATTTGTGGCATTGTGTCCATCGTAGCTTTGTATCCGATTTCATACAGTTCATTAAATTTATTAAAACTGAAAATATTATAATCAGCTAAACCTTTTGGTTCAATCACGATATCGCAAATTTCTAAACTCGGTTTTGTGTTCGTCCAGATTGACATTTCAAACATTCTGCCTCCAATACGGAGCATGTTTTGAAAATCGTCTTTTTCATTTTTAATAATTGGCATTACATTTACACCAATCAAACATTCTACCCTTTCGCGAATACATTCTGCCGGTAAATTATTCATCAAGCCTCCATCAACATAGTACTGTCCATTGACCAGAACCGGCTTAAAGACCAAAGGGATTGAAGAAGATGCAGCCACAACATCAAAGAGTTTGCCCTTGCTAATAATTTCTACTTCGCCACTATTCAGATTTGAAACCGCAATAAAAAGTTGTTTGGAAAGCGACTCAAAACGATCATCTTTTATATTTTCGGATAACAACTCGGAAAGGTAAGAAAGATCGGTCAAGCCCTTCAATGGCATTCCAAATTTGACCGTTTTATAAATTTTGCTTTTTTCAACAAACTTTAAAATATCCAATGGCTTTTTGCCTGACGCATACAAACTGCCAACAATCGATCCGGCACTTGCCCCAGAAATCACATCAGGAAAAATACTGTTTTCTTCAAGGGCTTTTAAAACGCCAATGTGAGCAATTCCTCTTGCTCCTCCCCCACTCAGTGCAATTCCAATTTTGGCTTTCATAATTTTCGGTATAAAACAATGTCCCAAAAGTAAACACTTTCAGGACATTGATATTCTTAATTTTTAAAGCTTTTGTAAATCAAAAACTTTTTTCAAATTCAAACTATTGTTTCACAAATTCTGAAGACCAAATTCGATCTTGATTTACAAAAGTGATCACATAAATACCTGGAGACAAGTCACTTACATTCAACTCTTCAGAGCTTTCCGGCTTTATTAAAGTCATCACTTTCTGGCCTAAAACATTTGAAATTTGAATCACGTCGATATTTATATCACTCTTAATGTTTAAAACGTCTGTAACCGGATTAGGGAAAAATTCAATATAATTTCCAATCTCAGGATCAACCACGCTAACTACTTCATCAAGATCTTCCATATATCTTGGCAAAATTTGGTATCCTTCATCATAAGGCGAGGACGAATCAAACTGGCCTCCAAGTCCTGTTGCATTAAATGTGGTAAAGGTTGGCGCTGGCATGCTGTACAAATCAACATCGTTATCGATCCGCAAATTAAACTCGTTCGTCCCGTCCGTTATTCTGACATCAAATCCAGAACCAGAGCCTGTCCAATCCGTAGCAACATCAACAAATGTCATGTTTTCAAATCTAATAAGTTTCGATTCTGTATCTTCTGAGAGTGAAGTTACCACCGCCGGATCGTGCAATGCATTGCCTGAAGAAACACTCCAAATAGTATCCGGAATGATTTCAGTTAAACCATTGAACTGGTCAATAACGCCTCGAACAATCACCTCATCACCTTCCGTTAGCGTTATATTCCAATCATTATTAAAGCTAAACAAGTTAATTCCATCATCAGCATTGTTTTTATCAATTAAGGTATATTGCAATCCACTTGGTCGTTGATTTACCCCATAAATAATTCCGGTAAGCTCACAAGTCACATTAATTGAATCTGAAACGCCATTTGCATCATTTATTGTAACCTCACCGATCGTATATTGAGGATAAGTTATTGGGCAATTAATGGTAATCGAAACAGTTGCTGTATCACATAAGGTAAGATCGCAAACGATATAAGTGAAGCTATCGTCACCACAGAAATCCATTTCGGGAGTATAGTTGATACTACCATCGACTTCAATTGTTGTTGTTCCAGAAACAACATCGTTTTCGATTGTTATTGTTTCATAACCGTTTGGTAAATCGTCATTGGATAAGACATCAATATTGATGGTCTCATTAATTTCTCCTTCGGCAAAATCGTCATTTGCATTAATAAACATTGGAGGGACCAAAGAATAGGTACAGTTTGGATAAGGCACAGGTGCTTCTGCATTAGTCGCTGCACCGTCTAAACCATCAACACCACTAAAATTCCAATTCGCAAGCACAAATGTAGATCCGTCTGGTCCTGTGGCATTTTTGCGATAAGCCCAACCATCGAGATGGTCCCATGGTTCACCCGAACCATCCATATTAATGTCACCAAGAACATCGATGACAACTCCATTTTCAAACAATTCGACTGCATCATCACCATTGATTCCCGTAGCAGTAGCAGAACCGGAGCCTTCTACAAAATCGGCGTTAAATCCAAAAAAGTCTGCAAATTTCGTGGAATCGTCTGTAACATAAAAACAATCTCCTGCAGATACTGAAACAGCAGGAAAAGTAAATTCCTGGCCATCTGTTCCACCTCCATTATTGGCAGATCCCAATCCAAAAACACTAAGGTCGGCTACATCTTCAACGGCAAAAAGTTCTATCCCTTTTGCTCCTGCTGCTGCGGGTTGTGCGTCAAAAACACCTGCAATTAACAGTGCGTTTGTTAAAACCGGAGCCTCAACGGTAATCGTCCCCACCATTCCGGAACCAAAATGTAAATCGCACTGGTAGTCATAAGATCCTGCGATTGTAAAAGTATGAGAAAAAGTCCATGGTGCTGTTGCTGGATCGCCGCTTAAAAAACCCTCGGGATTTCCAGGAAAAGTTGCTAGCGAGCCATTTACATTATGAAATCCGGCATTATTGTCCCATTGAACCGTTTCACCAACATTAATAGTGATATCAGCTGGTGTGAAACTAACTCCTTGCGCGGTTACAAAAACCTGAGCGGTCAATGTTGAACATAAAATACCGGTAAATAGAAAAGTGTAAAGTAATTTTTTCATTTGCTTTTGTTTTTAAATAGGAAATAAATTGACTGTAAGCACAAAAATAATTGATAATATGGTTATTTGAAATTTAAACAGGATTTTGTAAAAAATTAGCGGAAATGCACAAAGTTGAAAAAGAAAAAGCCACTCTGAATTTTCCAGAATGGCTTTCTATTACTTTAAGAATTAATTATTTTATTTAACTTTCTCATAGGCACCGCTTTGAAGGATTAGATGCATGGTTTTGCCTCCTTCAGGATAGGTATCATAAGATACCAGGTATTTCTGTCCTTCTACTTGAGGAAAGATTTCGAGCAATCTATTTCCGATAGCATCCATTATTTGATCATCGTCCCAATTAGAAAGATTAAAGTTTCCGTAAGTAGCCAAATTGGAAGAGCCTGCGGGATTTGAGGTTGCAGTAGCCACAACTATAGCATCATAATCTTCTGCAGTAAGGAAATACTTTATGGTATTGTCCGGAACCCAAGTTTTACCATCATGTCCCAATTGAAGTGATCGTTGCACTACATCCTGGAAAGGTTGCCATGCTTCTCCGTCAAATTGAAATACTGCCATAAAATCCTCCACACCACTTCCATTATAATAAGCAAAAACAGAAGTTCTGATCGTACCTGCATCATCAAACAAGTATTTTACGCCAAGTATTTTGGCTATATTATTCCGGGCTGTGGTTCTACTGTCAAAATTAGGATAGCTTTGCCCCATAAAAGTATAATCTTCAGCCGTAGGTACATAGGCTACATACCATATGTTTTCGTAATAGGTTACTTTACTTGTTTGTGTACCTTCGTCGGGGCAACCGCCGCAGTACCATTCATAAGTTAAAGTAACAACATCATTCGCTTCTTGATCAGGGTGTTTAAATTCAACTGCTTCGATGATATCTCCTTCGCTACTTAATGTACCAAAAGTTTGCCCCAAATCGTCATAGTCCTGAGCTGTTAGCTCAATATCAAGCTCTTGATTGAGCCGGATGGGGTCATAAAGGTCATAATTTACCAAAGCGGAAGACCCACTGCCAAACTGAGGGTAATTTTCTGTCAAGATATCCGGAATGAGCTCCTTAGCTTCATCTTCACTATCAAAGCTACCATAAATCTTATCTACAAAATCGTAGTCATCATCAGTAAGTGTAAAGTCAATATCTGCAGCTACAGTGGTTGGTATATCCAAAACGTTTATATCATCCTCCATCTGGTTGCAGGCATGTAAAAATAATACGACAAAAATGATTGAAAAAATATTTAAATATTTCATAATTTAAAATTGTTTTTTAATTTAAAATCTAATTTTAGCTCCCAAATTCCAGGTAACTCCGTAGCCATAATAAACTCTGGCAGAAGCAGCATCGTGTCCGGATCCATCCTGAGCATCCATAACATATTTCTCATCGAAGAGATTATAAACATTGCCATATAATGATGTATTTAATCCCCCAATCCTGAAGTCATAAGCAATATTCAAGTCAAACGTACCAAATGCCGGAATCTGCCATGCTTCAGCGCCACGATCTAACTCATCACTGCGATCGATTGGGTCATAATTAGCAAAAAGCCTGTCATAATAATTATAGTCGATCGAGACTCTCAGATCAGGCATTAACTTATAAGAGAGGCCTACAGCTACGGTAGTTTGAGCGGCATCTCCAACATGAAGACCGGCAATGAATGCATTTACACTATCAACTTTTACGTTTCCATCAAAAATGCCTAGGTTCTCAATATCATTTTGCCATGTCCAGTCGCCGAAAGATGCCATACCGGTTAAAGTCAATTTACGGCTTGCTCTCCAAACCATATCAATTTCAATTCCTTGGTGCAAAGCATCAACTCCTAAAATATTAGCTACTAATTCTTCTTCATTTTCGCCGGTAAAGAAGTCTGTATACGTTCTGTCTTTCCATTCTGTGCGGTATAGATTTATATTTGCAGTAAAGTTTCTTGTTCTCAAACCATAACCAAGCTCAAAGCTTAATATTTTCTGGTTTTCTGCATTAGTGTTAGGATCCTCATTTACAAAATTAGGAAAAACGGCATCAAAACCTGGTGCTTTTTCAAAATATCCAATGTTGGCAAAAAGGTTATGAGCGCCGGAAAGATTGTAGTTGGCTCCACCTTTAGCACCATATCCAAAAAAGTTATAAGTTCCTACTTTCTGGTTGGCTAGGGGAGCTGGCATTCCGTCTTCATCTAAGTTTTTCATATTGTCTATATCTGAATCGTAATTATTAAAATAATCAACTCTATCATAACCTGTATTCGAAGCATTGAGTGTAATGAAAGCCGCAAGTTGGTCTTGATTATATTCAAGTTGCAAAAATCCACCAGCCCAGTTAACAATTCCATCATTATGGTAATCGAACTTGTCCCCAATTTTTGCTGCATTAACAGGATTGTTTACATTATTGTCATCTAAATAATAATTCCCACCTAACAAATCAGTGACTTCTCTGAAGTGTTCCCCTTTATAATATCTTAGGTCAAGACCAGCTAAAAGTGAAAAGTTTCCCAACTCTTTGGTAAAAGAAGAAAGTAAACCAAACCATTGATGGTCATTTCGGGAAGCCCTGAGAATTGATTCCGAACCAAAATCCTTCACTGCCTGATTTTCTCTTACAATTCGATCCAGGTCAACGACTCCGTCAAGACGATAATCGGGATTATTGAATTTATTATCTCCTGAAGTTCCACCGCCACCACCAGTTCCGGTGGACATGTAAAGCGCAGTAGACAAGTAGGTAGTTGAATTAATATTCCAATAATGATTTAAACTAGTCTGAGGCTTATAATAGAAATTGTCCTCAATATGTGTAACCTGACCATTTTTATACCCCCAATCCGGGTTGTAGCGGATTCCACTGGCTTCAGTTTCATAAGTAGCCAATGAGCTTTGTTCCTCTCTTTGTCCATGTCTTTGTTTTGCCCCAATGGTTGTTAGAGTAAGTTCATGTTTATCATTGATTTTTTTAGCAATGTTGATATAATAAGACCACGAAAGAAATTCAGTCCCATCTACGAAACCATCTCCCTGGGTTTTTGCACCAGAAATACTAAAAGCCCATCCATTTTCTGTCAATCCGGAATTTAGTCCAAAACCAATTTTTGAATAGGCATCATTACCGATTCCGGCATAAACATAACCACCCTTTTCCATTTCGGAAGCTTTGGAAATGATATTAATCGTTCCACCAATCGATGGTACTGCAACTTTTGAAGCTCCAAGACCTCTTTGTACCTGCATAAGGCTTGTCGCATCAGTTAAACCTGCCCAGTTTGACCAATATACACGGCCGTTTTCCATATCGTTAACAGGGACTCCGTTAATTAATACAGCGACATTTTCAGAATCAAAACCTCTAACATTGATTCTGCCATCTCCAAATCCTCCGCCTGATTTTGTGGCATACACACCAGGAGTAGATTTTAAAATTTCCGGAAACTCCTGGCTTCCAATTTTTGCTTCAATGGCTTCAGACTTGATGGTAGAAACCGCGACAGGAGTTTTGCGACTTATTGCTACTGAAGCAATTACCTTAACTTCAGAAAGGCCAATAGCGCTGGTCAACAAAGTTATTTCTCCTAAACTGGCATCTTGTCCACTGGTGACTTGTACCTCAATTTCCTGAGTTGAAAAGCCAATAAAAGAAATAATAACTGTTTGTGAACCACTAGCAACTTCGTCAATCTTAAAAGTTCCATCTAAGTCTGTAATTGTACCGTTAGTAGTTCCTTTAATAAGAACGGTAGCACCGATGACTGATTCACCCGTGTCATTATCCGTGATTGTTCCGCTAACTGTCCCTGTTTGAGCAAAAACAAAGACAGCAAAAGCTCCGAACAGTAATGTTGTAAAGATCTTTTTCATAAATATTGGAGTTTAAGTTAAAAAAATCGAACGCAATTTAGAAAGCCTTTTTAGTTTTGCTGCTATGTTCATTATTAAAATAATATTAAATGTATGTAAACACTATCAATCACTTTAATTCTGTTAAAAAATAAACACATTTAATTTAAATGCATACTTTGCAAATCTTACAAAGCTTTCAAAAAAATAATTTTGATATGTTTTGGGAAATTGGTTTAACTGCAAAAGGCAATCAAACAAATAAATATTTTAAAACTACAACAATCTTCTTTGACCGATTATGGGATGTTCCTTAATTACTTAACCTCGGTAGAAAAATCTCGGCCATCATGCACCGGGTACTACCTCCGCCATAAGTTTCGATTGTTTCAATGGGACTATAAAGTATATTTGTATGACGTTTTATAGTTGCGATCTGGTCCGATTCAAGCGATTGGTAAGCTTGTTCAGACATGACTAATAGTGTTTCATTTTTATTGGTTCTCAATTGCAGCATATTTCCGGCGAAGGCTTTCATTTGCTTCAATGAAATTTCAATAACTTCTTTTCCTGTTTTCGAAAAGCAATTGATTAAATTATTGCGTTCTGTATCATTTTTAATCGTTTCCAAACAAATGATTACAAAAGTTTCTCCCAAAGCCATCATCACATTTGTATGGTAAATATCCTGATCATTCTCATCAACCGCATGAAAAACCATTTTGCGAAAGGCTGTTAATTCACAAAATTTGTCCAACAACAAATCATCAGTACGAGGACTCAAACAAGCATACACGATTTTATTGACCCTATCAAGAATCATACTCCCCGTTCCCTCTAAATAACGATTGGAATCCTCGAAATGCTCCAAATGCTGTCTTTTTTTTACTTCAAAGTACTCCGCAATCTGTTCAATTATTGCTTCATTTCTTTCCAAACGACGAACAGGCGCGTACATGGGATAAGTAATGATAGTACCGTCATTATGGAAAGTCACCCAGTTATTTGGAAAAACAGAATCAGGTTTGGCCGGATCCGTCGAGTCTTCTGCGACTACAACATTAACTCCGGCAATTCTGAGTTTGCTTACAAATATATCAAACTCTTCAATTGCTTTTTTACTTATTTCGTGAATATCAAGGGAAGTATCTAATGTTTGAAAAGCATTATTAACGGCTGTTTGCTCATTAAATCCAAAATTCGCCGGGCGAACCATCAAAATATTTGAAGTTGTTTGGATATTATCAGTCACAGAAGGTAATTATGGTTAAGACAATTCTATGCTAATATAATTGTTTTTTAAAATGTGGTAGGTCTTTTATGAAAATTAATTTATTAAAAATAGTTTAATATTAAAAAATGGAATAATGTTTGCTAAATATTCATATGTCATTAATTATTAATCAATGCTTTACACTTTATCAATTTATATAATAATTGATATCTACCATGAAAAGATTTGAATTAATTAGTTTGTTATTATTGCAAATTTTGCTGTTTAACAATAGTTGTACAGAAACTAATAAGCAAATCAAGAACGAGTCCCGATATAATTTAACAAATCAAGCTAAGATCAATTATCAATCGGATTCAACCAATAAAATTGTAATGATTTATGACTACGATGCTGAATTATCAAAACTCCAATACAGGCCTGTTAAAATCAACAATCCAACTGGAGATTATTTAAAAGACGCATTGCAGGCTTTTATTGACAACAATCATTTTTTAGAACCTTCTGATAATGTTCGTTTTGAGAGAATGGAAAAAGAAGAGGGTACTATTACTTTATATTTCACAGGATTAAAAAAATCAAAAGCAAAAAAGGACAAAAGTGTCTTTTTCAAAAAAGCATTAGAATTAACAATAACGCGAAATTTTCAGGACAATCATTATGAGGTAGTGCTAAATGAAGCGTTTCCATAATTGCGAAACCAATTCAATTTATTTCAGTATAAAACAAAACCAAGCTTAAACAAAAGCCAGGATGTGACTTAACAAACCACTCACTTGCAACAAATTAGCAGGGATTCCAAATAGATGGAGTTCCTGCAAAATGAACTTTATTTATTTAAGTAGTTTGGCTAAATTAAACGAAACCATTTTTTTTAAGACATTTTAAAATAACGCCAACAAATCCTTGTAGTCAGTTGATTATCATTATTTCAGAATGTCAAAATGTTTTCATATAATTTTTTTCGCCTGCTTACATGCAATTATTAAATATAATTTATTAACAAACCTATCAATAGCACCATGAGCAAAATATTACCCACATTATTAGGAACAGTGTTGATCATTGGTATGAGTGCCACTTCTGTATATCAGTACAGTGCAATTAAAAAGGAAAAACAGCATAATAAAAATTTACAAACTGAGAATCAGTTTTTGGAAGAATCTTTAGATCTGGAAGCTCAGCAAAACATTTTATTAACTGATGACAATTTAATTCTGAGAGACAAACTCAAAGAAGTCCGCGATAGTCTGGTTCAGCTTAACTCAGAACTGACTTTTTTACGAGCCAAAGTTAAAAAGCAAAACAAAACGATTAAATCAATCAAAGCACAACTTCGCAAAGTCGAAAAAGATTATGTAGCATTGAGAAAGCACATCGCAGAGCTTGCCAGAAAAGACGAAGTTGACAAAAGCCTCATTTTGAAACTGGAATCGGAAAAGGCAGAACTTCGAAGACAGATAGAAAATTTAAATGTCGTCAGAGAACAGGAAATGGTTGTTCATCAAGCCACAGAAACTGAACTTTTGGATCGACAGGTAAGTGAAACTCGTTTTAAAAGGATAACAGATATTGTCAATAACACGAAGATAAGTTTTCAAAATATTTATGCAAAGAAGAAACGTTACGGACGACCTCTTGGTAAAATTAAGAGAGAAAATAGCAAATGGCGTTACACCATTATTGAGTTTTATATGGTAAACAATAATTTGAAGTTGTTACTTGATGAAAATTTTATTGTCAAGGTCGTTGATTCAGATACGCACGAAATCCTTTCATACATTGAAAGCAATCCAAACTTCCCAGACAGTGATGTTGACACAAAAGGAGTGAAATTTAAATATGATGGCAACCTGGTAGAGATGGCTTATTATAATAATCAAGACCGAACCGGTGAAAACTATGAGGTACAAATATTCTATGTAACCGAAGATGGAGAGGAATATTTACTTGAAGATGGCATCAAGCCATTTATTATCAACGGTAAAGTTGGTGGTTAAAGAATTCAAATAAGGAAATCCCATTATTTGAACATATCCACCCCCCGAGACGGCTGCGTTTTTACGCAGTCGCCTTTTTTTTTGTCCAATTTTTAGTTTTACAGATCTACCCGACCGATAACAATATTACCAAAAGAAGTTTGAATAGAAACTTGCCCCTCATTTACCGGAAGGCGAAGTTCCGCTTTATTGATCGTTGGTGTTTTTTCTTTAAAATCAAATTCCATATTTTCAGGAACGTTGATTTTTCCGTAGTAAGCTGTGAGGTTAAAACTGTAGGTTTCTGTTGCTGGATTCAAAAACATAATGTCTGATTTTTCAGCAACAATATTCAAATCAATCAAACTTTTATCAGCATCAATTTTTATCAGCCCATATTTTGCCTGAATATCGATGCTGCCTTTGAGACGTGTCAAGGTAATATCCGATCGTGCAGCAAGAATATTCACTTTTCCCGCTAATCCAACGCCGATCACATCGCCAAAACGCGTTTCGATAGAAATATCCCCTTCGATATTAGTCAATTTTATTTTGCAATATTCACTGTTAATAATCACTTGTTTTTTCAGGTCATTAATATCTGCGTTGCCAAAGTGGTTTTTGAGATTAAGTGGACATTGCTCAGGAATCGTAATAACATAATGTGCGTGCAAGCTGGAACGTGGTTTTTCTTCCCCCGCTCCTATTTCCATTGTATTTTGAATGAAAATAATTTTTCCTCTCCGTTCGATTATATATTTAATTACTTCGAGATCTTTTTTGGCAATCTCCAAATCCGAATGTTTTGAAACCAAAACCAATTCAACTTTCACCTTGGATTCATTCCAGGTATTGACCAAAACGTCTGCTTTTTCCCCCTCGATATTCAATTTATAATCATTTAAAAAGTCGAGTGTTTTCTCTACTTTTTTAGTGACGACATCCAATACTTCCTGCGATTGCAAATCAAAGGAAAACAACAAAAGTAGGATCAGACATTTTATGAAAACTTTAAATCTCATTCTCTTCGCCTGTTAAGTTTTTAATAATAAAATAATATATTCTTTAATTCTAGATCTTTGCGATCAATTTCTTCAAAACATCAGATCGATCGTGCTCAATTTGCGTCAATTGAGTAATCAGTTCAGCATCTGCCCCATAATGATCGAGGGCTTCTTTCAGTTCTTCTCTTGCGTTATTCAAATCCTCCAATTCAGTCTTTAACACCACAAATTCAGGTAATTCACAAACAATATTCTCCGTTTTACAAAAGGCTAAAACCATGTCGAAAGCGTCTTCATTTTCATCCCAATCCTGCTTCAATAACTCACTCTCAACGGTCTCCTGAGAGTAGGAAATAGTTATTTTTTCCTCGCTACTGTTTTGTTTTAAAAATAAAATTTCCAACAACCAAAAAAAGCGACAGTGGCTGCTACTGCCGAAATTCTTTTCAACCAAATGCGTCTGCCTGACTTCTTCCTATCGGTATCTAATTCTGTTTCGATATTATCCCAAAGCGAATCAGAAGGATTATAAACCGGTAATTCATGAATCGCAGTCTGCAAAATGTTTTCTTTTTCAAAAACCTCCAACTCTGCTTCAACAGCCAACCAAACCAACGCTTCCGGCTCGTATTGAGGCAGCTTTTGAATAGCAACTTGCAGAATATGTTTATTTTTTTCTTGCATCTTGATTACGATTTTAATAACTCAGATCGAAAGATTTTAAAAGATCTCGTAGTTTTCTTTTTGCATGAAATAATTGTGATTTTGATGTTCCCTCTGATATTTCCAGCATTTTAGCCACTTCTTTGTGTGCGTAGCCTTCCACTTCAATCAATACAAAAACTGCGCGATAACCTTCCGGCAAAGATTTGATTGCTTTTTCGAGATAATCCATTGCCAGATGATCACTCCAATCGATCATATCTCCTTCGCTTTTATAATCTTCAAAAGATTCAAAGGATACTTTCTTTTTTAAAGTTTTTATGGATGTTCGGACCACGATTGTTTTAATCCATGCTCCTAAAGTTGATTCTCGTCTAAATTTGGAAAGATTTCTAAAAACGTTCAAAAACGCATCCTGTAATGCTTCATCCGCCAATTCAAAATCGTTGGTAATCCGATACGCTAAGGTGTACATCGCCTTTTTGTAACGATCGTACAGTTTTTTTTGTGCAATGCGATCATTCGCTAAACATGCATCAATTAATCCCGCTTCTGTCATACTGATTGTAAAAGGCATTAGGATTTTACGTTTGTGATCTATTTATAATGAGATTCCTAAACGCTCTCCAGGTTGTATACGTATATTATTTTTTATAAAAAATTTAAAAGATTGCTTTTTGAGTCGAAAAAAATCATAAAATAGTCGCCAAAGCGGCAAGCATCCCAAAAGCAATGACCGCCAGTTTCTTTATTGAAATCTTATGGTTGTCCGGGCTTTCACTTTCAAACAAAATGGTTGTTGAAATATGCAGGAAACTTCCAATCACGACTGCAACAATAATTTTCATCAAATTGACATCCAAAAGGTTCATACTTTCCAGCCACTTTGTCAAGCCCGCTCCCAGGGGAGACATACTGGCAAATATAAATAAGCAAGTCAAAACAATAAGGTTTTTAAAACCGGAAATCCTCAACAAAACGACAAGTACAAAGGCTGCCGGCGCTTTATGCATTAAAACACCATACAAAAGATGATTGTGGCTGTGGCTATGTCCATTTCCAAGAGTTGCATTATGAAATTCTTCATAATTCTCCAAAGGCATCCCTTCCATAAAGGCGTGAAGACTCAATCCGATCATTACCTGAACCGCAAATCCGGTATTCGCATGATGCGCCGGGTGAATATGACCGTGTTCAACTCCGCCGGAAAGTTGTTCTAAAAAGACCTGTATAAAAAATCCAAGCAATATCCACAGCCCAACAAATTGATCACCGCCAGCAAAAACACCGGGCATTAAGTGAAGCACCGATATCCCTAAAAGATATGCTCCCGAAAACGATAAGACCAATTGTAACGTCGCTTTGTTTCTTGGTTTAAAATAAAAGGCAATTCCTCCTCCCAAAAGCACAACCAAAAACAATATTAGATATTCCCAAAAAGTCATTTGTAATTTATTGTTTGTAGTTTTTTGAGTTATATTTTCTCAACTGATGACTAACCTAAATTTTCTTTGATGTAAAAATAGTCAATTCTATATGTTCCAAAACGGCTATAAATCATTGCTAGCAATACACCGATAATTATTCCTAAAAAACTACCCGCCAATACATCAAGCGGATAATGAACACCTACATAAACTTGCCCGTAGGCAATACTTGCAGCCCAAGACACCAAGGCAAATTTTGCCCATCGAAAACGCCGAAAAAGGGTGAGAATTAGAAACGTTGCAACTGCAAAGTGATTGGTGGCGTGAGAGGAGGTAAAGCTGTACCCACTACCGCAAGTCACCAATAATTGCACCTCTGATTTTATGTTTGCATCATTGCAAGGCCGAATTCTTTGTACACTTTTTTTAATCAATTTGCTGCTGGTTGTATCAGAAACCGCCACGACAGCAGCTATCATCAAAATAAAATACAGGCCTTTCAGCTTAAAATTTAGAAGAAATATAAAATAAAAGGAAAACATATAAAGGGGACCAAAACATTTTATCGCGCCAGTAGGGCATTATAGTGTCAAAAAACGCATTATGCCATTCTCCGTTTATTAAGAAAAAAATAGTTTGATCTAATTGAAGGAGTTCAGCCATTCACTTTTAATTTTAAACCTTTTGGCAACCTTTGGCGGATAGATTTTCTCATTTGTTAAACTGAATAAAGGTTTCAAAACCTTAGCGGCAAATATACGTATCCTGTTAGGAAAAAATCTCATTTGTTAATTTCTTTTCAATTTGAATAGAATTATTCAAATAAGTGCCCGAATTTTATAATTTTGCAACCGCGTTTATACAAGCAATTTTAAAGCTCATTTTGAATTTTTAAAATGTTTGATTGAATTAAAAATTAAATTTCCCGTAAGCTATTGTTTCAATTATTATTTTAAAAATCAAAACCTAAAACAACTTGGCATTAATCAAATCTATTTCCGGTATAAGAGGTACAATTGGTGGCCATTCAGGGGATAATCTTACTCCTCAGGATATCGTTGAGTGCACTGCAGCATTTGGCCAGTGGGTGATAAATAAAACAAATAACCCAAAAGTTGTAATTGGGCGTGATGCCAGAATTTCAGGAGAAATTGTCAACAATTTGGTCGTGAGCACCTTGCGTTCGCAAGGTATCCATGTTGTCGATCTTGGCCTTTCCACTACCCCAACCGTTGAAATTGCTGTCCCTGAAGAAAATGCCGGAGCAGGTATTATCCTCACAGCAAGTCATAATCCAAAAAACTGGAATGCCTTAAAATTACTTAATCACAAGGGAGAGTTTATTTCAAAAAAAGATGGTGAAGAAGTTTTAAAATATATAGAAAGCGGAGCAATTGAATATGCATCTGTTGACAAATTAGGTAGCTACACCATCGACAATTCATACATCCAAAAACACATCAATAAAATAATCGCATTACCGCTTGTTGATCAGGAAGCCATCCAAATTCGAGCTTTTAAAGTTGTTGTGGATTGCATTAATTCAACCGGTGCTATATCGATCGTCCCTTTGCTAGAACAGCTTGGTTGTCAGGTGATTGTGCTAAACGAAAATATTAATGGAAATTTTGCTCATAACCCTGAACCACTTCCAGAAAACCTTCGTGACCTTTCGGATATGGTGAACTTTCATAAAGCTCATCTTGGAATCGCAGTTGATCCTGATGTTGACCGGCTTGCTTTGGTTTCAGAAGATGGAGAAATGTTTGGAGAAGAATACACGCTGGTTACCGTTGCTGACTATATTTTGCAATCAACACCGGGAGCTGCCGTTTCAAATCTATCTTCTACCAAAGCTTTGAAAGAAATTTGTGAAAAATATAATGTTCAATACGAAGCGTCCGCAGTGGGTGAAGTGAATGTAGTTGAAAAAATGAAAGCGATTAATGCGGTAATCGGAGGCGAAGGAAATGGTGGTGTTATTTATCCTGAATTGCATTATGGCCGTGACGCCTTGGTGGGCATTGCTCTGATTCTTTCATATTTGGCAAAATTTGGAAAACCTATTTCATTTCTGAAAAGAACTTATCCAAAATATACGATTTCAAAAAACAAAATCCAATTAGACCCTGAAGCGAACCTTGATGTGTTATTTGAAAAGTTACGACTCAAATACAACAATCAGAAAGTGAATACAGTGGACGGCTTGAAAATTGAGTTTGATTCGGATTGGATTCACCTTCGAAGATCCAATACGGAGCCCATAGTCAGAATTTATTCTGAAAGCTCTTCAGAAGTAATCGCCAATAATTTAGCAAATAAAATAAAAGCTGATATCATCGAGATTTTAAAAGAAATCGAGAAAGGAACAGAAACCGGAGCTTCTGATTCTTCCGAGCAATGGCTGGAATTGTAAAACCCTTACTTTATTGGTATTTGGCTAAAACAATCAGCCATTTTTTACACCAGCTTTATAAAGAAATATCTAGCAAAATTCGGACATTTTAATCCCCTCCTTGCTTTCCTCATTGAGAAAGTCATTATTTTTATTGTTCTCTTTAAAAATATTAGATAGCACCATGACTGTTAATCATGCAACTAGCCAGCTCGAGCAATACTTCTCGAAATTTCGAAAACATGTTATTGGAATCGATCAACATTTTGATTCTCCATATGGAAACAAACCAATTGTGTATGCGGATTGGACAGCCAGCGGGAGGTTATATGGTCTGATTGAAGACATTATAAAAAATCAAATCGGGCCTTTTGTTGGCAACACACATACTGAAACTACTGTTACGGGCAGCTCCATGACAAATGCCTACCAGGAGGCCAAGAAAATAATAAAAAAGCATGTTGGTGCTTTTGACAACGATATTATCATCTCTTCAAACTCTGGCATGACTGGAGTAGTTAACAAATTTCAGCGAATATTGGGATTAAAACTTCATGAACGTTTTCGACCATTTTGTGATAACAAAATCGTTGAAAAGCCTATTGTTTTTTGCAGCCATATGGAGCATCATTCTAACCAAACTTCGTGGCTAGAGACTATTGCAGATGTTCGAATAATCAATGCTGATGAAGAGGGATTGATGGATTTGAAACATCTTCAGGAATTATTAAATCAATTTAAAAATCGAAAAGTAAAAATTGCTGCGATTACTTCCTGCTCCAATGTGACCGGCATTTTTACGCCGTATTATCAGGTAGCAAAATTGATGCATAAAAATGATGGTCTATGTTTTGTCGATTTTGCATGTTCAGCTCCGTACATTGAAATAAATATGCGTCCTGAAAATGAAAAAGAACATTTAGATGCCATCTACTTTTCTCCACATAAATTTCTTGGAGGTCCGGGGAGTTCCGGAATTTTGATTTTTGATCAAAAACTCTATAAAAACACAATACCCGATGAGCCCGGAGGTGGTACAGTTGATTGGACTAACCCTTGGGGAGAACATAAATATCTCGAACAAATCGAAGCCAGAGAAGATGGCGGAACACCTGGGTTTCTTCAAACCATGCGAGTTGCTCTTTCTATTAAATTAAAGGAGAAAATGGGAGTAAAAAATATGCTGCAACGCGAAGAAGAAATGGTAAAAATCCTTTGGAAAGGCCTTTCGGAAATCAAAGATTTACATATTCTTGCAGATAACATTCCCCATCGTTTAGGGGTGATTTCTTTTTATATCGAGGAATTGCACTACAACCTTGGGGTCAAACTATTAAATGATCGGTTTGGCATTCAGGTCAGGGGAGGCTGTTCTTGTGCAGGCACTTATGGGCATTACCTGCTTCATGTTTCTCATGAAAAATCAAAAAGTATCACTGATCAGATCAATATTGGCAATCTCCTGGAAAAACCAGGTTGGATTCGGCTTTCAATCCATCCGATCATGACCAATGAAGAACTGTTTTTTATCATAGATTCGATTCGCCAATTGAGTTTACACCATAAAAAATGGAAAAATGATTATGATTATCAATTGAGTGCCAACGAGTTTATTCATCATTCTAAGCCAACAATTGAAAATAATATGACTAAAGAATGGTTTGAAATTGATTTAACTTAAAAAGTGTTTTATATCTTTGTAAACAAGCCTAAAAATTGTTGATAAGCTATTTGCTATTATTTAGCACGATAACTATTGAATAATATAAAACTATTACTATGAGAGTATATTTAGATAATGCAGCTACAACGCAAATTGATACTCCCGTAATTGAAGCAATGACTAAAGTCATGTTTGAAAATTATGGAAATCCATCTTCTATTCATTCCGAAGGTAGAAAATCACGCTCACTGATAGAAGAAGCTCGAAAAACTGTTGCAAATGCTATAAATGCTTCCATCGGTGAAATTTTCTTTACTTCAGGGGGAACTGAATCAAACAACATGGCTATCAAGTGTTCAGTGAGAGATCTTGGAGTTACCAGAATCATAACCTCCCCGACAGAACATCATTGTGTTTTACATACTGTTGAAGGTTTAGCCCCTGAATTAGTGTCTGTAAATTATT
The DNA here is from genome assembly GCA_965220465.1 of Saprospiraceae bacterium. GTDB lineage: Bacteria > Bacteroidota > Bacteroidia > Chitinophagales > Saprospiraceae > JAHDHW01. The sequence goes on along the minus strand of CBDCPZ010000023.1, from coordinate 40,645 downwards.
TAGATGTTGATTCAAAAGGCAGAATTAGTCTGCAACAACTCGAAACTTTTCTTGCATCAAGCAAAGAAAAAACGTTGGTTTCGCTGATGCATTCCAACAATGAAATTGGGACGATGATTGACTTGGATGAGGTCGGTTCGCTTTGTCAAAAATATGGTGCCTTATTTCATACAGATACCGTTCAAACCATGGGTTATTATCCAATTGATGTTTCAAAAGGCTACATTAATTTCCTTTCGGGAGCATCCCATAAATTTCATGGTCCAAAAGGTTGTGGATTTATTTATATAAACGGAGAAAATAGCTTAAAACCTTTTATCGATGGTGGCTCGCAAGAACGGAATATGAGAGGCGGAACCGAAAACATTTATGGCATTGTAGGGCTTGCAAAGGCATTGCAGGAGTCCTATGATAATATGCAACAAAGAACTGAACATGCGTTTGAATTGAAACAATACTTTATACGCAAGCTTAAAGCATCTTTCAATGACATCCAATTTAACGGAGATATCGATGGAGCATCTCATTTCAAAGTTCTGAGTGTCTCCTTTCCACCATCACCAAAATCTGAGCTCCTTTTACTCAATTTGGATATCGTTGGAATAAGTGCTTCGGGAGGTAGTGCTTGCAGTTCAGGAGCCGAAAAAGGGTCTCATGTCATCCAGGCGATTAAATCTGATCCTTCAAGAAAAAGTATACGTTTTTCTTTTTCACATCACAATACTAAAGAAGAAATTGATTATGTCATTAAGAAATTGGAAAGTATCATTCCTGAAAAACTGGCAATGGCTTAATTGATTTTTGATTTAATTTTTAAAAGTTTAAATCAACTCACTTTTTACGCATTTCATTACATTTTTTGGGCGCTATTTTGAAATAGCAATCGAATTGAAATCATTGAGGATTACAATATGGAAAACTTATCATTCTTATCCGTACTAATCCTATTTGGCTTTGTTCAGGGGTTGATCCTGGTAGCTGCAATCAATCGGATCAAAGATCGTAACATTGAATCTAACCGAATTTTATCTGCTTTAATTTTACTCATTTCGTTGGTACTTTTAAGCCGCCTTGTTTATGGAAAAGGAGTAACTATTTGGATGGCCTGGCCCCATCTTTTCTTACTGCCTGACATTACTATGTTTTTGTATGGGCCGCTTTTTTATCTCTATATCAAAAGTTTGCTGCTTGAAAATAAATCAAAGATTTCAGAAAACTGGTTTCACTTTATTCCTTTTGGTTTGCACCTGATTTTGCTGTCTTATTATTTGTTTGAATCAAAAGAAAAGTACCTCAATCGATTGATGACTGGTGATTTATGGGAGGTTCCTTATGCTGAATATGCTTCTTTATTGCACATCGCAATTTATCTTGGTTTAAGTTTTTTTATTTTTAAAACGCATAAAAAACAAATAAGCAGTAACCTTCAGACAAAATACCCGCTTGATTATCTTCGCCATTTTTTTATCCTTGTAAGTATTTGTTGGGTAACCTGGCTTTACAGTTCCCTTGCATCAAATTTTACATTTCTTCCCAGGTTTACCTTTTTTTCATACAACCTCTCATGGGTTGCCCTTTCTTTGGTAACCTTTCTTCTGGCTTATTATTCAATGAGTCAGCAAGAGATTTTTAAAATTAAACTTGTAGAAAAAAAATACGAAGGCTCTACCCTTTCAAAAGAAAAATTAGATCATTTGGAACAACAGCTTAAAAAACTCATGCAAAACTCAAAACCATTCCTTGACAAAGCCTTGACACGACAGCAATTGGCCAGTCAAATGCAAATCCACCCTAAGGATTTATCTCGCCTGATCAATGAACGTCATGGAATGAATTTCTTTGATTATGTAAATAGTTTTAGAGTTACTGAGTTTCAAAGTCTTTGCAGAAATAATGAATACCAACACTTAAGTCTTCTGGGCATCGCCTTCGAAGCAGGTTTCAATTCAAAAACTACATTTAACACTGCCTTTAAGAAATTTACCGGTACAACACCAAACCAGTTTTTAAAAGAAATAGACGATTAAAATAAAATCATTCATTTGCTTCAAAAGAGTGCATTTCATTTTGTCGCTACACACAGAATTCTCTTTTAAGGGATTAAAGGGTTCCGAGAATGGAATACGGCAAATTGAAATACACCCTTCAAAAGTACCTGCTTTTTAATTCGATTTGAGTTTTTAAATGCTTACCAAATTCATCATTTCATCAAATATTATTTCCAGCCTACAAGTCCGACTTCAAGAAGTCGGGCGATTTTAAACACTAATTTTCATTGATTTGCAAAGATTGAGGTCTTTTCAAAAAAGATTTAAATCGGATGAGATTTGAACAAATTGATTCTTGCGAATCAACCAATTAATTTTTTCTAAAATTATAAAATCTATTTATTTATGAAGCCTAAAACCTGGTTAACAACCACGATATTTTTTTTGACAGCCACTACAATTTTATGGTCTCAGGAAGTAATTGTCAGCACAATCCAACTTGATGCTTCCCTTTCACTTGATGGTTTATTAATGACACCTGACGGCACTCTTTACGGAACTGAAGGTTATGATGGGAGCCGCATTTTCAAAATTCAACTTGATGGTACTACTGAAGTTTTTGCATCTGGCCTTAACGGACCGATTGATATGGATTATGATACTTCAGGCAACATTTATGTTAGCACTTTTAACAATGCCCGGCTCTACAAAATTAATCCCGAATTCCCAGCAATTATAGAGCAATTAGCCAATGTAACTACCGGTCCTTCTGGTGTTGTCGTAAATCGAGAAACAGGAGAAATCTATGTTTCTCATTATGGATCTGGTTTTCCGGGAAATGGTAATAGTATATACAAAGTCAATCCAGATGGAATAGCTTCCGTTTTTGTCCAGGGAAATGGTTTGAATGTCCCGGTAAGTCTTGCAATTGATGGCGATGGAAATCTTTATGCTCCAAATATTAGTGATGCAAAACTGTTTAAAATCACACCTCAAGGTGATATAAGCCTTTTGGTTCAATTGCCAACTTCGTCCGTCCATCCTTTCAATATTGGCCATATCGCTTATGCAAATGGCTCCCTTTATGTCACCGGAAATGATAGCCAGCCGTTGGTATTTAAAGTTTCACTCGATGGGACTTACGAAGTAATCGCAGGCGATGGTGTTATTGGTAATCAAGATGGTTCTGGTCTGCAAGCTCGGTTCAACGGGCCCAATGGAATTGCAGCTTCCGTTACAGGTGACACTTTATTTATTTCAGAATTAAATCAACCCAATTCTATTCGAATGATTGTTTTGCTGGCAACTACAAGTTCAGAAAAAATAACAGATCAATCTGCAAACATTAAGCTTTTACAGAACTTTCCTAATCCTTTTGAAAACGAGACCATGATTAGTTTTGAATTGCCACAGGCTGAAAAAGTGAAAATAAACATTTACAATCTAAACGGACAATTAGTAGATACTTTGCTCAATGAACAAAAAAGTGCCGGAAAGCATACTTTGCAATGGGTTCCAAAGAATTTAATTCCAGGGACCTACATTTATCAGTTGGAAGTCAAAGGTATTATTCTTGATAAGAAAGCTGTATTTGAAGTAGCCAATTGATACTAAAATTAAAGTGGTTTTCATCGAAACAAAAAAGGAGTGCTTTAACAACGCTCCTTTTTCCAACGAAATCATTCGTTTTGATATATTTTATTTGCTTGGTTAACAAATCTAAGAAAATATTTTTAAGCCCTTCTAGTCCTTTCCATTTACAAAATTAAAAACAAATGCAGCTGCTGCGCCTCCAATAAAATTTCCAACCAAAAGAATCCAAATACTTCCCCAACCAGACAAACCTGCGACTGAAACGCCAACCGCAACCGCCGGATTGAATGCTCCGCCTGAAATTCCTCCGAAGGAATATGCCATGACCATTACTGTGAATCCAATTACCAGTCCATAAAATGAATTGCCGGAAGTTCCTTGTGCTGTTGCCGTATTTAAAACAACATAACACAACGCAAATGTGCCTAAAATCTCTGCCAGTAAAGCTGGGACTACCTTGCTTGACAAGTCTGCCGGCGTTGGTGCGATAGATCCAGAATTGGTCAAAATATATACAGCAATTACAGCCGCCAAGCCTCCTCCAACAACTTGTGCGATCATATGGGAAGCAACGTCCGAAGCATCACATTTTCCTCGTAAATATACCGCAAGTGTTACTGCAGGATTGTAATGGGCACCTGAAATATGTCCTCCTGCAAATACCATTACCATCAACGCACTTCCAATAGCTAACGGAGCCATCGCTCCCGTTCCACCAATTACTGTCATACAAATAGTCAAGATCAAAAAGAAAGTGCCGATGAATTCAACAATGTACTTTTTCATGTTTTTCGTTTTATGGTGATTATGGTGATTATGGTGATTATGGTGATTATGGTGATTATGGTGATTATGGTGATTATGGTGTATAATTGGAAGGATATTTTACAAAAAATCATTACAATCCTATTACTTTTGTTTTAAAATGAGAAAAATATGAAGATAGCTATTATAGGATACGGAAAAATGGGAAAAACTATCGAAAAATTGGCTTTATCCAAAGGACACGAAATTGAGCTAATTATCGATTTTGATAATCAAAGTGATCTATCTACCCAAAATCTTCAAAAAGTTGATGTAGCAATTGAATTTAGCCGTCCCGAATCAGCCTATGACAACATTTTAAAATGTTTACAATCCGATACTCCTGTAATTTCAGGAACAACGGGTTGGCTCGATAAAATGGACGAAATTAAAAACCTCTGTACTGCCTTAAACGGAGCATTTTTATATGCTTCGAATTACAGCATAGGTGTCAACATTTTCTTTGAAATTAATCGGCAATTAGCAAAAATGATGAATGATTTTCCTGAATACAATGTAGCTCTAGAAGAGATTCATCATACTCAAAAATTAGACGCACCAAGTGGAACTGCCATTACTTTGGCAAATGGCATATTGTCCAATATTGTTAGAAAAAACAAGTGGGTAAACGATGCTTCAAAAGAAGAGGATCAAATTCCTATTATTAGCAAAAGGATTGATGATGTACCCGGCACACACCGTATTTTTTATGAATCTTCAATTGACTCTATTGAAATCAAGCACACGGCTCATTCAAGAGTTGGTTTTGCAGGTGGAGCTGTCAAAGCAGCAGAGTGGATTGTTGGTAAAAAGGGGTGTTTCAGTATGAAAGATATGCTCGGGTTTTAACCAAAAAAGATGAGGCTCCCGGATAAACCAAGAAGCCTCATCTCATCAAGACTTTAATACGTTCGAAGTTTAAACGCACTTTTATTAATTAAATTCTTTAAATCATTAATTTCATCAAAAAATATTTTTCAAAGACTATAATTTACAATACTTTTTATACTTCAAACAGAAAAAAGCTTGTACTTTTTAGGATTTATAAACAGCTAAACAACTGCTGATTTTATCCAACAAATCTTCAGGGCCAAAAGGTTTACCAACATGATCGTTCATTCCAAATAGTTTGGCTTTTTCTTTAGCGGTTAGAAATGCTGAAGCGGTCAAAGCAATAATTGGAACATCTCTTTTTCTTGGATCAGGAGATTTTCTGATTTCAGCCGTCGTTCGATATCCATCCATTTTTGGCATTTGAATATCCATCAAAACCAGATCAAAATATTGTTTAGCAAATTCATCCAATGCCTCCAATCCGTCGTCAGCAGTAACCACTTCGATTCCTAGTTTTTTCAACATATTGGCTACAACAAGCTGATTGATTTTATTATCCTCAACGAGTAATATTCGGTTGCCTGCCAATTGCTCGAAAGCCTTGTCATCCGTATTTCCTACATTTTCTTTAACTTTTTTGGCCTTATTTATTATTTTATACGGTAGCCAGACCGTAAATTTTGTGCCTTGACCCGGTGCACTTTCTACTTCTATTTTTCCATTTTGCAGATCAACCAATCTTTTTGTAATAGCTAAACCAAGACCGGAATTTGCATACCCTTCAAAGATATCTTCCTGCGTGTTTTCAGCAAACTTATGGAACATTTCATACAGTCGTTCCGGATCAATTCCATCTCCTGTATCTTGAACAGTAATTAACAACGTCAATTCATTATTATTATATTCATACATCATCATATCCAATTCGACCGCTCCATTTTCGGTAAATTTGATAGCGTTAGTTGCTAAGTTTGTCAAAATTTGATTGAGCCTTGCGCTATCGCCATACAACTCGTCAGGAATTTTTTCATCATATTTGCAATTTAAGATGAGCCCTTTATCCTTTGCAGGCAAGGTGTAACGAATTGCAATTTCATCAAAAGTATCCTTAGGATTAAATTCTCTATTTTCTAAGGTCAGTTTTCCAGCTTCTATTTTTGAAAAATCTAAAATATCATTAATAAAAACGACCAGGTTATTAGCTGAAAACTGTAAAGTACGCAAATGCTCAATCTGCTCTTCCTTTGGATCTTCACTTAACAGCAAATGAGTCAGGCCGATAATAATATTCATCGGTGTGCGCATTTCATGACTCATCGTAGCTAAAAATCGATCTCTGGCAAAAGAGGATTGCTCGATTGATTCTCGCTCTGCCATCTCTTCTACAAGCTTTTGATTCAAATCATCGAGGTTATCATTTTTTCCTTTTAATTCAGCATTTTTTGTATCGATTTCTGCCTTTTGAAGGCTGATTTCTTCATTCTTATTGAGCAACAATTTATTGTCTCGTTGCTTGTGCTTATAACTTGTAAACAACACAACCAGAAGCAACAATCCCAATCCAACCATAACCAAAAGGAAAGAACGGATTTTCGTATTAACAGACTTTTCGTTTTCGAGAGTTTCTATTTGCAACTTTTGTTTTTCAGCGGCAAATTCTGATTCATATTTGGTGGTAAGCTCAAGTAGAGCAGTAGATTTTTCATTGTTGAAAATCACATCTCGGTAATTGGAAGATTCCAATTGATATTTAAAAGCTTGCTCAAAATTTTGGCCGGAATGATAGGCATCAGAAATGTCTTTAAGTATATTTTGAGTTCCGGGCTCCGGGCCAATTTCTTTTATTAACGCCGCACTTTTCTCGAGATTTTCAGTCCCTTTTTCGTTTTGCTCCATTGCTAAATATATGGAACCGAAATTTTTATACGTTTCTGCTAAAGCTAGTTTGCTTTCATGTTTCTTTCGAATATTAAAAGCCATGGTATTTGCATCAAGAGCTTCTTCCAAAAACTCTTCTTTATCTATAACAGACGAATTAGCCTGTGCCAAATAAACCAACGCAATATTATTGTAATCATCGGCAATCTTTTCAACATTACCAAGGGAATTATTGAGATACAGGGATTGGTTATAATAAACCAAAGCTCCTTCGTGATCGCCCATATCGCTTGCAATTTTACCCAGGAGTGAAGCTAGTTGCGCTGCTTCTACCAATTGCTTTTGCTCAATTCTCAACTCCAGGGCTCGTGCGTATTCTTCTTTGGCTTTTCCATATATTTTTTGGAATAAATAAACACCTCCGAGGTTTTCATGTGTTTCTGCTGCACCTTCCAGGTCTTTTATTCTATTTCTAATTTCAAGCGCATTATTTAAGTTGGTTATTGCACTGTTCATATCTTCCTGAAGGTAAAACACTAATCCGATATTATTTTTTGACGAAGCGATTCCTTTCTGGTCACTTAGTTCATTATTTATTTTCAGCCCTTCAACAAAGTATATCATTGCATTTTTATAATCATTCCTCGATAAAAATGCAAGGCCAAGATTATCACATGCAATTGCTTTTCCTTCATTATATTTTAATTTTTCTGCGAGATCGAATGCTTCTTGAGCAGAAGTAATTGCATCATAAGAACCTGTGCTTTCCAAACGTTTCGACAACTCATTCAGCTGATCGACTTTGGTTTGGTGGCTGCTTGAATTTATTGATTCTTTTAATTCATCAATGGATAATTCCTGAGCAAAAATTGCGTTGAAAAACAATGAACATAAGAAGAATAAAATTATTTTCTTCATGGGTGGATAAGTGTAGATAAATTAATTGAAATGTTTTTATAAAAACTTTTTCGTCTCTTAATTCCTGTTCAAAACAGATAAAATAACAAAACATAAAAAGTTGTAATATAACAATCAAATATGGTGCCGAAGGCCAGTAAATCTAAATAGAGAAAACAAAGCAGGCTTGGTAAGCAAAAGAATGAATCGATTAATTATCAATTTCTTCTTTTAACAATATCATTTTTTTCGGTAAAAATGGAAACAATAATACTTTTTGTATCTTTCCAAAGACTATTGAAAAACACATTAAATTATAAAAATGCAATACAAAAGATTAGGAAAATCCGGCTTGCAAGTCAGTGCGCTTTCCTTTGGATCATGGTTAACTTTCGGGAAACAAATTGGTGACGAAACCGCTGAAAAATTGATGGCTTTGGCTTATGATAAAGGCGTAAACTTTTTTGACAATGCGGAGATCTACGCGAAAGGGAAATCCGAAATCGTGATGGGTGAAATATTAAAAAAGTTTAATTGGGAAAGGTCTTCCTACCTTGTTTCCAGCAAAGCTTATTTTGGTGATGGTGGGAAAAAACCTAACCAAACCGGCTTGAGTCGCAAGCATCTTATCGAAGCATGCAACGCTGCTTTAAAAAGACTCCAGGTCGAATATCTTGATTTGTTTTTTTGTCACCGGCCAGATAAAAACACACCAATTGAGGAAACCGTTTGGGCAATGAATCACCTCATCCAGCAAGGAAAAATATTTTATTGGGGAACATCCGAATGGTCTGCACAGGAAATTATGGAAGCGCACATGGTTGCAAAAAATTTGAATCTGATTGGCCCAACAATGGAGCAACCGCAATACAATATGTTTTGCAGAGAAAAAGTAGAGGTAGAATTCGATCAGATTTTTAACACCGTTGGACTTGGTACCACCATTTGGTCTCCATTGTGTTCCGGGGTTTTAACAGATAAATATTTAAACCAATTTCCGAAAGGAACCAGACTGGGCATGGAAGGATTGGAATGGTTAAAAGAACGGTCTTTAACTCCAGAGCGATTGGAAAAAGTCTTTGGGCTCAATGAAATTGCAAATGATCTCGGCACCAGCCTCGCAAAACTTGCAATCGCATGGTGCTCAAAAAATCCTAATGTCAGCACCGTTATTTTGGGTGCTTCAAAATTAGTACATCTTGAAGAGACACTTACTGCTTTAGATGTAATTCCATTGATTACTAGCGAAATAGAAGACAGGATTGAAAAGGTTTTAGCAAACAAACCTGAAAAACCGCTGTTTTAAAAAAAAAGAGCCAACGAAATATTTCGTTGGCTCTTTTTTTTATTTATTGCTAAACAAGTTAATGGCTATGACTTCCAGCAACAACAGCTGCTCCTTCAACAGGAACTATCCAGCCTCGATTGTCAGGTATAGTTTTGCTACGAAGGCCATTAATTTCGTTTCTTGCTAAAGCAGCTACTTTGTGTTCTTCAACAGGAGGAAGATCATATTGAACTCCATTATGAGTAAAGTCTGAAACATTAGCAACTACTGCCGCAGTACCTGTTCCGAAAACTTCTTGTAACAATCCTTTTTTATGGGCTGCAACAACTTCATCAATACTCACAGGCCTTTCTTCGACGGTATATCCTTTATCTTTTAGAATGGTTAATATCGAACTTCTGGTAATTCCTTTTAATATTGCACCATCAGTCGCCGGTGTTATTACTTTACCATCTATAACAAAAAACAAGTTCATCGTTCCGGCTTCCTGAATCCATTTAAATTCTTTAGCATCCATCCACATGACTTGGTCGTATCCTTTTTCTTTTGCCAATTTAGCTGGAAGTAATGATGCAGCATAATTTCCTGCTGTTTTGGCCTCTCCAACTCCACCTTTTACCGCTCTTACATATTTATCTTCAGCAATCAATCTGATTGGTTTTGGATAATATGGACCAACAGGACCTGTAAAAATCATAAACTTGTACGTATCAGAAGGAGCTACTCCTATAAATTCTCCATTTGCAAACATGAAAGGACGAATATATAAAGCGCTTCCTACCTTCTTTGGAATCCATTCCTGGTCAAGAGCCACTAACTGATGTAGTGCTTGTAAAAAAAGATCTTCTGGAAATTTAGGCATACACATCCGCTCGGCAGATGCATTAATTCTCTTTGCATGCAATTCCGGTCGGAGAAAATAAGCTTTGTCATCCTGTCCTTTTGAAGCTTTCATTCCTTCAAATATCGCTTGACCATAATGCAATGCGAGACTTGATGGATGCATCATAAAACGACCGAATGGAACAATTTGCAAATTAGTCCATTCTCCATTTTTATAGTCAGCAACAAACATATGATCGGAAAAAGTACGGCCAAAAGGAATGTTATCAAAATCAACTTTAGTAAGGAGGGAGTTTTCTGTTTTAGTGATAGGTATTTTATACTTCATATTTAGACATTGGTTTTGACAAATTTAATTATTTTTATTCATTTATTCTACCTGAAGGCAGTATTTCATTCAAAAGTTACTTTTTATTCTTTAAAATCATGAAAAAAGAAAATGATGTTTTGTTTAAGGATTTTTTTGACTTCGAAGTTTTTGTGCTTCCAGAAAAAAAATCTGAGTTTTTAATAAAAAAGGAGAATACTCGTTGCTCTATTTTAGCAATTTATTTTAATAAAACCAACGATCCTGAGTTAGAAATTTTACTAAAAAATATTTTGTCTGCAGTAAAGCTCGACATTGATAAAGACATTGCCCTCTTAAAAACAACACCTTTCGAAAGATATAGTTTCAACGATATAAAACAAAGGCTGGCAATAAAAGATCTTTTGTTTTTTGGTATTCCGCCCTCTAATTTTGGATTAAACCACGCAGTAAAGCCATATCAGCCTTTGAAGACAGATAATCTTAGACTCGTATTATTCGATAGCCTTGAAAAAGTGAGTGGTGATGTCAAAAAAAAGAAAGCCTTGTGGGGATGTCTAAAAGAGTTGTATTTGGAAAATCAAGTTACTTAAATCCATATTTATGAGGTTAGTTTTCGCCACCGGCAATCCTAATAAAATAAAAGAAGTCTCAGAAATCCTGAGCATAAACTCATCGTTCCAGATCATTCCGATGAGTGAACTTGACCTTGTCGAAGATATTCCAGAAACCAGCTCGACTATTGAAGGAAATGCTTTACAAAAAGTCAGATACTTGCATGACCGCTATCAGGTCAATTGCTTTGCCGAGGATACAGGATTAGAAATTGAAAGCCTGAATGGAGAGCCCGGTGTTTTTTCGGCACGATACGCAGGTGAAGAGAAAAATGCAGAAGCCAACATGCAATTAGTTTTAAAAAAACTTTCATCAAAAAATAACAGAAAAGCCAGATTCCGAACCGTAATTGCACTAATAATCAACGACAAAGAATATACTTTTGAAGGGATCATTGAAGGCAAGATCGATCATAAAAAAAGTGGAAAAGGTGGATTTGGCTATGATCCAATTTTTATTCCCAATGGCTATAATCAGTCATTCGGAGTGTTGGACGCTTCTATTAAAAACAAGATCAGCCATCGTGGCAAAGCAATGGCGAAATTAGTTGCATTCCTTGACCAATTTCCAAACAAGGTTTAAGCTTTCTAATTATTTAAAATGCTCCATTTGTCTTTTTAAATGCTGCTTTCATCAATATTAATATTTTAAACAAGATGCTGACTCTATATTTGAAATTTAAATATCATCACGGATGCCAATATTAGAAATTCACAATCTCACCAAAAAATATGGCAAGATTACCGCCGTCAATGACCTGTCATTTTCAGTAGAAGAGAGCAATATTTATGGCATTTTAGGCCCAAATGGAAGTGGTAAAACAACTACACTCGGAATCATACTTGGCATTACACAAAAGAACTCCGGCAGTTTCACCTGGTTTGACGGATTGCAAGGTAAACATGCTCGCCAGAAAATTGGTGCTTTATTAGAAACACCAAATTTTTACCCCTATTTAAATGCAGACGATAATCTTGAAATCATTGCGCATATTAAAAAGTTGAACCAAACTAAGTTTGATGATTTACTTTCATTAGTAGACTTGATTCATCGCAGAAAATCACCTTTCCACACCTATTCATTAGGGATGAAACAACGCCTGGCAATTGCTGCTGCGATGGTTGGTGATCCTGAAATTTTGATATTTGATGAACCAACAAATGGCCTTGATCCTCAAGGAATTGCAGAAGTCAGAGATACGATTAGAAAAATAGCTCAACAAGGCAAAACTATTCTTATGGCTTCTCATATTTTGGATGAAGTAGAAAAAATATGCTCACACGTTGCAATCATCAAACATGGAGTTCTTTTAGCAACCGGAACCGTCGGAAATATCATCGGTGGCGATACTCAAATTGAAATTTCGAGCAATCAAAATGATAAGCTGAAGAGTATACTAAACGAATCCGATATCGTCAAAGATTTACAATATGTTGATGACAAAATTTTACTTAGCCTGAACAACGGACTGAACGCTGAGGATATCAACAAACTCGCATTTCAAAACGGGATTTCGTTAAATCATCTGATTACAAGGAAACCAAGCCTTGAATCTGAATTTTTGGAAATCACGAAAAATAATTAAACATTCCTTACCTAATATTTACAAAACTTTTCCTACATGCTTCATCTTCTTAAATTGGAATGGTTAAAAGTCAGAAAGTACAGAACCTTTCAAGTGATGGCTATCTTTTATATCATATTGCTGCCGGCCTGCCTTTTGATCACTAAAACATTTAACCAAGTTCCGGAGGATCTATTGAGCAAAGATTCATTGTACATGTTTCCGACAATTTGGGGGTATTTGGGGTATATCGGAAATTGGCTGGTCTTTTTCTTCCTCGGATTCCTTTCCGTGATTATCGTGACTGCTGAAAACGGCAACCGCACGTTTCGTCAAAACATTATTACCGGTTTGAGTAGAAATGAGTTTTTCATTGCCAAAATTTTATTTATTCTAACAATTTGTTTTGCGGCAACTTTGTATTATGTTTTGGTTGGTTTAGCGATTGGGTTTACAAATACAGATACTATTTATTTTTCAAAAATATTTCAGGAATGGGATCTTATTCCACGGTTTTTTCTGATGTGCCTGGGTTATATGTCCTTTGGTTTTTTTCTTGGCGTTTTGATAAAAAGAACAGGAATTGCCCTTTTTATTTATTTGATTTACATCATGTTTATCGAATCGGTATTCAGAGGTATTCATCTGTATTATTTTCAAAACAAATCGATGCATTTTTATCCAATGAACGCAAACGAGGATTTGGTTCCAATTCCATTTGCCGAAATTGCTAAACAATTTATAAAAGAAAATGATTTTAGTTTGTTTCTCGAACCGAGCCAGGCTGCCATTACGGTTTGTATTTATACTTCCATTTTCCTATTTATTGCTTATCGCAAAATAAAATATTCTGACATTTAACTTTCGCTATGCTTCCAATTTCTATTGATCCTATTTTAAAAGAAAAGTGCCCCGACTTAAAACTTGGATGTATTCAATGCGATGTCCTCATTGAAAAAGAATATCCTCAATTATTGAAATTGATTCATGAAAATATCGTTGCCATTCGTAGTAGTTTAATAATCGAGAAGATCAGCAAATTACCTGCGATTGCTGCTGCAAGAAAAGGATATAAACTCACAGGAAAAGATCCTGCCCGTTATCGCCTTTCCGCAGAATCGCTGCTGCGTAGGATTGTAAAAGATAATGATTTATATAAAATTAATAACGTTGTAGATTTACTCAATCTGGTTTCCATCAAAACAGGTTTTTCCATTGGAGGATATGATGCGTCAAAGATAGAAGGCCAGGTCATTTTTGGTATCGGAAACGAAAACGAACCTTATGAAGGCATCGGCCGTGGTGTCCTCAACATTCATCAAATGCCGGTTTTTCGAGATGACCTTGGTGCCTTCGGAAGTCCCACAAGCGATTCGGCAAGGACGATGGTTTCAAATAAAACCACAACTTTTCTAATGGTATTTTTTAGCTTTGGAGGAATTGATCAGTTGGACAAATCGCTTGATTTGGCTACAGAATTGCTCCAACGCTTTGCTTCGGCTGTTAAAATGGAGAAAATGATTATTGAGTGAATTATCAATTACAACCTCAAACAAGGAGCAACAAGTCAGTAGCGAGTCAAACCACAAACTTCAAACTTCTAACTTCTAACTTCTAACTTCTAACTAAATAATTTACCATTTTCCCGAAATCCATCTTAGTTTTGCAAATTCAAAAGCAAACAAAACCAATCCATGATAAAATATATTTTAAAAGAGCTCAATTCAAAGGGAGTAAAACTGGTTGCCGTTTCTAAAACAAAACCTACGGAAGCCATTCTTGAAATTTATAATTCAGGACATAAAATATTTGGAGAAAACAAAGTTCAGGAGTTGGTGGAAAAACAAGCCTTGCTTCCAAAGGATATCGAATGGCATTTAATTGGCCATTTGCAAACCAACAAAGTCAAATACATCGCTTCGTTTGTTCATCTGATTCACAGCATTGATAGCTTAAAGTTGTTGAAAGAAGTAAACAAACAAGCTCAAAAACATAACCGGATAATTGATTGTTTGCTCCAAATGCACATCGCTGACGAGGAAAGTAAATTTGGCTTAGATGAAGAGGAAGCCACTGAATTATTAGCGTCTGATTCTTATAAACAATTACAAAATGTTCGAATAGTTGGACTGATGGGAATGGCAACTTTTACTGATGATGAAAAGCAAATCCATCAGGAATTTAGAAACCTCAATATTATTTTCAAATTGCTTAAATCCAACTTTTTTAAAGAAGAAGATGCTTTCAAAGAAATTTCGATGGGCATGTCCGGCGATTACAAAATTGCTATCGAAGAAGGCAGTACTATGGTTCGGATCGGGAGTTTGATTTTTGGATCACGATGATTTTTAAAATAAGTTGATATTGCTCAATTTCTCGGCAGCTCCCATTTCCAAATTGTCCCATCTTCAACGTCTTCCAGTTCTTTAACGAATTTAAAATCACATTTTTTTAAGACTTTAACAGAAGCATTTTCTTTCGCCAAAGTGTGAGCTTGAATTGTGTTTACTTTATAATTTCTAAAAGCCAAGTCGACCAATAAATGGACTATTTCAGTTGCAAATCCTTGATTCCTAAATGCTGACGCAACTTCATAACCGATTTCGACGACACCATTTTTATCAGGTTCTCCTTTGTAACCACAGCTTCCAATCAAGATATTTGTTTCAATAAGAATTGGCAAATAGGTCCACCAAATTTGTGACTCGGGCTTCTCTATTATTTTTTCAAGTGAGTATTTAAAAACTGGTTCGCCAAACTCAGACCATGCGTCCGGCACATTCAAATTTAAGGCTTGAGATAAAAATTTGTTTCCTTTTAAAATTGACTCAAGGATTTTTTTATTACAGTTTATGAGTTTTATTCTATCGGGTTTACTCTTCAATTTAAAAAAATTCCTATTTTCCAAGCAAAATCTTTTTTACCACGACCTCCCCTCCTATTTCTATTCTGACAAAATAAATACCGTTGCTCAGTGACTTGCAATCAACCTGATAACTTAAACTGGCAAAAGATCCGCTCAAAACCTGTTGGCCCACTGCATTAAAAAGGGAAATGTTCACCATAGTATTATTTCCGTTTTTAATTTCAATATTGAAAACATCATTCGCTGGATTAGGAAAAATATTCACTTCAGGTTTTGAAAAAAAATAATGCGTTGAAACGGGAATTCCATCTGTTTTAAAATCGGTTTCAAATAGACTCAATCCACCTCTTTCATTGCCGACAATCATGTCGAGAATACCATCATTATTGATATCTGCAATCGCAGGATGTGTGTTGAAACCTTCTCGGATTTCTCCGTAAAAATCAGTTTCCAATGTAAAATCACCATCAATATTTCCATCAATATTTGAATAATGCATCAGATAGCCTGCTTTGCTACCCGTAAAAATGTGGTAATTTCCATCGAAGTCCAGAATCACGGGAGCTGCATATCCATTGAAATACCCAAAACGTGTATCAATCAATCCCAAATATACACTATTCGCACCAGCAGGTGTTTGAGTGTCAATGTTCGGAAGAAAGAATGGTTCATTTAAAGTACCATCATTATGAAAGTAAAAAACCTTCCCATGGCGTGTCCCAGCAATAATATCAGAAAGTCCGTCACGATCTAAATCCACAATTTGAGGCACACAATTCTTCCCTAAATCAAGACCCATATATTCAAACTGTAGGGTGTCGAAAGCAACAGGATTACCTACACCAGCAGTATTTTCCGCAAAGAAGAAAGTACCCGAAGATTCGCCTATGAGAGCATCAATATCGCCATCGTTGTCCAAATCACCAAAAGCTGGCGAAGGGGCATAATAAAGACTACCATCAAATTGACTAAACCCAAGATAATCATCATCAACCAAATTAAATTTAGGCGATGTTGCAGTTCCTGTGTTTTCAAAAAGATAAATTCTCGGTGCTTTTTCACCTAAAGGTTGAAAAAAAGAATTATTCCCAACCACCAAATCCAACAATCCATCAGCATTGTAATCTAGAAAAGTCGGATGAGCATCTGTACCTAAATCAACCATGTGCTCCACCAAAAAGTCTTTTTGAACGTGCTCAAAAACGGGAAATTCATTTGAACTGGTGTTTTTATAAAACCAAACGGAATTATAATCTTCTCCACCTGATGAGATGTTTGGAGAAGCCAATAAATCTTTAATCCCATCGTTATCTACATCCATAAAAAAAGAAGCTGGAAATGCGATATCTACCGGAACCGTATCACTTGGAGAAAAGGTGTCTTGATCAATCATGAAAGCAAAATCATTATCACCACCATTGTGGAGCATGTTTAAATTAGAGAAAGAAAGATCACCTAGAAATAGTTCTTTATCGCTGTCATTATCAATATCAATCGTTAGTAACGTATTAGGTCCGTGGCTCCTGTCATCTACTTCTCCAACAATTCCATTTACACAACTATCAGGGCTTGGGCTAAGGCTAATTGCTTCTGATAATTCGTTTTTGTAAAAACGACCCCAGCATTCATCGGCTAATGTATAAAACAAACTATCTTTTTCGTATCCCATTTCAACAGATTTGTTGTCAAACAAATAAACGTGGCCACCATTCAGTGCAAAAGTCAGAATATCAAGGTCGCCATCGCCATCAATATCATCAATTGATGGATATCCATAAAAATCCACATATACATTGGTTAATGCTCCATTCGATTGATAGGGAATTATATCAAAATCAAATTCTTCATTTGCAAAAGAAAATCTCTCAAAATCCAAATGACCATCAACAAAAGATCCTGTAAAAACAAGAACTCCATGGGCTAAATAAGGAGGACCATATGGTTCACTGATCAAATCTGAAGCAGCAAAAATATCCATGACGCCATCATCATTGTAATCTCTCAACAATACCCAATTTGTCAACTCAGGAAAATATCGTTGGTATTCAGGTGCATAATCATAATCAGGTTCATTGGCAGTTCCATTGTTGATAAAAGTCAAACTGATATTTCCGGTTCTATCGAAAATATACATGTCCTTTATGCCATCATTGTTTAGATCAATTTCAGAAAATTGGGGGGTATTTAATCCTCCAACGAGTGCATATTTTAATTCTTCATCAAATTTTTCAAACGGAACATTGTATCTGTCAAAAGGCTGGGCTTGGAGCTGTAGAAATGAAATAAGACATAGGAATAAAATTAATTGGGGCTTTTTCATGACTTGGGGTTTAATAAATTATCCAATTGTTAACTTAGAAAATCCCTTTCAATATAAGACAAATGGTCCTAACCAACTTGCTGATTTAGAAATACTTATGTCAATTTTTAACATTAGAACGACTTTAAATTGAACTAAGGATACTAAACTAGGGAAATTTATCTCTTTTATTTTCCGAGCATGACTTTTTTCACAACGACTTCTTCTCCTATTTTCAATCTGACAAAGTAGATGCCTTTGCTGAGGTTTTGGCAATTCACCTGGTGGCTATTGCTTGTGAACGAACCTTTGAGGACTTCCTGACCGACAGCATTAACAACAGACATATTTACCAAAGTGTTATTCCCGTTTTTTATTTCAATATTAAAAAAATCATTCGCAGGATTCGGAAAAATATTCACTTCAGGTTTTGTATAAATATAATGTGTTGAAACAGGAGTACCGTCGACGTAGAAATTTGTTTCGAAAAGACTCAATCCGCCCCTTTCATTGCCAATTACCATATCCAAAATACCATCATTATTGATATCCGCTATCGCAGGATGAGTGTTGAAACCTTCTCGAATTTCTCCATAAAAATCAGTTTCCAGCGTGAAATCGCCGTCAGTATTTCCGTCAATATTTGAATAATGTAACAAGTAACCTGTTTTGCTACCACTGAAAATATGGTAATCTCCATCGAAATCAAGCACCACTGGTGCAGCGCTTCCATAGGTGTTACCAAAGTTGGTGTCAATCAATCCTAATACAATAATATTTTCCCCGGCAGGCGTTTCTGAATCAATATTCGGAAGGAAAAACGGCTCGTTTTGAGTTCCTTCATTATGAAAATAGGAAACCAAACCTCGGTACTCGCCCACAATAATATCCGGTCGTCCATCACGGTCTAAATCGACAATTTGCGGCACTGCTCTTTGATTAACATCAAGCCCCATATAATCAACTTGCAATGTTCCAAAGCTAACAGGATTGCCAGGACCCGCAGTATTTTCACTATAAATTAACCCTCCGTAATTCACACCGATAAGCGCATCTAAATCGCCATCATTATCCAAATCGCCAAAAGTTGGGGCAGGCGCATAGTTATTCGTATTATCAAATTGGCTGAAAGCTAAATAGTCATCATCCACAAGATTGAATTTAGGAGCGGTCAATGTTCCTGAGTTTTCAAACAGATAAATTCGAGGTACTTTTTCTCCACCAGGTTGAAAAAAACTTGCATTTCCAACCACCAAATCTAATAATCCATCAGCATTATAATCCAGAAATGCAGGATGTGCATCTGTTCCTAAATCAACCATATGCTCTACTAAAAAATCTTTTTGGACATATTGAAATACTGGAAATTCATTGGAATTGGTATTTTTATAAAACCAAACCGTATTATAATCTTCTCCTGTTAGATAATAATTTGGAGAAGCGAGTAAATCTTTTTTACCATCATTATCCACATCCATAAAAAAAGAAGCGGGAAAGACCGGAATATTTGCAGGGAGCGTATTTTTTGGGGAAAAAGTATCCTGGTTTACCATAAATGCAGTTTCATTGTCACCACCATTATATAGCATGTTTAAATTATTGAAAAACAAATCCCCCAAAATAAGTTCTTTGTCATTATCATTATCGATATCAAGGGTCAACAAAGTAGAACCTGCATGACGATCATCCGCTCCTCCTGTAAATCCATTGGAACAATCATTAGGATCAAGGCTAAGATCAATAACAACATCGTCTCCACTTTCGTAAAAACGTCCCCAGCAATCATCTTTGCGTTTATAAATTAAACTATCCAGTCCATATCCCATTTCAACAGATTTGTTGTCAAACAAATAAACGTGGCCACCATTCAATGCAAAAGTCAGAATATCAAGGTCGCCATCGCCATCAATATCATCAATTGCCGGATAATCAAGATGGGTTATATATAAGTTTGTTACTCCACCACCGGTTTTATCCGGGATAACATTATAATTAAAATCCTCAGTTGCAAAGTGGACTCTGTCAAAGCTTAAATGGTTATCGATGTAGGAACCAATATAGACGATAACTCCTTGAATACCGGGAACATCTGAAAAAGCAAAAATATCCTCAATTCCATCGCCATTATAATCTCTCAGCATAACCCAGTCCTTCAATTCCGGAAAATATTGTTGGTATTTCGGCTTGTAGGAATAACTAGGTTCATTAGCTGTTCCATTATTGATAAAAGTCAAACTAACATTTCCCGTCCTTTCAAAAATATATAAATCTTTTATGCCGTCATTATTCAGATCAATTGCTGAAAACTGCGGTGTATTCAATCCGCCTGCAAGGGCGTATTTCATTGCTTCGCCAAATTTTTCGAATGGAATGTTAAGCCTGTCAAGTTGTGCTTCAAGGTTTATTGTCGTATAAAAAAACAGGAAAAATAAAATGACTTTTTTCATAAAGTTTAAATTGAAAACATCCAATCCCGGATCTCAATGTCGCTTTGGGAAATATATTTTTTACTGATGCTAAGCGAAGTAATTATAGTTTCCAGAAATTTTCATTGGTAAGCGCCTAGGTATTTGCACGTTCTAACTCCCTCAATATTGTGCGGGCTTGGTCCGACAAAATACGTGGGCGGGGGTGCCGGCTATGAGCAAAGCCTTTATTTTGTCTAGATTTTTTTGCTTCGTTTTTTCATCAATGGAAAAAATGAAGGCGCCGCAGGCATAGCCAAAAGAAAACTATATTGATTTACTTAAGTTACCACTTTTGGTAAACTCTCAGTATTTTTTTTTAAAACGTATAACATCAGTTATTTACTTCCCTAAAACTACCTTTTTCACCACAACTTCCTCTCCTATTTCAAATTTTGCGAAGTAAATTCCACTACTAAGTTGACTGCAATTTACCTGGTAATTTGACGAAGTAAACGAATCCTTAAAAATTTCCTGTCCGACTGCATTGAAAACAGACATATTCACATAAATTCCATTTCCATTTTTCAGCTCAACATTGAAAAATTCATTTGCCGGATTAGGAAAAATATTCACCTCAGGGTTTTGATAAATATAATGTGTCGAAACAGTATTCATATTTGTTTTGAACATGCTCAAACCTCCCCGCTCATTGCCAACAACAATTTCGAGAATACCGTCATTATCAATATCTGCTAAGGCTGGGTTCGTATTAAAACCTTCACGAATTTCCCCATAATAATCGGTTTCAAGCGTAAAACTTCCATCAATGTTTCCGTCAATATTCGAATAATGCTTCAGATATCCAGCCTCGCTGCCTGTAATAATTTGGTAGTCTCCACCAAAATCCAGGATGACTGGTGCGGCATACCCGGTAAAACCTCCACCAAAGCGAGTGTCAATTGATCCCAAAAAAACACTATTCTCTCCAACCGGTGTTTCTGTGTCTATATTTGGAAGGAAAAATGGTTCGTTTTGGGTTCCTTCATTATGATAATAAAAAACTTTTCCAGCACGAGAACCAATTACAAGATCAGGCAGACCATCGCGATCCAAATCCTTGATTTGAGGAGTACAAAACCTCCCTAAATCAATATCCATATAATTAAGTTGCAAGCCTCCAAAGGCAACAGGATTTCCAGGGCCGGCAGTATTTTCTCCATATATTAATTCCCCTGATTCAAGGCCAATTAGTACATCCAAATCACCGTCATTATCTAAATCTCCAAAAGTTGGGGAAGGGGCATAAATGAATGACCCATCATATTCACTGAAATCCAAATAATCATCATCCACCAAATTGAAATTTGGAAAAGAGCTGGTTCCGGTATTTTCAAAGAGATAAATGCGAGGAATTTTATCGCCACCTGCATTATAAAAAGAATTGTTTCCAACTACCAAATCTAATAATCCATCAGCATTATAATCTACAAATGTGGGGTGTGCATCTGTTCCCAAATCAATCATATGTTCGATTAAAAAGTCCTTTTGAAAATATTGAAATACTGGAAATTCATTGGAGTTGGTATTCTTATAAAACCAAACTGCATAATAATCTTCTCCGTTTAAATTTGGAACTGCTAATAAATCTTTCAAACCATCGTTGTCTACATCCAATAAAAAAGAAGCAGGAAAATCAATATTTACAGGCAATGTGTTTTTTGGTGAGAACGTATCCTGATCAACCATATAAGCAAAATCATTAGTTCCTCCATTATACAGCATATTTAGATTAGGGAAAGATAAATCTCCAAGTATTATTTCTTTAGCATTATCATTGTTGATATCAAGCGTCAACAAAGTAGAACCTGCATGTCGAATTTCAGCAACCTCTCCTCGAAATCCATTTGAACAAGAATCAACGCCCGGGCTAAGTTCGATGACAGGATCAAACCCGCTTTCGTAAAAACGACCCCAACATTCATCTTCTACCACATAAATTAAACTATCCTTTCCATATCCCATTTCAATTGATCGATTGCCATACAATACAACATGACCACCTCCTTCTGCAAAGGATAAAATATCCAGATCGCCGTCCCCATCAATATCATCAATCGCCGGATAATCAATAAAGCTTACGTACAAATTGGTATCCACCCCATTTGATTTAACGGGTATAATGTCGTGGTCAAAAAATCCATTAGCAAAATGAATCCGATCAAACTCCAGGTGGTCGTTGTTATATGAGCCCCTGTAAACAATCACTCCATCGGCAATATCAGGATCATCCGAACATGCAAAAATGTCCATAGCTCCATCTCCATTATAATCCCTTAGGATCACCCATTCCTGCATCTCAGGAAAATATTGCTGATAATCCGGTGCGTATTCATAATCCGTACCATTATTGATAAAAGTCAAACTGATATTTCCGGTTCTGTCGAAAATATACAAATCCTGTGTCCCGTCGTCATTCAGATCCACTTCAGAAAACTGAGGATTATTTAAACCACCGGCAAGGGCAAGTTTCAATTCTTCTCCAAATTTTTCGAACGGAATATTTATACGATCAATCTGCTGCGCCTCCAAATTTATTATGGAACAAAAAAGCAGCAATAACAGTATATTTTTTTTCATAAAATTTAAATTGAAATGCATACAACCAAAATGCTATATTTGGTGATCTGATGATTAATTTGTTACTTAGTTTTGAATACCCACAAAATTATAAAATTTCAAAATGAAATTACCAACTCTACTTTTTATAATAGCTATATGTTTAACTGTTGTCAGTTTATCAGCACAAACAACTGAAGACAGTTTAAGTTTTGAAAATGCTGTCGAATTACCATTGAAAAAAGTATCAGTGGTAGATTACAAAGTAGATTTAAAAGTCATCGATGGAGCACAAAAATTAGTTTTTAATGCCAATATTCCTGATGGCCTGGCAAAGTTCAATTTTAATAGTGCTGATGAAGCAACTGAGTTAAACTTTGTCAACGGAGAAGCACAATATGATTTTGAAACCGATAAAGGTGGAAAATTATTACTCATCAAAAACCATTACACGATTGATTCAGGCGGGAAAGAAAAAAGCAGCTACAGACTTTACCATTTCACACAAACTGATGCCAACAAGTTTAGAATAAAAGAAATCCCGCTTTGGCTTTCAATATTACCGCCACTCGTTGCCATTGCCTTGGCATTGATTTTTAAAGAAGTAATCGTTTCGCTATTTGTAGGCATTTGGGCAGGGGCATTTATTGCTAATGGCTTGCAGATCAGCACTATTATTTATAGTATTCTCCAGGTAGTAGAAAAATATGTGATTGGGGCATTGAGTGATGCAGGCCATTTGTCAGTAATCATTTTTTCATTAATGATTGGCGGAATGGTGGCTATTATATCCCGGAATGGTGGGATGGCCGGCGTCGTCCAGGAGCTTTCCAAATATGCCAAATCACCACAAAGTGCACAATTCACTACCTGGCTTTTAGGGGTCGCAATATTTTTTGATGATTACGCTAATACCTTGATCGTCGGAAATACGATGAGGAGTGTTACCGATAAGTTTAAAATTTCCCGTGAAAAACTGGCATATATCGTTGATAGTACCGCAGCACCGGTTTCGGCCATAGCATTTGTGACAACCTGGATTGGAGCGGAGCTTGGATATATTGAAGGAGGAATCGCACAGCTTCAAAATTTTGATTACAATGTCAGTGCTTATTCGATTTTCATAAGCTCATTGAAATATTCTTTTTATCCGGTTCTTACTTTGATTTTTATCCTTTTAATCATTTACTTTAAGAAGGATTATGGTGCAATGTATAAAGCAGAGTTGCGTGCATCATCCACCGGACAAGTATCTCCAGCCAGAACATCTGACGATGATGAACCAAATATGGAAGATCTGACTCCCGTAAAAGGAGCTCCGCTCAAATGGTACAATGCTGCCCTTCCTGTCATTGTTGTTATTTTGATGACTATTTTTGGATTGGTAAGCACCGGAATGGATAGCTCGCACAGCAGCTTGGTAGAAAACAATTTGGAGGTGGCTTCCGCAGGTTGGGGCGATACCTGGGCCTCTTTAAATTATTTAGGCCTTTCTGAAAAGGAATTAGAAATTTACACCTCTACTGACAATACAAATTCAGTCAAAAAAGCTGAAATTATTGAACATTTAAACAATGTTGGTTTTTCGCAACGTCTTGGAATTTTGATAGGAAACGCAGATTCTTATGTTGCTCTTCTCTGGGCTTCATTGTTGGGAATAGTCATCGCTATGTTTTTAACCATTTCAAAAAGAATTATGAGCCTTTTTGAAACGATGCACACTATGACCACAGGTTTTAAAACCATGATGCCCGCATTGATCATTTTGACATTGGCATGGGCTCTGGCGATTATCACAGAGGAATTGTATACGGCAAACTACCTGACAGAAATACTTCAGGATAATATCAGTCCTTATGCCATGCCTATGCTCATATTTGTTTTGTCAGCGGCTATTGCCTTTTCTACCGGATCAAGTTGGAGCACCATGGCGATCCTTTATCCAATAGCTATTCCAACAACCTGGGCCATTTGTATGGCTCAAGGCATTGATCCGGCTGTCAGTTTTGAAATATTGTTAAATGTAATTGCCGTAGTTTTGGCCGCCTCAGTTATGGGCGACCATTGCTCTCCGATTTCGGATACCACCATCCTGAGTTCATTGGCTTCAGACTGTAATCATATCGATCACGTCAGAACCCAAATGCCATATGCTTTAACTGTTGGATCGGTTAGTTTGATTGCCGGAGGGCTTTCTACATTTTTAGGTGGCGGATGGATCATCAGTGTAATATTGCTGTTGGTTAGTGTTGCAATTTTGGCTTTTATCATTATTCGTTTTGGTAAAAAGGTGGAATATGCCGAATGATTTGGAAAGCCTTTTAAAAGAAATCAGAACTTGTACAGTTTGCGCTGAACATTTACCTCTTGGCCCGAATCCCGTTGTGGAAGCTAGTCAAACTTCCAGAATTTTAATCATCGGACAAGCACCCGGAACTAAAGTCCATGCCAGTGGAATTGCATGGGATGATGCAAGTGGTAAAAGACTTCGAGATTGGATGGGAATTGATTCCGACACTTTTTACGATACTTCAAAAGTGGCAATAGTTCCAATGGGTTTTTGCTATCCCGGCCGTGGTAAAGGCGGTGATTTGCCTCCGCGAAAAGAATGTGCACCACTCTGGCACCAACACCTTTTAGATCAGTTGCCAAATCTGCAACTAACCCTGCTAATCGGACAATATGCGCAGCAATATTATTTAAAGGAAAAAAGAAAAAAGACACTGACCGAAACCGTCAAATCTTATACTGACTATTTGCCAAACTACTTCCCCCTAGTTCATCCATCTCCCAGAAATCAAATTTGGATGAAGAAAAATGAATGGTTCGAAAAACAAGTAATTCCGGTTTTACAACAAGAAGTTAAAATGGCTTTTAAATAGGTTAAAACTATTCTTTTTCAAGAATCAACAAAGGTCGAAAACCAACTTCCGGAGAATAGCTTTCAAAAGGCATTTCGCTTTCAATTCGGACGTCATAACCTGTTGAATTCCAGCTTCCTCCAACAGCAACGTTTTCGTCTGCAACCATCTCCGAAACATTGCCAGATATGTGGTAAAATCCAAAGTTATTTGGCAAATAAGAATAAATCGGGGCTGTTAATATAAAGTCAGAAGTTGCCGAAGCTTCATCAACAATTTTATAAGTCTTTGACTCATAATCAAAGGAAATATTACCAGGCCCCAGATGTTTGAAATTTGCTAAAAATTTTCCTTTGCTGTTTTGCAGATAAGTTCCTCCCCACGGATAAGGCGACAACATTTCTCCTCCACGAGCCGCCAAAATCCATTCTTCACGAAGAGGCAACCTGCAATTTATCACTTTATATCCTTTGATTTCATCAGATTTGTTCAGTACATCTTTTAGAAATTCACAATACAATTTCGCGGCTTCTTTGGTAATATTGACTACCGGATATTCATCGTAGGCAGGATGATCAAAGTAATTTTTTTGAATAGGTTTCATCTCCCCAATTTCCCAACCTTCAGCATGCACTTTTGCGGTTTCCAATTTTTCTGTTTCACCATTTGCTTTTAAATAATAAAGAAATTCTTTGTAATCGATATTTGAAACTTCCGTTTTCATCATATAAAAACCGTCAACCGATTTTTTGTTTTTATCAATCATGACTTCACCGGCAGGAACAAAACCGTATTTTTTTTGCAGTTTTTTAGAAAAAGCGTTTTCATCTTTACCTGCAAAAGAAAACATAAAAAGGATGGAAAGTAGAAAGGTTAGAGGTTTCATAAAAAATTATTTTAGTGAGTGTATTTTGATATTACGTTCTCTGCCGCAGATTATTGTTTATTAAGAGTTTGTATCTTTTGGAGCAGCTTCATCATTTTATAATTCATGGTTTTGTTGACATTGAAAAACTGCCCGTTAATCGTTATCCACTCCCCTTCCTTTTTCACCTTTTCTAAATCATCAAATCTTACTTTTCCCGGTTCATTGAAATGAGCTTTCCAATAAAGCGCCTGATCAGTCATCGCGAAACCTTCTTTGCAGGAACCAAACACCGTTTGATCGCATATAAAATATAACTTTTCCTCTTTTTCTGCAAAAAGAAATGCTTCATTGGCATTTGTCAATTTACCTGCAGGCATGTTCAAAAAATCTGTAAAAACCTTATCTTTTTCGTTTTCAAAATCCAAAAAATCAAGGATCATTTGACCTAAATCCAGCGCTTCTTTTTGAATATTTCCATATCGTAAAATAGCTTCCGGTAGTTTCAATTTGTGAATTGGCTCGCAATAAAAGACAACAAAATAGTCAATAAATGATTCAATAGTTTGATCTAAAAGCAAGTCAATTTTATGCAAATTTGAAGGCTCTTGGGAATGAATTGTTAAAACTTCCTCAGCCAATTGTTGCAGCCGAATATCAAACTTTTTATAAAATCCGGAGGAATGAAAATGATCAAAATATTTTCGATAACCCTTTGGGTCAAGTTCGGTCTCGATTCGAAATCTCAAGGTTTTAAAAAAGTAATCCCGAATTTGATTGGAGAGGATCGAAGGTTGATCGAAATCCAATTCGAAAAGTAGTTTATCTTTAACCAAAACAGCCACACTTTTTAAGTCATGTCCACAAGAAAGGCATATTTTTATATCCTCTGGGTTGTCGGATCCGCAATTGCTACATTTCATTATTTAACAAAATAATATTTGAATTTGTGAAATTAGGAAAATTGCAGCAATCCAAATGATTCCATTTTCTTTTATTCTAATTTACCATTCAAAAAATTGTAAATTTGTCTACGATCAATCGCTAAAAATTTGAACAAAAAGCATTTCTTTAAATGTAAAATTGTTCAATTACCGAAAGCTAAAATCAATTATTTAACGCAAGTTGCGATACATCTTACTAATTATGAATGATGAATGACAATGATGAATTCTTTTCAAAAAGCGTGTTTGTCAATTCATAATTCATAATATGTCATTCATCATTTTCAAGTTTGCGATACATCGCAACTTGGACTATTTATTTAAAAAAAATCTTTAAAATATCATGTCCGGTCACAGTAAATGGTCAAAAATTAAGCGAAAAAAAGGAGCTAACGACCAAAAGCGCGGGAAGATTTTTTCTCGAATAATTAAGGAAATCACAATCGCCGTGAAAGAAGGCGGTAGCGGAGATCCGTCTTTCAATCCTCGTCTGCGATTGGCAATAGCCAATGCGAAAGGAGCAAATATGCCAAAGGACAATATGGAGCGCGCTATCAAAAAAGGGCTCGACAATGACGCCGCTTCGTTCCTCGAACCAACTTATGAAGGTTACGCGATCGGTGGAATTGCTGTGTTTGTTGAATGTACGACCGATAATCTGCAAAGAACGGTTTCAAATGTTCGAGCCACCTTCAGTAAAAATGGAGGCAATCTGGCGACAAATGGATCTGTTGATTTTCTTTTTGAAAGAAAAGGCATTTTTGTTATTGAAAAAGGAGATCACGATTTAGAGGAACTGGAATTGGAATTGATTGACGACGGCGCAGAAGATTTGGACCATGATGAAGAATCCGGCGAAGTGACTATTACGGTGGATTTTGCTGATTTCGGCAATATGCAAAAGAAACTGGAAGATTTGGAAATTGAACCCAAAAGCGCAAATCTGGAACGCATCCCAACTACGACGACCGAGTTGCCAGTGTCTGAGTCAAAAAGTGTTTTGCATATGATAGAATCATTGGAAGACTTAGACGATGTCCAGGCCGTTTTTCACAATCTGGAAATGACTGATGAACTTGCCATGGCTTTGGAAGAAGATTAAAATGGTTTTGTTGTCTCTTTTTTAAAAAACAGCCAATTTTCCACTTTCCTGAAATCCGTTTCCAACCAATTGGTAAACATACATTCCAGCAACCCATGATTGTGTGGACATACTCGAAGCAGATGTTCCCGCCTTTAACGTTTTTTGATTAATCAATTGACCGCTCAGGTTGTAAACCCTAAATGTAACATCTTCTTTTAAAACTTGATGCTGGACGTGAATTTCAGAGGCGGACGCGTAAACATTGAAATTTGGCAAATCGGGTGTCTCATGAATAGGAACTAAACCATCAAATGGCGTAGACACCAATCCAGGAAATTCCTGTCCTTGAACAATGGTAAAATCCCCTGCAAAATAAATTTGTTCTTGAAAGCTCTCTGCGGCAGTTATTCCAGCATTAAAAGTAGCTCCTTCTGAATTTAATGAATTAGTGGCATTAATTACATAAATTCCGTTACTCCAAACTCCAACTATTGGATAATAAACAATGTTCCCATACACCAATATGAAGTCATTATGCTTTATAAAACCATTAATAAAACTTGAGTCAGTTGGAATTAGCAAATCAAGATTGCGATATTCCCATATTGAATCTTCAATCATTCCGAGACCAGAATAATTAATATTATCACTGGCGCCAACATATAATATTGTATCAGGCAAAAATAAACGATAAATGGACGTTTCCAATTCATGGTCAAAGGCCTGAATCCAATTGGAAATACCAATGTTTTCATCAAAACCCCAGGTAGCAATATTTTCAGTTTGAAACTGATTTATTAAGTTGTTAGAAGAATAGGTAGCCGTTTCCATGAAATTTCCCGAAACATACAATTGATTGCCATCGTCAACAATATCATAAACACTAGCATCTACCGAAAAATCACCATTTTGGTTTTCAAAAATACTCTCTCCAATATTTAAATATGCCAGATATTTTATCGTATCAGTCTGATATTTTATTTCAAAAGAACCTCCGATAAAAAGTCTGTCCGCCAAAATTTTTACTGCAAATATGCTGTTATTCATTTCGCCTGTATCAAATCCATGCCAGCCTCCATCATACCAATAAGCAATATTAACTATTGACGGATCTTCATTTAATGTAAAGGAACCTCCGATAAATACTCTTCCTTCATCATCAATTGCAATATCATTCACAACTCCGGTTACCCCTTCTCCCAAAGTATGCCACTCATTTCCATCCCAACCGACAATACTATTTGCAGCTGCTCCGTCAATCTCTGAAAACTCGCCTCCAAAATATAGCATTTCATCGCCAAATGCTTTCATCACTTTTATTTCGCCGTTGCAACCCCCACCATTTCCTACTGTATTCCAGGTTTGATTAATCGGAGGATAACCTGGCTGAATCCAGGCCAGCTCTTCAATTGTAAAACCATATTTTTTTGCCCAATTTAAAAGTTGGGGATAATGGTCTTCCAATTCAGCGATGTAAGCAAAATTCATTTCTTTGGCTATCTGTTTTACCAGAGCAGTTTCCCCCGTTTTCAGAGCAAGATATCCAACAGCACAAGCTGTCCCGTAATTGTCAACAAAATAGGGTTGACGAGTTTGGTGATAAGTATTTTGAGGAAAAATTCCTGTTTTCCAATAAGCATTCAAGATATCCAGTGCCGCGTTTCGGTTTTTAATTTGTATTTCATCTAAATGCTTTGGTGGGTTTTGGCGAAGATAGCCTTCGACTAATTTCAAATGCATTTTAATTCGCTCTCCATCATTTTCAAAAATCATATCCTCACAAAGAAATTCATCATCCGAAATATTCAACCACTCTTTGTTAACTTCAACGAGATGATCGTAGAGACTTGCATTGTTTTTCCAGTTTAACGATGTTGAATATAGAGTGGTACTTAAAAAACATAAAACGATAATTGTGGCTGCATTTTTCATAGCTGGAGGTTTTAGATTATAAAAAATGAAAAGACTAACAGGAATGCTTTCTAAAGATCGAAAGAAATTTCGGAAATTTCAATTGAAAAGAAAATAATTGGCACTTTCTAAAAAACAACAGTTTGGCAACTTTTTTCAAATTATTGAAAATCAATGATCTACAAAATATTGCACGCAATGTTGCTTAGTCGCAAAGCTCTGATTTTAACCACTTTGCGTTCTTTGCGACTTTGCGTGAGAAAAAAAATACCGAATTATTCTAAAGAAAAATATATAAAATCATATATAAAAGCTTGATTACCATCCATCATTTAAAATTGAAATGACCCAACCATTTTCAAATAATCTGCGTGTATCTTGTTGCATGTTATTCATTAAAAAACAAAATAGCGAATTATGAAAAACCTAAAACTTCTATGTTTGATCTGTTTTGCTCTCTTTTCCTGTGGGAAAGAAGATAAAATAAGTACAACGCCCAATACTAACCCACCGGTAATTGAGCTAGACAACTTTGAACCGGAAATAGATCCAGTCAATGCGTCTGTCACAGGACTGGTATCTGATGAAGCTGGAAAACCATTGTCCGGTGTACAAATAACTTTGAAAGATTTTAATTCAACTATTTTATCAAAAACAACGGATGAAAATGGAGTATTTGTCTTTAATCAAATTCCAATGAATGCTGCGGGAACGTATATACTTGTTAAAAATGAAGGTTTTTTTAATGGATCAAAAAGGTTTTTCCCGAAAGCAGGATCACAAAATTATGCACGCATTAAATTACTTGCTAAAAATATAATTGGTACAATTTCGTCAAATTCGGGTGGCGAAGTAGTTGGAGAGAGTGGCAATAAAATTATTTTTCCTGAAAACAGCATTATCACTTCATCGGGAGAAATTTATGAAGGGAATGTAACAGTTGCCGCACGCTGGATTTCTCCAGATGCAAATAATCTTGCTGAAATAATGCCCGGAGATTTACAAGGTGTGAATAGCTCCTATGAAGAAGAGGCTTTAGCAACCTATGGAATGGCGGCCGTTGAACTTACAGGAGCAAATGGCGAAGCACTAAATCTTGGTAATGGTCAACAGGCTGAAGTAACTTTTTATCTTCCGCCGGAAATGAGGGCTGATGCTCCAAGTGAAATTCCGTTATGGTCCTTCAATGAAGAATTTGGGCTTTGGCAGGAAGAAGGCACTGCGATTTTAGATGATTTTAAATATGTCGGCCAAGTATCTCATTTTTCTTTTTGGAATTGCGATGCTCCTTTTCCATTAGTTTATGTTAGTGGGATTATTTTAACCGAAAACGGTGCTCCTTTTTCAAATGCATCAGTTTGCGTGAATATTGTAAATAGCAGTGGAAATGGAGCCTGTGGTGGCACTGACAACAATGGATACTTTGCAGGAAAAATGCCTGCGAATGAAGAATTGACTTTTTCTGTAAATCAAGGAGGCTGTAATTTTGAACTTGCCTCAGGGTCAGTCTTTGGCCCTTTTAGTGCTGATACTGATCTTGGTATTATTGAATTAAATGATCCCGACATCATTGAAATTACAGGAACCGTGTTGGATTGCTCAGGTAATCCTCTTACGAATGGTTGGCTGGAATTCACATTAGGAAATCAAACTTCTTTTTACACTTTACAAAATGATAATTCGGTGTCTTTATCCATGTATAACTGCGGAAATGTTACAGGATTATTTGTAAAAGGTTTCAACTTAGATGATCTTCAGGAAAGTGATTTATTGACTTATCCGGTGTCTCCATCCATTAATATTGGCGAAGTCACGGCCTGTGGCAATGGCTTGGACGAATATTTCACCTTAACGATTAATGGCGATTCAAGAACTTTGAATATGGTATCTCACAACGATAATGCTCAAGCTGAACCAGACGCGACTTGGTTGCATGCGAAAAGTTCTAATCAAGATTTTATAAAATATGGCTTTATTGGAAATGATGTTGGAATTTACAATGATGACGACACAGATGTATTTTTCGGTTCGGTTACTTTTCCAAATTTAGGTATCTTAGATCAAGAATGCGGTGGTGTACCATGTGGACCGTCAGAATTAATAATAACCGAGTATGGAGAAATTGGAGAAAAAATAAAAGGGACATTTAGTGGTGTTGCAACTTTTTATAGTAATTCGGGACCCAATTTAGAAGACGCTTCCTATTCAGGTGCATTTGAATTTTACAGAGAGTTTTAAAAGAATTTTTTCTCTTTATAATATCGAAAAGCTTAAAACTAAAAACATGAAAAAGACTTTTTTACTTCTAATCATGGCTTTCATTTTTCAAAATATCACCAACGCTCAATGTCCTCCCTATCCAGTTGCATCAGGCTGTGGTCTTGCAATCCCAAATTGTGAGGGAATAGATGGTTATTGTAATACTTTAGACGTTCAAATCGGCATTACCGAACCAATGCCAGGTTGTGGAGGAACAGCAGTTATAAACAATGATGATTGGCTTGCCTTTTATGCAGGAACAGAAGGGATTGCAATCGTCATAACTCCATCGAACTGTCAGTCAACTGGTGGGAATATTGGAATTCAGGCTGCGATTTACGCAGCTTGTGAGGAATCCGGAGGAGTAAATGGTGATGGCCTGGCTTCAGAACCTTTAGCGGAACAGTGCGGTTGCACAACGGACCCTATAATGTTGAGTAGTACAAATTTCATTATAGGTCAGGTTTATTACCTGTTAATTGACGGTTGTGGAGGAGATATTTGTGATTATGAGATTGATGTTGTAAAAGGAAGTACAGCCTCTTTTGATATCACAAACGAGGTGGCTATAATTCAAGGAGACAGTTCTTTTTGTTCAGGTGATGTAGCAATTTTTAGCATTGATTCATTTGAATTTGCAGCTTACTTTGATTGGACAACCGATTCTACTGCCAATATCATCAGTGGACAAGGAACCTCTGAAGTTGAAATCGCCATTGAAGCAGAAGGCGATATTGAAATTTGTGTCACTCCAAGCAATGGATGTTTTGTTGGCCTCGAGAGTTGTATCACTGTAAACAGTCTTGGAGTTAATCAAACGACTACTTTTGTAGAGTTACTTTGTGAAGGTGATTCAATTGAGTTTGAAAGCCAGTTTTACTCGGAAAGTGGCTTTTATTCGGAGGTTTACACAAACAGTAGTGGCTGCGATAGTATTCTCAATCTTGATTTGACCATTTACCCCGAATACGAAATTATTTTGGATGTAAGCCTGTGTGAAGGCATAGGATATGAATTTGGAGATAGTATTTATACAGAAAGTGGCAATTATGAAAATTTGCTGACTTCATCACAAGGATGTGACAGCACATTATATCTTAATCTTGAAATAGTAACATCATTTGAGACCGTGCTTGAAGATACCATTTGCGAGGGAGTGACCTACCCTATTTGGGGGTTTGAATTTTCGGAATCCGGAGAATACTCCAACGAACTGGAAAGCCAGGGTGGCTGTGATAGTACAGTTTATTTATATCTCGTTGTGCTGCCTCCACCTGACACTCACATTGAAGTTACGATCTGCGAGGGTGGGACAGTTGAGATCGGCGGTATTACATATTCAGAACCAGGAACTTATACTCAAACCGATACCGACTCAACGGGATGTTTAATGACAACAACTTTGGTACTCGATGTAATACCTACAATCTTAAACACAATTGATACTTCCTTCCAATCGGGTGGATTTTATAATGGTATTGCGTATAGTAACGATACTACGATTGTAGAAAATTATATTGCTTCAAATGGCTGTGATAGCATTGTAACTGTCAATATTATGGTTGTACCGCTTGGCATCAGCCTTCCTGACGGAATTGATCAATTATTCGTATTTCCAAACCCAACATCCAATCAATTTTATATTCAACTTGAATTAAGCGAAGTCCTTGATTTACAACTTGATATTTACAATACCCTTGGGCAGAAGTTAAGTAATTTATCCTCTAAATCAAGCTATACCAGCGGAAAGCATAGCCTCGAATTGGATGCCTCACAGCTTCCAAACGGAACTTATTTCCTTCATATCCAAACAGACAAAGGGAATATTAACCAAAAATTGGTTGTTTCGAGATAATTTGGTTTTCACCAAAAAGAAGGGCGAAGAAACCATGGTTTCTTCGCCCTTCTTTTTAATATGTCTATATTTTTTGGGTTCAAAAACAATCTTTACAATCCTTGTGTTTCTTTACCTGTGTTTTCACTTTTCCACAAAAAAAAACTACCCCAACAACCTCGTTTGGTTGCGGGGCAGCCCACACACTATGAGAACACCCATTATTCTTTAAATCTCCGAAGAGGTTCGTATTTTTATTTTGAAAGAAGATTGATTTTTTGTCTCATTTGACGCTCAATCTTAAATTCAGGGGTATAACGCAAAAGATTGCCTTTATTATGCTGGATTATTGGGCTGCCTGTGTTATAGTTTTTAATGTATGTTAAATTTAATTTTATAATTCATTGATTTACATCATATTTTTATATTAAAATGATTTATAGTTAAATATTTTTAACGCTAGTTAATTAATCATTAAAAGGGCTTTTTTTCGTATTTTTGGTGAAATTCCGGTACAATTCATTGGAAAACAAACAATTGTTTTTACAATAAAAAATTGTCTAAAAAATATTATATTATTGAAAAGTAGGGCAAGATGATCTCACAAAATTCAGTGCAGCAAATATTGGAAACTGCGAAAGTGGAAGAAATCGTTGAGGAGTATGTCAACCTCAAGCGTCGAGGCGTCAATTTGCTTGGCTTATGTCCTTTTCACAATGAAAAGACTCCTTCATTTACGGTCTCTCCTGCAAAAAACATTTACAAATGCTTTGGATGTGGAAAAGGTGGTAACGCCGTCCAGTTTTTGATGGAGCATGAAAATTTCACTTTCCCTGAAGCACTGCTGCATCTTGCAAAAAAATATAACATTGAAGTTGAGGAAACCCAAACGAGCCAGGAAAACATCGAAGAACGCAAATATCTCGACAGCCTTTTCATTATTACCGAATTTGCAAAAGAATATTATGCGGATCAGCTTTTGAATACGCCAAAAGGAAAAAGTGTGGGTTTGAGTTATTTTAAAGAAAGAGGTTTTAGAGAAGAAACGATCAAAAAATTTGGGTTGGGATTCGCCCCCGAAAAAAAGGATATTTTTACGCTGACAGCAGTTCAAAAAGGTTTTAATATTGAACTCCTTCGAAAGATTGCTTTAACTTCTCAATACGATACCGATTTCTTTCGAAACCGGGTAATGTTTCCGATCCATAATCTCGCTGGAAAAGTCATCGGTTTTGGAGGACGGACCCTTCAAAAAGATAAAAAAATCCCTAAATATATCAATTCTCCTGAAACCGAGATTTACAATAAAAGCAAAGTGCTTTATGGGGCGTTTCATGCGAAAAAAGGAATCCGGCAGCAAGATGAGTGCGTCTTGGTTGAAGGGTATACTGATGTCATTTCATTGAATCAAGCGGGAATTGAAAATGTGGTATCATCTTCCGGAACTTCTCTTACGGTTGGCCAGATCAGGTTAATAAAAAGATATACTCCTAACATCAAGGTTATTTATGATGGCGATACAGCTGGTGTAAAAGCTGCACTTCGGGGTATTGATCTGATTCTTGAGCAAGACATGAATGTCAAAGTTGTTTTGTTGCCGGAAGGGGAAGACCCCGATTCGTATTTACAGAAAGTTGGCAGCAGTGAATTCAAAAGCTTCATTGACGAAAATGCAAAAGATTTTATCCTTTTTAAAACAAACCTCTTACTAAAAGAAGCGAAAAACGATCCCATAAAAAAGACGGAAATAATAAAAGATATCGTCAATAGTGTTGCAGGAATCCCTGATCCATTGAAACGTTCTGTCTACGTCAAAGAATGCGCGCATGTTCTTGAAATGGAAGAGCAAGTGATGATCAATGAAACCAATAAAATTGTCCGGCAAAAGCTCAATAAAAGGCGGCAACAGGATCAGATTTCCTCTCAAAAAACACATCAACAATTAACCGAAGAGTTGATGAGTTTGGAACCTTCTCCTGAAAGTGGTTTAGGGAATCTACAAACAGATAAAAAACCTTCCGTTTCACATATCGAGTTTCAGGAAAAGGATATTGCCCGGATTTTGATCGCAAGCGGTGGTGAGCTTTTCGACAAGGAAAACAATATAACCGTAGCAGCTTACATTATTAGTAATATTGAAGAGGTGATGGATGATTTTGATAATAAATTATGTGAAAAGATTGCAAAAGAATGTCTGACCTTAACAACGAGTAAAAAGGCAATTACGACCCAATATTTCACGGATCACCAAGATGCTGAAATCAGAACATTTGCCATAGATTTAATTCATACTCCTTTTGAATTTAGTCCAAACTGGAAAAAGCTTTGGGACATTGATCTTCAAACTCAACCTGCACCCGATCTAAACTTTCTGCAAGACAGCATCTCTGCTTTGCATCGATTTAAATTGAAAAAGATTATTAAAATGTGTGAGAAAAACCAGGAACGATTGAAAGAATTCAATGAAAAAGGAGACACTTCCAAAATGATGAAGTTGCTTAAAATGCAACAGCGCCTTCTCGCCATGAGGGACGAATTAGCAAAAAAACTAAAAACTGTCGTTTTGAAGTAACGAGTTCAGAGTTTGAAGTTTGGAGTTTTTCTTCGACTCTCAACTCATTGCACACCTCTCCAATCTGAATACTCGCAACTCTCATCTCGCTACTGACCTCTAACTACTTGCAACTCACTACTCCCCATTTGCTACTGACTGACACCTGACACCTCATATCTCATCCCTGACTCCTCACACCTAACTATTCTTATTCAAACAATTCAAATCTTCAAAAGCAACTTTTAGGCGATTCACAAAAAATTCCTCTCCTTTTCTCAGCCAGTTACGTGGATCATAATATTTTTTATTGGGAGAATCCTCTCCATCGGGATTACCGATTTGAGTTTGTAGATAATCACGATTTCCTTCATAATAATTGCGGATACCATCCCAAAATGCCCATTGCATATCTGTGTCAATATTCATTTTTACAGCGCCATATTCAATAGCTTCTCTGATTTCTTCGCGAGAGCTTCCAGATCCTCCATGGAATACAAAATTGATAGGATTTGGTTTGGTCTTGTATTTTTTGGTCACGAAATCCTGTGAGTTTTTAAGAATAATTGGCTTCAACTCAACATTCCCTGGTTTGTAAACCCCATGAACATTTCCAAATGCAGCAGCGATTGTAAATTTATCACTGATCTTGCTCAATTCACTATAAGCAAAGCTAACTTCTTCAGGCTGTGTATAAAGGCGAGAACTATCTACATCCGTGTTGTCAACGCCATCTTCTTCACCACCGGTCACACCAAGTTCGATCTCGATGGTCATTCCGATTTTATTCATTCTTTCAAAATAGCGAACACAGGTTTCTATATTTTCTTCCAAAGGCTCTTCAGAAAGATCAAGCATATGTGAGCTGTAAAGCGGATATCCTCTACTTTCATAAAATCGCTCGCCTGCATCCAACAAACCATCAATCCAAGGCAACAATTTTTTAGCACAATGATCCGTATGCAAAATAACAGTCACTCCGTATGCTTTCGCCATCGTATGAACATGCATTGCTCCGGAAATTCCTCCTAAAATTGCTGATTGCTGATTTTCGTTTGAAAGCCCTTTACCAGCAGTAAAACTGGCTCCACCATTTGAAAATTGAATCATAACCGGGGAATTGACCGAACGCGCTGTTTCCAAAACAGCATTAATTGAATTCGTTCCAATTACATTTACAGCAGGTAAAGCAAAGTTGTTTTCGTTTGCATAATTCAGCAATTCGGTAACCTCATCTCCCCATAAAACACCTGCACGAAATTTAGTAGAAGTTGATATCATTTGAATCTATTTTTTGTATTTGAAATTCAGGTTTGGGTATAAAAAATTTACACTTTTCTCAATAATAAAATAGCAGAAATGCTCCGCCAAAGATAGCAAAAAATAATAAATCAAAAAGCCCTTTTAACTTTAAATTGAAATCAAGCCTTTTATATAAAAGACTGAATATCAATAACATAAAGCTAAAAGGGCTTTAAAATAATTTTATTGCTTTTTTTAAACGATTCCTTTATCTGTAAGGTATCGTTCTGCATCAAGAGCCGCCATACAACCTGTTCCTGCAGCAGTTACCGCTTGACGATATATGCTATCTTGAGCATCTCCACTAGCAAAAACGCCCTCGATATTTGTTTTAGCTGAATCAGGTTTGGTAATAATATAACCCGTTTCCTTCATATCAATCCAGTCCTTAAAAATATCGGTATTTGGTTTATGTCCAATGGCCACAAAAAATCCTTTCAAAGGAAAAGTGCTTTCTTCTTTTGTAATGTTATTGATCACGCGAACGCCTTCAACTTCTGCTTCCCCAAGTACTTCGACCGTTGAGGTATTCCAATGCATGACAATATTTTCGTTTTTCAAAACACGCTCCGCCATTATTTTCGAAGCACGTAATTCGTCACGACGAACGATCATATGTACTTTGGGGCATAATTTCGAAAGATACATTGCTTCTTCTGCTGCAGTATCTCCTCCTCCAACAACAGCGACTTCCATACCTCGATAGAAAAAACCATCACATACCGCACAAGCAGAAACTCCTCCCCCATTTCGTGCTAATCGTTGCTCAGATTCCAATCCTAACCACTTCGCACTTGCACCTGTTGAAATCACTACTGAATCAGCTTGAATTTCTTGTCCACTTTCTGTAAAAACTTTATGTACCGGACCGGTGAAGTCCACTTTGGAAATCATTTCCATTCTCACCTGAGTTCCAAATCGCTCCGCTTGTTTACGAAAATCTTCCATCATTTGAGGTCCCATGATTCCATCAGGGTAACCCGGATAATTTTCAACATCGGTTGTGATCATAAGTTGGCCACCAGGCTCAGGGCCGGTATAAAGTACTGGATCCAGGCCAGCTCTTGAAGCATAAATAGCAGCAGTATATCCAGCAGGACCAGAACCTATAATAAGGCATTTGACATGTTCTATTTTTTCTGACATTTTATCTTTTAATTTTAGCAGCTAAAAAATTCGGTGCAAAAATAAAAATTCTTTTGACCAATCAAGGTTTAAGTCAAAAGGATTTAGGAGTGTTATAGAAATAGATAAATTAAACTATCTAATCGAAAATAGGTTCATTATTTAAAGACACTAAAAAGATACAATACTTAATGAGTGGATCGTTTTCAATTAAACAGTCAATTAAAAACCGGATTCTACCGATAAAAAGAGAACACTCATCTTTCTATTTTGCTTAATGTAAAGAGTTTCGCTATATTAATATCTTAATTTCATAAAACTGAAAATTATGCTTACTTGGTTATATCCCTCCAGCTATTTTATAAGTCTTCTTGGACTCATTATGTGGTTTTATTTTAGAGATAACCGAAAGATGAGTAAAGTGATGAGTGCTACTTTTTTGGGAGGTTTCTTTGTCTATTTATTTGCTTTGGCTTTTTCAGACGGGGCACTTTCCACAAAGTTATTCGCATTGGCAAGAGACCTGATTGTTTTGGGATTAGTTTCTCAATTCTTTAGCTTTTTCAAAGAAAATAAACTGGTTTTCTTTATTATGCTAGCGGTTTTATTTGGTTCTTACCAGTTTAAATACAAATCCTATCTTATACAAACATTCGTAGAAAACTCAATTTCCCTCGATTCAGATTGGGAATTACTTATCGAAATAAAAGAAGGCCACAATATTTCTGATTTGGAATCAATCATTAAAAAATATGGGCTGAATTACGAACCTGCTTTTCAAATGGCAAATCCGGAGATCACGGATTTGGATAATTATTATGCTGTAAATATCCCGATCGAAAAAGAAGCTATTTTACACAAAATCGAAAAAGAACTGGACAAAAGTGATTTAACGATTTGGGTCGAACAAAATGAATTGTTTGAAGTTGAACCCATTTCACAAAAACTACCTCCTCCTTCTCCCATAAAATATGAAATCAACGACCCATATTTAAATAAATTATGGGGATTTGAAGCCATGGAAATGGACCAGCTTTATCAATTGTTGAAAGACGAAAAGGTCACGCCTCAGCGAAAGGCTTCAATTATGATTTTGGACACTGGCATTG
>CBDCPZ010000022.1:0-503701 GCA_965220465.1 Saprospiraceae bacterium | reverse complement strand
ATTCTTTTTTATTATTAAAAAAACCCTTCATCCCAGCCCATGCTCTTTCATGGATAAGTACAGGATCATCATGCTCTGGATTACCCGTTATGTTAAAATCAGCAATATTAGAATACCTGGAAATTTCTTTGTAAATAGGGATTTGATAATCCACGGAATAAATGACCATCGGTGCAGTTTCATCGTACAACATTGTCATCAGCCCATCATCGACTTCACGAAAATATTTTTTAAGCTGTTCAATTTTATCATCTTTGCCACCGCTCTGCCCGTGGTAAATCACGTTTCCCGCTCGCCCACTATGAGTCTGTAACGATTTCTCCCCCTCTTCAACATCAATTAGTTCTTTTTTAGCTTTTGGAACAAGATCTTTTATTTTAACCGGGGTAATACTATTTTTTCTGGCTTCAAAAAATCGAACTTCATTCTGGCTCAAGGCCAAAATAAAAAACTTTTCATCCGCTGTTAAAACCGGAAGCAGGTGGCGCAAATAAAACTGATTTCCTACAAATACAAAATTTTGAAAATTTATGGGCACTGTATAAAATTCAAATCGACTATTGCTTAAAAACACGGCCAATCCATCAGAAAGGTTCAGCCAAAAATCTTTATCATCCAACAAATCAACCGCAGAAGACAAATATCCGTGCGCTCGTTGTTTATTCATTGCTTTTTCAGAAAAAAGGGCATTATTCATCAACTGCTGTTCTGCTTCTAAAAGTGCATTTTTGTACCTAAGTTTATCTTCCTGATTATTTCCGGTCCGATAAGTTGGGATATGAATAGAAACGCACAGACGTTCATTTCCATTTACCGCAACCAGATCCTTATATTTATCAATTGTGAACATATTGTGTTATTTTTAATAATTAAAATTCTTTTGCAAAGTCGCCGCTAAAACGGATTAAAGGTGCTATTGTTCAAAAGAAAAATGCACAATAAATTAACTTCCATTTTGGGTATGAAAAGAATCAATAAAAATTGAAGTGGTTAGATTGAAAAATATTAAAAGGATATTTGACCTATAATTTGTAATCGAAGATGACGGCTGAGAACCTTCATTCCATGAATCTAAAAACAGTATTCAAAATAATGCTACTTTACCACAACTACTTTTTTTGAAAGATGAATATCCTCCTTTTCTATCTGAATCAAGTAAAATCCCTGTTGAAGGTTGGCGATTTTAAACTTCGGTTGATTCGTGATTTTTTGTTGTACCAATCTTCCTGACAAGTCATAAATTTTAATTTGCCAGGGATCGGTTATTGTTTCATGATTGAGCCATTCTATCCAAAAATACGATGTTGTTGGGTTTGGATAAATATGTATTTCATGGTCTATTTTTAAATTTTGAGTAGAAACTACGGCATCTATTGCAAACGGGCCAAAGCTCTGGCTACAACCATCCTCGTCAGTAACCGTTACAAAATACTCCCCACTGCTTAAACCAGCCGGGTTCTGTTCGGTTGACACCAACGCTCCATTCAGATTCCAATTATACGTGAATTGGCCATTGCCTCCTCCAATATTCACTTGTATAAATCCATTGGATTGCCCTTCTGTTGCATTCCCAATTGTATCTACTTCGAGGGTGATAGCCTCCATTTCTGTTACAAATACATCCTCCGTAATAATACATCCATTAGCATCGGTAATCGAAAACTGATAGTTTCCAGGACAGAGCTCTGTCAAGTTTTCAAAATTATATGGTGGAGTACCTCCACTTGGAAAAAATTCAACACTACCATTACATGTTTCATAACAAGCAGGTTGAACTGTTGTGGTAATCGTCATTATTTCGGGTTGGTCCAGTTGGATATTTGTAGTTATTGTACATCCCAAATCATCTGTAACTGTGAGTTCATAATTACCACCGCACAAATCAATCGCATCTGTCTGGCCATCCAAATCATCCGGGAACCAATCGTAAGTGAATGGAGCTGTACCATTTTCTACCATTACAGAGATCGAACCATCGCAGATATCTACGCAATTCGGATTTACTGAAGAAACACTTACGTCCGGAGCTTCTATTCCTATTATTTCAATAGTAGGTGAAGTAGTAGTGCAACCAATGGCATCAGTAACTATAAGTATGTAACTGCCGGGACACAGGTCACTTAAGTCTTCTTCAATTTGCCCCGAACTCCAAATATAAGTATAAGGAAAAGTTCCTCCTGTGACATTAAGATCAATCGAACCATTGCAATTGTTACAACTGGCGCCAGTCGAGCTGGCTGTAATCATCAATGATTCTGCCGCATTAAGAAAAATACTAAAAATAAAAAAACATCCATCTGAATCAGTAACCGTTACAATATATTCTCCTTCGGAAAGGCCCGTCTGATTTGGAACAGGAGGGCATCCCGGACCACCCGGTCCTGTCCATGAATAAATATATGGAGGATTACCTCCTGTGACAGAAACGTCAATTGTACCATTCCATTCATCGCAAATCGGATCTGTGGATGTCGCTGAAACCTCCATTGTTGGTGTATCAGCTACTTCAAATGAAGCGGTTTCAACATTTTCAAAAGAATCTGTAACTGTGACTGTATAGCTCCCGGGGCACAGGTCAACTAAATCTTCTGAAGATGAATTAATCGGCCACCAATCGTAGGTATATGGACCTGAATTTCCGTCATTTGTCAAATCGATAGCGCCGTTGCAGCCTCCACAAAAAGCTGGAGATGTAGTTGCTGAAAGTGTAAATCCAAAGTCAATGCATTTATTGATTTCCGAAACCGGCGTGATGACAGGTGGATTGGCATCAAAATAAATAGCCGCGTTGTTGAGCAATCCTAATTCTGCCGTTAAAGCACTTTGAATTTTAAATTGTAACGCACCCATGCTACCCAAATAATTAGTGGTACTATCCGGAAGATTGATATCTTCAAACACCCAAATCAATATATTGGAATCTAATATTTCAAAAGAATAAGGATGGCTACTTGGTCCCAAATCAATTGATCGAATATCAAAATGTGTGCTGAGCGTATCAACAATCATAACCCTGTAAGCTGTATCATTTCCAGTGTTTTGAAATCGTATGGTATAGGATATTGAAGCACTTTCGTCATTTGGATCAAAGCAGCTTTCTCGGTCGTTTATAAAACCTAACTTATCATTTGGATCAAAGCTGTTAGTCAATATTCTGCATAAAGTGTCATTTGAAACAGGTGAAATGCCAGCACAAGGACCACCCGGTAAAGCTTCAACCACCAAACAAACTTCTTCACCCATTACAGCATTACACATTACAGAATCCTGGATGATGATTGTTCCACATTCACCAATTCCCAAGGTACCAATATCAAAAGTATAAATACTCCCATTTTGCAGCCAGGGTTGGTTGGCATCAATAAAAACTATCTCTTGTGGAATGGTCAGATTTATCTGTAGATTATCTTCTGAAGCGGAACCAAAATTACAATATTCTATCAGCATCAGTCCCTCATTACAAATCC
The DNA here is from genome assembly GCA_965220465.1 of Saprospiraceae bacterium. GTDB lineage: Bacteria > Bacteroidota > Bacteroidia > Chitinophagales > Saprospiraceae > JAHDHW01. The sequence goes on along the minus strand of CBDCPZ010000022.1, from coordinate 500,234 downwards.
GCGAATTACTCCATGCTAAATCAACTCCAATTAACGGGCACAATCCCGCCGGTATCATTCCAAAATCTGTAGAGTCAGAACTCTCGTAGACATTTGAAAAATGAACATCATAAGTTTGAGTTGCAGGACAATTGACACTCCAAAGGTCATTGATCGGATGAATACTTACCTCAAAGTCGCCTGTATCCACCACAAAACTGTAATAACCTTGTTCGTTGGTGAGGTCATATAATGGTCCCGGATTCAATTCAACTAAAAATTGTGACAAAGCATGTTCGGACGAGTCAAAAAGGCAGTTGTCATTTTCATCAAAATAAACATATCCTTCAACTAAATTCGTGCATGAATTTCCAAGTGAATCTGTGATCGCGATAAAAATGTCGCCACCTTGATCATAATGATATCCGGCAACAACAAGGTCGCCATTTGGCTTTCGCTTTAAACTATTATTTCTATTTGTCAAGTGATGATTTTCAAATTCTTTCTCCCACAAAATATTCCCATCCAAGTCCATCTTTGCCAAGCCTGATTTCGAGGCTATAACCAAATTTCCATCTAATGCCATAATAAGATCATTCGATTTGCCTGATACTGGGTCTACATTCCAAATAAATTCACCCTCTGAATCTAATTTAAGCACAACCACTTCACTACCAAGATCGTCATAACAACCATTCGATTCCGATTTGATGCCGATATAAAAATTGCCTTCATCATCTTCTACCACGTCCAACCCTTCGGCTAGGCAAAAACAATGATTACAAGTGTGATAATCTTTGTACCAAATTGTATTAAAAAATTTATCTGTTTTATAAATTATGGTATTCCCAGCTACTGAGAATAAATTTACACGAGGTGTTACTAACCCTGTAAATAAATAATTTCCATCATTGGTTTGTATGACTGAAGAAGTGTTAATATTACCCTCGCCTGGCAAGTTATTGTTTGCAAATTCATCTATCCAAAAATTGAGTGATTGCATTTCCAGTAAATTGCCATCCAAATCGAATTTAAATAGAGTGGCCTCAGAATCAAAGGTATTATTGAACCCCCAAAACGATCTACTCCCTGCGACGACTATATTCCCTTCATCGTCTATCATCATACTTTTTGCAACTAGACTTTCAAAAGGATTTCCATAACTGTTTTCCCATATAACATTTCCATCCGCATCCAAACGGCTGATATACATTTCCTTATCATCAAAAGATACTTCTGAATAACCTAAAACAAGAAAACCTTCATCAATTGTCTCTACGTCCGTTGCAATTTCATTATTTACCCCGCCATAAATTTTAGACCATAACTCATTACCAAATTGGTCAACTCTGACAACTTGAATATCTTTTCCTACTGCTCCAAATTCGGTCGTTGTTGATGCAAGAATATATCCTTCATCATCTGTAAAATCCATTGCCGTACCAGCAGAGTTTCCTCCTTCGAAATAATAAAAAAGAACATCGCAATCCTGTGCAGAAGATGCAGTGGATAATAACAAAAGGTGCAGTGCAACCATGAAAGCTGCTATTGAATTAAATTGCTTTTTCAAAAACTTTGATTTACATTTTTTAACCTGCAATAAATATAACAATTTATTTTCATGGTTTTGTATTACAATATTAGCCATTTCTTCCAATGATTATTTGGTTATCCAATATCTTCCGATCTAAAGAATTAGTCTTAATTTTTGGAGAAGAAGCTGTAATAATATCCTGAAGAGATCCAAATTGAAAATAACTCGGATGTGCTGTAAGGAAGGTCGCAACAAAAATGCCACAAGCAGCTAACAATTAGCTGCTTGTAGTTTTGTGGTCCCACCAGGACTCGAACCTGGGACCACCTGATTATGAGTCAGGTGCTCTAACCAACTGAGCTATAGGACCTGTTCCCTTGTTGGGTGTGCAAATTTACATATTTGTTAAACCCTATGCAAGATGCTTCCCGATTTTTTAATCATTGAATATTCTAATAATACTTTTTCAAGTATTCAAAGTAAGAATAGTTTGATTTAACATATCAGACACTTCATCCGTTTCTTGAATCGCTCGATATTGGTTTATTTCTAATAGTCCGCTTTCAATTGAAAAAGTGCTCTGATCCTGCACACAAAACAAGCCTTTGTCTTTTAATATTTTACCAAGATATTCCTGTTCTGTCTGACCTGGAGTCGGTATGAGAATAGCTTGCTTTCTTAGTTTTACTAAATCCATAATCGAACTATAACCTGATCTGCAAATTACCAATTTACTGGATTGCATCGCTTCACTTAGTTCCTTTGACTCTAAATAAGAAACAACTTCTATGTTTTCATTTATATGAAATCGGTTTTCAATTTCGGTACATCCCTGAACAACCAAGCTTTTAAGCACTGTTCCTTTTAATTCATCAACAATTATTTTTTCAAGCCTGGTTCGCTGTGGTTCGGGTCCGGAAAGGATAGCGATGATATCAAATTTTTGTGGGGCAATTATAGTTTTCATTCTTGATAGTAGCCCCAGGTATTTTAGGCTTTTTATTTTATCGCTTTTTGATAATTTCCCAGCTAAACTATTGTTTCCGGAATAATCAGGCACCCAACATTCGTCAAACCGATTAATTAAAATATGATTGAATTTATTTACAACCCATCTTAATGGTTTTGCAGGGACGATAATATTTATTTGATGGGTAATAAAAATATTCTTGGTGTGATCACTTCTGCAGCCATAACGATTATCTGAAATAATGATATCTATTTTTTCCTTTTTGACTATCTTTTTTACAACTCTTGATTCCCTCCAAACAGCAAATATAATTTTCGGAATTTGATACGCGATATTAAAAATCATATTATTCGTTGAATAGCTAATATTGTAAGTAGGCAATTCAACAGTTTGTAAATCAGGAAACTCCTTTTTAAGTAATTGTAAAGATCTGCCATCAGAAGCCAGGATAACTTCAAAACCATTTAGCAACAAATTATCAATGATTGGAATGGAGCGGGTAGCATGTCCAAGGCCCCAGTTAAGAGGTGCTACCAAAACGCGTTTCGGCTTTTTCAATTTTTAAATATGAAAATTGTAACTTACATTAGCACTTCACAAAGGAAATAATAATGATGAGGTTTTCCAACAAATCACTATTTATACTCTTCTTTTTAATGTTCCTGCTTGGCATGATAGCTTGTAGAGCAGGTGATTGCGGCTGCCCACCTTAGCAGTCCGCTATTTATACAACGCATTTAGATCACAGCCTTATCTGATCATTGTTGCCGTCATAAAATTTGTATTCATTCAGCTGAAAATCAGGACTTTCTGCAATTTTTATCCATTTGAAATATTTCATATACCATCTCATCTGCATACTTGGAACTCCTTTTTTCAAGTAAGCAAAAATATAGGGGTGTACCCTGAGGTTTATTTTTGAATTTGGCCTTGACTGGATAATAAATTCAAGGTCCCTTTGGATATCGTCGGTCAATAATATAGATGCATTTATTTTTCCTGTCCCGTTGCAAGTAGGGCAAACTTCTGCAGTATTTATTTTTACTTCAGGCCTTACTCTTTGCCGTGTTATTTGCATCAATCCAAACTTACTCAAAGGAAGAATGGTATGTTGTGCGCGATCTTTTTTCATAAATTCGCGCATCTTCATAATTAGCATGCGTTTGTGATCTGGCACCCTCATATCGATAAAATCGACGATAATGATTCCTCCTATATCACGTAATCGCAATTGACGTGCGATCTCTTCAGCTGACTCAAGGTTCACTGCCAATACTGCTTCTGACTGGTCGCCACTTGAAATTTTATGCCCACTATTTACATCTATTACGTGCATGGCTTCGGTATGCTCTATAACCAAATAGGCTCCACTAGCCATTGTAGCTGTTTTGCCAAAGGATGATTTTATTTGCCGGGTGACGCCATGAGCATCAAAGATTGGTTTAGTAGAGCGGTGGTGTTTCACTATTTTAACTTTATCTGGAGCGATAGTTCCCATAAAATTTTTAACATTATGATAAAGCTCCTTGTCATTGACAACGATACGGTTAAATGAATCTTCCAAAATATCTCTTAAAATACTAGATGCTTTATCCAACTCACTTAAAAGCTTCATTGGAGGAGTTGCTTTAAAAAGCTGTTTGTGTACTTGTTCCCATTTTTGCATCATCAGCTTCAACTCTTCATGCAAATCAGCTACCTTTTTTCCTTCTGCAGCTGTACGGACAATCAACCCACAGTTTTTTGGGCGAATACTTTCCACAAGCACTTTTAACCTTTTTCTTTCATCAGCATTTGCGATTTTTTTGGAAACTGCAACCTGCTCTGTAAAAGGAGTTAAGACTAAAAATCTTCCGGGAATCGTGATTTCGCAGCTAAGGCGAGGGCCTTTGGTAGAAATGGGTTCTTTCAAAACCTGGACTAAAAGCATTTGCTTTTTATCCATTACTTGATCAACCTTTCCTGTTTTTAAAATATCTGGTTCAATCTTAAAGTTGTCCAGGTTGTGGCTTGTAATCGAGCCTGAAATTGTCCCTTCTGTAAATTTTATTAGTGACCGAAGCTTTGGTCCCAGGTCGGTATAATGTAAAAATGCATCTTTTTTGTGTCCAATGTCTACAAATGCAGCATTGAGTCCCGGCATTAGTTTACGTATTTTACCAAGAAAGATATCTCCAACAGTAAAATTCGTATTTGTTTTTTGATAATGAATCTCAACTAACTTAGAGTCTTCAAGCAAAGCTATCTCGACTTCAGTCGGAGTTGAGTTGATTATTAATTCTTTTTCCACTAGTTCTTTTCCAGTTTGCTGGCTGTGGATTTCGAAGAGAAATGTATTTTAAGAATTCGATAGGTTTGGCTGCTCATTAATAGCTTAGCATTGAAGCTGGAAGTTTTCTTTTGAACTGCAATTTGGTTTTATTCTACTCTTTATTGGATTAGATGACACTATACAAAGGAATCACCTTAGAAGATCGTTCTTCCAGGTGACATTTCGAAGAGTGATTGCGGTCATAATTAAACTTTTGTTTAAAATTACTGAGGTAATTGAAAAACAATATTCTTTATGCATTTGACGAGCGGGATTTTTTAAAAAATCCCGCTCGTCCCAGACTTCTTCTTTTAGGAGCAGTGTAAAAATACACTCCATTTATCCAAAGCCAAAATGATTACCTATCTGTTCTTTTTCTTATGACGGTTTTTACGTAGTCTTTTTTTGCGTTTATGAGTTGCAATTTTATGACGTTTACGTTTTTTTCCACAAGGCATAATTAATGTCTTTAAAATTTAAAAAATTTATTATTTCTTTATAAAAAGCCAAAAGGCTCGATTACTATTTGCAATATTTCGCATGATTTTCTGCTTTCTCAATATCTCCTAAACCTTCGTAGGCTAAAGAAAGCATACAATTTGCTTTAGTATTCTCTGGTTCGATCGAAATCGCTTTTTGCAATCGTTCAACCGCTTTTTCAAATTGTCCTGTTTGGATGGCAAATCGTCCCAATGTTGTAAGAACCAAAACATTTTCCGGTTCTTTCTCAATTAAATCCCTAAGCATCAAAATCCCTTTCATTGGATTTTCAGGAAGAGGATTTTCTGCATAGCAAATGGCCAGATTAACTTTATGTGTTGTGTTGGATGGGTTTAATGATATAGCATTCTCAAATGCCTTGACCGCTCTTCCAAAACAAAATTGTTTTACTTTTTCCTCTTTGGCCCTTTGAACACCTATGGTGTAAGTAGTTCCGGCTATTGCCCAGGCTTCATCACTATTCTCAATTTCAGCAACACTTTCAGCATAAAAACCTGCAATGTCAGCTCTCTCTAATTTGTACCAAGAAGCTGAAAGTTCTTTTGAAATTGCGGCTTTCACTGAGTCCGTTTGAGTTTGGCTTAGATTTCCTTCAAGCGATAATATCAGTCTGGACTTTTCAGGTGATAATTCAGCTTTTGCGTCTTCCAATAAAGCATTTATATCTGTACTTTCCGCAGCAATTACCCGGGATTTTTCAATCGCCTTTTGTTTTTTTGGCTTGGTGTCCAATCCAAAATACATCCCCGCGAATAGTAATATCGTTGATGATACAACTACAATTTGGAGTTTAGTCATAACAAAGGGTATCTACTTTTCACTAACTCGCTTTCTCTTCGTCCGGCAAAGAATTTACATTATCTTTAACCTGCTCAACAAATATTTTTGCTGGCTTAAAGGCTGGAATGAAATGCTCCGGAATCTCTATAGCGACATTTTTCTTTATATGACGGCCAATCTTTTTTGCACGTTTTTTTATTACAAAACTTCCAAAGCCTCTGATATAAACGTTTTCACCATCAGAAAGTGTATTTTTCACTTCCTTAAAGAAAGTCTCCAAGGTTACCAAAACGTCAACTTTAGGAACGCCCGTCTTTTCTGAAATTGCTGTAACTAAGTCAGCTTTTCTCATTGCTATTGTTTGGTTTATAATTAGTTATGAATTATATATAGGTTGCTATAAAGCGAGGCAAATTTCGCATTTTTATTCATTAATTGAAAATAAAAACCACTTTTATTTCAATTAATCTTCATTTCATTGTCAAGTTAATACATCTTTATATAAATATTATTTGATTTTTTAATTAATGTATGTATGTTGATTTCCAATTCAAGATTCTATTTATTCTATGTTGGTCACTAAAATATTCTGTCTCATAAGGCTTTACTTTTATTCGCCAAACGATTATTATTTTAACCAATATTCGTTTTTAAATTGGTTAAAACAGATTTTTTTATATGATAATAGTATCGTTCACTGTGCTTTTATTTCATAAAGCTTTAGTTATCTTTGTGCAGTTATGATTTCGCTCATAATTAATGCAAATCCTGTAGAACCCAAATATTTAGTTGTTACCATTATTTTTAATTACTGAAAAACATATTCTTATATGCTATTATCTATGACGGGGTTTGGTCGCGCTACAAATACAATTGGAAATAAGACCATTTCTGTTGAAATTCGATCTTTGAATAGTAAGTTTACTGACGTCCGTTTTAAAATGCCTCAAGCCTATAAAGATAAAGAGCATATCCTTCGAAAATTAATCACTGATAAGGCTCAAAGAGGAAAAATTGACGTAACTATTGATCTTAAATCAATGGAAGGAGATGGAGAATATGCTTTAAATCAAGCTCTTTTTACAAAATATTATAAAGAATTGCATCAACTTTCAAAGGAATTAGCAATGCCTTCTGCTGATATTATGCAAGCTATTCTCCGTATTCCAAATGTCGTGTCTTCTTCCGTGGACTCTATTGACGAGTCCGAATGGAAAGCTGTATTAGCGACTATCAATAAAGCATTAGAAAATTTTACTGGATTTCGAACCGAAGAAGGTAGCGCAATGGAAAGTGATTGTCGAGCCAGGATTGAAACGATCCTTGAATTGTTGTCAAAACTGAAACCGCTTGAATTAGAGCGAGTTACAAAATTAAGACAAAAGATTAACAAGCATATGGAAGAATATGTTGGAAAGGAGAATATTGATGCCAATCGTTTTGAGCAGGAGATTTTATATTACCTTGAAAAAATGGACATCACGGAAGAAAAGGTCAGGCTTTCGCAGCATTGCAAATATTTTATAGAAGTGTTGGATTCAAAAGAGACCATTAAAGGCCGCAAAATAAGTTTTATTAGCCAGGAAATGGGTCGCGAGATTAATACTTTAGGTTCAAAAGCCAATTCTTCCGAGATTCAACGCTGCGTGGTGAAAATGAAAGATGAGCTCGAAAAAATTAAAGAGCAAATCCTCAATACTATTTAGGAAAACAGAGATACAGAGAAAATGAGTAAAATGATTATTATTACCGCACCTTCAGGTGCCGGAAAAACAACTATAGTTGAAAAACTTTTAAATAAATTTGACAACCTTGCTTTTTCAATATCTGCCACTACAAGAGCAAAACGACCGCATGAAAAAGACGGTGTTGATTATTATTTTATAAACCATGAAGAATTCAAAAAACGAATTGCCAATGGCGATTTTGCAGAGTGGGAAGAGGTTTATGAAAACCAGTTTTATGGTACTTTAAAAAGTGAAATAGATCGAATTTGGGCCTTGGACAAACACATTATTTTTGATATCGAAGTCAAAGGTGCGCAAAATCTTAAAAGGGTATATGGTGATCAGGCTTTAGCTATTTTTATCAATCCGCCTTCACTTGAAGTACTCATTGAAAGATTAAAAAAGCGAAAGACTGAAAATGAAAAAAGCCTTAAAAAACGAATTGCCAGGGCCAAAAAGGAATTGAAATATATAAACAAATTTGATCGTGTTGTGGTTAATGATGTACTTGACAAAGCTGTCGAAAGTGCAGAAAAGATGCTTAATACTTTTTTAGAAAAACAAACTTATACTAATTAAAAGATGGAAACGCTTACAACAAAAGGAATAAAAATTAGCGTAGAAACTTATTATCACGAGAAGCACTCTAAACCATTGGAACAAAAATTTGTTTTTGTTTACCAAATAACTATTGAAAATAAAAGCAATACCACGGTTCAGTTACTTCACCGCCATTGGTATATTTTTGATTCTAACGGAGTAGTCCGTGAGGTTGAAGGAGAAGGTGTGATCGGCAAACAACCCATTCTCAGTCCCGGTGAATCACATCAATACGTCTCCTGGTCTCCCCTTCAATCCGATATGGGCAAAATGTATGGTTACTTCCTTATGATTGACAAAATTAAGCAAGTGAAATTCAAGGTTCCTGTTCCTGAATTTAAATTGATTACTCCCTTTAAAATGAACTAATAATCCCTTTTTCTCAATCTTCAATCACTGCAATACATTTTAGTTCTATAGCAATTGGTGTTGGCAATGAACTGATTCCGCAAGTTGTTCGGCAAGGCAGGTTGTCTTTAAAATATTCAGCATAAATACGATTATAAGTATGAAAATCTCTTTGCATATCTGTTAAAAAAACAGTAACATCTACCAAAGAATCCCAGCTTGCCCCGCAAGCTTCCAGCACTGTTTTTACATTTTGAAAAACTGAATGGCATTGTGCTTCGAAGTCAAATTCGGTGAAGTTTCCACTTTTACTTTGCTTTAAACCGGGCACCCCATCTGTCTCAGGATCCCGCGGTCCAATCCCGGAAAGAAATAGCAAATTTCCAACTCTTCTTGCATGAGGATATAAACCGACCGGCTTTGGCGCTTTTGATGCATTTATTTTTTCTGATTTTGACATTTTGTTTTTTCCCAAAGTTAATCAAGAGAATTTATCTTTTCGAAAAGATAATAATGCTGATCAAAAAGAAGCATCCAAAAAATTTGTGAAGTCTCTCAAACTTAGAAAAATAAGTCTTTTACATTAAGCTGAATGGTCGTTTTTCCATCCCAATGATTTTCCTGCAAGTTGTAACAAATATCAAATGGGTTTTTCTTTATTTGCTCGAAAGCCTCTCCTTGTCCAAACGCAATTCCATAAAATACCGGGGATTGTTTTTGCCGTAAAGAGAGCCGTAAATGATTATTTTTCAACAATTTTGAATAGCCCGTATCTTCGACATTTCGACTGACAAAAATCGGATTTCGATTCTGTGGCCCAAAAGGAGCAAATTTTTTGATTTTTTTCCAAAGGGAAGGCGTAACGTCCTCGAATTGAAGCTCCGCCGAAATGGAACTCTCCGCTACCGGTGATGCCAAAATCTCCGTTTCTTTTGCAAGGTTTTCAAATCGTTCTGAGAAAATTTTTAGCTTATCTGTTGTCAATGATATGCCCGCTGCGTGTTTATGTCCACCAAAACGGAGTAACATATCATTACAAGATTTGAGCGCTTCGTAAATGTCAAAACCAGAAACAGAGCGGGCAGATCCTACTATTTCACCATTTGACTCCGTCATGATAATTGCGGGCCGATTGTATTTTTCTACAATTCGGGAAGCAGCGATCCCGACTACTCCTTTATGCCAATGTGGCTGATATAAAACAATACTTTTTTGACTACCCAAATCAACCAACTCTTCAATCAACACTTCAGCCTCCTGAACAATTTTTTTATCAAACTCTTTGCGTTGATTGTTTTGATATCCCAATTGCTGAGCATAATCTGCAGCTATCGTTTTTTCTTCAGTCAACAAAAGTTTTACCGCTTGACGGGCATCCGCCATTCGGCCGGCTGCATTGATCATTGGCCCAATACCATAAACAATATCACTGATTGTCAGTTGGTTATCACGGCCACTCTGTTTTATTAAGGCTTTTAAACCAAGCCTTGGCTTTCTGTTGATCTTTTTTAAACCATAAAAAGAAAGAATACGGTTTTCGCCGGTCATCGGAACAATATCACAGGCAATACTTACGACCACTAAATCCAATAACGAGAATATCTCATCTTCCTGAATTTGCTCATGCTGACTGAATCCCTGAACAAATTTAAATGCGATTCCGCATCCACTCAATTCTTTAAAAGGATAGTCGCACGAAGGTTGTTTAGGGTCTAAAATGGCAACTGCATTTGGTACTTCGGGCCCTGGTAAATGATGATCCAAAATGATAAAATCAATATTCCTTTTTCGAGCTTCCTTAACTTGTTCAACCGCTTTTATTCCGCAATCCAGCGATATAATTAAATTTACATCATTCTGGCTGGCATAATCAATCCCTTCTTTTGACACTCCGTAACCTTCTTTGTATCGATCCGGGATATAATAATCCAGTTTAGAATGGTATTTTTTTAAAAAAGCAAACAACAATGCAATTGACGTTGTGCCATCAACATCATAATCACCATAAAGCAAAATGCGCTCTCCATTGTTAATTGCACGACGAACCCTGGACACAGCAGAAGCCATCCCACGCATCAGAAACGGGTCATGTAAATCTTTAAGATTGGGATTGAAAAATTGATGGACAGCCTCACTTTCGGTGATATTTCGTTGAACCAGCAAACGGGCTAATAAGGGATGAATTTTTAAATTACGCTGTAATGCTTCAACTTGTTTTTCATCAGTAGGAATAAATTTCCAATGGTTTTTCATAGGTATGTTTTCTGATAATTTCTGAATTTACCAATTATCTTTTAAATGGGCGCTTCGTGTTAAAAAGTTTTTTATAAAGCTTGGCTTCTTCTTTTTATATTTGGATATAATTATTATTCCTCAAAATTATATTTATGAAAATAATACTCGTTGGAGCATCCGGTACAATTGGCCAAAAAGTGTATAATCGCCTAGCATCAAGGCATGAAGTAATTAAAGCCAGTGCTCATCAAGGTGATATAATTGTTGATATGACAAACCGTGCATCAATTGAACGAATGTACAAAGCTGTTCCAAATGTTGACGCTGTTGTTTGCGCTGCTGGAGGAGCCCATTTTGGCCCCTTTGATAGTATGACCGAAGATGATTTTTATATCGGAATCCGTGATAAAATGATGGGACAAATCAATCTCGTTATGGTCGGAAAGGAATATATCAATGATAAAGGGTCCTTTACTCTAATTACTGGAATTTTAGCTGAAGATCCAATTCGGATGGGTCTTGGTTTAAGTATGGTCAATGGCGCTGTCAATGCTTTCGTAAAGGCTGCAGCAATCGAGCTTAAAAGAAATATTCGAATCAATGTTGTCTGTCCCGGATTGGTTGAAGATGCTGTGGAAAAGTACGCACGATATTTCCCGGGGCACAATCCAGTCTCAATGGAGCATGTTGTTAAAGGTTATATAAAAAGTATTGAAGGAGCGAATACAGGTCAAATTATTAAAATATATTAATTGAGGGGTGGGCATAAATAAAAGAAGCCTTTGCCCCAATGAAAATATCTGTGGATATTAGTTTGAGACAAAGACTCAAATTAACATGTCCACTAAAATAGTTGAAATCTTACAATTTCTGCAAAAATGCTATAATAGCTATGAGCAGAAACGAGGCAGAGGAAGACCATTTGTGTATTCTTTGGCCTCCATGACCTTATTTTTTATGGTAATGTCCTTGAAACGGATATATACTTTCAAGGCAATGACCAAATATGCTAAAGCGCATTTCGAAGCTTTTGGCTTTCCATCAGCCCCGTCACGTAAAACGATACGTAGACGATTTTTGAGTTTGCCCAGGTATATCCATTGGCTCTTACCGCAAATAACGGTACAATGCCAGGAATTGGAATACCGGCAGTTTCGTTGCTCTTGGGCATTTGTTGACAAAAGTGTTTTCCGGGCCCTTGGCGGCCTGTGGCACAAAAAGCATATGGAGGCAGGCATAGTCCCCCATTCCTCTATTGACACAGATGCTTCCTGGTCTAAGAGTGCTTATCATGGCTGGCGATTCGGCTATGGGCTACACTTAGTATGCCTGCAAAATCGTTTCCCTGTTTCAGCCTGGGTAAGCACCGCTTCGGATAAGGACTACTCCTGGATTGACAAACTGATCCAGGGAATCAAAGACCTGATCGGCATCATTGTGGGTGACGCAGGATACCAATCTTTGAAAGTCATTCAACGACTGTATGAGGATTATGATATCTTGCTCCAAACACCGAAAGTGTTTACCACTTATGTCAAACAACCATTCGTAAAATGGTACAACTCGATGGTTCAATTGGCCGAAGCCAAATGGCTTTATAGACATCGTAAACCATCTATCGAACCTTTATTTTCTCTCATCAAGCAACTTTTTGACCTAGAAGGAGAAAAACAACTGCCTTACAAGGGCATTGATAAAGTCTCTGCTTTTTTAATGATCGGCCCTTTAGCCGTTCAACTGATGATGAGAGACAATTTTTTAAATAATAGGCCGTGGGCTTCAACTCAAGCATTTTTAAACGAATTTAAATAATGCCCACCCCTCATATATATTAATTTGATTACTACCTATATATCCATTGTAATTAATGCACCCCTAACCCAACTAAACCTTTTAATAAATGATGAAATTTTTACTCTCTTTCCTTATACTTGACTTTCCTGCTTTTAGTTTAAATGCACAAGAAAAAGCGGATACAACTACCACCGATTCATTATCAAAGTTTGCAAGGTTTAATAAAAAGGCGGAACGGGTTTTTAAAATTTTCCTTGTTCCCATTGTGTCTTACAGCAGCAAAACAGGGTCCGTATTTGGATTGGCGAAGTTCAATACTGTTAACTTGGTAAAAAGCGATACTGTTTCGACAGAATCTAGTTTTAGCGAGTTAATCACCTTTTCAACAACAGGACAATTTAAAGTCGTTTTAGCCAGCAACTTATACCTCAAAGAAGACAAATTTAACATCAAAGGTGCTGTAGCGTATATCGAATTCCCTGAATATATTTTGGGTGTTGGAAATGTTGTTTCAAGAGATAGTGTTGAGCAAATTAAGTCCAATAGACATCCTTTTCAAATGCCTTTTTGGTCGGTATAAACGAGGCAAACACCATTTATGTAGTGGTATTGCAAGAGTATAAAAATTACCTGAAAGTGAAACAAGATTCCACTGGTTTTTAGTTCGTAATCAATATCCCGGATACAAAGGTGGCATTTCATCCGGAGGTGGAGTAGGAATTATTTATGATGCAAGAGACAATAGATATTATCCATAAACAGGGATGTTTTTAGCAAGCAATGCGAGATTCTATGGTAGCTATTTAGGCAGTGATTTTAAATATAATTCATATATTTTTGATGTTCGGAAATATTTTAATCCATGGAAAAATCATGTTATTGCAGGTCAATTTTATTCAGAAATAAACGATGGAACTGTTCCTTTCTTTGCACTTGGAATGTTAGGTGGAACCAATAGAATGAGGGGATATTATCTCGGAGCAATTCGAGATAAAGTTGTGATGGATGCCCAAATTGAATATAGACTTCATATTTGGTCAGCTTTTGGAGTTGTAGCCTTTTTCGGTGCAGGCAGGGTGGCAGACACGGTTAGCGATATGAATATAGATGGCTTATGGTATGCCGGAGGATTTGGATTTAGGATAATGGTAGATAGTAAAAGCAAGGTAAACTTAAGACTAGATTTTGGGTTTGGGCAAGAAGAAGCCAAAACATTCTCATTAGGGTTTAGCGAGGCATTTTAATTGATCATTAATTTCTTTGAAACAACATTACCACTTAAAAAGGCAACCTGGAAAACATCAATTTGCTTCCTGTTATTAAAAACATTGAATTAATCCATTCTTTTTAGTCAAAAGCTGGGCCTCCCTGGTATCAGCTTGGTCTATGATTTCTATTAAAATATCGTCCTGATACCAGTATAAATCCTATTAACGGACATAAAGTTTATCCTCTCAAACTAAGTTTTAGTTATTTAAGCTATTCGTTTTTATGCTTTTAAATATGGCCATAAATGCTTATATTGAAATATATAAAAATCATCGCTTATGAAAAACCCATACCTTTTAACCCTCGTTTTTCTATTTATTACATCCTCCATTTTTTCTCAATCTATCGAACGACAGCTCATAGGAGTAGCTGGAGAAAATGATTCCGGCAAGCAAATATTACTGACCTGGACTTTGGGAGAACCATTTACATTTTATGACGTCACCTTACTTGGAGATTACAAAGAAGGATATTTACAGCCTCACGATTTACTGCAAGAATTGGACAAATTTGAACCTGATGTTAATTACGAGTTTTTAAATCATTTCGATGCTAAAGTATTCCCAAACCCCTTCAACGAAGCATTTGCTTTTCAGGTTAATCATGAGCTGGGAGAAGACGCTCAACTCACATTTTTAGATTATTCTGGAAAAAATTTAATGACCAAGGTATTTCCTGCAGGCAGTTTAAAAATGCATTGGGCTATGAATACTTATCCTCCCGGCTTATATATTTTACAGTTCACCGACGGTTCAGGAATTTTAAGACAAAGTTTCAAGCTATTGAAACTATAATTTTACACCAAAATCAAGTTCTAATTCTCTCCTGTTTTTCAACCCTATTTTCCCTCATTTAAAAACAGATCCCAATGAAAAAGATACTTTTTAACCTAATAATCCTTGTATTTTCATTTACGTCACTTTTAGCTCAAAACATTCCTCAAGGCATAAATTATCAGGCTGTAGCAAGAGATGCTGATGGCCAGTTATTATCTGACATACCTATAAGTATTAAAATCACACTTATCTCCAACATTGAAAGACGAGGAGTTGCTTACAGTGAAATCCACAATGTAATAACCAATAAATTTGGCTTATTTAATTTTACCATTGGTCAAGGAGAACCCACAAAAGGAAATTTTGAAGAAATACCCTGGGAATCAGAAGAAATCTGGTTGGAAGTCGCAATGGATGAGAAGGCAGGTTTTAATTTCAAAGAAATGAATACTACAAAATTACTCACCGTTCCTTATGCTTTTCATGCAGGAAGCGCTAATCAATTAGTGCCAATTAATCCAAATGGCGATGGCAGAGTACCATGGTGGGGACAGCCCTGGTGGAATATTGAAGGCCTCGAAAAAACTAACCCTGATAAACATTTCGTAGGAAATATAGATTCTGTTGATTTGGTTTTCCGTACAAACAATCTTGAGCGGTTGCGTATAAAAGCAAATGGTGAAATTGTAATGCCCGGCGATGTTGAAATCGGTGGAAGTCTTGAGGTAAAGGGCGATTCCACTATTGTCCAGAACCTGTATGTTCAAGGCCATGAAGCTGTCATTGATAGTTTTCTTTTCGTAGGAGAAGATGCTTCTTTTGGTGATAACATTTCCATTGTCAACAATATTACAGCAGGAGGCGATGGAACATTTAATAACATACATGTCCTAAATAATGGAACTATAGATAATGATTTTACCGTGGGTGGTAGATCAGGGCTAAACGGACAGGTGACTATCGATGCAAATGTAGGCGGCGGTCAAAGTAGTTATGATGCTTATCCGCTGCGAGTTCAAGGAAGTGATCAGGGAATTGCCGTTAAAATAAATGGCACAAGAGATAACAGCAATAATTTTATGACATTCTGGGATGATAATGGACGGCAAGGAAGAATTGAAGGGCAAACATTGTCCGAATTACAAAACAGCTTTAATTACATTTGGTGGCATGAACAAGAGGCCTTAAACACCGCATTCCAAATTGCAATGGTTGCAGTAGATATTGTTGGTTTAGATGATGGCGATGCTGCAATTGTTGAAGGGATAGAAATGGTAGATATAATTTCCAATTGGGCCGTAGTAACAGTCGATTGGGAAAACAAAGTAGGAATTGCCTTTGAATCCGGTAGCGGAGATTATGCTGAGTGGCTTCAAAAAGCTTCTTTAGAGGAGACCTTTAGCTTTGGGGATATTGTTGGTGTAAGAGGTGGAAAAGTTTCAAAAACCATGGCTAATCCTAACCATTATATGGTCGTTTCAAAAAGCCCTATTGTTTTGGGAAACATGCCTCCTGAAGGCCAGGAAATTAATTATGAAAAAATAGCATTCATGGGGCAAGTGGCTGTAAAAGTCAGAGGAAAAGTCAATGTCGGGGATTATATTATTGCCTCCAGTTTGAGTGATGGCTTTGGAATTGCGGTAAATCCACAGAAAATAACTTTAGATCAATATGAAAGAATTGTCGGAGTAGCCTGGTCTGAATCTGATAATGCACTTGGTATATCGATGATTAATGTCGCCGTTGGAATTAATACAAATGATGCTGTTAATAAAATACAACAACAGGATGAGGAATTGAAATCGGTTAAAAATCAATTAAATACAGTAATTGCCTATTTACAATCAAAAGACCCGTCCTTTGATGCGACGCTTTTTGAAGTCTCAGAAGTTGAAAATAAAGACGAGGCAATTTCTAGTGAATTAGAAAATCTAAACAAGCCAAATCAATTTGATAGAAAAACAACCATTGATAAAATGGTCATTATTTTACAAGACAATCCTGAGGTATTATCCAAAATACTAGCTGATGCCAGACAATTACTAGATGAAAAAGGAATTGATTATAACCGTTTTGAGCAGACGAAGCGCATCATCACGGATGAAAAATATTTTTTAAATGTTTTACAGGAATTTAATACGATTAACATGGAAGAGCAGCGGAATTAAACTATCGTGCCATTATTTAAAATTAAGCCAAAACACCATTGTATTTCCAATGGTGTTTTGGCTTTTTATAAAAGTACTCTTCTAAAAAAACAAAGGTTTAATGTCCAACCCAACTTGCCAGCCCAACGTAACAGCTATCAAAATAATATTCAAATAATTACGAATAAATAGTTTCAGTTTCCGCCGATTTGGTTGAAACCCCATCAACTCAAAAAGCTCTGCATAAAAAGTAAGGTCATCGCTTTCATCCAAGCCATGATGTTTATTCATTAAACAGCTTTTAAAAATGATGAACTGGGCCGACACCATTATATAAAGAGGAATCATTAATTTCCATGAAAACAAAAACGGTCCAGTCCAAGCCACAATCACGGATAACAGGTGAATAAAAAAATAAATTTTTTCTTCGGTTGAATAAGATTCCAAACTCTTTTTCATGAAAACAAAGAAAAGAAAAATTAAGCTCTGGAGCTTTGGGCGAGCATTGTTTTTTGAGTTGCTAAATCTTTAAAAGCTTCCAACCAGCAATCAATCAGCCAAATGGCTTGCTTATGGATTCGCTTTTGATTAATAAACAATTTTATATAATAGGAAGAAATCAAAATCATATAAAGCTGATAGTGCAAATCAAAATCTATATCGTATTTTCCGATTAATTTTCTAACCAACGGATGTTGTCTCATTTGATTGACTGCCTCAGAAACCCCTTTAAAAGAACTTCTTTTGATTAAAACATGCGATTGAAAAATAAAATGGAACAAATCAAAAAGCATAGGTCGATGCAGTGACGCCAACTCCCAGTCATAAAGATAAATACGGTCTTTGCTCAAATACATATTCCAGGGTGTAAAATCTCCATGAGAATAGGCTATTGGTAGCTCTAAATGGTCATTGAACTGTTGTGAAAGTTCATACATATTCCCAATCAGCTTACGGACTTTTGCTCCAAAAGGCTTTGCAGCATCTTCGTAATTGACAAACAAATAGAAAATATCATCCAATGCCTGATTCCAGATTGGAATGGCTGACAACAATCGATATTGTATTGTTTGATCATATAGTTCTGTCACTGCCGAAAAGTGTATATCCTGCAATCTGGCGTGGTGGAAATTATTGCCTGTTTTGATATTGGAAAGTTTAATTCCTCCGCAAATCTGGATGGCTTTTGGCACTTCAAGGTTTTCAAATTGGAACAGCCCCAGGCAACGCAAATGGTTCCATTCGTTGTTGATCAACGCTTTCGAATTTTCAGTCAAAGGAAATTTTATGAAATGCGTTGTTTCTTTTTCTTTGTGTAAAGCAATAATTGCCTTTCGGTTAGGCCCAACTGTGCCGGTAAAAACCGAAAAACTTTGATTTTCTTCTGCATAAAGTCGCTGAACAAATTTTTCCTTTTTTGAATAAAGAACAAATTTACCTGAACAAATTAAATGCTGTGTTTGTGTCTGGAAAGCTAATTTTACAACCTGTTGAAAAACAGAAGCTTTTAGTCCTGAACTATTATAAAGGCTTAGAAATCCCGGATGTTTTAAGTCTTTTGGAAAAAGCCAGCGAATCGTTCCGTCAGGACTATTTATAAAATAAAAAGGCTCTGAGTGGAAATTGGCGCAATCCTGCGTTTTGGATTGGAAATCCAAAATAAATTCAAAATCATTGGAAATTTGATCGATGATTGTTTCATTGGAAATATTGACCAACACTTTTTTATCCAATCGTAGAATATCCTTTTGGACTAATTGTTCAATAATTTGAAAATCGTCAATTGTGTTTTCAATTATGATCTGTTCAGGATCATAAATCAACACTTCTTCCGGCAATTGAAAGACCTTCAATAGAATCAGTAAATCATCCAAAAATGTTAAAGGGTAGCGCATACTTTTGCCACAGCAAGAAATGCTCCAAATCCTTACTTATAGCGCAACACCAAAGGTATCTCCATCTCTCAAATCTCCAGTCTGAAGTCCTTTATAAAACCAATCCATCCGTTGTTTGGACGTGCCATGAGTAAAAGAATCAGGAACAACATAACCTCTTGCTTCCATTTGAATCCGGTCGTCCCCAACGGCGCTTGCAGCATTTATCGCTTCTTCGAGGTCTCCCTTTTCCAATATATTTTTCATTTTTTGTGCATGGTGCGCCCATACTCCTGCAAGAAAATCAGCTTGAAGTTCTAATCGAACCGACAATTTATTTGCTTCTGTTTTACTCATCCTGCGTTGTTTAGAAGCTACTTCTGTCGTTATGCCCAAAAGGTGTTGGACATGATGCCCCACTTCGTGTGCGACGATATAGGCCATCGCGAAATCCCCAGGAGCCTTAAACCGTGTTTTCAGTTGCTGATAAAAACTCAGATCAATGTAGAGTTTTTGATCAGCCGGGCAATAAAAAGGTCCTGTAGCTGCGCTTGCAAATCCACATGCTGATCGATCTTCTCCGCTGAATAATACCAAAGTTGGTTCTGTATAATTGCGATTTAATTGCTCAGAGAATATTTTTTTCCAAACATCTTCGGTGTCTTTTAGTACAACCGAGACGAATTGAGCCAACTCCTCTTCTTCAGCACTGGAGGTATGTTGTGTTGTGTTTTGCTCAATGGGTTGTGATTGAATCTGCTGAAGCGCCTTTTCCGGGTCCTCACCAAGAAGAATCGCCAGAAAAAATATAATAATTGTCCCAATACCTAACCCTGCTCCAATCTTTTTCCCTCTTCCTCCGCCTCTCCTGTCCTCAACATTTGAACTTCCTTTTCTACCTTGCCAACGCATAAATTTATGTTTTTTTTTATTTAAAAATCTTAACCACTTTCGTTAAAATGAAGTCTATCAAATAAAGCTTGCATGTTTCGAAATACTCCTTTTTTAACGTTAAATATACATGTTAATTAACTGTTCATAAAACTCCTGCTTCCCACTAACTTGTTTAGGTTCCCCTTTTCGAATGGCAATTTTTCGCAGATCTTCCAAACCCAGTTTTCCTTTCTCAAATTCTTTTCCTTTCCCCCGATCAAAAGAGTCATATCGCGCTGCAATCATTTTCTTATAATCAGAA
This sequence comes from Saprospiraceae bacterium, assembly GCA_965220465.1. Lineage (GTDB taxonomy): Bacteria > Bacteroidota > Bacteroidia > Chitinophagales > Saprospiraceae > JAHDHW01. The sequence continues at coordinate 480,194 of CBDCPZ010000022.1, read as the reverse complement.
TTTTTCAAAATGTCCTGCGCGATTAACAATGCCCGAGCGTACACATCCATGCCACCAATGTGAGCAACGAATAGATCTTCGAGGTCTGTTGAATTTCGACGAACTTTTGCATCCCAATTGATCCCGCCAGTTTTGAATCCTCCCACTTGCAAAATCACCAACATTGACAAAACTGATTCATAAATATTGTTTACAAACTGATCCGTATCCCAGCCATTTTGATAATCTCCGCGATTAGCATCTATACTTCCAAGCATTCCTGCATCGGCTGCAACTTGGAGTTCGTGCTCCATCGTATGTCCTGAAAGAGTAGCATGATTGACCTCGATATTTAGTTTAAAATCTTTATCCAGTCCATAATGCCGCAAAAAGCCAATCACCGTTTCTGCATCGAAATCGTATTGATGCTTGCTGGGTTCCATTGGTTTTGGCTCAATCAGGAAAGTTCCTTTAAAACCATTTTTACGACCATAATTCCTGGCCATCGTCAGGAAACGAGCAAGGTGATCTTTTTCTCTTTTCATATCTGTGTTGAGCAATGAAAGGTACCCTTCTCTCCCACCCCAAAAAACATAATTTTCACCGTCAAGAGCGATGGTTGCATCGATTGAATTTTTGACCTGAGTCGCGGCGTAAGCAACTACTTGAAAGTCAGGATTGGTGGCAGCTCCATTCATGTAGCGCACATTTGAAAACAAGTTTGCTGTACCCCAGAGTAATTTCACACCGGAATCTTTTTGTTTCTTTTTTGCATAACGAACCATCACTTTCATCCGCTTTTCATACTCTTTTATCGTTTTCCCTTCATCAACAATATCAAGATCATGAAAGCAATAATAGGGCGTTCCCAGTTTTGTAAAAAACTCAAACGCGGCGTCCATTTTATATTTCGCCCGGCTAATCGCATCTCGTCCTTTGTTCCAGGGCAATTCCCGTGTTCCTGCACCAAAGGGATCCGTATTGACATTACAGAAGGAATGCCAGTAAGCTGTTGCAAACCGAAGATGTTCTTCCATGGTTTTACCGCCTACTTTTTGATTCGCATCGTACCATTTAAATGCGAGTGGATTTTTTGAGTCTTTCCCTTCAAATTGAATTTTTTGAATTCCTTTGAAATATTCTTTGTTGCCAATTAACACTTCCATCTCTATCGTTATTTAAAATTTTATAAAAGGTTTGTGAGATCTTACAGATGCTTTTTCAATACTTCTTTCCAATGCTCATAAGCTACTTTTACAGCTGCAGAATTTAAGGCCTCTGGCACAGTGTGACTTACTATTTGCAGGCTTTCAAAAGCTTCTTTTTCGGACTGATAAATGCCCGCGCCCAATCCGGCACCTCTCGCCGCACCAATGGCCCCGTCCGTGTTATACAATTCGATTTTGGAACCGGAAACTGCCGCGAGTGTTTCCCTGAATATTGGGCTCAAAAACAGATTGGCTTTGGAAGCTTTTATTACCGAAAGATTAATTCCCATGTTTTGCATGATTTCCATTCCGTAATAAATGGCAAAGGCAATGCCTTCCTGAGCTGCTCGAATCAAGTGGCCCTGTCCATGAAGATTAAAACTTAAACCGCTGATTTGAGCGTTGATATTTCGATTTTGCAACAATCTTTCTGCTCCGTTTCCAAATGGAAGAACCGTTAGATTATTTGATCCAATTGGTACTTGAGCAGCCAGATCATTCATTTCCATATAACTCATATTTTTCCCAAAAATTCTTCTCAACCAGGCATTCTGAATACCGCATCCATTAACACAAAGTAAGACTCCAAGCCTGGTTTGTTCACCATGATTCACGTGTGCAAAAGTATTCACTCTCGATAGAGGATCATATTCAACCTGATCGCTTACACTGTAGATAACTCCTGAAGTTCCAGCAGTTGCGGCTACTTCTCCGGGATTGAGAACATTAAGAGAAAAAGCATTATTTGGTTGGTCTCCAGCACGATAACTTACTGGTGTCCCTTTTTTCAAATTTAAAGCCTCCGCAGCACTTTCGCTTAGTTCTCCCTGCAAACCAAAAGTCGGGACAATATCCGGAATCACGGCATTCGAAAAACCGTAATGCTCCATTAAGAACGAAGCGACTTCTCCTTTTTTAAAATCCCAAAACATCCCTTCTGACAAACCACTCACCGTGGTACGGATTTCGCCCGTCAGCTTCATAGCAATATAATCACCAGGCAGCATAAATTTAAATACTTTTTCAAAAATTGCAGGTTCGTTTTTTTTCACCCAAGCTAACTTTGAGGCAGTAAAATTTCCGGGAGAATTCAATAGATTTTCGAGACAAACTTTTTCACCTAAATCATGAAAAGCATTTTCTCCAATCTGAGTTGCCCGACTATCACACCAAATAATTGAAGGACGCAAAACGTCCAGATTATTATCTACTACAACCAATCCGTGCATCTGATAAGAAATGCCAATTGCTTTAATTGCCTCTTTTTCAATAGGATTTTGAGCAAATAATCGTTGCGTTACTTTCTTAATGTTTTCCCACCATATATTAGGATCTTGTTCGGCCCAGTCCTCCTTGGGAGCATCAATCGGCATTTCTTCCTCTGGATAAAATGCAGAAGCTACACACTTGCCGCTTTCTACTTCAAGCAGCGCAGCTTTAACTGATGAGCTTCCAAGATCGTATCCAAGTAAATACATTCTAAAAAAATATTAAATTTTAAACACTAGTTGCTTCATCTTTATCATCAACGAACAAAGTAAAAAATCCAGCTAAGACCATGGATATGCCTCCCAAAACCATTGCCCAAATTGCATCCCCGCCAAAGAATTTTCCAATCAAAAACCCCAGGATTGAAGCAGCAACCAATTGAGGAATGACTATAAAAAAATTAAATACGCCCATATAATAGCCCATTTTGTCTGAAGGTAATGCTCCAGTTAGCATTGCATAAGGCATGGACAAAATACTTGCCCAGGCAATTCCAACGCCAACCATTGATACTGCTAAAAAGTTAGGATTGACGATATAAAAAACGGATATTAAGCCAAATCCGCCTAGAACCAGGCATATTAAATGAGTAATCTTTCGGCTGGTCTTTTTAGCCAAAACCGGCAATAAAAAAGCAACCAAAGCAGCAATTCCATTATAAATTGCAAAGCAAACGCCTACCCATTCTGCTCCTTCACTGTAAGCTTGTGATGTAGTATCGGTTGTTCCATATAAATGAAATGTCACCGCTGCAGTCATATAAATCCACATCGAAAACAATGCGAACCAGGAAAAAAATTGAACAATGGCCAGTTGTTTCATGGTTTTTGGCATCTCCTGAAAATCATTTATAATCGTCACCAAACTACTTTCATACTTCCCAATTCGCTGTAACAATCCACTGATTGTCATCAATAATCCAACAAATCCTATCATCCCTGAAAGTACATACAATTGTTTGTCAAGGGCAGCATTTTGTACCCAAAATGAGAAAAGCAATGCGAAAATAATAAGCAATATTCCGATAATAAACTGTCGAAGACCATTTTTCATATACTCTTCAGTATTAAGCGCTTCATGCAAAAAAGAGTGGCTTTCCTGAGCATCTTCAAATTGAGACATCTCTTCAGGAGAATATTCCTTTGACCTCAAAACAGTCCACAGTACTGTCAGGAAGAAAACCGCTCCACCCAAATAAAAAGACCACTTAACAGAATTTGGGATAATCCCTTCAGGAGCAGTGTTGCTTACTCCAAACCAATTGCTCAACATATACGGCAACATCGAAGCTACAACAGCACCAGTTCCAATAAAAAAACTCTGCATTGCAAAACCCATTGTCCGTTGCTCCGAAGACAAGTTGTCTCCAACAAAGGCTCTGAAAGGTTCCATAGAAATATTGATCGAAGCATCCATGATCCAAAGCATACCTGCAGCAATCCACAACATTGGTGAGTTAGGCATAATAAAAAGAGCAATTGATGCCAGTATTGCTCCTACTAAAAAGTAAGGCCGCCGTCGCCCTAAACGATTCCAGGTTCGATCACTAAAGTATCCGATAATTGGTTGAACTATCAGCCCTGTGAGCGGAGCTGCTATCCAGAGGATTGGAATTTGTTCCACTTCAGCTCCTAAAGTTTGAAATATCCGGCTCACATTAGCATTTTGCAAAGCAAATCCAAACTGGATTCCCAAAAAGCCAAAACTCATATTCCAAATCTGCCAAAAAGAAAGTTGTGGTTTTTTCATATTTATACAAAAACTGATTTTTTAAAACATTACTCAAATGGACCCTTTTCTTATTCATCGGAGCAGCTCGTAAATATAGTTTTTAAAGTCTCATTCTATGCTAAGAATTCATTAAGTTTGTTTCGAAACTACAAGAAGTTTTATAACTTTTTGTAACCTTTTCTATAAAAATGTTTGTCAAATGAACCTATTGCACCGATTGTTTATCCTGCTTTTTCTTCTTGCTTTGAGCTGCCAGCCTCCTGCTCCTATTGAAAATGTAGAAACTACAACTAAAAAAGCGCCTTTTATATGGAAAAATGCAACGATCTATTTTTTATTAACTGACCGTTTTTACAATGGAGACAAAAGCAATGATGTAAACTTTGATAGAACAAAAGAAACAGCACCGTTTCGTGGTTTTATGGGCGGAGACATAAAAGGAATTTCTCAAAAAATTGAAGAAGGATACTTTAATGATTTAGGTGTCAATGCGATTTGGTTTACACCAGTTGTAGAACAAATCCATGGTGGCGTCGACGAAGGAACAGGATTTACCTATGGGTATCATGGTTATTGGACCAAAGACTGGACCGCACTTGATCCAAACTTCGGAACAGAAAAAGACCTTTTACAATTAGTGCAACTTGCCCACAAAAATGGCATAAGAGTTATCCTGGATGTGGTAGTCAATCATACCGGACCAGTGACAGATCAAGATCCTTTATGGTATGGTTGGGCAAGGACAGGTCCCAAATGCACCTATAAAAACACGAAAACTACCGTTTCCTGCACTTTAGTCGAAAACCTGCCTGATATTTATACAGAAAGCGATAAGGAAGTAGCTTTACCAAAGTTTTTATTGGACAAATGGGAAGCTGAAGGGCGGAAGGAAAAAGAATTGAATGAGCTGGACGAGTTTTTTGAACGGACTGGATATCCCAGATCTCCACGCTGTTATATTATCAAATGGTTGGTCGACTTGGTCAAAAAATACGGAGTAGACGGTTTTAGAGTGGATACGGCGAAACATACCGAACCTTATGTCTGGAAAGAACTTTATGATGAAGCTGTTAAAGCCTTTAATGATTGGAAACAAACAAATCGCGATGAGGTCTTGGACGATAATATATTTTATATGTTTGGAGAAGTTTATAATTATACTATCAGTGGAGAACGGTTCTATAATTATGGTGATCAAAAAGTTGATTTCTTCAAAGATGGATTAAATGGCCTCATCAATTTCGGGTTCAAACAGGATGCAAAATTTGGTTATGATAGCCTTTTCGCTAAATATTCCAATCACTTAAACGGAGGTTTAAAAGGTAAATCTATTGTTAATTATATCAGCTCACACGACGATGGTGAGCCATTTGATCAGCTAAGAGAAAATCCAATTGAAGCCGGTACAAAACTGCTGCTCTGCCCTGGCGAAGTTCAGATATATTATGGTGATGAATCGCTGCGGTCCTTGACCGAAGATGCTACCGGTGATGCCAAGTTACGCTCGTTTATGAACTGGAATGAAATAGATGAAAATACAGAACGCAATGGTTATAAAATAAAAGATGTGTTATCCCACTGGCAAAAACTGGGAATTTTCAGAAAGGCTCATCCTTCTGTCGGAGCTGGCGTTCACCAAATGTTGACAGAAGCACCTTATACCTTTAAAAGGACTTTTAGAACAAATAATTATATAGACAAAGTAGTCGTTGGACTTGATCTTCCTATTGGTGAAAAAACGATTTCTGTAAAAGGTGTTTTCAAGGGCGGTGAAAAACTAAAGGATTATTACTCCGGCCAAACGGCTGAAGTTATTAATGACACCATTAAGATAGACTCTTCTTTTGATATAGTTTTGTTAGGCAACTAACTTATTTTACAAGCTGGTTTCTCCCATTTTCAAAATCAAGTTGAAATGTTTCTTTTCGACGGGCATCACGGACAATCGGGAGATTTTAACTAAAAGCATTTCATGTAGCTGTTTGGTAGCTTTGACTTCCTGAAGGGTTACCGGTTTTTTCAATCGCTTCACCGGTTTTACATCAACGACAGACCAATCCCCTTTTTCCGCTGTTGGGTCGGGATAATTTTCTTTTACAACTTCACAAATTCCGACAATTTCCAAACCTTGTCGGCTGTGATAAAACAAAACCAAGTCACCTTTTTTCATGCCGCGCAGATGATTGCGCGCTGCATAATTTCGGATGCCATCCCACATCGTTTTCTTTTCTTTTATCAGATCGTCATAACTGTATTCGGTCGGTTCGGATTTTACAAGCCAATAGTTCATTGATAAATATTTTTAAAGTTGTTCCTTGAAATTTATTATTGATCGATCACCGTTACCCGTAAAGCTTTTAAGCCTTCAGCGCCCTGAAGCTTTTCGAGTTCCAGTTCTTCAATTTCATTGGTGATAAAACCCTTGTTTTGAAGATGAATGAGGTATTCCAGGTATTCGCGTTTATCAATTTCATTGAGCCAGACAATGGCAATCTTTCCACTTTGGGTCAGACGTTCACCTGTACCTTTAATAACTGCTTTATCGATCCGCTTTTTCAAAATTTCATAACGAACATTGTACGCTCCGTCTACTTCAAACTGCTTTTCATCCATATGAAAACGAATGCTCAAATGGTTGTTAAAAACAAAAACAAGCTGCGCCGTCGTCAATGGAACCGGTAAATCTGTAGAAATACGCTTTACCAAACGCGTCACTTCACACATCTTGATCAACTGCCATAAACGAAAATCTTTTAAATAATACTCGCTAAATCCGCCATCTTTCAAAAGGGACTCGCCAATATAGATATTGTATTCTACTCCGTCAGTAGTGTATTTTTCAAAAAAGTGTGGAAGTATTTTCTGTTTTTTTGCGTCTTCTTTTTCAATATAATCAGAAATAGCTCTATTCAACTGGCTGACACTATCTTCGTAAGCTTTTCGCTTTCGGTAAACAATGTTTAGTTTCGGATCCAGATATTCAAAATATTTTTCCAACAAAGCATATGGCGCTTCTTCGTATTTATTTTGCAAAGCTTTCAGAAAAGGGTGAATCTCACGGGTTAACAAATCAACGATCTGAGATTCATCACTTGAAATGAATTCATTACGTTTTAACCTTTTCAGGTTTTCTTCCACTTTTGATGAATAGACATCTAATAAATCAAAGGCTAAATTTTTTCTACACGCTTTGATAATTTTTCCAACTTTTTCAAGATTATCAATTAGATCCGATTCGATTGATTTATTGCGAATAGTTGATGAACCGACGATATCAGCTTGTGCGTACAAAGGATAAATATCTTTAAAAACAACAGACTCTAACAATACGTTTTCGTTTTTAAATATTTTACCCATTAAATAATTTTTACTCACTTCTGTAAATTTCCATTCGACGCTGGGGTGAATGGAGGTATACTGTTGTTGGATGAACAAGTTTATTTGGTTATCCAATTCTTCCATCCACCGATTAGTTCCCAGTTCGAAAAGTGCAATCGCATCCTTCAACTTAAACAAAGTCATTTTCGAAAACAGATAAGGTTTTTTAGCTGCCAACTCAAATGCGCCTAAACTTTTTCCATCTTTTTCAAATAACGGCACTAACAACAAACTTCTGTAGCCTTTTTCGATTAGCTTTTGATCAATCTCTGAAGGCTCCGACAATTTTTTAAGGTCTCCAATAATCAGGGGTTCCGTTCCTGCTAATACTTTTCCGTATAACCCTTCGTCAAACGATTTTCTTGGCAATGAAGCCAATAACGGAACATCGCCGATGATCGTCCAGGAAGTACCTTTTTGCAACATGTTATCTAATGATTGTAGGCTACCAAAGGAGATTTCCGGCATTCCAAGAAAAGAGCGGAAAGCGTTTGTCATTTCCTGAAATATGTCCTCCGGTGCACTCGTGTCTGGCTCTTCCAACAATTTTACTTTCAATTGAGACATTATTTCCACATCGGTCACATCGGCCAGGTAACCAATGACAAGCCCTTCAAAGGAGAAATTTTCAGGTGGAAAACAATCCAGCCATAGCTCAGTATTATCCCATTCGTTGAGCAATTGAAAGATCTGTTGCTCATTTAACTTTTTTAAAGGTTTTAAAAGAGTCGCTTTTATAAAATCCGTGATGATATTGATTTTATAATGTTTTTCAAGGCCTGTTTTCCTATGGCGAATACTCATGGTTTCCGAAAAATCCATCCCCCGCTGTCCATTGTAATGTTTGTCTAAAATACAACTTCCTGCCTGCAAAACAGTTTGCACCGCTTTTGGATGCATCATAGATTCTTTCATCTTCAACTCCCACTCTCCGCAAACAAACATTTCTCGCATCGCAGAAGTCATGAAAGTAAACTCCTTGGTAAATGGCGTTCCGATAAAACCCATCTGCCCTTCAAAAAACAAGGCCGGAAAGAGTGCTCTTATTAATGTTTCGACTTTTTGAGACCCGTCGTGTTTTCCCTTCAATTTGGAAATGTCCGAAAGCTCTTTTTCAAATGCTGTAAAAAGCTTGTTTACATTCGATGGGCCTTCAGCTTGATTTTTTTTAGATTCCTGAATCTTTTCAAAAACTGGTTTGAAGCTAAGTTTAGACGGGTAATAATTTTCTTTAATGGTGTGAACCTGCTTGTGAAATTCTTCAAGTGGAATGTAGTGAGTTCGCTTCGCTTGTAATTTTGGATTTGATGCTGCTATTTTATTCATCTTTTTTAAGCTGTTGTATTTCACTAACAAAGGTAAGGAATCCAATGTTTCGAAACTGAAAAGAAGGAAGGTCAATTACATTACTGAAATTCTGAAACTTACAAATCATTTATACGCTTGTTTTATAGGAATCCTTACTCAATTCAAAAGTTTTAAAAGGAGTGTGGCAATTTCAATAACCTCCTGTTCAGGCTATAATCCCCTTTTGGCCTTTTATTTGATCCACTGGTATTACTGTTTTCCCCTTCATTATTAAACCAGTAAATCCCATATTAATGCAGCATATTTATATAAGCTTAGTTCTTGTATTTTCTCTAACTTTTTCCATGGCTCAACCACCGGAGGAATGGTATCCCGGACCTAATCTTGTGCCTAATCCTGGTTTTGAAGAACTACGCAGACAACTCCCGAAATATGACATCGATGGATCTCTTGCTTTTAGAAACAGTATCGACAAATGGATGAGTCCAACCGATGCCACTCCTGATCTCAATTTTTTTATTAACGGCACCTATGGCCTTACAGATACTCCAAGGACGGGTAAAGCAATGGTTGGGATTTTGACCCACAATCCTGAGTCAAAAAGATCAGATACCTACCGCGAGTACATTCAAATAAAATTGGAAAAACCATTAGTAGAAGGAGAAGAATATTACGTGGAGTTTTGGGCGAGGCACTCAACCAGCTCAAAAATGACTTCCAACAATCTGGGTGTAGAACTTAGCCCGGCACCGACGCTAAATAAAGATTGGAGACCACTTACCGAAATGTCTCCAATAGTTAACGCTGAAGAAATTATCAATCCTGAGGAGCCGGAATGGATAAAAATTTCCGGAAAATTCATTGCGGCCAACCGAGAGCGGTTTCTACTCATCGGCAATTTTTTCGATAATGACAATACCACTTTTGGAGTCGCACCAAATCCAGAGGAAAATAAATTTAACAATTCCTATTATCTTATCGATGATGTAGGATTGTGGCAACTCAATGTCCTTCCTGAACCGGAAAGCCTGGCTGAAAAAACCGTGGAGGTAGGCCAGATAATACGCCTTGACCGGATTTATTTTGAGTTTGATAAATGGAATTTACTGCCTGCTTCATATGTAGAACTGGATGAATTGTTTACGCTACTTCGCAAATATCCTTCTATGAAAATTGCTATTCATGGACATACAGACAGCCATGGCTCGGATTCCTATAACGTCACCTTGTCTGATAACCGTACAGAGTCTGTTTATGATTACCTGCTTAATAAAGGAATCGAGCTAGACCGCATTCAATACCAGGGTTTTGGTGAAAGTAAACCTATCGCAACCAATGACACTGATGATGGTCGCCAGATGAATCGGCGAGTAGAATTTGTGGTTCTTGAGCTTGGCGATGAAAACGTAACGATAGAAAATGTAACCGACAAAAATTAAAAAAAGAAGGTCAGAAATCTTGGTAATATGATCACCCATCCGATCGATCCAAATAAAAAAAGCCACAAACTTAAAGTTTGTGGCTTCTGTATGCGCCTCCTCAAGGACTTGAACCTTGGACCTACGGATTAACAGTCCGGCGCTCTAACCAGCTGAGCTAAGGAGGCTTTTTTAAAAAATTTTCAGGAGTTAATTTCTTTAAAATCAATCTCCAAAAAATGCTTTTCTTTAAAAGAGCGGGGCAAAGTTATCACAATCGAAATAAAAGTGCAATCTTTGTCCGATTTTTTTAATTAAATATTTTTTAAATGGGTTTAGTAACTGTTGGAACCGTCGCTTTTGATTCTATTGAAACGCCTTTTGGCAAGGCCGATCGGGTCGTTGGAGGGGCAGCGACTTATATAAGTTTGGCTGCTTCTTATTTTACCGATGATTTGAATTTAGTATCCGTTGTTGGTGATGATTTCCCAAATACTGAATTAATGTATATGAAAAAGCGAGGCGTCAATATTGACGGTTTGCAAATAAAAGAAGGAGAAAAATCATTTTTTTGGGCCGGAAAATATCATGACAATATGAATTCACGGGATACTTTGGCTACAGAGCTGAATGTGTTGGCTGATTTTGATCCCATATTACCGGAAAGCTACAAAAAAGCAAAATTTGTAATGCTCGGTAATCTGACACCAGATATTCAAATGAAGGTGATCAACCAAATGAAAAAACGCCCGAAGCTTATCGTGCTGGATACGATGAATTTTTGGATGGATATCGCCATGGACAGCCTGAAAAAGGTAATCAAAGAGATTGACGTTTTAACTATCAATGATGAAGAAGCACGCCAGCTTTCAGGAGAATATTCCCTCGTCAATGCTGCGAAAGTCATCCATAAAATGGGACCAAAATTTTTAGTGATAAAAAAAGGAGAACATGGCGCTTTGCTTTTTCAGGGAAATAAAATTTTCTTTGCTCCTGCCCTTCCTTTAGCCCAGGTTTTTGATCCAACCGGAGCGGGAGATACTTTTGCAGGTGGGTTTATCGGCTATCTCGCCAAAACAGGTAATCTCTCTTTTGAAAATATGAAACGCGCGGTGATCTATGGTTCCGCAATGGCTTCCTTTTGTGTGGAAGAATTTAGTATCGCAAGGTTGAAAACACTCAAATCCAATGAAATAAATTCGCGTGTGAAGCGATTCGTTGATCTCGTTAATTTTGATGCAAAATTGTAAAAAATAGTTTCACGCAGAGTCGCAAAGGCGCAGAGTTTATTTTGATTCTCTGCGCCTTTGTTGTTTTTTAGAAATATACCTAATCCGTTTTAAGCGGCTGTTTTATAAATCCTGCTGATCAAATTATTGATCACATATGCTTTTGATTGAGAGAAAAAGGTGTCGAGCTCTTTCAAATACCGGTGATAAAAGAAATTTAAAACCAAGCCAACCAACAATGCAACCAAAGTTGTATCAAAAGCGAGATTTAAACTCCTTGTAATTTGGGGCATTCCTTCCATTGTTTTTGCCAAATGAGCCATTCCAATCGAAGAAGACAAACCCAACAACGTACCGATAAACCCTAAAGAAATAATTGCCCCAAGCAAATACCTGACTATTTCCAGATCTCCTTCCATTTCCTCTTTACTATTATTTACCTGGGCGTTAAAAACCTGGAGGGTTTCGCTAATCGACTGATCGTTTCGATACTGAGTGCAAGCCTTTTTTATAAAATCACCGACCAGCGATTGCTGCCCGCTTTTTTCTAATTGAATCGTGGTCAATTTTATCTGAGCAACTTCCTCTGGTGACAATACTAATTGATCCTGCATTGGCAATAATCCAAATTGAAAACCTTTTTGTTGATGTTTGATAAACTTCCGTTTTTCTGCTATTTCAAAAAAGCTGTAAAAAAAGATTGAATAAATCAGGGCCTGGATAATTCCACCAGAAGTACCTCCCAAAACTTCAAAGAATCGATAAATACCAGATCCTTCATTAAACAGGCTTCCAAAAAGGATCAACAGTAACCATAATCCCAATGCAGGGATGATGCTGAATATGATTTGAATTCGCTTTGTGTAAAACATAATTAACTTTTTTTGAATTGATAAAAACCATTTTTCTGTAATACGATAGTGCCGATAAGTGTGCGTTCATTTCCTAGTTTCAACAGTTTAGAGAATGACTCGCCTCTTTCATTATTCTTTTCATCTTTCGTGTAAATCAGGCCATTGATATTGACCGTCTGTTTGTTTGATTTACTCTCCTTGAATTGAGCATAGATTTTATACTCTCCCGGAATAATTTCATCAAACTGCCGGACGGCTTCCTGATTGGTTCGCAAGTCATTGCCAAAGAGCCGGTTTCTGGATTTTCCACTGTCCCACTGTCCAATCTTTTTGTCTTTTTTGCGCGCCCCATAAACACAATTGCTTCCACTGCAAACAAATAAGTCGACATTATCATTTTTATCTAGCCAGCTTATTTCGATGGAGACTTTGCAAGGAACAGATGGAGCATCGCCACGAAAGGTCGGAGGTTCCGGAACAGGTGTTTTTTCAGGGACTGGTTCCTTTTCTGGAGGCTTTGACTCTGATTCCTTTGCGGTTTCAACCTTTACCGGTTCACTTTCCTTTTTGTTTTTCACTTCCGGAGGTTTATTGATCTCCTTTTCTTTCGAAACAGGAATTTCTTCTCGTTCGTTGAAAGCAAACAAGCGCTTTGGTGCTTCTTCCTTTTTAGGCAATTCTTTATAAGAAACCAAAACGGTAAACAGCGTATCTCCTGCATTTTTATACAGCAAACTATCGTGCAGATCTCCGTGAATTTTCATTTGTGTTGTATCGAAATACACAAACGCTTGTTGATCTTCAGAAGCAGACTCCCCTCCTTTTGGTGTTATAATAAACAGAAAGATGATCGCTCCCAAAGCACTGGTCAAAAGGTCTAATAAGGACAGATTGAATATTTGCGTTTTTCGCCTGGACATTTTTAATCAATTTTAATGAGAAAATACTAACCTAACCTCAGGTTTGCCTTTATTGGAATTTTGGAAATGGAATGCTCCGATTTTGTTTTGCTCATAATTGGAAAATTGCATTGAATACATTTAATTCCGTTTCCAGGATTTTCACTTGCACAATTCCGGCAAATAATGACGTCTTCATTGACGTGCGGCGCTTCCATCGGCATTTCCTGGAAAGTGAAGTTTCCCTCCATATTGCAATGCACACACTTTTGGGCTGCAATATGGTTTTCTGTGCTACAATTATTACAAGTCTTCATGTTTCTAATATTTATCTCCAAATGAAAAATGGTATTCATATCCGATGGAAAACATCGTCGTCCGGTTTAATTGATCTCCTTTGTTATCTGCAAAGAAATCATTGGCATTTTTATACCGCGGATTGAAGGAATCGCTTGATCCGAAGTCCCATGTCACGTTAAATTTGAGCTTGCTTTTGTTGTTGACATTAAAAATCAAACCAGGTGAAACCTGAAATCCCATTTGGGTACTTTTGTAATCATCATTCACCCCTTCTCCGAAAAGCACCTTATAGTTTTGTGTTTCAATCTGATCACTACCAAAATATTCGATCTGGTCATCGATTTTGCCACCAACACCAAAATTTATTGAGGGACCAAAAGCGAAAGTCAATCCTATCTTTTCACCAAAATATTTTCGATAACCAAACAATATTGGAATGCTTACAAAGTGTAATTTCTCCTTTGCCGAATAATATCCTATTCCGTTTTCGTCTTCAAAATTATCCGTTTGGTATTCGCTGCCTTTTTGACTGTATTGAACACCTGTTGAAATTGTAAAATTTTGAATTTCAAATCCTAGCTCAACGCCTCCATTCAAGCCCAATAACTTGTTGGAAGAAGGATATAATTCTTTTAGATCTTCCGTAAACTTGAACTTGGATAAATTCACTCCGCCATTGGCTCCGATAAAAAAAGAATTGTGTTGCGCTTTAAGAGTCATCAAGCTTAATGGTAGAAATAGCGTGAATAATAATGCAATCTTTTTCATGTTTGTTGATTTTATTAACTGGGTTATAAAATAAGATTTGGGAATATTTATAATTAAAAAAGTATCCCTTCTCGATAACCATTATTTCGTTATCATTTACATGACAAATAGACTTGATAAAAGTGTTAAGGTCTGTTACCAAATTCTTATGCAGCCGTTAATGGAGTGAATTTAACAGTGCATTAAAGGTTAATGCTTTATAGTTAAGAGTTGTTAAATAGGCTAATTTACAGGAGATTGGAGGCTGTTTTCAAAGAAAAGAAAAAGCCGTTTTAACATTTTTTGGAAAGGTCGTTCAAATGTTAAACTTTAGGGTTCAATCAAAATTTCAATCCTTTTTTACAAAAATTACTTTCGGATAACTATTTATTCCTTGTTGGCGAGTTGGCCGCAAGCAGCATCGATATCTTTCCCGCGGCTTCGCCTAACGGTTACCATTACGTCTCTTTCACGGAGGTACTTTGCAAAGTTGTCGATATTGTCTTCCGATGATTTTAAGAAAGGAGCGCCGTCAATTGGATTGTATTCAATAATATTGACTTTCACCGGAAATCGCTTACATAGCTTTACGAGATTTGCAGCATCTACTAAACTATCGTTGAAGTTTTGAAACGCAATGTATTCATAGCTAATGCGATTTCGGGTTTTTTTATAAAAATATTCAATGGCATCCATCAGCGCAGCTAAATTATTTTGCTCATTGATCGGCATAATTTTATCGCGCTTTTCATCATCAGCCGCATGAAGAGAAAGCGCTAAATTAAACTTCACTTCGTCGTCCGCTAGTTTTTTAATCATTTTGGCAATTCCTGCAGTGCTCACCGTAATTCGCTTTGGAGACATATTCAAACCTTCTGGAGAGGTCAAATATTCAATACTTTTCAATACATTTTTATAAGCTAACAAAGGTTCTCCCATGCCCATGTAAACGATATTGGTCAATTGATGATCAAAGGTTTGAAGCGCTTGATTGTTTACAGAAACAACTTGATCATAAATTTCAGAGGCATCAAGATTTCGAACCCTATCCATCCGACCGGTAGCACAAAAAGTACAGGCAAGGCTACAGCCAACCTGCGAGGAAACACAAACCGTAAAACGATTGTCAACCGGTACCGGAATCAAAACAGCTTCGATCATATGGCCGTCATGCAGACGGTAACGCGATTTAATCGTTCCATCTAAACTCTGCTGGACTTTATCTTCTTTAATCGCATTGATAGCAAATGATCCTGAAAGTTGTTCGCGCAACTTTTTGGAGAGGTTGGTCATCTCTTCAAAAGTAGTTGCCCCTTTTTGAAAAAGCCATTCATAAACCTGATTGGCACGAAAGCGAGGCTCCCCCATTTCCGTGAAAATGTTGGTTAACTCTTCTTTTGAAAATTGCCGGATATCAGCCTTTACCACATTTGCATTCATCCTGCAAAGATAAGGGGATTAAATAAAAGGCAATAATTAAAAGCAGAAAACTAAAGGGGAAACCTGTTTTCATTAGCTTGAGTTTATCTTCGATTATTTAATATTATGAAATTAAAAAAGTATCTGCCTCATTTTATCTAATTTCACATTTATTCGAATAGCTATATTGTTAACCATTTTACAGTTTTAAACGACACCCAATGTCTAGATTTTTAATTCTGATTAGCGCTTTACTTTTAATAAATGCCTGTTCAATAAAACCTAAAGGCAGTTTTTCAATAAAAAAAATTCCTATTGCGCCCGATTACAGCAATTCAGATAGTTGGGCTGCCTTACCTACAAAAAAAGACGGTGCTGATCGGACACCTCATCCCTCTTTAATCGACCATCAGGCAACAGCTTTAGTCGATGTTTTTTTTCTGCATCCGACGACTTTTACAGGAGATAGAGGCCAAAACACATGGAATGGCCCCGTGAATGATAAAAAGCTAAACGAAAAAACAGATAAGGGTGCTATTCTTAATCAGGCCAGTATCTTCAATGGCGTTGGAAGAGTGTACGCCCCGAGATACCGACAGGCACATCTAAACGCCTATTATCATAAGGATACTTCAGCAGTTAAACAAGCCTTTGAATTGGCATATCAGGATGTACGGACTGCCTTTTTGTATTATCTGGAACACTACAACAACGGACGACCAATCATCATTGCTGGACATAGCCAGGGAACTACACACGCAAAATCGCTGATTAGAGAGTTTTTTGATGGAAAACCATTGCAGGAAAAACTGGTCGTAGCTTATTTGGTTGGCATCCCTGTGCCGGAAGATTATTTTAAAAATATTAAAATTTGTGAAAGTCCTGATGAAACCAATTGTTTTTGTAGCTGGCGTAGCTGGCAAAAAGGGCACCATCCTAAAAAGTTTCTACCAAATAATAACATCGCTGTAACGAATCCATTAAGCTGGATGACCAACGAAAATTATGTTGACAAAAAATTCAATGAAGGTTCTGTGCTAAGAAAATTTGAAAAGAGTTTTTATACTCAATTGGCAGACGCTCAGATCCATGATGGCTTACTGTGGTTAACCAAGCCCCGTTTTCCAGGAAGTTTTTTTGTTTGGTTTAAAAATTACCATGTTGGAGATTACAATTTATATTATTCCAATGTCCGAAAAAATGCCCAAGAAAGAGTAGAGGCATTCTTGAACAACACCAAAGGTCAGTAATCGTTTATCAATTAGTATATTTGGGAAGGTTTTAGCTTATTGGTAAATAGGTTTTGATCGAGTAATTAAAATATTAAGAACTTTCAAACGAATCACCTAAACCACACATAAATTATAGAATGGACATTTACGCTCAAAAATCTCGTTGGAAAATATCTTTGGCAATTTCCGGTATTTTTATCGTTGCTATTTCGATGGCATATACCAATTACCTGGCAGATAAACTGACTATTGAAGAACGTAATAAAGTGGATCAATGGGGACTTGCGCAGGATTTGATTAATGACACGGACAATGAAGATTTTGATCAATGCGATTTTACACTTCACATCAAGTTATTAGAATCCAACACCACTATTCCAATCATCTGGGTAAGTGAAGGAGGAACGATAAACTTTGCAATCAATTTCGGAGAAGAGAAAGATACGAATACTGTTTTCTTGCAAAAAGAGCTTGAAAACTTGAAAGCATCGGGAAAAGAGCCGATAGAGACATTTGGTGGTTTTTTATATTATAAAGATTCTACGATCCTCGTTCTTTTACAATATTTACCAATTGTTCAGTTTATATTAATTGCCGCGTTTATTTCTTTCGGTTATCTGGGATTCAGTTCCGCCAGACGTGCAGAGCAAAACCGGGTTTGGGTTGGGATGGCAAAGGAAACAGCCCATCAGTTAGGAACCCCAATTTCAGCAATTATGGCCTGGATTGAACATCTCAAAATGATGGCTGGTGACAATGAAAACATCAATGAAGTTGTAACTGAATTGGGAAATGATGTAAAAAGACTTGATTTAGTTGCCGACCGTTTTTCGAAAATAGGTTCTGCACCTGACCTTGAAAAAGTAAATATTTATGAAGAATTGGAAAGCTGCAGATTGTATATGCAAAAAAGGGCGCCAAGGAAAGTGGCGTTTAATTTTCCCGGATTAGTTACTCCTCCTTTGTATGCCAAAATTAATCCGCATCTTTTTGATTGGGTTATCGAAAATTTATTGCGAAATGCGCTTGATGCAATGGAAGGGACTGGAGAAATCAATGCTGAAATTTATGAAGAAAAAGGATTTGTGGTCATTGATATTTCGGATACCGGAAAAGGCATCCCTTCTTCAAAACTTAAGACTGTTTTCCAGCCTGGATATACGACTAAAAAAAGAGGTTGGGGTTTAGGTCTTTCACTTGCAAAACGTATCATTGAAACTTACCACTCTGGCAGGATATTTGTGAAAAAATCCTTGATAAATATCGGGACTACTTTTACCATAAAACTCCCCAAGGAATAACACTTTGAATAACATTCACCTAGTAATAAAATTTCTTTTCAGTTGGTGTTTGCCCCTCTTCTTAATTTGGGCAATAACGTCCCTTCCTTTCTACACAAAAGCCTCTTCTTATTCTTCTCTGATTACTCAAAATTATACCTTAACTATTATAGATAGCAAGACGCGTGAGCCACTCATTGGAGCTACGGTTTGGAATGCTACTTTAAAAAACGGCACAACAACAAACACAGATGGGCAGGCTTTTTTGGAAAATATTGGACATCGCGATATTATCGAAATTTCTTATGTCGGTTATCAGACCCGGAAAATTCCATTTTTTGAGTTACGTGACAAAATGAAGGGCATCGTCAAGATGGTCGTAGCTAGTATTCAGCTTGAAGTTGCTGTAGTAGTGGGCCGTAAGGATCAAGCTGAAGAAGAAATCCCTTATATCGTTCAGCGTATCTCAAGGCAAGATATTGCTTTTTCAAATGCTCAAACAGGCGCAGATGTTTTAAGAGAAAATGCTGATGTTTATATTCAAAAGACGCAACTTGGCGGAGGTAGTCCAATTATACGTGGTTTTGAAGGTAATCGTGTTTTGCTAGTTATCGATGGTGTCAGAATGAATAATGCCGTTTATAGAAGTGGTCATTTACAGAATTCAATTACCCTTGACAATTCTATTCTTGAGCAAATAGAAGTAATTTATGGCCCGGGCTCACTGATGTATGGAAGCGATGCGTTGGGTGGGGTAATTCATTACCGAACCCGCGATCCAAAATTAATTTATAATAAAAAAGGCAAAGACTTTCAATTTAACACAAATGCCTATACCCGTTTTTCAACTGCCAATACTGAAAAAACCTTCCATGCAGATTTAGATTACGGAACACGTCGTTGGGGATCTCTTTCCAGTATTACTTATTCAAGTTTTGGTGATTTAACAGCTGGCAAGGTTCGTCCTGACAATTATCCAGATTTTGGAAAACGAAAATTTTATGCCTTTCGAAATGAAAATGTCGATGAAATCCGATCTGGTGACGTAAACGAACAATCGGTTACCGGATACGATCAGATCGATTTTTTGCAGAAGGTAAAATATCAGCCTAGTGAACACCTCTCTTTCATTTTAAATATGCAATATTCCACATCAAGTAATGTTCCCAGATATGATAACCTTACAGACACACTTGAATCTGCTGACCGCTTGAAATGGGCTGAATGGTATTACGGGCCACAACAAAGATTATTGGCTTCTCTAAAAATGCAAACCCTAAAATCAACAGCTTTTTTCGATAAAGCAACACTAATAGGTAGTTTTCAAAAAATTGATGAAGACCTTTTAAAAAGAAAATATCGTAAATCTCATAGATCCTTTCAACTCAATGATATTTACATCTATTCTATCACGGCAGATTTTGATAAATACCTTGACAAAAAAAATAGACATAACCTTTCTTATGGTTTTGAAGTGAGTTATAATAAAGTACTCGCCACAGCAGGTAGTACAAATATTAGCAACGGAAAAATTGTATATAATGAACTGACTCGTTATCCAAGTGGTGGTAACTCAATGCAAAATCTTGGTGCTTACTTAAACTACCATTGGATAAGCCGAGATTCTAGTTTACGCTTTAACTTAGGTGCCCGTTTTACGGATATTAAAACCAATATCAACTATTTAAGGTCAGACGCTTCATTAATTGACTGGCCAGAGTCCTATTATCAAGGAATTATCAATAAAAATAGTGCCTTGACATGGGGAGCCGGGCTTATCTGGAATTCTAAAGATCTCTGGCAAATCAGGTCCGTAGTTTCGACAGCTTTCCGTGCGCCAAATCTCGATGATTTAGCCAAAATACGCCCTAAAAATGGTTATATTACTATTCCAAACTTAGAGTTGCAGCCAGAGTATTCAATAAATTATGAATTAACAATTGCCAAACAATTTGGCGTTGTACGTGCAAATGAAGGGGTTTCATTTAAAATTAGTTGCACCGGGTTTTATACAGAATTGACCGATGCGATTGTCAGAGAATTGGGCGTGCTTCCTAATGGAGATTCTACCATTGTTGTTGAAGGAAAGTCACATATCGTCCACCAAAACAAAAATACCGGATATGCGACGATTCAAGGGGCTTCAGGTAATTTATTGCTCAACATCAAAAACCAGATTATAATAAAATCTGGAATCAACTATACAAAAGGAAGAAGAAAATATATTGAGGAAGGGGAAAATATCAGGATTGATACATTAGTTCCACTTGATCATATCCCTCCCTTGTATGGCCAGACTAGTGTCACTTTTCAAAAAGGCAAATTCAAAATAGAAGGAGTCGTGAGATATAGCGGAGCCAAGCATACTGATGAGTATGCGGTAAATTATATTGACTACCACCCTACTTGTGGTTTGGAAATCAATAGAGAAGGTATGGCTGATAATATTGAATTTGGGTTAATTAATAAAAACCCCACAGCGTGTGAATCTATATATAAAGGGTTGCCTGCTTGGGTAACCTATAATGTTTATTCTTCGTATCAATTTAACGAACACTTTAGTATAAATTTAGCCGTAGAAAATATAATGGATATTCATTACCGCCATTTTGCATCTACAATCAGTGCTCCTGGCCGCAATTTTATTCTATCACTCAGAGGGAATTTTTAAATATTTATACTTTCTTACTTTTTATGTTTTTTTTATAAAAAACTATAAATCAATTAATTAAATCCTTTTTGTGAAATGTACCCTAAGGCAAAATTGATAAAATCCATAAAGAAGGGTGACAAAGATTAGTGAAAAGTTATAGATATTTACCTTAACTTTGCCAAACTTTTTTTAACGAACTTGAATTTGAATTCAGCAACAAAACGCTAACAAATATTTAAAAAGCCTTAACCAAAAAACTAAAATAGCTGACAAAAAGTGAATTGATTTTCATTGTTAGCGATTATAGTTTTTCAAATCAAATTTTATGAAAGAGATTGGACCTAAAAATCCTAACATGGATTTAAAATCAATAGGTATTTCAGATTTTCGTACTGCTTATTGGAATATGACCCCCGAAGAACTTATTGAACATTCCATTAAAAATAATCAAGGAGTATTATCCGTTACTGGTGCACTTTGTATTGATACCGGAGAATTCACCGGCCGTTCTCCTGCTGATCGATTTATCGTTGAAGATGAGGTTACTTTAAACACGGTCAACTGGGGAAAGGTTAACAAAGCTTTTGATGCTAAAAAATTTGATCAGCTTTATAAAAAAATAACAAATTATTTCTCAGACAAAGACATTTATGTTAGAGATGCCTATGCTTGTGCTGACGAAAAATACCGATTAAACATTCGTTTGGTTTCTGAATATCCCTGGAGCAATCAGTTCGCCTATAACATGTTTTTACGGCCTGGTGCAGACGAAATTAAAAACTTTAAAACGGATTGGACTATATTATGTGCTCCTGGATTAGTGGCTGATCCACAAGTTGATGGTACACGTCAACATAATTTTGCCATTCTCAATTTTTCTAAAAAACAAATTATCATTGGCGGAACCGGATATACCGGTGAGATCAAAAAAGGAATTTTCTCTGTCCTTAATTACGTGCTTCCTGTAACCCACAAGGTTTTATCGATGCATTGCTCCGCAAATGTTGGAAAACAAGGCGATACTGCTATCTTTTTTGGACTCAGTGGAACCGGAAAAACAACTTTGTCAGCAGATCCTGAACGATTTTTGATTGGAGATGATGAACATGGTTGGTCAAATGATGGTGTCTTCAATTTTGAAGGAGGGTGTTATGCAAAAACCATTGATTTGACTGAAGAAAAAGAACCAGATATTTATAAAGCAATTCGGCACCACGCAATTCTCGAAAACATCAAGTTTTTGGAGGGAACCCGTACCCCGGATTATTTCAATGATGAAATTACTCAAAATACAAGGGTTTCTTATCCAATCCATCATATTGATAATGCTCTACCTGAATCGAAAGGGGGCATTCCAACTAATATTTTCTTTTTGACTTGCGATGCTTTTGGCGTTTTACCTCCAATTTCAAAACTTACTCCTGGCCAGGCCATGTATCATTTTATTTCGGGGTACACTGCAAAAGTCGCCGGAACCGAAGAAGGAATCAATGAACCACAAACAACTTTCTCTGCTTGCTTTGGTTCACCGTTTTTACCGCTTCATCCAACTCAATATGCTGAAATGTTAGGCAAAAAAATGCAGGAACATAAAGTCAACGTTTGGCTGATTAACACTGGCTGGACCGGTGGAGGTTACGGAGTTGGTAGCCGGATTAAATTAAATTACACTCGTGCTATGATCGGTGCGGCATTAGAAGGAAAACTTGCTAATGTGGAATTTGTACGTCACAAAGTTTTTGGTTTACAAATGCCTTTAACTTGTCCTAATGTTCCTGAAAAAATGTTGGACCCTAGTAATACTTGGAGCGATGAATCAAAATATTATCAAAAAGCACAGCAGTTAGCGAAATCTTTTAATGAAAATTTTAAACAATTTGCTTCGGAAGCAAGTGATGAAATATTACAAGCTGCTCCTAAAGAAAATGTGTTGGCACAATAATATTTGATTGATATTTTAGAATAGTAAAAAGAGGCTTTATCTTGCACAAGATAAAGCCTCTTTTTATAACAAACTCAATATGCAATTCGTATCAGAAACGACTATTGATAGTGCCGCCGAAATGGTAGGCTCCGAAGATAATTTTTCTACTATCGTTCAGGACTTGAGATCAAGCCAACCTGTTTTGTTAGCTTATTTGTTTTCTGACAACTTTAATCTGCTTACACAAAATGAGCGAGAATATATGATGTTTCTCGCTTTGGTTATTTGGAAAGCTTGTGACAACACGCAATCTGAGATTGAACAAATAGATCAGGATCTTATTGAAGAATTGGAGGAAAACAACTGGGAACAACTCAACAAGGTTATTTCACGAAAATTTAACGAGCGAATTGATGTGTTTTTTAAAAATTACACTCAAGAGGATTTACTTGCTTTTGTTGAGGATTCATTAGTTCATGATGAAGACTCTGCCGTGACTCAGGAAGGGAAAGATTATATTTTCATCGCTTTAAAAACGATAATTGATAGCCTCGATGCAAATGGTTAAAAAGCAACAATGGTTTTAATTAAGAAGAAGCCATCGTCTCCTTGCTTTTGGTAAAGTGGCATCAATATCAACCCATCCTCAGGAGCATATATTTCTCCGCTTTTATCCTTTGCCAATAACTCCCCTTTTTTTACTTTTTGGAAATTATTATAGTTGGGCATCATTCTAAATTCATCTTCTGGTATAACCCGCTTGACTGTAATTAATTGAGCAATCTGCGGCAGTCCTTTTGAGTATTCAATGAGCAGCGTATCATGTCGATTTTCTACGTACTCTGCTTTTATACAGCCAATTGTCCGCATGCAATTTGTCAAAGCTGCAATTGCACGGTTTATGGATAAATCCTCGTCGTGTTGGCCTGATTCAAAACAAACAGCCACCGTTTCAGGTTCGAAATTATTGTTATTGAAATAATGCAGCGTGGTTCCTTCTATTCCGTTTAACATACCTTTGATAACCGGGGCATGCAATTCAATCGCAATTCGGATACTTTCCCGTTCATCTGTACAAATGGTAAATATACCACCAAACGCCGTGGTGGTGTGCAAATCAAGTAAGACTAATTTATCCGGTTTATAGTCGGAAATCTGATTTTCAATAAGTTCCAGAATCTCCTTCATTTCAAGATCTTCGGAGTCAAGTTCTTTAATCGAAGCCGATTTTATTCTTTCAACATTTTCAGGGGTCCATTGCCGGTTAAGGTCTTTGACAATAAAACGTTTTTTTTTCTTCATGGCGCGAAGGTTTCCTCTGATCCCTAAAATTCTACCATGAAATTTAAACTCCGGATTGGTAAGTGGCTCTATCGCCAACATTTTAAACATTAACTTTATCGCTTCGACTCCAGCTGGTTCATTACCATGCATCCCACCTAAAACAATCAACAAAGGACCTTTCTCTTCTCCAGTGTACTGACCAATTATTCTTTTTAGTGCCATAAATTTCTCTCGTATTTGTCGCGGTTTGCAAATATAATCATTGCAATAATGTAGTTAAAATTGGGCACTGTCTATTGTAGACATTCGGTGTTGATTCCTAAAACATATTTTTCGATCACTCCTATTTTTACAGCTGACTCGGCTCCATCAAACCCTGAAATTAACTCATCCTTTAGTCGTAATTTATATTGATCGGTCAATTTTTTAGCAAAAGGAAGATAGGACCAATGCCATTTTTCTTCATTGTAGCCATTTGGTCGATCTTTTCCTTTTTGGCTATAGGGCTGGCAAAATCCAAATTGTGCTGCATTTTTAACCATCCATTCGTATTCTTTTAAGCCTTTTCCTTTTTCAAAATATTCGTTCGTAAGCGCATTGATATCCATATCCGTCCCCCAATGGTGGCGCGATGTCCCAGGCATTGAGCTATATTCCAAAATTTTCAATGCTCTTTTTACAGGATCGCTTTTCGTTTTTGAAATGTCCTTACCTTCAATTTTCCGGCTTCCATTCCATTTTGCCTCCCAAATTCTTTTTTGATGAGAAAATGGTCGCGTTGCTGAAATTATTTGCAGTTGAATTCCTTCCTTTTTGGCAGCTTTGTACATTTTTTGAAAGGCATTATAGGTGCCTTTTCGCAAATAGAAATCAGTCCTTGAAGCATGTTTTTGATCTACTTTTATAAATTCAATATTTTGTTTCGGATCAAATTTCCCCATCAAATAATCCAGCGTTATTGACGAATCCACCATTATTTTGTCTTCTTTTTCAACCAAAAGTTGCGGTTGAATCGGTTGCTCTGCTTCTTCATTGGTTCCTTTTTCCTCAGCAGTGACCATTCCACAATTAGGGTAAATAGAAATAAAAAACAAAAAGAACATTATTTTAAAACTCTCCATCCTTCTAAATATCTTGATTCAATACTCAATACTCAAATTCAAGCTTTTGGCTCGGAAAGCCAAACAAACATTTTTCCTTTATCAAAGCCCCTACTTTCTCAGGAACCATTTCATTCCAGTTGTTATCATCAGCCTGAAGCAAATCCAATACATTCTTTGAAAAAATATGTAAATTCTCAGCATGAAATCCTATTATATCAACTATTTGGCCACTATCAATAAGGTGTTGATATAAAAATTTTATTCCCTCCGGAACCGGAAGATTTACGCTATTCATTAATTCCTCACTCCCTTCCTGCATCGAAGGATAAACGTACATTTTTATATTCCTGGTGAACAATTCTCCGAACGAAGTCAGTAGACGGCCATCTCGATTTCTCTGATATTTATCGTTAATTATTTCAAGTATTTGACGAACACCAACAACGAGCCCAAGCTTCCGGATTTTAAAATCAGAAAGATAGGTTATCAGTTTTTGATGCTCTTCGCAATTTGAAATAACAACTGTTTGTCCCAAAGCGCACAAGACTTCTGCACGATCTAAAAAATCCTTTTCATCAAGTTCTCCTGTCGAACACAGATTATCCATCGTAATTTCAGTGAGCAAAACAGCATTTCTAGAGTCTATGTCGGGTTCATTTTTAAACTGCTCCCAACTGGATTTAATCATATCCAGATTGACCAATGTCGCTGGCCGGAAACTTCCTCTGACAACCAATACGTTTTTTTTGTATAAAAATTCTGAAGCATGAACATTCCGTCCATCAGGATCAAAAATAGCCACATCACTTAATTTGTACTTGACAAGCATCAAACTCAACCACCGGTTATCCAGATTTTTAAAATCAGGTCCTGTTATCCGAACCATGTCAATGACCACTCTGTCATGAAGGTTGTCCATCAAGGACTGCAGCATTACTTCTGCATCATCATTGTAATGATAACAAGCGTAGACTAAATTGACTCCCAAAATTCCAACAGCCTGTTGTTGAAGTTTTGTATCATTATCCAGCATTTTCACATGCAAGACAATATCATTGGGCTCTCCATCAGGATTTAACTGAAAACGTAAACCCAGCCAACCATCTCCCTGAACCGTTTTTGAATAATTAAGGGCAGAAACCGTATCAGCAAAAACAAAGAAATTCCATCCCGGCTTTTCGTTTTGCAACCGAGAATGCATTAAGTCATATTCATGATCCAGCATTTTATAAAGACGAGATTCACAAACATATCGGCCACTAGCTTCAAGTCCGTAAATTTTGTCAGAATATACTTTGTCATAAGCTGACATTGTTTTTGCAATTGTACCTGCTGCTGCTCCTGCCTGAAAAAAATGCCGGGCTACTTCCTGCCCTGCACCTATCTCAGCAAATGTCCCATAAATCCCCTCTTCAAGGTTTATTTCAAGTGCTTTCTGTTCTGTTTCAAGTGCTTGACGTGCCATTTTTTCATTTTAAAAGTTAGCAAAAATACAATATTTTCTTTTGAGATTTATGATAAAGAATGTGGTGCATGACGATTCTTTATAACAATTGCAAATTCTATGCAAAACAGGAACAATCGAACCCTATTGATTGTTGATAAACGCATTAGGTGCAAAAACCGTTATTATTTCGTAATTTTGCACCACTTTTTTATGCTTTAAAATTACTTGTAGAATGTTTCCAAAATATGATGTCATAGTTGTTGGTGGTGGGCACAGCGGTTGTGAAGCGGCTGTGGCGGCAGCAAACCTTGGATCAAAGGTTTTGCTTGTTACAATGAATATGCAAACCATTGCACAGATGTCATGCAATCCCGCGATGGGTGGCGTTGCTAAAGGACAAATTGTTCGAGAAATTGATGCCTTGGGAGGCTACTCTGGAATAGTGACCGATCACACCATGATTCAGTTTAGAATGTTGAATCGCTCAAAGGGACCAGCCATGTGGAGTCCTCGTGCCCAAAGTGATCGCATGTTATTTGCTGCAAAATGGCGGGAAATGCTCGAAGCCAATCCCAATATTGATTTTTGGCAGGAAATGGTAACAGGTATAATTGTGAAAGATGGAATAGCTTGCGGTGTGAAAACCGGAATGGGATTAGAGATTGAAAGTAAAACAGTTATTCTTACAAATGGCACTTTTTTAAATGGCCTAATTCATATTGGTGAGAAAAAATTTGGTGGTGGTCGTGCAGGAGAACGAGCTGCAATGGGAATAACGGAGCAACTCGTTGAATTAGGTTTTGAATCTGGCCGTATGAAAACGGGTACACCTCCACGTGTTGATGGCCGTTCGTTGGATTGGGATCGAATGGAAATTCAGCATGGTGATGAAAATCCTTCAAGGTTTTCTTTTACAGAAACACCAAATTTAGAGAAACAACGGCCTTGTCATATCACCTATACCAATAAAAAAGTTCATGAAGTTTTAGAAACCGGCTTTGATCGATCACCGATGTTTAATGGTCGAATTCGAGGTATTGGTCCGCGCTACTGTCCTTCTATTGAAGATAAAATTAACCGCTTTGCAGAGCGAGATCGTCATCAGCTTTTTGTGGAACCAGAGGGTTGGAACACTGTGGAAATTTATGTTAATGGATTTTCTTCTTCCTTGCCGGAAGATGTTCAATTTAAAGCGATGCGATTGATTGAAGGCTTTGAAAATGCAAAGATGTTTCGTCCTGGTTATGCCATCGAATATGATTATTTTCCACCAACTCAATTGAAAATTTCATTAGAAACTAAGTTAATCAAAAACCTGTTTTTTGCCGGCCAAATTAACGGAACTACTGGTTATGAAGAAGCTGCATGTCAGGGTTTGATGGCAGGAATTAATGCTCACAGAACGATCTTGGAAGAAGAGCCTTTTGTATTAAAAAGATCAGAAGCCTACATTGGCGTTTTGATCGATGACTTGGTAAATAAAGGGACCGACGAACCTTATCGAATGTTCACTTCGCGTGCTGAATATCGAATTTTACTGCGCCAGGATAACGCAGATATTCGTTTAACTCCAATTGCCAAAAAGCTAGGTATGAATTATCTGGATAAGCGAATCGAGCGTGTAAATTTAAAAGTAAAATCAGCAAAAGATATTGAATCTTTTTTCCGTAATACCAGTGTCGAACCGGATCAGGTTAATCCATATCTCGAAAGTATCGGCTCATCTCCTATTCGGCAAAAAATGAAATTACACAACATCTTACTCCGCCCAGGCATTGGAATTCCTGATCTTCAAAAAGCATTGCCTTTTCTAAATGATTATATCCAAAATCAAGATATTGAGAGCAGCAACCTTGCAGAGATTAACATGAAATATGAGGGCTATATCCAAAAAGAAAATGACATGGTGGAAAAGATGAATCGCCTCGAACAGGTTCGATTGAATGAAAATTTTGACTATAAAACATTAAGCTCTCTTTCTTTAGAAGCTGTAGAAAAGCTGAGCCATATTCAACCACGAACAATTGGTCAGGCTAGCCGAATTAGTGGCGTATCGCCTTCAGATATTTCTGTTCTTTTGGTTCATATGGGGCGATAGTTCTGCATCATTGCAATTGGTCAAGAATATATCGCTGATAACCACTATTAGTTTTTAATGTTCCACAATTACCGCTTGGATTGAGTACATTTAAAATATAGTCTTTTCGGCTTGCACTGTCGTAATATCTGTTTTGAAGCCATTCGAAATCAGAGTTATTTTCTAATCTATTTAAAATAGTAACGATCCCTGTTCTATCGAAAATTGAAGTTGTACAAATCAGATCTGCTGTATAAGTATCCACTTTCAAAACATCTTCTTCATTGAAATCTAAATCTTTCAGGCTCAGTGCAAGCTTGTGAGAATCCGTTCCGTCAGCAACCGGAATTTGTTTTGTAATATCCTCTAACTTGGAAGTATTATATTCAGAAATCAGCCTATTTAGAAGAACCTTTTCATTCATCAAGGAAGCTTCAAACGCAATAATATAATACAGTTCATGCTCCGTTTTAAGTGCTTTTAAAAGCCCTGTTGTAATATAAAAGTGCCCTCCTGGAATGGCATATGCGTTTAGCTCTTCCTCTTGCAAAACGGTCACTCTCCAATGGCGATTAAGGTTCCACCTATCTGTTTCAACAGATTGACGGTCAATTCTTAAGGGGTTAGTTGCTTGATTGTAAAGGTTTTGAACGTACCAATAAACAGAAGTGTCAAACGGAGGCACATTTGGTAAAACGTTAAAGTTTTCACTGTCATCAGCGATGGCGACCCGGGTTATATCCCCGAGCTTTTCTCTTAATTCTTTATTAAATTCACTGGGTTTTAGTGGTTCGTCATTGGACTTTTGGCAGGAAAGTAAAAGACTGGTCAATACTAAATAAAAAACCACCAACAGGCCGTTCGTTGTAGCGTTCATTTGTTCTTGTTTTTGTTCTTGTTTTTGATGTTCTTCAACAAAAAATACAGCAAAAATCTATCCAAAATTTGTTAAAAATCATTCGAAAACGATCAATCCAGAATGAACTTTTTTGTCAAATAATTTAAAAATTAACCCCAACAACAGACACTAATTATCACTGTACATTTTATCAATTTCTCCTTGATGTTTTTCTAAAATAACCCTTCTTTTCAGTTTTAATGTTGGAGTTAGCTCAGATTCTGTCCCGTCTGATTTGATGGGTTCCCAGATAGCATCCAGTAATGCAAACTTTTTAATTTGTTCAACATGGCTAAATTGTGGATTATATCGATTGACGATTTCCTGAAAACAATCTATTACCTGGGGATTATTAATCACATCACCGAGTGAGGACCAGTTTATTCCTTTTTGGACACACCAATCCTTCAAAGCTTCCGTTGAAGGGACAATCAAAGCGGAAACAAATTTATGTTTTTCACCAACAACCATCATTTGCTCGATCAAAAAGTCTTCTTTAAACTTATTTTCGATTGGAGAAGGAGCGACGTATTTTCCTCCGGACGTTTTTAATAATTCTTTTTTACGATCTGTAATTTTTAAAAACTTCCTTCCTTCAGGACCTTCGACCAGTTTGCCCACATCTCCTGTACAAAACCATGATTTGCCATCGATTACTTTCGTGACTTCAGCGGATTCTTTCGGTTTGTTAAAATATCCCATCATAATATTAGGCCCTGCGGCTAAAATTTCACCCTCTCCTTCTTTATAATCTCCATCACTGGAATCAATCAAAATCTCGACATCTGGTAACGTCGGGCCGACAGTTCCCATCATCGCACCGCCCGGTTCGTAGGTGTTGATTGTCAGACCGGGTGACGTCTCGGTCAAGCCATAACCTTCTCTGATTGGAATTCCTGCAGCAGAAAAAATCCTGATCATTTTAACCGGGCAAGCTGCTGATCCGGTCAAAATTCCTTTTACATTGCCACCAAGTGCTTCGCGCCATTTGCTAAAAATCAACTTGTCCGCAATGGATCGCTTTATCGAGTCCAAGCCACCAAATTTTTTATCAAAATCATAATCGTCTGTCAGGCTCAACGCCCAAAAAAACAAACTTTTTTTAGCACCTGTCAGTGTCAATCCTTTATTGTAAATCTTTTCATAAACTTTTTCTAAAAGTCGTGGTACTGTTGTAAAAAAGTGTGGCTTAATCGCTTGAAGATCACCAGTTTCTCCTCCTAAATTATCTGTACCTGTGAAGGTAATTGAAATACTTCTGTTGGCGTAAGCATAGGATGCAGTGCGTTCAAAAATATGGCAAAGCGGTAAAAAGCTCAACACTTTTTCATCTTGACCAACAGGTAATAAAGCGTCAACTCCAAAAACATTGCTAACGATATTTCTGTGTGAAAGCATCACGCCTTTTGGGTTACCTGTCGTGCCGGAAGTATAAATAATGGTCGCCAAATCTTCCGGTTTTGTATTATCCATAATTTTTCGGACTTCTGTCAAATCCCCTTCCGCAAAGATGTCTTTCCAAAACTTTAAACCATCCCTTTTATCAAAAGTATAAATGTCTTTTAATGACGTTACTTTTGACTGGGCAGCCTTCACTTTGTCGTATAAATCCCCATCTCCTACAAAACAATATTTCACACTGGAATCATTAAAAATGTATTCGTATTCATCAGAGCTAATCGTTGGATAAACTGGCACATTGATCGCTCCAATTTGTTGCATACCAATGTCCATAATTACCCATTCAGGCCGGTTTTTATAAACCACCAAAGCGATTTTGTCTCCAGGTTTTACGCCCAGATTGAGTAATCCTAAGCTAACTTTATTAGCCATTTCGATGATTTCATCTGTGCTGAAATAAACCCACTTATTATTTTGTTTATACCCGTAAGCTTTTTTTAGCGGATGATTTTCTTTTTGATAATAAATAAAATCGAATAATCTGGTCGGTTTCATCTGAATATTTTTTTGATAGAAATCTTATAGCTAAAATAAATGATTTTTCTAAATAGAAGGGCTGAAAGAACGTTTTTGTTTAAAATGAGGGAAACATACGTTTCAGCTAAATTCAACTGTTTTTGTACATCTCCTCAATTTCGTTTTGATGCTTTTCTATTAAAAAAGGGCGTCTTAGTTTTAACGTCGGCGTAATTTCACCGTTTTCAACACTCCAGTCTTCATAAAGTAAGGTGAATTTTCGAACCTTTTCTTGACCGGTTAATCCTTCGTTTATAGCTTCTACGATTTGTTTAAAATGTTGTTCAACTTTGGGATTGATTACCATGTATTGTTCGGCAGTCCAATGAACATTGTTTTCTTCGCACCATTTTTTTAAACGGCTAAATACCGGAACGATCAACGCTGCTACAAAGGATCGATTAAATCCAACGATCATGGATTGTTCAATAAAAGGCGAGCCATTAAGTAAATTTTCGATGGTTTGCGGAGAGACAAATTTACCTGTCGTTGTTTTAAAAATGTCTTTTTTACGATCTGTTATTTTTAAAAACCGTTTGTAAACGATTTTTCCAACATCTCCTGTATGAAACCAACCTGTTTCTTCCAACACTTTTTTAGTCAATTTTGGTTTGTTATGATATCCCAACATTACTCCAGGCCCTTTCACCAATATTTCGCCTTCGCCTTCTTCGTTTGGATTATCAATTTTTAGTTGAACTCCTGGAATCGGGATTCCGACCGTTCCGAATCGAACACCTCCAGGCTCAAAGCGGTTGAAAGAAATGACAGGTGAAGTTTCTGTCAAGCCGTAACCTTCTCTTATTTCAATGCCCGCAGCAGAAAACAAGCGTCCAAGCCTGGGCTGGAGTGCTGCAGCTCCAACAACCACTCCTTCTACTCTATTACCTAATGCAATTCGCCAACTTCTGTAAACTAATAAATCTGCTATTTTCAATTTTAGAAAATACCCTGGCCCGATTCCCTTTTTACCATTATATCGCTCTCCTAAAGCAATCGCCCAAAGAAAGATTCCTCTTTTTAGACGATTCATTTTGCTTGCCCTTTCCAAAATTCCATCATAAAACTTTTCTAAAAATCGAGGTACACTGGTGAAATAATGTGGACGAACTTCTTTGGTAGAATCAATAAAATTAGCTGTCCGATCAATATAATAAACCGAGGCCCCTGCCGCGATGTAGGAATAGGAAACCATTCGTTCAAAAATATGGCTTAAAGGTAAAAAACTAATGACTCGTTTATCTCGATTAATTGGAACCAAGGAGATAGTAGCCTTAATATTGCTGACGATATTTTTGTGAGAAAGCATTACTCCTTTTGGAATACCGGATGATCCCGATGTATAAATTATAGTCGCGAGGTCATCTTCGTGGATTGCTGCTTTCAAGCCTTGAAAAACTTCCAAATGTCGTTCAGTCGGTTCCGTAATTAAAGCATTCCACCCGGGAACATTGCTTAAGTTTTCGAGGCAGAATATTTTTTTTAAACTTAAAACTTTTTCAAAAACCTTATCTACCTTTTTATGTAACTCCTTTGAGGAAGTGATGCAAAATTTAACTTCAGAATCTTTCAAAATATACTCTAATTCTTTTTCGCCAATCACGGAATGTATTGGAACGGCTATGACGCCGATTTGCTGCATTCCAAAATCCAAAAAATTCCAATAAGCACTTCCCTGATCAAATATTAAGGCAACTTTATCATTGCGAATGAGACCGAGGTCAAGTAATCCGGCACTTACTTTATTGATCTGAGTAAGGCATTCTTCCGTATTATATTTTTGCCATTTCGAGCCTTCCCGATGAGCCAAAGCAATTTTTTGCGGGAATATCGCCAATTGATAGGGAAAAATATCAAAAAGTCGCCTGAAGTCCATATTGCTTAAAACGCTGGTTTAATTGATCGTTTCGAATAAGAAGTTATAAAAAACAAATACATTTCATTTCTAAAGTAGATAATTTTTTTTAATTCGATCTTTTATTAAACCAAAAAAGCGCCTCACAATAAGGAGACGCTTTTTTAACATTGCTTTAAATCAAAACATATAACTATAATGTAATCAACCTTTTAAGGTCAATTATCTGGCTTCAGCATCCAATTGGATATTCAATGAAACATCATCATGAAGAATTTTATCTGCAGCAGTTCCGATTATCGCAGAGTTATATTTCATATCCCAGTCCGTTCTGTTGATCGTAAATTTTGGAGAAACAACAGAAATTTTATCTTCCAAAACCACAATATTGGCCGGAAAGCTTACACTTTTGGTAATTCCTTTGAGCATTAAATTACCTTTGATTGTATGATTCGCCTCCGCATTGCCACTTAGCGGTTCAACAGAAACAATTGTAAATTTACCAATTGGATGGTTTCCTGCATCAAAAAATTCATCCGATTTCATGTGGCCTAAAAACTTTGTATTCATATCACCTGACATCGTTACTTCAGTCATTGAGTTTATATCGATTTCGAATACGCCGGAGGTAACAGTACCATTTTCAGTAGCAAGTTTTCCTTTTGCGACATTAAATGCCCCGTTGTGTGCCCCTCCTACTTTAGTTGCCGCCCAGTAAACATTCCCGTTTGCAACTTCAAAAAACTTTGCATCAGCAGATGGTTTTGCAACGTTTTCTGAGGCTTCTTCGGTTGTTGCAGCTTCACCTTCTGGTTGATTTTTACAGGAAACTATTAAACTCAGAGCAATAAAAGCAATTAAAAAATTAGATATGATTTTCATTGTTTTGTGTTAAAGTTAAAAAATTAATAGGCGCAAAATTAGTCAATTTTTTAGAGACTATTTACATAGTTTAAATGCCGTTTAAAAATGAGATTGTTTCATTAAGACTACTTAAAACAGTGATATTCCCAGTTGATTGGACATTTTGAGTAACTACCTGGTAACCGGAAAGCAATATCTGGCAATCTTTAAAAGACCGCGACAATTCATCGATATATTTTTGAACCGGATGCATTGAAAAAGATTCGGTGATCATCGTGAATATAAAGTCAGGCTTGTGAATGTTGCATGCATCAAATAAATCTCCTACTGCAATATTTTGTCCCAAATAAATCACCCAATTGCCTCGCGACTTTAGCAAATAATGCATAAACAAAAGGCTAAGTTCCTGGTTTTCTCCCTCTGGTAAATAGATCAAAAACTTTTTAATGTTTTGTCCCCAGCTAACAGATTCTTTATCAATTGCTGCTATTATTTTTTGCCGTATGAAATTTGTGATGAAGTTTTCCTGAATAGGATTGATAGATCCGGTAAGCCAAAAAACACTCAATTTATCTAAAAAAGGATAAATGACTTGAAGCATCGTTTGTTCAAAACCAAGTTGTTGGATATTCGTCGTCAAAATGCGATCAAATTTGTATTCATTCATTTCAACCATAGCCAGTGTAAGTTCGTCCAATTGAGTTCCAAGTTCGAGATTAACTTCTGAAATAGCTGATACTTTTTCTACTATTTCCTTTTTTGACATTTTGGCTATTTTTGAAATTTTATGGCCATTTCGATTGAGCAACACAATATTTAATAACAGATTGAGATCGGCATCGCGATAAAAACGAATGTTGGTTTCCGTTCGATCAGGTTTGATGAGCCCGTATCTTTGCTCCCAAATCCGAATGGTATGTGCTTTTATTCCACATAACTTTTCCAGATCTCTAATTGAATAAACTGCCACTCGTAATCAGATTTGTCGGAATGATTAAAATAATCTTAGCGTCTCTCAAAATATGTTCTAATAACAGGAACTGATATGTTTTGTTTACAAAGACTGTCAGATAACTGATGAAACAAGTTTTTTACCCCCTGCGTTGAACAGATATTCTTAATTTTTTAGTTAATTTAGCCTGTCTTCGGAAATTTAGTTAAAAAGATAATTTTCGCCAGATGTAAAACTACTCCCTTTATTGACATTCATAATATTTGTTAAATGGCTGGGTGTCAACAGATTTACAATTTTTTAATTTCTAAAATAGAATTCCGAAAATTAAAACTAATTTTGCGGAAAGACAGTGTAGATCAAATTTTATTACGAAAATAATGTATTTATAAAAAAATACTCTCTATGAGCTT
Organism: Saprospiraceae bacterium; assembly: GCA_965220465.1. Taxonomy (GTDB): domain Bacteria; phylum Bacteroidota; class Bacteroidia; order Chitinophagales; family Saprospiraceae; genus JAHDHW01. The sequence continues at coordinate 444,496 of CBDCPZ010000022.1, read as the reverse complement.
CAAATCTTTTACACCTAAATCGATTGGGCAATTCTCTGCCTCAATGTGCTTGTTTTTGGGCCTGCTCTTTACAAGCCTCAATGTTCAGGGCAACACATCTTTTGACAATCCACCACCATTGGTTGATACTTGTTATTATACACTTGAACTTTTTGACTCCTTTGGCGATGGCTGGAATGGGTCTGTTTTGACCATTACAACAAGTGGTGTCTCGACTGATTATACTTTCACATCAGGAAACCAAGCAACGTTTGTCGTTGCAGCAATAAGTAACGCGCAATTTATAGCTAGTTATGCTGCCGGTGCATTCCAAAACGAAGTCACTTATAATATTTTAGATCCTTCCGGAAACGTTATATTTTCAGATGGGCCGTTTCCACAAACAGGAGAAGTATTGAACATTTTTGCATGCCCAACCTGCCCTGGTCCTTTTAATGTGTCTGTAGATGAAGTTGGCGGAGTTGATGCAGGTCTTAGCTGGACAGCGGCTGATTCTGCAGGACTTTATTTATTGGAATATGATGTAATGGGATTTACTTTAGGCACCGGCAATACGTTCATTACTTCAAATACAAATGTCCATTTAACTGGTTTACAAGAAGATACAGAATATGATTTTTATGTCTCTGTAGCATGTGACAATGGCGATTCAAGCGCCGTTATTGGCCCGATTGCCTTTAAAACTATCTGGCTTGTTGATGTTGGAGTTTCTGACATCCTCACTCCTCAAACACAATGTGGTCTTTCTGATAACGAAACAGTTGAAGTAACATTAAAAAATTATGGAGACCTCCCACAATCTTTAATTCCATTTAAATATAGCGTGAATGGCGTTGACGCTGGAGTTACTTACCCTGTGGATGGCTTTTATACCGGAGTCATCAGTAATGATAGTACAACAACCATAGAATTTGAAACTACTTTTGATTTCTCAGCATTTGGAGAGTATACTATTGTTTCGTGGACCGAAATGGAAAATGACGGCGATATCAACAATGATACTTTTTCTACTACTATTACCAATATTCCCGTCGTAACAGAATTTCCGTACTTTACTGACTTTGAGACTTGGGATGGTGGTTGGAAAAATGATCTTGAAAATAGCACAAATAGTTCCTGGGCTTTTGGTGAACCTATCGGCCCAGATATTTCTAGTGCGGCAAGTGGTGTAAATGCTTGGGTGACAAACCTTTCTGGCAATTATAATAATAATGAATTTTCTTATTTCGTCTCTCCATGCTATGATTTTACAGCTCTTGATGAAGATCCATTAATCAGTTTCTCAATATATTATGACACTGAATTATCATGGGACGGTGGCTGGCTCGAAGGAAGTACCGATGGTGGAATGACCTGGACTAAAGTGGGTTCCATGGGAACCGGGCTTAACTGGTATAATTTCAACAATACTATCCAAAACCTTGGCAACGTCTGGGCTGGCAACTCCCTCGGCTGGCTAAATGCCGAAAATACATTAGTAGGTTTTGCCGGAGAAGCGGATTGTAGATTCCGCTTTGCATTTGATTCTGATCCTTCCGTTAATTCTTATGATGGTATTGGAATTGACGATGTATATATCTCCGAAATATTTGAGGATGATCTTTCCATGATCTCCGCCGATCACGAAAGTATTTCAGAATGTGGATCTGAAGAAGATCATGTAGTAGTAGAAATCCGAAATGCTGGCTCCAGTACACAAACAGGCTTTAATGTTTCCTACCAGGTTAATGGTGGAACTGTGGTGACCGAACCTGCTGTTGCAGTAATTTTACTTCCTGGAGAAGTTGAACAATTCACATTTATTACTCCTTTCGACTCCAAAGCTTTTGGAGAGACTTTCGAAATAGTAGCCTGGACTGATTTGGCTTCAGAATTAAATTTTATAAATGATACTACTTCATTTTCCTTTAATACTATCACTCCGGATGTGTTACCATTAGTTGAGGACTTTGAAGATATTGTACTGCCTGCCGGTTGGGCAAGCACAGGTTTTATCACAAATCAGCATTTTAATGTTTCTTATGTTAATGCCGTAAACCTATACGCGGGTAATCAAAATTATCAAATGACCACATCCAATATTGGTCCTATCAATTTTGGCGACAGTTTGACTTTTGATTACAGATATACAGACTGGAGTTTAGGTACTGTTGCTACCATTCTAGGGGCTGGTGACTCATTGCAGGTACAGGTTTCTACGGATTGTGGTGATTCCTTTACGACCGTTTATACGGTTAATCAAACCAACCATACGCCAATTGTTGGCATGACAAACAAATTGGTTGATCTTGATCAATTTGGAGGAGAAGTAATCAAAATACGCTTTGTAGGAAATTGGAGCTCTGGAGATTATTGGCTTGACATCGACAATATCAACATCATTGGTTGTCCACAATCGCTCAACGCAGAACTCCAAACTAATTACGAATCTTCAGTTGGTGCAAGTGATGGATCAATCACTGTCAATCCTACTCAAGGGCAAGGTCCGTATTCTTATGATTGGGATACCGGCGATTCGACCGCTGTAATTTCAGACATCCCCGCTGGCAATTATGTTGTAACAATAACAGATGCTAACGGCTGTATGGAAATTACAACGATAGGAATAGGTCTTTGCCCAGATAACCTGAACCTTAGTGCTGAAGTTTCCCCTGTTTCCGTAGAAGGTCAATCAGACGGAATGATTACTATTTTGGCAGGAAATGGTGAAGGTCCTTTTACTTATGATTGGGATACCGGCGATTCGACCGCTATTGTTTCGGGTTTGCCTGTCGGCGATTATATCATAACAGTAACTGACGTTCATAATTGCTCTGATATATTGACGGTAACTGTTGATATTATGGTTGGTTTGGAAGATTTGAACCTTTTATCAGAAATCAGTTTGGTGCCTAATCCGACATCAGGAGTATCGACTTTAAATGTTGAACTTACTCAAGCTGCTGACATTCAGGTTCAGTTGATCAATGTTGTTGGTCAACGCTTGTTTTTTGAAGAAAGCCAAAACAGTACTTCCATCTCTTATCCGCTTAATTTAACTGCTTTCCCTGAAGGTATTTATTTTGTCCGGATTCAGATAGGCGATCAATTATTTATTGAAAAACTTGTTCGTGCACGATAATTTTTAATTCAATGATACAAAAAAGGCGCTTGTTAACAAGCGCCTTTTTTGTATCATTTTCTAAACTATTTCAAGTAAAATTTATTTCTTTATTATCCGGTTTCAACACTCACTTTTTCGTTTAAAAAACAGCATCTTTAAAAATAGCTATTGATGAAAATTGGAATTGTTTGTTATCCTACCTATGGAGGGAGTGGCGTGGTCGCAACTGAATTAGGAAAAGGCCTTGCAAAAAACGGGCATCAAGTTCATTTTATTACTTATCGCCAACCGGCAAGGCTACTGACCTTTCAGGAAAATGTCTTTTATCATGAAGTGACCTCTGCTGATTATCCGCTTTTTGAATATCCGCCTTATGACACCGCGCTTACCAGCAAACTAGTAGATGTTGTAAAATATGAAAACCTGGATTTATTACATGTTCATTATGCTATCCCTCATGCAGCAGTAGCTTATATGGCAAAGAAAATTTTACTGCAAGAAGGACGGTATGTACCTGTAGTTACAACTCTTCATGGCACAGATATTACGTTAGTTGGAAGCAATCCATCATTTGCTCCTGTGGTCGCATTTTCTATCAACAAATCTGACGGCGTTACCGCTGTTTCAGAAAATTTAAGGAAACAAACTTATGAATCTTTTGATATCAACGTTGACATTCAGGTTATCCATAATTTTATAGATTTTGAACGTTTTAAAAAAAGTGATAAAGACCATTTTAAAAAGGCAATAGCTCCGAATGACGAAAAAATATTGGTTCACACCTCCAACTTCAGAAAAGTCAAAAGAGTTGAGGATGTTATCCACATTTTTAAACAAGTACACGATAAAATCCCTTCAAAACTATTACTCATCGGTGATGGCCCCGAACGGCGAAAATTGGAAGACCTTTGCAGAAAAATCGGTTTGTGTGATGAAATCAGGTTCCTTGGAAAACAAGACGCTGTTGAAGAATTGCTCGCAATTTCGGACTTGTTTATCATGCCTTCAGCAAGTGAAAGCTTTGGCTTAGCCGCTTTGGAAGCAATGGCCTGTGAAGTACCTGTGATTTCTTCCAATGTTGGGGGGCTCCCCGAACTTAACATCAACGGGGTAACAGGCTTTTTAAGCACTCTTGGCAATGTCAACGAAATGGCAAAAAATGCAATTACACTGCTTGAAAACGAAGCACTTCTAACTGAGTTTAGACACAATGCGTTGAAACAAGCAAAGCGATTTGACATTTCGAATATACTTCCGGAATATGAAAAATACTACGAATACATCCTCGAAGAAAAAGTCCACAAAAGACCTAAAGCAAAAATTTAATCCTTTCTGAATCGGAATAATCCAAAAGCGGCTAATAAAAAAAAGAAAGTGCTCAGCCCTAAATAAAACAGAAAGTTTTTGGGATAGAAGTCGAACTCAAGGTGATATTTTCCTGCAGGAATTTCAGCTGCAATAAATATATTTTCTTTTTTAAAGTGAGGAATAACCATTCCGTCCAGCTTTACCTGCCAGCCAGGATAATCCAACTGTAAAAATATAATTTGCCTTTGTTCAGATGCAGATACATTGGCTTTGAGATTGGTCGGGCTAAAAGACAATAGTTCAATTGATTTTTCGAGATTTACAAAAACGGAGTCCTTTAATGGCTGTGAATCCTCCCAATGGAGTACAGGATATTTCAATTTTTCTATATGACCTGGGCTATCATTAAATTGCTTAAATTTTTTCAGTATAAAGTTGTTATACCCGTCAAAAGCGATTTTTTTCAAAAGAATATTATTGTTAAACCAAATTGGATAATAGTCGCCATTTCCGAAATGAGATGTCGCACTTACATCTTCTTCGGGGATTGGAAACCCTTTTGGAAGTTCATTTACTTTTTCCTGAAGTTCTGACGCACTTTGCTCTGATGCAGTTGTAATAAACGTATTTAATTGAACCGATAAAAATAGATCTAACACAATAATCAACACTACATATTTTTTAAATTGATGTCTTTTTCGTTGAACGATAAATAGCAATACACTTACCAAAATGATTTGTATTGGCGCCTGAATGAGCACCATTTGGCTATTTGTCGATTGTGAAATAAAAGTTGAAACGGCTTTCGCCGAAAATTGCTCAGGAATTAAAAAAGTGCTTTTTTGTAATGAATACAGGAAAATGCCAATCAGCAAAAAAAGCAAAGTCCCACTTAGAAGTTTTAGTTTCTTCCAATCCGAAAGATTTACTTCATTATTCCAATATTTTTGCAATGAAATTCCAAATATTAATAAAAAACAAACTAGTGCAAATATTCTAAATAAAGCCGGATACCTGAATAAATCCATGAAAGGAATATAATGGTAAAGCAAAGCTCGAAGAAAAGAAAAATCGCCTAAAGCAGTTACTAAAAAAAATAAGCCCGCAAAGGCAAGAAACAGTATTTTCAATGCTGGTTTTTTAAAAAAAATAAGCCCGCAAAACAACAAACTCATCAAGCCAAAGTATCCGTTGGACATTGAAATATCCGTTTGATAAAATTCGGTGTTTCCTCCAGTCGCAAATGGTAAAATAAATGAAATAAAACTTTGCGGTGAAAAAGGCAGCAACTGGACTTGTGCAAGGCTAATCGTATCTCCTCGCACCATAAAAGGGAGCACTTCAAAAAAGAAAACAAAAAAGGTCAGCCCCTGCATCACGAACATTAAAAAGAAAAAGCAATTATTTAAAACAAACTTTTTTGCAGAGGTGTAATCTTTTATGCGAATTTGATTTCCCAAATGAATCAGAAAGGCGAGAAACAGTAGGTAAAATAAGGTTATGATAAACGCAGGATAGCCTCCCGTCAGCATTAAAAATGAAAAAAAAGAAACACCCAACGCATCTTTCCACGAATTGCTTTTTATCAATCTGTAATAATGAAATAAAATATACGGTATCCAAGCTGCGCTTATTACCCATGTGAGATGCTGTGCATTTCCTACAAAAAAGCCACAACACGCATAGCTTAAACCAATTAAAATTGTAACATCATCCGATAAGCCAATTGCCTCAGAAAGTTTTTTCATTCCATAGAATGCAAAAAGAATATGCAAAATATATTCAAAATTGATCGTGAAAGGGCTGTAACCAAAGAAGTAACCGATTATCCATACAATCGGATATAACGCACCACTTTGTGGGTCTGTATGCAATGGATAACCTAAATTGATATATGGATTCCAGATTGGCAGGACATTGTTTTGTAAACATTCTCCAATCAAATAACGCATTGGATAAAACCAATCCATTATGTCATATTTCATCGTAAATTGAAAGCAGCTGATGGGCCAGTATGCCAACTGAAGGAACAGAATTGCTGCAAGAATTTTGATGTTTTTGGATTGCTTCACGCTATCGATTGATTCCTGTTTTCATTTCGGAAAATTAACATTATTAATCAATCTTTAATATTGAAGCATGGAGATGCTCTGGATGAGTAGTATTTTTTCTTTTTAAAATCTAATTGATAAACAGAATCTTGGTAACAATGGCATCGGGGTTTTCTGTTTGCTGGGTGCTCGTACTAAAAACTAAATATACTCCTGAACTCGCTCTTTTCCCATTATAATCTTTTCCATCCCAAATAGCTTGCCCGCCTAAAGCCGTTGTTTCATAAACTCTTTGACCATTGATGTCTGTTATTTTCACATTTGCATCTCTTGCAAGACCTTTAATTGCTATCGGGCCTGTGTAATCCGGCCTAACAGGATTGGGAAAAGCATAGACGGTTTTAGTATTTGCAACTCCTCCTTCGGTCGCATCATAACGTAAAGAAATCATTCCATTTGCTGTACCGATAAATACTTCTCCATTATTTGGGTCAATGGCTATATCCGTAATTACGTTATCAAAAAGAGGACTGTTGTTTTTATCAAAAAACGCAATTTGCTCCTCTCCACTGGGAGATTGAACAAAAACTCCATTTTTTGTTCCAAACCATTTTCGGTTTGCACCATCGACAGCAATTGTTGTGACGATCTCTGTTTCCAATAAATAAGCATTAAATCCATCCACTTGCACAATTCTTTTTGAACCCTGGCAATTTGGATCGAATACATTATTTCCGCACTCAAACACCACAACTCCCTGATTGGTTCCTACCCAAACATCACCGTCCAGATCAACCGCTAAACAATTAACAACATTTATTGGTAGCTGGCTGTTGCTCGTTGAAAGCACTCTTGGTTGATCGTCATTTGGATTGTCAATATCTCCTTCGTTGAAAATTAAAACTCCCTGACTTCCTCCGTCAACAGCAAACCATTTGTTTCCGCTGTGATCAACTACCACCTGTCGCAATCCTTTACTGGATGTGATGAAGTTATTTTGCCAGGTCCCGTCATTTTTTAAAACAACTATCGGATTTATTGCTGAATTATTACTTATCCAAAGGTTTTTGTTGTCGTCAAAAGCCAATCCGGCTACGCGTATTCGTGAAGGGTCTGCACCTGTAACAAGTAGGGAGTTTGTATCACCATAAAAAGTAAAGTTTTCTCCATCCATTTCCAATAAACCAACATCATAGGAACCAACATAAACTTTTTTGTTATCAGGATGGACCGTTATTCGATAGCAGGTTGTCAAGTCTGCTAATTGATCAGGATACGATCTAAAATTATAATACTTCCATTGCCCTTCAATCAGCGAATAATAGCCAAAATTATTTCCTGCACCAGGCGTCTCTGTTGCAAGCCAGACATTATCCCCGTCAATTGCAATTTCAGTGGCATGCTCTGAATAGGGAGCATTTATATTTATTACGCTACAACCATTCATATAATTACTTGCGAGTCTGACTCCTCTCCAACGATCAGAAAACCAAACATTCTGTTGTTCGTCTTCAATTGCATAATAAGGGCGATTTACACAACCCGAGCCGGATGTTTCATAAGAATGATCTGTATTAAAAAATAAGACCTTACCTTGGCAATCCACTCCGTTTAGTCCGCAATTTTCACCGACCAACAAGTGTTCACCTTCAGCAGTCATATAAATTATTTCATGCTCTTCTTCATAATGAACGAACTCAAGAACTCCATCTTTGTAATTGTATAGCGTGTCGTTTACATCGACATACATTTTATTATTAAATGTAACTAAGGCATCTGAGCTATAATCATCTGAAAAGCCATTTTCTGGTCCTAGTAATTCCCATTCACCTGCATTCTGTGGATTAGCATCCGGTCCTGTTGAAATTCGATAAATTCCTTCGTCGGTGGCAGCATAGAAGTTTCCTTCAAAAATGGTGATATCATTTACTTTGACACCCAGTTTGGCGGTAAAACCAAATTCCTCACGAGCTACGTTCAATTCTACTACGCCAAATCCACATGAAAGATAAAACAGGTCTGCTGTTCCTTTATAAATATTATAAATAGCCCGGTCACCAACGATATCAAAGTTTTTCACAGCGGGTAAATTGACAATACCATCAGGCTTTATTAAATCAATATTGCTGTTTGCATAGCTTGCGATTAACGTTTCATGCTCAGAAGCATATTTTAGCACACTCATTTTGATGTCAGACAAGCCTTCGACTTTAGTTAAAAATTCTAAAGAATGATCTTGTTTGTCAATTGAAAAAATAGAATACGGCGCCGCAAAATAAACCTTGGAGCTGCTTTGGGTGATTGACTTTCCTACAGAATATGGAAGATGTGATTTCCATTGATATATTTTCAAATCAGATTGAGCGGAGAGCAAACCTGCAAAAAGGAATAATAAAATCAGAGGGAGTTGATATTTTCGCATACTAATACCAATTAAGTTATTGGGCTAAATAATTAAATATTACTTGTTTAATTAGACTTAACATTTTCACAAAGTTAACTTACTAATATTATAATTATTGTTTTGCTCCGTTGATATTAAAAGGTATTGACAAATGGGTGACTTGAAGCGTGGTTGAAGCCTTTTAATTTTTATAAATATTACTCGATTCGAGGTACTCAAAAACCTGTTCCGGAACCAGATACCGCGCCGATTTGCCATTTTTTAAACAGCTACGAATATAACTCGCAGAAATCTGCATTAAAGGTGCTTCGAAAAGACGGATATTTTGATGTGTCGACAAATCACCGAGATCATATGCAGGTCTTTTATAAACATAAATTTGATAATCCCGAAGAATGATTTCGTAGTTTTTCCATTTATGCAGCGATCTTAAATTATCGCCACCCATGATTAGCACAAATTCATAATTTGGGTGCTTTTCTTTTAAATGAATAAGCGTATCGATGGTATAAGAAGGCTTTGGAAGATCAAACTCGATATTTGAAGCTTCCAGGTTTGGGTTGTCTCCAATCGCCAATCTGACTAAATGAAGCCGGTCATAATCTCTTGCTAATGTATTTTTAGGTTTGAGTGGGTTTTGAGGAGAGACAACAAACCAAACTTTATCAAGGTCCGTTTGCGTTGCCATGTAATTGGCGATTATCAAATGTCCGATATGAACGGGGTTGAAGGACCCAAAAAATAATCCGATTTTCTTTTTATCTACTGATTCATTCATCTTCCGACATATTTTGCATCTGCTCTTTTAGAAATTCTTCATATTCATCAAAAACCTGTTCCATCTCTTCATTTGTTAAGGTTTCACCAGCCAGAGGCTCGTCAACCAGCCATTCTTGGCTGATTTGGATCAAATGAATTTTTTCTTCAAATTCTTCTATTTCATCTTTATAAGTATAAGAACAGATAGCCGAATCACCTTTTACAGAACAATTCATTCGAATGATTTGAAACGACATAATTTCGCCTTCATCTATGAGTTCCGACGCGACTGTATCGATCATATCTTTTGTGATCTGTGTGCTGAGCAGTTTGGCTTTATCAAACTCACTGTTGTAATAATAGGTAACCCATTGTTGAGCAGTTTCATCGACAGGCAAGCTTTTCCTACAACCTATCGCAGTACTGACAATCACAAGTATAAAAGCTATTTTTTTCATCTTTGAAGACCTTTAGATTCGCAATATAGAAAGAGACGCTCTATTATATTAATAAAGCGTCTCCTTCAACGGTTTTATTATATATTGCTAATTACTCAACATAACAGGCATCACAAGCATAAGGATATCTTCTCCGTCTGCTTTGTCGGAAGGATGCAATATACCGGCACGGGTAGGGCTGGAAAGCTCAATTTTAATTTCATCACTTTCCAACACATTTAGCATTTCAATCAAAAACTTGGCATTAAAGCCTATAGTGAGGGGTTCACCTTCGTAAGTACAAGATAATTGTTCAGTTGCCTCATTTGAAAAATCAAGATCCTGTGCGGATACCGTGAGACTACCATCATTAATATTTAGTATTACTTGGTTCGTTGTTTTGTTTGCATAAATGGCAATTCTTTTCAATGAATTTTGAAAATCCGCTCTTCCAAGTGTCAGCAGATTTGGATTGTCCACAGGAATAACTGCATTATAATCCGGGTATTTTGCATCAATTAATCGACAAAGTAGTTTTACCTTTCCAAAAGAGAAAAAAGCATTGGCTTTATTGAATGAAAAAGTAACTTCTTCGTCAGAAGGCAAAGCGCTTTTCAAGAGGTTTAAGGCCTTTTTAGGAACAATAAAAGAAGTAGAAATTTCACTTTTAATATTGGTAAACATGTATTTCACCAGCTTATGCGCATCCGTTGCCACAAAAACCAGTTTATTAAAATCAACCTGAAAATAAACGCCGGTCATTGCCGGGCGAAGTTCATCATTGCTTGTTGCAAAAAGCGTTTTGTTGATTGCTTTTGAAAGCAATGAACCAGCCATCACAACGGTATCCACCGAATCCGCTTCAGGAATTCGCGGAAATTCTTTTCCGTCTTCGCCGGCTAAGCGATATTTTCCGTAAGCAGAGGTGATTTCAATTCCAAAATTTTCATCATTTACCGTGAACGTAATCGGTTGCTGAGGCAGTTCTTTAAGTGTATCCAATAATATTTTAGCGGGAACAGCTACGGTACCGTTGCCATCTGACATAACTTCGATAGCTGTCACAATTGAGGTTTCAAGATCTGTCGCAGAAATGGTTAGCTCATTGTCCGTAATCTCAAATAAAAAATCTTCGAGAATTGGCAGCACCGGGTTTGATCCTATCGCTCCTCCTGCTATTTGCAATTGTTTTAATAAATCTGTTGATGATACACTAAATTTCATTATGTAGATGGTTGTTTAATCTTCGTTTAAAAAATGATACACAAAAATATATCTTTTGGCCATTTTATTTACTATAAAATATCAACATCCTGTTGATAACTTTAGCTTCGCCATAAGGTAGCCTTTTTTATTTATCAAGCAGGAGTTTGATTCTTTTTTCTATAAAAACAAATGCTTAAGTCATTATAGTTTAATCGGTTATAAATCAGTAATTTTGCCGCCTATAATTTTTATTATTTAAAAAATTATATCTCCTTTCAATTTTAATTTTAGGTTCACCTTTACTACTCTTTAGTCGTTCAGCTATCACCTAAATTTAAAATGTCGGATTATTTTTTAAAGGGTTTTAAAATCAAATTATGCCAAACAGAAGTCAATCACCCATTGTCAATGAGATTTCAAATATTGAAATACCAAAAGAGGAGACCTATCACCTTGACAATGGCATACCTGTAAAAGTCATAAGCAAAGGCACTCAAGATATACTGAAACTCGAAGTCGTTTTTTTTGCTGGAAGACCTTTCGAACAAAAGCGTTTGGTATCGCGAGCAACTTGCGGTTTGCTGAAAGAAGGAACAACAAACCACACTTCTGCACAAATTGCCGAGAAGGTTGATTTTTATGGCGGGACGCTTAGCGTACCTTTCGGTTTAGACACTTCAAGCATTATTTTGTACAGTCTAACCCGTCATTTCGAAAAACTATTGCCTTTGCTTGCAGAGGTTGTTTTGGAGCCAAGTTTTCCAGAAGAAGAATTGAGTACTTTTATACAAAACAGTAAACATCGTTTACAAATTGACTTGTCTAAAACAGATGTCCTTGCCTACCGAAAAGTGACAGAAGTTATTTTTGGCGAGGATCACCCATACGGATACAATAGTTTTCCTGAAACTTATGATCAACTAAATCGAGAAGATCTAATCCAACATTACCAAAAAAATTATAGTAGTAAAAATTGTACTATTTTCCTCAGTGGAAAAGTGACCTCAAAAGAAATAGCTTTGGTCAATAAGTTTCTCGGGCAGGAGATGAATTCATCTGAAAAACCATCTCCTATCATTAAAACAACCTGCGATCAACCTCAAAAAATTAAAATAACACATCCAAATAGTGTGCAGACAGCTATTCGGATTGGGTGTCAGCTTTTCACCCGCAATCATCCGGATTATGACACCTGGTTTGTATTGAATACCATTTTAGGAGGATATTTTGGCTCTCGTTTGATGGCAAATATCCGTGAAGATAAAGGCTACACGTACAACATTTTTTCAACAATGGACACCATGCATTACGGTGGGTGTTTTTATATCGGAACAGAAGTCGGAAATGATTTGGTTGATGTCACGTTAAAAGAGATTTATCATGAAATGAACCTTTTACAAGAAGAGCTTGTCGAAGTAGATGAGCTTTCGATGGTTAAAAATTATTTGCTCGGAAACATGCTGACCATGCTTGATGGTCCCTTTAATATTATTGACATTATAAAAACAACAACCCTTGAAGAACTTCCTGAGAGCTCGTTTTCTGATCTGGTTGAAAGTATCAAAAACATAACTCCTGAAAAAATACAAACTTTAGCGAAGAAATATCTGGGTCAGGAAAAAATGTGGGAAGTTGTGGTTGGCTGTTAAAAACTGTCACAAATCACAGCTATAACTTATCATTAATTATTGTACATTTGCAGAAATTATTATATGATGTATTTTACGACATCAATAGACTTAAAACACCCTGTGGGTTTATTAATTCAAAACGACCTTTAAGTATTAAAAAAAGTATTTCTTCGTAATTTATTGAGTTTGAATTATTTTTTCTTTTTACACAAATTTTGTTTTCTTTTGTGTACTTACAAAGTAAGAATATATTTTTTAAACCATACTTAAAAGAACTATTTGAATAACGGATTACAATTAGTAACAAGCTTTCTGAAAATGGAAGTTAAAACGGGTTTATACTTTTAATGAAACTATTCAATTTTTTTACGCAAGAATTAGCTATTGATCTTGGCACTGCCAATACACTTATCATACAAGACGGGAAGGTAATTGTGGATGAACCTTCAATTGTTGCTATCGACCGAAGAACCAATCAAACTATAGCTGTTGGTAACAAGGCGATGCAGATGCATGAAAAAACACATGAAAATATTAAAACGGTCCGTCCTTTGAAAGATGGGGTGATTGCAGATTTTACGGCTGCTGAAAGCATGATTGAGGGGCTTATCAATATGGCCGGAGGTCGCCGAAAGTTTTTCACTCACATGAAAATGGTAATCTGTATTCCTTCAGGCATTACAGAAGTTGAAAAGCGTGCTGTTTTTGATTCCGCTGATAATGTAAATTCTAAAGAAACGTATCTTATTCATGAGCCCATGGCTGCTGCTTTGGGAATAGGCCTTGACGTGGAAGAACCCGTTGGAAATATGGTTGTGGATATTGGAGGAGGAACCACTGAAATCGCAGTAATTGCACTTTCGGGTATCGTTTGTGACCAATCGATCCGCACTGCCGGCGATGAATTTACTACTGACATCATGAATTACATGAAACGCCAACATAATATTCTGATTGGAGAACGAACTGCTGAAAAAATCAAAATAAATGTTGGTTCTGCTTTGCATGAATTAGATGATCCGCCTGATGACTACTCTGTTAATGGTCGTGATTTAATGACCGGAATTCCAAAACAAATAACCATTACTTATCAGGAGATTGCTCATGCACTGGACAAGTCTATCTCAAAAGTAGAAGACGCTGTGCTTAGAGCTTTAGAAACAACTCCTCCTGAACTTGCATCAGATATTTATACTACTGGGCTGTATCTTACAGGTGGAGGTGCATTATTGAGAGGATTAGATAAAAGAATTGCTCAAAAAACGAAGCTTCCGGTGCATATTGCTGAGGATCCACTTAGAGCAGTAGTGAGAGGTACCGGTATCGCCTTAAAAAATACCGACAAGTTTTCTTTCTTAATTGACAGAAAGAGCGTTTAAAATTCTATACATTTTCGACTTTTATTAAAACACGAAGATGTTGACTAGTATGAAGAGAACATGCTATGCGTAATCTAATTTTCCTTTTCATAAAACACGGTGGTTTTGTTACTTTCATTTTTATGGAATTTGTTTGCATGTATCTCGTTGTAAATAATAATCAATCCCAACGAGCCATTTATTTAAATTCCTTATCCGCTGGGTCAGACTACGTTACCACAAAGTTTGATCACATCAGTCAATTCGTTAATCTTTCTTCTGTTGCTGACAGCCTTGCTAAAAAAAATGCAGAATTACTCGCTGAAGTTGAAAATGCTAAATTCATTAAAACAATCCTCAAGGATACCGTTCACTCTCCCGAAACGGAACAATTATTTACTTTTATAGCATCCAAAGTAGTTAGTAATTCTATCAATAAAAATAACAACAGCCTATCAATTAATCGAGGGTCTGAACAAGGTGTTATGCCAAGCATGGGAGTCATTGGAGCTAACCAGGCTGGAGTCGTGGGTATTGTGAAGAGCACAACAAAAAACTATTCCCGCATTTTGTCAATCCTACATCGACAATCAATAATAAGCGCATCGATTCGACGTAATGGACACTATGGGTCAATCGTGTGGAAAGGCAACTATCCAACCAAAGTAAGCCTTATTGATGTTCCAAAACATGCAGATATTATCATCGGGGACACTGTCCAAACCAGTGGATATTCGACTATTTTTCCCGAAGGTATAATGATCGGAGTTGTTGATACTTTTTGGGTTCCTTCCGGGTCGAATTTCTTTGAAATACAAGTCAATCTAATAAATGACCTCAACAAGACCAAATATGTTTATGTCGTGAATAATTTGATGAAAGAGGAAACACAAAAAATTCAAAAGGAGGAAAATAATGAGTAGTGTTGTTTTTTCAAACATACTCCGGTTTTTCGGTCTCGTCCTTTTTCAGGTCCTTATCTTTAAAAAGATTACTATTGGCGGAAGTGGTTTTAATTATGTAAGCTTAATTATTTACCCGTTATTCCTTATGTTGCTGCCTTTGCGGACACCGCATTCGGTTTTGGTTTTATTAGGATTTGTGATTGGGGTTGCGATTGATGCTTTTTATAATTCTTATGGTGTGCACGCCAGCGCCTGCGTTTTTATTGGCTTTATTCGTCCATTCGTTTTAAAAATCCTCGCACCAAAAGGAGGTTATTTACAAAACTCTAGTCCTACCAAAAGACGGCTGGGAACAAGTTGGTTTTTCATTTATTCTTCCATCATTCTTTTTGCTCATCTGTTTTTTTACTTTTCTGTCGAAGCCTTTACCTATTACTATATTGGAGATATTATTTTAAAAACCGTTTCGAGTTTTCTTTTTTCTATGGTAATTATCATGCTTTACCAATTTATTTTTGATCCTTTAGAGTGAATTAGCCGTTTAACAGATTAGGAATTTAATTTTTCATAATTTTACTTACTCAATCAACAGGCTATTTAAGTGAAAGATATCAATCGAGATCGCCAAAAAGTCATAAAAACATTTTTTTTGATTGCTGTTCTTATCCTGGTAGGAAAAGCTTCTCAAATTCAACTCATTGACTCGTCTTATCGCGATAAAGCGCAAGCTACTGCTGTAAATAAAAACACTATTTATCCAGCTCGGGGTTTGATTTATGATCGTAACATGAATTTGTTGATCAACAACAATGCAATGTATGATCTAAAAGTAACCTACAATCAACTTGATCCGAAAATGGACGTTGAAAAGTTTTGTTCGTTGCTCAAAATTGAACAAGACGAATATCATTCCCTAATCAACAAGGACTTCAGCAGCAACCGTTACGCTAAGCATAAACCTTTTGTTTTTATCTCGAAAATATCCTCTGATGCTTATGCTCGGTTGCAAGAACATCTTCACGAATTTCCAGGTTTTTCCATCCAATTAAGAAATGTAAGAGGTTATCCTTTTAAAAATGCCCCTCATGTTTTAGGATATCTAAATGAAGTCAATCAAGATCAGATCGACAATTCAAATGGTGATTATAGCAGAGGTGATTACATTGGTGCAAGTGGTCTCGAATTAGAATATGAGGAAGAGCTTCGTGGCAAAAAAGGAGTCAATTATGTTTTGATAAATAATATGGGACGTGAAGTGGGCCCCTATAATAAAGGCCAGCAAGACACTATTCCTGTTTCGGGAAAAGACTTAATTACTTCTTTGGATATTGACCTCCAAAGTTACGGTGAATTATTAATGCAAAACAAAACGGGAAGTATTGTAGCAATAGAACCATCCACCGGAGAAATTCTTGCAATGGTAAGTACGCCCAATTATGACCCCAATTTATTGACCATCAATCGAGAGCGCGGCGAGGCATTTAATATGCTTCTTCAAGATTCTCTTAACCCATTTTTTGACCGGTCTGTGATGGCTAAATATCCACCGGGCTCTATTTTTAAAACGGTTGTAGCTTTGGTTGCTATGCAAGAAGGCATTTCTCCAGCCAATCGGGGAGTTACCTGCAATGGCGGATATTATTACAAAGGAAAACGAAGAGGCTGTCACGCTCACCCATACGCCTACAATGTTTCAGTAGCTCTACAACATTCCTGCAATGCCTACTTTTTTACGGTTATAAGAGATATAATCGACAAAGACGGATTCAGCAATCCGTCTTCAGGTTTAAGTATGTTTGATCAACACCTTTATGATTTTGGATTAGGAAAACCTTTGGACGTTGACATTCCAAATGAATTAGCAGGAAATGTCCCGACGGTTGAATATTATGATTTTTTGTATCCAAAAGAAAAAGGAAGCTGGAAATCTCCAACGATTATGTCTATCGGAATTGGCCAGGGAGAGATTCAAATGACTACGCTACAAATGGCAAATTTAGCCGCAATTATTGCCAATCGCGGGTATTATTATGCTCCACATCTTGCTAAAAAATTTGTAGATAACGACTTTTTGATTCCTGAAAAATACCGTACTAAAAAAACAGTTCGCATTGACCAAAAGCACTTTGTCCCGGTAATCGATGGAATGGAAAAAGCCGTTTTGGGTGGAACAGCAAGAATTGCCCAGGTCAAAGACATTTCCGTTTGTGGAAAAACCGGCACCTCTCAAAACCCGCATGGAAAAGACCACTCCGTGTTTTTTGCTTTCGCACCGAAGGATAATCCTCAAATTGCCATTGCTGTTTATGTTGAACACGGAATCTGGGGCGCCTCTTATGCTGCGCCTATTGCTGGCCTGATGATTGAGAAATACTTGAAAGATGGTCAAATTGATCCTTCAAAAGTATGGATCGAAGAGCGTATGCTTAATGCCAATTTAATCGATGTTCCTTAGCAGAATTCTTATGAGAAAACACTTTTTTTATACCTGCTTTCTTATCATTCATTTCGCTTTTTTAAGCACTGCGCAAGAAAACCTGTCATCAGATAGTCTATCCCGATTAAATTTATTGTTTGTTGGTGACATAATGGGTCACGGCCCTCAAATCAAATCTGCAGAAATTGTCAAAGATGAAAACTACGACTATATGCCTTGCTTCAAATATGTGCGCCCAATCATTGAAGAAGCTGACTTGGCAATCGGAAATCTGGAACTGACACTACCCGGCGAACCACCTTATCAGGGATATCCGCAATTTAGAAGCCCTGATGAATTGGCTTACGCCCTTCGCCTTTCCGGTTTTGATATGATGACCACTTCTAATAATCATTCAAACGATGCTGGTAAACTTGGAGTAATCAACACCATTTCCACTTTAAAAAACTATGGTTTTTACCAAACCGGGACATTTAAAAACAATGAAGAAAAAGAGCTTTTTTATCCGCTCATCGTTTATAAAAATGGTTTTAAATTAGCCTTTCTCAATTACACGTATGGCACAAATGGCCTTCCAACAAAAGAGCCCACCATGGTAAATTTGATAGATACCACTTTAATAAAAAACGACCTTGATCTCGCGCTTAAGTTGAAACCCGATGCCATTATTGTCATCATGCATTGGGGCTTTGAATACCGGCTGTTAGAAAGTTCTGAACAAAGAAAGCTTTCAAAAAAAATCATGGGTTGGGGAGCCGATTTGATCGTTGGGAGCCACCCGCATGTCGTTCAACCAATCAAGCAGGATTCTGTATTACAAAAAGACAATACTTTCAAAAAAGTTACAGTTGTCTACTCTCTCGGAAACTTTATTTCAAATCAAAATAAAACCGATACAGATGGAGGGATTATGTTTGAAACCGAACTAGTAAAAAACCTAAATACCGGCAACGTCGTTTTTGGGAAAAATCACTATATCCCCGTTTGGCGGTATATTCACAAAGATTCGAAAGGAAAATCAACTTATCATGTCGTTCCGGTTTCTGCCTTTGAAACGGATGATACAAATCTCCTCGAAATGGCAGATAAAGATAAAAAGGCAATGAAAAGTTTTGCCTTAAAAACACGAAATCATCTGAACAAATACGATTGTTTGGAACGATACATTAACTTTGACGATTTAAATCTGACCGCTCTTAAAAAGACAAAATGATCGTATCTGCTATCGTCGCAACTGCAAAGAATAATGTAATCGGAAAAGACAATAATATTCCCTGGTATCTCCCGGACGACTTGAAATACTTCAAAGCTAAAACGCTGAACCACCATATCATTATGGGGCGTAAAAGCTATGAATCAATTGGCCACCCACTCCCGAAAAGAACGAATATAATCGTTACCCGAAACCTTTTTTTTACTGTATCAAATTGCTTGGTTGTTCACACTGTTGAAGAAGGACTGGCAATCGCCCAGGAAAATGACGAGGAGGAAGTTTTCATCATTGGAGGCGCACAAATTTATAATTTAAGCCTACCCTACCTTGACCGTCTTTACATTACTGAAATTGATTTGGAAGTTGACGGAGATGTCTTTTTTCCTCAATTGGATATGTACGAATGGAAACTCGTTTCAGAAGATCCCCGAAAAGCGAACGGAAAAAATGAGCACGATTACACTTTTAAAATTTATGATCGAATAAACAGTTGATCTTTTTTGAAGTTTGTTTATATTTTTTTAACCAATTCCACCCTTCTGTTTAATGCTCTTCCATTTTCGGTTGTATTATTTGATTTGGGTGAAAGATACCCCACTCCATTTGTTGACAATCTATCCTGATTGATCCCATGTTTATTTACCAAAGCATTTTTAACAGCTAAAGCTCGTTCTCCTGAAAGTTTCATGTTATAATCCAGCGAACCCTTCATATCGGTATGTCCAACAACAATCAAATTTACTTCAGGGTTTTTATTCATGTATTCTGCAATAATTAAAAGCGTTGAATCAGATCCAGGTTTTAAAGTACTTTTATTAAAATCAAACAAAATCCCATAAATCGAGACAGCGCCTTTGGCATCAATTTCTTTTTGAATATAATCCGGATCAATCGCTATCTGCCCAGTTTCAGCTCCTTTAACTTCAACAATATCAATATGATACATTATTTCTTTATCGCTGTGCCTTTTCCCATAAATGGCAATATATACTGATTGGCCGTTTGGCTGTTCCAGCTGACCAATGATGCTAAAAGATCCTCCAATTGTACTTGTACCTGCAAACATCAAAGAGGGAGCCGCACCATTTGGAAACGCGTTGGGTTCGAGGGCAACGCCGATCCAGCTCATACCTCCAACTTCTTTTTTTACATTCCGTATTGGAAAAGAGCCTTTAGCTAAAATAGTAATCTTTTCTTTTTCAAAAGCTTTCACATAATCAAGGTATACTTCAGAGACTGAGACTTCTTCAGACGTAGCTTCTATTTGATAAAAAATCCGTGTAACCTGGCCTCCTATTTTTTCTCGGTTTTCAATAAACTTGTAAGCAGTGACCGGCCCTATAGCCAAATCATATTCAATGAATTTAATTTCTTCATAATAGGAAATATACGAATCAGGATATCGCGATACCAAAGGATGATCTTTGCTTCCTTCTATATCTGTTTGAGCAATCAGGATGACACTGCTAAATAAAAATAATAGCAATAAGAAAAGAGTTGTTTTCATGATATTTGAAAATTTTGGGTAGCCTAAAAAGTAATGTGGAAAAATGCTAATTGTGTGTGGAAAAACCTTGTGTAAAATAAGAAAAATTTAAACCCAAATGAATTGATTTCACAAGTTTTATGGAATTTATACTTTTTTGTGTCTTAGATAGTAGAACCTTTAAATAGAAAACATGAAAGAAGATTTTCTCTATTATCTCTGGCGAATGAAACAGTTTGATTTAAATGATTTAAAAACGACTTCCGGCGACGAGATTACCATCCAAAATGGTGGCGAGCTAAACAGTGATTCCGGGCCTGATTTTTTGAACGCCAGAATCAAAATCGGTAGCACACTTTGGGCCGGCAATGTTGAAATGCACCTAAAATCTTCTGATTGGCTTGCTCACCGACACCAGAAAGATCCAGCTTATGATAATGTAATTATGCATGTTGTTTTAGAAGAAGACCAACCCATTTTGCGAAAAAGTGGTGAGCGAATTCCTTGTCTTGAACTGCAAAAAAGAATCCCTCCAAAAATCTCAAAAACATATAAAAAATTGATTCAAAACGGACATTGGATTCCTTGTCAACAACTGATTCACAAAGTTCCCGAAATTACCCGAAATCTTTGGCTGGACCGGTTAATGGTAGAACGGTTGGAAGCCAAAACAACAGAAATTGAGAACAGTTTAAACTTAAATCAAAACAACTGGGAAGAAACTTTTTATCAGTTCCTTGCCAGAAATTTTGGAATAAAAATTAATGCAGAACCTTTCGAGCAATTGGCAAAATCAATTTCTTTGCTGACTTTGAACAAACACAAGTCCAGTCTTTTGCAGCTGGAAGCATTACTGTTCGGACAAGCAGGATTATTGGAAGAAGATTTTAAAGATAAATACCCTTTAAAACTTCAAAAGGAGTATCAGTTTTTAAAAATAAAATATCATTTAAAAGCTATCAATGGAAGCTCGTGGAAATTAATGCGGTTGCGTCCTGCCAATTTTCCGGCCATCAGAATTGCACAATTTGCTACACTTATTTATCAATCGGTTCATCTTTTTAGTAAAATACTCATTGCTAAAAATGTCAAAGAGATTGAAAACATGTTTGATGTAAAAATTTCAAACTACTGGCAAACTCATTATGTTTTTGATAAGCCATCAATTAAGCGAAATAAATCTTTTGGTAGAAACGCGATCCATTTACTAATCATAAACACAGTTGCTCCATTTCTCTTTTTGTATGGAAAAAAGAAAGGAGAAGATCGTTTTAAAGAAAAAGCACTTCAGCTTTTAGAAGAGTTAAAACCCGAAAAAAACAGCATCACGGAAAAATGGAAAAGTTTGGGAATTGACCCCGTTTCGGCATATCAGTCTCAGGCACTGCTACATCTAAAAAATAATTATTGCAAAAACAAAAATTGCATGAATTGTGCAATAGGATACACCGTATTGAATATTTGAACAATTAGACTTTAATCCCGAGTTTGCCATATCCCCAAAGCAAGAAAACGACAACCACTAAAGATGGTAGAAGATTTGCGACTCTGAAATCACCTAATCCCAGAATCTTTATAGAAATCGCAACAATCAATACTCCGCCGACGCCACTGAGTAATGCGATCGCGCTTTTATTAAACAAATGTTTTGCATTGACCGCAAGCACCGTTAGGCCGCCTTGAATGATAAGCATTGGAACGATAGAAACCAACACTCCTATTCCATAACTTGACGCCAGCGCAATCGCTGTAACACCGTCAAGAGCCGATTTGATTAAAAGCAATTCGCGTTTTCCTTGCATTCCTTCTTCAATCGCTCCAACGATCGTTAATGAACTTGCACAAAATAATACAAAGGCCGTAATCAAACCCTCTGTAAACCTGACCTTACCAATTCTAAAATTATTGTTTATCCAATTTTCACATGCATCCAGAAATCCATCTACACCTAAAAATTCACCTAAAATCCCTCCAATGATTAAACTAAAAATAAAAATTACCAGAAACTCTTCCGGCACCTTGATGCTCATCCGAATGCCGATGATTAAAATACTTAAACCAACAGCTATTAATGTGATATTCTGAATATTTTCAGGGAACACTTCTCTCAGCATCAAGCCTATAAGGCTTCCGATAACAATTGTTGTCATGTTGATAAATGTTCCGATTGGTAGCTTACTCATAGATTGGTTTTCTGTTTTCTCCAAATAAAAATCCAAATCAAATTTAAGACTTAAAATGGTATTGTTTAAAGAATCCATGAAAAACAGCTTCTCCTTTTTAATTTATGGAGCCAAAGCTATTTGATCAATGATCCCGGAGGCTTCATTTAGGTTTTCTCTTTTACCGACATCCAACCATAGCCCATCATCATGTTGAAAGCCAATTATTTGGTGGTCTTTTATGGATTCAAGGTAGATACCTATTATTGAAAAAAAACCTTCTTTTTGGTCCATGAGGTAGAAAATTTTTGGATCAATAACATGAATTCCACTGAAGGCCAGCAGTTTAAATACTCCGACAGCAGATCTGGGTAATTTTACTTCTCCAGTTTTGACATTCATCCAACCGTGAAGAATATTTGATTCGTTAAAAATAAAATAACGAGACGTTTCGCGTTTCCGAACAACCAAAGTCGCCAGCGCATTTGATTTTAAATGAGTGTCATACATTTTTCGAAGATCGACATCACTTATTATATCTGTATTACAAAGTAAAAATGGTTTTTCGTCAAAAAATGTAGCTGCTTTTTTCAACCCACCTCCAGTTTCTAATATCTGGTCTCGCTCATCCGATATTGTAATCTTAATCCCAAAGTTGTTTTTCTTTTCAAGGAAGTCTAAAATTTGTCCTGCAAAATGATGCACATTAATAATGATATCATTGAAGCCAAAATATTTTAACCTTCGGATTACAATCTCAATCAAAGGCATTCCATTAACCTCAACCATTGCTTTAGGCTGATAATTGGTAAGGGGGCGTAATCGGGTACCCAGCCCAGCCGCCAAAATCATTGCTTTCATCTATTTCTTATAATTTTTTATTCAGTAAGAAAGATACAAAGAAACAAATCCTCCGTTCAGTTTTTTAGTACTTTTGTCGAGTTTTATTTTACGACATTTTTAAACTAGACATTTCCATGAATACTCAAGCAAAGTATTTTAGGAATTCTCTTTTCCAGGTATGGTTCAAAACACAATAGTCAAAATATTATTAGCTCCTTTTTCTCTTCTTTATGGCATGGGAGTTAGCCTCCGAAATTTTTTCTATAAAAAAGGAATTTTGAAAGGGGTTGAGTTTGATATTCCTTTGATTTCAGTTGGTAATTTGTCTATTGGCGGTGCTGGCAAAACGCCGCACATCGAATACCTTATTCGCCTGTTGAAAGATTATTTAAATGTTGCTACAATAAGTAGAGGCTACAAACGAAAAACCAAAGGTTTTTTAATTGTAAAACCCAACCATAATGCCACCGCAGTTGGTGATGAGCCCTTGCAATTTGCTCGAAAATTTAGAGACATTTTAGTGACTGTTTCGGAAAGCCGAACTTTCGCGGTCCCTCAAATATTAATGGAACAACCGGATAATCAGGTAATTTTACTGGATGATGCCTTTCAACATCTTTCGATAACTCCCGGACTTAATATTTTGCTAACAGAATATTCTTACCCTTTTACAAAAGATTATTTATTGCCTTCCGGTCGCCTTCGGGAATGGCGATCCGCTTACCGCAGGGCAGATATTATTATTATTTCAAAATGTCCTTCTACGATTTCAGAAGAAGATAAAAATGACATGATTGAAGAAATAAATCTGTTGCCTCGGCAGCGAATTTATTTTTCCTATTATGAGTACAGCAACCCTTATTTTATTTTAAAACCTGATTATCACTTTAATCTTTCTGCAGATTTAGATGTAGTGCTTATCAGTGCAATTGCACGAGCAGATTATCTGATCGAATACCTTGAAACACAAGTCAATTCAATCCAGGCCCTTGAATATGAGGACCATCATTATTTTACAAACTTCGATATCTCACAGTTAAAAAACACTTTCAACAATATTGATTCTTCAAAAAAAATTATCCTTACAACTGAAAAAGATGCTATGAGATTAGAACTGCATCGTCAATTTATCGTTGAAAATAAATTACCTGTTTATGTTTTACCGGTAAAAGTTGCTTTTCACTTCAATGAAGGGGAATCATTTGACAATGACATCAAGCATTTTATGTTAGATTTTAAAAATTAATAACAGCAATTTCCAGCCCCTATGAATCCGATTCTATTTACGATTTACCACTTTTTAAAGCGGACTACAAAAACCGTTTTCGCAATTTTCTTTCGGAAAACAACCATCCTCAATAAGGAATTACTTCAAATTGATAATGCAACGATATTGATTTCCAATCACCCAAACACTCTTTTCGATCCACTCAATGTTGCTGCTCACGTTGATACTACAGTTCATTTTTTAGCCAATGCCGGTTTATTTGAAGTTCCTGTTTTAGGCCCGATCCTAAATCAACTTTATTGCATCCCTGTCGAACGTCAGAAAGATGTCAACGGCCGTGGGGTCAAAAACCATAAAAATTTTGAACGGTGTGATACTTTTTTAACTGAAGGAGGCTGCCTTTATATTGCTCCGGAAGGAACCAGCGTCATGGAGCAACACCTACGCCCGCTTAAGACCGGGACTGCCCGAATTGCCTTGCGAGCCGAAGCAAAAAATAATTTTAAACTTAATTTGAAGATTCTTCCAGTTGGTTTGACCTATTCCTCTCCGACTGATTTTAGAAGTGACGTCTTAGTAAATGTGGGACAAGCCATAAAAGTTGCCGATTATCAAACTCATTTTGAAGAAGATAGCTTCAAAGCTGCTCGAAGACTTACGCAAGATTTACAAAAAAGCCTGGGTAATTTAATTTACAATACTCACAACGAGGAAGAAGAAGAATTTATAAAAAAAATCGAAACCATAATAAATATCGAAAACCCAGCTTCAACAGAACAGCAATTTTTTCGAACTAAGGAATATATTAATTTAACCCGCAATTTAAAAAATGACGATTCAGAGGGTTATAATCAGTTAGGCCAAAACCTGGATGATTATTTTGCAGAAATCAAATCACTTAACATTAACGATCAGGCCATTTTCGCAACTCAAAAACAGCAAAATAGCTTAAAAAATAATTTAATCTTGATTTTAGGTTTTCCTTTTTTCCTTTACGGATACCTCAACAATTTATTAGCTTTTTATACTCCAGCCTTTCTCGCCAAAAAGCTTAATTTGTACATTGGATATACCGCGACTGTAAAAGGTTTGTCTGGTATTTTTATCATCCCATTTTTTTATGGTTTACAAATTTGGTTGTTTCAGTGGCTGTTTGAAAATTCAACAATGACCCTTTTTTATGCGCTTAGTCTCCTTCCTTTAGGCTGGATCGCGTGGCAATACTTGACCTTTGCAAAGCAGTGTTTTCAAAACTCAAGGGCATTCAATTTATGGAAAAAAGGAGATAAAAAAATCCAGAATCTAATTGAAATAAGAAAAAATATTCTCGAATCATTAACTACAATTTCTTCCGCAGTCAAACTCTAAGACATTGATTGTCAACCTCCTTTTTATTATTTTTATCGCAGCCACGGTTATTCAATTGTGTTTTTGGGTATTTGTATTTTCCAAACTTGCTTTCTTTAAACAAAAGGATTTCTCGTCAAAAAATTCTGAAATTCCTGTGTCCGTTATCATTTGTGCTCGCAATGAAGCCACTAACCTTGAAAATAACCTCCACCGTATTCTAAATCAAAACTACCGTTCCTACGAAGTTATAGTGGTAGACGATAATTCAAACGACACAACGCATAACATATTATTGAAATATCATATAGAATATCCTAACTTGTGCTCGCTGAAGGTCGTGGACAAACCTGATGGAAGTGGAAAAAAGTTTGCACTTTCGAAAGGAATTGAAGCAGCCAAAAACGATGTTCTTTTACTCACTGACGCTGATTGCATTCCAAATAGTTCAAACTGGATTCGGGAAATGGTTCAACCATTAAACGGTTCAGTTAAAATAACTTTAGGGTATGCTCCTTATTTCGAAGCAAAAGGATTTTTGAACAAATTAATCCGTTATGAGACCATCCTTGCTGCCATGCAGTATTTTTCTTTTGCTTTGATCGGTCAGCCTTATATGGGAGTTGGTAGAAACTTGGTTTACAGCAAATCACTTTATCAAAAAGCAGGCGGTTTTCAAAAACACGACTATTTGCTTTCCGGTGATGACGATTTGTTTGTAAATGAAATAGCAACTTCTAATAATGTAGGAATTGTGATTGAAAAATCGTCGTTTGTTTACTCAGCACCAAAAAAAAGCTGGAAGGCTTTTTACCGACAAAAAGCAAGACACTTGACAACAGGGAAACACTATAAATTGAAACACAAAGTTATTTTAGGTTTGTATTCTTCGAGTCACTTCTTGCACTACTTAGCAGGGCTTGCGCTTATCATATTAGATTTTAGCACAATATTTGCAGTAGTAATTATATATCTCATGAGGATATCCGTTGTACTAATGTTATGCAGACCCATTTTAAAAAAACTACAAGATAGCTCACTTCTAAAATGGTATCCAATTCTGGATGCATTCTTTGTACTCTACTATCTGATATTCTCTCCTATTTTATTAAAAGGAAATACAGATCAATGGAAGTAAAAGAACAATCACGAACAACAAACCTCTCCACTCGCGCTCAAGAAGATTATCAACTAGTTCAACAGGCGATCAGAGGAAGCCAAAAGGCTTACACCGTTTTGATGGAACGTTACCGCAACTCCATCTATCACATGATGTACAAAATGGTAAAAAACCGAGAAGACTCGGATGACCTTACCCTGGAAGCCTTTGGCAAGGCCTTCAACAAATTGGAAAGTTACGAACCACGCTATGCTTTTAGCACCTGGTTGTTTAAAATTGCAATCAACAACTGCATAGACTACATTCGTAAAAAAAGATTAAAATTATTATCGATTGATGATCCTATTGAGCCCAATAGCGATCATGATTTTTCCAGCAATATTCGTTCTGGAGCTCTTGATCCTGAAGAGCGATTCATCAGAAAACAACGGGTCAAACTTATGCGAACTATTCTCAGTAAGCTTAGTTTAAAATACCGTTTAATGATTGAGTTGAGGTTTTTTGAAGAACTGAGTTATGACGAAATTGCTCAGGAACTTAACATTCCTCTTGGAACAGTGAAAGCACAGCTTTTCAGAGCAAAAGAAATTCTTTATACCTTGTTGCAAGCTCCAAGTGCACAAGCTTATTTGGAGACTAAAGAAAGAAGGCCAAAAGCAAGCGCTCAACCACGACGAGCAAAACAAGCAAGTTAATTTCGTGATAACCCCCAACCGATTTTAAATAACAGCCTGTTTGAATTCAATAATATTATTGAATTTCGACAGGCTGTTCTCGTTTTATAAAGTACCTTTATGCTTTCCAAATTTATTCCACTAATGGACATCATAAAGAAATATTTTCCTCAACTAACCGCACAACAAATTCAACAATTCGAGCAACTTCAACCGCTTTATCGTGATTGGAACCAGAAAATCAATGTCATTTCCCGAAAGGATATTGACAACCTTTATGAAAGACATGTTTTACATTCTTTGGCAATTGCAAAATTATATACCTTCTTATCCGATGCCGAAATTTTAGATTTAGGGACAGGAGGCGGATTTCCAGGGATTCCGCTCGCCATCTTTTTTCCTCAAACAAAATTCACTCTGATTGATGGGACCGGTAAAAAAATTCGAGTCGTTAACGAAGTAAAAACCGCATTGGGACTAACTAATGTGCAAGCAAAGCAAATCAGAGCTGAAGAGTTAAAGCAACAGTTTGATTTTGTGGTAAGTCGTGCCGTAACACAGCTTGATGTTTTGGTTACCTGGAGTTTTCGGTTGTTAAAAAAGAAACAACAACATGCAAATCCAAATGGATTGATTGCTCTAAAAGGAGGAAAGGTACATGCTGAAATCAAAGCGCTCCCTCGCAAAGAGTATGTAGAAGTTGATCCAATTTCGAATTTTTTTGAAGAAGAGTTCTTTAAAGAAAAATATGTAGTTTATGTGCAGGGCTGACCTTTTGTTGAAATTAGAAATTTAAAGGATATGAAATTTAAAAACCAAAACTGGGCAAAATTAGCTCTTGAACTCTTTGTCGTCTTCTTAGGGGTCACTTCAGGTTTTTTGTTGAATAATTGGCAAATAAACAAACAAGAGGAAAAAATTGAGGAAAAATATCTTGAAGGATTTTCAGAAGACGTTAAAAGTAACATCTCAGAATTAGAATCTGCCATCAAAACGGATAGTATTTGGATAGTCCAGGCAAATAAAATACTCAAAATTATAAAGACTGGGGGGTTGACCATTGATTCGACAAATGCTGCAATCTCACTAATATCCAATTTAAATACTATTGAAATCAATGCTAGTACTTATGACGATATTATAAATAGCGGCAATCTAAATTTAATTCGATCATTTCAATTAAAATCCAAAATCATAAAATATCAAATTGCTATTGCAAACTCAAAATTGTTAGATGATTATCTGAAAGAGTTTTTCAATAATTTTTTACTCCCTTTTTTGGTATCAGAAACAAACATTATAACTATTGAATTTAATAACCCTGAGACGATTAAGTCTGTTCGTTTTACAAACCTACTGGGCATCTATTTTTCGTTTATAAATCAAAGAACTATTGTGTACAAAGAGTTTCTTATAGAGAGTCGTACTCTGAGTGACGCGTTAAAAAGCAATCTTGCTCGCTAAATCAACTGTTTTTACAATTACGCTTTTGAAAGTAATTTTTCTAAATAGTGAAACCCAATCCCAAATTCTTTTTTAATGGCTGCTACTTTTTGCAAAGCATCTGGTTTTACTTTGGCTTTTGTTCCAACAATCATCAAGTTTTTGCTGGTGTGCTCTGTTGAAATGAATTCAAAAACCTTCGTTTTGTAACCATTTGCTTCCAAAAGCAAGGCCCGAATCCCATCCGTAATCAGTTCGGCTTGTCGCTCTTCCAGGATTCCATGTTTCAATACTGCGCTCATTTCTGTATGGCAATTGATCTCTTTTCGAACCTGCTTGTGACAACACGGTGCAACTACGATGATTTCGGCTTTTGACTGAATCCCTTTTGCAATCGCAATATCCGTGGCAATGTCGCAGGCGTGTAGTGCAATCAACACATCCAGTTTTTCAACTTCAAAATCATCGATGTCTTTTGCGATGAAATGAAGGTCATCAAAACCAGACTGGCTCGCCAGATTGTTACAAAAATCTACAAGTGGTTTTCGCAATTCTATCCCGTAAATCTCTGGATTCCATTGCTTTGTGTTTTTTAAATAATCGTAAAGAGCAAAGGTCAAATATCCTTTTCCACTTCCAACATCCACAATTTTAAAGGTTGATGTTTTGGTTTTTGATGGTAAGAGGCTGTCAATGATTTCAATAAACTTGTTGATCTGCCGAAACTTGCGCTGGCTACTTTTAAGCACTTCTCCACGCTCGTTGGTGATGCCAAGCTCGTTTAAAAAATGACTTTTTAAAGGATTAATCCATTGCTTTTTTTCCCGATTATGTAATTTTTCCGGAATAGTTTGATTTGATGCCTTTTTCTTTAAAAATTTTGCTTTTCGTTTTTTATTAAACATTAAGGTATAATCCGCTTCTGCTGTAAGAAGGTTTGCATTTAAAAAAGTACCGCCCAGCCAAAGACTAATAATACCATTCGCTTCTTCCAGGCTATAATTTTTTACAATATCTTTTGTTTTATATCGAAGCGTAAAAGAGAGCATTAGTTGGCTCTTGATTTCTATTGGGCGAACGTAAACATTTTTCAACTCGGGTTCATTTCCCGTAGGTTTGCTTAGCGTCAACTTTATAAAAGTATCATTCTCAACACTGCTTTGAAAATTGATTAAAAACGATTCTATCTCTTTATTTAAATCCATTTTTGTGTCCTGCCTGTTGCTGTTATTGAAAACAAACAATTATAATTTATTCACAAATTTATCAATATATTTGTTCACTCCCGAAAGTACTTGAACTTAAAACTCAATTGTTGTAATGAATAGACTAATACCCATTCTTTTATTTTTGCTTTGCGGACCGATCCTGTTGGCACAAAAAACCTTTCCTGAAAATGGCGTTCGAGACAGCCGCGATGGATTATATGCTTTCACTAATGCGACTATTTTTAAAACTTATAATGAAAAAATTGAAAACGCAACGCTTTTGATCCGAGATGGAAAAGTGGAAGCTATCGGTGTTCAAATCAAGATTCCAGAAGGTGCTGTAGTTATCAATTGTGCTGGAAAATATATTTACCCTTCATTCATTGATTTGTGCACAAATTATGGAATGCCGGAGCCAAAAGCAGTCGGTAAAAAAACCCAACAGCAGCCTCAAATGCTTTCCAATAAAAAAGGCGCTTTTAGTTGGAACGAAGCTTTAAAGCCTGAATTCAATGCGGTTGAACATTTTTCTGTGAATGGAAAAACCGCCAAAAGTTTTCGGGATATTGGCTTTGGTACTGTTCTTTCCCACCAAATGGATGGCATTTCACGTGGAACTTCAACGCTTGTCATGCTTGGAGAAGATAGAGAACACCTCAATGTTATCAAAGAAAAAGGCGCCCATCACATGTCTTTTCGAAAAGGCAAATCTACTCAATCTTATCCTAGTTCTTTAATGGGCTGTATCGCCTTACTTCGTCAAACCTATCTGGATGGCGAATGGTACAACGATTATGGTCAAAAAGAAGAAAAAAACTTATCGCTTGAAGCCTGGAACGATGTACAGCATCTTCCACAAATATTTGATGTCGACGATCAAATTTCCGCATTAAGGGCTATAAAAATTGCAAATGAATTTGATAAAAATTATATTATAAAAGGGAGTGGACAGGAATATCGCAGGCTGGAAGCTTTGAAAAATACAGAATCTGCTTTCATTATTCCAATTGATTTTCCAAAAGCTTTCGACGTTGAAGACCCTTTTGATGCATTGCAGGCAGAATTGTCAGATTTGAAACATTGGGAACTAGCTCCAACAAATCCTGCAAAACTTACAATAGCTAACATAGAATTTGCCCTTACAACTGATGGTTTAAAAGAAATTAAATCTTTTAGCACCAATCTTCGAGCGGCTATTGAAATTGGGCTCACTGAAGAACAGGCATTAAAAGCACTCACCTACACTCCCGCAAAACTCATTAGAGCATATGAAAATATAGGAAGCCTTGAAAGTGGGAAATTTGCCAATTTTATTATTACTACCGACGATGTTTTTAAAAAGGAAACAAAAATTTTACACAACTGGGTGCGAGGAAAAGCATACATCATCGAAGTTATTGACGACACTAATTTGCTTGGTGTTTATAATTTAAATGTCGGATCTGAAAATTACTTGCTGCACGTAACCGGAAGCAATGAAAAACCTAAGATGCTCATAAAAGTTAATGATTCCACAGAAATTAAGGTCACCTATTCCTTTTCAAATGGAACGATCAACCTTTCTTTTCAACCGGATAAAGACAAAAACGAAAAAACATCGCTTTCAGGAGTGGTTACCGATACCGGTTGGTCAGGAAAAGGAACTTTGGCGAACGGAGACTGGATAAGCTGGACCGCAAACTATACTCGTGGTATTTCTGACCGTGATAAAGGGGATGATACAAAAGAAGACAAAAAGGAGGGCACTTTAAATATGGGAAATATAATTTACCCATTCGTTGCACATGGCTGGGAAAACAAGCCCAGTCCTAAAACATATCTGATAAAAAATGCAACCGTTTGGACGAACGAAAAGGCTGGAATTTTGGATCAAACAGATGTGTTGGTCCGTAACGGAAAAATTGAAAAAATTGAAAAAAACATTCAGGATAGAAGCGCAACGGTAATCGAAGCACGTGGAAAACATCTTACCTGTGGAATTATTGATGAGCATTCGCACATCGCCATCTTTAGAGGAGGAAATGAAGGAACACAAGCCAGTTCAGCAGAAGTTCGAATCGGTGATATTCTAAACTCTGAAGACATAAATATTTACCGACAACTTTCCGGTGGAGTGACCACTTCTCAAATTCTTCATGGCTCTGCGAATCCAATTGGCGGACAATCAGCGATTATAAAATTACGCTGGGGTTTGACTCCTGAAGAAATGAAATTTGAAAATGCGGCTCCTTTTATAAAATTTGCTTTAGGTGAAAATGTAAAACAATCGAACTGGGGCGATGACAATAGAACCCGTTTCCCTCAATCCCGAATGGGCGTCGAGCAGGTTTATGAAGATTATTTTACCCAAGCGCAAGAATATGGTAAATTGAAAACCTCCGGTAAACACTATCGTAAAGATTTGGAGTTAGAAGCTTTGCTCGAAGTATTAGAAAGCAAACGTTTTATTACTTGCCACTCCTACCAACAAGGAGAAATCAATATGCTGATGAAAGTCGCTGAAGAGCATGGTTTTCGAGTAAATACATTTACTCATATTTTGGAAGGCTACAAAGTCGCCGATAAAATGGCAAAACATGGCGCAGCAGGCTCCTCTTTTTCCGATTGGTGGGCTTACAAATATGAAGTGATCGATGCCATTCCATATAATGGAGCTATCATGCATGACCAGGGTGTGCTTACGGGTTTCAATTCGGACGATGCTGAAATGGCAAGGCGCCTCAACCAGGAAGCTGCAAAAGCAGTGATGTACGGCGATATCTCGGAGGAGGAAGCCTGGAAATTTGTTACCCTGAATCCAGCTAAAATGCTGCATATTGATGATCGAGTCGGGAGTATTAAAGAAGGAAAAGATGCAGATTTAGTCCTTTGGTCCGAAAATCCTCTGTCGATTTATGCAAAAGCAGAAATTACTCTTATCAATGGAATCAAATATTTTGATCGGACAGAAGATTTGAAAACCAGAAAATATATTCAAAAAGAACGTGCCCGAATTATCCAAAAGATGTTGAACGAAAAAGCAGGAGGAAAAGAAACTCAGCCAGTGAAAACCCGAAAAAAACACCTTTATCACTGCGATGATGTTTTTGATGAAATGAAAGGGTAAAGCAAATCATAACCTTACAAAAATCACAAAATGACTTTTTATAAAAAATTTCAATTTCTTCTTTTACTAACAATCGTGGCAAACCATGCTTATGCCCAACAAACTCCGGCACCTCCGCAAAGTCAACCTATATTAATAACCGGGGCAACCGCCCATCTTGGAAATGGCCAGGTAATCGAAAACAGTGCAATCGCTTTCGAAGATGGAAAAATCAATTTGGTAGCGGACGCACGTTTGATCAGAATTGATGGGAGTAAAAATTATAAAATAATAGATGCAACAGGAAAACACATTTACCCAGGCATTATCGCTCCAAATACTACAATTGGATTGGTTGAGATTAGTGCCGTCCGAGCAACCAGGGATGAGACAGAAGTGGGACAAATGAATCCAAATGTACGGTCAATCATTGCTTATAATACAGATTCTAAAGTAACTCCAACTGTTCGCTCGAATGGCGTTTTACTGGCTCAGATCTCCCCTCAACGTGGAAGAATTCCTGGAAGTTCCAGTATTGTGGAGTTGGATGCCTGGAACTGGGAAGATGCATTGTATCGCGAAGATGTTGGTATCCATTTAAACTGGCCGTCACTGTTCAGTTTTTCAAAGGGAAACAATACAGAAGTAATCAATAAAAATAAAAAATACGAAGAACAGGTACTGGAGCTTGAAAAATTTTTCGATGAAGCTTCTGCTTATTCTAAAAACTCAAGTCCGGAAACCCTGAACTTAAAGTTTGAAGCCATGCGAGGCCTTTTTAATAAAAGTAAAAAGTTGTTTGTCCATACAAATCAAGCAAAAACAATTATGCAGGCAACTCTTTTTGCTAAAAAATATGACCTCGAATTTGTAATCGTCGGAGCGAAAGATTCCTGGATGATAACAGATTTTTTGAAAGAGCACAACATTCCGGTTATCATCAATTCAACGCAAAGCCTGCCAAGTAGTGAAGACGATGACATCGATCAACCTTTTAAGACTCCTGTTCAATTGCAAGAAGCGGGTATCTTATTTTGTTTCAGTCATTCTGGACACGATACCCAAAGAAATCTTCCTTTTCAAGCAGGGCAGGCTGTTGGCTATGGTTTAGATTGTGAAGAGGCAATTAAAGCCCTGACTTTAAATACTGCAAAAATTTTAGGTGTCGATCAATCTGTTGGTTCTTTGGAAGAAGGAAAAGATGCAACGCTTTTTATTTCAGAAGGAGATGTTTTAGACATGCGAACTTGCAAAGTTGTTCAGGCCTTTATTCGCGGAAAGGAACTTGATTTAGACAATAAACAAAAAGCACTTTATCGAAAATATAAAGCAAAATATGAGACTCAAAACAAATAAGACTCAGCTTTAAAAGCAAAAAGTGCAGGATCATTAAAGAGGTTTTGCACTTTTTTTATTCTACACATTTCCAATTCGTTAACAAATAATTAGTTACATCCTATCGTTTTTTGTTTTAAATTGTAAGACATGCAATACATTGAGAAAATGAAAAAAGAGTTTATCTTCATTATATTGATTTTCCTGATTTCCACCGTTTCTGTTTTTGCGCAATTTAACGACAGAGAGGAGAAGCTAAAAATTAATGGTGAAATAGTGACCGCGCTGATAACTGAAACCGACACTTTTATTATCGCAGACCTTGAGCCAGTATCCGTTTCAAGTCCTCGTACTTTTGAAAGTGATGAAGAATACAGACGCTATTTATTGTATCGCCGATACGCAAATATTGTTTATCCTTTTGCAAAAGATGCGATCCGGATTTTTCGAGAGACAGAGCATGTGACGCAGACCATGTCAAAACGCAAAAGAAAAAAACATATAAAAAGGCTTCAAAAAGAACTGAAAGAAGAGTTTAAAGACCCCATGAAAAACCTGACCCGGACCCAGGGAAAGATTCTAATTAAAATGATTGAAAAAGAACTGGATACCCCTTTTTATTCGCTTTTAAAAGATTTGCGCGGAGGGTTTACGGCAACTTATTATAATGAATTCGGAAAATTTTATGGCTATCGACTCAAAGATGGGTATACACCTGGAGAAGATCCAATTTTGGATGCCGTATTAAATGATTTTAATATATCCTATCGACTTAAGCAATAAGTCAACTTTTATATTCCTGCCCTAATTATTTTATCAAAAGCTTTATTTAAGTTTGCGGTATTAATTCATTGGAAAGTAATGCTTTAATATGCTTGATTATATAAATCCACGTCTGGTTGTGGAGACATCAACATTAAAATCAGGAAAGATATCCTGGAAAAGTCCCTCGAATCTCGCAATCATTAAATATTGGGGTAAGCATGGTCGGCAATTACCCAAAAATCCTTCTATAAGTTTTACACTGAATCAGGCATTTACCGAAACTACTATAGAATACCTTGAAAAGCCTGATACTCATGATGGTTCTATTTCTCTTGAGTTTTTTTTTGATACTGTTCCAAACGAAGCGTTCAGAAAAAAAGTGCTCTCTTTCTTAGAAAGCGTTGTTGATATTTTTCCTTTTTTAAAACAACTGCATTTCATCATTCACTCCTACAATTCGTTTCCTCATTCTGCAGGAATCGCTTCTTCCGCTTCCAGCATGAGTGCTTTGGCTTTATGCCTTTGCTCATTAGAAGACTTGTTTTTTGGGACTTTAGAAAATGAAAAAGAATTCTTTAAAAAAGCATCTTTTGTGGCTCGTTTAGGTTCCGGAAGCGCAAGCCGATCCGTTTATCCAACGATGGCAGCTTGGGGTGAAAGTGGTGAAATAGAAGGTTCTTCCGACTTATTCGCAATTCCATTTGAAGACCATATTAATACTGTTTTTAAAACCTTTCACGATGATATTCTTATCGTCAGCAAAGGGGAAAAAAGTGTTTCGAGCCGTGCTGGGCACTCTTTGATGGATGGAAATATCTACGCAACTAATCGATATCAGCAAGCCCGACAACGATTGCACCATTTACTTATCGCTTTAAAAACAGGTGACCTGGACTTGTTTGGAAATATCACAGAAAACGAAGCGCTAACCTTGCATGCGTTGATGATGACTTCCAGCCCGTCCTATTTGTTGATGCGCCCCAACACCGTCAAATTGATTGAAATGATTCGTTATTATAGAAAAGAAACAAAACTGCCGTTATATTTCAGTTTGGATGCGGGGCCTAATTTACATCTTTTATATCCTGATAATGTTACCGAAAAGGTTCAATCATTTATAAAATCTGAGTTGCTGAAATATTGCGAAAACAACGAATTTATCGCAGATAATGCGGGCCCTGGGCCAACAAAGCTATAATCAATACTTTTTACAAATTTATGCCTTCTCAAAAAACACCATTTATAATCCTGGGGCTATGCATTTTGGTGGCCATAGGATTTCTGGTTTTGTTTACAAATGGCTTTTTTGAAGAGAATAAAAAGATATCAAAAGAAGAATGCATTTTATTCGCAAAAGAAATTGAATTATCCATCAATCAAAGTGATCCTTCTTTTCTCAATGAATCTTTAAATCATTATTCGTTTCTTAAAAAAGTAGCCAATCATTTAGGACCTTATAATAAAAATCAGCTCGCCAACCTGGCTGTTCAGGTAAAAGAAAATATTCGTTTTGGAGACATGGTCATGGGATATTTAAAAAGTAATGATGGATATTTTAATTTTACAAAACTGTATTTTCAAAAGCATGTTCCTCATATTATTTTCCGGATTTATTCTCAACGAGAAGGACTTAATTATTTTGATTGTGAACTGGAACGGATAAATGGAAAGCTGAACATTACTGATGTTTACATTTATTACGCCGGCGAATTGTGGAGTACCTCTTATTCTCGCCACATGAAATTACTGGGAGAATATAATAAAGGAGATTTTAATAATATTCATCCTGAAAATGAATTTCACAACAGCCTTCTCAAGATTGATTACATCAGCGAATTGCTTTTTTTAGGAAATATAGAACTAGCGGAACAACTTTTTTTCAGTATTCCTGAGCAATTTAGGAAAGATAAAATTTTTCAAGGGGCTGCATTAAAAATTGCTTTTCAAAAGAGCGATTCTGCTTACGTAACTGCCATAAATCAATACCTATCCAGTGATCCAAAAAACGAAGTATTCAAGTGCTTTTTTAAAGTGCTTAAACATCTTGCTGCAAAAGAAAATCAAGAAGCGAGGCAATCCATTACCGAATTGAGTGAATTCACCGGCGAAGATTCCTTGATGCAATTGTTTATTGGCCAAACTTTTCAAAGCGAACAACTTTATCAGAAATCTGTTTCGTTCTTTGATAATGTAATTGAGCATTATCCGGATCTCTTTGAAACATACTGGTACAAATTGGTTTCTCTAATTCAGGCAAAACAGTACGCCGAAGCAACAGGGTTTCTCGATACAATTATCTTCAATTTTGAAGCAAAGAAAATTGATTTGGAAGATTTGCTCGCTGAATACCCTGACTTTGTCAACTCTAAAGCATATTTGGAATGGAGAAACATCCTAAATATTTAATGTGCCGAAAGGCTTCTTGTGGATAGTTTTAAAAACCTTTATTGTGTATCTTTGGTTAATATTTAAACCTTAGTTGAGGATGAAAGCGGATGCTTTAGGAAGAAAATTTAATACCCTGCGTTTAAGTCTTACAAATGTGTGCAATTTGGCATGCTTGTATTGCGTGCACGAATCTGATTCGAACAGCCAGGCTTTTCTTCCTACCTCCAATGAAGGCATGACAGAAGGCAAAAAAATGCTTTCCGTCGATGAATTTATCTCTATCATAAAAGGCATACTTCGCCATACCTCCCTCGAAACAGTCAGACTAACCGGAGGAGAGCCCACACTCTTTAAAGATTTGGTCCCGTTGGTTAAAGCTTTAAAAACTCTTGGAATTCCAAGAGTTGTTTTAACGACTAACGGATTTTTATTAAAAAGAAAAGCGTCATCATTAAGCGAAGCCGGACTTGATGGAATCAATTTTTCATTGGATGCTATAAATAGGGAAATATTCTTTGAAATGTCTCGAAGAGACAAACTTGAAGCGACTCTTGAAGGAATTGACGCAGCTATCGAAAACGGAATAAATGTAAAAATAAACAGCGTCATTATGAAAGGAATAAATGACTCGCAAATTTTGCCTTTATTCGAATATGCTATTGCTAAAAACGTAACTATTCGGTTTTTGGAATTGATGAAAATGGGGCATTTATATAATGGACATAATGACTATTTTTTTTCGGAGCAGGATATTCTTTGGACCATTGCGAATAAATACCATTTTCAAAAGAAAAGGAGATTCGAATCTTCTACTGCTAACTATTGGGAAACAACCGAAGGTTTTAAATTTGGTATCATTGCCAACGAATCAAGTCCGTTTTGTTTTGATTGCAATCGCCTGCGCCTAGATAGTTTTGGCAATATTTATGGCTGCCTGAGTGATAACAATGGAATTTCTGTTCTGGATTGTCTTGAAGATGATGTTCTTTTGGAACAACGACTTCAACAAGCTTTGAAACAAAAGCAAGATGTGAAATTCACAGGAAGTGAACTTTCGATGAAAGCTATTGGCGGCTAACGCTATTTTTATAAAGATGAACTACTTCAAAATATTTCTCGCTTTTTTAATCTCTATCAACCTTGGTTGCGCACAAACTCCAGTTGACCGGCCACACCTTATCAATCCGGATTTTGATATTCATGTTTCTCAATTAATCAGCTTTTCTGTTCCTTTAATTAGCGTTGAGGAGTTAAATCAAAATTTTTCTGAATATACCATTTTTGATGCGCGAGAAATGGAGGAATATAAGGTAAGTCATATTGAAGGAGCAAAATATTTGGGTTATGATAATTTTGAAATCACAAGGCTTGATAATATCCCAAAAGACACAAAAATTGTTTTGTATTGTTCGGTGGGGTATCGAAGTGAAAAGATCGGTGAAAAATTAGTAGATTTAGGGTTTACAAATATTTACAATTTATACGGTAGTATTTTTGAGTGGGCAAATCAAGGCTATAATGTTGTGGATAATAATGGTTTAGAAACCCGGAAAATCCATACTTATAATAAGAATTGGAGCAAATGGTTGGATGAATCAAAAGCGGAAAAAGTCTGGTGATTTTTAACTGTTTGGATGCTTGTTGTAAAAATCCACAGCAGCTGCAATTTCAGCAACCGAGCTATTAACCGCCAGTGTTTCTTCAATTAAAATAAAATCCAGAAAACTTTTTTGCTTATCAAAACTTTCCAAAAAAGAAGACATCAGCACGGGTAGCATATTAAAAACCTTTCCTCCTTTGCACAATCGGTATTCCTTTTTTACCAAATCAATTTCTACAAAAAACAATTCGTTTTTCGCGTTCATTGGTGTTTGAATATTTAAAATTAGGGGCGATTGCAAAAACTCTTTTTCCTCGTATCCAAAAAGGTCTTTATCATAAAAAGGATAAATTAGCAATCGGCTCATTATTTGTTTTTCAGTCAACGCTTCTTTAAGAGCTGAAAGCATTCCTCTCATTGTTTCGGCAGGTAGCAAGTCTTCTTTTAAGGCATCGATCGAAATCCATTCTTCTGATGGAACATCGTAAAAATCCATCCGCCCTACTCGCAATTTATAATCAAACTTTTTATAGCTCGGAACAACATAACCAGGATAATAAAATTTCTTGTTTTCCTCTATTCCATATTGAATTTCACAAAGCATCGTATAAATTCCAAGACTATATTGAGCGTAATCCGGATTATATAAACCCATGATACTGGCAATACTATCTGAACCAATATCAAAAAAACTAGCTGCAATCAACTCATCATTTTCATAAACACAAACTTCATAAGTATTGTAAAGGTTTTCCTCTTCCATTCCAAAAAGAGATTCCTTCAGTGTATTGGGGATATAACCTTCAAAACGTTCTTTGTGCCCTTCGTAAAGTTTTTGTTTTTCAGTATCGAAAACTGCTTCTCTGATTATTGTTCTAAATCGTTTGCTATTTTTCAAAAGCAATTTCCGCATGCTTTTTTGAAAAGTATAATTTTCCAAACCCAACCGAATCCAAACGGTGGAATAAACCTGGTCCTTGAAACATAAAACATGGCATGTAAAAATCATCTGTCCCATCCGAAACCAACCCTTCGCCAAATAGTTATCCAGCTCTTTGGGTAAGATTTCAATAGGAAAGTGTATTTCTGTAAACATCCTCATGGTCTAATAAAACAGATTTAAACGAATTAGTTCGCCCTATTGCCACAAAATAAAAAGAAGCCTTGACTTTTGATAAAAAATCAACCTTTTACCAAATAGAACAAAGTTCGAGATGAATTTTTTCTTTATAAAAGATGCGAGTTGTTTCTTCGAATGATTTGGTGTAATCCGAAACAAAGAAGTGATGAGAGTTTGTTTTACAGTCGTTTAACAGATCATTATTAAGAAGTTTGTTTTTTACCACTTCTGCTACCACATCTGTTGAGTCGTAAACATCCACCTTTCCCGAAAAATAATTTTCTATATTTTTCCTGATTAGAGGATAATGAGTACACGCCAGTAAAAGTGCCTCAATCCCATCAAAAGACTTATCAGAAAGATATTTTTCGATTACAGCTTCGCTGATATTATCGTTAAAGTAGCCCTCTTCAATAACCGGAACCAACAATGGTGTTGCCATTGAAGTAACTTTTAATTTAGGCTGTGCTTTTTGTAGTTTGGCTTTGTAAATGCCTGAACGGATTGTTGCTTTGGTTGCAATGATTCCTACATGATTATATTGTTTTGCTGTAACCACATCAACTAAAGGATCTACAACATTGACAAACAAAGCCTGTCCTTTAAAAAAATCCAGTAAAACATTGTATGCTGCGGAAGAAGCTGAATTGCAAGCAATTACAATCATTTTGCAGTTTTTTTCCAATAAAAACTTTACAATCTTCAGGCTATAATATCGGATGGCATCAGCAGATTTGTCGCCATAAGGAAGGTGGAAAGTATCACCAAAATAGATGATTTCTTCTTCGGGTAAGTGCTTAATAATAGCATTGGCGACCGTAAGGCCGCCAATGCCGGAGTCAAAGACTCCAATAGGTTGATGTCGTTTTTGGGTTTTTAGCAAGGTTAGATACCTAGTTTGGTTTTGACTTGATCGCTCACATCTGCGCCATCTTCTGCATATAAAAGAATGGAAGTACTCGCGTCAAATATCATTTGGTAACCACCGTCTTTGGCAACATCTTTTATCGCCTGATTGACTTTGTCATAAATTGGTTTCAACAGTTCTTCCCTTTTTGCCACTAATTGTTGCTCCATTTCTTGTTCGAATTTTGCAATCTCGGCCTGACGTGTCTCCAGTTTTTTGACTTCGTCTTCTTGTTGTTTTGGAGATAATTCTCCAGCAGCAACTTTCTGTTGAACGGAAGCA
Organism: Saprospiraceae bacterium; assembly: GCA_965220465.1. Classification (GTDB taxonomy): domain Bacteria; phylum Bacteroidota; class Bacteroidia; order Chitinophagales; family Saprospiraceae; genus JAHDHW01. Next base: position 402,691 of record CBDCPZ010000022.1, on the reverse strand, counting down.
TAATCCTTTTGAAGTAACTCTACCATACCTTCACCTTTTTTGTAAAGTTGTTTCTGAAGGGTTTCCAAATTAGAGTCTGCTTGTTTAACTTCTGGCATATCAGAAAGGATTGCGGCAGAATGAACGTAACCAAATTTCTGAGCCTGCATTGTAGCGGTCATGCTAAGAAGAGCAATAAACAGAAAGCTGGTTTTGATAATCTTTTTCATATTTAAATCTTTTAATTTATTTATTTTCAAAAATTGGTTTGCAAAAATAAAGTTTTTCTATGAATTTTTAATGAAAAACCAATAAATACGATTGGTTGCTTTTTATTCTAGTTCTTTTAAAACGTCATCTGTTTTATCATAGCGCTCATTTGAAAAGATCATACCCGAAGCAGATCCTTTATCAAATATAAAATCAAAGCCTTTATCGTTGGCAAAGTTTTCTATTGCTGTGTACACTTGCTCCTGAATTGGCTCTACCAGCTCTTGCCTTTTTTTAAATAATGCTCCTTCAGGGCCAAATTTTTCTTTTTGCATCTCTCTGACTTCTTTTTCTTTAGCCATTATTTCCTCTTCTTTTTGGCGGCGCACCTCATCACTTAAAAGAACCTGTTCTGCTTGGTAACGGTTGTACATACCTTTAATTTGGTCATATTCTTCAGCGATTTCCCTTCTCCATTTAGCCGCTAAATCGTCAATTTGTTTTTGGGCTGTTTTGTATTCCTGCATGCTATTAAGAATTCTATTGACATCAACATAAGCTATCTTTTGAGCATTTGCCGTAAAAGAAGAGATGCTTGCCAATACCAAAATAAATAGTGATTTCTTAATTATGCTTTTAGTTTTTACGGTATTCATCATCCTGGTGGTTTTGTTTTTGAATTATTTTTCTGTTATATGACTCTCAAAAATACAATTTTATTGTTGCCTTCTTTTAATTAGACTTTTTTTAGAAATAAAAGTTGCTTTTCCCGTTTTGAATGCCTTAAGCTATTTTTACATATTCTCCTTATTATTAGCGATTTAAGTATAGATTTCGCTTCTTTTTATGCTGTTTTTTAACTAATGTTTAACGGCAAGGTTAAAGCTGTTAACGTTTAAATCGCTTCTTTCACTCCATCTAAATCTCAGAACATTTTGCAAATGTAAAAAAACGATATTTTAAATCTCTACCTTGGAAGATTTTTACAGATATTTGTTCTGGCGAAAAATCAATTTAATTTAACCAAGTCTTTTTTAAAAACCCTTCAAATGGAAGCGATTCATTATATAACCAATAATTCATTGTCTTTAGAGCAGCTGGAAAACATTGTTTCTAACAATTATAAAATAGCCCTGTCGGAGGAAAGTACTCAACAAATAAATAAATGTCGAAACTATCTCGACCAAAAACTGGATCAATCAAAATCGCTTTTTTATGGTATAAATACTGGTTTTGGTTCTCTTTGTAATATTCGTATTTCTGATACTGAAATCGATAAATTACAAATCCGGCTAGTCGTTTCCCATGCTTGTGGAATGGGTGATGAGGTTCCTCAACATATTGTAAGGTTGATGCTTCTTTTAAAGGTTCAAAGTTTGTCCTATGGGTTTTCCGGAATACAATTGGAAACCGTTCAACGACTAGTTGATTTTTATAACAATGATATAATTCCGGTTGTCTTTCAACAAGGGTCTCTTGGTGCATCGGGCGATTTGGCACCATTGGCTCATCTTTCCCTTCCTTTGATCGGTATGGGGTCCGTGTATTATAAAGGCAAAAAAGTTGAAGCGAAACAAGTCCTTGAAAAATTCGGCTGGAACCCTATAAAATTACATTCAAAAGAAGGGCTTGCTTTATTAAATGGAACGCAGTTTTCTGCTTCTTATATGGCCTGGTGCGTTATTCAGGGGAAACGTTTGTTGGATCTTGCCAATTTAACTGCAGCTATTTCTATTGATTCTTTTGATTGCGGTCTTGCCCCATTTGATGAGCGTTTACACAAAATACGTCCGCATACTGGTCAATTGCAAACAGCTGAATTTATATTAAGAACGCTACAAGACAGCGAAATTGCAAATTCAAAAAAAGAAAATGTGCAAGATCCCTATTCTTTCAGGTGTGTTCCTCAGGTTCATGGGGCGAGTACTGATGCAATTAATTATGTTGAGCAGATTTTATTGACTGAGATTAATGCTGTTACGGACAACCCGAATGTGTTTTCTGATGATGATGAAATACTTTCAGGTGGAAATTTCCATGCACAACCACTGGCTTTGTCTTTAGATTTTCTGGCCATCGCAGTTGCCGAATTAGGTAGTATTTCCGAACGACGAACTTATCAGCTTATTTCGGGTAATCGTGGCCTTCCTCCATTTCTTAGCCCAAATGCAGGGCTAAATTCTGGGTTGATGATTCCGCAATACACAGCAGCTTCAATTGTTAGTCAAAACAAACAGCTTTGCACTCCGGCTTCTGTTGATTCAATCGTATCAAGTAACGGGCAGGAAGATCATGTAAGTATGGCTGCAAATGCTGCAACTAAAGCTTTTCGGGTTATTGAAAATTTGGAACGATTAATTGCTATTGAATTTATGACCGCCGCCCAGGCCCTTGAGTTTAGAAGACCATTAAAATCTTCTGCGTTTGTCGAAAATGTCATTAATCAATACAGAAAAGTTATCAAACCCTTGGAAGATGACCGTTTTTTAAGCTCTGATATGCATGAAACAGTTTCCTTTTTACGATCTCTAAAATTGTAAAGAAAAGAGATTATTTATTTTTATACCAAACATCTCTTTGTGGAAATGGAATAGTGATGTCATTTTCTCGGAAAATCTGATCAATTTCAAATCGTATATCGCTTTTAGTATTTTCAATAAACATAAGGTTTCTGCTCCAAAAATGGAGCTCAAAATCCAAAGAAGAATCTCCAAAATTGACAAACCGGACAAATGGCGAAGGATAGTTTAAAACTGAAATACTATTCGTCGCTACTTTTAACAACAATTCTTTCACTTTTTGTGTGTCGGAGCCATATGCAACGCCCACTTTAATATTAAACCTGACTTTATCGTCATAGTGACTCCAGTTGACCACATTGTTTGTAACCAATTTTGAATTGGGAACAATAACTGAAACATTTTCTCGGCTCTCAACGATTGACGCACGTAGCCCAATTCTTTTTACGGCGCCTATCAACCCATCTACTTCCACGACATCTCCAACTTCTACACTTCTTTCAAAAAGGAGCATAATCCCTGAAAGTAAATCATTAAATGTTTGTTGAAGACCCAGGCCAATACCAACCAACAACGCGGCCAAACCACCCCAGATCACTGTCATTTTGATCTCCAGATTATCAAAAACCAAAAAAATAGCAATAATAAAAACAATGTATTTTACCAGTTGGTCAATCGCAAATTGGGCTCCAAGGTTAATATCATTACGGCGATAATAAGAATGTAAAACCAGTTGGGTTGTTATCCATGTAATCAATTGAGCTGCCAAAATAATAAGCGTGGCTCCTAGGAGCTTTGAAATCGTAAATTCAAACTCTCCATAGCTAAAAAGTGTAAAATCAAAATCAAAACCTCTTAAAAAAAGAATGATTACAAAAATGTATAAAACAGATTGTACGATTCGATTTGCTGATTTTTCCGGCGCCTTTTGATGGGTTGCTCCTTTAGTTTTTTCTCCGCCATGCCTGCGATAAAAATTATAAATAAGGGTCCTTGAAATAATCCAATCCAGTAATCTCGCTATTTGAAAAATTAGCAATCCTTCAATAATATATATTATTGTTATTGAAACATTTTTGTTTTCATACAATACAAAATCTAATTCTGCTGCCCAAACCAAACAAAGTAAAATTAAGAGATAAAAAAAAACGCGAATCCTTTGTTTTATTTTACCTTGGTTTTCTGATTTAATTGTTGATGCCTTAAAGTATCTGGGAAGAAGGCGATTGAAAATACTCCAGTACAAAACTATAGTGGCGAAAAGGGCAAAAAAAACGCTCAGAATATGAATGACTGTGAATTCTTTTTCACCAATACTGAATAAAACCCGTTCAAGAAATGCACTTATATCCATGCTTACAAAAAATTAATATTATAAAATAAAAGTAGTTATTTTTATTGCAAATAACTTATTATTCAAAGCTTTACTTATGGAAATCACTGGTAATATAATCAATATCGAAACCCGAGAAATTTATCATGGAGCCATAGTGTTCGAAAATGGAAAAATAACCCATATCAGGGTAATTGATGGTTCAAGCGATCAATATATTCTTCCAGGATTTGTTGACGCTCATGTTCATATCGAAAGTTCGATGTTAGTTCCATCTGAGTTTGCTCGCCTTGCTGTTGTCCACGGAACCGTGGCTACTGTTTCTGATCCGCATGAAATCGCTAATGTCATGGGCATTCAGGGTGTCAATTATATGATAGAAAATGGGAAAAAAGTTCCTTTAAAATTTCACTTTGGCGCTCCATCTTGTGTCCCTGCGACTACTTTTGAATCGGCCGGAGCCGTTATTGATTCAAAGGGAGTAGAAGAAATGTTAGTCAACCCTGATATTTTATATCTCGCCGAAATGATGAATTATCCAGGCGTTTTGTTTGATGATGCCGAAGTCATGGCAAAAATAGCTGCTGCCCAAAAAGTTAATAAACCTATTGATGGACATGCTCCCGGTCTTCGTGGCAAAGATGCTCAAAAGTACATCAACGCAGGAATTAGCACGGATCATGAATGTTTTTCATACGAAGAAGCGTTAGAAAAATTAGGCTACGGTATGAAAATACTTATCCGGGAAGGCAGTGCTGCAAAAAATTTCAACGCTTTAATCGACTTGTTGCCCAAACATGCTGAAAATATGATGTTTTGCTCTGATGACAAACATCCTGACGATCTTATCGTTGGACATATTAACCAGTTGGTTCAAAGAGCCTTGAAAAACGGTTGCGATCTTTTTGATGTTTTGCAGGCAGCTTGTATCAATCCCGTTCGCCATTACAACTTAAATGTCGGAACATTACAGCTTGGTGATCCCGCAGATTTTATTATTGTAAAAAATTTAGAGACCTTTAAAGTAGAAGAAACCTACATAGACGGCTCTTTGGTCGCTAAAAATGGCAAGACAAAAATTCAAAGCATTCCCGTTTCTGTCATCAATAATTTTAATACCAATTTAAAAGTTGCAACAGATTTTCGCCTTCCTGCGCTTTCTGATAAAATTAATGTAATTGAGGCAATTAATGGAGAAATAGTTACTAGGTCTTTTTCTGCTCCAGCTTCAATTGTCGATGGAAATGCCGTTTCGAATATTGAAAAGGATATTTTAAAATTAACCGTTGTCAACAGATATCAAAACCTTGCACCAGCAATTGCCTTTATTAAAAATTTCAATCTAAAAAAAGGAGCCATTGCTTCTTGCGTAGGCCATGATTCTCACAACATTATTGCTGTCGGGGTTGACGATGATTCAATTTGTAAAGCAATCAATTTGATTATAAAAAATAAAGGAGGTATTTCAGCCGTTTCGAATGAGAAACAATTTATTTTGCCGCTCCCTGTTGCAGGGATAATGACAAATGAAGATGGATATGAAGTTGCTCAAAAATATGCTAAAATCAATGCCTATGTAAAAGAAAATTTGGCGTGTAAGCTAACTGCTCCTTTTATGACTTTATCTTTTATGGCGCTTTTGGTGATACCTCAGCTCAAACTCAGCGATAAAGGGCTATTTGATGGTAACCGTTTTAGTTTCACTGACTTGTTTATTTAAGGCTTTTTGCTTTTTTTTGATGAACTTTTAATTAAAGTCACATTTTTTTGCCCTTCTTGTTTCACACTTTCGTTCAATACATTATCTTTGTATAGAAATTTTTATAATAATTTCTTTTTCAAAGCGTCCTGTTTTATTTACATTTCAAATGTAACCCTATGTGTCCTATGAAAAGAAGATCTGTTTTTTATTTGATGTTCTTTGCATTCTCTCCAATGCTAGCAACCGCTCAGGAGTTTGTAATTGAAAAACTTTATGATAAAATCAATAGTGAATACGATGAGATTTCCCCCGTTATTGATGTCGAAGGAAAAACGCTCTATTTTACCAGGGTAGGGTTTCCTGAGTTTGAAAAAACGTTAGTTGAAAACGGTGAAGATCTTTCACAGACACTAGAAAACCCAAATTATTCCTCTTACCTCCAGAATATTTATACAAGTATAGCTGACAAAATTGTACACAATCCAGAAGGTTCTGTTTTCAATCAAGACATTTGGGTTGCCAAATCTGTAAATAGTGAATTTGACAAAATCTCCCACCCCTCCTATCCACTTAATAATGCTTTGCCAAATAGTGTCTGTGCAATCACTCCATCAAATAACGAGTTAGTCGTTATTAACCGTTTTGAAAAAGAAGGTGGAATGAAAAAGGGGTTTTCAATTGTCAGACAATATGCCGATGGAAATTGGTCATTTCCTGAATCAATTGATATTGAAGACTATCATAACACAAATCCGGACGTAAGCATGACCATCAGTAGTGATGGAAGTGTCATGATTCTAGCTATGGAAAAAGAAGATACCTATGGAATGACGGATTTATATATTTCTTTTAAAAAAGATGCAGATACCTGGTCTTCTCCAAAAAATCTTGGCCCTAAGGTCAACTCTGTTAATAGAGAAGTGACTCCCTTCATTTCAGATGATAACAAAACCATATTTTTTGCTTCAAACCGACTCGGAACTCATGGAGGAATGGACTTGTTTATCATTGATTGTCTGGATAATGAATGGACCAAGTGGAGTCGTCCGCGGCGTTTTATTCAGCCTATTAATTCGGCTTCGGATGATAGTCAGCCCTTTTTTAATTCAACTACCGGATATCTTTATTTCAGTTCCAAAAGAGACGGATCCAGCGATATTTTTAGAGTTAAAATTGCTCCGCCAAACCCTTCTGGGGTGGTCGTAAAAGGACATATTTATAATTCTAATACAAATAAACCAATTAGTGGGAAGGTTTTGTCTGGCCCTGCAGATCAGGAGTACCGTAACGTTTATGTTTCTGATGATGGTAGTTTCCGTTTTGTGGTTCCAAAGGGAGAAAAATTTATTTTGAAAGCTGAAAAACCGGGGTATTCAGGTGTTGAAGAAACGGTAAAGTTTAAAAAATCATATATCTATTTCAAAGAGTACGAAGTTGATCTTTATATTGATCCTTTGGAAGTCGGTGCTAAGATAGAACTTGATCCAATATACTTTGTGCAATCAACGCCTATTGTACTTACTTCGTCTTATCCTACGTTAAATACGCTTGCTTCTTATTTGAAAGAAAATCAAAACATATCGATTCGAGTTGGAGGCCACACAGATAATCAGGGAGAAGAAGCCATCCTTCAAAAATTATCTGAAGAACGCGCTGAAGCAATCAAAGATTATCTGGTTTATAAAATGAGAATACCTCCGTTGCGTATTGAAACTTATGGCTACGGATCTACCAAACCTGTAAATGATAATTCTACTGATGAGTTACGGAAACAAAATCGTAGAGTCGAATTTGAAATTATAAAAATATATAAAGACCCTGCTTTAGGCCTCAAAAATGAAAAAAATGAATAATTAACGCTTCTGGAACTATCCTTTGATTTTGGTGCGTAATTTTCATTGCCACTGTTTTTTTGTATAACTTGCCGCTCCGTAAAAAGATCACCATCTTTAACTAGATTAATACCTAATGTTGCGCTATCTCGCTTATTTTTTTTCTATTCTTTTTCATCCATTATTGGTTTTGACCTATATGCTAATCCTACTTTTATTGGTCAATCCGTATATTTTTGGTGTAAATAGTATTGGCTCAAGCACACCTCTTATTTTACTGATTTTTCTTTCGACCTTTTTTATACCTGCCGTAGCAGTATCCATGATGAAACTTTTGGGCTTGATTTCTTCCTTTGAAATGCAGGATAGGCACGAAAGAATCGGTCCTTATATTATTACCGGAATTCTATATTTATGGATTTTTAGAAATGTACTTGAAAATCCTAACATTCCATATCCATACAAAGTGTTTGTGCTAGGAGCCACCCTTGGTTTGTTCCTTGCTTTTTTTATCAACTTGTTTTCCAAAATAAGCATGCATGCTGTCGGAATGGGCGGATTAGTCGGAATGCTAATACTTACCGTTTCTTTTTACAGCTATACTTCTTTTGTCATACCTCTTGGAAAATACAGTTTTGAAATGAATACCTATTTATTATTGATGTTAGCAATAATTTTTTCCGGAATCGTTGGAACATCTCGCTTGTTGCTGGGAGCTCATGAAAAAAACGACTTATATGGAGGTTTTTTAGTAGGCATAGCTACGCAGTTTATTGCTTTACCTTTTATAACTTTATTTATATGAAGAAAAAAGTGACAATTGTCGGTGCGGGCTTAGTTGGTTCTCTTTGGGCAATTATTCTGGCAAAAAGAGGTTACTTGGTTGATGTTTACGAACGGCGAGGAGATATGAGAAAATCTGATTTTGTAGGAGGAAGATCTATCAATCTCGCGATGAGCGACCGCGGCTGGAAAGCCATGGAAAAAGCTGGAATAAAAGAGAAGATTCGGTCCGTTGCAATCCCAATGCCCGGACGAATGATGCACAGTATTGATGGTGGTTTGACTTTTCAACCTTATGGAAAAGAAGACGAAGCAATCTATTCTGTTTCTCGTGGCGGATTGAATATTGAGTTAATGAAAATTGCGGATAGTTTTGAAAATGTGCGTTTTCATTTCAACCAAAAATGCACAGGAGTTAATTTGAAGAAAAGTTCTATTTCTTTTCAAGATGAAAAAGGCGAGAAAATAACCTTCGAACCTGACCTTGTTTTTGGAGCTGATGGTGCTTTTTCTGCTGTTCGCTCCAGCTTTCAAAAACAAGGGAGGTTCAATTATTCGCAGCAATACCTTGAACATGGCTACAAAGAACTAAGAATTCCCCCAGCTTCTGATGGCAGTCATTTGATTGAAAAAAACGCACTTCACATTTGGCCAAGAGGCCAATTTATGATGATTGCACTACCCAACTTTGATGGTAGTTTTACTTGTACACTTTTCCTGCCATTTGAAGGAAAGGAATCCTTTAAAAAGTTGAAAACTGCGGATCAAATCAAAACCTTTTTTAAAAAATATTTTCCAGATACATTGTCTTTAATTCCGGATTTAATCAATGATTTTAATGAAAACCCAACCGGAACATTAGTCACTATTTCCTGCTTTCCCTGGCAATATAATCATCGTACTTTATTGATTGGTGACGCTTCTCATGCGATCATACCGTTTTACGGTCAGGGAATGAATTCTGGTTTTGAAGATTGTACTATTTTAGACGAATTGATGGAAAAGCATAATGAAGACTGGCCTCTTATCATGGATGAATTCAATTCAACGAGGTTTACTGATACAAATGCGATTGCAGAGCTGGCTTATCAAAATTTTATTGAAATGCGGGATTTGGTCGCAGACGATCGTTTTTTATTACGCAAAAAGATTGAAAAATATCTCAATAAAAAATATCTGTCGGAGTTCTTTCCACTTTATTCAATGGTTACTTTCAGTCATATTCCTTATAGCCAGGCTTTAAAGGAAAGCAAAGCACAGGATCAGCTTTTTGAAAAAATCATGGCTATTGAAAATATTGAGACAAAATGGAAAAGCAAAGAAGTTGATGCTATTTTTAGCCGATGGCTGGAAACGAAATAATCATCTTGTTCTATTTTTGTATTTGTTTTCCTTTAATTGAAATTCACTATAAAAAACTATTTTTGTATTCCTCTTATCGCCAAATAAATTAAAAGAACAGAACTATGAAAAAACTGCGTTCAATCATTGAACAAACCTGGGAAGATCGATCTTTACTTTCTAAAAAAGCAACCCGAAAGAATATAAAAAAAGTAATTAAACTCCTTGATCAAGGGCTAGTCAGAGTTGCTGAACCATCAGACAAAGGAGATTGGCAGGTTAACCAGTGGGTAAAAAAAGCAGTGGTCCTTTATTTCCCCATCCAAAAAATGAAAACAATCGAAGTCGGTCCATTCGAGTTTCACGATAAAATTCCTTTAAAAAAGAATTATGAGACTTTGGGTGTTCGCGTGGTTCCTCATGCAATTGCTCGTCATGGTTCGTTTTTGGAAAAAGGAGTAATCATGATGCCCAGCTATGTAAACATTGGTGCCTGGGTTGGAAGTGGAACGATGGTCGATACCTGGGCAACGGTAGGATCATGTGCTCAAATCGGCCGAAATGTTCATCTTAGCGGAGGTGTTGGAATTGGCGGCGTATTAGAACCATTACAAGCATCACCCACCATTATCGAAGATAACTGTTTTATCGGGAGCCGATGCATTGTTGTCGAAGGAGTAAGAGTTGAAAAAGAATCTGTTCTCGGAGCCAATGTTGTGCTAACCCAGTCAACCCATATTATTGACGTTACCGGCGACAAACCAGTCATTCATAAAGGTAGAGTTCCTGCAAAGTCTGTAGTTATTCCCGGAACCTATACTAAACAATTTCCCGCAGGAGAATATCAGGTGGCTTGCGCACTCATCATCGGAAAGCGCAAAGAAAGCACCGACAAAAAAGTTTCACTGAATGACGCGCTAAGAGATTATAATGTAGCTGTTTAGTTTACTGAATCGTATTTCCTTTGTAATGATCGTCGAAAGCGGAATCAATTGGTTCCCATAGTTCTATTTTATTTCCTTCAAGATCAAGGATATGGGCAAATTTTCCATATTCGTAAGTTTCTATTTCGCCTACGATTTGAACGCCTTCGGTTTTTAAAACTTCGAGGAGTTTTTCCAGGTCTTCGACCCGATAATTAACCATGAATTGTTTGTCTGAAGGATCAAAATATTTTGTGTCATCTTTCATTGGGCTCCAGGCAGTGTATCCGCTTTTTTCAGGTTGCCCTGCTTGGCGCCATTCAAATGCGCCACCATATTCATCTGTTTTGAAACCCAAATGTTTTTCATACCATGATTTCGTTTTCTTTGGATCTTTACATTTAAAAAAGATCCCGCCAAGACCTGTTACTCTTTTCATTTTTTTGTTTTAAAAAGAATGTAAAATGTCATCCAGGTTAGCTCCTGGAAAACGTGCATTATTAAGTTTTGTATTTTGAAAATCAGCGCCCGTCAAATCGCAATTTTCGAAATCAACCCCTTGTAAGTTTGCATTTTGAAAATTTGCACCGCGCAGGTTTGATCTTGAAAAATCTGTGTTTTGAAGGTTACAATTATGAAAATCAGCGCCTTCTAGAAAAGAATCTGTAAACAAGCAATAACTCAAATTGGCATTTCTAAAATCACCATTTTCTTTGTAAACGCTACAAAAATTTGCAAATGGAATTTCTTTATTTGCCAATTCTATTTTACGGAGATTTGCACGTTCAAATGTTGCTTGCTCTCCATCTTTTACTTCCAAAGGGAGATTATACAATCCAAGAACTAACCCTCCTACGAGAATCGTTTGCCACTCCCCTCCTGCCCCTCCTGCAGATAAAAAGTCAAGATGTTTTTCAATAATATGATCCAACTTCTTTTTCGAAACGGGCTTGCAGTTTTTTGACAAGCTGGAGATTCTTCTATTGTTAATTCCAGCCGTCGATCGACCTTTTTGATTGGAAAGTGGAAAAAAAGAATGCAGCAAAGGGAGGTCTTTTAATGTTTCCATTAGTTCACTATTTGGTGTTACTCTACACAAAAATAAACAAATTATTTATAAAACAAAATTATAACATTTTTCGTTTTAACTTCTTTGGGACTCTCTTGCTTCACTTTTTAAAAATTAGTGCGTCTTTGTCGATAAAAAGGATGTATTGATAAAGTTTAAAGAAATAAGATAAACTATATTTCTATTTTTGCTCTTCGAAATTATGAACAAAAATTCTATTATGAAAATCAGATATTTAGCTTTCCTTTTTGCAATACTCTTTTCGTTTGGATGCAATTCTGCTAAAAAAACAATTACTGCAATTCCTCTTGAAGTTGAAGAAAGGCAGCTCGATACTATGGTCGTTTCTGCTGAAAAGCCACGCGAAATTGATTCATTTGAAGAAGAGGTTTATACCCTTCCAACTTATCACCCGAGTTACACACTAAAAAATGATTTGGTTCATACAAAGCTTGATGTTCGATTTGATTGGGAAAAACAACAAGTTCTCGGAAAAGCAACCTTGACCTTTAAACCCTATTTCTACCCTACTAATACGTTAGAGCTTGATGCTAAAGGATTTTATATTCATAATATCACTTTTGATGGTGAGTCTGAGTCGTTAAAATATGAATACGATGGTGAGCGATTAACGATCAATCTTGGCAAAACATTTTCTGCAAAACAAGAATACAAAATTTTCATAGACTACACCGCCAAACCAACTGAAGGTCCTGAGGGCGGAAGTGCAGCGATAACGTCTGACCTTGGTTTATTTTTCATTAATAATGATGGCAACGATCCAACTAAACCAATGCAGATATGGACTCAGGGTGAAACTGAAAATAGTTCTCGTTGGTTTCCAACTGTTGACAAACCAAATGAAAGATGTACCCAAGAAATATATTTAACTGTTGATACTAAATATAAAACGCTTTCAAACGGACTTTTAGAATCTTCAATTGAAAATGGCGATGGTACCCGAACTGATTATTGGAAGATGAATCAACCTCATGCTCCTTATCTTTTTATGTTAGCCGTTGGAGATTTTGCAGTTGTAAAAGATGATTGGAACGGAATGTTGGTTGATTATTATGTGGAACATGATTATGAAAAATATGCAAAAGAAATTTTTGCTCACACGCCTGAGATGTTAAGTTTCTTTTCTGAAATGCTGGATGTAAAGTATCCTTGGGATAAATTTTCTCAAATTATTGTTCGGGATTATGTTTCGGGAGCAATGGAAAATACAACGAGTGTGATATTCGGAGAATTTGTCCAAAAAACGGATCGGGAATTAATTGACAATCACAATGACGGCATTGTTGCTCACGAGATGTTTCACCACTGGTTTGGCGATTATGTTACTTGTGAAAGTTGGTCAAACCTCACTTTAAACGAAGGTTTTGCTAATTATGCTGAATATCTCTGGTTTGAGCATAAGTATGGAAAAGATGAAGCAGAAAGTCACCGTCTTTCGGAAATGCAAGGATATTTTGGCTCTGTTAATCAGCGTGGAGCCCATGACCTGATTGACTTTTCTTTTGATGACAAAGAGGACATGTTTGATGCACACAGTTATAATAAAGGAGGTTTGGTTTTAAATATGCTTCGCAATTATGTGGGTGATGAGGCCTTTTTTGCTGGTTTAAACAAATACCTCACGACCCATGCATTTACTGCTGTTGAAGCCCATGAGCTTCGTTTGGCGTTTGAAGATGTGACCGGGAAGGATCTCAACTGGTTTTTCAACCAATGGTATTTTAGCGCTGGGCATCCGATTTTGGACATTAATTATGACTATGATGAAAGTGCTAAAAAAGTATATGTCACTATTGAACAAGTGCAAGACCCTGACGAATTTCCAGCTATTTTCCAATTACCTTTTGCCATTGATGTCTATGTCGAAAACCGTAAACCTGTTCGCTATGATGTTTTCATGGATGAACGAAAGCAGGTTTTTTCTTTTGATGCTTCTCAAAAACCGGCGCTTGTCAACGTCGATGCCGATAAGTCACTTCTGATGTTAAAAAATGATAATAAAACGGACGAGGAGTTTGTCTTTCAATATTATAATGGAAAAAATTATTTGGATCGTTTTGAAGCCATAAATGCATTGCAAGGAAGTACTCTCGGTTCATCAATTGATGTATTCAAAGCTGCGTTAAATGACAACCATTGGACTTTAAGAATGAAAGGGCTTTCTTTGGTAAAACCAGCCAATGACGCTGCTTTGATGAATACTATTGCAACTATGGCTGAAAACGATAGCCATTCTCAAGTTAGAGCAATGTCTTTTAATATTCTGGGCGAAAGTGGTGACAATAAATATATTCCACTTTTTCAAAAAGCGATCGATAAAGAAAAAGCTTACAATACCATTTCCGCTGCTTTGAAATCTTTGAATCAAGTGGATCCAAAGGAGGCGCAACTTTATGCTAAAAACTTGGAGCAGGAAGACAATGGTTCAATTCTTAATGCGGTGGGTGAAATTTATGCGGAAAGCGGCGATCATAAAAAACTTGGCTTTTTTGAAAAATCCTGGGATAAAATTGACGGCTTTTCTGTTATTTCTTTTTATGAAAATTATATTGATCTCGCTGAACAAACCAATGAATCTGAGATCAATACTTGTATGCAAAAACTAAAAGCCGTTGGCATAGATATGAGTCGGTCACCTTGGCAAAGATTTGGCGCTACAAAAGCAATGAATGAAATGCGGGAATCTTATACAGAGCAGGCAAGCCTGGAAAAAGACGAACTGAAAAAAACAGAACTGGAGGGAAGTGCGGCTTCAATTACCGAAATGATCGAAGAAGTAAAAGAAAAAGAAACTAATGATCAGTTAAAATCAATTTATATGCGGTTTTAATTTTAATCCCGTTTTTTATTAAAAAACCAAGTCCGTCTATAGCGAACTTGGTTTTTCTTTAGCAAGCAATAAATTAATACTTGACCTCTTGATTTTAACTTCCATATTGCCTAATTTACGTTTGCAGTTTTATACTGCAACTCCATAATTATCAATCTTTTAAAGCAACTCCACTAAAGTAGACGCGTATAACTATATTTTTATTTATGTTAAAAACCGCTTTTTTACAATCTTTTTAAGAATGCACTGGTTTTGCTAATAAAAAATGGTGTTTAATAATTATTAATTTGAATGAAAATGGCAGAGAAAGACAACTATCAATTATTGATTGAAAAACTGGACAGATTTACCCGAAAATATTATATCAATCAGCTAATTAAAGGTTCACTTTATAGTGTTGCTTTAATATTGGCAATCTTCATATTACTCAACACACTGGAGTACTTTTTCTATTTTGATACTACCGTTAGAAAAATATTCTTTTATTCCTTTATTACAGTAAGTGCTTTGGCTTTGATTTCGTGGGTTTTCACTCCATTGCTCCATTATTTTCGTTTGGGAAAAGTCATCTCTCATGAACAAGCTGCTCAAATCATTGGAGAACATTTTACAAACGTTAAAGATAAATTACTTAATATTCTTCAACTGAAAAGGCAGTCAGAAAATAGTTCGCAGACCAATCTTTTACTAGCGAGTATCAATCAAAAAACACAAGAAATAAACCCTGTTCCGTTTACATCTGCAATCAACCTTGGCCAAAACAGGAAATACCTCAGATATGCATTACCTCCTTTGCTTCTCCTATTGGTTTTGTTATTCGCAGGTATGATTCAGGATAGTACTTCGCGATTGATTAACAATAACACTAAATATGAACGAGATGCTCCTTTTCATTTTATTGTTGATCAGGACGAATTATCCGTTGTTCAGTTTTCTGATTTCATTCTCAAAGTAAAAATTGAAGGCAATTTATTGCCTGATGAAGTTTTTATTGACATTGATAATTATCATTACCGCTTAACAAAGGATCTGGCTAATCAATTTTCTTATAAATTTAGTAACGTTCAAAAGAATACAGATTTTAAAGTCTTTTCAAGCGGTGTCAATTCAAAAGAGTTTACCCTTGATGTAATGAAAAAACCCAATATTTTAGGCTTTGATGTTTCACTTGATTTTCCTGCTTATACTCAACGGACAGATAAATCAATCACAAATATTGGCGATTTAGTAATTCCTGCAGGTACAAAAATTGATTGGGTTTTCAATGCTCAGAATACGGATAATATTTCAATTCGTTTTTCTCAAAGTGACGGCGTCGTTCCTGCAGAACGATTTGATAATGAGCTATTTACATACAAAAAAAGTGTTCATAAAGACGAAACTTATAAAATTTTTGTTTCTAACAAAAACTTACCTAATGCTGACTCAGTGGCTTATTCAATTACTGTTATTCCTGATATTCACCCTACTATTACAGTCGAAAAGTTTACAGATAGTTTAGATAATTCAATGCATTATTTTGTTGGAGACGCTGCCGATGATTACGGCTTATTAAGTTTGTCTTTCAATTATCGTATTATTACTGTCAAAGGTAAGCAAGGAGAGTTAAATACTATTAAACTTAAAAAACCTGCAGCAAAACAGATTCAATACGATTACACCTGGGATGTTTCATCATTGGAGTTGAATCCTGGTGATGAAGTGATTTATTATTTTGAAGTATTTGATAATGATGCTGTAAACGGTAATAAATCATCTCGAACAAATATTGCTACTTTTAAAAAGCCAACTGTTGAAGAGTTTGAAGAAATGGAGTCTCAAAATAATGAGGAGATTAAAAAAGATCTTGAAGAATCCATTAAAGAGTCAAAAGATATTCAAAAAGATTTAAAAAAGCTTCGCGAAAAATTACTTCAGGAAAAAGAAATGGATTGGCAGACAAAAAAGGATCTTGAAGAATTACTTGAGCGGCAAAAAGAGTTGGAGCAGAAAATAGAAGATGCGAAAAAGAATTTCGAAGAGAATATACAAAACCAGGAAGAGTTCAGCCAACCCAATGAAGAATTATTAGAAAAGCAAGAAAAGGTTCAAGAGCTTTTTGAAGAACTCTTGAGTGATGAAATGAAGGAGTTGATGCAACAAATTGAAGAATTGATGCAGGAATTAGAAAAGGATGGCGCTTTAGAAATGATGGAGGAAATGGAATTTAATGATGAGGAATTAGAGCTTGAACTTGATCGAATGCTTGAACTGCTCAAACAACTGGAAGTTGAGAATGACATGCAAAAGCAAATCGATAAATTGGAAGAGCTTGCAAAAGAAGAAGAAGAACTTAGTGAAGAAACTGAAAAGAATGAAGATTCTGATAAAAATCCGAATGAAGAAGACAGCAAACAAAAAGAGTTGGAAAAGAAACAAGAGGAGATAAAGGAAAAGTTTGATAAGATTCAGGAGGACATGAAAGAATTACAGAAAAAGAACGAGGAACTTGAAAGACCAAACGATCTTGGCGATCCAGAAGAACAAATGGAGGATATTGAAAAAGACCTTAATGAAAGTCAAGAAGAATTAGAAAAACAACAAAATAAAAAGGCTTCAAAGGCACAGAAAAAAGCTGCAGGAAAAATGAAAGATATGGCTCAATCTATGTCTATGCAGATGCAGTCGGGTCAGATGGAACAAATGGAAGAGGACATGGAATCTCTTCGCCAATTATTGGAAAACCTTGTTGGTTTATCTTTTGATCAAGAAGATTTGATGGATGCTTTTTCTAAAAGTACGATAAATACCCCGCATTATGTTGAGTTGGTTCAAGATCAGTATAAATTAAAAGATGATTTTAAACTTATTGAAGACAGCCTTCAAGCCTTAAGTAAAAGAGTTTTCCAAATTGAGTCTTTTATTACAGAAAAAGTAACTGAAGTTAGAAGCAATTTGCGGGAAGGTATCGACCATCTTGAAGAACGAAAAATTCCTCTTGCGGCCAAACACCAACAGTTTACAATGAAAAATGTGAACGATCTGGCATTGATGCTAAATGAAGTTATGGAACAAATGCAACAACAAATGTCAGGAATGATGTCTGGCTCTCAAATGTGTAAAAAACCTGGCGGGAAGGGAAGCGATGGTAAAAAACCAATGGATCAAATTGGTCAGGGGCAACAGGATTTGAATAAACAAATGCAAAATATGAAAGAAGGCCTCAAAAAAGGCCAGGGTGGATCAAGTAAAGAATTCGCCGAGATGGCAGCAAAACAAGCAGCGTTGAGAAAAGCCCTTCGTGAGTTATCCAAAGAAAAGCAACAACAAGGTCAGGGAGTAAAAGAATTACAAGATATAATTGATCAAATGAATAAAGTCGAAACGGATCTTGTCAATAAAAAGTTATCAAATGAGACTCTTAATAGGCAAAAAGAAATTATGACTAGGCTATTGGAAGCTGAAAAAGCGGAAAGGGAAAGGGAGTATGATCAAAAACGAAAGGCAGAAAATGCAACTTTGAAAGAGCGAAATATGCCTCCTTCATTAGAACAATATATTAAGAAACGAGAAGCCGAAATTGAAATTTACAAAACAGTTTCTCCCTCCTTGAAACCATATTACAAATTTTTGGTTGAAGAATATTTTAAATCATTAAAAGACAATTAATTAAGTTTATTCATAACTATTTTTAGAACAATCCTTCAAAATATTACGTATTTAAAGTAATTTTTATAATATCGCTTTTTTTATTGTTTTATTTATGTGTCAATATTGCAAAAGTTTTAAATAGTATATGCTCAAATTAGCTTCAGATCCAAAAAATGTTGCACGTGTAGAATCTTTTCTGGAACACATTGTAGGCAAATATGGGATTAGCCCTGATGTCTATGGCAATATTTTAATTAGCCTTACTGAAGCGGTCACTAATGCTATTATTCATGGAAATGATAATGATAAAACTAAAACGGTACATGTAAGGCTTAAAAAGCAAGAAAACATTTTGGCTTTTCTTATTTCCGATGAAGGCGGCGGCTTTGATTTTGACAATCTTCCAGATCCAACCGCTCCCGAAAATCTATTAAAAATTGGTGGCCGGGGAGTTTTTTTGATGCGCCAACTTTCTGATGATGTTGTTTTTTATGACAATGGAAGTACTGTAGAAATCTGTTTTAAAATTTAACTCCTTTCCAATCCTACATCTATGAGTAATTCTGATATCCCATTCTATGAAGAAGAGGATGACATAAGTTTTCATTTTGAAGATGTAGCTTTTGATTTTCCTTCTGCCCATACCCTTTCCTCTTGGCTTAAAACTGCGATTTCCTCGAACAACAAAAAACTTGGCTTTGTCAACTTCATATTTTGCAATGACAGTTATTTGCATAAAATGAACTTAAAATACTTGGACCATGACACGCTTACCGATGTTATAACATTTTCATATTCTGATACCGTCGTAATAGAGGGCGATGTTTTTATAAGTATAGATCGTGTTCAGGAAAATGCTAACGTACATGATGTTTCATTTGAAAACGAACTCCATCGTGTCATGATTCATGGTTTGCTTCACCTTCTTGATTTTAATGATAAAACCAAGGAAGACAAAGAAATTATGACAATAAATGAAAACAAGCATCTTGTTATTTTAAATGGAATGATATTAGATAAAAATTAACTTTGTATTTGGTTTTGTAATTTTTTTTGATCTACATAATATTTAGTATCTCGCTAATGAAAGTTTTGAAATTTGGTGGTTCTTCTATTGCTAATCCAGAAAGAATAAAAAGAGTTTGTGATATTTTAAAAGATTATTATTCCAAAGGTGAGAAATTTACCGTAGTTTTTTCTGCCTTTGGTGGTGTAACTGATTCACTGATTGAAATGAGCCATGCAGCTGCTTCTGGTGATGAGAATTATAAAGTTTTGTTTGATTCATTTTGCATCCGTCACAAAGATTGTGTAAAAAAGCTATTTAATCCCTCCGACCAAAAGAGAATCCTGCTACAACTAGCTGATAATCATGAGGTTTTAAAAAACCTCTTATATGGAATCTTTCTCGTACGGGAAGCTTCTCCTCGAACCATGGATTTTGTGCTGAGCTTTGGAGAACGTAATTCTTGTTTTATTATCGCACAAGTTTTAGGTCTTAGTGGAATTAACGCTAAATTTCTTGATTCAAGGAAAATAATTAAAACAGATCGGAGCTTTGGTATCGCAAAAGTCAATTTTGATCTTACTTATAAAAATATAAAGGAGTACTTTAATGAAAACCCAGAAATTCAAATTGTTACCGGTTTTATTGCATCTTCAAAAGGGGGGTTAACAACCACTTTGGGAAGGGGTGGTTCTGATTATACCGCTTCATTGCTTGCTGTTGGTTTAAATGCCAAACATATTGAAATTTGGACCGATGTCGATGGTGTTTTAACTGCTGATCCTAGAAAGGTTAAAAAGGCTTTTCCTATAAAAAGAATGACTTATGGAGAAGCAATGGAAATGTCTCATTTTGGAGCTAAAGTAATTTACCCTCCTACCCTACAGCCGGCATTGTTAAAAAAAATTCCACTTTTTATAAAGAACACATTTAATCCCCATTTACCTGGCACATTTATCTCTGATCAATCCGATAAAAATGGTCATCCTGTACGTGGTATTTCCTCTATCAATCATATTGCTCTTTTAACATTGCAAGGAAGTGGCCTTTTTGGTGTTCCAGGTATTGCTGCCAGGCTTTTTAATTGCCTTGCCCAAGCTGAAATTAATGTAATCTTGATTACTCAAGGTTCTTCTGAGCATTCAATTAGTTTTGCTGTGCAGCCACAATTTTCAAAAGCTGCAAGAAAACTAGTTAAAAATGAATTTAAAAATGAATTAAACTCTGTTTTAATTGAGCCTGTTAAATTAGAAGATGATTTATCCGTTGTTGCCATTATTGGGGAAAATATGAGATATCAGCCCGGAATCGCTAGTCGATTGTTTCAAGCTCTTGGTAAAAATGGTGTCAATTGTATTGCAATAGCTCAAGGTTCATCCGAGTTAAACGTCTCAGTTGTTATTTCACGTGAAGACGAAAGTAAATCATTAAATGCTCTACATGAAGCATTTTTCCTTTCTGACACCAAAGAATTGCATTTATTTATTATTGGTGTTGGATTGATTGGGAGTACCTTAATAAATCAAATTAAAAGGCAAACCTCTTACTTGAAAGATAATAGAACCCTTGAAATTAAAATTATTGGTCTTGCCAATTCAAAAAGAATGGTGTTTAATGAAAATGGAGTGGATTTAGTTAACTGGAAAAAAGAGCTTGACAATGCTCTTCTAAAAACTGATCTTCCTGTTTTTATTAAAAAAATGAAAGAATTTAATTTATCAAATACTATTTTTATTGATAATACTGCTGATAAAAATATCAGCGATTTTTACGAAACCATTCTTGATTCTAGTATTTCTATTTCAACTCCAAATAAAATTGCTACCTCTTCCTCTTATTTGCAATACAAGCGATTAAAGACAATTTCTGAGAAAAGAGGTGTTCAGTTTTTATATGAAACCAATGTTGGAGCTGGTTTACCTGTCATTTCTACAATGAAAGACCTTATTAATAGTGGCGATCAAATTATTAAAATTGAAGGGGTTCTTTCTGGGTCATTATCTTATATTTTTAACTCTTTTAAAAAGGGTACTAAATTTAGCTCTATTGTTAAAAAAGCAATGAATCTTGGATATACTGAACCTGATCCTCGTATTGATTTAAATGGAATCGATGTTCGTCGTAAATTAATTATTCTCACTAGAGAAGCAGGTTATCCCATAGAAGCTGATGAAGTCAAAATAGAAAGTATCCTCCCTAAGTCTTGTCAGCTAGCTGAATCTATTGATGACTTATTTACTGAAATTGAAAAAGTCGATGATGTTTTTGAAAATATTAGGCTAGCTGCTGATAAAAGTGGAAAAGTTTTACGTGTTGTTGCACAATTGGATAATGGGTTGGCTTCAATATCTCTGCAATCAGTAAATATAAACCACCCTTTTCATGGATTAAGTGGAAGCGATAACATGATTATTTTTACTACCGAACGCTATAAAGAGTGTCCTCTTGTAATTAGAGGTCCTGGTGCTGGTGCTGATGTTACCGCTGCCGGAATATTTGCTGAATTGATTACTATTGGAAATTATTTATCATGATATTATTTTTTTATGAATAAGGGTGTTAAAGTTTTTGCTCCTGCCACTGTTGCAAATGTTGCATGTGGATTTGACATTTTAGGGTTTGCTTTAAATAAGCCTGGTGATGAAATTATCGCGAGGTTTTCTGATACTCCCGGTTTTAGAATTTCTAAAATTACTGGCGATAATGGTAAACTTCCTTATGATATTAATAAAAATACTGCTGGTTTTGCAGGTTTGAAACTTTTACAACATCTTGGTGAACCTACTAAAGGAATTGAAATTGAGATTCGTAAAAAAATGCCTTTTGGAAGTGGGTTGGGCTCTAGCGCAGCTAGTGCTGTCGCAGCTGTTTTTGCTATTAATGAATTACTTCATCGTCCTTTGTCCAAAAGGGAGTTGCTTCCCTTTGCTGTTTTAGGTGAACAAATTGCCGATGGTGCTTTTCATGCAGATAATGTTGCTCCTTCTTTGTTTGGGGGGATGATTTTAATTCGAGACAATCCTTCTCTTGATGTACTTCGTCTCCCTATTCCAAAAGGATTACATGCTTCAGTTATTCATCCACATCTAGAAGTTCTAACCAAAGATGCTCGGAATATCCTTTCAAAAAACATTAGTTTAAACCAACATATCCAACAAACAGGATATTTTGGCGGCTTAATTGTGGGTCTTTATAATTCAGATTTTGATTTAATAAAAAGGGCATTGAATGATGTTATAATAGAGCCCCAACGATATAAACTCATACCTCATTTTTATGATATCAAAAATGCCGCTTTAGAATCTGGTGCTTTGGGTTGTAGTATTTCAGGAGCAGGTCCCTCCATTTTTACTTTGTGTAGTAATAGTTTAATTGCTGAGGAAGTTGGTTTTGCTATGAAGAATACGCTTAATAGTTTTAATATTGATTCTGATTTATATACTTCTCCAATTAATCAAGATGGAGCTATTTTATATTAATTTTTATGAGATTTTATAGTACTAATAATAAATCCAGATTTGTATCCTTAAAAGAAGCTGTGCTGAATAGTCTTCCAATGGATAATGGCCTTTATATGCCAGAACACATTCCTGTTTTATCCCAAAGTTTTTTAAAAAATCTTGCACATTATTCTTTTCAAGAGATTTCTTTTAATGTTGCTAATGCTTTAATTGGTGAATCAATTCCTAAAAAAGACTTGAAATTAATTATTGATAATTCAATTACATTTCCAGCTCCTATTGTTAAACTTGATGATCGAATAAATATTTTAGAACTTTTTCATGGTCCCTCTTTAGCATTCAAGGACTTTGGTGCTCGTTTCATGGCTCAATTAATGAGTTATTTTAACCATGAAGAAAAAGATGATCTTATAATATTGGTTGCTACTTCTGGCGATACTGGAGGAGCAGTTGCCTCTGGTTTTTTTAATACTCCTGGAATAAAAGTTGTCATTCTCTACCCTTCTGGAAAAGTTAGTCATCTACAAGAACAGCAATTAACAACTCTTGGAAACAACATTACTGCCGTTGAAGTTGATGGTACTTTTGATGATTGTCAACAGATAGTTAAACATTCATTTTTAGATACCGATTTAAGAAATTCTTTTAGACTTTCATCTGCTAATTCAATTAACATTGCTAGGTTGATCCCGCAGACATTCTATTATTTCGAAGCTTTTAAACAAGTAGTCACTTCATTTCCGGTTGTTTTTTCAATACCAAGTGGAAATTTTGGTAACCTTACTGCTGGTTTAATTGCAAAAAAAATGGGGCTTCCTATTTTTAAACTTTTAGCTGCAACTAATGTTAATAATATTGTTCCTCATTATTTGCATTCTGGTAATTTTATTCCAAAAACATCAATCCCAACTATTTCTAATGCCATGGATGTTGGAAATCCTTCCAATTTTTCTAGAATTTTAGATATTTATTGTTCCACGTGGAACAATATCACTAATGATGTTGAAGGATTTAGCTTTAATGATAATCAAACCAGAGAGTGTATTAAAAGGATATATTCAAAATTCAACTACATTTTGGATCCACATACTGCAATTAGCTATCTTTCTTTTGAAGAATTTATTAAGGTTAATTATAATGTTACTGGAATAATTATGGAAACAGCTCATCCTTCAAAATTTTTAAATGAAGTCGAACCATTAATAGAAAAAAAAATTAACATTCCTGAAAGACTCTCTTCTTTACGCTACAAGAAAAAAACTAGTTTCAAACTCAACAATAATTTTGAATTGTTTAAAACTTTGCTTTTTAATGAATTAAAATAGCCAATTGATGTTTCACGTGAAACACTAAAAAAAAGAGATGTTATTTATGAAATATAGAAAGTAAACGAATGGAGTACTGTTGTTTTAACTTTCGGTTCAATAAACCATGATGTCAGTATTTCTGAAGAAGAATAATTCATGACAAAGGCAAATCAAATAAATTACAATCCATTTTCATTAGATTTAATCTCATTTAAAAACTGCTCCAATATATCATTAAAAGCAGAAGGTTTTTCCATCATTGGTGCATGGCCACATTCATTAATAAAAACAAGCTTAGAACCTTCGATAAGTTCATTGAACTTCTCCCCTACAAAAGCAGGAGTTACGTTATCCTGCTTTCCCCAAATTAATAAAGTAGGTGCCTTTATCTGGTGGAGTTTATCACCAAGGTTATGCCTTACAGCAGATTTTGCAGTAGCAACAACTCGAATTGCTTTATTGCGGTCATTCACAATATCATAAACTTCATCGATTAATTCTTTAGTTGCTACTTCAGGATTAAAAAATGTGTCTTCAGTTTTCTTTTTTATAAAATCATAATCACCCCTTTTAGGAAAAGAAGAGCCCAAAGAATTTTCGAATAGCCCTGAGCTGCCAGTAAGAATAACTGAGCTGATTTTATCTGCGTTTGAAAGTCCATATAACAAAGTAATGTGGCCTCCAAGAGAATTCCCTAATACATTAACCTTTTCATACTTTTTATAATTAACAAAATCAGAAACATAATCAACTAATCCTGATACAGAAACTTTTCTAATTGGAAGTTCGAAAATTGGCAAAATAGGAATAACAACATTATAATCTTTTTTGAAATAATTTAGAATTCCTTCAAAATTACTTAGAGCCCCAAAAAGGCCATGAAGCAATAATAAAACTTCATCTTTAGAGCCGCTTTCGATATACTTAAATTTTCCTTCTAACTTAATTTCGTAATCCATTTATTATTTTAATGTGAATGAGTTTAATATCAAATTTAGGGCATTAATTTATTTGTTACAAATAAACAAACATTAAGGAGAATCCCAATTTAAAACCATTCTTTTTTATAAAATTTAGTGAATTATTTAGTCTATAATTCTAAAATTAATTTTTAAATATTACCGTTTTCAACATACTTATCAACAGTTGTTTATATCCTTTCCTGTCATTTGAAAATTAAGAAAAAGGGCAATACTTAATAATATTATGGCCCCTGCCTGATGCATAACACCTAGCCCTAAAGGTGTACTACCAACGCAATAAATAACAGTAAAAACTCCTAATAGAAATTGTATTGCCAACATAGTTATTAACAGGAAAAGGCCTGTTCGAAAAGGACCTTTAATATGAGATGAAAACGCATATAAAAAATAATATAAAACATTGATAATCAATAAATAAGCTACGGCTCGATGAAGTATTTGTACTAAAGCAGGCAAAAAAGATGATTGTTCATAATTAACAAAGTTTTCCACATGCCACGCAGATCTATCAAAAACTATTGGAGGGATAATTTCTCCATTCATATCAGGCCATGTTGGATAATACGATCCTGCTTTTACTCCAGCCATGATTCCACCTAATATGATTTGTAATGAAATTACAACTGTAAGAGCAATACCTAACCTTTTCAACAAAGAATTGTGGATAACTTTTTTTGCTGGTTGCACAACTTTAAATGTAGTCCATAAAAGATAACTAAAACACAAAACCGCAAGGGATAAATGTAAAGTCAATTTATATGCATTTACCCATGGCCTATTAATTAAACCACTTGCAACCATAATCCATCCAAATGATGCAACAATAGAAGCTAATATCAAAACAACAAACAAATCTTTGAGCAAAGATTTTGAAAACATACCTTTTCTCCAAAAAAACAGAAAAGGGAATATAAAAACAAGCCCCATTAAACGCCCCCAGAGCCGATGAGTGAACTCCCAGAAGTAAATGAACTTGAATTCGGACAAAGACATCCCCTGGTTAATCTTTTGATACTGTGGCGTCTCTTTATACAAATCAAATGCACCTTCCCACTGGATCTCATTCAGAGGGGGAATTGATCCAACAATTATTTCCCATTTAGTGATTGACAATCCTGAACCTGTCAATCGAGTAATACCACCCAATATTACCTGGAAGAAAATCATAACAAGGCCAGTAAACAACCATATTTTTACAGCATTTCCTATCTTTTCATTAGAAATATACAGATTAGGCTTGTCATTAAAATTACTCATCCGTTATAATTTTTTGAGAAACACAATATTGGAACAAAGTAAGAGCATAAAAGTAAATGCTTTTGTTGGTTTAACATTTAAATTTTTTATGCTGTGATTAATAATATTAATTCTAAATTTAAAAAAAGCATTATCATCATCAGTAGTGTTAATATGTAGATAAAAAAGTTTGGTAAAGTTATGTAAATTCATTTCTAAGTTTTTCCCTGGAGTTATAAACAGTAATTTAACATCCGAAACAACACAATATCAAATATTTATAGCCTTATACACAAGTAGTTAATAAGTTATTCTATTAGTAATTATTTCTAACTTTTATTTAATAACTCACTCAAAAATGTATAAAAGGGATGTTGAAATAAACAATAGTATTATTTTATTATACTTTATAATATTAGTAAAATATTTATTCTTAGTAAGTGTTGGGTATTGCTATACTATTTAACAAATTTATTCACAAACGATGTGGAAAACCTATTTTATAAAATATTGAACTTTAAACAATTATGAAATTGATAAAAATGTAATGTTGATAATATAATTTAAAAGACTTTTACTAATTTGTTTCTAATAAAAAAGAAAACCCAGTATTTACACTGTTTTGTTTTTAAAAGAAAATTCTTGTTATAAATTTCAACAAACCTGATACTCTGAGATAATGTGTACTCGTTTTTCGTTTGTCGCCACTCAAAAAGATATTGAAAATCAATTTAATTTGGAAATTAGAAATAATTTAAGAATTAGTTACAATATTGCTCCAACTCATCATGCGAATATAATTACAAACGACAGCTCTGATCGTTTACAATATTTAACTTGGGGACTAATCCCATACACTTCGCGGGCCGGAAAAAATGATGGAAAACTAATTAATGCAAGAAAAGAAGGTATAGGCGGAAGTTCATCATTTCGAATACCAATAAGGAAAAGGAGATGCCTTGTTTTAGCAGACAGCTATTATGTTTGGAATAATAAAGACGAAGAAATTGATCCTTACAGAGTAATTTTAAAAAATGGCGAAATAATGGCAATGGCCGGGGTGTGGGATATATGGCTTGAAAAAGATTATGCTATAAAAAGCTTTTCAATTATTACTTCAAATGCAAATCGAGATATATCTCCCATTTCACAAAGGATGCCTCTAATCTTCAATGATAAAGAATTACAAAGAGAATGGCTGCAGGATATAGCGTTGGATCGTGTACTTGAACTCACGGACCATATCGATCATGATATTCTAGATTATTATAAAATAAGCAACAAAATAAATTCAACACGATACGATTCGGTAGATCTTCATGAAAAAATAAATTAATGCGAGTAGTAATTCAAAGAGTTAAGGAAGCATCAGTTTCAATCGATGGACAAGTAAAATCAAAAATAGACCAAGGGTTGCTCATCTTTTTGGGGATTATCAATGAAGATACAAAGGAAGATATTTTGTGGATTTGTAACAAAATTTGTAATCTAAGAATTTTTAACGATGAGAATGAAATAATGAATTTATCGGTGCAAGAAATAGGAGGCCAGCTTTTGGTAGTCAGTCAATTTACCTTACATGCAAGTACAAAAAAAGGAAACAGGCCCTCCTATATAAAAGCTGCTAAACCTGATTTTGCTATCCCGATGTACAATGAGTTTATAAAAGTATTGGGAGAACAACTCGGTACAAAAATTCAAACCGGAGAATTTGGAGCTGATATGAAAGTTAGTTTGCTGAATGACGGTCCGGTCACCATAATTATTGATTCAAAAATAAAAGAATAAAATTCGATGACTATAAAGGAAGCACAACTTGCTGTTGACCAATGGATTAAAACTATTGGGATTAGATATTATAATGAATTGACAAACACTGCTATCCTGGCTGAAGAAGTTGGAGAAGTCGCTAGATTAATGGCTCGAATCTATGGAGAGCAATCTTTTAAAACGAAAGAAAAAGAACTGACAGCGAAAAGTGATTTAGGAGATGAAATGGCGGATGTGTTGTTTGTTTTAATATGTTTAGCAAACCAGACCGGTGTGGATCTTACCCAAAGTTTTCAAAAAAATATAGAAAAGAAATCAATAAGAGATGCCAAAAGGCATGCTAAAAACAAGAAATTGCAGTAGAAATTATTTCTTAACCTATTGGTTTTCAGTATCATTATGATCATTTTCTCCATTACCCTCAGAATTACTTTCAGTTGTTTCAATATTGGAATTCGCAATAAATAACTCTTTGAAAGGAGAATTCTGTTGATGCAGACGAATAACTCTAATTGCAAAAAAAGCACTAACACACAAAGTAAAAGTTGCCAGGACCATTAACCATTCGTAATATTGTTGAAGAATGAAAAGGTCATAAGTTCCATGAATTAAAACCGGAACAATCAGCCCCATAGCCAAAAGGTAAGCTCGGTTTTTGGCATTGTATTTTGCCAGGCCAACGAAATACCCCATAATAATAGCAAAAACAGCATGAGCTGGTACAGCTGTAAAAGCTCTCACCATTACTGTTTGCATACCAAAACGATCGGCATAGAGTAGATTTTCCAAAGTTGCGAACCCCATTCCTATCATAACAGAATAAAGAATTCCATCCAAAGGTTCACTAAATATTTTTTTAGGATAAGCATAAAAAACAAGCACTAAATATTTGACTAACTCTTCACTCAAAGCTATGATGATATATGAAAAAATGAACAAATTTCCCAAGCCTTGAAATTCATCATACCCTAAACTATCTCCGATGCTCTCTAATTTTATTGCAGGAAAACAACTTACAATTCCAAGAAAAAAACAAATGGACAAATGAAGAACAGGTTCTTTTTCAAACTTATCAATTTTATAAATCAAAAAGCAAATCAATAAACCAGGAATTATCGCCAAAGCCAATAAAATAGGACTCATAAGTATATTGATATTTTTAATAGCTTACAAAACCAATAAAAGTTTTTAAAATCGAAACACATTCATTCTTTGCTTCAAACATGCCCATGTGCCCTACTCCACTTAAAATATGAATTTCAGAAATATCTGGAAGAACCAATTGCTTCAAACTATTTTCTTTAGGAATAGCGAGGTCGTCTGCTCCGACGATAAACAAAACAGGAAAGCGTGCATTTTTTAGAACAACCTGATTATCAGACCTGTTAATCATGGCATCCAATGCGTTTATGATTCCTTCTTTTCCATAATTGGAAGCGGTAAGGATTAGTTTTGAAATTGTAAGTGAGCTTGTGCTACCAAATCGTGGAGCAAATAATTTTGGAATAAGTTGCTTTACAAAAAGGATGGATCCATTATTTTGAATAAAGTCAATACTCTTTTTGCGATTTTCTTTTTTTTCATCAGAATCAGCAAAAGGTTGGGAGTGGAAAAGGCTAAGGCCTAACACTTTTTCAGGATATAACTTTGCAAACTCTAAAGCAACATATCCACCCATCGAATGACCGATCAAAATAATTTTTTCAACGTCAATTTCATTCAATACAGTATTTACTATCGAAGCCATATCATTAATCGAACAATTCTGGTAACCAGATTTCCCAAAACCCGGAAGATCTATACATACGATATAATTGTCTGTAAATGAATCAATAAAGTCATTCCAAATACTACTTTCCTCACAAAAACCATGAAGAAAAACGACAGGAATGTGCTCTCTTTTTTGTATAAAAGAAAAAATATTTTTCGAATTTATTTTGGTTATGTGTTGGACCATTATTTTTTAAATGAGAGAAGCATTCTATCGAAAGTGTGATCATAAATCGGAGCTAAAATACTCCAATCATAATGAGCAACAAAATTTTTCAATTTTTCAGTATTCTGCTTACTTTTAAATTGAAAAACCAAGGAGTGTAATTTCTCATAAAGCTCTTCTTCATTTTCATAAAAATGATTCTGAAACTCATCTTTTGGAACATGTTCAGGATAAGCGAGCCGATTTGGAAGTATTGGAAAACAACCACAATAAATAGCTTCAACCACACTTCCACCGAAAAAATCCTGATTGCTGGTTACGAGAAGGAGATCAGACTGCCAAAGCAAATTTGCATAATCTTTAAAAGAAGA
Source organism: Saprospiraceae bacterium (assembly GCA_965220465.1). Classification (GTDB taxonomy): domain Bacteria; phylum Bacteroidota; class Bacteroidia; order Chitinophagales; family Saprospiraceae; genus JAHDHW01. Next base: position 372,449 of record CBDCPZ010000022.1, on the reverse strand, counting down.
AGCATATCCAAAATGGATAATTTGATTAGAAAGTAATATTTCAATGTCTTTAAAAATAGAAGGAGATTTTGAATAAGATTGTCCCAGCACAATTAATTTAAAAGGAATCTTTTCATCTTTTAAACGACAGAGAGAATTAAAAAATAAATCCGGGTTTTTATCGTACTCCCAACGATGATTCCAAACTATAACTGGTTCATGATAAGTTGGTTGAGTTTTGTGATCATCAAATTTTTTCAAATTCATTCCTAAATAAAGCACTGAACTTTTTTTCTTTATTTTCTCTATATTTTCTACAGTTTTATGATCAGGAAATTGCTTTAAAAAAGGTCCAAGCGATTCCGTAAAGGAAGCCAGGTGGTATTTAGAATTAAAAAAAACTGAATCAGCCACCAAAGAGGAAGTATAATTAATAAAACCGTAATGATTATCTCTTTTTAGGTCAAGATCTGCATCATTGGACGACCATGGATAAGTTATTTGATTTTCGTGAAAATATAGAGAAATGACCGTTTTCGACAGCCTGTTTCTGCATAGAGAAACGAAAGTCGCCAAATCGAGCATGTCAGAAGCAATTAAAATATCTGGTTGAAAATCAGCAGCTAAAAATTGTTTAGCCAATTCAACTGCCCCACCAAACATCCGCCATTTCCAATGTCTACCAGGAAGAGAAAGGATTTCAACTTTATGACTAGAAAAGCTTTGAAAGCCTTCGGCCCAAGATTTATGGCTGCCGCCAAAAAAAGGTTCAACAATAAGTATCTGCATTAAACCGATTTATTAAAGTCGTAAAATCATAAAGAAAAGTAAATTATCTCTTTTTTATATCTTTACAAATTCCATTTTTATGTATTCGACTATAAATGAGTAACCCAAAAAAAGCAACATCTTTGGAATCGCCGAATCAAAAAGCAATGAAGCGGCTTTTAAAAAACAAACCTGCTGTTTTTGGAATGTTCGTTATTGCGTTTGCTGTAATTGTTGCGGTTTTTGGTTATTTAATAGCACCAGATCCAACCCCGGATGCAAATGATCAAATCACTGAATTAGCATTTAAAAATCCAGGGTTTCAGGTAAAAATATTAGCCGTTCGAAAAAATCAACCACAACAAAAAACTAGTTTTATAAAAAGACTATTATTTGGAACTCCAAATCCTAATCAATTAATCCCGATCAATACCTTTTCTTATCTAAATGATTCAATAATTGTTGAAATATACAATGGAGAAAGCGCAGAAGAAGAATTGATAAAAGGTACCGAAAAACAGTATAATTTGGTGGATGTGGTTTATCCAATATCAAGAGCAAAGCATAATTCTACACAACAAAGCAATGAAATAATATATTTTGATTTTGAGAATTTAGAACAAAAAGCAATTATTCAAGACCTTCAAAAAAAGATAAACGAAGACTTTATTTATACCAGAAAATTTCAGCTGGGAACAGATAAATATGGGCGATGCATGTTGAGCAGATTAATTTTGGGAGTTCGAATATCTTTATTAGTTGGTTTAATAGCTGTTGCGATTTCATTGACAATAGGGATTTTTCTTGGAGCTTTTGCGGGATACTTCGGAGGGAAAGTCGATGATTTTATTATGTTGATAATTAATACTGTTTGGTCGATTCCAACACTTTTGCTGGTGTTTGCAATTGTATTGGCTTTGGGTAAAGGAATCGGAATAATATTTCTCGCCGTTGGATTAACAATGTGGGTTGAAGTAGCCCGGATTGTTCGTGGACAAGTGATGTCATTAAAAGAAATTCAATTTGTGGAAGCGGCACAAAGTATGGGATTTAGTCATTGGAGAATTATTGGAAAGCATATTTTACCAAATATTCTTGGCCCTGTTATGGTTGTTGCGGCTGCTAATTTTGCAACAGCCATTTTAGTTGAAGCCGGCTTGAGTTATCTGGGTTTTGGAATTCAACCCCCTACTCCATCATGGGGAACAATGCTCAACGAAAACTACGGGTTGGCAATTGGTGGAAAACCATTACTCGCGTTGGTGCCTGCGTTTGCAATAATGCTCATGGTTTTAGCTTTTAATTTAGTAGGAAATGGTTTTCGCGATGCTTTAGATGTAAAAACAAATTCTAAATAAATATCTTGTAAACAACATATATTTCTATAAACGAAGGGTTTGATTCTAACAAAATCAAACTATCTTTCAGAATAATGTTTAAAAGTGTATTAAAACAATAAATGTCTAAATTTTCAAACATACGAAAAGAATTATCCAGCCTGGAGTTGTTAGAAAGGGAATTGCACCTTAAACAATTACAAATAAACAGGCTGCTCAATATCACTCAAGCCATTAACAATAATGTATCCGTTGACGGCTTATACAAAATGTACAATTCTTTTTTGAGTTGGGAAATGGGTGTGAAGAAAATGGCGCTTTACGTTATAAACAAACAAGGTGAATGGGCTTGTGCATCGATCATCGGAATTGATGAAAACCTATCGAATCTTGATATTACAGAATTGCTCCCAAACTACCAAAAATTAAAAAATATAGACGAAGAAAATGATCATCCTTTGATCAGACAATTTGATATTGTAATCCCGGTTTTACACAAAAAAAGCCCAATCGCATACACATTTATAGGTGGTTTTGAAAAAGATGAGGACATGTACAATAAGGTACAATTCATTACAACGATTACCAATATTGTAGCTGTGGCGATTGAAAACAAGCGGCTCTTTAAACGACAACTAGAACAGGAACGGTTGAAAAATGAAATGGAACTAGCAAGGCAAATGCAGCAAATGCTTATTCCATCGGAACTGCCAAAAGGAGATCGTTACGAATTGGCGAGTATTTACAAACCACATTTGCGAGTTGGCGGCGATTATTTCGATTTCATTTTATTTGATGATAAAAAATTTGCTTTTTGTGTTGCCGATATTTCTGGAAAAGGAGTTGCAGCAGCATTGTTGATGGCCAATTTTCAGGCGAAGTTTCATGACCTAATGAACAAAAGGTGTAGCTTGGATGATTTTGTTATCGAGTTAAACCAATCCTTATTTAGAATAACAAAGGGAGAAAAATTTCTTACTTTTTTTGTTGCTGAATTTGATACCGAAAGCAATAAACTTAAATATGTCAATGCCGGACACAACCCACCTTTGTTGATTATGAATGGCGATGTTGTCCTTTTGGATAAAGGATGTACCATTCTTGGTTCATTCGTAAAACTTCCGGAAGTGGAAGTCGGGCATGAAGTTATTGATAATGAGGCAATTATACTTACCTTTACAGATGGATTGACAGATGTAAAAGATGCAGAAGAAAAATATTTCGACGAGGATTTATTATGCTCTTTTGCGTTAAAAAACAACAAACTATCTGCTCAGGAATTTAACAATCAGTTGCTTAGTAAAATAGATGAATTTTTAGGTGAAGAAAGCTACCCTGATGATTTTACGGTACTGACTTGTAAAATTTTTAAAAAATGAAACCATCCAAATTACAAGTGTTTTGGACAGGCTCACCTAAAAATAATTCATTCTAACTTTCAGTTGTTTGCATATGCACATCCATTTGAGGAAAAGGAATGCTGACATTGTTTTCATCAAATTGTTTTTTAATGTTTTCATGTACATAAAAATAAACTGACCAATAGTTTTCACTTTTGCACCACGGCCGGACAGCAAAATTTATGGAACTATCAGCAAGGGCTGAAACAAAAATATCAACAGGCTCCTTTTTTAAAATATGAGGGCAATTGTCAACAACTTTTTCAATAACGGATCTGGCTAAGTCAATGTCATCGCTGTATCCAATTCCGAAAGTCATATCAACACGAATGGTTCCCTGACCCGAAATATTGGTAATAGCACCGCTGGTCACTACACTATTCGGAATAATGATTTTTTTATTATCTGGGGTTAAAAGAATGGTATTAAAAATTTGAATTTCTGAAACGACACCGGTATTTCCCTGGATAGTGACCAAATCACCAACTTTATATGGTTTAAAAAGCAAAACCATGATTCCGCTGGCAAAATTTCCGAGACTACCTTGCAAAGCCATTCCAATAGCAAAAGCCATTGCACCAAGTATTGCGAGAAAAGAAGTGGTTTCAACACCAAACATTCCAGCGACACTTAAAAGCAATAACACTTTTAGGCCAACATTTATCAGCGATACGAAAAACGGACGAATCGTAGCATCAACATTCCGTCGATCCATTAAGCGATTAACTTTTTTTGTTATCCAACGGATCAACCAAAAACCAACAATAAGAGATAATAAAGCAAGAAGGACCTTAGGAGCATAGGCCAAAGCCATTTCTGTAATTTGATCAATCATAGTAGCCATTTCCATTTTGTTATTAATTTTATGTTTATTTAAATAAGGATTTTGAAAAATAAGAAAACAAAATACATTAGCAAAGAAGTAGGTCTGGCAAAACTACAAAAATACTGTGCTTATCAAGATCGCTGTCATCAAGAAGTACGCACGAAATTGATCAATCTTGGAATTTATGGAGATACCCTGGAAGAAATTATTGCAGAATTAATAGGGGATAATTTTCTTAATGAAGAACGGTTTGCCCGCTCTTTTGCAAGAGGTAAATTTAGAATGCGCCGATGGGGGAAAAACCGTATTTTAAGCGAGCTTAAATTTCGAAAAATTTCAGAATATTGTATTAGAAAGGCAATGAGTGAAATTGAAGATGAGGAATATATACAAGCACTCAATGAAGTTATTCAGAAAAAGAATAAACACTTAAAAGAAAAAGATCCGTTTAAAGCAAAAAATAAACTTGCAAATTATGCCATAGGTAGGGGATATGAAATAGATCTTGTTTGGGAAATTGTAAAGAAATTGTAATTAAAAAAGCATTAAAGTGTCTTCTTAATCATTGATAGAGACCCCAAAAAGCTGTATTTTTATATGATAGAATATTTTACTTTTGACATAGGATACTGACTTTTAATATAAATGAGGGAAAGTAAAAAATGCAAAAAGTGTTATCTTGATTGTCTAATCTCTCACTAAAAAGCTGCGTTATGAAAAAAAAGAAACTACAAATAAATGAATTGAAAGTAAAAAGCTTCATTACTGTTGTAAATAAGGAAGAGCAAAGAACAGCAAAAGGAGGCTACGTTAACCACCCTAGAGAAAATGCTACATTAAATGAAGTGGTGAATAACGTTGGTGATTCATATTGGACCTCGGATAAAACGAGAGTAGCCGGCTCAAATAATGTCTTGACAAGTATGGGGGTAAACAATAAGAACAAGGGTTAATTTAAACTTTTCTTTCTTTATATAGTCTTTTTACTACGGATGAAAAAGGTTCATTACTCGTCTTACTTTCCAGCCAGGCGATAAAATCAAAGTATTGAAACATTACTTTTTCTGATGGAATTTTAGAAAGTTCTTCAAAGTCGTTTTTCAACTTTGAAAAAGCATCTCGTAATTCGCGTGAAGAACGAATTTTATTTGAATCTTTGATAAACGCCAATACTCTTTTTTCAAAATCATACATTCTGTTTCGCTTCCTCAGAAAACGATAAGTTGATCGAAATAGATACTCCAACAACATTGTGTTTCCCAATTCGAAATGTACAATAAGATTGAGAATTCTGGCAAGGCTTTGTAGATCTTGTCGTTCGATACTTCGAGGTAGATTAAGCCACAAGTTTAAATAATCAAGTGCTTTATTATAATCTCCAATTCCAAAATATATGTAAAAATATTGGAAGTAAAAACGACCTTTTTGGAAAGATCCCTCTCCATACTTTTTAAGACCCACCAAATGCTCTTCCAGAATTTTTAAGCCTTGTTCAAATTCGCCGGTGAAAATGTATAATGAAAAAGATTTACTATAATATTCCATATGAATTTTCAACTCATCACCAAGTGTATTGGTCTTGATTTTCAGGAACTTATCTAGACTTTGTCTTACTTCTTCATACTTTTCAAGTAATCCACAGCTCAATGCAAAATTGCTAAGTGCAGAGATATATTCGGAGACATCTTCTTTTAACAAATTTGGCTTTGATTCCATTGATTCTATAACTAGTTTACAAGAGGTATAGAATTTTTCGTGATCTAAAATAGCATAATAATAAAGACTGTATGTTCTGTAATAAAACAGTTTTGCTTTGTGTGATTTTGCAAGATCAATGCTTTTTAATAAAGGGTTATCAATTATTTTAGTGAGCAAACTTTTTTGTTCTTCACTGCGTAACAAAGCATTTTTACGAATATTAACCAACACTTTGTAAAACACATTTTTATAACCAGATAAATTTTTTAATTGCTCCAAACACCTCTTCTCTTCTTCATCAATTCGGTCAAGATCTGAGTCTAAAAAAGGAATATCCATTTGGGAATAAGCAATCTGTTTTTCCCAATTGAGCACCTCTAAAATATTGGCAAAACTCTCATAAGAATAAGCCAGTTTTTTGACCTTGTGTAAAATCTCTTTACAGTCTTCATAATGGGAGCGCTTGTATAAAACACGAACACTGTGTAGTAAGCCTTTGATTTTAAAATCAACAGAAGATTTTTCATCGTAACCATGCAAACTTTTAAGAATCAAATCATAGAGATAAGCTTTTAATTCAGAATATTTTCGACTTTGGATCGGCTCATCAGCATAGATTATCTTCTTTAATTTTTCATCATCAAATTCTTCCTGCAGATCGATTGCGTCAAAAAGAAGAATATATTTGCTGGTTTTATCGGCCTGGTTGTTAGATACAAATAATTTAAAATATCGCTTTTCAGAACCGGAAAGCGACTTGATGAGATTAAATAATTTTATGGACGGTGTTTTCGGCATTTGAGCAAAATATACTAACTAATATTGGAAATCAGAACAAAATGAACCTAAACAACATAAAAACGACAATAATCAGAAAACTGACATATCATCCGATTTGGGATTGGGAATTAAATAGATTCAGGTGAATATTACATCAGGAGTTATTTTTAATCTAAACACGGAATTATTATGAAATTAATAAAAACAACCTCTGAACAATCTGCCAAAAGAATTCCTATATTCGTTCCGAACCTTTCACCTCTACCAGGTAACAAAGCGGAACAAGCTTATCGGAAAATTGCTTTGCCAACGATGGAAGGAATTCATTTTGAAAAAGTTGAAGAAATAGTAAGCCTTGAAGCAAAAGGAAACTACACCAAGCTACATTTTATCAATGGAAAAAAACTACTTGTTTGCAAAACATTGCTCGAAATGGAAAGTATTTTGAATGCCGGAAATCAATTCGTTCGCATTCATCGATCTTTTACAATCAATTTGAATTTAATACATAAATACATCAAAGGAAAAGGAGGATACGTAATTATGGAAGATCAAAGGAGTATTAGTGTATCGACTGGAAAAAAGCAGGACTTTTTAACTGCTTTGGAAATATATTTTCGAGGATGATAAATTTAAAGGATTGAAACATCAACGAACCCCTGTTTTTTTGGATAATCAGTTGTAAAATGCAAACCCCTGCTTTCCCTACGCATCGAAGCAGAACGCGTAACCAAATAACCAATCGTGATCAAATTCCGCAATTCACACAATTGCGGAGAAATAGAGGTAGTATTATACAGATCTTCTGTTTCTCTATAAAGTAAATGGAGGCGATCAAAAGCTCTTTTCAAACGGACATTAGAACGAACAATTCCCACGTAACTACTCATTATTTCTTTGAGTTCTTTCCAGCTTTGGGTGATCAAAACCATTTCTTTTGGTTTATTGGTTGCAAGCGCATTCCACTCGGGAATTCCTTTTTTGAGCACGACTTTATCTATTTCTTCTAAAACATCGAGGCTTATGCGATGAGCAAAAACCATAGCTTCCAAAAGAGAGTTAGATGCAAGGCGATTCGCACCATGCAATCCGGTGCTGGTGCATTCCCCGCAAGCATAAAGATTTTTTATAGAACTTTTACCCATTTTATCAACACTGATTCCTCCACACATGTAGTGACAAGCAGGAACAACGGGAATCATATCCTTCATTGGATCAATTCCGAGGCTCAGACACTTTTCATAAATAGTTGGAAAATGATTTATAAAACGATCTTTATCTAGATGCGTACAATCCAAACATACGTATTCATCACCTCGTTTTTTCAATTCGTTATCAATCGCTCTGGCAACAATATCACGTGGCGCGAGTGATTTGCGTTCGTCATATTTTTGCATAAACTCATTTCCGTCTTTTGTTTTTAAAATTCCTCCAAAACCACGGACAGCTTCAGAAACTAAAAAGTCAGGGTTTTCACCTACAGGATTGTAAAGCGCGGTAGGATGGAATTGCACAAATTCCATGTTTTCGAGTCGACCTTTCGCTCGATAAACCATTGATATTCCATCACCGGTAGCGATCACAGGATTAGTTGTATTTCTATAAACTTGTCCGGCTCCTCCGGTAGCAACAATGGTTTGTTTTGCCAAAATGGTTTCAATTTCGCCGGTTTCTTTGTTTAAAACATAAGCTCCGTAACATTCAATATCTGGAGTTACCCTTGTGACCATGTAACCCAATTGGTGCTGCGTAATCAAATCTAAAGCAAAGAAATGTTCATGGATTTCAATGTTAGAATAGTTTTTCGCCTGTTCACTCAGTGTTTTTTGAATTTCCCAGCCGGTCAGATCTTTATAATGTAAAATGCGATTTTCAGAATGCCCTCCTTCCCTACCCAAATCATATTCATTGGAGTTGTGGCCTTTATCAAACCTGGCACCCCAATCAATAATTTCCTGTACTCTTATCGGGCCTTCTTCCACAACGATTTTTACAATCTCTTCGTCACACAATCCATCCCCAGCATCTAAAGTATCTTCTAAATGTTTTTTAAAAGAATCAATCTCAAAATCCCAAACTGCAGCAACTCCACCTTGTGCATATCTGGTATTGCTTTCATTTTTTACTGTTTTTGTTAAAACGGTTAGCTTTAAATCAGGTCGTTTTTTCGCAGCTTTCAAAGCGAAAGTCAATCCACCAATCCCAGAACCAATAATAAGAATATCTGTTTTGATCATTTTTGAACCATTGGGTATAAAAAAATTAGTAGGCTAAAATTACTTTTTTGATTTCAGAATCTCACAAAAATAAATGAAATTACAGTTTCCTATTTTTTTAATGAAATAGAATAGTGCTTAGTGAAAATTGCAATTAACACGCGTTTTTTAATAAAAGACAGACTGGAAGGCATTGGCTGGTTTACTTTTGAAGTTGTAAAGCGCCTGGTTGAGCAACATCCCGAAGATGAATTTATTTTCTTTTTTGATCGTCCTTTTAGTGACGAATTTGTATTTGGAAAAAATGTAAAAACAGAAATTCTGTTCCCTCCTGCAAGGCATCCAATATTATGGTATTGGTGGTTTGAATCGTCGCTTTCGAGAGCAATAAAAAAACACAAGCCGGACGTATTTCTTTCTCCAGACAATTATTTAAGTTTAAATAACGAGGTGAAAACCGTATTGGTAATGCACGACATTGCTCATGTTCACCATCCCGAAGAAGTCCCGTTTATGGCAAGAAAATATTATAATTTCTTTGTACCAAAGTTTTTAAAAAAAGCGAAAAGAATAATAACTGTTTCCAACCATGCCAAAGAAGATATTTGTAAATTCTATCACGTAAAAGCAACAAAAATTTCAGTTGCTTGTAATGGCTGCAAAGAATATTTTAAACCAATTTCAATAAAAGAAAAACATCGAATTAAGGAGCGGTTTGCTGAAAGAGAAGATTACTTTTTTTACATTGGTGCTATCCACCCGCGAAAGAATGTCCATCGGCTTATTCAGGCTTTTGATACTTTCAAAAAGAAAACAGGCTCAGCAATTAAATTGCTGTTAGGAGGACGATTTGCATTTCAAACAGGAGAGATTAAAAATGCTTACGAACGAGCTGTTTTTAAAAAAGATATTGTTTTATTGGGATATATAAAAAACGAAGATTTGCCGGATTTGATGGGAGCCGCGTTTGCATTAACCTACGTTTCTCTTTTTGAAGGGTTTGGAGTTCCACTGTTAGAGGCCATGCATTCTGAAACGCCCATTATTACTTCAAATGTTTCTTCAATGCCAGAAGTTGTTGGAAATGCAGGATTATTGGTTGACCCAAAAAGTGTAGCATCTATTTCGAATGCTTTAGAGCAAATTTATAAAGATGAAAATATGAGCAAGCAACTTATTGAAAATGGAAAAGAGCAACGGAAAAAATTCAATTGGCAAATTGCTACTGATGTCGTTTATAAAGCGTTAAAAGATACCGCGTCAAGCGGCAGTTGATTTTTTGCTTCTTTGCCACAAAACTACACACCCGATTATTCCGATCAACATAAAAAGAACAGCAATAAACTCAGCTTGCGTAGTTTGAATTCCGAATATTTCATTCTTAGGATTGACGCGAATTTTTTCTATCCAAAACCGTTCAAAACCGTTCATGATCAAATATATAAAGAATAGCATTCCTGCTATTTTCACTTTCTTTCGAATGGCCCAAAGAATCCCTCCCAATGTTGACATCATGATAAATTCGTAAACAGAAGTTGGCCAAACCGGATTGGTCAGTTTGGTACAATACCGCCAGGTACAATCCTTAATTTGAGAAAATTGCTCCCTCAAAAGTTCACCGGTCACCGGGTCATGTTGTTGACTGTCAATCACGTTATGAGGATAATCAAAAGCCCACAGCCAGTCAGGGAGCCAACCCGGATTTGCTGCTAAGTTAATTATCCCCCAATCACCATCTCCTGAAAAATGGCAACCCAATCGCCCAATTCCATAAGCAATTAGTAAAGCTGGAGCAACGGCATCCATCACGTGAATCGGAGGAATTCCTTTTTTCTTCACATAAAAAGTAACGACAAAAAAAGCAACGATCAGTCCACCATAAATAGCCAAACCGCTTCCCGAAAAGAACTGATCAATCATGTCGTTAATGGTTAATTTGTCTTCACCCTCTCCAAAAAGTTTACCTACATCTTCAGCTAATGCGAAAACCTTTGCACCTAAAATCCCAGAAACTGCTGCAAGAACAGTGATGTCTCCCATTCGTTCATAAGGGTGAACTTCAACAACCTTTTCAACAGGTTTGGGTAGTTTACTTTTATTCTTTTCCCAATATTTTATACCTGCAAAGATCATTGCGAGGAGAATTCCCCAACCCCAGGTTCCTTTTAATGAAAATACTACAGCTGCCGGATCGTGGATAAATTCGTCTACATGTGAAAGAATGTAGAAAAACTTAAAACCCAAGACAAAACCAAACAACCCGTTTAAAGCCAAATCAGTTACAGAAGCCGGTTTTCCTTCGATAACTTTAATTTTTACAGACTTAAGCAATCCTTCATCCTCCTTTCGTTTTAATTCTTTTGCCAACATGAAAGCTGCAGCGAGAATGGCAAAAACAAGAAATAATCCAAATGTTTTGACGATTGAAAAAATATTATCAGGCTGTGTACCGATGAGTGCATGCAAGATGTATGAAAGATCTGGATACATAAGTTTTTGATTGTTGTAGGCAAAAATAGACAGGTTGTAACGAAATCCAAGTTTTAGTAAAAAGTATTTTTGAAAACACTATTTATATAACAAGCGAATAATTTTTTTGAGTATAAATTAACATTTCATTAAACCTTTCCTTATATTTAAAGTCTAATTCTCATCTTCTTAGGAAATTGCCAACCATATTTTAGTCAATCTAATAATTTTTAGAAATCAATTCTACAAAATATAATCATTGATTTGGAACTCTTTTCAATTGGTTTAGATTTGTAGCTATTGATTTAAAATTAATTTTTAATCACTAAAAAGTTCCATTATGGATAGAAGGACAACCCTCTCAACTTTTTTTGGAAAAGGTAACAAATCTCAAAAGCGTGATTTAAAAACGGAAATTTTCCGAAAAGCTGAAAAAACAGCAACCACCACAACGGGTCTTGACCCATACAACGGGCCCTGGGAATATGAACAGGCAGCTCATCTGCTTCGACGAACGATTTATGGCCCTACTTACACACAAATAAAGGATGCGGCACAAAATGGAATGGATAATGTTGTCGCTCAACTTTTAACAGTGCAGCCACTTCCTCCACCACCGGTAAACTATGACTATGATCAAGATCCAAATGTTGCCATTGGAGAAACCTGGATTGATTCACCATACATACTAACAGAGAATTTTATCCCATATCGGACCCGATCATTGCTTGGATGGACGATGGGCCTGATGCTCAACCAAGGGATATCACTAAGAGAAAAAATGACCTTGTTTTGGCATAATCATTTTGTCACTGCAGATATCAATGATCCAAAATTCGTTTACAAATACATTACGCTGTTGCGTGAAAATGCGCTGGGCAATTTTAAAGATTTAGTCAAAATGGTAACCATTGACCCAGCGATGCTTCGTTATCTTAATGGAAACCAAAACACCAAAACAGCTCCCAATGAAAACTATGCTCGTGAGTTGATGGAATTATTTACACTAGGGAAAGGAGAGCTTGCGGGGCCAGGTGATTATACCACTTTTACGGAAGACGATGTTGTAGCGATAGCCAAAGTGTTGACAGGCTGGAGGGATGTTGGGTTTACTACTTTAGAATTTATTCCAGTGGGTTCTGTATTTATTTCGAACAGACATGATACAGACCCTAAACAACTGTCGCATCGATTTGACGATGTTATCATCAATAACAATAATGAGCAGGAATACGCTGATTTGATTGATATTATTTTCCAGAAAGAAGAAGTTTCAAAATTCATTTGCAGAAAGCTGTATCGATGGTTTCTTTATTATAAAATCGATGAAGATATTGAGCAAAATGTAATTGCTCCAATGGCTCAAATGCTGATTGATAATGATTATGAAATTGCTCCGGTTGTAGAGGCCTTGCTTAAGAGCGAGCATTTTTACGACGCGGAAAATTATGGCTGCATGATCAAAGATCCAATTGATTTTTCGCTTGCTATAATCAATCAGTTTGAAGTGCAAATTCCAAGTGATCTTGAATTACAATATCGGGTCTGGTTAAACTTGTATGAGATTCCCACTGTTTTACAGATGCAATATTACAACCCTCCAAGTGTAGCGGGTTGGACGGCATATTATCAAACACCCTCCTATTATCAGATTTGGATAAACTCCGTTACACTTCCATACAGAGCATTATATGTAGGACTTATGTTAACAACAGGAATCAATATTCCCGGTAATAATCCGGTCATTGATGTATTGGCATTTGTAGATTCGATTGACGACCCTTATGATGTCAATAATGTAATTGATGAATTTGTAAAAATACTATTCAGCAAGGATATTGAAGCAAATCAAAAACTGTTTTTGAAAACGGTGCTAATTCCCGGTTTGCCCGATTTTGAATGGAACGTTGAATATACCGAATACGCCAGTGATCCTGGAAATGTAGCGGTAGCCAACTCTGTAAGAAACAAACTGGTTAACCTTTTATACGTAATGCTTACGATGCCAGAATATCATCTGAGTTAAGTGTAAACTGATTATTTAATTTGAATAACTTTTTTAAATAAAAATATATGAAACGGAGAAAATTTTTACAAACAACATCCGCGGTAAGTATTCCACTATTTTTGGGCGGAATGAAAGTGGGTGCCTTGCCGAAATCTTCTTTTTTACCTACCATTAATGACTCCGATCGTGTTTTGGTTTTGATACAACTCAATGGTGGAAACGACGGATTAAACACATTAATCCCTCTTGATCAATATACTAATTTAGCCAATGCCAGGCAGAATATTTTGATTCCTGAAAATAGTGTCTTGCAAATAGAAGATGGAATTGGATTGCATCCGGTGATGACAGGAATGAAGTCGCTTTACGATAATGCAAAAATGAATATCGTTCAAAGCGTCGGCTATCCTAACCAAAACCGTTCGCATTTCCGCTCTCTCGATATTTGGACAACGGGATCAGAAGCAGACGAATTTTTGACGACGGGATGGCTCGGTCGTTATTTTAATCAATCACATCCGGATTTTCCTGGAGGATATCCAAGCCAAGATTGTCCTGATCCATTTGCTATCACATTGGGTGCAATTGTTTCGGAAACTTGTCAAGGGCCAGCCACCAATTTTAGTATGGCGCTAACTGATCCGAATAACTTAACGACCATCATCGAAGGAGAGGAAGGCAGTTTGGATTTGAATACCTGCTATGGTTATGAGTTAGATTTTTTGAGGACATCTATAAAACAAACCAACGCTTATGCAGATTCCATCGAAACAGCTGTAAGTAATGGAAACAACATGGCTCAGTATCCAGATGATAATAGATTGGCCGAGCAGTTGAAGATTATTGCCCAGTTGATTTCAGGAGGATTGCAAACGCAGGTTTATGTGGTCAATTTAGGAGGCTTTGATACCCATGCTGCTCAAATTGCTGATAGCACAACCACCGGATTGCATGCTGATTTATTAAAAACGCTTTCCGATGCAGTTGCTGCTTTCCAAGATGATCTTCAACTTTTAGGTTTAGATGAACGGGTAGTCGGAATGACTTTCTCAGAGTTTGGCCGCCGCATTCGCTCGAACGATAGTTTGGGAACGGATCATGGTACAGCTGCCCCCCTATTCGTTTTTGGTTCTTGTATCAATCCTGCGATAATTGGCGAAAACCCTGAAATACCGGATCAGGTTGATAATCAAGAAGGCGTATCCATGCAATATGATTTCCGTTCAGTTTATGGATCGGTTTTGATGGATTGGTTTGAAGTGTCGGAAGAAGATGTGAAAAGCATGCTTTATGAAGATTTTCAACATATTCCAATCATACAATTGTGCAGCACGATATCAACACAAGATCCGAAAAATGAAGCAGGAGAAATCGAAAGCTATAATTTTCCAAATCCATTCAAAGATTGGACAACGATCGTTTTTACAACAAAAAATGAATGGGCAAGAGTCAGTGTTTATGATGTGTTGGGTAATGAACTTCGGGTACTGGCAGAACGACAGTTTTCAGCGGGAGAACATAAAATAAATTTTGAAGCAAGAGACCTTCCTGCAGGAAACTATTACTATCGAATTGTAACAAAAGATCGCCAAAAAACGAAAAGCATGGTGAAGGGTTAGACGTATTCGAAAACATTCTCAGGAATGTCCATCACAATTACATCCAGGTTGCCATTGTCGTTGATATTCATCAATTGGACGGTGGCAATTTGGTTTACAAGAGAAGGATCAATGGTTGTTTCGATTTTAAGGTAATTATCCGTGAATCCAGTCATCAGGGTTGGATCTTTATGCATTTCAAAAAGCACATCCCGTCGGCGACCTAAAAACTGATTATAAAAATGTCGTTTCTTCTTTTCTGATAAAATTCGAAGCATTTCATTTCTTCGGCGGCGTTCCTCAACAGGGACAACACCTTCCATTTCATCAGCCAAAGTATTTGGTCTTTCTGAGTAGGTAAAAACGTGCAAATAGGAAACATCTAGGTTATTTATAAAACGATAACTTTCCAAAAAGTCCTCTTCCGTTTCTCCCGGAAAACCAACGATAATATCCACTCCGATACAAGCATGCGGCATTAAATGTTTTATTTTTTTCACCCGATCAGCATACAAATCTCGTTTGTATCGACGACGCATTTTTCGAAGTTGCTTGTCATTACCAGATTGCAAAGGCATATGAAAATGAGGAACAAAAAGGTCTGATTGAGCAACAAACTCAATGACCTCATCAGTGCAAAGATTTGGCTCGATGGAAGAAATTCGAAAACGCGCAATGCCTTCAACTTTATCCAATTCACGAATAAGATCGATGAACAGTGCTTCTTTTTTTGGTTTTGTTCCTTCAATGACTTCTGTGCCGTTTCCAAAATCACCAAGATTGACTCCTGTCAAAACGATTTCTTTTACACCTGCTTCAGCAATCCTTTGCGCGTTTTTAACTGCGTTTTCAATCGTGTCACTTCTGCTTTTTCCTCTAGCCAAAGGAATGGTACAAAACGAACAATTATAATCACAACCATCCTGAACTTTCAAAAATGAACGGGTACGGTCACCAAAAGAAAAGGAATTGACAAAATCCTTTGCTTCACGAACTTCACCGGCATAGACCAACCCTTTATCCGGAGACTTGGAAAGGTCATTGATGTAGTCAATAATTTTGAATTTCTCAGCAGCGCCTAGCACCAAATCCACACCTTCGATTGCTGCAATTTCGTTTGGCTTCAATTGGGCATAACATCCTACGACCACAACAAAAGCATGAGGAGTATGGCGTAAAGCACGACGAACAATCTGGCGGCATTTCCGATCAGCAAAATCAGTCACCGAGCAGGTATTGACCACATAAATATCTGCACCCTGTTCAAATTTAACTTCAGAATAGCCATTATCCTCAAACAGCCTGCCGATGGAAGACGTTTCTGAATAATTGAGTTTACAACCCAAAGTATAAAATGCTACTGTTCGTGGTGTTGCCATTTATTTTATTCGAAATTATATAAAAGCGGCTACAAAGGTATGTTTTTTTAAAAACCTAAAAAACTTCTTTCAAACGCTTTTTCAAAGCGAAAAGCTCGTCGCGATATTGGGCAGCAGTGATGAAGTCGAGATCTTTTGCCGCAGCTTTCATTCTTTGCTCGGTTTCCGCAACCATTTTTTCTATTTGATCTCGATTCAAGTAGCTAACAATTGGGTCAGCGGCCAAACTAGGTTCTTCAGACTCGATATAAGCATTTGGTTTTTTACCACGGATGTCCAAAATTGATCCCTGGCTTAATATTTCTTCTTTTGATTTAATAATGGTCTTTGGAGTAATATCGTGTTTTTCATTATAAGCCATTTGAATAGAACGACGTCGATTCGTTTCTTCGATGGTCATTCGCATGGAGTTGGTAATTTTATCTGCGTAGAAAATGACGAGGCCATTTGAATTACGAGCAGCTCGCCCAGCTGTTTGGGTCAATGAACGGGCATTTCTTAAAAACCCTTCTTTATCGGCATCAAGAATAGCCACAAGGGAAACTTCTGGTAAATCCAATCCTTCTCTCAAAAGATTGACTCCAATCAAAACATCGAAACCTCCCAAACGGAGATCTCTCAAAATTTCAACGCGTTCCATCGTATCGACTTCAGAGTGTATATATCGACAATTTACATTCAAACGAGCCATATATTTTGCCAGTTCTTCAGCCATTCGTTTTGTAAGTGTTGTAATTAAAACACGCTCCCCCACTTCAATTCTTTGATTGACTTCATCGAGTAAATCGTCAATTTGGTTCAAACTTGGACGAACTTCAATGGGTGGGTCGAGTAAGCCGGTTGGGCGGATTATTTGTTCGACAATTAATCCATCAGTTTGCTCCAATTCATAATCCGCTGGAGTTGCGCTAACAAAAACAACCTGATGGATCATTGATTCAAATTCACTAAAATTTAGCGGCCGGTTATCCATCGCAGAAGGCAAACGGAAACCATAATTGACGAGATTTAATTTACGAGCACGATCACCGCCCCACATTCCCCGAACCTGCGGGAGCGTAACATGGGATTCATCAATGACCATCAAAAAATCATCAGGGAAATAATCCAACAGACAGAAAGGTCGTGTTCCGGGTTTTCTGCCATCGAAAAAACGCGAATAGTTTTCGACCCCCGTGCAATAACCTAATTCTTTCATCATTTCAAGGTCAAAATTTACCCGTTCCTTTATCCGCTTTGCTTCGAGATGACGCCCTTCTTCAGAAAAATAATTTTCCTGAGCAACCATCTCATCTTGAATTTCTCTAATGATTCCGTGAATTCTGTCTTTCGGTGCAATGTAAAGGTTTGCAGGAAAAATTGCAGCGTTTTCCATACTCTCAATTCGCTTTCCGCTTTCAATTTCAATTCGCTCAATCTCTTCTATTTCATCGCCAAAAAAAGTAATGCGATACCCATAATCAACGTAAGGCAGATTAATGTCAACGGTATCTCCACGCACCCGAAAAGTTGCTCGATCAAAAGTAATTTCGGTCCTGGAGTACAGGATTTCTACCAAACTATATAAAAAAGAGTTTCGTGGAAGCGTTTGTCCCCGATAGATTCGGATGATTCCGGATTTATAATCTTCTGGATTTCCCATCCCGTAAATGCAGGAAACCGATGCAACGATGATAATATCTCTTCGGCCGGAGAGCAAGGAAGATGTGGCTCGTAACCGCAATTTGTCAACCTCTTCGTTAATCTGTAAATCTTTTTCAATAAAAGTATCAGAAACCGTAATGTAAGCCTCAGGTTGATAATAGTCGTAATAAGAAACAAAATACTCAACCGCATTATTTGGAAAAAACTCTTTGAATTCCCCGTAAAGCTGAGCAGTCAAAGTTTTATTGTGAGTCAGCACTAAAGTGGGTCGATCCAATTGTTTAATAACATTGGCAATGGTAAACGTTTTACCGGAGCCGGTGACACCTAATAAACATTGTGCTTTTTCACCAGATTGTACACCATCGATCAGTTGACTAATGGCTTGTGGTTGATCACCTGTTGGCTGGAAAGGGGAAACAAGTTCGAAGCTCATGATTTCTTTGAAGAATGGTTAAGAAAATAAAGATACGACCATTATCGCAAAGTAATAACCGGATAAAAAAGAACTTGTTCAATAAAAAACAAAAAAGCGTTAAACGGCTCTTTTTACATAATACATGTCAATTTCTCCCATGTTTTTTGCAGCTACTTTTCCACGGTATTGACATTCAAAATTATATTTAACCATTTGGTAAGTACTATTAGAAATGTTGACTTCTCCCTCTTTACAATTAGCCTCCATTCGTGCAGCAATATTGACCGTTTCTCCCCAAATATCATAAGCAAACTTATTAACGCCAACAACACCTGCAACAACAGGACCGGTATGAACTCCGATTCGAGCTTCGAAGCAGGGCTCTCCTTTCTTCTGTTTTTCTTTTTTATAATCCTCCAAAAACTCCTGCATTTCTAAGGCGGCCTTTACAATTTTGAAAGGAATCGTTTTGCGATTTACCAATCCTGAGGCACACATGTACGCATCACCAATCGTCTTGATTTTTTCCACTTCATACTGCGAAATGATATAATCAAAACCACGGAAACAATAATCCAATTCATGTACGAGCTGTTCAGGAGTCAATTGCTCAGCGATTGCAGTAAAGTTTTTAAAATCAGCCATCAAAACGGTTGCATCATCAAATTTACGGGCAACGGCTTTACCATTTTCTTTCAACTCATCTGCGATAGTTGCTGGAAGGATATTTAAAAGTAATTCATCAGATCGATGACGCTCATCTTCAATGATTTTGTTTTTTTCTTCCAACGCGATATTGGCATTCTTTTTTGTTTTAAAACGGGCATAAAACAGAATGGTCAGGAGCACGATGAAAAGGAAAGCAAAAGAAAGGCCCATCAAAAGGTTTTTATTTTGAGTCGACTCCAATGCAGCATTTGCAAGTTCTAAATCTGCTTGTTGAAGCAAATAAGATTTTTCGAGTGATTCTCGGTTGAGTTCCTGAACTTCTTTTTCTTTTCGACGAGCACGCCTTTCCGCTTTTTCCTTTGCTTCTGAAACGCTGGCAAGTGCCTCTTCTTTTTCAAAAACCTGTTTTTCTACATCCTCCTTTTCAAGGACTAATTCATCATGTTTTTCAACAAGTTGACTTTTGTCTTTACTTAGTTGATTTTTTTCATTTCTCAATAGAGCAATTTCTTTTTCAAGATCTCGCTTGCCTCTCTCCATCTCGGTTTGTTCCTTTTTAAATTGAATTTCCTGATTGTCGTAATTACGCTCAAGAGCACTGATACTCACACCACCGTTACTGAAATATTCGAAGGCTTCTTGATTAATTTCATAAGCCTTCCTGTAATTTCTCTTTTTGACCGCGAGCTTGCTTCGCTGATCCACACTTTTTATTATAAGATCTGAGTCTTTAGCTTGTTTGGCGTATCTAAGCGCGGTTTTGAGCCAAACTTCTGCATTTTTTTCGTCTCTGTTTTTTAAGTTGGCTATCGCTTTTAAGTATGCTGATCCGGCAGCCATGCCATAATTATTTAGGTTGATTGCATAATTAAAAGCTTTTCCGGAATAATCCACAGCTTTATCTGCGTCTCTGTTGAGGTGAGCTTCGGCAAGGTTATAATTTGCGATCATCTTTTCTTTTGAAGAAGAAGCCGAATCAAGTTCTTTTTCCAGCTGGCTTATACTTTTCTGGCCAAGAAGTGAAAGCGAAATAAATAAAAGTAGTAATACCGCAAAGGGTTTCATTTAAAATATTTTTCAAAGCACAAAATACAAACTCTCTTTTTCGAAAAGCAAAGTTGAATAAAAAAAGCAAGTATTTTTAAACAGATGTATTTTTTTCTACAAATAAAGCTCCAATACGAGTAACTATTGGTTTGTGAAAATGTTAATATATTCGCAAAGACTTTTAAAAAGGCAAACAAAAATGGATCTTAATTTTAAAACGATAGGACAAGGAGAGCCGATAATCATTTTACACGGCCTTTTTGGAACCTTGGATAACTGGCAATCCATTGCTAAAAAACTAGCTGAGGATTATTTGGTATTTACTGTTGACCAAAGAAACCATGGCCGTTCTCCTCATAGTCCTGAAATGAATTATAAGATCATGGCTGAGGACCTTAGGGAATTTATGGAGCAGCAGTGGATTCATAAGGCATTTATTTTAGGTCATTCGATGGGAGGAAAAACGGCGATGCAATTTGCTGTGGAATTTCCGGAAATGGTTGAAAAGTTGGTCGTTGTTGACATTGGGCCGTTTAAAAACAATGGCGGGCATGATTTAATTTTTAAGGCGTTGCTTTCTTTAGAAGTACAAAAAATCAAAACGCGTAAAGAAGCCGATGATATTTTGAGGATAAAAATTCCAGAATTTGGAGTGAGGCAATTTCTATTAAAAAACCTAAACAGGGACAAAACAGGAGAATATCATTGGAAAATGAATCTTCCTGTGATCCATGATCAATACAATGAAATATTAGCTGAAGTTGATGTAGTTGATCCTTTTGAAGGAGAAACCCTATTTATACGTGGCGGAGCATCAAAATATATCAGTAAAGAAGAAGTTCATTCTATAAAAAATATATTTCCGAATGCACAATTTCAAACGATAGAAAATGCCGGACATTGGGTACATGCTGATCAGCCAGAACAGTTGCTGGGAACAACCATAAATTTTTTAAAGAAATAATGAGAAAATTATTCTGGCACTGTTTTTTGTTTACAATGAAAGTATTCCCCGTTTATTATTCTCCCCGGATTTTTAAAACCCCTTTTCATTTTTAGCGTTATTTAATTAAGATCGTGTTGATAAGCTTCGCTTCTATGCAGCTTATCTCGACGTTATAATCATTAAGAAAAACTTAAAAGCAATGTTTGTTTTGAAAGTTTTATGATTAAACGTTACTTTGAAAACATTTCTTAAGAAAAATATCGTTGAAGGAAAAGAGACATTTATGGACAGCGTTTAAATTCTAAAGCTTCTAATTATGAATAATACAAAACGGTCATTAAAAGTAGTTGCCATTGCGATGGTAGGCTTTTTAGGAATTGCTACAATCAGTTCTGACCATAACAAATACTTTGAGATTTCTAAAAACATAGAAATTTACACCAACCTTTATAAAGAAATTAACACCTACTACGTCGACGACCTTGATCCGGCAAAATTGATGAGAACAGGCGTTGATGCTATGCTGGAATCGCTGGACCCATATACCAACTATATTTCTGAATCTGAAATCGAAGGGTTTAGGTATATAACGGATGGCAAATATAATGGCATCGGAGCGATGATTAGAAAGATTGATGATTTTGTAACAATCACAGAGCCGTATGATAATTGTCCGGCTCAAAAAGCGGGTTTAAAAGCCGGTGATGTTGTTTTAGAAATAGATGGCAAATCTACAAAAGGAAAAAGCACGGATGATGTAAGTGCAATCTTAAAGGGCTTTCCTGGTACTGAAGTTATACTTACTATAAAAAGACCTGGTGAAAGTAAAGATTTAAAAATAACACTCGTTCGTGATGAAGTTGTTGTACCAAATGTTCCTTATTCTGGCATGGTCAACGACGATATTGGATATATTTCTCTATCGACATTTACCAGAAATGCAGGTAAAAATGTAGGTGATGCATTAAAAAAATTGAAGGAAGAAAATCCGAACCTAAAAGGAATTATTTTCGATCTTCGCGGAAATGGAGGAGGTTTGTTGACTGAAGCGGTAAATGTTTCAAACGTATTTATTCCAAAAGGAGAATTGGTAGTAACCACAAAAGGAAAAGTTGCTGATTGGGATCGAAGTTTTAAAACCTTAAACCGGCCTATTGATGAAGAAATACCTTTAATTTTGTTGATAGATAAAGGTTCAGCTTCCGCATCAGAAATCGTATCAGGAGTTATTCAGGACCTTGATCGAGGTGTTTTGATCGGTCAACGATCTTATGGTAAAGGCTTGGTGCAAAACACTAGGGATGTTGGATATAATTCAAAAGTGAAAATGACAACGGCCAAATATTATATTCCTAGTGGAAGGTGTATTCAGGGAGTGAGTTATGAAGATGGGGAACCAATTGATATTCCAGATTCACTGCGCACCAGTTATAAAACGAAAAACGGTAGACTAGTTCAAGACGGAGGAGGTGTTAAACCAGACATTTTTATTGATCACCCTTCTAATGTTAAAATCATTGTAGATCTTTGGCGCAAGAATTTAGTTTTTAATTATGTGACTCAATATTGTCTCGAAAATGAAAACATGCCTGAAATAGCAGATTTTGAGTTCACAAAGTATGATGAATTCCTTCAATTTGTTGCTAACGAAGGATTTGAATATGAAACAGAGAGTGAGAAATTATTGGATGAATTGAAAAAGCAGGCCGAAAAAGAAAACATGCTTTCTTCAATTCAAGATGACATAAAAGATATTGAAAACAAAGTTGAAGCCGAAAAGAAGAATGATTTACAAAAACACAAAGAGGCGATAATAGATATAATTGAAAAAGAAATTGCCAGCCGTTATTATTATCAGAAAGGAAAAATTCAGGTTGGTTTAAAAAATGACCAAGAAATCAAAGAAGCGATTTCTATTATCAACGAGTCAAGCAAGTATGAAAATTTGCTGGCGAAGCAATAAGTTATCTGGTAGACTTACAAAAAGCGGCTTAAATAGTTTAAATTTAAGCCGCTTTTTGTTTTTCTATATTATACAAAAAAGAAGATGTCATTAATTCTCAACATAGAAACAGCAACAGATGTTTGTTCGGTTTGTATTAGCAAAAATGATGAAATATTAATAATCAAAGAAGCTGAGAAGGAATACTCACACACGTCTAAAATAACAATATTGATCGAACGCTGTTGTGCGGAAACCGAAATGTCACTCAACCAAATGGATGCTGTGGCTGTAAGTAAAGGCCCAGGATCATATACGTCGCTTAGGGTAGGTGCCAGCACCGCAAAAGGCATTTGTTATGCATTAGATAAGCCGCTACTTGCAATTGATACATTACAATCTATCGCGCAGGCTTCATCGAGGAAAAACAAACAAGAAACCCTTTATGCACCAATGATTGATGCGCGTCGGATGGAAGTATACACCTCCTTGTTTGATACAGACATGAATGTCGTCGAAGATACCCAAGCAAAAATAATTGACGAGCATGCCTTTCAAAAGTATTTTGCCAAAGGGCATATAATTATTTTTAGTGGCAACGGTGCTTCGAAATGCCAAAAAGTGATCAAATCTCAGCATGCAATTTTTAGTGCTGAAGTATGCTCTGCAGCCCACCTTGTTCCGTTTTCCTTTCAAGCTTTTCAAAAAAAAGATTTTAGTAATACAGCTTATTTTTCTCCTTTATATTTCAAGCCTCCCAACATAACAATTCCCCGTAAAACATTATAAAAATATACGTATTGTGAAATTTTATGATTATTGAAATAAAATTTTTATTTTTGGCTAGTAATCAATAGAATTATACCTTAGAAGATATTTTAATGTTTTACTTTGGTATAGTTTTTGGCTCCCTTTGAGCAGTATTATTTAATTATAAAAAACATCAATATGAGAAAGCAAAAAAACGAAACCGTTGTTTTGAAGAAGGGGAAAAAAGACATACAACTTGACTATTCTGAGTTACGAAAAGCAGTATTAGTATTAAGAGCTGTTAATCACAAATTACGTCAAAGTGTTATCGATTTACTGGAAGAAAACGAAAAAATGACGGTTACCGACATCTACATCAAACTAAGATTAGAACAATCCGTAGCATCTCAGCATCTAGCAATTTTAAGAAGGGCAGGTGTTGTTGCGACAGAGCGTCAAGGCAAATTTATTTATTACGCACTTGACAACGAGAGATTGTCCCAAATATCGAGACTAGTAGAAGAGTTGGCGGCATAATCTGTTAAACATAGTATTTTAACTAATAAAATCAAATAATGTGCGTGTTCCAATAGATTAGAATACTAATTATACGTCAATTTTATACCTCATTTTACAAAAAATGCTGTGAATCAACGGATTCACAGCATTTTTTTATTGTATCTTTTGTAAAAATAAATAAAAATCGCATATTTGCTATGTAAATAAAAATCAATTCTTTAATCAAAACCGTATCTATGAGAAAGGCTAAAGTTACAATTAACAACGAGAAGCTTCAAATCTCGTCAGAGATACTCAGAGCGCTTGCGCATCCCCTTAGAATGCGGATACTTGAGTTTATCGATGGCCATAAAACCATTAACGTAAATAAAATTTATAACACACTTAAACTTGAGCAATCTATAACATCACAACATCTTAGAATTTTAAGACTTGCAGGAATAGTAATAACTAGCCGGGAAGGGAAATTTATTCATTATAGTATAGACTATTCTAAAGTTGCCAATGTTTTAAAATCGGTAGATTCATTTTTTGAGGTTGATTAATTGTAGAAATAACAAGTTACTTTAGTTCTTTCTAAAAATAAAATGCGATGCATAATTAGGTTTATGCATCGCATTTTATTTTTAAAGAAGTGGATGTTTTCCAAAAAACAGGTGTAGCGTCCTTATGGAGTTGGTAATTCGTTTTTTGAAATATCCTGTTGGGGTTCTATTTGCTCTGAACTTTGATCAGTTAGCTCTGATGGTTTTTCATTTATTGTTTTATCATCATCTTCCTTTTTCTCCTGCGAACTGAAAAAGCTACGATGAAATAAGATGATGCTCAAAACACCCGTAGTAATAGCCATATCTGCTATGTTGAAAACAGGGCGAAAAAACAAAAATTGGCTTCCTCCCCAGAAAGGGAACCATTCTGGAACCTGGCCTTCAAATAAAGGGAAATATAACATGTCTACAACTTTTCCGTGTAAGAATCCAGCATACCCTCCCCCTTCGGGAAATAAAACTGCTGTATGCCCGTGATATGACTCTGAAAAGATTAATCCGTAAAAAGCACTATCTATAATATTTCCAATAGCGCCAGCAAGGATAAGCGCAAAACTTATCAATAAACCCATTTTTGCTTCTGCCTTAATCAATAAGCTTATGTAATAAGAAAGCACAAAAACTGCTGTAATTCTAAATAAACTTAATGCAAGTTTTCCATAAAAACCGCCAAGAGAAAGGCCAAAGGCCATTCCATTATTTTCGACAAAATGCAACTTTGCCCAATCCAAGCCAAATATTGCGATTTCCTGACTGTAATAAAAATGTGTTTTAATCCAAATTTTTAAGCCTTGATCAATTATCAAAACGAGCAATACAACAAGAAATACTTTAAGAGATTTATTCAAAGCTATTGTTAGTTACTTCAATATTTTAGATATTGAAAAGATGTATAAACAAGATGTTTGGTTGTGAGTAGTTAACCCATGAACTGAGATATTTAACGAATTAAATACCAACAGGTTTAAAAAGAAACCGTAAAAATACCAAAATTGAAGAAGCAAAAAAGAAAAAAGATGACCAATAAAAGAGGAAATCAATAAAATATCTTTTGAGTCACCATAATAAAAAAGCGATTATACTTATTCATAGAATGGTATAATCGCTTTTTAGGACTATATCTTAAGTTGATATTCTAATCGCTAAATTTTTGTTGCTTGGCTTCAATACTTAAAGTAGCATGAGGAACAGCACGTAAACGTTCTTTTGATATTAACTTTCCAGTAACTCTACAAATGCCGTAAACGTGGTTTTTAATACGGATTTTAGCATTTTCAAGATGCTGCATGTGCTTTCTTACTCGAGCGGCTAATATAGATAATCGTTCGTTTTCAGCAGTGCCAATTCCATCATCAAGTCCTCTAACTTTCGCGTCAGGATTGTCAGCCATTGCTGTCAGCTGTTTCAAATAAAAGCTAAGCTCTTTTGCAGCCTTTTCAAGTTTTTTGTCAATTATTTGCTCAAACTCTTTCAATTCTTTGTCACCATAACGAGTTTTAATCGCTTTCTCACTCATGATTTTATAATTTATGTTTGTCTAAAATAAGTTCTTATGATTTTACAGTCAAACACCCTGAAATAACTACCGAAAGGGGTTATCTTTTTAACACGATGCTGCAAAAATAATTATTTTTTGAATAATTTCAAGTTAAATTTTTGAATGCCAGAAAACTATAAATACCTTTCTTTTCAATATTGCTTTGTTGTTCTTTTTGTCAAATTGGTTGTTAACACATCATCTACATTTTCGAGGCCTAAGGCGTGTGCTTTCTTAATATCCTCATTAAAACCAATTGTATCACCCATTATTCTTTTGATCATCCCACGGTTATAGTAAGCTTCTGCATTGTCAGGATTGAGCAAGACTGTTTTGTTGTAATCTTCCAACGCATTTTTAGTTTGGCCTAAATGGTGAAAACTAAGTGCTCTGCGGAAAAAGTATTCAACGTTTTCAATTGGGCTATTATCAATAGCAAAAGTAAAATCATCAATCGAACCAGAAAAGTCTTTCAAATCACATTTCAAAAGACCACACATAAAATACAACGCTTCATTCTTTTGGTCTAGACCGATTGCTTTTTCACAATCTTTCAAGGCTTCTTGGTACATTTTTAAACCCTTGTATGCTTTGGCTCTATTGGCATATAATGTACTTTCCGAAGGAGATTTTTCAATTGCCAAAGTATAATCCTCAAGCGATTCAAAAATATTGCCAGATATAAATTTAAGCGAAGCCAGATTATTTAAAGCCTTGGTATTGTTTGGGTCTAAAAGATAGCTTTGATTGAAATCTTTAAGTGCTTTTTTATTTTGTTTTCTATTTTTAAAACAAATTCCTCTTTGGCAATAGGCCTCAGAAAATTTTGGACTATGGTTGATCACAATTGAATAATCACGAGATGCATTTTTAAAATCCTGTAAATCGAAATAAACATTTGCTCTGTTGTAAAAAGCAGGAGTCAACCCAGGGTTAAGAGCCACGGCTTTTGAAAAATCTGCAATGGCTTCCGGATAGTTTTGTATACTGCAATGAGCTTTGCCACGCTCAAGAAAAGTAATTGGGTTTATATTATTTAATTCTAAGGCCTTGTTAAAGCTAAAAATTGCTTCATGGTACAACCCCGTTTCTGCTTGTGATTTAGCGCGGTCAAGATAAAAGTTTTCATCCTGCACATCAAAGCCGTCCTCATTTGTATCCAAGGTCACAGAAGAAGGTATTATGTTTTCATTAGGATGAGATGCTTTTTTTTGTGGAATTTCTTTAGGAATAAAAGTATTGGTTTCAAAAGCATGATCAGGAAAATCGGTTTCTTCTGCAGCAAATGATTTGAATGCAGTCGTTTCTTGTAAAAAGGAGGCATCAATTTTTACTCCCTCTTCAACAAAATTAAATTCTTCATTTTCAGATAATTTTTTTTCTTGGACAATTGCCACACCCTTTGCGGTAAATTCTTCATTTGGTATATTATAAGAATTCATTTGGAGGGAGTTAACTCCTTTTTTTGCAGCAATATTTTTGGGATCTATTTTCAATGCTTTTTGCCAATCTTCCAATGCGCTCTTTTTATTTCCCAAAAGATAATAGGATTGCCCACGGTTATAATAAGCCTCTGAAAATTCAGGATTAATTATTATCGCTTGATCAAAATCGAATATAGCATCTTCAAAAAGCCCTTGAAAATGGAAAACCAAGCCTCTGTAATTTAAGTACATTTCATTTTTAGGATCTATTTGAATGGCTTTATTAAAATTTTCTAAGGCACTTGTATATTCAGTTCTTTGATGTTTTATCATGCCAATGCCATAATATGCCGTAGCGTTTTTAAAATCAAGCCTCGATGATTCCAAAAAATCAGAAAGCGCTTTTTCGGAATCGCTTTGATCCAGCCAGAAAAAACCTCGATTTACATAAGTATAACTATTTGGCATTATTTGCAAAGCGGTATTAAAGTCATTCAAAGCCAGTTCCATCTTATCAAGTTTTAAATATGCATTGGCTCTATTATTATAAATTCGTTCGTCATCAGGAACAATTTGTATCGCCTCAGTATAAAACTGAATTGCATTGTGATAATCGCCTAAAGCAAAATATACATCACCTTTGTTGATATATGCCTCATAATCGTGAGGATCTTTTTCCAGTGCGGCATCAAAATCAGCCATGGCTTTTTGATAATCTTTAAGCATACTGGAGGCCATTCCCCTATTGACTAACAAAATACTCGTTTGGGAATTTCTCAAAGCAAGATTATAATCTTTTATTGCTGCTTCAGCATCATTCAAAAGATAGAGTACACGAGCTCTCTGTTCGTAAGCTTGAGCATCATTTGGTGTAATTTTAATAAGCGCATCAAAGTCGATTAATGCTTTGTTGTACTTTTCTATTTTATAATAAGCAATACCACGATTGTAAAGCGCTTTTATATGATTGTTATTCAGAAGTAGAGCCTCCGAATAATAGTTTATTGCTTTATGATATTCATTGTTTTTATGATATTCTACTCCTCTTTTATAAAAGGACTCAGCAGTTAGCTGAGGGTATTTTTGATACGAAGTTTGTGAATAAGTAGAAAAAGAGCAAATAATAAAGATGCATATTATAGAAAGGGAATACTTGGATAAGTTCATGATAAACTTTTTTGAAATAGGAAAAATAGGCAACAAAGAAACACATGACAAAACAAACAAATGTGTTTTTGTTTTAATGTGTCATCAAATTGTTTGCCAGTTTTATGTTTTTTCCCAATAAAAAAAATCCAATAAAAAAAGGATATAACCCCAAGAATAGATATTTTTTTTGTTACATGTGATTTATTCACTGGGCATTAATCCACAGGTCGAAATTTAGAGATTACAAATAACAGAAATCAATAATTTGTTGATGCTAAAAGCATTGTTTATATTATGTTTTTATATAAATTATAAATAATGTAAATGTTTTGGTGATGTTTAACTAACAAATATTCTTTATGAAAAAGCATAAAGAATAATATTGCTCACCCACTAAAACAGATTACAAACTTAATATAAATATATGTTTAAAACATTTGCAATAATAATTATTATCATACTGAAAAACAAATTACAACACATTATAAATAATCAACAAGTAATTTGACTTGACAAATAAATGATAAAAAATCACCATATAAAAAAGACCTGTCACAGTATATAAAAGAAAGTAGATGTAAACAGCAGAAACGACTTGACTATATATTTAATTAATTTCTATATTTGTTTTGATTGATGCCGATCAACTTACTATGAGACAACTATGAGAAGACCTCTTTTTAGTAAGTCATTGGCAAATTATTGAAAACTAATACCAATGTACTTACATCAATCAAACAAGGTGGTATGGTATGCACGAGCATCCGTAAATAAAAGATATCATTGAAGATTGATAATGGTTTATTGGTGATTTTATCACAAAAAATTGCCATTTTATTATGAGAAAACAATTGCACTATGTAGCCCTATTTTTACTTACTTTTAACTCTAACACATTGATTGCGAAAGACTATGTTGATCTTTATATCAATACTTACAAAAATATCGCGATCCAGGAAATGATGCGAAGCGGAATTCCAGCAAGCATAACACTGGCGCAGGGAATTCACGAATCAGCATGGGGCAGAGGAGAGCTCGCATTAAATTCAAATAACCATTTTGGAATAAAATGTAAAGATTATTGGACTGGCTCTTCGTTTTATTTCAAAGATGATGATTATGATGAGCAAGGAAACTTAATAAAGTCCTGCTTTCGAGCATATGAAAATCCAGAAAAATCATATATCGACCACACTGATTTTCTAATGACAACGGCCCATTATCAGGTGTTATTTAATTATAGCAATACGGACTATATGCGTTGGGCGAAAGGCTTGAAGAAATGTGGTTATGCTACTGATAAAGAATATGCAAACAAATTAATCAGTACAATTGAAAAGTATAAATTGCATAGATTTGATTTGCAAATGGATCAAAGAGAAATGGCTTATATACCAACACCTACAACTCCTCAAAAAGATATCACCGACTTAATTATAAGAAATGAAAATAACGATGTGGAGCAATTATCAGCAATGGATATTCCAAAGGCTATAATGATACCGGACGACTACACAAGAAGGATTGAAGAGGTAGAGACGATAAATTATGTCGATCATCAAACCCTACAATTTATTCCAAATGAAGGGGAAGCTATAGAAGAAACCATTCCGGGAAGAAGTGACAAGGATGAGTACAAAGAAGAAATATTCAATGATTATAAAACGGAACCAATACAGGAAACAAGGAACAATGTACAAAATACAATTAATAAAGAATCAATTATCCCAGCTGCATTTGCGAGCACCAAACAGTCATATCATTTAACCAGAAAACCACGATCAGAAAATTTAGCTTTGAGATAAAAGGTATTTAAAAAAAGGCGAGAACTAAATCAGGTTCTCGTCTTTTTCTAATCTTTTGAAACTTCAGTTTCATCAACGGGCTGTTCATTACGAACTAAAGGGTTTGAAGTTAAATCTTTATACAAATTCCTGTTTTTAGCAATGTCAAGAGCAAGGAATAAAGCTTGACGAAAGGAGGAGGGGTCAGCCACATTGTTTCCAGCAATTTCATAGGCAGTGCCATGATCAGGCGAAGTTCTGACAATATCCAATCCTGCGGTAAAATTTACTCCAGAACCAAACGAAAGCGATTTAAAAGGGATAAGACCTTGATCGTGATACATGGCAAGGATTCCGTCAAATTTGGAATACTGCATAGAACCAAAAAAACCATCAGCAGGATAAGGGCCCATAGCAAGGATTCCTTTTTTCTTAGCTTCAATAATAGTAGGCCGGATTATGTTTTCCTCTTCATCTCCAATAATACTATCATCACTGGCGTGGGGGTTTAATCCCAAAACAGCAATCGTTGGACGTTCAATACCAAAATCAATTTTAAGCGAATCATTGAGCAGTTGAAGTTTAGTTCTCAAAATTTCTTTAGTTAAAGCGGCGGAAACATCTTTAATTGCCAAATGATTGGTTACAAGCCCAATGCGAAGATTATTATTAACCATGAGCATAAGACTTTCTTTCGCACCAAACTCACTCGTCAAATATTCGGTATGACCAAGAAACTTAAAGCCAGCCAAATTCATTGCTTTTTTATTGATTGGAGCAGTGACCAAGGCATCGAAGTATCCATTTTTGAGATCAATTATGGCCTGTTCTAAAGATATCTTTGCATACTTTCCACTACTTTCAGAGAGCTTACCCAAAGTGATATTTACATCATCCGTCCAGCAATTGACAACATTAATTTTATCTTTTTTGATTCGATCACCAGAGGTAGCGACATTAAATTGAAACGATTCAAGTCCAACAACATTTTTATGATAAGAAACGACTTTTGATGACCCATAAACAACTGGTGTACAAAGATTTAAAATCTGTGGATGTGAAAGTGTTTTTAGAATTACTTCAAGCCCGACGCCATTGATATCTCCAATACTAATTCCTATTCTTATCTTGTTCATTTTTGAAAATTTCTATTTTGCATATATTATTGAAAACAAAAGGAAAAATGGTTTCCTCTGTAGGACAACTGATTGTTTTGAATTTATATTCTTAAAAGTTGAAACAATCATAAAGATAATGGAATCTAAAACCGATATCTCGAAATGGAGTAAAGAACTTTTAATAATTTTTTAAAAAACCAAACATTAACCTCACTCCAACACCAGTCCCTTCTTTTGTTCGGTAACTGTCAGCATTTTTAAGGAAAGCAGAACCCGCAATATCAAAATGAAGCCAAGGATAATCTGTAAAATGCTCCAAAAACTTACCCGCGGTTATCATTCCCGCATCAGGGCCACCAAGATTTTTTAAGTCAGCAATATTGGATTTTAACTGATCTCCATACTCTCTCCATAAAGGCATTTCAACCAATCTTTCATAAACGTCAAATCCACTTATTTCAGCCTTTTCCTTCAAGCCTTTTTCAGCATTTCCCATATAACAAATTGCTTCACGGCCAACAGCGCGAGCTGCAGCACCAGTTAATGTTGCAAAATCAACAACCAATTCTGGTTTATATTTTTTTGCATAATGCAATGCGTCAGCCAGAACAAGCCGCCCTTCGGCATCAGTATTTAAAACCTCAACAGTACTTCCACTGTACATGGTGATCACGTCTCCAGGCGCGTAAGCATTTTTGCCTGGTCGATTATCGGTAGAAGGAATTAAGGCAATGACATGAAGCGGCAATTTGTTATTGGAAATAGCCATCATAGCGCCAACAACAGTTGCGGCCCCTCCCATATCACTTTTCATCATGTCCATAGAATTAGCGGTAGGTTTCAAACTTAAACCCCCGGTATCATAAACGATCCCTTTTCCCACAAGAACGATGGGTTTTTTATTTTTTGCTTTGCTTGGTTTCCATTCAAGAATGTTAAATCGGGGAGGATTTTCACTGCCTAAATTAACAGCGAGGATCCCTCCCATTTTTAATGATTCAATTTTCTTTTTATCAAAAACAGTTACAGAAAAGCCGCAAGTTTTACCAATTGACTGAATTTCTTTGCTCAATTGCTCTGCAGAAAGAAAGGAATGAGGTTCATTGACAAGATCCCTGGCTTTGCAAGTTGCTTCAAGGATATTCCTCAATTGATTTACTTCAGGTTTAGAAGCTGACCTACTTTCCACTTTGATTTCTTGTAAAGAATTAGCCTTATCATTTTTGTCGCTAAAATATTTCAGAAACTGATAGTTACCCAAAACCATTCCTTCAACAAAATCTAATGTTCGGTTTATTGATCTTTTATTAATAAGTGTTACAGATTTTATTTTGTATTGCGAAAGAAGCGATAAGATTTCATTTCCTGCAATTCGGGCATCTTCACGACTAATGGAGTCCGTCCCGTTTTCTTTTAAAAATTGAATGATAGTTGAACTATTGCCCCTCGGAAGAAAAACGCAGGAGACTTCTTTTTTTGAAGCATCTTTTAAAAAAGTTATTTCAGAATCGCTCAATAAAGAAGAGGCCCAACCAAAATCATTGAAATCAGAAAGAATAATGAGATCATCTTTGCTTTTATATGTATTGCTTACCGTAACTTTGGTATTCATTAAGTATCTTTAGATGTAATGGTTTTCGAGCAAAATTTTAGCTAAGATAAATAAATAACTTGAATTCGAAATTTTACAAGTTATGTATAATGTAAGTGGCTGATATATTGGAATTTATACATAAATTATAATTCGTTAAAAAACCAAAAAAACAGGTTGTTTTCGCAGCATTATTTGATTAATTAAAACAGCGGAAAGAGCGATTATAGAAGCATTAAAAATCACCTGCCAAATAAAAACAATTGAGAGCTAAAAAATCATACGGACAGCATTTTTTGACGAGCGAAGAAATCGCAGTACAAATAAGCGAGGGGCTCCAAAAAACGGATTCCTACAAAAAAGTAGTTGAGATTGGACCTGGAAAAGGAATGTTAACAAAATATCTTTTGAAAAAAGATTATGAACTATTAGTGGTTGAGGCGGATGAAGACATGGTCATGTATTTGAAAAAATATTTCCCACAACTAAAAGACTTTATCATAAGTGCTGATTTTTTAAAAATAGATTTAAACTTGTTTTTAAAAAATGAATCGTTTGCCATAATTGGAAATTTTCCCTACAACATTTCTTCACAGATCTTATTCAAGATGTTAGAATATAAATCGCAAGTTCCTGAATTGGTAGGCATGTTTCAAAAAGAAATGGCAGACAGAGTGGTATCTGGACCGGGTAGTAAAGTTTATGGGGTGATCAGCGTTTTGGTTCAGGCTTTTTATGAAGGCGAATTACTTTTAAACGTAGATAAAAGTTTTTTCAATCCTCCGCCAAAAGTACAATCTGCGGTTATAAGATTGACAAGAAAAGAAAACCAGGATCTGGGTTGTAATGAAAAGCTGTTTCGTCAGGTTGTGAAGCAAGCTTTTAGCCAACGAAGAAAAATGCTGAGGAATACCATGAAAACATATATAAAAGGAGATCCATTGTTAGAAGCTGAGTTTTTCAAACAACGTCCGGAGCAGCTAAGTATAGAAAACTTTGTAATGCTGACCAATTGGATTGAGCAAAGGATTAATCAAAATGAATGAACTTTAACTTTATTGCAAATGAAGAACTTATAATACCTACAACTATTTTTTAATAAAAAGGAATCTAAAAAATGACCTTAGAAGAAAAAATCAATAACGATTTAAAAACAGCAATGAAAGCCAAAGATCAGGTTGGTTTGCGTGGGATCAGAGCCATCAAATCAGCCATATTATTGGCAAAAACCGATGGAAGCGGAAATGAACTAAACCGTGACTTGGAAATTAAATTGCTCCAAAAGCTAGTCAAACAAAGAAAAGATTCTCTCGATATTTACGAAAAACAAAATCGCGAAGATCTGGCAGTAAAAGAACGCGAAGAAATAGAGGTAATTGAAAAATATTTACCCAAGCAATTGGACGAAGCTGAGTTGAAAGGAATCATTCAAAAAATCATAACTCAAACCGGAGCTTCATCAATGAAAGACATGGGAAAGGTCATGGGAATGGCAAGCAAACAATTAGCAGGAAAAGCTGATGGCAAAGCAATTTCAGGCGTTGTAAAACAATTGCTCGGATAAGAGATTTCTATATAACTAATGAAAGAAAAACAAACCCCGAATGTCATTATAAAGGCACTTCGGGAATTGTTTTTTTATTAAATAATAAATTAATATCAAAAAATATAATTTTTTAAAATCTCTTGCCGTTAGATACCCAAGAGTTAAAAAAATTAACTTTTTATCAACCCTGATTGTACATAATCCTTTCTGAACACATCATTCAACAGACACTTTTTTATTAATTTTCAGTAATTAATCTGAAATAATACACCGCTATGAGTGCATTTATACATGCCACAAAATTCAGTTTTGGGATTGTAATATTATTAAGTACATTTTCCTGTAAAAAAGAAACAATCATTGTTCCCGACAATGATGCGCCAATCATTAATAATGTTCCTGCAATAAAAATTGAAAATTATATCAATCGTGTTTTCATCGATCTGATCGGAAGAGAACCTCTTGATACTGAAATGGAATTAGAGCTTCAGGCCCTAAAAAGTGGAAACCTTTCGAAAGAGACCCGAGCAGCATTTATCACCAAACTCCAAACCAATACTGACTATATTGAAGGAGATACTTCTTATTCAAGAGGTTATCATCAACACCTTTATAATCTGGCAAAAATCCGCTGTATTGAAGGCGCATCTGATGCGAAAATATACGAGAAAATAGATGGAACTAGCGATCCGGCTGATATTTTGCGCTTACAACAAGTACTGTCAAGTCGTGCAGATTTACAAAATGGGTTAATCCAATATAATGAGATGTTTGCACGAATGATTTACAACTTGGTTTATGATCAGATAAATATGAACACTTTCAATTTTGTGAATGCAAGTTTTGATAATTTGATGTGGAGATACCCAACCAATGCTGAATTTCAGGAAGGATATGAAATGGTGGAATATAACAATTCAGCAACCATTTTTGGCGAGATTGGCCAAAATAAATCAGATTATGTAAACATCATTAGCAATTCAAGAGAAATGTACGAGGGTATGATTATTTGGGCATTTCAGCAACTATTGTCAAGGCCTCCAACTACGGAAGAAACAGCAGTACTGTTAGAAGATTTTATTAATCACCGTGATATAAAAATCATCCAGCGCGAAATAATGAAAACAGATGAATACGCTAATTTTTAAAAATTAGAGATATGAAAAAAATTCAACAAGCCTTATTGGGCGTCATCATAGTTTTGATAGCCATGGTCGGCTGCAAAGAGGAAACGTATGTTTATGATGTCAATGAAGTGGTGGTCAATCCAAACAATTCAGAAAAGGATAAAGAAAAATCAGTACCCCAGTTTATTTCAATTTTATATACCAATATTTATCAAAAAGCACTAAGCCCGGATGATTTGGTGGATATCTCAGAATTGATCGCTTCGATTGGTGACAAGCAGATTGCATATGAAACCGTGTTGGCAAAAATGATTACAGATCCTGATGTAGAGATTCCGACTAACGGAGAAATGCGAGCAGATATTGAAAAATTTGTAATTGAAACCTACAAACGATTTTATGTTCGATTACCGACTGAAGCAGAGAAAACATATTTCACAAATTATATAGAATCAAATCCCGATGTTACTCCTGTATTGGTTTATTTTTCTTTTGCTACGGCTAACGAATATAATTATTATTAAAATTTGAGGGCCATTCCAAAAACTATACTTCTACTAATTATCAAAATTTGAATGATGAAAAGAAGGGACTTTCTTAAAAAAGCTTCACTTGCAACTGCAGGAACGATCAGTATGCCTTATATTTTGCCTACCGGAAGATTATTTGCAGCGACAGGTTCTGTGATGGCAAACCATGTTGTATTTGTCATGTTTGCAGGAGGTGTTCGTCAACAAGAAGCAATGGGTAAACGATATTTGGCGGAAAGTCAAGGATTAGATATTGAAGGAAATATCATGTATAATATGTTGACAGGTGATGTTCCCGAATTGAAAGTTGTCTACGGGGTGACCAGCCAAGATGGACAACCAGGAGGCCAGCCTATTGACCAGATTTTAAACACGACATTAGAAGAGCAGGGAACATTATTCAAAGAAGTTCGATATTCAAAAGGAGGAACGGGTCATTTTGGAGGATTAAGCACAGGGGTATCTGGATATTATGGCGTGACGCAAGGCTTACAAGCGAGGCCGAAGCACCCCACGATTTTCGAATACCTGAGAAGACATGCTGGCTTCGATGCAACGGATACTTGGTTTATCGGAAACGGAATTGGCAATTCCACTCCCCTACTCAATTATAGCGCCCATCCGGATTATGGTAGAAAATATGGTGCAAACTTTTTTGCTCCAAATGTTACATTCGGTCAGCAAGGCCAAGATCATTTAAAGGGTTTTCGAAATTTCCATCCAGATGAAGAAGTGAGTAGAATTGTAGAAATGAGAGAATTTTTAAACCATTCATATTTGTCAAACGGTCGTGAAATACCACATTTATACAATACAGAAGAAGAAAAATATAACATCAAACAATTTATTGAAAACACCTTTGAACAATTAGATAATGGCCAAATTGCTTTTCCACCAGTAACAGATAATGGAGATCTTTCTACTATCGGATATGCAACCGAAGTACTCAAATGGTTTAAACCAAAAATGCTTGTTGTAAATATGAGCAGTGTAGATAGTTGCCATTCAAGTTATACAGGTTACTTACAATCATTGCATCGTGGTGATCACGCAGTTGGGCACTTGTGGAAATTTATTCAAGAGCAAGTACCAGAAATGGCCAATGATACTGTGATGATTATCATGCCCGAACATGGCCGAAATTATGAATCCAACGCCATAACCGACGAAAATGATTGGTTTGCATTTGATCATGACTCTGATGCCAATTCGAGGAGGATTTTTACGCAAATGGTTGGCCCTGGTGTTCAACCCAACCTAATTGTTGGAGATGAAAACAACCCGATTGGCGATGCTGCTGATATTGTCCCGACTATTGCGGATATATTTGGAATCAAAAATGAAGTCTATTCCAAAGGGCTTTTGCAATCCAATGCGATGTCTTTATTTGATAGAATTTAAGAAAGAATTAGAAGATGATTTCAAAACAAATAATAGCTGCTCTTTTTTTCGTTTTTATAATTATTTCATGCCAAAAAGAACATGTGAATCCATACGATGCTCAAGAGCTACCAGAAGACAACACTGTTCTTGGTGAAGAGCTGAACCCTATTTCAATTGAAGGGTTGCATGCCAATATCTTTGGAAAAACATGCGCAAATTCAGGTTGCCATGATGGTAACTTCGAACCAGATTTTAGAACAATTGAGAGCACATATAATACTTTGGTTTTTCAACCAATCATTAAAAATGATCCACAGGGATCTTTTGAATATCGTGTTGTTCCTGGAAATGTAAATCAATCACAAATTATTGCCAGGTTAACCTACGACATTGATGGAAATTCAGGAATGATGCCATTGGCAATTGAGCCGGATTCGGACTGGCCTAATAAATCTGATGAATACATCCAAAATGTAAAAGACTGGATTGCTGGTGGCGCAAAAGATATATTAGGAAATAGCCCAACGATTGCAAATGGATTACCTCAAATGCAAGGCGTGATCGGAAAAGGAACAACCTGGAACGGTCGTGAAGATGGTGGACAAGGAGCTTTGCGTGTTCCGCTTTCTCAGACTACTTTAGAGCTATATTTTGCCTTTTCTGATGATGATACTGCTTCGAATAATTTTAGCAATAATAAAATTCGGTTTTCACAGGATCAAGATGGATTTGAAGGAATTACAGAACAGAATCTTCAGGTTTTGAGCACTCCTGTTGTGCATGAAGGATATTACGGAGGCCAGATTAATTATTACCACAAAATCACGATCAATCCACATGATTATGCTGCACTTCATGAGAAAGTTTATTTCCGGGTTTATGTAAAAGATGCTGCAAATCCGGTAACGGAAATCCCTTCAGACGGAGGAGCATATTATATAAAAGATTATTTTTCATTTACGATCATCGAATAGAAAATGAACAGATTCAATACATATTTACGGTTTCTTTTTTTTACAGCAATATTTGTTTTGGGATGTACAAAAGTATCGAACGATCCTTTTTATGACCTCACACCCAGGATTGAATTGTTGGAAGTTTCAAAGGAAACAGTAATCCAGTTTTCAGATTCAATTTCTGTAACTATTTTATATGAAGATGGAGATGGAGATTTGGGAAACCCAGACCCTGACGTAAATTCCATTTTTGTAAAAGATAGCCGTCTTGAAAAAGCAGATGAATATTATTTAGGTCCACTCGCACCAGTAGGCTCACAAATATCAATTAATGGAACACTGAATATAAAATTGTCTCCTACCTTTTTATTGGGAAATGGAACGGAGGAAAAGATGGTTTTGTCGATTTATGTAATCGATAGAGAAGGTAATCAAAGCAATACAATTGAAACAGGAATTATAACAATTTTAGAAGATTGAGACCCAAGCACCTAAATCCAATGAGGGGAATATTTTTACAAATTATTAGTCTGTTTTTGTCAGGAATATGCATGGCGCAACCTGAATTTTATATGAGTAATCAAACGGTTGATGATTGCAAGGGAATTTTATATGATAGTGAAAACGGAGATATCGGCGGAAATTATGACCACAATGAAAATTATACATTTACGATATGTGTCCCTGGCAATCAGCCGATTATTATGGAATTCTATGAATTTTGTTCGGAAGAGATGTTTGATTTTATTACGATTTATGATGGGCCGGATACCATGTCAACGATTATTTTTGGACCACACTCGGGAGAGGATGAACCACCGCTTATTACTGCTTATAGTGGTTGTTTAACAATCAACTTTACCAGTGACCCGAATGTGGCTTGCACAGGTTGGGATGCAGAATGGTGGGTAGATGTTGAAGAACCTCTTCCTCCGAATATTTTACCCATTGCAAATGTTCCATGTGAAAGTAACTCAATGGTCGTTACTTTTGATGAACAGATTCCCTGTGATTCCATTTATGCATCAGCCTTTAGTATTGTCGGACCTCAAATACCGGGAATAGCGAGTGTCAGTCCGAATCCCTGTTCAGGCGGAACGACCAATTCGGCGATAATAAATTTTACAGAGCCTTTGGCGGTGAGTGGCAATTATCAGGTAATTTTTATTTCCTATAAAGTGGATGAATGTGGTGAAATTTATGAATTGGTTTCAACGGGTAATTTTGCAATTGTCGATTGTCCACTTTTTGTTGATATAGATACCGAAAATGATACCATTTGTGAAGGTGATTGTGCTTTGATTACCTCTTTTGTGTCTGGTGGTTTGGCTGGAACATATTCCTACAATTGGAGCCCGGTTAATTTGAATAGCGATACAGCAGTGGTTTGCCCAACTGCGACAACTGTTTATACTTTATTGGTTTCTGACGCCAACGGCTCAACTGCCGAAGATATGATAACTATTACAGTTTTACCTGCTCCTGTGATAAACGGAGGTGATATAATGGTTTGCCAATCTGACACTCCTTTTTTTATAACAGCAAACCCTCCCGGCGGAATTTGGTCTGGAGAAGGGATCATTAATGAAAATACGGGAGAATATGACCCAGGTCTAGTTGCCAGCCAAATAGATGTAGTTACATATACAGATTTAGAAGGGTGTTCTTCATCGATTAATGTTACATTGATTGAACTCGATCAAGGAACAGATGATGCGGCTTGTCCGGGATCGGCGCCATTTTATGTTTCAGGAGGAATTCCTCCCGGCGGAACCTGGTCAGGGCCAAATATTCAGGCTGACGGATTGTTTACGCCAACAGCGATAGCAGGAAGTTTTGAAGTAACTTACACTCATCCGAATGGTTGTTCCGGCAGTAAATTTATTAATGTAGATACGATCACCATGCCTGTGATAGATTCAATTTGCCAATCGGCATTACCTATCCAAATACCTGTGACTCCTTTTGGAGGAGAGTGGTCAGGGCCAGGAATTGTTGATATTGACTTTGGAATGTTTGATCCGGAAAGTTCCAATATTGGAAACAATGTTTTGGTTTATGATATAAATGGTTGTTCAGACTCGCTAACGATTTTTGTAAAAGAAATTAATGCGGGCAACAGTTTTGCAGCCTGTCCCGAAGAAATGCCTTTCACCATTCCAGGTAACTGGAGTCCGTCTGGGGGTGTTTGGCAAGGGCTTGGAGTCGTCGATTCTTTGACAGGAATGTATGATCCGTCTTTATTACCAAATGGATCTATTGATACTTTAACATACACAGCAAACGGCTGTTCTGATATCATTGGTGCTTTTATAAGACAAACTGAAATACAAGTTGATAATTTGACTTTTTGTTTAAATGATGATGTTTTTGAATTAGATAGAGACAATACCGGTCGTCGACCTTGGGGAGGAACTTGGTCGGGGCCTGGAGTTTTTAATATCGGAGGAAACAATTGGGCTTTCGACCCGAACATTGCTAATGAGGGACAACACGTTTTATATTATGATGCAAATACTTGTATTGATAGCATGACGGTTGAAGTATTTTTAAACCCGGTTGTTACCTCGGAATCAATGTGCATAGAAGAACCTCCAATGACTTT
This sequence comes from Saprospiraceae bacterium, assembly GCA_965220465.1. Classification (GTDB taxonomy): domain Bacteria; phylum Bacteroidota; class Bacteroidia; order Chitinophagales; family Saprospiraceae; genus JAHDHW01. Next base: position 330,758 of record CBDCPZ010000022.1, on the reverse strand, counting down.
AACCGCAAACCCACCCGGAGGTTATTGGAGTGGAAATGGAATTACAAATGACGAAGGAGGCGTTTTTGACCCTCAGGTAGCAGGAGAAGGAGTGCATCCTGTTTATTTTGAATCCTACGATGGATGCAATGCTGAAGGGACTGTTACAGTGATTCCTTTTGAAGATGCGACAATTGAAAACCTGGATAGTTTTTACTGTTATAAGGATACCATCATTAATATAATGGCGAATCCACCCGGAGGGCAGCTTGTGATTGATGGAGTTTCTGCAAACCAGTTTAATCCAGGCGAATTAGGTCCGGGCAATCATGTTGTTGAATATAGTCTTGGGCAAGGAGCATGTTTTAGTTCTTCTGAAGTTATAGTTGAAGTCGGGGAACCGATTAGCTTTTCATTGCCTTTTGATCGTGATTCTATATGCTTTGGAGAGAGTATTACGATCTCTGTTGAGGGTTTCGGAGGGAATAATCCGGGAAATTACACTTATACGTGGGATCACGGACTTGGTTTTGGAAGATCTCATTTTGTCACCCCTTTAAATACAACCACTTATAATGTTGCAATTGAAGATGGATGTTCGGAGGTTGCTAATGCAAGCATTACTGTTTACGTGCATCCACGAATTTTAACTTCTTTTACAACCGGCGAAACTGTATGTTTTGTTGATACAACATGGGCAACGATCAATGCATCTCCTCCTGCTGAATATGAATTTGTTTGGGATAGCGAACCGCCGACTTTTGGTCCAACTATAGAAAGTAATCCGGTGTCTTACAATGTTGAAGTTACCAACACCGAAACCAATTGTAGCGTTGAAAGTAGCATAACTCTCCCCGGATATGATCCAATTCAGGCAAATTTCAGTATTTCTCCGAATGTGGAATGTCTTTCAAGTTTTGAGCCTGAAATCGAGATTCTTGATTTTAGTGTTGGAGGGATTAATGGATATTGGGATTTTGGCGACGGTAGTCCAACCGAAGCATATAATCTCGGCGAAAACCTGAGCCATATTTTTCCGGATTCCGGTAATTTTACGATAGTCCTTCATATAGAAAACGAAGGAAATTGCGAGTCAGAATACGAATTGAACTTGTGTGTAAAACCAGAACACACCCTTTTTGCACCAAATGCCTTTACACCAAATTATGACGGCGTGAATGATGTATTTCAGTTTAAAGGTATTGGAATTGATGAAATTTCATTTCATATTTTTAATCGATGGGGTCAGATTGTTTTTGAAGGAGATAAGATGGATGATACTTGGGATGGCCAATTCAAAGGCCAATTTGTGAGCCCGGGTGTCTTTTCTTTTTTAGCGGAATACACCACGATTTACAATCCAAATACTCAAGTCATGAAAGGTTTGGTGACGGTTGTTTATTAAAAAGGGGAAAGGGAGTTATTCAATTTCCAAAGCGTCTAAAATCTCATCAAGTTCATCAAAAGATTTAAAACCAACTTGCTCTTCTTCACCACCTTTTAAACTTAAGCCATAAATTGATACCGCTTCCAGAATTTCGGTTAATTCAGCGAGCTCAAAATCAATGCTCAAAATTATTTTAAATCGGGTACATAAATCTTTTAGAGTATTTATTTTTGTTGAAATAGATTCCCAGGAGAGGTTATTTTTGGAATAATTTAAAAGAAAGATATCCACATTTGCCGAAGCAGCTTCTAAATTACTTCTTAAATTGTAATAATCAGGATTTTTTTCAATGACAATTTCTTTAATGACCGTAATATCACGAAGCATCGAAGAACTTGTATCTGCAAACATCCCGACTTGGATAGCGTCCAAATTTAAAAAATCAATGGCCGCAGTTATTTCGCTAATATCCTGCATGCCGAATTCACCTACAATCTGGGGGCCTTCCAGCCACTCTTTGATCGCTTTTATATTTTGGGGATGTATAAAATTTTCGGTTCCGGAGTCAAGGTTAAATCCAAGCCATTCCACGCCACGTGCTGCAAAATAGCGCGCATCTGTTAAATTTGTTACCTGGCTTGCTTTTATTCGTGTTTTTAACATTTAGATTGATGAGCTTTTGTAGTTTAATTTTGATGCAAAAGTACTTATTTTTGGAAACTGTAAACCAAAATCCAGGCAATGAGCGAAAACAACTATTTCGAACAAGTATTTGAAGTTACCCGACAGATTCCTTTTGGCAGGATTACGACTTATGGCTCTATAGCAAATTACCTAGCATTGGGTTCTGCCAGAATGGTAGGCTGGGCATTGAATAAAAGCTTTTCGGGAGAGAATGTTCCTGCTCATAGAGTTGTAAATCGAAAGGGAGAACTTTCCGGGAGGAATCATTTTCCTGCTCCTGGTCTTATGCAGGCTCTTTTGGAAAATGAAGGTGTAAAAGTTAAAGAAAACGTCATTCAGGATTTTGACAAACATTTTTGGGATCCGGCAGATGAATTGGAAGGTTTTTAAAAACAAATCTTTACATCCTTGTAATAGGATAGATAATTTACTCCTTTAATAGTATAGTTTAAAAACGAAGTCTAAAATGATCAAAAAACGCTTTTTCCTTTTAACATTTTTCTTTCTATTCCTATTTTCAATTCTAATCGCTCAATCTCCTTCAGGAGTTTGGAAAACGATTGATGATGAAAGTGGAGAAGCCAAGTCTCATATTGAAATTTATGAACAAAACGGTGCGTATTTCGGAAAAGTAGTAAAATTATTAAAATCGGATCCCGGTACTATTTGCGATGAATGCACCGGAGACAAAAAGAATAAACCTGTACTCGGCATGGTCATTCTTGAATCGCTTCAGTCCACAGGAGACTATTGGAGCAAAGGAACAATTATGGACCCAGAAAATGGAAAAGAATATGGTTGTAGTATTTGGTTTGAAGAAGGGAAAGCAGCGGAATTAAAAGTGAGGGGAAAACACTGGACCGGGCTTTATCGAACACAAACCTGGTTTCGCGTCAAATAAGCGCATGAATTGATATTTTAGCACAAAAATCCGAAAGAACATCTTGGTTTTTGAAGCTAACGAAAACAAATCGCAGGTGGGAATATATTTCCGTTACTTTTTGCAATAGGATAATATTTAATTAAAGCTGTGGAGTTCGTTTTGAATGGCGTACAAGAAATGAAAAAGCCATAAGCACGGTGAAAGTACTTAAGAGGAAAAGACCTATAATCTTCCTCAAGAATTCCTATCTTGAAAAGGTAAGTGAAAAGAATTATCTAATGGCCTCTATGAATTTATCACAACATTTACTTGAAACTACTTTATGGCGACTGATTTCAGTTGGCTTAGTGAGCCTATTGCTTCCTTTTCTAATAGTTGCCCAATCTGCTACTTTTTCCGATTTTGAAGAAGTACGCCTGGAGGTAAAAAGCGAAGAATTTAACACCTTCTTTTCCATTGCACAAGATCATGAAGGCTATCTTTGGTTCGGCACGAACAATGGTTTGGTTAGATATGATGGCTATCAATCAAAAGTTTATCGGAATGATGCGGACGATTCTACGACGATTGGTGGTAATCAATTATTGGATTTAGGAGCTAATCCCATATTACTCTTATTTGTTGATAGTCAAGGGGATTTATGGGCTGGTACTACCAATGATTTAAGTCGCTATGAAAGGCATTGTGATTGCTTCTCCCATTACTACCTTCCAGTCGCTAAAGGACGGATTAATGCAATTACCGAGGATAAAAATAATAACCTATGGGTTGGAGGACAGGGCGAAGGATTGTTTAAGTATAACAGGGAAAGCGACCAGTTTATTCCTTATCTCAACGACCCGGAAGATTCCAATTCACTTACTAATGATTTTGTTAATACATTAATAACCGATCAGCACAATAATATATGGATTGGGTTATGGAACAATGATGTTACTACCGGAGGGCTTATTCAGTTTAACCCGACTACTGGCGTCGCCCAACGATTTCTAAATGTGCCAAATAATTTCAATAGTTTAACGGACAATCGGGTAAGCTCCCTTTTAGAAGACCAAGATGGTCAAATTTGGGTGGGAACCGTGCAGAATGGACTACATCTATATAATGCCAAAAAAGGCGAATTTACCCGAATTTTGCCGGACCCTCTTCAGCCTGACTATTTACAAGCTCCTGCTCCGACCGTAAAAAATGATGCGCATTCCTGGGTAGTCAATATTCTCCATCAGAACCAGAATGGTGACTTTTGGGTGGGTTCAGTTGACATGGGCTTAAATACAAATGATCCTATTATGACACAAACCGTAGATGCAACGGTGTACCATATTACTGGCGTAGGTTTAAATCATTTTGATCCTCTTAAGGGTAAGTTGAGCAATTATGATCTCTCAAAAATGAGAAAAGTACCAACGACATTATTCGAAGATCGCCAAGGTCAATTGTGGTTAGGTTATCAAAGGAGCGGAGGACTTTATAAAATGGATAATTATGCCCGGAAATTTAAGAAGTATCCTGTGTTAAAAGGAATACAAAGAAGTTGTGAATCACAACTAAACCCAGGTGTTTTCTGGATTAGCACTTTAAATGATGGCCTGCATCGTTTAGACAGCAAATCGGAAACGATTACCAGTTTTGTACACGATAAGGAAGACGAATATAGTATAGGCCATAATTCCGTTCGGGCAACTTTTGAAGACCAGGACGGAATACTTTGGGTAGGGCTTGGAACCGGGGGGAATTATGGTGGAGAAAATGGAAAAGGAGGATTGGATCGTTTCGACCCCAAAACAGGTATTTTCAAACACTATAAAGTACTGAGAGATGATACCTCCAATTTCAGCCTTACAATATATAGCATTGCAAAAGGCGTTGATGATTTTCTTTGGATGGAAACTGGTACAGAAACACTTTTGCGATTTGATAAAAACAAAGAAACTTTTAAAGAATATCATTTTCCTGCTGCCACTAAAGATTCAAAATTCTGGTTATTTGGAGAGAACACGGTGAAGTTCTTTGGAGTAAATGACTTTACCCAAGGTGTTTCCTACAAGTATAATATTGAAAAAGACACCTTTATTTCAATTCTCGAAGGATATCATCCGAATGCCCTTGTCGAAGATGAAAAGGGTAGTTTTTGGATTGCTACCATGGGCGAGGGTTTAGTGCATTATAATCCACAGGATGGAAGCAAAAAGGTATTTACGACGAGAGATGGACTTATAAATGATTTAGTAGTAGGTATTATAGCAGGAGAATCAGGAATTTATTGGCTTTCTACTAGAGTGGGGCTTTCAAAGTTTGATTCCAAAACCAAAGTATTCACCTCCGATGGTTTACCGCAAGATCATTTCCATATTATGAATATTAAAGCGAGAGACGGCCAATTTCTTTTTGGTGGTAATAACAGTTTGTATGCCTTTTACCCCGATGAGGTCAATGGGAATCCTTTTGCTCCAAACACAAGCATAAGTGGTTTACAGATAGCTGGTGAATCCTATAATTTGGACGAAGCAAAATTAAAAAATATCAAGCTGTCTTATGATCAAAATGATTTAAGCTTTGAATATATAGGAATTCATAATAGCAAGTCATCTAAAAATAAATATCGATATAAACTGATTCCCTATGATGAGAATTGGGTTGATGCGGCTTATTCACGAACTGCCAGATATGCCAGCCTGGACCCTGGGGCCTACACTTTTCAGGTAAAAGCTGCTAATAGTGATGGCGTTTGGAGTAAAGAAGAGGTCTCCCTTTCTTTTATCATTGCACCTCCCTGGTGGCAGACGTGGTGGGCTATCACTTTGATGGCATTGTTCATCTCAGGCATTATTTTTTCTTTATTTCGTTTTCAGTTATCTCGTAAGCTAGAACAACAAGAAGCAAACCGTCTAAAGGAACTGGATACCTTCAAAACCCGGTTTTACGCCAATATCACCCATGAGTTCAGAACGCCCTTGACCGTCATCGAAGGCATGGCCAATGAGTTGGAAAACAATCCGGATAAAGCTCCTGAAAAAAACTTGTCCTTGATCAAGAAAAACAGTAAAAACCTCTTGGCACTTGTCAATCAAATGCTGGATTTATCAAAATTGCAAGCGGGAAAAGTAGCTGCCGATCCACGGCAAGATGACGTCATTCTGTTTATAAAATACCTTGTAGCAACCAATGAATCTTATGCCAATTTGAAAAATGTAGGCTTGCAATTTTATTCCGAAGAAAAAGAACTATGGACCGATTTTGATGCTCAAAAAATGGAGCAAATTCTTACTAATTTAATTTCCAATGCCGTGAAATTTACTCCCGAATATGGGAAAATACTGGTTGTAGCTAAAAAAATAAAACGTGACAATGAACCCTGGTTAGAGCTAGTAGTAAAAGACAACGGTATAGGTATATCCCCTCAACAACTTCCCTACATCTTTGACCGTTTCCATCAAGCCAACCCAACGCATGCCAATCAAGGCACTGGTATTGGTTTGGCGCTGGTAAAAGAATTAGTCACTATTTTGGATGGCACCATTAAAGTAGAAAGTGAATTGAACAAAGGAACCAGCGTGATGCTCCATTTTCCGATCCAAAATAAGGCGCCCAAAACGGCACAGGCAAGTAACTATCACTTTGAACAACTTGTCCATCAAAACAATTTACCAGATGATGAACAAGCCTTTGCCCATAACGAACTTCCCCTACTTTTAATCATAGAAGACAATGAAGATGTTACCTATTATCTAAAGACTTGCCTGGAGGATAACTACCAAATCATGACTTCCCGAAATGGAAAAGAAGGAGTAGAAAAAGCATTAGAAACATTACCCGACATTATAATAAGCGATGTCATGATGCCCGAAATGGATGGCTTTGAAGTATGTAAAATATTAAAAGAAGATGAACGAACCAGCCATATTCCCATTATACTGCTCACTGCAAAAGCTACTTCGGAAGATAAGCTAACTGGACTTACACATGGTGCAGATGCGTATTTGATCAAGCCTTTTGAAAAAGAGGAGTTAATCGTTCGGTTGAATAAATTGTTGGAGGTTCGACAAAGACTTCAAAAGAAATATAACAGTACTTTAATTAGCAGTCAAAATTTAAGCAAATTCGAAACTAAAGAAGACACGTTTATTGATAAAGTGGAAAAAATAATTCTCCAAAACTTACAAGACGAGAGCTTTTCCGTCCACGAACTGGCGCATGCATTACACCTCAGTCGTTCGCAGGTACACCGCAAAATAAAGGCCCTAACCAATCTGTCTACTGCCATATACGTCCGACATATTCGCCTTCAAAAGGCAAAAGAATTACTCGCGTCCACTGAACTTGGTGTTTCCGAAATCGCGTACCAGGTTGGATTCAAATCTCCAGTTTATTTTTCTCAAGTTTTTAAAGATGCATTTGGTGAAAGTCCGAATGCGACGCGCAAGTAGCTCATAATCAGCTTTTTGTGTGTATGTCGCTATCCTGTGCAACAATAACTTAAGCTTGCTTTTCTCCTTTTTTCAACATTATAGAAAGACTTTGCGAAAATAGCGAAAGTGTAAATGCTATTGTCACCTTAGCTTTGTATTGTTCTATATAATTGATTCAGAAACCGAGATGGCCACTTGTTGTTTACCAAAGCTATATACAGCCTAATTGGGAATACTCAACATAAAAAGTTCCCGATTAAACTAGAGAGACTATATTAAATTTTTCAAAACATAAATCAAATTATTATGAAATCATTTTTACTTCAATCGCTTTTTATATTTTTAATAATGGGTACAGCCTTTGGCCAAGTTGTTGAAACTTTTGAAGATGAGACCGAGGGGGCAACCTCTTTTACTATAGGGGAGGTTAATTTTACGACAACAGGAGATCTGATAATAGAAGTAACCTCGGGATTTGGTTGTGGTCCATCTGATAGTTATCTCGGTACTGGAACTGGAAATGGTGGCTCATCCGGGTCTTTTGGTTCGATCAAAGTTACTAACCCTGGAGATAAGTTTATGATTGTGCCTTCAGAACTTTGGTGTGCGTTCGTAAGTTTTAATGATGGAGTCTTCTCAGCATCTGGTGATGTCAAATTTACAGGAACCTTACTAAGTGGGGGGACAATTGAAGAAACATTAAACGTGGTCCCTAGTTCGTCGAATGGTTATGGCGAGATTGCTTTTTCATCTGGGATTTGGGAAGACCAGTGGTTAACAGAGTTGGAGGCTAGTATTGCATCAGATATTAATTATCTGGCTTTAGATAATATTGTACTTGAATTAACAGTAAGTATTTCTAACATTCAAGAGGAAGAAATAAAAATATATCCAAACCCCGCAGAGGGAGAAATAGAAATAATTGGAATTGATAATTTTGACGTAAAAATTATTGATGCTTTTGGCAGAATAATCAAAGAACAATTTTTATTCCATCAGAAAATTGATGTTTCGGGGTTACCCAAAGGAATTTATTTTATTTCTATCTATACCGATAATCAACAGTTTACCAAACGAATCATAAAACATTAAAATAAACTGGCGCAAACGAAGCATACTTGTCAAGTGTGGCTAAACGCCCTACTAGCAGGTATTCGGGGCTTTATCGAACGCAAACCTGGTATCGGATTAATAAAATTAAGGGCTTAATTTTGTATGGTTTTGTCTTATTTGTTAAAGTTTTTATCTGAATACCAAGGTTTTAAGGCTTAGTTAAAGGGTTCTTAAAAAAAAGTTAAGAAAAGCACAATATTTATATTTAGAAGTATGTTTTATGGGTGAACTTTTAAATCAGAAATACTTATTTATTCACCTTTAAAAATGCCTAGATGGATCTAAAATTTACAAAAAATCATTTAATCAGATTTATTTACAAAGAAACGTCTGTTGCTGAAACGATTGCAATTGATGAAGCTTTGAATGAAGATTTTGAGTTGTTGGAAAAATATCATGAATTACTTCAAGGCTACCATCAGTTGCCTCAGGTGAAATTCAATCCTACAGAATCTTCAATTCAACAGATTCTTCGACACAGCAAGCGAGCTGCAGTAGAACCACAGCACTAATGCTGTATTAAACACTAAAGCCCTTAATGGATATTGAATACCATTAAGGGCTTTTTATTTTGTGAAACCTCCAAGATATTGTAACTTGTACAATCATTTCGTTCTATTAAATTCCAACAAAAATTTTCAAAAGAGAAATTAAATTTGTTTTTTAAAAACAAAAAGTTTACTTTTGTTTCAGAATTAAATTTTTTGTTGAAACCACTTTCGTGCTTTATAAATATACCATAGCACGTCTTCTGTAAACCGCTAAAATTTTAAAAAATGTCAAAAGATAATGACGCAAAACAGAGAGCACTCCAACTAGCAGTGGCTAGCCTTGAAAAAACTTATGGAAAAGGCATTGTAATGAAGTTGGGTGATAAACAAGTAGTAGATGTAGATGCAATCTCAACAGGTTCTTTGGGCCTGGATATCGCACTTGGAGTTAATGGACTGCCAAAAGGCAGAGTCGTGGAAATATATGGTCCGGAATCTTCCGGAAAAACGACATTGGCAATTCATGCAATTGCAGAATGTCAGAAAAATGGCGGTACTGCTGCTTTTATTGATGCAGAACATGCCTTTGACAGATCTTATGCTGAAGCATTGGGCGTTGATACAGAAAACCTGTTGATCTCACAGCCTGATAATGGGGAACAAGCTTTGGAAATTGTGGAAAACTTGATTCGTTCAAGTGCCATAGATATCATTGTGATTGATTCTGTTGCAGCACTAGTGCCACGTAGTGAGATTGAAGGTGAAATGGGAGATTCCAAAATGGGCTTGCAAGCAAGACTGATGTCACAGGCAATGCGGAAACTTACCGGATCAATCGGAAAAACAGGATGTTGCTGCATTTTTATCAACCAATTACGGGAGAAAATCGGAGTTATGTTTGGTAATCCTGAAACGACGACTGGTGGTAATGCACTAAAGTTTTATGCTTCGGTACGTCTTGATATTAGAAAATCAGGATCTGCAATAAAAGACAAAGAAGGTAATGTAGTCGGGAATCATGTAAAAGTTAAAGTAGTAAAAAACAAACTTGCGCCACCTTTTAGAGTAGCGATGTTCGATATTACTTATGGAATTGGTATTTCCAAGACTGGAGAAATTGTTGACCTCGGAGTGGATCACGATATCGTTGAAAAAAGCGGAGCATGGTACAGTTATGATGGAACTAAGATTGCTCAGGGGCGTGAAGCAGCAAAACAATTTTTTGAAGACAATCCTGAAGTTGCGTTAGAAGTTGAAAACAAAATTAAAGCTGCAATCTTGGGGAATGGGAAAACAGAAGTGAAGAAAGAAAAAGAAAAGAAAGCCCAGGAAAACGGAACTGCTAAAGCTTAATTAAAAGTTACATAATATAAAAGCCTCTTTCAAATTTTTGAAAGAGGCTTTTATATTTAGGATAGGAGATTATTTCCATTCAAAAGTATTGATCATATGCATGACGTCTGTTTTTACAAATTCAATAACAGGTTTTAAAGAGTCGGGCCGTGTCTGAGTATTAAAGTACAAAGCTCCTCGAAGAAAATGAGTCGTGGAATCTGACAGGTAAAACTGAAAGGGTGATGCAACAGGGCCCTCGATATTAAAAACAATACCTCCTACTCCATTAGGCTTTTGAATTACCAAATCATCTATATAATTTGCTTTTAGATTATGCTTGTTAGCCATAACAAAAGCATCATTTGCCAATTTATCAAAGCTGTTATCGCTGTCAATATTATAATAACTGCAATGAATTCGAGCGTCAAACTGAGGAATAAATACATCAAACCAGCATGGATGAACGGGTTTTTCATTAAAAAACAAAGTATCCTTTTGTATGACAGAATACTCAGGGCGTTCAAAAGTAAAATCACAATAATCGGCCTCAAAAGGTACGTATCTTCTTAATGGGTAATCTACCTTTGGGAAACCTCTTGGTTTCGGGCTGTAAATGACATCTTCACAAGCTTGAAACAGAAAACTTAAACAGAGAAAAAGAGATAGAATTATTATTGGACGCATAAAAATATATGAAAAGATTATTCCCCGGGAAGGGTAATTAGTACTTGTTTGATTCGCCGGTTATCTACAGAAACGATTTTTAAATGAAAATCATTATAGCTTATCTCAGTTTCTACTTTCGGTATTTGACCAACAATTTCTAAAAATAAACCAGCAACGGAATCCGCATCGCCTTTCACTTCATCAAATGTGCTGGTGTCAACCCCGATCACCCTGCAAACATCATTGAGCAAAGTCTTCCCCTCAAACAAATAATTCCAGTCGTCAAGTTTCTTATATTCCAATTCAACCTCATCATCAAATTCTTCTTTGATTTCACCGATTACTTCCTCCATGATATCTTCTAATGTAACAACACCAGAACTTCCGCCAAACTCATCAACGACGATAGCAATATGAAGACGTTCCTTTTGAAAATCTCTTAAAAGGTCATCAATCTTTTTAGCTTCTGGAACATACATTACATTGGTTCTGATATGTGCTTGCCATTCAAAAGTAGCATCATTATGCAAATGGCCAAGTAAATCTTTGACATAAAGTAATCCGGTAATGTTGTCAAAATCTTCATTATAAACCGGTATTCTTGAAAACCCCGATTCTTTAACTACTTCAATGAGTTCTTTAAAATTAATTCTAAAGTCAACAGCTATAACATCAACTCTTGGTCTCATAACTTGTTTTACAGCAATATCACCAAACTTTACAATGCCTTTTAAAATATCAATTTCATGCTCAGCATGTTTGTCGTTTTTAACGGTGAGTTCTATTGCCTGGCCGATATCTTCACGACGAGAGGAACTTCCATTATTTGTTTTACTGACGAGCCTTTTTTCGATAATGTTGGTTCCAGTTACTAAAAATTGACTTATAGGTTGAAACAAACGAAACAAGAAAAGCAATGTTCGTGACATAAATTTTGCCAGCCGAACATTATTCAGTTTTGCATATATTTTTGGAGCAACTTCTCCAAACAAAACAAGTAAAAAGGTAACGCCAACAATTGTAAACAAAAAATTAATTAAGCCCGAGAGCCATTCAATGGATAAGGTAAGGCCAGTAAAATGAATAATTTGTTCAGACCAATAATTTGTAGTTTCATGAGATATGGTGTTATCAAGAATGAATTGAGATAAAATTACAATAGCAATATTTATAAAGTTATTTGCAATTAGAATGGTTGCCAACAATTTTCTTGGAGTTGCTTTTAAAAGAAGAATTCTCTGGGTAACTGCAGAGTTTTCCTGAGTGATTTTCTCTAAATCATTTATAGAAAGGGAAAAAAATGCAACTTCAGAGCTTGAGATTAAGGCTGAACAGCCAAGTAAAAAGACAACAAAAAAAATAGCAAAAACGACTCCCGGAGGAGGTGCAGCAAGAAGAAGAATTAGAATGAAAAATTGAAAATAATTACTATCGGGTTCAGATTCCAAATCAGGGTTAGTATTAGATAATAATAATTAGAAACGAAAGCATGCCATCAGGGTTTCAAATTTTTAGCGGCAGGCTTTCGTTTGCGTTATCTTAAAATGGAAGGTCATCATCTCCATCATTTGCAGTATTCTCAGAGTCAGAACTTGAGGCTGTTGATTTGGCAGAAATACCAGCAGGTTCTTCAGTTGGCATATTTTGGGAAAAACCACCTCCAGAACTTTCTTTACGATCTAATGGTTTCATATTATTTGCAACAACCTCAGTAGTGTAACGATCATTTCCTTCTTTGTCTTTGTATTTTCGGTGCGTCAATTTACCTTCGATGTAAACCAACTTGCCTTTCGCCAAATCCCGCTCGGCACGTTCGGCCAAATGCCTCCAAACAACTACGTCATGCCATTCGGTTTGAGTTTGCCACTCTCCATTTTTGTCCTTGTAACTTTCATTGGTTGCGACAGAAAACTTTGCAACTACAGCTCCATTTTCTAATCTCCTGACTTCCGGATCACGGCCTAAATTTCCAATTAATATTACTTTGTTAATCATTTTTTATATTTTCAATGATGAAATAAGATGTTTAAAAACAACAGTCTCATTTTCCTGCAAAACTGCTCAAAAAATCTGACAAATTTACTAAAAGCAATCAGATTTCTGCAATGTCTAAATATAATGAATTATCCTTTAAATACCAATCTATATTCTTTGAGAATGCAAATTTATTAAGCTCTTTCCGAGATACTATTTTATAAGAATCCTCCATACTAAAAACAATGTTTTCAAGCTCAAGTTCTAAAAATCGAGAGATAATTTTTTGATGTGTCAGGTTTTGGGCAACAGGTTTTGAAAAGTGTAAAACCTTAAAATTTTTACCAACAAAAGTTTGAAAAAACGAATCCTGGTAAAGCTCTTCTAATTGGATTAAGGAATCAGACTCAATGATTGGAAATTCATATAAGTTTCGCCAAACATCCTTTTGTGTTCTCTTTCTAATCAAAACCTGACTGCTGCTATTTAGAACGAGATAATTAAAGTAGCGGGTTTTTCTTTGAATTTTTTTTGATTTAACCGGAAAAGAATCTACTTGATTGTTGAGAAAAGCAAAACAACGATTGTTAAATGGACATTTTTCGCAAGAAGGTAATTTTGGGCTGCAATGGATCGCGCCAAAATCAATAATAGCCTGATTGTATTCAGCAGGATTTTTTTTATCTAAAAGTTCATGAGCAAGGGATTCAAATTTTTTCTTTCCAGCACTTCCATCAATTGCATCATTTATACCAAAAATTCGCGACAAAACGCGATATACATTACCATCTACAACTGCATGTGGCAAACCAAAAGCAAATGATGCAATTGCAGCGGCCGTATAAGGACCAACTCCCTTTAAAGTTAAAATATCTTTATATGTTTTAGGGAAAACACCGTTAAGACTTTTCGCAATAAACTTAGCAGAGTCATGAAGGTTTCTTGCTCGCGAATAATATCCGAGGCCTTCCCAGTATTTCATAATCTCATCTTCCGGGGCGGCAGCTAAAAAGTCTACTGTTGGGTATTTATTTTTAAAACGATTGTAGTATGGCAACCCTTGTTCAACACGTGTCTGTTGAAGAATGATTTCGGAGAGCCAAACCAAGTAAGGGTTTTTTTCAGATTTCCAGGGCATTGGCCGATCTTCAGGATCGTACCAATTCATTAAGATTTTAGAAAAGAAAGAATTCGAACTCATGAAAAAAGTTATAAAAAATACCGTCAACAAATTTACATCTGTTGACGGTATTTTTTATAGATTAAAGAGAATATTAACTTCTTTTTTGCTTCACCTGATTTCGGAGTTCATCCAGATTTTCATAACGTTTGCCAATTAATTCTTTCAATTCTTTTCTGGCAAAGAAAATTCGGCTTTTAACAGTTCCCAAAGGAAGGTCAAGCTGATCTGCAATCTCTTGGTATTTAAATCCTTGATAGTGCATCAAAAATGGTATTTTTATATTTTCCTCTAGCTCTTCAACCATAGCAGTAATTTCTTTCATCATTATATTAGACTCTGCACTATTAGCAATCATGCTTTTTCCGGAGTTAATGTAATATAAGTTATCGGTTGAGTCCATAATTGTGTTTGCCTTAACCTTCTTACGATAATTGTTGATGAAAATATTTTTCATTATTGTAAAAAGCCATGCTTTAAGGTTAGTTCCTGCACGAAACTTATCACGATTAGTCATCGCGCGAAAGGCAGTTTCCTGAAACAAGTCCTTAGCATCTTCAACATTCTTAGTTAAGTTATATGCAAAGGCATGTAACAAGGAGGACATTTTATTAAACTGGCGATCAAATTCGATTGTTGACATTATTCCAAGGTTTATACGAAGTGATATGATTTCTTTTGTCTAAGCTAAAGATAATAAAAAGTTAAACAAAATCAAATATCAGATTAAACGTTTAAGAATTATTTAATAGTATTCAATAAAGTAAAAATTAATAAAATACACTTAATCTGTTGTTTTACAGACTTTTATATCAAACGAAATAAAATTACAAAAAGTATTTAACTTTCAGAAAAAAATGAAATTAAAGTCGAATTGAAGACATTTTGATGTGTTAAATAAAAAGCTAAAAACAAAGAAATAATAGAAAGTTTCTAATCAGAGTTGAAAATAAGCGGATTGTGAAAAAATCAATAACCTACTTTTGAGCATTTTTTATCAATAAAAAAGCAATGAATCCAAAAATTATATTCGGAATCCAAACCCCAAGTATAGACGGTAAGCTTTCGTTCGTTGCAAAAGTATTTGAGAATTTTGAAAGAAAAATGTAAGAGGCTCCGAGAGCAACGCCCATTGCCAAATGTAAACCCATACCACCTCGTACTTTTCGGGCAGCGACGGCCATGCCTATCAGTGTAAGAATTATAATAGACACAGGCTCAGAAGTACGTTTATGAAGCTGAACTTCATAAGACTTTGTGTTTCCCGCACCACGCAATTTTTGATTATTTATAAATTGTAAAAGTTCAGAGGTATTCATCATCTCTTTTTGATTGACAAACTCTACAAAGTCGGCAGGTGTGATATTGAGTGTAGTATCCTTGTGATTTTTTTTATCCACAAAAAGGGTCTCATTAAGTCCGTCAAATGTTCGAATTTCATAGTTTTTCAAACGCCATTTGTTGGGAGGACCAAGCCAGGTCGCAGTACGAGCTTTTAGCAAAAAGGTCAGATCGTTGCCATCAAACCGTTCGATTTGGATGTCACGAGCAGTGGAATCTTGCTTTCGATAATATTTAATATAAGCAACTGTATGAGGTTCAATAAACATGTGAACATCACTCGTCTTTCCTTTGTCATTATGTTTCCAAATGTAAGTATGTTGAAAATCATAATGAATCTTATTGCCATAAGGAATGAAATAATGATTTCCTACTAAATGTAGAAAAGCGAGAAAACCACCGGCAATTAAATACGGCAACATCAATCGTCTAAAACTGACGCCGGCATTTAAAATTGAAATGATTTCGGAATTATAAGCAAGCCTTGAGGTAAAAAAGATGACAGCAATTAAAGCATAAAGTGGAAAAAGCAATCCATTGATCCACAACATCCAGTTTAAATAATAATCAAAAATAATTTCACGGATAGTAACATCTTCTTCAATAAAATCTTCAACTCGATCACTGAAATCAATGATAATAGAGATCATCGTGAAGATGAGCAAGGTGAAGAAAAAAGTAGCCAGGTACTTTTTTATGATGTATTTATCTATCTTTTTGATCATCAAAGATCGGATTCATTTAATATAAATTTAATTAAAGTCGTTGTTGTACTTTAACGACCATTTGATTTTTCCATTGTAGAAAATCACCTTCCAAAATATGTTTTCGAGCTTCACCGACAAGCCATAAATAAAATCCAAGATTGTGCAAACTTGCAATTTGGGCTCCTAGCAATTCTTTGGCTTGTAATAAATGGCGCAAATATGCTTTGTTATAAAAACGACTGGAGGAACAAGGGCTATCGATATCAATTGGACTAAAATCATCTTTCCACTTTGCATTTTTCATATTTAAAATACCATTCGCAGTATAAAGATGACCATGACGGGCATTGCGAGTTGGCAACACACAATCAAACATATCAATTCCTAAAGAGATGCATTCCAGCAGGTTGGCCGGAGTGCCGACTCCCATCAAATAGCGGGGTTTGTCTTTAGGAAGGATACCGCATACAAGTTCTGTAATTTCATACATTTTTTCAGTCGGTTCACCTGTTGATAACCCACCGATTGCATTTGCGGCCCGATCAAAAGAAGCAATAGTTTCTGCAGAGATTTTTCGTAATTCTTTATAGGTACTCCCCTGAACAATTGGAACAAGCGTTTGCCTGAATCCGTAAAGATTATTTGTTGAATCAAAACGATCACAACAACGCTTTAACCAGCGATGGGTCATATCCATCGAATTTTTAGCATAATTAAATTCACAGGGATATGGCGTACATTCGTCAAAAGCCATGATAATATCAGCGCCTATTTTTCGCTGAATGTCCATTGCACTTTCAGGGCTAAAAAAGTGTTTCGATCCGTCAATATGTGATCGAAAAGTAACGCCCTCTTCTTTAATTTTTCTTCTCCCACTTAAAGAATAAACCTGATAACCACCGCTATCGGTAAGAATCGGCCTGTGCCAGCCATTGAATTGATGCAAACCACCAGCTTTGTTTAATATTTCAGTACCGGGACGCAAATACAAATGATACGTATTGCCAAGAATGATTTGAGCATTTATCTCCTTTTGCAGTTCATATTGATGAACTCCTTTGACTGTAGCAGCAGTGCCCACCGGCATGAAAATGGGTGTTTCAATGATTCCATGATCGGTCTCAATATTGCCCACTCGGGCAGATGTATTTGGATCGGAAGATTGTATTGAGAATTTCATAGAGGCACAAATATACTTACTTTATGCCGTAAAACGATTGCTATCAAGTTTAAGCAAAACGCCAATTAATAGCGTAAATCCTATGATAGAAGAGCCTCCATAACTTATAAAAGGCAAGGGAATGCCTATAATTGGAACAATTCCCATGGTCATGCCAATATTGATAAAAGAATGTATGAAAAGAATTCCTGCGACACCATAAGCATAATGACGAGAAAAATCAGATCGCTGTCTTTCTGCAAGTACAATGATTCGATAAAGCAATAAGGAAATCAAAGCGATAACTCCAAAAGAACCAATAAAACCTTGTTCTTCACCAACTACGCAAAAAATAAAATCAGTTGACTGCTCAGGAACATAGTTTAGTTTAGTCATCGTCCCTTCCAAATAGCCTTTTCCCTCAAAACCTCCTGAACCTATAGTCATTTTTGATTGAATAACATTATATAAAGATCCTTGTGGGTCGCATTTCGAAGGTTGGAGCCAAACATTTATTCGATCTTGCTGATGTGGTTTTAATAAATTATTAAAAGAGTAATTTGCTGAGAATGCTATAATCCCACCAATGATCAGTAGTGCAAATAAACGCAGGACAAGTCCGGGCTTTCTGCGTTGCCAAATAATAGCGGTAAAAATTAAAAAAATAGAAGCATTTATAATCAATACCGGATAAAAAAGCTCTTGAGCTAACATAAAAACAGATGCAGCAAGTAATACAGCAAAGCTTATCAACCAGTAAATCTTGTTTTTAAGATTTAACATTAAAACTAAAGTACTGATTATTATCAACCCAAGAATGATGAATGATGGATCGAAAACTAAGCCTAAAATCAGTAAAAGCACTGCGACAAAACCAACGATATAAAAGTTTGGAGAAAGTCCTTCGCGGTAAAGCATAATTAAAAAAGAAGTAAAAACAAGTGCAGAGCCAGCATCCGGTTGAAGAAGGATCAATAACATCGGAAAAAGGAAAAGGCCAAAAGCAATTAATTGATGCCTTAAGGTTCGAAGATTTGTATTATAGGTACTTAGAAAAGCAGCTAGCGCGATATTTGTTGCAAACTTTGCAAATTCCGCAGGTTGGAGCGTAAACCCACCAGGAAGACGATACCAGGATGTAGCACCCTTGATCTTTACGCCAATTATCAAAACTCCAATCAGTAAAAGAATCGCAAAGCCAAAGATTGGATAGGCAAATGTCCGCCAAAATTTCCAGTCAATAATAGAAGTGAGGAATAAAACGATAAAGGAAAGCCCAAGAAATAAAGTCTGTTTACCAATATTAGAACTTAAGTCAAAAATAGAAGAAGGTTTATCTTCATTATAACCAGAAGCATAAATCATCATCCACCCTACTACAATTAAAGCAAAATAGAGCATAAAAGTCATCCAGTCAACATTGATCCCTCCATAATTATCCCTTCTGCTCATCTATTGATAGGCCTTTATTGTTTTATAATTTATTGCTGATTAATCAATTCCTCGGGGCTAATATTGTTATCCTTAGCTGGATAAGCACTTGGGTAATCCTCTTTTAATCTGTGAAGCAAACGCATGGCATCCAACTTGGAGGTAAAAGCTCCGGCACGTAGTCTATAATATGGTTTTGAGTGGGTCCAATCAACAGTGATATCTGGATAATTGGCAAGAAATTCACCTTTTGCTTGCTCAAGTTTTTGTCGATCCGTTGTTGCCATTAACTGGATTCTCCAGCCACCTATTTGATAAGTAGTTTTGTTTTTAGCAACAAAAGTATCCATCATTTTAGCAATAGGAAAATCTTCACTAATAGAAACATTTTGAGCATCTACATCGAAATGCAGTATACAATTATAGCAAATCAGAATAGAAAGAATTAAATTTTTCATGCTAAAAGAGTTAAAATTTATGAAAGCTAAACCAAATCAAGGCCAGAGGAAGTCCCCAATCGATCAGCTCCTGCTTTGATCAGAGCTTCTGCCTGCTCTTTGGTTTTTATCCCGCCAGATGCTTTAATTTTTATCTTTGGTGATAGGTTATCTTTTAAAAAGCGAACCATTTCTTTCGTTGCTCCAGGCCCATTAAAGCCAGTAGATGTTTTAACGAAATCAACCCCTTTTTCATTACAAATAGCGCAGAGGGTCTTTATTTCATCTTCCGTGAGAAGGGTTGTCTCTAATATGATTTTAATAATTTTTCCTTTTAAATGAGCGGCGATTGTAATACTATCAATGTCATTTTTAACGTGATTCCAATGCCCACTTTTGACGGCAGCAATATTGATAACTACATCCAGTTCGTCAATATCGTCATTTATGGCTCGTTTAATTTCTTCTACTTTTGAAGGGGTGGCCGAGTATCCCATTGGAAATCCAATTACTGTAGAAACTTTTACCTTCTCTCCTTCTAACAATCGGGCTGCATCTTTAATAAAGTACGGAGGCACACAAACAGCTGCGAATTGATGTGTGATCGCTTCAGAACAAACCTTTTTTATATCATCAATAGAGCAATCCGGTTTCAGGATAGTATGGTCAATCACGCTTGCAAAATTCATCAGGCTATTTTTTACAATTACTGAAATTCTATTAAAATAAAAAGCAGCAATTATTTTTTCAGTGGTTGAAAATTAATAACCGCAAGATATTAAAAATACCTTACTTCCAGACATAAAAAAGCATGATTAGAAATGAAATCATGCTTTTTTAAATTAATTATCGAATAAGATTATTTACCGTGACAATGTTTGTATTTTTTGCCACTTCCGCACGGACAAGGTGCATTTCGCCCAATCTTTTCCTCTGTTCTTTTAAAGGTTTCCGGTTTAGAACGGGCACCAGCACTTTCCGCCGCAGCGCGAGCTGCGAGATCTTCCCTGCGATTAGTTTGGACCCGGCTAAGATCTGTTTTTTGTTCTCTTGCTTCTTCCAGAGACTTTCCATCTTGTGTAAGCAAACCACCTTTTGCCAAATAGGAAGTTACTTCTTCATTGATTCGGTAAATCAATTGTTCGAATAATTCATAAGCTTCCATTTTGTAAACGACCAGAGGATCCTTTTGCTCAAAAGAAGCAGCTTGAACAGATTCTTTCAATTCATCCATTGACCGCAAATGTTCTTTCCATTCATTGTCAATAGTAGCCAATGCGACGGCTTTTTCAATATCTGTCGGGATGGATCGACCATTAGATTTTACTGCTTGTTCCAAGCCAGCTGAAATTGGCAAAGGTTTTTTCCTGCCATCAGTATAAGGAATTGCAATTCTTTTATAACGATGCCCTTCATTTTCATAAACCTGTTTGATAACAGGTAATAAGGCATCAGCAATTTTCTGGCTTTTTCGCTCATAGAAATCAAGAAATTGTTGTTGGAACTTTTCAAGAACTTCTTGCTCATCGCCGTCACTATATTCTGTTTCATTTATCTCTGGGTCTAAACCCAGCATTCGAAGAGAGTCTTGCCTGAACCCTTCAAAATCTCCTGCCGATTTATGATTGTAAAAAATGCTTTCAGTAAGCCCTAAAAACATCGAATGTATGTCTACAGCAAGTCGCTCACCGGATAATGCATTGTTCCGTTTTTTATAAATAGCTTCACGCTGGATGTTCATTACATCATCATATTCCAAAAGTCGTTTTCGAATACCATAGTTGTTTTCTTCAACTTTTTTCTGGGCTCTTTCCAAAGATTTAGAAACCATTGAATGTTGGATCACTTCACCATCCTGATGTCCCATTCTGTCCATTAGCTTCGCAATCCGCTCTGACTGAAAAAGCCGCATCAAGTTATCTTCTAATGAAACATAAAATAGTGAGGATCCCGGATCTCCCTGTCGTCCCGAACGACCGCGTAACTGTCGATCAACCCTTCGGGAATCGTGGCGTTCTGTTCCTATGATGGCCAGACCACCAGCTTCTTTCACCTCCTGGCCTAATTTAATATCCGTACCACGACCAGCCATGTTGGTAGCGATTGTAACTTTTCCGGGCTTTCCTGCTTCAGCAACAATTTCTGCTTCTCGCTGATGCTGCTTTGCGTTTAAAACATTGTGATCAATACCTCGAAGTTTTAACATCCGGCTTAACTTCTCTGAAATGTCAACAGAAGTCGTACCCACAAGTATTGGCCTTCCGGCGTTACTTAGCGTCACAATTTCATCGATCACAGCATTAAATTTTTCTCTTGCTGTTTTGAAAACCAAATCTTCCTGATCATCACGTGCGATAGGGCGATTAGTAGGAATAACAACGACATCTAACTTATAGATTTCCCAAAATTCTCCGGCTTCTGTTTCAGCAGTACCAGTCATGCCACAAAGTTTGTGGTACATGCGGAAATAATTTTGGAGCGTAATAGTTGCATAGGTTTGGGTAATATCTCCAACCTTTACATTTTCTTTAGCTTCGAGTGCCTGGTGAAGTCCGTCAGAATATCTCCGGCCTTCCATCATACGACCTGTTTGTTCATCAACAATCTTGACCTGCCCATCCATTACCACATATTCTTCGTCCCTCTCAAATAAGGTAAAGGCTTTCAATAATTGGCTGATTGAATGCAGGCGTTTTGATTTTATTGAATAGTCCTGAATTAACTTTTCCTTTGCTTCTGTTTTTTGCTCCGCTGTAAAAGCTGGATTCGTCTCAATCTCATGCATTTCGGTAGCAATATCAGGCATAATAAAAAAGTTGTGATCTTCTTCGCCACGAGCTAGATATTCAGAACCTCTTTCAGTTAACTCAACACTACGGGTTTTTTCTTCAATGGTGAAATAGAGCGGATCGTCAGCTACGTGCATATTTTTGGATTGCTCTTGCATGTAGAAGTTTTCCGTCTTTTGGAGCAATACTTTCACTCCTTCTTCGCTCAAAAATTTTATCAAAGGACGATATTTAGGCAAAGCCCTGTGTGCGCGGAATAATGCTAATCCGGCTTCTCCTTCCTCAGTACCAATAATGCCATCTTTATACAGTTTTTTAGCTTCAGCTAAATATTCCGTTGCTAATTTCCGTTGGGCGGTCAACAATTTATCGACCAGGGGTTTTAAAGATAAATATTCTTGTGTTTCATCACCTTTTGGGATAGGACCTGAAATAATTAAAGGTGTCCGTGCATCATCAACTAAAACGGAATCCACCTCGTCAATCATGGCAAAATGATGTTTTCCCTGAACTATTTCATCATTCGAACGGACCATGTTATCTCTCAGATAATCGAAACCAAATTCATTATTGGTTCCATAAGTAATATCACATTTATAAGCACGTATTCTTTCCTCAGAATGAGGTCGATATTTGTCAATACAATCGATGGTTAAGAAAAGAAATTCCATAATTGGGCCTATCCACTCACTGTCACGTCGGGCAAGGTAATCGTTAACGGTAATTACATGAACACCCAAGCCGGATAGACCATTGAGATAAGCCGGCAAAGTAGCGACCAGGGTTTTTCCTTCCCCTGTAGCCATTTCAGCAATCTTTCCATTATGAAGAACCATACCACCGATCAGCTGCACATCGTAATGCACCATATTCCAGGTGATTTCTCCACCAGCAGCCATCCAATTGTTTTTCCAAATAGCTTTATCACCTTCAATATTAACATAAGATTTGTTGGGTGCCAGATCCCGATCATGGGTAGTCACGGTTACAGACAACGTTGGATTTTCCATAAACCGCCGTGCAGTTTCTTTAACTACAGCAAAGGCTTCAGGAAGAATTATCTGTAAAATATCTTCGAGATGTTTATCACGATCTTCTTTAAGTTTGTCCACTTCGTTGAAGAGACTTTCTTTTTGAGTAAAATTTTCTTCACTAATGGCTTCTTCAGTCAAAGACTTAATATCACTGTCAATCCCGCTGAGATGTTCTTTAATTCTTTCTCTGAATTGCAGCGTTTTGTTTCGCAACTCGTCATTACTAAGCGCTTTGAGGCGTTCAAATTCTTCGTTTATTTCCTGGACGACCGGAGTATAGGTTGCTACGTCCCGATCGTACTTGGTTCCGAAAATTTTTCCAATAGATTTAGTGATGAAATCTAACATAATATTTTGATTAAAAGTGTAGTCAAATGTAGATAGCAAAGATACGTTATAAATGACTAGATGTTGTGTTGAAAATCAAGAGAGTTTTACTGATTATTAGAAAAAGATATGAAAAATATACTCAAACGATTCTTTGCTTTTATTTTTGTGGTCGTAAAAGTATTATTTCTGAATACTTTGAAACGTTAAAGAGTTGAACACATTTTGTACCAAGGCGTTTAATAGCATAAAAATGCGTCATTATGGCATGTTAACTCTTAAATGCATGAAATAATAACAGACAAGTAAAGCTTAATGTTTTTAATAAATAAATGAAACAACCTCTTTTGATCAACTTGATTTTCAGTAGAAAAAGTTTACCTATAACTTACTATAAAGCGTTTTGCTTTCTGTGGGCTATAGTATTTCAATTCGCTTGTGTTAAAAGTGATGGGAAAAAGAATATTCGGGAATATTATTATCCCATTGAGAACCTGATGCAACCAATGGTTTATGAATATCAGGCAATAAATAATGATTCTCTCGGTTCCGAATATTGGTATTTTAAAACACATGAGACCGATACTGCGACATATTTTACTGGAAACAACTTTAATAGGAATTTTGAAGTCGGACAATTTTCGAGTGAAGAAGTTGTCAAAAACGGAACCATTCAGAAAGACTATGTTCTTTTTAGTTACGATAGTCTTGGGCAACAGTTTCAGGTCCCTGCAGAAATTGAACACGGCAATACTTTCCCTTTTGAAGTGAAAGACTCAAATAGTATTTTTTTACAAAAGCTAAAATGGACATTTAGCGAGAATCCATTGATTACGACAACACTGATTCGCAACAGACGTTATAAAGGCACGGCAGAATACACTTATAAAGATAAAACGTATGATTGTGTCCAATTTCAATTAAAGGAACTAATTGATGATTTTAACAATGGACATTTTGAAAAAGAATACGGAGGAATGGAGCTTTATGCAAAAGGATTAGGATTGGTTTATTATAAAAAAGTCATTGACCAGTTAATACTGGAATACGAATTGGTAGATATTTATCCAATGGAAGTATTAGAACAAAAATTTAAAGCAAGCCAGAACAGATAAAAATGAGTTTATTTTTAAATAACGATAAAAAAGTCTTCGACTTTTCTGAAAACGAAAAATCAAAATGTCAAAAAATCAAAAGCCCACAAATGTTTTTGATTTTTAGAGCAGTTATTTTTTGCCTTTCTTTTGTCTTTTTGTCCTTTGATACGAAGGCACAGATTTTTCCACCAGATTTTCAATGTGTCGTAAATGATACGCTCGTTTGGCAACTTCCAAATAATAATTGTGGAACATTCAATTCCTATGAAATATTTTTTAGTACATCATTGAACGGTCCGTATCAATTACTGGCTACAATTACCAATCAAAACCAAACAGATTTTTATCACAACAATCCGACTGGTGAAACCTGGTATTATTATATGGTGAGTGATTATAACTGCCCTGGAGATCCCGTTTTGTCATCAGACACGCTAAATAATCTGCCTCCTGGAATACCTCGAATTAGAAGTGTCTCTGTCAATGGGGGGAATGTAGAAATCAATTGGCAAGCCAGCTCTTCTCCGGAAGTTTCTAACTATATTATTTATAGGACCACTCCAATAGGCACAATTCCGATTGACACGGTAACGTCCCTTATTACTTCTTATTTGGATATTGGGGCTACTCCATATCTCAAATCAGAAGCATATTACGTAATCGCAATTGACGAATGTGGTAATACCAGTATTTTCGACTTACCACATGTAACGATCCATGTTGATGATATGGTGGATGTTTGTAAAAGAACCATTTTGCTGAATTGGAATCTTTATAAAAATTGGCCCAACGGTATCGAATCACAAGAGCTTTGGTATAGTGTA
The DNA here is from genome assembly GCA_965220465.1 of Saprospiraceae bacterium. Taxonomy (GTDB): domain Bacteria; phylum Bacteroidota; class Bacteroidia; order Chitinophagales; family Saprospiraceae; genus JAHDHW01. Next base: position 305,511 of record CBDCPZ010000022.1, on the reverse strand, counting down.
AACGGGAGTGCAGCGACGATTTTAGAAACATTGTCAAATACTGATTCAAGCTATGTTTTTAATAACACAAATGACGGCGGCTCTTATTGCTTTTTTATAAAAGCAACCGAATCCAACACTGGCGAAGTTTCTTTTTCAAACGAACATTGTCTTGACCTGGATGTAGTTGAACCTGTAAGAGAGCTTTTTATTAAAAATGTAAGTGTCAATGCCGCTAATAAAGTTGAATTGATTTGGCTTTGGAACAACGACGCAGAAATTAAAACGACTAATGTCAATGGGCAATATGAAGGAGATGAAATAACCAATATCGAATCTTTTTCGCCTTCTTTCCCATTAAACAATGAAAACACAAGACTTTTAAATGACTTTGATCCTAGCCAAAACAAAATTAATTTCTTCATAGAAACGGTGGATGATTGTGATAGCATTGCATTGTCAAATATTGGTTCTACCATTTTCTTGTCAGGCATACCTAACAGCGATCTGACAAATAAGATTAGCTGGACCGATTTTGATATAGAAGGCGGAACAGCTTTAAGTTATGATATTTTCAGAATTGTGGAAGGAGTTGAATCATTCGTAGAATCGGTGAATGCAAACACGAGTTCAATTATAGACAAAGTAGATGTTACAAATGAGGCGGAGGCAAATGTTTGTTATTATTTGGTAGCAGATGTCAGGATGGAACTGCCCGATGGCTCTGAAGAATTGGTGAAATCAAGATCTAACACGATTTGCGTTGAACAGTTTTCCAGTATTATCTCTCCAAATGCATTTGCTCCAGACGGAATCAACAAGGAGTTTAAACCAGTCATAATATTTGGTGAAGTAGCAGACTATCAAATGGTTATTTATGATCGTTGGGGAGGAAAAGTGTTTGAAACTCAGGATCAAGATGAAGGGTGGACCGGAAAAAAAGATCTTTATTTATATCCCCCAGGCGTTTATGCGTTTTACATTAAAATACAACAACCTACCGGCCGAATTGTAGAGGACAAAGGTACTGTTATTTTGTTGCGATAAAAGGAGGAGCAATAGGATACTCCGACCTGATATTATTTCAAAGCTTTCTTTTTTCGAGCGTGGTAAACGAAAGATTCAATCTGTTTTTTTGCTTTGATATGATGCACTATTTCGCCGCTAACTAAAATAAATAATCCGCAAGAAAATATAATATTTCGTGCCATTTCAACAGAAGCGGTGTGCATTTCGAATAATGGACGAACAAAAATTATTTCAGCTACAATAATTAAAGCAGCCATTAAAAACAATAGAATGCTTAATGCCCGGGTAGTTCTAATAAATTGAGGCTTTTTTTGGAGGAGGCATTTATTTAAAAAGCGAATGCTGATTTCGTTTTTTGGGTTAATTTTAATTAATTCTCGAAGGATGTGTTCCGCTTCATTGTATCGCATAAGGTTAAAGCAGGAAGCTGCTTTTTTAAACAACAATTCGTAATAGATATCTTTTTTATTGAAAAATTTGATATTGTTTTCTATCGAAATTACGATGGCAGCGTCCACCATTAAAACATGATTTTGGTAAGCACCTACTTCAAATAATGCCTCAGTATAAGTGATCAATACTTCAAAAAATTCACTAAACGTTAATTGTTTTATTTGATTTTCATTGGCTTCATAATATCGAACCAATAAAAGATGCTCTTGCGGTTCAATTTCTTTAAAACCACGATAAATTTTGGAATGATATGTTGAAGTTAATTTAGGCACTAGATTTTTTTCAAGTCATATAATACCGGCTTACTGGGGCTAACATCGATTTCGAAACTTGCGATTTGTAAATTTAACAGATAAAGACCGTCTTTGATTCCATTTTCTACAAAAATTAACTCACTAATTGTACTTTTTTTTCTCACATTGTCGGGATATTGCCAATACGCTTTATGAGCTAATAATTTTCCGTCATCTTCTTCACGATCAACGGAGGGCAAATCGATTAATAAATGATCAATCCCGCATGCTACGATATAATTTATTGCCTCATGATGAACGTAGGGTGGATTGCTGCCTGAATAATTTGTTCGTAATTTCAAAGCATCATTTGGCATAGTGCGAATGATGAGTGCTTCCACCTCTCCTTTTTGCAATATTTCTTCTACCTGTTTTTTCAGAATTATCCTATCATTATTAACGTCTCGTGAAGGGTAAACGCTTACTAATTTTGCAATAAAGTGGAAATTTTTCAGACTTTGGTTGATCGAATATGGCTCTTTTGCAATATGACCAACGCATTCGGTATGTGTTCCATTTCCGTGGGGATTCAGCCTGACATTGAGAAAGTTGAGAGGTCCACCCTTCGCAGTAGAGCCTACAAAATCACCAGCAATAACGGGAGAGATCTCCATCAATGGTGCATAAAAGCAATTAACGGTTTGATCACCTTCTTTTAAAGGAATGGAAATATCAAGAGGTTGTGAAAGGTCTGCTTCGTAATTTTGATTATGGTGTTGAAAAGTAATTTTCATGGTTAAAATATTTTCAACTTAAATTTTATAAAAGGGCTCAAAAAGATAAAAATCAGTTTCTGGAATCGATACCCCAGGCTAATTTTTCACGCATTGTTCGAAGGAAACTCCGATCTCTCAATTGAATCAATTTAATTTTAAAATCACCTTTTCGGATCGCCAGTTGATATTTTGAATTGATTATTTCAGAACGGGAATCGAGCGAGCAAAGAAAACTTTCGGCTCTTCCTTCAATTTCAAAAGAAATAACAGAATTATCCGATATCACAATAGGTCTGACGTTGAGGTTGTGCGGAGCGACTGGGGTGATCACAAAGTTGCCGGAATTTGGAAAAATAATCGGCCCGCCGCAACTTAAAGAATATCCTGTTGATCCTGTGGGGGTGGCAATAATAATTCCGTCAGCCCAATAAGAGCTCAAATAAGCGCCATTGATATAAGCATGGATCGTAACCATTGAGGAAGTATCTCGCTTAAGCAAAGTACAATCATTAAGTGCAAATCGGATGTCTCCGAATATTGGAATATTGGATTCCAGATGTATCAAGGATCTTTCATCAAGTGCATACATTCCTCTTTTCAATAAATCAATTGCTTCTTTAATTTTCGTTTTTTCAATACTGGCAAGAAAGCCTAAACGACCAAGATTGATTCCTAAAATCGGAACATTACTATCTCGAATTTCGGTTATTGCATTCAGAATGGTGCCATCACCTCCAAGAGTTATAACATAATCAAATCGTCGCGTCTTAAAATCAAGATAACCTTCAAAAATTCCAACGTCGCTTTTGAATTTTACTTTGTTTTTAATCAACCTGTGATATGGAGCATAGACAAAAGTTGTGATTTCCTCTTCATGCAAAATATCAAAAAGAGTTTGAATGTAGGAGAGATCTTTTTCTTTGAATAATTTGGAATAAACGACAACTTGCATCAGAGTATGTTTATTTTACTTTTTTTAAATAATATGAAAGGCCCACACTGCCGGCTAATGTAGAAAGCTGAATGTTGAAAAAAGGCGTTCATATTACTGTGGCGATTAGTTTTAAAACAAACTCTCATATCGTTAGCTTATAGTGTAAAAATAATCCTTTTTCTTTTAATTGGTTCATGCTGTATTCTATTTGGAATACGGTGCCATAAAAAATAATTATATCCACGCCAAGTCCACCTCCCCACAACCAGCTGTTTGTTAATGGGTTATCTTTATAAAATTGTGGATCATTAACATAACCTACATCATTGTTGAGTGCTAAATATATCCTTAATGGCATTAATTTAAAGGCGTTTATTGGCATCGCTTTACCCCAGTTTATTCTTTTATTTACTAACTCATAACGAAAACTGGTTTTAAAATAACTGAAATCTAAACCATCCACGACATACAATTCATAACCTCTTAAATAATCTTCAAAATAGCCAAGAGATTTATATTTATTATAGGGTTGTTTCTCTCGTATTAATGCAAGTTTTCCTTTTAATATCAGTTCAGCACTCCATTTTTTCCCAAAGGAGAAATATTGCATAAACTTACTGCTGAGATAAAAACCATTTCGTTCACTGAATATTCCAAGCCCTTCTTTTTCTAGAGCCAAAGAAACAAAATTTCCGGAAAGGGGATAGGGAATTATATCTCGATTCTCATGGACATATTCATAGCGAAGATAAATAAACCTTTGCAGGGTGTTTCCATTTAAAAAGTAATCGGGGTTGAGCTCATTGGCGACAAAATCTGTGATACTATTTTGTTGATATCCAATTTTGCCAAAATGATAGGATCTGAATTTTGGCCGAAAAATGAAGGTAAACCCAGTCCGAAATCTTTGCTCAGGAAATTGATCTTCTCTTCTTTTAAAAAGGAGCTTATTTTTTTCTGATAGGTAAGCAATTTCTCGATTTTTCGCATAAAATATTTCAGCAATAACGCCATAAGTTTGGTTGCGATTTAGAGAAGGTAACGTATAATTTAATTCATACTTTTGAGTATATCCTGCTTGGAAAACCAGCTTTAGGGGATCTTTATTTCCGGTAGTGTTGCTGTGATTTAAACGAACGCCATAATTAACCCTTTTAAACGAATGATTTTGTTCATCCCACCAAACGTTAAAATTTCTATCTGCTAATTCAAAAATCGGAAAGGGCCAAATATACCAGGATTCTATCAGTTCAATAAGTAACGTCACATGGTTGTTTCGGCCGTCCCAGGTTTTAATATTTATTTTCCCCCAGGTAAAAAGGCGTGTATTCATGACATATTGCTGGTTTTTTTCCAGCACTTTCTGGAGCTGACTGATTTCGATGCTATCTCCGGCTGCAATTTTTAGTTCGCGTAAAATAATTCGATCCTTCGTTTTTTTATTACCCTTAATTTGGATAGAGTCTATAAATACGTAATCAAATTGTGCGGTTAGCAGAATTGGAAAAAAAAGAAGGAAAAGAGAGGAGATGCCGAACTTCAACATAGACTAATTCAAAAAATAATGCCGCAAGGTACAGCTTTTAGAATTAGTGATCTAAAAAATTAGAAACATGTTTGGAATTAGATTTTCAATCCGAAAATATCAATTACGGGCTTAAATGAAGAGGTAAGTTTTGATTTATGATTTATGCAAATACCATTCTTAGCAAGGAGCTTTAAATAGGAATCCAACGACAAAAATTATAGCCCAATTTCGTATTCGTTTAAGCAATTTTAAATGTTCAAATATGACATTAGAGATTGATAGCGGTCTTTGAAAGTTTCAAAGTAATCCGCTTCCTGGAAGCTGGCTTTTATTTGGTATTCATATCGCTCAAAGGTTTTAACAATCCCCTGAATATCCTGACGGTTAATTTTTACTGTAAGGTCGATTTTAGAAGAATCAAGGTTTGTAGTAATAAAACTACTTAAAATAGCTGCATTTTCAGACTCCACAATCCTTGCGACTGCTGCCAGGGAATAATCTCGTTTGTTCATTTCAAGAACAACAATACTACCAGGCTCTGTGAAAGAGCCTATACCTGCAAAAAACTTGAGCAAATCATCCTGTACAATTAAACCAAGATAATTGTCCTCGCTATCAATGACAGGGATCACAGTCAAATTAAACTCACTCATTATTCGAATCACATCAAAAATATGATCGGTTCCTTTGACATACGGACGTTGCAGAGACAATCGAAAGGAACCTACCGCTTCTTCGATATCATGATCCAGGATATCATCTTCGGACAGTAAGCCAAGCAATTGTTTGTTGTTGACAATTGGCAGGTGCTTAACATAAAAATCATTCATTGTGCTTAACGCCTCTTGGCCGGTATCAGAGGTTTTTAGTGGTACAATCGATTGTGACAGTAAATTGGCAGCGATCATAAAAGTGTATTTTTCTCAATGTTTGTAATCCGAAATATTTTAGGTGTCTAACGATTCTAAAAAGTTCAAGCTTGATGCCAAAATATAAAACGGAGCATTTTTGCATAAGAACAATCTATAAATAACTATTAAGTGCGCTTTTTATTTTTTAAAATTTCAACGAAGTAACTTCTTTTTTTGGATTTCAAATTCCTCTTCCGTCAATAGCCCTTTTTCCTTTAGCTCCCCAAGCTGTTTAATTTGCTCGAGAAGGTTGTTGCTGGGGGGTACTTCGTTTTCTGTTTGTTGGGTGGGTTCTATATTTATTCGATAAGCGTTCTTTTTAAAAGGTTCAAACTCATCTTGAATTCTTAAATAAGCTAGTGCATCATGTTCTTGAATTTTTTTGAAATCAACAAAACCATATTCCACCGCTTTACTTAAATGGAAAAAGGCATTTTCAGCTTCTTCAGAAAGCGAATACGCGCAAGCAAGGTTAAAATGAACTGCTACATCTTTTGGGTCAATCGATAAAGCTTTTTTAAAATCTTCTACCGCCCCGTCATAGTCAAATTCTTTAAATTTACTTATCCCGCTGGCTTTGTATGGATTACTTTTTTGCCTTGGTATTGAGCGGGCTTCACGAGATTTAGAAAAACGTTCTTCTCTCCGCCTTTTTTGCTCTAAACGGTATTCCTCTTCTTGGCGGAATCGTCTTTCCCTTCGGTCAAAATCTGTATTCTGTCGTTGATAATCAGGGTGCATGAATTGACGATTGTATTTAAAATCAAATTCATCTTTATCCATCGAAAAGAAAACAATAGCATCAATGAGACTTATTATTGCAGGAATCATAGTCCAGAAAAAAATAAAATAAAAAACACCCAATCCGGTTTGCCTGAGATAAAATCGATGCAATCCAAATGATCCAAAAAACAAAGCAAATATTGCCGCTACATTCTTATCTTTCATGCTCATTATTTAAATAACCTCTTCTTATCTTAAAAGTTTTTCTTTTTGTGATAAAAATTCTTCTTCCGTTAAGATTCCATTATCACGAAGGTCCGCTAGTTTTTTTAATTTTTCAAGAAAATCAGGGTTGGAAAATTCTTCCCCCTCGACATTATCTTTTTGTTTTTCAGTCAGCCGATAATTATTCTTCGCAAATTGTTCGAATTCTTCCTGAATACGAATAAAGGCAAATGCATCATGCGTTTGAATTTTATTAAAATCTTTGTAGCCATTTTCTACGGCTTTATCCAGGTGATAAAACGCTTTTTCTTTATCTTCAGTTAAAGAATAAGCGCAGGCAATATTGAAATGAGTTGGGATATCGTTGGAATCAATTTCAAGCGCTTTTTTAAAATCCTCAATAGCCTCATCGTACTCGTATTCTTTGTATTTCTCCACACCACTTTTTTTATAGGGATTTGGTCTTTTTCTTTTTATAGGCCTTGGTCTTGCTTTTGGAGTAGGAGCTTGATAATCTCTTCTCCTTTCATAATCAGTGCTACGTCTTCTATTACGAGGATCGTATCGCCTGCGATCACGAGGATTTGAGCTCGGGTTATCATTCGTTCGTTTACGCTTCGAATATTGATAAGCAAAAAACAGGATCAGTACAGGAAAAAAGAATCCTTTGAATATTCCCGCACCAAATAAGAAAGCAAGTGCAACAATTAAAAAAATAATTGGATTAGGATTCTTCATTATAATCGTGAGTGTTTTCCGAAAAAAAATTAAAATTAATCAATTGGATTAATACAAATACAATATCTCGTTTATTTTAAGAATAATCAAAAAGCAGATTCATTTGTTCTACATACAAAGTGGTAATCTAGACAAAGGAGAGTTGCAGTCGATAAAACAGCATTTGTTAAACAAAATAAGGGATGCCGAATCGTAATTCAGCAACCCCCACGGTTTAATGCTTTCGGGATGACCCCACTTTAAGAAAGAGTCAGTTTGAAAAATATGATTGAAACGGTTTTGAAATTCTTTTGTGCTTATTTGGTTTTAAAATAAAAAAAACAAAACCCGATTTTGATTATTTTCTCATGGCTATGTTGTTTGAAAAAAGGATCGGGTTTTGTTTAATTCTATAGGTGGATCTTTTTTAAAACCAAGACATTAACATTTTAAAACCAAGCCTTATTGTTTAGCTTTTTGTTAAACTCAGGACTACGGTGTTAAAAAGAGTTAATTGTTTCAAAAACACCGATTTCACTACTCGCATTGTTCGAATTTTTTAAGCCAAGCATCCCATTAAAATATTCCATAACTTTGCGCCTTATTTTAAAAAAATAAACACTTATAGTTCATGAAGAAAGATTTTTTGAAAAAACTAGGATTAAAAAAAGAAAACGATGGTACAAGTACCGGGTTAAAATCAAACTCAACCTCAAAAGAATATATTGATTCTTATTCTCCAGTTGACGGCGAATTTATCGGTCGTGTAAGTGTAACGTCCAAAAAAGAATACGAAAAAGTTGTTAAAACTGCCCAAAAAGCATTTGTGAAATGGAGAACAATACCTGCTCCTCAACGAGGAGAAATAGTGCGTCAATACGGAGAAGAACTCAGAAAATATAAAGATTCATTAGGTAGATTGGTTTCTTATGAAATGGGTAAAAGTCTTCAGGAGGGGTATGGCGAAGTACAGGAGATGATTGATATTTGTGATTTTGCAGTTGGATTGTCTCGTCAGTTATATGGGTTGACGATGCATTCTGAACGGCCAAATCATCGAATGTATGAGCAGTGGCATCCTCTTGGAATTGTAGGAATTGTTTCTGCTTTTAACTTTCCTGTTGCAGTTTGGGCGTGGAATTCAATGATAGCGATGGTTTGTGGTGATGTTTGTATTTGGAAGCCTTCTGAAAAAACACCTCTTTGTGGTGTTGCCTGTCAAAATATTTTTAACAAAGTACTAAAAGCAAATAAGGTTCCTGAAGGTGTTTGTAGCATGATTAACGGTAATTACGAAATTGGTGAAATGCTAACAAAGGACACTCGGATTCCTTTAATTTCAGCAACTGGAAGTACACGCATGGGTAAGATAGTTGCGGCAACAGTTGCTGGACGCTTAGGCAGAAGCTTGTTGGAATTAGGTGGAAACAATGCAATTATTGTTACTCCGAATGCGGATATGAATCTGGTTCTTACAGGAGCTGTTTTTGGAGCAGTTGGTACAGCAGGACAACGATGTACAACCACACGAAGATTGATCATTCATGAAAGTATTTATGATGAGGTTAAAAAGAAAATTGTGAAAGCATACAGGCAATTAAAAATTGGAAATCCATTAGATCCAAAAACACATGTTGGGCCGTTAATAGACAAAGATGCTGTTGAAAACTATCTAAAGTCAACAAAAGCGATTAAAGAAGAAGGAGGAGAATTTGCAGTGAAAGGAGGAGTAGTCAAAGGCAAAGGATACGAAAGTGGTTGTTATGTCAAACCATGTGTGGCTGAAGTTGAAAATGAATTTAAAATTGTGCAGCATGAGACTTTTGCTCCGATTCTTTATTTGATCAGGTATAAAAATTTCTCAGAAGCCATTGCTATTCAAAACAATGTTCCACAAGGATTGTCTTCGGCGATTATGACAGACAGTTTACGCGAGGCAGAGGCATTTTTATCATCCGGAGGATCTGATTGTGGAATCGCTAACGTCAATATTGGAACCAGCGGTGCAGAGATCGGTGGAGCTTTTGGTGGTGAAAAAGAAACTGGAGGTGGCCGGGAAAGCGGTTCAGATGCCTGGAAAGCATACATGCGACGACAAACAAATACAATCAATTACAGCAAAGATGTTCCTTTAGCTCAGGGGATTAAGTTTGACTTATAGCAATTCGTTTTTTCTGTAATTTATTTTTAAATAAAATTTCGGATTGTAAATTCTTTTCGAAGCTATCTGAATTCAAGTGCTCTAGCGTTTTTCCGAAACATAAATAATTTTTTTTCGTTTCAAAAAACACTGTTTTCGAGCATCGTTTTGAAAATTTACTTAAATTTGCAATCCGAAAATAATTTGGTCGCGTGGCCGAGCGGTTAGGCAGAGGTCTGCAAAACCTTGTACAGCGGTTCGAATCCGCTCGCGACCTCCACACAAACAAAGCCTGTTCCTTCTGGAACGGGCTTTTTTTTAGGAAATTTTAATTGCTTAATACAAATTGAATCAACTTTTTAAAGTCAGTAAAAAGTGTATTTTTGGATGATTTTAGAAAAGCGAAACGAAATAATCTAGTTTTAAAAATACAAAACGAAATTCATGACACCTTTCATAGCTGAATTAATAGGCACGATGTTGTTGATGTTAGTAGGAAATGGCGTAGTTGCCAATGTCGTTTTAGACAAAACAAAAGGAAATAATGGCGGTTGGTTGTTGATTAATTTAGCCTGGGGCTTGTCTGTTTATGTGGCAGTAGTAGTAGTTGCCCCTTATAGCGGAGCGCACATAAATCCTGCAGTTACCTTGGGTCTTGCCGCAGCTGGAGTATTTGAATGGAGCCTGGTCGGCTCATATATTATTGCGCAAATGATTGGGGCTGCAATTGGGACAAGTTTGGTTTGGCTTGCTTATAAAGATCACTACTTTCAGACAGAAGATACGGATGCAAAGCTCGCTACCTTTTGCACCGCACCGGCGATCCGAAACAACTTTTCAAATGTAATTACTGAGGCTATTGCGACCTTTGTTTTGGTGTTCGTTGTGTTGTATTTAGCTGGAGCAAGTTTTAGTGCTGATAACATCGAAAATGCTCAAATTGGTTTGGGCTCTTTGGGAGCACTTCCGGTTGCTTTGCTGGTGACTGTAATTGGAATGGGACTTGGCGGGCCAACAGGATATGCGATTAACCCTGCGCGAGACCTGGCACCACGAATTATGCATTCGATCCTGCCGATGGGTAAAAAAGGTTCAGGGGACTGGTCCTACAGTTGGATTCCGGTGGTTGGGCCAATTTTGGGAGGATTTTTAGCTGCCGGTTTGTTTTTAATATTAAATTAATTAAGTTTTATTCCTTCTTTTCAAGACAAACTTTCACTTACAAAATGATGGATACACAACTCCAAATGAATGATATTCAATTTGATAAAATAAGTCAAAAAGAAGTGAAAAGGCTTATTAAAACTCAAATGAAGAATGGTATCTCAACATTTGAAGATCTGCAGGAAACTTACATTCCGGGAGAAGACTTATCAATGCACAAAATTCATGTTAGAGAATATTTTATCGAAGGGGCATTAGAAGCGGTTTGGAATCATTATTTGGTTGCTGATCCTTCAGAAGTTTGGAACGGTGACATGATTTCTTTTGGGTTGATGGTTTCAGGTAATTCTAATGAAATTGTTTATCCGGGTCAAAAGTCTAGTGGTGCAGAAGCTGGCCAAGTTTTTTATGTGTGTTTAAATATTTTTGCAGGAATTTTAAAAATCGCTGTTTCTCATAAAATTATCAGCGTTGATAACGATAAAAAAATAATGACACTTAGTTATGTCAAAGGTGGAGAAACTGTTGGGAAACAGGACATTCAATTATCTGCAACTAAAGACGGAAAAACTAAAATAACGCATACCACTTTTTATAAAGGTCAGCCGGGGTTTCGGGAAAAATATTTATACCCCTTTTTTCACACAAAAGCGATCAATGAATTTCATGCAAACATGAAAAAGAGGTTTAAAAAAGCATAAAATTTTTTAAACCTGAAACAATTTTACTTCCGTCCTTTCTTAGTGAGAAACGTTTTCAAAATGTAACAATCTTCTTCAGTAATTGGTGTAAAATGCTCCACTTCGTCAATCAATATTTGAGCGGTAGTTTGCTGAACTGCAGCGACTTCCACTCTCACTCCTTCGCCTTTAAGATGGCGAACCAATTCGATATAATCCGAATCTCCTGATAAAATAATAATGGTGTCAACTTTGGTTGCAATCTGTGTTGCCTTGATGGTGAGCGGTATGTCCGCAGACTTGTGGCAAGGCATGACAGAGCCATGAAAATTTTTGAGCAGACGCTCCGCCAGTTTTGGCGAAATGCTTTTACCTTCCCGAAAATATATTAACCTTTTTAGGCCTCGATTATCAAGTAGTTTGGGAATTAATTTATCAAAATCGACTAAGGCCTTTTTATCTTTAACAAGTGATTGTAAGCTCATTTCGATATTGTTTCCATCGATCAAAATTGCTACGGATTGATATATTTTTACTTTATTTGATTCTTCCATAGTTGGTAAACGGATTTAGGGTTTAAATTGTTTGTTCGGAATTTTTCGAATCACAATAGTTTCCAAAGTATTTAATTTTCTTTGCTTCGTCATTGGTTTGTATATTTATTTTTTAAATTATTTTGAAACCTGAAGGATTAATACCCAATGGATTTAAATCTGTTTTTTGGCCGTTTTCATCTCGTGCTCGTACATTTGCCAATTGGTTTATTGCTGTTAGCCGTTTTGATGCAATTGTTTTCTGAAAAAAAGCGGTTTGAAAAATTAGACCATGCGATTGTTTTTACCCTTTTTTTGGGGACAATAAGCGCAATATTAGCAGCCATCTGCGGCTGGCTGTTGGCCAATGAAGGAGATTATGTTGATCGTACTTTATTTTTGCATCGATGGATGGGAATCGGACTTTCCATTTTGGCTGGCTTTTGTTGGTTGATAAAATCAAAAAAGGTTAAAGCTAAAAGAAATTTTCTCACTTTTTTGATGGGTGTTTTGGCATTTATGATGTTTTATACGGGCCATTTAGGTGGAAGCCTGACACACGGAGAAGGATATCTTTTACAATATGCTCCGACTGCTTTTAAAGCTGTTTTTGGTGTAAAAGCTGAAACAGAAGCAACCAGTCAAACTTTTTCAAATCCTGACTCCACTTTTGTTTTTAATGATCTTTTGCTTCCAGTTTTAAAAGAAAAGTGCGGTAATTGCCATGACGAAAATAATATAAAAGGAGGCTTGGTTTTAACTAGCAAAGATGGATTTTTAAAAGGAGGCGACCATGATGAAATAGTTTTGGCGGGCAACGCAATCGAAAGTGAAATATTTACAAGAGTGACGCTTTCCAGAAAAGACAAAAAGTTTATGCCTCCTAAAGGGGAAGTGCTTTCGTACGACCAAATCCGGCTGTTAGAATGGTGGATCGACAATGGCGCATCCTTTGAAAAAACGGTTGGAGAATATGATTTAACAACAGAAATGGAAAGACTTTTTGAAAAAAACTATGGTTTAGAAACTAGCCCAAAAAGTTTTGTTGAAACGCTAAAAGTCACGCCTATTTCGAAAGCAACCTTCCAAAAACTGGAAGTGAATAATTTTAAGGTCACTCCTCTTGCTGCAAACAACAATCTGGTGGAAATCAGCTTGAAACAAGGAGTGAAAAAAATGACAACAAAGCAAGTGGAAACCCTTCTGGAAGCAAAAGAGCAGATTACCTGGCTTGATTTGGGGAATGCTGAAATTTTGGACGATCACCTTTCTGTAATTAATCAATTATCAAACCTGACTCGCCTTCGTTTGGAACGAACTTCTATTTCTGACAAAGGGATTGTTTTGCTGGAAAAACTTCCGAATTTGGAATCATTAAACATATACGGAAATGCCGTTTCCGATAAAGCCATTGAGGCTATTATTAAAATGCCGGCTTTGAAAAATGTATATTTATGGCAAACTCAAATTAGCCCTCAAGGCCTTGAAAAAATTAAAAATAATCGCCCTGACCTGGAAGTTATTGGCGGGTTGGAGATAGCCCAATAATGTTGAATTGTTATAAAATCAGATAACTTTTATTATGAAAAACAAAAACGTCAATCGCCGAATATTTTTGAAGAATACATCCATTTTAGGCACTGTTGCTATTTCAGCTCCAATGTTTTCGTTCAATATAATTAATCGCCGAAAAGCAGTGGGTCCAATTATCGGCCATGGAGATTTCAAATATCATGTTGACAAAGAATGGGGCGTTCAGGATAGCTTAAAAATACCGGTAAACGATTGCCACGAAATGGTTCAGGACAGCAATGGCCGGCTTATTATGTTGACCAATCATGAAAAAAACAATGTGATTATTTATGATCGTTCAGGAAAGGTTTTGAAGACCTGGACTTTAAACTTGCCGGGAGCTCATGGACTTACCATTGCGGATGAAGGAAGCGAACAGTTTCTTTTCATCACAGATACAGATATTAACAAAGTTTATAAAACAACGCTTGATGGAAAAGTATTAATTGAAAGGAGTGCTCCAAAAGAAATTGAAGCGTATTCCGATGCTTCCAAATTTAAACCAACTGAAACAGCAGTTGCGCCGAATGGCGATTTTTATGTAGCTGATGGATACGGAGGAAATTATATCACACAGTTTAATTCAAAAGGAGAATATATCCGTCATTTTGGCGGTAAAGGTCAAAACGATGATCAGTTTGATTGCTGCCATGGAGTTACGCTGGATATGCGAAATTCGGACAACCCTACCCTATTGATTACTAGTCGATCCAAACAAGAATTCAAGCGATTTACCCTTGATGGCAAATGGCTGGAAACGATAAAATTGCCAGGCTGCTGGATTTGTCGTCCGGTGATAAAAGGAGAAAACCTCTACTTCGCAGTGATTGTCACTAAAAGTTGGGGGAAATATGATGGGCTCGTTGCTGTTTTGGATAAGAATAACAAAGTTGTTTCACTTCCGGGTGGGCAGCAACCAGTCTATGAAAATGGAGTTTTGAAAGAAGCAGTTTATGACGGCACAACTTTCCTTAACCCACATGACGTTTGCATCGATAATGATGAAAATATTTATGTTCCGCAATGGTATTCTGGAAAAACCTATCCTGTAAAATTGGAGAGGGTTTAGTATTTCATCTCAAAGCAAATTCAAAATAAAATAGAAAAAGAGGTGAATACTAAAACGAGCAACTCAAAATGTTAGATTTCATCTTTTCTTTCCAATCTTTTTTTCATCTTTGAATAATTAGAAAAGGAAGATTAAATTTATAAGACAAATTGCTCTTACAATTTCCTAAAAGGAAAATGAATGAAAAGAATATTAGTGCCGACCGATTTTTCAGATAACACCCATTCTGCAATTGATTTTGCAATCGATATCGTAAACCAGGTTGAAGGTGAAATAATATTATTAAACACGTACAAACTTGCTCGAAGAGCGGGAATGTTTATCGGTGTAGAGAAAATGATGCGGGAGGAATCAAAAACGGAAATGGCGAAATTAGTCAGAAAAATAAAGCCACAACTAAAGCCCAAGGTAACGATTAAAAGCAAAGTGGTTAAAGGCGATCCAATTCAAACCGTAGTATTGGCCGCAAAAAAACTAGAAGTTGACTTGATTATTATGGGAACACAGGGAGCCAGTGGGTTGAAAGAAGTATTCATTGGAAGTACAACAAATGGCGTGATTAACAACACAAAGATTCCAGTTATGGCTGTTCCTTCAAATTTTAAGCATAAGCCATTAGAGACCATCGTTTTATCACTAAGTCCAAATTTTAGCTCACTAGGCCACAAAATTGACCCATTAATATTATTAGCCAAATTGTATAATTCTAAAATAAAAGGGATCCATATTAATACCAGTGAAAAGGAAGTTGAAGTCCAAAAAATAGTTTATGACATTTTAGAAGGAACAGATCACAGCTATCACGAAATGAAAGGGAGTACTGCAAAAATTAATGCGATACTTGAACAATTTGTAAAAGATAATAATGCAGATATGCTTTGTATGATCAAGCAAAAGCGTGGATTTTGGGAAAATTTGTTTCATAATAGTGTAACCACAATTGAAGTCTTTCATAGTGATGTTCCGATACTTGTTTTACAAGAATAATAGTGTATTGGCGGGTTATAGCGGCAAAGTGAAGGGATTGATTTCATTAATAAAGACAATAGATAAAGCACATAACAAGAAAAGTCTTATTTTAAAAACATCTATTTTTTAAAAATTTATAATAATTTAACTGCTTTCCGTAATTTTAGCCTCGAATTGGAGAATACATTCTGTCTTCCTTATTTAAAAATGATTCATTAACAAATATTAAACAATGACAAACATGCGAAAAACAGTAAACCTACTATTTTTCTGTATAGCGGCTGCTACATTATTATCTTCATGTGTTTCTAAAAAGAAATTTACGGAACTAATGAATGATAAAGAGGCTATTGCTAATCAGCTTGCTGAAGCACAGAAAAATGTAAAATCCTTAGAGGAAACAAAAGTAGAACTTGAAGAAGCAAATGCTGCCTTGCAAGCCGACGTTTCTCAATTAGGAGCAGATCTTGAATCTGCAAATTCTAATCTAGCTTCTACCAAAGCACAAGCGGCTAAAGATAAAACTAAATTAGAAGGAGATGTTAGCAGACTTAATGCTGCAATTAAAGGAATATTTGCAAGTTACGAAGGTAGTGGTCTTAACGTTGAAGAACGAGACAATCGCCTTTATGTAGTAATGGAAAATCCTATTAATTTTAAAATGGGGTCTTCATACATTGCCAGATCGTACCATGATCCTCTTAAAAGTTTAGCTGAAATTCTAAAGAACAACCCAAGTTTGAGTATTCAAGTTGAAGGTCATTCTGACAACGCTAAATTTTTGGAAGGAAAAGGAGATAACTGGAACCTTAGCCTTGGAAGAGCGATGAGCGCTCTTAAATTATTATTGAGGCATGACGTTAGTCCAAATCAATTATCTGCAGTTGGTAGAGGTGAATTTGCTCCTGTTTCAGCTGATGATGCTTCAACAAGCGAAGCAAGAGCTAAAAACAGAAGAGTTGAATTTGTAGTCGTTCCAAATATTGCAAGTGTTTATAATGTAAAGCCTTAAAAGAAAATCTTTCTTTTGAAAAAGGCCTATTGATAAAACGAGCATTTATTTAAAGCTCACTTTATTGTTAATCAAGGACTTAAATAAAAAATCTGATCAGATATATTCTGATCAGATTTTTTTGTTTACGAAAACCTGTTTTTTTAATTTATGAAATTAAAAAGTGAGGCTGAAGTTGCTCCAATAAACATAAGCCCAGGTAATAATTATTGTAAAAAAGAATAAAAAAATGTACATAAAACAATAACCTTTTTTACCTGAATTATCAATTTGATCTGCCATTTCTTTTTATTTTTAATTGTCGAATTCTTTAGCGAAGTACAAAGAAAATGAAAATTCCAATAAGATCAAAAGAGAAAAAGCGAAAGCTTGCTAATAAAAAATAATTCCAAATATGGATTTTAATAAAAGCCAAACATTTCAGAGGATACAGCAAAATAAAATATTACCTGTCCCTCGAGGCTGGCTATCGATTAAAACGATAGATATGCATACCGGCGGAGAACCCTTAAGGGTAATTCTTGATGGCTTTCCTCCTATAAAAGGCAATACAGTTTTAGAAGCACGTCAATATGTGAAAAACAATTATGATCACCTAAGGAAAGTGTTGATGTTTGAACCAAGAGGGCACGCAGATATGTATGGTTGTCTTCTGATTCCCCCAAATGATAGCGGTGCTGATTTTGGAATTTTGTTTCTTCACAATGAAGGGTACAGTACAATGTGTGGCCACGCAATTATTGCGATTACCACTTTGGCAGTTGAAATGAATTGGGTTGATGTAAATGAATCACTGACAATAATTAAAATTGATGCTCCTTGTGGAAGGATTACTTCCTTTGCAAAAGTAGAAAATGGCAAAGTAAAAGGGGTGTATTTTCATGGAGTCCCTTCATTTGTAGTAGCTCTTGATCAAAAAGTGGAAGTACCTGGCCTTGGTGTTGTCGAATATGACCTGGCTTATGGTGGCGCCTTTTATGCCTATGTTAATTCAGACAAGCTGAATATTGATCTGGTATCTGAAAATTACAGATTGCTCATTCAAAAAGGAATGGATGTTAAACATGCAGTAATTGAAAATAACAAAAATATTCTGCATCCTTTTGAAGAGGATTTGAGTTTTTTATATGGAACAATTTTCATCGGTAGCCCAGTTTCAGAAGGAATTGATAGCAGGAATATTTGCATTTTTGCAGAAGGCGAAGTAGATCGGAGTCCAACAGGATCAGGAGTTTCCGGCCGGATGGCAATACACTATGCCCGAAAAGAAATTAAAATTGGTGAAACAATGACGATTGAAAGCATTACGGGAAGTGTGTTCAAAGGGTCGGTAATTCGAAATGAGCAATATGGGAAATACGAAGCTGTTGTTCCCCAGGTTGAAGGTACTGCATTTATAACAGGGCAGCATGAATTTTTAATCGATCCAAATGACCCTTTTAAAGAGGGTTTTATTCTGCGTTAAGCAGTTTTTGACTAAATTTTCCTGCATTTTTCTTTTAACCACAATTTTTCATCATCATCCAGTAAAGGAGAAACTTCACCGAAAACCCTTTGGTGATACTCGTTAAGCCAGTCGATTTCGTTTTTATAAAGAAAGCTTTTATCAATTAGATTGAGGTCAATTGGAAATAAAGTTACCGTATCGAACTTTAAAAAATTTCCAAAAGCCGTTTCTTGATCTTCCACAACTACAATCAGGTTTTCTATTCGAATTCCATATTCTCCGGTTTTATAAAATCCAGGTTCATTGGAAGTAAGCATGCCAGGCTCAAAAACAGTAGCCGCTTTGGCTGTTGCTCCAGTTCCCAGTGCTTGGGGTCCTTCATGAACATTTAAAAAGAAACCAACACCATGACCGGTACCATGACTATAGTTGAGACCATAATTCCAAAGTGGCTGACGGGCTAATAATTCCATTTGATTACCTCTTGTTCCACGTGGAAATTTTAACATTGCCAGGTTAATGTGCCCTTTCAAAACAAGGGTAAAATTTCGTTTCTGCTCAGCGGTTGGGATGCCAATCGCAATGGTACGAGTAATATCTGTGGTACCATCAGTATACTGTCCTCCAGAATCAAGGAGCAAAATACCTTCATTTTTAATTTGAGCACATTTGCCAGTCAAAGCATGATAATGAATAATAGCTCCATTGGCATTATAGCCAACTATTGCAGCAAAACTTTCTCCATGATAATAATCCTGTTCACTTCTAAAACCATCTAATTTTTCAGCTACTTCGGTCTCTGGTATATTCCTTTCAGGAAGAGTCTTTTCAAGCCATCGAAAAAGTCTTGTGAGAGCTACAGCATCTTTTCGCATTGCATTTTTTACATGCCCTATTTCCGTATCATTTTTAATAGCTTTTAAACGAGTTGAAATTGCATGATCAAAAAGTACATTTGCATTTTGAATCGCGTTAAATAAAATAATACTGGTTTTAGCAGGATCTATAAGAATCGTGTCCTCCTCTGGCAAGTTATTTAAAAATGGAAGAATCTCGTTATAAGGTAATATTTGTATTTGATCACTTTCCATTTTAATCCGAAGATCATCAGGAACTTTTACAGCATCAATAAAAAGAAATGCTTTTTGCAAACCAACAATTGCATAAGCAATTGTGACCGGATTGCATTCAACATCATTTGAGCGAATGTTGAAAGTCCAAGCGATATCATCAAGAGTGGTGATAAGGTGGTAGTTGGCCTTTTTTTGCTTCAATTCTTTTCGGATAGCATTAATTTTATCCAATCTGCTTTTTCCAGAAAACTTAACTTCGTGTTCAAAAATTATATTGCTGGGTAAAGGTTCGCGATTTTGCCAAATCAAACTCATGAGATCCTGATTATAGTCTAAAGCGATATCTTTTTCGTCAAAAGTTTTTTCCAAATGCTTGATTTGATCAACTGAAAAATTCATCCCATCACAGCCAACAACACTACCTGCAGGTAGATTCTCTTTCAGCCAGGTTATATGCTCGGGAGCGTGAGAAACCTGTTGTTTTTGCAAAATCATTTCGCTGCCGGATAACTCATCTTCTGCTTGTAAAAAATACCTTGAATCTGTCCATAATCCAGCATGATCGTTTGTAATGACAGCAATGCCAGCGGAGCCAGTAAAGCCGGATATCCATTTTCTTGCTTGCCAATGAGGAGCAACATATTCACTTTGATGCGGGTCACTGCTGGGAACAAGAAATGCATTAATTTCTTTTTTGTTCATTTCTTGGCGAAGAGCTGCAATTCGTAGGTCGATATTCATAATCTGAAAGTAATTTAAAAAACCAAAGTAATGAAAAACTGTTAATTATGATGAAATCTTGTCACATTTTAAGATTCATGAAGTTTAAAAAGAGAAGAAGGCAAGCTTCAATTTTATAGTGGAATAGGTGGAACCCATCAAAACGAATATAAAAAAAACGAATATAAAAACACAGGCCTGCCTTGAGCTTGGCATATTTTTTGATAGAAAATCGACTCAAACGCTGGACATATTAAAGAAAATGATTTATATTGCGTTATACCTATTAGCAAAAGAACACATCTCTCGGTCCTTACAATGTCACTTTAGTTTAATAAATATCTAATCATGTCAAGTAAAAAAAAACTTAATATGATTAAAGTTATTTAAAACTTATATACGGCATTTGACCGGGATAGCCGGTTGTTGATCAAACATTTGATAATAAAAGAGAAAACCCTAATTATCCCATGCTAAAGCAGAGTTTAAGTCATAAAATGCTCCAAAAGCTGTCGCCCCAGCAGATTCAATTGATGAAGCTGCTGCAAATTCCAACAGCCACTTTGGACCAAAGAATCAAAGAAGAATTGGAAGCAAATCCAGCATTGGATGAAGGCGAAGAAGTGGATGAATCGATTGAGTTTGGAACCTCGAAGGATGAAATGGAAGATGAGGCAAAAAGCGCTAAAGAAAAAGAAAACGAAGAAAATGAAAGTCGGGACGATGAATATGAACTGGACGACTATCTCAGCGAATATATTGAAGATGACCCAAGTAGTTACAAATTACAGGTAAACAATTATTCTGCAGATGAAGACGATAAGACGATCCCCGTCCCGGTTGAAAATACTTTCCATGAATACCTTGAGGAACAACTGGGTTTGTTGGATATTGAGGATCCGAGAGAATTAAAAATCGCAAGCCAAATTATTGGAAGTATTGATGATGATGGTTATTTAAGGAGAGAACCAATGGCTATTATTGATGATCTTGTTTTTGCACAAAACGTGATCACCGATGAAGAAGAGGTGGAAAATATGTTGAAAAGAATTCAAAAATTTGACCCTCCTGGTATTGGTGCTAAAAATCTTCAGGAATGTCTGTTATTACAATTAAAAAATAAGCAGGAAGTTGAAGGTAATAATTTGAAAGATGAAGAAACTTCAATTCTACGACTTTGTGTAAGGATCATTGATGAGTACTTCAATGAATTTTCTAAAAAGCATTACCAGAAATTGCAACGATATCTTAATATTACTGAAAATCAATTGAAAGATGCAATTGATGAAATATTAAAATTGAATCCAAAACCTGCTAGTGGTTATACAGGAGGAAAAGGCAGAACTACTTATTATATCGTTCCCGATTTTACAATCGTAAATAGAGATTCAGAGCTGGAACTGACACTGAATTCCAGGAATGCTCCGGATCTAAGAGTTAATGAACAATACAAAGACATGCTCAAAAACTATCAGTTAAACAAGAAGGTTAAAAGAGCTGATAAACAGGAAAAAGAAGCGATCATGTTCATTAAGCAAAAGATAGATTCCGCAAAATGGTTTATTGATGCAATTCGTCAAAGACAACAGACGATGTATAAAACCATGTATTCAATCATGCAATATCAATACGAGTACTTCCGCACAGGCGACCAAAAAACCTTACGGCCAATGATTCTCAAAGATATTGCTGATATCACCGGACTAGACATTTCTACTATTTCCAGAGTAGCAAATAGTAAATTTGTTCAAACTGAATTTGGAACCAAGCGATTGAAAGATTTCTTTTCCGAATCATTACAAACCAGTACCGGAGAGGAAGTTTCGACACTAGAAGTAAAGAAAATTCTTACAGATATTATTGAAGAGGAAAATAAACGAAAGCCATTTTCTGATGAAAAACTAAAAAATATCCTCAGAGAAAAAGGTTATAACATAGCTCGGCGTACAGTAGCTAAATATCGCGAACAGCTCAATGTGCCTGTCGCAAGACTCCGAAAAGAATTGTAAGAACTTGTTAAAAATATATTTGAAAAAGGGAAGTAGGTTACTATTTCCCTTTTCTAATTTTAAGAATTATTATTTATTGCATTTATGATAATCGAACAAGATTTTTTAATTTCTGACTCATTAATAATCAAAGGCGGAGCTATCCGCAAACTATGGTCATTAAATAAAAACCAATCTGTAATCAGGCCATTTTCAAGACAATCTTTTATTACAGCCTGAACAAAATAAAAATTTTCTAACTCAACAGCCATCATCAAACCAGCACTCCGAATTTCTTTGATTTTTGGGTGTACAAGCAATTCTTGGAACAGCTTTTCCTTTCCTTTTACTTTTGAAATAAGATCACTTTCAACAAGTTCGTGCAAAGTAGCCAAAGCAGCAGCACAGCAAACAGGATGACCGCCAAAAGTAGTGATATGTCCTAAAAGGGGTTCAAAAGAAAGGACTTTCATGACTTCACTGGAAGCGATAAAAGCACCAATTGGCATACCCCCACCAAACCCCTTTGCAATGAGTAAAATATCAGGTACTACATCGTACTGCTCAAAAGCAAACAAAGATCCGGTCCTCCCACAACCTGCCTGAATTTCATCCAAAACCAACATTGCACCTGTTTCGTCACAACGAGATCTTAGCTTTTTTAAAAAACCATTTTTAGGCAGTTGAATACCAGATTCTCCTTGTACGGTCTCTACAATTACGCAAGCAGTTTTATCAGAAATCGTTTTTAAGGTGGTTTCATTGTTAAATTCAATATGGCGAATACCCGTAAGTAGCGGTCGAAAAGTCTGAGTAAAGTAAGAATCACTCATCAGGCTTGCGGAACCCTGAGTGCTTCCATGATAAGCATTGTTGCAAGAAACGATCTCATACCGACCGGTATATCTTTTTGCCAATTTCATTGCCCCTTCAGTTGCTTCGCTGCCAGAATTGACGAAATAAACACAATCAAGTGGAGCAGGAAGGTTTTCTGCAAGTAATGTTGCCAGTTGAACTTGAGGGCTCAAAACAAACTCACCGTAAACAAGCGTGTGCATATATTTATCAACCTGATCTTTCACAGCTTTCACCACCCGTGGATGTCGATGTCCCAATCCACTGACACCAATTCCCGAAATTAAATCGATATAAGATTTTCCGTTTTTATCATATAAATAAATACCATTAGCGGATTCGATTTCCAGCATCAATGGAAATTCGGAAGTTTGAGCCAGGTGTTTTAGAAACAGTTGACGAAGGTTTGGCATAAAAGAATTTTTTTATAGCAAAATAACAAATAGTAAAATGAAATTACGTTTGAATTAATATAATTCCAGCTCAGAACAGCCTTTTACCGGTTCAACTAAACAATATTTCTTTTTTAGATGGTTTTTGATAATATTTAATCATGAAAGTAATTGTGGCAATTTTCGCGATATTTTTGTTTTCTGAAAACTACACTTTTCAGACCCAAATTCTTTATAAATTAACTGAAGGGAAAGTTCAATTTAGATCAGACGCACCACTTGAAACAATAGAAGCCAATTCGAAGGATTTGAAAGGAGTCATCGATATCGAAAAACGATCTTTCGCTTTTTCGGTGCCAATGCGATCATTTGAAGGTTTTAACAATCCGCTACAAAAAGAACACTTTAATGAAAATTATCTTGAAAGCTCCAAATATCCCAATGCATCTTTTTCAGGGAAAATAATTGAAAAAATCGATCTTTCAAAAGATGGAACCTATACCATTCGTGCTAAAGGAAAATTAAATATTCACGGAGTAATTCAGGAGCGCATATTAAAAAGCAGAGTTGTTGTTCAAGGGAACAGTTTTACCTTGAAATCCTATTTTACGGTCATTTTGGAAGAACACAATATAAGTATTCCAAAAATTGTAAACCAAAAAATCGCCGAAGAGATCCAGGTACAAGTTGAAGCCACTTTCGAAAAAAGTTTGGATGAATAGGATAAGCGCCATATTGATTAATCTTTTTTTTATGGTAGGAATTTCCTCCGCTCAAATGCCTTATTTTAAGGAGTATTCCCTTGGAGAAATTTACAAAGATGTACGGGTAAACAATTTATATGAACTGGAAAATGGATACATCTGGTTCGGAACAACAGACGGATTGTTTCGCTATGATGGCCTACAATTCGAACAATTTTTAATGCCCGATTCTATGTCGAATAATCAGGTCAGCGCTATATACGAAGACCCTGATAACAGATTTTGGATTGGGTACAAAAATGGAAATATCTTTTATAAAGACGAACGAAAAGAGTTTATAAAATGGGAACCTGAAGAAGGAACACCAAAAGTTCCCATTACGTCTTTTTACAATGATAGCAAAGGGGGTTTTTGGATTGCTACTTATGGCGAAGGACTTTATTGTTTTAAACAAAACAGGCTTTATAATATTAACAGTGATGATGGATTACCAGGCGACGATATTTATTCAATGGCACATGACAAAAATGCAAACGTTTGGGTAGGTACAGATGGAGGAATAGTACATTGCCAGTTTGATGAAAAGCAAAAAGCCGTTGACATTTTTTCAACCTTAAACGGATTACCCGATGATATTGTAAGAACAATTTTACCTGATGAAAAGGGCAATTTTTGGATCGGAATGCACGACAAAGGGGTTTGTTATTTTGATCCTTATAATAAAAAAGTAAAAACGGTTACTCCAAAATGGGACCACGGAATTATAAATACACTTGAACTATTTGAAGGTCGGGAACTTTGGATTGGGACAGACGGTAATGGGGTCAAACGTTTGAATTTAATAACCCAAACGATTGCACCGATCAAAATGAATGTAACTGCCGAAAAATCAAAAATTTTTGATTTGCATAAAGATGTTGAGGGCAATATCTGGGTAGTTTCAAATAATAATGGAGTTTGTTCTGCAAACAGGCAATTTGAAATTGTCCAACAGCCGCTGCCACAATTACAAGCAATCAGAGTCGACAATAAAGATCAGCTTTGGGTTGGAACACAAAATGGTTTGTTTTTGCACCAATTAAATAATGAAGGAGAAAGTACTTTTGAACCAATTCTCGACAATTTAAATGTGCTGAGTCTTTACGAAGATAATTATAAAAACATCTGGATTGGAACATTCGGGGAAGGAGTCTATTGTCTGGATTCCAATAAAATCCAAATCAAACACTTGACTGAGAAAGATGGATTGACCAACGGCAGCATTCTTTCAATAGATGGAGATCATGGCAAAATTTGGTTGGCAACGCTTGGGGGAGTAACTGAGATCGAGAATAAAAAGAATATATTTTCCAATCCGAATTTAAAAATCAAAAAACTGGATCAGGAAACGGGATTGGGGACCAATTATATTTATACCGTATTTATTGACAGCAAAGGAAGGACTTGGTTTGGCACAGACAGTAATGGCGTAAGCGTTTTGGAAAATGGTAAAATTACAAACTACACCCATGCTGATAGCCTTCCTTTACGCACTGTTTTTTCGATAACGGAAGATCGTTTAGGACACATTTGGTTGAGCACTGACAAAGAAGGCATCTTTGAATTTGATGGAGAACATTTTCATCACCTTACGATTAAAGAAGGTATTCGCGATTTGGCGATTACGAGTTTGATAAGTGATGTGAAGGACAATATTTTGGTGATTCATCCAAGCGGAATTGACCTACTTGATCCGATTACGAAACACCTGATTTATTTTGATGCGGAGATCGGTGTTGAAAATATTGAACCGAATTTGAACGCGGTTTGCAATGACAAAAACGGAAATATCTGGATTGGAACAGAAAACCACCTGATCCGATATACGGCACTAAAAGAAAACCTGGAAATCCATCCAAGAACGCAGTTGAACGAAGTATCTGTTTTGCTTGAGCCGGTGGATTTTCAAAACATCAACACCTTTAAACATGATCAAAACAGCCTGGTATTTAGTTATGTTGGTTTGTGGTACACCGATCCAACAACGGTGAAATACCGATATATGCTCGAAGGGGTCAATCACGATTGGGTCATATCGCGGGACCGCGAGGCAATCTATTCAAATCTTCCTCCAGGTGAATATACTTTTCGGGTTACTTCAACAGAAAATGATGCTTTTGATAAAGAACCTGTAGTCTCATACTCTTTTAAAATAAACGCTCCTTTTTGGGTGCAGCCATGGTTCATCTTACTTTCATTGCTGTCTATATCAGGGTTGATTTATTTTATAGTTAAAGAACGGGAAAGGCAGTTACAAAAGCAGGCGGATCTACGAAAGGAAAGGATTGAAAGTCAGTTAGAGCTTTTAAAAAGCCAAATTAATCCACATTTTTTGTTTAATAATTTCAACACGTTAATGGCAATTATTGAGGAAGACAGTTCTCTTGCCATCGAATACGTTGAGCGACTTTCAGATTTTTATAGAAGCATTTTGCACTATCGGGAAAAGGATGTTATTCAAATTCAGGAGGAGCTTGGACTGATAAAAAATTATGCATTTCTTTTGCGGAAAAGATATGGAGACAACATTAAACTGACGATTGATTCAGAAGACTTTTTAAATGGTTCGTATATCGTTCCGCTCACTTTACAAATGCTAGTTGAAAATGCAGTAAAACATAATATCATTTCAAAAATGAAACCTTTAATTATTAAAATAGCTGCGGATGAGGGTCATTATATTTCCGTAAGCAACAATCGGCAACAAAAATTGACAAAGGAGCCATCTACTGGATTTGGATTACAAAGCATCCAGTCCCGATACGCGCTTTTGAGTAAAAAAGGAGTTCAGATAGAGGAGACAGATGACCAATTTAAAGTTCGAATACCAATCTTAAAAAAGGAACAATCATGAAAGTTTTAATCATTGAAGATGAAATAACAGCGGCTCGCCGCCTAAAGAATTTGGTTACTAAAATTAACTCGGATATCGAAATTTTAGACCAGTTGGATAGCATTGAAGGAGTGTTGAATTGGATTGAAAATAACGAACTTCCGGATTTGATATTCATGGATATCCATCTCGCAGATGGATCCAGCTTCGAAATATTCAATCATGTACAAATCGAAAAGCCGGTAATTTTTACCACTGCATACGACGTCTACGCGATTCAGGCTTTTCAGGTCAATGCGGTTGATTATATTTTAAAACCAATCAAAGAAGATCAGCTGAAAGTTGCGTTAGATAAATATTATAAATACCACAAAGAAACTAAAATTGACTACCAAAAAGTCGTCCAATCACTTCACCAGCCTTCTGATGAAAAGCGCTTTTTAATTCGCCTGGGTCATTCGATCCGATTAGTCGATATAAAGGATGTGGCTTATTTTTATACAAAGGATAAAATTACTTTTTTGGTTACAAATATTGGAAAACGATATCCACTTGATTATTCTTTAGAAAAACTGGACGAAATAGCTAATCCAAAGAAATTTTTTAGAATCAATCGCCAATTTATTATCAACCTTGATGCAATCAAGGAAATGATTTCGTATTCCAAATCAAGGGTGAAAGTAGAACTAAATCCAGCATGTGATTTAGAAACGATAGTAAGCACAGAGCGTTCTCCACAGTTTAAAAAATGGTTATTAGGCGATAACGAATAAGTATAACCTACTCAGCTTCAAATTATTCCCATTCGGCATCTTTTATATCTGATCTTCAACTCCTTTGAATTAATTTTAAAACATCAGGAGCGATAATATATTCAAATTAATAAAATAAGGGTCTTGAGCGAGAATGCAAAATTAGACGGGAAATCGCATTTAGTAGCTCAAGTTATTATGACCCGGTAGGGTATCCACTCCTTTATGGTTGACATTTCAGCTAATCGAATTGCCATGCAAGATAATTATTCGGGATGTTAAAAACACCAAATTGAGGTGGATACCATTTTTATAACATTTTTCAGGTTAATCCAACAGCGTAACTTGCAGCGCATTAAATTAGTGAAGAGGAAGGACCCAATCTAAGATGGTTTGCCAATATACTGGTTCAGATACCTTTTTTACCTGTTCGGTATGCTTTAGTTTTTAAAAGAAGAGCAAGCGTCTATTTTTGGTTTAAATAAATTTTTAAATGAAAAATACATCTTGGTTCGTATTATTTTTCTTTATGATAATAACAGTGCTCGCAACGTTTTCCTGCAAGCACTCCCCTGTCATGATCGAAGATGATGTTTTGCCAATCGATACGATCGGGAATCCGATTGATACAATGGATATTGATACCGTTTCAGGGATACCTTGCGATCCCGATGTGGTTTATTTTGATCTTGACATTTTACCGATTTTAATATCAAATTGTGCTTTTGCCGGTTGTCATAATGCTGCCTCAGCAGAAAAAGGAGTCATCCTTGAAACTTATGAAACTGTGTTGCAAACAGCTGATGTTCGTCCTTTTGACCTGGATGGCAGTGACCTTTACGAAGTAATAACGGAAGATGACGAAGACAAAATAATGCCTCAGCCACCCAACGCTCCTTTGAGTACTGACCAAATCAATTTAATCGCAAAATGGATAATGCAAGGAGCTGAAAAACGGGAATGTGATCCAAATGCCGGAGAATGTGATACAGAAAATGTTAGTTATTCAGCATTTGTACGGCCAGTTATACAGAATAAATGTCAGGGCTGCCATAGTGGAAATACACCTTCAGGAAATATTGATTTGACTAATCATACAAATGTGAAGACGATTGCTGATTCCGGGAAATTATATGGTGCAATTTCATGGCAAATCGGGTTTGAAAAAATGCCGCAGGGAGGAAACCAACTTCCACAATGCACCATTGACAAAATTGAATCTTGGATCAACGCAGGAGCTCCCAATAATTAAAAAATAAAAGATAGATTTTCTAGTGTTCCTTAATACCAAAAGCGATAAACAATATTTAAAAATGAAATTTAGTGTCTTTTTATATGCTTTGATATTTATTGGTTTTTTTGTTTCAGGCTGTTATTACGACAACGAAGAAGAGTTATATCCTGAAAACACATGCAAAACAGCTGATATGTCTTACTCAAACAATGTTTTACCAATTTTAGAAGATAACTGCTATTCCTGCCATAATCAGGCGAGCAATCAGGGGGGAGTCACACTTGAGGGATATTCCAATTTAAAAGTATATGTTGACAACGGGAAGCTACTTGGTGTCATCAAACATGAACCGGGTTTTCCGGAAATGCCTCAGAACACCGCGCAGTTGACTCAATGCCAAATTGATAAAATTGAAGCATGGGTCAATCAAGGTGCACTAGACAATTAGAATAGGATATTTCTGGGTTTTTAAAACGAAAAGACGATGACGAAAAAATTGATTTATGTTTTATTGCTGGGTATAATAGCCGCTGGTTTTGGTTTTTACATGTATAATAAACCGCACAAAAACATAAGGAACAGCAAAGTAGATTTCACAATGGAAGCGAAGCAGTTGTTCAGCGCATTCGAAGAAAATGAATCTGAAGCAAACACAAAATACCTTGACAAAATAATCGAAGTAAGTGGAACCGTTCGAGAAGCAAATACTGGTGAGGAAAACAATATTAGTGTCATTTTGGAAAGTGAAAACGAACTATCAGGAGTGATTTGCCAACTCGACAATTTGACATCCCACAAGAAGACCAATTTCAAACCTGGGGAGAATGTCGTTTTCAAAGGTATTTGTACCGGAATGTTGATGGATGTTGTAATGGTAAGGTGCATTGAAATTCAAAAAAATTAAAAAACCTTAATCCTTAAAAAAATAAACTCATGACTCGAATATTCTTTTTTTTATTAATCTTGCTGGTCGTTTCTACAAATATTCAGGCCCAAAAATATTTTACAAGGGAAGGAAAAGTTTCCTTTTTTTCGGAGGCTCCTCTTGAAAAAATAGAAGCTCTAAATAACACAGCGACAAGTGTAATGGATATTTCTACCGGAAGAATGGAATTTGCGATTTTGATCAAAGCTTTTCAGTTTGAAAAATCATTAATGCAAGAGCATTTTAATGAAAACTATATGGAAAGTGATAAATATCCAAAAGCGACGTTTAAAGGGAATATTACAAATTTTGAGTCGATGGACTTAACCAAAGATGGAGAATATACGGTAAATGTAAAAGGAGATTTAACTATTCACGGCGAGACAAAATCAATTGAAG
Organism: Saprospiraceae bacterium; assembly: GCA_965220465.1. Lineage (GTDB taxonomy): Bacteria > Bacteroidota > Bacteroidia > Chitinophagales > Saprospiraceae > JAHDHW01. The sequence goes on along the minus strand of CBDCPZ010000022.1, from coordinate 275,503 downwards.
CTCCTGGGAAGATTATAGTAAAAGATGGCCAAATTTCAGCCAATTCGAGCTTTGATGTTACTGTTGCAGATTATAAAATTGAAATCCCTTCAATCGTAAGAGATAATATTGCAAAGACGGTTCGCATTGATATTTCAGTAAAATACCAAGAATTAAATAAGGGTTCATAATTAGTTACAGGTTCGTGTTATTGGTTGTCGGATGATCTGGCAGCCAATAACTCTTTCAAATAAAAACAATTTTATGAGATACATCGATACTTTTTTGGTGCTGTTATTTTTGAGCTTTTTTACCAATCTATTCGCGCAGGAAGATGATTTATTAAGTTTGCTTGAAGAAGAAGAAGTGACCACTTATGTCACAGCGGCATTCAAAACCAATCGTGTGATCAACCTCCATTCTTTGGAGAGTACCGGACAAGGAGTTTTGGATGTAAAGATTTCTCATCGATTTGGCTTTATCAATACGGGTATTTATGACTTGTTCGGGTTAGATAATGCAAATATCCGAATTGGAGTTGATTACGGAATACTTGATCAATTAACAGTTGGTTTGGGGAGAAGCAGTTTTGAAAAAACGTACGACGGTTTTTTGAAATATAAGTTTTTACGACAAAGTACGGGAAAGAAAAATATGCCAATAACTGCGGCAGCATTTGCTAGCATGGCGATCAAAACATTGAGATGGGAAGATCCTGATCGCGAAAACTATTTTGCCTCACGATTATTTTACACGTATCAGATTATTTTGGGTAGAAAATTTAGTAAAAGTTTTAGTTTACAAATTTCTCCCAGCTTAGTGCATCGAAACCTTGTAGCTACAAAAGCAGAAAGCAACGATGTGTATGTTATTGGAGCCGCAGCGAGAATTAAACTCTCCAAACGGGTTGGTCTGAATACTGAATATATTTATGTCTTTTCGGATCAGTTGGCCTCGGAATTTCGCAATTCCTTTTCAATTGGATTTGATATTGAAACCGGAGGACATGTTTTTCAATTGCATTTCACCAATTCAACCTCGATGATTGAAAAGGGTTTTATAACAGAAACAGTAGGGGAATGGACAAAAGGGGATATCCATTTTGGGTTTAATGTTTCGAGGGTTTTTACTATAGCAAAGCCTAAAAACAAGGGAGACGGAAATTTTTAAATATTGTTAAAATTGCTTTTTTTGAAAAGATAGAATATGTATTTATTCTATCTTTCTTTATATTTATGAAAATAGTATTTAAATTTTTCCCTAAGGCTTTGTACTTGAAAAAATAAATATGTAGTTAAGCAAACACAAATAGTAAGAAAATAGCGTTAATTTTATGAAGGTTTAGTACAAGCAAAAGCAGATATGAGATACCTGGTCGCAGTAATATTGTTTTTCATTCTTTTTTATAGCTGTAATCCGATCACCAAGCGGATGCAGGAATATGAAGTTCATGGCATTGACGTTTCTCACTACCAATCAAAAATAAACTGGGAAAGTATTTTAACTCAAAATATTTCCTTTGCTTTTGTAAAAGCGACAGAAGGAGAAACTTTTAAGGATAGTCTTTATAACTCTAATTGGCCCGAAATGAAAAGAGTAGGGATCAAACGTGGAGCATACCATTTTTTTCGGCCTACCCTTTCGGTTTACAAACAAGCCAAAAACTTTATGGACCATGTTTCTCTCGAAATTGGTGATCTTCCACCTGTTTTGGATGTTGAAGTGGATGATGGTGCTTCTCAGGAATTAGTCGTTTTTAGAATCAAAACCTGGTTGGAAATGATTGAGCATCACTACAGCATCAGACCAATTATTTATACCAATATTACTTTTTTCAATAAATATATTGCCGGTAATCTCGATGAATACCCAATTTGGATTGCTCGGTACAGCTATAGCGAACCACGGTTGGCTTTTAATAAACAATGGGATTTTTGGCAATATGGTAATCGGGGCCGATTAGAAGGAATAGAAGGAGATGTCGATTTTAATGTGTTTAATGGAACACTAGAGCAACTAGAATCATTATGTGTTTCAAAAACATCATCCTTAAGTGTTGTGATTGAAGATTAATTCCTTTTGGATACTTTCAAATGTTTAAAAAGATTCGCTCAAAATCTTTCTGTATAAGCCTCCAAGTCCTTTTTCTAAAATCAATCAAAAAAATTAATTCCTTATATCAAGTATAAATAAGGCATAGAAAATATTCGTTAGCCGGATTGGTATAGTTTTATTAGCCATAAAAAGCAAAAGTCTATTTTTGCAAAAAAAAATTGAAATATGAAAAAGGCAATTCCAACAATTATTTTTACAATCTTGATCATTTTAAGTTACCAAAGTTGTACAAATACAGATTCTGCTGCCGACAAGACGCCAGCGGCGGATAAAGAAAAATTAGTTCAGGAAATCAAACTATTAGAAGATACCCTTAAAGCGAAAGCAGATAAGCAAATTAACCGCGAATTAGCAAGAGAATTAGTAGACAAAAGTGTAATATTCTCTGAAGCTTTTCCGGAAGATGAGTTGACTCCTGCATATTTGTTTAGAGCCGGAAATGTAGCAGTTGGGATTGGTTCCTTCAAAGAAGCGGTTGGTTATTTTGAAATTATCCACCAAAAATATAATAGCTACGACAGAGCACCAGATGCATTATTTATGGAAGGATTTACTTATGAAAATCATTTGAATGACAAAGAGAATGCAAAAAGATGTTATAATGATTTTTTAGAAAAATTTCCAGATGATCAATTGGCAGATCAGGTAAGAGTTGTTATAGAAAATATTGACAAGACACCAGAAGAACTGGTGAAGAGTTTTCAAAAATAATAATACGACCTACTTGTTACCGAGTTGTTAAAATAGACCTAATTCCAATCCGCGGTCTTATAACCGGCGTTTTTCCAATGCAAAGGATAAAGAATCTTTTTAACTTGCGCTATATTTTTTTGAAAAATAAAACAAATCTAATTATGAGGTGCATTGTTTTACTGTTGCTAATCATTTCGAGCTTAAATCAAGTTTCCAGTCAGGGTATTGATTTTTTCCATGGAACATGGGAAGAGGCTTTGGAGCAAGCGCAAATACAAGATAAAGTAATATTTGTAGACGCTTTTACGACATGGTGCGGGCCTTGTAAAAGAATGTCAAAAACTGTTTTCACAGATAAAGCTGTTGGAGAATTTTTCAATCAAAACTTCATCAATATGAAAATTGATATGGAAAAAACACCAGGGAGAAAATTTCAGCAGGAATATCCGGTAGCTGCTTATCCAACACTTTATTTTATTGGCAGTGACGGAAAAGTGGTTTTTAAAACGACAGGAGGACGGCAAGTTGAGCAATTTATTGAATTGGGACAATCAGTTCTTGGCCGAACAGATAAAAGCGGGGAATATGCTGAAAAATACGATAAAGGAGATCGTGATCCGCAGTTGATTTATCAGTATGTAAGAGCACTCAATAAAGCAGGAAAACCTAGTTTGAAGATTTCTAACGATTATATATCATCACAAGATGATCTGACGACTGAATTTAACTTGCGGTTTATTTATGAAGCGACGGTGGAAGCTGATTCACGAATTTTTGATAAACTGATTGAATATCGTTCACGGATTGAAGCCTTGGAATCAAAGAAAGCGGTCGCTCAAAAAATTGAAAATGCCTGTAAGAAAACGGCCCAAAAAGCCATAGAATACAAAAGTGACGATTTGCATGAAGAGGCAAAATCAAAAATGACAGCCCATTGTCCAAAGAAAGCGGAAGCATTTAACACAGAAGTTGATCTGACTTATTTTCGTGCGAAAGGAGACGCAGAAAACTATTTAAAGGTTTGTAATACTTATGTTAAAAAAGAAATAAAAGATGATCCCGAAAAATTGCACACACTTTCAAAAGAAATAATGATTAGCTTTTCGAGCGACTTTAAAGCAATGAAATATGCTGAAAAGATTGCTAAAAAAGCGGCGAATTCGGGCAACTTGTACAATTATTACTATACCTACGCGGAGATTTTGATGATGAACGGTAAAAAAGACGACGCGCTCGAAATAGCTAATAAATCCTTAGAATTAGCTGGAGAAGAAAGGAATATCAAAATGGCGATCAATCAACTTATCCAAAAGATTGAACAGAGTTAGTAGTTAAAAGTACTTTTCAAAAATGACTTAAAATTGATGATAAAGAAAATATTTTCATTTATAATTTGTACGGGGATCATTTCAACAATCGCCTTTACTCAGGAGGGGATTGAATTCAATACAAATGACTGGAATACTATATTGGAGCAAGCCGAAAAAGATAATAAACTGGTATTTGTTGATGCTTACACGGTTTGGTGCGGGCCATGCAAAAAAATGGCGAGGGACGTATTTCCACAAAAAGAAGTAGGAGAATTTTATAATGAAAAATTTATAAATGTTCAGATGGATATGGAAAATGGCGAAGGCCTTTTGATCGCTGAAAAATACAATGTAAACGTGTATCCTACTTTGTTATTTATAGCTGGCGATGGTTCTTTGGTTCATCGATCAGCAGGGTATAAAGATACTCCGGATTTTATAGAATTGGGCAACACAGCACTTGACCCAACAAAACGCATTTCTTCGCTGAAGGCTCGTTTTGATAATGGAGATCGCGATCCGGATTTTTTAAAACAATACTCAGCTATTCTTTTTGAAGCTTACGATGGAAGCCACACCTCGGTTGTAGAAGCTTATATGCAAACGCAAAAAGATTGGAATACAGAAGAAAATTTAGAAATCATATTTCAATATGTAAACGATACGGATTCGGACCTTTTTAATCACATGGTAGAGAACAGAGACTTATATATTGAAAAATTTGGCCAATATGAAGTGACAGCGAGATTTCAGGCATTGATTTATAACTCAATTAGTGAAAGCTCAGAAAGTTCAAGTCTGGAACAAATGGACGTGCTTTTTAAGAAAGTATATCCCGAAAATGCAGAACAACTTTCTATGTCTTTTCGGTTATCCTATTACAGGCAGGCGGGAGATCGAGATAATTACGCGAAAACAGCAATTCAATATTACAAAGAATATCCTTCCAGTGATCCGGGAGAATTGAATGACATTGCATGGACTTTCTATACCGTTGTTGACGACAAAAAGCAATTAAAGCAAGCGGTAAAATGGGCGAAAAAATCGATCAAGCTTGATCATAATTATTACAACCACGATACGCTTGCAGCATTATATTTTAAACAAGGGAAAAAGAAAAAAGCCATAAAAGCAGCCAAAGAAGCAATCAGAATTGCAATGGAGCAAGAAGAGGATTATTCGGAAACTCAAAGACTTTTGGATGAGCTTTATAAAATGTAATTTCTTTTTTAGTTTCTAAATATCAAGTTCCAAAAAAACGGGACAGTGATCAGAATGCACCGCATCTTTTATCTGAAAAGATTGTTTGATTTTGTCTTTTAAAGGATCGCTAACACTCTGATAATCAATGCGCCAACCTTTATTATTCGCACGAGAATTGGCGCGATAACTCCACCAGCTATATTGAACCAATTCAGGATTTGCAAATCGAAAGGCATCCGTAAAACCGCTTTCAAGCCATTTGGTCATCCATGCGCGTTCTTCCGGTAAAAACCCCGATGAATTTTTATTACTTTTCGGATTGTGGATATCCATCTCGGTATGTGCGATATTGTAATCACCAACGATAATTAAATTCGGTCTTTCTTTTTTTAACTCATTGACCCAGAGGAAAAAATCATCCAAAAATTCATATTTGAAATCTTGCCGAATATCACCGGTAGTTCCACTCGGAAAGTAACAATTAAGCAAAGTCACCTTTCCAAAATCCGTTCGCAAAATTCTTCCTTCTCGGTCATATTTTTCAATTCCACATCCTTCAATGACCTTGTCTGGTTCTTTTTTTGAAAATGTAGCTACCCCACTGTATCCTTTTTTTTCTGCCGAATGCCAATGGTGATGATAACCTAAATCCTCAATCAACGCCAACGGAGCTTGCTCTTTCATGGCTTTGATCTCTTGTACGGAAACAATGTCAAAATCATTTTCTTTAAGCCAATCCAACAGTCCTTTATTAGTTGCAGCTCGGATTCCATTCACGTTGTAGGAGATAATTTTTGTCATAGTAATTTTGAATGTAAAAACCACAAAGGTATTGTAAATTCAGTATTTTAGTATGTTCTTTAAAAAAGTATTTTAAAACGAGATAACCAAAATGGGCTTTCTTAAATGAAATCTTGCAAGCTTGGAAACTAATTGAAATCAAAAAACATTTATAATAAACGAATAGAAAAAATCATTAGTAATTTAGCTCAACAACTTATAATCAATATAATTATCGAACCAATGAAACAGGCGTTTTTCATAATATTTATTTTAGCATGGATGTCATTTTCTGCAAACAATCCAATTCATCCAAAAAAAGAAGGGAACATTTTAGGTACCTGGACTAACGATTACGATCATGCTGTCATGGAATTTAAAAAAGAAGGAAACACTTTTGTCGGAATACTTGTAAAACCGGCCAAAGGCCACGAACTTGATAAAAATGGAAACCCCCGAAAAAATGAGAAACTTATTAAGGGATTGAAATATGAAGATGGAAATTATGTCGATGGAGAAATGTATATTCCTAAACTTGATAAGTATATGGACTGCGATATCCAACCAACCGGCGATGACTCTTTTAAACTGAATATCCGGTTTGGCCTTATGAAAAGAACGATAGATTGGACACGAATGAAATAGCAAAACCTCAAACTGAGGAAACTTTATTCTGCGGATTGTTTGCCCAAAAAGCTCCCAAGAAGAGTAATAAAAAAACAAGAAAACAACCCCAGGCTGCTAAATTATACGAGCCGGTATAAGTTAGCGAAATACTGAAAAGAATTGGCCCAAGAGCACTCCCAAATACAATAAAAGTCATCACATTTCCACCAATCGCACCGAGATGGGTTTTTCCAAAAAAACGTGGCCAACACACTGCTCCTACTACACCGGAAAGCCCCATAATCATTCCGGTTCCCAATATTAAAACATAATAAGCCAAACTTCCGGGTTGCAAAAATGCCATTCCGATTATTGATAATAAATATCCCGAAGCAAGCACCATTGCCAGATATTTTAATTCTATTCGATCACTCAAAGAGCTAAAAATTAAAGTGATTACAACCGCAACAATCGCCGCAGGTTGAAAAATACTTACAGCATCAATCCGGCTCATCCCGACTTCTTCAAAAATAGAAACAACATGGAATGTAAATCCAGTAATATACAAGCCATGCATCGCCAAAAAACCCGTAAAAACCCAAAAAGTATAAGTCCCTCGAGCTTCTTTAAGCGTGAAATCCTTTTTGATGATAAATCGTTTTTTCTTTACATCATCGTCTAAATCCGAATCTGTACCATCGGGAAATAAACCAAAATCTTTTGGATCGTCTCGAAAAAAGAGAAAAATGACAATTGGAAAAACAAAGAACAGAACTAGGGACATCAGCCGCCAGGCACATCGCCAATCATATTCTTGGATTAGCGCTTCAAAAACCAAAGGTGCTGATGAGAAAGACAAGGCAACGATAACATTGCTAAAACCCATCGCAAAACCTCTTCGCTGATCAAACCACTTCATCATCATTGTTCTTGAAACCAAGGTGATCACCCCTTGTCCAAAAAACCGGATAGCCATAAACCCCATCAGAATTGCAGCAAAAGCTACATAAACTTTTCGATGTCCTGCACCCCCCGAAAAGAAGTTAGTTATTACATCTATAAAACTCAAATACACCAACGCCAAACCTAACATCACCGACGCAACAGTTGCCACGGAACGAATGCCAACTCTATCGTAAAGCTTGCCAGCACGGGTTAGCATCAACGAACTCATTATTGTTCCAAACATATAAGCCATAGAAAGTTGATCACGACTAATCGCTAAAACTTCGATTAAACTATCAGTAAAAGTGGAAACTCCAATAGTCTGACCCGGAATACTCATCAAAACACCAAAAGTTCCCATCAGGATGATCCACCAACCGTAAAAAAAGGGCCATTTTTTAGGATTCATAAAAGCTATCGGAAAAGTTGTTTGCTTCATAAGTCAGCAAATCTAATCCATCTCTTCACCAAAATATAGAAATATTGACTTTTAGTTTTAGCCAATATTTTAAGGATGAAGAATGCGGTCTTTTGAAAAACAGAACATAATTTTTCCGCAACTTTTTACAAAATAGGTTGGTTTTAAAAGTAGAGAAGATGCCTTGAATCATTTCAGGCATGAATTTTTAGGGTATTTAACCCAAGTTGTCGATAGTCCAATTGAAAAGGAGCATTTTTTGAGAAATCTATGATTTCGATACAAAATATGACGATTTCAGATGGATTGAAAATTATTCACAACTTGAATTATTTAAAGATATAAACCCTAACCAATATGATAAAACCAAAAATGTCTTTTGACCTATCTAAAGAAGAACGATCACGACTGCGTGGTATTATCTTCAGACATCTTGACGGATTTTCGATTGCAGCTTCATCCCTTTCATTGAAAGAAGGAGGAATTTTAAGCTTATTGGAAAAGAAGAAAAAAGTCAGCTTAAAAGAAATTCGGAACCTTACAAACAGCAATGAAGGATATCTCAATGTCGCGATGAGGATTCTGTGCTCGCAAGGATGGCTCGTCCAGAATATTGGTAACAATGATCAGATTGAATTCATGTTGACCGAAAAAGGTCAGGCCGCTTTTCAACTAGTTGATTTGTATCGGGAAGTTGTTTCTTTCATTCCGGTTTTGATTGATTTTGAAAAACATCTGTTTGGACAATTTAAAAAGGATGATGCGGAAAAATTGAAATCTATTTTAAATCAGCACAAGCAAAACTGGGGACTTGAAAAATCAAATGATAAATTTACTAATAAGGTGCAAGATGAAATTCTAACGCATATCGAAGGGTTGATCATCGGTCCATTTTTAGTGGCTTTGGGCATGAACGGATTTTTTAAGGAACATGGGCAATATAACCCATCTTTTGATGTGAAAGAGCTAAAGGGAGACATTGATTCATTGAATGAAATTTTCACATTCCTGGCTGAAATTGGTTGGTTTGAAAAACAAGAATCGACCTTTACTTTTACAGCAAAAGGAATGTTTTTTGCTAAAAGGGCAAGTGCTTATGGTGTAACTGTTTCGTACCTTCCCACCTTTAATTCAGTAAAAGAACTTTTATATGGCAACCCGAAAGTTTTTTGGGAACGACCTCCCACCAGCCCAGAAATTCATGTCAACAGAACGATGAATGTTTGGGGTAGCGGGGGCGCTCATGCAGGATATTTTAAAAAGATAGACGAAATTGTGATTGATCTTTTTAATCGGCCTATTGAAGAACAACCAAAAGGTTTTGCTGATATGGGTTCTGGAAACGGCGCTTTTTTAGAGCATCTGTTTGAAGTGATTTGGACAAAGACTTTACGGGGAAAAATGCTGGAAGAGCATCCGCTATTCATTGTTGGCTCAGATTTTAATGAAGCAGCGCTAGTTTCAACTCATGCAACTTTAAAAGAAGCAGATATCTGGGGAGAAGTGGTTTGGGGAGATATTGGCGATCCTGACCAGCTCGCTAAAAAGTTAAAAGAAAAATATGATATCGATTTGGGCGAACTACTCAATGTTCGTTCATTTTTGGATCATAATCGGATTTATAACCGTCCAAAAAGTAAAGCTCAAACTTTGGAACCACAATCGACAGGTGCCTTCTGTTTTAGAGGGGAGCGTCTTTTAAATGACAATGTCACGCAAAGCCTGATTGAGCATTTCAAAAAATGGACGCCGTATGTGAAAAAATTTGGATTACTGGTCATCGAATTGCACACTATTCCTCCGGCTTTAGCTGCCGCGAATATCGGAAAAACTGCGGTAACGGCTTATGACGGAACGCATGGTTATTCGGATCAGTATATCGTTGAATATGAAGTTTTTTTAAAAGCAGCTGAAGCTGCGGGCTTGTCACTTGATCCTACGCATCAGGCCAAATATCCGCCATCTGATTTAGCAACAGTGAGCATTAACTTGCTGCGTTCGCTTGACTAAAAACGACAAAAGAACTATTCTAAAAAGTTAATAAGATTCTTTAATTACAATGAAGAATTGAAAAAAGGATACCTTGGAAAGCTATTATCAAGGTGTCTTTTTTTATAGGATTTTTTTAAAATAAATCGCTTTTATTATGGTTCGAAAACTAAACTCCAAGGTCTTACAATTCACAATATTTGTTTTTTTAATCATTTCAAACAGCGCTGTCGCGCAAACTGATTCCAGCTTATTGACACTTGACCGGATATATTCCGATGAATTTCAGTTGGATTATTTTGGCCAGGCACGATGGATCGATGAAGGTAGAGCATACACCACGTTGGAATATTCAATTGAGTACCGCGGAGCAAAAGATATCGTTTCTTATCAGACAGAATCTGGAGATCGAACGGTCTTACTGAAGGCAGAGCAATTGATTCCGGAAGGGCAAAAATCACCCCTATCGATTTCCAACTACATCTGGTCAAATGATAAAAAACAATTGTTGATTTTTACAAACACGAGCCGCGTTTGGCGCTATCACACCAAAGGAGATTATTGGGTGTTGAATTTAAAAACCGGAAAATTACAACAGCTTGGAAAAAACCTTCCGGAATCATCTCTCATGTTTGCAAAATTCTCACCTGATGACGATCGAGTGGCTTTTGTAAGTGAGCACAACATTTTTGTTGAAGACCTGAATGGCCAAAAAATAATTCAATTAACTAGCGATGGATCTGAAACTTTAATCAATGGAACCTTTGATTGGGCCTATGAGGAAGAATTTTCTTGTCGAGATGGTTTTCGATGGAGTCCCGATGGAAAAAATATTGCTTATTGGCAGGTTGATGCAAAAGATATTCGCAATTTTTTGATGATCAACAATACCGATTCCATCTATTCTTACAACATTCCGGTTCAGTATCCAAAAGTGGGTGAAGATCCATCTGCTTGCCGGATTGGTGTGATTCCAGCTTCAGGAGGAAAAACAACCTGGATGGAAATTCATGGCGACAATATCCAAAATTATTTGCCTCGAATGATGTGGGGAGAAGACAGCGAACACCTTTTGGTTGAACAATTGAACCGTAAACAAAATACCGTCAAACTTTGGTGGTGCAATCAAAAAAGCGGAAAAGTCACAAACATTTATACGGAAACTGACGAAGCATGGATTGATGCCATTAAGCCGGACGATTGGCTTTGGCTAAACGACGGAAAAGAATTCACCTGGACAAGTGAGAAAGATGGCTGGCGGAATGTTTACCGTATTTCAAAAGATGGAAAAGAAGAAAACTTGATTTCCAAAGGAGACTACGATGTCATTTCTCTTCAAGAAATTGATGCAGAAGGAGGCTGGATTTATTTCATCGCATCGCCACAAAATCCAACGCAACGATATTTGTATCGATTACCGCTTTATAAAAAAGGAAAAGCACAACGCCTAAGCCCGATGGACCAGCCTGGTACGCATTCTTATCAAATCGCTCCTGGCGGCAAATATGCTTTTCACACCTATTCAAATATCAACACACCTCCAATCAAGGAGTTGATCAGTTTGCCGGATCATAAACAGATTCGATTGTTAATTGATAATGCAAAATTCAAAGCTCAATTTGAAAGTTTAGCAAAAACGCCAACGGAATTTTTTAAAGTTAAAACAGCTGACGGAGTTGAAATGGATGGGTTTATGATGAAACCACCAAACTTTGATCCTGAAAAGAAATATCCGGTTCTTTTTTATGTTTATGGAGAGCCTGCAAATCAAACAGCGACAGATAGTTGGAATGGAAATCTGTGGCACCAAATGATGGCTCAAAAAGGATATATCATTATCACGATGGACAATCGTGGAACTCCAAGCCCAAAAGGCAGAGACTGGCGAAAAAGTATTTATAGAAAAATCGGGGTAATAAGCTCTCGTGATCAGGCTATGGCGACTGAGGAAATACTAACCTGGGATTTTATTGATCATGAACGAATATCTATTTGGGGTTGGAGCGGAGGAGGTTCTATGACTTTAAACATGTTGTTTCGCTATCCGGAAATTTATAAAACCGGAATTTCAATTGCTCCTGTTGCCAATCAGTTGTATTACGACAATATTTATCAGGAGCGGTATATGGGCGTTCCATGGGAAAACAGAGAAGATTTTATCGAAGGCTCCCCAGTCACGTATGCTAAAAACTTAGAAGGAAATTTACTTTTGGTTCACGGAACAGGAGATGACAATGTTCATTATCAAAACACAGAAGTACTGATTAATGAATTAGTTAAAAACAACAAACTTTTTCAGGTGATGCCCTACCCCAATCGTTCGCACAGTATTTACGAAGGCGAAAATACCAGAAGACATCTTTATACCATGATGACAGATTTTGTGTTGAAAAATGTGCCTCCTGGCCCAAAGTCAAAAGTTTCAACACCTTAATACATTTCGAATTCAAATCGAAAGGATTGGATAGACTAAAAGTGCTTCGTATCTTTAAACGAGCTTTAAAAATACGAAGCACATAATTTATGATTTTCCCGTTCGAAATTAAAACAACTTTATTATCCATCGTTGTATTTACTGTTTTCACATCATGTAAAACAGATCTTCCAGTTGATGTAGCAAAAGCTTATGCCGATTTACCGGAAACTGTTGACTTCAATTTTCATATTCGTCCCATCCTTTCCGATCGGTGTTTTAAATGTCATGGCCCTGATGAAAAGGCACGAAAAGCCGAATTAAGGCTCGACTTAGAAGAAACTGCTTTTGCAAAATTAAAAAGCGGAACCGGGTTCGCTTTCGTTCATGGGAAATCGCACAAAAGCGTAGCAGCTGCTCGTTTTTTAAGCGATGATCCAGATTTTAAAATGCCACCTCCGGAGTCGAACCTTTACCTTTCAGCGAGGGAAAAAGCATTGATAATAAAATGGATTGATCAAGGTGCTGAATGGAAAAAGCATTGGGCATTTTCACCTCCCCTGAAAGTTGAAATTCCAAAGAATAAAAACGCAGATTGGGCAAATAATGAAATCGATCATTTTATTTTAAATAAAATAGAAGAAGCCGAACTGACGCCATCAGAACCTGCATCAAAAGAAACACAATTGAGACGCTTAACATTTGATTTGACAGGTCTCCCTCCAACGTTAAATGAAATCGATGATTTTTTAGCTGACAAATCTTCCAACGCTTATGAAAAAGTAGTGGATCGCCTGCTGAGCTCCCCTCAATATGGAGAACGAATGGCCTTGGATTGGCTGGATCTTGCCCGTTATGCAGATACCCACGGCTATCAGGATGATGGCATGCGCAATACCTGGCCTTATCGCGATTGGGTGATCGATGCTTTTAATAAAAACATGCCTTACGACCAATTTGTCACAGAGCAATTAGCGGGTGATTTGTTACCGGAACCAACCCAGGATCAATTGATCGCAACATGCTTCAATCGCAATCATCCACAAACGCAGGAAGGAGGTGTCGTTGACGAAGAATATCGAGTTGAATATGTGGCTGATCGAACCAATACTTTTGGTAAAGCTTTTTTGGGATTAACGATGGAATGTGCTCGTTGTCATGACCATAAATATGACCCGATCTCACAAAAGGAGTATTATTCCCTTTATGCTTTTTTTAATAATAACAACGACACGGGGATCGTACCTTATAATGGGGAAGCCGCTCCAACGACCATTTTGATTTCTGATGAAGTAAAAGGAAAGCTGGATAAAATCCGCCCCAAAATTGATTCACTGGAAAAGGAATTGTTGCCTCAAAATTTTGTAGCTGATTTTGAAAAATGGTTACAAAAGGCTCAAAAAAATCCTGAAAAAATAGCTCCTGAAAAAGTAGGACTTTTGGCGCATTTTGAATTCGAATATGATAAAGAAATACCCGTTCGTCTGATCAATCTCGAAAAAGAACAGCCAAAAACAGTTAACACAAAAGATTCTACGATTGCCTATTTTAATAGTGCGAAGAATAAATTGGATGCTAATATTTGGGGACACAAAGACGAAAAAGCTCTTTTTGTTGAAGGTGTAAAAGGCAATGGTGTTCAATTTATCGGTGATGCAGGGATTCGTTTTAATAGGGATTTGGATTTTGATCGAAGCCAAAATTTCGCTGTAAGCATTTGGGTGAAAACGCTCAAATATGGAGTCAAAGGCCCTATTTTTGGAAAAGGAAACGGCGATTTCGAAGGCTCCCGCGGGTGGATTTGCAAACTGAATGAAGATGGAACATTAACCTTTCAATTCAATCATGTTTGGCCGGACAACTGCATTGATATTCAGACGATTGATACACTCAAAGTTGGAGAATGGACCAATATCATTTTAAATTACAATGGTAACAGTAAGGCTTCCGGAATCCAAATTTATTTAAACGGTAAAAAGCCTGCTCAAAAGCTTCGAAAGGACAATTTGCAAAAAAGTATTCTACATGGCACCAAAAAATCTAATTGGTTCAATCATCCATTTTTAATCGGCATCGAATCAACAAAATCCATCGAAGGAATTGTAATGGATGAAATGAAAATTTTCGACCGACAACTTTCAGTAATTGAAATTGAAAGTTTGAATTCGAACCAAAATGGGCTACTCAATTTTTTAAAAACCACCAACGGAATTCTTTCTGAAATACAAAAAAAAGAAATACTTGAAACTTATTTATTCGCTCGTTTTAACAAAGATTATAATAAAACCCTGAATGAAATTACAGCACTTAGGCAGGAAGAAAATTTGCTTATGACTGACTCGCCTGAGATTATGGTTATGAAGGAAAGGGACGAACCGCGAGCCACCTTTGTTCTCGAAAGAGGCGCTTATGACGCACCAGTTGAACAAGTTGCTACAAATACTCCAAAATCACTTTTGCCTTTTCCTGAGGAGTTTCCCCGCAATCGATTTGGTTTAGCAAAATGGTTAACCGATAAAAATAATCCATTGACTTCACGAGTGGTCGTAAATCGGTTGTGGGCGATGCTTTTTGGAAGAGGATTTGTCGAAACGCAAGAGGATTTCGGTAGCCAGGGCAATTTGCCTTCACATCCTGAATTATTGGATTGGCTCGCTGTCGATTTTATGGAAAACGGGTGGGACATTAAAGCGTTTATTAAAAAAGTCGTTCTTTCTTCAACATATCGACAATCCTCTTTTCAATCTGAAAAAACAAAAGAAATTGATCCACAGAATTTATTGTATTCGCATTATCCGGCACATCGTTTTTCAGCAGAAATAATCCGCGATCAAGCCTTGGCTTCGAGTGGCTTGCTGGTTAAAAAAATTGGCGGACCAAGTGTCTATCCTTATCAACCCGATGGAATTTGGGCAGCACTGGCAACTCGAAATGATATTAAATACCGTCAACAACAAGGAGATAGTCTTTATCGCCGAAGTATTTACACGGTTTGGAAAAGGTCGGCACCACCTCCTTCAATGCTCAGTTTCGATGCACCGGATCGATATTTTTGTTTGGTACGCCGCCAAAAAACCACAACACCTTTGCAATCTTTGGTTTTGATGAATGACCCTCAATTTGTTGAAGCTGCAAGGCTGTTAGGGGAGCGAATGATGAAGGAAGCTGAAAGAGATGCAACCACTCAAATATCGTTTGCTTTCAAAGTTTTGACGAGTAGAAACCCACAAAAAACAGAACTTGAGATTCTTGAAAATCTATACGAAGAACAGTTTAAAGTTTTTGAAAAAGACGGTAAAAAGACGAAAGAATGGCTGAGTACCGGTGAATATCCGGTTGATAAAAGTTTGGATAAAACAAAACTTGCAACTTGTGCTTTTGTCGCATCCACAATTATGAATTTTGATGAGTTTGTAATAAAATATTAAGCATGGGCCCTTCAAAAAAAGATTATTTTTCCAGCTTCAACCGGCGAACTTTTTTGAGTAATAGTTTGCTTGGGTTAGGCTCATTGGCGTTGTCGTCATTAGTTGGAGATGATTTTTTAAAAACATCATTAAGCAAAATTGATCCGGAATTGCCGCATTTTGCACCAAAAGCTAAAAGGGTCATTTATCTTTTTCAAAGCGGCGCACCCTCACAATTGGAGTTATTTGATTACAAACCTAAGCTCAAAGAAATGTTTGGGGAGCAACTGCCTGCTTCAGTTCGAGGCAATCAAAGAGTTACAGGAATGACCTCCAATCAACATTCTTTTCCATTGGCTTTAGGCGAGTATAATTTTAAACAATACGGAAAGAGCGGTGCCTGGTTGAGTGATTTAATGCCTCATCATCAAAAAATTGTTGACGAGATTTGTTTTATAAAATCAATGCATACCGAAGCGATCAATCACGATCCTGCAATTACTTTTATGCAAACCGGATCACAGCAGGCTGGTCGCCCGAGTATAGGTTCGTGGATGAGCTACGGGCTTGGAAGTGGAAATGATAACTTACCATCGTTTTGTGTATTGTTATCTCGCGGTAAACAAGGAGATCAACCGCTTTATGCCAAACTTTGGGGCAATGGTTTTTTGCCGTCTGAGCACCAGGGAGTCATGTTCCGTTCGGGAAAAGATCCCGTGCTTTATTTGAATAATCCGGCTGGAATGAGTCAATCTGACCGCAGAAGAATGCTGGATCATTTGGCAGAACTACATGATTTTGAATTTCAACAAACAGGAAATGAAGAAATCAACTCGCGGATTGCTCAATATGAAATGGCTTATCGAATGCAATCTTCGGTTCCGGAAACAATGGATACTTCCGATGAACCGAAATATATTTTTGACATGTATGGCGAGGAATCTAAAACGCCCGGAACTTTTTCAGCTAACTGCCTTCTTGCACGGAAGCTGGTTGAGAAAGGGGTACGTTTCGTTCAACTTTATCATCAAGGTTGGGATCATCACGGTAATTTGCCGAATGAAATCAAACCTTTGGCAAAATCAACAGACCAGGCTTCAGCAGCATTGCTTTTGGATTTGAAACAGCGGGGATTACTGGAAGATACTTTGGTTGTTTGGGGCGGCGAGTTTGGGCGAGGTTGTTATTCTCAAGGCAAATTGACACCGGACAATTATGGAAGAGATCATCATCCCAGATGTTTTACGATTTGGATGGCTGGCGCCGGTGTGAAGAAAGGAATTACCTATGGCGAAACTGATGATTTTGGTTATAATATCAAAAACAACCCGGTTCATGTTCATGACTTTCAAGCGACAATGCTGCATCTTTTAGGTATTGATCACGAACGATTTACTTTTAAGTTTCAAGGTCGGCGATATCGACTCACCGATGTCCATGGTAAAGTCGTAAAAAATATTTTAACTTAATTGTTAATAAAAAAAGGTTCTCCACAGCCAATTGGCGAACCGTCTGGCATTTTGGGAGCAGGTTCCATTTTCCATTTTGAAGGCTCTTTTTTAAACATTGAAATTTCGTTGATAGCTTTAAGCAAATGTGCTTGCCGGGTTTGATCTTTGGCATCGCCATATTCCATTTGCAGCCAGACATGGAAATTTTCAATTTCCTGATAAGCAATTGCACTAGCCTGCCCGTATGCTTCGGTACTTGCAGCAAGTTGTAAAAGATGCTTTAGAACTGAAAGATCCGCAACACGCTGAAAATCAGTTTGATAAGGGTCTTTAGGTTCAGACCAACCGGCATTTATTAAAGTCTGGATCACTTCATTTAGTGTTAAATCATTTTGCCCGAGCGCATTTTGTTCAATCAACCGGCTTGCCCGTTGAGGGTTTAATATCAACGAAAGCGTCGCGTCAACAGAACTTTCAGCAGCCGAAAATGGATCAAACACTGGCCCGATTTTGCCTTTAAAACTCTCTCGCCCTTTATTATATCCAATAGGTTTTGGAGGAATGAGATCAACAATATTTTTAGGGATTTGAAGAAAAGGAGGCTGAATCGTTACAATCAAAGCATCAAGTGCTTTTCGTTGTTGAGCGGAAGGAACGACTTCGTTGGTAACTTGATGATCACCCCGAACGGCATAACTGTAATTTACGCCTCCGATCAATTTGGAAACTGCTTCAATCTGATAACGATGCGCAAAATACAGGGGCGCTAAAACCTCTTCAAGATCAGACATAGGGCTATTTTCAGGAATATTATTTTCTCCAAAATTCTTTAGGGCAACTTCCCGAACTTTGATCAGACGGGTGAGCTCTTCCACCGCATCTTTTCCATTGTCCCAAAGGTGCGCGGAAGGATGTGCGCCACTCACAGGACGAGCGTCCTGATCGGTAATAAATAATAATCCTTTCGAAATTGACTCTTCGATAATCTTTCTCAACGCTTCCATTTCATTTGTTCTATCAGGGAAATCCTGGTAACCATAAATAATTGTCCGCTTGTCCCACTCTCCTATTTTGGTGTCATAAGCTTTTGAAAAATCTAGTTTCCCTTTGGCCAGAAGTGTAATATACGGATGCGGATAATCCATTACGGATGCTCGATCATTGACGCTTGCCGCGAAATTATGAGTCAGCCCTAAGGTATGACCAACTTCATGCGCGGAAAGCTGGCGCAGTCTGGCTAAAGCCATTTTTTCCATTTCTTTTGAAACAGGTTTACCGCTTTCGTAAGGAGCCAAAAGTCCCTGAGCAATCAGAAAATCCTGCCGTACTCGCAAAGAACCAAGCGATACGTGACCTTTTATAATTTCGCCAGTTCTTGGATCAGTAACGGAACCTCCGTATGACCAACCCCTTGTTGATCGATGCACCCATTGAATAAGATTGTATCGGACATCCATCGGATCAACTCCTTCAGGAAGTAACTGGACCTGAAAAGCGTTTTTATAACCTGCTGCTTCAAAAGCCTGATTCCACCATCTGGCCCCATCTATCAAAGCAGACCTGATAGGCTCAGGAGCGCCGCGATCAAGGTAATAAACGATTGGCTCAACAGCTTCACTTATTTTTGCTTTCGGATCCTTTTTTTTCAATCGATGTCTTGTGATAAATCGTTTTACCAGGGATTGATCGATGGGTGTTGCATAATCAGAATAACTAATGCTGTAATAACCACTTCTTGGGTCAAAAACTCTGGGTTTATAATTAACATCTGGCAATTTTACAAAAGAATGATGTTGTCTAACTGTGATCGCTTCCGGTGTTGGAACAACCTGAAAAACATAGCCTCCTTTTGGTTCGCCAGTAAAAGTCAAAATAGCTTCAAACTCTGTGTTTTCAGGAAAATTTTTAGTGCGAGGAAGATAGATTGCGCTACGTGATTTATCCAATTGATAGCTGCCTTGTTGAGTTTGTTGTAAGGTTCTTTTTACATGGTGTGCATCTCTTAAAAAAAACTCCGTGGCATTTACAAGTACTTTTCCATCACTTTCGCTTCCAATTTCAAAACCCCATAAAACCGATTGTGCAAAAGCTTCTTCGACAGATTGTTTTTCATCGGGATTATTACTTTCAGCACGGTATTTATAATTCGGTTGGATCATTAAAACTTTCGGACCGATTCGCACGAATTTCACAACTCGTTCTCCACCCAACTGTCCGCGGTCAAGGCCGATATCGTTTGAACCAACTCCTGCAGCTAATGAATTGACGTACAAAAACTCAGTATCAAATTGATCAATTTCTAGCCAAATATCTCCCTTCGTTTTATCCCAATAAAAATTAAAATAACCCAAAAACCCTTGCATTCCATAAGTTTTGGAAGCAATGCTATTGGTCTGGTTATTCTTTGCACTTTTTGAAGTATTGCAAGATGTCCATGAAAAAAGAATTAAGGTGATAATGAAAACGCGAAACATAGTTTTGTTTTTAATAAAGGATAGAAATTGCGTTGAAAATAAGATATTATTATTTCCGAATTTTAAAAAAGGTATTAAAAAGTTTGAAGAGCGTCTTATTATAAAAATAGAAAGGTAATTTAGCCCAACAAATAATTTATTCAAAAATGACAATTGAAGAAAGAATAGAAAAAGCTGAAACACATATATTTCGCGCTGTTTTTCCAAATACGACAAATCATTACGATACTCTTTTTGGCGGAAATGCAATGCAACTCATGGACGAAGTTGCCTTTATCACTGCAACTCGTTTTAGCAGAAAAAAGGTGGTAACCGTTTCAACCAGCCGGATTGATTTTGACAAACCAATTCCAAGCGGATCATTGATCGAATTGATTGGTAAAGTAGGCAGAGTTGGAAAAACGAGCATCGATATTGAAGTGACCATTTATATTGAACAAATGTATTCGGATCACAGAGAAGAAGCTATAGGTGGAACATTTACGCTGGTAGCAGTTGACAATAACAAAAAACCAGTGTCAATTCTTTAACTTTTTTGCTGCTTTATTTGCCAGATCAGCATTGATCAGTACGGCCAACCCTATAAAAAAGAAAGAACCCATTTTGTCCGTTTCGATCATGTCATTAATCAAAAGAAAGGCGTTGATCACCACAAAGGAAAGCAAAACGCCCATAACGATACTTTTCCAAATAGGATCGGAAGATTCGTGATAAATCCGTTCTCCAACGATTAGCGCATAAAAACTCAAGCCGATAAAAATCAACATTCCAAAGATTCCCTGCTCGACCAGCATTAATAAAAAATAGCTGTGTATACCTGATTTTTCAGGGTTGTCACTTACATAAGTTCGGAAGCTACTTACGGTATACGATTTATAAAAATTATAAAAATTGCCCGGCCCGTATCCCGTCAAAAGCTTGTCTTTTGCCATCTGCAATCCTGCTATCCAACGATAGAATCGCTCCATCGTCGAAATATCTTTCATTTCAACCGTTGCAGCAACAAGGTTATCAAATCTGACATGTGTTACAGTCCGCTCATAATCCGGTGCAAATTGCAAATAAGTATTATTTTTTGCCATATAGCCGAAACCAACAATGAGTGCAACAACTGAAGCCAAGAGTACTAAACGCACCAATTTTAAACGAATGATAAAATACGCACCGATGGCCATAAACAAGGTGACATAAGCCGTTCGAGTGTACGAAAGCTGGATGGCAACTAATAAAATAACCAAGCTAATATTGATAAACCAGCGTTTAAAACTGTGTTTTGGATACCACTGACGGGCAAACCAAACAAATGGAATAAACAATGCCAGCAGAGAAGCATAATTTACGTGGTTTCGATAAAAAGGATCAAGTACTCCGCCCACAGATTCAAAAGAAAAACCTTGTGCCGCATGCTGTACCCAAATAATCAAAACAGTTGAAAGTAGTGGAATTAAAATGCACCAGAAAAAAGTGATAAAGTCTGTTTTCTTTTTTAAAATACTTCCCGCCAAAAAGAAGAAAGTCACCACATACCAAAGCTTTGCCAGAGAAAATTTCAATGAAACCAAAAAAAGACTGGAGGTGATGGTCGTGGCGAAAATCCAAAAAAGATGCAAAACCAATAACAGCGCAAGTGGATGCCGAATAAAACTACTATCCATTTCTTTGCCGTGACGCAAAACATAAATTCCATAAACGCCCATCAAACCGATCATCAGCGGTTCTGTCGGTAAATCAGTTGCAAGGCCATTTGGGAAATAAAACTCGGTAGAAAGTGGAATGCAGATAATCAAAAAGTAAAATACTTTCCGAAAATCAATAATGGTCATGTAGAGCAACAAAAGCAAAGCAGGAATTCCAACAACAAAATATTCATTAAGTGCAATCGCTGCGAAAAGACTTGAAAGCACGATACCAGCAAATACCTTAAAAATGGTTAGGTTTTGTGGTGAAATGGATGATATGGCAGCATTATTTGGCATTGATCAATTCTCGCCATTTTACATCTTTGTAAATATCTAAAATTAAAATTGCGATCACGCTTAATACAAAAGTGATAAAAACCGCTGCAATGCAAATGATTGATCTTACAGGGCGTGATTTATAGAGCGGAACTTCACCAATTTCAACAATAAAGATGGTGTTAATGTGCGAATTTTTAATCGCTCCAAGTTGTTTTAAACGCTCTTTGTCGAGACTCATCTGCTCCCGCGCTTCTTCATGAATTTGTTCCAATACTTCCACTTTTGATACTCCCTGATTGAATTTGTCAAGCATGAAATTAAGCGAAATAAGTTGCTTTTCCCTTCCTGCGATCATGGCGTCAATCATGGCGATAGTATCTCGATGGATAGAGGGTTTACCAACTAAGATGCCTCGACGTGCACGTTCTCTTGATAAACTTGATTCTGTTTTAGCAATCAACTCAGAAAGTCCTTCACTTTGGGTGAGTGTATTATAAACGCCATACCTGTTACGAACAGCCATCAGCGTATCTCCAATGATATCAAGTTCATTGTTTTTATCGATGATCGCCTGTTTGTAAGTGTTGATTTTAATTTCCATCGTTTTTTTGATAAGATCCTGCGCTAGTTGCTCCACTTTTTGGCGGGCATCATTGACCATTTGAGTTGCAATTATTGGATCTTTATCTTCGATAGAAATTTCGATAGCATCATATTTTGTCTTTTTGACATTATAATGCGTTCGAAAGGCTTTGTTTACTTTGTGAGGCGCCAAACGATGGGTCGTATCAATATCGTAATGCTCGTAAAGATTGTATTTATTGATAAGGTAGCTGGCTATTTCTTTTGACTCAGAGATGCTTAATACCCGGTCGATATCTTCCGGTTCGCCATAGTATTTTCGGTCACTTGCCTCGGTTCCCACAGGTTCAGGTAAAGCCTGATCAGGGCTGGCGGCATAAAAAGTAGTTGAAGATTCATAATAATCATCCAATAAAAGTGATATGACAACACTCCCAACCGCTGCGATTAGACAAACATAGATAATTTGCTTTTTCCACTTAAACAAGGTGCTGAGTACACCCAGAAGATTGTCTTTCTGCTCCATAAAGATTGATCTTTCGCGCAAAAGTAGAAAAAATGGCCTTTATATTTCACTCGTGTTCTTAAAAGATTCAAAAACAACAATGTTAAAGGATTTGATCTACTATATTTTTCTAAAAAAGAAACATTTCAAACTTCAAGCTATTCGATTCAGATTGTTTAAACTGTTGTATTCAGTTGAAATCTAGTTTCTTTGAAATTTGTTATTTTTTTCAAAAGTAATTTTAAAATCATCAAACTTTACGACCTGTCACCAACAAACTGCGAATCATTTTGACATCTATAAGTTTGAAAGTTAAAGCCAATATTAATCCTATAAGAATGATTGTTATAAAATTAACCTTCCAGTCAAATGACGAGAAAAAAGTAATCATCCAGCTTATTCCAATAATAGTAACAATAAAAGCAACAAATTTAAGGATATTTGAATAATTGGATTCTAAACTAAAAGTTTGATTGACTAACCGAATTTGAGCAATCAACACAAAAAACTGAGTTATAACAGTTGCAAATGCTGCTCCTTCAGCTTTGTAGTTTTGAATAAAAAAATAATTCAAAATAACATTGATAATTACACCAATCACGAAAATAACATTCATTTTCATTAAGCTTCCATTGGCAGTAAGTAACGTACCGTAAACCTGAATACCACTTAAAGCAATGAAACTTATCATCAAATACCTAAGTACATTTCCCCAGTAAAAGGTTGCATCTTTATACAAAAGAATCATAATATCCTCACTATTAAAAAAGGTAGCGGCGACTAAAGTGATCGATCCTGCCCAAATCATTTGGAAGCTAAATCGCAAGAGTGATCCAACACCCGTTCCTTCTTTTATAATTTTAGAGAACATAGGCAAGAGTAATCCTGCAAATAGAAAAGCAAACATATTACTTGCATCGAGCAAACGATAAGCCGACGCATATATTCCGGCTTCGAGGTCTCCGTCCGGAAGCATTCGTTCAATCATTACCGCATCAATGCGAGTATAGGCAGTCATCAAAAAAACAACCAGCGCATAAGGATAGCTTTCTTTAAAAATCAATTTTATGAAAGCCAGATTAAACCGAAATGATAGTTTTTTTAAACGACTATTGATGATTCCAAAAGCGAGCAAAGCTGTAAGCGTCAATGAAACAGTTTGCGCATAAATGAAATATTCAATCCTGAAATTTTCATTAAAAGGAGAAACCCATAACAAAACACTGCAAATAATTATCATCAGTAATTTATCAAGGGCTGATAAAAAACTATCCACCCGATACATCGCCAATCCGGCGATATTGGATCGCAGATAAAAAATCAAAGAGACGAGCAATTGGTTGACCGCAATAGCTATTAAAAGATGAAAATAAATTCCATACCCAAATAACCATGCAATGATAAAAGTAAACACGAGGTATCCAACACCTAATAAACCCTTTACAATGAGAATGTTAGAAAAATATTTGTCCAGAAGTTGATTATGGCGAGCGATATTTCTGCTGTTGAAACTGTTGATTCCGAAGTCATTAAATATTTGCAGCAAATAGGTAAAATTCAAGAGTGCGAAATAAATTCCATAGGTTTCTGCGCCTACAGTATTCTGAACAGTCCGGTCAATACCAAAAATAAAAAATGGCTTGATCAGCAGATTGATCGAAACCAAAAAGATAATATTGATAAAAAACTCTCTGTTCATTTAACAAATTTGGTGTTCGTTGAAAAGCAAGGCAAAAGTAGGAAAGATCATGGTTAAAAGTTCAAAGTTTGAAGTTCATAGTTGAAACAGGGAAGAAAGTTCAATTTTCAGAGCTGATTGATAAAGGAGAAACTTGAGATAGGAAACCAAATTTTTTAAACCACAAACCACAAACCACAAACCAGGAGCCAGTGATAAAACATACTAACCATATAGCTTCTTTACTTCCTAACCTCTTCTCTCACTACTCATACCGCAAGGCTTCGATCGGGTCAAGGCGGGAAGCTTTTAAAGCAGGGTACAAACCAGAAATTAAACCGACAATCATGCAAACGGAAACACCTAAAAACATCCACGCCCAGGGAATTAGAAAGCTTCCGCCCATATAAAATGTGACAAGATTTCCGATCAAGATCCCAAACAGGATTCCTAATAGTCCACCAAGCTGGCAAATAACGATTGCCTCAGTAAGAAACTGTAGTAAGACATTTGTTCGGGTTGCTCCAATCGCTTTTCGAACGCCAATTTCTTTTGTCCGTTCAGTAACAGAAACCAGCATAATATTCATCAGACCAATAGCCGCACCTAATAGTGTGATCAAACCGATGGCAATTGCTGCCCAACGGAATTTGACTGTATTTTCTTTAAGAATATTAACAAAACTGTCACTTTTAAAAAGTTCAAAATCATTTTCCTGCGAGGCTTTCAATCCCCTGATATTTCGGAAAGCCCCTATCGTGACTGCTTCAGCTGCTTCCATATCTTCCGGTTTAAATGTAGCAACCGAAACATTATAGTTTCTGTTCTGGGAGCCGTAATATCGTTTAACATTTAACAAAGGAGCAAAAATGACCCGGTCTTCGTTGGTGTTGAGCGTAGCCCCTTTCGATTTTAAAATACCAACGATTTTGTATTTGATATTTCCAACTGAAATGACTTTGTTGATTGCTTTTTCAGGGTTTTCGTCAAATAGTGAATTAACGATGTCCATTCCAATAATGACCTTGTTGCCACCGCCTATTACCTCAGACATGGACAAGTTTCGGCCGTATTCAATTTCATAACCTTTGACATCCAAAAAATTTTCATCAATTCCAATAAATTGAACATTTGGGTTGGTTTTTTCATCGCCATATTTTGCGGTGGCCAAACCAGTCCCAAAAACCCTAACGGATACTCTGGCCGGAAAATCAAAGCGTTCTTTAAATTCCATAGCCTGTTTGAAACTAATAATCTCTCCCTGCTTTGCTTGCCTTCCACGACGATTTCCGACAACACGATCTCTTTTTGGTTCTATGTCAAATGAATTGGCTCCCATTCGAATAAAATTATCCTGAAGTGAAAAAAGTGCTGCATCAATCGCAGTCAAAATACCAACTAATGCCATAATTCCAAAGGCAATAATCAGAATGGTGAGAATCGCTCGAAGTAGATTCGATTTTACCGATTCGAGGGCAACCTTTACATTTTCATTGACGCTCATTTTCTAAATTGAAGATTTGAATATCAAAAATAGTTTATCCTCTTTGGAAAAAAGAGAGTCTTCGATAAAAAGAAGTTCTTAATAGACAGATTTATTTTAGGAAGGATAAAAAGCGGAATTGATGGGTTTGAAAAATGCATCTCTGATATTCGGATTTACGGCAATGACTTCTTTTCCGAAAAGGTAATTATCTCCGCCTTCAAAATCCATTACAACACCTCCGGCTTCCTGTACTATAAAAGCACCTCCAGCCACATCCCAGGCATTCAAACTATATTCATAAAACGCATCAAAACGACCGCAGGCGACATAAACCAGATCGAGCGCAGCAGATCCCAATCGGCGAATTCCACGAGTGTTACTCATAAAAAAATCCAATGTTTTAAAATACGGCTGAACGCGATCATAATCATAATACGGGAAACCAGTTGCGATCAGTGAATCGCCAAGTGTTTTCGAGTTGCTGACCTGAATTTTCATATCATTCAAAAAAGCGCCACCACCCTTCCAGGCATAAAAGCATTCATCGCGATTGACCTCCAGCACGATTCCCAGAACGGTCTTTTGATGATGTTGTAAAGCTACACTGATAGAGAAAAAAGGCAATTGATGCAAAAAATTAGTAGTTCCATCCAAAGGATCAATGATCCATTGAAATTCACCCTCTTTTTGTTCAATGGTTTCTTCTTCAGTCAAAAAAGTTGCTTTTGGAACAAGTACACCAAGCCCTTTTACGAGTTGCTGCTCGGCAGTTTTGTCAACGTAGCTGACCAGGCTGTTCAAAGCTTTAGTTTCGATGGCTTCAGAGGATACTTTTCCAAGCTCTTGTTTAAGAAACAAGCCAACTTTTTTGACAACTTCGCAGCTTTTTCGGCAGAGATTTTCCAGTTCGGGTTGGGTCATTGTTCCATTTTTTAGGGTGTAAAAATGGTTATTCCGTTATAAAGGAGAAACAATTCACAAGTAATTTTTTAAAAAATAAGAGCTGAAAACAAAACCTGTTTTCAGCTCTTAGCTATGAAAAAACAATTCATTAATAATATTAATTCATTGGTTTAGCCCATCTCAGCCACAACTTCAGTCACTTCAGGGACCATTCTTTTTAGCATGCCTTCAATACCAGCTTTAAGTGTAACTGTTGAAGAAGGGCAGCCGCTGCAACTCCCTTGCAGGATGACTACAACTTTTCCTTTGTCAAATTTTTTAAACTCAATATTTCCGCCATCCATCTCGACAGCTGGTTTGACGTAAGTATCAATCAGTTCTTTAATCTTTTTGACTAATTCAGCTTCTTCGCCGGTATATTCGTAACCTGCTCCTCGCTCCTCTTCCAACTTTTCCATTGCTTCATCAAAACCGTCGTTCATGATCGGTTTGCCATCTTCGATGTATTTTTTGATAAAGTCCTTGGCTTGAAGCATGATGTCTTCCCAGGCGTAGTTGAACTCTTTGGTGAGGGTCACAAAATTATTGCAGATATAAACACCTTTTACGTAAGGCAATTGAAATAAAGCGGTTCCCATTGGAGACCATTCTTTTGCCAAATCCTCTTCCCGAAAGTCAGCTGTGCCTTTGTAAATCATGCGATTCGTCACAAATTTTAAAGACTCAGGATTAGGCGTTTGCTCTGTATAAAGCATTACCGGGTTCTTAGTTGCTGTGTTATTTTCCATTTTCTCTTTTGCTTATTTAGAATTATTCTACAAAGGTAACACATTTTTCAAAGCTATGTTTTTATTACCGCTTGAAATTTTTTAATGAGCATATTAAAAGAGCTTAAACGAATAAATGCTCCATTTTAAAACAGAATTATTTAAGGTTATAATATACACCGACAGAATAAGAAGGATTAGCAAAGATGAGTTTCCCTGACAAAGCCGTACCATAGGTGAAAGAAACTCCCCAGTTTTTATTAATGTTATAGCCTATTTCGGGTGAGATCGTCAGATGTTCGCTATTATTGGCAAATAGGCTGGTTCCGGAATTATTGTTATCATTTCGGGTTCCGTTATTTAAAGATCGGATACCATAAAACCGCATAATAGCGATTACTTTCTTTTTAAAAATAGTGGCCCCAGCTTCTATTCCAAATCGCCATTCATCAGAGTATCCTCCATTTCGTTGATTAAAACCAACAAAAGCATTAGAATAAACATCTACTTTTCCAATCCTAAATGAGGTTCCAGCATCGATCAATAACATTTGGTTAAATTCTCCATCACCGGTTTGAAGGTTTCCCTGACTACCGCCACTAGGATTTCCAAAAGGTAGACCGAGAGTGAGGGTGGCACTTAAAGCAAGGGGTTTGTTTAAAGTTAGGCCATATTTCAAGCTGATATCCGTATCGCCAATGGAGTTGATCGCTTCACCCGGAATGATAACTTTTCCCGTAGTTCCTGACACAATATTATTAGTGTAGACTCTGCTAAAAAAAGGGAAATACAGAATACCTGTAAACCTGTCTGTGAAACCATATTCTGCATAAATACTGGTATTGAAGGTTCCGGTTGTGACATTTGGATCGATCATGCCATTATCTGTGAAATGTTGATTGGAGACCACCCACCACTGAGAAAGTTTGAAATAACCGTTATTTTTTGGTTGAGGCCAGCCACCACCGGCAATTAACGTATTTGTTAATATCAAAAGCAGAATAGATAACAGGAAGTTTTTATAGTTTAGCATAATTTATTTTTTTGAAGATCAATTTTCAAATTCTCCATCGCCTACTTTCACCCCAAAAGGCTTACAATAATAAAGTAGATAGTTATAAGTATTCAATCCCACTCCGACAGGAACGTCATAAGAATGTGCTCCGCTAAAAACAGGAACTTTTCCTAATTCTAAAGCACCATCTATAGAATTGATATTATTGGTCATATAAACGTATAATCCGGGCAGGCTGGAAGAAGCCTGGTAATCTCCTTCGAGGTCAAGAACCAGCCCGGCACCCTCTTTTCTGAGCACAAATGACCCTTGCAATATATAGGTGCTGGTTGTTTTAAGTTCACCGGTTCTTTCGGTAAAACTGGCAGAAGTTGTTTGTGTGTTGACTATGATCGCGATTTGATCGCTTACTGATTTTGTCCCATCAACATCAACGGAAGCAGTTAGAGTGGCTCCTCCCAAAGCCTTGCCAGTTGCGATTCCGTCATTATCAACACTTAGGAGAGAAGTATCAGAACTACTCCACAACACAAACCGGGATTCTTCCTGACCAATATTATTAAAATACTTTGCTTCAAAAGTAAAAGAATCTCCAGTCTTTAAACTATCAATCGGATTAGTAATGCGGACTTTTTCCTCTACTGTATCTAAAATAATATCGTCCCCGATACAACCTGTCAGAAAAGCAACGACTAGGGTCAATAAATAAAAAAGCTGTTTCATAATGATATTATTTTCGGTATTGTTCTTTTAAAATTTTAGCAAATTCTTTTTTTACCTTTTCAACCTTTGGTCTGCTAACACTCATAACATAAGGTTGATTTGGATTGAGCTCGTAATAATTTTGGTGGTAATCTTCCGCCACCCAAAATTGGGAATATTGAGTTACTTCTGTTACGATTGGGTTTCCCAGTTTGCCGGAATCATCGATCTTTTTTATAGTTGATTTTGCCAATTCTTTTTGATTTTCGTCATGGTAATAAATGGCAGAGCGATATGCTGTGCCGACATCAGGTCCTTGTCGATTTAATGTCGTTGGGTCATGAGCTACAAAAAACACATCCAGCAAAGTTTGAAAATCAACGACTTCAGGATCGTAATAAATCTGGATCGCTTCCGCATGACCGGTAGAACCACCTCCAACTTCTTTGTAAGTAGGACGTTGGGTTTTTCCACCAGAATAGCCGCTGATGACATCTTTTACTCCGTCGATGC
The DNA here is from genome assembly GCA_965220465.1 of Saprospiraceae bacterium. Classification (GTDB taxonomy): domain Bacteria; phylum Bacteroidota; class Bacteroidia; order Chitinophagales; family Saprospiraceae; genus JAHDHW01. The sequence goes on along the minus strand of CBDCPZ010000022.1, from coordinate 245,611 downwards.
GATCAAATGCCGCTTCGGTACACCAAAAACAACCTCCTGCAAAAGTGGCGACTTCGTAGTTTTTATAATCACCCCCATCGATATATTCTGAGATAGATTGGGTCCCGTTTTTTTTGGGTTTGGTCACTTTTCCTTCCTGCTGGCTACAACCCATAGTTGTAATTGAAAAGAGTAGCGTGAGCACTATTAATTGTTTCAACATAATTTTATTTTTTATGCAAAGATAGGATTCAACTATAACAGAAATATCACAAAAGGTTCCTTTTTAAATAAAGGATTGAGTAGCCAAAACCTTATCCGTACAATTCATAATGCACCTGAGATTTGTCATAACCCAGTTTTAAGATCAGATTGGCGACCGCATCGTCGATCATATTGCTCCAGCCACAGATATAAAAATCGACATCTGGCCGAACGGCAGCGTAATCTTCTAAATACACCTGATGGACATAACCTTTGAGGCCTTTCCAGTTTTCGTCGCGTGATAAAGCGATGGAATATTTAAATCCGGGCATTTCTTTTTCTAGCTTTTCAAATTCTTCGCGGTATAAAATATTGTCTTCAAAACGAGTTCCGAAGATGAGGTGTATATTTCTATGCTTTTTCTGTTGTTTTTGCAAATCAATCAGCATGCTTCGAAATGGAGCAACACCGGTTCCTGTGCAAATCAAAACCAAGTCCTTTTCAATTGGATCAGGTAAAATAAAAGTGCCGTCAGGGCCTTTAAAACGGACAGCCCCGCCAACTTTTAACTCGTTGAAAAGATATTCCGTAGCGGCTCCGCCATCCAGGTGAACAATGCAAAATTCCAAAACATTGCTGCCATTTGGCGCATTGGCAATAGAGTAGCTACGCCAACGCTTCAGCCGTTTGTCGCTGATTGGAAGGTCCATTGTGACGAATTGTCCAGCAGTAAAATTCATGGGCTCTTCCTTTGGAACTTCCACCCAAAAGCGTTTGGTTGTTGGTGATTGATCTTCTATTTTTATAACGGTGCTGTTGTACCATTTCCAGGGCATATATCAGATAAGTTTGCTAAAGAATTAACTCATTATATTTTAAAAACACATCAAAACCTTTTTCGTTGAAATATTTCTTGGTTTTTACATCGCCCCACTCGCTTGTGGCCAAAACAAAATCTCCTCCCCATGCGCCTAAAGATTTTATAACTCTTGGGAAACCCAGGAAAAATTGATCTTGAATTCGGGGCAGGCCCAAAGTTTTGGAGACTAAATTTTCATGATCCAAAAGCAGTTTTTCGAAATCAGACAAATTTTTACTACTCAAAACTGCATTTGTATATTTACTAACCTGTTCAATTAATTGAGTTTGGTTGTTTATATTTTCACGATAATGTTTAATGCCTTCGCGGCTGTTTTGCTTTTTACCAAGATAAATAAAGTAGAGTTGATCTTGAAAAGGAGGATTGAAAGTGCATTTTTCGACTGTTGGTTTGTCTTTTATTTTTTGATACAAAATAGGTCCATCTGTTCCTGCACAGGCGATATCATACCCTGAACCGCCCATCGTTTCTGATAGCAATCGAAAAGCGTCTGTTTTGCTCCACTTAGCTATGTTGGAAATTAACGTTGAACTGCTTCCCAAGCCCCAAAGCCTTTGAAATTCTAGCTTTGTTTCAACATGAAGTTTTTGTTTCGTTTTTAAAAAAGAAGGGTTTTGATTGCGCACAGCTTGTAAAATTTGCTGTAAAGTATCAGCCGGTTGTTGATGAGAATGGTTTAAAATATCAAAATCTATTAGGCCAAAAGTTGCTTCAAACCAGGTTTTATTTTCATTATCAAAACTCTTCCATGTTAAAACGGGTTCTGAAGATTCAAGTGTTTCGACGGTCATTGATTGACCCAGCTTGCAAGGCAGTGCCAAGGCTAAGGCTCCATCTAAAACGAAGTATTCTCCGGTCAAAAGCAACTTGCCATGTGAATAAAAAGTATCGATCATCTTTTGCTTTAAGTGACCGCAAAATTATACTTTTTTAATCATCTCTTTACAATCGCCATCGCAATCAGTTTGAAGAAGTTTTAATTTTTGTTTGGCAAGGATTAGTTGAGCAATTTGAGCATTGATCTTTTTTATTTTTTCATTTAAAGCGATTTCGAGATTATCGCAGGTGAATAAATCGTGTTTTTCAAGCAGGAAAAAATCCTTGATTTCATTAAGGGTAAAACCAAGTGATTTTGTCTTTTTTATCAGCTGCAATTTCGAAACAGTCCTTTCAGAATAGGTGCGATAATTGTTTTCTCCACGATTTTGATCCGCTTTCTCCAGCAAGCCAATTTTTTCATAATATCGAATGGTGTCTTTTGAAAAACCGGTTTGTTGCGCTACCTCTCCTATAAACATGGATTTAAACTTTAATGAAAAAAGACTTGACATTGGACCATACTCCATGCCTTATATTTGTATTAAATATAAGTTTTGAATGAAAAAGATACAAATTTTTATCACAGTGGTGTTGCTCACGTTAGGTGTTTCTTGTAAAAATGAAATTGATTGTTGTCACAAAATAAATAAAGGAATTATGGTTTCGGATTCTGAATTGTCTTGCAATTTAACTGATCAAAAGTTGGTGAATAGAAAAGCCATTTTGAAAGAAAAGCTATTCAAAAATGTTGCTCATTTTGAAGAATTGGAAAACGGTTATTATTTCAATTTTGAAGAAAAAGAAGGATTCGATGTTGAACTGATGGAGCTGGTTGCTGCAGAAAGAAGCTGTTGTCCTTTCTTTGAAATTAATTTGCATTTTTTGCCACACAAAAAAGGGATCAGCTTGGAAATAACCGGAGAAGAAGGGGTCAAGGATTTTCTAAAAACGGAGTTGATTGATTAAATTTTACTCCTTTTTATAAACAAAGGCTTTACTAAGTTTTTTGTCTGCAGGTCGCTGGTTATTTAAAAATTCTCTGACGGCTGTAAACGAAACCGCTTGATTTTCGAAAAAAACAAGCGCCAGATCAACCTCTTTTTGGGAAGCTTCCAAATGATTCAAAATGTTTAAAAGATGCATTTTCATATGCCCCAACTGAATGCCTGTTGTAACCAGAGAGCGGATTGCGGCGAAGTTTTGAGCTAATCCCGTAGCTGCAATAATCATCATCAATTCCTCGGCATTCGGATTATCCAGCAACTCCAAAGAACGTTTTGCAATCGGGTGTAAAGTAGTCAAACCACCGACTGTACCAATAGCCAGGGGAATATCTAACCAAAATTTGAATTTGCCATCTTCCAGCTTGCAGTGACTCAAACTGCGGTATTGTCCATCTCTGGCCGCAAAAGTATGCCCACAGGCTTCAATTGCCCGAAAATCATTTCCGGTTGCCAGGACTACCGAATCTATTCCATTGAAAATGCCTTTATTGTGTGTAGTAGCGCGGTGAGGGTCAATTTGAGCGATACGGATTGCTTTACAAAATTTTTGTGCAAAAGTATCGGCATCAATGCCATTAGCAAAAGTACCCAGTTTATTGACAGGGCACTCCACCCAGGCACGTACAAGGCACTCCGGAGTGTAATTGGACAAGATGGACATAATGATCAAAACATCTTTTTCAGCAGCGGTAAAATCAGTATCCTGGATGATAAAGTTTTGAAGCGTTTTTGCAAATTCCTCCAAAACCGAGTTGATGAAATTAGCGCCCATAGAGTCACAGGTTTCGAATGCGACTTTGAGTTGGTAATAATCATCTTCAAGATGCGACATGTTTTCCAATTGGATATCCGTCACACCTCCTCCTCGCTTCTCCATGTTTTGGGTGATCGGTGCAGCATTTTTGCGAAGCGCTTTTTCCAGTTGAGAAAATTTATTTTTCAGCTTTGCAAAATCTCCACTCCAGATAAAGTGAACTTGTCCCACTTTTCGGGTTGAAATTACTTTTGCTTTGAATCCTCCGCGAGTCATCCAATATTTTGCAGCGGCTGAAGCGGCAGCTACGACTGAGCTTTCTTCGATGACCATTGGCACGCAGTAGGTTTTGTCATTGATGACAAAATTAGGCGCTACGCCAAAAGGTAATGGATAATTGCTGATAGTGTTTTCACTGAAACCGTCTAATATTTTTTGCTGGGCTTCATTTGGAAGCCAATAACTTTTAAGCTCCCGCATCACGTTTTCGGGATCTACGAAGAAGTTCTCAACTATCCAACGAAGTTTTCCTCTTTTTGATAATTTTGAAAAACCTGATATCGATTTCTTCATTTCTGTTAGTTCACTAAATTATCTCAGTTTTAAAAACGCTTTAGCCAGTTCAAGCCCCTGAACTTGTGCGCTTACATAATCTCTTAATTCTTCATAAGAACCTCTGGCGTGCTTTAAAAGTCCAGAAGCCTGGCCATAGACACAAGGCAAAGGTAGTTTATTAATTAAATAATACCCATCCAGAAAGTTGCGAACACCTCCGGAGATAATTACCTGGTTGCATTTTCTGTTGTCTCCCAACTCCTCAACAATACGATTTGTCATTTCGACCATATCTTCAGCGCTATGGCCTACAAAAGCCAAATTACTATAAATTTCCTGCTTTGTTTTATCGCTGCGAAGTAATTCAAGCTTTGCAAAATTGGTCCCTCCATTTGCTGCAAAATCAATCGCAGCAAGGGGTAATTGAAACAATGCCTTTAAACTTTCATAGCCCATGCCTTGCCCGACTTCTTTTACAATAACCGGAAAATCAGCATATTCCAAAATTGTTTTTATCGTTTCAATAGGTGGTTTTTCAAATCGATCTCCTTCCGGCTGTAGCCATTCTTGTAAAGGGTTGACATGAATGATTAAACCCTCCGCTTTAAGTTTGTTCAAAAGTTGGTCAATTAAAAAAAGCTCTTTTTGTTTGATTAACTCTTCTAATTGGGCTATTCCAAGATTTGCATAAAGTGGAACCTGATCTCCAATAATTGCTCTTACATCAAAATCGGAAAGTGTTTCATCACTATATAACAAAGAGCGGCATGACCCAAGGCCCATTCCCATTCCAAATTCGTTGCAAGCTCGAGCCAGGTTTTGGTTTATTGTTTTTGCAAATTCAGTTCCTCCGGTCATACTTGAAACCCAAATTGGCGTGCGGAGACTTTTTTGAAGGAATTGAAACGAATCAGTAGCTTCTACCTTCGGATGGGCAGAAAGGAGTGGTTCGTAGTAAAAACGACTATCCAGTTTCCCCTCTTCAATTTGTGATTGAAAAGCTAATTCAATATGGTCTCGCTTGCGGGTAGATGCAGTGGGATCACTTTTAGAAATTTTATGCAACAATTTGTCCTTCAAATCTATATTTAATAAATGATCAAAAAAGCAAGCTCAAAAGTACGTCTTAAATAAGACAATCTTTATTCAAAACTGTTCTACAAACAAAGGAATTGTTGAATGGTTTATGTAAAAATAGAGATTGAAAAGCCAAAGTTTCAAATTTTGGAGTTTTATAAAATGAATTATTAGGGGGATGGAGTCATTAGAATCTGATAAAAAATGGGTTCTTTTTTAAGGGTGCATTTTTATGCTCTAAAATTTTTGTGCGAAAATTAAACTGATTTTCAACCACTTACAAACAGGTGTTGTCACTTTTTTTAAGAAAAGCTTGTTTATTGGAATAAAGAAAAGTACCTTTGCAACCGCAAAAAAAGAGAGTGTTTTTTAATTATATTTTAATCTTTTTAAAAATTATAAAAAGTGAATACGCTAAGCTACAAAACAAAGTCGGCAAAGAAGGAGGAAGTGGAACGTAAATGGTACATTATCGATGCCGAAAACCAGGTCGTAGGTCGTATGTGCTCTAGAATCGCAACAGTGCTGAGAGGAAAACATAAACCTGCTTATACACCACATGTCGATACAGGAGACTATGTGATCGTTATAAACGCAGACAAAGTACGTTTTACCGGAAATAAATGGGAGCAGAAAGAATACATTACTTTTTCTGGTTATCCAGGTGGTCAAAAAAGACGTATTGCAAAAGAACAATTGGAAAAGAAACCATTTGCAATTATTGAATCGGCAGTGAAAGGTATGTTGCCTAAAAATATTCTTGGAAGGCAAATGTATAAAAAACTTTTTGTGTACACAGGTACAGAGCATCCACACAGTGCACAAAAGCCTTTAGAATTTGATGTTAAATTCTAATATTCAAAATTAAAATCTCAAATTTTTTAAAATACGCATTTACATATGGAAATGATTAATGCCATCGGGAGAAGAAAAGCATCTGTCGCCAGAGTTTACCTAACAAAAGGTGATGGAAAAGTGACGGTCAATGGAAAGGACTACAAAGAATACTTTCCACAAACACATGTTCAGGCAAACATAACTGACCCTTTTTCAACAGTAGCTGTTGATAATATTTATGATGTAAAAGTAAACGTTGACGGAGGTGGCTTCAAAGGACAATCAGAGGCGATACGAATGGCAATTGCGCGAGCTCTTGTTAAACTCAACGAAGATTTTCGAAGCCCGCTTAAAAGCAAAAAATATCTTCGACGTGATGCTCGAATTGTTGAACGTAAAAAATACGGTAAGCCCAAAGCAAGAAAGAGCTTCCAATTCAGCAAGCGTTAATATTGATTTTCTGTTATCGATTGTTTTTATTCAAGAGCTGATTCCGATAACGTTTTACAAAATTTAAAAAATTCAAACATTTCAATAAAAATGGCTAAACCTACATATAACGAACTATTAGATGCAGGAGTTCATTTCGGACATCTAAAGAAAAAATGGAACCCTAAGATGTCGCCATATATCTTTATGGAGCGTAAAGGGATTCACATTATTGATTTGAATCGCTCACTTGAATGCCTGGAAAAAGCGGCTAACGCTATGAAACACATTGCCAAGTCAGGTCGTAAGGTTATGTTTGTTGCGACGAAGAAACAGGCAAGAACGATTGTTGCAGATGCAGCGAGAAGTGTCGGAATGCCTTTTGTAACCGAGCGATGGCTAGGAGGTATGATGACTAACTTTTCTACTATTCGTAAGTCTGTCAAGAAGATGAACAACATTGACAGGATGTTGGCAGATGGTAGTTTGACGAGTGTAACTAAAAAGGAACGTCTTACGTTGACTAGAGAACGCAATAAGCTAGAAAGAGTTCTGGGTGGTATCGCTAACTTGAATCGCCTTCCTGCTGCTGTTTTTATTGTGGATATTTCACATGAGCATATTGCTTTGGCAGAAGCACAAAAACTAGGGATGCGTACTATTGCAATGGTAGATACTAACTCTGATCCAACGATGGTTGACTTTCCTATCCCTGCTAATGATGATGCCTCTAAGTCAGTTACTATTATTACAAACTATATGGTAGAAGCAATTAAAGAAGGGCTAAAGGAGCGTCAGAGCAGCAATGCAGAAAAAGAAGCTGCAGAAAGTAATTAAATTTTATTACAATAACCCGATAATAATTATAATATGGACATGGTGAAAATTTCGGCTACTGATGTCAAAAAATTACGCGACCAAACCGGCGCAGGAATGATGGATTGTAAAAAGGCTTTGACAGAAGCTGGTGGTGATTTTGAAAAAGCAGTTGACTTGCTTCGTAAAAAAGGCCAAAAACTATCTGTGAAAAGAGCAGATCGTGATGCTAAAGAAGGAGTTATTGTAGCGGTGGTTAATGATGCACATACAAAAGGTGCTGTAGTGAGACTTAGCTGTGAAACCGACTTTGTAGCAAAGAATGAAAGTTTTGTAAATCTTGTTAAAAGTTTTGCAAACATTGCACTGGAAAAATTCCCAGCAAGTAAAGAAGAATTATTAGCGCTTCCATACGAAGGAATCACTATTGGTGAAAAAGTAACAGAACAATTAGGCGTCATTGGCGAAAAGATTGAATTGGCTGATTATCAAAAGTTAGAAGCTCCTTTGGTTGCTCCATACATTCACATGGGATACAAAGCCGGTGTTTTGGTCGGACTAAACAAAGCTTCGGATGATTTCTTTGATGCGGGACGGGACGTGGCGATGCAGGTTGCAGCCATGAAACCAATTGCAGTTGATAAAGATGGTGTGGATTCCAGTATTGTTGAAAAAGAAATTGAAATAGGAAAAGAGGTTGCCCGACAAGAAGGCAAACCAGAAGAAATGTTGGATAGAATCGCCACAGGAAAATTGAACAAATTTTTTAAAGAAAACACATTACTCAACCAAGCTTTTGTTAAAGGAAATAAAGAATCGGTTTCCGATTTTTTGAAAACCCTTGATAAAGACTTAACCGTTACAGACTTCAAACACGTAACATTAGGTTAAATGATGTAGCAAATGTAAAAAGCGAATTATTCCACATAATTCGCTTTTTTTATGACCTTTATAAAACAAATTCACTTCAAAAATTTAACTCAGATAATGACCAAAAAATATAAACGAATATTGCTCAAATTAAGCGGGGAATCTCTGATGGGGGAAAAAGAATTCGGAATACAACCCCAAATGCTCATTCACTACGCAGAGCAAATTAAAGAATTGGTCGAAGAAGGAATAGAAGTAGCTATTGTGATTGGAGGAGGAAATATATTTAGAGGCCTGCAAGCAGAGCATTCCGGGATTGAACGAGTTCAGGGAGATTATATGGGGATGTTGGCAACAGTGATCAATGGGATGGCACTGCAAAGCGCACTGGAAGGTTTAGGAGTTTATACAAGATTGGTTACAGCAATAGAAATGAAACAAATTGCGGAGCCTTATATCAGACGACGAGCCATCCGCCATTTGGAAAAAGGCAGAGTGGTTATTTTTTCAGCAGGAACTGGTAGTCCATATTTTACAACGGATTCCGCAGCAGCACTTCGTGCCAATGAAATAAATGCAAACGTAATTCTTAAAGGGACCCGAGTTGACGGAATTTACACTGCTGATCCTGAAAAAGATCCTACAGCAAAGAGGTTTGACCAACTTTCATTTACCCAGGTAATTAGCTTAGGATTAAGCGTAATGGATATGACTGCATTTACGCTTTGCCAGGAAAACAATATTCCAATCATCGTTTTTGATATTAATGATAAAGACAATCTGAAAAAGATAATTCAGGGTGAAAAAATTGGAACTTTGGTTGAAGGTTAATACGGTAGTTTTTTTCTCTAAAATTTAAAGATTCGCGAAAGCAATTGTAGCCAGGCTTACTTTTGCGTTTGAAATTTCTAATATCTTCGTTGCGCAAGCTTCCAGTGTTGCTCCTGTGGTCAAAACATCATCAACAATTAATACATGTTTGTTTTCTAATATTTCGGAGTTGTTGATTTTAAAAACATCCTGTACATTTTCAAGCCTTTCCAGCCTGGTTTTTTTAGTTTGGGTTTCAGTCATTTTTGTCCGAATTAGAATATTCTTTTTCCAATCCACTTCCATGGCTTCTGAAAGGCCTTTTGCAAACATATCGCTTTGATTATATCCTCGTTTCAATTCTTTTTTCGGATGTAAAGGAACGGGAATAATAATATCGATAGTTTCATATAAAGGTGATTTTTTTAATGCTGCTCCATAAAGATTACCCAGTTTAATTCCTACCTCATATTTACCTTTATACTTCAGGTTATGAATAAGATGCTGCACTCGACCTCCTTTCGCAAAATGATAAAAAGCCGTTCCACTTTCGATTCTTATTCTTCCCCAAAATCGATCTGTAAATAAATTTTCTTTTTCTAAATGGAACCCTGTTTTGGGCAGCTTAAACTGGCAGGTAATGCAAATCGCATCCTTGTCTGGCGTTATATTTTTACCACAGGAAAGACAAAGTTGAGGGTAAAAGAGAGAAACAAACCCACCGAGTAAATCTTCCAACAATTTCATGTTAGGAAAATAGGGAATATTTCAGCAATTAAAAAACGTCTGCCCGGTATTTACTGGACAGACGCATCAAAACAAAACGAAAAACCAACTTTAAACAAGTCTTTTATCTACTACTTCTAACCAAAAAATGTTAAAAATTGTTGCAAGGAAAGTGTTAATAATTTCCTAAAAGCAAGCTGCCCATTTTTGGCGATTTGGTGATTAATTTGCAGTTTTTAAACGAACAGGAAAATCTTGAGACTTTCCATTTCGGTTGACAGTAAGTTTCAAGGTATCCCCTACTTTTGCACTTCCCACGATTTCTTGTAATTCAGGAGAAGACTTAACATTACGGTCATCGATCCTAACAATTACATCATTTGGGAGCAATCCTGCGTATTGAGCTGCGCTTCCCTCCAGCACACTTTGGATAACCACTCCTTGAGTAATATCTAGATTTAATTCTTCTGAAAGTTCTCCATCAAGGTCCATTATGCTAATTCCTAAATAGCCTCTTTGATAACTTCCAAATTCAATAATATCGTTGACAATTTTATTCATGATATTTACTGGAATAGCAAAAGAATAACCAGAAAAATAGCCTGTGCGTGTAGCAATTGCAGTATTGATTCCCAACAAATTTCCTTGAGCGTCCACTAAAGCACCACCACTATTTCCAGGATTAACAGCAGCGTCTGTTTGGATGAAAGCTTCTATGGCATCCTGGCCGCTGATAATGTTTATATCTCTTCCTTTTGCACTTATAATTCCAGCAGTTACCGTTGAAGTCAATTCGAGTGGATTCCCTACAGCCAATACCCATTGTCCAACCTTTGATTTGTTGGAATCCGCATATTTCAAAGTAGGAAGGCCGGCTGCTTCAATTTTTAAAACAGCCATATCAGTTGTTGGATCTGTTCCAATTATCGTTGCTTGAAATTGGCGATTATCAAATAGCGTAACTTGGACTTCGTCAGCAAATTCAACAACATGATTATTGGTGACAATATACCCATCTTCCGAAATGATAACTCCAGAACCAGATCCCTGTTTAATTTGATTTGGAGAATTGAAGGGATTTCCAAAAAACAAATCATCACCGAATAAATCTCTAAAAGGATCTTTACTTTGACTTTCCTGGCGACGTTGATTGGCTAGAGCCTCGCTTTCTGCGGCTTTAATATGTACAACAACAGGCATTGATTTTTCAGCAGCTTCTGTAAAATCAAAAGGAAGTGCTGATGAGCCAGGTTTCAGGTTGAAGTTAGAATTTACCTGGGTGGCATATGTTGATCCAAATCCATTGGGTTGAATGTTTTCAACTTTAAGAAAATACAAACCACAAAGGACAACCAAACCTCCAAATACACCTGCAATTATCAACGGGATCACTTTTTTCATGTGCTTGCTTTTTATAGTTTTAAAATAGACAAAGTTATGAGTTTGCGCTTGAAATGTGAAAAAATAACGCCTGGCCAAATCCATTGTTTCTAGGTAATATTAATTTAACTTGTTCTTAACAGCAACGTTTTTTATGAATATCTCGTTAACAATTTATACTTTTGATAAGGATATCATAAAAACCATATTTTTCAGCCTGAAGCTCAATATTTTTTTACCAGTTTGCTCAACCTGCTTATTATAATATAATAAAGAGAAATGACTGTTAGTATGAAAAATTCTCTTAATAAAGAGATAAACGTCGTCGAGTTATTACAGCCCGAAACAAAACTTGAAAAACAGTTAATTGAGATCGAAGCATTTCGAAAAGGTTTGTTTTGGGGAAAACCGCGTTTTGGCCATCCTGAAGGAATGGTTGTTTATCACATAAAAGAGGTACTCAATAATATCCAGAAATTACAAATAGAAGACAAAGTAAGAGAACAGCTTCGGATGATTGCTTATTCTCATGATACTTTTAAATATGCGGAAGAAAAGATTGGAAAAGGGCCAGACCGTTCCAACCATCACTCCGTACTCGCCAGAAAATTTATGGAGGACTTCACAGATGATCAAAATTTATTAGATGTGATTGAGTACCACGATGAAGCTTATTATTGCTGGCGCTTGCAACATTTATACAATAGAAAAGAAGAAGGAGTTGCACGTATGAACGAAATGCTTAACAGGCTAAATGGCAGTATGCAATTATTCTATCTTTTTTTTAAATGTGATACCAAAACAGGAGATAAAATTCAAGCACCGTTACACTGGTTTGAAAATACAGTAGAAAGTATTGAAATCGTAAAATTCTAATTCTCTAAATATTTCTCACCACTCTTATATTAGAAAAATTTTCAAATTGAGTTAAAAATTATAAGAAGGAAACTTTTTATAATAAAACTAGGTTTTAGTAATTGTTAAAAGCCAGCCTAGTTAGCAAATACAAACATTGTATTTCATATAAATATTTTTATCTTTATGATACACATGGCAGACGAAAAAAGGAACGTTACGAATTACGAAAGAATCTTCGAGGAGGAGTTCTATCCCAATGTAGATGCATTGTACAACTTTGCATTCAACCTAACTTATAGCGAAGCGGATGCCAATGACCTTGTTCAGGAAACTTATCTGAAAGCATTTCGTTTTATCGACAAATATATTGAAGGAACTAACGCAAAGGCCTGGCTTTTTAAGATACTTAAAAATGCCTTTATTAATCAATATCGAAAAGAGAGTAAAAGGCCTTCAAAAGTAGACTTTGAAGATATCGTTAGCTATCAAAATGAAGAAGATAGCAAGTACTCAGGTTATATCGATTTAAGGCAGGAAATCTATCAAACAATGATGGGTGATGAGGTGACTAATGCTGTCAATGCTCTTCCTGTTGATTTCCGGGCAGTAATTCTTCTTTGCGATATTGAAGGATTTACATACGAAGAAATAGCGAAAATTATAGATATTCCAATAGGCACGGTTCGTTCAAGATTACACCGTGCGCGAAACATGTTAAAAGAAAAACTGAAAGATTATGCTGAATCCGTTGGATTCAAAGACAAACGCTCTCAGTAATTTACAAACTAAGCTGCTGGATTTTTGAGTAATTAAAATGAAACAGGCAATCATTTTTTAAAAAACATTATCATGATTTTAAATGGGTTTTTGGTACAATTTAACAATACACAAGTTTTGGTTGATCCGGAATTTGACTGTGGCTGTACCACCCCGGGTTTTTTGATAATGTTTTCAAACACAATCCAAACTAAAAGATAATTCTCGAAAACATTAGCAGTTAAAAAAAATTAACCAATGGGGAATCAAGAAAATCAACAGGATCTTATTAGAAAAGTAAACATGTATTTGGACAATGAATTAAGCAAAGAGGCCGAAAGAGAACTACTTACAGAAATCAAGCAGAATCCCGTTTATTTTGAATTATTAAACAAAGAGCAGTCGTTTAGGGAATTTATCAAAAGCAAAGTCCATCGACGAAAAGTTTCACCAGCACTTATCCAGTCCATTAAGGAGAAAATTCGTATCAATCCCATCTGATATATTATAGTTTTAGCAAGAGAGAGAATCAAAATCCGATTTTAAATTAATATCAAGTTTTAAATTTTGGAATGTTGAAAAAACGTTCTAAGGATTATTGTATCCGGACATTATTGATTTGATGTTTGAAAAATAAAATAGTACTTTTGGCCTGCAAAATTAGAAGTTCATTTCAAACGAATCATTGATGTTACAATTCAGCGTTAATCAATTCTATTAGCTACTCAGCTTTTCTCCAAAAGGGATTCTCCTTTTGGCTGTTCTTCTTTTTAAATCCAATCAGTTTCAGTTAAAAATAATATAATGTTGTTAGACAAATTAGAGGCAATTAAAGAGCGTTACCATTATTTGGAAGAGCAACTTTCCGACCCTGAGGTAGTTTCTGATATGAAAAAATTTAAGAAAATTAGTAAGGAATATAAAAGCTTGGAAGAGGTTATCGAAATCCACAATATCTATAAAGATCTACTGAGTAATATTCAAACATCAGAAGAAATGCTCAATGAAGAAGACGCCGAAATGAGACAAATGGCGAAAACGGAATTGGAAGAACTATTGCCGCAAAAAGAGGAGATTGAAGAGAAAATAAAAGTGCTTTTAATTCCTAAAGATCCGGAAGATTCAAAAGATGTGATTTTTGAAATACGTTCGGGAACCGGCGGCGATGAGGCAAGTATCTTTGCCGGAGATCTTTATAAAATGTATACGAAATACCTTGAAAGCCAAGATTTTGATGTTGAAATCCTAACTATAAATGAAGGAACGGTGGGAGGGTATAACAAAATTGTATTGGAAATATCAGGGAATGATGTTTATGGTAAGCTAAAATTTGAATCCGGAGCGCATCGTGTTCAACGGGTTCCTAAAACGGAATCACAAGGCAGAGTACACACTTCGGCAGCTACAGTTGTTGTTATGCCGAAATTTGAAATGGAAGATGTTAATATTAATAAAGCCGACCTGAAAACGGATACCTTTCGATCAAGCGGAGCTGGAGGCCAGCACGTAAATAAAACGGAATCAGGAGTTCGTTTTACTCACCTTCCAACGGGTATCGTTTCTGAAAGTACGGATGGTCGTTCGCAAATAAAAAACAGAGAAATAGCTTTGCAGCGGCTTTATGTGAAAATCTATGAAACTCAAAAAGAAAAACATGAAAACGAAGTTGCTGCTCAACGAAGATCATTGGTAGGAACCGGTGATCGTTCAGGAAAAATACGCACCTACAATTATCCGCAAAACAGAGTTACGGATCACCGTATCAATTTGACACTGTACAATTTGGACAAAATAATGGCTGGTGATATAAATGATATCATCGAAGCCTTGCAGGTTGCTGAAAACGCTGAAAAGATGAAGACCGGAGAGTAATTTTAATTAAAAATCTTTTCCAAGAGAAAAGTAGAAAACTGGTTTTTGCACTATCCTGGTTTCAATACCACGGGCATAATCTAACCTTATAAAGTAGCCAAAAAGAAGCGCCCGTACTCCAAATCCATAGCCGGCAACAATAGGATCTCTAAAATAATTGACCTTAACATTTACCGTTGGTGGATTAGAAAGATAAACCGTATTCAATGGGCTTTCTTCATCAAAGGGAGTTGATCCTTGCCAGGCAGTTCCTACATCAAAGAATCCAACCAACTGGAAATTTCTGAAAAAGTTAGATCTAATATTTTTAGAAAAGTATTTAAAGATAGGAACTCTTAATTCATTATTAATCAACGCATAATTATTGCCATTTCGGATGTTGTATTCAAATCCTCTGAGATTGCTAGCAAGGGTTTGAAAAGCAAAATCATCAGAAGCGGGAAGAGGTACATCATTATTAAATTTTTGAAATAACCAGTTGTCAACACCTCCAAGAAAATATAGAATCTTTTCAGAACCAAAGGAAGCAGCTCCGGCAAAGCGAATGGCAAAGATGGAATGTTTATCAAGTCGTTGGTAGTGTCTGGCATCAATTCCAATTACTGTCATGAAGCCTTTTTGAAAATCAAAGGTTACATTATCCAGTAAATCTATTCTGGCTTTCTTGACTAATTCCGCGGATATTTTATAACGGGTTCCATTTTTTATGTTGACAGCAACATCTAAGGTATTGTCAAATACATATTCGAGTTTCAGCCCAAGTCGTTGCTGATTGAACGATGGCGTCTCTAAAGGAGTTCGATCAGTTGCTAACAAATAGGTTCTGTCAAGGCGCAAAATGCCGGAAAGCCGCAGACTCCTGAATATATCAAGTGGATATCGAACCTGCATTTGACCGAGCAAAATAACTTCTTTAAACTTTCCCGGAACCGCTCCTCCGCTGTCATAAGTATACTTCAAATTGCGACGGTAAATAGCATAACTCTTATCGAGCCGTTTCTTTTTATCATCAAAAACGATAAAATATTCAGCACCATTAAAAGTAGTGGGAATTCTAACCCCCATATTAAATTCGTAATCTTCAAAAAGATCCTTAAAATTAGCTTTTAACAAAATGCCCAGAGGCGGATAACTATATTGATTCTGATTACCGGCATAACTGTCAAGCCCTCCAAAAAGCAAGCTGTTGTCCAATTGTGTGGTCACATAATCCGTTCGGAACTTTAATCGATAAGGAATTATATGAGAGGGTTTAAACTTAAAAATTTTGCTTCTGTAAGGTTGGACAATGGGTTGAGAAGTGGTCGTTACAATTTCCGTTTTTTCCAGCGGTTCTAAAGTAATATTTCCTTCATCTTCTTCGACAATAACTTTTGCTGGTTCTTCATCGTCATCAAACTCGCTTTGGAAAAGATAATTGTCAATATCAATTTTTCCTGTGTCTTGTTTTTCTACGGGTACTTCCGAAATATCTGTTGGAGTTTCGTCAACTTCATCAAGAATATTAGTTATTACAGGAACAGGTGCTTCACTTTTTTTAGTTTCCTTTTGAGTGGTAATTAACTTAGCTCCATGAGCTTTTAAACGCTGTTCTTGATATCGCGTAAAGACAGGTGTTTCAGTTTTTAAAGAATCAATTTTTTGAACATAAAAAGTATTAATTCCTTCAGCATAAATGCTTTCTACAAATTTTCCCGATTTAGGAGAAAAATGTTGTTCAAAAATATTAAAACTAAGATTTGAAACATTATGATTAATAGCACGCTGCTTAATCACCGGTTGAATAATAATGGTGTCAATAAAAGTGGAATCAAGTAAAGACATCGTAGAATCCTGGTGTAAAATTATTTCAGAGCCATCTTTCAATGTGATTACCTGTTCATAAAACGCAATATATTCTTCCAAATAACCAAGTTGGCGATTGTAGATGCCGGTTTCGTCAGTGATGAATGTGAAATAAGTTGAATCAACAATCATGGGCATCCGCTCGTTGGCAAGCGGTGTATTTGTAACTCTTACGAGCTCTTTTGATTTGGTTTGAAGGTTATAATAATAAATATCAAAAGTATTGATTGGAAGAATGCTGTCGAGCCTCATTTGACGGATCATTAGGTCTTGTCGATTTGACGTAAACATAATTCCTTTTTGATCTCCAACGTTCACAAATGAGGCATCCAAATCATCATAAAAATCATTTGTAATCCGTTCACTTTGCCGGTTGTTTAAAGTGTAAATGAAGATGTCAGAAAATCCTCTCACAGTTGCCGAAAGCACCATTTTTCCTGGATTGATGTAGTCCATACTGTAAACCCGATGATATTGTGTACTCAAATCCTCGGTTATTTTTTCTTTGGAATTGAGGTCATAAATCATCAATTTGGGCACATCACGTTTTTCATACAACACCGCTATTTCCATATTATTAGGACTCCAAGCCACCATTGGGTAATTGTAATCAGTAGCTTGGAAGGCATTGCGAAAACCACCTTTTTGGATAACGTAACGTTCACCGCTTCGGATGTCCTGAATGTAGACCTTATATTTGCCTATTTCATTTGAAACATAAGCTATTTTTTTACCATCGGGACTAATTTTAAGCTGGGTGAGTGGAAGTTTTCTTTTGTTTTTTACTTTTATTTTCCTTCCTGCCGGCTTCTCCATCGCATCAGCTTCGGACGTGTAGCGTTGTTTAAAATATGCTTCCCAGTTTCCAATAGTGCTTCCATATGAGGAACCCAAAACATACAAGAAACCACTGTCGATGCTTCTGTTAATTCGTGTTAAGTAGAGTAAATTAGAAACTGTAGATTTGCCATAATTTTGACTGATAAAATACCACATTGCATGTCCTGCCAGCTTTGGATTTTCTTCTGCAAATTTGTTAAAATCTTTATAATCATAATTTAAAATAACATCTCGTAATTGATTGTCTAGCGAAGTGTTCCACTCTTCTCCGATATATGAGATCAGGCCAACTTTAAACCATTCCGGCAAATTCATCATCACAGCGTTTTGGACAATTTCCTGTAAGTTAGATCCAAAAAGCATCGCGTTTAAATAAACAGATGCAACCCCTTCTCTGATTTGAGTGCGAAGATTATTATGATCGCCATTGAAATAAACAAAAATTTTGTTTCCAACTATTTTGGTTTGCCCGCCGGTATTTTCAAAAGCCTCTTCGCTGCCAATGTTGCTTTGTTTAAGGTCGGTTAAATCGGTATAAACAATGATTTCAATTTTATCATTCATACGATGCTCCAAAATGCCCTGGACAGCATCATAGTCTAATTCCGCAATTTGCACAACAGATTGCGCGATGTTTCGACCTTCTCCATAGAAATAAGTAATGAAATTGACGCTTTCATATTGTAGCCATTCTTTGAAATCATCATGGTATTGAACACGGTTTTTGCCAAATTCTACTTGAGTACCCTGAGCTGTTAGTACAGACCAACTAAACAATGAAAATAAAAGCGACAGCAGAAAAGTAAAATTGCGCATAGGCGGTAAAATTATTTAAAGGCTTTTAGCCTTTTTTCGTCATCTCATTTCAACTATAAAAGCCTTTAAATATGAGTTTTTTTGAACATAATGTCAATGTGAATCATTAGTTAGTGTATTTTTGCAAACAATAATATTTGAAAGATGTTGATAATGCTATTTGATAAAAAATATATCGATTGTCAACTTACAAACATTTATGATTATTCACGCAATATTTTAACGGTAAAAATATGACCCTTGTTGCCAAATTTACTTTCAATCCCTTTCAGGAGAACACTTATGTCCTTTACGATGACACTAAAGAATGTATCATTATTGATCCGGGTTGCTACGATGAAGATGAAAAACTGGAGTTAGTAAACTTCATTGAACAAAAAAAGTTAAACCCGGTGAGGTTGATTAATACTCATTGTCATATCGATCATGTATTTGGCAATCACTTTATTAGTGAAAAATACAACTTACCGCTTGAAATCCATGAAGGTGAATTGCCACTTTTGAACGCTGTTCCGCAAGTGGCTATGATGTATGGAATTCCATTGAGAGACCCTATTCTTACTGCTAAAAAGTTTATAAAAGAAGGAGAAATTATAAAATTTGGAAACTCAAGTCTGGAATCGATCTTTACTCCTGGGCATTCTCCTGCCAGTCTTTCTTTTTTCTGTAAAAAAGCTAATTTTATTATAGCGGGAGATGCGTTGTTTCATGGAAGTATAGGAAGGACGGATCTTCCAGGAGGAAATCATAACCAGTTAATTTCAAGTATTAAAAATAAACTTTTCCCGCTTGGCGACAAAGTAGAAGTATATTGCGGTCATGGTCCGAATACGACTATTGGTTATGAAAAAAAGACCAACCCTTTTCTGACTTAAAAAAGCTCCTTTCGGACGATCTCCGGTAATAAGCGAAAAGATTTTCTATGGTGTTTACAAGAGCCAAATTGCTGGATAGCAGTTCGGTGAGCCTGGGTTGGATATCCTTTATTTTTTTCCCAACCATAATGTGGATGTTGCAATGCAAGACTTTCCATAAAATCATCGCGATAAGTTTTTGCCAAAATTGAAGCAGCTGCAATTGACATAAATTTGCCATCCCCTTTTATGATACAATGATGAGAAATATTTTTGTATGGCTTAAAACGATTGCCGTCAATGAGCAGTGATGTGGGTAGTTTTTTTAACTGGTCAAGTGCCCGATGCATGGCCAAAAATGAAGCATTCAGGATATTGATTTTATCGATTTCTTTTGGATCAACCTGGGCAACCGCCCATGTAATTGCTTCTTTTTCAATCACAATTCTTAAAGCTTTTCGATGCTTTTCTGAAAGCTGTTTTGAGTCATTTAAAAGATCATTTGAAAAATCAGATGGTAAAATTACGGCAGCAGCAAACACCGGTCCTGCCAAACAACCACGTCCGGCTTCATCACATCCAGCTTCAATTTCATTAATGTTGAAATAAGGCTCCAGCATAGAAAAAGCTAATTTCCAGTAAACTTACAAATCCTTTTTTATTTTGAGTAATTAAAAGTGTGAGGCGTGTATTTCATTTTATAAAACTCTTTCTTCCTTAAAAATGAAATGCACTCAGAGAGAAGTCTTATTTTTTGATAACAAGAAACTCAACACGACGATTCAACTGACGGCCTTTGGTGTATTTATTATTAGCAATTGGACGAGAATCTCCGTAACCGGCATAGCGAGTTCGACTCTTTTCTATGCCATTTTCGTTAAGAAATTCGACTACGGCTTTGGCCCGTTTTCTGGAAAGGTAAATATTGTAATCATTTTCGCCAATGCTGTCCGTATGACCTCTGATTTCAATAATCATCGAAGGGTTTTCCCGCATTAATTTTAACAGCTTATTAAGTTCGACATAAGAGCGGGGAAGAAGCTCTGTTTTGTCGTGATCAAAAAAGATATTACTTAATTGCACCACTTTTCCTTCTTCAATAGTGATGCAGCAGAGATCATTTTCTTTTATCGGAACTTCGAGGATCGGATTTTCTTTTTTTAATAATATGTCATCAACATAATAGTAGCCATAGTTTAG
The DNA here is from genome assembly GCA_965220465.1 of Saprospiraceae bacterium. Classification (GTDB taxonomy): domain Bacteria; phylum Bacteroidota; class Bacteroidia; order Chitinophagales; family Saprospiraceae; genus JAHDHW01. The sequence goes on along the minus strand of CBDCPZ010000022.1, from coordinate 225,430 downwards.
TGCATTAGATCCAGGAGAACGAATATTAGTTAAGCTGTCTGCAAAAAAATTGCCGATGATCAGATATTCAGCTTCTGTTGTAGCTTTGAATCTTCCTGAGATTTTCACCCACCTGTGATCAGGAGCAGAAATCACTTCTGCCGTTGAAATCTGAGGTTGAAAATTGAGTGGGCCATCAGTATTTACGTTGAGTTTTTCTTCCGAAAAATACATCCCAATGCCGTTTACCTTAAGGGAACGGGGCAAGTGGCTTACCCAAAATTCTGCATAATATTTTTGATTGATAACTAAAGGTTCACGCAGTTGAATTTGGATATACTCGCGGCAATGTGGTTTGCCTTCTGTGCAGCCGAAAACCGTAATGCCTGACATGGATTCCCCGCTATGTGGTTTTTGTTCTCCAAAACCTTTGGTTGCCCAATGAGAAGGAACTCTCACCTTTGGACCAAAAACGTCTGGTGATGCTGCTGTAGCCGAACTCCAGTATTTCATGACATCTGTATAATGCTTTCCTTTATAAAACCAGCCGATTGGTGTGCTTGAATATTTTTCGAAACTGGGATTTGGGATGATATTTTCAGTAGAAAATTCAGATGCCTTTTGTGAAAATGCAAAGTTGCTGAGCAATAAAAAAAATATGAAAAAGTTAAAAAACTTCATTTATTATTTAAGTAGTCCTTCCAATAAACGGTATTTGCAAAGTAAGATGTATATAAAGGCCTTTTATTTTCAATACAATTTACTAATTTTCAACAGTAGCTTCCACGGGCATACTAATATTTTTTGAGTCGCTTTCATCTCTTGATGTATTGACTCCATATTGAAAACCGTAAAGCGCCTGAATGCCTTTGTCACTTACAACTTGATCATATATGATTTGAAGAAAAGGAGCTTTGATTCCAGCTGCCTCAGCAATTTCTGTTAGCTGCAATGGAGTTCTTTCCACCTTGACCAAATCAAAAACTGAGCGAATCCCGATATTTCTCAGGTCTGTTATGTTTTCTTTTACGTAACAGACAAGCTTCGCCTGTCCTATCCAATCAAGCAATAGCCGTGCCCCAAAAGGAGTTTCAATCAATAATTTAGTCAGGCTAGCTTCAGAAAGATTCTGCACATTGTCAATTCCTAATTCATTCAAGCGTTCTTTGTGTTGCATACTCATTCCTTCAAGTTTATAGAGAGAAAGTGCTTCATCATTTAACTTGTCAGGGCTGACAAATTTTTTGTAAAGATTGACTAAATAACTCAAAACGCGTTCAGGAAACATACCGGTTAAAAACGAAATCGCACCCAGCGATGCTTTGAATCCAACTACATTAGTACTGCTATCTGCGCCAATGATAAATGATAAGACCAAAGCAATGACTGATGCTAAGATTATTCGAATACCGGCGCTGTAATATACATCCGGCGCCAAATCGTATGCGATTAGCCGACGGATAATATTTTGAGCTGACCACAAAAAACCACCTAAAAAAGCCATAGATAAAACGGAGATACTTTGGTAGATCAAATCCTTGTTAGCTTCACCAAAGTACGCTCCTGTGAGTAATAAATTATCATTTATTCCGGAAGCAAAATTTTCTGCAAAAGTAAAATAGGAAATGGCCAGAATGCATATCGTTGTTGCAAACATGACAGGAAGAAAAAACTTTGAAGCAGAATAACTATCTTGAACCTTTCGGGTAGAATTGAGGTTCATCCCATTCAGAGCATTATTAAATTCCTCTTCTTTATTGCCTATCATTGCCTTTAGAAAAGTCATGGCAGTTAAAGGCATAAAACCTCCAACAATAACGATGATTAATATTTTTGAAAAAATGGAAAATGTAAATATTTCTAACATGGTTTTTCTTGTTTTGTTGAATGAGTAGAAGCTGTTAAAAAAACGTCAAAGATTGGTTTTGGTTATAGGAGTGAAACCAATATAGTTAAATTCCAAAAACATTCAAAATTATTGTTATATGTTATGGACAATCCCAGTGATAATAAACTTTTGAGAAATCCAGCTCCCGTAAATTTTGAGGATGAATGAAAAAATTGGCAACACCCAAATCTCCCCAGGCACATTTTATCTTTTCATCAGAATCCAACTGAAAGAGCAATTGAAGAAGAGACGATTGATTGCGACGAGGGTCTTCCTGAGTGAAGTGAGCATAGCCACCCAGTTTATGTCCGGAGCTCCGCACTTTTTGATTATAATCTGCCCAAATTTCCCATTCTTTTTTACCAAACTGATAAAAAAAGTCTTCTCCAAGCAATTGATCAAATTGATGATCTGCGGTTGGAACAAACTCCTCGTCAAGCTGAAATTTCAAAGGATAAGATACTTTTGTATCAATCGGATCACGCATGAAGTTTCGTAAAAAAGAAAAGTCGGTAACCAGCTGGTTTTCCTCTTTAATGAGATTTTTATAATAAACGATTCTAAAACCATCCTGAGAAAAAGGGTCATTTAATTCCGAGCCATAAAACGGATCATCAAAAACAAAAAACTGAAGAATACCCTCAGCTGGAAAAGGAGGTAATAAAGGCGTTTCTTTAAAATTGATCTGCGCTAAAAACAATAGTTGATTGCCTTCAAGATCAACGGGATAGGATGCATTTTTTGGCAAGTAGGGGTTCCCTCCTATTTTGCTTTGCCACCTATTCGTTTGAGCCGCTTTTTGTGGAATTATTTTGATAAAAGGCCTTGCTGTCGATCGGATGGTTGCTTCAAAATCTTGTAATTCTTTAGGCAAATTTAGTTTGGATGTCATGGGGTGAAAATACAAATTTAATTGGTTAAACGTTTTCAATGTATGTACTCGGTTTTAAGTTTTCTGTTTTATAAAATCGCAGAAAAATTTAAAGAGCCATTTTAAAATTACTTAATTTCGATGAATGCCTAGATTTCTAATCATAATATTTCTATTTCTAATCAATCAAAACAGTTTTGCTCAGGTAAATACGGATTTCAAAACTATTGATAAACATGCTTTGAAAACGCCAAAATCTATTGAAAAAGACCTGACCGGATTGATTGATTATCTTTCAGAAAAGACAGATAATGATTTTGAAAAAGTGCGTAGCTTTTATATCTGGATTGTGAACAATCTTGGATATGATAATGCAGCTGTAAAGCCGAATTCAAAACGGATCAACCACACTAACCAAGATGTGTTGAACCGAAAAAAAGCAGTTTGTCAGGGTTATTCAAACCTTTTACAGGAAATGTGTATGAGGGCAAATATTACTTGTAAAGTGGTTGCAGGTTATCCAAAAACACCTCGTGATGCAAATCCCGATTTAAGTACAGCAAACCATACCTGGAACGCTGTTTTGATTGATGAGAAATGGTATCTTTTGGATGCGACCTGGGGAGCTGGAAATGGTAAAGCACAGCTCGAAGATTACTTCCTGACAAAACCTGAAATTTTTATATTTGATCATTTGCCAAATGATCCGATGTGGCAATTGTTGGATTGTCCGATTGACGCGGAGGTTTTTCAAAAGGGAACGAAAAACATTTCAAATTATATCGAAAATACAAGCCGCTGTTTCAATTTTCGGGATAGCATCCAACAGTTTATGAGTTTAATTAAACCGGAAAGAAAACTGAAAACTGCAATCAATGCTTATCAATTTAATCCGGTTGAAGAAAACAAAAAACACTTAGGGTCAATGTACATGGACCTTGTTAGTTTTTTATCAGATCGCTCTTTAGAGTTAGAACAAAAAGATTCGGTCGAAGCAGTAATGAATCTTCAAATTCAAATCATAGAAATATGCGAAAAAGCATCTAACTACGTTGAGTTATATCCTCACCAAAAAGAAAATTTAGCTTATACACATTTTAATTATGCGGTTGCTTTGTCGAAACAATTGCCGAATTTTGAAAAGCAAAAAGACACTTCGGCAATTGTTGAATGTTATAAAAAAATGCTCTATCATTTTGAAACAGGCAAAACTATTTTAAGTGAAGTTCCGCCAAATGTTCTATCTGAAAATGGCTTAAAACAATTTGACGAATACATTGAATATGTTCGATCCATATTGAAAACAGATCATTCAGGGTAGACAATCATTTACTATTTGAAAAGCTGTTTTAACTTTCCTTTTTCCTTTTCCGATATATTTTTATAAAAGTTAAATCTCAGTAAAATTAAATTTTGTTGTTTGTGAATTAATTGGAATAAAAGGTAGATTTATTACCTTAGTGTAAATTAGGTAATAACTTTTTACAAAGACTTATCTGAGGAATGGAATTTATAAAGAGAGGGACAATATTTCTCATCATTTTGGTGCTGTTAAACGGTGTATTCAGCTGTAAAGGAAATAAAGAAACAAAGGTGCTTTTGTTTTCTAAAACGGAAGGCTACCGACATCAATCAATTGGGGCAGGGGTTGAAGCGATAAAGAAATTAGGCAATGAAAATGGATTTGTCGTTGACGCTACTGAAGATGCAAATCAGTTTAAAGAAGAGCATTTGCAAAACTATGCCGCTGTTATTTTCCTCAATACAACTGGTGATGTGCTCGATCATTATCAGCAAGCTGATTTCGAAAGATTTATTCAAGCTGGAGGAGGGTTTGTTGGAATTCACTCAGCAGCAGATACCGAATACGATTGGAAATGGTTTGGTGAAATGATGGGTGGCTATTTCGAAAGTCACCCTCCTACTTGTGATGCTACCTTAAAAGTGGTTAATAAAAACCATATTTCAACTTCTATGCTTCCTGATGTCTGGGAGCGCCGCGATGAATGGTACAATTACAAATCCCTAAATCCTGAAGTCACCCCATTGATTATGCTCGATGAATCTTCCTACAAAGGAGGAACCAATGGTGAAAATCACCCAAGCGCTTGGTATCATGAGTTTGATGGCGGACGTTCATTTTACACGGGCGGAGGTCATACGGACGAAACCTACTTGGAACCGTTATTTTTGCAGCATATTTTGGGAGGTATAAAATACGCCATTGGCGAAAATCAATTGGATTATTCTGATGTCAGAAATCATCGGGTTCCAAACGAAAATCGTTTTGTGAAAACGGTGCTTGCACAGAATCTTGACGAGCCGATGGAACTGGAAATTTTTGATGATGGGAGAATTTTATTCATTGAAAGAAAAGGAAACATCCTGCTTTTTGATCCAAAAGCAGGTTCTCTAAAATTGAGTACTAAATTTCCGGTTCATAATAAATATGAAGATGGATTACTGGGACTAACTATTGACCCAAATTACAATGAAAATCATTGGATTTATCTATTCTATTCTCCTGTTGGAGATGAACCGGTGCAACATGTTTCGCGATTTGTTTTTCAAAAGGACAGCCTTTATTACGATACTGAAAAAGTTGTTTTAAAAATTCCTTTGCAACGAGATGAATGTTGCCACTCAGCCGGTGCCTTAGAATTTGGCCCGGATGGCAATCTATTTATAAGTGTTGGCGATAATACAAATCCATTTGCTTCTAACGGTTTCGCGCCAATTGATGAACGCGACGGAAGAAGCGCATGGGACGCTCAAAAATCATCAGCAAACACAAACGATTTACGTGGAAAAATACTCCGAATAACACCCCAGCCTGACGGAACTTATACAATTCCTGATGGTAACCTCTTTCCTGAAGGCACACCTAAAACACGACCCGAGATTTATGTAATGGGGTGCCGAAATCCTTTCCGGTTTGATATTGACAACAAAACGAAATACCTGTACTGGGGGGATGTAGGCCCTGACGCTGGAACGGACGGTGAAAATCGAGGCCCAAAAGGTTTCGATGAAATCAACCAGGCAAGGGGTCCGGGGTTTTGGGGGTGGCCTTATTTTCGTGGCAACGATAAAGTATATTATGATTACAACTTTGCAACAAAAGAATCAGGGCCGCTTTTTGATCCAAAAAATCCAATCAATAATTCACCAAATAACACTGGTTTAGAAGAACTGCCACCCTTCCAGCCTGCTAATATTTGGTATTCATATGATAAATCTGAAGAATTCCCATGGGTTGGAACTGGTGGTAAAAACCCAATGGCCGGACCAATTTATTATTCTGATGAACATCAAAGTTCAAATAAGTTTCCTGACTATTTTGATGGAAAGCTTTTTATTTATGAATGGATGCGGCATTGGATGTTTGTTGTAAAATTCGACAGCTTGGGTGTGATTGAAAAAATCGACCCGTTTATGCAAAACGAAGAGTTTTCTCGCCCAATGGATATGCTTTTTGGAAAAGATGGGAAATTGTACATGTTGGAATACGGCTCACAATGGTTTGCTCGAAATCTAAATGCAAGATTAGTGAGAATTGATTTTATTAAAGGCAACCGTTCTCCTGTTGCGAAGATCGCTGCAGACAAATTAATCGGTGCTGCGCCACTGACTGTTATTTTTTCAGCTGAAGAATCATATGATTTGGATGATGAAAGGTTGAAATACGAATGGAGTTTTACCGATGAAACTATTCAGAACCGAACAGCCTTTCCCAGGTTTACTTTCGAAAATCCGGGCATCTATCAGGTTAGATTAAAAGTAACTGATCCCAATGGAAAAACATCGATAGCTAAGCAAGAAATCCAAGTTGGAAATGAGCCTCCAATAATTGAATGGGAATTAGTAGGAAATCGTACTTTTTATTGGGATAATCGAAATATCTCCTACAATGTGAGTGTGAAAGACATTGAAGATGGTGATTTGACTGAAGGAATAGATCCAAAAGATATTTCGGTATCCTTCGACTATCTACCGGAAGGTTATGATATTACAACAATTGCACAAGGGCATCAAACTGCAGATCAGGCTACTGTAAAACCCAAAGGTTTGCAATTGATTGAAAGTTCAGATTGTAAAAGTTGTCATGCTCATGATAAAAAAATTAATGGTCCAAGTTACCTTCAAATTGCAAGTCGCTATCGCAATAACGAATTTGCTGTTCGGGATTTAGGTAAGCGAGTTCTCGAAGGCAGTTCTGGTAATTGGGGCGAAACAGCAATGGCTGCTCATCCACAACTTTCTGAAGAGCAAGCAATGGAAATGGTCCTTTATATTCTTTCTTTGGGTGGGGAAAAACAAATAGAGTCTGATTACCCGCTTACAGGGAAGTACATTACAAAAACCCATATTGGAGAAGAAAAAAATGGCAAATATCTTTTGATGGCTTCTTACACCGACAATGGTAATGGTGCAATCAAGCCTATCACTCAACAAGGACAACATTTTTTGCGATACCAACGGATCAACGCAAAAGAATTTGATGAAGGGTCTTCTGACTTTGTAATAAATAAAGGAGTCGTTCGAGAAATTTTTAATGAGGATTACGTGATATTCAACAATATCGATTTGACAGGCATCAACAAAATTACGCTGGCCTGTGGGATTAGAAAAAAGCACGAAAGAGGTGGTAAAGTCGAAATTAGACTAGATGCTCCAGATGGCCTTTTACTTGGAGAAACTGAATTTGTAAAAGCTGGAGAAAAGACGATACCTTTCAAGCCACAAGATTCAACTCACAATATCTATATTGTGTTTAAATCGACAGGTGATCCGAATAAACAAGTTTTAATGTTCCACAGGATTGAATTTATAACTGAAGACAAATCTTTATAAAATAATAAAGATTCAACGTTCCCAATTGTTCCTTTAATGCCTAAATCAAAATGTATGAAACTTACTCATAATTACTTTTTCATCCTGCTTTTGTCCGTTTTTCTTTTTTCAGGGTGTAATTCTGGAGAAAACAAAAATGAGGAAATAGAACGCCCGAATGATCCCTGGGTTTTTCGTTCTGTCCTTGATGTAAAACCACGAATGATCACTTTGGCACTCAACGAAAACCTTTGGGCAGCATACAGCACCCAAAATAGTTCTTTGTACAAAGTTTGGAAAGGAATTGTCAATTTTGATGGCGCGGTTTATACGACCCTTCACGGACCACAACCCCTTTCTGTCGGAAATGCGTATTTCATCAACCTTTACGAAAATCCGTGGATTATTATTGAAAATGGCAACGAACAAAGCCCCGAAGTTTCTTACAAAGGACATCGCTTCAAAAATAGTCATGTTGAGTTGATGTATCAGTTGGAATGGAACGGAAAAAAAGCAATGGTTTTTGAACGCCCTGAATATGTTGAATCAGCTGATGGGCTGGCTGGTTTCGAAAGAGTTTTTACAACCGAAAATGTTCCCGAAGGAACTCAAATTGCTATGATGACAAATGTGGGTTCCATTGCCATGAAAAGTAGTGTCGAAACCGATAGTGATTTTCAAATCAGAGAAGAAGAGCCGCGGCAAGCCGGAAATATCTCGGCGATAGATTTAAAAGGAAAACTCATTTTAAAATCAAACGCAGCAACTCGACTTATGGTGCAATTTGTAAAAAAGCCATTGATCGAAAATCCAAATGAAAGCTTATTTGGAGATGACGAAGACGAAGATACGCCCGAAGGATTCAATTTAATTGCAAAAAGTGATTGCAAAGCCTGCCACAATACTTTCAAAAAAACAATTGGCCCGGCCTACATGGAAGTTGCCAAAAAGTACGCAAACACTGCTGAAAATGTAACTTTGCTTTCCTCAAAAGTGAAAAACGGAGGTTACGGAGTTTGGGGTTCACAAGTCATGAGTGCTCATCCGAATGATTCTGATGAGGATATCAAAAAAATGGTGGAATACATTCTTTTACTGGATGCTGACGAAGAAGCTGCAAATGCTACGAGCGAAGAAAGTAAAGCTCCGGAAGAATCAGATTATGTATTTGCAGCAGAAAATCTCGTGGACAACGACATGCTTCCGGGAGCTATCGCCAAAGTTTATTTTCATGATAAAGATCTGGCAAAATTGGCGGATGTCAATTCAAAACAAACTCCCGCTTACATCGATATTTTAAAAAGTATCAACATCATGGATGCAGATTTTAGTGGAATGCCAGACAACTTTGCGTTGATCGTTGAAGGATTTTTAAAAATTAATAAATCCGGAAATTACTTTTTCCGTTTGACAAGTGATGATGGATCCAGCTTGTCAATTGGTGAAAAAAAATTAATTGACAACGATGGTTTGCACGGATCAGATGCAGTAGATGGTGTCATTGCTTTAAAAGAAGGGTACCATCCTTTCAAATTGAAATATTTCCAGGGAAAAGGCGGGAAAAATGTTTCATTGAAATGGCGATCCGGAGGTGGCGGTGAATATGTCGTGGTTCCTGCGACCAATCTGGTTCATAATAAAAAAGATCGGCCAGAAACATTAAAACCGATGGCGCTGTCGAATGAAGCGCAAATACCCGGTGATGGTACAGCTCTTCAAGATGTGCATCCGAGTTATGACCTTAGCCAGGCTCGTCCAAATGATTTTTTACCAAAAGTTGGTGGAATGGATTTCCTTTCCGATGGCCGTTTGGTCGTGAGTACCTGGGATGCTGCGGGGTCAGTTTTTATTTTAGATGGCGTACAAAGTGGTGATCCTTCAAAAATCACAGTGAAAACAATAGCGAAAGGTTTTGCTGAACCACTTGGATTGAAAGTGGTTGATGATGAAATTTACGTTTTACAAAAACAGGAATTAACCAAACTGGTTGACGACAACGGAGATGATGTTGCTGATGTATATTTGACGGTTTGCAATGGCTGGAAAGTTTCAGCAAACTTTCACGAATTCGCCTTTGGCTTGGTTTATAAAGACGGATATTTTTATGCAACACTTGCAACGGCCATCAATCCCGGAGGAGCCAGCACGCAGCCACAGATTCCCGATCGCGGAAAAGTCGTAAAAATTTCAAAAGAAACCGGTGAGTTTGAATTTATCGCCAGCGGGCTTCGCACACCAAATGGAATCGGACTTGGCGCCGACGATGAAATTTTCGTAGCAGACAATCAGGGAGACTGGCTACCTGCTTCGAAGATTGTTCACGTTAAGCCGGACGCATGGTTTGGCTCGCGATCTGTTGATTTTGAAGGAACAGCAAATCTAAAAGAAACACTTCCGGTGGTTTGGTTGCCACAAGATGAAATCGGCAACTCACCAAGTACACCAATGTACCTCAACGATGGTCCTTACAAAGGGCAAATGATCCACGGCGAAGTGACGAATGGTGGTGTGAAAAGGGTTTTTGTTGAAAAAGTAAATGGAGATTATCAGGGTTGTGTTTTCCGGTTTACGCAAGGATTGGAAGCGGGTGTTAATCGCATCATTTGGGGACCAGATGGCGGTCTATACATCGGCGGAATAGGATCTACTGGAAACTGGGTTCACACCGGCAAATTGTGGTATGGTCTTCAGCGATTGAAATACAATGAAAAGTCAACTTTTGAAATGCTCGCCGTTCGTGCAAAATCTGATGGTGTTGAAATCGAATTCACCGAACCATTGAAAGAAGGCGATAGTTGGAATGCCAGCGATTACCAGATCAAACAATGGTATTATTTGCCAACCGAAGAATATGGCGGACCAAAACTGGATTTGGAAGATTTGAAAATACGTTCTGTAAACGTTTCCGATGATCGCAAAAAAGTATTTCTTGAGCTTGATGGCATGAAATCCAATCATATGGTTTATGTAAAATTGCAAACCGCTTTTGTTAGTGCCAACGATAATGAACTTTGGTCAACAGAAGCCTGGTACACAATGAATCAAATTCCTGAAAATCAGCCCGGAACTAAAACAACAGCCCCTACTCCAACGCCGAACAACACGCTTTCAGATAGTGAAAAAGCAGCAGGGTGGCAATTGCTTTTTGATGGAAAAACGACAAACGGTTGGCGGAATTTTAATAAAAAAACAATTGGATCGAGTTGGGTTATTGATAACGGAGCTTTGCATCTTAAAGCTGAAAAATCACCGGATGGTCACTGGCAAGCACCCGACGGAGGAGATATTATAACTGATGGAGAATACGAAAATTATGAACTTTCTCTCGAATGGAAAATCAGCGCCTGTGGAAATAGTGGAATCATTTACAACGTGATTGAAAGTGATAAATATGAGTTTGTGTGGCAAACTGGCCCGGAAATGCAGGTTTTGGATAACAGCTGCCATCCTGACGCGAAAATTGTAAAACACCGCGCAGGAGATTTATACGACCTCATCGAATCAAAATATGTTACCGTAAAGCCTGCCGGCCAATGGAATCATGCACGCCTGATTGTGAATAATGGTCATCTCGAACACTGGCTAAATGGTCGTAAAGTCGTTGAAACTGAAATGTGGACCGATGGCTGGAAAAACATGATTGCAGGCAGTAAATTTAAAGATATGGAAGGTTTTGGAACTGCGAAAAAAGGCCATATTTCGTTACAAGATCACGGAGACCGGGTTTGGTATCGAAACATCAAAATCAAAGATCTAAAAGGCGAGGTCAATTAATTTCTACTTTTAAATAAAATCAATCAAAACGGAAAACATTTATGACAAACGAAAAAAGGCTTTTTTACGGTAGTTGTTTTGCTTTGATTACAACGGCGCTGTCTTTTAGTATCAGAGCGGGAATTCTTCCACAACTTGGAGATGAACTAAATTTATCGGCCGAACAACTAGGCTACATCAACTCTATGTGGTTTTTAGGCTTTCCGATTTCTATGGTCATTGGAGGTTTGATCTATCATTCCGTTGGTGGGAAAAGAATTATGCAATTTGCATTTTTTGCGCATGCTGTAGGAATCATCATGACTATCTATTCTGGTAGTTATATCGGTTTAATGATTTCTACTTTGCTCATTGGTCTGGGGAATGGTTGCACAGAAGCGGCTTGTAATCCAATGATTGCAGATGCTTATGAAGGAAACAAAATGAGTAAGATGATGAACCGATTTCACATGTGGTTCCCTGGTGGTATTGTCATTGGGAGCCTTGTTTCTAAATTTATGACAGACGCTGGTTTTGGTTGGGAAACTCAGATTTGGGTCATTCTAATTCCTACATTGATTTATGCATATTTATTCTTTGGACAAGATTGGCCGAAAGCAAAAACAGCAGCAGCAGCTTCTGTTTCAGAAAATATGAAAGCCATGTTTTCTCCACTTTTCCTTTTCATGTTTGTCTGTATGGCACTTACGGCGATTACAGAATTTGGACCTCAGCAATGGGTAGGCCTCATTTTGGCTAAAAGCGGTGCACAACCTATGTTGATTTTGGCATTGGTGACAGGACTAATGGCTGTTGCCCGATATTTTGGAGGCGAGGCAGTACAACGATTCGACCAAACTGGCGTACTACTCGGATCAGCTATCTTAGCTACGATTGGAATTTACCTTTTTAGTACACAAACAGGAACGATGGCTTATGTAGCTGCTATTGTTTTTGCGCTTGGGATTGCCTATTTCTGGCCGAATATGATTGGTTTTATTGCTGATAAAATTCCGAAAAGCGGAGCACTCGGCATGTCTATTATCGGTGCGGTAGGCATGTTTTCTACTTCAATTTTTCAACCGATTATAGGTCGTTGGATTGATTCGGACAAAGCAGAAGCAGTTGCACTTGGACTTACCGGTGATGAGCTGGATTTAGTTGCCGGACAAGCCACTTTAGGGACAATGGTACTTTTTCCTTTGATCCTTGTTGGACTCTTTACTGTACTTTATTTTTGGGTACAAAAAAGAAGTAAACCTGAAGTAGCAGCTAGTTAAAAATTAAAAAACTAAATAATTTTAAAAAAGAGCCTTCGCAGATATTATTTGCGAAGGCTTTTTTATTAATATAGTTTATTGAATCGAAATCTATTCAAAGAATCGTTCCAAATTCCCACAAAAATTTGCTAATATTAAGTATCGAAAAAACTTTCAATTTCTAACATGAAAAAAGCTGACTCAAGGCGATCCTTTATCAAAAAGGCAGCATTAGGAACAACTGTCTTAGCAAGTGCTCCAGCCCTCCTTTCTTCAAAAGAAACTCAAAAAGAATTATTAAAAAGAGAAAAGCAAAAAATTAGTAAAAACGATCAAATCCAACTCGCTGTCATTGGCGCCGGAGGTATGGGAGTTGCAGATTCTAAAACGGCATTATCTATTCCAGGAGTGAAAATGGTCGCAGCCTGTGATTTGTATGATGGGCATCTAGCGGCAGCTAAAGAAATGTGGGGAAAAGACATCTTCACGAGTCGTGATTATATGGAAATCTTAAATCGAAAAGATATCGATGCGGTGATTATTGGAACGCCGGATCATTGGCACAAACAGATTTCAATTGATGCCCTTCGAATGGGAAAAGGCGTTTATTGTGAAAAACCGATGGTGCATGATATTACGGAAGGACCGGATGTCATCGCTGCTCAAAAAGCGAGCGGAAAAACTTTTCAGGTGGGAAGCCAGGGAGTGAGTTCGTTAGGCAATGAAAAAGCAAAACAATTGTTTGAAGAAGGTGCAATCGGACAATTTATTTATGCGGAAGGGTTTTGGGCGCGTAACTCTCCGGTCGGTGCATGGCAGTACCCTATTCCAAATGATGCTTCTCCAAAAACGGTGGACTGGGATCGATATATTAGCAATTCGACTAAACGAGACTGGGATCCGCTGCGATTTTTCCGATGGAGAAATTACCGCGATTATGGTACGGGGGTTTCGGGGGATTTATTTGTTCACCTTTTTTCAAGTTTACATTTTATAACAAGTTCGATCGGACCTGATAAAATTGTTGCCACCGGCGGTTTACGTTATTGGAAAGATGGACGTGAAGTTCCCGATGTGTTACTTGGCATGTTTGATTATCCGGAAACAAAGGCTCATCCAGCGTTCAATTTATCACTTCGCGTCAATTTTGTGGATGGTACATCCGGCACTACTTATTTACGGATGGTTGGAAGCGAAGGAGCAATGGATGTGACCTGGGATGATGTTTATCTTCGCAAAAACCTGGTTAGTGATCCGATTGATCCGTTTTTAGCAGAAAAAACTAAAAATACCGATAAAGTATTCAGCAATCGTAAAAAAATGCAGCCTCCGAAAGAAGCACATTTCTCCGCTGAAGAAGGTTACAAAGGGGCGCATTACGATCATTTCACCAACTTTTTTAATGGGGTAAGAAATGGGACACTTGTAACAGAAGATGCTGTTTTTGGATACCGTGCAGCCGCCCCTGCCCTACTTTGTAATGACAGTTATTTTAATAATAAAATTATTACCTGGGATGCTGAAAGCATGAAATTGAAATAAAATTATTTTATAGCACGCAAACCAAACAATTAAAAATAACCGATGAAATTATTTATAAAAATTTATCTCCTTTCCTGTATTGTTTTTTTATTGGCTTGCCAGAATTCAACGGATCAGCAACAGGAAAATGTTGAAACGGAGAACAACGAAACGATGCCGGACTCTCCACTAAATACACTTTCAGAGGAGGAGGAAAACAACGGCTGGGAATTATTATTTGATGGAGAATCGACCGATGAATGGAAAGGATATAATCAGGAATCTTTTCCGGCAAAAGGCTGGACTGTGGAGGACGGAATGTTGATTGTAAAGAGAAGTGGAACGGAAGAAGAAGGCTTTGGCGGCGATATAGTTACGATCGACAAATATGAAAACTTTGAACTGACATTGGATTTTATGCTCTCCGATACTGCAAACAGCGGGATATTTTATTTGGTTGCTGAGGAGGAAGGATCGGCGATCTGGCACAATGCTCCAGAATACCAGATTTTGGACGATGCAACTTATGCCACGATGGGATCAACCAATATCCATTTCACTGCCGCCAATTATGATTTGCATCCAGCCAAAATGGATTTTAAAAAACCAATGGGGGAATGGAATACAGCCAGAATTATTAAAAATAATGAACATATTGAGCATTGGCTCAATGGTCAAAAAGTAGTAGAATATGATCTTTGGACATCTGAGTGGGAAGCAAAAGTGAAAGCGAGTAAGTTTAAAGATTACCCCGGATATGGGCACACAAAAAACGGTCAAATTGGATTGCAGGATCATGGGCATGAAGTAAAATTTAGAAATATAAAGATTCGTAGTATTTAAAAAAATAATAGAAATTTTATGAGTAGAAAAATGCGAATGGGAATGGTCGGAGGAGGCCGAGGAGCATTTATTGGCGGAGTACATCGAATGGCAGCCGCGCTCGATGGCGAAATCGAATTGGTTTGTGGAGCTTTCAGCAGTAATCCTGAAAAGTCAAAATTGTCAGGCCGGGATTTATTTCTTCCCGATGATCGGGTTTATGGCAATTATGAAGAAATGATCAAAAAAGAAAAGCAACTTCCCGAAGAAGAGCGGATGGATTTTATTTCTATCGTTACACCCAATCATATGCATTATGGACCAGCAAAAATGGCTTTACAAAATGGTTTTCATGTAGTTTGCGACAAGCCGATTGCCTTCAATTTAAAAGAGGCAAAAGACCTTGCCCGTCTTGTGAAAAAGACCGGATTGTTATTCGCTTTGACTCATAATTATACCGGTTATCCGATGGTCAAACAAGCCCGACAGATGATCGCAAATGGCAAAATAGGAAAGGTTCGGAAAGTGGTTGTCGAATATCCACAAGGCTGGCTTTCAACGAAACTGGAGGATACTGATCAAAAACAAGCATCCTGGCGAACTGATCCCAAACGATCTGGCGCTGCCGGCGCAATGGGCGATATCGGTACACATGCGGAAAATCTGGCGGAATACATCACAGGGCTTCAAATCAAAAAACTTTGTGCGGACATTAATATTATGGTGGAAGGGCGTCAGCTGGATGATGATGGGAATGTTTTGCTCGAATTTGATAATGGAGCTCGTGGGATACTTTTTGCCACCCAAATCGCTGCCGGTGAAGAAAACAATCTTAGGATTCGAATCTATGGCGAAAAGGCAGGTCTGGAATGGGCACAGCAGGAACCGAATACCCTTTTAGTAAAATGGCTCGAAAAGTCTATGGAGGTTATACGAACAGGTGTCGGAAAACTATATCCGGAAGCTCAAAATGCTACCCGTATTCCTGCAGGACACCCTGAAGGCTACCTTGAAGCTTTTGCAAATATTTATAAAAATTTCGCGATTAGTTTGAGAGCTTACCTTGAAGGTAAAAAACCAAAAGCAATTCATACCGATTTTCCAACTGCTGAAGATGGGGTGCGTGGCATGCAATTTATTGACAAAGTGATTGAATCCGGAAAAAGTAAGCAGAAGTGGATTAGGTTTTAGGTGATTAATTTAGTATTTCAAAAGACCTTACTTAAGTAATCAGAAGTGCACTTTTCAAAGCAAATCATAAACTATTTGGTGTGAAATATTGAAGATTGAATTTTATTTGTTATATATTTGGAATATTCCCATCAACACAATAATCGGCGATCAAAAAGTTAGGATTGGAGCATTAGGTGCTAATTTGAGTTGATTGCAATATTGTCATACCATATTTCATAACCCCATTCTCTATGAAAACTACATCTCATTATTTTTTTTCAATTACAATAGCAATATTATTTCAAAGCACTACAGGTTTTAGCCAATGTAATGCTGATTTTGTTGTTCTAAATGATAGCACCTGTAACCAGAATATTTCATTTACGGCAATTGTAGGAACCAATTCATCCTCAGCAATTTACGAATGGGACTTTGATGATAATGGTGGTGTGGATGCCATAGGGATTTCAGTTTCAAATGATTTTCAGGCTTATGGAACCGGGGTATCTGTTTTTCCTGTAACCTTAACAGTGAGCATTCCTAACACTACTTGTACTGAGTCATATACAGCTTCCGTTACTATTTTAGAAGCTCCAGACCCAAGTTTCGACTTAGGGAACACACAACATTGCGATCCTGGATCACCTATTATAGCTACGATTACAAATACCTCTACAACTCAAAGTGTTAATGACGAATATCATATTGATTGGGGAATGGGTCCTATCGAAATCATTACTAATTTTACCACCCAAATGTTTACCTATCCCCCAGGGACAGAGGGTAATCAAAATATAACGGTTACTGCATATGATTTCGAAAACCCCAATGGTTGCACCTCGTCTACTGCGACAAATTCTTTTTATATAGGGCTTGCTCCGGCAATAGGTATTAGTATCGGTCAACTACCTTCAGCAGCCTGCGGGCCTTTTGATGTCACCGTTAATTTAGAAAACTGGGACAGCAATAGTATTGGAACCTTATATGAAATATATTTTAGTGATGGTAATGGAATTGATCCGGATGAAACATTTCTTCATCCACCACCAGAATTTATAGTACACACATTTAATACATCGTCTTGCGGAATTGATAATTGTACTAACATACCAGATGTGCATGATGTATGTATTGTGGCTAGTAACCCTTGTACACCTGGTGTCTTTGCCAGTGTGTCTTTATTAGCGATCAATACGGCTCCTGATGCTATGATTGAAATTTATCCGCCAGCACATTATTGTCCTGGCGAAGAATTTGAATTTTGTGATGATAGTGATAATACCGGCTTTTTTGATGTCAACACCTTTGGTTGTACTTCAGATGAAACTTTTTATAATTGGAGTATTTCACCCAGCTCATTTACAATTACAGATGGAGAATTAGATGAAGAATGTATTTCAGTTACTTTTGGAGAATCTGTTCCTTATACTATTACACTGGAAACAGGTAATCCTTGTGGCTCAGATATTACTACTCAGATAGTACACATTGATACTTTGCCGCTTGCAAGTTTTATCCCGGAAGATTTTGGCAATTCTGATTGTGTTCCTTATACTGTTGCATTTCAAAATACATCAACCCATTATGATAGTACCCTTTGGGATATTACTCCAGGAGGCTGGGAATTTTCAGATACTATTTCTGATTTAAAAAATGACAGTATTGAAGTCATTTTCAACACACCAGGCATCTATTATATTACATTAAACGCAATTAGTCATTGTGATACCTCTATTGTCGTAGATTCGATAATTGTTGGAGGAACCCCAATAATTGAAATTGACTCGATTGAAGATGCTTGCCTGGAATTGGAAGCTGAAGTCATCATTAATGTAGAGGATAATTTTTCAGCCATGCTCAATTGTTTTATTGATGCTCCGGGAGGGATTCCTTCTACGCTTAATTCCTGCGATAGTTCAACGATTTTTTATGAATGTAGTGACACTTCTTATCAAATAATCGCAACTGCCGAGAATCTTTGTGGTGCTGCTATGGATACCGTTGATTTTATGGTTTTTTGCCCTTCTATTGTTGAAACTGACCCTGATACAGCACTGTGTGTTGATGATCCTTGTGTGACTTTTTCAGCTTTTCCAATGAATGGCGGTACCTGGTCGGGGGATGTAAGTTCTAATGGTACTTTTTGTCCAAGTTTGGCGGATACTTTTTATGGTTATTATTCAGTTGGTTTAGGGGTTTGCCTTACAACGGATACTATTACTATTGTTGTAAATGAATTACCAGTGATAGATATGCCGTCAGATATCACAGTTTGTGTAGATGCTATTCCATTTCCTTTAATAATTATAAATTATCCAAACGAATGCAACTGGACGGGAACAATTGATACTTGTGGTCTATTTGACCCTGCAGTAGCTGGGCCAGGGGATCACCTACTCACTTTTTGTTATCAGGATCCCCTTACTAAATGTACAGGGTGTGGCGAAATGACAGTAACGGTAGTGGCGTCACCTATTCCCGATTTACCTGATGCGAAATCGTTTTGTGCCACTAATTCTGATGTTGATTTAAATGATTGCCTTGAGACTCCGCCACCACCCAATGTGACGGGTGTTTGGTCTTCGGCAAATTGTGTGATTGATCCAAATACAGGAATTATTAATAGCGGCAGTATTTCTGATACTTGTGAGATAATATATATCCAAATAACTACGGAAGGAGGGTGCGTGGCAAGTGATACAATGACGCTCTTTTTCCTGCCGGCTGAAGATGCCGTTGCATGGCCGGATACAACAATTTGCCTGGAAGAGGATAATTTAACTGTTTTTGGTACACCTCCTCTAGGAGATTGGTATTCAGTCAGCGGTCTTGGAAATCCTATCGCTACCTCGACAGGAGTAATCACCATAATTGATCCCGGTATATTTGTTTATGAGTATGTTGCATTTGAAGGGGAGAGTTGTGAAACGAGGGATTCTTTAACGGTTGAGGTTGTCGATTATTCAAATCCTGATATTGGTAATGATTTACATTATTGTGAAGGTTATATTAATATTCCTTTGCCTGATCCAGCACCAGATCTGGGGATTTGGACTGGGAATAATGTTATTCAAAATGGAAGTGATTGGTTCGTTGAAGCTGGTTTGGGTGTAGATACTTATACCTTGACTTACGATGTTTATGACACTACTATTGATTGCGGGGGGAGCAATGAAGTTGAACTTGTTATCCACGAAGCACCGATTGCGAGTTTTACAAATCCAACAGAGCCTTGTGCCAATAGTTTGATTACCTTTACGAATACTTCAACAGGACAACTAGA
This sequence comes from Saprospiraceae bacterium, assembly GCA_965220465.1. GTDB lineage: Bacteria > Bacteroidota > Bacteroidia > Chitinophagales > Saprospiraceae > JAHDHW01. The sequence continues at coordinate 206,048 of CBDCPZ010000022.1, read as the reverse complement.
TAGTGTTTTTTGGTCTATCACTCCTGCTGGAGGAGTTTCTCCTCCGACGAGCACTGAAATGAGCCCTGAGTTTACTTTTAGCGTAGCTCAAGATTATGATATTACACTCACTGTTTTCACCTTTCACCCTGATTTTCAGGATTCCATTATTTGCCAGGATGAAATCACAAATACCATATACATCTCAGACCCACCACCATTAGCAGGGTATGTAGCAGATGTATATTCAGGATGTTCTGAGCTGGAAGTAAATTTTACTAATCAGAGCCAAGGTACTAATTTAAACTACTATTGGGATTTTGGACCATCTGCGTCTCCGCCTGAATCTTTTATGGAAATTCCTCCAACTATAATTTTTGCTGAAGATACGACTGAAACTACCGTACCTGTTACGCTTGAAGTGAGCAATGGTTGTGGCTTTACTTCTTTTACAGATTCTATCACTATCTCTCCGAATCCTGTGGCAGATTTTGGTACTGATATAATTCCGGAAATTTATTGTTCCGGACAAGATATTTGTTTTGGAAACACTAGTTATGGCGATCCTGTTATTTTCGGATGGTATATGGACAATGACCCTAATCCTTTTTCAAGTTTACAGGTCCCGGATTGTATCAATTTTATCAATAACTCAACAATCCCTGACATACACACCATAATGTTAGTGGTCACAAATAATTGCGGAATGGATACTTTGATAAGAGAAATAACGATCAACCCAACCGATGTCAATGCTTTTATCAGCGTTAGCGAACCCGTTGTATGTGTCGGTGATTCAATTACTTTTACCAGCTTTTCCACACCGGGTGCAGATTTAGTTTGGGACTTTGGAGATACTCCTCCGGGAACTTCTACTGAAAATCCTGTGACATATTCTTATGATACGGCAGGAACATATGAAGTAGTATTAAAAGTAATGGGTTGTGGATTTGACACGGATATAGTTGTGATCCAGGTTGATTCTCTACCAAATATTAGTTTTGTTGGCCCACCACAGGTGTGTGAAGGGGCAGAAGCTTTATTTATTGGAAATGGACCGGGGTCTTATTTTTGGGATTTTGGAGACAATACTACGTCGATATTACCTTCACCAAGTCATGTATACGATACTGCGGCAACCTATACCATATCCCTTACCAGTACTTTGAATAGTGGCTGTAGCAATACTTATCAAGACAATATTCTCGTTACTCCAAACCCTGTTGCCAATTTTATAATGCCAGATGAAGCCTGTCAAGGGGATCTGGTATCTTTTACAAATACATCAACATCATCTGCCAGTATTAACGAATGTGTTTGGTCAGGTGGCCCTGGTCCCAGTGATTGCAACCCAGAATATAGTTTTTCTAATTTTGGTACTTTTGAGATTTTACTTGAAGTTGAAGATAACAATGGCTGCATAGATGATACTAGCCAATGGATATCTATAAATCCTAGTCCAACAGCGGATTTTGAGGTAGTTTTAGATCAAAGTTGCCCGCCGCTTACTGGTTCTTTTATTGATTTATCTACAGGAGCAACAGGATATTCCTGGCTAGTGGATGGAGTCCCTTATCCATATAATGGAAGCAATCCATATCTCTTTGATCAAGGAGGGATTTATACTATCGAATTAATTGTGGACAATAATGGTGTATGTATAGATTCACATGAAGTAGTCATTGAAATCAACGAGACACCTAGTGCAGCATTTGATATTAATTCACCAACCGGTTCTCCTGATGGTTGCGCTCCTTTCGCAATTAGTTTTGAAAATAATTCTATTGGTACCAATCTTTCTTATCAATGGTATTTTGATTACCCTAATCTATTGCCATTTTCTTCTGATTCCGACCCTGGTTTTTCTTATGTTGATGCAGGAAATTATACAGTACAACTTATTGCTTCAACACCTGAAGATTGCCATGATACAGCCTATATAGAATTTGAAGTATTTGAACCGGTAGAGGTATCTCATTCCCAAAACTCCATTTTGTGCTATGGAGATGCTACTGGATTTATTGATTTAACAGTGGATAATGGCACTTTTCCATTCTCTTATGACTGGTCGAATGATGAAATGACGGAAGATATTTCGAATATCACTGCTGGTTCTTACTCAATCACCATTACAGATGCCAACGGATGTATTTTTGCGAATACATATGAAATGATACAACCCACTGCTCCATTGGCTCATGCTATTGTTGAACAAATGAAAGTAACATGCTTTGGGGATGATGATGGCCTAGTTGAAATCTCTGGAATAGGAGGCACGCCCTCTTATCAATACGAATGGGAAAATGGAGCTATGGATCCCTTGTTACAAGGCCTTTCTGCGGGTAACTATGCATTTACAATTACTGATAGTAATGGGTGTTCTCATACAGCATCAGTCACTATTGATGAAAATTTCCCGGTTCAGTCAATAGAGAATATACAGCATATCGATTGCTTCAACGCTGACAATGGAGTAATTGATATTGATACAATTATTGGAGGAGTACCTCCTTATTTTCCAATATTGACGGGAAATAATTCTACATATATGGGCAACCGATTCGGAGAATTGCCTCCTGGCTATTATTCTTTGAACATTCAGGATTCAGAGGGATGCAGTTTGACAAAAGAATTTGAAATATTAGAGCCGGATTCCATATTTGTCGATATATTGATAAATGACACGATAATCCAGTTAGGGGAATTTATAGAGTTGTTAACAAATTACAATGCACTTAATCCACAATTCGAATGGGAGGGAGATTCGCTGGATTGTTGGGATTGTGATGTGCCTATTGCTCGACCAACAGAGTCAGGACACTTTATTGTCAATATGATAGATGCATATGGTTGTGAGGTTACGGATTCTGTATATGTTAGGGTAGAGAAAAACAGAATAGTTGCAATTCCAAACGCCTTTACACCGGATGGTGATGGGTACAATGATATTTTCATGGTTCGCAGTGGTAATCCGGCAGTAGATCAAATAAAGACTTTCAGAATTTACAGTCGTTGGGGAGAGCTGGTTTTTGAAGCCAATGATATTCAACCTAATCAACAAGAGCACGGTTGGGATGGTAACTTCAAGGGTAATCCTCTACAACAAGGTCTTTATGTTTACCAAGTTGATATTCTTTATTTGGATGGTTCTATTGAAAATTTGAAAGGGAGTGTATTATTAATTCGATAAAACTGTTAGTGGTTTTCAGAAACCAATTCACCTAAAAAAGTTGTCATGAAAAATATTTTTAAAACAATAATAGTCCTAATTTGCGTTTACGGCTTCTTGCCCACGTTTGCTCAGGATATACATTTTTCTCAATATAGTTTAGCCCCTCTTTATTTGAATCCTGCATTGACGGGGATCATGGAAGGCAATCAACGTGTTGCCCTTAAATATCGCAATCAATGGAATAGTGTATTAGGTGCAGCAGAATATCAAACCTACATGCTCACTTATGATACCCGTTGGTGTCCTTCAAATTATTCGAACTATTGGGCGATGGGCATTTCTTTGTTTGCTGATAAAGCGGGAACCCCCTCTTTTTCCAATTATCAAGGTTCGATATCTATTGCTTATCATCAACAAATCAACAGGGAGTCTTACTTATCAGGAGCTGTAAAAGCGGGGGCAGTTAATTATCGCATTGATGTTAACGGCTTATTATTCAATGAACAATTTGATGGCTTTTATCTGGATCCAAACCTGAATTCCTTTGAAGATTTTCAAACTGATCAAATTTACCTTTTTGACCTCGGTTTGGGAGTCGCTTATTTTAATGAGAAAATAAACAACAAAGATATAGGATTTCAAGCGGGGCTTGCATTACATCATATTAACCGTCCCACTTATTCTTTTATCAATAATAATGATACGTATAAAGGAGGTGTGTTAGCAACCAGGTGGGTTTTTCATTCCAATTTTACGATTCCAGTTTCTAAAAAAAAGGTAACCTTAATACCGAAACTGGCTCTGCTTTTTCAAGAGATAGTTGGCGACAGTCCACATTGGCAGGCACTTCCGGGAGTAGAAATTAAAGTTCCGGTATCAAAAAGCAAAAGATTGATCAAGAATATTCAAGTTGGAATGGCTGCTCGCGTTGGTAAACGCTATCGGGCCAACAATAATGATATTACGGCAGATGCACTTATTCTTAGTTCACAGCTTGTTTTTAACATTATTACTATCGGCGTGGCGTATGATGTCAATATTTCACCTTTACGAAATGTATCTACTTACCGAGGGGGGATAGAAATTTCGATGATGTTTAATTTAGAAGGAGAAAAAGGGTGTACAACGTGCCCGACACAGTTTTAAAACAAGCAACTAGTCAATTTTTAAATCGCCCTAAAGGATTGTATCTTCAAAAAAATAAAAAAGTAAATTGTGAGAATAAATGTAAAAACAAGATACTTTCATTGTAATATACCCAATAAAGTATTTTCTAATTTACTCAACTAAAAACCTAAACCGATTTTCCAACTGCTGAAGATGGGGTGCGTGGCATGCAATTTATTGACAAAGTCATAGAATCCGTAAAAAGTAAGCAGAAGTGGATTAAATTTTAGACGATTAACCTTATTCTTAACTAAAATAAAAACAATTATGGGAAAATTAAAAATTAACCACGCAGCTGTTTGGGTATCAATCGTTTTATTACATGTTTTGGGATTTTTATGGTACGGAATGCTTTTTCAAGATCAGTGGATGGCATTAGTCGGCTTAGATCTGGCAACTGTAGAAGCAAATCCACCAGGTGGCGGAGTATGGATGACTAATACTGTTGCTACAGTTATTCCGGTATATGTTTTAGCTTGGCTTTTTACAAAAATCGATGTAAATTCCGCGCTTCAGGGCGCAGGAATAGGCTTGTTGATAGGCTTTTCTTTTGTTCATTTATCAACGATGACAAATGACATGTTTGCCCAAAATCCATACGGCTTGTCCTGGATCACTGGTGGATTTAGCATGGTAAGTTTAGCCGTTGCCGGCTTGATTTTGGGCGCCTGGCGAAAATATGAAACAGCTTAAGTTCGTCAATTTGAATTCAGAAGATTTTTAGAATTATATTAGGTAAAATGAAAAACATCAAAGGACCTGCGATCTTTTTGGCACAATTTGCACAAAGCGAAACACCTTTTAATACACTCGAAGGAATATGCCAATGGGCAGCTGATTTAGGATATATCGGAATTCAAATCCCAACCTGGGAGTCAAGTTTGATTGATCTTGAAAAAGCCGCCAAGAGCAAAACTTATTGCGATGATTTAAAAGGCAAAGTTGAAAGCTACGGATTACAAATCACTGAACTTTCCACTCACCTTCAAGGACAACTGGTGGCGGTGAATCCAGCGTATGATCTAATGTTTGATGCCTTTGCTCCTGAAGAGCATCACAATAATCCAAAATCACGGATGCAGTGGGCGATTCAACAATTAAAATGGGCAGCTAAAGCCAGCCAGCATCTTGGGCTGAAAGCGCACGTTACTTTTTCGGGGTCTTTAATTTGGCATACTGTTTACCCTTGGCCCCAACGGCCGCAAGGTTTGGTCGAAACTGCATTCAAAGAACTTGGAAAACGATGGACACCAATTTTGGATGCTTTCGATGAAGCAGGAGTTGATCTTTGTTATGAAATCCATCCAAATGAAGATTTACATGATGGAGTCACTTTTGAGCGGTTTTTGAAAGAAGTAAACAACCACAAGCGGTCCAATATGCTTTACGATCCGAGTCATTTTGTTTTACAACAATTAGATTATTTGGCGCACATTGATATTTATCACGAGCGAATAAAAATGTTCCATGTAAAAGATGCAGAATTTAATCCTTCCGGGCGCTCCGGCGTTTATGGTGGCTATCAGGATTGGATTGATCGGCCTGGTCGTTTTCGCTCTTTGGGAGATGGACAGGTAGATTTTAAAAGTATTTTCAGCAAACTGGCTCAGTATGATTATGACGGTTGGGCGGTTTTGGAATGGGAATGTTGTATCAAAGACAGCGAACAAGGGGCTCGCGAAGGAGCAATCTTTATTAGTGATCACATGATAAAAGTCACAGAACGGGCTTTCGATGATTTTGCCGGGTCAAAACCCGATGAAAAGTTGAACAAAAAGATAATTGGGTTGTAGCTTTGTAGAAATCCAATTGTTAAAATAATGAGTGAATTTGAAAACCGTGGAGGTAGTAATTTAAAGGTTAAAAAGATCTTTATATTCCTGCCTCTTTTCTTTTTTTTAATAAATAGTTTTGCACAAAAACCAACTCAAACTATCCGCGGCAAAGTAGTCGATACGGACACCGAATTAGCTTTGGTAGGAGCAACAGTTGAAATATTAAAAACTGATCCAATTATCGGCGTAGCGACGGATGAAGATGGAAATTTCAGGTTAGAAAATATTGTCGTTGGTCGATATGAATTGAAAATAAATTATTTGGGCTACGAAACGCTTATCGTTACTGAAGTTCTGGTGGAATCTGGAAAAGAAACGGTCCTGGAATTAATGCTTCAACAAACTGAAACTCAAATTGCCGCAGTTATTGTAAAAGGAGATCGAATTTCTTCAAAAGCAATTAGTCCCGTCAGTTCCTATATTATTACACGGGAAGAAACGCTCCGGTTTCCGGCAACTTTTTTCGATCCTGCAAGACTATCGCTGACTTTTGCCGGTGTCACAAACACCAATGACCAAACGAATGGAATATCAATTCGTGGCAACAGCCCGAATAATATGGTTTGGCAAATTGAAGGGGTAGAAATTGTCAATCCAAATCATACCAATAATGCGGGAACTTTTAGTGATCGCTCTACACAAAACGGTGGCGGGGTAAATATCCTCAGTGCTCAATTGCTTAGCACGTCTCATTTTTTAACCGATGCATTTCCAGCTCAATACGGAAATTCCCTTTCCGGAGTGATGGACATGCGCCTTCGACAAGGCAATAGCGAGCAATATGAATTTACTGCTCAAGCAGGTTTAGTTGGACTGGATATCGCTGCGGAAGGGCCATTTTCAAAAAAAAATGATGCTTCTTTTTTAATCAATTATCGATATTCGACGCTTGGTTTACTGTCGGCGATTGGAGTCGAATTGGGAGATGAAGCGATTACTTTTCAGGATTTATCTTTCAACCTTTCTTTTCCTACAAAAAAAGTCGGAAGGTTCACTTTATTTGGAATGGGAGGACTCAGCGAAAATATTTTTGAAGCGCAACGCGATACATCCGTTTGGGAATTTGACAAAGATCGCTACGACATCAGTTTCGATTCGAAAATGGGAGCGATCGGAGCAACGCATACTTTGCCGGTCGAAACTGCTTCGATTTGGAAAACTGTCTTCGCAATTTCGGCACTCGAAAACAATCGAATTGGCAATCGTCTGAATGATGAACTGGTTTTACAAAATATTGAAAACGATAATTACAAAGAACAAAAAGTAGCCTTTTCAACCATTTTTAATCACAAAATCAACAACCAAAATCGATTTGATATTGGGCTGGATTTGATTCATTTAGACTATGATATTTTTGCAAATGTCGATGGATCTGAACAGACTTCGAAAGGAAGTGGCCAGGGTTTATTAATCCAACCTTTTTTTAATTTTGAAAATATAATAAGAGATTTATTAATCCTTAACCTGGGGCTGCGCTTTCAATATTTTACATTTAACAAAAGCCAGTCAATCGAACCCAGAGCATCGTTGACTTACAATTTGCCACAAAATCAGCACCTGAGTTTGGCCTACGGCCTTCACAGCAAATTGCAATTGCCACAATTATATTTTGCTGATATTGAAGGAGGCAATCCTAACGAAATGCTGGGCTTTACAAAGGCGCATCATATGATTTTAGGTTATGAAAAAACGTTTCAGCAAACAATCAATTTGAGAGGGGAAATTTATTACCAAAGCCTTTTTGATGTTCCGATTGTTGATGACAGGGTTAGCAGTTTTTCAGCTTTGAATATGTTAGAAGGATTTATTAAGGATACGCTGGTGAATCTTGGAACCGGAGAGAATTATGGCCTTGAAATTAGTGTTACAAAAAACTTCACAGGCAATTATTTTTTATTGGCAAACGGTACTTATTATGAGTCAAAATATACTGGTGGCGATGGTATAAAAAGAGACACCCGTTATAATGGAAACTATATTTTCAATGTTACGGGAGGAAAAGAATTCCATTGGGATAAGGACAAAAAAAATAAGGTGCTTGGCATAAATGCGCATTTAACGTATCGTGGTGGATTTAGAGAAACACCGATAGATGTTGGTGCTTCGGAAATTACTGGCGAGACTGTTTACATTGAAAATGAAGCATTTAGCATTCAACAGCCAGCATATTTTAAAATTGATTTAAGGGTTTATTATAAAATCAACAAACCGAAATATACGGAAACAATTGCTTTGGACATTCAAAATTTGACCAACAACCAAAACGTTGCTTTCAGCTATTATGATGTTCAAAAAGGAGCGCTCGTAGAGAAAAACCAATTGGGTTTAATTCCTATTTTGAGCTATCGGGTAGAGTTTTGATTAAATTTCAATTTTAGCAATTTTTTGATGAATTTCGTTTATTTCCATCAAGGCAGCTGATCCATACCAGGGGATTAATTCCATGACCAAACTTCCAGCCTGGATCGCTGGATCGGAATTGGTCAAAGTCTCTGCCTCCTCAATCGTTTCCACATCAAAAATATAAATTCCACGTAAATCTCCATCGCCAAAAAACGGACCGGCAAGCACCAGTTTTCCAGCTTCGGCCAACCGTCCGATATTCGCCATATGTGCTGATTGCAACTCGGTTGCTTTTTCTTTATCCATATCCCGATTTGGTCCTCTTTTCAAAAAAGCCATAACATATGTTTTCATTCCATAGTCGTCTGCGCCATTTTTTGCAGCTCTGAGTGAGTCGAATTCCGTCGAGGTTTTTTCAACCATTTCAGATTGGTTATTCTCTGAATTTGATGAAACTTCATGATTAATCGTAGGTTCGTTGCAACTGAGAAGAATAGTGGACAAAGTGGTTAAAAAAAATGATTTTTTCAGGTATACAGGTTTAAAAAAGGTCATGTCTTTTGTTTTAAAATTAATTGATTAATTAAAAAGAAAGAATAAGATAACGATATTTTATATTTAGAAAGGCAGCTTTTTGATTAAGTTGACAAAGTCCTTTTATTTATCGATCAAATTGGATAATTGATCGTTTTGTTTTAGGTCGGCAGCTCAATAATTCGTAACGTTGTTTGCCTTTTTTAAACTTACTATTAAAAATGATGAAAATTGTAAATATAATTCTGTCATTGCTTTTTGCGCTTTTCGCGGTAGTACAATTTAATGATCCTGATCCATATTATTGGATTATTTTTTATGGTACAGTTGCTACAATTTCGGGATTTGGAGTTGTTGAAAAATACAACAAAAACGTCATTATAACAGTAATTGGTGTCTGTATTATATGGATGCTCACTTTGATTCCGAGTGTAATTGATTGGGTAAATGAAGGCATGCCATCATTTACAGGATCGATGAAAGCGGAGTCACCTTACATTGAATATTTACGTGAATTTTTAGGACTTTTTATGGCACTACTTGCTTTATTGTTTCATTATTTTCAAGCAAAAAAAGACTAATTTAAAAGTCATTTAAAATTTCTGCAAGATCATCCATAGAATTGAAAGTAGGAACGCCTTCGGCTTCCAGTTTATGACCATATTCTGAATTGCTAAAACCCAGGACGCGCATACCCGCAGATTTAGCAGCATGAATTCCATGAATACTATCTTCAATCATAATGCATTTATCCGGAGGGTAGCCCTTTTTTTCAGCGGCATGCAAAAATAGTCGTGGATCAGGTTTCCAATGCCCAATTTCATAAGCACTAAAAAGATCATCTCCAAAAAAGGCAGAAAGCCCCGTTAGTTCCAGGTTGAGTTTCATTTTGTGCAAAGGCCCGTTTGAGGCGACACATCTTTTATAATTAATCGTTTCCAATGCTTTCTCAATACCTGGAATAGGTTGCAACTCTTTTTGAAACAAAGCATAACTTCTTTCCCGATAAATATCTTCCATGCCCGGAGGTCCGGGATGGCCCTTTTTTGAAAGAATAAATTCATTGACCCTTTGAAGCGATCCCCCGGCAAACAATTGGACTGCTTCAGCCGTCGTCATTGGAATTCCTATTTCCGTCATAAACTCGGCAATGACACGATTTGACAACGGCTCACTGTCGACGAGGACTCCGTCACAATCAAAGATGATCAGCTTAGGCATTTTTTATTAAGGTTTATTAAGATAAAGTTCTTTGGCAAACCTTGTGTTTTAAGTCATCCAAAAATAATAACCAACGCTTCCTTCGGTCGCTTTTATTTCTTTTTTTTGAATGACCACAATGATTTACCAAAGAAGGTAATATATATGGAATAAATGCGTTTTATAATCGCTTTTCCTCCTCCTATTTTCCACTCTATTGCACCTATTCTCCTTTTTGAAACGTAAAAGTTTTGAAGGGTATTTTTATAAAAAAAGATGCAATATTTGAATAAAATTCAAATTTACAGTTTTTGAAATGCTATGCTAAAAAATTACTTATTTACATTCTGTTTAATTCTTTGTTTTGGTTTTGCATTTGCTCAGACGGACGATGGCAGTTTGACTGAAGCTGAGCGGATGCCTTATTTCCCGGGCTGCGGACATTTAAAAAATGACTCGGAAGAAAAGCGCAATTGCTCCAACCAAGCCCTTGTAAAATATATTGCTAATAATTTAAAATACCCTCAATCTGCACAAACTGCGGGTATTCAGGGAACGGTTTATGTCAATTTTGATATAAATGAAAACGGATATGTTTCCAGGGCTTCTTTACTTAAAGATATTAATGAGGCTTGCGGAAAGGAAGCGCTTCGGGTGATTCAAAATATGCCAAGGTGGGAACCTGCAGTTAATCAGGGACAACCAGTGAAAGTCCAGCTAAATATTCCTATTCATTTTTATTTGAAAGATGATCAGTCCGACAAAGCTTCCACTTACCAAATTAACTGGGGCGGGCTTGCTGCAAAGCGAGTAACTGTTGCTCAAATACAAAATAACCTCAACAAAAAAGTGATGGTCAGAGATCAGCATGGCAATGATTTGCGCTTTTCTGAACTTATTTTTTCTTACGAGCGGAAAAGGACTTTTCTACAGGAAAAATGCAATGGTTCAATAAACAGCAAAGTCGAAAAAATGATCGGGAGGATCAAAGCTGGAGGCACGTTTTCCATTGTTGCGGTAGTTCAGGAGAAGGGCGAATTTATAGAGGTTGAAAAAGTTTTTGAAATCGTTGAGGAATAGTCCTTAGGTTTATCTTTTCAACATTTCCACAAAGTGAAAAACATCTTCAAAGCTGTTGTAAAGTGGCACAGCAGCTACTCTGATCACGCCTCCGTTTTTACCATACAAATTGTCTTCCCGCCAATCTGCGATTACTCCATTTTCCGTTAAATAATCAAATAACGCCTTACCTGTTTCATCAGTAATTATAGACAATTGGCACCCGCGGTCTTTTGGATTTTTAGGTGTGATAATATTAAAATGGTAACCTGATTGATTGGCTTCATTAATTAGAAATTCCATAAACCCGGTTAGCAGTTCACTTTTTTTGCGTAAAGTTTCCATACCGACTTCATCAAAAATATCTAAACTGGCTTTATGTGCCGCACAACTGAAAATCTGTGCATTGCTCAATTGCCATCCTGATGCTCCTTTCATTGGAATAAAGCCTTTTTTCATCAAAAAACGGCTTCCCTCATCATGGCCCCACCAACCAGCAAAACGTGGCAACTCCGGGTTTTTACCATGCTTTTCATGGACAAAAGCACCACTTGGCCCGCCAGGCCCTGAATTCAAATATTTATAACTGCACCAAACAGCAAAATCAACTTTCCAGTCGTGCAATTTGAGCACAACATTTCCGGCTGCGTGGGCGAGATCAAATCCAACATTGGCGCCTATGGAATGCCCTGCTTCAGTGATTGATTTCAAATCATACCATTGTCCGGTGAAATAATTGACACCGCCAAACATAACCAAGGCCGTTTGATCGCCATTTTTTTTAATGGTTTCAATAATGTCTTCCGTTCGAAGGGTTGTTTCGCCATTTCTTGGATGTACTTCAACGATTGCATCTTCCGGGTCAAAACCGTGAAATCTAACCTGGCTTTCAACAGCATACTGATCTGACGGAAAAGCGCCGCCCTCCATGATGATTTTGAACCGTTCTTTTGTCGGGCGATAAAAAGAAACCATCATTAGGTGCAGATTAGTAGTCAGAGTGTTCATCACCACGACTTCCTCTGGCTTGGCACCAACAAGATTAGCGGATTGTTGAGTAAGAAATTTATGATAATACATCCAGGGCATCTCTCCTTTAAAGTGTCCTTCGACGCCGTAGGTTTTCCATTGATCCAACTCCGCCAGCAAAGCATTTTTTATTGATTTAGGTTGTAGACCAAGGGAATTTCCACAAAGGTAAACTACATCTTTTCCGTCATGTTGTGGAAAATGAAATTGCTCCCGATAGCTTTTTAAAGGATCTTGTTGATCCAATTTTTGGGCAAATGACAAACTGTTTTCGTAATGCATGAATGTTATTTTCCAGCAAAAATATGTTTTTGTTTAATAAAGGAGTGCAATTAAAAAATGATTTTACATTAATACATCATTAACGGGTTTGATGGCTGGAGGTAATTCTGACTCGCCCAACATTTCCCTTAAATCGATTTCGATGACCCTACAAAGTGACAACATCGGGATATCATTTCCAAGCCCTTCAAACGGATTTTCGCTGTAGTCGCCAATCAATTCCATCACGACATAAACCCAGCCCACCAAAACTGTGAAAGGAATAGAATACCAAGCGCCGAATTCACCCAATTTGTGAAATTCGGGAATGAAACCAAAAGGAAGTAGAAAAACGAAAATGCCAACAAATACGAAACTGAACGATCCGTATTGCCGTGGCAAAGGATATTTTTTGATGCGCTCGCATTTGCCCTGATGTGTGTAAAACTCATTCAGAATATTTTGGAGCTCCATGTGGCGAAAGTCATCAATTAGGTCTTTTTCTCTAAGTTGTTGTAACGCCTGTGATTGATTGTCGATGATTTGAGTCGCTGTATTTTGAAAATTAATGACCTTATCGTGTTCTTCTTTTTCTAAAAAAGTAGTTAATTCCAATTGAGTGACTTCATCGGCATACAATCCGATTCCATAAGATTTCATTCTCTGTTCGAAAAACTTTCTTTTATACTTATTGCCGCTCAAATGCTCCCATTGGGTTGGAATGAGCAATTGACTTCTCAAAGCATAAAGCCAAGCCATATGCCTGTAAATCAAATTTTTATGGATGTTGTAAAGCTCTGGTTTAGGTACATCTATCTGTGTGAATTGATTGGTAACATAGCTTTTCAAAGTCGTTCCCCACATGCGACTGCTATTTACTATTCCGCCCCAAATTTTACGTGCTTCCCACATTCGGTCATAAGCACTATTGTTTTTAAAACCCACATAAAATGCAACTGCAGTACCTATAATTGATAAAGGGAGCCAGGGAATTGAAATCCAATATTTATGAAAATATTCATGCAAAAACACCACGAATGCTGCCCAGGCAGTTAACCAAATAATGTGAATACCAGTGAATTGGAGAATTCCAAAAAGTGTAAAATTTTTCCGTACGTACATTTAATTTGAAGGGTTTATTAAAGAAGTTGTTTTAGACAATTATTTGTTAACGAGCTCAAGCTGCTGAATTACATTAGCTTCGATATTTTTGGCAGTGGTATAACCATTTGAAATAAGAAAATACTTATCTCCGTCCTGTAAGACTACAGAAGGAAAACCTCTTATACCTAATGCAGCTGCCTTTTCAAAATCTTTTTTAATGGCTTGTTTCATTTCCTCAGACTCGAAAAGGACTTTGAATTTATTGGGATCAACACCAAATTTCTCCACTAGATCAAGATAGGTTTCGACTTCGTTGGTATTTTTGTTTTCAGCATAAAAAGCCGTTTGGATGGCTTTAAAAAAAGCGAATTCTTGTTCAGGCTTTAACTTTCTCATCACCAAAACTGCTCGAGATGGTGGCTCTGTATCGTAAACAAAAGCGTTGTCTTTTAAAATATCGTAATTAAATTCACGACTGCTTCGTTCTTCCACATGCTTCCAGTGATCTTTTAAAAAATCACCAATATCCTTTATGGTTTCGGTATTGTAAGGCCGTAAACCTCCCATAACAAGTTGAAATTCTACTTTATCTTCTAAATTTACAAGAGCTTTGGATAGTTCATTTGCGAAGCCGTAACACCAGGAGCACATTGGATCGGCGACATAAATCAATTTTGTTTGGGCCATCATTGATAGATTAAAGTATAAAACTAAAATTATGGAAAAAATAAATCTCAGCATAAATTTTTTAATTGTCTTCCAAAGCTTCAATTTTCTGTAGTGCTTCATCGATTCCAGTTAAATAACCATTCGAAGAAGCGGATTTCAAAGCATCAATATAAAATGACTTTGCTTTGTTTATGTCGACTTGTTGTTGAAATATTTCAGCAATTTTAATTCGTGCAATATACTGATACCGAACAAAGGAAATTTCATCTGCTAATTCGAAAGATTTTTTATAAATTTTGATTGCTTCATCATCATCTTTCATTTTTTCAGCGACTTCACCCAATGAGAAATACGACGCCGGAAGATATGGCTTAAACCCAATTTCTTCCCGTAAAGCTAAAGAGTACTCGAAAAGTTTTTTTGCTTTTTCATAATCTTTTATTTGCCGCAAATATATTTGTGCCAAGTGACGAGTGTTAAAAGACAAAGCATATATATTTTCATGTTTTTTTGCAAACTCAATTTCTTTTTCAAATTCAGAAACCATTGACTTTAGTGCTTCGTCATTCTTTTCTCTCTGCAAAATGGTTTGTTTTAAAGATAAGATGGAGGGTCTTGTCTGAGCTATCTTATAAAAATTTCTTATTTCATTGAATGATTGCATTGCTTTGTCAAAATAATGAAAAGCAAGATCGTTTTCTTTATTCGAAAAGTAACCCGAAGCGAGTAAGGAGTAATAATCGCCAATCGTGTTTTTATCATTGATGGTTTCCAAAATTGGTTGTAAATCCAGAAGAAATTCTAATTCCTTCTTTTGATCTACCTTGATGTTTTTAATTCGGTTTTTAAAAGATTTGATTCTTTGAGTTTGAATTATAAGTGCCAGTTGATGTTTGGGCTGATACATTTCAAACTTTTCAAAATGAGAAATCTGAACATACTTTTCAGCCTCATCAAAGTTGGCTAAATAAATGGATTTTTCCGAAAGAGAAAGGCTTAATTTGACCAGTGATTCAAAATCACTATTATCATTAATCTGAGCTTGAGTAACTGTTATTTGGTAAAAGAAAAAAAGTAAAACTATGGAACAAGGTCGCATCAAACTTTAAGTTTGTAAATCTTAAAATAATGAAGAAGATACTAAAAAAGGGAGCCTTGGCTGGCGAAACTCAGTGGATTTTCTAGTTCGAGCAATTTGCGTTTCATATCAAGACCATAAAAATATCCTTGAAGATCTCCGTTTTTGGCAATTACACGATGGCAGGGAACAATGATGGTTATCGGATTACTGCCATTGGCTTGTCCGACAGCGCGGACTTTTTTTGGATCGCCTAATTTTTCTGCGATCGCAGAATACGAAGTAGTGTGGCCGTATGGGATTCGCAGCAATTCTTCCCAAACGCTTTTGTAAAAATCTGAGGCTTCACCCCAGTCAATTTTTATTTTAAAATGCTCTCGCTTTCGCTCAAAATATTCCTGAAGTTGTTGTTTGCATTCGATTAAGCAAATTGGTAAATCAGCTTTTTCTTCTTCCGAAGCTTCAACTTTTTTAATAGCTTGAACACCGTTATCTGTGCCGCTGATTTCGAAATAACCCAGAGGTGACGAGAGGTAAGTTTTAAAAAGCATTTTAAGAAATTTTGTGTCTCCAATCTCGCTATTTTTATGCAGACTTACAAACCAAATGCATGCTAAATTCCGTGTCCTCTTTTTTCATTATTGACAACCGGATATTGATAATTCAAAGGATTTTGATTGAAAATATTCAGGTAATTATCAAATATTTCCGGTAAT
Source organism: Saprospiraceae bacterium (assembly GCA_965220465.1). Taxonomy (GTDB): domain Bacteria; phylum Bacteroidota; class Bacteroidia; order Chitinophagales; family Saprospiraceae; genus JAHDHW01. The sequence continues at coordinate 189,902 of CBDCPZ010000022.1, read as the reverse complement.
TCGTTTTTGAATTTTTGTGGAAACGTGAAGAAGTAATTGATAGCAAGCAGTGAGGGCTCAAGCATCGGAAGGCCAATGAAATCCTGTACTTTTTCATTTTTAAAACCGCTGATTTTTTCAAGCTGCACAGCGACGGCACCATCAATTTTAGGATAATGGTAATCAGGATAAGTTAACATAAATATTTTCGCATATTCGTGTAGCACAATATTATAAAATTGGTTTCGGTGCGTAATACCAGGAAGAAGGTGCTCTACAGAAAATAAAATGACGCCATCTTCCTCAAAAATTTCTGAACTGTGGAAATGTTTTGGGTATTGAGGAGAGGGAAATGGATGTGGATAAACGACAATTTTTTCAAAATTAGAGAGCCTGTAATCTTTTTGACCAAAAGTTAGCATGACAATATTTGCAGCAATTACACCTTTAATATCATCCGGAACATGTTCCATTGCTTTCGGCATATACTGGGTTGCAATGATATACAATGAGACTCGAATTCGAAATCTTTCCTTTTCTTTTTGCGATAAATTTTGATAATAAGGAAATACTTTTTCTAAAAACGCTCGTAGTCTTCTATCCATTTCAGGTGGATTTTTTTGATACCAAAGCCAGTCAATCTGGGGGCTTAGCACAAATATTGAAGCAAGAATTACTACGTTAGGAACAATATAGATTGGGCTAAGGTCGCCTTCCCAAGTATAATACAAACAAACAAGAAGGGTAATCACAAATGGGAAAGAAAGGAACTTAGAAAACATCGGGTTTTTTATCAATTTAATTGAGAAAAAGTCAAAAGATACACTTTACTGAAAACGTATTTGCAAAATTAAATTTAAAATTCATTCCTTATGTCTTGTTCAATAGAAAAAAACGGTATAAATTTGCAGTCGCTTTAAAAAAGCATCAACCGGTACCTTAGCTCAGTCGGTAGAGCAATGGACTGAAAATCCATGTGTCCCTGGTTCGATTCCTGGAGGTACCACGAAGGCTGTCAAATTTTGACAGCCTTTTTTTGTTGTTTTTTCGAAACAATACAATTTCCAGATAAAATCTGTAAAAAAGGTGACAATAACTAAATTGTTTGTTTGTTTTCTAACAATAGGTTTGTAGATTTAGTTAAACCGCAGCTCTGATCTAACTCTTTTGAACTTAGGATTACTCATCTTTCAAATCTAGAGCTTATGAAAGCCTCATTTATTACATTTCTATTATTTATTGCTTCAAATTTATTGGCCCAAAATTCATGGGTGAATTTTGCAACTGATTATTTAATATGGGACATAAAAACAGAAGGTGAAATCGTTTGGGTCGCAACTCAAGGCGGATTAGTTAAAATTAACTTCGAAACAGGAGCCAAAGAAACATTTCAATCATACAATAGCCCATTGCAAGGGACTGGAATCGAGAATATCGGCATCGCAAGTGATGGAACCAAATGGTTTGGGACGACAAATGGAGGGCTTATCAAATATGATGGGTCCAACTGGGAACAATTCTATTATACAAATACAGGGGACACTATCGAAGGCACAGTGGAATTGAAAATAGCACCAAATGATGATATTTGGTTTTTGCCTTTTTGTACAGGATGCAGAAAATTCATGAGTTATGCTAATGGAATGTTTATAGACCATTATGATGCTATTGGACCTGTAGTTAACAATTCTAGAGTAAATGACTATGATTTTATTAATTCAAATGAATTATGGGTGGCAACTGCTTTTTCTTTGGTTAAATATGATGGCCAAAATGTTATCGAATTATTTGATGCTTCCAATTCAATATTACAAGAAGAAGAACAAATTAAAAAAATTGCTATTGATCAACAAGGGATACTTTGGGTTTTATGCCAGATATCAATTTCACAAAATCCCAATGTTTATCGTCTATTAAAATATGATGGGAATAATTGGTCAGTAGAAACAGAAAATTTACCTGGTAGATGTTATAATTCTTTCAAGGATGAAACAGGAAAAATCTGGGTGGAATTTATAGAAGATGGACCTACTACCTATTCGTATGGGAAATATGATGGGGTCGAATGGACTTTTTTTGCCGTTAATGATTTGCCAAATATTCCTTACATATACTCAGAACCCGAATTACACCATGTAGACAATGAAGGAAATTTGTGGATGTCAGCTCACGTTAATCAATTTGAGGCTAGAATTTTTAAAGTTGAGGAAACATCCTTTACGGAATTTAATACTGAGATATTTCCAATTGGATACAATTATTTTGCAGATGTTCAGATAGATTGTGATAGTAATTATTGGTTTCTTGGATTAGGGTCTGGAGGATTATTAAAATTTGATGGATTAAACTGGAATTTATATTCTTCAGCTGAAACGGGCATGTCAGGTGAGGTATATGCAATGGCTGTAGATACCAATACTTGTGATTTGTGGTTTGCAGCTAATGGAAACCCTGGAGGAGGGTTAGTAAAATATAATGGTGCTTCATTTGAACTTTTGTCGAGTCAATCTTTTTTTGATATTCTTTTTGAAAATGACGGAACTTTGTGGGCTGCAAGTGCTTGGAATGGATTAGGAAAGTATTCAAATTCTTCATGGACTTGGTATAATGAAAATAACTCTCCTCTTTCTGATTACAACTTTGACATTGCTTTTGATTCAAATGGGAATTTGTGGATTTCTTCTTATGAAGGTAAGCTTGTTAAATTTGATGGTAATGAATGGCAAGTATTTGATAGTAGTAATTCACCTATTGAAGATTATATTATTAGTTGGCTTTATGTAGATAACAATGATAATATTTGGGTTTCACATGATATTGGTTTACTCAGATATGATGGCACAAATTGGGAAATTTTTGACATTGATACTGGGTCACTTACAGAAGGAGTTACATGTATGGAACAAGATGAATCGGGAAATTTTTGGTTAGGAACATCAAACGGAGGTGCAATATATTGGAATGGCTTTGATTTTATTTATTATAATGTAACCAACTCGGATATTGGGTCAAACTATAACAGAAATATTACAATTGATGGATGTGGGGATGTGTGGTTTACACATCATATTGGTGTTTCATTATTGAAACAAGGCGAAGTTTGTGGAGAAAGCAATACGAATCTTGGAGCGCATGGAATAGTTTATTATGATGCGAATCAAAATGGTGTGTATGATTTTACTGAAGATGTAGGATTGCCTGATCATAAAGTCTTTTTGTATCCAGACAGCATAATAGCTTTTACCAATTCAATTGGAGCATTTTCATTTTACCCTGATCCTGGTGATTTTGAAGTATCATATTCGGCTTTAGATCCATGGTCGAATACTTCAAATTCAATTCTGGATTTCAATTTATTAGATGATCCTGTAACAGACCTCAACTTTGGGGCATGGTCTAATGACATGCCTGAAGGGGTCGCTATGGATGTTACGGTCGGACCGATTATTTGCAATCAACATGTCAATGTTTGGGTAACATTTAGGAATGAAGGATTTAATGAAATCAATAGCGACATGACATTAGATTTTGACCCGGTTTTCGAATATGTTAATTCTTTTCCCGAGGTGATTAGTTCTGGTTCTGGACAAGTTACTTGGAATGTCGAAGGATTGGAGTTTATGGAATCAAGAACTTTCCTATTGATTCTTGAAGCTCCGGGAGTTGATTTTTTAAATGTTTCGTTTAATTATATAGGTACTCTAACTCCTGGAAATTACTCAGATAGCGATCGATCAGAACTTCTTTGTGGATATGATCCGAATGATAAAATGGCACAGCCTTTAGGAGATCATCTTTCTAATTATTCTCTTCAAGGGGATTCAATTGAATATACAATCCGATTCCAAAATGAAGGAAATTATACTGCATTTGACATAATAGTTGTTGATACGCTTGACAAATCTTTAGATATTAATACCTTAAGAGTGGTCTCTAGCAGTCATGAAGTGCAAACTACATTAGAATCTGGTCGCATATTAAGATTTTATTTTGAGGATATAAATCTTCCTCCAAATGGACAAGATTCCATGGGGAGCCAAGGATTTGTAAAATACCAGATTTCCCCGTTATCCGAATTGGAAAACAATACGATTATTCAAAATTCAGCAAACATTTATTTTGATTTTAATCCACCGATTCCCACAAACACTACAGAAAATATAATTGTCGATTCTCTGGTAATTAGCAATACTGAAAATTTTGAAATTCAATATGATGTTCTAATTTATCCAAACCCAACTTCATCAGAAGTTTGGATAGAATGGCAAAATACTAAAACTATGTTAGATCGTTGGGAAATAAAAATTTATGACCTCTCAGGAAAATTAATTCAACATAAGAGTACAAATAAATCTAAATTCAACATTTCACTGCCAGAGCAAGGATTTTATTTAATCCAAATTGAAAAGGAAGATATCCTTTTAACTAAAAAAGTAGTAGTTGTACAATGAGCTGAAAAGAATAATCTAAAAACCTAGAGTTTTTGCACAAAATATTGTACAATTCACTTCTCCGTTCCATAATCAACATGATTTCAGGTAATTACGAACAATGTTTTCAGCCCTGGAGGTACAAAGAAGGCTGTCAAAATTTGGCAGCCTTTTTTTGTTCGATCCACCGTTCCAATTTATCAGATAGTACAACAGGGTATAAGTAAAAAGATAAAACAAGCGCTTAAAAAAGAACTCATTTAAAATTGTGTGCCCAGATCGGTACAACGACTTTTTCTCTTTACGATCCTAATCATCACTTGCCGCTTCCCATCCCGCAGAATTGGCCAGTTCTTCAACAGCTTTTTCCAGCGCTTTCAAGGTAGCCGGTGCACCATAATAATCTTTAATTTTTTTGGACTGGGAACCTTTCGTGAAAGAAATGTATGTAGTGGGCAAATCAGTAACTTTAGCGGTATATTCATCTTCAAAGTCCCAGAATTTTGCTTTTTCAAAAGCCGTGATTAAGCCGTTGACCTCTTCGGCAGAAAAATTTTTCTCGTAATTTCCGATTTTATCTACATTTTTTATGCCTTTGTACAGGCCATTGCCTTTTCCATCAAGATTTATTGTGTACTCTGGGCACCTTCCGAAACAAGCCGTTTTAGTCATTTCAATGAGCGCATTAGGGTAAGTATACTCATCCCCTCCATTTTTTTCATCGCAGCTTTTAAAAGTTGTTGGAACTATAAGCACAATGAGTAAAGCATAACAGCTAAAGGTCATCATCAGATTTTTCATATGAGGATAATTTTTTGTACAAAAATCAGGTTGTTATCATTTTTAATTTCAATAAAATAAGTCCCTCTTGGCCATTGACTGGTATCCAAATCGAGGCTGTTTTCTTTTAATGGCAGGCTTTGATGGATCAATCGGCCAGACATATCCCGAATATCGACTTCAACATCGGAAGAGTTGCTGATATCCAGATCGATGGTTATCTTGTTGCTTGCAGGGTTGGGGTAAATGTTTAAATTTACGGCAGTACCCAATTGCTCAACATGAGTAGGGTTTGAGTCTTCTACAGTGACCGTATATTGTTCTGATCCGATATCAGTAGAAATTAAGTCAAAACGGATAACGAGTAAAACAAATACATCGAAATTGGCCTGATCCGTCACATCAATCACTAGTTGATTGCCCATTACCTGAGAATAATCTACGGCGAGTTGCTGATTGCTGGAATTAAACTTGACCAGTACGATATCCATTTCAGCCTGAGGATTGTCAGGGGTGAGGCTTACTAGAAAATCCTGATCGGCCTGTATGGCGAGATAGTCTGCACTGAAGCGCATTAACCGGCCATTTCCGTTTACATCACTGATCCACTGAAGGGTTGTTCCGTCAAATGGGAAAAGACCTTCGATAGCCACGCCTTCTATTTGAGCGTTTTGAGACAGGTAGTCACTGTAAACATCTGCCCTGGAATAGGTAAAGGGATCGTGTTGGGCCAGATCGCTCATGACCAGGTTAGCCACAAGGTAATTCGCAAAAGCTTGTGGCAAATTGCTCCCATAACTATTTACCAATTCGTTGTGAATGGCTGCTACTTCATTTTCGGTAATACAGCGTTCATAAACCTTGCGAATGAGGTCCGTTTCATGGCGCTCCTGCAAATGTTTGAACAACAACCATCCGGCATACCAGCGACCATTAAAATCCGGGAGATTATCATTGTGGTTAATGTTGAGTGCAACATCCGGTAGTGTAAAGACATGAGAAAGGTATTGCAGGTTATCATCCGCTCCGGGATAGATGACATCCTCCATCCAGGCGGCAGTAGCCTCATCTATCCAGTTGGTATTTTCGCTGGTATAGCCAAATTGAATCGAATGGAAAAATTCATGTGAAGAGGTCACCTCCAGCGCTGATTGCAGACTCCCTGGTGCCCAGGAATAGTCAATATTCATTCCCATCCAACTGGTAGCAGCAGCTACTTCTGTGAGGGTTGAGGAATTCGGATTGTCGCCAATAACATCTTCTTGCATGACAAAACCATATAAACCCTGTCCGACATCATAGATATAAACATCATAAAACTCTGTACCTCCGTTTATGCCATCCGGTGGAGGCATGTGATAGGAAAGGGCTTGTTCGTCTTGTGTATAAACATTTTCCATGACATTCGCCATTGCCTCGACGTAATCCGGGATGTTGTTAAAATTATCGTCGGTAGGATCAACTGCGTCTGGTCCTGTCTGTGTGTAGTGAAAATCAAAATGATCAGAAAAAACAATTTCTTCATTATCCAATACGGGGCGTGCCATAAATTGGGCAAATACATTTTTTGTGTTGGCATCGAGCTGATCCTGGTTTTGGCGAACTTCCCTGAGTAAAGTAGTCAAACAAGCACGGTGGTTACCGTCTTCAGCGGTATTCATATTGTCATAGCGGATCTGTTCCAATCTATCGATCATTTGATTGCTGTAGGCTATGTCCTGTGCATATGACAAGGGTAGAAGTAATAAAACAAACAATGTGGTAAAAGAAGCTTTCATTTTGTAAATTTTATGAGGTGAGTAATTATGGACAACATAAAGTTATACTAGATTTTTTTCTTTATAAAAAAATCATATGAAATTTACTTCTTTTTTTTCAGATATTCTGAATTCAAAGTTGATTGGCTCACTTCTTGCCTTTTGAAGTATAAGTTTTGGTTAAAAAATTGTAAGATTCGTTTCTAAATGTCCGTGTTCTCAAACCCGGACTTTTTTTTGCCCTGAAGTTAAGTAATTCGCGGAATTAAATAATAGATCAACTTGAGCGTCTTTTTAGTTTATACTACGTTATAAAGCCTTGCCGATGCTCAGGCATAGCCTACGTTTTATGCCTTGTCAAACTCCATCTCCATTAAATCTCAACCCAATTTCTGTGAATTACTTATCACCAACTTTAAGTAAAGCGATGACCCGATACCCAGAGACATTGAAACTTAGTTTTCCTTGCCATCTTTACTGCCTTTCACTTTCTTCACTGCATCTTCTACATCTTTAGTGGCATTTTTCAAGTCATCCAATTGCTTCTTACGCTCTTCTTCTTTTTTTGAATTACCTTTTTCTTCAACGTTGAGCTGAGTTTTTTGTGGCATGCCATTTTCCTTTGGTGGCTCTTTGCTAAAGGTCAACCCTTTTGCATCGACGCCAACATAAATGGTATCCCCTATTCCAAATTGACCAGAAAGAACTAGTTTGGATAGTTCGTTAATCACTTCTTTTTGTATAACTCTTTTCAAAGGCCGTGCTCCAAATTGTGGTTCATAACCTAGGCCAGCCAATAAATCTTTTGCTTTTTCAGAAATTTTAAGGGTAACTCCCTGTTTGGCCAACATCTTGTAAGTTTTTTTCATCAACAGATCAAGAATTTGTTTGATCTCATTTTTACTCAAAGGCAAAAACATAATCTGCTCATCAATCCGATTCAGAAATTCAGGCCTTAAGTTTTCCTTCAAATGTTCGAAAACTTCAATTTTAGTAGTTTCAATGATTTCTGTTCTGTGTTTTTCCCCTAAAGCATCGAGATCTTCAAAGTTTTCCAAAATGGTTTCTGCTCCCATATTAGAGGTCATGATGATAATTGTGTTTTTAAAACTGGCTACACGCCCTTTGCTATCGGTCAAATGTCCATCATCCAAGACTTGAAGCAAAATATTGAACGTGTCTGGGTGAGCTTTTTCAATTTCATCCAATAAAACAATCGAATATGGTTTACGACGTACCGCTTCAGTCAGCTGACCACCTTCATCATAGCCGACATAACCCGGAGGAGCACCTACTAATCGTGAAACTGAGTGTCGCTCCTGAAATTCACTCATGTCAATTCGGGTAATTGCACGTTCGTCATCAAAAAGCACTTCGGCCAGCGATTTGGCCAACTCTGTTTTACCAACTCCTGTTGGGCCCAGAAAAATGAATGACCCAATCGGACGATTTGCATCCTGCAATCCGGCTCGACTTCTTCGGACAGCATCGGAAACAGCTCGAACTGCTTCATGTTGGCCGATAAGACGTTCTCCGATTTGATCTTCCAATTTCAACAATTTATCCTTTTCGCTTTGCAGCATTTTACTCACGGGGATTCCAGTCCAACGTGCTACAACGCCTGCGATATCGTTGGCATTTACCTGTTCGTTTGTAAATCGATTTTCCTCTGGAAGTTTATCGAGTTTCTCTTCAGCAACTTTGAGCATTGCTTCCTTTTCTTTAATTTTCCCGTAGCGGATTTTTGCAACTTCTTCAAAATCACTTTCGCGTTCAGCTTTATTGGCAAGCATTTCCAACTCTTCAATTTCCTTTCTTATATTTTGAATGGTATCAACAATCTCTTTTTCACTTTTCCAAGCTGCACTGACCGATGCTAGTTCTTCACGAGCGTTGGCAATTTGTTTGTTAATCCCGTCTAGTTGTTTGTTATTCTTTTCCCGTTTGATGGCTTCTCGTTCAATTTCAAGTTGTCTGACTTTTCGATCCTTTTCGTCAATTTCTTCAGGAACAGAATCCAATTCCAATCTCAGTTTTGCAGCAGCTTCATCAATCAAGTCAATCGCCTTGTCAGGCAAATGTCGGTCTGCGATATATCGGTGGGAAAGTTCAGCTGCAGCGATCAACGCTTCATCAAGAATTTCAATTTTGTGATAAACTTCGTATCGTTCCTGTAAACCACGAAGAATCGAAATCGTATCTTCAATACTGGGCTCATCAATCATTACGGTTTGAAAACGACGAACCAGTGCTTTGTCTTTTTCAAAGTATTTTTGATATTCGTCAAGGGTAGTAGCTCCAATGGTACGGAGTTCTCCTCGTGCAAGAGCAGGTTTTAAAATATTAGCGGCATCCATCGCACCTCCGCCGCCACCGGCACCGATCAGTGTGTGGATTTCATCAATAAAGAGGATCACTTCACCATTCGATTCGGTAACTTCCTTGATGACTCCTTTAAGCCGTTCTTCAAATTCTCCTTTAAACTTTGCTCCGGCGATCAAACCGGAAATGTCAAGGGTATAAATTTTCTTTGATTGCAAATTCTCAGGAACGTCCTGCTTTACAATTCGCCAGGCGATTCCTTCAACGATTGCTGTTTTTCCAACGCCAGCTTCTCCGATGATGATCGGGTTATTCTTTTTTCGGCGTGATAAAATGTGAAGTACTCTTCTGATTTCTTCGTCACGACCAATGATCGGATCAAGTTTGCCGGACTCTGCTCTTTCGTTGAGGTTGATGGCAAATTTGTTCAGCGCATTGTATTGATTTTCAGCATTTTGATCGGTGACTCTTCTTCCTTTTCGAAGTTCAACTATCGCTGCTTTTAAGGCTTTTTCAGTCGCTCCGAGGTCTTTTAAAATAATTGCTCCTTTATCTTTTCCATGAAGAATTCCGAGCAAAAGCAATTCTATTGAAATGTATTCATCCCCAAAATCCTTGAGCATTTTTTTTGCCTGGCTCAAAGCTTTGTTGGCATCATTAGTCAAAAACTGTTTGTCGCTATTTTCTACTTTTGGCAGGCTATTGATTGCTTTGCCCAATTCGACTTCGAGTGTGGCAATGTTGACATCAGCTTTTTTGAGCAGAAACTGAGGCGTGCTTTCGTCAGTCTCTAAAATCCCTTTGAGCAAATGAACCGTATCAACATTTTGTTGGTCGTTTGCTGCAGCAATTTGTTGAGCTTTGAGGATAGCCTCTTGTGATTTTATTGTGAAATTATCGTAAGTCATTTTATTTATTGTCGTTTAATGGTTTGTTTCAATTTTGGAAATTAGTGTTTTAATTTGCTTTAAAGTGGTTTGCCTTTCAAAAGAAAAAATTTGTTTTTCCTGATCGACAAAATCAAATAGGGTTAACGCATTTTTCAGTTTTAGTTTGCTTTTTAAAAATTGTTTTTCATTAAAGTAGAGTTCGCCTTCTTTGGCAAAAAGATCCGCTAAAATTTTAATATGATCAACTTCAAGTTTCATTTCATTCAAAAGCATTGGCAATAATTCATTTGGATGTAGTTCATCCAATGATTTGCGATCAAGTTTCAACCATTCATTGTAAGCCAGATTTAATTCCTCTTCAACCTCATCGATATTTTTACCAATCAAAACCGCAAAAACCTTTGCGATATCCTGAGTTAGCCGTTCAAAAAAATCTGAATGTTTACGTTGAATCATATGACAAAGCGTAATCAAATTGCTGACCATTCCAGTTTTCAGGTAAATTTGTCAGCAAAAAAGTGAACAATTGTGCCTTTTTGACGGAACTATTAAATTTATAATGACAAAATGATTCCTCTTGATAAATACTGCTCTTAAAAATACACAAAGCATGATAAGATTTATTCAATGGACAAATCAATTTTTTGGATCAATCTACTTACGGGATAGACCCGATACGTTTTTTCGTGCCACGGAGAATTTTGATATACAAAGTCCAATTGTGCTCTCGCTGAGGCAGCAAAGGCTTCATCTTCTTGCTTTTTCTTATCCAACTTTGCTCTAAGTTCTGGATTTTCTTTCAGAAATTCTGCAGCAAGATCCTCAAAAACGTAGGAAGAGAAATATTCTTTTTGCATCAAAATACCATCGAAAAAATTCCAGGAGAAAAAAGAGTCTGGCGCTTGTGGTTCAAGCGATTCTACGATATAGCGATTGGCTACCTGATTGGTGTAGACAATATAATCTCCTTTATGAAACAGCCATTTTTGGATTGATTTTTCAACATTTAATTGAGAGTGGAGATAGTGGCCTTCGTATGCGTAATCCGTTGTTTCAAAGTCACCAATATGGTACAACTCAACTTCTATTTCAGCATCTTTTGTCAAGCGTTTCATTTCCACTCCATTCCATTTCAATCGTTGAATGATATTTCTATAAGCTTGTGGAATGATATACGCTTCTGGTTTTTCAACACTCAAAGTGGCTTTATAACTATTAAAAAAAGGAATTTCCTTTTCATAAGGAGCATTGCGATCATAATAGAGTCTTTCCAAACCACTTATTTCGCTGGGTTTATAATTGGCTTCATAACCTTTAAAATTAAGCTTTAAGGATGTTTCCATATCAAGCATCCAATTCAATTCAAACTCTTTTTTGGCATTTGTGTTTTCAATTGCTTTATTGCGAGCAGTTTGTAATTTTTCCCGGTCATCATGCATCGTTTTAATCATGCAATCCATAAAAAGACGAACACTTTCCACACGGCCTTTAAATGGTTTCAACATGTGCGTTTCCGGCATAAATGATAGTGTATTAAATAAAGCGGCATAGCCTGATGAGTAGCGTGGCAAGTCTAAAAACGCTGCAATTCCTTCATCAGGAGTATTCCGTGCATATACATAAGGAGTCATTTCATATTCAGTGGCCTCCATGTTTTTGTAAAGCCTGGGTAACATTTCGTCATTGAGATATTTGGCTAGATTTGGATCGAGTTTGTTGTGTTGAGTTGGAATCAAAGTGAGCGTATATTGATAATCGGCTCCATTGGAAGTATGATTGTCAATAAAAACATCAGGCTGCCATTCGGAAAATATTTGATTGAATGTTTCAGCGTTTTTGGTGTCACATTTTATAAAATCCCGGTTGAGATCAAGGTTTTGTGCATTACCTCGAAAACCATATGATTCGGGACCGTTTTGATTAGCACGTGTCGAACTGTTTCGGTTTAAAGCGCCACCAATATTGTAAAGCGGAATAACAACAATAACGGTGTGTTCCAAATATTTTTGCAGCTCTGGTTCGGTCAAATAATCTTTCAACAATAACATGGAAGCATCTACACCGCATGGTTCACCAGGGTGGATTCCATTATTGATCATCAGAATTTGTTTTCCACTTTTTCGAATAGATTGAGGATCGAAATCACCACTTGTAGAAAGTATAGCGAGGTGCAACGGAAAACCACTATCTGTTGAGCCGTATTCTTTTAAACTAATTTGAGGAAATTGACGCCTAAGGGTTTTATAAAAATCGATTGCTTCGTGATAAGTTGCAGAAGAATTGTTGTTTTTTTCAAAAGGCGTTGTCAGGTCAGAGGGCATGGGTTTTAGGTTTTGCGCAGATATTTTTAAAGCTGGCAGAGTAAATAAAAGCAGGCTTGAAAAGATAAAAATATTCGATCGCATAAGGTGAAGTGATTATCAGATGGAAAATAATTGGATTAATCAAATCTAGGGTTTTTAGGACAGACATTTGAAGGAAAGCTAAAATAATTGGAGTTTATATGAGGAGAAGTTTTTCCGGGAAAGACGCTAAAAAAAGGAATTAAATGTCAAAAGCCCGGAGGGGTGCCCGGGCTTTTGGGTTTTCATAAGGGAGGGTTAAATGGGGATATTTTTAATTCTTGCCCCACAAAGGTAATTAAAAATTTAATTTTGTACAGAAAATTTATTACAAAATACAAAAAAAACATGTCATATTTTTAAAGCTGGAAAACCAATTCCCTTTTATTAAACTAAATAATTGATATTATTTCTAAAGCCAAAGTAATTGTAGGTTTTACAACAAGTTCTTAGTGTTTATTATACAAGATGAGTCGTTCAACTTTGTGTTATAAATTTAGGGTATAGGTTGTTTTTAATGTCACAAACTACACTGCTGTAATAATTGGTGATTCATTAAGAAAAGCCTAGATAATTAAAGACTGAACTTCAAAATAAATTATATGTTTGGTAATAGTTGGTGAGGCTTAAGGGAGAAGGTGGAACAAAACCAAATTGATGATGGTAAATCATGAATCAATAATAAAACTGGAATATTGAATTTCAGTTTTTCAATTTTATTTGACTTATATTTAAACCAATCTTTTATGGTTAAAAAAAATACTTGACGCCAAAAAGAAATGAACAATAAGTTTATCACTTAAAGAGATAGAATAAAAGAACAAATATTTAACACAAATAAGTTTTTGAAAAAACACCAAGTCTCTTATTATGAAATTTATCAATATCATTGTTTTTATTCTTTTGATTACTTCAGCTTGCGAAACGGATAACGCAAACACGAATAATCAAACACCTAATGTCGAAACTGATTCAACAAACAATCAAACCCCAGATGTTGAAACTAAAAAAACAAAAGAAAAATCTACTTGGCTTTGCATTCCAAACAAACAAGTCGGCTTGATAAAAGCAGATGCTGATGAGGAAAGTATCATCGAAGCTTATGGAAAAGAGAATGTCATCAGACAGGATGTTGGTATCGGAGAAGGAGAAATGGTCGCTGCAACAGTCGTTTTTCCAGGTACTCCTAACGAACTGATTGTTGAATGGATGGTTGAATTAGAATATAAAAAATTAAGCCGTATTCGAATTGAAGAAAAGAATGCTCAATGGAGGACTGAAGAGGGAATTAAAATAGGAACTACCTTTAAAGAACTTATAGAAATCAACGGTAAAGATTTCAACTTTTATGGGTTTGATTGGGATTATGGAGGAATAACCAACGAATGGGAAGATGGAAATATAAATAGTCAGTTGACTGTCTTTTTAGATACAAAAAAACCGGAAGGTGTTCCTTCAGAATTGTCTGGGGATGGAGTTTTTTCATCTTCCAATCCATTGGCAAAAGAAGCACAACTTGAAGTAGTTGCTTTTGTCATATACTTTGGCCTTTAAATCATCGCCCGTGAAAATTATTCAGATTACCGATTTACATATTGATGTCGAAGGGGAGTCCCCTTTTGATATTGATGTAAGACAGAATTTTTTAAAAATAATTCATAAAGTTCAAACGCTTGAACCGCAGCATTTAGTTATTTCCGGAGATCTTTGTTACAGGGAAGGAGATGAAAGTATTTATCAATGGATAAAGAAAGTTGTCGATGCTACTGGAATTCCTTACAGCGTTATTGCAGGGAATCATGATGATTCAAGTTTATTAGCAAAAGTTTTTCAGTTGGAACATTTAATGACTGGAGATGAGCTGTTTTTTGCAAAAAAAATAGGTAAATCTACTTTTCTGTTTTTAGATTCTTCCAAAGGGTATCATTCTAACAAACAATTGAAATGGTTAAAAAGGCAACTGAAAAATGCGAAAGATGAATTATTTGTGTTTATGCATCACCCGCCCGTGTTGGCAGGAGTACCGTTTATGGATGGTAAGTATGCTTTGAAAGACATAAAAGCCATTCAGGAAATCTTTTTCTCCTATCCTAAAAACATCAGCATATTCACCGGCCACTACCATGTCGAAAAGTCAATTCGGATCAACAATCTTTTAATTCAAATCACGCCTTCTCTTTTTTTTCAAATTGACCAGGGAAGTGAAAAGTTTAAAGTAGACCATCATTACATTGCTTTTCGTGAGATTGTTGTCGAAAACAATCATTTTTCAAGTACCTTAAAATATTTTAGTGGGTTTAAAAAGTAACAATATTGTTGGTCTTCTGTGTGTCTGTAGAAATTTTGTATTTTGCTGCAAACAAAACGATTGATGGTTGCTTTTCTAAAAAATTTCATTCGATTTGCCAATACAATAAATGAGTGGGTTGGAAAAAGGACTTCCTGGCTAACCCTGGTTTTAGTATTGCTGGTTTGTTTTGATGTAGGAAGGCGAAAACTATTCGATAGTTCCAGTGCATGGGGGATGGAGTTGGAATGGCACCTTTTTGCTGCTATTTTTTTATTGGGAGCCGGTTATGCTTTCAAACATGATCGGCATGTGCGAGTGGATCTTTTCTATTCTAATTTTTCAAAAATTGACCAAGCCTGGACCAATTTGATTGGTGGAATTGTCTTTTTAATTCCCTGGTGTATTTTGATCATTGTGGTTTCTTATTCTTATGCTTTTGTATCGTTTGCAGACATGGAGGAATCACCTGACCCAGATGGTTTGCCTTTTCGATTTATTATAAAATTTACGGTGACGATTGGTATAGGATTGCTGCTTTTACAAGGATTTGCCAACATTTTTGAATCTGTGCTAATATTAATTGAAAAACCAGAAACCCAAAAAGAAGATTGATGGAAATACTGGCAATCATATTGTTTCTGAGCATTTTCATTTTGATCCTTTATGGTTATCCGGTCGCTTTCACTCTGGGAGGCATTTCAATCATCTATGCGTTGTGTTTTTTAGACCCTGCAACTTTTTCTGCCTTACCTCCCCGAATTATGGGCGTGATGAGTAATTATATTTTAGTAGCAGTTCCGCTTTTTATTTTTATGGGAATCATGCTCGAAAAATCAGGCCTTGCCGAAAGTTTACTAGAAACGATGGCCATGCTTTTTGGAAGCATGCCGGGTGGCTTAGCAATTTCAGTTGTGATCGTTGGAGCATTGCTTGCGGCCTCAACAGGGATTGTTGGAGCAACAGTAATTACAATGGGTTTGATTAGTTTGCCAACGATGTTAAAGCGTGGCTACAAACCTGAAATCGCGACCGGAACGATAGCCTCTGCAGGAACACTAGGCCAAATTATTCCACCATCGGTGGTTTTGGTACTTTTAGGAAGTGTATTGAGTGTATCTGTTGGTGACCTTTTTAAAGCTGCAATTATTCCTGGATTTTTATTGGTAGTTGCGTACATCGGGTACATTTTAATTTTTGCATTGCGCAATCCAGAAGAGGCTCCAAGCATCTCTGCCGAAGAAATCACGCGATTCAAAAGTGAGAATTTTGCCCCAAAAGTGATCAAAGCTTTTGTATTGCCCATGCTATTGATTGTTGCCGTTTTAGGGTCCATTTTTATGGGAATCGCCTCTCCTACCGAAGCTGCAGGAATTGGAGCTTTAGGAGCAATTTTATTGACGATGAGCCAAAAGAAATTTAGTCTCGAAGTTCTGAAATCAGTGATGCAGGATACAACACATTTGACTTGCATGGTTTTTATCATACTTTTAGGAGCAACGACTTTTACATTTGTTTTTCGGGAAATGGGTGGTGATCGATATCTCGTTCAATTGATTGAAAATGCAAACCTTTCGGCAACTGCTTTTTTGATTTTGGTAATGATCGTTGTTTTTATCGCTGGTTTTTTTATTGATTTTATTGAAATCATTTTCATCATAGTCCCGGTTGTGGCGCCGATTTTTGAAATTTATGAAATGAATTTGATTTGGATTGGAATATTGCTCGCACTTAATTTGCAAACTTCCTTTTTAACACCACCGTTTGGATTTTCTCTTTTCTATTTAAAAGGAATTGCGCCGCCAGAAGTGACTACGCAGCACTTGTACAAAGGGATTATTCCATTTGTAATTATTCAGCTTGTTTTTCTGATGCTTGTAATATTTTTTCCAAAAATTATTTTTTTATTAATAGAATAATTTTCCTGAAAACAATATTGAGAATCAATCGATTATCACTTTTCTGTGATAAGAATAATTACCGACAACTATTTTCGCATAATATATCCCGGACGCTAATTTTTGGTTTATTAATATGATATCTTCAATATTCTGAACTTTATCATCGTATTTAAACAAATGCATTACTTTTCTACCTTGTTGATCGAAAAGATCGGCATTCATTGAAACATGCGTTTTTGAATTTACATTAATTGTTATCTCTGTGCTGGCAGGATTAGGGTATAATTCAATTTTCACATTCTTTTCATTTTTAAAAATCTCAAAACTTGAAGTTACAAGATCTGCTAAACTGGTTTTCCAAACACCTCTTCCGAAAGTAGCAACACGCAAGGTGCTATCCGCTTCACTTATGCTTAAATCCATGCAGTAAATCCTTGGAAGATTATTGTTGAATGGGCACCACGAATTTCCTGAATTATCGGAATAATAAATACCCAGATCCGTCGCTAAAAACAAGTGATTTTGATCGTAAGGACTCACCAAAATATCATTGATTTTGATATCCGGAAAATCATTAGTGATATCAGTCCAGGAGTCGCCCTGATTTTCCGAGACTTTGATGTGTCCAATATTTGCGCTTGTGTTATTATAAACCGCGTAGATTTTTCCTTCCTGATGAGGATCAGATTCAATGGCGGTAGTTCCCCAGTCAGGAATACTTAAGTCATTGATTGTCGTCCAGTCTGCACCTCCATTTAAACTTCTGTGGAAAGAAAAACTATTGACATTATTGGGATTGTAAGCATGAGCATAAACAATATCCGGGTCTTGTTCGCTCAGCTCCAAAGTTTGTACATTAGAAATGTTTGCTATTGAAAACCAATTGTTTGCACCGTTGGAAGTTTTATAAATATTGTTGTTGGTGGCGGTGTACAAAATTGATGTATTTTGATGATTCATCACAAGAGGAGAAATCCAAGGGCCGCTTTCTGTTATACCATTTGTTGCCTGGAAACTGGTGCTGATGCCGCTGCCATTACTTAATGATTTTATAATAGGACCGTTTTGAGTATTGCCATAAATAACACCAATATTTTGATGATCAATCAAAGTTTTTATACCATCGTTTAGAGACCACCTTGTCCAGGTTAGATTATTATTGTTGCCGAATAATCTTTGCAAGCCGTGATCGTGAAAACCTCCAATCATAAAATCAGGATTGGTTGGATGGGTAGCAGCCGAATAACACATAGCGTTCACCAAATCTTTAGCCATTCGCGTCCACGTTATTCCATAATCATCAGAACGAATAATGCCACCATCGCAGCAGACATACATCCTCCCTTGATTTTCCAAATCAAAATCGATGTCCCAATGATCTACATAAACCAGATTGAGATTTCCTCCACCAGAACCATTTGACAGATAATCTTTCCAAACCCAGTTTGTTCCGCCATCATGTGTGTACCAAAATTGAACACCACCTAAAAATATCTTATCAGGATCATCCGGTGCAATTCCAAGCGTATTGAATAACCAACCGGAACAAGCGTTTGGATTACTCGGCTGGCAAGCTACATCAGGTGTATTTAAAATAACAGACCATGAGTTTCCGCCATTAACAGATTTGTAAACACCTGCTGTGTTGAAAGTGCCATTGTTGACTAATTTAGCTACCAATATTTCCGGGCTATTTTGACAAATTGCGATTTCAGTTCTAAAAATTTGATTGCCACTTGGGATACCATTACTCAAAGTGCTCCAAGTCATCCCACCATCTGTCGATTTTTGAACGCCAATAAATTGCGAACCTATGTAAATGGTTCCTTCATCTGTTGGATGCAGCTCTATATCGTATATGCGATTTGAGTTGGTAGAAGCCCAATTATCACCGGCATCTGTTGAAATAAAAAATCCGTTGGTAGCGGCCAAATAAACTTTATTTTCAATAAAAGGGTCATACATGAGTTTGTAGGTTGAAACGATGTCGGTCAAGTTGTACGAAAAGGAAGTGGGCGACCAGGTCATTCCGCCATCTGTTGATTTTAATACACCAACACCGGGTTGTAGCGCAGTACTTAAGACTTTTCCGATTCCAGTTCCTATAAGAATTTCGTTAGGATTGAACGGATTTACGGCTACAGCTGAAACGCGCATGCTTGGAAGATCATCTGTTAATGGAACCCAGGATTCTCCTGCATTTTCAGATTTCCAAAGCCCCCCAGCTCCACTTCCCGCAAACAAGATGTCTGGGTTTTCCGGATGAAAATCCAAACACAGCATACGGCCAGATAGTGTGTCAATCGTGTTAGGGCCGAGGTTCTCCCAGATTGGAGTAAAAATGGGTCCTTCTTTGGTCAGCATCGCTTTTTGGCTTTCCAAAAAAATATCCCAACGATGTATTTCATTATATTTTTGAATGAATTGTTGTTCGGTCAGAGAAAGATATTTTAATGGAGGTTCGTTGGAATTCAGTTCTTTTAAAACCTGGCCATTGGATTTGCCAATCAATACCACTTGAATTAAAAACAATAGAAAAAGTCGCATAAGCTCAATTTTTTCCACTAAAAAGCATTAAAAAACAAGTCTTGTCAAACTATTTTATTTCGCTTTTTTACAAGTCGCAAGGAATTGACAGAACAGCGACAATTTTACGCTCTCACATTGATGAGTAAGCTATCCTGATGTAAGCGGGAAATAAAATTTCCAGGTGAGAGGTCAAAAAAATAAACCATGTCTTTTGAAAAATGAGACCAGTCATGATAGCCCAATTCAGTTGTGAAATCGTCGTTTAAAGGACTAAAAGCCAGATGTTTCATTGCTTTTCTAAATCGCAACATTCGTTGATACTGTTTTGGAGAGAGTCCGATTTTTTCCTTAAAAATTTGCTGGATCCTCCTATGGCTCAAACTATATTTTTCTAGAACTTTTTTTGTTGGAGTTTTATAATTTAATTCAAGTTGGTTTAAAATATCATTTACAATATTCAAATGAGGGAACGGTTTAATTTTTTGTAGCAACCAACTTTCAACTTCAGTAATTACTTTTTCAATATCCGATGTTGTTTGAAAAATGAAACACAAATTTGCTTGAAGTTCGATCAATTCAGGGACTTCAGAAATGCAATTATTAAATACAGAGATGTCATGTTGAAATAAAGCATACAATCCTAAAGGATGGAGTTTTATAAAAAAAGTATACTCCTGGTTTGAAATATCCAGCTCACAATATTTGTAAAATTGCCCAACGACCCCATAAGAATAATTGTATTGTTCTTTTTTTTCTGAAAACGAAAAAGAAACTTGTTTTTTCAAATTGAAAAATAATTCCGGGTGGCCATCTGATGCAAAACGAAATCTTCCTCCTTCCTCTGGTTTAGTTTGAATAGTCCAAAACGAATGAACATAAGCACTCAAAAAAGAAGAAGGTTTAAAAGTTCTGCTTTTCATGATTTTAAAAATATTTTGCGATATCGATAAATCTTGAGTTCCTAAAATTATTAAAAAAAACTCAGATTTGAAGGCTGTTGTAAAATGCTTTTTCAGTAAGCTCTGACCATGCAACAGCTTTTTTGCGAAAGCTGTTGTAAGAGTCATAAACTTTTTTTGAGAAAGGATCACTCTCGACGAGTTCCTGAATTACTTCTTCTGTGTAAATTCTAAGTTGTTGTAAAACCTCATCCGGGAATTTGCGAATTTCGACTTCACTTTCAGAAAGTATTTTTTCCAGATAAAAACCATTTTGCGCTTCAAACTCTGAGAGCATCCAAGTATTCAGGCGTTGAGCTGCGCTTTGTGCAATGACTTTCAAATGGTTAGGTAAATCATCGAATTTCTCTTTGTTAAAGAAAAACTCTAGCGTAGTTCCCGCTTCGTGCCAGCCCGGAGAATAATAATATTTCGCAATTTGATGGAACCCCATTTTGTAATCATGAAAAGGGCCAATCCATTCAGTTGCATCGATGATTCCTCTTTCAAGCCCAGTGTACAATTCGCTTCCAGCTAAAAGGACAGGTGATCCTCCTGCTTTTTTCAAAACTTTTCCGCCAAGTCCCGGCATTCGCATTTTTAATCCATTAAAATCATCCATGCTATTTATTTCGCGATTAAACCACCCGCCCATCTGGACACCCGTATTTCCTCCCAACATTGGCACTAAACCATATTTCGCATAACATTCTTCCCAAAGCTCCAAGCCACCACCACAAAGAATCCATGAATTTAATTGCTGTGCATTCATTCCAAAAGGGACGGAAGCAAAAAATTGCGCAGCCGGGACAGTGCCGGCCCAATAATAAGCCGCTCCACTGCCAGCTTCAGCCGCTCCACTTCTAACCGCATTAAAAGCTTCAAGTGGAGGAACTAATTCTCCTCCTCCATAAACAGTGATGTCCATCTGCCCTTCAGACATTTCATTAACCCACTTTGCAAAAAGTTTGCATCCTTCATCCAGAACAGGAAAATTTGGAGGCCAGGTGGTCACCATTTTCCATTTGTACGTTTTGCGATTGATGATATTTGGTGATCCGGAATTTTGCGCGGTATTCTGTGATAAACAGGAGCGTAGAACAAGTGGAAGAGAAATAGTGCCAAAGGCCAGGCCTTTAAAAAAAGTCTTTCTGCTAAATTTTTTCATGATAAAAATTTATTGAACGGTAAGCTAGCAAATTACGAAATACGAACGAGAAGTTAGATTGATTGGTGCGCGATGATATAAAGTTAAGTAGTTCAACAAAAATCAGTGAAAGGAACCTTGTAAGTTATAAAGAGGCAATACAATCAACTAAAAACTACTTTTTGTTGAAAAAATTCATTGTCCTTTCTATTCCAATTGTTACAAAATTTTTGACAGCTTCAGCAGCAAATTTAATGATTTCAGGAAGCTGTTCATTTTCTTCGGAAGTCCATTCCCCCAAGACATAATCAACCTGCCTCCCTTTTGAAAATTCATTACCAATTCCAATGCGAAGACGAGCATAATGATTGCCACCAAGCATTTGATCAACGCTTTTCAAGCCATTATGACCGCCATCTTTACCTTTGGCACGTAACCTTTGTTTCCCTAAAGGCAAGTTGAGGTCATCAACAATTACAAATAAATTTTCTTTTTGGATTTTCTTTTTTTGCAACCAATATCTCACCGCTTTGCCACTTAAATTCATATAAGTTGAAGGTTTTAACAAGACAATGATGCGGCCTTTATGACGAAATTCAGCGATATCTCCCAATTGATCGTTTTGAAATTCGACTTCAAATTCTTTTGCCAAATAATCCACGACATCAAAACCAATATTATGCCGTGTATTGTCATAATCTGCGCCCATATTACCGAGGCCAACAACCAAATATTTCATAGGGTCAGGTTCGTGTTTTTTGAAAAACTTTTTAAACCAATTAAACATAAATTAATTGTAATCATTATAATTGCCGCAAAGGTAGGCAATCGGTTTTTTAAGATTTGAAATAAACTATTAAAAATATGAAATGGTTCAATCGTATGAAAGATCATGATGCGAAAAAGGAGCGTCTTCAAATAAGAAGCGCCCCTTTTTACAAATGGTCAGAAGTATTCTTTCCGTCGAATTGTAAAATAACTTATGATGTTTTACCTTTCCCAATTATTGATTGAAATAACTTGAGATTGGTAGAAAATAATGATGTGCTTTGAGTTCCTGTTATTGTAGTCGAAATATCAAACTCCGCTAAAAAGGTTGTAAGGGATGGGTTTAACAAAGCATATGAATGCCAGGTTGCTATAAAAGTAAGTTAATTTTTTTTTAGATGAAACATTTAGATGAAAAAAAAATGTATTGATATTATTTTATTGTGAAAATGATGGCAAATTTAATCGTATTCTAAAATAATCAATCTTCCGAAGTTTTAACTGAACGCTTATATCAAAAGAAAAAAGATTCTATTTAAAGAAATTAATGAAAATATATTTAACTGACAGCATCAATTTTATTTCAAAACTAACACCCCGCCGAATATGGAACGCTGTGAAGGTCCTGTCTTCCTTTTTTTACACTAAATGGACGGGTGAAGCCAAACAATGGGGAATGCCTTTTACAGTATCAATAGAACCTACAACAGCTTGCAACCTTCGATGCCCAGAATGCCCGAGCGGACTACGTGCTTTTTCGAGGCCAACAGGGAATTTGAAAGAAGATTTTTTCAGGAATACAATCGATGAAATTTCGAAAGATTTGATTTATCTCATCTTTTATTTTCAAGGGGAACCTTTTATCAATCCGAGGTTTTTGGACATGGTGAAATATTCTAACCGAAAAGGTATTTATACAATCACATCGACAAACGGGCATTTTTTGAATGACGAAAATGCTAAAAAAACAATAGAATCGGGCCTGGATCGATTAATCATTTCAGTTGACGGGACGACTCAGGAGGTTTACGAAAATTATCGAATCGCCGGGAAACTGGAAAGTGTATTGAAAGGAGCTGAAAACGTGGTTAAGTGGAAAAAGAAGCTTGGATCAAAAACACCCCATATTATTTTTCAATTTTTGGTAGTCCGGCCAAATGAGCACCAAATACCTGAAATTTACCAACTTGCCGAGAAGATTGGTATTGATGAGGTAAAACTAAAATCTGCACAGGTGTATGATTATGAAAATGGAAACCCGTTAATTCCTACAATTGAGAAATATGCCAGATACCAAAAACAGGATGACGGTACATTCAAAGTCAAAAACAAATTGCTAAACCATTGTTGGAAGTTATGGCACTCGTGCGTAATCACCTGGGACGGATTGGTTGTCCCTTGTTGTTTTGATAAAGATGCTACGCATCGTCTCGGAGATTTGAAAGAATCTTCTTTTAAATCGCTTTGGCAAAACGAATCTTATCAAACCTTCCGTTTACGTTTACTCAAAGGCCGGGACCAAATTGACATTTGTACAAATTGTACGGAAGGATGCAAAGTTTGGGTTTGAAAAGGGAGTTGTTTTAATTTCGAAAAAGGTTAATAATTGCCACAAATTTTTGTCTTTTGTGATAATTAATAATTGAAAATTCAGTAAAATAAGGCGGAACTTTTTTTTAAACAACCTGTTATAGTCATAGATAAATTAGTATGATGCAATCAATTGGATTTCAATAATTTATTTTTAATTACCTGTATTAGACTGGTTGAGTTATATTAAGAATAAATAAATGTTTCGAAAAAAACCGCGCAAGCTCTTAAAAAACTTTGAAAATCCCAAAAAAATAACGAACTTTGTTTCTTATTCTCTTTTCGAGAAAAAATCCCATCAACGATCATACTATTTTTATATTGAATTCATTGAGAAAACTGTTTCTAAAACATTTTTGAGAGGACAGCGTGTATAATAGATTTAGGAAAACGTAAATGCTAAATTGAATTAGGAAATTAGTTTAGTGCGCAACCTGATCAAACAATCTGACGGATCAAAAACAAAACTTGAGGAACTACACTCAAAAGAGAATTAAACAGGACAATTCTCGAAATAACAAGATTTGTTAATTCCTCAAATTGCAGCAAAATGACTTACAAGACTATTTTTAAAGGCCGGTTAGAATTTGGTAGCCCAAAAAGCTTCGCTAAGGTTATCAAGATGTATCAACATCGCGTTGAGAACTATTATAAATCTGACGTACTCCTCGTCGAAGAAGATATTTTCGATGAAGCTACTTCTTCACTTGATGTTCCAAGATTTATCACTCATGGCACGGAAAAAAGCTGGAAAAACACTTTCAGCTTATTGGAATATATTGCTCAGTTCGCAGTGGCTGGGCATTTTGTTGCCTGGATGACAGAAGACGGAAAAATACTCCACCACGGGATTGTTGAACCTCGAAGCGACAAAGGAGCGGTGCAGGCGTATCTAAAAGGGCGTGACTTAATGGAGAAAAGTGGAAAAGAAGATGAAGCAAAGCAAGCATTGAGTAAGGCAATTGAAAAATATGAACGTCATGCTTTGGCGTATGAACGTCGGGGCCAGGTCAATCTGATGCTTAAGAATTACGATGACGCAATGTATGACTTTACAAAAAGTATTGATTTTGCATTTGGCCATCCTGAACCTTATTTTGGAAGAGCTAAAGTACAGATTCAAAACAAAGACTATAAAGCGGCCATCGCAGACTTGGAAGAAGCAATTAAAAAATCAATTCCACTCCAACCAATTTATTGGGCGGCTCGGCGCTTAAAAGCAGACTGTCACTTGAAGTTGAATGATTACACGGGAGCATTACCTGATTTAAAATTCTTTTCCAATAGAAAATTTAAGTCTGAGGATCCTAATTTTTTAATAAAAAGGGGAGTCTCATTCAAATATGGAAAAGTTTTGCTTGAAACTGGGAATTTTCAAGAGGCCCTTAATGTATTTGAATCAGTTCTAAAAATGCAAGAAGGCAATGATAAAATTACGGAGTCTGAAAAGATTTTATATCGTGGTATTGCCCGAAAGAAAGCTGGCAAAACCGGGTTTATGAAAGATTGGCAACAAGCTGCCAAATTAGGCTCTGTTCAAGCGGGCAAACTTATTAAAGAGTACGCTTAAATTTTAAATAATAAACTTTTTTATGAAATGGTCATTAGTTACTTTAGCTAATGACCATTTTTATTTTATAAAATGAAAATTATTCAAATTAAAAATTGGGGCTTCAATATTCCGGATCAAAGACCGATATTGATTTCTGGCCCTTGTAGTGCCGAGACCAAAGACCAGGTAATGCTTAGCTGCCTGGGAGCAGCAAAGCAAGGAGCCTCAATGCTAAGAGCAGGGATATGGAAACCCCGGACACGGCCCAATTCTTTTGAAGGGGTTGGCGAAGTGGGCTTGCCGTGGATCAAAGCAGCGGGGAAAAGAACAAATCTACCTGTTGCGATTGAAGTTGCAAATACAAAGCACGTTGAATTAGCTTTGAAAGCTGAGATCGATGTTTTTTGGATTGGTGCTCGTACAAGTGTCAACCCCTTTACAATTCAAGAAATTGCTGAAGCACTGAGAGGTGTTGATATTCCTGTTTTAGTTAAAAACCCGGTCAACCCTGACCTGGAATTGTGGATTGGAGCAATCGAACGCTTTTATAAAGTTGGAATCAACAAAATAGGTGCAATTCATCGTGGTTTTTCAGTTTATAAACCCAAACCTTATCGGAATTTACCCATGTGGGAAATCCCGATTGAACTTCGACGGAGAATCCCCGAGCTTGAAATTATTTGTGATCCAAGCCATATTTGCGGCAAAAGATCTCTTATTCAGGATATTTCTCAAAAAGCGTTAGATCTTGAATTTGACGGACTTATGATAGAATCTCACATAGATCCTGCACATGCCTTGAGCGATGCTGCCCAGCAATTAACTCC
Source organism: Saprospiraceae bacterium (assembly GCA_965220465.1). Lineage (GTDB taxonomy): Bacteria > Bacteroidota > Bacteroidia > Chitinophagales > Saprospiraceae > JAHDHW01. Next base: position 163,863 of record CBDCPZ010000022.1, on the reverse strand, counting down.
GGAAGATTTAGGCAAGCTGTTGAAAAGCCTAATCCAAAGAGATCCGATTGGCAACAATCCTAACTTTTTGGCAAACCTGGAAGCACTTCGCTTAGATATTGACAACATAGATTTTGAAGTTATTCAACTGATTGCAAAACGAATGGAAGTCGTAAATGAGATCGGAAAGTACAAAAAAGAAAACGGTGTTACCATTCTTCAAATGAACCGCTGGACGGAGATATTTGATAGCCGTGTGATGAAAACTATTGAAGCGGGATTGTCAAAAGAGTTTGCGCATGCCTTTATACAATGTATTCACAATGAGTCTATTCGTGAACAAACAGAGGTTATGAATAGCAAGCTTTCCGTTAAAAAAACGTGATTTTTTTAATAATTGCGTTACAAAATGATATTATTCTCGTTATGAATAGAATTAATTAATTGGCTGACAACCAAATTATTAAATGTAAAAACTCAAGAATGTTCTGCTTATGCGTTTTATGGTGATCAAAATTTTATTGGTTTCAACGATTCTTTTATTTACCGGAAGTGTAATTGCACAACCAAATTATACAACACGCAAAACAGTAACCGGAAAAACGAAGAAATTTTATGATAAAGGAATGGATTATGTTATACAAAACAATAATGAAAAGGCCATAGATGAATTTGAGAAAGCACTCAAAATAGATCCTACTTTTATCGATGCACAAATTCAATGGGCTGCAATGAATTATGAGTTAAAAAGTTATGAAAATGCTGAAATCGGGTTTCAAAAAGTTTTAGAAATTGACCCAAATTATAATCCAAAAGTTTATTACACGCTAGCAATTACCAAAAAACAACTCGGAAAATACGACGAAGCTGCCAGTTATTTCCAACAATATCTTGAATCAGGTTCAAAGAATGAAACACTTATAATAAAAGCAGATTATCAAGCAAAAAGCTGTCGGTTGATTGATGAAGCACTCAATAACCCAGTCCCTTTCGAACCGATAAATTTAGGCCTAAATATTAATACAGATAAATATGAGTACCTTCCTTCACTTACAGCTGATGGACAAACGTTGGTTTATACAACAGTTATTTGGGAAGATAAAGAATTAGGAATCGCGCAGCACGAGGATTTTTATTATAGCCAAAAAATTAATGGCGAATGGCGAAAAGGTGAGCCCATATTTGCTCTTAACACTCATGAAAATGAAGGAGCACATAACGTATCAGCTGATGGGAAAATGATTGTTTTTACAGATTGTGGTGGCCGAAGTGGATATGGCAAATGCGACATTTTTTATTCAGAAAAGAAAAACGGACAATGGACTCCGGCAAAGAATATCGGCGCCACAATAAATAGTTCTAGCTGGGAATCGCAACCTTCTTTGTCCGCAGATGGAAGAGAAATTTATTTTGCTTCTAACAGACCTGGAGGCTTTGGAGAAAGTGATATTTGGGTGAGTCGTCGGAAGGTGAATGGTAGTTGGGGAGAACCTGTAAACCTGGGAAACAAGATTAATTCATCAGGAGTTGAACGGTCACCTTTTATCCATCCGGATGGCCAGACTATGTTTTATAGCTCAACGGGCTTACCTGGAATGGGGTCAGATGATCTTTTTGTAGTAAGAAAACAAGGTGATGGTAGTTGGGGAGAACCCAAAAACCTTGGCTTTCCTATTAATACAAAAGAAAGTGAAGTTTCTCTCATCGTTAGCTTGGATGGAAAAACAGCCTTTATTTCCTCAGACCGGGATTTTAATTCTCCTGGCGATAAAGCAGTTTTTGGCGAGTTTACACGGGGTAGTCAAACAGATATCTATAAATTTGAATTATACCCTGAAGCACGGCCTCAGCCAGTGACTTATGTAAAGGCAAATGTATATGATATTGTAAGCCTTGAAAAACTAATAGCGGAGGTTGAATTTGTTGATTTATCAACAGGGAATATTCATGTTTCCTCAAAAACGGATAGTGACGGTGAGTTTCTGGTTTGTTTACCCATGGGAAAAAATTACAGTCTTAACGTTTCAAAAGAAAAATACCTTTTTCACTCTGAAAACTTCTCCCTGGCAGAGAAAACCAGCTTAAGTGAGCCATATATTTTGAATATTGGATTACAACCAATTCCTGATCCAACAGCAACGGCAGACAACGGATTACCAAAATCAAAACCAATCATTTTAAAAAATGTTTTTTTTGAAACAGCCAAAGCGGATTTGCGGCAAGAATCAATTACGGAGCTTAATCGCTTAAAAAAATTGCTGAAAGAAAATGCCACGCTCCGAATACAGCTCAATGGCCACACAGATAATGTTGGTTCTGACGAAGACAATTTGCAACTTTCTGATGCTCGCGCAAAAGCAGTACACGATTATTTAATTTCTGGAGGCATTGATGAAAATCGTTTAGAATATAAAGGCTTTGGTGAAACGATGCCGATTGACACCAACGATACACCCGAAGGCCGCCAGAATAATCGTCGCACTGAGTTTGAGGTAATCAATTAATTATTTCCTTTTGCAACTTTCTGAATTTTTTGATGATCTTGTCCATGTGAGCAATAGTCTCATCATTTTCTTTTAAGGACATGGAGTATTCGGTATATTGAAAGTTTGTTCCGCCCGGATTAGCAAAAGAAATACATTTTAAACTCTTGTTTTTACAAAAAATGATTATCCAACCATTTTCATAATCAGCTTTGAAATCAATATCGTTAATTGGAGCACGGGATTCTCCAAAATCCTGAATCCAGATTAGTTCCATATTTTTTAAATCAACAAAAAAGCGGGTATTAAAAGCATTGTACTTTTTAAATTGATTGTTGATATAACTGAGTTGCTGATCGATTGTATTTGTGGGGGCAATTGTTGAAGGAGGCTCGTTTTTACCAGAAACTAAGCGTTGAATGGTTTTGATAGAATGAATCGCTTCTTCTGCAAAATCGAAACGGTCAACATATTCATAAGTTTTAGAAACATAGTCTTCAAAACTGGGGCATTTTTCAGTGATGTCGGAACCAGTGGATTTAATGACAAAACCATATCGGAATTTTTGCTGGTTTTCTTTTTCGTAAAATTCAATCGTAACATTTGAGATTGCAATCCGCACTTCGCAGGTTTCAGTTCTTCCAATCAAATGTTGATTTTCCCAATCAAAGGACCAAATATTTTGGTAATGGGAATGCTCCAGAAAAATGGAATTTAATTTATGAAGCTGATGTTCGACTTCGGCAATTAAGTGGCTATTTTGAGCATTAGAAGTATCAATATCGTTTTCCAAAACAGCTTTTCTGATCTTTGAAAACTTATCCAAAACGGTGTCTACATTTGAAACCAGAATCCTGTCTTTTGAAAGTTCCATTGAATAATTTGAAAAATCAGATCCTTTGCGTCCGTCTTTTTTTAACGATGAAATACATTTCGATTCATCGATGCAAAAGATTTCAAGACTGGCTTCCGATTCATCTTTTTTTATTTTAATGTCTTTTAAATAGGCGGAATACATTCCAAATTTATCACGACAGATAATTTTTTTGGAAACTTCATCTACATCAAAGGAAGTTTGATATTTGTTGAATTGCTCAAATTGATTATTGATATATTGCAGATTTTCCTGAACGGTTTGGCTACAAATAGCAAAAGGAAAAAAGAGCAATATAAAGCGAAGTGTTTTTAACAGTCTCATTAAAATATGTTTTAAACAATACTTTGAAAAGGGTGATCTGCAATGCATTGGTCAATAACATTTAAATCTAAATCAGTCCTCGTGATTTCAATTCTAAATATTTATTAATGGAATTAATGGAAAGCTCTTCTGGTTTGGTCAAGATCGCCTGAATTCCATATTGACGAAGTTTTTGAACCATTTGTACTTTTTCAGCAATGAACTTTTGAGCAACGGTTTGATAATAAATATCTTCTGTAGTGGTCACTTCTTCCCTTGCAAAAGCTTTGATTTCCGTATTTTCAAAAAACACGACAACCAATAGATGAATATTGTTGATACGACGCAAGATCGGCAAGACACGTTCCAAAGCATAAGAACTTTCGAAATTGGTGTAAAGCAACAACAAACTTCTTCCTTTAATCAGCTTTCGCGAAGCGTGGTAAAGTAGCTCATAATTCGCTTCGAGCGGACGTTCCTTTTCTTTGTATAGAGCCGTTAAAATCTTGTTTAGCTGATTAACTTTTTTTTCGGCTTTAAGTGTAGTTCCTATTTTGTCTGAAAAGGTGATCAGTCCGGCACGGTCATGTTTTTGCAAAGCTATATTTGAAATTACGAGGCTCGTGTTGATCGCATAATCCATTAAACTTAAACCGTTAAAAGGCATTTTCATGGATCGGCTTTTATCGATTATGTTGTAAACCTGTTGCGCGCGTTCGTCTTCATATTGATTGACCATTAGTTGCGCACGACGACTACTTGCTTTCCAGTTGACACTGCGATAATCATCACCGCGAACGTAGTTTTTGATTTGCTCAAATTCATAGCTATGGCCCAATCGGCGAATTTTTTTAATCCCTTTTTGATGTGAAATGCGATCAAAAGCGCGCAGTTCAAAATTTTTCATTTGAATGATGGAAGGATAAACCGCAACGATCATCGGATAGTCATGCTGGTAACGACGTTCTACCAAACAAAGGAAAGAAGATAAAAATAAATTAACCTTTCCAAATTCGTATTCTCCACGTTCAACCGGTGTCAATTCGTATCGAATGGTTTTTTGCTCGTCAGATTTTATTGAGATTGAAATAGTAAAATCTCTTTTTTGAAACTGAAAAGGAAGCTCGTCAATTATTCTTAGTTTTAGTTGTTGGTTGGATTGATTGTGGAGTTCCAATTTCACTGCGTTCGGATCTCCGAGTGAAAATAGTTTTGGAAGCCTCCTTCTGCATTTTATTATTACAGAACGATTGAATAATAAAAAAACATCTATGACAACCAAAACACAACCCAAAACGAAAAGCGTTTGTGCCACAGGAAATAGAAAGCCGAATGGAAAACTGATCACAAAGCAGGTGATGATTCCTCCAAACAAAATGAAGAACCGATTCGTAAGATAAATATTTTTTAATAGCTTAATCAAAAGGCGATATTTTATTATCGTGGCACTTCAATCTTTTTAATAATATCATTGACCACTTCACGAGCATCGTATCCTTCCATTTCCCGCTCCGGAGTGAGAATAATCCGGTGATTTAAAACCGGATAAGTGACGTATTGAATATCATCCGGCGTAACAAAATCGCGGCCTTGCATTGCTGCAATTGCTTTGGATGATTTCATGATCGCCAGTGAAGCACGTGGTGAAGCTCCGAGGAACAAATCTCCATTATTTCGGGTGTTGTGAATAATCGCTGCAATGTAATCGAGTAATTCTTCTTTGATAAAAACCTGCTCAATCAGGTGCTGACACTCTTTTAGCTCGTAAGCCGAAAAAACAGCCTCGACCTCTTGTCGAACTTTAATTTTAAAATCATTTTTAAAATGCCGCAATATCTGTTTTTCTTCTTCAAGACTGGGATATTGCATATTTATTTTGAACAAAAAACGATCAAGTTGTGCTTCTGGTAATTTGTAAGTTCCTTCCTGCTCTATTGGGTTTTGGGTAGCGATGACAAAGAATGGAAATTCCATAAGATGAGTATCTCCATCGATGGTCACCTGCAGTTCTTCCATCACCTCAAAAAGAGCAGATTGTGTTTTTGCAGGAGCTCTATTGATTTCATCGATCAAAACGATATTCGAAAAAATGGGTCCGCGATTAAAAGTGAATTCAGAAGTTTTGAGATTGTAAACGGTGGTTCCGATTACATCAGTAGGCATTAAATCAGGCGTAAATTGTATCCTTGAAAAATCAACACTGATGGTTTGAGCCATAAGGTTTGCAGTCAGTGTTTTTGCGATACCTGGCACTCCTTCAACAAGAACATGGCCGCCGACAAATAATGCCGCCAAAAGCAGGTCCATAGTTTCTTCCTGACCGATAATTACCTTGTTGAGCTCGTTTTTTATTTTATCCGCAGCGCCACTTACTTTGTTGAGATCAAGTTTGGTTTGTTGCCAAACACTTTCTTTTGGTTGATTCAAAACGGATTGTGGTGGCACCTGAATTTCTTCTTCTTCGGGGCTAAGCTTTTCTTCCTCCGGCTTATCGTTTTCATTAATTTCGTCAACACTCATATAAGTTAATTTAGTAATGGTCAAAAATTAAGCTCCCTCTTTTAATTCAGAAATTTAGCTCGAAAAAATTCATGATTAATCGTTTATTTCTTCTCTAATTTTCTGAAATCGGTAATTAGTTATATGACCGGTTCTTAATGATTTTTATTTCCTGTTTTTATAAAATTTATCCATTTCAAGATGGTAATCGATCATTGTTTTTTCAGAAACGAAACCGCTATTTTTAATGTTGTTGAACATCAATACGATTTTGTTAATCACTTTTTCAGGTACTTCAGAACGCAAACTTAAGCTATTAATAAAAGACTCATCAATTTGCTTGGTTGGAATATTATAACGTTCTCTAACATAAGAAAGAAAAAGTTTCATTTTCTGTAAACACAACTTTTTGTGATCATTTTGTAAAAAATAGAGCCTTCCGATGGTAGAAATAAATTCAAGCGAAGTGTTGGAATTTATATCCATGACAGGGATAATTCTTTGTTTTCGTTTTGCACGAAACAGAAGATAAAGCAATCCCGTTGCTAATGCAAGATACCATGCCCAGGCCAAAGATGGTTGCTTTAAAATATAAGAAAGAGGTCCCTCATTACTAAGCTTACTATTCGGACTATAAGAAGCCATTTGGTTTCTTCGGCGGCTTATATCTTCATCAACACGGCTATGCTCATCCCAATAAATCGGGCCAGCGCTCAGATGTGAGAATATTTTATTTGCATAGCTCAATCCTTGCTTATTAAGCAGTTGAATATTTGAAAAAGTTATTGGAGTAGTATGTAAATAAAATGCACCTTTCCCATAATTCATTTTTGCAAAATTAACAAATTGGCCATTGATATTCCCTAACTCAACAAAACTGTTTTCTTCCTCACAAAAATACATGCTATCGATGTATTGCCAGCGATAAGGATGGGTTTTACTGCGGTAAAGAAATTTGTATTCAAAACCATATTGATCTTTTAGATTTTCATGGATTAAATTCAATGAAACGAGGGTGTCTTCTTGATTGACATAATCATCCCAATAGTTATTATTACATTCGTCAGTGTAAACATAATACATCAAGTCGTAGGGAATAGATTTGCTTGAAATAAAAGCATTGTTTCCTGCTGCAACAAATGCGAGCAATTGATCGACATCTGAAGTATCCATGTACATCCCTTCTCCGATGAAAACATAATTGGCTGTTGAGCCAGCGTTCTCAGCATTTTCGGGCAATAAGTCGTCAAAAATACTATTGGTTATATCTAATAAATCGTGATTAGGAAAGTAATCTTTTAGTAAGTTATAAACGACAAAAGTGCCATAAGGAGACTTGTTGGTTTCCTTATAATTTTCATCCCAGCTATACCTGTCATTTTTACTTCTAAATACAATAAAAATAGTAAGTAGTAATAATGCTGCGATGCCGAATATAATAAATGGACGTTTGTCAGTCATTAATAATCTTTAATCAATTTCAATAGCAGAAGCCTTAGTCTGTGTTGCTTTTATAAGTTGTTCAAACTTAGGCTTGATCTCAAGATATTCTTGCTCATCAAGCTTTTCTTCACCATACCATACGTGTTCAAAAATTCGGGTTACTTCTCTAAAAGGGGTAAACAGGTTCGTTGAACGAATTTCGCTAAGATAGTTTCGATTTGTTTTATCTCGTTTCCATCTTATCATTTTTGAAAGCGACAATTCTTTAATGATAGCCAGATAATAAAGCCTTACCGCTAAAGCATATTCTTTATTTGCCACCGCTTCGCGGATGAATTTCTCCAAGTCAGTTTCATGAAAATTGGCTTCAATTTTTTCTATTGAAAAACTGGTGGAAGAAGTTGAAAATTTTCGACTTTTTGGGCCAAAAATATCACCGGCTCCCAACATATTTACTAACAAGGCGACGATCACAAGGCCAACAATAATAATAAATAATATTTGAAAAAAGCCCGCCCAAAAAGCAGAATTCAATCCGCTGGAACCACTTGATGGAGACTGTTGATTATTCGCATTTGGATTGGTTTGCAAGGAGTCAAATTCTTCATCATAGTCTTCAAAGTTTTGCTGTGAATAGTCAAAATCTTTGATGAGCTCTTCCCACTTATTTTCATCAAACTTTCTTTCCTCTAATGGAGAGTTTAAATATTCCTTCGTAGGGCTGGCCTCCTGCGCATTTGCATTGATAAACGCAATTATAACAAGAAACGAAAGGCAATATTTTAAAGATATATTCATTTAAAAATTTTAAACACCAGACCTTCTATTTTTTGAATAAACCACGAACCACGAACCACGAACCACGAACCACGAACCACGAACCACGAACCACGAACCACGAACCACGAACCACGAACCACGAACCACGAACCACGAACCACGAACCACGAACAAGTAGCGAGGAGTCAGTGGCGAGAAAACAACTCAACCCACAATCCACCAATCAACCTTCCGCTTCCATCCCTTGAATATGTTTGCTACCACCAATATATTTAATTTTTTCTTTTAAACCCGGTGCTTCTTCAATCTCCAACAAGGTGAAATATTGCAAACTTTGGCCGATCACCATCATGCTAAAAATAAGACTTATAAAAAAAATCGAAGTGAATGCCAACAATACTGACAGAAATTGATCCATTGCTTCTTTGTCCAAAGAAAAATTCCAACCAATCACATCAAAATAAAACCAGAGAAGACCAGTATCTATAAACGTGTAAAAAAGAATTCCGGTTAAATAGTAAATAAAAAACAAGCTAATTATTCTCCCAAAGTTATTGCTTACCAGAGAAAAGGCGCGACCAAGACTTTGAAAGATTCCACTCCTTTCCCAAACAATAACATAAACCCATAATAACAGCACAGGCAGGATAAAGTAAGTCAGAAAAAAAGTGTACCAACTGTCCGTCATCATGATAAATTGAAAAAGGGATATTGGCACCAAGATTTTTAAATAGTTGAAAACATGAAAATGCCATTTTTCATTTTCACTTTCAGGATCAGCTTCGTTTACAATTAAAGTAATCGGGATATACGCGACTAAAGAAAATATGAAAATATTGAAGATGGGTAATAAAGGGATACTTTCATGAATAAAATATTGCCCAATCATCCCTAGCCCTCCAAAGATAACATCAAGATGCGAAAACAGTTTAATGTTTTCGCCATTAAAAGTTGAAAATGTTGCAAGACAAAACAGTAATCCAGCTGCTATGGCTGTCAACCCAATTTGGCGAAGGTATTTTTTAAAGAAGATAAACGTAGTTGAAAATATTTCACTGGAATTATTAATTCTATCGAAATCAATTTTTTGTAAGGCATCGGGAGGCAGCTTCGTATCTTTGATTTTCTTTTTAAACCCTTTTCGAGCTTTTAAAACAGGGAATATTACAAAGTAGCCGATCACAAAAAACAAACAAACAAGGATAAATATTGCCCGAATAAAATCCGGCGTTTCCGTATATCGGGTAAGATATCCTTCAATAAAACCTGCGAGAATGATTATTGGAGCAATACCCAACATCAATTTAAGTCCTCTTCTTGCAGATATTTGAAATGCCTGAAGTCGGGTTAGGGTTCCAGGAAAAACAAGCCCTCGCCCCATTGTCAGTCCTGCAGCTCCTGCAATAATAATGGCAGATATCTCAAGTGTTCCGTGCGTCCAAATGGTAAGAAAAGATTCCCAAAATAACCCTTTATCAATAAAAAAATACTGAAACGCACCAACCATCACGCCGTTATTTACCAGGATTGCTCCAGAGCCTATTCCAAAGAAAACACCTAAAACAAAAGTAAAAAAAGCAACAAAAAGATTATTGGCCGTAATTCCTAATGACATTCCAAACTCACCGCGTTGTTTGTAAACGGCCATCGGGTCGCCCGATTCAATATTTTCAATGGTCATATCAACATAAGTATCGCCTAAAATGACACGTGGGAAATCCGGATCCATCGCACTCGAAACTGCACCAATTGCAAATGACAAGAAAAATATAAACAGGGAAAACTGAAATTCTTTTTTTGAGTTATAAACGAGGTGGGGCAACTCGTCTGTCCAAAAATAGATCAGTCTGTTCCACTGCGTTTTTCTGTTTTTATAAATACTATGAAATATCTGTTGTGCAAGGTTATTCAGATAAACCCGAACAGATCTGTTGGGATAAAAAGTGCGAGAATAGGAAAGGTCGTCCGTTATCTGGATAAAAAGATTGTTTAATTTGTCAGGGTCACTATCTTTGTGGTTCAAAGTTTTCTCAAATTCTTTCCACTTTTCTTTATTTTGCTTTATAAATCCTGTTTCGCGCATGAAGCTCTATTTTTTCAATAAAAATCCTTTAGGCATGGTGTTGAAAGACCACATGTTATTAAATTTTTTGTTTAAAAACAAACAAATAATTAAGACCATAAACAAATTCAGAAATTGATGCAGACAATTGAGATCAGAACTACCCAAAATGTAACGATAGAATATGAATTAGCTTCCCTTCGTGAACGATTTTTTTCCATTTTTATTGATGGATTAATTGTGGGATCATTCTACTTTGTTTTGGTGATGATCCTTGCAAATACGATTGGAGACCTTTTTTTTGAGAACCCTGCGCTGGGAAGTTTGATGTTGATTGGATTTTTTATTTTTTATCAGCTTTTTTCTGAAATACTGGCTGATGGGCAATCATGGGGGAAGAAAGCAATGGGCATCAAAGTGGTTCGGCTTGATGGAAAAGAACCTAACTTGAGCGATTACCTGTTACGTGCTGTATTTCACATCATTGATTCTGTTATGTCATTAGGTATTTTGGCTGCATTGATGATAAGCTCATCTAATAAAAATCAACGTCTTGGTGATATGACTGCAAATACAACCGTTATTCGAATAAAATTTAATCTTAGGTTTCGATTGGAAGATATTTTGAAAATCAATACAATAGAGGATTATGAACCCACTTATCCGGAAGTACGTCGCCTTAATGAAAAAGATATGTTATTAATTAAAACAATCATTTCGAGGTATCGTAAATATCGAAACAGAGCCCATCAGGAGGTGGTCAATGAGCTGGTACAAAATCTAGTTCGGCAACTGGACATTACTGAAACACCGAAAGATAAAATCGCTTTTCTGAAAACATTGATAAGAGATTATATTGTATTGACCCGATAAAAAACCGCTTATCGATAATTCCGTCAAACTACTTAAAATGCAAAAAAGAACGAAAACAGTAGTTCAAAAAGTTGAAATCACCGGTATTGCGGATAGAGGCCGCGCTGTTGGAAGGGCTGAAAACGGACAAGTGATTTTTGTCGAAAATGTGGTTCCCGGCGATATTGTGGATGTTCTGGTTTTAAAAGACAGAAAAGGATTCAAAGAAGGAATTCCGCATCATTTTCATAAATATTCTGAAAATAGGCAAAAAGCTTTTTGTCAACACTTTGGCGTTTGTGGTGGCTGTAAATGGCAAAACCTGGCCTATGAAACTCAATTGGAACACAAACAAATTGTCGTTGAAAACGCGATGAAAAGAATTGGGAAAATCCAGATTGAAGAAATTTTACCGATCGTTCCAGCAATTGAAACCCAATATTATCGAAACAAGATGGAGTTTACTTTTTCCAATAAAAAATGGTTAACAAAAGAAGAAATTGCCAAAGGAACTTCCAATTACAAAAATGTTCTCGGATTTCACCGGCCACGTGCTTTTGATAAAATCGTAGAAATTGAGCATTGTTATTTGCAGCCTGATCCATCCAATGAATTACGAAATGCAATCCGGGATATCGGCCTTGAATTAGATTTGGATTTTCTTGATTTAAACGCGAAGGAAGGATTTCTTCGTCACCTTCTCTTACGAATAACCACGATGAATGAAATCATGTTGATCGTGAGTTTTTATCAGGAAAACGAACAAAAAAGGACAAGTTTTCTTGATACAATTTTAGAGCGATTTCCTCAGCTTACCTCTTTACATTATTGTATTAATTCGAAGGAAAATGATTTTATTTTAGATCTGGATATTCAGACTTATCACGGGAAAGGTTTTATAGAAGAAAAACTAGGGGATGTCAAATTCAGGATTGGTCCAAAATCTTTTTTTCAAACGAATACCAAACAAGCCGTTCGACTTTTTGACAAAGTGGTCGAATTTGCCGGGTTGACAGGAGAAGAAAATGTGTATGATTTGTACACAGGCATTGGAAGTATTGCTTTATATATTGCCAAATATTGTAAACAGATCGTTGGAATTGAAGAGGTAGGTTCCGCAATTGAAGATGCCAGAGAAAATTCAAAACTGAATGGATTTGAGAACACCATTTTCTATGCAGGAGATGTAAAAAATATCCTTTCTCCAAAGTTTTCCAAAAAACATGGAAAACCGGATTTGGTGATTACCGACCCTCCTCGAGCGGGAATGCACGAAGACGTTGTAAAATTATTATTGCTCCTGGAATCGCCAAAGATTGTTTATGTAAGTTGTAATCCGGCAACTCAGGCAAGGGATTTAAGGTTACTTTCAGAAAAATATGAGATTGTCAAACTACAGCCGGTTGATATGTTTCCTCATACCCATCACGTTGAAACGGTTGCATTACTCCAACTAAAACCAAAGAAAGGTGTTCAAAACTGGCTGAATTGGTTGGAATTATCGAAAAAATAGCCTCTCAAGAAGTAATTTTTCAAAATTTGCGGATATTTGTTGTGTGAAAGTAAAGGGTGTTAAAAAGATTTAATAATTCTCATGCAGAAAGAAAAAGATTTAATCATTCAAGAAGAAGAGTTAAAACCTTATAAGCAACTACTTGGCAGTGTTGCCGATACAATCATGGAACAAGATGTTTCCTCCTATCCGGTTTTTGTTTTACACCGTGATTCAATAGAAGTAGGCATTCCACTTAATACTGAAGAGATCGATGGTAATTGGTCTGTGAATGCGTCTTCTTTGGAAGAATTTGTTGCAAAACAAATTGTCTTAACTGAAAAGATCGATGAATTTAAATCGGTCTATAAAGACCCCGCCGCGTTTTTATGTCTATTTGTTGTTGGCAAAAGTGGTGCAACTTTTGTTTTTATACCTAGATACTCATAATAATACCAGCCCAAATTGGCATTAATTTGGAGAATATATTATTTTGTAAAAACCGTCTATTTTGGAGCATAATTATTTAATTGAGGATAGTGATCAGACATCTCGTGACTTTGGTAATGAGGAATCCACTATGTATGAAGAAATTTCAAATTTCGAAAGCCACAATAAGATTTTACTTATTGAGGACAATCCTGGTGATGCTCGTCTGGTAGAATTACTTTTAGCAGAGTCTGATTTGCTTAATTGTAAAATCACGAACAAAGCGACTTTGGCTGATGGTATTGCTGCTCTTGAAGGAGATGACAATTTTGCTGCAATTCTTTTAGATTTAACCCTTCCGGATAGCCGTGGGTTTGACACTTTAGAACAACTTCTCGAACGTTTTCCCGACAACAACGTCATTGTATTGACAGGTCTTTCTGATAAAAATTTAGGGGTGAAAGCGGTAAAAGCCGGAGCTCAGGATTTTTTAATAAAAGGAGCATTCGATGCTGATTTGCTTGCAAAATCGCTTCGTTATTCTATCGAAAGAAGTAGTGTTTTAAAAAGATTGGAAGAAACACAGCGACTATCTCATATCGGTAATTGGGAATATATTCCTGATACCAAAGAATTTTCGGCCTCTGATGAAGTATATAAAATCTTTGGGCAAAATATTCAAAAAAGCTCTTCTTTTATAGATGAACTCAAAGTTATAGAGCCGGCATTTAAAATATTCGATGAAATTCATTCTGAAACAATTGCTGAACTAACGGTTAAGAAAGACATCAAAATCCAGCTTTGTAATGGTGATACACGTTACGTTTATATTCAATGCAGGATTAATACAACCGCAGATAGTAAGTTAGCCTTAAATGGAATCATTCAGGATATTACAGAAAGGAAACTTGCCGAACAAGAGCTTGTCAAAAGCCAGGAACGTTATCAGGATGTTTTTAATAAATCAAAAGATGCCATTTACATCTGTACATTAGATGGACGGTTACTTGATTTCAATGAAGCCACGACTGTATTATTTGGTTTTAATCATGACGAACTGAAAGCACTCGAAGATATTCATACATTATATGAACCGTCTGATGCAATAGAATCATTTTTAAAATTAGTAAAATCGAAAGAAGCGGTTAAAGACTATGAATTGGAAGTGGTTTGTAAAAATGGAAAAAGAAGATACTGTATTATTACTGCCACGATATTAGAGGCAGAAGATTTTGTAGGATACAATGCCATAATAAGGGATATCACAGAAAGCAAGCAAGCGGAAGAAATGCGTAAAGCGCGTGACCTGGCGAGGCAATCGTCTAAAATGAAAGAACAATTTATTGCTAGTATCAGTCATGAAATGCGTACCCCAATGAATGCTATTTTGGGTATGAGCAATCTTCTGATTCAAACTGACCTTAATGAAGAGCAAGACAATTACATTAGTTCTGTCAAACAATCTTCTGAGATTTTGCTTGGCATAATTAACGATATTTTAGAAATATCAACCCTTCAAAACGGAAAGATAGTATTTGAAGATAAAAACTTTGACTTATATCAGGTATTGTCCAATATGGTCAATGTGATGCAATACAAAATTAACGAAAAAGACCTCGGATTTAAGCTTAATATTGAGCCCGACGTTCCGAAATATATCATAGGAGATAAACTCCGATTGAATCAAATCCTTTATAATCTGGTCGGAAATGCAGTAAAATTTACAGATACCGGTTTTGTTAAAGTAACTGTAAAAAAACTATCGGAAAAGAGGGAAAATATCCATTTAAGATTTGAAGTGGAAGATAGTGGGATAGGAATACCAGATGATAAACTGGAAGCAATATTCGAAACATTTACCAGAATTCGCCAAAAAGAGCGCTTGTATGAAGGAACCGGATTAGGGCTTTCCATTGCAAAAAACTTGGTTACTCAGCAGGGTGGAAGGATAGGAGCACAAAGCAAACTGGGGAAAGGATCCTTGTTCTTTTTCGATATGGTTTTTAGAAAAGGTCAAATTTCAAATATTGATCAATCTTCAAACCCTTCTGTTCCTACCAGTAAAATAAATGCTGATTTAGCAATTAATTTATTGCTCGTTGAGGACCACAAAATGAACCAGCTCGTGGCTCGTAAAACATTGGAAAAGCAATGGGAAAATATTAAAATCACCATTGCTAATAATGGACAGGAAGCGATTGATATTTTAAATGAAAAGAAGGATTTCGATATCATTTTGATGGACATTCAAATGCCCATTTTAGATGGATACGAAACAACCAATTATATTCGCAATGAAATGCCTCCCGAAATTGCAAAAATTCCAATCCTTGCAATGACTGCTCATGCACATATTGCAAAAGACAACAAATTTAAGGAATATGGAATGGATGATTTTGTGTTGAAACCTTTTGAACCTCAACAATTATTCGAAAAAATTACTCATTATTCTCAACTTTGACCCATGAATGTGAAAATTTATAAATACATCAATCTTGATTATATGGATATGATGTCAGACGGTGACGATTCCATGAAACAAATTATGTTGGAAATGTTGTTAGAAGAACTTCCACAGGAAGTTAAGAAAATGACAGAATTGTTACAACATAAGGATTGGGAGACACTCAGTTCTGTTAGCCATAAGATGAAATCTACTTTGGCATTTGTTGGTAATGAAGAAATGACTGATGCCAACCAACAAATTGAGATACTTGCAAAGTCCGAACCTTCATCGGGTTCGTTAGAAGACTTAGTCATTGTACTTGAAAAATTATATCCAATGGCTATAGAGGAGTTACAGCAAGAACTCTCTAATCTTTAATCCTTTAGGTAGTTAGTTTAAGCTTGAAATTGTTTTAAGACATTTTAAAATAATACTAAAAGCTTCAGGCGATTAAGTTATTTGCTGCATTTTAGCGGCGTAAATACATTATATTAGAATGGTTTTCTCCTGCCTATCAAAAATTAGTATAGGGTTGATTTAGTCTCACCTTAACATTTCAATTTATCTTTATATCTTTATGCGCTTGTACGTCACAGAGTGATACGATTCGTATTTCTGCTTTTTGTTAAGCCTTTAGGATATTTATATGAAAATTCTGATTTGCGAAGATGAAGAAATCATGTTAACTGCCTTGGAGTTTCGACTCCGCAAGCAAGGCTTTGAAGTATTGATTGCCGAAAATGGTAAGATAGCCTTAGAAAAAATAAAGGTTGAAAAGCCTGATTTGGTTGTGGCGGACATTCTGATGCCTTTTGTAACCGGCCTTGAGTTGATCGAATTTGTCAGAAAAGATATGCGCAATGCATTACCCATTATCGTAATCTCTGCATTGGAGCATGAAGATGTTGTCCTCGAAGCTTTTCGAATGGGTGCTACGGATTTTATTGCAAAGCCATTCAAACCCAATGAACTTATTTTGCGGATCAAACGGATTTTCCAGGAAATGGATTCGGCTTGATTTTTTAAAAACTACATAACCAAAAATCCTTCTAATTTTACCTCTTTTATGAAAGGAATTATCTTAGCCGGCGGACTCGGCACTAGACTTTACCCTTTGACTTTAGCCGTGAGCAAACAGCTTATGCCTGTTTATGACAAACCAATGATTTATTATCCGCTCTCCACTTTAATGTCTGCCGGGATTCGGGAAATTATGATTATTTCTACTCCAGATGATCTTCCCCACTTTAAGAAATTGCTTGGAAGCGGAAGCGAAATAGGATGCAATTTTTCTTATAAAGCCCAATATGAACCCAATGGCCTTGCGCAGGCTTTTGTTTTAGGGGAAGAGTTTATCGGCGACGATAGTGTGGCTTTGATTTTAGGAGATAATATTTTTTATGGGAATGGTTTAAAAGAACTTTTACAAGAAAGCGCAAATCCTGATGGTGGCGTTGTCTTTGCCTATCGGGTCGCTGATCCCGAACGATATGGCGTTGTAGAATTTGATGAGGATTTCCATGCAATCAGTATTGAAGAAAAACCAACGAAACCGAAATCTAACTACGCTGTACCTGGTTTATATTTTTATGATAATAGTGTGGTCGAAGTGGCGAAAAATTTAAAGCCAAGTGCAAGAGGAGAGTATGAAATCACCGACGTCAACAAATATTACCTCTCCCAGGGAAAGCTCAAAGTTGGCGTCTTAGGTCGTGGAGTTGCGTGGCTGGATACGGGAACCCATAAATCATTAATACAGGCGGGACAATTTATAGAAGTCATCGAAGATCGGCAAGGGCTTAAAATTGGCTGTATCGAAGAAATCGCGCATGAAATGGGTTTTATAAACGACACTCAACTCGAATACCTTGGCAACAAATATATCAAAAGTGGTTATGGTGAATATCTGCTCAATATTCTGAAAAAAGAGATTTAAATATAACCTAACGGAGCAGTTTATAATTTTTATACTCGCCGATTCGATAACCGGTCCACTTTTCCACTATTCGCGAAAATTTTTCTTTTGCAGATAATTTAAGTTTCGTTGGGTCGAATGAAAAGTTCCAATTCGTTTGTTTGATCCGTTCCTGGATAACTTTTGGATGTGTTCCTTTGAATAATTCCAGCGAATCAATTTGCGAATAATCAAACTCTTCCACATCAGAAACATGCTGGCTAATCCACTGATCGCTATGCCAGAGTTTGTTGAAATTTTGCTGTTTTAATTGTTGCTGCTGAGGATGTTTTACCCAGCCATAATGGTAAATGTAGCCGTCTAAAGATTTGACATTCAGTTTTTTACCATTCTTTCGAAATCCTTGTGCATCTTTATAAGACCGGATATTTTTATCATTTCTGATGATCCGAACTTCATGACGATACCAATTTCTGGAATTTCCAATATAGTCGTAAGAGCCGTAGAAATGTTTGTATTTAAAAAGTAGACCCTCTACCCTTTCTTCGTCTTTGTATTGGAGCATTCCCTTTTTTACAGCATCATGATATTGCTCATGCAAAATTTCATCACCTTGAATATAAAAACACCAATCTGCATCATCTCCGATGGCATCAAATGCTTTATTGGTTTCTTCAGCGAGTACCGCACCGCCTTCTCTGAGGTTTTCCTCCCAGACTGTTTCAACAACCCTTACTTTTTTCGGATCGATTGATGAAACAAGTTCCAAGGTATGATCTTCAGACTTCCCAACGGATACAACTACTTCATCACAAAGCGGTAAAATAGAGAGGATGGCTTCCACGATCGGATAATCGTATTTTATCGCATTTTTTATAAAAGTAAATCCAACAATCCGCATGTTGTAAGTTTAAAAATTTAGTATTTTTCACAAAAATGAGAATAACCCGTTTAAAGAAGGCAAAACTATAAACTTCTTTTTTCGTTAACTGAAGAATTCACCAGAAATCCGATTTTGAATATGAAAAGATTGAAATGGCTGATTCGTAGAATACTTTTTTTTACGCTGCTTGTAATTATTGGAATAATGGTTTTTAAAACTATTTCCTACAATTCAAGACAGATTAGCATTCCTACAATAGAAGCCATTCCTATTAGTGATGATGTGGTTAAACATCTTTCAGAAGTGATTCAGATCACCACAACTTCTTACGAAGATCACATTGATACAGCAGCTTTTTTAGCTTTTCAGAACTATCTCGATTCCAATTTTTTGTTGGTTGATTCTTTACTTGAAAAAGGCATTGTAAACGATTTCAGTATTGTGTACAAATGGCCAGGAAAGAATCCTCGGTTAGACCCGATTTTGTTGTTGGGGCATATCGATGTGGTCCCCGTTGAAGAAGAAAGCTGGAAAACCTGGACGCATCCTCCTTACAGCGGTTTGGTAAGAGATGGGTTCATTTGGGGCAGAGGGACTTTGGATGACAAAGTGAGTATTTTAGGAATTCTTGAAGCGATTGAATTACTATTAAAAGAGGATTACCAACCTGAGCGAACCGTTTATCTGGCATGTGGACACGATGAAGAAATTAGTGGATTTAACGGAGCCAAAGCGATCGCGCGAATGTTTGAACAGCAAGGATTAAACTTTGAGTATGTTTTGGATGAAGGGATGGTTTTAATTGAAAACGCTTTGCCGGGATTGTCAAAACCTGTTGCTTTGATCGGTACTGCCGAAAAAGGGTACACAACACTCAAATTGACAGCGCGCCTTTCAAGTGGCGGACACTCCTCCATGCCACCTGCTGAAACTACTATCGGAATCCTGAGCAAGGCAATTTTAAAATTGCAAAACAATCCTTTTCCATCAAAAATTGAAGGACCGATTGAATCGCTGTTTAATTATGCTGGCCCAGAAATGAGTTTCCCGATGAAAACTGTATTTGCAAACAGGTGGCTGACGGAAGGCTTGCTGACCTGGCAATTATCGGGAGCATCCACAACCAATGCGCTGATTCGCACAACCGTTGCCCCGACAATTCTTCAAAGCGGTATAAAAGACAACGTTTTACCTTCTGAAGCTACTGCAATAATTAATTTCCGGATTGCACCGAATGAGACGATTCAATCGGTTATGGATTATGTAAAAAGTACGATTAATGACGATCGTGTTGAAGTTGTGGCAGGAGACGAACAATTTAGCAGTGAGCCTTCTCCAATTTCGGATTCTGATTCTTTTGGGTATCGGGTTATTGAAAAAACAGCGCATGAAATTTTTTCTGATATAATTGTTGCACCAACATTGGTTTTAGCAGCAACAGATAGTCGTCATTATATTGAAGTTTCAAAAAACATTTATCGTTTTATGCCCTTAAAAATGACAAAAGAAAATACCAAGCGGATTCATGGGATTGATGAAAGAGTGGGAGTTGAAGATTATAAAAATGCAATTCGATTTTATCACCAGTTATTGAAGAATAGTTGCAAATGACCAAGAGGTAAGAAGCAAGAGGTAAAAAGTCAAAAGTTAGAGGTTAAGGCTTGAATTTTTTTAACTCATAACTCATAACTCATAACAACTGACAACTCGCACCTCGTACCAGGTTTAGCGGGTTTGCTACTCATCCTTTCCCAACAATTTCATTTCTTGCCATCCAATTATTGATACTTTCTTTTTTGATTGCTGAAGCAATTAAGTCCGGAAATTTATTAGGCGTACAAGCAAATGAAGGAATGTCCAAATTAGCCAGTTTTCCAGCGTTTGATTTATCAAAAGAAGGAGCTCCTTGATCATTGAGCGCAAGTAATGTGATAAAAGAAACACCGGAAGCTTTGATGGATCCTATTCGTTTCATCATTTCATTTTCGTTGCCTCCTTCGAACAAATCAGAGATAAGAATCAATATAGTTTCTGCGGGATTCGAAATCAGTTTTTCAGCATAGATCAATGCTTTGTTGATGTCTGTTCCACCTCCAAGTTGGGTAGAAAAAAGTAATTCAACAGGATCGTCCAACTCTTCGGTCAGGTCAACAACTGCTGTATCAAAGACAACCATGTGGGTTTTTAGTGAACGAAGAGAAGCCATCACTGCACCAAAAATACCAGCATAAACCATCGAAGCAGCCATTGACCCACTTTGATCAACCAGTAAAATAACGTTTTTCAAAGACTGGCTTTTTTTTCCAAAACCGATTAAATGTTCAGGAATAATAGTGTTTAAATCTTGTTGATAGGTTTTTAAATTTTTTAAAATAGTTCGATTCCAGTCGATTTCACTATGCTTTGGACGACGATTTCGAATGGCACGACTCAATGCACCATTTATCGCCTCCTGCATGGGGCTTTTAATTTTTTTCTCAATTTCCTCCACCACTTTTTGGACTACAAGTCTTGCTGTAGCTTTAGTTTTTTCTGGCATTACTTTGTTTAAAGAAAGTATGGTAGCTGCAAGGTTAATATCGGGTTCGGCGGATTCGAGCAATTCCGGTTCCAGGAGCATTTGTTGTAAACCAATGCGCTCCAATGCGTCTTTTTGAATAATTTGGACCACAGATTTCGGAAAATATTTTCGGATATCTCCAAGCCATGTATTTACATTTGGAGAGGAATTGCCCAGGCCGCCCTTTCTTTCCGTATCATAAAGTGCTTCTAAAATCTGATCCATCCGACGATTTTCTCCATCGAGTGGAATGTCGTCAGCCGGATTAGCTTGATTTCCCAGGATAAGTCGCCATTTTCTTAATCTTTCTTCCATATTGAGACCTCAAAATAATAATATACACGCAATTATTTTAAATATTTCTTTGTATCAATTTTAATTATCTTGCACTCTTTTTATAAACCCTTTTAAGGGTGTCTTGTTATCAGAAACATTATCTACGTTAAAGCGCCGGTGAAAAAAGAAATCCAAGATAATTTTGATGAAGAACAGCGTGGAGTACTTCGATCAATTCGTATTTCGCGAATTATCCTGCCAATTATACTTGGAGTAGGAGTCGTTGGTTATTTGTTTTGGCGGCAGTATGATCCTCAAGATTTTGTAAATATCAATTGGACGAGGCATACAGCGTTTTGGGTGGGAGTTTCATTTTTGTTTTTAATCATTCGCCATTTAGCTTATGCTACACGCCTGAGAATTCTTTCAGGCAAGGAATTCAGTTGGAAAAAATGTATAGAACTGATTTTTATTTGGGAGTTTAGCTCTGCAGTTTCTCCCACAAGTATAGGAGGATCGGCGGTGGCGTTATTCGTTTTGGCGCAAGAAAAATTATCGACTGCAAAAACAACGACAATCGTTCTTTATACAGCTATTTTAGATACTATTTTCTTTCTTTCTACTCTTCCGATTTTGTTTTTCCTTTTTGGTCCTGATATTATTCGTCCCGGTATGAGCGGATTCAATGACATCGATGGATGGGGTTACACTTTTTTGGGAGCATATGTACTGATGTTTATCTATGGCACTTTATTTTTTTATGGCATGTTTATCAATCCACTGTCCATGAAAAAATTGATCGTTGGTTTTACAAGGATTGGGTTTTTAAGAAAATACAGACATCAGGCAATTGATCTTGGAAACGATATTATGACTGCTTCCAAAGAGATGAAAGTGCAAAATTGGAAATTCCATATTGGAGGGTTTCTATCCACAGCTACTGCATGGTCTTGTCGGTTTCTGCTACTCAATTGCCTTGTCATTGCTTTCATAGACACCATTCCTTTGGATTTTGTTACACAAATTCGCTTATATGCCAGATTGGAAACAATGTTTGTGATTATGGCATTTAGCCCAACTCCAGGTGCCGCGGGCTTTGCAGAATTGGTGTTTTTTGGGTTTATAAAAGATTATGTGCCAATTCATGGGGTAGCACTAATAATTGCATCAATTTGGCGACTATTTACCTATTACGCTTATTTGTTAATTGGAACGATTGTCATTCCAAACTGGATTCGAAATATTCTGAATGAAAGGAATAAGCGAAGGCTCGAAAAAGAACTGGAAGAAGCAAAAAAGAAGTTATAAATAATCTGCAAGCAAGGCAATTTTTATAGCATTCTGCTTATCATCCCGCTCGTCTAGCAATTCTTTAGCATAAATGTGCAATTGCTCTTGAAAATTATCTTTTTCTAAAATTTGCTTTACTCTTTCGTCAGCATCAACGATTTGAAGAACCGCTTCTTTTTCAGGCAAAGATGTCAGTCCGGCCAATTGTCCAAGATTATTACCTGTTAGGATCGGACTGGTTCGAATGCTTTCTGGAAGTTGATCAAAACCAACGCCGATCTCTTCAACGGATTGAACAATGGTATGAATAGCCGGCCCACTTGCTCGTACATAAAAAGCCCGGCCCATTCGGCCCATCAAATCTATTTTGTGGGGATCGATCCGGTTTCGCTCGTCGATTACATTTTTATCGATATGCATCCTTAAAACATCACAAATGATGAGATGTCCAGCGCCACCATGTTCGCCAAGGGTAATTATATCTTTAACGCGGCATTCCATGTGAGCCGGAGATTCTTTTACCCGGAAAGGTTTTACGAGATCTGAAGGTATCGGTGTGAGTCCTGTTTTTTCAAACTCACTAATTTCAGTAGGAAAAGATACACTGGCAAGTGCCATTTGACGGACAATATTATAGTTGACAACATTGATAACAACTTCCCCTGTTTTTCGAACATTGTGTAAAGTGTCCTTTGTGGAATTATCTGCTACTCGTCGATTTGACGAAAAAACCAATATCGGCGGATTTGAACTAAAACAATTAAAAAAACTATATGGCGCAAGGTTGGCATTTCCTTCTTCGTCAATTGTACTTGCAAAAGCGATAGGCCTGGGAGCAACACAACCTAAAAGGAATTGATGCAGATCTTTGGTTAGTGTCTTTTCAGGATCAATAGTTAACATCTCAAAGTGGCTTGGTTTAAAATCAAATTAAATCGGCGCAATTTACAAACTTATTATGGTGAAATTCCTTATATAAAAGTGATATTTGCACAGTTTTTAAAAAAGATCAGAATGTTGAAAAAATATAGTTGGTTGATTTTTACAATAATTGCCGGAGGTTTTATTATCGGACAATATTTTTATAAGCAACCAAAATTTGTGAATGGAGAAATAGCACTGGAATTTAGTGCAACGTTGAAGGATCAGCGTTCTTTCAAATTGTCAGATTTAAATGGTAAATATATACTCATTGATTTTTGGGGAAGCTGGTGTGGCCCTTGCAGAGCGCAAAGCATACATTTGAAAGCACTTCATGATAAATTTGGAAAAGCTAAATTCGAAAATGCAGATGGGTTTGAAATAGTTAGTATTGGTGTTGAAACCAATGAGGACCGATGGCAGCGGGCTATTATTAAAGATGGACTGAATTGGTCCTACCATATTTTGGATAAAGCAACCAGTTTGCGATTTTTTGATTCACCGATCGCTAATTTATATGGTGTTAAAGAATTGCCCACAACGTACCTCGTTAATGAAGATGGAATTATAATGGGCGTCAACCTGTCGTTTGAGCAAATAGATAAACTCCTGACTAACAGGTTGGTAGCAAACTGACAAAATGACTTAATAAAGCCAATGGCAGAATAATTGATGTTTTGAATTAGTTGGATTTTCTAATATTTAAATATTAATGTTTAAAAAAATAAAAGACATAATGAGCAAGAAGGAAAAATCGCCGAAAATGAATGCTGAAAAAGCAGAGGATTCTTCGACAATTTTAGACGATCAAACTCAGGGAAATGCTGAAAACACTGAAGAAGTTAAAGCAAAGTCTAAAGAAAAAAGCAAAAAACTAACAAAAGAAGAAAAATTGAAATTGGAAGTAAAAGAATTAAATATTCAGGTTGCTGAGTTGAAAGACAAATATCTTCGCCTTTTTGCAGAGTTTGACAATTATAAAAAGCGAACTATTAAGGAGCGAGTTGACCTTATGAAGACTGCAGCGCAGGACACAATGTCAGCATTACTGCCAGTTTTAGATGATTTTGACAGAGCGAAAAAGAATGCAGAAGATAAAAATGCTGATGTTCATTTCGACAATGAAGGCGTATTACTCGTTTATAACAAACTCAACAACTCCCTGACTCAAAAGGGCTTGATAGCTATGGAATCAGATGGCGAAGATTTTGACCCCGAACTGCATGAGGCCATTACAGAAATTCCAGCACCTAATAAAAAAATGGTTGGAAAAGTGATTGATACTATTGAAAAAGGATATTTTTTAAAAGATAAAATAATTCGGCACGCTAAAGTTGTGGTCGGTAAATAACTAATTGTGATTGATTTTGATCGTTTAAGTTTTGTTTGAACTATACTTGATCATTTAAAATCCATTTTCACCAATGAATAATAGAATGGCAAAAAGAGATTATTACGAAGTACTGGGTGTCGAAAAAAATGCTGATGCTTCGGACATTAAAAAGAAGTATCGTAAAATCGCAATGAAATATCATCCGGATAAAAACCCCGATGATAAAAAAGCGGAAGAAAAATTCAAAGAAGCTGCAGAAGCTTATGAAGTTTTAAGTGATCAGGAGAAACGTGACCGATACGATCGTTATGGCCATGCTGCTGTAGGTGGTAATGGAGGAAGAGGCGGCTTTAGCGGAGGGATGACCATGGAAGATATTTTCTCTCAGTTTGGTGATATATTTGGAGATGGAGGAAGCCCGTTTGAGTCGTTTTTCGGTGGCGGCCGTTCCAGTGGACGAAGGTCGCAGGGACAGAGGGGAAGTAATATCAGGATCAAGGTAGCACTCACTTTGGATGAAATTGCTAACGGAGTTACGAAAAAAATAAAAGTTAAAAAACAAGTTTCCTGTTCGACTTGTCGAGGAAGCGGAGCTAAAGACAGCAATTCTGTTTCAACCTGTTCAACTTGTCGTGGGAATGGTTATGTCCGTCAGGTCAAAAGCACTTTCCTTGGTCAAATGCAAACAACCGTTGCTTGTCCTTCTTGTAGCGGAACTGGCCAAACGATCACTGCAAAATGTAACACCTGTCACGGTGAAGGACGCACAATTGGAGAGGAGACGCTCGAAATTCCAATTCCTGCAGGTGCGGAAGATGGTATGCAATTGTCGATGCGAGGTAAAGGTAATGCTGGAATGAATGGTGGACCTTCAGGTGACTTGTTGATCAATATAGAAGAGAAAAAGCATGAATTTTTGCAACGGGAAGGGATGAATATTATTTATGATCTCTACCTCAATTTTGCTGATGCGGCTTTGGGAACTTCTGCAGAAGTTCCGGTGATTGGAGGGAAAGTAAAAGTAAAAGTTCCGGCCGGTACTCAAAGTGGAAAAATATTTCGATTGAAAGGCAAGGGGCTTCCTGCAATTCAAAGCTATGGTCGTGGTGATCAATTGATTCACGTCAATATTTGGACGCCTAAAAAATTAAATGACCGCGAGCGAAAAATACTGGAAGAGCTGAAAGAAATGCCAAATTTCAAACCTCAACCCGGTAAATCCGATAAAGGCTTTTTTGATAAAATGAAAGATTATTTTGGTTAGTCGTCCTAGTCAAAATTAAAAAATATCTTGCCACAAATACTTTTATTAAGTTTTGTGGCATTTTTTATTAAAAGCTTTTGTAATCTCTGCGAACCTTGCATCTTTGTATGATTTTGCACAAAAGAAAATTAATTTTTTAAAACTCATTTTTAATGAAAAACCTTTTTCTGGCAGTTTCAGTTTTTAGCATTTTTACCCTAATTAGTTGTGGCCAAAACTATATCTATGATGAAACTTTCGAAATTGCTGAAAAAGAGTGGGCTTACGAAAACACATTAAATTTTGAAGTTGACATTACCGATACTTTAGAAATTTATAACCTTTATTTGGACATCGAGCATACCACAGATTATACGATGCAAAATATTTATATAATGATTCATACGCAATTTCCATCGGGTGAGAGAATCAAAGAAAGGGTTTCTATAAACTTTGCAGATAAAATGGGTCAATGGTTTGGAGATTGCAGTGACTCAAAGTGTAATTTACGCGTAAACATTCAACAAGGCGCATTTTTTAATTTACCAGGAAAACACATTTTTACTATCGAACAATTTATGAGAATTAGCCCTCTTCCCGGAATAAAAAGCATTGCATTTCGAATCGAAGATACCGGACAAAAAAGGAATTTGAAAGATTAAATATATTATTGAATCTAATATTACATTATTAGCGTATAAATAAAATACACCATTTAGAGTATAGATTTAAGCCTCAAAATACGCTACTTTTGTCAGAGAATTATCCAAATTCACCAACCCTCCCTTCCCCTATCCTCCACAATAGAGTTTTACGAATTTTAACCAAAGACTAACTTATTATGGAAATGCGAAATTTTATTTTCGGAGCCTTCCTATTATTTTATGTATCCGGTAATCCTCTTATCGATGTAAAATATTTAGCTCTTGAAACGCTAACCGAAGAAATTAACACCCGCCATTATGATGAAATAGCTCCATGTGTAAGTCCTGATGGGCAAACACTTTATTTTACAAGAGTTGGGTCTCCTGTTTTTGACAAAACCTTAATTGAAGGAGGTACTAACATCTCAGATATTTATGAGGGGCGTGATTATGAACAATACCTTTCTAAGATTTATTCCATATTAGCTGGTGAAAAAATAAATGACCCTGTCAACTCGGCCTATAACCAGGATATTTGGGTAGCTCGGTCCCTTAATATCGAATTTGATAAAATCGAACATCCTGCATTTCCTCTCAACAATGCATTGCCAAATAGTGTCAGCACCATTGATCCTACTAATCAGGACTTGATAGTTATTAATCAGTTTGTTGAAGGAGGAGGAATGCGAAAAGGCTTTTCGAAAGTCAGTAGAGATGAGAATGGCAACTGGACTTTTCCGGAGGCTATTGAAATTAATAATTACCACAATTCAGGACCTGATGTAAACGTGACAATGAGCCAGGATGGACAGGTTATGATCATGTCTTTGGAACGAGATGACAGTTATGGAAAAAGCGATTTGTATGTTTCTTTTAAAACTTTAAGCGGCAATTGGACCACTCCGCGAAATCTAGGCCGTGAGGTGAATTCTCTCTTTCGGGAGGCAACTCCGCATCTTTCTGAAGATATGAGAACGCTTTATTATAGTTCAAACAGAGGTCGAAAAGGTAGTGATATTTATGTGCAAACAAGACTTGATGATACCTGGGGGAATTGGTCAGCTCCAAAAAAGTTTACCTCTCCGATTAATTCAGCTGCAGATGATAGTCATCCATATTTTAATGAAGCAACCGGTTATTTATATTTCACATCAAAGCGAAACGGGTCCAGCGATATTTTTCGGGTGCAAATTACAAAGGCGAAGCCAAAAGGTTTTATGGTAAAAACTCAAATCCATAACGCATCAACGAAAGAGCGGTTAAATTCAAAGGTGATTATTAAAAAAGAGAATTATTCTGAATCCCTAACAGCATATGACGGATTGGTAAATATCAATTTGTCTGAAGGAGAAAAATGTACAATAATTGTTGAAAAAGAAGGTTATTTTGATTTTCAAAAAGAAATTTCACTCAATGAAGCCAACCTTTCTGAAAATGGAGAATACAATTTGGTACTTGACTTGAAACGGATTGAAACAGGTTTTAGCTTTACATTGGAAGCCATTCAATTTAAACAATCTGAAGCGGTGGTTTTGAAGGAATCGTACCCTGCCCTTGATAAATTGTACAGTTTATTAAAAAGAAATGGAAATTTAGACATCCAGATAATTGGCCACACAGACAATGTCGGAAATAAAAGAGCGCTCATGCTCTTATCAGAAGATAGAGCCCAAACGATTAAAAACTATTTGGTTGAAAAAGGAATAGATCAGACTCGACTTGAAATCTTGGGATATGGAGGGAATTTTCCGCTCAATGATAATTCATCAGAATCCCTTAAAGCTAAAAATCGAAGGGTCGAAATATTAATCTCAAATGATGGAGTAACTACTTTAAAAATAAATCCTGAAAAATAAAACCCTGACTTTTTTACCTTTTTGTTGAAAGACTTAAGAAAGACTGTCTTAAATTTGGAGGATGCGGGACAGTCGAAAACTTATTTACTTCATTTGTTTTATTGCTGCATTTTTGTTGGTTTACTGCAACCAAAACGTGAGATCAGAAAAAGCAACGCTTTCCTATTTAAATCTAAACGATACCGTTGATTACATTGGCATGAATACCTGCAAAACATGCCATCCCAATATCCACAAAACGTTTATTCACACGGGAATGGGCAGGTCATTTGACCACGCTACTTCCGAAAAAAGTTTTGCAACTTATGGAAAACACGCCCTGGTTTATGACGAAAATTCAAATCTGTTTTACAAACCATTTTTTAAGGATAGTATTTTGTTCATCACAGAATTCCGGATAGAAAATGGCGACACCACTCATAAGCGAACAGAAAAAATAAGCTACATAATCGGCTCCGGCCAACACACCAACTCTCATATTATTGAAGAGAACGGTTATATTTTTCAGGCTCCTATCACCTTTTATACACAGGAGAAAAAATGGGACATGGCTCCCGGTTTCAAAGAAGAAAATTTACATTTTGATCGATTTTTAACACCGGAATGTATTACCTGCCACAATCATTTTCCAAAATATGTAAGCGGTTCGCTCAACAAATATGAATCGATGCCAAAAGGTATTGAATGCGAACGATGCCACGGTCCCGGAGAAATTCATGTTCAGCAAAAAATGAAAGGCATTTTGGTAGATACTTCCGAATTTATTGATTACACGATTGTGAATCCAAAGGACCTTTCTCGTGATCTTCAGATGGACCTATGTCAGCGTTGCCACCTTCAGGGTGTTGCTGTTTTGGAAGAGGGAAAAACGTTTTTTGATTTCAAACCAGGAATGAAACTTTCCGATGTTTTTAATGTTTTTTTGCCAAGGTATTCCAATTCCCATGAAAATTTTATCATGGCTTCACAGGCAGACCGTTTGAGAGAAAGTAAATGCTATACCGAGTCCGAGAATTTAACTTGCCTGACTTGCCACAATCCGCATTTGAGTGTTGAAATCACGGAAAAAAATCATTACAATAAAGCTTGTATTTCCTGTCATCAGAAAACCAACCATACATTTTGTTCGCTTTCAAAGGCAGCACTCGACGAAAAAGATAATAATTGTGTGGCTTGTCATATGCCTCGTTCAGGGAGTATTGATATTCCTCATGTAAGCATTACAGATCATTTTATAAGTAAGGCAACGGCTTTGAGAGGCCAGTCAATTTCGGATGTTGAAAAAAATGAAATTGCCCGTTTTCTGGGCTTGAAAATTTTAACAAAAGAAAAAGCCTCTCCTCTTGAAATGGCCAAAGGTTACCTTGCCCAGTTTGATAAATACACTGAAAATCCAGCAATATTGGACTCTGCAAAATATTATCTCAATCTTTCTGAATTGCCAAAAAATCAAAAATTTAAAACATTGATCCATTATTATTTCGCGTCGGAAGAGTATGTAAATATTATTAAAATGGTCAATGAAAGTTTTGAAATTGAAATTTCCGACGGTTGGACAGCTTATCGAATTGGAGAGGCCTTTTTTAAAAATGGAGATATTGAGAGAGCTTTAATTTTTTATAAAAAAGCAACAGAAGCTATGCCTTTTAATCTCGATTTTCAGGAAAAACTGGGAACGAACTACATTGCATTACAATATCTCCCCCAGGCCATGCAGACTTTTGAATTTATATTAAAAGAAAACCCAAAAAGGAAGATTGCTCAATGTAATCTTGGATATGTAAAAGCGCTTTTAGGGAAATTTGACGAAGCTGAAATACACTATGATTTTGCCATCGCGCTTGATCCAGATTATGAGCAAGCTCTGTTGAACAAAGCAAGTCTTCTTTTTCAAAAAAATAATAAAGCGGCAGGTTTGAAATTTTTAAACCGTATTTTGAAAATCAATCCGGAAAACCAACAAGCGAATGCACTTATTGAAATAATGACAAAATGAGAAAACGAAAATCTTATCGACTTAAACCCGGAAATATAACTAACCTCAAAATCGTCGAGGAGACACTTTCCGATCCACTCGACAATGAAGTTACGGTTGAAGTGCGATCGATCGGTTTGAACTTCGCTGATCTCTTCGCGATTTGGGGTTTGTACAGCGCCACTCCAAAAGGAGCATTCATACCAGGCTTAGAATACGCCGGAGTCGTGGCATCAGTTGGGAAAAAAGTTGAAAATGTAAAAATAGGAGATCGGGTGATGGGCGTTACACGATTTGGAGCATACACCACTCATTTGAATATTGACCACCGATATGTCATTCCCTTGCCGAAAGATTGGGATTTTCCAACAGGCGCTGGATTTTTAGTGCAATTGCTAACGGCTTATTATGGATTAATCCATTTGGGTAATATGCAAAAAGATCAAACGGTGTTGATCCATTCCGGCGCTGGGGGTGTTGGCCTTTTTGCCAATAAAATAGCGAAAAAGTATAATGCTTTTACGATTGGAACAGTTGGCAGTGCTTCGAAAGTTGACTTTTTAAAAAAGGAAGGATATGACAAAGTTATCGTCCGGGGAGATGATTTTAAAGAAAAATTGAAGGGGAGCTTGGAGGGTCGTGATTTGAATATCGTGATGGAATGTATCGGAGGGAAAGTTTTCATGGCGGGATATTCTCTTCTGGCTCCGATGGGTCGTATGGTTGTTTATGGTTCAGCTCGTTACGCTTCGCCGGGGGACAGGCCAAATTATCTCAAGATGATGTATCAGTTTTTTACACGTCCGAAAATCGATCCTCAAAAAATGATTGAAACGAATAAAGGTATTTTAGGATTTAACCTGATTTGGTTGTACGAACAAGTGGATTTGATGCATCAGATTTTAGGGGAAGTGAGCCAATTGAATATTGAAAAACCTCATGTTGGACACCAATTTGATTTTGAAAATCTGATAGATGCCATGAAACTTTTTCAAACCGGAAAAACGATTGGAAAAGTAGTAGTGAACGTGCAATCTTAAAATCGTAGATGTTTGACAGTGAGCGAGTTGTTGATAAGTTGTTTTAACGAATCGATTCCAATTTTCAGGTGTAATTCTACAAAATGTTTTGTTACGAGTTTGTCGCTATTTTCGGTTTTTACCCCTTCAGGAACCATTGGCAAATCAGAAACCAAAAGCAAAGCACCAGAAGGAATATGGTTTTTAAAGGCAGCAATAAAAATAGTAGCGGTTTCCATGTCAATTGCAATTGGACGAAGCGACTTTAAATATTTTTTAAAATCGCGGCGATGTTCCCAAACCCGTTTGTTTGTCGTATAAACGGTCCCTGTCCAGTAGTCTTTGTTATAGTCACGTATTGTTGTTGATATTGCTTTTTGAAGAGCAAAGGAAGGTAAGGCAGGAACTTCAGGAGGAAGATAATCATTGGAAGTTCCTTCTCCGCGAATAGCTGCAATGGGCAAAATCAAATCTCCTACTTTATTTTTTGTACTTTTTAAACCGCCGCACTTTCCAAGAAAAAGACAAGCTTTTGGTCGAACTGCGGTAAGAAGGTCAACGATTGTACCAGCATTAGGACTACCCATTCCAAAATTGATAATTGTAATTTCTCCTGCGGTCGCCGATAACATCGAACGATCTTCTCCTTTGACAGGGACACCGTTCCATTCTGCAAACAATTTGACGTAGTCACTAAAATTAGTAAGAAGAATGTATTGACCGAATTCATCCAATGCTGTGCCGGTATAACGAGGCAACCAATTGTCAACGATATCCTTTTTGGTTTTCATGGATTAGGAGTTCTATTTTTTAAAAAAAATCATGTCCTATCGGGTCAAATACATCGAACGATTGCGGTCAAGCTCCCGGAAATACGGATCTTTTGTGTCCTTTATAAAATGTATGGCTTCACCGGTGGATTTCATTTCCGGTCCAAGGTTTTTATCTACATTTGGAAATTTATCAAACGAAAATACAGGAACTTTTATCGCATATCCTTCCAGTTTTTTTTCGATTTTAAAATCTTTGAGCATGTGCGTTCCAATCATTACCTGTGTTGCAATTTTCAAATAAGGAACCTGATACGCTTTCGCGATAAAAGGAGTTGTGCGCGAAGCTCTGGGATTTGCTTCGATTACATAAACTTTTTCCCCTTTTATAGCAAATTGAATATTGATAAGGCCTTTAATTTCTAGAGCGAAAGCAAGTTTTCTCGTATATTCTTCCATCGTTGCAAGAACTTGTGGAGAAAGACTATACGGTGGCAACACGGCCGAACTGTCACCTGAATGGATACCTGCCGGCTCAATATGTTCCATGATTCCCATGATATGAACTTCTTCGCCATCGCAGATCGCATCTATCTCCGCTTCCTGAGCTCTTTCTAAAAACTGGTCGATTAATACTTTGTTGTCGGGCAAGTGCTTGAAAATACTGAGCACATGGCGCTCGAGTTCTTCATCATTGATGACAATCCGCATGCGTTGTCCTCCCAAAACATAAGAAGGTCTCACGAGTACAGGGTATTCTACCCGACCAGCAATAGCAAGAGCTTCATCGGTATCCCTTGCAGCACCATATTCCGGATATGGAATTTCAAGTTCTTTGAGCAGGTCAGAAAAAGCACCGCGGTCTTCAGCAAGGTCCATAGCTTTATAGCTTGAACCAAATATTTTAATGCCGTTTTTGTGAAATTGCTCTGCAAGTTTTAATGCAGTCTGCCCGCCAAGCTGTACAATAATACCTTCTGGCTTTTCTAGCTCAATAATTTCTTGAATATGTTCCCAAAAGACTGGCTCGAAGTACAATTTGTCAGCCATATCGAAGTCCGTCGAAACGGTTTCAGGATTACAATTAATCATGATCGATTCGTATCCGGCATCTTTAATGGCTAAAAGGCCGTGGACGCAACAATAGTCAAATTCGATTCCTTGTCCAATCCGGTTAGGTCCAGAGCCCAGTACAATGATTTTCTTTTTGTCAGAAGGTAAACTTTCATTTTCTTCGTCGAAAGTAGAATAATAATAAGGGGTTTGTGCTTCAAACTCAGCAGCGCAAGTATCAACCAACTTGTAGGTTCGGCGAATATCCAGTTTGTACCTTTGGCGTGTTACCTCTTTTTCGTTGATGCGCAAGAGCCATGCGATTTGAGCGTCGGAATATCCTACTTCTTTCAACTCTCTAAAAAATTGTTTTGGAATGTCTTCGGCTACATTATAGCGCATGAGACGTTCTTCCATTTTGACCAACCTTTTTATTTGTTTAATAAACCAAGGATCAATCAAAGTCAGTTTATAAACGGTTTTTTCAGGAACCCCCAGCCTCAAAGCATCTTTTAAACGATAGATCCGATCATCGCTAACCTGCTCCAAACGATCCAATATGTCAGATGTTCGAATCCATTCTTTTTTGTCAGCACCTAAACCGGTCCGGTTGTTTTCTTGTGATTGACAGGCTTTTTGCAATGCTTCCAGAAAATTTCGGCCAATTGCCATCACTTCACCTACGGACTTCATCTGAAGGCCCAATCGATGATCTGCTCCGTGGAATTTTGCAAAATTCCATCGCGGCATTTTTACAATGACATAATCAAGTGTTGGTTCAAAATACGCTGAAGTGGTTTTGGTGATTTGGTTTTTTAGTTCATCCAGATTATAGCCGATGGCAAGTTTTGCAGCGATCTTAGCGATTGGATAACCGGTAGCTTTACTGGCGAGAGCTGATGAACGCGAAACCCGCGGGTTGATTTCAATGGCTATTAATTTCTCCGTTTCAGGATCTTGTGCAAATTGTACATTACAACCTCCGGCGAAGTTGCCCAATGAGCGCATCATCTTTATTGCATCATTTCGCATTTGCTGGTAAGCGGTGTCCGAAAGAGTCATCGCGGGAGCCACCGTAATACTATCTCCGGTATGGATTCCCATCGGGTCGAGGTTTTCAACCGTACAAATGATCACCACATTATCGTTATTGTCCCGCAGCAATTCCAATTCAAATTCTTTCCAGCCTAAAACTGCTTTTTCTACTAAAACCTCATGCGTTGGCGAAGCATTTAATCCCCTACGGAGGGCTTCATCGAATTCCTGGGGAATATGAACAAAACCACCACCTGTTCCCCCAAGCGTGTAGGAGGGGCGGATCACTAAAGGGAAGCCGATTTTTTGAGCAGCTTCTTTTCCTTCTAAAAATGAATTGGCTATGAAAGAAGGCGCTACGCCCATTCCAATTTCAACCATCAGTTTTCTGAAGGCTTCGCGATTTTCTGTCAATTCAATCGCATCGAGATCAACACCGATCAATTTGACATTGTATTTTTCCCAGACGCCCTGGCTACCTGCTTCAATGGCCAGATTAAGTGCAGTTTGTCCACCCATTGTTGGCAATACGGCATCGATTTGTCGTTCTTCCAGAATCTTGATGATGCTTTCAACCGTCAAAGGGAGTAAATAAATATTGTCTGCAGTGACCGGATCGGTCATTATGGTTGCCGGATTGGAATTGATGAGGGTTACTTCTATTCCTTCTTCTCTTAGAGAACGGGAAGCCTGGGTTCCTGAGTAATCAAATTCACAAGCTTGTCCGATGATGATTGGTCCACTTCCGATGATGAGGACTGATTTGATCGATGTATCTTTTGGCATTTAAACGCTTTAGTTTAAGTGTTGCTGAAAATTTGGCTGCAAAGATAAAAAACGATTGAGAAATAAAAGGCTTAAATTTTTTAAAAGTAAAATTGCTATTCAACTATTTCAATGTCGAGAGAGGATGTATAATATTCTACTACTGAAAGTATCGATTGATTTTCTTCCTGAGTTTTGATGATCTGCTTTTTTACCAAATAAAGTTGCCCGTTACCTGGGGTGAGTTCTTTTAGGTTTTTTGAAGGAATGAAAACCTCAGGAATATTGGTTGGCCCTTTGGCTGTGTTGCTTTGAGCGTGATTGTTTTTATCGGTAAACATAAATACCAGACTTTGAGTAGGATCAAGGTTCTTTCCTTTCCAAACTATTGTAATGCCTTTATTTTTATGAAGCTTTCCTTCTTTGATCGAAAACTCACCAATTTCAGGCATGCTCAGGTCATAATTGACTGGGAGACCCTCGTCATTAGTATAACTAAAATCCAAATTCGTACTGAATTGCCCTTTTCGATTGAGAATGTAACGCGTACCTCTATCGCCTAGATTTTGTTTTTCCATTAAATTACTTTGAAAAGTTGTATTTGAAAATTCTTTTGGAACAGCGACTTCAAGAGAATCTCCTTCTTTGAAAAACGCCATCGCACGCAATTCTTTTTCTTGCTCTAAATATCTAACTTCATAATTTATAAAAAGCGGCTTGACTTCTACTTGATCTGTTTTTTCATTTGTTTGGCAGGCGCTTATTAAGAAAGAGATTTGGGCAAAAACAAAAAGATAATGGTACTTCATGATAAATTCGATGGATTTTAACTTCCAAATATAAATATATTCTTCATTTCTTAAATAGCCTGAAAGAGCGAAGTGGTTTAATTTTTAAATTTGAATTGCAATCATTCTAAAATATTACCTTTACCGGTTCGAATATAAGCTCTAATAATGATGGATAAAGTACTAATTACTGATGGCGTTCACCCTTTATTGATCGAAGGTTTGGAAGAGGATGGTTTTCATTGTGATTACCAACCTGATATTTCACTGGATAGGGTCAGAGCAATTATTGGTGATTATGACGGGTTGATTGTAAACAGTAAAATATTGGTAGATCGAATTCTTTTGGACAAAGCAACAAAGCTTCAATTTGTGGGTAGGCTTGGATCTGGAATGGAAATCATCGATCAGGAATATGCTGCTGAAAAAGGAGTTGCGGTGCTAAGCGCTCCCGAAGGGAATTGTAATGCCGTAGCCGAACAAGCGCTGGGTATGTTGTTGACTTTAGCCAATAATTTGTTGAGAGCTGATCGCGAAGTCCGTCAGAAAATATGGCATCGTGAAAAAAATCGCGGTTTTGAAATGATGGGAAAAACTGTGGGAATTATTGGTTTTGGCCATACCGGAAGTGCCTTCGCAAAAAAACTGTCCGGTATGGGTGTGAAAATTTTGGCTTATGATAAATACAAAACAAACTACACTTCGGAGTATCCTTTTGTTGAAGAAGTAAATATGCATTTAATTTATAAAAATGCAGACGTTATTAGTTTTCACTTACCACTAACAGCCGAAACAAAACTCTTGGTTGATTTGGATTATATTAATGAGTGCAAAAAAGGAGTGATTTTTATCAACACCTCAAGAGGCCATGTTATAAAAACGGAAGACTTAATTACTGGTTTAGCGAATGGAAATGTTGGCGGCGCCTGTCTGGATGTGTTTGAAAATGAAAAACCTAATTTATATTCACCCGAAGAGCATCAAATATTTGAACGGTTGTTTTCTTTCGAAAACACTGTCTTTTCACCACACATAGCTGGCTGGACGGTTGAATCAAAACGTCGGTTGGCTGATATTCTATTGAATAAGATTAGAAAAGTATTAAAACAAGCGAATTAATTTTCATTATATTTGAGTCCCCTTCAAAATCGATACATTTTAATCTAATCCCATTTTTGAAACCTGACTTATAAATATAAGACGGTAATTGGATGCCTTTACAAATTATTAACTTGCACTTAGATCAAAGATATTTGAACAGTAACCAATCACCGATATTAAAAAATTGAGCATCCCTTTTCGACTAAAAATGTAATTTTTTTTGAACTATTGAATAAAATGGTGGGCAGATTGAGACGAAATTGAAATTAAAAGGGAGGATGCTAAAATAGTTCAATTTACAATCAGGCTGCGTATGTGTCATATTATTGTCAAGGCCTAATTAATTTTTTTTGAAAAGAGTGTTAATTTTATTAACATTGCGTGTTAACTTTAAAAACAAAATCTATAGTCAAACTTTTACTAAAACAGAATTATATGGTACGTTATTTTTTACTCTCACTATCCTTTCTATTGGTAAGTACCTTAACGATTGCTCAAACTTCTCTAGGTGGAAAAGTCATTGATTCAGAATCTGGGGAAGACCTGATAGGAGCTAATATCGTTTTGGAACGAAATGGAGTCTTTGTAACCGGAACAGCTACAGACTTCAATGGTGTATACAACATTGTTATTGATCCGGGGACTTATGATGTCAGGGTGTCCATTGTTGGTTATCCTGAAAACCTTGTCCAGGGGGTTGTTGTAAAACCAGGTCAGGCTAACAAGCTTGATGTTGAGCTTAGTTCAGGGGTTCAAATAGATGTAATTGTGGTTACAGAATACAGGGTGCCTTTGATCGAAGTGGATAATACTACTCAAGGGCAAACCATTACTGCTGATCAGATTCAAAATCTTCCTACCAGAAATGTTACCGCTTTAGCATCCATCGCAGCCGGAGTTTCTCAAGTTGATGAAGGAGCTGACATAACTGTTCGGGGATCGCGTGCGGATGCAACGGACTACTATATTGATGGTGTTCGGGTTAGAGGAACTGCCAGTATGATACCTTCTTCAGAAATTGATCAATTGCAAGTTATTACTGGTGGGATCCAGGCCCAGTATGGAGATGTTACCGGTGGTATCATTTCGATTACAACTAAAGGCCCTTCTGAAAGATTTGCAGGTGGGGTTGAATTAGAGACTTCCGAATTTCTTGATGCTTATGGATCAAACCTGGTAAGTGCGAATGTTAGTGGGCCAATTTTGAAAAAGAAAGCTGAAACTGAAGGTGGTCCTCAAGAATCAATAATTGGATTTAGACTTTCTGGCCAGTATGTTAGCCGAAAAGATGACGATCCTCCTGCAACAGATATTTATGTTATAAAAGATGAGGTACTTAAAGAATTGGAAGCAAACCCAGTTAAAAGAGTTTCCAGTGCTCTTGTCCCCACTGCTCAGGATTTGACTAGTGAAGATGTTGATGTATTTAAATACCGGCCGAATGAGGAAAGCTCAAGATTGGATTTAACCGGAAAAGTAGATGCAAGATTAAGTGAGGCTATTGATGTTACGTTAACCGGATCTTTTAGTGATGCAAAAAATAAATTCACTCCAGGTGGCTGGAGATTAATGAATTCACAGAATAACCCAACAGACCAAACCAACCGTTATAGGGGTAATTTCCGTTTTCGACATCGATTAGGAGGAAATGCAAAAGCAATTGATGATAGTGGAAATGAAATTCAGAAGAGTTCAATGATTCAAAATGCACAGTACACCTTGCAATTTGGCTACGAAAAGACTTTGTTTAACAGAGAAAATCCCGTTCACAAAGATAACCTGTTCCGTTATGGCTACATTGGTGAATTTGAAAAAGAATATATACCAACATTTGGACCAGAGAGAGATGATGAAGGGACTCAAATTGGTTGGATGCACACAGGTTATAACGAACAGTTTGCAGGATATAATCCGAATACTTCAATAAACCCAGGATTGGTCAATTACAACAATGTTGTTGGAGATGCAGGAAGCTTTGAAGATTTTGTTGTTGTAAACGGACAATATTTTAGTGATGTCACGAATATCTGGACCGGTATGCATACCAATGTTAGCCAGGTTTACAATACTGCTCAAAAACAAGATAATGACCTTTATACTTTTAATGCGAGTAGCTCCTTTGATATTTTGCCGGGAGGTTCTGAAAAAGGTCGTCATTCTATTCAGTTTGGTTTATTATACGAACAAAGTATCAACCGCTATCATAATGTAAATCCATTTGGATTATGGCGGGTAGCCAGATTGCAAGCCAATCGGAATATTAACTCAGGTTTGGATAATACAGATACCATAGTACAAATGTATAGTCCAACAGGGCTTCCATTTCCATTTGAAACCTTGCCACTGTTTAATACAAACATAACTCCCGGTGTTGAAGATCTTTTATTCTGGCAAAATGTGAGAACATTGACTGGAATTAGTGATAACGAATTTGTAAATGTTGATGTAATTAATCCTGATCAACTTTCTCTTGATATGTTTTCTGCTCAGGAATTAACAGATCAAATTAATTTAATTGGCTTAGATTATTATGGATACAGCTATACCGGCCAAAAGCTTGGGAACAGTGTGAAGTTTGATAATTTCTTTACAGATACGGATGAGCGGGGAGTCAGGACATTCCCTGTTGCGGCAGTTCAGCCAATATATTCCGCAGCATTTATACAAGATAAATTCACTTTTAAAGATATCATCTTTCGGGTAGGGCTTCGTGTTGATCGTTATGATGCAAACACAAAGGTGATGAAAGATCAATATTCGTTATATGAAGTAATGAATGCGAAAGACTTCTATGCTTCGACAGGTGAAGAGAGGCCTGCAGGAGTAGAAGATGATTACCTTGTTTATACAACAAGTAATACATCGGATGCGATACAAGGTTTTAGAAGAGGTGATCAGTGGTATTTCTCTGACGGAGAGGCTGCGAATGACGGGAACCTGGTTTTTAACGGTAAACCGGCTATTCCAAGGTTGAAAAATCCAGACGCTAATATAAAAGCGAAAGGATTTGATACAAATGATTCATTTAAAGATTATGAGCCACAAATCAATTGGATGCCTCGTTTGGCGTTTTCATTTCCAATCTCTGATGATGCTAACTTTTTTGCACATTATGATATATTGGTACAGCGCCCATCAAATACAGTCGCAACAGCACTTGATTTTTATTACTTTGATGATCGACCAGGAAGTGAAGCTAGCCCTTTAGGTAATCCAGGTTTGAAACCTCAACGTACGATTGATTATGAAGTTGGTTTTCAACAAAAACTTTCTAATTCTTCTGCCTTAAAGGTCTCTGCATATTACAAGGAAATGAGAGACATGATCCAACGGCGCATTTATAGTAATGTTGCTATCGTTTCGGGATCATATGTTACTTATGACAATCAGGATTTTGGAACAGTAAAAGGTTTTTCTTTCCAATATGATTTGAGAAGAACAAACAATGTTATGTTTACTGCTAATTATACTTTACAGTTTGCTGATGGTACGGGGTCAAATGCTAATTCTCAAAACGGAATTCAGTCAAGAGGTAATCTGCGAACCCTGTTCCCATTAAGCTTTGATGAGCGTCATCGTATAGTTGCAACTATTGACTACCGATATGGTAGTGGAAAAAGATACAATGGTCCACGTATTTCCGGTAAGGATATTTTGTCAGATTTTGGAGTCAACTTCCAGGCAGTAGCAGTATCCGGAAGGCCATACACGGCTACAACTAATCCGGTTCCTTTTGGCGGACAGGGGATTAGCGGCCAGATTAATGGTTCTCGCTTGCCTTGGAATTTCACCTTAAACCTTAGAGTTGACAAATCATTCAATTTAACAAAACCTACTGCAAAACGTCAATTGGGGCTTAATGTTTATGTGCGAATTCAAAATCTATTAGACAACAAAAACGTCCTTTCAGTTTATTCTGCCTCAGGTTCCCCTGATGATGATGGTTTTCTTGCCTCTCCAGATGGTCAGGAAACAGTAAATGAATTGATAACCAATGGCCAAAACGTCGACGCTTATCTAGCATCCTATTCATGGAGAGTTCTGAATCCAAACTTTTATAGTTTGCCAAGAAGAATCTTTTTAGGTGCAATATTTAATTTTTAATAAGAGGAATTGAAATAATAATAGTCTTTTAATAATTGACATAAAAAAACAGTCATGCATTACTTTAAATATTTACTTGTCAGCATTATATGTATCAGCGTTTTTAGCAACTTAAATGCTACCATGAATCCAAAGCTTAATGAGAAAAACGCAGACAGTGCTGCGCAAGCAGCATCATATCGTGCCGATTGTGCCACATCTTCAGGGAAAACAATTCTCGATATTAATAATGTAAGAGCCACCCTACTTGTGGGAGGTGACATCTGGTGGGATGGTACCCGTGGTCAATATGTAGTACCAAAACCTCCTGAAGGATCCGGTCTGGACCCTGTATCTTCCCTTTATGCCGGAGCGGTATGGATAGGAGGTTATGATAGTGGTCAAAACCTAAAAATGGCTGCTCAGACCTATGGAACAAATGTTGGTGACACTGATTTTTGGCCAGGCCCTTTGACAGAGATAGGAACGGTAGGTGTTGATACTTGTTCTCAATGGGACCGGTTCTTTGAAGTGAGTGGTGCTAATATCACACAGCATATCAGATTGTGGCAAGCAGCATTAGAAAATGGTGAAGATGAAATTGATCCGGATCTAATTCCTGATGACATCCTTGGTTGGCCAGCCCAGCTGAATCAATTCTTTTTTGATGTCAATCAATTTGAATTACCTGTTACAGATCAGGGTTTAGCGCCTTTTTTTGACGAGGATGGGGACGGTGCTTACGAACCTCACCAAGGAGATTATCCAATCATTGAAATTAGAGGATGTGAAGAGCTAGACATTTTACCTCAATATGGAGATCAAATGATTTTCTGGATTTATAATGATGCCGGAGGTGTTCACTCAGAAACAGGGGGTATTCCTATTCAGATGGAAATACAGGTTGAAGCGTTTTCTTATGAAACCAATGATGAAATCAACAATATGTCCTTCTATAGATATAAGTTGATTAATCGCGCCCTTGATCAAATCGATAGCTGCTTTTTTGCCATGTGGATTGATCCGGATTTGGGGTGCGCCTTAGACGATTATATTGGATGTGATACTTCCCGAAGTATGATGTATGTTTACAATTCTGATGCCTTAGATGGTGAGTCTAGTTGTAATGATTGCGATGGAGCTTTTACTTATTGTACAAATATTCCAATTCTGGGAGTTGATTATTTCCGTGGCCCATTAGGTCCTAAAAACTTTTGTAATGGTATAAATGCTGATGATGGATTGTGTAACCCCAGCTTAGGTCAGATTGAAGATCCAGACACCATAGTTGAACTGGGAATGTCTTCCTTTACTTATTATAACAATGGTAGTACCCAGCCTCCTCCTCCTGATGGTACCGAAGATCCGGGCTCTGCTCCTGAGCATTATAACTACCTGTCCGGATCTTGGAGAGATGGGTTAAGGTTTACTTATGGTGGTAATGGACATAATCCTGCAAGTACCGATTATATCAACTATGCTTTTACAGAAGCTCCTAACGATATCACTGGTTGGTCAATGTGCCAGGAAGGCCTTGCAGATGGTGACCGTCGAACGGTTCAGGCTTCAGGCCCATTCCGTCTTGATCCAGGTGCTATCAATGAATTGATTATTGGTGCTGTCTGGGTTCCGGACATTGATTATCCATGTCCTTCGATCAGCAAATTGACCTTTGCGGATGATATTGCTCAGGCTTTGTTTGATAATTGCTTTGATATAACAGATGGTCCTGATGCCCCCGACGCTTGTTTTATTGAACTAGACCGGGAAATTATCATGACATTGTCAAATGAAAGTACCTCCAATAATTTTGAAGAACGCTATATAGAAAGAGATTTGCGGGCACCGACAATCCTCAATGATTCAATTGCAAGTTATCGGTTTGAAGGATATAAGATTTATCAATTACGAACTTCTGATGTAACTTCAGTTGATTTCAACGATCCTGAAAAAGCAAGGCTTATTTATCAGTTAGATATTAAAAATGGGGTCTCTGAAATATTTAATTGGCTTCCAGTTGAAAACCCTCAACCAGGTGGATCAGATATATGGGTGCCAGAATCAAAAGTCCAGGGCGCTGACCTTGGAATTCGCCATACCTTTAGTATCAAGGAAGATCAATTTGGTTTGGCCAGCCGAAATCTGGTGAACCATAGAAAATACTATTTTTCTGTGATTGCTTACGGGTATAATAATTATGAGGATTTTGATCCGCAACCTCCAATTTCAGGACAAAGAACGCCTTATATTGAAGGCCGAAGAAATATCGGGCCGAAATCAGGTGGAAATGCCTATATCGTTATCCCAAGGCCGATTGTTGATTTAAGATTAAATGCAGAATATGGAGAGGGTCCTATTGTTACACGTATTGAAGGGCTTGGTGTTGGAAACAACTTTCTCGATGTATCAGAAGAAGTACGATTAGCAATGTTTGAGGAAATAACGAATGGGAATATAACTTATTTGAATGGTAGTGGGCCAATCAATGTAAAAGTTTATAATCCAATAGACATTATTGATGGAGACTTTGAACTAACATTTGTTGACCCTTCCGGGAATGGACAAGTTAATAATAATACAAAATGGCTTTTAAAACATCTTAGCGATGGCTCCAACGATGATATATTATCTGCAGAAACGATTGAAAAGCTTAATGAGCAAACGATCGCTGAATACGGCTTTTCTATTTCAATAGTACAGACTCCTGAACCTGGTGATCTGACTGACGATAAGAACGGGGCGATTGGTTTTGATTTAGCATATAAAGATGTTTCCGGACCAGAATGGATGGCTCCTTTACCATTGGTAGGAGACATTAGCTTCATCGGTGTGCAAACAGCTACTAAAGACCCTAAACTAGGCCTGGCTAATATGGCTGGTGGTTATTTCTATCCTTATTCTTTATGTGATTATCAGCCTCCTCAAATAATATCGCCAGCTTGGCAAAGTGCAAATAACGGTATTGTTGTCGCTCAAAATTTATTGAGTAAATTAAACAATGTTGACGTTGTTTTAACTTCTGATAAGTCAAAATGGAGCCGTTGTATCGTTGTAGAAACTGCAAATAAAGATTATGGCCCGGATACAGGACTTGGATTGGCGACAGAAGGGCTTGTTAAAGAATTTAAAATTAGAGCTGGTGCATCTGTGGGCTCTGATAGTAACCCTGACGGGAATGGAAGTGATACAGGAATGAGTTGGTTCCCTGGTTATGCTGTAGATCTTGAAACAGGTAAACGGCTAAATATCTTCTTTGGAGAAAATTCAACGTACTCCTGTGAAATTGCGCCAAATTTATGTGATGAGGATAGTGATTTTGGGGTAGACGGACCCACCGGGCGTGATATGATTTGGAACCCTGGTTCGCAAATAGTGATTAATACCGGTGGCTTATTTAATCTTTATAATTGGTATGGAGGAGGTCAACAATTTGTTTATGTGA
Source organism: Saprospiraceae bacterium (assembly GCA_965220465.1). Classification (GTDB taxonomy): domain Bacteria; phylum Bacteroidota; class Bacteroidia; order Chitinophagales; family Saprospiraceae; genus JAHDHW01. Next base: position 119,269 of record CBDCPZ010000022.1, on the reverse strand, counting down.
CTGATCAGGAATATGACAAATGTGCTTCAATTAAGCAAAAGTTAGAAAGTACTTCAACATTTGATAATGCAACAGCGATTCAAAATGTCAAATGGACAGGAACCATTATACCAGCGATTAATCAACGATTGCTTTCTTATGATGAAGGGATAATACCAAACGATGTTTTGATAAAACTTCGGGTTGACAATTCTTATAAAAAAGCAGCTACGAATGGTCAAATGAATAAATACTTGTTTTCATTTAATGGAGCTCGGGCTTCTGAAAATGAAACAGAGCAGGAAATTAACCAGCAATTGGATGCAATCAATGTGGTGCCTAATCCATATTATGGATTTTCATCTTATGAAACCAGCCAATTTACAAATATCATCAAGGTTACGAACCTTCCTGCTAAGTGTACGGTGACCATCTTTAGTCTTGACGGTAAATTCATTCGTCAGTATAATCGAAATGAAGAAAGAATGGATAAAGATGCAAATTATGCTCCCGTACTTCAAGGCCAAATAGCGCCTGACGTTGAATGGGATCTTAAAAACAATAAAGGGATTTCTGTAGCGAGTGGCGTTTACTTGATTCATATTAATGCCGATGGGTTGGGAGAACGGGTAATTAAATGGTTTGGAGTTGCACGTCAGTTTGACCCATCAGGACTATAATTAGGAAAATAATGGTGAGATTGTATTTTAAAATAAAATGGTGCAATCTCATCATTATTATCAAATGAATGAAAAAATCTAAAAATAATATTGCTAAAAAAATTACTATGAATAAGCATATTTACATCATATTATTTATATTCCTTTCACTTGGAATTACAACAAAAATAGATGCAGGTAATCCGGATCGGCAAGGTGAGGCTGGAGCAGCACAATTGTTACTCAACCCTTGGGCTAGATCTGCTGGTTTGCACACCATGACAACCTCTATGGCGTCTGGCGCTGAAGCGACGATAATAAATCCAGCTGGATTGGTTCGGATTAATAAGTCCGAATTTGTTTTTTCCCATACCAGATATCTTGAGGGCACTGATATTTCGTTTAACGCTTTCGGTCTTGCGCAAAGAACAGGAAAAAATGGCTCTTTTGGTTTAAGTATTATGGCTATTGATATGGGAGATATTCCAGTGACCACAACAGACCAACCTGAAGGCACTGGCGCAACTTTTTCGCCTTCTTTATTCAATATGGGAATTACCTATTCCCATCTTTTTGACAATAAGGTTTCAGTTGGGTTGACCTTCCGTATAGTCTCAGAATCTACATCCGATTTAAGTGCGTTCGGTATGGCAATTGATGCAGGTGTCCAATATGTGACAGGCCCACAAGATAATTTTAAGTTTGGGATATCTCTCCGAAATATCGGAACTCCGATGCGGTTTTCTGGTCAAGGCCTTGATGAACAAGCACCAAATCCAAATACTGGATCTACTGATTATCCACTGACGTATTACCAACGATCTCAAAAATATGAGCTACCCTCAGTTTTAAACATAGGTGCTTCGTATGACTTTGTCATTAATCCAAAAAACAGGTTAACAATTGTAGGTAATTTTACTTCCAATTCCTTTTCCCAGGATCAACTTGGCGCAGGTCTGGAATATGCCTTCAATAATATGTTTATGTTGAGAGGAGGATACAAATACGAATTTGGTTCTTTTGAAAATGATAGTGTTGAAGCACCAGTATATTCTGGGATAAGCGCTGGAGTTTCTATCGAGGTTCCATTGAAAAAAGAAAGTAAAAGTGTATTCGGAATCGATTACGCTTATAGAGCTACCCGTGTGTGGAATGGCACCCATACCTTATCAATAAAATTTGCTTTCTAAACAATAGAGAATACTTAAAGGATTAAGTTTTTAACTAATTCAAAGATATTTAGTACCTTTAATTAGTTTCAGGAAAGAACGTTTCTATCGAAAAAAGGTAGAAGCGTTCTTTCTTATGTGTATTATTATGCTTTAAAGACGATTTCATTAAAAAATCGCTTGTATTCCCCATTACACAGAAATTATTTAGCTTTTTTAAAATTAATTTTTAGAAATAATTATTGGCTTTCATATATTTGTTAGCATTGGTAATTTCAAATTTTTTAAACCAGTGACCTATGTCAAAATACAATTACTTAACTCAAAAAGGGTATGATAAATTAATTGAAGAACTTGATGAGTTGAAAAGCACCGGACGACAGAAAGTAGCTAAAGCAATTGCCGAAGCTAGAGAAAAAGGAGACCTTTCAGAAAATGCTGAATACGATGCGGCTAAAGATGCTCAAGGTATGCTGGAACTGAAAATAAATGAAATGGAAAAGGTTTTGGCTAATGCACGGGTTCTTGACGCTAGTCAACTCGACAGCTCAAAAGTTGTTGTCCTTTCAAATGTAACCATCAAAAATCTGAAGAATAACAAGGAAATTACTTATCAATTGGTATCCGAAACGGAAGCTGACTTAAAAGCCAAAAAGATTTCAGTAACCTCTCCAATGGGAAATGGACTGCTTGGCAAAAAAATAGGTGAAATAGCTGTTGTTGAAACGCCAGGAGGCAATATTGAATTTGAAATTGTAAACATCTCAATCGAATAATTTTATGCCTAGTATTTTTACAAGAATCGTCAACGGTGAAATTCCAAGCTATAAAATTTATGAATCAGACAAATATCTGGCTTTTCTCGATGTCAATCCATTAGCAGAAGGCCATACGTTGGTTATACCTAAAAAAGAAATAGATTATATTTTTGATGTTGAAGATAAGGAATTAGCCGGGTTGATGCTTTTTGCAAAGAAAGTTGCAAATGCAATCAGAGCTACAATAAGTTGTAAAAGAATTGGAGTAGCAGTCATTGGTTTGGAAGTCCCACACGTTCACATTCACTTGGTTCCAATCAATGGAATCGGAGATATTAATTTCAGTAAACCCAAACTACAATTTACACCAGAAGAATTAGCGACTACTGCTGAAAAAATAAGGAATAACTTATGAAACCCTTCCCGGGTTATCTTTGGCATAATTTGACCAATCATTATACTTCTTTTTTCCTGAAAGCAAACTTGATGACTGAAAATAATGACAAACTGCGGTAGCTAAAGCATCCGTTGCATCGAGTAATTTATCATCAAATTTTTCATGAAGTATATTGCAAAGCATAGCAGCGACTTGCTCTTTAGATGCATTGCCATTGCCCGTAACGGATTGTTTGATCTTTTTTGGAGAATATTCTGTGACCTCAATGCCCTTGGTTATTGCAGCTGCAATTGCCACTCCTTGCGCCCTTCCGAGTTTCAGCATTGATTGAACATTTTTGCCATAAAAAGGTGCTTCAATGGCAACTTGTGAAGGACCGTGCAGAGCGATCAATTCCTGAAGCCTTTCAAATATTCTTTTCAATTTCAGCTGTTGGGATGGTAGGTGCTTCATAGTAACAACACCAAATTCGATCAAAACAAGTTTGTTGTTGCTAGCTTGAATAATTGAGTAGCCCAATACATTTGTTCCGGGATCAATTCCTAATATTCGATATTTTTTACTTGTCATGATTGGAGAGCAAGGTAAAGGCTTTGAACGATTAAAACAAATATTTTTAAAATAATTGGTTTTAAAACATAAACATAAAGTCAAAACATTTTAAAGCAGCTTATCAATTCTAAATTCACATGAATAATATTACTTTTAGGAACTTTAGTTAAAAAGCATCCCAAAGGGTAAAATTTGAATATTCTTTTAAAAAACAAGACAATTAATTTACTCATTAAGCTCACCATTGTTGCCTTATTGGCCTGGGTTATCTATAAAAATGTTTTTGGAAAACAAGATATAAATGAAATTTGGACCTTGTTTATAGAAAATTTAAAGAACCAAAATATCCTGTGGTTAATATTTGCCATACTTTTGATGCCGGTAAACTGGATTTCTGAAACCTTAAAATGGCGTGTTTTGCTTGAAAGGATTGAACAACTAAGCTTCAGAAAATCATTGGCAGCGATAATAGCAGGGGTAACGCTAAGTATTTTTACGCCAAATAGGGTTGGGGAGTATGGGGGAAGGGTTTTATTCGTGAAACCTGAAAACAATTGGAAAACTGTAATTGCAACTTTGGTGGGTAGTTTTAGCCAATTGTTAGTTATCCTTTCCATGGGAATGTTGGGATTTGGGTATTTTGTCGGTTATTTTTTTGAAGTGGAAACCCACCTTTTACGAGGCGTTTTATTCATTATGATTTCTTTAATTAGTTTGATGTTCTTTGGTTTTTACAATATCGAATTGGTGATTCCGGTTTTCAAAAAAATACCTCATATTTATAAATTAAAGCGATTTTTTAAACATGTAGCAGTCTTAAAAAATTATAACTCCAAAACGCTAAGCAAGGCACTTGGATTTGCTTTTTTGCGATACACAGTTTATACCGTTCAATACCTCTTATTGCTTCATTTTTTTGACATTAACGTAACTTTAATTGATGGTCTTTCAGGGATTGCAACAATTTACATATTGCAAACCAGTATTCCGTTGCCACCCTTATTGGGATTGATTGTCAGGAGTGAAATAGCCATTTTGGTTTGGGGTCAGTTCAGCTCAAATGAACTAAGTATACTAGCTGCATCGTTTGTTTTATGGATACTAAATTTAATAATTCCGGCGTTATTAGGAGCGGTATTCATAGCAAATATCAATGTTTTAAAATCGTTAGGTTATGACAAAAAGAAAAATTAACGGAAGTGTTTTTAGTATGGTGCTAATATTTTTTTTGATGGCATTTGATATGCCCTATCAAGCGCCAAAAGAAAACAATAATACTACGATCGAAGCTATTGATCAGTCAGATCAACAGCAATGTTTTATTAAAAACAAAACTTTTCAGGCTGGGGAGCAAATCACCTATAAGTTGTATTATAATTGGAACTTTGTTTGGTTAGCAGCGGGAGAAGTCGTTTTTAATGTATCAGAAAAAGACAATAAATACCATATTTCTGCAGAAGGAAGAACCTATAAAACATACGAATGGCTTTTCAAAGTAAGAGATAATTACGAATCTTATTTGGATAAAGAAACTTTATTGCCGCATACCTCTATTCGTGATGTACATGAAGGAGGATATCGATTGTACGACAAAGTAGATTTTGACCATTCAAAAAATAAAGTCATATCTGAAAGAGGAAAAACAAAATATGAAACAACCAAACAGGAATATAATCTGGATGGTTGTATGCATGATGTGCTTTCAGTTGTTTATTATACCCGTAATTTGGATTTTGAACGATATAATGAGGGCCAGGAATTTCCGGTTAAAATATTTATGGACAAAGAGGTTTGGCCTTTAAATGTAAAATATAAAGGAAAAGAAGAATCGAAAAAAATAAAGGGTTTAGGTAAATTTAAAACTATAAAATTTAGCCCGGAAGTTATTGAAGGAGAGGTCTTTAAGTCAGATGCTGAAATGAATATCTGGGTGTCTGACGACGGAAACCGAATTCCTTTGTTGATCGAATCTCCCGTTTCTGTGGGTTCAGTAAAAGCGGTTCTTAAAGAATATAAAGGCCTCAAATACGAAATGACTTCGAAGGTCAAATAATAGAATTCACACTTTTACATAAAATACTTTAGGGAAAAGCTGTAGGAAATTATTCTTACAGCTTTTGTTATTTTTGTAATAAAATCTTAAGATGCGAAGAAAAATAATCACCGGTGTGATCATGTTAGTGATAGCTTTGGCTGTTTTTTTTGCAACGAGTTATTATTATACCATTGGAGAAGTAACTGTTGAAGAACAATCCCAGGTTTTGATGGAGAAAATTAAAACAGTCGCCAAACTGGTAACTGTAGAAGGTTATTTTTCTGAAGTTTACGATTACAAAGATTACTGGAGTTATGATATCAGCCCTTTTCGAAAAAAAGCTTTGATTAGGGTAAAAGCTAAAGTATCTGTAGGATATGATTTGACAAAAATGAAAATTGAAGCAATTCCGGAGCAAAAACTATTGATTATTAGCGATTTGCCCGATCCATCTATTATTTCAATTGACCACGATCTGGATTATTACGATATCACGGAGGGCACTTTCAATACTTTTTCCGAAAAGGATTATACCATGCTTAACAAAAATGCAAAAGAAAAAATCCGTCAAACGGCTATCAGCAGTGATTTGTTTTTGGCTGCTGAGGAGCAAAGTAATAATATGCTGGACTTAATAAGGTTTATGGTTGAAGGCGCCGGATGGCAACTGAAATTCAAACCAAGAGGATTCATCGAAATGGATTCCTTGCAAAACTAATTAGTCGTTCAAAATATCAAGACAATCGTTCGTGTTGTTTTAAAAAATAATTTTCCAGCTTGCCATCCTTTATCCAATCTCTAATTAAAAAATATAAAAATCCTTTCAATATAAGTACAGCTCCAATGATGTATGCTTCATAAGATTGTTCCCCGCTTTTTGTCTCGAAAAAAAGTACATAAGCAATTTGAATAATAGCATAAGTGTAAAGGGGTAAAAGTACAAAACGATTGACATTCAGATAATGACTTTCTAATCTCCCAAAAAAATAAAGCATCACAATAACGTTGGCGTATCCCAAAACATAAGTGCCAATACCATCCATAAAACCCAAAAGATAATAGCGATCTATAATTGAGATCAGTGAACTTGTGCTCAGACCAATCGTAAAAATGTTGAGATAAGTGTAAAATCCTGAGATCTTTTTAGATGATTTTGCCCTAGGAATACTTTCCACATCCATGACAGAAAACAAATAAGCCAAACTCAACGAACTTAAAATAGTGAGTATGTCGGAAAACGATTGAGCATAAGCATTGGAGTACAAACCTGTTCCATACAAAATGCAAAACCAGGTGTAAAGGATTGCAAAGCTTAGCCAAAGATATTTCCAACCTCTAAAAAACTGATTCAATGAACTATTTACCTCATCAAGACGATCAACAGATGATTGCTGAATAACATCCCTTCCACCGAAATTGGAAAATCGAGTAACAATATAAAAAATCAAAACAACTACAGCCTGAATAATAGAAGCTAAAAGTTTATCTCCTACTTCGATGTATTCAGTGGTGTTAGTTTCGAAACCAATTCCAGAAATTATCGGAAAGAACAAAGCCAATAGCAGCATAATTCCACAGAGCAAAAGCACTCTTTGAAAAGGGTTGTTAAAAATGGATTGTCGCCAGCGGATTGTTTTTATTTTTCGTTTGTTTTGAAAAACGAAATCGCCATAATTTTTGTAATCCAAGCTTTTCGCGATTTCTTCTAAATTAGTAGCCGAAGGTGTGTTTTTTCCCTGAAACCAGTTTTGGAGGCTCTTATTTAAACTCTCTTTCGAAGATGAAAATTCTTGGTTGTAACGGATTAAAAAATTTCCAATTTCGTTGAGATTATGGCTGGATAAGTTTTGGTAGTTTTCAACACCCAGCACCTTTTTGCACAAAGTCTTGCACAGCAAATCAAGCTCATTAGATAAGGTATCTTTTTTCATAAATAGGAAAATAAAAGCTTTTCCGAACTTTTCCGAGTCATTTAATGCCACGAATTCGGATTAGTGTAAAGCTAAATATTTTATTTTTTTTGTAAAAAACACTCGAAAATTAAGAATTATCTGCTTATTTAAGGGAAATGCAGAATTTCGTTTTGCTTTTCCGAACTTTTCCTTCCTATTTGCTGAAATAAAATATATCATTTTAACTAAAGTTTACGCTAAAAAATCTATTTTTAGTGCTCTTTTAAATACAAATCAGATTTTTTATGGATAATAAGCCAATTGCAAATCAACCTCAGTTATTAGGTCATCCGATTGGGTTGTTTGTTCTTTTCTTTACGGAAATGTGGGAGCGGTTTTCTTTTTATGGAATGAAAGCCTTGTTAATATTTTATCTGGTTAGATATCATTTATTTACAGATGAAGCGGGAAATTTGATTGTTGGAAGTTATGCTGCCATGGTATATGCGATGCCTGTGATTGGTGGTTATATCGCCGATAAATATTTAGGGTTTAAAAAAGCAGTAATATTTGGAGGTGTTTTACTTGTCTTAGGTCATCTAGGGATGGCGTTTGAAGGGAATGCTGCAACAGAAATGGCCAGTGGAACGATTCAAAGAGATGAGTTTGCTTTGGGAGTTTTCTTTTTTTCGCTTTCGCTGATCGTATTAGGTGTTGGTTTTTTGAAGGCCAATATCTCTTCAATAGTAGGTGAATTGTACGAACAAAATGATGAACGGCGAGATGCAGGATTTACAATCTTTTACATGGGGATCAACTTAGGTTCCTTTTTAGCAACCATTTTGTGTAGCTGGCTTGGAGAAACTTATGGGTGGAGTTATGGTTTTGGTGCAGCAGGGATTGGGATGTTAGCTGGTTTGGCTACTTTTTTATATGGAAGCAAGTATTTTAGTGGAAAGGCAGATCCTAAAGATCCTGCATATCTTCAGGAAAAAGTGTTTGGATTAATTACCAGGGAGTGGCTCATTTATATCGTTTCAATCCTCAGTTTATCCATTATCTGGACAATCATCCAGAATCACACAATGGTTGAAGGATTATTAGTTTCGGCGAGCATAATTGCCCTAATATTTATTATTTACCAATTAACACAATTAGGGAAAATAGAACGAGAACGGTTAATCGCCCTTACCATATTAATCATATTTTCAGTTGTTTTCTGGGCGCTTTTTGAGCAAGCTTATACCTCCCTTAATTTATTTGCTGAACGATCAATTGACAGACATATATTAGGATTTACAGTTCCTGCAGGATCCTTTTTAAGCCTAAATGCTTTATTTATAATAATATTTGCCCCGATGTTTGCTTGGCTATGGGTAAAACTTGATAAAAATAATTTACAGCCCAATACGGCAATAAAATTTGCTATGGGAATAATATTGGTTGCGGTTGGATTTGGAGCTTTGGTAGCGGGTGGAAGTATTGCAGAAGCTGGAAAAGTAGGTGCTATTTGGTTGGTACTAGCCTATTTATTTCACACTTTTGGAGAATTGTGCTTGTCACCAGTTGGGTTATCATCAGTTACTAAATTGTCGCCAGGAAGAATTGTAGGATTTATGATGGGCGTTTGGTTTTTGGCCACGGCAGGAGCCGAATATGTTTCAGCATTATTAGCTAATTTAGCCAAGATTGAGACCGTTGGAGGAGAGGTTACAGATGTTATAGCAGCAACCGATGGGTATATAGCATTATTTTATAAATTATTCATCGTCGGCTTAGTCGTTGGTGTGTTTTTATTGGTTATTTCACCTTTGATTAAAAGACTTATGCACGGTGTAAAATAGAACAAAACGAAAAACTATAAATTAAAACTTAATATTCATGAGTGAAGATTTTTTTAAAAGTAAAGTATTAGGACACCCATCGGGATTATTTGTGCTCTTTTTTACAGAAATGTGGGAGCGGTTTTCCTATTATGGGATGAGATCATTATTGGTTTTATTTTTTACCACTGCTTTGATAGGTGGTGGATGGGGATGGCCCAGGGAACATGCCCTGGCTATTTTTGGCACCTATGTTTCATTAGTGTATCTTTCAACTTTGCTTGGAGGATATTTTGCCGATAAGATCATAGGATATAGATATGCTGTAGCGGTTGGTGCATTATTGATGACGATAGGTCATGCATGTATGGCGCTTGAGACACCATTCTTCATCTATGCAGGGTTGACGTTCCTTGTTTTTGGGAGTGGATTTTTCAAGCCTAATATGACTTCGATTATTTCCGAAATGTACAAAGAGCATCCAGAGAAAAAGGACGGTGCATATACCATTTTTTACATGGGTGTAAATGCAGGGGCATTCCTTGGGATTTTGTTATGTGGATATTTGGGAGAGAAAGTAGGATGGTCTTTTGGTTTCGGACTTGCTGGTATATTTATGTTGTTTGGTTTACTTCAATTCTGGTTTGCACAAAATATTTTTGGTGATGTTGGTTTAAAGCCTAAAAAAGATTCTGAGGAAGCAGTGGTAGAAGATGATGATGACAAAAGAAATCCTTTTACTCCGTGGCAAATGGTATTGGCAGGAGCTTCTTTTCTAATGGGTTTAGTATGGATTATTAATGATCCTGTGTCCAAGATTTCTGAAGGCGCAACCAATTTTTTAGCATTTGAATTAGGAGGGGTAAGTGGATCAACAGTTACGATACTAACCGCATTTGCAATATTCCTATTCTTACTCATTTACAGGCTTACGCAATATTCTAAGATCACAAGAGAGAAAATGATGGCCGTGACTTTCTTTGCCTTTATTACAATCTTTTTCTGGGCAATTTTCGAACAAGCACCAGGTTCACTTACGATATTTGCCAGAGATTATACGGAAAGAGTTTTAGTTGGTAATGCAGGATTAACTTTTAAAATTGTCAATTCACTCATGACAGTAATTCCCTTGGGAATAATTACATGGGTACTATATCTTTTGTTTAAACAAACCTTTGGAAAATATAGCCTTTCCAATATTTTTCTGGCTACCAGTTTTGTCATTATATGGTGTATAGCCATTTGGATGCTTTATACAGAATTCCTAAAAGATGCTACGGAAGTACCTGCTTCATGGTTTGGTGTTTTGAACTCACTTTTCATTATTACTTTTGCGCCTCTATTTTCCAAATGGTGGGAAAGCAAGTACAACCCAAATGCAAATACAAAGTATGCGATAGGTATGTTTTTATTAGGATTAGGAATGGCATGTGTTGCTTTTGGTGCCAGAAATATCGCACCAGGGGCAGAAACAGCTGCGGTGAGCATGATTTGGTTAATTTTGGTTTACCTCTTTCATACGCTTGGAGAATTATGTGTGTCACCTGTGGCTCTTTCGTATGTAAGTAAATTGGTGCCTGGGAGAATGATTGCCTTTATGTTTGGTATCTGGTACCTTGCGGTTGCCATAGGGATGAAATTAGCGGGAATGTTTGGAGAAGCTTCTGAGGGAATTGCTCAGGAACATGGATTGAGCTATTTCTTCTGGATACTTACAGGAGTTTCATTTGCCTTGGGTATTCTTTCGATTCTACTTTATCCAGTAATCAAAAAATTAATGCACGGCGTTCGATAAAAAATATTTTAATATTTTAAAAACCCTCAATTGTTTACTAGGAAGAATTGAGGGTTTGTTTTAGATAATAAATTATGCAAAAAGCATTGAGTATTCAGGAGCAAATAAAACAGCTGGGTCTACTCTACTTCGCGCTTATTGCAGGTCAGCTTGTAGCAGCTCCGCTACTTTTTCTCTTGATAGAAGATAATTCTTCACAATCTTCAGATGGTGCTATTGGTGGCAACTGGCTGCCTCTTGCTGTTTCGATCTTTTGCTTGATGTCCATTGGAATGTCCTTTTTTATTTATAATCAAAGAAAAGAAAGTGGCCGCCAACTAAATAGTGCCCTTGAAGAAAAACTAGAGCACTATCGCACAAGTTTTATTACCAGGGCGGGTTTGATTGAAGGTTCCAATTTAGTTGCTTTAATATTCTATTTTTTTATTGAAAGAAATTATATTTACCTGGTTCTCTTCGTTGTTGGAATTGCTTCTTTTATATTGATTCGTCCTTCAGTGGATAAAATTATCGAAGATTACCAATTGTCAACAAGTGAGCAAAGTGAATTGCAAAATGCGTTAAATTGAACAATTCCTATTATTTTTATACGATATTGATGTTTTGTAATTAGTTTAAAATTTTATTGATTATAATAAAAAAACAAAAAATGAAAAAGATATTAACCTTAGTTCTGGCATTCATGGTTTTAACAATAATGCCTCAAATCGTTTCAGCTCAAACAACTCCCTCAAAAGAAGAAGTTAAAAAGGAAGCTAAAAAAGCAAGTAAAGCTGAAAAGAAAGAAATCAAACAAGTAAAAAAAGAGGTAAAGCCGGTTACACAGGATGCAAAAAAAATGACCGATGCTGAAAGTCAGCAGCAAGTTGTAGAAGAAAAGAAAGTGGCGGAAGAAGTTAAAGTGAATAAAAATGAGCCTCGTCCATACGTTAGCCAAAAAATTGAAAAACCAAAAAAGGGGAAACCTAAAACACAGCATAAGGCTAATGAAAATAGAGACCAATAAGGATAAAAGGATTAAAAAAAACGGAGATGCATTAAATGTATCTCCGTTTTTTTGATTTATTATAGAATTTTAAGGTTTATCTTCTTTGGCCAGCCATTTTTCCAGCACTTCACAGGAATGATACATGTTATCAATTTCAATAAAAGTAGAGCCCATTTTTTTATAAACCCAGGTCGTGATTATCTGATTTGTTTTCTGTTCAGTGGCAGCCGTTTTGATTTTTGAATAATCTAACTGAAGATTGGCTTTGTGAGGAGAAGTGCGCGATTTTAAATAGACCAACCGATAAGCGACCTCTCCGGAAGCGTTGAGAAATTTAAACGGTGCCGAAATTTCTCCAACTTCCATGGTATCAATTGTAAAATAAATCTCTGGTTCAAGATCGCCGGTCTCAAAAACGGTCTTCCCTGATTTTGGATTTTGCATATCACCATCGTTATTATAACTTGGAATATTTTTATCCGAATACGTCTTTACTGCATACGAAAATGATATAGAATCTTTTTGAAGTTGTATTCTTACTTTATTGAGCGTTTCAACAGCAAGATCAAGGTCGGCTTGAGTGATTTCAGGTCGGATCAAAATATGACGACAATGAATATTGTTTCCCCTTCGATCTATAAGTTGAATAAGGTGAAAGCCAAACTCGGTTTCAACTACTTCTGAAACTTCTCCCTTTGCCAGATTATAAGCTGCTGCTTCAAACTCTGGCACGAAAGTTCCTCGTCGTTGCATTCCTAAATCTCCGCCGATTCGACCTGAGCCGGGATCATTTGAATACATTTTTGCAAGCTCAGCAAAATCTACGCTATCTTCTAAAATTTGAGTCCTGATATTTTCGAGTTTGGTTCGTGCAAGTTCTTTTTCTACTTCGTTGACTTTTGGGTTGTAAACGATTTCTCCGATTTCAACTTCCGAATTAAAATAGGGTAAGCTATCCGGTTCGATTTTGTAGAAAAAGTCCTTTACTTCTGAAGGCGTTACAGATACTTCAGAGACAATCTTCTGACGCATTCTTTGAACGAGTAATTGATTTTCAAGATCTTGCCGAAAGGATTCTTTTATTTCAGACACTGATTGGCCATAATAGTCTTCAAACTGCTGAATATCGTTGTTCATATAAGCAAGAATCTGGTCGATCCGAGCTTGTAATTGAGCCTCCACTTCTTCGGGAGTAACTTCGATACTATCTAACTTAGCCTGATTGAGGAGTAATTTTTCAGCGAGTAAATTTTCCAAAATAATGCATCTAAAATCTTTCTCGAGGGCTCCCTGCTGCTTTTCAAGCAGATCGTATTGTTCTTCAACATCAGACAACAAAACGAGCTCATTGCCAATAGTTGCTACAATTTTGTCAATAACCGCTCTGTTTTGAGCACTTGCAAGCAATGGCAAGGTTAAAATCACGAGGGAATAAATTAGTTTTTTCATATAATTTAGAAATTATTCTTGTTTTTAAAACGCAAAACCATCTCTTACTGAGTATAGATTTTCACATTGTTTCGCCTCAATTCTCTTTCATACATTTCTTCTTTTTTTTCTTCCAGCAATTTAATTTTCCGTTTGTGAAGAATCACTTTAGTAGCCTGATCTTCAATGTATGATAAAGGAGGAATTTCGTTTTCTGCATTCGTTTCAAAAATCCTGAGGAAATACCTGAATTTATCATCTGAAGTATTGTATTCCCTATTCGAATGGGCATTTGATGAGTTTAAATAATCATTTGGAAGATGAAATGAAATGTCAGGTAAATCATACCAAATGCTGTCATTCAATAAATAAACGCTTGCATTGCCACTACAAAAATCGACGAGCATTTTGTAATCTTCCTTGTCCTTGCTATTCCACAATTTTTGTAGGGTGGAAAGGTCCTCAATATCCCGAGGAACTTTTATTAAGTAACAACGAAGAATCATGTTTTTAAGACGGTATTGGTCTTTTTTTTCTTCATAATAAGTGTTGAGTTCATTAGCAGTTATGATAGAATCAAGCTGTAACTCAACCAATAATTTTTCATAATTGTGTCGAATTAAGGAAGCACGGTAATCCCGTACTAATTCGTCAATATTTAATCCACGGGGTACATTTTTTTCAGCTTCATGCATCAATAAATTTTCGCGGACCCACTTTTCGACATAAGCATTTACAATCAACAAGCTATCTTCCGGGCTACTATTTTCGGGGACCATTCCTGCCAATTCAGAAAGATAAAGTGATTTACTATAAGCTTGAGCCAGCAGGTGATCGTTTTCGTCGATAGACGGGTCGGCTGGTTTACAAGCACCTGCCGTTAAAATAAGTGACACAATGAAAACATAAATATGCTTTGCGTTTATTATCATGTTTATCCATTAAACCTAATGAAAAGAGCTAAGCAATGATGAAAATAGTTGTATTAAAAAGAGGCGTTATTTTTTTATAAGACTTTCAAAAACTGCCTGATTTACTTCAACTACATATTCTTTCTTCAATTCTTCCAACCATTTTTTATCAAGGTAGTCCTGATAATCTGCAATTACATATCCACGTGCTTCTTTCAATGTTTTTTCTGAAGGAGGAAGGATTTTTTCAATTTTGTAAAAGCTTTGAGCTTTATTTCGTTTGTTGACTTCTACTTCTGAAATAGCTTCAGCAGCCCAGGATAAGTTATTGGGGAAAGTGGATTTGTCCTTTTCAAAAACTTTTTCCTGAACAGTGAGCACCGTTTCTTCATTATTGAATTTTTCGAGCACTTCTGCTGCTGTTTTTTTCTTTGCCTCTTTTTGAATTTTATCCATCAATTCTTCATGCTCCGCTTTCAAGGTATAATAACTTGCAACAGCTCGTTCATTCCATTGATAATTATTTTTTCGAGAATTATAAAATTCAGCTAAACCAGTTGAGTCCTGAGAAGCTTTATCCCAAACGAGAATTTTCGTTGCTTCAAAAAGAAGAATGCCTTCTTCGTATTCTCTCATCAAAGATTTGAATTCCGGGTATTTTACATCGAGCTGCGATTCCTCGAATTTCATACAATTTTCATCGACAAACTCATCATACAATAAATAGACTAAGGCCTCGGTTTCCATTTTATTTCCCATCCGCATTCGTTTTGAATTGCGTTGGCAAAAATCCTGAAACTCAACAAGAGTAGCTTTATACTCCGTCCCAAGGGTGAAAATAACATCACTGGGCTTGTCTTCCGGAGCTTTCCATTTATAGGTAACAAATGAAGAATCAAGGCTTTCGATAAAATTAG
This sequence comes from Saprospiraceae bacterium, assembly GCA_965220465.1. Classification (GTDB taxonomy): domain Bacteria; phylum Bacteroidota; class Bacteroidia; order Chitinophagales; family Saprospiraceae; genus JAHDHW01. The sequence goes on along the minus strand of CBDCPZ010000022.1, from coordinate 103,966 downwards.
CAACGAACTGAGTGTTTTCAGTAAAATTGCCTTCTTTTTTAATGCGGTTGAGCATACTTTGCTCTGCATTGTTCAACCGATTATATTTAGGAGTTTTAGACTTCTTTTTGTTTTCCTGCATTTTTGTTTGAATGCGCCTTTTGGCAATATCTTCCGGATCAATCGCCTTTTTGCTGATCCTTTTGATAATATGCCAGCCAATCGAACTTTCAACAGGTTCCGATATTCCATGATCCTTTTTAATAGCGAAGGCAGCATCTTCAAAATCTTTGCTTACTTGTCTGATTCCGATAAAACCAATGTATCCACCTTTCTGGGCAGTTCTTTTATCTTCTGAAGATTGTTTCGCAACTTCTTCAAATGGGTTGCCTGCCCGAAGTAATTGATAAAGGCTATCAATTTTTGCTTTTTGAGAAGTGCTGTCTTGCCCCTTGGCATCATTTCTAACTAGGATATGAGCAACCTCCATTTCACCACGTGAATCTCTTATTTGGTTTACTTTTACCAAATGTAATCCAGCGACAGTTCTGACCATCTCCGAAACCTGGCCTTCGGGTGTACTATATGCTGCAGACTCTAATTCGTAAAAACCATCAGGAAACAAAGCAGTGAAATAGCCAAGTGCGCCGCCATTTTCTTTTGTGTTTTTATCTTCAGAAAACTGCGTTGCTAAATTTTCAAAAGATTCGCCAGCTTTAAGCTTCTTTTGAATATTCATGATTTTTTGCTCTGCAATTGCTACCTCTTTGTCACTCGCATTAGGGGTCAGCAGGATCATGATGTGGCTTATGTCAACATCTTTCAGACTTCGTTCGTATGCTTCCTGAACAAGGCGGTCTGTTACTTCTTTATCGACAAGGTAAGAATTGGCCAGTTGGCGCCGGTATCCCGCAAGCTCTCTTTGAAGCGAACTAATAGTGTCCAACTGCATTCCTCGCGCACGTTCTACTTTTAGTTTGAAATTTTGATACAACTCAAGGTATTCGTCTAACGATTCCTGAGAATAGTCTGCTTTGTCTCCATTTGTTTTTGAGTAGATATAATTGAACTCAGATAAATGAACAGGCTTTTCATTGACCCTAAAAAGCACAGGATCTCCCTGGCTGTAAACAAAAGCCGGAAGTACAATTACAATTACAAGAAGAGCAATAATTTGCTTAACCATTACTTTTATATTTGATTTTAATATTTAAAAAATTTAGCCATTTTCTAAAGGCACCGCAAAATTAGCAAATTTCAGCTTTAAGAGATGGACTTAAGCAGCCATTTTCGAGAAAATGAAAATTATTAACAAATAGTTAAGAGTTTGGCGTGTGTTATATTTTAAAGGAGTGAGGATTTTATAGGAATTGAAAGAAAAAAAACGAGACTGTTTTACTCAGATAATGGGTAAAACAGCCTAAGTTGTAAGCTTGTGCTGGAGTATTAAAATTTCAACGCAATTCCGCCGGCAACATAAGTTACGCCATATCCAAGCTCTGCGAAGACACCAAAAAAGTCGCTGAAAAAATAACGAGCACCGGCAATTCCGCCGGGGTATATTTTCGTATTAGTGTTCTTTCCACCAGTTTTGTAGTTTGTAGTTTGAAAAACATATAAAACCTGAACAGCAGCATAAACGTCTAAATTTTCTACAGGGATAATTGTAAAATGGTAGGTGCCTCTGGGACCTACGGAAAACTCGGTATAATTAACATTATTCACCCCAAGTATCCCACTGGAAAATACATAACCGGTTGCTGCACCCAAACCAATAATACCAAAATCGCCGGTTGGCCAAATTCCTACCTCAAAAGAACCACTTACGCCAACTCCAGATGCAAGATATCCGCCAAAACCGACACCCAGGTTTAAGACCATTGAGCCTTGTTCGTAGGCTTGTGCGTTTAATTTATTCGTATTAAGACAAAACATAACTGCCAGAGCCATTACAAGTGTTATTTTTTTCATATTGTTTTATTATAAGGGTTAAGAATTGGCACAATATAATAATTTTTTTTGCATGTCCTTAGCGTTTTTAATCTTGAAAATAGATTCTTTTTATTCGCTCAGAAAGATTGGTGAAAACTTCGTATGGAATCGTCTCCATACAGTTAGCAAGTTCTTCAACCGGCAAATTTTTTCCAAAAATAATTACTTCATCATCCTCCCCTGCTTCAGGAATATTGCTGAGGTCAACCATCGTCATGTCCATGCAAATATTTCCAATTGTCGAAGCTTGCTTTCCGCGGATTAAAACTTTGTAATTTCCATTACCGGCGTTTCTTAAAAAACCATCAGCATAACCGATACTGATGGTTGCAATTCTTTTGGTTTCGTCAATTTTTCCACTTCGGCCGTATCCAATTGTTGTGCCTGCCTGTACTTCTCTGATTTGAGAAATGGTCGCTTTTAAAGTATGAACACGCTCTAATTGCCTTTGAATAATTGCGCTGTCGTCAATTCCATAAAGTCCAATGCCCAGACGCACCATCTCCCACTGGTATTGTGGAAAACGGACAATTCCGTTGGAGTTGAGCAAGTGTCTTATCGGTTGGTACCCCAAAGTGGTTGCTATTTTATCATAGAAGGTTAAAAATTTTTCAGCTTGCTTTTTTGTAAAATCATCATGCGCTGGATTTTCGCTGGCAGCAAGATGAGAGAAAATAGATTTTACGTAAATTTTTGGATTGCCTTTTAAAAACGAACACAAATCAACAATGTCCTTTTCTTCGAATCCAAGACGCCGCATTCCTGTGTCAAGCTTTAAATGAACGGATATTTTTTGATCAATTGATAAATATTGAACCAGTTGATTAAACAATGAAAGACTATAAATTTCCGGTTCGAGTTTGTAACGAAGCAAACTATCAAAGGTGGCTTCCTCAGGATTTAAGACCATTATTGGCAATTGAATTCCCGCTTTTCGCAATTGAACGCCTTCGTCAGCATAAGCCACCGCCAGATAATCCACTTTTTGAAACTCCAGCAAACGAGCGACTTCCGAGCTTCCGCTTCCATAAGCCGCTGCTTTAACCATAATCATCATTTTGGTATCCGGCTTTAAAAGTTGGCTGTACACGTTCAAATTGTGAACAAGCGCATTAAGGTCAATTTCCAGGACCGTTTTATGATTTTTTTGTGCGAGCCGGTTCGCTATTTTTTCAAATTCAAACTGACGTGCTCCTTTTAAAAGGATGATTTGTTTCTCAAAAACATCTGGGTTGAAATGGCTTAGAAAATTAAAAGTGTCTTTATAAAACTGTGCAGAAATAGATTTCGGAAGATACTTTTCGATGATTGGAATTTCTGATCCGATTCCAATCATTTTGCTGATTTTCTTTTCGGAAAGCAAATGAGCCACTTTTGAATAAAGCTTTATTAGATCTTTTCCGGTTTGCAAAATATCTGAAAGAATAATCACCCGGTTGGTATACCGCTCTTGTTGGACTAAAAAATCAAGCGCAATATTTAAAGAAGCGAGATCAGAATTGTAACTGTCGTTGACGATCGTACAATTGTTAATTCCTTCTTTGAGTTCCAGCCGCATAGCAACCGGCTCAAGGCACATCATTTTTTGACTGATAATGGAAGGATCAAATCCTAAAAGCAGCAACGTTGCCCAACAATGAATGGCGTTTTCAACCGAAGCAGAATCCGTAAAAGGGATTTGAATAAAAGTGTGATTAGATTGATAATTTGCTTCAATAATCGTGTTTCCCTGTGGAGCAGTAACCTCTTTGATGATCCGCAAAGTTGCATCAGAATGACGGGACCAGGAGAATAGGTTTTTATCTTTAAATTGTTGAATTTGTTTGGCCGAAGCTTCCTGGTCTTTGCAATAAATAATGTTGGTTGTGTTTTTAAAAAGCCTGATCTTTTCGCTGATCTTTTCTTTTAAATTGTTAAAACCGGCATCATGCGCAGGACCGATATTTGTGAAAATGCCAATTTCACAATCGATGATTGGCTGAAGTTTTTGCATCTCATCAATCGTTGAAATTCCTGCTTCAAAAATACCCAGTTCATGTTCCGGTTCAATTTGCAAAACTGATAGTGGAACTCCAATTTGAGAGTTATAACTTTTGGGACTTCGAACAATGTTGAAATCTTCATGAAGGAGCTGGAACATCCATTCTTTAACGATTGTCTTTCCGTTACTTCCCGTAATTCCAATTGTTTTTAAATTGAATTGTTTTCTGTGAAAAGTAGCCAATCGCTGCAAAGCCATTAAAGTGTCGGCAACTTTTATAAAATTAGCTTCTGGAAATTTTTTGAGTGAAAGATTTTTCGAAACGATGAAATTTCTGACCCCTCCTTCATACAGCGATTCAATATATTGGTGACCATCGCTGCGGATTCCGGTGAAAGCAAAAAACAGTGCAGATTTTGGAAAAATGATTTTTCGACTATCAAATAGAATATGGTCAATGGTCGCTTCGTGGATTGTTTTGTTTATCCATTGTCCTTCTATTATCGTCAAAATATTTTTTATAGCGTAATGCATTTGTACTTTGCTCGTCCGCTTTCATTTTTTATAAATCGAAACCAATATCTGTTCGGTAATATTTCCCTTCAAAGTTTATCAAAGCAGCATTTTTATTAGAAATTTTTAATGCTTCCCGAAAATCTTTACCATACGAAGTTACAGCAATAACACGACCGCCATTTGTAAGGATTTGGCCGTTATTCGACTTTGTTCCGGCGTGAAAAACAATGCTTTCTTTTACCTTGGAAATGCCGTGGATTGCTTTTCCTTTTTCATAGGCTTCTGGATATCCTCCGGAAACCAGCATGATCGTGGTAGCTGCTCTTTCGTCAATTTTTATTTCAATATCTTTCAATTTTCCATTACCCAATGATTGGAAGATTTCGACCAAATCATTTTGTAAACGAGGAATCACCACTTCAGTTTCGGGATCACCCATCCGGCAGTTGTATTCGATCACAAAAGGCTCATTTTTTACCATGATTAAGCCAAGGAAAATAAATCCTTTGTATTCAATTTTACGTTTTTGGAGTTCTGTAATCGTTGGTTTTATGACTCGATTCTCTACTTTTTCCATGATTGTTTTATCCACAAAAAGCACTGGCGAAACGGCACCCATACCACCGGTGTTCAGGCCTGTATCTCCTTCTCCGATTCGTTTATAATCTTTTGCGATTGGCAATATTTTGTAATCTTTTCCATCGGTCACTACAAAAACAGAAAATTCAATTCCATCCAGGAATTCTTCAATAACGACGCGGCTTCCAGCGTTTCCAAATTTGCCTTCCAGCATTTTTTTAAACTCAGTTTGAGCTTCTTCAATGCTTTGAAGGATGAGCACTCCTTTTCCAGCTGCAAGGCCATCCGCTTTTAAAACAATTGGCGGCGTTTGCGTTTTTAAATAATCGAGCCCTTCTTTCAAATTTTCGATAGTAAACTCGCGATAACCAGCCGTTGGAATATTTTGATCCGCCATAAACTTTTTTGCATAAGCTTTACTGCCTTCCAGCTTGGCGCCTTCCTTCGACGGGCCGACAACATTAATTGATTTTAGTTGTTGATTATTTTTGAAATAGTCATAAATCCCATAAACCAAAGGAGCTTCTGGTCCGACAACGACCATTTGAATATTGTTCTTAAGGACGAAGTCTTCGATGCTTTTGAAGTCAGTTGGATTTATGGCAACATTTGTTCCGCAAGAGGAAGTACCGGCATTACCGGGAGCGATGAAAAGTTGAGTGCATTTTGAGCTTTTAGACATATTCCAGGCGAGCGCATGTTCTCGCCCTCCGCTGCCAAGTAATAGTATGTTCATAATTTTTTGGTGGCAAAGATAAAAATGAATTCCTTTGTGGTGTACTAAGAATCTTGTAATTTAGAATTATGAAAAAAGTAGAGGTACAATTGTTTGCAGCTTTGACGGATCATTTTGGTAGAAATGTGGCCCTGGAACTTAACGGAAACCAAAAAGTTACCGGTGTTGTGGATGCTTTGGAAAAACGAAACCCAAATGCTGCCGGACTACTCAAAGATTGCCGGTTTGCGGTGAATGAAAATTTTGTGGATTTAAACTATGAATTAAGCGATGGTGAAAAAATCTTTATCATCCCACCCTCAAGCGGCGGGTAATAAAACCTATAAAAATATCAGCGCTGAAGCGATTGATCTTGTTGATATTATTTCAAAAGCTCATCATCCCAAAGCTGGTGCTGTTGTGCTTTTTAGCGGCGAAGTTCGGAATCACAGCGCTGGCCGTGAAGTTAGCTTTTTAGACTATGAAGCATATGAAGCTATGGCCGACAAAATGATTGATGAAATCGTTGAATTGGCAAAAACCAAATTTGATTTACATCATGCTGTTTGCGTTCATCGAACCGGAAGAGTTGCGGTATGCGAAACAGCAATTGTCGTAGTTACCTGCTCCTCGCATCGCTCTGAAGCTTATGCTGCCAATCGTTACATTATTGATCGTGTAAAACATGAAGCACCCATTTGGAAACGTGAGTATTTTACTGATGGCAGTGTCGAATGGGCGCATAATTGTAGTTGCCACGACCATCCTAACCCTTAAACATAAACGCTGGTTTTGTGTAAAATCCAAGTTGAGAATTATTTTCTCAAGCCATTCTAATTAAGAAAATTTTGTACCTTCGCTGCGCATTTTAGACTGAATATATGATTTCATACATTAAGGGCGCAATCACTCTCAAATCTCCGACATATGTTGTAGTTGAAGCAGGAGGAATCGGCTATCAAATTAATATTAGCCTGAACACTTATGCACAAATTGAAAAGTTGGAGACTGTAAAGATTCTTACTCATTTGCACGTCAAAGAAGACAGCCATACACTATACGGGTTTGTGGAAGAAGCGGAAAGAAGCCTCTTCATTTTATTATTGTCTGTATCTGGCATCGGGCCTAATACTGCTCGAATTTTGTTGTCTTCAATGACAGCGCAAGAAGCTCGTGCTGCGATAATCAGCGAGAATGTTTTAGCATTCAATAAAGTTAAAGGCATTGGACCAAAAACGGCAAAACGCATAATACTTGACTTAAAGGACAAAATATTGAAAGATTCAGGAGACAGTCCAATTGCCTTGAGCGTTCAAGACAATACAATAAGAGATGAGGCGTTATCAGCCTTGGTAGCTCTAGGATTTTCAAAAATCCATGTTCAGAAAGCTTTAAACAAAATTCTTAGTGGACAAACGAATGTTGAAAGTGTTGAAGGATTGATAAAATTGTCGCTTAAGCAACTTTCTTAAGCAATATGGGTTTGCCCAAAAAGTTTATAAAAGTATTTGTCGAACATATTAACAGCTTTTCCGTAAATACGGGGGGCTTTTTCTTTTTTTATGAGAGATTAGCACTATCTACATATTATAAAAAATTGAAATTGTTAAAATTTTTAACTTAAATAAACGCGGATAACTTTTAGCGTTATTCATGTAGCTTATAATGAAAATTAAGTGATGTATTTGTAAAATATTGATAATCAATTTTTTATAATACACATAAATTTAGTTTTAGGTAAAGGATTTGAAACATAATTAAAAAATAAAAGAAAAGTCTTCAATTAAGTTTTACACTGACCAAATAAGACGAGACGAGAATTGATTGAGGATATTCATTTTTCCCATGTAAAATTATGAATATAGGACACTTTCTACTCAGTATTCTGTTTATACTAGGAATTGCAACATACTCTTTTGCCACTTTTGATAGTGGTTCTAATTTAGAAGATCCGTATGCAGACAAGTATGTCATTTCGCAAGATACCATCCCTTTACAAGAGCGTTATGGTGATTATATCAATGACCAAAATTACAATCCATTCGATTTAAATGATCCCAGTAGTATTGAACAAAATGTAGAATATGACCCTGAAACAGGGTATTATATTATTACAGAAAAAATCGGTGATGACTATTACCGGAATCCTACCTACATGACTTTTGGAGAATATTTGGAGTGGAGTGCAGAACAGCAAGAAAGCCAGTATTTTGAACAATTAGGGGGGTTCAACGATGCGAGCGGCAGTGAAAGCGGATTGATAGATCCGATTGCTAAGTTTGATATTAAGAATAGCTTGATTGATCGTTTATTTGGAGGTTCTACTGTAGACATTCGGCCACAGGGGGAAATAGGGCTTACCTTTGGTGTAGATTACCAAAAAGTTGAAAATCCTACCCTTACCCTTCGACAGCAGAGGCAAGGTGGATTTGATTTTGATATGGATATTCAAATGAATGTTACTGGAAAGATTGGGGAAAAATTGAATCTTTCCATGAATTATAATACCCAGGCAACATTTGATTTTGACAATCAAATGAAAATTCAATACGATAGTGAAGCTTTCTCAGATGACGATATAATCAAAAAAATTGAGGCAGGTAATGTAAGCCTTCCCTTAAAAGGATCATTGATTCAGGGTAGTCAGAGCCTTTTTGGTATAAAGGCAGAATTACAATTTGGTAAGCTTTATCTTACAATGATTGCTTCACAACAAAAATCCCGGCGACAAAATATTGAAATAGAAGGAGGTGCCCAGGTTCAGCAATTTGAGGTTCGTGCCGATGAATATGATGAAAACCGCCACTTTTTTCTTAGCCATTACAACCGGGGTGTTTTTGAAGAATCATTAAAGAATTTACCTCAGGTTGATAATCTTTTTAAAATCAAACGAATTGAAGTTTGGATTACAAATGATCGCAATGACCCTGATAATGTAAGAGATATTGTTGCATTGTCGGATATTGGAGAATCTGCTAAGATTACCAACAATAACCCCTTGTTTCAGTTGCCACCATCTCCAATGTATCCAGATATTTATGGCGAGCGAGGATTGCCAGGTTTTCCAACAAGAGATTTTGATCTGCCTCAAGATATAATCGACGCCAACAATCTTTATGTGGCTATTTTGAATAACAGCCAGGTTAGGGATATCGATAAATCGGTTTCCGTTTTACAAAACGTAATGGGCCTTCAGCAATCTAAGGATTTTGAAAAAGTAAGGGCTCGTCAATTATCTTCAAATGAGTTTATCGTCAACGAAGACCTTGGCTTTATTTCATTAAATGTAAATGTACAGCCAGACCAGGTTTTAGGGGTTGCTTATGAGTATGATTATAATGGAAAAACCTATAAAGTAGGGGAATTTGCTAATGATACTTATTCTCCGGATTCTCTGGGAGTAATGTTTGTAAGAATGTTGAAAAGCACGACTCAACGAATAGATTTACCGGACTGGGATCTGATGATGAAAAACGTTTACTCGATTGGAGCTTTTCAGGTCAATCAGGAAGATTTCAGGCTAGATATTTTTTATGATGATCCCGGAAAAGGACTAAAACGGTTTTTACCGGATTCTGAAATTGCAGGTAAACCATTGTTAACCGTTTTCAATTTAGACAATCTCAATGTTCAGGGAGACCCCTGCCCGGACGGCGTATTTGACTTTGTTCCCGGAATTACGATTAATCCTCGTAACGGACGAATAATGTTTCCTGTGCTTGAGCCGTTTAGCACTGCAATCACAGACAATATATCAAATCCTACTTTACAGGATAAGTATAATTATTTCGTTTTATATGACTCTACTATTACAAGAGCCCGGGAGTATCAAGAGTTGAATCGATATATTATCAAGGGAAATTACAAATCAAGTGTATCATCAGAATTTTCTTTAGGTTCTTTCAATCTTCCTGAGGGTTCGGTAATTGTAACCGCAGGGGGGCAAACACTTCAAGAAGGTAAAGATTATGAAGTAGATTATAGTACAGGGCGGTTACGGGTTTTGAATGATGCCTATCTAAATTCAGGCTTGCCGATTAATATTTCTTTTGAAGATAATACGCTTTTTGGCTTTCAAACAAAAGCGTTGCTTGGGGCTCGTGCTGATTACGAAATCAATAAGAATTTTAATGTCGGGGCTACGTTTTTGAATTTATATGAAAGACCATTTACACAGAAAGTGAACATTGGAGATGATCCAGTCAATAATAGAATCTACGGATTCGATGTCAATTATAGCAATGAAGCACTCTGGCTTACAAAAGCAGTTAACGCGTTACCGGGGCTTAGCACCAAAGCACCTTCAAATATAACTATTAGTGCTGAGGCAGCTTATTTGGATCCCGGTCATTCAAAAGCAATTAATCAGGGTTTGAATGAAAAAGGCAAAATAGACAAAAGCGGGGTGGTTTACATTGATGATTTTGAGGGAAGTGCCAGCAGTTTTGACCTCAGGATACCCTCCACTAAATGGGCACTGGCCAGTGTACCTCAAAATGATGAATTTGACAATAATCCTCTTTTTCCCGAATCAAATTTGATTAATGATCTGCGATATGGAACCAACCGGGCAAGGTTGAACTGGTATAGAATTGATCAGGCGGTTCAAGGTGGAAATGGGCTTAATAATTATACGGCACCAATTCCATTAGTGGAAGTGTTCCCCAATTTACAGACACCGCCAGGGCAAAGCAACCTCATTCAGACTTTTGATATGACCTATTATCCCGAAGAAAGGGGCCCTTATAATTTTGATGTGCCGGGAGGTACCGAATATTCAGCAGGACTAAGTAATAGCGGCAAACTTCTTCAGCCCGATACCCGCTGGGGGGGAATCATGAGAGATTTAACAACCAATGACTTTCAAGCAGCAAATATTGTGTACATCGATTTTTGGTTATTAGATCCATTTTTAGACGATGCAGGTAATAATGGTGATATGTACATCAATCTGGGGAGTGTTTCTGAAGATATTTTGAGAGATTCAAGAAAGTTTTTTGAAAATGGCTTGCCAACAGACAACAATACTCAAGTTGATGAATCAAAATGGGGCCGCATCCCCAGAGCTCCGGCAATAACGAATGCTTTTACAAATGGTACCGGACTCAGAGAATTGCAGGATGTAGGGTTAGATGGCTTGAATGATTCAATGGAATTAGCACATTATAATATTTATATTGATGAAATTTTAGACGCTTTCAATAATGGTATTTTGAGCCAGGCTGCGAAAGATACCATACTAGCGGACCCTTCCAGGGACAATTATAAATACTTTTTGGATTATCCTGATAGTGCCACTATTTTAGAAAAATACAGTAAGTTTAACAATCCGCAGGGAAATACACCCAACGCGACTGGTAATCAGCGTTCATCAGCAACAAATCTTCCAGATTCAGAAGACCTTAACCAGGATAATACGCTAAGCGAATCAGAATCTTATTTTCAATATAAAATAGAACTCAAAGACGAAAATTTGGACAACCGCCTGGACTATGAAAATAATCCTTATGTGACCAGTGTTGTTACATCTACAACTAGTAATAGGGTCTGGTACAATTTTAAAATTCCTATTGATTCTTATGATTCAAAAATTGGAAGTATTCAGGATTTTCGATCAATTCGTTTTATGAGAATGTACTTGAAAGAATTTGAGAATCAGGTTACATTACGATTTGCCCGACTTGAGTTGACCAGAAATCAATGGAGAAGGTTTGAAAGAAGTTTGCTGATTTATCAAGATCCTAATCTGGAAATTGATACAGAAGAATTGGATAATGAAGAACCCATTGTATTTGATGTAAATACCGTAAACATTGAAGAAAATAGCGAAAAAATCCCTTTCTCATATACCTTACCACCGGATATCCAAAGAGAGCAATCCACAAATGCAACTTACCCCGACATTCTCCAAAACGAACAATCTCTGGCGGTGAATATCTGTAATCTCCCATCCGGTTCAGGTCGTGCAGTTTATAATAACAGACAGTTGGATCTAAGGGTTTATGAGCAGATAAGAATGTTTGTTCACGCCGAAGCTGTAAATGAATTTAATGACCTTGATGCAATAGATGATGGAGATCTCTCCATTTTTTTGAGGATTGGTAGCGATTTTCAAGAAAACTATTATGAATACGAAATTCCTTTAGTGATGTCAAGGGATAATACGCTTGGTTACCTTGATCCCGCATACAAATATGAGGTTTGGCCAGTGCTGAACAATTTCGATATTTCTATTAGAAAACTGGTGGATTTAAAAAAACTGAGAAATGAAAATTTAGGAAATGGAGCTGCATTGAACAAACCTTTTGAAATAGAAGACATTGTATATTTTGACAATATTGAAAGAGTAGGCAAAATGCGGATAAAAGGAAACCCTTCACTTGGCTATGTAAAAGGCGTCATGATGGGTATTGCTAACAGGAGTGATGAAAGGCAATGTTTCGAAATTTGGATGAACGAACTCCGGTTAAGCGGACTGGACGAGCGTGGTGGCTTTGCAGCAATTGGAAAAATAGATGCAACACTAGCGGATTTTGGAGCAGCTACAATTGCCGGAAACTACAGTTCAATAGGTTTTGGTAGCCTGGAGGACGGAGTTCACGAACGATCGCGAGAAGAAGTTATACAATTTGATTTGGCGACTAATCTTGAATTAGGTAATTTTCTTCCGGAAAGCACAGGTATAAAAATCCCTTTTTATGCACAATATTCACAAACAGTAAGGCTTCCCGAATTTGATCCATACGACTTGGACATCCCTTTGAAAGAGAAACTAAAAGAGGAAAATAATAAAGCAGAACGAGATTCTATTCGTGAACAAGCCATTGATTATACGCAGATTAAAGGCTACAATTTTACAAACGTTAGAAAAGAAAGAACCGGAAAAAAAGCAGGAAAAACACCAATGCCATGGGATATTGAAAACTTCAGTACAACCTTTGCATATACAAAAATCACCCATCATGACCCTATTATAGAACTCGATGAGATCAAGAAATATAATGGATCTTTAGATTACAACTTTAGCGTTAGACCAAAATATATAACACCACTTAAAAAGGTGGTTAAAAACGATAAGTATCTAAAGTTTTTTACAGAGTTTAATTTCAATCCGATTCCTAACTCATTTTCTTTCTATACGCTGTTAAACCGGCAGATACAAAAAACGAAATTCCGGTTCACTGATGATACCCCGCTTTATAGTGTCTATTTCAACAAACAATTTACCTGGGACAGAAGATATGACCTTCAATGGGATTTAGCTAAATCTTTAAAATTTAGTTTTAATGCGCTTAACATAGCAGTTATTGATGAATTGAAACAATTTGATCCTGTAACAGGTGACCCGACTCCAGACAGTGAGATCAAACAATATTTGTGGGACAATATAAAGGATTTTGGAAGAACTAAAAACTACAATCATGCTTTCAATGTTAACTGGACTTTGCCAATCAAGTTGATTCCTTTCCTCGATTTTGTAAGCGTAAAAGCTTTGTATCATGGGGATTACAATTGGAGTGCTGCATCTCTGAATACGTTGTATTTAGGAAACGTGATACAAAACGGGCAGAGGAGGCAGCTTAATGGAGATCTGAACTTTGAAACCCTTTATAATAAATCCAAATACCTGAAAAAAATCAATAGCTCAAAACGTAGAAAAACGAGGGATAATCAAAGAGGAAACAATAAACTCAATTCTGGAAATGATGATAAGAATTCAAACGACAGCGGATCAAATTCCAGAAGGAAAAATGATAAAAATGACAAATCAGCGACTTCCGGAAAATCCGGAACAGAAGAAGGTGGTAACAATGATCCGGACACGGGCGGGAAAGGTAATAAAAAGAAAGAAAAAAGAGCAAAAGGTGGAGATCCTTCAGGATTTGCCAGAGCAGCTATACGCCCTTTATTGATGCTTAGAAAAGTCCGAGCTTCTTATGCTGAGAATTTTTCTACTATTATTCCTGGCTACCTTCCCGAAACGGAAATACTGGGAATGTCCCCTGGGTTTGGATCTCCAGGATGGGATTTTGTAGCAGGATGGCAACCCGATATCCGAAATACTGATTTTGAAAATGACTGGTTGACCCGAGCTGCCAATAAAGGCTGGATGACAAGCTCTGTCTTCCTTAACAAGGAGGTCCAGCAGAATTATACCCAGGCATTTGATACAAGGATAACCATTGAGCCATATTCTGATTGGGAGATTATTTTGAATGCAACGAAAACATATACCGAAAACAGATCATTGTCTTTTAAGGATACTCTTTTAGATGTTGAATCTGAAATCCGGCATCATCTTCCAAGGCAAATTGGGTCGTTCACGATTTCATATTTTGCGATGAATACGATTTTTGATAATGATATCACCGGACTATTTCAAAGATTTGAAGATAATCGGCCCATTATTTCGCAAAGGATAGGTGAATCACCTCTTCCTCATGAAATTGACGGACCAGACTATAAACAAGGATATGGCCGGGCACAACAGGATGTATTAATGCCGGCATTCCTTGCAGCCTATACTAACAAAGATGCAAACACCGTCAAAGTAGCCAATGACTATACACAAGTCCTCTTCAAAGAATTACCCAGGATTAATTGGGAAGTTAAATATGAGGGGCTGGCCAAATTACCCAGGTTTTCAAGTATATTCTCTAGATTCTCAATTTCACATGGCTATCAATCTACATTGACTGTTAATTCTTATAATACAAACATATCTTATGAAAGTCCTGAAATGACGCGGAATCAGGACCTAAATTTCAGCTACAAATCTCGTTTTGAAATACCTGCAATTGTTATAACAGAGCAGTTTGTACCATTGCTGGGTATAAGAATGGAACTCCGAAGTGGGTTGGCTATGGATCTGGAATTCAAAAAATCCAGGCTTCTTTCAATGAGTTTTATTACTTATCAATTGAGCGAAACCAAAACATCTGAGTATGTTGTGGGGTTTGGGTATAGAATGAAAAATGTTGTGATTGGATTTCTACAATTTAATAAGAAAAAGAAAAGCAAGCGTAAAAATAAAAAGGAGCCAGTAGGTGCAAAAGCAGAAGAGGGAAGCGACCTTAATATTGAATTTGATTTTTCATTGCGTGATGATATTACAATTAATCATCTTCTCGATCAAAATGTAGCGGAGCCAACCAGGGGATTACGGCAAATTCAAATATCTCCTTCAATAGATTACAATATTACGAAACAATTGAATCTCCGGTTATTTTATGACTTTAGCAGGACTACTCCAAAAACCTCTGCTTCATTTCCAATAACAACCTCTAGAGGAGGAATTAAAATTACATTCTCCCTGAATTAATGGTTAAATAAAACTAGAAATTGTCCAGGGGTTTTAAACAAGTTTTGAAAAGGATATGCATCCAAAAAACCAGGCTTTAGTCTGGTTGGGAAATCAGCTTTACCTTTTCTATTTTAAGGCGAGCTTTCAACCAATCTTCTATTTGGCTCAGATCTGATTTTCTTGGTCTTGATTTAAATTGAACGTAAGCGAGATGTAAGGTGTCATAGGTCAGGCTATCAATATCAGAAATAATGGTTGAAGCAACTGATAATTGTCTGATATTCTTTTTGAATGCCTTTATTTCAACGGTTAAATCTTTAATTGGAATTTCTTGGGAACGATAACGGATGATTTCGTTTTCAAGCAATTTAATCTGATCATTTTTGCTTTTTAACAAGTCTTCATTTCTTATGTAAAGTTCTTCGATAATCCCCGTTTTCAATTGCAAATTCATTTGTTCGATAGTAGCGATATCTATACCTTTCTCTCTTTGATGGCCTTGGCGAACCACCAAATCGGTTTGCGTTAAATTATAATTTTCAAGTTTTTGCTTTCGCTTTTCTATTTCTAAAGAATCAATAGGTTCACCAAAAAAGGTCACTTCAATCCGCTTTGTTCCGCTATTAAAAACAAACTTAGAACTGATAACCTGAGTATTTTTAAATGCCAGTTCATGGTGGATAAAATTGTTGGCATTTTTAGTAAATAATGTTTCTAAAACTACATTATAGGCAGTATAAATACTAGGTACAATCGTAACAATAACAAATAAAAAAATGTATCGCTTTACTTGTTTTTCTCTCTTTGCGTCGACAAATTCCTTTTTAGAATAGCCCAACAATAAAACTATCATATAAGTAGAAACACTAATAAAAACGCTATTGATAAAAAATAAATACATAGCGCCTATAAAATAAGTCCATTGGGCAGTAGCTATTCCAAATCCTGCGGTACATAAAGGCGGCATAAGAGCGGTAGCAATCGCTACACCTGGTATGGCATTGCTTTTCTCTTTCCTTGAGCTGGCAATAATGCCTGCCAAACCTCCGAACAATGCGATAAAAACATCCCAAAGAGTAGGTGATGTTCTCGCCAGCAGCTCAGATTTTGCGACGTCGAGTGGAGAAATCCAAAAATATAATGCAGAGGTTAAAACGCTCAAAACAACCGCAATTGCCAGGTTTTTGAGCGCCCCGCCAATCAATGCAAGATCATAAATCCCAATGCCCAAACCAACGCCCATGATTGGCCCCATCAAAGGCGAGATCAGCATGGCTCCAATCACGACAGCTGTACTGTTGATATCCAAACCCACTGAACAGACCAATATGGCAAAAATCAAAATCCAAAGGTTAGCTCCTCGAAAGGCTACACCTCCTTTAATTTCAGCTATGATTGCCTTTTCAGTTGCTCCGTCTTCACGTAGGTCAAAGCGATCCTGAAAGAAGAGTTTAAGGTCATTTATGATCGTTTTGGATGGAAAGGATTTTGGCCTGGACATGAAATTTTTGTTTTCCGAAATATACTTCAAAAAATAAAGAATACAATCTGAAATAAAGTGCTTTTTAAAGTGGTATCAAATGAATTTTATTAATCGAAGGTAAACTTTTTTCATTTATCTGAGCCTATGAATCCAGCGGATTCTGGTTAGTAGG
Source organism: Saprospiraceae bacterium (assembly GCA_965220465.1). Lineage (GTDB taxonomy): Bacteria > Bacteroidota > Bacteroidia > Chitinophagales > Saprospiraceae > JAHDHW01. Next base: position 87,245 of record CBDCPZ010000022.1, on the reverse strand, counting down.
ATTCCTTTTTATAATAAATTATTTGAAAGCAATTTGATATGATGAATTAATGAGAATAAACGGTCTGCAAGGATTTGTTAGTCTTATTTTGAAATATCCTAAAAACAACTGGGTTGTAATGACAATTTAAAACCAAACCAAAGAACTAACAGACAAATATTAGGTAGTCAAACATCCTTTCCCAGCCGTTATTTTTTAATTATTTTGTCGATACTTCCAGCTAGTGCATTATGGTCACTATTTGAGTTCTTTTTCAAAACATTCGTCATTAAAGCTACAATGTAAGTCGTGCTATCAGGTTGCTCAATAATCGCCACGGAGTTCATGAAATTTTGCACATTCCCTTTATATTTTCCGCAATCGGGCATGGTGGTGCGATCGCATTTATACAAACTTCCAGATTTGAAATAGATTGCAGCTTCTTTGAGACTTGCATTCGCGCCATATCGAATACGGCGATCTGTCATGTACATCAGGCGTTTGATTTCGAGGCTCGATTCATAGTCGATCAAAACGCCTCGCTCTAAAGCGACCATCCATTTCATCAACCCTTGTGGAGTGCCGAGGCTGCCGCCTTTTCCGGGAATATAGCTGGTTGCTCCTCTTGTAAACAGTGTTCCTAATCGCCATTCATCTCCCTCAATACAAACTTCGCTTAAAGGCTCGTTAACCACCGAAATGGCAATATCCGCCAATTCAGATTTTGGGGCACTTTTAAAATAAGCTTCTGCTTCTTCTTCGGTTAGGGTCAGATATTTTTTACCAAAAATCCGCATTAAAATAGCTTCTCGCCAAACAACACTTGCTGCACCATTATTACTTACTGAAAGCATATGATCTGCCCATTCGTAGAGGGAGAAAACATCATTTTCATTGACGGTTCGTTTGAAAAATTTTTCAGTTTCCGGGTCATAAAACGGAACCGTATGTTCATCCAAAACGGCCCATTTTCCGCCTCTCACAAATTTGGTTTTCAACAAATTTCGACGATTTTCAAATGAATCCGGAAATATTCTTTGCAACTCACGGAATAAAGCACCAATCACTGCCAATTTCCCTACGCTTCCTGGCTGAAAGCCTTTGTTTTCCTGCCTTTTCGCATATCGAAAAGGTTTGTCTGGAGTGATGTCCATCAACGTTACAGAATAGCTTTCATGCAAATTGGGAAATAAACTGTTCAACGATTTTTGCAAACCGGGATCAACATCAGGAAGTATTTCGAGGCTATCCCCTTTTGGCGTTTGGTAAAGATTGAGTTTGATATCAGAGAGTGGTTTTAGCGCACCATTGATAAGCGGATCACCTTTCATTTCTCCATTTTGAATTTTTTCAAGACGGAGCAATCGACGAATCCCAGTCAGGAGATAACCATCAATTGGATAGGCCAACATTTCACCGAAAGGGCTTACTAAAAAAATGAAAAGAAAAATGATGTTTTTGGAACGCATATTATTTTTAATTTAAAGAACTATCTAATTTTACTATTTTTTGCATGTCCATTTTTGGAGAGATTTTTTCCAAATAGGTGGAACTCACCGCGTTTTTATTCTCCACGAAAGGACGAATCTGAAAAAGCCAGATTTTATTTTCTTTAATACCTAACTCGACATCAAAAGGCCCATCACTCTCAATACCCTTCGCATTGGGCATTTGCTGATTAATCTGGTCGGCAAACTGGCGCAAATCGTATAAGTTTTGCACATTCAAAATTGGGTTTTCAAAAGTTGTAAAAACCATTTTCGAACCACCATTTTCGGGCAATCGACGATAAGATGGCTCACGAGCCGGTGAAAGCAAAACATTTTCTCCGCCATGATGCAACAAATACGACTCAGCTGCTTGCCCGTCCACTGCTCCACCAGCTCCTCTGCTGAAAGCAATCGTCAAATCACGCTGGTCGCCTGTCGGAATTCCTTTGGTGATAATTACGCCAGAATAGTCAACATCCACGCTCGGAATGACAAGAATTGAGGGGAACACATTTTCGGGGTTGAGAAGAAATCGTTGCCGCCATTTGAAACTCCGTTCGGTATAGGGTGATGCCCAAACATCTTTGATCCCCTGAATAATTTTTTCTTTATCAGCTACATTAAAAATAGTAAGGTTTAAACCAGCGCCCGTAAAATCTTTTAGATCTTCCATATTTGTATCACTCCGTAAAAAGACAGGTATTTCACCCATTTTTTTTCCAAAGGCACTTTCAAAACTACGCTCCAAATCAGCTAGAAATGAAGGCAATAAATCTATTTTTTTAATTGCTTCCCGCAAAATTTCCAACTCTCCCAACGTGTAGGTTTCGATCGCTGATTCGCTCCGCCCTTTTTCAAACATAACATCAGCTATTTTAAAAATATGGTTAAGATATTCCCAATAAGAAACCTCTTGTCCAACCATTATTTGATCCAGATGTTCTCTGAAAATCCCGAAAGGAAGCACGATGCCTTCAATTACATTATCGGGAAACATTTGTTTCAATTGACCCAGATTGGCAGCCTTCGGGCCACAAATTTTACCAGACGAAGTTGCATTCACTTCCCGCATATTCAAAACAGATTTTTGATCCAAATTTATTTTTTCAATCGGAACAGCGATGCGTTCTTCGCTTCGTTGTTTTACTACAAATAATTGCTTTTCTTCATCCGTCATTTCATCCTCTGACTTCATAATAACTGTACCGCGATTGGAGACCGCATAAAAGATTTTTTGGCCGTCAAACCGCTTCAACCATTCCATGTTTTGAGCAGAAATTACGGCATTTGGGATGCCTAAATTTCGGGCGAGTAACTGAACATGTGAAACCATATTACCTTCCGTTACCGTCAAAATTCCGGCGATGGGTTTGAGGTCAGCAGGCGGATGGTTGAAAATATAAATCTTGTCTTTAGAAACGTCAAACTCATCTTCGTTTTCACTGACAACCACCAACTCTCCGAAAGCATAACCCGGATTAAGGCCCCGAAAAGTGCTTTGGTTAGGAACTGTCATTACCTTGTTGGTCAAGTTTGAAGTTTGTGCTATAAAATTTCCCAATTCACCGACTGTATTTCCTAATGAAAGCAAGACAGAGCCCCGGATTCTGTCATCATAAAAACCTTGAGCCAACGGTTCAAAACCACTATACAAATTGACTACATCTTTATAAACTCCATTGACCATTCCCGTTCCCCATTCGATCAAGCTTCGTGATTTTTCGAGATAGTCTTGAAGCTCATCCATTGCCATTTCTTCTTTTTCAAAAATTGCTAACGTGTGAGACAAATCCTGCCATTCCCATACTTCAATAAAGCCAGTACCCATGGCAGCCAAGCCGGTATAGTAAATTTTTTGAGTTGTTTCTTTTACATTATTTGGTTGCCATTGATTGACTGCAACAAAGAAAATTTCTTCCAAAGCATTGGATAAATCAAGCAAAGCCAAGCGTGCTTTTTTGTTTTTGATTGTCAAAATTTCCTGCCGGATTTCTGCCATTTCTTCTGCTGTGGCCATTGCACAGGCTGGGCTTCTGCTTTCATTTTTAAACCGCTGAATATAAGCTGTCATTGAGTGTTTAATCGGTGAATCTTTAGGAACATTTTTCAGAAACCGATTGAGTTCATCCATATTTACCGGTTGATACACTTCTTCCATATCGGCGATTAGTATATCGAACTGTTTTAACAAAGCAGTATTTAATTTTGACTGGTTTTTTTCTTTAAAGGCTTTCACTTTTTCAATATCAGAAACATCCGGTTGTCCGTGAATTTTCACCCTCAAATCCATAAAAGCAGGATAAGCATCGGAGATAGCTTTTGAAACTGCCCTGACGTTTAAGGTCTTGTTATTGTCACCACGGTGAGGAATATCTTTTATCGCTTGCCTAAGGAGAAAAAATTGCGCTTGAAGTGGCTCATCTTTTTCCAAAACCCACTCAAAAAATTCAATGCCCCAGGTTTCTTCATCTTCTATTTGGTAGGCTCCGCGATAGTATTGCCCTTTTCGTAATATCCATCCATTATCTACGGATCGAAGATATTTTTCAAGTTGATATTGTTTGAGGCGAGAGTTGTAATTTTCAGCATCCCAAAAATCTTCTTTTGGTGTAGTGGAAAGAATTTGGCCAAAAAACAGGTGATTTGATTTACCCAAAGCCACGATATCGTCTTTATAACGCGCACGCTGCACACCACCGGGTTCGGGGCAAGCTTCTTTAGGCATGACGGTAGAACCGTCCTTACAAAACCAGCGGATATCTTTATAAGGTCCACGAATATCGGTTTTATATTTTTCGATTTTTTCTTTAATTACGTTGTTGTCCAGCTTTTGAGCAACTATAGGTAAAGTAAAGATTGTAAAAATGAAAAAGGAGAAAATGAATTTCTTCATGTTTTTATTTTAGTTCTAAACGGTAGATTGTTTTTTTATTATGCTAACAAATTATTAAAGGTTTCAATTTACCAATAGTTCAGTAATTTCAAAAAAAGAAGTTAGCAGGGCTTAGCTATTCGAAATCAACAGGAAGACTGAAAAAAAGAGAACAGGTCACGATGCCGTTTCATTTTTTGGCGGAGAAAATATCGAAATTAGGATTCCAACACTAAAAGCTACCAAAACCACAACTAATGAGGTCCATTCAGGAATAGTAATATGATGGCTCAAAAGCATTTTCACCGCTACGAAAAAAAGAATAAAAACCAAAGTTGGTTTTAAATAGCGGAATTTATCCATGCTGGATGCCAAAACGAAATAGAGGGATCTCAAGCCCAGTATCGCAAAAATGTTGGAAGTAAAAACAAGAAAAGGATCGGTTGTAATCGCAAAAATCGCCGGAATACTGTCAAAGGCAAACATTATATCCGTTGTTTCAACAACCATCAAAGCGACAAATAGCGGAGTAGCTGCCCGAATATCCAATCGTTTAATAAAAAACTTATCTCCATCAAAATGACTGGTTACCGGGACAAATCGACGGATGAGTTTGATTGTTGGGTTATGTTTCAGGTCAATTGGAGTATCGCCGGCTTTGAGCATTTTCCAGGCAGAATAAAGCAATAACACACCAAAGAAATAAATGATCCAGGAAAATTCGTTGATCAAAACTACCCCAACACCGATCATCAACCCTCTAAAAAAAACAGCTCCCAAAATCCCCCAAAATAATACTCGATGCTGGTATTTGGGAGGAACCCGGAAATAACTAAATATGATCGCAATCACAAAAATGTTATCCATACTCAGAGATTGCTCAACCACGTAACCGGTAAGATATTTTATCGCTGCTGCTTTACCACTCAGGCTATTGGCATTTTCTACCCAGCCATTATTATAGGCGAAAAAAACAAAAACACTAAACGCCAAAGACAAAGAAACCCAGCCAATCGTCCAACCAAACGCTTCCTTAGTAGAAGGAACATGCGCCTTTTTATTTAAAACGCCTAAATCCAAGGCTAGTAAAAGTAGTATCAATACGCCGAAAGCTATCCAAATAAACATGGTTTATGCGTTTTTTAAAATTGTAAGTTTAGGTATTGAAGACAGTCTTTTTTTAAAAGGTCACACTTGTTTGGATTCATTTTATAAAAGTGACCTTCCTTCTTTTTTCTGTCTTTCTTTTCAAACGATACAAAATCGTATTTTTGAATTATTTCTTTTGATTTACCAAAATACAATAGAAATAAATTCCTCGAAGATGCAAAAAAACAATTACACCGAAACTCAGGAATTTTTAGTTGCCATTCTCGATACAGTCCCTTTTGGAATCGTAGCGATCGATAGCAATGGCTTCGTCATTATGTGTAATGAAGAGGTTTTGGTGGAATTAAACATAGAAAAGAAGATTGAAGAGGTCATCGAAACCCATTTTTCTGATTACCTGCAAAATGTGCCTTCGTTAAAAGATATGTTGGAAAATCGGATGGCCAAAGGAAGTAAATCATTTGATTTGACAGCTGTACCTTTTCTTGAAAAATTACTTACTATTCGTGGACGACCTATTTTAAACGGGATGATAATTACGATTGAAGATGTAACACAAGCTAAGCAACAGGAGCGTTCCAGCCTCAATGCGATGCTCGAAGGGCAGGAAACAGAAAGGAGGCGGTTGTCAAGGGAAATCCACGACGGAATTGGTCCCGTAATGTCTACGATCAAACTTCACCTGGATGCTGTAAAGTCTGAATTGGAAGAGGTTCCTGAAAAAACCTTGAAAAAAATCAATTCAATGAGCGAGCTTATCCATGGAATTGCTGATGATATTCGCAGTATTTCTCATGCTTTAATGCCGGGAGCTTTGGTAGATTTGGGCTTAGTTGCTGCATTGGATAATCTTTGCCAAAAAGCCAACGAAAGTGAGAAGGTTCAGGTAAATTTTTACCATTCCGGAATGGAAAGGCGCCTGGATATCAAATTGGCTTTGGGACTTTTTCGAATTACACAGGAATTGCTCAACAACGCCTTCAAATATGCCCAGGCTACCACTATCAATGTGCAATTAATCAAGCACGCTGAAAGTATCCTGCTCATGGTTGAAGACGATGGAATTGGTTTCGATAAAACTGAAATTAAACTTCTTACAAATGTTGGTGGAATTGGATTACGAAATATTCAAACACGGTCAAGGGCATTGAACGGGCACTTTAATATTGACACTCAAAAAGGCAGAGGAGTGCTCGCAACCGTTGAAATTCCTTTAAACAATTAAAAAATGATAACAGTACTCATAGCGGACGATCATAAGGTTTTTAGAGATGGGATCATTTCCATCTTGGAAGATGTGGAAGACATTGATGTCATTGCCGAAGCGAATGATGGAAGAGAAGTGATGACCATACTCAAAGAAATTCAACCGCAGGTTATTTTGATGGATATTACGATGGGCGATGCCAATGGTATCGATACATCCAAACTAGTCATAAAAGAATATCCGGAGATTAAAATATTGGTGCTCTCCATGCATTCTGAAAGTGGATATATTGTCAAAATGCTGGAAGCTGGCGCTTCGGGATATTTGCTCAAAGATGCCGGAAAAGAAGAAATGATCAGAGCCATCCGAACAGTCGCTGAAGGAAATACTTATTACAGTAAAAAAGTGTCTTCTGCTATCGTCGAACATCTAACCAATCCAAACAAATCGCAAAAAGAGAAAGCAGGTATTCCGCTCACCAAAAGAGAAATTGAAGTCTTACAACTTATCGCTGAAGAATATTCTAATCCTGAAATTGCCGAAAAATTATACATCAGTATTCGAACAGTAGATACTCACCGCCGAAATTTATTGGAAAAATTGGGTGCGAAAAACACAGCTGGGCTAGTAAAATTTGCGATGAAGCATGGAATAATAGAATAAGTTTTCTACGAGAATTACCTACATCTACGAGAATTACTGTTTTCTCAAAATAGGCTTTTTGGCTCTCAAGCCCCCTTCAATTCCTGCTCATCTTTGTGTCAGTTTTTAAAACAATGACTGACATGACTATTCAAATGATTCATAATTTTTCGGATGAGCAATTGGTTGCACATTTTCAAGCGACCAAAAACAATCAATTTTTTAGCGAAATTTATAATCGCTATTATAAAAAAGTTTACCATACCTGTCTAGGCATTTCCAAAGACAGAGAAGTTTCTTTTGATCTTGTTCAGGACGTTATGATTAAGGTAATGGAAAAACTTCCTACGCTGCAAAACGGTTTTTTACTTGGTTTGTGGATTCACCGCATTGCAAAAAATTATAGCCTTGATTATTGCAAAAACCGCAATAATTGGTGCATGGTTAATACTGATGACCGCTTTGATATTGTTGACGAAGGAACAGAAATCGAGGAGATAGAAGCCAAAGAAAAGTTACTAAATGGTGTAGCGCGAATGATGAAAGAACTGAGAGAAGAGGATTCTATTTTGCTCACTTTGAAATATTTTGACGATTATACAATTGTCGATTTACAAAATAAATATTCTCTTTCTGAAAGTGCTGTAAAAATGCGTTTGGCCAGAGCACGAAATTCTATGGCAGATATTTATCACAGCAAGCGTTTAGAAGAAATGTATGCTTAAATTTTCAGCTTTTAAGTGACCTAAATACAGCTTTCCGTCTTCCTTACGAATCGAATTTTAAACGTTATGAGGAAGGCAATTCTACTGGCTTTCGAAATAGGCAAAAACAATAATCTGAAATATATCGCTGCAATGGAATTGGCCAAAGAACGTCGATTGCCCTTGATCTGCTTCACTACCGTTTCGCACGAAAATACTGAGGCAGATTTAGATGAAGTATATCTTCACTTGCTTCAACTGAATGGCTTTTATCAATCTCAATTCGATAATGAGCAGCCATTCAAAAAGGTGACTATCAAAAAAATTATAAAGAAAGGTTGTTTTCAGGAGGAGTTACATCATTTTATTGAAAATATGCCTTTTGAACTATTGCTTTTTCAATGGCAAATAGGAGAAGTTTAATCTGAATTGTTATTCCGTTCGCCACCTTCCGGTCCGTAAAAAATAACCCAGGTTGCAAAATCCTTTGAAAAATTTTCAAATCGATGTTCCATTCCAGCCGGCACAAAAAGTACATCTCCCGTTTTAAAAGGATGCCTTTCTCCATTGTTTAAAAAGGTACCCTCGCCGGAGATTACAACGTATAATTCATCCTGCCGGTGAGGCGTTTGCAAATCCTTTTCGACAGGGGCATAATATTCCACAGACATGCTTCCATATTCCAAAAGGGTTATAAATCGTTTTGGAATTTCTTTTAAAAGGGCTGCTTTTGCGGCGGCCAAACTAACTTGCCAATTCGTCGTTTTTAAAACCTCCAACGAACCGAATAGCTGTTTAAAATGGTGTTCCATGTGCTCCATATAATCATTGATCCACCAATCCAAATCAACTTTTTTGTTCAAATAAGAAATATCAATTTTGAGCGCCAATTCTTTCGAAGAATAACTTTTCCAAATGCTCAAAATTTGTTGATTAAGCGTAGCCCAGAGCTTTAAAAGCTGATCTGTTTCGACATTTTGGTAATCATTAGCTTTGACCAAATCAGCCTGCGAATAAGGCTCTATTTCAAACGGTTGTGCCGCAAAACGAATCTTTGTAAATCGTTCCAGATTATAAACCGCAGAATCAATCAAATGCCCGAATATTTCTTTTTTTGACCATTTCTCAAGATTAGGTTTTTGCAGTAATTCCGTAGAAGGAATTTTTTTAAAATGATAAGGAATGATTGCTATGTATTTTGACAGTAAGTCAATATTGTTCGCCATATCTTTCAATTTTGTTATTCGAACTAAAAGTAGAAACAAAAGTTTTGATTATCAGCGAGATTAAATCATATCAGATCATAAAAATCTGCGTCCATCAGCGTCGAAAAACATTTCAAATGATCTGATTTCAAAAAGAATGATTCAATTTCCCTAGCCCAAATACCTTTCCCGTACAATTTGCATATGATGCAACTCATGTCCGGCGATGATATACCCCAAAGCTCTCGGTGTAAATGGGTTTCCGTTTGCCGTTCCAACTCTGCTGAGCATGTCGTCATTGAAATTTTTGAACATTGCAATGCTTGCTTTTCTAACAGCTGTATATTCTTCGATGATCGATTTCGGGCTTCTGTTTTCGGCGTCAGTAAAAGGAATGTAATCGTCCTGCTCAAACCCAGGCATTGGCGTTCTATCGTTTCTTGCAATCCGCAGGGCGCGATAAGCCATAACTCTCTCTGTGTCAAGGATATGAATCATTACTTCTTTGATGGACCATTTGCCGGCAGCATAGCGGTAATTCCATTTTGCAGTATCCAAAGAGTTTAAAAAAGCGACCGTTTTCGGCATTAACATTTCAAGGGCAAGCACAAAATTATTCCCTTCGACCTGGTCAACATATTTTGCATAATAGGTATTGGATTCTACTGGTTGTGGTCTTTTTAATGTGGTGTTCATAATTAGGAGGTTAAAAGGTTAGAAAGATAGAAGGTTAAGAGTTAAGTTGTTATTGGTATTGTCGTGTTTTGGTGCTTTAATTTTTGGTAGATTATTAGATTGTGCAATTGAGTTATTAAGGTTAATTGATTTCCGCTTTTAATTACTCACAACTGACCCTCGCAACTCTCTTTCCTCGCTTGAAAACTGACCACTCGCGCTTCTTCACTCGCCCCAGACTCCTTTCCCCTCTCTCCAGACACCTCGAACCTCACTCCTCTCTACACTTCCAAAAATAAAAATTATGGTCATCCAGTTCGAATCCGGTACGGGGATACAGTTGATTTCCAATGTCGTTGCTTTTTTCGGTTTCCAGTGAAATCCCTGCAGCTTTGGTGGTTCGGGCAAGTTCTTTTGCTTTGTCAATCAACTGCTTTGAAATGCCTTCGCCGCGATGGTCTGGAACAACATATAAATCATTGAGCAACCACAGCCGCTTCATTCGCGTTGAAGAAAATATTGGATAAAGTTGTGTAAACCCAACGGCTTCGCCTGTATCAGTCATCGCCAAAAAAACTTCAGACTCACCGTTATTGATTCGGCTTTTCAAAAAAGAATGAGCAGTTTCTTTATCAGAATCCATCCGATACCAAACGCGATATGCATCAAAAAGAGAAACCAGTTGATCCAAATGTTCCAAAGTTGCTTTGACGATTTTCATATTAAATTATGTTTCATTAACAAATTCTGTGTGCTAAGTCATTCAAAAGAAAAATCAATACTTCCTTCGATCGCTTTTGCTTCTTCTTTTTAAATAACAACAGGATTGGACAATGAAGGTTATTTCTTACCTTTTATGGCTTCTTGATAAGCTTTATCGGTCCATTTTTTCAACAAACTTTTATCTTCGAGGATATCTGCCGGAACTTCCCGATAAGGCATCCCTTTTTTCTTGGAACTACTGCGAAAATTTGCAATTCCCCGATCATCAAAATCTTTGCGGTTGCTGTCTCCGACTTTTAAACAAAAATTACCGTACATGATCCCTGCGAACATTTTCCCTTCTTTGAAAAAACCAATTCCACCAAACATTTTTTTATGTTCAAAATCTCCAAATTCAGAAAGTTGGTCAATTACAAAATTTAAATAATCTTCGCTGTAAGCCATAAATGTTTTGTTTATAATTTGATAAGCAGCATGTTTTTCATGAAAAACTCACTTTCGATTTGAAGAAAATAACTCCCTGCCGATAACGCGGAAACATCAATTGTTTTTTCATTTTCAGCCACCATCATCACCCTTCCGTGAAGATCGTAAATTTTTATAAAAAAAACGTCTGCTTTACTCAAAACGCTTACTTTGTCATTTACAGGGTTGGGAAATATTTCAAAAAACACTTCGTCTAAAACAATCTCCTGACTGGCTGTAGAAATCGCATTCATTTTACTAACAAAAACATCATTAAAGCCATTGGAAATCAACACGTTGCCAAAATATGCACCTTCCAAAAAATAGCCTCCAATAGAAAATTTTCCTTCATCATCAATTGCAACCTGACTGCTAATCAATTGATTAGATCCGGCAACCAGGCGCAACCAATTCGCTTTTCCATCTTCCGTTTTAAAAGCAGCTACAAAGCCATTAAATTGATCGGATTGCGCCAAAATAGAAAACTCGTCAATCTTCAACTCTTCTTCAAAGTAACCGGTCATTCCAACCGTCTGATCATGCACGTCAATGTCAAGCCCCTGGCTAATTTCATTAAATTGCTGGTTATCCAAAGCTCTTGCCCAAACGGGAGATCCTTCTTCATCATATTTTAACAAAAAAAGATTTTCTTTAAAGCCGGGTGTAGAAATTTGAATATTATCTCCGAGTGAAAGTTCTCCGACTAAACTGCCGCTAACATAAATATTGTTTTGGGAATCAAGAGCGATCGAACTGCAAATATCGTCATAAACACCTAAAGCTTCCTTTGCCCAAATCGTATTTCCTGATGGATCAAATTTTACTAAAAAAAGGTCGTAATCAATGTTGTTACTTTGTAAAATAAAACCGTTAAAGTCAACTTTTCCGTTGAAATAACCTCCTGCTACAATTGCTCCGTTGGCATCTACTGCAATACTGCTGCCGCGGATATTTCCGAATGTTCCAAAGTTTTGGCCCCATATTAAATTGCCGGAGGCATCATATTTTAAAATAAAAAAATTCTGGTCAAGCGGAGCAACTAAAGCAGTGTCAACGAGCAACAAGCTGTCTTCAAAATATCCTGTGAGATAAATATTGTTTTCTGCGTCAGTTGTTACATCATTGATCACTTTAATGGAAGAACCTGAAATACTTTTTGACCAAAGATAATTACCTGAATCTTCATACTTTGCCAAAAAAATGGCTTTCGAGCTTGACTGTGCAAAAAGTGTATCCTGCCCAAAAAAACCCTGTACCCAAAATTGTCCTGCCCAAACGATATTTCCATTGGCATCGATACTGATCCCGGCAGTTTCGTCAATATTCAAGCTGCCTCCGCTCACTGCCCACTGAGCTTCGCCGAGGTTGTTGAGCCTGGATAGAAAAACATCAGCAGAACCTATGGACTCAAGCGTTGTGTTGCCAAATTCGGCCATTTCGCTAAACCCACCCGCTATATAATAATTACCGGATTGCGCGATTTCAATTCCATTGATAATTTCATTTCCCTGGGTTCCAAATTGTTTGCTCCAAAGCCAGGTTTGCGCCATCACTGGTTGAATGACCGTGAAGGAAATAATAAAAATAAATAGTAAGCGAATAAAATTGTTCATTATCCGTTTTTAAAAAAGTCTGAAAAAAATGGCTAATTTTGAAACGAAAACTGACTTGTAATCAATCTACTAACTTCCATTTTTAAAACAGGTGATTTCGATCACTCAATGACAAGATCGTATTTAAATTTATGAACATGAACAAACTTTTGTGGATATTTTTGGCTTTGTTGGTTGCATTACAATTTACAGCTTGTTTCGGCGATTCATCTGATCAATCGAATCAGGCAGCACTTTTGGCTACGGGCAATCCGACCATTGATGACCTTTCTGCAAAAATTGTCAAAACTCCGGAGGTCGCTTCACTATACGCTGAACGAGCGGATGCTTTTTATACTATTGAAGGATATGATGAAGCGATTGCTGACTTGACAAAAGCAATGCAACTGGACTCTGCCAATGTGGATTATTATCATTTGCTGGCGGACGTTTACCTTGATTACTTTCAATCCAAAAAAGCCCTTCAAACGATGGAGCTTGCAGCAACAAAGTTCCCTGAACGAATACCGACCTTACTCAAACTCGCTGAATTTCAATTGATTTTAACACAATTTGATCAATCTCTGGTTACAGTCACACGTATTTTAAAATTGGAACCAAACAATGCCGAAGCATTTGTAATGATGGGAATGAATTTTGAACAAAAAGGAGAGGAAGCCAAGGCAATAAACAGTTTTCAAAGTGCCGTTGAAAAAGACCCTGATTTAGCGGACATCTGGATCAGGCTTGGGCAATTATTTGCAAAAAGAGATAATCCCATTGCGATCCGGTATTTCGATAATGGCATTGAAGCTGCTCCCATGGAAATTCAACCGATCTATGCAAAAGCAGAATATTTGCATTTAAATAACCAGTTTGATGAAGCATTGGATTTATTAAAAGAGGTTAACAAACTTGATCCTCAATTTGTGGAAGGTTATTTCAGAACAGCAATTATTTATTTGGAAATGGACTCCATCGATCAGGCATACAAACATTTTAATATCGTTGTAAATATGGATCCCGCACTTCCGAAAGGGTATTATTACCGTGCCTTGACTTCTGCTATGAAAGGAAATATTGAAAATGCTAAAAATGATTACCAACAAACTCTAAATCTTGATCCCGGTTTTGAAAGAGCACAAATTGCTTTGGATGAATTAAATAAATAATTCTAATACCGATTTCAATAATCCATGTCGTGTACGACAGGCTTATTTCATCGGCATTACCCTAATTTCATTACTAATAAATATGAGGCCTTCTTTTAAAATTAGTATAATTATTATGAGAACATATCTTTTGTCACTAACACTAATCCTTTTATTTTCTTGCAATGTTTCGCAGGATGACAAACAAAACAAAATAGACGAACCTCAGGCGATTCCGGTTGCTTTAGCAAATAATCAAGTAGCAAATGATACGACGCCAAAACCAAGGTCTAATCGTGTCATGGATACCAGCCGGCCGCAAAACGAGATAACTCAAGCCTTTCCTTTTAACATTGATTTGAAAACAGCTGATGGGAAATTATTCAATTCTGAAACTATTTTAAAAAAGAATGGAAAGCCAACGATATTGCTTTTTTGGCTAACGACTTGTTACCCTTGCAGAATCGAAATGGCAGCTATTGAAGAACAATATCCTTATTGGAAACAGGAAGTTGATTTCAATCTTTTCGCCATATCGACAGATTTTGAAAAAAACTTTCCGAAGTTTGAAAAAATGGTTCAGGAAAACAATTGGCCATGGCCTACTTATAATGATGTAAATCGCGAATTTCGAAAAGTGTTGCCGGGAGAGTTGAATGGCTTACCGCAAACTTTTGTTTTCGATGGTGAGGGCAATATCGCATACCACAAACGAAAATACAGTTCAGGCGACGAACATACTTTATTTGAAAAAGTGAAAGAAATCGCCGGGAAAAAGTAAGTTTCCCAAATTTATCTTACTTTGCATTTACTCCAAAGTTTTTTTGTAACCCGTATTTTTTCAATGAAGTTGTTTAATAATTATGTTGTTAATTGAAGATAAAGGCTTGGAAGTCAAGACGAAGTTCTTTTTGAGTTTCATAGCCAAAGCTATGGGACGATAAAAAAGGGAAGTATTTGACTACTAATGCTTTGTCTGTAAACATTAAGATACATTTTTAAACAACTTCAATATAAAAACAAACAACTATGTCAGTAATGAAAGTAATTGAAGTCTTAGCCAATTCTGATAAGAGCTGGGAAGACGCCACTGCCAAAGCAGTAAAAAAAGCCTCAAAATCGGTTAAGAATATCCGCTCCGCTTTTGTGCAAAGTCAAAGCGTTGTTGTCGAAGGAGACGAAGTAAAAGAATACCGTGTGAATTTAAAAATCACATTCGAAGTAGGTTAAAATTACTTCAATTAATTAAAAGCCGCTTGGATAATTATCCAAGCGGCTTTTTTTAGCTTCTTCAACATTTATCGATGCATTCTTTCCTGCATTAACTCCGCATAAGTTTTATAAGAAATGTCATTTGGTGATGAGATCATAAAGACTTTTGTCGTCGCTGCGCTTTCAAGCTTAAATTGAGTTTCGTCCGCTATTTTTACAAAATCATCCTGAGCTATTGCCGCCTCATTTATTTTCAAATCACCGTTCAGAAGGTATAAAGAATGGAAGCTATTTCCATCCAAAGGATACTCAAAGCTGCCTTTCTCCACTGAAAGTTCAACAATACTGATGCCCTCTGTTTCCATTTGAAAAGGTGAATCTTTTCCAACAAAAGTTTTTACCTGAACGCCATGCTGATTAGTTGTTGGAAAAGTTGTGGTTTTATAATCGTCATACGAAGCAGGCATTTCGAGTGTTTTTTCAAGGTTTGGATCTACCCAAATCTGAAACATTGCTGAGCCTTTTTCCATGTGTTCGGCATGACTGATTCCGCTTCCTGAACGAATAATCTGTGCATCTCCCGCTTCCAATCTTCTCCATTCTTTAAGTTTGGTGTCGTAATGCCTGATTGCTCCCTTTAACACAAACGACATGATTTCAAAACCCTGATGTGGGTGAAGTCCGATGGTGCTTTCTTCCACAGCTTCGGCATAAGCCCAATAAAACAAATTAGAATAGGGCTTGACGTTTCCGCCATCCTGAGGAAATCCAATAGGTTTGTTTTCGATAATCTGTCCTCCGTTAAATTGACCGGAAGCTTGTTTTTCTTTTGTTATTATTTCTATTGCCATTGTGAGTATTAATTTGGTGCAAAGTAATTTTGGTTAAATATCAAGCTGTTCTTAGCTTTCAGGGTGTAAACAAGTTTTGCATAAGAAGGTTGTTTAAAAAATTCAAATAACCGGGCTTTCAAAATCAAAACAATTTCTTTAAAAAACAGTAATTTCGCACACGATTTTAAACTTTTCTTCTTTTAAAAACGTAGATGTTTATAATCGTAAAAAAAGGAAAACAGATTGGCTTAAATCGAAGCCCAAAAACGAAAATTCAGAACAATGATAAATATTACTTTCCCCGACGGGAATGTCAGACAATATGAAAAAGGGATCTCTGCTATGGAAATTGCCCAATCCATCAGCGAAGGGCTTGCCAGGAACGTACTTTCCGCTACTGTAAACGGAGAGGTCTGGGATGCTAACCGAGCTATTGAAAAAGACGCTACACTTAAATTAAATACCTGGAATGACAAAGATGGCAAATTTGCCTTTTGGCATTCCTCAGCCCATCTCATGGCTGAAGCCCTCGAAGCTGTTTATCCCGGCATCAAATTCGGAACTGGCCCTGCTACCGACAATGGATTTTATTACGATGTTGACACAGGAGGCGCGCCAATTTCATCTGACGATTTTGGGAAAATCGAGCAAAAAATGCTTGAATTGGCAAGGGAAAAGAATACCTATGTTCGAAAGCCAATTTCAAAGAAAGAAGCGCTTCAATTTTTTAATGAAAAAGGCGACGAATATAAAATCGAATTAATTGAAAAGCGCGGTGCTGACGAAGCGCTGACCCTTTATCAGCAGGGCAATTTTGTGGACCTTTGCAAAGGTCCACATTTGCCGGATACTGGAAAGATCAAGGCGGTCAAATTGATGAACATTGCCGGAGCCTATTGGCAAGGAGATGAAAATCGCCAGCAAATGACTCGTGTTTATGGCGTTACTTTTCCAAAACAAAAAGACCTTACTGAATATCTTGAGTTACTTGAAGAAGCCAAAAAACGGGATCATAGAAAACTAGGTGCAGAATTAGAACTTTTTATGTTTTCGGAACGCGTTGGAGCTGGGCTCCCTATCTGGTTGCCAAAAGGCAATGCTTTGCGGGACCGACTCATGAAATTTTTGCAAGCAGAACAAGAAAAACGAGGTTACCAATTGGTTACTACTCCGCATATTGGGAAAAAAGAACTTTACGTGACTTCTGGCCATTATGAAAAATACGGCGAGGATAGTTTTCAACCAATTCACACTCCTCGCGAAGGAGAAGAGTTTTTGCTGAAGCCCATGAATTGCCCCCATCACTGTGAAATTTACGGTCATCGGCCGCATTCCTACCGCGAACTTCCTCTGCGTATCGCAGAGTTTGGTACCGTTTATCGCTATGAGCAAAGTGGTGAATTGCATGGGTTGGCAAGGGTGCGTGGATTTACTCAGGATGATGCGCATATTTTTTGTACTCCCGACCAATTGAAATCAGAATTTTTGAATGTGCTAGATTTGACTACTGTGGTTTTGTCGAAAATGGGTTTTGAGAATTTCACTGCTCAGATTTCATTACGAGATCCTGACAAACCTGAGAAATATATCGGCTCGGATGAAAATTGGAAGAAAGCCCAAAGTGCTATCATAGAAGCTACTCGTGAAGTTGGATTAGAAACTGTGACTGAAATTGGCGAAGCGGCTTTTTATGGGCCAAAGCTTGATTTTATGATCAAGGACGCACTTGGTCGGTCCTGGCAATTAGGTACGATCCAGGTAGATTATAATCTTCCTGATCGTTTTGAATTAGAATACGTAGGCTCAGACAATCAAAATCATCGGCCAGTCATGATACACCGAGCACCTTTTGGTTCAATGGAGCGGTTTATCAGTATTTTGATTGAGCACACTGCCGGTAAATTTCCGTTGTGGCTGACCCCTGAACAATTTGCGATTTTACCAATCAGCGATCGATTTAATGATTACGCCAAAAGTGTTGAAAAGCAATTGGCAATGCATGACATTCGAGGTATTATCGATGACCGTACTGAGTCAATTGGTAGAAAAATCCGTGATACAGAATTGAAGAAAATTCCTTTTATGCTTATCGTTGGCGAACAAGAAGTGGAGGCTGGAAAAGTTTCGGTCCGCAGACAGGGAGAGGGCGACGAAGGGGCAATGGATATTCAGGAATTTATCTTTTACTTTAAAGAACAATTATAAAGTTTTTTAAAAAGCTTTAACAAATAAAAAAAGTCCATTCTTGTTTTGAGCGAGAATGGATTTTTATTTGGCTCCAAGCGTAAAATTGAGTGTTTCATAGAAAATAAAGGAAGCAAAAAAATAAAAGAGGAGTTCGATTCCCCTGTTGTATCTTTTCAAAAATGCAACCAAAGCATAATATTAACGTTGATTATCAATAACTTAAAAAAGTTAAGTGCATTTTTTTTGAAATGATCAATCTTGTAATATTGATTTTAATCTTTTAGATTCATTTTTATATTCAAGAAAATATTGATCTGTTTAAAGATTGTTTGGAGCAATTTTTGATGTAAATTTTGAACACTTGCAGTATAAATATTGCTTAATATGTGTTAAAAAACATTTAAACATTCTGCCTTACCCTTGTATTGTAATTATTAATGACTTATTTTGTATCACAAGAATAACAACAATCCGGAAAACTTTTTGGCATGAAGAAAAACTTACTATTTATTTTATTGTCCCTCTTTTTAACAACCGCAACATTTGCTCAGGATAATACTGACGAACCGGTTGCTCAACTGACCTCAAAAAAGAATATTTCTGTTTTCCCAAATCCTGCAATTGATTATATTGGTTTATCTGATTCTGATGATGTAAGACAATTAATTGTTTTTAACGTAGTGGGACGAAAAATGAAAAGCTTCATGGTCAGTGAAGGAGAAAAATATAATATCGCGGAATTGCCAAAAGGGATGTATTTAATCCAGATTTTAGACCACGATTATAAAATTATTACAACCCAAAGGTTGAGTAAACGATAATAGAACAATAAATCCTAATGAAAACCCTTTTCGCCATGCGAAAGGGGTTTTTTGTTTTAAAGTTTTATCAACTTTTGACAAGCGCTCATTTCACTTGATTCCAACTTGAAAAGATACATTCCACTTGAATAGCCGTTTAGATTAAGCCCAAATTCATTGTATCCTTTTTCAATACTTTTTTGGTAAGATTGAACCATCCGGCCATTCATGTCAATTATTTGAAAAGAAATATCTCCTTCATTTTTTGCTATCATAGAAACCATGCAATTCTCACTGATTGGGTTTGGGGAAACAGTAAAAATGTTTTGCTCGTCCGGTTCCGGATAAATTCGATTGATCAGTTGACGTTCGGATTCTGTTAGCAAATGATCGTCTAAAACGCCTCCATTCATGTAAATATTTAAGCGCATTTCAGGATATAGACCGATGTGAGAAAGTTTAGCGTTTTCAGCAAATTGGAGCGTACTTCCGGGGTTTAATTCCATAAAAACCTGCTGATTTTCTTTATTGCCATTACTTTTCAAAATCATGTGGTTATCAATTACAAGGATTCCGTTTTTTGCAATATTTATAGTGCTTCCATCACAAATTGCTAACATGCCTTCTCCCCCGTTTCCATAATGAAACGTTGCGTTTTCCGCTACGTTTAAGGTTGCTCCATTTTTAAAAATCATGCAGGATGTTTTTCCATGAAATTCAACATATCCATCATGGTGCACATAGTGGGTAGGCCCATTAAAAGCAAAATCAATGATGGGTTCCATACAAATCGTCCCGCCCCAATTATTTAAATTAACAATGTGCCTTACTGAATCATCGCCTTGTATCAAGCCTCCCCTCAATTCGGTAAACGGCTGATAAACTAGGTTTTCATACTCAAGTAGATTGATATTAATTGTTTCCTGAGTAGGTTTATTTTGAACTAAGTGGGCCTCTACATAAGAAAGATGCTCTGGACTTGGATAAGTTGTCTCTCCATACATTAATAAAGCATTGCCTCCTTCCACCGAAAAATCGGTTAAATAGGCATTATAACTGGAGCCATTGTATAAATTTTCAGGGATAGGCATATCATAAACTTGGTAATCATCCCACCAACCCAGGTGAGTATTGTAAACCCGCCTTAGCCTCAACCACTGATCATCAACAGTTTGGTTTGTTAAGGTTACTTTTAAAATAAATTCTTTGAGATAATTTTCATCAAATTTTTCTGTAGCGATACAAGTACTTGCATCACTAAATGAATTTTGCGTAGCGGTTGTGCTATGCATTCGCAATGCAGTGTCCAATCCTGTACTGTCCGGGATTTCAATTCCTACAATTAAACCAGAACAAAGGCCATTTGCACAATCTTCATTCAGGTTTAATAATGTTACATCGCTTTTTCTAAAATGAAAAGAGGTATTATACAAGGTGTTAGGTTCAAGTAAAATCTTGGTGTCATCATCCATCAGACTTTTGACAAAAAGTGGTTTTGAAGGGTCAATTTGGGTCAGGTCAATTTCAAGATCATTATCTACCTCTTCCAGGCTTATACAGCGGGTGCTATCAATTTCTCCATTCCATTTTCCATTTTGGGTTTGATAAACCATCCAATATTCCGTTTGATTAATGGTTACGGAAGAATCAAAAGGGCAATTAGTTGCTGTGATTCCCGCAAACCAAGAGTTTGGAGGAGCTTGACTCAATAGGTTCACAGTAAATAAAATAACTGAAAGAAGGGTGTAAAGTTTTTTCATGAAGCTTTAGTTTTGTTTGAAAATAGCTTGTTATAAATATATGATAACTATTCTCAATGTTTTGCAACCCATCAGGCAAAACCTAAGAAAACAATAACTACGAAAGGTATTTGCCCACAATTGGCATTCGCCTTCCCATTCCAAATGCTTTAGTTGAAACGCGCAACATCGGAGCGGTTTGGTATCTTTTAAATTCGTTGATATTGACCAACCGGAGGATTCGCTTTACGAGTTTTTCATCAAAACCCATAGCTATCAATTCTTTTGGACCCTGGCGTTTTTCGATATATTGATACAAAACCTGATCAAGGATTTCATATTCCGGAAGGCTGTCGCTATCCTTCTGATCTGGACGCAATTCAGCAGAAGGTGGTTTTTCAATCGTGTTTACAGGAATCATTTCACTGTCTTTGTTAATATATCTTGCTAATTCAAAAGTTTCTGTTTTATAGACATCTCCGATCACAGACAAACCTCCGCACATATCGCCATAAAGCGTTCCGTAGCCGACAGCAGCTTCACTTTTATTTGATGTGTTTAAAACAATATGCCCAAATTTATTGGACATTGCCATTAAAATCATCCCGCGAATTCTTGCTTGCAAATTTTCTTCTGCAATGTTGAAAGGTTGTCCTTCAAACTGTGGCGAAAGCATTTTCAAATAAGCATCATAAGTTTCTTTTATCGAAATGATATCATACTGCAATCCGACATTTTTAGCTAATTCAACCGCATCACCGATTGAATGATCAGAAGAATATTTCGAAGGCATCAAAACTACTCTGACATTTTCTTTGCCTAAAGCTCTTGCAGCCAAAACAGCAGTTACCGCTGAGTCTATACCGCCTGAAAGTCCAAGAATCGCTTTTTTAAATCCAAGCTTTCCAAAATAATCTTTCACTCCTAAAACAATAGCATCATGAATCAAAGCTATTTTGTCTTTTGGTTGTTCATTTTTTTGCTCCCCTCTGATCACATCCTCCAACTCATAAGTCCTGATGCATTCTTCAAAATAAGGCAACTCATCATAAATGTTCCCATTTGGCGAAATCACCAAAGATCCTCCGTCGAAAATCAACTCCGTTTGTGCGCCGCAATGATTGACGTAAAACAATGGAATACCATATCGTTCCACGTTAGTTTTGACGACTTGGATACGCGTTTTAGCTTGTTCGTAACTGAAAGGAGATGCAGAAAGATTCAAAATAAAATCTGGCTTTTGCGGCATCAATTCATCCATCGGGCAAATCGTGTAAAGTGGATTTTCATTACCAATATTCCAAATATCCTCACAAATCGTCAATGCTATTTTTTTACCTTTAAATTCAACAACATTAAACGCTGTGGCTGGCTCAAAGTAGCGATATTCATCAAAGATATCATAAGTCGGCAATAGTGCTTTGTGCTGAATTTGAGTCACTTTCCCATCTGACAGAAAATAGGCTGAATTGAATAGATCTTTTCCTTCAATTACTGGATTTTTAGTAGGTGAACCAACTACGATTGCAATACCAACTGCTGCCTCTGCTAATTGTTTTATCGCTTCTTCAGACCGTCGAATGAAATCATCAAATTCCAAAAAGTCACGCGCGGGATAACCACAAGTTGTCAACTCACTAAAACAAACCAAATCTGCTCCCTGAGCTTTGGATTCACTAATTGCCTTGAGCATTTTGGCAACATTGCCTTCAAAGTTGCCAATGTGGTAATTGAGCTGTGCGATTGCAATTTTCATACGTATTGAAATAATTTGGTGTGCAAGTTAAATATTTCAACAATATTATAAACTGGCTGGTTTAAATATCAGTATCGATTAAATTTCATTCAAAAAATAATGCGCCTTTATATATTTTAAATTTTACTCAATCAATTTTAAAAATCATAAAATGTTTGACCTACGCCTGAGTTAAATTTTGTACCTTTGAAATATCTAAAAAAGAAATTTGCATGAGTAATTTTGTCGTTTCGGCTCGTAAATATCGTCCAGCTCGCTTTGACGAAGTAGTTGGTCAGCAGCACGTGTCGCAAACGCTCAAAAATGCATTACAAAATGAACAACTCGCTCATGCTTTTTTGTTTTGCGGACCAAGAGGTGTTGGAAAAACGACTTGCGCGCGTATCCTTGCAAAAGTACTCAACTGCCAAAATCTTACTAAAGATCACGAAGCCTGCAACGAATGTTCGTCCTGCAAAGCTTTCAATGAAAGTGCTTCCTTTAATATAACGGAGCTTGATGCAGCTTCCAACAATAGCGTTGAACACATCAGGGCTTTGATCGAACAAGTTCGCTTCCAACCTCAGCAAGGCAAATTCAAAGTGTTCATTATTGATGAGGTGCACATGCTTTCACAACAAGCTTTTAATGCTTTTTTGAAAACCCTTGAGGAGCCTCCGCCGTATGCTATTTTTATACTGGCGACTACTGAAAAACACAAAATTATCCCAACGATTCTTTCCCGTTGTCAGATTTTTGATTTTCGAAGGATACAAGTCGCAGATATCGTCACTCATTTGCAGGAGATTTGTATAAAAGAGAAAATTGATGCAGACAAAGATGCTTTACATATTATCGCTCAAAAAGCAGATGGAGCTTTAAGAGATGCATTGTCCATTTTTGATCGGATCGTTAGTTCAATTCCTTCGGCGGAAGGAAACCGAATCATCACTTATGAGCATGTCATTGAAAATCTAAACGTTCTCGATTACGATTATTTTTTTAAAGTAGCAAACGGTATGCTCACCGAATCGATCTCCGAGGTGATGCTGATTTTTGATGATATTTTGAAAAAAGGATTTGAAGCAGATATTTTTGTGAATGGCCTTGCGGAGCATTTTCGAAATTTGCTGATTTGTAAGGATACAAAAACACTTCAATTGCTGGAAGTTAGCGACACATTGAAAGAACGTTACAACGAACAGGCTCAAGTCACTCCGGCTTCATTTATTTTAACGGCCTTGAATATTGCAAATGACTGCGATGTCAATTTCAAAATGGCCAGAAATAAACGCCTTCATGTCGAAATGGCCTTGATAAAAATGACTTTTATCAACCGTGTGGTTAATCTGGCAAAACAACCTACTCCTGCTTCAGATTCAGCACCAGATAAACCTTCGAGCCCTAAAGCGGAAAAAAAACGCCTGACACTAACGGCTCATTAACCGAAAAGGAACCTGTAATCAAAAAAGAAACAACTCCGGTTTCTCAAGTCAAAGAAGATCCGATTCCTTTACAACCACCAACACCAAAAAAAGAATCTCCAAAAACAGAACGCCCGAGTGCGAAGCAGGTGTTGGAAACAGCTTCTGTTTCAACAAGTTATGATACTCCTCGCTTGGTTGATTTATCTGATCTTGAAGAAGAATTGGATAATGAAGACCAGGGACCTGTCGAAGAACAAAAGGAAATTTCACTCGAAAAATTTCAAGAGGTTTGGAATGAATATACTCAAAATGTAAAATCTCCTTCTGTTAAAACGACTATTTCAAATGCTGATTTTGAATTAAAAGATGCAGCTATTCAAGTAACTGTTGGTTCTACTATGGCAAAAGAAATGGTTCAGCAAGAAGTGGAATTGATGCAATTTATCCGTGATCAACTTGGAAATCAGGAACTTATCATGGAAATTTTAATTGATCCTGATAAATTGCCGGAAGAAGCAAAAGTAAAACCTAAGAAATTGTTTTCAACCAAAGAAAAATATGATCAAATGCTTAACGTAAATCCACTTATCGATGAAATGAGAAAAAGGTTTGACCTGAAACCGGATTACGATTAGTTAATAACTTTGTCTTAGCTTTTTAAATAAAAAACCCTTTCCCTAAAGCTTTAAATATTAAAATTCAATTTGCTTTTTTATCGAAAGCATTAAAATTGGTGCTTTTTTAATGCTAAATCAAAGACAGTTAGCATCAGTATTAAATTGAATTTATGAACAACCTCGTATTTTTCGTGTTTCGAACCTTAATAGAAGTTGTTACTCAAGGCAATCGCTAATTTATTAAACAAAAAGGGCTATCTCATATGAGTAATCAATCACTTTGGTTTTTAGAAAATATTGACATGATGGGGATTTTTTGCCCCAAAAAGTTGGGTAATGGTGCATTAGACCAAATGGCGCACAAGACTTTCAAAAAAGGAGAATACATTTATTTGCCTGATGAATTTTCTGATAAAATATTTTTCTTAACCGATGGCCGCGTAAAAATTGGAACTTACTCAGAATCAGGAAAAGAAATCACTAAAGCTATCTTAACCAAGGGAGAAGTTTTTGGTGAATTGGCCATGATTGGAGAGACGACCAGACGTGATTTTGCTTTAGCGATGGAAGAAACAAATGTCTGCATTTTAGCCGTTGCAGAGATGAAAAATTTGATGCGGGAACACAGTGGTCTGAGCCTTTTTATGATGAAAGTGATGGGTTCCAGAGTTTTGGAAATGGAACAGCGTCTCGAATCCCTTGTATTTAAAGACTCACGTACCCGGATTATTGAATTTTTAGAAAAACTTGCTGCTAAAAAAGGACAACGTGTCGGATATGAAATGCTCGTTCGTAAGTTTTTAACTCATCAGGAAATCGCAAATCTCACTGCAACTTCCAGACAAACAGTAACCACCGTTTTAAATGAGCTTCGAAACAAAAATATCTTGATTTTTAATCGGCGTAGATTACTGATCCGTGATATGGAAAAGTTGGCTGCGGAAGCGGTTTAGGTTTTTTTAGTTTTTAGTTTATGGTTCGTAGTTCATCGTTTTTCACCTCGCCTCCACAACTTTTTTTGAAAATCAAAACCTTTGAAAACCCATCAAATCGGTATCATCCGTATTCCCTTTTTCTTGAAGAAGGGTTTTGTTTTTAAAATCAATAAGCTTTTCTATTTTTGTGGACAACATTGTTTTCAAAACATAAAATCCACCAGTGTACAAACTTTTCATAAAACCAATGCTCTTTTTACTTCCTCCCGAAAAGGCGCATCACTTCACTTTAATCATGCTCAAACTGGTCCTGGCGATTCCAATTGTCGGGCAACTTTTTAGAGCATCTTTTCGATTAAAAAATCCAATATTAAATAAAAAATTATTTGGACTGAACTTTGAAAATCCGGTTGGTTTGGCTGCCGGATTTGATAAGGAAGGGTTACATTTTAGAGCAATGGAAAGCCTCGGCTTTGGTTTCATCGAAGTTGGAACTGTTACACCAAAAGGCCAGCCTGGCAATCCTCAGCCCAGAATGTTTCGATTGCCAAACGATAATGGGCTCATCAACCGAATGGGTTTCAACAACGAAGGAGTGGAAGCATTGGTAAAACGTTTAAAAAATCGTCCTGAAAATCTCATCATTGGAGGTAATATTGGTAAAAATAAAGATACACCAAACGAAAAAGCAACAGAAGATTATATCATTTGTTTTGAAGCCCTTTTCGATCATGTTGATTATTTTGTTGTAAACGTCAGTTCGCCCAACACGCCCAACTTGCGGGCCTTGCAAGACAAAGAGCCATTGACAAAATTACTATCAGAATTGCAATTGTTGAACCTTAAAAAATCCGCGCCAAAACCCATCCTTTTAAAAATTGCACCAGACTTGACTGATAGCCAATTAGATGATATCGTTGATATTGTGAGTGAAACAAAAATCGCCGGAATAATTGCTACAAATACGACGATCTCCCGTAAAGGTTTGAATGAAAATAAAGATCGGATTGAAAAAATCGGAGCCGGCGGTTTAAGTGGTAAACCGGTGAAACAGCGATCTACAGAAGTTATTCGTTATCTTAATAAGAAAACCAATGGCGAGCTGATAATTATCGGCGTTGGAGGAATTGCAAGTGCGGAGGATGCAATTGAAAAGTTAGAAGCTGGCGCTTCATTGGTTCAGGTTTATACCGGATTAATTTATGAAGGTCCTGTCCTGATTAAAAACATCAACAAAGCTCTCTTAAACCATTTTCAACAAAGCAAGTCATAATAATAAGAACGCAAAGAATTTTTTGTTTTCTTATTCCACACACACCTTTTACTGGAAAGAACCCTATTATTTGATATTAGTAATATTTGTATTGGCATCCTTTTTGGAAATTAGGGATTGACAGGCAATTAAAAACTTAGCCCTTCCCCGCGTCAATCTTCCCCTTTGGATTTCAATCAATTTTATTACTCCTCGAAAGATTTGATCTTTTGATATTCCCCTTTGATTTAACTTCAGTATTCGACTGTGTTGTTGATTCAAAAGGAGGCTAAAATGATTGATTACGCGTAAAATATAATGCTATGTTTTTTTATGTCATTTTATATTTATTTTTTGCATTTAACCTGATCAACGTGATTTCAGAAAAAAGTAGTACGTTTTACAAAGATGTGCGTTTTTGGCTAGTCATTGTTTCATTGATCGTGTTAGTTGTACTTACTGCTCAAAGTTATCCTGTTTGATAAAATGTTTGAAATTTAATCCAACAGGTTTTTGATTTCCCTCTGTCATTTTTAGCACAGCAACATAACCATGATTTAATATTGCAGTATGTTTTACTGCTAAACAATTTTCAACATCGTACAAAAAAGAAGGCGGCTTGATTCAAGCCGCCTTCCTATGTTTCTATGAAAATTATTCTTTATTTAATCAATCTGAATCTTGAGCTATTTAATGATTTTCAAACTCATATCCATACTTTCTGCTGAGTGAGTTAAAGCACCAACAGAAATGAAGTCCACACCGGTTTGAGCTATTTTACGAACCGTATTTATTGTAACACCCCCGGATGCTTCCGTTTCATATTGATCGCCAACAATGTGAACAGCTTCCCTTAAAATTGGCAGATCAAAATTATCGAGCATAATCCGGTTCACTTGTCCAACGGCCAAAACCTCATCCAATTCCATTAGATTTCTAACTTCAACCGTAATTCCTAAATCAAGATTGTTTTCTTTTAAATAGTCATTTACCTGGTTAATTGCTGCAGTAATACTTCCACAAGCGTCTACGTGATTGTCTTTAATCATTATCCAATCATACAAGCCATCTCGGTAATTATAACAACCACCAATCCGGACTGCCCATTTTTCGAGAAATCGTATGAGCGGAGTAGTTTTGCGGGTATCTAATATTTTGACAGGAAGGTCTTCAACTTCGAACGAAAAACGATTACTCAAAGTAGCAATCCCACTCATTCGTTGCATTGAATTTAGTATTAACCGTTCGGCTTTTAAAAGCGCTTGTGTGTTGCAATCTACATAAAAAACTTCGTCACCAAAGTTTACACTATCTCCGTCAGCCATTAGTTGTTTGAATTGCGAAGACTCATCAACGTACTTAAAAATTTGGCGAGCTAATTCAACTCCTGCAATCACTCCTGCGTCTTTAATCAGAAGGCGGGCCTTGCAACGAGACTCTGGAGAAATACAAGCCAGCGAAGTATGATCGCCACCTTTAA
This sequence comes from Saprospiraceae bacterium, assembly GCA_965220465.1. Lineage (GTDB taxonomy): Bacteria > Bacteroidota > Bacteroidia > Chitinophagales > Saprospiraceae > JAHDHW01. The sequence goes on along the minus strand of CBDCPZ010000022.1, from coordinate 59,213 downwards.
CATCCTCTTCTAATCCATTTTTAATAAAATTTTTTAAATCTTGTTCTTTGATTAGTTCTGTGTCAGTCATTGTTGTATTTGTTTGCATAGTGTTTCAAGATTTTTAGTAAAAAATGATATTCTCCTTATTCTTCTATAATTGCAAGTATTAAACCAATATTTAATGTATTACAAAAAACAAAAGGAGATAGCTTCATCCAGTCATCTCCTTTTACAAATTTTTTTATTTTTATTAAAACATTACACCTAACCGAAGGGTAAGTCCTCTGATCAAACCTTTTGAGTTTGCTTTTGCAGTTTCGGTAGGAGCTTCCTTTCCAGTCATTGGAGCTTCTCTTTTTGTATATTTAATTCCATCATCTTTTGTTACATCTGTTGTATAACTCTGATAATAGATACCAACAACCAATGAAGTCTGGCTACCAAGGCTATACTCGATACCTGCACCAAGCCCCCAGGAGAATGCCAAGTTGTTGACATCATTACTGATATCCTCCTTTTCAGTATCCATATCGGTTCCCGTTATTGCTCCTTTAGCCTGCGTCAAAAAACCTACTGTAAAAACCGGTATTTCTGCAAAATAACGGATGTATCCAAATTCCTGGGTGCGTAGCCGAAGGCCAAACGGAATTTCAACATATTGCAAACCATATTTTAAATTTACACCATCTGGCATTGCACCTTTGCTTTCATCTTGATACCTATCACTACTGAGCTGTGAATTATGCCACAAATCACCACCAACATCATGCTTTAAGGTTCCTCCCTGATTGAACGCGAAACCTATTCCGAACATGAAAGCATAGTTTTCAGCAAAATATTTTTCTCCGATTACGCCAAGTTTCAAACCTAAATTGGTTCCGTTCCCATTGATTTTTTTATCGCTGCTACTCATCCAGGTTACCGTTGGACTGACCTGTATTCCAAATCTGAAAGTTTGAAATGTATTTTGTGCAAAAATAGTAGCGTTTAAAAAAGTAAAAAATAATATTGCTGCTGCAATTTTTTTCATCTTTAAAAGTTTTTTGATTTGTTATTGCAAAAAAGAAACGAATTTCCTTTCAAATTCGTAAGTTATATTCTTTTTAAAAAATTTGCAATTTCAACGTTTCGTTGAAATTATTAATTTTAAAACCTATTCATTATACATGCAAATTTTCACTAAAGAACTTTCAACAACAAGCTTTTGGTTAGTCTTTGTTATTCTTGTTTTGGTCACATCTTGTGTGCCCGACAAAGGTAAAAATATTCCAGATGTTTCTGACATTGCTATGGAAATTAAAATTCATCGGTTTGAAAAAGATCTGATGAATATTGACACTAATAATGTTTCTTTGGGTATGGACGCTCTCATTGAAAAATATCCTGTTTTCATGAAAGAAATTTATCTGCCTAAAATTTTACCAGCGTTGCAAGACACCAATATGATGGCCATGTTTGTGAAAAGTCCTGGCATTCAAATGTTGTATGACACTTGTTTGATTGTTTACGGCGATGTTTCAGACATTGAAAACGAATTAAATCAGGCTTTTCGTTTTTATAAATATTATTTTCCTGAAAGATCAATTCCAGAAGTTATTTCACTTATCTCTGAATATAGCATTGGAACTTTCACCTATGAACAAGAAATCCTTGGCATAGGCTGGGACTTTTATCTCGGAGCTGATTATCCTTTTTATAATCCAACTTTTTTTCCTGTGTATATCAAACGTACAATGGATAAAAAGCACCTTGTTGCAAAATCTATTGAAGCTATTGCAACAGACCTCGTCGGAGAAGCTGAAGGAGATCGTTTAATGGATTTGATGATTACAAATGGAAAAATCCTTTACCTCATGGATCAGTTACTTCCACATACTCCCGACAGTATAAAATTGGGGTATACTCAACTTCAAGTGGAATGGTGTAATGCTAACGAACTTGCAATGTGGTCGCATTTTCTGAGTGAAGATCTTTTGTATTCTACTCGACGAAAAGATATTCGAAAATTAGTTGATCACAGCCCTAATTCTCCTGGAATGCCTGTGGAAGCTCCTGGCAGAACTGCAAATTGGGTTGGTTGGCAAATTGTAAAGAGTTATATGAAGAATCATCCTGAAACTACAATGGAGGAATTAATTGCATTGAAAGATGCTCAACAATTACTTGATCAGGCGCGTTACAAACCCAGAAGATGATGACTTTTTGAGGAGTTGTTGGCATTGAATCCTTATTTTTTATTAATTTGTAAAGCTAAATTTTATTAAAAATTGACACCTTTCACTTTCAAGTGATTATCTAAAAAAAATATTATGTCAAAAAGAAGTATACCCGTCGTTTCACTTGATCAATTTGTAAATGGTACGGCTGAAGAAAAAGCCAGCTTTGTGCGCCAATTAGGAAAGGCATTCCACGAAATCGGATTTGTAGGCGTAATCAACCATGGAATTTCAAAAGAACTCATCGATGGGTTTTATGAAGCCTCAAATGCTTTTTTTCGGCTCCCGATTGAAGTAAAAAGAAAATATGAAGTCAAAGGCCTTGCCGGCCAGCGAGGTTATACTTCTTTCGGGAAGGAACACGCCAAGCAATCAGAAGTTGCTGACCTCAAAGAATTTTTTCAAATTGGTCAAGAAGTAACCGATGGAGATTCAATAAAAAACCAATATCCTGATAACGTCAATGTTAAGGAAGAGCCAAATTTCACGAGACTTGGAAATCAACTTTACAAAGCTTTTGAAGGAGCAGGCGCCCAGTTATTAAAAGCAATTGCAATATATCTCGATTTGGGTGAAAATTATTTTGATGATAAAATACATAACGGAAACAGTATTCAACGAGCAATTTATTATCCTCCGATAATGGTAGAACCGGAATCGGCGATTCGTGCGGAACAACACGAAGATATTAACCTCATTACGCTTTTAGTTGGAGCGTCTTCGGGAGGCTTGCAATTATTAAATATGGAAAACGAGTGGGTTGATATTTTACCAGAAGAAAACGAAATAGTCATTAATGTAGGTGATATGCTTCAGCGCATGACCAATAATTACTTGAAATCAACAACTCATCGCGTCATTAATCCACCACAAAATCAATGGCACCTTCCACGATTATCTATTCCATTTTTCCTGCATCCGCGCAGCGGAATGGACCTGACCTGTTTGGAAAGTTGTGTTACTGAAGAAAATCCATTAGCCTATGAACCTATCACTGCTGGTGAATATCTTGATGAACGATTACGTGAAATTGGCTTAAAGAAATAAACGATTCGTCGATTTTTTAGTCAAATAGCAAAAGAAGTGATCTTATTATTCATTTCATTGTTGTAATTTTGCAATAACTAAAATTTATATCATGAATTCAATATTATTATTTTTCGGATTGGGTGGTTATGAAGTGATTATCGTGTTGTTTGTCGTCCTGTTGTTGTTTGGAGGTAAAAAAATCCCTGAGCTAATGAGAGGTATGGGAAAAGGAATTCGCGAATTTAACAACGCTCGTGCTACCATTGAAAGTGAACTAAAAGAAGGTATGCGGGAAGCAGACCAAAAAAAGACAGAAGAAAAAAAAGAAGAATAATTCGATTTACCATTTTTGACAAAACAAAGCCAATCTACCCAACACATAGATTGGCTTTGTCTGTATTTTAAAGAAATGTCGTAACAAAAATTAACCAGTTACTGAAGTTGTTAAGTTGAAATCGATATTGTATTTCTTGTGGTACAATTTTGGCATATTATACTCTAATTTTAAATCAAAATCCTCATAAAAAATGTTAAAACATATTATCCAATTTTCAATTGCTTTTTCAGTGTTATTCTTCGTTTCCTGTTCCCAAAACGAAGAAACAGAGAATCAGCAAAACCAGGAGAATCAATTAAGCGTAGGTACTTCAACATTAGACGATGGCCCAATTGAAGATATCCCTTACCCATCAATTTTTACTGATAAGCAAGTTCCTTTGATTGACGGCGCCTACCTTATAAATAAAAAGGAACTTAAAAACACTAAAAATATGGTTGGGATGCAGATTGCTGAAAAGAGTGATAAAAGCTATGACGATGTTATAGCTTATTATCTTGAAAACCTCGAAAAGAACGGATGGGAAAGAAAAACAGATGCCGATCAGAAAAGTACTCCTGAACAGGAAAATGATGAAACACCCGTTAAATACTTTGTCACAAAATTTCTTAAAGATGTACCTGAAGAAAATAAGAAATATGTCCTTTTAATAAATATCGCATCTATGGATCGTGGGAAAACCACCATCACTAAAATAATAAAAGAAATGTAGTCTGTTTATTAAAAACTAAAAGAGCCAATTCTCAAATTTCGGGAATTGGCTCTTTTTGGTTTAAATTGGTTTGCCTTAAAACCAACCTATTCATTAATAATATCAACCACTTTGATCTTAAAGATTAACACCGAGTTTGCCGGAATATTAATGTCCACATCTTCAATTGACTGCGGCCCATATGCCAATTGAGAAGGGATCAGCAACCATCCTTCACTTCCTTTTTTGAAATATTGGAGTCCTTCTTCCCAACCATCTATGGTTTTTCCTTTTCCTATTTGAAATTTAAAAGGCTCATTTTTTTTATATGTTGAATCGAAAATCGAATCGTCCAACAAATATCCTTCATAATCTACAACGATTGTGTTTCCTAGTACCACATTAGCGCCTTTCCCTTTTTTCTTTAAAACATAGCTCAATCCTGATGGAGTCCGTTTTACTTTTAGCTTATGTCCGATAGCATAATCATTGATCAGTCTTTTATCCTCGACAAATTGTTTCCGTTTGTGTTGTTCAAATTCCTTTTTTTCCTTTTCATCTAATTCAGACATAAATCGGTCATAAGCGTCTATATCCATCACTTCTAAAACTTCAATTTCGAAAACTAAATCCGAATTAGGCGGAATCATTTTTCCTGCACCAACTCTTCCATAACCCAACTGAGAAGGAATATAAAGTTTTCCTTTACTACCTACCCGAAAAAGAGGGATGCCTTTGTCCCAGCCTAAAATAACCTGGCGATAGCCAATCTGAAAAACAAAGGGTTCGTCAGCATCAGATCGGTCAAATTCGGTTCCGTTAAGTAAACTTCCGACATAGTGTACTTTTACATAATCGCCTGGTTTTGGATAAACTCCACTTCCTTCTCGCTCAATAGAATAATAAAGGCCATCAGCGGTTTTATTTGCTTGGATTTGATGCTTCACGAAAAAGGCTTCCAGACTAAGAGAATCCTGAAAAGAATAGGCTGGTAAGCTAAGCGAAAAAAGCCAGATTAAAATAAAAAAGCGGGATCGTTTCATGGCCAATATTTTATGATTTTTCAATATAATTATATTATGAAAAATCAGCATATTCAATGCCAATAAAACTCAAAATTAACTGAATTAACACTTTTTAAGTATTGATTAACATATTTAAAAAAGGCTTAACTTAAAACGTAGAAAATGCCTGCCTGTATATCCCGAACCAATCAAAAAGAATAAATCTTTTTGGAAAGCCAAAATTAGAATTGGAAGTTGCTTAATTATCGAATTGATACAATTGCATTTCTTCGATGATATGGATCAGTTTTTCAGCATAACGCTTATCCGTTGCGTATCCGGCTTTCTTTAATCCGATTGCCCAGCCTTTATAATCAGCCTTTTCCAGATCTTTTAAATGCTTGTATCGATCTCCTCCCAGCAAAATGCTATGCGCCCGATAACTCTCCCAAGCGGTTTCATACTTACGAAAAAAGTCTTTGTGGCTGTCATCTGTAAAATTCGCACAGTGTCCCTTTTTGCATTTTTTACTGAAACACTTCATTCCAAAATGATTGTTGTTTTCTTTGGATAATCGACTTTCCCCGGCATTGCTTTCAATGAGCCCTTGTGCTAAAGTGATGCTGGCCGGAATTCCATATTTTCGCATTTCAGACCTTGCTACTTCTGCAAAACGCTTAATATAATTTTGTTGTTTTTTTACTTTCTGAGCGCCGGAAGCCGAAATACTTGATACATTTTTTGCATCTTCATGATAAGTCATATTTGAATAATCATTTGATAAATGTTTATTCTCAGAGGTATTTACTTCATTGGTTTTCGTTTCTTTGCCGCTTCCAAATAAATAAATAAAAGGATTAATAATTGAAAACTCTTCGATGGTTTCTGAGGCCATTATCTGGCTATTCACTGTATTTAAGTTAAACTCGAAACTTAAATCATTTTTCATAAGAAAAACAGCTAAAACCAAGATGAGCCCAAATTTATAACTGTTCCTGAAAGACCAATAAACAAGCTGCTTAATTTTTAATAATACTTTGGAAGGCGAAATTCGGCGTAAATAATTTTTTGTCATTTTGCTTATTTTATTTGTATTAAAGAATGGCGGCTCAATACAAATTTAAAACAAAATGTTTGTTAAAAACAAATAAATTTAAAACTTATTGTTTTAAATAAAAAACAATAAACTATATGCAATTGATAATCAGTCTGCTACAATAGAGTCAGCATTAAAACAAATAAAAGAACAACAATCAAATGTTTTAAACCACAGAGTTTCTATTTTTGAAATCCGCAACAAAGTCGTCGATCTTAGATTTTAATTCTTCAGAATTTTGGTTGTAGGGAGGTACATTACTTTTCTTTTCCGGAAATTCTTCCATATAAAGGGTAGACGAAGGAAATGCAAAGCGAACTCCCAAAGCCTCTGCTAGTCTCATAATTCCTAATAATAATTCTTCCTTTGCCTTTAGTTCACCTGCATAATCAGGAACCTGCAAAGACACTCTAAATAAAATATTGAGGGATGAAGCTTCCAGATTAGTAAAATAGACGTAATAATTTTCTTTTAGCGTAGCCGGGTGGCTATTAATAATCAACTTTAACCCTTCCAAATATTTTTCGATCAGAGCAGGTGGTGTATCATAAGTTATTCCAATATTTAAAGCAAACAGACGAAATATTCGCATCCCTAAATTAGCTACAACCATATTGGCAATGGAACCATTTGGGACGGAAACAATGGAAGAATCAATCTTTTGTATTCGTGTTGTTCGGAATCCGACTTCAGTGATTGTGCCATCAAAACCATCGCCGATGATGTAGTCTCCTATTTGAAATGGGCGATCAAAAAAGATCATTGCTGAACCAATCAGGTTTTTTACGGTATCCTGAGCTGCCAATGCCAACGCCAAACCACCTATCGAAACTCCTGCAATCAATGCGGTGACATTGACATTTAAAAGACTCATTATTTTTACTATTCCTCCTAGAATGATGATCATTTGCAATATGCGAGTAAGAATTGGCATCAACTGCTCGTCCATTTTGCTCTCTGTGGTTTCTGCAAATTTTGAAGCATAGATCATCACCAATCCTGCTATTCGAAGCAGCACGACCACCAGGACTATTGTAAAAGCTATATTCAGAGCAAGAATACTCCATTCTGCAAGTGTAATGGTCAATTGCAGAATAGGGACTAGCGTACGTGTAAACCAGACTAAGAAAAGGATGCTAATTGAATCCGCTATCTTAAGAATTTGATCTGAATCAATTACTTCGGACTTCACCCGTGATTTGACGATACTTCTGATTACTGGTAGGAGCAATCTCGTTAAAACAATCCTCCCCAACCAAACCAAGATCAAAAGAATTGCTATCGCTGCATATTGCCATAAATCCAAACCCAAAAATTTGCTTTGACCGGTTTTTGGAAAAAGATCCAATAACCTATCCGTTCCAAAAGGATAAGTTTTTTTATGCAAAGAGGGAATATCTTTGATCGTTTCATCAGAATAATACCACTTCCCATTGATCCTTTCGAGATAAACTTCAGGTAATTTTTCTGGAAATGGAGTATAAAAATGATTTTGAGAAGTCGAATCTTTATAATCTGTCTCTTGAGGTATTAAATTTAATCGTACATAAAGGCCTTGTCCATCCAGTATTTGCTTCAATTTTATAGCTGCCTGAACTCTTTTAGTACTATCCGATAGCGTCCGGGATATTGTCACAGCGGCAATATTTGGTTCGTAAGAATCCGGTTGCAAATAATACAAATGCACGTAAAATGCATTGTAAGGACTTTCCAGAGTCGGTGCTGGCGCATTATCTCCCTGAGCAAATAGTGAAATAAAACAGAATATATTAAAAACACTAACTATCAGACGCTTCATTGATTTCATGGTATTGAAATTAATTTATTGAGCACGAATATATTAATTTGTTCGGAAAGTAAAAATTTCGAAAAACGTTAGCTTTAAACTAAAAGAAAAGTATCTAACTTGCTCACATTTTAACCTGTCACAAAACCCAGAAAAACTGTATTAATATATTTTATAATACCTCTTATCATGTGGCAAAGTTTTGATGCAGTACTTCTTAGTATATCGCAATCAGGACTATTTCAAAACCGTTTATTACTTTTCCAAGATCCCTCTAACCGATTTTAAAGCAGTAGCTTGCTATTACGCAAGTTTTGTAATAATGCATTTTTTAAATGTATTGCTACTCAAAGTCCTTAAGGAACACTTCGCTATGTCTCCTTTTGAGTTCTGCTTATAAAAGATTTACAATCTGGGATTTACTTATATTAGTTCTGCGCCCTTTTATCCCTTAAAGCTTGTTGATCAGGCAAAGGATCCATTTGTCGTGGAAGAATCCCCGGTTTGCGTTTAAGTGTAAACAAAAACGCAAACTTGGAAGGGATTTAAGGGCGTTAGAATATTTTGATTCCAGTCATTGTCCAAACAACCGACCTTTTTTCAAATCACTAAGTAGACTTGCTAAACGCTGTAACTATTGCATCTGACTTTCCAAAATATTGGTAGACAGTAATGCAGTGGTTTTGTTGTATATCACCTTTTAAGCTGATCAACAAAACCACGGTACACATTACAATTTCATAACAAATAAAGAACTATTTCTTTAAGCTATAACAGTAAATGCACTGATATGGCCTGGGAATTCTATATCCATAAACGAATGCAATATTCAAACACACAATTTATTAACTAACTCTATAAAATTAATTTCATGAAAAAGAATGAGCTGACCAATTACCGTACTGAGAAATCAGTCCCCTATACAAAATACAGTATGTCTGGTAGGAACCCAGATGAGATATTGACCTACAATCAGAATACAGAAATTCAAATCCGCATTAACGCCAATAAAAGAATTCTCGACCTTATAAAAACATTTTCAGGCTGCAGTAAATTCATTGGAATGGTTTGCTTTATGCTTTTCAGCCAGTTTGCAGCAGCATATGGTATTCCGAATGATGAGTGTTCAGGAGCCCTCTCGATAGCATGTGGCCAATATGTCACAGGAGACACTGAGTATGCAGATGATGATGATGCTCCTCAGTGTATGACAAGCAATGGTGATGCTGGCGGCATGTGGTACAAATTTATCGGTACAGGTAACTGTCTTATTCTGTCCACCTGTAATGATTATACCGATTTTAATACCAAATTGAGGGTATATACAGGAGATTGTGGCGACTTAGAATGTGTGATTGGAAATAATGATGATGAAAGCTGTGAATATGATAATAACAGATCTACAGTCACTTTTTCTTCAACGCTGGGCACTACCTATTATGTACTTATACATGGAAAAAATAATTCTCAGGGAGATTTTAAACTGACGATGACCTGCTCCGAACCTTTAGCGCTGGATTGCCCAGGGAGTTTGACTTATTATTTAAGTTCTGGTGAATGCTCAGAGTTAGTAAACCTTGATATAGAAGTAGAGGGAAATTGTGGTCAGGCAGAATTCTCGAGTTCTACCAACCATTCCCCTAATTTTAATGAGTTTTCAATAGGCGTTACTGATGTAGCTTTTGAACTTACAGTAAACAACATTATTGTTGAATCCTGTTCTTTTAAAGTTACAGTGATTGAGAATGAACCAGATGACTCTTGGGTTTGCGGAGATCAAATCAATGTTTCTCTGGACAAGAATTGTGAGTACACTGCATCTGCTGGTGATATATTGAATGGAAACCATTACAGTTGCTTTGAAGATTATGATGTTTTCATCATGGAATGTCAAACTTGTGATCCGATTGACGGAAGCCCAAAAATCACTTCTGACTACATTGGTGAGACATTAGTTATTAAAGTAATGGATCCTGAAACCGGTCAGAACTGCTGGGGTTATGTATTGGTTGAAGACAAGACCAAGCCTGATCTTTGCTGTGTTGACTTCACAATGAGTTGTACCGCTGACACGAATCCTGACAATATTTCTGGTATCACTAAAACTTATCCATACATTGGTGAACCGGTTGAAATTTCGGACGCTGATGAAGATGAGGACGAAGATGGCGTTGGAAAACTTACTATTGAAGTGGAGCCGGATTGTTATAAGTTAGACATTATTGACATAAACGTTTCCATCGTTATTGAACATGAAAATATTGGTGATTTATCGGCTGAAATTGAAAGCCCTGATGGTACGGTAGTTCAATTATTCAATACTAGTAATTGTAATAAGAAGAATGCCAAGGTTACATTTGATGAAGAAGCAATCAAAATCTACAACGATTTCAAAAATCAGTGTAATAATACTATTCCTGCTAAATCAGGGACATTCCAACCGAAAGAAAATTTAAGTGATTATTATACTTCTAATGCTTCAGGAACCTGGACGATCAGGGTTTTTGATGAAAAAGAAAATGATATTACTGGTGAAGTAAAGGCAGCTTCTCTTGAAATCGAAGCTGATTATGCTAATCCGGTTGCAAAAGATAATTGTGATGGTGAATTAGAGCCTACTTATACAGATGTGGTTTCAGAAACTAACTGCAATGAATATTGCTATAAAACGATTACTCGAACCTGGTGTGCTACTGATGCCAGTGGAAATGAAACATGTTGTACTCAGACTATTTGTTTGACCAGACCGGATTTGTATGAAGATATTGAATGTCCAACAAGTCCACTAACACTTCATTGTGAAGACCTTACACCAGAAGACCTCGACATTAATGGACATCCTGCTCCAAGCGTTACGGGGCAACCGAATTACAAAGGAACTCCTGTGAATAATATATGTGGTTTTAGTCTGATACCGCAAGAAGATCCTCCTTATTCAGATCTTGTTGTCCAGGGTGATTGTGAAGGCAATGTAACTTATAAACGTACCTGGATGATCTGGGATAATTGTATCTATCAAATGAGAATGTGTGAACAGACGATCATAGTAGTTGATGATGAGGATCCGGAGGTGACATGTCCTCTTCCCATTACGGTACCTGTAGGATATGATTGTATCGCGACTGTTTATGAACTTCCTGAGCCAAATGTTGAAGATTTTTGCTCTAATTCAAATACACATTATACCGCAACTACTACCGCAGGTGTTTTAACGCAGCTTTCTAACGGAAAATATAAGTTATCCAATCTGCCAGTTAATACAACTGCAACTATAACTTATAAAGGTTTTGATGGTTGTGATAACTTTGATGTTTGTTCATTTGACGTTACAGCTAAAGATCAAACGAATCCTACAGCTATTTGTCATACGCCGACAGTTGGGCTTAGTACCGGAGCAACAATAGTCTTTGCTAGCTCATTTGATGCTGGAAGTTACGACAATTGCGGAGTCGAAAAAATCGAAGTCCGAAGAGTAAAAGATTGTGAAGGCAATGACCTTGATGATCCCTTTGGTGATTTTGTTGAATTTACTTGTTGTGATATAGGCAATCTGGTTGAAGTTGAAATGAAAGTAACGGATATTCATGGCTTGTTGAGTAATATTTGCTCAGTTGATGTCGAAGCCCAGGATTTAGGAGGTCCATTTTTTACCTACTGCCCTGATGATGTTAATTTAACATGTGATCAAGATAAAGATAACCTATTAAATACAGGAGGAAGTGCAACTGCATCTAGTGTTTGTGAAGATATTACTCCAACTTATGTTGACTCTGGAACCCTTAACTGCGGTGAAGGAACAATTACACGTACTTGGACTGCAATACAAGGAGGATTTACAATTACTTGCACCCAACTCATTCATTTTACTAATCCAACTCCATTCGATCCAGTAGATGATGTTGTACCCCCACCTGTTGAGGTGTTGGTAGATTGCGACGATCTAAGTACACTACAAGGGCCTGATTTTTCAGCTTACCAGGGTTGTGATAAAAATATGATAGGAGTAGGAATAATAAGTAATTTGGTTATTCCTATTTCAGGAGAGGACTTTTGCTTTAAAATTCTACGGAAATGGGGAGTTTATTATTGGTGTGATCCAGAACCAACAGTACCTGTTGCTATTTATAATCAAACTATTAAGGTCATTGATGAGGATGCTCCTGTTCTGGATTGTGATGTTGAGTCAGCTTTAGTTGATGAAGGGGAAGATTTAGAGTTTGAAGTTTCGGCAACCGATTGTACAGATGCTTATTCACTATTACCAGATGTTACTTTTACTTATGCTATATACCAAGGTAATGATGGTGGTTTACCTGAGGTAGTTGGTACTGGAACGTTAAGCACAGTAAATACTGGTCCTTTAACAGATTTTCCTGTTGGGGAGCATTTGGTCACATTTACAGCTACTGATTTTTGCGGAAATGAAGGAAGCTGCTCAATTGTAGTAACAGTTAAAAGTTTAGCTCCACCTACATTCAACGTTTCCGGAGGCATTGCCAACGAAGAAGGTAATGAAATTGAATATGTAAACGTAGAAGTTGAAGGGCTTAATATGCTTGATGTAGCCACAACGGGCAATGACGGAACTTTCAGTTTCAACTTGGAAAGCAACAGCAACTACACCATCACTCCTGAGCGGGACGACAATATTCTCAACGGCGTATCTACCTATGATTTAGTATTGATCAGTAAGCATATTCTTCAATTTGAAATGTTGCCAAACCCTTACAAGATCATTGCTGCGGATGTTAACCATTCCGGTACTGTTTCAACGATTGACCTGGTATCATTACGGAAGGTGATTTTATTTATTGAAGACTATTTTCCAAATAACACATCCTGGCGTTTTGTGGACGCTGATTTTGTGTTCCCTGATCCAACTGATCCTTTTGCGACTTCTTTCCCTGAGATTTTCACTATCAATGGGCTTTCAGAAGATGAAGTTGCCAATTTCGTCGGGGTGAAGATCGGAGACGTCAACTGTAGCGCTGCTGCAAATGATTTGATGAATGTAGATGATCGTAACGCTGATGGCGAATTGGTATTTACTTTGGCTGATCAAGATTTGACAGCTGGTGAAACGTACCAGTTTGACTTCGAAGCGAAGGATTTCGACCAGGTTGAAGGTTTCCAGTTTACCTTGAATTACAATCCAGAAGCGATTGTTTTCAACGAAGTAAACGCCAGAGATTTGGATAACATCAGCGAAGGAAACTTCGGTTTACACAAATTGAATGATGGGATAATCACTGCAAGCTGGAATGCTAACAGTGAAGCGCAATCACTAGAAAATGGTAAGGTATTATTCAGTTTCTCTTTCACAGCAATGGAAGATGGTCAACTCAGTGATTTGATCAGTCTAAACTCCAGGTTTACAAAAGCGGAAGCTTATGACAATCGCGGTGTATTAGATTTGTCGCTTCAATTTGTTGATGAAAACGGAGCAATTGCTGCAGAGCAATTTGAATTATACCAGAACCAACCGAATCCATTTAAAGATGAGACTGTCGTTGGATTCTATCTACCAGAAAGTGGAAAAGCTACATTTACTGTTTATGACATCTCAGGCCGAGTAATCAAATCAATCGAAGATGATTATTCAAAAGGTTACAACGAGATCAGCATTAACCGTAGCGAACTACAAAGCAGTGGTGTATTGTATTACCAGCTGGAAAACGCTGAACACATTGCTTCCAAAAAAATGGTGCTAATTGACTAGTGGTTTGTCAATGTTTAAATGTCGAGTAAGATTTGAGTGTGTTTTGGGCATGAACAAGGCAAAAAACGCAGGCATAGCCAAAGCTACGACGAGTATTTTTAACGAAGTACAGCTTCAAAATACGCCAAAGACTGCCGACAATTTGAACTTGACAGAACACTAAACCACCATTTATGAATTAGTAATTTTTCATGAGATCATATATTTTGGTAACCTCCTCTGCTTTGCGGGGGAGGTTCTTTTTTTACTTTTCTCCTAACACGGTTCTAATATTACTTGCTTCCATAAGCTCCATTTTTAGTTCATTAACTGAAGTTACGCGTTGGTCCTGAATGGATAATATTCGGCTTTGGTTGAACTCCTCTATCTCCTCTTAGGAAGAGGAGAACCTACAAGGGAGACTTTCTAGAAAGTCCCTCTTTTAAGAGGGATTTAGGGAGTTCAAAACAAGCTTGTATAGTATTTTCTGCGTGACATCAGTTATTTAATATGTTCTATAAACAAAATTCTAAAGTCATGCTCAATCGATATTTTTTAAAACCTTCAACAACTACAACCCTAACCCATTTACAGCAATTTATCCTAAAAAATCCCTCTAAAAATCTTACCGATCCCATGTCACTAAAAAATGAAGTTTCTCATTCATGAATTTTCTAAAGCCAAGCCTATCAAATCCTGCTATCTTAGCTATTATAAGTCCTTTGATGAAAACGGAAAAGAAGAAGATTCACTCCTTTGCAAAATCAATTCATTCTTTATACTGTCACTAAAATTTAGAAAGCAGTATTAATTTATTTTATAATACGGCTTATCATGTGTCCAAGTTCTGATGCAGTACTTCTTCGCAGAAAGTATCAGGACTATTTTAAAACCGATTTTTACTTATCAAACATCCCTCTAACCGATTTTAAAGCAGAAATCTGCTAATGCGCAGGTATTGTGACAATGCATTTACATTTTTGTAAAGTATGGTTATCAAGCCCAAAGGATTACTTCGCTACAACTCCTTTTGAATTCTGCTTATACAAATTTTACAATCTGGGATTTACGTATATATTAGTTCTACGCCCTTTTATCCCTAAAGGTCTGTTGATCAGATTTGGATTCTAAGATCATGGGAGAATCTCCGGTTTGCGTTTGAGCCTAAGCAAAAACGCAAGCGTGGAAGGGGTTCGAGGGCGTTAGAAACTTTTTAATCCCGGTATTGTCCCAACAACCGAGCTGGCCTTCTGAACATTCGGAAAGCCTGCAATTCTGTGCAACTATTGCATCTGACTATCCAAAACATTGGTAGACAGTAATGCAGTGGTTTTGTTGTATTTCAACTTTTAAGCGGATGCAGCAAGTGCACAGCACTTTAATGATTTCATGAAAAATAAAGAGTTAATTCGATTAACCCTAACAGTAATTACACTGTCACGGGACTGGGATTTTTATGCCCCTGATCGTCTTATGGATTTAAACAAACATTTTTTTATTAACAAACTCTAAATTTTAATTTCATGAATGTAAATGAACAAAACACTTATCATTCTGAGAAATCTGTCCCCCTTACAAGATACAGCATGTCTGGAAAGGGATCGGATGAGACTTTGACCAACAATCAGAGCACAGATGTAAAAATCCGCTTCGACTCCAAAAAAGGAGTGCTCGAAACGGTAAAAGCCTTTACAGGCTTTAGCAAAGTCATTGGGATGGCTTTGTTTATGATTTTTAGCCAATTGGCAGGAGCTCAAGCCAATGATGATTGTATTGATGCCGAACCGATTACCTGTGGGGATATTATCTCGGGGTCAACTTTGGGGGCGACTGTTGATAATGCACCAAATTGTTTCGGTGTCGCTGATGTAGGAAATGGTGTTTGGTACACCTTGGTCGGGGATGGTTCCAGTGTTACTCTGTCGACTGATAACCCAGGAACAGATTTAAGTTTCAACACCCAGTTAAGAGTATATTGGAATACCTGCACCAACTTATACTGTGTTGCAAGTAATGATGACATTAACGCTGGTACAAAATCTGAGGTCACTTTCACCTCCATTTGTGGAGCTACTTATTATGTGCTTGTAGATGGCTCTGGATCTGCGACGTTAAATTTTGATTTATCGATGTCTTGTGAGTTAATAATGGATTGTGAAGATAAAGTGATTCAATTATCTTCTGGTGAATGCGAAGCAAACGTGAACTTTGACGCAGAAGTAGAAGGAGGTTGTGGAGTTGCAACTATAGAATGTGTATATATTTCTGGCGGCTTCTTAGGAAATGGAGACCCTGTAAATTCCGGTGATGCCTTTCCAATTGGGGTTCATGAAATTATGTGTACAGCAACTAAAAATGGTGTGCCCGGATCTTGCGAATTTAATATTACAGTGATTGAGAATGAAGGAGATGACGATTGTGTGCCCGGTGATGAAATCTTCCCTCAATTGGGGGATGATTGTATATATACTGCACATGCTGGTGATTTACTAAAAGGTGATCATTATGGTTGCTTTGATCATTTCAATGTTGTGATAAAAGATGCGTTTGGTATTATAATCCCTGGAAGCCCAGATATTGATGATGAATACATTGGTGTACAGTTAAAAATGGAAGTAACGGATCCTGAAACAGGTCAGACTTGTTGGGGTTGGGTAACTGTTGAAGAAAAAACTCCTCCTGAGCTTTGCTGTGCCGACTTTACCATAAGCTGTACAGCTGATTTGGATCCTTCAGCAATTACTGGGATTACGCAAACTTTTGACCCAGAAGAAGTTCTTTCTGTTGACAACATTCCTGCACATAATGGAATTTCCCCAGGAGAAGTCGAATTGACTTTCGATGTTTGTCATTATCTTGAAGTACTTGATGTTAACGTTTCCCTGGATATTACACATCCCAATATAGAAGAATTATCAGCTGTAATTGAAAACCCTGACGGGGCTATAGTTGCATTATTCGGGACTAGTGCATTACCTTGTGCTTTTGCTAATGCTGCTGTCACTTTTGATGATGAAGCAGTCGCTACCAATGCTGATTTTGATGCAAAATGTAATGGAATAGCTCCGGGTAAAACTGGTACTTATAATACTGACCCAACTATTCCTCTTCCATTAACATTATTCGATTTTGAGACAAGCGTAGGTACTCCTAAAATTGCTGCCGGAATATGGAAAATTAGAATAAGTAATCATAGCAGTATTGCAGGAACAGTGACCGCTGCCTCCATAGAAATTGAGGCAGATTATGCTCAACCAAAAGCTAAGGACAATTGTGATGATGAATTGATTACTGCTGTATTAATGAATCAATACTTTTCAGATAAAAATTGCGATTACGATGACGATGAAAATGAAGACTGTTATCAATACCTTTATCGAGTTTGGAAAGCTACAGATTCCCATGGCAATGTAACTGATCCTCCATGTATTCAAACAATCTGTTTGACACGCCCTGAAGAAGAAGAAATTAAATGTCCTTCCAATTTTGTAAAACTTGTTTGTGACGATGATGATGATCCTTTGATTGCATTGCAATCGCTTTGGTTGCAAAATTTGATTAAAGATTGTGATGCGCTTACCTGTGGAGCTGAAGTAAGTAAATGTACTTATGACGGTGAACTCGTATTGGTTGTATCCGTGAACCCACTTTGTCTTAACCCGATTAACACTATTTATGACTGTGAAGGGAATGTTATACCTTATGATGCAGCTCTACCGCCGCCGAGCTGTGGTGCTCCGATTTGGACTTGTGGTGATCCTCTTCCTATGGTTACAAATACATCGGTACTACATTGTGAAGATCTTGATGACAGCAACTCATATGTAGACATTAATGGATATCGACACCCTCTTCCGATTCTTACAGGTGAACCGAATTACAATGGATTTCCAATTAATGGAGTATGTGGTTTTGGCCTTATTCCAAATGATGATGATGGGCTACTCTATGAAGACATAGTGGTGCCGGATCCTGATTGTGAAGGAAATGTAACTTTTAAGCGAACCTGGATGTTCACTGATAATTGTGATCCAGGAGAAATGACAATGTGTGAACAGATTATTTCAGTAGTTGATGATAAGAAACCAACGGTGACATGCCCTCCTGATATGACGGCAAATGTAGGAACTGGTTGTATCGCAACGGTCGATGAGCTTCCCGAGCCAACTATCGATGATGTTTGTTCCAATTCAAATACACATTTTACAGCAACAACGACAGCGGGCGTTTTAACACCGCTTCCTAATGGGAAATATAAGTTATCCAATTTGCCAGTCAATGTGACAGCAACGATAACTTACAAAGGTTTTGATGGTTGTGATAACTTTGACTTTTGTACATTCAAGGTTAAAGCTGAAGATATAGAACCACCTACTGCTATTTGCAAAAAACCTGTTCCAGGCCTGAATCCTGTGTCGCTAACGACAAAAGTCTATGCTAATTCATTTAATAATAACAGTCATGACAATTGTGGAATTCAAAAAATAGAAGTCAGAAGATTAATGGATTGTGATGACAATGCTCTTGATGGTCCTTTTGGTGATTATGTTGAATTTGAATGTTGTGATTTAGGAAAGTCTATTCCAGTTCAAATGAGAGTAACGGATATTAATGGTTTGAAAGGATTTTGTACAGTGCTTGTCGAAGCACAGGATGAAGCAGGTCCGTTCTTTTCCTATTGTCCTCCTAACCAAGATTTAACTTGTGATAAGGATAAAGATGATTTATCGAATACAGGCGGAGCTGCAATTGCTGCTAATGTTTGTGAAGAAGTTACTGCAACTTATACTGACGATGTAGATATTATTTGTGGTGTAGGTACGATTGAAAGGACATGGAAAGCAACTATTGGTGGAATCGAAATCACCTGCCTGCAAACCCTTAACGTTACAAATCCAACACCTTTCGATCCGGATGGCGATTATGTTGTTCCTCCAGAAACTACAGTAACTGCGGATTGTGACGATGTAGATACTAATATTGATGGACCGAATTGGGACACATATGTAGGTTGTGATGCAAATATGGTATCAGCCTCTCGATGGAAGCCTGATGAGATTTTAGGTACATCAGGAACTACTCCTGCAGGAGATGACTATTGCTTTAAGGTGATACGATACTGGGGAAT
This sequence comes from Saprospiraceae bacterium, assembly GCA_965220465.1. GTDB lineage: Bacteria > Bacteroidota > Bacteroidia > Chitinophagales > Saprospiraceae > JAHDHW01. Next base: position 40,246 of record CBDCPZ010000022.1, on the reverse strand, counting down.
TTATAGTTGGTGTACTTCACCTCCATCATTTATTAAAAAATATGATGCTCAGACTATTTATGTTGTTGATAATGTGGCCCCTGTTTTAGATTGTGACATTATATCAGCTTCTGAAGTTGAACTAGGGGTAGATTTAGAGTTTGAAGTTTCGGCAGAAGATTGTACAGATGATTATGCCGTCGAGATCCCTGGTGTCACTATTACTTATTCCATTTATGACACTAATAATCCTGGTGTTCCTCTTGATGATTTTGAGGATATTCCAACACCAGGTGTTATAGTAACAATTCCGACTGGAGATTCACCGAACGAACTTCCTACTGGAGAGTATGAGGTTGTCTTTACAGCAACTGATGCTTGTGGTAATTTTGAAACCTGTGAGTATGTAGTGACCGTAGGTACTTTTACTTGTGATAATGTGAAAGCTGGACCATTTCCTATTGATGTAGGAGCAAGTACAGCAGATTATTTACTTTATGCAAATTATACAAATCATCCAAACTACCCGAATCCTCCAAATTCAGATGAAGAGCTATATGATGTTATCCCTCCTTCAGGACTTAAGTTGTCATTAGATGGAGTAACAGCAAATGCGGTGGATTTTCTACCTTTTTCTTGTGATGATATTGTTAATAATGAACCCACTCCAAAAACCATTTATATTCATCTTTTGGATGGTACAACTTGTGAAAGAGAAGTGAATATTATTGACAATACTACTCCTAGTGTAGCTTGGAAGCCATTTGCAGTTTCACTTCCAAGCCCAGGCCCAAACGGGACGTTAATTATTGCCGATTATGATTACCTGTTTCTTGATCCTGCAAGTCTTGACGACAATTGTACTCTACCAAGTGCATTAACGATTGAATACTCTACTGATATGGTAACTTGTCCAGGAGGGCCGTTTCCACCAACTATTACCGTTACCGTAAGAGATCTCTTTGCACATGGTAACCCCGCGCTCGATGGCAATCCTAATTCCAGAACTTTTGATGTTACTTATAGTTGCAGTGCTCCACCAACATTCAACGTCTCCGGAGGCATAGCCAACGAAGAGGGTGCTGAAGTGGAACATGTAGATGTAGAAGTAGAAGGAGTTAATATGTTGGACGTGGCTACAACAGGTGATGATGGAACTTTTGGTTTCAATTTACCAAGTATTGAAAACTATGTTGTTACCCCTGAACGAGATGACAATGTCCTTAATGGGGTATCTACTTATGATTTGGTATTGATCAGCAAGCATATTTTGCAATTTGAATTGCTGCAAACTCCTTACAAGATCATTGCTGCGGATGTTAACCATTCCGGTACTGTTTCGACGATTGACCTGGTAACATTGCGTAAAGTTATCTTGTTCATTGATGATGAATTCACGAACAATACGTCATGGCGTTTTGTGGATGCTGATTTTGTATTCCCTGATCCAACTGATCCTTTTGCGACTTCTTTCCCTGAGTTATTCACTATCAATGGGCTTTCAGAAGATGAAATTGCCAATTTCGTGGGCGTTAAGATCGGAGATGTCAACTGTAGCGCTGCTGCAAATGATTTGATGAATGCTGATGATCGTAACACTGATGGCGAATTGGTATTCACTTTGGCTGATCAAGATTTGACAGCTGGTGAAACGTACCAGTTTGACTTCGAAGCGAAGGATTTCGATCAGGTTGAAGGTTTCCAGTTTACCTTGAATTACAATACAGAAGCGATTGTTTTCAACGAAGTAAATGCGGGAGATTTGGATAACCTCAGCGAAGGAAACTTCGGTTTACACAAATTGAATGATGGGATAATCACTGCAAGCTGGAATGCTAACAGTGAAGCACAATCACTAGAAAATGGAAAGGTATTATTCAGTTTCTCATTCACAGCAATGGAAGATGGTCAACTCAGTGATTTGATCAGTCTAAACTCCAGGTTTACAAAAGCGGAAGCTTATGACAATCGTGGTGTATTAGATTTGGCGCTTGCATTTGTTGATGAAAACGGAGCAATTGCTACAGAGCAATTTGAATTATACCAGAACCAACCGAATCCATTTAAAGATGAGACTGTCGTTGGATTCTATCTACCAGAAAGTGGAAAAGCTACATTTACTGTTTATGACATCTCAGGCCGTGTAATCAAGTCAATCGAAGATGATTATTCAAAAGGTTACAACGAGATCAGCATTAATCGTAGCGAACTACAAAGCAGTGGTGTATTGTATTATCAGCTGGAAAATGCTGAACACATTGCTTCCAAAAAAATGGTGCTAATTGACTAGACACCATTTATGAAATAGTAATTTTTCATGAGATCATATATTTTGACAACCTCCTCCGCAAAGCGGAGGAGGTTCTTTTTTTATTTTTCTCCTGACACGGTTCTAATATTATTTACTTTCACAAGCTCCATTTTTAGTTCATTAATTTAAGTTGGAATAAAGATTTTAAATGCGGGATTGGAAGGACAAAATAGGTGGGTGCGGGTGCTCAATGTCATTAAGTTAGAATATAAAAAATATGAGAATCAGTTTCAGAAATAAAAAAAGTTAGATGATTTTTAGGTGAAAACCAAATTCACAAATCATCTAACTCAATAAAAATGTTAAAGACAAATGTACAAATTATAAAAGAGGTCAGATCTTTTTTTGAAGCATCCCAATTAGATATGGCTAAGTATGTTACAAAAGAAGGAGCGTTTACCAGAGCAAAAAAGTTAAGTTTTTCAGCAATAGTTTTATTTCTATTACAATTACCAAAGAGAAGTTTAAGTATTGAATTAGAGGATTATTTTGAATCAATAAACTCATCAGAGTTGATCTGTACAAAGAGTGCTTTCAGCCAGGCACGGTATAAACTGAGAGAAGATTATTTTGAACAATGGAATAAAGCATTATTGAAAAGCTACTATAGCAACAACGATGAAGGATTGGTATTGTGGAAGGGCTTTGTTTTACAAGGTGTAGATGGAACTACCCTATACTTAACAGACCATGAGGCATTGAGAGAAAAGTTTGGAACATTATCGAATCAACATCAATCCTATCCCATGGCAAGGATTGTAGGACGATATGATTTATTGAATGAGATAATTATAAATACTAAAATAGGCCCTATTGGTGAAGGTGAAAAAAGTTTTGCTCTCAAACAATTGGATGAGGTAACTGATAATGTACTAAGCATATATGATAGAAACTTTGCAACTTTTGAAATAATATATGAACATTATCAAAGAGGGCTTCCTTTTTTGATTCGGAGTAAACTAAGTGCTAATAATGTAGTAAAACGATTTGTGCAAAGTGATCATAATACATCAGTAGTAACTTTGTACTTACCCCATTTCTTAGGACAGTATAACAATAATCCTTCGTTAATAAAAATAGGTTAAAAATACCTCGTAAATACCTCATCAACGATTATTCAGGTTCAGTCAATGGCGGGCTTTGGTAAGGCCGCGAGAAGAGGGCCCGTTTATATACCCTTGACGGGTTCTGAAGAATCGTTAACTTTGTATTTTCAAGGTATTAGCGACAACCTCTGCCGGATTGATTCCAGCTAAAAACACCTCTTTCTGCATTAAATCATTTATAGAAGAATGTCGTCTTTGTTCATTGTATTCTAAAAAATATTCGTTCATTCCGAGTGCCAAATCAGTACCATTTCGATACTCTTTAAAACGTACATTTTCGTACTTTACAGTTCTCCATAATCGCTCAATAAATGCATTGTCTGTTGCTCTGCCTTTGCCATCCATACTCAATTTTATTTCCTTTGAAAGCACAAATTGACTAAATACATCACTCGTATATTGACTGCCTTGATCCGTGTTGAGGATCATCGGTTTACCATGCATCGCAATAGCATCTTCAATCAATTCTTTACACCAAATGGCTTCCATGGTATTGGACAATGACCAGTGCAAAACATATCGACTGTACAAGTCCATTACAGCAGTCAAATACATGAATCCGCCTGGAAGTGGCATGTATGTAATATCCGTTGCCCAGACCTCATTGGGAGCTCTTATCTCAAAATCCCTAAGTAAATACGGATAAACCGCATGATCCTTATGCCTTTTGGATGTGTGAGGTCCCGGAATAATTGCTCGTAAACCCATGATTCGATAATACAATCGAGCCACTCGATTAAAGCTTACTTCAAAGCCTTTATCTTTGATCAACCACACATGCATCCTCGGTGCTCCTTTATACGGATGATAATGATAGTGCTCATCCATCAATCGCATCAACTCTAAGTTTAGAGCCGATTCTTTCCGATTTTCATAATAAAACCCAGAGCGATGAAGTCCCAAAATACGGCATTGACTTACTATGCTTAATTCGAAGTCTTGAACTATCATTTCTCGCCGTTGTTGTAACGACTTCATTTCAAGACCTTTTTTAAAAAATCATTCTCTACTTTTAATTCACCTATCGTTTTTAACAACCGGTCTCGCTCAGCATCAGCCTCATTTTGTACCGCTGCTTTGCCAATTGAAAAAACAGATTCTGCTTTCGACAAAAATTCTTTTTTCCATTTACTTATCTGGGTTGGCGCTAATTCATGTTTAGCTGCCAAAGCGTTCAACGATTCGTGCTCTTTTAAACATTCTAAGACTACTTTTGTCTTAAACTTTGATGTGAATTTTCTACGTTTCATTTCAACAAATTTAAACAGAATTATTGTCTTAACTTGTTGTCCTATTTTTTGGGGTAACTACAATTTTCATGCTACTAAATCAGCCATAGCCGCTTATAAAAAAAGGGAAATCTATTTAACAGAACAGCATAGTGTTCCTGTTCGTCTTATAAAAGTTAGGTTGAAAACCGGAGAGTTAGAAATATTAATGACCTCATTAGTTGACCAGAAAGAATATCCAAACGAAGTTTTTGGAGAACTTTATAATAAAAGATGGGGATCAGAAATTTGCTTTGATGTATTGAAGAATAAATTACAGTTAGGTTTATTTAGTGGCCAAAAACCAGCAGCGATCATTCAGGAGATACATGCTACTGTTTTTAATTGTAACCTAAATTCAATATTAGTTAAAGCGTGTAAAGAGGCAGAAGAAAAAGTAAGTCAAAAAAGAACACACTTGTATAAAGTCAATAAAAATATAAGTATTGGGCTTATGATTAAGAAAGTTGTTCAATTATTCCGAATCCCTCAGCAAAAAGTTGAAGCATTAATCCAAAAACTCATTGTGAAGTTCAATCGTTATATGGAACCTGTAAGAAAGGGAAGGTCATTTGATAGAAAATTCAAAAAGAAAACCAGAAGATGTAAATTTTATACAACTATCAATTATGCAAGAGCATTCTAAATATATGAAAAAACTTAACTTAATGACATTGGGCGGGTGCCAGCATTGAGCCCTGCGTTTATTTTCTGCGCTGCTTGATGCGATGCGACAAAGAGCGAAAGCAGAAAAGATTTTTGCTGGCTTTTTATCGACTGAAAAAGCCAGCCGCCGGAGGCACACTTACTAACATGAATCAGGTTTTAAAAGCTATTTAAAAAAATCGAGGCTTAAAATTATCATCAATTGATTAAACAGACGAAAACCAAATTATTAAAACTATTATAAAGATAATAAGTCGAACTTACTCCAACCTTTCTACAACCTTCACCAAAATACAACCCCAACTTTCTTCCAACATTTCATATCTAAAGCGTTCATTCAAAACCCTTTTCGGCTCTTCTTCACAAAACATGGCTGTATCTCCAACTTTTAAATTACTTGGCGAATCGTGCACTATTCCATATCCTTGCCGATTGTAAATTTTTTGATAAAAACTGATGTGAGAACTGTACCCAATGTTGACGATCGTATATTCTTTATAATGCGGTAATTTTCTCAAAAATAACCCATAATGATGCATTTGATCTCCGGCTGAAGTGGTATACAAAGATCGGATGGTAATAAAATAAGGCACCGCAAATAAAATGACCAAAAATATTGCTTGATTTAGTTTAAACCGATTATTTAAGAATAAACTTATTTTTTCAATTCCCAAAGCACTTATCACCGCTAATAAAGGAAAAACTGGCGCATCATACCAACGTAATTTTGTATTCGCAAAAGAGATAATCAACAAGTACGATATAGCGGCAATCAATAAAAATAGGACAATATTTTGAACCCTACCTTTTTCTTTATACCCTACAAATAATCCAACAGGAACAAAAAGCAACCAGGGGATAAACCTTCCTTGCCATATATTTTTGAAATAAAATCCAAAAGGAGCGTCATTGTTTTCAAGGGTTTCAAAATAGCGGCCACCAAGTTCATTTTCCCAAACTGCCTGCAAATATCCTGGATTGTAATACTCCCGTAAACAATAATAACTTCCTACCATGATCAAAAACAATCCAGCAGCTAAATAGGTATCTTTTGATTTTAAAATACTAACAAATTGCTTGTTCAATAAAATGTAAATTACTGCCGCAGGAAGAAAAAGCAAACCAGCAACGCTTTTTGTAAGGACAGCTAATGCCAGCCATAAAGCACTAAAAAAGAGTAGTTTTCGCTTCTCCTTCTTTTGTTCCGAGTGAACAAACTGAAAAAAAGTAAACAGAAACAGCACCGTAAACAAAATCAAAAGCGTATCGTAATCACCTGTTCGGGTAACGTGTTTAGTGATATATCCCGATGTCGTTAATAAAACACCAATTGCTGCTATTCCTACAATTGGGCGTTCCAACTTTTTCCAACAAAAAACACCAATAAATAAAACGGTTGCCAAAGCAGCCAAAGCAGTCGGCATTCGCACCGCCAATTCGCCATATCCAAATATTTTATAACACAAAACCTGCAGCCAAATCAACAACGGCGGTTTGGTGTTCCACATATCCGGCTCATAACCGTAATGGGTTATCAGAAAATTGCCATTATCGGCCATTTCAATTGCGTTGATCGCCAAACGTGCTTCATCATACAATTGAATGGGTAAACTATCGAGGAAAAAAAAAAGGGGGAAATAGCAAATGATCAACAAGATTGTTATTCCAAGGCCTTTTTGAAGCATAAATTTTTCTTTTTGTATCGAATCATCAGCCAAACTTAATAATTAACACAAGTTGCAAAACACCTCGCTAATTATGAATGATAAAGTATGAATTTTCTACAAAAACGAGTAAATATCCACACATCATTTATCATTTTCAAATTTGCAATTATCGCAAATTTGAATTAAGTAATAAATTTGAAACTAATTTTTTAAATACAAAACAGCTTAGAACTATTGATAACCTTTTGCCTGAAATTGAAAAAGCTCGGCGTAAAGGCTTCCTTTTTCCAGTAATTCATCATGTGTTCCCATTTCCAGCAAACGACCATTTTTCAATACGAGGATTCGATCTGCCATTCGCACGGTGCTAAAACGGTGGGAGATCAAAACAGCAGTTTTCCCTTTTGTGAGATCAGTAAATCGCTGGAAAGCTTCAAATTCTGCGCGGGCATCGAGGGCAGCGGTAGGTTCATCGAGGATGATGACTTCAGCGTTTTTCATGTAAGCTCTGGCAAGTGCGACCTTTTGCCACTCGCCTCCGGAAAGGTCTTTTCCGCCTGTAAATCGTTTGCCCAATTGTTGGTCATATTTTCCCGGAAGTTGCTCAATGACTTCAGCGGCAAGGCTTTTTTCGGCGGCATATTCTATTTTTGAGCGGTTGTCAATTTCATCTACTTTTCCAACACCTATGTTTTCGCCGGCAACAAAATAATATTTTACAAAATCCTGAAAAATGACCCCAAATAGTTTTTGATATTCTGCCGGTCTAAAATTCCAAATGTCCTTTCCGTCCAGAAAAATTCTTCCTGAAGTAGGTTTGTACATTCTCAGCAGCAATTTTACCAAAGTCGTTTTCCCTGCTCCGTTTTCACCAACCAGCGCTAGCTTGTCGCCTGCTTTTAAATGAAAGGAAAGCTCTTTGAGAACAAAAGTTTCTGATTCAGGATATTTAAAACTGACTTTTTCAAAAACAAAGCCTTCTTTAATTTCATCAGGCAACTTAACCATCTCGCTATCAACTCGTTCCGAATATTCGGCATCCATAAAATCGAAATAATCTTTTAAATATAACGCGCTTTCCGTTATTCTGGAAAGGCGGGAAAAGATGGTTTGTAACTGGTTTCTCAAACTTCTAAATGAGCCTGCCAAAAAGGTAAGTTCTCCCAAAGAAATAACTCCCGCCACCGTTCGAATAATGATCATCAAATAAGCGCCGTAATACGAAATATCGCCGATTACATGAAAAAGGCTTCCCCAAACTGCTCGCTTGATTGACAATATTCTGTTGGCTAAATAATACTTGTGCGCTAATTTTGAAAAGCGGTTGCTGAGGAAATCTGCAAGCCCAAACATTTTAATTTCTTTTGCAGTCACATCGCTGGCACCGATATATCGCAGGTAATCCAATTCCCGGCGCTCCGGAGTCCAACTCCTCGCAAGGGAATAACTGGAACGGCTGAATTTTATTTCGTTTAAAAAAGAAGGGATTATGGCGATGAAAAGCAGCAAAATTAAAACAGGCTCAAAAACAATCAATCCGGTGATCAAAGAAGCGACCGTGATCAAATCCTGAGCCTGGCTCAAAACGGTTGACATCAAAGTGACCCGGTTGGTTGTCTGCCTTCGTGCCCTTTCCAGTTTGTCATAAAAATCAGCATTTTCCAATTGGCTTAGCGGAACTTTCGCAGCTTTTTGAATCAACTCCACGGAAGATTTATTGGCATACAAATCACCCAACAATCCGTCGTTCAAACCAATCATTCTGCTCAATAAGTCGGAAGCTACCGCGAGCGCCAGTTCGATACCAAGTAAGGTCCAGAGATGTGTCATTTCCTTAACTTCTGCAGCCATTTGGAGTACGACTTCATCGATAATCAACTTACCTACCCAAAGCAATAGTACCGGTAAAATGGATTTGATGAGCCGTGCGAAAATATTGGCTACAAACAGCCATTTGTTCGCTTGCCAGATGAGTCGAAAAAATCGTGGAATATATTTTAAAGCCTTGAAATTAGATTTCCAGCTTATTTGGTTTGTCTTATCTTTTTTAGTCATAAATTATTGGGCTAAATTATCAACAAACTATTTTTCTAGCTATTGAAAAATAAATCTAAAAACTTCTTTTTAATCAGTTATAAAAGTTACGCGAAGTATGTATTGTTTCAACTCCACACAATTGTGAGCGAGTGGTATGACAAAATACGTGGGTGCGGGTGCCAGCTTTGAGTAGAGCCTTTATTTTGTCTAGATTTTTTTGCTTCGTTTTTTCATCAATGGAAAAAATGATGGCGCCGCAGGCACAAGCCAAAATAAAGCTATATTCATTTGCCTGATTTACCACTTTTATAAACCATAACTTTTTAATTAATACGCGTAACATCTGTCAGTTATTCAGTTTCATTTTTCAATAGCAAATAGTTTATCAATAATTGTATACACTTTGATATCTGAAAGAAACAATTTCAAAGGAGGTTTGGTTCTTTGAGCCTGATTTTGCCCTTCTTTTTCAACAAAAAAACATAATTCATCTATTATTTTTAAACTGCTAAAATTTATTCAAATTTTCAGTTGTCCATTCAATTTAATATTACCTTTGTGAAAGTATTTCAATTGAAATAATCTTCATAATTAGTTAAAATGTCAATAGTCGAGAATCAATCTTATTTCATCATCGATAAAGAAAAAAACCAAATTGGTGAAGTACTTTCTGTACAGCAAGTCGAAAATTGGTATACCGGAAAAGTAAAAAATTTGATCTTACCAGATCCTTTAAAACATTTGTTTCAGGAAGTTGAAAAACACATCAAAAACCACGATTATTCGGCCACAAAAAAAGTAGAAGAACAAATCCTAACACACAAATTACAAATTAAAGAAACCGGTCAAATCCTTAGCGATATTCAATTGGGTTTTAAAGAAAAAATATTCTTCAAACTAAACAATTAGTTTTTGACCTGAATCTGTTCCGGGAATTCTTTTCATTCCAGGTTAACAAAATTTTACTACTCTTTTAGCTTTTCACCTTTTCTAATACCCATTCAACATGGAATCGATCAGTGCTTTTGATATTATAAAAATTGGAATCGGCCCCTCAAGTTCTCATACGATGGGACCCTGGAAAGCTGCTGAAATGTTCGTCAATTTATTGGAGGAAAAGGCCAGGCTCGAAGCAGTCCAAAGAATAAAGATCTATCTCTATGGATCGCTTGCGCTGACCGGGATTGGACACGGAACCGATATCGCTGTTTTGTTGGGATTGAGTGGGGAAGATTTTACAAAAATTGATTCTAACTCGATTCCTGAAAAAGTCGAAACCATCAAAAAGCAGCAAAAATTATTTCTAAAAGGTACATTTGAAATCCCTTTTCGATATGAAACGGATATCATTTTTGAGTTTGGAAAAAGACTACCACCCCATGCCAACGGGATGATTTACGAAGCCGAATTGGAGGATGGAACATTGATTGCTGAAAAATATTTCTCCGTTGGTGGTGGATTTGTTTCAACCATTAAGAAAAATACGATTAAAAAAAATCTGATCACCACCCCTTTCGCCTGCCACAACGCTGCAACAATTCAAGCCTATTGTGACGAATTCAATATTTCCGTTTCTGACCTAGTGCGGCGTAATGAAGTAGCCTGGAGAACGCCGGAGGAAACCGAGGCTCAGGCTTTGAATATCTGGAAAGAAATCAAAGAATGTATCTACCGTGGAGTCAATAAATCAGGATTCCTGCCTGGCGGTCTGAATGTAAAACGTCGGTCAATGGAGTTAAACACCAAACTCCTGAAAAACGCAACTTATAATAATCTCGATGAATGGGCGAAATTGGTTCGGGATGCTGAGAAAAGTTTTACCAATATCAACAAATGGGTCAGTTGTTTTGCGCTGGCTGTCAACGAAGAAAATGCTTCGTTTGGTCGAATTATAACAGCTCCGACCAATGGTGCTTCGGGAGTTATTCCGGCGGTATTGATGTATGGTTTTTCATTTGAAAATTTTGATAGAAAACAAATCATCGATTTCATTCTCGTTGCCGGAGAAATCGGAACGATTTTTAAAAAGAATGCAACTATTTCAGCGGCAATGGGTGGTTGCCAGGCTGAAGTCGGCGTGTCATCGGCAATGGCTGCTGCCGGACTTGCTGAATGTCTCGGTGCTTCGCCGGGTCAGGTGCTCATGGCTGCCGAAATTGCAATGGAACATCATCTTGGTCTGACTTGTGATCCTATCGGCGGTTTGGTTCAGATTCCTTGCATTGAGCGTAATTCAATGGGAGCCATGAAAGCCATCACCGCTGCACACATTGCGCTGGAAAGCGATCCAAAAGCTGCAAAAGTTAGCCTGGACATGGTCATCAAATCAATGTGGGATACCGCCCGCGATATGAAAAGCAAATACAAAGAAACTTCAAAAGGAGGTCTTGCCGCAAATATTCCGGTGACAATACCGGAGTGTTGAAGTCAGGATTTCCCAGCCAAAACAGCATTTCCGAATGCATTGAAAACAGAATCATTATCCTGATTTAGCAATGTTTCATTTATTTGAAGTTGGAGCATTCCTTCTTTTGTTGCTCTACCACTGACCAATATTTGATGTTCTTTTTGTAAAAATTCCGTGAATTTGTGAATGTCTATACCTGATTCTAATTTTAAATTAAAAATATTACTCCCGTTAGGGATTTCATTGATAGTAAACTCAGAAACAGCTTTAAGTTTTCTTTGTAAATCCTTCCACTTTTTAACGGTTTCAATTAACCGATTTTCAATACCTTCCAAATTATGGAGCGCCATTGTTGCGTTCGGCCAATTTTGAAAACAGGTGCCTCCTAAAATTTTAATCAAATGCGGCATCTTGTTGATGACTTCAGCATCACCACAAAGAATTGCTCCTCCCGCCGCTCCCAAATACTTGTATAATGAAATGTAAACGGTATCAAAATACGACACATATTCTCGCACTGATATTCCAGAAAAGGCTGCGGCAATATGCAATCGGGCACCATCCAGATGAAGTCCAAAACCATTGCTTTTGGCATATTCTGCAATCTTTCGAATTTCATCAATATCAACCACCTGGCCATCAGATCGCCTGATTGGGTTTTCGATTGAGATCGCCCCAATTCCACTCTTAAAAACTTCGCCGTCGTTATGATAATCAATGGAAGATTTTAAATTTTCTAAAGTAACTTTTGTAGTATCTTTTGCAAAAGGAACCAAACGTTTTTGATGAATGGATTGTGCCGCATCGGCTTCATCACGATAAATATGACTATTTTCCTGAACAAATACTTTAGTTTTGTTGCCGCTCAATACTCGAATAGCCAACTGATTGGCCATTGTTCCGGAAGGCATATAAATAGCCTTTTCTTTCCCGGTTATTTCAGCAAATTTCTCTTCGAGAGCGTTGACATCTCCGCCATTCCCATAAAAATCGCCGTTGATTTTTTGGTCTTTTGAAATCTCCGATAACTTTTCAACATATTCCTCCGGATTTCGAAAAACTCCATCAAAAAAAAAGTTGATCGTATTTTCAATACCCGGTTTTGAAAATTTTGAATTTTGAGGATTTTGAACAAATGGAACTACGATTGGGATAGCCGATAGACTTGAAGATTTGATAAAATTCCTTCTGCTAATTGTTTTCATAAATTAATTTGAACTTTTGAATTTCCTAAAATAATACAATTCTTTCTAAGGAAAACCTATTTTCTACAAACAGGTCAATCGAGCGGAATATATAGTTTAAATAACACACAAAATAACTTGAATAAAAATTTTAATTTCAATTAATGTTGCATCATTAATGACTAGTCATTAAATTTGCAGTATTATTCATTAAAATACTTAAAACATGAAAATCACTTTTTTCCTGGTTTTGTTTTCTGCACTAATGTTTCAATCCTTTGACAGCGGAAAACTAGCAAATAACCCAAATTTCATCACCACAAATCAAAAAGAAATGAACAAAGAAGCAGTTAAATCTATCAAGGCACTTTTGCATAATTATGAAAAAGCATTGAACGCCTCCGATACAAAAGCAATCCTAAAACTCTATGCAGAAGATGGTGTGTTCATGCCTTCGGAAGCTCCAACGAGCATTGGAAAAGAAGCTGTCGAGACAGCTTACAATTATGTTTTTAGCCAAATCAAACTGAACATCGTTTTTAGCATTGATGAAATCGAAGTTCATGATAATTTCGCCTTTGCAAGAACTATTTCAAAAGGAACTACAGACATTCTTGCAGCAAATATTACCGTTCCGGAAGAAAACCGAGAACTGTTTATATTTAAAAAAGAAAACGGGGAGTGGAAAATTGCCCGATATATTTTTAATAAAATGAGTCCTCCAACAAAGTAATTTTTTAAGCAAAAACGATGACTAGTCATCGTTTTTGCTTATTTTAGCTGCCTGATTACCATAAAAAATTTTATAAAATTAATCCTATCATGAGGATAGAAGATGAAATTCAAGTCAAAAAATTCCCTTCAAAACAGCAAAAACTGAGTATCAATCTGATCTTCACGCACGTTTGGGCTTATGAAAAATTACAGGCTTTTTTCGGAGAACATGGACTCACCTCCCAACAATACAATGTACTTCGAATTTTGAGGGGACAATATCCTGAGGGATTGACTACTTCAGAAATACTGCAGCGGATGATGGAAAAAAATGCCGGTGTTTCCAGACTCGTTGACCGGCTTATAAAAAAAGGGCTTGTAAATAAAAGCCCATCTGATTTTGATAAACGTTTGGTTGATGTTACCATTAATCAAAAAGGGCTTCAAATTGTTGAAAACATGGATTTGGAAAGACACAGAATTGATGAAATCTATTCAAATCTATCAGAACAGGAAATTGATACGATGAATGCGTTATTGGATAAAATGAGAGGATGACAAACCGTTATCATTCGTCACAGGCCACATTCGTTAAACTTTTAAAATAAGGGGGTCTAAAATATTGAAATTTTCTTTACTCTTCAATAAAGTTTTGAACCTCCATTTTCATCAAATCAAAAAACGGGTTGTAACGAATTCGCATAAAGTCGTCTGATGATATTAAAAGCACATTACGCTCGCCATGCACTGACATGGTTCCTAAAATCGAACTATCGCCATAAATTTCATCGTCAGGAGCAATTGGAACAGCAACATGAGAGATTGCAAAATATTCGTCGGGCCAGGCTGAGTGATTCTCCGGGTAAACATTAATTAGTTCATTATTATTTCCACGCATGTAAATCCCGCAGCTGGAAGGTCCATCAGTACTGTCTTTTTTCACCTTATTGATAAGAATACTTAGCCGTGGTTTACTGGTCTGCTTGAACTTTATTTCCTTTGGGTCAATATTTAAGGCATTTTTCTGTATAAAATCATTATAGTTTCGGTTGATGTCAAATACAAATAGCTTATCCTTTGAGGTTCCGATTTCGTCATACATCTCGAGCAAATCGTCCGAAAATACGGTAGCATCTACTAAAGATTGAAATGCGATCATAGAAGGAACTTCATGTTGCCGATTAGCTTTGGCAATTTTTTGCATAAGATTTTTATTCTCAAGAGTCAATAAAAATATTTGGCGACCTGCATTTTTTGTAAACGAATTATATTTAGCTGGATCGTATTCGGGTAAGATATCCAACCAACTAAATTTTTTAAAATATTCCATCCAACTCAACAATTTATGCCAGGTGGAAAGGCGTGCCATTTGTGAAACTCCGATGGCAGGCGAAAAAAGAAACAACTTTTGTGGTTTAAACAATTTTTCATCGCTCAGTGCATTAAGAGCGTAATTCAAAACCAAGGCTCCGCCCGTAGAGAACCCGCCCATATATAAAGGTATACCGCCACGCTCCTCTGCTATTTGATGAAGCTGTGTTGCCCCCCATTTAGTTGCCTTGACCCACTGTTGCCAGGTGACATTTTGCAAACCGGAAGGTAAGGTGCCATGACCCGGCAGCCTCAGACCCAGGACATAAAATCCTTTTTGTTTAAATACCTGACCTAAAGCGCGCATATGATAAGGCGAATCGGACAATCCATGTAAAAGTAGCATTACCCCTTTGGTATTTTTTTCGCCGGGGTCATAAACAAAGGAGGCATTTAAATTATCATCCCCGGAAAACGGATATACCATACTTTCCGGATTAAATCGATTGTATTTGCTACTGGTTTTATCTGCAACTTTAGCAAACATTTTTCGAATGTATACATCCTCATCTTTCAAGTAAGCATCAATATTATCATATGGTTTGACAATCAGCAACTCGTCATCTATCGAGGTAGTATGCCAAGCGTTTAAGTCTGGCATTGATCGTGCATCCCAGGCTCTAACTAAAATTATTATAAAAAAAAGCGATATTATAAATGCTATTACAAACATGGTAGGTCGGATAAGTTTTTTAAAAAATCTCATAATGATAGATTAATTAATCTGAAACTCAGTTCAAAATATAAAAATTAATAGCTTTAGCATAATCCAATTCCGATGAGCCCAGATGATTAAATCGTGATTTTTCTATCTCTTGCAAGGATTCGCCATTCTTTTTTAATTTCCCCATTTTCAACAACATGGGCTTTTTCATAAAGTGCACAAGTTGGGCAAATATGTTTTGGAATGCCATAAAGGACTTTTCCAATTTCCAGATTTTTATTGTTTTCAATTTCTAAAACGAGATGTTCTTCACTCTGACTAATCTGTTTAGCATCAGGGAGATTTAAAAAATGAACTCTTGGAAATGGCATTTCAGCGGCAACACTTTTATGACCTAAATCAACACAAATTTTGTCATGCTCCAATTTTGAAATAATACGGCTAATCACCAATGCTCCGTATTGAAATTTTTGATCTGGAAACATACTTGCGTAACCCCAATCCCAAAGCAGACAGGTTCCAGGGCTTGCCAAAACATTTTGTCTTTTTCCATGAATCGGAAAAGTTGGAGATCCTCCGGCAACGATGGTTGGCCTTTTTCCATCGAGTTTTTCAATTTTCAAAGCCAAAGATTCAACAGGTTCGAAACATTCATCGCATTTTGCTTTTCTAAGGGACAAATCAGTTTCGCGAATATGTCCGTCATAAGCGTGAAGACCAACAGGATTGACACCATTTTGGGATTTACAAAACAAATAAAGCTCATATGCTTTTTCATTTGCAGGAATTCCAGAACGGTGCATTCCAACATCCAAATCCAAAAAAACATCCAAAACCCAATCGGCATTTTCAAATGTTTCTGACAAATATTTTGCAGCATTTTTATTATCCACTAAAGCAGAAAATCGGGTTTGAGGAAATTTTTGACTCAGTTTCAATAAACGGTTCACTTTCGGGCCAACGGGTTGATAAGCCAGCAAAACCTCTTCAGCGCCAAGTATTCCCAGCATTTCTCCTTCAGCAATTGTTGCACATTTGAATTTTGAGATGCCTTGTTTTATTTGCATCTCCACGATCTCTGCCATCTTGTACGTTTTAACGTGAGGTTGTAAACCAGCCGGACTTCCGGCGACACGGATCATTTCCTGGATATTCTTCAATATTCTTTTCGGATAGACGACCAAAGCCGGTGAATCAATTTCGTCGATGTTTTTTATTTTGTACCAGGGAGTCATAAGAGCAAGGGATAATGTGGTAATGTGGTAATGTGTTGATGTGTTGATGTGCTGATGTGCTGATGAATTAATGATTTGATTTGCTAACTCGATATTTATCTTTAGAAGAACGGATAATTGATGAGAGCAGTTTTTGTAGCGGTAACAAGCTTTTCAATAGATGTTCACAGTTAGGATAATTTTCGGAATGCTGGCAAAGCAAGAGCCAATACTCTGTTTCAGCGGCTTCTTTGGCAGCTATCTTCATTTTATGTATAAAATCAGCTTTGCTTTCCGGGCTTTGTGCTTCACGTATATTTGCCCCAATTGAAGTTCCCGATTTCAATAATTGCCTGGCAATGACATATTTCCTTCCATTTTCCAACTCTTCACAAAAAGCAATAATCGCCAACGCGAATTCCAAAGACAATCTCAGTATCGCATTTTCTTTCATCATACTTAAGTTTTTAAAACAATTACCAAATTAGAATTCTCCCGATCATCACATTAGCACATTAGCATATCATCTTAATCATTCAGCTCAAAGACGGCTTCGATTTCTACGGGAATATTATCTGGCAAAGAGCTCACTCCCACGGCACTTCTGACACCAACGCCATATTCCTCTCCCCAGATGTGAGCAAATAGTTCGCTGCAACCGTTGATGACATATGGATGCCTTTCAAAATCATGAGAAACGTTTACCATACCGAATACTTTGATCAGCCTTTTGATTCGATTTAAACTGCCTAAGTTCGCTTTTAGTGTAGCCAGAATAGCCAATCCAACCTGCTGTGCTGCCAGCTTTGCTTCTTCAACGCTAAGATCTAATCCAACTCGTCCAACAATGAAACTACCATCTGACTGCAGGGTTCCATGGCCTGAAACATAAACCTTTTTACCAACAATCAAAAAAGGTTTGTAAACGCCTAAAGGCTTTGCTGGTGGAGGTAATTGAAGGTTTAATTGCTCGAATCGATGATCTGCATTAAGTTTATCCATTATTACTTTTAAGTTATTTGGCTAAATTTCAATAATTTTTACGACTGTTTAAAATGAATGGAAAATCCTGAATCACTAAATTAATACAAAAAAGCTTGTCGAAGTAATTCTGTCCTTCGAATCCATTTTTTAAACTCAAAGCAATTCGCTATGTTTGAATATTAACAGTTAAATAAAAATATGAAAGCACTTGTTCTGGAAGGAGAAAAGCAGGCTTTGCATTATAAAGAGATTGATAATTTAAATCCTGAAAACGGAAAAGTTGTCGTAAATATAAAAGCCGCTGCACTCAATCATCGTGATGTTTATGTCACTCAAGGTTTATATCCGGGAATTGTTTTCCCTATCATTTTAGGTTCGGATGGGGCAGGTTTTTATAAAGATCGAGAGGTCATTATCAATCCAAGTTTGAACTGGGGCGAAAATCCAAATTACCAACAAAAAGATTATAAGATTCTAGGATTACCGGACAATGGAACATTCGCGGAGCAAGTATGGGTACCGGAAAATAAAATTTTTGAAAAACCCGCACATCTAAGCTTTGAGCAAGCAGCTGCCCTTCCGCTCGCTGGCTTGACTGCTTATCGCGCATTGTTTACTAAATGCCAATTACAAAAAGGGGAAAAAGTGTTGATCTCTGGCGTGGGTGGCGGTGTTGCTTTGTTTGCCTGTCAATTTGCGATAGCTGCCGGAGCGGACGTTTATGTCACTTCAGGCTCCGAAGAAAAACTATCAAAAGCCGTTGAATTGGGTGCAAAAGGAGGAGCAAATTACAAATCAAACGATTGGCAAAAAGAACTGACTAACCAGTCCGGAGGTTTTGATGTGATCATCGATAGCGCAGCCGGCGAAGGCTTTTCCCATTTTTTAAAACTAGCTAATCCAGGATGTCGAATTGCAATTTACGGCGGAACTCGTGGTAAAATTCAAAATATTAGCCCGCAGATTCTTTTCTGGAAACAGATTTCCATTTTTGGAACGACGATGGGAAATGACGATGATTTTAAAAAAATGCTCGATTTTGTCAATCATCATCAAATCATCCCAATTGTCGATCATGTTTTTGAATTGAAAGACGGCAATGCAGCATTTGAAAGAATGAATAAAGGATTGCAGTTTGGGAAGATTGTTTTGTCAATTCTGAAATAATTTTTAGAATCAATGCTTAAGATTGATTCTAAAAAGAGTTCTCCAAAAAACTTTTGAAGAACTCTTGCTCAATGAATAATGCCACTAGCGTAAGAGAAAAATTGTATTATAAATAGGCTACATTTTCAACATAGTCTGGCTTGCTATTTTCTGACCATCGATTAGATAAATGAGGTATAAACCGTTTGTGAGATTGCTGACATTGACCTCTTTATTGTTTTGTCCTTCAATGAGTTCGAAGCGTTGCCCCTGTTTGACTTTTCCATTAACATCGACGACTCTTAAATCAAATTCTCCAGCGTAACGGCTGCTAATTTTAAAATTTAAAACTTCCTGAACAGGATTGGGAAATATTGTAAAACCAGATAATAATTGCACTTCTTTGGCGCCATCCGGATTTTCTTCTGTAATGGACAATTGCGCTGCCTGTGCACCATCTCCGCTGCTGTCATTATCATCATTTACGGCATTGCCGGCAGCATAAAAGGTAACATCTCCAGTACCGGACTGAGGTGCGATCCATTCACATTCAAATGAATTGCTTGATGTGTTGGGTTCCGAATGTTCAACATAAGTTCTGGCATTTGTCAACATAATGCTTTGCATTCCTGCAGGAATGCTACCCCAGGTTCCCGCAGCTCCGTCATTTGCATCTTTCAACGCAACTGCCTGAAAACCATAAGCTTCAGGTGTGCCCTGACTTGCAGTAATAGTCACTTTCATATTATAGGTTTCACCGGGTATATATTTGTCAACTGCAATATTGTCCTTCAATAATTCGATTGAAACAGATGGATTAAAAACGCCATCGTCATGACAGCCATCTACGTTGCAGGCTCCTGAACTTAAAGGGCTTCCGGTTCGGTCTTCATCTTGGACAGAGCCTGGTCCGTCAGCGTTATTCATCAACAAAAAAGTCATTGCCAAAAGCGTAAAAAAAGTGAGTGTAGATTTTAATTTCATGGTAAACTGGTTTAAGATTTTAATTGAAAAAGTATAATACAATATTTAAAATAAAATACAACCTAAATAGTAACCAACATGACGAACAGGAATATTTTGATACTGAACAAGCAAAATGGAATCATTCAAAGAAAAAATATAAACTAATGCTATTTTAAAGAAGAAAAATCACTTTATTCGCAAATCATAAAATACAACATTCAAACAGAAAACTCAAAATGGATATCAATTTTGTAAGAACGAAATTTCCGGCACTGAAAAAAGATTTCATTTTCATGGATAATGCGGGAGGTTCGCAAGTTGTGGAAAATGTAATCAATAATATTCAGGATTACATGATCAACTATAATGTTCAATTGGGCGCTTCCTACGAAGTCTCTGCTACTGCTGGTGAAAAACTGAAATTTGTAACCAAACAATTGGCTCAATTGATAAATGCTGAAAACACCGAAGAAGTCATTGTAGGCCCTTCTTCTACTATGCTTTTGAGAATCCTGAGTATTTGCTTGAGCAGACAGTGGCAGCCCGGTGACGAGGTCATAGTCACCAATTCGGATCATGAAGCCAACGTGTCATGCTGGACGGATTTGAAAGAAAAAGGGATTGTCATAAAAACCTGGAAAGTTAATCCCAAAACTTTGGAATTTGAACTGGAAGATCTCAAAAAATTACTTTCCAACAAAACCAAATTGTTGGCAATGGTCCATGCTTCCAATATTCTCGGCACGATCAATCCGATCCCTGAAATTGCTAAAATAGTACACGACGCAGGAGCCTTGATTTGCGTAGATGGCGTAGCCTACGCACCGCACCGGCTGGTTGATGTTCAGGCGTTTGGCGTTGATTTTTACGTTTTCAGTACTTACAAAGTGTATGGCCCTCATTCAGCCATCCTATACGGAAAACTTGAGTTGTTAGAAAAAATGGATGGAATCAATCATAATTTCATTGATGAAACTCCTTACAAATTTCAACCAGGTAATTTCAATTTTGAGTTCACCTACGGTTTGTTAGGATTGTCTCAATACTTAGTCGAAGTCCATGATTTTCATTTTCCTGAAGCAATTGATTCAGCCGATCGAATGAAGTTTAAAACGAGTTTTGATTTGATAGCTGATTATGAGGAAAAGTTGTCGGTTTTGTTGATCGATTATTTAAAGACAAAAGAAAATACCCGAATTATCGGCAAACAAAACGGCAAAAAATCGGAACGGGTTCCCACCATTTCATTCATTCATAAAAACCTCAAAAGTTCGACAATTGTTGAAAAAATCGACCCTTATCGAATCGGTATCCGATTTGGAGATTTTTATGCAAAAAAGTTAATCAACGATCTTGGATTGTCTGAAAAAGATGGCGTTGTGAGGGTAAGCCTGGTGCATTACAATACGCTTGAAGAAGTAAATGCTCTAATCAAAGCATTTGAAAAAGTGTTGTGATGGTTTTTGGTTTGTAGTTTTTGGTTTGTAGTTCGAGGTTCATGGTTAAAAAAAACTTCAAACTTCAAACTTCAAACTTCAAACTTCAAACTTGGAACCTCGAACTTCAAAATGAGTATCAATTTTTAAACTTTATTTCCCCATCCATCATAGCCTTGCCTTCCATCAGATCAAGCAGTGGTATTGAAACGGTCACTTCATTTTTATTAACCACAGCGTTAGGGATACTGGATTTTTTTACCGCCCCTGGAAAGCTATAAGTAGTTTTTAAATTCGAATCTGTCATAAACATTTTTAGCATGGCCAAATCCTCTTCTCCAAAGTTATCTTTAATGGAATCGTCACTTTTCGTAGCAGGCATTCTTGTAAGGCTTTTTTTCTTAAAAAGGAAATTGCTGCCGCTAACAATCTGGTCAAAACCCGCAAACATATTCTGAGAATCGCTATTGTCATTTAAGTTTTTAAAAAAAGCGTCAATATCGCCGACTTCATCAAAATCAAATCCGAAATTGACAAACATTTTGCCGGTTTCTTCATTTACGACCATGTGCATTTTTGCCGTTTCCCACAAAGCTTTGTTGTCTTTAAATTTAGCAAATTGCGGGTCATCTTTCATATAAACAGTAGAATCTATAACGATTTTTTCATTTTCACCAAGTGCTAAATTTGCATCCTTTTTAACTGATTCCAGTATCATTTCTTTCATCATTGGATCATTGATGATCCCATCCATGTCAAAGGTAATGCTGTATTTTCCTGACCCATCTGCATTCAGGGAGAGGTCTTCAAGAATATCAAAACAACCTGTAAAAATGATGGAAAACATAATAAGAATAAAGCCGGGCAAGTATTTCATAATATTCTGGTTTTATATTTTCGCAAATGTAAGATTATTATTTAAAATTAGTTTGACGGAATTATCAATAATTTATTACTGTCACCTTAAAAAAGAGCCTGCTAAAATTTTAGTAGGCTCTTCACTTGGCGAAATTTGAAATTTTAAGGTTTAAATTTAGCTACAAGGATCCAAATTAGTATCTATCTGATCTCCACCATTTACAGAATTATCTTCGCCGCAATCTTTGATCGTAATATCGTCATTGCCACTTCCTGCTTTTACATTATTTTCAAAAGAAGTAGGTGTCAAAAAACCAAACCGATAAGAATCTCCAGCCAATTCAATAGCATAGGTTCCATTGCCGGATGCACTGTTATGTTTTATGGAATTGTTGTTCGCTCCATCAATAGCAAGATAGCCCTCCCAAATATTGTTATTTGAGGAATTGTATTTCACTTTCCAATCAGTTCCTGATTTATCAGCACCAGTGAATCCTCCATCAGGCAAAGGGAAAGAAGCATCAGGAACTTTACAAAGAATTACACCAATAATATTACCATGAGTCGTGTTGTATTTGTATTTTCCATCTTCATCACAAAGCCAAGCTCCAAAAAATCCATTGGAGAGGTCGTTTCCTAGAATTTTAACCTCTTCACCATTAATGATAACGATACAATCATTATCGCCAGAACCCATAATTGTGTTTTGAGTAATCTTGGTTTCATCACTTTTTTCATTTGCAATAGTAAGATCAAAACCTAAAAGAGTATTATTCTTAATCTTAGTCTCTTCTGAATTTTCAATAAGAATCCCTAAAGTTCCACTTGAACCAGTAGATACTATTTCCAAGCCTTGAATCTTAACTTCTTCAGCATTTTTAATATGCAAAGCAGGCATAAAATCTGATGCGCCAGATTCAATAACAGCCCCCGGCTGACCAATAATTTTTACCTCATCGAGTCCAATTAGGACTCTTCCAGATTCATAATGCGTTCCGGCTTCTACAATAACTTTCCCATCTTCTCCAGCTTCGTCAATCGCATCAGCCAATCCATCCACCGAGCCAGCTTCCAAAACTACAGTTGATCTTCCACCAGTAAGTTCCTGCTCAAGATCATCAACCAAATAAGGCAAATCTTCTTTTTCGATGGTGAATACTTCAAAAATATCAATCGGGCGGTGAGTTGCTCTGAAATGGTCCAGATCAAAGGCTGGCAGTTTATGGTTTAGGGACGGAATACTTGTGGGATTCAGTACCAATCGAGCTTCAGGAGTACTAATTTTTTTAAAGTTAGTCGCGGGTTGTAAATCACTTTTCTGAGGAGTTAATGGATTGACTTTTTGACAGCTGAAAATTGTAAGAGCAATGATAGTTACTAATGCGATAAAAATGTTTGTTCGTTTCATGATTTTGAGTTTTTTGAGTGAAAAATAATTGAGAATTTTTGAGATTATCTAGGGTGTTGTGATAGCCTGAGCTTAGTAGGGTACACATTTCATAAAATATTTACCTCCTTTGTTCTCTTTAGTGATGTAATATTCAAAGCTTGATAATATAATGCACATAAGCATTTTTTGGGCGCGATTCGTTGTCACCACCAGTAATATTATGATTATGATTGCCAGCAGAACCAATATTTAGACTATGAGTATGAGTACCGGCATTATTAATATCTAGATCATGCTTATGATTGCCATTACTACTTGTACCTGTTTGTTTATTTCCCATATTTTGATCATCCCATAAAATAGAAGTTAAACCATTGCCTCCTTCATCAGTAGAATATGGCCTTGTCCAAGTATGTGAATGATTACCGTCAGTGCTTGTGTCTCCAGTATGTGAATGATTACCCGCAGCATTTGCGGTTCCAGTATGTGAATGATTTCCGTTTGTGCTTAATTCAAAATTATCATTGGGTAGCCTGGTTGCATCTACTTGTACTGAGCCAACAAAACCACCAGTATTTCCACCGGGGTTCATTTCAGTTCGGGTCGTTACATCAGGATCAATTATATCATCAGGATTATTATCGACACCTCTAAGAAACCTACCTCGAAAATCTGGTAAGTTAAATTCAGTACTATTCCCTCCAAAATTATTTCCGATAGCAGCAAATAAGTTTGCATAACCTGGTTCTGTATTTGATATGAGGGAACCATCACAAAAACGCCACCCTAGTGGTATATTGTTTATGTCACCTCCATAAGCTATAATCGTTCCAGGAGGGATACCAGCGAACTGAGGCTGCCATTGTGTTCCGGTCCACTGGAGTACCATCCCCGGCTCAGCACCTTGTTGTGCAATACTAAGAGGAGTTTCGGCTCCATTTCCGGCGAGTGTCTGGTCGGTCTCAACAACTTGGACTCCCCAATTGTCTTGTCCATCTGCTGATTTTAGTGCGTAAAGTGCGTAAGGTACGCTAACTAACTGTTGTGTTGCAGTAACGCCATCAATGCTGACTTCTAAAAACATTGGCCCTTCTTCCCAAAGGATACCTTCAAATTGAGTACCACTTATCTCTAAAGAAAATAAGCCCCCAGGCCCGGTTGTGGGAGTACCAAATCCATCATCTACGACAGTTCCTGTTGGGCCCCCTTGAAGAATTCTATAAGTAACAATAATTGTTTCACCTTCAATTGGATTCCCTTCTGCATCCCTCGCAACGGCCTGGAAGTTAAATAGTTGAGGGGGTGATTGGGCAAATAATAAAGTAGATAAAAAAAGTGCAAAGATAAAAGTAAGTATGGTTTTCATTGTTTAATGATTTTAAATGATTTATAAATAGTTTGATCGTCTGAAATCAGGGTAATCAGGTATATTCCCGAAGCAAGTGTTGTCAGGTCAATTTCGGTGCCTTCGAGTATTCCCGAAGCGGTTGTTTGTCCAAGCATATTAGCTATTTGGTATTGCCGAAAATCGAGGAAGTCAGTCTCAATCAATATTCGATCCTCCGTAGGGTTGGGATAACATTTCAGATAATAATGATCATCAAAAACATTGTTAACCGAAGTGGGACATTCAGTGCTTGATTGAATCACACCCGGCAAATAATGAACTGTAATACAGGGATCGCCTATTGAAGTTGTAAAAAGCTCCCCAACCGAGTATCCAATCGTCATGTTGGTACCGCTAAAAGATTGCCCGGTTGCAGTAAGTGCCCATTGAGCCTGACCAATATTGGGCAGGAAAACAATCAGGGCGAGAAATGGAATTAGATTTTTAATCATAAGGCATATTGTTTTTTGTTTTTAAAAAATAAAAAAGACAGTTTTCAGGATTAATTGAAGTCATAAAGTCAAGCCTTCCAAGGCCAAATTTTAAAGTTGATACTGGAAAGCAACAATTTGTTACCCGTCCTTTGAAAAAAAATGTATTTTTAAAATTGACGAAGTGATTTTGATACAAGTATGTCACTAAATAAAACAGCAAATAAAGACCAACACTACCTCCAGGGTTTGAAAAAACAAGGGGAGGATGTGCTTCATGAAATTTATGACAACTACTTTCCAGGTATAAAAAGCCATGTCATCAATAACAGTGGAAATGACGAGGATGCCGAAGATATTTTTCACGATGCTTTGATTGTGATCTATCGGAAAGTAAAAAATGATTCGCTTGAATTGACCAGCAGTTTTCATACCTACCTTTTTGCAATCTGTAAAAATTTGTGGCTTAAAAAATTAAAGCGAAAAAAGCGGAAAAGTGGAGTAACAATCGAAGATGCAGAAGTATTAACAATATTAAATGATAGCGAACAAGAAATCGAAACGACAGAACGATTTGCTTTGTATCGTGAAAAATTTCAGCTTTTGGGAGCAGATTGTCAAAAGCTGTTGTTATTATATTTTGATAAGACAAACATGGAGGATATTGCGAAAGCGATGGGTTTTGGAAGTGAAGGGTATGCAAGAAAACGAAAGTTTCAATGTAAAGAGAAACTAACGAAACTGATAAAGGCGGATGAACGATTTAATGAATTAAAATAATTTCTGATTACAAACAACATGAATTCAGAAGAACAAATAGAATGGATTGAGCAATACCTGGAAGGGAAATTAACAGGTGATGCGCTAATAGCTTTTAAACAAAAAATGGCTGATGATCCTTCTTTTGCCGCTGAGGTGAAGCTGCAAAGAGGAATTGCAGAAGCAATGGCTGAAGATGATGTGATGGCCTTGAGTCAGAAAATTCGATCAATCCAACATCAAAAAAAACAACCCTCCGCTGATAAGGGACGTATTATTATTTTTAGACGCTTGCTTCAGATAGCTGCAGGTTTGGCGCTTTTGGTGGCCGTTTATTTCGTTTATGAAAATTTTATTCAACCTACGTCACCACAGGAATTAGCAGCTCAATATTTTTCACCTGAAGAACAAGTTGGTCATTCATTAATTGGAACAGATCGTTCAAATGACCCTGATTCTGCTGTTCAGAAAAAAAATGAACTCAGTGCAAAAATAGATGCTATTTGGTTGGAGATTGAAACGCTTTATTCTCAGAATAACCATAGCCAGGCATTAGAAAAGCTTTCAGATATTCAAAAATTAGATTCTTCTTTTGAAATCCAATCTCCTGATGAGTTTTACTATTATCAAGGATTTTTTCTTTTGCAAAGTGGTCAGCCCAAATCTGCAATACAAGCCTTTGGAAAAGTAAAAACAAATTTTACAGAAAAGGCAACCTGGTATTCCTCTTTAGCTTATCTTCAATTGAATGAGGTTGACAATGCAAAAAAACAATTAGACAAAATCTTATCAAATGTCTTGCATCCTTTCAAGGGATCTGCTGAAAAACTGATGAAAGATCTTAATAAGATAAAGTAGTTTGAAATTTTGTTTTAAGAAATTTAAAAGCAAATAAGAAAGTTAGAAATATCCCTAGACCAATTAAAATAGTTACCCACCAAGGCCTTCCAAAATTAATAGGCTCATTATCTCCAACCAGAACAAAAGTTGCCCAATAATAAGGGTGTGTGAATTGTTGTTCACATGAAGAAAGGAACTCTAATTTTGCTTTTCTCAAGGCATCTGTTTTACCTTTTCCGGCTTTGAGTTTTTCAAAAAAAGAGACCATAATGTCTTTTGTACTTGCATCATTGGCTTTCCAAAGACTCATGACGATATTGGGGCAACCTGCATTTTTAAACGCCCTTGAAAGGCTCATCACACCTTCCCCTTTCCTTAGCTTTCCGCTTCCGGTATTGCAAGCACTAAGCACTGCCAATTCAGCATTTAGTTGCATATTTGTAAGTTCGTATGCCTGCAATTTTCCATCGTCAATGGTATCTGATTGATCGCTGAAAACAAGCTGGGAATATCTCGGTTCCAAATCGTTGGTCATTGAATGCATGGCGAGATGCAAAATTTTATAGGAAGGTGCATTATTTTTAAATAAACTTTCCACGGCTTCTTCGGCCAAATAATAATTCCCATTCAACAGCTCCCCAATTTGTGATACTTCAGGTTGGTTAAATTGTAAAGGTTTTAAACCATCTCTGCTGGCAATAGGATAGAGTTTTTTCATTTTTGCACTATCGACTGATGGAGCAGAATAAAGCTCATCACCTCTATATTTTGGAGCAAACCCAAGATATAAATGATTGGTATTCTTGTTTTGTCTATTTTGAAAGAGCAATTGCGATGAGTACTCAAGGCGAATAGAGTACTCCAGAAATAAATAAGACAAATTTCGATAATCTAAAGTTATAATTTTTTCCTCTTCCGGATATGCGGTTAGCAGGCTTTCGAATGGGATAAAACTTAATATGCCATCAGGAATAAAGACAATGTTTTTAACCTCAAACTGGCTTAACACTGATTCAACCAGCCTTTTGTACAAAGTATGAGAATGATCTGCAAAGCGTTCAAATGCAAATTTTTCATCACCTTTTTGGATGGTTTGAAAATCATAAAACAATGATTTTAATTGTTGAACATGATCAAACAATGTGGTATCAAAGGGTAAGTATTTGAAAATGATTTCGCTTTTTGAAATACCAAAAATGAACAATTGCGTATCTCCTAAAAAATATTCAATGACAGCTGTTTCATCATCAATGGCTTTTTGAATGGAAAAGACAGAAACAACATCCTCGATATTTTTTTGCCGTGAATAATCGGGAAATTCTTTTTCCAGTTTAGAAATAAACATTTTATAGCTCGTCTTTTTTTCAAGCAATTTATTATGCCAGTAAAACAGCTTCACAGAATCTTGTTTTTCTTTTAAGTCTTCTTCATAAATCAATTTTTCATAAAATGAAACGTCTTCTTTCAAATGTCGTTCTTCTTCAAGGCTTGATTCCGGAACACCGGTAAAATCCCTTGCCTGTAAGTCTTTGATACTTTCAGCAAGAATAATTGATTTGCTTTTAGCAATAAATTGATACGCCTGTCCCAAATATTGCCTTTCCGATGTGCGATTGTAAAATGTAAGCGCAGTGTTGATGGCTTCTTCCAACTGAGGCACAATACTTTCAGAAAGTTCTGCTTTCGAATTTTCCCAAAAATAGTTTGCCCGCATTTTATCAATTAAGCTAAATGCCAACTCATAAGTTGACAATGCAATTTCTAAATCTTTGAGTTGGTCGTTTTGTTGAAACAAATCTTTAAAAGCTTTTGCTTTCACAAAAAGAGTTTCCAGAACCAATAAATTTGACGGAAGATCAATTAACTTCGGATTGATGTAATAGTCTGCAGAAAAAAAGGATGGAACCGTTTTGTTGAGAGCCAATTGATATTGAGCAAGGGCTTTTTCAGGTTTGCCTTTCTTTAAATGAATCTTTCCTATTTGTTGGAGTGTATAAATAACTTTCGGATGATCTTCGCCATAATAACTATTCCATGAATCAATTGCTTTTAAGTAGTATAAAATAGCCGATTCATATTCATGTTTTTCCTGAAGTATTTTTGCAATTTCAAAATATCCATCACCTGCAACAGGAAAATCTTCGTAAATGTTTTGGTGAGTTCCAATTCGACTAAGAAAGCGATTAAAATATAATTCTGCTAATTCAAATTCAGCATTTGCAGCATAAACTTGGCCATAACGAAAACAAATTAATGTAGTGTATTTTTGATTTTTGATTTTCTTTTTATTTAAAAAATAGCTTTTATCAATTGCATTCTTTGCTAAATCAATTTTACCCATTGACAAGTATATTTCTGCTAATAATAGCAACCTTGAAGGTAACCTCGGAGAGTTCTCGCTGTGAATAATTGATTTGTTAGCAAATTCGACAGCTTTTGGAAAATCTTTTTTTTCCTTGTATATATTTGCCAGAGTTCCATAATTATTTGCAAAATAATGGTGATCTTTTGGCAAACAGTTATTCATTACATATAAGCTCTTAAAAATGTATTCCAGAGCATGATCGTAATCTCCCCTCCTGCTATAATTAATTGATATGCCTACTAAAACTTCAGTAATCCTAATATGACTATCTCCAAACCTGCTTTTCAAAGTATCATAAGATTGCATTGAATAATCTAAAGCTTCGTCATATTTTCCTAACTCCATCAAATTATAACCAACACCTGCATACGCCTTTCCATATTTTTCGAACAAGGTTGAGTCGTATTTAACGGCCATTAATTCTTTTCCAAGTTTAATCATATTTTGGCAAATAATAATTGCACTGTCATGTTGATTATTATTATCAAATCTCCAATACTTTTCCCAATAAGAGATTAGTTGAATGGAATCTTCGGTGTATTTTTCAGAGTTAAATACTTTTTGTGATGATTGGCTAAAAGATAAGGATGTGAATAAATTGAAAAATGAAAACAACAGTAAAAACAAAAAGAGTTTTGAAGGTATTAAATTTTTCATTGGAGCAAGGTTTTAACACATTGTCTTAAATATAACAAATTCACTACAAGTTTTAAAACCTTTTGATATTCAGTTTTGATCGGAGGAGCAATTGAAATACGAATAACTGAAAAAGAGGGAAGTTGTTTGGATTGGTTCCTTTTAGTGTTCCAACAAGCAAAAAAGCCCATGATCATCAGTCACAGGCTTTTTTCTTTTGTAGCGAGAGAGAGACTTGAACTCTCGACCTCCGGATTATGAATCTATGCTTAAGCTATTTAAAGGTAAAGAATAAAAAGGTAAACATATTTCAACTCTAATTATCAAGAAGTATATCATTTAAAAAATCTGTTTACTGTATCTTTATAACCACTAGTTTAATTTGCCACTTTAAGCAACTTTTTAAAAAGGAAGAAATAAAATATGTTATACGAATACTGTCAATAGTATATGCTCTGAATAATTAATATTTTCTACAGGATTTGTTAAATTCAATTTTAGAGCTTTCTCAACTACCTAAAAATGCGTCCCATAAGGCTTATTATTTGGATTTCTTGCTTTCTATTGGTTGTCGACAATTTTGCTCAGACAATTGTTGAACCTCAATCGCTTACCATCAATGATGGCTTATCGCAAGGGTATGTATCAGCTTTACATCAGGATAGAGAAGGATTTATGTGGATCGGAACAAAAAACGGATTGAATCGCTACGATGGAGAGGCGTTTGAAGTATTTACACATGACACAACCGACCCTTATTCCATTTCAAATGACTGGATCAGTACGATTCATGAAGAAGGTGATTTTTTACTTGTAGGAACCTATGGTGCGACATTGAATTTATTTCACAAAAGAAGCAAACGGTTTTACAAAATTCCAATAAAATCTGATCAAACCGAGCCTTTTGTTTTTATCAAAGCCATAAAAAAAGGATCTGCAAACAAATTTTGGATAATAACGATTGCAAAAAATCAACTTATTGAGGTAACATTTCCAGAGCAGTTTTGGAAAGAACTCCACAACAATGAATCAATTTTAGAACAAGTAACTCAAAAGGTAGTTGTTGGTGCAGTCGACCAAATATCAACAAACTATGATGGAAACATTTTTATAAAAAAAGGAACAAAACTCTCGAAGCTTAATGAGAACAACCATAAACTAGAGCCTTTTGATTTAGGTTCTACTGACCAACAATTTAATAATGTTAAGATAATTAGCCCTTCCATTAGTTTCCAATTATCTGATGAAGGCAGTATGGTTCAGCGTATTAATTTACAGATAAATGGAAAGTGGGAGGTATTGGAAACGGATTTAAAATTTTCACCATTTTATTTCTATGAAAAAGACGCTGACCGCATATGGTTACAAGATAAAGACAGCTATGAATTGTTGATATTTGATGCAGCAACGATTGCCTCTAAAACAAAGCTAAATAAAAGTGATGCGCTTTTCACTGTAAAGAATTTAAAAGCAGGAGGAATTTCCTGGATAAAAGACAGGTCCGGCATCATTTGGGTCGGGACAGGAGGGTTTGGAGTTAAAAAAATTAGTCCAAGAAAATTAAAAGTCCAAACTTACCAATCGGGAAAATCAGTGTATAATCGCTTGTTTTCTTCTAGTCCTGGTGAAATATTTTACCATCATCCCAGATCTATCAGTTATTATAAACAGGGAGAAAATGACATATTAAAAAGTGTCCATCAACTAGCCCAAACCAGGATTATTGATCGATTGTATTGGTTAAAAGATGGTCCTCAATCCGGTTGGTTAGCAGTCATTGAAAAAATTACCGAGACAGAAGAAAAATATGCTTTAACACTTTTCCAATATGAGGAAAAACAACTCAAAGAAATAATAAAATTTAACCTGGACACTTACTGGAACGAAAGTAAATTAAGCATTCTAAAGAGTTCTGATTCAAAGCTACTCCTTACCCATTCCAATTTTATCATTCAATATGATCCTTTAACGAAGCAGCACAAAACTTTCCAATTTAATTTATTCGAAGATATCCCACCTTTCATTTTTTATACCGCTCAAACAGCAAATGGAAACATATGGATCGGCACTTCAGAAGGTTTGGTGCGAGCAAAACCTACAGAAAATAACCTCACCTTCGATTTGGTCAAAAAAGGATTGCGTAGCTCAGTTTGTGCCAGTTTGCTGGTTGATCCCGAAAATCCTGACATCCTTTGGATCGGAACTAAGGGTGGTGGCTTGCATCGTCTGAATACACAAACTATGAAGTTCGATTATTTGAATACTAAAAATGGATTGCCCAATGATGTAATTTATGCGGTATTAAATGACGACGAAGGTAATATCTGGATGAGTTCGAATAAAGGGATCATCCGCTATACACCAAATACAGGAATCATTCGAAATTTCACGGAAGAAGATGGTATGCAAAGTAACGAATTTAATACCTATACTTATGGAAAAACTCCGAATGGAGCATTAATGTTTGGAGGTATAAACGGGTTAAATGTTTTTCACCCAAAAGATTTAAAAGATAATCCACATGCTCCGGCAGTTCGAATTACTGGTTTAGATATTAATAATGCACGAGTCGATATTCGGGATAGCTCAGCTATTCTAAATGAAAGCGTCGAGTACACCCAATCCATCACACTTCCCTTTTCAAAAAACAGCGTTAACTTGACCTTTTCTGCGCTCGAATTTACAGCTCCCGGAAAAAATCAATTTAAATATTATTTAGAAGGAGCCGAACAAGAATGGGCGCACCAATCGACAGAGAATAAAGCACAGTACCTCAATCTTTCTCCCGGAAGTTATACTTTCAAAATTAGTGCAGCAAACGGAGACGGAGTTTGGAGCAACCAAATTCGTACCCTTGACATCATTATTCAGCCACCCTGGTATCGCAGTAATCTGGCTTATCTAATTTATCTGGCACTCATAGGTCTTGGGTTTTGGCAATTTTTAAAATTTCAAAAAAGACGATTTCAATTACGCCATCAGGTTGAAATGGAACAACGCGAAGCAGAGCGACTAAAAGAACTGGATTTGGCCAAATCGAAATTATACACAAATATTACGCATGAGTTTCGTACTCCGCTGACCGTTATTTCCGGTATGGCAGAAAGTATGAAAGGTGATGACGATGCTAAAAACCTCATCAAACGCAATAGTGATCAACTGCTCAATTTGGTCAATCAAATGTTGGATTTAAGGAAACTGGAATCAGGTCAAATTACAATACAAAAAATACAAGGCGATATCGTTCGTCATCTTCGCTATTTGACTGAATCCCTCAAAAGTTTTGCAGAATTGCAAGAATTGAACCTTCACTTTTTGTCTGATGAGCCAAAACTCATCATGGATTTTGATCCCGAAAAAATCACCCGGATCTATTCCAATCTCTTATCCAATGCCATTAAATTCACCCCGGAAGGAGGGGACATTTATGTTCAACTATTAAAAGGGTCCGAGCAAGAATTTATTTTAAAAGTAAAGGATACGGGCATTGGCATTCCCAAAGAACAGTTAGCACATATCTTCAATCGTTTCTACCAGGTGGATGATAGTTCTACGCGCCGTGGCGAAGGGACCGGAATCGGCCTTACCCTTGTTTACGAATTGATCAAAGCCATGGGTGGTGAAATAAATGTTAACAGTGTAAAAGGTGAAGGCACAACTTTTACTATTCAATTACCGATCACTAAGCTGGCTAAAATTGAACAGGAGAACAAAGTACTACCAGGAGCGGATGCTTCGATGCTATCCAATTTATCTTCTGCTACTCATCTAAAAGATACAACTGCTACGGTTTCTGATAATGAAGATGAAAAACCTACGGCCTTACTTATAGAAGACAATGCGGATGTCATCCATTATTTGATTAGTTGTTTAAAGGATTATTATGCTATTGAAATTGCAATGAATGGCGCAGAAGGAATTGAAAAAGCAATTGAGCATATTCCGGACTTGATCGTGAGTGATGTCATGATGCCTGAAAAGGATGGCTTCGAAGTCTGCCAAACTTTGAAAACGGATGAACGAACAAGTCATATTCCTATCGTCCTGTTGACTGCTAAAGCCGATTTCGAATCTCGTTTGGAAGGACTGCAACGGGGGGCTGATGCTTATCTTCAAAAACCCTTTCATAAGGACGAACTGCTGATCATACTCCGTAGCCAACTCGAATTACGGAAAAAACTTCAAACTCGATTTGCTCACCTGGAGCCATTGACACAAGATGCTGAAACCACCAACACTTCCGTTGCTCCCCCTGAGCTTCAACTGGAAAAAGAAGATGCCTTCCTACTAAAAATCCGGGCCATTATCGAAGCGGATCTTTCCAATAGTGATATTGGAATGACACAGTTGATCCGCGGACTAGGAATGAGCCGTAGCCAGATTTATAAAAAAGTGAAAGCCCTCACCGGACAATCTCCTTCCATTTATATCCGCTCCATTCGCCTGCATCATGCACAAAAATTATTAAAAACCTCCGACCTAAACGTGTCTGAAATCGCTTATGAAGTTGGTTTTTCCTCTCCCGTTTATTTTTCCGATGTTTTTTTTGAAACTTTCGGAAGCCGTCCAAATGAGACTCGTAAATAACTGATTATCAGTTGTTTTTGCAATCATCTCATTTCCTTAAGAAACATAACCTGAAGTTTTTTTTCTTCAAAAAAACCATAATCTGTAGTCAAAAAACCATGGCCTGAAGCCATCGGCGCAGAACCCGCTCATCTTTGTATCATCAATTTATAGTTAAAAATATTTTTCGATGAGCGCCAAATCATGGATACCAAATAACAACCGCATAATTGCCATAAAAGAATCTCCTTTTTCCTGGAAAGAAAGAGATTTGTTGACCGCTGCGGAAAAGTATATGCAAGGTGGAATTGATTGCCCCATCACAATTATAGCAGCAGCTTGTTTTCCCAAGATCGAGACAATAGTGCTCGACAAAATCATTCAAATAGAACAATACAGCTTAGCTGCTTTTCATCTTTTAATGATCCAGAAGGACAAAGTAGAACGTCAATCCGATACTTTACAATTCCAGGCTGCTCGAATTTATGAACAAGAGGCGCAACGCATACTCGGTTCGGTTTTCTCCCTTGATGATTCCTTTTGGAAAACTTTTTATACTCGCCAGGAAATGATCGGGACCCGGCCATTGGTCGTATTGGATGCGCTTCACTTTTTGACAAAGTGCCAGGAAAAGATTACGCATCAACTATTAGTGCAAGGCTTCAAAGCCATCCTGACAGGTTTTTATGCAAATAGTATTATCAAAAAAGAAAATTTTAATACAGCCAAAAGGCTCCTGGTTGATCTGGCACTACCTCAGTTAACCGAATGGCTCCATCAGCAAACTTCATAAATAAAATTAAACATCATTTAAATTTTTATAAAATGAAAAATAAGTTATTTATTCTCGCTCTAACCTTGTTTCTTTTTGCTCACTTTTCACTTAGTGCACAAGTTGGCATCAATACGGATAATAGCAATCCGAATCCTTCAGCCATGCTGGATGTAAAAAGCACGGACAAAGGGATGCTCACTCCGAGAATGTCTTCTATAGAAAGAGAAGCCATCAATAATCCTGCAGATGGCCTCATGGTATTTGACCTTTCTACTGAAAGCTTTTGGTATTTTGACAATAATCAATGGATTGAAATACACAACCGCAATCAACTGATCAATGGCAATGATCTATTTAGTACTTACCAACTAGATTTTGATTGTTTGAATATTGTAAATGAAACAGCAATAGGAACAGAAACAAGAGCCATGGATAAAGTAGGATCGAAAGTATATATCATTGATTCGGATTCAGATGATTTAAAAATTTACGACGTTGGTGATCCGAACAATCCTGTTTTAATTGGAAGTATTGGAATTGGACCACTCCCAGTTGATATCGCAGTATCTGGCAACTATGCCTATGTAATTGATGATAACAACAATGATCTGAAAATAATTGATGTTAGTGATCCCAACAATCTAAGTGTAGAAGGAAGTACAGGAGCAGGGGGGACTCCTACAGCATTGGCTGTATCAGGAGCATATGTGTATGTTGTGGACGGTGCAGATGGGTATTTAAGAATATTTGACACAAGTCTGCCTACAAATCCAAGCTATGTCGGGAATTTATATTTTGATTTAGACCTGCTAGTGGATATTGTAATTTTAGATTCTTATGCCTTTATTATCGATAACACGGAGCATGAATTAACTCAAGTAGATATAAGTAACCCTGCTGCTCCCTACTACGTTGATTATTATACTACCTACGGATATCCTAGGCTAATAAAGGTCTATAACTCTCATGTTTATATCGTCCTTGAAGAAGATTTAAAAATTTATGAATATAATAATAATGATGATTTAGTTTTAACAGGAGAAGTTCAGTTACCCAGCGGTCTTTTTGGAAACTCAGCGTTGGCGGTTTCAGGAAATTATGCTTATGTCGCATTTGACGGAAACCTTGACCCAACCAAATTGCAAATTGTTGACGTTAGTGACGTTAGTACACCTACCCTCGGTCCTCAAATTGAATTGGGCTCAATCCCCGTAGGAATCGCTATTGAAGACAACTATGCCTATATTACTGATGAGGCTGATGATGTGTTAAGAGTAGTTCAACTAAGTTGTCGTCCACTAATGATCAGCGTAGATCCTTTTACTGGTGAGCTTCAGGCATCAGAAGGGACTCATAATGCTTTCCCGGAATTAAAAGATTCTGATTCAGATACCAAAATACAGGTAGAACAGATTAACGATGAAGATCATATTCGTTTTGATGTAGCGGGTTCGGAAGCGATGCTGATAGATAGCTCAGGCAATGTTGGTATCGGTACAGAACTCACCGATGCAAAGCTGGCCATCGATGTGGGAGCCGACACCTTCGGCATCATGATCAGAAGTGCTGCAGTAGACAATACTGCCGGAATGTATTTTTCTTATGGAACAAATCCAGATGCTGTGGTGGGCGTCCAGTCTGATGCAGATTATGGAAGTGGCGGAAATGGTGGTATGCAATTGATGGCCGCCAATGGCCGGCCTATTCAATTTTACGTTAAAAAGAATGCTACCGGGACTGGCCTCTTTGATACCGAAGAAGCCATGCGTATCAATGGCGATGGCAAGGTGGGCATTGGCCGGACAGCCACCACCAACCTATTGGAAGTGGAAGGCAACGCCTCCAAATCTTCCGCCGGAGACTGGCTCGCCAACTCCGATGCCCGGCTCAAAACGAACATCCGTCAACTCAACTCCGAGCAAGTTTTACAAAAGCTACTTTCCCTTCAAGGTGTCACTTATGAATGGGCCGATGACAAAACGGGTACTCAGCGACCAGACGGAATACAATATGGCTTTACCGCACAAAATATACAGCAAGTCTTTCCCAGCCTGGTAGAAGAAGATGCCCTCGGCTACCTACAAACCGCTTATGGTACTTATGATGCGATGTACGTAGAAGCGATCCGGGCTTTACAACAGCAGATCACCGAACTAAAAACTGAAAATGAGCAACTCAAAGCTGATAGTGCCAAAGTCAAAGAACTAGCTCAGGAAGTAGCCCAAATTAAATCATTGCTTCAATCGACGGCTAGCACAAATCAATAATTTTTTAATATTCGAAACTACCATCATGAAAAAAATAACGTTCATAATTGGCTTAATAGGTATGTTCCTAACAATTTGTTTTCAATCGCTGAATGCCCAGGTCGGTATCAATACGGACAACAGCGATCCTGATGCTTCTGCTATGCTTGATATCAGCAGTACAGATAAAGGAATGTTGATACCAAGAATGACTTCGGCTCAACGGACCACAATCAATAACCCTGCTCTTGGATTACTTGTCTTTGATACAGACACAGAGAGTTTTTGGTTTCACCAAACAGTTGGCTGGCAGGAGCTTATAAATAATGTTGTTCACACAATAAGTGATGCAGATAACGATACAAAAATCCAGGTAGAAGAAAGTCCTGACGAGGATATTATCCGTTTCGATGTCGCAGGAACGGAAAAAATGAGGCTCAAGCAGAACGCAAATGATTTCACCCAATTGGAATTTTTGAACGCTAACCAAAGCGTGTTTATCGGACAAGGTGCGGGAAATTATTTTCAGACTGGCTTCAACAATATTTTTATGGGTATTGATGCTGGTTCAAATAAAATCAGTGGAAGTGGTAACACCTTTCTGGGAGGCCTAACCGGTGTGATAAACAGCACGGGAAGTGACAATACCTTTTTAGGATATACGGCAGGTAATAGTAATAATGGTTCAAACAATACCTTCGTCGGGACCGGAACGGGGTGGATAAATGGTTCCGGAAATGTGTTCCTGGGATACAAAGCAGGCAACTATCTTCCTGACGTATCCAACCGCCTAGTCATTCATAATTCTGATGCAGCAACTCCCTTGCTTTATGGAGAGTTTGACAATAGCCTTGATTCGGATCAATGGTACATTAAATATCAATGATGCTTTTTCATTGCCTACCATTGACGGGACAGCAAACCAGGTTTTAAAAACGGATGGAGCAGGCAATTTATCCTGGATTAACTACATCGCAGGTACCATCCAGGATGCCGACAACGATACAAAAATACAGGTAGAAGAAAGTGCAGATGAAGACATGATCCGCTTTGACGTCGGTGGCTCGGAGGCAATGCTCATTGACAGTTTAGGAAATGTGGGTATTGGCACAGATCTTCACAGATGCCAAATTAGCCATTGATGTGGGAGCTGACACCTTTGGTATTATGATACGAAGTGCAGACATATAATAACCCCGCTGGGATGTATTTTTCGTATGGAACCAATCCACATGCTGTCACAGGTATCCAGTCAGATAGAAATTACGGAGGCACGGAATTATGGTGGCATGCAAATAATGGCCGCCAATAACAGGCCAATTCAGTTTTATGTAAAAAATAATGCACCGGGCACCAAATTATTTGATACCGAAGAAGTCATGCGAATTAATGGTGACGGTAAAGTAGAGCTAAGTGGAGATTTTCAAGCTACAACCGCCTATGAAAACACCTCTGGCTTGAATGCTGAATTTATGCAAATGAGAGTTTCGGAATCAGCATGACGTATCAATTCCTGATTGGCAATCTTTTACGGCTACTAAGGATGGTAAATTAGATCACGTAGAACTATTTTTTATGAGCAAATACCTTGATGTTAGTTATGACTTTTCAATTTATCAAGGAGAGGGGACGGGTGGTACTTTATTGGGTACCGCTACTACTTTCTAATCCAACCGCTTATCATGGAATACCATTACTTTCTCCGGGGATATTATTTTATCAGATGGAGAAATCTATACAATAGGTTTTTCGAGCATTAGAATATTTAACATTTAGGAATGGAAACCCATATTCAGGAGGCAGATCAGGTAATAGTCCAGACTGGGATTTTTATTTTAAAGTCTACACCTTTGATGATTATCAGAGTTTTAAACGTCATCGGAGATAAAGTAGGGATCGGGACAGATACCCCCGCGCATCCCCTACATATGGGAAGTGGTGCTCACGTCACTAGCGGAGGTGTATGGACCAACGCTTCTGATCGCTCCAAAAAATATGCAATCACCGATCTACCCTATGGCTTGGCAGATCTGATGGAATTACGCCCCACCGCCTATCACTACAAAGCCGACAGTACAGCTAGTATTGGATTTATCGCACAGGAAATAGAAACCGTCATTCCGGAAGTAGTCAGTGGCGAAGACGGAGAAAAAGGAGTCGCTTATGGCCTGCTTACCTCCGTCCTGGTCAAAGCCATACAGGAACAGCAAGAGGTTATCGATGCCTTGAAAGCAGATAATGAAAATATGAATTCCAAAATCATTCAATTGGAAAGCATCGAATCTGAAGTAGCTGAACTAAAGACGATGATTCAACAATTGCAAACTGATGAATTAAGGGTACAAAATAAATAATGAGTTTATAAAATCAATATCATGAATAAGTTAATTTTCTTAATTATAGCTTCTCTTTTTTCCACGCTGAGTTTCAGCCAAAACACTTTTAAAGTGGCTGGAGGAAATGTAAAAGTAACTGGCCCAACCCATATCATTTTAAACAATACCGACTTTGTTAATGAAAGCAATTTTGAAGGATCTGGTGCTACGGTAACTTTTACCGGAACTTCTTCGAACACCCTCCAAAGCGGCGGAGCAACGCTTTATCATCTCAAAATCAACAAATCCTCCAACCAAAAAGTCAGTTTAAAAGATGATCTTTTGATTTTCGGTCAGCTTGAGTTTGCAGCCGATGGCAATACGTTGGAAGTGGATTCTTCTGATTTGGTTTTCGGAAATTCAGCAATTATCTCAGGATTCAGTTCCAGCCGTTTTGTAGTCACTGACAGCACTGGCCGATTGGTCAAAAAGAATATGGACACCTTTACTTTCCCTGTTGGGTTTGACAATACTTCTTACAATCCACTTACATTGACC
>CBDCPZ010000021.1:0-514583 GCA_965220465.1 Saprospiraceae bacterium | reverse complement strand
ATTAATGGTGGTGCCATAGGTTATTCCTATTCGTGGAGTAACGGAGCGAGTTCTCAATTAATAGAAAATTTGTCACCTGGAACCTATTGTGTTACAATCACAGATTCAAACGGATGTACGATCGAAGGCTGTGGTTTGGTTGAAGCCTTTTCCTGTATTTTTGATGTAGCAATTGAAACAACAAATATTGATTGCTTTGGAAATAATAATGGCTCAGCTAGCGCTATAACTATCGAAGGTGCAGCTCCTTTTGTTTATGATTGGAGCAATGGAAGTGAAGACCCAATGATCAGTAATTTAGAACCCGGAAATTATTCCGTCACCGTTGTAGATGCCAATAATTGTGAAGCTATTTCAGATTTTGAAATATCAGAACCTTCGGCAATAACACTTTCGATTAACTCAACGGATGAAACATCTGTTGATGCCAATGACGGAACTTCAGAGGTTATTCCAGTTGGTGGAACTCCTGGCTATCAATATCTTTGGAGCAATGGAGAAACATCACCTCAAATAATGGATTTAGAGCCTGGAACCTATTTCGTTACGGTTACTGATGAAAATGGATGTTTAGAGGAAGCTGAAGTAGAAATTGAAGAAGCTTCGGAAGATTGCATAGGGTTTGAAGTTGTTGCCACTAAAACTCCTATTCTTTGTTTTGGTGATGAAAACGGAACGATTCAAATTAACCCAATTGGTGGAGAAGAACCTTATAATTACACTTGGGAGAATGGAGCAAATACTCCTTTTGTGGATGGTTTGAGCGCTGGCGTTTATCTCGTTACGGTTTCTGATGCCAATGATTGTGAAACTATACTTGAAATTGAAGTGGAG
The DNA here is from genome assembly GCA_965220465.1 of Saprospiraceae bacterium. Classification (GTDB taxonomy): domain Bacteria; phylum Bacteroidota; class Bacteroidia; order Chitinophagales; family Saprospiraceae; genus JAHDHW01. Next base: position 513,749 of record CBDCPZ010000021.1, on the reverse strand, counting down.
TCTCCTGATTTGCTTGAAGTACAGTTAAGTGGTTTTGATGGAGTTTGCGGCTCAGGAGCAAGTATTTTAGCAACTGGTTTTGGCGGAACACCACAATATAATTACAATTGGAGCAATGGCGAAACTGACAATTTTATCGCTGATTTAGAAACAGGAAACTATTCCTTGATTTTGACTGATGCCAACGGATGTATTGCTGAGGCAGAATTGCAAGTGGCCAATGATTCTGAAGGAATAGCCATAAGTGCTGAAAAAGGAAATGTGAGTTGTTTTGGAGAGAGTGATGGTTTTATTGATGTTTCAGTGACTCAAGGAACGCCTCCTTTTTCTTTTGAATGGAACGATGGTTCAAATACTGAAAGTCTAGATAATCTCGCTCCCGGAAGTTATTCGGTATTGATCACCGATGCGGTTGGTTGCGCGTTTTTAACCACTTTTCAAATTGCATCGCCTCAAGAATTATTCGTAGATATTGCCTGGACTCCGGCAACTAATTCAAATAATGGAACTGCATCGGCTTTTGCCGCTGGCGGAACAACGCCTTATACTTATCAATGGAGCAACGGATCAAATGAAGTTATGATCGACAACTTAAGTTCGGGTGTATATTTTGTAACGATTACGGATGCCAACGGATGTTTAGCTCAGTCACAGGTCAATATTCAAACGACTTCAATTGATGAGCTTTCAACACTGGAAAACATAACAATCTTTCCAAACCCAAGTCATGGATTATTTCATATCAGTGCCGAATTTTCAACATCTGAGTTGATTGAAATATCTGTTTATAATGTTTTGGGCCAAATTATTTTGAACCGCGATTTTGAAGGTATTTCAATGAACATGGATTTAGAATTAGCCAATCATCCGAGCGGAACCTATTTTGTTTACTTATATTCGGAAAATGGTAAATTGATAAGAAAATTAGTTTTAATAGACTAATAATAATCGAGTCCGCTGAGGTTTGTGTAAATTTGACCGGTTATTTAAGTTTCTTATTTTTTAGCCATGATAAATAAAAAAGCAGTAAGTGATAAATATTGGTGATTATTGCATTCTTGAAATCATTAAAGAAGTGGATTTTGGGATGTATATCTGGACGGTGGCCCTTTTGGCGAAATTCTTTTGCCTTCAAGGTATATTCCTGAAAGATGCAAAGGTTGGCGATGAAATTGAGGTTTTTCTTTATAATGACTCAGAAGACCGCCTAATCGCAACGACTGATAAACCAAAAGCAAAAGTTGGTGAATTTGCGTTATTTGGAGGTTAAAGCGGTAAGTGATTATGGTGCTTTTTTAGATTGGGGATTGTTGGCAAAAGATTTATTTGTTCCTTTTAGAGAGCAAGCGGTAAAAATGTATGTTGGAAACAGTTATTTGGTTCGGATTGTATCTCGACGAGAAAGACTGACAGAATTGCTGCATCTTCCCGCTGGCATCGATTTTTGGAAGAAAAATGCGATACATTTAAAGGAGAATGAAGAAGTTGAAATTAAAATTGCAAGTCAAACAGACCTGGGATATAAGGTAATTGTAAATGATACCTGGTGGGGAGTTTTGTATGAAAATGAAATCTTCCAGCCTATTTCAATTGGTGAAACCCAAACAGCTTATGTCAAAAAACTAAGAGAGGATCATCGCCTGGATATTATTCTTAAAAAGCAGGGAGTAGAAGAAGTTGAGCATTCCAGAAACGATATTTTAAGCAAGTTGAAAGGCTAATGATGGATTTCTTAGCTCTGACGGACAAAAGTTCTCCTGAGCTAATTTATCAGGAGATGCAAATGAGTAAAAAAGCTTTTAAAAGGGCTATCGGAAATTTGTACAAACAAAAAATCATCGTGCGTTGGAAAAGAGAGGGGATCAGGTTAGTAGAAAAAAACAAAAGCTCCTGATCACAATCGATCAAGAGCTTTTAAGAAAAGTCTAAAATTAAGTCATAGGTAGTACTTAAATTATGATATAAAATTACGAGAGGTCTATCAAAATTGTAATATTTTGCGCACATCTTCTTCACTTGCAATATCCTGATCAACCAAATCCATTACGAAAGTATAATCACCTTCTTTAACATCTATTTCTTTAAATTTTTCAGGAGTAAAAACTGCTAGTTTATTTTCTTTTGTGATGATCCACATCAGGTTTTCAGAAAACTTATTGTAAAGACATTGGCTTTATCTTTTGCATAAAAACGGTAAACGGTATTTTTGTTTTTATCAACCAAATATGCCATGTCATGTGTGTATTTCGTGGATTTGTTATCAACAAAATCACCTTTTAATCTATAAACCGCTGGAGGCAATGGGCGGTCACAATTCCATGTGCCAAGGCTATTGGCAGCAAAACGATTGACTACTCTTTTTTTGATCATCAAATCAGTAGCTAAATCATCACGACCATTAGTCTTTATAGATGGCTAATGTTTCTTCATAGTTTTTTGTGCAATTTCGCGCTCTAATCTTATTCTTTGTTCCAATTCTTCTTTTTGAGCTTTTAAAGCTGCTTCTCTTTCAGCTATTTGAGTTTGATAAGTAGTGCAAAATCCTGATTGAATTCCTGAAGCGCAGCGTCATAATCCTGGCTATTTAAAACGGGATTGACAATTACTTTGATTTCTTTATTTGGATTGATAAGTGTCAACTCGTAATCACGGTTGTTAATTTGTTCCAATTTCATATCTTCCCACGCAATTTGGCCGACCATATCTTCATTGAAATCTTCATTGTTTGGAGAAACTTGCCAAAGTGTGTTAGCATATTGTCTTCTCAGTTGATTGATCTCTTCATGAGCTGTACCTTCAGTTTGGCCGATATTTCTGAATCCCTAATTCTTCATCGGTAAAATCAAAGTTGAAAACATAGTCAGATCCATTGGCTCGTTCAGGTTTAACAGGAGTTGGAGGTGTTGGAATAGCTCGCTTCAATTGCAGCTAATTCAGCATTCTTCTTTTGATTTATTTTGGCAAGTTCTTGTTGAAATTTTTGATTTGGAGTCATTTTCAAGAGTCATGCAAATGTTCAGCAAATCACTCATATCTTCTTCAACAAATTCAATATCATCCTGTGCCTTTATAAACCCAGCTTCTTTTCTCTTCATCCAGTTTATAAATATTGAAAGCAGGTACATTTTCCTGATCCGTCGACAGGAACCATGATTTCAGAAATCAGTTCAACATTAATTTCCTTTCCGGGAGCGACATTCAAACGAATTCCATTTTGCTCAGCAAATATTTCAACCATACCAGCAGATTCAAGAGAATAATTAATCCCTGCGCTATCATATTCCATTGGTATTCCCGACAAAAAGAAATCAACAAAATCATGAAATTCGCGGTATTTAATATCCACATCTCCGGATTTACCAATTCCCCATTATTATCTACAAAAGCTGCAGGAGGAACCGTTATCTTTGAACCACTTTCGTAAACATATTCTCCTCCTTGATTGACATTAATTACTGCTTTTTCATAAGTTGGTTTTATATTTTCAAAAGGTGGATTTACATAAGACTGGCTCGCCAGGTATTCCTGAGTATTGCCGCTTTGATCTGCGAAAAGGCCAATGTAGAGAAAACCAATTAACAATGCAGCTGCAATGCTTCCTGCTAAATAATAAAGCACTTTAATGCCAGAAGGTTTTTTAGCTGGAGGAGTAGCGCCGACTTGTTGAAGCAAAGCCTCAAAGTCTTTGTGTTTATTGATCTCCTGGGAACTGAGATCTTTGGGGTTTAAATTTATTTTGTAATTCTTATTTTTCATATGTCTTTGATTTATAAATGAGCTAATAAATCTTTATGACGTTAAATATTATAGCTCTGGAGCTCTACCTCCTTGAGTATGAATACGCAAAATTATTTTCTTTAATTTTTCAAGGATTCGGTAGGTTTTTACTTTTGCATTACTTTCTGTAATTCCAATAATATCGGCGATTTCTTTAAATGGGCGTTGTTCGAAAAAGCGCATTTCAATAAGCTGTACATCGGTTTCTTTGAGTTCATCAAGGGCGTGAATCAAGGCGTTTTGATAACTTTCTTTTTGCCCGGAATCCATGTCTTCAACCAGATTGCTAATGTGTGAAGTTTCGAGGCTTATTACGCGACTTTTATGCGTTGTTCGAAAATGTTGAGCAACTTCGTTGCTGGCTATCCGATAAAGCCATGCTGAAAATGGGACTCCTTTAAATTGATATTTATTAATTTGCTGCATTGCTTTCAGAAAAACTTGCGAACAGATATCGGAAGTCAGATTTTCATTAGCTGTGCGGCGAAATATAAAACGAAAAATTTGTTCGAAATACTGATTATACAAAGGCCGAAACATTGCTGGATCTTTTTGTGCAGCGCGAATCACAGCCCATTCTTTTTGCATCGCTTCCTCTGAAACAGTCTTTTTGGGTACTTCCATTCGTACTTCGTTTTTTACAAGGGTACGATTAATTTGCAAATTGGAAAACATTTAATATAAATTTTTAAAAAGAGAAAGCGGTTGACTTTAAAAGCTTACAATCCACGGTCAGCCTATTAAAGCGTGACCGTGGAACTGTAAGGCTATCAGCTAATCGCCATAAAGACCGTTTCAAATACATAATGCATTTACTACAAAAAGATACAGTCAACTGGATTATTTTTTAAGATTTTATCTATTTTCAAACTAACAATATTTTAGCACATCAAAAGAAAATGGAACGCTCAGCGATATTCTCTACATGCCGAACCTTTCGATATACCTTAAGTCGCAGCTGGAACAAAAAAGCTTCAATGGTTTTGTTTATTGGTCTAAATCCGTCAAGAGCTGATGAAACTATCGACGACCCCACTATTCGTAGATGTATCAAATTCGCAAAAGGGTGGGGTTTTGGAGGATTTTATATTGCCAATTTATTTGCCTTTTGTTCATATGATCCCAAAGTATTATTGAAAGTTAAGGACCCGATTGGTCCAAAAAATGATACAATTCTTCAAAATCTTATTTTAAAAAGTGAGGATATAGTTTTGATTTGGGGAAATAACGGCAACTATTTAAAAAGAAACGAAAAGGTTTTGAAACTAATTAAAAATCCACTCTGTTTGAAAATAAATAAAAATGGGTCACCTACGCATCCTTTATATTTGAAAAGCGGTTTAAAACCAATTCCCTATATACGAGAATATGAAGATCACCATAAACAGCATTTTGTCACTTGAGCCTGTTCAATTGGTTCACAAGGAAGCATTGGCAAATTATCTCAATGATATTGATATTTATAACAATACGTTAAAAATACCTTTTCCTTACACAGTACGGAACGCAGAAGATTGGATTCGCGGGGTATTGAAAGTAGAAAGTATCCAGGGTTTGGCTAACAATTGGTCAATATTTGATAGTAAAGAAGGATTAATTGGTGGATTGGGATTGCACCAGCAGTACGGCCCTGAATCTCACAAAGATGAGATTGGTTATTGGTTGGCAAAACCATATTGGAATCAGGGAATTATGACTGAAGTGATTAAGGGTTTTTGTGATTATTGTTTTGAGCAAAGAGAGCTGAGTCGGATTGAAGCTGGAGTATTCAGCCACAATCAAGCATCAATGCGTGTATTGGAAAAAGCAGGGTTTGAAAAAGAGGGTTATTTAAAGAAATGTTTCATCAAAAAAGGCCGATATATTGATTCTGTCTTATATGCTAAAGTTTTATAGCTTAAAAGTTTTCTAGTATAAAATACTGATTTAGAGTATTATTAACGCTTTTTAAAAGGTTAAAGAGTATTAAAATAGTTGATACTGATTGCAGTATTTTTTAACTTGTATGATTCAACTCCCTCAGTTGAAGATTGAACAAATCCGATTTCTTTCGCTTAAACAAGTTTAGAACGGGTACTCCCGATTATTAAAACGAACATCAATTGTTAAAACCAAAACGTTATGCTCAGAAATTTGCTCTGGCAGACATTGATATTATTATTACTTTTTTCCTGTAATCGTCAGCCTGACGTAAAAGTACAGCTCAACGCATCGTTTTTGCAACCACAATCTACCTGGGTAGATTCGATGTTACTCGAGATGTCCCTGGAAGAGAAAATAGGGCAGCTCATTCTTTTTAAACCCAATGCTCAAGCAAAAAATCTTGAAGATTCCATTTTTCATTATGCTGATAACAAATTTTTAGGAGGAGTAATGCTCAAGGGTTTTGACTTTTTCACTTATACGGAATGGATTAATTCTTTGCAACGCAAATCGCGGATACCTTTGTTTAACGCTTCAAACGAACAGGTTTCTTTAAATAACCAATTTATCGGCCTTCAATCTTTTCCACTACCTGTCACCATTGGAGCCAATCCTTCTGATAGTTTAATTGATGAATTAGCTACAAGGTTGGTTTCACAGAATAATCATTTAGGTATAAATCTTTCTTTTTGCTTGAATGTTGATCGATATGACCCTAAAAATAATGGCTTTGATTACCAGGTATTTGAAAACGATCCATCCGCAATTTTAGAACGAACTTCAAAGATTCAGGAAAATCTAAAAGCAGATCATATTTTATCCATTGCAGGCAGTTTTAAAGACTATCATTATATTGAAAATGATACAACCTGTGAATTAGAAAATACGCTGAGTAGCTACCAAAACCTTATTGAAAAAGGAGTTTCCGGGATTTATATTGATCCTGTGATTTTTGATATTGATACGATTCATTTGTTGCCAAAGCGGTTTTTGCAATGGTATTTGAAGCGCCATTTGGATTTTGATGGTTTGATGATCGCTGATTGGACCAAGGATGCTCCTTTTGAAGAATTGTTGCATGCCGGAGTCGACGTTTTTGTCGTAAATGACAGTGTTGAAACTCGATTGAACTATATTAAAAAATATGTTGATGCGGGCTTGTTTTCGAAAAAGGATTTGAATAATAAAGTTCGCAAAATATTACTTGCAAAAGAATGGATTGGGTTGGATTCAACGAAATATTTAATAAACAAAGAATTGGCTTTGCCATCAATTTCTAATGATACGGATGAGTTTTTTGTTAGAAAATTGCAGGAATCCTCTTTGACTTTGTTGCAGAATCCAAAAGGATTTTTACCTTTTAAAGAAACTTATAAACGCGATTTTCGAATCGTCAATGTTGGGCAAAGATCATTGAATACTTTCAACGAGTATTTTTCTAAGTACGCTAAGTTTTTTGATTATGTATTCAAACCTGAAAGTGATGGAAAAATTCAAGCAATTGATTTTAAAAGATTTAGCCATTCTAAACTGGTCATAACGATTGACAACATTGCGTTGAATGCCAAAAGAGATTCTAATTTTATAAAATCGATCAATGATTTGTCTTTCAACTCGGAAGTCGTTTTGGTCAACTTTGGAAATCCTTTAAATTTCCAACATTTCAATTCCAGCGTTGCGATGCTGCAATCGTATGAGCGAAATGAAACAACTGAATCATTAACCGCGCAGATACTTTTTGGTGCTTTACAAGCAAAAGGAAGGTTGCCTTTAGCTATATCAAATCAGCTGCCTTTTCACAAAGGAATTGACAATACACCGGTTATCCGTTTCAAATACACGGTTCCGGAAGAAGTAGGAATTGCTGCCTATAAATTAGTTGGAATTGATGCCATTGCCAGAAATGCGATTGGAATCGGAGCCACTCCAGGATGTCAGGTTTTGGTGGCCAAAGAAGGGAAAATTATCTACTCCAAGACTTTCGGATCACATACTTACGAAAATAAAAAACCTGTTGAAAAAACGGATTTATACGATTTAGCTTCCATCACAAAGATCGCTTCCACCACGCTCGCTACCATGAAAATGTACGAAGAGGAACAAATCAAGCTGGACGGAAAAATAATCGATTATCTAGCTTGTGGTGAAAAAGCACCGATTCGCGACATCACGTTAAACCAACTTTTGACGCATCAAACCGGATTGCAGGCCAACATGCCCATCGCTCCATTTATAATGTACAAGGATACAACTGATACTTTTTGTAATGAGTATTTCTGTCAGGAAAAATATTTGACTTATATCGTTCCGGTAGCGGACTCATTTTATATGGATTACCGATGGCAGGACTCGATGTGGCAGAAAATATATCAGATGCGACCTTTTAATAATAAAAGATATCGGTACAGTGATGTTAATTTCAATTTGCTGCAAAAAATCGTAGAATCTAAATCAAATGCTACTATTGACGAATACGTGAAACTGAACTTTTATTACCCTTTGAATTTGGAACACGTGACTTATAAACCTCTTGAAGTTTTTGATGAAAACGAAATTATCCCAACCGCTCAGGATCATTGGCGAAAACAATTGTTGCAGGGATACGTGCATGATGAATCAGCAGCTTTGCTTGGTGGAGTAGGGGGCAATGCGGGTTTGTTTGGCAATTCGGAAGATCTCGCGGTACTTTTTCAAATGTTATTAAATGGTGGTTCTTATGGCGGCAAAGAGTTTTTAAAGCCGGAAACTATTCGGAAATTTACTTCTAAGCAAGTTGGGTCTCTTCGAGGCCTGGGTTTCGACGTACAAACGATTGGTGGAACCCGCAGTTGTTCAACTAAAGCTTCTGCCAGTACTTTTGGCCATACTGGATTTACTGGAACTTGTGTTTGGGTTGATCCGGATACTGAACTAATTTACATTTTTCTATCCAATCGCATCCATCCAAATGTAAATAATCGAACGCTTTTTAGACAAGGAACACGAACGCGGATTCAAAGTTTGGTTTACGATGCGCTGGACACCTATCCTGCAAATAATAATAAAAAAGCGGAGCCAGAAATCATGCGGGCTGATGTGAAAAAGTAGCTTTAATTTTGGATCTTATCATCAGCAACTGCATTTTCAATAAGATTTGGATAATCCGTGATAATTCCATCCACGCCTAATTCAATCAATTCTTTCATTCTATCTAACTCGTTGACGGTCCATGGGATCAATTTCATTTTTTGTGCGTGTATATCCTCGACCAATGCTTTATGGACGAAAATATGATAAGGGCTATAAATGTCTGGTTTAAATTCAATCAATTTCAAATTTTCTTCAAAACTTTTTAGAGACTCGATTAAATAAGCTACCGGTATTTTTGGATCTTGTTTGCGAATTTCATTTAAAATATTGATGTCAAAAGATTGAAGGTTGCATCGATCATAAATTCCAAGATCATTGACTTCCTGTAAAACTAATTTTACAAAAACTGTTGGATTGGGCGTGAGGGTATCGTAATATTCCGGTTGGCTTTTGATTTCGATATTGTAAAAAGGTAATGCCCGATTTATCTTTTTGCAATGAGCTTCAACTTCATTGACCATATCTTTCAAAGAAGGTTTATAAACTTTCATTTTTTGTTGCTCCGGAAACCGTTCATTGCCTCGGCTGCCACAATCAAAAGCTTTTATTTCTTCGTAAGTCAAGCTCATGATAGGTAAGTTCTTTTCGTCCAAAGGAGTCACGGGACTACCATCCGGTTTGTTGCAAATATGTTGAGAAAACCAAGGTTCGTGTGAGACGATGATTTGATTATCTTTTGAAACAACTACATCCAATTCCAGTGTTTTTATTGGAAATTCCAGTGCTTTAAGGAACGAAGGTATGCTGTTTTCAGGAAGCAAGCCTCGCGCTCCACGGTGGCCCTGCCAATCGAATGAAGTATCCATGTTTTCTGAGTTGTTTTGACAAGCTGAGAAGAATGTTAGAAATAGAATAAAGTTTATAATTTTCATTGATTTTAGTTTCTAGTTCGAAGTTTCTAGTTCGAAGTTTCTAGTTCGAAGTTTTGGTGTAAAAGAATCTCGTCACTGATTACTCACCCCTCGCCCCTCTTTATTCATAATTATACCCACCTCCACCATCGTCTTCAAGATCAACTCCGAGTCCTAAAACCATTCTGTTGACGAAGTTGAAATAACTGATCACAAGCGTCATATCCAAAATTGCACGGTCTTCAACACCTAAGTCTGACATGGTTTCGATAAGATTTCGTTTCCCATCAAAGTTAGGGTCAAGCGTTAGTTTTTGAGCAAATTGACAAAATAATTTATCGTTTTCCGAAAGATCGATTTCATTAAAATCTTTGCTGAGTTGATTCACTTTGGATTGGTCCTTCCAGAAAAATTGAAGCGCCTCCGCATGATGTCTGATGCAATAATCACAATCATTTGCTGCTGAAACGATGACAGCAATCATTTCTCGTTGGTATCGTTTTAAAGGCGATTTGCCAAACATTATTTTCATATACAATTCCATGTGAGCAACAATGGATTTAGGATTGAGGCTTTGGATTTTATGGACTTCCGCCAGTTTTCCGCGAGAACGGACCAGTTCGTCATAGATTTCTTTGAGTTGTCCCTCCGCTTCATCGTGTTGAATGACTTTGATATAAGGCATTGGTTTGTTTTAAAAGTAAAAATCGAAAATAGGGTTTTAACCCTACAAATTATTTTTTTGAGGCACATAAATTGACTAGGGCGAATGAATTCGCCTTTACTTGGTAACGGCGAATTTATTCGCCGAAAAAACGACATTGAATTAGACTCAATTTATAAAAATTTGATTTTCAAAGATTAAATTGACTGCTCAACAACCAATACGTTTGAATGATAAACTGAAAGGCAGGAGTTTTAAAAATTAATAAAAAAGTTAACTTTGCTGCATCTATTTAAAAGCTACTGAATTTTTATTATGTCAAAGAAAACGATGATTCAAAAGGGAACCCCACATTTTATAGCCTGCATTATTTTTCTGTTGTTCAGTGGAATGTATTTCACTGCTCAGATTGAGGGAAAAGTAGAAAAATCTTTTGATATCGTTTCGGCTCGTGCTAATCTTCAGGAAATCAGAAATTTTGAAGAAAAGTCCGGAGAGCGAACCCTTTGGACGAATGCTTTATTCGGCGGAATGCCTACCTATCAGATTGATTCTGGGCAGCCCAGCAATTTGACGAAATATGTCGAAAAAACCTCCAGGCTCTTTATTTCAAGGCCGATTGGGATGTTTTTCGCAGCGATGGTGATCTTTTATATCATGTTGGTTTTGTTGGGTGTCAACCCTTGGCTTGGCATCATCGGAGCACTTGCTTTTGGTTTTACAACCAATAACTTTATTCTTTATGGAGCAGGGCATGTTACAAAAGTAAATGCGATCATCCATCTCGGTTTAATTGCAGCCGGAGTGATACTTGCTTTTCGAAAAAAATACCTTTTGGGAGGATTGGTCTTTGCCGTTGGATTGTCGTTGGATCTTTATGCCAACCACATCCAAATGACCTATTATTTCTTTCTGACGTTGTTGATTTATGGTATTGTCGAATTGGTGAAGCATATTTTGGAGAAAGATATGCCTTCCTTTGGAAAAGCGGTGATGTATTTGGGAATCGGCGGATTGTTGGCTTTAGGATCAAGCTCCGGCAAATTGTGGACGACATACGAATACTCAAAAGATACGATGCGAGGAGACCCTATACTTGCAGTGGATGCCAGTGCTCCAAAAACAAGTAGTAATACTTCTGGTCTTGAATATGGCTATGCCACAATGTGGAGCAATGGTTGGATGGATTTGGTTGCGGGTTTTATTCCTGGCGTTGTAGGTGGCGGTGGATTGACCTATTGGGGTAAAAATATTGATGGAACGGCTGGCCCAGCTTATTATGGAGCCGTTGTTTTTTTCCTTTTTGTATTTGGATTGCTGATTGTTCGCGGACCGGTGAAGTGGTGGCTGCTTGGAGGAGTTTTGTTGATTTCATTGATTTCGTTAGGAAAAAATTTCTTTTTGCATGGAATGCTGTACGATGTTTTTCCTTTGTTCAATAAGTTTAGAACACCAAATTCTGCATTAAGTGTAGTGGCATTTTTGGTGCCTATTTTAGGGATTCTGGCTTTGGATGATCTAATAAATGGTAAAGTTGCGAAGGATAAAATACTTAAAGCATTGTATATTTCCGGAGGTGTCATGGCTGGTATATGTTTGTTTTACGGATTGTTGGGTGGTTCATTTTTCGATTTTTCTTTTCCAAAAGATGAACTATATGCTTCAAATTATAATATAAACATGGCGCCGGTTTTAAAAGAAAGAGCCACTATGATGAGCACAGATTCCTGGCGTTCTTTTGGGTTGATTGTGGCAGCGGCGGCATTGATATGGTTATTTTTAAAAACTAAAATTAATCAAATGATTTTGCTTGCCGGGATTGGAATTTTAGTAGTTGGAGACCTCTGGACCGTAAATAAAAACTATCTAAATAATGACAATTTTGTAAAAGCAAGTGATTATAAAAAAGATCTGGCACCTCGTCAGGTGGATACAAAAATTTTAAGCGACAAAGATCTAAATTATAGGGTGTTTGACATAAGCGCAGGCCTGAGTAGTGCGGTTAATTCTTCAAATGTAACATCCAAAACAACCTATTATCATAAAAATCTCGGAGGTTACCATCCTGCAAAATTGCAGCGGTACCAGGACATGCTTGATCGACATATTCTTCCGGAAGGTCAGCAGTTGATCAATGCGTTGCAGCAAGCCAAAAACTTCGCTGATGTGGAAGGCACTTTAAGGAATTTACAGGTCTTGAACATGTTGAACATGAAATATGTCATTGCTAATGAAGAGTCTCCAATCCCAAATCAATTTGCATTGGGCAATGCATGGTTTGTTGATTCTTACAAAATGGTGAATACGCCAAACGAAGAAATCGATGGAATTAAAGGCATCAATCCATCTCAACTGGCGATTATCAATAATGAGTTTTCGGGAGAACTTTCGGGCCTTGATATTCAGAAGAACGGATCAATTGAACTGACCGTTTATGAACCCAATCATTTGACTTATACTTCGAATAGTACTTCAGATCAATTAGCCGTTTTTTCAGAAGTTTGGTATGGTCCTGACAAAGGCTGGAAAGCTTATATTGACGGTACTCCGGTGGAGCATATTCGCGTAAATTATATTTTAAGAGGCTTGAAAATTCCTGCTGGTCAGCACACGATTGAATTTAAGTTTGAACCAAAATCTTATGCAATTGGATCAATGATTTCACTGATTAGTTCGCTTTTGATTATTTTGGGTTTAATTGGCTTCATTTATTTTCAGTTTAAAAACCAAAAAGATCAGGTTGGACAAAGAGTGGCAAAGAAGGAAACGAAGCCAAAGGTTAAACCCACAACTTCGAAAAGAAAGGGTAGGAAAAAATAGGCTTTTTAGAGAATAGTATTTTGTTTTTAAACATTTTCAAAAGATTACCTTCCCGTAATCAAACCGATGAGTGCCAGATACCTGTAAATCACAATGTATTTTCCTTTTGAAAATTGCCCTTTTAAAACAAAGGGAATTGCGAGGATGATGCTTCCACCAAATTTGATAAAAAATTCAATTATTTTTTTAAAAAATGGCAACGCACCAAGATCTTTGACCCGAATACTTTCTTCGCTGCCAAACTTCCTGCTTAGTTTGTAAAAATTTTCGTCAGCGGTTCGGTCAGCATCAATTTGGTGCTCCACACAAGCTTGCGGCAAATAGATTACTTCGTCAGAAAGTTTTCTGATTTGGAAATAAATATACTTATCATCCGCTCGCCATTTTAGTTTGTTGTTAAAACCACCGACTTTTTCCAAAAGGTTTTTTCGATAGGTCATATTGCAACCGGCGGGATATTGATTTCCACTAAATTTTTTAATTTTTTCACCATGATCGACTTTGGTGACGAAACCATAAAGCCATTTATTCATCCAGTCCGGTTCAGTGATTTCATATCGGGGAATGACTTTCCCGCCAATTCCCGCGATTTCCGGATGTTCATTGAAATAGTCAAAAAGTTGTTTTAAAAAATCAGGTTTTGCAAAAGCATCATCATCGATGTAAGAGATGATTTCGTATTTGGCTTGTTGAATACCCCGATTGCGCGCAAATGAAAGTCCCTGGTTGGTTTCCATCACATATTTGCAATCTAACTCAGGGTGAGATTTAATAAAATTTAGACTAATTTTCTCTGTATTATCTGTAGAATTATTATTGACGATGATAATTTCAAATTGGGTAGGAGTCAGTGTTTGCAAGCTCAAGCTTTCCAATGCATCTCCGATAAACTGATCCCGATTGTAGGTGCAAATTACGGCAGAGATTTTAAGTGGGGTATGATCCATTTATTTCTTAGAAAAGTTATTTTATGCTCTCATTTTTATGATTGATTCGTAAAAATAACTTTTCTGAAATCAGAATCTAAAAATAATTGGAAAGTATATTGGTCACAGGTTCGTTTTGGCGTGCGAATTTTTCCTTTGAAGAAAAATATTTTCACTTCAAAAGCGTCACATTCCCTTTGTAAAGGATTACAGCACCATCAATAAATTCTATCTCAGCCCAGTAAACAAAGACGGCTGGATTCATCGGTTCATCTTTTAAAGCCCCATCCCATCCATGAGCAGGATTATTTGGTTGAAAGTTGAAATCTTGAAAAACCAATTCACCCCAACGATCATAAACCTGGAAAGAGTTGATTTGCTTGATTTTGTCATTGTTGGCGAAGATCATAAACTTATCATTTTGGCCATCATTGTTGTGTGGTGAAAATGCATTTGGAATAAAGACTTCCCTTATTTTATCTACTCTCAACATGATCCGATCTGTGGCTTCACATCCGTTTTGATTGATGATCGTCACCCTGTATTCGATTTCATTGAGCAAAGTATCAACAAATGGATTAAGGCAATCTAAACAACTCAATCCCGCTGTTGGAGACCAGATAATCGTATCTATTTCTGACATCGGAATATTTGCAAATCCATTAATCTGATAGTCTCTTCCTAATTCAATCGTTATCTCCGGTCCTAGGTTCACCGTCAATTCCGGTGCCGGTGCTATATACACTTCTTCCTCGTGCTCACAACCAATGGCATCCTGAATGATGACAGTGTAATCTCCCGGTTCCAGTGAATTGAAAATATTTGAGGAGCTAAAGTTTTGTCCGCCGTCAACAGAATAAAGATATGGAGTCTGTCCTCCGGTTACCTCTGCAACTATTAAGTTGCCCGGATAGCCAAAACATGGAGCATCCGTAACATCAATCAACGCTGCTGTCGGTATATTGCCCTCTTCATCTACAAAAACATCTGCCGACTGGGAGCATCCGTTTTCATTATTATTGACCAGCAAGGTATAAGTACCCGGCTCATAAATGGTAGGCGCCAGACTTGTATTGTCGTCAATCACATTGCCTCCTGTCCAAATGTAGGAGAATTCAGGGCCGACTGAAGATCCGTTTCCACTCAGGGTTACACTCTCTGTCACACAGTTAAATCCTTCATCCGTTGTAGCTACAGCATTCGGAAGA
The DNA here is from genome assembly GCA_965220465.1 of Saprospiraceae bacterium. Classification (GTDB taxonomy): domain Bacteria; phylum Bacteroidota; class Bacteroidia; order Chitinophagales; family Saprospiraceae; genus JAHDHW01. Next base: position 498,451 of record CBDCPZ010000021.1, on the reverse strand, counting down.
TCAATGTTTTCGATTACAGTAATATTTGTTGAAGTTTCACAGCCATTATCACCATCCAAAACCACCAGGGTATAAACACCCGGAAGGTTTATCATCGGTTGCAAAGTCGTTTCTCCAGAAACGATACCTCCGTTTGGATTGGACCACAGATAGCTGAAGTTTCCATTATCGGAAGAACCTGTTCCATCAAGCGTGGTTTCAACAACAACACAGGTCAACTCATCGGGATTGTTGATAAATGCTACCGGAGGAGTAATATCCTGATCGATAAAAATAGTTTCAGAAGCGGTACAACCATTTATAGTGTTGATCACAGTCAACAGATAGGTTCCTTCAGCATCAACCTCAGGATTTGGAGTAGTAGCTCCGGAAATAATATTTCCATCAACAGTAGTCCAAAGGAAGGTTAAACTATTTGCCGGAGAAGATCCCGTTCCATCTAAAACTGTACTGGTTACATTACAATCCAGACCGGTGCTTGAACCTGTATTAATAAAGGCTGTTGGAGCAGCGACATCTTCATCGACAACCACCTGAGCCTCAGATACACAACCATTATCAGCATCAGTAACAATAATCGTATAAGTTCCCGGAACATTGGCAGTAGCCGTTATGGTAGTAGAAATCGTATTTCCGGAAGGATCTAACCATTCATAATCGATATTATTTCCACTACTTGAACCACTTCCATCGAGAGTAACCTGAGTGATGGAACAGGTCAATAAGTCCGTGTTTCCGGCATCAGCGGTAGGTAAAACAACAGATGAAGTGATTTCAGCAGAAGCTGTTGAACTACAACCTGTATCATTGTTGGTTACAATCAAAGTATAAACACCAACTTCATCAACAACAATAATCGCAGAATTTCCAACTATCTCATTTAAACTATTTTCCCAAACATAGGAAATATTTGGTCCGCTATCTGATCCGGAACCATCGAGTGTCGCATCTGTAATCAAACACGAAACAGATGAGTTTTGTCCAGCATCGGCTATAGGCGGCGTGACATTTTCGATAACCTCAACGGATGAAGAGGCTGAACATCCATTATCGGTGTCAGTTACTACAAGTGTGTAAGTTCCGATATTTGTCACATTAATTATTAGATTGCCTCCAAGTGGAGTGTTGTTTGGATCGAACCATTCATATCCGATATTTGATCCGCTGGATGATCCTCCTCCATTTAAGTTTACATCTGTAACCACACAGGTCAGGGTTGCTCCTGCTCCTGCATTTGCTGTTGGCAATGCTGCATCAGGTACCACTTCAACTGTTGAAGCATCTGTACAGCCATTATCAACATTGGTGATGATCAGGGTATAAATTCCTGTTTGTGAAACATCAACCATCGGAGTTGTTCCCACAGGAACTCCTCCTGCATTCTGCCACAGATAAGAAATATTATTTCCACTACTTGAACCACTTCCATCAAGGGAAACGGTGTTGGCTCCACAAGTCAGCGTCGCTCCCTGACCAGCATCAGATGTCGGTTGGGCTATATCCTGATCCACAATAACGGATACTTCTGCGGTACATCCATTATCCAGATCTGTAATCACCAAAGTATAAGTATCCGGATCAGTTACATTAAGGGTAGGATTGGATCCTACTGATTCTCCTCCTGAATCCAGCCAGTTAAAAGAAATCGTTCCGCTTGTGGTGGAATTGCTTCCATCAATTAATACGGTTTCGTTTACACAGGTTAGTATACCATCAGCAAAAGCATCAGGATTAGGAAAATCAGAATCTTCTTCCACATCAATTGATGTTTCATCAGTACATCCATTTCCAACATTGGTCACTATTAAAGTGTAGGTGCCCGGAGTATTGACATCAAGGCTAGAGCCTGTTCCTGCCGGTCCTCCTCCTGTATCAAGCCAGTTATAGTTAAGTGCCCCATTTCCTGAAGATCCTCCTCCGTCTAATGTTACCGTAGTTGAGGTACAGGTGATCAATCCTGAGGTTGTCGCTACCGCTGAAGGTGCTGCAATATCCTGCATGACCTCAACCTGTGTTTCATCGGTACATCCATTGCCGGTATCCGTTACGATTAATATATAAATTCCTGGTTCTGAAACGGTGATATCCGTGTTGTCACTGATTGTATTTCCGCCAAACTGCCAGTCATATTCAAGCGTTCCATTTCCTGATGAACCATTTCCTTCAACCAGAACATCTACAGTGGAACAAGTTAATGTTTCCTGAACTTGTGCAAGTGCATCAGGTGCTATTGTGTTTTCATCAACAGTAATATCAATTGATGCGGTACATCCATTATCAACATCAGTTACTACCAAAGTAATATCTCCAGGAGTATTGACATCCAATGTTGAGTTGACGCCTAAAGAATTATTTGAATCATCAAACCACTCATAAGTTATCGTTCCATTTCCACTGGAACCGCTTCCATCAAGTGTTGAAGTATTTTGAACACAGGTTAGTGGTCCGCTGGTAGTTGCATCAGCGACAGGAGCAATTATATTTTGATCGACAACAATCAATTCTTCTGCAGAACAGCCATTATCAAGATCACTGACAATCAGGATAAAATCACCTGGAGTGTTGATATCAAAAGAAATTTGGTCACTAATTACATTATTATTAGAATCCAACCATTGGTAGGCCAATGTTCCAATACCTGTGGAATTACTGGCATCCAATGTAACAGTCGTTACAGCACAGGTCAAAATACCGGATACCTTGGGAACAGCAACTGGAATATCATTTTCCTGATCAACAGTGGCAGTTGTCTCTGCGGTACATCCGTTACTCAAATCCGTTACAATCAAAGTGTAAATTCCAGATATATCAACGGATGTAATCGAAAGGGTACTAATAGTGTTTCCATTATTATCCAGCCATTCAAAAGAGATAGGTCCATTTCCGCTTGAAAAGCTACCATTTATAATAGCGCTATTTCCATCACAGTTTATTTCTCCTTCGGTTATTGCAATTGCAGTTGGAGGGGTTGTATTTTCAGTAATAATAACTGTTGCTATTTCAGAACAATCATTTGCGTCAGTGACTGTGATTGTATATGCTCCGGCATTTAAACCAAATGGGTCTTCTTCAGTACTTCCATTACTCCATTGATACAAATATCCTGGCGTTCCACCTTCGACGGTTAAATCCGCAGCACCGCCGTTAGGGTTGTTGCAATCAACTCCATTGATTTCGTTTACAATTAATAAAATCGCTGAAGGTTCATTTATAGAAATATTCCCTTCAACGGTGCAATCATTCGCGTCTGTAACAATAACATTGTAATTTCCGGCAGTTAAATTGTCAGGATCTTCCTGATTTCCACCAACTCCAGACCAGCTATAAGAATAAGGTTGTACACCTCCGATTACCGTTAAGTCTACAGCTCCATTATTGCCATTATTACAACTTACATCCTGTAGCAATTCAATGTTTAAAACCATAGCTTCGGGTTGGGTTAAAGTGATGCTGACACTAAAAGTACAATCATTGGCATCGGTAATTGTAACAGTGTAATCGTCTGCAGAAAGTTGACTAGGATCTTCCAAAGTACTGCCATTGCTCCAGAAATACGAATAATTTTGAGTTCCTCCCTGCACACTCAAATCCAATGTTCCATCATTTCCTCCGTAACAATTTACAGGGTTAGAAATTTCAATTTCGGCAGTTAATGCCTCTGAAGGTTCAGTGATACTTGTACTAATAGTCTCGCTACAGCCATTAGTATCAGAAACAGTTACAGAGTAGGTGCCTGCTGATAAGTTTGATAAATCTTCGGTGTTGGCGTTATTACTCCATTGATAGAGATATTGAGGATTTCCTCCGGTCACTGTCAAATCAATTGAACCATTATTTCCGCCATTACAAGCAATGTCTTCGGGGACTACTGAAAGTTCAATGTCAATGCTGGTAACTACTGAAGAGCCATCCACGGTACCCGGACAAGAAGCGTTTTCAACAGAATTTAAAGCATAATTTCCCGCCTCTGAAACGATCAATTCATATGGATTGTCATTGATCCCTGTAATTGGGGCTTGAGGTGATCCATTATAAGAATACACCAAATCCCAAGGCCCAGAGCCTGTAAAAGTTACTGTTAACGTAACCTGAGGATTAGAGTCTTCAGCGCAGAAAAAACCACTTCCACTCAAAGTTGCTGTTGGAGCATCATTAACAACGATAGTTTGAGTGGCCGTATCAGCTCCGATAGAATTACTTACAATGAGTTGAACTTCATAAGTTCCAGGAGTATTGTAACAAATGTTTTGTGGGTTTTGTGAATTTGAAGCAGAAGGCGTTCCACCTGGAAATGACCATTCCCAGTTCGTTGGATTATTCAAACTTTCATCAATAAAATCGATGCAAGTTCCGACACAAATTATGGTATCATTATTAAAAAAATCTGCGATGGGAGGAGTGCAATAATCTTCGACAAGAATGGTAGGATCACCAACTTGAGTAGCTGCAACAGCCGTATTAGAGTTATTGTCGGGAGGTATATCAATATCCCCGGTAACTGGTGAAACGGTAATTATATTTGGAGAAACGTCATTGAAATTACAGCTACTATTCCCATTTTCACTTATCTTAAATAAAACCATATCACTATTTCCCAATTGGCCAATACCAGCTTTTCCAATTAAAAAGTAGGCTCCGCTACCGTTCTGAACAATAGAATTTTGTGAACCAAAAGGCATGATATCATCACCATCAAAGCCATAATTTTTGGACCATTCTATATTGCCATTTATATCTGTTTTTATTAATAAAATATCCCTTCCCACACCATAACTTTCAGAGTAGGAAGCCAATAAAATACCATTGTCATTTGTAAGAATTACTTCGCCAACAAAGTCATTTCCAGATCCACCGTACACTTTTGACCATTCCAGGTTACCACCGCTATCCGTTTTCATCAAAATGATATCCCAGCCACCAGCGCCCCAAGTATTGGTATGCCCGATCATTAAATATCCTCCATCAGGAGTCAACCTAACTATTCTGGCATGTTCTTGATTGGATCCACCATATGTTTTAGCCCAAAGGACAACACCAGCACTGGATAGTTTTACAAGCCAAAAACCTACGCCCCCGGCACCATAGCTGTATTGAGCGCCAGTAAAAATATACCCTCCATCATAATCAATCTGTATATTAAAACAGCTATCACCCATTCCGCCTCCCATAGCCGTCGTCCATTCTGTGTTGCCATTTGCATCTGTTTTAAGGATATAGGCATCATAATTTCCATTGGTAAAGGTTTCGGTACTTCCACCTATAATGAAGCCATTGTCAGGAGTTTGCAGAATTGTAAATCCTCTTTCCTGTGCTGTTCCACCATATGCTTTGGACCATTGTACGTTGCCGCTTGCATCGGTTTTAATAAGGTAAACATCTTCGTCTCCTGCACCAAAGCTAAAGGTGCTGCCCAGTATTGCATATCCCTGATCAGAGGTCTGGATAATAGCTCGTGGAAAATCATCGGCTGATCCACCATATGTTTTAGACCAAATTGGATTTCCATCCTGATCAGATTTAACGACCAAAATATCCTGGTTTCCAGCTCCGCTTCCATCGGTAACTCCAGCTAAAATCAAATTTCCATCATTGGTGATTTGCATACTCCTTCCTTCGTCATCTTGTGGGCCACCATAAAATTTTTGGAACTCAGACTGAGCATCAGTAGCAGATAAATACAAAGAGAAGATAAAAAGAATGTAAATTCTGAATGTCATAGCTTTGTTGGTGATTACATTTTCGTCTTAATTTTGTTATTAAAGTTAACAAGTTACGACTAGAATTGAAAACATTAAAGTGTAAAGTACTTAAAACATGAATTCCCACAATTAATGAAAATGTAAGACCTATGTAAATTTAAACTATAAAAAGTATCATTGAAAAAACTAATTTCTGTTGAAATTTGAAAATTAGGACGGAAATTTTAAAAGCTTTGAGTCCATTTTAGGGTTCACAAATTTTTAAATTTGCCTCATATCTTTGTAAATGAAGTCGCAAAAATAACATCTTTAAAATTTGTGTCAGAATATAACCGTAAAAAATATTGACCGCTTACTAATTTAGAAATAAAAATTTGGTTGCCGACACTGGAAGTGCCTTTATCTACAATCAAGCCTAAATTATTGAAGATTTCATAACCAATAATTTTACTATGATCAAAAGAAAAACTTTCAATATTTAAGAAATTATTCGACGGATTTGGATAAATATCAAACCCATCAGATATCAATAAATCATGGTTTTTTAGAACAAGCAAATCTATATTGCATAAAGTATCCATTTCATTGATATCAATTGGGCGATTGTAAATTCTTACCTCATCGATAATACCATCGAAATAACGGTGGTAGCCTTCTCCACTTCCTTGGTACCAATATCCGATTGTAAGCGGATCAGCACAATCTAAATATGGGTTTACTGTCGTAGAAATTAATTCAGCATCTAAAGAACAATCTACCCAGATTTGCCAATTATTTTGGTCAATTATTCCAACTATATGATGCCATTCTCCGTCATTTATCAAAGTTGTTGTAGAAACAGCTTGCCAAAACTCTCCTGAATTATCCCTTCCTCCAACTATCGCATAACCATCTTCAGTGGCTAAAAAATATCCAGAATCATCATTATAATTATATTTCGAAACAAATAATTGCCGGTTATTAGAGAAGGTTTTGATCCATGCACTGATAGTTAATTTATCAAGTATATTTCTTGAATCATTTCCACAATTGATATAACTATTTGATCCATTAAATAAATAAGCAGTATTAGTTATATTCTCAATCCCGATTGCAGTTTCTAAATTATTCCCTGTACCATGTAGATCATGACCACTTTTATCTTCTGTACTTCCGTTAAAAACATAGTGGGATTGTAATCCTTCAGTAACAACTTGAGCAAATAATAATTGTATAGGAGAAAAGACGAGAATTAAGGAAATGATAAGATTTGTTTTCATGCTAATTTATTTAAAGACTTATTTACAATTTTTCTAAAAATATTGCATAGCAATATATTGTTTTTTCATGACAAATAAGTTTAGTTATACCTTGATTTGAAGAAAATATATACGCTATTCTTATCTTGTGCTTTTAAAATAAGTGCTTGAATATTAAAATTGTCTAGGTGCATTAAATTTCATAAAACGATCATGGAAAAATTAAAAATTTTGGATAGGATAAAAGAGCTTTACGGAAAGGGAGATAATATTATTAATTACCTCAGAGAGCTTAATGAATCCGACGAAAATACGTTAGAAGATATTCTTATTAGTTATGATTTTCAGGCGGGGACTTATTCAAAAACTGCAGTTGAGAAAATTGACATAAGAAAGGCTTATTGCAAATCTTTAGCGGAAATAATTGACAATCTTGGAGATTATCAATCGATAATGGAGGTAGGAGTAGGAGAGGCGACCACTTTAGCCTATACTTTGCAAGTTTTGAAAAACAAACCAAAAAAAGTATTTGGTTTTGATATTTCTTGGTCAAGAATAAAATATGCCAATAAATTCTTAGAGCAACAGGGTTTGAAAGATGATGAAAAAATAAAATTATGTACAGGTGATTTATTTCAATCTCCGTTTCAAGACTCCTCCATTGATATTGTATATACTTCTCATTCCTTAGAACCTAATGGTGGCAGGGAAGAAGAAGCGTTGAAAGAATTACTGAGAATCACTAATCAATATCTTGTCCTATTGGAACCGGCATTTGAATTGGCTGATGTAAATGCAAAAGAAAGGATGTTAAGACATGGGTATGTCACCAAACTTCATGAAACAGCCCAAAATCTTGGCTGTAACATTTTGGATTACCGGCTTTTTCATCCGACTCCAAATCCTCTTAATCCAACTGGAGTGATGATAATCAAAAAAGAAAATTCCAGGAAGATTGATCCTGTATTTGCTTGCCCGAATACTAAAACGGCATTGAAAAATGCAAAGGGTGCATATTTCTCTGAAAAATCATTACTTGCTTATCCTGTTTTAGATGGAATTCCATGCCTATTACCACAAAATGCAATTGTCGCTACTCATTTTCTGAAATAAGCACCTCGTTCAGTTTTTTCCTGTCAAAGGCATCAATAAAAGAATTCGGTGTGCAATTATAAATATTGACATTTTTTGAGATTGCATAATTTTTTAAAATGAAATATCCCTCAAAAGTGAGTTTGAATTTATCCAGGATTTCATGGAGCTTCCGGGGTTGACTTTGTTTATGCATGCTATCTGTTTTCGGTTTGGTTTCATCATAAAAATGAGTGTTATTAAACATGGCAATATTGTCGTCATTCACTGATATTTGAGGTAGCCAGGAGTGGTCTGCTCCTATAAGGTATATGTTTTTTATACCGCCATTAATAGCCATTAAGATGCTGGGAATCAAAACATTATGTGGCCTTGGAGCGCCCAGGTTTTGGTTCATAAAAAAATGATTCAATTTGGTCAATCCTTCAACTGGTGTATTATTGAAAAAGCAAATTTCAATATTTGGATTGCTTTCTATTTTTTTTATAAATTCAGGATTGGATTTTGCTCCAGCGGGACAAAAGAAAGTCAATGGCCAGGATGTTTTTTCTATTAAAGCCTTTTTTACATTTTCCCGAATGGTTTGGTGCTTTTCTATTGTACCGGGCTCCCAATACTCTTTTGATGTAATTAGAAAATATCTTGGTTTTAACAATTCAAATTGATCGGTATCTGGAAATTTATTCACACAAAATAAAGTATTTTTTTTTAGGGCTTCGGAATGAATTTTCAACACATTTTTTAAAGAAGGGCCATTACCCAAAACAATACAATTATTGGAGGTGGTTTTATGTTTTGGCAAGAAGAATTTTGACCTTACAAGTATTTTTAGGAAAGTAATAAAGCTTTTGGCGAGATCAGAGAATAAGTTGAATAGACTTTCAAGCATTATCGTTCAAACTTTATTTGAGGGTACTCTTTTCATTTTCAAGAATCATGTGTGCAAGTTGAAGGTCGAAGCCAGAAAAAACACCCATTGCCGTTTTTTGGTCAACAACTATATGTCCGACTTTACCAGCTAATATTTTCTTATCTTTCTTAAATGCTTTTACCTTAGTGAGTTGGATACCTCCAACCGCTTTGAATAAGGCTTCTCTTTCAAGATGTGTGAAATTGGCTTGTTCCATGATTGAAGTCATCCCGTAACCGTGGTGTTGATAGAAAGACGCATTTTCCGGGCGAACACTGATTAGCGAATCTGCATTGAAAATTTCAATTACATTGATTGCGTCATCAATGACCTCTCCAGTTAAAAATATAAATTCGATTGGTAAAATCATGAATGCTTCTACCTGCAGTTTTTTAATGGTATCGTGATTAAGTACATGTTCGATTGTACCATTCAAAGAGACATTAAACCTTGCTAATTCTTTTGGACGGTTAATAAAAACTACTCGTTTTTCTTCTAGATAATTTGAAATAATATAATTCTTGATTTCTGGTACAGAGGAAGTAATGACAATTTTGTCAAGATGCTTAGAATCCAGAAGGGATTGGATTTTTAAATCAATTAAAGTCTTTTCAGCGAGTTTTTCAAAGGCTAATATGCTACCACTTAAAGTGTTATCTCGCACCGGAACAATAGCAATGGTTTTGGGCAAAGGAATATCATTACTTTTTATAAAATTACCATTTATACTTCGCCGAGTATCCAAGATTCGGTTTTCATTAGTGGTAAGGTTTTCTCCATGCCTGCGGTAATAAAATAGCATTTCACGAATGTTGGTCACTTTGTATTTGGAAATAAATTTAATCCAGAGTTCGTAACCATCCTGGCAAGAGTAACTCTCGTCATAACCTCCAATTGAATCTAAAAATTCAGTCCTGATAATTGTACACGCACCATGGGCTGGTTGATCATATAATTCAACATCCTCTTTAAAATCATGCCTTTTGACTTCTGCAATGATATTGTTTTGGGCATCCACCAGGAAGTAGTCGGGGAAAACCATACCGAGAGAATCATCTGCTTCAAGCAGATTAGTCATGGTTTCTAAAGCGTTAGATGCCAGATAGTCATCAGCATCTAATCGCATAATATATTTTCCATTGGCTAGCCGAAGTGCAATATTATTGGTGATATTCAGGCCTTTGTTTTTCTGGTAAATGATGCTAATCTTTGGGTGGCCTGCATAGCTTTCGATAATGGCTTTAGAATTATCTGTAGATCCATCATCGATGACAAATAGCTCAAAATCTTGAAATGTTTGATTTAATACACTTTCTATTGCCTGACGAATATATTTGCCATAATTGTAGTTTGTGATATAAACTGTTATACTTGGATATTTCATTTTTTTATTTCCGTCCTTGACTTAATTAATTTTGCGGGGACACCTCCAACAATCCAACCTGGTTCAGCACTTTTATTGACTACAGCATTACTTCCAACAATTGCTCCTGCCCCTAAAGTAACACCTGGTAAAATCACTGCATGGGCACCGATCCAAACATCATTTTCAATAATTAAAGGCGCATGATCAAACCCTTGTTTTTGGATGTTTTCCTCACCCTTATAACGATGCATACTTGTTTGAAGATACACAAATCCGGAAATTAAACACTCTTTTCCAACGGTAATACTATCTCCGCCACTAAAAATTGAATATAAGCCTATCCGCGTACCATCAGCAATTTTAATCAAAGCCTTGTTGGCTGCTAATAATCTTACACCTCTGTCAATTCTTATATTGTTTCCGATTTGAATTTGGGAGTCATTATGCACCCGAATTTCTACATTTCTTCTAAAAATCACATTATCTCCAATGGCTAGTTTCCCATTGTGAGTTATATTAATATCGGGAATAGAGTCACACTGGAAATTAGACCCAACCCGCAAACTTTTATTTTGGTAGATTATCTTAAAAATCTTGCCTTTAATAGCAGGCAAATGAGTTTTCCAATATTTTATGATTTTATAAAACATGTTTCATTTTGGGGTTACGTGAAATGTTCCCAAAGTAATTTTTGATGTTTTTTTAAACTACGATTACATTTTTTTCCAATAACTTTTTCAAAATCACGAGCATCAATTCCGTGATTAGGGCGCAAAGTAGTTAAATGTTTTTCCTCTAAAATTGTTCCCGCTTCAATATCAATCAAAGGGTAAACAGCCCGCCGGAAGCTTGTAACATGATCTCCTTCAACCGGCAAAGGCTTTTTTAATGGATGACCTTTTAAAAGCTTGATGTTTTTGATGTCTTTGATCAATTGATGGACTTCTGCTTTGGTCAAAGAAACTTTGTGATCTCTAAATGTTTGCCCTTCCCGTGTATCCGTAAAATGAAATTCCAAAATTTGCGCTCCCATCGCAACGGCGATTTCCAAAGCTTTGCCTCCTTCGGTATGATCCGAATAACCAACTGGCAACCCTGTAATTGATTGAATTGTCTGCATCACAGACAGATTTGCATCTTCAAAAGGAATCGGATACATTGAGGTGCACTGTAAAATAGAAAGGTAATTTGGATCGTAATAAATGGAGTCGATTGATTGTATGTATTCGACTGTTTCTACCACTTCTTCTAAGGTTGACAAACCTGTTGAAAGAATCATTGGTTTTCGCCTTTTTGCAGTGGCTTTCAACACTGGATAAGCGGTTAAGTCTCCAGATCCAATTTTATAAATTGGTAAAAAAGGGTCAATCCAATCCATGTAATTGATATCCCAAACTGAAGCCATAAAACCAATACCTGCCGCGTTGCACATTTTGGCAAGCGCTATATAATTTTCTTTACTTAGTTCAAATTTTTTGAAATGTTCGTTACGAACGGGGCTTTCCAGCTTACTGACCAATGTGTCTCCTGAGTACAGTTGAAATTTAATATAATCCACATCGGATTCTATGGCTAACTGAGTCAACTTTTTAGCATATTCAAAATCGCCTTCGTGGTTGCCTCCAATCTCAGCTATTAATAAAGTACCATGCTTTCCTTTCCAGTTCGTATTCATTTTTTGTCTATTGAAATACTGAGTAGTTCCTTCCTGCTAAAAGTATGTGACCACTCGATCCCTTCTTTTTTGTAATCTTCTTTAATCTTCTTTATTGCATTACAATATTCCTCAAAATCTGCATAATAATAAATATCCCCAAGTTCTTTAACGATGCGCTGTGCTAGATCATAATCTTTTTGTTCATCTACTGCCAGGTGTAATTCATTTAATTCAGGATAACGAGTATTGTAGATATAATATCGTTTACCAACTTCCGGATTAGCGTATAAATAGGAAGTTACATGTTCATAATAATAAGGGACAGCTTGAATTTCAGATTGGATTTTTTCAAAAAAAGAAACTCTCAGTGTTTCTGCACTCATACCTACTGGAAAGGTACGTTCATTGACATTTGATATAAAGTCAAACTTGTTCGTTCGACAGGCTACCAACATTTTAGCATACATATTCATGTTGATAAATGGAGCATCTCCATTAATCCTGGTGACAAAATCAAAATCGAGGTCTTTGGCTGCGGATAAAAACCTATTAGACAGATTTTCAAGTTCACCACGATAACAATTAATTCCATGTTCATTGCAATAATCTTCAATGATATCATCTGAAGATTCTACAGAAGTAGTTACATAAATAGTTTCTTTTGGAACAACAAGTAACAATTTATTGTAAATATGTTGCAAAATGGGTTTGTCGCCTAATGGTTTAAGTATTTTGCCAGGTAGCCTGGATGAGTTGTATCGACATAAAAATAAAGTTCCTATTTTCATTTTCGTTCACTGATTTTTTTTGCGGGAATTCCGCCGACTATAGAATAGGGTTCGACATCGTCTTTGACCAATGCTCCGGAGGCGATCACTGCTCCATCGCCGATTGTAACGCCCTTTAATATTTTAGCTCCAGTGCCAATCCAGACGTCGTCACCAATTTTGATTGGTGCAGTTAAATTGGGTTGAGTATTTATTTTTTGATCTTTCGCAATGCTGTGATCACTATCAACAATATACACAAAAGGAGCGATCAAACAATCGTCACCAATTTCAATTTTTTCTGAAGCAAAAAGATAGGTGTTGTACCCAAAAGTTGTGTTTTTACCAATTGAAACAATTGCCTTTTCGTTGCAAGCGCAAATGCGGGCTCCGGATTTTATCACCATATGATCTCCCAAAGAAATATTTTGAGGATAACGCATGATGTGTACATCTTTTTCAAAAAAAATACCTTTCCCACAGTATTTGAGTTTACTTTTGAATCTCCAATACCTCAATTGCGTAAAAATCGTTCTTTTGAGGTGCTTCGATAATTGTTCGTTTGCCATTCAGTCTCTTGACTTTTTGAAAAGCTTTTATCGACGGCAAAAGTATTAATAAAAAAAGTAATAGGCACACTATTTTAGCAGCAACTTTAAGAAAATTGAATTACAAATTTAACAAAAGGAAAATCAACCCAATCGAAATCAATGGGCGTCATTAAAAGACAGGGAATCAAGCAAAGTCTGGTCAATTATTTGGCTGTAGCTATCGGCGGGATAAGTGTGGTTTTTATTTACCCGCTTGACCGGGAAACCTATGGTCTTGCTCGATTCATCATTGATGGAGCTATGTTTATTGCTCCTTTTTTGTTGTTGGGTTTTAGTGGGGTAACCATTCGGTTTTTTCCTCGGTTTAAGGATGATGAAAAAGGGCACAATGGTTTTTTGTTTTTTTTAATTGGTGGAGTGTTGATTGGAAGCATCTTTTTTGCACTGTTGGCTTATTTATTCAAAGATCAGTTTTATGGGCTGTATGCTGACCGACCGGCGCTTTACAGAGATTATTTGCCCTATTTGATTCCGATGTCCATTTTACTGGCTTTCTTCCAGTTGTTTTACAACTACTGTACAAATTTTAAAAGAATCGTTTTTCCAGCCATTTTTCAGAACCTGATCAAAGTTACTTTGCCGATTGTCATTTTGTTGTACTTCATGAATGTCATCACTTTAGATGCGGTCATCAATATCATTTTGATCAATTTTGTGATGTCGCTTGCCGCAATAATAGGCTACGTTTATTGGCTCGGGGAATTGAAATTAAAACCAGATTTCAAGTTGTTTGATAAGCCGATTTTGAAAAAAATAGCAAACTACGCCGTTTATGGATTATTTGGAGGGATTGGCAGTGTACTTGCTTTTCGGATAGATTCTTTGATGATTTCGACAATGCTTGATTTTGAAAATAACGGAACATTTGCCATTGCTTTATTTATCGCAAGTGTGATCGCGATTCCAACCAACGCGATTGGCCAAATCACGGCGCCTATTTTATCAGAAGCCTTCAAAGACAATGATCTGGCTCATGTCAAAATGTTGTATCAACGTTCGTCCATCAATCTTTTGATTGTTGGCCTTTTGTTATTTGTCGGGATTGTTGCTTCCGCTAAAGATCTGTTTTCAATCATGCCGAACAGCGAAGAATTACAGGCTGGTTATGCGGTGGTCGTTTTGATTGGTTTTTCGAAAATTATCGATATGGGAACGAGCATCAACAATCAGATTATTGATTATTCGAAGTTTTATCGCTTTCGACTGTATGCGCTTTTATTATTGGCCGTTTTTAATGTGATTTGCAATTTGGTGTTTATACCAAAATTCCAGATCGCAGGCGCTGCTTTAGCGACTCTAGCTTCGATTACTTTGTACAATTTGGTGAAATTCATTTATATAAAATGGAAACTGGACATGCAGCCTTTTTCCATTGGAACGATTAAAATTTTAGCGATAGCGGGAATTACTTTTTTGCTTGCATATTATATTCCGTTGACCGGAAAACCGATTTTTGATATTCTTATTCGCTCCGCAATGATAACTATAGTTTACGTTCCTTTGGTTTTATACTTTAAAATCTCCTCAGATATTGAAGAAATATTTGAAAACGGTTTGGCTTGGTTGAAAGGTAAGTTTTAAAAATAGTCACTCTGGCAAGTCAAATTTTTTAAAAGCCAATCCATCATAAGTCCATACTTTTCCGCATTCGAAAAAACATCCTAAAGTCCCATCATTCATTACAATCAGGTCAGAATTAGCAACGTATCCTTCAAAAAGCAACGATCCAATTCTCCAGGATTTTCCATCATCTTTGCTGTATTGGACGGTCATATCTTCTCGTGCAAACCGATGACGCGGGTTTGAGAAAAGAATAATTGTTTTACCATTTTTATCAACATAACTATCCAAACTCGCCTGGCAAAACGGACCATACAAAATCGAATCAAGTTGCTGATTTTCAAGCGTTAATCCACCGTCAAAACTGTAAGCCACGCTTCTGGCTTTGATCCGATGAGACCGAACAGTCATGTTTAGCATCAGCGAGCCATCGCCTAATTCGGCAACTTCACATTCACTGGTTTCTGTTTCTTTAGAAATGCCGCCAATTTTCCAGTTCAGTCCGCCATCGTCGGAATAAATCAAATGGGATCTGAAAATGGGCTTTCCATCGAATTTGGAATGATAAGCGGCTGCAATCATTCGGCCTTTGTGTTTTCCTTTTTTGATTTGCATTCCTGAGCCGGTTCCGATTCCGTAATAATCCCAATCAGGAAGCTTTATAGCCTTTGTGATTTCCTTCGGAGCTGTCCACGATTTACCATCATCTTCCGAATAAAAAATAAAAATCCTGCGCGTGTCTTTTCCTTCTCCCTTAAAAATAGTCCCCCAGTGATCTTCTCCCAAACTCCACGATGAAAACAAAGTGATTCTGCCTGTTGCACGATCCACGATAGGGACAGGGTAGGAGCAGGTATTTGAGCTGTCTTCCCAAATAAGTTGCAGCGGTCCCCAGGTTGTTCCGCCATCAAAAGATCTTTTCAGGACGATATTTACATCATAATTGTCACGACAATTGCCTTCTCGACCTTCCGCAAAAGCAAGCAATGTCCCTTCATTGGTTTGAACAATCGACGGGATTCGGAAACAAGCGTAACCTTCTTCACCGGATTCGAAGACAAATTCAGGGTTTGGAAGATTTGAAAAATCACCACTGATCGACCAATCATAAATCCTCATCGTGTTTCGCCAGGGACGGAATCCGATGGCTCCTTTCAACGGTTGGCTGAAGTTGTCAGCGGCTTGTTCGGCGATTTTGTTTTTGTTTATAAAAAAGGAAACGATTGCGTTTTTTCGAATGACTTCGAAAGTGAAGGGTTCGTTTGGAATGATAAATTTATCTGCTTTTTTCAGATAGATGACAGAATCTAATTTTGGACTATAAATAAATAGCCTTTTCTGTAAATCCGGATTCTCACTACTTGAATCAAATCCAAAGTGATTGTTGAAAAACCAAAAAATCGAAGTGGTTGCATCCAGCTTTTCAAGGCTCAGTTTTGCTTTGATATGGAAATCCTGATCGTTGACATAGAAGGAACTGTAAAGCATGTTGTCAAAATTATCCCCTTTGCCTGAACACTCTAAAAAGCCCATTCCTTTCGTCCACTTTTTGCCCATGACAATTGCATTTTCGGCATTTCCGTTTGTAACGATTTCAGTAAATGGATCTTTTTCCTTTTGGTCGGAACATCCAAAAAGCAAAAAGAAAAAAAGGACATGGCAACAAATTGAATTTTTAATATAACTCACCTTACAATAATTGTTCTTTGTTGATTTATGTATTTTAGAAAAATAAAAATAGTTTATCTATTTTTAGATTCAAGTAAAATTATCAAATATAAAGCTCATGTCAAATATACAATCCATTGAAAACTGGAAGTCATTAAATTTTAAAGTTCTAACTAAAAATGAACCCCCTCTACTTGTTATAGGTTTTGTTCTGTTTTTTCAAATTATTTTTGTTTATAGTAGCATCTGCCAGGAAATTAAACTGCTACCACCAGATGGGATGGAGTATGCTCGTTTTGGAAATAGTGTTGATGTTTCAGAAAATTATTTAGTGATTGGTGCTCAACGAGATGATTCTAACGGAGAAGATAGTGGATCGGTTTACGTTTATACAAAAACTGGAGACACTTGGGTCTTTGATGCAAAATTGATCCCTGACACAAGTTTTGCAACTAATCATTTCGGTTGTGCAGTAGCTGTTAAAGAAAACTTTATCATAGTTGGATCAGAAGGTGATAATGAAATAGCTGCTTTCAGTGGTGCAGTTTATCTTTTTAAAAAGGAGGGAGCAAATTGGAGCAAATTGGCAAAAATTACTCCTGCTGATGCAGTTTTCAATGGTAGGTTTGGGTGGAGTGTTTCTATGTCTGAAGAATATTTGGTCGTTGGAGCAAGGCAAGACGCAAACAATGGAAATTTTAGTGGTTCTGCTTATGTATTTCAAAAAAGTGGAGATTCCTGGGAAGAAATTGCTAAACTGAATTCTTCCGATGCGGCAATTGGTGATGATTTTGGAAGTAGTGTTGCTATTGAGGGTGATTATATCGTAGTTGGTGCTCCTTTGGAAGATAATAGTGGAGGAGATAATGCCGGATCAGCATATGTCTTCAAACGAAATGGCAATATATGGGATCAGCAAGTCAAGCTCGTTGCAAGTGATGGTGGAACTTTTGATCAGTTTGGCAACGCAGTCGCTATTGAAAATGATTACATCGTTGTTGGAGCTTGGATGGAAGATGGTGTGTTAAGTAGCGGAAGCAGTGGGGCAGTTTACTTATTTAAAAGAGATGGAGAGAACTGGGAGGAAGAAACTAAAATCCATACCAGCAATGGCGGACAAGACGACTTTTTTGGACATAGTGTTTTAATTAATAATGACTTCATTGTTGTTGGTGCATCTAAAGATGACGACAATGGTTATAACTGCGGATCGGTTTATATTTATCACAAGAATGAAGATGAATGGGAAGAGAAGGCTAAATTAGTTCCAAATGAAATTGATGAACAAGATCGCTTTGGATATTCTTTGGCTCTTTTCGAAAACGATTTAGTGATTGGTGCTATTGGTGATAATACAAATGGCCAAATCAGTGGTGCGGTTTACGTTGTTGATTTTGATCAGGTTGTTTCAATAGATGAATTGAATGAATGCCACGAAATAAGCATATTTCCAAATCCTGTTAAAACCAGACTTTCAATACAAAAGCTTTGTGAGTCAACTATAAGAAATATTGTTCTTTTTGATCTCTTTGGAAAGAAAGTTTACGAATCTGGTTTTGAAAATGATCAAATTGAATTACCAATTCTGGTTAAAGGAATTTATTTTTTAGAAATAGAATTTGATGACACAAAAACTGTGAAAAAACTGATTGTAGAATAAAAATTTGGTTTCTGATAAAAAAGTATACAGAATTGGAGTGTAAATGATCTATTACTTTACTTTTGAGAGATTGATAATTCTCTACCTTTGATGGACTCATGCAGAAATTCTCGCTTATCCTCCTTTATCTCTTTAATATCCACCAAATTGGCCTTTGTCAAAATAACCAGTTTTCTGATTCGGCGAATGAACTTCACTGGAAAAAGATTGATTCTTTTTCGAAAGATGAGTTACCGTTAGATAAACTTGGAGGCGCTTTTTTCGGCAGCCATAATGGCGCTCTTTTCATAGCTGGAGGAAGCAATAGTTCATTGGGTGACACACTCCAAGCTGCTGAAATTCAATGGAATAATAAAGTATTTGTTTTTCTTCAAAATGGAAATGGAACATACGAAAAGCTGGAACAAGACTTTGAAATTCCATTTGGCCCTGTCAATTTTAACACGACAATTCAAACAGATTACGGATTGGTTTGCTTGAGTGTGGTTACTAAAAACAATTCGAAGGAATCGTTTAAAGAATCAGTTTTTATTATAAAATGGAACACGGTTTCTCAAAAAGTAGAATTTGAAACGCTTCCTTCCACAGAGTCGATGGGCTTTTCTGGCGGCACTGTCTTGGGAAATAAAATTTATCTTTTTGGAGGAATGAATTCTACGAATTCGGACAAAATTTATAATGAAATTTTAGTCCTTGATCTTTCAAAATCAGAATCAGACCGGAAGTGGGAAAAATTAATTTCAGAAGACCGGCCAGCCGAAGTTTTTTCTATAATGGCTTGCCAAAGCAATGGTCTTGATAATTGTTTGTATTTTTTTGGTGGAAAGGATAGTTATCAGTTTAATCCAAAAATAAATTCCTGGAAAAAACTAAACGAGGTTTCATTCAATACAAAACAAAATACGTTGATTTCTATTGGCGCAACGGATATTCTTTTCTTTGATCGATCTGCCCGAAAAAGTTATTTATATCACACGATTACAGACACCTGGGAAAATATTGGAAACTTTCCAAACGGTATTGGACCGCTTCATTTTTTTAAAAACGGTAATTCCATTCTTGCTTTTTCGAAAGACGAAAAAGCTGGTCTCAGTTTATATGAAATCTCTTTTTCAAGTGAAAAACAAAAATATGGATTCCTCAATATTTTGGTGCTGGTTTTATATTTTGTTCTATTGATTCTATTAGGATTCTACTTTTCTAGGAAGCAGAAAAATTCGGATGATTATTTCAAAGGAGGGAAGAAAATTCCTTGGTGGGCAGCTGGCCTGAGTCTCTACGGAACTGGTTTGAGCGCGATCAGTTTTATGGCGGTTCCTGCCAAAACCTATGCTACGGATTGGGCGTATTTTATGACGAAATTGCCGCAGATCCTGATTCCGGTTATCGTTTGCTGGCTTTTTATTCCTTTTTACAGAAAACTGGATATTACCACGGCTTATGAATATTTGGAAAAAAGATTCAATCTTGCAACGAGATTGATTGGTAGTCTTTCTTTCATCATTTTTCAACTCGGGCGAATCGGAATAGTGCTTTATTTACCAGCTATCGCACTAAACGTTGCTACAGGAATAGACATTATTTTTTGTATCGTTTTAATGGGGGTAATCAGCTTGGTTTATACCATTATGGGCGGAATTGAAGCGGTAATCTGGACGGATGTTTTGCAGGTTGTTATATTGATTGGAGGAATTATCCTTTGTTTAATTTTGATCAGCTTTAGCCTTGAAGGTGGTGTAAAAGAAATCATTGATGTTGGAAGAGAAAATAAGAAATTTGAGATGTTGAATATGGCGCTTGATTTCAAACAACCTACCTTTTGGGTGGTTGTGATGAGTGGATTCTTTTCTCAACTGATCGTTTACAGCTCAGATCAGTCTATGGTTCAGCGATATTTAACCACAAAAGATGTACAAGGAGCAAAAAAAAGCATCTGGACTTCAACGCTGGTGAGCCTTTCCATCGGTTGGATTTACTTTTTTGTAGGAACGGCTTTGTATACATTTTACAAAGCAAATCCTTCTGAATTGTTGCCAGCTATGCAGGCCACCGACGCCATTTTTCCGTGGTACATTTTTTCTCAATTGCCCGACGGTGTAAACGGTTTGCTGATCGCCGGTATTTTTGCGGCAGCCATGTCCAGCTTGAGCAGTAGTATGAATTCAGCAGCGACCGCTTACACCGTTGATTTTCACCAGCTTTTTAATTGGAAAGGCAATGATTTAGTGGTTGGTCGAACTTCAACTTTGATCATAGGCGTTGCCGGAATTTCGTTTGCTTTGTTGTTTGCCACGATGGACGTAAAATCCATTTGGGATGAGTTTATCAAAATTGTTGGATTGATTACAGGTGGTTTAGGAGGTGTATTTTTACTGGGAATTATCAGTACCCGTGCAAACGGAATTGGCGCTTTGGTTGGACTTTTTAGCAGCGCAGTGATTCAATTTATGGTGGCAAATCATCAACCTGTTCATTTTCTGCTTTTTACCGCAACAGGTTTTATATCATGTCTGGTAATTGGTTATTTGGTGAGTTTGTTATTTCCGAATCATTCAAAACCATTGGCAGGCCTGACCATTTTTACAATAGAAAGAAAAAACGCTGATTTTCAATAGGCTGTTCTAATAAATCTTTATTTTCGCGCTATTATTTTTTGTTCCTTAATATTAAAATTCATGACTTACGAAAATATCAAAGTAGATTTTAAAGACAATATTCTTTTCCTTACCATCAATCGGGAAAAAGCAATGAATGCGCTTAACGGTCGAACAATGACCGAGTTGCATCATTTCTTTTATGAATCTGCCCCGAAAAATGATAAAGCGCGTGGAATTATTATCACAGGTGCCGGAGAAAAGGCTTTTATCGCAGGTGCCGATATCAAAGAATTTTTAGGCCTTGATGTTGATAAAGGCGCTGAACTTTCAAGGTTTGGGCAAGAGGTTTTCTATTTTATAGAACGTTTCCCAAAACCGGTAATTGCCGCTGTCAATGGGTTTGCGTTGGGCGGTGGTTGTGAATTGGCTATGGCTTGCCATATCCGGATTGCTGGTGAAAAGGCTCGTTTTGGACAGCCGGAAGTAAATCTGGGAATTATTCCCGGATATGGTGGAACACAGCGTTTGATTCAATTGATTGGAAAAGGAAAAGCTACCGAGCTTTTAATGACGGGAGATATGATCGGTGCTGAAGAAGCTCATCGATTGGGATTGGTGAACTACGTGGTTCCACAGGGAGAAGAGGTGGCAAAGGCTGTTGAGTTGATTGAAAAAATTGCAACAAAAGCACCACTTGCCATTGCAAAAGTTATTGAAAGTGTAAATGCATATTTTGATAAAGATGTTGATGGATTTGATTTTGAAATAGACAAGTTTGGAGGATTGACCGGCACAAAAGATTTCAAAGAGGGAGCCACAGCTTTTGTAGAAAGGCGTACTCCGGATTTTAAAGGAAAATAAGTGGATAAACAATGCTAGTTAGGGATTGTTACTATCTTTGCATTTCTTTTGAAAAAAGTAATACAAATGATTAAAACGGATATAATAATTGTTGGCGCGGGACCAGTTGGTTTATTTACGGTTTTTGAGGCTGGATTGTTGAAAATGCATTGCCATTTAATTGACTCTCTTCCACAGCCTGGAGGGCAACTCACTGAGATCTATCCTAAAAAGCCGATTTATGATATTCCGGGTTTTCCTGAGATTCTTGCCGGTGATTTGGTCAAAAACCTCATGAAACAAATCGAACCTTTTAATCCTGGTTTTACACTGGGCGAAAGAGTCGAAACAGTCCAACCAACGAAGGAAAAGACGTTTCAGGTAACAACCAGCCGTGGAACCAAACTTCAGGCTCCCGTCATTGCAATTGCCGGCGGCCTTGGTTGTTTTGAACCACGAAAACCTCCTATTTCAAATATTAATGAATTTGAAGACAAAGGCGTTGAATACATTATCAAAGACCCCGAGATTTATCGCGGTAAAAAAGTTGTCATTGCCGGAGGAGGCGACTCTGCTTTGGATTGGACTATTTTTTTGGCAGATATTGTTGATGAATTGACTTTGGTACATCGGCGGACGCAATTTAGAGGAGCACTTGATTCTGTTGAAAAAGTAAAAATGTTGAGCCTTGAAGGAAAAATCAAGCTGTTGACCGAATCACAAATTGTCGGACTCAATGGAAATGGAAAATTGAGTGAAATAGTAGTTAAGCACGACAAAGAAGGAGAATTGAAAATGGAAACAGACCATTTCATTCCCTTATTTGGATTATCGCCTAAATTGGGACCAATCTCAGGTTGGGGACTCAATATCGACAAAAATGCAATTGAAGTGAACACGCTCGATTACAGCACGAATGTGCCGGGTATATACGCGATCGGCGATATCAATACTTATCCCGGGAAATTAAAATTGATCCTTTGTGGTTTCCATGAAGCTACCCTGATGGCTCAGTCTGCCTTTAAAGTAATCAACCCTGATAAGAAAATTTCTTTTAAATATACTACAGTTACCGGCGTTGAAGGTTTTTCAGAAAACCAGAGCAAACAACCCGATAATCACGAATAGCTAAATGATTAAAATAAAAGTTATTGATCGGGAAGATAAAGTGCATGAACTTGAGGCTCCCACAGATATGAATTTGAATTTGATGGAAATTTGCAAGGCTTATGAACTTCCCGTTGAAGGCATCTGCGGAGGCATGGCGCTTTGTTCGACTTGTCACGTGTATGTCAACAGTGATCACGAATTAAAACCTCCAACCGAGGCGGAAGAAGATATGTTGGATCAGGCTTTTTTTGTTGAAGGAAATAGCAGGCTTGGTTGCCAAATCAAACTGTCTGATGAAATAGATGGCCTTGAGGTTAAGCTCGCTCCTCAAGCGGGATAGCTTTATTTTTGGTTTCCATTAAAATTACCGATTTATCGATATTATGTAAAAAAATGTTTGCAGTAAGTAAAAAAAATGTGCAAAATTAGACAAAACATTGTCAACTCCTGCCCAAAAACCAATCCTCGAATATTTCTTTTAAACTGAATTTGGTACAATAAAACTCCTTAGTCCATCAAGTGTAGATTCTCTGCATACTTTATATTTTTTCAAGTCAAATATTATTACAAATCTTAAAGGATCTTAAATCTTAAAGAATCTTTTATTGCTCATCCAATTAGTGAATTTGTACACTCTAAACAAAGAATCGAAAGGAATTAAGCCTTACGATTATTATCAAATAATTCCATAGTATATTTAAAAATTATTATTTTGTTGGATGTTCTGTTATGAGTGGAACATATAAAATAAATTGTTTGACCAAAAAATCAGAAAAATGAAAAAAAGACACCTACCCTTCATACTAGTACTTCTTGTATTTGTTTCTACTTGTAAAAAAGAATCAATGCAGGATGGCGACCCAGTTTCGACTTTAAATGATAATCTTTCTCTCCCTGCAGGTTCCTACACCATCAACCCTGACGACGTGGAAGTTGATAATTCGGTGACAATAGGCACCAGCACAGGTACTATGCCCATTACTCCTGGTGGAACAATTAACGGGCAGATCAATTTTAATGCACCAAATGGTAACGTAGTAGCAGGAGGGATGCGTTTTGGCAATTCAGGACTTATTAATGTTACCCCTATAAATGGCGCTCAAGGCAATACAAGCGGGACGCTTAATGTGCCTTTTTCGGTCAGCGCAAGTACATGTGCCAATCTTTCCCAAGTTTGCCACGATATCAAATGTTACGAATTTGCCATCACAGCTGATGGTAAAATATCAAAAGCAAATATCCGGGATGTTGCATTGATATGTGGCAATTGTGATGAGCCGAGCTGTGCTAGTCTAATCAACCCACCTTGCCCTCCGGGTCCATGTGAAGGCAACTACAACTTCGCACTAACCGGCACACAAAGCGGTCTTTGTGGCTGTGCACCAACTACCAATGGAGGAACTGTTTCTATTGATGGTGCTGGTGGAGACATAGTTATTGCTTCAGTGGTTGGCACAAGTGGCAGTTTTACTTTTACTGATGCTTATTATACATCGGCTTGCTCCACATGCCCGGCTTTACAACTTACAAATAGCACGGACTCTTATGTTGCTGTGAGTGGATCTGGCTCATGGAACGGTTCTGTTTTCTCTTTTAACGCAACTATGAAAACTATTCCAGATATTGTAAGTGGTACAGGACCATCCCACAGCATCTCCGGTATAGTAAACTGTAATTAAAAAAAAGGGTAAAAGTACACTAATAAGAATTATTTGTCAGATGATCTATCAAATAATTTTTATTAGTGTAAACATATCATTTTTCACAAAGTTAAACTCGCTCCTCAAGTGGGCTAATCAAAAAGTTTTTCTATAAATTTTTCAATGAACTTGCTTTTTAAAAATATTAATCGCATTTTTACGATTAAATAAATATTCATGGGCGTTTCGAAAAAAGAATTGTTCACGGCTTCTCAAAATCATATTGCCAAATTAGCAAAAGCTTTGTCACATCCTGCACGAGTTGCTATCCTCGAATATTTGCTTAAAACCGAAGCTTGTGTTTGCGGTGATTTGGTTGATAAATTTCCGCTTTCGCAGTCCACAATTTCCCAGCATTTAAAAGAATTGAAAAACGCCGGAATCATCCACGGGAATATTGCAGGGACCAGTGTTTGTTATTGTATCAACCCAAAAGCCTGGAAGGATGCAAAGGTTGTGATGAATGATTTTTTCAAAGATCTGGATAGTTGCTGTTGATTTTTTTTGCTTTGATTTATCGTAATATTGCGATTAATATATTTTCTTAAAAACAAAATTTTATCATTATGCTTACAAAAGAATTCATGGATTTATTAACTTCAAATCACGGAAAAGAATTGGTTTTTGAATATGCTGAAAACCAGTTTATACCGAAAGCGTATCACATCACGGAAGTCAAAAATGTACATTTTGAATCAGTTGATTGTGGTGGATTTGCACACGAAGAAAACCAAACTATCGTACAATTATGGGTAAGTGAAAAGGAAAAAAAAGATAAAAATATGGAAGCTCACAAAGCACTGAAAATTATGAAATTAGTAGATGGTGTAAAACCACTTCGCCGAGATACCGAAATATTTTTTGAATATGGCAGAGGAGATTTGCGCACTTCAAATTACAGCGTTGAAAATGTAGAAATTCAGGATGACAAAATCGTTTTAAAAATGTATGTTCAGCTAACGGCTTGTAAGCCAAGAATTTTGGAAAATGTAAAAGATTTGAAGCAAGTTGTAAAAGCCTGCTGCTAGTGATTTTAAGACCACTGATAAAAGCAGATTACGAAGCGGTGAAACGAATTTATGAAGAAGGAATCCGGACGCAACTGGCAACCTTCGAAATGATGGCTCCTGATTGGGAAGCTTGGAATGAAAAGAATTTACCGTTTTGCCGCTTCGTAGCTGTTTTGAATGATCAAATAGAGGGTTGGGTGGCTTTGTCGCCTGTATCGAAAAGAGAAGTTTATCGTGGTGTTGCAGAAGTGAGTATTTATATTTCCGAAGAATATAGGGGTCAGGGAATTGGAAATAGATTGATGAAGCTTTTGATCGAACAATCAAAAAAAGAAGTAATCTGGACATTACAATCCAATATTTTTTCTGAAAACGAAGCCAGTTTAAAATTGCATCTTCAAAACGGGTTCAGGATTGTTGGGATTCGTGAAAGAATCGGGCAATTAAATGGAGTGTGGAAAGACAACATTTTGTTAGAAAAACGTTTTAAAGATTAGAAAGAGAATACCCGAAAGTCAAATTACATAATCATCGTCCTTTCGTATTAGTAAAAATTATATTAACTTTGAAGACTAGTTTATTTTGACACGAAAGACGATAAAAAAGAAGTTTTGATGGGTATTGATATTGCCAGCCATATTAGTGAAATGCTTTACGATCATGACATCGTTATTATACCGGAATTAGGAGGTATAATCGCTAATTACCAACCTGCTACAACGGATCATGTTCAGGGCCAAATTCATCCTCCCTCTAAGAAGTTAACCTTCAACGAAAATCTGTCTATCAATGATGGTCTCCTTGTTGATTATATCAAACGGAAGAATAATATTTCACTCAAAAAGTCAGTGGATTTAATTAGTCAGTTTGTTTTACAAACAAAAGAAAAACTAAATAATAAAGAGATTGTGATTTTGCCTCAGATAGGCCGATTGTACAAAGATTATGAAAATAATCTTCGCTTTTTACAGGATGCAACTAATTTTAACACCGATGCTTTTGGCCTTCCGACTTTACAGTTTTATCCGATCCTCCGTTCGCAGGAAGCTCCTACGATAAAGAAAAACAAACCGGTTAAGCTAGTTTCGGATAATCGAAGCTTTGGCATCAATAAGTCTTTTACCAGAAAAATAGCAAGTGTCTTTTTACCTTTGTTTTTTGGCCTTGTCTTGACTTTCATTGCAATTGGGGTTTACAAAAAGCAGGTCATTGAAAAATCGATTAGTCAGCATGTTCAAAAAGTGCCGGTTAATGAAAACCGGATTAATAAAAAACCATCAATTGATAATTTATCCTTTTTTGAAGGTGTTTCTCAAAATGGGCAATTTGATAATGAGGTAATGGCGGAACCTAATGATACGCCTCAAATTGATACGGAGAGTGCGACCATTTTAAAACCACAAAAAGAGTGTGTGATTATTGTTGGCGTTTTTAGCCAAAAAGCAGGTGTTGAAAAAAGAGTAAAAGATATTTATGATTTTGGATATGATGCCTTTCAGGATAAAAAAGGATCGTTAACCAGAGTAGGTGTACAATTTGGTTATGATCAAGAATCCGAAATCAAAACCATGTTGAATATTGTACGTGAAAAATTTGATCGCCATGCTTGGATACTAGAATAAATTAAAATAATCTATGGATAAAGACCCAGATACTTCATCAGTATTTGGGTTTTTTTATGGCTTTAAGGACCCTTTCAAAAATAAAAACAGGAACCAAATAAATTAGATTCTGAATAAAGGAAATTAAACAACTATAAATTTATGAGAAATATGTTCCATGGAATTATAGATTGTATTTAGTTGTTTTATAAAATTATATTCTTTTAACAATTTGTTATTGTTCTTTTAACAAAATATTATTCTAAAATAATTGAAAAGCCGAAATATTTAAAGTAATTTTGTATCAATTCATCTTTGAAACTGATAGATCAAAAAACTTCACATTTTTTAATGGATATTTATCTTTTCAATTGATGATTTAAACTTATTTGTTTTTTCGTAGTCAAATAGAGCACAAGCCAATTAAGAACATGCTAGAGCAAATTCCAAAAATTAAATATCTGGAAGAAAATAATTTCTTCCTAATTGCAGGTCCATGTGCCATTGAAGGGGAGGAAATGGCTTTTGAGATTGCTGAAAAAGTTTCGAATATATGTGCAAGACTTCTCATTCCCTATATTTTTAAAGGATCATATAAAAAAGCGAACCGTTCAAGGCTTGATTCTTTTACAGGGATTGGAGATGAAAAAGCACTAGATATACTCAGAAAAATAGGAGATCATTTTGATATCCCTGTTACGACGGATGTTCATACAGAAGAAGAGGCGGCTTTAGCTGGCAAATATGTTGATATTTTACAAATTCCAGCCTTCCTATGCAGGCAAACGAGTTTGTTGATTGCAGCCGCAAACACAGGAAAAGTGGTCAACATAAAAAAGGGGCAGTTTTTGAGCCCACAAGCTATGCAATTTGCAATAGATAAAGTGGTTCAGTCCGGAAATGATAAAGTGCTGTTAACGGAGCGAGGCACAACTTTTGGATATCAAGATTTAGTTGTTGATTTTCGGGGGATACCTGAAATGCAGGCTTTGGGAGCAAAAGTTATTCTTGATTGCACGCATTCTTTACAACAGCCTAATCAAAATAGTGGCGTAACAGGTGGGCGGCCGGAGCTGATCGAAACAATCGCAAAAGCAGGTGTAGCAGTCGGTGTGGATGGTTTATTTATTGAAACACATCCAAATCCTGCAGTGGCAAAATCCGATGGCGCAAATATGCTTCAATTGGACAAATTGGAAGGGTTATTGGAAAAGATATTAAAGATTAGGCAATGCTTAACTTAATCGAAATTTAATTTCTTGGTTACTTGGATTTGACAGAAAAAAATTTTATATTAATCATAAATAACAAAAGGAGATCGATATGAATTCCTTAAAAGCATTTTTAACAATATTTACTTTAATTTTTGCAATTACAATTGCAACATCACAGTCTGAAAAGACTTTAGTAAAGTCGTTCAATTTGAAGGGAATGCAAGAAGTCGTACTGGATTTAGATGGTGATGTGGAGGTTAGAGAATGGAAAAATTCAATTATGCGTGTCCAATTGACTGTCATGATTGAAAAAGGCAACGACGCTTTGCTGAAGTCACTTGTAAGAACCGGGCGGTATAATCTTTATTCCAAAGTAAACGATGAAGATTTTCAAATTTTTGCTCCGGGTACAAAGAAAGAAATGAAAGTTAGTGGCCAAGATTTGGTTGAAAATATTACATACGTCGTGTATGCACCTGAAAATGTTATCGTAAGGATGGCTGGCGAAGCATCAACTGATGCTGAATCAACAACTCCTCAAACTGAGTCTTCTTCACTTTAACATTATTATACTTTCCTTCTTCTTAAAAGGGTATAACTTTCCCACTGGTTATACCCTTTTATTTTTTTGCTAATCGTTAAAGTATATTTAATTGTCTTACCTAAATTATTTATTTAACTGTTACGGCAATATCTTTGATTCGATTTTGTTGATTTGACAAAGTAAACAAAACTACTTATGCGATTTTTTTCAATTTTCTTCTTCTTTATTTTCTGGACTAATATAGTTAATGCTCAACTTACAAAAGTACTCCACCAAACTTTTGAAATAGATAGTGTTGAAAACTTAACCATTGGCATTGTTGGAGAATATGAGTTAGAAAAATGGGCCGGAAATAATATTTTGACTGAAACTAAAATTGAAATCTATAATACTACAGCCGGAACTTTTAAATTTTTAATTGAAGAAAAGAAGCGGTATGAAATTGTTGCTGAAATAAATAGTACCAAAGCATCTATATTTTCGTTTGATTCGAAAAGGGCATCGATTAAAAATAAAGAAACAGGCAAAGAATGTTATGAATTTATAAAAGTGAAAATATTTGTGCCGGACGATTTTAATATTGATGATCCGGTTAACCTGGTTCGAGTAAGAGCCTCTGAAACCTCTTCCAATGAATAAAAATAAATAGAACTTTTAAAAAAGCATCTCGGTTTCACCAAGGTGCTTTTTTTGACTTCTGTTGTATACCTTTGCACTAAGCCATGTTGAATATTATAGAAATAAAACTCTCACCAAGTGATGCTGTAAATGAGTCCGTCATTCAGCAGAAAGTAGCAGATAAGGCCAAAATCCCTTTAAATCATCTTAAATACTGGCGAATTTTAAAAAGGTCAATTGATGCCAGGAAAAAACAGGTATTGGTACAACTCCGCATTGAAATCAGTACCAATGAGGAATTTGAAGCAGAGCCTTTAATTTTAGACAAATTCAAACCAGTACATGATAAGCAAAGAGTAATAATTGTCGGAGCAGGACCAGCTGGCTATTTTGCAGCGCTGGAATTAATAGAACTAGGATTGAAGCCGGATTTGCGTTCTATTCAGCAATTTGGCGAAGTAAATCCTCATTCAAATTATTGCTTTGGAGAAGGAGGTGCCGGCACTTATTCTGATGGAAAGTTGTACACTCGTTCTCACAAAAGAGGAGACATTTATAAAACACTTCGATTATTTGTGGAGCATGGAGCTGATTCTGATATAATGATTGATGCTCACCCTCATATTGGTTCTAACAAACTTCCCAATATAGTAGCTAATATTCGTAAAACAATTGAATTGTATGGTGGAGAAATAAACTTTGAGGCACATATCTCGGATTTAATTTATCATCAAGGAAAGGTAAAAGGTGTGGTTGTCAACAATTCTGAAGAATTCTTTGGTGAAGCTGTTGTTTTAGCTACAGGGCATTCAGCACGTGATATTTATTATTTACTGGATCAGAAGGGTATAAAAATCGAAGCTAAACCTTTCGCTTTAGGGGTGAGAGTAGAGCATTCTCAATTGCTTATCGATAAAATCCAATATGGCCAAACTCCTCGTGAAGAACATTTGCCAGCTTCAAGTTACCGTTTGGCCTGTCAGGTTGAAGGACGCGGTGTATTTTCTTTTTGTATGTGTCCTGGAGGGCTAGTTGTGCCTGCTTCAACGGCTCCTGGAGAGATTGTAGTGAACGGGATGTCTTTATCTCGCCGTGATTCTCCTTTTTCGAATAGTGGTACGGTAGTAAGTGTTGAATTGGAGGATTTAATTCCTTTTAAAAAGCATGGAGTATTTGCAGGATTGGAGTTCCAGAAAATGGTAGAGCAAACGATGTTTGCCAGCGGAGATGGAAGTCAAAATGCCCCTGCGCAGCGCATGACCGACTTCGTTAAAGGCAAGGGTTCGAATGATTTACCAGATTCCAGTTATATTCCCGGCCTCCATTCAGCTCCTTTGCACGAATTACTTCCAAAAAGCATTTATTCTAAACTTTCTAAAGGCGTCATTGAATTTGGCCAAAAGATGAAAGGTTATTTTACTGAAGAAGCAAATATGATTGGTACAGAAAGCCGAACAAGCTCTCCGATTCGGATACCAAGAAATAAAGAGACTCTTATGCATGAAGGCGCAGAAGCATTGTTTCCATGCGGAGAAGGAGCAGGATATGCCGGAGGTATAATTTCTGCAGCAATGGATGGCCAGAATGTCGCAACAGCCGTAAAACGATATTTGGAAAAATAGAAAAGACTGTTTTTATCAACCATTATTTGATTACATTTGTTCGTTTTTTTACTATAGAGGAGACTTATAATTTATGAAAGATACCATTGATTTAATAGCAAGGATTTTTATATCCTTGATTTTCCTTTTTGAGGCTTACGATTCCATTGTTTTTTTTAAAAGTACGAAAGATGCCATGACGCAACATGGAATCACCTGGCAACAGGATATGCTTTTGAGTATGGCGATTTTCCTTTTGATTTTAGGAGGAGTATTGGTTCTGATTGGCTACCGATCTGGTTTTGGAGCAAGTCTTTTATTGATTTATTGGATTCCGGTAACTTTTATTACACATACCTGGTGGAGTGATCCTGATGTCACTCAAAGGCAAGAATCTATAGAATTCATGAAGAACATTGCTATTATTGGGGCCCTTCTTCTGATAGTTATTAATGGGAGTGGACGTTATAGTGTTCGAAGATTATTTGCAACGACAATTGTTAAAGGGTAAAGAGGTAAGGAAAGGAGTTTGAAAAATTGTTTCTATTTTACTTTTTCTAAAGCTTCACCACAATATTTGCAAAAAGTAGCATCATTATCGTGTTCAGATTTACCGCATTTTTCACATTTATGAATTTTCT
Source organism: Saprospiraceae bacterium (assembly GCA_965220465.1). Classification (GTDB taxonomy): domain Bacteria; phylum Bacteroidota; class Bacteroidia; order Chitinophagales; family Saprospiraceae; genus JAHDHW01. The sequence goes on along the minus strand of CBDCPZ010000021.1, from coordinate 466,747 downwards.
TTTCCTTCATTTCTTTACTAGCTTTTATCATTTCTGAAGATACAATACCCGTTGGTACAGCAATGACTGCATAACCCAGTATCATGACAATTGAAGCCAGTAACTGGCCAAAAGTTGTAATTGGAGCAATATCACCATAGCCTACTGTCGTGAGCGTAACAATAGCCCAGTAGATAGACCTCGGAATACTGTCAAATCGATTATTAGCACCTCCTTCAATAAGGTACATGAAGGACCCAAAAATGGTAACTAAAAGCAAAATGAAAAACAGAAACACAAGAATTCTTCTACTGCTGGCTTGTAATGCTTTAATAATTACAGCACTTTCCTTCATGAATTGCCCAAGCTTAAAAACCCGAAAAACACGAAGTAATCGCAATGCTCTTATGATCAAAAGATAATGAGTATTGGCAATAATCAGACTCAAATAGGTTGGCAAAATGGCAAGCAGATCAATTATTCCATAAAAACTGAAAATGTACCGCCTGGGTTCTTTAACACAATATATCCTTAATGCATATTCAATAGTAAAAAAAATAGTAAAAATCCATTCAAGGGTGTAGAATATGCTGTGATACCTGGTTGAAAGTTTTGGAATACTTTCAAACATCACAACCAGTACACTCGCAAGGATCGCAATGAGCAGCGCAATATCAAAAGTTTTTCCGGCAGGAGTATCAACTTTAAATATTATGTTATAAATCTTTTCTTTAAAAGGATTCGTATTTTTCTCCATTAATTTGAATATTTGGACAAAATTAAATAAATATCGGGTTTAAAGCTTTTTAAAAGGCAATTGGAAATTTTAGGAGTACTTAATATTAGACGATTAACCTTTATTAAATAAATTTCTTTTTATGAGTTGTTTTTTGATATCAGTACTTTCTTTAATGTCACTTTTTTGGTAATTTAGCCTCTCAGTCGAAAACATTCTATTTATATTTAAAATTTCAGGAGGATGATCAAAGCAATAATAATTGAAGATGAGATCAGTGGTCTCAAAAATCTTAAAAATTTACTTTCCAAATATTGTGAAGAAGTTGAAGTTATAGCTGATGCAAGAAATATAAAAGAAGGTGTTCAAATTTTGAAAGACCCGTCTTTAAAGCCTGATGTTGCTTTCCTGGACATAAGTTTACCCGATGGTTTGGTTTTTAATATGTTAAATGATTTCGCTGATAAAATTGATTTTGATATCATATTTGTCACTGCTTTTGAAAACTATGCGATAAAAGCTTGCCAGTACAGTTCAATCGGATATATTGTCAAACCTATTGATCCTGATGAATTGAAAGAGGCTGTGAGCCGCATCACTCCTGGAAAAAACAATAAAATTAAAAAACGATTGAATGTTTTTTCCCAGCAATATAACAACCCTAATGCTTTTGAAAAAATGAGCATTTCTGCTTTAGATGGTATTTATTTTATAAATATAAAAGATATAATTCGATGTGAAGCGGAAGACAATTATACCCACATCCATTTGAGAGATGGTGATAAAATTACAGCGTCAAAGACGATTAAAGCTTATGAAGAATTGCTTTCTGGGGTTAACTTTTATCGGGTTCATAAAAGCCATCTTATCAATTTAAATTACATGCGAAAGTTTGTGAAAGGAGATGGGGGTTATCTTGTAATGGATGATGATAAAAAAATTGAAGTTTCAAGAAGAAGAAGACCTGCATTTATGGAGCAAATGAGGCGATTGCAAGAAGGATTGTAAAAGCCATTGGTTTTTGAAATTGCTTAAAAAAAACTTCGTTTTAGAGGATTAACTTTTTAAAGCAATAATAATTGATTAATTAATTGAAATACAAATATTTATATGTTACAAATATTTGTTTTATAAAGTTGAACTATTAATTTTTGTAACAATGATATATGTAAAAAGACTTAATAGTATTTGGGAGTAATGCAATAAGTTTGTAAATTTAACATGAAATAAACAAACAGTTCTTTATAATCTTTTTTCCATGAATGAATAAACTAATGCTATGGGAAGCAAGAAAAACAAAAGTCTAAGAGATCTTATGATAGACTTGCGAGAGCAAGTTATCCAAAATGATGATATGGGCAAAATCTACGGAGGTACCACTAATCATCAAACTACTCAAGGCAACCGAGGTTGCGGTGGGATTGTCCCACAATAAGAAATAAGAATTATCTGTCGATATTACTTGTGGGCTGCATTATCTTAAAATGTAGCCTTTTTTTATATAACAAAATATCCGATGAATCCTATCGTTGCTAGATTTTCTAACTTAAGACGGCTTGAAGCTCAACTGGATAGACAGAAGGATCCTTACCAACGCCTTATCCTTCTTGACCAATTGACCAGCCATTATGCATTTACAAACTATCGGAAAGCACAAAAAAACCTTGGAGAGCAAGACCTTATTTTAAAAGAATTGGAAAATCGTGATTTTAGGTTAAGCTATCATCTAAATACTGCGATCATCGAAAATCAACTGTATAATTATCTTTTAGCAGAAATCCATTTTAAACAAGCATTCGAAATACTTGACGAACGAGGTGATGTGAGACAGCAGGCAGAAGCCTATATAGATTATGCAGGTACTTGCATAAATCTCAACAAAATGGACCAAGCTACTACTTATTTGGATAAAGCTGCCAAACTATTGGAAGTCTTTCCTGATACACAGCTTGAAGCAAGGATGATTTGCCGGGAAGGATATCTCAATCTCCACTACTCTAATTATGCAAAAGCGATTGAACTGCTTTTGGAAGCTGAAAAGCGCATTAATGGTTTAAATAATCTCTCTTTAAAAGATTATTATTTCCGCACACTGATTCACAGTGGATTGGGAAGGGTTTATGAACGAAACGATGAAGTGCTTAAAAGTGTTAAAGCTTACGAAAATGTAGTTAAATGGTGCGAAGATATGGGGATGCGAACCAGGCTGTCCTGGCATTATCTCAATGTAGGAAACGGATATATGGCCGTTCAAAATAATGAAAAGGCAGCTGAATTTTTTCAAAAAGCTATCAAAATAAAAGATGACGTGAGCCAGGATGCTCGCGCTGGAGCATATGCTAATTTAGGATATTGCTATTTCAAAACGCATAAATATGATGCAGCCCTCCAGTTGTATAATCGGGCCAGACGATTATACATGGACAAATCCCGCCACGATTACACTAATTTTTCGATAATTGAAAGTATGAAAGCGCAGCTTTTTGTTGTGCGTAATAAAAAGAATCGTGCAGAAAAACATTTTGCAAAATCATTAGAATATGCTCAAAAGGAAAATGATTATAAACAGTTATCAAAGATTTGTAAAGATATAGCAACTTTTTACGCCGACCAGTCAGATTTTGAGTCAGCATATAAATACCTGATGCTTCATGACCAGATGAGGGAACGGCATGTTGAGGAAGTTAACCATAGGAGAGTTACAGAGCTTGAAATTAAGTATGAAGCAGAGAAAAAGAAGCAAGAAGCCGAGCTGCTAAGGCATCAATCTACCGGGTTGCAGCTAAAAGCATTGCGTTCGCAAATGAACCCGCATTTTATGTATAATGCATTAAATGCGATTCAAAATTTCATTACTTCCAACGAAGTAACTGATGCGGCAAAGTACCTTGCAAAATTTGCCAAGCTCATGCGTCAAAGCCTGGATTATTCTGATATGGAAATTATCAGCTTGGAAAAGGAAGTTGAGTTTTTAGAAAATTATTTATTGATCAATCGAAAGCTTCGGTTTGAAGATAATATTCGCTATAAGATTAAAGTCGATGATGAAATTGAAGAGGATATCATGGGAATACCAACCATGATTATCCAACCTTTTATTGAAAATGCAATTGAGCATGGCTTGCGAGCCAGAAAGAATGGATTTGTAAAAGTTGAGTTTAAACTTTTTGATGAAAATACGATTCTCTGCGTAATTGAAGACAATGGAATTGGCCGCGACAAAGTCAGGGAACTACAGGAATTAGATCAGTATAATTTGGTTCACGAGTCAAAAGGAACCAGGATTACCAAAGAACGACTTGAAATTTTAAATAAATCTCGTAAGACCGGAGTTTTTATAAAAACAATAGATTTAAAAGACAAGGCTACAAAACTGGCAAAAGGGACCAGAGTCGAAATTCAGGTTCCGATAGAAATTATTCAGAAACCATAAAAGGAAAATTGTACCGTTATCTAGCCGAAATCATCCACTTTACATGAATAGCTCCCCACTACGTAAACAGTATTTTAATATTTAAAAAAATCAACATATCTTGAGGATAGTTTTCTCATAGTATGTTTGTTTAATCTTCCTGCACCTTGCTCCCTCCTGAGGTGCAGGAAATTTTTTTCCTACTACTTTTTTCTATTGAAATTTACCTTTTTGGCTGAAAATCGCCTCAATCCAGAGACCGTTTTCTAAAGAGATTGAACCACTTGCCTGATAATTCGCACCACTCCCTAAATATATCTTTTAAGAAATTATGTGCTATGTTAACTTGCAAACAGTTTTCTCATAGTATGTTTAATTTTCCTACACCTTCTCCCTTCTGTGGTGTAGGGATTTTTTTTGCCCACAAGTGATTTAAAACAAATTATAATTATTTTAATATATTCAAAATCTTTGCCAACTTCAATTCTTTTTCCTTCGTATTTCAAGCCAAAAGTATTATCAAAAATTAGTTTTTAGCTGAATTTCTGCTCCTTAGTAAAAGTTTAAAAAGGAATTCGAAAATTTTATGAGATAATCAATTCTTAATATTAATATTTTTTAAATACCATTTTCTAATGAAGACATACCACTCGCGATAGATAGGTTCCCTTTTCATAAATGTAAGTTTTATATTAAAGAAAATCATTCTATATTGCATACGTGTAGTTTTCTCATAGTATGTTTAGTTCTCCTACATTCAATAGCCTCCGAATGTAGGAGATTTTTTTTAAGAAACATTTCCGATTCTTTCTTTCTGTAATTATTTGGTTGTTATAAATTGAAATAATGATTTATTTCTCAATGATCTCAAAACTTTGCTGTAATCTAAATCCATTATTATCAACAAGAATGAGTTGGTGTTGTCCCGGACTTGGTTGAAATTCGAAGTGGTGGAATTGCACCGTGCTGCCGATAAATTCATTGTCGAGATGCCAGTGTATTGTGGTTTCAGGTTTTCGGTGAGCAACTTTGAAAACAGTACGACTGAGTTTTCCATTCAAATCGACCGGAACGTATATTTTGGTCGTTTCTTTGGGATAGATAAGTTGCATTGGATTGTTGGTTAAATCAAGTGATTTACAATCTTCCCGAATTGGAGGAATTGTTTTATAGTTTGGATTACTGACTTTATAATAGAATTCTACAACAGGAGGAAGGACAAACCAAGGCTCGTGAACCATATTTGACGGACTTTCGCAATCAATATTAACTTGCCGTGTCATTGAAGCATCAAGATGAACGATTTTATGAAAAGGGCAAGGTGGAGCGTTTAAACCGTTTTTAGAAATCCAAATGCTGTCCGTTTCGCAAATACCCAAAGCTCTGTAACCACTTTTTTTGCAAACAGGAATTTTGACCATTTCATCCAAAGGCTGATCAAACCAATCAGGCGAATCAAGTTCATTAAAAATATCGAACAAAACAGGAGCCGCTGCAACCACTCCAACCAAACCAGGACGACCTTCACCATCAGCATTTCCGACCCAAACCCCAACTGCGTATTTTGGTGTTACGCCAACTGCCCAGGCATCCCGAAAACCATAGCTGGTACCGGTTTTCCAGGCTATCCTCGAACTTGATTGAAATTGCTGCCAGTTGCCTTCAGCATCTGGTCTTTCCAAGTCCTGCATGGCGTTAAAGGTTTGCCATATTGAACTGGCTGACAAAATTGGCGCTTCGTTAAGTAATTTTTTTTCAGGACTTAAAGTATTTTTATCAAAATTGAAATTCAAGGGCCTGAATTCATCCGAGCCATATTGGCCATCATTTTCATGAAAATGGTTTAGCGTTCGAGCCATTCCCACAAAAGCATTTGTAATGTCCCAAAGTTTTGCTTCAGCACCTCCAAGTATTAAAGTCAAACCATAATGGTTTGCAGGTTTGGTGATTGTTGTAAATCCAAGTTTTTGCAAGCCAAAATGAAATTTTTGCAAGCCATAATCTGAAAGCATATGTACCATCGGGACATTCAAAGATCTGATCAAGGCCTTTCTAGCAGGAACGGCACCATCATATGTTTCATGAAAATTCTTCGGATTGTAACCGTTCATCCGTGTTGGGATATCAGAAATAAGACTACCTGGCAGAATTTTTCCTTCATTCAGCATCATAGCGTACAAAAAAGGTTTTAAAATGCTTCCGGTACTTCGTGCAGCCTTAATTACATCAACAGATTCATTGTGCTCTGCTCCGGATTGAATATTTCCCGTGTAAGCGATTACATTACCGGTTTCAACCTCTACGACTATTGCAGCGACATTATTGATCAAATTATCTTTTAATCGCTGGTGATGATTTGCGAGAATGCGATTAACGTGTTTTTGCAATGCTAAGTTTATTGTTGAGCAAAAAAGAGTGCGTTGATCCTTTTTGCCTTTGAAATTTTCAGCAAAAGCACGGTCCAGGAGATGGGGAGCCAATTGAGGCAAAGGCAAAGGTTTTTCAGGAAGATCTTCTTCCATTGCCAATTCACAAGTCAGGCTGTCGATGTCTCCTTTTTTAAGTAAGCGATTGAGCAAACGATTGCGTTTTTCTAACAATGTTTCGCGATTGCGCCCCGGATGAATTAACGAAGGACTGTTTGGCAAAACTGCTAAAGTTGCTGCTTCTGCCCAGGAAAGCAATTGAGGGCTTTTTCCAAAATATCGCCACGATGCAGCGTCAATACCAACTACATTGCCACCAAAGGGAGCATTTGAAGCATAAAAAGCCAGGATTTCATCTTTTGAGTATGTAATTTCAAGACGAGTGGCTTGGATGATTTCAATTATTTTTTGAAATACAGATCGTGGTTTCCCTTTTCGTGAAAGCCTGATAACCTGCATGGTCAGCGTGCTGCCACCACTGACAATTTTTCCGGCTTTGATATTTTGTTGGATTGCCCGGCCAATTCCGATCGGATCAACGCCAAAGTGCGAATTGAATCTGCGATCTTCGAATTCAATGATTGCTTTTCGAAACTTTTCAGGGACACTGCCATTGTAAGGAAAACGCCACTGACCATCCGACGCAATTCGTGCTCCAAGCAAATTCGCATTATCATCTTCCAAAACCATTGAAGTTGGGTCTTCAAAAAGTGGCGAAGGCAAACAAAACCAATAGGCCAGTCCTAACATTCCAAAAACAAAAAGCGTTTTTCGGAAATGTTTTTTAAAAATTAAGTGATATGCTTTTTTGAAATAATTCATCAATTTTGCTTAAATCCTTCATAATTATGAAAGCCTTTAATTGCAAGATAATTTTTTAGGAAGATAAATATTCCGAATAAGATTATCGGTGTTATCTCATCGATTAAACGAGAGGTTCGAGTAAAAATTTGTAAAAGACGTAAACGAATTTTAAATGCTTTAAAAGATCAATCACTAAGAGTTTCAATCACTTTTTTAATCAATTCTTTTCCTGAATCAGACAAATTATCTAATACAGCTACATTGTTTAAAGACTGAATAGCAATTACAAAATTTTCTGCCATCAGTTCGTCAGGATGGATAATGTAGTTGGTATTATCCGTAATTTGTTCAAAAAACTCAGGATGATTTTTAAAATCAATCGTACTCTCACCATCGGCGGTTGAAACTACTTTGATTATTCTGGAAAAGGGAGGAATGAGTTTGTAAAGGCCAAATTTTATATAATCGAAAAACTTTGGCTTCTCATCAGTAAAATCATTTTCGTTTGAAATAATTAATGGAATCGCATTGAAACTGGTTTTGGTGCTGTCCTTTAATTTTATAGAATACGCATAATTGATCCCGTCCGGATTAAGGATTATTCTTTGTTTTAATTCATCGCTTATTTGAAGTAGTTGTTTACCACCGGTACTATTAAAACCGATGAGATTGTAAAGCGTTTCCTTTTTTTCAAGATTTAAGCGAGAGTATATGTGGAACAGTTCGTGAAGCATTGTTTTCCGAAACGTAGAGCTATCTTGTTCTTGCAGGTCAAGTTGAGGGATCAAAATACAGTTTTCACGAGTATAAAATGCACTGCCTCCATAATGGTCGCCTTGCATTTTTATCAATTTGATTTCGGATGGAAAGATATTCTTTGAAAGGCTACTACAATCTTTGAAAATATCCTGAAATATACTTTTTATAAAAATGATTTCTTCGATAGAGAAGTTTAAAACGTCTTTTTGTAAAACACTTTTATATTCTGCCAACAGCGTTTCTCTGTCCATCACGGGATCTAATTTCCTTTTCAGCTGGATCGACATATCCAACTTAGTGACCTGATCAAAAAAATGCTCGATCGTATCTTTAACGATTGCAAAAGATGCATTTGTGGAGTCCAGAAAGGTGATTTTCTGATTGTTTGAAAGTTGGAGTAGGGTAGGCTGGTAACGTTCTGGAGTTTTGCAAGTCCACAGCAAAAAGGCAATAATTATTAATAGGTAAAGGCGCATTTATTCAATTTTTCTACAAAAAAAATTATTAAATTTTGACAATCTAACCTTAAAACAAAGAGTTGCTTGGTAAAATGAAAGTACAAATTTAACCTTAGTCCATTAGCAATGAAATGAATTGCTAATTTTATATTTTTTAGCTTGCTTTTAAAGTCTGAAGTAATAAAAAAACATTGAGGCAACCTTTTCTCCATTTTTGATACATGACTATGTAGAACACGGAATGACAATATGAGCAAAGAAGACCAATTTCTTATCGAGAGAATCCTTAAAGGTGATAAGACAGCAAACAGAAAGCTGTACGAACGGCACGAGCGTCATTGGTTTCGTCTCTGTTTGAGGTATGGAAAGAATAGGACAGAGGCACAGGATATTTTGCAAGAAGGACTCATTCAGATTTTTCGCGATTTGGCGCAGTTTGATCAGGAACGTGGAGCTTTCAAGAGTTGGTCGAACAAAGCAATGGTCAATGCCGCTTTGCGGTATTTGAAAAAGCATCAATGGCAACAATCTTTTGAGGATTTGAGTATAGCTGAAATAAAAACAGATTTTTCAGAAAGCATTTTAGGGAAAATCTCTGCAAAGGAACTGATCCAGGTTATTCAACAATTGCCATCGGGTTACCGAATTATTTTCAACATGTATGAGATCGAAGGCTATTCTCACAAAGAAATCGCAGAAACCTTAAATATCTCGGTCGGTACCTCAAAATCACAATTGTCAAAAGCTAAAAAAGCTTTGCGACAAAAACTAGAAATTTTGTTTGAATAAAATGCTAAAGCATGGAAAATAAAAACAATAATTTGGAAGATTTTTTAAGAAAGAAACTCAGCGATTTTAGCGAGATAAGTGATAGTTGGGACAAACCTGATGCCGGTGTTTGGGTACAGGCTCAACAAGAATTTCCAGGATTTGCCAAGTCAAAATCATTTCGTTTTGATACTTTTTGGAAAGTAGGATTGTTTCTTCTACTTCTGTTTTCTATTGGTTACATTATCTTTCTGCAAAGAGAAAATCACGTTTTAAAATTAGAACTAGATAAAAAAACAGAAGAAATTTGGCAAAACCAAGAAATCGCCGTTTCAGATGAAAATCTTTTAGAAAAATCAACAACTATAATAGCAGATAATGAAAAACTTGCAACTCAAAACAAATTACTTTATAAACAAAAAACAGAGATAGAACACCTTTTCCGACTGCAACAAGAATCGATTATTCGATTAACAAATGAAAACCAAGGACTTCAAAATAGTATAAAAAAGAATACTTCTCTTGCCCCTGCTTTAAGCAATATTTCTGATATAAAATCAGGATCAACAAAAAATATAAATACTGGAAAAGCAATTGCAAAGGATCATCAAAGTATCCATTTTCTATTTAAAAAAACAAATAAAATTGAAGGACCAGGATTTCCAAAGCTAGATGTATCCATATCGTTTATTCCTTTGAAAAAGAAAAGGAGAAAGTTTGAAGTCGGATACGAATATGCTTTACTAGGTTTAAATATTCCTGTAGAAACAGGGTTTGGTGACCTCAGTAAGAATAAATCAAATAACAGGGTTTATGCTCAAGCTCACGGTTTTTATTTTGCTTATGCTCCTCAGAAAAACTTGTACATCAGAACGGGTTTGCGAACTTCCACAACAACGGTTCAACAAAACTCAAAACTTAACGTCGAATATGATAAATCGGGGGAATATATTAAACAAAATGGAGCGATTGGTAATGACTTAAAGTTTGATACAAAAACATTTGACAATCATACAAAAAGTGATATTACAGTTGAAATTCCGCAGGGGGCAGCTATAGAAAACGGTGATTTTTTGATCGTTAATTTCTCTGACTATCAAAATCTTAGATACTTCCAAGTCCCTTTAGGCGTAGAATATTTCTATGGTAAGGGAAGATGGCAATGGCATTTGCAAGGCGGCATACAATGGACCCAGATTACTTTTGGTGATTATACACTAAATGCTAAAATTTATACCAAAGATGAAGAACTTCCGGTAGATAAAATAAAAGTCTATTCAAAGTCTCAACCTTCAAAACAGTATTTTAGCTCTTATGGCGGATTCGGGCTTAATTTTCAAATTTCAGAGACCTTGCATGCACGAGCAGATTTGGCTTACACATATGATTTTATAAACATTAAATCAAAAGATTTTTCTAATTCTCAATTTTTCAGTAATGCATTTAAATTGGGATTGAATTATAGGTTTTAAAATAAAATTCAGATATTTAATCATTAAAAAATTAAACTTTATGAAACTATCAATTTTAAGTTTATTCGTGTTCTCACTATTCGTTTTTTCATCTTGTCAAAAAGACGGGTTGAATAAAAAAGATAAAGACTTCGACAAAGACGAATTATCTGTTTGTGCTTGGGATGGCTCAAAAGTGTCAGATACTGCAATTTGGGAAGAGTACATCGTTGAGCCAGTCGTTACAAATGACGAGTGTGGTTGCCCTGTTGAAGGTATTGTCAAATATGTAAAAATCAATACTGATTTTGCCTATGTTATTTATTACGGTAAAGGCGAATGTGATGAATGGGCTTATTTGGTGACGTACTATGATGGCGATAGTAAGAAAACTGAGAAGTGTAAATTTCAGTTGGATTGCGATCCCGGTGGTAATTAACGAAGGAGCTTTTTAGTGAAAAAATGGTGTATGAACTTTTAAGTTCATACACCATTTTTTCGTATAAAGTAGTTTGGCGAAATTATCAATAACTTATAGAGAAATATTACAAATTAACTCTACATCCAAAATTTATCCCAAAACTGCCAAAAGGAAATTTTTCTTTTAATTCTTGAGAAGGTTGTGTGTCTGCTGGTGGAGAGCTATAATTATAAGTATAACTGTCGACAAATTCGATTTCTTTATCACTAACGGTAAAATCTGGAAGAATATCCATACCATTATAACTGGCTTCAGTTATTTCCCCTTTGGTTGGTGCATACGATAAACTAATCATGTTTAATTCTGCGAAAAGTGCAATTTTTTCACCTAAACTAAATAAAGCGCCTACTCCGGATGATAGCCCTAATGCAACTCCACCGTTTAATTTTACTTTTTGAATCGATACATCTCCGTCATCGGTATCATTTATATTGAACATTATGGAGCCTGAGCCAATTATTACCCCAAATTTCGCATAAAGATTCACTTTTCAAAACCAGAAGCGATCACAAGACTTGGATTTATTCTTAACATTTTTGAATATATCTCATAGTCTGTTGTACCTCCCATATAGGTATCTTTTGCATTTGATTTACCTCCAATAAGATAAGAAACACCTAACTCTGCTCCCAAATGATTATTAAACATATACCCAAAAGCAGCCCCTACATTTACACCTTTTCCTAAGGATACATTAACTTGTTCATAGGTTTCTGAGTTACTTCCGCTCGAGTAGTTATAAAAACCTAAAACGCTCAAATTTTGCGAGCTCATCATAAAGCCATAACCTACATTAGCATTAACATATAGCCCTTGGGCAGAAAGGTTATTTGCAGTCAAAGTGATTACAAATATCAAAATCGAGGTTTTAAAATAATTACTTTTCATTTTTAAAAATTTTTAGCGTTATATAATTGTTTAATCCTGTAGCATCGAACCGTTTTTTTATGTGGATTCCGGTTACCACTTTTAATGTTTATTTCTCAATAAGGTGGTCTGCCTTTTTTTAACAAGGTTTTCTTTTTGAAGGTAACAAAATAATTGTTTTGACAAACTCTTTTTTGTCCGGTATTAGATGACTGATAAAACACTTTCCGTTTTTTTACCTGGTATTTACAAAGAAAGAGAAATGTTGTAACTTGAAAAGAGAAATCCAAATTCAAACAAATAAAACTTACCATAAAAGGATTTCCTAAAAACTGTTTGATGACCTTGCCCAATTCATGAAAGTGCAAATTTCACAAGAGAAGTAACAAAGATTTTCCTATCATTTCAAATGTAAACGCTACAAATACATAGCATAAATAGGACAAAAGACTACCGCAAAGCAAAGTATTTCACGACCTGCCAAAATCGACCTACCTAATTTTAATTTATAACCCTAAAAATTTATAAAAAATGAAAACAATGAAAAAGAAACTATTCTTTCTCAGCATTCTTGCATTTAATGCTATTTGTGGAGTTATCGCAGAAACTTGTCTTCCAAATGGAATTACTTTCACAACCCAGGATCAGATTGATAGCTATATCTCTGATTATAATTTTTGTACTGAAATTGGAGGTAGTGTAATTATTACAAGCAATGAAATTTTGAGCTTGGATGGATTAAATATTGTCGAATCCATTGATGGGAACCTTATAATAGAAAATACCGCATTGACTTGTTTAAGCGGATTGGAAAACCTCTATGCTATTGAAGGGAACCTTGCAATTCTTGATAATTCCGAATTAGCCTCTTTAAATGGATTGGACAATCTGGGTTCAATTAACGGAAATCTTAGCATAATAAATAGCCCCAAATTAACAACACTGTGTGGATTGAACAATATTAATTATTCAACAATAACGGCCTTGACAATCCAAACTTGTAGTGTCCTTTCTGAATGTAATATTCAAAGCATTTGCGATTTTCTAGTAAATGCTGGAACGATTGTCGATATTTCTTCAAATTCCCCTGGATGCAACAACGTGTCTGAAATAGAAAATGCTTGTCAGGATCAGGTGGCTTGTACTTCGGTGGATTGTACAGTAGCTGTGGAAGATATACTTTTGAGTAAAGACAAGATCCAGATTTTTCCAAACCCAACCACAGGAATTATCCAAATTTACGGCATTAGCCCTGGTGATTGGGAACTTAGTGTCAGGACTGTTCAGGGGAAATTGGTTGGCCACGAACTTCTAAATGAAGAAGGTCAAATTGATATTTCAAAGTTATCAAGTGGTTTATATTTTTTGGAGCTTAAAAATCAGGAACAATCAGCTATAAAGTGGATAGTAAAAGAATGATTCCAAATAATCAAGATTTGAAACTCAAACCTGCTTCATCGACAAGCTGACCCGCTTTCGTGCTTTGTCGATTTCAAGGACTTTTACCTGAACTTCCTGTTGCAAACTAACGACTTCAGCAGGGGATTTGATAAAAGTGTTTGAGATTTGAGAAATATGAACCAGACCACTTTCTTTGATTCCAATATCCACGAAAGCACCAAAATTAGTGATATTGTTGATGATTCCAGGCAACACCATTCCGATCTGCAAATCATCGATGCTGGCGACGTTAGCAAACTCAAAAGCTTTGGCTTCGCCGCGGGGATCGAGGCCTGGCTTTTCCAACTCAGCGATGATGTCTTTCAATGTTGGCAAACCTACTTTGTCAGTGATATAATTTTGTAAATTAATTTGCTTTCGAAGTGCAGCATTTTCAACCAGTTCTTTAACAGAAGTATTTAAATCGCTTGCCATTTGTTTGACGATTGGATAAGTTTCAGGATGAACAGCGGTATTGTCCAAAGGGTTTTTTGCATCCCGAATGCGAAGGAACCCGGCGCTTTGTTCGAAAGCTTTTTCGCCCATTCGAGGTACTTTTTTTAACTCGGTTCGGGATTTAAATGCGCCATTTTCAGCACGATAAATAACAATGTTTTGAGCAAGCATTGGGCCTAGCCCTGAAACATAATTTAAAAGATGTTTGCTTGCCGTATTTAAATTAATACCTACGGAATTTACACAACTTTCAACGACTCTGTCCAACGATTCTTTTAACTGATTTTGATTGACATCGTGTTGGTATTGACCGACGCCAATAGACTTAGGATCAATTTTAACCAATTCAGCAAGCGGATCCATCAATCGTCTACCGATCGATACTGAACCTCGAACGGTTAAATCCAAATCCGGAAATTCTTCCCGTGCAGCTTCTGAGGCTGAGTAAATTGAAGCCCCGCTTTCGTTAACCAAAAATAATTCAACCGGTTTTTTAAAATTGCACCTTTTACAAACGGAAAGGGTTTCCCTTCCCGCCGTTCCGTTTCCGATCACAAAAGCTTCGATTTGAAACTGATTTGCCAGTGTTTCTAATTTTTGAATGGATTCGTATTCCTGAGCTTGTGGCGGATGTGGAAAAATAGTGGTATGATGCAAAAGTGTTCCACTTTGATCGAGGCAAACCACTTTACAACCTGTGCGAAAACCAGGATCAATTGCCAAAACCCTTTTTTGACCTAAAGGCGCAGCGAGCAGTAATTGTCTCAGATTTTCTGCAAAGACATCAATCGCTTCTTTATCTGCTTTTTCTTTTGAAAGATTTCTGAACTCCGTTTCGATAGAGGAGGAGAGTAGTCTTTTGTAACTATCTGTAACAGCTTCCTTGACCTGATCGGTGGCTTTTCCATACCCTTTTAAAAAAAGCTTTTCGAGGTGATAAATTGTTTCCTCTTCGTCAGGCGAAATACTAACGCGCAGAATTCCTTCATCTTCAGCGCGTCGAATAGCCAATAATCGATGCGAAGGACACCTTTTTAAAGGTTCTTCAAAATCAAAATAATCTTTGTATTTCGCTCCTTCTTCATCTTTTCCTCTGGCGACTTTGGAGCGGATCGTTGCTCCGCGATCGAAAGAAAAACGGACCTGGTTCCTGGCTTTTTCATCTTCGTTGATTACCTCCGCAATGATATCGCGTGCTCCTTGCAGTGCTTCTTCAATCGTTGGGACATCGTCGTTTAAAAAACCGGCTGCGAGATTTTCGACATTTTGGTTACGTTGTTCAAAAATGGTATTTGCCAACGGCTCAAGCCCTTTTTCTTTTGCAACTGAAGCACGTGTTTTGCGCTTCTTTTTGTAAGGAAGGTAAAGATCTTCCAATTCAGTGGAATTGTAAGTTGCTGTTATTTTGCGGCGAAGCTCATCGGTTAATTTGCCTTGCTCTTCAATCGATTTGAGAATACTTTCCCGCCGTTTTTCCAATTCCTGCAGCTTTTGGATTTGGGTTTGAATATTGCTAATTTGAACTTCATCCAAAGAGCCGGTGACCTCTTTTCTATATCGCGCAATAAAAGGAATCGTAGCGCCTTCGCTGATCAATTCAGCAGTACTTTGGATTTTTTTATAAGAAATGGAAAGTTGATCGGAAATGATCTGTAAATGCTTTGCATCCATGGTTTTTAGTTGTATTGGCGCAAAGGTAGAATTAATCTAAGAAGAAATTATTTTCAACAATATTTATTATACAAAATCGGAGTCTTCCCAGTCTTTTCGGAGTTTTTTAAATTCTTTGAGTTCTAATTCTTCTTCGGGTTCGGCAGGAACATCATCAGAACTTTTACCCATTTTTTGCAATTCTTTTTCAATTTCTTTGGCTTCCCATTTTTCATCCATACGACCTGTTCCTGGAAGACCAAACACCGTAAAAAACTGAATAGCGACGCTTACTCCCCAGCCTAAAAGGGGATATACAAACCAATAGTGGCCATGAAAAGTAAACAAGTTGACAGCGAATAAAAAGGCGTTGACAATCAGATAAACTACGAGGTGTGAATAAAAGCCTTTTTTAGCCTTAACTCTTTTTTGAGCAAGTTTGTAGTGATCTGAAGTCATAGTATTATATAATTTTTTTGCAAGCTAAACCAAATCTGATTCATTCCAATCTTTTCGGAGTTTTGAAAATTCTTTCAGTTCCAGTTCATCTTCCCTTTCCAAGTCCAGATTATTTTCTGTATGCCTCATACGGTTTAATTCTTTTTCAATTTCTTTGGCTTCCCATTTTTTATCTAATGGACCTTTGCCTGGAATGCCAAAAATAGTAATATAATGGATGATTAGGCCAACGCCCCAGCCCAAAAACGGAATCAAACACCATAAAAAATCAGGGGTGGTAAAAATATTTAGTCCAAATAAAAAAAGATTTACAAGCGTAAAAGTGATCAGATGATAATAAAAGCCCTTTTTCTCAGCGACTCTTTTTTTTGCAATTTTGTGAGGATCTGAAGCCATAAAAATAGTGTGAGTAGTTTTGTTTTATTTTAAACTAAATCTGAATCGTTCCAAATGTTTCGAATAGTTTTTACTTCTTTAAGTTCGAGTTCCTCATCGTCTTTTAGCTTTGGTAATTCAAAATCTATATCCGGAGCCATTTTATGCATTTCTTTTACAATTTCGCGTTGCTCCCATTCAGTGCCTCCCAAACCTTTTCGACCCGGAAATCCAAAAACACTGGTATAATGGATGAATAAACCAATTCCCCAAAAAGATGCGGGAACCAACCAATTTAAAGAGCCTTCTTGAAAAAGGACAACTAAAAACATTACCGTGTTGACCGCAAGATAAGAACCAAGGTGTCTGTAAAATCGTTTTTTCTTTCTAACTATCTTTTTTGCCTCAAAATAGAGTTGCTCTTCGTTCATTCTTTTTTTATTTCAATTTAAATAATATTTATTGGAGAATAAATTTCATTCTACGAATGGATATATTTTCAACGACAAAAAAACATTTTTTAGTTTAAAAGTCTTCTTCCCAACCTTCCGGTTAATGCACCAAATCCTCCGATGATTCCTCCTAATAATGCAGTGATCAAAACCATCTGAAAAGCTTCCAATCCTCCAAAAAGTGTTCCCATTTTTCCGGCCAGAATTCCGTCATTTGCATTATTCAGGAAAGCGGAATACGCTCCCCAGAGGATAAAAACCCCTAAAAATCCTACCAAATAACTTTGGAAATTGCTCCATTTATATGAGGCTCCAATGATTGCAGCGACCAACACAATTGACCACCAGGCAAGAAAGGATTGCACGATAAATCCCAGAACAATTATCCCAAGTATTCCAATAAAATATTTCATTGACGTTATTTAAAAAGATTGAGACAAAACGACTAATGCAAGATACTTAAAGTTTTTAAAACGATAAATTCTTCTGATTGGAGACTGGACTTAGGTTTTCTTATTAAATTTAATGATGAGAAAATTGTTGCCTTCATTATTGCCGCATGTTTTTGCCTGGGTACTGGCTTATGTTTTTTATGCGATTATCATTTTCCTGGTTTTTATGGATGGAAAAGGAACGGAACAAGTTCGCCATTTTGGATTGTTTCAAATTATGTTGTGGGGCGTCTACGTTGGTGTTTTTATAGGATTGGTCTTGGGGTTTATCGATCAGATTATTTTGAAGCGAATTATCAGTTCAAAGCGCTCGATTGGCTTTGTGGTTTTGCTTAAAAGCCTGGTTTATAGTTTTACCATCTTAATTACAATTATGGTTGGAGCGGCTACCTGGGTGGCTATTTATGGAAATGAAACTTTTTTAGAAAAGTTGTACCATTCCCGGTTTCGATTCGCTTCTACTTTTGTGTATTCTGTTTTTATTACCGTTTTAATAAATTTTATTAGTCAGGTTAATAAGAAATTCGGTCCCGGGATTTTGCTTCCCATGTTTTTTGGAAAATACCATCAGCCGATAGTTGAAGAACGGATTTTTATGTTTTTGGATTTAAAAGATTCAACACCTTATGCAGAAAAATTAGGGCATGTAAAATTCAGTCAGTTGATCCAGGATTGTTTTTATGATTTGAATATAATTGTTGCCGATTTTAATGCTGAAATTTATCAATACGTTGGTGACGAAGCCATCCTCTGCTGGAAGATAAAAGAAGGCGTCAAAGATTTAAATTGCATCGCTGTTTTCTTCGCTTTCAAAGAAAAATTGACTGAAAATAGTTTGAGTTACCAAAACAAATACGGACTAATGCCGGAATTCAAGGCAGGGGTCAATGTAGGTGAAGCGACGATTGCAGAAGTTGGTGATGTAAAGCGTGAAATAGCTTATCATGGTGACGTGCTCAATACTGCTGCAAGGATTCAGGGCGTTTGCAATACTTACAATAAAGCATTGTTGATTTCAGATAAACTGGAGGCACTGTTGGATATTAATGATGAATATCATAAAGAACCGGTTGGCGCTGTAGAATTAAAAGGTAAAGCGGAACCTGTGAAAATTTATAGCATTGAAAAAATGTAGATTAAAGAATTCCTTTCGGTTGATTTAATAAACAAAACATATTTAACAGTATTATTTGATCATGATCGGTTGCCTCCGGCGGCATACTTTTTCAGTCGAAAAAAAGTATGCAAAATTCTTGGCAAAATAAATGCTCAGCACATGGCTGGCACCCTCGCCCACGTATTTTGCCGGGCTACCCGCTTCTTGATATTTATAAACTTAAAGGGTGCTAATTGTGGCTGAGCCGTTTATTTGACAAATTCCTGTTCGTATAAAATGTTGTCGTTTTGCTCCGTCTCATTTTTCATGAAAAGTAATTTGTAATATTTTCCATTTACCCAATGGTCAACCATATTGTCGTAAAAAGGACTTCCAGGATTTCCGGATTGGCCACCTGGATAAACGCCATAAGCCTCAATTTCGTCCCCCAATTCAACCACCATTCTCCACGAAGGTCCGAATGTTTTTTTGATGGCGTTTAAGGCAGAACCGTCCCCTCCGACAGGAAGTTGCCCTGATCCAAATGCGGGAATTCTGCCTAAGTGAATAATTTCCATTTGTTTATAAGTATGGTATTCGAGTGGGTTGCCTTGTTTTTGCCAGGCTTTTACTTCAGCTTGCATAATAGTAAATGATAGATTGATCAGGTCTTTCAATGTTTCTTTTTCCGATGTAGCTTTTATGTCAAAAAATACATTTTCAGGGTCGTTTCCCATCAAAGCGATCGTCCGCCAGGTTTCAGGATAAAGGATGTCGAGGGAGTCATCAATTTCACGGATTTCGTCCCAAATATTAAAATACAATTGCTCGTACCATTTGTCAAATAAAATTGGTGCTGCCGCATTCGGTTCGTAATTATAGTCCCATTTCTCTAAGATTGCTACAAAATTCTTTTGGGTATCATCTAAATTGGAGTTATCCAAATGCTGAAGCATTATTGGCAACGCCTCTTCGGCTTTTAAACTATAGGTGCTGCTTTGTAATTTCATTAAATCCTCTGCTTTAATATTTTGAAGACTGTCCAGTAGCCTGTTTAAAATTCTGCCTCTATAATCTTCAAAATAGCCATTGTAATAATAGGGATAATCCGGAGATGTAGAGTTTTGATTTGCAGAAGAGACAAAACCTCTTTGCGGGTTTTTAATTTGTGGGTTTTGGGTTGTTGGAATAAATCCATTCCAGGCATTTGCTGAATTGCTGCCGTCCATGATAAAACGGCCTTGTTCTTTATTTTTTAAAGCCAATTTACCTTGAATCTTGATAGCGATATCTCCGTCGCGGCTGGCAAAAACGATGTTCTGAGCAGGAGAATGAAAACCTTGAATGCCGTTTATATAGTCGTTATAATTTTTCGCATGTCCAAGGTTTTGTAAAACTTCTATTTCATTTGATCCCGTGTCATGAGAAATCCATCGCATCGCCATGTCTTGCTGGGGATGAGCGGAAGATTCATACACGATTGGACCCCATTGAGTGTAACGAACAGTATCAATGATGGTTTTCCCTTCTTTTGTTTTGAAATTTTCATACTTAAATTCAATTTCCCTGACTTTATCATCAATAACGTATTTAGTCCTTTCGTCGTTCGCCCATTTTATCTGATACCAATCCAAAACATCATGACTTGTATTTGTCATTCCCCAGCTTACATTTTCATTGAAACCAATTACGACACCTGGAAAACCGGGTAACGAAACGCCATAAACATTTAAATCAGGAGCATGCAGTTGTATTTCAAACCAAATGGAAGGGAGCGTAAGGTTCAAATGGGGATCATTGCAAAGAATTGGACTTCCAGATGCCGTTTTCGAACCAGAAACAGCCCAGTTATTGCTTCCGGCAAAGGGAGAAGGTTTTGAAAAAGAACGATGGTTAATCTGACCAATTAAAACAGGTGATTTTTTTTCAATTGTAACTGTATCAAACTGCCATTTTACATTTTCAGGAATGACGGGAGATTGTCTGGGATTGTATTCCGGATAAAGAAAATCAAATGTCTCTTTGCCTAAAATATGCAAAGCGTTTGTGGTTTCAATA
Source organism: Saprospiraceae bacterium (assembly GCA_965220465.1). Lineage (GTDB taxonomy): Bacteria > Bacteroidota > Bacteroidia > Chitinophagales > Saprospiraceae > JAHDHW01. The sequence goes on along the minus strand of CBDCPZ010000021.1, from coordinate 446,168 downwards.
TCATCATCCCGTGAACACAAGGTGAGTGCCATAGATTTGATGAGAATGGCAGATTTCAGATTGGTCCAGGGTTCTGGTTCGTAATTCATTAATTTAAATTCCACTGGATAATCTGAAGGATTCATCGTGTTGATGAAAGCGTTGACTCCATCTGTGTAAGCTGAAAGCAAGGCGAGGTCTTTTGGTGATTTTTCCCATCCTCTTAATGTATTTTCAGCGGCAAATATTAACCCTTTTCTTCTTTGTAGCTTATCTCTTTCAATTAGTCGCTCTCCTAGTATTTCTGAAAGTCGGCCACTTGTAGCTCTTGTAGAAATATCCATTTGCCAAAGCCGGTGTTGAGCCGTTATAAATCCTTGTAAATAAATAGCATCGTTTATATTTTTTGCAAAAACATGAGGCACCATTCGATCATCATAAATGACTTTTGCATTTCCTTCCAAACTTGGTGTGCTGATCGAAGAAGTATTATATTTTCCTATTGCAGCAGCATTTTGCCAAAATCCAGTAAACGGATTTAAAAGCTTTCCCATAGGTGGAATGTCCTTTCCTCCATTATTGATTGGGTTATTTAAAAGATAGACTAAAACTATACTGAAGAGTAGCGAAATTGTAAATTTAAAAAGCCGCATAATAAAATAGTTTGAGAAAAAACCAGTTTGGATAATTTTTGTCCAGCTTAAAAATAGGTAAACCGAATCGATTTTTAAGTTTTCTTTTAAAATGCTTAGCGAGAATAATTATTTTAAATTCTCCAATGGATAATTATCACAGAAAGGACATTAATTTGACAAAGTGTTTACTCCTTTGGATTTAAAAAGCTAAATGTGAATTGTTGCATTTTTTTTTGGGATTGTAAGCGTAGTGTGTCTTACACCTAACAATGTGTTTTGCGTCAAATAAAATAGATTATGAAATAATATAATATTATTTGATGTCACAGAAAATTATTAGATATATTGGTTAGAAACTAAAAAGGGGTTATAATTGTAACAGCAAAATTATTTAAAAGTAGTTTTTGTGTTTATTTGTTTGGGTTAGAGACCCTTGCTGCTTAGGCAAGGGTTTTCTTTAAAAAGCTTTCAAAGCCTAAATTTAGGCATAAAAAAACTGGTCTCGATTAATCGAGACCAGTTTTTTTATGGTTAAAATAGACTATTTATTGTCCGTTTGGAGTAAGGATACTTGGAGAACTTGCAGGTACACCATCTGGTTCTTCTGCTTTTTTGTTAACCGTTCCTTTTATCGTCAATACTCTTTGATTGCCTTGTTCACCATCACCTTCGTTGGTAGTGAGGGTTACACGTTTTACGAATTTTCCAACACGCTTAGTGTCATAGCGAACTTCGATAGTACCACTTTCACCAGGAAATATTGGTTCTTTTGGCCAAGTTGGTACCGTACATCCGCAACTTCCTTTAGCATGTTTGATTTGAAGAGGCTCGTTGCCGGTATTGGTAAAATTAAATGTACGCAAAGGATCTGCGCCTTGTTCGATTACACCATAATCAACTTCTGTAGATTCAAAAGTCATTTCCGGGCCGGTTACAGGGGCAGTTGATGCTGGTTGAGCTTCAGTCTGAGCAGAAACTAATCCACCAAAAAAAGCAAGGAGTACAAATAAAGAAAATATTTTTTTCATCATTAATTTTTTTATATAAAACAATCAGTTACAAAGTTATTGAAATAATGGTCAAAACAAAACTTTCATTGTGCATTTCATCAGTTAAAATAACGTTAAAGATACGTTTTGCTGATATATTAATATTTGAGCTATCAGGTGTTTCACAGGTTGGAAAATTATTTCTAACCTCTGAATAACATCACACAAAACAATGATCAAATAATACACCAACCTCAGGATAATGGATTTCAATTCTTTTTTAGAATCGATTTTTTTGCCAGCTTAAACGCTCAATGCATTGATAATGTGTTGTTTGTCAAAAATGTCTATCTAAGTGAAGAACGAAAAGATAATGGATAAAATGATGCTGCAACGCAATTGTTTTAAACTTTTTTAGAATTTAATAAAAATCTAAAAAACCTGTTCCGAAATGTGAACACACATTTGTTTGAAAATAAATAATTGCTTCGATGCCCTTTTGTTGAGAGAAATTTTTATATTTTTGTAGTCCAAAAAGAAAGGTGATAATTCTTCTTTTTAAATTATTCTTACACCTACGCACCTTTCAAAATAAACCAAATTAACCTTTAAAATAAATGATGGATCATCCGGTATTTAATAAGAAAATTGAAAAACTTGTAAGCGCTGACAACCAATATCTTAGAGAAATACTCGAAGATTTTTGGACTTGTTGTATTAGTAGAGAAGCGAGTGTTCTGGCAAGGAAAGAAGTGCTTACGGGAAAAGCTAAATTTGGGATTGTAGGTGATGGAAAAGAAGTGCCTCAGGTGGCAATGGCCAAGGCTTTTAAAAAAGGAGACTGGCGGTCAGGTTATTATCGAGACCAAACATTTGTTTTTGCTCTTGGACTAAGCACGGTTGAAGATTTTTTCGCACAATTATACGCTGATGCGGATAATGATCCATTTTCAGGAGGGCGGCAAATGAATTGTCATTTTGCTACGCCAATAATTGATGAAAAAGGGAATTGGACAAATCACAGAGAGTCCTATAATATTTCTGCAGATATATCTTCCACCGGAGGCCAGATGGCCAGAGCTTTAGGTTTGGCATTTGCTTCTAAAAAATACAGAGAAAGCGAAGAACTCAGTGAATCCACTCTTTTTTCTAATAATGGAAATGAAGTCTGTTTTTGTACCATTGGGGATGCAAGTACATCAGAAGGTATTTTTTGGGAAACGATCAATGCTACGGGGGTATTAAAAGTACCCTTGGCTATTTCAGTTTGGGATGATGGCTATGGAATTTCAGTGCCAAGAGAATTACAAACAACCAAAGGAAATATTTCAGAAATTTTGGAAGGATTCCGAATCAATGATAGAGGCGAAGGAATTGAAATTTATGAAGCAAAAGGATGGGATTATCCCGCGCTTTGCGAAATGTATAAAAAAGGTATTGAAAAAACCAGAGACACTCATACTTCTGTGTTGTTTCATGTCAAAGAATTGACCCAACCTCAAGGACACTCAACTTCAGGTTCTCACGAAAGGTATAAATCTGCAGAGAGACTAGAATGGGAGCGAGAGCATGATTGTATAAAAATGATGCGACAATGGATTATTGACTCCGGAATAGCAGCCGAAAAAGAATTGGATGAAATTGCAGAAGGAGCCAAAGAATATGTTCGGGAAGCAAAAAATAATGCCTGGGAAGATTATATTTCTCCGGTTAAATCAGATACGGAAAAATTGCTTACGATTTATAAAGCATTAGAACAAAGCTGTACAAGGAAAGCTATTGTATTAAAAGTGCGCGATCAATTAAAAAAATTGATTGAACCATTACTTTCTGAGGTAGTGAAAAATGCTCGTCAGATGCTGATTGAAGTTGGCCATGAAAAAGTAACTGCTGTTGAAGAACTAAAAGCTTGGTTAGCCCGGGCAAAAGTCCGATGTCAAAAACGTTACAACACTCATTTGCATAGTTCTTCTGAGAAAGCTGCATTGAAGGTGCCGGTTATTAAACCAACGTATTCTGAAAATTCTCCCAAGAAGAATGGTTTTCAAATACTTAACGCTTTTTTTGATAAAGCTTTAAAAAGAAATCCGGCATTTTTTGCCTTTGGAGAAGATGTAGGGTATATCGGAGGGGTCAATCAGGGTTTTGCCGGGATGCAGGTAAAATATGGTGAAAAGCGTGTATTTGATACAGGTATCAGAGAATGGACGATCATGGGACAGGCTATTGGAATGGCCATGAGAGGTCTTCGTCCAATTGCTGAAATTCAATACCTTGATTATTTGATTTATGGTCTTCAACCTTTGACCGATGATTTGGCAACATTGCATTACAGGTCTAATGGAATCCAGAAAGCACCTGCTATTATTCGGACACGCGGACATCGCCTTGAAGGCATTTGGCATGCTGGTTCGCCAATGGGCACCTTGGTTAATTCATTAAGAGGGATTTATGTTTGTCTTCCAAGAAATATGACACAGGCAGTAGGTTTTTATAATACTTTACTTCAGTCTGATGATCCCGCTTTGGTGATTGAGTGTTTGAACGGATACCGGATAAAAGAAACGCTTCCGGATAATATGGGAGAATATACGGTTCCTTTGGGAGTGCCTGATATTTTGCAAGAGGGAACGGACGTAACACTGATTACTTATGGAAGCTGTGTGAGAATAGCGGAAGAAGGTTTAAAATTATTAGAAAAACACAATATTTCTGTTGAATTAATTGATGTGCAAACGCTTCTTCCTTTCGATTTAGAACATCGTATCGTGGAGTCTTTGAAAAAAACCAATCGAATTGTCTTTATGGATGAAGATGTGCCAGGTGGTGCAACAGGGTATATGATGAAGGAGGTGTTGGAAACTCAAAACGGTTATATGTACCTTGATTCTGCTCCTAAAACATTGACGGCAAAAGAACATAGACCGCCTTATGGTTCAGATGGCGACTATTTTTCGAAGCCAAGTCCTGAAGATGTTTTTGATACAATTTATGCAATGATGCATGAGGCCGAGCCTGATCGATATCCGATTTTTTAAATAAAATCCAATAAAACAAAAAAGAGGTTGTTTCTTTGAATCAGCCACTTTTTTGTTAAAAAACCTATTTTTTAATAAATTTCTGAATACTTTTTTCATTATCATCCAAGGTGATACCTAAAAAGTAAATGCCTTCTGTCAAATCATTCAACTCAAGATTGATTACTGTTTTATCTCTCATTTCGAAAGTTGTCGATTTTATAACTTTTCCAAGAATGTCTATAACCAGGATTTCTCCTGAATGATTTTCTTCTTTTAACAAAGAAACGGATAGCATATTGCTTGTAGGGTTAGGAGCAATTTCTACCTGCAGGCCTTCAATTTCCAATTTTGCCTGTTCAACATTAGAAAAAGTGAATTTCTGATCAAAGTCAATTTGTTTTAAACGATAGTAATAAGTAATTCCTCGTCTAACATTTTTATCAACAAAATGGTAGCTTCCTTCAGTTGCATCACCAAATCCATCAACCCATCCTATTTTATTAAAAGCACTTTGAGGATTAATGCTTCGATGAACTTCAAAACCGCGATTATTAATTTCATTGGCTGTATTCCAGGAAAGAAGGATTTCTTCTTTTTGAGCAATAGCTTCAAAATGGATGAAATCTAAAGGAAGCGGACCATTAAGTTCTTCGTAGCAAATTTCAATGCTCCAACTATCCAATTGGCCACCGTCTTGATCAGCAAAGTCTTCAATTTTTAACATCCAGGTTCCGTCCGGATTATTTCCATTAAAATCACTGAGATTCGCTAAAGGAGCAGCCGTTTGATTGTTGTTGTACGGGCAACTAAGCGTGCTTCCATCATCATCAAAGTTGACATCAAAATCATCATCATTTCCACATTCCTGATTAACAAGTACCACCTCAGTTGAAGATGGAGAAATTAAAGTAAATTTTAGATCACCAATCCAGCTATGCGTTCCTTCCAGATTTAAAACATTAATTTCAATGATATTTTCTCCAAGCGCTATTGGCAGATCAGAAAATACAGTCGGGGTTCCTGAAGAGGGGATGGAAATTGGTACGTCAACACTGTTAAAAGTCTGACAAACCGTTTGAACTCCAATGCTTACATTTTCATTGGAAATATCAAAAAATATATTGTCCGAACATTTGACCATGATCCTGAATTGTGAAGTTACAACATCAGGAACAGTAATAGTATTTGAACCGTTATTAGGAACATTGGTGACGAGAGTATATGGAAAACTCAATCCGCCATCCGTTGAGTACAAAATGTCTACATTAGCACAGCTAACTGGTGCTGCAGTTGTATTGGCAACATCCCATGTTATAGTCTCAGAAGTATTGACCTCCCAATCCAACTCTGTATTTGGATTAGTTACTACAAAGGGACCCGAAGAAGCCGTTGTATTCACCGTCATGTCATCTTCTTCAGTACAACCATAAGCGCTGTTATTGTCCCTGACAGTAAGCCTAAAATTCAAAACTCTAGTAACACTTGGAAGCACTTCCCAAGTGTCGGTACCTGATCCGGCTAAAACACTCAATCTTGGAAAGAAGCGTTGTGGGTTTGATGTGTGTTTAAAAGAACGAAAAGCAGGTCCAACTGTACTTGTTGATAAAGGAGGCATCGTAGCAACTTCTTTGTCCCATTGCTCCCAACAATAGGTCAAATCATCGCTGTTGGGGTCAGTTCCGGTTCCTGTTAAAACAAAAGGAGTGGAAATTGGTATGGTATAATTGGTTCCGGCATCTGCTGTGGGTGCATCATTACTCGAATCGATAATGTTTGCACAAGTATTTCCGGAACCCGTAGTAAAGACTCCGAATTGTTGGATATTGATCGCATGATAGTAATCATCGCTATTGCTTTGTACGTTTGGAGAGCAAATACCAGCGTATCCCATTATCGTGGAAGCACTTCCGGGTTCGTAGGATGAACTATTATCTCGGTTGCAAGAATTGTTTTGTGTATGTCTTCCACCAAACTGATGACCCATTTCATGCGCTACATAATCAATATCAAAAGGGTCACCTTCTGGTGTACCTTGGCCGGTGACCCCTCTTGCTTTTAGTGAATTATTGCAAGGTGAATCCAAATAAGCAACACCCCCTCCTCCAGTACTAAACACATGCCCGATATCATAATTGGCACTACCGATTACATTATCGCAGGTGGTTTGGTTTTGACCAAGCATAGCACTTCCATTGCCATTAGTGTATGGATCGGAGCTGGGGTTGGTATAAATAATATCTTCATTGTTGGCTACAAATATCATCGTAATTCCAGCATCTTTTTCAAATACACCGTTTACACGATTCATAGTTGTGGTCATTGCAGCCATGGCATCATTTACAATATCTCCGCCATCGTGGTACTGCGCGTATTCTCCGGTACAAGCTAATGCCAGGCGGTATTCCCGAAGCTGACAATCACCTGCTTGTCTGGAAATAATTTCGTTTGGATTATGAATATTCCCTTCTGATGATTCTGAAACTCCACATTCAAACTGTTCGTCATCACTTCTAAAATCTTTTTTAAAATAAGAGATATAGATCTGATTAGTAAAATCAAATGGGTCCACAAAAACTGGATTCTGCCCAATGGCAAAGATCATAGCATGGAAACCCTTGTGAGTAAAGTCTATTTTGGCAAATGCATTTGGGTTGGAAATTCCAGCTGCTGTATAGGTTTTGATTTGTGGAAACTTTTGAGCCAATTCAAGAGGCATTAAAGGTGACTCAAAAACTTTGAATTCCTGAAAACTTCCGTCAGGCATTGGGATAGAAATAATTATGGAATTTCTATTGACTTCTGCGCTAAATCTTAATGGAGCTTCAGAAAGCCTTGTTTTCAACGCCGAAGAGTTTGCCAATTCAAAGGATTTAAATTTACTAGGTAATAATCGCTCTTTCTGACTATGTTTTGACTGCAATTCATGATTTTCAATGGATTTCCAAAACTCATTTTGGGCGTAGCTTACAGTAGCAAACATAATTGCTAAAATTAGCAATGAACAGTTAAGTACTTCTCTCATAGGTGTTTTCTTTAATAGCTTTAATAGTATAAGTTAATTTTCAATATAAGCATGGCGATTATTAATTTAAATTTAATGAAAAAATCATGAAAAAAGTATATCCAGATGCTATTTGAATTTTAGATATTTTAATTTGTCAAATGGCAACCCCAAAAAGCTTTTTTATTTTTTAATCCAAAATTGGAAGGCACTGCAAAACAAATTCAGAATTTTAAACGTACTAATGTTTTTAAAAGATAATATCTATATATTTGCCCTTTTAGTAAAATCACCAACGCTACTGCATTGTCCAAAAGTTTAGTAATTATCCCAACGTACAATGAGAAAGAAAATGTTGCGAAAATCATCAAAGCAGTTCTTTCTTTAGAAAGGCCATTCCATGTTCTTATTGTGGATGATAATTCTCCTGACGGCACCGCTGAGATAGTGAATGATCTGTCGAATTTATACCCTAATGCTCTTTTTATCATTGAGCGTGAAGGAAAGCTTGGTTTGGGTACAGCTTATATTTTAGGATTCAAATGGGCACTAGAACATGGGTATGATTTTATATTTGAAATGGATGCTGACTTTTCCCACAGCCCTAAGGATTTGCTCAGGCTTCACGAAGCTTGTTCGCAGGAAGGAGTTGATATGGCAGTTGGTTCTCGCTATATAAAAGGAGGGAAATTGGAAAACTGGCCCTGGGATAGGATTTTTATTTCCTTTGGAGCTTCCCTTTATGTCCGGATGATTACCCGAATGCCAGTAAAAGACCCTACCGCAGGATTTGTTTGTTATTCTAGAAAAGTATTGGAAACTATTGATCTCGAAAAAATTCGTTTTGTAGGTTATGCTTTTCAAATTGAAATGAAATTTGCAACTTACACCCTTGGGTTTAAAATCGTTGAAATTCCAATCACTTTTACAGAAAGAGTGGAAGGAGTGTCAAAAATGAACTCTAGTATTGTGAGCGAAGCGATTAAAGGAGTAGTTCAAATGAAGTGGGATAGCTTTAGAAAAAGTTATAAAATAGAAAAATAATTTCCTTTTAAATTAAGAAACAACTAAATTTTCACCGTAATTTGTAAAAAATGTATCCAAATTTCAACTTAAACAGCTTTGATTTTCTAGTATTTCCGCTATTCTGACTTTAAAGTGGGAAAATGTGGAAAACTTTTTTTGGCTAATTGGTGGAGAAAAGTGGTAATTTGTGGGAAAATATTATACCTTTGAATCAATTACATTGCTAAAAGTGAAAAATGCCACAACTGCTAGGAGAATTTGAATGTAAAATTGATGCTAAAGGAAGGATGCGATTACCAACTTCGCTTATTAAGCAGTTGGGTACAGAGAGCACACATAAGTTTGTAATTAACAGAGGAGTTGAAAAATGTTTGATGATGTATCCTAAAAACGTTTGGGATGTTTTAAGCGCAAAAGTGAAAAGGCTAAATCAGTACGTAAAAAAGAATCGGGAATTTGTGCGCTATTTTTATAAGGGTGCAACTGAACTGGTTCCTGATAGTTCTGATCGGGTTTTGTTGACAAAGCGTTTGTTGGAATATGCCGGAATTGAAAAAGATGCGATCCTGTTTGCCATAGATGATCGAATTGAAGTATGGGCAAAAGAGAAATACGATAATTTGATGGATGCTGAGCCTGAAAATTTCTCTGACCTTGCTGAAGAAGTGATGGGTGATTTTGATTTAGAAATCCCGGATACTGAAGAGTAATATCCGAAAAACCAGGATAATGAGTTATCACGACCCTGTTTTGCTGAAAGAAAGTATTGATGCTTTAAAGATAAAAGAGAATGGGATTTATGTCGATGCGACGTTTGGAGGAGGAGGACATTCTAATTTAATATTACAAAAACTAGGTGCCAAAGGGCGTCTTTTTGGTTTTGATCAGGATGAGGATGTGTTGCCGAATGTATCTGAGAATGAACGCTTCACTTTTATCCACCACAATTTTAAATACCTCAAACGATTCCTTAAACTAAATGGAGTCGAACTGGTGGATGGTATTTTAGCAGATTTAGGCGTTTCTTCTTACCAATTGGATAATGCAGATCGAGGGTTTTCATTCCGATTTGATGCAGATCTTGACATGCGAATGAACCAGCAAGGTGACATCTCTGCAGTTGAAATAATTAATAATTACGATTCAAAATCATTGCAAAATATATTCAGCCTTTACGGCGAAGTGCGAAATGCAAAGACACTGGCAAATGCAATTGAAGTTGAGCGAAAGAAAAAGCCTGTTAAAACGATCAATGACTTTTTGCAAATTTTAGGGCCACTGGTCAGAGGAAATCGAAACCGTTATCTGGCTCAGGTTTTTCAAGCACTACGAATTGAAGTGAATGATGAAATCGGAGCTTTGAAAACTTTTCTGGAAGAAGCGAAAGAAGTGCTCAGGCCTGGAGGAATTATAGTGGTCATTTCATACCATTCATTGGAAGACCGGATTGTAAAAAACTTTTTTAAGTGCGGAAACTTTGAAGGAGAAGTTGTAAAAGATTTTTATGGAAATATTGAACGTCCTTTTAAAATAATTACAAAAAAAGCAATCCTTCCTTCAGAGGAAGAACAAAAAATCAACTCAAGATCGAGAAGTGCAAAGATGAGAGTTGCGGAAAAAATGTAAAGAATTCAATTTTTAAAAGTAATGGCTAAATCTAAAGGCTTTAGGGAATACACGGCATTAGGGAATATAAGCGCTGAGCTTGTATTTAAAAACCTGCCCTTTATTCTTTTTTTGAGTTTTATAGCCATGATTTATATCGCAAACGCACACTATTCAGAAAAGAAAGTCCGCGAAATTCAGAATTTACAATCTGAATTGAAACAGCAACGATGGCAATATATGTCTCTGAAATCCGAATTAATGTTCGATAGTAAACGATCTGAAGTGTTGAAAGCGGTTGCACCTTTAGGGCTAAAATCAAACCAACATCGTCCTAACAAAATTGTAGTCAACAAGGAATAAGTAATAATCCTGATGAATATAAAGAATGAGGTTTTAATACGAGTTTATGTTGTGCTGTTTTTTGTGGTGTTGGTCGGCATTATTCTATTGGTACAGACAGTTAAAATTAGCGTAATAGAAGGTGACAAATGGAGAGAAAAAGGAAAAAGTTTATATGTAGAATATAAACCTGTCGAGGCCGAAAGAGGAAATGTTTTAGCAGAAGATGGTAGTTTATTAGCCACTTCACTCCCGTTCTTTGAAATACGATTTGATCCAAACTCTTCCGGAATGAATGCGGAAGACTTTGACGCCAATATCGATTCTTTGTCTTATTGCCTTGCAACTTTTGTTGACAATAGTTACACCGTTGGTGGCATGCGTGAACGTTTGATTGCCGAAAGAGATGCAGGTGCTGGTTATGTCCTGATTAAAAGGCAAGCAAATTATCTTGAAAAAGAGATAATGAGTAAGTTTCCATTATTTAATAAAGGTCGATATAAAGGTGGTTTTATAGTTGAACCAAAACCGAAAAGGGTGCATCCTTTTAAACAACTGGCTTACCGTTCAATTGGCTATGTAAAAGAAGGACATAATCCGGTTGGATTAGAAGGTTTTTATAATGAAATCCTTGCAGGTGAAGCTGGAAAACAGTTGATGTTTAAAGCCCCAAATGATACCTGGATTCCTGTAAATGATCTTACCGAAATAGAGCCCAAACGTGGTGATGACATCGTTACTACTATTGATGTGAATTTGCAGGATATTACTCATGAAGCTTTGCTTAGAGGCTTGAAATACCACAATGCAGATCACGGAACAGCAGTGTTGATGGAAGTTGAAACCGGCGCCATAAAAGCAATTTCAAATATTGGGAAAGCTGATCAAGGTTGGTTTGAAATTTACAACTACGCCGTTGGAGCAGCGACCGAACCTGGCTCAACTTACAAACTTGCTTCGATGTTGGCACTGCTTGAAGATGGTTATGTTAAACTTGATGATAGCATTGATATTGAACATGGCAAGACCATGTTTTACGAAGAGGAAATGCTTGATGCTTCAGCGACAAGCTTTAACATGGATACGATTTCAATCAGAACGGCTTTTGAAATGTCGTCAAATGTAGGAATCGCAAAATTGGTGCAACGATATTATGGTGATACAAATAGAGAAGCCCAGTTTATAAAACGATTAAAAGATCTCCGACTAAATTTGCCGGTTAATATTGAAATAAACGGAGAAGCTACACCATATATTAAAGAAGCCAATAGCCAGGAAGATGATTGGAGTGGAATTACATTGCCTTGGATGTCAATAGGTTATGAAGTTACGATTACTCCGCTCCAATTATTGAATTTATACAATAGCGTGGCAAATAATGGCGTCATGATGAAGCCTTTTTTGGTATCTGAAATTCGTCATTTTGATGAAACAGTCGAACGGTTTAAACCAACCGTTGTAAAACGAAAAATTGCTTCAAAATCAACAATAAAAAAAGCGCAGGAACTCTTGCTTGGAGTTGTAGAAAGAGGAACCGCTTTAAAATTGAAATCTACAAAATATCAGTTTGCAGGAAAGACGGGAACCGCTCAAATAAACTATCGGCGATTTAATTTAAAACAAGCAAATCTTCGATACCAGGCTTCTTTCGCCGGTTATTTTCCAGCGGAAAACCCAAAATATTCCTGCATCGTTGTGATTACCAATCCGAGAGAAAATGGTTTTTACGGCGGAGATGTTGCAGGCCCGGTTTTTAGAGAAATAGCAGACAAATGTTTCTCAACAAGAATAGAATTACACAAGGCTTTGAATGCAGATGCTAAACCAATGCTGGCGAATAATAAATTGCCTGACCTGGATGCCGGATTAAAAAACGATCTTGAAAAAGTAATGAAAAATGTCAATTTAAAATATGAACAGGAAGCTCAAACTAAATGGGCAATTATTCACGCGGAAAATGACACACTGACTGTGCAAAACAGAAGTATAAGCGATGATTTAGTACCAGTAGTGACAGGAATGGGTTTGAGAGACGCTTTATATATTTTAGAAAATCGTGGATTGAAAGTAGTAGTCAGTGGTTCAGGAAAAGTACGAAATCAATCCATTTTAGCAGGAACAAAAATACGAGGTCAAACCATTCGCTTGACCCTTCGATAAAAATAAAATTGTAAATAATCTATGAATAAGTTTTCCAGACTTCAGTGTAGTTATCCCTCATTATATGAAACACTTTTTACACTATAACACTATTATAACACTTTGAAGCACTTGAAACTCCTGGAAAACATACTATCTGAATTGTCAATAAGTGAGCTCATCGGTACGGTAAAGATGAAAATCAAAACCATCACCTTTGACTCACGAAAGGCAAACGAGGAAAGCCTCTTTGTCGCAATCAGAGGATCGCAAACAGACGGTCATCTTTTTATTGATAAGGCAGTTGAAGCTGGTGCAAAAGCAATTTTGTGTGAAGACTTACCTTCTGAACTGAAAAGCGGCGTCACTTTTATAAAAGTGCCCGATAGCTCAGAAGCTTTAGGTCAGATCGCAGCTGCTTTCCATGACTATCCGTCATCAAAAATCAAACTGTTAGGAATTACAGGAACGAACGGAAAGACTACTACAGCAACACTTTTGCATCAGCTTTTTTTAAAAATGGGCTATAAAGTTGGCCTGTTATCAACCATTGAAAACAAAATTGGCGAAAAGGTTTTGCCTTCTGATTACACCACTCCTGATGCGGTAGCGCTCAATGCGCTGCTGGCGGATATGGTGGATGCAGGTTGCGATTATGCCTTTATGGAAGTGAGTTCACATGCCATTCATCAACGCCGTATTGCAGGATTAAAATTTTCCGGAGGTGTTTTTACAAACATAACACACGATCACCTTGACTATCACAAAACCTTCAAAGATTACCTCAATACGAAAAAGCGATTTTTTGATGAATTGCCAAAAGCTGCATTTGCTTTAACAAATATTGATGATCGTAATGGTTTGGTGATGGTGCAAAACACGAAAGCCAAAGTTCAGCGATACAGTTTGCGGTCATTAACCGATTTTAAAGCAAAAATCGTTGAAAATAGTTTGACTGGTTTGCAGCTTGAAATTGATGGAGAAGACTTTTTTAGTCGAATGATCGGTGAATTTAATGCTTACAATATTTTAGCGGTTTATGCAACGGCGAGATTATTAGGCAGTGATAAGCTGGAAACGCTGACAAAATTAAGTGAATTGAAGCCGGCAGAAGGAAGGTTTGATTACTTTTTTGATAGTAAAAAAGAAATAACCGGGATTGTAGATTATGCACACACACCCGACGCTGTTGAAAAAGTATTGAGCACGATTGGCAAATTGAAAAAAGGAACCGAAAAAGTAATTACGGTGATTGGTTGTGGAGGAGATCGGGATAAAACGAAAAGACCAATTATGGCAAAAACCGCTTGTAATTATAGCGATCAGGTAATCATCACTTCCGATAATCCGCGATCAGAAGATCCTGAAGTGATTATTTCGGAAATGGAAAAAGGGATTCCGCCATACGCAAGCACAAAAGTGTTGTCAATAACGAACCGCCTTCAGGCAATTAAAACCGCAGCTAAAATAGCTCAGAAAGGAGACATCATTTTAGTTGCCGGAAAAGGACATGAAAAATATCAGGAAATTAAAGGAGTGAAACACCCATTTGACGATAAACAATTACTTAGAGAAATCCTTGCTGAATGATTGAAATAGGATGTGATTAGACTTTTTTGATTGCAAACAATTTAGCTTTTAGCAAATGGAGGGAAATATTATCATTCTCAGATTCAATTAACGGCTTGCAGCGGGTAGTTTCTGTGATTATGAAACACTATTATTGCCACAGAAAAAATCTACCTGCTGTAGCTGTTAGACTTTGAGAAGAGAGATGTAAGATTTAAAGAGTAGCGAGGAGTCAGTTACGAGCGGTCAGGTGTCATTTAAGGAAAACTATCTAACACCTGACCACTCGCTACTGACCACTGACAGGACTATATCCAAAACCGTACGGAGCCAGAAGGGAAATGCTCCATCAAAACAATTGAAAAACAGCGCGGCATCTTATGCTCTATGACTTATTTGAATATTTAGAGAAAACAATTGACATACCTGGCTTGGGTGTGTATAAGTACATCAGCTTCAGAGCTGGAGCTGCTATTATCTTCTCTTTGTTGATTTCTATGATATTTGGTAGTAAGATCATCCGTTTTTTAAAGCAATTACAAATTGGCGAATCTGTCCGAGACCTAGGCCTGAAAGGACAGAAAGAAAAAGAAGGAACACCAACCATGGGCGGAGTGATCATATTGATAGCAATAATGATTCCCTGCATACTTTGGGCAAAATTGGACAATGTCTACATAGTTTTGATGTTGGTTGCGACGAGTTGGATGGCTATTATTGGATTTATTGACGACTATATCAAAGTTTTTAGGAAAGATAAAGATGGCTTGAGTGGAAAGTTTAAAATTCTTGGGCAGGTTGGATTGGGATTGATCGTGGCATTGACCATGCTTTTTAATGAAAATGTACAGGTTAGAATGGATCCAATAATAGCAGATGACCTGGATTTGAAAGTTGAGAGGTATGATTCGGTCTATGTCAGTGGAGTGAAAACCGAAATGGCTTACGTTCGAACGACAATGACGAATATTCCATTTTTCAAAAATAATCAATTGAACTATGCGAATCTGGTGCCTTTTGTAGAAGATAATGCAGAAAAATTTGCCTGGATAATATTTATCCCTTTGGTAATTTTGGTGGTGACAGCAGTTTCAAATGCAGCAAATTTAACGGATGGAATTGATGGTTTGGCGACAGGAGTTAGTGCAATAATCGGAGCAACTTTGGGGGTGTTGGCTTATGTTTCCAGTAACTCGATAGCTGCTGATTATCTGAATATTATGTTTCTTCCAGATGCGGGAGAATTGGTGATATTTTCAGCTTGTTTTATCGGAGCTTGTATCGGTTTTTTATGGTACAACAGCTTCCCTGCGCAGATTTTTATGGGAGATACCGGGAGTTTGATGCTCGGAGGAATAATAGCTGCGATGGCAATTTTGATCAGAAAAGAATTATTGATTCCGATCTTATGTGGAATTTTTTTAATGGAAAATTTGTCTGTAATGATTCAGGTGGGTTATTTCAAATATACCAAAAAGAAATACGGAGAAGGGCAACGAGTATTTTTGATGTCTCCTTTGCACCATCATTATCAGAAAAAGGGAATTCATGAATCTAAAATTGTTACCAGATTTTGGATTGTGGGAATTTTATTAGCTGTTTTGACAATCATTACTTTGAAAATCAGATAGATGAAAGTAGCGATTTTAGGAGCGGGCGAAAGCGGAGTAGGAGCAGCGATTTTAGCAAAAAAATTAGGATACGAAATTTGGGTATCCGACAAAGGAACAATAAAAGAAAACTTTAAAAAGGAATTGGAAAAATTTCAGATTCCTTTCGAAGAAAACAAACATACTAAACAAAAGATTTTTGACGCTTCGGAAGTCATTAAAAGCCCTGGGATTCCAGATCATATTGATTTGATAAAAGAATTGAATCAAAAAGGAATTCCGGTGATTTCCGAAATTGAATTTGCAGCCAAACATACGAATGCTACAATCGTAGCCATCACTGGCAGCAATGGGAAAACGACCACCACCAATCTAACTTACCATCTCCTAAAAACAGGAGGGTTAAATGTAGGCCTTGCCGGAAACGTTGGTTTTAGTTTTGCCCGATTAGTTGCAAATGAAAATTACGATTATTTCGTATTGGAACTGTCTAGTTTTCAGCTGGATGGCATTCGTGAATTTAGGCCAGATGTCTCCATTTTGTTGAATATTACTCCAGATCACATGGATCGATATGACTACAAAATGGAAAATTATGTTGCTTCAAAGTTCCGGATTATTAAAAACCAGAAAGCAGACGATTTTTTCATTTTCAATGGAAACGATGAAAGCATCAAAGCTTTTATTAACAAACATCCACTGGAAATGAAAACATCAAAAGTTGATGATGTTTTTCTAAAAAAAGGAAAATTGTTTGTAGATGAAAAGCACGGTTTCGATATGAGCCAATGCAGTTTGAAAGGTCGCCACAATATGTTCAACGCGGTTTGTGCCATTCGTGCAGCTTTGCATTTTGGAGTAGGAGAGGCAAGTATTCAGGAGGGGTTGAACACTTTTGTAAATGACCCTCATCGCCTTGAAAGTGTAGCAACGATTGACGGTGTTGAATTTATCAACGATAGCAAAGCCACCAACGTAGATGCTGTATTTTATGCACTGGAGGCGATGGAAAAAGGAGTGATTTGGATTGTTGGAGGAACAGACAAAGGCAATGATTATTCACCGTTGATGACCTTAGTAGAAGAAAAAGTCAACGCGATTATTTGCATGGGTTTGGACAACTCTAAAATAATTGAAGCTTTTTCGCCAATGATAAAGGTCATTGAAGAAACGAAAAGTGCAAAAGAAGCAGTAGAGTTGGCGGAATCTTATGCTGAAGAAGGAGAGGTGGTGCTTTTGAGTCCGGCTTGTGCAAGTTTTGATTTATTTAAAAATTATATGGATCGCGGAGATCAATTTAAAAAAGCGGTTCTTGATTTAAAAAAAAAGTTTTCAGATGCTGATTTCTGACCTTTTAAACCATAAAAAGTTCTTTGACTGACTATGAGAAAACAAAAACCAATATTATAAACCTAAAAAGTCAGCAATGTCGATAGGAAATAGAATTTATGCAGAATTACGTGGAGATCGGGCCATTTGGATGATAGTGGCGGTGTTAGCATTATTCAGCATTTTGGCGGTTTATAGCGCAACAGGGCATGTGGCGTTCAACCGGAGAGGCGGGAACACTGAATTCTACCTGATCAAACACACCATTTTTGTAACAGGAGGATTGTTTCTGACCTATTTGTGTTATGTGATGCATTACACACAGTATTCGAGAATTGCGCCTATTTTATTGATGATTTCAATTCCGTTGTTGGTTTACACTATTGCTTTTGGGGTGGAAGTTAATGAAGCAAAGCGTTGGGTAAGTATTCCGTTTGTTGGCCTTACTTTTCAAACTTCAGACTTTGCCAAATTATCGCTAATCATTTATGTGGCTAGGGCGATATCCTCAAAACAGGATTATATCAAAGATTTCAACAGCGCATTTTTACCGATCATTGTGCCTATTTTGATAATCTGCAGCTTGATTGCACCATCAGATCTATCATCAGCATTAATACTGTTTTTCACTTGTACCACGATGATGTTTTTGGGTCGAGTTTCTGTAAAATATATTACGCTTCTGATATTCTTAGGAATTGTCGTTTTTGCTTGTTTGATTATCGTTGGGCAGTTTTTTCCGGATGTGGTTAGAGTTGGTACCTGGATCAACCGATTGACGGATTTCTGGAACGACACTGAGGGAGGTTTTCAACTTCAACATTCTAAAATCGCCATCGCAAATGGCAGCTGGTTTGGTGAAGGACCTGGAAACAGCGTTATGAGAAATTATCTGCCGAATCCATTTTCAGATTTTATTTATGCCATTATTTGTGAAGAATATGGAATTCTCGGCGGGTTTATAATAATTAGCCTTTATGTTTTACTCTTTTTCCGTTGCGTAAGTATCGTGACCAGAAGTCCAAAAGCGTTTGGAGCAATGCTGGCCTTAGGCCTGGGACTGATGGTAGTTGTTCAGGCTTTGGCAAACATCGCCGTTTCCGTGCATTTGGTTCCGGTTACAGGTTTGACATTGCCTATGGTGAGTATGGGGGGGACATCAATTATATTTTCTTGTATTGCTTTCGGGATGATTTTGAGCGTGAGCAGATATATTGAAAAAACCACATAGTTCATTGTTCATAGTTCACTGTTTATATCTTTTAACAAAACATGAAAAAACCACAAACTACAAACCAGGAACTACAAACGAATAACTCTAAAATCATCATCTCTGGAGGAGGATCAGGAGGGCATGTGTTTCCGGCGATAGCAATAGCAAATGAATTGAAAAATATAGATAACTCGATTGAAATATTATTTGTCGGTGCAAACGGAAAAATTGAAATGGAAAAAGTCCCAAAAGCGGGATATCCTATAAAAGGTTTGTGGATCAGTGGATTTCATAGAAAATTGACTTTACGAAATTTGCTTTTCCCTTTGAAATTGGTTTTTAGTCTCATTAAAGCTTTTTGGATTGTGAAGGTTTTTAAGCCACAGGTCGTTGTTGGGGTAGGAGGTTTTGCAAGCGGTCCGGTTTTGCAGGTTGCAAATATGCTTGGCATTCCGACACTATTGCAAGAGCAAAATTCCTATGCCGGAGTGACCAATAAATTGCTGGCAAAAAAGGCGGATAAAATATGCGTGGCCTATGATAAAATGGGACGTTACTTTCCTGCAGATAAAATTGTTTTAACCGGAAATCCGATTCGGCAGGATCTTAAAGATTTAAAAAGAGATCGCGAAGGAGCTTTGAAATATTTTGGCTTTTCAAAAGAGAAAAAAACCATAGTTTTAATTGGAGGCAGCTTGGGAGCAAGATCATTAAACGATGCGATAGCTGCCAGTTTTGAAATATTGAAAAACCATACGGAAGTACAAATTTTGTGGCAGGCTGGTAAACTGTACATCGAAGAGTTTTCTAAGTCTGAAACAGCAAAATTGGAGAATGTAAAAGTAGTCGCTTTTATCGATCAAATGGATTTCGCCTACGCAATGTCTGATGTGATCATTTGCAGAGCCGGAGCTTCAACGATTTCAGAATTATGTGTGATTGGAAAAGCTACCGTTTTGGTTCCATCTCCAAATGTCGCGGAAGATCACCAAACTCAAAATGCATTGGCGTTGGTTGAAAAAGAAGCAGCAATTTTGGTAAAAGATGGAGATGCAAACGAAAAAATGATTCTTACCGCTTTGTCGGTTTTGGATGATGAAATGTTGAAGGAAAAATTAGAAAGAAATATTTTAAAATTGGCAAAACCGAATGCGACTCTTAAAATTGCGGAAGAAGTTTTGGGTTTAGTAAAATCTAAAATGTAGTAATAAAAACACTTTGAAATACAAATTATAATTATTTTCAAATTAAAAAATAAATATATAATAATTACGGCATATACTTTGATATATTATTCTGGAAAACAGTCTTTTACAAAGAAAATAAAAGTATAAGTGAAGAAAAGTATAGGCAGACACTTGACAAAAACAAAAAACTTTGAACTTAAATGAATTACATAAAATCTATTTTGTTGGGATAGGAGGCATCGGCATGAGTGCATTAGCTCGCTATTTTAACGGACTAGGTTGTGAAGTTCATGGTTACGATAAAACAGAAACAAGCTTGACCAGAAAGCTGGTTGAGGAAGGAATGAAAATCCATTTTGAAGATGCAGTTGAAAAAATTCCGGAAGGAGTTGACCTGGTGATTTACACTCCGGCGATTCCCAAAAATCACAAGGAATTGAATTATTTTTTTGACCACAATTTTCCGGTAAAAAAGCGAGCGGAAGTTTTGGGCATTATTAGTCGAAACAGAAAAACAATCGCAATTGCCGGAACACATGGGAAAACTTCAACTTGTGCTATTTTGACTCATTTGCTAAGAACCGCCGGAATTGATTGCACTGCATTTTTGGGTGGAATTGCTCAAAACTATCAATCCAATTTTATCGAAGGAAAAAGCGATTGGGTTGTGGTTGAAGCGGATGAATTTGACCGGTCTTTTTTGCATTTGAATCCCGATTATGCGGCGATTATGTCAATGGACGCAGATCACCTGGATATTTACGGTGATAAAAATCAAATGGCGGAAGGGTTTACCCAATTTGCAGGAAAGCTGAAAAAAGATGGAAAAGTGTTTTTGAAATACGGACTGGAACTAAATGAAAAAAACGATGCTGTTGAAATTTTTGGAATTGATCACGGGACTTACCAATCCAAAAATGTAAGCGTGGAAGATGGATTTTTTGTTTTTGGTTTTCAAAGCCCGATTGAGCACATTGAAAAGATAAAATTTACGTTGCCCGGACACCACAATGTTGAAAATGCTACCGCTGCAATTGCGATTGCACAACAGCTGGGTGTGAAAGGCGAAGCGATAAAAAAAGCAATGGCTTCATTCAAAGGAATAAAGCGACGATTTGAATTTGTCACAAGATCTGAAAGAGCAATTTATATTGATGATTACGCACATCATCCGACTGAGCTTAATGCGGCTATCCAGGCAGCCAGATCTTTGTTTCCGGAAAAAAGAATAACCGGCATTTTCCAGCCACATCTTTATTCCAGGACCAGAGATTTTGTCGATGGATTTGCAGAAGCATTAAATAAGCTGGATGAAATCATTTTGATGGATATTTATCCAGCTCGGGAATTGCCAATCGAGGGAGTAACTTCTGAGATTATATTTGAAAAAATAAAGAATCCGAATAAGGTTTTAGTGACCAAAAAAAGCTTGATGAACGAATTGAAAAACAGTCATTTTGAAATATTGTTAACCTTGGGTGCGGGTGATATTGACACTTTCGTTGAACCTATTAAAGTCTTGATAGCCAATGAATAATAGTGAAGTTTTTCGTATGGTGAAAAGATTTGCCTGGCTTGGATTTTTCTTTTTGATAGCAGTGGCTATTATTTCGGCAGTCGAAACAAAGAAAGGGAAAAGTGCGAAGGATATTTTTATAGAAATAAAAGAACTTCCTGACGGGGATAGCCTCATCAATCAGGAAGATGTAAAAATAACGATTGAACGGAGTTTTGGATATAATTTGTTGGGAATTCCGGTCGGTGAAATTGATGTGGCGAGGGTAGAGCGAGTGTTAGAAAATGACCCATTTGTTTTGAATGCTGATGTTTTTTTGGATGCAAAAAGCCAGCTTCATATTGAAATAGAACAGCGGGAACCGATTTTAAGAATAATTGACAAAAATGGATTGAATTATTACTTGGATGAGAATGGAATGAAAATGCCACTTTCAAAACACTTTACAGCCAGGGTTTTAGTTGCCACAGGAAATATTCCGCCATTTGATGTTCAGTTTCTTCAAAAAAAGAAACACACTTTGAAAGACATTTTTGAGTTGACAAAAACAATATTAGCCGATGATTTTTTAGAGCCCTTGGTTGAACAGGTTTATGTAAATAATTCGAATGAATATGAACTGAGCCCAATTATTGGCGATCAAAAAATCCTCTTAGGAAATATGGATAATCTGGATGATAAAATATTCTATTTAAAAACTTTTTATAAAGAAGCTATTCCTTATAAAGGTTGGCAAAAGTACAAAATAATTAATCTCAAATTTAAAGGTCAGGTAGTAGCAGGCAGAAGATAAAAAAGCTGCTTGCAACTGTGAGAAAGCTACCACAAAATTGTATACTATGATAGAAAACTTAGAAAACCAACAGCAAAAAGTAGTTGTTGCTCTCGACATCGGAACGACGAAGGTTTGTGCTATCGCGGGCCGTAAAAATGAACATGGAAAACTTGAAATTCTGGGAGTCGGCAAAGTCGAATCTCATGGAGTTTCAAGAGGCGTTGTTTCAAACATTGAAAAAACAGTAAAAGCTATATCTGAAGCGATAGCTGCTGCTGAACGAAATGCTGGAATGAAGTTTAAAGTGGTTCATGTCGGTATTGCGGGGCAACACATCAAAAGCCTCCAACATCGGGGCATCCTTACAAGGGACAATGACTTAAATGAAATTGCCAAAAAGGATATTGACAAACTGATCAATGATATGTTCAAATTGGTTTTGCCTCCGGGTGACAAGATTTTGCATGTCATTCCTCAAGAGTATACAATTGACAACGAACAAGGAATTAGTGACCCAATTGGTATGTCGGGAGTTCGCCTCGAAGCAAATTTTCACATCATAACCGGCCAAATTACAGCATCCAACAATATCCAACGCTGTGTGGAAAGAGTTGGGTTGAAAGTAGCTGACGTTACGCTCGAACCTATTGCATCTTCCTTTGCAGTTTTAAGTGAAGAAGAAAAAGAAGCAGGAATTGCTTTGGTTGATATTGGAGGCGGAACAACTGATATTACGATCTTTCAGGATGGTATCGTCCGTCATACAGCAGTCGTTCCTTTTGGAGGAAATGTGATTACGATGGATATCAAAGAAGGCTGTACGGTGATGCACCAGCAGGCTGAAAAACTAAAACTGAGCTTCGGTTCTGCTTTAGCGACAGAAGTTTATGACAATCGAATTATCACGATTCCTGGTTTGAAAGGAAGAGATCCGAAGGAAATTTCGGAAAAAAACCTCGCAAGAATTATCCAGGCTCGTGTGGAAGAAATACTCGATTACGTAGTTTGGGAAATTCGTCGCTCCGGCTTGGAAAGAAAGCTGATAGGTGGAATCGTGATCACCGGAGGAGGAGCATTACTCAATCATATTGATAAACTGGCGGAATTCCACACAGGAATGAGCACACGCATTGGCTTGCCAATCGAGCAGTTAGGCCACGGTTATGACGAAAGGGTTTGCAATCCAATTTATTCAACAGCAATTGGTTTGTTGTTAAAAGGAATTGAAAACCCTCACAATATTGAATTTAAAGAAGAAGAGAAGCTTGCAGAAGAGTCTGAAGAGGCTGAAGAAGAACAGGGTAAGTGGTACGAGCAACTTTTCCTTAAAACCAAAGAATGGTTTGAAGCCGAACCCGACTCTGAGTTTTAATAAATTTTATAAGATGTTCAGCTGACCTTTAATTAGGTCGGCCTGGACATTATTGAGAAAACAAAAGCAAAGAATATTTACTTAACCTTTTAAAATTCTACATTATGTTTTTTGATTTGCCAAAAGATGAAGGGTCAATAATAAAAGTAATTGGCGTTGGTGGTGGCGGTAGCAATGCCGTAACTCACATGTTCAAACAAGGTATTATTGGAGTCGACTTTGCCATTTGCAATACCGACAATCAGTCAATGGAACTTAGCCCGGTTCCGACAAGAATCCAACTTGGGCCTGAACTTACAGAAGGTCGTGGTGCCGGATCCAAACCTACAATTGGGCGCCAGGCTTGCGTTGAGTCAATTGAAGATGTTAAAAGATTTTTACAAAACGATACAAAAATGCTGTTTGTGACAGCTGGAATGGGAGGTGGAACCGGAACTGGTGCTGCGCCTATCATTGCTAAAGCTGCACAGGAAATGGATATTCTGACCATTGGTATTGTTACCTTGCCTTTTACTTTTGAAGGACGCAGACGTACCTCTCAAGGCCACGAAGGTCTCGAGGAATTGAAAAAAAATGTCGATACTCTAATTATCATTTCAAATGATAAATTGCGCCAGATTCACGGTAATCTAAGTTTATCCGATGCTTTCTCACAGGCAGATGATGTATTAACTATTGCTGCAAAAGGTATCGCAGAAATTATCACCGTTGCAGGTTATGTCAACGTGGATTTTGAAGACGTCAATACAGTAATGCGAGGTAGCGGAGTTGCCATTATGGGAACAGCTTCCGCTGAAGGTGACGATCGTGCAAAACGCGCAGTTGATGAAGCAATCAGCTCTCCTCTGCTTGAGGAAAACGATATTCGTGGTGCTCAACACATCCTTTTAAATATTACTTCAG
The DNA here is from genome assembly GCA_965220465.1 of Saprospiraceae bacterium. Lineage (GTDB taxonomy): Bacteria > Bacteroidota > Bacteroidia > Chitinophagales > Saprospiraceae > JAHDHW01. The sequence goes on along the minus strand of CBDCPZ010000021.1, from coordinate 421,958 downwards.
GAACCCGCGAAGTGACTATGGATGAAATTTTTGAGATCACCGAATTTGTTCAGGAAGAAGCTGGTTATGGAACGGATTTGATTTGGGGTAATTGTTTTGATGAATCATTAGGCGATAAAATCAGTGTAACTGTAATCGCTACCGGTTTTGAGAACAAAAGCAAAAACAAAGTAAACCTGGATCAATCTTCAGAGAAAATTGTAGTTTCTCTGGAAGACGATAATCCTTCAAAAAAAAATGGAATTTATGACCTCGGACATACAGAAGATGAAAATTCTGAAGCGGAAACCTTCGAATTTGATGATATAAGGTCTTCAATCGCAAAATACAGTAAAGGCAAATATTCTTACGATGAGCCTTATATAAAAAATGAAGACAAGGAAAAAATGGAAGAGGATCGTAAAAAGCGAATGGAAATGGAAACCAAACGCAGAGAGCGACTTCGCAATGTAACGGTTAAACTCAATAACCCACAAAATATTGTGGAAATGGAAAATGAGCCAGCTTATCTGCGCCGAAATGTTGAACTGGACGATGTTCCTCATTCCTCTTCCAATCAGGCTTCAAAATGGAGCATTTCAGAAGGAGATGAACCGGAACTTCGTGATAATTCTTTTTTACACGATAATGTAGATTAATCTTTATTTTTGGAGGTTAAGTTATTTTTAAAAGGCTGAGTTGTTGATATTCAATGACTTAAGCCTTTTTTTGTTGCTATTGTTCTGATTTAAAAAAGCGTCCTGCTTAAATTTTATTCATTTTCAAATCAATTCCTTTTCATCATTAAGGTAAACGGAAAATCAGGTAGACTTTCCAATACAAACGATAATCGATTGTCGTCTAAAGCGGTTTTTGAAGTAATTGCTTGGTTTCAAATGATACTTCTAAGAGACGGAAATAGCTTATTGATATTTCCATTAAACAACTTATTATTACAACTTGAGCATTTTTTTGCACCAGACTTTCCAATTAAAAATCGCAATAGTTTTGAAAAAGGAAGTGTCGAAACCAAATTCCTCTCCGCTAAATTTTAATAAAAGGATAATTGCCAGGAAGTTTAAGTATCTGGATGGGGAGTGTTTTAAATGCGTGAAATTCAAAAATGAAGGGTAAGATTTTACCATTAAAAAAGTCGAACCAAGTTACTTGATTCGACTTTTTTATTAAAAACAGGAAGCGATTATCTTTTTACAAAAGATCGTATTTTGTTTTCTCTTTTTAAAGTATCTACAACTGATTGCGCAGATTCCATACTTGAATAAGTACCGACAACTATGGTATGATTATCAGAACCATCTTTTGTAACGATTTGAGAATCATAACCAAGATCCAGCAAAATATTCAATCTTTTCTCCGCATTACTCTTTTCCCGGAAAACACCGGCAACAACCATAAAATTACCAGAACCTGAGTTTGTTTCCGTGTTATTATTGGCTTGATTGTCCGTTTTAGTCTCCGTTGAAGGCGTATCTGTACCAGAATCATTGGCTGCATAATTTGGCTCTTCTGGTATTTTATCATCATTGACAAACTCAATATTGATTTCCTGAGTCATTTTAATAATTTTTACTTCGGTACGTCTATTGTATTGATGCTCAAGCTCAGTGCAATCAACACCGTCGCGGCATTTGTTTCGAAGCTGATTCTCTCCATGACCTACAGGTGTCAATCTTCCTTTTTCAATCCCTTTTGAGGTTAGGTATTTTACCGCATTTTCAGCTCGTCTTTGTGATAATTGCTGATTATACCGCGTACCTCCTCTTGAATCAGTGTGAGATGAAAGTTCTATTTCAATGTCAGGGTAAGTTGTGAGGAAGGTAGCCAAAGCATCTAAATCTATTTTGGCATCAGGCCGAATGGATGCGTCATTAAAATTGTAATAGATGTTTGGAAGTTGAAAAACAGTTCCTTCCTTTATCGTAGAAGGAAATTCAATGCTATTTGGAGTATCTGATTTAACAGCAACAATTACTTCTTCATCTTTTTCTGGTATTTTTTCTAAACTCACAAAAATTTCATCATCATCTGACGCAGTATTAAATACTACTTGCTGTGATTTATATCCACTTCTGCTAACCAGGATTACATAGCTGCCTGGTTTTAATGTCATTGGATATTTTCCCCAGGAATCGGTAATCCCGGAAGAACTATTTCCATTTAACGGCAAACGAAGTAAAATTTCATCAGTATTTGCTTCATCATTGCCGATTGTATTGATTACATTTGAAAATGCTTCATCATTGAGTATTGCATAAGTTATCAAAGCACTGTCAATCATTTCACCCGTCGCAAAATCAGAAACCAAAACCGCTAAGTCACGAGGTTCAATTATTTCAGTTCCTATCAGCTTATCCAAACCATCAAGCGCATAAAAGCTATAAATATCGTCCTGACCAATACCACCCGGTCGGCTTGAAGAAAAATAGCCATTCTTTTTATCTCGGTCTACAATAAATCCAAAATCATCAAATTCGGAATTAAAAGGTGTCCCTAAATTAACAGGCACTCCCCAACTTCCACCAAAATTTTGGACAGTAAACAAATCAAGAGCCCCAAATCCTTCATGACTGTTAGAAGAAAAATATAAAGTGCCATCCGCATGAATATATGGAAAAACCTCTTCTCCTTCAGTATTGACCTGCGCCCCAAGGTTTTCTGGTTCTGACCAAACTCCACCGGTTCTGTATGCTACCCAAATATCCATTCCTCCGTACCCTCCGGGGCGATCAGATGCAAAATACAAAGCATCCCCTTCAACAGAAACTGATGGATGCACCGTATTGTACTCATCATCATTGAAAGGTAGTTTTTCTATATCTTGCCAAGTTCCATCAATTTTTTGAGATTCATATATTTGCATTTTAACAACTCCGTCTTTGGCTTTAAGTTTTTTTCCATTTTTGAAATTGTTGCGGGTAAAGAATATATTGTCGGCTGTTCGATCAAAAGTCACAGGGCCTTCATGGCCAATTGAAATTAACTCATTTGCAAAAGGTACAGGAGTTGTTAAAAGGCCATCACCTTCTCGCTTTGCCCAAAAAATTGACATTTTGTTGGCGTTGATACGCTTATCTTTTATCTTATATTTTCGAGCTGCAACTTTTGTAGAAATAAAAACAATTCCATCCTCAAGAAAAGCAGGACTATAATCCATGCCATCAGTATTTATGGTAGCTTCGTTGGTAATGAAAATACGTTTTTCAGCATTTTGCGGTTGTGCAAAGGCCAAATTGGTTATCAAACAACCCAGGAAACTAAAAATAATAGTAATATAAATCTTCATTATTGTTCAAATTTGTGGTTTAACTGCGTGTAACACTAAAAACGTAATACTCATAGACAGTTATCAATCACTGAAATGTTTAACGATATTTTAATAGATCATTATTTGCGCCATTTTTTAATATCAGATAAATTCTGTTTTTAAAAAGTCATTAAATATTCGTTAAAAGAAAAATCTTGGATTCGCCATATCTGTCGTTTCTTTTAAGAAATCATACCTAACTAAAACTTCGATACTTCCGTTGGAATATTCTTTCATCTCTGCAGAAAGCGGGAAATCATAAGCAGCGCCAATGGCGACATTATTGATTTGGTATAAGGCTAACAAATCAATTGAGTCACTCACGCCATTTCCTCCCAAACGATACGATAACCCTGTGGTAAACACTAAATTAAAAACCATACTTACGTTTAGATCCAAACCAAAAGGAGCATTTTGGACATATTTTGCCAATAAAGACGGTTTGATCTGTATATTTTTATTAATGGGAAGTAATGTTCCCACAATAAAATAAAAATGCGCTGACTCTTTGGCGATTTCGGTCACTAATGTATTTGTATTTAAACCGACTTCACTTGGGAAAAATCCGGGAGCGCTAATTCCCAGAAACATTTGTTTTATCTGGAGGTGAAGCCCAACGCCAAAGTTTCCGGTATATTTATTTGCGCTTTCTTCGCTAATTGAAGCATCATTCGTCTCTCTTACAATAACACTGGGATCACTAAAATCTATACCATAATATTGCATTTTCCCCTGCAAACCAAGACGAAGAGAGGAATCATCATTTATTTTGATGTGATAAGAATAGGCCATCGCAGCATGCCAGGTGTTAAATATTCCAATGGTTTGATTTTGTATCGTTAAACCAAAACCCACCTTATCTCCGAATAAAGGAGAATTGAAACTCAATAATTTAGAAGTTGGTGATCCTTGAAATCCCATCCACTGGTTTCGATAAAGCAAAGTAAACGAAGGCATGCCTCTCGCTCCGGCATATGCAGGATTATAGTACAATTGATTATACATAAACTGTGTAAACTGAGCTTCCTGTTGTGCGTTTGCTCCTACAGATATTGTGAAAATTGCCAGTATAAAAAATAATTTTCGTATCATATTTTTAAAATTAAAATCATTCAAAACAATTAATTAATCCTTGAAGAGGAATATTTTCCTATCTGAAAATTGTTAAAGAACCTTTCTGAACTTCAGAGTTGCTATCAAGTTTGAAAATGAAAAAATAAGTGCCGTCCGGCAGATCTTTATCGTTATAAGTCCCTTTCCAGTTGTTTTGATAAGGTGAAGCTCTAAAGACCTCGCCTCCCCACTGATTATAAATGATTATCTCATTATTAGGATACATGCCGTTTTCCAGACAATTGATGTATAACTTATCGTTTACATCGTCCATATTTGGTGTAATCAAAGTAGGAACAACACAATCTCCATTGTCGAGAACTTCAAGTGTTACCGTTGCATTATCACATAAATCAAATTCACAATCATTACACAGTTGATAAATAAACTGATCCGTTCCAATAAACCCATCATCTGGTGTATAAGAGAAAGTACCATCCGTATTATTGACCAAAGTTCCATTATTAGGCCCGGATAAGACGGTGATATTAAAACCAAGACCAATTGAGAAAGTATCGTTAGGAAGCACATCGATTTCATCTTCAGTTTCAAAATCAATGCTAAAAATGTCATCAACAGCGTCCGGTTCAGCATGAACAAATAAAACAATAGAAGCAACTTCTGAGGTACAACTATTGATTTCTACAGAGTAATTATAGATAAATGTTCCTGGCAAGGTTGGGGATACAATTATTTCATTATTATCTGTATCTAAAGGCATGCCAGAGCCTGTTAATGGTATCGCTTCCCAGATGTAGGAATTGGGAGTTGGGCTATAATCTGTTCCAATAAGCAGACAGCTCGACCCAAAACAAATATCCTGCCCGCAGCTTGAATTCACCGATGGAGGCGCTAACAAGTCTATGATAACATTTATTGATCTGGTCACGGAGCATCCACCTGGAAATTCCACAATAACAGTATACATTCCGGCATTAGCAGATGTAGCACCACTGATAATTGGATTTTGCATATTTGATGTAAATCCAGGGCCAACCCAAGAGAAAGAAAGAGCATTACAAGTAGAATCAACATCTACCATTAATTCAAGGTCTTCACTTGAGCATAAAGGTGCATTAGAGGATGCTATTACTTCACAATTTTGACCTACAAAAAGTTCAGCTGATCCAATAGAGGTACATCCACTAGGATAGGTAACAGTGACCGAATAAATTCCGGTATCTGCTAAAGAGATATCAGAAATAACTGGCTGAGCGACTGTATCCGTCCACATTGAATTTAAGTTTTCCCAGCTATAATTTGCTCCGGCTGTGGACACATCAGTATTCAAGTTTATTTCTTGTCCTTCGCAAACGGTATCTGAAGGGTTTATCGTAACAACAACCGGAGGAAGGGGAAGGACTGTTATATCAAAATTGCAAGTTGCAGAATTTCCTGAAGCATCAACTGCGAGAAATGTGATAGTGGTTGTTCCTTCTGGAAAATAGGCCTCCTGAAGGTATACCATTAATTAAACCAAAGGAGTCGATCGTACAATTATCCATTGCAAGAGGATTAAAATAATCAATTGTAGTGCTATCACAACTTGAATTGGGTGTTATGGTAGAAATTGCACCGCTATTATCACTTACAATAGTTCCATCGATTCCCACAACAATATTTTCAAAACAAATAAAATCTGGTGGAGCTAAATCTACAACAGTTACATCGAATGTACATGTGGCAATATTTCCAGCATCATCAACCGCAGTATAAGTCACCGGTGTAATACCAACGGGAAAGAAACTACCAGGAGGTATATCAGGAACCATTGAAACTGAATTGTCGCAGTTATCCGTAGCAGACGGAGTAGCCCAAGAAACAGTATTTCCACATTCTTTTACCATTGAAGGAACAAAAATTGGATCTGGACAGACAGGAACTGGTGGTTGATTGTCAACAACGGTTAGATCAAAACTACACGTTGCGCTATTGCCAGCAGCGTCCACTCCAATATAAAAAATAGTAGTAGTTCCTACTTGAAATGTATCTCCCGGGCTATTTGTAAAACTTACGTTGACCGGATTGGAGCATGCATCAATAAAAGTGGGTTCTGTCCAGCTAAAAATAGCATAACAAGTATTTTGATCTGTATTGATGGTAAGGTTTGGCAGACAACCACTTATCATAGGAGGTTCTGTGTCAACTATGGTCACATTGAAAGTACAAACATTCATATTTCCGGAAGCATCAGTAGCTGTGCAAGTTACGGTAGTTGTACCAATTGGGAAGGAGTCACCTGAATTAAAATCACAAGTCACGGAAGGAGAAAGATCACAATTGTCCGTAACTGTAATAGGGTTCCAGGTGACCGTTCCGGTACAAAGGCCAGCGTCAGTGCTCATCGTGATATTGGCAGGACAGGTTACCGATGGAGGAATATTATCAACAACATTAACTAAAAAGCTACAACTTCCTACATTCCCTGCAGCATCGATTGCTATATAAGAAACAGGCGTCGTTCCAATATTAAAAGTATCATTTGGATTATGACTTGTAATTATTTGCGTAATAGCACAATTGTCACTAGGTAAAGGTATAGACCAGTTTACTATAGCTCTACAATCAGACAGATTTGTACCAGCCGTAATATTTGCAGGACAATTTTGCCAAATTGGATTTTGATTATCATTGACCGTTACCGTAAAGGAACAACTATCCATATTGTTGAAATTGTCTGTCAAAATGTATTCAACAGTTGTGATTCCAACATTAAAACTAGTACCACTTACGTCGTCAGATCCATTTCCTGTTGTTGCTCCGGTTAAGGTATATAGAATAGAATTTACCGAACCAGGGTTGATCAAAATAACAGGTTCTATTCCATTAACAACAGCACTACATAAATCAGGATCATTATTTATATTTTGATTACCAGGACAACCAATCATGTCGTTTAATACTTCATTGATCGTTACTACAAAAGTGCAACTATCCATATTTCCCGATGCATCGACAGCGGTATAAGTAATATTGGTCGCCCCTGGAGGGAATGCTGTGCCACTAATATCTCCGTTTCCGTTTACACTTAAAGCACCAGTAGTTTGGTAGGTAATTCCATTAATAGAGCAATTATCAGAAGCCACTACTCCAATGTTGTTTACAACAGTATCCATTGTTCCGGTTGGTACAAAAATGACAATATCACTCGGACACATTATTGCTGGAGCTTGAGCATCATTAATTTGTACAGCAACAGAACAGCTGTCTATATTCCCTAAATCATCAGTGGCATAATAGGTTAGAGTGCTTGTTCCTACAAAAAATTCAGTACCTGTTGCATCATCATTTCCACTACCGGTAGTTGCTCCCGTAATTGTATAAATCACTGTAAAAGGATTACAATCTGAAACGATAGGAGCAAGATTGTTATTAACAACAACACTACACATATCAGGAGCTGCATCAATTGCATCTACAGTTGGACAGGTAAGGCTTGGCGGTGCGCTATCACCAATGGTGACTAATTGATCACAGGTAGCCATATTTCCGGCAAGGTCTATAACTGTCCACGTAACTGTTGTAGTTCCATTGGGATAAGTGCCGGGAGCATTATTTGTTACGCTTGCTACACCACAGTTGTCGCTCGTTGTTGGAGTGCCAAGTACAACCATATCTGAGGTACATTCCGTAACGTTTGGGGGACAAGTTATTATTGGAAGTTCAAAATCAATAGTGACTGATTGATTGCAAGTCGCCATATTCCCAGAATCATCTAAACAGTCCACGTAACTGTTGTAACACCGATAGGGTATGTGCCTGGTGCATTATTCGTTACACTTGCTACACCACAGTTATCGCTTGTTATTGGAGTACCAAGTACGACCATATCAGAAGTACATGCCGTAACATCGGCCGGACAGGTTATACTAGGTGGTACATTATCGCCAACAGTTACCAATTGATCACAGGTAGCTGTATTTCCGGCAAGATCAGTGACTGACCAGGTTACCGTAGTCATTCCATTTGGAAAAGTGCCTGGTGCATTATTAGTTACATTTGCCACCCCACAGTTGTCATTTGTAGTTGGAGAACCAAGCATTACAGAACCTGGGTCACAAGCTGTAACATCAGCCGGACAAGTTATGGTTGGAGGATCTGAGTCAACTAGTTACCAATTGATTACAAGTCGCCATATTGCCGGCATTATCAGTAACTGTCCAGGTAACGGTAGTGTTACCAATTGGATATGTTCCTGGTGCATTATTCGTTACATTTGCCACGCCACAGTTATCGCCAGTTGATGGGGAACCGAGGACTACAAGTGCCTGAACTACAAGCTGTAACATCAGCCGGGCAAGTTATGGTTGGGTTTTCATTATCAGTAATAACAACATTTTGAGAACAGGTTGCAGTATTTCCATTGACATCAAAAGCTGTCCAAACGACCACGGTGTCGTTCCAATTGGAAAAGTTGCCGGAGCATTGTTTGTAATATTAGCAACACCACAATTATCAGTAGCTGTTGCCAAACCTATATTTAATGTGCTGTTGGTGCAAAGTCCTGGATCTGTGCCCGCTGAAACTATCAGTCCTGGACAATTTATAATAGGACTTTCCTGGTCATTGATAGTTATCGTAAAACTGCATGAAGTAGAGTTGCCTCCAACATCGATTGCAGTATACATAACAGTTGTAATTCCAACAGGAAAAGTACTCGCCGGGGCTATGACTGTACAATTATAGTGTCAATACCACAGTTGTCTGTAAAAAGCAGGCGGTGTCCACGAAACGACAGCATCGCATTGGCCCGGAGCAGTACTAAGTGTAATGTTCGAAGGGCAGGGAGTCGTTATAACCGGTGAAGTATTGTCTATTATGTTTACTGTTTCAGGTAAAAATTCGAAATCTACACCTTGAGTCATATTTCCATTTACATTTCCTACCAAAATCGGAATCGCCATTGAAAAATCTTCAAAAGTTAAGCCCGGCGAATTGTAGGTGCCAATTAAGGTCAAAATTTAAAGGTAAAAATTATTGAACTATCAGGTAAAGTTGTTGACGGAGTGCTGAATGAAAACCAGGTAAACAGGATTGCTCCGCTTTCAATACCAGAATTATATCCAGGGTGCAGGAGGTAAGAAGTTTTGAACATTTTGAAAATCTAGTACTAAAGTATCCCAACGCATTCCCCACTGCATTCCGGTCATTGAATCAAAATTGGTAACTTTTACATCAATACTAACTGTTCCATTTTCACAATCAATATTTACACAGGGTATAAATTGAAGAATGGTATCCGATATCGGTGGTGCTGTTAAAATGACATCAAAAGAACAAGTTGCTGGTATTTCCTGCTGCATCCATAGCTGTATAAGTGACCGTAGTTGTGCCTTCATCAAAAAATTCACCGCTCGCATCATTCATTCCGGAGCCTACATTCATTCCGCCACTTACCATTGTATAACTTACTGATTGTAAATTACAATTATCAGTTGCACTAACTGGGAGCAATATTATACACATTAGTTCCCGAACTCATTATCATTACGTATCAATCGGGCAAACAATCATAGGAGCTTGAATGTCCTCGATTTCAATGGAACCTGGATTATAAATTGCTGGAATAATTTCTGGAGAGCCATTGACCAAAGCCGCTGACTTCCATACTTGAATTGCAAATAGGAACAAAGTCTAGTGTCGAAACACCCAAATCAATTGGTACAAAGCATAATTCCGCAATGACTGATCCATCTGGAAGGTTTAAATAAGGAGTTGGTGGAGGATCTGAAGCAAACCAGGAATATCCAATTGTACCTGGGCATGCTGGATCCGCGAAATAAATACCAAATCCAGGTAAAAAATCGGTATAACTATCGAGCGTCATAATAGCGGGATCCCACTCATAGCTGAATTGCATACCCGTTATAGAATCGAAGTTGCTCACTTCAATATCAACACAAAAATTGGCTGCTTCGCAACTGACAATGGTGTCATTCGCAGTAAAGGTGACCTGCGCGGATAATGATGATAAACAACACACCGAACAAAAAAGATATAATGCTGGGATTATCTTTCGCATAACAAAGTAAATTTCTTTTGTGGATTCAATGAAACTATACCATCAAACACAAATGATTTGACAGTTAATGGATGTTTAGGTAAAAGTATAGTAGAGACAGGAATCATTTTTCGGCTTTTGTCATCTTGAAAAACATTTACCATTTATATTACACAGGGTCAAAATTATTTTCCCCGATATTTTTTAAGTGCTTTAAAACGGTAAATTAAGACCAAAGAGCAGCAAACTTGCTGCTCTTTGGCTTTAAATGAAAAGTCATGTTTATTATTCTATTACAATCATCTGCTTGGTAGCAGTGTTCTCTGTAGTTTCTAATTCGTAGAAAAGTATCCCAGATTGCGGTAAATCACTTCGACTGATATTGATTTCATTGTAACCCTTGGCAAAATCTCCTTCTACCTTTTTCAATAATCGACCGGTGATATCAGTAATCGATAAAGTAGCAAAAGTTTTTTCTGGAAGATTAAAACTAATTACCGTTTCATCTTTGAAAGGATTAGGAATATTCTGATACAAAGCAAATTCACCAATTGCATCTTTTGGTTCTACAAATTCCAATTCAATATCTCTTGATTTGTAGTCTTCGTTGTAAGCAACAGGTTCGATTTGTGTCAATTCTCCTAAACTAAGCAGATCACTTAAATGGTCAGCTTTACGATTAGTATTGAAGTTCAGAGCAAACAATACCTCTTTGGGATCAATGTCCGTTGCGTAAGCATCATACCAGGTCATGATCAATTTTCCTTCTTCAACCAGAATTTCTCCAAAGTTTCCGTCACCCAGATTACCCAAAGTTCCATTTTCAAAGCCTTGGAAACTTAACACTTCAGGGTTAAATTGAAGTACCCATTGGTAACCAATTAGCCTGTCAAAGTTTTCTGCTCTGATGTCTATTCTGATGGATTCATTTTCTTTAACTGCTTTGTTTTCAATCAAGAATGTAAGGTCAGTATCAGAAAGCTCTTCCGCGCCACCACCGGTGAGGGTAGATGGATCAGCTGTAATCCCTGCGATGTCTCCCGTTTTAATACCAATAAAATCATTCATCATCGTATCAGTAATAATATTGAAGATGGTGAGTTCATCAGTATAAGGAGGTACCGTTGCATTTGGAAGATTTGGAAGCATTTGATTTGCATCAGCAAATCTCCATGATGGACCAGGAGGAGGACTGCCAAGGAATCCACTAGACAGATACAAGTTCAATTGTACTGCATCAAAGGTTGTAATTGTATTCGTTCCGTTAACGTCGGCAGCAATCTTTTTATAGGCGGAGTTAACAAAAGCAAAGTTAACAGCATGCCGCTGGATAGCTGCAACATCAAGGATGTCAATACCATTTGACCAGTTGATATTTTTGGATGGATCAATTTTAAACGAACCACCGTTTACGATAGTAAATGCAAAATTACCGTCAAGACCAGTCGTTTGGGAGGCGATAAACCCATTTGTATTTGCATTTCGAAGCGTTACATCTGCCAAGGCAACATTACCTCCATTTTCGGTACGGATATTCCCTGCGACGACGAGCTCACCAATAAATATTGCACCATTATCCCAACACGGTACTAAATTGTACAACAAGCTATTGAAAGAGTAGGTGATTTCAGGCGGTGTCAGTATTGATGGATTTACGATTTTAACCACAGAGAAATCATCCAGGTTTCCGGTCAATAAGATATCAATGTAGAAAATAGTTGTTCCATGAGGAAGTGAAATTGGACCTGCAGGATTAAACTGTAACCAGGATACACTCATGTTATTATAAAATAACGAGGTGTCATAAGTGATCATATCAATAGAATCCAAAGGTGGATAAACGGGATTACCCATTCCATCAACCTCATCCAAATAAGTAGTGTCGATCGGAGTAAATACAGTATCTGCCAACAAATTAAATTCCATCAAGTTGTTAAGGTCTGGATGAATTCCACTGACTCCTACAAATTCACCGATTGAATCCCAGTTAATGGAGTCTGCATCAGACATGATTTGTAATTGAAACTGAAATCCTACAACTCCTGTAAAGTCTTCTATTGATACCGGAACAGATACTACATTTCCAGCTCCACCGGCTACCGTTCCAATATTGAAACAAGTTGGAGGAAGTGAAACGGTAACTAAAGCCTGGCAAGTGCTGCTATTTCCATTTCCATCCATGACCGTTAATGTTACAACATTACTTCCTAAGTTGTTTTGATTAAAAGTATTTGGGAAAACAGAAAGTGTAACCGGTGTACAATCATCAAAACTACCTGCATTAACCTGTGAAGCATTTAATGAAACGGTTCCATTTGGTCCAAGGATTAACGAAGCAGGTTGACACAACGCAATAGGAGCATTGTTTTCCTGAATATTAATTGTTGTGTTACAAGTTGAACTATTACCAGCAAAATCAGTGACGGTTAGAGTGACATTATGAGGGCCACCAACGTCAGCACAAGTAAACACATCAGGACTAACTGATATGTTTGCGATTCCTGATGTTCCATTACAATTGTCATAACTACCATTATTCACAGCACCTGGACTCAAGATTAGTGTACCACTTGAAGGTAAACCTAAGTTTAGGTTGTTAACACATGAAGCTACCGGCGCTACTCCGTCAAATACAGTAAAAGAGTAATTGAAGTTAGAAGTATTACCGCATGGGTCAGTTGCTGTAAACGTAATATTATATGTTCCAATAGCATAATTACCGCTTGCGCTGGTAAGACCATTTCCATGAGGAGCATCATTAGTGACAGTTATATTTGCAAATGGAGCACAATCAGTAAGATTGGTCATATTGAGTGTGATAGTTGCAAAACAGTCATTTGGATTAGTACTGACAGTTCCTCCATTTGAAACTGATGCGTTATAAGAAGCACTGGTTGGTGCCTGATTGTCAACAACAGTAATGGTTTGACTTTGCGCAGTAGAATTACTGCTATTATCAGTGGCTGTCCATGTTCGTGTAATTACATAAGAGTAATTCAAACAGTTGTTAGGATTACCACTCTTAGTCGAAGTTTCATTGAAAATTATAACCGGAGTATCACAATTGTCTGTTGCAAATGGATTCGCATTATTGGCCGGAATGTTAAAACAACTGGTAGTAACATTACCGGGTATAGGTGTAAAAGGATTAGGTGGATTAGTTGAAAAAACCGGCGGAATATTATCCTCAACAGTTACAGTAGCAACACAGTCATCAAAATTGCCTGCTGCATCTGTTGCAGTAAGAGTTACAAAGTTGTCTCCTATATCATCGCAATCAAAACTTGAAACATTTATACTCAAGCTTAAGCACAAAAGTGCATTATCTGTACTACCATTATCTACTTGAGTCGGGTTGATAGTAGCAGTACCGGAGTTATTTAATTGAACAGTAATATCCTGACATACTGCAGTTGGTATAATATTATCAAACACATTCACCGTAGCTGCACAATCGTCAGTTAATAACCCATCAGAGACTCTTAAAATAACATTATGTGATCCCAATTCTGTACAAATAAATGTATATGAAGCAACAAAAGGACCTCCATCAACAGATATAAATAAGATAATGTTACCACAATTATCCATACTCCCTAAATTGACATCAAAAGCAGTTAAAGTAACCTCTCCATTTGCATCAAGGAAAAGATCAATAGGGTTAGGTTGGCATCCTGCAATCGGAGGAGTACCATCAGTTACTTCAACATCAAAGGAAACTATAGTACTATTATTATATAAATCAGTTGCGGTATAAACCACAGTTGTAGTTCCTACCGGGAAGCTAAATCCCGGAGCAAAATTACTAACAACCGTTACTGGTGGGCAATTATCTGAAAACGTAGGTGGTGTCCAGGTTACTGAAGCTGTACAACCAACTGCAACTGCAGAAATTGTAGTGCCATCACCTTGTCCACCCGTTTGTGTTGGAGGTTCATTATCAGTAACAGTAACTGCAATATTACAGGTTGCTGTGTTTCCAGATCCATCGGTAACTGTCCAGGTAATATTGGTTTGCCCTGGAGGGAAGACAGCACCATCTAAAGTATTTGGATTTGGCGCACCAGGGTAGTTGTGTGTGATTACAGCAGGAGGGCAGTTATCATCCCATGAAAGCGGATCGAACTCGTTACCAACTGCGGTGTAATCACAACTGCCGGGATCAGTATCTCTGGATAAGTCATTTCCGATTATATCGTATTCATAAGCTATATCAATTGTAGCAGAGAGAAGGCTTCCTATATCTGCCGCAGCATTATCTTGAATTCTAATTAGCCAGGTTCCTTGTGGATCCTCACCATCGAAGCTTGAAAAAGGACTTTGAGGCATAAAATCTCCAAAAATAGCAGGGGAGGTACCATTACAAGTATTTTCAAAATCTATATAAGTATTAGCCGATTCATCGTCAAAAGTAACGTCTAAATCATCTGCACCACATCCGAAACCAAAATTGGTCATACAACTTCCACTGGTTGTACCGGGTCTGTGAAAGAAAGGGATTATTGTTCCGGATGGAGATTCTAATTCAGCATTTAAATCTCCAACCCATGAATGTTCAATTTGTAAAGAGATATTAAGGTCAGTGATAGTTGAGCCTGCAGGAACTGTAATACTTATAGTTTCTTCCAAAAGACCTGGATTACAATTGTCAGGAATTGCAGAAGGACCGGTAAAAGTTCCTGTTGTAAAGTCAGGAATTGTCATAGTTGCTGTTGGACAAACTATTGTAGGTGGAATAATATCCTCTACCGTTACAACAGCCGCACACATTGCGACATTTCCATTATTATCGGTTACAGTTAGCGTTACATTATTAGCACCAACATCTGAACAGTCAAATGTATTGGGGGAGACACTCAACATGCCAATTCCGCAAGCATCATTACTGCCATTATCAACATCAGCTCCTACTATTGAAGCCATATTTGAACCGTCAAGTTGAACGGTGATGTCCTGACAAAGAGCTATAGGAGCTACATTATCCTCTACTGTAACTGTCGCATTACAAGTAGCAACATTTCCATTATTATCAGTTACAGTTAATATCACTGGATTTGGGCCTGTATTAGCACAAGTGAAACTGTTTGGAGCAACACTCAAAGAAGCAATACCACAAGCATCAGAGCTTCCATTATCTATTTGAATTGCAGTAATTGAAGCATTTCCAAAAGCATCCAGTTGAACGGTGATATCCTGACAAGCAGCTACCGGAGCAACATTGTCTACTACGGTTGCAACTGCCGCACAAACTGACACATTTCCATTATTGTCTGTAACTGTGAGGTTCACATTATTAGCACCTACATCAGTACAATCAAACATGGAAACATCAATCATCAAAGAAGCAATACCACAAGCATCAGAGCTGCCATTATCTATTTGAGCAGCTGTAATCGTTGCATTACCTGCTGCATCCAAAGGAACATTTATATTTTGACATAGTGCAATAGGAGGAACATTGTCTTCAACTGTTACCATTGCTACACAAACCGGACTGCTCACATTGCCATTAATATCAGTGACGGTAAGTGTGACCGGATTAACTCCAACATCAGCACAGGTAAATGTACTGGGGCTTGCGGCTAATGTCATTATGCCACAGTTATCGGTACTTCCACCATCAATCATTGCACCTGTTATACTTGCATTACCGCTAGCATCCAGTTGGACTGTGATATCTTGGCAAACTGCTACAGGAAGTTCATTATCTGTGATAGTTACAGTTACTGTTCTGGTATCCATATTGCCTTCAGTATCCGTGAATGTGTAGGTTATTGTTGTTACGCCTACTGGAAAGTCAGCAATAACAGGAGTTCCGGGTACGTAAGGGCCTATAGCACCCATAATTGCACCTGGATCAGGTCCTGCAATAGTTTCTGTAACTGTGAGAGGGCCACTACAATCAAAAGCATCAGGAGGGCCATCGAAAGGTCGAGTCCATCCAAAGATATTTGAACAATCACCAGCAGTAGTGTTATTCATGTGAACAATATCCATATAAACAATATCCGGTGGTAAATCATCAATAACGGTTACATCTACCATATGAACAGAATTGTTTCCACAATCATCTGTCAAACTAAAGGAAACTGTAGTCGTTCCAATAGGATAATCTCCGGAAGCATCTGCCAATCCATTTCCAACACCTATTCCCCCACCATCGTTAACGATCATTATCGCACCAAAAGGATCGCAATTGTCCATAGTGTTCAATGAAGTCAAAGTTAGAACAACAGGTGCATCACAATCAGGAGGACCTAAAGCTGAAACCGTAATGTCAGGTTGTGTGCTAGTTGGTGCTTCTGTATCAACAATTGCAATAGTTTGAAAAAATGAAGGTCCTGGATTTCCGCATTCATCAACAATAGTAAATTCATTGACATAAAATCCAGACGTTCCACACCCCACAGGCATGAATGGGCCAGCTATTTTCATAACAGTTATATCCATTTCAGCAGAGCAATTATCAATCGGTGTAGGAGACAAAGCCTGAGCGGCGGCTAAACCTGCCACGTCGCTACATTCTACAAGAACATCCAAACTACCTGGAGCTGTAAACCAATCCGGAGGAGTTGTGTCATCAGAATCAATAGTGACCGTATAAGGCGCAGCGACTACATTTCCAGCGTTATCAATAGCTGTGTATTCTATAATTCTGGTATAGCTATGTGGACATATTCCGGGAAATGTCATATCCGTTAAAACAGAAACAATTGGAGGAGGAGGAGCGCAATTATCAGATGCGGTTAGCAAGGGAATAGCTAATATATCCACTACATAAGCATCTACCATATCACATTCTAGCATTGCATCTAAAGCCCCGGGAGCTGGATCCCAAGTTGGCAATTCGGTATCTAACGGAGTGACATGGATTGTCAAAAAATTCAGACTGGCATTTAAACCGGCACCATTTTCAGCAATTCTAACTACGTAAGTAGTCTCCACTCCTTCATCTGTACAATCAAGTGATATTGAAGTCCCGATCAAAGTCGTTCCATCAGATTCATAAAATACATAGATGCTACAGGGTGGATCTTCTGCGGGTATCGGACTAATATTTGACGAAACTTGAGGTGTGCCACCAACGACAGTTGCCATACCTAATCCGTCTAGAGAAATATCAAAAGAAATTTCAGGCTGGGTGACTATTGCACCACATTGTGCCAGCAAGCTATTCGTGCTAAAAAAGGTGAATAAAATGAAAAGGCTCAGCGATAAAGCACTATTTCTCAAAATACCAGAACTGCTTCGAAGCAATTTAGTGATTCTTAATTTACCATTCGAGTAAGTAAAATTGGAATTCATGATTCTGTTTTTGGATGTTAAGAAAAATATTGATTTTCCCTACATGGGATATAAATTCAACTTTTGTATATGTTTGTCATTTTAAAAGAAAACATTTTTGTTGACCAAATTTTCTTTTATTTTGACAGTAAAGCCAGCTTTCAGACCAAAACCGGTTTCATATCTTCTATCGTTTTGAAGCATTTTTAACTTCAATATTAAAATTATCGTAATCAAATTTAATGCATTTTATAAGCATTTAAATATTTTGAGAACAATAAAAATAATAAGTATTAAATTTACCAAAGACTATTGCCTTCGCTAAATCTAAGTTAGAGATTCAATTGGAAACTTTGAAAGATACAATTGCCACATCCCTATATAATAAGCGATTGAGGCAATGTTTTAAGTTTAGAGATTCAAAAAGATAAGGTGACTGGATAAATAAATATACTACTATATAGATATAGTATATTTATGCGAAATGGATATTCCTAAGCGTTTGTCTCATAATTTTGCAATACTTTTTTAGTATTACAATGTGGATTATTCTTTATAAAAAGGTTGATTTTGAGATCGCATATTCACAAAACCATGCTAAAGGTAATAAATAAATTTAAATTAGTTAATAAAAAAAATGCTATTTTAAAAAGCAATAATATTTGTTTTTTTACTAAAATAATTTTCAACAGGTGGCACTTAGTGCGCTTAACTCAGGAAACCTCATTTTTCCACCTAAAATTTTGAATACAAATTAAACTAAAAATCTTTCAAAGAACTTTTGTATTATCCCTAAGAATAATGTTTAAAGTACGGATTGCCTAGTATTTTGTTCTCCTTATATTAAATAAATATAAAAAAATCATCATGCGTTGTTGATTGTCAGAAGTTTAGACTTGTCTATTATTTTTTTGATTATGTATTTAACTTATTTGTAATGTTTTAGAGGAGAAAATTATTTATTTTGTAGTTTGCAGGATTATCAGAAAAAGTAGAAATGTAAACTACCTGCCAAATAACACAGCTGCTTTTGACAGCCAAAAATGAATAAAATTATGCTTCAAAAATATTCTTCTATTCTTATATGCTTGATTTGCTGGTCATTTTGCAATGCACAGGATACACTAAATGTTGAATTGTTTGGACAGTTCCACAGGGGCGATATTCGATATTCAGGAAGTTGGGCATATATTAATGAGTTGGGTGATGAATATGCTTTGCTTGGAACTCGAACCGGAGTGGCTGCTTACCCCATTGATGACCCACTTTCAATTGAAGAAGTTGGTTTTATTTCAGGGCCGGAATCCAATTGGCGGGAGATTACCGTTATTGGCGATTTTGCATACGTGACAACTGAAGGGTCAAGCGATACAACAGGGATGCAAGTTATTGATTTACAGTTTCTTCCGGATAGTTTGCACCTTCTCACCACCTATTCCGAAACATTCAGTCGGGGGCATATTTTGCAAAGAGATATTTATTCTGACTCTGCCTTTGTTTACGTCAGCGGAACTTCAACAACGCAAGGAGTTCATATTATGGATGTATCAAATCCGGCCAATCCAATCGAAGTGGGTTTGTATCAACCAGGTTATTATATCCATGATTGTCATGTAAAAAATGACCTTTTGTTTGCATGCGCATTTTACGATGGATTCATTGATATTCTGGATATTTCTGATAAAAGTAATCCTGTACAAATCGGCCAAATCGAGGACCCGACGGGGAATACGCATAGTTGTTGGGTAACAGAAGATGACCGATATTTGGTGGTTTGCAGCGAAAAGGATAGCCTTCCTTCAAGAATTTACAACATTGAAGATCTTGGAAACACGTATGAAGTGGCAAGATATACTGCCAATCAGCAGAGCCTGGTTCATAATCCATATATCCGCGGAATTTATTGCTTTATGACACACAATACCGAAGGGCTTCGAATAGTAGACATCGCAGATCCTGAGTTGCCGGTGGAAGTGGGTTTTTATGATACTTTTGATGGGCCAAGCGGTGGTTTTTCGGGGCTCTGGTCAGCTTGTCCTTTTTTCCCTTCCGGAAAAATAATTGGTGGAAATCGTGAAGATGGCTTATATGTCTGGACCTTCAATAATACAGAGGCAGGCCGTATTTATGGCATTGTAAAAGATAGTATAACAGGTGTTGTTTTATCGGAAGTAGAGTTAATTGTTTTAGAAACGCAAGATACCTTATCACAGGATGCAACTAATAAATTCAAATGGGGAGCCTTGTCCGGAAATTATAATTTGTCTGCTGTAAAGGACGGCTATATATCGAAAGTATCCTCCTATTTTCTGAGTGAAGGGGACAGTTTGGGTTTTGTTATTGAAATGGTTCCTGATGACTGGGTTTCTATAAAAGAGCCGTATTTAAAGAACATCGCTTCTCTAAAAATATCCCCAAATCCTTTTTCAAATGTCACCATTGTTGATTTAAGTGATTTTGAAAATGGCCATTCTTTACAACTAATTGATTTGAAGGGCCAAGTTTTAAAAATGTATTTAGTTGAAAATCAACAAGAAATTTCCATCGAAAAAGGTGATTTACCAAAAGGTAATTATTTTTTAAAACTGTCTAATCAAAAAGGCGAACCCATCGCTGCGAGCCCTGTAAATATTCAATAAAAAAATTCTTGATTTAAATCGGTAGAAAACTTTGTTTTTTAGAAATTGTATCAAAATATCATTTTCCTCAGTTAAAATTTTCTTTCTTTTGTATTATTGATAAAATGTACGCAATTACATGATTAATAGTCAATTAAAGGATGTTTTTGTTTTGTTATTTTTGCTGATTGCTTAAGTCAGATAATGCAAAGGTTCTTGCAAGGGAATGCATCAAAATGAATTGCGGAAAGTATTTTCGTAAATATTTTTTGGAACTTTAATTCAACCAATTCATTCCAGCATATCCGGTCTTCGTTCCTTAGTCCGCTTAAGAGATTGCTCGTATCGCCAATCTTCGATTTTCTGATCGTGTCCACTGAGTAAAACATCAGGAACTTTCCAGCCATTGAATTCCGCAGGACGTGAATAAACCGGCGGAGCAAGCAAATTATCCTGGAAAGAATCAAATAGGGCAGAGGTTTCATCATTTAAAACACCGGGAATCAGCCTGCCAATGGAATCAACCAATACAGCAGCTGGAAGCTCGCCACCCGACAAAACAAAATCACCTATGCTAATTTCCATCGTAATATAATGTTCGCGGATACGCTCGTCAACTCCCTTGTAATGGCCACAAAGGATAATCAGGTTTTCTTTTAAAGATAGATTGTTGGAAATTGATTGGGAGAGCATTTTACCATCGGGAGTCATAAAAATGATTTCGTCATAATCCCGCTGCGTTTTCAACTGATCGATGCACTTTGCTACAGGTTCGACCATCATGACCATTCCAGCGCCGCCGCCATATTGGTAATCGTCAACTTGCCGATGTTTTCCCTGGCCAAACTCTCTGAGATCATGAATAATTACTTCAAGCAAGCCTTTTTGCTGAGCCCGTTTCATAATCGAATGTTCAAGCGGGCTTTTCAATAGTTTGGGTAAAACACTGATGATATCAATTCGCATTTTTAAATAGTTTGAAGTTTTTGGTTTGATGTTCGAAGTTTGGAATTTTTCGCATTTACCTCTTTACTACTTTACTTCTTGGCTTTCTGTACTTTCGCAAATATAGATTGATTTTATAAAAGAACAGTCCAAATTGTTGTGCCCATCTTTTTAAAATTATAATAGAAAAGCGCCATTTCGATCATTCAAAATGGCGCTTTTTATAA
This sequence comes from Saprospiraceae bacterium, assembly GCA_965220465.1. Classification (GTDB taxonomy): domain Bacteria; phylum Bacteroidota; class Bacteroidia; order Chitinophagales; family Saprospiraceae; genus JAHDHW01. Next base: position 400,466 of record CBDCPZ010000021.1, on the reverse strand, counting down.
AATTATATTTATGATTTAGTGAATTTTAAGTAATTCAACTTCAAAAATCAGCGTAGAAAAAGGTTTAATTAATTGACCGGCACCTTGCTCACCGTAAGCCAAATTGTAAGGTACATATAGACGGAATTTGGAGCCCGGTTTCATCAGCTGCAATGCTTCGACCCAACCTGCGATCACGCCATTTACGGGAAAAGTAGCTGGTTCGCCACGATCAACAGAGCTGTCGAATATAGTTCCGTCGATTAAAGTTCCGTGATAGTGAGTAGTCACTTTATCAGTTGGTTTAGGATTTGAACCGATTCCTTCCCTCAATACTTCGTATTGCAAACCGCTTTCTAAAACAACAACGTCGGAACGCTTTGCATTATCAGCCAGGAATTTTTGCCCTGCTTTGATCACAGCCTCATGCTGGATAGAAGCATTTTTGCGTAAGTAATTTTGAATGATTTGGTCTGCCTCCTTGGCATCGATTTTCAAAGAATTATTTTTTACAACATCTTTCAAACCTTCAGCAAGGTCAGAGGGGTTGAAATCATTAATGCCTTGATTGGTCAAATTCTGGGCTAAAACGACTCCCAGACTATAGCTAAATTGATCCATAAAATAGGTTTTATTCTGTTAAAAGCCGCAAAGGTAGTAAAAATCAGGAGGTAAGTAAGCTAATAGGTTAGAAAGTTAGTGGGTTTTCAGCATTTTGAAGTAATCGATCCTTCTAACTTTCTAACCTTTAACATTCTAGCCTTTTCCTTTTAGTTCAGTATAATTTTGATAAAAATAAGGGATGGTTTCAATGCCTTTGTAGAAATTAAACAATCCAAAATGTTCGTTTGGCGAATGAATACTATCTGAATCCAGCCCAAAGCCCATCAAAACCGTTTTTACCTGAAGCACTTCTTCAAACAAAGCAACGATTGGAATACTTCCACCGGAACGTTGTGGAATCGGTTCTTTTTTAAAGGTTGTTTTCAAGGCAAGATGTGCTGCTTTATATTCGAGTGAATCGGTTGGTGTCACATAAGCTTTTCCACCATGATGTGGAGTCACTTTGACTTTTACACCTTCAGGAGCGATGCTTTTAAAATGATCAGAAAATAGTTTAGTTATTTTTTCGAAATCCTGATTTGGAACCAAACGCATGCTGATTTTGGCAAATGCTTTTGATGGCAAAACCGTTTTTGCGCCCTCTCCGGTATATCCTCCCCAAATGCCGTTTACGTCCAAAGTTGGTCGAATGGAAGTTCGTTCTAAAGTAGTGTATCCTGCTTCGCCACGAATATCTTTGATCTGTAAATCTTTTTTGTAATTGTTTAAATTAAAAGGAGCTTTATTCATTTCTGTTCGTTCCTTTTTACTCACTATTTCAACATCATCGTAAAACCCGGGAATCGTAATTTGATTTTTTTTGTTTTGTAAAGAAGCGATCATTTGACAAAGGATATTGATCGGATTGGCAACTGCTCCGCCATAAACTCCTGAATGTAAATCCCGGTTTGGGCCAGTGACTTCTACTTCTACATAACTCAAGCCACGCAATCCGGTCGTTATAGATGGTGCTTTGTTGCCAACCATTGAAGTATCAGAAATTAAAATCACATCACAAGCCAGTTTCTTTTTATTCTTTTTGCAAAAAGCGCCCAGGTTATTAGATCCTACTTCTTCTTCTCCTTCAATCATAAATTTTACGTTGCAGGGCAAAGATTTGGTTTTCATCATCGCTTCAAAAGCTTTGACATGCATAAAAACCTGTCCTTTATCATCACAGGCTCCTCGAGCAAAAATTGCTCCCTGCGGATGTGTTTTCGTTTTTTTAATCACCGGTTCGAAAGGTGGTGAATCCCAAAGATCCATCGGATCTGGAGGTTGTACATCATAATGTCCGTAAACCAAAATGGTTGGTAATTTCTTGTCAATTATTTTTTCACCATAAACAATGGGATGCCCTTTTGTTTTAAAAAGTTCAACCTGATCAGCTCCTGCTTTTTTTAATGAACTAACGACTGATTTTGCAGCTTTGATCACATCATTTTTGTAAGCGGGATCTGCGCTGACAGAAGGGATGCGAAGTAAATCAAGCAATTCATTTAAAAAACGGTCTTTATTTTTTTGGATGTATTCCTGTGCTTTTTGCATGTTTTAATCTTTGTGTTTTGAAAATGGCCGGTTATTTTTTTAAACGGGACTAAAAGTAATTGTTTTTCAGCAGGCGAGAAAAAATATTGATTATTTAGATGAATTCTTTCCAGGCAAACGCTTAATCAATCCCCGGATGGATATGTTTGATGAGCAATTCTTTGAGTTTGCTTTCAGAAATATTGCGAGACAATCTCCCTTCTATAACGTAGGAAATTATTCCGGTTTCTTCTGAAACAATAAAAACGGCAACATTGGAATTTTCTGTAACGCCAACAGCTGCGCGATGCCTTAAGCCAGCGCTTTTTGGCAAATCAGGATTGGAGGACAAGGGCAAAACACAACTAGCGGCGTGGATTTTATTATTTGAAATAACGACAGCGCCATCATGAAGCGGGCTTTCTTTATTAAAAATACTTTCAATCATGGGCTGTGAAATCTTAGCATCGAGAATTACTCCCGAATTGCTAAAATATTCCAGGTTCAGGTTATTGGCAAAAACAATTAACGCACCTGTTTTTATCCTGCTCATCCTCAACATTGCTTTGTGAATGGCTTCAGCATTTTGCGTAAGCACATCATCTTCAAAAATATTGAGCTTGCCTGATAAAAGGCGATTAAAAAAATTGGAACGTTGCCGCAACGTATTATTTCCAAGGATCAATAAAAATCGCCGAACTTCGGGTTGAAAGATGATTAGCAACATGAGCACTCCCACACTTACAAACTGACCTAACAATGAGGACAGCAAATCCATCTGGAGCATTTTCACGACCCAGGACAGAATATAAATGAGAATTACACCTACAAAAATGTTAAAAGCAACACTTCCTCTGAGTAATTTGTATATCTGGTAAATGAGATAACCCACGATAAGTATATCAAGAATATCCCAAATACGGATAGGAAGAAAGCCAATTTCAAACCATGCAATCATTCGCTATTTCAATTTCATTATTCTAGTATTTTATATTCGTATAGCACATTTTCGCCCAAATTATAAAAAGTAAAACTTAAAATATCAGCGGCCTCTTTTATACTTTTTGAAGTGGGTTTACCTGAACCATGTCCGGCACTCGTTTCAATTCTTATAAAAACGGGATTTTCTCCTTTTTGATTTTCCTGAAGTGATGCTGCAAATTTAAAAGAGTGTGCCGGCACAACGCGGTCATCATGATCAGCAGTTGTGATCAAAGTAGACGGATATTTTGTTGGTTTGGTATTGTGTAGCGGAGAATAAGCGTAGAGATAATCAAAATCTTTTTGATTTTCACTTAAACCATAATCCGTTGCCCAGGCTCTTCCGATTGTAAACTTGTCATAGCGCAACATATCCAAAACACCGACGGCAGGCAATGCTACTTTAAATAAATCAGGTCGCTGCGTCAAACACGCTCCGACGAGTAATCCGCCATTGGAGCGACCATAAATTGCTAATTTTTCGTTGGAAGTATATTTTTGATCAATCAAAAATTCAGCTGCCGCCTGAAAATCATTAAACACATTTTGCTTTCTTTCTTTGGTGCCTGACTTATGCCATTTTTTACCAAACTCACCGCCACCCCGGATATTGGCAATCGCAAATACGCCATCATTTTCCAAAATAATCGGTGCCAGATTGAGTCGTGTCAAATTGAATTTAGGAGGAATACTAATGTCAAATCCTCCGTAGCCATACAAAAGCGTTGGCCGTTTTCCATCAAGCTCCAATCCTTTTTTGTGCGTAACAAACATTGGGATCTTTGTACCGTCGTAACTTTCGTACCAAATCTGCCTTGTTTCATACGCTTCCGAATCAAAGTCAATTTTTGGTTGTTTGAAAATGGTATTCTCTTTGGTTTCCAGGTTCAAAGAATAAATGGTTGTCGGCTGGGTAATGGAAGTAAAAGAATAAAAAGCAATGGGTTCTTCTTTCTTTCCACTAAAGTTTTCAACGGTTCCGATTTGAGGTAATTCCAATTCGAAATCAAGATTCCCTTTTGTATCAAAAACCCTGATACTGCTGGAAGCATTATGTGTATAATTGGCGATCAATTTTCCGCCGATTACATTTATACTGGCGAGTTTGTCTTCACTGTTGGAAAGGATGTCTTCCCAAAAACCTTTTGCCGAATGATCGGGACTGATCGCGATCAGGCGATTATTATCTGCTTTATAATTGGTCAAAAGCAGAAGCCGGTTATTCACAACATCTACAAAATTGAAATCAGATTCGAATGTTTCAACAACAGGAACAAATTCGCTGTCTTTTATTGATAAATCTTTGAAATAAAGTGCGTTGCCGCTGGTAGATTCCCAAACCTGGATGATGAGATACCTTTCGTCTTCAGAAGTGATTGCAGTCATACCGCGTTCGGGGTGAGCGCGATCTGCAAAAACCAGTTCATCATCGCTTTGGTTCGTTCCGAGTTTGTGATAAAAGATTTGATGGAATTCATTTTTATCAGTTAATGCTCCCGAATCCGTCACTTCAGGATACCGGCTATAAAAAAAACCAAATTTATACCATGCAATATTTGAAAATTTGATCCACTTCAACTCATCATCCAACATTTTTTCATTGTTCAGGTCTTTGATGCGAATAGTTCTCCAGTCAGATCCGCCTTTTGAGATTTCATAAGCCAAAAAAGCTCCTTTGTTGGAAAACGAAAAATTGCCCATTGAAGAAGTTCCTTCTTCTGAAAAAGTGTTAGGATCTAAAACCATTTTAGCTGCTCCATCTAAAGATTCCTGAACATAAAGCACGCTTTGATTTTGTAAGCCATCATTTTTAAAAAAGTAATATTTTTCACCCTTTTTTAAGGGAGTTGAAAATCTTTCATAGTTCCAGATTTTGTGCAGGCGCTCTTCGATGGCCTTGCGAAAAGGTATCTGATCAAGATAAGAAAAGGTAGTATTGTTTTCTGCTTTTACCCATTCTTTTGTCTGGTTAGAATTTTCATTTTCAAGCCATCGATATGGGTCCGTAACCACTAGGTCATGATAATTATCTTTTATTGAAGTGTCCTTTGTGGTGACCGGATAGGAAAAAGGAATTTTTTTAAACTCGATTGAATTTGAAGAAGAAGTATTAAAACTATTCTCACAGGCATTAAAAAGAAAGATTCCTAAAAACAGCAGCGGGATTAATTTGTTCATATTATATGGAGGTTATATGAAAATGGAGAATTTTATTGTTTTGTTTACTTTTGTATCAGAATAAGGGTTTTTTACAAAGCAACAGTTAATAAATGTAATTCGAAATGAAATTAAATTGATCAATGTTTAATATGAAAACCTCAAACATTTGTTGTCAAAAATCGTATAAAAATCCCGTAATTAAATCGTCAATAATTTTTAAAAATTGAATCGCAGATTTTGATATAAAAAATCGAAAACTATCTTATCATTTTAAACCATAATCAAAGATGCAATTTAGAAATATTTTTCTTCTTCTTTTAACAGGTCTGTTTCTTTTTGCACCAGAAATAGGGCAAGCTCAGAAAATTACGACAAATGAGAATGGTGATAAAATAATATTATATCCGGATGGTTCCTGGCGTTATTTTGATAGTAAGTTGGACGATGTATCGGATAAATATGCTGCTGATCAAGATGATAATGGTACTTCTGAAAAATCCCTTTCAAGCAAGCCTGATCCCGAGCAAGTCGTAAAAAATTACCGAAAAGAATTAATTAATGCGGCAGAACGCGCTGTGGCAGATGAAAAACTGGCGTTGCGAAATTATGAAGATGTGCAGTTTGATAAGGTACTCATTGAAGAGGAACTTGAAGAAGCACAAAGAGACAATAATTCATCAAAAGCTGAAATTAATGAAATAAAACAGCGCCTTAAAGAAGTGGAAGAGAGAGAAAAAGATGCTCTGGAAGGATTAGAGTATGTTTCAATGGAAGCAAGAGAAGCAGAAGATAAAACCATGCTTAGTGATGAAGAAATCTACGACATGATTTATGAAAGAAGGCAACCTTCTTCAAACTCCAATAAAAAAACGAACACTGTCGCTGATAATTCATCACGATCATCAAATAAAAGGGAAAAAAGGGTTTTGGCATCCTTTGATCCGAAGGATGATGTAATGCTGTATCCGCCTGTTAGAAAATGTATCCTGGCCTTTGATGGAGTGGACAATTTTAGTGGAAAAAAAAGACGAGAAGTAGCAAAAGAAACATTATTTACTCATACTTCTGATGAGATGCGCCCTTATATGAAAGGCAAAGAATTTATAACCTGCGAAGCTTATCTTTCTTCATTGTCAGGAGGATATAAATTTTTAACTTTAGAAATAACGATAGCTTCGGAAAGTGCTAAACGTGATTATGGAATTATAGAAAAAGGGAGCATTCTTAATGTCAAATTAATGGATAATAGTAATATTAAACTTTTCAATAATAAGACGGATGTTGGCATCCTTAATGAATTGGATAATACCGTCACTTACACAGCACAATATGTTATAAACTCCGGAGCTGAAAAAGAATTGCGTAGAAATGAGGTGGATAAAATTCGGCTTATTTGGAGTTCAGGATACGAAGATTATGAAGTTTACTCGCTTGACTTTTTTATAGATCAATTTAATTGTTTGAATTAGAATAAGTTAACCAATAATACACAACATAAACATGCTCGGATTAAAACTACCCACAGATCCAAGATGGGTGAATTTAGCGGAAATGGATCTCGAAGAAATATTAACGGATCATGCATATTGCGAACAAAAAGCCGCAACTTCCTGCATTTCATTGATACAGCAAAACCCTGAAAAAATTGAAATGGTCAAAGAGCTTGCCCCAATAGTTACGGAAGAATGGGGTCACTTTCGGATGGTTTTGCAGGAAATGGAAAAACGCGGATTGAAACTTGGGCGCCAGCGAAAAGACGAATATGTAAACGAGCTTTTGAAATTTCAAAAAAAAGGCGGAAAAAGAGATGAACAATTTGTTGAGCGATTATTGATATGTGCTTTGATTGAAGCAAGAAGTTGCGAACGATTTCGCTTACTTTCTTTGCATATTAATGATGACGATTTAAAAGAATTTTACCACAAGTTTATGATCTCTGAAGCGGGCCATTACAGACTTTTTATTGATTTGGCAAAACATTATGGAGGGGAAGAGAAGGTGAAAAAAAGATGGCAGGAATACCTCGATTATGAAGCCGGAATCATGGAAAAACTAAGTCTTCGAGGTGATCGAATACATTGATTTCAAGGTTATTTTTAATCAAAAAACGCACATTTTACCTTTACCTTTTCACGTCTTGTTTCAATATAATGATTTCCAAAAAAATTATAAGAGAAAAAGAGCCCGGTAAAAATATACCAATCAAGATCTTTTAAATCACCTCTTACTGCTCCTTTTTTTGGCGGGTCCGCATCCGGAAAAAGTTCATCGGTTCGCCAGGATAGCTCTGCTGCGAGTTCCCCATTAACACGCGCCAATTCTTCTAAATCGGGATAAGCTTGGCTTACGTCATCCAGATAATCTGTGAATGTTTTTCTCATCCCAAACTCGAATCCGAAATTCCATATATCATTTGCGGTAAACTTGATTCCGAAACCAAGAGGGATTGAAAATTGAGTGAGGTTATATTTTTTGTGATAGCCGTCAAGGCCCTGGCCTTCTGTCCCTAAAGGTTGTAAATCATACCATTTGCCATTGAATTGAGTTTGAGGGTTAAATTTAAAGACAGCAATTCCTCCAAAAACATAAGGCGAGAATGGCCTTCTCAAATTATATGCTTCATAACGAAGAAGATTTATTTCGGCAGTTAAAGCAATTTCATAAATATCAGAGCGAAAACTTAAATTTCGAAAAACTCTTTCACTCCCTGTTTCGGCATTAGTGTCAGATGCACCAATTTTACCGTAATTAATTCCGCCACGGATTGCTACCCATCCAAGAATATTATAGCGAGCAAAAGCACCAAAACCAGGATTGGTCTCACCCAAACTTGTCCATAAACCTGATGGGGTAAGATCTCCCAAATAGTTTGATCCACCCACCGTTACCCCAAGCTCAAAATGTTGGGCGTTGAGTAGTATGGTATTTATTAATAAAAAAAGAGAAATGAAGTAAATTCTCATGACTGATTCGATTCCTAGTTAGGAGGTACATTAAAACGGGAGGGGATGTTGCAATTTAATAAGACTTTTTATAAAAAGAAAGTCATATTTATGTTTTCTAAATTTATATTTAGTTTTTCTTTATTAAATCATTAAATATTGATTTAAGAAGTGTTCGGTCAATCTCATGTTTTCCATCAAAAGTCAGTATTTCAAAACGGATTCCCTGGGATTTTGCAAAATCCTCCTGCCACTCTAACCTTTCATTGGTTACATATTGATCCGCTTTGCCATAAACAAAAATGGTTTTTTTATTATTGAAATACTCTTGATGAGGTTTATAATCAATATCCTCGGGAAGTAAACCTGCCCACAATATCAGATGATTGAAATCAGGGAATGTCCTCATAATCCACCGGCATTGAGTCGCACATCCTTGTGAAAATCCTAAAAAAGTGATGTTGATATTTTCAGGAAGTTGACCTTTAAAATCATCATACAATAATTGTAAATAATGAGCGTAATCAGCTATTTCATCGAGCCGATCGTTTTTAGTCATCCACGAAGCGGCAACATTGCCGGACACTCCTCCCCAGTAGAATCTTGAAAATCCTTCCGGTGCTAATACGAAGGTTTTTCCATCATCAATTTCAGTGAATTTTTTGATTAGATTGCTTGCCAATTGGCCATAGCCATGACAAACAATCCAGAAATTTTTTATATGAGGGCCAGGCTTGCCGAGGGTATAATAATGGGCAGTTTTTGGGACTTTTATTTTATGGGCATTAATCATATAAAGATAACTTTTCTCTAAAATTACAAAACCCTTTCAGATAATTTCCTGTCTGAAAGGGTTTTATAAAATAAGGATAAAAAAACACTAGTTTCCTTTTCCAAAAATATCTTTTTTCTTTTCGTCATCAAGTATCGGTTCTTCACGGGGAGCAGTTTCATATACGCGATCAAAAACTTTGTCGACGTGAATCCATTGACCATTTTTAAGTTGGTACCCTTCGTAGCTGCCATCCGGTAAATTGGTCGGACCCTGGCCAGGTACTTCGCTAAATCCGGTAATCAAATGATCAAAGATGATCATATTCAAATGGCCATCATAGTTCAGTTTTACTGATGCAGCAGCACTAAAAGTCAAAACAAGACGATTTTTGGGTTTATGAGGATTTTCAAGATCTAAGGATGCAAAAACCGGAGCCCCAAAAACCGGCTTTCCATTTTTAAAACTTAAAACATCGATTAACTTTCTTTTTGTGTGAAAACTGAAACCGTCGTATCCGAAAAGAAGGTATTTTTTACCTTCATCCGTATCGAAATCCAATAAATTGTAGTAAACAGAGCCATACCATTTTTCAGGAGTAAGAATATCATTATCAACGTTTGTAACCTCATGAGACCGGTCTTGAAGTGGAAATAACTTGAGAGAAGGAGTATTCATCTGGATAGCTCCAAAATACCGATAATCGTTTTCATCGACATAAAGTTGCCAGGTAAATATCCTGAAAGTACTATCGGCCGGATATTGGATCGAAATTGATTTCAACTTTTCAAAAGGATACTGGAAAGAGTTTTCGTGTTTTAACGCTTTAACTAAAGTTGGAATTAATTTTTTTACTGCCAGCAATCTGTTTTCTTCCAAAGAGTCATTAACAATTAAAAAAGAAAGAAAGGCTAGTGTATCTTCATAGGCTTCTATCGTTCCAACGTCTTTTATTGAGTCCGGTTTTACGGTCTTTGGAGTTTGTGCATTGACAACCAGCAGTTGGAGGCAAAAGAAGATAGAAAAAACTAGTTTATTCATAAGAAATTTTTGAGATATTCCGGTTGATTTAATTCCTTTGAAAACGTAGTACGTTAAAACTAAATTGTAATTTATTGAAGATTCCAGGTTAACACCGGGTTAAAGTTATTACTGCTTTCTAGTTGGAAAGTGTAGCTTATCGATGCCCTCGTCGCTTGTTGTTTTTATAATCCATAAAAATGAATTCACCTAAACCCTGAAGGCCACTGTAAAAAGCTTTCCCATTATTCGCTTTTGTAAACTGGTCAACAAATCTCACCAAATAAGGATCGCGGGCAATCATAAATGTAGTGATTGGAATATCTATTTTTCTGCATTGAGTCGCCAGATTTAGTGTGCGATTGACGATGGTTCTATCCAGGCCAAAACTATTTTTGTAATACTTTTTTCCTTTTTTTATACAAGTTGGTTTTCCATCTGTGATCATGAAAATCTGTTTGTTAGGATTACGCCGACGGCGCAAAAGATCCATTGCCAGCTCCAAGCCGGCCACAGTGTTTGTATGATAAGGACCAACCTGTAAATACGGCAAATCTTTGATTTCTATCGGCCAGGCATCATTTCCAAAAACAATAATATCAAGGGTATCTTTTGGATATCGGGTGGTTATCAATTCGGACAATGCCATGGCTACTTTTTTGGCAGGAGTAATACGGTCTTCTCCGTATAAAATCATGGAATGTGAAATATCGATCATCAAAACGGTGCTCAGCTGGCTTTGGTAATACGTTTCATGAACTTCCAAATCGTCATGAGTCAAGTGAAAATTATCGATGCCATGGTTTATCTGGGCATTGCGGAGCGAGTCAGAAATAGCAATATTTTCAATACTATCGCCAAATTCATAGGGGCGTTTGTCAGAAGTGAATTCATCTCCTCTTCCAACCTGTTTGGTATTGTGGTTTCCTCTTTTTGATTTTTTTAATTGATCGAAAATGTCATCAAGGGCTTTTTGCCTCATGGCTATTTCCATTTTTGCAGATGGCGTAAAACCCGGATTGTTCTGATCAGGTTGTTGGATATACCCTTTGTCAATCAAATCCTGAATAAAATCAGCCATTCCATAATTCTCATCTGTCAATTTATACTCTTTATCCAATTCTGTCAACCAGCTAAGCGCTTCTGCAACATCTCCGGAAGTATGGATCAACAACTCTTGTAAAAGTTTTAAAAGCTTTTCAAAAGTAGAACCACTTCCTTCTCCAGGAACAAATTGTGAGAATCTATAACCGATCATTTTATTGAATTTCTAATTGGATGATAATCAAACAATCTATTTAACTTTCATTTTATAATTGAGGAACTTGTCATAGTCTGGTCGGTCAGAAGCTCGTCTATGAATAAATTGCTCGGAAATAGCTCCATTTTGCAAAAGAAATAAACCAGGCATTTGGGTTGAATCTCCTAAATGTTTTGCCATATCTAATTGATGTCCTTCTTTTTTTAAAGCATAACCTCTAATCCAGGTTTGCAATCCATACAATTGCATAAAAGATCCTTTCGTCAATTGAAATAATTTATAAAAGCGGGACTTGAGATCGCTAATATGCGAAACGCCTTTTAGGTTATATTTTGTAAAATAGTCGTCAGCGACATTATTTTCAGCCATGTGTACAAAGACCAACTGAATACCTTTATTTTCAAACTCCTCTTTTTTATCTGCCAAATCACATAAAGCTTCCTTACAAAAGACACATCCAAAATGCCTCAAAAAAACAAGCAATACCGGTTTTTCTTCAGATAAATTTTTCAGATTTTCTAATTTGTTGGTAACCATTTCATTTAAAACGGTTGCATCTATGTTTACAGTCATTCTTTTGAGCCAATTTGTATTAATACTAAATCTAAATAACAATTATACAATCTAAAGGTTTTTGGGCGAAGAGTATAATTTGAAAGTGTATAAAAATAGCACAAGGGAACTTATTGATCGAATCTTTTGCGCTACATCATTTTTAAGCAAACCGGTGTAGCAACGTTGACCTGATCTAAAGCCAACAAAGTCCCGTTTGATTCAATTTTAAAGATCACGATGTTATCAGAATTTTGGTTGGCAGCATATAAAAACTTACCGTCATCAGAAATCATGAAATTTCTGGGAAAAGAACCTTGCGTGGATTGATGTTCAATCAAAGTCAGTTTGCCGGAGTCTTGGTCGATTTTGAACGCAACAATGCTATCGTGTCCTCGGTTTGAACCATAAAGAAATTTGCCATCAGGAGTAATATGAATATCAGCGGTATAACTTACTTTTTCAAAACCGTCTGGTAATGTTGGCTTGGTCTCGATTGGGTTTAGATTTCCGCTTTTTGCATCAAATTCAAAAGAAGCAATCGTGTTGTTTAATTCATTGATCACATAAGCAAATTTGCTATTGGGGTGAAAAGTAAAGTGCCTCGGCCCGGAACCATTTGGAACGGAAATGAAAGGCGTTTCATTTGGAAGGAGTTTTCCATTTTCATAATCAATCTTGAAAATCATAATTTTATCTGTTCCAAGATCAGAAACGAAAGCAAATCGATTATCCGGAGAAAGCACAATGGAGTGGGGGTGAGAGGATTTCTGGCGAGGGTGAGTACTCTTTCCCTGAAGTTTGATAATATCTGAAGCTGGTTTTATAGAGCCATCTTTTTCAATCGGATAAACAACCACTTTTCCACCTACATAATTGGTAACAAAAGCAAATCGGTTCTTTTGATCAACACTAATATGACAGGGGGCGAAACTGTGTGATGATTGTGTATTTAAAAGTTGCAAATGTTTCGTAGTTGGATCGATAGCAAAGGCGCTGATTGAGCCTGTGTTGTCTACATCAGGACCGGTTTCATTGACAGCGTACAAAAAGTTGCCATTTGAAGATATCGTTAGAAAGGAAGGGTTGATTACATTTTTAGCAACATTTTCGTAAGCAATCGCTCCGGTTTCAGCATCCATAGAGTACAAATAAATACCTTCCGCTTTTCCATCAACATGGCCTTCTTTTTTGCTGTAGGTTCCTATAAAAAGGTAATTTGTATTTTGTTTGATCGTGTTTTCGTTTTGGTTCGACTTCGTTTTCTCAATTTCTGAACAAGTTGAAAAAGAAATTATTATGATAAAGAAAAAGGAGAATATAGTTTTAAAATTCATTGTTTTGCTTTTAAACAGTGAAAATAATTCCTTTCAAATAAAAAGCATCCCGTGAATGCGAGATGCTTTTTACAAAAAAAAATATAGCTGCCAACGATCAATAAAATCGTTGATCTTGTTAAATTAAACAATTGCCATTCCCTCAAACGTTTCCATTACTTCTCTAACATGGCCTGCAGATTCGTGCAGCAATTTCATTTCAGCATCATTCAATTTGAGTTCCAGTGTCTCAGAAATTCCATTTTTTCCTAATTTTACCGGAACGCCAAGATAAATGTCATTAAGACCATATTGCCCTGTCAATCTTGCACAACATGGGAAAATTCGGTTTTCATCTCGAAGGATCGATTCCACCATTTGAGCAGCAGCAGCTCCCGGAGCATACCATGCAGATGTGCCCATCAATTTCACCAATTCTCCACCACCCGATTTGGTCCGATCAACAATTGCGTTTAATTTTTCTGCATCAATCATTTCCAACACAGGAATACCAGAAACAGTGGTGTACCGAGGAAGAGGAACCATCGTGTCTCCATGACCACCCATCAAAACAGCTTGGATATCTTTTGGAGAAACATTTAATTCTGACGCTAAAAATGCCCGGTAACGTGCAGTGTCGAGGATACCTGCCATTCCAAGAACGCGGTTTGAAGGTAATCCAGCTACTTTGTAAGCAGCATAAGTCATCACATCCAATGGATTAGAAACTACAATGATGATCGGGTTTTTAGAATATTTCATGATTGATTCCGTAACAGAAGAAACAATCTTTGCATTTGTGGAAATCAAATCATCGCGGCTCATTCCAGGCTTTCGAGGAATTCCGGCAGTTATGACGACGATGTCAGAATTTGCCGTTTTTTCGTAATCTTCTGTTCCTGTAAGGCGCGTGCTGTAATAATCGATAGGAGCTTGTTGCCAGCTGTCAAGTGCTTTGCCTCTGGCAATATCACCAACGATATCAAGCAGTACAACTTCGTTTACTAAATCCTTGTGAGCTAAAACGTTTGCAACAGTGGCACCAACATTTCCAGCTCCAACTATGGTTACTTTACTCATAATGAAAATAGTTAGGTTTTTTAATTTTTTTGATGTTTATCCCGGGTATTACGAAATACAATCTAATTTGCTGCAAAAGTAGGAAAATGAATCGTAAAAAATTGATTTCACAGTATAGATTATATATCTATTTCGTTATTATTTTCAATTTTCCCACCTAAACCTTTTTTCTGATTTTTATGTTTTACAAATAGAGAATTAGCAAATCGCTGATAATTGACAAGGTTCAGACAATCTCATACCCAAATTTTTACTAATTTTGTAAAATTGTTTCAAAACGAATTTTTTCCTTATATAAATTTTAATAAAAGATGAATAAATTTCTTACTGCTATTTTTACATTTTTGATGTTATTTAGCTTTTCAGCTATAATCGCACAAAGTGAATGTGGTACTACCACGCAAACACAGTATGACGCTAGAGAGCGATTATTTCAAAATCGTATTGACGCTGCGAATGATCAGGGAGCTACTTCAAGGGATGTTACTGTTTATGTTCCGATTAAATTTCATATTGTTTCTCAAACAGATGGAACTTCAGGTATTTCAGAAGCTCAAATCCTAGCTTTGCTTTGTCAGGTAAATGATAAATATGCTGATCAGGATATGGTTTTTTATATCAATTATCCTTTTAGCTACATTTCAAACACGACATTATTCAATGAGCCGGGCAGTAATGGTGGTTTAAATCAAATTAGTTGGAATTGGGATGATAACTCCCTTAATCTATTTGTTTGCAACAGCACTGGTGATCCTGGTTCCGGAGCTTATTATTCAGGACCTTTTCCGGGTTTTCCTTATGAGCACATCATAATGAAAAAGAGTCAGTTTAGTGGACCTACAGCATCTCACGAAATCGGACACTTCTTTAGCCTAGCGCATCCGTTTTTTGGTTGGGGACAAGGTGATGATACGGGTTGGGATCCTGCTATACATGGCAATCCTGTTGGGACATATGCTCCTGTTGGGCCTCCTTTCATTTTGAATGAAAAGCAAGATCAGTCTAATTGTCAGTCTGCTGCTGATGGAATTTGCGATACACCGCCGGATTATTTTTTCGCCCATTCACCGGGCCAAAGTGGTTGTGTTTGGAGCGGAGGAGCTATGGATCCAAATGGTGATATCGTACATCCAATGGAAGATAATATTATGAGTTATTTTAATGGTTGTTCGGATCAATTTTTCTCTCCCGATCAAAAAACTGCCATTCGAAATGATTTCAATTCATCAGCAAGAGCTTATCTACGTCATAGCTATATTCCTCCTCATGATGAAATTACTGAAGCACCCGAATTGCTTGAGCCAATCAATAATGAAACCACTGCAGGTTATAATACAGTTACTTTTGACTGGGAAGCACCTTCCGGTGGAGCACAGCGTTATTTGTTAGAAATAGATCAACAAGCAACATTTGCTTTTTTACCGAAGCGTTATATTGTCGGGAATGGTTCTTCGATAGATATCGAAGATCTTAGCCCAGATGTTAAATATTACTGGAGAGTCACTCCTTATAACGATGGAAATACTTGTGATTTAAAAACTTCTACTGTTGAAGTTTTCAGAACTGGTGAAAGTGTAAGTACCAAAAATATTGCGGAAGTAAATAGTTGGTCAGTAGCTCCAAATCCTGTTCGTCAAAACGAAATCCTTAACATTCAGATGGAAGCGGATCAGGCTTTTGACGCGAATATTCGATTGTATACAATGACAGGTCAATTAGTAAAGAGTGTTAGCAAACATAATTTTGCGATTGGTACCAGTAATTACAATATGAATATTTCCGGCGTTGGCACGGGAATGTACATCGTTTCGATTCACAGCGATAAAGGAGTTGTAAACAAAAAGATCGTGATTACGAATTAAGATAAATTACAATAAAAAAATGGTGGTATGATTTATATTGTACCACCATTTTTTTTGTTTAAGTATTAAATTGTTTTTAGAGTATGTTTAAAATTCAGTAATTGGTCTCCAAACGTTCCTTATTTGCTTACACTTCGTTACAGAACCGGGCTTCGTAGCGCGGCTACGATCCCGAACCTGCGCCTCGTTTAATCAAAAAATGAATTGTTTTCGACATAAAGACCAAAATTTAAACATACTTTTAGCTTTTTTTTACTTTGAATGACCAGGTTATCTTTACTTTTGAGGCAATCTCTCCGCTTGGCAAAGTCCCGATTGATCCAATTGTAACTTTTACTCCTTCGCCGGTGTCGATGGCTTTTTGAACAGCTTCAATTATTTTTATACCTTCTTCACAAGTAAAAGTTATGGTGTTGCTTGCCTTTTTAAAAAATTCTGTTTCAACATTGGTGACCAGCATAGAAATTCTTCCCCTTCCTTTTAACGCAATGATTGCCATAAGTCCTGTTGATAATTCTGCTGCGCCCATTTGAGCTGCAAAATAGATGGACTTAAAAGGGTTTTGTGTCCGCCAACTATAAGGCAACTCTACTTCGGTCCGATAAGGAGAAGCGGATTTTACTTTAGCGCCCCACCAAAAAATGGAAGGCAAATTTTTAAAAAAATACAATTGCATTTTCCAATAACTGTTGAGATTTGCAACATGGTTTTTGATTAAAGGCGATTCAGGATTGAAAGTATTGGTGTGGGTTTGAGTTGACATAAATGGAATAATTCGATGTTTATAAAATTCATTCAAAAATGAAAATATGAATAATTAAATATAAGTAATTGTTCAAAATAAAATATAACTAAAAAGAGCATTTAGAAAAGTTAATGAAAATAGATTTACCAAAGGCTGAACAAATTCTATTGACTGCATAAAACAGGTCGTCGGCAGATTGGTAATCAGATGGTCTTAACCATCCTTGTTTCATTTCTTTCCAAAGCCTTTCGATAATATTGAGATGCGGCGAATAAGGAGGTAAATAAAAAATGAATAATCCTCTTTTTTGCCAAGTCTCCAAAAGTTGTTTGACTTTACGGGCAGTATGAATTCTTGCATTATCCAATACTACAAATGTGAATTTGGAAATTGTCAAGGATAAATTATCTAGCATTTCAATGACAAAATTTGCATTGATGTTTTTTTCTGTCGTTTTGTAAATGAATCGGTTCGTTCTTGAAAGTAATCCAAAACAGTTAATTGATTTGCCTTTGCATACTTCAATAGCTACTTGTTCATCATCAAATTGCCAACCATAAGGAACATATCCTTGCTGAGAAAACTGCGTTTCATCAGCATAAAATAAATCAATATTTCCTAATTCAGCTTGTTGTTCTATCAAACTCAAAGATTGTTTTCGAACTTTATATAGTTCTTCATCAGGTTTACCTTTAGGTTTCAAACGGATTCGTTTCCATCGGCACTTAAGTTTTTTAAAAACCGTTTTAAAGTCAGAACACTAAAGGTTTTTCCTAAATCTTTTTCTAAAGCTTCTTTAGCCAATTTAATTCGTTGCCGTTCTTTTTTGATAGCAGCTTTTACTTTAGCTTCATCTTGCTTTTTATTTAAAATAGATTTTCTTCCTTGACCTGATTTCGTTTTAAGACCTTCGATACCATACTTGATATATCTTTTGGACCAGCTATTAACAGGTTGAAAGGTAATTCCAAATATGTCAGCTATTTCTTGGGAAGTCAAACCTTGGTTCTTTAGCAAAATCATATGACAGCGTTGAGAAAAAAACTTTGATTTTGAATATTTGTAACCTTTTTCTAGTGCTACTTTTTCTGCATCCGTTAAGTCTATTTTCTTTGATTTTCGACCCATCTTTTTGGGTGTAAATATAACTTATAAATAATTTTGAACAATTACTTAGGAATAGTTTTCATTACTTATTCTGTAATACAATATAAAACCGAACCCTTTTGTTTTACGGCAAAATGCCTTACTTTTGGTCGCAAATTCAAAATTAATTTTTATTAAAAGTGTCTCGGTTATTTTGCACATTTTAAACAGAAAACGTATACAAAATGAATTTACACGAATATCAGGGAAAAGAATTATTGAAAAGCTTTGGAGTGACCATTCAGGAAGGAATTGTTGCTACCACAGTTGATGAAGCAGTCAGTGCATTCAAGCAATTGCAGGAAGACACCGGGACTAAATTCGCGGTGGTAAAAGCGCAAATCCATGCAGGAGGAAGAGGAAAAGGTGGTGGCGTCAAGTTGATCAAAAATATGGACGAGCTGAAAGTAACAGCTGGAAATATTCTAGGCATGATGCTTAAAACGCCTCAAACTCCAGGCGGTATAAACGGTCCTGGAAAACTCGTGAGAAAAATATTGATTGCTGAAGATGTTTACGCTCCTGATTTTGATGCCTGTGACGAGTTTTATATTTCCATTTTGATGGACCGTGAACGCAAATGTAACGTGATCATTTACTCGACGGAAGGAGGAATGGATATTGAAAAAGTAGCGGAAGAAACACCACATTTGGTACACAAAGAATATATCGATCCGACGCTGGGTTTTCAAGCTTTTCAGGCTCGGAAAGTAGCTTTCAACCTTGGCTTGAGTGGAAAAGCATTCAAGGAAATGACCAAATTTATCACGCTGCTTTACAAATCATTTGTCAACAGTGATTCCGGTCTTTTTGAAATAAACCCTTGTTTGAAAACGGGAGACGACAGAATTATTGCAGTTGATTGCAAAGTTACTTTGGATGACAATGCACTTTTCCGGCATACTGATTTGGCTGCAATGCGCGATACGGATGAAGAGGATCCAACAGAAGTTGAAGCAAAAAGTTACGATTTAAATTATGTTAATCTGGATGGAAATGTTGGCTGTATGGTAAATGGTGCAGGGCTTGCGATGGCAACGATGGATATTATCAAACTTTCCGGTGGTGAACCTGCAAATTTTCTTGATGTTGGCGGTACGGCAGATGCAGATCGAGTCGAAAAAGCTTTCCGAATTATATTGAGAGATCCAAGTGTAAAGGCAATTTTGATTAATATCTTTGGAGGAATTGTTCGTTGTGATCGTGTTGCGCAGGGAGTTGTCGATGCTTATAAAAATATGGGAAACATCAATATACCGATTATTGTGCGTTTGCAGGGAACCAATGCTGATATCGCTAAAAAAATCATCGATGAATCCGGTTTAAAAGTTCACTCTGCGATTTTGCTGCAAGAAGCTGCGGATTTGGTGACTGAGGTTTTAAAATCGTAGATTCAAGACCGGTCAAATAATTAATTCCCGATTTCAGAAAATTAGAGAAGGAATAAACGATTGATCATGAGTTTTTTCGAGCTAATTTCCTGAATAAAAAGAGGGAATTTAATTTTTGACCAATACTTAAAGTTTTTAAAAAATAATTTAAAAAGGAGTTCGTAGCCAATTGGTTTTACGAACTCTTTTTGTTTTAAATTTCCTATGTTTGTTTGAAACCAGGCGTAAAAAATTATTGAAAAGTTATTTGCTATTGTAAAATGGAGTTAAATAATTGACTAAAAGGAAATTTTTAGATTTATTTTGCGATAGCTTAAAAAAATAACTTATCTGTAATTTAGCCCATTAACCTATATGGAAAATAAATATACCCTTTACGAATTGAATGAACACATCCGGCGAGTAATTGCACTCAATCTGCCAGACGCAATGTGGATCAGCTGTGAAATTGCTCAAATCAGTATTTCAAAAGGACATGCTTTTATTCATTTGGTTCAAAAAGAGGAAGAAGGAGAATCGATTGTCGCGCAGTCTGAAGCGGTGATTTGGGCAATGGATTATCGTCGTTTGAAACGTAAATTTGGGACGGAACTCAACAGCCTTTTGCAAGAAGGGATGGAGGTGATGATCCAGGCAAAAGTTGATTTTAATGAGCGATACGGGTTTAAACTAATCATCCTTGATCTCGATCCGGCTTATACGATTGGCAAGCTTGCATTGCAGCGACAAAAGGTTATAGAAGTTTTAAAAAAAGAAGCACTATTTCAGAAAAATGCCTTGATTCCTTTTCCTGCGGTGATTCAACGAATTGCGGTGCTTAGCTCTGAAAAGGCAGCAGGTTATCAGGATTATTTAGATCAAATCAATCAAAACCAATTTGGTTATTCTTTTGAAAACCGGCTTTTTCCAACTTCGATGCAAGGCGACAAAGTGGAATCAGAAATGATTGCTCAATTGAAGCAAATTGAACTTCAGAAAGACAATTTCGATTGTGTAATTATTATCAGGGGAGGAGGCGCTCGCCTTGATTTGGCTGCCTTTGACGGACTCAAATTAAGCAAAGCCATTGCAAATTGTCCTTTACCTGTGATCACCGGAATTGGTCATGATATTGATGAAACCGTTGTTGATTTGATGGCGCATACTTCTTTAAAAACGCCCACGGCGGTTGCTGAATTCATCATTCAAAGAAATCTTAATTTTGAAATGCAACTTTCGGAGCATGGAATGGCAATTCAACAATTGATTCAGCAGAAATTGACTAATCAGGAATTTACTTTAAATCACCTTGAAAATCAATTTAAGTTTTCTACAAATTTGTTGCTAAAAGGGCAATTAAGAATGCTTGATTTTGTAGCAGAAAAAATCCCTGCTTTGTTAAAAGTTAAATTGAAAACAGAGAAAAACAGTATTTTGAATTTTGAAAGAATATGCCAATTGTTGAGTCCTGAAAATACGTTGAAACGTGGATTCAGTTTGAGTTTAATGGATGGCAAAGTCATTTCTTCTACTAAAAAATTAAAAGAAGGAGATTTAATGGAAACCGTTTTTTCTGATGGAAAAATAAAAAGTAAAATTTTACCCAATGGCTAAAAGAAAACCAAATATCAACTCCTACGAAAAAGCCATGCAGGAATTGCAGGAAATTGTAGATCAGTTGCAGGAGGAGGCAATCGGAATTGATGATTTATCTTTAAAAGTAAAACGTGCGGCCGAATTGATCCAGTTCTGTAAAGAAAAATTGCGGTCGACTGAATCAGATGTTACAGCTATTTTTGGAGAATAACTTTTTTGCGACAAGCTGGAACACAACAAACAATGAGGCTGTCTCAAAATTAAAAAAGTGTAGTGAGTATAAAATAATATTTGGTTTCTGCCTTCCTTGAACTCTCTAACTCTCTATAAAGAGAGAACCGCAGCCCTTAAACCAAACATTATTTATCTATGTTTTTTAATCTTTCATTTTTGCGACAACCCCTTTTTGTCAATCAATTTTTTATTCAAACCATAATCCGGCGGGTACAATTCCGACTTTCAATGAATCCATCGCTGTACCAGTTGTATTATAAATGATCATTTGCCCATTTCCTTGAAAATCTTCTGCATCAAGCGCGATGAAATCTTCATTTTGTGGATCAATGCCCAAACCATAAAAATATCTTGATATAAAAGGAGTCGTTCTTATTGTGTTTTCAGTAATAGGATGCTCATAAGTCAATCCGTTCATCACAAAATACATTGCATCACCGGCTGAGTTAATAATAAGGTTTGCAGCTCCATTTGTGGTTTCCATGGATAAAGCTAAATTGTCATTTGATATTTTGTCCAAAGAACCATTGGCAAATGTTGAATAATTTCCATGGCCGAGCACCCATAAGTCGTTATTTTTATCCAAAACAATATGATCAGGACCTTGCCCAACTTCAATCGTAGTCAAAACAGTTTCAGTAGCAATATCAATTTTTGAAATGACAGAATCTTGCCCAAACCCTCCAGAATTGGCGATGTAAACCACATCATCAACTTTGACCATTCCTTCTGGTCCGGGGCGAGTACCAATGGTATTTGAAACCTTGTTAGTCGTTAAATCAATGACTTTGATACTTCCGGTCACTCCATCTGCACCCCATTGACTTACAAATGCTTTTTGATCATTAATCGGTAGAAAATATCTGGGTTGTTTGAGGCTGGTGATTTCGCCAACTTTTTTGAAAGTGGAAGCATCAGCGATAACAATTTTTTCTGCATTGTTTACAACGATATAAGCCAGATCATTGTGAATGGCAATTGACTGAACAATGTTGCCAAGTTCTTCTCCATCATTAGCTTCCTGAAAAATTTTATTGGTTACCTCTCCCTTTTTTCGGGAATAGAAACTAACAGTGCCTGTTCCGTTTCCGAATTGGCCTTGATTGGTAATAAAAATGCCATCTTCATAAGTTGGCGTTTCGATTGGCGGTTCGTCTTTTTGATCATCTTTGCAGGACGACAAACTAAATAAAGTTGCTAAAATTAATAGTAGAAGCAAATTCTTCTTCAAAAACATAATTGACAATTTTTAAATTTAAAAATGAATTAAAAAATTGAGCTCTATGAATTTTGGAAAGAAGGAAAGGAGTTGGAAATGTTATTGTTTTGCTCGAACCAACGTAATATTCGTTCAGCAGAAAACCATGGATTTCCGACCCGAAGCCTTTTCACCGAAAGCTGAGAGATCAAAGATTCAGGCAGGTCTTCTGACTTATCCTTTCTGATGATGGCCTTCCCATCTTTAAAAAGACAGTGGCACGCTTGATCACAGAAGTAGGTTGGAATTACAGCAGCGGGAACTGTTCAGGAATTAAATATTTTTCACCTGATTCCCTTTTAAGTTTTAATAATTATCCCAAGTTTCAGATGGATTAAAAAATTATCTGCAACTCGAATTAATCAAAACACCTAAATCGGGTCAAAGGTAATTTTTTAAATGAAAAAGCCTGCTTTGAAAGGCATCAAAACAGGCTTTAAAAATCAAATAATTTTTTATCGCATCAAAGTCAAATCACCTTTTTCACTAATTGCACCTGAAGGTAAATCAATGGTGATCATATAAACATAAACATCAGAAGGAGCATTTTCGTTTTTGAAAGTTCCATCCCAACCCTGAGTAGGGTTTTCGTTATCATAAACGATTTGTCCCCATCGATTGAATACTTTAAATTCACTAATAGTTATTGGTGCATTTGAAAATACATTGAAATAATCGTTTTCAGTATCTCCATTCGGTGTAAATACATTAGGAATACCGTATTTCAATTCTTCGGTAGGAATGGTTATTGAATTTCCATAATCGCATCCGTTCGCATCCGTCACAGTAACCGTATATTCAATAGCTGGAAAAACAGCATCTGTTGTAATAGTTTGTCCGGTTTGTTCTGTGCTCCACACATAAGTAGCTCCCGGAAGTGAAACATTCGTCATGGCAGTTAAAGTTAAAAGCTCTCCTTCATAGACTGGAATAGTGTCCGGATCGATCAACTCAACCGTAACGCTAAAACCGGGAACTACATCGACCGTAACGCTTTCGGATAAGGTATCACAATCATTCATAAAGGAAACCGTATATTCTGAAGTGGTATCAGGATTTACGGTAATAGAATTACCAGATCCAGTTGAAGTGCCACCAACTGTCCATTGGAAAGTCCCAGGTTCTGTACTGTTTGCGGTAAGGGTTATTTGGTCATCCTGACAAATGGCAGCATCCTGACTAATGGTCAAAATAGCATCATCAATCACAGTAATAGTAACCTGTTGCATTAAAGTATCACAAACGCCATTAGTAACATTGAGGGTATAAGTTGTGGTGACCATTGGGCTGACCTCAGCAAGCGGATCAGAAGTATCAAGTGCGGGATCATTTGGATTGGACTCCCAAAACCAGGAAATTCCAGGATAAGGATCCTGAAGATCATTAAGCATAACAAAATTACCAATGCAAAGATCTCTATCGTCAATAACATTAGCAACAGGATTTGGAACTACTTCAATTTGAACACTTGCTTCAATCGGGCAATCTTCAAATTCTCCTTCCACGGTATAAGTGGAACTTCCTGATGGCGAAGCAATTGGATTTGGGCATTCGAGGCAACTTAAAGTTCCGTCTTCCGGTGACCAGGTATATTCGGTGACATCAGGACTATTAGCAGTCAATTGCACTGATTCACCCTCGCATATCACAGTATCAATTGGTGTTATTTCAATAGAGGTCGGTGTAAAGATGGTGATCAAAGCTGAATCAATTTGTGAGCAAGCTCCATCGGTAGTCGTCCGAGTATATAAAATAGTTTCGTTTGCTTCAATTACCATATTTAATAGAGAATCAGGAGACTGAAAACCTGAATTCGGTTGCCAGAGAAATTGAGTATTTGGAAAATCTGATTGCTCATAAGTTGTCGTTTGCAATATTACCAAAGAACCTGCACAGACAGAAGTGTCTGCTGGAGATATTTGTAAATCGGACGGTATGGAATCCACATCAATATAAATTGAATCAAATTTTTCGCAACCAGGAACAGTGACATAGGCGTAATAAGTTGTCGCTGTTTGAGGAGCTGCGGTAACATTATTTCCGGTTGTAGGGTTTATCGATCCGTCATCCGGAGTCCAAATTACATCAACCCCAAAAGGCAATGAGAAAGCATTGAGGTTGACTTCTTCGCCTTTGCAAATCGCTATCGAATCCGGGCTTTGTAGATCAATGTCAATAACAGTATTGGCTATGGAAACTGATTCTGTGATTACACAAGCGCCATTTATAGCGGTAAGTGAATAGATCTGTGATGAATTTATGGTAGCCGTTGCATTTGGGATCGTATCAGAGTCCAATCCTAAATTTGGTGTCCAATTGTATACCACACCAGGTTGTGCTATTGTATTTCCTAAAGTCACGTTTTGCCCTTGGCAAATGGTCGTATCTTCTGCTAAACTTAAAACAGGGATGGTAAAAACTTCAACATAAACACTGTCGAATGATGAAACTGGACATATTCCGTTGACGACTTCTACAAAATAGGTTGTAGATCCATTTGGGATAACTGTTGGATTAGGCGATGAAGAACTGTAACCCGGTGGATCAGAACTCCAGATATAAGTATTTGCTAAGGTATTAGATGGATCTCCCAGATTAGTGTTTTCGCCGATACATAATTCAACGGAATCCATTACACTAAATAACGGAGCAGGATTATTCAACACAGTTAATTCCATTTCATCCGTAAGTGTACAATTTGGTGTAAAAAGAGTTACAGAATAAATAAATGTTCCATCTATAGTTGCAGTGATGTAGGGATCTGGACAATCAGTGCAACTTAAATTAGGCCCTGTCCATTCATACGTTGCATCATCAAAGTTACTACCGGCTACAATTTGAATCTCTTCCCCTATGCAAACAGTAGCATCTGGTCCGGCATTTACATTATAAACACCTACTTTAACACCAATGGTATCAAGTAAACAAACGCCATCTACGACAGCAAGGTAAATAGTTGTCTCAGAAGGAGTTGCCACCGGATTTGGGCAATTCGTACAGCTTAGCGTACCGGTATTTGTAATCCATTCAATATCAGCAATCCCAACAGCAATTTCAAGTTGTGCTGATTCTCCGATACAAATTGTTGTATCACCTCCTACAATGTCAATAGGTAAAGGTTCTAAAACTTCAGGATCTGAAGATGCCCAGTCTACTTGAATTGCTCCATCAAGAATAGCACCTGAGTAATCATTTATTAACACAACATAAACTTCGTCAAGCTGAGTTGGAATAGTAGTTACCACACCATCGCCAGTCGCGCCAGGTGTTGCAGGACTGCCACAATCAAATTCATCAGTAACCACAATTCCGGAAACTGGATGAATGTCAGCAAGACCAGTAGGAGCAGTGCCTCCAGTCCAACTACTTCGAATAGGTTGATTGTTAATGATGAAATCAATGACAGTGTTGGGAGTCTCACAAACTTCTGCTTCTGAGAAAGGGCCCCACACGCTAAAATCGATATCTGATGGATAATTAGCTCCTTCTACAATAAACCCAAAATTACCAACCGCTTGTGACTGAATAGTAAACCAGTAAAAGTTTCCCTGACCGGTATTTAGATAACAACCATTGTTCAAACCACCTACAATAGGGACATCTTCAAAACCTATATCTAAAATAAAAGTAGAGGGAAGCGGCATACCTTCGTTATCAAATTCCTGGCAACCATTAAGGGGATTACACAATGCATCAACCAAAGCAGGGGAAAGGTTGCAATCTGTTGATTCAATACTGATGTCAAAATCGGTACAACCCTGTGCATTTGCAACAATGATGTAATAAGTTCCCGCAGTAGTCATATTGGCGCTTCCAATCATACCGGCAGCATTAATAGCAACGCAGGTTGTGCCAGGACTACCAGGAGGGCCATTCAATACAAGCACTCCGGTATTGGGTTCTGCTCCGCTGACTGTTACCGAAACACATTCATCACCCGGAGAATCATAAGTAAAAACATAATCCGGCCCCCATAAAAAATTATCATCAGGATCAGGACAAGGGCTTTCTGCTATGGTAGATCCTTCGGTGCAAGTCGTCAAACCGGTAACGTCGAAAGGGACGCTGCCAACTACCGTTGGATTATCCGGAGAGGAGCCTACACAAGGGAAAGCATTACAAGCCCAGGTAAGTTCAAATCCAGCTCCCGTTATAGAACCATCTGAAATAAATTGTATTGTAATGCAAGGACTACTTGCAAAAATTTCAAAAGTGCTTCCATTACTAACTCCTGAGACTGAGCCGATCAAAGGAGCTGAAATATTATCTCCTGCATAGAAATTTAAAGCATCGCCATTTCCAAAAATATTTGTTTCTATATCATAATCAACCAAATCAATTGTGATACATTCATGAAAATCATTCGGACAAATAGTAAAGACATAGTTTTCATTATTTCCATAATCACCGTCCGGCCCACCGCAATCATATAAGGTACCTGTGCAAGAGTTGCTTGAAGCTGCATCACAAATGTTTATATCCGGAACATATTCGTCGATACAAAACTCAAAAGTTCCGGCATTAGGAGAGGCAGTACTGGTGTAATCGTTAACCCGGATAAAATAAGGGGTATTTGGGTCAAGCCCGAAAATATTTGTAGCCACAATGCTTTCACCGGCAATTGCAGACACGCAGACTTCCAATGAAGCAAGGCCATCAAACATACAATCTCCCCGATATATTTCCAATTGTGGATTGACAATCGGAGTAGATCCACTGCCATCAGTAACTCCCGTTACAGTAATCGTATAATCAGTTGTCATATTGTCGGTCGTAAACATAAACCAAACATCACGATCGACAAGACCACCATTAAAACAATCCGGAATATTGCCAAAACCAATATCGCTGGCGGTAGCGTCTACGTTGGTATAAATAGAACTGCTTGGGCATATTGGAACAATTCCAAGGTCAATCAAACCGGCGCAATCATCATTGATTGGTTGAGAAATGCCAAAAATGCTAAGTAACAGAAAAACAAACAGGAGAGTATAATGCTTCATTTTTAATATGTTTGTTAAGGTATTGAAACGGTGCAATTTACAGTTTTAATTTTTAAATTCAGCAATGAAAAAGCAAGCCCGATTTGGATTGTTTTTATCCAAAATAATGAGCTGTTCGTGCTGAATCCGATAAATATGGAAGTAATTTTTGGTAATCGCAGATCGAATCAAAAATAAGGAATATTTAGAACATTTCGGATCAAACAATCAATATTAGCCGTGTTGTCGACAATCTGACCAAAACATTGAGTTGGGGTTTCAGTATTTTTTAAAACCTAAACCTCGTCAATGTAAATAAATTCCAAATCGCTAACAGAAAGTGATGTCTTAAAAGTAAGGAGAGGTCAAAGCTAGGCAATTTCTTTTTTTCTTTTATACAGCAATGAACGGTCAATCCAATGATTCGGATTGTAAGGATATTTGTCTTGGAACACATAAACGCTCATCGCAATCAAAACGCCAAAGATTGCCCCTAAATAGACGTCTTGAAAGAAGTGCTGGACTAAATAAATCCTTGAAGTACCTACCCAAATCGCCAAAATAAGCATGGAAACTCCAAATGATTTTTTCCAACCAAAAAGGAAAGCTAAAATCCCGTAAATGGCAAAAGCTGACATCGTGTGACCACTTGGGAAACTGAACCTTTCCCATAATTCAATGCCATCAACCGGATTGATTCGTTCAAAAATCCCTAATTCTTTAAAATAAAGAGAAGGTCGGTTATGATCGAAAAATGATTTTGTAATCAAGCTGACAATTGCAACACAGAAGCCGATTAAAGGTACCAATAATGCATAGCGAAAACGAACAAAAAGCAATACGGATATCGCGATTATATAAGGAAATGCTTCTCCCATTTTGGATCCGTAACGAAAAAAAAGATCAACAAAAGGGCTTCGATGATCATTAAAAAAAAGTACAGTATCACCTTTTTCTGTGGTCAATAAAAGAACCAGCCCGGCAATAAGGAAAATCAATAATCCTATAAAGAAAGGAATATTCTTTTTGATGATAGTGAGCATTCAGTTTTTTATATTATAAAATTGTTGTTTGCTTTTGCAATAAAAGAAATAAACAAACAAAATTAGCTTTTAGGTTTGAAAAAGTGAATGAGTTTTGTAAAAATACGCTGGTATCGTTCCGTGTTTACCAATTTAGAATCATTCATAGCCCTGTAAGTGAGTATAACTCCTACCGGAAATAAAATAAGGCAAGGGAGCCACGAGCTTAGTTGCGCAGAAATCACGTAAGTTTCGGCCAGCTTTTTACAAAAAATGTTTAGAATAATAAAAATCATAAAGAAAACAATCGCAATTAAAATCGGATAACCAAAGCCTCCTTTTCGGACAATAGCTCCCATTGGAGCACCAATAAACAAAAAGACGAAACAAACAGCGGCCATACTGAACTTGATATGTAACTCATAAATATGCTTCACTTTTGATTCATTGAGTTTTTCCATATCCCGACTGCCACTCATCGCGACTCCCTGCATATTGCGGGCATAAGATTGAGCTTTTGTATAAAGGCCTCTTCCGAACTTCTTATTTGGAAATAATTCAGCGATACTATGATACTCCGATAAAGGTTTGGTGATTTCCTGAATAAGCGGTTTCTTAGTTGACTTTGTTGTTGCTTTTTTATGCTGTTTATAACTTAAAGTATTTTCAATTGGATTTACTTTAATGGTTGTGTCTACTTTTATAGTAGTTTTTAAGGCAATAGTATCTTCTTTGTCGTCGAATGTTAAAGACGTTGAGTCTTCAGTTTCAGTATTCTCTTGACCAATTGAATCTTCTTCATTGTCCATTATTTGATCCAAAGAATCCTCTTCACTTAATCGAATGCTTTCTGACATAATCTTTTTCTGCACCTTTTCTACCTTCAGCGAATCCAATTCAATATTATCTTCTGGTGTCTCGTTTTTGAAAATCCAGAAATATCTATTTGCGCCCTTATCAAGTCTTTTCAGGGATTTCTCCATTTTCAAGTCAAGTGAATCAATAGCTGTAGACAATTGGGAAGTGGTCAGCATGGTATGATGAGATCCAAAGAGATCAGCTTCTGTCCGGCTGATTTCAAATTCACTCAAGTCAAAAACTTTTGTCCATTCTTTAAAAGAAGTACGAATAAAGGGGAAATTTTGATTGCTGCCTCTCGAAAACTGTTCTGTTTCCTGATATTGGTTGCCTTCATACAAATTCATGATAAAATATCGATTATCTTTTGTCGTATACATTTCTCCTCTTTTCGCCAAAATCTGCATCGGTTTACGATTGTTGCCTTTGTGATCATAAATTAACACATCTTCGATGTCCCGGTTATTTGACCCTTTTTTTCCAATATGAATGACAAAATCCTGAAAATCTTCATTGAAAACTCCTGCTTCCAAACTCATCGTGGGTTTTTGTTTTCGTATGTCGTAAAGCCTGGATTTGAACTGAAGATTGGCAACAGGGATGATGTTATTGGAGCAAAAATAGGAAAAGATGCTAATGGCCCCGACAATCCACATCAGCGGAACCATGACCCGAATCAAAGAAACTCCTGCAGATTTAAAACTAGCTAATTCATAAAATTCCGCAAGATTACCCATCACCATCACAGAAGAAATCAAGACCGCTATTGGTAAAGCTGTAGGAATTAGTGACATCGTCAGATAAGAAAGCAGTTCCAATATCATCCAAAAGCTTGCGCCTTTGCCAATGATATCATCAATGTAGACCCACAGAAATTGCATGATCAATACAAAAAGCGCAATAAAAAAAGTAGCAATGAATGGAAGTATAAAACTTCTTGCCAGTAATTGATCAATTTTTTTCATTGCTGCGCATTTGTATTTTTTTGAAACGCAAAAATACAAATTCTATTTCGTTCTTAGATTATAGAAGCCAGCCTTTGAAAAGATATTTCTATGTAGGTTTGACGGAAGGAGGTTTTGTAAAAGACTTTTCTTTTGCAGATGGAGGTTGTTGAAAATCATCCAAAGGAAAAGTTTTTTCGTTTATTTTGATGCTGTAGGAAATCAGGAATTGAAAAACTAAACAAAACTTGCTGCTTTCAGAAAACTGAAAAACATCAAGAAATACTATTGGTTTACATTTTATTTAAAATTTAATAACCAAAACTTACTTGTGCACATTAACATATTAGGGTGAGTCTTTCCTGACATTGGGTTAAATGAAACGGAGGATTCTTTTAGTCCATATTCTCTACAAAATACATTTCAATCGCTCCTTTATTTTTAGCTTTCACTTTTCCCCTTGGAAAAAATTGAAATTCCGGATGATCTTTTAATAACTCAAAAGTACCCTGACTGGTATTCACTTTACCAACCTCTCCGTTACTCTCCATCCGCGCCGCCAAATTCACGGTATCGCCCCAAATGTCATAAGCGAATTTTTTGATGCCTACAATACCGGCAACCACCGGCCCGGTATGTACCCCGATGCGGATTTCAAAAGCGACCCTGTCTTCAGCCTCCCGTTCGGCTTTATATTGCAGCATAAAATCGCGAATGGCTAAGGCTGCTTTTACGGCATCCATCGGATTACTGGTGTTAGCAGTAGGCAGTCCGGCAGCAGCCATATAGGCATCGCCAATAGTTTTGATTTTTTCTACATGGTGCTGCTCCATGATGAGATCAAATGCTTTGAAGCAGTGGTCTAATTCTGCGACCAGGTTCTCCGGACTCAATCGTTCGGAATGCATGGTGAAGCCTTTAAAATCTGTGAAGAGTACGGTTACAACATCGTAGTTTTTGGCTTTGGCGGAACCGTATTGTTTTAATTCTTCGGCAGTTTCGGAAGGGAGAATATTGAGCAGTAATTTTTCGGATACTTCTTTTTCAGCAACGACCTCTGCCGTTCGCTCGGTAACGGTTTGTTCGAGTTCTTTTTGGCGTTTTTTTAAGGAGGCGGTGCGCCATTGTATATAACTATAAATTGTTGCCAGGCCAAAAATAACATAGAGCAATCTGGCCCACCAGGGAGGACGTATTTCAAAACTAAAAGTTGTCGGTTCCTTGTTCCAAACTCCATCTCCATTCATGGATTTCACTTTGAAAGTATACTCTCCATAAGGAAGGCTGGAATAGGTAATTTCCCTTTTGTCGGAAATGGGGGACCAATCTGTCTCCGACCCCTCCAATCTCCATTGATACCGAACCTTTTTTTGTTGCTTTAGTGAAATACCGATAAATTTGAAAGTGAGGTGGTTTTTATTATAAGGCAGCGTCAGATTTTTAGGTAAATGACTTTCTTTATTTAATCTATTAAACCGTACTCCTTTTAGCTTTTCATTTTCAATATCTAACCAGTCTGTCTCTTTTAAGAAAAGTTGTATATCAGTAATATGTGTCTGAGGTTCTAATAAATTCGGTTTATCTAATTTAGGGTTGTATTTGATTAGACGTTCATGTGATCCAATCCAAATATTTCCTTCATCATCCTCATTAAAAG
Source organism: Saprospiraceae bacterium (assembly GCA_965220465.1). Lineage (GTDB taxonomy): Bacteria > Bacteroidota > Bacteroidia > Chitinophagales > Saprospiraceae > JAHDHW01. Next base: position 368,599 of record CBDCPZ010000021.1, on the reverse strand, counting down.
AAGAAACTGAGAAATAAAGCCCTTCTTGCTTGCCATATTGTTTTACTTCCAAAGAAGAGGGATCAGACAAGCCCTTTTCAATATTAGGGATTTGAAAAAAACCATATCCGGTTGATCCCCACATATTCCCATATCCATCAAGAAATAATTCATCAACGTTATTATTTTTCCATCCAAAACTATTTGTAATATTGGTCAATCTAAGAGAGTCCAAGGGATGTTTCTTGCTTATTAAATCCTCATTTTTTATTACCTGTATTCCATCTTTAGTTCCTAGCCAAAGATTTCCAGAGTCATCTTCAATAATGGAAATGACATAACCTATAGAATAATGGAAAAATTGTCGACCGTCATATACTTTTAGACCATCACAAGTACCAAACCAAAGATTTCCGATTTGGTCTTGTACAACAGAGGAGGTCCAATATTTCGAATCTTTGTTCTCTGAATAAAAATAGTGATGAAAACTATTCCCATCGAACTTAATTATCCCATTTCTTGTAGCTAGCCAAAGATTACCGGAATTATCATCTATCATTGAAGAAATATTTGGATAGGTTCGATGTTTTTTCAATACATATTTATCAAAACTCGAACCATCGAATTTTACTAAATCTGGACCAGAGTTAAACCATATATTCCCTTGACTGTCTTCATATAATTGATTGGCTCCATATTCATTAAGAGAATACCCAATTATCTTCCCTCCTGTAAATTTTAATAATTGATTTTTTTCTTTGTAATTACCGATCCACAAATTACCCTGGGAATCCAACAAATTACCATAAACTCTATTAATTGGTTCAGATTCCGTTTCATAAAAAGTAAAGGCGCTTCTTCTATTTTGGTACACTCCCTTTGAAATTGTAGCAATCCACATATTTCCCTCTTTATCTTCGAAAAATTTTTCAATATGATTGTCTACTTCATCGAAATTATAGTATTTGTTCCCATCAAAAATGCCTAAACTAGGTGGTTCACCATCGTTCCATTTTTGAAACCATAGCCTATCATGCCGATCACAATACATATTGTGAATATATAAATTTTCTTTAGGCTTAAAGTGTGTGAAATTTTGACCATCATATTTGCAAATACCTCCATCAGTTGCTAACCAAATGTTGCCTTTTTGGTCTTCTTCAATAGATAAAATTTTATCACTTTTTAAGCCTTGTTCCTTTGAATAATTAGTGAAGTCAGATCCATCGAATTTGCTTAGCCCACGATCATAATTTGCAAACCAAATATTTCCTTTCTTGTCCTCGTGAATATCGGAGACCTTATTGCTTGGTAAGCCATTTTCAACGGTTAATCTGGAAAAGTTCTTCCCATCGTATTTGCTGACTCCTTCTTGTCTAGACGCCCACCATCTAAAGAAATAAAGATTGCCAGATCTATCTTTAAATATTCTATGAAAATCAGAACTTACCTTTAGATCCTCTTTTGAATAATGAACAACTCCATTTTTACTATATTGATAGATCCCTTTTTTTTGAACTACGAACCAAATTGCACCACTATTATCTTCCTCAATATCGTATATTTTATTATTAACCACTCCTTGGTATTTCCCTGTAATCTCGAAGGTCAAATTCTTAATCCCGTTTTGATCGTACTTGAATATCTCTCCATCCCAAGTCCCCAACCAAATATTTCCTTTACTATCTTCCAACATGGAATAAATACTCTTATTTTCCAATTCTTCCACATTCTTGAATTCATACCCATCGAATATACTGGTGCCTAATTGTGTCCCAATCCATAGGTACCCCCTTCTATCTTGTAAGATGTCCATCGTCAAATTATTCACCAAGCCATCATCTACAGTATAATGGGCAAAGTCACGCTTTTCGATAGCATCGAAAACGATAGGCTTGCCTACAGACATTTTTTCAGGTGTCGCTGGAATAGTAAATGGTTCAGCAAAGTTGTAAAGCGAATCCTGCGCTAAAATTTGGAATGAGAAAAACAACAAAACGCCCAGGTAATAAAGTTTTCTCACCAGATAGTATGTTGGAAAGGTGATTTGCATTTGGAGGTATTTGGTTTTACTAAGGGTTGGACCAAGTCACCAGAATAATCACTAAGATAAGTTAGAAATTATTATTATTAAACTTAAAACTTATCAGATGTCAAGACCAAGAAGAAAGTACACTAAAGAAGAGAACCTAGAAATAGTAAATACAGTCAAAAGCATTACAACAATCAAACTGTTTAAATTGTACCTCAAAGTCAAAACATTATTATGGGGAGGCAAATTTTGGTCAAGTGGCTATAATGTAAACATGGTTGGTCAATATGGTAATGCCCATGTAATAAAAAAACATGTAAAAAGTCAGGGCAATACATTCATACAAATTTATCGAGATCAATTAACACTGTTTTGATTTAGCAGGCTGTGATACCCCATATAATTGCGCCTTTGTATTTTTTTGAAACGCAAAAATACAAATTCTATTTCGTTCTTAGTTTATAGAAGCCAGCCTTTGAAAAGATATTTCTATGTAGGTTTGACGGAAGGAGGTTTTGTAAAAGACTTTTCTTTTGCAGATGGAGGTTGTTGAAAATCATCCAAAGGAAAAGTTTTTTCGTTTATTTTGATATTTTGTACAACTGATTTCAGAAAAGTATTCGAATCGAGGATGTCATTTTGATCCTTTTTGTTGATGCTTTTTTTCATAAGAGGGATGTTTTGTTTATAATCGATCATCATGAAAAAAGCCTGCCAAAGTTTAAAATAATATATAATATGTTACAAGTTAAGGGACAAGCGACTTAAAAGAGAACGCTTCATTTTTCAATGTTTCTTTATAATCAGTAAAATACGTCGCAACTTGCGGTGGCTTAGTTGATATAATGATGACATTGAAGTTATTTCTTTTGAATTATTCAACCACTTAAATAAATTTGTTGATAATCAATGACTTAGGTGATTAAAATTGAAAATAACTTTTTTAAGAAAAAAATATATTTAGGCCTTTTGTAACAAACTAAAAAATCAAATCGTCAACTTGGTGAAATGAGCTTAGAAGATTTTACGCATCTAATACTGCCAATTAAAAATAAACTGTTTCGTTTCTCACTGCGCATAGTAGGAAATGTAGCAGAGGCTGAGGATGTGGTGCAGGAAGTTTTCATAAAAGTATGGAACAAGCGAAATGATCTTGCAAATTATTCAAATGTAGAAGCCTGGTGTATGACGCTCACAAAGAATCTGTCCATCGATAAGTTGCGCTCCAAACATCGTAGAGCGGATTCTATAAAAGACGGGTTTGATATTCCGACTGCTAAAAGTGACACACCATACCACCAGACTGCTTACAATGACACTTTTGATCGTGTTCAAAAACTGCTGAATAATCTGCCGGAAAAACAACGAATGGTTATGCAATTGCGAGATATCGAAGGCCTGACTTATCAGGAAATCGCAGATGCTTTAGACATTTCCCTGCAACAGGTAAAAGTTAACTTATTCAGAGCTCGTCAACAAATTAGAGTACAACTTGTAAATACTGAATCTTATGGACTATAATAATATCCGGAAATTATTGGACAAATACTGGGAAGGCAAATCTTCTGTTCAGGAAGAAGTACAACTTCGGGACTTTTTTAACGGTACGGAGGTGCCGGAAGACCTCAAATCTTATCAACCTCTTTTTCAGTTCTTTAAAATGGAGCAAGACAAAAAACTGGATGGAGATTTTGATAAAAGATTAATTCAACAACTTGGGTCTTCCGAAAAACCAACCGCCAAGATTAGACGATTGCCTTTTTACCTGATGCGAATAGCAGCAGTTGGCCTCCTTTTAATCAGTGTTTATTTTGTAAGTCAACAAATGTTTTTCAAAACAGAAAAAGCCGTTGTTACTAATTATGATGAAATGACTCCTGAGGAAGTTTATGCTCAAACAAAACAAGCTTTATTGCTTGTTTCAGCAAAACTAAACAAAGGGACTGATGTGGCCAATGATGGTTTGTCGAAAATGCATAAAGCAACCAGTGTTATCAAGTAAGTGCTTGAACACATTTAACTTAAATCTGATTTTCCTAACAAAGAAAAAAAATAAAAGAATGAAATATCTGTCATTATTAATAATTGTTTTAACCGGGTTTTTAAGCCCATTGAATGCACAATCTGATGCAATTTCTAAATACTTTGACCAATACGTAAATGACCAGCGATTCACGGTAGTTTACATCAGCCCAAAGATGTTTGAAATCCTTGGAAAGCTTGATCTTGAAGAATTGCAAGATGATGAAGCACAAGCGGTTATGGAAGTGGTGAAAGAACTAAAAGGCTTGCGGGTTTTAACCACTGAGGTCACTCCCTTAAAGTTTTATGAAGAGGCAAAAGCCAAAATTAAAACCAGCGAATATGAAATATTACTCACCGTGAGGGACGAAGAAGAAAACGTGCAATTTTTGATAAAAGATGAAGGGAATACCATCAATGAATTGTTGTTGCTCGTCGGAGGTGAAGATGAATTCGTCATGTTGAGTTTTATGGGAAATATTGATTTGAATAAAATTTCTCAACTTGCCAGAAAACTAGACGTGAAAGGTGTTGAGCATCTTGATAAACTAGATGAAGAAGATACTCAAAAGAAAAGCGGAAATTAGAACCATTTCTTAAAAAAAGTAGATCAGCTGCGTTTAAAATATATTGGCAACTGATCTACTTTTTACAAAAAAAAATGCTCACACTCAACCATCCATTTCTATGAAAAATTTACTACTATTATCCTGGTTGATTATGTTGCCTTTTGCGACGTTTTCACAAAAAAGTCTCAATAAGTTTTACCACAAATATAAAAAAGCCGATAATACAACAGCAATGACTGTCCCTGGGTTTGTTTTGGGCATGGGAGCAGGCATTGCACGAAAGCACATGGACAAAGAGGAGAAAGATGCATTGTTGGCTTTAGAGCTTACAAAATCGATTAAGTCCGTCCGTTTTTTGGTCATGGAAGAAACCAATCTTGTTTCGTATAAAGATTACAACGATTTAATAGACGGCCTGAAAAAAAAGGACAAAATCGATGAACTGATCACCGTGAGAGAAGGAAACACTCGTATGAATATACTGGTGAGGAGTAAACGAAAACACATTTCAAACCTCATGATTATCGTTAGCGAAGAAGAAGAATTTGTAATAATTAGTATGAAAACCAAACTTCGTTATATAGACCTCAATAAATTTCTCAGGGAAATAATGAAGAACAACGAAAAAATAAAAGTTGTACCTGATGAGCCTGAAAAGGCAATTGATAAAGTCATCCCCAGAGCATAGAAGAACAAGGAGCGAAGAAAAAGGAGCGAGGAGCGAGGAGTCAGGGGATGAGCCAAAATAATCTGATAACCACGAAACCTATTAACCAATTTCAAATGAAAAATATAATCTTTTACTTTCTTTTCACATTACCATTTTTCGGGATCAGCCAATCAAATTGCATTCAGGATTTTTATTCCAAACACAAAGATCACGATGGCATTACTGCTTTTACTTTGAGTGGTAACCTGATACAATTTGCAGCTTCCTTTGAGGAAGATGGAAATAAAAAAATCCTTGAAAAAATCTCTCAGGTCAGAATATTGGTTATGGATGAAGTTAATTTCATCTCTCGGAAAGATTTTAACGGGTTTCTGAAAAGCCTGAAAAATGATGCTTTTGATGAACTCATGTTGATAAAAGAAGAGGGGACTAATATTGAGATTTATATTCGTGAAAAAGGAAATGCCATCACTGATTTAATTTTGATGGTTTATGATGAAGGCGAATTTATTATGCTCAGTATTGAGGGAACTTTAAACTATAGTGATCTCAACGATTTAAATTTAGAATTTTGACGGAGGAGAATATTTGAAAAAACTGCCGGAAAAGCGCAAATCCATTCCCAAGAGCTTAAACCTATTTTTTAATTTTGGCATTTGTTAAATAAATGACGGATTAATAGATTTTTGATGAGTTAGTTTGACTTTGAAGAATTGTTGAACCCTAACTGCACTAAAAGGTAGCCTAGGAAGCAATCTTTAAAATGTCTAAAAAAAATGAACTTATTGATGATTCCGTCTAACAACTTAATTTGAATTAAATAAATTTTTGATTAGTTGATTTAGAAAACCTTAAGCAGCAGTATATGCGCTTAGGGTTTTTTTATAATGGTTGTATTGTTTTTTTGTAATTTTTAAAAAATGTAATTTATTAACTTGTTTGCAATCCAACTATCGTTTTCAGTTTCAATAAAATGCTTTTCTGAAATTGGACTTTATTTCCTAAGTTTACAATCTCACATAAGGATAAAAACAAAACGATGGATAAACACATATTTACCCTATTATTTGCACTATTTTCCCTTCCGGCTTTAGCTCAGATTGACCAACCTCCTGCCACTCCTGCCGAGGAGCGATTAAATGGATTTGAAAAAAAGCAAAAACTTAAAAAGGAGTCATTAGTCGCAAATGTAGCTTTTGAATGTGTAGGTCCAACTGTTTTTAGCGGCAGGATAACCGATGTTGCGGTAAATCCAGAAGATCCATCAATCTTTTATGCGGCATACGCTTCCGGAGGACTTTGGAAAACAGAAAATAATGGTACTTCTTTCAAACCAATTTTTGATAACGAAATGGTGATGTCGATTGGTGATATCGCAGTGGATTGGCAGCGTAATATTATTTGGATTGGAACAGGTGAAAATAATTCAAGCCGTTCGTCCTATTCCGGAGTTGGAATGTTCAAAAGTACCGATGGCGGAGCAAATTGGGAGTATAAAGGCCTGCCCGAAAGCCATCATATTGGTCGTATTGTCTTGCATCCTGAAGATCCAAATATTGTTTGGGTCGCTGCTTTGGGGCATCTCTACTCTCCAAATAATGAACGCGGAATTTATAAAACCACCGATGGCGGTGAAACCTGGACACAAACACTTTTCGTGAACGAAAACGCTGGCGCCATTGATCTGATCATTGATCCCGATGACCAAAATATTCTTTACGCTTCTACATGGCAAAGGGAACGCCGGGCTTGGAATTTTGTTGAATCCGGTGAAGGATCGGGGATTTACAAAAGCGAAAATGGTGGCGAAACCTGGAATTTGTTAACCACTGGAAATAGTGGATTTCCAACAGGAGAAGGAACAGGACGGATTGGAATTACCCTTACCAAAAGTGATGGAAAATCAATCCTTTACGCCATTCTTGACAATTATAATCGCCGCCCAAAAGAAGACAAAAAAGAAGAAGACGATGCTTTGAAAAAAGATGATTTGAGGAATATTTCAAAAGACGAATTTTTAAAATTAGAGAAAGATAAATTAGAAGATTATTTAAAAAATAATGGATTTCCCGAAAAGTATTCCGTTGACAAAGTTCGGGAAATGATCAAATCTGATCAAATAAAACCCCTGGATTTGGTGGAATATTTAGAAGATGCAAATAGCCTTCTTTTCGATACACCGGTAAAAGGGGCTGAAGTTTATCGCTCTGATGATGAAGGAAAAACCTGGAAAAAAACACACGAAGGTTATCTCGATCAGGTTTATAATTCCTACGGTTATTATTTCGGTTTGATTAGAGTATCTCCTCATGATCCTGAAAAAATATACATTGCAGGAGTACCGGTTTTGCGATCCGAAGATGGTGGAAAAACCTTTAAAAATATTACCGGCGACAATGTCCATGTGGATCATCACGCGCTTTGGCTGAATTCAGATCGCGATAAACATTTGATTTTAGGAAATGACGGAGGAATAAACATTTCATACGATGATGGCGAAAGCTGGATCAAATGTAACTCACCTGCTGTTGGTCAGTTTTACAGCGTTGCGGTCGATGATGAAAAAAGGTATAATATCTACGGAGGATTGCAAGATAATGGCGTTTGGGTTGGGCCGAGCAATAGCAAATCAAATACCCGATGGCATTCTTCCGGTCATTATCCTTATTCCTCAATTATGGGTGGAGACGGCATGCAGGTTGCGATTGACAACAGAAACCATAACATCATTTATACGGGATTTCAATTTGGTAATTATTTCCGAATAGATCGGGAATCGAGGAAACGTACATTTATCACTCCTAAACAAGATCTGGGAGAACGGCCTTATCGCTGGAACTGGCAAACACCCATTCATTTGTCTATCCACAATCAGGATATTTTGTATATGGGATCAAACAAATTGCATCGCTCGATGGATAAAGGAGATAATTTTAAAGAAATATCAGAAGACCTGACAACAGGCGGAATCAAAGGAGATGTTGCTTACTCAACACTTACGACGATCCATGAATCGCCATTAAAATTCGGGTTGATTTATGTCGGGACTGACGATGGTCTGATCCATGTAACCAAAGATGGTGGCAATACCTGGAAATTAATTTCAGAAGGACTTCCACCAAAAATGTGGGTAAGCCGCATTCAGGCTTCCAAATATGATGAAGGTACGGTGTATGCTTCTTTAAATGGTTATCGATGGGACGATTTCAACGCCTATTTATTTGTTTCGAATGATTATGGTGAAAACTGGAAACCAATCGGAACAGATCTTCCTGCTGAGCCAATTAATGTGGTAAAAGAAGATCCTGAAAATGATTTGATTTTATACGTTGGAACAGATCATGGAGCTTATATTTCTTTGAATAAAGGCGAATCGTTTATGCTTTTTGAAAAAGATCTTCCTGCTGTTTCTGTTCATGATTTGGTTGTGCAGCCAAGAGCGAAAGAACTTGTTTTGGGAACTCATGGACGTTCGTTTTGGAAAGCGGATATTTCTCACGTTCAGCAATTAAATGAAGAATTATTAGCGAAGCCGATTTATGTTTTTGCGATGGATGAGCTTCGTTATTCTGAAAATTGGGGGAAGATTCAAAACCAATACACCAAAGCTCAGGAAACCAAAATTAAAATTGCTTTTTATTCCGCCACTCCCGGAAATGCCACTGTTTCTGTGAAGACCGGGAAAGGACTTACGTTAAAACAATTATTGCATAAATGTGATAAAGGCCTGAATTATTTGGAATACGATCTTTCCATTGAAAATACTGCCGTCAAAAAGTTCGAAAAAGAATTAAACGAAGGAAAAAAGGAAGATGCCAAGAAAATCAGTATCAAACAAGCAGATAATAAAAAGTACTATTTGTACCAAGGAGAATACATCATCGAAATCGCAAAAGATGACAAAACAGCAAAAGAAAAACTAAAAATAGAAAGTAGAAAAGACAGATAGTTTAAACGTTCCTGTTTTAAAAACAAAAACGCTGAAAATGCAGCACTCATAAAATCTGCTGATTGGTATTTAGTATTTTAAAAATAGAAAAATGGAAGCATTGAATAATATTTTGGAATTCGAGCTCCTTAGCGTAGGAGAATACAGTATAAAAGTTTATTCTTTGGTGATCGTAATTTTAATTTTTGTAATCACCAAAGGCATATTATGGATTATAAAAAGGGCATTATTTCGGAAGGATCGGACGAAAAAATTAGACACTGGAAATGCTTATGCGTTATTTCAGATTATTAGATATATAATTTGGGTTATCGCTTTTGGTTTTGCTTTAGAATCTCTCGGAATTAGTGTTACGGTATTAATAGCAGGTTCAGCAGCATTACTTGTTGGAGTAGGATTAGGATTACAACAAACTTTTAATGATGTTATATCCGGAATAATATTACTATCAGAAAGGTCAATAAAGATCGACGATGTATTGGAAATAGATGGTGATGTTGTACAAATTCAAGAAATCGGATTACGAACTTCCAAAGGTTTAAACACAGACGAAATTTCCATTATAATTCCAAATTCATTGATTACAACCAATAAGGTGATCAATTGGAGTCATCAGTCCGAAAAAACGCGTTTCCGAATTGATGTTGGCGTTGCGTATGGAAGTGATGTTGATTTAGTAATTAAAATTTTGGAAGAAAGCGCTTACGAGTATCCTGATGTTTTTGACAGAGAATTAACCGAAGCCAGATTTGTCAATTTTGGAAATTCGTCACTGGATTTTCAAGTGTTATTTTTTAGTAAAAATACTTTTAGAATTAATAAAGTGAAAAGTGATATCCGAAGAATTATTAACCGGAAATTTACTCAACACAATATTGTCATTCCATTTCCTCAAATGGACTTACATTTAAAATCAAATGATACTGAATTACTGAAAAAAAATGAATAAAAAATTAGCTGTTCGATTCTTCTGTTGGAACAGTTCTCAGCAAATTTGTAGACTCAGCACGTGCAGCACGGTGACAGGAATCATTGACTCTAAATTTAATTTTATAAAAATTGTTAATTAATACTCATTATTTTAAAAGCCAAATATGAAAAAGCTAAACTTTTGGAGATTTATAATCCTTTTCTTACTTCCGGTTTACGCCTATTCACAAAATACCGTTCTTATTAAGAATATTAATCCGGCTAAAGGATCTAATCCTGAAGAATTAACAGACGTAAATGGTTTGCTGTTTTTTCGAGCCAATGACGGACGTAATGGAGTAGAACTCTGGCGTTCAAATGGTACTGCTGTTGGAACCGCTATGGTTAAGAATATCAATCCATCGGGTAATAGTTATCCGAAACACTTTGTTTCAGTGAACGGAACCTTGTTTTTTAGTGCTGATGATGGTGTTCACGGCGATGAGCTTTGGATTTCTGATGGCTCAGCGGTCGGCACTTTTATGGTTGCAGATCTAAATAAAAAAAGTAGCTCAGAGCTTGAAAATTTAAGCGCTTTTGGAGAATTGATTTTTTTTAAGGCCAATGACGGCATTCACGGTTCAGAACTTTGGAAATCGGACGGGACGGCGGCAGGCACCAAACTGGTTTTGGACATTAATAAAAAAGGGGATGGAGATCCAAAACACTTTGTTCAATACAATGAACTAGTGTTTTTTTCTGCTGAAAATGAATTGAATGGCAGGGAACTATGGCAATCAGACGGGACAACCGAAGGGACTCAAATGGTATTGGATATTAATCCTTCGGGGGATTCCAACCCATCTCATTTTACGGTTTCTGACGGGATATTATATTTTCGGACAAAGGATGGTTCCGATGACGGCATTGAATTATGGATGACCGACGGTACTGCTGCCGGAACGAAATTGGTGAAAAACATAAGCCCAAATGGGAATTCATTTTTGGAAGAATTGATGGATTTTAATGGAACCTTGTTTTTTAGTGCTGATGATGGTCAAAGTGGATCCGAATTGTGGAGGTCAGATGGTTCTGAAGAGGGTACTTTTATGGTTAAAGACATTAATCCAAAAACCGGATCAAATCCCTCTAAACTAACTAAAATTGATGAAACTTTGTTTTTCATGGCAACGGACGATTTGAATGGTTATGAGTTATGGAAATCTGATGGATCATCTTCCGGGACAACATTGGTTAAAGATATTAACCCGGAGTCTAAATCGGATTCGGCGCCCGGGTATCTGACCAATTTTAAAGGTTTACTTTATTTTAGCGCAACCGACGGCGTGAATGGTCATGAATTTTGGTACTCCGATGGTTCAATTGGCAAAACGCAAATGATTGCTAATATCAATCCTACAGGAAGTAGTGATCCAACTGATCTCATCGTTTCAGACGGGATTTTGTATTTCTGCGCTAATGATGGTAAACTTGGACGCGAGTTGTGGAAACTGAACATAGTCACAGCAGTTAATGGCATCGAATCAGCCGACAATGTGGAAATCTATCCAAACCCTGCTACAGATTTTATTATGATAAATATTGAAAATGATTGGCGCGGCAATTTTTTACTTAGGATTGAGGATGCCAACGGTAGTTTGTTAGGAAATCGACGACTCATCAAAGAAACCGATTTTTTTCAACTGGAATTGAATACGGACATCATGAAAGGCGGAGTTTATTTCATCACGTTGATCAATAATGATGGGGAAAAGATTACTAAAAAAGTGTTGAAATGAAAATAATAATCACGTGAAAACTTATTTATTTTCACGTGATTATTATTGTTGTTTTACGATCAATTCAAACCAGTCATTTACCGCTCGATCAGCAATTTTCCAGAAAAGTCACCGGCGTCTGTTTTGATCAGGTACCAATAAATGCCATTAGATAATTTGACGGTATTGATTTTCAATGAATTTCCAGTTTGTTCCGGTTTTTCCACAAAAAGTGCGTTTCTTCCCAAGGCATCGAAAAACTGGATGGATCGAACATCACCTTTTATAGTATTCAGATCAAGGTTTGTATAGTCGTTTGCCGGATTTGGATAAAGTAAAACTTCTTCATAAAATAATGGAACAACCGTTCCGTCGATGAATTCAAATTGGACATCATCGATCAGCAGTACACTTCCAATTCCCAAATAATTTCCTTCTTCTTCATAATTACTTGAACCAATAGCTAAATTAGCGGTGTCGGGCATTTCACTGAGACTGATTGGTATCTCGAACTTTGTGTAAGTTGAAACCGGAGGCAATTGAACAAGGTATTCATATAAACTATCTGTTTCACCAGTACCGGAATTATATTTCGAAAAGCTTACATTCACTACTGCAGTATCGTTTCCAACAGGCGTGTATTTATAATAACCTGTTAACATATCGGGCTGGTCATTATAAGGAAAACCACCTTCAATTCCCTCATCGCCAATTGATCCTGTAGAAATATAACCAATGGTATCCGGATTCTGACCAAAAAATGAAATCTCTGCTGTTTCCAGTCGCAAAGCAAAATTTCCGGTATGAGCATCGGTTGATTTTGTTGCAACGATAGTACTATTTGAAAGAACTGAAAAATAGTTGGCGCTAGACCAATCTTCTGGTTCTTCAGTTTCAAGATCGGTCCAATCATCAAAGCCATTATTTGGAAGCTGTTCTGGAGAAGCATCGAATAGTAGATTATCAATTTCGATCCAGCTTCCAGCAGCAGGAGATTCCCCGGAAGATGAAGCGACTAAAACTAAAACAGAATCCGGTGGTGAAAGAAAAGTAGGTATGTCGAAAGTTTGATACGTAAAATTAGGCAAGGCGCCAGTTATTGGAATAGAAAGTATATTAACGGGAAATCCGTCCCAGGTAAAAAATAAAAGTAGGGCTGCAGTATCAGCAGGGGAAATATCATAACGAAAGTCTCCGCTTATTGAAGTAGGTTCAGAAGTAAAGGGATAGCCTCCGTTCACATTTCCATTTTGGATATTTGCTAAAATTATAGTTCCTGGAATAATTTCATTTCCGTCAGTCACCGTTTCCAATCTAACAGCACTATTAGTTTCTCCAGGTACTTCAAGCACATTGCCTTCGCCTAACGCTAAATAAGCCTGAAAATTTGAAGTGAAGTAGGGGAGTGGTTCACTAAAAAGATAGTTGACATGCCAGTTTTCAAACCCTCCATTCGGAACCTGAGCAGTGAGCTTTGATGAGAAAAATGCGGTTAGAAACAATACGAGTAAGATGTAATTCTTCTTCATTACTTAGTTTTTTAGGTTGTGGTTTAAATGACAATATTTGATGCGGGAGAACACCAGCTTTTCCGTTTATACGGACTAAAATTAGTTTTGTTAGAAAATTAAATTCAAAAAAGCATGACATCAACAAAGCAAAATTCCAATTATTGACTACTTTTAACAAATCTCTTACAAACCAATTTTCACTGTTGAATATCAAATTTTACATCGTTGTATGCTTTATTATATTAGTGTTTTTTTCATGTAAAAATGAAAAAGCACCTTTTTTACCAGTGATGGATTTTGAAGCTGCAAACATAACTGGCCCTTCAGGAATACAAGATTCAAGCGAGTTGAGCCATTTCATCAAAAGATATATCGGACATGTTGGGGAATATGAAATAATTATGCTGATGGCAAACTGGGGCAACGGATATTTACAAGGGCGGCATGATTATACAAAATATGGAGTGCCGCTGGATTTTTATGGTGCATTAAAAGGAAATGGTGAATTCATGCTAACGGAAACCAGGGATAAGGAAGATAATGCGTGGTTTGAAGGGAAATTTGAAGGCCCAAAAATTAAAGGTACATGGTGGAATGTTGACCACTCTTTTTCGATGCCATTCGAAATGCGGGAGCATCGCTCCACCATTGATGAATTGGGTTGGACTGGAGTTTGGCACCTCAATGATATTTGGCACAAAGGGAAATTGATTATCGGAGATGCAACTCCAGCTCAATTCGATTTTTTACTCATTATTGATTCAAATAATAACAAAGGGGAAATCTATGGAACAGCTGATGTTTTATCAGCAAATAGAGCCGTATTTGAAGTGAAAATTATTCCTGAATTACCTGAAAATTGCAAGCTGGTATTTTTTCGAACGGGAGATTATGTCAAAGTGGAGCAACATTGTTTTCCTTTTTTATGTGGCTTTGAAAGAATTGCTTATGCGGATGGAAACTACTACGATATTTCTCATGAAAAGAAGCCCGAACTTACTTTTGGAAATGAAAAAGAAGCGGTTTTTAAAAGTGAAGATGCTTTGAATGCTTTTAAAGAATTGGTTGGTGAAACCAATTATCGGGTTTTTGCTTATACGATGCAAAAGATCAAGGTAGCAGCAAACAAGGAAATTGCTAATAATATAAATGCGACTACTCACGAGGGAGCACTAAAAGGTTTGCAGGGTCATCGCGAAGCAATTATTATGCAAGATACTATGGGAAATATTTGGGCGGCTACGGTGATTGTTGATCCTGAGGTTGAAGAAGACAGGGGCAAGCTGCATTATTTCACAAACGTTGAAAAGATGAAAAATCGATTACCAGCGTATTTTGAAGATTGGCGAACACGTTTTAAACCAATAGAGCTCGTTTACGAATCTCAAAACTCAGAATAGTTTTTCATAAAAAAGCATAAACACCCCAAACCAGTACAAACTGGAGAATCATTGTTCCATCCAACAATCCAGAATAAAAATAATCGTGCCTTTCGGTAGTAGAAAATGAAACTAACCAGGCCGTTATCAAATAGGAAATCGCGAGTCCAATTAGTATTTTTAAATCGTATAAACCTAGATAATAACTTATCACCACGAAAACCATCGCTAGGCCTAATGATGCGTAACTTAAATGCTTTGTCTTAGTTATTCCGATCACTGCAGGGATTGTTTTTACGGCACCATGTTGGTCAACGGGCAAATCCCGGATATCAAAAGGCAATGTGATTGCAAAAACAAAAATTCCTCTCTCAAGAATCATCAATACGATTGCAAGATTCCATGCCTGCTCGCTGTCCATAAATGGTAGAACAACGGTTACAAATGCCCAAACTCCAGCTATCAAATAAATCTTGATTTGATCAAAATCTCTCAACCTTCTCTTTTTACCAAAAAAGGGTAAAACATATCCTAAGGACAAAAAAGCCGGAATAATCAGCGCTAATTGAACTCGCAAGGTTAGTTGAAAGAAAAAGTAAAGCACTCCCAATGAGGCAAGGATTGCATAAATAATAATGTGGTGTCGGAATTTACTAATAACGGCAAAGCGATCGATATTCAGAAAGTCTTTGAGGCGTAAAATTCCAACAATCCGGTGAAGCGCGTACAATAAAAAGGTGGAGAAAAAAACAAACCGGCTTAGGTTATCCAGCTGAAAATTTCCTTTTAAAATCAGTTGGGTTTGAAAGATTAATGCCAGGGCTCCAAGTGCAATCCAGAAATTCCCGTAAAGGATAAGATCGATGATTTTTTTAATCAAACTCAAGCCATTTCGTTTAATTATAATTTAAAAATTTTAAATGCCAATTGATATTAAAAACACATTAATCAGTGCGTTAAAACGAAAAGGGGCAGGATCACACCATTATAACCATTTACGAAATCTATAAACTTATCAATCTCCAGCAATAAACAAATCCATCATCCATTTGCCATCGTATTGGCTAAAACCTGCTCTGAAGTCAATCGGTGATCGTATATATTTGCCGTAAACATAGCCAGCTTCGCCACTAGCATTTTTTACTTTTTGCCAAAAGTGAGTTTCGCCGTTTATGATTTCTTCAATTGATCCTTCTTCATAGATGACTTCCACAAGATCCCAGCTCAGTGAGCCAATGATTTTTCCCTGCCTGTGCGGTTGATCTCTTAAACGAACGTTTTCGCCAACAATTACAGCCTGAGAATAAGGATCTTCGATGTCTTTCAAAATAAATATATAAGGCGCGTAAAAACTGGTTTTGTTAAAGGACAAAAAACCACCGCCCAGCATTAATACTTCTTTCATTTCAGACCAGAAAAGAGAGCTCTCGGGATTAGTACCCAATTGCCACGTTTGTAAAAAATCATCTTTTCCATGTTCTGCACCAAAGCTAAATTTGATATCATCATGAATAATAGAAGCTAAAAACTCAAGATCTTTTTCGTTAATTGCCTGGTATAGTTTTTCGCGGAAAGCAACAAATGAAAGATCATTTGTTGCTTCGTCAAATGGATATCTTTTTCCTTTTACGGTTTTTGCCTTTGATGGCCAGGTTGGCAATTTTTTAACTGCTGAAACTGGAGATGAATTGATTGCAGAGGAATCGACTTTCGCAACGAATCCGGAAGAATCATTTTTGGTCAAATTTCCTTCGGAATTGTCGTGTTCTTTAGAAGAGGGAGAACATTGTAAAAAAAGGTAAAAAAAGAAAAGATAAAAAAAAGGAGCGCACTTTTTTAGTCGTTGTAACATGTTAATTATCAGGGTTTAAATGAGAATAATGACATCCTGATTTAAATATATAAAGAAAGGTGCAGCTTTGCTTTATAAGATTAAAAGTATTTAAAATTGTGCTTGTTTTTTATCTTTAAGAGCGTTTCATAAATTAGTTGAATAACACTTTTTACATCTTCTTTATGCGCCATTTCAACCGTAGTGTGCATGTATTTTAAAGGAAGTGAAATCAATGCAGAGGGTACACCTCCATTGGAATAAGCAAAAGCATCAGTGTCAGTTCCGGTTCCGCGTGAAGCCACTTCTCTTTGCAGCGGTATCTTATTTTTTTCTGCGATATCAATAATCAAGTCTAATAGCTTATTGTGAACTGCCGGAGCATAGGTTACAGAAGGTCCCTTTCCACTTTTTACATCTCCGATTTTTTTCTTGTTCACCAAAGGGGTGTGGGTGTCGTGAGTTACATCGGTTATGATCGCTACATCAGGTTTAATAGTATTGGCGACCATTTCCGCACCTCTCAGGCCAATTTCTTCCTGAACTGAATTTACAATATAAAGCGTGTAAGGTAATTCAATTTTATTGTCGTGAAGCAATCTGGCTACTTCGGCGATGCAAAAACCACCGATACGATTGTCCAAAGCTCTTCCAACATAATAGCGATCATTTAAAACGATCATTTCATCTTCGTATGTAATCACGCAGCCAACATGGATGCCCATTTTTTCTACTTCTTTTTTATCCTTTGCTCCAACATCAATAAAAATATTTTCGACGGTAGGAACCAATTTGGCATCATCACCTTTTCGGGTATGGATAGCTGGCCAGCCAAAAACGCCTTTTACAATTCCTTTTTTAGTGTGAATATTTACACGTTTTGATGGTGCAATCAAATGATCAGAGCCACCATTCCGAATAACATTTATATAGCCTTCATCAGAAATATAATGGACAAACCAGGAAATCTCATCAGCGTGGCCTTCTATTACAACTTTATAATCTTTTCCTGGATTGATAATTCCGTAAACTGTTCCGTAATTATCTAATTTCCAATCATGTATGTATGGTTTGATGTATTCCAGCCAAAGCTTTTGGCCAGCTGATTCAAAACCGGTAGGGGAAGAATTATTGAGATATTTTTGCAAAAAAGCTTCGGATTTCTTTGTAATCACAACCTTCTTTTTTGATAGTGTATCCTTGTCCATTTGTTTGATTTTGGCTAATTTTTTTAGCCTCTTTTTATTAATAATGTAGGTTATTTTAAATCAATCGAAAAGATTGCTCTAGACCAACCATTTTCGAGGTGCGATCCTCCAGTTTTCGAGAGTTTCCAAATCAGCTTTATTGATATAATTCGATTTAATCGCTTCTTTGAGCAATTCATCATAGTTAGTCAAGGTATCATAATGACATTTTGCAGCAGCAAAAGCTTCCCTGGCCTGTTCAAAGCCATATGAAAAAATAGCAACAACTCCCGCGATTTCACAACCAGACTCCTCTAATGCCTGAACAGCTTTTAAACAGCTGCCACCGGTAGAAATCAAATCTTCAACGACTAAAACACGCTCATTTCCAATCAGTTTTCCTTCAATTTGGTTTTGTCGACCATGCCCTTTTGCTTTGTCACGAACATATACAAAAGGCAGGTCAAGCTCGTTGGCTAAAAGTGCGCCGAAAGCAATGCCCGAAGTAGCTACTCCTGCGATCAAATCGAAGTGCCCAAATTCTTTCGATTTTTCTACCAAACCTTTAATGATAAAAGTTCGGACCCTTGGAAAAGAAAGGATTACTCTATTGTCACAATAAATGGGTGAATGGATTCCTGAAGCCCAGACAAACGGATTTTGGGGGTTCAGTTTTATTGCTTTAATTTGTAGCAATTTTCCAGCTACATCGGGGGCTAATTTCATCGAATATTACTCTGTAAGAAAAATGAACGCAAATGTACAAAATATATATTAACGATACACCAATTTTCCTGATGAATACGGAGGAACATCGTAATATGTTACCCTCATCCAAGAATATCCTGGTTACTAAATATCTTGGAAAACCAAAGTATTTGCTTACCTATATTGATATGCTGGAAAAAACTAAAAAGTTTGATTCTGTAGTCATTTATGCGGAAGATTATGACAAATTAGTTGGCAATTTCAAAGGGCTGTACAAAATAATCGAAGCAGCAGGTGGAGTAGTTTTTAATGAGCATAACGAAATTCTGATGATTTTTAGATTAGGATACTGGGATTTGCCAAAGGGAAAAATTGATAAGGGAGAAAATCCTCAAACTGCTGCTGTTCGCGAAGTAAATGAAGAAACAGGAATCAACCAAATCGAGTTAGGCGCTTTACTTACGGAAACGTATCACACCTATAAAAATGGAAAAGGAAAAAGAATCCTCAAGAGAACGTATTGGTACCGGATGAAAACCGTGAATCAGCCCCTAACACCCCAAACTGAGGAAAATATCGAGATAGCTGAATGGATTACTTTAGAAAAATTTCTAACCGAAAAACGACTTACATATCGGAGTATTATGGACGTACTTTCTTTTATTCAATAATTTATACATGTTGTTTTATTGTAATATTTGGCGTAATATTTGAATATTGTTAAAAAAGTTACATTTTTTAACAATATTTTTCACCAAATTCTGTTCTATAATAGCGATATTTGACCCTCAATGCTCTTTTGAAATCTTTTTTTTGCCTTTTTTATTTTAGTGTCACTTCAACACTAAAAATATAATTTGGATATCGCAAATAAAAGGCATTTTTATTCTTCAATTGAGTTTATTAAATTTGACAGACAAAATTTTTCACTTTTATCAAACAACAGTAGTTTATTATGAAAGTTACCAAATCTCTTTTCGCTTTTGTTTTGCTTTGTTTTTTTGGCAATAGTTTATTTGCTCAAACTAGTGCCAATTTAGAGGATAATATTTTTACTTCGAGCATTAACTTAACAGAGCTTACAGATGATAATTGGTCTTTTTATAAAGACGAGGAAAATAAGATTTATTATATTGATTTTGAAAAGATAAACTTTAACCTTAGTGAAATCATAGTGAAAAACGATAATGGAGAAATTCTTCTTCAGGATGATGTTCTTGACCTTCCAGTTAATACAATTTACGAAATAGATTTTAGCGAATATAGTGCAGGGGATTATCACGTAGAATTGCGTTCTTTCACAGGAATAATTCGGAAACAGGTAGATATTAAATAATAACCTTAATTCGGATTATAAAAACGCCCGACCAAAATCATGGTCGGGCGTTTTTATTTTAAAGAAAAACTGATTATTTTTTTAATGTATTTAGAACCTGAATTAAGCTATCAATTTCATAATTCTCCTCAGAGAGCGCGTGTGTTTTTCTATCAACTTCTTCAATAATCAAAAAACGGACGATGTCTCCTTTTGGGTTTCCAGACAAGGGAGCCAGCTGCTGGTCGTTTAAAATGTAAATTTTCTGAATAGCTCCAAAATCAACATTTCCAAAAGAGGTTTCTATGGATTGGGAAAAAACCTTGACCGGAGTAAGTTTCAAGGCAGCCCAGGAGCTAAAAAAAGCAGTGGTTACGGCTATAATTATGACAAAAAAAGCTAACAGGCTAAACAATTGTTTGTACCCTTTTTGTTTGTAGGAAACATCTTTTCTTAAATTGTAAATAAAAAAAAGGACTGCAATTCCAACAAAGAACAAACTGATTATAGCAATGGTATAATTACCAGATCTCATCGGTTCAAAAACAGCAATTGGTTGTTCCATATTATAAAATATTTAGCGACGAAGATAGCTATTTTTTGTGGCTTAGATCAAAGCCTAAAACGACTTGTTTATGAAATAAAAAACACTATTTTTGGTATTAGAACTTAAACAAACATGCAAAAAGTAAAGAATATAAATTATTGGTTACTCCAAATCAAATCTTCTGATTTTCATCTTTTAAAAGCGTTGAAAGCAAATGTATTGAAGGTGTATCCCGTAAAATTAGGCAGAACCAAAATCCAAACGGGTGATAAAATAATTATTTGGAAATCCGGAAAAAATGCCGGCTGCTATGCACTCGCCACCGCAACTTCAGCAGCAGGGGAATGGGCTTATCCTAAAAACGAACTTCCTTTTTTTAAAAAAAATCCTTCAACCAATTCAAATGTCGAATTAAAAATTGATCTGAATCTCTGGGACAATCCAGTACAAAAGGAACTTTTGAAAGAAAATAAATTATTTGATCGATTTGCAGAAGAACTACCGGGTTTAAATTATAAAGTAACTGAGGAACATTATACTTTCATAAGCGAACTTGCAAAAGAAAACCTTTTAAAAATTAAAAAACAAAAAGATTTAATCCCTTTAACTAAAACAACCAATCACCCGCTTAATTTAATCCTTTATGGACCTCCCGGAACAGGTAAAACATACAACGCAATCAGCCTGGCTGTGGCGATTATTGAAAATAAAAGCCTGGAAAAAGTTAATAAAAAAGATCGTTCGAAATTGCGACTTCGATTTAATGAATATATGAATGAAGGGCAAATCGGGTTTGTCACTTTTCACCATGCTTACACCTACGAGGATTTTGTAGAAGGAGTGAAACCTAGAGCAGAAAACCAAAATATTGTTTATGATATCGAAGAAGGAATATTCAAACAACTGGCTTTTGAAGCGAAACGAAATATGCTCGAAACCCTGATGAGCAATATTCCAAAAAAAGAAATAAAAATCAGCTTTAACCAGTTGTACAAAGCTTTCCTTCAATATATTAACAGCGATCAGTTTAATTCCTTTGTGACTTACAATAAACATCGGGTTTATTTACATCGAATTAGCCGAAACGGTGATTTCATTGTTCGAAAAGAAAACACTTACAACACCAACACTGTCTCAAAAAATAAAATGCGAACAGTTTATGAAAGTGTTCCGACTATTGAACAAATCAACCATGTAGATGCTGATATTAAAGCTTTAGTTGGCGGAGTGAATACCAATATTTTTTATGGTGTTTTTAAAGAATTGAAATACTTTGAAACAGAATATATCAAAGCTCTATCCATGTTGCAGCAGCAAGGCGAAGCCAGTGACAAAACCGTAGAATCCTTTGAGCTGGGAACCCTGGCAGATCAAATCAAGGAGCAAACAAAAAAATATGTTTTAATCATTGACGAGATCAACAGGGGAGATGTTTCCAATATTTTTGGCGAATTGATTACGCTGTTAGAAGAGGACAAACGGGAAGGCAATGCGGAAGGGCTTTTGGTTCAGTTACCCTATTCAAAAAGCCACTTTTGTGTACCGTCAAATCTTTATATTATTGGAACAATGAACACTGCCGGGCAAAGTCTTGAAATGCTTGATTTGGCTTTGCGTAGAAGATTTGATTTTCTGGAAATGGAGCCAGATCCTTCGATTATTAAAAAGGTAAATAAAACGCATCTAATTGATGGAATAGATTTGGTGAAAATCCTCACAGCCATCAACGAACGAATTGAAATTTTGATCGGCAGAGACTACCGAATCGGGCATGCACACTTTTTGAATATTTCTACTTTGGCGGAGTTAAAAATGGTTTTTAAACGTAAAATAATGCCATTGCTGCAAGACTACTTTGAAGGAGATTATTTAAGAATTGGCTTAATCTTAGGAAAAGATTTCGTTAAGAAAAAGGAAGTAAAAAAGGGAAATATCTTTGCTGATTTTGACCTTAGCGAATTTGAGGAAGACGATTTGGAATCGTATCATTTGCAAACAATTAACGATCTTTCAAAGGAAGCTTTTATTCGGATTTATGATAAAAATAATGGCAAATGATTGCCGTACCGGCGAATTTATTCGCCAGGGTTTATAGAAAATCAACGTTTTTTGTCGGCGAATAAATTCGCCGTTACATTTTGAATAAAAGGCGGGTAAACTCGTCGGGACTACTAACTATTGAAATTTTTAATAAAAGAATGCGGGAAATCTTCCCAGTTTTTTGATAGACCAGCTTTAACCGGATTTTGGAGGATATAGTTTAAAATATTGTCAAATTCATTATTATTACGAATGTAATGGTCATAGCTATCTTTTTGCCAAAAAGCTCCATTTCTGCTAAGGTGTCGATTAATTGCAACGGCAGTTCCACCTTTGATCTTTTTCATTATTTGGTGCAATTGAACGTAGTTTTCGGGTATTTCATTTAGGTAAAAATTATCTTCATCAACCAACTGAATTGATGTATCAAACAATAAGTGGACATGGTTGGGCATGATACAATAAGCAAGAAGCTCATATTTTTCACCATCCAATTCGTGCAACTTTTCTTTTATAATATTTGCAATAGGATCAAGTTTGAGAAAACAACTTCCAAATGGCTTATGATCTAACTGATGGTCGTAGCTTTTAAAAAACAGTTTCCTTTGTTTTGTAATTTCTACTTTATAGTTTGGAGGTTTTTCCTTTTTTAGTTTTTCGATCGCATTGTCCATTTTAGTTTTTAGCTCCTTAATGATATGCTGTGGCAGGCTGTCTTTTAATCGAAATGTTACAAAAAAAGTCGCTCCAAATGGGGCAATATGAGGCAGCCGATTTTTATAAATTGTTTTTATTTTCATCAAGTAAAAGTACCGGCGAATTTATTCGCCAGGGTTTATAGAAAATCAACGTTTTTTGTCGGCGAATAAATTCGCCGGTACAACACTAAAACTTATTTCGCTTTTTGTGTTGAATAACCTGTTTGTACATTTTCCCAAAGGCTTTGTCTTTCTTTCTTTTATCAGCAACTGAAGATTGAAAATGCTGCGCTTCTCGTTGCATTTTGAGAAAGTTTTGATAAGTGGCTTGATCAAGCTCATCATTTTCAAGTGTTTCGATGACGGCGCATCCTTTTTCGTGAATATGAGTGCAATTTTTGAATTTGCAATCCTGGCTTAGCTCGATAATTTCATCAAAAGTTTCTTCAATATTTTCAGTAATACCGATTTCTCTCATTCCGGGAGTGTCGATCAAAATCGCTCCATTTTCCATCAAAAATAACTCCCTATGGCTGGTGGTGTGCCTTCCTTTGCTGGTGCTCGAACTTATTGAACTAGTTTTCATCAGTTCTGTTTCAGACAAATTATTGATCAAAGTTGATTTCCCGACGCCCGAAGAACCGATGATACAGTAAGTCTTGGATTTCAGTAATTTGGCAGTAATCTGCTCGTATCCGGATTTTGAAATATTGCTAAAAGGGACAACCGAAACATTGGAATGTCTCGATTTGATATCGTCAATTTTGGTTTGTAAATCTTCGGGACTAATCAGATCGATTTTACTCAATAAAATGATCGGTTCTACATTTCCGGCTTTGCAAATTGCCAAATATCTTTCAAGTCGATTAATATTAAAATCATGGTCAATACCCTGAATAATAAAAGCGTAATCAATGTTTGTGGCGATGATTTGTTTTTCTGCAAATTTGCCGACGGCTTGCCTTTGTAAAATGGATTTTCGTGGAAAAATATGGTGGATCAATGCCAAAGAATCATCAAAAACGGATAAGGCTACCCAATCACCAACTGCTGGAAAATCAGCTCTTTCCTGCGCCGAAAAACGCAGGTTTCCGGTAATTTCAGCGTCAATATCCCGAGTAGCTGTTTTGACGATATATCTTTCTTTGTGTTCCACGGCTATCCTTCCAACTTCAAAAGCAATCAGATTGTTTTCTTTCCTGTAATTTTCCAGATTTTCCGTATAACCTAAACTTTCGAGATTCATGTTTTTAGTATTGTTTAACGGTTCTTAGCTTAAAATTTTAAAAACTTTTGCTTCCCAAGGTTTTAAATGCAGACTTGAATCTTTATAATCATAATTATTTATTAAAAGTTCAAGCGTTCCAAATTTCTCATCAAAATACTGAGGTTGATCAGAGAAATTCAACAAAACCAGAAATGCCGTTTCATCATCCCATCGCCGATAGGCATAAACTTGTGGATGATCATTTTGCAAAGGCTCATAATCTCCATATACCAGCGTGGGATTATTTTTTCTAAACTGAACCATCGAACGGTAGTAGTTTAAAATGGAATCTTTTTTAT
Source organism: Saprospiraceae bacterium (assembly GCA_965220465.1). GTDB lineage: Bacteria > Bacteroidota > Bacteroidia > Chitinophagales > Saprospiraceae > JAHDHW01. The sequence goes on along the minus strand of CBDCPZ010000021.1, from coordinate 343,909 downwards.
TCTCCTGTGTAGAAACATTGATCGTTTTATAATTCGGATTAACCTTCAACCAGGGTTTCGCTGCGGTAAACCCTCCGTTGGTAGTGTTTGACCACTGCATTGGTGTGCGGGCATTATCTCTGCCGATGTAATTGACATTTTTGATCGCTTGGGCTTCGGGGATTCCTTTTTCTTTAGCTTCTTTGAAATAATTCAAAGTTTCTACGTCATCATATTCTGAAGGGTCTGAAAACGCTACATTCGTCATTCCGATTTCATCACCTTGATAAGTGTATGGCGTTCCTCTCATTGTCAATAGGAGAGTTGATAACAGCTTTGAAGATTGTTCATGGAAGTCGCGATCATTGCCATATCTTGAAACCATTCTTGGGAAATCGTGATTACCAAGAAAAATACTTCCCCAGCCGCTATCTTTAAGCTTCTCATCCCATCGGTTAAATACATTTTTAAACTCAATAAAATCGATTGGATTGATATCAAAACGGCCCCCTTCACCCATTTCCATAAACATATGATCAAAATGAAAAACCATGTTGAGTTCGTTTCTATCCTCTCCAACATAATCGAGGCCATGCTCCAGTGTAATGCCTGGCCCTTCTCCGACAGTCATAATGTCATAATTGCTCAAAACTTCTTCATACATTTCCCCTAAAAATTCATGAACTCTAGGCCCATTGGCATATATGTTTTCAACGATTTCTCCAAAAACGGTAGATTTTGCATCAGCGTAGTTTGGTTTTTTTGAAATTACAGAAATGACATCCATCCGAAAACCATCTACTCCTTTTTCAAACCAGTATTCGATGATATTGTAAATTTCTTTTCGGACTCTTGGGTTTTCCCAGTTGAGATCAGGCTGTTTTTTTGTAAAAAGATGAAGATAATATTCCTCTGTTTCAGCATCAAATTCCCAGGTACTGCCTCCAAAAAAAGAAGGCCAGTTTGTTGGAGGTTTTCCATCTTTTCCTAGTTTCCAAATGTAATAATCGCGGTACTTGTTGTCTTTTGATTTTTTGGACTCCTGAAACCAAAAATGTTCATCGGATGAATGGTTGGCAACCAAATCCATGACGAGTTTCAAGCCTCGCTCATGAATCCCTTCTAACAATTGGTCAAAATCAGCCATTGTACCGAATTCATCCATGATGTTTCTGTAATCAGAAATATCATAACCATTGTCGTCATTGGGTGATTTGTAAATTGGAGATAACCAGATTACGTCAATTCCAAGGGATTTGATATAATCCAATTTTTCAATTATGCCTGGAAGATCACCAATGCCATCATTGTTAGAATCGAAATAGCTTCGTGGATAAATCTGATACACCACACATTCCTTCCACCAGATTTTTTGCATATTTTAAAATTTTTTACCTAAACCAAAATACAATTATTGCAGTCAGAATTAATAGAATGACAGAAAGAATTCGATAGTTTTTGTACCATGGCAGCAAGCTTAATTCAGCAGTTTCATCAGTATAAATTTTTGGTGTCCAAATCATTCCTTCAATCTTTTCGGCAGGAGGTGCTGGGTATAAGTTGCTGATTGCCACATTCAAAAACATACAAATGACCGTAAAAATTGGCACCTGAATTAAAAAGTGAATATCTGTGATTGCGGGAGCTGCTCCCGTCATTTTCAAAAGAATAAATGTAATAATCGTTGCATATCCCAAAACCAGGCTATAAAATCCACCGTTTGCATTTGCCCTTTTATAAAAAAGACCAATAATAAAAGCAGCAACAATTGGCGGAGAAATATACGCTAAAACCAATTGCAAATATTCCCAAAGCGATGCAAAACTTTCGATCATCGGCGCCCAGGCTGCTGCAAGAATTACTAAAACTACAGTCGCGATTTGGCCAGCTCTAACCAAAGCCTTGCTTGACATTCCGGGTCTTAGCTTTGAAGTGAAATCCATTGTGATCAGCGTTGATGCTGAATTCAAAGTAGCAGAAATACTGGAAGACATTGCAGCAAGCAATCCTGCGATTACCAGCCCTAAAATACCAGTTGGCAATAATGAATAAATCAACATCGGATAAGTCATGTTCGGACAATCCGAAAGATTGGTACAAAGCACATTTGCTCCTTCTTTTTCAAAAGTATAATTTAAAAACGAGATGTCTAAATCAGAAAAAAGTACGATAGCAATAACCCCAGGAATAACCATGATAAACAATACCGGAAGTTTTAAAAGTCCTGCAAACAAGGCTCCCCAACGTCCGTGATCAAGGTCTTTTGCAGAAAGTACGCGCTGTACCATAAACTGATTATTAGTCCAAAAGTAAAAACCGAGCAGAGGAACCCCAAGAATCAACCCCGTCCAGGGCATTCGTTCATCGGTAGCGGGTCTGATCAAACTCATTATTTCACCCGGGGTTTTTGAGATTTCTCCTGCTTCACGCATTTCATTTAGTCCGGCGATCATCCCTTGCCAGCCTCCAACCGCTTCAAAAGCAAAATAAGTGACGAGGATAGAGCCAAATATCAGTAAAACCGCCTGAATGACCTCAGTATGAACCACTGAGGAAAGTCCTCCGGGAATCGTATAAGCTGCTGCCGCAAACGCCAAAATGGAAATAATAATCCACGAATCGACTTCCGGGAAAATGATTTTTAGAATCAAATTTCCTGCATACAAACCAGAAGCTGTATCAATGACAACATTACCAAAGATGGTGATGCCCGAAAATAAAAACCTCGTTCGACTGTCATACCTTCGTTCCAGAAATTCGGGCATGGTATAAACTTTGGATTTCAAATAAAACGGGAGGAAGAAAATAGCAAAAATCACAAGCACAACCGCTGCCATCCATTCGTAATTGTAAACAGCGACATTCGATTGAAACGCATCTGAAGTTAATCCTATCAGCGTATTACTTCCAATGTTTGCAGCAAAAAGGGAGATTCCTACAATCGGCCAGGTCATGTTTCGACCCGCAAGAAAATAATCCTCTGAGCTTTGTTGTTTTCCTTTTTTTATACCGTACCAAACGATACCAACCAGATAGACAATAATGATTACGAAGTCAATGGTATGTAGGCCTATGCTTTCCATATGTGATTAATGTGTTTTTCGTTTTGCTTTAAAATTAATCGTCTAATATAGGATAAATTGAATATTTTTTTTGGTAAAATAGCAGATTTTCAACAGCCTTTGTCCTATGGATGGAATTGTAAAATAAAAAAGGGCCACAACATTTTCTCAAACGAAGCAGCCCTTTTTTTTAATGATCAGGAGATTATTCTTTCTTTACAAATATTTCGTTTGCAGGATTGATTTTGGTAATAACGATTTCTGTTCGACGATTTTGACTGTGAAATTCTTCAGAGCAATCAATGTCATCAAAACAATCATTAAGCAATTCCTCTTCCCCTAAACCAACGGCTTTGACCCGTTTTGCTTCGATACCTTTTGAAATCAAATAGTTTCTTGCTTTATTTGCCCTTTGTTGAGAAAGGTATTTGTTATAAACTGCATCACCTCTCGCGTCGGTATGTGCCATCAAATCGATTTCCATTTCAGGAAAGTTTTTCAGCATTTGTGCAGTTTGATCTAAAATCGTTGCAGATTCAGCTTTCAACTCCGCCTCACCAAATTCATAATAAATATTGTCCAGGGTAATTTTCTGGCCTTTGACGAATAGATCATTTGTCATATCCTTGTTGGCTTCTAATGTGTAAGGGTTTACTTTGTTTAAAATGTCTTCATCCATTTCTTCTGAGGCAGCTAAATCAATTAGCGTTTTATACTGCTGCTCAGGTTCTATCATTGGAGGGTGAGCAAGAGCGATATCGATATCTTTTACTCCTGAAAGCAGATTATAAGTGGTCATTATTCGAAAAGTTGCATAATTTTCTTTTTCAACGGTCAACAAATAATTTCTGTCATGTTTTAAATCATAATAAAAATTACCGTACTCATCAGTTTGGAAGACATAAGTTTTTCCTAACATTTCATCTATCGCCTGGTTTACATGGCTTATAAAGGCTACCGGTGTTTTTGATTCAGAGATTTTGATTTTTATATCCGCAAACTCAGTCAAGGAAACATCCGCGCGAGATAAAATGTGGCCCGTTTCTTCATCAATTATCGTAAACTTAACCGGAGTAGGATCAAGCGCCTGCTCAAGGCTTTGGTCCATCCTCCAAAAATAAAGGTCATCCATACCTTTACCTCCTTCCCGATTTGATGAAAATAATCCACTCAAGCCATCTTTTTCGATATAAAAACCAAAATCATCAGTCGCTGAGTTGAAAGGTTCGCCAATATTTATGGCTTCTTTCCATTCTCCTTTATTATCCTTTCGGCTGAAATAAATGTCAAGATTTTCTGAATCTTTTTTGCCATTTGAAGAATAATAAAGCGTGCCTTCATGATTGATAAAAGGGAAAATATCATTTTGAGCAGTATTGATTTTCGAACCTAAATTAACAGGGTTTGACCATACTCCGTCAATCAGCTCAGACTTGTAAAGATCCATTCCACCAAAACCTCCAGGCTGGTTTGACGCAAAATAAAGTGTTTTAGCATCCGAAGTAAGCGCAGGATGGCAGGTTGTGCATTCTTCACAATTTACAGGCAACTTCTCACCTTTTAACCATTTTCCGTTTTGGTACTTCGAAGCATATAATTTTAGTTCGACGAAATCGGGTCCGATGTTCTCTTTTTGATCATTCACAGCATAAATCATCAAATTACCTGCTTCGTTAATTGCTATTGCACCTTCATTTAGTTTTCCTTTGAATTTAATTTGGAGCCGAGTTGGGTTTTTATACGCTCCGTCTTTTATTTTTTCAGCAAAAAATAGATTAGAGGATTTATTTTTAAAAATCCGATTCCAAAAGTTTTTCTTTTGCGAATTTCGATTGGATGTAAACAAAATTCCATTTTTATAAAATATCGGGCTATAATCCAGTTGTTCAGAATTGATTTGTTCCAGATTTTTGATTTTTATACTTTGAGTGACCACCATTCTTTCATCGGGTAGTTTTTCTACAGCGCTAACTAATAAGCTAGATGTGTTTTGGCTGTTTAGAAAAATTGGAGCCAGAAAAAATAGAATGAAGGTGTAATTGAATTTTTTCATGTTATTGGTTTTAAGAAACGGATGAGCTTTAAACATGCTCTTGATTCATTTTTGTTATTTTACACTTAATCCTTCGATGAAGATGGTCAAATAACAATGAAAGTTTATATCAAAAAATATTCCAATTAAAAATATGTTTAATGCGTTGTAGGTTGCTAGTGAATTGGTTTTGGTTGGTGTATTAATATAATAAGTAAAAAATCTAGTTATAAAATGATAATAAAAACAATACTTCCTGCCTTAATATTTATGTTTTTTTGCTGTGGACCGGAACAGAAACCAATTCAAAATCCTCCTGAAATTCAATTTCAACAAAGCGGATCAAAAGCTTCTTTTCGCGGACTTGCTGTTAAAAACGAAAACGAAGCATGGGTCAGCGGAACGAATGGAACAGTATTGAGGACAACTGATGGAGGCGAAAATTGGCAAAAAATTAAAGTGCCCGGAGCAGATTCGTTGGATTTTCGAGACCTTGAACTGTTGGACGATCATACCATTTTTTTGATGAGTATCGGTTCTGGTCAAAACTCCCAAATCTTTAAATCGGAAGATAACGGACTGAACTGGAGAGTGGTTTATGTCAATGAAGAACCTAACGCTTTTTTCGATGGTTTCGATTTTTGGAACGAAACCACAGGCATTTTGATCAGCGATGCCATTGATGAAAAATTATATTTATTGAAAACAGAGGATGCGGGAGAGCATTGGGAAAGGGTAGGAGCGGAGACCCTTCCTGACCTTGAAAAAGGAGAATATGGTTTTGCGGCCAGTGGAACTGGGATTGTAACTTTGGGCGATCAAAAAGTTTGGATAGCCACGGGAGGCGCAAAAGCACGCGTCTTCTATTCGCCGGATCAAGGAAAGAGTTGGAAGGTTTTCAACACGCCAATGGTTAGTGGAAAAGCTACGCAAGGCAATTTTTCAATCATTTTTAAAGATGAACAAAATGGAATTGCAGTTGGAGGAGATTATCAAATTGATTCTTCAGCCGTAAATAATGTTATTCTAACAAATGATGGTGGCATAACCTGGACCGGAATTAAAAAACCAGAAAATGTCCCTTTCAAATCTTGCGTAACTTACCTCGGAAAAAGTGCTTATCTGGCAGTTGGAACCAGTGGCGTTTCCTGGTCATCGGACGATGGAAAAAGTTGGATAACTATTGATTCATCGTCTTTTAATACTTCGGACTTTAATCAAAAAAGTGGAACTGGCTGGCTTGCCGGAGGCAATGGAGCCATTGCAAAATTTACTGTTAAATAGGCGTGCTGTTATATAAAAATTAAAACTGAGGAGTTAATAAAATTAAAACTGAGGAGTTAATTGCTATGTGATCTGCTATTTTTACAATATTTTTATACTCTTCAAAATTAAACCATAAATAAATTAAAATGATCGGGAAAATTAAAAAATTGAGTTTTGTTTTTATCGCAATTATAATTTCATATTTCCCGGGCGTTGCTCAGGTTGATATTGAAATAGAAAAAGGGTATGAATTTGAAACGATAAATTCAGTTGACTGTACGTCTGTAAAAAGCCAGGGCAAAACTGGAACTTGTTGGAGCTTTGCAACCTCATCTTTTTTGGAATCTGAAGTAATCCGCAAAGGAAAAGGATCTCATGACCTTTCGGAAATGTTTGTTGTCCGAAATGTCTACCGTGATAAAGCAAAAAATTATGTGCTTCGCCAGGGAAAAGCAAATTTTAGCCAGGGCAGTTTAGCACACGATCTAATAAATGTAGCCGAAAAATACGGAGTCGTTCCCGAATCTGTATATTCTGGCAAACTTGATGGTGCCGAAGTTCACAATCATAGCGAGATGGAAGCGGCTTTAAAAGGAATGCTTGACGGAATTCTTGGACGTAAAAGTTTGAGTTCAAAATGGTCAGAAGCATTTGACTGCGTTGTGGATGTTTATCTTGGGGCAATGCCGGATGAGTTCACTTACGGAGGAAAGGTTTACACACCCGTAACTTATGCGGAAAGCCTGGATATCAATCCGGACGAATATGTAAATATTACTTCATACACTCATCATCCTTTTTATAACCAATTTGTATTGGAGATTCCGGATAATTACTCCAACGGTTCTTTTTATAACGTGCCGATGGAAGAAATGGAAAAGATAGTTGACAATGCGGTTAAAAATGGATATTCAATCGCCTGGGACGGAGATGTAAGTGAAAAAGGTTTTTCTGCAAAAGATGGAATTGCTGTACTTCCGGTAGATGAAAAACGCGAAGATCTTTTTGTAGTTCCGGGAGAGGAAGTTGAAGTTACACAAGAGCTTCGTCAAACTACTTTCGAAAGTTATGCAACTACCGATGATCATTTGATGCATTTGACAGGAATTGCTAAAGACGAAAAAGGAAACAAATATTACCTGATTAAAAACTCTTGGGGAGAAATTGGAGAATTCAAAGGTTATTTATACATGTCAGAAGCTTATTTTCAGTTGAAAACAGTTTCTGTTTTGGTTCACAAAGACGCCATTCCAAAAGAAATCGCAAAGAAAATGACGCTGTAAAACAGTATCAAACTAACTTTGTAAGTTATTGGCCTAAAATATCAATAAGTTATTTTTTTAGTTATCACAAAATATATCTAAAAACTTCTTTTTAATCTGTTGTTTAGCTTCATTTTGCAATAACAAATAACTTATCAATATTTTTTTACGCCGTTTTTTATAAAAACAATTCGATTAATCCTTCAAAACTTCCCTTGCGATGACGATCTTCTGAATTTCAGAAGTTCCTTCGCCAATCGTACAAAGTTTTGAATCGCGGTAGAATTTTTCAACAGGGTAGTCTTTGGTATAGCCGTAGCCGCCATGAATCTGGACCGAATCGGTAGCTACTTCAACGGCAACTTCCGAAGCATAATACTTAGCCATTGCGGCTTCTTTAGTCATTTTCTTTCCTTTGTTTTTCATATCGCCAGCCTGACGAGTCAATAACTCCGCAGCCTGTATTTTGGTAGCCATATCCGCCAATTTAAAGCTGATGCCTTGAAAACTGGCAATTGGTTTTCCAAATTGGTGTCGTTCTTTTGCATATTTCACGGAGGCTTCATAAGCTCCTTTTGCGATTCCCAAAGAGAGGGAGGCAATCGAAATACGGCCGCCATCCAGGATTTTCATGGACTGCACAAAACCTTCTCCTTCTTTGCCTAAAATTTGACTTTTATGTACTCTGCAATTGTCAAAGATCATCTCTGCTGTTTCAGAAGCACGCATTCCCAATTTATTTTCTTTTTTTCCGGCAGTAAAACCAGGAGTTCCTCTTTCGACTACGAAAGCAGTCATCCCATGGCTGTCTAAAAGCTCCCCGGTACGTACAATGACAACGGCAACATTGCCGGATTTTCCGTGGGTAATCCAGTTTTTAGCGCCATTGATCACGTAATAATCGCCATCTTTTTCAGCAACACATTTCATACGTCCTGCATCACTTCCCGTGTTAGGTTCAGTAAGTCCCCAGGCGCCAATCCATTCTCCGGTAGCGAGTTTTGGTAGGTATTTTGATTTTTGTTCTTCATTGGCAAAGGCCAGAATATGACCTGTGCAAAGAGAGTTGTGAGCGGCTACGGAAAGTCCGATTGAACCACAAACTTTTGCGATTTCTTCGATTACAGTAATATACTCCTGGTATCCAAGCCCAGAACCTCCATACTCTTCTGGAACTAAAACTCCAAGGAACCCATGTTCCCCTAAACGATGCATAAGGTCTATGGGAAAATGTTGGGTTTCGTCCCATTCCATGACATGTGGTCTAATGAATTGTTCTGCAAAATCACGAGCACTTTCTTTTATGATTTGCAGATTTTCGACTGAGGCTACATTCATAAATCTTGATTTTATTGGTTTAATTGGATTAAGATGTTATTTCAAAAATAATATTGGTTTTACAAGAAAAAAAATGTGCACAAATATACAAAATTATAATTGATGTAATTTTTATTAGAACACAATTTTGATAGGAGTGTTCAAACAAAATAACAATAAAATTTTGCCAAAACGCTTTAACATAATATCATTCAATTTTAACATATAAATCGGTGCTTGAACGGTAATAATTTTTAGTTGAAATTTGCGTTTGTGTTGATTGAAATACCAACATTTGTTGAATTATATAACGAATGCAATTTAATTTTGATTCAACAAATTTGTTTGTTTTTTTATCCGAAAAAAGTGTTAGTCTGTCTATAAATAATAGATTGGAGCGTTTTTTTTAGATTTATTTCGTCTTTCTATTGAAAGATTTTTTTACCCTGAACAACCTTTTAATTATGAAAAAATTTATTTCCTCTGGCATCCATTTTATTTTTAGTTTTTATTTTCTTTCCCTCGTTTCGATTTTATCTGCTCAGCAAAGTATTACCGCTTCTGATTTTAATTCGGTTTCAACCGTTTTAACGGAAAGCCCGCATAGCATTTTTGACGAACTTGAGCAGGAGGAAGATCTGAAAATTACCCTCGAATCTGATTTTACAAAACTAATAGAAAAGAAAAACGAAGATCAATACCAACCCGCAATTATGACATATGTCAATGACGAAGGAGTGAAAGTTCAATCTGCACTGAAGATTAAAGCACGAGGCAAGTTTCGACGAAAAATTTGTGAATTCCCTCCCTTGAAATTAAAGTTTTACAAAGATGATCTTTCTGAAGCCGGTTTTAGTCCGTTGTATAAATCCTTTAAATTGGTGACTCACTGCCTTGATTCGGAAGAAGAAAAGCAAAATGTGTTAAAAGAATATTTAGCTTACAAACTTTACAATCAACTAACCCGCGAGAGTTTTGAAGTAAAACTGGTGGAAATAACTTATGTCGATTCTTCAAATGATACAGCGCCTGTGGTGAGATATGGGTTTCTGATTGAAAACACAGACGAAATGGCAAATCGGTTAGGGGGAGAAGAATTAGAGGAATTTAATGTGGATCTGAATGCCATGGATATGAAAGACCGACAGGTTTTTAGTATGTTTCAATTTATGATTGGAAATACTGACTGGAAGACCAAAATGATGCACAACATCAAAATGGTTAAGGCTGATGGTGACAAGCATTTAATGATGATTCCTTATGATTTTGATTTTGCAGGTATCGTCAACACTTCGTATGCCCGACCAAATCCAGACTTCAAACAGCACTCAGTTCGTCAGCGGATTTATATGGATAAAGTGAGTAAGCTCGAGGAGCTTGATGATATTATTCGTTATTTCAAAAAACAAAAAGACGGACTTTTTGATATTGTTAAAAATATGGAAGGGTTGAACAAGAAAAATAAAAAGGATGTTTTGCAATATTTAAAGTCATTCTATGAAATAGTCGAAAACTCTGAGCAATCTAATCTTGCCTTTGTGAATGATAGTCTATGATAATTACAGATGATTGATTAAATTTATTTTTTTGCAATCATCTGTAATTAGAAAACCTTATGAAATTCCATTCCCAATTGCTCTTTGTGTTTTTCGTTTGTCCATTATTTTTATTTGCTCAGTCAGATTCGCTTAGCCTTTTCGGTGAGATTTCCAAAAAGAAAGGTAAGGACAAAAAGATCACTTTATTTGAATTTTTTTCACAAGATCCAGCTATAACAGAAGTTACTTTGAATACTGATTTGGATAGTTTGATAGAAAATAAATTTCGTGATTTTGAAGTCCCATCCACCTATTCTTATGTTGCTGATGGTAAAGAAATAATTTGGAGTGTAAAAGTATCTCCTCGTGGCAAGTCTCGCAAAATGATATGCGATATGCCTCCCTTTTTATTAAATTTTTCAAAGGATGAATTAAAGGAACAGGGAATCAAGAAAAAGCATGACAAACTGAAAGTGGTAAATTATTGTAAAAAGGGAAAAAAATATGAAAATTATCTTTTGAGAGAATACTTAATTTACATGTTATTCAACATTATTACTGAAAATAGCTTCAATGTAAAATTGGTAACTATTACCTACGTGGATGCTAAAAATAGAATTGAACCTGTTACAAAATATTCTTTTTTAATTGAGGATACAGATGAAATGGCTGATCGCCTTAATGCAAAAGAAGTAAATTCATACTCAATAGCGGCTGACTCCTGTAGTAGTTTTGATTATGATGTATTTTGTATGTTCCAATATATGATCAGTAATACCGATTGGAATTTAGGGTTATTACACAATACTAAACTAATAGAAAAGAAAAAAACAGGTGAAATAATTCCTGTTCCATACGATTTTGATTATGCAGGTCTTGTAAATGCTGATTATTCGGTTCCTAATCCGGATTATCCTCAAACAAGTATTAGGCATCGGATATATATTGGTGAGCCACCAAATGATGACGAATTGGAAAAGGTTGCAAAACTTTTTATAGAAAAGGAGGACGAAGTATTTGCGCTGATCGAAGGCTTTGAGTTACTGGACAAAGGCTGGAAAAAGGATATGACACGATACCTTAAAAAGTTTTACAAAGATGTTCACAACATGAAGCGTTTGAAGCGAAGGTGTTTAGCTGGTAAAAGCAATAAATAGTACGATAATCACAACTTCAATAAAAGCTTAATAACCATATTTATCTTTCCAGTTTTCTTTTAAATATTTTCGAATACGCTCTTCCGAAGCATTCCCTGAAGGATTAAAAAACTTGGTATTGGCAATTTCCTCCGGCAAAAATTCCATATCCGTGAAGTTGTTATCAAAATCATGCGCGTATTTGTAGTTTTTCCCATAATCCAAATCTTTCATCAGTTTGGTTGGCGCATTTCTAATCGCTAATGGAACAGGTAAAATTCCAGTTTGTTGAACAGTCGCTTGCGCTTTCCGAATCGCCATATAAGAAGAATTGCTTTTCGGTGAAGTGGCCAGATAAATCGCTGCCTGCGAAAGGATGATTCGAGCCTCTGGCAAACCAATCGCCTGTATTGCCTGAAAGGCTGTAGTCGTCATGAGCAAAGCATTTGGATTGGCCAAACCAATATCTTCTGAAGCGGAAATCATCAATCTCCGTGCTATAAATTTGATGTCTTCTCCTCCTTCAATCATTCGCGCGAGCCAATAAACCGCAGCGTTTGGATCACTGCCGCGTATTGATTTTATCAGCGCAGAAGCGATATCGTAATGCTGTTCGCCACCTTTATCATAAATCGCAATATTTTGCTGGATCAGGTCTTTTACCAAATCATTGGTGACTTCAATTTTGTTATTCTCTGAAGGATGGTTGGACACTAGCTCAAGAATATTGTACAGTTTTCGGGCATCTCCTCCGGAGTATTGCAGCAGAGCTTCATATTCTTTGACTTCGATCGGTTTGACTTTTAAATATTCATCTTTTTTTAAAGCGATATCAACCAGGTGGATCAGTTCCTCTTTTGTCAAATGTTTTAAAACATAAACCTGGCTACGGGAAAGCAAGGCAGAAATGACTTCAAATGATGGGTTTTCGGTAGTTGCGCCGATTAGCGTTATAATTCCTTTTTCAACCGCTCCAAGCAGAGAATCCTGCTGCGACTTGCTGAAACGATGGATTTCATCAATAAAAAGGATTGGGTTTGGTTTGTTAAAAAATTGCTGGCTTTTTGCTTTTTCGATGGTTTCGCGAATATCTTTTACTCCGGAATTGATTGCGCTCAAAGTATGAAAAGGTCTTTTTAGCTGATGAGCAATGATGCTTGCAAGCGTCGTTTTGCCAACTCCCGGTGGGCCCCACAAAATAAAAGAGGGAATATTGCCCGATTCAATCGCCAGCCGCAAAACCGCTCCTTTTCCCACCAAATGCTGTTGTCCGACATAATCATCTAAAGAAATTGGACGTAATCTTTCTGCAAGAGGTCTGATCATTTTTCGTATTTTTAAAACAAAAATAGTGATTTAGAACTGCTAAACCACATAACCTATAACCCATAATCATATAACCCATAACTACATAACTTTCTAAAAATTATATTAACAACCCAACCATTTATAAAAACTACTCGTGTATAGATTTGAAACTAAAAAACAAATTATTCTTAAATAACCTACAATGAAAAAAAACATTCTACTTTTTGCACTGATTTTAAACCTGACTCAAGTTTGGGCTAATAACTTTGAAAGCCCGGTTGACACTCTCTGTTCTGTAACCCTAACAGAAGTCCAGGGTGGTTTTTGCCTTCAGGCCGATGCTACCGGAATCCCTCCTTTTTCATTCGTATGGGATAACGGAGATACCGGTGATACGATCTGTTCCAATAATCCAAACGGAGGAGGTACTTTTTGTGTGACCATGACTGATGCGAATGGCTGTGTTGCCACTGCCTGTGGAACTTTAGATCCGAATAGTTGTAATGTCTGGATCTCGCAAGATACACTTATGAATGCAGGTGTTGAATTGACCGCCCAGCCTATTGGAACTGCTCCTTTTTCCTATAGTTGGAGCACGGGCGATTTGACCCAATCTATTACCGTTTTACAAACTGGCACTTATTGCGTCACCATCACTGATGACACTGGCTGTGAAGCAAGCAATTGTATTACCGTTTACAATAACAACAATACAAACTGTTGGGTGAATATCGAATCAGTCCCGGCAGGGGCATTGGTTGCTATTGCATCTGGTACTGCGCCATTTACTTATTCATGGAGCACCAACGAAAATACAGAATCTATCATTCCAACAGTTACCGGATACTACTGCGTGACCACCACGGATGGGACAGGTTGCGAGGCGACAGATTGTTATTTTTATTATGATGGAGGGAATAATGATACTACTTGTTATGTGACGGTTTTACAAGTTCAAGGAGAGTTTTGTTTAGAAGCAACAGGCTATGGTACTGCGCCATTTACCTTTATTTGGGAGAATGGAGACACAGGATCAACCTTTTGTCCCGGCAATTCTAACGGAGGTATTTTTTGTGTCGCAATGGTGGATGCCAATGGTTGTGCTTCGACGGCTTGCGGAACCCTTGGAAATGGTGGGCAAGACTCTTGCTTTGTGCAAATAGTAGAGACCAACTCCGGCGATTTACATGCCAGTTCGAATCCAAATAGCGGAAACCCGGTGGCTTACATTTGGAGCACTAACGAGACTACAGAATTCATAACTCCGAATGATGAAGGTTCGTATTGCGTAACAATCACAACGGCAAGTGGCTGTACGGCAGAGGATTGTATTGATTTTGATTTTACAAGCGACATCTCAGGATTGGTTTGGATGCATGATAGTAATAATGATTCGTTGAGCATATATAGCTATGGAACGGCCTATTTGATTAAATACGATCCGGTCGAAGAATCGCTCACTGCTGTTAATCAAACACCTTTTTATACAGGTGAGCTTGAATTTAACAATGTTGAAGCTGGAGAGTATTTAATCAAGGTCGCTTTGTCTCTCAACTCTATGGGTTACGAAAACAATTTGCCAACTTATTTTGGAAACGAATTATGGTGGAATGAAGCTACAACCCTAAATGTAGTTGCAAATTCTTCGTATTCAATAGAAATTGAAATGGTCGAAGGAAACAATCCCGGAGGTCCTGGATTCATTGGTGGTTTAGTGAGCGAGGGAGCTAATTTGACTGGAGGTGATGACTCAAGAGGAGACGGCGATCCCTTGGAAAATGTTTCAATGATTTTGTTGGATGAAAACGACAATCCAATCGGCTATGCTTTTACAAATGTTGACGGAGAATACGAATTTGGTGATTTGGCTTGGGGAACGTATAAAGTTTTTATTGAAATCCCAGGCATTGAACAAGTGATGTATTTGGTCACGATCAGTCCTGAAAATCCATCGATTGAAAATCTTGACTTTTTGGTGGATGATGACAGCGCAGCTACCGTTAGTATTAAAGATTTGTTGGAGGAGAATAGCGTTGAAGTTTATCCAAATCCAGCGAGCGATAAATTGTATTTACAATTACTTGCAAAAGAGCAATCTGATGTTATTTTCTCATTGATGAGCATAGATGGTAAAACAATTATGGCAGAATCCATTGAACTTCAACCGGGTATTTACAATCATAGCTTTGATGTCAAAAAATTGCCGGCAGGCCTTTATTTTGTTATCATAATTGATGGAAAAGAAACGATTTCTAAAAAAGTAATTATAAGATAGTTTTCCCAGTTTTGATACGAACGTAAAGTGAAAGGATGGTTTAGGTATTAAAAAGCCAACCTCCTTTCACTATTTTGAGATTTGATTTTTTACGCTGGTTTTATAATAAAAACTTCAATTGCCCAACCTTATGTTGAATTTTTATGTGTGTTTGTAGTCATTAAATAGTAAGATCATAAAATATAAATTATGAAAAAACTAACCATACTATGTTTAGCATGTTTTATTTTCTTTTCCTGCAGAAAAGATCCTAACATGAGTTCGACTTCCAATATTAATCTACCATTAATTGATCTTAAGTAATTGTTCAAAATAAAATATAACTAAAAAGAGCATTTAGAAAAGTTAATGAAAATAGATTTACCAAAGGCTGAACAAATTCTATTGACTGCATAAAACAGGTCGTCGGCAGATTGGTAATCAGATGGTCTTAACCATCCTTGTTTCATTTCTTTCCAAAGCCTTTCGATAATATTGAGATGCGGCGAATAAGGAGGTAAATAAAAAATGAATAATCCTCTTTTTTGCCAAGTCTCCAAAAGTTGTTTGACTTTACGGGCAGTATGAATTCTTGCATTATCCAATACTACAAATGTGAATTTGGAAATTGTCAAGGATAAATTATCTAGCATTTCAATGACAAAATTTGCATTGATGTTTTTTTCTGTCGTTTTGTAAATGAATCGGTTCGTTCTTGAAAGTAATCCAAAACAGTTAATTGATTTGCCTTTGCATACTTCAATAGCTACTTGTTCATCATCAAATTGCCAACCATAAGGAACATATCCTTGCTGAGAAAACTGCGTTTCATCAGCATAAAATAAATCAATATTTCCTAATTCAGCTTGTTGTTCTATCAAACTCAAAGATTGTTTTCGAACTTTATATAGTTCTTCATCAGGTTTACCTTTAGGTTTCAAACGGATTCGTTTCCATCGGCACTTAAGTTTTTTAAAAACCGTTTTAAAGTCAGAACACTAAAGGTTTTTCCTAAATCTTTTTCTAAAGCTTCTTTAGCCAATTTAATTCGTTGCCGTTCTTTTTTGATAGCAGCTTTTACTTTAGCTTCATCTTGCTTTTTATTTAAAATAGATTTTCTTCCTTGACCTGATTTCGTTTTAAGACCTTCGATACCATACTTGATATATCTTTTGGACCAGCTATTAACAGGTTGAAAGGTAATTCCAAATATGTCAGCTATTTCTTGGGAAGTCAAACCTTGGTTCTTTAGCAAAATCATATGACAGCGTTGAGAAAAAAACTTTGATTTTGAATATTTGTAACCTTTTTCTAGTGCTACTTTTTCTGCATCCGTTAAGTCTATTTTCTTTGATTTTCGACCCATCTTTTTGGGTGTAAATATAACTTATAAATAATTTTGAACAATTACTTAGTAACTATAATCCAGAAATAGAAGCCATCACAGCACCAGTTATGGGACTGGTGTCTCACGAAGCAGGAAAGCCATTATCTAGAGTACAAGTGACTTTAAATGACTTTAATTCAAATGTTTCAAATACAACAACCGATGAAAATGGAGTTTTTGTTTTCAATCAGATATTGATGAATGCAGCAGGTACATTTGTTTTGGTAGAAAAGCAAGGATTTTTTATGGGCTCAACCAGATTCTAAAACCAGGTATAAAGGTGTAAAATGGAATGTCCGGTAATGAAAACCAGATAAAAATTGGAAAACCAAAATCAGTAAATGAAGAATGGCTCAATCATATTATTTCTTTTTATTCTTCCTGCGATTGTATTCGCCCAAGAAAATAATTCTTTGACCTGCTCCGACGGTATCGACAATGATAATGATGGATTCATTGATTGCGAAGATACTGATTGCCAACAATTACCAAATCAAGGATGTCAAACGTGTATGTTCGATGGTTTCTCTTTTGCCGACACCGTAATTGAATATTTACCCAATTGTCTTTTAGACTTATCACCTACAGATACAACACCAATTGCTGCTGTTGGAGTTAGCGATTATTTAAATGATTACGATGGAAGTTATGTAGCCCTCGGGACAGGTGGAATCATCAAACTTGGATTTACGAATAACGTCGTTGTAAATTCTGGCGATACCGAACCTGATATTTGGGTATTTGAAATTGGCGGATTAGTGGAAGGAAGTAGCATAGAGTTAAAACCGTGTGATTCCATTACCAAGTCCATATTAATTAATGAAGGAATTGGTGACATTGATGGAGATGGATACTTTGATTTTGGAGGCATTGGAGGAGCCACTGCTTTTCTTGAAATAGATGGCTTTTTATCTGGCTCTTATAATTATGGTGAATTAAAATTTAGAGCGATAAAGATAACAGACATTGGTAATACACCTTGTACTATTAGTGCTGGAGCAGATATTGACGCTGTTTGTGCAATATCTTCTCAAATAGCAGATTGTGCATGCACACCGAATGGAACCGAGATAATTGATGATTGCGGCGAATGTCTCGAACCAAGCGACCCGAGTTTCAATCAATCGTGTGTCGACTGTGCAAGCACACCTAATGGGACAGCAGTTATTGACGAATGTGGCGAATGCCTTGAACCAAGTGACCCTACCTTCAATCAGTCATGTATAGATTGCACAGCCAATATAAACGGAACGGCCGAAATTGACAGTTGTGGAGTGTGTCTTGAACCGAACGATTCAGAATTTAATCAATCGTGTGCGGAAGAAAGTGAAGTCTATTATCCGAATGCTTTTTCACCAAATGATGATGGTATAAATGACCATTTTACATTATTTGCAAAACCAAATTCAATAACTATCGAAAGCCTTCGCATCTTTGACCGTTGGGGAGCAAATGTATTTAATAATTTCAATTTTGAACCCAATATCCCATCGTTTGGATGGGACGGAACTCACAAAGGGGAAGAAATGAATCCAGCAGTTTTCGCTTTTTTTGCCGAAATTATTTTTGCAAATGGACGAAGAAAAATAATTAAAGGAGATGTGCAATTGATTAGATAAAAAAGAAGGCGAGAAGCGTACAAAGCATATATGTTCATGCTGGCTAAACGTCATCACGCCATATATGCCACCATTATTGGTAATTACAAAAAACAGCTAAATTTATAAATTATGAAAGACTACATTTTTATATTACTCTTGCTCTTTAGTTTTGCTCTAAATGCGCAAATTTCAAGTGTTGGTTTGTTGGCTTATTATCCTTTTGATGGAAATGTGTTAGACAATGGTCCGGACAATTTCAATGGAATTTTAAATGGTGGAAGCTTTAGTGAAGATTCACAAGGAAATCCCAATTCATCTTTACATCTAAATGGAATTGATGAGTTTGTTGATTTATCAACTTTTGCTGAAACATTTAGAAATAATATGAATCAAATGACCATTTTTTTTAAAATTCGGTTTGTTGAAGATAGTGATGATCAAACTATTCTTAGTCTTGGCAATCATGGTGAGAATTTGATGACTAATGTTTTCGAAGTCGAATATGAACATAATAGGCTACAAGTAGAAACTGAAACCGAAACCTTTGCTATAAATCATGAATTTGAAATTGATCAAACGGAATATTTAATTGATAATGAATGGCATCAAATATATATAATTTTAAATGGTGATAGTTTGTCCTATTGTAGAGATGGTGAATTAATCTACAAAGGAACTTATATTCCTTCTCAAACTTCAGCGGTTAACTTATTTGTTGGTTGTTTTGGAGGAACAGGTTCAAATCCATGCTGCTTTTTTGGAGGATTGATTGATGATTTACAATTTTATAATAGAATCCTTGATGAAGCTTTATGTTGTACACAAGGGGGGAAATATGCTATCCCAAATGTATTTACTCCAAATTCAGATCAACAAAATGATAACTTTTATATTTTTTCAAAGGGAGAAACAGTAGTAATCGACTTCCAGATTTATAACCGATGGGGACAATTAGTCCACAATACTTTGGAACCTTGGGATGGTACTTTTAAAGGAGAACCAGCTCCTTCTGATGTTTATATCTACATAATAATAGTAAAAACTAACTGTATAATCGAACGTCTACAAGGAGATGTTTCTTTGCTTCGGTAAACAACTACCGACAACAATGGCTATTCGTATATGCCAGCTAACTAAACCCATCATCCGAAAAGGCTAATAAAATATTTGGTCTTTCGTTGAAATATGATTTTACACTAATGAAAATAAACCAACAACTATTAACAGACTGTATGAACGGTGACCGAAGAGGTCAGTTTCAGCTGTATAAAAGTTGTTTTAATCTCTTGATGGCCGTTTGTATTCGATATAAAAAAAGCGAAGACGAAGCAGCTTCGATCTTGAATGTTGGGTTTTTGAAAGTTTTGAACAACCTCGATAAATATAGAACAGAAGTACCTTTTGAAGCATGGATCAGGCGAATAATGATCAACACGATTATTGACGATTTTAGGAAAAACAGAAAAGTTAAAGAATTAATTGAACACACAGATTTTACCGATTACGTAGCTTCGCGGGAGATGATTGACTTCAACGTAGCAGACCAGTTGTTCGATGCAGAGCAATTAGAAAATTTTATTAAACAATTGCCTTCGGTTAGCCGAAAAGTTTTCAATCTTTTTGCAATTGACGGCTACTCCCACAAAGAAATTAGTGAATTGCTGGGAATCACAGCAGGAACTTCTAAATGGCACCTTTCGTCCGGTCGTAAAAAAATCAGAGAAATGATGCAGCAAGCAATTAATTCTACAAAAGTCATTTGATTATGAATAATTTGGATAATTTTTATAATAAAAAACTGCAAAACCGAACCTTTGAATTTAAGGATTCTTATTGGGAAGGTGCGGAAAAACTGATTATTGCCGATGAAAAGAATCGTAGAAGAGGCTTATTCTTTTGGCTTTTTGGTTTGTTGTTCATTTTTACTTTAGGAGGAGCTGTGCTTTGGTTTAGCTTACCAAAGGCTGAAAAAGAATTGGCTTCAACTTCCTTTTTAAACAATCTACCTGAAAATAAATCGCTAAATACTAAATCCACCAATCAGCATCTTACTCAAACAAATGAAGAGCTTTCAAGGGAGAGCGATAATTTATCCGAACTAAATATTCTCCGTTCAAATACTAAAGAATTAAATAACTCAACGTCAGATTTTAAAAATAATGAAATCAACCAAGCAACAATAAATATAAAGCAAGCTGTAAAATCGCAGAACCCTATTACTTCAAAAAACAATGAGGAACCAATTCTTGAATCCACAGCTATTGTTCAATTAAAAACTAGATCGGAAGCATTAAAAAATAACAAGCCGGAAATAGCTAACCAGAATATTTTAGATAATTCTATTGAAAACAAAAACGATCAAACTGATCTGGCAGAAACGGATCAAACTAAAAAGAGTACGATTTCTCTACTTAATCCAATCGATCCCGTTTTGGAGAAAATAGAAAATCCGGAATATCCAAACCTTCAAAAGTTAAGTATTCCGAAAACCAAATTATTCCGATTGGGATTAACTGCTTCCAGTTTATTTTATCCGGCTAAGAATTCCGAAGAAACCTGGATCGGAGCGAGTTTTGGACTTGTTGGGCAATACCAGTTTCAAAAAGCATTTTCACTCAATTCCGAATTATTGTACACCTATCGAACAGGAACTTTTGGGGCTGTTTCAAAGACCGAACAAACAAACTATAGCTTTGGAAGAGAGCAGGTTGAACATAGTTTGCAGCCTAAAAGTGTGCATTTCGTTGAGCTACCCATTTACTTACAGTTTAGATCGGGAAGGCATGGAATTGAAGGTGGTCTGACATTTACGTATTTGACTGGAGTTTACGGTAATATTGAAGAGCAGAAGAGTTTATTTCCCTGGGAACGTTCAAGCGAAACCAGCGTTTCGGAAGAAACACTAAGTAGTGGATGGCTTTCCAAAAGTGATTTTAAATCTTTTAATACAAGTGGATTATTGGGGTATCGATATTATGTGAATCAAAATTTTATGGTTGGTTTGCGTGCATCTTATCGATTTAGCGATTTTTTCAAAAACTCAGATAATAACGAACAAGCGTTACTCGAATCAGGGCCTTTGTATTTTAATGTTTCGGCTAGCTGGTTCTTTTTAAAATAGATTTACGAATAAAATATACTTATGAAAGCCTTTAGGTTTTATTTATTTTTCTTGATTTTCCTTGTGATTGCTTCTTGTAAACCGGAAGAATTGCCTCCAATAAATAATGGAGAACCGGTTTTTTCAATGTCAGGAGGATCTATTGGAATCACTGCAGGAGAAGAGGATTTTTATCTTTTTTCGGACTACCAAAAAGATGATCAAGATGTTTACAGCTTCATAGCTCGTTTTGCAAAATTAAGCGATTGCGGAATGGATTGTAAAGAAGAATTATTAATTGAAATTCGAAATGCTCAAGTGACTGTTGGATCAGAATCAGTCGATATTGAAAATGCCTTAAAGCCGGAAAATTATTTTTACAGAGTACCTGATACTTTGATTTCAAATGAACAAACGATTCTGAATTTGACTTCACACCCTGACGGGACGGGACCATTTTTTTACCATTGGGAAATAGCGGACACATCCGGGAATATTGATACTTTTTCAACCCCTAATTTAAAGTTGAATTTAGCAAATTATGCAAACACACCAACGCTTGATGTTTGCCTTGAAATAATCAGTAATAACAATTGTCAAATCGATTACTGCAATACCATTTTTTTGAGCCCCAATACCCCAAAATGTCAGGCTAATTTTGGAGTTTCCAGCCCCCCTAATCCAGTCGAGGTAGAGCTTCAAGCAATTATGTTTAATGGAACAGCGCCTTATACTTTTCAATGGAATGTTGATTCTATTGGTGAGTTTCTAACGGTACCAATTACTTTACCATTCAATGAAACCTTTTGTGTGACTATTACTGATACTTTTGGCTGTACTGATGAAATTTGCAAAGAATTAAATATCACTCAAAGCTTAAATGCTTCTATCTGTGGATCACGGTTTTCTTATGAAAAAACAATCGAACCGGGAGGAAGTGATTCGCTCCAATTCAGTACAGTTTTAATTCAATATACTGATAATGATGGGGTTATATATAAGTCTGATTTTCAGCAACAGCCAAATTCCAGCAATTTCAAGATTATTGCCGTTGAGGATTTTGAGAATAATGAAATGGGGGATAAAACCAAAAAACTTACCATCTCAGGAGATTGCCTACTTTACAACGAAGTCGGTAGTATGTCAATAATTTTTCCTTTCGAAGGAATTATTGCGGTTGCATACCCTTGATAAATTATTATAATGTTAAGTCTTGCAAGATGCTTCAATTGTTGAAAATTAATTGTTAATTTGAGGGTTATTTTGAAGATCAATACAACCCTGAATTAAATGAGGAATCTTTGCCATTTGTGCTTCATGATTTTGCCACTCGTGATTGTTACTTCATGTAGTTTTGATGATACTACACCAAACCCGAAGGAAAGGCTCCCATACGAAAATTTGGACGAACTTTTTGCCCGGCAGACGCTGACAGGTGAGACAAAAATTATTGATGCCTCAATGGATGAAACCATTATCACTTCAAGTGGAGCAAAGGTTAGTATTGAAGCTGGATCGTTTCTAAAAAATAACAACCCTGTTGTGGGCAATGTCTCTGTAGTTACACGGGAACTTATGCTGAAAAGTGATATGATCCTGCTTGACAAACCCTCTACTTCAGGCAATTCTATTTTAGAATACGGGGCAATTCTTGTTTTTAATGCCTTTAAAGACAGTTCAGGTATTGATTTACAAAACCCAATTTCCGTTACCCTGCCGATCAACAATCAGGTTTCCGGTTTAGGAGATATGAATCATTACAATCGCAGCGGGTCCTGGCAACAAGTCAATAACAGCCCGGTGGTAGTTGATGCTGGTGAAATGACTTTGCAATTTGATACAGAAGATAATGGCTGGATGTGTGGTGCGATGCAAACCAATTTCAATGATTTGACTACTATTGAAGCAAGCCCTTTTGGTTATGGAACTATTCTCACAGATATTGCCGGTTTTGTTATTCTATCAGATTTTAATACAGTCATTAAAATGGATAGCGATATTAATGGTGTCAAAGTAAGTAAATCCAATATTCCAAAAGGAGTCGAAGCGAGTATCGTCATCATCGCAATGGATCATTTTCAATTATTTATTGGAATTGAAACAATGGATATCACTACTGATCTTTCCCTCGAAATCAAAATGAACGAGGTCACTGAGCAAGAACTACCCAGTGTTTTGCAAATGATAAATTAGTATTGAAGCTTTCTAAATAGAAATTTATTGTATCTTAATAAAAGGTGTCGGCGATTCAAAAAGTTGATCTTTTTTATTGAAATAAACCCATGAATGAGCGAGCGTTGAAATATTTTAAATACTTTTTCCTGTCGGTATTTGTTCTCATAGTTTTCTTTTTAATATTTTCCTTAATCTTCAATCAGGCAATCAAATATGGTTTTGATAAGACAATCCCTTTGCAATTAGATCTGGAAGGGCCTTTTATTGCGTTTGAAGGTGATTCGTTGGCGAAAATCCAATACATCCGCGGAAATCAAAAAGAAGGATTTGAGCTTCAAACGCAGTTTGCAAAATCGGATACTTTGTTACAATTGCCGGTTTATTACCCTTTGGACAAGAGCGAATTTTTAGTGCCTGTGGATTTTGAATTTCATGATGAGGCGGTAATCTTTCCGGAGGTCAGCAAAATATTTGCAGTATCAGATCTGGAAGGTAATTTTAAAACATTTAGAAATATATTGCTTTCGAATAAGGTGATCGATGAATCATTGAACTGGTCGTTTGGAGAAGGACATTTGGTTTTGTTGGGAGATTTTGTTGATAAAGGTTTCTTTGTAACACAAACGCTTTGGTTTATCTATAAATTAGAACAGGAAGCGGAAAAAGCAGGAGGGAAGGTACATTATATCTTAGGCAATCACGAGATCAATAATTTGCAAGGTTATTATCGATCTACCGCCCAAAAGTACTGGTATGTTAACAATGTTTTAGGAATAAAAAGAAATGAGTTTTACAATACTGAATCCTACCTTGGACGTTGGCTGGCTACTAAAAATGTTGTTGAAAAAATCGGATCTTTTGTGTTTGTACACGGAGGGTTGCACCCGGATTTTGCAGATCATGACCTGACGCTTGATCAAATCAATCAGCAAGTAAAATCGCACTATTATACCCCTTATTTTAACAAAAAGGAGAGCGATCAGACTTATCATTTGTTATATTCTACCAAAAGTGCTCCGTCCTGGTACAGAGGATATTTCAATAAAAACCTCCCCCAGGAAAATATAGATAGATTGCTCAAAAAGTTTGATGCTACACAAATCATCGCCGGGAACACAACATTGTCAAAAGTTAGTAGTCATTATCAGGGAAAGATTATTGGCATTGATGTCAAAAGCCCGCAGGACCACCTCAACTATTTTCCATATAGAAGGACAGAAGCTTTACTTTTGGAGGATGGAACTTGGTACCGAGTGAATGATAATGGTTTAAAAAAGCCCCTTTAAATTTTGATGAATCCAAAATTATATACAAAACAGCTTGTACAATTTTTTGAAGCAAACAGCAATACAAAGAACGCTGTGCCAATGAAGCGTTACATGCGCGATCAGTTTGATTTTTATGGTATAAAAAGTCCTTTACGGAAAGAGTTGCTGAGGCAATTTTTGAATAAAAACGGCAAACCAACCAGAAACGATCTCAAACAAATCGTGCAGGCACTTTGGGATAATGACCATCGTGAAATGCAATACGTCGCAATGGACATTATGGAAAAAGTAGTCAAAACTCTCGATGAATCATTTCTTCCTTTTTTAGAGCAATTAATCCTTCAAAAATCATGGTGGGATACCGTTGATTGGATTGCTCCGAATGGATTTGGCCGGATTTTTCAAAAATACCCAAAACATATCAAACCAATTACGGGACAATGGATTCAATCTGATAATATTTGGTTGCAACGATCTTCGATCATTTTTCAATTGAAATACAGAGAAAAAACAGATCACCAACTGATGTTTGATTATATCCTTTATCGTGCTGATAGTAAAGAGTTTTTCGTTCAGAAGGGGAGTGGTTGGGCACTGCGGCAATATTCCAAATTCAATGCAAGAGCAGTGGTTGATTTTATTCAAAGCAACGAAGTCGTTTTGTCCAACCTCACCAAAAAAGAAGGTTTGAAATGGCTTGAAAAAGTTAAAAGAAATTAAGAGAACAAAGATGTTTTGTCCCCTTAGTTTTATAAAATTATTCTTCTTTTGTTTTTCCATAAATTATTGCAATCACAACACCTGCAAGACCTTGTTCTAGAAATACATGGTAAAATCCATCGACGACATAAGCAGTCATTGTTCCTAAATTTGCTGTTGCAAATTGAATAAAATTGATTCCAAAAAGAATCAGGCCTATCAATACGCCAAAAATATAACCTTGCTTGGCATTATTCACACCTCGACTCCATTTTGGATATAAGTAAGCCATTGCAAAAGCAAAAATGAAAACACCTAACGCAAGTAAAACTAAATCAGGAGGATCTTTTGCGACACCAGATGCTGTGCCAGCATTAGCTTCATAAAACCCTTTCATTAAAACGGTATACCATAAAAAGCCCATAAAAAACATTAATAAAAAACTACCAATTGTAGAAAAGATAAGTTTTTTTGAATCCATGATAATTGTTTTGTTGGTTAATCAATTTTTAAAAATAACCAAAAAATATGTCTTAAAGGAAAGCTAGTGCGGTTTTAAATATCAAAAAATAGCTGTATTTTAAAATATTATTTCAGGAAACACTCAATTGGCAAAATGGCTTCTTGAAAATTAACTCCTCAAATAAGAAGCGCCATTGACGTCCAAAATTGCTCCGGTCATAAACTCTGACCCATCGGAAGCCAGAAAAAGGACAGCTCTGGCAACTTCTTCAGGAAGAGCTACCCTTTTTAAAGGGCTTTGTTGCCGAATCGCATCACCATTGGGGCCTTCCAAAATTTCTTTCGAAAGCTCGGTTTCAACAAAACCTGGAGCAACAACGCCAACAAAAATATTGTGGGGAGCCAACGATTGTGCTAAAGATTGGCTCATCGCATTAAGCCCTGCCTTTGAAGCGCCATAAGCCGGTTGGTCAGGCTCTCCTCGAAAAGCACCACGCGAAGAAACATTGACAATTCGCCCGCTTCCTTGAATAATCATATATTGGGCAGCGCAGTAGCAAATGTTGGCCGGACCAATCAAATTGGTCTGAAGAGTGAGTTTCCAGTTATCCTGCCAATCCTGATAACTCACTTTGTCGATAGGATGGTGATAATGGATTCCGGCATTATTCACTACAATGTCAAGCCGGTCAAAGTGTTTAACCACTTCGTTGATCAGTTTTCGAACTTTTTCTGGACTTTTGATATCAGCTTTAATGGCAATATGGCCTTCACCGGATAATTGTTTCAATGTTTCATCAGCAGCCTTCTCGTCGGTTTTATAGACCAAAGCCACTTTTGCTCCTCGCTCAGCGAAAGCAATTGCGGTAGCTTTTCCAATACCTCTTGACCCTCCGGTGATTAACACTATTTTATTTATGAACTTCATTGTTGTTCGAGTTTTAGGGGCTTATTTTGGTTTTAAAAAATGAAAATATAAAAACGTTTTGCTTCTGTTCGCTATTAGTTTAAGGAGCCAAGCATGAAAATTACTGGTTAATTTAAACAGAAAATATTCCACTAAATTACTCGTTTAAAGATAAAATTCAACACAAAAAGGAAAGAGTAATTGCCTGAAATTTAAAGGATAAATACACTTTTTTTAAGTTTTTCCGTAACTTGCGGCCTCAAATAAAAATTAGATTATGTCTTATAATGTAACACCAAAAACTACCGGATCTAAAAAGCTTTTCGAAAACAAGTTTTTGGAAAGTCTGACCCGGACACACGTCTCAATTCCGATTACTATTTTTTTAGTTTACGCAACAGCTTTGTTGATTTATAGCGTTAAAACAAATACAGATTTAACGATTGGCGCTACTGTTGGAATATTTTTTATTGGCTTTTTTACATTTACGTTAGCGGAATATTTAATTCACAGATACATTTTCCATTTACCCGGAAATACCAAAAGGAAAGAAAAAATACAATATACTTTGCACGGCGTTCATCACGAATATCCAAAAGATAAACAACGTTTGGCAATGCCTCCAATCATGAGTATTACCATCGGCACTGTTCTCTTGTTTGTCTTTCGATTATTCCTTGGTGATTTAGTATTTGCTTTTTTACCGGGATTTTTAGTTGGATATGCCTGCTATTTATGTGTGCATTACATCCTGCATATTTTTAAGCCACCAAACAATAAATTAAGAGTACTTTGGTCGCTGCATGCAGTTCATCACTATAAAGATCAAACTAAAGTTTTCGGCGTATCTTCTCCACTTTGGGATTACGTTTTCGGAACAATGCCAGATAAATATTAATAATAAAACATCAAAAAAGAGGCGCTGTCAATATGAACAACGCCTCTTTTTTTGATGTTTGTAAGATCAGGCTTTTTGGGAGGGAGGCGGTTTTCGTTTTAAAAAAATACGACCCTGAGTTTGTTTCCAACCTTTGTTATCGTATTCCTGCCAATAGCCAATCATCCAGGGTTCTCCGTTTCGTATTTCTATATAAAACTGGTAGTGCGATCTAAATTCGGCCTCAAATTCTATTTTATCAACCAGCTTTGAATCAATCATGTTGATACTTCTGTCAGCATTTATAATCCCGTAAAAGTCAATCATTTTGGTGCTATCTCTAAAATCTACAATGCTTCCTTTTATTTTTTTGCAACTAAAACCATTCAATATAACAGGGTCTTCCTTATCACCTTTTATAATATCCAATTCAAAATGAAATTGTTCTTTTCCTTTGATCAGGAAACCAACCCATTCACCCAAAATATCAGACTGAGAATAACTAAAATTTAAGCTGAATAAAAATATAAAAACCAAAAGAGATCGTAGCATTCGGATATTTTCTGTTGTTTTAAAACCTTATTTGAGTTGAAGATAGGAATTTTACGAATTCAATAAAAACACTTTTTAGTTTTCTATGCTGATAAAAGTTTAGATTAGGCAATTGATTGTTTAAACGATTTATTTTTGGACGTTTTTTTATTAAAAACTTTCTCCAATTCGTTAAAACGATGGTTGAAAATGTTGTTTACTTTTTTTTCTACAAATTTTCCGGCAATTACCCCCCCGAGCCATCCAAACGGCAAGGCATAATGCAATATATCTTCCATCAAAACACCTTCTTCAATTTCAGTAAAACGGTGCATGTGATGCCACAATTTATAAGGCCCAAAACGTTGCTCATCAATAAAATATTTCTTCGGTTGGCAATGAGTGATTTCGGTGACCCAGGAAAGCGGAATATTGGCTATTGGATTAATTTTGTAACGGATAATCTGACCTGCAAACATGGATTCGTCGCTCCCATCCAATATTTTAAAATTCATATCAGCTGGGGTAATTTCGTTTAAGTTTTTTGGAGTAGAAAAAAACGCCCAGGCTTCCTCAAGGCTTGTATTTAATATTTGCTTTTTACGTAATTGATATACTTTCATTTTTTTTAGGTTGCAGCAGGCGTAAAGAATTATATGAAAACATTTTGATATTGCGAAATAATGATAATCAACTGACTACAAGGAAGTTGTTGGCGTTAATTTGAAATGTCTTAAAAAAATGGTTTCTTTTAATTTAGCCCAACTACTAAAGAACCTTAACAGAAAGTTGGAATGAAAGTTTAGATCATTTTGAGTTGATGAAATAAATTATCGCTAAAAACAAAAAGGCCACTCCGGATTAATTGGAATGGCCCGTTTTTAACTAACGTTAAAACAACTATTTAAATAATATATTTTTGGTTTGGCTGTTTATCTCATCACTTACTTTTAACTGATAAACTCCGGCCGGGAGATTTTCTCTTTTTATAAAAAACTCGGTCTCGCTTGTGGTTCCGGATTTGATCAATTGACCTTTAGTATTGTATAATTCAATGTTGAATTCATTGAAACCAGGGTTTTTGATTTCAATATTGAAAAAGTCGCCCACCGGATTAGGGTAAACCTTGATTTCAAATAAGTCAGACTCTGGCGTAGGATCGACAGCAACTGTGGAAGACCATGGATTTGACCATTTTTCATTGGTCAGAAAATCATTGTCGGTCAAGGTATTTAAAAATGCTTCGAGATCTTCTTTTTCACTATCTGAAAATTGGTAACCGATGAAATCTTCCCCAAACATCCAGGTAAACATCGAATTCTCATTGGGTTGAACCCCTTCGCTGTAAAAATCAATTACTTCCGCAAGCGTTTCAAAACGGCCATCGTGCATGTAAGGGCCGGTTACTTCAATATTTTTCAAAGTAGGCCCTTTAAAAATTCCATTGAAAAAAGGATCTCCCATCCATTCCCCTGCGCCCAGGTCAGTGTAGACTGAATCCAAACCGTTTGTGCCCATCATAAAGATATCACCAAATCCGCTACCAGCCCCGAAGTGCGGGCTAAAATGGCACATTTCACAATTGTTGCTAAATAGTATTGATCCATTCATTTCGCTAGCTGTAAAATCAGAAAATTCATTTTCAAATTCCTGATCGAAGCGAGAATTGAATGTAGTCATTGATCGAATAAACTGTGCCAAAGCACTGGCTATTGCATCTTCTGTGAT
This sequence comes from Saprospiraceae bacterium, assembly GCA_965220465.1. Classification (GTDB taxonomy): domain Bacteria; phylum Bacteroidota; class Bacteroidia; order Chitinophagales; family Saprospiraceae; genus JAHDHW01. The sequence continues at coordinate 314,020 of CBDCPZ010000021.1, read as the reverse complement.
TTCAGGTGATCCAAAAGCCTCTTCAAAAAGTTGAGGGTAAAAAGTGGTGTTTTCCAGTTTAGCAATTAGGTTAGGCATATTTTTCCCTAACTCATTGGTCGCCAGAATTGGTTGAATAACCGCATCTTCCAGTGAAAAAGATCGCATGTCCCAAAAAAATAATTGGCCAGACTGCCAAACGAGATCATTTAAATGTGATGAATTTCTATTTGTAAATTGTCCTGCAATTCCATCGCTAAGAGCAACATTGTCAGCAAAAGAAAATTCCTGTTTATGGCAGGAACCACAGGAAAGGGTATTATCTCCTGATAGCCTTACATCGTAAAAAAGCACTCTTCCGAGCGTGGCTCCTTCATTAGTCAAAGTAGTCAAAGAAGAAGTATCGGAGCCCCAGTTAGAAAGAAAATTCAATACATGATCCGGAAAATGAATATCCCGATAATCATAAGGTTCACTTGGCAGATTAAGTACGAGGCTATCATTGACCGGTGGCAATTCAAATAGCTTTGATTGATTTTTTGTGGAAAGAATCGTTGAGGTAAAAACTACAAAAGTCACCAATAGCCAAAAGATGTATTTGATTTTTTTCATAAGGGGTAAGTTTTGAGTGTGGTAAAATAAGGCAGGTTGTAAATCGCATTTTTAAATTACATAGTAATATAATGTGAGTCAACCGTTCCACCTGTTTTTGACAGTAGACGACAAAAATGAATAGTTTTCAAATTGCGATAAAACCTGGTTCTCAAACAATTTTATACAAAATAATTAGGTGGACTTGTTTAAGATTTTTAGATTTGTCTAAATATTAATTTTCACACAATGAAAGTAAAAGTTATATTAATCATCTTAATTGGTTTTTGGGGAGCTTCGTGTGAAGTAACCATGCCAAAGGCTCCTGAAGAAAATGAATTGTTGGACGGACCAGTGGAAGGCTTGTCTGTTGAGGAGCAGCAACAGTTTTTAAATGGAGATATCGCTTTTAACGATGATATTTTTACAACGGCGACCGGTTTAGGACCATTATTTAATGCAAACAGTTGCGGTAGTTGTCATGCAGGTGATGGTAAAGGACATCCTTTTATTGCCTTTAAAAGGTTTGGTCAAACTGATTCCACTGGCAACCATTTTTTGCATCTTGGAGCTCCGCAACTTCAAAACAAAGCAATTCCAGGTTACCAACCTGAACAACTTCCGGCAGGAGCAACTTTCACGACTTTATTGGCGCCAGCCGTTACCGGGCTTGGCTTTCTCGATGCAGTAAGCGATGATGCTATTTTAAATATGGCTGACCCCGAAGATACGGATAGTGATGGCATTAGCGGAATTCCTAATTGGATTTCAATTCCAGACTATGCTTTCTTACGCCCCAACTCTATTGGTCAAAATGATAAATATATTGGTCGTTTTGGAAAGAAAGGAGCTGCCTATGATCTGCTTCAGCAAACTTCGGGAGCTTACAATGAGGATATGGGGATAACTTCAGTGTTTGAGCCTTTTGATACATACAATGGTTTGGAAATAGATCCTGAGGTTGCTACTCAAACGGTTCATGATGTTGTTTTTTATCTTAAAACTTTGAAAGCTCCATTGCGAAGAAATGAAAGTGATCCCGACGTAATGATTGGAGCGGATATTTTTGAGCAGCTTAATTGTTCCGCTTGTCACAGACCGAGTTTGAAAAGTGGAGAATCTCCAATTGAAGCCATTGCAAATAAAGAATTTTATCCCTACACAGATTTGTTATTGCATGATATGGGGCCTGGTTTAGATGATGGTTATACAGAAGGTTCAGCAAAAACATACGAATGGAAAACACCGCCACTTTGGGGTTTGGGATTATCCAAAGACTCTCAAGGCGGCAGTTATTTCTTAATGCATGATGGACGCGCCACAAGCATTGATGAAGCCATTTTATTACATGGTGGAGAAGCATTGGCTTCAATGACCGGATATAAACAACTTTCTGAAGTTGAAAAACAACAATTACTTCAATTTTTGGAATCGCTTTAATTATGGAACGAAGAAAATTTATCAGAACCTGTTGTTATACAACAGTTGGAATGCCAATCATCGCATCGACATTGTCATCTTGCGGAGGAATATATTATGCTTCTGCAATCAAAAAAGATAACAACCTGGTGGTCTATAAAGCTGAATTTATAAACAACAAAAAAGGAAAAATAACTGAAAGGGAATATGTTTTTATACACCCCATCGAATTTGCTTTTCCGATTTGCATTCAAAAAACCGGAGAAGATTCCTATTCTGCTTTGCTGATGACCTGCACACACAGAGGTTGCGAATTAAACTATGGAGGCGGAATTTACAGCTGTCCTTGCCATGGCAGTGAATTTTCAAAAAAAGGTGAAGTATTGGAAGGGCCTGCTGACAAAAACTTAAAATCATTTAAAACGGAAACGGATAATGAAAAGATTTACATTTTGTTATCATAAACGAATAATGCTTGGATTTTTATTCTTGTTGAGTTTAAATCTTCAGGCTCAAAAAAAGGACTCCATTATCACGCGTGTTCCCGTTGATACAAGCGATTCCGTATTAAATATGGATGCGGTTTACAATCGTCCTTTTTTAGCAATAAATAAATCACCAGTGGCTTTGGGTGGTTACCTGGAAGCTAATGTTTTGTATAGTTCGGAAGATGGCGTTTCTGAAGGATGGTCTTTTCAGGCAAGGCGGTTAACCATTTTTATGTCTGCTTCGATTGCCAAAAGAATAAAGTTTTTAACGGAAATCGAATTTGAAGATGGAGCCAAAGAAATTGCCATTGAATTTGCTGCTTTGGATGTTGCTTTTCATCCTTTGTTGAATTTTAGGGGAGGGATTACTGTAAATCCCATTGGTGCATTTAATCAGAATCACGATGGCCCAAAGTGGGAGTTTGTCAACCGGCCGGACATAGCGGAAGCTATGCTTCCGGCAACCTGGTCGAACGTAGGGTTTGGATTGTATGGTAAAACGTATAAAAACAATTGGATCTTTGGCTATGAAGCTTATCTGACCAATGGGTTTGACGACAGCATAATCGATAATCCGGAAAATAAAACCTTTTTACCGGCTGCAAAAGAAAATGAATTTCGTTTTGAAGAAAGCAGTAATGGTAAAGCGCTTTTCACAGGAAAAATTACAATTAAAAATCGAAAAATCGGAGAAATTGGCCTGTCTTATATGGGTGGCGTTTACAACAAATTTGAATCCGATGGATTGGTTTTGGATGACAAAAGACGCGTTGATGCTTTTGATTTGGATTTCAATTCCACGATTAAAAAAACGGGAACTTACATCGTTGGAGAAGTTGCTTTGGTAAAAGTAGACGTTCCTGAAACTTATACACAACAGTATGGGAATCAGCAACTTGGTGGTTTTATCGATATTGTACAGCCAATATTAAAGCGTAAAGTGTTTGGTTGGGAAAACGCCATTTTAAACCTCGCGTTCAGGTTAGATTATGTTGATTGGAACATTGGAAAATTCAAAGAAACGAATACAGAAATTGGTGACCAGCTTTGGGCAATTACCCCAGCCATTAGCTTTAGACCATCAGCACAAACTGTTTTCAGATTGAACTATCGTTTTCAATGGCAAAAAGACCTTTTAAATAACCCGGCAGCGAAAAAAGCTTCGTGGTTATTTGGTATTAGTTCTTATTTTTAAGGAGAATTAAAATCAAATGAAATTTCATTTTCTATCCTACTTTCTTTTTTTGCATCGTGGGCTATTGCTCAACAAGGTGATATGATCACAGACAGGCCCACCCAATCTTATTTTTCATCCATCGTTCCTGTTAAAACAGTACAACTTGAGACTGGTTTTTGGTATGGCCACTCAATGTCAGGAAAGGTAGAATCAGAGTACATTTCGTACAATTCTTCATTGGTCAGGGTTGGAGTGTTTGAAAATTTTGAACTTCGATTGGCTATTGGTTATTAAAGCCAACAAGTGAAAAGCGATATCAAACCGGTTGATATCAATGGATGGACTCCCTTGACAATAGGGACAAAAATTTATATTGCAAAAGAAAAAGGATGGTGCCCTGAAATTGCTTTTATCGGACAATTAACTTTGCCAAATACTGGAAATGAAGCTTTACGACCTGATTATGTAGTTCCGGACTTTTCTTTTGCTTTTTCAAATACATTGAGAGAGCGTTTTTCTTTGGGCTAGAATTTGGGGTTAGCATGGCCTAGAATTCAAAAAGACGATTTACTTGGGATTTACACTATTGTTTTGAGTTATAAAATTATCAAAAAACTCAGTTGCTTTATTGAATATTATGGCTTTGTTGATTCAAATTATTCAATCGATGGTGGTTTTGCTTATTTATTAAAAAATAATTTACAGTTTGATTTATACGGCGGCTTTGGTTTGGTTTTAGAATCACCTGATCAGTTATTTAGAGCTGGAGTTTCCTGGCGAATCCCACGCTAACAAGCTACTAATTTAATTCTTCATCAAGCGTTTCAAGGCGATCAGTGATAGATTGTTGTTTCGAATTTAAGACTTCAATCTGCTGTGCTTCCTTTTCTAAAAGGGCATCAAAATCGTTAAAATTAGCATCTATTTTTCCTTTAATATGCTGGATATAAGTGTTCAATTTGCCGGTAACTTCTTCGTCCATTTTGGTTCTTCCTTTTGAAATTTCAGCATTAAAACCATTAATGATTTTTCGACGATTCAAACCAACGGCTACGCCGGCAAACAATACCCCAACTGCTGTCAATATCCCGCCTGTGATATCAAAAACTGCTCCGTTTGTGACTGTCATGATAATGACGCCAATTGCTGCTACGCCACTTCCGGTTGTGATATTTGAAGCAAGACTACTTTTGTCAGGAAAAAGGCTATCGTCAGTAAAATTTTCAGAACGACTCATAAATCGAGCAAACGCATCTTGCAAGTCTTTTACAACATTTGATCGGCGTTCTGCAATGTTGCTGAATATTTCGTGATTGTTTTTTAAAATGGTTGAGCTGTTTTTTATTTTTAAATCAATCAACTTTGCCATTTGCTGAAGGCTGTCAGCAATGTCAATCACGCCATCATTTAACCTGTTTTTTAATTCTTCATTTAAATTGGTTTCAAGATCGCCTGCTAATCCATCCAGCCATTCCTTTGCAGAAGCATTTTTATTGAAAATCGAAACAATGGAGCGACGAATTAAAGAGAAAAAAGACAAACCGCCGGCAAGTTCTTTTCCGGATTTTAAAGTGATTTTATCATAGGCGGCCAACAGGTTTTCGACAAGAATACCGACTTGTTTTTTTGATTTATTTTCCTGATAATCAAGCGTTTCCCGAATATCTGCACGAAATTCAATATCAGATTCCAATTGTTTTTGACGATCGATGACACCAGATTGGATCTTTTCGTTGATATTTCGTGAAATTTCAATATTGTTAGTCAATTTCAAAACAGGCGCCTGCCCTCCGGTGATATTATCCCGGATGTATTTACTAACACGGGCGAATCCACTTTCGTCGTGATTTCCTTCCAATTCTAGTTTTGCTGAAACGGAAAAAATCAAAGGGTTTTCAATGCCTTTTTTATTCGCATATTCTTTCACTCCGTTTTCATTCACGGCAAGGTCATCTGCATTCATCAAATCCTTTTGTTGTAAAACAAAAAGGATCTTTTTGCGCCAATCTTCTTTGATAAAATTGAAAAAATCCCAGGCAGATTGACGGTATGGATTTTTAGCTTCAAAAACAAAAACAATGAGGTCAGCGGCTGGTATAAATTTCTCTGTGATTTCCTGGTGATGTTCGATAATTGTGTTAGTGCCGGGAGTGTCAACAATAGCGATTTCTTTCAAAATCTCAACAGGATGCGTAATTTTTTTCAGATATTTGTTGATCTGGATCTCTTCTTCCTTTTCACCATAAACCACTTGCTGGATCGTGTCAGTCATGGGAGACGGAGCCACTTTGCAAATTTCTTTTCCGGTGTTGAGCAACGCATTGATAAAACTACTTTTTCCTGCTTTCACCTCGCCTACGATAACAAACATAAAAGGTTCGTTTATCCGGTTGCGAAGCTCACTGACCGTATTTGCCAATGCTTCGTGTTTGATATCCAGACACAAATCGTGGAGTTCTTTTACGATTTGATCAATCTGGCTACGAATGGCCTGCAGGTTTTTGTTAAGAATATAACTCATTTATGGTCAGTTATTTATAAAATAAAGTGTAAAATTATTGTATTGAATTTTCCAGGTAGTAAGCTGCCTGTGGGCCTGTACAAAATATTAAATCTAAGATACTTAAATTAGAAATAAAACCATTTTTTTCTTCAAAAACCTGAGCATACTTTGATGCTTTAAAATCGGGATCGTCGATTTTACTTTGCTTTTTGGGAACAATTTTGTTTCTAAAATCTACAACCAAATCTGAAGTTTCTTTTTGAAATTCAGTAGTTAGATCAGGTGTTTGTTTAAAACCTAAAAGCATCAAAATAGTTTTCAGTAATTCAAGGTTATAATCAAATAAAAACTCAGTTCGGTTTATAAAAAATGGCCGAAAATACATTTCATAATGTTCAAAAAATGGAGCATTGCTGTAAGCTGAAAGTATGGCAGCCCAATGATTTTTTTGCCAATCAACAGCATAATCAATTTTTACTTTTCGAATAGGCTGTTGTTCGTTCTTCCCTTTCTTTAGTGGAACAGAAAGTCGATGGACTCCGTTTGCCGTTGCGATATGACAACGATTTCGATAACTCCTTTTTGAATAATTTTCGTGTTGCTCAATGACTACATTTTCATAGTGAAAAAATTTTGTAAAATATTGAATAGGAGGGAGGTATTGTAATTCGAGTAAGATCGTCTTGGGTTCCAAAGTTTTAATTTTTTTTGCGAAGATAAAGCTTCTTTATAAATCCCGTAATTTGGCTTTTTCGAGCCTAGAAAACAGATTATAATTCCTTCATATGGAACAGTTATTGATTTCGTTTGAAAAGTTTGAAGCCAATTTATTTTAGCGTCAAATACTCCCCAAAATGTAAGACAAATATTTTGTTTAAACCCCTCAAATAAAATATTTCCCGGTTCGAATCATGTAAAAATATTTCATCCCCTCGAGAAGTGTAAAACACAAAAAATAACAACAGTATTTTTATTTAATAATCACTTTAAGAGAATGTATAAACCAATGAGAAAGTCTATTTTATTTGGAGTTTTATTAGCGATAACTTGTTTTTCAACTTCAGCAATTGCCAACACATCAGACGATTTATCAGTAAAATTTATCCGATTCTACGCAGCACAACTGGGTGACCATGTTCAAGTACATTGGATAACTAGTTCTGAAACCAATAATGATTTCTTTACTATCGAAAGGTCAATGGATATGGTGCAGTGGGAAGTTTTGGAAATTGTTCCCGGAGCCGGAACCAGTCCGGGCGGTGGCGATTATTTATATTATGATGTAGAACCTAAAGATGGAGTCAACCATTATCGTATTAAACAAACGGATCTGGATGGTTCTTATGACTATAGTCATATTGAAAAAGTAGCAATAGATTTTCTTGTTGATGACATTGATGAAGTGGCGGTAATTCCAAATCCGTTGCCAGGATTTAGTACCAGTTTTGTGGTCAATGGTAACAAAAGTTTGGTTGGAACAACTGTAAAACTAATCGATATCACTGGGAAAGAAATTCCTGTAGAAATTGATGTTAACGACACTGAATTGACAATAAGCCCAATTCGTAAAATTCCTGGTTTGTATTTTCTGATCATTCAGAAAAGAGAACAATCAATAGTGAAAAAGATACAATTCGAATAATCAGTTACATTTATATTTGCCTATTTTTTTTAAATATTAATTCCTGAAGTTTTACTTCGGGAATTTTTATTTTTACAGGTTATGATCTCCTACTTAGAAAAACTAGCCCTTTATCCTCCACAGATTGTAGATGATCCGGAAACGGATCTCAATATGATTGTTGTGATTCCATGTTTTGATGAACCTCAGCTAATCAGGAGCTTGGAATCGCTCAAAAAATGTGAAGAACCACAGTGCAGTGTTGAGGTAATCGTCGTTTTTAACGATAGCGAAAATGATGAACCTGTTCTCAAACAAACCAATTTAAATGGGTTTGAAAGTGCAAAAAAGTGGAGCATTGCCAATTCTTCCGCAAAGTTGAAATTTCATATTTTATATCACACTAACCTTCCCGCTAAAAAATCCGGAGTAGGCCTTGCCAGAAAAATTGGAATGGATGAGGCAGTCTATCGTTTGGAAAAAGTCAGCCAATCAAAAGGAATTATTGTTTGCTTCGATGCTGATGCACTGTGCCAACCTAATTACTTTCAGGCTATTGAAGCTCACTTTCAGGAAAACTCAAATACCCAGGCTTGCAGCATTTATTTTGAGCATCCAATCGAGGGAGAAGATTATTCACAAGAAATATACGAGGCGATTGTTTATTATGAATTACACCTTCGGTATTACAACAATGCAAAACGATTCACAGGATTTCCGTATGCTTTTGAAACGATCGGTTCGAGTATGGCGGTGCGTTGTGACGCCTATCAACAACAAGGTGGCATGAACAAAAGAAAAGCCGGGGAGGATTTTTATTTTTTAAATAAATTTATGCCGCTCGGAAATTTTACAGAGATAAAAACGACAACGGTAATTCCTTCTCCGCGCAGATCTCATCGTGTTCCTTTTGGTACCGGAAAGGCAATCATGGAAATAGTAGATGATCACAAAGCTGTTTCCACCTACGCTCCTCAGACATTTATCGATTTAAAACAGTTTTTTGATATTGTTCCAAATTTGTTTTCAATGGCTGAAACCGAGGTAGAGCAAATGCTTTCCACGCTTCCGCCAGGTGTTAAAAACTTTTTGGAGCAACAGGATTTTCAAGCGAAGCTTATAGAAATCCAGGAAAACACAACCAGTTTAAAAACATTTTATAACCGTTTTTTTAGCTGGTTTAACGGATTTTTAATGATGAAATATGTCCATCATTCAAGAGATGAAGTTTACCCAAATGTTCCTGTGGAAGAAGCTGCCAGCTGGCTTTTAATAAATTATTTTAAATATTCTTTACCTAAAAAAGTCACCGCAAATGTTTTGCTTTCTCTTTTTAGAAAAGAAGACAAAAAGTGAAAATCATTATTACAAAAGCAGGCTAAAGTCACAGATTTTCAGAAAATTAAACCAATCAATTTTTTATCGATTTTAAAACTGCGTTCCCTTCTGTAGTCTCAAGACTTACAAAATAAATTCCTTTTTGAAGATTTCCTGTCGGAATCTGTAGGCTTGTCGAATTTATTTTTGTTTGATGAAAAACCAACTGTCCAACTGTGTTATGAATGCTCACCGTTTTCAAATTACCTTTTTTACTTTTAACATTAATAAAACCATTAAAAGGGTTTGGATTGGCATCGACCTGAGCGATATTGTAGGGTTCTTTATTTGAAACAATTAGCGGAGAAGTGTAAGGTCTGAAAAATCGCCAGATTTCGATACTTGCATCAAAGTCGTGGCTTGTCACACCAATATTGATAGGCGCTCCCGGCCAGGTATGACCTCCGCCGATTACTTTATAAAATACAACTCGCGAGTCATCGTTGCAATCATTATATTCAATTCTTTCAGAAGTCGTTCCGTCACCTTGATCAATATTTGGAACATCAATCGTGTCTCCGATCATATTGCATTCATTTATATCAACCCAGTTGGCTACCAGATCTTCGATCGGAATACCTATCAATGCACTTCCATTGTACAAAACCACATCATCAGCTGTACCATGAATTTGCATGATCGGGATTGATGCATCGGGAGCGCAGTTTTGAGATTCTCCTTGTTCCATGCTACCAGCAACGGATGCAATGGCTTTAATTCTTCCATTTAGCTCGCAAGCTAATTTATAACTCATAAACCCGCCATTCGACATTCCCGTTGAAAACACAGCTTCTAAATCCACATTATAATTGCTGCTGATCGTATCGATTAAAGCATTGATGAACCCAACGTCATCTTTTGTTGAGCCAATTAACCAACCAACGTTCCATGAATTTTCAAACCCCTGTGGAGTACAAACAAAAAACTTGGCGGTGTCAGCCACATTATTCATTCCGGAATATACTTCCTGCTCTAAAGCATTGGACCCGAATCCGTGCAGGTTGAAAACTAATGGAAGTGTTTCATAATTTTGATAATTTGAAGGCAAAAACAAACGATAGTCTCTTGAAACGCCATCGTGCATTATGCTGCCGGTGATTTGAGCGTTGAGGATATTTGTGTTAAAGAGAATTGTAAAAAAAGCGAAAAGTAAAATTATTTTTTTCATTTTAAATCTGTTTATAGTTTATTGTTTGTGGTTCAAATTTAAAGTTCGTGGTTCGTGGTTTGGAGTTCAAAATTTGTCGTTTAGCAAAAATCGAAGATTTATGAAATTGCTAACTGCTTCACCTTTTAACCTTCTTACCTCTTAACCTCTTACTAATGCAGCGCTGCTCTGATTTCTAATTGATCAATGACTTCAGATTCCCGCTCGATCCACCATTCCAGCCGAGGATATACTTCTTCTTCGGTAAAATAATTGAGCGCCATTTTTACAAAAAGATGCCCGTGTTTTGCTTCCGAAGCCCACAATATTTTATAAAAACGATGCAAGTCAGGATCTTTTTGCGCTTCTGAAACCAAGCGAAAACGCTCCGCTCCACGTGTTTCCACAATTGATGCAACTAATAAACGATCCAGAAAGCGTTCCCGTCTGCCGGAATGACAAAGTTTGAGCAAAGCTTTGAGATAAGGGTCTTCACCAATTGAGTGAGCCAGCTCAATTCCTTTGGATTGCATCAAATCATAAACCTGCTGAAAGTGCTCCAGTTCTTCGATAGCGGTTTCAATCAATTCTGGAATGATCTCCGTTCTGTTAGGGTATTTTGCTACAAAACTCATTGCCATCGCGGAGGCTTTACGCTCACAATCCGCATGATCCTGCAAAAAAGAATCAAAGTCATTCATCACAGCATCGAGCCATTCCTTTTTGCTTGGCGTGGCAATGTCAATGTTTAATTTCATGATTAAAGTTTAAAAAATTATCGGGTCAAATTTCAAGAATTGTAAAAATAACATTTCGCATCTTAAACAAAAACCGTTGTAACGGGAATTACAACGGTTTTTCAATTCAATTCATTGGAGTATAATTAAAGGAAAACTATTTAACCAATTCCATGTCTTTTACGCCGGCCAATTTTGGTTCGATGACCCATTCTCCTGCTTTGTTGATAAAACCCCATTGGCCATTCATTTTTGCTGCTGCATAACCATTTTTAAAACCCCGTCCAGCCTCAAATTTTGGTTCTATAACCCATTCTCCGGTCGAATTGAAAAAACCAACTTTTCCATTCTTTTTCCCTAAAGCTAACCCATCATTGAAATCTCCAAATGTTTCGGTGTCTATATTTTTTATATCTCCAGCCTTATTGACATAAGCCCATCCAGATTCATCTTTTATTCGAGCTAGGCCACTTACCGGGTCAAAATCCTTAGCAGCTAAAAAGTTTGGACGAATGATCCATTCACCGCTAGTATCGATATAACCTACTTTTTTATCTTTATTTTTTGCCCAGGCCAACCCGCCTTCAAAGTAACCAACGCCCGAAAACTGAGCAGGAATTACTACTTTTCCATCTGTATTAATAAATCCGTGTTTTTTATCCTTCTTATAGAAAGGAGCAAGACCTTCCGTAAAATGTTTTACTTCATAAACCCCTGAATCTTCAATTTTAGTTTCTTCTCCGTTTTTGTTGATCACGAAAAAGCTTTTCCCTTTTTTTACTAATGCATAGCCATTATCAAATGCCGAAGCATTGTCATATTTCAATTCAATGATTACTTTTCCGTTTGTGTCCATGTACCCCCATTTTTTGTCAACCCTAACTGCAGCCAAGCCATCTGAAAATCCATAAAGGCCCATTCCAAAACCTCCTTCAATCAAGCGAAAATTGCTTAATTCAGTTGAAAGTTGTTCTCCTTGTGCGTTGATGAAGAAAAACTTTTTGTCTTTATAGATGGGAGCGTAGCCATCTTCAGAAAATTTAAAACATTTAGCGTATTGGGGACTTACAATGATGTCTCCTTTTATGTTCATGTATCCCCATTCTCCTTTGTCTTGTGGTTTTACCTGGGTAATATAATCCTGGCCAAAGGAAAAGCTATTCAATACAAAACTTAAAGCGATGAGTGCAATTACTGATTTCATGATTTTTTGATTTTTTGTTTATAAAATTAAATACGATTCTTTTAAAATAGAAAATTGGTAAGAAAAGGTATAAAGGAAATGTTAAAACGAAAATCGCAAAATGCTTTATTTGTTAAATTAAAACTAATTTTGATGTTTTGATATTTTTTGACACAAAAACATTTGAAAATTTCAATCAAATATAAGAGTTTTTTAATCCTTTCAGGAATGCTGATGATCTTCAATTTGCTGATTGGAAATGATGTTGTCAGTGTGTTGGAAGGCGCTGAAGCGAGCAATATTTATTTTGTGCAACAATTTCTGGAAGGAGCTTTATCAAGAGATAATTCAATCATTCGACTGCCCTTGAAAATGTTGATGATAAATTACAAGGAAGTTGGATTTAACTTATTTTTGCTGCGTTTGCCGCATGCTTTAATTTTAATCTTAATATTTTTTGGCTTTTTTTGGTGGGGCAAAAAACTGTTTGGTGAAGCAACCGTTTTATTAACACTTTTGGTGATTTCGAGTAACTTTTTGGTGATTACTGTTTCAAAATTTGTAGCCAATGATGTGTGGCTTTTAGCTTTTGAGCTGATGAGTTTTACATCATTGATTCTTTTATTGAAACAACCAATTTGGAAATGGCGAATCTTATTTTGGTTATTCACCATTCTGGCGGTTTGTGTCAATCCAGATTCAGCATTGCTTTTTTCTTTTGGAATGGGAATCTTTTTGGTTTTTGCACACCCGAAAGGTAAAAACCTGTTAACCTTTTATGAGATTGCTTTTGCCTTGTTGACTATTTTATTGGTTTATTTTTTGAACGGCTTTAGTTGGCTGGAATCCGGCTTTTTTTTCAATTATAATCAAATCACGATTTGGGATTATTTAGTGGCCAATCTACTAGGCGTATTACCTTGGCTGGCATTTTTGCCGGCAGCAATTTTTGAGTTGTTTCAAAAGTTGAGAAAGCGCGAAGAAATGGCCATAATCAGTATTGCATTTCTACTTTTTAGCTTTTTGAGTTATGGATTGGTTTTACAATTTGCTTTTGCGTTTTTAATTGCCAAGCAAATTGAAAACTTTTTCAAACCTAATTACCCACATTCAAACTTGGTTAAATCTTTTGCTGTGCTCAACCTCTTGTTTTCCTTTTTTCTGGTTGCAACTTTCCTTTTGACGGGTTATGATACTTTTGCAGAAATAGGCTTTCGATCACGGATGGGAGTTGCCGGTGTTTATTGGGCATTTGGGTTTTTAGCAGTGATTGGTTTGTTTGGTAATGATAGAAAAATGATTGTTGGCGGGATGGCACTCAGCGGGATGCTGGCGATGCTACTTTTCTGGACACAAATAAGCCCGTTACTGGAAAACTATCGAAACCTTCCTGTGAAATTAGCTAATTCGATTGAGGAAATCACTTCAGAACAAAAGACTTCGGTTTTTATCTCAAAGTCACTTATTGATAATAGGCTTTCGACAAGGAATGAAATATATTTTAAAACTAAAAATATAAACTACTCCCAACTCAGTGAAGCTGATAGCATTCAAAACAAAACAGGTGTTTTTGTTTTGGATGAAGCAACTTACAACGGACTTGATTCAATCTTTGTAAAAAATGTAGATAAAATAGAAGTATCCGGCCGCAATAATATCTTTGAAGCGGAACAGAAGCTTTGGATATTAACAAGGTGAAGTTTTCAACGGGAGAAAAGACTAAGTGCTTCTAAATAAAAGGAAAAGCAAAAACATAAAAAGGACAGTGCTCAATGCTACGATTAATAAAATTTTCTTTGATGCTCTTTTATTTCTAACTTCTAATTGGCGTTTGCGTTTAGATCTTGCCATGCTAGTTTAAAATTTCGTTTAAAAAATAAAGCCTCAAAATAACATTTTTTGAAAAAAATAAAAATTTTAATCAAAAAGGATATGTAGGTTTGACAAATATTTTAAAAATTCGTTTCATAAAACTGGACAATTCGCTCATCAACCAAGATGTCCCTCATCCGAATTTTTTGCTTGAGCACAATTCCTTCTAAAGTACGGCAGCGACTCAATGCTACGTATGTTTGTCCGTGTTCAAAAGCTCCTCTTCCAAGATCAATGATCACTTTATCAAAAGTCTTTCCCTGGCTTTTGTGGATGGTGATTGCCCACGCGAGCCGCAATGGATATTGTTTGAATGTGCCGACGATTTCTGCATCAATTTTTGATTGATCCTCTTTGCTCACCTGGTAACGCTGAATTTCCCATTCCAGTTTTTCAACTTCCAGAGACCGTTTCCCTTGATTGTCAGTGATGTCTACGACAATGCTGTTATAGTCTATTTTTGTAATTCTACCGATGGTGCCATTCACAAAACGACGGCGAGGATCATTTTTTACAAACATGACCTGAGCTCCATTTTTTAACTTTAAAGCAGATTCTGTAGGAAAAAGCTTTGGATTAAAATTTCCGGTTATGGAAGCGAGAAAAGTATATTCATCAGTTGTTAACTGTTTTAATTCGCGTTCATTAAGTTGGTCTACAATCGCGTTTCGGGTAGAAAGCGTGATATAAAAATCTTCCGATTGAAACTCAGGATCATATCTTTCATTGAGGTCTTCCAAATCTTCAAAATCCATTTGGTTTACACGAACGCCATCCAAAAGGCGAATAAAATGCCGCGATTCCTGACGATAGGTTTTGCGCAGTTCCAGTTTTTCCATTTCAAATCCTTCTTCAAAAACCTGAGCGGAAAAGAAATATGGGCTTTCGTAAATGGTTTGAAATAAATTTCGTTCGACCTCCGTGGAAACAATCGGTGGCAGTTGAAATAAATCCCCAAAAAAGATGACCTGGACACCTCCAAAAGGGTCCAACATATTTCCGCGGTTGACTCTCAGAAAATAATCGATGTTATCTAAAAGGTCTGCTCTGACCATCGATATTTCATCAATGATCAGTACTTCGATGTTTTTATAAAGTTTGTGGTTTTTGCGTTTTCTGATATCGCTTTTGTTTAATGGTTTTGCCGGAAAACCAAAAAAAGAATGGATGGTTTGGCCTTTGACGTTGAGCGCAGCAACACCTGTGGGAGCTAGGACAATCGTCTTTTTACGAGTAGTATTTCTAAAAAGCTGCAGCAAAGTGGATTTGCCGGTTCCGGCTCTCCCGGTAACAAAAAGGCTTTTAGTTGTCTTTTCAAAAACATCTAAAGCGTATTTAAAATCTTTACTCAGTTCAAGCGGTTTTTTGTTCAAAATAGATTGTAAACTTTTAGATTTTTTGATATTCGGTGCGAGTTGTTGAATCCAAGAAAAATAGTATTTCTATTCTTTAGCCAATCACCAAATATATAATTAAGCAGAACGAAAATACGAAATGATTGGAAACTAATAAGCAGCTGACACTTTATATAAAATTAACGAGACAAAGCAGTGGAAAAGATTGATTTTATTTTAATTTTGCAGCAAGATTCCACTCAAAACTAACGAACACCCTTCATTTTGTTTATCACACTCAAATCAAATTAATATGAAAAAATCTTTACTCTTTTTAAGCTTTATCTTTGTCACTTCGAACATCTTTGCCCAATGCGGTGAAATTTTTATTTCAGAATATGTTGAAGGCTATGCTAATAACAAAGCCTTAGAAATTTATAATCCTACTGGTTCAGATGTTGATTTATCAGAATACTCAATTGCTCGTTTTAGTAACGGAGCGACTTCCACAGGCACAACTAGAATTATTCAATTACCTGAGGTTACGCTTTCTTCAAACGATGTTTTTGTGATCGTTGTTGATCTTACAGATACTACGTTGTGGGACTCTCAATTGGACAAACCGGCATGGAACGGATACAATTTGATTGATACAATTTTTGATAATGTATCCGGAGATCCTATTCTTGATTCTTTAGGGAATGTGATTTTTGGCCCTCAGTATGATGTCAACGGAAATGCAATTTTCGGTAATGTTTATAACGAAGAATACGATTTGCAATGTAAAGCTGATGTATTTCTTTGCCCTGATTATCCTACAAATAACTCGATGTATTTTAATGGAAATGATGCGATGGCTTTAGTAAGGGGTACTGAAGTTGCCACGGATGGTTCTAATCTTGTGGATGTGATTGGAGTCATTGGAGAAGATCCGACGGTCACAATTATGGAAGATGCATGGATTGATGAAAATGGATATTGGCTGACCAAGGATCGAACTTTGGTGAGAAAAAAAGGTGTAGCAGGTGGAAGAAATGCGCTTACAGACGTTGTTTATGCTTCCGGAGGTACTTTTACAGGAACGGAATGGGATAGTTATCCAAAAAATTCTTTTCAGTATTTAGGTATTCATAACAGTTCATGTAATATCGATTCAAAACCTGATGAATTCAGCTGCGTAACCGGAGTTGGCACTTATGAAGTAAATGCAATTCCTTTCAACATGTATCCAAATCCAAATACGACAAAAATGTTGACAATTGAAGCTGCGGAGCAAATAGACAGAGTTGAAGTTTATAACCTTCTCGGGCAGCACATTTTTATTGAAAAAATTGGATTTTCAAGTGCTAGAGTTGAACTTAATTTGAATAAGCTTGATCAGGGGATGTACCTTGTCAATCTTATTTTTGCTGACAACCAGGTTTCTATTCAGAAATTGGTTGTTGAATAAAAAATTAAAACAACACAGGTTTTAAAATAACCTGTGTTGTTTTTTATTGAGCTAGCTTTTTAAAAAAGGATAGTGCTTAAAACTTAATTCTTAGCCTGATGAAGCAATTTCTGTTTGTTTTTCTGTTTCTCTGTTTTTGTTCCTCTACCATTATTGCTCAGGAATATACGCTGAGTGGAGTAGTCACTGACGCTTCTACAAAAGAGCCCTTGATTGGTGCCACAGTTGCGATAAATGATAATGGAGTCATTACTGATTTCGATGGTAAATATGAAATCAGCATAGAAAAAGGAAGCTACATCGTAAATATTTCCTATGTTGGATATGGTGCAAAAGAAATTGAGATTAATCTTGATAGGGACCAAACCCTTGATGCTCAACTTGAAAATGATTTAATTCTGAATGAAGTGGTGGTCACCGCTGATATTGCGATTGAACGCGAAACACCAGTTGCTTTTTCTAATATTTCTACCAAAAAAATAGATGAAGAATTAGGCTCGCAGGATATGCCCATGATCTTAAATTCTACTCCCGGTTCTTATGCCACTCAAACGGGTGGAGGTGATGGCGATGCCCGAATCAGTATTCGTGGTTTCAATCAACGAAATATTGCGGTGATGCTGGATGGAATTCCGGTCAATGATATGGAAAACGGTTGGGTTTACTGGTCCAATTGGTTTGGACTTGAGTTAGTCACTCAAACCATGCAAGTCCAGCGTGGGTTGGGAGCTTCCAAGTTGTCTGTTCCTTCTGTCGGTGGTACCGTAAATATTTTGACAAAAGGGATCGAATCACGACGAAACATCAAATTCAAACAAGAGTTTGGAAACGATGGATATATCCGGTCAACGCTCGGCGTTACAACCGGCCGCCTTAAAAATGGCTGGGCGGTTTCCGCTGCCGGTTCTTACAAACAAGGAAATGGCTGGGTAAAAGGAAACTTCACAAAAGGCTATTTTTATTATTTACGGGTTGATAAACAGCTTGGAAATCATATGCTCAGTTTATCTGGATTTGGTGCTCCGCAGGAACACGGGCAACGACCATTTACTTATGAAGTAGGTTTGGTAGACACCACTTATGCAAAAAAAATAGGCGTTCCTCAGGATGCGATTAACAAATTGATGTTTAAAAATAAAGGTCGCCGATATAACGAACATTGGGGCTATCGGGACGGAGAATTATTTAATACCAAAGTAAATTATTACCACAAACCTCAGTTTAGCCTTCGGCATAGCTGGCAAGCCAACAGACGGCTTTATTGGTCAAATGTGGTGTATTTGTCACTTGGAAACGGAGGCGGTGCATCGGCAGGTTCCAGTTCTGATGGGGCACAATCAATTCCGATTACGTCGGAAGGTCAATATGACATCGACAAGGCGGTGGTGAATAATGAATCTACCAATTTTGCCAAACCAGATGATCGATCAGAACACATTATTCGTTCGAGCAATAACAATCATTTTTGGACTGGTTTGTTGTCCACTGTACAATACAATCTCAGCAAACAATTCACATTGTCAGGAGGTTTGGATGCTCGTTATTATCGAGGAGACCATTATCGAACGGTGTACGATTTACTGGGTGGATCTTATTTTCGAGGAACTGGTAACTATCGAATTGATCAGCAAAACACCAAGTTAGTTGAAGGAGATAAATTTGTTTATGACAACAGCGGTTTTGTTCGTTGGGGTGGATTGTTTGGATTGTTAGAATATAAAAAAGGCAAATGGTCTGCTTTTCTAAATGTTTCAGCAGCGGTATCCGGCTATAGTATTGAAGATTATATGAAACCGATGGTAGTAAGTTTGGCAGATACTACTTTCTATGTCAGTTATTCAAAACCTGTAGAATATAATGGAACAAATTACACGATTGAATCACCTGAAGCAGCGAATCAAAAGATAGACTGGATTAATATTCCATCGTACACTTTCAAAGCAGGTGCAGGGTATAATTTAAGCGAAAGCAGCAATGTCTTTTTCAATATTGGCTACCTCTCAAAAGCACAGGGTTTTAACAATGTGATTAACAGCAACCGTTTTGGAACCAATATCCTGCAATTTAATGATTATGAAAACGAAATAATTTATGCAGTAGAATTAGGCTACAGCTATAAAAGCGCAAAATTTTCTGCAAATATAAATGGCTATTATACTTTTTGGAAAAACAAGCCGCTTGAATCTCCTCCTTCTGTACTTATACCTCCTGAAGATGGTGGCGAACCTGATCCTGATGGAGATCGAATCACTGTAAATATTCCGGGTATTGATGCTCAGCACAGAGGAATCGAGTTGGATTTCGCTTACAAACCGATCAAAAAACTGACTATCGAGGGTTTAGCTTCCATTGCAGATTGGATCTGGGATTCAGGAGCAAAAGGTAGTATACCAATCACGGATTGGTTCAATTATAATTATGATTTTGATGCAAAAGGAGTGCATGTCGGTGATGCAGCTCAAATTCAATATGGTGGCTCTTTGAGATATGAACCCATCAAGAATCTTTATTTTACGGTCAAAGGAATCCATTTTGCAAAAAATTACGCCAACTTCAACCCGGAAGATTTGAATGGAGATAATGCCCAAAGAGAATCCTGGCAATTGCCGGATTTTACTGAATTCTCATTTCATACAGGTTATTATTTTAAAGTCAAAGACATCGGATTCAATATCAGGGGAAATATATTAAATCTTTTTGATGCCACTTTTGTAACAGATGCCCGAAATAATGACTCCTTCAATTCGCCAAGCTATGGTGACTTTGATGCTAAATCAGCTTCAGTTCATTATGGTCAGGGTTTTAGATGGAGTTTGTCTTTTCAAATCAGCTTTTAATAAGAAAATTTTTCAACAAGGTTTTAAAACCATAAGCAATTAATTATGAATAAATTGATTTTGATTTTTTTAAGCATCACTTTTAGCTTTTCCAATTTAGTAGCTCAGATCGATATTGATGTGGCAAGGGGAATGATCGAAGGGAGCACTGTTACCGTTGAAGGAATAGCGACCAATGGAGCAGAATTAGGCGTGATTCGTTATATACAAGATGCGACAGGAGCTATTCCAGCTTATCCCGGAACAGGTTCCGCAGCCAATTTTCCGGAAAGTGTCGAACGAGGAGATTTGGTTCAGATAACTGGTGTTTTAAAAATTTATAACGGACTTCTAGAAATTGATCCGATCAATTCTTATTCGGTTATTTCAAGCGGTAATCCCGTTCCTAACCCTTTGGAGGTTACACCAAATGGAGTCAACGAAGCAAATGAGGCCAAGCTTTTAAAAATCAACGGAGTGACGTTTGTAGACGGAGGTAGTGTCTTTACAGTAGGTAATTATACCTTTTCAGTTGGAGGTGAAATGTCTGATATCTATATTCGGACCACGCACCCTTTGATTGGGACCACAATTCCACTGGCCACGGTTAATTTAACCGGTATCGCTTCTCAATTTAATAGTACTTATCAGTTGCTTCCAAGAGATTTGGATGATTTGGAAATAGCCGATAATTTTTATTTTACCACTTCTCCTTCACAGTCAAATATTTCGACCTCTGCTTATACCGTTTCGTGGGAAACCAACACCGCTGGATCTTCCAGCGTCCGATATGGAACAACTCCTTCAATGGATGATGAAATAAACGATGGTGGTTCAACAACAGATCACAGCGTGACAATTTCAGGGCTTGACCCGGCTGAGATCTATTATGTTCAGGCATTTTCTAACAATGGAAATACTACGATAAATTCTACTGTTAAATTCTTCAGCACAGCATCAAATTCTACCGGTACAGTCAGAGTATATTTTAATCATGATATCGATGGCTCATTTTCAAATGGTAGTTACCCGATCAATACAACTCCTGGGGCACTTGAAGCTGCGATTATCAACCGGATAAATAATGCCACCACTTCAATTGATGCTTCTATTTATAATATAAATCGAACTCCGATTGTAGAGGCTTTGACCAATGCCTATAACAATGGGGTGGTGGTTCGTTATGTGACGGACAACTCAACGGGGAACCTGGCGCTACAGAATCCAACGCCTCCGTTTCCGGTGATCAAAGGAAATATTGATGGCTTGATGCATAATAAGTTTTTTATCTTTGATGCTGACTCTGAAGACGATTCCTGGGTTATTATGGGATCAACAAATATGACTGAGCAAAACCTGGCGAATGATTTTAATAATACGGTCTCTATTCAGGATCAGACTTTGGCAAAAACATATACAAGAGAATTTGAAGAAATGTGGGGGTCTGAAGGCCCTGACCCGGGAATTTTTAATGTAAAGTTTGGTCCAGACAAAACGGATAATACGCCACATCTTTTCAACATAAATGGAATGTCAGTCGAATCGTATTTTTCTCCTTCTGATAATACTACCATTGGAATCGGAAACGCCATTACAACAGCCAATGCCGACCTTCAGTTTGCAATGTTGACTTTCACAAATAATGAATTAGGCAGCGCTGTACTTAATGCACATAACGCCAGTATCAATGTGCGGGGAATTATTGACAATATTAATGATCAAGGCTCTGAGTATGAATATTTATTGAATAATGGTGTGAACGTAACTCCAGACAACAATACCAAACAAACGCATCACAAATACTGTATTATTGATGCAACAAATCCAAACTCTGATCCACAAATAGTAACCGGATCACACAACTGGTCTGGAAGTGCTGATACGAGAAATGATGAAAACACCTTGATTTTTCATGATGCGGATCTTGCAAATATCTTTTTGCAGGAATTTGAAGCGCGATGGTGTGAAGCTACAGGTGGATCAAATTGCATTACTTCTTCAAAGGAATTGAATGAAATTGAAGGTTTTGAAGCAACAATATTTCCTAATCCTGCGATGGATCATTCTTTCATTAAAATGGAATTAGAATCACAAAATGATGTAGTCATCAATGTTTGGGATTTTAACGGACGAATGTTGCAATCTTCGATTTTGAGAGAAGTGCAAGGGGAAGTTACCGAGCAATTGTTTTTGAATAATCTGCCTTCCGGAACTTACATTGTTACGTTTAAAGTGAATGAGCAGATTTCATCCAGAAAGCTGGAAATTGTAAAATAATGTTTTAGTATTTTAAAAAAAATAAAAGCCCACGCAAAATAAATTGCGCGGGCTTTTTCAATTTTCATAGCTTGTAATAGTAATCTATTCTAAATGGTAGTCCAGAAGTCTTCGTTCGTAATGAGTTTCATAATTGGAAGCAAAAAATATAGTTTGAAATATTAAACCGACATCTTTGGCATAACAATTATTTAAAAACCTGTCAGGTTCATCATCGTCCGGGTTTGTCTTGTTGAATCTCCCTTTAAAATTTAAACAGTCAAAAGTACCTGCAGGGATTGTAATGTTTTCAGTTGCATCTGAAACAGAATACTCGCTTACGTACATATTAGAGGCAAAAGAATCTGTGCGTACTATTGTATTAAAAGCAACATATTCGAAAATTATTTCTCCTTCTAAATTGACAATATATCCGCTGGAATCTCTGTAATAAAGAGTATCTTTTAGGTTAGTATTTGAAAGCCAGCGATCTTCCTCAATGACAAAATAGGTGTTGCCATTAATCACTTCTTCTGCTATTATTCTCAAAGTATCGCTATAATTTTGTTGTGTTTCTATATCCGTTGAATCATTAACAAGGTAAACATCATAGATCCAATAATTTCCAATAGTGAATGGAAAATAAATGGGATCAGGAGGATTGATAACGGGTGGTTCTTCACAAGTTTTATCTTTTTTACAGCCAAAAGACATGAAGATGATCAGAATGAGTGAGAGGGTAGCTTTAATTTTCAAAGTGTTAATTTTTTGTTAAGGAATGTTATAGAAACGTTATGAAAAGCATAATTATTTTGTCTTTTTGAAAATGATATTGAAATGCAAATTAGCTGACAAATCAGAAATGATAGGTTGTTCAAAATAGCGATGGATCTTTATGTTTTAAACTTCAAATTTTGGAGAGTTGTTAGCTTTTATTTTTTGGTTTGCGCGGATTTATTGCTAATTTGGATAAATCCATTTTCAAATGAATGGCACAATAAACGCTTTTTACATTGTAATTGATTTCGAACCTACCTATCTATTGTATTTTGACGTTTCTTCCGAGTTTTTTACTAACCCTTAAATCAGTAATCATGTTACAAAAAAACTTCAAAGCACTTTTTTTCCTCTTTACATTCTGTTTTTTAGCTTCAATTTTTCAACCAAATAAAGCATGCGCACAGGATGTTTCTACAATGTACTACACCGTTCAGTATATGAAAGTCCCTCTGGCAAATGACAACGATTATATCAGACTCGAGACCGAGGTTTGGAAAATACTTCACCAGGCAAGGAAAGATGCCGGGATTTTGGATGGCTGGTATTTGTTTAGAGTGCTTTCGCCTTCAGGAACCAACACAGAATATAATTATGTGACGGTGAATGCTTATTCTTCTTTAGAAAAATTAGCGGGCCATTTTGAAAGTTTTGGGGTTGATTATACGACATTGCTAAGTAGCGATCAGATTTCAATGGCACTCGAAACTGACAAAATACGGGATTTGGTAAAGGAAGAGGTCTGGCAATTAGAAGACCGGGAGTTTGCTGAAAACATGGAAAGTATGTATCGTTATCAGGTTGTAAATTCAATGAGACTCAAACCCGGAGTCACAGGAAATGAATATACAGAAGTTGAAAAAACGTATTGGAAACCAATCCACAAAGCAAGAATTGAAGGCGGCAAAATGTATGGTTGGGGAATGTACAGTTTAATAATGCCTGGAGGAACGAGCGCATCTTATACTTATGGGACTGCCGATTTTTATTCAAATTTCACTGATATGTTTTATGATTTTTCAGCTTTATTTTCAAAAATCCACAACGGAAAAGATATTGACAAAATCTATGAAAAAACAGGCGAGACAAGAGACCTGCTAACTTCTGAAGTTCGATTACTAATAGATTTTGTACAGTAATTTTTAAACAACTTCAATAATAAAAAAGAGGTTTGTATACTATTTTATGCAAGCCCCTTTCTAGATATACTTTTCCTGCAAAACCTAAATGAATAGTGGTTTCATTTTTTTTATTTTAGGAAATTTTTGATGAAAATCACTTTTGATGGTGATTTAAATCATTGTTGTACAGAGAATTCAGACCTAATTTCACAAATCTTTGAACAACTAAATCAAAATACAAAATATGAAAAAGAACCACTTTTATTTGCTAACTCTTGTAATGGCATTTTTGCTATACGCTTGTGCTTCCGAAACCTCAAATAATAACATGGAAACTGCTGAAGCTTCTTTAGATGTTACTAATCAAAGCCAGGCAGCAATCAATGATGATCTTTCCTCAAAGAATATTTTGCAAGTTGCTATTGGGTCGCCCGATCATACTACTCTGGTTGCGGGTGTACAAGCCGTTGCACTTGAAACAGTACTAGCCAATAATGGTCCACTTACTGTTTTTGCTCCTAATAACGCAGCATTTGAAAAACTTCCTGCCGGAACCTTGGAAGAATTGTTGAAACCTGAAAATAAAAGTAAATTAAAGCGAATAATCACTTACCATGCTGCTCCAGGTACATATACAGGAGACGGCTTGAAAGATGGAATGAATTTGTTTATGGCTACAGGTGATAACACAAAAATTGCAGTTAACGGAGATGAGGTTACCGTTAACGGTGCAAAGATTTTAGGAACAGTTGACGCTTCAAATGGTGTGGTTCACGTTATAGATACTGTTCTGCTTCCTCCAGAAAAGTGATATGATTAAATTATAGTTTCGTAATAATCTCTCAAGTCAAAAGCTTGGGAGATTATTTTTTTCTACTCTTTTGTTTAATTCTGCTAATTAATCCTGCGATAAATAATAATGGTGCAGAAAGAAAATCCACCTGCATTCCAATATTCGAATTGTCGCTGAGCATGACCCCCAATTGATTTCCGAATGGATTGTCGTTGATGATATACGTCCAGGTCGAAGATGGTTTTTGGATTGTTGAGGTAATTATTTGAGGCTCCTTTGCATTGATTATTTCCAAAGCTTTGGTTTGTAATTGGCCACGAATCTCTTCGAAATGTTCATCGGTTTTTTCATGAAAATATCTTAATGGGTTTCGGCCCCCAAGCCGCACGAGATGAATGCCGTCTTTGAGTTCGGTAATAAATTGCAAATGCTTTGCCCACAAATCATCATACAAAAACAATAGGTAATCTTTTAAATTTGCATCAATTTCAATGGATTCAGTTTTATCTTTTTCATTATAAATGGAAAACCGGTTTTGAAAAAGTAAGATTTGCCTTTCGTTTTGAAAAAGGGTTCTTTGTTTTTCGATGAATTTAGAATATTCAAACAGCGTTTCCCGCATTTCGAACATTTGCCCTTCAATAATTTGCTGTGCCAGATCGATTCTTTTTTTTACAATTTGAAAATCAATTGGCTCATTTTGATGAATTGATTGATAGTTTTTTGGAAGCAGTTCTTTTAAATCATATTTTACCATCAAATCATCTTCAAAGGAAGTAAAAAACCGCGAAGATCCAGGATCTCCTTGCCTTCCCGCCCTTCCTCGCAGTTGACTATCAATCCGAAAACTTTCATGACGATTGGTGCCAATCACGCACAGTCCGCCCAGCTTTAAAACAGCTGCCTTATCAATTCCATCTTTTCCGCCCAAAACTATATCAGTCCCGCGACCAGCCATATTGGTTGAGATCGTTACAGCTCCCAAAGCACCGGCATTGGCTATAATTTCCGCTTCAAGCGTATCATTTTTTGCATTTAAAACCTGAAATTCAACATGTTTTGATTTTAATTTTTTTGCTAATGATTCAGATTCTTTGATTGTGGAAGTTCCAATAAGAAGAGGACGGCCGCTTTGGTGAACAGTAATGATTTCTTTCAGTAGCGTATTATTTTTTGCCTCATCGTGTGTGAAAACCAAGTCAGGATAATCGATTCTTTTGCAAGGAATATTTGTTGGAATCGCAATGGCTTGTAAGTTGTAAAATTTTTGAAACTCCTCAGTAGATTCCATAGCCGTTGCCGTCATCCCGGCGATTTTAGGATATTTTTGAAGGAAATGTTGCAAAGTAATGGAACCCAAAATATTCCCTTCGGATTGGATTTGTAGTTGTTCTTTTGTTTCCACAGCCATTTGCAAACCATTTTGCCATTTTCTATCTTCAACAATTCTACCCGTAAACTCGTCGATTAGTTTTATTTTTCCTTCTTTGACCACATAATCGATATCCCGATGGAGTAGTGCTTTTGCATGAATTGCAATATTTATAGCAGCCAACAACTCCTGACCATTTGAAGTGAATAAATTTTGAATTGAAAAATGTTTCTCTACTTTCTCGATTCCATCTTCCGTTAAAAAAACATTCCGTGAGTATTCATCTAAAGTATAGTCTGTGTCATTTTTTAAAAGGGCTACAAACAAAGCAACGCTGTTCAAATCCAATGACGATTTAGTTAAATTTCCTGCAAGCACCAAAGGATTTCGAGCCTCGTCGATTAAAATGGCATCTGCTTCATCGACGATCGCAAAATGGAAAGGCCGTAAAACGATTTCTTCGGGATGATAAGCAATGAAAGTGCGCAAAAAATCAAACCCGACTTCTTTGGCGGTGACATAAGTTATATCACAATTATACGCTTGTTGTTTTTCAGTAAGGCTATGGTTTTGCTGAATAAGTCCAACAGATAAACCCAAAAATCGATAAACAGGCGCCATCCATTCAGCATCGCGTTTTGCCAAGTAATCATTGAATGTCAAAACATGAACCCCTTTTTCTTTCAAAGCATTCAAATAAACCGGCATAACAGCAGCAAGGGTTTTACCTTCACCGGTTTTCATCTCAGCTAATTTCCCTTCGTGCAAAACCATCGCTGCGATGACTTGGACATCAAAGGGTCTCAAACCTAGTTTGCGTTTGCAGATTTCTCGAACTAATGCAAAAGCATCTTCTAAAAGTTTATTGAGCGGAATATTGTTATTCGCTTTTTCTTGCAGCAATTTGGAAAAAACTTGGAGCTCTTCGTCAGACTTACTTTGGAAAAGAGCTTCCAATTGATTGATTTTTTTCAATCGTTTTTTATATGGAGCCAAAACATAGTCTGCAACTGACTGATCAATTTTGTTGCGAATTGATTTAAAAGGATTGATTGTTTTCATTTCACGAAAATGGTTGAATTTCCAATTTGTATTAAACTGGAAAAGGAATTAAAAAATGGTTTGAAAACTTAAACGAGAGACTTAAAAGCTTCCTCTTCCATTTTTTGATGCGAAATGATTAAAGCGAATTGTTGGTGAGATTTGTAGTTTACCCGAAGCTGTTTATTTGATCCTTCTTTGAATTGGTGATCGATATTTCGATTTTCGTGAAATAGCCTTTTTTCAAAATGAAGGTTATTTTGCTCAATTGTTTCAAGTATTTTTTGAGGGGTTATTTGATCAATCGAAACCTTGAAATCTTGATGTGACCCAATCGGGTTTTGTTGAATGACCAACTCCAACTTTTCAACTTCAGGCCCGTCCTTACGATTATTTTCAATCGTCTGAAATAAATCAAAATAAACGATACTCAAGGCCATCGCTACATAAAACAGCACGAGCGATAAATATTTATGCGGATTTATTTTTTCTAAAACTACCATGATTTATTTCTACTCCTAAATATTACAATTTTCTACGATTAATGTTGCTGAACACAATAATTTTAATCGTTAAATGCAAAATCTGCATTTTTTTAAAGCTTCAATTCATTTTCAAATCTTTCCATCCAATACCTAATCTTAGGTACTAGTAGCCACAATTCGGTATTTGTTGGTAGGGGGTGAAGTGCTACATTTGCAATTATTTGTATTTAGTCTAAATAACGATAATGACTTGTGAGACTTTCTTTAGCAGTTGAAAAAAATCATCAATGAATCGATTAATTGTTCTAAACATCTTTTTTTTAATAGGCTTTATGGGAAATATATCAGCCCAAACTTCTGCTGACAGCACAAGCAATAAAAGCGTATTAAATACCTGGTTACAAAAGGGTTATTTAAAAGGTTATGGGGTTGTCAATTATTACAATTTTGACTGGGACACTGACCCTAACCGTCGAAATGCCTTCGATGCCGAAAGACTCAATTTATACCTTGGCTATCATTTTACGGATAAAATTGAATTCAAATCTGAAATTGAATTTGAGCACGGCGGAACCGGAGCGACGATGGAATTTGATGTTTTTGAAGAGTTTGGAGAGTTTGAACAGGAAATCGAAGCAGGAGGAGAGGTGATTTTAGAACAAATTAATTTACTCTTTAAACTGAAACCCTGGTTAAATATAAGGCTTGGTAAGTTTAGGTTTTATATGGGAATTGCTTCAAAGCTGGACGACCCGACGGAATATTTTACAACCTATCGTTCAGAAGTTGAAAACACTATTTTGCCATTAGGTTGGTATGAGCATGGCATAGAGTTGTCCGGAACGTTTGCAGAAAAATGGTCATATAAATTGTATTTCATTAATGGGCTGGATGCAACGGGTTTTAATTCGGCGAATTGGATTAGGCGAGGCTACCAAAAGCGTTTTGAAATGGTAAATGCGGAAAATATGGCTGTTGCGGGTAGACTAGATTACAAATTCGCTGAGAACAGCGAGATTGGTGTTTCTGCTTACTTTGGAAATTCTGCAGATAACCGTCCAAAACCTGACATTAAAATCGATGCTTTTGTCGGTGTTTATGATTTCCATTTTGTTTGGGATGCAGCGCCATGGCGAGCCAGAGCTTATGCGATGTATGGCACTTTATCAAATAGTGAAGCTGTTTCAGAGCTGAATCGCAATCTTTCCAACAACCTTAATGTCAAAAGAACTCCGGTCGGTGCGGCAGCTTTAGGTTATTATGGAGAGCTGGCTTATGATTTTTTCTCTTTTATAAAATGGAAAAAAAATCCTAATAAATTATATCTGTTTGGGCGCTATGAGTTTTACGATAGCATGTTTAAAACAGAAGGAGATATTTTCGATAACCCACGTTGGGAACGAACGGTTTACACCAGCGGTATAAATTATTTTCCGCATCCGCATATAACATTAAAGGCTCAATATAGTGTTCGAAAATTAGGAACCGATGAAAATGAAAACACTTTTTCAGCAGGGCTTGGCTTTAAATTTTAATACTCAAATTTCAATAAATGATAAATATTTCAAAAATGAACTTACACAAATTAACTTCCTCCTACTTTATACTTTGTTTGATTATTGCCGGATTTTCATCAGGTTGTGGCAAAGAATCTGTTGATCCTCCAAAAGAAGATTATTCTACTATTTTGACTTCATTGACCAATGATGTAATCGTAGCTACGTATAATAATCTGAACCAGAATGCAAATACACTTCAAGCTTCGGTATCGACGCTTAAAAATGATCCAACTGCTGATAATTTAATTGTTGCAAAAAATGCATGGATCAATACTCGCGAGCATTGGGAAAAATCTGAAGGATTTCTTTTTGGACCAGTTGATACAGAGGGGATTGATCCTTCGATTGATAGCTGGCCGGTTAACCAGGTTGATTTGGAAAATGTATTGGCAAGCAGCGATGAATTGAATAAAAATTATGTGACTTCACTCGAAGGAACGTTGAAAGGGTTTCATACCATTGAATTTTTGTTGTGGGGAGCTGATGGCACAAAATCGATAGGAGATTTTAACGAAAGAGAGTTTGAATATTTAATTGCAACTGTTGAAACATTGGCTTCTGATGCCAATACACTGGCTGATTTTTGGAATAGCTCTGGTGGAAATTTCGCCAGCAACCTGATCAATGCCGGTGAAAGCGGAAGTATTTATATTAGTCAGAAAGCTGCCTTGGAAGAATTGGCAAACGGAATATTAGGAATTGCAGATGAAGTGGGAAATGGAAAAATTAACGATCCTTTAGAGCAGGAAGATTTTGCTTTGGAAGAAAGCCAGTTTAGTGATAATTCAAAAAAGGATTTTGCAGATAATATTCGAAGTATCCAAAATATTTATGTTGGATTGAGTGGAAGCGGATTGTCTGATATTGTTGCAAAAGAAGATGGGACATTAGATACCCAAATCAAAACTGAAATCCAGGCTGC
Source organism: Saprospiraceae bacterium (assembly GCA_965220465.1). GTDB lineage: Bacteria > Bacteroidota > Bacteroidia > Chitinophagales > Saprospiraceae > JAHDHW01. Next base: position 284,000 of record CBDCPZ010000021.1, on the reverse strand, counting down.
TATAGATGCTATACAGAATATTCCGGGCACATTTACAGAGGCAATTCCTGTAAATAGTCCCACGCGAGCTCATGCAGAAAATGCCCAGGCAGCGGTTAGACAATTGCAAGCTACGCTTGAAAGTGGCTTGATTCCATTGATTTCCGGCTTGTAAAATTGGTTTTTAAGTCTTTAAGCCTTGATTTGTTATAAAAACAAGTCGAGGTTTAATTCTAAATATTTTTTTATGAAAAAGTACGATGTTTTTATTTTAAGATGTTTACTCGTTTTGGTGACTATTTCAGCGTGTAAGAAAGATGAAATGGTTGAGCCTGAAATTCCGGAATTTGTTTTTGCAGGCGGAGAAATGACCATTTTCGATGCGACGAGCAACGCTTACGCAACCCCTGCACCTAACTTATCACCGTCAAATTTTAGTCGTCATTTAGAAGGCGATCTTACTTTTGAGCAAATCTTTGTCACTGCGCCTGCCGAGGTAAATGCGGGACTCGGGCCTGTTTTTAATAACAACTCCTGCGTGTCTTGCCATATTAGAAATGGACGCTCTAAATCTGCGATGACAGGAGATGAATTGTCCGGTTTTTTAATACGGTTAAGTATATCAGGTGAAAATGAAAACGGTGGTCCAAAACCTGCTCCTTTTTTTGGTGGTCAATTGCAGAACAGAGCAGTTGTTGGCGTTGATAGAGAAGCCAATTTTACTACAAATGAAATAGAAGAAATCGTAGAATTTGTAGATGGCTCGACAGCCAAATTATTGAAACCTCAGTTTGTGATAACAGAGCCTTATCAGCCACTTCCAGCTGATTTGATGATTTCACCACGCGTAGCCCCTTCTGTTTTCGGGCTAGGGTTATTAGAAGCTATTTCAGAAGAAACAATTTTGGCCATTGCTGATGAAAACGATGCTGATGGTGATGGAATCTCCGGAAAACCAAATATGGTTTGGAACATTACAGCGCAAGCACACACTTTAGGAAGATTTGGCTGGAAAGCTGAAAATCCTACAGGTTTGCAACAAACTGCTGATGCTTTCCATCAGGACATGGGGATTACGAGTTCGATGTTTTTGGAAGAAAGTTGCACTGATCAACCCAATTGCCAGGATGATGGAATTGCGGATATTGATGATGATTTTTTGGAAGTGACTAGTTTTTATTTTCAATCTTTAGCTGTTCCGGCAGTTCGGAATTATGATGATGAAAGTTTTTTAAAAGGACAAGCATTGTTTGAAGAGGCAAACTGTTCTGCCTGCCACACGCCGAAGCATACTACTGCAAATGGCTTGATTCCTGAACTTTCCAATCAAACGATTTTCCCTTACACCGATCTTTTGTTGCACGATATGGGAGAAGGATTAGCTGATAATCGCCCAAGTTTCGAAGCCAATGGCAGAGAATGGCGTACGCCACCGCTTTGGGGCATTGGATTGTTACCAGTCGTAAATGGGCATACACGCCTTTTGCATGATGGAAGAGCGAGAAATATCGCGGAAGCAATTTTATGGCATGGAGGAGAAGGGGAGGACTCGAAAGAAGCGTTTCGACAAATGTCAGCGGAAGATAGAAATGCTTTAGTTTCTTTTTTGGAAGGTTTGTAGCTACTTGAAACTGAAAAGAAGGTTTGTTCTTAAAATAATTAAAAAACAGTTTAGTATTTTATGAATTCATTACGCTGCTTCGGCTTAATGTTCATTTCTACTTTATCCAGTGACTGATTAATATCCCACAAAATGTCTTTTACGTTTTCAATTCCTATTGACAACCGGATTAGTTTTCCTGTAATTCCCATCTTTAGTTTGTCCGAAGGGTCTACTCCTGCATGAGTCATCGTAGCTGGATGTTGAGCTAATCCTTCTGTACTTCCCAAACTCACCGCTAGTTTAAAAAGTTTTAGGTTGTTTAAAAACTGGAAAGCTTCTTTTTCGCCACCCTTAATATCAAAGGAAATCATAGCTCCCGGAGAACTATATTGTCTTTTGTATAATTCGTACATCTTGTGTTTTGGTTCCAATAATCCTAAGTAATATACCTTTTCAACTTTCGGATGATTGTTTAAATGCCTTGCTACTTTTCGGGCATTTTTCATTTGTTGCTCCATCCTGATTTTTAGCGTTTCCAAACTTCTAAGCATCAGCCAGCAAGTATTTGGGCTTGCCATATTGCCAAGGAATGTTCTTAAAACCTTCACTCTATCCATAATGTCATTATTTCCCAAAACAGCCCCAGCGATCAAATCACTGTGTCCTCCGATGTATTTGGTCGCAGAATAAATCACCAGGTCTGCACCCAATTGCAAAGGACTGGACCACAATGGCCCCATGTATGTGTTATCAACTGCAACGACTACTTTTTTCTCTTCCAAGCTAAAAAAATCTGCAACCTTTCGACAAAGGTTGATATCAATAATTGCGTTGGTTGGGTTTGCAGGAGTTTCTGCATAAATCATTGCTAAATGCTCCGATTTTCCAGTTTGTTTAACCAAATCTATCATATCCTTAAAACTATGATCCGGACCGAACGAAATAACCTCAACACCAATTTTGGGTAAAAAATGGTGAATGAAATGATCAGTGCCACCGTAAACCGGCGAACTATACAATAGTATATCTCCTGGCTTTAAACATTCTAAAAACACGGTACTGATTGCTGACATTCCGCTTTCAAATACAGCAGCCTGTTCTGCTTCATCCCACACACATAATCGATTTTCCAAAATTTCTAAATTGGGATTATTAATCCTGCTGTAGATCAAGCCTGGTTGCTGACCCTCGTTTGTATTTTTAAGTCCGTACGCCATTTCAAAAAGGGATTTCCCTTCTTCGGCTGTTTTGAACACAAAAGTTGAAGTTTGAAAAATGGGGGTTTTTATGGCTCCTTCAGACAACTCAGGTTTGTAACCGAGAGACATCATTAAGCTTTCTGGAGAATGTTTGTGCGCTTTCATTGTGTAAAAGTTTAAATGAAAAATATACTTCAAATTTAACGTATTTGGATTATATTTTCTTTAATTAGTTATCAATGAAGTAAATATTTATTTTAATTTGTGTATATGAAGATTATTTTTTTATTTTTGATCACAGCTTTTTAAAAAACAGAAAAAAATTCTGCGATATGGAAATTAAAATTGATGCAATTGACAAAAGGATTATCCAAATGCTTCAAAAAGATGGCAAAATGAAGATTAAAGAGCTTGCTCACGAGTTGAATATGACCAATACACCAGTTTTTGACAGAATAAAAAGATTGGAGAGAGATGGTTTTATAAAAGGATATTCAACCATAGTGGACAAAGAAAAACTTGGTTATCATTTGGTAGCCTTCTGTTCAGTTACTTTGGAGCGACATCATAAGGAATATTTGAATCAATTTGTCACTGATGTTAAAAGTCTTCAGGAAGTTTTTGAATGTTATCACATAGCCGGGATGTTTGATTATCTGCTTAAAATCTATGTAAAAGATATGGTGGATTATCAGGTTTTCATTACTCAGAAATTGGCCTCATTGCCAAATATCGGGCGCGTCCAAAGTTCTTTTGTGATGACTGAAGTCAAAAATGAAAACGTTCTTCCTTTGTAAAAAGCGAATTCAAGTGAGAAATAAAAATTATTAAATCTATAAGGTGTTTAAAAACCATTGAGCTGACTTTGCGGAATTAAAGATGTGAATCTCTTTGTTTTTTGGCTGTGAGTCTAGTTGCCTTAAAATATTTGTTCTTCTGGTTTTATTGAAGAAATAAACATATTGGATAAATTGCCAACTGAATCTTTCCGGGCAATTGGCGGGCATATCCGGTCTGGTCTTTCCAAAATAAATGAAGCTTCTTTTTAAAATCCGGTAAAGTGCTTTTGGCGTTGAAATATCAAGATAAATAATCGTATCTGCTCGTTCCAGGCGAATGTCCATCGTGCCACCATAATTGCCATCAATGATCCACTCTTTTTTTTGAGCCAGCTCTTTCACTTTTATAGCCCATTCGTGAGGCTCAGGTTCCACCCAGTTTGGTTTCCAGTAATATTGATCTAGATGAACCAGTGGAAGCCCTAATTTTTCATTTAAGGCTCTTGAAAATGTAGATTTCCCGGCTCCACAACAACCGATGACCATGATTCTTTTCTTTTTCAATTGTAAAAAAGGGATCTTTTTAAATGCCAATCTTTTTCAATCAATTCCCAGATTTGGAGATGTTTTTTATTATACAACAACTGCTCTTCTGAAGTTCCTGTTTTTTCAAAAACTTTCCAATCTAACAAAGCATAAGCCAGTGTTGCAGATGTAGAAATTTCAATCATTTCGTATTCAATTTTGAGCTGTTGCTTTCTTTGGTTTTCAACAAGAATATTGATTAGTTCCTTTTTGCTTGAAAATTTAGTGATAGGAAAGAGGCCTTCATAGTCAGCAGAATAAACGGATTCAAGTCCTTCTCTATTTCCATCATTTTGGTATTTAGCCAGGAGCTCAATTTTATTTTTTAGGATGTTTATATTTTGTTCTGAATTTTGAAAACGATCCAAAGATTTACAATTCACAAAAAATAAAGCGATTACAAACAAGGAATTTTGTAATAAAAATAATTTTGACTTTTGCATGATAAAAATTTCTTTACCGTCTCCAGTTTTTTCGCTTTTCTTCAATATGAACATCATTTAACATTTGCCAGCAAGTAATAAAAAATGCAGCAATGATTGGCCCTATCACAAAACCGGAAAGGCCAAACCAGGTCAATCCGCCAAGCGTGGAAAGTAATATCAAATAATCAGGCATTTTAGCATCCCGCCCTACGAGTATCGGGCGAAGGATATTATCGACCAGTCCAATCACTAAGCCTCCAAAAGCCAGGATAATAATCCCGGTAACATACTCACCTTGTATCATCAAAATAATCGCTGCAGGTCCCCATATTAACCCACTTCCAACCGGTAGCAAAGAAAGAATGGTCATAATGACCCCCCAGATAACTGCTCCGGGAATTCCGACGGCCCAAAAAAGTATTCCACCCAAAGCCCCCTGAATGCTGGCAACTACAAGGCTCCCTTTTACCGTAGCGCGGGCAACCCCTGCAAATCGATGAATTAACCTCCATTCTTGTTTGTCGCCCAAAGGGAGAACACGGACGAGTTTTTCGACTGTTTTCTCTCCATCTTTTAAAAAGAAAAATAAAACATAAAGCATCACAAAAAACTCAACAAAAAATCCAAACATGTTTTGCGTGACTCCCATTGCTCCGTAAGCCAGGTTTTTTCCTAATTGAACAGCCGATTTCCAAAAAGAATTTTTTGTTTCTTCAAATTCGATACCATACTCTTCCAATAGATCTTTGGCGACAGGAATTCTTTCTTGTAAGGAATCAAGTCTTTGTATTAAATTCGATTCACCCGATTCAACTGATTTAAAGAAAATAATGCTTTCATTAACAACCAGCGTTCCTACAATTAAAATAGGGATTACTACTAGTAAAACGATGACAAGAACTGTTGTTCCGGCGGCTAGGTTTTCTCTTTCTTTGAAGCGTTTTTTAAATTTTAAATAGGTAGAATAAAAAAGAATTGCCAACAGAATTGCCCAAAAACAGGCAAGAAGATAGTCTTTTATCAAGCCAAAAAAAGCGGCTGTAATTAAAAACAAAAGAAGTAAGAAGAATAAAAGAGGAATATTTTTTCTCATGACTGAAAGTAGTAAATAAAATAAACTGTTTACGGACTTAATCAGACAAAATCATCAAATTTTCTATTTTGATTTCCTAAATTCTTTACAGCCCATTTTTTAAAATTTGGACTTAACTGGACATATTCCTCTGTATATCCGCAATCGGAACAAATGTAGCGATCTAAAACTGCGTTCTTTAAGCTCCATTTGGTCAAAGGGATTTTGGTATGCTGATTCATATTTGAACCAACAATTTCAAGTACTGCGTCTGAGCTACATTTTGGGCATTTATAAGAAAATTTCATGTCAATTTTATCTAGAAGGTTATAAAAAATTGATTGGTAAGATATAAAAATAGCATGGATTGGCTAATAGAAATGCATTGATAAATCGTTTGATTTTATATAAAAATTTATTTTGATCTGTTCCTTTTTGGATAAACAACATTTTTAAAACTTTAAACTTTTTATCAATCGTTTTGGTTAGCTTTGCAATCTCAAAAACAAATAATTATGATAGTCAAAAAAAAATCTGTACCCTTTCATTTTAAACAGTTTTCTATCAAACAGGATCGCTGTAGTATGAAAGTCGGAACAGATGGGGTTTTGCTCGGGGCCTGGGCTGATGTTAATGGTGCTTCGAATATATTGGATATTGGAACAGGAACCGGTTTAATTGCACTAATGATTGCACAGCGCTCGCCAATCGCATTAATCGATGCAGTTGAAATTGACCCGGATGCTTGTCAACAGGCTTCAAAAAATATGCAGGCTTCTCCATGGTCAGATCGGGTGAATGCCATTGAGGATGCCATTCAAAATTATTCAAAAAATACGACTAAAAAATATGATCTGATTGTTTCAAATCCACCTTTTTTTTCGGGAGGCACTTTTTCAAATAGCGAAAATCGCAATCTAGTGAGGCATACCGTTAAGTTGCCAAATGGTGATTTACTCGCAGCTGCAAGAAGTTTGTTAACTGAAAATGGTAAGTTCAGTGTAATCCTTCCTACTATGGAAGGGCTTCGGTTTCAGGAACGAGCGCAAAATTATCGTTTGTATTGCACCAAGATCACCGAAGTCATGCCAAAGCACAATTTGTCCGTAGAGCGCGTTTTGCTTCAATTCGAAAAAAATCCTCAGCCCTTGATAAAAAATAACCTTGTTATTCAATATGAAGAGCGAAATAATTATACAGAGGATTATATCGATCTTACCGGTGATTTTTATTTAAAAATGTAAAAAGATTTTCTGCTTTCATGGAAAAAATCAGAAAACTATTATTAGAAAAAGTCGCTTTTAGCGAAGCTGAACTTTCACATATTGAAGCAAAATGGTCTTTCGAAAAACACGTGGCTAAAAACGATTTTTTATCAAAAGAAGGGGAAATCGGACAATATCTATTCTACGTCATCGAAGGCGTAATGCGCATATTTTACCTTCATGATGGCGAGGAAATTTGTATTGGATTTTCTTATAATGACACTGTTATTTGTTCTTATCCATCTTTTATTAGCAATCAACCTTCCGAATATTATATACAAGCATTGACCGATTTAAAATTACTCGGGATCAATCGCGACGACTTTTATGCGTTTCTAGATTCAAGCAGGAATATGGAAAAATGCTGGCGAATGTTTACAGAAGAGGCTTTGTTGGGCAAGATAAAAAGAGAAACCGAAATGCTTACTTTTACTCCCGAAGAGAGATATGAAAGACTTTGGAAACGTAGCCCGCATTTATTTCAATTAGTTCCTCAAAAATATATCGCGTCTTACCTTGGGATGAAACCTGAAACCCTCAGTCGGGTTAAGCGAAAACATCTCCTCAAACGAAAAGCCGGTTAAATTTCTTGATTTAAATCAATTTGATTGTAAAAGGATAACTTTAATTTTGTTTTAACAAAACAGAAAACTATGCAATCAGAAATGCTTTTAAATAATCTCTCGAAAGAGGTTGAAACTATTCAAAATGATGTACTCAATCAATTTGAAAAAATTCCTCTTGAAATTCTTAACTGGAAAGAAAATGCAGAAAGCTGGAGCATCGCAGAATGTTTGGAGCACTTGAATATTTATTCAGCGTATTATTTACCAGCGATTGAAATGCAGATCAATCAAGCCAGGAAAGATTCGGAAAATTTAAAAAGAGAAGCTAAATCAACCTGGTTTGGAAAATTTTCGATCAAATCAATTGACCCGGCAAACGTCAAAAAGCAAAAGACTTTAAAACACCTCAATCCTTCAAATAGCCAATTAGAAGCGAATGTTGTGAAAAGATTTCAAGACAATCAAACAAAATTGCTAAAGCTTTTGAAGGAAGCAAAATCGATTAATCTAAACAAAGTAAAAATTCCGGTTGAATTTTTTAAGCTTGTTAAAATTAATGCGGGAGATTGTTTTCAGTTTTTAATCGCTCATGAAAAGCGCCACATCATTCAAGCTACAAATGCGAAAAACAAAGCATTAGAAAAAGAAAGGATGCATCAATAAAATGAGTCTATTATCGAAAAAAAAACTGTGGTCTATCAAAGACAGACCACAGTTTTTTTAGTCTTAAGGAAGGTAGAACCAATTCACTTTCGTGAATATTCTTAATGGGTAATAGGTTCTATAAAAAAAGGGAAACAATAAAGTTATTGTTTCCCTTTTTTTAACTCTCAGCTTACGCCTTGAGCTCGGCTCTCTGCAATGATTTTCTTTGCGAGATCCAAAATACTTGTATCCTTCAAACTGACGTAGCCACCGTTTGGTCCAGGTTGAATATGCTTCCCAATGATTTGACCATCTTCTGAGTACTTCATTGCCCCAAAGTAATTACGTACTGTCTGGGCTTCTAGGTTTAGTTCATTAGCGATGCGTTCAACACTTCCTGTAGGTAAGCTGTGCTTAATTTTGCGTAGTTCATCGAAGGTAATGTTCATAAATGAATAACTTTTTATGGATTAGTGAAATAGTATGATAAGTTAGTATTATTTGGGAAATTTAAAACTTTTACAACTTTTATCAAAGTATTTATGAGATAAAATTTAATTTAATTTGGGTATAATGTCACTTTGCCTTACGAATTATTTTATATGGAATACTCAAATATTGATTATCAATATATAAATTTGACAGACTCTTAATATTTTAACTTTATTTAATGTGTTTTCTTGACATACTCTTAAATCTAAACAAACAATTTCCTGTCTAGGTTTTTGAATCAACGGATTATAATTGAACAATCCACGATTTTAACAATTGAGTATATTCTACCTGATATCGATTTAGAAAGTTTTCGTGTTTTGCTCCTTTGAAAAAATGCAATTGTTTTTTGGAAGATCCAACTTTTGAAAAAATCTTCTCCGTTTCGCTTTTTTTAACTTTTTGTTCGCTGTCGCCAGCAAGTATTAAAACGGGCGCATTAATCATTGAAACATAATCTTCAGGCCTTAATTCTTCTATTTTTGCATCGATACGAATTTCAGTAATAGTGGTCATCGCAGCACAAAATAGCGGTGGAATATGATATGATTTCAAACGATTGTTGAGTGCGTTTTCTATATTGTCATAAACCGATTCCATAACAATAAAACTAAACGTTGGGTCGTCTGGCAAACTATAAGCTATGGTTGCTGCACCGAGAGAATTGCCATGAACACCAATTTCTTTAAAGCCTAATTCTTCCAAAAATTGATAGCAAGCTGCCAAATCCAAACGCTCCTGCCAACCAAAGGAAATCAATTGCCCACCGCTTTCGCCCGTTCCTCGGAGATCGGGAAGCAATACATTATATCCGAGGTTAAAATATATTTTGGCTCGCTCGGTCATACCGGTTCTGTTCGCTCCAATTCCATTTAAAAGTATAACCGCTTTGGAAGTGTCCTGATTTGGAATCCACCAGGCTTTAATTTCTACTTCATCCGCTGTTTTAATAGAAACATTTTCAGTCCTTTGGTCAAAAAAGTCAGTCGCTGGAGGAATTACACAATGGCGCGTTCTGGTAGAATAATAGCTTCCAAAGTAACTCAAACACACCCAAATTACAAGAAGTGTCAAAGCCAGATAGCCAGTTTTCTGGAAATTATTTTTCATTTAAATTGCTCAATTTTATGATCTATTTGTTCCAAGACCCAATCTCTGTGCATTACTTCTGTGGCCGGAGGTAAGCTGTCTTTTAACGGCTGCAATTTGTCAAATTCATAGGCCTCAATTTTTGCAAGCTTTTTGGTAAAGTCAAGAAAACGCTGCATTTGTTTTTTGAGTTTTGGATCGATCAATTTATTTCGCAACAGAAAAACCCGATTCGCTTCCAGATAAAAAAGCAGCAGTTCGATTTGTTCGGTTTCGAAATATATTTTAATTAACAAACTCCGATTCAGGATATTAAGTAAAATGTCCTTGCTTTCTGTTAGGAAAGCTAAAGTCTGAGCTTTTGAATATTCTTTTTGATAATAATAAAACAAACCAAGACAATAGGAATACATGTTTTCCGCATAATCCTCCGGAAGCTTATCTTTATAATTTTCAATAAAGGATTTCGTCCATTCTATCTGCTTGGTTTTCAAACCAACGTTGACCAAATTGGAATACCTCCAGGGAGATAATATTCCCTTATCAAATAACATTTTATTCTCCAAAAGCACTTTGTTAATTTCAAGATATTCTAGTAAATATTGTTGGTCGTTGTAACGGTTGATTTGTCGAGTACAATAATTCAAAATACTGGTATAGAGATTCTTTAGTTCTTCTGGGCTAAATATATTTCTATGTTGACTCAACAGTAATTTTACCTTTTGAAAATGTTCTTTATCAACACCACCCCTAAGCATAATTAGAATATTAAAATATACAGATACGGCAGGAGTTTTTACCAAAGGATGATCGTGTAGAAAATTAATAATTTCGCTCCCAAGTTGTAAATCATATTTTACATTTACGATATTCTCCAAATTGAGCATTTCACAGCAATAACGTAATTTGTCAACTAGAAAATAAATGTCCAATTCATTTGCTGCAATTTGTAATTCTTCATTGAAATCCCTTCGATTTCTACTCGTTTGTTCATAAGCCGTTTTTGCCAATTGATAAGAATTAAAAAAATAATCAGCATTTTGAAAAGGAGAAAGTACCAATTGCTTTTTAGCTTTTTCCAGTATTTTATGAGCATTATTAGCCAAATGATATTCCTGGTAAGATTGAATTAAATATTGCTGAGTTTGCAATTCATCTTCTTTTAGATTTTCAATGCTTAAAAATTGTTCGATTAGGTTTAAAAGATTATTCATCAAATAAGCCAAGGATTTTTCATTGAGTGCTTTGTTCGTTTTTACTTTCGAAATGACATTTTTTTTGTCCAGGCTTTTGTGAGTATAAGAAGGACTATATTTTTCTAAAAATTCATAAAACGAAATAATATCCGTATTTTTATTAAAATAGGGAGAGCGGATGAAATCCTGAAAACGGCTAAGTTTTCTTTTAGGAAGACTTCTTAATAACTCAATGAGTTTGCTGTTTTGCATTAAATTTTCTTTCGAACAATTTATAAAATTATCTCCAATGAACCGAATTATTATTCTTCCATTCCTGCTTTTTTATACTTTTATCAATGCTCAACTCATGATGTTTCCGGGCGATACCAACAATGATGGCATTGCCAACTATTATGATGTTTTGCCGATTGGCTTGGCTTATAATTCACAAGGCCCACCCAGAGAAATTCAAAATATAAACTGGATGCCGCAGGAATTTTTCCAATGGGGACAAATTTTACCTTTTAGTAACGTAGAGTTTGGTTTTATTGATTGCGACGGCAATGGAATTGTGGATTCAATGGATGTTGAAGCTATTGCTGTTAATTATGACCAAATGCAAAACCAGGCCAATCCACCACCAATGCCTTATAACCTTCCAGATACACTATTCACCACCAATGTTCCGGAATTAAGCATTTCATTTAGTATGGATACAGCAATGGTCTCTGATACTTTTTTTGCTCAAATTAATTTGACTTTTCCGGGGCCTGGTGATATTGAACCAGGTTTGGGCATTGCCTTCGGACTGGAATATGATGCTGCTTTGGTAAAAGATTCTTTGACCGTTATTTTCCCGGATACGCTTGCTGATGACCTCATGTTTGTTTCGGCTGCCAGCAATTTTATCAGTTTTTATCGTTTACCGCAGGAAGGAAGAATCGAAATGGGGGCTGCAGGTAGGGGACAAAATGTAATTAATGGAAATCGGATAGTTGCAAATGTTAGATTCATTGTAGAAGATCAGATTATTAGAAGTGTGGAAAGGGGGTTTGCATTTACGTTCACTGATGTATTGTTAATTAATAACCAAGAACGTGTTTTGGATATTGGAACATTTTCAGATACTATCGTTTTGGTGGACACCTCGACTGTTAGGGTAAAAGAAGTAATATTGGAAAATGAAATCCGACTTTTTCCTAATCCGGCTCATAATCAAATTACTATTGAATCTGACCATTTAATTTTTGAGGATATTATCATTTATAATCAGCTTGGACAAATGGTATTTTTCAAAAAAATCCCTGGGCAGCGTCAACACCAAATCAATATTGAAAACCTTCCTCGCGGAATTTATTTCGCCAAAATCCATACTAATAAAGGCGTTTTAACAAAAAAAGTGCTTTTCCTTTAAGCAGATTTTTCAAAAAACAGGATTTTCGTGTACAAAATAGTTTTTATGGCTTAAGTGGTTGATATTCAGTTTATTGGTTGGTTTATTGTTGCTTGAAACCTTCCCTTAAATGCGATATTCCTTCTATTTTTCTTTATGATTTTTCCGATAAAATGTACTTGAGTACTCGGGTCATTTTAGATTAAACTTGTATTAGAAATCGCGCAATTTTTAATACAGGCAGCTTCAAAGCTGTAATTTTTAAACAATCTAAAATTTCAAATCATGAGAGCTTCAATTAATTTTATACGAAACATTTTTTTCCAATTGAATCACCAAAGTTTACCATTAGTTGCAACGTGCTTGTTACTTATTTTCATTGCTTTTGGTTGTAAAAAGGATAACAATAACACTGTTGCCGTAATTCCCGAAACTTCTGAATTCATCTTGTTGGCTAAAAAGTTTGTGGACGCTTCCAGTCTTCCGGTCATTTTGGATGATATCACCATTGAAAACTCAAATGGAATTCAAAACCTCGAAAAGACAGCCAGAGAGGTTGTCGATGAAATGGTTTTTATTAAAACAGACTCAACCGGATTAGTGGTTTACAACAAAGTAAAAGATGGAGTCGAACTGACTGATGCTGCAAAAGATGATGCCGCCCGTGGCCTGATCGACGACGGATTAATTGCATTGGGTGATTATATCGTCAAAGCGGAATGGACTGGAGTAAACGGTGAATTATTTTACACACTTGGTGTGATGGGACCAAAAGGCAACCCAAAGTTTGAACCCATTCTGCACTACAATGGCATCTCAGAGGTAGAAATACCAAATCCTATGCATCGAGGTTGGGGATGGGGACCATTTACAAGAAATGTAAAAAATGGTTTTGGTAGTACCTGTGTGGAAGTTGAATTTAATGTCCACATCGCAACTGATCCGGGTAACTGTCTCATCGTTGATCCGGGGCCACATATCGAAATCACAAAAGCTATCTCAAATTGTGCTGGTTGGGAGCAACAAACTACAAAAGGTGAATTACAATGGTGTAATCCGAAGCCTGATTGTGAATGTAGGTATGAAAATAATTTTCCTGCTGAAGAATGTATCAAGTTTATTGTGGTGACTTATGTAGCTACAGGATTTTCAGACATCGAGATCGAAGCAGGAGTTTCTGGAAATTACAAAGGATTTACAGTCGATGCAAAGATAAAAATGAATGCCAGCCGTTTTGGCGCAGAAGCAACTTATGAGACCATTAAAAGCATTTGTGCAAGCGGCAGCACTCCATAATTTTATAAAGACAAGATAAGGGGACATCCCAAATTCAGGCGAAGGGGCTGCAAAAAGTTGTGGCTCTTTTGCTTTTTAAAAGGTTAGAAGGGGAGGAAGTTAAGAGGTAAAAAGGGTTGATTTTTTAAAAAATTACGATTATTATTTTACCACTTTATCTATTTCAATAGCTCATCCAATGTTTTTTGATATAAGTCAAAAGAGCTTAGATTGTTATGACCCCCTCCTTCAATCGTTGTCAATATTGATTGGTCGCCATAGATTTCGGTTAGCCTGGCTGCTTGAGCATAAGGGATAAGTTCGTCTTTTGTTCCATGAATTATATGAACAGGGGCTTTTAGCTTTTTAATTTTCTGATCATTATAAAAATGAAATTTCAATAATCTGGAAACGGGAAGAAAGAAAAAGCCTTGTTTTGCTACAGCGTCGATACTCGAATATGGAGTTTCAAGTATGACAAGCTTCGAATCAACTTTTGTTGCAAGCTCACAAGTGACACCGGAGCCAAGTGATCTGCCGAAAATTATAATTTTTGAAGGAGAATATTTTTCGATTAATTTATTATAAATCATAAGTGCATCTGCATTCATGTTTTCTTCGCTGAGCGTGCCGGTACTTTTACCATAAGAACGGAAATCTTGCATGATAACTTCATAATTTCGACTCGTAAAATCTGAAGCTGCATACCCCCATTTGTCAATTGCTCCCGCATTTCCATGAAAGTACAATACTATTCCTTTAGGATTTTCCGTTTTGAAATGAATTGCGTGGATGGTCGCTTCATTTTCAGCGAAATATAATTCCTCAAAATTTGTAAATTGTGAAAATTTGTAATTTTGGCTTAATTTAGTCGGATAAAAGATAAAATCTTTCTGCTTTAAATAAAGCAACAAGATCAATCCAAAGTACAATGCAATTAAAACGATTAGCACAGAAACAATTTTAAGCATACGTTTCTTTTTGTCTATTCTGAGAAATTCCCGTTCAAAAATCCTGTGACTTTTAGTATACTGTTTAATCCTGATTTTGTTGGTATTCAACACAGGATTTAAAGTAAATGTTTTATAAAAACCGCAGCAAGATAAAGCTTTGGTTTTTTTAAAAAAGATTAATTTGCAAAATCATTAAAGATTGATTTAAAATGAAAAATTGGTTGATGTTCTTCTTTTTATTTGTCTCACTTTTTTCGGTTGCACAAGATGCTCATGAAACTGTCATTCCTGATGATAGATTGTACGAAGTCTACGAAAGAGAATACGTTGATGGCTTGGTGAATGAAAATCCATTTTTAATTAAAAGGTGGAATTTTTATCTCGACAACGCATTTTTAATCGCCGATGAAGTAATAGAAAAGCAGGCAGACTATCCATCAGTTACAATTGCAGATTTAAAAAATATTAATATTTTATTACTTGAAAAAGAACAAAAATTACAAAGAGATTGGGATAAACCGATTATTTACAAAATAGACGATACTGATAAAATGTTGGTTTATCATGCTGGAAAAGACTTTACAAAATCATTAAAAAAATATTTAGGAGAAAAATGAAATTTTAAAGCGCGGAGGTGATTGCTTTTAATAATTTGTAAAATAGGCGATTTAAAAGTAATTTTATGTTGCTTCCCGATAGGATACCTCCTATACGATTTCATTTTTTTTAAGATTTTAATTTCGGACATCCATTGTATAAAAGGCAAAAAAGCTATTTCAGCATTTTACCTTTTTTTACCAGACTAGTTTTTATAACAATTTATCCAAAACCTTTAGCATGGGAAAAAATTTACTCCTATTCTGTTTCCTGACCTTTAACATTTCTCTTTTTGCCCAAAACTATTCAATGGATGGTACTCCAATTACTGATTGTAGTGGTTTTTTTCTGGATAGTGGCGGAGGTAACGGTAATTATGGTTCAAATGAAAATTTTACCACAACGATATGTTCTGATATGTCTACCGGAACACACATTCAACTAGTTTTTTCTGGAGTTAATTTAATGGGAGGAGATGAGCTTTGTTTTTTTGATGGACCCGACGCGGGATCTCCTTCTCTGATGTGTGCAAGTGATTTCACTCCCGGAGCTCCTTTTATTGTTCAAGCCACGGCTGCAAATCCAACCGGTTGCCTTACGCTTACTTTTAATTCTGATGGTTCTGGAGAAAGTGCCGGATGGAGCGCTGATATTAATTGTATTCCTTCTTGTCAGCTTATTCAGGCGGAGTTGGTAAGTACTACTCCTGCTGTGAATCCACCTGATACGGGTTATATTGATATTTGCCCAGGCGAGCGCGTATTTTTAACAGGAACGGGAATCTATCCTCAGGATGGAATCGTTTATGATCACTCTGATTTTACATCCAGTTTTACATGGGATTTTGGTGATGGGAATTTTGCAGTTGGACCTAACACATCGCATATTTATGATGAGCCTGGAGGATATATTATTCAGTTGACTATTGAGGATCAGTTTGGTTGTAAAAATACTAATTTTATAAGCCAACGAGTCAGGGTTTCTACCTATCCGGATTTTGAACTGGCAGGCGATATCCCAGCTGAAATCTGCGCAGGTGATACTTTGTCATTGTCAGCAGCAGTCAGTGCTATTGATACAGCCTTTGAAGTTTCCGTAGTTCCGACACAAGGCTCCTTTCAGACAGCTGGTGTTCGTTCAGATTCTTTGCCATTGCCTGATGGGACGGGAGCGACCTATTCAACAAGTATTATGTTTTCGGACTTTTCACCAGGACAGGTTTTAACGAATATTAATGATTTAATTGGGATTTGTGTAAATATGGAACATTCGTGGATTTTTGATCTGCAAATTTATCTTACCTGCCCGGATGGAACCACTGTAATTCTTCAAAATCAGGAATTTATTGGTAATGAAACGTTCTTAGGTATTCCCTATGAACTAGACGAAGGCTTTGATCCTCCAATACAAGGTGTAGGCTATGATTATTGCTGGACACCAAGCTCGACAAATGGAACATGGACAGAATATATTCAAACTTTTGATCCTCAGACTTTGCCCTCTCAGGATTATGAAACATATGAGCCATTGACTGATTTTTTGGGTTGTCCACTCAATGGAGAATGGACCATCACTGTTCAGGATCTTTGGGGAATTGATAATGGTTGGATCTTCGAATGGAGTATTGAGTTTGACGCATCTCTTTACCCAAATATTGAGACTTTTAGCCCTCAGATCGTTGATTATACCTGGAACAATAATGCTTCTATAGTTTATTTTTCACAGGATTCCATCGTTGCTTCTCCGCAAAATGCAGGAACACCAAATTATACTTTTCAGATAACTGATGAATTTGGCTGCGTTAGTGACACAACAATAGTGATCGAAGTTTTACCACCAACGCATCCAAATTGTTATACTTGTGATATTGTTTTGCCTGAATTACAGGATACCAGCCTTTGTAATGGAGAATCTGCCAGCTACGACGCATCACCAATCAGCAGTCTTGATGACCAGGATATTACTTTTGAAGCCTTTACAAATATAGAATTTGATGCTAACGAATATCCTCCTGGAAATCCTTTAGAATCGAGTATTGACATTTCTTATATAAATCCTGCTTTGTTAACAGACGCAACAACTCAAATTGTTTCGGTTTGTGTGAATCTTGAACATGCTTATGATGCAGATGTAGAGCTTCGTCTTAAAGCTCCAAACGGTACAATAATGGAATTGTCTACCGATAACGGAGGGGGAGGAGACAATTATACGAACACTTGTTTTACTCCGATAGCTGCTACACCAATTACTTCAGGAGTTGCTCCATTTACTGGAGATTTTCAACCGGAAGGAGTTTGGACTGATTTGAATGGTAGCAATATCAACGGAACATGGACTTTAGAGATTGCTGATGACCAAAACGGCTTTGGAGGCACTTTTCTGGATTGGTCCATCACTTTTGTTACTACCAACGAAGTAAATTATTTCTGGTCACCTTCTATTGATTTGTCTTGTAATAATTGTGCTACTCCTGTGGCAACGCCCTCGGTTTCAACAGAGTATGTTTTAAATACAGTTGATGTTTATGGATGTGCAAATACAGATACGCTGTTTATAGAAGTTTTCAGTGCTTTTGCAGCGCCAACATTAACTTGTGGAAATCAAGGTAATGGTGAACTTACAGTGGACTGGCTTGCGGTTCCTGGAGCTGTAGATTACGTTATCAGTCTTGATGGTGGAACGACCTGGATTCCTGCAAATGGAGTGCTTTCGCATACTGTTTCAGGGTTAGTCCTTAATGATGTTGTAAATATTTTGGTTCAGGCGGTTTCGAATAATGCAAATTGTCCATCTGAAATTGCCTCTGTTCAATGTATTTATTTGGAGTGTGCTTTGGTACTTGATGCGGTAATTTCTGACCCAACTTGCTGGAATACTTCTGATGGCTCAATAACTTTATCATATGTAAATGGAGAAGATCCGGTAACCTATTCTTTGGATAATGGAAT
Source organism: Saprospiraceae bacterium (assembly GCA_965220465.1). Classification (GTDB taxonomy): domain Bacteria; phylum Bacteroidota; class Bacteroidia; order Chitinophagales; family Saprospiraceae; genus JAHDHW01. Next base: position 265,957 of record CBDCPZ010000021.1, on the reverse strand, counting down.
TCCTCAAGGCCCGGATTTTTCAAATATTTCACCGGGTTCCCACGTAGTCGTTGCAACAGATAATGAAGGTTGTATCGATACTTTTAATTTTGTTTTAAATGCTCCCGATACTATTATTTTGGCTTTGCAAATGGATTCTGTGTCCTGCAATTCGGGTTGCGACGGGCAAGCAACTGCAATTGCAAGCGGGGGAACAGGAACTTTAAATTATGTTTGGAATACGTCTCCCGTTGTTTTTACCAATACAGCAACTAACCTTTGTGTTGGAACTTACGAAGTAACGGTTACCGATCAAAACGGTTGTGAAATATCCGAGAGTGATGCTATTTTTGAACCTACACCCATACTTTTACAATTAAGTAGTACGCTTACCTCTTGTGTAAATACTCCCGACGGAACAGCTTCTGTTATGGCTGGCGGCGGTGTTGGAAATTATGCTTATCTGTGGAGTGATGGAAATGCTCAAAATACAGCTACTGCGAATAATTTATCAACCGGTAATTATTGTGTAACTGTTACAGATAGTAATAATTGTACAGCTGTCAATTGTGTTGACGTAACCACTCCAAATGCTCTAATTATCAACTCAATCGTTGAAACTCCGGCAGGGTGTTTTGGTGAAAATAGTGGTGAAGCAATAATCGATGTTAGTGGTGGTACCGGCCTTGGAACTTATACCTACCTTTGGGATGATCCATTAATTCAAGTCGGAAATCCTGCAGTTTTGTTGGATGCTGGAAATTATAATGTAATTGTTACCGACGGGAATGGATGTACGATCGAAGGTTCAATTGAAGTTACACAACCGGAGATATTAACCGCGACAATTAGTTTAACAGATGTAGTTTGTTATGGAGGAAGTGATGGTTCTGCTACCGCGATACCGAATGGAGGTACAGCTCCTTACACCTATTTATGGAGTGATTTTAATAGCCAAACTACCGAAACAGCCAGCGATTTGATTGTCGGAATATATTTGGTGACGGTAACCGATGTGAATGGCTGTTCTACAACAGCAACCACGAATATTGGACAACCAAGTTCTGCGATTACGCCGACAGCTACACAAACTTATATTGGTTGTAGTGGAGCAATGGAAAATACAGCTGAGGTTTCTGCAATTGGTGGAAATGGTAATTATACTTACGAATGGAGCAGCGGATCAACCACAAATATTGCAACAGGTTTGAATGCTTCGGCATATCTCGTAACAGTTACGGATCAATTAGGATGTGAAGTTGTTGATTTGATCAACATTTCGGAGCTGGAACCGATTGTAGCTAATATTTCAGAAGTGGAACCAAGTTGTTTTAATATACCTGACGGTCAATTGGTAATCGACATGGTTTCAGGAGGCGTAGGAATGGGCGATCCAAATAATTATAATTATCAATGGAATACAAACCCAACTCAAACAACGCAGATAATTAATAATCTGATAGGAGACATAATCTATATTGTGACAATCTCAGATGCACAAGGGTGTACCGGTTTGGAATCCATTATTTTGCATCAACCTTCGGAGATCGTTTTGACAATGGATGCGCTTGATGCCAGTTGTTTTGGTTTTGACGATGGAGAAGCATCAGTTTTGGATGTACAAGGAGACAATACTGTTTTTACTTTTCAATGGGACGCAAATACAGGAAACCAAACTACTCAGGTTGCAAGCAATTTGCCTTCCGGTGTTTATTTTGTAACAGTAACAGACACAGATGGCTGCACAGCCGTTGGGCAAACGGAGGTAAATGCTCCTGCATCCATGACCATTTCCTTTGACAGAGTTGATAATGAATGCAGTGGTTTTGGTGAAGGCATGCTTACCGCGAATGTTTCGGGAGGATCACCGGTTTATAATTATTTCTGGGAAAATGGCGCCACTTCTCAAACAATTGATAATTTGAGTAACGGAGTTTACGAAATAACGATCACTGATGCCAATGGCTGTGAACTTGTTGACAGTAGCTCTATTGACGGACCTCCTCCACTTATGGCAGAAGTTTTTGTGGAAAATGTTAGTTGTTTTGGAGATAGAGATGGCGTTATTACGGTTGATCTGGAGGGTGGGACTCCGCCTTACCAATTTAGTCTCGATCAAGTAAATTATAGTAGTTCCAATCTTTTATTTGGACTGTCTGCTGGTGAATATGATGTGTTTGTTATGGATAACAATGGTTGTGAATGGCAAACTTTTGCAGAAGTGGAAAGCCCTCTTGAATTTATCGTCGATGCAGGTCCTGACCTGATTGAGATTGCACTGGGTGATAGCGTTCATCTGCATCCATTTCATACTAATGGTGTAGGAAATATTTACTTTGAATGGATAGCTCCTTATGAAGGCACTTTAAATTGCGCATCGGGAGCAGCCACTTGTTACAATCCATGGTCCGTTACCCAGGATATGATCATTTATGAATTATATGGAAGGGATGAAAATGGTTGTGAAGATACCGACCAGATAACCATCCGGGTGATTAAAGACCGTCAGGTACATGTTCCGACAGGTTTTTCACCCAACAACGATGGAATCAACGATGTATTAATGGTTCATGGAAAAGAAGGAACTATTATTAAAGTTTTCCGGGTATATGACCGATGGGGCGAGATGGTTTTTGAAGCAAAAGATTTTGATATTAATGATCCTAAAGCAGGCTGGGATGGTACTTTTCATGGGGTAAGCATGAATCCCGGAGTTTTTGTCTGGTACCTTGAAGCGGAATATATTGACGGTTTAACAGACATTTATAAAGGAAATACGACTTTGCTCAAATAACCCAAATTGTGAATAGTCCAATTGAAACGGAGAATTTTGTGAAAAATCTTTGATTTCGATGCAAAATTGGACGATTTCTTTGGATTCGACATTATTCACAATTAGAATTAAATAGTTTTAGGTAAACCGGATAGCAAAGTTTTTTAAGAATATTGTATTTAAAATGCAGATTATCACTTATTATTGAATTCGATTTTATTTTAAAATACCTAATATGAAAATAAATTTTACCCTTCTTATTGGATTTTTTATACTCGCGCAGATCTTATTTTCAGCAAAAGCGGAAGCTCAAGACCCGACGTTTTCTCAGTTTTATGCAGCGCCAATTCACCTAAACCCAGCAATGACCGGAGTCTTTGAAGGGCGTTGGCGAGCAAATGTGAACTATCGGGATCAATGGTCAAGTGTTCTTGGAAATAGACCTTTTCGAACAATAGCCGGATCTTTTGATATGAAATATCATATTGTTGGTGATGATTTTATTGGATTTGGTGTGGATGTTATGAGAGATCAGGCTGGAGATTCAAATTTTTCAATCAATCGTGGCCATTTAAATTTTTCATACCTAAAACAAGTTGCTGGTGGAAAATACCGAAACGATGCGCAATACTTAATTGCCGGTGCTCAGCTTGGTGCCGGACAGCATAGTGTCGATTGGAGTAAATTGTGGTTCACAAGTCAATATGATCCTAATACAGGCGCTCCCAATACTGGTGTTTCTAATCAGGAACCAGGTTTTACCGGAGATGCACAACAAACTGAAGTTTATTTGGATTTCAATGCCGGTTTGATGTATTATGCGCTTTTTGGTGATAATACCAGTATTTACGCAGGTGGAGCTTTGTACCATTTGAATGCGCCAAAAGTATCTTTCTTTGCTGCAGATAGTGAAGAAATGAGTATGCGATGGCTTGGTCATGCAGGAGGAGAAATACCTTTTACAGACGAATTGAGTTTACTGCCAGCTATTATGGTTACCGGGCAGGGGCCATCGTTTGAAACTACTCTTGGAGGCAATTTTCGTTACACCAATCATGACTGGTATGAAGTTGCCATTCGGGCCGGTGTTTGGGTGAGAGATACAAAAACGATTACTGGTTCGCACGTTGAATCTTTTATTGTTTCAGCAATTCTTGAAGTTGAAAGATGGAATCTTGGAATTAGTTATGACATCACGTCTTCGTCATTAAAAACCGCGAATAATTCGAGAGGGGCTTTTGAACTTTCTTTGATTTATACACATCCGGCTCAAAGCCGTTATAAAGTGAATTGTCCTAAGTTTTAGAACTTTTAACGATAAAAAAAGAGTCATTTCAATAACGAATGACTCTTTTTTTATTTTACTCAAAAACTTCATAAACCGTTTCGTTTAAAACAAAACGTACATTTCGTCCCAAGGCAAGAAATTCAAGGCTTTCAGGTTGCTCTTTCAATAATTTGAAGTACTGCTCCGAGTTGAATTTAATTCGATTCGTTTTTAGTCCTTTTTGATCATTCAAGGCGACATTCGCATCAACCCATTCATTGCCATTTTGATAAACTGCTCTGCCTTGAATATTCACGATTCCGTCCGCTAAATTTTGGTCATTTCCCGAGTAGTCTTTGTATTTTAAATGCTCTTTTTTCTGGCGACTCTTGGCGACATTATCGGAATATCCCAACTCCTGTATTTCTTCACTGGCTTCGATACTAGGCGCTCCGCTTTGTCCCTGGCTATGATCATAATTTGCCTTTTGTTCAGATATTGAAAAACCAGTAGCATCTCGAGTACGGTTTGAAAAAATCGCGTCGCGCTGTTCAATTCTGCGCATACCGATCGATTCTATTTCATCCTCCAAAATCAAATAACTGGTGTAGGGCGTGATGATTCCATGTTTTTTTGCAAGCCGAATGACCTCCTCTTTTAGTTCCTTGGTTTCACCATTCAAGCGGATTTGATCCAAAAGATAGCCAACAGCGCGTGAGCCCCAAAGCGACGGAATGAATTCATTTTTGGTGTTGTTTTTTTCAAAATTAAGATCGTAAGTATACTTTTCAGTTTTACCATTCACCTTTCCACTTACGAAAACTTTTGCCTTTCCATTTCCTTTATAACGCCCAAATAATGTGAGTGTCGATCCTTTGAACAAATCCTGCAATTGCTTTGGGTAAACCTGTTCGACGGATACATTTCGATCAAATTCTATTTTCAAATCGGTTAAAATCGGCGAAGCGATCTTGGTATAAAAATCAGATACTTTCAACTCAATATCCTCATTAGGCGCAACATAGGTTCGGTAAGCCTGGGTCATTTCAGTGAGTTTGTCCAGCAAACGCGTGTTAATTTCTGTTCCGATTCCAAATGTAAAAATACGCGTGTTTTCAGGGTTGAAACCCTCTACCTTTTTTAACAAAGCATCAATATTTGTTTCTCCGATTGTTGGTTTACCATCAGTGAGAAAAACAACAAAATAAGGACGATTCGGGTCTTTTTTATAATTCAAAGCCATCGCCAATGCTTCATCGATATTGGTTCCTCCGATGGGTTTTAGCGATTCAATATATTTACGAGCTTCATTAATGTTATTTTTATTTGCACTTTGCGGATCATCAAAAAGGCCATTTGATTCCGTTGAAAAACGGACGATATTAAAACGATCAGCTGCGTTGAGATTTTCAATACAAAATTGCAATGCTTTCTTAGCCTGATCCATCTTTTCGCCAGCCATTGAACCTGAACAATCCAAAACAAAAGTAATGTCCTTGCTGATTGCTTTTTGGTTTTCAGCAAAGCCGGGGCTAACGTTTAAAAAGAAATAACCGTCTTCCTCTTCGTTGTTGTAAGAAAGCAAAGACGCTCCGATTTTCGAATTGTCGGTATTGTAATAGAGCTTGAAATCGCTAAGAGATTGAATGTTTTTTCCTTCAAACCCAACTGTTGCAGCAGTTGCACCATTTCGGATGATCTCTACTTCATGCGTTGGACAAAACAGCGTTTTTATATTTTCATTTGCCTCAATATCAATTTTAAAGCTAGCCTGTCCGATCGTTTTGGCCTGGCTACTTTGATGTTTGAAAGGGAAAATGTATTCGATCGTGCCGTTTTCTTTTGATAATGTTTGCGTGTAAGTGAGTTTCACGCGTTGCTCGGAGCGAGGTTGAATTGGAAAAATTCTTACCCTAAAAAGCGCATTGTTATAATATTCCAATAATGCCGGATCTTGCATTTTTCTAACAATATCTTCATAGATTTTTCTTGCTTTGTCTGCATCGAGCAATTCCCCTTCGGTCTCCTTTCCATTGATAAACATGCTGAAATGATCGATACTGGCTCCCTTTGGAATTGGGAAAATGTAATATCCCTGAAGTTGATTGTTTGAAGGATTATAAAAAATCTGATCCATACTCGTTGTAGCAGATTGTCCCGTTATTTTGGTGTTGACTTGATTGGAGCGAAGTTCTATCGCAAAGAGATCTGTTCGAACTGGGCGAGGCTCAGGTTCTGGAATAATGTAAGTTGGTTGTATCATCGCACATTCGTCAAGCGAAAGCCCTGATTGGGCAACCCAATTACTTAATCCATCATGTTCAATTTCAGGAATGTATGCATATTTAAAATTTTTATTAATACTTTCTACGAAAGCATTTCCAGCAGTTTGTTGAACCAAATAACCGACAGCACAAACATTGTTGTTTTGATCAATAAAAACCGGTTTTCTCTCCGAAGAGCCACTATCATTTTTCGGAAAAACACCATTTATCCAATACTCATGGAGTAAATCCAACATCTTTTCTCTTTGAACACACTGCTCGTCTGTCAAATGCGAATCATCATTTTGGCGAAGCATTGCTTCAACGTATTTCAGATGCGTTCGAATGCGCGTTTGCTCGTCAATAGTAGCGTCAGGGAGTTCATCAAAAGTTTCAAAATAACTCTGATCTCCTATCACCGCATTGACCGGTTGAACGCTATTTTCAATCAAAATAATAGGCGAATTGGCGCTAGCAATTGTAGTTGCAAAAAATGCGATCAGAAGGAAAAAGTTTTTCATAACAAAATGATTTTCTGGATAATGTTTTAGTTTTTAATTTCAATCAGGGACATAAACCTTGTAGGTGTAAGTTATAATCAGCTCTTCACCAGAATCGACAGTAGTTTCCCAACAGACATCTGTTATGTCATTTTGGCTACCGGTTCGGTTAACCTGATCAGATTTTAACCAATCTGTGCTGGTTTTTAATAATTCACCAATAATAGTTCTGCGGATATTGAGGTCGATTTTTTTAGCTTTATAATTCTTGATTTTTACCTGACCTTCAACCGTTATTAAATCAAAAAAATAGCGATTGTCTGAAGGGTTTTTCATTGCTTTATCTTGTCTTTCAATTTCTTTTTCAGCGTGTTTGACTTTCACATCAGGAGCCTGAGTCAGTTTTACAAATGAGTTTCCTTTTATTGGGGTGTAGTTGAGTTGGTCCTGGCTGATTGGTTTAGCGATTTCGGTACCTTTTACAACCATTGCAGCTCCTGTTGTCCACGGATAATTTGTTTCATTGTTCAACTTAATTGAATGGAAAACCTTGTTTTTATTTTCAGCTTGAAAAAGGTAATCTTTTTGATAATAATTGGACGAAGTGCTATTGGTTTCCAGGTTGCATTCATAAATATGAGCGATGTCAATTTTCGTTTTAAAAATCTGATAATGGCCACGGCCTCCGTTTTTTAGGCTAATATTTTTTAAAGTGTAAAAGAAAAGGTCTTCCTGTGCGCTACCAACGGGATTATCTGAAGAGCTAAAACCTGGTTGAAAATCAAGATCCGCTTCGATTCCATAAGTCAAAGTTTGCGCATTTGAAAAATTCGCAAATCGATTTTCGTCAAGCGAGGGCGTAAAAGTATTGATGAAGTCAACCAACGAAGACAGTTTGTTGGCAAATCGGAAATTTGGAATACCAACCACAAAATTGATTTCTGAATTATTGATATTTTCGGCATTGTTTACCACCTCTGCGCGGAGAGTTAAATTTGCAGTTTTGTCATCAACCAATTCAATCAGGTAGGTTGGCGACCAACTTAAACCGTTTTCGAGATACATCATATCCAGCGGTTGTTCAGCTTTTTCTGTAGAAAAATCAATTTTCACAATCGGTTTGTCATTCGTTTTTTTAAATTCATAGCTTTGGTTGGGCTTTTCTGTAAATTCAACCCTTCTGATCTCTGAAGTGTTGATGGTCAGCCATTTATCGCTGGTTTTGAAAGTGATGACACTATTTGGATAAATGAAATTTGAATTTATTGAAGTATCTTTTAAATTTTCAATTTCTTCCACCTCGCCTTCAATAATTTCATCTTTTCCGATGTGTAATTTTACTTTTTTCCCTTTGTTCATTGCAAGTATTTCTTCGAATGTTTTGACTCTGTTTTGTTTGGTTATTTCTACTTTATCGGTAAAGCTGCTGATGTGTTTGAGTTCTCCGTTTGGTGAATTGATCCACAGCGTTCCGAACAATGCTGAAGGTATGTTTTCGGTCATTTTGTAGCTTCCGTTCTGCGTTTTTACATTTCCGGATTTTAAAAAGAATGCGCTCCCGTTTTTGAAAATGGAGATTGATTTGGTGTTAAAGTCTTTTTCACCATCTTGAGCTAGAACAGAAAAAGCCATTAAAGAAAATAATGATACAATCAGGTAGTTTTTGAAATGCATAAGTTTGTTTTTATCGATTTGTAAAAAGGATTTTGCAGTTGGGATTATCAGCCGTAATTTACTAAAATTCCCAACTGCAAAATAAATTGGAGATCAATTTTCAAATTGATAAGCTTTGCTTGCTGCTTGCTCTCTAACCGCATTGATCATCACATTGTCAAGGGTTAGTTTTTCAGCATTTTCTTTTTGCTTAGACACAACATAAGTTTTAGCTTTTTCGTCAAGAACCCTGATTTGTTCCTGAATATCTCTACGCTCTTTACTCTTTTTATCGATATACTCTTTTCTTTCTTTCGTGTTCATGTTTTGCATTTCTTTGGGAAGGTCTTTTTTGTCAACTTCCTTCAAAATTTCTTCATCCTCCTCCACGGCATCTACCAAATCCCATTCAGCGTTATTGTATGATGCCTTAGATTTAAAAGAAGCACGAGTTCTGGCATTGGCAGCGCCATAAGCTACAGCGTTGGCATCTTGAGTCATTTGTCGTTCTGCTTTCTTTTTTCCTTCTCCACCAAACCCGATATAGGTTTTATTTAATTCTTGATTGAGTTTTAAAATATCATCATCAAAAGGCGTTGGAATATGTACCACTTTGTCATCCTGGTCAATATTCATGTATTTTCCATCCGTTAAATCGGCTCCCTCTTTCCAGTTTCCATTGATGCCTTCCTGGTAACCGCCACAATGAATGGTATTGATGATGATCCCTTTTGAAATAGCTGCTTTGCAGGTTTTTCGAAAATCTTTAGGGCCCTGGCTAAACGGTTCGTTTCCTGCGATAAAGATGATTTTAAGGTCATCATTGCTGGTTGTCCATTGAAGACCAAGTGTAGCATTTTCGATTACCCAACCGCAATATTCATCACCACCGTTGGTCGTTAATTCGAATAATTTTTCTGAAACAAGGTCAAGGTCAGTGGTCAATGGTACCACCTGCCGAATATAGCCTTCTTCAACCGCGAGGCTGCTATTTCCGTATTCAAAAAGTGCAAGTTCTATATCAGGTGTTTCATTATTTTTTTTCGAAGTTGCCAGTTCGTTGACCATTTTCCAAAGCTGGGATTTTGCTTGATCGATCAACCCGTCCATACTGTTGCTGGTATCTAATAAAAGCGCAATTTGTATTTTTGCTTTTGTCGTATTTGGTTTTGGTAAAAAGTGTGCGTTTACTGAACCGATAATGCTCATAGCTAATGCAATTGCCAAAATTTTTTTCATGATAGTTTTTTTAGGTTAAGAATTGGTCGAATAATCAATTTCTGAATTAAAAGAGGAAACTTAATTTTTGACCAATACTAAATGGTTAATTTCAATTTCGAATTAGGAGATATGTAGGAAAGATGGCTGATATGCCTTTTTTGGTGTAAAAGCATTTTGTTTTAACTTTTCTTTAATAAATAGAAAAATTGAATCTGAAAGAAAATTGAAATAACCTATATTTGATTTGTATGAAAACAATCAATTATCCGCTGTTATATTATCGGCTCAATGAGGACGCCATGCTTGGCGTGCTGGTTGGAACAGAATACCAGGTTGTGGAAAAGGATTTGAGAACGATAAAAATGGCAGTGACTGATTACTTGCAAAGGCAATATAAAAAAACGGACTATTTTCCATTTACGGAAATCATTGAACCCAAACTAAAAATCGTTGAAGTAAAGATTCGCCCGACTTATCGCGAGCGAACGGGCTCTTTTCCTTTGGCTGAAGTGCTAAAAATACCTGTTCCGGTTGTTTATGGAGAAACAGGGGAGGGCGATTATGAAGCGCATTTGCCCCTTTTTGAAGAGAGCTTTTTTTATTACGATGCAAAACAATTCAGATCGTTGGTGCACTATTTTGCTACAGATCTATTAAGTAGTTTGGATCCCCCATCTCTTTATCGGCATTTAATGTACAATACACCAAAACTGGAACTTGTTCCATTGCGAGTGAATTATGACCGGGAATTTTCAAAGAAAAGAAAAAGCTATCAACCGAAATTTGAAACGCTTTCCCGGTTGACGGTTCAATATCCTTTTTCAAAAGCTTTGCGTAAAAACATCAGCGCGCTTCCCGACGCTGCCTGGGAACTGGAAGACAAGGTTGCAGAGGTTGTTGACAAACTCATTAATGCCAGATCAAACCTATTGATTGTAGGAAATCACGGAGTCGGTAAAAGCGCTGTTTTGATGCAGGCGATTCGTAAAATTAGTAATCAATCCAGGAAATTAAATCTCAAAAACACTTTTTGGCAGATCATGCCACAACGAATCACGGCAAGTGCTAAATACCTTGGCGAATGGCAGGAGACTTGTGAAGCGTTGATTGATGAACTTCAAATAGCCAATGGCACACTCTGGATTGTTGATATAATTCGATTGCTTCAGGTAGGAGGGGAAGGGCCAGAAGACAGCGTCGCTTCATTTCTGTTGTCTTTTTTGCAAAAAGGCAAATTGCAGGTCGTTGGTGAAGTAACGGAGCCAGAGTTGGAAAGCATGCGGCGCCTGCTGCCTGGCTTTGTTGAGAATTTTCAAATTATCAAAATTAAAGAACTTTCGGAAGATAAGATTCAAAGCATACTCAATAAGTTTGCAGACTTTTCTGGTAAAAATCTGAAAATTCAGATTCCACAGGATGCTTTGACGCTGGCTTATCGCTTGTTGTTAAGGTATTACCCTTATGAAAGTTTTCCAGGTAAAGCAGTCAAATTTTTGAGCAGGTGCGTGAACGAAACAGAATTGAACGAAGAAAATGTGATTACAAAAGAAGTCATTATTCAAAATTTTGTAAACCAAACCGGTTTGCCGGAGCTTTTCCTGCGAGATGATATTTTGCTAAATCAAAAAGAACTTAAAGATCATTTTTTAAGCAGCATTATCGGACAAGAAGAAGCTGTTGAAAAGTTATGCGAAATCGTCAAGGTTTTTAAAGCTGGATTAAATAACCCTGGAAAACCTATCACAACGCTGGTATTTGCCGGACCAACCGGAGTTGGCAAAACGGCTAGCGCAAAAGCCCTTGCAGATTACTTTTTTGGAAAAGGTCAAAAACAATCTCCATTGATCGGAATTGATATGAGCGAGTTTCAGTATTCCGGACAGATTAGCCGCTTTATCGGCTCAGGTCAGGAAACGGGGAAATTGATTCAGGACATTCGGGAGCGTCCATTCTCAGTTTTGTTGTTGGATGAGGTTGAAAAAGCAGCTCCTTCGATTTTTGATGCGTTGCTGACTGTTTTGGATGAAGGAATTTTGGTAGATGCTTTTGGACGGGTCACAAATTTCCGCAATACAATTATTATTTTAACCACAAACCTTGGGGCTTCCAACCGCCAATCGATTGGCTTTGGAAATGGCACAAACAAAGACGCGACCTACTTATCAGCAATTAACTCCTTTTTTAGACCTGAATTTGTAAATCGTATTGATGGTATCGTCCTATTTAATAGTTTGTCTCAAAAAGACATTTTTTCTATCACGCTCAAAGAATTGTCAGAACTTAAAAAAAGGGAGGGGTTTGTGAAACGAGGATTGGATGTTCATTTTTCTGAAAATGTAGTGAAATATCTCTCAAAATCTGGATTTGATGAACGATACGGCGCAAGGCCCCTTCAGCGTATGCTTGAGCAAACCATTGTCAATCCACTTGCTAACTGGCTTTTGCAACATCCAACACTAAAAGACCGTAGAGTATTCGTCGATTACGATAAAAAAATATATATAAAATAAAAGACGGACTGGTAATTGATTGAATACACCAAATAGTATTTAGACATCCAAACATTAAAAAATGTTAATACAAGCATTGTTGATTTTCTTAAGCCCTTTGCTTTGGATTAAACTAGTCAAAAGGTTTGATATTGAAAATTGGCTTAGCCCTGTTGTTTTATCTTATGCAACGGGTATCATTGTAGCAAATTTTGGATTGGTTCCTTTCGAAGAATCTTTTTCAATGACTGTGAGTGAAGTGACTATTTTGTTGGCTATTCCTCTTTTATTATATTCAACAGATATTCGTGGATGGATAAAACATGCTAAAAGCACCATTGTTTCTTTTTCAATTTGTGTTGCGAGCGGCATTGTTGCTTCTGTTGTAATGGCGCTGTTTTTCAAAACCAGCGTGGATCAAAGCTGGATATTGTCTGGCATGTTGGTAGGTGTTTATAGTGGCGGCACGCCAAATATGAATGCCATTGGAATGGCATTACAAGCTAAAGAGGAAACATTTGTGTTGTTAAATGCAGCGGATATTATTTGCGGCGGTGTTTATTTGATTTTCTTGACTTCAGTCGCACATCGTTTGTTTTCCAAGTTTTTACCAGCCTTTAAAAATAGTCAAAACGATGTTGAGGCAAATGATGCAAGCCAATCCCCTTACAATGGCGTAACCGCGAAAGGTTTTTTACAAGCTACCGGTTTGACAATTTTGATCATCGGAGCTTCAGTTGGAATTAGTTGGTTTTTGTTCGGGGCATTGGATAATGTTGCTTTTCTGATATTAATGTTGACCACGTTTAGTGTTGTTGCATCAATGTCTCCAAGGATTCGAAAGATTAGAGGTACATTTGAAATGGGCGAGTATTTGTTGCTGATGTTTTGTGTGGCGATAGGGATGATGGCTGATTTTTCACGACTGGCAGCAGATGGAGGAATGATCGTCGGATTTACCGCCATGGTTTTGAGTACAACAATAATTTTGCATTTGATTTTTTCAAAAATATTTAAGATAGATTCAGATACTGTATTAATTACTTCGACAGCTGCGATTTATGGGCCGGTATTCATCGGTCAGGTTGCAAGTGCGATCAAAAATAGGTCTTTGGTGTTCTCAGGAATGGCTACCGGTTTGATAGGATTTGCAATTGGAAACTACCTTGGGATTGCTGTGGCATACTTTGTGCGCTGGTTGGGATAAGATCCCTTTATAGCAGCAACCTAAGTAAATAATTTGTTTGGAGCATTTGAGGGAGGTGTTCTGATGTTAAAATGTAAAACCTAGAATTGTCATGAATAAATCCACTCCAAACCAAAGAGCTTCTTTTCCAAAAAAAGGAACCGACCGCGCCACGTTAATCAATGAAATGAAGCTCATGAAGGCTGGCGATTTAAATTGGAAAGAAGGCCGAAGTTTCAGCTATGTTTATTTTGCCGGAGAGGAGATCTTGGATATGATAAAAGAAGCTTATCAACTATTCTTTTCAGAAAATGCATTGAATCCCTCCATTTTTCCAAGTTTGCAAAAGATGGAAACCGAAGTGGTTGAAATGACTGCTGATCTCTTAAATGGGGATCATTCTGTAACGGGGAGTATTACCAGCGGTGGGACAGAATCCATTCTTATGGCGGTAAAAACAGCAAGAGAATGGGCCAAAAAAGCAGGAATCTCTAACCCTGAAATTATAGTTCCGGCAACTGCTCATCCTGCTTTTCACAAAGCATGTTATTACTTTGGAATGACTGCTAAAGTAGTTGAAATTGGAGAAGATTTTCGTGCTATTCCAGCTGAGATAGAACGGAATATAACTGAAAACACAGTACTCTTGGTTGCTTCGGCACCGTCCTATCCTCAAGGTGTTGTTGACCCGGTTGAAGCGATCGCTGCAATTGCAAAAAAAAGAAATATCCTTTGTCACGTTGATTCATGTGTTGGAGGATTTATGTTGCCTTTTTTAAAAGCATTGAATTATCCGATTCCAAATTTTGATTTTTCTGTCGAAGGAGTTACTTCTATGTCAGCGGATATTCACAAATACGGCTACGCCGCAAAAGGAGCGTCAATTGTTTTATATAAAAATGCCGAATTGCGAAAGCTCCAGTTTTATGCCTACACTCAATGGTCTGGTGGGATATACGGATCACCATCTATGGCAGGTACCCGTCCCGGAGGTTCCATTGCAGCTGCTTGGGCAGCACTACAGTTTATTGGGATGGAAGGCTATTGTGAAAAGGCCAAAATTTGTATTGAAACGGCGCATAAAATAAAAAAAGCCATCGAAGCTTTTCCTGAATTAAAGATATTATCAAATCCGGATATGACAATTCTTTGTGTTGCGTCAGATGAATTGGATATTTACGAAGTTGGCGATGAACTTGGAATATTGGGTTGGACGATTGACCGGCAACAATTACCGCCGAGTCTGCATTTGACGATTACTCCGGCTCATGAGCATGTGATTGATGATTTTGTAAAAGATTTAGGTTCTGCCGTTCAAAAAGCCAAACAATTGTCTATAAATAAGCTCTCAAAAGTGATCCAGGTTAGTGCGGTAAAAGGTATTAAAAAAATATTGCCAGAGAGTCTGATGGGAAGGTTTCAGTCTTTTGCATCAAAGCATTCGAAGGTAGGTGGAAAGCGCTCTGCGGCAATGTATGGCATGATGGGAGAATTGCAGGACACGGCTAATCTGGACGAAATGGTTATTGAGTTTTTGGATAAATTGACGCGTAATCAGAATTGATAAAGTTTGAAGTTTGTGGTTTGAAGTTCGTAGTTGCGGGCAACTTACTCAATCTCCTACAAAACTGATATAATGAATTCCTGGTTGGTATTTGCTCTTCATTGCATCAATGATCAGTTCATAGTGATTACTGTTTTTTTGAAAATTTACCTGCTCGACATCAATAATTATTATTGGCACCGATTGTTCGGATTTGAAATATTCAAAATAAGTGTTTTGGATTTCAAGTAAATACTTTGGTTTAATATCCTGCTCGTAGCTTCGTCCTCGCCTTTGAATATTTTCCATCAAATTTTCAACTGTTCGATGTAAAAAAACAATCAACTCTGGTTTTGGAAAACTCGTATTCAGTATATTGAACAAGCGTTGAAATAGCCTGTATTCTTCACTATTCAAATTATTCTTAGCAAATAGAAGCGTTTTAATAAAAAAATAATCAGTCACGATGAGTTGTTGAAATAGATCCCGTTGAGTGAGACTTTCCTGCAATTGCTTGTGCCGCTCAGTCATAAAAAACAGCTCCACCGGAAAAGCATAACGTTCTTGATTTTCGTAAAAGTAAGGTAGAAAAGGATTGTCAGCAAATTGCTCCAGAATCAAACGGCAGTTAAAATCCTCTTGGATCATTGTGCACAAAGTGGTCTTTCCCGCACCGATATTACCTTCAATGGCAATGTGTTTATATGGAAAGGGATTGTTCATTTGATCTGAAAGGCTTTGACTTTTAGCCGATCTTTAGAGTGATCAACTAACTTTCTGATACTCAGGCTTAGTCCTGGGTGAATAAAATCTTCGGCAATTTCCAACAATGGAATTAGTACGAAATTTCTTTCGTGCATAAAAGGGTGTGGAATTACAAGGTTTTCTGTTTTTATAATTTGATCGCCATAAAATATAATATCAATATCGATTATTCTAGCTGTCCATTTTTGGCTTCTTATTCGACCCATACTGGCTTCAATTTTTAAAATCTGACTCATCAATTCAGTAGGAGAGAGTGAGGTCAATACTTCGAAAGCCTGATTGACGAAATTGGGTTGGTCATTATTTCCCCAGGCTTCTGTTTCATAAATATCAGATTGAGCTGTGATGCGTCCAATATTTTCATCAATCAGCTGCATTGCCCGCTCTAAATGTTCTTCTTTTTGACCAAGGTTGCTTCCGGTGTGCAGGTATATTTTCTCAAGTTTGTTCATTGCTCTACAAAGGTAAAATATGACAGAAATTAAACTAATTATTTTAGATAAAAGGTTTTAAACGTTAAAATAGTTGCAAAAAAAGACCGTTTGGTTTATTTTTGTTGAAAACAACTCATAATTTATGCTTCCTACAATTGAAATTTATCATAAAAATGAAATAAAAAAAAGCCTGGAAAAGGCTTTTCAGCTTGTTGAAAATAGTGTCTCAGAAACTGAAGAAAAACTCTTTTTAGAGCATGATAATGGAAAATGGTCAATATCTGAAAATTTTCAACATTTGATTCTTTCGGCGATTCCGGTTGCTTCATCCTTGAAAAAAGCAAAGATACTTTTTAGTGTTTTTGGGCATGCAAAACGGGCATCCAGATCTTTTGATCAATTGCTTCAGGATTATAAATTAGTTTTAAAAAACGGAGCAGTTGCAACAAGCCGTTTCGTTCCGGATGCCGCTCAGGAGTATAAGAAAAGCGAGATGATTTCGAATTGGAAAATGATTGGAAATAAATTTCAATCCAGAATAAATTTATGGTCAGAAGAAGATTTGGATAAATACCGAATTCCGCATCCTGTACTTGGAAAACTAACTTTTAGGGAAATGTTATTTTTTACGATTTTCCATACCAACCATCATTTGAAAAGGATCAATGAAATAAAGGCAAACAATGAAAAAAAGTGAGAAAACAAAGCAGTTTATAGTTGACAAAGCAGCTGTTCTTTTTAATCAGAAAGGATTTTCAGGCACTTCTATGAAGGATATTATGGAGGCAACCGGCCTTTCGAAAGGCGGTTTGTACGGAAGTTTTGAGAGCAAAGAGGATATTTCTTTAGCTGCGTTTGAGCATGCTGTCGATGTAGTGAAAAAGCAAATTTCATCGCGAACGCATATTGTTGAAAATTCGCTCGATAAGTTGAAAACGGTAGTCTATTTTTATAAAGAACATCTTTTTGATCCACCGATTGAAGGAGGTTGTCCTATTTTGAATACTTCAATTGAATCCGACGATAACAATCCTTTTTTAAGGGAAAGAGTTCTCGAAGCTTTAAAATATTGGCATCAGCGAATCGTAATTACTTTGCAATACGGGATTGACCGGGGAGAGATAAGAAAAGATGCAGAACTGGATCATTTTGCTACATTGTTTATCAGTACACTTGAAGGTGGAATTATGCTTTCAAGAATTTACGACAGCCCTAAGCCATTTGAAAGCACCACCCGACAACTATTAAAAATGATTAATGAATTATCATTATAAACCGGAAGGTTTATTTTAAATTAATATCCAATGGAACTTACTTCAAAAATTGAAATTTTAAAAACTTCAATTCAGCCTTCAACAATCGAAAAGGAAAACAAAGAACCTTTAGCTTTAATATTCGCCCAAATCGGATTTAATACTTTGGGAAGGGTTTTTCCTTCAATGGCAGCCAGCACCGCGTATAAATTATTTACGACCCCAAGAGTCAGAGCCAGACACAACAAATCTGACGAAGTTTTGGAAAGTACCAGAGTGTTTGAGTTTATTTATGGAAAGCATATTTTAAAAGGGTACGAGTGGGGAGAAGGAGAACGGGTTGTTTTGTTGGTTCATGGATGGGAATCCAGAGGAACGGCAATGCGAAGTTTTGTTCCGCAGCTTGTTGACGCAGGCTTTAAGGTGGTCGCTTTTGATGGTCCTGCTCATGGCAACTCAGCCGGGAAAAGGACAAATTTACCCCATTTTGGAGGTGCTGTCAGAGCAATCATCAAATACATCGGAGGAGTTTATGGAATAATTACACATTCTTTTGGTGGTGCATCCACTGTTTTTTCCCTGGCAAATATTGATAATTCGATTTCAATTGAAAAATTGGTATTAATAGGAGTGCCATCCAGTATGGAAAATTTATCGAAAGATTTCACAAATTTGATCAAAGCGCCGACTTCTGTAGCAAAGCGATTTGAAAAAATGTTGGAAGATCGAATCAATATGCCTTTATCGGAAGGCCATTTGGGGCTGGCTTATCAAAGAGTAAAAGTGGGTGAAACATTGGTGGTTCATGACCGGGAAGACCAGGTTATTCCTTTGGATGAAGCTCATGCAGTGGTTGAAACATGGGAAAATACCTCACTTTTAATTACGGAAGGATTGGGTCATTTCCTTTTAATGAAAAACCCTGATCTGATAAAACGGGTAACTGATTTTGTGAAAAAGTAATCATAAAAAAAAGGGAACCAATTGGCTCCCTTTTTTTATGAAATCAAAAACAGTTACAATTTTTCTAAAATGATCTTTTCGGTATAAACACCTTCTTTGCTGGAGATTTTTAAAATATAAACTCCATTAGCAAAATCAGATAAATCCAGTTCGTAATTTTTTGAAGAAATGGTTTCGTTTTCTGTATTTATGATTTGTTGTCCGGTGATACTTAACACCGAAAGATTGATCAAACGGCTTTCGGGCAAATCAAATTGAACGAACAACTTCCCTGAAGTTGGATTTGGCAAGACATCGATATAATTCGCCAAAACAGGGCCAATGGTTGCTGTAATCCTTTCAATAACAATCGTTTGTGAATTAATAATACAACCATTTGAATCCGTAATAACTACTTCGTATTCTCCTGCAGCAGCATTTTGAAGATCCTCTTCTGTAGAAATTACCTGATTGTTAAGCATCCATTCATAAGTGTACGGAGCAATTCCACCATTTACAGAAATATGAACGCTACCATTGCTATTCCCTTCGGTTTCATTTTCAATATCATCAATGGAAAGTTCAATTGCATCCGGCTCAGTAATAGTTGCATCAGCCGTTGTAGAACAATCGTTGACATCTGTTACGATTACAGAGTAAGTTCCTGCAATAAGATCTTCAATTGTTGGAGTTGCCGAACCGTTGGACCAGTCGTAAACAAAAGGCTCCAACCCACCAGAAATATTAAGGGAAATTGAACCATTTGCTTCTCCATAACAATTTACATCTTCAATCGATTCAAACTCAATAGCTACCTCAGGGATTTCAGTTATTTCTACTGAGGCGCTTTGTTCACATCCGTTTTGAATATCTAATACGGTCAAAGTATAAGTTCCGGCAGCATCTATAGTTGGGGTTAATGTTGTTGCACCAGCTATAATATTTCCATCAATTGAAAACCATGCATAGTTGAATTGAGAACCTATTGCTGAATTACTTCCATCAAGTTCAATTGAAGTTAAGTTACAATGAAGTGTTGCACTATTTCCAGCATCGACAAAAGGAAGAAGCGTATGTGACTCGACGGTAGTTTGAGCGGAACTTTCGCAACCATTTTGAGTATTAATAACAGTAAGCCAGAAGGTGCCAGGATTAGTAACATCAATAATTGCAGTGTTTCCAATTGAGGTTCCAATTTCATCAAACCACTCAAATGATAAATTATCACCAATTGAATTGGAGGCATCTAACGAAACTGTTTCCAGAAAACAATTTAAATCATCAGGATTTTCAATATTGATTTCAGGAGCATCTGTGTTGTCTGCTACAATAAAATCTGTTGAGGCGTTACAGCCGTTTGAATTATCGGAAACGACAAAAGTGTAGGTACCGCTTTCGCCAACAATAATATTACTTTCAGTTCCTAGGACATCATTGTTTTCATTTACCCATTGATAAGAGAAATCATCACCGGAAGAGGATTGGCTTCCATCCAAAGCGGCCCCGATTACATCGCAGGTTAATTCATTATCTCCGGTAACCACAGCCTCTGGAAATTCCGTGCTTGCCGTTACAGTAACACTTGCATAGGAAGTACAACCATTTTCAGCATTATGAACAATAATTGTGAAATCTCCTTCAGTTGAAACATCGATTGTAATTGACGTGCCAATGGTATTTCCAGCAGCATTTTGCCATTCATAAGTATATTCATCTCCAGTGCTGGAACCTGAACCATCTAATGTAACGGTCGAAACAATACAGTTTAATTCACCATCATCGCCTGCATCAGCCACTGGCGCCGCTAAATCTTCTGTAACAACAACGGAGTCAATTTTTGAACAATCGTTTTCAGTATTTAAAACATTAAGCCAGTAAATGCCTGGAAACTCCACGTCAATCGTAGCATTTTCGCCAATCACATCGTTATTTTCATTTACCCATTCATAAGCAATATTGTTTCCGGATGAAGAATTTGAACCATCCAGCGTAACCGTTTCAATATCGCAATTCAATAAGCCATCCTCACCGGCATCCGAAACAGGAGCTTCGTTGCTACCTTCAACAATGATCACATCAGAACTTTCGCATTGAGTTACGATATTTAAAACCGAAATAGTGTAAGTTCCGGGCTGATCAACTAATGGAGTTTGCGTGTCTTCGCCACTTACAATATTGCCATTATCAGTTGTCCAGGTATAGGTAATATTATTTCCTGAACTTGAGCCGCTACCATCGAGTTCAATAGTATTTTGTGCACAACTTATTTCTTCGCTTTCGCCAGCATTTGCTTCAGGAGCGGGAGCGGCTTCGATAATAGCTACTGAAAATTCCTGGCAATTATTATCATCTGTAACAGTGGCAGTGTAAGTACCCGCGGAAAGGTTAAAGAACATATTGTTTGAAGAAGGGCCATCGCCGATATCATAAGTGAAGTTGCCATTTCCACCTTCCGCTAATAATGTAATCGAACCATCTTGTTGACCGCAATTTTCGTCCAAAGGAATGGTTGTTAAAGTAAGTACCTCTGGCTCGTTAATTATAGTAACCAATGACTCCGAACAACCAAAATTGTCTGTTACAGTTACGGAATAGGTTCCACCGGAAAGGTTATTTAAATCTTCAGTAGTTTCATTATTGTTCCAAAGAAATTCGTAGCCCGGTTCGCCTCCAAAGACATTTATATCTACAAAACCATTGTTGTTGCCATTGCAATTTACATCACCTTGATTTCCAATGTTTGTAACCAGTTCAGAGGACGGTCCTTCCACTGTAAAAGGGCCAACTTCGATTGAATGGCCATACCAATCGGTGATGGTACAACTATAATCTCCCGGGCCAAAACCACTCAAATCTTCTGTCGTCTCTCCATTGCTCCACAAATAATCAATAATCGAATATCCTCCGGTTGTAGTTAAGTCAACTTCGTCGTTACCGTCATCATAACAAATTTCATTGGTTACTTCTCCGGTAGATTGCAGATTACAGCTGGTTATTCTGGTTTCCCAACCATAATATGAAGTTTGCCCGACTTCATATACTTTCCGGCCAGGACATATTATATACAGTGTAGGAAAGTATGCCAAGGCGTAGTCGTTTTTGATATTTCCGCCATTGCTGGAGGTTAAATTTACGATAGGATAATCAACACCTAATGTCCAGTTTCCATAAGTATTGCTGTTGCATCCGGAAGGACCATAAAGACAATTTGTATTAGTTGGATAAGAAGCTTCAAGCATAAAAATTTCAATCTCATCTGTTCCATTTGGGCCATATTCTGCATACAAATCCTGCAAACGATGAGTTTGGTGATAGTTCCAGCAAGGGCCGCACCAGGTAGCTGACATATCGAGGATCACACTCTTTCCCTGATCGAGAATATCATAAAGATTGTGCGTGTTGTTATTAATATCCGTAACAGTAAAATCAGCTCCGATCGAGCCATTAGGAAGTTGTGCTTTTAGAGAAATTGTAAATAAAAAAAGAAAGGTAAGAATTGTAAAGTGTCTTGTTTTCATAATCAGGAAAGTTGAAGATTCGTCTGGTTAAAAATATGTAAAATGCTGAATTCTTCGAAATAGAAATTCAATTGCCTAATATAGAAATAAATTGATTTTTGAAAAAATGCTAATCAATTATATTGGTAGACTGTAAGAAAACAGCATAAAATTTGGCTGTGATATGGGAGGATCGCTACCCAAATGTAAAGATTAATTGCCATAACTACAAAACGCGCAACATTATATTTTCGAAATCAGTTTGTCTGGTTTTTAAAAAATGCTTAATGTTTCACAATCACTTTTTTACTAATCGTCTTTTTATCATTTTGGAACTGAAGGACATACATTCCCGAAGGAAGGGTGTCACTTGGAATCTTGTGTGTCGAAGCAAGTGTTCGCAACTCTTGTTCGTACATTATTTTGCCATTTAAATCCTGCAATTTTACTAGTACTTTTTCATAACCACATTCCTGAAAAGACAATTGAATAAATTGATCATTGGGATTTGGAAAGACCGAAAATTGACAGTCAAAAGTCTCGTTTGTGTTTACAGTTATTACCACATCAGTTGTAGCAAAAGTACTGTGCTGGATTTCAGCCAACTCAGCCACTGCTGCGACTGTTGCTTTCACCACATTGCTCATAAAAGTGAAATTTAAAGCTCCGATCGTATCATTTGGAGAATGATAATTTGGGTTTCGAAAGTTTGCTCCATCTGTCAGCATCAAAGCCGGTAAATCATTTAACCAAAAAGCTGCATGGTCGCTTCTGCCAAGATCCGGTGTCAGGATTTGCCAATTTTGCGGTGCTGCGACAGAAATAACTCGCAGATCAGGAACATATTGAGTAGCTGCATCTTCAAAAGCGTTGATCAATCCGGGAGCGTAGTGAATACCAACATTGGTGATAAAATTTCCACGAAAATTATCATTGGCAACAGCATTGTAGGCATCAGGATAAAGTATTTCGAAACCATTTGGTAAAGACTGAGAGTTGGGTGAATTGTCATAATAGCCTATCATTTCAAAATTAAAAACCCCTTCAACTTCTTCGTATTCAGAAATTCCTCCGTTGTTGGTATAATTCAAGCTTCCGACGAGTCCTTCTTCTTCCAAATCAAATGCAATAAATTTGATCGATTTTTTAAAATGGTATGGTGCCAAAACACGCAAGGCTTCCATTACACCGACAATCGCTGAGCCATTATCATCTGCTCCTGGAGATTCTTCGACCGTGTCGTAATGGCCATCGATAACGTATGTAGCCCCGTCGTTTATTAGTCCTGATTTTCTACCTATATAATTATCAGCATTGTAACCATTCCAAAGCCAGGAGCTGTTTTCATTTTCCAGACCGTAAGCTGAAAAATGACTTTCGATGTTATCCTTAACTTCCTGCAAATGAATGTTTCCGGCAGTACGATGGCGTATTCCTTCGATAAATTCCAGGTCAGAACGCAGCCTGTTACTATCCACCTGATCGACGATTTCCTGAATATCAATTTCGTAAAGATCATCAGCGACGAGCATCACCACATAATCACCGCCGGGAAGATCCAGATTCGTATAATTCCAGTGAATCATTTTTCCTAGTCCAGGATTGATAGGAAATCCAACATCGCCTGTAGCGTCGTCGGTATTTATTGCATAAGTTTTTCCATTATCGTCAGAAAGTCGAAAGGTGATTTCTACCTCGTCATTTTCATTATCTAACAGATCGTACTGAATGATCAATTCTTCGGGCATGTCAATCGCTGCCTGAAAACTTTGAATAACAGGCGGTTGATTTTGAGCAAAAGCATTTTGAATGATAAAAATCTGGATAATGAAAAAGGTCAGCAACTTCATATTTTATTTTTTTCTAAAAATACACAACAGAAACGGAAAGGCATAAAAAAAACCTGCATTGAAAATGACAAAGCAGGTTTTTAAAAAAAGAAATATTTTAAATTCTATTTTCCACTGGCTTTTATGGCTGCAACATATCTGGCCACTTCTTCTTTAACTTTTGGAGCCAAAATCAGTAAGCCTATCATGTTAGGGAAAATCATTGCAAAGACCATCGCATCTGAAAAATCTACCACAGCACCCAAACTGGCTGCTGCTCCCAAAACGATGAAAACAAGGAACAGCCCTTTATAGATCATATCTACAAGCTGACTTTTTCCAAACAAAAATTTCCAAGCCTGAAGACCATAGTATGACCAGGAAAGCATGGTTGAAAATGCAAAGAGGATCACC
This sequence comes from Saprospiraceae bacterium, assembly GCA_965220465.1. GTDB lineage: Bacteria > Bacteroidota > Bacteroidia > Chitinophagales > Saprospiraceae > JAHDHW01. The sequence goes on along the minus strand of CBDCPZ010000021.1, from coordinate 241,948 downwards.
GCTAAAGTCAAAACATATGAAAAACCAGGAATTGCTGAATCAAAAGCTCTCGCCGTCAAATTTACCCCATCAAGTGCTTCTCCAGTAGCGTGAAGAATAACAGCACTGGAACCTGGATCAGCTCCATAAGCAAAAGCACCGTTAATATTGAAAATAATAATAACCAAAGCAGTCATGGTACAAACGACAACCGTATCGATGAAAGGCTCCAATAATGCCACAATACCTTCACTTGCGGGAAAATTTGTTTTTACAGCTGAGTGAGCTACCGAGGCCGAACCAACTCCTGCTTCGTTTGAAAATGCAGCCCTCCGGAACCCTTGAATCAAAACGCCCAGAAATCCACCGATAATCCCGGTACCTGTAAAAGCTCCGTTAAATATTTGCCCGAATGCTGTCGGGACTAAATCGTAATTTGAAAATAAAATGAATAAGGCAGCAGCGACATAAATGCCTACCATAAACGGAACTACTTTCTCTGCTACCATCCCGATTCTTTTGATTCCTCCAATAATTACGATGGCCACTAAAATTGCAACGACAACTCCAAAACCAGTTCCTGCCCAGGTTGACTCGGTTCCGATCAATGCTTTAAATTGTGCAGCAGCTTGATTGGCCTGAAACATATTTCCTCCTCCAAAAGACCCTCCAACTAGCATTATCGCATAAAAGACTGCAAATATTTTCCCCATCATAACCCAGCCTTTTTCCGCTAAACCTTTTTTCAGGTAATACATCGGGCCACCATAAACAGTACCGTCAGCTCCAAATTCCCTGTATTTTACACCCAAAGTACATTCTGTAAATTTTGAAGCCATACCCAAAAATCCGGCAAGTATCATCCAAAATGTTGCACCGGGCCCACCGACTGCGATAGCGATAGCTACCCCGGCAATATTTCCCAACCCTACAGTTGCGGAAAGCGCAGCTGTTAAAGCCTGGAAAGCAGTAACCTCGCCGGTATGCCCTTCCACTCTGGCAGTTCTTCGAATATCGCCTTCAGCGGTTGTTGGCATATCTGCATCGCCAACTTCTTTTTCCCCTTTTTCAGGATGTTCGCTTGGGTCACCGACAAGGTCATCGTATTTGCCACGAACGACTCTTATGGCCAATCCAAATTTTGTAAAATTGGGGAAACCAAAATATATTGTAAAATAGGTAGCGGCAGAGATTAGTACAATTAATACAATTGGAACGTTTATTCCGGCAATGGTAATCGGATAAAAAACTATTCCCGCTACCCACGCTGCAACTGGAGTTACAGCTTCGTTGATTTTTTCATCCAGTCCTTGTTCAGTCGCTTCTTGAGCAAAAGAAAACAAAGGGCTCAACACACTTATCAAAAAAAGTAATAGTCTGTTTCTCTTCATGCTGGGTATTTGGTTTTTATTAATTTATGAAAAAATGAAGTGTTGAAGGTATTCACTTAATTTTGTTTTTTCAAAAGAATGGATATAAAAATTTTGCAAAAAACTATACTGACAATTACTTTAAACTTAGGACAAATCTCTTTAGACAGGGCGTTTGTGTTTCCATCTTTTATGGGTCCATAACCAAAATTCAGGATTTCCAATGATATCTTTTTCGAGCCTTTTTGTATTCATTTCGGTGATCTCATCTTGTTCTGTGTCCTGTGGATTTTCACAAAGAAGTTCGTAATCTAATTCATAAAAACCTCTTTTAACTTTAGTAATTGTTCCAAAAACAACAGGGCTGTTATACTTTTTTGCGTATTTTTCGGCACCATAAAAGACAGGAGTGTCCTGGTTTAAAAAAGTCATCCAGTGGCATTTCGAAGTATTGGAGGGGCTTTGGTCAATACCAAAAATAGTGGCTTTCGGTTTACCAAAATCTTTTTCAAAATAATCTCTTGTTTCTCTCATTGGACACATGACCAACCGAAACCGCTCGCGGCTTATTTTCATTTTTTTATCAAAAAAAGGATTGTTCAAAGGTTTGTAAATACCAATAGGAATATGTTTTGTTGAAAGCCCGATTCCACAAGCAAATATTTCCCAGTTATTATAATGCCCTCCAACCAAAATAACATCTTTTCCTTCATCAAAAAAACGGCTCATAACTTCCGGATTTCGAAACTTCATCCGTTCATTAATGTTCTTTTCTGAGATGGTAAAACCTTTTAAACTTTCGAAAATTATATCACAAAAATGCCTGTAAAATTTTTGCATAATTGTGTTATGCTCTTTTTCTGTTTTGTTGGGAAAGGAATTTTTAATATTACTAAAAACAACCTTTTTTCTATATCCGATCAAACGAAAAAGCACGACATAGGTAAAATCCGAAAGGGAATACAACAATGGATAGGGCAGAATAGAGATCGGAAGGATCAATAAATAATAAGCTAGGCGACTTCCCATAAAATATCAAATGTTTAGTTCAAGTAGCGTTAGATTGCCGACTTGAAAATGATAAATTATGGATTATGAATTGATTAAAACATGTCAAAGGGAAGTGTCAATTTTTTTCGCTCATAATTCACCATCTGTAAGTTTTAAAAACAACTTACGTTTGTTAATGATTTACCCCAAAGGTATCTATTTATTGGAATTATCCAACAAATTTTTGGAAAGAGGGACGGCTGCATTTTACTATTAAAAAAGTATCAAAATTTTGAGCACCTGTTTATCCAAACTTTTCAAGCTCCCCGCCTTTTGCAAAAAGAGGGTCAACTTGTTTTGAAATATTGGGATCAGGAATCAAAGGAGGCGCATGGTGTGGTTTGATTCGGGCATCAATGATCAAAGGACCTTTGCAGCCCCAATGTTTGTGTTCCGTAAATTCGTGGACACCATAAATGTCATGCGAAGGATTGGATCTTGTGAAGGTTACCCACACAAAATTGTTCAGGTTTTGGGTAGTGAAATCGCTATCATCGACCAAAATGATCAATGGAATATTTGCTGAATCGAAGGTTTCCAAATGATTAGCTAACTTTTGGACGTGGCCAGCACTTTCTTTTTCCTCAACGTATTTTGGACCATTAATAGCCAGAATTCCTTTTTGAGCAAAATTTGGATTAGAAAATTCTGGAGGAAGATTAAAGTTTTCTGGTAAATCTGTGTCTAAATCTCTTACCTTTTTTCCACAGCAGGCGATAATTACTTTTGAGCCGGCATTCCATCCTGTTCCAGAATAATCCAAAGTATCGATGGTAGTTTTGGTTTGAAAATGCAGATCTCTTTTCCAGTCTACTCTTTCTAAAACATGATGGAAAAAATCGGAAATGTCATGGCAATTTAAATTTGGATCGTCATCTTTTGCAGCAATGATTAAAAACTTTGCCAATGAAGTTTGCCCAGTTCCCAGGATTCGATTTGCCTGCGTTAAAATTTCTTCAGGTTTTCTTTCCCGGAAAGGCATGTATCGTTCACTTCCGATGGCTAACAATAAAGGATGGACTCCTGCTGCATCAACCGCGTTGATTTCTTTGATACCCGGAAATTCCTGAGGTGTTAATAGTTCAACCAATTGATGAATCAAATAACCAAAGCTGGAATCTTCCTGTGGTGGCCTGCCTACGACAGTGAAATGCCAAATCGGGTCTTTTCGATGATATACTTTTTCAACCTTCATCACCGGAAAATCATGAGCCAGACTATAATAGCCCAAATGATCGCCAAACGGACCTTCCGGCTTTTTAAAGTCTTTGATAATCGTTCCTGTAATACAAAAATCTGCATCAGAGGAAATTATATAATCATTTTGATCCGCATATCGAAAACGCCTGCCGCCCAACATTCCGGCAAAGGTCAATTCCGACATTCCTTCAGGCATTGGCATTATGGCTGAAAAAGTGTGCGAAGGAGGCCCACCAACAAAAATACTTGCTCGAAAAGGCAAATCGCTCTTATTATATAAGGTGTGGTGAACACCTATTCCACGATGGATTTGATAATGTAGTCCGATTTCGTTATTCAGTTCGTAATCATTGCCGGAGAGCTGGATTCGGTACATGCCCAAGTTGGATTGCATGATATTTTTGCTGTCGGGCGGTAAGGTCAACACTTGTGGCAAAGTAATAAAAGCGCCGCCATCCATCGGCCAGCTTGTGATCTGAGGCAATTGATCGATGGTTGTTTCTCCAAAAGTGACAGGAGATCCGAATCGGCTTTTCATGGGTAGAGCGGTGATCGCAGTAAATGGCGCAGAAAGGTAACGAAGAGGGTTTTTAAAAAAATTGCTTGGATCAGCTTTTAATTCAATGACTTTTTGAATCTTTTTTAAAGTATTTCTAAAAATGAAATTCGTTCTTTCCACGGTTCCGTAAATATTGGACACCGCTTGAAAAGGGCTGCCTTTTACTTTTTCAAACAAAATCGCAGGACCGTTTGCATCATAAATCCTTCGGTGGATTTCAGCCATCTCGAGATTTGGGTCAACTTCTTTTTTAATTCGAATAAGATGACCATTTTTTTCTAAATCTATGACGCAGGAACGAAGGCTATTGTAACTCATGTGTTTTTGATTCTAACAAAGATTTAAGAACACAACTTGTGTCGATAAGTTCAGCAATTGAATCTAAAGGTGCGTAAAACAATTTAGGTAAAAAATCACTCATTTTTGTCATTTGAGTCTGGTCAGCGATTTTTGCCGAATCAGGCTGCACATAAATTTTTAAATTTATCCCAAACTCATCTTCGAAAAATCCAAACTGGTAATCAATATCAGGATCAATTTTGAAGTAGTATCCGGCATCGGTAGTATAGTTTTCAGTTGCGTTATTCAATTGCTTTTCAAGCGCGGGTTTGTATCCATCATTGAAAAAATAATCCAAAGAATCGACCAATTCTCCCTTTTCGAGGTTTATATTGAAATATTTATTTTCGAATTTTGAGGACTTCATATCTTTATGTTCCTGAATATATTCATAAGCAATGGTCATGAAGTTTTTAGTGGTAAGACCAATGGTATAATTCACTTCGATGGTTTCCCAGTAGGAAGCAGATTTCTCACCTTTTTTTGCTTTTGAATATTCCTGAAAAGCTACGGGATCGACCATATCCGCCAGAAACTGCATTTCTAATAATTTATTAATTTTTACTTCCATGATTGAGTCAGCCAGATATTTGATTTTTGGAAAGGCATATATCGCTGTAAAAGAACTATCCTCTGAAAATATTTTGTATCTATTTGTGTAAATGGCGTAGGAATTATCTCCATAAAAATGAACATTTGCCGAAATCTCAAAAATCTCATAATTTTCATAGGGGCTGGAGGTTCTGATAAATTTATCATCAGCGTTTACAGAACTGTCGCAACCAAAAAAGATAATAGCGAAAATCAAGAAAAGAGGGAACTTAAAAACTGGATGACGCAGAAAATCCATAATAATCAATTTTAAATTGAAGTTAATATTCTTTTTAACAAAAATAATTGTTAGTAGCTTTGCATTGTTCTGTTAATGTTATTAATTCAATTCCAATTTTATAAATCCTATGCACCAATACCACAACCTTCTTCGCCATATTCTTGAAAATGGAACCGAAAAAAGTGATCGAACCGGAACCGGTACTAAAAGTGTTTTCGGTTATCAAATGCGATTTGATTTGAGCGAAGGATTTCCGATGTTAACTACAAAAAAATTGCATTTGAAATCAATCATTTATGAATTGTTGTGGTTTTTAAACGGCGATACAAATGTAAAATATCTTCAAGAAAACGGCGTGCGAATTTGGAATGAGTGGGCTGATGAAAACGGGGACCTTGGCCCAGTTTATGGAAAGCAATGGCGCAGCTGGGAATCTCCAAATGGTGAAACAATTGATCAGATTTCGAATGCGGTTCATTTGTTGAAAAACAATCCGGATTCTCGACGCATTATTGTGAATGCCTGGAATGTTGGTGAATTGAAAGAAATGGCTTTGACTCCTTGCCATTGTTTGTTTCAGTTTTATGTGGCTGATGGCAAATTGTCTTGTCAACTTTATCAGCGATCAGCAGATACTTTCCTTGGTGTACCTTTTAATATAGCCTCTTATGCATTGCTGACGATGATGATGGCGCAGGTTTGTGATTTAAAACCCGGAGAGTTTGTTCATACTTTTGGTGACGTTCATTTGTATTCCAATCACATGGAGCAGGCTGAGTTGCAGCTTACCCGTGATTTTCGTTCTTTGCCCACTATTCAAATCAACCCTGCAATAAAATCAATTTTTAATTTTAAGTTTGAAGATTTTGAATTATTGAATTATAACCCGCATCCGCATATCAGGGCGGCTGTTTCTGTTTAGATTTAGTATTCTTTTTTAGATATATTTTATCTAGTCTAAATAATTTTACTATATTTACTCAAAGTCATGGTCTGAATTGACTTTCACCAAACGTGTTTCCCCATCCTGAAGACACCCACTTATTATAGTCCTGTGATTGTTTAAATTTTTTAATTAAACAAATAATACTTGTAATGATTGAGGTTATTCTTGTTGTTTTGATGGCGTGGATCCTTTCTGATGTGAATGATAATTTATCAGTGAGTTAGATTACCGTTTTAAAAGACTAAAAAATATTCATCCTGACAATTTTGTCAGCTTAGAACTATATTGTTTTGAGCTGGCTTTTTAATTTTAAGTGGCTATTGAAATGATTTATTTTTTAAAATAATTTTTTGAAAAAAAATATCTATCAAATATGTAGGGGACGTTTCGCGTTTTTGCATCGTTATAGTTGAACTATTTAAAAAATTAAGAAAAGATGTTCCTACAAGAAAGAATAATAATTATGACGAGCTGGGTGGCAAATGTACCTCCTTCTCAAATTTGTGAAACCACTCATTTTAGTGATGACCTTTGTTTGGATTCAATAGATATCCTGACCTTAATAATGCAGCTTGAAAAGTGGTTTAATGTAATACTGACCAAAGAGGAAGTTGATAGTATCGAAACGGTGAAAGATGTGACTGGTTATTTTTCAAAATATTTCAGACAAGCAGCTGCCTAGAAAACCGGCTAATTGGTTTTGGATTGCGATTTTTTTTAATTTTAAAATCATAGTATAAGACTTGAAACGGAGGTGATGTTCATTACCTCCATTTTTATCTCTCTATAACTTTTTAAGATTTTTTTTTCATTTCCAAACTTAAATTAGCGTAAAAATGCAGTGAAAAATGCATTTGCCAAACGACTACTTATTTAGAAACCATCTAAATAAAGATACTCCTAAAATTAATATTGGTAATAATGGGAACGAATTGTATTTTTGCGCTGACAAAATCATGACAATACTTTTTGTCACGAAAAATTAACGATTGAAACTATAATTTAAAGTCATTTAAAATGATATATAAGTCATTGATGTTCAGACTTTTATTGCTTTTTTGTATTTCACTTCTTTCTTTTAATTTCGCTTCTGCAGACCAAGTAATTGACCAGGGTAAAGCTTTATTTAAAGCCAACTGTGCACAGTGTCATAATCGTAATATGAAGGACGATTTGACCGGACCGGCATTAGGAGGAGTTCGTGATCGGTGGGAAAGTGAAGAGATGCTATATTCTTGGATTAGGAATTCTACAGGCTTGGCTACTTCAGGGGAGAGTGCTTATGCAACAAATTTGTACAACACCTGGAATAAGTCCCCAATGAATCCTTTTCCAAATTTAAAAGATGAGGAAATTGCAGCAATCTTAGCTTATGTTGATTGTATGTATACCAGTGGTCCAGAATGTACTCCAAAAGTTGTTGTTAACGGCGGGCCAACGTCGGGAGCTACAGAAGAAAGCGATAATACTTTTTTATTCATTACCCTATTTATAATACTGGCCTTATTAGCTGTTGTTTTGGCGCGAATCATTTCTAACCTCAATCATATGGCAGAGGTGAAAGAAGGAAATCCAGCTGCAGAGCGACGGAGTTTAGTTGATATCCTTACCGGAAAAGGCGTTGTTGGTTTTGTGCTCTTTGTATTGATTGTTTTAGGAGGTTATACAACTGTAAATAATGCAATTGACCTTGGGCGTCAACAAGGTTATGCGCCTGAACAGCCAATCAAGTTTTCTCACGAAACACACGCAGGCCTTCACAAAATTGATTGTCAGTATTGCCACGATGGGGCACGGAGAAGTAAACATTCTGTGATTCCTGCAACTAATACTTGTATGAATTGCCACACAGCAATTAAAAAAGGATCAACTTATGGTACTGCGGAGATCACAAAAATCTATGCTTCTGCAGGATTCAATCCCACAACCGGTCAATACATTGAAAATTATGATGCTATGGCTGAAGAAGATATTGAAGCATTATTTAAAACATGGATAACGGATAATTATTTGGATGATAAAGGGCTTACTGTTCTCGATAGAGATGGAACCCGTGAAGTGGAGAATCAATGGAAAGGAATCAAGGAATCTTTGACCAACGAAACTAAACCGCAGATCCAAGGGCCAATCGAATGGCTCAGAATTCATAACCTTCCGGATCATGTTTACTTTAATCACTCTCAACACGTGAGCATAGGAAAAGTAGAATGCCAAACATGCCATGGCCCTGTTGAAAAGATGAAAGTAGTTGAACAACAAGCTCCATTGTCAATGGGCTGGTGTGTGAATTGTCACCGTCAAACTGAAGTTAAGTTTTCTGAAAATGGATATTACAAATCATTCGAACGGTACCACAATGAGATGAAAGAAGGAAAACGGGATAAGGTTACTGTTGAAGAAATTGGAGGTTTGGAATGCCAAAAATGCCATTACTAATATTCCATTATTAAATTAAAATACGCATTAGTATATATACTATCACATCAATATGAAGAATAATAAAAACGAGATCTGGGTAGGAGCAAATGATACTGATCCAGCTTATCTTGAAACAGTTAACAAGGAGTTTACAGAACTACCAATCATTGATGCACTATCTGAAGAAAATTCTCTTGACTTGGGGAGTAGCCGACGAGATTTTTTAAAATATCTTGGATTTGGATTAGGTGCGGCTACAATAGCAGCTGGTTGTGATATTCCTGTAAAAAGAGCGATCCCATATGTTGTTAAACCTGACACAATTGTTCCGGGAGTAGCTAATTATTATGCCTCAAGTTTTGTGAAAGGGGGAGACTACTGTTCCATTTTGGTGAAAACACGTGAAGGACGACCTATCAAGATTGAAGGGAATTCCTTATCAGGTGTCACCAAAGGAGGGACTAGTGCAAGAGTTCAGGCTTCTGTTTTAGATTTATATGATACTAATCGTATACAAGGTCCTAAAAAAGTGGCAGATGATGGAAACTCAAGTGACATTTCCTGGGAAGATCTTGATAAAGAAATTAAAGGAAAATTGAGTGCCGGATCAAATATTGCCATTATAACAAATACGATCCTTAGCCCAACTACCAAAGGTGTAATTGGAGGCTTCCAGGAAAAATATCCAAATACAAAAGTTGTTGTTTACGATCCGGTTTCAAGCTCAGCTATGCTTGAAGCAAATGAAGCAAACTTTAACAACAAAATGATTCCAAATTACCGCTTCGACAAAGCTGACGTAATTGTTAGTTTGGGAGCTGATTTTTTAGGAACATGGATATCTCCAATTGAATACGCTGGCCAATACGCCTCAAAACGAAAAATCAAAGATATAAATGGCGCAAGCATGTCTCATCATATCCAGGTAGAAAGTGGAATGAGTATGACAGGCTCCAACGCCGATAACCGTATTTTAATCAAACCTTCTGAGCAAGGAGCAGCAATAGCTACATTATATAATGAGGTTGCTGCCTTGACAGGTGGAGAAAAAATTTCTGCTCCTTCAATCAATCCAAACGCTGCCAAAGGATTAAAAGCAGCTGCTAAAGAATTGGCTGCTCATAAAGGAAAATCATTGGTGATTTCTGGTTCCAATAATGTTGGAGAACAAATTCTGATAAATAAAACCAATGATTTACTGAGCAATTATGGCGCAACAATAGACTTTAAAGAGGCTTCATTTCAACGTCAGGGGATTGACAGAGATATTCAGAGTCTTATTGCGGAAATGGATAGAGGCAGCGTAAATGCTGTATTAGTGATGGATGGCGCAAATCCAGCTTACGATCTTCCAAATGCTGTAGCATTTTCCAGTGCTTTTGCGAAAGTAGCGACCAGAGTTTCATTTTCAGGAATGCCAAGCGAAACAACTGCAGTGTGCAACTACTTAGCACCTAACCACAATTTATTGGAATCTTGGGGTGATGCAGAGCCAAAACGAGGGCATTATAGTTTGATCCAACCTACAATTTCTCCTTTATTTAAAACTCGCCAGTCAGAAGAAAGCTTATTAGCATGGTCAGGTAGCGAAGGCTATGATGCGAATGCTGATCAGCCTTATTATGAGTATTTGAAAATATTTTGGCAGAATTACTTATTCATAAACCAAACAGATTATGCAACTTTCCAATCATTTTGGGATAATGCATTACATGGAGGTGTTTTCGTAGTTCCTCAAGATGTTGATTTATTAGCAACGACTTGCAATGCCGATGTTCAGTCTGCAGCATCAAAAATAAATAAACCCTCAAGCAGTGAGTTCGAAATAAGTTTTTACGAACCAATAAATATCGGTGCCGGTCAATATGCAAATAATCCATGGCTACAAGAGTTACCAGATCCAGTAACTCGTTGTACATGGGGGAATTACATAAGCGTTCCAGTTGAGTGGGACGAAAGTTCAAGCGACTTTAAAGGCTATTTAGGAATTGGAAAAGATACTGCCAAAGGAAAAGCTGAATTTGTTGATGTTGATGTAAATGATGTTATTGGAAAATTCACAGCTCTAGCACAATTTGGTCAGGCGCCTGGTACTATTTCAGTTGGATTAGGGTACGGACGAACTAATGCAGGGTTGAGTGCCAAAGGAATTGGAACTAATGTAAATCCTTGGCTTTCCTTAGATGCAAACGGAAACACAAAGTACTATGCAGATGTAGCTACTGTAAAAGTTACGGGGGTAGATAAAGAATATGCTTGTGTTCAATATCACCATACGATGGGTGTAAATCCACGCGGAGCTGATGGCGAGATTGTGATGGATGCTGGTACAGGTAAACCTTTCAATGTTGATGAAAAAGCTCTAGGTTTTAGCGGATATCAGGGATCTTTAACAGATCGATCAGTTATTTTCAACGCTAATTTGAGTGAGCTTAAAGAAAAAACGGAGGAGCTTCACCATAAACGGGAAGAGTACCAGCATTTAAATAAGCAGACTTTATATTTCGGATATGACGACAAATATACTTCCGGTCATCACTGGGGAATGTTTGTAGACCTCAATGCTTGTATTGGTTGTGGAGCATGTTCTGTAGCCTGTATGGCCGAAAACAATGTTCCGGTTGTTGGTAAAAAAGAAGTTTCACGACATCACGAAATGAGTTGGTTACGAATTGACCGTTATTTTTATGGTGATGTTTCAAACCCAAATGTAGTTTATCAGCCTTTGATGTGTCAGCATTGTGATAACGCTCCTTGTGAGAACGTTTGCCCTGTTGCTGCAACTAACCACAGTTCAGAAGGATTAAATCAAATGGCTTATAACCGTTGTATCGGAACGAGATACTGCGCCAACAACTGTCCTTATAAAGTAAGACGTTTTAACTGGTTGGATTACACTACAGCTGACCTGTTCCCTGTGAATGAATATGATTTGAATGGAGAAGAATTGCCTTACGGTGCGGATAATTTGACTAGAATGGTCTTGAATCCAGATGTGACGGTTCGTTCAAGAGGAGTGATTGAAAAATGTAGTTTCTGTGTTCAGCGAATCCAAGAAGGTAAACTAACTGCCAAGCAAGAAGGTCGCGCATTGCGAGACAATGATGTGAAAACAGCTTGTCAAACAGCTTGCCCAACTGGAGCAATTGTGTTTGGTGACTCAAATAATAAAGAAGGTCAACTGGCTAAAGAATTAAAAAATCCTTTGATATACAGAGTTATTGAAGAAGTAAATACTGAATCTTCTGTTCGATATACCATGAAAGTGAACAATCGTAGCGAAGAGATCGACAAAGCGATGAGCTAATATTTTTGAAACAAGTTTATAACAACGATATAATTTATAATTTATGAGTGCTGTTGTTTCTCCAATTCGGCAACCCTTAATTGAAGGCGGTAAAACTTACCACCAAATAACTGAGGATATTGTTGCTCCAACGGAACGAGTGCCTAGTGGTGAATGGGTGATTGCCTTTATGATTTCATTAGGTTTCCTAACCTTTGGTGTTTTTTCTATTCTTTGGACCATCTGGTTTGGGATTGGTACCTGGAATCTAAATCGAACGATCAACTGGTCATGGGATATTACCAACTTCGTTTGGTGGATCGGTATTGGTCACGCGGGAACTTTGATTTCTGCAATCCTTTTGCTTTTCCGTCAAAAATGGCGTACCGGTGTTAACCGTGCTGCAGAGGCGATGACAATTTTTGCGGTAATTTGTGCCGCTTTGTTTCCCGGAATTCACATGGGACGAATCTGGTTAGCCTTTTTCATTTTCCCATACCCTAATACGAGAGGCCCTTTATGGGTAAATTTTAACTCTCCATTGCTTTGGGACGTATTTGCGATCAGTACATATTTCACGGTTTCCTTATTGTTCTGGTATACAGGATTGGTACCTGATTTTGCAACGATCAGAGACCGAGCAAAAGGACTCAGAAAACGTTTTTACAACTTCCTTTCTTTTGGTTGGACCGGATCTGCGAAACACTGGCAACGTTGGGAATCATTATCCCTTGTTTTGGCCGGTATTGCAACACCGCTGGTACTTTCAGTACACACGATTGTAAGTTTTGACTTCGCCACTTCAGTTATTCCTGGATGGCATACAACGATATTTCCGCCATACTTTGTGGCAGGAGCGATTTTCTCAGGATTCGCTATGGTACTCACTTTAATGATTATAACCCGTAAAGTTTTAAAACTAGAAGAATACATCACCGTCAATCATATCGAGTCGATGAATAAGGTAATTCTTGTTACGGGAACTATCGTTGGAACAGCTTATTTGACCGAGCTTTTTATCGCCTGGTATTCCGGATATGTTTATGAGCAATTTGCTTTTTACAACAGAGCAACCGGTGTTTACTGGTGGTCTTATTTTGGAATGATGACTTGTAATGTGATCACACCGCAGCTTTTCTGGTCGAAGAAAATACGCAGAAGTATTTGGTGGACTTTCTTCTTATCCATAGTTGTAAATATTGGAATGTGGTTCGAACGATTTGTAATTATTGCAACAACTTTAGCTCGAGATTATTTGCCATCAAGCTGGAGCTATTATGTGCCAACTTGGGTTGAAGTCGGAATTTTCCTTGGAACTTTAGGTATATTTTTTACCCTTTATTTGATCTTTACAAGGATTGCTCCTGTGGTTGCAATTGCAGAAATCAAACATATTTTGAAATCTGCTGGTGATCAATATACCGGTGCAAATGCAGATAAGCACCATCACGATACAGAAGAAGGACATTAATATTAAAAGTAAAATTCAATTACTATAAAAATGACAGATTCTAAAGAAGTTTTATTTGGTTTATACGATGATGAAACTGACTTGCTATCAGCTGTAAAACAAGCGAATAGCGATCATCTTGATATAATGGATGTTTATACACCATTTCCGGTTCACGGGCTTGATCCTTTATTAGGTTTAGCTGAGTCACGGCTACATATTGCCGGATTTGTCTACGGAGCAATAGGTACAATGACTGCATTCCTTTTTATGACTTGGGTCTTTACAAGGGACTGGCCGATTATATTTGGTGGAAAACCTTATTTTTCATCACCGGCTTTTATTCCAATTACATTTGAGTTGACGGTTCTTTTTGCATCCATTGGAATGGTAGTAACTTTTTATACGATATGTGGAATGGCACCAGGTGTAACCAATCCTACGCTTCATGATCGAATTACTGATGATAAATTTTGTATCGCTTTTAACACTAATGGCTATTCAAGTGAAGAAGTAAGCCGCCTGAAAAGTTTCTTTTCAAACACAGGTGCATCACTTGTTGATACCAAAACGATTTAATCCTGATAGCTTTTGGGGCTAATTCCAAATAAATTGATATGAATAATAAACGAAATAACATAATAGCATTTTTTACAATCGCATTGCCTTTGCTTTTCAGTGCTTGCCAACAACCCGGTGGAAATAGCACAGGGAGTGAATACTTTTCTGATATGGGCCATTCTGTAGCAATGGAAGCCAATACTTATAATTATTATTATTGGAATACCTGGGATGAAGAAAGCGTAGTAAAATTGAAGGATATCTCAATGCCTCGTGATCCTGTTGCCGGAACGATTCCCCGAGGATATTCAGGAGTTCATTACGCAGCTACTACTACTGCAAAAAATGCTGCTTTGAGCAATTTGAGTGGAGAAGGAGCGACTCAGGCGATTTCGATTCCTGTAAATGGAAACGTCCCTTTCTATTACGCAAATACAGAGGATGAACGAACCAGAGCCATGGCAGAAATTATCGATAATCCTTATCCAATTACTGATGAAGGAATAGCTAGAGCAAAAGATCTTTATAATATTTACTGCGGTATTTGTCATGGCGAAAAAGGCGATGGCAATGGTTATATCGTTCGGGAAGACGGTGGTGTTTATCCTGCCGCTCCTGCAAATTTTCTTACAGATGAATTTATTAATGCTTCCAACGGCCGTTATTATTTTGGTATAATGCATGGTAAAAATGTAATGGGAGGTTATGCTGATAAATTATCTTATGAAGAGCGATGGCAGGTAATCCATTATATTCGATCATTGCAAGCGAATGAGAAGAAACTAGTTTATAATGAAGCAGAAAACACACTAAATGAAATTGATGTGCCTGGTAATCCAGCAAATCCAATAGCTTCCTATGGATCAATTGAAGCAGATAGTTCAGGTGTTTTAAATGAAGCTGTTAACAGTGTAGAAGATGCAAGCCATGATGATGGCGGGCATTAATATTAAATAAAAGCATTTTATATAACTGTACCGGACTGCCGGTTATACAAAATATAAACGAAAATGAATCAGTTTACCTTTGAAGGCAAACAAAAAAGAGTTTTAGTAGGAATGATGATTTTGGGGATTGTCTGCTTGGCTTTGAGCTTTTTTGACAATACCGTTCCATTTCATTCAAGATTCTGGACAAACTTTTTACATAATACTGTCTTTTTTCTAGGAATTGCATTTACCTCGATGTTTATAATGACAGCGAGCATCACTGCTTATGCGGGATGGTTTACCGTTTTCAAAAGAATATGGGAAGCTTATGCTCAATTTCTAGTAGTCGGTCTTATTTTAATGCTGGTTATTATTGCTGGTGTTTGGGGGCATTTTCACCATATTTATCATTGGAATGATGAAGCCGCTGTTGCTGCAGATCCATTATTGACAGGTAAAAAAAGCTTTTTAAATAAATACTGGTACACTTTCGGAACGATTATATTTGTCGGGATTTGGTTCTTTTTCGCACAAAGAATTAGAAGCCTTTCTCTACAAGAAGATGCAAGTGGTACAGCGGATTTTGCAATTCACAAAAAGATAAAAGTTTACGCAGCTATATTCTTACCAATTGCTGCATTTTCAAGCGCTGCGGTGATTTGGCTGTGGACGATGTCGATTGATCCTCATTGGTATAGCACGATGTATGCCTGGTATACAACCGCAAGTTGGTTTGTATCTGCTCTAGCTTTGACGATTTTAACGATCATTTATTTAAAATCTAAAGGATATTTGGATAATGTAAGTGATGAGCATTTACATGATTTGGGTAAGTATATGTTTGCATTTAGTATTTTCTGGACTTATTTATGGTTCTCGCAGTTTATGCTTATCTGGTATGCAAATATTGGTGAAGAAACTATTTATTTCAAATTGAGAAGAGACGAATACCCTGTTTTATTTTATGGTAATTTGTTGATGAATTTTTTCTTACCGTTTTTGATTTTAATGAAAAATGATTCAAAACGTAAATTTGGTATACTTACTTTTACATCAATTTTATTGTTATTCGGACACTGGTGGGATTTCTTTTACATGATCAAACCAGGTGTATATAAAGAAGTGATGCATTCAGTTGGTTCGCATGCTGAGCATGTAGGTTATGTTGCAGGATTTTCAATTCCAGGATTAATTGAATTAGGAACCTTTATCGGATTTTTAGGCCTGTTTATGTATTTGGCTTTTAATCAATTGACAAAAGCGAGCCTTAAAGCGGAACGCGATCCTTATTATGCAGAAAGCGTTCATCATCATGTTTAAATAATACCCGGAGATTTTAATAAGTTTAAAAACGTAAATTAATATAAATAATGACAGCTTTAATTTCGATAATTTGCTTGATTCTGATTGCGCTGGTAGTGGTACAGATTGGTAAAGTAACCGAGCTAGCATCAAGGATCAGAGGAGAAAAAGAAGCTCAGGAAGAAGCCAATGTCTGGAACGCGAGATTCTCTTTGATATTTATGGTTTTATTTTTAATTGGATGTGTGGTTTCTGCTATCTATTATCAGGATAGCATGTTGGGATATGGCCCTCACATCTCTGCTTCAGAGCACGGCGTTACATTAGATAGCTTATTTAATGTAACCCTGGGTTTTACAGGAATAGTATTTGTTATCACACAGGTTCTTCTGTTTTGGTTTGCTTATAAATATCAAGGTAAATCCGGACGAAAAGCTTTATTCTTTTCACATGACAACAAACTTGAAGTGATTTGGACTGCAATTCCAGCAGTAGTTATGACATTTTTAGTTGTTGGTGGTTTGGATGCATGGAATGAAGTGATGGCTGATATTGCTCCAGGTGAAGAACATATTGAAATTGAAGCAACTGGAATGCAATTTCTTTGGGTGATGCGCTATTCCGGACCAGATGGTGCAATCGGCACAAAAGATTATAAATTAATTACGGCTAATAATCAATTAGGAATTGATTTTACTGATGATAAAAGTTTGGATGATGTGGTTTCATCAGCTGCCGGAGAGGTTATCAAATTGCCGATTAGTAAAAAAGTTAGAGTGCGAATCACTTCAAGAGATGTCTTGCACAATTTTGATTTACCTCATTTTCGTGTAAAAATGGATGCAGTTCCGGGTATACCAACTTATTTTGTTTTTACTCCAGCTATTACTACTCAGGATTATCGGGAAAGATTAGGTGCTTTGGACAAAAATGGAAAACCCCTTTATCCTGAATGGCATGAACCTTATGATCCGGAAGATCCAGAAAGTAAACCACGTTGGCAGGAATTTCAATTTGAACTGGCATGTGCAGAACTATGTGGACGGGGACATTATAGTATGAGACGGATTGTTGAAATTGTATCTCAGGAAGAGTATGATATTTGGGCAAAAGAACAAACTTCCTTCTATGAAACAACGATTAAGGGAACCGATGAAGATCCACGTTTAAAAGTGGTAAATTAAAAGAAAAACTGGTTTAGATTTAAATAAAAATTTTATTAGGCTTACTCTATTTAAGTAAGATTTTATAAATCATAATACGATGGCTAATATAGCAACTACTTACGAAGAGGATATTTTGATTGAAGAGCAGGGGTATGATGATCATTTTCACGAGCATCATCACGGAGATAAATATCAATCAAATTTTATTACGCATTATGTCTTTAGCCAGGATCATAAAATAATTGCCAAGCAGTTTTTAATAACTGGTATGTTTTGGGCAATTATTGGTGCCGGAATGTCAATTATTTTCCGGATGCAGCTGGGTTTTCCAGAAGAAAGTTTAGCCTGGATCAAACCACTTCTTGGGAAATGGATAACTGTAAACGAAGCAGGTATTGGTACATTGGACCCGCAATTCTATTATGCGCTGGTTACTATGCACGGTACGATAATCGTGTTTTTTGTACTTACTGCCGGATTGAGTGGAACCTTTAGTAACCTGCTGATTCCGTTGCAATTAGGAGCAAGAGATATGGCCTCGCCATTGTTAAATATGTTCTCCTATTGGTTTTTCTTCCTTGCAGGAGTTGTAATGTTTGCATCGTTATTTTTAAGCACAGGACCCTTTTCCGGAGGATGGACAGCCTATCCGCCATTGAGTGCTTTGCCTCAGGCTTCTTCGGGGTCAGGAGCTGGTATGACTTTGTGGATTGTTAGTTTGGTTCTCTTTGTCGTTTCAGTGCTTTTGGGAGGTATCAATTATATAACCACTGTGTTGAACTTAAGAACAAAAGGGATGACCATGTGGCGTATGCCTTTGACCATTTGGGCATTTTTTGTAACTGCAATTCTTGCTCTATTGTCTTTCCCGGTGTTGGCTTCCGGTTTCTTTTTGATGATGTGTGATCGCGGGCTTGGAACTAGTTTTTTCCTAAGTGATATTTATATAGGAGGACAGGCTTTGGAGCATGTTGGAGGAAGCCCGATCTTATTCCAGCATTTATTTTGGTTCCTTGGACACCCCGAAGTTTATATCATTATTTTGCCTTCCATGGGCCTTGTGTCGGAAGTGATGGCTGTACACGCCAGAAAGCCGATATTTGGTTATAAAGCGATGGTGTTTTCAATTCTTGCAATTGGTTTCCTTTCGTTTATAGTTTGGGCTCACCACATGTTTATGTCTGGGGTGAATCCGTTTATTTCAAATTTCTTTGTGATTTTTACACTGATTATTGCCGTACCATCTGCGGTGAAAGTGTTTAACTGGATCACGACGCTCTATGGCGGAAATATTCGATTTACTGCAGCAATGTTATTTGCTATTGGCTTCGTTTCAATGTTTATCTCAGGTGGTTTGACAGGTATCTTTTTAGGAAACTCAGCCCTTGATATTCAAATGCATGACACCTACTTTGTAGTGGCTCACTTCCATATTGTAATGGGGATAGCTGCATTCTTCGGGATGTTTGCCGGAATATATAACTGGTTCCCGAAGATGTATGGCCGATTTATGAATGAAACGCTTGGAAAGATTCATTTCTGGGGTACTTTGGTAGGTGCATACGCCATTTTCTGGCCAATGCATTACATGGGTATGGCAGGCGTTCCTCGACGATATTACAGCTTTGAAACTTTTGATGCTTTTTCACATTTTGACGATATGAACAAGTTTATCACCATTTCAGCAATTGTTGTTTTTGCTTTACAAGTTCTTTTCGTTATTAATTTTTTCCACAGCATCTGGAAAGGAAAAAAAGTTACGACTAAAAACCCTTGGGGTGCCACCACTCTTGAATGGACTACTCCAATAAAACCAGGACATGGAAACTGGCCAGGAAAGATTCCTTCGGTTCACCGTTGGGCTTATGATTATGGAAAAGATGGAAAAGAATTTATCCAGCAGCATGTTCCGATTGGAGAAGATGAATCCGAAGTGCATTAGGACTAAAAAAGATAAAATTAAGAGTACTAGAAATCAAGATAAGTGATCACGAAAGTAATTAATACCGTACAAAGTTCTTTGAAGCAAAAGCTCATTGATTATTCTCAATTAATAAAATTGAGGCTGTCGATGTTGGTTGTTTTTTCGTCGGTTATGGCCTATCTAATTGCTGGCTTGGGTTATATAAATTGGGTAGGAGTTGTTATTCTAAGTTTAGGCGGCATGCTGGTGACAGGAGCAGCAAATATTTTAAACCAGGTTTTAGAACGCGATACGGATAAATTGATGAAACGTACAGCTGATCGACCTTTGGCTGCAGGCAGAATGACTGCCTCAGAGGCAGTTTTGGCGGCTGGTTTTATGAGTTTATTTGGAATTATTTTTCTGGCAATGTTTAATGCCTGGGCCGCTTTATTAGGAATGGTATCATTGATCTCTTACGCTTTTATTTATACTCCGATGAAGCGTATAACCCCGTTTGCAGTAGTTATCGGTGCGATCCCCGGAGCATTGCCGATGATGATTGGATGTGTGGCGATGCAGGGAGAAATGACCACTTTAGCGATTGCATTATTTGGTTTGCAATTTCTTTGGCAGTTTCCACATTTTTGGGCAATTGCCTGGTTGGCTTTTGAAGATTATGCAAATGCGGGCTTTCATCTTTTACCCTCAAAAAGAGGAGTGAAAGACCGGAACGCAGGATTGCAGTCATTTATATATGCTTTGGTTTTGATACCGGTAAGTTTGTTAACCTATTTTATGGGAATAACCGGAATCATTTCCGCAGCAATTGTCTTGTTGAGTGGTTTGATATACGCTTATTTTGGTTGGGATTTTTATAAAAAATGTACACGTGAGTCAGCTTTGAGATTGATGTTTAGTTCGTTTTTTTATTTACCAATCGTATTGTTCGCATTATTTTTTGACAAAATATAAGAATAGAGGATGAATGTGTCTTTAACAGAAAATAGATATAGAAATAAGATTCACCCGCATAAGTTTGCGCTTATGGTGGCTTGTGCTAGTATCGTGATGATGTTTGCAGCTTTGACCAGCGCATACATTGTTCGGCAAGCTCAAGGCAACTGGCTGGAATTTAAACTGCCAAATGCATTTATGTACAGTACATTGGCTATTCTTTTGAGCAGTGTAACTTTGCAAGGTTCATATTTTTCATTTGTAAAAGAAAAGACACAAGTTTATAAAAGCTTGTTGCTTGTAACTTTTATTCTTGGACTTACATTTTTGGTTTTGCAATTCCAGGGATGGTTGGCACTTTTCAATATTGGCGTTGAATTTAACGGAAATCCTTCAGGATCATTTGTTTACGTTATTTCAGGATTACATGCTGTACATATTTTAGCTGGACTGGGCGTTTTATTTGTCGCTTTGGTTCATGCATTTTCTTTAAATTCAACAGTGACGAAGATTCGAAAAAGGCGACTCGAGTTATCTCTGATTTTTTGGCACTTTTTAGGATTTCTTTGGATTTACTTGTTTTCGTTTTTTCTATTGCAGCAAGCTTAAAAAACATTAATAAACCAGATAGATAATAAAATCTGTTTTCAAGATTAAAATTTTAAATAACTAATGGCTACAGATACAGTTTTACACGAAGAGGCACAAGCACAAGACAGTTGGTCGGGCGGTAAACCACCTTTCGAGGCGAGTTATGGAAAGTTGATGATGTGGTATTTTTTACTTTCAGATGCTTTCACATTTGCCGGTTTTTTGATCGCCTACGGCTCCATCCGTTTTAGTATGCCAACCTGGCCGGTTCCTGATTTTGTGTTCGCAAAAATCCCCTTCTTTGATATTGAAGCTCCTTTGGTTTTCGTAACATTTATGACTTTTGTCTTGATCATAAGTTCGGTCACTATGGTGCGAGGAGTACAGGAAGGTGCCAGAGAAAATAAAAGAGGTGTTGTCAAATGGATGCTTTGGACTATTGTTGGAGGAGCAACATTTTTGGGCTGTCAAGCCTGGGAATGGACAACTTTGATTGCTGCTGAGGGAATGACCGTTACAACAGATCCATTTTCAAACCACACAGAAAGTGGCGTGTACATGAGCGGTGCCGAATTAGAAAAAGCAGGTTTTTCGAAGCATAAAATTGGTGGACATCATGAAGGAGACCATCATGGAGAGGAATCTCACGCCGCTGAAAAATACTATTACGTGCCGGCAGGAAAACGAGATATCGAAGAAAACAGATATTTTGTAAAAGCCGATCATCACGGAACAGTAATGGCGGGAGCCCCGATAAATGTAGCTGATCCATACCTTATTACATATGCTCATGACTCTCACATGTATGAAGTTGGAGCGATTAAAACCAATGCCGGAGAAATAACGAAAGAAGCATATGGACCGGTAGCTTTTGGTTCCTTATTCTTTTTTATCACCGGATTCCACGGATTCCACGTATTTTCAGGAGTGATATTTTTGTTGATAATTGTGATAAATGTAGGAAGTGGAGTATATGTGCAACGAAAGAATGGCTATGAAATGGTCGAAAAGATTGGACTATACTGGCACTTTGTAGATTTGGTTTGGGTGTTTGTATTTTTGGTATTTTACTTACTATAATAAATTGAATAAATAAAAATAAACGATATTCCTAATGAGTCATTTAAGTTACGAAGAATCGAAAAAAGTAGTTTTTAAAGGATTAATCCTTTTAGGTATCATTACTTTAGTTGAAGTTTTTATTGCGCTTATTGGTAATGGCCACGTTATTGATGGCCATGAGTGGCCGATTTGGGTGATGTACCCTTTGATGATCAGCTTAAGTTTATACAAAGCTTATTTTATAGTGTATGAATTTATGCACATGCGGTACGAAGTTAAGGGGCTGGCGATGAGCGTTTTATTGCCGATGTTATTACTGGTTTGGGGAATTATAGCATTCTTCCAGGAAGGGGATTCATGGAAAGACAGAAGAGAACAAATCAAAGAATTTAACAAGCAGGAAGCCAATCCACAGGGAATGCTTTTTGACTCTAAAACGTATAAAGATCTAATTTAAAATCAAAAAAGGCGAGACATTAAGTTTCGCCTTTTTTGTTAAAACGAATTCAATTTCCAATTGTTCTAAAAGAGAAATACAGCCTTACCATTTTAAAAACAAATAGGAGCACTACGAAGTATATTTATGACTGATCGAAAAAAAATAACTAACAAAATTCAACTAGCTATTCTAGTTTTTTTTATTGTATTTATGCCGCTTGGCTCCTGGTATTATTTGCAATTAGGCTTCAGTTATCATGAAAAACTTATGTCGGAACTAAAGGATTATGGCAAATTGCCAGAATTTGTTTTACTGACTCAGGATAATG
Source organism: Saprospiraceae bacterium (assembly GCA_965220465.1). Classification (GTDB taxonomy): domain Bacteria; phylum Bacteroidota; class Bacteroidia; order Chitinophagales; family Saprospiraceae; genus JAHDHW01. The sequence goes on along the minus strand of CBDCPZ010000021.1, from coordinate 219,281 downwards.
ATACCGTCACGAACTCAGACCTTCACGGAAAGATCATCGTTGCTAATTTTTACAATAATGAAAAACCAACTACAAAAGCAGCAACGGACTATGCCCGTAGAATTCTTGGGCAGTTTAAAAGTCAGAAAGATTTAAATTTTCTGTTTTATAGCTTAACTCCAAATCTAGAGGATGCTAATTCACTGGCAAACATTGCAAAGAAAGAAGAATTAGAGGAAAAGCGAGCTTATTTCCTTACCGGAGATAACGATCAAATGACTCGTCTTTTAATTGCTAACTTCAAAATTCCTTTGCTTGATGAACGGGCTGAAGATGGTACAATTTCGTTCGAATCCAATGTAAATTCTTTGCCGGAAGAATATCCCTATTTCGCGTTAATTGATTCGAGTCTGACCATCCGAAATTATTATAACATTAATGATAAAACATCAATGAACAAACTGGTAGAGCATTTGGCGATTATTTTGCCAAGAGAGAAAAAAAGCAAAGCCGTATTAAAACCAGAAACAGAAAAGTAAAATGGAAAATTTAAAATTGGCGAAAAAACTGAATGTATTAGCTGGGGTCGTGACGGTTGTTGTGCTTTTGCTGGTAGGAATGATGCGCCGTGATGAATTTAAAATATCAACTCATATTGATTTTAGTTTTTTACCTCCTTTTCATGCGACATTAAATGGCCTTGTCGCAGTGGTTTTATTATTTGCTTTGTATTTTATTAAAAATAAAAACATCGAAGCGCACTGGAAATCCATTTATATAGCGATGGGACTCTCTGCACTATTTTTGCTGTCCTATGTCGTTTACCATTTTACAACCGAAGAAACTAGATACTGCTTTGAGGGACTTTCCCGTAAAATCTATTTCTTTTTTCTGATTACCCATGTGATTTTAGCTGGAGTCATGTTGCCATTTATACTATTGACGTTCATCAGAGCGTATACCGGGCAGATTGAAAAGCACAAAAAAATGGCAAGGTGGGTTTTTCCTTTTTGGCTTTATGTAGCAGTTACAGGGCCAATCTGCTATCTGATGTTACGGCCTTGTTATTAACCAAATTGAAAAGTATAACAACCGTAAAAGAAGCTCCGGGATTTTGGAAGAAGGGGAATATTAACTTAACTTTGTAGTTCTAAAACAGGATTTGAAATGAAAAAATCTTTTTTTAAAATAATTACACTTTTTATACTGACAATAATATTCAGCTTTGCGAGTATTAATGCCAATGCTCAATGCCCGATGTGCAAAATGTCAACAGAGCAAAACCTCAAAGACGGAGGCACTGCTGGAAAAGGTTTGAACAAAGGAATTCTTTACATGTTTGCAGCACCTTATCTTATGGTTGGAACATTAGGATTCATTTGGTGGTACAATCGAAGAAAAGAAGATGATTTAGAAGAGACTGAAGCCTAATAAAAAAAGGAGCGATTTGATTTTAAATCGCTCCTTTTTTTATTTATGCTCTTGGTGTATTATAAAGTTGAAATTTATATCCCAGAGAAATGCCAAAGCTACGATTTTGAACAGATAAATCTGCGATCGATAAGTTATCCATTTTAGAAAATCCATGGACATATCTGGCGTCAATAAATATTGCTCCGTTTCCAACTGTAAAGTCTAACCCCGCTCCAATGACACCACTGAAATCGAATCTTTGAATATTATTGTTATTAAGGTTGATATCCGAAGTGTTCAATGGAATATCTACTACAATAAAATTAGCTTTTGTTTTAATCGTTCCTTTGGTGGCATATCCAACGCTAGGGCCGGCAATTACATAGGCTTTGACTGCCTTGTCGCCAAACTTATACTTTGCCAGCAATGGAATTTCAAGATATTTAAATTTGGTGATTGCTTGAACACCTAAAGGTATGTTGAAATCAAATAGTTTGATATCAATTCCTTCTTTTATTTTGAAACCTTTGGTGGTATAAGTAATTTCTGGTTGTAGTGAGAATTGATCCGTAATTCCAACTTCTGCCAAAGCTCCAATCATTCCACCATCGATAGTTTTAAAATTTGGGGAGAATCCTGCAAAATCTGTTGAGGAAACTTTGGAATAATTTAAGCCTGCTTTAAATCCTAAGGAAACCTGTGCAACCAAGCAAGTGCTAAACAGTGAAAGTGCTAAAGTGAATATGAAAATTTGTTTTTTCATGGCGTTCAATTTTGTAATTAAATAATAACTTAATTTATACAAGATTGATACTTACTGTGGTTAATCGAAGTTAAATGATTGTTAGCGTCTTATTAATAAAAGGTATGATATGTTCTGAAAGGTTAAAAAGTGCTAAAAAAACAGCAGCGACCAATATTTAGGTTGCTGCTGTTTTCATTCGAAGAAGAGATTCAGCCAAAATTGGAGAATTTTTTAAAATAATTTTATTCTTCACCTCCGGTCAATGGCACCATATATCCCAATGTAAAAGCAAATCCAATATTATTTGCGACAGTACTGTATCCGGTGCTATCTAAATTTGTAAATCCAATCATAAATCGCGTATCAAATATAATATGGCCAAAGCCAACTCCAACCCCAACACCTAAGCCAAATGTAGCTCCAACCTCAAATCGGTTGTAATCAAGATCTGCGAAACTGACAGACTCTATTTCTTTTTGCCCGTTTGCTTCCACTTTTATTTTGGCATTAAGCGCATAGCCGATTACCGGACCTCCACCTAAATATGCAAGAATTTCATCTGTATTTACGAAGCTGAATTTCGCAAATACCGGAATATCAATTTGATTGACAACAAGTTTTCTTTTTACATCTGTCGAAAAAAAGAAAAATTTTTCTCCATACCCTTTTTGGATATACATGAACTCTGGTTGAATTGAAAATTTTTTAACGATACCTATATTAAACGGAACGGCTATAACCAATCCCGGAATAAAAACTTCGTCGCCGCTAGCATCTTCAAAAATAATATAGGCAAAGTTAACACCAGCACGGGTGCCAATAGAAAGTTGGGAAATTGCTTGAAATGAGGTCAAAGTAAATAAGGCAAGGAGTACAATTTTAGAGATATTTTTCATAACGTTTTTAGCTTTAGTGGTTTAGAAATTAAATGCTTTTTTGTAAAAATAATTTTTTTATGTTTACAGCTGTATGTTTATTGTTTCAACTCCAAATATTCAGAAGTTTTTAAGCTAAACATTTTATGGCATTTTTCCTTGCAAAATCGATAAAATTGAAGGATCACATTTCATAGCCCTTTTTAATTTCTAAAAACGGATACGTTAAACTGAAAAGCCAATATTTTTCTTTGATAGAAAAAGATTAGTCATTTTTAACAACTCAGATATTCTAACCAATATCTATATTCAATAAATAGACGGGAAGTAAATTATATGAATTTCTTTTTGCGCTTACTCTAGGGAGATGAAAAGATGTATTAATCTGGAAAGTGTTAATTCGAAAACCAAATTGTGAGGCAAATCCAAACGCTGACTCGTGTGTTTTTATCTTAGAATAATAATTATTACTATACTTGTTGTAATTAAAACGATAGATGCCTGGTAAAAATGCTAAATACATTCTTACACCTACGCCTTTAAAGCTATATTTTATTTTGGCTAAGTATCCGCTTAAATTCTTAAAACCAAAGGATGAGGAGTTGATGTCGAAATCTGAAGGCAGTACCAAGTTGTATTTCATGCCCGTTGAAATGGTTTGGTCAAATTTGTAAAGGATGTTTGCGTAAAAGTTTAACCCGGTATATATATCGTATGGAAAATCAAAATTTGCTGTCGGAATTTCATTAATATATAAAGTAGAGCCAAAGCCAAGACCAATGTTCAACTTTTTTGTTTGTGCACTGCCAATATTTACGGTGATGATTAAAATGGAGGATAGAAGTAAAAGCTTTTTCAGGGTTTTCATTGCTTTTGGGTTGTAGTTGTTTGAAATCTATCCTGACTAAGATAAATGTATTTTTTATGTTATTAAAATTTTAAACTATTAATCTAAGCATCAAAAACCATAGATCCGACCATATTTTTCCTTAGCATAATCCATGAAATATTTAAAATTGAGCTTTTCGCCGGTAACCTTTTTACAAAGTTCGTCCGCATTGTAAGTCTTTCCATGCTGATGGATATTTTTTCGAAGCCAATTTAAAAGGTTTGAAGTATCTCCATTTTCTATTTGTTCTGACAAATTCGGAACATCTTTCAAAGCCTGCTTAAAAAACTGAGCAGCATAAAAGGAACCTAGAGAATAGGTAGGAAAATAACCAAAGCTGCCATGAGCCCAATGTATGTCTTGTAAAACACCGTTATTATCATACGGCACATCTACACCAAGATATGACTTATATTTTTCGTTCCAGATTTTATCTAAATCCGCCACTTCAATGCTGCCCTCGATTAATCCTTTTTCTATTTCAAAACGGATAAGAATGTGAAAATGATAATGTAATTCATCAGACTCAGTTCGAATCAAAGAAGGGAAAACCTTGTTGATTCCTTTATAAAAATCGTTTAAACTTACATTTTTTAAGTTGCCGGGAAAAATTTGCTGAAGTTCGGCATAATGAGTTTTCCAGAAATTTAAGCTCCTTCCAACATTATTTTCCCATAACCGTGATTGCGATTCATGGATGCCCAACGAAACGTATTTTCCACTCGGTAAGCCGTATTCTTCAATAGGCAAGCCTTGTTCGTAAAGTGCATGTCCGCCTTCATGAATACAACTCCAGGTCATATTGCCAAAGTTATGTTCATCGATTCGGGTCGTAACTCTAACATCCGTTGCTCCAAAAGAAGTTGTGAAGGGATGTGGAGATAAATCCTGTCTGCCTGCCTCAAAATCATAACTCATTATTTTGAGCATTTTAATTCCAAAATCCCATTGCTTCTGTTTAGGATAAAATTTGTATAAAAATGAATCATCGACCTGTGGTTTTTCCCTTAGTTCTTCCACAAATTTAACCAACTGCTCCCTTACATCTTTGAAGAGAATAGCTAATTCTTCCGTTTTAGTTTCCGGTTCAAACTCATCGATCAGTGCATCGTAAGGATGATCCTCATAGCCTAAAATTTCGGTTTCTTCTCTTTTGATGGCAACCATTTCCTGGAGGGCGGATTTGAATAATCCAAAATCATTGGCCGCTCTGGCTTTGAGCCATGCGTGGTAAGTGGATGAGGTAACTTTCGAAAGCCTGATTACAAACTCGTTGCTGTATTTTTTAAGCTTGTTATAATCTTTGAGGGAGGTCTTGATATTTTGTTTTTGTTTGAAATTCAATTCATCGGGAGAGGAATTCAATTCATTTAACAAATCGCCAAATTTATCATCAGTCACGATTTCATGTGCAATTCCGCTAAGTGTAGCAACCTGCTGAGATCTGATTGAAGCTGATTTATTCGGCAAATTGACTTCTTTGTCCCAACTTAATACAGCAATGGAATGCTCAACATCTGCTAACTTTTGCAATGTTGCAACATATTTTTCGTATTTATTATTCATTGTTGCTTGATTTGAAAGACGCTAAAAATAAACTTGCCCAGCCAATGATAAAAAAGACTCCACCAATAGGAGTGATCGGTCCAAGCCATTTCCAACTTGTTAAATGAAGCCATTCTCTGCAGGATAAAAGATACAGTGAACCAGAGAATAATATTATCCCTAAAACAAAACTCCAGGCAGCTCTTTTAAGCCATATGTTATCACTTTTGTGCATCAAAATCGCAGTGATAAAAATACCAAAAGCATGATAAAATTGATAACGAACGCCGGTTTGAAATACGGTTATTTGATTGGAAGATATTTTGCTCTGTAATCCATGGGCAGCAAAAGCGCCCAACACTACTGCCATAAGAGCCACAATGCTGGCGATTTGTAAAAATTTTCTGGCCATTTCTAATAAATTTTATTATACTGGATAACTTTTTGTAAATAATCCTTGAAACCGAAAACCCTATCAAAAGTTGAAACTACGAAATTTATCCATTTTCATTTGGGCTGCATTGTTGTTTATATGCATTCTAAATTTATACTTTAATTTTTTCCGATTCCCCTTTTTAGGAGTCAATCTCTTTGACGCAATTCCTGAGCAATCTGCACTAATTATTGAGTATAATGACATTGAAAGTTTAAGCAATTTAAGCGACGCTTCGCCGACTTGGAATGCTATCCAAAAAACTTATTTATTTAAAAAAATAGAGGCAGATATTTTTGAAATCAAAACCAGATTGCTGAAAAGTGAAGATTCTACAAGTTTTTTTGGAAACAATCGATTTATAGCCGCACTCCAAACCAGCAGCGCCAATAGCGCTGATTTTTTGTATATCATCGATTCAAAAGGAATAAAAACGAAAAATGATGAATTATTTGATCAACTGGAAGAGGTCAGAATCAAAAAATCTGTTTTTTTAAAAGAAACGGTCCATGAAATAATATTTGCTGATAATCAACGATTTACGGTTTGTTTTTATAACAATATCATTCTTTTTGCGCGTTTTCCTTTTATGGTTGAAGATGCGATTGCTCAGTTGAATCAGCCAAATGAAAAACTTTCCCATCAAAAGGATTTTCAGCAAGCCAAAAAATCGATTGTTGGAAAGCCTGGAGTTTCACTCTATTTTAATTTTAAAAGGTTAGCTCAGTTGATGGATCGTTCCAGAAAGAATGACAAGCTGAACAATTTGAAGACATTGGGTTCCCTGGCAACATTGAATATTTTTCCAAAAGAAGGGGCGATAGCCGTTAATGGAATTTTTATTCCAGATTCGGCTATTGATTTTCAATCGGGAAAAATCAAATCGTCAGAAAGCAGACTATTTGAAGTGATTCCGGATAATTGTTCCTTTTTATTCTGGCAATCTCAGCACCTTAAAAAATTACCCAAAAATGATGACCCCGTTTATAAAATGTATTTGGAACCCTGGCTAGGGGAGGAGAGCGCTATTTTTCTGACAGAATCGCGCAAAGCAGCTTTGGAGGAAGAACAATTAATTGTGCTTAAATCAAAAGATAAAAAACTTGCTGTCCAGTACTTAAATGATTATGCCGAATCAAAAGGAAAAATGCAGGAGGTTGACTATCAAACTTACGGGATTAACCAGTTGTTTTCTGGCGAAATATTGCAAACAAGTTCGATGTTTAATAGCAAGGCAATGCAAAGCCCGTTTTATACGATTATAGAAGATTACGTGATTTTTTCGAACACAAAACAATCTTTGGAAGTGTTGATTGATAAATTTATTTTGGGGCAAACGCTTTCAAATAACCCTCCGTTTTTACAATTTCAAAGCAAATTGTTACCATCGGCCAATACCTTTTTTTACGGCAACATTCCTTTGTTTATTCCATTTATAAGGCAATTTTCTGCTGAATTGGGTCATGAGGATATTGATATGATTTTTGATATTTTATACCATTTCAATTCGTTAGGTATCGCAGTTCAACGGTCCGCCAAGCAAAGTGATTTACAGTTCTATTCAAATTCTTCTGAAGATCAAACGAATCCTACAAAGATCATCTGGACAGCAAAACTTGCTGCAGACGCGATTATACAACCATCAGTTTTAAAAAATAAAGAAAATGATCAAAATGAAGTTTTTATACAAGATGCCAAAAACCGAATTTACCTATTTGATCGAAATGGAAACGTAATTTGGGAGCGCAAACTAAAGTCACCGATTCTTTCCAAAATACAGCAAATTCAATATTATGAAAGTGGTGAAAATCAAATTCTTTTTAACACTAAAAACCATATTTATTTAATTGATCATGAAGGCAAAGATGTAGGGAGGTATCCATTGGATTTGTCGTTTCCGGCTTCAAATGGACTCTGCTTGATCGATTTTGAAAATGATAAAGAATACCAATTTTTTATTGGATCTGAAAACGGTTCTGTTTATGCTTTTCAAAAAACCGGAGAGCCGATCGAAGGCTGGAATCCGAAAGAGAATGTTGGAAAACTTGTTCATGATATTCAGCATTTTCAAATTGCGGGAAGTGACTATATTTTAACTTTAAATGATGCCGGTGATTTTAATGTATTTAAACGTAACGGAGAAAAGCGACAAGAAACGGTTTCTTTTAATTCGAAGTATTTATCCGTTCCCCAGTTCCAAGTTTTTGACAACAATGCACGGATAGTTTTGGTAAATCAAATGGCAAAAGCTCAGGTATTCAATTTGAAAGGGAAGTACTTTAATTTACATGTCGGATCTGGAAATGATAAAAACGTTAAATTCCTGTTTGCTGATGTCATTGGTGATAGTCGAAAGGATTACATAACCTTGAGTGGTCGCGATTTGAGTTGTTATTATTATGATAAAAGTGATTTTGAAAAAGCATTCAGCACTCGATTTGAACATCCACAGGATGAGCTGTTTAGCATTGATTTTGCAGAAGACCGTAAATCGCAAATTGGCACGTTAAACAAAACCAATAAAAGGATCAGTTTATTGAAACATGATGGAAATTTAGAAAATTCATTTCCATTGGCTGGGACTAGTAATTTCTCAATTGTTGATCTCTTTGATACAAATAAAAAAGTATTGGTTGTTGCGCTGGAAAATAGTATTTATACTTGCAAAATTGACTAAAAGTAAACTGTTGATCTACGAAATTACCATCTCAACTCAATAGAACACAATTGTCTTGGTATGGTTGTTGTCATATGATTTAGTTCCTCTCATAAATAACATTCCCCTTCTTTTTTCAAAATAAACGGACATCTTTCATAATTTCCAATCATTGGAAACAGATATTTATTAGGTGTATTTATTAATAATCAATACAATATTTATGAAACCCAAATTAAGATTTCAAGATTTTGCAAAGCAATCATCCGTTCAAATTACTAGTTCGGATAAATTAAAAGACATTAAAGGAGGTGGAGGACCCAATAATATTCCACCAGGGCTGGTAAACTTTCCAAACCAGGCACAAGGATGCCCGCCACCATTAGATAACGCCTCATAACAAATAAATAAAAAATGCTGTCCACGGACGGCATTTTTTATTTCTCACAGACCAAATTAGAAGCAATATTTAACATTGAATTCGTGTGCATCATGGTATAATTCTTGTTTCACATAATATAGGCATTTAATAAACATCATCCCTCCGACGTACTTTTTAAGACTACATTTCTTTTTCCCAGCTAGACCTAAAACATTAATAACACAAAAATGTCACTCCTTTACTGACATTTTTTAATTTAAGATTATCATGATTTTCTTAAATATCAATTGGCAAAAACGTGTTAGGATGATATACATTATCCTGATTCTGACTTGTATAATATTTTCAAGTAAATCTTCTCTGGCAAATCCTATTGATAGTCTTTACCATGAATTAGAACAAGTAAATAAACACGCAGATCGCTATGGTGTGGTGAATATTTATTTGCAAATCGCAGAAGCCTATAGGGAAAGAGAGGAGTATCAAAAAGGAATCGATGTTCTAGAAATTGCGCTTCAATTACTGAAATATGAACCCGATACAAAAGAAAAGTTTGCAGTTTATTTTGAAATTTCCCATGCTCACCAAAAACTCAATAACTTCGAAGAAGCCTTAGAACTTTCTTTTAAATATATTGAAGCGGATTCCATGTTAGTTGAAATGGACAAAAAATCTGAATCCATTCGCCGGATAGCTACGATTTATCAAAATCTGGGTGATTATGACCTGGCGTATAATTACCAATTGAAAGCATTGAAAATCCAGGAGTCTATGAAAGATTTGCTGGGTATTGGAAAATCCTTGTATGAAATAGGTTCTATTTTTTATTATCAGGGTAATTCTGTTCAAGCTTTGGAACAGTACCGGAAAGCTTTAGAAGTTTTTGAAACGCAAGATGACAAAAAATCAATTTATGCATGCGTTGCAGCCCTCGGAACAACCTATGAAAAACTTGGCTTTTTAAATAAAGCTTTAGACTATAACCTAAAATCGTATGCTTTGGCTGAAGAGCTTGATTATAAAGCAGGCAAAGCTTATGCTCTAACTAATATAGCTTCCGTTTATCTGGCGCGCGATGAATTTGAGCAAGCAAAAAATTATCTGACTCGTTCTTTAACCTTAAAAAAAGAATTAAACGATAAATGGGGGCAGATCGGAACGTATCGAACGATTGCGGATATGTATATAAAATTGGGGAAACCAGAGGAAGCATTAGTTCCACTTGACCAAGGATATATTATTTCAAAAGAAATTGGTAGCAGAACCCGGATGGTTGAATTATTGGATCTTTATGCAGCAGCTTACCATAAAATGGAGCAATTTGAAAAATCGAGTACTTATTTGAGATCGTATATAGATTTGAGGGACAGCCTTTTAAATGAAACCACGATTCGAGAAATGGGAACCCAAAAAAAGCGTTACGATGTTCAAGACAGGGAGCGGAAGATTCAGGAATTAAAAATGCAAAACGAATTGCTTGAAAAAGAAAGTGAAATCGATACACTTCATAGTTATATCTGGACTGCAACTGCGATCTTTTTTGGAGTATTACTGATAATGATTATTAACAGGTATCGTGTTCAAAAGCGGTCAAATGATTTATTATCAGAAAAGAATAAAGAAATTTTTCAAAAGAACAGCGAATTACAACATGTCAATGGCTTGTTGAATACAACAAATCATTTGCTTGAAGATAAGAATAATCAGATTAAACATCAAAATAAGCGGCTCGCTGAATCCAATGAAGACTTGCGCAATTTTGCAACTGTTGCTTCTCATGACTTAAAAGAGCCGCTGCGGATGATCAATGCCTACACCAATATCTTAAACAAAAATTACAAAAAGCTTTTTGATGAAAGTGCAAATGAGTTTATGGGATATATTCTTGATGGTGTTTCACGAATGGAAGGTTTATTAAATGGACTTTTGGATTATTCCAGAGTATCGATAAGCGAGGAGAATAATAAAAAATTGAATACACAGGATATTGTTGATTTGGCACTGGGAAATTTGAAGTTTTCTATTGATGATAAAAAAGCAACGGTTAAAATAAATGCTAAAAAACTACCTCAGATTAAAGGCAATCATGTTCAATTGATTCAGCTTTTTCAAAATTTAATCGGAAATGGTATAAAGTTTCAAGGGAAGGCAAATCCCGAAATTACCCTGGATTGCCGAAAGAAAGGAGCATTTTTTCTCTTTACCGTTAAGGACAATGGTATTGGGATAAAAGAAGCAGACAAAGAAAAGATATTTGAAATGTTCAGGCGATTACATTCTAAAGAAGAATATGAAGGAACCGGAATTGGCCTGGCAACTTGTAAAAAAATCGTTGAACGGCATGGTGGAGAGATTTGGGTTGAGTCTGAGCCGGGGCATGGCAGTACTTTCTTTTTTACTTTGCCTGTCATTCAGGAACTTGAAGAAGCTGTCGTTTAAAATGTCTGATCAAAAAAAAATGACTAAATCTAATCAATTGACCAGTTAATAATTTTCTTTCCTTGTTTTTTTAAAAGTTCATTTGTTTTTGAAAAATGGCCACAGCCTTGAAAACCATTTCCGGCAAGTGGTGACGGATGGACAGATTCTAAAACGTAATGCTTCATTTCGTTGATAAGCTTTTTTTTATTTTTTGCAAAATTGCCCCACAATAGAAAAACGACCCCTTCACATCGCTCAGAAATAGTCTTTATCACCGCATCGGTAAATGTCTGCCAGCCAATATTTTTGTGAGAACTTGCTTTTTTATGCTCTACGGTAAGAATGGCATTTAATAAAAAAACGCCTTGCCTGGCCCAACTACTTAAATCGCCATGCTTTGGAATTTCAATGCCCAAATCGCGGTTTAGTTCTTTATAAATATTTTTTAAAGAAGCAGGAATGGCAACACTTTTTGGAACGGAAAAAGACAAACCCATTGCCTGACCAGGGCCGTGATAAGGATCCTGCCCAAGGATTACAACCTCAATTTTGTCGATTGGTGTAGTATTAAAAGCGTTGAAAATAAGCGGTCCAGGAGGGTAGATAATTTTGCCTTCTTTTTTTTCTTTTACTAAAAACGATTTGATATTTAAAAAGTAGTTTTGTTGAAACTCGTCTTTTAAAGCTTCTTTCCAACTTGCCTCAATCTGAACATTTGTTATTTGACTCATAGCGTCAGTTTGTTTCCTTTTCGTGAAAATAATCAATTTTTCTGAGGCAAAAGGAACGAACCCGAATTTTCCTCCGTTTAATTTTGAAACTCGTTTTATTGCATTTTAAAATAAAAAAGCAGTAAATTTGCAGCGCTTAAAAAACAACTATCCAGAAAAACTAAACAGGTCTCGTAGCTCAACTGGATAGAGCAGCGCACTTCTAATGCGCAGGTTCCAGGTTCGAGCCCTGGCGAGATCACAGAAGCTCCTCGTAACTTATTGGTTGCGAGGGGTTTTCTTTTATAGGACGAATATTTACTGAACATTTTTTTATTTTGCCTCAATTGGCTAATCTATACACTTTAATTATTAGAAAAGATAAACGAAGTTAAATTATGAATGAAAATTAAGGTATTAAGAGACATATATATTGGTAGTCGATATGGATTTTAAAAACAGGATTGTAATTATACAGACGAAACTTGAGCTTATTTTCAAATTTATTTTATGCTGCAAAAAAGATGAAACTTATTGAATATATCGGCTTTTCACTAATTTCATGAATTGTTCTTTTTTACTTCTTGAAATAGGGACTTTACAATCATCCCTCATCAACAAATAGCCGCCGTCTTCCTTCAAAATCTTTGTGATGTATTTCAAGTTTATAATATGGGATTGATGAGGTCGAAAGAAGCCTTCACCCTCTAGTAAATTTTCAAAGCTTTTAAGCGTTTTTGCTACAACAATCCGCTTTCCGTTGATTAGATAAAAAGTAGTGTAATTTGTTTCGGATTCTAGTCTTACAATATTGATAAGCTCTAAAAAGTGCAAACCGTCATTTGATGAAATAGCAATCTTATCAAACCTTCCTGTTTCGGTTGTTTCTAGAAGATTATTTAATCTCCCGTTTAAACCAGGAATTTTTTCTAAAGGGTTGATTTTTTTAGTAGCCCGTAAAAGTTCGTCAACATCCAGTGGTTTCAATAGATAATCAATAGCATTGTATTGAAACGCTTTGATAGCAAATTCGTCAAAAGCAGTGGTAAAAATAACTTGAAAAGAAGGATTTGGAAATTTATTCAACAAATCAAACCCGGTGCCATCGTTCATATGGATATCCAAAAAGATGGCATCAGGAGTTTCTGTTTGTAATAGTTTGTAGCCTGACAACACACCATCTGCTTCTCCAATAATTTCAACATGAGGACAATAATCCTGGAGGAACGTTCTTAATGTTTTGCGGGATTGATATTCGTCATCAATCATTATAACCCGAATGGGATTATTATTCATCATATTCACTTTGGGAAATGTTTTGGCTTCTTTGTGAATATAGCATTGTTATTTTAATAATCCAAATAGATTATTCATATTATTTTTTTCCAATTATTCAGCTATACCTACCAAATTCTTTATAAAACCTGCAGAATAATAAATGACACCATTTAATTATAGTGGTTGCCTTTAACTTACAATTCAAATCTTCCCAAAAACTTCAAAAACGACCAAATCAAGCAATCGCCTGGTACAATTCGCTATTGCATTTTTTTAATGAAAACAAAACAAAGCGTTATGAAAAAGTATATTTTATTTACACTTACAATTTTTACTTTCTTTTTATTTAATAGTAAGACTATAGCTCTAACTTGCTATTCTGGAAACATTACATTTTCTACACCAGGGGATATAACTATCTTCTTTAATGATGGTTATGACTGTGTTACTGGCAGTGTTACTATTGATGTTTCTATAGATAACTTATCCGGACTGGCCAATATTGAATCTATTGGTGGATCACTTATATTAAAAAATAACAATGTTCTTCAAAACCTTTCTGGATTAAGCGGACTTCAAACTATAACAGGTGATATTATAGTTGAGAACAATGTTGCTCTTCAAAGTTTTTCAGGACTAAGTAGCCTCCAATCGATTGGCCCTTCAAAAAATATTCATATCCGAAATAATTCTGCATTGACGACAATTGATTTGCAAGGATTGCAGAATACAGACATGAATGAACTTTGGATATTTCAAAATGATGCTTTAACTACAGTTTATGCTCCTGATGCAGTCATTGAAGCAAATAAAATTCAAATTTGGGGTAATCCTGATTTAGTTGATTTAACAGGGTTTGCAGACTTGAAAAGAGTGGATGAAATATTGGAGATCAATGATACGGAAGCACTGACTCTTCCAGATTTTTCTGGTTTAGAATATGTGGTTCGTGTAAATTTAAGGAATAATTCTAATGTTCAGTCTTTCAATGTTCAATCATCCATATTACATGATATGACTACAATAGAAGTTTGGGAGAACCCAGCATTGGAGACTTTGATTTTACCCACTTTAGCTTCAGATATTACGAAAATAGAAATTCGAGACAACCCTATGTTGGAAGCCCTTGATTTGAATGGAATATCGGGCTTTGATATGACCTTATTTTGGATCTTACGCAATGACGTCTTAACCACACTTTATGCACCAGACGATATAATTCAAGCGGATAGAATTAATATAGAGCAAAATCCTCTTCTAACAACAATAACGGGTTTCACAAATCTAAAAAAAGTGGATGCACAGTTATCAATTACAGACACAAAAGCTAGTAATTTTCCAGATTTTTCAGGATTGGATTATGTCGCGAATCTGTATTTCAGAAATAATACTCTTGTAACTGATATTAATGTTCAAAATTCAATTCCGTACAACATGGGCATTATACAAGCTTATGGAAATACGGCTTTGGTAACTTTGAATGTTCCTACAATGGTTGATGAAATAGATAAAATTGAAATCTATAATAATCCTAAACTAATAAGTATCGACTTAGGCGGAATTGGTAGCAGTACATCCACAACAAATGTAAATTGGATACGAATCCATCATAACGATCTTCTAGATAATCTAATAGGTCCAGAAAAAATTCAATCACTTAACTTTTTAGATATTTGGCAAAATAGTTCTCTTACATCGATTACAGGCTTTGATGCGTTGAAATATATCAACACTAGGCTTGATATTGAAGATTCCAATGTTTCTTCAATTATTGACTTAGGTAATATTGAAACCATAGAAACTTTCTATTTCAGAAACAATGATAATGTAACAAGCCTGGATTGGTTAACGAACCTTACTTCAATCAATAGTCTAATTTCCATTCTAAACAACGATCAATTGAGCTCTTGTACTATTGCTGCTGTTTGCAATTTTCTTTCTGGAGCAGGCTCCTCAACCGTCAGCGGCAATGCAGGATGTTGCTTTAATGAGCCAACTCTTATGGGTGCTTGTAACGATCCTAATATTGGTATTCCTGAAATTTGTGATGGATTTGACAATGATTGCGATGGGTTAATTGACGAAGGCAATAATTGTTGCAGAATTTATGTCGACCGTAACGCTCCCAACGGGAATAATGATGGTTCTACTTGGGGTACTGCCTTTCTAACCCTACAAGAGGCATTGGTCGAAGCTGAGCAAAATAGCCCTTGCGAGATTTGGGTTGCTCAGGGTATATATCATCCTGAGGTGGATCCTAATGGCTCCGATTCGTATGAGAAAACTTTTTACGTTGACTTTGAAGTAAAGATTTATGGTGGTTTTGAAGGAACACCAAATGAAACAGCCCCCGTTCTGAACCCATATGCTTTTCCAACAATACTTAGTGGTGACTTAGGTACTGCAAATGTACGTCATGTAATGACTTTTAAAAATGTAATCAGTGCAACACTGATAGATGGTTTTACAATTGAAGGGGGATTTGCAGGAAATTACAATGGCGGCGGAATTTATAATGAAAATAGTGATGTTACCATATCACGTTGCAGGATCAAAAACAATGAAGCAAGGTATGGTGCGGGTATGTATAATTTAGGAGGTGACCCAACCATAGAAAATTGTACCTTTGAAAATAACAATTCTAACGAAATTTCAACTTCACAGCAAGGTGGGGGGCTTTACAACTTGGATGGCAATCCGCAAATCACAAATGATACCTTTTCAAATAACTGGTCCTTTAATTCAGGTGGTGGAATTTATTCATTAGGAGGGGATTTAGTTATTTCAAAATGTATTTTTAATAATAATGAATCATCTTCTGGTGGAGGGGTTAAGTTTGATGGGTATTCAACTAATACTTGTACAATCAAAAACTCTCTCTTTTGGGGAAATGATGCCCAATTCGGTGGTGGATTCTATAGCCGAAATGGTACTTCAATAGTTATTAACTCCACCTTTTATGACAATGATGCCAGCAGTAATATCGGGGCTCCAAGTCACGGAGGGGGAATTTATCAGCACAGTAATGGAAATATAGCTATTACTAATTCCATTTTATGGGAGAATACCGCTACAATTGCTGCTACAGCAAATATTTATGTTGGTCTGCAATCGACTGCAACCCTGGCTAACTGCATTATGCCAACTCCATGTCCTAACGCAGCAGTATGTGTCGGTATCTTGATTGACGATCCAATATTTGAAAATGTAGGTTCTAATAACTATCGCTTAACACCATGCTCTCCGGCGATAGATGAGGGAATTGATACTGGATTACTATTAGATTTGGATTGCAATGACAGGCCAATGGCTAATGGGGTAATTGGAGGAACAGACGATTACGACATCGGTGCTTATGAGTTTCAAGAAATAGCTGACCTTGACGGAGATGGTTTTTCAGTTTGTGATGGGGATTGTAATGACAATGACCCTTCTGTATACCCGGGCGCTCCAGAAATTTGCGATGGAGTCGATAACAACTGTGATACGTTTATAGATGAGGGGTTTGACGCTGACGGTGATGGTTTTACTATTTGCGATGGTGACTGTAATGATAGTGATCCTTCTATTTTCCCTGGTGCACCAGAAATATGCGATGGCATTGATAACAACTGTAATTCGAATATAGATGAAGGTTTCTTACAAGGTGTTCAGTTTGATTACACGTTCACCAATGCTTGTCCAGGAAGTGACGTCATTATTACATGGACAGGTGGCTGTCCGACAGGCTTGGTGGATATTTCAATTGCCTTGGTTTCCACAAATACAGGCGTAATGGGAGTGGCAGACAATTTACCAAATACTGGTTCCTATACCTGGACTATCCCAATACTTCCTCCTGATTGGTACTTTTTTTATGTTCCAGGGGGCTCAGCAGGAGGTAACGGTATTCCTTTTTACATTGGTAGCAATAGTGTGCCTGAAATCTGTGATGGTTTGGACAATGATTGCGATGGAATGATTGATGAAGGTTTTGATCAAGATGGCGATGGAGTCACAACTTGTGCTGGTGATTGCGATGATAATGATCCCAACAATTTTCCAGGGAATACCGAAATCTGTGATGGACAAGACAATAATTGCGATTTTAAAATAGATGAATTCTTTGACCTTGATTTGGATGGCTTTACAACCTGTGAAGGGGATTGTGACGATAATGATCCTTCTGTTTATCCTGGTGCACCAGAACTTTGCGATGGATTGGATAATGATTGTGATGGTTATGTAGATGGAGGAGTGATAATTTTGCAACCTGACGGAACTGATGGCAAAGATGCTTATGTAGATGAACATCTTCAATGGCGAAATAATAATTATGGAACAAGTCAAAAATTTTATACATCGGCCTATAATTATGGATTGGCCCCTTTTAATTTCAACGCAGAAGTGAAAGAATATTTCGATTTTGACATTCCTTCTTTGCCACCTGGAGCTATTGTTGCGTCTGCTTTTCTAAACCTTAATCCTGCTCCTTGGTCAGGCAATCTTTGTGGAAGTGGCAGCAATGAAACGAAATTAGAAACCGTCTACGAACCTTGGGGAGAAAATACTATAACCTGGGACAATAAACCAACTGTTGGCGCTCCTTCAGAATCTTACCCTTCGCATTGTACAGCTACAGCCTTTAGTATGGATGTAACAAACTTGATGGGTGCTTTTTCGTCACATGGATTAGCGTGGTCATTAGAAAATAATGCTCCTCACAGAGCAATGAGTTTCTACTCTTCTGACGCCTCTGATCCTACCAAACGACCTAAATTGGTCATCACTTGGAGCTTGGATGCTGACGATGATGGTATATGTAATGACGATGATAATTGTCCTAATGTCTATAATCCTGGACAACAGGATTCTGATATAGACGGCTTAGGTGATGCTTGTGATGATTGTCCAAATGATCATTTTAATGACGTAGATGGAGATGGCATTTGTGGAGATGTGGATAACTGTTTTTCTACTTATAACCCAGGTCAAGAAGATATTGACTTTGATGGAATTGGTGATGTATGCGACCCTATGATCAATATAGGCCCTGTAGTAGAGAATACTATTGAAAATATAGTAGATCTCGATCTAAGCAATGGAAATACGAACGCACTTTCCGGGAAACTTCAGGACGCTTTAGATAGGTATTGTGAAGGAAAAGTAAATCAAGCCATAAATAAGTTAAATGCCTTTATCAATCAAGTCAATGCAATGCGAGGCAATCAATTGACCGATGCTGAGGCAGATGAATTTATAGCCATTGCTCAAGCTATGATTATAGCAATGAAAAACGGTGAGATAGATTGTGATGACAATTCTGGCCTACGTCTTTCAGGTTCATCACCAGATGATGAACTCCAACTCGAAGTTGCTCCGAATCCATTCTACCTATCCACTATGATCAACTTCACATTAGAGGAAGACAAAAAAGTGAGTTTGGTTATTTATGACATCACTGGGAAACGGGTAAAAGTTTTGGTTGATGGAATATTGGAAAGCGGTGACCATCAAATTGAATGGAATGCACAAGATGAATCTGGCAAAGTTGTTCCAGGTGGAATATACTATTTCCAGATACGCGCAGGCACATATGTTGAAACCAGAAGTATAGTACGGGTGCATTGATTTTGAAAAAAAATACAAGATTTTAGATAAGGTAAAAAGCAAATAATACAAATGATGAAAACTTTATTCTCTCAAGTTGAATTGCCAATGAAATTGACGAACTATTTTATCCAAGAGCTAATATTCTTTGCCACTTGCAATGTATTGGAAGGAAAAGCAAGCGATGAAAAAATGCGGATTTCTAGGTAATTCTAAAGACAATGGTCATGCAGTTGTAAACATTCTGCATGGCCGCTTTTTACCATTATGAAAACCGAGAAGTACCCAAAATCAGTTATTTTAAAATCCAAAGCCAGCCTTTGGGATGGCAATAGACAGCTTCCAGGCACCCTGTCCCTAACTCCAAAAAGTTTAATTTTTCAATTAGATGATTTCCGGAACAGCCATCTGAGTCTGTCGATTCCATTAGTAGAAATTGAGTCGGCAGAACATTTTTTATTGTTTGAATTTGCCAGAAATGGCTTAAAAATTACAAGCAAAAAAGGTATTGATCTTTTTGTGCTTGAGGATCTGGCGAAGTTTAGAAAAGCGCTAAAGAAGGCGATTGATAAGCTTGGAAATGATTAAAAAACCTATTTGGAAAGAGAGTTTTGGAAACTGAATGATCATTATTCACTTTTACCTTGATGCAGCAGACAGGGTTGATGTACATGTTGGTTATTGCTTATAAAACGTGATGTCTCCGACGGCTGGCTTTTTATTCATTACTTTTTTAATTTAAAATAAAGCATTCATGAATCTCCTTCGTCGATTTCAGTCGAAAAAAAGTACCCAAAATTCTTTTGCAATCACTCTTTGATACCCCATATCAAGCAGCGCAGAAAATAAAGGCTCAACTCGAAGCAGGCACCCTCGCCCACGTATTTTACCTTTCCACTCCCGCATTTAAAATAATAGAATTTAAAATATTTTTATTCGGCCTTAGAGGTTTTGGCGTTAAGAAATTTGAATAGGGGGAGCCACTAGAGCAACCCACAAGAGAAGCTCCTTCTTCTTTCTCTAAATTCAACAAAACCAGTCAATAAGGAGCTGAACGGCTTGGGTTGCGAGCGAATGAGGATTTGAATTTTAGACAAAAGATCTATAGCCTTGAACTTTTGCTTCTTTAGGTTCAAGCCAAAAGAAGAAGAAAAAACTATTCCTCTATTGGAATATTTAAGGATACTTTTGTTCCAGTTACATTTCCTAGCTCATCTTTCAATTCTTCAATTTTCACATTCCCGTTTTCACCATTGCCGCTGAGCATTTCAAGGCGATGCTTCGTGATGGTCATACCGACAGATTTGTGGGAAGAAGCGATACCCGCTTTCAGTTTTTTAGAAGTTTCTATTCCAATGCCGTTGTCGGTTACAGTGATAAAAAGCTTATCGTTTTTGCGTTGAAAATCAATATCGATTTTTCCATTACCCTCTTTGTTAGCTAGGCCATGTACGATGGCGTTTTCTACGAAAGGCTGGATCAACATGGGGGGAATGGTAACTTCTGCGGTGTCAATTTCATCAGCCACCTTGATCTGAAAATCGAATCCACCTTTGAAACGCATTTGCTCCAATTCGAGGTAGTTTTTCAAACTGGCGAGATCATCCTCCAAAGGTACTTTCGTCACCCTGGAATGTTGCAGCGCAGATCGGATCAATTTGGAAAAGCGACTGAGATAGCGATTGGCAGCCAACTTGTCGCCTTGCGCGATGTATCCCTGGATGGCATTGAGCGCATTGAAGATGAAATGTGGATTCATCTGCGAACGCAGTGCTTGTCGTTCAACTTCGGTCATTTGTTTTTCTATCGCAACCTCTTTTTCCAATTGCTTTGTTCGCCTTTTATAAAAGCCAAAGCCTATTCCAGCCAAGGCCAATATGCCTAGTGAAATCGCCCACCAGGTTTCCCACCAGGGCGGCCATATTTTAAAGTCATAGGTTGTGGACGAACTCCAAATACCATCCTCGTTTTGACTTTGCACCTCAAAAGTATAAGCTCCATTATCCAATGCCGGATAACTGACTTCCCTGTTTTGAGTTTCTTTCCAATCGCTCTGCGCAGGAACCAATCGATAACGATAAGGAATTTTTCCATTTTGATGGTAATTGATGATCAAAAAATGGAAAGAAATATTGTTTTGCTGATGTAAAAAAGTAAGGTTTGATTTCTCCAAATCAATAGCTTCATCATTTATCAAAATAGCTTCAAAGAATGGTGGATCAGAAACCAAATTGGATCGAAAGTCATAAGGAAAACGAACCAACCCTTTGGTAGTCGCCACCCACACTTCGTCATTGATGACTTTTACCTGATTGATTTCGTTGGAAGGCAGACCATGATTGGCAGTAATATTCTCTACAACAAAATTATCATCCCACTGTCTGACAATCTTATTCAACCCTAACAAAGTTCCTACCCAAATTACGCCTTTTTCATCTACGTAAATGTTTTCAATCATATCAGAAGTAAGGCCGTTAGCTTCTGTGATTTCTTTGAACCATTTATCTTTCCAAAGGACGATACCCCTTCCCTTAGTACCAATTACCAAGGTACTGTCAGGCAGTTGTTTGATTGCCTCAATTCTATGATAAAAGCTGGGATGCATAATTTCCGGGCGTAACAGTGTATCTTTCTGCAATTGCCACAGCCCATCAATTTTTCCAAACCAAACTTGTTCATTGAGATCTTCATATCCGGAAAAGATATGAGTTTGAATTCCTTCAAATTCAGAGTAAAGTTGAACCGATTTTGAATTAAGCTCTATTTTCGCAGCAGAAGCAATTGCAATGGACCAAATGTAATTACTGTCTTTTGTTTGAAAATAGTCCTTAAAAGGCCAATTTGTAAGGAATTCACTATTATCGTAATTAAATTCGATCATTCGCCAGCGGTCTTTTTCCAAATATTGAAGCACACCTCCTGCCCACAATTGGTCTGTCTTATGATCATAATATATATTTTCAAATCCTTGAGAACCGATTAGGCGTGGAAGTTTTTTAACTTGATGAGTATTAGAATTTAAATAATTAATATCATTGTTTATCAGACCTACAAAAATATTGTTTTCATTTTTTACGTCAAAGGCCTTAATAAATGATGTAGAGAACCCATTATTTTCATCATAAATTTGAAAATCCAATCCTGAAGTATAAAAAACTCCTTGTTCCAGCGTAGTAAACCAATAGCCACCCTTTACATCCTGAGTCATATTGACAACCGAAAATCCAGACAATAGAGCCTTCTTTTTATCTTCCTTGAGGGCATCCAAATTATCGTAAAATGCAACTCCAAATCCCTGATTTTGGCATTGAAAAATAGCTCCTTTTTCATCCTCTAAAAAATTAGTCGATTCACTCTCATATTTCTTTTCCAATACTATTTCATTATTATTAACAAAAACAATATGATACTTATTTACATATATAAAGTTTCCATCACTTAGCTTTTCAACAATGGTTAGATCTCCATTTAAGTCTCCAGGAGAGCATCCTGTAGGCATGATTGAAGTAATGGTATCTTTATGGAATTCTAAAGGAATACATAAATGGTTCCTTTTTAGCCAGTTATCAAAGGATCTTCTAGATTCTATTTCAGCTTTTCCTTGATGACTATGTGCGTATAAAATTTTGTTATTTCGTTCGATAACTATTATGCTTCTTGGGTTTTGCCCACGAAATAAATGGTAAGTTCCATCTGTCTTTATTTGTAGGATACCAACTTTCATAAGAGTAACATACAAGCTACCATCTGAATCATCGAAATACAGATGTACCCCCATCCTAAACTGATCTTTAAATAGCTGGATCGTATCATTGTATTGAAAAGGATAGATGCTATCCCGGAAGTGATAATAAGCATTGCCTGACATGGTCATGATCCAGATGCGCCCTTTTTGATCTTCCTGTAGATCGAACACGACATTGTTTTGCAGTCCATCAGTTGGGCCGTAGTTTTGGAAGCCATATCCATCAAATCGGCTTAAGCCATTATCGCTACCAAACCACATATAACCTTTGCTATCCTGCATTGCAACGTACACTTCGGAGCTGGCCAATCCATGATCAGTGTTGTAGTTACGCCAGGCGGGTTGTGGATCTTGTGCAAAGGCCAGACTCAGCCATAGGAGGGCAATGTTAAAAAGGAGTATTTGTTTATACCGGAGCATCAATCGCTTTATAGTTTTCCTTTAAAATAGGCAATAATGTGAAAAGAGCCTAAATAAAGGTTTCCGAAATATTGCTTTATGTGAATTTTGGTAAAGTTGCCTAAAAGGTAAGGATGCTTACTTCAAAGTTTCTTTTCAATGAACAATCTTACGGTTTCAATGAATAACAGATAGGTTTCAATGAATGACCGGTAAGTGCAAATTTCTATTCTTTGATTCAAGGATAATTTGGAATCACTTTGATATTCTATTTGAATTTCAAGGAAAATAAATCGTGCAAGGAATTTTCAAAAAATGATGTCCATCAAATAAATTACCCACGTTGTTATTCTAGCTAATCCACTCATTATTCAACGAAACTTACCAAATATTCAATGAATCCTACTGAATAATAAATGCAAAGGTTTTTGGTAAGAATAGGCTTTACCTTACTGATATTATTGAACTCTGACGAATTAATACAACAATTTAAATTCCCTCAAAATGAAACCTTCAAAATTATTCTTCAACTTCTTATTAACAGTTTTTATTTTTTTATCAAGTACCGCTGCTTATTCATTTTTCAAGCCCGATCCCACTCCGGAAAGATGTACCTGCAAATACAACTTTGTCCAAAACGGAGGTTTTTCAAATGGGGTCGCAGGTACTAACGATAATATAAATGATGGTAATGTGCCCGGTTGGGAGGCTGCTTATGTTAATCCGCAGTATATTACCACTGACGGATACACTGCACCGGGTTACATCCAGATGTGGGGTAACAAAATGCATGGAGAAGCGATCAAACAGAAAGTAGTTTTTAAAAAAGGGACTACTTATAACATCTGCTTTGCATTCAGGTCAGATGAAGCGGATGTTGATTACGTTAGATTCAAGCTACGTGCTTCTAACAGAAATGATATTTCTAATCCGAACATGGGTACTGTAATTGGAATCAGCCAAAATGCCCATTATGATACAAATAATCCTGATGAATGGCATATTGCTAATTTAACCTGGACAGCAGATGACAACTACAGTATACTTTATGTAAGTCCTGAAAATGACGTTGATGCAGCAACTAAACCTGTTTCCTTTGGCCATATAGATGACATTTGTATCCAAGAAGCAGAAAGTAAATGTGATGGATTTGTGGAAATGAAAACTACTCAAATATCCGGGCCTACTCAGATTATAATGGGAGCAGGATCAACTTATTCCGTTCCTAATTATCCGGATCTTCATTATACTTGGTCTTTGTCCCATTCTGTTCAGTTTACAGGACAAGGTACTAACTCCATTACAGTACCAGGAGCTTCAAGCATGACAAAACTATATTTCAATGTCAAGGTTTTAATAGAGTGCAATGGGAAGCAAATATCCAAAGAAATCAGGGTTAAAGTCATCCCGAAAAAGCAACCACCAAAAAAAGAGGATATCAATAAGACAAATCCTGCCCCAAGTCCAAAGGGTAATGGTGCGGGTAATTGAAAGAGTATTTATTTATTATTAGAGAAGTGTTTTACATTTATTTACAGGGACATACTTCTTTTTGATAGATTAATTTTTCTTTATGCCAATTGTGGGTTGTCGTACAAATCTCCCAGAGACCATTTTCTTTACATTGGATGACTCTTTCAGAAACGAGAGTCTTGGATTTGAAATCTGGGCTTAGATTTCCCAAATTTCTTGTCTCTGGATGAAGTTTTAGTTCATAAGTCTTTGGGTCTATCGTTAGTAAATTTCCATAGGAAAACGAAATGCCATTTGAAATTGAGCTTTGCAGATAAATGTCTTTTATTCTGTCAAAATTGAAGTCTTTCAATTCCAAATAAAACTGAACAAGGTTTCCTTCTAAATTGGATAAGCTGTCATTTCGTATCCATTGATTATCTTTCAAAGTGTATAATTCAAGCGTGTAGGTAGAGTCATTGGGCATCTGGATTACAATAGCGTTTTTTTGTGTATCCGTTAAAATAAAACCACTTTTAAGAAAAATAAAAGGATCATTGGCTGGATTGTCGTACTGGAAGTTATCCAGATGTTTTACCTGTTCCATTAATTGATGCAAAGAATCAATTGACACATTTTCATAGGTCTTAGATTGAGGCGTTTCAATTTTTGGAGGCTGTTGTTGAACCTTTGGTTGGTCGTTGCAGGAAAGAAAAAGTATCCCTAAAAAGATGAAGACAGTTTTCCAGGTCATATTATTTGATTGACTTGATTTAAGGGGTTCTTTCATCCATGTTGATAGCTTCTCCAGTGCTTCTAATTACATGAATTCTGTCAAAGAGGCTTTCTGTATTTCCTCGCTCCCAATTTTTGATAAAAGTCTTTTGCGCATCTCTGAAGTTGATTACATCTTTTTGAGTTAGTTCTATTTCTGTTGAAAGGTTGTTTCTTGCATTTTTTATCAGCTCGAGATATTCACCAAGAACCCATAAAACTTGGTTTAGTCTTTTTGACTCAATTACGACGAGTTCTATCAAATCTATTTTCCCAATATCTTTAATCTGTCTGATCAAATTGTCATTTACAAATTCATCTACTTTGCAAAATGCTTTAGATTGCTTTACAAATAAATCTTTAGCTTCTGTGATTTCAAGAAATTTCTGTTCCATCCCTTCAATTAAATTGTATATCGAAATTTCAACTGACAAACCTGGATCCGGAAGATTTGCATCTAAATCATCTATGGCTCTATCCAAAGTTGGAATAATTTTGTCCAAAAGCAGATTCAGCGACTTAAGCTCTTTTATTTGAAACTCTTTATAATCTACAAGGTTTTCATATTCTTGAATGGTCTCTTTACCTTTAAATTCATCCTCTATAAGTTCGGAATTGTCAAAATCAATTTGCTCTATTAGTTGATCTATTTCATCGTTTTTTTTATTGATTTTTTCTCTTAAAACCTCTTTTTGATATTCCAAAGATTCTCTTGTTAATTCAAAATTTTCTAATGCTTTAGCAGTCTTTAAATAGCTTTTTTTTATTTTTTCTGTTCGGTTGATACGACCTTTTGAATATTTTCCCAGAAATAATTTAATTAAACCTGAATCGAAAAAATTATATCTTTTTGTTAAGGCTTTCAATTGTTTTTCCAGTTGTTCTATTTTTGTTTGTAGTTGAGGTTGTTGTTCATTTAGCCCTTTCAAATAAACTTCGATAGCGATGAGTTCTTTAGTTGATTTTCGAATGGCATTTATTTTATCATTGATATTTTTTGCTTTTATTTTGTCAGAAATTAGAGGGGTATCTTCAACTACTTCTTCCTTTTGGAGGAGTTCTTCTTTTTCAAAAGTTTCTTCTATTCCAAACACTGCACCATCGATTATTATATCTTCTTCGATTACGTCATCATCCATCTTAAGGTCTTCCAAGCCCCAGAGCCTTTCCAATTCTTGTTCGATAAACAATAAGGTGTTTTTTTTCAATCCCCAGAACCAAAGTTCTTCTTTGCCATTTTTAAATTGAGTAAACAAGCCATACTGATTATCTGACTTCGCAATTATCGGAATCAGATTAGTTTTAATTTTGATTTTTCTTACAAACAGTTGTTTTATAAGCTTTGCGTTATAATAAACCGAAGGAAGAACATCAATTGGTTTATGTTCAATTTTGATACTTTTTTTGTCTGCTACGATGGTAGTTTTATTAATTAAATAAGCTAATATTTTTGAAACATTGGGGAGTTTATCTGGAAATTCATCTAAATGTTTTGTCAGATCAAAATCTAAATTTTGGGCCCATTTAAAAGATATTTCCAAACTATTTTCAAATGTTCTGTGTCTTAAATAATTGGCTCCATCAGGTATCATCAACTCGCCTCTTTGCCGAAAAGCTAATCTTGGAATTTTGAATCGATGATCACAGCCGTAGCAATAGCACTCATTCTTCTTTTTATTAATATCAATATCCAGAATAGGTCTTTTACATTTCTCGCAACTTATGTTGTAGTTCATCAACTTTGGTTTTCAATTGAGCTTTATTTTAAAATACTTTTTGGATTTTGATCGTACTATGCATTGTCAATCTCATTTATTAGAAACACGATGAATAAAATGACTGCTAGACAAATGCCTCCGTACAATATCAGTTTCCCATAAACCCTGGTTTGCCCATCAAAAGTATAGTATTTGTTCCCATCCTGATCGACACTTTTTCCATAAGAATAATAATAGCCCATCCCTACTCCTGCGATTAGGAATACAATACCTGCAAACAAACTAATAGCTACGCTGATAAAATAAATAGTCATCCAAAAAGGGCTTCCTTTTTTGCCTTCTCTTACCTCACTTAATCTGGAGTCTCTCATCTTAAGAATTTCTTCATCTGAAACAGTTGTACCTCTTCCTTCCAAAATAATCTGTGCAATATGCTGATCTTCAACAGACCATTCATCCGGTTTTTCGAAGATGTCTATTAATTCTTCATCATCCAGTTGATTTAAGTAGTGATCTATTACATCATCGATTTTTAATTTGTTCAGTTGGTTTTCGATAATGGAATTCACGATTTTGAAATTGGCGGGATGTATTTTGACGATGGCTTTAGGAAATAATCCTGAACCAACAATCACCTCATCGATGATGGTTTCTGAAGAGTCAGCAGTATAGGGGATATCATAGTCTTTCAATATTTGAATAAAGGATTTGGCTTCGTCCAGATTGTGAAAGCTTTTATAAAATGCGAATTCATTTTCATCGCTACTACCTACGATTTCTTCATCTAGTACTATGTCCATAGTTTATATTTTTTATTATTTATAAAAGCCAAATAATACGATATACCGATAAGTCTTTTACACCAACCTAGTATTTATTCTAAAGGGAATGATTAAAATAAGGATTTGTGATATAGCCTTGGTTGTAGCGTTTTAAAGATACTAAAATGTATTTATTTTTAAGCTAAAAAAATGAATTAATTAAATTTTAGATAGCTGATTTTTATATATTTTTTTGTATTTTGAATACATCTTTCCCTTACAAACTTTAGACACACTTCTATTTAATTTTCTGTAAGAAATGCAACACCAGATTTAAGTATGCATTTATCATAATTTATTTTAGTAATCGAGAATATTTAGAAAAAAATAAAGCGATGAAAAACTTCTTCTCCAAAATGTTTTTAAAAGAATCAATTGAGTTTCATGGATCAATCAAGGATCTTAAGAAAAAACTAAAAGAGAAAGGAAAAGGCTATAATGTGGAATGGATTTCGAAAAAGGAATTCAAGTTTCTTGCAGTTTTATCTATAGGTACATTTCGTTCGAAATATGTTGCAGGAGCGATTGAAGGAATCAAAGGATATGCAGTGATTAAGGGAAAAAAGGATAAATCGATCGAGTTGCTACTGACCACCAGACTAAGGATCGAAATATATATATTTTTTCTTTTTTTTCTTTTTGCTTCTATGATTGCTTTTATATCTGAAGATGAATTTCCATGGTGGATTTATCTTTTAATTCCCTTAGTGGTTATTTGTACCTGGTTTTTCTACAGATTTCAGGAAAATGCGCTCTTTTCACAATTTAAAACGCACCTCCTGTCTAAAGATGATATTTCAGAAGGCCGCTCAATTGAGCCTCCGTGGTCAAATTGGAATAACCCTAACTTTTAAGGATAATATGCCATAAACAAATTAAATCCCAGGAAACGGGAAAAGTCAATTTCGTAAAGATGATCTTTATTTAATGTTTATGAAAGAACAAGAATTAGAAATAGAATCTTTGTTAAAAGAAATCAGGAGCATAGAGCTGGCTAAGGAATACCATCTTGAGTTATCCCGAAAACTAGGTAATAAAAAAAGAAAACTGGAAGCATTGAACAGGCAATTGTTTAAAATTAATGAAGCAATTGGAACATCGTCTTCAAAATGGATATCAAATATTATTTCCTTTTTTTTGAAAGAGAATGAAGAGGAACAAGAGGCTTTAAGGGTGGAATATCTTCAAATTCTAAATGAAGTAAATGAATGTGAAGAATTTATCGAATTGCAGGAATATGAATTAATAATTATCAAAGAAAAACTAGCAAATGAAGATCAACTAAGAGCCAGGTTTAAGGAAAAAATACTTAAAAGAGAGGAAATCATAAAACTCGGAAACTCCATCTTCCTTCAAGAACTATCATTGATTTTAAAACAGTTGGATGTCAATATAAAAGCACAAAAGGAGATTAAAGAAATACTAAAAGAAGCTAAGAAGTTGGCGGAAATTGTCAAAAAAATATTGTCTAATATGAATCACGAATTGGTTAAGTTATATAAAACGAAAAAATATGAGGAAGAAATGGGTTTTTCTGAAAAAAGGCAAAGGTTACTTCGAACAATAAATGAATTGTCATTAGAGCTTGAAAGTTCCTTTGAAGGGTTAAGATCTGAAATTGATGATCTTTTTAATGATGATGAAATAAGAGGTTTGTTCAAAAGCAAAAGAGCTGAATGTTATAGCAATATTCGATATGGCGAACTCTTAGCAAAACAGTTGTTGAATACTCAAGTAAGCCTTAAACATGAATATGCACTTAAAAAGATTCAAAAAGAAATGAGAAAACTAATTACTTTCCTGAGAGAGCATTTGGAAGTCCTTGAACAAAAAGCAACTGACTTAAAAAAAGAAAGAACAAAGAAGTTTTTGGAGATGAAAATGTAAAATATGTATAAAGCTAATTAATTCGATTAGAAAGCCCCTTTCCATTTGAATCATTTAAAATCCACATCCCCTCAAGTTCTCCCATACTAAGTTTGGGTTTTATTTCATTAAAGGCTTTTTTGCCACCTTGGGAGCCAGGGTAAGTAGATCGGTGAGAAAAAGCCTTTCGTTTTCCAAAAAATGGGAAAATCATCTCGCTGCTCTAAGGTATTCTTTTGGCAATTTAATTTAGAGCAACAACCTTATATTTTAATACTCCGCCAAAAAGCCATCTCAGCGAACTAACTTTGAGATGGCTTTTCGTTTAGAATTTTATTATCAGGAAATTCCTAAAAAGTAAACGGTACCGGCAAGCCGAAATGGGGTCATGCCCTCTGGAATTGGTTCGTTGACAAACATTTTTTGACGGATCAAACGATATACCCCATTCATGATTTGTCCGTTAACGTTTAAAGTGCCTTGCAGTTCTCCGATAGAGTCATTTACACAAAAAATCAGGATAAAGCCTGTGATTCCATATTGTGGTCGCTCCAAAAAAGCAGCAGCCTGGATCGCATCAGTCATGCCAAGTGGCCGAATCGGATCTTTCAATCTGATATCACTTGGAGGCTGTAATTGGCTTTTTTTGCCATCATTAGTGCCATCGGTGACGATGATTGTTAAGCCGTTATCAGTAGGTGAAAATTGGGCTGCTATTAAATTGGGGAGAAAACTGCTGATTAGAATTAAAATTAGATTTCTCATTGGTTTTTTCATTATTTGGAATGTAAACGGATGAATTTGTCTGTGAATTATCTGAGGGTCTTATTTTTTTTTAAAATATTGAGATACAGTAAATTGTATTTGATTGACTTCGACAAAAATTATTACAACAAATCTTCGAAGGTGGGGAATTCAAAAGGTTTGAGTTGCAAAAATAATACCTTGAATTGAATAAAAAAAACATCGACTGAGTTGATTGGTCTACTTTGGAGCGTAAGTGCCTGGACAAAAATAAAATAAATTAATCTTCATTCGCAAAATCCCTCGACCCTAAAAATGGGAGGATTTAACACGCAAAACGAAATATGTCCAAACACTTACTTTAAAAGTTTCCTAACGGACCAAAGTAATATCTCCTTTGTAGATTTCATTGTGTCCGTCTTTAAAAACAACTTCGATCATATAAATAAAAACTCCGGGATTGAGTGGTTCTCCTTTTAAAGTACCATCCCAGCCACTTGAATAACTATTTCCATTTCCTTGTTCAATTTTTGGTAAATCAAAAACAAGCTCTCCCCATCTATTGAATATTTTCAGGTTTCGGAATTCCTGAACATCTTTTCCTGCAAATAACTCAAATTCATCATTGAAGCCGTCATTATTTGGCGAGAAAACATTTGGGATGTAGACTTCTCGACCTTTTTTAACTCTCACAACAATTTCATCTTCAGCGACACAGCCAAAAATATCTGTTAATGTTACTTGAAGAATTGTGGTGTTGAGAGGGTTGAGTGAAATATTTAAACAGTTTTCATCCAAACAATGAATCACTTCGGATGGAGACCAAATAACAGTTTCAATGCTGTTTTCACTAATGTTAGTTTGTAAATTTAAATCCAGGTTTTGACCTAATTCTAAATTAATATCAGGTCCCAAATCCAATTCAAGAGGTAAAGTTTCAGGGACAATGAAAGTCTGTTCAAAGGTACAACCCAATGCATCTTGAACGGTCAGTTTATAAGTACCACTTTCGAGATTTTGCCAGAATGTAATCGGTGCGAATCCCTGATTATCAATTGAGTATAAGAATGGTGGTGTACCTCCAAGTACATTTTCTATTTCAATAAAACCATCACCTTCTCCGAAACAAGTTTCCCCGCTTAGGTGTGCATTAATTTGATAAGGAAGATCTACTATTTCTGAAATGAAAACTGAATCGACACTAAAACAACCATTCGTTGAATTTGAAGTAGTAAAAAAATACCAGCCAGGGGTATTAATTTCAGCGACCAAGCTTGTTGTGATAAAGTTTCCATTCTCACTTTGCCACATGAATTCATCTGCATCCGAAGAAGAAGTGCCAGTTAAAATCAGAGCATTATCATTGCAACCAAATTGTAATTCAGGGCCTGCATCCACAACCGGAGCGACAATATTTGATACGACATAAACGGTGTCGTGAGCGAAGCAGCCATTTGAAATATTGGTTATCGTTAAAATATACATTCCTCCGATAGTTACAACGGCTTGATTTTGATCAGAAGGCCCAACAATTCCACCAACTGGTCCACTCCAGGAGAACTGTATATTTGGACCTGTGTCTGAATTAGTACCATCTAATACAACTTCTGGAAGATTACAGGTGATTTCTTTGTCAGTACCTGCATCAGCCAATGGAAAGTCAGATAGATCTTCAACCAGAATCTCTTCAATACTAAAGCAGCCATTAATCAAATTGGTAGCAACTAAAGTATAAATTCCTTCTTCGAATGCTACAATAGATAGATCAATAATTGTTGTTCCGTCTGGTGTCGTCCATTCATAAACTACATCATCTTGAAAAGCAGGTTTTAGAACCACAGAATTAGCCATGCAATCAAAAATGCCAACAATAATTATTTCTGCAATTGGTGGTTCGATATTTTGGGAAACCAGTACAGATTCAGGCTCAGAAATGCAACCATTATCAGTATTTAAAATGGTAAGGATGTAAGTGCCGGGGACATCAACCAAAGGAGTAGGGGAGTTAACATTTGACAAATTAATGCCCGGGCCTTCCCATTGAGGAATCAAATTAATTTGAGTATTGCCAATTGAAGTTAAAACGCATTCTGTAATATCACATGTAAACATTTGGTCTTCACCGACAATGGCAGTGGGAATATTAAAATCTTCAAAAATTTCAACTAAATCAGTTGAGCTACATCCAGTAGTAATATCGTTTATTGTTAAAGTGTAAATTCCCGGAGCTATGATGGTGGGCGAAAAAGTATTTTCACCAGATAAAATTCCTGGCCCTTCCCAAAATGGAATGCCACTTCCAGAGCCATTGATTGTTTGCTCAGATTCAGCACAAGTTAAAACTAAACTTTCACCTGCTTCTGATTGCGGAGCCTCTGAAATATTGATAATAAGAATTTCACTGTAGGTACAATATCCTTCTTGGTAAGTAAATATAATTTCATTCGTTCCGATTGTAACCTCATCAGAACTTGGGTCAAAAATGCAATTGATGTAGTCAACAATTCCCGGGCCGCTCCATGTCAAAATTCCATTTCCATCCGTTCCTAAAACTTCTACTTCTAGCTCCATTTCTCCTAAAGGCAAATCATTTGAGCAGAAATTTTGGACACTTTGGATATTGATCGAAATTTCCGGACAATCCAGCGTAGTGCAATTTATTTCTGAAAAACTATTCGGGCAATAATTGGTGCTGATTGCTTCGACAGTGATGCTCACAGGTTCATTTGGAGGTAAATTATTTATTGTAAAAGTAGTTTCGGTTTGTAATTGTCCATTTACCAAATAGGAGGTTACATTTGGAATTGGGTCCCAGAAAAATTCAATGGCATCAACCGTTGGATTGCAGGTGATTTGTGGAGGTAAAATAGAAGGGTCAACCTGAATAGTTTTTGAAATAATCGATGACAAACATCCATTTTCTTCTACTTGTAGAGTGATAATATGTTGTCCTTCAACAAGTTGAAGTCCAAAATAGCCGTTGTCCGGGTTTCCATTGACAACGCTGCCATTTCCAAAATTCCAATTTAAAACGGTATTTGGTCCCACAATTCCATTATAAATAATGAAAGCAGTTTCGTCTTCGCAAATAATATCAGGACTGTCAAAATCTACAAATGGTATTTCTTGAACTTCAACATTAAAGCAAGATGGGGTACTTGGACCACAGTTGCCAATGGCTCGAACACAAACTTGTCCTCCTGGCGATTGCCAGGCAACTTCAATACTTGTAGTTCCTTGCCCGGAAACAATAGTTCCGGAACCTGAAATCGTCCATTCGTAATCTATGGCAAAAGGAACTTCAGGAATTACATAGACTTCCGTACCACCATTTTCGCAAAGAAAAATATCTGGAATCTGATCGGGTTGTTCAGCGGCTCCAATGATTTCAAAATCATAATGAACTGAGGCTTCGCAACCATTTAAATCAATGAAATTGTACGACAAAGTATGAATTCCAACTCCCAAATTTTGCGGATGAACACAGCCGTTCATGTCAGCAACCCCGCCCCAATCGCCTCCAATCGGAGTTCCTGTAAAGCAAACCAAAGTTTCGTTTGCACAAATTGTAGTTGGCCCTGAAATATTAACTTGTGGTGCTGGAAAAATTGTTATTGAAATATCTGCAACAACATTATAACATCCAAATCCACCATCATAAACTGTTACGGAATATGTTCCTGATTCGAAAGCAAGTTCGGTTTGATCATTACCTCCGCTGCTCCACAAATAGTAATAAAAACCGGAGCCTCCAAAAGTGTTGGCAGTTAATGTGATGGGATAATCTGGTCCATTTTCACAGGCTTCTGCTCCAGGACTTGCTTCAATATTAACCAAAGGTGGATAAACTTCTTCAACATAAGCTCCCGATTCATTTGTGCAGCCATATGCATCCGTCACTGTTACCGAGTAATAACCTGCATTGCACACCACAATACTTTCGGGACCATCAATGCCATTGCTCCAAATACATGAAAAAGGTCCGGCGCCGCTAGAAATAACCGCTGTTAATTGTACACAGTCTCCTGGACAAATGTTCGTATAGGGTGGATCAACATAAAAATCTATTTCCGGAAATATTGTGACCGTAACTATCAATTGTTCTCCAATACAGCCCAGCAAACAGGTTGGAGTTACATAATATACAACCGTAACCGGGCTTCCTGTGGTATTTGTCAAGACATCTGAAATAGTTGAACCTGTGCCTGATGTTGCACCGTAAGGATTTGGAGCAACGTACCATTGATAGGTTGTTTCAGGGTCCATATTGCTGATCAAATCCAATTCAAAAAGATCACCAGAACAAACTTCAAAGTCAACTTCTTCATTTAAAATGATGGGTTGTTCGCAGCACGGTAAAGAAAAGTTATATACCCATGTTGAATCATCTGCACAACTGTAAGGATTTGACCCATTGCTCCAATCTCCAGTTTCTCCGTCACCAAATGTTCTGAATGCTATTTCACATTCTATCATGCCTGGATATGGACATTTTACCACTGCAAGAAAACAAACCTCCCAGTTAAAGTTTCCAGAAATATAACCATCTCCATAAGTGCAATTAGGATTAGAAGTATCATTACATCCACTACCTCCATTGTTATTTACGTAAAACCAACCCGCACCGACTGGAGTGTCTGGAGGATAATATGGATTACCTACATCATTGTAAAGAACTATCCCATCACCAAACCATTCCCAATCGCCACCCAAGGTGTTATTGGTCATTGGTACAGTAATAATCCCTGGTTCGCCATTAAAAGTCGGAAAGACATCAATGCAATCGCCAAAATCAGGGACCAGACCATGTAACCAATGGCCACTCTCCCAATAAAGAACTTTAAAACAAATCTCCAGAGTATCATTACTCTCACACCCAACTGAATCTACAGGTCCATTTTGGGTAAGGTTTTGAACAGTAATTTCACTCCAATAATTACAGTTAGCTAATTGACTAACTAATTGATCAGGATTATTTTCAAAATTGGGGCGCTCATTTAGCGAGTTATTTACATTGTCTTGCGCTAAAGATTGATTTAAAACAAAGCAATGCATTCCAAAAACCAATAAGAATGTTTTCAAAAAATGGGAAAAGAGTTTGGTGTAGAAAGTAGATTCGATCCTAGTTTTCATAACAAAAAATTTGAGTTGTTAAAACTGTCTATGGATCGGAAAGCTTGGTAAAATCGCAAAAATAAAAGGAATAATTTTTAGCTTGAAGCAGAGCACATTAGATTGGATGCATGCAATATAAAAACTTTTAAATGAAAAAAACAAGTTTTCATAAAATATAAAAATGTAATATATAACAAGGTGCCTGGATAATCAGCGCTTTAAATTCGATTTGATTATTTCATGATAACCACCTTTTGAGTTTGAATTTTCTTACCAGATTTCAAAACAAAATAATAGACTCCTGAAAGATTGGATTCTAAATTGATCATGGTTTTATTATTCCTAATTGACTGACTTTTAATCAATTGCCCGGTTGCTGAATAAATGTTTAAGTCAGCTTGGACTATATGCTGAAAATCAATCTGCACAAAATCAGTTGCTGGGTTTGGATGAATGGTTGCTAATTCAGTTTGAAGCCTTTCAAATACCGAAGTTGGTCCTTGATCAAAATAAAAAGCACCTTTATCCGAACGAGTATTATCTGGATCAAATAAACCTGGATCGCCGCTATCGATACAAGGAGAATTTCCAGTGAGATGATAATTACCGTTTTCGGCATCAACAAAAAGTGGGTCTGCATTGTCATTTCCTACGCCAAACCAGGCACCTTTTAGATTATTATAAGTGGCATAAATACTCGCATTGCTTTCAGACATTTCAATGATGGCCATATCTTCAGTTGGAGAATCAATAATATTATTCAACAATGTGATGGTATTTTCATGATTCAATGCTACTTCACCATTAAATGTATTATTCGTCAAAGTTGAAATCGAATTAAAAATCTTAACCGAGGAAGAGTAAGGCGGCGCATCATAGCTTCCATTGTAAATCAGGTTACCGGAAATATTCAATTCACTACTATCCGCTGTGATGCCAGCACAATTAAAACAATACCCTCCAATTGTATTTGAAATGGTATTGTTTGTGATAGTGAGGCTGGATTGATGCGCTACAATTCCACCATATTTTTGAACAAAATATCCTTCAAGGCTATCAATTACATTTTGCTCAATTACAGCATTTGAGTTTAAACAATAAATTCCCCCAAAGTCATTGTAACCAAAATAATTGTTGACACATTTTGTGATTTTGTTTTTCAAAATAGTAGGCGATGCATCAATGCAAACGATACCGCCACCATAAACCGGCATGTCTTCGTTTTCATCATTTGATCCGTTTTTTAGTGTAAATCCTATAATTTTTGTTGCATTTGTTTCACCGTTTTCTAAAGTAATGACTGCATTTTTCTTTTGCCCATCAATGATTGTTTGTACTATATAAGATTCTTGCCCGGTGGTTAAATATTGTGATGCAAGGACGATATTGATACCATTGAAAAATAAATTTTCCGTATAAATGCCTGGAGCGACAAGCACTGTGTCGCCTTCACCAGCGTTGTCAATTCCTTGTTGAATCGTTGGAAAATCATCAGGGATATTTATGGTTTGAGCGTTAATTATTGTGGTAAATGAAAAGAAAAACGCTGTGAGGATGGGTATTAATTTTTTTGTCATGAATGGGGCATTTTAGTGTTTAAAATAACTAACCAAATAAACATACCTTGAATTTACCTTTTTAGTTTTTACTTTTTTATAGAATTGTGATTATAGATTGATGAATGCTTTATCGTAGGTGGCTGGTTTTTAAGCAACTAGAAGAATTGTTTAATCAGTTTCGTACCAAATTTATACTTGCAAAAGTTACTATAATTTTTCGAAATATTCATGTTTTTGACACTTTGTATACAATTTAGAAAATGTATTTTTTCTCAATTACTATTTAAAAAAACTGAATACCAAAAGACCTTCTGAAGTGACATAACTCATTGATTTTAAGCGAAATAATTTGTATCTAAATATATTATCTAACCTTAAAATCTTAGCCATGCAATCACTAATAATCTTAGGAGTTATCTCTCTATTCTTTATCTCCGGTATTCGAATCGTTTTTGAATATAAAAGAGCTGTAAAGTTCAGGTTTGGAAAATATATTAAAATTCTGAAACCAGGTATTCGCTGGATAATTCCATTGGTTGAAACGGTTCAATTTGTTGATATACGAGTCATAACGATCAATATACTTTCGCAGGAAGTGATGACTCATGACAATGTACCTTCCAGAGTAGACGGTGTCCTTTTTTTTAAAATAACCGATGCTGAAAAAGCGGTATTAGAGGTAGAAGATTACGATTTTGCAATCACACTACTTGCTCAAGCTGCTCTCCGCGATGTTTGTGGAAAAGTGGATTTAGATACTATTTTGTCTAAGCGGGAAGAGATGGGTAAGAATATTAAAGATATTGTTGATTCGGTAATTCAACCGTGGGGAATTTCAATTATTGATGTAAAAATTAAAGACATCGAATTGCCTGAAAATATGAAACGCTCAATGGCTAATCAAGCTGAAGCAGAGCGTTCGCGGAGAGCAAGAGTTATCCTGGCTTTGGCTGAAAAGCAGGCTGCAGGAAAATTGGTGGAAGCAGGAAAATTGATTGACGAATCTCCTTCAGCAATTAAACTTCGATTATACCAAACCCTTGCCGACATTGCTGCAGAAAAGAACTCAACGATCGTCTTTCCATTCCCGGAAGAAACATTATTTCGAGCTCAGAAAAAGAGAGTTGATTAAATAATGAGCTTGATTAGATCTGTTTAAACCGATATTAACCAATGATTTTATCAGGTTAAAAGTCTCGTTCATCCATTAAAAACATTTTTCTGGAGTAAGGATTATATTTTAAAAGCCATTTTTTAATACACCTCAAAACCCAAAATTATGGATACAACCCGAAGAAAATTCATTTACAGCACAATGGCCTCAGCCGGATCTGCTGCCCTTTTTCCTCAAATTGCTTTTTCGAGAGCTACTCCTGAAATGCTAAGCGATAAAATTGATCAAGAAATAGTGGAAGAGTTTGTAACAGTTGCACACAGCGACTTCGAAAGAATGAAAACACTTTTGGAAAAATATCCACACCTTTTGAATGCCACAAATGATTGGGGGGATGGTGATTTTGAAAGTGCAATAGGCGCTGCAGGGCACATGGGGCATAAAGATTTCGCAAATTTTTTAATAGAAAAAGGAGCTCGATTTGATGTTTTTGTTTTAACAATGTTGGGACAAGCAGAAGTTGTCATTCCAATAATAGAATTTTATCCACAACTTTTAACTTCAATCGGCCCTCATGGTTTTACTTTGCTACATCACGCTGAAAAAGGAGGAGATGATGCAAAAGAACTGTACGATTATTTTGAATCCAATGGACTGACCGAGAAATTTATCCCAACCTTTAAAAAAGATTAAACAACTTCTAATTTATAAATGCTTAAAAAAATAGCTGATTGGTCAATTGGCCAATAATCTGGTGTTTCCAGATTATTTTGAGTTAATATTTTTTTTACCTAGATAATTACACAAAGCCTATCTTTGAAACAAAAAGATGAAATTGATTTGCAGTGGAATAATACCTGCTTTATTGATAATGTTTGTTTTAAATGCTTGTTTTTTGGAAAATGAAAAATTAAAAGAATTAGCAAAACCGCCCTTTTATGGTGGAAGCGATCTTGGCTTAACTTACACCCCGGAAAAATCAAGTTTTAGGATTTGGAATCCCGATGCGGAGATGATGCTGGTGAATTTTTATGAAGACGGTTTGGAAGGTGATGCCTATCGTGTTGAGAATATGAACCGGGATACACTGGGAACCTGGCTCTTAGAATTACAAGGCGATCTCGAAGGCAAATTTTATACTTTTCAAACTTTTATAAACGAAGGATGGTCTTCCGCAGTTCCAGATCCTTATGCAAAAGCTGTCGGTGCAAATGGAAAGCGGGCTATGGTGATTGACTTGAAAAAAACAGATCCGGAAGGCTGGGAAAATGATGAAAAACCACCGCTTAAAAATCCAACTGATATTATCCTCTATGAATTACATATTCGGGATATGTCCGTTGCTGAAAATTCAGGTATTCTGCAAAAAGGAAAATTTCTTGGTTTAACGGAACTTGGAACGATTAACCCTGATAGTTTAGCGACGGGGTTGGATCATATCAAAGAATTAGGAGTGACACATGTTCATTTATTACCCTCCTTTGACTTCCTGTCAATTGATGAAACGAAGTTAGAAGAACCGCAATTCAATTGGGGCTACGATCCTCAAAATTACAACACGCCTGAAGGAAGCTATTCCACAAATCCTCATGACGGAAGGGTTCGGATTCGTGAATTTAAGCAACTGGTAAAAACGCTTCACGAAAACGGTTTGCGAGTGATAATGGATGTTGTTTACAATCACACCGGCGCTACAGAAGAATCCAATTTTAACCAGATTTATCGAGAATATTATTACAGAATGACCCCAAATGGAGGATTTTCTGATGCTTCAGCATGTGGAAATGAGACTGCTTCTGAAAAACCTATAATGCAAAAGTTTATGATCGAATCTACTAAATTTTGGGTAGAAGAATATCACATCGACGGATTTCGGTTTGATCTGATGGGCATCCATGATATTCAAACGATGAATCGGATTAGCGAAACTTTACACGCCATTGATCCTACGATTTTTATTTATGGAGAAGGATGGACCGCTGGCAAAAGTCCGTTAAAAGAAAATAGAAGAGCCTTAAAAAAGTTTACCTACAAATTGAATGGAATAGCAGCTTTTAGTGATGACATGCGTGATGGTGTCAAAGGACATGTTTTCACTCCAGAGGATCGTGGTTTTGCGAGCGGGAAGCCCGGTTTAAAAGAAAGTGTAAAGTTTGGAATTGTTGCAGCGACATCGCATCCGCAGGTTGATTATGAAGCAGTCAATTATTCAACATGGGCCTGGGCAAAAGAACCTTCACAATGTATAAATTATGTGAGTTGTCATGATAATCACACCCTTTACGATCGTTTTGTAAACTCCAATCCGGAGGAAAGTGAAACCGAATTGATCAAAATGCACCAACTCGCAAATACGATAATTTTTACTTCACAAGGTGTTCCTTTTTTACATGCCGGTGCGGAAATGCTTAGAACGAAACAAGGAGTCGAGAATTCATATCAGTCACCGGATTCTATCAATCAACTGGATTGGTCGCGAAAGACAAAATATTTGGAAGTTTTTGATTATTATAAAAACTTAATTGCCCTGCGTAAAAATCATCCGGCTTTTCGAATGCCTGATAATGCGATGATTCAAAAGCATTTGTCTTTTATTGAATTACCAGATTCGAATTTAATCGGTTATCAAATAATTGATCATGCAAATGGAGACAGCTGGAAAAATATCCTCGTTTATTTTAATGGTAATAAAGGCTCGATGGAGATTGAAGTTCCGAAAGGAAATTGGAATATCGTTGTTCAGGACGGAATGATTGATGAAAATGGTTTGGGAAAGATTCAAGGTGGTTCCTTTAAAATTCAGGGTAGGTCGGCTTTAATTTTAGCGGAAGATTGATTTTAAAACAAAAAATTTAACTATAATTTGTAATTAAAACAAAAAATGTTATTTTTGAAATAAAATAACTCATGCTATTTTTTTATTTAAACCCTAATTCTTCATTTAGAATGAAACCAATGGAAAAAGAAGAATCTTTGTATCAGGTGATTGGTGATAAATTAATTAAAAAGCATAATGGTGTAGCCCATGGTAAGATGATGTCGTCACCAGGCTTGAAATACAAAAAGAAAGTTTTTGCTTTTTATTACAATCAGGAAATGACTTTCCGGCTTGGAAAAAACTTTGATTTAGCTAAACTGGGTATTAATAAATACAGCCTGCTCAGTCCTTTCAAAAACAAACCACCACTTGCAGCCTGGTTTAATATTTCTTATGAGTATCAACATCAATGGGAAGAATTGGCCGAATTGGCCTTGAACAAGTTAAAAGAAGAAATTGGATAATTTCATTTGGTTTTAAAATTATCCGCCATTTGAATTTATTGATTGAATCTGAAAAAAACCAATAATGAATAAAAAGCAAAAATCCGAAAAAAAGGTATTGATCAATTGTAATGCAAAGACTTTATGGTCGGTTCTTACAGAATCAGAATATACCAAAGTGTACATGTATAATTGTACCGTGAGTTCGGATTGGAATATCGGGAACCCAATAATTTGGGAAGGAAATTATCAAGGATATCAAGCCTATCAAAAAGGCGAAATTTTAGATATCCAACCTATCAAATTGATAAAGTATTCCACTTTTGATCCGAATTTCGGATTGGAAGATAAACCGGAAAATTATATCCATGTTACCTACCTTTTGAACGAGAAAGACAATAAAACGGAGCTAACGATTATCAATGAAACCTTTGATGGTAACGAAGAAAGGATGGGACACATCAATCAAGGTTGGGAAACGGTGATCGAAAAAATAAAAGAAGTCGCAGAAGGACTAAATTGAAAAGCCACTCAATAAAACAACTTCAGTTGAGGCTTTTTAAAATGTTGATGTAAATCCAGATTGTAGGGTGGGGTAGAAAGACCAGCGAAATACTTCCTTTTAGCAAGTTTAACCTGACTGGATATGATTTTTGCAATATTTCCTTCTCCACTCATTCGTTTTCCAAAACGGCTGTCACCAAGATTTCCATCATGACAGGATTTGATTTTACTGATAATTTTTCCAGCTTTATCCGGATAGTTTTTTTGTAACCAATCTTCAAAAATTATGGCTACATCGCCATTCAGACGAACCAAAGTGGATCCAATCGATAATGCTCCATGATCCGCAGCTGCTTTAGCTATTCCTAAGATTTCATGTTCATTCAGGCCTGGAATAATTGGAGCAATCATCACCATAACCGGAATCCCTGCTTTTGATAATTGTTCAACAGTTTTGAGGCGGCTCATCGTGTTTGATGTCCGTGGTTCCATAAACTGTCGAAGTTTATCATCCTGTGTTGTAATTGAAATGACTACATGAACTAAATTATGTTCGTTTAGTTTTTGTAAAATATCTAAATCCCTTGAAATCAGGCTGTTTTTTGTTATGATCCCAATAGGGTGTCGATATTTCCAAAATATTTCCAAAATTGATCTGGTAATTTTTAACTCCTTTTCAGCGGGTTGATAACAATCTGTGTTTCCAGAAAGCATAACTGGAGCTGCTTTCCATTTCGGATATTTTAACTTGTCTTCCAACAATCTAGCAGCGTTCTTTTTGTATAGGATTTTTTGTTCAAATTCCAATCCGGCGCTATATCCCCAATACGGATGAGTATTTCTTGCATAACAATAAACGCAGCCATGCTCACAACCCTGATAAGGATTCATGGAATATTCAAGCGGAATATCAGGACTGTCCACTTTGTTTAATATCGTTTTTGGATGGACTTCAATAAATTTTGTTTTGAATTGATGTTCGTCTTCTTCTAACAGGTGAGTCGGATTGTCATCATAAACAAGTTTATCAAAGCGACTTGAAGGGTTTATTTGTGCTCCTCTTCCTTTGAGATATTTCTTGGGCATATTGGTGCGTTGTATTGAATATTGAAACAAGATAATGGTTTTTCGTCAATATTAAAACAAAAATTTTGGGTCAATGTAAATTTAAAACAAAAACTGTGGATTGGGTTTTTTGAAAATAATAATCACAGATAATTAGGTCAATCAACTCAAAAGAAATGCTTTTGTTATATTTAGAATTAATAATGAATCACAAGCTGTTTTTGTGTTAAAGTGAAGTATAGCTTAAAAATATTACTGTTCATCCTAGTTGCTCTAAAATGCTCTTTGCTTTGTGCTCAGCAAAACAATTTTGTTAATTTTTCGGTAGCGGATGGGTTGGCTCAATCTCAGGTTTATACCATGATTGAAGACCATAATGGATATCTTTGGATGGGGACACAAGGAGGTGGATTATGCCGTTTTGACGGAACAACATTTATTTCATTCACCTTGAAAGATGGCTTGGCAAATAATTATATCGAAGCACTTTTAGTAGATGGTTCCAATATTTGGATAGGAACCAGAAATGGATTGTCGATTTACGATGGATTAAACTTCAAAAGCTATTCTCTACAAAAAGGCCAGCAGCATATTGTTACTTCTTTTTACCGACTTGAAGAAAACAAAATGCTCGTTGGAACAAACAAAGGGGTTTACGTTTTTGATGGCAAATCCTTTTATAAGGACGAAGCTTTTAAAAGGCTCAGGAGTGCTTACATCACTGGTTTTTTGAAAGACCAAAATGGTGTATTGTGGGTGACCACTAAAAGTGGTATTTTGAGTGTTTCAGCAAATGAAACTCAATTTTATAACCAAAACGAGGCCTTGGTTAACGAAGAGGTGACTAGTGTTTCAGAAGACAAAAACGGAAATATTTGGTTCGGCACTTTTGGCGGAGTTGCTATTTGGAATGGAAAAGAATTTCAAAATATTAACCAGGCTGATGGACTGGGAAGCGATTTTGTTCTGGAAATTTTTACAGCTGATGATGGCAAAATATGGATCGGCACACAAAATGCCGGTATTTCAATTTGGAACTCAGTTGACAGTACTTTTCAATATTTAAACGATACAACCGGCCTTTGCAACAACCATGTCCGAAGTATTCTGCAGGATAACTGGGGAGATATTTGGATTGGGACTTCAGGAGGAGGAATCTGCAAGTATTTTGGCCAACAGTTTTTACATTATTACATCAGCGACAATCCGGCGGATAATTTTGTTTATGCTGTTAGTCAGGATACTTTTGGTAGTTTGTGGTTTTCTACTTCCGATGACGGTGTGGCCAAAATGGACAGTTCAGGAATCCAATATTTCGGGAATGATGAAGGATTTGTAAATCTTAAATCAAAAGCAATATTCTGCGATAGCAAGGGGAGAGTTTGGTTTGGTACAAACGGAAATGGAGTAGCGTGGTTTGATGGAAAGGATTTTCATTTTTTAGAAAAAGAAGATGCTCCAATTGGGAATTGGACGCGTGATTTTGTAGAAGATGAAAAGGGGAATATCTGGGCGGCAAGTGCCTCTGATGGGATTTTTAAAATAACACTTCGTGATTCAATTATAACTGATCTCCGACGAATTGAATTTGATACGCTCACTGTTGGTGATTCTCTGATCATTGAAACAGACACAATTGTTACTGATACCACGATCACTCTTTTTGAAGCGAAACAATTTTCAAGACATAACCAGCTTCCGTCCAATAAAATAAATGCGCTTTATTTGGATAATAAAAACCGGTTGTGGTGGGCAAGT
This sequence comes from Saprospiraceae bacterium, assembly GCA_965220465.1. Lineage (GTDB taxonomy): Bacteria > Bacteroidota > Bacteroidia > Chitinophagales > Saprospiraceae > JAHDHW01. Next base: position 174,471 of record CBDCPZ010000021.1, on the reverse strand, counting down.
GCTGACAAAGGAATAGGTTATTTGAATGATGAAAAAACCTTTGTCAATTTCAGTCGAACCGATGGTCTTCCTACAAATAATGTGAAATGTATCACTGGAGATAGCTTTGGGAATATTTGGATTGGAACTGCAGGTTATGGAATAGTTAGGGTAATCGAAAGTGTTGATAGCCTGTTAGTTAAGATGTTTAATGAAAGTGATGGGTTAGCTAGCGGAAATGTGTATTTGATGACTTTTGATCACTTGGGAAACCTTTGGGTAGGTTGTGGACGAGGAGTTGATCAAGCTACTTTTGATGCAGAACAGAATTTAAAAGAAGTTAATCATTTTGGACAAACGGAAGGTTTTTATGGAATCGAAACTTGCCAAAATGCCGTTTTTCAAGATGCAGAATATAACCTCTGGTTTGGGACGATCAATGGAATAACAAAATATATTCCCGGAAGCGAAAAGGTCAACGATGTTCCACCGATTTTGCATTTTACAGGAATTAACCTTTTTTATGAACCCTTAAAAAATACTCCTTTTGGAGACTGGTTAACCGCAGAAAATACATTCAAACCCGGATTGGAATTGCCATACAAACAAAACCATTTAGGATTTAAGTTTTTTGGAGTCAATCTTTCAAACCCTCAAAAAGTGCAATATCAATGGAAACTGGAAGGGCTTGAAAGTGAGTGGTCACCATTGTCTTCAGCTAATGAAGCATCCTATCCGAATTTAGCACCCGGAAAATATACTTTCATGGTGATGGCTTTCAATGAAGATCACATAGGAAATGAAGAACCACGAAGTTTGAGCTTTACTATTTTGCCTCCTTTTTGGCAAAGATGGTGGTTTATTTTATTGATAATTTTGTTGGGAATCTCATTGATTGCTTTGGTTTTTAGAGCTCGGATTAATCAAATCCGTAAGAAAGCTAAATTGAAGCAGGAGCAGTTAGAAATGGAGAATTCTTTATTACAATTAGAACAAAAGGCCCTTCAATTGCAAATGAATCCACATTTTATTTTTAATGCGTTAAACACAGCTCAAAGCCTGTTTTTAAGCGATGATCCAGCGTCAGCAAGATTATTGATTTCTAAGTTTGCAAAGTTGATGAGAGCAATTTTATTACATTCCCGGGAAACTTCAATTCCCCTTCAGCAAGAAGTTGAGATGTTAGAAAATTACCTTTCTATCGAACAGTTCAGCCGTCCAAATAAATTTGATTATCAAATCAATGTAGCCAAAGATTTGGATGTGGAAGAGTTGATGATCCCACCGATGATGATCCAGCCTTTCGTCGAAAATGCAGTTAAACATGGAATTAATTATCTAAAAAGCGGAGGGAAAATTGAAATTTCTTTTTCAAGAAAAGGTGATAAATTAGAGTGTTCAATAAAGGATAATGGAATTGGCAGAGCGGCTTCTGCACAAATAAATGAACAAAAAGCCAAGAACCACAAATCCACCGCGCTTGCCGTCACCAAAGAAAGGTTGGACATTTTAAATAATGAAAACGGAGGCCATAAAAGTCTGGAAGTTAAAGATTTAAAAAACGTTGACGGAAGCTCTGGCGGAACTGAAGTTTTGGTCAGAATGCCTTTAGAAGAGTGGTGATTGAAGTTGGATGAGTGGATGTGTGGATTGGTCGATGATTTGATGTGCGAATAAGTGGATGAATGAATGTGCGGATATGCGGATATGAAGACGAGTGGATGTGTGGATGTGAGAAAATTGTTAATCGAATTTCGAAATCTGACTTCTGACACCTCGTACCTGACGCCTAGTTTACCTAGCCACAAACCACAAACTATAAACTACAAACCAGAAAACCACAAACTATTTATGATAAAAGCAATATTAATTGATGACATTCCACAAGCTTTGGAATTATTGAGGAACGATTTGGCAAATTACTGTCCTGACATTGAAATTATTGGCGAAGCCCAAAGTGTGGTTGAAGGAGCCAAACTGTTGCGAAATAGCGATCCTGATGTTGTGTTTCTTGATATTGAATTGCAGGATGGAAGTGGCTTTGATATTTTAGAAATTCTGGGGGATATCTCATTTAAAATTATTTTTACAACAGCTTCTGATGCTCATGCGATAAAAGCGTTTCGTTTTTCGGCAATTGATTATTTGCTTAAACCAATTGACCCGGAAGAGCTGATCGAAGCGGTAAATAAATTAAAGCAAAGTAAACCAAATTCAAAGGAAAGCATTGACTTACTTTTGGATACCATGAAAAATAAAAAAGGGCCAAAAAGATTGGCTTTGCATACTTTAGAAAAGATTCAAGTAGCTGAAATCTCAGAGATCATTCGATGTGAATCTAGTGGAAATTATACCACCTTTTATTTCAAAGACGGAAAGAATTTACTCGTTACAAAAACATTGAAAGAATTTGATAAAATGTTGAGCGAACACGAATTTGTAAGGGTTCACCAATCGCATTTGATCAACGCCATTCATATTCGCGAGTATATCAAAACAGAAGGCGGCTATATTGTCATGAAAGACGGATCGCATGTGCCCGTCTCCATTCGAAAAAAACCAACTGTGATTAAAATGCTGGGTGGATTGTAAGGATTTTATTCGTCCGGGAAATGTAAGAGACGGTTCCAATACTTATAGACAGGATGGTCTCCATAATCATCTCCGAGGATTGTTGCTAAAGCCTTTCCATATTTTTTTATTTCTTGATTTAATGCCTTCTCTTCTTTAGCATGCCATGCATTGTTTTCATCGTTTAAATCCATGATATTCCAAACTGCTTCTAAAGCATCGTCCCAAACTTTTAGAGCTGCTAACTTGGACATTAGTAAATAAGTTTGAACATCATGTTTTTGGCTGATTTCTTCAGAAAATTTATTGAGATCAAAAAGCGCTTTTTCAATTTTTCCAATATCTTTTTTATCTGAACTATCTTTGCGAATGAGTTTTTGGTATGCTGCAATTCCTTCTTTTGATGCAATTGAATCGGCTCTGAAATAGCTTTCTTGAAGTGAGTCGGCTTGTTCAATTCCAATGAGCGCACTCATTGAACTTAAAACAGCATAATCTCTCGGATAATCGTCAGGAGAAGATATTTTAAGCAAGCCTACGCTTGCCGTTTTTATAGCTTGATTGTAACTTTTTAGTTTCCACTCGCAAAGCGATTTTAAGGTATATGCATTCACCAAAAGGTCAAATTCCTCTAGCTTTCCACTTTTTGCCAATGCTTCTTTGACCTCACCGTATGCTCTTTTGTAATAAAAGTCAGCAGATTCAGGAGGAGTTACCACTGGAATAAATTGTTTAAAAATCGCAGCATTCTCTATTTCCGCCCCTTTATTAAATTCATCCTGTGCGTTATCAATATTAGACAATGTTGCACAACTACTTAATATTACTGAAATCAATAATGATGTAATTAATAGTTGTGGATTTCTTAATGTTGGTATTTTTATTCTGATCATAATTAAGAATTGATTGTTAGCTGGTTTTTAAATAATTTTGGCTGATAACATTAATCATTTTCCAGGCTGATTAAAAAATCCTGAAGGGTGAATTGCAGGTCGTTATTTAAATCTGCGACAGCTGTCTTTATTTTATCAATAGATTTATCAAGGTTTTCTTTTGTAATCGATTGTTGGGAAATATAAAATAAATAATGTTCAATGATTGCATTTAAAGTTGCAGTTTGAGTGAGCGTCCATGTGCCGATTGTCCCGCCACTTTCATCAAATAAAGTGATAAAAAGACCTTCTAAAGAATAGGTGAGTGCTAATTTTTCAACATTTCCACTCGTTGAAATTACATTGACCGCCAATTGTTTTCGAACATTCACAGCGATCAAAGCTTCTTGAATTAACAATTTTACTGTTTCGAAATGCAGCGGCTGTTTTGAAGGGACAGCTTCCATCGCTTGGTAAATTGCAGAGATGACAAAATCAATAAAATCATTTTTCACCCAAAGTGGATTAGCGACCACTTCTCCAAGAATATTTTTTGATATATCCAGAATCTGCATTGGGGTAAGCGTAGGTTTCCATTTACCACTGCTTGAACGACTACTTGTTGCTTTCAAAACCTGCTGCAAAGCCAAAACGAGAATATTCTTTTCAGTGTGTTTAGAAGTGTCTATAATCAAATCCAGATTCCCGGATGTGTTTTCAAGGATCAATCTAATAAACTCAGAGACTATTTCAGGCTGTTTGATTCCATTATCGGCTAATGAACTGGACACTCCTACAACAATATTTTGAATGCCGATTTTATCCGAAACAAGTTCAGGATGCTCGGCCAGTGTATTCAAGGCTGAAGTGACAAACTGATCAGCAAGCCCCTTATTGATACCAGTAGCTGAAATAATTCCTAGCTCTTTTTGTAAAAAAGAGGATAACACAACCAGTCCATTATTGTCTGAATTTTTGGATATAATAGATTCAAAAGCATAATCAATGACTTCAATGAGCAATTCAGATTTGTCAACGCTTGAAGGTTGAGCAAAAACGGCATCAAAAACCAGTTCCAGAGATTTATTGAGAATTGACTTTTTATCTTCGTTATCTTGAACTAATACTAATTTATTGTATCCAACAGTTCTCAAATTGAGTTCTATAATTTCGTTCAAAGTATCGTAATTCAATCGATTGCTTTGCGGGACTTCTTCCAATACTATAAAAGTAGTGTTCAAGACTTCTTGCAATAGCGATTTATCATTTACTTTATCGTTTATCCATATTGGATTTTTAACCACTTCATCTAAAATACCTTCAGAAATGGCCAAAATTTCGGTTCCTGTAAATTTTGGTTTCCACTTTCCATTTGCAGGAGGAGTAGTGAAAGTATTTAGTATTTGTTGTAATGCGACCACTAAAAGATGATCTTTTTTACCGGTTTCATCAGTGAAAATCAAATCAAGGTTGCCAGAAACATTAATCAGCGTAATTCGGATAAACTCAGAAAGTAAACCGGAATCTTTGATATTTGATTGTGAAAAAGAAGTGGCAACGCCATTTATAATATTTTGTAAAGCAGCATCATCGACGAGTAAATTCGGATGAGCAGAGACAATTTCTAAAGTTGCACTCAGCAGTTGGTTAGCGTAATCTTCATTTATACCATTTTCTTCAATAATCCCTGTATTTGCATTTAAAAACAACTGAGTTAAAACCAAACCTTTTGAATTCGGATGGCGCGAAATGATGACATCCATGACATAATCCATCAAATCGAAAAGATGAGCGGTTTTGTCTCCAAACTGTTGTGATTTATTATCGTTAAAAACACAAGCCAAAACCATATCCATCGATTTGTTTAGAATGGTGCTTTCCTCCTGATCACTGCCCCAGTTTATTTTTTTCAAAACGAATTTGCTTGTCGCAACGGTGCGCAAATTGATTTGAATAATAGTGTCTAAAGATTTGAAATTGAGGCGTTTCCCTTCATCAATTTTGCCTAAAGAATTGAAAGTAGCATCTAAAACTTCAGCGAGAAGGGAATTTTCATGTACTTTATCTTTAATCCATGAGGGATTAGAAACCACCTCGTTGAGGGTATATTCTGCGATGCTAAGCAGCTGGCTATTGGTCAATTGAGGTCTCCATTTTCTTCCGGCGCTCGGTTCAACCGTCAATGTTAAAAGTAATTCCTGAATGGTGCCTACGAGCAGATGTTTTGAATTTGAATCTTTCGGATCCCAAAGCGTATTTAAATTTTCAGCAGTATTTAATAGAACCAGTCGCGCCAATTCAGGGATTATTCCGGGTTGATTGATTCCTGATTTTGAAACAGTTTCAGCAACTCCGGTTATAATTTCTTTAATACCTTTCTTATCAGAAACGAGGGAAGGATATTGGGCAACGACCTCTAATGAAGATTTTACAACTTTGTCTAGCGTTTCGACTGTAAAGACATTTTTCAAATCCAATCCAGAAGGATCCGGGTCTAAAATAGCACTCATCAACGAAGTTCCGACAGCTTGAATAAGTTTTCCCTGTGACTCCCCAACTCCCATAGTTTCATTAGGAGCATTGAAAACATAAGTTCCTGAATTCTTAACCAAACTTCGAAAAACCATTTGCCCCCAATTGATGGCAATATCTTTTTCTTCCTGGTCACCTGTTCCCAGGTTATTTATTCGAGTATAAATATCTTGGGTAAGTCCTTGGCTGGTTGCCTCAAGAAACTTTTTCAATTTTTCATCTCCAGTAAATTCAGAACTTAGATGTTCCAAAGTTTCGGCAGCCGATGCTAACAATTTCGGAACGACAAAATTCAATATTTCCTTAGATTTTACTTCGGCGAATGGAATATCATCAATACCGTTTAAAAAGGATTTTAAAAATTTGCCTTGAGCGGAATCAGACCGCATGGCGCCCGGAACTTGATTGAAATAGTCAATTCCAACTTCAACAAGCGTTCCTGCAATGAGCTGTAAAGGTTTTGTTATTGGCTCTTTTCCGAGTTCCCATTGACGAATGCGCATTAAACTCATCAGGGCATCCGGATTTACAGGATTTCTATCTTCCGCTACTATATTTCTAGTATTGAAGCACTGATCGTAATATTCAAAATACTCCTCTTTGTCATCGCCCTCTAAAGATCTTGCTTTCTTGTGAAGTGCTGTCAGCCTTGGGTTTTTATCTAAAAAATCTTCCTTATTACTTTTTTCATTAAAAAAATTCATTACCGCTCTAGTTGTTGGTTCGGTCCCAACTTTTGGCAAAGGAAGTACAATGCTTTTCCCTCTTAAACTATTTGCATATGCTTTTTGAAAAGCACCCCCCAATTTGATGGCAGAGTGAATGGCGAAAATGATGGCTTCAGCGGTGAGACTTGCAGGCATTTGGTCATTTTTTTTAGGAGATTAAATTTAAAGAATGGAAGATATGTATTTTTTTTAATATAACTATTAAAAACGATGTCAGCAATTTACAACTCCCTTACCCAAATATTTCTAAAACTAGTAGGATTGTTGTGATCCTGCAGTTTGATAGCATCTTTTGCATGAGCGATATTTTTTGGCTGGCCAACGTTTTCGGTAGTTCCTCTTAATTCAACATCATTTTGAATAAGGACCCCGTTTTGGAAAACAGTTAAAGAGCCCGGAGCAATTCGGATTCCGTCATTGTTGAACCGTGGAGCAACAAAAACAATGTCAAAGGTTTGCCATTCTCCTGGGGCTTTACAGACGTTTACCAATGGAATATATTGTTTGTAAACAGAGCCAGCCTGACCATTTGAAAAGGTTCGGTTTTTATAACTATCCAACATTTGAACTTCGTAGCGCATTTGCAGAAATACGCCACTGTTGCCCCTGTTCTGACCGTCTCCGTTTACAATAGGTGGCGTTCGCCATTCCAAATGCAGTTGAATATCACCAAATTCCCGTTTTGTTTTGATATCTCCTGTTCCGGGAACCACTGTCAATACACCATTATTAACGGCCCAATTGGCTTCGCCTTCGCCATAAGCTACCTGCCATTCATTGAGGTTTTCGCCACCAAAAAGAATAATTGCATCCGAGGGGGGGAGTATTAATGTTTCCAGGCTCGACAACTCTAGGTTCAGGTTCCCAAACTTCAGTGGCCTCCGCCTCCGTTTGGGCTTTAAAAAATTGATTAAAAAACAACGAAACCAATAGTACAAAGACGAGTTTTGTATTCATTTATATTTAAAATTAATTGTTAGAAGGAGGAATAAAAGCTGCAATACGCAGAGGGGCGCCGGTTCCGCCTTTTATTTTCATAGGCATAGCAACAATGAAAAAACCTTTTGCAGGAATTTCATTCAGGTTAGCTACATTTTCAAAGATGAGAATTTCTTTTTCACTTAAAACTTGGTGCGCCAAAAAGTCTTTGGATTGACCGTAATCGATGCTTGGTGTATCCAATCCAATACCTTTTATATTTCGTTCAGCAACGAGCCATTTTGCGGCATCTGGATGCAATCCTGGAAAATGAAGATCCTGAACGGCTTCAGCTCCGGTTTTTGAAGTTCCGATATATTTTTCCCGGTCATTCCAAAACTGTCCGTAACCAGTAAATAGTAAAATCATACATTGGTCAGGAATTTTTCCATTCGTTTTTTCCCATTGCTCCAGATCGTCTTTGGTAACTAGATAGTCATAGTTTTTTAGTGCATTTTCAGAAACATCTACCAAAATTCCTTCACCGAATAGTTGATTAACCGGAATTTGCTCAACCGCGTTTTTTCCTTCACTAAAATGCATCGGCGCATCAAGATGCGTTCCACCGTGTTCATCAGCGGCGTAGCTGCCTGAAGAATAGAAAAAACCTCTTTCAGTCAGGCCATAAAAAACAGTGTCATGGCTGAATGGAGCATTGGTAGGCCAATAAATCGTGTTTTCATCAAAATTGTAAGTCAGATCAATCCACGAACCATCTTTCAAAATAGCCAAAGGATCTATTGGTTTTGGTTCCGTAGTTTGACAGGAAATAAATAGTGACAAGACGAAGAGTAGGAGTGAATATTTCATAATTATTAATTTACAAAGTGTACCAGGTTCCACCAACATCTTCCAAAGGGATACAAGCTTCGTAGCTCCCTGGGATCGGATCGTATTTTAAAAATTGCTTGGCACCAACATCTGAGGTGAAATAACCGATGAAGGTTAGTTCTTTTATAGTAAACCAAAACGTTTTTTCTTTTGGATTGGCTTCAATTTTTTCATAAGCAGTGGCTTCTTCTTTTTTTAGGAATTCAATTCTTTCTTCTTCACTACATTCCTGAAAAGATTTGTTGAATGCATTTTTACAAAATAACTCAAATTCTGTCAGCCCATCTTTGAAGGCTTTTTGATCCTCAGCTGTTTCATTGTCTTTTAAATAAATATCAATGAATGAATAAGCACCGGTATCAATAGCCCCCGGAGTTTCGGTTTTTGGTATAATGGTTTCTGCAATTTGTGCAACCAACTGTCCTTCGTCTTTAGTCAAAAAATTGGGAACCCAATTTTCAAGTCCTCCGGCTACTACATCAGGATCAGCTTTGCAGCCGTTCATGACTCCGACAATGGTTGAAGCCGAAATAGCGACTCCCATTAACAAAGCCGTTTTTTTGATCGCATCTCTTCTGTTTATAGTACTGTTTTCCATTTCTGCTTATTAATTTTTGATTTACAAATCGCCTTTTTTCAAAGCAGTTACCGCATAGTCAGCCGCGCGTGCAGTCAAAGCCATATAAGTCAATGAAGGATTTTGGCAAGCGGAAGAAGTCATGCAAGAGCCGTCCGATACAAAAACATTTTTGACCGCATGGATTTGATTAAATTCGTTTAGCACAGAAGTTTTCGGGTCACTGCCCATTCTTGCTGTTCCCATTTCATGAATTCCGTTGCCCGGATTTTCAAAATTATCATAAGTTTTGACATCAACAAAACCTCCTGCTTCGAGCATTTCTGCTGCAGAATCAGCCATGTCTTTTCGCATGGTTATTTCATTTTCTTTGAATTCGCAATCGATGACAAGTGTAGGCAAACCGTGAATGTCCAATTTTTCGTAATCAAGGCTAACTTTATTTTCATGATAAGGCAAACATTCCCCAAAACCGGTCAAACCCATTTGCCATTTTCCCGGAAGCAGGATTTCACTTTTCATTTCTTTCCCAAAACTCATTTCTTTTATGGCTCGTGTCCAGTTGGTTCGGCTCGCCGAGCCTTGATAGCCAAATCCGCGAATGTAATCTTTGCGTCCGGACTTTTTATCATTGTTCCGGAATCGGGGAATATAAACGCCATTTGGCCTGCGGCCTTTGTAATATTTATCATCAAAACCTTCATAATAACCAAAAGCACCTGCCCTGAAATGATGATCCATCAAATTATGACCTAATTCACCGCTGTCATTTCCCATTCCATTTGGAAAGCGATCTGACTTGGAATTCATCAGAATCGATGTGCTACCTAAAGTACTGGCATTGCAGAAAATGATTTTTGCGAAATATTCTGTTCTTTCTTTGGTTAATCGATCCTGAACGATAACACCGCTGGCTGCTCCTTTTTCCTTATCATAAATAATTTCAAAAACGATGGAATCAGGTCGCAAGGTCATATTTCCAGATTTTTCAGCGGCTGGAAGGGTAGCAGCCTGGCTACTGAAATAAGCGCCATATGGGCATCCACGGATACAGCGATTTCTGAATTGACATTTTCCTCTGCCGTTGTGAGGTTGGGTCAGGTTAGCGGTACGGCCAATGGTCATGACCCGTCCGTTGAAATGTTCAGAAATTTTTCCTTTAAGGTGTGTTTCCACGCAGTTCATTTCCATAGGAGGTAAAAATTGCCCGTCGGGCAGTTGGGCAAGCCCTTCTTTTTGACCGTTGATACCTGCAAATGATTCTACATAATCATACCATGGAGCAATATCTTTATATCGGATCGGCCAATCAATTGCAACTCCGTCTTTGGCATTTGCTTCGAAATCCATGGCGCTCCATCGATAACTTTGACGTCCCCACAAAAGCGAGCGGCCACCGACATGATAACCTCTGATCCAGTCAAAAGGCTTCACTTCGGTATAAGGGTTTTCCAAATCATTGACCCACCAGTGTTTGGTAGATTCTTTGACGGTGTATCCGGTTCGACTTTGGATAGGAAATTTTTTCATTTCTTCAAGAGACACCCGATCCCGATGAGGGAAATCCCAGTCATCCATATTTGCGGTCGGATAATCACCGTGTTTAACGTCCCGGCCTCGTTCAAGTACCAATGTTTTGAGTCCTTTTTCGCAGAGTTCTTTAGCCGCCCAGCCTCCACTGATGCCGGTTCCGATGACTATTGCGTCGTAAGTTCTTCCTTCTTTTCCTTTAGAATTGAAATACATTTCTTAAAATTAAATTTTAGGGATTTGGCGGGATTATTCTTTTAGAAGGTTGAATTTAATAAATTATTTTTTGGATTAGAATTGAAAACCATTATTACTTTTCACAATGTGAGATCCCCTTTGTATTTTTACAAATTGCTTTAAAGCTTGAATCAACAATACTATGAAAAACACTTTTTTTATATTCCTGATATTTGGTTTTCTGCTAAGCAGTTCAACGAATGCGCAATATCCTGATGAATTGGCGCAAGCTGATTCCTTAATCAAGGCACAAGACTATAACAATGCTTTAAACGTTCTCAACCAATCCATTCAACAGAAAGCAACCAGGTTTGTACTATCACATGTTTATTTCCAAATGGGTGAGGCTTATTTAGGACTGGAGGATTTTGAAAAAGCTACCTATTTCAACAAGCAGTCTCTTTCGATTCGAAATGATCTGTTTTATGAATTTATTGCTGACAATTATATGCTTTTTGGCTTGATAGAAATGCAAAAAAATAATAATGACAAAGCCCTTGGGTATTTTTTTAAAGCGATAGATTTACCTTATGAATCAATTGAATTTGGTGGTCTTCTATATGCTTACATTGCCCAGGTTTATTACCGAAAAGGGGAAACAGAAGAGGTTATAAAATATTATAAAGTTGCAATGGGTTCTTGGATGACTGCATTTGAAGAGGTCAATATTAAAGAGCATGATCGTTACCATATTCGAAGAAATCGATTGTATTATGATCATTTTTTTGTTGGGTATTTATAAGTATACTTTATTCTAAAGAAAAATCAATTAGTAAAACTCCCGTCAATATTAATAATTTGCAGCGTTTCGAACTTTCTTTTTATTATTATAGCGCCTGAAAATTGAAAGATATTAGTTTTAAATAAAATGGCCAATTATCAGATTTCCTCTTTCTAAATGCTAGGATCAAATTTGTTTATTTGGTATATTTGCAAAATCTAATTTCGTCTTTAACCAAAACAACGATCATGTGTTTGAGAATACCAGTTCTTGCTTTACTATTCTTTGTTTTATCAACAGCTCTTTTTTCACAAAACCCTTTTGATACTGCAATTGATCACATTAAAAGGACGGGAAAATACGGCAATCTTGATTTGACAGATGTCATTGTTACCGATCAATATCAAACCAAGCATAATGGCTTGATTCACCTTTATCTGCGGCAACGGCTTGACGGAATCGAAATTGATGGAGCAAATATCAATTACAATATTTTGGATGATGGTTCAATTGCCAGCTTTGGAGGGCAATTTTATAAAAATATCGACCAAAAAATTTCATCCACAAATCCAACATTTTCTCAGAAACAGGTGCTACAATACGCTTTGTCAGAACTGGGAATTGAAAATAATTTACCACTGGAAATTATCGAAAGTCACGGTGGAAATGATCAAAAAGTTGTATTTGATAAAGGAGATATCTCCCTTGAAAATATTTCGGTCCGATTGATTTATGTTCCGGTTGATGAAAAATTAAAGCTAGCATGGGAATTGTCTGTTTATGAAAAAAGTGCAGACAATTGGTGGCTTATTGCTTTGGATGCTTTGACAGGTGAAGTTTTACAAAAGCACAATTATGTCTTGCATTGTGATTTTGGTGAAGGTTTTCAATTCATTACAAATCAAACAGTTGAGAAGAAAGAATCAATTATTTCAATAAAACAAAACGCATCTCTAACTCAGTTCAGTTACATGGTTTATGCATTTCCTGTTGAAAGCCCCAATCATGGTGACCGAACCCTTGAAATCAGCCCCTGGGATGAAGCTGGAGATGCCTCGCCACTCGGCTGGCATAATGATGGAAGCAATGTTTCCAATCATACAAAAGGAAACAACGTGGATGCTTACGAAGACAATAATAATTCCAATGGCCCAACCGGTGGAAATGCTGCGAGAGCTGATGGAGGAGCTAACCATGAATTTGATTTTTCACTGGATTTAAATGCTGATCCTCTTACACAGCAAGATCCGATAATTACCAATCTCTTTTATTGGAACAATATCATGCACGATGTGATGTACCAATATGGTTTTGATGAACCTGGAGGAAATTTCCAGCAGGTTAACCAGGGAGAAGAAGGTTCAGCAAGTGATTATGTTTATGGGGAAGCGCAAGATAATATAAACGGCTCGGGGAATAATGCCAATTTTTCTACTCCGCCGGATGGTTCCAACCCCCGAATGCAAATGTACCTATGGGATCCGGCTGGAGGAGATGTGCTTGATGTCAATGCTCCATCGAATGTAGAAGGGGACTATATTATGGTTTTAGCAGCTTTTGGTGGTGACTTGGACGACCCGATAACAGGTGATGTTGTGGAAGTGGATGACGGTAGTGGAAATCCTTCTTTAGGTTGTGGTGCTTTGGAAAACGGTGGTGCAATAAATGGAAATATTGCATTGGTAGATCGTGGTTCCTGCGAATTTGGAACAAAATGCCTCAATGCTCAAAATGCAGGAGCCGTTGCAGTAATTGTGTGTAATAATGTTGGAGGTAATCCAATTACAATGGGAGGCGGAGCTAATGGGAATCAAGTAACTATTCCTGCTGTAATGATTCGTATGGATGACTGCGCTACAATTCGTCAGGAGTTGGAGAATGGTTTAAACGTAACGATGGTTGATAATCCAACTCCAAATTTGGATAGCGATCTTGACAATGGTGTCATTGTTCATGAATATGGCCATGGTATTTCAAATAGATTAACCGGAGGACCTAATACGACGAGCTGCCTTAGTAATGCAGAACAAATGGGAGAAGGGTGGAGTGATTTTTTTGGTTTATGGATTACAACGCAATCAAGTCATCAGAATGATGACCCTCGCGGCATGGGAACTTATTTGCTGGGAGAACCGATTGATGGCGATGGGATTCGCCCGACGCCCTATTCTACCAGTTTTGCCATAAACCCTTCTACTTATGAAGACATTCATAATAACTCTTTGATTTCACAGCCTCATGGAATCGGTTACCTTTGGTGCACAATGATTTGGGATTTGAATTGGGCATTGATAAATGCTCATGGTTTTGATACCGATTTTTATAATAGCAATGGTTCTGCCGGAAATATCATAACGCTGCAATTGGTTATAGATGGTTTGAAAACACAACCATGCAGTCCCGGATTTGTAGATGGAAGAAATGCCATCCTCAGTGCTGATGCGGTCAATAACGGAGGGGAAAATACAGATATTATTTGGAATGTTTTTGCGAGACGTGGCCTGGGATATTCTGCTAGCCAGGGTAGCTCTAGCAGTCGTTATGATGGCTCTGAAGCTTTTGACTTGCCACCCGGAGTTCCTTTTATGGATGAAGACGAGTTGTTTGAAAATGCTCCATTGCCGGTAGAATTACTCGCTTTTAATGCAATTGCCAATGACAAGGAAAGACAAATTGAATTGTATTGGAACACTGCCTCTGAAACTGACAACAAAGGGTTTGAGTTACAAAGAAAAACTGATGAACGAGGTGATTTTGAAACCATTTCCTGGGTTGATGGAGCAGGGGAGAGTACGGTGACTTTGAATTATTCTTTTAACGATTCAGAAGTTGATGTTAATACACAGTATTATTATCAATTAAAACAAATAGATTTTGATGGTTCAATCTCTTATTCAAATGTTGTAACAGCAAGCTTAAATGGCTTGGCTGAAGAGGTTGAAGTGTTTCCAAACCCAACCGATGGAATTTCTTTTGTAAAATTAACCGATGCTTTTTCAGGGAATATTAGCCTGAAAGTTTTTGATGCAAAAGGGCAATTAGTTGACCAGCAAACTTTTAATTCCCAAGGAAATGCTGAATTGGAAATCAATTTTTTAAACCAACCGGAAGGTGTTTATTTTATTCAAATAGAATCGCAAAATAAATTGGTTACAAAACGTATCCTTGTCAGACACTGAATTGGTTATTAGTTGAATGAGTTATAAGTTCAGTTTCAATTTTTGTCATTTTTCTGTTTTTAAAATAATAACATCGACTTTTTTCCTTTTTACCAATTTATTAAAAGTCGGAACTTCATATTTAATAACATCCTGATACTGTTCTAAATATTGATCAATCTGGGCAGTGATTTCCTTTTTAACTGCAATGGCCTGATCAGTCGGAGGGTAATCTCCGACGCGCGCTAATGAATTTAGGTGCGCCAGTTTATTGGTAAGCCGAATCGGATAATTTAAAGGGTCTTGCGGGCTTTCATTTTTAGTTTGATACAAAGCTTCTTCGATCACAGTCAAGCTGGAATCAATTGCCGCTGCTAAATCATGAATTGGTTTCATTTCATCGTTTTCAGGAAGCCGGCTTGTATAATTTTTTAATTGTTTTCTAATGTCTCGTATATTTTTGATAGCTAAATGCGATTCGGTTAATTTTTCCAAAATTTCAGAAATAAAATCAAATTGAGCTTCAATATCTTCGGGGATGGCTTTAGAGCGAGGGTCTTGTAAAATCAGAAAATCCTGAATTTGCTCAACCGTATCGACAGTGAGTTTTACTTTATAAAAACCAGGTATTGCTTTAGGACCATTCAAAGATCCCCACCATAAAATCATTTTATCAAACTTTTCCGCTTTCCCATAAGTCATATTCCAGTTAAACAGATTTGCTCCTTCTTTAACTTTAAGTTTGTTTTCTTTTTCTTTTGCATCAGAGGTAAATTCACGAATCAAAATGCTGTCAGCATCAAGAATGGAAAGAGTGACCTTTGCAGAGTCTGTATATTCTTTCAAATAAAAATGAATCATCACACCGCCAGGATGATTTATTCCTGTGTTTTTATTTTTTTTATTTTGAGAACCTTCCATCCTTACGGCAGGCATTGGTTTGTATAAATGAGCTCGTTTTTCATTGATTGAGGAATGTAGCTGGCGAATAAGCGTTAGATCATCAATCAGCCAAATGCTCCGGCCTTGGGTGGAAGCAATCAAATTGTCCAACTTTATCGTTAGGTCAGTAATTGGGACAATGGGGAGGTTTAATTGAAATGGTTGCCAACGTGCTCCGTCATTAAAAGAAATATACATTCCATTCTCTGTTCCGGCATACAACAAACCACGTCTCAATGGATCAGCCCTGATAACTCTTGTAAAATGTTCGTCATCAATACCTGTAGTAATTTTAGTCCAGGTTTGACCGTAATCTTCTGTTTTATATAAATATGGCTTGAAATCTCCGGATTTGTACATCGTAGCAGCAATATAAGCGCCACCATCCATAAACGGATGAGCTTCAATGCTGTTTATCATAATCCATTCTGGCATATCCGGAGGGGTTACATTATCCCAGTTTTTGCCACCATCATGTGTCAAATGAATCAATCCATCATCAGATCCTGCCCATATCAGACCTTCTGTCAACGGGGATTCAACAGCAGCAAAAATGGTACAATAATATTCAACCGAAGTATTGTCTTTAGTAATAGGGCCACCGGAAGGACCAAGTTTGGTGTTATCATTTCGGGTTAGATCAGGACTAATTATTTCCCAGGTTTGTCCTTCATTGTATGTTACATGCAAATGATTGCTTGCGGTGTACAGTTTTTTTGGATTATGGGGAGAAAAGAAAATCGGAAAATTCCATTGAAAACGGTATTTCATGCCTTCTGCACCATGCCCCATGGGATTGTCAGGCCACACATTTATGAATCGACTCAGGTTATTTTTATGATCTTTTCTTTGGATCAAACCATCATAACAGCCTCCATAAACGATGTCATTATTTAAAGGATCAACGGCAATATGGCCGCACTCACAACCAGCCGTAGATTCCCAATCATCCTCATCAATTGAGTTGCCGGAGCTTCTGCTTGTAATTCTGATGCTGCTATTGTCCTGCTGTGCAGCATAAATTCTGTAGGGAAAGTGGTTGTCTGTCGTCACTCTGTAAAACTGAGCTGTGGGTTGATTATGGTAGGTTGACCAGGTATCTCCCCCGTCGTAAGTCACCTGCGCTCCTCCATCATCAGCAATAACCATTCTTTGCGGGTTTTCGGGGGCGATCCACAAATCATGATGGTCACCGTGAGGAGTACGACCTGCCGAAAAAGTTTTCCCGCCGTCTTTAGATTTATGGTATTGAACATTCATAACATAAACTACATCTTCGTCGACAGGATCAGCATAGATTCGTGTGTAATACCATGCTCTTTGCCTCAAATTTCGATCACTATTTAACTTCTTCCAGGTTTTTCCTGCATCATCCGAGCGGTAAACGCCTCCATTTTCTGATTCAATAATTGCCCAGACTCGATCTGAATTTACGGGCGAAACTGCAATTCCAATTACTCCTAAAGTTTCTTTTGGCAATCCTTCATTTTCTGTGATGTTTTCCCAGGTTGCTCCACTGTCTTTACTTTTAAAAATAAAACAGCCTTGTCCTCCACTGGAAAGGCTGTAAGGCGTCCTTTTAATTCTCCAGGTCGTTGCAAAAAGAACTCTTGGATTGTTTGGGTCAAAACAAAGGTCGAATGCACCTACTTCGTCATTAACGTACAAAACTTTTTCCCATGATTCTCCTCCATTTGTACTTTTAAAAATACCTCGTTGTTCATTTGGAGCATAGAGGTTACCCATGGCAGCGGCATATACTATCTCGTGATTTTGAGGGTGGACTCTGATCCTGGAAATATGCCTTGATTGTTCGAGTCCTTTGTGCTGCCAGGTTTTTCCGGCGTCAACGGATTTCCAGATTCCTGATCCCGAAGATACATTTCCGCGCACAGTATTTTCTCCGCCTCCAACATAAATTACATTGTTATCATATTCACTGACAGTAATTGCTCCGATCGATCCACCAAAAAAGCCATCTGAAATATTTTCCCACTTTCGTCCACCATCTGTAGTTTTCCAAACTCCTCCACCCGTTGTACCAAAATAAAATAAATTAGGTTTTCCGGAAACTCCGGCTACTGCACAACTTCTCCCACCACGAAAGGGACCAATGTTTCTCCATTCAAGTGAGTTGTACATTTTTTCGTCATATAGAATATTGTTTTGAGCTGAAGAGAAGGGAGTATTTATAAAAAACAGAAAAAAGAAAGTCGAAAATTTTATGATAGAATTCATGGAATGGAAAAATTGGCTTGTCATGTTTGTTTTTTGTTTTAAGCTATTGATACACTTCACAATATAGCAAAGTTTCCAATTTCAATTTAAGTGACGGAAAAAAATAGGTTATTGATAATTCCGTCAAACAACTTAAATGACTAAAAGCTATTTAAAATGATGGAGGGGTATTATTGTTCTAAATTGACTTGTATTCGAAAAGATCAAACCTTCAGCAGCTTCATAATTGAACTAAGTGAAATTGAAAATAAGGTATAAAACGGAGGGTGGAAATGGAGCAGCATGCTTTTCGGAAATTGAAAACCGGGTAAAAAAAAGAAAGTCGTATTATCCAAAGGGGGGAGGATAACACGACTAACTACAACAAATTATAATCCCATGAACATATCCGAAATCTTACAAGGCTATCTTTTAAATAATTATTGGGTAACTATATTTTGATAGCTGTAATATTCTATATTTTATATTTAATGGGTTGATTTGAAAATAGTGAGGTGTTGTATTATCCCGTGGAGGGATAATACAACTCACTACAACAAATTATAATCCCATGAACATATCCTTTTTGTGGTGCCGATTTCTTTTAGCCGGCTTTTTTCTCTCTATCTTCACTTTCCTAATAATCACATTACAATAATCTAAATAATCTAAAGGCTTTACAAAGACAAATTTTCGTCAAAGTAAAAATTAATAATTATTTATTTTAAAATATTAATTATATAAGTAATTGAAAAACAGTAATTATATTTTTAATACTTTTTTTAAGATAGACAATTTGTGAAATTTTGTAAATTTATTTTTGATGAAAAGCTAATTTTTATTTGCAAAAATAATTGCCATTTTTCCTGAGTTGGGTGTCAGAAAGGAAGTTTTGAGTTTCCAGATCATTAATTGTTCCACTATTTTAAATACCGGCAAGAGCTAGAATTCATTCCTTTTTTATGTCAATTAATATTGGTTTTAGTAATATTGGGAGTAAGTTCAGGAATATGAAACCAAGCGATAAAATGGAAGAATCAAACCTTTCTAAAATTAATCTGCCAGTCGTACTGAAAATAAAAGAACTTGAAGAAACGATCAATCATCAGATAGATGGAGTACTTTTTAAAAATGGTGATCTAGCGGATGAAAATGCAGATAATTTAAAGATCAAAGCAGAGAAAACGGAGAATATCTCTATTTCTTTTGATGATAGCCAAATCAATTATAGAGTTCCACTAAGGGTTTTGATAAAAAAAGAGATTGCTTCAGCGCAGGTTGATGCAAAAGGCGAAATTGCATTGAGTTTGTCCACCAAGTTTAAAATTGAAAAAAACTGGAAACTTACCACTCACACACAAGTAGTTGGATACAAATGGCTACAGAAACCTTATTTGCAAGTCGGTCTGTTTAAGCTTCCGATAAAATTTATAGCAAATACAATTTTAAAAAAAAGCAAATCGCTTTTATGTACAACCCTGGATGAAGAAATTGCGAAAAACTTTGATCATCAGCAGTATATTAGAGAAGCCTGGAAAGTACTCCAATCTCCTTTTTTAGCATCAGAAGAATATAGTATATGGATTATTTTGTCTCCTGCAAAAGCAGGAATGACACCTCTTGTGTCGGATGGAGAATTTATAAATAGTACAATAATGTTGCAGACTTTCGCAAAAGCAATAATTGGTGAAAAGCCAACGATCAAACGACAAATACCACTTCCTCCATTTCAATCATTGGAAAACATTAACGAAAGTTTTTATCTCAATTTAGAAACAGAAATCTTGTATTCGGAAGCAGAAAAAAATGCTCGAAAATTTATGCTTGGAAAATCTTTTTCTCTGGGCATTGGAAAGACAAAAGTGGAAGATTTAAAATTGTCGGGTAATGTTGATCAATTTTTGGTGGAAGTTAAATTGTCCGGGATTTTTAATGGCGATATTAGCGTTGTTGGAAAACCTGTTTTAGATACTAAAAAAAATGAAATTGAAATTGGAGGCCTTGAGTATAAACTGAAAACCCCAAATATTCTGATTAGATTTTTTAACTGGCTTTTTCACAGAAGAATAAAAATATTTTTAAAAAAGCATACCCGGGTTCAATTAACTGAAAAAATAAATCAGCTCATAAATTTAGCGGAGAAAGAACTCGAAAATTATGAGATAACTGAAAACGTATTTTTAAATGGAAATCTAAACAAGCTGAAAATAAAGAACATTCAGCTATATCAACAAGCTTTGAAAGTAACGATAACTTCTTCAGGCATGCTCAATCTTTTTATAAAAAAAATAGAATTAGCAAAAGAAACGGAAAATTGAGACCAACCCTTTTGAAGCAATAGTTTTCTAAGAGGAGGCGAATACTTATATTTATCTTTTTTGAAAAAAAACACAATTTATGAGTTTTGCCATTGCTGCCGGTCATGATGCTACAGCGGATACGGCCTTAGAAATACTGAAGTCCGGCGGAAATGCTTTTGATGCTGCGATTGCAGCAATGATGACTGCCTTTGTAGCTGAGCCTGGAATGGCCTCTGGTGGAGGAGGAGCTTTTGCGAATATTCGGAAAGCTGACGGTACTTGTGCCATTTTTGACTTTTTTAGCCAAACACCTAAACAAAAACGATCGCTCCCTGGTGTTGATTTTTTTCCGATTGAAGTAGATTTTGGGACCACTATTGAAATTTTTCATGTTGGAAAAGGTTCCACAGCGGTGCCCGGAAGTATCGCCGGACTTTTTGCACTTCATGAGCATTTAGGTACTATGCCAATGAGCAGATTGGTTGAAATACCGATACAATATGCCAAAGAAGGCATCCAGATAAACGCATTTCAATATTATGATTACCAGCTTTTAGAAAATATATTTCGAATTGATCCAAAAGCACAATCAATCTTTTTTAAAGACGGAGCCTTAAAAAAAATCGGAGAAGCCATTAAAATGCCAGGCTTAGCCGGGTTTTTGGAATACATGGCTGAAGAAGGTGAAGCAGCTTTTTATAAAGGTGAAGTTGCTGCAAAAATCATAAAGGACTACCGTGAAGGTGGTGGTTATTTAACGCAAGAAGATTTTGATGATTACAAAGTAATCATTCGCAAACCACTATCTTTTGGTTACAAAGGCAAAACCATTTTAACGAACCCATTTCCAAGTATTGGCGGCAAATTGATGGCTCATGCCATGCATTATTTAGAAGAGCAACCGATAATCGGAGAATGCCTTGGTGATGAGCATTTGAAAAGACTTTATACTGTTTTGCAAAAAACAGATGCTTTGGGTAAATATTCTCACGATTTAAAAGCTTCGTTAAATTCAATCTTGACGAAAAACAAGAAACATGGAAGTACTTCACATTTTAGTATCGTTGATAAATGGGGAAATGCAATTAGTCTGACAATGACAATTGGTGAAGGCTCTGGCTATTTTGTTGACAACACAGATATTCAAT
This sequence comes from Saprospiraceae bacterium, assembly GCA_965220465.1. Lineage (GTDB taxonomy): Bacteria > Bacteroidota > Bacteroidia > Chitinophagales > Saprospiraceae > JAHDHW01. The sequence continues at coordinate 153,150 of CBDCPZ010000021.1, read as the reverse complement.
TGAATAATATGCTCGGAGAAGCGGCTCTCCTTCCAAACGGTTTTCATTCGTGGGATCCGGACACTCGTCTTTCCAGCATGATGGCCCCTAGTATCGTGTTGGACAAGAACCAAAAATTAGAAATTGTTACCGGTAGTGCCGGAGCAAGCCGAATAGCTTCAGCTATTACTCAACTTTTACATTATTTGATCGATTACAAACTTTCGGTTGAGCAGGCAGTGAATTTGCCGAGAGTTCATTTGGAGCATGGAGCTTTTAATGTAGAACATGGTTTTCGGCACAACTTGAAAGCAGCCTTTTTTGAAGATGAATTAAAAGAATGGGATTCCAAATCACTTTTCTTTGGAGGAGCTCATTCCATTTACAGTCGAAAAGGCTCTTTATACGCCAGTGGTGATGATCGGCGCGATGGTGTGATTCGTATTAATTAGTTGAATACTGTTTATTAAAAAGACAAAACTAAACCCTGAAATCTACTGATAAATAAAATTGTAGACATCTTGTAAAATGTATTCTTCATTTTCCTGGTGAACCAAACAAATACAACCGTCTACCTGGCTGCCTTGTATTTTGCCATATTGCACCCGAAAAGAACTGTCGATATTAAAAAAATGAGTGATCACCTCAGGAGGGATCTCATTTTTCACGTTTTTTCCTAAAACAAAGGCGATGTATTTAGATTGGATACTTGTTGCGCTGATACAAAATGTACCCGGACGAGACAGTTTTCGAAAAGGATTTTTGTCATTAACACAATCCGGGTGATTCATTATTGCTTCACTGATGGTGTTGTACATCTCAATCAAGGCTTCAGTAGGGGGATTATCCATGACTTTCATTACTTGATCATACGATATCATATTCAATGGGTTTTGATAATCTTGAATATGATGTGCAATCACTTTGCCAAAAGGATACTTTGCTGAAATATTATTTGTGGGTTATTCGGTTTTGTACAATTTTATTATTTGAGAGATTCCTCCATTGTTCATTTCAAAAAACATTGAATCAGCGGTAATTTTAATAATTTTTACAGATTTTTCAACTCTATTAGTTGAAAGCGTATCAGTTGAATAAAGTAAATCTCTTTGTAGGTAATAATTTCCAGCTTCTTTATTCATCAAACCTTGAAAGGTGTAAGTTTTATTATTATAAAATTGAAAATTTATTGATTTTAAATCCACCTCTTTGGGCATATCGTTTTCCAGAAATTCGGCTGCGGTCCAGTTTCCAAGTACTAGCTTATCATCAATGGTTTCTTCACAGGAGAAGATGGTCATTAAAAAAAAGAAAGCAAAAAGGTAAATCACGTTTTTCATAATTAAATTTTTATAGTAAAATACAAATAGGCTTGAAAGTAACAAAAACGCTTTTGAATGGATAATTCAAAAGCGTTTTTATATCACACCATTGTTTATTGGTCTCAAAAAAAGGTTTAAAACCTCCCACTTCAGTGGGAACAATTTATTGGTCTCAAAAAAAGGTTTAAAACCTCCCACTTCAGTGGGAACAATTTATTCTGTTAAATTAGCATCAAAAAGATGGCGCTATATAGAAAGGGATCGCATACATTAACTCGATTAACTGTCCACATAGTATGGGTTACCAAATACCGTTATCATGTATTAACAGGAGATGTACAGTCAAAATGCCGAAGTCTGTTGATACAAGATTGCGAAACCTTAGATATAGAAATACTGAAGGGAGTAGTCAGTAAAGATCATGTGCACATGCATATAGAATATCCATCCAAGTTATCAGTGAGCACTGTGCTCAAACAACTAAAAGGAAGAAGTTCTCGCTTGTTGCAAAAAGAGTTTCCCCATTTAAAGAAACGATACTGGGGTCAGCATTTATGGGCAACAGGCTATGGAGCATGGAGTACCGGAAATATTACTGACGAAATGGTGCAAGAATATCTAGAACACCATAGAAAACCTTCAGATAAATCTCAAGACAACTTTTTGCTTGAGTAATATAAAAAATGACTTTTAGTCATGAATCATTCAAACCCACCTACTTCAAGTAGGTGGTCGTTTAGTTATTTTTCTTATAATCGATGCCGGTTGAAAAGAAGTTTTTTAAATTAACCAATCAATTAAAATAATAGTAAAAACGTCACAGCTCCGGCAATAAAACCAACGAATGCAAGCCAAGCGATTTTTTTGAAATACCAAATAAAGTCAATTCTTTCCATGCCCATTGCTGCAACTCCCGCCGCCGAACCAATAATTAGCATACTTCCACCGGTTCCTGCAGAATAGGCAATAAAATGCCATAATTTATCATCCATCAAGAATACTTTGGTATCATACATACCCATTGATGCAGCCACCAAAGGTACATTGTCAATAATTGCGGACATAAAACCTAATATAACAATGACTATATCCTGGTTTGGAATCCAGTTCTGAAGTTGTTCTGCAACATAACGCAGTGCTCCGACATCTCCTACAACAACAGTTTCCAAAGCTGCCACAGCCATCAAAATACCCAGAAAGAAAAGAATGCTCGATAATTCAATCCTAGACAACGCGTTGTGAGGGGAATAGAGGTGTTTACGTTCTTCCGTAAAATCTTCTTCCGGATGGATATATTCTGAAACCAGCCAAACAACTCCCAGTCCCAACATCATTCCCATATATGGAGGTAAATGAGTGACTGTTTTGAAAATAGGAACAAAAACGATCATTCCAAGTCCAAGAAACAACATGGTTTGGCTGCTTAATAACTTTTTACTTTCGTTGAAATCACCGGATTCGTCTATGGTGATTTCTCCTCTAAACGGTTTTAAAAAGGAAGCGATAAATGTAGGTACAATAAAACAAACGATAGAAGGAATTACCAGACTTTCAATCAGCCCTAATGTAGAAACTCTGTTGCCGATCCAAAGCATGGTTGTTGTCACATCACCAATTGGCGACCATGCACCACCGGCATTAGCTGCGATGACTACTAACGATGCATACCAAATCCTTTCGTCTTTGTTCTGGATGATTTTTCTGAGCAGCGTGACTAAAACAATAGTAGCCGTTAAGTTGTCAATGATAGCTGAAAGTATAAAAGCTAGAATTCCAATAATCCAAAGCAATTTCTTTTTACTTCTCGTATGTACCCATCCTTTTAATATTTCAAAACCACGGTGCAAATCAATGATTTCAACAATTGTCATTGCTCCTATAAGAAATATCAAAATCTCAGCAGTCTTTCCCAAATGGTGTAAGACTATATTTGTAAATCCTTCTTCAGTTGCATGATCAACATTAGCTGGATTGAATGTGAAAATATGCTCATGAGTATCAATTATGGAAAGGACACCTTCGTGAAATCCCAATGCAAGAAGTGCCCAACAAATTGCTGCCATGAGCAATGCAGGGACCGTCTTATCTAATTTGAGAGGATGTTCGAAAACGATAGTGATGTATCCAAGAATAAAGCAAAGTATTACGCCTGTAAACATGCAAGAAGAGTTTTTAAGGTGATTGCAAAGAAATAAATACAGATTTTTTTGAGTCGGCTGTAAAGTTAAAATTTTCTGATAGCTAAATAATTTTTTATAGAATTATTTAATACGAAATTTAAAATAGAGATTGTTGCATTTTCCTTTTGTCTTTTTTACAATTCTTGAAATTTTAAATAAAGTTGTCTTCAAGCTTGAGGTAAATCTGAAAACTGAAGAGTCAAACCTCTTTTGTGTCATTCAGAAAGTGTATTTTTGCAGCCGAATTGGAACAATTTCAGGAGTAGAACACGTTTAGTCTTTATTATGATTAAAATTGGTGACGTAGAATTAGGTGAGTTTCCACTGCTCTTAGCGCCCATGGAGGATGTTAGTGATCCTCCATTTCGTGCTTTATGCAAAGAACAAGGCTGTGATATGATGTACACCGAGTTTATTTCTGTAGAAGGGCTTATTCGTGATGCGGACAAAAGTGTTCAGAAATTGGACATTTATGATTATGAACGACCGATAGGGATTCAGATATTTGGTGCCAATCACGATTCGATGATGCGGGCAGCAGAAATTGTTGAAGAAGCAAAACCTGAAGTTTTAGATATAAATTATGGTTGTCCGGTAAAAAAAGTAGTTTGCAAATTAGCTGGTGCCGGTATTCTTCAGGATATTGATAAAATGGTAAAATTGACGGATGATGTTATAAAATCAACCAAACTTCCGGTAACTGTAAAAACAAGACTTGGTTGGGATGACAACACAAAATATATTGAAGAGGTTGCTGAAAGATTGCAAGATGTTGGTATAAAAGCCTTGTCTATTCATGGTCGTACCCGAAAGCAAATGTATAAAGGGGAGGCTGATTGGTCATTGATCTCTAAAGTGAAAGAAAACCCAAGAATTCATATTCCTATTTTTGGAAACGGTGATATCGACAGCCCAGAAAAAGCAAAACTTTACCGGGAAAGATACGGAGTTGATGGGATTATGATTGGAAGGGCGAGTATTGGCAATCCCTGGATTTTCAGAGAAATTAAACATTATTTTAAAACAGGAGAATTATTGCCTCCTCCAACTGTTTTTGAAAGGGTTGCGGCTGCAAAACAACATTTACAACATTCTATTGAATGGAAAGGGCAAACCTTAGGAGTACTTGAAATGCGAAGGCATTATACCAATTATTTCAGAGGGTTTCATAATGTAAAAGTGTTCAGAAGCCAGTTGGTTACCACCCAGGATCCAGCACAATTATTTACGATTTTAGACGAAATTGAAGCTTATTATTCAAAGGCAGTTGCCTGAAAAAATAAATTTGGGAACCATTGGTATTTGATATAAAACCACACGAACGGGAAATTTTTAGCGTGATAGAACAATCAGCAAAAGAACTTGGCTATCCGGTTTTTGTGGTAGGTGGGTATGTGAGAGACCGGCTTTTGGCCAGGCCATCAAAGGATATGGATATTGTTTGTTTGGGAAGTGGAATTAAACTAGCACAGGAAGTCGCAGGAAATTTACGCCCGATACCAAGAGTTACTTTTTACAGCCGTTTTGGAACGGCGATGGTAAAGCATGGCGATTTGGAAATTGAGTTTGTAGGCGCAAGAAAGGAATCTTATCGTGTCGATAGCAGAAAACCAACTGTTGAGGAAGGATCTCTTGAGGATGACCAAAACAGAAGAGATTTTACAATAAATGCTTTGGCTGTAAGCCTTAATGAGCGAAATTTTGGAGAGATAATAGATCCATTCGGAGGCCTTCATCATTTAGAAGAAAAACTGATTAAAACGCCGCTTGATCCAGGAAAAACTTTTTCTGATGATCCGCTCAGGATGATGCGTGCAATTCGATTTTCTACCCAACTTTTATTCATAATTGATCCTGTAACTCTCAGTGCCATTTCAAAATATAAAAATCGGATTAATATCGTTTCTCAGGAACGCATTACCACCGAATTGGAAAAAATAATACTGTCTGATACTCCTTCGATTGGTTTTAAATTGCTATTTGATACTGGTTTACTGGAGATTATTTTTCCAGAAATGGCTCAATTACAAGGAGTTGAAATTCGAAACGGACAAGGTCATAAAGACAACTTCTATCATACCTTGGAGGTTTTGGATAATCTCAGTAAAAACTCTAAAAACCTCTGGTTGCGTTGGGCTGCGATCCTCCACGATATTGCCAAGCCAGCTACAAAACGATATTATCCCGAACAAGGTTGGACTTTTCATGGGCATGAAGCTTTGGGAGCTACTTTGGTTCCCCGCATTTTCAAAAAACTGAAATTGCCATTGGATAGTAAAATGAAGTATGTTCAAAAGATGGTTAGATTGCATTTGCGGCCGATCAGTTTGACAAAAGACAATATTACAGATTCTGCTATTCGCCGTCTTTTGTTTGACGCCGGAGATGATATCGATGATTTGATGCAGCTGTGCGAAGCAGATATTACTTCAAAAAATCCAAATCGTGTCAATAGATACCGTTCAAATTATAATTTGGTGCGTCAAAATTTAAAAGAAGTAGAAGAAAAAGACCGAATCCGAAATTGGCAACCTCCGATATCCGGAGCGTTGATTATGGAGACATTTGGGATCAGTCCATCAAGGGAAGTTGGACTCATCAAAACGGCAATTAGGGAGGCTATCCTTGATGGCGATATTGAAAATTCTTATGATGCCGCTTATAAGTTTATGATTGAAAAAGGTAATGAATTTGGCTTGAAAGCGGTAGTTTAAGAACGATCTTTAGTAAAAACCAAACTAAATCATAGCGGCCTTCGAAATTGGATCTTGGCCAATAATTTATTTTTTTTAAGTAAAATTTAAACACACTCGTAAATAATAGGTAATAGGAAGCAGCCTTTAAACATTTTTTTTGGTTTATCTTTATGAGTAGTTTTATTAAAAAATTAACGTATAATTTATCATGATGAATAAGTGTATTTGGATGTTTTTGCTAGCAGCTGTTGTAGTGTCTTCTTGTAAAAAAGAAGAAAGCCAGTCCGATATCGATGAAAGAATCATTCAGGAATATTTTACAAACAATAACATAACTGATGCGATTAAGCTGCAGGGTGGTGTATATTATGCTATCGATTCAATAGGAGATGGAAGCGGTATCTATCCTGATATCAGCTCAACTGTACGAGTCCATTATCAAGGTCAATTAATTGACGGAACTGTATTTGATGGAAACTTTGACGATACACCCCTCGATTTGCCACTTTATAACTCAATTGGAGGATGGCAAATTGGTTTACCTTACTTTGAAAAAGGCAGTGAGGGTAGATTGTATATTCCGTCACCTTATGGATATGGAGGACAGCAACTTTCTAATATTCCTGCCAATTCAGTATTAATTTTTAGAGTTAAGTTGGTCAATGTTTTTTAAAATCAGGCTAGTTTCTCTTTTCAATTAATTTGTAACTTCAGAGGAGGTCATTTGTGTTTAACGATTTGCTTTAAAAATAATTTTTTTGGGATTATTTAGAAAAATATGGGCCTTATATGGAGTCATTGTTTTTACAACGATATGGCTTCTGGTTATTCCATTTTATCTGATTGTATTTTTACTTTTCCCTCGAAAAGGAACAGAATGGCTGATTTGGTTTAGTCACCATGTTGTAACAAATGTCGTTTTAGCATTTACCTTGGTTAAGGTCAGGGTTGAAGGAAAAGAAAAGCTCGATCCCCATGCTTCCTACATTATTGTCAGCAACCATCAGACAGCTGTGGATTTCATTGCCAATGCCATTGCATTTCCAGGCATTTATAGGTTTTTGGCAAAACATGAGCTAATAAAAGTTCCTGTTTTTGGATATATTATTAAGCGGTTTTGTGTGTTGGTTGACCGTTCAAATGCTGCTTCCAGAGCCAAAAGTATTATGTATTTAAAAAAGGTACTTGAACAAGGAGTTTCTGTTTTTATTTATCCTGAAGGAACCCGAAATAACGGAGACGAAATTTTAGGAGATTTTCAGCAAGGTGCGTTTCGGTTAGCCATTCAAACCGGAACTCCGATAGCGGTCCATACCATTGTAAATATGAACGATATTTCTTCAATTGGTGGATCGCCTGATTTAAGCCCTGGAGTGCTTAGAATTATTTGGGATGATCCGATTGAAACCAAAAATCTAACTACAGAGGATGTTCCCCAATTAATCCAAACCGTTCGCAGCCAAATGATTAACCATCTTCGTGAAGCAGAAAAACAGTTGGATGTTTTATGATGAATAAGTAGTTAACTAAAAACCCTTTTCAACGATTGTTGAAAAGGGTTTTTATGTTTAAGCCTAAACTTTTTAGTTAATCAGTTTTCCTAAAATTTACTCAAATAAATTATCGTAAGAGCCGGAATCTTGTTTGCGAGATTCAGGCTCTGCGGTAGGTTGATTGAGATCCAGCGTTTCGGTAGTTTCGCCGGGAGCGCCCATAAGCAGCAAAGTACTTTCTTTTTCAAACTTTTCAAGCATCTTCAAACCTTCTTCTTCAAACACTCCGTTTTGCAAATCTACAGAATCCATAAACGTAGTTGACATTTCCATGAAGCGTTCCATTTCACCAACCTTGTTGGCTACGTCATCCGCTATGGATTCAAGTGCCATATCGAACATTGCTCGTTGATCGGGATCACCAGAAATAACACTCATCGCTGATTTCATAGCAGAATGAGAAGTCCGGATCGCCTTTCTTTCTTGTTCTTTCATGTTTACCTGATCTTTTGTATCCTCTAAAAGTATTTCAGAGTTTTGATACATTTTTGTCAGGATCTTGTACATCACTTCTATTTTCGTATGGAGGGCAGCATATTTGGTATTGCTTTCCTTCAAACGTGCGGCTTTTCTTGAAGAAAGCATCATTTGTTTATCGTTGCCTTTTCGTTTGGCCATAGCTGCCAGCTTCATGTTGTCATCAATTTCTTTGGCATTCTCTTCCATCAATGTCGAAAGCTTTCTCATTTGTCCGCGGAGATTGGCAATCTGACTGCTCATCTTTCTAAGATTGTTGGTCAAATCTTCAACATAACTTTTGAGTATTCCGATCGGATCGAGGTTTACAAAAATACCGGTAATCGAACGCATTATACTTTTATAACCATACCAAACTAGATTGCGCATTTTTGGATCAAGAACCATATAAATAATAGCACCCAAGACCAATAACATTCCACTGAGATAAAGAATATTGCTAGCCAAAGTGATCAGGTAAGGTAAGGCTTGATATAACAAAAAGCCTCCTCCGGCAATAATGCCAATAAGGAAAATGGTGCCTGCGACCCCTTCGGGTCTCTTCCAAAATGATTTACTTTTATAACTATCTGTATCGATTGGAGTGATATCGGCCATTTTTACAATTGAGTTTGGTGGTTATTAATAAATTTTTACGCTTTCCTACAAATATTTATTTATGTTTTCAATGTCCTTCTCAATTTGATTGAGGATGCTTTGATGCGTATGTTCAAATCCTTCGCGGGTTGATTCAATTTTCTGGCGGGCAGTATCGATCTGAGTATCGGCACCATCAATTGTTTTTTGGAATTTTGCAATTTGATCTTTCAATTGCTTAATCTTTTCCTCATGCTTGACAATCTGATCTTTGAGCTTATTGACTTCCAGTTCTTTGCCGGCTACTTTCTGTTCAATTTGTTTTTGTAAAGCGGAGTCAAATTGAGATTTCTCATTTGCCAGCACTTTTTTATAATGAGTGGCAGTTTCAAGCAATTTTGTTTTTGTAAGGCCAACCGTTGAAGCTGTTGCAAATGCAGATTTGAAAGCAGTTTCTTCCTCAATATTGAGCTTCGAAAGTGCATCAAGGCTTTGTTTAAATTCGATATAATCAAAACCAGGAAGATTACTTTTTTCGAGGGCTTTGGTCAGAAAATCTACGCTTTTCTGATCTAATCCATGAGCTTTACCAAATATTGTTTTCAAATTGCGAAGTATTTAATTAAAAAAATAAAAAGTCTAAAATTCAAATGTAATTATTCCACATTCTTCCCTACGATCACTTTTTCCAAAACGATACCTGCTCGCGGCATCAACTGATAACTTTTTAAGTTCCTTATCTAAAGTTGTCGAACCTCTTTGTGTGAACTTTGCGGATGACACATAACCATCCATGTCTACACATACTTTTACAGCAACGGTTCCTTTTACAAGAGATTCGGTTTGAACATTCGGAGCGACAATAATATCCCTTGAACGAACATCACCGTTGATAGTAGGCCTTGCTTGTGTGATGGTATTTTTTGGTTTTGATTCTTTTACGGGAGTTTCTTTCATTGGTTCAGGTTCCGTATCCGTTAACACAACAGATTCAACACCTCCTTTGCTAACCAAAATATCTTCTTCTGGTTGGTTTTGCATATCAATCGGCTCGGTGCTTTTGCTCAAGTGATCAAAGTTTTGCGGTCTAATAGATAACTCTTGCATATCCATTGAGTTGTTTAGCGCGCTATACAAAAACTCTTGCATGGCATTGTCATACATTTTTCTTGTTTCCACATTTATCAAGCGTTGTATATCCAGATTGTATAGACTCAGCACTCTTTCTTCGGAGTTTTTATTTGGAATGCAAACGTAAACCGGAGTTTGTCCCTGCTCTTCAATTACGACTAATAAGGCTTTGGTTGCTTTTACACCGTCTTTATACAAACCAATAAGTTTTGCATTTTTTGAAGTTATAAAAATATTTTTGACGGTGTATCCATTTTTGTAAATATCAAGGCCCAATTCTTTTTGGTACAAATAACCTTTGCTTAAATATCGGTATTCTTCTAATGTAGTTCCTTCTTGTGCAAATAAAGAAAAACTAAACAGGAGAATTAAAAGGGGAGTGAGATGTTTCATGATAATAATTTGTTTGTTTAAATGATTGTATTGTTTTTTTGCTTAGGTAGCAAGATTTGACTCTAAGGTCAATTCAATATTAATGGTTGTTTAAAGTTTAATTGTAAAATTGAAATCGGCGATGAAAATGCAAAAATCCGAATAATTTTCTGAAATTAAGCGAAAATGTTGAAAAATCTCTTTGTTGATCGACAATCTAGGCTATGTTTTCGATAATAATCACCAGGTTTCGGTCAAAGGATCATCCAATAATCTCCAATTCGCTAAAACCACTTGCTTTCTTTTTTACCATAATCTGTGTTGAAATCCGCTCTTTCAACTCTTTTACGTGAGATATTATCCCAATTGTTTTGCCTTTTGATTGAAGATTTTCGAGTGTCGAAATTGCCAAATCAAGCGTTGTTTCATCCAAAGATCCAAATCCTTCATCAATAAAAAGAGAATTAATGGTAGTATTGCGGCCGGCCAGATCAGATAATCCTAAAGCCAAAGCCAGGCTTACCAAAAAACTCTCTCCTCCGGAAAGCGTGTTCATTGAGCGAATATTATCCGCTTGAAAGGTATCAATAATGTCAAGGCTTAGATTCTCGTCGCTTCTTTTATAGATGAAATAACGCCCATTTAGCAATTTTAGGTGTTTGTTTGCTAAAATAGTTAATTTTTTTAATGTGAGTCCCTGCGCAAAAACGCGAAATTTTTTGCCGTCTGCCATTCCAATGATCTCGTTTAACTTAGCCCAGCGATTGTATTCTTTACGTTGATTTTCGATATGTTTAAGCAGTGAAAGGCTTTCTTTTTTAAGTTGGTCATTGTAATTGATTTTTTCATGGATGACCCCGATACCTTGTTGATTTTGTTGAAAATTAGCGTCCTTTTTTGCAAGAGTTTCTTCAATAGTTTGTTTTGATTCATCGGTAAGTTTTCGGGATTTTTCACTTTTCAATTCAGTTGTGGCGTTTTTTAAGGTTTGTCGAACTTTGATTTCTTTTTCTTTTAAAGTTTCACTGTGTTTTTGAATTGCTGATGCTTCGTCCTCCGCCAATATTGCCAAACGCAATTGTTCGATGTTTTCAAACCCGGCTTTTGAAATTGCCGCGTTCAGCGATTCCTCTAAATCACTGGTTTTGCTTACAATTTGTGAGTCTTGTTTTTCTTTTTCGGAGATGGAAGACTTAGTTGTTTTCAATAAAAGAAGTTGCTCATCCCAGTCTGTTTTTGAAACTTCTAATTTGGATTCAATTTCTAAAAGTTGTTGTTCGATTTTTGATTTTTCAATCGCAGGATCTTGATCACCAAAAAGTTCTTTGCGTTGATTTTCTATCGTTTCAAGGATTTTAGATTTTGCATCAATTTCTAATTTGAATTCGCCGATGCCTAATTTTTGTTTTTCAATTTGTTCCGAAAGTTGCCGCTTCTCTTGTTTACACAAATCAAGCTCACCTTTTAGCTGATTTTCCAATTGGGAATATTCTTCGTATTTCAATTTTTGCGCTTCCAGTTGATTATAAGTTTGTTTGCCGGTTTCAATCTTAAAATCTAGTCCATACTGCTTCAGTATTTTATTGAGCGTGCGGGTTGATTTTTCAAAACTCGTTTTTAAAGCTGCCAATTTTTCGCGATTGAGTTTTAAATTTTCTTCGATGCGAGCTATTTCAAGTTCTTGTTCCTTTGAGGCATTTTGGTATTCCTGTCTTACCTTTTCCACTTTTTCGAGCCTTGAATCCAGGGCAATCAATCTTTCTCTTTTTTTACGATGATCCATTAGCTTTTTTTCAAAATCTGAAATCTTTAGATTCAAAAGACTCTGCCTTGTCAGTGAAAAATCCGTCTTAGATAATTCAGGAGCGATAAGGGAAATCTTTCCTTCGTATTCCAATAATTTATTGAACTGATTTTGAACCTGACCACTCAGATTTTTTACCTCATTGCCTTCTAAAGCTTCGATTTGCAATTCCAAATCCTTTTGCCGATTGAGCAAATTTCGATGAGGTTGGAGCAACAATTTGAACTGTTCGGTTGCAAAATCCAGCTCTTTTTTTGCTTGATCTGTGAAGGGTTTCAGTTTCTTTTTACGAAAAGGATGCGTCTCTGAAAAGCAGAGCGGGCAAGGATCTCCGTCTTTTAAAGAGGATCGGTCTTTTTCATAATTCGCGATCATGAGTTGTTGCTCATAAACCTGTTGCTTGAATTCCAAATGAGTCTGTAAATTGTCGATAGCTTCCAACGAAGACATCATCTCTTTGTTGATATTGTGCTCCTCTTGCCGTAAGTTTTCGAGTTGGTCCTCGTATTGCGAAAGCTCATTCATCAACGATTGGTATTCATCGTTTAGATGCTTTAATTGCTGTAGATTTTTGTTGTGTGTTCCAAGATTTTCGATTTCTTCCGAAAGTTTGTTCAACAACTCATTTCGGCTTTGTACAAATTCCTCCGGTGCTTGCTTCGAAAAATTTTCCAGGAGATTTTTGATTTCCTTTTCGCTATCCTCTAATTTTTGACGGATGATCGCGTGTTGTTTTTGTGCTTTTTTTAGTGATTTTTCGGAAGTTGCAATCTCCTTGTCAATCGTTGTTTCGTTTTTATAAATTTCCCGAAGGCTATCATAATGCAGCTTGATCGTTTGCAGATCGTCGATAAGGTTTTTATAAATTTTGTGGTCTTTCAACCACTTGGAAGATTCATGGTATTTCTGATCAAGTGTTTTTAATTTTTCTTCTGTTTCTTTTAATTGGGTTTCCTGTTGGTTTAGGTTATCGGACTGTTTTTGAAAATCATTTTGATCTTTTTGGAGCGGTTCTCGTTTTTCTTTGATTTCAATATCAAGGGCAGTTACTTTTTCAAAAAGTTTTCCTTTTTCACTAAGTTGTTCTTTGGCTTTTTTAAATGCTGTGGTGACTAAATCCAAGTTCTCTTTAGTAGATTTTTCGGCAATTTCGATTTGCAGAAGGTTGGTATTCAACTGATTAAGCTCATGGTCGGTTTCGGTTTTAGCAAGCAACAAATCATCCAACTTACTCAGTTTTGTTTGAAACGGAATTGTTTTTTGATGTCGAGCCAGTCTTTCCAAATCAATTGCGGAAGCCTGTTTTTCATTTTCTATAGCTTCGATTTCCTCTTGCGATTTTACCAATTGAGCTTCGAGCGTTTCCATTTTTTGTAGCCAGTTTAATTCAGTTTGCTTTTTTTCTAACTCCTTTTTTAAAGAAGTGCTTTCTTTTTGTAAAAGCTTCAATTCTTTGTTTAAATTTTTCAATTCCTCATCATCCAAAACGCGCAGACTTTCCAATTCGCGATTCAGATCTTTGAGTTTATTTTCTTCTTCCTTGTGTCTTTGAAAAGCAGCGATTGAGAGCTGAGAGTATATTTCGGTTCCGGTTATTCTTTCCAAAAGGTCGCTTCGCTCTTTTTCCCCTGATTTTAGAAACGCGGCAAAATCTCCCTGAGAAAGCATTACAGATCGACAAAATCGATCGTAATCCAAACCGGTAATTTCTTCAACGGACTGGTCAACGTCTTTGATTTTTTCAGCAATGATCTCATAAATCTGCTCAGTCTCGTTCCATTTGGCCAATTCGCGCTTTGGTGTTTGAAAATTCCCATCCGTTTTTTTTCCTGCTCGGTGCAAGCTCCATTTTGCAAAATAATTTGTATTGCCCGACTCAAATTCAACTTCCGCGAAACAATCAGAAGTCCCGTAGGACATGACTTCTTTCACTTCTTTGTTGCGATGCACTTTTCCGTAAAGCGCTAAAGTAACAGCATCCAAAATCGTTGTCTTTCCTGCACCGGTATCGCCCGTTATCGCAAATAATCCTGTACTGGCAATCGGCTCCTGCATGAAGTCAATCGAAGTCTCCATCCGCAAGGAATTTAGATTTTTAATGCCGACTTTGAGGATTTTCATTAATATAGTTTGAAGTTGTCAAATGCCAGTAGCGAGAACACAATCCGCACATCATTCATCTTTTTTCTCTGCCATCCAGTTTTCCAGTTCGTTAAAAGTTGCAATTAATTCTTCCATTTCGTCGGGCGGACTTCCGAAACTTGTACATTTTTTCTTAAAAACATCAATAGGTTCAAGGTCATCAAGACTAAGTTGCTCGGTTTGATTATCCAGGCTGAAAAGCTGTCGATTTGTACGGATTTTTAGCAATTCCAAATTCATCTCTTTGGTGTAATCGTTCAGCAGATTATCCAGGTTTGGGATCAATTTTTCCGTTTCAATGATAATTTCTACCCATGCCGGTAAATCTGTTTTCAAAAACTGAAGCGCGAGTTTGTCCAGTTTTTTTTGAACAGCTTCGTAAGTCCCTTTCACCGTAACGAGTTCCCGAAATACTGGAATCGGAACTATTTCTACTTTGTCAATTTCTTTATTTCTAAAAAGAATAATATTGACCGATTTTTTGTCCTGAATTTCACTAAAACTCAAAGGAATGATCGAACCCGAATAACGAATATGATCCATTCCGCCGACTACCTGTGCGCGATGCAAATGCCCTAAAGCCACATAATCGAATAGCTCTGGAAACTGCTCCGCTTCAATGTTTTCCATGTTCCCGATATAAATATTGTCTTGCTTTGCTGAGGAGACCGCGCCTTTTGCATAAAGGTGTCCCGTTGCAATTATTGGTACTTCTAAATCTTTATATTTCGCTGCGATTTCAGCAACCTTGGCATAATGATGATAAATTCCTTCTTTGATTCTGGTAATTCGTTCTGTTGAAGATTCTCCTGAAAGGCTGGTTCTAAGATCGCGATCCCTCAAAAAAGGGACGGCAGCGATCACCGCTTCAATTTCCTTTTTCTGATTTTTTAAAACAACAATTTCATCTTCCAAAACAGACGTGGCAGCTCCGACAACATACACGTTTAGTGCTTCCAACAAATCTTTGGGAGCGTTTAACATAGCAGGGGAATCGTGATTGCCTCCTGTAATGATGGCATGACGGCAGCTGGTGTTTTGCAATTTGGTCAAAAACTGGTAATACAATCGCCGCGCGTAGTTTGGCGGATTACCAATATCGAAGATGTCCCCGGCAATGATTAAAACCTCAACTTTTTCTTTTTTAATTAAACCTAAAAGCCAGTTCAGCGCATGCTGGTGTTCCATTTCCCGATCATAAAAAAGAAACTTTTGACCCAAATGCCAGTCTGCCGTGTGGAGGATTTTCATTTCCGAAATTTACATCAAATAGCTTAAATTCTGTAATTTTTTTGCGATCTTTTAAAAGGGCGAATTCACAAACTCTATAGCTCTGTATTCTGACCAGGCAAATGGTTTTCCCCAATTACTAAAACCGACATGGCCTCCACGTTTGGGTGTTTCAAGATAAACGTATTTATGTTTTTCACAGATTTCAGACGGATAACAATTTTGGCTAAGGATCGGGTCGTTTTTGGCATTGACGAGCAGGGTAGGGATGCTGATTCCTTCCATAAAGTTTTGTGCGGAACCTTCGTGATAGAAATGCTCCGCATCATTGTAACCATTCAATGGAGCGGTGAAATAGTCATCAAAGTCCTGCCAGCGCTGAATTTTGCTAAAATTGTCCATGTCGATAAGGTGAGGGTATTGCTTTGCTTTGACTTCCATTTTAGCTTTCAACATTTTTAAAAATCGTTTTCTATAAAACTTTGCTTTTGGAAAATTGAGCAAATCAGCGCTTCCTTTTAGGTCAGTTGGCGATGAAAAGGCAATGGCTTTGTAAAGTTGAGGGGGAATCTCTTTTCCATGAACACCTAAATATTTCATAATAATATTTCCTCCCATGCTAAAGCCGATCAGAACAATTTTTTCATACTTTTTTGTAGAAATGATGTGTTCGATGACTTCAGCAATGTCACCAATTTCTCCATGATTATAAAGGCGTGGTTTGAGGTTCATCTCACCGCTGCAACTTCTGCAATTCCAGGCTACAATGTCCCAATTTTGCTGGGTGAACATCTTTGCCATACCTTTCATATAATGCCTTTTTGAATTGCCTTCCAAGCCATGAGAAAGAAAAACGAGGTTTTTGCTTCCTTTGTCGATCCAATCCAAATCAACAAAATCTCCATCCGAAAGTGTATGACGTTCCCGTTCATAATTGATTCCTTCTACTTTTCGCATCAAGGCCGGTAAAATGGTTTGTAAATGGCCATTATACTGATAAAATGGAGGTCCTTTGTAAGAGGATTTTTGGATGAAAGGCATAACAAAAAATGATTTCCCGCAAAAGTAATAAAACCTAGGATAACCAGGAGTGCAATACCTTGAACTCAATTCTGCCTACTTTATGTTTCCAATTAAGTGCATTTCATTTTGCCACACTTTCTTATCAGCATTCTTGCATCCTTAAAAAGGGAAACCTGATTTCAATGACAAATAGAAATGGATTCGACCAGTCTTTAAATATTTCAAATCAAATATTTTCATTATATTTAAGCAGGCGTAAAACATTAATTTACCTATTAATTTAGCTGAATAAATTGCCGCGTTTCATTTAAACAAATACAATAAAAATAGAATTTATGGTATCCACAGAACAAATGAAAACCATCATACCCGATATGAATTGGAGGAAAGCAGAGGCTTACATGCCGCATCTTAATACCGTTTTACCTAAATATGGTATTGACACTACGCTTCGTAGAGCACACTTTCTTGCACAACTCTCGCATGAAAGTGGAGGTCTCCACTACTCGGAGGAAAATTTAAATTATTCAGCAAAGGCGCTGAGAATTACTTTTAGAAAGTATTTTGAATCTTTGGAAGTTCGCCCAAAAGTATGCACGCCAACCTGAGAAAATTGCCAACCGGGTGTATGCCAATAGAATGGGCAACGGCGATGAAGCAAGTGGCGATGGTTGGAAATACCGCGGTCGTGGCCTGATACAACTTACCGGCAAAGAAAACTATGAGAATTTTGGTAAAGCGCATGGAATGGATTGATTGTGTCAACAATCCTGATTTGATCCTTCGATCCGGAGTGGGCACTTACTTCCGCCTGCTGGTACTGGAAAAAACGAAAGATTAATAAATATGCTGATGCAGACGATATTCACATGGTCACTAAACGAGTAAATGGTGGGACCAATGGTCTTCTCCATCGTCAGCATTATTTGGAGTCATTCAAGCGACTTTTTGCATTAATGGAGACTGATATTAAAGTTTAGCATTTAACTTGTTATTAATCAAATTCTTTTTACTTTAGGCCAGAATCTGAGACAAATTACCTTTTGCGATATCCCAATTTATTGCGGAACATATTCGCTATGCCTTTCTCAGAAATTTAATTCCATTGAAAATCCTTTGAAATTAAAAACTCTATGTCGGTTTTGTTAAATTCGCCGACAAATAATTTACTATGAAAAGCATCATTATAAAAAACGCCCAAATCGTCAATCGTGGAAAAATAACCAACGGTGATATCCTAATAAAAAATGGTTTTATTGAAAAAATAGCCTCATCGATCAATATCTCCGCTGATATTGAAATCAACGCTGAAGGGAAATACGTTTTGCCGGGAATCATCGATGACCAGGTACATTTTAGGGAACCCGGAATGACGCACAAATCTGACCTTTATACCGAACCCCGATCAGCAGTTGCCGGTGGAGTGACCTCTTTTATGGAGATGCCTAACACTAAACCTCCGGCGCTGACTCAAGAACTTTTACAAGACAAATATGATATCGCTGCACAAAAATCTTTGGCGAATTATTCCTTTTTTATGGGTGCTTCTAATGATAATTTGGAGCAGGTTTTAAAAACAAATCCACGGACCGTTTGTGGTATCAAAGCATTCATGGGATCAAGTACCGGAAACATGTTGGTTGATGATCCGGTGACATTGGAAATGCTGTTTTCAAAAGTGCCGATGCTGATCGCTACACACTGCGAAGATGAGGAAACTATTCGCAGAAATACAGCAGAATATGTGAAACGTTTTGGAGAAGATATTCCAATTAAATACCATCCTGACATTCGCTCCGCGGAAGGTTGTTTGATCTCCTCATCGTTGGCAGTCGATTTAGCAAAAAAACACAATACCCGCCTCCATATTTTGCATATTTCCACAGCTGATGAATTGTCTCTTTTTAGAAACGATATTCCTTTAAAAGAAAAAAGAATAACTTCCGAAGTTTGCGTACATCATTTGTATTTTGATAGTGATGATTATGAAAAATTAGGAACTCAAATCAAATGCAATCCGGCTGTAAAAAGCCCAAAGCACCAACAGGCTTTGTTTCCTGCGCTTTTGGATAATCGCCTTGATATCATTGCTACAGACCACGCTCCTCACACCTGGGATGAAAAACAGCAAAATTATCTAAAAGCTCCATCAGGCGTTCCTCTGATCCAACATACTTTAAACGTGATGCTCGAATTTTACCAGGCTGGCAAAATCTCCCTCGAACGTATCGTCGAAAAGATGTGCCATGCTCCCGCGATTTGCTTTAATATTGAAAAACGCGGTTACCTTGACGAAGGCAATTGGGCAGACCTTTCCATCGTCGATTTGGAAAAAAAATGGACGGTAAAAAAAGACAACCTTTTTTACAAATGCCAATGGTCTCCTTTCGAAGGGCATACGTTCAAAGGAATGGTTGAAACAACTATCGTCAGCGGTCATTTGGCATATCAGAACGGGCAATTTTTTGAAGATAAGAAGGGGGAACGGTTAGAATTTATAGTAAGGTAATTAAATCTGAATGTATATTGAATTCTAAGGAGTTTCGAAACAAAATAACAAACTAAATTCAAAATCCAGCGATTATTGTTTAGTTTAGCTAATAGAAATCTTGAATTTAAAAATTAATAATCAATTTGCATTGATCTTTAATTCCTCTGCTATGAAATCAATAACTACAATCTTAATTCTTTTATTTTTTAGTATTGGTCATTCCTATTCACAAAGTTGTCTTCCAGATAGCACAATTTTTACTTTGCAATCTCAAATTGATAGTTTCTCCATTAACTATGCTGGGTGTACTGATATCGAAGGACACTTGACTATCAACGGCCTTGATATTACTAGTCTAGAAGGGTTAAGTCAATTAAATTCTGTTGCTGGACATTTTGTGATTTCGAATGCTGAAAACTTGAGTAGCCTGGAGGGTTTAGAAGCTTTAATAACAGTTGGTGAGGATTTAAGGATATATAATAATGACCTTCTGACAAATTTGAATGGAATACATTTTTTGAATGAAATAGGGGGTGATTTTTATATAAGCGGAAATGGAGAGTTATTGACTTTTACGGATTTTAACGAATTAACAAATATTGGAGGAACTTTATATGTTACTCATAACATGAAGTTAAACACGTTTTCTAGTTTTGGATCTTTGACTTCTATCGGAGACGAACTCTACATTTATAACAACTTCTCACTTGATTCTTTGAGTGGCTTGGAATCATTAAATACTATTCATGGAAGATTATATATTCAGAGCAATTTACAAATGCGAAGCCTTTCTGGCTTGGATTCATTGACTACTGTAAATGATTATGTTACTATTTCTGGAAATGATTATTTGCTTAACCTGGAAGGGTTGGGATCATTAACTACTGTACAGGGAAGTATGTATATTGATAACAATGATCTTTTGGTTAGTTTAAAAGGGTTAGAGTCATTGACTACTGTACAAGGTAGGCTGGATATCGATCATCTCTATAATTTATCTAGTCTTCAAGGATTAGAATCATTGAATTATATAGGAAGTGATTTTCGTATCCAAAGTAATATACCATTAATCGATTTATCAGGTTTAGAAAGCTTAAATACTATTGTTGGAGACTTAAGAATAAATCATAATGATTCTTTAAAGAATTTAAATGGTTTAAATAATTTGACCAGCGTAGGAGAGTTAGTTGATATTTCTTATAATAAAAAATTAAGTACCATTATAGGGCTTGAATCTTTGACTTCAATTGGTGATTATCTTTTGATTCGCCAAAACTACCATTTGGAAAACTTAGATGGTTTCGAATCTTTAGATTCAGTTTATGGTTATGTTTCAATTTGGGGAAGTTACGATTTCAATAACATCCAAGGGCTTGAATCTTTGACATTTATAGGATCAAGCTTAAAAATGTCTTCTTTAGATCTTTTACAAAACTTAGATGGCCTTGAATCTTTGACTACTGTTATTGGTCATGTCAACATAGACCATAATGATAATCTTGAAAATTTAGATGGGTTACATTCATTGACTCTTTTAGGAGGTTATTTAAATATAGAGGACAATAGAAGATTAAAATCAATAAGAGGTTTAGAAAACATAGACTTTAATGTAGTTCCTGAATTATTTATAAAGGAAAATGATAGCCTTTCGATTTGTGATAATCGTTTCGTTTGTGATTTTCTGTATTCTGGAAAACCATTAACGATTGAAGGAAATCGCCCTGTTTGTAATACTTTGGAGGAACTAACTTTTAGGTGTAATTTTCGAAATAAAATATTTATTGAGAGCTTTATTGATTATAATGAAAATCAGTTATATGATTCAACTGAAACTTTAAATCCCTTCGTTAAAATAAAAATTGAGCCTTCAGGTTCAGTGGTTTATGGAACAGGTGGGTCTACTGCTTCTGTATTTCTAGGAGATGGAACCTATGAATTAACCTTCGATGAAATCCTAAATCCAAATTGGGGATTAACAACTGATCCAATGACGTATACCATAGATGTTGGAGATTTTTCTGTGGATACTATACAATTTGGTATAATTCCTTTAGTAGATTTTTCATCTACTTCATCAATCATTGTAGCTCCAAATACAAGGTGTAATGAATTTGTCGTTTTTGATATCATTGCTGAGAACCTGGGAACTATACCGGCTGATGGGACTCTTTGGTTCATTTTGGATGATAATATTCCGGAACACAACTTCATTGATTCTCCTGACACGATTGTAGCACCTTATAAATTAGGATGGAGTTTTGTTAATCTGGTACCAGGAGGTATTTTAAAAAAACAAATTGAACTTCAAATCCCAGGGCCTCCCGGAATCCCTTTAGGGGAATATTTATCGTTTAATACCTACGTTGATTATATTGATGCAAAAGGGGGCCATTTATCTGATAGGTATAATTATTCAACTGAAGTACAATGCTCCTTCGACCCCAATGACAAACTTGTCAATCCTGTTTATCCGGACAATTATACTTTGATGGGGGAAGATTTGATTTACACCATTCGGTTCCAAAACACAGGAAATGCAGAAGCTTATGATGTGATTATCCGAGATACGTTAGATGAAAATTTAGATCCTGAGACTTTTTTAGTTATCAGCAGCAGTCATGAAGAAGTGTTGAGCACAAGCCTTGCTGAAGGCAAGTATCTGACATTCACGTTTCATGATATTTATTTGCCGGATAGCACGACCAATTTTGAAGGTAGCCAGGGATATGTGGCTTATCGAATTCAATCTTATGAAGGATTACCAGAGGAAACGGTTATTAATAATTCCGCTGGAATATATTTCGACCTCAATCCACCGGTTTTGACCAATACGACCGAAAATGTGATGCTTTCTACCTTTGATTTTGATGAAGATGGTTTTGATTTGTTTGTGGATTGTAATGATTCGAATCCGGATATCAATCCTGACGCTATAGAAATACCAAACAATGGGATTGATGAAAATTGTGATGGTTTGGATGTACCTGTTTCGACTTTAAATATTTCCGCTCAGCTGATAGAAGTTTTTCCCAATCCAACAACTGGAATAATTTCCATTCGTCTTCCCAAAAATCTTAGCAATGTTTCGTTGCAAATAAAAGACTATTCAGGCAAACTGATATGGAAGCAACATTTAGAAAACGAAACTGATTTGGATTTATCGGAATGTGTTTCCGGCGTATATTTTTTAAAAATACAAGCAAAGGAAACGATTTGGATTAAAAAAATAGTGAAGTTTTAAAATAGAAAATGTTAATTTTATAGCCATTCCAGATTATAATTAAATTGAATGGTTATGAAAATAATTTTATCAACAACACTTTTTTTCATTTTTTTTATTGGAAATGCTGACGCGCAAGGTTGTTTGCCCAATGGTATTACATTTACTACCCAATCTCAAATTGATAGTTTTCCAATTAATTATCCTGGCTGCACTATAATTGAAGGCGGGCTAGAAATATCTGGTGTGGATATCACTGACCTAAGTGCTCTCGATGGCTTAATCTTAGTAGGAGGCATTATTGGGATTCAAAACACTTCACTTACGACCCTTTCTGGTTTAGATGGAATAAGTACTAATAACCATCTCTCAATTGAAAACAATGATTTTCTAACAGATTTGATAGGATTAGAATCTATTTCAAGTGTTGAATTTTTAACTATTTCTGAGAATCAGGCATTAATTTCTTTAACAGGGCTGGAAGGATTGACTTCTGTTGAATCTAACTGTGTTTTTTATAATAATGAATTACTTACATCATTTGAAGGGCTAAACAATCTGGTGACAATTGGAGGTGATTTTTTTGTTCAAGAAAATAATTCTCTTATAGATTTCAGCGGTTTAGAGTCTTTAATTACCATAGGAGGGGCTATGGGGGGTGGATCCAATTTTAGTGTACTGGATAATGCTTCTTTAGTTAATCTTAATGGTTTACAATCTTTAACTACCATCCGTAGTATATTAAATATTGAAGATAATGCCTCTTTAATTAACCTTAATGGCTTGCAATCATTAACAATGATAGGAACAGGTTTTAGTTGGGAAGGGGTTTCTATTCTGAATAACCCTTCTTTAACCACCCTGAACGGCTTAGGATTAGTTGATTATCATTTAAATTATTTTATTGTTATTCTCTACAATCCACTTCTTTCAAGTTGTGAATTACAATTTATATGTGATTATATTAATACCGCATTAATAGTTGATGTTGCGAACAATGGACCTGGATGCAGCACGATCGAAGAAGTACTTTTGTCATGCGAGTACCCCAATAAAGTCTATTTTCCAGTTTTTATTGATGTAAATGAAAACAAGGTTCTCGATTCTGGAGAGCCTTATTACCCAAATATTCCCATCAAATTAGAGCCATCAAACATCGACGTTTATGGAAACCTAAGCAATGGTGGATTAATTAATTTACATGACGGAACTTATACTTTTATTTTCGATCAAAATGCAAATCCAATTTGGGAATTGACAACTGATTCTTCAACGTATACACTCAATTTAAGTAATGCCTCGGTTGATACGATTTATTTTGGAATCAAAGCCATTAACGATACATCTAATGTAAAGTCAATAATTTTCGCTCCACCTACAAGGTGTAACGAGTTTATCACTTTCGGTGTCATCACACAAAACCAAGGGACAACACTCGTCGACGGAATACAATGGTTCCAAATTGATGATGATATCGAAGAAATTGAATTTATTGATCCGCCTGATACGATTATCGACCCAGATCGATTTGGTTGGTTTTTTACAGATTTATATCCGGGTGCTAATCTCCTTAAGCAAATCAAACTCAAAATTCCAGGTGATCCAGGGCAAGTATTGTATTTCAATTCATGGGTGAATTATATAGATGTAAACGGAGAACATGTAGCTAATCGGTTTAATTATATCACCGAAGTACAATGCTCCTTTGACCCCAACGACAAACTCGTCAATCCGTTATATCCAAACAATTATGCTTTGATGGGAGAGGACCTGGTTTACACCATCCGTTTTCAAAATACAGGAAATGCGGAGGCTTATGATGTAATTATCCGTGATACTTTAGATGAGAATTTGGATCCATCTACTTTTTCAGTAATCAGTAGTAGCCATGAAGAGGCCTTGAGCACTAGCCTTGCGGAAGGGAAGTTTCTAACATTCAATTTCCATGATATATTTTTGCCGGATAGTACATCCAATTTTGAAGGCAGCCAGGGGTATGTAGCTTATCGAATCAAAACTTTTGAAGGGATTCCAGAAGAGACAATCATTAACAATTCAGCAGGAATTTATTTTGATTTAAATCCTCCTGTAGCTACAAATACTACTGAAAATAAAATGGTTTCTACTTTCGACTTTGATGAAGATGGATTTGAATTATTTGAGGATTGCAACGATATGAATGAAAATATCAATCCTGGGGAAATAGAAATTCCTTACAACGGAATTGACGATGATTGTAATGTAATGACATTGGATGATGACTTAGATCAGGATGGTTTTGTTCTCGCAGAAGACTGTGACGATATGAACTCTGAAATCAATCCAGATGCAGAAGAAATACCAAACAATGGTATCGACGAAGATTGCGATGGCATGGATTTGCTCATTTCGACCGATGATTTAGATGTATTGCCAGTTGAAATTTTCCCGAACCCAACGAAAGGAAAAATATCTATTCTTCTTCCGAATGGCTCAATAGCTAAATTGGAAATTAAAGATTCAAGAGGAAGTACCGTTTTCAATAAAAATATTAACCAGCAACAATCCGAAGTTGATCTGTCAAATCTTCCTTCAGGGATTTATTTTTTGACGATCAAGTCTGAAAAAGGAGCCTGGATGGAGAAAATGGTTAAATTTTAGCGGGATTGTTTATTGATTGAAAAGGCTGATTCATTCATCAATACGGGGAGTTGAAAGGATTCTTCTTGCAGATCCAATGATTTTTTATAAGTTGGTATTACTATTGTTTTTTGTTAACTTAATAGCACAGAAAACCATTCTACGAAATTGATACCTTTATTTCCGTTAGGTTATTGTTGAATCTCTCTGTTTAAACCGTTTCTTTCATTTTTTCCAAAACCGATATTTTGTCATTTTAAAACAGAAATATTCTGTTTTTTAAACCCCAATGCTATGAGGTCTGTTTACGCTATTTTGTTTTTTTTTATTAATCAACCTTTCTTATTCAAATTCCCAAAGCTGTCTTCCTGACGGAATTGCTTTTTCTACTCAAAACCAAATAGATAGCTTTTCGATCAACTATCCGGGTTGTGTAAACATTGGTGGAGTTGTGGAAATTTATGGAACGGATATTACTAACTTGAACGGATTAAACAATGTTTCAACTATTGGCGGAGCATTGGAAATTGTAAGCGCCAACTCACTTTCAGATTTGAACGGATTAAACAACCTGATTCGAATTGAAGGGCATTTGAATATTAGAAATAACACAGGATTAACGGGTTTGACCGGTCTCGAAGCCTTGGATTCTATCAAAGGTGATTTGTTTATTACAAATAATGACTCATTGCTCAATTTGGTTGGCTTGGGAGGGATTTCCTATCTTGAAGAAGACTTATCCATAAGAGGAAACGAATTGATGCTGAATTTGAGCGGGTTGACCAGTTTGAATGAAATTGGCGGAGGTATCTATTTATATGATAATCTTTCTTTAAACAGCCTTACTGGCCTGGAAACCCTGACTTCTCTCGGAGACTATCTGCGTATTCAAAAAAATCCTGCATTACCTAATTTGACAGGTTTAAATGCTTTGACTTCGGTTGATGGTTATTGTAGCATATTTCAAAACAATCAATTGAAAAATTTGAATGGTCTTGAGTCTTTGACGATCGTTGGAAAAAGTGTTCTAATTTCTTTCAACGACTCCCTGACTACCTTGACCGGACTGAATTCTTTGATGACGGTTGGAACTGAAGTTAATATTTCATATAACGATGCGCTGATGAATTTAACTGGTTTAGGCGCTTTGGATTCAATACCGTCGCATTTTGTAGTTTCCAGTAATTTGTCTTTGGAAAATTTATCCGGCTTGGTTTCATTGAAATCAATTGGAACCTATTTTGTTATTTCAGATAATCCGTCGCTGTCCATTTTGACAGGTTTAGAATCTTTGGAATCCATCAACGATTTTTGTCAAATTTCAAATAATAGTTCTTTAGCCAGTTTAACCGGCTTAAATGGATTATTGGAGATTGGAGGTAAACTTGCTATTTCTGGCAATCCATTGCTGGAAAATTTAAGCGGTTTGAATGCTCTCTACTCAATTGGAGATAGCCTGAGTATTTATAGTAATGCTTCGTTGGAAAATTTAAATGGTTTGGAAAGTCTGGACACAATTTTTGGAAATGTTAGGTTTAAAAATAACAATGCACTTTTAAATTTAACCGGCCTATCGTCATTGAAAATTATTGGAGGAAGTTTCATGATTAAGCAAAACGAAATGATAAACAGTTTATCCGGTTTGGATGCTTTGACTTCCATTGGTGGAGTTTTAAATATTGCAGAAAACCCAGAACTTGCCACCCTAACAGGTTGGAACAATTTGACCGGTTTGGGTACTGGTTTAATCATCAAAAACAACGAATTGCTTAGTTCAATTGATGGAATAGGAAATGCTGATTTTAGTGCCATTGTCGATTTAGATATAAAGGATAATCCTTTTTTATCCGTTTGCGAAATTCCTGCGCTCTGTGATTTTTTAAATAATGGCGGGAACGCAAGTATTTATGATAATGCCTTGGGATGCAGGGACGAAGATGAAGTGAATGCTGCTTGTGGAAATTGCTCTTTGTACAGCCTCTCTTTTACCAACCAAACACAAATTGATGAATTTCCAATCGTTTTTTCAAGCTGTGAAAAGATTTATGGTAATGTTACCATTGAAGGAAATGATATAACAAACCTGGATGGTTTAAACCCAATTAAAAAGATTGAAGGCAGGTTGTATATTAACAATAATCCAGAACTGACAAGTATTGAGGGATTGAGCAATTTGGATTCGATTGGCGAGAATCTTCGTGTCATTAATAATGCTGTTTTAACCAGCCTATCCGGGTTGGAAGGATTGACATCCGTGAATGGTTACATCCGCATACAAGAAAATCCAATGTTGGCTAATTTGACAGGCTTGGGGTCATTGGTTTCGATCGGAGACTACCTTGAGATTGAATTAAATAATGCTTTAACGAGTTTGGATGGCCTGGAAAATCTAAACTCCATCAATGATCGATTGCGGATTATAGACAACCCATTGTTGAGCAGTTTGGATAGCTTAGGAGCTTTGACTACGATTGGAGGATACGTGATTATAAAAGGAAATAACGGAATAACCAACCTGCAAGGATTAAACGCGTTGACTTCAATTGGCGACAACCTTTTGATAAAAGAAAATAGTGGCTTGGTGAACATTGCCGGGATTGAAAACCTAAGTATAATTGGTGGATATTTTAGCATTTCTACGAATGGTTCGCTCACCAGTCTGGCTGATTTGGAAAAGCTGAATACCATTGGAGGTGCTGTTTTTATTGAAGAAAATCCTTTGCTGACCAATGTAAACGGACTTGAAGGATTAAGTTCGATTGGCGGTCATTTGTTGATTGAAGACAATGCAACGCTTTCTGATATTTCGGGGATTAGGAATATCAGCGCCACCTCCATTACGGATTTGATCATCTTCAACAATCCTGAATTATCTGTTTGTGAGGAGTTGAGTATTTGTACTTATTTGGTAAATGGTGACACCTCAGATATTCACGACAATGCTACCGGATGCAACAGTGGCCAAGAAATACTCCAGGCTTGTTTGGTACCTGTAGAAAATGTTTTTGATGATGAAAATGACGGAATTACCATCTTCCCAAATCCCGCAAATTATTCGATAAATATCCGAAGTGAAAGCGGCGAAGAGATCGAAAAAGTAAAAATTTACAACCAACTGGGACAGACTGTTTTGCAATCAAGGTTGGATAATCGAACGATTAATATTGCTCAACTTTTACAAGGTGTTTACATCCTGGAAGCGGAGACAGAAAACCAAAGAATATTTGAAAAACTAATCGTGGAGTGAAGAGCTTGAAAAGTAATTAAAACATTAATATCCAACTATTTGTATTTGTTAGTCTTTGCTGCTATTTAGAGATAAAACAAATAGCTGACGGAATTGGTGTTGCCACTAATTTTAGTTAGCTTAGAGGAACCAGGAATTCGATTTTTATTTAAACTTTAAACACCCACAACAACTAGGATTTCTTCGCTCCACAAATAATCCGTTTTTACTTTCCCAATACCGTACTTTTTAACCCCTTTTAAACAGACATAGGTCTGCTTGAAATTAACCCCCCACTGCTATGAAGTCAATTAATACAGCAATCATTTTTTTATTTTTCAGTATTGTTTACATCCAGGCCCAAAGTTGCCTGCCCAATGGCATTACCTTTTCCAATCAATCTCAAATTGATGACTTTCCAATTAATTATCCGGGATGCACGGAGATCGAAGGGGATGTGATTATAAATGGAAGTAATATTAATAACCTTGATAGTTTAATTCAATTAACCGCTGTCGCAGGTAAACTTCATTTAGAAGATATTTCTATTAGTGATTTGACTGGTTTGGAAGCTTTAGAAAAGATAGGAGGAATGTTAAAAATAGGTGACATTGGATCATTGACTTCTTTGTCAGGATTGAACAGCCTTGATTCAATAGGTGGAAGCCTGGTTATTTGGGAAGATTATGCTTTAAAAAATTTCATTGGTTTAAATAGTCTGAAATATATAGGTGGTGGCCTTAGATTGGATGACTATATAACTTCGATGACAGGTTTAGAAAACTTAAATACTGTTGGAGGAAGTTTGCAAATTGTTGATAATAATTTTGTAACAAATTTGAATAGCTTGAGTAGTTTAACATCAATCGGTGGAGCTTTATCCATTTATGAAATGGGGGCTCTTAATTCAATTTCCGGTTTGGCAAATCTGACATCAATCGGTGGAAATTTTTATTTAGGAGATAATTATGATTTGGAAAATCTTTCTGGTCTGGAATCTTTGCAA
Organism: Saprospiraceae bacterium; assembly: GCA_965220465.1. Taxonomy (GTDB): domain Bacteria; phylum Bacteroidota; class Bacteroidia; order Chitinophagales; family Saprospiraceae; genus JAHDHW01. Next base: position 124,103 of record CBDCPZ010000021.1, on the reverse strand, counting down.
ACTATAGGCGGGCATGTTGAAATAACATATAACAGTGATTTAACTAACCTATCCGGTTTAGCAAGTCTGACATCAATCGGTGGAAATTTTTATGCAGGAAATAATAGTGGTTTGGAAACCCTTTCTGGCCTGGAATCTTTACAAACTATAGATGGGTATTTTGAAATAGTAGATAACGATAATTTATATAACTTATCCGGTTTAGATAGCCTGACAACGATAGGTGATTACCTTCATATTGTTAACAATAATTCGCTGGTTTCTTTAGGTGGCCTTGGAAATATTGATCTCAACTCAATTCCTGAATTGAGGATTCAAGGCAACAATTTTTTATCACTTTGTGGAATTCCAAATATCTGTGAATATCTGGAAGGAGATGGCATCATAAATATTTCCAATAATGCTTTAGGCTGTGAAAACGAAGCACAACTTTTAAGTGTTTGTAATGAAACATGTACGTTAACCAATGTTACTTTTTCCAACCAATCTGAAATCGACAATTATGCCGACAACTTTCCAAACTGCAACGACATCGATGGAAATGTTACGATAAATGGTTCCGATATTCAGAATCTGAATGGTTTGAATGTGATTACTTCAATCGCTGGACAGTTATCGATTAATTATAATCCAATGCTGGCTTCTCTGATTGGATTAGAGGCGTTGGAAACTATTGGCGGCGACCTTTATATTAAAGAAAATGCATTACTTAATTTTTCAGGTTTATCGTCATTAACTCAAATTGGCGGAACACTGGAAGTTAAAAACAATGATGATTTGATCAACTTGCAAGGGTTTGACCAATTGTCATCGATTGTAGGCAACGTGGATATTCAGAACAACGCGGTACTCACTAATTTTGGTAGTTTACCAGCATTGCTTTCTGTTGAGGGAGAGATGGTCATTCGAGACAACTCAACTTTGGTTAGTTTGGAAGGATTGGAGGCTTTGAATTATGTTGGCAGCGATTTATCCCTTCGGGACAATTCGATGTTGATCAATTTGGAAGGTTTGGAAGGTTTGGACTCTATCGCTGGTAATCTTTTAATTCGTGATAATCCTGCGTTAACCAATTTGACAGGTTTACAATCGCTCAGCTCCGTTGGTGGTTATTTTCGTATAAAAAACAATGCAGTACTGGTCAATTTAATTGGTGTAGAAGCATTGACTTCAATTGGATGTTATCTGCGTGTTGAGGAAAACATTATGCTCAATAATCTCTCTGGATTAAATGGCTTATCATCTATTGGAGAATTCTTTTTAATTGAATTTAATGAAGCCTTGACCAGTTTGACTGGCTTAGAAAGCTTAAACTCCGTTGGTGGTTATTTGCGAATTACAGACAATCCATCTTTGGCTAGTTTAAATGGTTTGGACGGGCTAAATTCAATTGAAGGATTTTTATTAGTCGTTCGAAATTATGCGCTGACTAGTTTGGAAGGTTTAGGCGCGCTGACTTTCGTTGGCGAAAATGTTTTAATAAAAGAAAATGATGTTTTGCCAAATATAAACGGGCTTGGAGCTTTAAATCATGTTGGCGGATATTTTAGTATTTCAAGAAATGCTTTGCTTACCGCTTTAACAAATATTCCAATGCTGGATTCTATTGGCGGAGACCTAATTATTGCAGAAAATCCTTTAATGACGAATATCACGGGACTGGAATCGATAACCTATGTTGCTGACCGTGTTTTGATCGAAGAAAATGCAACGTTAGAAAATCTAAATGGCTTACAGTCAATGACTTATATCGGCAATAGTTTGAATGTTTATTTGAATCCTTCAATAACGAACTTATCAGGCTTGGGATCTTTGGTTACGATTGCCGGCGATCTTCGGTTAGAAGAAAACGAATCTCTTTTAAGTTTAAACGGACTCGAATCATTGACCTCAATTGGAGATAGTTTGATCATTTTAAACAATGATTTATTGAACAATCTGACAGGTATTGATGCCCTGGATTATACTACAATTGCAAGTTTGTTAATCCGGGGAAATCCAAATTTATCGGTTTGCGAAGTACCTGTTATCTGCGATTACGTGTATAATGGGGGAGATGCTAGTATTTTAAACAATGCTTTGGGTTGCAACAGTAAGCTGCAAATAAATGACGCCTGCGGCAATTGTCATATCGGTGATATTACGTTTACAAACCAAACGCAGATTGACAACTTTTCATCCAACAATCTAAGCTGTATCCAGGGAAATGTAACGATAAGCGGAAGCAATATCAACAATTTGAATGGATTGGGTTTCGTCAGATCTATTTCAGAAACTTTACAAATTGCAGATAATCCGGCATTGACTAATTTGACGGGACTGGAAGGCCTGGCTTCTCTTGGCGGAAATCTGGAAATCAGGGACAATAGCTCATTGTCTAATTTTCAAGGTTTGGGAGCAATGCTTTCGGTTTCAGGAGGGATTTATATTCATGATAACACGGTATTGAATGATTTCACCGGATTGCAAATTGCTCCTTCGATTGGATCCTATTTGTGGGTCAGTTATAATCCAGCTTTGACCAGTTTGAGTGGTTTGGAAACAGTGACTGAAATTGGCGGATTTCTTCAAATTCGTAACAATCCAGTGATGACTAATTTTGCAGGTTTGCAGGCTTTAACTTCAGTTGGAGGAGATCTGCTGATTCTTGAAAATGAAACTTTGTCGAGTATTGCAAGCTTAGGAGTTCTGACTTCATTGGGGGAAAATGTGCTGATTCGAGACAACCCAGCTTTAGCTAATTTAAATGGTTTGAACGCATTAAATTCCATTGGGGGCTACCTACGGATCAAAAACAATGATGCACTAACTACTTTAAGTGCATTGGGATCATTGAATTCCATCGGAAATTATCTTCGAATTGAAGAAAATGATGCGCTTAGCAATTTATCGGGTTTGAATGGAATCACCTCAATCAGCGAGCATGTAATCATTGAAAAAAATAATGCTTTAAACAGTTTGACAGGATTGGGTAGCCTGGGTTCTATCGCAGATTATCTCCGCATTGAGGACAACCCATCTTTGATTAGCCTGGATGGATTAAATTCTTTGAATTCCATTGGCGGATTTTTCGTATTGATAAAAAATCCAGAATTGGACAATTTAAACGGCTTGAATACATTGTCGACTATTGGAGAAAACTTTTTGATCAAAGAAAATGACGGCTTGTCCAGTTTATTTGGCTTGACCAGCTTAACCTCTATTGGCGGCTACTTTAGTATTTCAAATAACTTAACCCTTTCAAATTTGACCGGCCCTGGAGTTCTGAATTTGATTGGCTCAACTTTATTTATTGAAGAGAATCCATCGTTGACCAGTTTGATAGGATTGAGTGCTTTGACCACTGTGTCGGGACCTGTTTTGATTGAAGATAACGATGTACTGACGACTTTGATAGGATTGGAACCTTTGACATCAATTGGTGATACTTTAATAATCACAAACAATGATTTTTTGTTTAGTTTAAATGGAATCGAAGATCTCAATTACAATACAATTTCTGACCTGACCATTGAAGGAAATCCTAATCTGTCTATTTGTGAAGTGACAAGTATTTGTAATTATCTCTATAATGACGGAGCTGCAAGTATTTTCAATAATGCAACGGGCTGCGATAGCGAGATGGAAGTTGAAGCAGCTTGTTATAATTGCCCAATCAACATTGTTTTTACAAGCCAAGCTCAGATTGACGATTTTCCCACTAGCTATCCATTCTGCCAATCGATACAAGGTAATATAACCATCAGCGGCAGCAATATTACCAACCTCCATGCACTCAATGTACTCAATTCGATTGGAGGCAATTTAAGTGTAATTAATAACTCAAATTTGAACAATTTGAGTGGCCTGGATGCTTTAAGTTTTATAGGTGGAAATCTGGAAATCAAGGACAATGCATCAATGTCAAGTTTAATTGGACTGCAAGCTGCTCCTTCAGTTGGAGGGGACCTTTACATCAAAAACAACGATTTACTAGTCAATCTGACGGGATTGGAGCTACTTTCTTCCATTGGTGGAAACATAGAAATTAAAGAAAACGACAACCTCATTAATCTTACAGGATTGGAGACAATCTCAGCGATTACCGGAAATTTTTGGATTGAAAACAACAATTCACTTATTAATCTGAATGGTTTATCGTCTCTGACTGCGATTGAAGGGTTTTTCAATATCCGTCAAAACGGATCACTACTAAACCTGGTTGGGCTGGATGTGCTGACTTCGATTGGAATGAATATCCTGATTTATAATAATCCTGAGATGGTTAGTTTAGAAGGATTAAACAGTCTGGTTACAGTTGGAAATAACGTTCACATTGAAGCCAACCCAATATTAGGGAGCGTAAATGGCCTGGAAGATCTAGAGTCTATCGGCGGCTTCCTAATGATAAAAGAAAACAATGGGCTAGCCAATCTTTTTGCTCTGCAAAGCTTGAATTCACTTGGAGGAGATCTCAATATTTCAAAAAATGCAACCTTGGCGAGCTTGGCAGGCTTAGGAAACATCACAGCCATTGGAGGTCAATTTTTAATTGAAGACAATGCATCGCTGACTAGTTTAACAGCTTTAGAAGATTTGATTTCGATTGGTGGAAATTTGGTAATTAAAGGGAATCCTTCGCTGAATGACTTAAACGGGATTGACTACATCGTTTACACGACGATTTCATTTTTAACTCTTCAAAACAACACTTCTTTAACCGTTTGCGATGTACAAAGTGTCTGTGATTATCTGATAAATGGAGGACCTTCAAATATCTCCAGCAATGCCCTAGGTTGCAATAGCGCGAGCATGGTGCAAGAAGCTTGCCTTGTGGCAACAGAAACCCTTTTTGATGAAAAGGATGATGCTATTATCGTTTTTCCCAATCCAGCCAGCAAGTCCATAACGGTGCGTAGTATAAGCCAAAAACCAATTGAAAATATAACGATTTACAATCAACTCGGACAGATGGTTTTAAAAGGAAAATTGAACAATCAAACCATCAATATTTTACAGCTTTCACAAGGTATTTACATCCTCGAAGCAGAGTTGGACAATCAAAAAGCATTTGAAAAATTGATAGTAGAGTGATCTTTATTACTGCATAAATGTACTTTCCTGTATTAGCATTCCGGCAATTGCGGCTGTGATAAAACAAGCGACAGTTCCGCCAATTAAAGCTTTAATACCGAAAGCTGCAAGTGTTTTTTTCTGGCCGGGAGCGATAGCTCCAATACCACCGATTTGGATACCAATGGATGCGAAATTGGAGAAGCCACAGAGCGCATAAGTTGCAATGATTAGTGATTTTATTTGAAAAACACGGGTGTATTTTGCCATTTCGGCATAAGCGAAAAATTCATTGATCACTGTTTTTTGCCCGAGTAATTGACCTACCAAAAATACATCTTGACCTGGAACGCCAAGCAGCCAGGCTATAGGGGAAAATATCACTCCCAAAACAAATTCAAGGTTCAGACCTGTCATTGCTTCCTGCTGTACTTGAAAATCATTATTAGAAAGCCATCCTGAAAAATTGACTATCCAACCGTTAATCGGTGTATAATAACCTAAAACATCAGCTAAAAGATAATTTACCATCGCGACTAATGCGGTAAAAACAAGTAACATCGCACCAACATTGATAGCTAATTTTAAACCATCGGTCGTTCCGATTGCAATCGCCTCAAGCAGATTGCTGCCAATTTTATCTTTTGGAACATGAAAGTCCTGATTTACTTTTTCAGGTACATCTTGCGGGTATAGAATTTTTGAGGCCACAATTGCAGCCGGAGCCGAAATAACAGAGGCCATCAATAAATGCTGTGCAAACAATTCACGGGAAGCAGCAATTGCTAATGCAGCAGCTTCAGCGTCCAAACCTGTAGTATCAGCAAAAGAGTTTCCCAAATAGCCTACATAAGCTGCAAAAACTCCTCCGGCGATTGTTGCCATACCTCCTGTCATCAGGCATAAGATTTCAGACTTTGTCATACTTTCGAGATAAGGCTTGATGACGAGCGGTGCTTCAGTTTGACCAATAAAAACATTAGCTGCAGCTGCCAAGCTTTCAGATCCGGATAAATTCATCGCCTTTTTCATGAACAGGCAAAACCGAAAATAATCCGTTGTAAGATGCCTAAATAATACAAAACGGAACTAAAGGCTGCAAAAAAAACAATGGTTGGTAAAACCTGGAAGGCGAAGATATATCCAAAGGTAGGTACGTCCGTGACCAAACCTTCAAAAAGAAACTTGGCTCCGGCTTCAGTAAAGTCTAATATTTTTACAAAAAAGTTGGCAACTCCATCAAATACAATTCGAATAAACCGGACTTTCAAAACCAAAATCGCAAGTATAAATTGAATTCCTAATCCTTTCAATACCAATCCCCAATCAATTAATTTGCGATTGCTGCTCAACAAATAACAAAACCCAATCAATACAGCAATTCCAATCCCTCCTCTAAGAAAGCCGATGAAAAAATCCATAGTTTTTTATTTTGTTTTGATCTGATCAAATGTAAGTAATTTAAATCCAAAACCAAAGCGTTTGTTTGATGGCTTCTTTTATAAAATATATGCTTATTTGAAGATGAAAAAATCATTTTAAAACTTACAAAAACCAATACAGCATTTTCGGTCAGATTAATTAAATTTGCTGAGCTTATCTTTTAAATATGGAACAGAAACCTTTTTTGATTGGAATTACCGGGGGAAGTGGGTCCGGAAAAACTTCTTTTATCCAGCGATTGCGTGCAGCCTTTTCTGAAAATGAATTGTGTATTCTGTCTCAGGATGATTATTACCGACCACGTGACGTGCAAGAGATTGATGGCCAGGGGATCATAAATTTTGATCTGCCAAAGTCGATTAATAAAAAGGAATTTCAAAAAGACGTTCAAAAATTAGTAAAGGGCGAAGTCGTAATAAGAGAAGAATATACTTTTAACAACGCAGCGGTTAAACCAAAAACCTTGATTTTCAAACCTGCTCCCATAATTGTGGTTGAAGGAATATTTGTCTTCCATTTTAATAAAATCCGCAAATTACTTGATCTCAGTGTTTATTTGCACGCTAAGGAAAACTTGAAAGTTATCCGGAGAATCAAGCGCGATCAAATCGAACGCAACTATCCCATCGAAGATGTTTTGTATCGATACGAACACCATGTCTTACCAACCTTTGAAAAATACATCAAACCTTATAATGAAATCGCCGATATTGTCATCAATAATAATGAGCATTTCGAAAATGGCCTGGCGGTGTTTGAAGGTTTTATAAAATCGAAGCTGAGTGACCTCAAAAAGGAGCAGAAAAACAAAAAGAAAGATGTTTAATTAAAATTTGCAATGCATCGTAATTTAAATAATGTCTTCAAATTCCTCAGAATCGTCCTCAGCAATAAAGCGTGATAATGCTTTATTTTTTATTTGATTCATGTTTTTGAGTTCGTCCAAAACATTTAAAATAAAAGATTCGTCTACTAAGTTTTGAATGTCTTCAAAAGCGCTTAATTGATCAGATTCCCTAAATTTATAAGTTTGTTCAAACCCTCCGCTTTCAAATTTTACGGACAATTTGTTGTCCATTTTAAAAGCGGTAATTTTCAATATCGGATGTTCGATATGACCAATTATTCGCATAATTAACTTTTTATTTGAAATTGCAAAACTAGCAATTAATTCATGTTGCGAAGCATCGCGAGCTCAATAAATTATGAAAGGTAAATTAAGAATTATGATTGGAAAAATATACTTTTTGAAAAAGAATGGCTTAACCCCATATATAAAAGTAATGCCCCTTCAATAATTAAATCAAAAGGGCAAACTCTGGGTTAGGGTCTTGTTTTTAATTGCTTTTATTTGGAGAAAAAATAAACGACACCCACTAAAAAATTAGAAATAAATGGACACCGAAAACCCCTGACTTCGATACTTCTTTAACAATACTTTTCTAATTTTTTAGTTTGGCTTACAAATAACTATCTATCTGTTTTTGGGATAAAAACCATTAGCGTCTAAATAAAATCTGTTCCCCATAATTCCCACCGAAAAGGGGAGCCAGATTTATACTAAAGCTATGGATTTAGTTGTCTTTCGACTTCATTTCCAGTCTTTGCAAAAAACCGATGTAGCGTAGTGACTGTAAAAGGATTTATATAAAATGCGCTAATCTACATCAAGAATAAAAATAGCCTCCATTTTCTCATAAGTATGTATTGCAAAAACTCTCCTCGTATAAACCAAGATAGTTTTGTTAAGCTGTTGGTCACCTCGTAATCGCCCGAATAGAATAGTATAAAAAGAGTTGGCTTTGTAATCAATCTCTTTTATACTTACTGGCTTCACTTGTAAAATATGAAGTCCAAATAGTGTGTAGTAAAAAATAGTTATGATTAAAAACAATGAACAAAAAAGAGTCAACAATATCTTAAGAGGTTAACTTAAAATAAAGCCTAAACTTCAAACAATTGACCTACGCCAATGGTCTGGACATCTCATTAAAATGTATGGAAAATTTGTGCGACTGATAAGTTTGAAAAGAAAAAACTAAGTAAATGAATTTATTCGAGATTGCCAAATTTTGGATTAATACTTTTTGAAAACACTAAATATAAGGCTCTGTAATCGGGGTGCTTTTCTAAAAAACCCAAATGCTTTTTTATGGTATTTTCATCGCTTCGTATCGCGGGTCCGGTTTGCATGTCTTGCGGTGCTTTATTTTCAATGTTCATCGCCGTTTCCTGAATCAAGCGGCAAAAGTAGGTTCAAAGAGAGATTTTCCCTTTTTAAAATATCTTCGGCGATCGCATAAAGGTGATTGCTGAAATTATTAGCAAAAACAGCAGCAACATGCAAAATTGCTCTTTCCTCATCATTGATCTGAAATACATTCGAACAAATCTTTTTCGCCAGTTTTTTAAGTTTTTTGAAATCTGATTTGATTGGTGCATCAACGCAAATTGGCAATTTTTTAAAATTCGGTTTGCTTTGGATTCGAAATGTTTGCAAAGGATAAAAAACACCGAAATGATTAAAATAGGGTTTTAAAATAGTAGATGGTGTAGCTCCGGAAGTATGCACAACTAATTGATTATCAATCCCTGTGGCTTTAAGTTTTTGCGCAACTTCGTCGATGGCATTGTCACTTACAGCAATAATATAAAGATCAGCGTCAGTGCTTACCTTTGAAAGATCAGTGATGAAATTTGCCTTAATTTTGGATGCAAGATATTTTGCCCGTTCTTCGTTTCTGCTAAATACCTGAATTACCTCAAAACCTTTTTTATACAGCCTTTTGCCTAAATGGAATCCAACATTTCCGGCTCCAATGATGTTTATTTTTTGAATGGAGGGCATGTTTTTTTAGTTTGAAGTTTCTAGGTTCGAAGTTTGAAGTTCGAAGTTTTTCCCCACTAACCTACTAACCTACTTACCCACTAACTTTCTAATCCTCTTACTCCTCTCGTATATCCTTTCCTCCGATTCCACATACTCATGACAAAGCCAAACATCATCAAAAGCGTACCCATCCAGAAAAAATTAATTCCAGGAAAAACAATCGCTTCCAAAACGATGTAATCAGAACGAAGCGCATCTTCAGCAATTTCAACAGGAATTTTTGGAGCTTTTTTCACCAGAAGTAGCGATTCCGATTTTTACGGTTTTATCATTTGGATCGATTTCAACGAAACGAAAATGCATTCCCAATTCATCGATTTGATCTTTCATATTAAAAGGCTGATTACCTCTGATCAAATAAATTGGTTGTGCTTCGAAAGGAGTCTTTCAATTTCAGGAGAACTTTAACTTTGAGAATTGCACTGACTGCAATATCTCCCTCTTCTTTTAAATAAGTCGGATGGTTCGGATTGGTATTAAAACCATTAAAACTAACTTTCATTCCATTGTACGAAATTTCGTCTCCATCTTTTAAAACGAAATCACTGTAATTCAGAGGTTCTTTCTCAAAGAAACGTTCAAAAATAAGCTCAGGAACCCGAATTCTCATGCTCAGTTCAGGGATAACCGCTGGGTAATTATACAGAAAATTTCCACGGATTACAGTGACCGGCTCTACTTGCCAGGAAGTATCAGCATTCAATTTATGAACGGACATTTTTACGCTTACAGCCAGATCACCTTGTTCTTTGGTGTAATCAGGATGAACTGGTTCATAATTGATCTCTTTGATTATGGCATAGCTCGATTTGGTATAAATGGTATCGTTTATAAAAGCCTGATAGGGTTCATAATTTAAACTATCCTCATACTTTCTTTTTTCTTCAATATCGGCTTCTGTTCTTGGCAAGATGAAGAGCGTAAAAATATCTTTGCCTAAATATCTTTTGGTGCTTGGGTTGTAAGCCGCCACTTTTGTTACCTGATTATTGTAAGTGGCTGAAGGGTAAACATCAAAACTTTCGCTGTTATCTTCTTTTTTAAAGTTCACTCTGAATTGGCGCAGATTGCCTTCCAAAGTATCACTCAAATAAGTGACTTCGTAGCCGCTCATAAACATTGGCACTCCTTTCAACAACAACACATTTGAGCTAAGCATATCTTCGCTTATCAATCCACGCTGGGCAAAGGGATTGGTAGAAATATGTGTTTTATTTAAACCGGAAGCAATGATCCCAACGACCATCAATCCAAAGCCAGTGTGTGCCAAGGCCGAGCTTGCCATTTTTAAATTTCCTTTCAAAAAAGTAATAATATAACCCATGTTTGCTACCACTGTAAATATTCCGGAAAATAGCAAAAGCAGGTACTGCCAAGCGATTACTTTGATCCATAAAGTGGTAAGAAATGTAAAACCTCCAGCTATTAAAATGGAAACGGAAGCGTGTTTTGAAAATTTTGAAAGATGGCTTTTCCAGTTAAATTCCTTGAATCGAAGAAACTGTGCAAAACCACTTAGCAAACTGATAAGAACGGCAATCCAAAGCTGGTATTTATTGTGGTGTGGTTCCTGGTCTTTGATTGTGATGGCTTCATGTGCCGGATTGAAAATCTCTGCAATTTTATTGTAAACAGGCAATGAAGTTGAAACGGTAATCAATATCGCAGAAAAAGTCAGCACTAAAGCTCCGATGAACATCCAAAATTCTTTGGAAGAACCTGCTTCTTCTTTTTGCGGAGAAGGAATTTTTGATCGTTTTTTAAAATATAGAAAAATCGATAGGAAAGCAAAAGTCAGAATGAACAAAACCAATTGGTTTTCAAGTCCCATCTCTGTAAAAGCGTGAACAGAGGTGTCTCCGAGAATTCCGCTCCTTGTCAGAAAAGTGGAATAAACGATCATTATAAAAGAAAGCAAATAGAAAATATAAGTGCTTTTTATAGAATAACCAGTGTTTCGGGCGATGAGGTTGGTGTGTACACCTGCGATCATAATCAACCAAGGAACAAGAGAAGTATTTTCAACTGGATCCCATGCCCAATATCCTCCAAAACTCAAAGCTTCATAGGCCCAGGCTGATCCCATCAAAATACCGATGCCTAATATTGCTGCTGAAAATGAAGCCCAGGGCATTGCAGGTTTGAGCCATTCTTTGTGGCAATTGGTCCATAATCCGGCGATAGCAAAACAAAAAGGGACAACTGTTGAAGCAAAGCCTAAAAATAGAGTAGGAGGGTGGATCGTCATCCAATAATTTTGTAGCAAAGGATTCATTCCATTCCCCGTAATCTGGCGAAGGTAATCGCCGGAGGTAAAAATCGGAGCCTGCAATACATCGCGGAGTAATACAAAGGGATTGCTACCAAATTTTAACTCTTCTGCTCCAAACCCCAGATGAACGCCCAAAATCATGGAAGAAATAAATAACTGTATGAACGAGAGTGTGCTCAGGATCGGAGATTCCCATGTTTTTGCACTAAACATCAACACAAAACCCAATACCACATGCCAAAACATCCAAAGCAGAAAACTTCCTTCCTGGCCTTCCCAAAAAGCAGAAAATATGTACTTCATCGGAAGGTCTTCGCTGACATGCTCCCAAACATAATGATACTCATAATAATGATTCGTCATTATGTAAAAGATCGTTGCAACGACTATGAATACACTAAATCCATGGAGTGTAAAAGAAATCCTGCCGATTGTTTTCCAGCTATGTTCTTCGCTGGTTTCGCGTCGCTGGGTAGCAAAAAAATAGGAAACAGCAGCAAGAAGGCTGGCTACAAAACTGAGTATAATAAAGAAGTGTCCAATTTTTCCGGGTAAAAGGTGCTCGCCAATATATTCCATAGTTTGTTTATGAGGGATTTTTTATGATCCTTTTTGTTCTTTTCTCAATTGTATTTCTTCGTCTTTATATTTCGAAGGGCATTTTAAAAGAATATCGTTGGCAACAAATTCATTTTCCTGCATTTTTCCGGTGATGACGATTGACTCAGACATCTCAATATCCTGCGGTTTTGAACGCAACAAAACTACTTTCTTTTCGAGGCCTTCATCGTCTTTAGCAAAAAATGTAAAACGGTTAGGATCTTCAACCGGATTATAGATCATTTCCTTGTCTTTGGAAAGTTGACAAACAACTTTTACACGATCACCGCTTTGTACTGCTTGCTCAAAAGTCGCATAAGTGCTGACATCACCACTTATAGACATTAAGACAGCAATTGCAATTGCGATAACAAAAATTCCTATAAGATGTGTTTTTTTCATCGTTTCTATTTTTGAGCTTTAAATATTCAAAAAGGATAATTTCTGCAAAATTAAGCTTTTTTAACGGGCAATACTAAAACGTTTTTTGCTTTTACAAAATTCTTACAAATATAATTTTAGCGTTTTTTGTTCGTGCATTTCATTTTGTAGCATTTCCTTCTCAAAATCCTTGAATTCCTTAAAAGGGAAATCCACGCCCAACAACAAATTGAAATAACCTTGTTATTCATAGAAAATAAATCTTCTGCTTTTTTTTAATAAACATAAATCCATTTCAAAGAAAAAGATTATTTGTAAATTTGGATTGAATTTAAACGAAGCGTCTATGTCAAATACTAAAGTGGTTGATTTAAATAAAGTTTCCATTTTTCAGGAGGATCATTTAATCCTAAATGATATAGACCTTACGATTGATAAGGGAGAATTTGTTTATTTGATTGGAAAAACCGGAAGTGGTAAAAGTAGTTTGCTAAAAACAATATATGCAGCTTTGCCTTTAAAAAAAGGAACAGGAATCGTCGCTGGACATAACTTATCAAAATTAAATCGAAGAACTATTCCACACCTACGTCGAAAGCTGGGGATTATTTTCCAAGATTTCACATTATTACAGGATCGCACCGTATTTGATAATCTTCTTTTTGTATTAAAAGCAACCGGCTGGAGAAAGCAAAAAGATATGGAAATACGCATAGCGAATATTCTTGCTCAGGTTGGTTTGTCAATCAAACGATCAAATATGCCGCATGAACTATCCGGTGGCGAGCAACAGCGATTAGTCATTGCCAGGGCACTCATCAATAAGCCGCAATTGATCATTGCTGACGAACCTACTGGTAATCTCGATCCTGAAACATCTGATGGAATTATGAAATTGCTTCAATATCTCACCAAAGAGCATGATACCGCTGTGCTTTTTGCCACACATGATTACCGCATTATACAGGATTTTCCATCTCGAATTATTCGATGTATAAAAGGAAAAGTGGTTGAGGAAGAGAATTTTTTGGTTTAGTGAATAGGAGCGAGGAGTCAGTAGCGAGTTGCGAGTTAAAAGCCCTGACCGCTTTAATCATAACCATTTACCTTTTTACCACTTTACCACTTTACCTCCTGGCTTCTCAATTCATCAGCGGCAAAGCCTTCTCAACCTCCGTCACAGGAAGTTTACAAACTTTATTCTGGCACACATAAATCATGGTCTCTCCTTCTTGCAATTTATCTTTTAAAAGCTCTAAAGTTCCTTCATTTTTACCGCCCAGAAGAATAGCGTTTGGCAAATAATTCATCATCATATCATTGCGGAGCTTCACAAAATCATCGCCCACGATTGCAACTTCATAAGGCGGCTTGACCAAACTACTGTATAAACTACACCAATTGGAATAAAAATTTGGTTGTGGCGTCTCGGTGATTGTAGGTGTCATATTTTTCATCATCTGACTAGCCATTTCAATGTAATCATTATTATAAAGGTAAGTACCCAAAATGAACAAGCTGCGGGCGATGGATGAATTTGAACCCGGAATTACGTTATCAGAAAGTTCTTTTTTACGGGCAATCAAGGGAGGGTCAATATCATTAGTATAATTGAACATCGCTGATTCTTCATCGAAAAAATGTTTGATTGTGTATTCCGCAAGATCATTGGCTTCATAAAGCCATTTTTCATCAAAAGTAACTTCGTAAAGCGTTGTAAATGCCTGAATGGTCAAAGCATAATCATCCAGAAATGCATTGATAGCTGATTTACCATCTTTGAAATTTCTATTCAAACGGTTATCCTTTTGCATCATTTCAGATTCCAAAAAATAAGCATTCTTTTCAGCGGCTTTCAGGTATGCCGGATCGCCAAAAGCTTTATAAGCATCTACATAACCTCCGAGCATTAAAGCATTCCAGCTGGTCAGTATTTTATCATCAAGTCCCGGATGGACTCGTCTTGATCGTTCGTTGAAAAGCTTGGCTTTTGCTTCATCAATGATTGTGTTCAATTCATCAACAGTTACGTTATGTTTTTTAGCAATATCTTCATCGCTTTTTCTGCGATACAAGATATTTTTATGTTCTTCCCAGTTGCCACGCGAATTCACTTCGTAATAATCATTAAATATTTTTAGATTTTTTTCGTCTTGTAAAACGGCTTCAATTTCTTCTGCTTTCCAAACATAAAATTTACCCTCTTCGCCTTCGCTGTCTGCATCCAAAGAAGAATAAAACCCGCCGGATTTATGCGTCATTTCACGTTCAATAAAATCTAGTGTTTCGACGACCCTTTTTTTATAAAGCGGATTTTTGGTTAACTGATAAGCTTGAGAATACAAACTCACCAATTGCCCATTGTCATAAAGCATTTTTTCAAAGTGGGGAACTTTCCAATCTGCATCAACGGAGTAGCGTGCGAAGCCGCCACCAAGGTGATCGTAAATTCCGCCGTTTGCAATATTGTCAAGTGTAACGGTTACTGCTTCCATGGCCTTTTCATCATTAAATTGATGGGCGTAGCTGAGCAAAAACTGGTAATTGTTAGGCATCGGAAATTTTGGACTCCCTTTTCGGCCTCCTTTTTTTAAGTCTACATTTTGTAAAAAGGCCGTTCCAATTTTTTGTAAAGTATCTTTGTTGAAATTATGCTCTGAGGTATTAATGACAATTTGCTCTCCGAGAGTAATACTTCCGGTTAATTGCTCGGCATAGTCTTCCAACCTTTCGGGTTCATCTTTTCTCAATTTTATAAAAGTTTCCAAGACATTCATCCACTCCGATTTCGGATAATAAGTTCCGGCCCAAACAGGTCGCCCATCCGGCAATGCAAATGAGTTTAGCGGCCATCCGCAGCCTTTTCCGGATGATAACTGGCAAGCTGTCATATAAATATCATCAATGTCGGGACGTTCTTCACGATCTATTTTTATACAAACAAAGTTCTCGTTCATGATCCTGCTGACGAGTGTGTCTTCGAATGATTCATGTTCCATCACATGGCACCAATGGCAGGCAGCGTATCCGATACTGATGAGTAACATTTTATCTTCAGCTTTAGCTTTCTCAAGTGCTTCATCACCCCATGGATACCAATCGACCGGATTGTTGGCGTGTTGAAGCAAATAGGGACTGCTTTCATTTGCAAGGTGGTTGGTGAATTTGCCATGTTGAATTTTACCATTTTGAGAAGTGCACGCTATTGCAAAAAGGAAGAGTGCGAAAAAAAGAAATCGATATTGGAACATGTGTTATAATTTTTTGCAAAAATAGAAAGATGATTTTCCTAACGAGTCATTAATTGTAAAGTTTAACAATTAGAATATTAATTTGATTTAGCTAAATGATTTGCAAAAATAAAGCCCGCCTTATATCAGACGAGCTTAATTTTGTACAATATTGGAATTTATTTTATGCAGGTGTTTTTATAAACCTGGAAATGACATTATGCAATTCGCCGGGATTAAAGGGTTTAGTAACAAATTCGTTCATGCCGACCTTGATTGCCTTTGTTCTAAAATCTGAAATTGCAGAAGCTGAAAGCGCAATGATTGGAAGGTTTTTATATTTAGAAAGTTTAAGCTGCCTGATCTTTTGAGTGGCAGTGTAACCGTCCATCACAGGCATTTCCAAATCCATGAGCACAAGCTTGTAATCTGTATTTTGAATCATCTCCAGAGCAATTTCTCCATTTTCAGCGGTATCGATATTCAGGTTCCATTTATTTAAAAACTTTTTGGCAACCAGGACATTAATTTTGTTGTCTTCAACTAAAAGAATTTTTGTCCCTTTAAAGCTTTCAAAATTATAAGAACGGTTTTCGTTTTTATTTTCTGGAACAGCTTGAGTTGCTGTTTGAAAGGTTAAATCAAAGAAAAAATTAGACCCTTTGCCCATTTTACTTTCCACATTAATATTGCTCCCCTGAAGATCAAGTAGTTTTTTTGTAATAGATAAACCTAAGCCTGTACCTCCAAATTTGCGGGTGGTATCTGTATCAGCCTGCGAAAAACTCTGAAATATTTTTTCGAATTTACTTTCATCAATTCCAATCCCCGTGTCTTTTACAGAAAATCTAACTGTGACATTATCTTCGGTTTTTGAAATTAATTTCAAATCGATCAATACTTCTCCTTCGTTTGTAAATTTAATTGCATTGGCTGTCAGGTTGGTTAGGATTTGGCTCAATCGAACCTGGTCCCCATTCACCATTTCAGGAACAGCCGGATCGATAATGGTTTCGAATTTCAAGTTCTTTTCTTCTGCCTTTAGTTTTATTGTGTTTTTTATATTTTGTATCAATGCATGCAGCTCAAAATCAAAATTTTCGAAACTGATTTTTCCAGCTTCAATTTTACTAAAATCAAGAATGTCATTGATCAGGGACAATAAAAGATCCGCAGAAAACTTCAGCGTATTCAGGTTTTCAACCTGATCAGTTCGTGGATTTTCCTGAAGCAAAATATTGGTCAATCCAATTACCGCATTCATTGGTGTACGGATTTCGTGACTCATCGTAGAAAGGAACTTTGCTTTGATCAAAGCGGTGTGTTCAGCTTTCTTTTTAGCTCGCATAATGTGAACGACTCTGTTCAAATAATGTCTTAATAATAAGGCAATGATGATTATCAAGCCCAGCGAAATGGTCATGTTTCGCAGTAAAACAATGTTTGCTTCAGCGCCAAATTTTTCGTTTACATGATCTACCAAAACAGATCCGACGGTGACTCCATTTTTGTTTACGATGGGTTCCATGGCAGAAAACCATTTTCCTTTTTTATCCTTTAAACCGTCAATGGTTCCACCTTTTTCATAATTTTTAATGAGCTCCTGTGGATTCGTTTTATAAGAATGATCAAACACAGCCTTGCCTTCTGAACTTATTCCGTAGAACAACGCATTGTTGTTTTCATACTTTGATAAAGTGAAAATCGGAGCATTCAATTGATGGCTTGATTCAGCATTTTTTAGTAATTCCAAAAGTTGAACAACTTCCGGATCCTGGCTATTATAAACTTGAGCTCCTTTGCTTTGATATTGGTTGATAACACGCTTATATAAATCTCCATCAATCTGATTTGCGACTGATTTTGCGACAGTACTCAATTCTTGTAAGCAGGAAACTTTTTCTTGGTGTAATGTATTAAAATAAGCATTTGTGTTGAGGAATACAGAAAGGAAGAGTAAACTCCCAAGGGTGATCCAACCTATTCCTGTTGTAATGTTATCTTTTACTTGTGTTTGTGCTTGTTCACTCATGATCTTTACAGCGTTAAATACGGGTACTACCAATTACTTTTTACTTTAGAATACCGTGATTTTCGGTATACTAAAGTTTAGATTTAAAAATCATTGTTGCTTTGAGGAAATCCGTCAGAAATAGGAAATGGCCAAATTCAAAAATAACCAAGCATT
Organism: Saprospiraceae bacterium; assembly: GCA_965220465.1. GTDB lineage: Bacteria > Bacteroidota > Bacteroidia > Chitinophagales > Saprospiraceae > JAHDHW01. The sequence continues at coordinate 106,047 of CBDCPZ010000021.1, read as the reverse complement.
TTATCGATTACTCACAAAAGATAAGACAACTGTGACATTGAAAAGGACCGATCATGTCTTTTTGGAAATAAATTTGGAAGGTAATATCTTTAACAATGGAACTAACTCATGAATATTGGTTGTTAATAATTTTATTACCTATACTTATCTTTTTATAAATATAAAAGCCTTAGCTTTCAAACAAACTATTTTATATTTTTTTAAAAATTATAATCACTATGAAATGGCGAAGATTTAACGGACAAACTATAAAATTATCTATCAAAAAAGCTGTCGAAGAAACGATTGTTAAAGAAATAGATTTAGGACACAAACTTAAAGTATGCATTGGTACAGATTCACAGGTGAGAGGAAGTGTCATTGAATTTGCCACAGTGATTGTTTTTTTAAGAGAAAAGAAAGGCGGGTTTATGTTTATCCATAATGAAAAGACAAAACAAACAATGGGTATTCGTGAGCGAATGATTACTGAAGTTGCCAAATCCGTTGAAGTAGCTTATGATCTTTGCGATATTTTAGATGCTTATGATGTGGCGCTTGAAGTTCACGCTGATATTAATACAGATCCTCATTTTAAATCCAATACTGCACTAAAAGAAGCGATGGGCTATATCCTCGGAATGGGATTCGTATTCAAAGCAAAACCTGATGCCTTTGCAAGCACAAGTTGCGCTGACAAGATGGTCTAAAAAACGATAAATATATTATAGGAGCCATTGGATTATTTAAAATCCAATGGCTCTTTTCATTTTAGTAAACCTGCTTGACCGACGAAGAAACAGAAATCTAATATTTTTGTCATTTTATCTATTAAGACGGATAACAAACCAATCAATTGATTCTGCTTTATTATCTTCGAGCTTTAAAATATTTATCATTCCAAATAATAAAAAATATATGAAGAGGTATTTATTTTCAATCGCAATAAGCTTGGTTGCATTTTCAGGGTTGTTTGCCCAAATGAATGAAATTAAGTTTGAAGAATTTACACTTGAAAATGGGCTCCATGTTATTCTTCACCAAGATAAATCAACCCCAATTGTAGCGATTACTGTTTCGTATCACGTTGGATCTAAAAATGAAAACCCTGAGCGTACAGGCTTTGCTCATTTTTTTGAACACTTGCTTTTTGAAGGTTCCGAAAATATCGACCGTGGCCAAATTGACAAACTTATTCAAAATGCTGGTGGAACCTTGAATGCATTTACTACTCAGGATCGTACCGTTTATTTTGAAACGCTTCCGTCTAATCAATTGGCTCTCGGCCTTTGGATTGAGTCAGAAAGGATGTTGCATGCGAAAGTCGATCAGGTTGGAATTGAGACGCAGCGTGAGGTAGTGAAAGAAGAACGTCGCCAAAGGTATGAAAACCAGCCATATGGTTCGTGGATGTTGGAAGCATTGGCAAGAGCATATACCATTCATCCTTATCGATGGGCTCCGATTGGTTCAATGGAAGATTTGAATGCTGCGCAGGAAGCAGATTATGTTAATTTTTACAAAGACTTTTATGTTCCTAATAATGCGGTGCTTTCTATCGCTGGAGATTTAGAAATAGAAGAAGCCAAAAAACTGATTAAGCTGTATTTTCAAGATATACCAGCTAGTAAAAAACCAGTTTACAGACCCAATATAGAGGAACCTCCGCTTGCAGCAGAAATAAGAGACACTATTTACGATAATATCCAATTGCCTGGTGTTTTTCAGGTTTATAGAATTCCGGCTCAGGGAACCGATGATTATTATGCAGTCAGTATGTTGAGTACTCTACTTGCTGATGGTCAAAGTTCCAGAATGTATAAATCCATTGTGGATGAACAACAAAAGGCAGTTGCAACAGGTAATTTTCCATTTTCACTGGAAGATCCGGGAATTGCCATTGCTTATGGAATTGTAAATATGGGAACCCCTGTTGAAGACCTGGAAATGGCTATGGACAATGAAATATTGAAAGTACAAAATGAATTGATTGGTGACCGCGAATTTCAAAAATTGAGAAACAAAATTGAAAATGATTTTATCACTCAAAATAGCGGAATGGAGCGAATCGCGCCAAGTTTGGCTAATTATCACCTGTTTTTTGGTGATGCCAATTTGATAAATACAGAAATTGAAAAATATCTGGCTGTTACAAAAGAAGACATTCAGCGTGTTGCAAAAAAGTATTTTAATAAAAACAACTGCGTGACACTTATTTATTTGCCAATGCCGGACAATCCTTAGCCAATTATCAAAACCTTGACTGGGATGTTCTAATCATTAAATCATAGTCATTCATTTCTTTGAATAAATCAAAAATCTCTAATCCCTCTTACAACTTTAGAAAATGAAAAATTTATCTATAATTAGTTTACTTGCTTTACTATTTTTCACTCAGTGTACGCCCAAAACGGGGGAAGTTACCAAAAAGAGTGATCAGATAAAAGAGACACCAATGGAGGAAATAACGGAAATTCCTCAAAATGCTGAATTCCGTAAAAGCGCTCCAACACCTGGTCCTGCTCCAAAGATTGAGATTGGTGATTATTCTGAATTTTCTTTAGAAAATGGGCTCAAAGTAATCGTGGTTGAAAATCATAAAATACCTCGTGTTTCATTTTCACTAACAGTTGATGCTGGCGTAATTAGTGAAAAAGAGCATGCTGGTTATTCTGATATTGCAGGGCAAATGCTCAGCAAAGGCACCAAAACCAAAACCAAAGCTCAGATTGATGAAGAAGTAGATTTTATGGGTGCAAGTTTGAGAACTAGCTCTTTAGGAATGTTTAGTGCTTCCCTTCGAAAACACACCGAAAATTTGCTCGAAATCATGTCAGATGTCCTTCAAAATCCATCTTTTCCGGAAGATGAGTTTCAGAAAATTAAAAAACAAACCATTTCAGGATTAGCATCTTCGAAAGATGATCCCAATGCGATAGCCAGCAATGTAGCACGTGTTTTGCGATACGGCAAAAATCATCCTTACGGAGAAATTGTTACTGAAAAAACGGTTGAAAGCATCACGATTGATAAGTGCGTGGGGTATTACAATACTTATTTTAAACCAAATATTTCTTATTTAATCGTCGTCGGAGATATAACTCTTGATGAAGCAAAACCAATGGTTGAGAAGTATTTCGGTAGCTGGAAAAAAGGAAATGTTGAAAAGAAAAAATTTGAAACCCCTAAAGCTCCTGAAAAAACTTCTGTTGATTTTGTAAACAAGGCTGGAGCGGTTCAGTCCGTAGTAAGCCTGACTTATCCCGTAAATTTAAAACCCGGAGCTGATGATGTAATCAAAGCTAGTGTCATGAACACGATGCTTGGGGGATATTTTGCCAGCCGTTTAAATGCTAATCTTCGGGAAGACAAAGCATACACTTATGGCTCTAGATCGACGCTTGACTCTGATGAAGAGGTTGGTTATTTCGCAGCTGGAGCAAGTGTTCGAAATGAAGTTACCGATAGTTCCATTGTTCAATTATTATATGAATTGAATAAAATTCGTGATGAAAAAGCAGATGCTGATGAATTGGCCTTGGTAAAGAATTATATGTCTGGAAGTTTTGCCCGCTCCCTTGAAAGTCCACAAACGGTGGCTCGCTTTGCTTTAAACACGATTCGATACAATTTGCCAGAAGATTATTATGCAACCTATCTGGAAAAGTTGAGTGCTGTAACTGCGGAAGATGTTCAATTGATGGCAAAAAAATATATAAACCCAGACAAGGCCTACATTCTTGTGGTAGGCAACAAAGAAGCGGTAAGCGAAAAATTAGAAATACTAGCACCAGATAACAAAGTAAATTTTTATGATAACTATGGCGAAGAACTGAAAGATAATGTAGCTATTCCTGAAGGCATGACGGCCGATAAGGTCTTGGAAGATTATTTAAATGCTTTGGGCGGAACCGAATCACTCACAGCTGTGAAAGATTTGACTACAGCAATGACAGCAGACATGCAGGGTAGAAAATTGAATTTCACAGTTTATCAGTCTGAAAACAAATTTGCAAATATAGTTTCAATGGAAGGGATGGGTGAAATGGCCAGGCAGGTGTATAATGATGGTAAAGGAACAATAACTCAGATGGGACAAAAAGCTCCAATGGGAGAGGATGAATTAGCTGGGATGCAAGAAGCGACTTATCCTTTTGTCGAAATGATGTATAGTGACATGGGCTATAAAATTGAGCTGACCGGTGTCGAAAATATAGAAGGAGTTAATGCTTATGTTGTTGCTGTTGAAAAGCCGGATGGAGACAAAAAAACACTTTATTTTGCGATGGAAACCAGCTTGAAAATTAGAGAACTGGAGGTTAAGGATGCTGGTGGACGGCCGATCACGCAGATTTCAGATTTATTAGATTATAAAGAAGTAAATGGAATTATGTTTCCACATACCATGAAAGTAACTGGTATGATGCCAATGCCTTTGGAGATGAAAGTTTCTGAAATAAAAGTCAATTCTGGGATTGATGATTCCATTTTTGCAATTGAATAGATAACTAAAGGCTTTTGATGATTTAGCTAGTAGGTTAATAGAAATATGGTGTTCTATTAATTAAAAACTTGCTTCAAATTAATTTTTTCAATAGGTTTGCAAGACGCGATCTAACTACAACAAAATGAATTTGAATTTGAAAAACAATTATTTATATAGCTTTTACTTTCACTAAATCCCTAAATAAAAAGCTGTTATTAATTGTTAAGCATTAAAAAAGGAGTTCCACTGTGAGCTCCTTTTTTAGTTTTAAGCAGGTGTAAAAAATAACTTATTGGTATTTTAGCCTAGATCCTACAATTAGAAATTGAAATATATCCGAATTCGCTGATTCAGTTCTTCAATTCAGTTTTTTAACTATTTTTGTTAAATACTTTGCAACCTAGTTAATTGTATTGGTTATAAGGTATTTAAAGGTGAAAAGGAAGTAAATTTCATTTCCCTGATCCATCAAAACAAAACAGAGAAAACAATGATCCAGGTTTTTATAACAGGAGGTACTTTTGATAAAGAATATAATTTAATAACCGGAGAGTTATTTTTTAAAGACACCCATCTAAAAGCGATGTTTGAACGGGGAAGGTGTACGCTGGATATCGATATCAAAACATTGATGATGGTGGACAGCCTTGAAATGAGTGATGATGACCGTGATATTATCTTGCACAACTGCCGGAAAACCAAAAGCGAACAAGTACTAATCACACATGGGACCGACCGCATGGTTCAAACGGCAAAAGTTCTGGCTGAAGCCAATATTCAAGAGAAAACAATTGTTCTTACAGGAGCGATGATTCCTTACGCATTTGGTACTTCATCCGATGGTTTTTTTAACCTTGGAAGCGCCTTGGCTTTTGCTCAAACGCTCCCTCATGGGGTATATGTCGTGATGAATGGCCGCTTCTTTAATTGGGATGAAGTAAAGAAAAACCGGAAGACCGGAAACTTTGAAGAGATCGATGCAACGGAGTGATTTAGTTTCAATCTTTGTTTAATTACAAACTGTAATTGTGGAATATTTAGGTTTAATTTTCGAAATCATTTTTTTAGGCTTAGGCGTTTATATTTATTTGTTTTCAATTGGAAAACTAACTTCAAAAGACCCTGAAATTCAGAAGAAAGCAGAAGCTTTTCGCCTTAAAAACAAAACATGGTTAAGGCTTTCAGGATTGCTGTTAATGGCTTTAATGAGCGTAAATGTTTATTTGCATATTGTTAATTTAATAGGTTGATAATAAACTTGTTATAATTTTTTACGAAAGTATAAGATTAAGCTCTCTTGCTTCTTTTTTTGTTGACCCATTTTTGTATAAATCCTTTTTACTCATTTTTAAATGACCTCCAAAATTCCAATCCAGCCAATCGGAACATATTTTAAAAATGACAAAAATGGCTACGTTGTAAACCCAGCTTCCTGGGACAAAATTCCACTTCATTGGTATCCTGTTATTGAGTTAGTTAAACAAAGCTATCTTAATCATTTAAATGGAAAATTACACAGTATTTATCTACGAGGAAGCCTTGTGCGTGGACTGGCGATTGACCGGTTTTCGGATCTGGATAGCTTTGCTATTATTTATGAATCTGATAAATATTGGGAAACTGCATTTTGGAAAAATGAATTGAATGATTTTATTTCTTCAAGATATGATTTTGTAAAAGAATTGGAGTTGATGTTGTCATCTTACCATGATGACTTTTTTATGGAAAACCCTCGCCCCTCGCCATTCCATGATCCTAAAAACACAATCTCTTTGCATATACGGTGAAGATCTGAGTGACTCCATTCCGAAATTTAAACCGGATAAATTAATGATGTTGAATTATCGCTGGCTTACTTCAGATTTTCATGAATTTTTATCCAAAAAAGAAATGCCGGAGGAGGATTTTCAATCCTTCCTTAAAGTTGTTATTAGAACCGGATATGAAATAGTCATGGAAAAAGAAAGGAAGTTTACGCCTGATTTATACTTGTGTTATAAGAGTTTTTCCAGTTATTTTCCTAAATGGGAACAATCGATGAAAAAAGTGTTATTTTGTTATATCAACCCTTCACACAATCGTGGAGAACACCATCAAGCAATTACAGAATTATGTAAATGGTTGATTGAAAAAGTTAAAACCCGATTATTTTAAAGCAGATTGATTGTTGCGACTTAAATTTGCAGGATTAATTGAATTAGCGGATGTTTGCTATTTCCTAATCCTCTTTTAAAATTTTAGTCATTATTTTAGTATTATTGCAGTCTTATTTTGTTAGATTTTAATTTTATAACTAGTTAAGATCTAAGTGCTTTTCAACGAACATTTCTTATATATTAAGTTAAAATGAAAAAAAAGATACTATTGTTTTTTGGATTGATTATCCTCTCAAATATCACATTTGCTCAGGATAGTGAAATGGACAAAGGGTTTTATGATGTAAACACAGTACGTCAGTTGAATATTACTTTTGAGCAAAGTAATTGGGCGGAATTGTTAGATTCTATGCGTATTTACGGCGATGGACTGTTAATTGGAAATATCGAAATTGAAGGTTCAAAGTATGAAAATGTTGGTATACGATATCGGGCATCTAAATCTTTCAAACCAGGGGGAGTTCATAATGCATTGAATATAAAGTTGAACTACATCAACAAAGATCAAAATCAAAATGGTTATGAAACCTTAATCCTGTCAAATGCTTTACTCGATCCCAGTATGGTGAGGGAAGTGCTTGGTTATGAGATTGCCAGAAAATATATGCCTGCTCCGGAAGCGAATTATGCCAGAGTCTCAATAAATAATAGTTATTATGGTTTGTTTGTAAATGTTGAAGCAGTGGATGAACCGTTTTTAGAAAAACATTTTGGATCGAGTGATAATAGTTTTTTTAGATGTACGCCAAACGGTGATGACAAAAGCGTGGCTCCTGAAGGTTGTAAACAAAACATCTATGCATCGTTGGAATACGAATCAAAAGTGTCCTGCTATACCCAAAATTTTCAAATGAAATCAAAGGAAGGCTGGGATGACCTCATTGAGTTGGCCAAAATACTTAATGACAATGACCTTGAAAGTCTTCACAATGTGCTCAATATTGATCGTGCCCTTTGGATGCATGCCTTTAATAATGTGCTCGTAAATTTATATAGTTATACTGGTGCAAATAGCCAACATTACTATCTTTACAAAGATGCAAATGGGCAATTTAACACCGTTTTATCGGAATTGAATTTTGCATTTGGAAGTTATAAATCTATTGGGCCAGGATCAGATTTGGTTTTGAAAGAACTACAGAAACTCGATCCTTATTTGCAGGATAACAATCCTACAAAACCATTGATTAGCAATCTTTTACAAGACCCGGTAATGAGAAAAATATATATTAACCACATTCGAACGATCATTTATGATAATTTTGAAAATGGTGCGTATGAAGAGCAGGCAGCTAAGTTGCAGGCTTTAATAAAGCCTCATCTGAAGGAGGACATGAACAAAGAATACAGTATGGAAGAATTTGAGAAAAGCTTAACCTCAACCATTGGAAAAAGAAGTAAAATACCTGGAATTGTTGAACTTATGTCAAAACGTTCCAGCTTTTTGAAGAAGCACGCTGAAATTTCTGTTTTCCCTCCTGAAGTTGAAGAAGTCGTAGTAACCCAGCGAGCTAAATTTTCGAACGAAACCATTAAGGATTTTAATGTTTTGGCTACCGTTGAGGCAACTACAAAACGTGTAGCGTTATATTATCGTTTTGACAATACCAAAAAATATGAAAAGGTTTTTATGTCTGACGATGGAAAAAATAATGATGGCGAAGCCGGAGACAAAGTTTTCGGGACAACTGTCGTTCCGAAAGATGGAAAAGACAGTATTGAATATTTTATTTTTTCCGAAAACGCAGCTTCTGCAAATTTTAGCCCGATTGATTATATGTTTAAACCTTATACATCAAGTTTGGAGGAACTGAATAAATAGCTTTTCAACCCAAATTGACAATTTTTTAAAAGTTTAAGGAGTTAAACCAATATATTAAAATTACGTAATCTGTATTCAAGTCATCTCAAACATATCAAATCATTATATGAATAGGAATTTACTTTTATCATTATTCCTTTTTTTAACCATACGACTTACTGCTCAAGATCTTTATGATATTAACTCTGTAACGGAAATTAAACTGGAGCTTAATATTGAGATTTGGGATACATATCTAGACTCACTAAAAGAAGTTGGTGATGATGACAGGGTTTTTGGAAGTGTAACGGTTGATGGAGTGTTGTATGATAGTATTGGTGCACGTTACAAAGGAAATAGCTCTTATTTCAATGTTCGAAATGCAGAATATTCAAAACTTCCTTTCAATATAAAAGCCGATCGAGTTATAGATGATCAACGCTTTAATGAAAAATATAAATCTTTAAAACTTTCCAATATTTTTCGGGACCCCAGCTTTATTCGAGAGGTGCTTTCTTATCAAATAGCGCGAAAATATATGCCTGCGCCCAGGGCTAATTTTGCTCAACTTTATGTAAACGGCGAATACCTCGGTCTATACAACAATACAGAATCTGTCGATAAAGATTTTTTAAAAGAACATTTTGGGTACAAAAAAGGAACATTGATCAAGTGTGATCCAACCTGGCATGCGGAAGAAGTTGAAGGTTGCCCAAAAGGGGATAAAGCATCATTAATGTATCTTGGTGAAGATTCATTGTGTTATTACAATTTATACGAGATGAAGTCTGATTACGGTTGGAAGGATCTGATCTTGCTTACCAAAATCCTCAACAAAAATATTGACCAAATAGAAACTATCCTGAATGTTGATCAGGTACTTTGGATGCATGCTTTTAATAATGTGCTGGTAAATCTCGATAGTTATACGGGGCGTTTATGCCACAACTATTACCTTTATCGCGATTCGTACGGTATTTTCCATCCGATTCTCTGGGACATGAATTTATCTTTTGGTGGGTTTCAATTTGATGGTTTGGGCCCTGCACTTTCTAATGAAAAAATGCAAAAACTGAGTCCTTTTATTCATTATAAGAACCAAAATGAAAAGCGACCATTAATTACAAATTTGTTAAAAAACGATCTTTATAGAAAAATTTATGTTGCTCATTTGAAAACGATCCTCGAAGAAAATTTTTCAAATAAAGAATACCTCAAAAAAGCGGATTCGATCCAGGTTATGATTGAACCTTTTGTGGAACAGGACACCAATAAACTATATTCTTTTGAAGGTTTTAAAGAAAACTTAAACACAAGTTCGTCAATTGGAAACTCAAAAATCATTGGAATTACGCAATTGATGGAAGCGCGAACCGAGTATCTTAGCAATCACCCATTGATCAGCAAAACGGCACCAATGATTTCAGAAGTTAAGCACATCTTTGAAAAAGAGAATTGTGTGATAACGGCGAAAGTGGATTTGGAAAGCACAGTATATTTAGCTTATCGACTAAAAAAACATGCTCCATTTCAACGTATTGAAATGACGGACAATGGAATGGATGGGGATGATATATTGGAGGATGGGATATACACGGCGAGCTTTGAAAAGGTCAGCGGTGCTGAATATTACATCATTGCAGAGGGAGAAAAAAATGCAAGCCTTTCACCAGCTAGAGCATCATTTGAGTTTTATACAATCGAATAATTTTTTTAAATAGTTGCAATAACCACCATTCATTTTATTTTTTATTATATTTGACGTTCTAATTAATTTTTCAAATAAAATGGACAATCTGTCTATTTGAGAATTTAATTTGACTGAATTAGACCATTGAAAAGCGATCAAAAATTGAGTAAATTGCTTTCCAATATAGGTTTATAAATAATTACCTGCACACAAATATCCCTACCGTTTTTAAGTTTTCAACAATTATCGTTGTATCCTTTTCATACCTTGAAAAGTGGTAACGTTTTTGATTTATACAGGTCTAAGACTGATTCCTATATTTTACAACATAATCATTTAAAAACGGCTGAATTACAGTAAATTCCAAAAACATGAAAAAAATATTTTTACTTCTTTCTTTGACATTTATCGTGTCGAAGGTAAATCTTGATGCTCAGAGCCCCACCAGACCAAATAGCATCTATGCAAAAAAACTATGGGTAGATCATTACACTCCTCCGATGGGAGAGTTTGCCAGTTATAGCAATACTACAAGTGGCTTTGAATTGGACTATTTGCGCAACCTAAATCCTTATTTAAACGCGGTACTTCCATTAAAAATTGGCGTTTATAATCTCCCAGAAGATGAAGATAATCACACTTTTTTTGGGATAGATTTTGTTGCTCAGGCCCAACTTTTTAAAGAAAATAAAACGGTTATTCCATACGCTATGGCTGGTTTAGGTTCAACGATTTCAGATTTCAATTCAGTTGATTTTCAAATACCTTTCGGATTGGGTTTGAATTTTCGTATTGGAAAAGGGCTTATAATTAATCTGCAAGCTGAATATCGACTGGAGCTTTCATCAAATTCTGATAATATTCAATATGGCCTTGGTATTGGCTATATGCTTGGAAAAGACGAACCTATTATTGAATTACCTGCGGATACGGATGGCGATGGCATTTTTGATAAGGATGATGATTGCCCCCAAGATCGCGGCACCGCTGAATTTAATGGCTGCCCTGACTCAGATGGTGATGGAATTCCGGATAGAAATGACCTTTGTCCATTAGAAGAAGGCCCAAAATCAAACAGCGGCTGTCCAAATTTAGATATTGATAAAGATGGATTTTTAAATGATGAAGATGAATGCCCAAATACTGCTGGTACGATTGCAGGCTGCCCCGATTCAGATGGTGACGGAATTATGGATTCAGAAGATAATTGTCCCCATGCAGCCGGCGAAGGCCGTTTTAACGGTTGCCCCGATTCGGACGGCGACGGAATTATTGATTTGAATGATAAATGTCCAAATTCTGCTGCTCCAAATTCACCAGATGGCTGTCCATCGATCAAGCAGGAAGACAAAGATGTTTTGAACTATGCTTTGTCTGCGGTTCAATTTGAATCTGGTAAAGATGTTTTGAAAAAAGAATCTTATCCGGTACTTGATCAGGTTATTGAAGTTTTAAAACGTTATCCGGATCACCGCCTTGAAATCATTGGCCATACTGATGACGTTGGTGGAGAAAACAGCAATTTGATCCTTTCTCAAAAAAGAGCAAAATCTTGCTTTATGTATTTTAAATCAAAAGGAGTTTCTGACGATAAAGTAGGTTATAGTGGTTCCGGAGAAAATAATCCTTTGGTTCCTAATGATTCAAAAGAAAACAGAGCCTTGAATCGACGGGTGGAATTTTTATTAACACCTTTATAAAATTAGGTTTGTTTTTTTAAAACAAAAAGGGGATTGCTCAACATGAGCAATCCCCTTTTTTAATATTCTTTAATATCCTTATTTTTGTATTTCTCGTACCCGATTTCCTCAAGTTTACGATATTTTTGGACAACGCCATCAGAGAGTTGTTGCTTAAATTGAATAACTTTATTAAGCAAAGCAGCGTCATGACTTGCCAGTATTTGCGCTGCAAGGATTCCTGCATTTTTTGCTCCGTCAAGAGCTACAGTAGCCACCGGAACACCACCAGGCATTTGAAGGATGGACAAAACAGAATCCCAGCCATCAATAGAATTAGACGATTTTATTGGAACACCAATCACAGGTAGGGGAGAAAGTGAAGCCACCATTCCGGGCAAATGCGCAGCGCCTCCTGCTCCTGCAATTATGACTTTGATTCCTCGCTTATGGGCTCCTTTCGCAAAATTGAACATCCGCTCAGGAGTACGATGAGCCGAAACAATGGTTAATTCAAATGCGACTCCTAATTCCTTCAAAACATCGGCGGCCTGTCGCATCACGGGTAGGTCAGAATCGGAACCCATTATAATACTGACTTTAGGATTATTCATGCCTTTTCAACATTTTAAGCGATTATACGAAGTGTATTTTTTATGAAATTAGCTTTTTCTTTGGCCTTCTCCAAATCACGATCAACTACAGTTACATGTCCCATTTTTCGGAAAGGTTTAGTGATTGTTTTGCCATAAATATGAAACTTGGCACCTTCGACAGCCATAGCTTTTTCGAGACCTTCATATTTTGCTTTTCCTGTAAAACCTTCTGCTCCTAATAAGTTGAGCATGACTGCTGGACTCATAATTTCTGTTATACCAAGAGGGAGGTTGGTTACAGCTCTCAATTGTTGTTGAAATTGTGAAGTTACACAACTGTCAATCGTATGGTGGCCGCTGTTGTGGGTTCTCGGTGCAACTTCGTTGACAATCAAATTGTTGCTTTGATCCAAAAATAACTCTACAGCCAGCAAACCGCAAAGATTATAAGCTTTTATCACGTCCTCAGCCAGTTGTATGGCATTTTGATTTATTTTTTCTGAAAGATTTGTCGGGCATATTAAAAACTCCACTAAATTGGCCTCCGGGTTGAATTCCATTTCAACGGGAGGAAATGCCTTTATTTCCCCTTTTTCATTTTTAGCTACAATCACGGCAATTTCTTTCCAGATGTCAACGAGTGGTTCTACAACGGAAGGAGTGTTCATCAATTTCGAAAGACTTTTGTCGTCTTTAATGACTGCAACACCGCGTCCATCATAACCTGCTGTTCGTGACTTTTGGACAAAAGGAAAGTTTACTTTTTTTTCAATAATGGCGTTTAAAATGGCGCCTTTGTCTTCAAACAACTCAAAAGGAGCAGTAGGAATGTTATTATCTTTATAAAACTGTTTTTGAAGCCCTTTGTCTTTGATAATGTTTAAGGTATTTGGTGATGGATGAACGACGATGCCTTCCTTTTCGAGCTGCGCTAAAGCTTCGGTATTTACATGTTCGATTTCAATGGTCAAGACGTCAACTTGTTTTCCAAAATTATAAACATCATCATAATTTTTGAAATCACCCTTTACAAAATTAGAGCAAACAGTAGCCGCAGGAAAATCCTCTGACTCATCTAAAATCCAGGTTTCCAGCTCCCAATTTTGAGCAGCCAAAGCCAACATTTTGCCCAATTGTCCTCCTCCAAGAATCCCAAGTTTAAACCCTGAATTTATTAAATCCTTCATAGTTTTTCCATTTCCGTTTTTATAAAGCGCGAAAATAAGAAAAGGAATTTAGTTTAAAGGCTGATAAACGAGACTTTATTGAAGTATTCTACAATTGAAGTGAAGGAAAGTTAAATAAAAAAAAGCCCCCCACCACCGAAGCAGTAAGAGGCCGTCCCAAAAACTGATTTTAAATAACTTTAAAACAGCTTTTGTTTTAACACACAATCACCTAATTCTTAGATCCTGTGTGGACCATTTTTCTTATCAAAGACCCATCAGCTGATTTCAACTGATAGTATAAAACTCCTGTTAATCCTATATCTTTATCACTTATCCAAATCTCATTATATCCTTTTATAAATTCTTTTTTAACCTCTGTTACAAGTCGTCCAGACACATCAAAAATGGAAATCATCGCTTCTCCGCTATTTGGGAGAATGAATGAGATTGTTGTCTGACCACTAAAAGGATTTGGAGTGTTTTGATTCAAAACCAAATCTTGAGTAGTTTTTGAAAAATCTAATTCAATTGCGATGGGTGTTCCACTTTGATCATAAGCTTCAGCTTTAGTTAAGTCAGAAGTGATTTGAAGCGTTTCGCTAAGTTGAGCGTCTTTTAGTACTTTAAATTGGAGGCTAAAAATAGGCTCGTTATTATCCAGAGTAGTTGGCTTTATTTGATTCCAACTTGTTGTAATTATTCCTTTATCAAGATGGCTAAAGCCAAAGTTTTCATTATTCAATCCTTCCAAATTTATGCTTTTGATATTTTGGAAATCAAGCGCTTGCGGATCAAATTTGATTGTAAATTGATAACCCAATAACGATACTGCATCTTTAGCATTGAAAGCTATTTCATAACTTTTTCCGGCTTTGATGGATTGATTTTCAATTTCGAAAAATAATGTTTCATTTGCATCTCTTGAATCTGTTTCAGCGAAGTCCAAGGTAATAGCAGAGTCATTGACATCACCAATCTTCATAGCAATGAAATTTGCTTCTGTCAATCCCATCTCAATTCCATTTATTGAAAAGACTTCGGGAAATGAAGAAGCCCATGGATTGATTGGGTTTGGGAATACAAATTCAGCATCCACAAATCGCCATGAAGTGTTATTTGGAAATTCAGGCTCTATAAATAAAATGACCTTCCTGAGTTCAACGAGGTCAATGGTGCTCACAGAGCCTGAGCTATTAGCATCTGCTGAAATAATTTTATAAGGCGAATCCAAGATGTCAATTTGAAGGATATGTTTGCTGATTAAAACTAGATCATAGGTTGTTACGCCGTTTAGAGGATCAATATCTTTCTCAGGAGCGACCACATAATTAGCTCCATTTGCAAGCGGAGATATTTGGTAATAACCATTACTATCTGTTAAAATCGAATCAAGACCCGGATTTGGTAAACCAGGCGGGTTGAGGTGCATCAAAACATTATTTACCGGTTTTTCAGTCTCGGTTTCAACAGTTCCAGCTATTGTAGAAAAGTCAATAGTTGGGCAAAAAGGAGGAAGATTGTCCTGAACAATGATGTAGGTTGAAGCATATCCCCAATTTCCATTAATATCCAGAATCCAGATATCAATGGTATTTGTTCCAAAATTTTGATCATTAAATATCCAACTTGTATCAGCAGTTGCAGGTGGTGTTGTTTGCCCTGTACCTTGCGATGGTGACTGGATTAACCATTGATCGATACCACAATTATCAAAGGAAGGGCTGGATGGATTGTCGAAACTAGTTGCCGAAATTTCAATAGCACAGTTTTCCAACACTTCAACTGCGATTCCATTTAACAAATTTGGGGTAGGTGCTTTGCAATCGCTGATGATGAATAGGTATTCACAAATACTTACATTTCCACAACCATCTTCCACATGCCATAAGATTTTGTGCGTTCCTAAATCGTAAATTCCGCTGGCATCATTTGTTTCTCCTGTATAATCAGTTGAACCATCGTTGTTGATGTCGATCCAGTAATTATAATTGAGATCAAGACTATCTGTACAATCGTCATTCGCTTCAAGGATCAGATCAGCTGGTCCTTCCAAACAATCTTCATCATAACTGCAAAATGCTTTTTCGTCACAGTCAGTGAGAATATTTGGATCTAAAGAATTCAAAACTTTTATTTCCTGAGTATATTCCCAATAACCACCTGGCGAGCCTTCTACATATTGACACCAATCAACAATGATCCAGGTGCGAAGTACTTTCACACAAGCAGGCTCAGCGATTGGCAAATAAAGATCTTCATACGTCACAGCAACCAAATCACATTGATCTTCAAATATTTCAGGTTCACCGGTTGTTGAAGGTTCTAATCCTGCGCCGCAACTATTGGTGTCAAAATCGCAAGGCCAAATCACACCATCATTTGGATTACTATTATTGCAATTGGTATCTGTAATAAAAAAAGGTGTTCCGTTTATCAGAGAAATAACCTGGACGCAAGAAGCAGTATTTCCGGATTCATCCGTTGCAGTCCATGTTCTGATCACTTCACCGCCACCACAATTGTCGTTGTCGATAAAATCAAAATGACTTATTGTCGCACCGCAATTATCAGAAGCGGTTGCTTGCCCAGTTAGATTGAGGTTGTTATAATTTTGACTACAATCCAGGTTTATGTTTGCAGGACAAGAAATCGTTGGGTTTAATTGATCTTCAACGGTGGATTCAACCATGCAAGAGTTTATGTTTCCTGACTCGTCAGTTACTTGCAATTCAACCATAACAGTATTTCCAACATCACAACAATAGAAAGGAACATATGCTGAAAAATCAGAGCCATCATTTCCAGGGCAATGATTGGTATCCATTCTTCTGGCCAAAAAAGTTACAATTCCGCAAAGATCATAACTGCCATCGTCAAAAGATTGTGCATCAACTAAAGAAGGTGTGGAAGATGTCAATCCTACTACGTGATTGGATTCACAAGCAGCAATTGGTGGAACATCGTCTTCGACGCTAAGACCAACGGTGCAACTTGAAGTATTTCCACAATCATCAGTAGCGGTATAAGTCAAAGTATGACTTCCAATCGGTATGTTGTAAAGTAAGTTTCCACTTATATTTCCTGTAGATGCTGAGAATTCTATATCGATATTATTTGTACTACTGCAATTATCATTAACATTTGGGGAAGGAATAATCAAACTTCCGAAACAGTCATCATCCCCGGTGCTTAGTTGAATTTCATTGGGGCAATTCAATGTAGGTGCAGTTTTATCCAAAACCTTGATTGTTTGGGTATAGGTTATGTTTTGAGAAGTACACCAATCATTTACAGTCCATTCCCTTAAAATTTTATAACTGTTTTGACATATATCAAACTCTTGATCTTCATAGCCAATTGTAAAACTGCAAACATTGTCAATTGAATGTCCATCAATAGTTGGAAATCCGGTATTCGATGGATTCGTATTTGGATTATCACAATCTAAAGCATCCAACTGGATATCATCGTAATCTAAAGGAAAATCTACTTGAGCCAGTGAAGGACGGACAACATTAATGATGTGATCACAAGTTGCTGTATTTCCGCTATTGTCTTCAGCGGTGTAGGTTCGAGTTATAACTTTATAATACTGACCAAAACATCCAAAATCGTCAATATTCTCAGTCATTATTAAATCAAAATTATTATCACAATTATCCGTTACAATAGGATCATCAACATCATCAGGATCTTCTAAACAAGTAATGGTTACAGTTTGACATTGAATCACAGGAGGGGTTTGATCAAGAACCGTAATTGTCCCCCAACAAGAATTATTGTTAGCTGCATATACCGCAACATTAACAGTTTGACCTATTTGATCTCCGGTGACGAAATTACCGCCAGTAGCTTCAACAATTACAACAAAAGGCTGACAAATGAGGTCATAAGTGCCTTCCAGGACATCATCTGGATGTATAACTTTAAAACAATCATCATCCAAAGCCACCTGGACATTATTATTACAAACTAAATCACATTGTGCTTGAGAAAGGTTCGAATTAAAAAAAAACAGGCATGAAAAAAACACCAGTTTGAGGCAAACTGCAAATAAAGAAGGGCATAAAACAGTCGTTCTTGTTTTGTTTTTTTTCATGAGATTATTAAACTTTAACGTGCAATTATCAATAACCAATAACGCAAATGTTATTGAAATAAATAATCACATATGCCATAACCATGTAGGCTACATGCATGTGTGGGGGGTATAATGGTAGCTTAGAGAAGTTTTATGCCCAAGGGGCATTCGGAGTTTGGGAAAAACGATAAAGGAACTCCTCTCAAGAGGTAATACACTGTTCACTCATAGTAAATTTTCACAAATTTATTATTGAGTTTTTTCTAAAAAAAGAAGAACAATAATTTTGTATGTGAAACCTTAGGTCAAAGGTATTACAAAGTAAGGATTTTTACATACCCTGAAATCGGTATTTTTTATATTAGACTTGCTTGTAATAGCTATATTTTCTTGGTTTTATAATGCTTATATTGTTTCAAAATTAAAAAACCCCAGTAGAGTTAACAACTGGAGTTTTTAATCACTTTATATATTGAAAAATTTAATATTTCTTTTTAACGTCTCCTGAACCAGTAATTTTAGAACTTACATTTGCAGCCCCTTTATAAGTAACATCTCCGCTTCCGGAAATTCGAACTTCTAAATTTTTCGAAACATTCAATTCGCACTCACCGGAACCGCTGATATTAACAGTTGCTTCCTCAACCTCCAAATCGAAAGCATTGATATCACCGGAACCGCTAATTTTTATATTCTGACTTTCCACAGATCCATCCAAAGTAATATTACCAGAACCGCTTAAATTTGTCTTTATAGATTTTGCAGAAGCATTAAGTTTGATATTGCCAGAGCCGCTAACAAAGACATCAAGATCGTTGAGGTTTTCAAATGTGTTAGTTGTGTTAATATTTCCGCTTCCGCTTACCCCAATGGAGGTAAGTGCTGGAATTGTGATGTAGAATTTAGGCTTTTTACAATTGCTAACGTTATTGTCAAATTTGATTTTCCAGGTATCACCGGAAATACTGGTATTCAAAACGTCAATGATATTTTGTTGTGCTTCCACACGTACTTTTTGTGTTGACCCTTTTGATAAAATAACATCGCCGCTTATGGCAAGTTCAAAGCCTGTAAAATCATCCAGGCTTAAATCTTTTGAAACCACCTCTCCAGTTCCTTTTACTCCATTTCCCAAATATTGACAAAAGGACATCGTAAAAGACAAACTAAATAATGTGCTGAGAAACAGTATTTTCGAAATAATTTTCATTGATATTTTTTATTTTTTAAAAATGAAATAGTGGCAATTATTTGGTAATCAATGCTTTATTCAGCTTTTTCAACATCACCGGAACCCACGATGCTTGAACTAACTTTTGGGCTGCCTTTATAAGTCACGTCACCACTTCCAACCAAAGAGGCTTCAAGTTTGTTTGCTACATTTACTTTGATATCACCTGATCCTGCGGAACTAATCGTACATTCTTTTACTTCCATATCGAAAGCTTCAACATCGCCTGATCCGCCAATACTTATTGAAAGTTTATCTCCGGAACCTTCTAATTCGATCTCGCCGGAACCTCCAATGCTGCAATTTATATCTTTAGCATCAGCGTTTAGTTTAATATCACCTGATCCGCCAATTGAAAGATTAAGATCTCCAAGGTTTGTAAATTTATCTTCACAATCGATAGACCCTGATCCACCAATGGACAAATCTTTAATGGTATTCATCGTGATATAAATTTTAATATCATCGTGGTTTTTTACTTGTTTTTTGAATTCAATATTCCAGGAACCTCCTTTAACATCTGTTTTGATGTTATCAATTATATTCTGCTGTCCTTTGATCGTAATTTTTTGTGTGCTCCCATGCTTTATATAGACATCGGCAGCGATTCCCAATCCAATTCCGGTAATCGTTGGTAAATCAATATTTTTACTGACGGCACTTCCTTCTCCTTTAATATTCTGTGCGTTTGTTTGGAAATTAGAAAGTAAGGCTATAGTTAAAAATGCAGTGATTAGTTTTGTGATTTTCATTTTGATGTTTTTTAAAAGATTAGTTTAAAATGATAATTAAATTCACCTCAAAGACAAAAGCAAAAATTAAGGGTTGCACAATATTTTTAGTTTATCAAAACTGCTGAAAATTTGAATCTGATCAATAGTTATTTTAAAAAAAAAACTCATTTAGCTAAAAACTTTTGATCGCTCAACAATATCTAGCACTGCCAGTTTAATGTTGTTGCGTTCAGTCAAAGCAGAATCTTGGTTGATAATTGCCTTGGTTCGATTACTGTCATTGTTTGCCAGGCGGGACTTTAATAGGATTAATTCCTGTAAAAGCTCCGAATCTTTGTTTTTTAAAAAATCGTCCAAAACATTTAAAGCCTCTTTCACTTGATCATTTTCAATCAAGGCTGTTGCTCCCTCAAGTGGTTTAGTTTTTATCAGTTGGTTCAGATCTTCTTTTTTAGCTTCAACTTTTTTCTTATTAAAAACCAGCAACAAAATCACCACAATCAGAGTAGTAATTATCCCTCCGCTGATAAACTGAATTTTATAAGTCTGAAATACCGAAAGTGATAAAATCGTGATCTCTCGATCATAAACCGGTAAAACCTTAGTTTTTTCGACCCCATCTTTTATTTTGATAATTTCTATGGTGAAATAAAGCGGGTGAAATCCTTTTTTCAAAGGCTTAACATCCCACTCCCAAATGGTTGGTTCATGGGAATATAAGTCAACTTCTCTTTCATTACTTTCGCCAAAAAGGTGGATATAAAAATTTTTATTTCCCTCTTGATTGCTCTCCTCAAGATGTGCGTGCATGGTACTGCCGATCTGAATAATTTCGCTGGTCAAATCTTCTGGATGCTCAGAATATTCTTCAACGTTTGCGATCAATTTTTCAATAAAATGTGAAGAAGTATCGCTGCTAATTTCCAATCTAACTCGATAAGTTTGACCAATTGTCATCGTATCATCGACCTGATAAAGTAACCTGCCTAAAAGTTCTTCTTCGGTAAATTTTACAATTTTTACATCCAAAGAATCGGTAAAAGTTTTTACGTTTGATTTGGCTTCATTAACATGTTTTCCTTTTGGAAAGCTGCTTAAATAATTTTTATACCCATCAAGATTATTGGCTTTTTTTGCTTGTATCCAAATCTTGTTTTCGTCTCTTAGAACGATATTAATTTTAGGATCTGTTGTAGTTTGTTTAACACCCTGATTTTTAATTAAGTAACGCTGTTTCCTCTTTGCTGCTGCAACTGATTTACCTTGCGGAAATCTTTGGATATAAGTTTTGTAAGCTTTGACATTGTTTAATTTGCTGGCAATTTTCCAAAGCTCATTTTCAGTGGCATCGTCAGGGAAAAGGGGAGGAGGTTCAATATTTAAAGCCAATTGGAAAATACTGTTTTTAAGTTTAAAATTTCTTTTTCCAATCACCACTGACGA
Organism: Saprospiraceae bacterium; assembly: GCA_965220465.1. Taxonomy (GTDB): domain Bacteria; phylum Bacteroidota; class Bacteroidia; order Chitinophagales; family Saprospiraceae; genus JAHDHW01. Next base: position 85,002 of record CBDCPZ010000021.1, on the reverse strand, counting down.
AAACGAAAAATTCAATTCTCCGGCTAAAATCGTATCTGAGGGTACTATTTCAAAGTTGAAATTTCTTTTTTTATTGGGTTTCATCGGACCAATGCTGTAGGCGACATTTTGATTAAACCCTTTTGGAGTGGAGGAAGGATTGATATAAATCGAAAGGTCTTTTGCAAAGTTTCTCGGTGCTTCAAAGCTAAGATTAGAAAACTCAACGGTTAAAACCGGATCCTTAAATTTAGAAACATCGGCTTTGATTTTTTCATCTGAAAAGGAGATGGATTTGTTTTTGGAAGCTCGATCCTTGTCAACAATATATATAGCTACGTCAACGGACCCTTTCAAAATTGTACCGGCGTAGTTGAGTTTGAAAGAGTGGCTGATCTGTGCGGTACTTTTGCTGTTTGGCCAAAATAATAAAACCCCAAACGCACAGCAGATCAAGATTTTTTTTAAAAAAATATAATCAGTCATTTTTTGATGAAACAAAGACGCGGCAACCATTCAATCTGAAGTTTAAGTTTGCTTTTTCAAATATAACGTTTTTCTTTTATCCATAAATATTCAATTGATTTGAATTTACCAAAACCTAGCATTTGAATTATTCATTTTTTAGAAGAGTTTTTTCAAAATTAATTCTAGTTTTGGCTTATGCTTGAAAAAATTAAAGAACTGGAAAAAGAATCGCGTTTGCTGGACCCAAATCCTCAGCAACGAGCTAAATGGAACAAGGCTGTTCAATCCTACGCGGACAAGTTTCTTGATGAAATTGAAACCCTGAAAGCTTATCATGTTGAATCTGAAAAGGCAAAAAAACTACTTGATTTTCCAATTTCGGAAAACTCGCGGTCCATTGAAGAATTGATAGCGATTATTGAGGAAAATGTGGACACTCCTGCGCTCAATCCAGCTTCCGGAGGGCATTTGGCTTACATTCCCGGTGGAGGTGTTTTTCCGACCGCTTTGGGGGATTACCTGGCCGATGTGACCAATCGATACGCAGGTGTTTTCTTTGCAAGCCCGGGAGCGGTGAGGATGGAAAATATGCTCCTTCGCTGGATGTGTAAAATCGTTGGGTATCCAAAAACGGCGCTGGGAAATTTAACCTCAGGAGGCTCAATAGCCAATCTCATGGCTATCACAACTGCCAGAGATTATATGAAAATAAAAGCCAGGGATATTGAAAATGCTGTGATTTATTTGACGCATCAGACTCATCACTCCATTCAAAAAGCGATCAGAATTGCTGGCTTGGGAGAAGCCAAACTTTCCTATATTCCAGTTGACAGTTGTTTCAGAATGGACGTTTCTGCTCTAGAAAAAACGATTGAACAGGATATCAAAAATGGCTTTAAACCATTTTTATTAATCGCTTCAGCAGGAACTACGGATACTGGTGCCATTGACCCAATGGATAAAATCGCCGCTGTTACAAAACGACATGGGTTATGGTATCATGTTGATGCTGCTTACGGTGGATTTTTCATTCTTGCTGATGAAGTTAAGCAATCGCTGAAAGGAATTGAGCAAGCAGATTCAATTACTATTGATCCACACAAAGGATTGTTTTTGGCATACGGTACTGGAGCTGTTTTGATTAAAAATGTGGAAGCACTTCAAAAAACGAATAATTACGAAGCCAATTACATGCAAGATGTCATTGTGGACAATGATGAACCATCACCGGCCAATCTATCTCCTGAGTTGACCAAACATTTCCGGGGCATGCGAATGTGGCTTCCGCTTCAATTATTTGGTTTGAAGCCTTTTCAGGCTGCAATTAGCGAGAAGATTTGGTTATGCCGATACTTTTATCAAGAGATTCAGAAAATAGGCTTTGAGGTTGGCCCTGAGCCGGAATTGTCCGTAGCGATTTACCGTTATTTACCTAAAAAGGTAGAGGCGAATGCTTTCAATGCAAAAATAGTTGAGATGGTTAGGCAAGACGGAAGAGTCTTTCTTTCCTCAACCACAATTGACGGAGTGTTTTGGATCAGAATTGCAATTTTGTGTTTCCGATCGCATTTGAGCACTGTCGATTTATGTTTGAAAATTTTAAAAGAAAAGGTGGCTTTTTTGGAGAGGGAATAGACTGGGTTTTATAAGAAATCCACATCAACCGAATAGGGATAACTCATCAGATAATGCAGCGCTCTTTCAATGTTAAATCCTTCAAAAACGACGCTGTAAAGCATGTTAGTAATTGGCGTATGCAATTTATAATATTGGGACAATTGTTTCATAATTTTCAAAGTCCTGACGCCTTCTGCCAATTCGGGCATCGTTTGAGTAATTTCTTCCAGCGATTCGCCTTGTGCCAGTCTTTTTCCAAAAGTATAATTTCGGCTATTTTCACTTGTAGCGGTGGCTACGAGGTCTCCGATCCCAGCCGTGCCGATAAAGGCTTTACTTTCGGTTCCCATAGCCTTTCCGAGATATACCATTTCAATTAATCCGCGAGTGATCAGCATGGCTTGAATATTTTTACCCATTCCAAGTCCCCCCAAAATCCCAGACCCGATCGCAATAGCATTTTTTAAAGCTCCGGCAAGCTCTGCGCCCAGCATTTCATGTGTTCCAAAGACATGAAACATTCGACTGTCAAGGACTCTTCTTCCGGCTTTTATCACTTCATTAAACTTACTTCCAATGACTGTTGCCGTAGGCTGTCCAGCCATTATCTCAGCAGACAGATTAGGTCCCGAAAGGCAACCAACTCTCACGACCACGCTTTCCTCAATGATCACTTCACTCATTGTATGAATATTCTTTCGTGTCAAAGTTGCATTGCCATTTTCAGATTCATCGATACCAGTTACATCCAGGCCTTTTGTACCGTGGATTAAAATGTGGTAAGGACGTAGAAAAGGAGCTAGATTTTGCATCATTTTCCGGAAGCTGGTAGATGGTACAATCGGGAAAATTAAAGTACAGTTATTTGCCACTTCTTCCAGATCATTAGTAGCTCGTATCCGATTTGATAGCTTGAGGTCGAAGTGTTTGTGCTCCGTATTAATTTTTTCAACAAGGTCAGCCTGCCTGCTGTACAAAAGCACATTCACATTGTAGGATAGCAGATTGGAGATAGCTGTACCGAAACTTCCAGCACCAATTACTCCAATAGTTTCTTTTTTTTTGACTGATTTATCCAATGTGTTTAAATTGCTAAATGTTCAATTTAAAAAGCTCACCTTTGAGATTGATTTTTTAATTTAGAGCACAAATGTAAGTTTAATTGATGAATTAGAATAAGTGACGGAACAAAATTATCGATAAGATATTTTGACGTTGAAAAATTGTTGAATTAACTGACAGAAAGAGGTTACAAGAAAATATTTTAATATCTCAAAAAAATAACTAATTGAAAATTCCGTCCGCAACTAAGAATGTTTTAAAAAAAGGTAAATTGTTTAAAACGAAATACAATTTTAAATGTTTAAGAAGTGTTTTAAATGATGTTTTTTCACAGACCAATAAATACTCGAAATTCAACAATAACAATATGCGCATCTTTTATTCAATAATAATATTTGCATCATTTTTTGAATTTAGCTATTCCCAAAACATCACTCCTCCTAACCAACCGCAATGTGGGCCAGGTAGCACGGAATATGCTCATGACTCTTTAATTATTCACAATTTTGCAGAAAACCCAGACGGTTATTGGCTTTATGAGCCTACCTGTCCAAAACCTGATCGCACAAATGTTGTCGTATTTATGCATGGTTATGGCGCTTACAATCCAATGATTTACGGCGCTTGGATTAAGCATTTGGTTTTAATGGGGAATATTGTAATTTTTCCACGCTATCAAAAAAACTTGTTTAGCCCCTCAACCGATCAATTTGTCGAAAACGCAGCAATAGGAATTCGGGATGCAATAACAGAGCTTCAATCAGGAGATTATACCAAGCCAGTTTTGGATCAAATAAGTTTTGTTGGTCATTCTTACGGTGGAGTGATTTCTGCAAATTTGGGTATTAATTATAAAGAGTTTGAAATTCCATATCCCAACGTATTAATGTTGTGTTCCCCTGGCACCGGACCTTTCAATGGGGGCTTATTAGAAAATTATTCTGAAATGCCGGAGGATACCAAACTTTTGGTATTGGTAAGTGAAGACGATAAAACCGTGGGAGACAAAGTTGGCAAACTTATTTATGAAACTGCTGAAAATGTAAAAAACAGAAACCTTCTTCGACAATATCACGATAGTCATGGAAAACCTCATATTACGGCCGGACACAATGAATCTTACGCTGTCGATGAATATTTTGATTCTAGTATGCGTAATATTTCAACCAGCCGGGCAAAACGGAAAGGGGATTTAAATGCAATAGATTATTATGGCTACTGGAAGCTTTTTGATGCAATGCTGGATTGTTCTCGAAATGGTAGCAATTGTAATTTTGCCTTTGGAGATACACCAGAGCAGCGGTCATTAGGAATATGGAGTGATGGAACATCAATAAAAGAATTTGAAGTGATTGTTCCAGATTTTGAAAGAGAAGTACAAGTTTCAAAATCTGTTGAATCAACTCAATAAGCTATAACTGGCTCTCATCTAAAGACTTATATCTGGTATTTAATTTTTATTTTTGGAAAAATAGTGTATCTTTAGCAATTCAATCTACTGTGAGAAAACGTAATTGTAAAGTTGGAACCCTAGTCCAACCATTTTAGACAAACAATACAATACGTTTTATAATTCTTAACTCATGGCAGAGAGAACACACAACAAGCCCCAGTTTACTGGCAATTCAGGCAAAGATGACAGGCCTTCCCAATTACTTTCTTTCACTTTTTTATTTGATCGAACAATAACTGAAGAAACCGAACCTAATCAATCAGATCAGAAAAAAGTTATTCATTTGCAATCAAATGAAGTTACCTTTTTTCATTCTCAAAAATCTGTTTGGTTTCGGCAGTTATTGAAATCTTAGATTATTAGGAGTGGTGCTGACAGGAACAAAAAATGCCTATATCTCAAAAAAATCTTCACAGAAATCTCTTATTATTGTTCAATAGATATAGTAGTTTTTAAGAGGCTTTACAAAGTAAGGCCTCTTTTTTATCAAATTACGAAAAAAGAGGTGACCTTTTTAAGACCACCTCTTTTTGTATTATTGGAACCCAAGTTTTAGCTTAGAACAAAACTACCACTTCCTAAAATGCCCATTTCAGAATGGACAGTGGCTTTGTATTTTCCAGCTTTTAATTTTGAGTCAAATTCTTGATTAAAGTCAATTCGCTGATTTGCAGACAATTTAACTTTTTGTACTTGCTGCGCTTCAATTTCATTAACTTTGCCATCGTTTGTCTTTAATTGTACTCGAATTGGATTGTCAATCTTTACAGGTGTTCCAAATTCGTCAGTAATTACGAGGTAAATGGTATGGTTTCCCTGATATTCTGCGGGTACATTATTCATGTCAAAACTTACATTAATACTTCTTACTTTTTTCGCAGAGGACGTATTTTTTCCAGATTTTTTATCAGCATTGATCTGGAAATTGGAAGCTTTAACGCTGGCTGCCGTAAGTTTTCCAACAGTCTTTTGCAATTGAGTATTGGATGCTTCTAAGGTTTGACCTTTTGCTGTCAATTGGTCATTTGCAACCTGCATGGATTGGACATTTTCAGTTAGTTCCATGTTTTGTGCAAGTAATGCCGCGTTTTCACTTTTCAATTGAGCAATATAAGTTTCTGATTCAGTATATAATTGACGCAACTGTTCGATTTCCTTTTTAAGGGCAGAAACTTCAGTAGTATGTTGCTGTTTTATTTTTTGTGCAGCAACGTTGCGTTTTGCAATCTGCTCCTGTACGTCAGCCAAAACAGTAGAAAGTGAATCTGCTTTGGATTCTTCATCTCTGAAAGCTAATTGAATTGCTTCGAATTCAACCAATAAAGCTTCCTTTTCCAAAATTAGCGAATCAACTTGCGCTGTAAGCAGCTCATTTTGATCTTCAAGTTTTGATTGGCGGCTCATCATAAAAATTCCGCCTGCAATTACAGCCAATAAAATCACGACTGCGATGATGTTTCTTTTGTTGTTCATCTTAAAATTAAAAAATGGTTTTTAAAATTTTCAATACTTCCAAACCTTAGATTTGGGTTTTTCGGCGCAAATATGCAGTATCAAATTTGAATAAAATCTGAATTTTCAATAATTTATTTAATTTTTTTTAGGGTCTAAAATATTGGAAACCAGTATTTTTTAAATTGAAACTTATTTTTATATCATGATATTGTAAACGCGAATGGCTTTTTAAACAAAAGAAGCTCTTTCCTATTGAAAACTTCTTGTAGACTCTTTGGATTAAAGATCAATTTTAAAGTGAAATTAAGACAGATTCTTCTTTAATAATCATTTTCAATGTGTTCAAGAAGGTCTTGCAATTTCCATGCATCACTCAATTTAAAATCGCCTATTTGAGTACGGCAAAGCGCAGATAAATAAGCGCCGCTCTCCAATGCTTTGCCAAAATCATTGGCCAGGGATCGAATATAAGTGCCTTTGCTACACTTTACGGTAAAACCTATTTCAGGGATTTCAATCCTGTGAAAATTAAATTGATAGATATGGACAGGACGTGGTTTTATTTCAACTTTTATTCCTTTTCTGGCTTTTTTATAAAGAGGTTGGCCATCGACTTTTATTGCTGAAAATATTGGTGGAATCTGATCGAGATCTCCTAAAAATTGTTGCTTGGTGGTGTCAATCAATTCTTCTGAAATATGATCAGTTGGATAAGATTCGTCAATTTCAGTTTCCGCATCGTAAGACGGTGTTGAGGCTCCCAGTGTAATCGTTCCGGTGTAAACTTTTGTAAGGTTTTGTAAACTTTCCAGCTTTTTGGTGAATTTGCCGGTACAAATAATCAACAATCCGGTAGCCATTGGATCAAGTGTTCCGGAGTGTCCAACTTTTATTTTCTTTACACCTAACTTGAATTTGAGCTTATACCTGATTTTGTTAACCACATCGAAAGAAGTCCAGTCTTTTGGTTTGTCAACCAACAGCATTGCACCTTCTTGAAAATTGTATTTTGAATGATGGTCTTCAATATCCATTTTAAATCAACTAATATTAATCGTTAAAAGTATAAGCCCCAAAGCCCATTGCAATCAAAGCAACAGCAACGCAGTAGATTGAAAAGTACATTAAATTGCTGTTTTTTACCAATCTGATCATCCAAATGCAAGCTACCAAACCTGTAAAAAATGCAGCAATAAATCCAGCAATGAGCGGAAGAAGTATTTCAGAACTATAGCTAATTTCTCCACTAAGAATGTCCTTTGACATTTTTCCTAAAATCAAAGGGACTACCATAAGAAATGAAAAACGAGCCGCTCGCTCGCGATCAATGCCTAACATGACAGATGTGGAAATGGTCGCTCCCGAACGGGATATACCGGGGAGTATCGCTATGGTTTGAGCAACTCCTATGATAAAAGCATTTAAATAGCTCACTTTTTTTTCGGTTTTTTTTGCGTGATCTGCCAAATAAAGCAACAATGCCGTAATTAATAACATAAAACCAACCAACGCGATATTCCTGTCAAAAAGTAAATCCATTTGACTTTCAAAGGTTAATCCGACGATTACAGCAGGCACCATCGATAGAATAATTTTCATCGAATAGTGAAACGATTCGTTATTTTTAAATTGTAATAGTCCTTTAAGTATTTCAATAACCTCTTTTCGAAATACAGCAACAGTACTCAATGCAGTTGCTGCATGCAGCACAACCGTTAACAACATTCGGTTGCCATCATTTTTTGGGTGATAATCAAGAAAAAATTTAGCTAATTCAATATGACCACTACTACTGACGGGCAAAAATTCTGTTAACCCCTGGATGATTCCAAGAATTATTGAAAATAGGAGGTTATCCATTTCAAATTAAATAGGGAAAAAATTATTTTTTAAAAATTGCGAAAACTTCAATGATCAGCCCCAAAAGAATAAAAACGGGCGCAAGAACGGTCCTTCGAAAACTATAAATAATATCGGGATCCCACGTATTATTATCAGGCATTTCACCGCCAAGCATCAAAAGAAAGCCTATGAACATTATACCAATTCCAGAGGCCATCAAAATGTAGTGCTGCTTTCCAAAAAGTAGTTCATCATTCGAAGCGCCTAATGAAGGAAGGGATCTTGATTTTGAAACAGTAGGTGTGATTTTCCTTTTTGGAGCACTGGAAACAACAACCTTCTTTTTTATTTTTTTACTCATTGTTAAAGTATTAAGTTATTGGGCTAAATTATTATCAGGTTATTTTTTCAATTATCGCAAATAACCTATCAATAATTTTTTACGCCTGCTTACCAGACTTTTTAGTACAAATCATCCAGACGCATTTTTAAGTATTTGTTGACAACATAAAAAGTGCTCAGACTTGAAATTAAAATGCCCAAAAGAATTAAACTTCCAAACAAAACGGACAATTCAACTGGATATTGGAAATCGTCAAAAGTCGAATAATCCATTTGTATAAAAATCATTAAACCTGTTAATAAAACGATTGCAATCAACGCACTCCAAAAACCATTTTTTACACTTCTGATCAAATATGGTTTGCTGATAAATCCCCAGGAAGCGCCAATTAACTCCATATTTTTGATTAAAAAACGATTGGAATATAAAGCCAGTTTTATTGTATTATGGATTAAAGTAATCGCCACAAAGATGAACAAAATACCAATGATTAAAGAAATATAACCTATTTTTTTAACATTGCTTTCGATATTGTCAATGAGGCCTTCCTGATAGAATACATCGCTAATAACCGGAACGTTCATGAGGTCACTTCTTATTTTGGAAAGGCTATCGGAAAACATATATTCTGACTTGGTATTGAACGTCACTACATCGTAAAGTGGATTGTTAAAACCAAGTTTGATGAAATCCTCGCCGAAGTCTTCTTTTAAAATTTCTGCTGCTTGGTCTTTACTTGTGAACGAGATGGAGCCTTCTTTTACAAAATCACTGGCTTCTAATTTTTTAATAACCAAACCTATTTGGGAGGCAGTAGTTTCAGGTTTAAATTCAACAAGTAAATTAACCTTTTCCTTGAATTGCTTAACAATTTTCTGGCCCTGAATAATCACAAGGCCAAAAAGTCCCAGCAAAAAAAGAACCAGTGCTACTCCAACGATAGAGTAAAAAAAGTTTGCATTTTTTCGGGAAATGGCCGTTTTAGTATTGCGATTCATCGGGCAAGTTGCTATTTGTCTTGCGCAAATCTAAGAAATATATTAATATTCACTGATGGAATCAATTTCAAAAAAAACTTAAATCGTTGGATACTCATTTTCCGATGCCAGCTGCTTTTAAATAGTAGAATCTGAACTACTTTAAAATGTTTTAACAATTTCTCAAACCGGTTAATAGTTACAATTTTTAAAATGGATATTCGTTTCAAAAAAGAATTGGAAATGCGGAAGAATCTAAAAAATAATTATTTTTAGATTTCTTTTCAGCAAATTATCCACGAGGAAACTGAAGTGGAAATATCACAGGTTTTTAAAACGGTGTAATGAAAACAGTCAATCTTCTTATTTTAACGCTGTTATTTTCTTTGAATTTACAGGCGCAGATTAATCTTGATAACACCTCATTTGAAGGAAAACCAAACGATGCGGAGATGCCTAATGGCTGGCATGCCTGCAATCCGGGATCAACTCCGGATATTCTTCCAGGACCTTGGGGAGTCACGATGGAAGCCTCGAGCGGGAATACTTATATGGGGCTGATTACGCGTGATAATGGAGAGTGGGAGAGTGTTGGTCAGCGATTGAAAAAACCATTAAAAGCCAAAGAATGTTATTCTTTTACTTTGGATTTGGCTCATTCAAAAACATATAATAACTACAACAATTCGATTAAGCTGAAAATCTGGGGAGGCAAAACTATTTGTTCGAAAGATCAATTATTAGCAGAAAGCGAAGTGATTTCTCATTCGGATTGGGAAACTTATGAATTTTCTATCACTCCAAATGGAACCATAAATTATATCATATTTGAAGCCTATTTTGGCGATGACCAAGTCAAGTCATGGAAAGGTAACATCCTGATTGACAATTGCTCAGAAATAAAAAAATGTGATCGAGCTTAAGTTTACAGTAGTTTTATTGTTCAGCTTTTTCTTTCAATTTTTTACCTTCTTCTTCGAGTGCTTTTCCTTCTTCCTCTAAATCTTTAAGATCATTTTTTATTTGTTCTCCATCAATGGTGTCGGATTCAGACTGAAGTAGTTTTTCAAGTTCGTTTTTCTTTTCGTCCCAGTTCCCTTTTCTTTCTTGCCAACTTTCAATTTCACCAACCAATTCACCGCCTTTTTCCTTCAAATTGTTCAACAAGTTTCCAATATTGTCAAGGGCTTTGTCATATTTTCCATCTTTAAATTTTTGGTATTCCCCTTTCAAAAGGTCAGCGCCAACTCCAACAACTTCTGCTCCTTTGCCGAAAATCTCTTTGGCTTGCTGCTTTTCTTCAGTAGTCCCAAAAAAGTAATTATAAACTAAAATTCCAATGACCAAAATAACCAGGGTTGAAATAATCTTGCGGATCATGATTTTATGTTTTTGATGATATAGTGCAAATTTAAAAATTGAATCAGTAACTAAGCTATTAAAAAGACGTTTGTGAAGAATAATTATACTAATGAAAAAATGAAGAAGGTACTTTTGTTTAAAGAAAACCCTTTATTTCCCACATTTTATATAATTTCGCAGCTTGTTTCTCATTCTGGTTTTAGAGGAACTTAAGTGACAAAGCACTGGTTTTTACACTATAATAATATTACAAAAAATACTTGACGATACAATGGAATACAACCCTAGAGCAATTGAAGTTAAATGGAAAAAGTATTGGGAGGAAAAAAGAATATATAAGGTTGAAAACCCTAAACCCGGAGAAACAGCTAAACCCAAATTTTATGTATTGGATATGTTTCCTTATCCATCTGGCTCTGGGCTCCATGTCGGACATCCTTTAGGTTACATCGCTTCTGATATCTTTGCCCGTTACAAACGAATGAATGGGTTCAACGTCCTGCACCCAATGGGTTTTGATGCTTTTGGATTGCCGGCAGAACAATATGCTATCCAAACCGGAGTTCATCCGGCTATTTCAACTGATAAAAACATAAAAACATTTCGCGGTCAATTAGATAACCTTGGTTTAAGTTTCGATTGGGACCGCCAGGTAAAAACATGTGACCCTAATTATTATAAATGGACACAATGGATCTTTATCCAATTGTTTAGTCATTATTATGATAATGATACAAACAAAGCAATGCCCATCGAAAATCTGGTTAAACGATTTGAATCGAATGGCAACGAAACTATAAATGTGGCTAATTCTCAAAAAGAGGACTTTTCGGCGGAGGATTGGAAAGCAATGACCGCTAAACAGAAAGATGATGTTTTGATGAATTATCGATTGGCTTATCGAAAAGTAAGCTACGTAAATTGGTGCGAAGCATTGGGAACGGTTCTGGCCAATGATGAAGTCAAAGATGGAGTTTCAGAACGTGGTGGTTACCCCGTTGAGCAAAAACCGATGCTTCAGTGGTCATTGAGAATAACCGCTTATGCAGAACGGCTTTTAAATGATCTTGAAAATGTGGATTGGTCTGATGCTTTAAAAGCAATGCAGCGAAATTGGATCGGCCGGTCGGAAGGAGCACAGCTTTTCTTTGATTTAGAAAATAGTAATTCTAAAATTGAAATTTTTACAACGCGTCCCGACACCATTTTTGGAGCAACATACATGGTTTTGGCTCCTGAGCATGCTTTGGTTTCAACGCTGACAACTCCTGAAAAGAAAGCCACAATCGATGCCTATTTAAAATATGTCAATTCTCGTTCTGACCGGGAAAGAATGGCTGAAGTAAAAGAAGTTACCGGTGCATTTTTAGGATCATACGCGATAAACCCTTTTACAAAAGCGCGCATTCCAATTTGGATCGGAGAATACGTTTTGATGGATTATGGAACAGGCGCTATCATGGCTGTCCCCAGTGATGATGAGCGGGACCATGCTTTCGCCACCAAGTTTGATTTGCCGATCATTGATGTGATTGACAAAACGGATTATCCGGGAGCAGGAATGCATGACAAATTGGGTAAAATGATTAATTCCGATTTTCTGAACGGGATGGAAGTACCTGATGCCATTGAAGAAACATTGAGACGCATCGAAGAAATGAAAATTGGACAACGTCGTGTCAATTACAAATTGAGAGATGCAAACTATAGCCGACAGAGATATTGGGGAGAGCCCTTTCCAATAAAATATGATAAAGACGGAGTCGCTCATGCGTTGACTTACGAACAATTGCCTTTGGAACTTCCTGAACTGGAAGATTATAAACCAACTGCAGGCGGTAAATCTCCCTTGGCAAGAGATGAGGAGTGGGTGCATTCTGAAGAAGGATTTGCATATGAAACCGATACGATGCCTGGTTTTGCAGGATCGTCCTGGTATTTTCTGAGGTATATGGATGCTGCAAATGACACAGCGCCTTTTAGCCAAGATGCGGTCAATTATTGGGAAGATGTCGATTTGTATGTTGGAGGAACGGAACATGCTGTTGGGCATTTGATGTATTCTCGGTTTTGGCATAAATTCTTGCATGATAAAGGATTGGTGCCAACGGTTGAACCTTTCAAGAAGTTGATCAATCAGGGAATGATCACCTATTTTTCTGCATTTTTGAGTGTTTCAGAAAAAGATAAAACTATTTGGGATTCAGATATAGTTGATAAAATTTTGGAATTAAAAATGCATGAGTTCGATCAAATTGTTAATACCTATAGTAATAATCCGTTTAAAAGCCAAAAAGAAATTGAAGAACAAGTTTATAAATTTAAAGAATCTAATTTTGATGTAAAGAGTTTCAGCGATAGACGAGTTGATCTTTCATTAATCACAGATAAGATTGATATGGGTTATAGTTCTCATTATAAAGTTAATATTGGTGAAATAAAAAAAGTGAGACCTGAATATCGGGATTACATTTTTCGGAATAATTCTGAAGGGCAATTAACGGATAATGATAACATATTTGTATCAATTGCTTTAGACAAGATGTCGAAATCAAAATTCAATGTCGTAAATCCTGATGAAATTATTGAAAAATACGGTTCTGACTGTTTTCGGATGTACGAGATGTTTTTGGGGCCAATTGAGCATTCAAAACCCTGGGATACTAAGGGAATTGATGGCGTTTCAAAATTTTTACGAAAGTTCTGGAGTTTGTTTTTTGATGAAAATGGAAATTTCAGTTTGAGCGATGGCGAACCAACCAAAGAAGAATTGAAAATATTACATACTGCGATTAAAAAAGTCTCAGAGGACATCGAGCGCTTTTCATTCAATACTTGTGTCAGCGCGTTTATGGTTGCCGTAAACGATTTAAAAAAGATCAATTCTAACAACCGAAATATTCTCGAAGAACTGGTACGGTTGATTGCACCGTTTGCTCCGCATCTTGCTGAAGAAATGTGGTTGAGACTTGGAAATATGGATCAGATTATTAGTGTGCAAGAGGCTGAATTTCCAAAGGCAAATGAAGCCTATTTGAAAGAGGATTCTATTAAATATCCCATTGCGATCAATGGGAAAACGAGGGCTTTCGCTAATTTTCCGGCCGACGCTTCAAAAGACGATATTGAAAAAGCTGCAATTGCAATGGAAGATGTGCTAAAATGGACAGACGGAAAGACAGTAAGGAAAATTATCGTTGTTCCAAATCGGATGATTAACATCGTAGTCGGATAAAATATGGTATTGACTAAAAATAAAAAAGCCCAGATAATTAATTATCTGGGCTTTTTTATTTAAACAGAGCATAAACTTACAGGACGGTTATGTATTTGTAAGGCTAGTCTCGATGTTTTTGTTGTTCAATTTCTTGTTGTGTTTTCATCAATGTTTAGAATGATATTTAACACCTTTTAAAGAACGAGAACTATCCTCTGTTTAATGGTTCCGAAAGGCAAAGGAGATGAATCCTTTGCCAGAAAATGGTATGGCGGACTCATATTTTATGTATTTAATAGGTTATATAAGATCAAATTTCTACACGGGTATAATGAATTATACAAAAGTGAGAAAAGTGGTTTTAGGAACATTTAATTTCAAAGAACTCAAAAACTTTCAACTTCAAATCCATCACTTAAATAATATTTGCAATATATTAATATTTTACAATAAATCAAAATGTCGGGATAATAATTTATGGTTATTTTAAAATGCAATATACAATTCTGTAATGCTGAAGTATTTGCATGATTTTGTAAGTAGTGATTTTGTTGTATAACACTGTGAATGAATCCTTAAAGGGTTGTGCTATTTATACCAAACCCTGATAAAATAAGTTTTTGAATAGAAGATATTTCGGTTAAAAACTGATTTTCCTTTGCACTAAATATTTAAAATTTATTAATTTAGTGTTGTCTATGAGAGTCTTTGCCCTAATCATTTCCTGATAATCACCTAATAATAGTTTTGATTTAAATTTCAAAGAAATTTATATGTTTGCCAATTTCCGACTATACGGGACAGTGGTGTTGGTGATTTTGAGCCTTTGTTTGAATAGCAAGTCTTTTGCACAAGACCAATTTCTTAACAAAGAAAACTTAAAATTTCAACCCCCAACTAACTTCGCATTGCCCTATTCCAATCCAAGCGTTTGTGGGATAGATTTTTTAATATTCGATAACAGCTGCACTTCATCTCACCGCTATGATATTTTGGTCAGTGGTATTTCTCCAAATCAACTAGGGGTGAATATTGTGCTCGAAGAAGTTCGCATCATAATTGAGCATACCTGGGACAGCGATTTGGACATTACGCTTGAATCACCAAATAACAAGGTCGTTGAATTAAGTACAGATAATGGGGGAGGGGCAGATAATTACGGTGATCCTACAGATATAACCTGTTCCAACTACACTGCTTTTTCAATGAACGGTTGTCAACTGATAACAGAAGGAAATGCTCCATTTGTTGGGACTTATATTCCCGAAGGAAATTTTAACAATTTCCATGATGGAAGCGATCCGAATGGAACCTGGACGCTGCAAATGTGCGATGATGCTTCTTCAGATGTAGGAACTTTACAATTTGTTGAATTGGTTTTTTCCATTGCGGTTTGTGATGCTCCATCTAATTTAATGATTGAAAATTTTGATTCCACTTCTGCTGGAATTGCCTGGGATACAGACAATTGCGCTAATACAATAATCGAATATGGACCTCCTGGCTTTTCTCCGGGAACTGATACTTCAGCAGGAGAAGGAACCGTTGTTTCCGTTTCCTGCCCGGCATCTCAACCTTATACAATTGGAAATTTATTGCCTGAGACTGAGTACGAAATTTATGTTCGAACAGAATGTACAACCGGTGGTTTTACTAATAATTCCTGTTTGGTGAGTTTTAAAACGGATTGTACAACTCCATCCATGACACTTTCAGAAAACTTTGATGCTCAAATTGTTTGCGGAACAAATTGTGGAACCGTTTGCGAAATTAATGGTTTATGGTCAAATAGCCTCAATGATGATTTTGACTGGCTGGTTGATGCTAATGGAACCACCTCTTCAAATACAGGCCCTACTGATGATATTACTGGAGGTGGAAATTATATTTATATTGAAACTTCAGGATCGGCTTGCCAGGATGGAAAAAGAGCCGATTTAATTTCAAATTGCTTGTTGATTGGAGCATCTTCTGAGTCTTGCCATTTTTCTTTTTATTATCACATGTTTGGTGCTTCGGTTAACACACTCAGTTTGGATATTTCGGTAGATGAAGGTTTGAATTGGGTGAATTTGTGGTCTCTTTCAGGAGAACAGGGAAATAGCTGGGAAAAGGTTTTTATAGATCTGGGTGCTTACAACAATGAAATTGCAAAAATGCGATTTTCTGGTTTTAGTGGTGACTCTTTCAATGGTGATATTGCAATTGATCATATTCAGTTTTATGGAACTGCTGCAATCGGTGATCCGGCAAATACTTATTATTATGATAATGATGGCGATGGATATGGTGATTTAAATGATTCATTATTGTCGTGTTCAACTGTTCCTCCAGAAAATTATGTGACGAATGCAACGGATTGTGACGATGATGATAATTTGATACATCCGGATGCCACGGAAATTCCTTGTAATTCGATTGATGAAAATTGCAATGGTATGACAGACGACGGGATTTTGCCTGATCCGGTTATTTCAAATACGGATGTTTGCTTTGGAAGTTCAACAACGCTAACCGGTACAGGAAATCTGTATTGGTATGATGCTGCGATTGGTGGAAATTTGTTAGACTCGGGTAATTCCTTTAATACAGGGATTTTAACGAGTGATGCCGTTTTTTATGTCATTGATTCCCTCGATGTGGATTGTAAAAGTGAACGAATATCCATCAATGTTTCGGTTCACCTGAATCCAGACATTAATACCAGTGATGCGCCTGAATTTTGCGCCGGACAAAGCTTCGATCTAAATTCAGTTAACGTTGTGGATTACAACAACACAGGAGGCGTACTGACATTCCATAGTGCAAGCCCTGCGAATACGTCGAATGAATTGGGTTCGCCAATAATTACTCCTTTAACAACAAAAACTTATTACATTTTATCAACTACTTCTTTTGGTTGTACGGATGAAACCGAGCTTGTTGTATTTGTAAAATCAAGACCGGAAGTTGCAATAAATCCACCGGATACTTCCAAAATTTGTAAAAACGGCTCAAAAGTCCTGAACTCTTTTTATCTGGGAGGTGGTTTACCACCGTTTTCGTATGAATGGAACAATGGTTCAACAAATACAATTGCTGCTTTTCCAGCAGGTTTGGCAGGCTCGACTCAGACTGTCTGGCTTTCTATTACCGATGACAATGGTTGCAGTTTCGTTGATACTGTTTTTATTGAAACGGTTGAAAGTATTACAAGTGCTTCAACCAGTTCGTTTGAGGTGACTACTTGTGGAGGCAGCGACGGAATGATTACCGTTACCCCGATTGATGGCATTCCGCCTTATCAAATTACATGGAGCGGACCAGTTAGTGGAACAGCTTCCGGAATAAATGGAAGTTACAATATTCAAAACTTAGAGCAAGGTGCCTACAATATCCATATTTCAGATAGCGATCCGTATGATTTAGATTGTCAAATGACGATTCCGATTGTGATTGTCAACGGACCTTCAGCGACTGTTGATACTAATATTATTATAACTGATGTAAGCTGCATTGGACAATTAGATGGTTCGATTGATATTTCTGTAAGTGGTAATGCGCCTACTTTTTTATGGAGTGATAATTCAACATCTGAAGATATTACCAATGTGTCGGCTGGAATTTACAGTGTTACCATTACGGATGGTATTTGTACCAACGTCATTTCTGATATAGAAATAGAAGAACCAGATACGTTCAGTTTTATACCTTCCATTTCTGACGCCAGTTGTTTTGGTTTTAATGATGGATCGATTGAAATAGATGTTTTTGGAGGAACTCCTCCTTATACAATTACCTGGAACAATAGCGGGACTGGGGAGCAAATAAATGATCTGGTTGCCGGAGACTATTCATTTAGTTTAACTGATATTAATGGTTGTGTTTTTAATTCATCGAGTATAACTGTTGATGAACCTCAGGCACTCCAACTTGAAATTATTGAGCTCCTTACACCAGCATGTTATGAGGGAATTAATGGTGGAATTGACATTTTAATTACCGGTGGAACTGAACCCTATGAATTTTTGTGGAACAATAATGCTGTTTCGGAAGATATCTATCAATTAAGTTTAGGAGAATATGAGGTTTCGGTCACCGATGCCAACGGATGTGTTTTTGAATCGTCACCTATTTCAATAACGGAACCAGATATTCTTTCTTATAATATTTCAATGCTTCAAGCCCCTTCCTGCAATAATTTATCTGATGGTTCGATTGATATCGAAATTTTTGGCGGAACATTTCCTTATCAATACGAATGGAGTAATGGAGCTGATACGGAAGATATCGACAATCTGGAAGAAGGAATGTATAGTTTGACAGTGACCGATACCAATAATTGTGAAACCTACATTAACAATATCGAGTTAGTTGCTCCCTCAATTATGACTGTCAATCTTGATGCGATTCAAAACTCTTTTTGCGATGGCGTTGCCAACGGAGTTATTGATGTTTCCATCAATGGAGGAACCGGTCCGTATTCTTATTATTGGAATAATGCTGAGATTGTTGAGGACTTAAACAATCTGGAAGCAGGAAATTATCAATTGACGGTTACTGATATGAATGGTTGCACAATTGAATCGGATACCTTTTTAATTGTTGAAAACACTTCTTTTCAAGCGATTTCAGATCAAATCAACAATGTCAGTTGCAATTCATATTCAAATGGTAGTATTTACCTTTCCACTACTGGTGGATTATTTCCATATGATTTTAATTGGAACAACGGTGATGAAACAGAAGATATTGAGAATTTAAACCCTGGGGATTATTATGCAACGATTACTGATGCTAATGGGTGTCTTTCTTATACCGACACTTTTACGATTATTGAACCGGAACCTTTAAACATTGAAGTGAATTCCGTTGAAATGCCTAATTGTAATGGTTTTGAAAATGGAAGTATTGACGTTCAGATTGATGGCGGAACTGGCTCATATATTTTTAGTTGGAATAATGGAGCAACCACGGAAGACCTTGCTAATGTGCCTTCGGGGCTCTTCCAGCTAACTGTTCAGGATGAAAATAACTGTGTCGCTTCTACCGAAATTATTACCATTGATGAACCTGCAAATATTGAAATTAATGTAGAATCAATAATAAATGTAGGTTGTTCCGGTATTGATGAAGGAAGTATTGAAATTGAAGTTTCCGGAGGGATATACCCTTTTGAATATCAGTGGAATACAGGAGATTCGACACAAAATTTAATTGAAATTCCATCAGGATATTATGCAATTACCGTTACAGATTTCAATGGTTGCCAAGCCATTCTTTCTTCGATAAATGTTGAGCAGTTAAATGATGGTTTATTAGTTGAACCCAATATTATTGACAGTGTATCCTGCCATGAAGCGAGTGATGGCAGCCTTTCCATTTCAATGAGTGGCGGAACAGCTCCCTTTCAATACAATTGGAGCAATGGCGTTATTACATCTGTCAACCCAAATTTGTCAGGAGGTTTTTACAATGTGACCGTTACCGATGCTAATGGCTGTGTCGGCATATCCTCTTTTATTGAAGTTTACGAACCCGATGAGCTTCAATTTTATCTGACAGATTTTGGCCATAATGATTGTTTTGATTCTAATAATGGCTTTCTCACACTTGAAATTAATGGAGGTACGAGTCCTTATCACTTTTTGTGGAGCAATGGCGATACTACCCAAAATATATCAAATCTTCCTTCCGGGAGTTATTCCGTTACGATTACCGATAGCAATGGCTGCTCAAAGGAAAACAGCAATCCTTTTCAAATATTTGGCCCGAGCAGCAATATTTCTGTTTCCGTATTGTCTAAAATCGATGTTCCTTGTTTCGGTTTTCAAAATGGAAGTATTTCTCTTGATGTAAACGGAGGAGTTGCTCCTTACAGTTTTGATTGGAACACGGGGGCAACAATGGCGATGATCACCCAACTTTCCGGAGGGATATATACTTGCCAGGTAACCGATGCAAATAATTGTATTACTGAAGAAATTTCTGTTGAAATCATGGAACCGGAATTTCCACTCACAATTGATAGCACATTGATTATTGATAATTTTTATTGCAACGATTCTACAGGAAGTATCTCTCTTTATTTAAGTGGTGGAACGCCATTGTATTCCTATAATTGGAATAACGGAGATAGCACATCAATAATTGAAAATTTGGGGGAAGGCTCTTTTGATTGCACGATTACTGATGTAAATGGTTGTTTTTTAAACTCCGCCGAATTTTTTGTTGAAAGCCCGCTTGATGATCTTGATTTAAACACAAATTCTACTCCTGAAACGCTTGGTTTTTCTGATGGAACCGCAACCGTAATTCCAATTGGTGGTACGCCTCCATATTCCTATTTGTGGGATGACAATGCAGCTTCTCAGACGGATTCTACGGCGGTTGACTTAATGACAGGAACTTATGAGGTAACGGTTACTGATTTCAGAGGATGTACTTCAGTTACAACTGTTGAAGTTGGATTTTTAACGGAAATAAATCAAATAAACTTGATTGAAACTTTTAAATTATTTCCTAACCCAACAAACTCCTATTCTCAGCTTGAAATGGAATTTTCAAAACAAGTTGCTTTAAAAGTTGAAGTTTACTCGATTTTGGGAAAACGGATTTTCTATTTTGAAAGCGATGGAATTTCGTTTTACCAAAAAATCAATTTTTCAAATTATGTTGCTGGGGTTTATTTTTTAAAATTAACCATAGACGACAAACAAAGCTTCACCCAAAAAATCATTTTCATAGATTAAAATTCGCGATAAGTTCTGCAAATTCATGATAAATGAAATATCAAGAATTAACAAATACGTTTTGAGGTAGGATTCATCATTCATCCATTGCAAGTTGGTTCGCAACTTGCTTTAGGAATGATGATTAAATAAAGTATAGAATTTGGGTTAATATTTTTTTTGAATAACGAGGCAAAAAACACAGACGTAGCCTTAGCTACGGCGAGTATTTTTAACGAAGTTAGACGGAAAAAAGATAAGTCAAAAATGTAAATTTATTTTATCAACACTCCTTAATAAGTATCGTTCCGGTTATTTCTGGTCATAAAGACAATAAAGTGACAAATTACAAATTGATTTGCGAGCTTTATAGCAGATGATCGTCGCATATTTTCCTAATTTTAAGACATTAGCTTAAACGTAATTACCGGACTTAATTTTTATGGCATTTTAACTTTTATCAACTCTTTTTCTATGATCACAACATTCCACAAACTACTGGTATTAATAATATTCACTTTTTTTACCTCAAACCTGTTTGCACAAACTGAAATCTACACGGGTGCGCAAACTTCAGAAGTTAGATATTTAGGAAAGACGACACCTCTTCATGATAAATCTGCCGTTGCTCCGCCAAATAATAACATTAAGAAACAAACCAAAAAGAAGAACTATCCCAAAGCTCCCGAAAACTTCAAAAACAATACTTTGATGGAAAAAAACAATCCATCAGCACTACCACAGGGAATGGATCCATTGCGTCAATTAGCTGGCTTTACCAGCAACGCTTTTCCGGTCGAACCAATTATTAACATTGAAGGAATTAATGCCAATGAAGCTCAACAAATTTCGCCTCCTGATACAAATGGAGATGTAAGCCCGGAGCATTATATTCAAGTAACCAACGGAGGCGGTTCCGTATTTAAGATTTTTGATAAAGAAGGTAATTTGCTTTACGGGCCTGCAAGTTTCAATACTTTATGGGAAGATTTTGGCCTATCAGGTTTGGGAGATCCGGTGGTGTTGTACGATCAAGGAGCAGACCGGTGGTTGTTTTCTGAACTTGCGACTGATTTTAGTACCATGTTGGTTGCTGTTTCTGAAACCAATGATCCTTTTGGTAGTTTTTACGCCTATGAATTTCAATCACCTGTCGATCTTCCTGATTACCCGAAATATGGAATTTGGCATAATGCCTATTATATTACAACAAACGAATTGGCAGATAATAATATCCCTGTATACGCATTAGATCGTGAAGCAATGCTCAATGGCGAATCTAGTGTCAGTATGCAAAGATTAGGCGTTCCAAAGTTTAATGATGGAACAGGTACCGCTTTTCAAGTAGCAACTGCTGCAGATTGGGATGGAGCTATGAATCCACCGCCTCCGGGCAGTCCGCAATATGTTGTAAGAATGTATGATGATGCTTGGGATGGAGGAGTTGATAAGTTGGAAGTTTGGGAAATTTTAGTTGACTGGGACAATGCAAACAATTCAACCGTAACCGGCCCAATCGAATTACCAACCACTCCCTTTGATAGTGAAGTTTGTCAAGGCGATATATTTAATTGTTTAGCTCAGTCAAACGGCAACCTGGTTTCAGCTTTACAACAAGTATTGATGCATAGGGTTAATTATCGCAATTTTGGAAGCCATGAATCCATGGTGTTGAATTTTGTCGTCAATGCAGATGGAAATAATCTGGCAGGTGTTAGATGGTATGAACTTCGGAAGCCTTTCGGTGGTCAATGGGAAATTTATCAGGAAGGAACTCTGTCACCGGACAACAATCATCGGTTTATGGGGAGTATTGCAATCGATGCCGCTGGAAATATCGGTTTGGCCTATTCTGTTATGGGACCAGATAAAAATCTTTCGTTGATGTATACCGGAAGAAGATTTAGTGACCCTCTTGGAGAAATGACTGTCGATGAATATGAGTTTGCGACCGGATTGAGCTTTAATCCGGGTAGCCGATGGGGGGATTATTCGATGATGACTGTTGATGAAAATGATGGCCGAACTTTTTGGTTTACAGGTGAATATATGAAAAATGATGGAATTTGGGGGACAAAAATTGTTTCCTTTCTTTTAAGAAGAGATACCATAGATATCGGACCATTGGAATTGATTACCCCTCAAAATTCAGCCTTCCTTACCGTTAGCGAACCTGTTCAGGTTGCGATAAAAAACTTTGGATTGGAAACACAATCTGAATTCGAAATAGGATTTGTTTTTGAAGAAAATCCTGCGGTAATTGATACCGTTTCCGTGATATTAGAACCAGATAGTGTTTATTACCATACGTTTACTCCAACTGTTGATATGTCGGTCATTGGAGATTATGATTTCAAAATTTTCACCACTTTATTAAATGATGAAAATATTTTAAATGATACGCTTCGAAGAATAGTTTCCAAAACTACCCGATATGATGCGGCCATTACCAAGTTTTTAGGGTTGGATGAAACGATTTGTGACACCACTAAAAACGTTGGAGTGGTTTTGACAAATATTGGTTTTGAAAAACTCACAGAAGTGAATATAAACTGGGACTTAAATGCGACAGGGGCTACTATATACGATTGGACGGGTAGTCTTTTAAATGGAGAATCTGATACCATTTACTTTTTGCTTGATCCTTTGAGTAACGGGACAAATTCATTTCTCGTATTCTCCGATTCTCCGAATGGAATCGTAGATGAGGATATGGAAAATGATACTTTGAGCCGAAATTTTGAAGCGGTTACCGAGGGAGGTTCTGTTCTATTTGAATTGATTACAGATAATTATCCTTACGAAACAACCTGGGAGCTTAGAGATGAACTTGGTACGGTGATATTTTCAGGAGGCCCTTATGGTTCAAATCAAACATTGTATGAGGAAAGTTGGTGCCTTGCAGATGGGTGTTATTCTTTCGTGATTTTTGACTCTGCCGGCGACGGGATCCAGTTTTTTGGAGTTGAAGGGGATTATACGATAAGTGATGGAAACGGAGTCGTACTGGCTTCTTTACTCATTCCTAATTTTGGATTTATCGAAACCAATGAATTTTGTGTTCCATTTGTGTGTAGTCTGAGCGCGGAGGCTTTTGCGATGAACGAAAGTGAGTCTGGTGCAAATGATGGAGTAATAAATATTGTTCCTTCAAATGGCACTCCTCCCTTCCAATATAGTAATGATGGCGGAAATGTTTTTCAAAGTAACCCCTTATTTAGTGGCCTTCCAGGTGGCATTTATAATGTCGTAGTTTCCGATGCAAATCAATGTACTTATGAGTTGGAAATAGAAGTAGCAACCTGTACACTGGAATTTTCGGTAACAGTTGAAGATGCGACTTCTGAAGAAATAAAAGATGGTTCAATCACAATTCAAGTTACGAATGGAAATTCACCATTTAGTTATAGCGTAGATGGAGGAGCAACTTTTCAAGACGAAAATGTATTTAATGATATTGGTCCAGGCGATTACGAAGTGGTCGTTCAAGATAGTTTAGGTTGTTTGCTTACGATGCAAGTTACTGTTGATTTGATGGTTGGCATTAGCAAAACTGTATTTGGAAAATCGACTAAAATTTATCCTAATCCAACGGATGGTGTTTTTCAAATTCAAATAGAAGGGTTTGAAAATTTGAGTACACTTAAAGTAGAAATTATTGATGAACTTGGAAAAATAGTCCAACGAGGCAGATTGGCCAATTACAATGGCGTTTTAACCGGGCAAATGTCCTTATACGCTTATCCTTCCGGAATCTATTTTGTCCGGTTTGATCATAAAGATTTTAACCGGTTGATTAAAATTATCAGAAATTAGCATCTTTTACAATGAAAAAAAGGCGGTATGTTTTTAAAACATACCGCCTTTTTTATAAAAAATAGCTATTCAATAATTTTAAAAGTCGTCCGTCTGTTTTCCTGATGCTCTGCTTCCAAACATCTTGCGCAAACACAATCGACTGATAATTGGTTTTCACCATAACCTTTTGCGCCTAACCTTTCTGCTGAAACTCCTTTTGAAATTAAATAATTTACAGCGGATTGGGCTCTTTTTTGTGAAAGTTCTTCGTTGTAACGGGCGTTCCCGCGGCAATCTGTGTGAGAAGCCAGTTCAATATTGATTTCCGGATTTTGAAGCAGGGTAGTTGCCAGTTTATTAAGAGTAGGCTGCGCATCCTTTCTGATGTCCCATTTATCAAAATCGTAGTAAATATTTTCCAGCGTGATTTCTTTGTTTCTGTAAATTTTATCTAAAACGATTTCAATTTCAAACTTTAAAATTGGATTATTGGGATCTTTTCCGATTCCTTTGGATGAAAATTTTTCATTGTTTTTAAGATAATTCTCTTTTGAAGCAATGAACGTGTAATCTCGTTCTTCTTCTAATTCAATCGTTATAAAACCTTCTTCATCAATTGTAAAATTTTTCTTTTTAACTCCAAAAGCCACATCAAGCTTAGCATCTTGCAATGGTTTACGCCCTAAAACGGGGCTGTTTGGATCTCCCGGGATTTTATAAATTTTTTCTAGAATATAAACATCTAACAACATTTTATATTCAATAGGAATGCTGGTATCAATCGGTGGCGGGGGAGGAAGAACTCTTTTTTCAAAAATATAAATATCATCATTACCAAGGCCATCTTCCCGTTTAGAAGCAAAATATCCTTTTTGGATAATGTCACGATCTTGTTGGGCATTATAATCAATCACAAATCCAAATTCATCATTTCCGGAATTGATAGGTCCTTTTAAATTTTCTACTGAACTCCAGGTGGTTTGACTAAGTTTGTATGTTTTAAAAATGTCCAGACCTCCTAGTCCGGTGTGGAAATCAGACGAAAAATATAAAGTGTCTTTATCAATAAAAGGGAAGCGTTCATTGCCAACGGTATTTATTGTTCGACCCATCAATTGAGGTTCACCCCAACCTTCGTCTTTACGCTTAGCCGTATAAATGTCATGACCTCCCCATCCTTCCGGATGATTTGCTGAAAAATACATAATATTTCCATCAGCTGAGATCGTCGGATCACCGTAATTAACATTCTCTTCCTCAAAGAAATTAATTTTTTGAGGAACTGCCCAGCTACTATTTTGATATTGGCTCATCATAATAGAGCAGTAATTGTCCGCTTTTTTGTCATCATTAAAGCAGCGGGTGAAATACATTTCTGTAAAACCTTTGCTGAAACAGACCGTTCCTTCGTTATTAATACTGTTGATAGGTTCCTGAAAAGCTTCAACTTCGTTTGATTTGGTATTAACAATAAAAAGGTCCGAGAAATTATTTCCCGTCCAATTGTATTTATCATCACCCAAACTGTTGCTGCGGTCAGAAGTAAAAACCAATTGGTCATCCTGGTACAAAGTCGGAGAATAATCTGCATTTGAAGTATTAAAGTTTGCTAGCTTAACGGTGTATATCGCATTATTTCCTTCTTCTTTCCAGTTCAAAGCTTGTTTGCACGCTGTTATTTCGCGGCGATATTCGTATGGGCTGCCAATTTCAATACCCAGATTTTTAAAAGCCTGCATGGCTTCAGTATATTGCTCATTCCGTTTGAGGGCAAAAGCATATTCTTTCAAAGCATCAACTCCATAAGAATTTTCATAGGCAATAAGATACCAATCAATTGATTGTTTGCTTTTATTTATATTTTTATATGATTCCCCCATTAGAAAAGCAATTTTTCCTTTTTCAACTCTGCTCTTTGATTTTTTATATTCTTTGCTGAGCAATTCTATTGCAACATTATATTGTTTGCGTTCAACAGCCGTCGGGCCATCTGTAATCTTTTGGGTGAAATTGCATCCGGCGATTATAAGAAAAGCGAGGAAAGGATATAGTATTTTGTTCATACCGGCTCTTTTAGAAAATGGTTATTCAAAAGATATTTGAATGAAAATTTTTGAAAATGAAAGCTACAAAAATTTAACGCCGATGTATATTTCTTTGTTGCGTATTTTTTAACAGCAAGGAAAGCTTGATATTGGGCAAAAAAAAAGTCCGGGTTTGAGGACACGGACTTAGGAAACGAATCTTACAATTTTTTAACCAAAACTTATTTAATAGTTTTCAAGAAGTGTGCCAGAAAGTTAAGAAAAACAAAAAATGAAGTGGTTGAGAATAGAAAAAGGGAAGCATTTGTTTTGAGTTACGGGCAAAAAAAAAGTCCGGGTTTGAGGACACGGACTTAGGAAACGAATCTTACAATTTTTTAACCAAAACTTATTTAATAGATTTCAAGAAGTGTGCCAGAAAGTTAAGAAAAACAAAAAATGAAGTGGTTGAGAATAGAAAAACGGGAAGACAGATATTTGAGTTACGGGCAAAAAAAAAGTCCGGGTTTGAGGACACGGACTTAGGAAACGAATCTTACAATTTTTTAACCAAAACTTACTTAATAGTTTTCAAGAAGTGTGCCAGAAAGTTAAGAAAAACAAAAAATGAAGTGGTTGAGAATAGAAAAAGGGAAGCCAGATATTTGAGTTGTGGGCAAAAAAAAAGTCCGGGTTTGAGGACACGGACTTAGGAAACGAATCTTACAATTTTTTAACCAAAACTTACTTAATAGATTTCAAGAAGCATGCCAGAAAGTTAAGAAAAACAAAAAAAGCTGCCAGAATATTTTCTGACAGCTTTTTTATTTATAGGCTTTTGTTTTTCAATTAAACATTAGCTGCTTTTGAAAAACTTTTCTTTTTAGACTCTTTTGGTTTTAATTCACCTGTAAGATCGGACATTACAGGAGTTGCAATAAAAATGGAAGAATAGGTACCTACAATAATACCAACCAATAAGGCAAATGCAAATCCTTTTATACTACCACCTCCAAACAAAAACAAAATCAAGACAACGAATAGGGTAGTCAAGGAAGTAATAATTGTACGACTTACAGTACTGTTAACAGCCATATTGATCACTTCTGTCTTGGTGCGCTTAGAATAAGCATTCATGAATTCCCTAATCCTATCAAATACAACAACCGTATCATTGATTGAATATCCGATGACCGTTAAGATTGCAGCAATGAACGCCTGATCTATTTCCATTGAAAAAGGTAGAACTCCATAGAGTAATGAAAATACACTCAATACAAATAGAACATCATGAAATAATGCTGCAACGGCTCCAAGACTGTATTGCCATTTGTTAAACCTTGCAAAAATGTATAAGAATATAAATAGTAAGGCAAATATTGTCGCATAAACAGAAGATCTCTTGATATCTCCAGCGATCGTTGGTCCTACCTTACTGGATTGAGTAATGTGTGTGCCATCAGTATCGGGGTTTTCAAAATGAGCTCTATTCAAAGATCCTCCAACGGCGGCATTCACACCTTCGAATAATTTATCCATTACCTTTTCATCGGTATCGTCATTATTTTCAGTGATCAGATAACTGGTAGTTACATTAAAAGCATTACCAGTACTTACTGCTTTCACCACAGGAGCAGAGCCAAAAGAAGCGGTTAATTCGTCACGTAAAACCTGAGCGTCAACGGTTTGATTTGCATCAAATTGAACATTGTAGGAATATCCTCCTTTAAAGTCAACTCCTAATTCGAATCCTTTCGTAAAGAAAGACCCAATTCCAATTAGGATAAATACAGATGAAAATATATAAGCCATTTTTCGTTTGCCAAGCCAATCAATGCTCATATTTGAAAAGGCTCCTTTTGAAATGCCTGTCCAAAAACTAAGGTTTCGATCCTTGCCTGTCCACCAATCAATCATCAATCGTCCAATTAATACTGCAGTGAAAAGCGAAGAAATTACACCGATAATCAAAACAACGGCAAATCCTTTAATTGGTCCCATACCAAAATAAGCCAATACAGCAGCGACCAAAATAGTGGTCACGTTGGCATCAATAATGGCTGAGTAGGAATTTTGGAAACCATCTCGGATAGCCATCAACAATGTTTTACCTTCCCTCAACTCTTCCCTTATTCTTTCATAAATGATTACGTTAGCATCGACGGCCATACCAATCGTCAAAACGATACCGGCAATACCTGGTAGAGTAAGAACTGTACCTAAAGAGGCTAATGATCCAAAAATGAAAAACAGGTTTAGGAATAAAGCTAGAATAGATACAATTCCCGCAGAACTGTAGTAAAAAGCCATAAATACTAATACAATTCCAAAACCAATCAAGAGTGAATTAATACTACTGTTAATATTTTCAACACCCAAAGAAGGTCCAACTAAAGATTCCTGGATAATTTGGGTTTTCGCAGGAAGTTTTCCAATCTGTAATATTTTAGCTAAATCTTCTGCTTCCTGCATGGTGAATCCTCCGGTGATGGAAGAGTTACCTCCTAAAATAGGTCCATTTCGAAGACCAGGAGCAGAAACAACTTTATCATCTAAAACGATCGCAATCTCTCGTTGTCCATCATTGTAAGCTTTAGTAGTCATCTCTCCCCAAATCTTAGCACCAGTTCCATCCATTCTTAAAGAAACTTGAATTTCACCACCCTGTGGATCAGGAGAAGCCGTAGCATTAGTCACATGGTCTCCTTCTAAAGGAGCAGTTTCTTTACCTCGTACTTTCTTTATAGCATAAAGCTCATAACTATCATCTGTTACGATAGTTGACTCTTCTCCATAATCTGCAGCTTTTAAAGCCCATCGGAATTCAAGATCACGTGGGAATAAAACTTTAACAGCAGGAGTTGCAAGAAAACTGTCAATAACAATTTTTTGATTCTTTTTAGCAATCCCCATTACCGACAAAGGCATCAAAGCCTGTCCTCCCGATGTAGCATTCAATTGCAAAACGGATAATAAAGGCCCCTGTTTTGCTAAAGGGTCTTGAAAATCTTCAATTTTAATAGTATCAATGCTTGCGATTTGATCGGTATCGTTTCCTAATGAATCTTGAACAAATGACGTGTCTATTCTTGTTGGAGTAATTTTTTCAACTTCTTCCGCTGGTTCATCACCCAAAATTTTAGCTAGTTTATCATCTGCTGCCAAAAATGCTTCGAGTACTCCTGAATCACTTATTCGATAAACATCCCAAAATTCAAGTTTTGCAGTCGATTGTAGAAAATCTCGTGCACGTTTTGGGTTGGTAATTCCTGGCAATTCCACAATGATCAAGTCTCGGGCTGCATCCAGCGAAACGTTTGGTTGAACAACTCCAAGCTCATCTATACGATCTTTCAATCTTTCATAAGTAAGCGATACTGTTTCGTTTGCTTTTTGACGTAGCAATGCTTCAACTTTATCATCAGAAGTCTCAAAGTCAATTTCTTCTCTTAAAACACCTCTTGAAAAAATGTCAGCAAGCTTTTCTTTCCCCTGAGCTTCTTCTTTGAAAGCATCAGCAAACAAAGTGACATAATCCGTTTGAGAGCTTTGTTGAGCTGCGCTTGCTTTGTCCAGCGCATTTTTGAAAGTTAATCGTTGACTATCATCTGAAAGTACCTGAATTAATTCTCTTAAATCTACCTGCAAAACAACACTCATTCCACCTTTCAAGTCAAGGCCAAGCGCTAACTGTGCTGATTTGAGATCATTGTAAGTATAATTTTTTATCATTGGAATTCTGAAAATAACCTCACTGGACATTGAATCCAGATACCGAGTTTCAGCAACTTTAAAGACTTCGGCTTTCTTATCTTCAGAAGCGTTGGCTGCTTTTGTAGTAGCATATTCTGTTGCATTTTTTTCTACACCATAAGTCGGATACATGTAGAAATATTGCAAAGCACAAAAAAGAGTTACCACCACAAGAAAAAACTTAATAATACCTTTCCCCGCCATCGTAATTAATTACTTTTGTTAATGTTAGAAAATGTGTTTGAAAAAACTCCGCAAATATAACCGTTTTAATTTAAAATTGCTGCTTTTGTTTAAATATTATATCAGGAATTGTAGCCGGATAGAGTGGCTTTTTCAATTAAAATACATATTATTTTTTATAAATTGTAAAATGTTGAACGACAACCATTTTATATAGAACATGATCGTATCGGAGCTTGATTTTCAGAATACTTTCATCTGAATACCTGCAATGTTTAGACGGCTTTCTGTTTCTTTTGTTGCATTTTATATCGCTTTAAAATTGTGACATGATCTATTAACCAAGTTGTAATTTGAAAAATAAAAGCGGTGTGTTTTAATTATGAAAGCTGGGTTAATATTATTTGGGATAAAGGCTTTTTAGTAACTTTGCGAAATTGGGAAAACAATACTATTTTCATCATCATTTATATCAAGCATCAAAAAAATAAAATATGGGATTATTTGAATTTTTAAAAAATGCCGGATCTAAAGCACTGACCAAAAAGAATGCAAAAACGATCAAAACTCCCGAGACTATAAAACTTGAGGAAGAAATTCTTAACAAACAAAAGCTGATTCTTTTGAACGGAATCGTAAAAAGTTTGGGAATAAAAGTTGAAAATCTTTCTATGGATCTAAACGGCGAAAAAGTTACGGTTTATGGTCAAACCAAAACTCAAGCCGATAAAGAAAAAGTAATTCTTGCAATCGGAAATGTTTCCGGAATAGCTAAAGTTGATGATCGAATATCCGTAACCAATCCTGAGCCGGAAGCTCAATTTCATACCGTAAAACGCGGCGACAGCTTATCCAAAATTTCAAAAGCATATTACGGCGATGCTAAGAAATACAAGATCATTTTCGAAGCAAACAAACCAATGCTTAAAGATCCGAATTTGATTTATCCGGGACAGGTTTTGCGGATTCCTGCGCTTTAGAAATTTTAAGATTTTTAAAAATAAAACCCTCTTGGAAAATATAACTAAGAGGGTTTTTTAATTCCATTGACCACATTTATTGGTTTTCCTTCCAAAAAAGCCTGAATGTTTTTTGCGGTGAGATTCAGCAAATTTGATCGGGAATCGATATTCGCCCAAGCCATGTGAGGAGTGATAATGCAGTTTTCCACTTCAAAAAATATATGGTTTGAAAGAGGTGGTTCCTTTTCCAGAACATCAAGACCGGCACCGGCCAGCCATTTGTTTTCCAATGCAATTTTTAAATCAGCTTCATCGATCAAACCTCCTCTTCCTGTATTGATCAGAAATGCTGAAGCTTTCATTGTTTTCAATGAATTTTTATTTACAATCTTTTCATTATCAGGGTTTAAAGGCGCATGGAGCGTAATTACATCACTTTTAGAAAAGAGGGTTTCCAAAGGAACAAATTGCACGTTCTTTTTTGCATCTCGATCTGGATGTTTATGAGTAGCAAGCACTTTCATGTCAAAAGCCAGCGCAATATCAGCGACCTTTTGACCAATCTTTCCAAAGCCGTAAATTCCCAAAGTTTTTCCGGCCAGGCCTATAATTGGAGCAAGGTAATAAGTGAAATCAGTGACCTTGCTCCAATCGCCATTTTTAACACTTTTATTATAATTTCCGACATGATTGGACAATTCCAGGATCAACGCAAAAACATGTTGAGCAACAGAAGCAGAGCCATATCCGCTCACATTACAAACGGGGATATTTCTTTTAGCGGCAGCCTTGATATCTATGTTATTGAAACCCGTAGCAGTAACACAAATGCATTTTAGATTAGGTAATTGTGAAAGCATCTGCTCATCAATAATGTGTTTGTTCACAACCAGAATGTCAGCATCAATACTTCTTTGAATGGTTAGTTTTGTTTCAGTCCGATCAAAAATTTTTGTTTCACCCAGTTTTTCAATTTCGGTCCAACTCAAATCACCAGGATTCAGCGTATAACCATCTAACACAGTAATTTTTATTGTTTTTTTATTCAAAATTTTCAAAAGTATTCTTTCTTTTTAAGGTTCAAAAAAGCATAAAGTTCTGCCATCCAATGCGGACAAGCAAAGCAAGGGATTAAATCGCCTGAAGTTCGATTGTCATTTGGGAAAATAAGAATTTGGGATAATTGAACATTTTGCATCTTTTTGAAAAATTGCTCAGATAAATCATCAATTCCTAAAGTAAAATCCTGTTTTGAATAAATTGAATAAGATTTGTTTTTATAAAATTTATTGGGAAAGTCTATCTGGATCGTTTTTTCTTTTTTATTAAATATCAAATCAAATTGACCGATGGGGAGCTGTTGCAGATTTTTTAATTGGAAATCAACAACCAAAGTATTTTTAGTTCCTATATTCCAAATTTCCAGCTTTTGCTCCTTTTTGAATATTAAAAGATGGTGAGTGGTTTCCACAAATTGGGTAGTCAGTTCCTCTTCAGAATTGGAGGTATTGCTGCTACAACTACAGAAAAAAAGGAAAAAAGTTGAAATGCAAGCTGAAATTTTTACCACAATGAATTTGGATTTTATACAAATATAAAATCCTCCCGCTTATTCATTCAAGTTCCAATCGTATTCCTTGTATTTAACTTTTGCGTTTCTGTCAATTTTGGTGTTTGAATATTTATTCAAATAATCAATGATAATTCCAAAATCAACTGCGTACCATTCAAAAATCTTAGAAATTTCAACTTCACTTTTTTTAATAGTATTGAATTTTGGGTTATTGATAAATGCAATAGCTTGTTTGTCCATCAATTGATTGAGGTTACTTTCCGTCCACGCCTGATTTAAAAGCGGAGGGCAGGATTGAGCCGCACAATTCACTGCAAAGTGAATCCGGGAATCCTTGTAAACCGGCCTTAAAATATCATTTTCGATGTTGTTCAGATTATAAGTTTGGCCGTTCAGCTTTATCCATTTATAATCCCAGGGTTTTCCGCCATGCAATTTGGTGATGCTTGAAACCGGATAATTGTCAACGATCATTTTAACCGTAAAAGCATTGTAGGCGTTGATCCAATAAGCCATTTTTTTCGCTTTAGACCAGTTGTCCTGAATCGGATTTTCTTCTAGTTCTTTGAGATAGGATTCGAGTGTAGCCTTGTCTGTTTTTATGCCTTTGTAATTTACTTTTCCAGCGGCACTCACATATTTCCGAAGCAATCGATCCCATTTGTCATGGTTGAAAGGAGGTTTATTTGAAGTTTGAAGTTTGTGGTTTGAAGTTTTAGGTTTGTAGTTTGAAGTTTGGAGTTTTTGTTCTTTTTGATTTGCAACTGATTCCTCACTCTTTGTTTTTGGTTCGTTATTATTTTGAATCGCTACGGTTTTCTCGCTACTGGCAAATGATTTTGAGATTTGAATTTCTCCTTTTTTTATTTTTTTAGGAGCATCTTGTTGGATCTGAATTCCAGTGACTTCTTTTTCTATTTTTTTAATCTCAGATTTTTTTGGAGTTTCAATCTCTACTTTCTGATTATCCTTTTTATCCTCTATTTTATTTTCAGGATCGGGGGTATCAGGAGTTGGGTTTTGATCATTCGAAGCAATCAAAACTGTTGAATCGGATTGTTCATTGACCGTTTCCTGGTTTTGGTTTGAATTGCTACAGGAATTAAAAAAGAAAATTCCACAAAAAATGAATAGGCTCAAATGATTTTTCATAATGAAAATAGGTTGGTTAAGAAAGTGATACAACTTTTGTGTAAAATAATAAACTCTTTTTGATGCTCCAAGTTGTTGCTGATCCATAAATATGTTTTAAGCAAGACAATTTTAACAATTATTTAAAGGATGAATTTCAACTTGATGAATAGCTACTCAAAGTGTGTGGAAAGCTGCTTTTATTGTATAAAACAAACTCATAGAATTAGACGTTTTCAAACAGTCTTGAAGGAAGCACACCAACTTTTGGGCATCGTTTCGAAATTTAGTAGTTTTGCGAACAAATCTTTAGAAAACTGATTTTTAAAATAGTGATTTCTTTTTAAAGTCTTTTTATAAAAAAGTCGATTGGCAAATGTCTATAAAAGTTGAAAACTTAACAAAAGTTTATGGGGAGCAACATGCAGTTGATGCGGTGACTTTTGAAGCAATGAAAGGCGAGGTCCTAGGTTTTTTGGGACCCAACGGTGCAGGGAAAACAACGACTATGAAAATAATCACTTGTTTTATTCCACAAACCTCCGGAACCGCTGAAGTTTGCGGCTTTAATACAACGGAAAATTCCATGGAAGTCAGGCGGAGAATCGGATACCTTCCCGAGCACAATCCGCTTTATAAAGACATGTATGTTAAAGAATATCTGGAATTCGTGGCGGGCCTGCACAAAGTTTCCAACAAAAAAAGCCGGGTGAATGAAATGATCGAAATGACCGGTCTGGAAAGAGAACAAAAAAAACAAATCAATGCGCTTTCAAAAGGGTATCGGCAACGCGTCGGATTGGCTCAGGCAATGTTGCACGACCCTGAAGTTTTAATATTAGATGAACCAACCTCTGGCTTAGATCCAAACCAACTGATCGAGATTCGAAACCTAATCAAAAAATTGGGAAAAGAGAAGACCGTTGTTTTTTCAACACACATTATGCAGGAAGTTCAGGCAATTTGCGACCGGGTTTTGATCATCAACAAAGGAAAAATCGTTGCTGACGATTCCATTGATGCTTTGCAAAACATCGTGAAAGGAGAGTCGATTATAACCGTAGAATTTGTTGAAAAAGCAAATGAGAAATTGTTGTCAAAAATACCAAAAGTGAAAAAGGTCAAAGCAAAAAATGACCGAAAATGGGAACTTTCAACAGGCCTTAATGATGATATTCGGGCGAACATTTTTCATTTTGCTGTAGATAATAAATTGACAATCATTGAAATGAAAAAGGAAGTCAGCAGCGTGGAAGATGTTTTTCAAAAATTAACAAAATAGTGTTTAAAAATATGGGTTTAAAAATCCTGACATTAAGTTTATTTACCTTCTTTACTTTTGGAGTTTCAGCTCAAGTGGATAGCTTGATTTTGACCAAAAATTATCAGTTCAAAGATGGTGTGTATCTGAGTTTTGAAGCATTTCAATCGAATACACCAGATTACAGCTGGGATGAATTGAAAACCAATTTGGCGACTAATCCGCAGACTTTTTTAACCCAGATTCAGTATGTTTTTATAAAAAATGAAACAGAAAATATTCCATTGGATTTAGATAAAATTTGGTGTGTAAGTTTGGCTGGAATTCCTTATTTGAAACTTCCAAAGGGAACTGTAAAAAAAGATTTAGCCATCTTTGCAGGTCTCCAACTCAGAGGAAAAATCTGTTATTATTCTTTTGAAGAATTCCGGATGGTTCAGATCCCGATGCATGCTTATAATCCCTATACCGGAATACCATTTCGAAGTGGAATCGTGGAACGAAAAAAGCTCGTTAAATTTGAAAGAATATTGAATTTTGAAACCGGAGAGATTGCAGATTTTACCGTTGAAAATTTAAAAGAATGGATCAAAGATGATTTAAAATTACTCGATACAATGAATAGCCTCAGTTATGAAGAAGTCAAGGAAAAACTATTCAAATGTTTATTGATTTATGATGATCGAAATGTGATTAGAATTAAGGAAGTTGGTGATAAAGAAGAAAAGGTCAATGAAGAATGATGAATGGGATTTGTGGATGAGAAGATTTGCGGATTTTTTTTAAAAAACTTCAAACTTCAAACTTCAAACTTCAAACTTCAAACTTCAAACTTCAAACTTCAAACTAAAAACTAAATATGCTAAGTGTTTTTCAAAAAGAGATCAATGCGTTTTTTAGTTCCATTTTGGGCTATATCGTGATAGCTGTGTTTTTAGTTATCATGGGATTGGTGATGTGGGTTTTTCCAGAATCAAGCATTTTAGAATACAATTATGCGACTTTGGATCAGTTGTTCAATATTGCTCCGTTGATTTTTATGTTTTTGGTACCGGCGATTACGATGCGTTCTTTTGCAGAAGAGCAGCAGAATGGAACCATTGAATTGCTTTCGACGAAGCCGATACGAGAAATGGAAATCATTTTAGGGAAATTTTTTGCTAATCTGATGCTTTTGATTTTTGCATTAATTCCAACGCTGCTTTATTATTATACTGTTCATCAATTAGGATCGCCAAAAGGTAATTTGGATTCCGGTGCAATCATGGGAAGTTATATCGGATTGGTATTTTTAGGTTCCTGTTTTGTGGCGATCGGGCTTTTTGCCTCATCGCTGACGAGCAATCAAATCGTCTCGTTTATATTGGCTACTTTTTTATGTTTTTTCTTTTACTGGGTTTTTGACTTCATGAGTTTATTACCAATTTTTGTAGGAAAAGTGGATGATATCGTGCAAATGTTAGGTATAAATTATCACTATGTTTCAATAAGCAGAGGGGTAATCGATACGCGGGATGTGATTTATTTTATAAGCATTATAGCTGTGTTTTTGATGATGACTCAGGTTTCTCTCGAAAGAAGAAAATGGTAAAACAAACACTTGTATTTATTTAAATGACAAATAATAAAAGATATCAGTCGCTGTTTCAATTGGCCCTATTCATTGGAATAGCCGTTTTTGTGAATGTTCTGGGGAATTTTTTTCATAAAAAAATAGATCTGACAGAAGAAGGACGGTTTACACTGACAGCTCCTACAATCCGGCAATTGGAAGCTATTGACGATAATATTGATATTAATATTTTACTTGACGGAGAATTTCCGGCAGGCTTCAAAAGATTGCAAACTGCAACGAAAGAAATGCTGGATGATTTTCGCTCGATTAGCGGATATATCGAATACAGCTTTGAAGATCCAAATGAAGGAACTTTTGAAGATGTCAACGCTCGCCGCAAAGCACTTGCTGATCAGGGGATCGGGCCTACCCGGCTGAGAGTCAAAGGAGTAGATGGCACTGAAGAGCGTTATATTTACCCATTTGCAATGATTCATTATAAAGGGCGAACCTTGAAAGTGAATTTGTTGGAAAATGAAGTTGCCGGAAAATCGGACGAGATGATACTCAACAATTCGGTCAGCCTTTTAGAGTTTAAATTTGCCAATGCAATTCAAAAATTAGAAAAATCATTTCGATCCTCCATCGTTTATACAACTGGTCATGGCGAACTTGAGCCCATTCAGATTGCTGACCTCAGAAAAACACTCGCTACTTATTACGATGTCGGAGCGATCAACCTGGATAGTGTCTATCAATTGGACAACCAGATTGATGTTTTGATGATTGCAAAACCACAAACTCCCTTTTCCGAAAAAGATAAATTTAAAATTGACCAATATGTGATGAATGGTGGAAAGGTGATTTGGATGCTGGATGTTTTGAATGTCAACCTGGATAGTATAGCAAGGCGAGGTGTATTTATGCCGAGTGACAGAGACCTCAATCTTACAGACCTTCTTTTCGATTATGGTATCAGAGTGAGTGGAAGAATGGTGGCAGATATGGAAAGTAGTAAGATTCCACTTCAGGTTGGTCAGATGGGCAATTCTCCTCAGTTTGATTTATTTCCGTGGTTTTTTCATCCAATTGTTTCACCAAAAAGTAACCATCCGATTGTAAAAGGATTAGACCGTGTAAACCTGTTTTTTCCAACCACGATCGATACTTCGGTAGTGGTGAAAACGGATATGAAAAAAACGGTATTATTGAGTTCTTCAAAAAATGCCAAAGAGTATCCAAACTTGACACGATTGAGTTTTGAAATGATGCGAATTGACCCAACAAAAATTGAAACATTTACAAAATCTGATATCCCCGTCGCCGTTTTATACGAAGGCATTTTTCCTTCTGCATATGAAAACAGAGTGTCTAAAACCATGTTGGAAAGCCTCAAACAATTGGATGTGACATACAAGCCAGTCAGCGAACCAACGAAAATGATTGTGATTTCTGATGGTGATATCGTAAAAAACCAGGTTAAGTGGGAAACCGGCGAATACATGCCCACCGGATATAATAAATACGAAAACTATACTTTTGCTAACAAAGACTTTTTGATTAATTGTATCGAATATTTATTGGATGATAATGGCGTAATCGAAGCTCGTGGGAAAGAAGTCAAACTTCGTCTCCTCGATGCTGTCAGAGCAAAGAAAGAACAAACCAAATGGCAAATGTTTAATATCGTTTTACCTTTATTGTTTTTAGCAGTTTTCGGAGTTATCTTTTTTACTATCCGGAAAAGAAGGTATGCAAAGTAAATAATTCAAGTTGTGAGGCATCGCCATGGTGTTAATAAGTTTCAAGTGTTTTTTTAAAACTAAAACGTAAGTGTTAAACGAGGGTGAAAATTTAATATTAAGCTATTTTTTGAAAGCTAAAAAATAAACTATTGATCATGAAAAGAACTATAATTTTAGCAATAATTTTTCTCATTTTGGCAGGTAGCACAACCTGGTATATGACCAGTAAAAAAGACGATGGAAAAAGGTCGTATAAAAAAACTGCCGAAATGGATTTCGCAGTGGAGTCGGAAAGTGTCTATAAAATTTTTATAAACGATAGAGAAGGCAATAAATCTTTACTCACCAGAAAAGATGATCATTGGCTGATTGATAATACTTATAAAGTTCGGCCAACTGCAATATCGATGTTACTTCACACCATGAGTCGGTTGGAAGTTAAATACAGGCCATCAAAGGAAGCCGCAAAAAACATTATAAACGATTTTGCAACCTTCGGAATTGAAGTAGAAGCTTATGATAAAAACGATCAGTTGATAAAAAATTACTATGTTGGAAAAGGCGATCAACGTGGAACCGGAACTTATATGATTATGGCAGAGGCAGATGAACCATTTGCTATGCACATCCCCAGTTTTGAAGGAAGTTTAAGGCCAAGATATTTTTTGAAAGGGGAGGAGTGGAGAGACAAATCGGTTTTTAGTGAAAAAATAGAAGAAATTCAGTCTGTTTCAGTTGAATACCCCAAACAAAAGAATAAGTCTTTCAAGTTAAGTAAAACTGGAGGGTCGTATAAAGTTGAACCTTTTTACG
Source organism: Saprospiraceae bacterium (assembly GCA_965220465.1). Lineage (GTDB taxonomy): Bacteria > Bacteroidota > Bacteroidia > Chitinophagales > Saprospiraceae > JAHDHW01. The sequence continues at coordinate 45,719 of CBDCPZ010000021.1, read as the reverse complement.
AGAGCACTCCGGCGATTGCAACCCCTTTTCAAAAAGGAACTCCTGAAAAATACCTGGCCGGATTTGAATCGATGGTCGCGGAAGCTTTTCAAAATGATCATGCAAAACGGGATTCTATTTCTGCTTTGATTCCTTTTTGCAATATCATTCTTACCAAAAGTGATGGAGAAGTCAAATCAGTGAAATTTTTTCCATTTGTGAAATTAGATAAATGGGGCAATCCGGTCCCCGAAACTGGAGGGCAGCCAGTGTTTCGCTTGAATGCAGATTGCAGCTGGGGAGATTTCATGTTGATACAGCAAAGTGTTTTTAGTAAAGCATTTTGGTCTTACGATTCCTTCTTTTCAAAGTCATGACGGGAAAAACAAAAAGGAGAAATTCATTTTGTAGCCATTCCTCCGCGGAACCCTTTCGTCCCTTAAAAGGGAAATCTTTACGCAGCAACAAAATGAATTACCTAAAAGTTAGAGGCTTTGTTTTCGTTTTTATTTCATTGTTTTTATTGACAAGTTTTAACAAGGATTGGGGATTTTTTGCTCATCGCCGAATCAACCGGATGGCTGTTTTTACCCTTCCTCCGGAGATGATGATTTTCTATAAAAAGAACATCGAATACCTTACCGAACACGCGGTTGATGCAGACAAAAGGCGATATGCTACAAAACATGAAGCCGTGCGACACTATATTGATATTGATCGTTGGGGAGCATATCCTTTTTCAAATTTGCCACGAAACTGGACGGAAGTTTTGATAAAACATACCAAGCTTTTTATTGTAAATGGCCAAAACGATACGTTGCAAGTTTTTGATAATGAATTGATTAAAGACGTAAATGAAGAATTGGTTTTGACTGGTGGTTTGATTCCATCAATTTTCAATAGTTCTGAAATATCCATTTCCTACAAAAAATATAGCTCCTTTTTTTTCAATAATATTCAAAAAATATATTACGAAGACGATTGGATTATTGATTGTGATAGTTTGAAATCGGTCTTTGGTGAGTTGGCCTCAAATATAGATTGTAACTCTGTTTTTGCAACTGATCATTTTTCAGAACATGGGATTTTGCCTTACCATCTGGTTCATACCCAAAATCGACTTACCAAAGCTTTTGAAATGAAAGATGAAAAACAGATTCTTCAGCTTTCAGCAGATATTGGTCATTATATCGGAGATGCTCACGTTCCTTTGCACACGACTGAAAATTACAACGGACAACTCACAGATCAATTGGGTATTCATGCTTTTTGGGAAAGCCGGATTCCTGAGCTTTTTGCAGACATTGAGTTTGACTATTTTGTTGGAAAAGCAGAATATATTGAAAATCCATCTGATTTTTATTGGGACATTGTTTTGAGTAGTAATGCATTGGTTGACAGTGTTTTATTGATTGAAAAAGAATTGAGTCAAACCTTTCCTCAGGACAAACAATATTGTTTTGATCAGCGTGGTGAAACAACTGTTCGGACTCAGTGTGAAGCTTATGCAACTGCTTATAAAAAACGGATGAATGGTATGGTTGAAGAGCGTATGAAAGGCTCCATCCACTCAATTGGCAGCGCATGGTATAGTGCTTGGGTGAATGCAGGCCAGCCAGATTTGTCGAATTTTAAAGCATCGGACAAGAATGAAATGCTCAAAGCTCAAAAGGAAAAAGAAGACGATGCTCCACGAGGCCAAATAAAAGGCAGAGAGCATTGATATCACCTAAAATTTCAGGTTTTATCGTTATATCCTTTTTCTGTTAAAAAATCTCCTTCAACAATTCCTTTTCTTTCTTCCAAGAATGTACTTTTGCAGCCATGATTGAAAAAATACAATTAGCACTGAAAGGCATGGCCATGGGCATTGCTGAGGTGATACCCGGAGTATCTGGCGGAACGATCGCATTTATCACAGGAATTTACGAACAATTATTAAATTCGATCAAAGCATTCGGCCCTTCTTTGTTCACTGATTTTCAGGAAGGTGGCATTGCCGGAATTTGGAAAAGTATCAATGGTAATTTTTTAGTGTTGCTACTTACAGGAATGGCGATTGGAGTGATTATTGGCGTTTTTGGAGTGTCCCATCTTTTAGAAAATTACCCTCCTCTTATCTGGGCTTTTTTCTTCGGACTGATTATCTCATCGACCATTTATATTGGAAAACAAATTGAACGCTGGGACTGGAAAAATATCCTCAGTTTGATTATCGGAGCAATCGTGGCTTATGGCATTACTGTTTTGACACCTGCAGAAGGCTCAACTTCATTGTTATTTGTATTTTTTTGCGGGATGATTGCGATCTCCGCTTTGATCCTTCCAGGCATTTCCGGTAGTTTTATTTTGTTGATGTTAGGCATGTATTCTTATATTGTTACAGAAACCGTCAAACCGGCACTGAAGACTTTTGCAACCGACAAATTGTTGGTAATGGGCGTTTTCGCGATTGGTTGCCTCACCGGATTGATGACCATTTCAAGAATTTTATCCTGGACCTTTAATCACTATAGATCATTGACCTTATCAGTTCTCACAGGTTTTATGATGGGTTCTTTGAATAAAATCTGGCCCTGGCGCAATCCTGTTGAATGGTTAAGAGATGCTGCAGGAAATGTCATTATTGAAGAAGGAATTCCAAAGAAAATCTTATTGGAAGAAAACGTTTTTCCTTCAGGATATGAAAATGATCCAATGGTTTTAGGTGTAGTTTTATTGATGATACTTGGTTTTCTTTCCGTATTTTTAATTGAACGATTAGGACACAAGGGGGTGAAATCGTAGCCGTGTTTAAAATATTGATAAACAGCAATTTACCTGATTTTTTACCTAATAAATTTTGAATTGAACATCAAAAAAAACATATCAGAATACAAACACCTTTTTGGCTTAATCGGCTATCCGCTTTCACACTCGTTTTCAAAAAAATACTTTTCAGATAAGTTTTTAAAAGAAGGAATTTCTGATTGTTATTATGAGCTATTTCCTTTAAATGATATTGCTGAATTTCCTGCTTTGATAAAAAAGCATCCTAACCTAAAAGGCTTAAACGTTACCTTACCTTACAAAGAACTGGTTATTCCTTTTTTGGATAAATTGGACGAAAGTGCTGCTGCAATTGGCGCTGTAAATACTATTAAAATAGATTCGGGAAAATTATCCGGTTACAATACCGATGCATATGGTTTTGAAAAATCCCTAACTGATTTTATAAAAAAAAATCAATCAAAGCCTATTCAAAAGGCTTTGGTTTTAGGGACAGGTGGAGCTTCCAAAGCAGTGACTTATGTTTTAAAAAAGCTAAATATTTTTTACCTTACCATTTCCAGGAATCCTGAAAAAGGAGACCTAACTTATGATGATTTGGATCAAAATATTATTTCAAATACTCAACTGATCGTTAATACAACTCCTCTTGGAATGGCTCCGAAAAAGGATACTTTTCCAATGATAAAGTATGAATGGTTAGATTCCAATCATTTTTTGTTTGACTTGGTGTACAATCCAGAAAAAACTGTATTTTTGACGCGAGGGAAAAATCAAGGTTGTTCTGTTATGAATGGCCTTCCAATGTTACACTTACAGGCAGAAAAAGCCTGGGAAATCTGGAACTTTTATAATCGATAAAAAATCAAAAAATGGTCGATTTTCCTAATACAAAAACTATGAGCTCTTCCCAACCTATTGTTGATTTTAAAAATACTGAAATTGCTTTTTCACATAAGAATAACAGGGAACTGAAAAAAACGGCCTGGTTGTTTTCAATGATGAATAAAAAATGGCTGGTTAATGTGTTATCAAAACTGGGTTTGATCACTTTGAAATTGAGATTTCCTTTTGTTCAACCAATTATAAAAGCTACCATTTTTGAGCAGTTCGTTGGAGGGACCACACTTTTGGAATGTCAAAAAACGATTGATCGATTATATGCCAATAAAGTGCAATCGATTTTGGATTATGGCGCGGAAGGGAAAACGTCTGAGAATGATTTTAACAATACCATGAATGAATGCATCCGTGCGATTGAATTTGCCGGTAAAAATGAAAGCGTGCCGGTTGTAAGTACAAAAATTACTGGTTTTGCACGAAACGGATTATTAGAAAGCATTCAAAAAGGGGAACCTTTTACCAAAGAAACCAGAAATGAATATCGAAACATTTTGAAACGAATGGATGCAATCTGCTATGTTGCCAAGGAACGACAAGTTGCTGTATTTTTTGATGCGGAAGAATCGTGGATGCAGGATACCATCGATCATTTGGTAAATATGATGATGAGGCGTTATAATAAAGAAAGGGCAATCGTTTACAATACGTTTCAGTTATATCGCCATGACCGCTTGGCTTATTTAATGGAGTCTTTTGATAAAGCCAAAAAAATAGGATACATTTTCGGTGCAAAACTGGTCAGAGGGGCGTACATGGAAAAAGAACGCAAGCGTGCTAAAGAAATGGGATACCCTTCTCCAATCTATCCAAATAAAGTAGCAACCGATGATGCTTTTAATACAGCAGTTCGTTTTTGCGTAGATAATCATGAAGAAATGGCTTCCGCAAATGCAACGCATAACCAGGAAAGCTGTTTGTTTCAGGCGGAGTTGATTCATAAAAAAGGGATTGCCAAAGACCACAAACATTTGAATTTTTGTCAATTATTGGGTATGAGCGATAACATTACTTTTAATTTGGCTGAAGCAGGATACAATGTTGCCAAGTACCTACCTTATGGTTCGGTCAGAGAAATTACGCCTTATTTGATTCGCCGTGCGAATGAAAATACAGCGGTGACCGGCGATATGAGCAGGGAATCCAAATTAGTGCAAGCTGAATTGAAGCGAAGGAAGTAGTTGTTTTTATAGAGATAGAAAGATGATTTATGTCAACTTTCCAATAAATAAAATCATTAATATTTTATATTCAGGGGATTTTCTTATATTTCCCAACCAATAAGAGGACCATATAATGAAAATAGGAATTCCGAAAGAAATTGATGACAAACGGGTAGCGGTTGTTCCTCCCGTTCTTTCCAAAATTAAATCACTTGGGGTTGATCTCTTGGTTGAAAAAGATGCAGGTAAAGCAGCATCTTATGCCGACGAAACTTTTGCTGAGCATGCTACTATTTGTACTCGTGACCAGATCCTAAAAGATTCAGACCTTATTATTACAATCAATCCGCTTGGCGATGATGATTTGAGTAAAATCAAAAAAGGAACGATTTTAATATCCATGTTCCAGCCTTATTTCGATGACAGCATTATTGCCAAATTAAAGTCATACGATTTACAGGGAATAAGCATGGATATGATACCTCGAACAACATTAGCGCAGGCAATGGACGTATTGTCCTCGATGGCAGCGATTGCAGGATATAAAGCAGTACTTGCCGCAGCGGATCATTTACCGAGATATTTTCCAATGATGATCACTGCAGCAGGAAGTGTTAAACCTTCAAAAGTATTAGTCCTTGGTGCTGGTGTTGCAGGGCTTCAGGCGATTGCGACTGCTCGCCGGCTTGGTTCAGTGGTTGAAGCCTTTGATGTTCGGAAAGCTGCCAAAGAAGAGGTCGAAAGTCTTGGAGCTAAATTCGTCGAAGTAGAAGGTGCGAAAGATGACAAAGATGCGGGTGGTTATGCAGTAGAACAAAGTGAAGACTTTATCAAAAGACAACAAGCTGAAGTCCAAAACCGGGCAATGAATGCAGATGTTGTCATCACTACTGCTCAAGTTCGTGGCCGTAAATCGCCCGTTTTAGTTCCTGCAGCAACGGTTGAAAAAATGAAAAATGGTTCTGTAATTGTTGACCTGGCAGCATCAACCGGTGGAAATTGTGCATTGACCCAAAACAATAAAATCATCAATCATAATGGAGTTACAATAATTGGGGATTCCAACCTGGCAGCTGGAATGCCGCAGGATGCCAGTTTACTTTTTTGCAATAATGTTTTGAATTTATTAAAACTGATTATCAAAGAAGGAAATTTGGAACTGGACACCTCAAACGAAATTATAGCATCAGCGTTGATTACTAAAGATTCTGAATAATAAATTATTAGCCATGGAAGTGTTTGTAGATCTATTTAATAACCCGGATAGCAGTGAGTATTTATTTTTAATTTACCTATTACTTTTTACGGTGATTTTGGGCTTTGAAGTCATTTCAAAAGTACCCACAATATTACATACGCCATTGATGTCTGGGGCCAATGCAATTAGCGGGGTTGTGATCATTGGAGCAATTCTGTTAATCCGGCAGTCAGATCCGGATGACTATCTCACACTGGGTTTTGGAACGTTTGGAGTTGTCCTGGGGATGATAAATGTTATCGGTGGATTTGCAGTGACAGACCGAATGTTAGAAATGTTTAAAAAGAAAAAGGATTAAAGTTTTAGAAGGCACAGACTAAAAAAATCAAATTAAGAAATAATGTTTCAAGCAATAATAAATTTAAGTTTTCTGATCGGTTGCCTTGCTTTTGTTTGGGGCTTACGGCTGTTAAGTTCACCTGATTCAGCCCGTAAAGGAAATAGGCTCGCAGGGTTTGGAATGGGGCTGGCGATTGTAGCAACAATGATCTTACCATTAGCAGATGCTCCGAACAATTACGCCTGGATTTTTGGTGGAATGATAATAGGTGGTGCCATCGGATGGGTTTCTGCTCGAAAAATTCAAATGACCGCAATGCCCCAGATGGTCTCGGTTTTCAATGGGCTAGGTGGTGCTTGTGCTATGGTTTTAGCTTATGTTGAATTGACTCATTTTTATAACCCATTTGCTAATTCAGGTTATGCACATTTCAGAGAAGAAATGACTTCTGGATCGTTTTCAGTAATTCTTTTTGCTTTAGTGTTAGGAGCAATATCATTTACGGGAAGTATGCTTGCTTTTGGAAAACTTCAAGGCATTGTGAATGATAGCAAAGTAACGTTGCCAAAACACGGTTTGATCAATCTTGTACTCCTTATTTCCACTATCGGATTAAGTATTTGGGTTTTCCTTCAAAGTGAAACTTCAGGTATAAATTTGGCAATTGTTTTATTGGTTTTATCACTTGTTTATGGTGTATCATTTGTAGCTCCAATCGGCGGAGCAGATATGCCGGTTGTGATTTCTTTGTTGAATTCGATTACAGGACTTTCTGCAGCAGCAGCGGGTCTAATTTACAATAACCAGCTTATGTTGGTTGGTGGTATTTTAGTAGGAGCAGCAGGTACGATTCTTACCGTATTAATGTGTAATGCCATGAATCGTTCCTTGATTAACGTAATTATTGGCGGATTTGGAGGAGGCGCTTCAGCTGCAAAAGGAGATGGTGATCAGGTTGCCCGGGAAGTATCCATCAGTGATGCAGCCATTCAACTCTTTTATTCGCAATCTGTGGTTTTTGTTCCCGGATATGGATTAGCTGTTGCTCAGGCACAGAAAGTTTGTAAAGAATTAGATGATTTGCTTGAAAGTAACGGTGTAGATGTAAAATATGCAATTCACCCGGTAGCCGGACGAATGCCTGGCCATATGAATGTTTTGCTCGCAGAAGCAGATGTTCCTTACCCTAAATTATTGGATTTAGAAGATGCAAATGAAGCCCTCCCAAACACGGATATTGTTGTCATTGTTGGAGCTAATGATGTGGTCAACCCTGCAGCTTTGGATGACCCAGGTAGCCCAATTTATGGAATGCCTGTTCTGAATGTTTGGGAAGCAAAACACGTCATCGTAATGAAACGAAGCATGAGTCCCGGCTATGCAGGAATTCAAAACCAATTGTTCTTCCACGAAAGAAACCGAATGCTTTTTGGAGATGCTAAAAAATCTATTCAGGCTTTGGTAACAGAAGTGAAAAGCTTGTAAAATGCAGTTGTAAAAGGAGTTTAACTAAAGTTTAACGGCTTCGCTTTCAATTTCAACAATAAACAAATCGGTAATACTATTAATAATTCGAATTGTGTTAAATTTGAGTAATCAACCCAAGCGGTGGCTTCAACATTATCCGCAACTTGAAATAATTAAACAGTTTACCACAGTTTTGAATTACTTTTTGGTATAAAAAACAAAACTGAGAAAGCATAACTCCCACTAATGAAACTAATTTTGAACCGTTTTATAACCCAGCTACTCAAAATCAGCTTTTATGTTGCTTGCATTTTCTTAATCTGTTCAGAGATACATGGTCAGGCCAGCTTGCAGGTAACTATTCTTAACGGCAGTTCCACGACTACTTGCACAGATCCCATTGGAGGACCGGACCCTATGTTTAGAGTTGATGTTGGTAACACTGGTTGGGTAACCTATCCGGCAACAACTTTTTGTTTTACGGACTTACCGAATTTACAGTACGAAAACTTTTATAACTGTCCTTCCAACGTTCCTGATTCTATTGAGGTTTGTTTTCGAGCATTTGAACAGGATGGTTTTTTGTGTAATATAGTAGAATCCTGTTCTGAAACGATTTGCCAAAATTTTGCAATTCCAGGTATTGGTGTTAATGTAGATTACAACCTTGGACTCCCTAACGGACTTTCTTCGGATGGAGAAATTAATTTTAATATTGCTTTAAATGGAAGTTTTATAGGCGGACAAAATGATTTTGTTTGTGATGCAATTGATTTGGGAACAATTCCTTTTATGGGTATGATTGGTGATGGTAGTTTAAGTAGTTTTAATAATTTTTGTGCTACAAATACCAATGACCCAAATCCTAGTGATGATGGAGGATTTGGAAATGATCAGGCAGTTTGGTTTTCATTTTCTACTGATGCTACTCCAAGCGCTTATATTTTTATAAACGGCTATAATGATCCTGAAATGTTGGGAGATGAGATTGGGCTTCAAATTGCTATTTACGAGTCTTCTAATGGCACGTGTACCGGAAATTTGACCTATTTAGAATCGGATCATGACCTCAATAGTTTGGACCAGACACTAGTGGCTCATTGCCTGAGCCCAAATACAACTTATTTTATTCTTGTCGATGCAGCCTGGCTACCGGCTTTGGGTATTGGTTTGGAAGGATATTTTGGATTAGAAATAGTTTCAGAAGGGATCATAGCAGGCGCAGATTTTCGATGTGATGCGGAAGATTTTGGTACAATACCTGAAAACGGATCAGTCGGAACGCCCTTAAACCAAACCAACTATTGTGCTACAGATATTGGGGAATCAGATCCAAGTACTTTTTCTGGCCAAAGAACGGTATGGTATAAATTTCAGGCACCTTCTTCCGGGCACGTTACGATTGAAGCAATAAGTGACCAAGACCCACCAAATGGTTTGGATGCCATAGGCCTTCAAATTGCGCTTTACAGGTCATGGAGTGGTACATGTTTTGGTTTGGCAGAAGTAGAAAGTCAATATTCAAGTGCTACCTTAGATGAAATGTTGGAAGTGAAATGTTTAACACCTGGCGCAGAATATTGGATATTAATTGATGGAGACGGTGCAAATACGAGAGGAATATTTAGTTTGACTGTAACAGATGCAGGTGAAGTTCCTCCACAGTCAGAAACGGTTCTTGATGAAATCATTTGTGATGGACAAACTTTGCAGGTAGGTGACAGCATGTACACGGAAAGTGGTTTTATTAATGAAATAATCATTTTACCGAATGGATGCGATAGTCTTGTAACCGGCGAATTGATTGTTCTTCCTCCTTTTTCTTCAACAACAGATACTACAATTTGTGATGGGGAGTCTGTTTCAGTGGGGGCTTCGATCTATTTCGATAGTGGAAATTACACTGATGTTTTAGTCAATGTTGATGGTTGCGACAGTTTAGTTTATACTAATTTAACTGTTTTAGAAAGTGTAGAAGCAGTAGCTTATCAAGTGCAGGAAGCAAGTTCTCCTGTCGCAAATGATGGCTCAGCCTCTGTAAATGTTAATAGTGGAGTTGGACCTTTTACTTATCTGTGGTCAAATTTTGCAACTACTCAAACCATTACAGATCTCACTCCCGGATTATATTGCGTGACAGTAACTTCTATTAACGGATGTGAAGATGTTTCCTGTATCAGTGTGCTTTATCCAGGAGCAATAAATGTTGCTGTTTCAAACGGAATAGTCACCTGTAACGGTGGAAGCGATGGAGAACTAATATTAACAATTAGCGACGGAATGCCAGCTTACGATTATGAATGGGGAGTGGATTTTGGAGCAGCTCAAGGGAGTGGAACAATTGCAAATGCAGGAGAGTCCGTAACTATTTCGGGATTAGCTCCTGGTAGTAATTATACCATCACAGTTACTGATGCAGGAGGATTAATTATTGTTACTTTCGGAGAAATTTTAGAGCCTCTACCGCTTGTAAATAATTTAGATACAACCCTATGCTTTGGAGAGACCTTAACCGTTGGAGATTCCCTTTACAGTATTGATGGAGTTATTTCAGAAAACTTGACTAGTGTTGATGGTTGTGATAGCCTGGTAACTGGTACCTTAACTATTTTGGACGAAATACAAACTATCGTTGATTTGGAAGCTTGTTTTGGTGAATCAGTTATCATCGGAACTACTATTTACGATGTAACCGGTCCGATAAATGAAATTTTGACAGCAGTCAATGGCTGTGATAGTTTGGTTTCTGGGTCATTGACAGTTCTTCCAGAAAATGCAACAACTTTAGATACAACGGTTTGCGCCAATGAATCGATCATAATTGGATCATCAACTTATTTCACCTCAGGAAACTATATCGATGTTTTGATAGCAGCCAATGGTTGTGATAGTACTATTTTTACAAATTTAGTTGTACTATCAGAACTGACAGTAAACGCTATATTAGTATCAGAAGCTTCAGCTTTAAATGTTAGTGATGGCGTTGCAGAGGCTGATGCTATCGGAGGTGCCGGCGGATATTCCTATCTGTGGTCAAATGCATCAACTTCTCAACAGGTTAATAATTTGACTGGCGGAGAATATTATTGTGTAACGGTGACTGACGCAAATGGCTGTACGGCGGAAGATTGTTTAATCATTTATTTCCCGGTAAATATTTTGTCCGTTTTTGAAAATGATACATTAGATTGTGCAGGAAATACGAATGGTCAATTAATCTTTTCAGCATACAATGGCCAGGCTCCGTATAATTATACCTGGCAGAATAGTATTAATACTTTAAATGGAAATGGAACAATCCCAACCGAAGGAGGAACAGCTACAATTCCAAACCTTCCTCCGGACATTTATACCGTAGCTATTTCAGATCAGTGGGGTAACTATTCCATAAATATAGAAATAGTTGAACCTGAACCGATAGCAATTTCAATCGGCAATCAAATAAACGCCACTTGTTTTTCAGTTTGTGATGGATCAATTTCGATTGATGTAACCGGAGGCACAGCTCCTTATCAATATTTATGGTCTGGAAACGCTGGAAATACATCTGATATCGATTTATTATGCGCAGGATCCTATTCCGTTACTATTACTGATGCAAATAATTGTACTCAAACTTATGAAGTAACCATATCTGAACCAGTGGAATTTATCGCAGAAGCAATTGAAATGAATCCCGTTTCTTGTTTCGGCGATAATAACGGCGAAGCTTCCGTTACAACAAATGGCAACCCGATTTCTTATACTTGGAGCAACAATGAAACAACTCAAACTATTAACAATTTGACTGGAGGAAGTTATTCTGTAACTGTTGTAAACGCAGACAATTGTACTGCTGAATCTTCCATAATTATCAATGAACCTCAATCCGCGATATCAACTAATGTTTTTGTTGAAACACCCATCAGTTGTAACGATGGCAATGATGGCGAAGCCACTATTGTTGTGCAGGGTGGAACAGGCTTCACTTATTCCTGGAGCAATGGAAATAATAACGCGACGGCTAACAATTTGAGCGAAGGGATTTATTACGTGACTGCTACGGATATAAATGGCTGCCTTGCGATGGATTCTATCCAATTAGTTTCACCTGAACCGATTCAAGCCAGTTTCACAACAATTGATGTAAACTGCCCGGACGGTGATTTTAGCGGAATGATTTTAATTGATACCATAACAGGAGGTTCTCCTTCGTATCTCTTTTCATTGGATGGAGCTAATTTTTACAACGCCATTCAATTTGATAATTTAACCGCAGGAGCATATGACATTTTTATCGAAGACACAAATGGTTGTGTTGAACAATTTGAAGAAACTGTTGGTGCTCCCGATGTTGTTTCGGTAAATTTAGGCAACGATCAAACCATACGACTTGGCGAAAGTATTACTTTAGAAGCTGTGACAACTAGTTTAGATGCAATCTTTGAATGGAATCCTCCAGACACAACTTATTGCTCCAGTTGTGCTGAAATTACAGTGTTCCCTTTCGAAACAACCTCTTATTTCGTGACCGTAATCGATTCGATTTCAGGTTGTTCGGCAACTGACGAGGTTATTATAAATGTCAAAAAAGACCGGTCTGTTTTTATACCAAATACATTTACCCCAAATTTTGACGGCGATAACGATGTCTTTAAAATCTTTAGCGGAAAATCTGTTTCCAGAATTAATACTTTTAAAATATTTAACCGTTGGGGAAGTTTACTATTTGAAACGGGAGCATTTTCACCGGATGAATCATTCGGATGGGATGGTACTTTCCAAGGCAAAGTGATGGATGTTGGCGTTTATATTTATTTTGCTGAAATAGAATTCGTTGATGGGGAAAGGCGTCTTTACAAAGGAGATGTTACCCTTTTAAAATAAAAAAATACTGATTAACAAAATTGAAAGAGCTGGAAGTTTAAAAATTTCCGGCTCTTTTTAGTTGGTTCAATTACGAAAAAACTAATCTTTCGATTCTTTTAAAAACGAAAAGAAAATCGACTCCAAAATCGACAGAAATAAACTGAAAAGCAGCGCAGACCAAACTCCTTCGACAGAAAATCCATCCACCAGTTTATCCGCTAAAATGATAATAATTGCATTGATGACCAGTAAAAAAAGCCCGAAGGTTAGAAAGGTAACCGGCAAGGTAAAAAGCACCAAAATTGGCCTGACGAAGAGATTCAGCAAACCTAAAACCACAGCAACGACAATCGCAGTCGTATAGCTGTCAACATTAACGCTGGACATAAAATTGTCAATCACCAACACCGCAATTGCGCTCAATAAAATTCTGGCTAATAGTTTCATAATATAAGTTTTCTGTTAAAATAAGTTATTTCGTCGATCAAAATAAATGGTGATACTCATTTTTCAAAAAATACGACATCTTAAATTTTTTAATGAGCTTTGCTAACAAAAATAATACGATTTACTTTTCTAGTTTTCACACGAGTATTACTTTTAGAAACTAGCCAACAACAAAAAATGAAATATGAAACGAAAAACATTACTATTCTTACTTTTTAGCATTCCATTTACTCTTTTTGGGCAGACCGTTTTTGGTCCGCAAAATGTGATTATTAGTGAAAGGGAAAGTAATCCATATCCAACTATGGTCCATGGGGGAGATGTTGATGTTGATGGCGATATGGATCTTCTTATTATTTCTTCTTTTCATGGTAAATTAACATGGGTGGAAAACTTAGATGGATTAGGTACATTCAGTATTCATCAAGTTATTGCCGATGAAAATGATAAAGCGACGGATGTCAAATTGGTTGATTTGGACAATGATGGAGATTTGGATGTTCTTTCGGCTTCAGCTTATAATGATCAAATTGCATGGTACGAATTTGAAGAAGAAAATGATGCATTTGGGGATAGGCAAATTATTTCAACTATTGCAGATGCGGCGGTTTTTGTATTTGCGGCAGATATTGACGATGACGGTGATAAGGATGTTTTATCGGCCTCTTTGCATGATGGCACAATTGCCTGGTATGAAAACCTGGATGGTCAAGGCGCATTTGGTGTTCAACAAGTTATTTCTTTACTTACAGATTATCCGAGATCAGTTTCTTCTGCAGACCTAGATAGCGATGGTGATTTGGATGTTCTATCAGCTTCTGCAACAGATGGAAAAATTGCTTGGTATGAAAATCTGGATGGTCAAGGTACTTTTGGTATGCAACAAGTTATTTCCATACATGATGACGCTACGTTCGTTTCTGCTGCAGACCTAGATGGAGATGGAGATATTGATGTGTTTTCAACAAATTCAAGCGGAAGTGATGAATTATTATGGTATAAAAATGTTGATGGCCAGGGAACTTTTAGCGCACCAATTATTATTGTTTCTCAAATCCCTTTGGTCAAATATATTAATGTGGCAGATGTGGATGGAGATAATGACATTGACTTTATTGCGGCTTCATATGACGATAATAATATATTTTGGATTGAAAACGAAGATGGGATTGGGACCTTTGGAGATTTACAGATTATTTCAACAGAAGTGGATTATCCGCGTTATGCTGAAGCTGTTGATATTGATTACGATGGAGACTTGGATGTTTTATCCGCTTCTGCATCAGACGATAAAATCGCCTGGTATGAAAACCTGGATGGCTTAGGTGATTTTGGTAATCAACAAGTTGTAAATACAACTCATCAGGCTGAAGGGGCACAGCGCGTTATAACGGCCGATTTCGACAATGATGGCGATATGGATGTTTTATCTGCTTCTCAATATGACAATAAAGTTGCCTGGTATGAAAATCTGGATGGGCAAGGTACATTTCACGCACAACAAATTATTTCTACCGAGTTAGATAATCCAACTTTTATCGAAGCCGCTGATCTCGATGGCGATAATGATAAAGATGTGTTATCAACATCTTATTATGATGATAAAATTACGTGGTATGAAAATCTAGATGGCCAAGGTAATTTCGGACCCCAAATAATAATAAGTGATCAAACAGGTAATCCTTCTTGTGTAATTACGGCAGATTTGGACGGAGACGGTGACCTCGATGTTCTGACTGCTGCATTAGATGATGATAATATCTCCTGGCACAAAAACTTAGATGGTCAAGGTAATTTTAGTGATCAAAATATTATATCAATAGAAGTCGATGGGCCAGAGTCCATTTTCGCTGCGGATATAGATGGTGATGGTGACATTGATGTTTTATCTGCTTCAACAGGAGATGAAAAAATCGCCTGGTATGAAAATCTGGATGGCTTGGGAACTTTTGGTAATCAGCAAATTATTTATTCAGATTCATATTATACTCGATTTATTCAAGCGATAGATATAGATGGCGATGGCGATTTAGACGTTCTTTACCCTTCTTACTTCGATGACAAAGTGTCTTGGCATGAAAACTTAGATGGTTTAGGAAATTTTGGAGATCAACAGGTTATCGCCCAAAATGTCGATGGACCATCTTACGTTGAAGGGGCAGATTTCGATGGCGACGGTGATGTAGATATTCTTTATACATTGACTCAAGAGAATAAATTAGCCTGGCATGAAAACTTAGATGGGTTAGGAACATTTGGAGACCAACAAATTATATCAATGGAATTTGATGGGCTAACTTCTGCTTATTTAGCAGATATTAATGGCGATGGCGATTTAGATGTTCTTGCTACTTCCTTTTATGACAGTAAAGTTGTCTGGTATAAAAACCTATTGAATAAGCCCATCATTTCTGGCTATTGTTTTTACGATGAAAATGAAAATAAAATAAAAGACCCTAACGAAGTTGGGCTGTTAAATCATTCAGTTAATGTAGAACCAAATGAAATTATCAATTTTACAAATGACGAAGGGTTTTATCGCTTTATTCTTAATTATGGGGATTACCTTGTAACTCCCCAACTTTCGAATAATTGGGAATTAACGACAGATTCTACAAGTTATTCTGTGTCTTTTCAAGGAACAGCAATCCAAAATATCAATTTTGGATTGAAACCAATTGTAGAGATGGAAAGAGTTGAAGCAAATATAAGTTCATCTTCTACACGTTGCGGATTTCAAGTTCCTTTTTGGGTTAATTACGAAAATACTGGAACTAAGTTTGTCTCAGGGCAATTTGTTCTTGAAATGGATGATTTAACATCATTGATAGAAGCCGTACCAATTCCTGATTCAATTGAAGGAAATTTGCTTATTTGGTATTATACAGATTTGCCACCTTCTTATAGTGAGCAAATAGAGTTGTTGCTTCAAATGCCCTCCGTTGATTATATTGGAGAAAATATGTCCTTTATTGCGACAACATTTATAATTGATGATATGGGAGAATTGCATGAAAATTATGCTTATGAATATAATTCAATTGTCAATTGTTCATATGATCCTAATGACAAACTAGTATATCCAGAAGGCGAACAGGAGGAAAATTACATGCTTTTTGGAGAAGAACTGGAATATACCATTCGATTTCAAAATACCGGAACAGATACTGCTTTTACAGTTCGGATAGAAGATCAATTAGACTCAAATCTAGATTGGAGTACTTTCCATCCTGTGGCTGCAAGTCATGATTATATTGTGAATCTCTATGAAACAGGATTGGCAGAATTTATTTTTGAAGATATTCTTTTACCAGATAGTACGACCAATGAAATCAAAAGTCATGGTTTTATGAAATATCGAATCAAACCATTAGTGGGATTATCTGAGAATACAGAAATTCAAAATACAGCAGATATTTTCTTTGATTTTAATCCACCAGTTGAAACGAATACAACTTTAAATACTGCTTATGAATGCGGAGCAGCCATGCAATTAGAAATGTCTTCTCTTGTCATTTGTGAGAATGATTCGCTATTTGGAAATGCAATAGACTTGATAACTGCGACAGAATTCCAATGGGAATTGATTGGTGTAGAAAGCATTTCAGGTAACGAGTTTAGCTGGGTTGCAGATACCACAGGTGTTTTTGATTTAATGGTTTCATCTACTAATCCTATTTGCGCACGAGACACAATTATTCAAATAACGGTAAATCAAAAACCTGTAGTGGAATTAAGTGGATTTCTTCAAGATACTGTTTGCCAACATGCAGGACCAATTGATTTGCCAAGTGCATCTCCGATTGGTGGAGTGTATTCTGGAATTGGAGTAATTAGCGACCAATTTGATCCAATGTTGGCAGGAGTTGGTTCACATTGGGTATTTTATACATTTTATGACGGGACAGCTTGTACAGTTACTGATTCAGTTGTAATTTCCGTTGAAATTTGTGCAAGTGTTTATGAAGTAAATCAAACTCTAATCGAAGTCTTTCCCAACCCCTTCGAAGATTATACCACCATCCGAATTGGTGAATTGCCCGGAAGAGCAAAGGCAACTTTAAATTTGCAAGATGTGAATGGCAGATTGCTGCAAAGTTTTAAGATGAGTTCTAGCTCAGAGATTCGGATAAAAGGTAGTGATTTACCTTCCGGGGTTTATTTTTATGAATTGAAAAATGGTAAAGGAGCAATTTTAGGGAAAGGGAAACTAATAAAGCTATAAATAAATCGGGCGATAAAAACTTAGTTTTTATCGCCCGAAAATATAGAGGTTTCACAAAATTAATTTAACAATTCATAAACCCCAGCGATTCCCTGGCCACCACCAACGCAGGCAGTCACCATTCCGTACTTTTGTTTTCTACGGCGCATTTCGTTGAATAACTGGGTAGATAATTTGGCACCAGTGCAACCCAGTGGATGTCCAAGCGCGATAGCTCCACCGTTTACATTAACGATATCTGGGTTAAGCCCTGCTTCCTGAATCACGGCTAAGGCTTGTGTCGCAAAGGCTTCGTTCAATTCTATCTGATCAATATCACTCAATTTCAAACTACCTTGCTTTAATGCTTTTGGAATAGCCGCGCAAGGCCCGATTCCCATGTACAAGGGATCGACTCCAGCAACCGAACAGGAAACTAATCGTGCAATAGGAGTGAGGTTGAGTTCTTTGACCATGCGTTCGCTCATTACAAGAACAAATGCAGCACCATCAGAGGTTTGCGAAGAATTACCAGCGGTTACAATACCACCATTTTTGAAGGCAGCTCTTAATCTTCCCAAGCCCTCAACAGTAGTGTCGCGTCGCACTCCTTCGTCCATATCAACAATGTGCTTTGCTTCCTGTCGTTTGTCATTTTTTACAAAAACATCTTTAACTGTAACTGGGACAATCTGGTCTTTGAATTTTCCTTCGTCAATGGCTTTTGCCGCTTTGACATGAGATTGATAAGCAAATTCATCGGCTTTTTCACGAGAGATGTTATATTTTCCAGCGACTGCTTCAGCTGTTGCGCCCATGCTCGAAAGGTAGTTTGGCGTTGTGCTGGCAACAGAATATGCAGGAGCCAACTTGTAACCCGTCATTGGGATCATGCTCATGTTTTCCGTTCCACCGGCGATGAAAATTTCTCCCATTCCGGCTTTTACTTTCGCAACGGCGATTGAAATAGTTTCTAATCCTGAGGCGCAGTAGCGGTTTACGGTCATTCCGGGTACCGGTTTTCCCAAAGCTCTCAATGAAATTTGTCTGCCGATTTGAAAGCCTTGTTCACCCTCAGGATTTGCACATCCAACGATGACATCATCAATGAGTTGAGGATCCAATTCCGGAGTGTTTTTCATCAAATGACTGACAATATCAACGGCCAGATCATCAGAACGATAATTTTTAAATCCTCCTCTTTTTGCTTTTCCGACTGCACTTCGATATGCTTTTACAATATATGCTTCCATTTTTTTTAATTTTTAAGTTTTGAGTAGTCAGGAGCGAGTAGTGAGTTGTCAGTTGTGAGAAAGGTTTAGAGTTTGAAAAAAAACTTCTGAAAACTCGCAACTCGTTACTCGCCACTGACCACTCTTTATTAATTCCTCAACGGCTTATTTTTTTGCAGCATGTGTTGAATTCTTTCCAGCGTTTTTTGTTCTCCGCAAAGGCTTAAAAAAGCTTCTCGTTCAACATCCAAAAGGTATTGCTCCGAAACTTGCTGAGGGCCGGTTAAGTCACCACCACAAAGGACATAAGCTACTTTATGTGCAATTTTGATATCATGCTCTGACGCGTAATTTCCAAGCTTTAGCTCGTTTGCAGCTGTGTACAAAGCGCCTAATCCGGTTCGTCCAAGAACGTTAATATCGTTACGTTTAATCGGTTGTGTATAATTTCCAGCGAGTTCGAGAACCTTCTTTTTAGCTTCACCAATATTTCGTGAAGTATTAGGGATAACGTGATCTTTTTCTTTTAATAAATAACCTAAATTATAAGCTTCGTAAGCAGAGGTTGAAACAGATGCCATCGCAATTGACTTGAATTTTTCAATCAAAGTCGGAATCATTACATCTCCTTCAAAAAAGGCATCACTAGCCCGAACGGCAAACTCTTTAGTTCCGCCACCTCCTGGTATGACTCCAATTCCAACTTCAACAAGTCCGATATAAGATTCTGCAGCACAAATCGCTGCATCACAGTGCATTAGGGTTTCGCAACCTCCTCCAAAAACGTAACCTTGTGTTGCTGCCACAACAGGAATACTGGAATAACGGCATCGCATCGTTGTTTGCTGAAACAGGTTAATGGCCATATTCATTTCTTCAAACTCCTGCTGAAAAGCAAGCATTCCGATCATCATCAGATTGGCACCAACTGTAAAATGCTGGTCATTGTTTCCAATTACCAAACCTTTCCAGCCTTCTTCTTCTGCAATGCGAATCGATTCTTGAATTCCTCTTAAAATTCCTTCGCCCATTGCATTCATTTTGCTGGTAAATTCAAGGCAAAGTACCCCATCACCGATATCATGCAGATTTACCTCGCTGTTTTGAAAAACAAGCGGTTTTTTCCGTTGGTTATCCAAAATGATAAATTCTTCAGCGCCTGGAACCGGTAAATAAGATTTTGAAACTAAATCATAATATTTTTTAACGCCATTTTCTACTTTATAAAAAGAAGTATTTCCATTTGCTACCATTTCTTTAACCCAGGGAGCAATCGTTTCCCCCTGTGTTTCCGCAACTTCAATTCCTTTTTCTAAACTAACAATGTCCCAATATTGAAACGGGCCAACTTCCCATGCAAATCCCGCACGAAGCGCATCATCAATGCTGTACAGATTATCAGAAATTTCAGGAATACGATTTGAAACATAAGCAAATAACCCTGCAAAAGATCGACGGACCAACTCACCACCTTTATCTTCTGCATTAAACATCATTTCAATTCTGCGAGGTAATTCTTCAATTTGTTTAGCGTTTTTTAAACTGGGAATATCCGTTCTTTTCGATGGCCCGTATTCTAAAGTATTTAAATCAAGCGAAAGAATTACAGGGCGGCCATTTTCGTCCTTTTCATTCGTTTTTTCATAAAAGCCTTTTTTGGTTTTATTTCCTAAAAACTTATTATCCAATAAAAACTGCAGATAATCCGGAATTTCAAAAGCACCGGCTTGCTCATCGTTTGGACAGTTTGACTTGATTCCCTGGATTACTTTTGCAGCTGTATCGTGACCAACTAAATCACCAAGGCGGAAAGTTCCGGTTTTAGGCCTTCCAATTGCTGGACCGGTTATTTTATCAACGGCTTCAATGCTCAAACCTAATTCGGTGGTCAATTGGTAAATCTTTGCCATCGCGTAAACACCAACTCGGTTAGCGATAAATGCAGGAGTATCTTTACAAAGGACGGTTTGTTTACCCACAAATAAATCACCATAATGCATCAAAAAGTCAATAACTTCAGGGCTCGTTTCAGGTGTTGGAATGATCTCAAACAATCGCATGTAGCGGGGTGGATTGAAAAAGTGAGTGCCGCAAAAATGTTTTTTAAAGTCATCACTTCTGCCTTCCAACATCAAATGAATAGGAATCCCTGAAGTGTTCGATGTAATCAGAGAACCTTTTTTTCGATATTTTTCTACTTTTTCAAAAACCTGTTTTTTAATATCCAGTCTTTCTACAACCACTTCAATCACCCAGTCGCAATCGCTGATTTTTTCTAAGTCGTCATCAAAATTTCCGGTTTTTATTCTGGAAGCAAATTTTTTGTCATAAAGCGGAGCAGGTTTGGATTTTATGGCAGTTTGCAAAGAACTATTAACAATTCGGTTTCGGGCCGAAGGATTACTTTTCTCAGTATCTTTTAGATCAAAAGGAACAATATCAAGTAGGATTACGCTGAGTCCGATATTTGCAAATTGACAAGCAATGCCGGAACCCATAACTCCAGAACCGAGAACAGCTACTTTTTTGATTTTTCTATTTGACGGATGTGTCATTTGACCAGATCGTTTTGTCTTTTCTGAGGCAAGGGCTTGATCCATGGTTTATTAGTTTTAAAATGATTAGAATGGAGGATTTAACAATAAAATAGCAAGTTTGGCGAAAATTCGCTATGAAGGCAAAAATACAAAAAAATACTACCTCTGGAAGTTTTGTACTATTTCAAATATGAAAAGTTTCAAAAATGATTATTTGCTACAGAACATTAATTTAAGAATTGAAAAAAGAGTTGTGATTTAGATCAACATTGGTAACTAATCTTTTAGATTGCAGTATAGATTTTTAACAAAAAAGTTTAATTTTAGTTTTCCAAATGATAATTTGCGGCTTACAAAATCGTTCTTTATCCATTATTCTATAAAAACAAACGAAACTTCTCAAAAATAAATTTAAAAACATGCTCCTAAATACCCTATTTTTTTTCCAATCAAATGATTCTGAAATTGAAGATGGAGGCCAAAGCCTTTTTGATATCATAAGTACAGGCGGCCCGCTAGGTATTTTGATTATGGCCATTTTGCTGGTGCTTTCGATAATTGCCTTATATATTTTTATTGAGCGGATGCTGACGATCAAGAAGGCAGGCCAAATCGATGATAGCTTTATGAATAATATCAGAGCGAATGTTGCTGCCGGCAATATCGTTGGTGCAAAAGCCCTTTGTCAAACCACTGACTCACCGGTGGCAAGAATGGTGGAGAAAGGCCTTCAACGTATTGGAAAACCTTTACGTGATATCGACGCAGCGATCGAAAACGTTGGGAATTTGGAAATATTTAAATTAGAGAAAAACCTATCCAGATTGGCAAGTATTGCGGGAGCAGCACCAATGATTGGCTTTTTTGGTACCGTTACGGGTATGATCATGGCCTTTTACGAAATGGCAACAGCGCAAAATGTAACCCCAGCTTTGCTTGCGGGGGGAATTTATCAGGCACTACTAACCACAGCGTTTGGGCTGGCAATTGGTATTTTTGCTTTTGTGGGCTATAACGTATTAGTTTCCAACGTAGATAAGGTAGTTTACAAAATGGAGCGATACACGGTAGATTTTATGGACCTTTTACAAGAGCCAACTGCCTGAAAATAGTTTCTAGTTACAAGTTGCTTGTTTTGTAGGCAAACTTCAAACTTCAAACTTCAAACTAAATATTTCATGGGACTCAAAAAAAGAAGTAAAGTCAATGCGGAATTTAGTATGTCATCGCTGACAGATATTATCTTTTTGCTTTTGATTTTTTTTATGCTTACCGCCAATTTTGTTAGAGTTGATAATTTTGAATTACCAAAATCTGATTCAAAAACAGTCGCTCCGATGTCTATGACTGTTTCTATTGAAAAAAGTGGGAAATTTACTTTGAATGGTAATGAAATTGGATTAGGCAGTCTAAAAAAAGCGCTTCAATTAGAACTTAGAAAAACAGAAAATCGCGATCATGCAACGGTTGCAATTGTCGCCGAGGTAGGAGTTCCATTTGAAAAAGTGCAGGATGTTATGAATATTGTTGCTGGTTTGAAGGCCAAAGCCATTATAGCTACTCAACCTAAAAGCTAATTGATATGGGGATAAAGAAAAGAAATAAAGTCAATGCTGAATTTAATATGTCGTCTATGACAGACATTATTTTTCTGTTGTTGATATTTTTCATGTTAACATCAAATTTGGTGGCACCTAATGCTTTGAATTTAAAACTTCCCGGAAAAGGAAACCCAACGACAAGTAGTTCGGCTACTCCCGATGTTTCTATCGAAAGGAGTGGTTTATATAAATTAGATGGCAGAGAAATTACTGTTAATAATTTAAGAACAGCATTAATTCGATTATCCAGAAATACTGGCGGTAAGCCACTGGATATAACCATTTCTCCGGAACCCAGAACCCCTGTTGAACACGTTGTAACTGTTATGGATATTGCCATGCAGCTAAAAATAAATGCAATTTTAGCTACTGAAGAGTGAGCCTTTAATTTGTTAAAGAAATGCAAATATGGCCAATCACAGAATCGAATTTCTTTTTCTTTCGTTTTAACCTTATAAAGCAGGCGCAATTTTCGCCACTTTTCAAATGGTATTTTGAAAAACCACTTAGTAACGAATTAAAACCAATAAATCATGGATTTATCACTGCACCAAGAGAAAAAAAACCAAAATAGAGGGATGACGATCAGTATCATTATTCATTCTCTTCTCATAATATTGCTTTTCCTCAATTTGATGCATCCGGAAAACCCACCACCCGGTCAAGCTGGTATTTTGGTGAGTTTTGGTGAGCCAAATATTGGTCAGGGTGATGAAGTTTCAGCTCCACCTGCGCAAGCAGAAGAGGAAGAACCGCCACCGGAAGAAGTAGACCTTGTAGATACAGATCCTCCTGTTGAAGAGCCTGAAGTGACAGAGCCTGATGTATCGGAAACAGAAAAGCAAGCCGCTGCTGATAAGAAGCTTTTGGAAGATCAACATTCAAAAGAATTGGCTTTACAGAAAAAGAAATTGGAAGACCAAAAGAAAAAAGAGGTAGCAGAAGCTCAAAAGAAGAAAGCACAAGAAGATGCAAAAAAGAAGTTAGCTGAAGAGAAGAGAAGAAAAGCAGCGGCTGATGCAAAGAAGAAAGCTGATGCAGAAGCAAAGAGAAAAGCTGATGCAGAGAAACTCAAAGGCGAAATCGGAGGAATGTTTGGTCAGGACGGAGATGGTAAAGGCGAAAACGGCAAACCTGGTAATCAAGGCAATCCTGACGGTGATCCTGATGCCTCAAACCTTGATGGTGTAAGTACTGGATCAGGCGATATTGGAGGAAATCTCGGAGGCAGAGGAGTACTAACTAAACCTGTAATCAAGGATAGTTCTCAAAAAACAGGGGATGTTAATCTGAAAGTTTGTGTAAATGGAAACGGGAATGTCGTCAGCGCAGAATTCACGCAATTAGGGTCAACAACAAATGATAGCGATTTGATCAGAACGGCAAAAGCCGGTGCGAAAAAATATAAATTTGATAAAAGTCCTTTAGATAAACAGTGCGGAACGATAAAAATCAAATTCCGTGTGAAATAATAAAGCTTTAAATTAATAATACTAAAAAAAGGGTGAACTTTGCGTTCACCCTTTTTTCATGGAAATATGAACACAAAATATCAGGAAACACTCGATTACCTTTTTGGACAACTCCCAATGTTCCAGCGGATTGGGCCTGTTGCTTTTAAAAAAAATCTTACTAATACGCTTGCCTTATGTGCGCATCTTGATGATCCGCAGTCAAAATTCCCTTCAATTCATATTGCCGGCACAAATGGAAAAGGCTCAACAGCTCATTTGCTCAGTGCAGTTTTTCAGTCAGCAGATATGAAAACCGGTCTTTATACTTCCCCTCATTATCTTGATTTTCGGGAACGAATCAAGATCAATGGACAGTTGGTTCCTGAATCTTTTGTCATTGATTTTGTAAATGATAATTCAACCGCTTTTGAAGCTATTCACCCATCGTTCTTTGAAATTACAGTGGCGTTGGCATTTGATTATTTTGCAAAAGAAAAGGTTGATATTGCAATTATAGAAACCGGCCTTGGCGGTAGATTGGATAGTACTAATGTGATTTCGCCATTGCTAAGTATCATTACAAATATTAGCTTTGACCACCAGCAATTTTTAGGAGACACCATCGCAGACATTGCAACTGAAAAGGCAGGAATTATAAAAATCGGTGTTCCAGTTGTCATTGGAGAAGAACAAATGGAAAGTCATGAAATTTTTGAAAATTTTGCAGCCACAAAAGGGTCAAAAATATATTTTGCGGATCGGCACTATCAAGCTGAGTTGCTTAGCCAAACTACGTCTCATGATGTTTACAATGTAAGATTGAATAATCAATTTTTCTTTGAAAACCTGAAAGTCAATCTGCATGGCATTTTCCAGAAAAAAAATATTCAAACCGCACTTCAAACAATCGAAGTGATTAATGATTTAAAACAATTTTCTGAAATTGAAAGAAACCACATCCGGGAAGGATTTGCCAACCTTAAAGAATTGACCAATTTTAAAGGAAGATGGCAATTGATAGGGGAGCAACCAACGATTATTTGTGATAGCGCTCATAACGAAGCCGGTTTGAAAATCGCTATGAAAGAATTGAGGAAATTTCCAAAAGAAAAGCTTCATTTTGTGTTGGGTGTTGTGAATGATAAAGCTTTTAACAAAATACTTGCGCTGTTTCCGCAGGAAGCAATTTATTATTTTGCGAAAGCAGATATCCCAAGAGGGTTGGATGCTGAAATGTTAAAAGAACAAGCTGCCGAATTTGGGTTAAAAGGCGAATCATATTCTTCCGTCCAAAATGCGCTCGTAGCTGCAAAAAATGCTGCAACAGAAAACGATCTAATCTACGTGGGAGGTAGCACTTTTGTAGTAGCAGAAGTAATTTGACAAAGAAATTAAGATGGAAAACCACAAACCACAAACAAGGAGCGAGGCGTCAGGAGTGAGGCTAATTAACCACGAACCACAAACAAGGGGCGAGGCTAATTAACCACGAACTTCGAACCACAAACTAACCAACTAATTCCCTTCTCCCCAACGAAAACTTTTCAAATCAAATCCTGCCAAATCAAGCACACGGTCAATTACTGTTGCTGCCAATGCTTCAAAATCTTTAGGATTACTGTAAAAAGAAGGGCTTGCAGGGCAAATTATACCACCTGCTTCAGTGATTGTCTTCATGTTGTTGATATGGATGAGGCTATAAGGCGTGTCTCGTGGAACAAGAATAAGTTTTCTCCTTTCTTTCAGGATCACATCTGCAGCACGTGTCGTCAGGTCATTTGAAATACCGTTGGCAATTCTCCCCAAAACGCCCATTGAGCAAGGGCAAACGATCATGGTTTCATATTTTGCTGAGCCTGAAGCAAATGGAGCCATGAAATCGTTTTTTTCAAAAAAGTCAAATGGATAATTTAGATAATCATCATTTCCCAATTCCAGTTTCCAATTAAACCGAGCATTGTCGCTAAAGACTATGCCAACGTTTTCAATTTGATTTTGCAGATTTTTTAGCTTGTCGAATAAAACTTTTGCATAAATCGCTCCACTGGAACCACCAACTGCCACGACAATTTTCTTCATATTTTGTTAATTAGTGTTAAAAAACTACCATGTTGGAATGGCTGTTGTGTTTACTTCACAAAAAAGTAATATTTTTGAAAACAAATTATTATTTAATCAAAACGTTTCCCATGAACGTTAAAGTAAAAATAAACAAATGATGAAAAGAATATTTCAACTTAGTTTTATCCTTTTTTGTGCAATCGCACTTTCTTCGTTTACTCACAGTTATAAAACAGCAGAAAACGAAATAGTTGCAGAAAAAAATGTGAAATGGTATACCTGGGACGAAGCGATCAAGGCTAACAAAAAAGAAAAGAAAAAGTTTTTTGTGGACATTTATACCGACTGGTGTGGTTGGTGTAAAAGAATGGATGCCCAGACTTTTGAAGAAGCGGAAGTAGCGGCTTATCTAAACAAACACTTCTATCCGATTAAATTAGATGCTGAGCAAAAAGCAAACATTGTTTACAACGATCACACTTTTAAGTGGGTTGAGGGTGGCAGACGAGGAGTTCACGAATTAGCTTATTCACTTTTGGATGGCAAAATGTCTTATCCTTCTTTGGTTTTTTTAACTGAAAAAGAAGAACGAATTATGGTTTCCAAAGGGTTTAAAGCGAAAGATGATTTTATGAAAGAATTAAAATACATTGAAGAAGAACATTTTACAAAAACCAGTTTAAGCGACTATAAAACTTCTGGTGCCAAGCCATAATCGAGATAAAAAATTATTCAAAAAAAGCAGTGTTGATCTTATTCGATGCTGCTTTTTTTATTGGCTTCCACCAGTTTTTCTAATTCTACAAACTCCCAACTCAACGTTTCTTTTAAAGGATTATGCTTAAAAATCAGCAACTTATCAGGATCTGTATTGGTCACATATTCTGGTAAACCAAAAGGAATCGCAGAATTGTTGATTCCTGATCCTAAAAAATAAATTCCTTCTTTTGTGCGGAATTCAAACTCCTTGGCACGTTGCCCCAAATCTCCTCCAACGAAAATTACCTGAACACCTTTTTCCTGAATACTTTTTAAAATTGGAAAAATTACTTCTTCAAAAGTTGCGGGATTCTCGCAGCTGACCAAATATTCAGGGTGATAATAGTTGAAGATTTTTGAGTAATCCAAGGAATCATTTGCCAATTGATTATTCAACAAAGAATGATGATGTAAAATGATAAGGTGAGAAGCTTCTTTTATAGTATCAGCAATATTTTGAAGCAGATTGACTTGCCCATCTAAAAGAGCACATTCATGGTCTTTAGGCGAATAGTTAGGGTGATAATATTCAGTTGTATTTAAAACGACAGTACCAATTCCGTCAAAAAAGGAAGCATAAAAAGTCTTTCGTTGTGTTTTATCAGTAATGAATTTCACATTTCCTTCAACCATGTCATGATTGCCGATAGCCCATAGGGTTTTGTCAGAAGATAAATCAAAGATACTGTCAAGGTATTCTATCGTTGATCGTTTCTCCGATGATCTGGCGCAAAGATCGCCGCCGAGCCAAATCTGGTCATAAATATTGAAATCAAATCCCTCAAAACGGTAATCAATCCGATTGTTGTCAGTCACTCCCCATTGGTAAGTATGGGATACAAAAAGATAATTTTTAACCGGAGACTTTTGATCGAATGTACAGCCGAAAAACAGACAAAAAGAAAAAAGCGTTAAAAAGAACGAACGTTTAACCATCATTTATAATCGTTTTATCTCTTTGGTTATTTCTTTTAATTCCAGTTGAAGTTGTTGGGCAGAATCGAGCGAATTGCTTTGGAGCATTCGGAGTGAAAGCGTTTCAATAGTTTCCATGAAATGTTTGTTGTATTCCAGGTCAGTTTTAAACGTTTCCATATTTGCAATATCATCAAAATGATCTTCCTGGAGTTCACTCAGTTTTTTCTGCTTTGAAGCCAA
This sequence comes from Saprospiraceae bacterium, assembly GCA_965220465.1. Lineage (GTDB taxonomy): Bacteria > Bacteroidota > Bacteroidia > Chitinophagales > Saprospiraceae > JAHDHW01. Next base: position 17,602 of record CBDCPZ010000021.1, on the reverse strand, counting down.
TTCCAATGAAATGTTATGGTTGTAATTAAGGGTTTCTAATTTGGTTTGGCAAATTTGGTAAAACTCGATTTTTGCTTTACGCAATTCCAACTCTTTATAAAAACCGGCAAGGATTCTTTTGCTTTTTTCCCTGTTTTTTTCAAGCAATTCCAATTTGTTGTCCAAACTGGATTCGAGGTCATCAATCGCTTTTTGAATCTCTTTTAAATCATTTTTGTTTTTATTGATTTGCTCTTTGCTTTGCGCAAATTGCCTGTCCAGACTGGCCTCAACGCTATAATCGATGTCCTCTTTTTTACCAAAATTCCATAAAAACTTTAGCAGAAAAAAAGCAAGACCTATTACGATCATAAAACCGCCCAATATTAATAAAATATATAAAAGGCGTCGGAATAATAAAGCGATCAGCAGAAACGCAACTGCTAATGCGGCAATGATATACCAGTTTTGATTGTCTCGATCCATGGATTTTTATTGAATTGCTAAGATATTACTTATTGATCATTAAGCCCTATAACTTATAAATAAATAAGACGATTTTTGGTTCAAAATAATTATCGTATGGCTTCAAGTCAATAAGTGAAATAGTGAAGCTTTAATTAATTATGTTGGCTTTTAAAGCGTATTTTTGTGCCTGGTTTTGCAAGAGATCGTAAAATTTATGTAGAAGACTAATTCAGCACAAATGAATTTAATAGAAAAAATCCAAGAAAAATATATTGAAGAATTCACCAACAATGTGCCTTTTGATGAGTTTCTTTTCAATATTATAATTGTAGCGCTGCTGACTTCTGTTTTACGTTTTTACTACATCCGTTTTGGCAATACCATTTCTAACCGACGAAAATTTGCAAATAATTTTCTTCCGCTGGCTTTGGGGACTTTACTGATTATTATGATCGTAAAATCATCAATCGCACTTTCTCTTGGATTGGTTGGAGCTTTGTCTATTGTTCGGTTTAGAGCGGCGATCAAAGATCCGGAAGAACTGACTTATTTGTTTATTGCCATTGGTTTGGGGCTTGCTGGAGGTGCCAATCAACCCATCCTGGCGATCGTTGCTTTTTTATTGATCATTTCGCTGCTCTACATCAATCGACTATTTGTTGGAAAAGCAGGTTTTAAAAAAGAAGACAAACTTTTTGTAAATATAAGCACTGATGAAGAAGATCTGAGTAAAATCACGGCATTACTGAGCGCCACTTTTTCTTACGTTGAGTTAAAACGTTTGGATACCCTAGAAAAAGGAATGGACCTTTCTTTTATTTGTAAAGCCGAATCTATTGACCAATTGTCGAAAGCAAAAAATGAAATTAGCCAACTATCTAAGCAAACCAGACTTTCAATTGTTGATCAACCTGATTTAATTGTATGATTCTTTCGGATAGCAGCTCCAAATCAAGATGGAGTCAAAAACGAGTGGGATTGATTCTCTTAGGATTAATTTTGCTGGGCTTTGGTTATTATCTGATCCCCAAACTCAGTCAATTTTTTCCAAAAACAAAAACTGATATTTATTTCTGTGATGCGGAAATAATCGACAAGGAACACTTCATTGGTGAAAATGGCCATTTTTTTAATGGAGCAACTACCCAAAATGACGAGTATGCCTACAGCGGTCGCTATGCTTCAAAAGTTTCAAAAGGGGAAGATCTTCAATATGGTTTTGGGTTTTCATTAAAACAATTTCGACCCGGAGAAACCTATCGTGCTTCTGTGTGGAGATATAGACCAACGGGAGGAACTGGAAATTTGGTCGTATCAGGGAAAGGGGAAGCTGAATTTTATAAAGCTGCAGATTTTCCTGTAATCAGCGATAAAGGATGGGAAAAGTTAGAAGTTGTTTTCAGGGTTCCTACTTTTAAAAAATATGAAGAATTTAATATTTATGTTTATTCACCTGGCGGCAATGAGGTATATTTTGATGATTTAAAAATTGAGTTGATTTCCTTTGATTCATCCGCTGTTGTTGAAAAAATACCTGTTGTTGAACTTAGGATTGATGATGTGGGGATGCGTAAATTAGAACAGAAAAGGACAGAGGCTTTTATCGCGGGAATTCTTGAAAGTACTGATAATGATTGGGTTAGAGGAAAATTAAAGGATGAAGGAAGTGAGGAGGAAATCAATGTGGAGCTTCGCCTGAAAGGAGATTGGCTGGATCATTTGGAAGGAGATAAATGGTCATTTCGGATCAAAACGAGAGGCGGGCAAGTCTGGAACCGTTTGCGTTATTTTTCATTTCATACACCAGAAGCCCGTTCCTTTCTTCACGAATGGCTACTCCATAAACTTTTTGAACAAGAAGATGTACTCACCACTAAATATGATTTTGTAATTGTAAAATTAAATGGAAAAAATCTGGGCATTTATGCTTTTGAAGAGCATTTTGATAAAGTCCTGGTTGAAAGACAACAACGCAGGGAAGGGCCAATTGTGCGATTTTCAGAAGATGGATTTTGGGCAGCAATTAAACGGAATTCAACACAACATGGTTCGAATGATTTTAATTTGGAGCAGATTACCCGAAAGCCGGAAGGCGCTGAAATAAAACCTTTTCAGGATGCTCAAATCGTCAAATCACCTGTTTTAAAAAATCAGTTTGAAATTGCTCAAAACCTTTTGTACCAATATAAATACAACATTCAAAAAGCGGAGGAGATTTTTGATATCGAACGCATGGCAAAGTATTATGCGATTTGTGATGCGATGAATGCCTATCATGGAATTGCATGGCACAATCAGCGTTTTTATTACAATCCGGTTACCTCAAAACTGGAACCTATCGCTTTTGATGGCTTTGGAACCGGTGTTTCTCACCGTGATAATTTGTTGGGTTCCGGAGCATTAAATTACAAAAGGCTAAAAGAGGAAAATATTGATAACCTGCTTTTCTTGAATGAAGCATTCACTAAACAATATGCATTTTACCTTGAAAAATATAGCAGCAGGCATTTTTTGCAATCTTTTATCGCAGAATATGATGAACAGTTGACGCTTTTGGAAGAATTGATCCAATTGGAATTTAATGATTATAAACTCAATCGGGAAGACATCATTTTGTATGCCCAAAGAATGTATGCGCTCCTGATTCCTTTTAATAATTTAAGCCTGAAAGTGTATACGCAGAGCAGTAACGAAAATGAAAGCATTTTAAAATTAGCCAATTATCACGGCCTGCCATTGCAGATAATCGGTGCAGGACCTTCTAATCAACTGATGACCGATACTTTTGAAACCCAAACGCTACTCGAAGGATTTGTTCCTCGAAAAACGCATGCTATTTTAGCACAGGGGGTTCTGAATGATTCTTTAGTTGATATTACCCCAAATGATATTTGGATTGCATTCAACAAACAAGAGCCGGTTTCTTTTTCAGAATTAGTTGTAAAAAAGAGTAACAAATATTTGTTTTTTAATGTATTGGGCGTCGATTCTGTGTTTCATTCAATGATAGTGGATTGGCCAATTCCGCAGGATTTTTCCCCTCCACAGGATTTAAAAAATAAAACAAAACTCGTTTCCAATAAAATTTATAATGTGAGCCAAGGCATGATATATTTTAAAAAAGGGAAACATGTTATCAAAGAATCGATCATTTTGCCGGAAGGATTTCGGGTTGTTTTTTCAGAAGGAGCACAATTGGACTTTGTGAATGGCTCCAAATTTATTTCTTATTCCCCGGTTTTCTTGAAAGGGACGGAAGAAGAACCGATTAAGATTTTTTCTTCGGATCAATCGGGGAATGGCTTTACGGTCATTCAGGCGAATGAAGAATCCGAACTTCGATATGTTATTTTTGATGGTTTAAATACGTTGAATTATAAAGGCTGGAACCTGACCGGTGGTGTTACCTTTTATGAGTCAGACGTTGCGATTCAATATTGCGCCTTTCAAAACAATCATTGCGAAGATGCGCTGAATGTTATCCGATCAGAATTTTCGTTAAACAACAGCATTATTAGCAATACGTTCAGCGATGGCCTGGATGCTGATTTTTGTAAAGGTTATATCAATAATACCCGTTTTCAGAATACAACCAATGATGCCATGGATTTTTCTGGAAGCAATATTTTGATCCAGGAATGTTTCGTAGAAAGCGCAGGTGACAAAGGTGTGAGTGTCGGAGAAGACACGGATGTATCGATTTTTTCAATTGAAATTAAAAACTCAAATATTGGCGTCGCAGCTAAAGATTTATCTGTTCTTGTGATCGAAGATATTAAACTGGTGAATTGTGAGCAGGGTTTTGTTGCTTATCAGAAAAAACCAGAATATGGCGGTGGAAATATTATCGTCAAGGATTACTCAGCAGAAGATGTTCGAAGGCTGTACAATATTCGTGAGAAATGCGTTTTGCAATTAAAAGATAAGTTGATAAAAGGCCGATAATTTTTTACCGTTTTGGGCTGCCGTGCTCATTGAACTTTTATTATTTTGATGATCAGTTTTTTATGATGAAGAATTGAAATGTTTTTGAATATTATGAAACGAGTTTACCTGTTAATAAATACCGTCCTTTTGTGTTTTATAAATGGAATATTTGCACAATTGCCGCCTGATTTTGTTGAAACAGTGATAACGACTGAAATATACCGCCCGGTTGGAATTGCTTTTGACGAAAACGGACAAGCTTATGTTTGGGAACGCGAAGGCATTGTCTATGTTATCGATTCATCTGGTGTGAAATTGCAAAATCCCTTGATTGACATTTCTGAAGAAGTTGGTTATTGGGGAGATCACGGTTGTTTAGGATTCGCATTAGATCCAGATTTTCTATCAAACGGTTATTTTTATTTGCTATATGTCGTTGATCGTCACCATTTGCTTTATTTTGGTACCAATCAGTATGAACCGGATTCCAGTCTGACTAATCAGGCAACCATTGGCAGGATAACGAGATACACTGCAGATCCTTCCAGCAATTTTCAAACAATTGTTCCAAATAGCAGAAAAGTTTTATTAGGAGAAACTATCGATTCTGGTTTCCCGATTTTAATTGCATCGCATGGTGTAGGATCACTGGCTTTCGGGACGGACGGTACACTCCTGGCTTCATGCGGTGATGGTGGAAGTTTTCTTTCGAATGACATTGGAAGTGCCGAAGAAACATATTACGAACAGGCTTTGGCAGATGGAATTATTCGCGAAAAAGAAAATGTTGGCTCATTCAGAGCGCAAATGGTTGATTGTTTAAATGGAAAAATAATCCGCATTGATCCGGAAACAGGCGATGGTGTTCCCGGTAATCCATATTTTGATAGCGAGAATAAACGCGCTCCAGCTTCAAGAGTTTGGGCGCTGGGATTGCGAAATCCCTTTCGATTTATCGTTCGGACTGAGTCCGGGAGCCACAATCCCGAAGCCGGTGATCCGGGTGATTTATTCATCGGCGATGTTGGAGGTGATAAGTGGGAAGAGTTGAATATAGCAAGTCTTGGTGGCCAGAACTTTGGTTATCCATTTTTTGAGGGCTTTCTCCGAAAAGAAGCTTTTTGGCCTCTTTTGGTTGAAAATCCAGATGCTCCCAATCCTTTGTTTGATATGGGAACTTGCGAAAGGCCACACTTTTATTTTCAGGAATTGATCAGGCAGGCGAATCCGGCACCAGGAGAATTTTTCCAAAATCCCTGTGATCCGCAGGAAATTATTGACTCAAATACACCAACCTTCTTTCATGCTCTTCCTAAAATCATGTATAGCAATAGTTTGAGTAATAAACCAGATCGTGCCTTCATTCCGGTTTTTGGCTCGGAAGGTGGTGTAGACACTTTGAACATTTCATCACAAGGTTCTCCGGTCAGCGGGGAGCCTTTCGGAGGATATTCCAGCATAGCTGGTTGTTTTTATAATGGAGAAAATTTTCCGGAAGAATATCGGGGGAAGTATTTTCATGCAGATTTTAGCTGGTGGATAAGAGTGATAGATTTTGATGAAAATAATGATTTTCAGGCTGTCGAGCGCTTTCACGATAATGCGGATTACATTTTAAGTATGGCGGTTAATCCAAAAGACGGTTGTTTGTATTATGTTGATTTTCAAAGCAAAGTGATAAAAATAAGTTACGGCGGAAATGCGCCCCCGGTTGCCGTTGCGAAGTTTGACAACCAATATGGGCCATCTCCTCATCTCGTCCAATTTGATGCTTCAGAGTCCTACGATCCTGATGGAGCACTTTTAGATTTTTTTTGGGACTTTGGTGATGGAATGACCTCAGATGAACGCGATCCACAACATCTTTTTCAAACAACATCCAACGATCCAACGCCTTTCAATGTGTCTTTAACTGTTACGGACAGCCTCGGAGCGCAATCTATAGCCAATCTTGTCATTTCGTTGAATAACAGCCCTCCGGAGGTTGAGATCATTAGTTTTGAAGATGGTGAAAATTATCCGGTCACGGGATATACCGTCTTACCTTTGGAGGCGGAAGTCATAGATGTGGAGCACAGTGAATCAGCGCTCAGCTATGAATGGCAAACTTTTTTACAACACAACACGCATGAGCATGGCGAACCTGTTGATACCGACAAGGTTACGACTACTTTGTTAGAACCAATTGGGTGTAATAATGAAAATTATTGGTATCGTATTATTTTAAACGTTTCTGATGTGGCGGGACTTATTGGAACGGATACGAGCGAATTGTTTCCCTATTGTGGAGACCCTCCGGCTGAGCTTAAAAACTGGAAAGCAATCGCGCAGGATAAGACGATTGATTTGCTTTGGGATACTGGCTTCGAAACTGACTTAGCTTATTTTGAGATTCAAAAGATGGACAATGTCAATATCACCAATTCTATTGGCGAAGTTTCAGCGAAAGGGTATAATTCAACGTATCAATTCACTGATGACAATCCAATAATTGGAGTGAATACTTATCGCTTGAAAATGGTGCGACATGATGGAGTTTATGATTATTCGCCAGTAGTGAAAGCGCTTTTTCCACCAAATCCCGAAATCAATATTTATCCAAATCCTGCCAGCGATCAGCTTTTTATTGAAGTTCGATCAGCAACCGGAAAAATTGAGCTTGAATTTTTTAGCGAAATAGGACAAAGCATTTTTAAAACGGACTGGATGGATTCCAACCAAACAGCGGTAGATGTTTCTGACTGGCCGGTTGGTGTTTATATTTATGGTTTAAAAAATGGACCCAAAAAGTATAACGGGAGTGTATTGATTGTGCGATAAGATTTCTTTTTATTCGATGAAAAGTTCTGTTCCTTTCCTTTGAATTAGCGGGATATTATACAAAATGGCTATCGATAAAAATAACGGAAGCTGGTACAAATAGCTGAAAGGAACGTAGAAAAATCCATAAAAAATAACGAGGTAGAATTTCAAACCAATGAGCAAATACATTTTGGTATTCAATCCTTTTTTTCTAAAAAAGTAATAACCCAAACCCAGTAAAAATGCTGCAAAGGCACAGGCGACTATATGTACTTTTCTATTAAATTTTAAGCGATCGCCCAACTCATACGCTTCGTAATCATAGAAATAAATGGCGAAACTAAGCCCTTTTGAAAGATGATGCGGTTTTTTTCCAGGCTCTTGCCAGGGTTGTGTTTGCCATTGGCCCTCGGCGGTTTTGGCGTAGTAGTCGAGCCCTTTGGAAAGAAGGGTCCAGTCTTTCGATAAAAATGGAATGATGTATAAAAGTAATACTCCGATTCCTACAGCAAATGAAACGGAAAATACGTTTTTAAAACCTTTTTCAATCCAATAAATCAACAAATATAATGGCAGCCAAAAAGTGAAAGCATAGCGGGAAAGCAAACACAACAAAATCCCTAAAACCATCAAATAGCGATTTTTATGAAAAATCGTTAAAGTCAATATTAAATAAAATCCTATCGGTAGTAATTCAACTGCAAGGCCTAGTGTTCCGCTGGCATTTTGGGCAATACTATACAAAAACAAAAAGGGGATTAAAGCTTTTAATACGAGTTCAAAAACAGGAGCATTACTTTTTGCCAACTGGATATTGTAAATAATAATCGGTACCAGAAAAACCGCATAAGCGGTCCAGCGGTAATCTATTTTTAAAATTTCAGAAAAGGAATAGGGTGCCCACATCAACGGGAGATAGGTCGGATCAACCTGATAGCCTTCAAAAGGAAGCGGTTTGTAAACGATTTCGCCACCTAAAAAACGCCGGACATACATTTCTAAAGACGGAATGATGTCTGAAGCTTTGGCATCAATGGGAAATTTATGGAAAATATCATCAAGTCGAACGCCACACCAGATTGCACCAAAGACAAAGCATAAAAAAACGATTAAAAACCGTTGCCATTTTGTAGAATCGAAACTGTTTTCAAGCGAAGATTTATTAAAACCGATCAATAAAAACGCAGCTAAACAAGTAGTAATTCCTGCCATCATCCACACAACAGGACTCGCGTACATTCCGAATTTGTTTTGCCAAAATGTCAGCAAGGCTAGTTCGGTAAACATTCCTGCAAATAATAGCGTCAGCCACAAATAGTGATATTTTGAAATTCCCTTTTTCATCGCGAGGGGCAAAGCTAAGGAATTTTATCTTTTGAGAAAGGAATGAACAATGCTATTTAGTGCAAGTTGCAATGCTACGCAAACTTGCATTAATTAAGGGATTCTATAACATAGTACATGTCAATTTTTCCTTTATTTTTAGCATCAACTTTTCCACGGTATTCGAAAGCGAAATCATCTTTTACCAGATGGTAAGTATCACCTGAAATATTCACTTTGCCGGGTTCACCGCTGGATTCCATTCGGGAGGCTACATTGACGGTGTCACCCCAAATATCATAGGCGAATTTTTTGAGCCCAACGACTCCGGCGATGATCGGGCCGACATGGATGCCTATCCGAGCTTCGAAGAAAGGCAGTTTTTGTTCTTGTTTCTCTTTTTTTAGCGATTGAAGGAAAAACTGGATTTCTATTGCGGCTTTGATTACTCTTTGCGCGTGATCCGGTTGTTCTTTCGTCAGACCACCGGCGCACATGTACGAATCACCGATTGTTTTGATTTTTTCCAGTTCGTATTTGCCAACAATTTTATCAAAATTTTTAAAACAATGATCCAGATCTTCGACGAGTTGTTCCGGACTGAGTTTTTCTGAAATACCGCTGAAATTTACAAAATCAGTAAAAAGCACACTTACATTGTTATGATAGCGGGTTTTTGCTTTTCCATTTATTTTCAACTCTTTTGCGATTGATTCCGGAAGAATATTGAGCAACAGTGATTCGGATCGCTCCTTTTCTTGTTTAATCGTTTCATTCTTTTCTTCCAATAGCGCATTATGCTTTTTTTGCCCTTTGTAACGGCTAAAGAGGCTACCAGCCAGGATAAGCACAATGGCTATAATAGCAAAATACAACCATCGGCGAGCTTGTTGTTTTTCCAATTGGGCTTTTTGCGATTCCAGCTTTGTGTCTTTTTGGACAATGCTCAAAGAGTCCATCATTTGCTCAGTTTTTAGTGAATCTACGAGCATTTTATATCCCATGTTCAGCAACTCTGTCTTGACCTGTTCTTCATTCATTTTTGATATCGCTTCTTTCTTGGCAAGGATATCCTGACTAAGCTCTTCTTTTTCTATATTTAGTTTCGACGCTTCTTCTTCAACTCGTTGGCGTTCTTTGTCTAATTGGGTGACCTGCGTGTTGAGTGCTTCTTTTTCGTTATACAATTCCTGAACTCTCTGATATACTTTGAGATGCCGGGAATTGAGTTTGGTTGGATCTACGTTTTTAAGGATATCACCAATTGCTTTCAGGGTATCATTTACGGCATCGCGACTCGGAACCGTTTTCATATTGGCGATCTCTTTTTCAATATCATCAAAATCCCTTACTCTGTTTAAGCTCCGACCTATCAATTTCAATTGGGTTAGATTGTCTTGCTCAAGCGCCTTGTTGGTTGTATCTGCCTGAAGTAAGTAGATATTACTGTTTCTGAACTTCAAAGCTATTTTTGATCTGTCCCTTGGTTTCATTGGTAGTTTGAGCATGGCTTTTCCTTCACAGTTTAAGGCCCTTGCCATAGCTTCTTTGTTGTCCAGTTGCCGGGCTTTCCGGTAGGCATGATTTGCAGCAACCTTTGCCCCTTCATACTTTTCTTCTTTATAAAACAATTCTGAAAGCCTGATCGCTTTATTTACAAATTCAATGCTGTCGAGTGTTTTTAATTCTTTTCTTAATTGCTGAATTTCATTGTTTTGCGCAAAGAAAAATAAAGGGGTAAATAGCAATAATGTGGAAAAAAATATTTTCATTGGGAGCGGGAGTTTACCTGTATTTTGTTTGACTAAAGATAGCAAATTTGGTTTAAAACTTATCTGTTACTTTTTGCTGATCGGTTTAAAAATTATTAAGAATTCATTTGAAAATAGTTTTGTTTGAACTCAGTTGACTTTTGTTTTAAAAAGCCATAACATTGTATAAACGCCCCAACCATGATTAAATCACTCTCCTTTGTCTTCATGTTTATATTTTTTTCTTTTTTGAGCCATGCCCAGGAAAAGAGAGATACTATTTTTTCATTAGATCCTTCGTTGTTAGATTCTTTACGTCAGTTTCAAAATGAAATGGATTCCGATAATTTTACAAATATTAAACTGTATAAAAAACTTCAACAGGAACTTATTGAATTAATCGAACGAGATAGTATTGACCTGACACCTCAGCTGCAAAGTCTTTTGTATGATTCCTATGGAAAAGAATTATGGAAAGTAGCAATGTACTCTCGAAATGGCTTGCTTCAGGAACTTTTTGTGGAAAACTCCGAAATAACCCATATCGCTTATGCACGTATGAAAGTTGAGGATACATCTTCATCGGTTATTAATGCAAATATAAATTTGAATTTTTTTGTATTACCTAAGCATTGGAGAGTGGGAGTGGTAATTAATCCAAAGTTTAAAATGAGAATGTTTCTTAGCCAGCCTTCTGCCCCCATTCGAACACCCAGCAATATGGTTGGGATTACAGTATTTACACACATCACCAACAAATATAATCCCTATGATTTTGATAGCCCCTGGCTTAACAGATATAAAATAGTATCGGCTTCGTTTTTTCATCATTCAAATGGACAGGATAAGGGCTCATATAATCGAGATGGGACCATTAATATCAGGACCGGAAACTTTGCGGTAAATTTCCTTAAAGCAGATTTTATGATTGGGAGAAATAAAATTATTGAAGATACTACCAAAAATTATTTTATAAAATTGGGGTATCAACATGATTTTATCATCGATGAATTTACTCCCAAAGGAGAAAGGAAAGAACTTGAAGGCGATTATGGGCAAGACAGGATTAATTTTGAATTTAGTTTCTCGAAAGTATGTCCCAGAAAAGAAAAGGTAAAAAATTCAGAATCTTTAAAAGAAAGTGATAAACAATTTTGGCGAGCTGTTATTGACGGCTCTTTAGTTTTTCCAACTAATGGAGTGAGATTTGATAAATTTAGTGATTGTTTTAATATTGAAGGTAAAATTTATTGGAAGATCCCCTATACACCTAACTTTATGTTAATGAGTTCGTTAGGTTGGCTTGGCCACGATTATTATAATATATATTTCAATGAAAGCACTTTCATTTTTAGGATAGGAATTGCTGCTGCATTTAATATTGGATCAGGTACTACTAAAAATTAAGTAAGTGCCTATTCTCTTAAATTAATTCATTTTTTTTATCCGTAGTTTCGGTTCTTTAAATTTCCGGTTTTTAGTTATCTTCCAATCTCAACAATCCTCCTTTTGAATATATCCGGAACTATTTTTCATCATTCATTTTAAAAAATTTCGCTTATGAATTTTTTATACTTTATTCTCATTGGTGCTGCAGCCGGCTGGCTCGGTGGTCAATTTATGAAAGGAACCGGTTTTGGTTTATTAGGTAATATCGTGGTTGGAATTATCGGAGGTTTTCTCGGAGGCTTTTTGTTTAATGTTTTCGGCTTGTCTTCTGATGGAAGTTTGGTTGGCTCTCTAGTTACAGCTACTGTTGGAGCGATTGTTTTAATTTATATTGTAAAATTATTGAAGAAATAATTTTTTATTTTTTTGCTAGCTGTTTTCGGAGCATCGGTAGTGGTTTGTTTTTTTATAAAATATTTTTTTGAAAAGGCTTGCACAGCAGATAATAGTTTTATACATTTGAAACAAATTGTTTTGAATTAAACTGCTATAAAAGAAAACTAAATCAAGATGTTTGAAAGAGCGATCCTGCATCTTGACCTGGATGCGTTTTTCGTGTCGGTCGAGTGCCTGAGGAACAGCTCTATGAAGGGAAAACCATTGATCATTGGGGGAACGAGCGATCGGGGAGTGGTGTCAAGCTGTAGCTACGAAGCGCGTGCTTTTGGCGTACATTCGGCGATGCCTACCAAATTGGCGAAACGCCTTTGCCCGGATGCCATTTTTTTGAAAGGAGACATGGATGCTTATTCGAAGTATTCTAAAATGGTCACTGAAATTATAGGCGAAGAGTCGCCGGTTTTTGAAAAAGCCTCGATTGATGAATTTTACGTTGATCTGAGCGGCATGGACCAATACATTGGCTGTTTTAAATGGTCAAAAGAATTGCGCCAAAAGGTTATTCACGAAAGCGGATTACCCATCTCTTTTGGATTATCAATCAACAAGTTAGTCTCTAAAGTCGGAACAGGCGAAGCCAAACCCAATGGTGCGCGTTGCATTCTTACAGGAACGGAAAAAGCTTTTCTGGCGCCACTTTCAACTTCCAAAATTCCATCGATCGGAAAAGTAACCTATAAAAAACTGAGTTTTATGGGCGTGCGGACTATCGAAACGTTGAGCCGTATTCCGATAAAATTGCTCCAGCGGGAATTTGGAAAACCAGGCATTTCGCTTTGGAAAAAAGCCAACGCGATCGACAATTCGCCTGTTGTTCCTTACAGCGAGCGAAAATCCATCTCTGCCGAGCGCACTTTTTCAGTGGATACGATCGACGTGGTGAAGTTGAAATCTATCCTTTCGAAGATGCTAGGCAAGCTGACTTTTGAATTACGACAATCACAAAAATTAACCTCCTGCATAACGGTAAAAATCCGCTATTCAGATTTTAATACCTACACCCGGCAGCGCAAACTTCCTTACACTGCCAACGACAATACCCTCACACTACAGGCTTACGAGCTTTTTGACCAACTCAATCAAAGAAGGCAATTGATCCGTCTGATCGGGATCAAGTTTAGCGGTTTGGTACACGGAAATTACCAAATCAGCCTTTTTGACGATACGGTTCGGGAAATCAATTTGCTTCAGCAAATGGACCGTATTCGAAAACGTTTTGGCAAAAATGCAGTCATGAGAGCTTCCGCTTTGGGTAAATAATTTTTCCAAACACAATCGGAAATGCATTTGAATGTACACAGCTACTTCAGTTTGAAGTATGGAACGCTGTCGCCTGAAAAGCTGGTGATAGCAGCGCAACAGAAGGGAATAAAGGCTTTGGTCTTGACGGATATCAACAATACGTCCTGTGTCTACGAGTTTATTTCGTGTTGTAAAAAACATGGTATAAAACCGATTTTGGGCATTGAATTTCGAAAAGAAAATCGCTTGCTTTATGTAGGTATTGCAAAAAATAATGAAGGTTTTTTTGAACTAAATCGCTTTTTGACGGAGCATTCTTTGGAAGAAAAACCTTTGCCGGAAATTGCTCCGAAGATGCAGCACGTTTATACCATTTATGAGCAACTAGTAAAACCGATCGCCGCTTTTCAAAATTATGAATTTTTAGGCGTTCGCCCAAAGGAAGTTAATCGTCTTTTCAAATCTTCATTGCTAAAGCATCAAAACCGTCTGGTCATTTTTAGCCCAATCACTTTTTTGGATGAAGAAGGTTTTAGGACCCACAAATTATTGCGCGCCATCGATCTCAATATTGTGATTACAAAATTGTCAGAAAAAGATCATGCTCATCCTGAAGAGATTTTTTATGAAGAAGCTGAGTTATTAAAAAACTATGAAAATTATCCACGGCTTATTGAAAATACGCAGCGAATTATCGATAGCTGCTCAATAGAACTGAAAAGCAGTTTTGAAAACAATCGCCAGACTTTTACAGGAAGCAGAGAAAGTGATTTCAAGCTTTTATCAAAACTGGCGATTAACGGTTACAAAAGGCGTTATAGCGAAAAAAACAAACAAGCTGCTGATCGCGTCGAACGAGAGTTGAAAGTGATCGATGAGATGAAATTTGCGCCGTACTTTTTGATCACCTGGGATATTGTCCGTTATGCACAATCTGCTGGTTATCACCACATAGGGCGGGGGAGTGGCGCCAATTCCATTGTTGCTTTTTGTTTGTATATCACGGATGTTGACCCGTTGGAGCTGGATTTGTATTTTGAACGGTTTATCAATCCGCATCGCACTTCGCCGCCGGATTTTGATATCGATTTTTCGTGGGATGAGCGCGATGACGTGACCGATTATATTTTTAAACGATACGGAAAAGAGTACACCGCTTTGTTGGCGACTTATAATACTTTCAAAGGAAAATCAATCATCCGGGAATTGGGAAAAGTCTTTGGATTACCCAAAGCAGAAATCGATACCATCGTCAACGAACCACTGGCGAATGAAAAACATCATGCGCTGGCGAAGCATATTTTCAGATTTGGAAAACTGATCGAAGGCTTTCCAAATTATTTGTCGATCCACGCCGGAGGCGTTTTAATTTCTGAAAAACCACTCAACTATTTCACAGCGTTGCAATTGATGCCAAAAGGCTTTCCGATCACACTATGTCCAACTCAGGACACGCCTCCTACACCCCTGTGTACTAAATAGCCTTCCCCGTTTTCTACACCTCTGGAATTTAATAACTTATAATTGTAATATCGACTGATTTCAGTTTCGTTGACAACCGATCCACAGAAGATTTCTCCAGCAATATAGACAGCATCGTCTTTAGTTGTGGGTTATGCTCAGGGTTGGGAAGGATCAATGCCTACATCCACAATGCTTCAACCTGACTCATGTCCAGCGTTGTATTTGACACTCTTATGAAAATATAATATTTAACTGTTGATCCTAACACCCATTTACAACAAAGTAGAGCTTCTTTGCATGCTTCTAGAAACTGGTAAAATTTAACTGTTGATCATGGAGGATTTCACAGCAATCAAAGCAAATTTCTCTGTTCTCATCAGATTTCCTCCTTGCAGACCTGATCTGATATAATCAACGAATCATTTTATCAATGACTGTGGTTATTCTTATTCTTGGCACATTTGACATAATATGAGCTTGATCTTCTCGCCAAGGCCCTTCCTATCTTACTCCTAGATGGTGTGAGTCGATAGTTCCGTGAGTAGGTGTCATACTGGACTGTTACCTGAATTAAGCTACAATTAAACCTAACAATATATGAGCATGCTGTGCCTTTAACAATATCACTATACCTTTACTCTAGGAGAATGTCTCCTATTTGCTCATGGAGCCTGTAGGTGCTGGGTGGCTTCTTTTTCTAGTTGCACTAGTGCGAGGTGCTGGATTGGCGGTGAGTACATCCTTCATCTCCTGTAGAGAGACGGCTAACTTGTCATACTTCACAACTAAATTGAAGCAATGCTTGCAGACATATCCTTAATTCTCTGTAGTAGTTACTGCCATCACTATAGTAGCTGCATAGAGCTGGTCATAAACCTTCTCAACCACTGAAGATTGTGGGCTGCCCAAGTTGTGTCTCTCCCTGGGGTTTGGAACTGGTTTCCGGCTACCTTACCACCACACAATTGTGAGGAGCCCAGAGCATCTTGGATATCATTCTTTAGGATGAACATAATTGCTTTAGAAATAATCCGCCTCGGCACTTCACATATTCCTATCGGTCAGACACCAGGGTTCTTGTCCAGGGCGATCAGACGACAAGTCAAGAAAGGCTTGAGACCCACGGGATCAACAAAGCAAGTGCAGAGTCTCCTAGCCAGCAGGGCAAGGGCGTGACAGAGGTCAATGAATAGTACAGATCACTAGAATCATGTCCAACTATAGTAATACCATAATGGTCAAAGAAAAAATATGAAATCGGCAAATAAGTTCACTGAATAGTGCAGCAACCTCATGTAGATGGTGACTCTGTTATGGTGAGTGTTGCAGCTGTGTTTGAAGTGGTTGATATTGTGCCAGATATGCCAGAAATGTCGTTCCTTTTCAGATTAAAGCTTGGCTCGCTGTTACGAAGTGCAACTCTGATTTTGCCAGCATTTGGGTCGCTCACTTTGAGGACACCAACAGATGCTTTTAGCTTATCATCACTATTCTATAAATTAAATATATCAACTAACAAGTGAAAAACACACATAAGTATTGTCAAATGTTTGTTCACAAGATATGTTAAGGAACTCATTTTAGACTGAGGGGGCACACGAAATGGTTTTTTCACAATCACGCCAACTTTTTGACCACACCCACTAATTATAGTCAGATATAACTTTCAATGGTTGGAACAAACATCAGACACATGACAACATGATTGAAGATGTTCCCTGCATGTTCCCTGTATGGCTTCTTACCATATTTCAGGAAATTGGTGCAATTTAACTGTTGACACATAGGCTAACCTTTTATAGCATACCAGATATATTTTTCAACAGTTGGAGCAAACATCAGACACATACTGTATTTTCTCCAATATAAGCCCGGGCGTCTATTACCTTACTTGCATGCTAAAGGTCAGAGACCAGGCGTTTATTGGAGACCGGCGTTTATTTCCTAATTCACTCCACCCAGTAAGTAGCTAGTATAAAACCACTCACCATTCTTCTCCAGCAAGCGACTAGCTCTTCTTTTGCACGTCTCTTTCTAGCTAGCTAGCAAAGATAACGCTTCTGAGCTGGCCATGTGTCAATGCCACACCCAAATTCATGACCACACCCCCATCTTCTGTTAATTTTTTCTGACCACCAGGCGTTTATTGGTGGCCAGGCGTCTATTTCTGCTATTTTGTGTGGACCCCCAGGCGTCTGAAAGGAGCAGGCGTCTATTGGAGGCCGGCTTCAGATGGAGAAAATATGGTAAGTAGGTTTTTAAAAATATTCCCTGCACAATGAGTAAAAGTAATTTCTTTGTACACACTCTAAGTGTTAATACTTACATGTGTTGTCCCAGTCATGGCTTGTTGGCATATTGGCTGCAAAAATCCCACAATGTCCCAGATTGGGAGGGCGGAGCCCCTCAATATTTGACATCCAATATTATTACCCTCTAATCCAGTAAAACCTCCAAATAAAGGACAACTCAGGACAAGCCTCCTATGCCCCTGTGTACTAAATAGCCTTCCCTGTTTTCTACACATGTACAATCATAATTGATATGAATCTCCGTGGAGTCGATTATTATGTTATTCTTGACTGTGATACAACTAATTTGTGTAAGCAGCAGGTTTGCTGGTGATTTTGCCAAAGACAGTGATAATATCCAAGCGTTTCCAAGCCTGCTGAGTTCGACTACAACTCCAGTGTCTTCTAAACGATGGATGTAGATGTCGTTGGTGAATGTTTCCTCCATGTGGCGGTCTACAGCTACTAAGGACAAGCCTCAGCGACCCCGATGTATCTGAGGATACC
>CBDCPZ010000020.1:310000-449398 GCA_965220465.1 Saprospiraceae bacterium | reverse complement strand
AAAGTCACGATATCCAAATCATTGGTTGGCTCATCAAGGATTAGAAAATTGGGGTTTTCCATCAAAACAGTGAGCAAATACAATCTCCTTTTTTCTCCTCCACTCAACTGGCTTACAAAAACCTGCTGTTGTGGTTTTGTAAACATAAAACGCTCCAGCAGTTGGCTTGCACTTAACTTTTGGCCTTTAGCTAAAGGAATATATTCTGCAACATCCGTCACCACATCAATCACTCTTTTGTCCTCTTTAAGTTGCATGCCATCTTGTGTGTAATGGCCAAATTTTACAGTGCCCACCGACTCACAACGGTTCCGCTATCCGGGCGCATTTCTTTGGTGATCAATTTCAAAAAAGTGGTTTTTCCTGTTCCGTTTTTCCCTACAATTCCAACGCGTTCGTTTTTCTTAAATTTGTAGTGAAAATTTTCTACAATTTTCAAATCGCCAAAACTTTTGTTGATATAATTTACTTCTAGAATTTTGCTACCCAATCGCTGCTCCTTTTATTTCAATCTGAATTTCTTGAGTTTCTTCGATTTTTTGTGTTGCTTTTTTCTTTATATTTTCAAAAGCATCAATTCTTGATTTGTCTTTTGTGCCGCGAGCTTTTGGCATCCTGCGAATCCATTCCAATTCCTTTCGCATCAACTTCGTAGCCTTGTCTTTTCCTATCGTTTCATTTTCATGACGAGTTGTTTTTTTTATTAAAAAGTCAGAATAATTTCCACTGTATTTGTACAAATGCCCTCGATCCAATTCTACAATTTGTGTACAAACTCTTTCTAAAAAATAACGATCGTGGGTAACCATGAAAAGCGTAATATTAGGGCTCCGCAAGGTAATCTTCCAACCATTCTATCATATCCAGGTCAAGGTGATTGGTAGGCTCATCGAGGATAATAAAATCCGGTTCATCAATCAATAGCTTGGCAAGCGCTAACCGCTTCCGTTGCCCTCCTGACAGACTCGCCAACTTCCTGTTCAAGTTCTGTGATATTTAATTTGAAAAGAATTTCCTTTATTTTAGCTTCAATATCCCAGGCTTTTAGGTCCTCCATTTTTGAAAGTGCCTTTTGCATCGACTCATCATCTTCAGGATGCAGCATAGCAATTTCATAGTCTTTGATCGCTTTTATGAAGGCGGATTTTCGCTATCAAAAACAGTTTCGATTACGGTCCAATGATCAATAAATTGAGGATCTTGTTCGAGATATCCAATTCGAATTCCTTTGTGAAGCATAATAGTATACCGCTCTCCTTCGCCAGATTCCTGGCCTGCGATCAGTTTGAGCAAAGTAGTTTTTCCAGTTCCGTTTTTTGCAACCAGTGCTACTTTGTCACCTTGATTTATATGGAGGGTAAGGTCTTCAAAAAGGACTTTTTCTCCGTAAGTTTTAGTTACATTCTCTAGGGTAAGATAATTCACAAATGGTTATAATTATGTTTTTCAAAAAATAGTGTCTTTGCTTTAACAACCTGATTATCAAAGCAATTTGACGATTCTGATTTGCTTGAGCTACCAAGATTAATTCGACTTGCAACTTCCAGTTACTTTGCTCCTACAACCTGGGTCCCATTAAAAAGACCTCTCAAATATAGATATCTGAAAGGTCTTTTTATTTAAAATTTTTATTGGTTTATTGTTGCATATCATGCAGGATGTTTAATACTTCATCAATATAAACATCATTTTTAATTGTTTTAATCCACTCATCGTTCCGTGCAACACGGGATTCATCAGATTGAATATAAGCGGCATCCTCTTCAAGGTTGATCACATTTAGACCTTCAATTTCCTTAAACATTTCATCAAATTTTTTGGCTTCTTTTTCCATTTCCTCTTTTTCCTTTTCATACTCCTCTAAATTGAGGCTGTAGGAAGTTTGATCCCGTTGTTCTTTTAGCCGCTTGGCTGACTCCATAACAAGGAGGAAGGTTTCGCTATTTTTTACACGGGCTTCGCTTGCTGCTTTCCAATCTTCAAGGCCTTCTAAATTTGTTACAGATTGGCTATAAACAACCGGTTCTATCTCCGTCCACTTCATTGCATATTCGTGGTCTTTTTCGCCAACTTCTATATATTGAAAACGATCCGGAAGAATAATATCAGGCACAACTCCTCTTAACTGAGTAGATCCTCCATCAACGCGATAAAACTTTTGTATGGTCAATTTTACTTCGCCCAGAGGTTTCACTTCGCTGTAACCTCTGATCGCATTGTCTAAATCAAAAAACCGTTGAACAGTACCTTTCCCAAATGTAGACTTACTACCCACAATAACGGCACGGCCGTAATCCTGAAGAGCAGCTGCCAATATCTCAGATGCTGATGCGCTATAAGAATTCACCATAACGATCAAATCACCATCGTATTGAACCTGTGGATCTGTGTCTGCCAATACTTCAGGGCTTCTGCCTCTGGCCTTAACCTGTACGATTGGCCCTTCTTCAATAAACAGTCCTGACATTTCAACAACATCGCGAAGAGATCCCCCTCCATTATTTCGTAAGTCAAGGATAATTCCTTTGACGTTTTTATTTTTTAATTTCTCTAATTCTTTTGCAACATCTTCAGCGCACCTTCTACCTTCTTGACGATTGAAGTCAGCATAAAACCTAGGTAGCTTGATATAACCAACATTTTCAATTTTCCCAGGGAAATCGAGTAATACAGATTTTGCATAACTTTCATCAATAATCACTACGTCACGGATAATCGGAACTACTTTTATTGTTCCGTCTACTTTTTTGACCGTCAAATTGACTTTGGTTCCTTTGTCCCCTCTGATCAGTTTTACGACATCATCAAGCCTGTAACCGGTCACATCAACAACTTCGCCTTTTTCTTGTGCTACTTTCATTATAAGGTCATCATTATCAAGGCCTTTTTGTTTCCATGCTGGTCCTCCCGGCACAATACTTACAACTTTAGTAAACTCCCCTTCTGATTGTAATCTGGCGCCTATACCTTCAAGGGTTCCTGACATTCCAATATCAAAATTTTCTTTATCCTTTGGCTCAAAATAGCCTGTATGTGGATCATAAACATTGGTGATTGTATTGAGGTAATCGCTCAATCGATCCGTTCGTCTTAATTCACCTATTCGCTCAAAAAGGTCATCAAATGTTTCAAGTACTTCTTTGCGAGCCTCCGCTTCCAACTCTTCAAATGTTTTTACTTCCTCTGTTTCTCCATCAGTTTCCTCTGTATTGATACTCGGATCTGTGTCTGCTGTTCCTCCTTCTTCCAATACTTTCTGAGATTCACGTTTATTGGCTAATCGGGTCATCGTTTCATACTTTAAAGACTCGTACCAATATTTGCGTAATTCTTTTTCGTTTTTTGCAAAAGGTTTCTTTTCACTTTCCAGTTCGATCGTTTCATTCTTTTCAAAATCAAAAGGTTCTGCCAGAATTTCTGTATAAAAGTTTTTTGATCTGTTGATTCCTGCTTCCAGCAATTCAACACTCGCATCAAAAAAGGCAAAATTTCCTTCTTCTGATTCATTGTCTATGTCCAATTCAAATGTTTTAAGTTTATCAACTTCTTTTTGAGTAAGCCAACGCCTACCACCATCTATTCGATCGAGATAAAGTTTGAAAACCTTTTTAGAAAAATCATCATTCATTTCTTGTGGCTGAAAATGTAACTGTTTCAAACCACCTATCATCGTGTGAATTAGGATAGATTCTTTTTCAGAATTGTCTCCCTGATGAGGATAGAATGCGCCGACTAAAAGGATTAGGGCTATAAGAGAAAAGAAAACGGGACCTCTAAATTTCATGACATTCAAATTTTATAAAGATTAAGTATCTGAACAACGTTTAAATACTTGATTGAATTGTTGAACATATATTACAATAAATATACTTGTTTTCCAGTAAATAGTTTGACCAGAATCCTGCCAAGTTACTGTTTTAACGAAAAAATAACTCAAGCTGCTCGCATTTGATAGATAAATCACCTGATTATTCAGATGAATTAAAAACAAAAGTGCTCTGCTGAATTAACAACAGAACACTTTATATGTTTTAGCTTTTTTTACTATTATAAAAATGGTGCAATCACTAAAGCAACTACTGACATCAACTTCAAAAGAATGTTTAGTGATGGACCAGAAGTATCTTTGAAAGGGTCTCCTACGGTATCACCAACTACTGTTGCTTTATGTGCTTCAGATCCTTTGTAATACATTGTCCCATCAATATCTACTCCTTCTTCAAACATCTTTTTTGCATTGTCCCAGGCTCCTCCCGCATTTGATTGAAAAATCGCCATCAAAACACCGCAAACCGTTACACCTGCAAGCAAACCCCCAAGCATTTCAGCTCCTCCTGCAAATCCAATTAAAACTGGTGTACCAACAGCAAGGGCTCCTGGAAGAACCATTTCACGAATGGATGCCTTTGTCGAAATTTCAACACATTTGTCGTACTGTGGTTTTCCATCAGCAGCATCAAAAGTTTTTTGATCTCCTTCGCTCCATTCAGCATATTCTTTTCCTTCATTTTTGGTCATTACATTCAATGCAGCCCTTAACTCAGGTATATCTTTAAACTGACGACGCACCTCTTGAATCATATCCATTGCTGCGCGACCTACCGCATTCATCGCTAATGATGAAAACAAAAATGGCAACATTCCTCCAAGAAATAATCCAGCCATAACCACTGGATTGGCAATATTAATTGAATTAATACCGGCTGTTGTCATAAAAGCTGCAAACAAAGCCAAAGCTGTCAATGCAGCAGACCCAATTGCAAATCCTTTTCCGATTGCAGCAGTTGTGTTTCCAACAGCATCTAATTTATCAGTACGTTGACGAACTTCTTTTGGTAAATCAGCCATTTCAGCGATACCACCTGCATTATCGGAAACCGGTCCGTATGCATCCACAGCTAATTGAATTCCTGTATTTGAAAGCATCCCTACAGCAGCAATCGCAATACCGTATAAACCTGCAAAATGATGAGCACCAATAATCGCAGCAGCTAAAATAATAATTGGAATTGCGGTTGATTGCATTCCAACTCCAAGTCCGGCGATAATATTTGTTGCAGATCCAGTTAAAGATTGTTTTACAATACTTTTTACAGGTTTTGTACCTGTTCCAGTATAAAACTCAGTAATCAAACCAATCAACAATCCTGCAGCCAATCCAAAGATTACTGCCCAGAAAACACCCATTGAATTGTATTCTACTTCATTAAATGTCCAGGTTGCTGGCAACATCCAAGTTACGATCAAATAAGTTGCGATCAACATCAATATTGCAGAAAGAAACTCTCCGCGGTTTAATGCTTTTTGTGGGTCACCACCATCTTTTACAACTACAAAGAAAGTTCCGATGATAGAAGTTAGAATTCCAACTCCTGCAAGTAATAATGGAAGCAATACTGCATTTAAACCATCAAACGCATTCGTTTCTTCATAGCCTGTGATACCAATAAAAGCTGCTCCTAAAACCATAGTACCGATGATCGATCCTACATATGATTCGAAAAGGTCAGCGCCCATTCCTGCAACATCACCAACGTTGTCACCAACGTTATCAGCAATCGTAGCTGGATTTAAAGGATGATCTTCAGGAATTCCTGCTTCCACTTTTCCAACAAGGTCAGCTCCTACATCAGCAGCTTTTGTATAAATTCCACCGCCAACACGTGCAAATAATGCAATTGAAGAGGCTCCAAAAGAAAACCCTGTGACAACAGTAATTATTTGGTTGATCCCCCAGCCTGTAGTAACATCATAAAAAAGGAATAAACCACCCAATCCTAAAACACCAAGTCCTACAACGCCCATTCCCATAACGGCTCCTCCACTGAAGGCTACACCTAATGCTTTGCCTAAGCTTTCGCGAGCTGCGTGCGTGGTTCTAACGTTTGCCTTTGTGGCTACTTTCATTCCGATGAATCCAGCTAATGCTGAACAAATCGCACCTAGAATAAATGATAAAGCTACTAAAGGAGAAGAAGTTCCTTCTTCTGCCATAGAACCACTAATTCCTAATAAAATAGCAACTCCTATCACAAAAATTGCTAATACCTTGTACTCTGCTTTCAAAAAAGCCATCGCACCATCAGCAATGTTTTCGGCTATTCTTGCCATCTTTGGTGTTCCAACTTCTTGACTAGAAACCCAGGAGGATTTCCAAAAAGTATAGAGCAATGCTACAACTCCAAAAACAGGGATTACGTAAGTAAGTGTTTGACCCATTTTTTATTTATCGTTTTGTTATGAAATGAATTTCTGCGAAATTTAAAATCTATAAGATTTATACAAATTTTCTTTTTCGGTGGGCAAAAGTAAAGGAATTTTGTTTTATCTACAACTAATTTGAAAAAAGATGATTGACTTCACAGCCGAGATGTTAAGTCTTTAAATAGAAAAAAATTAATAGCTGCTACATCCATTCGATTTTATCTTGAATTGATTTCCTGCGCCCCGGAAGTTCGCTTTCTAAATAATACCCCATATAAAAAAAACCAAGACACCTTTGACCTTCTTTTAAATCTAACAATTCAGCAGCAGAGTGTATCGACTTTGGTGAACTCCAATAGGCACCAATTTCATAGGCCGCAGCTGTAAGCCACATGTTTTGAACGGCACAAGCAACGGCAGCGATTTCTTCCCATTCCGGAATACTTTCAATCGGATCACGCTGCATACAAATTGCAATAACACAAGAAGATTGCAGTGGCTTTTTTAATGTTTTATTGTATTTCAAAACCGAGAAACTTTCATCGGATGTGTTTTTTTTATAAAAATCACCCATAAAGTCACTTAGCTTCTGAAGTGATGCTCCCCTAAATATTTTAAACCGCCAGGGCTCAGTCAATTTATGCGTTGGCGCCCAATTGGCATTTTCAAGAATCTGTAGGATCACATCTTCTGGTATCACTTTGCCTGGCTGATACATCGCCGGAAAAATTGCACGACGGCTTCTAATCAGTTCATTTATCTGCTCTGGTATAATTTTCATATCCGTTTTTTGATCAAAAAATAAAAAGTATTAATTTATTTTACTTTCAGTAATTATTGAAACTTTAGAAAATAAATAATATCTTGCTGCTAATTAACAAAAAGTATCATGAAATTAAACAAAAATATTTTAGGCTTTGATCTAGTCATTCAAGCATTGATTATTGGGTTTGCCTGTTTGTTTTTAGTAGCTGCCCTATTTGCTCATTATTTTATATTTTATTATCTACTGCTCCAATTGGCGATAGGCTTTTGGCAGGTTCTCAGTGCTTTTATAATTGTTATGATAACCGGAAACAAAAACCGAATTCAATACTTAGTCGGTGTTTTTGCATACTTTATTAATCTGGCTTTATTTATTAACTTTTTGGGAGTAACAGATTATGGTTATAAATTTACACAGATTATTTTCTGGATAGCCATACCTGCGATTTATGCGTTATGGTACTTCAAAATGACTTATACCGCTTTTAAAAATAATGATAAAAAAGTTGCAGATTTAATAGTAAAAAGCAGAAATCAACAAAATATTTGGAGTACCAAAGAATTCGTTTAAGTATTGTTTAAAAATCAAAAAAATGATTTCAAAATTCAGGATAAAAATAGATTTGGCTGGGCAGATATTACTGATTGTAGGAGTCTTTCTTCTTGCAATTTTCGAAAGCGGAATGGTCTGGACGAATTCATTTCTGACTATACTCGCAATTTGGCAAATACTAAGCGCATTGCACTTGCTTTATGTTTATAAATATGTCAAAAAGTTAAACTTTCTAAAAACAATGCTTGTCTTGATTTTGAGCCTGCCGGTTTGGATTCATTTGATCGGCTATTTTGCATACATTCCTGTTGGTGGAATTTTGCTGTGGTATTTTTTACAAACCGCAAACGATATGATAAGTGTAAACAATCGCCCCAGATCTTTTTGGGACTTAGATTAGAATTTAAACAAGGTTGGTGGCATTTACCTGAGAATAAGTGTGGAGTTTGCTATTTAATAATTTTGGATCGAATGGTTTTGTAACAAAATCATCCATTCCCGCACCAATCGCTTCTTCGTGGATTTCTAAAACAGCGGAAGCAGTTAAAGCGATTATCGGCAATTTTGAGTATTTGCCGCCTAGTTTTCTAATCTTTTTAGTTGCTTCAAAGCCATCCAAAACGGGCATTTGCAAATCCATTAAAATTAAATTGTAGTCTTTATTTTGCACCATTTCTAATGCTTCTGCACCATTTTCTGCGATGTCCACTTCAACCTCCCATTTCGACAAAAACTTTCCGGCTACGACCTGGTTGATTTTGTTATCTTCAGCTAACAGTACCTTTACCCCTTTTAGGGAATGAACGACAATATTATTGTTTTCTGTTTGGCCAAGTCCTGAATGATTAGATTCCTGATCGGACCTTTTAAAAGTAAGGTTAAAATAAAATTGGGACCCTTTTCCTTCAATACTTTCCACATTGATTTTACCACCCTGAAGCTCAACTAATTGTTTGCTGATCGCCAATCCCAAGCCGGTACCTCCGTAATTTCTGGTTGTATCGCTACTTGCCTGTGTAAAATTATCAAATATTGCTCTGAGCTTATTTCCCGGGATTCCAATTCCTGTGTCTAACACAGAAAATTCAATTTCAATTTCCTTTTTGTCTGATCTCTTGTGACTAACCTGAATGATTACGTGGCCCTTATTCGTAAATTTCATAGCATTCCCGATCAAATTGTTTAAAACCTGAGAAAGCCTTACCGGATCCCCTTTTACAAAATCCGGCAAATCGGAATCATATTTCATTTGAAACTTTATTCCCTTGTCCATTGCAAAACCAGAAAGCGCATGATGAATGCTTGATATGATATATTTTAGATTAAAATCAACCTCTTCAAAATCAATCTTACCAGAATCAATTTTACTAAAATCAAGGATATCGTTTATTATGGTCACCAGATTTTCGGAGGAGAATCTTAGGGTATTTAAATTCTCCAACTGATCCGGCCGGGGCTTATCTTCTAGCAGCAAGTGAGTCATTCCGATAACCGCATTCATCGGAGTTCGAATTTCGTGGCTCATCGATGACAAAAATTGCGCTTTTGTTCGTGAAGCTTTGATCGCTTCTTCCTTCGCTTGTATTAGTTCTTGTTCGGTTGCTTTTCGTTGGGTAATATCTCTTGCAATGCAAATCGCATTAAACATTTTGCCCTTTTTGTAATTCATCTGGACTTTCTGGCCAATCCAAACGAGCTCCATTTTATTTGTATAAATTGGAAATTCGTAATAAGTAACCGGTCCCTGTTTTTCAATCTGATTAGCATAAAATTTAAAATGAGCTTTTCTGTGATCTTCATGGATTAAAAAATTAAAATCCATTTTCTTTAGATCTTTCAGGCTATAACCACTCACCCTTTCAAATGTAGGATTGATATATGAAAACTTGCCATTCTCATCAATAACATAAATTAAGTCGTCGGCTTCTTCAATAAATTTTCTATACTTTAATTCACTTTGCTCAAGTTGTTGGTTTAACAATTTTTGCTTTGAGACCATTGCAGTCATATAATCATCACTTGATGATTTAGATTTTAAAAATTCTAAAACAACAAGATAGATTAAGAATATTGGTAGAATGGTATGAAAAGGAGTTGACAAAAGAATCGCTGGGCTTTGGTCTATTCTGAATTCAAATTCTGAATCATACAATTTAATATCAAAATATCGGAGCCCAACCAATAAACAAATAGCAGCACCAGTAGCCATAGTGAATCCAAGCCCCCAGTCTCTTCCTAAAATAAAACTAGAACACAAAATAATCACTACATACCACGCTCCTACTCCAAGCGCATCAGGCTGATTATAAACAAGATGAACATTCAAAACGATTAAAAAAGAAATGATAAGCGTGAACTTACCTGTCAGAGAAACTGAGTCTGTTCGCTGCAATAAATAAGGAACCATAACTATTAAAATCAAAGCAAATCCACTAATTAAAGCGGCTAAGGGATTTATTAAATAGGTCGCAGGGAGTGAAAACAGCAGCGTAAAAAATGCCATAAATGCCACCCGAAAAAGCAATCTTATTTTTGCTTTTTCATAGAAGTCATCTATGTTTTCCAAATAGCTACTTCCAAACCAATTTTTAATACGACCAATGAGTAGTTCCATTTTATCTTAAAGGAAGTGACTATTAAAATTTGAGTTAAGCTCAAACCTTAAATTAGTCAATAGTTTTAATGCTTCAGTTGAGTTAGTGTTTTTCCAACACTGTTTTTTACATATATTCAAACTTGCTGCCAACTTTATTTTTTCGGGTTATTTAATTTTAATTTTTAGATTAATCTAAAAATATTTATATTTGCACTATAAATTCAATCATTCTAACATGGTTTCACCAACTGAAGAAAATTATCTAAAAGCGATTTTTAAATTATCAGAAAAAGATAACACTCCGGCCAGTACTAATGGTATTTCTAAAGAAATGAATACCAGCGCGGCTTCGGTAACTGACATGTTAAAGCGACTTGCAGAAAAAAATCTAATTAATTACGAAAAATACAAAGGCGTTACGTTGACCAAAGAAGGAAATACCTTAGCCACCAATTTGGTACGATGCCATCGATTGTGGGAAGTATTTTTATTGGAACAACTTGATTTTTCGTGGGACGAGGTACACGATATTGCGGAGCAATTGGAACATATTAAATCTGATGAATTAATAGAAAGGCTGGATCGATTTCTCGAATATCCCAAATTCGATCCGCATGGCGATCCGATCCCCGATGCTGATGGCAATTTCACTTACCGCAAACAGGTATTGCTCAGCGAGTTAAAAGAAAATGAAAAAGGAATTATCGTAGGTGTAAATGAACATACCCCTTCCTTTTTACAATACCTTGATAAACACGAACTTATTTTAGGGGCAACAGTCGCCGTTCTGGAACATTTCGAATATGATAGCTCAAAGAAAATCAATTTAAACGGGCAAACCGATCATATCTTATCCAGCAAGGTTTGTAAAAACTTATTTATCCAAAAATCTTAATTAATGAATTTTAATAATAGAATCATAACGCTATTTTTAGTGGTGCTACTTTCCAATACATTGTTTGCTCAAACCAAACTTAAAATTGTTGCAACAGCTTCAATGATTGCAGATATGGCAAGTAATATCGCTGGTGATAAGCTGGAAATAGAATGTATCGTCCCTATTGGCGGAGATCCTCATTTACATGAAGCCACACCGCGCGATGCTATCTTAGTTTCCGGTGCAGATTTGATTTTGAAAAATGGATTAACCTTTGAAGGCTGGTTGTCTGAGTTAATTGATAATTCAGGAACCAAAGCGGAGTCGGTCCTTGTCACAAAAGATATTAAGGTAGTAGAGAGTTTGGCTTATGAAAACTCAGCCGATCCTCATGCCTGGATGGATGCTAGTAATGGATTGATTTATATCAAAAACATTAAAGACGCCTTTATTAAAATTGACCCAATAAACCAATCAACTTACGAAGCCAATTACGAAGCTTATAAAAAGAAACTGGAAGAGCTTGACGAGTTTATTATGGAACAAATCAAAACAATTCCGGAGCAACACAGAATTCTCATTACTTCACACGATGCGTTCCAATATTATGGTCGACGATATGGTATTCAATTAGAAGCGATTTTAGGTACTTCAACTGATGCTGATGTTCAAACATCTGACATTAAGCGCATCAACACAGTCATTCGGGAAAATAAAGTGCCTGCTGTTTTTATCGAAAGTACCATCAATCCAAAAATACTTCAGCAATTAGCAAGAGATAATAATATCGTAATAGGTGGTCAATTATATGCGGATTCAATCGGCGATAAAGATAGCCCGGCGCCATCCTACTATGATATGCTGAAATATAATACAATCACAATTGTCAATGCTTTAAAAAACGCTGCCAAGCCAACAGCTGAAAATATCGGATCGGATGAAGCCAATGGCCCTTACAGAAACATTATCCTTTTTAGTGTAATCGGATTGCTTTTCCTCGGAGGGTTTTTAATTGTTTTCAAAAAACTAAATCAATAGACCATGTCGGAATCCACTATTTCTGTAAAAGGCCTATCTGTTTCCTATGACAAAAAGCGTGTTTTATCAAACATCTATTTTGAAATAAGATCAGGAGAAATTTATGGTGTCATTGGTCCAAACGGAGCGGGAAAATCTACGCTTTTTAAAGCAATTTTAGGGTTGATCGAAATTAATACCGGAACGATCCTCGTCAATGACAAATCAATCAAAAGTCAGCGAAAAAAAGTGGTTTATGTTCCTCAAAAAACAGATGTTGACTGGAATTTCCCGGCAACAGTATTTGATATTGTTTTGATGGGGAGATATCCACATAAAAAAATATTTAGCCGAATCAACAAAAATGACCGTGACATTACGATGAATGCTTTGAAAGAAGTAGGAATGGAGCATTTTAAAAACCGTCAGATCGGTGAACTTTCCGGAGGACAACAACAACGCGTTTTTTTAGCTCGCGCCTTATGCCAGGAAGCAGATATTTTTTTGCTTGACGAGCCATTTGTGGGGATTGATATTACAACGGAAGAGCGAATCATCCAAATCCTGAAAAAACTTGCTGATAAAGGGAAAACGCTCATGGTAGTACACCATGATCTGTCTTCTGTGGAGCGGTATTTTGACAACGTTATTTTGCTCAACCAAAGGTTAATTGCCTATGGCGATACTGCATCAACTTTTACAAAAAACAATATTTCAAAAGCTTATGGCGGACAACTTCCAATTCTTCATAAAACCGGTATGATCGGATAATACCAAAAAACCTTCAATCATTTTACACCCCATGCAAATGCCTTCCTGAAATTAATCAAGAAGGCATTTTTTTTCAAAAGATCATATTGAGGGTTCTTCAAAGAGTGGCTTCGCAGCCCAAAAAGTAAAACTCAAAGTTGCTTAATTTTCACTACTCTTTTCTTTATTATTAAACATTAAATTTATTCCAAAACGCATATTGGCATTTCGGCTTTCATATGGCTGAAAAGCTGAAATCACATTGTCTGTCACCACAAATAACTGAACCGGTCCCAACTTCACAATTGCATTCAAGCCCAGGTTGTCATACGTTTTGTTGCGAATCGCATATGTTGCGCCGATTGAAAGGATTTTTCCAAACCTTCCTCTCGCACTCAACGCAAAGCCAGGATATACTTTTCCACGATACAATTCTGAGTAAATCAAACCACCAAAATTCCACATTGTCCCCAAGCTATAATTGGCACTCAAATAAATTTTAGTAGGAAGCATAGTAGAATAATTATTGTTGCTTTTTTTAAATTCTAAAATATCTCCTATCGAGTCCAATGTACCAGCAAAAGAAATGGAATCATCACGGATTATTCCGGAAATATCAGCCCCTTCATAAGTATAAGTACCCTTGCTGTGGTAATTTTCAGTGCCTTGTTTCCAACCAATAAAACCCAGATCAATTATACTGGCTGACAAATCAATATTCCTAAGCTTAAAACTGGCACCAAGATCTATTGCGGCTCCAAGATTGGAAGCAAATACATCATTAAACTTAGGATCCCCAAAATCAATCTCAAAATCATCTCCGCCATCATAAGTAAAAAAGGATGACGTGTTGATTAGATAATCTGTATTGAAAGTCAATTGATAAATATCAGGATCTGTATAAACTTCCGCTTTCGTTCGCTCGGAAGATACATCGCCAATTCCGGTTAAAATCTTCAGCCTTCCTCCAACTGAAATTCCAGAGATTTCCGTTGCTATCCCAATTCCAAATTCATTGTAAGCAAATGCCTGAAAGTCCGGTCCGATGCTAATTGTTTGATCAACAAACTGCGAGTTTCCTTCCCAGGCAAGCTGAACAAGTTTTTTTGGGTAATCCAAAAAAGCGTTAAATTTCATTGCATGATTAATACTAAATCTTAATTTTTTTATTCTAAAAGCAACGCTAAAGGTTTCTGATTCAACCGTTGTAAATAGTTGGTTTTGATCATCCAGTTGATCTATTACAGATCCAATATCCAACACATTTTCACCATTTTCATCCACCTTGACTGCATCATTGTAGCTCGCGCCGGTATGTGAAATATTATAATGAAAATTTGGAATGGAAACGTTAATATCTGTTAGAGACGTAAAAGCAGGATTGGTTTTACTGGACTGCCAAATATCACGCATAAAGTGGATTCCCAGTTCTTGTTGTCCATAAAGAGAACTTATGAACAGCGACAAAATAATTAAAGGTATTAGTTTTCTCAACATTTCAAATTACGCATTTAGATTACAGAATTTTTGCGTTAAATATTCAAAGCTATTTCTTTTCAGCATTGCTTTGAAAGCTTAACCACCAACTCCAATTTTCATACCCATTCTAATTTCCACCTCTTGAGTTGATAATATTTTAACCATTGTTTCTCCATTATTTACGGTAGAATAAGAGGCGCGTAAAAGTGCTTTTTTAGCTGATTTTATTTTATCAAACCGAGCACCTTCAAATGTTGTAAATGTCGTTTTTTCTGCAATAGTTATAGGTAACCCTACCCCATCAACAGAAGCTGCTTCCAGTATATTTTCGCTAGGTGTAAAAAGCGAATCCAACACAACTCCGTTTCGATCGGCAAAAAAAATCTGAAGACCGACATCCAGAGGAATTCCATTTTCAGAAACTATTTTAAACTCAACTTCATTAAATTCCTGGTAGCTATCAAAATCAATATCGAATGTATCTCTCGATTCAAAACCACTTGCATTGCCGTACATTGGTAATTCAACTTCCACTTGTACGTTCATAAAACTCGTATCTGTCATAAATCCTCGGATGATTGCATTGCTATCAGGATTAGCAACCGCATCAAAGTCATAGTCAATTGCTACAGGCCCTGCTCCCAAAATAACATCGATATTTGAATTATCTTTATTAAAATCGAAAAGGGTGGTTTTGGTTTGACCTGCCTCGGCGAATGATGGATAATCAACATTTATATCATTGAGGTATTCGCTCTCGATTCCTAATATTTCATCATCAACTGTAAGTACATCCAAAACATTGACTTTCGATCTTACCGGAAATCCAAAAGAATTATTTATAATCAGATTGATTTTTGGATCTGCGAAATAAACATCACCACGGGTCCAGTTTTCAAAAAAGTCAATTAAAATCGTATCTCTTTCCAATTCGTAAAGATCGTTGCCTAAATATCCTTCTACATACGAAAATTCAAAGTCATTCATTATTATCGCAAACAAAGGTAAAACAAGCTTTGTACCTGTGTTTTCTTTATACGCCTCATAATACATTTTTATCGTATCACTTTCAGGTGTTATCTTATAACCTGTTAAATCAAAAACTCCTGCCTGTGGCGCCAATACCGGGCCGATGGTAGAATACGTATCTTCAAACATAACCCCATCCAATGTTAAATTTGGAATCCAAAATTTCACTGTAACAGGTCCAGGAATTGTATCCTGAAAACCATACTTCATGATTCCACTTTTTAGAACTGCATAATCGATGTCAATACTATTAGGCACATTCAAACCGAAAGCAAAAACAGTATCCGTAAATGGCAATAAACCATCATTGTACTTGTTCAAGGTGTCAAAAAGATCGCTGCTCGACCTTCCTGCAACATCGCCTTTATAAAAAACAGTAATAAGGCCATCAGGACCAACTTCCACATAAGTGTCTTCGTCAAATTTATCCAGTAAATCCTGAAAAGATGCTTTGGCTGTAAAAAGAGGAATAGCGAATTCTGCATCATAATTCACTACTTTTAAATTGTCCAGCCCGTCTACTTTTCGGCAAGATGCAAATACTACTAAGCTCAGGATCACACAACCTGCTAAAAATTTCAAAATTCGCTTTTCCATTGATCTGTTATATTAATGATTTTAGAGATTTAATAACCTTTTCAAAAATTGCTTTATTATCAGGTTTTCAAAAATACAGAACTATTAACAGCTTTTTAACTTTGTAAGTTAAAGCCCAACATTATTAGTTACGAACATTAAGATGGAAATGGGAGGTACTTATTAGCGTGGAATGGTTAAATGTCAAATAACCGTCATTTCGTCAAGACAAGTTTAAAGCCTTTTAATTGATACGCCGGCAAATTTCGCACTAATAATTAGATATTGCAAATATTTGGTTAGATTTCAAATTCCTGCCCCAGCTTTGGAATCTCAACATTGGGAAATCCATTCTTGTTTAAAAGCGAAGTGAAACTTTTCTGTCGGTCCAATTCTCCATGCACCAAAAACAATTTTTTCAAACCACTTTTCTGATTATCAATAAAATCTAAAATTTCATGTCTGTCAGCATGCGCCGAAAAAGAATCCATGATTTCAATTTCCGCTCTGACAATTTTCACTTCACCAAATAATTTTATAGTCTCAATTCCATTTCGCAACATGCCTCCTGCCGTATCAGGGGAGCAATAGCCTACAATAAGCAGCGTGTTTTTAGATTGATCGATACTGTTAAAAAGATGATGCCTTACCCTTCCGGCATTCATCATCCCTGACGAACTGATAATAATGCACGGAGCCTCACTATTATTCAAAGACTTGGAAACATCCACAGAATGAACATACGTCAAATCATTAAACCCAAAAGGATTGTCGTCTGTGAGCATGTATTCGTTCAAATTGTTGTCAAAACATTCGGGATGTGCACCAAAAACAGTAGTCGCGTTCACCGCTAATGGACTGTCCACATAAACCGGAATTTTAGGCAGCTTCCCTGCTGATTCCAACTGATCGAGCATGTAAACAATTTCTTGTGTTCGCCCAACGCTAAATGCAGGTATGATCAATTTTCCTCTTTTGTCAACACAGGTTTTTTTAATAATGTCCAGAAATTTTCCCGTCTCCGCTGGAGCCCCTTCGTGGTCTTTGTCTCCATAAGTTGATTCGCAAATCAGATAGTCTACTTCGGGCAGAGGAATAGGGTCTCGAAGTATCGGTCGATTAGGGCGTCCGATATCGCCCGTAAATCCAAACATAATTTCACGATCACTTTCTTTGATTTTTAAGGTGACGCTTGCACTACCTAAAATATGTCCGGCATCTTTGAACAATACTTGAACAGATGGATTTACATTATACCATTTATTGTATGCCGCTCCTGTAAAAAGTTGCATGGTTTCCGTTACGTCTTCAGAGGTATAAAGAGGGGTTTTAGGACTAAAGGCTCTCTTATTCTTTTTTCGCCTCCTTGACTGTTTTTCATTGTAATATTCTGCGTCACGCTCCTGTATTTTCGCACTGTCGAGCAACATTATTGCACAAAGGCTTCGGGTAGCGTGTGTACAAATAATATCTCCGCGGAAGCCGTCTTTCACCAATTTTGGGATGCGCCCGCTGTGGTCAATGTGTGCGTGAGAAAGGATCAAACAATCAATCATCGTAGGATCAAAATACCAGGAACGATTGAAATCTTCCATTTTCTTATTTCTTCCCTGATACAATCCGCAATCCAGTAAAATGGTATATCCGTTGTCAAGGGTAATCAGGTGTGCGCTTCCTGTGACTTCGCGAGCAGCTCCGCAAAATTTGACCTTCATAGATTTGTTTTAGGTTTGTTTAAAATCTGTAAAAGCGAATATAAACAAAAGAAGCCAAAATGTAGAAATGATCATTTCTACATTTTGGCTTCTTTTCCCTGCGCAGTAATCAATCACCTGATTTTCACGCCACCATAATCAACTCGTACTTTTATAGGGCTTGCACTTTTACTTCCTTTGTATGCCTGAACTTCATGCGAAACCCCTTTTTCTTTTTCATAAGTCACTTCTATTCCGCTCGGATACTTAACGTCAGCGTAATTGGCTACAACATCAAGCGAATAATTAGAGCCTTCTTCAGTCGTGATTTTAAAGTCGGTATATTTACCATCCAGGCGCAATGAAGTAAAACTTTTTAAAAGTGTACCGATAACTAAATTGCCATACTCCAAAGCAAACGCTCCTTCTTTCTTCAAGGTTTCCACATCAAAATCGCTGTATTTGGAAGTCGCATTGATCAGATTAATATTGTCAATCTGAAAATTGTCATATTTTCCTTCATTCCTCAATTCCTGAAGGCTGCCTAAACGATAAGAGTCATATTTTGAAGAACTTTTCACATCACTGGCTTTATCGATATAAACCTTTGAATATTTACTGATTACATCAACATTATCCGCTTGATTGATGTTTATTTTGCCATATTTCACATCAATGTCAGCATATCCGGCTTTAACAATCGTTCCGTTTCCATAACCCAATGTAACCTTGCAATCATTGTTGACGCCATCCATAACTAAATCGCCATACTTCACGTCAATGACTGCTTTGCCGTCAATTTCAGCAATTTTAGAATGTCCATATTTGTTGGACAAATTCAAGTTGCAAGTTTTGGGCATATGCACAACGTAGTCAATTTTAAACTCTCCTTTTCCATCCCCCCAATAGCTTTTTTTGCTGGAATTAATAGTGGTTGCAGCATTCACGAAATCTGCTCCATTGTCGAAATCAATTTGTATTCTTTCAAAAATATCATCAGCATCGGATTGGTTGCGGGCATCCACCGTGATCGTAACATCGATTTTCACTTTGTTCTGGCTCCATGTTTTCAGATCAACCTTCCCATATTTGTTAGAAATGGTAACATCGCCGTTTGCACTAATGCTAAATTCCTTGGTTATATTTTTGGTGAATTCTGTCTTCCAAAATGGCTCATTCGTTGCATTTAATTGATTAAATATTCCGCCGGTAAAAATCAATAATAGTATTCCTATTTTATATTTTAATTGAATCATTATTTGTTGTTTTTAAATTTATTTGATTAGTTGATTGAATCCGATCCAACACTCTTTCGAGTATGGAAAGCTTTGTTCGGTAATTGGTGATCAGAGCATTAACAATCTGTTCCTGCTTGTCCGGTGGAGCCTGAGAAAGTTCATTTTTAAGCTCCTCATAATTTTTGTCCAATTGCTCCAAATCATCAATAATTTCAGTGTCGTGGTTGAAACTTGCCAATTGAGCAACCTTCTCCTTAACTTCGTTTTGATAATATTGCTCTGCTTCGAAATATTCCGGAAATACTTCTTCAACTGCGACTACATCAGAAGATTGATTATTTAAATTCAGTCCAATCAAAACCCCGGAACCGATCAAAATCACAGCAGCAGCAATTCTACTGGCATATCGCCAAATCGGTATAAGCCGGGCCGATTTTTCACCTTTTTGATCCAAATGCTGATCAATGGCTCGCCAAATATCTTTTGGAGGTTTTTTATCATCAAAATCCGGACGATTTTCACTGATAAATTTTTCCAGATTATCTTTCATTTTTTTATTGATTAGTTTTTAAAAAAGCCTCAATTCGTATTCTAACTACTCCCAACCTGAGGCTATCGGTTGTGATAAAATCTCTCTTAATTTTTTTCGTGCACGGCTGTATTGTGATTTTGAAGTTTGTTCTGAAACATTCAGGATTTCAGCTATTTCCTTGTGGTCATAACCTTCCATTTGATAAAGCGAGAACACCACTCTGTATCCATCGGGCAATTGAAAAATTGCTTCTTTGATTGCCTGGACATTGAGTTGGGGTTCTATTTCTGTTTGGGGAGCTTCCTGATTGCCCATTCTTTCATCTATTTCTTCAAAATAAAGCCTGCGTTTTTTTAAAAAATTAATGCAATTGTTGATTACAATTCTTTTGATCCATGCACCGATCGTCGATTGAAATCGAAAAGTATCCAATTTGGTAAAAATGTCGATAAATGAGTTTTGCAAAAGATCTTCTGCGTCCG
This sequence comes from Saprospiraceae bacterium, assembly GCA_965220465.1. Classification (GTDB taxonomy): domain Bacteria; phylum Bacteroidota; class Bacteroidia; order Chitinophagales; family Saprospiraceae; genus JAHDHW01. The sequence goes on along the minus strand of CBDCPZ010000020.1, from coordinate 429,606 downwards.
CTTCATTTTTCACCATACGTAAACAAATGTTGAACATCGCTTTTGAATAAAGCTGGTATAATTCAAATTGTGCTTTTCGATGGCCGTTTTTACAATTTTCAACTAAATCCCGGTGTATGTCAGTGTATTCCAATTACGTTAATTCGTTTGATGAAAAAGACAGCCTTTGTTGGAAAGGGTTGCATGACGCACCGAAAATACAAAATTCGGAGCGAGGAATGGAATGTAGATGACGCAGATAAGGCGTATTATTGCAGATTTGTAACTGCTGAAGAGGTCGAAAGCCACAAAAAACTTCGAGTGAGGAGTCAGATGCCAAAAGGTTAGAAGGTTAGAAGGTTAGAAAAAACTTCAAACTAGAAACTTCGAACTAGAAACTTTCAACCAGCAACTTAAAACTCAATTTTTCGGATCAATCACATCAGGGCCGTAGTCTTTGTATTGGATCCTTACCGAAGCATCAACTTTTAAAATTTCCACTTCCGTTCGCCGGTTGAATTGATGTTCTGCTTCGGAGCAAGTTGTATCGTCATCACATTCGTTTCGAAGCCGTGTCTCGCCATAGCCAACGGCTACTATCCGATCGGCATCAATACCTCTGGAAACAAGATATTCTTTTGCAGACTCTGCTCTTTTTTGAGACAATTTTTGATTGTAAGAAGTGCTTCCCCGCGAATCGGTATGCGAACTCAGCTCTATTTTTATACTTGGATAATTTTTTAAAACAGTATATAAATCATCCAATTCATGAGCGGCACCCTGACGGATAAATGATTTATCAAAATCATAATAAATATTATTCAAAACAATAACTGAACCTTCTGAAAGCATGGTCGAAGTTGTTGGAAAAAGGATGATTTCTTTTGACAGCGGAGTAGTAGAATTCAGATTATTAATTGCAACAGAACTGTTGTGAAAATTCTCTTTGATTCCGGTCACTGTATAATCACAACCAACCGGTAGACAAATACTGAACGCACCATTAGCATCCGTTAAAAATATCTCATCTTTTTCTTCACAACTGCTTTTAACACGAATCACCGCGTTTGGTATAAAACCATTATCTGCTTCGTTTTTAACAATACCGCTCAGATTAGAACAGTTCGACTTTTCCATAGGAACAGAAATCACCGTTTCGCTTTCGTTGCCAATGGTTGAATGAACCAATTCGGTGCTTTTGTACCCTTCTTTTGTAATTAAAAGCAAAAATCGCCTTTCGCCTAAAAAATCATACTTTGCTTCTCCTTTTTTATCTGCGTACAAATCAGGTTTGTTTAAAGACCCTGCATCTTTTCTGATCAATTGAAAAACCAAGTCATTCGACCCATCATCCGTTGGCATTAAAACTCCTTCGAATAAATCATTTTCGCTGCTAACAAAGCCATCAGCCGTTTTTTCAAAAACACGGATCTCAGCTCCCTCAATCGCACTTTTCGAACTCGAATCAAATACCTTCAAAGTTGCAGACAAAAGAGAAGGAGTCGTCCGGCCCCAAATACCATCAGCCGCTTCAAACATATAAATATCGTCTTTTCCTGTTCCTCCTTCTCTCGAAGACGAAAAATAACCTTTCGTTCCTTCAGGATTCAGGATCAATCCCAGATCGTCAGAAGGAGAGTTAAAGGGTTGACCAAGATTAGTCACCTTCCCCCATTTACGGCTTCCGATATCTATCATAAACAAATCAAGCCCACCAGCTCCCTGATACCCGTTGGAAGAGAAAAACAAATTGCCACTGCTATGCATGAAAGGGAATAATTCATTTCCTTTTGTATTGATATCTTTCCCCAAGTTGATCGGATTGCTCCAACCATTACCTATTTTTTCAGCAAAATAAAGGTCCATTCCGCCAAACCCACCAGGCATATTTGAAGTAAAATAAAGTTTTCGCCCGTCTGCTGAAAGGGTTGGGTGTGCGCAATCATAATCATTAGAATTAAACGATAATTCCTTTACCTCGTTCCAATCCTGAGTACCCTTTCTAGCTTCGTAAATTTTTAGATGGGCGACCCCTTTTGCATTATCGTCCTGCGTTACATTATTTATATTATTGCTTGTAAAATAAAGTACCTTCCCCTGCCGGTCAAAGGTTACAGGGCCTTCGTGCTGCGTGGTATTCAAATGAACTAAAAACTCTCTTGGTTCCATGGGCAAACCATTTCCATCAATATCCGAATAAAAGAGTTTGAAATAAGTCTCGTTGATCTTTTTATCTTTTTTCCCTTGTTTGTTTTGGGAGGTCACAAATACGATCCCGTTTTGGTAGTAAGCCGGAGAAAATTCAAGGTTGGTCGTATTGATTTTTGTGGTATTGACCACTTTTACTTCACTGCCCTTTTCGTATAGTTTATTAGCTGCTTTGGTTTTCGAGCTCTCCTGCCCAAAAACGTTGATTGAGATACAAAAAAGAATTAAAAGTGGAAATAAGGTTTTGAGAAATTTCATTGTAAAAAAGTTTACTACGGTTTTCTGATTCATCAAAAAATCTATGCCACCAATGATAAACGAATTAATACACTAAAATTATTTCGTATATCAAGTTATTGAGTTGAATTATCAATGAAGTTGTTTAAAAATATATCCTAATAATTATTAAACAACTTCAATAAGTTATTTTTTACGGTTGTATATTTTTTATAAAGTTAAGCTATTGGGTTTAATTTTGCATTAGCTATCTTTTACACCTACTCCCTAAAAGAAACGTGGATTTACAACGTCCTTTCCTTTGCCTGGCAAACAATATCTGATCACCGCTTCAATGCTTCCGCGGTTATAATCTTTAATTGCTGATAAAGTAACATCATAAGAAAAACCAAAAAGCAATTGCTCTGTTGCCTGAAAAGCGATCAAAACATCAATTGACTCTCCACCACCTGTCAATGAAGAACCTCCATGTCGATAAGTAAGTCCTAAGGTGAGTTTTTCGATCATAATCACATTGAGATTCAGATCAGCAGCGAAGGGAGTATTTTGTACATATTTCAGTAAAATCTGCGGTTGAAACCTTAAATTTTTATTGGCTCCCAACAATAGTCCGGTCATAAAATAAATATGTGGCACTTCTTTTCCGTGTACACCGGAAAAAGTATTAAAATCAATACTGTTTTCCAAAAAACGAGGTACTGAAAGCCCAACATAAAATTTTTCGGAACTAAAATACAAACCGGCTCCAAAGTTTGGAACATACGCACTTTGATCTCCCACCGGAATTCCTCCATCCGATGAAATCGATTGTGTAGCTACTAACCTTGAATCAGCATAGTTGCTGCCAATATATCGCGCAGAAGCTTGAATCCCTATACTCAAATGTCCTTTACTTATCGGAATTCGATAAGCATAATTTCCTTCAAGAGTCAATTTTTCGGATATTCCGACGGTAGTTCGATTTATAGTTAAACCAATTCCGACCCGCTTATCTAAAACTGGTGTATCGAAGCTTAACAATTGCGTCTTAGGCGCTCCTTCCAGGCCAACCCATTGATTTCTGTAAAGCCCTGTAAAACATGCTGAATTGTGGCTCCCCGCGTACCCTGGATTTAATGCCAACTTGTTGTACATGAACTGAGTATACTGTGGTTCTTGCTGGCTAAAACAAAGGATTGTTGTTAGTAAAAAAAGGAAAGTCGTAATTGTTTTCTTCATGATAAATATTTTCAAATCATTTTTGAAAAATATACTTTTTAAAATGGGCTCTCTTGAATACTTAAAACCAGGCATACTCCAATTTTAGCGTTCTAAAACCAAAAACCCTGAAACGGGGGCTTGATCCTTGTTAAATTTTACAACATAATAATAGGTTCCAACCGGCAAATCCTGTCCATCATAGGTTCCTTTCCAGTCATTGAAATAAGGGGAAGCATGAAAAATAACATCACCCCACTGATTAAAAATGGACACTTCATTTTGTGGATAATTACCTGTCGCAAAACACGGCACTATAAAGGCATCATTGACGCCATCATTGTTTGGTGTGAAAATCGTCGGAGTCTCGCATTCTACATCATCTCCGATTCGCAAGGAAACTACAGCTTCTGAACAAACATTCTCACAAGCCTGGCTGCAAACCTGATAAGTGAACTCATCAGTCCCTCTGAAAGATGAATTAGCGGTGTATTCCAAAACCCCGTTTCCTAAATTTTCAACCAAGCCGTTTGAAGGATTTGAAATAACCACAACATTTACCGGACCGTCAAAGAGATCATTGGTTAAAACATTGAAATTGGCGCTGCTGGCATAATCAACTGTAAATTCGTCATCAATTGCCTCCGGAGCCAATTCATATTCCACTTCAGTTTCGTCAAAAGTTACTCCGCACGCCCCGTTATCGAGTGTCCAGATGAAAGTATAAAATCCGGTTTGAAGCCCTTGCGCTATCGTTTGCGGGTCATTAATATCAATAAAAACTACATCTGGATCATTGACAGACCAGGTACCCGTTCCGCTTTCCGGGGTTGCTGCATTTAACTGCGATTCACCATCACCGCAACTGACGAAATCATCTCCTGCAAAAGCGGTTTCATCATTTTCTTCAACAAAAACAATCACCTCATCAGAAGAAAATTCTCCGCATCCGGCATTGGTAAGTGTCCATGTAAAAATATATTCATTATTCGCTTCCAGTCCAGTGACCATTGAATTTGGATCTGAAGGATCAATGATGACTACGCCCATTCCAGACTGAAGAGGAGTTTGTGTCCAAATACCTGTTGCTCCGAAAGCAGAAGGTGATGCATTTAAAAGCGTTGTGGTTTCATTACAAACATCAAAGTTTAAACCTGCTTCGGCCTCTTCGGTACTATCATCAACAAATACCGAAACTTCATCAAAATCATAATTTGTACAAGCCCCGTTTGATAGGGACCATTTAAAAGTATAAACATTTCCACTTACCAAATCTGATATCGTCGAAATCGCAGAATTAGGGTTTGTAATTGTTGCCGTCGGCCCAGAAATCTGTGTCCACATTCCTGATCCAATTGCTATAGGAGTTGCATTCAAAGCAACATTTGTTTCATCACATACCAAAATATCATCTCCTGCAAAGGCCTGAATATTTGGTATTTCATTCATCGTTACCGCAGTAGGAATGGAAGAAACAGCCGGACAGCCATTTAATTCTGCAACAACATAAAAATCATAAATCCCTTCACTATAATTTGAAAAATTTGTTATCGTTGCATTCAAAGCATTTGTTGGTCCGGCGACCTGAATATTCAGCTGAGCATTGTACCAGGTATAAGAAGCGCCGGGGATAGCATCTGCCGGAGAAACCGATAAAACCAAGCCTGTTCCGGGGCTATCAATACATATCGGACTATTACTTGTAACATTCGGTGGAATTGGCGTTGGGCTGACCATGACATTTATCGGTGCTGAAAAGGTGGAAGGGCAACCATCAATGATCACTTGTACACTATAAGCTCCTTCTTCATCATTGGAAGCATTGAAAATCGCCGGATTATAAACCGTAGATAAAAAACTGTCTGGGCCCGACCACAAATACGAGGCTCCTGGAATAAAATCTGTCAATAACTCAATCGTCGAACCCTCACAAACCGGAGCGTTACTTGTTGCAACGGGTGTTGCTGGTATTGGGTTTATTTCAACAATGGCTTCTCCTGAAAGATTGGATTCACAGCCATCCACACTTACCATAACCTGATAAATTCCACTATTCAAAGTTGTCGATGAAATTATGGTCAATGAAGGAGTCGAAGTCTCAATACTTCCTAAAGGCGTTTCCCAGGTATAAACTACATTCGTACCATTATAAGCTTGTGTTGTTAAAGTGAAATTATCTGTTTCACAAAATTGTGGAATTGTATTGATTGTAGGTGTGGCAGGCACATCAAATACATTAACTACAGTTGTTACAGGGAGAGAAGTACATCCTTCGCCATTAGTTACTATCAGGATATAAGAACCATTATCATCAGATGTTCCATTTGGGAGCGTTGGAATGGCATCTGTTGAATTGAAATTGTTAACTCCGGTCCATAAATAAGTATACGATCCATCATCCGGCGGGAAGATCGTCGCTATCAAATGAATGTCATTGGCTCCTGTAACACATGGCGCTCCATTATTACTTAAAGCAGTAATAACAGGCAGCGCCTCTACAGTTACATTTGTATTTGCTGAATTTGAACAACCTGATGATGACGTAACTGTTACTGAATAACTTCCGGTAATTGCAGGTGCCAGAGGATTTTGCATTAATGAAGTAAATCCGGAAGGGCCTGACCAACTGTAAGTTGCGCCTGTTGTTGTATTTACCGAAAGTTGTACTTGATCCGAACTACATACCGGGCTGTCATTTGAAGCAATAACACTTATTGCAGGTTCGACAAAAACTTCAAAAGGATCTGACATTTCAGAATCACAACCATTTTTTGTAACAACAACACTCCAATTACCTGCATCGTCAGGTGTCACTCCATCAATCAGCAAAGAATTCATTGTGGTAATCTGCGTACTAAAATCGGGAGCGGTCCAGGTATAAAAATCTCCATTAATTAGGTTAGTTGACAAGGTAATATTTCCACCTTCGCATGCGGTGCCAGATGAACTGATCAACGGTGTTGAGGGAGCAGCAGTAATATTTACTTCAGTTGTTACGGGACTGGATGGGCAGTTATTATCAGAAATAACCAAAGTATAAGTTCCGTCATCTGCCATATTTGCAATTATTGATGGAGGATTTTGTAAAGTTGAAACGAATCCGTTAGGTCCAGTCCATGCATAGGTATAATTGGGTCCTGTTTCGGAAGTGCCTAAAATAATCGCTTCGCCTTCACAGACATTGATAACCGGATCGTTTACCGTGGCGATTGGCGCTTGCGTTACGTTTACTGTTTCAAAATTAGAAGCCTGCGAAAAGCATGCATCTACTTCAACAATCACATAATAGTTAGTTGCTCCGGCTGCCAAAGGAGAAGATATCGTTAATGTTGGAACGGAAGTAGATGAAATCAATGCTCCCGTTGATGGTAATCCTTCATACCAATGATAAGAAACCAATGTTCCGGAATAAGTTTGAGAAAATATGATCAGATCGTCACTTGAACAAAGATCATTGTTATTTACACTGATAATCGGAACATCCGGCGAAGCATTGATTGAAACTTCTACAGTACCCATGTCTGTACATCCCGTGATCCCTGAAATGGTCACAGAATAACTTCCTGAATTTGAAGGATCAGCATTTGGAATTTGTGGATTTTCCTCAACAGAAACAAAAGCATTGGGCCCATTCCACAAATAGGTAAAAATCACCCCTCCCGATGCTGGCGGAGGGTTAGCGAACAAAGAAAGCGTATCGTTTCCACACAAACCTATGGCATACGACGGCACTGGTTTTTCTGTTTCTACTTTTACTAAAGCAGTGCAATCTGCCATGTTTCCAAAAACATCTGTTACTGTCAACGTAACAGGAATTGTCATGCCTTGCTGATTACAGGTAAATGAATTCGGAAAAACTGACAGGCTCGCAATCGCACAATTATCTGTACTTCCGCCATCCACTTCTGACGGATCAAGAATATAAGTATCCAACCCTGACGGGTTTACAAAAATTGTTGTTGCCTGACAAACCGCTATTGGTGAAATAGTATCTTCAACGATTACATCAAAGAAGCAGGTATCTGCATTTCCAGCTACATCTTCTACCAAATAATAAACCGTTGTCGTTCCGGCATTAAAAGTTTCGGTAGGCGCAATATTCGGTGAAACCATCTCAGTTGTTGGAATGGTTGTCGCGCCATCAGCATAATAGGAAGGTGTTGCATAATTATAAATAAGTTCCATCACCAGATTGCTCACACCGTCATTTGTACCATCAGGAGTTCCTGGTGAAAAAGTAGTACAGGACGGATTGATTCCGTCACCAATTCCTCCAGGTGCCGGAGCTGCAAAATCAGTATTCGAAACCGCAGTAAAAGAGACCGTTCCATCCGAAGCCCAGGCATTAAAAAGGGAAACGGGAATTTGAATAGTCGTAACATTAACGGGATGTTCAGGACAAGTGTCCGTGGTGACCATTACATTGGGTTGTCCAACCTCGGTGGTTCCGAGATTAGTATTATCTTCTGAAAAGATAGTAAAATAAGCTTCCAAATCATCTGCATCCCCGGTTATTGTAATTTCTAAAGTAACCGTTGAACCAACAGCATTTGCAGAGGTTCCGGAGAAATTAATTATTTTATCATCGGCGATAAATTCTAAATAATCCGGTTCGTAAGAAAAAGTCAACAAGGCTTCCCCAGGGTTTAAGGGCTGTGATAAATTTTGGGTCTGAAATGCACAATTATCAGTAATTGAAGTAGGAAGCTCAAGGGTAACTTCAAGGCTACAATCATCGCCCGGACCTAATGCAACCGTCATATCTGATGGACAGAAAATCTCAGGCGCATCAGTATCTTCAACCGTTATGGCATAAACACAGGTCTCTGTATTTCCTACACAGTCAGTGGCATAATAAGTTATAATATTAACGCCAACGGGCAACACTTCAGTAACCGAACTAATCGGATCAACCAAAATCGCCGGCGCTCCATTTATACTGTATTGAAAAACCAGGCTATCCGAACATTCATCGGAAATAACCGGAGCAGGTAAATCGTATGTGCCTTCACAAAGGCCTGGATCATTCGAAATCGTGATATCATCAAGGCAGTAATCAAAAACCGGTAAAGTAATATCAACTACATTAAAAGTAGCCGTGGTTAATGAAGCATTTCCGCACAAATCATAAACCACAAAATCAACAATTTTTGAACGATAAACGCCCATCTCAAGAGAAGGACAAATGGCTGGTTCCAACCCTCCCGGCAAAGCTCCCGGATAGGTCAACGTATCGTTTATATCATATGATCCAGGCTCTGCAGCAAACCAGCGAAGTGCAGGAGTAGCGGTGCAATTATCTGTCGCGCTTGCATTACCATAATCTGCCACCCAACTTGTAAATGCGGCCTCCGCATTGGCATCGGTATCACAATTATAATTTTCATCACTTGCCTCATTTACAAATACGGGATCAGAAATATCCTGAACCGTTATTAGTTGAACACCGGAAGAGGAATTCATACAATCATCCTCTACTGACCAGGTTCGTGTAATCGTATAAGTGCTTGGACAATAACCACTTGTAGTAATATCTGAGAAATAAATTATCGGATTGGCATCACAATTATCCATGATCGAAACAGGTGATCCGGTAATAACTAAATTTCCTGCATTTTGGCAATCAACCGTAATATCAGATGGTAAAATAAAAGTCGGATCGGTGCCATCAAAAACAGTTAATTCTCTGCTGGCAATACTCGAATTTCCGAAAACATCCGTAGCACTCCATGTCCATTTTATTGTATAAGAATCATTACAGGCTCCCGAAGTAATCGTTTCATCAAAAGCAAGACTCGGCATGGGATCGCAATTATCTTCCGCAACAGCCATATCAGGGCTTGGAATTGCATCACATTCGACGGTTGTATTTCCTGAAATTCCTGAAATAACGGGAGGAATAGTATCTAAAAAATCAATTGTAAAAGTAAAAAGAGAATCGTTTCCCATATTGTCCGTTGCAAAATAAGTCACAGCCACCTGTTCTCCCGGAGGAATGGTATCGCCCTCCAAATACCCTCCACTAATATTATCGAGATCAAAAGAAGTGATCATTTGCCCATTTCCAGGATGAGCAGCAGTAGCTGTTGGCGTTGAATTACTATCCCAATCCAGTTCAGCAACGCAATTGTTGTCAACATAAAGAATATTAGGACCCGTGTATTCAAAAATAAAATGCTGTGCATTAATCGCATTTTGAATACTAAAAAAGCAAAGAAGAATTAACCCTTTTAAAAAATTTGCTTTTCGTAACCAGTTTTTCATATTTATCTGTTTAATGGACACTGAAATACCTATAAAAGACAACCTGTCATTTATGCTATTTCCCTTATAAAAAACGAATGCTTTGGACTTTGCTTTGACTTAAAAAATAAATGGGTGTGCTAAAAAACGGCAAAAACAGCACGTTTTTATTCAAAATGCAATTCTTAAAATCAGCTATGGTGAAGGTGTTGGTTATATTGTTCTTGGGACTCATTTCCTGATTCGGTTTATGGAAGCCTCCGGTATTTGGAGCCATAAAAATAAATCACGGTGTATCAACTAAATTTATTTTCAGCACTGTATTGCAAGGTTGGCTTCTCTCTAAGCGTTTGTTTTTTAGATGTTCTGTTAAGAAAAATTGCTGTTTATCCTTCCAAAATGCTTTACAAAATTAAAATCTGAAAAGTAATTCTGTTGATTCCAAACGTAGCTTAAAATTATAAAGATTGCCTGGAAAACACCATTTTCTTACTCAAAAGTAGTCAATCTTTTAAAAATAATATTACTATTTCAAAAATTGTTTTTCTGTTAAAGCGAAAGTCAAACCCTTTGTATAGTCTTATTTTACAAAGGCTTTACAAATTTATTTAATACTAATTCCTATAAAAACCGTCGATTCTAAAAAATAGGATCAGCATAATGAAGATTTCAATTTCATTCTGATTCATCGTCCGAGTCTTCTTCAGATTCTTCTTTTTCCCGCAATTTTTTATCCTCCACATTCTCATTTAAAAACTCATTGATTTTTTCAACCGAAAAGTTTGAAACGATCTCTCCAAACTCATTGATTTTAATATCAAATCCTTTTAAATCTTCATGAACTTCAGGTTTCCCTTTCTTAGGTTTTTTCTTTGGCATTTTTTAAAACTTTAATAAAAAAAATCAGATCGCAAGGCATAGTTCGTCAAAGTAATCATAAGCTTTTTTCAATCTTTCATCTACTTCTTCTTTTCCTAAAAGCGCAATCATTTTAAATAAATCCGGACCTGACATAGAGCCGGAAAGTGCAATGCGCAAAATCGGAAATACTTCTCCAAACTTCAATCCTGAATCATTGATAAATTGTTTAATAATAATTTCTATATTTTCTGTGGAATAGGTTTCTATTGCGTTTAGCAATCCGCTCAACTTTTCAAATTGAAATCGTTGATCAGTTTTCCATCGTTTTCTAACCGTCTTTTCATCATAATTTTTAACGGCTTCAAAAAAGAAATATCCTGAATCAACAAATTCAGTCATCAAAGCCACCCGTTCTTTCATCAAGCTACAAAATGCTGTAACATATTCTAAATCAACCGAATAACCTTTTTCGATCAACATTGGTTGAATCAACTCCGCTAGTTTTTCATCAGGGGTGGCCATGATATATTGTTGGTTGTACCATTTGGCTTTTTCAAAATCAAAGCGTGCTCCAGACTTGCCGATTCTTTCCAAAGAAAAGGCATCACAAAGCTCATCTAATGAAAAAATTTCCTGCTCCGTTCCTGGGTTCCATCCTAAAAAAGCTAAAAAGTTGATCACAGCTTCCGGCAAAAAACCAAACTCACGAAAACCCATGAAAGAATCCTCCGGAGCATCTCCTTTCCATGACAATGGAAAAACAGGGATTCCCAACTTATCGCCATCCCGTTTGCTCAACTTGCCTTTTCCTGTTGGCTTGAGTATCAATGGCAAATGAGCAAATTTTGGCATTTCATTTTCCCAACCGAAAAAGCGATAAAGCAAAACGTGATGCGCGGTACTCGGCAGCCATTCTTCGCCTCTGATGACGTGTGAGATTTTCATCAAATAGTCGTCCACGATGTTCGCCAAATGATACGTGGGCATGCCATCACTTTTCAACATTATTTTGTCGTCCAGTTCATTGCTTTGAAAGGTCACTTCTCCTCTTACCAAATCGTTTACAGTCACCAACTCGTCCGCAGGAACTTTTAATCGAATCGTATACGGCTCATCACTGGCGATCCTTTTTGTAGTCTCTTCCGAAGAAATGGTTAAGCTATTTGTCATTTCCATTCGTGAACCAGAGCTGTATTTAAACGTTTTTCCTTCTGATTCATATTTTTTCCTGATCGCGTCCAGTTCATCAGAAGTGTCGAAAGCGTAATAGGCATGGCCATTGTCAATGAGTTGCTGAGCATATTTTTTATAAATCCCTTTTTCTTTTCGCTCAGATTGTCGGTAAGGTCCATAATCGCCACCAATTCCAGGGCCTTCGACAGGTAACAGGCCGCACCAATTCAAAGATTCCATGATATAATCTTCAGCGCCGGGCACATACCGGGTCTGATCTGTATCTTCAATCCTTAAAATAAAGGTACCTCCTGTCTGGCGAGCAAGCAAAAAATTATACAAAGCTGTTCGCACGCCTCCAATGTGAAGGGCGCCTGTAGGACTGGGTGCAAATCGTACTCTAACTGCTGTCATTTAGGGTATAAAATATTTTTTAAAAAAATTATTAAAATTAAACTTATGTCAGGCAGCATAACTGCACACGTAAGCGTTTTGGTAAGAGAATTGAGAACAAGTTTTAATCCCTTTACACAGTTCCTCTTTTTTTTAAGGAACCCAAAGTTAAAGAATTTTAAAGAGGTTGTTGGTATTTTTGAACATATCACTGCGACTAAATATTTAAAACGACTCAGCCAATCCCAATGCTGTTTTGATCAACTAAAACAAGTCAAAGGAAAATCAAAAATCCACAACTGCGATTTTTTAATAATTGTTTTAGTTAATACAAGATGTACCTAGTAAAAACTCCTAAATTTATTCAAAACCTTTTTCCAAACTTTATCTGGAAGATTCCATCCAGTGAAAAAGTAATCTACCTGACCTTTGATGACGGACCTATTCCGGAAGTAACTCCCTGGGTCCTTGAAACACTAGAGAAATTCAACGCAAAAGCAACTTTTTTCTGCGTTGGCGAAAATGTAAAAAAACACCCTGAGACATTTAAGAAAGTTCTGGATCACGGACATTCCGTTGGCAATCATACTTACAACCACCTCAATGGCTGGGCAACCGACAACATCCCTTATTTTCACAATGTTCGGCATTGTGCTAATTTGGTGAAGTCAGCCCTGTTCCGTCCACCGTATGGCCGGTTGATGCCGAAGCAAGCTCAGTTTCTGCAAAGACATTATCGAATTATTATGTGGGATGTGCTAAGTGGTGATTTTGATCCTAAAATCTCAAAGGAACAATGCTTGAATAATGTAAAGCTTAAAACGAAACCCGGTTCGATTATCGTTTTTCATGACAGTTTGAAATCTTTTGAAAAACTCCAATTTGTTCTTCCAAAAGTACTTCAGCATTTTATTGACAAAGGGTATCGTATTGAAGCACTTCAGATGGAAAAAGAAGTGCAGGAATCCAATTACAGCCGAACGGCGTAATTTCAATTTTGGCAATGTTTAGTTAAATATAGAAATCAAAAGCCGTTGTTTTAGGACAGCGGCTTTTTTTGTTAAAACAACTAACAGTACTCATTCATGATCCGTTGGCTCTGCTTCAGAAATAACCAAAGGAATTTCATCTCTGATTTTTTGCTGTGAAATATCGTCCAGCAGATCATACTTTTTTTGATATTTATTTTGAGCTGATTCCTCCCACAATTCGTTGTACGCTGCTTTTATTTCATTGTAAACTTCGAGGTACGAAGCATAAGCTGTGCCTCTGTCATTTTGGATAGAGACAACGGCTCTGTTCGGAGAGGATGGCAAGTCATTCCTTTTATCCAGATTCATTATAAAATTTTTGGTTTGATCTTTCAGCTTTTCAATATTACCGGGTTCGCCTTCTACCAAAAGTTCATTTGATGCATTTATTTTTATAACTAAAACATTTTTAGGAAGAACGGGTGTTGTTATTAATGTATCCTCCCATTTTGGAAGTTTCACCATAATTCCTTTGTCCATTTCAATAGTTGTGGTAACAAGAAAAAAGATGAGTAATAAAAAGGCGATATCTGCCATTGAACCAGCATTGACCTGATTGTCAAATCGTCGTTTATCATTTGCCATAATTGATATTTTTTAAAGATAATGAAATACAAAAATTTGGACGACGACAAATAAACCTCAGGTAGTTTCTGTTTAAAAGATGATAACTTTTTTAGATTTGGTGTGTTATTTTCTAATAAATATTTACAGCATAAGGCAAGAAAACTTAGGAAGTTGGTCGGGTTTTTAGAATTTTTTATCCAACTGCTTTTGCATTCTCGTTTTAAGTATATATTTTAACTATTGAATTAATTGGAAAAAATGAAGAATCCATTTCAAAAATATATGAAAGCGTTTTCAGAAAATACTTTTTGGAAACGAATGCAAACAATTGTAAAAAATGTTGGTCAAAAAACCATTTATACGATTTTGTTGCTCTATTATTCTTTCACACGAAAAGAGACTCCTCACTGGGCAAAAAATATAATTATCGGAGTATTAGGCTATTTTCTAACACCATTTGATGCTATCCCAGACCTAACGCCGATTATCGGATATACGGATGACATTGGAGTCCTCACATTTGGGCTGGTCACTATTGCTTGTTATGTCAATGACGAAGTACGAGCTAAAGCCAGAACTCATCTCGAAAAGTGGTGTGGAGAAGTCGATGAAGCACAGATTGAAGAAGTCAACAAACAACTTTAAATCCTGCTCACCTCAAAATCCTGAATCCATGCATGTTATTATTTGTACTTCTCATTTGTTAAGTACACCTTAGTTTCTTGCTATTTATTCGTTTTTTTTTTACTATTGTAAACAGTCGCCCCTCTTAATATATTTTTCCAATCGATCTCGAAGCTTACACTATTTTTTAGTGCCCATTTCAAGTCATTATGATTGAATGATCGCATTTTAAAATATTAAACTTATTTTGAGAAAACGAAATTTATAGTATAGATTTCTTTGGTTTGAATCAGCACGTGAACTAAACAAATTATTTCTGAACATACATTACAAAAAACTACACGATGAAATACAAGCCACTCAATCCTGAGTTGTTTCGACTCAATCGACGTCGCTTTACCAGTCAGATGAAACCAGATTCCATTGCCATTTTTCACTCAAATGCTTTGATGCCTCGAAATGGCGATCAATTTTTTCCATTCCGTCAGAATTCAGCATTGTTTAGTTTATGTGGCCTTGACCAGGAAGAAACTGTTCTCGTGTTGTTTCCTGACAGCGTAAAAGAAAATTTCCATGAAGTTGTTTTTATTAAAAAAACGACGGAAAGAATTGCCATTTACGATGGACAAAAATATAGCAAAGAAGAGGCAAGGAAAATTTCAGGTATCCAAAAAGTTTTTTGGTTAGACGAAATGGATAAAGTTTTAAACGAACTTATCCTGTTGTCAAAACGAATTTATGTCAACTTGAATGAAAACGAATATTTTCGTTCAGCTATTGACTCCAATAATTTACGATTTACAAAAGAATTGCAGCAGCGCTATCCAGCTCATAAATACCATCGATCAGGTCCGATACTTAAAAAGATGGCTATGATAAAGTCTGAATATGAGGTAGCGGCCATCGACAGAGCTTGTGAGATCACTGAAAAAGCATTTCGCAGAGTGTTGGAATTTGTAAAACCCGGCGTAATGGAATATGAGGTGGAAGCCGAAATAATCCATGAATTCACCCGAAACCGGGCCAATGGTCATGCTTATTCTCCAATTGTTGCAAGCGGAAAAAATGCCTGCACGTTGCATTACAATGAAAATAATCAGGCCTGTAAGGATGGAGACATCCTTTTGATGGACTTCGGAGCTGAATATGCAAATTACGCAGCTGACATGACCCGCGTTATTCCAATAAACGGGCAATTCACACCTCGTCAAAAATCCGTTTATAATGCAGTATTGAAAGTAATGCAGGAAGCAACTCAACTATTGGTCCCAGGAACCATTATGGAAGAATACCACAGAGAAGTTGGAAAAATGATGGAAAAAGAATTGCTTCAACTGAAACTCATTTCTAAGGCAGATATTAAAAATCAAAATCCGGACAATCCGGCATATAAAAAATATTTCATGCATGGAACTTCGCATCATCTTGGTTTAGATGTTCATGATTTGAGCAATCAATATGTACCGATTCAGGCAGGAATGGTTTTTACGGTTGAGCCTGGCATCTATATTCCGGAAGAAAATATCGGTGTCAGACTGGAAAACAACATCTTCGTTACTGATCACGAACCCATAAATTTAATGGCTAGTATTCCTGTTGAAGTGGAGGAAATTGAAGAATTGATGAATACCAGCATTTTAACATAGAATTTAAATAGTCTTTAGTCATTTTTTAATCTCAGCCCTCTCCGAATTTTATCGAAGAGGGCTGGATTTTTTTATACAGATTTCATGTTTTAAACAAAACCCTTCTTTTGAAAAGAAGATAAAAAGAAAAAGGGTAAGATTTTTTAAAACCTTACCCTTCAGCAAAATGACTTATTATATTATTTTTTATACCCTTGAACCAAAAGAGCTACTTTATTTTTTAAAACTTCGATAAACCCTTTTTCAATTCCAAAAGTAACTTTTTCACCATTTTCCTTTACCAACCTTACTTCGCCTTCACCTAAAGCAGATACGATTGGAGCGTGATTGTTTAAAACTTCAAACTGGCCACTAACTCCGGGCACTTTCACTGAAGTGATTTCACCATCGAATATTTCTTTATCAGGAGTTAAAACGGAAATTTGCATATTCTAAATTTAATTCTGATAATTTATTAATTATTTGCTTCAGCAAGCATTTTCTTACCTGCTTCGATTACTTCCTCGATATTACCTTTCAAGTTGAAAGCAGCCTCTGGATATTCATCGACTTCACCATCAAGGATCATATTAAATCCTCTTATCGTTTCTTCAATTGGTACCAATACTCCTTTCAATCCTGTAAATTGCTCTGCAACGTGGAATGGCTGAGAAAGGAATCGCTGAATACGACGAGCACGGTGTACAACCAATTTGTCTTCTTCAGAAAGTTCTTCCATACCAAGAATCGCAATGATATCCTGTAATTCATTATACCGCTGAAGAATATTTTTAACCTTCTCAGCCGTACCATAATGCTCATCACCGATAACCTGTGGATCAAGAATACGAGAGGTTGAATCCAATGGATCCACCGCTGGATAAATACCCAAAGAAGCAATTTTACGACTCAATACCGTTGTTGCATCAAGGTGAGCAAATGTTGTTGCTGGCGCAGGGTCAGTCAAGTCATCCGCAGGTACATATACCGCCTGAACGGAAGTAATGGACCCTCTTTTTGTAGATGTAATTCGCTCTTGCATAATACCCATCTCAGTAGCCAATGTTGGTTGGTAACCTACCGCTGAGGGCATACGCCCAAGCAATGCAGAAACCTCAGAACCCGCTTGTGTAAAACGGAAAATATTATCGATAAAGAAAAGAATATCACGTCCTCCGTTTGGATCGCTCAAATCACCATCACGGTAGTATTCTGCCACTGTCAATCCTGACAAAGCAACCCGGGCACGAGCACCAGGAGGTTCGTTCATCTGACCGAACACCAACGTTGCTTGAGAACTTTCAAGCGCTTTCATATCCACTTTTGACAAGTCCCATCCACCTTCTTCCATGCTTTTCTTAAACTCATCACCGTATTTAATTACATTGGATTCTATCATCTCTCGCAGCAAATCATTTCCTTCACGAGTTCTTTCCCCAACACCTGCAAATACAGAAATACCTTCATAACCTTTTGCAATATTGTTGATCAACTCCATGATCAATACGGTCTTACCAACACCAGCTCCTCCAAATAGTCCAATTTTTCCTCCTTTTGGATATGGCTCAATCAAATCGATCACTTTAATTCCTGTATAAAGAATTTCAGTCTCAGTCGATAAATCTTCATACCTAGGTGGTTTTCTGTGAATAGGGTAAGCATCTTTACCTTTTGGAACTTCTCCGATACCGTCAATAGCTTCTCCTACTACATTGAAAAGTCTTCCTTTGATTGCTTCACCAACAGGCATAGCAATCGGAATACCTGTATCCGTTACTTTCAACCCTCTTTTAAGTCCATCAGTAGCATCCATTGCTACCGTTCTTACGCTATCTTCTCCAAGGTGCTGTTGGCACTCAAGAATTAACTCGCTACCGTCTTCTTTATGAACAATAAGAGCGTTTAATATTTCAGGTAATTCGCCGTCAGTTCCAGTGAAACTTACGTCAACTACAGGTCCGATGATTTGATTTATACGACCGAAATTTGCCATAATTTATTACTATAAATTTGTTGAATTCTAATAGGTTTCTGAAAAATCGCTGCAAAGATAATCCTTTTGAATAATAAACAAAACAAAATTTGGTCTTTAATTATCATAGTTTTGTCAGTAAAGCTCAAACGGTTTCTCAGTTCTTAATGCCCTCCTCCTTTTATGATTTCGCTGGCATGAAAAATTGTTGGTAAAATAGCGTCCAGGCATTCCTCAACACCCTTCGTACTTCCAGGCAGCGTAACAATCATTGTTTCTTTTTTAATACCTGCAATTGCCGACGAAAACATCGCAAGGGGCGTTCTCATTCCACCGTGATCCCGCATGGCTTCAGCAATACCAACCGCTTCCTTTTCGATAATTTCCTGAACTGCCTGAACCGTTACATCTCGCGGACCTATGCCTGTTCCACCAGTTGTAAAAACAAATTGGATGCTTTGTTCCGCCCAATGGTTAACCAGTTTTTGAATGGCAATTTTATCATCAGGCACTATTTTAAAATCTGAAATTGTTGCGCCAAATTGCTCCAGCATCTCCTTTATTTTTTTACCTGATCTGTCTTCCCGGTCACCGGAAGCGGTACTGTCCGAGCAAACCAAAATCGCGCAGGAATACGATTTTTTATAAAACCTCAATCGATCCGTCTTGCCGCCACTTTTGCTCAACAATTTGGTTGATGCAATTTCAATTCCTTTATCAACCGGCTTCAGCAAATCATAAATTGTCAATGCTGCGACGGAAACTCCCGTCAGCACTTCCATTTCAATTCCGGTACGTGCAATGGACGAAGCATCGCAATAAATGACCACACCATATTTCCCCTTCAAATGCTCGAGGTTTTCGGGAGCAGCCCCGCCTTCAAGGTATTCATAATAAATGTTCATCGCATCAATGCTCACCGGATGGCAATGCGGAATCAGGTTGTGCGTGTTTTTAGCAGCAAGAAACCCCGCAGCTTTTGCAATGTTGAGCAAATCTCCTTTGGGGAGCTGATTATTTTTTATCAATTCAACGGTCGCTGGTTGGCACAAAACAACACCAACTGCTTTTGCCTGGCGGAGTGTAATTCTTTTTCGGGTGATATCGCGCATAGAATCTTAATTATGATTCATTGAAAAGTTTTGTGTTTTAAGTCATTTAAAAAGCAAAATCATCGCTTCCTTTGGTCGCTATTTCTTTTCTTTTTGAATGACCACAAAATTTTTCAACAAAGGGTTTTTAAAAAGTCAAAATTAGGAAAAGGATTATAAAGCTTACTACTTTTGGAAAATGAATTCCATCCCTTTGGTAAGCATCCTAATGCCCGTTCGCAACGCTGCAACGTTTTTAGACGAATGCTTGCAATCGATTATCAACCAAACAGAAAAACATTGGGAATTGTTAGCCGTCGATGATCATTCTTCTGACAATAGTTTTGACATTTTACAAAAATATGCTGTAAACGATCATCGAATTAAAGTTTTCAAAAATAAAGGAAAGGGAATCATTCACGCACTGCGATTGGCTTTTGAAAATAGTGCTGGTGAGCTCATTTCCCGAATGGATGCTGATGATATTATGAAGCCACAGAAAATTGCCCTTTTAAAAAGGCAATTACTTAGAAAAGGTGAAGGCCACGTCTGTACTGCTTTTGTGGAATACTTTTCTGAAGCCCAACTCGGTGAAGGCTATAAAAAATATCAAAACTGGCTCAACGAATTGACGGCCAAAAACAAAAATTTCACGGAAATCTATAAGGAATGTGTAATCCCATCGCCATGCTGGATGGTTTTCCGAAAAGATCTTTTGAAATGTGATGCTTTCCACCCTGATATCTACCCGGAGGATTACGATTTGGTCTTTCGCTTTTATAAAAATAGTTTAAAAGTCACAGCCGTAAAAGAAGCTTTGCACCTTTGGAGGGATTCTGAATTGAGAGCTTCTCGCACAGATCCAAATTATGCAGATCAAACCTTTTCAGATCTAAAGTTGAAATATTTTATAGCATTGGATTATCATCAAAACCGGCAATTAATCCTTTGGGGCGCCGGAAAAAAAGGAAAATATCTTGCAAAGTTTTTTCAGTTTAAAAATATTCCATTCCGCTGGATTTCGAATAACAAGCGAAAAACCGGAAAACACATTTCAGAGACCATTCTGGAAGATTTTAATATTATAAAAACCATTTCCAATCCTCAGATTATCATTTCCGTGGCTGCTCCCGACGACCAACTTGAAATAGAACAATTTTTACAATCCAACAACTTCGAAAAAGAAAAGCATTATTACTTTTTTTGTTAAACCTAAACTTTATCTGGTAATTACCGCCTTAGAGGATTTGGCGTTAAGAAATCCAATTAAGGCTAGCTTAAAGAGCAACCCACGAGTGAGGAACAATCTTGAATTTCCAATATTAAAAAACGAAAATTTAAAGAGATGAACGGCTTGGGTTGCAAGCGAAAAGCAATTGAATTTTAGCCAAATAATCTATAGCGGCGATTTTTTTTGGTTCGTTTTTTTGATCGCTCAAAAAAATGAATAAATAAAAAGAAGTTCTTTCAAGTTATTCTAATTATTCATCTCTCTTTCCTTACATTTACAATTCATCATTTTGCATTTAATTTATGTCTTGGAACGAGTTGGTTAGGGTCGCTTTGATCGGAACAGATCGCGCAAAGCTTTCTCCGGAATTGCTGAAAAACCTCGAAGAACTTGGGGTTGACACTTCAAAGGAGGCTACTCAGGTTTTGCTCGAAGGTGCTTGCATGCTTTCTTTGATTAACAAAACTCAGGGGCAATTGGAGGACTGGAAAGGTAAGCTCCCTGCTTCCAGCAAGGCTAATTCTACAAACCCATGCAGCTCAAAATCGTCAGCCCATCTTTCTTTAATTCTCAACGGAACTTATGAACCTGCGCTTTCGGAGTTTTTGAGCCATTTGATCAACAACAAAAAATGCCTCCCTCCGGAAAGATTGCCGGATCTGCTCGATCAGTGCCTCACTAACCCAAAACTTTGGGAAAAGCTGCGATTTACCGTTGGAGAACGCGGAGAATGGTTGATTCAACAAAATCCGGACTGGCAAGGTCTCATTGAAATTCCTCAAAAAATCCATTGGGAAACAGGAAGCAGTGATCAGCGAATTGCACTTTTAAAATATTTGAGAATTCACGAGCCCGAAAAAGTTATCCCAATCATCAAAACTACCTGGGAAGAAGACAGCTTGAAAGATCGGGTCAGTTTTATTGAAACACTCGAATTAAATCTTTCAAAAAAAGACGAACCCTTTTTGGAAAGGTGTCTTGATGATAGTCGAAAAGAAATCCGAAAAGCTGCTGCGAACCTGCTCGCTTTAATACCGAAATCAAATTTAATCCAACGGATTTTTGAGCGTTTAAAAAGTCTACTGATATTAAAATCAGGAGCCTTGAAAAAATCAAAACTGGAAGTTTTCCTTCCTGAAAATGACACCGGTGAGTTGATCCGTGATGGAATTGATCCAAGCGCTCAGTGGTATAAAGGAGGGCTTAAAGCGAGTCGGTTGGGTCAGATGGTTGGGACAATTCCGCCAAATTTGTGGGAAGCTCATTTTAAAAAAGACACAGAAGAAACGCTTCATTTGTTTATTCGATCTAATGAATCCGAGTTGCTTTTACAGGCACTTTCCGAAGCTGCATTAAGGCATAAAAATGAAAACTGGATGCATGCCATTTCTTCTTTTTGGATAAAAAATCATAACCGACAAAGATGGAATAGTTTTAATCCAAAAAAATTATTAGAAGTCTTACCGGTTGAATTATTCAATCAATTGGCTATTGAAAGTTTAAAAAGCAAAGACCACCTTTTTGATGAAAACGCACCAATTACCACGATCCTAAAATCAAATAATCATCATTGGGAGAATGAACTCACCCTAAAGGTGATACAAAAAATGCAGGATTGGATAGCTGGAGCATCAAGCGGCTACTGGAGCGGGTGGCATTTGCGGGCGATTTTAAAACAAGCGGCTTATGCCTGCAATCCTGATTTATTAGAACCTTTACAAAAAGGATGGACCACAAATTCCTATATTTGGACGAGCTGGGAGAAAGATATTGATCATTTTCTTTCCGTTTTGAAATTCAGAAAAGAGATGATCAAAGAATTGAAAAAATAAGTTTTTTGAAAATTGAAACATAAAATGAACATCGAACAAATACTCCGCCCACATGCCGAAGACGCCTTCGCCAAAGAATTAAAAAAATTAGCCAAAATTGACAAAAAACCAAAACCTACGAACTGGAACATATCTCCTTGGGCAGTCGTGACTTATTTGCTCGGTGGAACGCTGGAAGACGGAACCGAAATAGAACCCAAATATTATGGAAGCCGACGATTGATCGAAGTGGCCGTTGCAACTTTGGCGACTGATCGGGCTTTGTTACTTATCGGAATTCCCGGAACAGCAAAAACATGGGTTGCTGAACACCTTGCCGCAGCCATTAGCGGAGACTCCACGCTCCTCGTTCAAGGTACAGCCGGAATGAACGAAGACACTTTGCGATATGGTTGGAACTATGCCCGACTGCTATCGGAAGGGCCTTCAAAGGAAGCCATCGTCCCCAGCCCAATCATGAATGCGATGCGGGATGGAAAAATTGCCAGAGTGGAAGAACTGACCAGGGTGCCATCCGATGTTCAGGACACATTGATCACCATACTTTCTGAAAAAATATTGCCTGTCCCGGAACTTGGTATTGAAATTCAGGCTCGTCGGGGATTCAACCTCATTGCTACCGCAAACAATCGCGACAAAGGAGTCAATGAATTATCAAGTGCTTTAAGGCGGCGATTTAATACCGTGGTCATGCCATTGCCCAACACCTTGGATGAAGAGGTGAATATTGTAAAAACGCGTGTTGAAAAACTGGGAAAATCCCTGGAACTCCCTATCGGTGAAACTCCTTTGAAAGAAATCAAACGGCTGGTCACCATTTTTCGGGAGCTACGAAGTGGTTCCACACAGGACGGACGAACCAAATTGAAATCTCCGAGCAGCACGCTCAGCACTGCGGAAGCCATTTCAGTCATCAACAGCGGACAAGCGCTGGCAGCCCATTTTGGTGATGGAACGCTGAAAGCAAATGACCTTGCAGCCGGCATCACGGGAGCCATCGTTAAAGATCCGGTTCAGGACAAAAATATTTGGCTCGAATACCTTGAAACCGTTGTTAAAGAAAGAAAAGACTGGAAAGATCTTTATCGGTCTTGTAAGGAAATGGTGGATTGAAAAACGACAACACCTATCGCAAGGATTTCAATTATATTTTAATCAATGCCTAATTATCAGAATTATAAAAATGAACTGCTGCAAAATCTATTTGCTAAAAAATCAATTCTAAGTTTTGGCCTTCTTTTGTGTTTATTTTATGTTTTAATTGCTTTTTCTTTACCTACCAAAAGCTTTGTGGATGATATGTGGTTTTGGAAGGAATGGTCTAAATCAAGTTTCGAATATGGCATCGAAAACATTTATTCAACCAACACTTATACAAAAACTAACTATCATCCTGTTTGGCTTTATATCTTATATCTTTATGGTCAGATTCAAGGATCTATAGAAGAGATTAATCTAAATATCAATTATATTAAATTAGTTCCTTTATTTTTTGATTTTTTAGGAGCTGTTATTGTTTTTCATTTCATTAAATATCGTCACAAAAACTATTTATTGCCTTTCTTCCTTCTTTTCAATATAGCCTATTTGTATAATTCTATTTTTTGGGGACAGATAGATAGCATACCGACTTTCTTTGCTTTACTATCCATCATTTTTGCTCTAAAAACCCGTGTTTCACTCAGCACTTTATTTTTTATCATCGCATTAAACACAAAACTACAAGCCATTATTTTCTTTCCAATTATCGGACTCTTATTACTTCCACAAATAATACAAAAACCAAAAAGAATTTTGAATATTCTCTTTATTGGAATTCTGACACAGATAGTCATTATTTTACCATTTTTATTGGCTGGTACAGCTAATGGGTATTGGCATGTATTAACCAATGCTGTCGGTCATCATCCAAAAATATCAATGAACGCGTTTAATATTTGGTATCTATTATTCCCTAATCCGACGGGAATGTTTGATAATATCCCATTTTGGCTCGCGACACCTAGGTTTTGGGGCTTAAGTTTGTTTTTTACATTCAGTTTTATAACCCTCCTTCCGCTTTTAATTCGGATAATTCAAAAAATCAAAACAAAAGAGATTTCTCTTTTCGATCTTAGCAAAATGGTGTTTCTAATCTGCGGATTGATAAC
Organism: Saprospiraceae bacterium; assembly: GCA_965220465.1. Lineage (GTDB taxonomy): Bacteria > Bacteroidota > Bacteroidia > Chitinophagales > Saprospiraceae > JAHDHW01. The sequence goes on along the minus strand of CBDCPZ010000020.1, from coordinate 405,192 downwards.
CATCGTTTTCTTTTTTTTCAACACACAAATGCATGAACGCTACACACACAGTGCTTTAATATTTTTCTTTTTTTATGGTGTATTGAGTAAAAATTATTGGCTCTACGGTCTAACATCAATTGCTTATTTTTTGAATCTTGAAAAAGTCCTTCATTCTTTTTCTTTTTTCAATCCTTATACCTTCATTTTTAATCCACGATATATTGCCTTGATTTATTTAGTTATCTTAATTATTGGTATTTGGAAACTTTATAAACCATTTAGTTTTGTCTTTGCTTTCAATAAAAAACCAAATTAAAGAATAAAATTTAACGAATTAATGTTCCCCATTTTCGACATACGACATCTTAGCCCCGGTTCAGCAAAAAACCTGACCATTATTCTCCTGCTTGTAAGTGGAATTATTTTGAGTAGCTGTGCCACAAGCTACAGAATTATAAATCCAACAACATTACATTATACCTCTCAAAATACCGAAAAAAATGTTGGTATGGAGTACCGGTATCATTTGCTTTATAAAAAATATACAAGCAAAGAAATCAATAAAGGAATAAGGTTAATCGCCGTAAAAATTACTAATAATACAAACAAGGATTTGATTTTTGGAAAGGATATAAATTTAGAATTTGAAGAAGGAAATGATTTGCGAATATTAGATCAGGAAAAAGTATTTAAAGAATTAAAACAAAACGTCGCCCCGTATCTTTTCTATTTAGTTTTAACTCCGTTTGTTATTAATACCCATCAAACAAATTCCAGCGGAGTTCAGGAAGTTAAAGGATCAATACCTGTTGGACCAGTATTGGGTCCCGGCCTGGCTTTCGGAAATATAATTGCCGGCAGTTCAGCTAACAAAAGATTTAAATCAGAATTGACACAGTATAATATTTCAGGGCTAACCATTTTAAAAGGAGAAACGGTTTATGGCCTCGTCGGGATCAAAGCTTCAAAATTTGGCCCTATTAAAATCAAGTGGGAATAGTTTTTCTAAAACAACCTTCTATTTTACCAAAAAAACATTCGCTTCCAACCTGTGGCAAGTACTCAACAAGTCAGGTTCTTTGTGTTTTGTTATTTGCAAATAATTTCCACCCATGGCTCTTGCTTGTTCTTGGGCAGCTCTGATTACATCATCATAATTACAATTTACGGAAAAGGCAGTATCTCCAATTTCTACTTTTCCAACAAGTACTGCGCCCTGCGGAACGATATCCCTTTCAGCAAAAACGCCAACTTTAGTTTGCCCGGACAGTGGATGCGATCCGTTTATAATGGTTACTTTTTGTGAAGTTCCACATCCAAAAACTAAAAATAATGTACAAAAAGCACTAAACAGTTTTAGCTTATTCATTTCTTTATACTTTTGATTAAAATGTGAGCAGCAACGGGAATCTCATTTTCAATACTTTCTCGTTGCTATTGGCAAAATTAGGAAATATTTTTTCGCAATATAAATTGTTTAAAAAGGTCAAAAGGATATTAGTTTTGAAATCGAAATAGCTTAGTTTAAAAATATTAAATAAAATAACTCAAACCACTTTTGTTCACCATTTTCGGCATACGACATCATGGCCCCGGCTCAGCAAAAAGCCTGCGAAGTGCATTGAAAAACATGCAACCGGATATCCTTTTGGTTGAAGGGCCGCCTGATGCAGAAAAGCTAATTGAATACGTTGGTGACAAAGCACTGAAACCGCCGGTTTCAATTTTAGTTTACAATCCAAAAGAGCTCAAACAAGCTGCGTATTTTCCTTTTGCAGCTTTTTCTCCGGAGTGGCTGGCCATCAAATTTGGCTTAAAACAAGGTATTCCAATTCGGTTTATGGATTTGCCGCAATCCGTTCATTTTACACTCAATACACTCGAAAAGAAAGACTCCCAACTAACTTTTGAAAAGAAGGATAATGGTGTTCCTCAACTATTAACTGAGGAAGAAGCATTGTTACAGAAAGATCCTATGGCTTATGCAGCAAGGCTTTCAGGATATACAGACAGCGAGCGTTGGTGGGAAGTGATGTTTGAAAAAGAAGAAAATCCGGAGGCAATTTTTCCGGCAATTATTGAATTAATGTCTGCTTTACGAGAAAAAATAGATGACCCTCCACCTCGTGAATTGATGCGTGAAGCTTACATGCGCAACACTATTCGAAAAGCGCAAAAGGAAGGTTTTCAAAAAATTGCCGTTGTTTGCGGTGCCTGGCACGCTCCCGTTTTACAACAGCTCGACCAATACAAACCTGCTTCTGACAATGCTGTTTTAAAAGGCATAAAAAAAACGACAACCAAAGCGGCCTGGGTACCCTGGTCATATGATCGCCTTTCCAATCAAAGCGGTTATCGGGCGGGCGTTATTTCTCCGGCTTATTATCGATTGCTTTTTAGTAACCGCAAAGAAGTGGTCATTCGCTGGATGTCAAAAGTCGCTCGTTTGTTTCGAAAAGAAGATCTCGATGCCTCTTCGGCGCACATCATTGAATCCATTCGTCTAGCTAATACACTGGCTACGATGCGCAATTTGACCGTGCCGGGAATCGATGAAATGTACGAATCCGCTGTTTCTATTTTCTGTGAAGGTTACGAATCGAAAATGGAAATTATTAATAAAAAACTCATCATCGGTGATCGAATCGGCAAAGTATCTCCAAAAATTCCACTTATTCCATTGCAACAGGATCTTGAAAAGTCTATCAAATCCGCACGTTTGTCAAAAGAAAAAGTTAGCGTTGAAGCGATTGATAAAAAACTGGATCTTCGAACAGCCTCAAATTTGGCAGCCAGCCACTTGCTCCATCGTTTGCAACTTCTTGGTATCCATTGGGGAAAACAGAAAAAAACTTCACGATTCAATACCGGCAACTTTTCCGAAATCTGGAAACTCAAATGGAAACCTGATTTTGCGATCAATATCATCGAAGCAGGCATGTGGGGCAATACGGTTTATTCGGCAACTTCACGATTTGTCCTGCACAAAGCCACCGACATTGAATCGCTCCCCGCTCTTACCGAACTCGTTGAATCATCCCTCAATGCAGACCTCAAAGACATCATCGGAGAGTTGATTTATTATTTGCAGGATCTTTCCACGCTGACAAAAGACGTTCAGCATTTGATGGATGCGCTCCCTGCTTTGGTCAACGCCATTCGATATGGAAGCACCAGAAAACTGGATGTTTCCTCGCTTGAAGAAGTCATTGATAAAATGATCCCCCGGATTTGCATTTCATTACCCAACGCTTGTATTTCGATCGACGAAGAAGCCTCAAAAGAATTGTTTGAAAAACTCCTGTTGGTGAATCAATCTATCAATATTTTAAACAAAGCCGCCTACATCGATCTTTGGTATAAAACAATCAAACAGATTGCTGATTTGAAAAACGTGAATGGAATACTTCGAGGTAGCTGTAGCCGCATTCTATTCGATAAGGAATTGGTAAATATTGATGAAACAGCTACGCGAATGCGATTTGCGCTGTCTCATGGAAATGATACGATGGACGCAGCGCTTTGGATTGAAGGGTTCCTTTTTGGAAGCGGCTTGCTGTTGATTCACAACCCTGTTCTCTGGAAGGTACTGGACGACTGGGTCACTGAACTGCCGATTGAAGTTTTTCAGCAACTTTTACCTTTGCTCCGCCGAACATTCTCTGAGTTTTCAAATCCTGAGCGACAAAAAATGATGGCTTTGGTAAAAGCAGGAAAAACTCCGGAAGAGGTGAGCAATAAAGAAAAAAATGAAAAAAGCCTGGATATTAAAAAGGCAAAAGAGGTGATTGCTACCGTTCAATTACTCTTGGGAATTGAATAAATATTGGAAAATATGTTAAAACATACTAAAAGAATATTTTCGGATTTTCTCAAACGAAGAGAGGTGTTAACCTATGGTTTTCTTTTAGTGCTGACTTATATTACCATCGCTTTATTATTGCCGGAGGAAGGTTTTAAGGGAGATCTATGGTGCTGGCATCATTGGTCCGATTTCAGTTTTAAATATGGCTTCGAAAATATTTATCAATCAAAAACCAACTATCACCCGATCTGGCTTTACGGATTATATATTTACGGGCTTATTCAGGGATCGTCAGAAGAGATTGTTCAGAATATTAATTCGATAAAATTGGTCTCCCTGGTTTTTGATTTTTTGGGAGCAATTGCCATTTTCTATTTTATAAAATTTCGACCTAAAAATTATCTGCTACCCTTTTTCCTGATTCTAAACGTGGCTTATTTATACAATTCAATTTTTTGGGGACAAATAGATAGTATTCCAACTTTTTTTGCTTTGATGGCTATTGTTTTTGCTTTAAAAAATAAACCTTCTCTCAGCATACTTTTTTTTGTAATTGCTATAAATACGAAGTTACAAGTAATCATTTTTATACCTATCCTTGGCCTTTTGTTATTACCCCAACTTATTCAGCAACCTAAAAAAATAGGTTATGGTCTCCTGACTATCATAGTCACTCAGATTATTATCATTTTACCTTTTTTGTGGGCAGGAACAGCAGGCGAATATTGGCACGTTATCACAAATGCAGTTGGTCATTTTTCACGAATATCGATGAATGCATTTAACCTTTGGTTTCTCATTTATCAGAGTCCGGAGTATACCAATGATGACGTCATTTTATGGCAGCTTACGCCCAGAATTTGGGGTTTTATTTTATTTTTTAGTTTCAGTTTTATAGTGCTTTTCCCTCTCCTGGTAAAGGCCATTCAACAAATAAAATCAAAATTGGTAAGCACTGATCATTTAAGCGAACTTGCATTCCTGAGCAGTGGTTTGGTGACTATTGTTTTCTTTTATTTTAATACGCAAATGCACGAACGTTATGCGCACAGTGCTTTGATTTTTTTCTTTCTTTATGGTTTAAAAAGCAACAGTTATTGGCTGTATGGTTTGACCTCATTAGCTTATTTCCTGAATATGGAAAAGTTACTAAATGCCATTCCTTTTTTGCACCCTCAAACTTTTATTTTTGAACAAAAGCTTATTGCGGCAATTTATTTAATTGTGCTAATTATAGGGATATGGAAACTTTATAAACTTCATAGATTACCTCCTCTGGGTTTGCAGGAAAACTCTTAAATATTGATCCTTTTAATTCAGTGTTTTTACCAAAGGTTTTCAAGATCTTTTTTTGAAAAAGTATGGTTTCTTTCAATGAAATAAGAGTCTTCTGGGTCTGTTTTCCTTTTCAGTTGCAATCCATCTTTTTTGAAAAATTTTGACAACCAGGCAAGTGGAGTAAGAAAGAGGAAAAACAAAACCGTCAAAATAATAAAGCCATTTATTCTGCCAAGGATTTCTGCTAATTTATACCAAAGCCAGGCAATCTTTCCAGCCAAAAATGGTGAAAGTAAAGCAACTACTCCAATTGCCGTTGCTGTAATTAAAAAGTATAAATTGTCAAAAAACCAATAAAGCACCAAAAGCCCGGTGCATATTACCAGCGCGGCTTCCAGGCTTTTTTCGCGTGTTATTTTCACAGTTCTTTTTGTTGTTTTTTAAAACAGCGAATAAATGAATGGTGCCACCGATGAACCTCCTCCGATTACAATCAAAACGCCGAGCAATAATAAAACGATAATCATCGGCATCAACCAATATTTTTTCCGTTCAGAAAAGAAAAGCCAGAGATCTTTTAACAAATCTTTCATGAGTGATTTAAATAAGTTTAGAAACACAAATAAAATAAAATATGACCTTTATTTTCAATAAAAATAGATTATTAATTTACTTTCCTGATTACTTCACCAAAAAATTTCTATCCAAAACCGGTAAACCTTCGATCATGTATTTTTAAGCCGGAATGTAAAAATAGTGTTATATTTGAAATGTATTTCATATTAAAAGCTTATGAAAAATTTAGCTTTCCTTTTGTTTTATTTTTTCTATTCTCAAGTTTTATTGGCTACTCAGCCAACTCCATGTTTAATTGAAAATGGAATAATTGATCCAAATGGGTGTCCTATTGGCGATGTGCCCACTATTCAAAGTCCGTGTATTGCTCCAATCGCCAAGTATCTATCTAATTCTGTTAGAATATCCGGAATGTGGGAATTTATCAGAGAAGCACCTTATTCATGGAATGAATGTTATGATGAAAATAGCGAATCTTATACTTCATGTGACGAACCAATTCAGTGTTTGGCTCCATATTGCCCTCAAAGGTATTGCTTAGAAATACAAAAGTTAGTTGAATTACATCCTACTTTTATTTTTGAAGCATATGGAAAGTATGGTGACCAACATTGGGAACAACCCGGCCAGCACCAGTGGATTGCTGCTCAACAGATTGTTTATGATATTAACGCAGCTTATGATTGCAAAGGATATCGTCGACCTTTTATTCAGGCCACCATTTTTAATCATTTAGATTCTAAACTAAATAATTGGCCAATAGATATTCCAACCTGGGTTTTAGATGAATGGGGCAATCCACCTTACAGTCAATTTACCTATACTGACATAATAAACAGCAAAGGTGACTCTTGGGATGTTGAAAAGAAATTAGCACGAATGTGGGTTTATTATTTAGCTCGAAGTTATATAGACATGGGCTATGCTGCTTTACACATGGGAATTTCAAATTCATGGGGCCCAAATGAATTTGAAAACAATTGGAAAAACGCCAGGGAGCTTTTTCAAAAAATCAGGGATTATGCAAAAAGCAAAGGCAGTGTAGTTCTTATTTCCGGGGAAAGCAGACAATGTGAAAAGCTTTACTATACTGAAGGAGGTACGAACTATTTAATTTATGATTTTGACAATATACCATTACGTCCAAGAGAGTTGTTAGATGAAAAAAACTATTGCCCAAAATCATCTCGTTGTTATTCGACAAACACAGGAATTCCTGATGGTGTAGAGAAAATGTATGACGGCACTCCCTGCGAAACAGCTTCTGGAGAGCCTGAATTTAATGCCTATATTGATCCATGTATTTTAAACCTTAGACGTCAAATGGAAGGAGGAATGAGTCCCCATGGTTGCTTTTATGACTATGGGAAAGTTCCATATGTTGTAGCGTTTGATTTTGGAAATACACTCGGATATAATTGCGAAATTGAAGATATTGGAGACGTGGTTCAAGGCGATGATCGTGGAGTTTATTGTGTAGATGATATGTCATGGTTCACTTATTTTTTAAGAAGTAGGGAATGTGCTGCTTATTTTATACAACAAGCAATATGTAATATACAAAACCAAAGCAATGGGCTAGGATTCATACAGCTACCGTGGACCTGGCGCGGTCAGACTTTAGTGGATGAAAACACACAGGATGTTCTTTTACATATTCCTTATTACAGAATGTCTCAGGATGAAGTAGTTTTAAGTAGTGTTCAAGACGTTTGGAATACAAATAATCCTCCAATTATAAGTTACTCTAAAGCTTGTGAAAATCTTGTATTAAGCCCTATTTGCCATGTGGAGGGTCATGCACCTCCAGGTAAAATTTATCAATTGGGGGACAGAATTTATAATTTTGAAATTGACAATCCTGATTGTACTTCCACTTATTCGTGGCATGTTTATAATTTAGACAACGAAACATGGTTGCCATACACTTATGGAAGATCTAGAAAAGTTCAAGCTTCAACTTCAGGTAATTATCGAATTTCTGTTCGTCAGGATAATATGTTGATTCAAAATTCAAATGGTACAAACTCAACTTCCATTGAATTTTATTTAGAAGAACCTTTGTGCTGTGAACTTATTGACGAAAGAATCGATATTTCTTTAAATGAAAAGAATTTAATACCATTTACAATTCACCCTTCACCGTTTAACGATAATGTTGATATTACCTTTGAATTAGCGGAAAAAGATAAGATCGATATTGAACTATACGATTCTCAAGCAAAATTAATCAAGAAGCTTAAATCCGGTAATTATTTTCAAGGTATTACCAATGAAAAAATTGACCTTTCCGAACTATCCCAAGGTATTTATTATGTTAGACTCAAAAAAACAAAAAGTAAACCTGAAGTTGTAAAAATTGTAAAACTTAACACCAAACTTTAAAGGCCTTTCATTAGCTTGATTAATCCTGTAATCAAATATTATTCATTCGATACTTCTTTATTTTCCCATTTAGATTGCCCATCTTTTAAGAATAGATAATTTCCGATCACCAAACAATCCATTTCTGTGTTCATAAAACAGCGAAAAGCGTCCTCCGGCGTACAAACAATCGGCTCATCTCTGACATTGAAACTCGTGTTAATCAATACTCCGCAACCAGTCAATTCCTTAAATTTTGACAGCAATTGCCAATATCGAAAATTAGTGTTTTTGCTGACCGTTTGAATGCGCGCTGACTGATCGATATGCGTAATCGCCGGCAAAGTCGAACGCTGAAAATATAGTTTTTCCATCAACGGCAAACTGTGGTAATTTTCCGGCAAATCATTCCAAAGTTCCTTTTTCACTGGCTGAACCAAAAGCATGTAAGGCGATGGTTTTTCCAGCTCAAAATACTGGCTCACTTCTTCTTCCAAAACCGATGGCGCGAATGGACGAAACGACTCTCGATATTTTATTTTCAGGTTTAGTTTTTTCTGCATTTCCGGATTGCGGGGATCACCCAAAATACTTCGATTTCCCAAAGCTCTGGGTCCAAATTCCATCCTGCCCTGCATCCAGCCAATGGCATTTCCTTCACTGATTAATGAAGCCGTTTTTTCACACAATTTTTCGAAATCATTATAAAATGTATATTTTGCTTTAAAAGAACGAGCCATCATTTCGATCTCCAGATCAGAGAATTCAGGCCCCAAATAGCTGCCTTTCATACCATCCGGCTGATCTGATAGTTTCCTTTCTTTTTCAAAATAAAGGTAATACGCCGCTAATGCTGCTCCCAATGCGCCGCCCGCATCTCCAGCCCCTGGTTGGATGAAAATATCTTTGAAAATGTTTTGTTGCAACAGCTTTCCGTTGGCTACGCAGTTTAAAGCTACGCCGCCAGCCATGCAGAGATAATCTGCGTTTGTGAGTCGTTTGGCTTCTTGCGCCATTTTAATTACTGTTTCTTCAGTGGCTTTTTGAATCGCAAGTCCAAGATTGCAATGTTGGATTTCCAAAGGAGATTCCGGTAAACGTTTTGGGATTCCAAAAAGCTTTTCCCACTTTTTGTCATCAACCATTCTCAGGCCGGTTGCATAATTGAAATAATCCTGATTGAGCCAAATTGAACCGTCGCTTTTTATATCGACTAATTCTTCTCTGATGAGTCGCTCGAAGCGTTTCACTTCTTCAGAATGCGGGTTTCCATAAGGCGCCAGACCCATCAATTTGTACTCTCCGGAATTGACGCGAAAACCCAAATAATACGTAAATGCAGAATACAACAAACCAACGGAATGAGGGAAATGTAGTTCTTTTAAAACAGTAATTTTATTCCCTTCGCCCTTGCAAATCGAAGCAGTTGACCACTCTCCTACTCCGTCAATGGTCAGGATCGCAGCGTTTTGAAAAGGTGAGGGATAAAAAGCGCTTGCGGCGTGAGACAAGTGGTGTTCAGGAAATAATAATTTTACTTTCTTTTTATCAAAAATTTCAATTTCACTCAACTCCTGGTAAATGGTTCTTTTCAAAAAAAGTTTCTCTTTCAACCAAACCGGCATTGCTTTAACAAAAGACTGCAAACCCATCGGAGCAAAGGCATAATAGGTTTCAAGTAATCGTTCAAATTTTAAAAAGGGTTTGTCATAAAAAGCAATGGCATCCAATTCGTCAATTGAAACTCCGGCATATTTTAGACAAAACTTAATGGCGTTGGAAGGAAAAGAAGCATCGTGTTTTTTTCGGGTAAATCGTTCTTCCTGAGCGGCTGCAATCACTTTACCATCTTGAATTATAGCGGCTGCAGCGTCATGATAAAAAGCAGAAATCCCAAGTATGAACATTAATTATAAAAGATAAAAAGGTTAGTAGGTTAGTGGATAAATAGCTTGGCTTTTCTCACTCCTCGCTACTGGTTCACGGTTTGAGGCTTGACTGCATTTCTCGCTCCTCACTACTGACTTCTCGCCACTCGCTCCTCCTTCTCACCTCTTTACCGTCTAACCTCTTTTCCTCTTGACTACTCCTCCTCATCGTGGATGGCATCAGGAAGTTCATCGGTTTCGTCAGCAACGGTCAGCCAAAAGTTGTTGACTCCAACTCCGAGAATACATTTGATTTTTTGCATGTTCAACAATTCGAGCAAGGCCAAAAAAGTGATGACAGCATGGACTCGGTTTTCACATTTTCCAAAAACACTTTTGAATTCTGTTTTTACGCCTTTTTTCACTCTGGTAAGCAAATAAATCTGTTGCCCCTGTACGGTATGATTGTAAGTATAAACATGATGGACCGCTTTCTTTTTGTTGTCTTCCATGCGCATCAGAAGGTTTTGAAAAGCGCGCATGAGTTTAAAAAGATCAAAGGATTCCAACTCAATATCCACCAAAGCTTTAGTCGCTATTTGCCTTAATTCCTGCGAGGTGTTGCCACGTGGATTTCTAAAAGAACGATTTTCCTCCAAAACCCTCATTTCTTCCAGCACGCTTTTATAGCGTTTGTATTCGAGTAGCCGTTGAACCAGTTCTTCACGAGGGTCAATTTCATTGCCTTCGTCATCGACCGGTTTTCGGGGAATCAGCATTTTGGCTTTGATACGCATCAAAGTTGCAGCCACCAAAATAAATTCGCTGGCCAAATCAATATCCATCGATTCCAATTGGCGAATATAGCCTAAAAAGTCATCCGTGATTTTTGATACCGGAATATCGTAAATATCCAACTCATCCCTTTCGATAAAGAACAGGAGCAAATCGAAAGGCCCTTCAAACTGCGGTAATTTTATATTATAAGTCGTGCTCATAAAGTCCTCTGTTAATACCTTTGGCTCACAAATATACGCAAATGGCTTATCATGAAAGTAAATTCTATCGTTTTAAACTTTTTTAAAATAAAAGACAAAATGAGGACTTCTTTTAAAAAAATGCCAGCTCTTATTAACTTGCCCCCTGAATTAATACATTAGGTTTTGAAAAAAGGAAAACTATACCTCATCCCAGCGCCTTTGGGAGACCACGTTGTTCACACGATTCCGCCGTACGTCATTGATATTTTGCATGGGCTTGATTTTTTTATTGCCGAAAAAGCCAAAACAGCCCGCCATTTTATAAAAAGCACACAACCGAAAAAACCGTTCGATGAATTGACTTTTTATGAACTAAACAAAAGAACAGAAGAACATGAATGGCGAACTTTTCTGAATAATGCCGAAAAAGGAAACGACATTGGATTATTGTCGGAAGCAGGATGTCCTGGCGTTGCAGATCCTGGCGCTCAAATCGTTGAACTCGCGCATCAAAAAGGTATCGAAGTAATACCTTTAGTAGGACCTTCTTCTATTTTACTGGCATTGATGGCATCGGGCATGAACGGCCAATCTTTTTGTTTTCATGGTTATCTTTCTCCAAAAAAGCCCGAACTTGCACGAGATTTAAAAAAACTGGAACAACTGTCATCCAGAAATCGCCAGGCGCAGATTTTTATTGAAACACCTTATCGAAATACCAGTTTGATCGAAGAAGCTTTGAAAGTTTTAAACCCAAACACAAATTTTTGTATCGCTGTGGCCTTAACCCTTGAAAACCAGTTTATTAAAAATTTAAAAATCAAAGAATGGCAAAAAAGGCAAATACCGGATTTTCATAAAAAGCCTGCTATTTTTCTCCTTCAAAGCTGAGATTACATTTAAAAAAAACACGTTATTTCTTATAAAAACGGAATAAACAATTCAGAGAATTACTCGTTTATAATTTGAACATAAAAAGTAAAAACTAAACCTATGCCTCAGGAACTTGCACTGGCCGAAAAAAAACTGAACCAAAATGGATTTTTGGATATTGATGTAGATCCGACTTTGGATTTGGTGGAAGAGATCACCAAGTTTAAAAAAGAAAAAAACGCCATTATTTTAGCGCATTATTATGTGGAGGCAGAAATTCAGGATATCGCAGACTACATTGGCGACAGCCTTGGACTTTCGCAAAAAGCAGCGAGCACGGATGCTGATGTAATCGTTTTTGTCGGCGTACATTTTATGGCGGAAACGGCAAAAATGCTTTCTCCTGAGAAAAAAGTATTATTGCCCGATCTTAAAGCCGGTTGTTCACTGGCAGATTCCTGTCCGCCACATCTTTTCAGAAAATTCAAAGAAAAATATCCGGATCATGTCGTGGTTAGTTATATCAATTGCACTGCGGAGTTGAAGACATTGACTGACATTTGTTGCACATCCTCGAACGCAGTACACGTAATCAACAGCATTCCAAAAGACAAAGGAATTATCTTTGCTCCTGATCGAAACCTGGGTGCCTTTTTGATTAAGGAAACTGGTCGTGACCTCGTTCTTTGGAACGGAACCTGCATGGTTCATGAAATATTTTCACACGAAAAAATCACAAAACTACGACTCCGTCATCCTGATGCAAAATTCATCGCTCATCCCGAATGTGAAGCACATATTTTGGACATGGCTGACTTTATCGGTTCGACGAGTGGCTTGCTGAAATACACAAAAGAAAATGATGCGAAAGAGTTTATCGTCGCCACCGAAGCAGGAATTCTTCATCAAATGGAACTGGCATCGCCAAACAAAATTTTCATTCCCGCTCCGCCAAATAATATGTGCGCCTGTAACGATTGTCCGCACATGAAACGCAACTCGATGGAAAAACTTTATTTGTGCATGAAATACGAACAACCAGAAATCCATTTACCGGATTGGGTGATTGAACAAGGTGTTGCCTCCATTGATCGTATGCTGGAAATCTCCGCAAAAGCAGGTTTGTAAAAAATATGGCTTTTATATTACCGTTTTGAAATAAAATCACCATCTTCATAACCTCACTGAATTATTCACATTAAGATTCTATTCTTATGAATATAAAGCTATACGGATTTTTAATTTTTTTATTATTCCCCTTTCTTTTGTGGTCACAGATAGATCGTTCCAACTATGAATTATTGTGGGAAATTAATGGAAACGGCTTAGCAGAGCCTTCTTACCTTCTGGGTACAATTCATTTAAAAGACGAACGTGTTTTTGAATTTAGTGACTCCTTATATTACAAACTTGAACAGTGTAAAGCATTAGCTATCGAAGTACATCCTGACTCTATAAACAACTATTTGTTAGACCTTTATAGCAATAGAGACACGATCAATACTTTAAAAGAGAGTTTGTCTCCAAATGCTTATGATGACATCAATAAATTGCTGTTTGAACGGGTGGGTAAAACCATCGAGGAACTGGCTAATAAAAATCCTTTTTTAATAAAAATGATGCTGAGACAAAAAGCCGATGAAAAACCAACTGATAAAGATTTATTTATGGATTTATTCCTTTATAGAATGGCTCGGAATCAAGGCAAACAAACTTTTGGATTAGAAAAAATAGAAGACCATAAAAATTTAACTTCCAGCTATTTCAGGACTTTTGAAAACAATGAAGAATTAGAAGACAACTTTTTAGTACGAAAGTATAATTCAATTGTAAAAGAAGACCCGTTTGAGTCTTTAATTAATCTGTATCTGACCGGTGATCTCGGTCTTATTCAACTGCTCACTCAATTTGATGAGGAGGATGAATATCAATACGAGCTTATCACTAAACGCAATCATATCATTGCCGATAACATTGATCAACTGATCCATCAGCAATCAACGTTCAACGCTATTGGAGCTGCTCACCTCCCCGGCAAAGATGGTGTAATTGAGCTTCTCCGAAATAAGGGCTATAATATGCGACCCGTTACCGCTGCATTTACTGGCAAAGCAGCAAACTACCAATACGAAAAAAGCGCTCCAATCTGGTATCCTTTCCAAACTGATTTTTACAGGTATCGCATCAGCTTTCCGGGAAAACCCTATAAGCTTGATAAAGAATTGAGGCACCGGTTAATTTCGAATGTTCAGCTTTTTAATGATATCGTTGAAGAGCAATTTTATTCAGCCATTAGTGTATTACTTTTTACCAATGAAGGTGTGGAACGCGATAGTTTTCTTATCGATGAGATTAAAGCTCGTTATTTAAAAAAGGACAATTATAAATTGCTGTCTACCAAAAAGATAGAGACAGATTCCATTGAATGTATTGAGTTTAAAGTGCAAAAAGATATAGATAATTTTCTGATAGGCCGCGCATTCCAGGCAAATGATAATCTATATTTCATTACCGTTGAGCGATCTGATGAACATTTTGAAAATAGAGATATTCAGCGTTTTTTTGATTCTTTTCACCTAGAAGATCCGATCCATAAATCGTGGGTAAATTTTTATGACGAAAAAGGTGCATTTTCGGCAAGATTACCTCATGAGCCCAATTATCAATTGATTACTGAAGAGGTTGAAGATTTGGACGAAATTCAAAAATATTCCCTTCATGTTTATATGGCAAGCAACCTTGAGGAAGCGATGACTTTTTTGATCCGATACAACGATCTTCCTGAAGGGATGGTGTCTGAAAACGATACGATATTTTATCATGAAATAAAGCGGATGTTTGAAGAAAAAACAGGGGAAGAATTTAATTCAACCATCGTTTATAAAGACGGTTATGAAGGTCGTGAATTTATCTACACGTTGGATAGTTTATTTATTCGGATTCAGGCCTTTTTAAGAGGAAATCGGATGTATTTTGTGCTTGGCCAAAGTTTAGGAGCATATTCTAATATAGAAACCATTGAAGATTTTTTCAATAATTTTAAATTCGAACCATTCTTACCTGCTACCTTTAGTGAATATAGTTATGAAGATGATGGTTTTAGTGTTCGTTTTCCAAAAGCTCCCACAATTACAAAAGATACTTTTTCGAGTTATAATTTCCCTTACGAATATTACAATATTTATGCTACCACCGACGCTAATTCAGGATCCGTATATGGATTAACTACCTCCACCTTTTCAGAATACCATCGTGAAGAAAGTTTGGATTCTATGCTTAACCGACTGGTTCAGGAGACTCCCGAATTTGCAGATAGTTTGTTGGAAGCTACCAACCTGACAATCAGCAACCTGCCTGCAAAAAAGCTGAAAGTTCAGTCTCCTTTAGTAAGTACTACTTACAATTCGGTAATCGTGGTTAAAGGAAATAAAGCATATGAAATTTTCATCTATTCCAATAAAGAGTGCACCGAAGAAGAAATCAATGCCTATCTCACTTCGCTCTCCATTGATGAAAGTCCCTCTTCTTTTAATTTATTTGAATCGAAAATTGAAAAAATTATTCAGGATCTTCAATCAACTGATGGTGATGTTCGGAAAAAAGCAAAAACAGGACTTTCCAATTACGCTTTAAAGCAAGAAGAGCTGCCCTTTATTTATGCGGCATTTCAAAAAGACTATCCTGAAGATACGCTTGGTTATACTTCAGTTTTTGAAATACTTTGTGATCATTTAGCTTTGGTAAATGATGAAAACACAATCTCTTTTTTAAACGAAAAATATTATACTTCAACGAATGACAGCGAAAAACAAATTGCTATTCTTACCACAATTGGAAATCTTGAAAAAACGGATTCTATAAGTGTATTTTTTAAACTTGCCAATGATTATAAAGAGGTTGGTGATAATGAAAATTATTACTATTACAGCGTATTTGAGCCCTTCCATGATAGTTTGAATTTGGCTGTAAGGTATTTTCCACAACTTATGGAATTGGGCAAGCAAAAGGCATTTCGAGGGCAAATAGCGTCAATTACAAATACTGTTTTGATGGACGATTCGCTGGAAAGTAATTTTATACAACCTTATAAAAGTGAATTTTGTAGCTATGCCAGTGAAATTGTTCAGCGATACGAGTTATTATCAAAAGATACGGTAGATTATTTTTCTGATTATTGGGTGCTGTCCAATTTGATCGACATCATTGGCCAATTAAGTTTTGATGAAAAAAGTGCTGAATTATTTGATTCTCTATTGGATCTAAATAGCCAGTCTTTAAGAGCCTCAGTAATGCTTGCTTTAATTAAAAATGACAAAAAAGTTGGCAAAAAAAACTGGGATTATATTTTTACAGATTTATATGAATGGCATAATTTGTTATTATCCCTTGAAAAAATAAACCGACTCGACAAGGCTCCATCAAATCAACTCAATAAAAGGAACGTTGCAAAAGCTGCACTTTATAGCTACATCTACGATGATTATGACTATCCTTCAAAAATGAAAATTTTAGATGTCCAACCTTTTCAATATCAAGGAGAAGAGTTGTCCCTTTGTGTAATGGAGTTTTATTATTATGAAGACGACGGGCCTTATGTTGGTATTATTTCTCAACCAAAACAAAAGGGCAAGTTCAATTTGTCTCCTAAAATCATCAATATGAGTTATGATACTTTTGAAGAAGGAAATTATCAATCAGAAGTAGATCAATTATTAAAAAACTATAAATAACTAATGCAAGTTGCTTTGCATCTTGCTAATTATGAATGATGAATAAAAAAATGAGTTTGTCAATTCATAATTCATCACTTATAATTACTCAATTTCAAGTTCGCAATACATCATAATTTGATTTAATCGGAAACCGTCTTTTTGCATAATTTTCCAACTAAAGTTGATAAATTTTAGTTTCGAATTCATTTTATTGTCTTTTCTCACCAAAACAGGCATTTTTTATGCATTCATTTGTCATAACAAATTGAGGATTTGTTCGTTTTATACTAACTTTGTCCGCTCGTGAACATACACTCTTTAAAAATCTCAGTCGTGAAAAAAACGTTATTTACCATACTTTTTGCATTATCAAGCTTTATGGCTTCTGCCCAGTTGGGTTGGGAAGCTGGAGGATGGCTTGGCGTCTCTTATTATTTTGGAGACCTCAACACCAACTTCAACTTAAGCAGACCTGGCCTTGCAGGAGGATTGATCGGTCGCTGGAATTTCAACGAACGGCTTTGCCTGAAATTAGGCGCTAACTATGGAAGCGTTAGAGCTTATGATTCCGACTCAGACAACTCCTTTGAAAGAGCCAGAAACTTAAGTTTCAAATCAACTATAATTGACGGCACTGCCCAATTTGAATTTAACTTCCTGCCTTATATTCACGGCAGTAGAGATCAATTTTATACTCCATATCTTTTTGCAGGATTTTCTGTTTTCTATTTTAATCCAAAAGCTGAATACAATGGCGAATGGGTTGAGCTCCGGCCTTTGGGAACGGAAGGACAATTTAAAGGAGAAGAATATTATACGGCTCAGGGAGCGCTGACCTATGGAGTAGGTTTTAAGATCGATTTAAGTTATGAGTGGAGTTTAAACTTCGAGTTGAGTGCACGGCGAGCGTTTACAGACTATTTGGATGATGTCAGCACCGTTTATCCTGACATGGATGACGTGGAGGCATTAAGAGGACAGATTGCAGTAGATCTTTCGGATCGCTCCGTAGTCGGTCCGAATGAAACCCCTATTGGCCAGCCTGGCCGACAACGCGGCGACAAAAACAATAATGATTCCTACGCGATGTTTGGCATTGGATTGGTTTACTACTTTGGAGATATTCGCTGCCCGCCTTATACAAAGTAAGTTCAAAAAGTTATAAAAAATATTCAATAAAACAAAAGCCCGTTGATTCAGTCAACGGGCTTTTGTTTTTAAAAATACTCAAATAAGAGAACAAACATCAGTTATTTTTTTCAATGCTCCGCAGTCATTTCTTCATCGTTTGATAACATTTTAGCTAATTCTATTAAACGGAGAAACTCGTTGCGATAACCGTTAACATCTTCTCCTTTTGCACTTCTGGCTAGCTCTTCGATGCTCTCGTAAGTCGCATTTCCTTTGTGTTTTGAATTTCGCAATAACATTCCAAAACCGGCAACAGATGCTGAAAACCGAAAATTGTCAGAGGTCTCATTTAGTTTTGCATAATGATCCTGAGCCGTAAGCTCAATTAATTCACTTTCATCCGCATCGGGTGCTTTGTATCGAAGTTTGATCGTCATCAAATCGGGGTCGGTGGAAGCACTGGATTTTACATTTCGATCCTGGTATTTTAATTCATCGACACTGGCAGACTTGGATTCCTTCGAATCTATTGGAATAATTTCATACAATGCGGTAACAGTATGCCCGGCGCCAAGATCGCCTGAATCTTTTTTGTCATCATTAAAATCCTCATCGTTTAAAATACGGTTTTCATAACCAATCAGGCGATACTCCTTCACATGGGCCGGGTTAAATTCGATCTGAAGCTTTACATCTTTTGCGATAGTGTATAGTGTGCTGGTTATTTCGTTGACGAATACTTTTCGGGCTTCGTTGATATTGTCAATATAAGCGTAATTGCCATTGCCGTTATCAGCTAATTTCTCCATTTTTGAATCTTTATAATTGCCTGTACCAAAACCTAAAATTGACAGAAAAATCCCTTTATCTCGTTTTTCTTCAATGATTTGTACCAACTCTGAATCACTGCTTTGTCCAACATTAAAATCACCATCAGTTGCCAAAATCACTCGGTTATTTCCATCTTTTATGAAATTTTGCTTCTGCGATTTTATACGCCAAATGAATTCCCTTCTGCACCGGCTGTGCTCCCTCCTGCGCTCAATTCATCCAAAGCCAATCTCATAGCTCTTTTTTCAGATCCTGAAGTGGAAGGCAACACGACTCCGGAAGCTCCGGCATAAACAACTATCGCTACACTGATCTTCCGCTCTGAAGTTCTTTAATCAATAAGCGGAATGCATTTTTTAATAAAGGCAATTTATTGGGAGCATCCATCGATCCTGAAACATCCAGCAAAAACACCAAATTGGTTGGCGGCATATTTTCTTTTGGAATATCGCGGGCCTTGCAAACCAATATGGACCAATCGATGGGAAGTATTCCATGGGCAATCTGAAATCTCAGTATTTACTGTAAAAGGATGTATGCCCTTCAGGTTGTGGATAATCGTAATTAAAATAATTGATAAATTCTTCGATTCTAACTGCATCTCGTGGTGGCATCGTGCCTTGCATCAAAAACCTTCGGCCATTGCTGTAAGAAGCATTGTCAACATCAATCCCAAAAGTAGAAAGTGGATATTTTACAGCAGAACGAAAATCATTTTCAACGATCAAATCATATTGCTCGGTGTTCATGACAGTTTCTTCCATTTCAGTGCTTACGGTGTAAGAACCAGATGGCAAAGCATCTTTTTGAATAGAATAAACATTATAATTTTCATTTCCATGTAATTATGACATGCTGTAAAAGAAAAAATGGCGAGGAGAGCAAATAAACGGAGTTTCATTTTTTTGGTTTTTATGATTAAAAAAGGTAACGAAAAGAAAAGCAATTACAACTTATGATGCAGAAATGGCTAAATTTGGTGTGTTAGTCAAATTTTAAAAACTTAAACCATGATCCAACAAATAAATTTTTCGCTTCCAGCTTTTTCAAGAGGATTTCATTTGATCTCAGACGAGGTCGTCAATCAACTTAGGGCCTTTACCGGAAACAGGAATTTTAAATTTATTTATCAAACACACTTCCGCAGGTTTAACGATCAATGAAAATGCTGACCCTTCGGTTCGGGTTGATTTCGAAAGTATTTTCAATAAATTAGTTCCTGAAAATTTACCCTTTCTGATGCACACCATGGAAGGGCCTGACGATATGCCAGCTCATATCAAAACAGCTTTAGTTGATACTTCCATCACCATTCCAATTTCAAATAACCGGCTCAATTTGGGAACATGGCAGGGCATCTATCTTTGTGAATTTAGAAATTATGGTGGCAACAGAAAATTAGTAGCAACGATTTATAGCTAAATTCAACCATTCTTTTGTAAAAAATAACTGGTTCAATACCCTTTTCCTTCCAGCATTTCTAACTTTGCATTAAAATAATTTTCAAATTGAACGCTTCCTATCTACTTCAAAGGTATCATGTTGGGTTTGTTGCTCACTATAATGGTTGGGCCAATATTGTTTGCGCTTGATCCAGGCGGGAATCGAGCGAGGTTTTCGAGCAGGGGCGATGATCGGGTTTGGTATTTGGATCAGCGATTTAATTTTTATTCTTGCTTGCTTATTTTGGCATTTCTTTTCTTTAAATATCCTGGAATGGGATGGCTTTGAGTTGACATTAGGGTATCGCCGGAGGCTTTGTGCTTATTATTACAGGCATTCTTACCTTACATTAGCAAACCTCCCGAAATTGGTAAAACTTCCTCCGTTTCGGGTTCTTATTTTGCATTGTGGTTCAAAGGCTTTTTGATCAATACGGTCAATCCTTTCACTGTTTTTTTCTGGGCAACTGTCATGACAACTATCGTTGCTAAAAATGACAATAAATGGTCAAAATGCAGTCTTTTTTTTTGGCGGGATATTAGGAACTGTTATCTTAACTGATGCACTTAAAGTTCTTTTGCCAAAGGCTATTCGGCGATGGCTTAAAACCCAAACATCATCCTTTGGACAAGACGTATCTCTGGTATCGCTCTGGTTGTTTTTGGGATTGTTTTGATGGTGAGGGTGGTGATTTGACAAGTGGTTAAAAAGTTTTGAGATATAGGTTATAGGTTAGTGTTTGTCGGTTAGTTTTGATCTTGTTCTTTTTTTGGAGGAAGCCATTACTTTTGAAATTTCAAATGCTTCATTTTTTATAATACTCGGAACCGTTATTTTTAAATGACTTTCTTCTAATAGTTCTAACCAGAAAAGAGTTTCGTCAGCCTCCTCAACTACAATACAATATTTTGAATACCTTTCTCTACATGATCTCGCTATGCAAACTGCTCTAAAATTTGCTGCCACTGAAGTTACTGATCTAATCAGCTGTTTTCCAATAATTCTAACCTCATCATTTTTTGACAAGCCAGCATAAAACCTCATTATTGAAATCGCTAATTTTTTAGTTCTTTTTCTGAAAAGTTTCATTGAAGCTCAATTGTTCCATTTTTCATCTTTTTAATAAAGACGCTAAAACGGCCCAAAATCCATAAAAAAATCCTAATCTTTCACTTTACCCCTTACCCCTTACCCCTTAACCCTTAACTTCTTCACTTCCTAAAAATGTTGTATTTCAAAACACACCAAATCGCCTGAAAGCCATCGCGCCAACCAATTTTTTTCCCTTCCTCGTAAGAGCGGCCATAATAAGAAATTCCAACTTCATAGATTCGGATGTCCTTGATTCGTGAAATTTTTGCGGTTACTTCCGGTTCAAAACCAAAGCGTTTTTCTTTTAAATCCAGACTCTTGATAATCTGGCGTTTTAAATAATTTATAGCAAGTTTCCATATCTGTGAGATTGAGATCGGTAAACATGTTGGAGAGCGAAGTGAGCCAGCGATTGCCGATTGAATGCCAGAAAAATAAATGATCCGATGAGGACTTGCCTCCCATAAACCTGCGAGCCATAAACAACATCCGCGTGACCATCAATCATTGGCTTTAGCAAAAGATTGTATTCCTCCGGATCATATTCCAAATCCGCATCCTGAACGATCAGATAATCTCCGGTTGCTTCTTTGATGCATCGATGCAATGCTGCACCTTTTCCCTGATTGCGGTCCAATTTGAAAGATCGAATTGAAAGCTCCGGGTTTCTTTTAAATATTTTTCAATGGCCTCGGTTGTTCCATCTGTCGAACAATCATCCGTGATAATGATCTCCTTTTCAATACCATTGATCAATTGAGACAGCCTTGATTTTATCGAGGATCAGGTGAATGGTTTTGGCTTCGTTGTAAGCCGGAATAATGATTGAAAGTTTTTTGCTCATTGAAGCAACAAATTTCAACAATCATTTTTAAAAATGGAAATTTATTTTCTATGACAAATTTAAAAACACTATATCGTGACTTCAGAAATTGTTATCACTTTTTTATCAATAATTTTAAACCAAAGCGGTGGAATCAAGCGCAATAATTATTGCGGTTGGATATCCAAAAGGAAGTTGTGGACTTTCATCAAAATGACGCAACACCTGGTATTTTCGAGTTGCTTTAAAATGATGGTCAGAATGTCTTGTCAATTCATAAAGAAATATTCTGCCCAGTTCAAAATTTGAATTCCAGGAATGATGTGGAGCTACATTTTCATACTTTCCGGAAGGTAATTTTTTTCGTCGCAATCCATAATGTTCGACATAATTAACTGTTTCTAAAAGGAGAAAACCAACCACCGCAATTGGCAATCGCAAAACTGAACATGTACCATCCGAAAACTAATCCGACTATTAAAAGATAAGCATATTTGAATGATTTGAAAACGAATCATTTCATTGTTCCAACTAAAAATACTTTTTCTCAATCTTTTCGGAGTCGTTTGGCTTCCAGTTTCCAGGCATGGACATAAGCTTTCAGAAACTGAACGCAACCAAAACGCATAAATGTTTTCTCCTTTTCGGGCAGAAGACGGATCTTCATCCGTTGCGACATTTTTGTGATGCCCGCGATTGTGTTCGATATTGAAATGCATGTAAAGTGCCGACATCAGCAATGTTTTTGCCATCAACAATTCGTACCAGGTTGAACGATGCCCCAACTCGTGTGCTACGTTGATCCCAACTGTCCCGACTATCAATCCCACATTTAAAGTCATCGCCACTTTTTCAAACACAGTCAACCCTCCAGCTTGCTAAAGTGGAATAAAAATACCACAACAAACCAAACAGGATTGGAACATTTAAATACAATAACCAATCAAAGAATCGGGATTTTGATTTTTGCTGTTCTTCTGTCGGACTTAAATTTTCTGTGGAATTAGGAGTGAAAAATTCAATGATCGGAATCAAAAAAAATCCAACATAAACCGAACCCAAAGACCAAACTCCACCCAGATATATCCCGGCAAAGGCAGCTAAAGGAGCGATATAAGCAATTAAATATTTAGCATCTTTCATAATTTACAATTGTCAGTGGCGAGTTGTCAGAAATAAAAATTTGCCTATTCTGACAACTCGCTACTCTTTTCTCAAAAAAAATCTCTCTCCTTTAAAATACAAAATTCTAAAACGAAAAGAAAATTGAAAAAAGCCGAACATTATTTGAACGTGATACGAAATTGAGTGTAAACTATATAAAATCAATCAAAAAACTTATGCCCCGATTTTTATTGTTACTTGCTTTTTTCTTTGTGTTACACCAAATTCACGCGCAATCGAGTTTAATACCAGAGCCGGTTTTTTCGGTGACCAAAGTTCATAAAAGTCTTGATTACTATCAAACACAAGCTGCGCTTTGGGAGAAGGAAATTGAAAAAGATCTTAAAAATGCTGATGCCTGGTTTAATTTTTTCACAGCCGCTCGCATGGCAAATGCTTTTACACCAGCCGATTTGGATCGCCCTTATGACATGGACCAAATTGCAGATGATATTGTTGCAAATATTCCAACAACTTTTGAAGCGGAGTATCTACTTTTTTGGAAAAACAACCCTTCAGAAGAAGCTTACGCGCATTTGCAAAAAGCTTATGAAATGGAGCCAGATCGTTTTGAAACCTATCACGATTTGATCACCAAAGCAGAATTTGAACGCGACACCAATTCTATCAAAAAGTACAGCGAACTGTGGTACCATCATGAGTTTTACTCTCCTGGCATCACTAACTGGAACTACAATGTGCTTATGTCCGTAGAACCAAATGCGATTTTAGTGACGCAGGGTGACAATGACACTTACCCGCTTTGGCTGTTGCAATATGTGAAAAATATTCGTCGAGATGTGTCGGTTTTGAATGCAAGCATTATGCTTCAAGATGATTATAGAAAAACGATTTTCAAGGAAATTGGTATCGCCCCTTTTGAAAAAACAATGGAAGATTTTGATTCGAGGACAGCCTATTTCAATGCGGTGACTGAACACGTTGTGCAACATGCTCCGCGTCCCGTTTATTTTGGACTGAGTTTGACAAAACCCTTGCGAGATTTGTTTGATGAAAACCTATATTTGACAGGTTTAACATACAAATACAGCGAACACAAGTTTGACAACAACGCAGTCATTAGAAATAAATTTGAAAATAAATTTTTGATCGATTATCTTAAATTCAGCTTTGAAGATGATTTTAGCGAATCAGTGGTTCATTTTATGAATCAGCAATACATCCCTTGCCTGACCGTTTTACACAAACATTATCAGTTGAGCGGAGAGGTTCGAAAGGCAGAGGAAGTGGAAATAATTTTGATGAAAATAGCAAAGGAAAGTAATCGCGAAGCTGAAATTGTTCATTTTTTAGAAAAAACCAAAGAACAATAGATTTGATTTCTTTTAGAAAGAAATACGAAAATTACACCGACGAAGAGTTGGTAAAGTCCATTGTAAAAGGCAGTGAAAAAGCCTTTGACGAGTTATACCTAAGGTATGCACAAAAAATGCATGCTTTCTTTTACCGCAATCTCGGAAAAGATGTCAACCAGGCCAATGACTTTATTCAGGAGCTTTTTATAAAAGTTATCGAAAAGGGAAATCTTTTTGATCCTTCAAAAAAATTCTCAACCTGGATTTACGCCATCGCCGGTAACATGTGCAAAAACGAATATCGTCGGATTCAAAGGCATGCTGTATTAGGTTTGCCGGCTGATTTGAAAGATCGTTTTTTTGCCAACAGCTCGTCCGATAACGATTACGACCAATCCGTTTTTGAAGAATATTTGCAAAAAGAACTGAATAAAATGGAAGCACCGCACCGTGAGTGTTTTCTGCTTCGCTACCAACAAGAACTGAGCATCAAAGAAATCGCAGATGTTTTAGAATGTCCGGAAGGAACGGTGAAGTCACGCATTTTTTATACCCTGAAAAAATTATCTGAGAAACTACAATATTTTAAACCTGACCATCTCAAAAAAAAAGATTATGAAACGTCTGGAAAAGAAACTGGAAGACCTGTTGCTTCAGAAAAGATTTGAGGAATTAGGCAAAGAAGACCGAGAATGGGTTCTCGCACAAATCAGTGCTGAAGAGTATCAGGCTATGCGTCAGACATTGCTGGAAAGCAAGATCGCTTTTCAATTGAATCAACCTCAGCTCAATCCAAATATCCAAAATAAACTCCGAAAAAGAGTTTTACAAAACAAAGCAGATAATACAGCTGCAAGACTTGTAAACTATAAGGTTCCGGCATGGCAGGTTGTTGCGGCAGCATGTGTTATTTTCACGCTTTTTGTAAATTTCAAAACATCGATTTTTTCCTCGCAACAATTCGATAATATCATTACTGATACCGTTTATAAAGTAGATACCGTTTATAAAAAAGTTCCTGTCCAGTTTGTCGATTCTACTTTCGAAACTTATCCCGATACAAATACCCAGGTTATTTCAAATGAAACAAAAAGGGTCAATCAATCACCGCGACAGGCTTATTATCAACCAAAAGATTCGAAGAAAAACGACGATACTTTGCAGGTCAGTTTGCCAGAGTTGAATAATGCGTTTGCCACAACTTACGACACCGCTGTTTTAAATAGCTTGATCAATGATTATTTGCAATCACCAGCAGATAAACGCAGGGGCAGCATTGATGGCGCTGCATTCGATTTGATCGATAGAGTTTATTGAAAGTTAAAACATGCTGCCGTATGATGTTATTTTTTTTGAAATCCTAATAAAAAAACTCTGAACCCAGATTCCTTAATAACTGATGTTACACAGGAAATACTATACAAGCATGTTTTGAACTCCCTAAATACCTCTTAAAAGAGGGACTTTCTGAAAGCCTCCCTTGTAGGTTCTCCTCTTTCTAAGAGGAGGTAAAGGAGTTCAACCAAAGCCGAATACTATCCATTCAGGATCAACGCGAAACTTCAGTTAATAAGAAGCAAATACTGAATTTTTATTTTCCTTTAAAAATCCTTTTCCTTGCATTTTGATTTATATTGCATAATGAAAAATGCGCTGATCTTCTTTTTCTTTTTAATAATTTCCACCTTCGGATATTCACAAGCTTTTCTCTCAAGCCCTGTTGATGGCCAGGAAATAGAGGACTTTACGATTGTCAATTATGTAGATTGGAGTTTTCAAGACAGCATTGATCATCAGTGTGGAAGCAAGACCTATGACGGCCATCAGGGAACTGACCTTGTACTTAAAAGCTTTGTAGAAATGGATGTCGGTTTTAATATTCTGGCAGCTGCTGATGGTGAAGTGACTTTTGTGCTGGATGGTTTATTTGATCGGGAAACGATTTCAGATCCAGCTAAAGGCCTGGGCAATTATATAGCTATCAGGCATGACAATGATTACTATTCCTATTATGGGCATTTAAAAAAGAATTCTATTCTTGTTGATGTCGGTCAATTTGTCCAGGCTGGTGATGTGATCGCTCAACTCGGGAGTAGTGGAAATAGCACAGACCCTCATTTGCATTTTGAATTGTGGTATGATAGTTTAGAAGTGGTTGATCCGTTCCAGGGAGATTGTGGCAATGCACAAACTTTATGGTTAGACGAATTTAGTTATGAAACAGATTTTAGAATCTGGGAAAGCGGCCTGGCAGATTACCTTTTGGCCATTGATAGCCTCAAAGAGCGGGCAGGCTTAAAGGATTGTTGCCCCTTTTTGATGAATGAAACACAAACCAAACCTACGATTTATTGGGCTCAGATCATTGGATTGCGTCAAGGTGACCAACTGAAAATTCAGTGGTTTACACCACAGAATCAATTATGGTTTGAATATGAACTGGACATCGAAAAAGATTGGTGGTATTATTATTACTGGACTTATATCGATCCGGGAATGCTGGAACAAGGAGTATGGAATGTAAAACTTTTTCGAAACGAAATAGAAGAAGACCAAATTGAATTTACGGTTGACAATACAATTTCGGTATCCAATATTTTTAATGGTGATTGTACTAATTTGTCGGAAGATGAAATTGAAAAAGTTGAAATTTATACCTTTTCAGGCAAGCTTATCTCTGAAAATAGTTATTCTGGAAATAAAAACTTACCCGTATTTGAAAAGCTTTTTTTAAAAAATGGAGAAATCTGTTTTAGAAAAAAAATGATGCTCTTCAATTATTAATTCTAAAATGAAAGTTGCAGCGCTTTACGATATTCATGGAAATCTTCCCGCTTTGGAAGCTGTAATCCAAGATATTAAACAAATAAAGGTTGATCAAATAGTTGTAGGAGGCGATGTCGTCCTTGGCCCCATGTCAAGGGAATGTGTTGAGAACCTTTTAAGTTTACAAATTCCGACACATTTTATTCAGGGTAATTGCGAAGTTTCGGTTTTGGCACAAATGGAAAATAGGCTGGCAGAAACCTTTCCGGATAAAGTTTTGGAGGCTATAATTTGGACTGCTGAACAGCTTAATCCAATTCATCAGGAAATAATTACCAATTGGCCTAAGACCTTCAAGCTTGAAATAGATGGTTTGGGAAAAGTGCTTTTTTGCCACGCGACTCCCAGAAACGAAAATGAAATCTTTACACGATTGACATCGGAAGATAAATTGTTGCCCATTTTTGAAAACCTGAATGTGCGTTTAGTCATTTGTGGACACACGCACATGCAATTCGACAGAACCGTTGGTCGAGTTCGGGTTATTAATGCGGGCAGCGTTGGAATGCCATTTGGTCAGCCTGGCGCAGATTGGCTTTTACTTGGACCAAATATTGAACTTCGCCACACGCCTTACAACCTATCCAATGCCGCCAATCTTATTCTAAAAACAGATTATCCACAAGCAGAAGATTTTGCAAAGAACAATGTACTTCAACCTCCATCAGAAGAAGCAATGCTTGAGCTTTTAAGTCGAGCTGAGTTAAAATAACGGTATAAATTATATTTCACTTTTTCCGGATTAAAGTAAGACCATCACTAATAGGAAGTAAACTCAGATCAATCCGATTGTCATTGTGCAATTTTTTATTCAAATCACGAATAGCAACAGTTTCAACTTCAGAATTTTCTGAATCCGCCACTCTCCCACTCCACAGCACGTTGTCGATCGCAATCAATCCATTTGGCCTTAAAAGCTGTAAACAGTATTCGTAGTAATTGTAATAATTTTCCTTATCCGCATCGATAAAAGCAAAATCGAAAGTTTCCTCTTTTCCTTCAGCAACCAGATTTTGCAAACTATCCAAAGCGGGTGCAATTCTGAGGTCGATTTTGTGTGAAACATTTGCCATTTCCCAATATCGCCGCCCGACGTTCGTCCATTCTTCACTCACATCCAAAGCGACGAGTTGTCCATCTTCCGGCAATCCAAGCGCCACGCTCAACGCACTATACCCTGTAAAAACACCGATTTCAATTCCTCTTTTACCATTGATCAATTGAACCAACAGGCGCATAAATTGCCCTTGCTCGGGAGAGATTTGCATGTTGTGTTCGGGCATATTGGCAGTCTCTTCCCGAAGCGCTTTTAGTACTTCAGATTCTTTCAAAGAAACATTTAATAAATATTGATAAAGCTGATCGTTGAGGTTTAAAGTTTTGTTTGACATCTTTTTCTTTTAGATTTTGTTCTTAAACTTTCAGGTTTTCCTTTTCTTCGTGGAGAATTTCGAATCGTCAGTAGAAGGCGGTTAAATTTAGACAAATTATTTTGCAGAACAAATTTCGATTTTCATATTATGAGTATTCAGTTTTATAAATTAACCGTAGACAAAATCACAAAGGAAACGGACGATACAGTTTCTCTTTCTTTTGATATTCCCCAGGACTTAGTTGAAACATTCAAATATCATCACGGACAATATCTCACTTTGAAGTTTGAAATCAAAGGAGAAAGTCATCGCCGGGCCTATTCGATGTCAAGTGCTCCGGATGATGATCATGTCACAGTTACGGTCAAACGGGTTGCTGACGGAACAGTATCAACTTATATCAATGATCATATCAAAGCAGGTAGTGTCATTGAGGTTATGCCACCGCAAGGGCGATTTTTCAGTCCTTTAAAAGAAGAAAACCGAAAGACCTATTACCTTTTTGGAGCAGGTAGTGGGATCACTCCTTTGATGTCAATTATTAAAGCGATTTTGGAAAAGGAGCCACAAAGCACGGTCTTTTTGCTATATGGAAACAGAAACGAGGAAAGCATTATTTTTAAAGAAAAACTGAATGAGTTAGAAAAAAAATATAGTGGACAACTCATTGTAGAACATATTCTCAGCAAACCTAAAAAAGAAAAATCAAGCGGTTTTGGGAGTATTTTTAAAAAAGCGACTTATAACTGGAATGGAAAAATTGGTAGGATTGATAAAAAAAATACGAAACGGTTTCTGGATCAAAACCCTCCCCGCAATGAAGTTGCTGAATATTTTATTTGTGGACCAAATGATATGATAGAAAATGTGGAAGCTACTTTACTCTATCAGAATATCGAAAAAAAGCACATTCATACTGAGCGATTTTCTTCCGTCAAACTGCCTCATGAACCTTCAGATTCAGCTGCCACAGATCTAACTGAAGGCACAAACTTAATTGTTCATCTTGATGGTAAAAAAATTGAAACTACAGTTAAAAAAGGGAAAACCATTCTCGATACTTTGATTGATTTAAAGCATGATGCTCCGTACTCTTGCTATGCTGGTGCTTGTGCCACTTGCATGGGCAAAGTCATCAAAGGTACTGTGGAAATGGACGTTTGCTTCGCGTTGGATGATGATGAAGTAGCAAATGGATACATTCTAACCTGTCAGTCTCGTCCCACTTCTGATGAGGTTGAGGTAACTTATGACGTTTAAAAAGATATGAAAGCTGCAATTATTACCGGCGCTTCCCGTGGAATTGGAAGGTCCATTGCTTTGAAAATGGCTCACGAAAATTTTGTTGTTGTAAATATTGCTCGAAATGCTGAAGATCTTGTTACGCTTGAAAATGAAATCACTCAAAAAGGCGAAACCGCCCGATCATTTCCTTTGGATATAAGCTCAGAAGTTCAAGTCAATGAAGCAATTAAAAACATCGTTGATGAATTTGGGCAGATCGATGTTCTCATCAATAATGCCGGATTTGGTATTTTTAAAAATGCAGATCAGCTTAGCGGTGATGAATGGTCGCAGGTGATGGACGTTAATGCGAAAGGTACTTTTCTACTTTCTAAAGCGGTGATTCCTTTTATGAAAAAAGCCGGAAAGGGCCATATTATTGGCGTTGCCACCGATGTTTCAAAACGAGTAATTGCCGAAGGAAGTTTGTACTGCGCCAGCAAATATGCTCAGGATGCATTTTTGGGCGCTTTACGAAAAGAAGTTAGAAAAGATAATATCAAAGTTAGTGTTGTCTATCCTGGATTGGTTGACACACATTTTCATGGAAAAACAACAGGAGACAATAGCCAAACAGAATTTCTGAAACCAGCCGATGTTGCTAACGCTGTCGTTTATATCGCCAATGCTCCCTCTCATGTTGTGATCGATGAATTGATGATCCATCCAATCTCTCAGGATTATTAGCCTTTATAAAAAATCCATTTACCGATTTCTTTAAAAGAGACTTTTTTTCCGTACATGAAAATCCCGATTCTGTAAATTCTTGCAGATAGCCATACGAAAAATACGGAAGTTCCTGCAAGTACCACGATGGACAAAATAATTTCCCAAAGAGGTGGATTAAAAGCCAAACGTGCGGGCATTACAATCGGAGAAAATAATGGAAATATCGAAGACCAAACCGCCAAACTACTTTGCGGCGCTCTGATCGCAACGATCATTATATAAAAAGCCATCACGACGGGTAAAGTAATAGGAATTGTGAGTGCCTGTCCTTCTCCAAGGTCATCTCCCATCGCCGATCCAACTGCTGCAAACAAGGAGGAGTATAAAAAATATCCTCCTAAAAAGTAAAAAACAAAAAGCGGCACGATTACCCACCAATTTATTCTGCCGATTTCAGCGATCGCTTGGGCAACAATGCCTTCCATTTCTTCCATATCCATTTCACCTCCGGTTGAAGCCGCTGCATTCATTTGCTGAGGATCAAAATCAAAAAACAACATCACCAGAAAGTAAAGTCCCGGAATCAATATCGCCCAAATCGCAACTTGAGTTAAACCCACTGCTCCCACGCCAATTATTTTTCCCATCATCAACTGAAACGGCCGGACTGACGAAATCATCACCTCAACAATGCGACTTGTTTTCTCTTCCATCACGCTTCGCATCACCATCATTCCATAGATAAAAACGGTCATGTACATGATTATTCCCATTATAAATCCAATACCTGCACCCACTATTCCCGCTGCTGGGCTTTCATCAACGTCAGTGTCTTTAATTGGTTCCGGGTTTATCGTTACCGAAGTTTTTAAAGTTTCCAATTCATCTTTATTCAACTTAAGCGCTTCAATTTTATAATCGCGGATTTTATTGCTTATTTTCTTTTCAATATTACTGCTAATGTCAAGCCCCAGCTGACTGTCTGAATAATAGGCAACCGTATAATTTTTGTAAGTTATATTTTTGAAAGAGGGCAAAACGATTATTCCATTGTAACCGGTATTTTCAAAATCACTCCGAAGTGCTTCTAAATCGCGATCCTCAAACTTGAAGACTAAATTATTTTCGTTAGCTATATTTTTTTCAAAAATATTTTCTTTGTCAATGATCGCAATCCTGAGAGTTTCTCCACTTTCATAAGAAAAAATAAATCCGACTACCGCAAAAAATAATGCAAATGCCAGCGGCGTCAGAAGTGTTGCTAAAATGAACGAACGCTTTTTTACACGGGTGAGATATTCTCGCTTTATGATGAGCCAAAGTTTATCCATTGTTATCGTTTAGTTTTACTGATTTGATTGTTCTACTTGTTTGATAAAAATTTCGTTTAAGCTGGGCAACACTTCATGGAATGCTGTTAAATGAATGCCCTGCCCAATGAGTTTTCGCAGCAAATCATTTGAATTTACCCCCTCTTCCAATTTCACGGTAATCGAATGATTTTTTTGTTTAACGATCTCCGTCGTTTCGTAAATGTTTGGCGGCAACTCTCCTTCATATTCAATTGTAAAAATATTTTCTTTAAACTGATTTTTGATATCCTTCACTTCGCCTTCCAGCACATTTCTGCCTTTATTGATCAATACGATATGCTGGCAAATCTTTTCGACCTGCTCCATTCGGTGTGTTGAAAAAATAATACTGGTGCCATTCCGGTGTAATTCATCAATTTCGTCTTTGATCAGATTAGTGTTGATCGGATCCAGGCCGGAAAAGGGTTCATCAAGAATCAGCAATTTGGGTTTGTGAATGATCGTTGCGATGAATTGGATTTTCTGCTGCATTCCTTTGGAAAGCTCTTCTACTTTTTTGTTCCACCAATCTTCAATTCCAAATTTTTCAAACCAATGATCGATTTCATTTTTAGCTTCGTCTTTTGACAAGCCTTTCAAGCGAGCGAGATACATTAAATGGTCACCAACTTTCATTTTTTTGTACAATCCACGTTCTTCGGGCATGTAACCAATCTGTTCCGGATGTTTGCTATTGAGCTTTTCTCCGTTCAAATAAACCGTTCCCTGATCGGCTCCGGTTATAGTTGTAATGATTCGGATCAAAGAAGTTTTGCCGGCACCGTTTGGTCCTAAAAGTCCAAATATTGATCCTCGGGGCATTTCAAAGCTGACGTTATCCACTGCTACATTCTTATCGTAGCTTTTCGTTACATTTTCTATTTTTAATACATTCATCAATTTGGAGATATCTGTGTTTGATTATTCGAGGTTATTATTTTTAAAAAGTTTTCATCCTGCTTTGATTGAAAACGAGTTAAATTTATCCCCCAAAGATCATAAAAACATTGGAAATTCTATTGAGTTTACTTTTTATTCGATAAAATAGCTTTTCATTTACATTCAATTTATGTCTAATCTAAAATGGTTTATCATTGCCAACCCTTCTGCCGGCAGAGGAAAAGTGAATCGAAAGCTTCCATTTATAGAAAAGCTGCTGCAATCGAACGGGATTTCTTATGAATTGACCAAAACCCTAAAAAGCGGCGATGGTATTTTTTTGGCCAAAAAGGGAATTAAAAACGGCTTTCGAAATATCCTGGCAATTGGTGGCGATGGGACCAGTAATGAGGTCATTAACGGAATTATGGAACAAAATACGGTTCCTTCTCAAAGCATTGTTTATTTTCTTCTGCCGATTGGAACCGGAAATGATTGGATCAAAACGCACGGAATTTCCAAAAATATAAAAGAGGCTCTTTTGATGTTGAAAAGAGGAAAAACGACCTTTCAGGATATCGGAACTGTTACATTTTTAAAGAATGGTAAAACTCAAAAACGATATTTTGCCAATGTAGCCGGAATGGCTTATGATGCTTTTGTTGTAAAAAAAACGGCGCAGCAAAGCGGGATTTTTTCGAACAAACTCTTTTATTTAATTTCTTTGATGCGATACCTTTTTCAATATAAATTGCAAAAAGCAAAAATTAAATTTAATGATATTGAGTTGACAGATTATTTTTATACGATAAATGTTGGAATCTGCCGTTTTGCCGGAGGAGGAATGGAAATTATTCCTCACGCTGTTCCAAATGATGGCCAATTAGCGATCACAATTGCTGGAAAGTTTTCAAAATTGAGTGTCTTGGTAAATACTTACCGGTTTTACAACGGTTCAATTGCAAAGTTATCAAAGATCTCAACTCATTTCTCAACAAATATTTCTGTGGAATCTTTAGAAAATGAGCCTGTATCTGTTGAAGCTGATGGCGAATTTCTTGGCCATACTCCTGTCCAATTTGGAATAATTCCGAAAGCAT
This sequence comes from Saprospiraceae bacterium, assembly GCA_965220465.1. Taxonomy (GTDB): domain Bacteria; phylum Bacteroidota; class Bacteroidia; order Chitinophagales; family Saprospiraceae; genus JAHDHW01. Next base: position 371,471 of record CBDCPZ010000020.1, on the reverse strand, counting down.
TGAAGATTATAATTCCTTAAATTACTTGACCTCGTTTTAAAAAATGGCTAGTTCAATTCTTTCGTTTACATTATGCTGTTTTTTCAAGCAATTGATACCGTTTGAACACTTGTTTAGTAAGCGGTTTTCACCATAACCTTCAGCATTTATCCGGTCTCCGGAAATTCCTCGGTTAATCAGATGTGCGGCTATGGCTCCTGCTCTGGCTTTTGACATTTCAAGATTTTCTATGTCTTCACCAACGCTGCTTGTATGAGCGGCGATTTCTATCTCTAAATCAGGATTTTCTTCCAAAATATCTATTAGCAAATTGAGTTTCAAAGCTATTTCAGGTGTAACTATATACTGCCCTTTTTCAAATTGTACTCCATTAATTCTAAATGTTTTCCCTTTTAGATCCACTTCTTTTTTCAACAGATATTTCATTTGAATAAATGGAAAAACCGTTGGCATCGGTCGATCATTAAAAAGCTCCGGAGTTAAGGTTATTGATTTATCATCACGAATTTGAGTTTCGGTTACTTCATTATTAGGTGTAGTAATAATTGGATTCAAGTTATTTTTCGCAGAAGGATTCTCAGTTTTTTTGGTTTCGGAGTGTACGATATTTGTTTCATCAACTTCTAATTTTGTTTCAGAACCAATATTATCGGTATTTTCACTTGATATTTCAGTATTTATAGTTTCTATATTTTCGACTTCTGTTTCAACATCAGGGACAACTTCATTTATAAATTCGTCTGAATTATTCTCAACTAATTCATTTTCTATTACATCAATTGATTGTTGGCTTTCGCCAAAACTTTCATTTTCCATTAGGCTGTCATTTGCCTCACCTCCAGACATTCGTGTATTGTCTTTTGCTGTGCCACTGTTTTGAGTTCCATTACTGTTCTGATTGGTCATTGTTGTTTTCTCCACCGCAACTTCAGAAGAGGTAATATTTTCAGTATTGGCCGTTGGTTTTAATGCCTCTCTCACATAAACTTCCTCTGCTTCTTCAGTGATAGTATTTATTTTAGTTGACGATGTGACTTCAAAAGTATAGATATTGTCATCGTTGCCTCCACGGTTTGATGAAAACACACCTTTTGTAAAGGTCTTATCCAAATGAAAAGAGATGTCATCATAAGAGCTGTTTACAGGATTGCCAATATTTCTTAGTTTTGACCACAACCCTTTTTCATCTTGCTCAATAACAAATATGTCAAAGCCTCCAAATCCCGGATGCCCTTTAGAGCAAAAATATAATTTATCTTCTGAACCTACAAAAGGGAACCCTTCATTAAAAGTGGTATTTACTTTAGTTCCCAGGTTTAATGGTGTCCCCCACCCTTTTTCAGTTAATTTGGACTTATAGATATCCGTTCCACCTTCGCCTCCTGGTTTGTCCGAAACGAAATATAATGTTTCGCCATCAGCTGAAAGAGCAGGATGCATATAGTTATGATCTTTTCTGCAAAACGGAAGCGCTTTTGGTTTTTTCCACTTTGTTCCATCATTTGATTCAGAATAATACAGCTGCATGTTATAAGCATCATTTTTCCCAGGTTTTATACCTGTTTTCGTGAAAACTACATAGTTTTGATCTGCATTAAATGATAATGGCCCACAGTGTTTGTTTATTTCATTAATTTTCTTTGAAAAACCCTGGGGCTTATTATACATTCCTGTGGAGTCTGCTTCGCTATAATAAATACGAAGAAAATCTCTTCCCGTCCAACCTGATTTCTGTTTAAGTGGATTTACGCCCGAATTTCTATCTGATGTAAAAACAATTCCGTCTTTATAAAAAACAGGTCCCGAATCGTCTGATTTTGAGTTTTGCTGAAAAGGTTTAATTTCAATATTTTCAAACAGTGGTTTTATCAATCTTACTTTATCACAGGCAGCAGCCATTTCAAGGGCACGTTCATCTTTAGGGTTTTGTTCTGCATATTTTAAAAACCAGTTTTTTGCCTGGTCATACTTGCCATTGCTCATTAAGGTTTCTCCATAATAGTACTTTGTTATTGGTCTTGCTCGTTCCTCATTCACGATTTCACTATAAAGCTGTTCGGCATTGTTCAACCTATTGGTTACCATATAACAATAAGCAAGGTTTGTTTTAGCAGAAAGACTTTCAACTTCCTGGAGGCCTTCTTCGTACAAAGAAATAGCTTGTGAATATTCATTCAATTTATATAATTTATCTGCTTTTTTCAGTTGTGGATTCTGAGCAAAACCTGTCCAGCAAAAAGCTATAAAAAGTAAAAGAGTGGGAACTTTTAAGTAATTCATTTGTGTCTTTTTTGATAAGAACCTTTGATCGGTTTAAGTTGAAAGTATTTTATTCTGCAAATAATATGCTACAATCAAAAAAATAAGAGAAATTTCAACCCCTGATATTTGTTAGATAATCAATGAAAATGAATGAATTTTTATTATATATGAAACGATCTGACTGTCAGTTCTTTTAATATTATGTTTATATATATTTAAGCAGTAAACGCATCCACTTTCTTAATTATTTCTTAAACTTTTATTCTACTTATATGAAAAATCAACCCACGATTTTATTCTTGTTCGCACTTTTCAAATTATCTTTTTAAGTAGCACAGGTAATCGAAGATGATTGATCAATGCGCCAGGGCGAACACATGACTTTTATACTGACATTCCAAATACTAATTCAAAATTTGAGACCAATCTAAAAGGCTAGAAATATAAATGGAAGAAGCTAAAATTCTTTAAAACAAAACTAGAAATGATGAAAATTAAATAGCAAAGGAAGAATTGATGCTAGATATTGAAATGCAGAAAATTAATTTGAATTGTATAAATTCTTTACCACACAATTAGAACAGCCAATAAGCAAGAAAAGTTATCAAAAAAAGTTGAGCAAAAAAATGTTTTAAAAAAAACAAAATCTAATTTTTTGTTTAAGATTTGTAGTATTTTGCTTATATTATACTTTAATACCCTTGTTGTTTTAACAATTTGGTGATACAAATAATGTTTTTAGAAAAAATGCAAATAACAAATATTTTATATTAATATTTAAATAAATATTTTTTGACCTTTTTTTAAACATCTATTTGATCTAAACATTGATTAAAATAAGACGTTATGATTTTTATACGCTTCATTCGAAAAAACTATTACATATTTAATAATTCATAATACATTCATTCGAAATAGAGTTAAAAGAGATTTTTTGAGTGTAATAGAAATTACGTTTAATTATATTAATAATATATCAATGTGTACGATTTCCTAATCGTTTGTAAATAAAATAATAGCTTTAAAATACTAACAGGTTTTCCACATATCGAAGTGTCTTATTAACAATTAGCAAAATGGCGCAAAATATTTTCAGCACTAAAGTGTTAGTTTTTCAATTATTTTTGTGCTAACATACTATACAAAGAGAACTGCACGAGGAGAAGGAAAACAGTTCACTTAAAGAATTATTAACCAACATGGCAGATTCTACCAAGTCGATCAAGCAAATCGGAGCTTATCGCAATCAAAAGAAGGGAAACGATTTATCCAATTATGTCTTTGGAAAAGTGCAACCACAGGCACTTGCTCTCGAAGAAGCTGTCCTGGGAGCACTAATGCTTGACAAGGATGCTTTGCCTGTAGTTCTTGATATTATTCGCTCTGAAAGTTTTTATTCGGATGGTCATCAGCTTATTTATAAAGCAATGCTTCGGCTTTTTGAAAAAAGTCAACCTGTTGATTTACTCACTGTTACTGAGGAATTAAAAAAAGCAGGAGACCTTGAGACCATCGGCGGTCCTTATTATTTAGTAGAACTAACCAATCGGGTAGCCTCTGCTGCCAATATTGAATTTCATGCAAGAATTATCTCCCAAAAACATATTCAAAGAGAATTGATCTCTGTTTCCACAAAAATTATTCGTGATGCTTACGAAGACACAACCGATGTTTTTCAGTTGCTTGATGATGCTGAACAAGGTCTTTTTTCCATCACTCAGCAAAACCTCAGCCGTGGGTATGAAAGCATGGGCACACTTGCCAGCCGAGCATTGAAGGCATTGGAAGAATTAGCTGAAAAAGAAGATGGGCTTACTGGAATTCCCACAGGATTTACCGAACTTGATCGACTTACTTCCGGCTGGCAACCATCAGATTTGATCATTGTTGCTGCAAGGCCAGGTATGGGTAAAACATCATTCACATTATCCCTCGCACGAAACGCTGCATTAGATTTTAACAAAGGAGTCGCATTATTTTCGCTTGAGATGTCAAACGTCCAGCTGGTTCAGCGGCTTATTTCAATGGAAGCAGAAATCCAGGGGAGTAAGTTGCGAAACGGCCAGCTTGAGGAATATGAATGGCAACAATTGCACAGTGCTATCGAAAAAATGAGTGAAGCTCCTATATTCATTGACGATACGCCGGGGATTAACGTCTTTGAGCTTAGAGCTAAATGTAGAAGGCTTAAGATGCAACATGATATTCAATTGGTTATTATCGATTATCTCCAATTGATGACAGGAGGCCCAGAAAATAAAAACGGAAACCGTGAACAGGAGATTAGCCAAATTTCCCGATCGCTGAAAGGGCTTGCCAAAGAATTGAATGTGCCGGTAATTGCCTTGTCTCAGCTTAGCCGTGCCGTTGAAACTCGTGGTGGAACAAAAAGACCTCAATTGTCTGACCTTCGTGAATCAGGAGCGATTGAACAGGATGCTGATATCGTTTCCTTCATTTATCGGCCTGAATATTACCAGATATTAGAAGATGAAGAAGGGCAATCTTTAAAAGGAGTTTCAGAAATCATCGTAGCCAAGCACCGTAACGGAGCCTTAAAAACAGTTAAGCTGAAATTCACTGATCAATTTGCTAAATTTAGCGATCTTGATGATCCGAATTTCAACGAATTGATTGGAGGTGATGATAGTGGACCCGATGCACAATCAAATGTCATCACAAGATCTTCCCGAATGAATGATGACGATATTCCGTTTTAAACTGGCCTTAAAAATTATTGATAAGCTATTTACTATTGTAAAATGATTCTGAATAATTGATTAAAAAGAAGTTTTTAGATTTATTTTATAGTAGCTTAAAAAAATAGGTTATTTTTAATTTAGCCTAGTAACTTTATTATGTCAAAACGGCCAAATAAAAATTTCCACAAAAAGGATAAATCACCTCAAAAAAAGCCTGTCATTGATTCAGGTGAATCGTCGGATACTTCCGAGGGAATGCGGTTGAATAAATATATTGCCCATTGTGGTATTTGCTCTCGCCGCAAAGCTGCAGAATATATTCAGGAGGGCTTGGTAACTGTCAATGGAAAAGTCGTAAACGAGATTGGACACCGAGTAATGGAAGCCGACATTGTTACTTTCAAGGGGAAACCTGTAAAACCTGAAACAAGGAAAATTTACCTTTTGCTTAACAAACCCAAAGATTTTGTAACTACCGTAAATGATGAGAAAGGACGAAAAACCGTCATGGACATTGTTGGCAAAGCAATCAAAGAAAGAATTTATCCTGTCGGGAGACTTGATCGTGCCACGCTGGGCTTATTGCTCTTAACAAATGATGGTGATCTCGCTAAAAAACTTTCGCACCCAAGTCATGGCGTTAGCAAAGTTTATCAGGTTACTTTGGACAAACCGGTTACTGAAGAACATCTGGAATTGATTCGAAATGGCTTGACCCTCGAAGATGGCCCAACGCCTGTCGATGGTGTAAATTATATTAAAAATGAGCCCCAAACAGTAGTTGGAATTGAAATTCACATTGGCAGAAACCGAATCGTTCGACGTATTTTCGAATTCCTTGGCTATAAGGTAAAAAAGCTGGATCGGACAATTTATGCGGGATTGACAAAAAAAGATTTGCCTCGCGGCCGGTTCCGCCATCTTACCGAAAAGGAAGTTATTATGCTAAAACATTTTACTTAAACTTCTGCTTTATTTAACCAATCCTCCGATCAATTGAATTAATTCAATTTCTGTATTTTTTAAATCAAAAATCGAAGAAAGCTGTGTTTGATAAGCTCTAATGTAAGAGAGTTGTACATCGCGATATTCAAAGGACGTAATCAATCCATTTCGAAACCTTTCCTGGGAAATTTCAATATTCTGAATAGCATTATCAACTCGTGCCTGATTGATTGAAACCAATTGTTTTTGGTTGTTGTACGTTTCCAGTGTATTGAGCAATTGCGTTGACAGATTCCGTTTCAACTCGTCGATATTGATTTGAGAAATGATTTCCAGGACCTGCGCATTTTCAATGGCCCTCTTTCGATTTTTACCATTATAAATATTGTAGCTCGCAGAAAGATTTATATAATAGTTAAAATTATTTCCCCAAGCCGCGCCATAGGTTTTTTGAGTGTTAGGGTTTTCACCATCTAATTTCAAAACACTTTCGCTGAAGATCGCTCCAGTACTCACGCTTATCGTAGGATATTTGCTGCTCTCCGCCATTTCCAGATCAGTGCCTGCCAAACTTCTGGATATAAGAAGATTTTGAAGATTATTATTATTTGAAAACATACGCTCTTTTAAATCTTCAAAAACAAAATCAGGAGCCTCATAACTCAAAGTATCCGTTAAATTGTAGGTCAAACTCAAGTCGTCTTCTCCCATTGAAAGGTTTAAGTTTCGAAAGGCTGTCGCTACTACATTTTGCTGAAGAATGGTATTGGTTGAATCGCTGTAATAAGCATCCTGGCTTTGTATAATATCAAAAGATCCTGCCTGTCCAAACTCTTGTCGTGCCCGTTGGTAATCGATCCTGTCTCGCGACAATTTCAGCACTTCATCCAAAACATCCAAAGCTTCCTGTTGAATAACCGCCGCATAATAAGAGAGCATAATATTTCTGATCGTATTTTCGACAGCAATTGCAACATTGGTTTGCCCTTGTTTTTCCAACTCTTCAAAACGTTTTTTATTAATTTTTACCTGATAACCGTCGAATATTATATACTTCACATCCAGGTTTCCAGAAATTCCACCATTCAAATAGGAGCCATTTATAAACGATGCCGGATTGTTTTGATTATTATAAGCATTTTGGGAATTTAAATTAAAGTTGACCATTGGATAGCGTCCGGCAGATTGCCAATTATTGTTGTTGGCCGCAATATCAACATATCGCTCTGTAATCTGAATTTGATAATTATTTTCCAACCCTTTTTCAATAGCTTGTGAAATGCTAAGATCGTTTTGTGCATTTGAAAGTTGAAATAGAAAAGACAATAAAAAAACTATTAAACTATATTTCATTTTAAAACTGTTTATCAAACTATTTTGGATATTAACTTAAAAAAGACACTATTTTGAATATGCCAAAAAGAACACCCGCGCCTAATACCAAAGCATAGATTGCTGCAAAAATCCAAAGTGGATAATAAGTTCTTCGATTTTCATTGGCAGGTTCCACCAGTTCGAGTGCAGGCGTTTTTCCTTCCCAAAGACCAACAGAAAATACTTTTATACGGTTAGACAAAGTCAATAAAGTGGGTAACAAAACTAAAATAATTACAGTGATTACCATTAAACCAAAAGCCACTGAAATTGCCATCGGAATAAGAAATTGCGCCTGAAAACTTTTATTGAACATCAAAGGAGCCAAGCCCGCGATTGTAGTCAAAGAGGTCAAAACAATTGGCCGAAAACGACTTAATCCAGCATTATAAATTGCTTCTCTCACCGGCGTTCCATCTTTAATAAGATGATTGTAAGCCGTAACAAAAACCAAAGCATCATTCACCAAAATACCAATCAAAGCAAAAACACCGAGATTCGAAAACAGGCTGATCGCATGCCCCATATACCAATGCCCCCATCCGACACCAATTAAGGCAAAAGGAATCAAAGCAAAAACAACAATCGTCTGGCTTACAGACCGGAAGGTCAATGCAATAGTAAAAAACATAAAAAGCAATATAACCGGAACAACCAATTGCATCGATTTTGCCGTTTTTGCATTTTCCCGGTTTTGTCCTTCGTACATGGCTTGCACCGCGGGAAAATCTTTCAGGATCTCAGGAACAATATCTTCCTGGATACTTGTATTCATGTCAGAAGCAGATACATCATCTTCCGCAATATCAGCTTCAACTGTGATTTCTTTTCTACCGTCGATGTGGTTAATCGCGATTATCCCGCGCTTTATTTCCAGGTTGGCAATTTCAGAAAGCGGAAACTCTCTTCCATCTGCAAATCGGATTCGCATATTTTCAAGTTGCCCTATATTTGAACGTTCTTCTTCTTTGTATCGAACCCACACTCTGACTTCGTCGCGGCCGCGTTGTAATCGCTGGATTTCACTTCCAAAAAACCCTTGCCGAACCTGCATGACAATTTCCTGCAAATTCAATCCTAAAAAATGAGCCTTTTCCTTCAATGACAAATTGATTTCCCGCAATCCCTGTTGATTATTATCCACAACATCTTTCAACTCCGCCAGTGCTTCCAATTCTGATTTTACCCTTTCTGAAGCTTTGACAAGCTGGTTAAAGTCATTGCTCACCAAAGAAAGTGAAACCGGTTTTCCAAAAGGCGTCGCTCCACCTATAGTCACTTGCTCAGCGCCATAAATAGTACCTGCTTTTTCTCTAATCGCATTTCCAACTGTGCGCGCCCGAAGAGAGTCTCTTGCCTCACTATCCAAAAGCGTAATGTTTATTCTTCCGTCATAAGTAGTTGGGCCAATTGATTTTTCAACTTTTAAAATGGCCTTTTTTTCATTATTAAAATATTGCTTGCTTAAATCTTCGTTTACTTCCCAGGCAGCTTTTTCAATATGAGTCAACCAGTCAAAAGTTATATATTCACGTGTCCCCGCAGGCATTTTTAAAGTAACCGTAATATCGTCGCGTTCAATATTTGGGAAAAAGGTTTGTTGAATAATGCCACCCTGAATTGCACCAACAGTTATGATAAAGATGCCAACGATAATTGCAATAATCATCGCGTTGTTTTTCATGGCAAACCTCAATACCGGAGCATACATTTTGTCCTTCATGAAAGCCATAAATTTATCCAGCTGCCTTGTCAGCCAACCTTTATCATTATCCGGGCTTAATGCTTTGGAATGAGCTACATGAGCGGGCAAAATAAATGCTCCTTCAACTAAAGAAAATACCAAAGAAAATATAACGACTACGGCCATTGTAGTGAAAAAATCTCCTATCCTGCCATCAATAAAAAAGAAGCCCATAAAAACAAGGACCGTTGTTAAAATGGCTGAAAATACCGCAGGCAAAACCTCCATCGTTCCATCAATTGCCGCTTTCATTCTCGGAACACCTTTTTCATATTGTTGGTAGATATTTTCGCTGATCACAATCCCATCATCCACCAGAATTCCGATCACCAGTATCATTCCGAATAAAGAAATAACATTAATGGTTGTACCTAAAATATAAGCACAGGCAAACATACCTGCGAATGAAATCGGAATAGCCAATGCAACCCAAAACGCTAATCGCCAATTGAGGAACATCGCCAACATCAAGGTTACAATAATGAAACCTGCAATCCCATTATTTCTAAGCAATTCGATCCGCTGATTCAAAACAATCGATTGATCACGAATAATAGTTGCTTTTACTACATCATTGGCTTCGTTGTAGTCAACGATGTAATTTCTAACCTTTTCCGTAATATCGAGAATATCCTCTTCCAGGGTATTTTGAACAGTGATAACAACGGAAGGCTCTCCATTCAAATAACTCCGATTAGGCGAATCTTCCCATCGGTCATTAATATCTGCGATTTGATGTAAAAGGATCACTCCTCCGGAAGGCGAGTTTTTAACAACGATATTACGAAGTTCGTCTGCGTAGTATTTTTTATTTCTGGCCCGGACTAGCAATTCTTCTTTTTCGCCTTTGACGGTTCCTCCGGTTATTTCCAAATTTGCGACCTGAACGGCTTTTGTTGCCTGTGCAAAAGTTAGTTGGTAAGCCCTGAGGTCTTGCTCGCGAAAAGCGATTTCAATTTCCTCCTCCGGAAACCCGCTAAGTTCGACCTTAGAAATTCCATCAATTGCCCTGAGGTCATCCTCAACTCTGCGGCTATAAGTTTTTAGGGTTTCTAAATCAACATCACCACTTATAGAAAAACTAATCGAAAAACCCAGGTTTTCTTGCTTGTAAATCGTGGGTGGTTCCATACTTGCCGGAAAAGAACTGATTTGGTCCACTGCATTTTTTACATCCTGCAAAATGACATCCGTTTTATACCCCTTCAACACTTCTACATTTACTATTCCACTGTTTTCTCTTGAAACCGAAGTCACTCGCTCAATTCCGGTTATACCTTTTAGATTTTCTTCAATTTTTAAAACAATACCTTCTTCAATTTCTTCCGGCGAGGCTCCCGGATAAACCGTTTGAATAGTGATCATCCGACTTTCCACTTCCGGGAAAAAGGTGGATTTCATGTTTAGCAATCCAAAAATCCCAAGTATAAATATAGCAACCATCAGCAAGTTGCCTGCTATCGGATATTTTATAAAATAGGTTATTAAGCTTCTCATTTATTTAAATATTAAAGTGATCCCTAAACCTTTTTTAAACTACTTTTGAGCACTGGTATTCGATGTGTTTCGCCTTTCAGGTCCATCCTTTTTAACTTCCACAATCATCCCTTCAAAGGCTCCCGGAAATACTTCTTTTAATAGCTTTGAGCCACTTTCTAAACCGCTGACAATAACGGTTTTTTCAGTAGTTTTTATGATGTCCACCGTTTCTAAAGTGAGTATCGAATCATTTTCAATTTTGTAAACCCTGGATTCGTTGACCAATAAATTTCTGGGTAATTCAAAAGCATTGTCAATCGCTTTTAACTCAACATCACCTCTCAAATACATCCCCTCTTTCAGATTATTTCCGGAAACTCCAATGTAAACTACCACGGTCTGAGTGCTGGCATCGATTTGATCGCTGATGCGTTTGATCTTGCCATTCCATTTTCCGGCAATATCATCGGAGCGGAGTACTACCTGGCTTCCGATTTTTATATAATTGAGATCTGCAAGGCGGACGGTAGCTTCGAGTTCATAATTATTGACGTTCATCAACTCTCCCAGTTTTTGACCAACGCGAACCAATGAGCCCGGATTGATAGATGATTCAGTGATTACTCCGGAAAAGGGAGCATAAATTTTATATTTTGAAAGACGGGATTCGGCACTTTTGATATTGTAGTATTGGCTGTGAATATTTCGAGTTGCAATGAAAAATTTCTCTTTATCGTTTACCGGTTGCGGAAATGCCTGAATCGGTTTTTCAATATCAAATTGCTGCAAATAAGCTCTCCATTGCTCAAAACTCTCCGGGTAGTCAATTTTGAGGTCAGGCATCAGTTGCGTAATCGCATTTAAGAGGGAACTTTTTTGAGACAAAAGATTTAATTCGGCCTCTTCGCTGTCAATTTGGAGCATCACTGAACCTTTCGGAAACCGGCTTCCTACTTTGAAAGTATTCGACGATGATTCCAATATACCGGATACTTCAGCGAGAATGTCGATTTTGTCAAACGCGACCAATCTCCCCTGCACATCAAGTCGGGACGGAACCGTATCGTTTTCAACAATGATTACTTCTATCCTGCGAACATCATTTCCAACAAAGTCTTTTTTCTTTGGCGGTGCTTTTTGGACACTCAAAAAATTATAGGCCAATGCAGCTATAAACAAAGGGATTAAAACACCTGCGACTACTGAAATTTTTCGAAATTTATCGCTCATTATTATTAGTTTTTCGAATATTAAAGTTGCAAATACAACTATTTATTGAGATTGTCATATATCTTTTCGAGTACTTTATTACAGACTTCAATTTCATCGGGGTCAATTCCTTTCTGTGCTTTTTCTTTTAGCTGGAAAGCTACCGGAAGGACTTTGGATTCTAATTCTTTTCCTTTATGTGTAAGGTAAATTTTGTTGTTGCGTTTATCGCTTTCGTCAGCAACTCTTACGACCAGATTTTCTTTTTCCAAAACGTGTATATTCCTTGCTACAGTAGCTTTATCACGAAAAATAGTATCCGCAATTTCCTGTTGATTCATACCATCTTTAAACCAAAGGTGCAATAATATCGGCCATTGATCGCCGTTCAAAGAAACGCCTTCATTATGAAATATTTTGGTGAGATACCTGGCCATCAATCTCCCTGTTCGGTTTGCATTAAAGCCTACTCCTTTTTTTGGATGAAATTCTCCTTTATTCATAAATAAAATGGTTGTATTCGCAACTAACATTGCAAAAGTAAAATTGTTTTTGAAAACATTACCTTTTTAAAAAGAAGAAAATGAAAGTTAGTTTACGAAACCAGGATTGACAAGCTTAAGCGTATTGCTGAAAAATTCTTTTTTCCGCCACGAAAGTGCCAAAAGGAAGGACAGAAGCCAATAATGCCCACAAGATTTCTGTGGTTGGCCAATTATGTTCAGAAGAAACGATGATCACCCAGGCACAATAAGCAATAAACAACAAGCCATGCGCCATTCCTACAGCAGAGGTTGGTTCAGGCATATCAAAAACATATTTGAGCGGCATGCATACACCAAGTAACATCAGGTAACTTATGCCTTCCAAAACTCCCAAAATGCTAAGGATTTTTAAATTATTTATCATCATTGTTCTGAATTAGTGAAACCGTTTAATGCTGCAAAATAAAGGCGCAAGTTGCAAAGTTGAGGCATTCCAAATGTTTTTTAATTGTCATTTTTTCGTTTCTAAGATAAAAGGCAAAAGTGGTGGTTTTTAATTTCTGTAATGAGCTTTTTTAAAACCAATTAAAAGTATTCGTCAAAGCAGCTAAACATTAGAATCTCTCTCAATCTATTGACATAGTTTTTGTATGCCGACACATTATTTATCACTATATTTGCGTTGATACCAAAAAAAGAAACATATATGAAACATGTACTTAACCTCCTTGCGATCGCTTTTTTTGCATTTAATTTACAGGCAAGAGAACCTTCCAAAATTTCTGCCGACTATACTTTTACTATCCACATTGGTGCATTTGTAAAAGCTAATATTTCCGACTTTAAAAACATTCAACAATTCGGATACCTTTATTCTATGCAACTCAATAATCTGCAACAGATCTATATGGGAGATTATGAGTCAGAAGCAGCTGCCAATAAAGTTTTGGCTGAGGTAAAAAACACAGGATACCTGGATGCTTTTACTACTCGCCGAAGTTTGAAAAACGGGAATATTGTAACTGTTATTCAATTGGGTACAGTTAAAGTCGGTGATCAAATTGATTGGTCAAAATATGCTCAGGCAGGACCGCTCAGTGTTTTGTTAGTTGGCAATTCCGTCAAAATCGTTAGTGGTTCCTTTGAAGAATTGTCGGTAGCAAAAAAACGACTTGGCCTGATTAAAAAAATGGGATTCAGTGATGCTTTTATGAAAAATGTGAATGCTTTATTATTGCATAAAGTAACCTCATTTGAAACAGGCGGAGCTATAAATATTCCTCAGGAATTCTCTTTTGTACCTGAACCGGAGGAAGTATTAGTTGAAGAAATAACTTTTTCACCGGTTACTACTACTACAAAAAAACCTGTACAGCCTCCTGTTGATGCAGCTCCCGAATCTTACGATGTGGTGTTGCTCCCCAAATCCTCTGCTGCTGATAATGCAATTGCACAACCGGCTATTCGAACAAATGTCAAACGAACTTCTGTTTTAAAGCTTCAGGAAGTGTTAAAAACCGAAGGATCTTACACTAGTAGCCTTGACGGTTATTATGGTCCCGGGACTAAAAAAGGGCTTGAAACAACCCTGTCAAATAATCCTGAAATTCAGAAATACCAGATTTTAACCAAATATAATAGTCCGGGTAAAGCAACAGAAAAAATAAGCGATGATCTGAATTGGGATGCTATTAATTTATTGAAGACGATTGTCAATGACCTCAACCCTTCGCCTAGGAAACCAGATGCTCCTAAAATGGCAGCAAAAAACTTAAAACAAACCCAGTTGCTTACTACAACTCAGGCTCCCAATCCCACAGAATATGCGCTTATCGACGCCTGGAACGAATCACTTTGGAAAGGTTTGGCTGCTTGGGAAAAAGCAGATCCTTTGCATATAAGAATGACTACTCCGCTAAAAATCGCTTATTTTCAAAGTTGGGCTTTGTTGGAAGATTATTTTATGGATCGAGGATTTGAAGCAAAAGAAGCCAGAGGAATGTCGCTTTATGTTTTACAAAATATCGTTGAACCCGGATTGAGTTCTTATAAAAAATAAAATAGGTGTCAGTAGTATATTTTTAAACCGGTAACTGACTGCTCTTCAACTGTCTTCTTTAATAATTATTTGATCCATTCTTTGCTACCTGTTCCCCAAAGCGTTATCGAATTGACGATGCTGGCTAGCGGAACATTGAGCCTTTCAAGCTGGTCTTTTCTTGCAACTACAACATTTCCTATTGTTGGAGTTGGTGCCAAGGGAATAAAAATCACACAATCGCCGCTTGGAAGGTCTTCAACAAAAAAACTATTTCTTTTATTTCATTTCTGATAAGCAATAGTACGGTAACTTTTTAACGAAATTATTTTTCAAGAAAAATTTTATCATGATTGATAACCAACGACTTACGAAATGAACACATTTGGAGTTTAATTAAATGAAACTCTGGAAGATCTATAGAAAGCACCTAAGTTGAATAAAATTAAAATTTGCCTATCTAAGTAATTGGTTTTCAGTTGAATTGGTTTTCAAAAAGTTACCGAACTATTGATAAGGAAAACCGGTGGAAAATCCTGGCTTTCAGTTGTAGTATTAAAACTCCTGGTCAAGCCTTTTATCAATGAATATCCGGGAATTTTGCCTAACAGATTCTTTTCAATATAATTTCCAATTTTTATTCCTATTGATGTTCGCGCAGCAAATCAAAATAGCAGGCAGATAAGAAGAATGGCAAGAATATCCGCTATATAAATTCCAAGCATTTCCTGAATCGGCATCATATCAGCAATTGGCAGCAGCATCCCTCCTAAAATTCCAATCATATCAGCTAAAACAAAATAGATCAACACCAGCGGTAAAACAATAAAAAATCCTGCAACGATTAAACCGATTAACTTTTTGAACATTGATTACCTTGTTTGTTAAAAAAATAATTAGTCTAATGTAATAACAATTTTTAAAATGCTCCTTTAATTTAAAATCCAGAAAAAACAGCCATCAGCCCTTGTTCCACGTTTTTGGAATGAATCCCTTTGCAGTTACAACTCTTTATTTAAAATATATAATTTGGAATCATGAAAAACCCAACTATCCTTTTTGTAATCGTTTTATCACTTTTCTGCTATGTCCAGGCTTTTTCACAATCTGATTTAATGATCGAATATGAATCCTCAGAAGAACATCCATTCGGACAGATAAACCCAAAAGCACCACAACAAATAAATGATTTTGCACCGATGATCGGCCTTTGCGATTGTTTGTCAGAACGCAGAAATCAAGATGGAACCTGGCAAGAACCAATAAAAATGATCTGGAAATTTAAATACATCATGAACGGCATGGCTGTCCAGGATGAAACGTATAAGGAGGATGAAATAAATTCAGGGAGCATTCGTCAATTCAATCCGGATAGCCTCAAATGGTACGTTCACTATTACACTTCAAATGCAGTATCACCAAAACTTTCTTCGTGGGAAGGAGGAAAAAAGGACGATAAAATAATATTGAACATGCCTCAAAAAGCTCCAAATGGAATGGATGGCTTTTCCAGGCTCACCTTTTACGAAATAAGCAACAATGGCTTCAATTGGATTGGGGAATGGGTGGATACTAGCGGCCAGGTCACTTTTCCTTTTTGGAAGATAAATTGTACAAAACGGGAAATGTGAAGGCTATTTAATAAAACAAAACCCCCTTCAACCATTTGATGTAATTGAAGGGGGTTTTGTTTTATTAAAATATTACTATTAAAGTATATGTCAAATAATTTCGTATGGCTAAAAAATTGTCTTTTCTTCCCACTCTTCGTTCCGTACTTACCTTAATAGCTTTGGCTATTAGGTTCCGTGCGTGCCTAGATTGGAGAAAAAATTCTGCATGTTTATCTCATAAAACTATTTTGACATAAACTCTTTTTAATTTGGACTAAAAGGGAAAACTAATTTCACTTTTTCCCAGCTAAAAATAATCGAATTTTCGTCAATAGAATATTGGAGCATTTCCTGGTTTTCATCAACAAATGCTGGCGTTACAGTTACACGGAGTGCGTCTTCTTTTTGGTCATACTTATAGGCTCCCCAATCTGCATTTCTTTTATTGAAAATCAAAACCCAGTCGCTATTTTCATTTGGAATAATAAAAAATCCATATTTACCTGCAGGTAAATTATTTCCTTTAAGAACAACGTCTTTGCTAAATTCTATCGTTGTATTTTCATTTGCTCCAGCTCTCCAAACTTTACCATATTCTTCAAGGCCACCCCAGATTACTCTGTCTCTTACAGAAGGAGCACCGTAGTCAATTTCTACCTCAGCACCAAAGACTTCTCCTTCAGTATTCATACGAGGGCTTTTAGGCTTTTGGGCTTCAGTAGCAAAAGAAAATGCTACAAAAAGTACTAATAATAAACTAAGCTTTTTCATAATTAGAATTTAAAATGTTATTGAAAGTTTTTATAAGATCGTTAAATAGGACGAAATACCAATTGTTCCAAAAAAGAAATATCCTTTGGTGTATGACAAAGGCAATACTCTTTAGGAAAGGCGGGAATGTAAATTTATAATATTTTTCGTGGAACTTTTCTAATCGCAGCTTAAAAATCAACACGAATATAATCAATATTACAAAAGTTAACACTTTTTAACTTTCATTGTCTTTGTAAGCAGGCGTAAAAAATTATATGAAAACATTTTGACCTTGCGAAATAATGGTAGTCAGCTGACTAAAAGGATTTGTTGGCGTTACTTTGAAATACCTTAAAAATATGGTTTCGTTAAATTTAGCCCAACCACTTATAAACGAAAAGATTTAAAAATTGAGAAGCTATTGTTAGCTTCGCCTTTATAAACGATTTATAAACACATAAATTTAAAACAATAAAAAAACTACTTGACTTAACTTTAATTATTGTGGTCAGCTGCATTGTTATTCAAGCTCATGGGCTCCGATTAAATGGCTACATTAATGACACCTTTAATGACAAATTCGACACTTATTATAGGAACACCAGCTATCTCAGAGGAACTATAAAAGGAAGCATACAATGGGGAGCCGGATTAGAATACTTGGTTTCTCCTGATTACGGTATCGAATTGGTTTATTATAGCCAAGACACACAAGCACCGATTTCTTATTATTATAATGGTGATTTAGATGATATTTTAGAGATTGGCATTAATTACATTATAGCTTGGTGGCTTACGATATATACAACCAAATCCAACCTTTGAAGGATATGGCGGATTGATGCTTGGAATGGTTATTTATGAAAACAAAATGCCCGAGCTTGGTGAACCTAAAAGTACCACAAAATTTGCTTGGGGTTTGCGCCTGGGCGCGAATATTTGGTTGATTGAAAGAGTCGGGATAAAATTGCAGGCGCATTTATTGTCTGCTGTTCAAGGCTTTGGAGGTGGTTTGGTTTTTAAATTGAGTGGAGAATAATAATTTAGTACCTGAAAGCATAGTAAACTTTCAAAGCACAGATTAAAATCTACAAAAAAAGGTGAATGTTATTGCTGAATTACATTCACTTTTTTTGATCCTGCTGTTTCCAAAATCAATAAATTTTATTATTTAAAAAATTGTGTGGAAACGTTGGCTGCGGAGGTTTTGGGATTTGTTTTTTTTCGTCTTCGGAAATAGCGCGAATTCGTTTCAATTCTAACTTCAGGCTCTCTTCTCCTTTTTGCATCGCCCAGTGATGATTGGCTGAGAATATAGGTTTTAGTAAAAACGACATTTTTTTCAAAATTGGTTTTTCAGCAGTAATTTTCCAATCGTAATGGACTTTGCAATAGTCAGAATCCATTTCTTGCTTGATTGTCCACACGCCTGTTCCTTTAAAATCTCCAAATGCTTCCAGCGCCAGATGATTCGGAAACCTTTTTTCTGTTGTCCGGAATTGCCAACTTAAAGTATAGGGTAAAAATCCTTTGGTATATAATTCCACAACTTTCCCTACTCCTTCGTCAGTACCCTTTTCGATTACGTTTATATCCAAATAAACAGATGGCCACCAACGTGGCAATTCATTTACATTATCCAGTATTTGATAAATTTCCGCTTCAGTACCCCTGAGCCTCCAATTCGTTTCAAAATGATATTGATTGGTGTTTTGATCCATTGTTGAAAAATGTTTACTTAAAAAAATGAATCTTTTTTAATTTACGTAAATTAATTTAGAATAGGATTTTTTGAAACAGGCATAACCATTAATCAGTATGCATAATAAAAAATAACTATTTTACAGTTCTGAATGAATTCTTTACAAAATTTTAAAAAAAAGAATATATTTATCACACCTATCCTCAAAGCAAAAATTCTACAAATATTTATTTTAACAACCCCTGGAAATGCTGAAAAAACTAACTAAAATTCTTGTCGCAAACAGAGGAGAAATTGCCATTCGTATTTTACGTGCAGGATCAGAACTCAATATTCGCACCGTTGCCATTTTTACTTACGAAGATCGATATTCCTTGCATCGCTACAAAGCCGATGAAGCTTATCAAATTGGCCCCGATGACGAACCACTCAAGCCGTATCTTGATATTGAAGAAATTATCAACCTCGCAAAAAAGAAAAACGTACATGCCATCCATCCGGGGTATGGTTTTTTGTCTGAAAATGTGGAATTTGCCCGGCGTTGCGAAGAAGAAGGGATCATTTTTGTCGGACCCCGCCCTGAAGTAATGGATCGCTTAGGCAATAAAATCAAAGCAAAACAAGTCGCCAGGGAAGCTAAAATTCCCATTATTGAAGAAAGCAGGAAAAGCCTTACAAGCGCAAAAATTGCCGTTTCGGAAGCAAATCGAATCGGTTATCCAGTCATGACCAAAGCAGCTGCCGGCGGTGGCGGGCGTGGGATGCGGGTTTGCCGTGACGATGCTCAGCTGGCCAATGCTTTTACAGAAGCGCGAAGTGAAGCACTCAAAGCTTTCGGAGATGACACTATCTTTTTAGAAAAATATATCGATTCGCCAAAACATATTGAGGTGCAGATTATGGCAGATTTGCACGGTAATATTGTCCATTTATTTGAACGAGATTGTTCCGTCCAGCGTAGATTTCAAAAGGTCGTTGAAATTGCACCAAGTAAAGGCCTTTCCCAAGACGTGAAAGATAAAATTTATAAATATGCTTTGGCCATCTGCACACACGTCAATTACAATAACCTTGGTACGGTTGAATTTTTGGTGGATAAAGACCAACAAATCTACTTTATAGAGGTCAATCCAAGAATTCAGGTGGAGCATACGATCACCGAAGAAATTACGGGAATTGATCTGGTCCGGTCTCAAATTCTGATCGCGCAGGGCGTTCCGCTCCACCACAAATCGATTTATATCAAAAGCCAGGAGGATGTACATTGCAATGGTTATGCGATCCAATGCCGTATCACTACTGAAGATCCCGGTCAAAATTTTAAACCCGATTATGGGACCGTCATAGCTTACCGAAGTGCAGCAGGTTTTGGCATTCGTCTCGATGAAGGCAATTGTTATACAGGTGCCAAAATTTCTCCGTTTTTTGATCCTATGCTGGTTAAAATTTCAGCCTCCGGCCGTACCCTTACGGGAACCGCAGAGCGCTTGCACCGCGCATTGCGCGAATTTCGAATCCGGGGAGTAAAAACCAATGTCGATTTCCTTTTGAATGTAATGTCAAACGAAACCTTTCAAAAAGGAAAAGCTACGGTCAAATTTATTGACAGTCATCCTAAGCTCTTCAAAATGCCTCGCAGATTGGACAGAGGTACAAAAGCGCTTCGGTTTTTAGCTGAAATTACTGTCAATGGAAATCCAAACGTCAAAGATCATGATCACAATAAAACATTCCGAACACCAAAAGTTCCAGATTTTGACAAATATGCCCTTTACCCGAAAGGCACCAAAAACATCCTTTCGGACTTAGGAAGAGATAAATTTTGTAGCTGGCTAAAAAAAGAAAAAGCAATTCAGTTTACGGATACTACTTTCCGCGATGCGCATCAATCATTGTTAGCGACTCGTGTACGGCCTTTTGATATGCTCAAAGTAGCCGAAAGTTTCGCTAAAAACTGCCCGAATGTTTTTTCAATGGAAGTTTGGGGAGGAGCAACTTTTGATGTATCGATGCGATTTTTGTTTGAAGACCCTTGGCTTCGATTGCAAAAAATCCGTGAAGCCATTCCTAACATTTTATTACAAATGCTGCTTCGCGGCTCAAATGCAGTTGGGTATAAAGCTTATCCTGACAATCTAATTGAAAAATTTGTAGAAGAAGCTTCCAAATCAGGCATTGATGTTTTCCGGATCTTTGATTCTCTCAACTGGGTGGAAGGGATGAAAGTTAGTATCAAAGCTGTCAGAGAACGGACAGAATCATTGGCTGAAGCGTGTATTTGCTATTCAGGAAATTTCCTCAATCCGAATGAAAAAAAGTATACTTTAGAATATTACCTCAACCTTGCCAGGGAACTGGAAGATGAAGGGTCGCACATTCTCGCCATCAAAGATATGGCAGGTTTGCTCAATCCTTATGCAGCGGAACGGCTTGTGAAAGAACTCAAACAGGTCGTGGATATTCCAATTCATTTGCACACGCATGATACTTCCTCGGTTCAGGCGGCGACTTATCTAAAAGCCATTGAAGCGGGTGTTGATGTAGTTGATGTTGCATTGGCTTCCATGTCTGGACTGACCTCGCAACCCAACTTTAATGCTATCGCAGCGTACATGGAAAATCAACCCAGACAACCAAAGGTGAATTTGGAAAAACTCAATGAATTTTCCAGTTATTGGGAGGACGTTCGGGAGTTTTATTATCCTTTTGAAAGTGGACTCAAAGCGGGTACTGCTGAAGTTTACGAACATGAAATCCCCGGCGGGCAATATTCAAATTTGCGGCCACAAGCAATCGCTTTGGGTTTAGGTGATCAGTTTGAACAAATCAAAAAGAATTATAAAGTTGCCAATGAGCTTTTTGGCAATGTGATCAAAGTGACTCCAAGTTCGAAAGTCGTTGGTGATTTAGCATTGTTCATGACCGCGAACGGGCTTACAAAAGAAGCCATTTTAGAAAAAGGCAAAACACTTTCCTTTCCCGAATCTGCCATAAGTATGATGCGGGGAGAACTGGGACAAGCTTATCAGGGGTTTCCAAAAGATTTTCAAAAAATTGTTCTTAAAAGTGAAAAACCTTTTACGGATCGCCCCAATGCACACCTGGCGCCTATTGATTTTGATAAAGGACTTGAAGATTTTCAACACAAATTTCCCAACACCAATATGTTGGAATTTATATCCTATTTGCTTTACCCAAAAGTATTTGAGGATTATTACAACCACTACCAGCAGTACAATGATGTTTCCAATATTCCAACTTTACCGTTTCTCTATGGCATGAAAGGCAACGAGGAAATTCTGATTGAGCTTTCGGAAGGCAAAACACTGATTGTCAAGATGTTATACGTTTCTCATCCTAATGAAGAAGGGAAAAGAAGTGTGCATTTTGAAATGAACGGACAGGTTAGAATTGTTCAGGTGAAAGATCGAAAAGTAGAAAGCAAAAAAGTTTTTAATCAAAAAGCTGGAGATAGTGAAAATGAAATCGGTTCTCCGCTGCAAGGTAGGATTGCCTCCGTTTCAGTTAAAAAAGGGGATATGGTAAAACCCAATCAGGCACTGTTTGTCATCGAAGCCATGAAAATGGAAACCACTGTGACCGCTCCTGTTGGAGGCAAAATATCCAAAGTCGTGCTC
This sequence comes from Saprospiraceae bacterium, assembly GCA_965220465.1. Taxonomy (GTDB): domain Bacteria; phylum Bacteroidota; class Bacteroidia; order Chitinophagales; family Saprospiraceae; genus JAHDHW01. The sequence continues at coordinate 349,527 of CBDCPZ010000020.1, read as the reverse complement.
TCCGGTGGCACTATGGTGGAACAGGATGATTTGGTGGTAGTTTTGGAAAATTAATCACATTTGTAAGAGTCCGCGCAATAATTTGATGTAAAAAACGCTATTTTTGCGACGATGAAAATATTCAGAAATAATATTTCCTTTTATAATAGCTTATCAGTAGCTATAGTATTGGGCGTATATATTTTTGCATTACTTTTCAACAACCTGCACCCTTATTTTCACAACGATCATGCTCATCAGGAATCTTGTACGGTAGAAGCCGAAAAGGACCCTTGCCATCAAAAGGTTTTCCACCATAACCAAACAGCTGGTTGTAAACATGAAACACATGTTTATACTCTTCAAAATAAATGTGTGCTTTGTCATGCTCTTTTGACAAAGTATTATTTCCCTGATGATGAAGGCGAAACTCTTACTTCGAGTGATTTTGTCAAATCAAATTTAACTTTCGAAGCTCCTTTTGTATTTAGGTTTTCGAATAATTCTAATCCGCTCCGTGGCCCGCCCGCTTCATTGTTTTCAATTGTTTAAACTCTCCTTTGCTTTTTTTAAATACTGCTTTCACTATTGAAAGGAGTATTTGTAATTCTATAAAAAATTTAAAACAATGACTAATAAATATAAACTGCCATTGGCTTTTTTTGCTATTGTTATGCTTTTCTTAAGTTCTTGTAAAAAGGATGATCCCGTTATCCTTAATCCAGAAGAACTTATTACCACGGTAACTTTTATATTGATTCCTCAAAATGGAGGGGATGATGTAGAGTTCATCTTCAGAGACCTTGATGGAGATGGTGGAGAGGCCCCTGTTATTATAAATGGAACACTTAAAACAAATACAATTTATAACGGAACTTTAGAATTGCTGAATGAAACAGAAACACCGGCAGGCAATATTACTGAAGAAATTGAAGAGGAAGACGAAGATCATCAATTTTTCTTTTCAATATCAAACGGGTTGAATCTAAATATTGAATATAATGATGCTGACGCAAACAATAATCCTGTAGGCCTTGCATCTTTGGCTACCTCTGGAGAAGTTTCACAAGGGCAGTTGACCATCATTTTGCGCCACGAGCCAGACAAATCCGCAGCTGATGTTTCTGATGGTGATATTACCAATGCTGGAGGTGAAACAGACATCGAAGTTACTTTTGAAGTTGATATCCAATAATTCTGTAGAATGAAAACCTGGATAATTTTTATAATTGCAATTCTTGCTCAAAGCTTTGCTTTTGGGCAAGATTGTCAGCTTTCTTTATCAGGATATATTTTAGATAAGGGTGCTAACATTCCGTTAGAATTTACAAATATTTATCTCGAAGAATCCGGACAGGGTACTGTTTCTGATTCTTTGGGATATTTTAAAATCGCAGGACTTTGTCCCTCCAATTACCATTTGCGAATTAGTCATATTGGATGTGAAACGGCAAACAAATTTATCCTTTTAAAAAAAGATACAACTATCAATATTTACCTTATTCATCATGATGAATTACTCGATGAAGTGGTCGTGCACGGCGCAAAAGAAGACAATTCAGCAGCAACCAGCAATACGATTAGCAGAGAAGTAATTACCCGCGAGAGCAACAAAAATCTATCAGATATTTTAGAGAATATCGCCGGTGTCAGTTCTCTTCGAAATGGTTCCGGAATTTCAAAACCAGTAATTCACGGCTTATATGGAAATCGTGTGGCAATCCTCAACAATGGCATCTCTCAAGCCGGTCAACAATGGGGAAACGATCACGCTCCGGAGATTGACCCATTCGTCGCCAACCATCTTTCGGTGGTGAAAGGAGCCAGTGCTTTAGCTTATGGAAGCAATGCTTTAGGCAGCGTTGTTTTGGTCGAAACTGATAAAATCAAAGATGATCCACATTTACACGGACAAACAAATTATATTTTCCAAACCAATGGGCTGGGACATACTTTGAATGCCAGGTTGGAGCAATTCGATAAGTGGGCAGCATGGAGAATTACAGGAACTTTGAAGCTCCAGGGAGATACCAAAAGCCCTTCGTATTATTTGACAAATACTGGAAAAAGAGAAGGTGATCTTGCTTTCCAGCTAGAAAAGAATTTCAATCCAAAATGGCAAAATCAATTGTACTACAGTTGGTTTAACACCGAAATTGGCATTTTGAGGGGATCTCATATTGGTAATTTAACAGACCTGGAAGAAGCAATTGGCCGTGATGAGCCATTTTTTACAAAAGAGACTTTTTCCTACGAAATCGAAGCGCCGCGGCAACTGGTTAATCATCATTTACTTAAACTGGAATCAAAATATTCTATAACCGAACGGAGTTTTTTAACTTTCAAATATGGCGGTCAGTTAAATAACAGAAAAGAATTTGACATCAGAAGAAGTGGCCGTTCAGAGCTTCCTGCGCTCAGTTTGACGCAGCAATCGCATTTTTTGGAATCTACTTTTAGTAGTTCTACAATAAATGATTTTTTACTAAAAACAGGATTACAATTTACCATTGTTGATAATACCAATAATCCGGAAACAGGAATTTTGCCGCTCATTCCAGATTTTAGGTCTTACAATCCAGCTGCTTTTTTCATTGTCAAAAAGGAACAATCAAAGTTGTTTTACGAACTTGGCGCACGGTATAGTTTTAAATATTTAGAAGTTTTAACCATATCTACAACGCTTCCGAGAAGGATTGAACGAATCGATCATCAATTTCACAATTATGCTATTTCCGGTGGTTTGAAATATAAATTTACATCAAATTTTAAATCAAACCTCAACATAGGATACATGCTGCGAGCTCCTGAGGTCAACGAATTGTATAGCTTTGGCCTTCATCAGGGAGTAAGTGGAATCGAAGAAGGAAACCGTGATTTGCAATCCGAAAAATCGTTTAAAGCCGTCCTTACCAATGATTTGTCTTTCAGTGAAAAACTGTTTTTACAAGCTATCGTTTATTTCCAAAATATTGATGGTTACATTTTTTTAGAACCACAGGATGAATTCATTTTGACAATCAGAGGTGCATTCCCTTTATTTTTGTACAAACAGACTGACGCAAATATTTACGGAGGTGATCTTTTATTGACTTATGAGCCTCAAAAAGATTTGAAATTTGTAGTTAAATATGCTGTTGTCAGAGGTGATGACATCATTAATGATATTGGTTTGATCAATATTCCTGCTGATAATGTTTTTGCTTCTGTTAATTATTCTTTGCCGGATTTGAATTCCCTGAAAAACAATTTTGTTACGTTGAACGGAAACTATACTTTCAAGCAAACGCATGTTTCAGTAGAACAGGATTTTCTTCCTCCACCGGATGCCTATTTTTTATTGGGATTCGGGGCAGGAACCAGCTTGCAATTTCGGGATTCGAATTTGAAGTTTACCCTCCATATCGAAAATTTACTTAACGAAAAATATAGGGATTATTTAAACAGGCTGAGATATTTTGCTGATGATTTGGGTATAAACGTAAGTCTCGGAATCAACTATACTTTTTAATGAAAGTCATTCCTTAGTTTTGCTGTGATGCAAAAAAAAATCGCAATAATTGGCGGAGGACCAGCAGCTATGATTTTAGCAGCTCAATTAGATACTCAAAAATATCAGGTTAAGATTTATGAAAAAATGGGCACCATCGGCCGCAAGTTTTTAGTAGCAGGAAAAGGCGGTTTTAATTTAACTCATTCAGAAGAGCAGGATTTGATGGTTGAAAGGTATCTGCCAAAATCATTTTTTAAAAAACTACTCCGAAATTTTGATAACAACGATTTAAGAACTTGGCTGGCTTCGCTGGGCATCGAAACTTATATCGGAAGTAGTAAACGGATTTTTCCAATCAAAGGGATAAAACCTATCGATGTTTTAAATGCAATCAAAAAACAGATTTCCAAAAACAAAGTTGTCCTCAAAACCAATCATGAGTGGTTGGGTTGGAACAAAAAAAACCAATTGCTTTTCAAAAGTAAAAACAAGGAAACTTCTGTAGAAACGGACCTTGTCATTTTTGCTCTTGGAGGAGCAAGTTGGGCAAAGACCGGCTCAGATGGGTCGTGGACACAACATTTTCAAAAGAAAGGGATATCAATTCTTCCTTTTCAACCTTCCAATTGTGCTTACAAAATTGATTGGAAAGATGATTTTATAATAAAAAACGAAGGCAGGCCTTTGAAAAATATTTCAATCAGATGTGCTGATAAAATAAAAAAAGGAGAAGTCGTTGTCACCAAATTCGGACTGGAAGGCGGAGCCATTTATGCGCTGAGTCCGGAGATCAGAAATCAATTAATTTCGAAAAAGGAAGCTGCAATTTTCATCGATTTGAAACCGACTTTAGAAATCGAAGAAATTATAACAAAACTTAACAAAACGAAGAAAACAAAATCCTGGACACAACACATCGAAACTCAATTAAAACTAAGTAAAACATCTATTTCCATTATAAAAAATTACATTTCAAAAGACGATTTTAATCATGTTGAAAAGCTGGCATTTCAAATAAAAAACCTTCGATTGGTGGTCAAAGATTTTGCGCCAATTGATGAAGCAATTTCAACTGTTGGTGGAATTTCTCTCAATGAAATTGATAAAAATTTTCAACTAAAAAAACTCCAAAATCATTACGTCATCGGAGAAATGCTGGACTGGGATGCACCAACAGGAGGTTATCTGTTGCAAGCTTGTTTTAGCATGGGAAATGCTCTATCGGAGCATTTAAACAAGTGTTAATTCCCGTTCAAAAAATAACTCTATATAGGTTACTGAAAAAATTAAATCATGGAAGCAACTTTTTCATTATCTTAGTAGTCATTTTTATATATTTTCTCTAATTCGTTTTCAACGAATCAGAGATTAAATAAACGGCATCTTTTCCCAATATTACATTTTAAAAGTTCTTTTTAAAAGATGTCTTTGATGCAATTCAAAACAAATAGATAAGATCCGGATTGAACGATTTCAAGCAAAAAGTAAATCGGTTCTTAGTGATTGTCTTTTGAATAAAAGGAATAAACAAATGAGGTATCTTTTAACGGGCCTGATGCTGCTTTTCGGAACTGCTATTTTTGGCAAAGGTCCGATTTTATCAGATAAGGAACTTGAATCTCCTCCTCCAAGAATTATCAGGACTTGTTGTTCTTTCGGTTCAGATGTAAAAGTGATGATCATTCCGGGTGTAACGATTACTGATATTACCAGTATTGAACAACTTGGAAAGCATCATTACCTTGGCGGCTCTGAAGAAGGAAACGGAATCATTTATACTAAAAGAGGTGGATTTATTGACATTGGACATCTTCGTGATATCGCAGACTGGACAGCCTATTTGTACTCCAAAATTCTCATTAGCAAGAAGACCGGTGAAACGGAACTGAAACTTGGTCATGAAGGAGGTTTAAAAACTTTATTGCTTCATTTACCCTCAGAATTAGATTCTCTGGATGCTGCATTCCTTGCCGGAAGAATCGCTTATGATCTTTCTGTCTGGCATGAAATCGCCACATGGTTTGGAGCTTCAACCATACCTTTGTTTCCAGAACGGTATTCTAGTTTTTCGATTGAAGATGCGTATTCCAATCTGTTTGGAGCTTTGTTAGGAATTGAAGCTTTGAAAAGTGATTTGCCATACGAAGAGGCCATGACCAAGCTTATTTTGGAAACATTGAAAAATCTGGAAGCAGTAGCGTCAGAATCAGATACTTATGAGGCCATGGAAATCGTCAAAGATATTTGGTGGACTCGCGATAAAAAATTGCCGAGCAAAAAAGTACTCCTTCAAAGGCAATTGTCTGTTTATCCAATTGTTGAACCTTTGCTGATTGCAGAACCCCTTGAAGATGATACTGAGATCGTTGTTTTAAAAGTACCAAATATAACCTCCGACAGCACGAAACTTTCAGAATTATATACGCTTACCTTCAAATTGAATCTTAAGTTTCCGTATAAAAAATTGTTCCCGGAAAGAAAAACCAGAGATATTACTCAAATGGATTTTCGAGTGTTGCTTGAATATGTAAAACAGGATTTGGAAAAACCTAAATACCAATTAAAAGATAAATTTTAATTTTTCAGCGACGACCATTTTTACGGCCTGATCACTTTCTTTTTCTCCGCTTTTTGCATTGGATTCGGATTGTCTCCTTCTTTATGTTTTTTGAAAACCTGAAAGCGGCTTGGCATTTCTTTTACCGGCCAATTGTTATTGCTTTCATCAATATCAGCGGTTTCTTTGTATGGATCGATAACTATTCCGGTGACTTCTTTGTCCTTTACAAATACTTTGGAAAAGCTGTTTTCGTTTTTTCGCCAAATCTCAACGGGAATCCGCTGAATTTCCGTTGTTCCGTCCTCAAAAGTCCATTCGATGATCACCGGCATGACCAATCCGCCTTTGTTGCTGAAGTAAAGCTGGTAGTAATTTTTATCGCCAAATTTTTCTTGCTTTTCCTCTTTTGTAAAAGTTTCTTCGTACAAATGGGTTGTATATTTTACTATAGAATCCTCTGTTTCCCAAGGTTTATAAGTTGTATAAAAATCCTGCAAAGAAGTATCTTGATCAACTGAAAACTCCATTCCCTCCTCCCGATTGCGTCTCCTTGAAATATCATCAAAAGGTTCTTCATTCTTTTGTTCAAAAACATAATCACTTTTTTCAGGATCATTTTCCAAATCAACTTTATACCATTTTATACTATCCAGCGAAATGTCCGTCGCATCAATGCTGTAAAACCAGCCACGCCAAAACCAATCAAGATCTACCCCACTGGCATCTTCCATTGTTCTGAAAAAATCTGCTGGTGTTGGGCTTTTGAAAGCCCATCGGCCACAATATTCTTTAAAAGCATAATCAAACAATTCTCTGCCCATGATCGTTTCGCGAAGCATGTTCAACCCGGCTGCTGGTTTGGTGTAGGCATTATTGAAAAAATCTACCAGATTTTCTCCATTGGTCATGATTGGTTCAAGGCTTTCTTTTGGTTGGCTCATGTATCCAGTTACCGAAGTTGTCGGCCCAAACCAAACGTCAAAATTATTATCGAATTCAGATTCGGTCAAATACTGCACAAAACTATTCAAACCTTCATCCATCCAGGACCATTGCCGTTCGTCGCTATTGATGATCATTGGAAAGTAATTGTGCCCTACTTCGTGAATAATTGTTGAAATGGCATTATTTTTTTCCAATTCAGTGTAAGTTCCATCCTCTTCAGCACGCCCTGGATTGAAGCAAATCATCGGATATTCCATTCCATTGGCGGCTTCTACAGAAATGGCTACCGGATAGGGGTAAGGGATAGAATATTTTGAATAAACCTCCAAGGTTTTTTCAACTGCTTTGGTAGAAAATGGTCGATAAATCGGATAAGCCTCTTTTCCGTAATAACTCATGCACATGACTCTTTTTCCCTCTTCGGTAATATGAGGCATTGCATCCCAAACGAACTTTCGACTTGAAGTCCATGCAAAGTCACGAACGTTGTCTGCTTTAAAAATCCAGGTTTTGGTTCCTTTGGATTTTTTCGATTTCTCTGTTTTTTTAGCTTCTTTTAAAGTGACGATTTCCAAGGGTTCTTTCGATGCTTTTGCTTTTTCATAACGCTGCTGCTGCTCAGGGGTCAGAACGACCGAATAGTTTAAACACTCTCCGGTAGAACCAACGATGTGATCATCGGGAACCGTCATTTTTACCACATAATTTCCAAAAGTCAAAGCAAATTCCGCTTGCCCGGTAAATTGGTTATTTTGCCAGCCCTCATAATCGGTATAAGCACAAAGTCTTGGATACCATTGAGTTATCGTAAACAAATAATTTCCATCATCCGGAAAATATTCGTAACCACCACGCGGATAATTGGCAAAAGTTGGCAATAATTCCATCAAAGCTACCCGATCCGGAATGTTGTAATTCCATCTGATACGCAAAGCAGTTTTTTCTCCCGTTTTTAACGGTTGAGGTAATTCCACGCGCATCAACGTATTGTTGATCGTATATTTTAAAGGGGATTGATTGCCATCGGTAACCATTTCGATATTGAGTCCATATTTTTCGAGTTCGCGCCAGGCTTCTAACCCTCGCAATTCGTTTTCGCTCATTGCATCATTTATCGAACTCGGATCGAAAGATTGATTAGTATTGTCTGAGGCATGCTGATTCTCGTCCAATTGAAGCCACAAATAGCGTAAAGTATTTGGTGAATTATTATAATAAGTGATCAACTCTGAGCCATTGAGTCGGAGGTTTTCAACATCTAAACTGCATTCAATATCATAATTCGCTTGTTGTTGCCAATACTCAGGTCCGGGCGCTCCATCTATGCCACGATACGAATTACCGGTTGGCAATTCTGAACCTAATTGTTCAAATTTATTGCCGTGATTAGAAGTGTTTTGAGCTAAACTTAGATAAGAGGTAAGTATCAAACAAAAGGAAATAATTCCGAATTGAAGAAATGATTTTTTAAAGTAATCTTTCATGATTTGGGCTCTTAAATTATTGGGCAAAAATTTTCACTAAACTACAATTTCTTTTGAAAAAGCCTTCAATCGTTGTTCATTCAGATTGAAGGCTTTTTATCATTTTCAAAATAGTTAAGGTTTCGTTTTCTTTTTAGCTTTTTGCATTGGGTTCGGATTGTCTCCTTCTTTATGTTTTTTGAAAACCTGGAACCGGCTCGGCATTTCTTTTACAGGCCAATTATTATTGCTTTCGTCAATGTCAGCTGTTTCTTTGTAAGGGTCAATTACAATTCCGGTGACTTCTTTGTTTTTTACAAAAACTTTAGAAAACTGACTTTCGTTTTTACGCCAAATTTGTTCTGAAATCCGCTGAATTTCCTTTGTCCCGTCCTCAAAAGTCCATTCTATAATCACCGGCATGACCAAACCACCTTTGTTGCTGAAATATAATTGATAATAGTTTTTATCTCCGAATTTGGCTTTCTTTTCTTTTTCTGTAAAAGTTTCTTCGTACAAATGAGTAGTGTATTTTACAATAGAATCACTCGTTTCCCAAGGCTTGAAATTTGTATAAAAATCCTGCAATTCCGGATCTTCTTCTACTGAAAACTGCATTCCTGATTCGCGATTTCGTTTTTTGGAAATGTCATCGAATGGTTCTTCATTTTTTTGTTCAAAAACATAATCACTTTTTTCAGGGTCATTTTCCAAATCAACTTTATACCATTTTATACTATCCAGCGAAATGTCTGTTGCATCGATGCCGTAAAACCAGCCTCTCCAAAACCAGTCGAGATCTACTCCACTGGCATCTTCCATCGTTCTGAAAAAGTCAGCCGGAGTTGGATGTTTAAACGCCCAACGACGGCAATATTCTTTAAAAGCATAATCAAACAACTCTCTGCCCATAACCGTCTCCCGAAGGATATTCAAAGCAGCAGCAGGTTTGAGATAAGCATTTGGGAAAAACTGAACAATATTTTCACTATTGGTCATGATAGGTTCCAGCTGGTCTTTTGGCGAACTCATATAATCTGTAATTTTATGAGCTCCAACCCAGGATTTGTAATTATTATCAAATTCTTGTTCCGCTAAATATTGAACAAAAGTATTTAGGCCTTCATCCAACCACGTCCATTGCCGTTCGTCGCTGTTAATAATCATAGGAAAATAGTTGTGTCCTACCTCATGAATGACCACTGAAATACAGGCATTTTTAGCCTGTTCTGTATAAGTTCCATCTTCTTCTGCACGTCCTGGGTTGAAACAAATCATCGGATATTCCATGCCATTAGCAGCCTCCACAGAAATCGCTACAGGGTATGGGTAAGGAATAGAAAATTTAGAATAAGATACTAACGTCTGTTCAACTGCTTTGGTCGAATATCGGCTATAAATCGGATACGCTTCTTTTGCATAATAACTCATGCACATCACTTTTTTACCCTCTTCAGTAATGTGAGGCATTGCATCCCAAACAAACTTTTTACTTGCTGTCCAGGCAAAATCTCTTACATTATCTGCTTTATAGATCCAGGTTTTGGTGGTAGTGGATTTTTTAGTTTTTTCATTCTTCTTGGCTTCATCCAGCGTAACGATTTCAAAGGGTTCGCTAGCATTTTTTGCTTGCTCCCATCGTTTCAAATGTGTTGGTGATAAAACCGTTGAGTAATTCAAACATTCTCCGGTTGAACCAACGACATGATCATCAGGTACCGTCATTTTCACCACAAAATCTCCGAAGGTCAACGCAAACTCTCCTCTACCGGTAAACTGTTTGTTTTGCCATCCTTCAAAATCGCTGTAAACACAAAGTCTCGGATACCACTGTACGATTGTGTAAAGGTAATTTCCATCTTTTTCAAAATACTCGTATCCTCCACGGCCATGAGTAACTGAGTTGATCCGGTCAATCAAATAATAATGCCACTTGACTCTAAAAGAGATCTTCTCTCCGGATTTGAGTGGCTGTGGGAGGTCAACACGCATCATTGTTTGGTTGATCGTATATTTTAAAGGCGCTCCATTTTCATCTGTAACTGATTCGATCTTAGTACCGAACTTATCTGCCTCTCGCCAGGGCTCTAAATGTCGCAACTCATCTTCGCTCATGGTCGGATTGATTGAGCTCGGATTAAAAGTCAAATTATCACCATTTGGATCATGTTGATTTTCATCTAATTGCAACCATAAATAACGCAGCGTTGATGGCGATTCGTTAAAATAAGTAATCAGTTCTTCTCCATCAAGTCGCTGGTTTTCCGTATCCAGCGTACATTCAATTTCATAATTGCACCGCTGTTGCCAATAATCTGGCCCTGGAGCTCCGTCCATTCCGCGGTATTCATTTCCGTTTGGAAGTATCGAACCCAACTGTTCAAACTTGTTTCCGTGATTGGACGTGTTTTGGCTAAAGGTTGAAAAAGGAAAAGCAAAAATTAAAGCAAGTATAAGGAGTGAGTTGTAGTCTTTGTAAAATTTGACGCTCATAATGAATTGATTAATTGATTTAAATAATTCACAAAAGTAACATTTATACCACTTTTAGCTTAATTCTTTAGACTGCTTCGCACTTTAGCAATTTAAACTGGCTCATTATCTCGACAAAATGATCACTAAGGGTCTGATTTCAAGATCCGTGAATATTAAAATGCAGAAAGCCAATTTGTGATAAACACACAAATTGGCCTTCAATTTTCGCAATAGAAATTGCCTGAATTAGATTCAGGCTGGAATTATTTAGTAGGTCTTAGCGACTATAAATTTTGTTGTAAAATTATTAAAACCATCGGACAGAATAATATAATAAACTCCATTTTCAAAATTGGTCAAATCCAATTTTCGATATTCCAATGCTTCGCTTGAACAAACGACTTCGTCGTGCATTACTCTACCGTATGAGCTAACAATTTTCAACAATGACTTTTTGGTTTCTAATGTATTAAATCGCAGATTGATTTCATTTTTAGCTAAAGTGGGGGATACAACAATTTTGTCATCTTGAGTTTTCTTCAACTCCCAAAAAATGGTATTTGAATATTCAAAAGCCCCGTCATAATCGACTTGTTTCAAACGATAATAGGCAAAAAGGATCGGTCTCGTATCTGTATAAGAATAGTCTTGTTCGATTGTAGTAGTCCCATTTCCATTGACCGTTTCCAAAGCTTCAAATGACCTTCCATCTGCTGCCCGTTCAACAACGAAATGCATATTATTGGATTCTGAGGCAGTGGCCCAGGAAAGTACGACCTGTTGTCTATTATCTTCTTTTGCGGTGAATCTGATTAGTTCTACCGGTAATGCCGCCAAACATGCTGCTTCAACTTCTGCCTCTGACAGGTTACAATTACTGTGATTTCCGGAATATGAAATATTTCCTCCAATCCCATTATTAACTGCGGTACAAATTCCTGCCGGTATTGATATGCAATTGGATTCACCAGTATTGCCTAAAGTCGTGTTGTTTTTTATCTCTAGTTTCCCTCCAACCGTAGAAATACCTTGCAAGCCATTGAGCGTTGCTAAAACTGGGTTATCATCAATTTTAAGGGCTCCAGTAACAGAAGTGATACCGCTAAGGCCACTAAGACTCGCTAAAAGAGGATTTCCTTTAATTTTAAGCTCTCCTCCTACATTACCACTCACCCCAAGCCCGTTCAAGTTTGTTAAAACTGCGTTATTTTCTATTAACAAGTTATCTGAAACAGAAGTAATACCACTAATTCCGCTAACACTTGTTAGAAGAGAATTCCCCGTGATTTTAAGCTCTCCTCCTATGGCTCCACTCACCCCAAGCCCGTCTAAGTTTGTTAAAACTGCGTTATTTTCTTTTTTAAGATTGGAACTAACCGAAGTGACGACACTCAATCCGCTTATACTTGTCAAGAGATCATTTCCACTAACTTTAAGCTCTCCTCCTACTGCACCAATCGCTCCCAACCCGTCTAAGTTTGGTAACGAAGGATTATCCTCAAATTTTAAACTACCACCAACTGAAGCAATGTTTCCGAGGCCATTTAGATTTGTTATATCGCATTCTTTAATTTTTAAATCACTTGTTACAGCTATTACACAGCTTAATGGACTTAAATCTGTTATTGGCAATCTACCACCTCCAGATTTATAGTCGATCTCTAATTTACCAGTTATAGTACAATTTGAAGCTCCATTACAAAAAGCATCAGGGCAATCGCATTTAAAATAGAATAAATAACTTGGCATGAAAAGCCATGTCAGTAAAAGTACTTGAAATATTTTCCGGACTGCAAGATCCCAGACGCCAATCAGGCAACTATGTTTATCCGCTTAATGAATTGGTTTTCTTGACCATATGTGGTGTTTTATGTGGTTGTGAAGATTGGCATAACATTAGTGAATTTGGTAAGAGCCAACTAGGGTGGTTGAGAAAATATCTTCCTTACAAAGAAGGAGTAGCTTCTCATGATACATTAGGCCGGGTATTTAGCCTGCTCAACACCTCGGATTTTGAAACCTGTTTTGTCAACTGGGTAGAGCAGCTAAAGTTTTTGGACAAAGATGGTATTGTAAGTATTGATGGAAAACGAGTATGCAATTCAGGCGATTCAGACGCTGGAAAAACTGCGATTCACTTAGTTTCGGCCTTTGCCAGTGAAGCAGGTATATGTATGGGACAGGTTGCTACAGCGGAAAAGTCTAATGAAATCACAGCTATTCCAGTTTTGCTGGATATGTTAGTTTTAAAAGACTGTGTAGTGACCATAGATGCAATGGGATGTCAGCGTGAGATTGTGGAAAAAATAATTTCAAAGGATGCTGATTATGTCATCTCGCTGAAAAGTAATCAACAGGAACTTTACGAAGAGGTTAAGCATGCGTTCAAATTCATGAGTCCACAAAGTATTGACAAACACTTAGATGCAGGCCATGGGCGAGTGGAAAGTAGAGTGTGTAAAGTGATAAGTGACCTTCGCTTTATAGACCAAGCCAAACAATGGAAAGGAATTAAAAGTGTAGCTATGATACAAGCACAGCGAATGGACAAAAAGACCGGATTAACAACTAATGAAACCCGCTACTACATTTGCAGTATCGAAAGTGCTCAACGCATCAACACAATAGTAAGAAAACACTGGAGAATAGAAAATTCATTGCATTGGATCTTAGATGTAAGGTTTAATGAAGATAACGAAATGAAAAGAAAAGGAGCTTCTCCTTACAACTTTTCATTTATCACTAAAACAGTAATCAACTTTATTAAACTCAATAAATCCAAGGGCAGTATAAAAACGAAAAGACTCAAAGCAGCCTGGGAAACTCGATTTAGAGAAGAGTTACTCAAAATCTAAATGCGATTGCCCTGCAAAAAGCATCAACTTCTTGTTGGCTTTCTAATTTATGATTCCCACCGGGAGGGCACGATTGGGAATACAATCCAGCCCATAAAGTGAAATAAATTAATACAAGTGTAAATCTTTTTTTCATAGTATTTTTGTTTTTTTGAAATAACACGCTTTAAAAAATAAGTCCTTTCTTCACACTAACCGGAACTCACATGGCTTAATTTTTTGCTAGGATCGAAAGTGTAAATAGTCTTTAAATGAAATAAAATCGGAGGAGATTGATTTGATCAAATCCATCCTCTTCAAAGCTACTGGTTTTTATAATGAGATCAAACTTAAAGGATTGATTATCAACTAAATACACCCTAAACAGGGTATGCGGTTAATCATTTATGAAGCATAGAACAAATCTTATAGCTAAAAACAATACTTTTGTAAAAACAACTATACTCGATTATGAATAATTTCTCAATAGCCATCCATGGAGGAGCCGGAACGATTCTAAAAAGCAGCATGACTCCTGAAAAAGAAATTGCTTACAAACAAGCTTTAAAACTTGCTTTGGAAACAGGATACCATGTACTTGAGAATGGAAAATCAGCCATTGAAGCGGTTGAAAAAGCCGTCATTGAATTGGAAAATTGCCCATTATTCAATGCCGGAAGAGGTTCTGTTTTTAGTGCTGATGGAAAACATGAAATGGACGCTTCGATTATGAACGGCAAAAATCTGGAAGCGGGAGCAGTTTCGATGATTTCCGGTGTTCAAAACCCTGTGACCCTTGCCCGTAATGTAATGGAACAATCTGATCATGTTTTTCTCGCAGGAAACGGAGCCATTGAATTTGCAAAAATGATGAATTGCGTTTTTCAGGATGAAGCTTGGTTTCATGACGAGTTTCGCTACCAGCAGTGGCTTGAACTCAAAGATACAAACAAAACACAGCTGGATCACAGCATCAAAAAAGAACAAAAGTTTGGAACAGTGGGAGCCGTGGCGCTTGATGTTTTTGGCAATATAGCCGCAGCAACTTCAACTGGTGGTATGACCAACAAAAAATACGGCAGGATTGGCGATAGCCCAATGATCGGAGCAGGTACTTATGCCAACAATGCTACTTGCGCTGTTTCCTGTACTGGCAGTGGAGAGTTTTTTATTCGCGGAGTTGTTGCTTATGATGTCTCTTGCCTAATGGAATACAAAGGATTGACTTTGGCTGAAGCCTGCGATGAAGTAATTCACAATCGATTGCTCAAAATTAATGGCGATGGCGGACTGATTGCAGTTGATGCTCAAGGCAATGTCGCTATGCCTTTCAATACCGAAGGAATGTATCGTGCTTTTCGAAAGTCGGATGACGCTGAAGAAATTTTGATTTATAAAGATTAAATGAGGTGTCAGTAGCAAGGTTTCAGTATTTCTGTTTTCTCGTTACCCGCACCTGACTCCTCACTCCTTTCCATGAACCTCAAATAAAATCAGCATCAACTGGAAGGATTTCAATTTTTCGCTGATCCACAGTAAAACGATCACTATTGGCAAGAATATGAACTACCAGGTTAGAAATCGTCATTGGAGTACCTTCCGCGAGGATTTCCTCGTTGTTATGCGTCAACTTACCACCATCAAAAAGGATCACCATTCCTGAGCCGATTACTTTAAATTCATTACAATTTTTGATAATCAGCCCGGTGTCTTCTGCCAGACCAACACCAAGAAGTTTGGGATATTTTGCGACAGCCTCCGCCAGTCTTCCAAACCGCCCTCTGCGGATAAAGTGTGAGTCAATAATCAGTTCTGAAATAAATCCCATGCCTTCCCTCATACGGACTGCTCCTTTATACAAAGCTTCCGTACTACTTCCTCCCGCGACCATTTCTTCTGACATGCACATCGCTCCGGCGCTGGTGCCGGCAATCACAAACTCCTCATTTACAAAGCGTTCCGACAAAATATGGCGCATTTTTGTATTGCCAATCTTGTCAACGATCTTGGATTGATCTCCGCCTGAAAACATCACACAATCCGCTTTTTCAATCCACTTCAAATATTTAGGGTCTTCAGATTGGCTTCTCTCCTTAATATTTAAAATCTTAATATTTTCACAACCAAGCTTTCGGAAAGCTTTGATATAATTATCTCCAACTTTTTTTGGAATACTCGAAGCCGTTGGTATCACTGTTATTAAAGCATTCGTTCCGCCACTTTCTTTCACAACATGAGATAATATTCCGTCTTCAATAAAGTCCAAAGTATAATTTTCGCTTTCATCCTGACCTTTGTCTTCATTTCCACCTATCGGTATTAATGTCCCTTTAATGATTTGTTTAATACTCATAAAAAGTTTTAAAATTAAAGTGTGCAAAAATAGAATATAATTTCCTAAATATTTTTTTTACATTTAACTAAGTGACGGAAAGAAAATATTGAAAAGCTATTTCATATTCTGAAAACAATCTAATCAATTGACTAAAAGGAAGATATTAGAATGTTTTTGGGATATGTTAAGAAATAGGTTTTTAATATTTCCGTCAAACTGCTTAATACATACCAATAAAAACGAAACGATATGAGAATACTTGAACTTAGAGCAATGAGAGGGCCCAATTACTGGTCAGTTCGCCGTCATAAATTGATTGTAATGACACTTGACTTAGAGGAACTGGAAGATTTTCCAACCAACAAAATTGACGGTTTTTACGATCGACTTACTACAATGTTTCCTTCAATGCATGAGCACCGATGTTCGGTAGGAAAACCTGGAGGTTTTTTCCAGCGTGTGGAAGAAGGTACATGGATGGGGCATGTCATCGAACATATTGCTTTGGAAATCCAAACACTTGCAGGGATGGATGTAGGTTTCGGACGGACCCGTGGTTATGGAGAGCACGGTGTTTATCATGTTGTTTTTGCATATATGGAAGAAAAAGTGGGGCTGTATGCTGCAAAGTCAGCTACAAGAATTGCCCAGGCTTTGGTTGATGGAAAATCCTACGATTTCGAAGAAGACATCCAGGAAATGCGCGAAATAAGAGAACGGGAGCGATTAGGACCAAGCACCGGTTCGATCATCGAAGAGGCTGCAAGCAGGGGCATTCCGTGGATTCGGTTAAATAAATATTCGTTGTGCCAGTTAGGTTATGGTGCCAATCAAAAACGAATTCAAGCCACAGTTACCAGTGACACCAGTAGTATTGCCGTCGAAGTTGCTTGCGATAAAGAAGACACAAAACATTTATTAGAACAAGCGGAAGTGCCTATCCCCAAAGGAGATATTGTTCGGACTGAAACCGGTATGAAAGAAGCCATCGATTATATAGGCTATCCAATCGTTGTCAAACCTGTTAATGGAAATCACGGAAGAGGAATTACTGCAAATATTGATAATTGGGAAGATGCTGTTGTTGCTTTTAAGGCGGCTAAAGAGGTTTCCAGATCAATCATTATTGAAAAACATATCACAGGCCTGGATTATCGCCTTTTAGTAATAAATTACAAACTCGTCGCTGCTGCTTTACGAACTCCGGCACATGTAATTGGAGACGGAAAATCAACTATCCAACAATTAATTGACAAAGTAAACAAAGATCCAAGAAGAGGGTATGGCCACGAAAAGGTGCTTACCATGATCACCGTCAATGAAATGACTGAGACTATCTTAAAGCTAAATGGATATACCCTTGATACTGTTTTGCCAAAAGATGAATTTTTAAAACTTAAGGATACTGCTAATCTCAGCACTGGCGGAACAGCTACAGATGTTACAGATATCGTTCATCCATCTAATGTTTTTGTGGCGGAACGCATCGCTAAAATAATCGGCCTGGATATTTGTGGCATTGACATTATGACTTCAGATATTAGTATTCCTTTGGAAGAAACCGGAGGCGCTGTATTAGAAGTCAATGCCGGTCCTGGATTTAGAATGCACCTAGCTCCAACAGCTGGTTTACCCAGAAATGTTGCAGCTCATGTGATTGACATGATCTATCCTCCCGGTGCTACTTCCAGAATTCCTATTGTCGCTGTTACCGGTACAAATGGAAAAACAACTACAACTCGCCTTATCGCCCACATGGTAAAAATGCAAGGTTTTAAAGTCGGTTATACCACTTCCGATGGTGTTTACATTCAAAACAAACTGATGATGACGGGTGATTGTACAGGACCTGCAAGTACAGAGTTTGTGCTTCGGGATCCAACCGTTGATTTTGCTGTACTTGAATGTGCCAGAGGCGGCCTTTTGAGAGCAGGACTTGGTTTTCATAAATGCGATATTGGTATCGTGACGAATGTAGCAGCTGACCATTTGGGCTTAAAAGGAATTCACACCGTGGATCAGCTGGCAAGGGTCAAAGGCGTCATTCCCGAAACCGTTTTGCCCGATGGTTATGCAATTTTGAATGCTGACGATGATAATGTTTATGAAATGCGGAATAACGTGGAATGTAACGTGGCGCTGTTTTCAATGGACGAAGACAGCCCAAGGCTAAAAAATCATGCAAAAGAAGGTGGGCTTTCTGCTATTTATGAAAATGGTTTTATTACTCTTTGTAAAGGAGAGTGGAAAATGAGGATCATCAAAGCAGTGAATGTTCCGCTTACTTTTGGAGGAAAAGCCACTTTTATGATTCAAAATGTTTTACCGGCAACTTTGACTGGTTATATCCGCGGATTTTCTTTAGACAATATTAAAGTAGCGTTGGAATCGTTCATACCCTCCCCTTCTCAGACGCCTGGACGTTTGAATTTGTTCAATTTTCAAAACTTCCAGATCTTGCTGGATTATGCGCACAATCCAGCCGGATTAAGAGCATTGCAGAATATGGTTGAAAAACTAGACGGAAAGCCTAAAGTCGGAATCATTGCCGGTATTGGTGACCGAAGGGAGGAAGACAATAATGAAATGGGAGCCATCGCTGCTGAAATGTTTGATGAAATTATCATCCGGCAGGACAAACATTTGAGAGGAAAAACAGAAAAGGAATTAATCAAAATGCTGCATGATGGTATAAAAAATATCGACCCGAATAAAAAAGTCACCATCATTCCATCAGAAAAAGAAGCCATCACTCATGCTGTCAAACATGCAAAAAAAGGTTCTTTGATTGTCCTTTGCAGCGATGTTGTCCCGGATGCTTTGGAGTTGGTTAAAAAATTCAAGGAAGATGAAGCAAACCGGCTTTATGAATTTTCGAAAGAAGAAATCCCAAATTTGGGTTAAAATATCATTTGCGCCGTTATTGGCAAAACAGAAATAAAATTTTTAAACGTATGAAAAAATTTTATCTCCTTTTCTTTGGATCAATCTTATTTACTTCTTTTCTAAAAGCTCAAAATAATCTTTTAGATTCACCCTGCTCCAACGACAAGATTATTGCCAGGCATATTGAGCAAAACCCTAATGCATTGTTTGAAATGAAAGAGAACGAGGAATTTATAAAAACATTTGTTAACCAACTTCGGGAGGAACGAAGGACCCAAGGTAAGCCCAGATCGGTTCAATATATGATTCCGGTAGTCCTCCATGTTTTTCATAATGGCGATGACGGAATGATTGATATGGAGCAAGCACTATCTGGCCTTGATGTCATTAATACTGATTTTCTTGGCCTAAACGATGACTGGAATTCTATTGACCCTGATTTTGATGGAATAAAAGCAACATTGGATATAGAATTTTGCCTTGCAACCATTGATCCTGATGGCAATCCAACTACTGGCGTGATTTACTATGAAGATGAACAAGCAATGCTAAATAATATAGATTTATTTCAATACGCTTGGGACAATTATAAATATTTGAATATTTATTTGCCAAAATATACCGGGGGAGGACCTTCAGATTTTACCGCTTATGCATATTATCCAAGTACTTCAAGTGCAAATAATAATAGAGGAGGCATCTTTTATAGTTCTATCCGTTGGGGTTATGGAACGCATTCAGAACTTAGCCCTGGACAAGAATGGGCCTCTGTCGGAACACATGAAGTTGGGCATTGGCTCGATCTCCGCCACACTTTTGAGGGAGCCTGTTCCTCTTCGGGAGACTTAGTTGATGACACCCCTCCAACCATAGGTAGTGGATTGGAATTTTCAGGTTGTTATAATAATAACTTTAGTTGTGGTGTTGCTACCAATGGCGAAAATTATATGGATTATAATATTGATTGTAAAAAAATGTTTACTCAAGGTCAGGTTGACCGAATGACCGCCGCTTTAAGTCTTCCTTCAAGAATTACATTGTGGTCTGTATCAAACTTAATAGAAACCGGTTGTTTGCCTCCTGTAAGCACCTCCGAAGTTGTAAATGATAACTCAATAATTGTATCCCCTAACCCCGCAAGCGAACATATTAATTTCAAATTTGAGGAAATCCCTGATCAACTTATCATATTTAGTGCTCTGGGCAAAATGGTCTCCTCCCATTCTATAAATGAAAAGTCGTATAGAATGAATACAAGTAAATTTGATAGCGGTTTATATTTCTATTATTCCACCTTTAAAAAGAAAATATCAACCGGAAAATTTATTATAAATTAAATCATTTTGAGCAGACATAATGATTATTGATATATTTAAGAAAACATCTACTTTAAATCGTACCAAATCAAATAAACTCAGTTTTATTTTAATATTTCAAAAATGTTAAAGCCAACCTGTTAAGTATTAAAAACTCATGAAATTAAAATATACATTGTCTTTTATACTTGTTATTTTTTTATTATCCGGTTGCGCTGGCCCCTCTACCAAAATGATAGACAGCTGGTCAGGAACCGATATGCAAGTTGAAAAATGGCAAAAAGTATTGATCGTCGCGATTGCAAAAACGACTGAAGGGAAGGCAACTTTTGAAAACAAAATGAAGGACAAAATTGAAAAGAAAAAGATAACTGCCATCGCTGCCACAGATATTCTACCGCCTGATGAGAAAATAAGCAAAGAAACTTTTCATAAATACTTTGAACATCTAAATTTTGATGCTGTAATTGTTAGTCGACTTTCGAGTGTACAGGATTTACCGAGAACTGCGAAACCTGGAAAATTGCCTGATTTTTACGAGTTTCACGATCAAAAATACGATGATATCTCCCTTGATTTTACAGACAAAAACCTGATCATCGGCGTTGAAACGCGAGTCTATGAAACCAAGAACTGGACATGATTTGAAGTGGTCTTTACAAAACGTTTGAACCGGAAAAACCTCAAAAGCTGTTGAACGATCTAACAAAAGCTATTTTTGAAGCATTGGAAGATGAAGGCTTTTTTTAAAATAAAAAAGGCAACCTGAAAATCGGATTGCCTTAAACTATTATAATTAAAATGGTATAATTTATTCGTATTTTAATGCTCGGACAGGATCTGAATTCGCTGCCACATAAGCCTGATAACTCACTGTAATCAAAGCAATAATCACTGCGATCATTGAAGCCAAAAGGAACGGCATAAATGGCAAATCTATCTGATAAGAAAAATGAGACAACCATTCTTTCGCTAAAAGCAAGGTGATCGGCCAAGCAAAAATATTTGCTATCAAAACCAGTTTAATAAAATCCTTGGTCAGCATATTCATCAATTGTGGAACAGAAGCACCGAGTACTTTTCGGATTCCGATTTCTTTGGTTCGTTGTTCAGCAGTATATGAAGCCAGACCGTACAATCCCATGCAGGAAATGATAATCGCAAGAATCGTCAGATACAAAAACATGGTCCCGAAATTTTCCTGTTGCTTGAATAATGCTCCAAAATCTTCATCCAAAAAAGTATATCTAAAAGGATGCGAAGGTTCAATTTCACTCCATTTTGCTTCAATATTGGCAATGGTTTCATTCATGTTTTCAGGAGCGATTTTGAAAGAAGCAAACCATAGATTGTTGCTTACATAAAGCACCATTGGCTTAATTGGTTGATTAAAACCTTGAATGTGAAAGTCTTTGACAACTCCAATAATATTCCCGTAAACTCTTTGGCCTGGCCCGAAAAAACCTGTTAATCTTTGTTCCAAGGGATTTTGAATATTAAACGTTCTTAAAGCGGTTTCGTTAAGAATGAAAGAAGGTATTGAGTCATTGTCAAGTTCCTTATCAAACTTTCGACCTTCTAATAAGGTTAGATCCAGGGTTTCAAAAATATCATGATCGACTTCCATATTCCAAAGGGGCAACTGATCCTGGCTTCCTTCTAACTCAAACATGGTTTGATTCGGACTATTGCTGCCAGGGTAAAAATTTGCTCTTGAAACACTGAGCACATTTGGGTTCTTTAAAAACTCCTTTTCATAAGTTTCAAAATTTTCAGTTACTTTATCGGTTTGTATCGGCACTGTTAAAACCTGGTTCCCTTTGAATCCCAGATTTTTGTTGTGCATAAAAGATATTTGCTGAAAAATTATTACCATTCCAATAATCAAACTAATTGAAGCAGTAAACTGTACAACAACAAGGCTTTTTCTAAACAAAGTTCCGCCCTTTGTTTTGCTCATATCTCCTTTTAAAACAGTAACAGGTTGAAACGCGGAAAGGAAAAAAGCAGGGTAGCTTCCTGAAAACAAACCATAAAAAATTGTAATTGTCAAAGCAAAACCAAGGGTTATCCAAAAGTGATTATTGAAAAGAACCAATGCTGTGTCCATTACATTATTAAAGCCCGGTAAAAATAATTCTACCATAATGAAAGCCAGAAACAAAGCGATGACACTTTGAATGACAGATTCCATCAAAAATTGTGAAATTAACATTCCTCGGGAAGCTCCCGACACCTTCCTGATTCCAACTTCTTTAGCACGTTTTGCCGAACGCGCTGTTGACAAATTCATAAAATTGATCCCTGCAATCAACAGGACTAATATGGCTATTGCTATAAATACATAAATATAAATTACGTTTCCGTTTTGCTGAATTTCCCAATCTCGATGAGAATGCAAGTGAATACTCGCGATGGGCTGCATATCGTATTCAAAAGTATTGTTTTGGGCAAAAAATTCTTCTATTGTCATTTTTAAAAATTGCTCAACATCCGGAGCAATGTAGGTGACGAATTTATCCGACATTACCTTTTTAAATTCATCCAGTTCAACACCTTTACGAAGTTTAGCATAAGTATAATAATTATTGTTAATCCAAGTAGGTTGAATTCCGTTTTCAGCAATAAAAAAGTCAATCTGAAAATGTGCATTTCCTTTTGGTTCTTTAATCACACCACGAACGATGTAATCTCTCCGATTATCGTAATTAACGATTTTCCCCATTGGATTTTCATCACCAAAAAATTTAGCGGCAGTCTCCTCCGTCATCACCATTGCGTTATCCTCAACCAACGCCGTTTTAGGATCTCCATGAACAAATTCATAATCGAATACTTGAAAAAATACACTATCCGCTCTCGCTCCTTTTTGGATATAAATTTTATTTTCTTCATAGTTCAACATAATTTCCTGCCCCATCGGTTTAAAACGAGTTGCAGTTTCAACTTCCGCAAAATCGGTTCGTAAGGATTGAGCCATTGGACTACAGGAAACAGGCGCATCCATAGACTGTCCCATCATATTTGCTACGATACCCATTCTGTAAATGTCCTGGTAATCCGTAATGTGTTTATCATAGTTGGTCTCATCAATTACATACAAAAACACCAAAATACTGACCATCAGGCCCATCGCTAAACCAAGAATATTTATAGCTGAGTAGGCTCTGTTTTTTCTTAAATTCCGAAGTGCAACTTTTATATAGTTTCTAAACATTGTTTTTGATTTTAGTTTTTAGAAATTAGGTGTGAGCTGTTTGAAGCCGGGTGTGAGTAGCGAGGGGTCAGTTACGAGAAAACTGCAAACTGACCCTTCGTCCATCATTACTGACAACTCGTTCCTTCTCAAATCACCGCCCCTATCCTCTCATTGATTTTTGCCCTTCTTTCGGAAATGACTTCTCCGTCCAAAAGATTGATCACTCTGTTGGAATAACTAGCATCGTGTGAAGAGTGGGTGACCATGATGATGGTTGTCCCTTTTTCGTTTAATTCGCACAAAAGCTCCATCACTTCGTTTCCATTTGAGCTGTCCAAATTTCCGGTAGGCTCATCCGCGAGGATCAAATCAGGTTTTGAAACCAAAGCACGAGCGACCGCTACTCTCTGCTGCTGACCTCCAGACAATTGCTGTGGAAAATGGCCGGAGCGATGGGAAATTCCGATTCTTTCGATAATTTCATCAACCCTTTGTTTTCGTTTTTTTGAAGGTATATTATTGTAAATAAGCGGCAATTCAATGTTTTCAAAAACCGTTAATTCATCAATTAAATTGAAGTTTTGGAAGACAAAACCGATATGCTTTTTACGAATTTCAGAACGTTGCTTTTCGTTCAATCTGCTAATTTCCTTTTCCATAAATTGATAACCTCCTTTTTCAGGTTTATCAAGCATTCCCAGCAAATTGAGCAAGGTAGATTTACCACAACCGGATGGCCCCATAATAGAAACAAATTCACCTTTTTTAATTTCGAAAGAAACTTCATTCAATGCTGTCGTTTCGACTTCTTCTGTTCTGTATACTTTGGTAAGGTTTTCTAATTTTATCATCTTTTATTGTTTTTATTCAGTGATGGTAATGGTTTCAAAATTTTTAAAGGATTCGTAGGAGGAAGTGATAATTTGTTCACCAATATCCAATCCTTCAAGGACTTCATAATAGCTTGGATTTTGTCTTCCTATTCTGATTTTTCTTTTTATAGCTTCGCTGGTTCCGTTCATTACAAAAACATATTGTCCACCGAAAGCATGGAAAAAATTTCCTCGAGGAATCATAATTGCCTGGCTTTGCTTCCGAAAGCTCTAAACGAACCTGCAATGACAAGCCTGTTCTGATATCTTTCGGCGCTTCGTCAATGAAGATCATCTCCACTTCAAATCGTCCGTTTATTACTTCCGGCAATACTTTTTTGATAGTCAAATCAATAATTTCACCGTTGAATGAAAAGCGAGCGGATTGTCCGGATTTTACAGTACTAAGGTAATATTCGTCAACCTGGCCGATGACTTTAAATCCTTTTAAAACATCAATTTTAGCTATGGTTTGACGCCCCGCAAATGACTCTCCTATCACTGGATCAAAAGAAGACAATCTTCCGGTAACCGGCGCTCTTACCAACATTTTCTCCATATTTTCATGAATGACCAGGAAGATTGCGCTCCATCAGTTCAATGGATCGATTGATCCGCTCCAACTGGACTTTATTATCTTCACGGCTTCTGGTTACATTTTCTTGTAAAAAAGCTCGTTTTTTCTGTTGGTATTTATAGGCTTGTTCCGAATCTTCATAATTATTTTTTGCAATAACACCTTGATCAAAAAGAAGCGTGTCTACTTTAAAATCACGTTCGTTGTTGGAAAGTTGGTATTCAATATCAATTAAAGATTCAGTAAGATCACGTTGATCTTTTTCAAGAGACAATTTGAGATTCTGAAGGTTGTTCATCTGTTCGACAATTGCAGTTTCCTGAGTCATATAACCAAGCATTGCAGCCGGATTGTTTAGTCTTAATAAAGGCGTTCCTTTTTCAACCATTTCTCCGTCTTCAATAAAAACTTCCTCAACCATTCCTCCTTCTGAAGTATTGACCAACACCGAAGCAATAGGTTCAACAAATGCATCAACCAAAATAATATCCTGAAAATCGCCACTTTTGACTTCTTTAACTGTGATTTTATTTCGATCCAGATTGTATACTTTTTTATTGAGTGACCGAAAACCAAAAACCGAAAGCACAATCACAACCACTACCAGGCCAATATACAGCAACCTTTGTTTTGTCCATCTGTCTTTATCAATTTTACGATCCATGTTAATTCATTTTAGGTCTTTGCCTTTGCCAAATAATAATTCATAGGTTATGCCAAATGAATTTAATTTTCTAAAATGCTGAAAATCAGCTATTTAAAATATCATCTATTTTTAACACTGTTCGTTTTCGGACAATACATTGTTCAAAAACGAACATTTCCTTACTTTGAGTAGAATTAAAAACTATGAAAAAAACAGAAGCTACCATTTTAGTTATTGATGATGATGAAGATGTGCTCATCACCGCCAACCTGCTGCTGAAACAGAAATACACAAAAATAATTACCCGAAATAATCCGAGGGAAATCAACCGTTTGATTTCTACTGAATCAATTGACCTCATTCTGTTGGACATGAATTATCGGGTTGGTTTCAATGATGGAAAAGAAGGAATGTATTGGTTGAAACATATTTTGGAAATCAATCCTGAAATCGTTGTAATATTAATGACTGCCTTTGGAGAAGTGGAATTAGCTGTGGATGCAATAAAAACAGGAGCTTTTGATTTCATTTTAAAACCCTGGTCCAATGAAAAATTTTTAGCGACAGTAAATGCAGCACTGGAATTGCATCGTTCCAATCAAAAACTTAAAGTTCTAAAAACTACAAATAAAGCATTAAAGGAAGAAATTGAAAAAGGATTTGGGCCAATAATCGGAAGCTCGGCAGCCATGCAAAAGGTGATTGCTACTATCAAAAAAGTCAGTGACACGCCCGCCAATGTTTTGATTCTCGGAGAAAACGGAACCGGAAAACAACACCTTGCAAGAGAAATACACCGCCTTTCAAAAAGAAAAAACAAACCGTTTGTTCATGTTGACCTGGGATCACTTTCAGAAAATTTATTTGAAGGAGAACTTTTCGGCCACAAAAGAGGTGCTTTTACAGATGCCAAAGAAGACAAGATTGGACGCTTTGAAATGGCAGAAGACGGGACCCTTTTTTTGGATGAAATCGGTAATCTGCCACTTAACCTTCAAAAAAAATTATTGACCGTTTTACAAGATTTAAAAGTAAGCCGTTTGGGAGAAGGGGTTGAACGGCCTATCAATGCAAGATTGGTTTTTGCAACGAATGCGCCGCTAAAAAAGTGGGTTGCAGATGGAAAATTCCGTCAAGACCTTTTGTATCGCATCAACACCATTGAAATAGAAATACCCCCGCTTAGATCGCGCCCTTCTGATATTCCCGAATTCGTTCAATTTTATTTGCATTCTTTCAAAGAAAAATACCACAAACCAGAATTGACGATCTCAAAAGAAGCACTCGATGTTCTGAAAGCACATCGCTGGCCGGGCAATATCCGGGAGCTTCAGCACACTATCGAACGTGGTGTAATCATGGCAGATAGCAAAGAAATAAAAGCTTCAGATTTCAATTTGACGGATGCGCCTTCAATGCATCATTCAACTGCAATTCCCGAAAATTTTAATCTGACAGAAATTGAAAAATTGTTGGTTGAAAAAGCTTTGGAAAAACACCAGGGCAATATTTCAAAAGCAGCAAAAGACTTGGGTTTGACAAGAGCGGCTTTGTATCGAAGAATGGAAAAATATAACCTTTAAAAACACATTTTGATAAAGCGATTCACCATACAAATTGTTATCAGAATTACTGCGCTCGCAATCACTTGTTTGTTGCTTGCAATCTTCATCAATCAAAAATTTTGGTTTACAGTTACCGGTTTAGCGGTTTTGATAATCATCCAAGTTATGAGTCTGATTCGCTATGTAAATGAAACTAACTATTCGCTTTCAAAATTTCTAGATGCTTTAAAAAGTGAAGATCATTCCGTTTATTTTTCAACTTCTGAAAAAGGAAAATCTTTCGCTGGTGTTTATAGAGATTTCAATACCATTATTGGCATTTTTAAAAAAAATAAAATTGAAAAGGAAGCGCAATTCAAGCACTTCAAACAAATTTTGGAGCATGTAAATCTCGGTATCATTTCAATTCGAAAAGAGGATTTAGACGATGAACATTCTGAAAATGAAATTCTGTTTTTAAACAGAGCAGCAAGTGAAATTTTGAACCAACCCAGAAACAAATACTGGCATCGATTTGCAAGACAGTTGCCGTGGTTTGCTAATGAAGTGAAGTTACTTTCTAATGGTGGTAAAAAACTCCTGGAAATTGGAAAAGAGACCCAACAAAAGCAACTATCCCTTGAAGTGGTCAATATTCATTTTTTAGAAATCCCCTACCTCATCATTACTTTTCAGGATATCCATTCTGAAATCGAGCAAAAAGAAATGGAGGCCTGGCACAATGTCATTCGCGTTTTGGCGCATGAAATGCTCAATTCGTTCACCCCTGTCAGCTCTCTTGCTGCAACGATAAAAACGATGACTGAAAATGATAATCATGAAATCCTAAAATCAAATGCAATTGACGATGAAATCCTGACGGACATCAATTTGGCAGCGGCAACCATTAAAAAACGCGCAGATGGTTTGCTTGATTTTGTCAAAGACTATCGCACCATTTCAAATGTACCGATTCCGAAAATGAAGGAAGTGAATGTCAAAGAATTTTTACAAAGTATTGAACGATTGATGAAACCAATTCTGGAAGAAAAAGGAATTCCTTTAAATATTGGCATAGTTCCATCAAATGCAACGCTACTTTTTGATTCAAAATTAATTGAACAGGTTTTTATAAATATAATTGGTAACGGTATTTATGCCTTGGAAAAGAAAGAAACTCCGCTCATTTCCATAAATTGTGAAGTGAAAGATTTACAAACAATTATTTCGGTCACTGATAATGGAAAAGGAATTTCCGATGAAATTTTAAAACAAATTTTTATTCCTTTTTTCACCACCCGAAAAGACGGTTCCGGAATCGGTTTGAGTTTGTCAAAAAATATTATGAAACAACACTACGGGCAACTTTTAGTGAGCTCGGAAGAAGATATTTACACTACGTTTTCCCTCGTTTTTCCAAACGGAATGATTTAATTTTTAATACAAAAAGGCAAAAAGCAAAATAACAACCATATGAAAAAACTAACAGGAAAAACCGCATTTATCACCGGAGGCAGCAAAGGAATTGGTTATGCAATCGCCGAGTCTCTTTTAAAAGAAGGGATGAAAGTTGCCATCACAAGCCGTAACCAGGAATCGGCTGACAAAGCAGCAGAACAACTCAACAAAGCTATCAAAGGAAATGCTTTGGGCATCGCCGCCGATGTCCGAAGTTATGAATCGCAACAAGAAGCTGTCGAAAAAGTGTCGGCAGCCTGGGGGCAATTAGATGTAGTGATTGCAAACGCAGGATTAGGTTATTTTGCTGCCGTTGATGAGTTAACTATTGAACAATGGAATGAAACTATTGACACCAATTTGACCGGCGTTTTTTATACCCTGAAAGCGAGTTTTGATGCGTTGAAAAAATCGAAAGGTTATTTCATTACGATTGCAAGTTTGGCAGGAACTAACTTTTTTCAAACCGCTTCAGCTTACAACGCCAGTAAATTTGGATTAGTAGGATTTACTCAGGCAGCAATGCTAGATCTTCGTTTGCACGGAATAAAAACAACGACCATTATGCCGGGATCGGTGGCCACTTATTTCAACAATCATATTCCTAATAAAAAAGATGCCTGGAAAATACAACCTGAAGATATTGGTCAAATCACGGTTGATTTGTTGAAGATGCCCGCCAGAACATTGCCAAGTAAGGTTGAGGTGCGTCCTTCATTTCCACACTTAAAAGAAAAGTAAAAAAAGCACAAAAAATCATTTTGCACCAAAAGAAAACCTGAGTTGTGTTTCAATATTTTGAAGCGGAGAGCGGCGAAAATTCAATCTGATAACGATATTGAAGGTTTGCCCATTTAAATACGTTTTGGCATCAACGAGCGACGGAATCACCCCTAGATTATCACCCGTATTTTCTGGTACATTGTCGTAATAAAAAGTTTCTTTGTAATTATTCTCATCATCCGTATAAATCCTCACAGAAACATCTCTGATAAAATCATAGGAGGCCGAACCAGAAAAAACATTGACGATACTTCCCGCTCTTGGATTAATTGAACTGAGCATATCCGCAGTCAAATTTCGCGAGCTTAAATAAGTCCCAATCGGAATATTCTCTAAATAAAAATAATGCGTATCAAATGGATTGAGTCCGGCTTGTATGGTAAAATCTTCGGCATATACCATTTCAAATAAAATCGGTTCTTCTTTCTTGCAATTCGATAGAAATAAAGGAAGTATCAATAAAAATGGTAATATTTTTTTCATCTTTTTACTTTACGATTTAAAGGCGCTCTCAAGCAGGATTTTATTTTTTTATAAAAAAGCCTGATTATCCTTTAAACTAGGATTTATGCAAAATTATTCTTTTGTTACAAAAGATTAGCTATTTTCGATAAATAGATTGGTCACACGAAAGAAGAATTTTAAACCAAATAATACTAAAATTCAATCCAAATTCTTTCCAAAAAATCATAAGCATTAAACTATTTATAAAAAATGGGTGAACAAAAAGTATCTATCGTAAAAGATCAGGCACAGATGCAGCGCTTTGTCAAACATCTGTTAAATGATGTACAGGCTTTGGAGTATATGCTTGATAATGATTGGTTTGAAAGCGATATCACAAGAATTGGTGCAGAACAGGAAATGTGCCTTGTTAATAATGATACCTACAAGCCGGCTACCATCGCGATAGAGGCTTTGGAAAAAATGAAAAACTACGATTGGGTAGAAACTGAGCTTGCCCGATTTAATCTTGAAACCAATCTGACGCCACGAGAATTGAAAGGTAAATGCCTGAGCATGCTCGATGCCGAAAATAGCAAGAATCTCAAACAGATTCGTGAAAAACTCAAAGGAATGAATGCTAATCTGATCCTCACGGGCATCCTTCCGACACTACAAAAGTTTCACCTTGGCATGCATAACCTCACGCCAAAGAAACGCTACAAAGCTTTGATGGAAGCAATCAATTCCCAGTTAATTGGTGCTACGTATGAATTGCGGTTATCCGGAATAGATGAATTGTTATTACAACACGATTCCCCAATGCTGGAAGCTTGCAACACCAGTTTCCAGGTTCACCTTCAGATTGCACCAAAAGATTTTGTAAAAATGTACAACATTGCGCAAACGCTGGCGGGACCTGTTATTGCTATTTCAGCAAATTCGCCTATTGTTTTTGGACGAAGGCTATGGCATGAATCACGAATTGCCCTTTTCCAGCAATCGCTCGATACCCGAACTTCTCACGATCACATGAGAGAGCGTTCGCCAAGAGTCAACTTTGGAAATGGCTGGTTAAAAAATTCTATCCTCGAAATTTACCGCGAAGATATTGCTCGATTCAGGGTGTTGATCAGCGGAGATCTTGAAGAAGATGCAATCGATTTGATTAATAAGAAAAAAGTCCCAAAACTACGTGCTTTGCAGGTTCACAATTCAACTGTTTATCGCTGGAATCGACCTTGCTATGGTATCAGTGAGAATGGCAAACCACACTTGCGAATCGAAAATCGGGTAATTCCTTCTGGCCCTACAGTTATTGATGAAATGGCTAATTCTGCTTTTTGGATTGGAGCAATGATGGGAATGGGAGAAAAGTATGGAGATATCACCCAACATATTTCTTTTGAAGATGTTAGTGACAATTTTGGCAAAGCAGCTAAGTTTGGGATCGATTCAAAATTCACCTGGTTTAAAGACAAAAAAATAAATGCAAGTGATCTTATTTTAAAAGAATTGTTACCGATTGCTCGCGAAGGACTAAAAAACAATAAAGTTGATAATAACGATATTTCCAAATACCTCGACGTTATCGAAGAAAGGGCAAAAAGCCATATGAATGGCGCGCGTTGGCAATTAAGAGCTTACACCAAATTAATCAAAGAAACAAATCGCGATGAAGCACTTTGTGCACTAACCGCTGCTATTGTAAAAAACCAGGAAGATGGAGTGCCTGTTCATAAATGGGAACTACCAGAATTGGAAATTCTTAAAGAATACAAACCTTCTCAGATATTTGTAGAAGAATTTATGGAAACGGACTTATTTACTGTTCAAAAAGATGATATCATTGAACTCGTTGCCGAAATGATGGATTGGCGAAAAATCCGTTACACTCCTGTGGAAGACAAAAAAGGTAATTTGGTTGGACTGGTATCCGCACGATTGATATTGCGCCATCTGATCCGTGACCCAAAACTCAAAGGAAAAATGAAAATGGTTAAAGATATTATGATTGAAAAACCTTTGACCATTGCTCCGAATGCAACAATCATAGAAGCAATGAACAAAATGCGTGAAAATAACATTGGTTCTCTCCCTGTTGTAAAAAATGGTGAGTTGATCGGTATCATCACAGAAGGTGATTTTTTGAAAATTTCTCGACGATTAATTCAAAGGCTGGAAAGCAAATGATCGATCATTTTTCGGTTTTTCTTCGAAATAAAATTTGCTCTTTTTAAGCGATTCATTCTTTTAATCCACTTTCAAAAAACAATAAAAAAATTATTTGTTATCCGCTGGATTTCTTTAAAAACTTTGCTTCGAAAATTCCAAACAAAATACAATCTAACCAGTTATATAGGTAGTTCAAGTTGCAACGCGTCGCTAGCTTGAAAATTATAAATGAAGAATTATGAATTATGAATCAACAACCGCGCATTTTTCGATGAAATTCTTAATTTCCCATTCATAATTCATCATTTGCAAGGCGCTTTGCAACTTGCATTAGGTAATAGAAAATTTGTATTAAAAATATTACTTTTGCTGCCAGTCAGCTCAACGGCAGACTCATTGTAACATCTAAAAATCTAACGGATATGGCATTTGACATTGAAATGATCAAGGCTCATTACGAGTCACTTCCTTCAAAACTGGAAAAAATTAAAAAAAAGCTGAAGCGCCCGCTTACGCTTTCTGAAAAAATACTTTACTCACACCTTCATCCGGATTCGGATTTAAAAAATTACAAAAGAGGAAAAGACTATGTTTTCTTTTCTCCCGATAGAGTGGCTATGCAGGATGCAACCGCACAAATGGCGCTGTTGCAATTTATGATGGCTGGTAAAAGTAAAGTTGCCGTTCCTTCAACCGTCCATTGTGATCACCTGATTCAGGCGGAAGTTGGTGCTATAAAAGATATGAAAACTGCGCTGGATATCAACTCCGAAGTCTATGATTTTCTGGATTCCATTTCCAATAAATACGGAATTGGTTTTTGGAAACCCGGAGCAGGAATTATTCATCAGATCGTTTTGGAAAATTACGCTTTCCCCGGTGGGATGATGATAGGTACTGATTCGCACACGCCAAATGGTGGCGGACTCGGAATGGTTGCGATAGGAGTGGGAGGAGCAGATGCTGTTGACGTAATGGCAGGAATGCCTTGGGAACTAAAAATGCCAAAACTAATCGGAGTTAAATTGACTGGTTCTTTAAATGGCTGGACTTCTTCAAAGGATGTTATTTTAAAAGTTGCCGGTATTTTGACGGTAAAAGGGGGAACCGGAGCAATTGTAGAATATTTTGGCCCAGGGGCGAAAAGATTGAGTTGTACAGGAAAAGGAACCATTTGTAATATGGGCGCTGAAATCGGAGCAACAACTTCAACTTTTGGTTACGATAATTCAATGAGTGATTACTTAAAAGCAACTGACCGTGCTGATGTTGCAAAGTTGGCGGATAAAGTCAAAGAACACTTAAACGGTGACGCTGAATGTTATGCTGATCCTGAAAAATATTTTGATCAGGTTATCCACATTGATCTTTCCAAACTGGAGCCACATGTCAATGGGCCTTACACGCCGGATTTAGCTTGGCCGATTTCAAAATTTGCGGAAGCAGTTCGCAAAAATGGTTACCCTGAAAAACTGGAAGTTGGTTTGATCGGATCCTGTACCAACTCTTCCTACGAAGATTTGGATCGTGCGTCCTCATTAGCAAAGCAAGCAGCTAAAAAGAACTTGAAATTCAAATCTGAATTTACAGTAACACCTGGTTCCGAACAAATTCGTTTTACCGTTGAACGAGACGGACAATTGGAATCTTTTGAAAAAATTGGTGGGATGGTACTGGCAAATGCCTGTGGACCATGCATCGGTCAATGGGCTCGTCATACTGATGATCCAAGCCGTAAAAATTCCATCATCACTTCGTTTAACCGAAACTTTTCAAAAAGAAATGATGGAAATCCACAAACACACGCTTTCGTTGCCTCTCCGGAAATCGTAACTGCTTTGGCTATCGCAGGAACTTTGACCTTCAATCCTTTGACGGATAAATTGGTGACTGAAGATGGTAAAAAGGTAAAACTCAGCCCACCTAAAGGAGTTGAATTACCCAAAAAAGGGTTTGACGTAAAAGACGCTGGATTTAATGCTCCCGCTGAAGATGGAAGCAAGATCGTAGTTAAAGTTGATAAAAAATCTAAACGCCTGCAATTGTTGAAGCCCTTTGAACCAATTACACAAGATTCGCTCAAAGGAATGAGATTGCTCATTAAACCAAAAGGTAAATGCACGACTGATCATATTTCGATGGCTGGCCCTTGGTTGACTTATCGCGGCCATTTGCAAAACATTTCAGACAATTGTTACATCGGTGCTATCAACTATTTTAACGGTGAAACAAACAATGTCTTTAATGTTGAAAAAGGAAAATACATGAAGGTTCCCGATTCAGCTAAGTTTTACCAAAAACAAGGGATTGGAACAATTATCTTCGGTGAAGAAAACCTTGGTGAAGGATCTTCTCGCGAACATGCGGCAATGGAGCCTCGCTTTTTAGGAGTCAATGCGGTTGTTGTAAAATCTTTTGCACGGATTCATGAAACAAATTTGAAAAAACAGGGAATGTTGGCACTCACTTTTGTGAACCCAAAAGATTATGACAAAGTGCGTCAGGACGACCTGATTGACATTTTAGACTTCAAAGATTTCACCCCAGGTAAAAACCTGACTATCCAACTAAAACATGCTGACGGAAAGAAAGAAAAATTTGAAGTAGCACATACTTACAATCAGGCTCAAATTGATTGGGTAAAGGCAGGTTCTGCGCTTAACAAGATAAGAAAAGATGCAGGCGTAGCTTAATTCTTTTTCGATAACATTTGTTTTTTTAAAGCCAGCCTATTTTATTTACTTAGGCTGGCTTTTAATATTTTAGTTTATTTTCAAGCATGTGACACCTTTTTACTATATTCCGTCTAAATAAAGCATCAAAACCATTTTTAAACTTAAACAACAAACTATTATGTTTAAAGAATTTAAAGATTTTATCATGACCGGCAACGTTGTTGATTTTGCCGTTGCTGTTATTTTAGCCGGGGCTGTCGGCTTAGTCGTAAACGGATTCGTCAACGACATTGTAATGCCTTTTGTCGGCCATTTTTCAGCCGGAGTGGATTTCGCAGAGATGAAATATGTTTTATCCCCAGCAGTTATGGCAGAAGATGGAACTACTGTTGCTACACCTGAAAATGCCATCCGTTATGGCGCCTGGATCAACTCAATTATTAATTTAATTATTGTTGGTTTTGTCTTGTTTATGATCGTAAAGGCATACAACAAAACGAAAAAACCTGTTGAAGCAGCTCCTGAACCAGACCCTGGCCCTTCTGAAATTGACCTCTTGAAAGAGATAAGAGATGCATTGAAGAAATAGATTTGTTAAATCAAAAAAGCCATCCGATTGGGTGGCTTTTTTTTGTTTATTTGGTAAGTTCTTCTTTCAAAGCTCGTCGTAAAATTTTTCCAACATTCGTTTTTGGCAATTCTTTTCGAAACTCAATTTGTTTAGGAACTTTGTATCCAGTCAGATTTTCCCTGCAATATTCTATCAGTTCTTTTTCGGAAAGCGATTTGTCTTTTTTTACCACAAAAATTTTCACCACTTCACCGGATTTCTCATCAGGAATACCGATAGCTGCTACTTCTAAAACTTTATCGTGTGCGGCTACTACATCTTCGATTTCATTCGGAAAAACATTGAAACCGGAAACCAAAATCATATCTTTTTTCCTATCTACGATTTCAAAAAAACCATCGATCGACATTTTACCAATATCCCCGGTAAACAACCAGCCATCTGCCGTGATTGTTTTGGCCGTCTCATCGGGACGATTATAATACCCTTTCATTACCTGAGGGCCTTTTATCTGAATTTCTCCAATCTCTCCTGGCTCCAAAGGATTTCCATTTTCATCAACAATTCTTAATTCTGTGGACGAAATCGGAATTCCTATTGTTCCGATCCTACCGGTTCCATCGAGTGGATTAATTGTTGCAACTGGCGAAGATTCAGTCATACCATATCCTTCACAAAGGTAACAACCTGTAACCTGCTGCCACTTTTCTGCAACCGGGCGCTGAACAGCCATACCACCACCAACGGTTACTTTTAAATGTCTGAAATCCAGTTTTTGAAATTTATCATTATGAATCAGTCCATTAAAAAGGGTGTTTACACCAGTCAGCAAGCTAATCGGATAAGCTTTAAATTCTTTTACAATTGACCCCAAATCCCTTGCATTGACCACCAAAACATTCAGTGTTCCCATACTCATCAATGCCAGGCAATTGACGGAAAATGCAAAAATGTGGTACATTGGCAAAGGGGAAAGAGCAATTTCTTCACCTTCTTTCAAAAAAGGCATTACCATGGCTCTGATCTGTTCCATATTCGCAACCAGGTTACGATTGGTCAGCATTGCTCCTTTCGAAACACCGGTAGTTCCTCCTGTATATTGAAGCAAAATGACATCATCAGGATTGCCTTTATGAGCATCCAAAGTAAATTTTTTCCCTTGACTTAACGCTTCTTTAAAACCCACCGTGTTAGGAATGTTATATTTGGGCACCATTCGTTTTATATAACGAACCACAAAATTGACAAGCATCCCTTTGAAAAATCCTAACAACTCACCAATACTTGTTATAATGACAGTTTTGATTTCAGTTTCACCGATTATTTTTTCAAGATTAGCCGCAAAGTTTTCGGCGATCACAATTGCCTTGGCTCCGGAGTCTGAGATCTGATGCAACATTTCACGAGGAGTATACAACGGATTGATATTTACAACCACCAAACCTGCTCTCAAAGCGCCGAATAAAGCAATCGGATACTGCAACATATTTGGCATCATCAGCGCAATTTTATCACCAGGTTGCAAGCCACGAGAACGCAAATATGCACCAAATATTTTTGATCGTTTATCCAGTTGATCAAAGGTCATTTCTTTTCCCATGCAGGAAAAAGCAGGTTTTTTGCGATACTTTTCAAAAGTTTCTTCAAATAGTTCTACAAGACTACAATAAGCATCGGGGTCAATATTTGCGGGAACGCCATTCGGGTAATTCTTCAACCAAGGTCTGGGTTCATTCATGTTTTTAAAAGCTTATATTTTAAAAATATTTAATGTGGCTAAATTTACAAAAAAATCGCTGCCTTAGAACTCACCAGTTACTTTTTATTCTCAGATTTTAAGGTTGAATTCAAAAGTGATATAAAAAAATGTGTTATAACTTAGCTTTTATTCCATTCAACCTACCTTTTTAGTAAACCAAGAACTATTTATTTTCAACAAATTTGCTTCTTTCTACAATAAAAAAGACGTACCTTTGTGCCGCTAAAATTTTATTTATTAACCTCGTCTGTTAATATTGTCACATAATCTCTTTATTACTAAGGATTTAGGGTAATTGACACAGGCTACAAATCAATCGATTTTTTAGATGAAAGACGAAAAAGATCTAGAAAACGAAAAGCAAACTCCAGACAATGTGTCCAAAGAGTCTGCTAACCAATCCACAGAAGACGACACTTCAATTGAAGAAATTGCTGTTCAAGAACTAGTTGAAGATAACACTGAAGAACAATTAAAATCTCCACATGATGATTTTGATTGGTCCATCAGTAAAAAGCACGGTCTACCTTATACAGAGTCTGAAATTGAGGCCTACTTAAAGCAATACGAATCCACACTTTCTGCTGTCATGGAAGGCGAAATAGTAGCCGCTACTGTTTCAGCAATCAATAGCAATGATGTGGTTTTAGATATTAATTATAAGTCAGATGGCTTATTACCTGTTTCTGAATTTCGTGATTTTCCGGATTTAAAAATAGGGGACAAAGTAGATGTTTACGTAGAGCAACAAGAAGACATGCGCGGTCAATTGATTTTGTCTCGTCGTAAAGCGAAATTGCTTAGAGCTTGGGAAAGCATAGTTGACTCATTCGAAAATGGTACTATTATAAAAGGTACAGTGGTAAGCAAAACCAAAGGTGGGCTTATCGTTGATACTTCAGGATTAGAAACATTCCTTCCAGGTTCGCAGATTGACATCAAACCAATCATTGATTACGATGCATATGTGGGCAAGACAATGGAGTTTAGAGTTGTTAAGATCAATGAGCAAATCAAAAACGCAGTTGTTTCACACAAAGCACTTA
Source organism: Saprospiraceae bacterium (assembly GCA_965220465.1). Lineage (GTDB taxonomy): Bacteria > Bacteroidota > Bacteroidia > Chitinophagales > Saprospiraceae > JAHDHW01. Next base: position 311,492 of record CBDCPZ010000020.1, on the reverse strand, counting down.
TAGAAAGTGATCTTGCTGATCAAAGAGAAGCAATCATTGGTGGTCTTGAAAAAGGTCAGGTGCTTGAAGGTTTAGTTAAAAACATTACTGACTTTGGTGCATTCCTTGATTTGGGTGGCGTTGACGGATTGTTGTACATCACTGATATTTCATGGGGCCGCATCAATCATCCATCAGAAATACTTGCACTTAATCAGAAGATCAATGTTGTTGTTCTTGATTTTGATGAAAACAAAAAACGTATTTCTCTAGGTTTAAAACAATTACAACCACACCCTTGGGAGGTATTGGACGAATCCATTAAAGAAGGTGCTATTGTAAAAGGAAAGATTGTAAATATTGAAGATTATGGTGCATTCCTGGAAATCAACCCAGGTGTCGAAGGACTAATCCACGTTTCTGAAGTTACCTGGAGCAACCAACCAATCAACGCTCGTGAGTACTTTAAATTAGGTACAGAATACGAAGCAAAGGTTGTAACTATCGACCGGGAAGATCGCAAAATGTCGCTTAGTGTTAAACAACTAAGCCAGGATCCGTGGAGTGAAATTGAAACATTATTCCCTGTTGAAAGCCATCATTCCGGAGAAGTCAAAAATCTAACTCCTTATGGAGTTTTTGTTGAACTTCAAGAAGGTATTGGTGGAATGGTACACATTTCTGACCTTTCATGGACTAAACGTTTCTCCCATCCTTCTGAATTTACTAAAGTTGGAAATCAAATCGAAGTCGTTATACTGGAAATTGATAAAGATAACCGCAAACTTTCTTTAGGCCACAAACAAGTTGAAGAAAATCCTTGGGATACTTTTGAAAGTGTTTTCCCAGTCGGTTCTTATCATGAAGCTACAGTTATCAGACGAGATGATCGCGGAGTAATCGTTCAATTACCTTATGGTTTGGAAGCATTTGCTCCAATCAAACATATGAAGAAAGAAGATGGTAAACTCGCTAATGTTGATGAAACAATGACCGTTAAAGTTATTGAGTTCAACAGAGACGATAAGCGAATCTTGGTTTCTCACATGCGCTACCTTGAGGATATTCGCCGCGAAGCTGACGAGTCAGTCAAAAAGGAAAAAGATGCAGCACGTCAAACTACTAAAAAAGCGGTTCAAAATCAACAATCAAAAGTTGAAAGAACTACGCTTGGCGATATGGCAGCATTCTCTCAATTGAAAGAACAACTTAAAGAAGAGGATAGCCCTAAGCCTAAATCAAAGCCAAAGGCTAAACCTGTTGCAGAAGTCAAGAAACCTGAAGTCAAAGAAGCTCCTGCAGAAAAGGAAACAGCACCAAAGAAAGCTGCAACTAAAGATAGTGATGATACATCTGACAATTTGAAAATAATTGAAGGAGTAGGACCAAAGATTGAGGAAATACTTCAAAATGGAGGCCTTAAATCCTATTCTCAAGTATCAGATGCAACACCTGACGCTATTCGTGAACTCCTTTTAGCTGCTGGAAGTCGTTACAAAATGCACGACCCTAC
>CBDCPZ010000020.1:0-305000 GCA_965220465.1 Saprospiraceae bacterium | reverse complement strand
GGTGAAGATGCCGATTACCCGCAACGGGACGGAAAGACCCCGTGAACCTTTACTACAGCTTCACATTGGGCTTGAATACATTATGTGTAGGATAGGTGGGAGACTTTGAAGCGGGCACGCCAGTGTTCGTGGAGTTGTCCTTGAAATACCACCCTTGATGTATTTAGGTCCTAATCCTGCGAAAACAGGAGACAGTGTGTGGTGGGTAGTTTGACTGGGGTGGTCGCCTCCTAAAAAGTAACGGAGGCTCGCAAAGGTGCCCTCAGCATGGTTGGTAATCATGCGTAGAGCGTATTAGTATAAGGGTGCTTGACTGAGAGACCGACGGGTCGAACAGGTAGGAAACTAGGCTAAAGTGATCCGGTGGTTCCGCATGGAAGGGCCATCGCTCAAAGGATAAAAGGTACTCCGGGGATAACAGGCTGATCTCCCCCAAGAGCTCATATCGACGGGGAGGTTTGGCACCTCGATGTCGGCTCGTCACATCCTGGGGCTGGAGAAGGTCCCAAGGGTTGGGCTGTTCGCCCATTAAAGTGGCACGCGAGCTGGGTTCAGAACGTCGCAAGACAGTTCGGTCCCTATCTGTTGCGGGCGTAGGAATATTGAAGAGGTCTGACACTAGTACGAGAGGACCGTGTTGGACGAACCTCTAGTGTACCTGTTGTGGCGCCAGCTGCATCGCAGGGTAGCTATGTTCGGTATGGATAAGCGCTGAAAGCATCTAAGCGCGAAGCCATCTCTGAGATGAGTATTCCATTGTTCTTCGGAACTAAAAGGGTCGTGGAAGATGACCACGTTGATAGGCTATAGGTGTAAGTGCAGTGATGTATGAAGCCGAGTAGTACTAATTACCCGAATGCTTCCTTCTTTTTTTTATTTTTTTTAATAAAGAGATAGGAAAAACAAACAAACTTCAATCACAAGGTAAAGTCTCATTCGTTCACATTGATCATTTATGAATTAGTCTGAACGGATAAGCGCTCTTTTTGAGCTTTCAATCCAAAATTTATTTACTCGCTCCGGTTTTTGTCAAAGATATTATCCCGATAAGTCGGGATTGAAGATATGTTGGTGGCTATAGCAAAGGGGATCACCTCTTCCCATTCCGAACAGAGAAGTTAAGCCCTTTAGCGCTGATGGTACTACCGCAAGGTGGGAGAGTAAGTCGTTGCCAACTCAATATTTTAAAGTCTTGTTACCATCCGTAACAAGACTTTTTTTTTGCCCTTCTATGCTAATTAGTTTCTGTAAGTTAATTTTGTTTATTGTAATTTTTTACATATTACACTTGATTTTAATATAAAAAAATATGTAAATTACATTCCTTAGCGCATTGATCAAAATACCATTTAAACGAATCATTTTTTAACCCAAAACCCGAACTTATCCCATGCGTATAAAGTATACTATGCTTTGCACTAGCCTACTTTTATCTCTCAGTGTGGCTGCGAAAGAATTTAAAATTCAATTAGCGGCATTCGTAGAAAAAGCACCATTCACACATTTCGTTTTTGCCGGAGTTAATGATGTCTACATGAATATTGATCAAAATAATATTTATCGTTATTACTTACGACAGACTTACGATAATCGTAAAAAAGCTGAAAATGTTGTAAAAATTTTAGCTTATCGAGGGTTTCCAAATGCACTTGTTGTTGATTTTGAAGAACAAATGAAACTGTGCGGTGATCCATGTCATTATGTTTCTCAAACCACTACTTTTTCAAGCGATGATACGGAAATATTGCAGATGAAATCTATTTTTTTTGGATTTGATAAATCAGTATTAGATCTAAATTCCCAGAAGAAGTTAGATATTTTATATAAAGCTTTATTAGAAAACCCGAATCTAAGAGTAAAAATTTTAGGACACGCCGACTCAAAAGGAAGCGCAGAATACAATATTGCTCTTTCAACCAGACGAGCCAGAGCAACTCGAAATTATCTGATTGCAAAAGGTATCCCAGCATATCGAATCAACGCAATCGTATATGGAGAATCTGCTCCTGTCAAATCGAATATCAACCAAGATGGAAAAGATTCACCTCTCGGACGGAAATACAACAGAAGGGTGCTTGTTGCATTGTATAACGAAAAAGGGGAAATCATCAGTTCTCAAAACACTTCTGAGAACAATATCACTTCAAAATCTCCACATCCACAGTTAAAACGTGTTCTTCAAAAAGAGTAGTTTTTTGAGTGCTCCTAATTGAATAACCAAAAGAAGGGATATATCGTAACTGTTGCTTTAAACTTGCAATACTACTCGTGGAATTATTAAAAATATCAATAGTATCTACCCTATTTTGATTGAATGAAACCAGTAATTGTTGAGTGCGTAACTTTTCATCTGTTGCATGATAATTTACTTTTCTAAGCATCCCTTTTTCATCGTAAAGACTATCCACCTGATATTTATCTACCCAAGCTATCTTGTTGATATCAGACTCTTTAAATGCTCCTAATTCCAGCTGGAAATCAATAGAATCCAATACTTTTTCAATCCGCTCACCATCAATGATGGTAGCTTTTTTAATCTTCTCAATGCTGGAAAGGGTCTCGAGTTGAGTATTAAAATAATCTTTTAAATCAAAAAATGAAGGCTCCTTGACAATTACTGCAGTTTCCTCAATGCAATTGGAAAATGAAAAAATGATGCTTATAAAAAGCAGTATTTGCGTTAATTTTTTCACGCTGTTTCTTTTTCTCTGTAAATCAAACATTTCCCATCCATTTCTTGTGGAGCATCTAACCCCATAATAGCCAATAAGGTAGGAGCAACATCTGCCAACCTACCATTATGCAACTTTTCACCATTTTGGTTTTCGCAAATATAAAAACAAGGTACCAGGTTTTTGGTGTGCGCTGTATTGGGCGTTCCATCCTCGTTAATCATATAATCGGAGTTGCCATGATCAGCAATTACAATTGCCTGGTAATGAAATTGTAAAGCAACAGAAATCAGTTTTTCAAGACAGCTATCAACGACTTCCGCAGCTTTTTTTGCAGCCTCAAAAACACCCGTATGACCAACCATATCGGTATTCGCAAAATTAAGGCAAATAAAGTCAGGTTCGTTTTCTTTTATTTCATTAATAATTGCATCCGTAACCTGCAAAGCACTCATCTCCGGTTGGAGGTCATAAGTCGCTACTTTAGGAGAAGGAATCATTATTCGTTTTTCTTCATTAAACTCAACTTCCCTTCCGCCGGAAAAGAAAAAAGTAACGTGAGGATATTTCTCTGTTTCAGCAATACGGGCCTGAGTTTTTCCAGCTTTTGAAATGACCTCTCCAAAAGTATTAATTAAGTTATCTTTTGAAAAAAGAATATCAATATTTTTATAAGTCTCATCATATTGTGTCATCGTTACACAACGAAGATCGAGTTTCTTCATACCAAATTCAGGCATATCCTTTTGGGACAAAACAGTAGTAATTTCACGAGGTCTGTCCGTTCTAAAATTAAAAGAAATCACTACATCTCCGTCTTCAATTGTGGCAATGGGCTCCCCTTTGTCGTTCACATGTACAATTGGTTTAATAAATTCATCGGTTATCCCTTCTGCATAACTCTCTTTTATACTTTTAAAAATATCTGTTGAAGACTCCCCTATCCCTTTCACCATTAAATCATAGGCTAATTTTACACGCTCCCAACGCTTATCTCGATCCATTGAATAATAACGACCAATAACGCTTGCTAAGGCTATGTGTTGGTTTTTGATATGATTTGAAATTTCTTCGATAAACCTAATCCCGCTTTTTGGATCAACATCTCTCCCATCAGTAAATGCATGAATGAAAACTTTTTGCAAGCCCTGCTCCTGAGTAATATCGCAAAGTGCCTTCAAATGATTAATGTGGGAATGTACGCCACCATCTGAAACAAGACCGAACAAATGAACCGCTTTATTATTAGACTTGGCATATTGCAATGATTTGATCAAAGTTGGATTTGTATGCAAAGACCTGTCTTCAATTGCGTTATTTATTCTTGCCAACTCCTGATAAACAACTCTTCCTGCTCCGATATTCAAATGCCCAACTTCTGAATTTCCCATTTGGCCATCAGGAAGTCCGACATCTCTGCCATGCGTTATTAACTCAGTATTAGGATACTTTTTGTATAAACTGTCCACAAAAGGTGTGTTTGCTTGCGCTATTGCACTCACCTTCGGGTCTTTTCCATGCCCCCACCCGTCTAATATTATTAAAATTGCCTTACGTGTATTCATTATTTTTCTTTATCAACCGAAAATAAAATCCTGTAAAAAGGACAAAATTACTTTTTTAAAATAGAATTGCCTAATCTGGGCGCAAATGGCTTATTTATCAATTCAACAACAAGTTTGTCGATTTGTTTCAATAGTTAAAAACACAACTTTTTAACGTTTAAGGCATAATTTAACACAATTTTAAAGCGTTTCTTATTACTGTCAGGGCCTTCGAAGATGATCATCACAAACATTGCAAACACCTATATTTCAGGTTAAAATAAATTATATAAAATATAATTTATAAAAACTATTATTGTCAGATACCTAAATATCAACATTTCTTAATAATTTCCTTGACACGCCATTATATATCAGTTAGTTTTACACTTACAGATTCATAAGGCTTGAATTTGGACCATTAAATAAAAATCTATAAACCATGAAAAATTTATTGCTCATTCTTTTAATCGGCTCTACACTTGCCATGGCACAGGATAATCTTAGTGAAATATCCAAGGCAATTAGCAATGGCAATGCTGATGGGCTTGCTCAATACTTTGATGAAAGTGTTGAAATTGCAGTTATGGATAAAGAGGATCAATATGGCAAAGCAGAAGCCAAGCAAATCGTAAAAAACTTTTTTGCTCAACATAAAGTTAGCTCTTACAATCAAGTACACCAAGGTATTTCAAAAGGAAAGGATTCTCAATACACCATTGGAAACCTGAAAGCTAGTGGTGATACTTTTAGAGTTTATGTTTACATGAAAGTTGCCAATGGAAAACATATTATCCAGGAGTTAAGATTCGACAAAGAATAGATCTATTTATAATATTTTAAAAGCGATGTTTAAGTTTAGGCATCGCTTTTTCTGTTTTCAATACCAGCACTTCCTTCCAAAACACCCAACCCAAATAGAGCAAAATCATATTTTACCGGATCTTCGGGATCAAAACGCCGAAGGTTCTCCGTCAATTCTTCAACCGCTTTCCAGTCCCGCTGTTTTCGATCCAATAAATTTAACCGACGCCCTATCCTCTCTACATGAACATCAAGAGGGATCATTAACTGAGCAGGTTTTATTTTCTGCCACAATCCAAAATCAACACCCTTATTGTCCTGTCTCACCATCCATCGCAAAAACATATTTAATCGCTTACAGGAAGAGTTTCGGGAGGGGTTGGCTATATGCTTTCGGGTTCTGGCCGGAGCATCTGGCAAACCGAAAAAAAGTTCATGAAATCCACTGATTGCTTTTTTAGTTGAAAGGTCATCTTGGCTCAGATGTCTGGAAAAAGCACTCTCTAAAGATTCATTATTACGATAATATTGTTGTAAAAATTCCAAAAAGTAAAGTGTATCCGTAGCTTGAAAAGTGCGGTGTTTGAAATTTAAAAATGCCTTTCTTTCTTTTTCGCGGTGATTGACAATAAACTCATAAGGTTTCCCACCCATCAGATCTATCAATTCTTGCGATTTAGCAATAATCGTTTTCCGTTGGCCCCAGGAAAGCATTGCAACCCAAAAACCTATAATCTCAATATCCTGAAGAATTTTAAATTGGTGAGGAATACCTATCGGATCATTTTTAATGAAGTCTGGTTGATTAAATCGCTCAACACAATTGTCAAGAAAAACCTTTAAATCTGCATCGTCCAACTTAGTTATGTCTATTTCTGTCATTACACCAAAATAGTAAACAACACTTATTTTAATAAATCGTTATAAATATATCTTTCGAAGATTTCCAAAGAAAAATTTATCTTTGCACACGGAATTATGACTGCAACACTCACATACACCCTCTTATTAGCTGCGATTTTTATTGGACGGAAGGCGCTCAATTTGATAGAAGAAGAATAGACCCGTCAATAACCATAAAGAAAAGCTATTGAATTTTTATTGATTCATTCCTGAGCCAATTCTGGTTGTGGCTTTTTGTACATTTTAAACTTGGCAACACCAAGCCGCTGCAGAAAGTGGCTGACCGAAACCCGCAAAACACCTAATCCATATTTCGAACTCCTGGAAAAATTAATTGAGGAAGCTTCTTCAAAATACTTTGTTGGACAAGTCACTTCTGCAATCTCAAATCCTGCATAAATAATTTGAGAAAGCATTTCATTATCAAATACAAAATCATCGGAATTTTGATTAAAATTTATGGCTTCCAGCACTTCTTTGCTAAACGATCTATATCCAGTGTGGTATTCAGAAAGCTTGTAATTATTCAATAAATTTTGGGTGAAGGTCAACATTCTGTTGGCGATATATTTGTAAAGCGGCATTCCACCTTTCAACGCTCCCTTCCCTAAAATTCTCGATCCTAAAACCACCGGATATAAATCATCGCCAATGATATTAACCATTGCCGGAATCAATTTGGGGGTGTACTGATAATCAGGATGCAACATGATTACGATATCTCCGCCCAATTCCAAAGCTTTGTTATAAAGGCTTTTTTGATTGCCGCCATATCCTTTATTTTGCTCATGCCGAATCACGTGCTTAATTCCGATATTTTTTGCCAATTCCGAAGTGTTGTCTTTACTGGCATCATCACAAAGGATTACTTCGTCAACAAGGTCAAAAGGAATTTCATTATACGTTTTTTCCAGCGTCAATGCAGCATTATATGCAGGAAGAACTACAATTACTTTTTTGCCATTATACATAGGCTTCTCGATCTTAAAATTTCATGATTTAAAATTCCTACAAAGATATAATTCTAGTATTAAAACTCATGAGACATCCATAATTGATTACAAAAACATTCTTCCCTTTTCACATTAAAATGAAAGTCTCAATAAGATTAGATCTTAGTTAGAAAAACTGATTTTTAGAAAAGAATAAATATTTTACCTACTCAGACATCAAAAAGACAGTTTCCAATTTCCTCTCTGAGGTATGAAGCTAGTGCTTTGACGTAGTTCTGGGAAAAATCAAATTGAATCCCCGCTCTTTCATAAGTTTCGGGAATTGTTTTTGTGTAACCGAGTTGAAGTGCCTTTTTAAAATTTTTAAGCGCTTTTTTCGGGTCTTCCCGATATTGTTTCCAAATCGCAATGGCTCCCAACTGGGCAAAACCATATTCTATAAAATAAAAAGGGGCTTCAAAAATATGTAATTGTTTTTGCCACAAATACTCCACAAATTGTTCAAGGCCTTCATAATTTACAGCTTCAGGCCTGAACTCGCGGAATAATTTCACCCAAACTTCTTTTCTATCTTCATCAGAATGCCCTGGATTGGTATAAATCCAGTGCTGAAATTTGTCGATTAAAGCGATCCAGGTCAACGAATAAAATATTCTTTCTAATTGTTGGAGCCTCGCCTCTTTGAATGCTAACGGCTTTTCAAAAAACACTTCCCAATGTTCCATTGCCAACAACTCCATCGTCATAGCAGCCAATTCAGCAACTTCTTTAGGTGTTCTTTTGGCGCTGTTTAATTTAAAGTTTTTGGTATAAATTGAGTGGATCGCATGACCGCTTTCATGAGCAAGAATAGTCACATCCTTTACCGAATATGTTGCATTCATAAAAACAAACGGGACACCTGACAATGGCAGAGGCATGTTGTACCCTCCGGGCCTTTTCCCTTCACGAGCATTTAGATCCAGATGACCAATTTTTTTCATCACACCAAGGCATTCTCCAAAAAAAGGATCTATCTCCGACAAACATTCAATCGACTTTTCAATTAACTCATCGGTATCTTTAAAAGGTTTTAAAGGAGTTTTCTCATCAATATTTACATTTAAATCCCAAGGGCGAAGTTCATCGACTTTAAGCGATTTTTGACGAATTTTATACAAATCTCCGAGCAAGGGTACAACCTCTTTCTTTATACTTTTATGAAATTTAGAACAATCTTCAATTGTATAATCGAAGCGACCCAATGCCTTAAATTTATAATCCCGATAGTTTTCGAATCCTGCATTTAGAGCCAGTTGGTGGCGTGAAGCCAACAACTCATTGAAAAGAACATTTAACCGTTCGGAATCTTTGTTTAATCGTTGAGATATGCTACGAAAAGCGTGCTCTCGCAAGTCACGTTCAGGTTCCAACAAAAAATTATTGGCTTCCTGAATAGTGTAACTGTTACCTGCCACATCGACCAACATTTGAGACCTCAGTTTTCCATATTCTTTCGAATGAATTTTTATTTCAGATTGGAGCGCAACGTTAGATTCATTATATAAATCCATCGTATTTTTAATCTCCCGCAGAAAGATCGAATACTTTTTAGCATCAAGCTGTTTATAAATTGGCGTATCAAAAAGCTTTTGGTTAAGCTGGTGATTTGATTTTGTAACTTTAGGAAGGATCTGCTGGACAACATAATTATAAGATTCCCCTGCCCTTTCATCAGTGGTGTTTGCACTAAAGTGGATATAGCGCCAATTTACATCTTCCTGAACCAAGGCATTTAACTCGTTCCAATCAAAAATCCATTGTTCCAATTCAGAAATGGAAGAGATAGATCGGTGGAGTAACTCGTTGAAATAAGGCTTAAGCCTTGACCACACAGTTACTTTGAACTCCTCAGGCAAGAATTCTCTTTTCCTGGGTTCAGGTACAGAAAGGACACTCATAGTATGTTTTTTGTTTTCTCACTTTAAATGACTTTGAAAGTCATTTAAATCAATGGGCTTGGAGTTGGTGATTTCCCTAATCTTTTACAACTCCTTTAAGCTTGTTAGGCTTCTTTTGTTTTCTCTTCTTTTACTGTTTCTTCTTTTTCCTTTTCCTCTTCGACTAAAGATAATAAATCGCGTTCATTTAGAAAATTAAACCACTTAATAACTTTTCTAATGTCACTGATGTTCACTCGATCCCGATCAAATTCGGGTAAAATTTTGCTAAAATATTCCGCAACATCTTCGGCTGAAGCTTTGGCTGAAACCGGAGGATTTGATTCTAATTGGTTCAGCATCGTTGCAAAAATAGCTGAAAGTTCTTCCGTATCCGTTTCGGTATAAATACCAATAGAAGCCAAAGGAGTAAACTGATGCTTACGCGAAGGAGCGAATTTACTTTTTCCAGAATCAAGATCAGCTACAACTAACCCGTTATTTCGATTTGCTACCAAGCGGAACAATCCTGACATCCCGCTAACTGCTACATATTCTTCTAAATTCATTAATTATAATTGTTAATTTTTTGAACTGCTAAATTACAAAATCTTATCAAATGCATTTAGCAGTTATTGTCATTTTACGCATTTTTAATATTGAAGTAATTCCTGCAATTTTTCTTTAAATCTTTCGACAGGAAGAAATTTTTGTTCTAAAACCGAAGCAAAAGGAACCGGTGTATCTAAACTGGCGCAGCGCATCACCGGAGCATCAAGGTATTCAAACAGGTGTTCAGAAATATATGCTGAAATCTCGCCGCCAATTCCACCAAATAAAGTGTCTTCATGCAAAACGATCACTCTTCCTGTCTTTCTAACAGTTTCTGAAATGGCATCAAAATCTAACGGTAGCAATGTACGCAAATCAATTATTTCTGCATCAATGCCTTCTTCTTCAACAATTTTTTTGGCCCAATGCACTCCCATTCCATAAGTGATAATTGAAACCTGAGTCCCTTCTCTAACCGTTTTCGCTTTACCAATTTCGATAGTATAATAATCATCCGGAATCTCTTCTGAGATGCTTCGGTAAAGTCCTTTGTGTTCAAAATACATCACCGGATTTGGGTCTTCGAAAGCCGCAAGCAACATGCCTTTTGCATCATGAGCATTGGAAGGATACAACACTTTCAGCCCCGGTGTATGTGCAAACCAAGCTTCGTTGCTTTGAGAATGAAAAGGCCCCGCTCCTACTCCACCACCGCAAGGCATCCGAATGACGACATCAGCATTCGCACCCCAGCGATAATATAATTTTGCCAGATTGTTTATAATTTGATTAAAACCACAAGTCACAAAATCGGCAAATTGCATTTCGATCATGGACTTCCGCCCTTTTAAACTCAAACCCAAACCAATTCCAACGATCGCACTTTCACAAAGCGGTGTATTTCGAACTCTTTCAAGGCCAAATTCCTCAACGAAACCATCTGTTATTTTAAAAACGCCACCATACTCTGCAATATCCTGGCCCATCAAAACAAGGTTTTTGTGCTTTCGCATAGCTTGTCTTAATCCGTCTGAAACAGCATCAACAAATCGTTTTTCAGTAACTTTTGAAGACTTTGGGTCGATGACCTTTTGACTAAATGGTGCATAAACATCTTCCAGTTCTAATTCTTCAGATGAACTTATCTTGGGTTGATTGGCTGCAACTTCCAATGCATTGTCAATTTCATTTTTGTATTGTTTACGAAGGCTCTCAATTTTTTCTTCTGTTAAAATATTCTCTTCATTCAAAAAGGATTCAAAGTTATTGATTGGGTCTTTTTTTGCCCAAGTCTCCATCAATTCTGTCGGAACATATTTTGTTCCCGATGCTTCTTCGTGGCCGCGCATTCTAAAAGTTCGGCATTCTAATAGAACAGGTTCAGGATTTTTCCGCAGTTCTGCAGCTAGTTTTGAAACGGTATTATAAACCTCCAAAATATTGTTCCCGTCAATGATCATAGAACGCATACCGTAACCGATTGCACGGTCAGCTAAATTTTCACAACGGTACTGCTCTGAAGTTGGTGTTGACAAACCATAACCGTTATTTTCAATCACAAATATGACCGGTAACTGCCAAACGGCAGCTACATTCAGCGCTTCATGAAATTCACCCTGACTGGTTCCTCCTTCTCCTGTAAAAGCTAATGAAACCTGCTTTTCTTTTCCCAGCTTATTCGCCAAAGCTACTCCCGCAGCCAAAGACAATTGTGGCCCAAGATGAGAAATCATCCCGACGATATTGTAATCTTTCGCTCCAAAATGGAATGATCGGTCGCGCCCTTTCGTAAAACCCATTGCTTTTCCCTGCCATTGGCAAAATAATCTTTCAAGAGGAATTTCTCGGGTAGTGAAAACACCCAAATTACGATGCATTGTAAATACAAACTCCTCTTGTAATAAAGCAGCAGTTGCTCCCACCGAAATCGCTTCCTGTCCAATTCCTGAAAACCATTTGCTGATTTTTCCCTGCCGCAACAAAATGAGCATTTTTTCCTCGATCATCCGAGGTTTTAAAAGTTGTTGATACAACTCAATCAATTTTTTATTGCTCAGTTTACCTTTTTTAAAATCCATCGTTGATTTGATCGTAGTCTCCATATTAAAGGATTAAAATGATTTAACTTTCCGCCGCAAAGGTAATGCAAATTGCTTCAGAATAGCTGAATTTTTACGTAAGGTTTTGAACGATTATTTTTAAAAGTAGTTCGGTTTCAATCAGGTTTATTGTAGTTTTATAACACACTTTACCTAAAATCGAAAACATGAAAAACATTCGCCTTCTTCTTTCAAGCCTCTTTTTATTTATCTTTTTTACAGCTTGTAATAATTCTCAGGAAAACAACGATACTTCAGCTGACAATATGGCTCAGTTTACAAAAGATGGAAAATTTGCAAATGCGCATGAAATTCCAGATACCCTTAACTTGATTGAAAAAGGTAAAGCGATAACTTATAATACTCCTGACGGAAAAATGGCCAGCGCTTATTTTTTGAAGGCAACCGAAGCATCAAATAAATTCCTTTTCGTCATCCATGAATGGTGGGGACTCAATGACCATATTAAAAAGGAAGCGGAAAGGCTTTTTGAAGAATTAGGAAACGTCAATGTCATGGCATTGGATATGTATGATGGAAATGTTGCAACCACTCGCGAAGATGCCGAAAAATTTATGAATATGGTCACTGAAGAACGTGCTAATGCTATTGTAAATGGCGCGTTGGCACATGCAGGGAAAGAAGCAAAAGTTGCTTCAATCGGATGGTGTTTTGGTGGCGGATGGTCTTTAAAGTCTTCCATTTTAGCGGGCGATCAAGGCATAGGTTGTGTTATTTATTATGGCATGCCCGTACAAAAAGCAGATCAATTAGTCAATTTAAAAGCAGAAGTTTTGGGCCTTTTTGCTAAAAAAGATGCCTGGATAACACCGGAAGTGGTTGATAATTTTGAAGCGATCATGAAAGCTACCGGAAAGAAAGTTACAACAAAACAATTTGATGCTGAACACGCTTTCGCCAATCCGAGCAGCCCTCGTTATGAAGAAGCTTCAGCTCAAGAAGCAAATGCAATGGCGTTGAAGTTTTTAAAAGAAAAGCTGATGTAATTATTACAAAGAAGCAGGAATTTGCTAATTTTTCTTTTTCCTCAAGTTGTCCCAGAATTCCTGTCGTTTCTTTTGCCTTTCTCTTTTCTTTTCGAGTTTTTCATTGTGTTCTCGAATGGCTTCGGATTTTTCCTGCGCTTTTCGCTCAGCCTCAGATTGTTGCCGGTCCCCATTACCAGGACTGATATTGATGTCTTTGTTCTTTTTAAAAATAGATTCAAATAACTTCTCCATTTCAGCATTAAAGCCATCCAGCAGATTCAGACTATCGAGATCCGGCATCTCTTCGAGATAGGGCAAACAATCCAATCGTTCCAAAACTTCGGGGGAAGGTTCGGTAAAAGAAGCGTACCTGAGCTTTTTAAAATCAGGATCACTGTACAGTTTTTTCATAAAAAGCCCCCAAATTGGTAGTGCTGTATTAGCTCCCTGACCTAAACTAAGCGATCGAAAACGAATTCTTGGAGACTCTGCTCCTACCCATGCTCCTGCAACCAGATTTGGCGTAAAACCCACAAACCATCCGTCAGCATGGGATTGAGTAGTCCCTGTTTTTCCTGCAATATCATTGTACAAACCGTGAATGTACCTCAATCGTTTCGCCGTTCCACTATCAACGACAGATTGCATCATTTTAATCATCATATCTGATTCATCGATGGGAAGCGCTCTTATATTAGGTTTTGGGTTTTCAAATTCAACGAGCGTATCACCATTGGTTGTTTCAATCCGTGTAATATAATATGGCTTCGGTCTGACTCCACGATTTGCAAGTGTTCCATAAACGGTAACCATATCCATCAGCGAGCCGTCAACTGCTCCAAGAGCAATCGCAGGTCCTTTGGGTACTTTATTTGTAAAACCCATTTCGTGAGCCAATTGGATAACCGAGTCCATGCCCATCCGCATAATCAAATCTACAGATATGGTGTTAACAGAATTTGTCAAACCTCCTGCCATGGAATACACTCCGCCATAAATTCCATCAGCATTCCGAGGTGCCCAGTCCTCATATTGTGTATAAACGACTTGTTCGTTGGGAATATAATCACATGGTTCCATCCCGCTTCTTAAAGCATTTGCATAAACAATGGGTTTAAAAACAGAGCCAACCTGTCGTGTAGAACGAATGTGGTCATATTTAAAATATTGATGGTCAATGCCTCCAACCCAGGCTCTGATTGCTCCGGTTCGCGGTTCCATGACTAAAAATCCTGCGTTCAACAAACAGTAATAATATTTGATGGAGTCAAGCGGGCTCATTTTTTTGACTTCATCTCCTTGCCAGGTGAAGATGGTCATATTAATCGGCCTGTTGAAAATGGTGTCAATCTCCTGATCGGTAAAACCTTTGGTTTTCAATGACCTATATCGAACCGATTGTTGCATTTCTTTTACAATGATCTCATCATTTCCCCATGGTTTTTTGCCCTTCCAATGTTTATCAAATGTTTTTTGC
This sequence comes from Saprospiraceae bacterium, assembly GCA_965220465.1. Lineage (GTDB taxonomy): Bacteria > Bacteroidota > Bacteroidia > Chitinophagales > Saprospiraceae > JAHDHW01. The sequence goes on along the minus strand of CBDCPZ010000020.1, from coordinate 291,088 downwards.
AATTCTTTCATTTGCTCTCCCACAGCCTGCTCTGCATAGTCTTGCATCTTTGAATGTACAGTGGTATAAATTTTCAGACCATCGGTGTAAATATTGTATGGCTTACCATCTGGTTTTTTATAATCCTTTATCAAAGTTTCCAGCTCAAGCCGAAGCTGTTCTCTTAAATAAGTCGCCAATCCTTCATTATTACTTTCTCTACGATAATCTACTTCGAGCGGAAGAGCTTTCAGAGAGTCAAAGACCTCTTTTGAAACGTAGCCGTATTTTTCCATTTGGCTGAGAACAGTGTTACGTCTGCCAAGTGATCTTTCGGGGTTTTTTACAGGATTGTAAGAAGTATTAGCCTTTAACATTCCAACCAAAACTGCTGCGTTTTGTATTTCAATATCTTTGGCTGTCTTGTTAAAAAGTTGTCCGGCAGCTACCTGAACTCCATACATACTGCCACCAAATGGTACTGTATTCAAGTATAAATTAATGAGTTCATCTTTACTATAAACCCTCTCCAGTCTTCTGGCAATGATCATTTCTTTGATCTTGATGATTGGCACCGTGAAAAACATATATTCTTTTCGGGGATACAAATTTTTAGCAAGTTGCTGACTAAGCGTACTGCCTCCGCCGGCAGATTGTTTTCTCATCAAAATCGTTTTAACAAATACCCTTACCCAGCTTCGAAGATCAATGCCGCTATGTTCAAAAAAACGTGCATCCTCCGTAGCGATCAATGCATTTATGATATCTGGAGAAATATCCTCATAGTCAACATTGATTCGGTTTTCGATATAATATTTGCCAAGCAAAACGCCATCTGTTGCATATATTTCGGAAGCAGTGTGATTATGAATATTTTTTAGATCAGAGGCAGAAGGCAACTTCCCAAATGCACCTGCAAAGACCAATAGCCACAAGCCAAAAATAAAAACCAAGCTGGCGACTCCCAATCCACCACCTACCTTTAAAACAAGGGCTGTTTTGGGATAATTTTTATTAAAAACGATAAGTTTCTCTTTCCATATTTGGAAGAGTTCCGAAGCAGACTCAAGGATTGATTTTTTTTCCGGGTGTTGCTCTTTATCGTACATAGGTTTACAAACTAGAGTATTTGCCTAAGGAAACGTGCATGGGATTCTTAATATTTTCAATTTTATAAATAAGTTTAGCTCATGTCAGATAAAAAGTTACCCTTCCAAAACCACTTCTAATATTTCATGAGCATTAATTTTTTGAAAATTTTCGACATGGAGTCCATAAAATAATAAAAGCTTATTTAAAAGCTCTTTCCGACTTAAACGATCCATTTTTATCGTGTAGCTTTCCCAAATTACAGTATTCAAAAACTGATTCAGCAAATTACTTTGTTTTTTATCCAAATAGTGGAAATGATGTGGCTCCTCATCTACAAAAATTCCTTCTTCAAGATCAAAAAAAGACGTTTCATCAACATATTCCCCTCCCGGTAAAAAGCCCAAAAAAGCAGAAAGCTCGATCATAAAAGAAAGATGCAAGTTATAAACCGGATTTTGGGTGGTGTCAAGCAAACGAAATGTCTCATATAAAAATGTAAACAGCTTTTTATTTTCTTCAGATTCCTGGATTGTTTTGCGAGCTAACTCAATCATGAAAAGACCAACCGCGCCTTTTACAATATCAAATGGTATAGACGAATAGACCAGATCAACCTTTATCTCTTTTATACGATGCAAATCTTTGTCATCACGAAAGTAGGCCACCAAATCAACCAAAGTCATGACCTGAAGCAAACTCGCGCTCACTTTTGCTTTTTTAGTCCGCACACCGGAAATAATATAAGATCTCAGCCCTTTCTCTTCAGTAAATATATCCGCGATGATACTCGTTTCTGAGTATTTTATAGCTCGAAAAATAATACCGCGGGTTTTGATCAACATGTTTTTAGTTGGCTGGTTTGAAGTTTGAAGTTACTAGTTTACATCCATTCTGCCATCTGACTCCTGAAATCTAACTAATCCAAAATATACCGAATCGTTAAAGCAAATTCATTGTATAAAAATTCAGCATCAAAAATATTAAACGCAGGCTTGTAATCTAGTGAAAAACTCATCGGAAAACGAGGGAAAACATATTCAATTCCGCCAATGGCATCAACAATCAACCGAAATTCATCGCTATTGGCACCTAGCGTTAATCCTCCGCCAGCATAAAAGTTAGTGTTGTAATTTAGAAAAAAATGATGTTCGTACAATCCTGTCAAAGTAAATACTCTTCCATTCGTAAAGTTGTATCCAATGATTCCTTCAATTGCCCCTGCAAATTCTAAAAAGTGTTTATAACTTACACCGGCAGGAACTCCGCCTCTTAAGCCAATCGCTTCTCCGTAGGCATCTTGTGCATCGGAATTTTCAAGAGCGCCTCCAATTAAAAATAGCGTTAAAAGAAAAATCCTGATTAATTGCTTCATGGATAGTTTATCGTTTGTGGTTCATCGTTCGTAGTTATTCTAGCTCATACCGGACTCCTCGCTCCTGGTTTGTGGTTTGTGGTTTGTAAAGTTTAGCCCTTTTTCTAAAACTCTAATCCATCGAAGTCACCAGATTTGGGTTGTTTGTAATGTTGTTTTGTAAAAATTCGCTGTTTTTGGCGATCAATAATATGGCGGGCGATGCAGATATTTGCTGGTTCTTCTGCCGAAGGGTCAAGCGCAGCTCTTGTTTTTTTTTCTGACACATCCAGGCGATATAACAAACTGAACAATGTCTCCAAACGATGTTCTAACATGTAGGCTACTTCGTTTGCAACCAGGTCAAACAACTCTTGCTCACTGATCGGTTCTTCTCCGATTTCGAGGCCAAAATCTCTGGCGATTAGTTCCGAAGTCTGTTGAATTAAGTTTTTTTCCATTTTTTAAATTTAAAATAAACCACGAATATCGGAATTGAATTTTGATTTGACAAGGAAGATCTGATTTGGAAATGTTATAATATTTTCGTTTGGGGTATCGTCCGTTTTTACCAAAAAACAAACCCGGTTTCCAACCCAATACTAAAAGGATGAATATTATATTCCGAAACAGGAAACTCTTTTAAAAAGTAATCGACGATTAACCCTATATAAATTTGATCAATATGAATCATAGAAAAAGTATAGCCTAAAGTAAAAGATGTTGTCAAATAGAAATTAAACTCATTGAAAACGGAAGATGGAAAACTGGGTTTAACATTAGCTTCAACAAAAGGCCGATTCCTTGTTTCATTTTTAAAAAAGGTGTATCTAAAACCAATTGGTATTTTAAAAAAGGTAGTCTTTATCAACATTTCACTCCCAAAAAAAGTAAGTGGATAATTGGAAATGTTGCTCAACGAATCTATTTCGGGGGTTCGAAAACTTCCATAATGATAACCGGTTTGGGTATATTCAAAACCCGTTTTTAAACGTATATTATCATTTATATTGTAAAAACCAGCCAGGCCAATATCCAATCCGTAACGTGCTTTATCCGATTCATTATGCCCTTGAATATACAACCGATCCAACTCGGTCTCTCCTTCAGCTTGAATAATTCGGTAATCAATTTTCGGCGTAAGAAAAACGGCAAACTGCCATTTATTACGCGAAAACTCCTGAGAAAAGGCACTGTTCACAAAAGATAATATAAAAAAGAGGGTAAATAATTTCAGCTTCATAACTTTATTTAGATAACTTCTCAATCGCTTTAATGGCTTTTTTTATTTTTTTCAAAGGTACATCAGTGCGTTGAAAAAATACATTTTTTATTATTACCTTTAAAGCAATATAACATCGCCTGCACTCCCACTTTATAGACCAATTAACTTTTACCTATGAAAACGACAACTATTTTTCTATTGAGTTTTTTATTTCTCACCAATGCCCTTGCTCAAAAATCTCCAATGAAATGGGGTAAAGTTCCAAAGGAAGATTTAGCCATGACGGTTTATGATCCCGATCCGGATGCTGAAGCGGTGGTTTTGGGAGAAGTTGGTCATATAACTTTTGATTTGGGAACAGGAGATATCATCTATCAACTGGATTACCATAAAAGAATCAAAATTTTAAATAAATCGGCCTATCACAGAGGAGATATCAGAATCTCTTTTTACGCGGCTAACAATTACGAAGTCATCAAAGGATTGAAAGCTCTGGTGATCTTACCTAATGGCGATGAAATCAAAGTAAAGGATTTTTATGAGGAGAAAGTCAATGATTACTGGTCCGTCAAAAAATTTGCATTCTCAAACCTAACACCAGGCTGTGTTATTGAATACAAATACACCAAAACTTCAAAAGGATACTTTACTTTGGAGGACTGGTATTTTCAGGGAGATATCCCAGTCAGAATAAGCCAGTTGAGCACCGAAATCCCGGAATGGTATCAATATGTAACCTTTACTCAGGGAAGAAAAGCTACCGTTGAAGAAAGCACAACCCGCGCCAATATAATCGTTCCGGGTGCTGGAAATTCTCAAACCTCCAGAACCGGAGGCAGCGGAACTTCATACACCGCCGCCCGTTCTCAAGTTGAGGCAAGGATGGAAACGACATCCTATATTATGGAAGATATTCCAGCTTTAAAAGTGGAGCCTTATATCACTACAATGAAAGATTATTATGCTAAAATTCAGTTCCAGCTTCAAACCGTTCAATATCCAAGAGGACCTTTAAATAATGTGGAAAACACCTGGCAAGAAGTAGAAAGAGAGCTACTGGAATGGTCAAGCTTTGGAGATCAAATTAATAAAACCAGATTCAGTAATAGAATGTGGGAAGCCATTGAACCCAGCCTTGCTTCAGCAACAACTGATGACGAAAAAATCGCCAAAATCTACCAATTCATTTCGTCCAATGTTAATTGGAATGACAATTACTCTATATCGGTTAGCAAAACTTTGGATGATGCCTTTGCGGATAAAAGCGCAAGCAGTGGAGAACTGAACTTAATGATGATTGCAATGTGCAGACAAGCCGGTTTCGAAGCTCATCCAATATTGATTAGTACCCGTTCTCATGGCAAGATGCTCCCCTATTATCCAAAAATTGATCAGTTTAATCATGTACTCGCTTACGTACAGGCGGGCGAAAAAAAATTCGTTTTTGATCTTGGAAGTCCTTTTAGGTCACCTGAATTGTTGCGTGAAAACTCTTTAAATTCTACAGGATGGCTCGTTTGGACCAATAGATCTGAATGGATTCCAATTACTCCACCGATGGATCGTGAAGTTTGTATGGCTAATTTTGAATTGTTGCCCGATGGTAAATTAGTTGGGGTAATCAATCAAAGTTATGATGGGTATTGTGCTATGGAAGAAAGAATAGCTTGCTACAAAGACAATGAGCATAAAAAGATAAAAGAATTCTGGGCTGAAAAATTTGTTGATATTCAGATCGATTCCATAATTCTTGAAAACGAAAACGACCTGACTCAAACTTTCAAAACGAACATTTATTGTAACTTTCCTGATGCGGTTCAAGCCTCGGGAGATTTCATTTATATCTCTCCGATGTTAGATGCATATACCGAAAATCCGTTCAAACTGGAAAAAAGAGAATACTCAATTGATATGACTTACGGTTTCAAAAATCAATACATTCTCAACCTCACAATTCCGGAAGGCTATGTTGTAGATGAGTTGCCGGAAGCCATCAATTTATCATTGCCAAACAAAGGAGGCAAATTTCAATTTTTTATCAGTCAAAATGGAAATACCATCCAGCTCGTCAATAAGGTCACTATTTCACAACTTCATTATGAGCCGGAAGAATATGCCATTATAAAAAACTTTTACGACATCATTGTAGAAAAACACAGCGAACAAATCGTTTTGAAAAAAGCCCCTTAATGTCTTTTCAAAATATATTTTGGTGACAAAGATCTATTGAAATTAGCCCTTTTAACTGACAAAAATCATATTTCATTACCCAAAGTGAAATTATATTTGGTGTAACATAATATCCATTCAATGATCTCTTGATACTCACGAATTATGATTACAGAAAACATCAATACCGGCACCAAAAAATACCAAACAAAAAGTGTAGCTGACGTTATTATTCGATTCGTTGGCGATTCAGGTGATGGAATGCAGCTAACAGGAACTCAATTTTCGGATACTTCTGCAATGTTTGGAAATGATATCGCGACCTTTCCAAATTACCCTTCTGAAATCAGAGCGCCACAAGGCAGCTTATATGGCGTTTCGGGCTTTCAGGTTCACATCGGAAGTGTTGAAATCAGCACACCTGGTGATAGCGTAGATTTGTTGGTTGCGATGAATCCAGCAGGTTTAAAAACCAACCTGCATGCTGTAAAACCAGCACAAACCATTATCGTCGATACAGATGCTTTCACTAAAAAAAATCTACAAAAAGCACATTATGAAACCAATCCCTTAGAAGATGGAAGTCTCGAACATTACCGCGTAATCGAAGTAGCAATGACTTCTCTAACCAAAGAAGCATTAAAAGATATTGAAGGATTAAATAACAAAAGTATCACCCGAAGCAAAAACATGTTTGCTTTAGGAATGGTCTACTGGATGTATAACCGATCTACTGATCATACAATTAATTATTTTAAGAAAAGATTTAAAGCTGAACCCCAGATCATTGAAGCAAATACTAAAGTTCTGAATGCAGGTTTTTATTTTGCTGAAACATTAGAGTTGATACCAAATACTTACACTATTTCTCCTGCTAAAATGGCTCCCGGAACCTATAGAATTATTATGGGAAACACTGCAACAGCCTGGGGATTTTTGGCAGCTGCTGAAAAATCAGGCTTAGAATTATTTTTGGGCTCCTATCCAATTACTCCTGCTTCAGATATTTTGCACGAGTTGGTCAAACACAAACATTTTGGCGTGAAAGCCTTTCAGGCGGAAGATGAAATTGCCGGTATAACCTCTGCTATAGGAGCATCCTTCGCGGGTGATTTGGCGATAACCACAACTTCAGGACCTGGTCTGGCTTTGAAAGGAGAAGCAATAGGTTTGGCCATGATGGTGGAATTGCCTTTAGTCATTGTCAATGTTCAACGTGGTGGCCCGTCAACAGGTTTGCCTACAAAAACAGAGCAATCCGACTTATTGCAAGCTTTGTATGGTAGAAATGGGGAAAGTCCAATAATTGTAATTGCTGCAAGCACCCCCGCCAATTGTTTTAATTATGCTTATGAAGCTGCAAAACTTGCACTGGAACACATGACTCCGGTTATTTTATTATCGGACGGTTACATAGCCAATGGATCAGCACCCTGGAAAATTAAAACGGTTGATGATATGCCGGAAATAAAAAACAACATAATTAAAGAAGCAAAAGAAAACTGGCACCCTTACGATAGAAATAAAAATACACTTGCACGAAGTTGGGCAATTCCCGGAACTCCGGGATTAGAACACAGAGTTGGTGGTTTGGAGAAAGACAGCGTTACCGGAAACGTTTCTTATGTTCCGGAAAACCATGAAAATATGGTCAAAATAAGAGCGGAGAAAGTGAAGCGCGTTCAAAATTATATCCCGGATTTAACCACCGAATTTGCAGAAACAGGAGATTTATTGGTGATTGGCTGGGGAGGAACTTACGGTACTTTGCATTCAGCAGTAAAAGAATTGAATGAAGAAGGTTTTGCAAACATAGGCTTTGCGCATTTCAACTATATCAACCCTTTACCTAAAAATACAGAAGCTGTTTTAAAAAAGTTTAAAAAGATAATTGTCTGCGAATTGAATAGTGGTCAGTTTGTTAGTGTTTTAAAAATAAACTTTAACCAATTTGATTTTTTGCAACACAACAAAGTTCAGGGATTACCTTTTTCAAATAGCGAGCTAGTTCAAAAATTTAAACAATTAGTAAAATAATTATGGAAACAACAGCTGAAAAAAAATATAGCTACAAAGATTTCGCAAGTGATCAGGAGGTTAGATGGTGCCCCGGCTGTGATAATTACGTGATTTTGAGCGCGATGCAGAAGGCGCTTCCCGAAATGGATGTTAAAAAGGAAGATGTGGTTTTTATATCTGGAATTGGCTGCTCCTCACGTTTCCCTTACTATATGGACACTTACGGTATGCATGGAATTCATGGCAGAGCCGTCGCCATAGCTTCGGGTACAAAATTAGCAAATCACAATTTAAGTGTTTGGGTCATCACTGGTGATGGTGACAGCATGGCAATTGGCGGCAACCATTTCATCCACGTTTTGAGAAGAAACATAGATTTGAACATTATCCTTTTTAATAATGAAATTTATGGCTTAACCAAGGGCCAGTTTTCGCCAACTTCGCTCGTTGGGCAAAAAACAAAATCATCTCCTTACGGCAATACGCAACCACCGTTTTTACCAGGTGAATTGGCTATTGGCGCTCAAGCGCGTTTTTTTGCTCGAATTGGCGGAAACACACCAAAAGAAATGGCTGCAATTTTCATTGAGTGTGAAAAATTTAAAGGAACTACTTTAATTGAAGTGTTGCAGAATTGTGTGATTTTTAATGATGGCTGCTTTTCCGAATTTACAGACAAAACAGTCCGTGAAGACAAGCAACTCTTTGTTGAGCACGGAAAACCGATGATTTTTGGAAAAAATAAAGATAAAGGATTGGTACTACACGGATTGAAATTGGAAGTAGTAACGATTGGTCAAAACGGGATCACCGAAAAAGATATTCTGATCCACGATGCCAAAGAGAAAGATCCAACGTTACATCAAATGTTAATTCGACTTGAGGATCCTTTAGTTACAGGAATTATCAGAAGTTTTGAGGATATAACATTAGAAGAACGCGAAGATGATTTAACCGCAGAAGTGAAAGCCAATAGTTCCTTTTTGAAAACCAAAGACTTGTTTTTCTCCGGTGAAACTTACCAAATAAAATAATAGCTATTCGAAAAAACGATTCATTCGTTTTAAATGCAGCTGCCTGGTTCGCAAATAACAACCGTATTTCGTAACTTTATTTAGAATCCGCAGATTTACCACAATCATAAAATTTCGTTATACTATTTTTGAAAATAAAACGAACGTCAATTTTTAAAAGTGATCAATCCCGGTTTTTCAAAATTGGCCTAATTTGTTTAAAACTTCAGAGCTATGAAATTCATAAATTTTACTGTTTTTCTTGTACTTTTTTCAATTTTAAGCTTATCCGTTTCAGCCCAGAAGATGGATTATTCTGCACTTACTATTTCGGAAGAATTGAAAAAAGATGCAAATGATATCGTTCGGCTCGACTATACCAAATTAACCGTTTCATCTAGAAAAGAAGCCACACTGCATTACAAATATGCAGTTACACTTTTAAACAGTAAAAGCAGAAAGAACGAAAAAAACATCTACTACGACAAGGATAAAAGAATTAATGGTTTAAGTGTTAAAGTTTACGATGCATTGGGCAATTTTATTGAACAATTTAACTCCAAGGACTTTACAGATCAAAGTGCTATTGGCAACTCGACAATCTATTCCGACAGTCGCGTAAAATCTATTGAAATAAATCACAACAGTTATCCGTATACTATAGAATTGGAATACAAAAAAACGTACAACGGAGTATTACATTATCCGAATTGTTATGTACAGGGTTTTAATTCTTCTTTGGAAAATCTAATTTTTATTGCTGAAATGCCAACAGATTTGGAGTTCCGATACAAGGCAAGAAATATTGATGTCGAACCCGATATCAAACAAACCGGAAAGACAACAACGTATAAATGGAACATCAAGAACAGACCTGCTTTAAAATGGGAAGACTTCTCCCCTTCTCCTGAACAAATTTTACCATTTATTGAAGTTTCACCGCTGGCTTTCCAATTTGACCAATATGTAGGAGATGCATCCACCTGGCAAACTTTTGGGGCTTTTTTTCAAGATTTAAGGAAAGATAGAGATGTGCTTTCTCCCGAGATGGCAGAAATAATAAAAGAACTGACCTCCGGTTTGAACACAGATCGGGAAAAGATTGAAGTCCTTTACCGTTATTTACAAGAAAATATGCGCTATGTGAGTGTTCAGCTTGGGATAGGCGGCTATCAGCCTTTTGAAGCCAGGTACGTAGAAAAAAACAAATACGGAGATTGCAAAGCTTTATCTAATTTTATGCTTTCTATGCTCAAAGAAGCTGGCATTCCCGCTCAACCGGGAATTATATACAGAAATGAAGAAAGTAGAACGATTGTAGACGAAAATTTTCCTGCATTGTTCGGTAATCATATGTTGCTTTATATTCCATCTGAAGAAATTTGGCTGGAATGTACGAGTAATCATTATCCTGTAAACTATTTGGGAGCGAGTAATGACAACCGATCTGTTTTATTGCTGACAGAAGAAGGAGGTGAATTGACTACCAGCCCTGTTTTCAAGCCATCTGATAATATTCAAAAAAGTACAACAGCAATAAAAATTGAAGCTGACGGAAGCGCCAATGTTTTGAACTCCATTCAAACCAAAGGCCCCAAACATGAAATATACCGAGAAATCGAATATCATTTAAGCAGCGAAGATTTTGAAAAATACTTCCGTAAAAATTCTGATTTACCCGCTTTCGATATTGAAAAACTGGAAGTAAAAACTCAAAAAGAAAGCCCTGAAGCGCAGCTTGATTATCATTTAACGATAGCCCGTTATGCTACCAAAGCCGGAAAAAGGCTTTTTATTCCAATCAACAAATTAAACGCATTCGAAGATGTTCCCTCTCCAACGGAAAATCGAATCCATCCTATCGAAGTCATCCGTGGATACCAGGAAATTGATGAGGTCACTTTCAATTTGCCGGAAGGATATGAGATCGAAAGTACCCCCGACGAAGAAATTATTTTGGAAACAGCTTATGGCAAATACATGGCTAAAATCGAAGTTGAGGGCTCAACATTAACCTACCGTCGATTCCTTGAAATTCAGGCGGTGAACCTGCAACCGGAGGAATTTGAGCCGTTTCGGGATTTTTATAAAGCAATCGCCAAAGCCGATGACATGAAAATAGTGTTGGTAAAAAAGAGGACTTAGAACCGGTCAAATAATTAATTGCCGATTTCAGAAAATTAGCGAAAAAGTAACCAATTGATCGTGAGTTTTTTCGAGCTAGATTGCTGAATTAAAAGAGGGAACTTATTTTTTGACCATTACTTAACAATAGGTTTAAACCAAAACCCTACAAAACCTAAAGCTTGAATTTCAAGCTTTTTTTATAACTTGCCATCGAATTGGGACACCTAAACATTAACCCTCGATGACACACAAAATTTACCAGTCAATACTGACGGCCAAGGAACAAGGTGAAAAGAAAATCGTTGTTTTGATAGACCCTGATAAATTCAGTTTAGGAAATATCAAACAAACATTGGAACTGGCTATTCGAGCCAAGGTAGATTACTTTTTTATTGGAGGCAGCCTTGTAGTCAACAATATGCTGGATTATTGCCTTCAAACCATTAAAGACTCCTGCGATATTCCAATGATTCTGTTTCCTGGCAACTCTTTCCAGTTGAGTTATAAAGCCGATGGAATTCTTTTCCTTTCGCTCATTTCCGGCCGCAATGCAGAATTGCTGATTGGCAAACATGTCATCACGGCACCTTATCTGAAAGTTAGTCCTTTGGAAATTCTCCCAACGGGTTACATGCTTATTGACGGAGGGGTTCCGACTACCGTTTCTTATATGAGTAACACTCAACCCATTCCCGCAAACAAAGACGATGTTGCTTTGTGTACCGCTTTGGCGGGCGAAATGTTGGGATTGAAAATGATGTATATGGACGCCGGCAGTGGTGCCAAAAGCCCAATTACTACTTCTATGATTGACGCAGTGAGCAGCACGATAAAAATACCGCTTATCGTTGGAGGAGGAATTCGTACTCCGGAAAAAGCAATGGAAACTGCAAAAGCCGGCGCTGATGTCATTGTGGTTGGAAATGCAATCGAAAAAAACCCAAACCTGATCCTTGAAATGGCAGAGGCTGTTCATGGGCTAAATACACCGGCTTAGTGTTGTTTATAAAATTAAAGTATTTTCAAAAGTCTTGATTGTCCTGGAAATTCAAACATAATAAATCATAAAAATCAGCGTCTTACAGCGTCATTATTATTTTTAAACAACATTATTAAATGATCTTTTTCAACTGAACCAATTCAAACCGCATTTCGTTTCACTACTTTTGCGTCAATTATTTTTCAAAAATTATTCATTCAATTTTATCAATAAAGTGCTAAAAGGCAAAGTCATCAAATCAACTGGAAGCTGGTATCAAGTGGAGTTGGAAAACGGAGAGCATATTCAATGCCGAATTCTTGGAAAATTTCGCTTGAATGGCTTAAAACTGACCAATCCGGTGACAGTTGGTGACGAAGTGGAGCTTGATCTGGAGGAGGAAGGAAAAGGAATGATTAAAAATATACTGCCGCGAAAAAATTATGTCGTTCGGCAAAGTCCGCGAAATTTACACAACCTGCATTTAATGGCCAGCAATATTGATCAGGCGGTCCTCATTATCACCATCATCCATCCTAATCTCAAACAAGGGTTTATTGACCGGTTTTTATTAATGACCGAGCCACATGATATTCCGGCAATCATTGTTTTTAATAAAGCAGATTTGTACGAAGAAGAGGAGTTTATGATTTATGAAGTGTTAAAAGAAATTTATGAAACCATTGGGTATAAAGTGATGCTCGTCTCTGCTTTAAATAATGTTGGAACAGAAGAATTGAAAGATTTATTAAAAAATAAAATCACCTTAATTAGCGGACAATCCGGAGTTGGCAAATCAACTTTGATCAATAGCATTCATCCGCAACTGGATCTGAGGACTTTGGAGATTTCGGATTATAGTGGCAAAGGGCAACACACCACCACTTTTGCAGAAATGTTTCCTATTGACAACGATACTTATATCATTGATACACCCGGCATCAAAATGCTTGCATTCAACAATCTCGAACCAATGGACGTTGCGCATAATTTTCGGGAGTTTTTTGAATATTCAAAAGATTGTAAATTTGCCAATTGTACACATCGAAACGAACCAAAATGTGCAGTCAAACAAGCAATCGAGGACGATAAAATCAGTGAATTACGCTATTTCAATTATCTCCAGATCCTCGAAGAAATTGAAGACCTAAACTATTGGGAACGACACAAAGAATTGTAAAAATTATGGCTTATTCAGGAAGGCACAGACATAAAAGTCGTCGAGAAAAATTTCATCACACTTATCGCATTACTAAAGTTGCATTACTTTTCGCAATCATTGGCGGATTCATTTTATTGTACAGAAACTGGCAGGATGTATACTCCTGGTGGATCATCCATTTTGGTTAATTGTAACCAATTATTAGGATTTCGTTATGAATGTAAAAGTAAATGAAAAACGCAAAGGTCTTATTGTGGTTAATTCTTTTTTGCCTCAACTTTCAACCCAGCCAAGCCCAAAACTTAGTCCCGAATTATTCATTTGAAAATTTAATTAACCTCCCTTTAAAAATTCCTAAGAACCGATCTGTCAGTACTTTTCAGTTTGAACCATCTAGTGGATATATCCCCTATAACAAGAACCTTAACCATTGGTTTGCCGCAACTAAAACGACGCCTGACCTTAGAATCATCAATAAGAGAAGTTATTTAGATTGTAGCAAAAGACATCCATATTGCATCCTGCCAAAAACCGGTAACAATGTAGTTGGAATTATCACTTCCATGCAAAACAAATACACAGATTCTTATCGAGAATACATACAAATTAAGTTGGGTAAAACGCTCAGACCAGGTGTAAAAACGTATGTAGAACTTTGGGTCGTCAAAGACCACTCCGCCAAGTTGATCAGTAATAATATTGGTTGCTATTTTTCTCAAAAATCTGTTTATGAAGATACTGAAGAGGTTTTGGATCTAATTCCGCAAATAAATTATGACTCTATCATCGATCAAAATCCGCATGGGTGGATTCAAATTAGAGATAGTTTTATTCCTGACAAACCTTTACGATACCTAGTGATTGGAAATTTTTTCAATAATGAAAACACGAAAATAGATTTTGTCAAAGATCATAACCTGTCTCCTTATGTTCCGCCATATGCCTATTACTTGATAGACGACGTCCGCGTTTGGCAAGAAAATGATCAAGAAATAGTTTTCGAGGAAAAGCGTGTCCAAAAGAATGAGCCGATTCGTATAAATAATATATTTTTTGAAACTGATAAAGCAATTTTATTACCTGATTCCTTCGTCGAACTCAATAAGTTGTTCTCCTTTTTAAAAAATAATCCAACTATTAAAATTTCTATTCAGGGACATACAGATAATCAGGGGAATGAAGATTATAATTTGAATCTTTCCAATGCTCGTGCGAAAGCAACCGTAGATTTTTTAACTAAAAAAGGGGTCGATACAAATAGGGTCACTTTTAAAGGGTTTGGGGAGAGTATTCCGATAAAATCAAACGAAACTAAAGAAGGGAGACAACAAAATAGAAGGGTGGAGTTCCTTATTTTAGAATGATCTTATTTTAATTTTCTACTTCCAATACCCTGATTTCCACTCTCCTATTCTCTTGCTGCTCTTTTGCAGATTTAGTAAGCGGAAAACGCATTTCCCAGTTTCCATACCCTTGATAACTGATCCGGTCTTTTGAAATACCATTTTCTAAAAGATAATCATAAACAAGCAATGCCCTTCGAACTGAAAGCCCATAATCCCAGCTGGTTTTTGAAACCGGAGGAGTGTTTGGCCGGTTTACGTGGCCTGCGATTTCAATTTTGATTCCATCGTTGATTTGCATGAATTTTAAAATCTTTGGCAATTCCGGTTCTGATGTTTTTATTAAAATAGCTTCATTTCCAACAAAGTAAAGATTGTCAATATCCACCATTTCTCCGACATTGACTTGTGGCAAATCGATGACCAGATCAGTTAATGCTTCAGGCGTAACTTTCATCATTTTTGATTCTAAAAAATAACCTCTTGCCCAGACATCCAATCCAATGACCTCACCCAGTGGAACCATTGATTCAAAATGACCAGATTTATCCGTTTGAATAGAATCCTGTGAATCCTTACTTCTCACGATGATCTCCGCTTCGATGCCTTCTCCGGTTTCTTTGTCAACAATATCTCCTTCTAATGGAATCATTTTTTTCAGTTTGATCACCTCAATGGTCGCACGGCGATTTCGTTGCCGACCATCGTCCGTTTTATTGGAAGCAATTGGCTTTTTTTCGCCAAATACATCAATCGTCAGACTGTCTGCAACAATTCCATTTTCCGCCAGAAAAGACTTTACCGCTTCCGCCCGCCTTTTGGAAAGTTCGAAGTTGTTTTCAAAACTTCCGACATCATCGGTGTGAGCGGTTATTTTTATAAAAACGGAAGGTTCTTTTTTACAAAATTGAACGACGCCATTCATGATAGAATCTGCGTCGCTGCGAATGGAGTCTTTGCCAAAGTCAAAATAAACTTCAGCCGAATAAATGGAGTGCTTTTCAATCGTTGTCGTTTGAGCTATTAAATAAAATGTAGAGAAAAGGAAGGCGAATGGAAAGAGTAATTTTTTCATGATTGGCGAGGGATTGTTCTGTTTATAAAACGAAAAATGTTTCTAAAAGTAACAATTCTATCTTTTTTAACACTAAAGTTCAGATCCTTCCAAATTAATCAATCACCCCAAGATGTTTAAATCAGAGAGTCATTCACTTAGGTTAATTGACTTTCAAAACTCTGATTTCTACTCTTCTGTTAGCTTGCCGTTGCTTGAAAGATCTCGCTTCCGGATAACGCATTTCCCAGTTGCCGTAGCCTTTGTAACTGATCCGATCTTCCGAAATTCCATTTTCCAATAGATATTCGTAAACTATTAAAGCCCTTCGTACTGAGAGATTATATTGTCCACTTTTTTTAGAAACATTTTCATGGAAAGGTTTATTTATATGACCTGCGATTTCGATTTTTATGCTTTCGTTGATTTGCATAAACTTTAATATTTTAGGCAATTCAGGTTCTGAGGATTTTATCAACGTGTCTTTATTTCCAATAAAATATAGATTGTCGATATCCACCGTCCTACCTTCTTTGATCTGCGGCAATTGCACCTCCATATCAGTCACAGCATTTGGCGTCGCTCTAAACATTTTGGACTCAATAAAATAACCTCTTGCCCAAACATCCAAGCCAATGACTTCACCCAATGGAACCGTTGATTCGAAGTGACCTTTTTCGTTTGTGTGCAACGAATCCCTCGAATGTTTGCTACGAATAATGATGTCTGCCGTGATGCCTTCGTCCGTATCCTTGTCGAAAACATCTCCTTTTATCGGGATCATCCATTTCAGTTTAATCACTTCGATGGTAGCGCGGCGATTTTGCTGCCTGCCTTCGTCTGTATTGTTAGTAGCAACTGGCTTTTTTTCCCCAAACACAGCAATATTCAGGCTGTCGGCAACAATTTCTTTTTCAACAAGAAAAGTCTTTACCACATCTGCCCGCCTTTGAGAAAGTTCGAAATTGTTTTCAAAACTCCCCACAAAGTCAGTGTGAGCAGTTATTTTTATAAAAATGGAAGACTCATTGTTACATAACTGAACGACACCATTTAAAACGGAATCAGCATCACTGCGAATGGTATCCTGGCCAAAATCAAAATAAATTTCAGTCGAATAAATAGATTTTTTTTCGATTGTACTTGTTTGAGCAAATAGGCAATCCGCAGAGAAAAGCAAAGCGAGTGAAAGTAATATTATTTTCATGACAGGCGAGTACTGATTCTATTATGTAAAATGAATGATAGCGGAAAAGTAACAGTGCTTTTTGCAATCCATGGCAAGCCAAAATACAACAATGTGAAAAACATTTTAATTCCAAAGAGCAAGGAACCTTAAAATGGCAAATTAAAAATCAGGGTTTTTCTTTATTAAAAAGAATTTTTTGAATAGTACGTTTTTCCAGAAAGTAGATAATTGCAAGGTAAATGATCAGGATAATGGTGTTGACAAAAATGATCAACCAAAAGTTGTCATTCAGCATATTTTTCAAACTTTCTCCTGCAAAATAAGCTCCGACCGCTAATCCAATGTAAAACAACATTTTTCCGATCGGATACGGAATCGGATAGTATCTTTTTCCTATAAAATAACTCGTAAATGCCATAAAAGTATAACAAGCCAGCGCCGCCCAGGCGGAACCTTCGTACTCAATGATTGGAATTAAAATAATATTTAAAACTATCGTAATCACTGCTCCTACCACAGAAATGTACGCCCCGATTCGTGTACGATCCGTCAATTTAAACCATATCGAAAAGTTGTAATAAAGCCCTAAAAATAAAAAGGCCAGCAATAGAATCGGAACGACATGCAAACCTTCCCGAAAGTCTTCTCCAATGAAATATTGAATGATATCGATGTACGACATGATGCCCAGAAAAACCAAACTACCTACCATCGCAAAAGCTTGACCGACCTGTGCATAAACCAATCTAGAGTCGTCTCGCTGTGCATGGCGAAAGAAAAAAGGCTCCGCTGCATAATTGAAAGCTTGAATAAAAAGACTCATCAAAATGGCAATTTTAAAACAAGCGGTAAAGACACCGATTTTAGCAAGATTGGTATCTAAATCGTATGGTAAAAACTCTTTCAACAAAGGAATATTGATGAGTTGATTGATCACGGCAGCTATTCCAACAATTACCAATGGCAATGAGTAAGTAATCATTTTTTTCCAAAGAACTTTATCAAATGTCAATTTGATCTTAAAATATTCCGGCAACAAAATCAACATTACAGATAAGCTGCCTAAAAAGTTGGCGATAAAAACATAAGCTATCCTGTTTTCGCTATTGTAAATGACCTCTAACCGGTTCCAGCCTTTTTCAATCAAATAAGGGCAGATTTCTAAAAAGAAAAAAATGAAAAAGATATTGACGATGATATTTAAAGTCTTGACTACTGCAAAGCGAATCGGGCGATTTTCCAATCTAAGTTTGGCAAATGGAATCGCTGCCAAAGCATCAAATCCTATGATGAATGTAAACCAAATCACGTAATCTTTTTGATCCGGATATTCCAAAAAATTGGCGACTGGCTGTGCAAAGAAAAGCAAAGATCCTACAAAAAGAATCGTCGTAAAAATGAGGGAAATCGATGAAGTTGAAAACGTAGATGAAATCCCATCTTCTCTACTCGCAAAACGAAAAAAAGCAGTTTCCATCCGATAGGTAAAAAGAACCATCAGCAGTGCTGCATACGCGTACATGTCCGAAACAATCCCATATTCTTCCGGAAGGAAAACCCTGGTCAAATACGGTGTCAGGACTACATAATTGAGCAATCGGCTCAAAATACTACTCACACCGTAAATGGCTGTTTCCCCTGCTAATTTTTTTACTAATGACATCTAAATATTAAAGTGATGTGAAATTGCGAGTCCTTTTTAAAACCTTTTATAAATCTTCAAAGAAAGTAATTCTGTTCCCACTTGGGTCAAAAAGACCAAATTCGTCCGTATTCCAAAGTGTTTTTCTATGTACTTTATCAGGTGTTATCAATCCTTTTCCAATGAATTCCCGGATTATAGGATCAATATTTTTTACTTCAATTTTGATATCGGTACTCGTCATATCTTTCGGATATTGAAACTGTAAATGAAGGAACAGATTTTGCCTGCCAACTACCGCATAATCAATGGTCCCTTTCTGATAAGCACTGCTATCGTAAACATTTTTAAACCCTAATTTATTTTCATACCATTCGATATCCCTTGAAACATCTGAAGATGCCAAAACTGGACTCATATATAAAAATTTCGTTTCCTGTTTTTTACTCATACAACATTATTGATAACCTGTTTTAAAAAAACTGCCCGAGGTAAACGCAGATAACGGCTGCAAGTTTATGGATTTTATTTCAAAAAAATCATTCTTGTTTAATAAGATCGACCTACTCTTAGCCCTATAATTAAAATCTATATTAAATAACGCCATCTCCTCATAATTAAATTGTAATTTTGTAGCTTAGGCACACATACTAGGGGACCCAAATAACCTAACTTAAAGACGAAAAACATGATTGATGTTGCATTGTTGAAAAAAATATGCGAGACTCCTGGTGCCCCTGGTTTTGAGCAACGCATCCGAAAATTGGTTTTGGAAGAGGTCAAACCACTTGTCGACGAATTATCCATTGACCCGATGGGTAATGTAATAACTTTAAAAAAAGGAAAAGAACGTAAAAAAGTAATGGTAGCTGCTCACATGGATGAGATTAGCTTTGTTGTTACTCATATTGATGATGAAGGCTTTATTCGTTTTCATCCGCTTGGTGGGTTTGACCCAAAAACACTCACTTCTCAGCGTGTTATTGTTCACGGTAAAAAGGATATTATCGGAGTGATGGGCTCCAAACCAATTCACTTGATGCGGGCTGAAGAACGTGGCAAACCTGTTCCAATCCATGAATATTTCATTGACACCGGAATGACTGAGGAAGAAGTTACCAAAATTGTTTCTATCGGAAATCCCATTACTCGCGAACGCCACCTGATCGAAATGGGTGATTGTGTCAACAGCAAATCCATTGATAATCGGGTTTCCGTGTTTATCCTGATTGAAGTGTTGCGGGCATTAAAAGACCAAGAGGTTCCTTATGACATTTATGGCGTTTTCACGGTTCAGGAGGAAGTCGGGCTTCGCGGAGCGATTGCAGCAGCGCATTCTATAAATCCTGATTTTGGGTTTGGCCTGGACGTAACCATTGCCTTTGATGTGCCAGGCTCCAACAAACATGAGCAAGTCACCAGTCTGGGGAAGGGCGCAGCCATCAAAATTTTAGATGGATCAACCATTTGCGATTATCGAATGGTCAATTATTTAAAAGAATTAGCAGATAAAAAGAAAATAAAATGGCAGCCTGAAGTTTTGCCGAGAGGTGGAACAGATACCGCAGGAATTCAGCGTTATGGTAAAAATGGTTCTATCGCCGGTGCAATTTCCATTCCTACACGCCACATTCATCAGGTCATTGAAATGGCACACAAAGAAGATATTCATCATTGCATTGAATTGCTGAAATATGGATTGACCAATCTTGACCAATACGATTGGAGTTTTAAATAATATTTAATGATCTGTTTTTTTTAAAATAAAATAAACAAAACATTCCCTATATTAGTAAACCGAAAACCTGAAAGTTGCAATGTGGAAACAAGAAGATAACAAGCTCAAATCCGTTTTTAAATTTAAAGATTTCGCCGAAGCCTTTGCCTTTATGACAGAAGTCGCCTTTCATGCTGAAAAGCAAAACCATCATCCTAACTGGAGCAATGTATGGAATACTGTAGAAATCCATTTAAATACCCACGATGCTGGCAATATCGTAACTGAAAGGGATCACAAACTAGCCAAAACAATAGATACGATTTTTAAAAAATATACTTAGCGTGAATACTAACTCCAAATTACCAAATGTGGGCACAACTATATTTTCGGTTATGTCTGCTCTGGCCAATGAACACAAGGCAATCAATCTTTCTCAAGGGTTTCCGAACTTTGACTGTTCTGACAAACTTAAAAAGCTGGTCAATAAATATATTGAAAAGGGTTACAATCAGTATGCTCCCATGCCGGGCGTTCCTGAACTTCGGGAGAATATTGCTGAAAAAATAAAAAAATCATACGATAAAGTTGTTGATCCAAACACAGAAATCACCATTACAGCCGGTGCTACTCAAGCCATTTTTACTGCTATCGCAGCTTTTGTTCAACCGGGTGATGAGGTGATCATTTTTGAACCAGCTTACGATTCTTACCGACCTTCCATTGAAGTTTTTGGTGGTTTTCCAATCGTATATAAATTGGAAGCTCCTTCTTATTCAGTTAACTGGAGTGCTTTTTCGAAGTTGATCACCCAACGAACACGGATGATCATTATCAATACCCCTCACAACCCTACCGGCACTACTTTAAAAAAAGCTGACTTATTAAAATTACAACAACTTACCAATGGTTCTGAGATATTGATATTGAGTGATGAAGTTTATGAACATTTGGTTTATGACGGAGAAGAGCATCAAAGTTCGTTGCGGTTTCCCAGCTTGTTTCAACGAACATTGGCGACTTATTCCTTTGGAAAAACTTTTCACAATACAGGTTGGAAAATCGGTTATTGCGTTGCTCCTGAACACCTTATGAAGGAATTCAGGAAAGTGCATCAATTCAATGTTTTTTCGGTCAACACGCCTTTACAATATGGCATTGCTGATTTTCTTACTAATCCAAAAGAGTATTTAGGTTTAAATAAATTCTACCAGGAAAAAAGGGATTTCTTTTTAGAAACACTAAAAAACTCCCGTTTTAAGCCTATAAAGTGTGAAGGAACATATTTTCAACTTGCTGATTACTCGGCGATCAGTGATGAAAAAGATACCGATTTTGTAAAACGGCTGACCATAGATCATGGCGTTGCAGCAATCCCGGTATCTGCGTTTTATTCCGGCCACAGAAACGACAAAGTCATTCGATTCTGTTTTGCTAAGACGGAAGATTTGCTTAAAAAAGCAGGAAAACGATTGTCTAAAATTTAGGTACGGAACACGGATGTGGCGGATTTCCGCGAATTATATTCTAGGAGTGAGGGGTCAGGAGCGAGGTAAAAAAATCCCACTAACTACAAACCCACTAACCTTCTAATCTCTTACCCTTCTTCTCAATACGCCCGTTTATTATTATTTTCTATATAGTTGATAAAAGATTGGTTGACAACGCGATTGCCTCCGGGAGTAGGATAGTTTCCGGAAAAATACCAATCCCCTTTGTTGTTGGGGCAAGCTTTGTGAAGCCCTTCAATGGTTTGGTAAATCACTTCAACCTTAGGTTTTATACCTTCAGGAGTAACTATTTCGGCGATCTTTTGAGAAATCGTTTCGTAATCAAAAGTTTCATACAATTCGATCAGTTCATTTTTGATTTCTTCAATAGGCGAGTTTTCCTGAGCTTTACATCGCTTATAGGTTTTTTTCAGCAAGTGTTCCTTTTTATTTTCCTTCAACAATGCAACGAGCGCTCGGAAGGCAACAAATTCATTCATCTTGGACATATCAATACCATAACAATCAGGATAGCGAATCTGTGGTGCAGAAGAAACAATGATGATTTTTTTAGGGCGAAGCCGGGAAACTATTTTAATGATGCTTTCTTTTAAAGTTGTTCCTCTGACAATGGAATCATCCAAAAGCACTAAAGTATCCTTTTCGTTTTCGACAATCCCGTAAGTAACGTCATAAACATGAGAAACCAACTCGCTGCGAGAAGAATCATCTGCGATAAAAGTGCGCATTTTGACATCCTTGATGGCGACTTTTTCTACTCTGGCCTTCAGGCTTAATATTTTTTCCAGCTTCTTGTCCTTCAGATCATCTCCCAGATTTAAGATCTTTTCCTTTTTTAAACAATTCAGCTTTTTTTCAACACCTTCAACCAAGCCATAAAAAGCAAATTCTGCTGTATTTGGAACAAATGAAAAAACCGTTTTTTTAAAATCGTGATTCACTGCCCTCAAAACTGGCGCAGCCAATTGTTCTCCGAGCAATTTACGCTCAAGATAGATATCGCGGTCTGTCCCTCTGGAAAAATAAATTCTCTCAAAAGAACAAGCTTGCCGCTCTCGTTGCTCGATAAATGGCTCTTCGCTCACTTTGCCATTGCATTTTATAATAAGCGCATGGCCGGGAGTTAGTTCTTTTACTTTTGAAAAATGGACATCTACAGCCGTTTGAATAGCAGGCCGTTCGGAAGCAACCACCACAATTTCATCATTCGCATAATAAAATGCAGGGCGAATACCTGAAGGATCCCGCATAACAAATGCATCGCCATGCCCGATCAAACCTGCCATTACATAACCTCCGTCAAATTTTTTGCTGGATCGGCGTAGCAGGCGTTGAATATCAAGGTTTTCAAAAATCAGCTTGTTGATTTCTTCTGAGGAGTAATCTTCGGGTTTAAACCAATCGTGCAAACGCTGGACCTCATCATCCAAAAAATGACCTATTTTTTCTAAAACGGTAACCGTATCAGATTTCTCTTTTGGATATTGCCCAAGCTCTACCAGTTCATCAAACAGCTCATCAACATTGGTCAAATTAAAATTTCCGGCCAACACCAGGTTTCGACTAATCCAGTTATTCTGGCGAAGGAAAGGATGACAAGTTTCGATCGTATTATCACCATGAGTTCCGTATCGAAGGTGTCCAAGCAGCAATTCGCCAGTGTAGGGCATGTTTTCTTTTAACCACTTCGGATCGTTCATTTTATCTTCTGGAACATCCTTGAAACGACCGTAAACGCCTTTAAACAAATCTTCCAGATAATTGGAGCTGATGCTTCGGTGGCGGCTAATGTACCGCGTGCCTTGTTTGGGGTTCAGCTTTATGGTAACCATTCCCGCTCCATCCTGGCCCCTATTGCGCTGTTTTTGAAGTAAAAGCCGCAGTTTGTTCAACCCATAAAGTGCGGTTCCATATTTTTTATGATAATAATCCAGCGGTTTAAGTAGTCGGACCAGTGCTACTCCGCACTCATGCTTAATTTGCTCGCTCATTAGCTTTTTTTCAATTTTGGTGCAAATATAAATTGAATATAGGTGCTCAACAAAGATTGGTAAAAGTTGTTGTAAAAATAGTATCAATATCCGGGTTTAAAACTATTTAGCTGATTTAAAAGTTTTATTATTGCTAAAAAAAAGCGGAGATGTCAGGCTGCTGATACCAGATGATTTGAATCAGCTGTTTCAAACCAAACCAGCAACGTCGAATTTCGAACCTCAAACAAGCACCGAGGAGTCAGGGGCGAGGCAAAAAAACCAACAACCTCAAACTTTGAACTTTGAACTTTGAACTTTGAACTTTGAACTAAAAAATTTAACGCACCAAAAAGCGCCATTTTATAATCTTGATAAAAAGTGTTTCTTTGATTTTTTGTAAATTTCAGGCGATTGGACCCTTCTGAGGAAATAAAATGTAGAATCATGGCATTATTTAATTTTTTTAAAACACCTGGTCATCAAAAATTTGAATATAAACCTCGATATTGGAACCCGGAAAAGGAAGATGTCGAAAAACGAGTAAAGCTTGCTAAACGGGAAAGTAATGATGCAAGTGCAATGAAATCGAGGATTTCTCATGGATTACGTAGAGGTTTTAATTCCGGATCGAGAAACAATTCAAAAGCATCAAGAAAATCAACGCTAAGACTATTCGTAATAATTGGAATACTCCTGCTATTTACCTATTATTTTCTTGTCGTATATTTGCCACGATTTGAGGAATATTTACGTTGAAATATCTTCTAGATTTTAAAACATGCTAAAAAACATTCATTAAATATGGCTGACATTATTCAGCTGCTTCCTGATGCTATTGCTAATCAAATTGCTGCCGGAGAAGTAATCCAACGTCCTGCATCAGTTGTCAAAGAGTTGCTTGAAAACTCAATAGACGCAGGCAGTTCCAGTATCAAATTGATCCTTAAGGATTCAGGTAAATCACTTATCCAGGTAATTGATGACGGATGTGGTATGTCAGAGACTGATGCTCGAATGTCTTTTGAACGGCATGCTACTTCAAAAATTAGAAAAGCGAAAGATCTTTTCAGCATTCGGACGATGGGATTCAGAGGAGAAGCTATGGCCTCAATTGCTGCGATTGCTCATGTAGAATTGCGAACCCGACGCCATGCTGATGAACTGGGAACACGCATCGTTGTTGAAGGTTCTGAGATCAAAGTCCAGGAAGCTTGTCAATGTGCTGCCGGAACCAGCCTTTCGGTTAAAAATCTGTTTTATAATGTACCGGCCAGACGTAATTTTTTAAAATCAAACACGGTTGAGATGCGTCATATTCTTGATGAATTTCAACATGTAGCAATTGCAAATTCTGACACATTTTTCTCTTTACATCACAACAACACTGAAGTTTTTCATCTGCCTGACGGAAACTTACGCCAAAGGATCGTTGGAATTTTTGGTAATAGCTGGAACAAAAAATTGGTGCCTGTCGATGAAGAAACGGATATTTTAAAGATTCGGGGATTTGTGGGAAAACCTGAATTTGCGAAAAAAACGCGAGGCGAGCAGTTACTTTTTGTCAATAACCGTTTTATAAAATCAGGTTATTTGAATCACGCCATTATGAATGCGTATGAAGAAATACTTCCCAAAGATACTTATCCGATCTATACCATTTTTATCGATATTGACCCTTCAAGTATTGATATCAATGTGCATCCTACGAAACAGGAAATTAAATTCAATGATGAGCGATTGGTTTATAATTATTTGAAAGTTGCTATTCGCCATGCTCTGGGGCAATACAGCATTACACCAACCTTAGATTTTGATCAGGATCCCAATTTTTCGCAATACGTCCCTACTAAAAAGAACACCGGCCAAGAGCAGCGGGTCAAGCCTGGCAATGGCGATGCCAGGAATGATTTTCCAACTTTTTCACCCAAATCTAAATTTCACTTAGAAAACTCCAATCTTCAAAATTGGGAAAAAATATATGAAGGGCTTGACTCTTTTGATCAACCGCAAGAAGAATCCTCTGAAGTTGGCAAAGCAGTAACCATAGAAAGTGAATGGTCAACAAACCCCTTGTCGGAAGATGCAACAAGTGGTTTTGCAAATGAGCAAAAACGGCCTTATCAGGTACATTGCACTTATATCGTCAGCCAAATCAAGTCCGGATTTTTACTCATCGATCAGCAAGCAGCTCACGAACGGATACTTTACGAGCGCTATCTTTCTCTTTTGGAAGTTCAGGAACCGCTTACTCAAAAACAACTATTTCCAAAAACGATAACTGTTTCACAGATTGATGCACAGGTTTTAATCCAAATTCTTCCGCAGATAAATCTTTTAGGTTTTGATATCCAGGAGTTTGGAAATGACAGCTTCGTTATACATGGAATTCCTGCTGATCTGCCTTCCGGGCAAGACGAGCAGCAATTAATCGAAACGCTGCTGGAGCAATATAAAAATAACATGGAACTCAAACTAGGCAGCCATGAAAATATTGCAAGGTCAATGGCTCGGAGTGCATCAATTAAGAGAGGACAATCCCTGACTCAAAAAGAAATGCAGGAATTAATCGATCAACTTTTTGCATGCACAATCCCCTATAAAAGTCCAACTGGACACAATTGTTTTATTACCTTTGATCTTGAAGACCTTGAAAAACGATTTAGCAGTTAATCCCTTTCTTAATAATCGAAGATTGGGTAAGACTTGTCGAAAAAGGATGGATTTCCAGGCCTTTATCTGAAATTTTAAACATCTTGATAATTACCATTGTTGTTTCAATGGAAATAAAATAATTATGCTTAGAGTTACTGATGTAGTAAAAAACCTGCTGATCATAAATGTGCTGATGTATTTTGGTACTTTATTGACATTAGGAGAGCCTAGCATTGAGATGATGAATAACCTGGTCGGTTATCCAAATCCTGATAATTTCATGGATTGGAGAATGAATATCCTTGCGATGTTTTACCCTTCATCTGTATATTTTGCTCCCTACCAGATTATTACGCATATGTTCATGCATGGAGGTATAGGCCATTTGTTCTTTAATATGTTTGCGGTTTTCATGTTTGGTCCGCCGTTAGAAAATTTGTGGGGTCCAAAACGATTTTTGTTTTATTACTTTGTAGCAGGGTTTGGAGCGCTGATTTTGCATCTTTTTGTAAAATATCTTGAGTTGCACTACATGGGAGCTGAAGCATGGACTGTAAATGTTCCGGTTCTTGGAGCTTCAGGAGCAGTTTTTGGTTTACTCGTCGGTTTTGGGATGAATTTTCCAAATACCCAACTGATGCTATTATTTCCTCCGATTCCAATCAAAGCCAAGTACTTTGTAGCAGGATATGCAGTGATCGAACTGTTTTTAGGGTTAGGAAATTTTAACACTGGTATTGCTCACTTTGCGCATCTTGGAGGAGCTTTATTTGGATTATTATTAATTTTGTATTGGCGAAAGCATGGATCGCGTCTTTAAAAAAAAGTAAATTGGCAGGCAAGTTGTTTTGAAAAAGAGACTTGCTTTCTAAACAGATATTAAAAAATCAATTAATGTTAACTTCAATCTGGGAAGATTTAAAACGACAGTTCAATTATGGAAATATGATCACTCGTATTATCCTTGTGAATGTTGTTTTTTTCGTTTTGGCTAACATTGCTAATTTGTTGATTACCATATTTGGGGGATTTGAACACAATGGTATTTTCTATGATAAAGTTGTAAAGTATTTTGCCATTAACCAGAGTCTTTGGTTTGATTTGACGCATCCATGGGTCATTTTTACACACATGTTTTTTCATGTTGATTTCTGGCATATTCTATGGAACATGCTGTTTCTTTATTGGTTTGGGCGAATCGTTGGCGACTTTATCGGTAATCATCGGATTTTGCCCATTTATCTGATGGGAGGTTTATTTGGCGCATTATTTTATCTTTTGTCCGCAAATTTTGTTGGCGTTGGATCAATGGCCCTCGGTGCTTCTGCAGCAGTGATGGCATTTGTGGTAGCTTCGGGCGTACTGTCTCCAAATTATACGATGAATCTTATTTTGATTGGAGAAGTAAAATTAAAATATGTCGTTGCGATTTTGGTTTTTCTTGATTTGATTGGTATCGCCAATTTAGGCAACACCGGAGGGCATTTTGCTCATTTAGGAGGTGCTTTATTTGGCTGGATTTATGTTGTTCAACTTCGTAACGGAAATGACTGGTCCGAACCCGTCAACAAATGGTTGGGCATCTTTAGTAACTATTTCAGCAATATTTTTAAACGGAAATCTAAAGGGCCCCGCATGGTCTATAAAAATACGGACAATCAAAAAGCTAAAGGAAGTTCATTGTCTGACAAGGAAAAACCTTCCCGACATCAAGACCGGCTGGATGCCATACTGGAAAAAATCAAACTAAATGGTTACGAAAGCCTTTCTGAAGAAGAGAAAGAGTTTCTTTTCAATGCCAGCAAAAAATAACCTGTACTCATTTCCATAAAAATTTAATATCCATTTTCTTTTCTCAAAAAATCACAAATATCCTGAATCATTGAGACGAGTTGAAATTCTTTTGAGGTGGTTAAACGTATTGATCGTATTGACAACTTTTGTTGCCTACCTTTCACCATTTATAAGCCCCGAAACGGTATGGTTTATTTCACTTGTCGGTACTGCCTACCCCTGGCTCCTTTTCGGAAATATTTTAATGATAGTTATTTGGGTCATTTTGAAAAAAAAATATTTTTTCTTTTCGTTGGCTTGTATCCTCATGGGATGGAGTCATTTTAATGGTTTTGTAGGTTTACATTTCGGCTCTTCCAAGCCTGACAGTCAAACCATCAATATAATGACTTACAACACCCAAAAATTCCCTACTCTTCGGGCAGGATATAGGAAAATTGATGGTCCAAAATCCAAAGAGGTATTTCAGTTTATGCAAACCAAGGGTTCACCAGATATCCTTTGCATGCAGGAAGTTGATGATTTTCATGTAGATCCAATCATGAATCATTTTGGTTTTAAAGATTCTCACAAAATACGTTACTATGGAACTTCGATTTTTTCAAAATATCCTATTTTAAAAAAAGGCAAGATCAAATTTGACATAAAAGTAAACTCCTGCCTTTGGGCAGACATTGAAATTAAAGGGCAAATCATCCGGGTTTACAGCCTTCATCTGCAATCCAATAGCGTAAGCAATGAAACAGAAAAGGTAATGGCTGAAGGGCAATTTAAGGAAAAAGAAACCTGGTCAAATATTCGTTCCATTTTTAGTAAATTCAAAAACACTTCAAAAATCCGTGCTCAACAAGCAGAAACCATCGCGAAGCATATCGTAGCAAGCCCTTATCCGGTGATCGTTTGCGGAGATTTCAACGAAACGCCACAGTCTTATGCTTACCGTTTGATCTCAGAAAATTTCAATGATACTTTTAAAACAAAAGGCAGAGGCCTCGGCTCAACTTATGCCGGTAGAATTCCGGCACTTCGGATTGATTATATTTTAAGTGATAAAAAATTCAAAATAATCAACAACGCTATCCTAAAAAAAGGCTATTCCGACCACTATCCCGTCATTAGCGCTATCTCCATAAATTAGCCCGGCAATTAAAATAGATTTTATGTAATTTTGCCGCACGATTGAGACCCTTTGACTAAAAAATATTTTTTTGATGAATGATAAGTTACAAGTTCATAATAGTCTGACACGTCAAAAAGAAGTGTTTAAACCGCTCCATGAAGGACAAGTGGGAATGTATGTTTGCGGGCCTACAGTTTATAGTGATGTTCACCTCGGCAATTGCCGCACCTTCGTAAGTTTTGATGTGATCTTTCGATATTTGAAATACCTTGGTTATAAAGTTAGGTATGTTCGAAATATCACTGATGTCGGGCATCTTCAGGATGATGCTGATATTGGAGAAGAAGATAAGATTGCTAAAAGAGCTCGATTGGAGCAATTAGAACCTATGGAAATCGTCCAGCGATACACCGATGGGTTCCACAAAATGATGGATATTTTCAATACACTTTCTCCGAGTATTGAACCAAGAGCAACGGGTCATATTATCGAGCAGATCGAAATGGTACAGCAAATTGTTGATAATGGTTTTGCATATGTAAAAAATGGATCGGTCTATTTTGATACTTTAAAATTTGCAAAATCTAATGACGTTTATGGCAAACTTTCCGGAAGAGTCATTGATGATTTGATTTCAGAATCACGGGATGATCTTAAAAACCAGGACGAAAAAAATCATCCTTCAGATTTTGCAATCTGGATAAAAGCTTCTCCGGAGCATATTATGCGTTGGAACTCTCCGTGGTCCGTTGGTTTTCCCGGCTGGCATTTGGAATGTTCAGCGATGAGTACAAAATACCTGGGAAAAACATTTGACATTCACGGAGGTGGAAATGACCTCAAATTTCCACACCACGAAAATGAAGTCGCTCAAAATTATGGCTCGTGTGGTTGTGCTCCTGCGCGATATTGGCTGCATGGAAATATGCTTTTGATGAATGGTAAAAAAATGTCAAAAAGTGATGGCAATTCTATCACTCCTCAGGAGCTTTTCTCAGGAGACAGTGAGCATATTTCAAAGGGTTATAGTCCAATGATGCTTAGGTTTTTCATGTTGCAATCTCATTACAGAAGCACACTTGATCTGACTGATGAAGCATTGCTTGCCGCTGAAAAAGGATTCAAAAGATTGATGGAGGCCAATAAATCATTGCAAAGCTTAAAACATCCTGGCAATGGAAAAAGTGGAGATTTAGACCAAGAAATTGTACAGCTCATCGATCAGATTTTTCAAGAAATGAACGATGATTTTAATACGCCAAAAGCACTGGCTCGATTGTTTGAATTGGCCAATCGGATCAACGGGCTGAAAGACGGACACTTGTCTTTCGATGATGTTAAAAGTGAAACGCTGGAAAAATTGCAGCATACTTTTAACGTGGTTCTTTACGATATTTTTGGATTAAAAGATGAAACGGCCGAATCTGGCGAAAATGGCGCTTTGGATGGTTTGATGCGATTGATTATCGACATCCGTCATGATGCCCGAGCTAACAAAGACTGGGCGACTTCTGATAAAATCAGAGACACTTTGGCAGAATTGAAGATCCAACTGAAGGATGGAAAAGATGGAACAGATTGGTCAATTGATTAATCTCGGAGTGAAGCAAATTTTGTGAATTGAGTTAAAAAAAATATAAATGTATTTCAAAGCAAAAACTTTCTTTTGGGGCGTTCTGATTTTTGTGTGCTGTTTTTCATTATCCTGTAAAGAAGATAAACCTGAAACTCCGCCACCGCCTAGAAAAGAGGTTAAGGTTCCTAAATTTGACAGAGATTCTTCCTATGTTTTTGTTGAAAAACAAGTCAATTTTGGCCCTCGCGTAACAAATACTGCTGAGCATACCGCTTGTAAAGATTGGTTGGTTGGCAAATTTGAAAGTTTTGGAGCAGAAGTCATTGAACAAGACTTCAAAGCAACTGCCTACACTGGAACAGTTTTAAACGGAACCAATATTATTGCCCAATATAATTCTCAAAACAAAAACCGCATTTTGTTAGCTGCTCATTGGGATAGCCGGCCAATTGCTGATCATGACCCTGATGAAGCCAACCATGACAAACCAGTTCTCGGTGCTGATGATGGTGCTAGCGGCGTTGGTGTTTTATTGGAAATTGCTCGTCAGCTAAAATCAAATCCAATAGATCTGGGTGTGGATATCATCCTTTTCGATGCAGAAGATTATGGCGAAGCCAAGGGAGAGTCGGATTCCTGGTGTCTTGGTTCACAACATTGGGGAAAAAATTTGCATAAATCCGGGTACCGAGCCAATTTTGGAATACTCCTCGATATGGTTGGTGCTGAAAATGCGCGTTTTACGATGGATGGAACATCAATGCATTTCGCACCTACATTTATGAGAAAGGTTTGGAAACTTGCACAGGCAATGGGTTATGGAACATATTTTATTTCAGAACAAACTTCTATTCTCGTCGACGACCATTACTTCATCAACCCTTTGACCGGTATTCCAACTATCGACATCATCAACCGGCCAATGAATTCAAAAACCGGTTTTGGAGATTACTGGCACACAGTGAATGATGACATGACGGTCATTGACAAACGTACTTTGCGCGCTGTTGGCCAAACTGTTTTAGCGGTTGTCTATCGCGAAAACAATGGTACATTTTAAAAATTGTTCTTGACCAATTTGTTATGGAGTTTAAAGTATTGATTATATTTATCATTCTTAAAAAACTACCATAACTGAACAAATGTCTACGGATAAATACATCAAAAATTATATTGACGGAGCCTTAGTTCCTCCGGGATCAGGCAATTATTTGGATAATTATAATCCATCGATTGGTAAAGTCTATTCTTATATTCCTGATTCGGATGCTGATGATGTACAACGAGCGTTTGAAGCTGCTGAGCGCGCTTTTCCTGAGTGGTCAAAAGCAGGCCTTCGAAAGCGATTTAGAATTTTGAGTCGTCTTGCTGATATCATTGAACAAAACCTGGAAGAATTTGCTCAGGCAGAGAGCATGGACTCTGGCAAACCCATTTCAATGTCCCGAAGTGTGGATATTCCCCGATCGCATCAAAATTTCAGGTTTTTTGCTACAGCTATCATGCATTTTTCTTCTGAATCGCATCATATGGAAGGCGAGGCAATCAACTTCACCTTGCGCCAACCCATTGGTGTCGTTGGGTGTATTTCTCCATGGAATTTGCCTCTGTATCTTTTTTCATGGAAAATAGCTCCTGCTTTAGCGACTGGCAATTGTGTTGTCGCAAAACCCTCAGAAATGACTCCGATGACTGCTCATCTATTGGCTAAAGCTTGTATCGAAGCTGGATTGCCTCCAGGTGTTTTAAACATTGTCCATGGTTTGGGGCCAAAAGCAGGTCAGGCAATCATTGATCATCCAAAAATCAAAGCCATTTCTTTCACTGGAGGAACAGCTACTGGACGGAAAATTGCAGAAAAGGCGGCTCCAATGTTTAAAAAACTTTCCCTTGAGTTGGGTGGAAAAAACCCAAACATCATTTTTGCAGATTGTGACTTCGATCAAATGATGATTGGAACATTGCGATCTTCTTTTTCGAATAGCGGACAAATTTGCCTCTGCGGAAGCAGGATTTATGTTGAACGGCCCATCTACGAGAAATTTAAAGAAGAATTGGTAAAAAGAACACAGTTTTTGAAGGTAGGGGATCCATTCTCATCAATGACAGATTTAGGGGCTTTGGTTTCAAAATCTCACATGGAAAAAGTGATGAGTTATCTGGCGCTTGCTGAAGTAGAAGGCGGAAGTGTTCTTTGCGGCGGTGAGCCGGTAGCGATGAAAGGAGAATTTGAAGACGGTTATTTTCTACGTCCTGCAGTAGTTGAAGGACTGTCTTATGACTGCCGCACCAATCAGGAAGAGATTTTCGGGCCAGTGGTGACAATCGCTCCTTTTGATACTGAAGAGGAAGTTTTAATATATGCGAACAGTGTTGAGTATGGCCTCTCTGCTACCGTTTGGACTCAGGACATTTCAAAAGCCAATCGTGTTGCTGAAAAATTGGACTCCGGAGTTGTTTGGATAAATTGCTGGTTACTTCGAGATCTTCGAACCCCTTTCGGCGGTGTAAAAAACTCTGGTGTGGGCCGTGAAGGAGGATTGGAAGCGCTGCGCTTTTTTACAGAAGCTAAAAATGTTTGCATTAAATATTAATAGCTTCAAACAATAAAATGGGGCAAATTATCGACTTTTTTTTTGAAGCATACAAAAATACACCAAGTATAAACATTCTTCTGGAGGCTGTGGCCTTTGTCTTGGGTATCGCCAGCGTGGTGTATGCAAAAAGAGAAAATATATTAGTTTATCCGACTGGTTTAGTCTCCACAATAATTACTGTTTTCCTTTTATATAATGCCGCTTATTTTGGTGATATGACCATGAATTTTTATTATTCGGTAATGAGCATTTATGGCTGGTATAATTGGGCCAGGAAAGATAAAAGCAAGCCTGTTGTTCACATTTCCAGGACGAATTCAAAAGAAAAAGCTATTGGCTTGCTGTTTTTTTTCATGACAATGATAGTCACTTATTTTGTTTATAAAATCTTCGGCTACGATATTGAGTTGGTAAATTATATTGACATTTTCACATCCGGGATATTTTTTACAGCAATGTGGTACATGGCTACTAAAAAACTGGAAAGCTGGACCCTTTGGATAATTGGAGATATCATCACCGTCCCGCTTTATACCTACCGGGGTTTAGGAATATTGGCTTTACAATATTTAATTTTTACTGTGCTGGCCGTGCAGGGATATATTGAATGGAAAAAATCTTTAGACCAAAAGCAGAAAGGATAATTTATTTTCCATCATCTTCCCACATAAATTCATCTTCATCGTTTATTTTGCTTTCCCCACCAACTTCAAAATCAAGAAATTCCTCCTCTAAATCATTTGGAGCATGTGGATCAATAGGATCGTCGTCATCTTTCCAATTATTGGGTTCGTGCGTATCAATAATGGCATCTCCAAACTCTTTCTTTAAGGCCAGTTGAATATCTTTTTTTCGGTTTTCGCTCCGCAAAAAATGATTTTTCACTACCCTTTTATCATTATCAAAATTATATTTTGCAGTATTACCATAAATGCGATAATAAAGATTAAACCACCCAGATTTTTTAGCCGGTTGAGGGACTTTGCTCGGATTGTATTTTTTAAACTTTGTAAAAAACACCTGGCTGGCATTCACCTTCAAATTATAATCAATATCGTTGTCAAAAGAATGTTCACCACTTACGGTCAAATTGGTCGCATTACTTTGAATAAACATCACCGGAATATACACACGCTCGTTTTTAATCTCGAGCCAGTTGTGCATATTGGTAAATTTAATGTGGCTCAAATCCTTGATTTTAATAAAATCAGAAAAGTCATAAAGCATTTTAAAGCCAATCAATTCACCATTTATAATCCTAACATCTCCAAATACCCGCAGTTTTTCATTTTGATAATTGCCTTCTTCGTCCCAATAAACATTGACCAATAACTTAGCCTCCAACTCTCCACTGACATTATTAGACAAAAGGAATTCCTGCCCAAAGTTTTCACATTGACGGAAAAACTCCTGGACATCAATTTCCTGGCAAATAACTTTAGCTTTCAGATAAGGCGCTCCTGTAAAAAAAGCTTCTCCCTCAATATTAAATCCACCATCCATTGCATGGGTATTGCCTTTAATTTTCAGTTCATTATTGACAAATTGAAAGCTTCCAGTAAAATCAGCCCCTTTGATCAATTTGTAATTATACTCATCAATTTTCGCCTGAAAAGTACCTTTCAAAAACTTAGTGAATCGCTCCACGCTTTTTGAGAATGAGCAACCATCATCGAATCATAAACAGATTTTGCAACCTGAGACTTCTGAAACCTGCATTTTCGTCATATTGATGATACGGTCAAAATCAACATTCGGCGCATCAAGCGTTGCTTTAAATTGCAACTCCGCTCGTTTTGTATTTAACGAATCAGCAAATATAACCGGAATAATATTGAGGAATTTCCCATCCAGATAAACCTCACTTCCTGCTCCTTCAATTTTGATGTCTTTTACAAGAAGGCTATTGTCTATCAACTCCAAACCGCCTTTATCGAAAACGATTTTTTCATTATTGATCGTAAGCTCCGCATCATCGAATTCAATGGTACCACCCGACGCTACCCTACTGATACGGGACATACTCATCATATCTTCCA
The DNA here is from genome assembly GCA_965220465.1 of Saprospiraceae bacterium. Taxonomy (GTDB): domain Bacteria; phylum Bacteroidota; class Bacteroidia; order Chitinophagales; family Saprospiraceae; genus JAHDHW01. Next base: position 255,765 of record CBDCPZ010000020.1, on the reverse strand, counting down.
TCCGTCCTTTGAGAAATATGTTTTTAAATTCGATATCTCCACTGCCAGCAGTTATTGAAGGTTGATTTAATAAGCCATACGCAGAAGCCAAAGGAATTGCGCCATCAAGCAAGAAATCAATTTTGGGATCATCAAGGTTGTTTACTTTTAATTTTAACTCAATCAATTCGCGATTAAAATATCCTTTAAAGTCCGAAATGCTAAATTCTGAGGTTCGGTTATTTCGTTCATTTCCGTTGGAGAAACTTGCTGTGAAAGTTACATCTTTGAGTGCGTTGCCTAATTTTCCTCCGCTGATTTTTCCGTTTTTCAACCCAAATTCAAGCTGAATAGCCGGGTTTGACTTTTCATTTTTCAATCCTTTTACAGCACCCGAAAAACGAAAAGTTCCTTTGCTTTGAAAGTCTCCAAAATACGAGAGATATTTCTCTGGAAGCAATTCTAACATAGACTCTAAATTCCCCTCTTTTCCATTGAATGTCAAATCAAAATGCGTGTTTTCGTCCTTGGTATGAATCGTACCATCAATTTTAAATACGTTCGATTCAAGTCCAAAATCAACATCTTCAAATTCATATCGCTTATTTTCAAAATCGACTTTGATTTTTGCATCGTAAACCAAATTTTTACCCGCCAAATAACGAACGTCGTCCAAGTCAATAAATTCAGACTGAATTTCTGCAAAGCTGGACATTGAAAACTTTTGAGCAGAAAATTTTCCGGAAACGACTGCATTTTTGAGTAGCAGTTTTATTTCCTGCTTTCCAAGCTCATCACTATAAATCAACTCTACGTTGATAAATTTGGCTTGCTCCAAGGAGATTCCCAAATCCTGCCCTTTATCAGAAACATTCTCTTCTTGCTCTACTTTTTTAAGGATATCGTAATTTACCCTTCCTTTCCGGTCTTTGTGCAGATACAATGCACCATCTTCAATTACTACTGACTTCACTTTTATATCTGAGCTAAACAAGCTCATCAAACCAAAACGAAAGGATACCGTTTTTGCTTCGAGCAGGTTTTTGTTTTCCATATCCTTTAAAACTACTCCTTGAAGGTTACCCGATGCGTTTGGAAAATTGGAAAGTAAGGATAGGTCAAAACTTTTAATCGCAAGTTCGGATTTCAGTTTTTTGTTAACCTCAGTTACTATTTTTTTACCAATTTCATCCTCAAAAAAAGCAGCAACAATTACCGAACTTAAAAATACGATACCCAAAACCACAATGAACCACAAAATCAACATTTTAAGCATCCGTTTAAAAAAAGGAGGCTTTGGTTTTTTTGGAGGATCAACAATTATGTAAGGTACGTCTTGCATGGATATATAATACGGAAAAATAATTAATGAGTATGCATTATCTAACGAAATTATTTCTTTGCTTATTTTTGATATTTTTTAAAAAAGACTTGTGTTGTTATAGAAGGAATTATATCTTTGCAGTCGCTTCAAAAAAGTTGAGGCAAATATTATTTCGGGCGATTAGCTCAGTTGGTTCAGAGCACCTCGTTTACACCGAGGGGGTCGGGAGTTCGAATCTCTCATCGCCCACTTCACAAGCTTTCAGTAAATACACTGAAGGCTTTTTTTATGCCTTTTTTCTTCAAAATTATCAAAGTACTTTTTCAAAAAAAAACCAATATTCTTCGTATTGCGGACTAAAATACCCCATTCCTGGGTTCGAATAAAATTTTCTTTGAAATATTTATTAAGTTTGGATTATTGTTAAAATTTCCAAGACCCCTAAAATCAATGAGCAAAACTACTCCATTCTCTGATTTAATAGATCCAATAAAAATTGCTGTCTTTAACCAGCTTGAAGATCGAAAACCCACTTATGCTCTTGTTGAAAATACAGATTTAGTAGTTATTCGTTTTGATGAACAAGTTTCTGTTTTATATGGTAGATGTCTTCATCGCGGAGCGCTTCTGTCCGATGGTTTTGTTGATAAAAAAGATAACTTAATTTGTGGTGTCCATAACTGGGATTATCGGATTGACAGCGGAGTTAGCGAGTATAATAACGAAGAAGTCCTACACAAATTTAAAACTGCCATAGATTCCGGAACCGTTTTCGTTGACAAAGCTGATGTTGTTGCTTTTGAAGAAATCCACCCTCAACCTTTCAACAGAAAGGAATACCTTGGCCTTTATCACGATACTCATCCTGAAAATACAGAACCTTATACCCGGTATATTGAGGAGTTAGCTAAAAATGGATTGAAAAACTATGGTCATCATGGCCCGAGTGCCGCTATGGGCGTAGATCGGGATACTTTACCAAAATGGGAGAACATTCAATTTCTTCCGGCACAATTACATTATCGCCCTTTGTTAGATGACGAGATGGTTATTTCTAAAACTGTCATCGGTCCAAATGCGGAAAAACCATTGGTGCTAAAAATGCCGCTTTTTGTGTCGGACATGTCTTTTGGTGCTTTGTCAAGGGAAGCCAAAATTGCTTTGTCGATGGGCGCAGAAATGGCTGGTACAGGAATTTGCAGCGGTGAGGGAGGCATGCTACCAGAAGAACAATCCAATAACTCCAGATATTTTTATGAACTCGCCTCTGCGAAATTTGGCTTTAGTTTCGAAAAGGTAAAAAAAGCCCAGGCTTTCCACTTCAAAGGAGGCCAAGGCGCTAAAACCGGAACCGGCGGCCACCTTCCCGGAAATAAAGTAACGGATGAAATAGCAAACGTAAGAGGATTAAAAGCTGGACAAAATGCCATTTCACCTGCTGCATTTCCAGATTTAAAAACAGCTATCGATTTTCAGGAAATCGCAAAAGAAGTCCGGCTAATAACAGGAGGCATTCCTATCGGTTTTAAAATAGCAGCTAGCCATATAGAAAAAGATATTGACTTTGCCCTGGAATGTGGTGTGGATTATATCATACTCGATGGAAGAGGCGGTGGAACAGGAGCTGCACCAACCATTTTACGAAACAATATCAATGTCCCGACGATTCCTGCTCTAGCAAGGGCTAGAAGACATCTCGATAAAGTTGGTGCTAAAAATATTTCTTTAATTATTACTGGCGGATTACGGGTGGCAGAAGATTTTGCAAAGGCGATGATGTTGGGAGCTGATGCGGTTGCGGTGGCTAATTCTGCACTTCAGGCAATTGGCTGTTTGGGTATGCGAGCCTGCAATACCAACAATTGTCCGGTTGGAATAGCGACTCAAAAAGATCATTTGCGAGCTCGATTAGAAATTGAAAAATCAGCAAAACAATTGAATAATTTTTTCAGAGCGACAAATGATTTGATGAAAGTCGTTGCACGGGCGTGTGGTCATGATGACATGTCGAAATTCAACCTAAATGACCTCAGCACTTTTGATTATGACATGCATCGCCTGACTGGAATTCCATACGCCGGGATCAATCCAATTAAATAAAACAATTATGCGAATAGTTGAAATGTTAGTTTTTGCTTTTTACGGCTATTTAATCATCGGGCTTTTGTTTGGACTTTGGTTTGTTTTCAAAGGTGTTCAAAAAGTAGACGGAGGTATGAAGGATGTAAAATGGATCTTACGACTGATGATACTTCCGGGAACAATGGTTTTGTGGCCAGTTATGTTTCGAAAATATATAAAATCATAAAATGAATCCATCATTACGAAAAATACATCGTCGAATTTGGATTGCATTTGCTGTTATTTTGCCTGTTTTATTTGTCGCAGCCGTACTTGTGATACCTGATGAAGTGAAGCAGGAAATTTTATATCAAAATGTAGAATCCGGGCAAATCCAACAAAAAGAAGTGGAAGACTCCATTCAAAAACAACTGCGATGAGTAACACATATTCCCCCGTATTGTGGAATCGGCAAAAGAAAATCTATGACCGTGTAATGCTCGGTTTGATGGCTTTTTATCTTATTGTATTTATTGGATTACAGCTCGTTTTTTACCCTCAAATAACTATTGAAACTTTAATCATCAGGGCAACCGGAACCCTTGCGTTTTTGATGCTTCACATCATTTTATGTATTGGCCCGCTTTGCAGATTAAATCCATTGTTTTTGCCTTTGTTGTACAATCGCAGGCATTTGGGTGTTACTATGTTTTTCATCGCTTTTATCCACGGGATTTTCAATATTATCCAATTTCATGCTTTAGGAAATGCTGACCCTTTAGTTTCCCTCTTTACTGCAAATACACACTACAATTCATTTGTCAACTTTCCTTTTCAGATTTTTGGTTTTTTTGCTTTGATTGTTCTGTTTTTAATGGCAGCAACAAGTCATGATTTTTGGTTAAAAAATCTAAGTCCAAGAATTTGGAAAACACTTCACATGCTGGTTTACTTTGTTTACGCAATGCTTGTTTTGCATGTAATGCTTGGTGTTATTCAGCTTGAAAGTTCTTGGGGCTGGCTTGTTCCGGTAGGTATTGGATTGGCCACAGTTATCAGTTTGCACGTTTCTGCTGCGATTATTGAAAAGCGTAGAAAATTTGAACCTTCGGAAACAGATTTGACTGATTTTTATGCAATTTGTAAAATAGACGAAATTGAAGATTCCCGAGCCAAAACAGTATTAATAAAAGAAGAAAATATCGCGATTTTCAAATATGATGGCAAACTCTCCGCTGTGAATAATATTTGCCGTCATCAAAACGGACCGCTCGGAGAAGGAAAAATAATTGACGGATGCATTACCTGCCCCTGGCATGGCTATCAATATTTACCACACAACGGGCAATCGCCTCCTCCTTTCGATGAAAAAGTACAAACTTATGATGTGAAAGTAGTTGACCAAATGGTCTATGTAAATCCCAGACCTTATGCAGAAGGCACCGAACGACCACCTGCACTAATCGATAAATAAAAAAAGAAAATGGGAAATAATGTGAACAATCAAAATGAATTCTATATTGGCTGGCAAGCTAAAGCTCCGAATGAATTTAGCAAAAAAATCAAACGATTTATTTGGCTTTTAGCTGTCGTCGTTTTACTGATTTCAGCAACACTGGTTTTGAGTCAGCAAGGTTTTGCAGATTCCGTTTTTGAGTTTGGAAAATCAACGCAGGTTGAAGGGATTTTTACAAGAACTCCGGTACCGATGATCAAAATTAAAGATGGGTTGGGTGCAAACGGCAAACAAAAACTCCAAAGTATTTTGCTCGCCGGATTTGGAAAAACCGGAGCTGATGCTACTTTGAACGCCATTGAAAAAGAGCAAGGCAAACTTTTAGAAAATGAAATTATAACCTTGAAAGGAACACTGGCTTACTACGATAGAAAAAAGGTTCTTGAATTAACCGAAGGGGCTGAATCGTTTGTAAATTTTGGCAATCTTAAAACATTTAACGAAAAAGAGGAATTCTTTTATTCCAAAACAAAATCTTTAGGTGATGTCCGTCTAAAAGGGGAAATCTACGATCCAAAATGTGCTTTTGGGGTCATGAAACCAGGATTTGGAAAACCACATCGATCCTGTGCGATTCGCTGTATTTCCGGAGGAGTCCCGCCAGTATTGCGCATTAAAAATGAAAAAGATGAGGCAAATTATATAATCCTTGTTGGGCCTGATGGTCAAGCTATCAATCAGGAAGTATTGGATTTTGTAGCCGACCAGGTTTTGATTTGTGGTCGTTTAGAGCAAAATGATGACTGGTTAGTGCTTTATATCAATCCTTCAAATGACATTTTGCGCCTACAGCCATACTGGATGAAAGGCGAGGTACCTCTTTGCGGTGATCTATGATTTTCGAACTTTAATCTTAATAGAAAATTAATACCGAAAAAAGTTTCTAAATTTACATATAAGGTAAATTAATTATCCAAATAAAAATTGGTTGTGAATAATGTAACTACCGCAATGGAGGCGTTAATTGCCCCGGTTTCAAAAGTGTTGCTTCAGGTTGAGATAAATAGTCTCAGCGATAACTGCCTGCTCTTAAAAAGAGGTAAATTTGAAGTGTATTTGGCTCCGGCATTCCTAATTCCTAATTTACTCAGAGAAATTGGACGCCTAAGGGAACTCACTTTTCGGGCAGTTGGAGAAGGAACGGGCAACAAATTGGATATTGACCGCTTTGATAAATATTATCACAATCTATTTATTTGGGATACCACGGAACAAAGAGTTGTCGGAGGTTATAGATTAGGAGTGGGAGTCGATATTTTTGAGGCACATGGAGTTGATGGCTTTTACATAAACAGTCTTTTCAATATTAAAAAGGGCTTTTTCAAAACCTTGCAAAAATCTGTTGAATTAGGCAGGTCTTATATCGTTCCAGATTATCAAAAAAATCATTTTCCGCTTTTTTTGCTTTGGAGGGGGATTCTGACTTTTTTAAATCAAAATCCAAATTATCGTTACTTGATCGGCCCTGTAAGCATCAGCAAAAACTACTCTGATATTTCAAGAAGTATGATTATAGCTTTTGTAAAACGCTATTGTTACGATGCTAAAAATGCTAAATATTTTGAACCAAGAACACCTTACAAGCCAATCGTAAACGAAATTGACCTCGAAGATCAAATCACTCAATTTGATGGAAAATTAAAAAATCTGGAATCTTTCCTTGAAAGTATCGAACAGATAAATATTCGAGTTCCAATCATGCTCAAACAATATTCGAGGCAAAATGCAAAATTTATCAGTTTTAATATTGACCCTAATTTTTCAAATGCATTGGATGGTTTGATGCTTCTCGATCTCAAAAACGTTCCGGAAGAAACACTGGCTTTGTTAAATGAGAAATAATGATCCGCAATTTAAGGGCCGCATATCGCCTTATCTTTTTTGGATTGGGAGCTACTTTTTACATTTCCCGTTATCTGTTTAAATCCCTTTTTGTCGGATACAACCTCGATCGTGGCTTGCGATTGCGAAAAGAATTTACAAACATTTTAATTCCAGTCCTGGGTATTCAAATCGAAGTCATTGGCGATTTGCCTCAAGGAGGTGGATTATTAGTTTGTAATCACCGATCGTATTTTGATCCATTTATTATTTTAAAAGATATTTATGCGCTTCCAGTCGGAAAAGCAGAAGTAAAAAAATGGCCAATTATCGGAACAGCGGCGCAGGTTTCAGGGGCAATATTCGTGGATCGAAGCAATATTGAAAGTAGAAAACAAACGCGGGAAAATATTTCCAATACTATAAAAAACGGATACTTCGTCATTAATTATCCGGAGGGAACCACTCATATTCAGGATAAAACAATTCCATTCAAAAAAGGAATGTTTGAAGATGCAGCCAATGAAAACATCAAGGTCTATCCCATCGCATTAGAATACCAAAACGAAACGATGGCTTTCGTGGGTGAGGACACCTTCGTTCCGCACTTTTTTAGAGCTTTTGGTTATCCTAAAACAGCAATTAAAGTAAGTTATGGAAAAGCAATTAAATCCAAAAATGCTGAAGAAATCCTCACTAAATCAAAACAATGGATAGATACTGAGTTGTTACAACTTAGACAAAACTGGCATCTTTTTACCCAAAAAAATTAACCACTTCATGACACAAAGAAGGTGGTATCGCAAAAAAAGAATGTGGCTTCTTTTCCTGTTTATTATTTACCTCTTTGCTATTCAAATGGAATGGGCAAAATTTCGGTACAATCCTGAAAAACTAGCGCAAAGCATTTTTGAAAAAACACAAATCAAACCTTCGATTCAACAAAAGGAATTTGAAGGCAAATCCATTCAATATCTTCAAGTTGGACAAAATGCCGATGCTCCGGTGATTGTTTTTGTGCATGGCTCTCCCGGCTCATTAAATGATTACAAATTTTATTTGTCGGATTCAGCATTAAGTAAAAACGCGACTTTGATTTCAATCGACCGTTTGGGTTTTGGATACTCTGATTTTGGAAAAGCAGAATCCAGTCTTTCCTGTCAGGCGAAGGCGATTGCTGAAGTTTTGAAACCTTTTCAACAAAATAAAATAATCTTGGTCGGGCATTCGTTCGGAGGTCCGGCCATTGCAAAAACAGCTATGGATTTTCCGGAACTCGTTGATGCTGTACTGTTGATTGCACCTTCCATTTCTCCGGAATTGGAACCTTCAAACGGCTGGCGAAAAATACTTAATTGGAAAATATTTCAATGGCTTGGGCCTCCTGCTTTGGTCGTTTGCAACCAGGAGATCATTCCGCTTCGGGAAGAATTAGAGTTGATGTTGGAGGAATGGAAAAATATAACTGTTCCTGTAACAATCATACAGGGAGAAAACGACAAATTGGTGCCAAAAGAAAATGCTTACTTTGCAAAGAAGATGTTAGTGAATAGTTCTTCTTTCGATATGAAAATGATAGAAAATAGCAATCATTTTATCCTTTGGTCAAAACCTCCATTGATAAAGGAAGCTATTTTGGATTTGCTCAAAAAAGTTGAATAAGTTGATAAACAGCAAGAAGCAGAAAAAGTAGCCCAACGACTTTGTTGGTATATAAAGAGACTTTTTGAATTTTATTTACAACCAGCTTTCCCAGCCTGGAATACAGCATAAAAATAACTAAAGCGCCTAATGCTGAGCCAATTGAAAAAACCAAAATCTGATTGTTTGATAAAAAATCAAAGCCATACTTTTTCAACCAAACCGCCCAGAAAATCCAAAATGGAATAATCAGCATATTCATTGACGCCAGCATAATTCCTTTGATAAAATCAAAAGTTTTATATTCTCCATCACCAACCAGAATAGTCTTTGTTTTTTTTAAAAGATGGTAAAAGCCCAGAGCAAAAAACATTGCCATCGCAATCAAATTGATATACAAATTGACACTAATGTCCTGCACAAAAAAATCCAGGCTCATCAACGCAATATAGGTGTATAAAAATTCTATCACCGTTGCTCCCATCGAAACCATTAAGCCAGATCGATAACCATCGTGTATCGATTTTTCGGCCACCTTCAAGGTGATCATCCCGATGGGCAACGACCCCAAAGCACTTACTCCAAAAGCAACAAAAAAGTAGGCTGTCAGACTCATTCAAAAAAATTATTAACTTTTCGCGGTGCGCATGTATTTGGAGTAGGTGACATAACTGTCAAAAGCTTCCTTCAAATTCATGGATTCAATTCCCTTTGCCCGCTGCACTTTGCTGATTTCATAAATAATTTTCCAGTGGGCATAAATATCTTTATAAACTTGCAAGGTGGAATATTCCGGATCATAAACATGGGCTGGTTCGCTCGCAATGCCGTTAAATTCCAATATTTTAAAATCTTTTCCGCCTTTTAAGGAGGCGATTGATCGACATTTCAAGTCAAACCGTCCGTAATAAATATCATCCATTTCTAAACCTATTTCATCAAAAACTGCTACCAATTGATGGTCAATGTGATGATTTCCGTTTAAAAAAGTAGTTCCTCGGCAATGGTTTCCAATTGGTTCCAACTCAATAATTTCATCGTTTCCAGGAATCCTTCCTAAAAAGTCAACCTTCTTTTCCAAAAAACGTTTTAATTGAAACCGCGCTCTCGGATATTCTTGCATTAATTCCTCAATAGTCGAAACGCCATCTCCACGAATTTTTAATGTTTTCTTGACACAAACAGAAGTGATTTTGCCATTATTCGTGTTCGGCATCCGATGATACATCACGCTTAATTCCTCAGGAAAATCAACAAATTCCTGAATAATAAAACTTGTATTGATTTGTTTTAAATAGCTTGCCAAAGCATTTTTGGTTTCAATTTTTTCCACTAAAAATCCTCTCTCACCAATATCGGGTTTGGCAATAATCGGAAAATCAATTTCATAGACTTGCAACTGATCTGCAATCCAATCTGGTTTCGCATTTTCTTTTTTGACAAAAATGGTTTTTGGGAGCACCGATTTAGGTATGCGATTGAGAATATTGATCTTGGACTCTCCCAAAACTCCTCCGGTCTCGATAACAGGATTTACAGCGCTAAAAAAAAATAACGCTCTCGATCGAATAGCAAAAAATAGCCAAAACCCAATTACCGGTAAATTGGCGATGTAAGACGGCCAGTATTCCCAATTCGTCAATTTTACAAAAAAAGTAGCTTTCTTAAAGCGGTTCCATCTTTTCTTCAAAACACCCTGATTTAAAAATAAGAACATCAAAGATAATGAATATTTCTTTCTATCATTTGTCCTCGCTTGGACTATCTTTATAAAAAAGTTCTTGCCTTATGCTCAAAAAAATCTTCCTTCTGTTTTCTGTTTTTCTGTTTTACAAAACCAACTTTGCCCAGGAAATTTCTTCAAAATATTCTTCTTTTGGGATTGAAGTACAGCAGTATCCAACCGGCTTTTTATTCGGAGTCCGTGGAGAATTTGGATTCAAGACTCATCAAAGTTTTGATTTCAGAGTCGGTTACAATTTAGTTGATCATCGTGATTTGGGCGTTCATGCAAATGAAGAAGGTGGAGGTTTTGGATTTACATTGGGTTATCGCTATTATTTCAAGCCACTAAACAAACAATTCTTTCTTGGTGCGAGATCAGATCTTTGGTTTAATAAAATCGACTGGCAGGATAGTCCGTCGGTTTCTGGCACAACGAATATCGTCGTTTTACAACCCACCGCAATTGCCGGTTACTTGTTTTTGATCAATGAAAAATGGTCGATCACTCCTACCCTGGCTTTCGGCTGGGAAATAAATATCGTTGAAAATGGAAAACCTGTTGGCGAAGGGTCAATTCTGCTGTGGGGAATCAATTTTAATTATCGAATCGCAAAATAAGTAGGCAGCTAAAATTTTTGATTAATCCAATTTTGGAATTTTTGTTAAATTTATTTTATCATCCAAAACATTTCCGCTTAAAAGATCTGAGTAATACATTTCAAACTTAGAGTTCGTGTTAATAATTGAAGTGATACTTGTAGTCCGGACTTTGTTAGAACGATTCATCACTAGGTCATTTTCCGGATCGCCATCTCCGGCTGTTCGATGAAAATCCAAAATAGCTGATTGACTATAATCTGTCCGACCTTTTTGCCATTCTTCAAACCAAATATTTCGTTTCATTTTAGCTTCTTTGGTATAAAGCGTAGAAGATGCCCATAGATGTTTTTGAGTGATATCCAATTCTTCAATAAACTTATATTGATCATCCCAACGAAAGTCAAACAATCTTCCATCATCAAAAATAAGCATCGTAAAAGGCTCGATCCCTTCAAATTTATAAGACTTAAAAAAATGTCCGGCATTGGAATAATCAAAAAACTCCAAGGCCATAATTCCTCTGCTTTTCCGATACGGTGGAAGGTGTTTGTGTTTTGCAAACGCACCATTAAGAATAGATACTAATTGATTTGAATCGGAGACAGCAATCCAGGTCCCTCCTGCTCCTGAATCTCTTGGAAACAACAACTCTTTACCATTTTGATTGATTTTCACGAGTTTTTGGGCAGAACGGTTTGGTGACTCATCGCGATTCTGAGTCAATATAAAATCATTGTTTCCTTTTGGTATAAACGTTACGGTACACATATTTTAAACCTAAACACGATTCGAAGGAAATTAATTTTTAAAAACAACAAATTTAACCCGGATGGCCTTCGCGGACTGTTTCCACTTCTTCAATAGTTTTGGGAATCGGATTTCCCAAAATCTGATACCCATTTTTAGTAATGGCAACATCGTCTTCAATTCGAACACCAGAAAAATCTTTGTACGATTCGATCTTTTGATAATTTAAAAACTCAGTAAATTTCTTTTCAGAACGCCATTGATCGATCAATTCCGGAATAAAATAGATTCCAGGTTCAACCGTCAAAACATTTCCTTTTTTCAACTCTTTTCCTAATCGCAAATACTTTAAACCAAATTGACTGCTTCTTTTAATTTTATTATCATAACCGACAAAATCTTCCCCAAGATCTTCCATATCGTGGACATCTAATCCGATCATATGACCAAGCCCATGAGGAAAAAACAAAGCATGAGCACCTGCAGCCACCGCTTCGTCTGTATCGCCTTTCATTATTCCCAAATCTTTCAATCCGTTAGTTATAATTTTAGCGGCCTGAAGATGCACATCACGATAAGCGACGCCAGGTTTTAATGCTTCAATGCACTCAGTTTCTGCCTTCAGAACAATATTATAAATCTCTTTTTGCTTTGTTGTAAATTTTTTATCAACCGGAAAAGTTCGCGTAATATCTCCGGCGTAGCACATGCTGGTTTCAGCGCCAAAATCTCCCAAAACCAATTGGCCGCTTTTCAATTCATTGTGATGATGATGATTGTGCAAAGTCTGTCCGTTTATCGTTAAAATCACGGGGTAAGATAACATTCCACCGCCCGCAACGGCAACGCCTTGAACCATCCCGGCAAGGTCAGCTTCCCGCATTCCTGCTTTAGCCATGTACATGGCCGTCATGTGCATATTCAACGTAGTATTGACCGCATCTTCCATTTCATCCAACTCCTCCTGCGATTTGATTGATCTTTGTTGAACAACCGCATTGACGAGGGTTTTGGAATAATGTTCCGGAATGATATCAAGAGGAATATCCAGCAATGAACTCAGTTTTATTTGATTCTCCGGACGATAGGGCGGCAGATAATGAACATTCCGGTGCTGCCCTTTTACTTTGTTAATAAGTTTAGAAAGTTTGCTGAATGGCTGAGTATTTGCAATTCCAACCTGGCTTGCCTGATCCGAAATCGAAGTTTGAGGACCCGTCCAGATGATGTCATCAAGGGTGAGCTCATCACCAAAAATTATTTCTTCATTTTCATCAATATCGATGATCGCGGCGAGCATTGGCTGGTTTAAACCAAAAAAATAAAGGAAACTGCTATCCTGCCTAAAAGGGTAGATATTACCTTTATAATTCATGCTGCTCTCTTCATTTCCCAGAAGGAGAATAACGCCCGAACCAACTTGTTCTTTCAGTATTTTTCGTCTTTCGACATAAGTCTTTGTTGAAAACATATTTTGTTTTTGCTTTAAATTAATAGAATTTTTTGAAACGAAGAACGAAAGGAATATTGAAATAAAAAGGTTTGTATTTTTTCGCCATTCCTAAAATCGATTTGGGTCCATAAGTGTCAGATTAATTGAGGTTGAACCGTGTTGTATGATTTCAGCGACCAGCTTTCCTGATGCCGGTCCCAAGCTAACTCCCATCATCGCATGGCCTGTTGCAATGACCATATTTTTATACTTTTTCGAACGGCCCATGTACGGTAAACCATCCGGAGGGCAGGGCCGGAAGCCATGCCAGATCGTTTCTTTTGGAGACATTTCAGGTTTTAAATTTGGGTAATATTTGGGGACTGCTTTAAGAATTCCAGCCATTCTTGACAGATTTATTTTGGAAGAAAGATTACTGATTTCCAATGTCCCGCCAATTCGAAGGTCATTTCCCATCGGAGTCATGGCTACTTTGGCTTCTGCTAAAAGACTTGGAATAGTTGTATTTTCAGAAGCATTTTTTAAAGTAATCGAATAACCTTTTCCATCCTGAAGCAACATTTTAATTCCTAAAAAATTCAATATTTTGGGAGTCCATGCTCCTCCTGCAACAACCAGGTTTTCAACTGGAATTCGCTCTGCTTTGTCAGTGAGAATCGCTTCGACTTTGTCGTTTTGATATTTGAAACCGGTAACTGAAGTTTTATCCCGTAATTTTACTCCTCGTTTTTTCAAATATTCAATCAAACCAACCATCAATCGATTTGGATTAAGATGTGCATCGCCCGGATAATAAATGCCTCCCAAAACATTTGTCGAAGTACCGGTTTCCAATTTTTCAACTTCAACACTGTTTAAGATATTGGCTTCAACGCCAACTTCATTGGCCAGTTCAGCTATTTCTTTTTCTTCTTCTTCCGCTTTCGCAGTTTTATAAAGCATCAACAGGCCAACTTCTTTATACAAAAAATCCAGTTCCGGATTTTTTGCTAAATCCTGATACAATTGTTTACTTAACAAATGATAATCACGCAAGACCGGGATAGCTTGGTCGACTTTTTCTTTTGAACAAGATTGATAAAATTTCCACAACCATTGCAGTAATTCTAGATTTAAACGAGGTTTGATATAAAATGGGCTTTTAGAATTGAACATCCATTTCAAACCTTTGGAAATCACTCCCGGTGTCGCCAACGGAATAAAATGACTTGGAACGATCATCCCTGCATTGCCAAAAGAACAACCATCAGAAAAGTCTGATTTATCGATTATTTCAACATCGATACCCGCTTCTGAAAGATAATAAGCTGAACATAATCCAATAATTCCTCCGCCAATAATGGTTGTTTTCATGTTTTAAAATGGTTCGTTTGATCAGCAAAAAAATTATTTAACCTGAAACCCAAAAGCATAAGGATCATCATCGTCAATAAAAATCGTATTATAACCCGTGATTTTTGCCCAACCTTCGATGCTCGGTATGATCGCCGAATAATCCCCGCATTTTGTTAAATCCTCTACCCTTCCCACAAATTGACTTCCGATGATACTTTCATGGATAAACTGATCGCCTTTTTTCAATTTCTCTTTAGCAGCCCATTGTGCCATACGAGCGGAAGTACCTGTGCCACAGGGAGATCTGTCAATTGCTTTGTCACCATAAAAAACAGCATTTCGCGCATCAGCATTTGGAGAGATGGTTTTTCCGGTCCAAAGCAAATGACTCAAGCCATTGATGTTTTCGTTTTCAGGATGGACAAACCGGAACTTATCATTAAGGCGATCTCGAATGACAGGACTCCACTGAATCAATTCACCAACGGTATAATTTTCTAATCCTGAAAAATTAGTTTGCGGATCGACAATCGCATAAAAATTTCCTCCATAAGCTACATCAACTTTCAAAGTACCCAAATCGGGACATTCCACCTCAAGGTTTTCACTATGCAAAAAAGAAGGAATGTTAGTCAGTTTTACAGACTTTACTTTTTGCCCCTCTTGCTGATATTCAATTTTTACAATTCCGGCAGGCGTTTCGAGTCGCAATTTTCCAGGTATTTTTGGAATAACCAGACTTTCTTCGATTGCAATTGTAACCGTGCCGATCGTACCATGACCACACATTGGCAGGCAACCACTCGTTTCGATAAAAAGCACGCCGATGTCGTTTTCAGGATCATGCGGCGGATACAAAATAGATCCCGACATCATATCGTGGCCACGTGGTTCAAACATCAAACCTTTCCGAATCCAGTCGTACTCTTTTAGAAAATGTAAACGTTTTTTCATCATGCTTTCACCATCCAAAACAGGTCCTCCGCCGGCAACGAGCCGGACTGGGTTTCCACAGGTATGCGCATCAATACAAAAAAATGTTTTTCTCATGATTGAATAAATTTTAGAGCCAGTCTTGTATCATTTAAACAAACAATTTTTACGACTAAGGCTCGTATAAAACCTATACTTACAAAGTGCAAAGATGCGACGAAACTAGGATTTATGCTCCTAAAAATTGTGCTAAATGTGATACTTTTTTACTGCATTAAAATTTCGGATTTTTAAACTTTCATTAACAACTGAAGTCAAATTGAGCAATCTTTCCAAAGTGAATTTATTTCTCAATAAAAAAATCTCAATCATCAGGCAACCTTTCTGATGTTATTTGCACCAATGAATAGAGACAAACAAATCGGAAACTTGGGATTATCGGATGAAATGCTGGTCAGTGGCTGTCTAAAGCGTGAAAGTAACGCTCAAAAAGCTTTGTACGAAAAGTTCAAAGTGCAGCTATTTAGAGTCTGTTTGCGATACGCAAAGGATCGTTCTGAAGCTGAAGATATGCTTCAGGATGGCTTCATCAAGATATTCTCCGATTTGCACCAGTTTAGTTTTCAGGGACCTTTGGAAGCCTGGATGCGGCGGGTGGTTGTCAACATTGCTTTGCAGCATATTCGAAAAAACAAAAGGTTACTGATGAGTGAAGATATTGAAAGTATTGCTGATGAATATCAAACGGATGATAATGTTTTTTCAAAAATGAATGTAAAAGCATTGACAAAATTAATTCAAAAGTTACCTGATGGCTATCGTGTTGTTTTCAATATGTACGTTATCGAAGGATATTCGCATAAGGAAATCGCAGCGCAATTGAATATTCAGGTAAATACCTCCAAATCACAACTTTCAAAGGCCAAAGCTACTTTGAGAAAAATGTTGGAGAAAATTATGGTTAACTAATCCAAGTTGCAGATAGTGCATTTGAAAGGAAAAATTTTGTGAGAAATCTTTGATTTTGATGCAAAAATTGACGGTTTCAAATGGATTAAAAAATTATCAGCAACTTGAAATAATTAATACGTGCGGCATGGAAGAAAATTTACATAAAGATAATTTAGAGGAATTTTTTAAAAATTCCTTTGATGATGAAAATATTGAACCCTCCAATGATCAATGGGATGTTCCCTCTGATTCGGTTTGGGCTGGAATCGATGAAGTTATCAATCCTCCTGCTAAGAAACCAATTTCAACTTTCAACTTCAAAGGTTTGATGGCCATAGCAGCTGGTATTTTGATATTAGGGCTGCTTTATTATAATTATACTTTGCAGAGTCAGGTGAACGAATTGAAAGAACAGGTTGAAAATTATTCTGCCGAAATCAATGATTTAAAGGCAGAGAAAACAGAAAATGTAAAAAGCGAAAAAGAAGATCGGTTGCAAAACGAGGAAACCGGTAATTCGCAACTTAAAAGCAATGGCAATAATATAGAGCTTTCCAATACAAGGTTTGAAAATGTCAATTCAGAAAACAACAACCATTCAAATCAATTTAACAATTCTCAAAATGGTTTAAATCAAAATAAATCAAAAAATGAATTTTCAAAACCAAAGTCTAATCGAAAAGATGAATTGACAAATGATCCAAAACCAGAAAATTCTCCTGACACAAAATCTAAAAAGAAAAAAGACATCGCTGTTAAAAATTCAATCCCTGAAAAGTCATCAACTATCATTGCAATTGATGATTCTCAGTCAAACTCCTCAATTTCACAAAACTCAGATCAAAAATTAATTGACCCCAACAGCTCAGAATCTCAGGAAAACGCAATGACTTTATTAATTCCTTTATCTTATAAATCGGTATTTCTGCATGTCAATAATCCTTTTAATGATTTGACTTTGGATTTGCTTCCAATTTCTGATAATGTATTAAATCCACCTGTTTTGCCAAAATTTAAACCAGGATTTTACTTAGGTGCCCATATCGCACCGACATACACCTATCGAAATATAAAATCAGTTGATGGTCCGGTGCTGCGTCGAATGCTGAATGAAAAAGAGCGTGCAGTTTATTCGGTGGCGTTAGGTTTGAAGGTAGGTTTTCAATTTGCTAAAAACTGGTCAGTTGAAACCGGTTTAAATTATTATAAAAATACGATTCAGTCCATGCATCTGGCTCAGGTTCAGTACCAGAGTCAGCTTGAGCGATTAAACAGCGATGGTAATTATGACAGCAATTATCACCTTAATTTATCAACATCTTATGGAGAAATAGTAACAGATGTAGCTCTCACTCGCAATTCTGATAGTCCAATCGATCAAAATGCATTTATAAACCTGGGATTTAAAACCAGGCAAGAATTGAAATATTTAGGCGTTCCAATTGCACTTCGATATCGAACAAATGGCAATAAATTTCATTTTAGTGCAAAAGCGGGAATTTCCGGGAATTTCATTATACAAAAAGATGTAACTATTAAGGCTGCTACCGTGAATCGTAACGGAGTTCGTCATCGCAGAACAATCGTTGAGCAAAAATTTAGTGGTTTAAAAAATAATACCTTTGATTTCTTGTTTGGAATTGGTGCTGATTACGATATTTCGAAAAACATGAGCATTTACTTTGAACCTACAATAGTTCATAGCATCAATCCTGTTTATAGTTTAAATGGAAAAATTAAAACCTATCCAATTGTAGTGTCCTTAAATCTTGGCCTTTCCTATCGTTTTTGATGATCCATCAGTTAGTTATAAAAAAAATCCTTTGTCGATCTGGCAAAGGATTTTTTTTATTTTTTTCCAACCTTCAGGCAACCTTTTTAAAATTACTGCACCATATGGATGTAAGTATTTTTAAAGAGAATAAAGATTCTCGAATTTATAAAAGAAGGTAGCTGCAGACAACCTATTTTAAAATCACTCCCGAATATTTCGGGAAAAATTGAAATACAAAACCCCCGATACTCCCTGTGACTGTATTTCAACTAATCAAAAAATCATTTAATTAACTAACCCACTATTGGGAAAAAATTTGAAAGAAATGAAGAAATTAATTTTTGTTTTTGTATCCGTATTAACCATCAGTCTCTTGACCTCTTGCAATAAAGAAGAAACAGTAACCGACGATTCTTTAATTGATGAAATTGCAACATCTTCCAGCAAAGTTAATATTGAACCTGACGCACTTCCCACTCAAGCTCAGCAAACAATTGAAGAAGAATACTTCGAAACGTATGTGGAAACCGTTTCACGAGTGGCTAACAAAGGTTACGAAATAACAATGGGCAACGAAGATGTGATGTATTGCGATATGCAAGGAGATGAGCTTAGAGGACGTGACCTTCGCCATGGCCCACACCGTCCAGGTCCTTGTGGTCGTGGAGAACTTGTAAGTGTTGATGAATTGCCTGATGCCATTGTTGATTATATCACCGAAAATTACCCTGGAGAAGATATACTTCGTGCAAAATTGAAAGGCCAAAAATACTTGATAAAAATCACCGGACATATGATTTTGGTCTTTGAAGAAAACGGTACTTTCCTTCTTGAAGCCCCAATATTCCGCTTCTGTCACCACTTTGTAGATAGAATCAATATTGACAATTTACCAGATGTGATTGTCGATTATATCACAGATAACTATACAGATGCCGTGATTAAGATAGCGTGGAGAGTAAGAGGTAAAATCGTAGTAGGTATCATCACTCCTGACGGTCGTAAAATCGTCGTATTTGACCTTGATGGCAATTTCCTCTTTGACAGAGGATAATTTATAGATTGATTTTTTATGGTCAAGCCGGTCTGAGCATTTCTCAGATCGGCTTTTTTATGTTTGCTTTTTTAGTAACCAATGAGGTCAAGGATTAAAAAAACAATTTTGTTTACTATTTTCAATAAATATTGAAACATGATCTAATAATTTAAAAAATATTTTATTATTATAAAATACTGAAAATCAATTTATTAATTATTTTTGTTTAAAATAAAATAAAAATAATTCTACAAAAATTTGATTATTTGTTTAATTATAACCTATATTTGTTAAACAAAACAAAAATACTTATTTAATTACTCCTAAACCTTTAATCATGACAGCAATAGATTTCAATGAAAAGTTCAACAGTATAACTTCACAATTACAAGCCTTTGCTTATAAGTTAACCAGCAACATGGATGACGCAAGGGATCTTTATCAGGAAACAGCTTTCCGAGCTTACAAAAACATGGAAAAATTTCAGCTTAATACCAACTTCAAAGCCTGGTCGATGACCATCATGAAAAATATTTTTATCAATGATTATCGCAAAAAAGTAAAATCATCAATAATTTTTGACGGAACTGAAAATGACTATTACATCAACTCCGGAAAAAACATAGTGAAAAATGAAGCTGGAACAAACATGATGATGGAACATTTGACCGAAATGATTGAAGGCTTAGACGAAGATCTTCGCGTTGCATTTTTGATGAACTATCAGGGATACAAATATCAAGAGATTGCGGACGAGTTTAATATCCCTTTAGGAACAGTAAAAAGCAGAATCTTTTTTGCACGTAAAGAATTGAAAGCGAAATTTGAAAAGCGATATCATTCTAAGCATATTCGGGTAGCCTAATAGCTGAAAAAATAACCTTCTTTCAAAATTTTATCTAAAGTTGCAATTAGAAAATCAGCATTTATTTTATCAAAACACATCGGCGGTTTAATTTTGATCACATTGTTGAATGGACCATCGGTACTCATTAAAATACCGTGATCTCGCATCCGGTTGGCAAGGTGAGCAGCATGTTTGGAAGCAGGTTTCAAAGTTGTCTTATTTTCTACCAATTCAAAACCTAAAAACAGTCCCAGACCACGAACATCGCCAATGATTGGATATATTTGTTGCAATTCTTTCAAACCTTTTGTAAGGTATTTTCCAATTTCCAAAGCATTTGTTTGCAGGTTTTCATCCTTCACGATTTGCAGCACTTCTCGTCCGATGGCGCAAGAAACGGGATTGCCTCCAAAGGTGTTGAAGTATTCCATTCCATTCATAAAAGCATCAGCGACTTTTTGTGTAGTCACTACTGCTGCCAAAGGATGACCATTGCCGATTGGCTTGCCCAAAGTCACGATATCCGGGACTACGTTTTGCAATTCAAAACCCCAAAACTTTTCACCAACACGGCCAAATCCAACCTGAACTTCATCAGCGATACAAAGCGCACCCGCTTCCCGCACAAAACCATAAACTTGTTGCAAAAAGCCATCCGGCAAAACTATCTGCCCTCCGCAACTCAAAATACTTTCACAAATAAAACCTCCAACATTTCGACCTTCTGCTTTTACTTTTTCGATCGCTTTTTGAACATGGCTTGCATATTTTATTGATGCATCAGAATCATCGCTTCGATACAATCCCCGATAAGTGTCGGGAATCGGAACAATATGCGTGTGTGGTGGTGCGCCGGTTCCGCCTTTGCCATCAAACTTGTAGGAACTGATATCGATGCAGCCGCCTGTATTCCCGTGATAACCAACTTCGACGGCGATCATATCTTTCTGTCGAGAGTACGCACGAACCATGCGCAGCGCCAGTTCATTTGCTTCGCTTCCTGAATTGACAAAAAAGCAAACGCTCAATTCATCTGGAAAAGTCGCTAACAATTCTTCAGCGTATTGGACGATATTTTCGTGGAGGTATCGCGTATTTGTATTGAGAACAGCGATTTGCTTTTGAGCAGCTTTAACAACTCGCGGATGCTGATGACCAACATGAGGAACATTGTTAACGGTATCAAGGTATCGGCGGCCTGTCACATCATAAAGGTATTGTTTGAAACCGCGAACCATATGCAACGGCTTTTCATAAGAAATACTCAAGTTGCTTCCTAAATGAGCTTTTCTTTTTTGAAAAATTTCCGCATTCGTCAATTCTTTTTTTGAATTGACATCTTTCAAACCAAGTAAAACTGAAGGATTCGGGCAGATGCTTTTCCAAATTTCAACTTGCTCCGGAAATGCAACTCCAGAAAAATCCCCCTTGCAATCCAACATATCCAACATCACCTGAAAGTGCAAATGCGGCGGCCAATTGCCATTGACGGAAATATCGCCGAAAGTAGCAATTTGCTGTCCCTTTTTTATTTCCATCCCAACTTCTAAACCATCCAGCGACTCCAAACTCAAATGGCCATAAAGGGTATAAAAAGTAAGTTCAGCATTTGCAGTATGTTCTAAAATAATTGTCGGACCATAATTGCAATCGCCCTCATTATTTTGAAAGCTGTGAATTTTTCCATCCAATGGCGCAAAAACAGAAGTCCCGACAGGCATCCAAATATCAACTCCGAGATGAACTGTCCTCCACTCTGGTCCATTATTTCCTTCTACCTGAAAAGCATCCGTTGTATAAAATGGCCGAACCTCTCCATAACCACCAATGCCAACTTTGGCATTTGAATCGGTGAGCATTGCATTGATTTTTTGGCTAAAATTTGATGGCGTATCAAATTCACTATTATTCCCCAACTCAAGGCTATCGACTGCTAAATCCATTGAAAGGACCGCATCCGAGTTTAAATCAAAATCTACAATATTGGCGAATTTTTCAGGCTCTGAGTCCAGCCAATTTTGAAAAATGGCTTTTTTAAGACAAGGTTCCAGCCCACAAGCTTTGCGGAAAGTATAGTACGCCAAAGTGGGAGGTATTGTCCTCAATTTTACCAGCAAATCCCAAGCTGGTTTTTCACTGATCAAAAGGTATTCATTTTCAGGGTTTTCCTTTTTGTTGATGGCTGATTTGGTAACTGAAATCAACAATCGGGCAGCGATCATCGGGAATAAAACAGCTAACTCTTCTTCTTTTACAGGAAATTTTTCATGATATCCTTTTACAACCGAAGTAGCCACTGAAAGCGGATCGGGTTTGTGCAAAGCTGCGTATGCAATTGCGATAGCCAGCTCGTTGATGGTATTTGTATAAACAACATCTCCAAAATCAATAACTCCTGAAACTTTTGGATCATCAAAATTCTCACTCACCAAAACATTGTAATCATTCGCGTCATTGTAGCAAACACTTTTCCTGAGTTTTGGCAATTTTGGAAGCGCTTCTTTTTCAAATAATTTTAAAAAATAATCAGCTGTTTTTCGCTGTTTTTCATTTTCAATAAAATGGATAAATTTCGCTACCCAATCCGCATTTGAAATATCCCATTTATGAATCCGATGCGCCGCCGGGTGATCTAAATCACTCAGCGCAGAGCTCAAAATACCGCAAACCTGACCCAGACTTTTCAATACTTTTTCAGAATGAGGGTTCACATAAAACCAGAGCTTTCCAGGCGTCCAGGTCAACAATCGCAAAAAACGTTTGTTACCTTCTTGATCTTTTATAAGTGAAATATTTTCTCCGTTTTTGTTTGAAATCACACGAGGCAATTGCAACGAAGTCTTTTTCTTTTCCAGGTGCAGCATGATTTCATTCTGCATTTCCAGATATTGTCGATCCTCACCAAAATGAGCGATTTTGAAAATAAACTCCTCGCCGCTTTCTGCTTTCAGGTAATAATTGAGATCAAGCTCGCCGACCAGCTTTTTAGCTTTTGCTTTTATACCAAAAAAGTCATTTGCAAAACGCTGAACAGCCACTAAATTCATTTCTTTTCTGTTTTAAATTGTTCTCTCAAAAGCGAGGCTGGCGGCTGCTAAATCCTCTAAAGCATGTCCAACGGATTTAAAAAATGTAATTTCGTTTTTACTACTCCTAAAAGTATCTTTTTCAGATTTACACATTTCAAATAAATCAGCTTTTATAGTTTCCTTTTTTAAAACACCTTTTTGCAAAGGAATAAAAAGATCACCACTTTCTTTTGGAGCGCCTTGCAAGGTATCGACAAAAATAGAAGCTTTTAAAACAGCCTGGTCATCTGCTTCGCGCATGTGTTTTTGATAAGATCCTACCAAATCCAAATGGTGCCCGGATTGAAGCCAATCACCTTTGATCAGAGGCTTTTCACTCAAAGTAGCACAGGAAATAATGTCTGCTTCAGCAATTGCTGATTCTATATCTTTAACGGCTTCAACTTCCATATTCGATGCTTGTAATTGATTGGCGAGTTTTTGAGTTTTCTCAAAAGTTCTTCCCCAGAGATACACTTTCTCAATTGGACGGACGGAGGAATGGGCTTTGATCAATTGCGGAGCCAAAGCTCCTGTTCCGACCATCAACAAAGTTTTACTTTCTTTTCTCGAAAGATATTTAGAAGCCAGAGCGGATGCAGCGGCAGTTCGTAGATTAGTTATTGTTTTTGCATCACAACGCATTAGTGGAACGCCAGTTTTGATATCAAAAAGCAAATATAAGCCTTGAATGGTTGGAAGAGAAAGGTTTGTATTTTCTGGAGAAACCGTAACAATTTTTACCCCAAGATATTTTTGGTTGTCCCAAGCTGGCATCAAAAGCAAGGTGGATTCTAGAGAAGAATTCGGATTAACAAAATTGTGATGATGACGCATCGGAACTGAATATTCTGCCGCAAAAGCACCTTCCAAAGTTTTAATCAAACTTTCAAAATCCAGTAAATCTTCTATTTCCTTTTCGGAGAGATATTTCATTTTTTAAAAACGCCATCAATAGTACGCCAAATCCCCAGTGGATTTCCATCCTTTAATTCTTCCGGAAGTAGTTCTTTTGGCCAGCTTTGAAAAGCCAAAGGCCTTGCAAAGCGTTTGATCGCTGCTGTACCAACAGAAGTAAAACGAGCATCTGTTGTTGCCGGAAAAGGGCCTCCGTGTTGCATTGCCGGACAAACTTCGACACCGGTGGGAACGCCATTAAAAAGGATTCTCCCAACCCGATCTTGCAAGCTGTTTATCAAAGATGCATACTCAGCCATTTCGCTGTTTTCAGCCATCACTGTTGCGGTGAGTTGTCCTTTAAGGTTTTTAATCACAGCTTTCAAAACCACATCCGATTCACATTTTACCACTAAAGTAAACGGACCAAAAACTTCTTCGCTCATCGCTGGGTTATCTAAAAAGGCTGTTCCACTGACAGAAGCCACCGTTGGTCGGCCTTCATTATTTTCGTTAGAAATATTGGATTCTCCTTCCAATTGCACAGCAGAATGATTTAGAATGATGCTTTTGTTACGGTCATAATTTCTGCAAATACCCTCGTTGAGCATCGTTGAAGGCGCAATTTCATTGATGGCATTCGAAAGTTCTTTTATAAAAAAGTCAAGATCTATTCCCGATTTTCCAATTAACAAACCAGGGTTCGTACAAAATTGACCTGCACCTAAAGTCACCGAACCAGCGTATTGTTTCGCGATTTCATGTCCTCTGTTTTTTAAAGCCTCATCGCATAAAAGCACTGGATTCACGCTACCCATTTCCGCAAAGACAGGAATCGGCTCTTTTCGTTGCGCTGCTGCGTCAAATATTGCTTTTCCAGCACCAAAAGAACCTGTAAAAGCTATCGCTTTTGTCAAAGAATGTTTTGCCAAACGTTGCCCCAAATCAGGGCCAGTTCCGTTGAGTGATGAAAAAACACCGTTTGGCATTCCCGTTTTTTGAGCGGCCTGCTGGATGGCAAATGCAACCAAAGCATTTGTGCCAAGATGTGACTCGTGAGCTTTTACGACAACCGGATTGCCTGCAGCAAGCGCAGAAGCAGTGTCTCCTCCTGCCGTAGAAAATGCTAATGGAAAATTACTCGCCGTAAACACAACAACCGGTCCGATAGGAACTAACATTCGACGAATATCCGGCTTTGGAATTGGTTGCCGATCCGGCTGCGCCAAATCAATGGTTGCATCAACCCAGGAGCTTTCTTTAGCTACATTTGCAAAAAGACGTAATTGATTAACTGTTCTTCCCCGCTCACCAATCAAACGACCCTCTGGAAGACCTGATTCTTCCATTCCCCGGTGGATGAGTGCATCTTCAAGATTCATGATTTCATCAGCAATCGCATTCAGAAAATCAGATCGCTCTGCACCTGTCGTCTTTTTAAATTTTTCGAAAGCCTCCGTCGCCAATTGCATCGCTTGATCTGTTTCTTCAACAGTCGCGACGTGAAAATACCCTTCTAAAGTTTCCTTCAACGCAGGATTCAAAACTTCCATGACATCTTCTGCTAAAGCTGAATAATTATATCCGATTAAATTTCTTCCATCCATTTTCTTCATATTCTTGTGGTTTGTAGTTATTGAGTTTGTAGTTATTGAGTTTGTAGTTCTTGGTTTGAAGTTTTACGGTTTAGTTTGCATTTAAATAATCAGCCTTGATCCGCTAAATCTGCTTAATCCGTGTTCTATTTTTACACTTGCACTACGCTTTTATATTTTGATAAATCAGGTCGCGTAGCAACACCTTTTTCAATAATATTCAAAATTCTTTTCCTTTCCTCACCTTCCAAAACTAAACGTGGAGGACGAACCGGTTCGGTTCCGATTCCTGCTGCAACTTCTGCTAATTTAATATATTGTACCAACTTTGGATGGATATCTAATTCCAATAATGGCATAAACCAGCGATATATTTTCAAAGCTTCTTCGATTCGTCCGGCTTTTACCAATTCAAAAATAACGACTGTTTCCCTTGGAAAAGCATTCACCAAACCAGCGACCCAGCCGTCAGCTCCAGCTGCAAGACATTCCAATGCAATAGTATCCACACCACAAAGAATTTTGTATCGATCTCCAAAAGCGTTTTTTTGACGAGTAACATTTGTAATATCTCTCGAAGATTCTTTGATCGCCCGGATATTTTCTACAGAACTTAGTGCTTTCAACATAGGAATGGTTACTGCAATTTTATAGTCGACCGGATTGTTGTACAACATGATCGGCAAAGAAGTGTTGTTCGCCACTGTCTTAAAATAAACTGTCGTTTCGTATTCATCCGCTTTGTATTGCATCGGAGGTAACAACATCAAACCATCAGCACCATTTTTTTCCGCCAATTGAGCCAAATTAATTGCATCAGTCGTTGTTCTTTCTGCAATATTTAGCAAGGCAGGTACTCTCCCGTTACTGGTCGAAATCGTTTCTTTCAACAAAGTCATTCTTTCATCATTGGTGAGTGTGCTGGCTTCGCCGAGGCTTCCGCCGATGATGATTCCATCAACTCCTGAATTAATTTGGAAATCAATATTTTTGTTGTAAGCCGGAATATCGAGCTTAAAATCTTTTGTAAATTTTGTGGTTACAGCTGGGTATACACCATTCCAGTTAACTTGCATGATTCAACTTTTTTAATTGTTCGCAAAATAATACCACAAATGTAATGACTCCATCTATTTAAAGCTTTTACAATATTCCTTTAAACCAATACTATTTTATTATAATAATGTATTTTTGATTGAAATTCTAGTATAATAATACAATATGAAAGTTTTATCGTTTAAAATTCCGAAAACAGGAGAATTTTCTTTCAATATTCAGGTGGATAATGTTCCTCATTTTTATGATCGATTGCATTTACATCCTGAATTGCAAATTACCCTGATTCAACAAAGTCATGGATCGCTTTTCGTTGGTGATAGTATTTCAACTTTTCGGACAGGGGACCTCTTCGTCATTGGCCCAAATATTCCACATGCTTTAAAAAATGATGCTTTATTTTATACCGATGATGGTGTCAAAGCAAAATCAATTTCTATTTTTTTTAGCAAAGAAGCTTTTGGAGATACCTTTTTTCAACTTCCAGAATTGGCAAAAATCAACAGCTTTTTAAATAAAGCAGAAAGAGGTTTGCGAGTGATCGGCGACGGAAAAAACAACATCAGTGAAAAAGTAGTCAAAATCGTAAAGCAAAAAGGATTTGACCGGTTATTATCACTATTTTCTATTTTACAGGATCTGGCTAATTATGAACAAATGGAAAGTCTTTCCAGAACAACTTTTTCAACACAAAACAATGAATTGCAAAGTGAAAGAATCGGTCGTGTTTTTCAATTTATCATGGACAATTATCACCGGCCTATAAAACTGGAGGAGGCTGCCGAAATTGCTAATTTGAGTGTTTCTGCATTTTGTCGTTATTTCAAAATAAGAACGCGAAGTACTTTTGCCCGTTTTTTAAATGAAATACGCATATCCACTGCATGCAAGCAATTGATTGGAACCGAATATTCTGTATCTGAAATTTGTTATCAGGTAGGATTTAATAACATTTCTAATTTTAACCGGCAATTCAAAATCATCACCGGCTTAACGCCTTCTCAATACCTCGCAAAGCATCAAAATTAAAATTATCTGTGGTTAGGGTTAGTATTTAAATTTTACAAGGCTCAACCGGTTGCGAAATTCGCTGGGAATAATATACTCATTTGAACCAACCTGCACTCCTCTTCGAAATAACAGTCTTATTTTTTTGTTTTTTGTATTTAAAATGCTGTTTCTGTCAGATTTCCCGTCTCCTTTAAGAATGTACTCGCTCACCGTATTTTCGTACTTAATATCATCATTAAAAACAAAACTCAAACTTGTTGCTGTTTTCATCAGAAAATAAGAAGAAAACGACGCATCATCATCATAAGAATACTGCCGTTTGTGCAAAATTGTTTTCCAGTGTGTTTCACCATTCGGATGAATTGAAATTACAAACAAATCGTCATAATAGTAATCGTAATTAACATATCCATACCCTGTCCCCATACTACCGGCCCCCATAGCTTGCCTTTCACTGTGCACTGCCTGTTCGCCAACCATGAGTATTCCACCATCTCTCCGCAATATTATTTCCTGAACAACTGCTTCATTCAAGCCTTTAGCAGCATCAACCTGCTTGCCCAAAAAGTTAGACACAAAATCGTCATCAAAAGGCTCAAAGGACAATGTATAATCTTCAGGATTATCGGCAGATAAATTCAAATAAAAGTAGCCCACAGACTTGGTTTTGGTTTTTTCGGAATACAGGCCTCCGGCGACTATTCTGTTGTTTAAATTGTCATAGTTAAAAACAATATCAAAGGTGAGTTTTTCATTCATTGGAAAAGTAAAGTACGTGATACTCTTTGACGCTGTTTCCTCGTTTCCCACGTAAATGTCGTACACATGGTCCTCTTTTTTATTTTTGTTATTGTCCTTTCCCAGTATGAAAAACATGGTTGCGTTATCTGAAACCAGAACTTCAATAAAATCACGTTGAAAGGCAAGTCCAACGGGTAGAAACTCACAGGACCATAACATTTTCATGTTTTCAACATCAAACGCTAAAGCTTTTACTGCCTTCTGATTTTCGATTTGATAAATTAATAATTTGGATTTGTTTTCGGATTGAACGATTTGAAACCCTGCATCAAAAACACTGCCTTTGAAGGAGTAAATAGTAATTGAATCTAACAAATTAGCACCCGGATCATATTTATGAGCTTTGAGTGTTGTCTTTCCTTTTTCTACATATTGATAAATAATTGAGAAATCGTTTTTTGTGGCGCTAATATTAAGCACTTTTGGTCTTTTAGTATCAAACTCCAGTTCCTTGGTCCATTTCAATTTCAAAGCTGTGTCATACCCGCGTATTTCATACTGACTGTCAAAGGTCTCTTTAAATAGCAAATAACGGTCTTTCAGCTTACCAAGAATTTCATATCCATCGCCGGTTTTTAAAGGTATTTGATTTGATACCAAAACCGTCTGTGCATAAAAAAAAGTCGGAAGCCCTAAAATGAGAAATAGAATAAACAATCTTTTCATAGACCTAAAATTTGAAAATACTGCTTCATTTAATGAACAATTTAAGAAAGAACGAGAAATTAAATTACCAGCTGCCAGGCTTTTTAATACTTTTCTGGATGGCAATCTTTTTTTGAAAAGGCAGTTCAAAAAAGGTGTAATCAAATGTAAAAAATAACTTATTGGTAGTTTAGACCAACAATTTAATACCAATAAAACGAAAATAAGAGCTGATTTGTTTATTGGTCCTACTTATCAATAATATCAATGGACAGTTGGTTGAGGTCAATTCGATCCTCGTAAATTTTTACCTGATTTGCAATTCTCAAAAGCATTTCTTTCACTTTCATTGGATCATCAGAATTTGTGATTGCACTGTACAAACTTAAAACCTGTTGATGGCAAATCATTGAATAATAATGTTCTTCCTGAACAGTCCTGGGTTTTTGCTCTTTATCCAGGCTGCTTGGTGATTTAAAATACCAATGCAATATTTTTTTACCGCTTTCGAGTGTCAATACTTCAGCATTAAATTCATAATTGAAATCCGGTTCAGTTGCTCTGACCAAAGCAGTTTCATATACTTTGTAAACTTCTAGCAATTCCTCCTCTGATTTGGTGTTATTAGCTGAATCTTTAAAGTTTTCAACAGAAACATTAAATAGCTGGAGTAACATTCCATCCACGATATAAGTAATAATATCCTGCCTTTCCGTTGGCCTGACACTACTGCCGGTCACCGGAACTGTAAAAAAACTATTGGCTTCATTAAAAACCTGAAGGTAGCCGTTGCCGATATTGATATTGCCATTTCGATAGTTGACATCCTTAACTAGCTTGCCGTTTTCATAGGTTTGAATTCCCTGGATAACTCCTGCTTTTGACCAAAAGTGTGTTTCTCCTTCAGGCTGATCCATCTTAAAATACTCTTCAGATTTTTTTTGTCCGTTTTGATACCACTTAATGGTTGATCCATTTTTTTTGCCTGCTGAGTAATGGCTTTCCAATTTTATTTGTCCGTCCTGATACCAGTTTTTAATGGTTCCGTCAGCCATACCGTTTTTATAATAAACCTGTTGGTCAATTTGTCCGCCGGAAAACCACCAATTGTGTTCGCCTTCTTCTTTTCCATTTTTAAAAAGGCCCTCGGATTTTTTTTGTCCGCTTTTGTGCCATTCCATGCAAACTCCGTCGGGCTGGCCATTTATATAATTGATCTCCAGTTTTTTATCTCCGGTAGCGAACCATTGCGTTTCCGTCCCAACCTGGATACCGTTTTCAAAAGTCGCTTCATAAATTTTATCTCCATTCATGTTCCATTCCTTCGCAACGCCATCTACTTTTCCATTTGTGATTGGAATATTCAATTTTTTTTGACCGTTGACATGCTCAACAATCGCTGTTCCTGTAAATGGAGCAATAGTATTTCGCTGATAATACAATCCTTTTATTCGATCCAATTCATAAACAGGAAACTTTGTCTTTTTGGGCAAAGCTTTGAAAAGCAGTACAAAGTAGTATAGGAATATTAACCATTTTATCATAAAAGGTCGGTTTTTTTCAATTTTTTGCAAAAATAGGAATTTCTTACAAGACGGGAGAATAAAGTGTTTTCCTTAGATTTAAGATTTAAACGAAGAGAACCCGGGAAAGATGTATATGGAAGTTAAAATTTTCTTTTAAGAACAGTTTAAAATACACTTAACGACTGTATTGTTCATCAATGTAATTTAAAATCGCTTCGATCTCACTGTCCTTTAAATTTGGAAAAGAAGTCATTTTGGTTTTATCCCAATTATTAAAGAGTTTTTTAACATAATTATTGCCACTATTGATCACAGCTTCTGAATTTCGGATAAAATCATAAATATTCGCGTCGTTGTTTGCCCATCGTTCCCGAACTCCGCCAAGGGCTGGTCCAACCAAACCATCCTGCATATTTCGATTGTGGCAAGCTGCACAATTGTCTTTGAAAAGTTGTTTGCCAACTTGGTTTTTGATTGGTTTTAATGGTTTATCTATTAAAACTTCTTTTTGCTCAAAAGAATTGATCGTTGAATTATCTGAAAAAAAACTGAGGTTAATCATTAAAGCCAGAACAGAAAAAAGTAGAAGGCAGGCCAACAATAAAAGCTCTCGAACCAATTTCATAAGCTTTGATTTTTAATGAAAGAATACTCAAAATTATCCTAAGATTGAAGGGCTTTCAAGCTCCAAAAGTGTAATTGGTTATTCAAACTCATTCTAAACTGTGTGATCGAATATTTTAATGATTCCCATAAATAATCTAAATTCACCGCTGTATATTAATCAAACAAAAAACCTTTTAAAAATAATGTCAAAACAGTTAGTAGAATGTGTACCGAACTTTAGTGAAGGCCGTGATATGAGCATCATCAAGCAAATCACCGATCAGATTCAAAGTGTGGAAGGGGTCAAACTCCTGGATGTTGATCCTGGAAAAGCAACGAATCGGACAGTTGTCACTTTCGTCGGCGAACCGCAACCGGTGATTGAAGCTGCTTTTCTAGCTATCAAAAAAGCCAGTGAAGTGATCGACATGAGCAAACATAGCGGAGAACATCCCCGAATGGGCGCAACGGACGTTTGCCCATTGATCCCGATTGCAAATATCACGATGGAAGAAGTGGCAAAATATGCGCATCAATTGGGAAAAATGGCTGGTAAAAAACTGGAAATTCCTTTTTATATGTACGAATCAGCAGCGACAAAACCTGCATGGAAAAATCTTGCAACGGTGCGTTCGGGAGAATACGAAGCACTTCCTGAAAAACTTAAAAAAGCGGAATGGAATCCTGATTATGGTCCTGCTAAATTTAACCCAAAAGCAGGCGCAACGGCTATCGGTGCGCGTGATTTCCTGATTGCTTATAATGTCAATCTCAACACTACTTCTGTTCGTCGTGCAAATTCTGTTGCTTTTGATGTTCGTGAACAAGGGAGAGTTAAACGCGAAGGGAATCCGATTACCGGGAAGGTTATGAAAGCTGAAAATGGCGAAGCTCTGCGCATTCCTGGCACTTGCAAAGCAGTAAAAGGGATCGGTTGGTTCATTGAGGAATATGGCATCGCCCAGATATCGATGAATTTAACAAATATCAATATCACGCCTTTGCACATTGCTTTTGATGCATGTAGCAAAAGTGCAACAAATCGAGGTATGCGCGTAACCGGTTCTGAATTGGTGGGTTTGGTTCCGCTCAAAGTATTGATCGATGCAGGTAAATATTTTTTAAAAAAGCAGGAACGTTCGACAGGCGTTTCAAATGAAGAGATTATAAAAATTGCGGTCAAATCAATGGGGCTGGACGAACTCACTCCATTTGATCCGAGAAAAAAAATAATCGAATACAAACTGGAAGACGCAAGCACTGCTCCTTTGTTAAAATTGAATCTTCGTGAGTTTTCCAATGAAACGGCATCTGAAAGTATCGCTCCAGGTGGAGGTTCGATTTCAGCATATGTTGGCGCGCTTGGTATTTCGCTCGCGACTATGGTGGCTAATTTGTCTTCTCACAAAAGAGGCTGGGATGATCGCTGGGAGGAATTTTCAAACTGGGCACAAAAAGGCCAGTCAATAAAAGATCAGCTGCTAAGATTAGTAGACGAAGACACCAAATCTTTCAATGCCATTATAAGTGCTTTTCGAATGCCGAAAGGAACTGATGATGAAAAAGCAATCAGAAAAGCAGCTGTCCAGGCAGCAACCCGTTATGCCATCGAGGTACCTTTTGAAGTGATGAAATATTCTTTGCAATCTTTTGAAATGATAAAAACCATGGCTGAAATCGGAAATCCAAATTCTGTATCTGATGCTGCGGTTGGCGGATTGTGCGCCAGAGCGGCCATTCACGGTGCTTTTTTAAATGTAAAAATAAACAGCGGTGATCTGGAGGATAAAGTTTTTGTGGAAAAGACTCTGAATGAAGCGCAAAAAATGATAGCCGCCGCGGATAAGGCTGAAAAAGAAATTTTAAAAATCGTCTACCAAAAAATGGAATAATTATCGCATTTCTCCTAAAAGAAAATATCCGAATCAATGAAAATCAAATTTATTTTATTAGCTGTTCTATTCTCAACCTTTGCGAAAGCACAGGTTAATTACACCTATATCACTGACCGCAGATTTTATGATCCTGAAGATTTGATCGGTTATGATTTCCGGCCAACATTTATGGAAATCCAAGATCAAGAAGAAAAGAAACTTAGGCCCGGAGAATATTCTTTTGGCATTTCCCGAAACAATCTTTACGTGGACGGTGAAGGAATCAAAGGCGTTTACAGCGTCAACAATATCAATCCAACCGAATATGGTTATATGCTGATGTTGATGAATGCAAGAGATCCTACCTTGCAAGGACATTTAAAAGTAATACTCACCAAATATGCTCAGGTTGAAGCCCTTGTTTTTAAGTTATCAAACAAAGACAAGGAAATTATATTTTTTCAATCTCAAATGCCGGACAAATTGTGGGAAGAAGAAAAAGCTTATTTCACCTACAAATATGGTTATGAAGTAACCAATCCAGATAGCCTTTGGGGGCAGAAGTTTTATCCTTTTCTGAGAATTCATCAGGATGAGGGTGGTGTGCAGGAAAGACTCCAAATGGCTGACAGTACCAGTATTGAATTGGTTGAAAGAGTAACTGTGATTGAAAAAAAGAAAAAGAAAAAAGGCAACAAAAAAGAAAAAGATGAAACTGAGGAGACAGTCATTGAAAATGTCGAAGGCCTTGAGTCTGAATCTGATGAAGGAGCGATGCCTCCAATTGAGGTCGTAGAAAATGATTCTTTGCCCGAAGAAGAACAGTTGGAAACGGTCAAAGTGAAAATCGTAAAAGAATATTTCGTAATTGTCCGGTCTATACTAACATACGAAAACGGAGCTACTGAAGATAAAATCTGGGAAATTCAAGTGAAAAATAAATTTACGGAGTATCAAAAAGAAACGGCCGGGCCCATTTTGGAGCCTTATGAATTTGTACTTGCAGGAGATAAGAAAGAGGAGGATATTTCTATCAATTTAACTGAAAAAAGAACAATCAGTTCTATCAACGTTTTAGGAAAAAAATATCTGATGCGCGGACATTAATTCGCTTTCAAATAGGTGTAAGACAAACCCCATTGCTTATTTAAAGCAATGGGGTTTGTCTTTTGAAAAATCTCTTAGAAGCTAAATCCGACAGAAACCTGAAAAGAAACATTTAAGTCTTTATCACTTCGCTCAATATATTCTAATCCATTTGACTTATATCTGGAAATATCATAAAAGTTATTAGTTGCATCAACTAATCCATAGTTACCGGAAAACATAATGAATAAACCTCCGTTGACAAAAAATGAAATTCCTGCAGTAAGCCCAAGGTCAAAAGTATTATAAAAATTTCCGCTTTTTTCAGGATAATCCATATAATAAGCTCCAACGGTTTCTGGAATTTCAACATAGTCAACTAAATTTTTATTGAAGGTGAACACCGGCGTGTTATCATCAATATCTCCTGATGAAGCTGGTAAGTCTTTTCTATAATTAAAATCAAGGTTTTGAGTAAAATCTATCGCTTCTGAATATCCAGGTAATGTTCCCTGATAAACAAACTCGCCTATTGCTGATGAATTGACCAAAATTCCTATCAAAAATCCACCATTTACTTCGAAACGTTCCCCAATTTTATAATAAACTGTGATGGGAAATTCAATATACGAATTGGAAACGGTCAATTGGTATTTTCGGTTTCCCTCAGATTTCATCTGATTTCCACTTGGCTGCTCATTAAAAAACTGAAAGGATGCTCCTTCGTATTTATATTTCATTCCCCTTTGCGAGAAAAAGAAACCCGTTTTTAAACCAATAAGATCAGTAAATTTAAAAATGACAACTCCGCCAACATGAAAGCCTGTATTAAAATTAAAAGTCTCCAGGGTGTTTCCGTTAACATCCGTTTCAGATGGTCCATTGAGTTTATTAAAGTTAAGCCCAACCCTGATGCCATAGCCTATTTCCTGAGCAACGCTCAATTGGGTAAAAGCAAACAATAAAACTAAAAGCGTAAAAAAACGATTCATATAATTATATTTAAAAGTGATTTTTTTTGGCAAATATACCATTTAATTAATTCTGCCAATTAGCTTTAATTTGGCTAAACCGACAGATCTAATTTATGGACGTTTTCGTTTAAAACTGTGAATCCAATTTTTTCATCGACTCACAAAAATTTGCGCAAAAGTATTCGATTTTCTGAAATATCTTCTCTTTTTTCATAGCCAATAATTTGAAATTCATTTTTTAAGGCAAACATAAGCATGGCACGATGGCTGTTTCTCGTCTTAAACGTTATGTGTGGATAGTTGTGCTGCTTTGCCCAAGATTCTTGTTCTATAGCCAACTGATGGGCAATTCCTTTTTTTCGATACGCAGAAAGCACGCCTCCCATCCAACTATAAAAAGCCCCTTCCAGTTCATAGCCCACTTTAAACCCAATAGGTACCCCAGCATCAAAAGCTATTAAAATAAGATGTGGCGTATCTTTGAACCTTTTTACATACTCTTCCTCAGCATGCGGATCTGTGAATTCTTCCATTTGCCGGGAAAGTTGAACCACAGTTTCGATAGTTCCTTTTTTAATTTCGTAAGGGAATGCTTTTCTTTGCATTTGAAATACCTTTTGATAAAAAAACCCTATTTTATAAGCAGGCGTTAAAAAATTATATGAAAACATTTTGACATTGCGAAATAATGATAATCAGCTGACTAAAAGGATTTGTTGGCGTTATTTTGAAATGTCTTTAAAAAATGGTTTCGTTTAATTTAGCTCAACTACTTAAAACGACATCTTTCAGATAAAAAGCTTTAGCCAAAATTGAAAATAAGAAAAAATATCACCCGATTTTCTTTGATTCTGCTTGGAAGTTATTTCCTTTTGCATTTGCTATTTTACACCTTTCAAAAACAGATCGTCTTTCAACCGGATCGGTTGCATGCTGACTATACTTTTAACTTTAATGGGGATTTTGAAGAATTTTATATTCCCATTGGAAATGAGCAAATAAACGCGATTTATTTTAAAACAAATAAACAAAAAAAAGGGGTCATTTTATATCTGCATGGGAATTCGGATAATTTGAGTCGATGGGGAAAATACGCTGAAAACTTTACCAGCCGGGCATATGATGTCTTGATGATCGATTATCGAGGCTATGGAAAAAGCGATGGAATTGCAAGCGAAGGGAATATTTTTGAAGATGCAAAAGCGGCTTTCCAATGGCTTTCCAGTCGCATTGATCACCAGCAAATAGTCATTTATGGACGCTCGCTTGGCTCAGGTCCGGCGACTTATCTTGCCGCAAATAACGAGGCAAAAATGCTTGTTTTAGAAACTCCTTTTGAAAATATCAAATGTGTTGAAAAAGTTAAACTCCCTTTTCTGTTTTTTCCTTTTCAATCAAAACCGGATTTTCCTAATGATCAATATATTCAAAAAGTGACTTACCCCATTTTTATTTTTCATGGAACAGCCGATTCTGTCGTCCCTTATGAATGTGCAAAAGGTTTGAAGCAATTTTTAAAACCGGGAGATCAGTTTTTCACTATTGAAGGAGGAGGCCATAAAAACCTTGATGAATTTAAATCTTATTTTGAGCAACTCGATAATATTCTAATAAAATAATGAGCCGTAGAAATAAATTGCAAAAATTCGCCGAAATTCTGAGTTTTCCCAATGTTTTCGAAAACTATGAACACAATAATCCGGGGCTCGTTGGTCAGGACGGCGAACCCGTTGAGATGAAAGGCCAGTGGGCAAAAAATCATTTTAAAAATAACAACCCAATCGTTCTTGAACTTGCTTGTGGCCGTGGCGAATATACTTTAGGATTAGCTGAACGTTTTCCCAATCGCAATTTTATTGGCGTTGATGTAAAAGGAGCCAGAATTTGGAAAGGAGCCTCTTTGGCGATAGAAGCCAAACTCTCAAACGCTGCTTTTTTGAGAACTCGAATTGAACAAATTGATTTGTTTTTTGCTGAAAACGAAGTGAGTGAAATCTGGATTACTTTCCCTGATCCTTTTCTTAAAAAAGGTAAAGAAAACCGACGCCTGACTGCTCCCTCCTTTATCAACCGATACCGTAAAATATTGCACCCAAACGGAACAGTAAACCTGAAAACAGATTCTGATGTACTTTATGAATTCACCCTCGAAATGTTAAACGAAGACAATAAATGCAAGCTGATTTATGTCGATAATAACATTTATTCGAAAGACCTCGTGACCGAAGAATTAGAGATCAAAACGTATTACGAAAAAATGCATCTTGAAGCTCAAAAGACGATCAAATATGTGAAGTTTACGATATAGTTTAAAGTTCCTGATTTGAGGTTTGTAGCTTTTACTGACCTTCTAACTACTTAACTTTCTATTCTTCTGAATTTCCGAAATGTTTCCAGCCTTGTGCTTTGATATCGTGGATATTCCCTCCTTTGGTATGCAATTTTATTCCTTCGGAAGCATTGGTTATTTCTCCCATAATGTAGATATCGGGCAAATATTTTATTTTTTCAACATCACTTGGATCAATCGTAAACAATAATTCATAATCCTCCCCGCCACTCAAAGCGCAGGTAATCGGATCTAATTTGAATTTGATCGCCAATAGTTGAGCATCAGGATGAATCGGCACGCCGCTTTCTTCTACAAAAGCTCCGACACCCGATTGTTTACAAATATGAAATATCTCTGAAGCCAGGCCGTCGGAGATATCGATCATCGCCGTTGGGACAAGTTCCTGTTTTGCAAAAAGCTCAAACATATCTTTTCTGGCTTCTGGTTTAAGCTGGCGGCCAACGATATAGTTTTGTTCTTCAAGGTCTGGTTTGACACCAGGATTGGCGAGATAAATTTGCTTTTCTCTTTCTAACAATTGCAAACCTAAATACGCGGCTCCCAGATTTCCGGTAACACACAAAAGATCCCCTGCTTTTGCTGTATTTCGATAAGTTAGTTTCTCTTTCTCCCCCTGGCCAATTGCTGTCACGCTGATGGTGATCCCTTTAGGAGATGAAGTCGTATCTCCCCCGACCAAATCAACTCCATAAAAATCACAGGCAGCATAAATTCCTTCGTAGATTTCTGCCAATGCCTCCACTGAAAATCGATTCGAAAATGCTATTGAAACGACGATCTGCTTGGGCGTTGCATTCATCGCGTAAATATCTGAAAGATTGACAACCACTGCTTTATATCCCAAATGCTTCAAAGGGGTGTACATCAAATCAAAATGAATCCCTTCAACCAGCATATCCGTCGAAACTACGGTAAGGAAATCCTTATTTTCAATCACGGCGGCATCGTCTCCTACTCCTTTTATGGAGGACGGATTAGCCAATTTGTGTTTTTCGGTTAGATGATTGATCAATCCAAATTCCCCCAATTCATTGACATCTGTTCGTTTTAAGTTATCTTTTGCCATTTATTTTAAAGGTCGTTTTTTAAAAAATAGTTATTTTGGTAATGTAAAAATCAGGGTTTAAATTATTTTATTTCCCCGAATGCTTTCCAAACACTTTCATCCGGTAATTCTGCAACAAGTTCAACTCGCTCTTTTGTAACGGGATGACTAAATGCTAATTTCCAGGCATGTAAATGTATGGACCGGTCTTTATTTCCTCGTCGAAAACCATATTTCACATCCCCTTTAATCGGGCATCCAATCGCTGACAATTGGCTTCGAATCTGATGATGACGTCCAGTGATTAAGTCTATTTCAAGAAGATGATAATTTTCGATACTTCCGATAATCTTGTAGCTCAGTTCTGCTTTTTTGCTATACGCTACTTCCTTTTCAAAGGCAGAAGTTCGATTATCTTTCTCGTTTTTCCTTAAAAAGTGAACAAGATTCCCAGATGATTTCGCTGGTTTATTTTTAACCACAGCGAGGTATTTTTTATTAATATTGCGTTCCTGAAATTGAGCGTTTATCGCTTTTGTTGCATTTTTGGTTTTAGCAAATAACACAATCCCGCTGGCTGGCCGGTCAAGCCGGTGGATCAATGATAGCCTTGATTTGCAATATATTTCAGCAATGTCAACTAAAGCCTTATCGCCGGTTTTATCACTTTGGACTGTTAAAGTTGCCGGTTTATTGAACGCAATAAGCTGGTTGTTTTTATAAATAATTAATGATCCAATATCCATTAAATGAATTTTTCAGAGGTGAGATGGTTAATCAATTTCTTCATAATCGATAAAATCCCCGTCGTCAGAATTTTTGGGGTCTTCATTTTTCTTGTTTATTTTGATGCCATCTTCCGGTAAATTAATTGCCTTTGGGGAAATCACTACCCGGTAAAGCAAATAAATTAAAACGCCGATAGTTAATATCTTAAACATGACTTTAGATTTTTTGCAAAGGTAAGTTTTAATAAAGAAAATCACTTGTTTCTGTTCTATCAGCTACTAAAAAGAATTTATTTTTAATGAAAACAATAGACGAAGCCTTAGCATTGATTTTAGAACAAGCTGCCGGGCTTGAATCAGAAATTGTAGGTATTCACGAAGCATACAATCGGGTTCTTGCTGAAGACATCACCGCTGATCGCGATTATCCACCCTTCAATCGTGCAACCATGGATGGATTTGCTTTGAAAGTTTCAGATTGGAATGATCACAATATTCGACAATTTAAGCTGATTGAAGAACTCCATGCCGGAAGTGTCCCTAAACATAAAATCGGAAAAGGAGAATGTTTGAAAATCATGACTGGAGCCGCAGTTCCTCTTGAAGCGAATGCCATAATTAAAGTAGAATTGTCAAAACAGGAAGGCGATATTGTTTCTTTTGATGTAAATGGAAATCTTGAAAAATGGTGGAATATTGCTTTGCGAGGTGAAGACAAAAATGCAGGTGAGGTATTAGCAAAAAAAGGGCAAATTTGTAATGCTGCAATAATTAGCATTTTAGCCGTCACCGGAAAAACACGAATAAAGGTTGCACAACTTCCAAAAGTGTCCATCATTTCAACAGGTTCCGAAGTACTTCCTCCGGATGGCCCTATTTTACCGCATCAAATCAGAGATTCCAATTCTTATGCGCTTCAAATTTTATTAAAAAAATACAACATCGAATTGCAATATAAACTGCTGGTTCCTGACGACAAGGCTCAATTAATGGAAGCGGTTAAAAAAGGATTAGAATCTGACATTCTCATACTCTCCGGAGGTGTTTCGATGGGAGATGCTGACTTTGTACCGGAGGTTTTACTTTCAAACCAAGTGAAGAATATTTTTCATAAAATTCAAATTAAACCAGGAAAACCTTTTTGGTTTGGAAAAAAAGAAAATGGACCTGTAGTTTTTGGACTACCAGGCAATCCGATGTCTTGTCAGGTTGGATTTAGAGTATTTGTAGAGCCGTATATAAGAGCAATAATGGGACTGCCGAAGCCTCAAAATTTGTTTCTTCCGTTTCTGGCAACACATCCGAAGAGAAGCAACTTCACCGAGTATTTTCCTTGTAGGGTTGTCAATCAAAATGGAAAAACTTTTTTAGAAACCAATTCGTACAACGGAAGCGGTGACATCGCAGCAATGATTGGATCTGACGGTATCGCTGTTCACCCTGCTGATAGTACAGAACTTAAAGAAAATATGATTGTAGAATTTATACCTTGGTAAACTGACGAGGCTTTTGTTTTTTATTAGCCTCCGGCTGTGCTTTATATAGCCTATTCTTAGCAATATTTTATTACATTTGCAGTTTGGATTTCGACTGTTGTTGAAAAAGATTTTTATAAAAAATATACCTAATTCATTCAATGAATAATTTTAAGAGACTCAATAATATTGTGGGCTGGACAGTTTTTGCGATTGCAATGGTTGTCTATTTCTTTTCCGTTGAACGAACCGGAAGTTTGTGGGATTGCGGAGAATTCATCACCGGAGCATATAAATTTCAGGTTGTTCACCCTCCGGGAGCCCCTTTATTTCTAATTATTGGCAGGATGTTTACTTTCGTTGCTGAAATCGTTTCAGATGATCCGGCAGATATCGCTTTTGCCGTAAACCTCTTGTCCGGCACCTGTGCTGCTTTGACTGCGACGCTTGTTTGTTGGGTAACTGTTATTTTGGGGAAATTAGCATTAGTTGGGCGAGACAATGAAGCTGATAATTCGGAAAGCATTGCGTTGTTGGGATCAGGAGCCGTTGCCGGACTAGCCACTGCATTTGCTACTTCTATCTGGTTTTCGGCTGTTGAAGGAGAGGTTTATGCCATGTCAACTTTCTTTACTGCTTTGACACTTTGGGCGATGATGAAATGGTACAATCTCCCAAACGAGCCACAAACCGACCGATGGCTTATTTTTGCCGTTTTTGCTGCAGGGCTTTCAACGGGCGTTCACCTCTTAAGTATACTTACTTTCCCGGCATTGGCCATGTTTTACTATTTTAAAAAATATAAAAACCATACCTTCCTTGGAATGACTGCAGCTGCTGTCATTGGCGTTGTAGCAATAGCTTTTATACAGTTTTTTATCATTTTAGGGATTCCGAAATTATGGGCAGCACTAGAATTACTTATGGTAAATTCATTTGGAATGCCTTTTCAATCAGGCGTTTTTCCTTTGATTTTAATTGTAGGAGGCATTCTCGCCTTTGGAATGTATTATGCTCATAAAAACCGGAATTCACTCATTCAAAACATAGTCGTTTGTGCATTTTTAGTTACTGCAAGTTTTTCAACTATTGGGATCGTTCTTATCAGGGCTAATGCCAATACGCCCATAAACATGAACAATCCAAGTGATCCACTGCGTTTAATTCCGTATCTGAACCGTGAACAATATGGCGAACGGCCTTTATTAAAAGGTCCATCTTTTGATACCAAGGTAATTGATACAGAATCGGAAGATCGTTACGGGCAGGTTGGCGACAAATACGAAGTTGTTGATAAAAAAAATTCTTACATCTTTGACCCAGATGGGGAAATGTTTTTCCCTCGAATGAGCCACGCCGATCCTGCAAGAAAACAACTTTATGAACTTTGGATGGGTCACAAAGGGCCCCCCACCCAAGCTGATAATTTTAGCTTCTTTTTTAAATATCAGATCAAGTGGATGTATTGGCGCTACTTTATGTGG
Source organism: Saprospiraceae bacterium (assembly GCA_965220465.1). GTDB lineage: Bacteria > Bacteroidota > Bacteroidia > Chitinophagales > Saprospiraceae > JAHDHW01. The sequence goes on along the minus strand of CBDCPZ010000020.1, from coordinate 213,798 downwards.
AATTTTGCCGGAAGGCAAAACGCAGAACAAGGCTTTTATCCCTGGGATCCTAAAAGTGGCAATTGGATGTCAGGAATTAAACCACTTGACAATGCAATGCTATACAATCAAAATGAACTTCCGGATACCATTAAAAATGAAGAAGCTCGAAATAAATACTACCTCCTCCCATTTATTTTTGGCTTGATCGGGTTGTTTTTCCATTTTAAAAGGCGGCCAAATGATGCCTTCGGATTGCTTGCTTTATTTATAATAACAGGCATAGGCATTATTGTTTATTCCAATCAACCTCCAAATGAACCGAGAGAAAGAGACTATGTTTTAGCTGGTTCAATTTTCACTTACTGCATTTGGATTGGCATGGCTGTGCTAGCTTTATTCTCAATGTTGAGAAGCCGTATAAACAAGGCGGCAGCTCCCATTGCGATAGCTTTGGTCATGATCGCTCCTATTTTGATGGGAACTCAAAACTTCGATGATCAATCTCGAAATTATCAATACGGCGCAAGGGATTATGCCAGCAATTTCCTCAACTCCTGCGCTCCAAATTCTATCGTTTTCACATACGGAGATAATGATACTTATCCGCTTTGGTACGCACAAGAAGTCGAAGGAATCCGTACAGATGTTCGAGTGGTTAACCTTAGTCTCATTGCTGTTGATTGGTATATTGATCAATTGCGCAGAAAGACAAACGACTCTCCGGCTATAAAAATGACCATTACTCCTGAAGCGTATCGCGGTTCAAAACGGATTCAAATACCTATCAATCCTTCAGGAAATACTGATGCAGTGAATCTGCAATCCGCAATAAAATTTATTGGCGAAGATCATCCGGTTCCTCTTTCGGGAGGCCGCTCACTCGAAAGCTACCTGTTATCCAATAAACTTTATATACCGGTTAACAAACAACAAGTGCTTTCAAATGGAACAGTTGGCATTGCAGATACTGCAAATATTGTTGATCGTATGGATTTTGAAATTCCAAAAAGTAAAGGACAGTGGTTGCTGAAAGGCGATATCGCAATATTGGATATTATTGCGTCCAATGTTTTCGAACGCCCAGTTTATTTTGCAGTAACCTGCCGACCTGAATCGCTAACAGGGCTGCAAGATTATATGCAATTAGAGGGTTTAGCATTGAAAATAATTCCCGTTAAAAATCCTCAGGAACGACAATTTGGAATGATCGGATATGGTCGCGTTAATACAGATTCGGTTTATAATAACGTGATGAATAAATTTCTTTGGGGTGGTTTTGACAAAAAGGATTTGTTTGTAAACAATAGTTATGGACCAAGTATTCAGTCTTCTCGTGCTTTAATCATGAGGACTGCTCAAAATATGGTACAGGCTAACGACAAAAAAAGAGCGGTTGAACTTGTGGATAAATATTTTGAAGCATTCCCGCACTTTAATTTCCCTTATGATTATAACACACTCTTTTTTGTGAGAATTTACATGGCTGCAGACGCCTATGAAGACCATGCAAAACCTCAGATAGAAATACTTGCTAAAGAAACGGAGCAACAGTTACGATTCTTTGAATCGCTTGATATTGAAAATTTGATGCTTGGATTTAGAAGTGAAGCGGACGGCTTCTTGCGTGCGAAAAATGAAATGCTTCGACTTGTTGAACAGGCTGGCGACAAAGAATATACAGAAGAATTAAAAAACAGATTTGCAGCTTTTGAAATCTTTGAGCAAGAGTTCAGAGCATTAAACAAATCTGTTGAACAATAATATTTGCCACAAAACCTTTCGAAACAAATTGCTTCGAAAGGTTTTTCTAATTTCAAGCAGACGTGAATATTATTGATAACTTTGCCCAATAACTTATAATAGAAATTGATGTCTCTTAACAAAAAAACAATTGCATTAGGTGCTGATCATGCAGGTTTCGAATACAAAGATTTGATTAAAAACGAATTGGAATCTGAAGGTTATGATGTCATTGATATGGGAACACACTCTAAAGATTCTGTTGATTACCCTGATTTTATCCATCCGGTTGCTGAAAGTGTTGAAAACAAAAAGGCAATTCATGGAGTTATCATTTGTGGAAGTGGCAATGGCGTTGCAATGACTGCAAATAAACACCAGGGAATACGTGCAGCAATTGCTTGGAATAATGATTTGGCAGCTTTAGCCCGACAACACAACGATGCAAATGTACTGGCTATTCCAGCACGCTTTGTAAGTAAAGAATTAGCTCTTTCAATGGTTGGTATTTTTCTAAATACTTCCTTTGAAGGTGGGCGTCATCAAAGAAGAGTTGATAAAATTGCTTCTTGTTAAATTTTATACAATGAAATTTTCCTTTCTTTTTTTAGCTATACTTTTTTCATTAAATACTTTTTTATCGGCCCAAAGTGCTGATATCGTAAAAGAAAATGCTTCAAGTGTTTCAACTACTGAAAACGTAACAGTTAGCCCGGAGCCTTTTGCAAAAACAATCTCTAGCGATCATTTAAAGAATCATTTGTCAGTGCTTGCTTCCGATGAATTTGAAGGCCGTGAAACAGGAACCGTTGGCAATGAAAAAGCAGCAGAGTATATCGCAGGAGAATTCCAGCGCATGGGTATTCCACCAATTGTTAATAATGAATCTTATTTTCAAAATGTGGTATTTAATTGGTCACAGTGGGAAGATATAGGGATTGAAGTCAACGGAAAGCGAATCCGCCATTTGTGGGAATTTATTTCTTTTCCCACCAGAAACCAGGATTTACCCAAGTTGAAAACGAATGAACTGGTGTTTTTAGGATATGGGATTGATGACGAAAATTATAGCGATTACGAAGGTGTGGATGTAAATGATAAAGTCATAATTATTTATAAAGGGGAACCGATTGATAAAAAAGGAAATTCATATGTAACTGGTAATACAGGCGAATCTGATTGGTCTTCGAATTGGGAAAAGAAGCTGGAAGTTGCGAAAAATCACGGTGTAAAATTGGTGCTAATTATTGAAAATGAAATTCAAAAGGTTCTCGCCGAAAATCGTCAATTGCTTGTTGGTCCACGATTAACACTTGGAGATAATGCAAAATTATTTGAAAAATACGCTAACAGTTGTTATATCAACACAAATGTGGCAAAAGAAATCATGGGGAATAAGTACAAAAAAGTGGTAAAAGCAAGAAAAAAGATTCAGAAAAAAGGAATATCAAAGCCCATCAATCTTAGTTGTAATTTTACGCTTGTCCAGAAAAAAAAGGAAAAAATACTACAAGGAGTAAACGTCCTTGGGTACATTGAAGGTACTGACGAGTTACTAAAAGACGAGCTGGTTATCATTACTGCTCACTACGACCATTTGGGTAAAAGAGGTGATGATATTTTTAATGGAGCCGATGATAATGGAAGCGGCACATCAACAGTTTTGGAGGTGGCCGAAGCTTTTATGGAAGCAAAAAAGAAGGGTGTTGGCCCACGACGTTCCGTTCTGACTATGTTGGTTACCGGTGAAGAAAAAGGTTTGCTTGGATCAAAATTTTATGTAGAGCAACCAATTTTTCCTATCGAAAAAACTATTGTGGATATCAATGTGGATATGGTCGGAAGGGTTGATAAAAAATATCAAGACAATCCAAATTATATTTATGTAATAGGCTCTGATCGATTGAGTACGGAATTACATGACATCAACGAATCAGTCAATGAAAAATATACCCATCTTACACTTGATTATACCTTTAATGCCAAAGATGACCCAAATCGATACTATTATCGGTCTGATCATTATAATTTTGCTGAAAAAGGTATACCGTCAATTTTTTATTTTAATGGAACCCATGCAGATTACCATCGAACATCGGATACTGTTGAAAAGATAAATTTTGAAAAAATGGCACTTATCGGCCAGCTGGTATTTTACACCGCTTGGGAAGTTTCAAATCAAGACAAAACTATTGAAGTCAATGTATTTAGTGAAGATTGAATTTTGAAATACTTGTAACAAAAAAGGGCTGCTTCAATAATCTGAAGTAGCCCTTTTTTGTTAACTAAGTGAGTATAAGACCAGCCTTACCCCCCGATAAACTGGTCTCACTCACTATTTAAGATCACTTCTGACCTTAAAGATCTTTGCATGTTTTTTTCAGTTCACTTGTCTTCTGCCTTGTTGAAGGTCAATTCAAGGGGTTGCAAAAACCTTTTTCTTTATTTCTTTGTCAGTGAGTATATGAGACCAGCTTACCCCCCAATGAGCTGGTCTCACTCACTTTTTTTAAGATCACTTCTGACCTTAAAGATCTTTGCATGTTGTATCCTTTTTCAATTCACTTGTCATTTGCCTGTGGGAGGATATTCCTAAGGGGTTGCAAAAACCTTTTTTCTTGTATTTCTTTGTCAGTGAGTATATGAGACCAGCTTACCCCCCAATGAGCTGGTCTCACTCACCTTTTTTAAGGTCACTTCTGACCTTAAAGATCTTTGCATGTTGTATCCTTTTTCAATTCACTTGTCATTTGCCTGTGGGAGGATATTCCTAAGGGGTTGCAAAAACCTTTTTTCTTGTATTTCTTTGTCAGTGAGTATATGAGACCAGCTTACCCCCCAATGAGCTGGTCTCACTCACTTTTTTTAAGATCACTTCTGACCTTAAAGATCTTTGCATGTTGTATCCTTTTTCAATTCACTTGTCATTTGCCTGTGGGAGGATATTCCTAAGGGGTTGCAAAAACCTTTTTTCTTGTATTTCTTTGTCAGTGAGTATATGAGACCAGCTTACCCCCCAATGAGCTGGTCTCACTCACCTTTTTTAAGGTCACTTCTGACCTTAAAGATCTTTGCATGTTGTATCCTTTTTCAATTCACTTGTCATTTGCCTGTGGGAGGATATTCCTAAGGGGTTGCAAAAACCTTTTTTCTTGTATTTCTTTGTCAGTGAGTATATGAGACCAGCTTACCCCCCAATGAGCTGGTCTCACTCACCTTATAAGGCCACTTCTGACCTTATTTCTTAATAATATCTTAGCCAAAGCCATCATGGCTTTTTCTATAATTTGCAATAATAAAGGGGGAGTTTAAGAATTTAGAAGAGGGGAGTTTTATAGTTTTCAAGCATTAAATTACTTTCTGTTTTCCCTCTTTTAGTTTTCTTCATTTTCTTTTCTCAATAATCCAAGAACTATGCCATTACACAAAACTCATATTTGTAGTTTGCGCATCAGATTTTGACAAATCAACAGAAGCATTTTCTGCTTTCATTTCCAGCAATTTATTATACTCCGTTTTATACACTGAGTAATCAGTATATTCATTGTAAACTATGGTTTTATCATTTTCACATTGGATCAAAATCTGAAAACACAAATGATTATCATTATAATAAAATTTCGTAATCAGATTTTTAATTTGAGTTCCTTTTATACTATTCATCTCTTTAATTAAAAGGTTAAATAAACTGATAGGTGAAGACGCAAGAATGAAGCCATAATGATTTTTGTTTATGGAACATTTCTTTTGCTTGTGACAGGCAAATCAAATTCACTTAAATTCAAAATATCATATATAACTGACGTTTTCTCATCTTAAAAACCCAATAACAGCTTGGTTTTGCGTCAATTTGTCAGCTTATGTCCGATGGCATATCATTTGACAAAGCATAACCAGTAATGCGAATGATTTTCTAAATAAAAAATAAAAAAAATGCAAAAGGGACAAATTTCTGTACAAACGGAAAATATATTTCCAATCATCAAAAAGTTTCTTTATTCAGATCAAGAAATCTTTCTTCGAGAATTAATCTCTAATGCTGTCGATGCAACTTCCAAAATAAAGACACTAGCTTCAAAAGGAGTTTTCAAAGGAGATATTGGAGATACAACAATAGAAGTCATTCTTGACAAAGAGAATAAGACAATTACCATTAGCGATAAAGGTATTGGAATGACCTCTGAAGAAGTACAAAAATACCTTAATCAGGTAGCCTTTTCCAGTGCACAGGAATTTTTGGATAAGTACAAAAATGAAAGTGGGATAATTGGTCATTTTGGGTTAGGGTTTTATTCAGCGTTTATGGTAGCCAATAAAGTGGAAGCCATTACCAAATCATATAAAAAGACATCAAAAGGCGCAACCTGGACCTGTGAAGGAAACCCAGAATATACTTTAGAAGACAATAAGAAAAAGGAAAGAGGGACTGACATTGTTTTGCATATCAGCGAGGATGCAGAAGAATACCTTGATCAGGGAAGAATACAAGGATTGTTGGACAAGTACTGCAAATTCCTTCCAGTTTCTATAAAATTCGGGATGAAGAAAGAAACAATTTATGAAGGTGAGGGAGAGGATAAAAAATCAAAAGAAATTGAAGTTGAAAATATAATCAATAATACTCACCCAGCCTGGAAAAAGCAACCATCTGAGTTGACTGATGAAGATTACAAAAGCTTCTATAATGAATTGTATCCTTTTAGTCAACCACCTTTATTTTGGATCCATCTAAATATAGATTTTCCATTCAATCTAACTGGTATTCTATATTTTCCAAAATTGAACAATAACCTGGAAGTTCAGAAAAACAAAATTCAACTTTACAGCAACCAGGTTTATGTAACCGATGAAATTAAAGAAATTGTACCTGAATTCTTAACGCTTCTTCATGGTGTTATCGATTCTCCGGATATCCCTCTAAATGTTTCTCGTAGCGCCCTGCAAAGCGATCGAAATGTGAAAAAAATCACCGGGTACATTACCAAAAAAGTTGCAGAAAAACTAAACGACTTATTCAATAAAGACCGAAAGGAGTTTGAGACAAAGTGGAAAGATTTGGCTGTTTTTGTAAAATACGGAATGTTATCCGAAGAAAAGTTTCATGAAAAAGCTGAAAAATTTGCCTTACTTAAAAACAGCGAAGGAGCATATTTCACCATTGAAGAATACATGGCAAAGATCAAAGATACTCAGACTGACAAACATGATAAACTGGTCATGATTTACACAAATAATCCTGTTGAACATCACAGTTTTATTGATTCTGTTAAAAACTACGGCTATGATGTTTTGGAGTTTGATACTATTATTGACAATCACTTCATGCAACATCTTGAACATAAACTTGGAGATACCACTTTCGTACGTGTAGATTCAGATATCGCAAGTAATTTGGTGCAGAAAGATGAAAAAGTAGAATCTGTACTTAGTGAAAAGGAAGAAGAAAAAATCAAAGAACTGTTTGAATCAAAAGTTAGCCAGGCTGGAGCAACAGTCACACTACAACCACTTTCCCCTGAAGACCAACCTGTTTTAATTACCAAACCTGAATTCATGAGGCGAATGAAGGAAATGCAGGCGCTTCAGGGCATGCAGATGGATGGATTTCCGGAAAGTTACAACATCGTTGTCAATACCAATCATCCACTAGTAGCAGAAAAGTTGGTAAAAATGAGAAGTGAAGAGAAAAAGGAAGAATTTGTCAAACACCTTTATAATTTAGCACTTCTAAATCAAGGTATGTTAAAAGGTCCGGAACTGACTTCTTTCATAAACAGGAGTATAGATTATCTAAAATAATATCTAAAAGGGTAGTATCCCGTAAAGTGTGTAAAAGTTAAAAATGGGGGGCAATTGCCCCCCATTTTTATTTCATAATTTTAAACATCAATTACGCTACCATGAAAAAAGAAGATTTATTTAACGACGATTTTCTAAAGCAATTTAAGTCTGGAGAGGAGCTGGAATCCTTTCTGAGTCAACTCCACAAAAGAGGCATTGAAAAGATGCTGGAAGGAGAAATCGATGCTCATCTGGATTATGGCAAACACCAAAGAAGTGTTAATCCAAATTCCCGAAATGGCAATTCTAAAAAGCGGATCAAAACCAGTTATGGGGAATCTGAAATTACTGTCCCCCGGGATAGGGATGCCAGTTTTGAACCTCAGATAGTACCGAAGCGATCGCGTCTGGCTAAAGGCATCGAATCGATGGTTATTTCCCTTTATGCTAAAGGCATGAGTAATGCTGATATTGAAGAGCAGATCAGGGAACTATATGACTTTCAAATCTCTACTTCCACCATTTCCAAAATCACCGATAAGGTCAATGAAGATATCGTGGTGTGGCAAAACCGACCACTGGAACCGCTGTATTTAATTGTTTGGATGGATGGCATTGTTTTCAAAGTCCGCGACAATTCCAGGGTGATCAACAAAACTGTTTACCTCGCTGTAGGCCTTAAAACAGACGGGAAAAAAGAGGTTTTAGGCATGTGGCTGGGTAAAACCGAAGCGGCCAGCTTTTGGATGGGGGTGCTGACAGATTTGAAAGCTCGCGGGGTGGAGGATATCCTCGTCACGGTGACTGATAACCTCAACGGGTTTACCCAAACCATCAAAAGTGTTTTTCCTCAAACAGATACCCAAATCTGTGTAGTACATCAAATCCGAAATGCAGCTAAATACGTGGTTTGGAAGGACCGTAAAGCTTTTTCAAAAGACATGAAAACCATTTACACTGCTCCTACTAAAGAAGCTGCCGAAGCTGCTCTGAAAGACTTTGATGAAATATGGAACCACAAGTATCCTTATGCTATCAAAAGTTGGTACAACAACTGGGAAGACCTGACTACCTTTTTTGGCTTTCCTGTCGAGATCAGAAAAATTATTTACACCACTAATTTGATTGAAAATCTAAATGGGAAAATCAGAAAATACACTAAAAACAAAATGGCTTTTCCTACAGATAATGCACTGAAAAAATCCGTTTACCTGGCTATTTTTGAAATAACAAAAAAATGGACCATGCCCATTCGCAACTGGCCCATTATTCTGAATCAATTTATTAATATCTTTGACGAAAGAGTCAAAATCTAACTTCTCAGGGATAAACCCTCTGTTTTTTATTTACACACTTTTTAGGATACTGTCTATAAAAGCCACTGTTAAGCAGTGGCTTTTATTTTTCTTCTATTTCCTTTAATAATTTTTCTGCTTTATCACTGTAAAATCCACCTTCAATTTTCAAGAGTTCCGCGATCAATGCTTTTGCTTCTTCTTTTTTGCCAAGTCCAAGATTTGCTAAAACGAGGTTCCACGTTGCATCTTCATAATATTTTTCATCATTAAATCTCGCATAAGACAAATTTTCAATTGCCTCTTCCAATTCTCCTAAATTAAGTGCCGACAACCCTGCAAAATAATGTGCAATAGAGTTTTCCGGTTCTGACTCTAATAAATAATCAAAAAAGAAAAGACTCGCTCGGTAATTTTCATTTCTATAAAACTCAAGCCCTTCATTATATTGGATTCCAGCTGGAAATTCTTCACCACCTCTCACATTTTCGATCAAACCTTTAGAAGATTGAAGTTCAGCTAAATAGCTCTTTTCGCTATTTTGTGCGTTCCAATAAAACCAAGCTGCTGATGGTATGATTATTAAAAGGATTGCAGCAGCAATTCTGTTTATTGTCCAAAAATGCACTTCCCTGGACTTAGGAACAATCCTGGTTTTTCCTTTTATCGCTTCTTTCAACTCTGCAAGTTGCTGATCCTGTCCAAACTTATATTCATTGGCAAAACCTTCCATTGCTTCGGCACAGAGAGGACAGTCCAACAAATGGTTTTCGACCCGATAACGAGATGATTCACCCAAGGTTCCATTCAGATAAAAGCGAATTTCATCTTCGTTCAGGCATTTCGTTCCTTGAAAAACCGATTGTTTCTTTTGCATGTTTAAGAAAAGTAGTGTTTAATAAAAGTTTTACTATTCGTACAATGCTGATTCAAACTAGCACCGTAAAAACAATACGCATCAGTCTTTAGAATTTACATTGTTCAATTCTAAAAGAATTTTCAAATTCCGCTTTCCGTTTTGTAAAAAACTTTTTACTTGTTTTGTTGTATAACCCGTTATAGTTTCAATTTCTTTATAGCTTTTGTCTTTGAAGAAAAATAATTCCAAGCACTTTTTCTGATCAATTTTAAGTTGCGATAAAGCTACTTGAATATTTTCTTCTTCTAGCGCTACATTATTAGGACTAGAAAAGTCTTCATTTTCCATAAAATTTTTCGACTTATTTTCTAACTCTTGCCAATCGACAGATTGTTCCAATTTTTTGTTTCGTTCTCTCAAGTAGGATAAGCATTGATTTTTGGTAATGGTATACAGCCATTGTTTGAACATTTGGATATCTGAGGAAGGGGAATGAGAAAGCAGTTTTTCGAATACACTCATTGCAACATCCTTACTTTCTTCTTTGTGTTTGGTATATTTTAAACAAATCCCATAAACCAAATGTACATAGCGATTAAATAATTCACCGATCAATTCTGTTTTTCCACTATCTTTATAATCGGCAATTAATTGCTCATCAGTTAGTTTACTCAAAGGTTGGTTTTTGTTAAGCTTAAATAGCATAGCGATTCCCTTCTTTCAAGTAAAAATAAAAAATGTGATTAAGAAAAGAATCTTAATCACATTTTTATAACAATAAAATTTCAAGGAAATCATATTTTGGCAGACGTGAATATCTTTTCAAGCTGTTGCATATAATCTCTTTTTTCTTTGCCAGGAGCATGAATAAACCCATCCAAGTAGAGGATTTCATTGGTTTCAGGATTGTGAATCGCATAACTTATAAACGGGCCGCCCATAAAATCATTTTCTATTTCCCAAATTCCCCGTGCTTCTACAGCGTAGCGATCATTGATCTGCATTGTTTTTAAAAACATGGGCAAATCAACGTCATTGATTAACATGTATGTATTCTCTATTTCTGTGCTCACAAATTTCCCTAAAGTATTACGAATTTCTTTAATCCCTTCTTTACTTAATTGTTTTTGATCAGTATACTTGCGTTTATGAATAAAGATATTGCTACTTAAAAAATCAGTTTCTTTTCTCAACCAAAGCGTATTCGTTACGGAATCATCCAATGCCAAATAATAGTCATCTGGAATATTTATCTCAGCATTGAACTCTTTCTTTATAATTTTTTTAAGCTCAAGATTGGTTCCCACCTGATAAATATTCGCTTCAAGATAAGGTTCGTCATTTTCATAAACCTTTTGTGTAATTGCCTGATAATTTTTTTTAATATTTGCTATTAAATCATCATCACTAAATGCAAACTGGTAAATTAAAAGTTGAGGATTTGCCCATTTGTTATGACCAAGTGAAATGTTGAAATTTTTATCTTCTTTCGCACGTCTTACTTTCTCCATTCCTAAATCCTGTTTAATCATTTCAGTCGTTTCTGATGTGCTGTTACTTAGATTGCCAATGACTAAATAGGTACGAAAGTTTTTGCGAATTGGAACTTCGGTCAGGTCATCTGGCGTCATATGACGTAAGTCAAAAATCGGTTCTGGCTGAGGCAGTATCAAATATGCAGAAGATAAATAATATTGAATACTATCTCCAACAGGGCCTTCCCAAATAGAGTTATCTGCGATTACAACTATTTCATTCACTTTGCCCATTGCATTAGGAGCAGGTGAGAGTTTATCTCTCACTTCAGCAGAACAACCAAGAAAGAAAACAGCAAACGAGAAGATTATGCTTTTGACCATTAGTTTTTTCATAAGTAATTTCATTGCGACGACATTTGTTACAAAATTAATAAAAATGCAGACCTTGCTTTGGTTCTGAATATATTAAAGAAGATGCGATTGAAAAGTTTTTTGGCGTGCCTGTTTTTAGCAATTTCAGTTTGAACAAAAGCGAAAAGCCACTTTTGGGGTAAAAAGTGGCTTTTCGCTTTTTGGAATATTTTTATTCTTTAGTCAATTACATAATAAATCCGGGTTAACCATTTTGAATTATCGGGTTCTGAGCCTGGATCAGTAACATATTCTTCCATCACTAAGGTAGGGTGTTTTTTGAAAACTGATTCACATGCTTTTCCAAGTCCATCATGAGCCGATTTCATGTTCACATAATCACCATAATAATTATAAACAATATAATTGTCATAAACTTCAGCCTCTCCTGTTCCAATATTAGTTTTTTTATTGGCTTTTCCTTGTTCCGGAATTGGAGAAACAGGGATTGCCGCAGCCATATCCGCTAATTCGTTTTCCGCATCCCACAGATAATAAATACCTCTGGGCATACCGGTCATTTGCAATTGATCTTCTGTTACCTTTTGAATTATTTTGGGATAATTTTCAGTATAAAATTGCTTGATATCCGCAAATTTTACCTTATCACGAATCGTGTAATATTTTGTTCCCAATACTTCAACTATTTCAATCTCGCTATTTGTATTATTATTCATCCCTTCACAAATTGTTTTAATACCTGCCAAACCTTGTTCAAAATCCGGTCCCACCAATGGATCTAAATCCTCAAAAGCTAAAAAATAGCGTCCGATGATATTCGCCAAAGGGCCTGCTCCGGGAAGAGATTTCATCGCCCAGGTCACCTTGGTTTTTCCATCGTTTTCTTCAAAGGTCCACGAACCTTCCCCCCTACCCATAAATCCAAAATCAACTTCAGTATTTAATAATTTACCCGGTTCACTTTTAACAATTGTAAGATTTCCCTTTCCTACAACATCTCCAGCCCATGAATAAGAACCACCTTCTCCTTCTACTTTTTCACCATAGACAACTTTCATAGAAGGATCTTTCGCTGCCCAGGCAGACCAATTTTCCCAGTTCTTCAAATTGTTAACTTGTTGAAAAACAACATCGGCGGATGAATCAATTGTTGTACTTCGTTCCACAGGAGCTGGGGAAGGGAGCATAAAAGAAACTAGTGCAAAAAGGGCTAATAAGGCAACAAATCCCAACAGGAGTTTTTTTAAGACTTTCATGATTAAAGATTTTTGATTTGTTTTTAAATGAGTTTTTTAGTTTGAATTAAAACTTTTTGTGTTTTAATTTTCAAACAAATATAACAAATTGTTTTTAAAAACAAAAACGGCTACGTAAATAATTACGCGGCCGTTTAATATTTTAAAGCTTTATCTAAAAGTCAGAAAAGGCTCTCAATGATGTTTTCTTCAGTAATACTTTCTGCTTCCGCTTTATAATTCCGAACGATCCGGTGTCGCAATACATATTTGGCAATGGCTTGAACGTCTTCAATATCCGGAGAATATTTACCATTGATAGCGGCATTACATTTGGCGCCTAGTACAAGATATTGCGATGCTCTTGGCCCTGCACCCCATGAAATGTAATTATTCACTTTATCTGTTGCTCTGCCCGTGTTTGGACGAGTTTTGGAAGCTAATGAAACTGCATATTCCAAGACATTATCTGCAATTGGAATTTTCTGAATCAATTTTTGGAAAAACAAAATCTGATCTGCCGTTACAATATTAGACAAGTTGTAATCTGCTCCCGAAGTAGTGGTTTTTACAACTTGAATTTCTTCTTCGTACGAAGGATAATCAAGCGGAATATTAAACATAAAACGGTCCAGCTGAGCTTCCGGTAGTGGATACGTACCTTCTTGTTCAATTGGATTCTGAGTCGCTAAAACAAAGAAAGGGCTTGGCAATAAATGCCGCTCTCCACTAACCGTAACAGATCGCTCCTGCATCGCTTCAAGCAAAGCTGCCTGCGTTTTTGGAGGAGTACGGTTGATCTCGTCAGCCAGTACAATATTGGCAAACAAAGGGCCTCGGTTAAATTTAAAATGACGGTCTTCGTCCAATATTTCAGAGCCTGTGATATCAGAAGGCATCAAATCCGGCGTAAACTGAATTCTTTTAAAATCCAAATCAAGCACATCAGCAATTGTGCTTACAAGAAGCGTTTTTGCTAAACCAGGAACACCAACCAAAAGACTGTGTCCATTACTAAATAAAGATATGATCACTGCTTTTACCACTTCATCCTGACCAACGATAACTTTAGCAATTTCTTTTGATAAATCACGATAGGCCTTTGCTAATCCATCAACTGCTTCAACATCAGATTTATAGGCTGTTTGCTGCATATTTTTTTGACTGTTTAAACTATTTTTAAAAGTGCATAAATTTATAAAAATACCTAAGAATTAACGTGTTAATTATACCCTTTGTTTCGCGAGGTCGACAAATTAGGCTTTTTAGCGTATAAACACAAAAACTGATCACAATGGATGAATGAAGAATTATAAGTCTTGATTTCTAAATGAGGATTTTTTGTGGTTTGTGGTTTGTGGTTTGTGGTTTGTGGTTTGTGGTTTGTGGTTTGTGGTTTGTGGTTTGTGGTTTGTGGTTTGTGGTTTGTGGTTTGTGGTTTGTGGTTTGTGGTTTGTGGTTTAAACTAAAAACTACGAACAATTCAACTTTGAACCAAGAACTTCAAACTAAGAATTTCAATCACAATTCCACTCCATACTAGAAAGCTCATACATTTTTTCAGGATAAGAATAATGCCACCACTCGGTCCTGATAGAATTGAATCCAACGATCCCCATCATACTTTTTAAAAGGCTGCGATTTGCCAATACAGTGTCTGAAAATTCAGTATAAGTATGGTGCGCTTTTTTTCCAAAAAAATCAAATGGCGTTCCCATGTCCAACTCCTGACCGGTACTATCAACAATCGTCAGATCAACCGCTAATCCACGATTATGCATGGACCCTTTGCTCGGAGGAGTCACGTAGCTTGCATTTTGAAATTTATCCCAAAGTCTTTGTTGCACCGGTAATGGTCGATAACAATCAAACATTTTAAAACGCAAACCATTATTCACGAGCGTTTTATTTGCTTTGACTAATTGGTTTGCAGCTTCGTGACGCAAAAAACAACGGCCACATTCGTAAAGCTGTTCCTCAACAAAATTGTCGGTGGTAGCATATTTTAAGTCAATGATTATGGTTGAATCCAGCGCGCTCAATTCAATCCACTGGGTAGTGTCGTAATCCGGAATGATAACTTTCGGTGTCGGTGGATCAATTTTAGAGGGATCAATTGTTTTCAAATGCACAGTCTCAGCAGGAATCACAGACGGAGATTTGGGCTTTTCGGCATTTTTGCATGTGAAAAAGAAAAGTACAAAAACCAGAACGTAAACATTTTTCATAAAAGGAGAATAACCAAATCCATTAACCAAATTAAGTTTTATTTTTCAAAAATATTTTTCAGTTCCTGATCTAAAGCCTTAGATCGCAGGTTGCGCGCAATGATTTTACCATCCTTATCCAACAAAACGGTATGCGGAATGGACCTGACCGAATAAGTCTGAGCAACTGTATTTTTCCACCCTTTCAAGTCACTCACATGTTTCCATTCCAATCCATCTTTTTCAATGGCTTGCGTCCAGCGTTTCATGTCCTTATCGAGACTTACACTCAGGATTTCGAAGCCTTGGTCTTTATATTTTTTATACAATTTAACGACATGTGGATTTTCTTTTCGACAAGGCCCGCACCAGCTCGCCCAAAAATCAATCAGCACTACTTTTCCTCGCAAATCACTAAGGCTTAAGTCTTCTCCTTCATGCGTTTTTTGTGTAAAATCGGGAGCCTCCGATCCAATAACAAAACTTCTGGATTGATGTAATTGAATCATCAATCTCTGAATAGACTCCTCGTCCGTAGTTGATTTATATTTTTCAATAAACTGATTAGCAAAACCGCTGAAAGAGGGATGGTTCTTTGCTTGTAATCCAATAACAACCCCTCCCAAAGCGTAGCGATAGGCACGACCGTTTGCAGGGATTTTTTTCAATTGATTTTCGATGGTGGTTTTCACTCTTTCAGCATCAAAGCCAACGGAAGCAAGAGTTTGTGAATAGTTTTTAAAAGCCTCAAAAATCGCCGGAATATTATTGTAATCTGGATTTTTGAACTCTACAAATTGAAAAAAGTTATCTGCAAAATATTCTACTTCATTGGTGTATTCTCCCTGATTATTCGGAAAACTTAGATACGTGTTTAATGCGGCAATACGAGCCAGAAAAGGAGCTGATTTTTTTAAAGAATCCAACAAATCCATTTGCTGTTGATCAATTCTGGCCATGTCTTTTTTAACAATTTCAGCAGCTTCAGGGCTTTGTTTTACGGCATGCATAAATTTTCCATTTTCAACCTGTAATGCTTTTTGCCGCTCCCGCACAGTCGCCATTAAAGCATCATAACTTTCATTTGCTTTTGAGCCATAAATATTGGAAGCCCTCACTCTTCGGCAAGTCCCTCGCATTGAAAAGTCTTTTTCATCATTAAAAATGACAGGGCGCATTTGGTTATCTGCATTTCCAACATAATAAAAACGAGGTTCACCGGCTGGTACTATAATTAAAAAACTATCTTTTCCAAGTGCTTTAGCTTCCTCCAATTTATTAAAACCAACACCATTGAATTCGTAAAGTCTCAAAGGCTCCTTTCCTTCGCAATTGTTCATTAAACAAAGCAATTCCACAAACTCTTCTCCGGGAGTCATCACGGAACTTGTTAATTCACTCTGACTTTTCGAAACCAGCGTGATTAAAACAAATCCAAAAGTTATTATTGATTTCATGATAGATTATATTTAAAAGAAATAAGCAATTTTCAATAGGTGTTTTTATTACAGCTTTAAAATGGTTTTTTTACTTAACCAAGTCCAAAAAGGTATCTTCGCTTATTATCTCAACAGTACCCAAAGCCTGTGCCTTTTTTAATTTCGAACCGGCTTTTTCGCCAGCGACGAGGATATTGAGATTTGAGCTGACCGCACTGATATTTTTTGCTCCGGCTTTTTCCGCCAGCGATTGTGCTTCCTTTCTGCCCAGCTTAAGTAACGTTCCGGTGAAGAGAATAGTTTTCCCGATCAAAGGAGCATCTGCCGAAACAGCTTTTGGAAGGTCGTCTTCCGTTTGTTGCATATTCACTCCCAGGCTTTCCATTTCTTCAAGTAGCGCAATATTTTGCGGGTTTTTAAAAAACTCAATCACATTCTCTGCAACTACCGGCCCGACGTCTTTGATATTGGTATAATCTTCCAACGTCCAATCCTTCAATTCCAAAACATGATTGATTTCTCCGGCGATTAACTTTGAAACCTTTTTTCCAAGATGATGAATACTCAAACTATGCAACAATCGATGAATCGGGTTCTTTTTAGCTTTTTCAATGGAGGTTTTTAAATTAGTTGCCGACTTTTCACCAAAACCTTCCAGCTCCGCGATCACATTATAATCAAGGCGATAAATATCTGCCATATTTTTCAACCATCCCAACTCAAAAAATCGTTCAATATAAGACTTCCCAAAACCATCGATATCCATTGCATCTTTTGAAACGTGGAAAATCATTCGCTGCAAATCCTGTGCGCCACAAATACAGGTTGGGCAGCGCCAGGCTGCTTCGCCCTCCATTCTTACCAGTCTGATTTGTTCTTCCTGATCATTGATCGGGCAAAATTCCGGAAATATTAATTTCTCTACTGTTCCATCGCGCAATTCAACCATCGGCTTTACAATATACGGGATCACATCCCCTGCCCTTTCCACCAAAACAGTATCTCCAATTCGGATATCCTTGCTGGTTATAAAATCTTCGTTGTGCAGTGAAACAGACGAAACGGTCACTCCCGCCAACTGAACCGGATCAAGCTTAGCTACCGGCGTAATCGAGCCTATTTTTCCAACCTGGTATTCAACGCTCAACAATTTAGTAGTGGCTTGTTTTGCTTTAAATTTAAAGGCAATCGCCCAGCGAGGATGGTGGTTGGTGAACCCACATTTTTCCTGCAATTCAAGACTGTTGACCTTCACAACCATGCCATCAATTTCGTAGGGGTAAGCCTCCCGCTTTTGTTGCCATTCGAGTACAAAATCTGTCACTTCAGCAATGTTTTTACAGACTTTTTTCTCTTTTACCGGAACTTTAAATCCAAGTTCAGCTAACAAATTGATGCTGTCATCATGGGTTTTAAAGCTATGAGACAGGTCATTGTTTTCATTGTCTACCGCATATCCGAGTTGGTATAAAAAAGCAACAAGTCCTCGTTTTGCGACTTCCACCGGATCCTTCATTCGCAATCCTCCGGAAGCTGTATTTCTGGGATTTGCAAAAAGGCTTAGCCCTTCTTTTTCGCGCTCCTCGTTTATTTTCTTAAAAATATCTTTTCGAATCAAAACTTCGCCGCGAAGCTCTACTTTTTGCATTTTATGTTTTGAAAAATCAGCTCGCAAAGGGATCGAACGGATAGCTTTGGCATTGTTGGTCATTTCTTCACCGATTGCGCCATTACCACGAGTTGCTCCGCGAACCAGCAGATCATTTTCATATACTAATGCAATACTTCCTCCGTCAAATTTCGGTTCAACACAATATTCAATCTCTGCATTTTCATCAAGCAGCGTTAGTTTTTTAATTTGCGCATCGAAATCAATTAAGTCTTCCGCATTGTAGCTATTGGCCAGCGACAGCATCGGCACGAGATGTTCAACAGAAGGAAAATCCGAAGTCAGGTCAGTCGAAACTCTTTGTGTCGGAGAATCGGGCGTTTTCAATTCCGGATGAGCTGCTTCGAGGCTTTCCAGTTTTTTAAACAACTGATCATACTCAAAATCGCTTGTAATTGGATCATTTAAAATATAATATCGCCATTCATGGTAAATGATCACTTTCTGCAAATCAGTCACCAATTGTGTTGTGTTTTCGTTCTTTACAATATTATTCTCTTTCAATAATTGTTTTGAAAGGTCAAATAATTTCTTCTGCTCCGCTTGTGAATACATACTTTTAAATAATAGTCAAAAATTAAAATCCCTCCTTTGATTTCTTCAATTAGCTCGAAAACGTTTCATTAGCAATCACTTATTTCTTCACTATTTGAAGAAAATCGGGATTTAATTATTTGACCAGTGCTAAATCAAAAAAATTTTAACTGAGTATTAGGGTTTGCAAAATAGGAATAATGAAGCATTTTCAGAAGTTTTGAACAGCAAACCACTTCGGTTTAACGAATAAAATAGAGGATTTAACTTAACATTAAATCCTCTATTAAAAATGCATTGATTTTTTTTTAAATTTTCACAATCTTCCGACTCATCATTTTTTCTCCATCCGTCACTTGAAGCCAATAACTTCCGTCTGACAAATCACTAACATTCAAGTATTTCTTGTTTTCACCAACAATTAATTCAAGTTGCTCGGCTTTCACAAGTTGACCAAAAAGATTATAAATCCGTACTTCAAACGACCCCGACACCTCGCTGTCGATTTCCAGATTCAAAACAGCATCAACCGGATTTGGAAAAATATTTAATGAAACGTTTTCCGACAGATCATTCGTAGCTATTGTTTCTCCTTCTGTTAATTGCAATTGATTGCAAGCAGCATGGTCTCCACCAGACGAATCGTTGAGATTTACACCATTGCCGCAAGAATACAAGGTTATTGTTCCAGTCCCTGCTTCTGGCGCAGTCCATTTAACCATAAATTCGTTGGTAGCGCTAGGACCTTTATGCTCGGCATATTGCCTTCCGTTTGAAGAAGCAACTGCAATTCGAACATTAGACGACGGACTGGAATAGGCATTCCAATTATCGCCAAGGACATTCAAAGGAGCTTTTAGACAAAGCAATTGAAATCCATACCCAGAAGGTGTAGCTGTACCTACAGAGTTTACGGTAACCTTTACGTCATAAGTTTGCTCAGGCAAATATTCAGTGACTGGATTTCCAGCGTCATCCTTTACTTCAATATCGATGGTCACCTGGATGGATGAACTGGTGTTGTGGCAAGATTGACAGGTTTTTGCAGATCCATTGCTATTCGTTTCGTCACCAGGAGCGCCGGTATTGCCTTTTCCCTGGTCAAAAGCACGGCCATCTTTACTGGCTATAAAAAGAACGGAACATAAAATTAAGGTGAATAATGTGTAAATAAATTTGAGCTTCATTGATTACAGGTTTCAAAAATTATTAAATGGATTTGGGTCAAACTTTGGAACCACGTATATTTTACTAATTCAGCAAAGTATCCCCTATTTATTCAAGTTTCTTTTTGTAAAAATTTTATAGATTGAAATAAGCCTGGAGGTGAATAATTATAGATTTGACTGCAAGTTGGTACTTTTCGTTTAAATAAGAGCTCAAAAATACCGTAAAAAAATAAACTGTCAACAGGGTTACAATATTTTCCAAATCAAATCAAGGCCAACCGAGTTCAGGGTTTTTCCCTTTTACATTTTTAAAATGATTCTCAATAAACTGAAAATCAACATGCTTATCATCGGAAGCATAAAACGGTTCAGCAAAATGGACTTCATGATTTTCGTAGTCAAACTTGCATAATATCATGGGGATTTTGGCACCTTTTGCAATATAATAAAATCCGGATTTCAGAGTTTCTACTTTACTGCGCGTCCCCTCCGGCGAAATAACAGTTGCTAATTTATCGTGATCATTGTAAGATTCAACAACGGAATCCACAAAGTTGGTGCTTTTGGAGCGATCCACAGAAATCCCCCCCAGCCAGCTGAAAAGACCAGCAAATGGAAAACGAAACAAGGTACTTTTTGCAAAAAACTTAATATCTTGCTTTATCGAACCACGCACTAAAAGTCCCAAAGGAAAATCCCAGTTAGACGTATGAGGAATTACCACGATTATAAATTTCTTAATGTGATAAGGGTAATTACCTGTTATTTTCCAACCCAAAATCCGAAGCATAAAGGAACTAAAAGCACTAAACATATCAATTACCATGTTGATTTCCAGCGCTAAAAATACGATATAAATTGTTATTTTTTGAAACCGCAGTTTGTACAGTTGCGTAATGTCTTTAACTTTGGAGTTCTTTTTGTTTTTTCATATATTTTAAACAGTTAGTAAAGGTCAAAATTTAAGTTCCCTCTTTTATTTCAGAAATTAATTGTTTGACCAGTTCTTAATTAAAAACTTTCCAAACACATAAATAGTAACACTTGGAAATACGGTTTTCTTTTTTATTCATTTTCATTTTTCTATCGTGGAATGCCTTTGGGCAACAGCCAGGGAATTCCGCTGTGAACAGCGGAGGGGCATCTGGAACTCCCAATCTTGTAGAAGGAGTAAAAAAGGACAAACCAATTTGGCTTGAACTGGAATTTTCATTAAATGGAGGATTCTATCACGAAGCCCTTGAGGTAGAATTATTTTCACCCGGTGCAAAAATATTTTATACAACCGACGGAAGCACTCCCTCTTCGAGATCAACCGCCTACACCCAGCCAATCTATATTTCCAAAACAACTGTTATCAGGGCTAAGGCTTATCGTGGCAAATTGAAAAGTAAAATTGTTGGTAACACCTTTTTTATAAACGAACCTGAAACAACTTTTCCTGTGGTGTCGCTCGGTATCACTTCATCGATTTTATTTGATCCTGAAACGGGCCTTTATGTAAAAGGGCCAAATGCCAATGATTCTATTTGGAAATTGGATGGTGCAAATTTTTGGAGCCGCAAAGAAGTAAAAATCAATACTGAACTTTTTGAAAATGATGGAGATTGTAAGTTCAATAGCCTTACCGGGTTTCGACTTTTTGGAGGCATGAGCAGGCTTTTTCCTCAAAAATCAATGACTATCATTGCTCGTGATCATTACGGCAAAAAACGAATACGGTATCCGATTTTTGGAAAAGAAGGTTTAAACAAATATAAATTTTTGGTATTACGAAATTCCGGAAGTGATTGGGGCCGGTCCCATTTTCGGGATGCTTTGATGGCGGGCCTTTTGGAGGGTTGGGATATTGAAAAACAAGATTATCGTCCAGCACATGTTTACCTCAATGGAGATTATTGGGGAATTTATAACATTCGCGAAAAAGTAAATCGCTACTTTCTGGCAGATCATGCTGAAGTTAATAAAGACAGTATTGACTTGATTGAACATCGGATCACGCTCAAAAAAGGGGGTACGCGTCATTACCGAAAAATGATTAATTTTTTAGCTGAAAATTCGTTAAGCAACCCCGAAAACTATGCTTATATCCAGTCTCAAATGGATGTTGAAAATTTCATGAGTTATCAAATCGCACAAATATTTTTTGATAACGGAGACGCTGGCGGTAATATAAAATTTTGGCGGCCACAAACTCCCACCGGACGTTGGCGCTGGATCCTATACGATACGGATTGGGGATTTGGGCTACATAGTACGACAGCGTACAAAAAGAATAGTCTTGCTTTTCATACTGAAGCAAACGGACCCTCCTGGCCCAATCCGCCCTGGAGTACTTTTTTGCTCAGAAAACTCCTTGAAAACCCGGAATTCGAAGCACAATTTATAACTCATTTTACGGACCATCTAAATTCTACTTTCAGCAGTGAAAGAGTTCTTCAAAAAATAGATCAGTTTTATTCGAACCTTCTGCCTGAAATGCAACGTCATTTAAAACGATGGAACTTGAAGCAAAGCAATTGGAATGAACAGGTTGATGTCATGCGAAAATTTGCATTGAACCGTCCTAATTATATGCGAATGCATTTGATGGGGATGTTCAACACAGGAAGTTCAATAGAGGTAAATGCCATTACCAATAAAGGCGGACAAATATTAATCAATGATCTCGTCAAAGTAACAACTGATGGTTTTTCAGGAAGATATTTTGAAAATTATCCAATACAAATCAAAGCCATTCCAAACTTTGGACATCGGTTTTCCCATTGGGAAGGAATCAACATTGATAATCATTTAGAAGCGACCATAAAACTCGAAAGCGATAAGGTTTATGATATTAAAGCCGTTTTTGAACCATACAGCCATCCGTATGAAGGCACTGTTGTGATCAATGAAATCAGTTCAAATAATAGTGAAAGCGGAGATTGGGTAGAGCTTTATAATTTTTCAGAAGGGTCGGTCAACTTGAAAGACTGGTATTTTACAGATTCCAAACATTTTTTCAAATTACCCGATATTACAATCAACGCAAGAAACTATGTTATTCTATGCCAGAACCTTGTAAGTTTTCAAAAAGTTTTCCCCGATCAATACAGCGCCATTGGCGATTTTGAATTTGGATTGAATAAGCGTATTGAAAATTTAGGATTGTATAGCAATGACGGCGCATTCATCGATAGTATTTCTTATAACCTCGCTCCGGTGGATTCTATTTTTACTCTTTCTCTGATGCTTCCATATCTTGACAATAGTGATATTGAAAACTGGGAGGTACAGTTTGGAAAAGGTACTCCTTCTTCTGCCAACCCTTATTATCTCGAAAGTCGAATCAAAGCCGAACAGGAAATCTGGATGCGTGTCGGTACAGGAATCGGTCTACTCCTTTGCTGTTTATTACTTTTAAAAATCAAAAAAAGGAAAGTCCCGGCAGTTTAATCTTCACTTAAAAACTTTGCTATCAATTGATGAAAATGATGAACCGCTTTTTCCATTGAAGGCGAAAATCTTCCTTTATTATAAAATCGGGATTGAATTCCTTTTCGAACACTCTCAACAACAGCTTCATCTTCAATTTCTGTTATTTCCAAATTATTTTTCTCAGATTTAAAAGGTGTATTTTCAAAATAATAAGATCGGAAAATCACTTTCGTTTTGTTAGCACTTAAAGGTTGCACAATATTGAGAGACAATCCCCAGGGATAAAAATTCAGCATCAGATTGGGAAATAACCAAAAGTAATAAGCGTAAATTTTGCGCCCAAAATCGGCTTCTCCTTCAGGTAATTCAAAATAAGGTTCGCTATCTTTTGCAATGCCAATCTGTAAATTGCAATAAGGAAAAAGTTCATATTCATAACTTCCAAAATCTATCGCTTCGTTCAAGGCTGGATGAACAAAAGGGATATGAAATCCTTCTAAAAAATTGTCGCAATATAAAGCCCAATGTGCGTTGACGATGAATTCTTTTGAAGAAGTTTCGTCATATTTTAAAGTATCAATTGGCATCCAGCCGATTCGTTTTGCAATAGGTTCGATCATTTCTGCAAAACTAATTTTCGGATTCAACGATACAAAATACATCCCCAACCACTCTTCAAAAGCGACTTCTGTCAGATGATCCGCTTCTGATGGAAAATCAATTGCGCCTTCAAATTTTGGCATTCTTTTAAACTTTCCATCCAATCCAAAGCATCGGCCGTGATAGCCACAGGTTAACATTCGAAAATTGCCTGGTTTTTCAACTATTATTTTTCCACGATGGGTACAGACATTTGACAAACATCTGACTTGTTCCGTTTCATCTTTTGACAAAATCAATGGTTCATCTAAAATCCCTTCCATCAAATTAAATGGATAAACGCTTCCCTTTTCTGCAACTACATCAAAATCTGCAACGTACTGCCAGGAGGTGGCAAATAGTTTTTCTTTAGAATTTTCAAAAGTTTCGGTGTCTGTATAAAACATCTTTGGAAGTGTAAATGCCTTTCGGATATCCTCATCGATGCTAAACTTTTTTGTCATATTTTGATTAGTTTTGATCCGGTAATATTAATACCGATTTTTTAAAATCTAACTAATTCCATCGGTTTAAAATTAATAAACCAAAATATTATTTTTCGTTTTAAACTTTCTTGTTTAAAGTGAGTCTTACACATAAATCATTTGATTTGCAGGCATCAGCAAACGACACGACTGACGATCAGATTTTGTCTCTTTGTCAAGAAAAGACAAAAATCGAACAAGGCTTTAAATTGCTGATGTTGAAATATCAGGAGCGACTTTATTGGCATATCCGGAGAATGGTTTCTGAACATGACGACGCGAATGATGTTATCCAAAACACCTTTATTAAAGTGTACAAGAGTATTCACAAATTTGAAGGCAAGTCAAAACTTTATACCTGGTTGTATCGGATCGCAACAAATGAAGCCATTACTTTTTTAAATAAAAAAAAGCGAAAAAGTACCGCTTCGCTTGACAATGAAGAACATAATCTGAACAACCAGCTTAAAGCAGACGATTATTTTGATGGTGATGAAATACAACGAAAACTGCAAGAAGCACTGAATCAATTGCCTGAAAAACAGAAAGCAGTATTTAATCTAAGGTATTTTGAAGAAATGAGTTATGCAGAAATGTCGGAGGTACTCGAAACCTCGGTTGGATCGCTAAAAGCATCGTACCACCATGCTGTAAAAAAAATTGAAGTTTATTTAAAAGGAGTAGCATCCGAATAAGTTTAAACCATAATGAATAAGAAAAATGAAATAAACGATGAGCTCAAAAAGCTTTCTCCCTTTTTGTCAGATATCAAAAAGGAGAATGCTTTCAAGGTTCCTGAAAACTATTTCAAAACCCTTCCTGATCAAGTTTTAGAACAGGTTAAAACAACGACCAATACTTCTGAGAAAAGGGTAACTCAACCGGGTTGGATGGAACGTTTGATGGAAAATATTGCTGTATTATTCCAACCAAAATACGCAGTTGGATTTGCTACAGCCTTGATATTAGTGGTCGCTTCGGTATATTTTATTCAAAAACCAACAGATTCATTTGATGGATCTTATACTTCGGTCAATCAGTATGTTTCTGATCACATCGATGAATTTGATGTTGAAATGCTTTGGGAAGCGAGCGTATTTGAAACTGGCGAAAACAATCTTGATGAATATAATGACATTGACAATCTTGATGAATATTTTGAAGAAATAATCGATGAATTAGATGATAGCGAACTTGAAAAGCTTTTATAAATGTGCTACAAATTATTAAACCATAAAGTAATGAAACAATTAATCTTAGGCTTATTTGCATTTTTAAGTATAATGCCCTCTGCTGCTTCGCAGAATTTTGAAAATGAAAATATCCAGGAAATGCGGGTGAAATTTTACAATGAGCATCTGCAATTTACTGATGCAGAAAAACAAAGTTTCTGGCCCCTTTTTAACCAATTTAAAAAAGATGAAAAAGCTT
The DNA here is from genome assembly GCA_965220465.1 of Saprospiraceae bacterium. GTDB lineage: Bacteria > Bacteroidota > Bacteroidia > Chitinophagales > Saprospiraceae > JAHDHW01. The sequence continues at coordinate 188,066 of CBDCPZ010000020.1, read as the reverse complement.
TAAAAAGCCAATTCAAACCCAATCAACGATTCGAGTTAATGTCAGATGCGCAGGCAAAAGAGTTTATTTTAAAATCTCTGGATCAAGAAGAAAAACTGCTTGACTTAAAACGCCAAAACGTTATTAAAATGATGGAAGTAATTCCAGTCAGAAAAGTTGCCATGCTTAGTAGAACTGAAAGGCAATTTAAGCGAAACTTATTAAACAATGTAAAGAAAAACCGCCAACAGTTTGATAGCAATTAACGCATTTGCCAAACCATAATTTTATATACCTTTGCTAAGGTAAGATCGGTGTTTGAGAATCTCCAAACACCGATTTTTTTTCATTTACTATGGTTGCACCTTGAACACGACGATTAAAGCCCATATTGCTCTTTTTTTAGTAGCGCTGATTTACGGCGCCAACTATACAATAGCAAAGGAGGTCCTCGATAATGATCACATAAAACCAATAGGATTTATCCTCATGAGAGTGATCATAGGATTGATTTTGTTTACTGCAATTCATACCTTTTATATTAAAGAAAAGGTTGATAAAAAAGACCTTTTGAGGCTAATGCTTTGTGGTTTATTCGGCGTGGCGATTAATCAAACTTTCTTTTTTAGTGGTCTTAAACTCACTACCCCGATTAATGCTTCTTTAATCATGACCACTACTCCAATACTCGTACTTATCGCTTCCTCCATAATGATTGGAGAAAAAATTACTCCCCGAAAAATCCTTGGGATCATTGCCGGCTGTAGCGGAGCTATTCTTTTGATTCTTAACGGTCGAACGATAAGTTTTGAAAAAGAGCAAGTCCTCGGAGACCTTTTGATTTTTATAAATGCCTCTTCTTATGGAATTTATCTGGTCATTGTAAAATCGTTGATGTTAAAATACAATCCAATTACTGTTGTAAAATGGGTTTTTATTTTTGGAACTTTGTTTGTTTTCCCATTTGGCATAGGCGAATTATCCGAAGTACGGTGGAATACCTTTGATACTTCTATCTGGTTAGCCATTATTTATGTGCTTGTATGCACTACATTTTTGGCTTATCTTCTCAATGCGTATGCTTTAAAAACAGTAAATCCATCTGTTGTAAGTATCTACATTTACTTACAACCATTATTGGCAACGACTATCGCATTAATTTTTGCAAAAGATAATCTGGTCGCTGTGAAAGTATTTTCCGGGATATTAATTTTCGTTGGTGTTTATTTGGTGAGTAGTCAAAGAAAGTCGAAAAATGTCACACTTTAAACCTTTTTGTAATCTATTCCTTCATTTTTCAATTTCCTTTTTATTTGATATTAAAATTTTTTAATCTTTAAATTTCATTGCATGTATTAAACAATGAAAGAGAGAGGGTTAAGGTATCAAATAATTACAATTTCAAATTTATTAAATTCTTAATTTATTAATTATCAACATATTATACGTAATACCATAAAAATTAAAATGAAATTACTGTATTCATTTTTTTTAAAATTTTGCCTAAATTATGTCGCTGCTTTGGATGCTTTTTCAGTATATTTACTTCAAATACAAGTAACTGCATACCATGAAAAGAAACAATACAACAAACGAACAAATCGCAAATGAGCTTATTTTTGAGTATGAGGCTATGTCACAAAAGGGAACGGTAGGTTTTTATGAGAAAACGGTATTTCTTCAGTTGATTGAGCACTACTTAAATGAACAACTTTTTGATCATGCACTGGAAGTAATCGAGCATGCGGTCAGGCAACATCCGTTTTCGGGTAACTTTCATATTGTACAAGCTCAACTATATCTTGAAAAAAATTGTGAAAATTTAGCTTTAGAAGCATTAGATAAGGCCATACTTTATGCACCTTCCGTATTTGAAGTTCAAATATTAAGGGCAGAAGCGTTAAGTTCTCTGGGAAATTACGCAGAAGCATTTGAAATTTTAGACGACTTGTTGCTAAATGCAAATGCCGAACAAAGTAGTGAAATTCACCTCAGCAAAGCTTTGGTTTTCGAAACTAAAAAGCGGTATAAAGATATGTTTCTTGCTCTTAAGAAAGCTGCTATCTCCAACCCTGAAAACACAGATGCCCTCGAAAGGATTTGGTTTAGCGTGGAGATGACCCAGCAGTATGATGAAAGCATTAAACTCCACAAAGAATTGATTGATATCAATCCGTACGCTTATATCGCATGGTACAATCTAGGGTATGCTTATTCAGCAAAAAACGATCATAAAAATGCTCGCGATGCTTTTGAATATGCTTTTATTATCAATGATAAATTTGAGTTTGCTTATCGGGAATGTGCAGAATCATGCATTCAATTAAATGACTTTGGACAAGCACTAAAATGTTACAATGAACTTTTGGAGCATTTTGATGCCGATGCTGACCTTTTCTTTAAAATAGGTTTATGCCATGAGTCGCTTGGGGATAATGAAAAAGCGAAAGCTTTTTTCTTGAAAGCCAGAGCGATTGATGAAAACAATGATGAAGTATATCTTCATTTGGGAAATTGTTTTATGAAGGAACGTAAATTTGATTCTGCAAAAGCTGCTTTCAAAAAAGCTCTTTTAATTGACGACTTGAAAGAAGAATATTATATAGCTCTAGCTGAAGTTTATCAACAAACGAATGAATTAGATTTGGCGCATAGTTTTTTCCAAAAGGCTACAGACATCGCCCCTGAAACAGGTCAGTGTTGGGTTCATTACGCAAGTTTTTTGATGCAAACAGGAAAAAAAGAATTGGCTTTGAACATTTTGGATGAAGCTGAGTTATACGCATATGGCACCGAATTGACCTATTGTAGAATTGCATGCCTGTTTTCTCTGGGCAATCGTGCAGAAGCGTTGATTTTACTTAAAAAAACATTAACAAAAAGCTATAATAACCTACATTATCTCTTTCAAATAACTCCGGCACTAAAAGACGATGAAGAAATTCAAAACCTAGTTTCTACTTTCTCAATGAATTAAAACTAACACTGATACTCACTTCTACTTCTAATTTATTATCACAAAAGCTGTCCCTTTCTTAAAGTTGGCAGCTTTTTTCTTTTTTACTACAAATATTCAGGTGGCATATTAATTGTTTTAAAACAAAGACAATATCCCCTTCTTAGTGCAATCATCTACACTCGGCACTAAACATGACGATAATCCAAATAATGCCATGAAAAATATTTACATAAAAATTTTCGCAATAATAGGAATATTTGTACTTCTTGTTCCTTCCTGCAAAAAAGCAGATGACAACCTTATTCATGTAATTAAAGATGAATATAATGTTGAAGATCAACATGAAATCGGGAAAATGCTAAAAAAGCTAATCCTCAAAAGTCCCGATCGTTTTCCTATTTTGAATCAAAATGATTACGCTGAAGTTTATAATTATATAAACACGTTAATAGAGATGTTGGCAAATACAGATAAAGTGGAAAATCGACTCACATTCAATTGGGATGCAACCATCATTCGAGACGACAGTTTAGCTAATGCATTTATTACTCCAGGCGGGCACTTATATATTTATACCGGATTATTAAAATTTCTTGCTTCAGAAAATGAATTATTTGCCGTTTTAGCTCATGAGATCAACTATGCAGATAGCGGAAACCTTATGGAACGATTAGTGTCAGAATATGGAAAAGACGTGATTGGAGATTTATTGCTTGGCTATGATTTTCCGGAAACCAGAAATATAGCTTATAATATCAAGGATCTCGTTTTTGAAGAAAGCGAAGTATTGGTCGCAGACCGTTATGCTTTGAGCATCATTTGCCCTTTTCAGTATGAGGCGCTTGGCTTAAAAACTTTTATAGAATCAGCTAATAACAGTAGCCTGAAAATCCAATGGCTGATCACTCACCCAAGTTCAATTACCAGGATTCAGAATATTGAAGAATTTGCTATAAACTGTGGAACAGAAGAAGATACATTCATAGAAAGATATGAAGAATACAAAGCTATGTTACCCTAAAGAATGGAATCTCAACTTACCGTTTTAGAAGCACTGCTTTTCAACAATTCTTTATTATAAGCATGTACCGCAGCACCGATAATCCCAGCATTATTTAGCAATATGGCAGGCACTACTTCGGTTTCTATCGTGATATATTTATCAAACTTATCAAATTTCTTACTTCCACCTCCACCTAAGATGATCAGATCTGGAGCCAGGATCAATTCGATGTGTTTTAAATATTTATTAAAACGCGATCCCCAGGTATTCCAAGACAATCCTTTTCTTTTTCGAGCACTGTCCGCAGCATAATGTTCGGCAATATCCATATGCCCTTTTAGATAAATATGGCCTAATTCTGTATTCGGAACAAGGACACCATCTTTAAAAAGCGCCGAACCTAAACCACTGCCAATTGTGATAATCAAGACGGTTCCTTTGACATTTTTACCAACGCCAAATTGCATTTCAGCTATACCTGCAACATCAGCATCATTTCTTACCACAACAGGACAACCACAATGTTCTGAAAAAATCTCAGCAATATTAGTCCCCAGCCAAGACTTATTGATATTCGCGGCGGTTTGTGCAATTCCTTTTTTAATTACCGATGGAAAACCACAACCGACCATCTTTCCTTTCCAACCAAAGTGCCTGACGACTTCTGTAAAAGCAATGGATACATTTTTTGGATTGGAAGGCTGAGGAGTGGGTATTCGAAATCGCTCGCCAATAAGAGTCCCTTTTTCAACATCTACAATTGCTCCTTTAATTCCGGAACCTCCAATATCGATACCTAAAAATTCTTTTTGTTTCATACTCTTACTGGTGATTTATAGAATTTAAAATATTTATTGAATCTGTCTTCCCTTTTTATGCTAAAAAATATACCAGAATTCAATAATCAGCAAGTTTTATTTAATTACCTCAATTTTCATTTTCACGTCTTCCTTCGGTCGGTCTCTGTTGTCTGTTTGTACCTGAGTGATTTTATCAATTACTTCAATTCCTTTTATCACCATTCCAAAAACAGTGTATTCTTTATCAAGTTGTGGTGTACCTCCTACTTCCAAATAGGATTTTCTTGTCTCCGAAGGATAATGAAAATCTCCGCGGGCTTCCACCATATCCAATTGACGATCGTCTGCTTTTTTTCCCTGAACAATATAAAACTGCGATCCTGATGACTTTTTTTCAGGATTGGAGGTTCTGGCTGCTGCCAATGCACCTTTAATATGAAAAAGAGAATCACTGAATTCAGCAGGAATCTGGTAGCCCGGACCTCCGGAACCTAAGGGCGTACCAGCTTTGGCGTTGCGAGAATCAGGGTCTCCACCCTGGATCATAAATCCATTGATAACCCGATGAAAAATCAATTCATTGTAAAACCCTTCTTCTGCTAGTTTGATAAAATTATCTCGATGTTGTGGTGTGGCATCGTACAATTCGACCAACATTGATCCATAATCCGTTGTGATTCTGACCAAACATTTTTCAGGAGCAGCAACGTAAAGTTGCTTTTTCTTACTGGATTCCTTCTCGCCTTTTTTTGCTTTTAAAATAACTGAATAATTTCCTGAGGACAAATAATTATGTGAAGGAGACTCTTCTAATGATTGGGTTCCGTCGCCAAAATCCCATTCATACGTTTCTCCTTTTTTTGATTTATTCTCAAATTGAACATCCACAGGAGCCGTTTTTTCACCACCTGAATAGCTAAAATCAGCAATAGGTTTTGCGCACGATGAGAAAATCAATATAAATAATGCTAATTGCAAAAATCTCATTTTCAATATTTTTTGTTCGTTGGCAAAAACTATGATTTGCCAAGCTAAGTCAATTTTTTAATTCAAAATTCTAACTTTCATTTTGACGTCCTCAAGAGGGCGGCTAGTTCCTTGTGGAGGATTTCCATTTGTAGCAACTGCAGCGATTTTGTCAACTACTTCTAATCCTTCAACCACTTCTCCATAGACTGTATATTCATTGTCGAGCTGAGGTGTGCCTCCCAAAGTTTTGTATAATTCGCGCTGTTCCGGAGAATATTTCACGCCCTTTTGCGCTTCGATTGCATCCAAAGCGCCATCAGACTGTGGTTTGCCCTGAACAATATAATACTGGCTGCCCGATGATTTTTTTTCAGGATTCTGGGTTCTGGCTGCTGCCAATGCTCCTTTGACGTGCAACGCTCCAATTTCTGCATCAATCTGATAACCTGGTCCTCCTCCACCCAATCGAGCATCCGGGGCTGCATCTTTCGAATCAGGATCGCCACCCTGAATCATGAATCCACTCATGACACGGTGAAATAACAAGTCATCATAAAACCCTTCATTAGCCAGTTTTATAAAATTGTCACGATGCTTTGGAGTTGAATTATAGAGTTTAACTTTCATCGTTCCAAATTCGGTTTCAATTTCTGCATAAGTGAAACCATCTTTGTTACAAGCTGAAAATAACAACCCACAAAAACTCAGTATTAAAATAAATCGGTTCATAAAATGATTATTTAAAAATTTCTTAATGATTATTCTTCTTCCCCCTGACTTTCAGCGAGCATTTCCTGAAAATACTGGATGATTTTAATTTTCAACAACCTTGACTGGTCCTTCACCCCTGAAATGCTAACCGGCCTTAATTCTTTGTAGTGTGGCCAGCCATCCGCATCGCGCCCTTCAAAGGCATAATATCCATCTGAAGAAAGCAACTCACAAACGGCAATATGCATGAGATCTTGCTTTTCCTCTTTTGTAAATTCATCTTTCCATCTCCCCAATTCCTGAATTCCTATTAAAAACAAAATGCCATTCAAATCAGGCAAATTGGATCTTTGCATTGATTTTTTTAAAAAATGCCTTACCCGCAACCACTCATAATCCAGTTCCCAATCTTCCATGTTCATCAATTTTAGAGTGCAAAAATAAAAAACTTTAGAACAAGTTTCCCGAGCAGTTAATTTAAGATTTGGAAAGGAAGTTAAACAAATACTCTTCTCTGATAAGAGCTGATACTTTTGACGCTTTCATGGCAGGAGGAATTGCAGCAATTAGTCCAATAATTACAACCGTAATCGCCACTACAAAAAAATCAAAAGCCCGTATGCTGATCGGATAAGCATCTACCACAAATCCTTCAGGAATTGGGACTACGCCAAATGTTTTTTGTGAAACGAAAAGTATTATCGCAAAGAAAAAACCAATCAACATTCCAAATGTGCAGAGCAGCAATCCTTCGTTAAGAAATATATTGCGAATCGTATTTTGTGTAGCTCCCATTGATTTGAGAATGGCGATGTCTTTTCGTTTATCCAAAACGATCATCCAAAGCGAACCAATCATATTAAAAGCTACTAAAATCAGGGTTAAGCACAATATGGCGAAGCTCATCCACTTTTCCACATTCATCAATTTCAAAAAAGCTTCTTCCTGCTGATAGCGATTTTTCACAACATAACCCGGTCCCATAAATTCACTAATTTGAGAAAGTATGGTTGCTTGATCAATATTGGAGTCCAAACGTAATTCAAGGGCACTCACCCGTTCATCCATGTCCAATAAACTTCTTGCAAAATCCAATGAAGTCAAAACGTATTGATTGTCAAAATCCTGTTGAATAACAAAAGTCCCGGCAGGATATACAAATCGTTTTTTAAATGGTTTGACCGCTGATTTTGATCGCTTTGCCATGTAAATCGTAATCGGAGAAAAATCATCGTCAACATTCACAGAAAGCTTATTTCGCATTCCAACACCCAAAACAGCAAGATACCTTTCACCATCATCAAAAATTAATTCCCCTTCTCTGATTGTTGAATCAATACTTGTAACATTTTTATATACCTCATCTACTCCTTTTACAATCCCAAAATCCTGGTTTCCTTTATATTCAAAAAAAGCAATTTCTTCCAAAGTTTGAGAAACAAATTGAACGCCATTGATCTTTTCAAGCCCTGCGATCATTGTTGAATTCACTTCAAAAGTTTTTCCTTTTAAAGCAACGATTTTTACATCCGGATTAAAAGCTCCAAACAAACCACTGATCAAATCTTCAAAGCCATTAAAAACAGACAAAACCAATATTAAAGCTGCTGTCCCGATAGATATTCCAAAAACTGAAATCCCTGAAATGACATTGATCGCATTGACAGATTTTAATTTGACAATTCCTGTTGAAGTCAAAACAATTAATAATAAAGAAAGTGGAAAAAGTAAAATAAATAACAAAACAAAAACAACTCCCCCAATGCTGTTGGAAAACAAATATCGACGAGCTATTTTGAGGGATAAGATTCATTTTATTTAAAAAATTAGTTAGGTTTAATCGGCTATTGTTATTTCAATTATTGTCTTGTCTACAATTCGCGTTTATTTTCATTATTTGCTTCCAAAGTCTCACTAGTTTCCATACCCAAAGCTTCATAAATTATACTTGTGAATTCGGAGCGATAATCATGCTCATTCAATTTGTAATTATACATTGAAGGATAAGTTCGATTTGATAAAAATATATAAACCAGATTGTGCTCAGGATCAACCCAAGTACAAGTTCCGGTAAATCCAAGATGTCCAAAAGTATTTTCGGACGCAACTTCACAAACATTCTGGCTCTTTAGAGGATCTGTTTCTTTTAGGTCAAAACCAATACCTCGCCGAGTACATTCCGGATGCCTGTGTGTAAACAATCGTTGTTGCCTTCAGAAAAATATCGCTCCTCCATAATAACCTCCATTGAGGATCATCTGCATAATGATCGCCAAATCGTTCGCATTTGCAAAAAGTCCCGCATGTCCGCTCACTCCTCCTAACATCGCCGCTCCCATATCATGAACATAGCCCTGAACTTTTTGTCGACGAAAATATCGGTCTTCTTCAGTCGGAACGATTAGGTTTAAAGTTTTGTGTTTTCCAAGGGTTATAAGTCGCTGTAGTCAAACCAAGCGGCTCATAAAAAGTTTGTGTAACATATTCGTCAAGCGATTGATTTGTTAGGTTTTCAACCAAATCTTTAATCAAATAAAATCCTATATCGCTGTACTTATATTTTCTTGTAGAAAGCATATCTGATTCGTATACCTGGTTTTAATTTTATCCAAATAATCATCTCGCATGTATAACTTTTCAGTCACCGGAATTGTATTCTGGCTGGTAACTTTTTTTGTATAATATTTTGACAAAGGGCGAGGATTTCTTCTACTTTTTGTAACTGTTTGTTGGTAAAAAGGAATCCACGGAAAAAGTTGTGCCCGATGAGCCATCACATCAAGGACGACAATATCTGACTTGTTGGTTGAATCCAATTCTGGCAAGTAATCACTCATTTTACCATAAATACTGACTTTTGCCTTCATCCTATAATTTCATCATTGAAATAGTAGAAGCAGCAACTTTTGTAATAGAAGCTAAATCGTAAATATCAGAAGTTTCGACTTTGTGAAGCTTGTTATAAGTATGAAAACCATAAGCTTTTATGGAAAACAACCTGACCGTCTTTTGCAACTCAAAACAACACAACCTGGAGTCGCTCGTCTTATTGATTGCATCTTGAGCAAGGGTATCTATTTTTTTTAAAATTTTTGAATCCAAGCCCACTTCTTCTGGCAAAGTATAGCCCAATCGAAAAATTTTCGCTGTTGTAATTCCGTCATTAAATTTACTTTTGAGAAGCTGTGACCGGCAATCGCCCCTGAATGCTAAATGCACCAAATAAAGCCTGGGCCGCCAAATCTTCTGTCATTTCATCTTCATCATAAGCTTCCAGCACCCAATCAATATTATCAAAATATTTTAGTGAATATGGATTACCAAAAACTACTAAAACAACTTTTGTTTCTGCGCGCAATTTTTCAATAAACACTTTTGTCACTCCGTCAATCCAAAACCTTTGCTGGCATAAGAACTCATATCGTGTAATCCCACGATCACAACTTCATGCTTTTTCAATTTGGAAATCAAGGATTTACTGTTTGAAGATGGAAATTTCTTTTCCAACATTATAATGTGTGACTTTTGGCTGTAAAGTCCCAGCGTTTTTTGGAAGGTCAGTTCGTTTGCCGTTGATCCGATACTTAGTGAAGCAATATCAAGCTATCCAATTTTTTAAAAGGAACCAATCCTTTTCTATTTCTCACTAAAGTCAATGCATTTTTGATCAAGGTTTCTTTTTAGAACTTTTGCTTCTTCTGGAAACAATTCCTCACGAATATTTTCTTCTTTGATTGTTTCAACCTTTTTTCAAGCCAAGACGATATTTGCACGAAGCACTTTTTTAACACTATTGTCAACCTGAATCTGATTCCAATTTTACCTTCTTTTATATAGCGTTTGATTTCACGAAAAGCAGCCGGACATCTTCCGGAAGCAATAAAATATCATTTCCCGCAACAAGCGCTTTTGCTTCTACTTCACCAGGTTTATAATGTTTGGTAACTCCTTTCATTCCTAAACCATCCGTAATAATCAAACCCATCAAAACCCATTTCTTTTTTAACAAATCAGTCACTGCTTTTTTTGAAAGTGTGGTAGGAAGGTTTTCTGTATCATCAATCGAAGGCACTTCCAAATGAGCAATCATCATACTTTGAATGCCATGCTGAGCGAGCACTCTAAACGGAAATAATTCAACACTATCCAATCGATTCATGTCATGGTTAATCGTTGGTAAATCAAGGTGAGAATCAATATTAGTATCTCCATGCCCCGGAAAATGTTTGGCGCAAGCCATCAAATTATTATCCTGCATCCCGCGCATGTACATATAACTTTTTGCGGTCACATTATAACGGTCTTCGCCAAAAGAGCGCGTATTAATGACCGGGTTTTCAGGATTATTGTTCACATCGGCAACGGGAGCGAAATTGATATGAACTCCTAATCGCCGACACTCCCTTGCTACTTCTTTGCCCATGTCATAAATCAAGCGGTTGTCCTGAATGGCACCTAGCATTAATTGACGTGGAAAACTAAGTCCATCTTCTTTAAATCGCATTCCCAAACCCCATTCAGCATCCATAGAAATCAACAATGGAACATGATTTGTCAATTTTTGATATTTATTGGTTAACTCCGCCTGCTTTTCAGGAGTACCTTGAAAAAAGCACAAACCACCGACTTGATATTTTTAACAATCGCTCAACTGCTGCAATATGGTCAGCGCCCAAATCAGAGTGTGCTCTGATCATCATCAATTGCCCAATCCGTTCATCAGGAGTCATGACCTGAAAAACAGAATCAACCCAATGCTGCTCCAGTTTTACAAGTTCGGATGAATTGTTTGGAAAATTATCCGTTTTCTCATTAGCACTGATAGCAAACAAACCAATTAACAATGTATAAAATAACCTCTTTTTCAACGTTTGCTTCATTTTATAATAATGTAATCTTCTATTCGTATTATTTATTGCGCCGGTTTGCAATTTCAGGGTCAATTTGCAGTGCTTTTTGTCGCAACTCAGCAGCTTTGGCTTCATTGCCATTGTAAAAGTAAGCATTTGCTAAATTCCATAAAGCCTCTGCACTTTCCGGAAGTTGATCTAATGCTTTTGAAAAATAATTCACTGCTAAATCATTTCGCCCCTGAACACCAAAAGCAACTCCAAGTAATCTCAAAGTTTCATATTCATTAGGGCGCAATTCGTGTGCCTTTTCTAAATATTTGGTAGCGGTAGCTAAATCTCCTTTTTGTTCACCGTAATATTTTCCGGCATCACGATAAGTAATTCCAAGGTTATTGAGCGCTTCTTCATCTCCCGGCAGCATTGCCAAAATTTTATTATAATAACTCATCGACTTTTCATATTCCTGCAAATAGTTATAACAATTGCCCAATTGCAGCATACTATTTTTATAGGTCGGATGGATAGTCAAAGCCTTTTCAAGATGTTGAGTCGCCTCTAATAATTTTTGTTTTTTTAAAACTTCATCTTTATCGTTGTGATAAACCCGAATAAGGTCACCGCCAACCGCATTATTCAATTTCGCGCTATTTGTTGAAGTTTTAATGTCTGTTGTAAAAAGAGTAAAATTGTCTTTCCAAACCGGGTTTCGGGTAATCGTTTTTACACTAAAAAGCAAAACAACAATTCCGGTTAAAATTAAAGCCGGTTTAAATTGATTGAAAGACTTTATTTTCCCACCCGCTATTTTTTTCGAAAGCCGAAAAGCCAGTACAGCAAGAACAAAACTAAAGCCCACAGATGGCATAAACATAAACCGTTCGGACATCGTTGTTCCAACTGCAAAAACAATATTGGAAATAATCGAAAGCGTAACCAAAAAATACAAGATTCCAAAACTGATGGGATCCTTTTTCAAAAACCCTTTAACAGCATAGGCAAAAACACTTAAATACAAAACCAGGCTTCCAATAGATTGCCAATCGCTCCATTGCATAATATCAATCTGTCGCGGATAATAATCATGCGTCAACGGATGAGGAAATATCAGTAATTGGATATATTTTCCAAGGGTATAAAAAATAGTCGCCATTTTTTCAGCAGCTGTGAAAGCAACCCATTGTCCCCCTTCAATTTTTAAAAAGGGATTGTTCATCAATTCCATCGATGGCTCCCCTAACGACCATCCGAGTACTGTTCCACGTTTAAATAGAAACAGAGCAGTCGCAATGAAAAGAGGCAATGATTTTATTGCAATTTCACCAGGTTTTGCTTTTGTAAAAAAGTAGAACATCAAAGGAACCACGGCTAAAAAGGTGATCGTATTTTCTTTGGAAAGCAATGCACAAAAGAAAGCGATTGCTGCACCAAAGTATAAAAGCGGTTTCTTTTCGTAATGAGCACGGATCGTCCAATAAGCTGCCGCGAGGCTTCCCAACAAAGCGATAATTTCGTCGCGTCCTTTAATGTTTGCAACCACCTCCGTATGAATCGGATGCGCCATAAAAAGGAAGGTCGTGATAAAAGCTACCCCGTAAGCAAATATTTCGCCTTTGCCTGGCAAAAGCAATTGCAGCAGTAGCAAATACAAAACAATTCCGGTCAGCCCGTAAAAAAGGGTATTCAAAAGATGTCCAATGGTTGAAGTCGTATAAATAGTATTTCCGTCGCCATCCTTCTTAACAGATCCGTCTGGATTTTTTAGAGGTGTTTTAAAAAACTCCCATTCGATCGCAAACAGGATCAAAGTAAAAGGACGATATCTGCCTCCGGCGACCAGTTTATCTTTTCCTTCTTTTTTAAAAAAACCATAAAAAGTGTCATAATTCCAGATCTCATCAATCCCGGCAATCCCTTGCTTGGTGAACATATTATCGGTGATCACAATGGCATCATCTTGCGTATAATCATGACCGATGGTGTTGAAATAAAGCACAAAAGAAAAAAGGAAAATCAACAGGCAATTCAAGCGTTTATTATTCAAAAAGGAAAGGAAACCGACAGAATTGTTAATGGATTTCGGATTCGGAGTATTCGTGCTGAAGGTTTTTTTTGAGCCCCTTTTTTGTTTTGCCATTTTGATCTGATTAATAATCAGCCAAATTATAGATTTTTTTAATACTTAAGGAAAATGAAAGCCTTTATTTTGAATCGTAAAAATTAAAAAAGGGTTGCAGTTAAAAGACTACAACCCTTTTTATTATGCTCCTTATTTTTACTAAAGATCGATCATGCCGTCTTTCGTTTTATGAGCCTTGTATCTTCCTTTGCCAAATTTGGTGCCGTTGAATTCTTCTGTTTTCCGCAAAACTTTCCGTTGCTCTTCGGGTAATTTTGAAAAATCGCTGCATTTTTTTGAACAGCAATTATCGTATTTCGCCGCACAGTTTTCACACTGAATAAAAAGAATGTGGCAAGCTTCGTTGTTACAGTTGACATGGGTGTCGCAAGGTGTTCCGCACTGATGGCAGTGAGCGATGGTTTCATCGCCAATCTGTTCACCCATCCGTTCATCAAAGACGAAATTTTTACCCAGAAATTTATTTTTCAAACCTTTGGCTTCAACTTGTCTGGCATATTCGATGATGCCACCCTCCAATTGAAAGACATTTTCAAAGCCTTTGTGTTTGTAAAAAGCACTTGCTTTTTCACAGCGAATTCCGCCAGTGCAATACATTACTAACTTTTTATCCTTTTTATCTTCCAGCATATTCTGGATGATCGGCAAAGATTCACGGAAAGTCTCCACATCCGGTAAAATAGCTTTTTCAAAATGCCCCACTTCACTTTCGTAGTGATTGCGCATATCCACTAAAATAGTGTCCGGATCATCTGTCAGTTGATTGAATTCTTCGGCACTTAGGTGTTGTCCCCGATTGGTTACATCAAAAGTTTTATCATTAAGGCCATCGGCCAGAATTTTATCGCGAACCTTTATTTTTAAAACATAAAAGGATTTTCCATCATCTTCGATGGCAATATTGAGACGAATACCATTGAGAAAATCAATGCTGTATAATTGTTTTTTAAACGCTTCAAAACGTTCCTCCGGAACAGAGATCTGAGCATTGATGCCTTCATGTGCGACATAGGTGCGGCCATAAACTCCCAACTCGGTCCATTCTAAAAACAATTGATCACGAAACTGTTTGGGATCGGCGATTTTTGCATATTGGTAGAAGGACAAAGTCAGTCTTTTTTCATCTCCCTCCAACATTTGTTTTTTTAATTCTTCCTTGTTAACCTTGTTATACAACTTTTTCATAAAACAGAAATTTAGACCTTCAAATAATAGAAAATCGGGTATCAGGTACTAAATGTAAATTTTAGGGTATTGTTCGTTAAACGAATTGTTCTTTAGAAAGATTTAACCAATCTAAAGTATTATTACAAAAAATAGCTTCAATAGTTGATGCCGACAAATCCATTTCTTCAATAAAAGCACCGATTTCAAGATCTCCTAATGGAAAAGGATAATCAGATCCCAGAGTCACTTTATCTGGGCCTGCCGTTTTTAAAATGTACTTCAACATCAATGGATCGTGTGTGATACAATCCACCCAAAACTTGCCTAGATATTCTCGTGGATTGACATTATTGTCGATAGCAACGAGATCCGGACGGCAATTATAACCATGTTCAACTCTGCCAATCGTAGGTAAAAAGGAACCGCCTGCATGTGCAAAATTACAACGCAGGTTTGGCAATCGTTCCAAAACACCACCAAAAATTAGAGAACAAATTGCTCTGGAAGTTTCAGCAGGCATACTCACTAACCACGGCAACCAATATCGTTCGATATGCTTGAATCCCATCATGTTCCAGGGGTGAACAAAAAGCGCCATGTCTAATTCCTGGCAAGCTTCAAAAATCGGAAAAAATTGCTCTTCGTTAAGATTAAGGTCATTGATATTTGAGCCGATCTGAATGCCAACCAAGCCAATTTCTTTGCTGCGCTCCAGCTCCTGGATTGCCAGCTTGGTATCTTGCATCGGGACGGTAGCCAGGCCGATATAATTTTTTGGATAATCATGAACCGTCTGAGCGATGTCATCATTGAGAAATTTTGACAGTTCCAAAGTATCTTTTGGCTTCGCCCAATACGAAAACATCACGGGAATTGTACAAACTACCTGAACTTGTGTTTTGTGCGTTGCATATTCATCAATTCGCAATTGAGGGTCCCAGCAATTGGCTTCGATTTCCCGAAAAAATTTATCGCCTTTGATCATATTGGCAAAGCCGGGACGATGATGAACCAAATGAATAAAATCCCCATAGCCAAATTTTTCAGCAAACTTTGGCAGGTTTTCAGGAATGATGTGCGTATGCATGTCAATTTTCAACATAGTCATTATTATCTGGTGATGATCTTCTAAAATAATTTTGCAAAAGTACAACCCATTTTGTCCACAAAAAAGGCTCGATGCAATTTATCTGCAATCGAGCCTTTTTTAAGCAATTTTCTATGCTTTTTAAATTAGTTTTTCACCAATTTTCCATCAAATGTGTTTTCGTCATTTGTTATTTTATAAAAATAAATACCATTTGGCAGGTTTCTCAAAGAAACATTTTCAATAAAATCACCATTTATTTCAAACTGTTTTGCAATTAAAGGTTTTCCAGATACATCAAAAATTTCCAGGGTATTTCTTCCATCCAAATTTTGCAGCTCAAAAGTAACCTCTTCATTAACAGGATTTGGATATGTTTTAACTGAGGAATTAGATATAAAAGTTTCTGTACTTGTTGAGATCAGTGCCAATTGAACCGCAGCCAAAGCATCAATACGCCCATTTCCGTAACTGTTGTTTGGAACTTCTGTTCCTGCAATTCCACCACATTCCTCGCCACTTGTTTTTGGAACAGCTGATTGTATAATGATATCTTCAATGAGATCAACATGACCTGCCAGATCCGGATTCGCTGAAATGATCAAAGCCACCATCCCTGCCGCATGAGGGCCAGCCATACTTGTTCCACTTTTATTGCCATATCCATGGTTCAATACGCTTGAGCGAACATTGCTGCCCGGAGCTACAACCTCTGGTTTCATTCGATTACTGCCATCTACTGTTACGGGACCACGACTACTAAACCCTGAAAGCGTATCGTTTGAGCGGGTAGAACCAATGCTAAAACTGTTTTCAAAAATTGCAGGAGGTGACCAGATTGTTTCACAACCGCCATTTCCGGAATTACCGGCAGATACGACCACTACAATTCCAGAGGCTTTCAAATTGTTGACCGCAATTTCCATCATTCCCCAATTGTCTATATTACAACCCTCTCCTTCCGAACAATACCACGAATTATTGATTACATGAGGGGATTTTGCAGGATCTGCATTTTCATAGTTTGAGTCCGTTGGAGCCAAAAACCATTCAAAACATTCGATATAAGTTGCAAGTGCGCCATTGCCTTCTTCCATATTGCGGCAAGCAATCCACTTGGCTCCGGGTGCAACTCCAATTTCATTATCTCCTTCGCTTCCAACCATGGTACCCATTGTATGCGTACCGTGACTATTATCATCACATGGAGCCGGAATACTTAAACCACAAACATTCATGGAATCACCCAATGGGCTGAATTCATGAATCGCATCATGCCAATTGTAGTTGTGATCAGCATCTGTACCATTCCAGCCGCGATATTTGGGCTGAATTGCCGGATGAGTCCAGTCGTAACCAGTATCTGCTCCTGCTACAACTACATTTTGACCAGTATACCCTAAAGCCCAAACGTCATCAGCGTTGATCATGTCAATTCCCCATTCTATTGCATTGGGGCCACGAGAGTTGGAAATATCTTCAGTGGGAAGATCCTCCATCTTGGATCTTGGGTTATCCTGAATATAAGCGACATCGCTCCTTTCAGCCAGGGTTTTTATTAGTCCTAAATCACCTTCAATATAAATGGAATTGATGATATAAAAAGGCTTGTGCTTTACGTGTTCTGATTGTAAAAAGGTTAGAATATTTTGTTGCGAATTGACTGCCGTTTGTTTTAGCTGATTATAAACATACCATGCCTTTTCGTTTTTTGTGTTTAATTTTTTAGCACCGGAAACATCCGCTTTTTCATGTAAAATAACTAAAAAATCAACCTGAATTCCCTGCTCGGCTTTTTCCAGCAAAGAAGGAGAAACTTTCTCTTTCCAATCATCATTTAAAGGCATATTCCAAGCGATTAGCGTAAGCAATCCCACACTTAAAACCAAAAACATTGTAGTCTTTTTAAACATTGCAATTATTGTTTTTTGAGTTAAAACTCATTATAAAATTATGGCTCGATCAATTCCCAGCCAGCGATATATTCTTCAATGAAACCCATAAATTCCACAATTGTTACCGTATGGCTTAAAAATAATTGTTCGTTGCTGTAAATTAAATAAGCATCAATATCAACCATTGGAACACAGGAAACGACCGTTTTATTTTTCACTTCAATGTCTCCAAACAGAAAATTCTGTACTTCTCCGATTTCATCGCCAATAAAAGGATTGGAGTCTATCATCAATTTGCAGCCCTGCTGCACCAGATTGACATCATGTTGTCTGTTTAACCGGATCGTATCGTTTCCATAAAAATAGAAAAGCGCCGAGTTGACCCTTTCAGGAATAATAACATTATTTTCAATACCGCTAATCGGATAATAAATGGGATCATTTGGAATGAAAGTATCCAAATAAATGGGAGAATGCTCCGTATAATATTCTTTCAAAAAAAGTTCACCGCCTTGCTCTACCACTTCAACGACCATCGTATCTCTTGTATATTCAAATTTTTCCTCCAAAGAATCACAGGTAGAAATATATTTTACAAACAAAGATTGTTGGCCTTCTTTTAAATCTGAAAGATTCAAAGCAGTTTCAGGAACAGGATTGGGGGGATCAATGATCGGGTCATTATCTTTTGTGCATGCGTTTAAAACGACTAGCACACAAATCAATAAAAAATAATTGTTGTTCATAATCATAAATTTTTAATGAGGAAATAAGCCTTCATTAAAAATAGACCTCTTCGAATTCTATTTTGGTTGGGTTTTGAAAGTTCAAAAAACAAAATTACTGATTAGCATGATGCTAAATCTATAAAAATTCCAAAATGGAAGGAGATGACAAAATTATCTTAAAATCACAATTCTCTTTGTTACTTGATTTGTATCATTGAAAGCCTGAATAATAAATGTCCCATTATCCAGGTCATCCAACGCCAATTCCTGCTGTTGCTCTTTTTCTCCTGAAAGTAAAGTTGTTTTTACAAGTTGACCCTGAATGGTAAATACCTGAACTTTCAAATCAGATATGTTTTCAGAAAACAAGATTTGGAGTGGTTCAATATTACGAATAAATGTTGGAAAGATTTCGATAGGAGAAGTACTAAAATGAATGACTTCAATCGTGGAATATTCGAATTTACCATCAAAATCAACTTGCTTCAAGCGATAGTAATTATCCCCTAAAAACGGACTTTCGTCATACATTCGATAATCAATTTTTGAATCGCTATTTCCTGCTGCATCAATTCGTGCAATCGTTTCAAAATGCTCTCCATCAGCACTTTTTTGTACTTCGAAAAGTTCGCTGTTTTTTTCAGAGCTGGTTGCCCATTCCAATCTCACTTTTTCATTTTCCAATTTTGCGAAAAAGTGGGTCAATTCAACAGGGAGAGGAGCTTCTGAATATTCTAATACAAAAAACCCATTGTCCTGATCCGTTGCAATAATGTTTCCAGATGGAAAGTAGGGATATACTCCCCAACATCCCAAATAGTTGTTTGGATAATAAGTATTCTGATGATAAGTGTCATAGTAGCCTACTAGTTCCGGGTTTTCAGGGTCAGAAATATCGAACACCTGTACACCATCATGATAATAAGAAACGATCAGAAGGTCACCTTTTATATATGGATTATGAGGTCGATTATTCATATAAGTCGGCGCTAACAAAGGTTCTTTGAAAGTACTTACCACTCCAATATTGCCCAAATCATGTAAATCGACCACTCTTAACGGTTTCCCAATCGGAACTTCTTCAGCGTATATTGCATAATTGCCATCCTCGGTTACCCAACTACTATGGTTATAGCCGCCTGTTCCTATATCGGCTATATAAACAGGGTTAGTTGGCGTTTTGAAATCCCAAATATACATTCCACTGTAACCGTGATTACAATACGCTGTATCATTTCTAACATAAAGGTCATGGATATACCCTCCTCCGGTTAAAACTTCATCTGCAACCAACGATATCGGATCTGTTTTGAGATCTAAAATAATAGTCCCGTTTGATCTGGTATTTGCTCCGGCTGTATAAAGGTAGCCACTGATCGTGTCAACAAAAATATTATGTGCTCGGAGAAAAAATGAAGTATTTTGCTCTTCAAAAGTTACAGAATTTGGCAGGTCACTCAGATCAAAAACAAGCAAACCCTCTGTATTACCATTTTGATCTGCGACAGCATAAGCCTTCGTTCCATATGTTTTAAAATCCCGCCATGTTGTACTGGTCATTGAAAGTCCTGAAGGATTGTTGTTTGAAAATTCATCAACGAGGGTTACATTTTCCGGGTCGGTGATGTTATAAAAGTAAATTTTTAATTTAGTTCCTACAATCGCATATTCATTGCCGGCAGCATCTACATAGCCCCAACAGTCATTATAAGTATGGCCTGAAGCATTATAATTATAATGCATCTCCATATTTAAGGATTCCTGAGCAGATGCGTCACCCAAAAAGAAGGGTGCCAAAAAGCATAGAATAAAATATAACTTTTTCATCACTGTATGTTTAAGTGTTCAAATAATATTGGCATTAAGGTTATAGCTTATGTGAATTTAATCAATTTTTAAAAATATCTCTTATTTCAATTATCAAAATGGCGTATTTCAGACAGTCCGTATATTGTTACAATCCATTTACCTCAATTGCATTTTCATCAATTCTTATTATTTTTAACCCATGAGCGTAAAAGCGGTAAAACATCTTTCTAATGATCCCTTTCTTAAAAAGGCCATTGATCTGATCGAACTTGATATTGCCAAAAGCAACGACGATGTGTACGGGGCATTAGTCCGGTCTATTATTTCACAGCAGTTATCAGTAAAAGCTGCAAGCACAATTTACGGGCGATTTCTTGATTTATTTGAAAATAATTATCCGGATCATGATCATGTAATCAAAATGGAAGCTGAAACGATGCGTCAAGTTGGTTTGTCCCGTCAAAAATCCAGTTATATTAAAAACGTAGCAAACTTTTTCCAACATGAAAAAGTCGTTGAAAAAGATTGGTCAACCCACAGCGATGAAGAAATAATTAAAACGCTCACCCAAATCAAAGGTGTCGGAACCTGGACTGTAGAAATGATCCTTATGTTTACACTCAATCGACCGGACATTTTTCCCGTGGGAGATTTAGGAATTCAACAGGCAATGATCGCACTTTACGGTATAGAGGCTGAAAAAAAAGAATTAAAGCCACGTCTTATTGAAATAGCTGAGCAATGGCGACCATACCGAACCCTTGCCTGCCGATATCTTTGGGAGTGGAAAGACCGCTAATTTCAGAAAACTGACTTTTGTTTTTATGTTGATTGGGGGTTATAAGGATTTCCCTTATTTTGAAAAATAAAACCTTCAATGATTTTTCGGTTTATCCTTTTATTGTTTTTCCTTCAGGTTGTGTTGAACGTTTCAGCTCAGAAAACTGGTTCCCTTTTTAAAGGAATGGTGGTAGATGCAACAACCGGATTGCCTTTAAATCAGGTTAATATTTCTTTTGCTGGAAAGGAAAATCTTGGCACCAGCACTGACAGTTTAGGCTGTTTTTCCATTAATATAAATTCGTTTCCAATCAAGCTGAATTTTACCTCAATTGGCTATTCCGAAAAGGCCATTGAAATCACGGCTGATAAATCAAAATCACTCCACATTCGACTTCATCCAGCAACATTTTTTATTCCGGAAATTTCTGTTTCAGCAAAACGAAAAATCGACGCCGTATTTCATGAACCGCTAAATGTCGTTGATTATGCTTTCAAAGATGACTTCATCATTTTACTAATTTATAAAAATGTTTTTGAAAAATATCAACTGGTTGCTTTGGATGAAAACGAACGTGTGGTTGCTGCATTGTCACTAATTAATTACCGCCCTAGCAGTCTTTTTATTGGCTGCCAGGAGATTGTTTATCTGACTACTGATATTGGCGTTTATCCTGTTTCAGTTGACTCTTCTTCTAATTTTTTGGGACACCGTTTGGATAACGATTATTATGAAAATTTGGTGCAACCTTGTGTGTTGGCAACGGATCGTTTTGTTTATTTTACCAAGTATTTTTATCAAGGCCAGGCGCAGCAATATTTTAGTTTTTCAAAAAATGATAAGGAACAAAAAATCATCTTCCCTTTGATCCAACACGTTCACAACATTGACCTCTTAATCGAAGAAACCGGAACAGGCTTTCCACGATCGGGTGATGTCTGGCAGGACAATATTTCCAAGCGCCTTGCATCTTTACGAAATGCACCATATGGTTTAAAAGGCATGATGAAAGTATTTTATCCAAAGATTTATTCCCCAATGATTAGGTATGATTCGCTGCTTTGTATTTTCAATCACCAGGAAGATGAAATTCAATTTTATAAAGAAGACGGGACAAAGTTTTTCAACATTCCAATCCAATATCATCTTTTAAAAAACTGGAACAAAGAGCTCATTTTTGATACAAAAAAAGAAATGGCTTACACGACTTTTGACACCAAATGGGGATACCAAATCTGTCCGATTGACCTAAAAACCGGAGCACTCGAAAACGCAATTCCAATCGACCGCAATTTTATTTACAACCTCAAAATCCACAATGGAAACCTTTATTTTTTATACCGAAACCCCTATCAAGGTGCTCGAAATCAAATGCTTCAAAAAATAAAGATTGATTAATTTCCTTCCACTAAAAGTTTTAAACAAACTTGTTATTTTTGCATTTAATACTTGAATTCAATTTTTCTGCTTTAAATAAAAGAAAAAATTATGGCTCGCACACTTTCCAATATGTTGGCTTTAGGCACCAAAGCTCCTGCCTTCAATCTTCCTGATACCATTTCAGGTAACATGCTAAATATCAACGATTTAAAATCGGACAAAGCAACCGTTATTATGTTTCTTTGCAACCACTGTCCTTACGTCATTCATGTGAATAACGCATTGGTTGATTTGGTCAAAGAGTATCAAAAAAAAGACGTTTCTTTCGTTGGTATCAGTTCAAATGATGTTGATAACTATCCTCAAGATGGGCCAGATAAAATGAAAATTCATGCAAAAGAGGTGGGTTATACTTTCCCTTATTTGTACGACGAAAGCCAGGAAATAGCCAAAGCTTATGATGCAGCCTGTACGCCTGATTTTTATGTTTTTGATGCAAAAATGGAACTGGTATATCGCGGCCAAATGGATGGCTCCCGTCCGGGATCTGGAATTCCGGTAACCGGTGAAGATTTACGAGTTGCTTTGGATGCGGTACTTTCAGGGAATCCTGCTCCTGCACTTCAAAAACCCAGCATGGGTTGTAACATTAAGTGGAAAATATAAAAAAGAGCTCCTTCTAATTTTCTAAAAGCTATTTTCGATTTTCTCGCATATAGTCAGGCAACATTTTTAGCGCAGCCAGTTCTTTGTATTTGGTTCTGGCTTCTGAAGCTGGTGCTCCGAAATAAACTTTGCCACCTTCCAGATTTTTATTGACTCCTGCTCCGGCTAAAACAACGACTTTATCACCAATCACTAAATTGTGTATAATCCCCACTTGTCCATACAAAACCACTTCGTCTCCAAGAATTGTTTTCCCTCCAATGCCAACCTGAGCAGCAAAAAGGCATCTTTTTCCTACAACAACACCATGGGCGATATGGACCTGGCAATCCATTTTAGTGCCTTCTCCTATAATCGTATCACCTGAAACGCCTTTATTGATTGTGCAACAAGCTCCGACTTCAACGTCATTTTCAATAACCACTCTTCCAACCGAGCGCCATTTTTCAAAACCCTTTTCAGACTTTTTATGATAAAAAGCATCCGTACCAATTACGGAACCTGCCTGGATCGTCACGTTATCACCAATTACCGTGTATTCTCCAATAAAAACATTCGACTGGATGTAGCAGTTTTTTCCAATTCGGACATGATTTCCGACAACGACATTTGGTTCGAGAATCGATGAGGGATGAATTACCGCAGATTCACTGATCAAAGCATTTAATGGTTCAAATGGTCGGTGTTCTTTTGCAATTTGGTTATAAACAGCAAACGGGTTTTCACAAAGCAATAAAGCCTTCCCTTCCGGAAAATCAGCTCTTTTGTCGATTATGATTATACTTGCAGCTGAATTGATCGATTTGCTATAATATTTGTCCAAATCGACGAAAGTAATATCCCCTTTTTCGACTTTGTGAATTTCGTTGAGACCAGTAGCCTCCAAGTCTACATTTCCAATGATTTCGCAATTGAAGCGTTTGGCAATTTCTTTTATCGAAATTGGTTTTGAAAATTTCATAGTTTGTTGTCTAATCTAAATAATCAACGCAAGTTGCGATGCATCTTGCTAATTATGAATGATGAATGAAAAATTATGAATTTTCTCTCAAAACGCGCGTGGTTTAATTTATCACTCATCATTATTAATTTATAATTTTCAAGTTAGCGATTCATCACGACTTGAGTTTATCAATGCGCTTCCAACCAGTTTTCTCCGACATCCATTCCTACTAAAATAGGCACCTTCAAATTTGGGATGGCATTTTTCATTTTCTCTTCGATGATTGGTTTTACTTTTTCCAGTTCATCTTTTGGCGTATCAAAAACCAATTCGTCATGAACCTGCATAATCATTTTGGTTTTAAAACCTTTCTCTTTAAAAGCCTTGTGAATATTGATCATCGCTACTTTGATCATGTCTGCTGCTGTTCCCTGGATGGGCGTATTGATCGCTATTCTTTCAGCATTACTTCGGATCAAGGAGTTTCGAGAATCGATATCCCGAATATATCGTTTACGTCCCATCAAAGTGGTAACATAACCATGTTCGCGTGCAAATTCCACCGTCTTGTCCATGTAGTTTTTCAAACCCTGATATTGTTTAAAATACTGTTCGATCAATTCTTTTGCTTCGGCACGTTTGATGTTTAGTTGTCGTGATAAGTTAGTTGCTCCTGCTCCATAAATAATACTAAAATTCACTGTTTTGGCATTCCTCCTTTCATCCGCTGTGACCTCTTCCAATTTTCTTCCAAACACATTTGCAGCCGTTGCCGTGTGAATATCATGCCCTGCCTGGAAAGATTCCAGCATCGCTTCATCGCCACTGATTTCTGCAATTAATCGCAATTCGATTTGCGAATAATCGGCAGCAAGTAGAATATGATTGCTATCTCTTGGCTCAAAAGCTTTACGAATTTCGCGGCCAGCTTCATCACGGATTGGAATATTTTGCAAATTGGGATTTTCGGAACTCAAACGGCCAGTTGCTGCTCTGGCCTGATTAAATGAACTATGGACTCTTCCAGTTTTTGGATTGACCAGCAATGGAAGGGTATCAACGTAAGTTGATTTCAGTTTCGCAAGTTTTCTATAATCCATAATACTTTGAACAAATGGATTTGTCTCAGCCAGCTCCGAAAGTTTTGCTTCGTTTGTTGAAAACTGCCCGCTAGAAGTTTTTTTCCATCGGTAAGGAATTTTCATTCTTTCAAAAAGTACTTCTCCAACTTGTTTGGGAGATGCAATATTGAAGACAAGGCCAGCTTCTTTGTGAATATTTCGTTCTTTTTCAAGAATAAGTTTTCCGAGTACTTTTGAGTAATCATTTAAAAAATCAGGGTTAATTCGTACCCCTTCATATTCTATGTCTGTCAGCACAGAAATCAAAGGAATTTCCAATTCGTTATATAACTTTTCAGTTTCAATTTCTTTCAATTTTTCCAGCAAAGGAGCTTTCAACTGAAGCGTCAAATCAGCATCTTCAGCTGCATATTCGGCAGCTTTTTCCACAGGTACATCCCGCATGCTCATTTGGTTTTTACCTCTTTTGCCAATGAGCATTTCAATAGGAACCATTTTATATTTTAAATAAGATTCTGCCAAATAATCCAGCTTGTGACGAAGGTCTGGTTCACAGAGATAATGAGCGATCATGGTGTCAAAAAACAGGCCTTTTACTTCAACGCCATACCATTTCATCATCAAATTGTCATACTTAATATTTTGGCCAATCTTCTCGATCTTTTCGTTTTCCAATACCTGTTTAAATTCATTGACGATGCTTTGCGCTTTTTTTTGATCTTTGGGAATTGGGACGTAATAGGCTTCCTTCGGTTTCACAGAAAAAGCCAAACCAACCAATTCCGCTTGGTTAGCATCAATGCCTGTCGTTTCTGTATCATAGCAAAAAACGCTTTGCTTTGAAAGTAACGAAATTAATTCGGCTCTTTTTTCTTTGGTATCGATGAGATGGTATTCGTGTTTGGTATTTTCTATCGTGTTTTCGGCGACAGAATGAGCTTCTAGTTTAGGAGCAAAACGCTGTGGTTTTGAAGGAACTGCATTGCCAAATAAATCTTGCTGTACGCCCTCTGCTACTGGCTGCTTTTCTGTTGGTTCTATCTCTCCTAAAATGGATCGGGCAAGGGTTCGAAATTCCAGTTCTTTAAAAATATCAGAAAGCACATTCTTATCCATGCCTTCAATTTTATAATCTTCCGCATTAAACTGAACGGGTACATTTATATCGATGGTTGCCAGGGTTTTTGATAACAAACCTTGCTCGGCGAACTCCTCAACTTTTTCTTTTTGTTTTCCTTTTAATTCATGAGAATGTTCAATCAACCCTTCAATGGTATCATAAGTATCTAACAGTTTAACCGCTGTTTTTGCGCCAATTCCAGGAATTCCTGGAATATTGTCCACACTGTCCCCAGCCAAGCCCAAAATATCAATAACCTGATCTACTCTTTTAATTTCCCATTTTTCCAAAACTTCTTTTTTACCTAAAATTTCCACTTCATTTCCTTTTCGACCAGGTTTGTACATGAAAATGTTTTCGGAGACTAATTGGGCATAATCCTTATCGGGGGTCATCATATAAACTTTAAAACCTTCTTTCTCTGCTTGTTTGGCTAATGTTCCGATGATATCATCTGCTTCATACCCTTCCATGGTAACAACAGGAATATTAAACCCTTCAAGAATTTTTTGAATGTAAGGAATCGCAATAGAAATATCTTCCGGTTGAGCATCTCTATTGGCCTTATAAGCTTCAAACATTTCATGTCGAAAAGTTGGTCCTTTTAGGTCAAAAGAAACCGCAATATGCGATGGTTTTTGGTTTCGAATCACATCCCACAAAGATCTTGTAAATCCCGTAATCGCAGATACATTCATCCCTGTGGAGTTGATTAAAGGGCGTGAAATAAATGCATAATGTGCCCGATAAACCAAAGCATGGCCATCTAAAAGGAAGAGTTTTTTTTCTGACATTTTTGAGTTTTCAGGTGAAGCGGAAAGATACTACATTTGAGAGAAAAAAAAGAAAGCCTGTTCTTAAGAAACATATAAATATATTCTCTCGAACAGGCTGTCTTAGATGTTTGAATCAGTAAGAAATTCTGTGTAGAAAGTGTGAGGGAATGGTTTTTATTACCAAACGACCAAAGATGCTTTAAAAAAGGCTTTACGTCTTCTTACAACTCATAGGACAAACCTATAATCCAATAAACCTGCACTGGATTATCTCCTTTATAATCCTTCACTTTTGTAATATCCGGGTTTTCGTTTAGTGAATTAAATGTTTCTTGTTTATTACCTCTTAGCCCAAGATCAAACCCAACTCCTAAGCCTTTCCATATTTTTGCACTCAAGCTATTCACCCAGGTCCAGTTGGATAAATTGTTGATATCCGAATAACTTAAGAAAGCACTTAAGTTTGAACTCCAACCTATTCCTTTTGGTAATTTGCGGGCATAGTCTGCCTTAATTTTGCAACCCAATGAAGATTCATAACTAAACTCGTCCTCTGAAAATACAAAATTATAGTTGAGCGGATGGAATACAACAACCAGGGCGCTGATCGGCGTCCAGGTCGCCCCGACTCCCAAATCCAAATAACCTGGATTATTAATTTTACTAAAGTTTGAGCGATATTCTCCTAGAACAGAGGCCGCAATTTTTTCAGTAAGTTTATACCCAAAAAGGGAAGATACACTAAAGGCATCGGCAGTAGTTTCAAAATCTGTAGAATCACGTTCTGCAGCATTTTTTGACAACTTTGTCTTTTGGAAAACGATGTTTCCTGAATTTCGCCAGAAGTATTTTTTCTGGTCCATATTGGCAAAACCATTTCCAGTAATTCCAAATGAACTTGTGAATGCATCAGGATTTTCATTGGAATACCAATTTTTGAATTGAGAAATATTGAAACCAACTGTCCCAAAAGCACCTAAGTCCCATCTTGGGTATGGTGTCAATTGGTCGGTTAATGAAGCAACTTCTCCTTCAAGAGTGCCAACCTTTCCAGTCAATTCTTCCAACTGAGCTTTAAGCGGACCCAATTCTGCCTCTTTAGCATCTTTTTGAGCTTGCAATTCTTCGGTTGTTTGAGCACCAATAAAATTTGTAATTAAAAGTGCAAATACTAAAAAACTAAATTTTCTAAACATTTGTGTCTTGTTTTAAATTAAAAAGTGGGTTATGTAATTATGAATGAGTTGCATTTACAATATTGTTTATGCTGTTTATCATCCAACAAATAAAGTTTGGGTTATTTTTTAAAGCGTAAATCCGTATAAGAATTCCGCATTTTGAGGTCAAGTTTTCTATTTATTATTCCGCTCGTATATCTCGACATTTCCCGTTGTTAATTTACTTAATGGAATAATAACATCTTTATCTTCAGCACGAATCATTAATGAGGTGCTTTCTATTTTAATGACCTCTCCTTTTATTCCATCGATGGCAATAATATCGCCAAGGCCAATTTTGTCCTTACTGTAAAATGAAGCCAGAAAGTTAGCCATCGTGTCTTTGGAAGCCAAACCATAACCAAGTCCAAAAGCTAAAACACTACCTGCAATAATCGCCGTAATATTCGTCGCTATAAAGTTAGTTTCGATACCAATTTGTGTAAGTGCCGTAATGATGGTCATTAAAAAGACAAAATAAAAGATAAAGCCTGCGATGATTTTTGCTGAAGGAATTCCCAAAGATTGAGTTGTCGTCAATACAATCTTTTGTAGTGCCTGGGCGATCAGCAAACCTATGATCAAAATGGCAATGGCAGCTATTACACTTGGAATATAATTGATAATATCTCTGACCAGTTGTGATATTGCTGCAATATTTAGAATTTCAGTGGCAATGATGGTAAAAATCAATAAAAGGAAATAATAAATGATCTTTGATAAAATCTTACTGGGGATTATTTTAATGTTTGATTTTTCTATAAAATCAATCTCATTTAACTTTTCCGCAAGCTGGTCTATACCTATAGTTTTTAAAATCCTATCAACCAATTTGGCAACCATTTTAGCGATGATATAACCAATGATAAATATTGCTATTGCCGCAATAAAATTGGGGAAAGCCTTTGCAAAGCTTGCGAATAATTCATTTAACATTTGTACTACTCGTTCTTGCATATTCTTCTTTTA
Source organism: Saprospiraceae bacterium (assembly GCA_965220465.1). Taxonomy (GTDB): domain Bacteria; phylum Bacteroidota; class Bacteroidia; order Chitinophagales; family Saprospiraceae; genus JAHDHW01. Next base: position 159,035 of record CBDCPZ010000020.1, on the reverse strand, counting down.
AATTCTTGAGCTAAAAACGGGTTAAAAAATTACTAGTCAGTTAATTTTTCATCGGGGAAATCATCCAAAATATTTTCATCGTTTCCTGATTTCTCATCAGTCTCAGCTTGCACATTTTTACCGCCCATCATAGATAAAAACATGTCAATTATTCTGGTCAAGTACAATTCAACTATATCCCCCATCAACTTTATCACTTTCACATTCCCAGTGATTTCCTTTTCAATTTCAGGAGGTGCGTGAGGATATTGCTTCTCCTCTTCTTCCATCAATTTTTTAAAACTATTCTTCGGCGACATAGACTTTCAGTTAATTGCTTGGAAATAATTGTGAATAAATCAATTTTGCTTTGTGTTTAGCTCGTTTGATTTTCATTTTTATTGCATTATCCGTTTTATCCATAATTTCTGCAATTTCTTTTATTGACATTTCCTCCTGGTATTTCATCAACAAGATAGCTTTATCTCCGCTTGGAATATTGTCAAGTACTTTCTTAAGTCGGTCAACCTTCATATGCAGCAATTCTTTGTCATCTACTTCTTCGATGAGTTCAGGAACCGATTCTATTTCATCAGAAAAAAGATTTTTCTCTTTTTTTAACCTTCGTATATAATCAATACAATAATTATAGGTAACAGAATACAACCAGGTTGAGAATTTTGATTTTCCGCTAAAATTTGCCAGGTTCATGAATATTTTCATAAAGATACCTTGTGTGGCATCTTGCGCCATTTCTTCATCCTTCAAAAGTGAGATACATTTTCTGTAAACTTTGCCGGAATGCCTATCATATAGAAGGGAAAAATAAGCAGGCTCGCGTGTTTGCAAGTATAGGTTGACGACATCACTATCTGATATTTTATCACTTGTATTTTTTCCGTACAAATCGTACTGCATCGAAGAATTTTTCGCGATACTATAAAAATCACGATACTATAAATTATTACTGTAATCTTTGGATGTTCAGCACAAAAATAATGATTAAACCTATAATTGATACGTAAATAAACATTTATTGCCATGACCAATAAAAATCCCTTTATTCCCCTTGAATTAAATTATTGGTTTAATCAGGTACGAATGCCAGCTAAGACACAAAAATCAATTAACCACTTTTGGTTATTTTAGTAAAACCTCACTCCTAATCTTTAGACGCTAACAAATCTGGAAGGGGTACATTTTTGGATAAAAAAATTGACTCTTTGATTTATGTGGGAAAATTTTAAACACTTGCCGAATGGTAAAAAAAGAGAGGTAGTGCATTTGCACTACCTCAGCCCTAACCAAATAAAACCAAATTATCTTTAATATTAATTATTTCTTATTGTTGTTTTTACACTAACACTTTTACAAATGTAATCCATTTTTTAAAAAAAATCTATTTTTCACCGTACTTTTTACCACTAATCTCCAAAAGCACTTTATTCTTAATAGGTTGAGTTCTTAAAATAACTTTTATTAGGTCATTTATAACCAACTAACTTACATTTGCATGCATACTTTTAAAACAGTCCAATTATTCAAAACATGAACAAATACGTAACACTCACATTTTGTGCGCTTATCTCCATAAATATTTTATACAGCCAAGAAGAGATACAAAACGAAGACGCTTTTTTCATACGCTCTATCTATGACAAGGCCCTTACTGAAGGCAAATGCTATGATTGGTTAACTCATCTGACAACAAAAATAGGCGGCCGACTGGCAGGATCACCTCAAGCTGCTGCTGCAGTTGAATACACTCGCCAAATGCTTGATACACTTGGGTTAGATTCTGTCTGGCTACAGCCTTGCATGGTTCCTCATTGGGTGAGAGGTGACAAAGAACAGGTCAGAATAGTTAATTCCAATTCGATGGGATCTTTGGATTTAAATGCTCTTGCACTCGGCAACTCAGTCGGTACTCCAGAAAATGGATTAACTGCCGAAGTAATCGAAGTCAAAAGCTTGGATGAAGTAGAGCAACTCGGCCGTGAAAAGATCGAAGGGAAGATTGTATTTTATAATCGTCCTATGGACCCAAAACAAATCAGAACATTCAATGCTTATGGAGGCGCTGTTGATCAACGTGTTTTTGGTGCTTCAAAAGCAGCTCAGTTTGGTGCAGTTGCGGTTTTAGTTCGGTCTATGACTACCCGGCTTGATGATTTTCCACATACCGGAGTTTTGGTTTATGATGAAAAAGCTGAGAAAATTCCAGCTCTCGCAATCAGTACAAATGATGCTGAACTATTAAGCAGTTTGATTCAAAAAGAAAGTATTCGTGTTTTCATGAAAGCCAATTGTCAAAAGCTTGCTGACGCACCATCTTTTAATGTAATCGGCGAAATTCGAGGAAGTGAATTTCCAGAAGAAATTATTCTCATCGGCGGTCATCTTGATTCATGGGATGTGGGCAGTGGGGCTCATGACGACGGTGCAGGTTGTGTACATTCAATGGATGTTTTACAATTAATAAAACGCCTCAATTACAAACCAAAAAGAACGATTCGCTGTGTTTTATTTATGAATGAAGAAAATGGGCTCGCTGGTGGTTTAGCTTATGCTAAAGTTTCAAATGAAAAGAAAGAATTCCATCTTGCTGCAATTGAATCTGATGCAGGTGGCTTCACGCCAAGAGGATTTTCTTGCGACGGTGTAGACACCATTTTTACAGAAAAATTTAAAAAAGTGATTGAGTGGCTTCCGCTATTAGAAGCTTATAATTTGACACTTTCAAAAGGAGGATCAGGAGCTGATATCAGCCCTTTGAAAAGTCAAAACGGATTGCTTTTTGGATTTAGACCAGACTCGCAGAGGTATTTTGATTATCACCATACTAGCATTGATACTATTGATGCTGTTAACAAAAGAGAATTAGAACTTGGTGCTGCAGCAATTACCAGTTTGGTTTATTTGATAGATAAGTATGGTTTGTAGGATGATAACCCATTTTCGTACCTTTACATTTCAAATTAAAAATATATGGAATTGCTATCTAAACAGGACAAAAAACTAGTTCGAGCTCATGATCTTACTTTCAAACCTTTCCTCTCCGAAGAAAAGATTCAAAATCGTGTTGCTGAATTAGGTGACCAAATCAACAATGACTTTAAAGGAAAAAAACTGGTTTTCATTGGAATTCTGAACGGCGCTTTTATTTTTTTGGCAGATTTGGTACGGGCCTGTAACCTTACTTGCGAGACAACTTTTATCAAGCTTTCCTCGTATCATGGTACGGAGAGTACCGGAAGTGTGACGAAGCTAATTGGGATGGACATTGACTTAAAAGGAAGAGATGTCATTGTTGTTGAGGACATTATTGATACCGGAAAAACGCTTTATCAGTTTTTAAAAGAATTGAAAGAGCTTGAGCCATCTTCAATAAGACTCGCTTCCTTATTGGTGAAACCGGAAGCATTACAGCATGAAATTTCGGTTGATTATAAAGGATTTGATATTCCGAATAAATTTGTAATCGGCTACGGATTGGATTACAATGGAGAAGGAAGAAATTTAAAAAGTATTTATCAACTAGCAGAATAGTTTTAGCAGAAGACATCCCTTTTTTCATTAAAAATATAGGTAAACAAATTGCCTGCGTAATATGCTGATCAACCTGTTGATATTTCTTGGAAGTTTGTACCTGGCGCTGGTTCTGGTGTTTTATTTTGTACAGGATTTTTTCTTTTTCCGCCCCGAAAAATTACCATCTTATTTTCGCTACCGATACCCTTTTCCATTTGACGAAGTAAACTTTGACATGGAAGATGGAGGAACGATCAACGGCATTCATTTTAAGGTTCCTAATTCAAAAGGGGTTGTTTTTTATTTAAAAGGAAATTCAAGAAGTATCAAAGGTTGGGGGAAATTTGCCAAAGACTTTGTCAGTAAAGGTTATGATTTTTTCATCATTGACTATCGCGGATTTGGAAAAAGTCGAGGTAAGCGAACAGAAACCATCCTTTATAATGATTCACAGCATGTTTACAAATGGCTTTCCTCTCAGTATAGCGAAGAAAAAATAATACTTTACGGCCGTTCAATGGGTAGTGGCATTGCTGCTCGAATAGCTTCATGGAATAACCCAAGAATGCTGATTCTTGATTCGCCGTATTATAGTTTTCTTCATCAAATTAAACGATATGGATTTTTTTTACCAATTGGCTGGATCCTCAAATACCAAATTCGGACTGATCAATTTATTAAACAAATCAATTGTCCGATATTTATTATTCATGGCCTGAAAGACCGCCTTATTCCTTTTAAACACAGCAAAATGCTTCAGGCTTTGGCCCCTTCAAATAGTCATCTTTTTGAGCTTAAAGAGGCTGGACATAATGATATGCCTGACTTTCCGGAATATCATGACATTCTCTACGATATTTTAAATGATGACAAACTTTTTGAACGATTTTCAGGCAAACAACCTAACAATCAAAGAGCTTAGAACAATCCATTATTACACTAATTAAAAAAACTTGCCAAGGAACTTTACTAAATTACTTTTTTGTTATAAATTTGCGTCGCTTTAAATAGCATTGACCCATGGTGTAATTGGCAACACAGCAGGTTTTGGTCCTGTCGTTCTAGGTTCGAGTCCTAGTGGGTCAACAATTAAAAATCACAAACCCTTGCAAATCAAATAGTTGCAAGGGTTTTGTTATTTTATGGCGCGTATTTGGTCGCGTTAAGTTGATTTTTGACTTAGCTCATTAAATTCTTTCCCTTTCGAAATAATTTCAGCACATCAAGACACTCACTCTGAAATTAACTCAGTTTCGTGATTTTTGAATAAGTTTTTTATTGCAAACCTTTTCCCAAGTTTTTCAGGTGAATATCTGTGATCTTTACCTGCTCTTTGATAATAATATTCTCAATCTTTTTTTGAACATGCTCCGACAGGTATTGGAATGTTTCAATATCAATATAGGTTTTGTTGATTTGCACAATTTGCTCCTTTTCTAATTTTGAAAAATCAGAAAATCGCATTCCTGTGTAACAGCCTATAATAAAGCAGTCCCTTACATGGTTGAGTTTCTCATTGTCAAAATCAAAATGATACAATATTCCCAGTTCGTCTTTGCTCAAATAAACATTGTCTACATCTTCCGATAGTTTCTTAAAGAAATTATAATCCTTCGGAACATCTGCAAGTCTTCAAACGAAAGCGGACTAAAGTAGTATTAAATTAAGTCATAAAAACAATACACTTTTATTTGAAGACCTGCTCTTTAAACAGTTCTGTCGGAAAATATAAATTGACAATGTCATACCCTACTAGAATATACAATTAACTTCCAGCCTTACTGATAACAAATCTACCATTTAAGCTATTTACCCAAAAACAAAGTCATGAAAAAAACAATTCTTTACTTCATTCTCACAGTTGTTATCAGTCATTCCCTTCTTGCCAACACCACCTGGACTGGTGAAGTGGACAATGATTGGTTAAAATCTTCCAATTGGACCAACGATGTACCCTTTCCTGGAAATAATGCCATTATTCCTGTTAAGGCTATGTACACCCACGATCCGCATATCAGTACATTCGAAACAGCCTTATATACCATTGAAAATTCAGGATGCCTAACGATTCAATTTAACGGGAATCTGTTAAACTTATTTACGCTTACTAATTACGGTACGATAAATATTTTGGGAGAAATCAATAATGACGGGGGTACCGTAACTAATGACGGGGCAAATATAAAACTCACTAATACAGGGTTGCTCTTTAATTTTAATGGAGGTGTCCTGAATAACAAAAACGAGGGCCAAATTATAGCAGATGGTAATCAAGTTGAAATATACAATCAACAGGCAGGAACATTTGTTAATATGGGAAGCAATACTTTAATACAGGTTAAAAATGAAGCCAAGTTATACAATGAAAATGCTGGAACTACTTTTACCAACCAAGGCTCTGCTAAAATCGAAATTACAGGTTTGAGTTCAACTTTTCGTAATCGAAATGAGGCTTCATTTACTAATAAAGGGACTAATACTACTTTACAAGTTAAGAATGAGGCAGATTTTTTCAATGAACATACTGGGACTACCTTTCAAAATCAGAACGGCGGCAAAATCGAAATTACAGGTGTGTGGTCCTCTTTTACCAATTCATTGGAGGCTTCAATTACTAATACCGGGGCCGGTACATTGATGAAGGTTGAAAATGAGGCAGGTTTTATTAATGAAGACACAGGCACTACATTTCAAAATGAGAACGGTGCCAAAATCGAAATTACAGGTATATGGTCCTCTTTTGACAATTCATTAGGGGCTTCACTTAACAATACCGGGCTTAATACTGTAATGCGAATTAAAAATATGGCAGATTTTACAAATGAGGACGCTGGTACTACTCTTACCAATCAAGGTAATGCCACAATCGAAATTACAGGTTTGAATTCCTCTTTCTTCAATCAGGCAGGAGCTTCACTTACTAATAACGGGTCGAATACAGCCATTTATATTAATGATGAAGCAAAATTAATAAACGAAACATCTATAAATACATCAAATAATGCCAAGTTAATCAATTCTTTATTTGGTACCATCGAAAATGCTAGCTCTGGAATAATCACTAGTGGCGAAATCATTATCAATAGCTTGGGTTCCACCTTTGACAATGATGGGATCATCTACGGACATGTTAACAACTACCTAGGCTTAGTAAAAGGAAATGGCACCATTCATGGGCAAGTTTTCAGCGAAGGAGGAACAGAAGACCCCGGGAATTCACCTGGAATTCTGGTGGTCAATGGCAACTATATCCATTCCGACTCCTCTACCTACCGAGTAGAGATAGAAAGCAATGCAGGAGCCGGAACCGGGCATGATCAATTGCAGGTCGATACTGCTATACTCCAAAATGGCACCCTGGAAGTAGTTCTACTCAATGGATTTAACCCTACCTTAGGCGACACTTATAATATTTTAACTTTTACTAGCCGAGTTGGTACTTTTGATACTTTGAATTTACCTACTTTACCCAATGGCAATATCTGGGCAGTGCATTACAATCCCATTGAAATCACACTCGAAATACTTGGGCCACTCCCCGTTGAGATGGTTTATTTTCGCGCTACCAAAAAGGGTACTACTTCTTCACTGAAATGGCAAATTGCTTCAGAGACCAATAATGACCACTTCATTGTTGAACACAGCAAGGATGGACAGTTTTTCCAATCCATAGCACAAATAGCAGGGGACGGAACTACCTCAAGCAGGAATAACTACTCCTTTGAGCACCAACATCCTATGATTGGTGAAAATTATTATCGACTTCGCCAGGTCGATTTTGACGGGAGCTACATATTTAGTGGTATAACAACCGTATTTCATCCGGCAGCAGAATTTGTAACGATTACTCCTACCTTGGCAAAAGACTACGTTCAAATCGAATTTAAGGGGCCAACATTTCCTGCAAAGAATATTACAGTCTACGACTTACATGGCCGACAAGTACAAGTAACATTTAAGCATATTTCAACCGGATTGCTACAAGCAAACGTAGAAACATTGACACCAGGTCAATACGTGATAAAATTGATGGAGAAAGGAAAGACAGTTGGTCTGCGCTTTGTTAAGCAATGATTAAATAAAATGAAAAGGTAATATGGAATAAGAAAGAGCCATGTTAGAGTCAAGTGGGAGGCGAGAAACGCTGATAGTAATAAATTAAACTATCTTGTTTTTTATTCTCCAATTTCAATATATATGCCCCCCAAGTTAATCATGAAAGTTGTATAAATTGGATAATCTTTTCCTTTGACCTTTGAAATAGAATCTATTAAGGATATTCATTTTTCATTTAACCCAAGTTGGCTAAGATATGATTATTTAAAAAAGGGAACAAAAAAGAAGAATCATCATTTACTTAAATGATCAAAACACCTTCCCCCATTCAACAATTAAATCCCGTTCATTTATTTTAAAGATCAATTGGCAGGGATTACAATAAACAAAATATCCTTTTTGAGCAGGGATAATGGAAAAGTTATTACCTTGAAGTCTTTCAAACAATACTTTCGAAGACAATCCGGTTTTCAAACCTCCTTTTGCTTCAAATTCAGGACTATTTATCCGTTGTAGAATAATCGGTTGACCTTCCCAATTGGCTACTAACACATTTGAGTTTGGAAGTCGTTCAGAGTAAAAACCTGCTTTTTGATCACGGTCAAGGTAAACTCCCTGTTTGCGGATATATTGATATGGCGTTACTCCATCGACTCTTGTTTCACCATCACTACTATAATTAAGTTTACAATGAACTGGAGTTTGACTAGAAATTGGATTTTTATTTAAAATGGAAAGATTGTCAGATGCCAACTGGCTTATTTGCTGATCTGAATTTCTGGACAGTTCTTTTAGAATTTGGGCAGATTTATCATTTTCAAGAAACGCAAAAACAATAGCAATAGCCATTTTTGATTTCGCCTTTTCTTCATTGGAATTCGATGCTTTTTGAAAATTTTCAGAAGCATAAAAGTCAATAGCTTTTTCGTAATGCTCATCAAGCAGTAGAATACAAAGTTTGTTTAAATATGCGGGGAAATAAGTTGTTTCATAATGAAGTACCTTGTCAAAATAAGCCATTGCCTTTTCCAAAAACTGCTTACGTTTTCTTTTTTCTTTATAGGTCAACTCTTCAGCTCTTGTCCTGTTTAATCTGGATTGAAAATCCAATTCTATCGGTAAGAGATATGGATCGACATTTTTACCAGCAATTTGCATTGCTCTATGGATATATAAAACACCCAGGTTATTCAACAATTCTTTCCCCATATAATATTGTAGAATATATTTATAATATTCAGATGCTATTTGGTAATACCCTAAAGCAGTAAGATAGTTCGCGCTTTCAAAAACCTGAATTAAAGTATCAACAACATTCTTAACTTCATTGGAAGTTTGCTTTCGCTTTTCCAATGCAGGATAACCATAAAGCTGCTTGTCCTTTAAATTATACCTTTCATAAAGGTTGTCTATCAATTTCGGCAAAATCTCAGAAGGATCATACCCTGCCAGGTAAGCATTGAATGCTCCCTGAATATCCGCTAATTTTTCATCCCTTATCGAAATAGGAAAATGTCGGTCATAAGCCAGGAAACTAGTATGCCTATTTTCACCATTTCCTTTATAAGCATGTGCCAATTCATGTCCTATAATAAAAGCCAAGGCATTCAACGAGTCACTTCCAAAGCTCTTGCAAACCTCAATTGCTTTTTGTTCGATTAAAATCAAGTTGCGACGATAGGAATAGCTAGCTATTTTTTCTTCTGTTGCAACAATTTCGAGTTGAGGTTTTACGATTTGATAATTTCCGATTGTTTCGTATAATTCATTCAGAATCCGATCAGCACTATTCTGCATAGAGTTGGTTGCATAAGCCCAACTCCAACTAACAAAAAGAATTAGAAAAATTGTTAATATTCTAAACATCATGATTTAATCTAAACGATAGCTTATGATTATAAATATACAAAATCGCTTTTTGTGATCAGTTGATAAAAATTAGGTAGCCTTTTTTTAAAAGCGTATATTTATTGACATGCTATCTACAAGAAACTGATTTGAATTTTCAAAAAATTGTTACCTCGCACCAACTGAATTCAGCTACCGTAATATTCTACTGTCTTTCTAACCCTTTACAATATAAACTACCAAAGCTATGATAAAAATCTAAGCCAATCGATTATTTTATTTGATATGCTTTGATCAAAACACAAAGAATTTCAATTCAACCTCAAAAAAAAATCATGAAAACGCTTCTTATTTTAATCAATCTATACTTTTGCGTTTTTTCACTTTCCGCGCAAACAATTGACTCTTTGGCTATTCTTCGCCAAGTAGATAGTTTGATACAACTTAACCGAACTTATGTTAAACAAAAAAATTTTGATGAGGCACTTAAAGCTGTTAAAACAGCAATCAACAAAGCAGAAAATACCTTTGGGAAAAAACATGTATCCTTAGCTAGATGTTTATTCAATCATGGACGGACATTAACCTTTATGGGTAACCATGATGAAGAATCTGAAACACTTTATCTTGAAGCCAAAACTATTTGGGAAAATACAGATGGTCAAGAAAGTTCGGAGTATTCAGCTTGTTTGAACAATCTGGCTATTTTATATAAAAAACCAGGACAATACAATAAAGCCGAATCACTTTATCTTGAATCCTTAAGAATAAAGGAAAAAGTAACTGGAAAAGAGCATTTTGAATATGCTAATAGTTTATACAATCTGGCAATTTTATATAGTGACATGGGGCTAAACAGTAAAGCTGAAATGATTTACATTGAAGCTAAAACTATTTGGGAAAACATTGATAGCAAAGAATGTTGGGAGTATGTAGATTGCTTGAAAAATCTGGCAATCTTGTATGGGAAGATGTTAAAATATGAAACAGCTGAAATGTTTTTTCTTGATGCTATGGAAATCGAGGCAAAAGTAAATGGTAAGGAGCATCCTGAATATGCTGGGATTCTTTATAACCTTGCGGATTTATATAATTCAATGGGACGATTTACATCGGCTAAGTCACTTTTACTTAATGCATTAACAATTAATGAAAAAGCATTCGGCAAGGAACACATTAAATATGCTTTTTGTTTATCTAGGTTAGCCACTTCATATAGAAGGTTAGAGCAATACGAATTGGCAGAACCCCTTCTTTTAGAAATAAACACTATATTAAGCAAATTGTTAGGTAAAGATCATCTTTACTATTTTGGCAATCTAATGAATTTGGCAAATCTATATGGAGATATGGGGAGATACGAATTGGCAGAATCCCTTTTTCAAGAAGTTAAATTTGGATTTGAAAAGCAATTCGGAATTGAACATCCTGAGTATGCTTCAGTCTTATATAATCTTGCCATTTTATATAGGTTAATGGAACAATACGAATCGGCTTTATCACTTCACCTAGAAGCTATGTCTATCCGAGAAAAGCAATTCGGAAAGGAACATCCTCAGTATACTCAAAGTCTAAGTAGTTTAGCTATTTTATATTTATGTATGGAAGAATACGACTTAGCTGAACCACTTTTGTTGGAAGCAGTAACAATAGAAGCAAATGTACTTGGCAAAGAACACCTAAAGTATTCGTCAAGTGTAAATACTCTGGCATTTTTATATCGTAAAACGGGACGGTATGAATTGGCTGAAACTTTTTATTTGGAAGATATAAGTATTTCAGAAAAAATATTAGGTAGAGAAAACTCCCAATATGTTAATAGTGCTATTGGTCTCTCAAGTGTATTCTGGCAAACTAATCAATTTAAAAAAGCACATTATTATCTTACTGAATCAGCTAACATTCAAAAATCACTTTTAATTAATGCCTCTAAGTATCTAACAGAAAGAGAATTAGATGAATATGTAAATACCTTTATCCAAAATCTATACTACAGTTATTCATTTGAACAAAACAAACCTTTGTCCGCTCCCAAAGCCTCTTCAGAAAGCTGTTTTAATAATGCAATTTTTTACAAAGGTTTTTTACTTAACACATCTGCACAAGTGAAAGGTCTGGCTTTATCAGATAGCATTTTAGCAAAAAAATACGAATTATTTCAGTCCTTCCATCGTCGACTTGCTTCAGAATATATTAAGCCAATTGGAGAACGAAAGGCGGTTGAAGAACTAGAAGAAAAAGCAAACAAAATTGAAAAGGAGTTGGTCCAAAGTATAAAAGGATTTGACGCCGCTACACAACAAGTTACTTGGCAGCAGGTACAGCAGCAATTGCAAGCAGATGAGTTAGCTATTGAATTTATACATTATCCCTATTATAATCCTGGTCAGACAGATAGTACAATGTACGCCGCTTTGGTCTTATTTCCGGGAGATAAAATTCCTGCCTTTATCCCTTTGTTTGAAGAAGAACAGCTCAATAATCTTTTATCTTCTGTTGATGATAACAATGAAGAATTCCTCGATGATTTGTATTCAACCAGGGGTGTAGTTCCACGAAAGAAAAAACAACAAAAAGGACCCTATCATTTGGTTTGGGAGCCATTGGATAGCTTTTTAGAAGGCGTGGAAAAAGTGTATTATTCACCTTCTGGCATTCTGAATAAAATCGCTTTTAATGCTATCCAATTGAATGATATATATCTTTCAGACAAATATGCTTTAGTGCAATTGTCTAGCACAAGAAATTTAGTGTTTAAAGATTCGATTGAAAACTATAGCCCTACAAATGCCATTGTCTATGGAGGGATAGAATATTCCATGGACAGCCTTTCTATTACAGTTGCCAACAATGATTTTAAGAAAAAAGATTTCATTTTCAAGCTAAATGATTATAACGTTGCTGAACGAGGCAACCAAGAAGATAGTTGGCAATATTTACCTGGTACGAAGGAAGAATTAACTAAAATTTCTAGCCTATTCCACGTCTTAGATATCCCAACTACTTCTCTTCAAGATTACAAGGCTACAGAAGAATCATTTAAAACTATCGGAGAAGACAAACCATCTCCTTCCATTTTGCATATTGCTACTCACGGTTTCTTTTTTCCCGATCTTAAAAAAGATAAGGAAAATTTAGACCTAGGTGGTTCAGGGTTCCGCTTTTCAGAAAATCCACTCATACGATCTGGATTGATTATGGCCGGAGCAAATCAGGCCTGGCAGGGAAAGCCAATTCCTGATGGCATTGAAGATGGCATTCTCACAGCTTATGAAATTTCAAACATGAATCTTTCCAATACTAAATTGGTTGTCCTTTCTGCTTGTGAAACAGGATTAGGAGATATTAAGGGCAGTGAAGGGGTATTTGGGCTTCAAAGAGCTTTTAAAATGGCAGGTGTCGAAAACATTATTATGAGTCTTTGGCAGGTACCTGATGAGCAAACCGGGAAATTGATGGAAAAGTTTTATTCCTTTTGGCTAAATGATAATTTGACTATTCGAGAAGCTTTTCAAAATGCTCAAAAAGAAATGCGAACAGAATATCAAGCCCCTTATTACTGGGCTGGCTTTGTATTGATTGATTGATCTGCTGGTTAGTCTTTTAATCCTCAAATCGGAATACCTATTTAAAAAGTGTATATTTATTGATATGCTATTTACAAGAATTTGATTTGGACAGCTGATATTCGTTACCCCGCAATTTTCGATTTTTTTTTACAGCCTATTTTAGGTTAGCAACCCACCGGATAATTTAAGTCTTATTTAACCTAACCCCGAAAGCAATGAAAAAAATACCTTTAACCTTCCTATTTCAACTTCTTACCATATTATTGATTTGCCAAACTGACACACTTCAAATTGAAAAACCCATTACGGAGATGAACTGGAATGAACTTTCTGCCAAGGCAGATAGTCATTATTCTAAAAAAGAATATGATGAAGTCGTTCTATTAGAGGATGAATTAATCAAAATGGCTGAAAATGAATTTGGCGAAAATCATGATTCGGTTAGACTTTGGATAAGAAAATTTGCCGTATTATATGCTAATACTGGTCAATTCGAGAAATCAATTTCGAGATGCATTATAGCTTTAGAAAAAATAGAAAAGGAGTATGGAAAAGAACATCCTCAATATGCATCTTTTTTAAATCATATGGCAGTCTCGTATTTCAAAATTGGTCAATTCGAAAAGGCTATTAGCTGTTATATAAATGCTTCCGAGATAATGGAAAAAGAGCTTGGAAAAGACAACAGGTACTATGTTAATATTATTGGAAACTTAGCTTCAACATATCAAGCACTTGGACAATATGAAAAAGCAATTCCATTATTTAATGAAGCATTAATGATCTATGAAGAAACTGTTGGAAAAGAAAATTCAACTTACGGTATTATGTTAGCAAATTTAGCAAATATGTATGTTAGAATGGGTCAACTTGAAAAAGCTGTTTCTTTTTACCAGGAAGCTTTGGAAATTATCGATAAGACTTACGGTGCAACACATGAAAAATATGGTATTATTTTAGGACTATTAGCGGGTGTTTATCAGGATATGGGTTCTTATGATATTGCTCTCCGAAAACATCTTGAAGCTTTAGTGATAGTAGAAAAAGCATTGGGGAAAAAACACCCAGAGTATGGTATCAGATTGAGTGATATTGGCACCTTGTACCTAGCCATCAAAGATTATGAAAAATCGCTTTCCTTTTTTGAAGAAGCCTTGAAAATAACGAAAAATGCTGTAGGAAAAACACATCAATATAGTCGAATCTCAAATAATTTAGGTGTTGCATATTTGAACACTGAGGAATATACCAAAGCTGATTCGATATTTTTAGAAACATTAAAAATAAATGAAGCTATTTTCGGGAAAGAATATCCAGAGTTAGACCGAACTTTTACTTATTTAGGGCACGTAAATGAAAACAAAGATTCCCTTCATCTAACGACTCACTATTATCAGTTAGCTAACCAATATATTTATGACCGAATAGCGAACACATTTGCTCATTTTAGTGAATATGAACAAATTAATCTTATTAATACGGTTAAAAAGACTTTTCAAACTATACCTTCTTTCTCTATTCGCCACCCGGAATATAATGAATTGATTGAATTGAATTTTGACAATACACTGTTGCTCAAAGATTTAATATTAAATAATCGCAAAGCAGTATTTGAAAGTCTGAGGAAATCTAAAGATAGTATGCTCATTCATATATTTAGAGAATGGGAAAACACAAACAAACTACTAATCAAGCAATATAGTTTGCCATTGAAAGATAGAGTGGCCAACTTTGATAGTTTAGTCAACGAGGCAAATAAGCTTGAAAGTGGATTAGCACGGCAATCTAAATCTTTTCAGGAGTCAAGGGAACTTGTTAATTGGAAGCAGATTCAGAAAGAGTTGACAAAAAATGATGCAATAATTGAATTTACCCATTTCAGATATTTTGAAAATCCAAATTGGACTGATAGCATTTTTTATGCCGCAATGGTACTACGGTCAGAATATGAATCTCCTAAATTCATTTTGTTATTTGAAGAAAAAGAACTGGAGAATTTATTGTTGGATACTGAAAGTTCAAAAGAAGATTATCTTTCTAAGATATACAGCTCAAGAGGTGTTGTTCCTCGAAAAGAAAAAAGTCAAACTAAGTCTTTATACTCTCTAATCTGGGAACCATTGGACAGTCTTCTGACTGGAGCAGAGAACGTGTATTACTCACCAACGGGTTTATTGCATCGCATTTCCTTTCCAGCTTTGTCGATGAAAAAGAAAAAATATCTTTCTGAAAAACATCAAATTCATTATCTTTCAAACAGTCGAAAACTTGCCTTTCAAAAAGAACGAATACCCATTGCTCCTGAAAGTTTAGTCCTCTATGGCGGCATTCACTATGATTCAGATAGTTCTGCTATTGCATCAGCGAATCAAGCATTTGAAAAACAGAAGAGTGTTTTTAACTTAAATGATTATAGCATATCTGGAAGAGGTGATCAAGAAATAAACTGGCAATATTTGCCTGGTACTGAAAAGGAGTTAAACAAAATTAAAAACCTTTTTGATGCTAATAATATCTCAGCCACATCCATCAAAGGTTACCAAGCTACAGAAGAATCATTTAAAACTATCGGAGAAGACAAACCATCTCCTTCCATTTTGCATATTGCTACTCACGGTTTCTTTTTTCCCGATCTTAAAAAGGATAAGGAAAATTTAGCCCTAGGTGGTTCAGGGTTCCGCTTTTCAGAAAACCCACTCATACGATCTGGATTGATTATGGCCGGAGCAAATCAGGCCTGGCAGGGAAAGCCAATTCCTGATGGCATTGAAGACGGCATTCTCACTGCTTATGAAATTTCAAACATGAACCTTTCCAATACCAAACTGGTAGTCCTTTCTGCATGCGAAACAGGATTAGGAGATATTAAAGGCAGTGAAGGGGTGTTTGGTCTACAAAGAGCTTTTAAAATGGCTGGGGTTGATAATATCATTATGAGTCTATGGCAGGTTCCGGATGAACAAACCGGTGAATTAATGGAAAAATTTTATTCCTTTTGGTTAAATGATGAGTTGACCATTCGAGAAGCCTTTCAAAATGCCCAAAAAGAAATGCAAACAAAATATAAAGACCCTTATTACTGGGCAGGCTTTGTACTAATAGAATAACAACAATATCAACGCTCTTTAAAGAACGCCAATATTGTTGTTTTTAATAACGTTCATTAATCAAAATTTGGATAAATAATTAAAACCAGATATTATCTCAAATCTCAATCTTTTACCACAACCAATTTTTTAATTGATCTGGCTCCATTTGACATAAGGCTCACATGATAAATTCCACCTAAAAATCGATCATCCAACAAAACCAAATGTTTTGATTGTCCACCTTCAATTTTTTCGTTAAAAACTAACCGGCCATGTTGGTCAAAAATGACTAAATCAGCTAAATCTATTTCTCCAAGAATAGAAATAACGACATTTTCATTTGCTGTGGCCGGGTTAGGATAAATCACAAAATCTAAATTCCCGTGTTCGGACGAATTACCCGCTAACCGTTTGCTATTGGAACAATCTTTACTTCCTTCTTTTATTAAAGCCAAAATGGCTTGTACTAAATTTACCAATCCATTTGTTGCTTCTATAGGAATATTGAGACCTGTCTGTGCATATACCTGATTGATAAACGCATTTAGTTTTCCCTTGGCAGCATTCATGTTTCCGTTTTCAAAACTACTCAAAGCATTATTAAGCTTTGATATCAAGGATTTTGCAAGGCCACCAGGCATATTAAGTGAATAAACAATATCCTTTGCTGATTCAATATAGCTGCAAACGTCCAATGGAGGATCTGAACAAACGCCAGGATCTGTTAAAGTAAATTCAATAGTACAACTTTCATCATTATCATCAGTAATTGTTAATGAAACATCTCCTGTCCCTGCATAGCCAGGGTCTGTTTGATAAGACATGGAAGTTCCGTAATTACCTCCCGACGGAGTCAAATTAATTCCGGAAACCGTGTAACTATCTCCTTGGTTATTACCATTTGGATTTAATTCAAAAGTTATAAAATCATCACTGAGGTTATTAGGAGTTCCATTATCATTGCATTGTATATTTGATAGTCCATCTGTTGTAAAGCTGCATTTACATGGTTCTGGTAATTCAACAATTCCATAATAAGGGACCCATTCCGGACTGCCCGCTCCCAAATCATTCCAATAACCGCTTTCACTATTCAAATGGGAGTGGTAGCTTTTAATCCAATTCATAACTGCATAATCCTCTCCACCATTAACATTATTAGGTTCATTATCTTCAGGGTACCAGTTCTCATATACTTTTGGCTCGCCAGAAGTCCAGGTCCAAAAATCCTCTGTGGCCTCATCAGTGAACCCAATCCAGAATAATTCGTCACTGCCAAATGCTTCAACTAAAAAGTCTTGTTCTTCTTGGCTATTGATGGCAACCAAATAGCCACCAAGACTGGCAGCATAGTCTTCAGCCTCCTGCCACATCATTTTTTCTGGTGTTAAAAGGTAATTATGTCCATCAAATGTATTTTCAGAAAGTACTTTAACAGTGATTGTAAAAGGAGGTCCTTCACATCCATTTGAATTATTTTTGGGTATAATTGTATAAATTGCGCTCGCATTGGTACCCGTATTGTTGGCCAACGTTTCATTGAGCACATTACCTATCCCCGCTCCTGCACCTCCTGTCAATCCGTTATATTCAGCTGCCCAGGCAAATGAAGATTCTATATTATTAATTATCTTATCAGGAAGAGAAATAGAGAATTCATCACCTGAGCAAGCAATATCCTTTTCTGAATCGTTCCCAATTGGAGCAGGAAGGATTGGAACTCTAAGCTCAAAAATTGGTCCTCCAAATTCATCGTTGTTATATTTAGGTCGAATGAAATAAGCAACAGTTTTGGTTTCTGATGTATTATTGGTTAGTGTCTCAGTAATTACTAAGCCTGATTCTACGTCCCCCATACCGCCGGTTATTCCATCAGGATAGACCGCGGTCCACTCAAAACTTATATTGTCGCACGTATTCCAAAAGATATAATTCTTCAGTTCCTTGGCAAAAAAATCACCAGAACAAACTCCGGCATCTACAGTATCTTTTACCGTAGGTTTACCAACTCCGACTGCGTACCATGCATTGATTACCTGTTTCACTTCGTCTGAGCACTCTCCCCATTCATCTTCAGCAATTGCGATTGAATTAGATCTGGCCTGTTTATATGTTGCATTGGGTAGCAGTCCCAGAAGATTTTTATATACTAGCGTCCTCATCTTAGTCAGACCTATTCCTGTGACCTTATAATCATTCCCCAAGTCATTCGTACCTGTTTTACCGACTGTCAGGATATAAAACCAGTGATTCATAACTCCACTATTGGTATGAACTCCACAATTATCATTTCCCCCTGATCCTCCAGTAGGCACACAGCCTTCCTGGTTGACCCAGTTTACCCCACCATAAGTATCCGGTTGTCCATGTGCCTTTGGATCAATAAAACTACGTATTGGCCCTCCAGAAGGAAATTCAGGTTGAATTGGAGCAAGATTTTCTCCAATAGTCCAATCTATACTTTGATTATTCTCCACCCAACGTTCACACATCTGTCCTAAAATATCAGCAAATGATTCATTCAATGCGCCAGATTCCTTTTCGTAAGTTAATCCACCATTGCCATTATGTTTTACTACCTTGTGGGTGAATTCATGTGCTATCACATCCAAAGTGTTAATGAATTCACCTTGGGCTCCGGTATTCATTCCAATTAGAAATTCCCCGGCATTTCCAATAGCCGCAGCGTTGTCCCACCCTGGATTTGGCGCTGCTACATGTTTAAAGGTAATATTTGAATTGGAGTCATTGTAACCGTCCCTATTGTGGATTGTTTCGTAGTAATCCACAACCTTTCTAGCATAGTAATGTGTGGTTGCAAAGTCTGTAATATTACCCTCAACCCAGTTATTGTCTGCATCGTGAATTTCAGCATTACCTGCTTGCATTATGGTGTGTATATGGGTATTAAAATTAGAAAAACCACAATCATCTTTCAAGATATAATCTGGCGCTCCCCAACTGCCAACATTATCAGTCTGAAAATTTTTATTCCCATGCCATGTAGTAGCTACTGTACCTGAATCACAATTATGTACAAGTGTAGAAGTTTTCATTATTTTGCCTGTATGGGCCTCAACGAATACTGTCTGGCTCTTTTCATGAGTTATTTCATAAATATCGAATTTCCACATCAGATGAAAACCATCTGAATAGTCCTTTGCAACTATTAGCTCTCCTTTTGGGTAATATGTTGCGGTTGAATCCTGCATGTGTTCTTTATAAAAGGCTTCTTCTTCAGGTATCTCCCATAAGTATTTTTCGGCTCCTACATAATCCATTGCAATGGCAAGTGCTGATGATTCTGAGATTGAAGGAGCAGGATTTATTTGCCCCGGATAATCTGCATATCCATTGAAACGATGGATCAAACCTCCCCTACCATAGGTGATGATCAATCCGTGTTCTAAATGAATCCCTTTGTAACAAATATTAAATTTCTGTGTTCTTATTCCGTTTTCTTCCTCTTGTTCAAAAATGCGAACAAAGTCAAAATTACCATCGAATTCAAAACGATCTCTTAACCATTTTTCGAATTCATCAGATTTGATTTTTTTATCAGATCTGAATTTTATGTGAGAAGGGAATTTAGAGGTCTTTGAAGTTAGGACAATGGCAGCTTCAGGTACTAATTCTCTTGCCTTTTCTCCGAACAGTTCCTCCTGTTTAAACCTCTCTTGAGCTTTTAAATTGAAAGATAGAGTAAAGAAGAATGTCATAGAAAGGAGTAATCCAAAATGTCTGATGTAATACTGTGTCTTCATGATAAAGGAGTTTGTTTTAAAAAATAATTGCAAGCATACTCAAATCAAGTACACAGGTATATATCAGGATGTCTAGAATTGTTATCACCTTAACAATAAATAATTGGACGGGGTGATAACATTAAGGCCTGTTGTTCTATTTACTCATGAATTAAAAAATATTATTCATCAAAACTTTAAATCATGAAAAACTCAAAAAAGCTTCTTTCTTTAATTATGACGATAGTAATTTTCTCCACTAGTTGTGATTTAGTTGATGTTGAAATCAATAATCCGCTTGCTATTAAAATTAAACTAGAGGGAATTGCTCCTAACCGGATTGATCCGGGACAGCAAATAACTATTAAGTACAGCATAGGCCCTAAGGGTGTAAACCCAGGTGAAGTTATGAGTGCAGTGCTAGATGGTCTTCCTGAAAATTCAACTAAGAATATCCCGATTCCGCTTAACACTCCTGATGAAGCAGGTAAAAGTTCAACGAAAATAACTGTAGAACAACCCGCTGCTGACGGAATCTATACCTTAACCATTAAATTAGAACTAAAAGATAAATCTGTGGTTTCAGCGATAGCAGGTCAGCTTACTATAAATGATATGCCTACAAAGATTACCAATTTAAAGATTACTCCAGATGCCCATAATATTTCTAATTGCCTAGGTCCAACTTTGACTAGGACGATTAAATATACTGTGACCGATCCAAACGGGGCTGATGATTTTTTTAACGCAGGAATTTATGCTATTGAAGGTGGTAACAGTGAGCTCCTTGTCTCAACACCCATAATTTATACAGGAGTCTTACCTGATAAATATTTAATCACACAGGATTTTCAAAAAGATTTTGATGTTCATTGTGAAGCAATGCCAGATGTTTACACCCTCACTTTTAAAGGAGTTGAAAACGATATCCCGAATAATAATGACAGTATAATGAGGATCGAGGAAACTACAAAATATACAGTTAAAGAATGAAACTTCCTTTGCAACATAATATTCTAACTGAAACTCCATTTTTTCTTACTTACTTAAAATTAAAATCATGAATACTATTAAAAGAATAAATCCCATCTTAGGTTTCGTTTTTATCATTATTTTATCCGGCTGTTGCCAATTAAGCAACACCTGTGGTGACGATGGGGTGGATGTAAGCACAAGTCCGAATTACTATTATGTATGGCTAACTACCTCTCAGGATGCGTATGTGGATGATCGGAACCCTGATGCTCCATTTAACACCTTTAGTCTGAATATCAATCACGGTTTACCCAATGGAGAGCACAGAACTTATCTCCAGTTTTTTATACCTCAGTTCCCGGAAGGGACTGAAGTACTAGAAGCTTATATTAATGTGTTTGAAGATTCTCAACAAAATAACGGAACCCAATCTATATCAGTTCGGGAAGCCTCGGAGGGATGGAATTCCTCAACTATAACCTGGAACAATCAACCCACACCTCCAGGTATGGGCATTTATGTTTCATCTATCAAGGCATTTGAAGGGGTCAATAAATGGAGAGGATCTGATAATATTAAACTTAAAGCCAAGCAGTTCATAGAAAATCCCTCTTCTCACTATGGATTCATTTTGGATAATGTTGGTCCATACAATTTAACCAGAAGTTTTACTTCTATGAATTCCCCTCGAGGCCGTACTGAAACAAAACTCGATCAATGTCCTCGATTCTTACTTAAATTAAAGTCGGATGTTCCACTTACTCCACAGAGTATTGGTACTACTGTAACAGGATCAAATGAATTTGATGATTTATACGGAACTGGGACTGAATTCTTGGTTTATAAAATTGAAACTGGAGATAATTGGCCTCCTTCTTGGGAAATCGATACTCAATGAATGAAACACATTAATTGCTAAATCAATTATATTATATAAATGAGTCTTTCTTTAAAATGTGGGAAGGCTCATTTTATTTGTACTTCGTTTGATTCAACTATCTTAAAAACAAGTGAATAAAACTAAGCTGAATTGGAAGGGATAGCAGGTAAAGCAGTACCTCGGGTATTGGAAAGATTATTTTTAAAAGTGGCACCCAAGAGAATTTCAAATGGGTGTTGATTTTTATCGCTAGTTGCAGTTATACTTCTTGTGCGTATCACCGATTTTAGGTTTAGGGGTTCCCGTGTAGCTATCAGTTTAAAGACCTCATTACCAAAGGGGGGGCAAAACTCCAGTAGTCTTCGTTAACTTTCTTAGTTTTTTCCGGCAACATTAAGGTTTGATCTGGTAGAATAATATATTCTTCTGCTCCTTTATTACTATTCTCATCATGTATCCATATCAAATAATTGTTATTCTCGGAAGCAAATGTTTCAATCCATTCAACAACTTTTTTTTGCCCAGACGGTTCCCAACCATGTTCAACATCAATCTCAGTTGGATGGGAGAGTTTCTTTGATATTTTTATTTTCTTTTTCATTTTCCAATGATACAGATAGTTCTGCTATTGCATCAGCGAATCAAGCATTTGAAAAACAGAAGAGTGTTTTTAACTTAAATGATTATAGTATATCTGGAAGAGGTGATCAAGAAATAAACTGGCAATATTTACCAGGTACTGAACAGGAGTTAAACAAAATTATGACCCTTTTGGGAGATGAAAATATCACAACAACATATTATTCGGGCTATCAGGCTACAGAAGAATCATTTAAATCCATCGGAGTAAACAACCCATCCCCTTCCATTTTGCATATTGCTACTCATGGTTTCTTTTTTCCGGATATTAAAAAAGATAAGGAAAATTTAGACCTAGGTGGTTCCGGGTTCCGCTTTTCAGAAAACCCACTCATACGATCTGGATTGATTATGGCAGGAGCAAATCAGGCCTGGAGGGAAAGCCAATTCCTGATGGCATTGAAGACGGCATTCTCATTGGCTAAATGACAACTTGAACATCAGAACAGCTTTTCAAAAAACGCAATTGGAAATGCGCAAAAAATATAAAGATCCTTACTACTGGGCGGGCTTTGTGTTAATTGAGTAAGTAAGAAATTTGTAATCTCGAACCCACAGGAAAGCATCTCACAAATTCTTATGTGTGCATTTAAGACAATTAGCATATTAATTTTGAAAGTGGTGTAAGCCTGCTTCTTTAATCAAAGGCACCAGTGCTGAAACTGCACCATTGTCAAGTTGCCATATTATATACGTGAAATCCCACTCCTCACATAACAAGCAGTTCAGCTCTGGAATAAGCTATCTGGAAAACATGGAGTATTCTTTATTCATGGATTCTTCATAGTTCGATAGTGTATTCTCAATATCATCTATCTTCAAAATAGTCTCTGCTTCACAATCCACTAACTCAATATTATACTTTTTAGCTATCAATCTGGTAAGAGTGTTAAACTGAGCCCATTCATCCACAGTCACTTCATCCAGTTTGTGGCAGTTTTCCTTACCCAACCATCCTGGCCAAAGAGATACAAACTCCATTTTAAATTCAGGCTTGACTTCCCATCCATCAAAATATTGACTGTACCTTCTTTTCTTGCACCTGGTTACTTGTCCCAATAAAGAATATGAGATTGAGGCAAGAGCGGAGGTGATTAGAAATTCTTTCCTTTCCATGATTCTTGTTTTAATTGAATGATTTAATCCGGATTATAGGATTGATAACTATCCATTTCCATCGTCAAAGCCCACCAAGCAAAGACAATTAAATTGTGTCAACTTTACAAGAGCCATTTTTTACGTATTTTTCAGGTCAATAAACCAACTCAATGTTAGGCAGCCTTAACCTTCAGGGTTTGCACTTTTAAAAGTAGACGGTGGTAATTTTGGAAGATCAACCAGGTCGGAAGTAAAATAGAACTGTAGCAAAATCAAAGTTTTATTACCCTTCTGTTGGAAATCCTCTTCTTCAAAAACTTTCAAATAATGTTTTCCCAAAACCCACACGGCATTTTGGCGAGTCAATACTTCATCCTCAATCATTGACAACGAAAAAGTCAGCCATTTCATTCCATTATCGGTAAAATCTTCCGGGTGCGTATCCAGGTAATGGGAAATCAAACACCTCAGTATAGAGGGAGAACGATCGGTCAGCCCTTTGACCTGGTAATCGCCAAGTACCACCGTTTTTCTCGTTTTGGCCATCTTTTCAAAGATATTAATATACCCTTTTCCTCCTTCCGATAAATAACCATCCGTAATGAGATCCTTTTCAAAGTTTAGAATGTTTCGATAAATGTTTTCAAAGCTGTCGTTTTCAATTTTCAAAGTACAAGGGAATAACTCCTCAGGATTTGTCTTCACAGGTTCTTCTGTTGTACAACTACTCAACAATAAAAAGAATATGAGATATAAACAGGATAGATTTTTCATAATTTGTTGTTTTATTTTGTTGAATATTTTTAGAAGAATTTATAATCTTTTGCTTTATTGTTTATGTATTCCAAAAGTAGATTGTGATCAGTAAAGCCAATAGCAACCCAAAGACGACTATGGATGAACCAATAAAAAAATGAAACTTGTGTATTCGAGCATCTTGTTTTTTTTTGATTTTTTCGATGACATAATTAGGAGGTTTTTTTATAAAAGGATCCATACACCCATCAATTATATGTTCAATAACTCTTTTCTTTTTCGGGGGTATCACAGTAGCGTGTTTTAAGTGTATTTAGCTTTTCAAGTTCTTTATCATTATCGGCAATCCTTTGTTCAAGATCTTTAATAAGGCTTTCAAGCTCCTTTTTTTTGTCAAAAGCTGCCATTCTTTTATATGGATAATCACTTTTTTCCTTACTGAATTCTTTTTGGAAATTTTGATTCAGGCTTTTGGCTTTTTTAAGCTGAGCTTCAGTTTCTCGATGCAACTTCTCCACCTTGCTTTTAAGTTGCTTGGCTTTGAGGATTACTTTATTCATAAGTCGAATGGCTTCACCAGTTTCATCGTGGGCTATCAAAATCATTCTGTGTAGCTTACTTTTGAGTTTATCTATCTTCTTTGAAGATGCATTTGCTTTAGACATATTTTCAATTTGCTTTGCTAGGTTAACAATACCCTGAAACTGCAAAGACAGGCTTTTCAAAGCAGATGTGCTCAAATTTAAACTCTCTATAAATTCCGAAGAATCTATTTTTTTATCAACATAGATCCCAAGGCCTAACATGAAAAGAGTATTTATCCCTGAGTAATTACCTGGACCCGGCAACCCAGCCATTGCAATTCCCCCAATTTGAATGAGTGACCAACCAAGGCGTAGACCAATTTTTTTCTTCGCATCTTCATACCAAATATCAAACGTGTCCTTCAGGTCAGAACTTCTAATTGTTTTTGGAATCCCTGATCCAGTACCTTTATATGCATGAAGGAATTGAAGCATATCTTCTTTCTCCTTCTTTGAATTATCAAAACGATCCTTAGCCCATAAAGCTCTTCCGACTTCTGTTGTAGAGCGCCACAACTTCTTCTGAGCATTTATCAGTTCACTTCGAGTCTTATACAAGGCTTTTAGCCCTTTTTCCGATGCAGCTGCTGCTTGCTTGGCTTCTTCATAATCACTCTCCAGTTTCGTGATTTCACCTTCAAGCTTCTTGCCAGGACGATATCTTTCGGTTTCATTCCAAGGCAATGGGATGCGGATATTTTTAAGTTCATCTCGCTTTTTCTCAATTTCATTCAAGAAATCGAAGTGTCTTTCTTTTAGCGCATTGATCTGCTTTTCTACAATTTCACAAGATTCAGCTACATTGGAAATTTTTATTTGAACTCCCACAATAAAATCTGATGGAACAGATTTGCCACCAATATTACCAATTGGCCGTACTTGAAGCTTTAATTCAATCTCAAGAAAGGGTTTTTCGATTGTTGGAGTATGTAGAGTTCGTTCGGAACTTGACTTCGAACTCAATTTAATCTCTGGATTGTCATTAGTTATATCCCATTTGACATTGCCGAACCATTTTTTTTGTTTACCATCCTTTTCATATACCAATTCGTATTTAGTTTCACTTCCCCACTTCACTTCTTCTGGTCCCTTAAGTTTAAAAGTGAAGCAATTAAAAGCTTTATCTTTTTGAAGTACCTCTTCTTTAACTGCATCATCTGCTATATAATTTTCATCACATTCTTCCTCCTTAATTAAAAGTACAGTTACTTCATCTTCCGGCCAAACTTCACAATCACCGTCTTCGTCATCCAATATCAAAAAGGATTCTAATTCGCCTTCTATTTTCATTCCATCATTTACCACTTGTCCTTTGAAATTGGCATCCTCAGGCACACAGGGACGATCATCATTTAGAATCAATTTATAATTCACTTTGCATTCAATTTTGGCTCCATCGATCTTAATTTCATTTAAAAGAATCTTTCCACCATTGGAGTTTTGTTTTTGAGTATTTCCAGATTCAACTAATCGGCCAACCAGAGTTCCATTACCTGCTACTAAGATTTCAATTTTAAGCTCCTGCTCTAATTCCCAGGTCCATAGACCTATAATTGACTCTGGGCCTGAGGGGCTTTCCATTCCCCAACCGGAATTAGGCATAATGAACAAGGAGAGAAATAAAATAAATGGACCTATTTCTTTTGTTATTGTTCTCATTGTTGATTGTTTTATATATGGACAAATAAGTTTAATCAGTAGTAAAACCTTAATCAATGTGCTAAGCTATTCTGGCTTAACCCGGAATTGGACTTTCATGGTTTTGGTTTCTCCCAAAAAACTAAATTCAATTGGTTTATTAATGATTTTGGAATCGGAGGAGGGATTCCTAATCGCTTGTGCTATCTTTTTCAAGGTGGCTTTCTTAATCACCTTAAACTTTTCTAATTCTTCAGTGACTTTGTTCAATTCCTGACTTACCTTCTCGTCATTCTCTTTTTTTGCCGCTGCAATTTTTTCCTCATCAGCAGAATCAGCCATTTTCTTTACCTCGACATAAAAAGTAGCTTCAGTTGTATTTAACACAATTCCCCTGGTCTTTTTCCCATCTCTCTTTTTGTGCATTTTTTTAGGCTTCGCTTTAATCTTAATTTTATAGACTAGTTCCGCGATTTGAGTTTTTTCGGCTTTACTTTGCTTCTTTGATTTGCCGACTTTACTACTCTTTTTTACTTTTTTCCCGCTTTCTGAACTTCCGTGACCTTGTCCATTGTTTTTACCAATTTCATACGTCACCTCATTTTCTAACTTTTCTACTATTGATATACCTGTCTTTCTTTCTGTAGGCATTTTATCTTCAATAGGTTCAACAAATTCTTCAGTCCCTTCACCTTCTTCAATTTCTTCCTCTTCTTCTCCATACACAGGTACAGTGAAGGTAAAAGAGACCGGTTTTGCCCGACTATGTAACTTTCCTCTTTTGACCAGTATGGATTGTTTACCAGGTTCAAAGCCGGATGAAAAAAATGTGACTATCAAGAGTAGAAAAAGAATGCTTATGTTCTTAATTTTTTGATTTAATCTATATGATGTTTGCATGACAAGTTGTTTTATATTTGAGTAATAATGAAATATAGGTTTGGCTTGTGGAGTTGGACTCCTTGATCTTGTATGAACTATCTTTTCTTTTGAAATTCTCTAAATAATGGGTAGAGTAAGCCTGGATAAATGGGTTTTTCCAGCTTTATTCAATCCAGGTTTTTCCGGGAGAAGATGTTATTTCAATAGCTATATCATGTAAGTTGAATCCAAAACAATTAAACGGAATTGGTTTTTCAAATACTACTTCTTTGGATGCCCCGGACCGTAACCGTTCGATTTCTTCCTTTGTCAAAGGATACCTTTTTGAATTCATTTCGTTTTTCAGCCGATTTATTTCTTTTCTTACTAGCTTCTGGCCAGCTTCAACTACATCAGGACTTGCAGATGTATTGTTACTTTTCATTATTTGTAGCCTCCCTGGCTTCATGGATAAGAGGATATCCACATCCAAATCATCCTTCGCCAGATTCTGGCTTACATCGTAATCGCTACGTACATCGAGCTCTACTTTAGCTTCTAAAGGTGAGATAACCTCTGTTTCTTTCCCCATTCTTTTTAGTTCTTTGTTTATACTTTCAATCGGGACAGATGTGGTGATGGAAATAGAAGAAGGTGCCGTTTTCACTTGCAACTCAGTCATGATGCTCCATTCAGTTTCTTTATTCACATTATTCTGACAGCTGCTCCAAAGTAATAAGTTTCCCAGCGTACAAATGGTGATAACAATAAGATTTTTCATAATTGATTGTTTTATTTGGTTGAATATTTTTAAAAGAATTTATAATCTTTTGCTTTATTGTATATGTATTCCAAAAGTAGATTGTGATCAGGAAAGCCAATTTTTTTTGAAAAAAACAACATTCTCATAGTAGTCGCTATGGCTGTATTCGAGAAATTTAATTGGCTTACCGAGGAGTTTACTTATCTGATATGCTTTCTTGTGTAATAACAAAATGGGTTTTTTATTGAATCCAACACTCTTGAACCATTATTTTTCAAAAGAAATCTGGCGAAATTTATGAATAGACTCCATTATTATACTATCTGACTCCGTTCGGTATTTATTTTTATTTAGGGCGAAAATATTACCAGATGCATCAGTTGCGATAGATTCACTATAGTCCCATTCTTTACCACCCATCTGTTTGACCCAAATAAGATTCCCTGCAGTATCCAGCTTCTGTATGAATATATCATGTTCTCCCTTTGAAGTTAAAATATGTTCTTCCGGACCAGGATCGAAATCAACCTGTTCTTTAAAATGCCCGATAACATAAATTTCACCGGATGCATCAACGGTTATGGACATTGCCATATCGTCACCTTTACCACCCATCTGTTTGACCCAAATAAGATTCCCTGAAGTATCCAGCTTTTGAACAAAAATATCCGAAATTCCCTTTGCAGTTAAAATGTGTTCCTCCACACCAGGATCGAAATCAACTTGTCCATCAAAGAATCCGGTAACATAAACATTACCAGATACACCCGTTGTGATGGAAAAACCTTCGTCCCAATCTTTACCACCCATCTGTTTGACCCAAACAAGATTCCCAGAAGTATCCAGTTTTTGTATGAATATTTCGCAATTTGTGTATGGAGCTGAATTGGTTGTTTCAAAACTTCCAGTAACATAAACATTACCAGATGCGTCGACAGTGATAGATCTTACCGTATCATAGCCTTTACCACCCGTCTGTTTGACCCATAATAAATTGCCTAATGCGTCCAGCTTTTGTATAAATATATCATCTTCTCCGTTTGAAGTTAAAATAAGTTCTTTCGGGCCAGGATCAAAATCAGTCTGTACACTAAAATAACCAGTAACATAAACATTACCAGATGCATCAACCGCGATAGATATACTATTGTCCCTTTCTTTACCACCCATCTGTTTGACCCAAATAAGATTCCCTGCAGTATCCAGCTTTTGTATAAAATAATCACTATTTCCCTTTGAAGTTAAAATGTGTTCTTCCGGACCAGGATCGAAATCAGCCTGATTTCTAAAATAACCAGTAACATAAACATTATTAGATGCATCAACGGTTATGGACTTTGCCATATCGTCACCTTTACCACCCATCTGTTTGACCCAAATAAGATTCCCTGAAGAATCCAACTTTTGAACAAAAATATCCAAAATTCCCTTTGCAGTTAAAATGTGTTCCTCCACACCATGATCGAAATCAACCTGTTTTCTAAAAGAACCAGAAATATAAACATTACCAGATGCATCAACCGCGATGGATTTATCTTCAGTACTAACACCATCAAATGATCCTAATTCAAATTCTTTAAACCAAAGTTCTTCTATCGGAGCTTTTTTTTCAGGGTTATTTAATTTTATAGAAACTAAAGCATTCTTCATTTGGTCTTTGTCTTTGACATTATAATAAACTCCTCCTCCTGCTTCTGCTATACACCTTAATTGTTGTTCATCTTCTTTTTCTACATCTAATGCAACAACATTCACAATAACTTCTATTCCTTTTTCCTTTAAGGTTCTCACCATTTCACACGGATCTCCGATACAGGTTTCTTTTCCGTCACTTAACAATACAACTGTGGCTTTTCCTTCTAGTGCGTCCAATTGTTGGCCTGCCATTTCAAGAGAACCGGTGATTGGGGTCCTTCCTTGGGGTTTGATAAACTGTAATTTTTCCAGGAGTGCTTTTCTATCTTCTGTTTCAAATGACATGAGCATTTCAATATCATCACATTTGTCTTTTTCCTGATGTCCACAAGCAATTATTCCAACTTTTGATTCTATTGGAAGAACATCTATAGTTTCTGTTAAAGCTTCTTTGGCCACCATAATTTTTTTCTTCCCATTTTCAGTTAAGCCCCACATGCTCCGAGAGGCATCCAGTATAAATAGAAAATTAGCAGGGTAGGATTCCACAGCATTCATAGTATCATTTGATACCATAGTTATTTTTGGTTTTTGGGCTTTAGTAATTTCCAAAGGTTCTGAAGTTATCAAAGTACTTGTAAAGTTTTTAACCGGAGTATCTACCTGTGGTTTTGATGATTGAAAAATTAGTAAAGCCAATAGCAACCCAAAGACGACTATTGATGTACCAATAAAAATACGAAACTTGTGTATTCGAGCATCTTGCTTAATTGTTGTGCTTTTCAGTGACATAACTATGAGGTTTACTTTTTTTAAAAAGATCCATCTCGCAGGATGAATTCACTGATAAATAGCATAAGACTTCAAGTTGTGATCACTTCATCAAAAAAAGATGGAAAAGAATTTCAAAGGAAGAGTTATATCTGAGTAGGAAATATTTCCATTTCTGAATTTCCTCAATTGGATTTTTACTTCGAAATCATTCACCCCCCAATCCGAAAAACCAGTGAATAAATCTGAGCTGAATTGGGAGGGATAGCAGGTAAAGCAGAGCCTCGGGAATTGGAAAGGTTATTTTCAAAAGTAGCACCAAAGAGGATTTCAAACGGGTGTTGATTTTTCTTGTTGATATTAGATACCCCTCTTGTACGTATTACTGATTTTAGGTTTATAGGCTCCCTTGTAGCTATCAGTTTAAAGACCTCATTACCATAGGGAGGTCCAAAAGTCCAGTAATCTTCTACATCTTTAATTTTTTCTGGTAGCAGTAAGGTTTGATCTGGTAATATAAAATATTCTTCTGCTTTCCTTTTAAGGTGCATTTCCGGAAAAACCAGATTAATTTTATTGTCTGGCTGAACATCTAATAACGCAAAATAAGCAGGTTTATCTCCATTATTAGTGATCCTAATTCTAAATTTATCACCATTGTTAAAACGGATAACTCCACCCTTTCCAGTTTTTGTATTGATATTGCTTTTTACAAACAAGGTGTCATTTGGAGTATTTTTTTCAATAAAAGGGATGAGTTCCATTTCTAACTTGATCCATTGATCCTGCATATTGAGGTTTCTTATAAATCGAGCTTGTGCAAAATTTAATATTTCAGTGATTATTGATTGTTCATGGCTCAACTCATGCCTTAAACCCCCTTCATAAAGAATAAAATCATCTTTAGTTATCAAGCTGATACTTCTTTTATCATCATTTGAATTTAAAATTAGGTCTGGAGAAATATCAGTTAGCTGTATTACAGGCAATTCTTCTATTTTTTCTTTTAGACTTTCTTCTAAACTATTGTTTTGAATATTTAATTTTAATTGGACTGATAAGTCTCCATAATTTTGACTTTCCACAAAACCCCATGCACCCAATATCTGCTCGTTTCCTAACACTTTATCCAGCTGAATCTCACAAGTAAACAATTCTGAATATCTTACAAAACCTCTTGCAATAGGGTCAATTTTCGTTGTATCACGTGTATCAATTGGATAAAATAAAAGAGTGGTATTGGGATTTAGTCCCGCTAATGTTCCTCCATCTATAACTATAATGTCATCGTAAACCTTTAATACATTGTAGTGTTTAGGGTTTCCAACAATTTCTCCTCCCAGAATCAATTGATCAAGATTACCTTCTGCCTGTGGACTTTGCCGTGGTGCAATTGCTGCCATTTCGAGTTTGATTTGATCGAATAATCCTTTGTATGTGGTGTTTTTCTCAATTGAATAAAAAGCTTTATTAAAAGCATAACTGAAACTTCCGCAGGCAATTCCATTTTGATCTCTGGTCTCGTAATTAAGTTCATTTGCACTGGAAGCAAAAAAAGAAACCAAAGGAGCTATATTTTGTCGCACTTTGCTTCCTTCCTCCAATGAATTATATTCATAAACAATATTTTTATTGTTTTCAAGAAAATATTGAGAAGCCATCTTTACATCTGACCCTCTTGCTTTACTATATCCTCTAGTTCCAGTACCTGAATGACAAGCATCCAATAGCACCATTGTCTGTCCTTTTTTGCCTAGCTTTTTTCTCAATTTGAATAACATTTTACCAAGTTCCTCATCCCGAATAAGGCGCTCTCCTTCATAAACTCCTTTTTTAAAATACATCGGTGAATCATACGGAACAATTGCCTCATCAAAATGATCAATTTCATCTCCGTCATTATCGAATACCTGTTGACCATGCCCTGAAAAATGAAGAACTGCTGTTCCACCTTTTTGTGCTTTTTGAATTAGGTGTTTATTGATAGCTGCAATTATTCCATTATGAGTAGCTTCTTTATCTCGAAGAATAGTAATGTCTTTTTCTTCGAAACCTTGTTTGACAAGTGCATTTCGAATGAGCTCTATATCATTCGATGTATTCAATGAAACCCATCCAGATTCAACCGGATAATTTCCTATAGCTATAATTAAAGCAACTTTAGCAGAGCTGGCTAAAGAAGTCCAGGTCATTAGAAAAAAAAGAACGCTAAAGCCAATAATTTTATAATTAACCATATGTATGGAAATCTTTTAATCCTGATATTATATACTTGAAATTAGATAATTGTGATCATTATTCCATTTTTTGATAAATTTACATGAATCTCGTTTACTATTTGTAATTGAATTTTATTTCGTCAGTAATTAATATTTTTAAGATGTAATTGTCTTAATATGTTCTAATAGTAAAACAATTTTTTTAATTGAGATTTTGATAACATTATAGCTTCAATCAGATATATGAATAAAGCATTTGATTGTTCAGATGAAAAAAACTTAGTAAAAGGCTTGAAAGATGGAGACTCTAAAGCATATGAGTTACTTTATCGTTGTTGTTATAAAGGTATATCAAGCTTAATAAGAACAAACAGTGGAACCGAAAATGATGCTAAAGATATCTTTCACGATGCAATCATTGTTTTGATTAATAATCTTCGAAAACCTGACTTTAAATTGACTGCTAAATGCTGTGTATATCTTTATTCTGTCGCAAGGTTTCAATGGTTAAATAAACTTAAAAAAAAAGGTCGTACAACTTTCGATATTGATGAAAGTAACGAAAATTATGTTTTGATAGATGAAAGTGAAGCAACAATTAAAAGAGAATATGAAGAAAAACATAATACTATTTCCAAATTGCTTGCAAATTGGGATCACGATGTTTGTAAGCAACTGATAATGGCATTCTATTATAAGAAATTAGATTTAAAAGAAATCGCCAAAATGCTGAATTACACTTATGAGTTTGTGAGGATTAAAAAACATCGATGCATGAAAAGCTTTGAAAAGTTAGTCAAAGAGCATCAATCGTTTAAGGAATTATAATGTGAGCATCCATGGATGAAAGTTTACAATATTTTGAAAGAATTGATAATTATTTGAATGGGAAAATGTCAAATGAGGAGACAAGCTATTTTGAAAGAGAAATTGAGCAAGATAAAGAGCTATTTAAAGTAATTGAATTTCGGCGTGATCTTATCCTAGGCGTCGGGAAGTATGGTGATCTGGATTTAGAAAAGACGCTTACAGAAATTGAATCCAAATTGAATGATGAGGGTTTTTTCTTGAACGAAGAGCATATACGCCAATATTTACATAAAGAACTGGATCCCACACTGATAACATTTTTTGAAAAGAGAATGACTGATGATGAGGCTTTTAATAAAGAAGTTGAATTTCAAAAAACGCTATTGTTAGGGATTGAAAAATTTGGAAAAGAAACTGATGATTTTTCAATCTCAGAGATAGAAAAAGAGCTTGCCAAAGAAGGATTTTTTGAATCCCAGCAATCACCTAAAAAAAACAACGATAAAAAAAGTTCAGACACAAAAATAATTTCTCTCTTTACACGCAGATCTATTGCCATTGCTGCAAGCATTTTGATTTTAATATCAGTTTCAATCTATTATCTTTCTCGACCTGATAGTTATGATCAAACTTTCGTTTCTTATTTTCAACCTGAGACTACACAATTGGAAATTATCATAGATGACCTGGAATCTTCAGGCTTAGGTATTTCCGATAAACAAAGAAGGGAACAATTGCTTGAAATTTTGTACGACTATGAGTCCGAAAATTATAAAATAGCTGCCTCAGCTCTAAACAACCACCTAAAAAACTATCCAGATGATTTGGATGCTCGTTTTTATTACGGCATTTCACTCCTTAAAATTAAAAACTATCCTGAAGCAGCTAGAAACTTTGAAATTTTATTAAACTCAGAATCGAGCAAATGGAACCGGGATGTAAAATGGTATCTTGCCTTAAGTTATCTTAAAATAAACCAGGAAAGAGAAAAAGCTATTTTTCTTTTAAAGGAAATTCAAAACAATCACAACTCTCCTTATAGTGCTAGGGCAGAAATAATTCTAAAGGAAATAGATTCAAATTAGTTCTTCAAACTCATGGTTTAGTATTGGCAAAAAACGTATTTATACTGGTGCTATATATATTACTGAAACAGGGAATTCATTTTGAATATTTCACTTGTTACTATATTGTTTTTAGAAATTTTTTATTAAAAAATGGATGATTGGCCAGTTTTATAGCATGCTGTTCTTTTGTCACTTTAAAATAGGAAAGAAAGCTTTTTTCAGTTTCGTGCCCTGTTGCTGCCATAATCGTTAATGTAGGTACATCGATTAAATAAGCATTGGTTGCAAACGATCGTCGTGCCGTATGAGTTGTACATTTTTCGCATTTTCGAAATTTTTCAAGCGTTCCATTTCGTCGCAAAAATACTTCTTCAGTAAACCCAGCCTTTTCACAAATCACCTTGATATAATTATTCATTTTTTGATTGCTATATGATTTAGGTGGAACACCATCGTGTTTAATCAAGATCCCCTTGACAAAGGGATGTAATGGAATGGTTACAATTTCACCAGTCTTTTTTGTTTGTAGCTTGAACGCATCAATTTTATTTCCTTTAACTGGATTGTTGATTTGTATAATCTGTTTCTTTTCCAATCCAGAGAAGTCGGAAAAACGCATTCCCGTATAACAACCGATAATAAAACAGTCCTGAATAAGGTTGAGTTTATCGTTTTCAAATTCGAAATGATAATAAATTTCCAGTTCGTCTTCGCTCAAATAAACATTGTCTACATCTTCCGATAGTTTTTTGAAGAAATTATAATCCTACGGAACATCAATCTTAGCTTTTTCTGCTGCCCTCATAAATGTTTTCAATCCTTTATACGATATTTCCTGTGTAATTGATCGAATAGGTTTCACGGAGTTTTTGAATTAAGTTCTCATATAAGTCAAATGTTACTTCCTGGAAATCTAATTTGGGAAAACAATCCTGAATACGTTTCTTAACTACTTTATAATTCTTGATTGTCGCGGGGGAATATTTATCAATTTGCTTTGATCGTTGATTTATAAACTTATCTACAAAATCAAAAAATGTTTTGGGCTTATCGTCTTTAGTTCTTCCCGTTATTAAATTCAACCTATCTTTAAATTGAATCATTGAGGGGTTAATACCTTTTATCTTAAATTCCGTATGGAGGGTGTCTTTTATTTGCCCCGCTAAAGTGTCCAAGTAGATGTTTATATTATTGGCTCTTTTAAAATCTCTTGTCACTCTTACCCTTCCTTTCTCAGAATTCCAATTCTTTGCTGGCAATTTTTCTACAGTAGTGTAATACAATCGTTTACTATTAAAATAATAAACAGACATGATTGGACATTTACCATTTTTGGATTCTTTAATGTAGTATTTCACATTTGCCATAATCATATTGATTTTGTACTCCAAATATACAAAATAACAATAACCATAGACGCGTATTTAGTCGCGTTTTTATTTACACTCTTTGCAGCAAATAAGTCGAAAAACATTACTATTTATCTGATAATCAGATACTTATACATCTATCGAAAACAAACTTACACTATATGTATTGTCCTAGTGGGTTCAACCAAATAGGGCTTTTCAGCATTAATTTCTGAGGAGTCCTTTTTTATTTGCTCAAAATACTTTTCTTCAATTCTAAAAGAGGCTAGTTAACTTACATCCAAAAACAATAAGAAAACAAATTGTAAGAATATTCAAAACTGACTAGCGCCTTCTTCGACCAGAATACTCCATTGCTTCGCCTTTTCCAAAACCATAACTAAACCCAAGGGTAATAAATCGGCCTCGCTGTTGCCAACTATATAAATAAAAAGTTGGTTGAACACTTTCGCCCTCTCTAATTCTCGAAGCAAAAATGTCCCTTACACTCAAATTGACGACTCCTTTCCCTTTCAATATCTTTTTACGCAAGCCTAAATCAGCATAAAGATTGTCAGAAAATTCATTTTGAATGCTCCTGTAACTTGATTGATAGTGACCCGTTATTTCGAAATCTATTTCCCAAGGTAATTTGATTTTTGCAGTCTGCTTTGTACTCCACTGATCATCTGCAAAATCAAAAGAAGTAGCTTCGAAATCACCTTGACGATTGAAATAATTATAGTTGACATCGCCATTGAAAGCCAACCATTTTGTAGGACTATATTTAAAATTCAATTCAATTCCTACCGATTGATTGGTTCCAATGTTTTCTGGTTGGAAAACATTTATATTATTTTCAAAAGTTGAAATTCGCTCAATTACGTCAGTCGT
This sequence comes from Saprospiraceae bacterium, assembly GCA_965220465.1. Taxonomy (GTDB): domain Bacteria; phylum Bacteroidota; class Bacteroidia; order Chitinophagales; family Saprospiraceae; genus JAHDHW01. Next base: position 122,281 of record CBDCPZ010000020.1, on the reverse strand, counting down.
GTAACGATAATAAACACTAAGGTTCATCGAGAGTTCCCCCACAGTATAAATGCTCGTAATTTCATAAGAATCCGTATATTCCGGAAGTAATTCAGGGTTACCTGTTCGAATATTAAAGCTGTTTCTGATATTGAAAAAAGGATTTAGATCCCAAAGTCTTGGTCTAAAAATTCTTCTGGAATATCCAGCTTGTAGGGAAAGGCTTTCACTTATTTTATAAGAAGTATGGAAGGTCGGAAAAAGGTTAGTGTAGTTTTGTTTGTTAGATTGCTCAGTAGTGATAAGAAAAGTATTCAATAATGTATTTTCAACCCGGAGCCCTAATTTCACTCCTAATTTATCTTTTTCATAGGCTCCTGTACTGTACACCCCAAGAACTTTTTGATCATATTCAAAGACATTGGTCAGATCAGGATTTTGAACCCATTCACCATTTTCAAAATCTTTCACTTCATAATCATTACTCACATTTTGAATAACATATTGGGCTCCTGTTTCCATTGTTATACTTTCAGAAAATGGTTTGGTATAATCCATTTTGAAAGTGTATTTCGCTTCTTGAAATGCTGTTCTCGTTTGAAGATCTGGTTCTGTTATGTTAGTAATTACATCCGTGTTTTGAAACTCAGAAGATTGTTTTTTGCCAAAGAAATTGCCCAGCGCACTAAATAAGAAAGTATGATCCTTATTGTCTTTAAAATCTTTTTTGTAATTAAATTCGTATTGCCATTTTGGGTTTGTGGCTTCAGTCATTTCATCTCGATACCATTGATCTAGAATGTCATTTGGTTTATCATAATAACTAAAGTTGATCAATGAAGGTTGGTCTTCAACTTCGTATGCAAAGAACCCAGACAAGGTTATTACATTGTACTTGTTGATATGGTAGTCCGTACCTAATATCAGATTATAAAAAGCTTCGTTTCTATATTCGGTGCCTTCGCTTTCTACAGAAGTATCATTTATTAAATCTGAATTAAAATTTTTATTAGATCTTGGCAACTCTCGATAACCTGCTCCAAGCTGACTAAACAAATTGAATTTTTCGGTTCGACGATTTAAGCTAAGGCCAACACTATGATTGTGAGGAATTCCCATATTCAAAGAAACGGAGCCATTTAGTCCTTTTCTTTCTTCTTTTTTTAATACAATATTGATAATGCCGGAAGTACCCTCAGCATCGTATTTAGCAGATGGATTGGTAATCACTTCGATCTTTTCAATCATTTCAGCGGTGATAGTTCCTAGCGCTGCCCCTTGTTCACTTGCCAAAACAGAAGGTTTTCCATTGATCAGAATTTGAACGCCAGAACTTCCCCGCAAACTGATGACTCCTTCAATATTTACGTTCACAGATGGAACATTATTCAACACCTCCAAAGCACTTGCTCCAGTACTACTAAGATCTTTTCCCACATTGAAAACCCGTTTATCAAGCTTGAATTCAGTCGAAGATTTTTCAGCGCGAACCACTACTTCATCAAGTGTTTGAGCATCTACGGAAATCTGAATAGTTCCTATATCTGCCTTTCCGTTAATTATTTTGATATCCTCCACTTTTGTGGTTACGAATCCAATAAAACTTATCTCTACATAAATATCAGATGTTTCAGCCTTAACACTGAATATTCCGTTTAAATCCGTCGTCGTTCCCGCAATTGCCTTTTTTGTGTTGTGATCAGCTATCATCACAGTAGCAAATTCAACGGGTTGTTGACTATCACTTTCTAAAACTCGTCCAATGACTTCAACGCTTTGGTTTTGAGCAATACTAATATTTGCAAAAAAAACCGAACTGATAATTAATAAAATTTTAAAGCACTTGTTTTTCATTATTCGAACTATTTGATTTGAAATGATGCTACAAAGAAAAAGTTCATTATTCAAAAGAAAAAATAGTTTCTTTGAACGGCAAAAGTTTCCATGCGAACGACATCGTTTATGTTGAAAGATTGAAAAATGTTGTTCACAGGGTTTAATTGGTTGTTGACCCAATTCCTTTTTAAAAACTGAAATCGAAAGATTAACTTTGGTATATGTCGAAAAAAATCAAATCGTCTTCGATTTCGATTAAAGAAATACTTTTCCAATTTGCACTGCATCTGGTGGTATTTATATTTTATTCCTTCGATAGAAAACAACCAGTAATTGAAACTCAGGAAGTTGTCTATTTTATCACTTATACGTTTGCTGCTTTCATTATAAATTATTTTCTACTACCTCGTTTTTTATATCAGAAAAAACACTTACTTTTTTCAGCTTTTGTTTTGCTGGTAATTGTCGCTGTGATATTGGTTGAAGAATTAGTTTTGGAGCCGATTTATTTTCCTAAAAGAGCAAATTCTTTTCCTGGATTACTTTTTACACTAGCCCAAATATTACCGGTAATAACTATTTTAACAGGCTTTAAATTTGCGTGGGATGCACTTGGAAAACAGCGAGAAGTTGATCAATTAAGAACCGCTGTAAAAGAGAGCGAACTTCAGTTTTTAAAGTCGCAAATCAATCCACATTTTCTTTTTAACAATCTAAACAACCTTTATTCCTACGCAATTGAAAGTTCTCCAAAAACCCCTGAAATTATTTTGGAATTATCAGGAGTGCTTCGCTACATGCTTTACGAGTGCAAGGAAAAATATGTACCTCTTGAGAAAGAAGTGGCTCAGTTGGAAAATTTCATCAACCTCAATGAAATGCAAATTGAAGAGAGAGGTTTTGTAAAATTTTCAGCTCAAAATATTAGCTCAGGCTACAAGATCGCACCATTGATCTTAATCGTATTTATTGAAAACGCTTTTAAACATAGTACCGCAAGTCAAACGGATAAAATCACAATTGACGTAGAGGTAGAATTATCTGATTCGGGCACACTAGAATTTGTTTGTAAAAATTCCTTCCAACCCCAATCCAACACGGATAATCTTTCACAAGGAATTGGTTTGGAAAATGTCAAAAAAAGATTAGAGCTATTGTATCCCAATGCACATCAACTTAATATTAAAAAAAGCGGAAACCAATACGAAGTTCGGCTGTATATTGAATTAAACCAAACGAGTTAGTCATGAATTGTATCATCATCGAGGACCAACCTCCCGCTCAACGGGTTTTAAAAAAATACATTGAAGATATTGGTTCTTTGACTCTAAAAGCCACTTTTCCAGATGCACTTCAAGCAATGCAGTATTTAAAATCTGAAGCTGTGGATTTGATGTTTTTGGATATTCATTTGCCAAAAATATCAGGAATTGATTTTTTGAAAACATTACCAAATTCTCCTCACGTGATCTTAACAACTGCATTTTCAGATTATGCTTTGGAGAGTTATGAATTTAATGTTGTCGATTATTTGTTAAAGCCGTTTTCCTTCCAACGATTTGTTAAAGCAGTTTCAAAAGTGCCGATAAAAATGCAACCTGAGCAAAATTCTGAAGCGATTGAAAATAATCAACAGAACCGAAAAGAGCTGTTTATCAAATCAGGTTATGAGCATATAAAAGTTATGATTGAGGATATTATTTATATCAAATCAGATGCAGATTATACTGAAATACACAATGCTGAAAAAAAATACTTATCCTCAGAACCACTACGATATTGGTTGGAAAATCTTGATCAAAACCAGTTTGTAAGAATTCACAAATCTTTTATTATCAATTCGTCAAAAATTGTAAAAGTTTCAGGTAACCAAGTGTACCTGAACAACGAATTAACTATCCCTATTGGACGGTCATATAAAGAATCCTTTATGGGAAAATTTTTAAAATGAATTTAAACACGTGATGCTTAAGTGATACTGAATGATAGTTAAAAAAAGTTTTTCATAATTTATATTTCTAAAATCTATAAACGTTTCGAAACAATGAAAAAAATCAAAAAAGAAGACATTAAACAAGAAGTTTTTGATCTCTATGATGATTATGCCCATAACAAAATCGACCGCCGTGAATTTATGGAGCAGATATCTATTTATGCAATTGGTGGGTTAACTGTTCCAGCTTTGCTAAATTTCATCATGCCAAATTATAAAGAAAAGCTTCAAGTTCGTGAGGATGACCCGAGATTAAATTCGGAGTATATCATTTATAATTCTCCAAATGGAGGAGGTGCCATTCGGGGTTTACTTTCAAGACCTGTAGATGCAAAAAGTAAACTTCCAGGAATTATTGTGGTTCATGAAAACAGAGGGCTAAATCCTCATATTGAGGATGTTGGAAGAAGGGCTGCGATTTCAGGATTTATTTCAATTGCTCCAGATGCACTTTGGCCTTTGGGTGGTTATCCCGGAAATGATGATGATGGACGGGCTTTACAAAAAAAGAGGGATAAAACAGAAATGCTCCAAGATTTTATAGCCGCTTTTCAGTATTTGAAATCGCATCCTGAATGTGATGGCAACATAGGTGTTGTAGGTTTTTGTTTTGGTGGTTGGATTTCAAATATGATGGCAGTAGAAGTGCCTGAATTAAAAGCAGCAGTTCCTTTTTATGGCAGACAAGCTCCAGTGGAATCCGTTCCAAAAATCAAAGCTCCTTTGATGCTTCATTTTGGAGAATTAGACACAAGGGTTAATGAAGGATGGCCAGCCTACGAAACCGCTTTGAAAGAAAACAAAAAAGAATATTCAGCATTTATCTATGAAGGAGCTAATCATGGTTTTCACAATGATACTACGCCAAGATATGATAAAGCTGATGCTGAGTTAGCCTGGCAAAGAACTATAGACTTTTTCAAAGAAAAGCTCAAATAGGATTTCCGTATTAGTTTGTGTTTGAATTTCATCCTTTTCTAAAACATGAGTTTTTGCTTTAAAAACTTTTCTCCAACTTATACCACAAGTGAAATCATTTACAATTGATATATTGATCGTTTACAAACTATTGATGGCAACTCAACAGATAACTTTCTCAAATTATCATCGCTGAATTACAAGCTTTTTGCTTTCTACTTTTTTATTTGAATTAATCATGACAATATAAATACCCGCATCTAAATCAGCTATGTCAATTTTTGTTTCAAATTGGTTTACAGTTGCTGATTGAACTAAAAATCCTTTTATATCGTAAATGCTGAGCATCGCTCCTGAATAATCTAAAGCATTAATTTTCAAGGTCACTTCTTCTGAAGCAGGGTTTGGAAAAAGTTCAAATAAACCAGTATCACCTAAAGGTTCAGTAGAAATATTTGAAATAATTTCACAAGATATGTTAAGAGGAGGTCCTTGGCAAAAACCATAAATTGGTGCAGGGTTTTCATATTTCAAATCCTGACTTTCATAAAAACAGGATAGGTCATAAGAGTTATCGGTTATGCTCCAAAATGTAGCAAATGGCAATCCCCAGGAACTTCCAACCCCTTCAATCCAATATTCAGTGTTATAACTATTTTGAACGTCTTGTAAAAGGAGACGTTTATGATATTCTGCCCCAACTAATACTGAATCCGTCTCTATTACCAAATGACCAAACAAATTGGGATTTCCCGAAAGGACATTTGTATAAATAGTATCTCCGATATTGGTATTGTTAAAATCATAAACCATCAATACTGAAGTATCAACCGAAGCCCACAATTGGTAAATAAATACTTGTTTATTAGACTCCCTTATTCCTCCAAAAAATGCTGTAGGATAAATCGTATCATATACAGTGCCTGGTAAGTGATGATTGGTTACATAAATTTTTTTAAACACTTCTCCGTTATACAAAGTGTCCGTACCGTCCATCGAAAAAGTATATTTGTCATACCAGCCTGGGTCGTAAAAATACCAACAACGAGTCACTTCCCAAATAGCTTCGTCGGTAGGAAATGGTTGATACATTTGAGAAAAAGCATTGTTTATTATTAAAAAAAAATAAGCGATGGGAATGATTAATTTTTTCATTGGTTCTGGTGTTATTTAATATAAATAACGAATCTCATGACAAATTTGCTGGTTATTTTATTGAAACTACTTTTGGAATCAGCAACCAGTTGACAAAAAAAGCGGCTTCTTCGAAATTCAAAGAAGCCGCTTTTTTACAATAAGAAACACCTTTACTGTTTTGCTTCAACTTCAACTTTTGTGTCAATTGCTTTTCTAGGCATTTTTTCATCTCTTTGTGAAGTATGCCAAACAAATGAAGCAATAATCGTTGAAGCTTGCGACAAATCCTCTCCCTCTAAATGATCCCAGTTGTCCATATTTGAATGATGGGTTCGGTTAAAATAAGCTACCGGGTCCTGAATAAACTGGAATCCCGGAATACCTACTGCATCGAAAGCCAAATGATCTGTACCTCCGGTATTGTCTAATGTAATTGTGCTTGCGTCATATTCTTTAAATGGTTCTAACCAGGTTCTGAAAATCGGGGCTACGTCATTATTTCCTTGTAAATAGACTCCCCTGACTTTCCCTGTTCCATTATCCAAATTGTAATATGCAGAAACAGTCTCCTGTGCCGGACGCAAAGACTGAGGGGTATAACCATCAGGAGGAAATACAGCGTAATGATTCCCAACATAAGCTCTCGATCCTTTTAAGCCTTGCTCCTCGCCTGTCCATAAACAAAGGCGTAGCGTTCGGCGAGGTTGCACACCACTTTCTTTAATCGTTTCCAGTAAAATACGTGCAACTTCCATCATGACAGAAGAACCCGCACCATTGTCCGTTGCACCTGTTCCCGCATGCCAGGAATCGAAATGTGCTCCGAAAATAACTACCTCATCTTTTAAGTCTGTGCCAGGAATCTCAGCAATAATATTATGTTCCATTTCGTCTGGATTGGTATAACGGGCCTTCAGGTTCATCGTCAGTTTTGGTGAAACGCCTTTGTACATCAACCTCAGCAAGCGATTGTAATGCTCTACAGAAAGCGTAGCTTGTGTCAAAACCACTGCATCTTTATCCTGAGGACTTCCTTCTGCAGTTCGAGCTCTGGAAACGAAAACGGTCCCTAAATCTCCTTTATAACTTCTATCCAAAATGGCTAATGGCTTTTCTTCTTCTAAAAATTTCCAAAGCAGTTTGTTGAAAGAAAAACCTCCGGAGTTCCTGTAATTTCGTCTCGGACGTGGAGTTGGCATTGATGCATTGGCCATATCCAGCAACTTTTCACTATCATAGCGACTTGCCGGAGGATCAAACCATTCCTCAGTATCTCTTATGGTATCAATCATTACAAACTTTCCTTTGAGTTTGCCTTTGTATTTTTCCAGGTCAGCTTCTTCAGATGCTTCCAGATAAATTATTTCACCACTGACTTCACCATTTGTAGATGGTGACCATGCCTTTGGATAAGCGATGATTGGCCAAAAACCAGGTGAATTAGCGTGCATTTCAAAATGTTCCATTTCCCAACCTCTTCCGAAAGGTCCCCATTCTTCGAGGTGGACGTTTTGCATTCCCCATTCTGTTAATTCACTCTGAGCCCATTCGGTGGCTTTGTCGAGCATTGGTGAGCCGGTTAGTCGTGGCCCGTACACATCTGTGATCCAGCTGGCGATTTCCATCACTTCGCTGTTTTCCATGCCGTGCTTAATAATAACTTTATTGATTTCCTCATCTACTTTGTCCTGTGCGAACAAAAATGTAATTGACAAAAGAAGGCTACTTAAAAAGTATATTTTTTTCATTTTTTTTAATTGTATTGTTTTACGAATGGGGCTAAAGATAAGCTATTCGTTTAAAAAACAATCTGTCCATCTACTCCAATTTGAATTGAAAAGAGAAATTAGTCGTGGAGCTGCAATTTCCAAAATCACCAACTTCCCACACCGCCGCCACCGCCGCCGCCGCCAGAGAAGCCGCCACCACCACTTCCAGAGAAGCCGCCACCACTACCGTCCTTTGCCGGATCTAATGCCGAGCTGTTAACCGAGCTTGAGAAACTACGCCCAAAGTTATTGCCGAAATAAACCGGATGCGAATTGGTCCATTCAGGGCGATACTGAGCATCATCCAAAATGTTTTTAAAATGCTCTGTCCATTGATGTTCCACACCTAAAGCAAAGGCATAAGGTAAGGCCTCTTCAAAAACTTCTGGAGTTTGTTCCGGAGGATTTAAAAGGCGCAACCGGTCTTTTTCGGCCATCTCCAGATACAACTTGAAGCCATCAATTTTCGATTGAAGTAATAATTTTTCAGTTGTCGGTTTTTTAATCAAAAAAGTATAAATGATAATGCCAACAATCGCAATTGGAAAAAATGCCAGCATGGTCACTAAATTGATTCCCTCGCCCATTGAACTTCGCGATAATATTAATACTGCAATTATACCAACTGCTATCGTTATTAAAATTGGCGTGACCAAAAATTTGGCATTATGTCCTTCAGTGATAAAAGAACGATGCTGATGTTTCAAACTATTTTTGTGCCTGTCCAACGCTTTTTCGACGTAGGGGTGGTATTCGCCATCAATTTCTGCAATTGTTCTACCACCTGAAAATAAAGCCTCCATCAATCGTGATTCTTCGACCGGAAGGCTATCATCAACGTCTTTTAATTTGATTAAGTGATAAATTTTACTGTTTGTAAAAAAGCCCTTCTTATCCTCTTCTTCAATTTTAATATACCCCTTAATCGCTAATTTTATTATTGAAGCTGTAAAACTTTTATTTTGGTAACGCTCTTTTGAAATATAGCTGATCGAAGCTGCGGAAAGTTCTTCAGGAGATTCAAAAATAGGGTAAGATGCTGGCTTTGGAGGGTCAACGCCATACTTCCACCAAGTGTAAACATAATAGGGCAACAAAATCAAAAAGCCTAAAATAATGACAATCAAAGTACCAAAACGTTCAAACAAACCTGGCGGCTCAATGACCCCTTTCTCAAATCCAACAGCCACCGTAAATCCTTCCTTTGGTTGTAAGGGACGCGTTACATTGTAAAGTAAGTCAGAACCGAATGATTCTACTTTATATTCGTTCCCTTTTTTTCCAAATCCACCAACATAGGCAGCTTCCTGTACAATCGAAGCTCCCGCTGGTAATTTCACCTGGCAGCTTGCTTTTTCGACTACAAACTGGACATCTGTTCCAATAGCATTCCAGTAAATCTCGTCGTATTCTTCAAATAACCCAATCTGATCGGGTACTTTGTATTGTATCGTATAGGTATATTGACCAGGGTCTAAATATATATTTTTGTCCCCGATGTAGAATATTCTGTACCCGCTATCAGATTTTTCAATGTAAGGTTCTTTTTGCCCATCTCTTTCCACTTTAATAATATCGTACAGCATCTTCATGGATTGTCCTTTCATGTCACGATGCGTTGGCATGTAACGTACAATTCCTCGTTTAGGAGCACCATCATTTCTATAAGTAATCTTCTCCGTTACTGTAACAGATCGATCAGCATGCACTTCCAGCAAGACATCGAAATTGGTGATGCGTTCTTCCTGGGCAACGAGGAACCCTGAAAAAAATAAAATAGAAAGGACGGAAAAGATAAATCGCATACTCAAAAGCCGGTTAAAATTGAACTTTTGGAGCAGCTCTTTCGCTCTCATTTTCCAGTTCGAAAAATTCGGAAATAAAAAACCCAAAAGAATTAGCAACAATATTACTTGGAAATGATTCAACCATAATATTGTTTTCACGAACTGTAGCATTGTAATATCGGCGTGCCTTTTCAATATCACCCTCAATACCGGACAATTCCTGTTGTAGTTGTAAAAAGTTGGTATTGGCTTTCAGGTCCGGATAGGCTTCAGACAATGCAAATACATTTGCCAAAGCACTGTTGAGCTGTTGCTCTGCCTGGTTTTTCGCTTGTACACCTTCAGCTTGCACAGCTTTGTTTCGGGCAGTGATCACCTGCTCAAGTGTTTCTTTTTCATGTTTAGCGTATCCTTTAACCGTTTCGATTAGATTCGGGATTAAATCATATCGTTTTTTTAATTGAACATCGATCCCACTCCAACCTTCTTCGACCATGGAGCGTTTTCGAACGAGTTTGTTGTAAACACCAACAAAATAAAAAAGAATAAGTGCTGCAACAGCAATGATAATAATGAGAGTCATTTTGTATTAGTTTTTGATTCGGGAATAAATTGAATACAATTTACATCATCTGTTAGTCAATTCGATAAAAAAGAGAATATTATCGACAATACGATAACATTTAAGTAAAAAAATAAAAACCCTGTAAGCATTTTTGCTTACAAGGTCTTTTAATCAGGATGTTATGCAATTTTCTCTGGTTAGTTCTCCTCCGCTTTTAAAAGGGCGATCATTTTTTTATTCTCTATTGTATTCCCGCTAAGGTTTTCGATCGTGTACAAAGCGGTATTTTTTATTTCAAGGTCTCCATCAACGTTAATGTTTCCGATCAAAGTAATGCCTGAATTGAAAGTTGAGCCGCCATCAATGATTAATTTACCAGTTGGTAGAATTGTAAGGATTGCACCGCTTTGTATTTCTAAATGCGCAATTGATTCTACTTCATTATCAATGACCGGAAAATAACCGGAACTTGTAGAAACGTTAGCGATAATCACGTCTTCTGTCCAATCAGGGATTCTGCTTTCGCTCCAGTTTTTCGCAACACTCCATGCAGTTTCCTGTCCCGGAGTTCCACCTTTCCAAATGTTTTGAGCTTCCATTGAAGTCAAGCTTCCAGATATCAATACAAACAACATTACTATTAGGTTTTTCATAATTGATTTTTTTTAGATTAAATGATTAACTTTTTTGTTATGGTTTATCTATTTGTAAAAATTGAAAACGGTTACCCTCTTACAAGTCTCACTGAACTTAATTCAATTTTTGATTCTTTGCCCCGCAAACTGATTTCACCTATGTTTTCACTCTTCATGTTTTTCGGAAGCGGCAACATTCTCAACAAATCGCTCGAGATCAATAGGTCAAGACCATAAGCATTACATTTCTCCTGGATTCTTGAAGTGGTATTCAAAACATCTCCAGTGAATGTGATGTCTTTTTTAACGATCCCGATTTCACCTGTAGTGACTTTTCCACTGTGCATTCCGGCTTTGAAACCAGGAACTCGATTGTACTTTTTTAAGTAATAATCTTCCTTCCTTTCAATCGCCTGTTGGATGGAGAAGAAGCATTGAAGTGCATTTACTCTTTCAATTCCGTTTTTCATTTTCCAACTCACAATAATTTCGTCACCAACGTACTGGTAGATTTCACCTTTTGTTTCTAAAATGGCATCAGTCGTATCCACAAAAAAGTCATGGATGTAATTGAAATAAGTTTCTTCACCAAGCTGCACAGCTGTTGAAGTTGAAGATCTCAAATCCAAAAACATAAAAATTCTTTCCTCAGATTTTGGTTTATGATAACTCCCCAAGATCAAATCAATCAAAACGCCTGGTCCATATTTGTCGTTGACTTGCAAAATGACAATCGTTGCAATCGATATGAGCCACCAAGACAAATAATTTTTTTGAAAATCAGCTCCTAAAAAATAATACATTGTATCGCTAAACACATTAGGATGAAAAATTGGCAAGCCTTGAACACCACATTGATAAATCGACTCTGATATCGCCACTACCACAAAAATTATTATCGTGTAATACAAACTCACTATACCAATCGCATAACCTATTGGTTTGGTGCGCCATATTTTTTCGATATAAAAAATGATGACCGCTCCTCCAATTAATCCTCCCAGAAAGGCACCAAACAAATTAGTCAATATAAAGAAGGCATAATGCGAATCCAATTGCGCCTCAGGATGGCTATTCAACACCAACATATCGTAAATGTCCTGCGCCAACCTGAAAAGCACCCAATAAAATGTAATGTTAAGTACTTTTTTGATTTTGTACCTAAACTGGGTTTCAGAAAGCATTTTCTCGAATCCAAACATTCGACGAAGACCCAACGCAATGTAGATTGCAAAAGCCAGGACTCCCTTTGTTGGTTGATTCGCCAAGTGCTTTTCCGACAAACCAGAAATCTGGCTATTATAAACGTGGGCTTTCATGATTTAATAATTTATATTATTAGGATTCAAGTCGAAACTGTGTTTTGACTGTTCAAAAATAGTTTCGATTAAGCATAATCTCCAGAGTACATTATTGAATGATCGCTTTGATTGAGTGTTTGGCAAAACAATTATATCAATACCTTGCAGGGTTCTTCAATATACGTGCGATCCGCTCTTCACTATTCTCCGTTTAGCATTATGTTGACAGAAATTTGAATCTAATAAGTTCATTGCACTGTCTTTTTAAAAAGTGTTTTTATCGTATCTTCTTTTTTTGAAACAGGTTTGTCTACTTTTTTAAATAAAAGCATATCAACTATCCTTGATGACGCACCATTGTAAAAACCGGTTTCATGTTCATACTTAGAAGGATTTTTAAACGTCCCAAATAGCATATCAAAAATGGGCAAATCCGCATAATTGTATTTGTGAATCCCTTTTGCATGATGAATCGTGTGGCTTTCAGGTCGTTGAATAAAATAACCTAACCATTTTGGTGTCTTGATATTTGTATGCTGAAACATACCCAGAAAGTTCAATAGCAACAGGGTTGCTGTCGTAGCTTGCGGAGAAAGGCCAATGACCAAGGCAAAACAAATACTGCCCAAAAAGGTCCAACCAATCATATCCAAAGGGCTAAAAAAGAAGGCACCGTAAGTGTCTATTCGTTCAGCGCTGTGGTGCATTTGATGAAAAGATTTCCAAAGAAAATCATTGCTGTGCATCGTTCGGTGCCAACCATAAACGGCAAACTCGTAAAGCAACACTCCTACCATCGTGCCTCCAAAAGTTCCAAGATCGTTTAAATCCAAAAGTTGGTAAGACGCCAGATATTCGTCCCAAAGCAAAGGAAGATAAGATGCCAGGTAAAAATAAATAGCGAATACAGATAAGCCTCGCAATTTCCAGTTTTTGACTTTTGGCAATTCCCGTCCGGGGAACATCGCCTCCCAAATCATCAATGCAGCGTACATCGCCAAAATTATCAGCGATACAGGGTCTAATAAAATTTCAAGTGGGGTTGGCATATTATAAAATTTTTATGGATTAATAAATTCGTTGTTCACCCTATAAGGCGTAAATTCTCGCCTTACATTGTAAGGTGGGAGAACTTACGATGCCTTATAAGGAATCATCAAAGCGTTTGTGAGTAGTTTTAAATCACCCAATCGTATTCCTTTTCAGGAGAATAGGAACAGAAAGTACCTGTGTCGATTGATTTGGAAAGGTGTTTACCAAGTTGTGGATGAGCTTTTTCGATTTTTTTGATAGCGCTTCGAATACGCCAGGTGACAGCCGAGCGAGCGCGTTCGACAGGAGAATCGATCTTCCGGGTTTTACCTCCAAGGCCTAAAGATTGAGAAAGATGATCAACAAGTTTTTCGTACTCTTCCCTTAAAGCATTGGCCTTTTCAGAATTGCTCATTGCTTCCGCTTCTTCGATTTCTGACAATAAGTCCTGAACACGTTTTTTATAGGTTAGCTTCGCTTTTTCGTCGATCACTAAAACATTGTTATCATTACCAACTTGCACACCCATTAGCTCCGCGCAGTGGATTTCTTTGTGAGGCTGAATCATTAAACTGGCAATGTCGTGATACCCTTTTACATCCGGAAGATAAACGGATTTGCCTTCGAAGCTAATCTCCCAAAGTTCATTTCCTTTTTTAAAAAAATTCAGAAAATTTGGGGGTTTAGGAATACTTTTCTTTTTTTCAAACTTTTTTAGATTTCTCTTTTCAGATAAATATCTACAGAAAGGAATTAAGTTACTTTCCCCTTTGTAAGGGTTGTATTCAATTAACCATTCGATAGCTTCACATGGTTTTGCTTGTCTGCCATGAAGGATTTTTATCTGAAACTGCTCCAAGTATATTTTCCAGAATTCTTTCACTTTTTCCAAATCTCCCAGCATAAAATAGGATGCAGAAAGATAAGCAGCCATATCCACCCAAACGGATTCTATGGGTGGTTTTAACCCCAACTCCAGTGCTTTTTCAAATTGGCCCAATTCAAAATAGATCAAGGTTCCATATGAGTAATACCACTCTTCATTGAAGGGATTCAACCGAATTGCTTTTAAATAGAGTTTTTCACTTTCTTTTGGATAACCCAAAAAAGAAAAACTGGACGCAATTTGGATCAATGTATCCGCATCACTCGGATTTAATTTCAAGGCTTTCCGAAGGTAATGTTCTGCTTTTTCATACTCCTTTTTATACAAATAAATACGCCCTAAAATACAAAGCGCCACGTTATCAGTATCATCGAGAGCAACAGCCTTTAAGGCATTTTTGAAAGCGCCTTCCTGCGCAGATTCCCAGCGATCCCAAAGTTGACAACTCCATTCATTGAAGTAAGTCAGTGACAATCCCGCATAAGCACGGGCATAACTTTTGTCAATTTCAAGTGCCTGGTTAAAATATTCTCTGGCTTTATTATCTGTTTTGGAAGTTCCTTTTTCGATATGATCCATGCCTCTCAACCAGCAATCATAAGCTTCAAGACTTGTGATGTTTTTTTTACGTGCAGAGGACAGCAAATTGATGTTGATTTGCTTTTGAAGTGTGCTTACAATTCTTTGAGTGATATCATCCTGAATTTCAAAAATAGAAGTCAATTCTTCATCATAACGTTCCGCCCAGACAATGCTTTCGTCTTCAGTTCGCAAGAGTTGTGTGCGAATCGTAATATTCCCGTCGTAGTGCCTGAAACTCCCTTTTACAAGATAATTTGCATTTAAAGACTGAATAATTTGCTGATCTTCTTCACTGTCTGAATTGATTTTTTTAGTAGAGTGGGAAGAGATTACCTGCAAAGGCCTGAATCGGGAAAGATTCATGATCAGGTCATCTGTAAATCCTGCTACAAAATAATCCAGCTTGTTATCTTCCGAAAAATTCTGAAAAGGTAATACCGCAACTACAATTTCAGCGATTGATGATTTTTGCATAACACTATAATTTATTTGGCTGCTTGAATAAAAAACTAAGTTCACTTAGCTGTTAACTACCTATTTTTTAACTGAAAATAAGCCTTCGGAATATTTCTACTCCGAGGCTTATCGTCCTCAATGGAGGAACACAGTTTTCATGGGGTTTTTAATCTTTAAATTCTGATTTTTTAAAAATGAATTTTGACTTAAAAATCAGGTTTACGGCTTTACTACCTCTCCTTGCAGCACTTCAATTTGAGATAGCTTTTTAGAAGATTTTCGTTTTTGTAAAAATGGAATGAGCATCGGAACATTTGCTTTGTAAGCTCGATATTTATCCCCAAATTCAGCAATCAAATCACGTTCTTCCAGCAAGGCTCCGATTATAATATATCCTGTGCATACGATGGCAAATACCAAATGAGTGACGGTCATAGTTGGCGTAGCCCAAAAGCCAACAAGCAATCCAAAATACAATGGATGACGAACGTGTTTATAAAAAAGTGGTAAGTCAAAAGTTAATTGGGTGTACGGCTTTTTTCTGAAGTTTAACCAAACTTGCCTTAATCCAAACAAGTCAAAGTGGTTGATTAAAAAACTACTCACAAACATTATCGTCCAGCCTAGCCCAAACAACGTATACAATATTCCTGTCAATAGCCCATCTTCGACGGACCAAACTACGCCGCCTAAAGGTTCCCATTTCCAAAAAAGCAAAAGCAAACAAAGGCTTGAAAGCAGCACGTAAGTGCTTCGTTCAATTTCGGTAGGGATCATTTTTGTCCACCACTTTTTAAACGCTGGCCGAGCCATGACACTATGTTGAACAGCAAATAACGTTAGAAGACCTGCATTAATTAGTAGTGCTTGTAAAAGACCTACTTCCGGAATACCATCGATTGTTTTTGGTACAACCAGATTTCCAACAAAGCCAATCGCATAAAGGATAGTTCCAAAAAATATCAAATAAGAAATGACGCCGTAGATTAGAAATAGTGTGCGTTTCATGAAAAGGTTTTTTTAGGTATAATATTATTCTGTTGTTGATTTTGATTTGATACCACAAGTTTAAGGCGGATCTGAGGATATTGAAATGACAGATGATTGTAAGAATTCCGCCAACGAGCAATCAGGCAATATGAATGAGAGAACGGTTTTTAAAGTCAAATTTTATAACTATAAAAAGGAAACTCAACAATACGGTCATTTTACTCAACTAAAAGGGTTGTTGAATAGAATCTAGTGTTTTGTGGACTTCAATACACCTATTATTGTATTGTGAATGAATTTATTTTAAATCATCAAACCCCAACAGTCGTGAAAAATCAAAAAAAAGTTATCTCTCAAAAAAATATTGAAAGGCTCGAAACTCAAGGTTTTACGGGCTTTACAGCCAAAGAAATCAGTGACCACCAATATGGAATCCGATTCGCTTATTGGCTTTGCGCAACTTTTGTAACATTAGGTTTGATTTTTAAAAGCATCCCGTTATTAAGCATTGCTTTGGTAGCTGCATTTGGCGCGGTGATACACTCCAGACATCCATTCGATTATATTTACAATTATGGCGTAAGACATTTATTTAAAAAGCCCAAGACACCAAAAAGAGCCATTCAAGGCAAAATAGCCTGTGGATTAGCGACTTTGACTATCATAGGAATTATTTTGTTTTTTAATGCTGAAAACATGATAGGCGGATATATTTTGGGTGGCATGTTGCTTTCGAGTGCATTTCTCGTTTCAACTACAGATATTTGTATCCCTTCGATCGCTTACAAGTTTTTTATGAAAAATAAAACGAGACAAAATTTAGGAAAAGTAGATAACGCCTAGATCATGAGCGATTTTCTTTTTTAAAAATAAAGAAATATGAAGTACCTTTAAAAGGCATTACCGTATGATTTTATGATTTACAATTGGAACATAAAGTATTTGGTTTTTGGTTTACTCTTATTGCTAAGCATCAAGGGTTTTGCCCAATTCAAATTTGATAACGCAACCCACATTTCAAAAGACGAAGGCCTTCCTTCCAACCATGTTCAGGTAATCAAACAATGCAAAAATGGCTTTATTTGGATTGGAACCCGCGAAGGTTTGTGCCGTTACGACGGAACTCAAATAAAAGTGTATCAACGGGAAAAAGGCAAACGAAACTCATTGCTTTATAATCGTGTCAGCGATGTCCTTACGGAAGATGATCGCATTTGGGCAACTACCGGGGTCGGAATTTCGGTCTTGGAGATTTCAGCGGACACCTTTACAAATTATATTTACGATATAAATGGAAAAAGATTTAAGTCAGTACCAAAGAGTCATTTACAAATGACCGCCATTTATCAAGATAAAAAAGGCGCGATTTGGTGTGGGACCAAAGGGAAGGGATTTGCAATGTACAATGAGCAAAAAGACAGTTTTGAGTTTTTTAAATACGAAGGAGAAAAACATCTCGCCATTCTTCCAAACCCCGATGCCATAAATGCAATCATCAGTATTTCTGAGAATATTCATAACGATTCCATTATCTGGTTTGGAACTACCGTTGGATTGTTGGAATTTAACCGTTATACACAATCGGTTGACTGGTATTATTTTCCGCAAGATGACAAAACGTATGAAGTTAATGCCAATACTTTCCGAGGAATTTATCACCACGATGATGGATTGTTGTACAGTGGCGGTTGGGGAGGAGGCGTAATTCTATTTGATCCAAAAAAGAAAACGATTAAAAAATTACCAATCAAGGGGAAACCATCGGCTTTCATTGCCTTTAGCGGTTTTACAAGAAAAAATGAATCGGAGATTTGGATGACCGCAGGTGGAGGACTCGAATGTTATAACACAAAAACCCAGGAAATCACTTTTTCGATAAGTAATAAAAACAAGTTAAACAAATTTTATGGTGCGCAATGTATTGACAAAGCTGGCCGGATTTGGACCTATACTTATAATGGCGTTTATTTTTATGATCCTGTTTTACAACAATATGCCAATCTATCTTTTTCTCACCTGAATGCTGATTTGTGGGGCTTTACAAGAGATGTAGTCCAACGGGAAGAAACTAATAATATAACCGTTTGCCCTCAAAACGCAACGGCACTTTACAACTATGATCGTCAATCTAGAAATTGGACAAGTACTCCGATTCCTGAAAAATACCTCAACAAGGATGGTAGTGGCATGAGCGGAAGGCAAATGCTCAAAAGCCCTTTTGGGGATTACACTGTCAATATAGTTAACGGCTTGTTTTCTTACGATCCGAAAACTGATGAAATAAAAGACTTTCCTTTCAAACCAAGCCTCGAATACAACTCGATCAGAAGTACTTTGTGGGATTCAAAAGGTCGATATTGGATAGGAACCTGGAGAGACGGGCTACTTCGTTGGGATCCAAAAACGAATCAAATTCACAATTTTGAAGCAGCACTGAACGCATCCGGGAATGAATATCCTGCGACCACCATCGGAATCCTTTTTGAAGATAGTAAAAACAATATTTGGATAAAACGAGACCATGGCATCAGTATCTATCTTTCCGAAAAAGATACTATTATCAATATGCTGAGTCCGATCAATAAATCAAATACTTTTTCAGGTACAACAGGATTTGCAGAAGATCGAGAAGGACGAATTTGGGTGACCGGAAGGCATGGATTTGTGGGTTATACAAATGTGGATCATCCGGAAAAAGGAGTTGTAGAAAAAATCAACCTCACAAAAATAGATTCAACGCTGGTAGGATTGGATAATGTGGCTACTGATTTAAAGGGGAATGTTTGGTTTTTAGGAAATGCAAATTTAATAAAAGTGGATGCAAAGAGTCTGCAACCCACTTTTTACAGCTACAAATATGGAATGCCGGATACTGAATTTTTTGCTTTCGAATTTTTACCTTCCGGCGAATTGGTCATTGGTCTTCGAGGCTCGATTGTTTTGATCGATACAGATGACCTCCGAAAAAATGAGGAACTTCCGGCTCCATATGTTTCAAATATCCAGGTCCACGACGAAAATTATAGAAGCGATACTTCTGCAATTATGCGAAGGTCTCTCGATTTAGAATATTGGGAAAACTCTTTCTCTTTCGATTTTTCAGCGAGGAGTTTCACGCTTCCTGAATACAATCAGTTTCGTTATCGGCTCAAAAGCTTCAAAGATGACTGGATACCTGCGAAAGAGCGGCGCTTTGCTAATTATACAAATTTACCCGAGGGTGATTATGTTTTTCAATTGCAGGCAGCCAATAATGAAGGCATTTGGAATGATGATATTTATGAACTTCCTGTTACAATTTCTACCTCATGGTGGAACACCTGGTGGTTTAGGATTGCTGTGTTGCTGTTAATCGCTTATTTTGGATACTCCTTTTATCGCTATCGTATACTACAAATCAGAAATGAAGCAATACTAAAATCTGAGTTCGAAAAACAATTGGCCAATGTTGAGATGAATGCTTTGAGAGCACAAATGAATCCACACTTTTTGTTCAATTGTCTCAACTCGATTGACAGCTATATTATTAAAAACGAAACAAAAAAAGCTTCTGAATACCTCAACAAATTTGCACGGCTAATCCGTTTGATTTTGCAAAATTCCCGTTCAAATTATGTCAATTTAAAAGACGAAATCGAGGCGCTTGATTTGTATATGAATATGGAAAGTCTCCGTTTTAGAAACAAATTTGATTATGAAATAAAAGTCGGAGAAGAGTTGGATATTGAAGCGATTGATGTTCCTCCGATGTTAATCCAGCCATACATTGAAAACGCAATTTGGCATGGATTGATGCATAAAAGGGAAGGCGCAAAAAGGGTCGTTCAACTCAAACTCGATAGACAAAACGGTTCACTTCGATGCATCGTTGAAGATAATGGCATCGGTCGTGAAAAAGCGATGGAAATCCGCGCACGAAAAATTACAAGAAGGAAAAAATCTATGGGAATGCGGATCACTCACGACCGTATTCAAATGATCAATAAAATGTTTGATTCAAAAACTTCTGTTGAAATCATTGACTTAAAAGACAACAAAGGCGAAGCCATCGGCACACGTGTTGAACTTTTTATTCCAATTTAAAAAACTATTTTCTAGAAACTTAAAAAACTAATAAGATATGGAACTCATAATAAAAGCAGTAATCATAGACGACGAGCCAGACAGTATAGATACACTTCAATGGAAATTGGATAATTACTGTTCAAATGTAAACGTTGTTGCGACTTTCAATGATCCTGTAAAAGGTCTTGAATATTTAAAAAAATCACCACCGGAATTACTTTTCCTGGATATTGAAATGCCCATGCTTAACGGGTTTGACATCCTCGAAGAACTCGGCGAAGTACCTTTTGATGTGATATTTACAACTGCTTATGACAATTTTGGTATTCAAGCCGTCAAGTTCAGCGCTTTGGATTATTTGCTCAAACCTGTTCAGAATAAAGAACTCAAAGACGCTGTAGAAAAGTACTCTAATAAAAACCAACACGCACTTCCCAAAAATCAATTGGAGGGTCTTTTACACAACGTAAAAGAAGAAGTGAAGGGAAAGCCAGGTCGCATTGCTCTGGCTACGAAAGAGAGTATCGAATTTGTTGCTCCACATGAAATTATCATTTGCAGCTCAGACAGTAATTATACGATGATTTACCTTGATAATGGACGTAAAAAACTCATTTCCAGGACATTGAAAGATTTTGAAGAAATGCTTTCTCCGTATAATTTTTATCGCCCACATAATTCTCATTTAATCAATCTCGCCCAAGTGAGAGAATTTATCAGAGGAGATGGAGGCTATTTGGTTATGAAAAATCAAATGAAGGTTCCGGTTTCAAAAAGCAGGAAAGAAAATCTTCTCCTAAAGTTGCAGTAAATATTAGCTTTCCAGACAATGTAGCCATTTACTCATATTAAACGGTCATTCACTCATTTGACATTTAACTATTGTTAAAGAAAAGTAATCTTGTACTTGTAATACAAAAATGACCAAATAAACGCAAATGCAGCACCGAGAGAAAATAATAACAAAGGACGGGCAAGAAATCGCCTTTTCGATTTTCAGGCCAAGCCAGGTCATCTCAAAAGTGCTGATTATCGGAGCTGATGTGATCACTTCGCAGAAAACTTATGAGAACATTGCCCGATATATTGCTTCGCAAGGATGCGTGGTTTATACATTTGATTATCGCGGAGTTGGGCAATCACTGGCAAACGAATTAAAAACTTACAATGCCTCGCTAAACCAATGGGGATTTATGGATCTCGATGCAGTCATACTTCACGCAAAGCGCCATTTTCCGAAACATGAACTTGTTTTTATGGCTCACGGCACAAGCGGCCAACTATTCGGTTTATCACCTGCCAGCCAGTATATTGACAATGCTATTTTTATAAATACCTCTTTGACCTGTTGGCGGTTTTGGCCCTGGTACGCACAGTTTAAGATTTCTGCACTCAAATTGGTCAGACCTGTTTTAAGCAAAATATTTGGCTATTTTCCTGGAAAAAGTTTAGGTTATAACCAAAACCTGCCTTCTGGAATTACCTTGGAATTGTACGATTGGTGTTCGCGGCCAAATGGATTGTTTGATTTTTTTCCGGATTCTAACTTTCGGAAAATTCAGATCCCAATTTTGGTTTATAGTTTTACAGATGATTGGTTTTCCCCTGAGTTGGCTGTCAAAACACTTTTAACGCATTACACCCAAGCGAGCATCAGCTGGATGCACCTCAAGCCATCCGATGTTGGTCTGAAAAAAGTAGGGCATTCAGGATTTTTTCTTGAAAAGAATAAAAATGTATTTTGGACATTTATCTCGGATTGGATGTCCCTTTCTGATTCGATTAAAAAAGCGGTTTAAAAAGCCTCCCCTCCCCCATTCATTCCATTTCTTTCTGCAATTTTGCAATGCCTTTTAAAATCCTTCTGGCTCTAGATTTAAAACCTGCTGAACCATGCGGGTAATGATCTTCAATAATAATTTTTAATTCACTCGACAACTCTGGCTCTTGTTGACACACCTTAAATAAAGCCGTCATCGAAAAGACTCTGATTGCAATTGATTCTTTTGTTGAATCTAAAAATTCGAAGCAAATATCCGCAACCAGGCCCAACAAATCTTCTGGAATTTCAATAAGATCCAGCGCTCTTATCGTATTTCTTTTGATCGCATCATGTACCGGGTTTCGCAGGTTTTCAAGCAATACTTTCAAATGTGGAATGATAAGATTGGGTGATGTTTCCAAACAATGGCTCATCGTCCATGCAGCTCGTTGAGCGATCTTTGAATCTTCCCCTAAAACCAATACTATCAACTCACCAAACCGGCTTTGATCACTTCCGATGTAAGCAACGATTTTCATTGTTTGAGGTTTTGAGTGCTCCCTTAAAAGTTCAGTCTTCAGATTCATTTTAATGCTTTCGTGTTTTAATTGAAATATTATAAAAATATACCCTATAAACGTTATGGATTAATTATAAAAAATAACTATATTTGTAAAAATGTTATTTAATTGTTTTAACATTTTACATCCCTCAAACCTACCACAAAAGAATTCCCAATCACCGCATTTTTTAATGAATTACTCCCATTGGAGTAACTGATCCACTTAATTGACTTTAGATACAAATTCGCTTTTTGTAAAGCCAGCCAGTATCTCCGAAGCAACAATTAAGAAGGACGATATACTATTTTAAGTACATTTTGTACTGTGAGAAAACTAGATATATTTCCTTTTTTGACCTGCTGGTTGAAGGAAACCAGCGTTGCAACAGGAGATTTGGTATCTGGATAATTTATCCTTTTACCACATCAATAAAAATATAAAGATTCTTCAACACATTTGTTTTTAGAATCTCAAACGATACAATTGTCAAAATTAGCAATTGTAATCTCATGATTTTCATCCTTGTCAGTATTCAGTCAGGATGAAGTCAAAGTAGTAAGATCAGTCTTACTGCATGTTTTGGAATTGCTCATTTTTCGAGGTGAGCTTTTCTCAAATCTGTTTT
Organism: Saprospiraceae bacterium; assembly: GCA_965220465.1. Taxonomy (GTDB): domain Bacteria; phylum Bacteroidota; class Bacteroidia; order Chitinophagales; family Saprospiraceae; genus JAHDHW01. Next base: position 99,400 of record CBDCPZ010000020.1, on the reverse strand, counting down.
TGGGATGTACCCCCTCTCCCCAGACCAGGAGAGGGGATTTTTTTCCTCAAAATTTCTTTCTTTGAAATATGACACAATATTTGTAAATTTATTGTTGAACCTATCCCTGAACATAAATCCAATATCACATGAGAATTATTTTAACATTCTTTGTTCTTTCCCTATTGTCTCAAACACTTCCTGCGCAGGGAATTAATTTTACTTCAAGTTGTGATTCGGATATAATTTGCAATTACGAAGATAACTGCGAACCTTCCTTTGCAGAATTAATTGTAACAGCCAACACTGACTGTGCTTCTGGATTATTGACTTTTTACTATAGTATTGATCTCAACAATGATGGGTCTACAGACCTTAGTGGCTCAGACAATGATGCCAGTGGTAATTTTCCAATTGGTTCTCATAAAATTACATTTAATGTTGTCGATGATTGTGGAAATAGTGAAAATTGTGAGTATTTATTTTCAATAAAAGATTGTGTTGCACCGATTCCTTCAATTAATAATGGAATAGCTTTGAATCTTGAATTTCCGGGTGAAGTCACTCTCCTTGCAGAAAGCCTTGATAATGGCAGCTCTGACAATTGTGGTGTCGCTTCTTTCTTGATAGTAAGCCCTTCTCAAGGACCATTGCAAACACAGCCTCCAACAGAAGCGAGCTCTTCTTTTACTTTCACATGCAATACCACTGGAACAAATGCTTACGATTTTTGGGTTTCAGATGAAGCAGGAAATTGGAGTTATATCCCAGGCTATATTATAATTCAAGACAATGATTTCTATTGCTCAGTTCCTGGAGGTGATTCTTTTCTATTATGCACCACCGCCAAAACAGAGGACGGGGATTTTATTGATCATGTTGATTCACAAATCGGCGGTTATACCGGGGCTCCCGGAAATCCATTACCTGATCCCTTTTATGTTGGAAGCTGTGCTACGATTTACTCGCAATATATCAATGGATTTATTTCGCTAAATCCCTTAAAAGATATCAATCATCTCAATGGCGTTTCAACATTTGATATGGTGCTGATTGCCAAACATATTTTAAATCTGCAATTGCTACCCTCTCCGTATAAAATGATTGCAGCAGATGTTAATAATTCAGGAAGCATCTCAGCAATTGACCTCATTGAACTCAGAAAATTGATCGTGAATATAAATCAAACTTTTCCAAATAATAAATCATGGCGGTTTATTGACGCTGACTTTGTATTTCCTAACCCAAATAATCCCTGGGCAACTGCTCTTCCTGAAATATGCCAAATCATGAACTTCGATGAAGATATCACAAAAAATTATATCGGTATCAAAATCGGAGATGTGAATGGAAGTGCAGTTTCAAATGATACCTTAACTAGTGTCGAGGATAGGACCATAAATGAAGCACTCATTTTTAAAATAGAAAATCAAAAATTTAAAGCTGATGAAGAAACCCGTTTAGCTTTTACGAGCAGTGATTTTAAAGCTATTTCAGGCTTTCAATTCGAATTGAGTTTTGATAACGAATCACTTGAATTTCAAGGCTTTGAAAAAGGAAACCTGTCAGATTTTGATGAAAATAGTTTAGGTTTTAGCCAATTGCAAGAAGGAATTATTTCAGCAAGCTGGGTTAATCTTAATTTAGATCAAATCGATAATTCTGATGAACCACTTTTTTATTTAACCTTCAAATCCATACAAAAAGGTCATTTGGAAGATTTCATCAAAATAACTGAAAATCGCTTGAAAGCAGAGGCTTATAATAACAATCTTGAGTTATTGGATTTAAAGATTGAATTTTATGACAATACGTTTAATCTAGAAACAGAGCTTTTTCAAAACCAACCAAATCCATTTCATGAAGAAACATTCATCAGTTTTTATATTCCCACCGCTCAAACTGTAAAGCTTAAAATATTTGATGTCCAAGGAAATCCAATAAAAGTTATTAGAAATGCATTTGCAGAGGGCTACAATCAATTCGCAATACAAAGTGGCGATATAACATCGACCGGAGTCTATTATTATCAAATCATTACTGAGCAGGAAACAATTACCAAAAAAATGATTAAGTTATAAGAACCTGTTTGGCGTGAAAAAAGTAAGGTTTTAGGCTAAGCTTTGGCAACAAAACTTAATATTTCTTCAACATACTGACGGTCATTGGCAAGGCGAGGAACTTTGCTTTGATTGCCGTATTTGCCTTTTGAACGCATCCAGTTTAAAAAAGTCCCTTTCGGAAGTGCTCGCATTTGCAGCTGCTCCAAAGCCATATTTTTATAGCGTTTTGCTTCGTAATCGGAATTGATTTTTTGCAATTTTAGGTCTAAAAGTTTGTTAAAAGCCTTGAGATCTTTTGGTTCCTTTTCGAATTCAACCAACCATTCATGTCCTCCTTTTCCAGACCCTTTGAAATAAACTGGTGCAACCGTATATTCAGAAATAATGGCTTGCATTTCATGACATGCCTCCGCAATCGCTTTATCTGTATTTGAAACCATGACCTCTTCTCCGAAAGCGTTTACAAATTGTTTTGTTCGCCCCGTGATTTTAATTTTATGTGGGAATTTTGAAGTAAACATAACTGTATCTCCAATGAGATAGCGCCAAAGCCCGGCATTGGTATTAATGACCAGCGCGTAATTTTTTCCAATCTCGACATCTTCCAAAGAGATGGCTTCGGGGTTTTCTTTATGCCACTCCTCCATTGGCAAAAATTCGTAATAAACTCCATTTTTCAACAGCAACAGCATATCATCCTGATCAAGATCGAGCTGGGTCGCAAAATATCCTTCCGAAGCATTGTAAACTTCAATATAGCGTACTTTTGGAGAAGGCAAAAATCGCTGGAATTGTTCCCAATACGGAGCCATCGAAACGCCTCCATGAATAAAAGCTTCAAAGTTGGGCCAAACTTCCAACATATTTGACTTACCGCTAATTTCTAAAATATGGCGAAAGAAAACGAGAATCCATGTCGGAACGCCGCCCACCATTCGAATCCGCGAAGCAATATCTTTTCTACAAGCTATTTCAGCCATCAACTGGATTTTTGATTCCCAGTCATCTCTAAGAACAATGTCAAAATCAGGTTCGAAAAATGGCTTTGCAATATTAGGCATATTGCGAACCATCAATGCGGATACATCGCCATAAATCGTATTCAAGCCTGGTTTATACCTTGCATGGTTGCCTGCCATAAGGAAGTTTTTTCCACCAAAAACCGAACAATCAGGAATTTTTTCATACATAATTCCCAGGGTTTCCCAAGATCCGTTGATGTGACAACCATTAAAATTTTGACGAGATACCGGAATATATTTGCTTTTATCATTGGTCGTTCCTGATGATTTGGAAAACAACTCAACCTTCCCGCTCCAAAGGACATCGCTCTCCCCGTCCATCATCCGGGTAATGTAAGGTTTGTGACTTTCGTAATCCTGAATTGGAACATTTTTACGAAAATCTTCAACCGTTTTAATAGACTTGTAATTATGCTTTTTGCCCCATTCGGTATGGCTGGCGGATTGGATCAAATTTTTGAATAATGCATTTTGAACCTCAAATGGATGCTCCATGAAATATTCCATTTGCCTGTACCGATACTTACAATACAATCGGAATGCGCTATTAACGAGGTTTCTCATGGATAATCAATAATGTTTGATTCTTTAAAAATAGAAAAAAAGGGCTTCTAAACCCATCTTTCAGCATAAAAACATCAATTGATCATAGTTTAATAAATTCGCCAAATTCCCAACCGCAGTCAAAAAAATCCAAATAGAAACCGTTTTAAGTACTTTTTTAATTACCTGTTTTTTATCAGGACAACTATAAAGTAGGTGAAATCTTATGAAAGTTCTTCTTTTAAAAAATCAGCAGTATAACTTGATTTATGTTTTGCAACCTTTTCAGGAGTACCACTACAAACTATTTTTCCGCCTCGACTCCCTCCTTCCGGCCCAACATCAATGATATAATCCGCTATTTTGATTACATCCATATTATGTTCAATAATAATCACCGTATTTCCTTTGTCCACTAATTTGTTTAATACATTGAGCAATTGGCGAATGTCTTCAAAATGCAGCCCTGTAGTTGGTTCATCCAAAATATAAAAAGTATTTCCCGTATCTCGTTTGGAAAGTTCTTCGGCAAGTTTCACCCGTTGTGCTTCACCGCCTGAAAGCGTGGTCGCTTGCTGGCCAAGGGTAATATATCCCAAACCAACTTCCCTCAATGTTTTCATTCTCCTGAAGATGTTTGGAATTTTTTCAAAAAACTCAACCGCTTCATAAACGGTCATGTCCAAAACATCACTGATAGATTTTCCTTTATATAGGATTTCAAGTGTTTCGCGGTTATATCTCCGGCCAAGGCAGTTTTCACAATCTATCATCACATCGGGCAAAAAATTCATTTCTATCACACGCCTTCCTGCTCCACGGCAAACTTCACAACGCCCTCCTTTTACATTAAAGGAAAATCGTCCAGGTTTGTAGCCCCGGATTTTTGCTTCCGGTAGGCTGGAAAATATTTTTCTGATATCAGTAAAAACTCCGGTATAAGTTGCCGGATTAGAACGCGGTGTTCGACCAATCGGTGACTGATCAATTTCTATTACTTTATCAATGTGTTTTATCCCTTTGATCGTTTCATAGGGCAAAGGTTTTTTTCGGCTTTTATAAAAATGTTGCCTTAAAATCGGATACAAAGTTTCGTTGATCAAAGTTGATTTTCCACTTCCCGAAACTCCTGTAACGCAAATGAGTGTTCCCAATGGAATTTTTATACCAACCTTTTTCAAATTATTACCAGTCGCACCTTTTAATTCCAGAAAATTACCATTTCCTTTTCGTCTGGTTTTAGGAACTTCAATTTTTTTCTTGTCACTCAAATAAACTGAGGTGAGCGTATCCTTATTTAAAAAATCACTCGGAATCCCCTCTCCTACTAACTCACCGCCATGTTTTCCGGCTCCCGGCCCTAAATCAATCAAATAATCAGAAGCCATCATTATATCCTTGTCATGTTCTACAACAATGACCGTATTTCCGATATGGGTCAAATCTCGCAGAGATTCAATTAGTCTCTGATTATCTCTTTGGTGCAAACCAATGCTTGGCTCGTCAAGAATATAGGTGATTCCTGTCAGTTGTGAGCCAATTTGAGTAGCCAGGCGGATACGCTGAGATTCTCCGCCTGATAAGGTTCTGGCAGGACGATTTAATGATAAATAATCGAGGCCAACGTGTAATAAAAAGCCAATTCGCAATCGAATTTCTTTCAAAACATCTTTTGCAATAGCGAGTTGCCTTTCGTTTAAATGTTGATCGACATCACTCATCCAAACACCAAGTTCCGAGATATCCATGTCCGCCAAATCAGCGATATTTTTTTCTGCTAATTTAAAATGCAAAGATTCCTTTTTAAGCCTTTGACCGTTACATTCCGGGCAAGTATCAATTGTCATAAAATCTTCTGACCAGCGTCGGATTTTATCGGAAGTTGAGTCATTGTACCATCGGCTGAGCATGTTCACTAAACCCTCATAAGCAAGATTGTAAGTAAAATCGTGTTTGCTGTATTGAAGATTTACATCGAAGCTATCATTTCCACCATTCAAAATGGTATTCAAAGCTTCCTCTGGAATTTCCTTAATTGGAGTTGCAAAAGTGAAAGTATATTTTTTAGCAATTGCTCTCAATTGTTTGAAAGTCCAATTGTCCCGGACTTCTCCAAATGGCGCAATTCCAGCATCATTGATACTTTTTGTATCATCCGGAATCACCTTTTCCATATCTACTTTGTGTACCAAACCAAGTCCTTTGCAAGTTGGGCAGGCACCATAAGGAGAGTTAAAAGAGAACGCATTTGGAGAAGGTTCTTCGTAAGAAATTCCGGTTTCAGCATCCATCAAATGTTTGCTGTACGGAAATACTTCATTGGATTCGCTATCCATCATCATGATCAATCCGTTGCCCATTTTCAAGGCAGTTTGCAAAGAAGTATTGAGCCGATCCCTTCGGTCTTCTGCGATTTTCAAACGATCAACCACAACTTCAATATCGTGTGTTTTATAACGATCGATTTGCATTCCGGGAGTGATGTCCACCACCTCACCGTCAATCCTCACTTTGGTGTATCCTTGTTTTCGAATCTGTTCAAATAACTCGCGGTAATGTCCTTTACGTGCTCGGACAAATGGAGCGAGTAAAAGTGTTTTTTTATTTAAAAAGTGTTGAAAAATATGGTCGATCATTTGCTCTTCGTTGTATCGCACCATCTTCTTTTCGGTGATGTAGGAATACGCTTCGCCGATACGAGCAAACAGCAATCGCATAAAATCGTAAACCTCGGTGATCGTCCCAACCGTAGAGCGTGGATTTTTTCCGGTAGTTTTCTGTTCAATTGAAATAACAGGGCTCAGACCATTTATTTTTTCAACATCCGGTCGTTCCATTTCTCCTATAAACTGGCGGGCATAGGCTGAAAAAGTTTCCATATAACGTCGTTGCCCTTCTGCATAAATCGTATCAAATGCCAGGGACGATTTTCCACTGCCACTAATTCCGGTAATTACAACAAATTGATTGCGAGGAATCCGCACATCAATTTCTTTTAAATTATGAACTCGAGCGCCTATGACATCGATATAACCATTTATTGATGATCCATTTTCGCTAATCTTCGATTTTTTAACCTTCACTTTCATTGAATAAGAATAGAATTCATTTGAATTAAAACAATTTGCAAAAATACGGAAAGAATATGGCGAAACCTAAATGATCTAAAATGTTATTGAATTATTTAAATTTTGTATTTTCAACAATACAAATCAATTTATTACAACTCGCATTTTTATCCTTCTTTCAACTTTTTAAAACGCTTTTAGTTCAAACCAAAATTGATTGATATGCCTTATCTTAAAAAATTATTACTTCTTTGTTTTTCTCTTTTTACCATTCTTTCAACTGCTCAATCAACGGACACTTTAATTCAAAAAGAGATCAACCGCGAAGTCTGGAAACCTTTCTGTGAATCTTATTCCTCTCAGGATGCTGAAACTTTCAACGCCTTACATACCGACGATGTCATCAGAGTAACACCCTGGAATATCCGCGTTGGCAATGAATATAAAAATCAAATTTCAGCGCGTTTCAAAGCCAATAAAGAAAAAGGTGACCAAAGAACGATTGAGCTTTGGTTTGAACATCGAAAAACGACTCCCGAACTTTCTTACGAAGTCGGCTATTACAATGTCACCTATCAAAAAAATGGCAAAGAAATGAATAGTTACGGCCGTTTTCATGTCCTTTTGAAAAAAGAAAACGGAAAATGGAAAATTGCGCAGGATTGGGATACCGATAAAATCAATGGTGTTGAAGTGACCGAAAAGGATTGGTTAAAAGGTACTCCGTTGGTCTTTTAATAAATATCAATTTCTCTAAAAAGAGGGCATCCCGGCAAAATAGTTTCTACAAAAATATTAAAGAGAAAAAAAGATCATGCTTGAAAAAATCGGCAAAATGGATATTTATCTGTTGGATCAAATCATGAAAGGCAGGGTAAAACCGAATATGCAAATTCTGGATGCTGGTTGTGGCGATGGAAGGAATAGTGAATTTTTTGTAAGAAAGAATTTTGAAATTTATGGCATTGATAAAAATAAAGAGGCTATTCAAAAAGCAAAAGAAAATAGCTCAAACTGGAATCCAGGTTTTGATCCTGATCGGTTTAGCGTTGCAGATTTAGAGAAGATTCCTTTTTCTGAGAATCATTTTGATTTCATTATAAGTTCTGCTGTCCTCCATTTTTCAAAAGACAGGGATCAGTTCACTGCACTATTTGAAGAATTGATACGTGTTTTAAAACCCAATGGAATTCTGTTTATCCGCATGACGACCAAGCATACTTTGGCGCATCTGGCAAAACATTTATACGATGATGTCTACTTCATTCCTGACCGTTCAACCAGATACCTTTTGGACAGGGAGTATTTAAATACCTTAATGAACAAACATAGTTTGAGTTTCTTTGATCCTTTCAAAACGGTGAATGTAAATGACATTAGAACAATGGCAGTTGTGGTACTTCAAAAAGGATAAATTATAGTTATTTAATCAATTCTCGGATGATCAACCTCATTTTGGGTTCGACTATTTTGGCCAAAGCAATGACCTCTTCCAAAGTAGTTTCAGTGATCGTTTCAATCGGAAAACACTTGTTGGAAACCACTGAAAGCACCATCACTGGCAAGCTCATATGTTTTGCGGCAATTACCTCCGGAACAGTTGACATCCCAACTAAGTCACCACCGATAATATTGATAAAATTATATTCTGCGGGTGTTTCCAGGTTAGGTCCTTGCAAGGCCACATAAACACCTTCGTGAGCACGAATTCCATTTTGTTTTGCAATTTCCAAACCTTTTGCATTCAGATTTCTATCATAGGTTTGAAGCATATCGGGGAAACGAGGGCCGAGCCGTTCGTCATTTTTTCCACTAAGCGGATTTTCAGGTTGAAGGTTGATGTGATCTTTTAAAAAAACAATATCTCCCGCTTCATAGTCCGGATTGGTGCTTCCTGAAACATTAGAAATCATGAGTTTTTCAATTCCTAAAAATTTCAAAACACGAATTGGAAAAGTCACCTGCTGCATCGAATAACCCTCGTAATAATGGAAGCGCCCTGCCATGGCGACGATGTTTTTACCAGCTAATTTTCCAAAGATGAGCTTACCTTTATGGCTTTCAACAGTGGAAACCGGAAAGTGCGGAATGGCAGCAAAATCAATCTCATATTCAATTTCAATCTCTTCAGTGAGATTTCCCAAACCTGTTCCGAGGATAATGCCAAATTGTGGTTGAAAAAGCGTCTTTTGACGGATAAAAGTGACCGTCTCCTGAATTTGATCGTACAACATTTAATCTACAATCATTGTGTTGTGATCCAATTCTTGCTGCCGCATATTTTCGGGTAACGTTCGAAATTCGTATTGCTGGTTTCGTAGTTTTGGCTCATAACCTGCATCAACAATAGCTTGTTGAATTCCATCAGCTGTGAAACGGAAGGCAGCACCAGCTGCGGAAACGACATTTTCTTCAATCATAATACTGCCAAAGTCGTTCGCTCCGCCATGCAAGCACAATTGCGCGGTTGGCTTTCCTACGGTCAACCACGATGCTTGAACGTTGGTAATATTAGGCAACATGATTCGGCTCATTGCGATCATCCGGATATATTCGTCACCGGTACAAGTATTGCGGGCTCTTTTGATTTTTTTCAAAATAGTTCCTTCATCCATAAATGGCCAGGGGATAAAAGCCAGAAACCCTTTTGCATGCTTTGGTTTTTCAGTCTGGACATGTCTTAATGCTACAAAATGTTGCATCCTTTCCAGGTTCGTTTCAATATGCCCAAACATCATAGTCGCCGAAGTCGTAATATCTAATTGGTGAGCAGCTCGCATAACATCCAGCCATTCCTGACCTCCACACTTTCCTTTGGAAATTAAACGGCGCACTCTGTCATCCAGAATTTCTGCACCTGCACCGGGAAGTGAGTCCAACCCTGATTCTTTTAAGGCTTTTAAAACATCTATATGTGCTGAGTTTTCAAGTTTTGTAATATGCGCAATTTCAGGTGGCCCCAAAGCATGAAGCTTTAAATTTGGAAAAAGTGATTTTAGTTCTTTGAACAAATCGCAATAATATTTCAACCCCAAATCCGGATGATGGCCTCCTTGTAAAAGTAATTGTTCTCCTCCAAATGCAAAGGTTTCCTCAATTTTCTGTTTGTATTCTTCGATCGAAGTTGTGTACGATTCTTCATGGCCTGGGCGGCGATAAAAATTGCAAAACTTGCAATTGGCGATGCAAACATTCGTAGTGTTAGAATTGCGATCAATGATCCAGGTCACGATATTGCCAGGTACATGATGCTGCCGGAGTTTATTCCCCACGTACATCAACTCAGCCGTTGAAGCATTTTCAAAAAGAAAAACGCCTTCTTCAGCACTTAGAAATTCCAGATTTAAGGCTCTTTGTAATAAATTGTCAGTTTGCATATTTGATTCCCTTGATTTTCAAAGCTTCAACAAAGATATAAAAGCTAAGTTTACAAAGTACAAGGTATTTTCAATATTTATTGAAACTTTAAAAGCTTAATGGATGTTACTCAACAGAATGAGCCCTTTAAAATTGCATATTCTAATAATAAAACGTAGATTTGCAGAACTTTCTACTCAAAGGGAGGGAACACCAAGTTCCCTCTTTTTATTTATAGGCAGAAAACAAAAGCAGTGATTGAGCACAAAATAGAATCCTTATTGCAGGAAAAACTGAAAGAAGAAGAGTTTGCAGACTGTTTTTTGGTTGAAAGTAAGCTTCATGCAAACAATAAACTTGAAGTGTTTATTGACAGCGACTCAAATATGAATTTTGAAAAATGCCGTAAAATTAGCCGGTATTTAGAAAAGCATATTGATGAAAACAAATGGCTTGGAGAAAAATACATTCTGGAAGTTTCCTCTCCAGGAGTGAGTAGGCCGCTACTTTTTTTGAGACAGTATCAAAAAAACGTTGGCCGCAAAGTAGAAGTTTCTTTGAACGATAAAACGAAAAAAACTGGTGTATTACTTAAAGCCGATGATGCCAAGTTATACATTGAAGAAAAAATACAAGTGAAAGAAGGTAAGAAAAAGAAAATGCAAGTCGTTGAAACTGAAATACCTTTTGCTGAAATAAATAAAACAATAGTAAAGATTGCTTTTAAACGATAAAACAATAAAAACTAATTCATTCATATTCAAACTTAAAAAACATGAACTTAGTTGAAACCTTTTCGGATTTTAAAGAAGGTAAAAATATTGACCGTCCGACCATGGTTCGTGTATTGGAAGATGTTTTCCGTACATTGATTAGAAAGAAATTTGGATCAGATGAAAATTTTGATGTCATCGTAAATACTCAAAAAGGTGACCTTGAACTTTGGCGCGTTCGCGAAATCGTCCCGGATGGTGAGGTTCTCGATGATCGTGCACAAATATCTATTTCTGAAGCCCTTAGTATTGATGAAGATTACGAAATTGGTGAAGAATGCTACGAACAATTATTTCTTGAAGATTTTGGAAGACGCTCGATAATGGCTGCTCGCCAAACGCTCATCTCCAGAATCATGGAGCTTGAAAAAGACGATGTATTTAAACGATACTCCGAACGAATCGGAGAAATTGTGCTTGGTGAAGTGCATCAGATTTTGAAAAGAGAAATCCTTATTTTGGATGACTCTACCGGTAATGAACTTATCCTTCCCCGAAATGAAGCAATTAAAGGCGATTTTTTTAGAAAGGGGGATATGATAAAAGGGATAATTCGCAAAGTAGAAATGAAAAATAACTCTCCGGTGATTATCGTTTCACGAACGGATAGTACTTTCCTTGAAAAATTGTTAGAACAGGAAGTTCCTGAAATAGAAGATGGTTTAATCACTGTGAAAAAAATCGTCAGAATGCCTGGTGAAAGAGCAAAAGTAGCTGTTGAATCTTACGATGACCGTATCGATCCTGTAGGTGCTTGTGTAGGTATGAAGGGATCAAGAATCCACGGTATTGTTCGAGAGTTAAAAAATGAAAATATTGATATCGTAAACTTTACCAATAATATCACCCTTTTTATACAAAGAGCTTTGACACCTGCAAAAGTAACGAAGATTGATCTGGATATGGAAAGCAAACGGGCTGCCGTCTATCTTGAACCTGATCAGGTTTCTCTTGCAATCGGAAAAGGAGGAACCAATATTAAACTAGCCAGTAAATTGACTGGTTTTGAGCTTGATGTATTTAGAAATAATGATGAATTGGAAATTGACGATGTCGATTTGGATGAATTCAAAGATGAAATTGAAGCTTGGATTATTGAATCCCTTAAGAACATTGGTTGTGATACGGCGAGAAGTGTACTTGATTTGAGTAAAGAAGAATTGGTCCGACGTTCTGACCTTGAGGAAGAGACTGTATCAGATGTATTAAAAATTCTAAGTGCAGAATTCAGTGATGACAAATAAATTTAGGTTTGTTATCGTTTTTAAAAGTCTTAATTCAGAGAGTTTAAGGAACTAATTTTAGCTTTTTAACCTTTTTGAATTGTTTTTTATCGCAAAGTGCAAGGAATAGTTAGTTTTCCTTTAAATTTGCGGCATATTTGAAAAATGAAAGACATGATCTCTTTTTATTGATCCTGCTTCATTTTTAAATTAATGGCAAATGCTTTTTTAAGATGAGTTTTTTAATTATCACTAAAAGTTGACTTTAATTATGTAACAAATAGAGATACTTATCGGAAAAGCTTTTGTCTATCAATTAACAATTTCTGACCCAGCGGAAGAAAAAAATCAGAATGGCAAAACGTTTAGTTAAGATAGCGAAAGAATTAAATGTAGGAACTACTACTATTGTCGAACACCTCGTCAAGAGTGGTTTTGACATAGAAAACAAACCTACAGCTAAAATTTCCGATGAAATGGAAATGGAACTCCTTAAAGAGTTTCAAAAATCCATTGCCATTAAAGAACAAGCAGATAAGCTTATTATTGGTACTCGACCGGTCCTAAAAAAAGAGGAAACTCCACCTCATATTGTTGCTAAAACAGAAAATAAAGTCGCTCCGCCTCCTCCTAAACCCGAAATTGTTACTCCACCAAAACCTGAAAAGTTAGCAGAAGAAACTGCTGCTCCTGAACAACCGGAAATAAAGGTTGAAGATAAGCCTAAAGTTGGTTTAACAATTAAAGGTAAAATTGATCTTAATCCACCTAAGCAGTCCAAACCAGAAACGGAGAAAAAAGTAGAAAAAGAGGAGATAGTAGAGATCATTGAAGACAAAACGCCTGTAAAAGAAGACGTTGTTGCCAAAAAACCAGAACAGAAAAAAGAAGCGGAAGCCGAAGTAGTTGAGGATAGTGTTGAGCCTGTTGATGAAACACCTGATGAAACTACAGACCCTAATGAATTGCTTAGAGCTAAGACTCCTCAACTTAAGGGACTTAAAATTTTAGGTAAAATCGATGCTGATAAGCTTAAAAAAGAAAAGAAAAAGAAGAAGAAGAAAGAAGAAGCTCCCCAATTAAAGACAGATAAAAAAACGACAGACAAAAAATCAGAAGCTAGCCGAAAAGATGAAGTCCGACCACGAAGAAAACGCACTCGCAAAAAAGTGTCTACAATAAATGCCCCATCCAATGACTCAAGGGGACGCTCAAGGCCTTCCGGTCAGGGGTCAAGATCTGGAGGTAGAATTTCTCGTAGAGATGAAGTTAAAGAAGTTTCTAAAAAAGAGATAGACGAGAAGATTAAACAAACAATGGCTCGTATTTCTGGAGGCGGTAAGAAAAAACGGCAAAAACTGCGAAGAGATAATCGTGATCGCCACCGCGAAAAACAAGAATTGATAGAAGCAGAAAAAGAAACTGGAAAATTACAACTCACCGAATTTGTTTCCGTTTCCGAGTTAGCAAGTTTGATGAACGTTTCAGTTACGGAAGTTATCACCACTTGCTTAAATCTTGGTGTAATTGTGTCAATCAACCAACGGCTTGATGCTGAAATCATTGAGTTAGTTGCTGAAGAATTCAATCACGAAGTTGAATTTATTAGTGCTGAAGACCAAGTTGAAGACGAAGAAGAAATCATCGATGATCCTGCAGATCTCAAACTACGTGCACCGATCGTAACTGTCATGGGACACGTCGATCACGGGAAAACATCGCTTTTAGATTATATCCGAAGTGCAAATGTAATGGGCGGAGAAGCCGGCGGAATTACCCAGCACATCGGTGCTTATGAAGTTTTTGCCGGAGAAGAGAAAAAACCAATTACTTTTCTCGATACTCCCGGTCACGAAGCCTTTACTGCAATGCGTGCCAGAGGTGCCAAAGTTACCGATATTGCTGTAGTGATAATATCTGCAGATGATAATATCATGCCTCAAACAAAAGAAGCCATAAGTCATGCTCAGGCTGCAGGGGTGCCGATCGTATTTGCTATAAACAAAATTGATAAAGAAGGTGCACAACCTGAACGAATAAAACAAGAACTGGCTTCAATGAACATGCTTGTAGAAGATTGGGGTGGTGATTATCAATCGCAGGATATTTCAGCAAAAATGGGGACCAACGTCGATGATTTGCTTGAAAAAATTCTTTTACAAGCTGAAATGCTCGAATTAAAAGCTAATCCAAAAAGACTGGCCACTGGAACCGTTGTCGAAGCTTCTTTAGATAAAGGGCGAGGTTTTGTAACCAAAGTTTTGGTTCAAAACGGTACGCTAAGCATCGGTGATCCAATTGTTGCAGGTGGTCACTCAGGAAAAATTAAGGCCATGTTTAATGAGCGAGGTAAAAAAATCAAAGATGCTGGACCTTCACAACCCGTTTTAATACTTGGTTTGAGCGGTGCCCCACAGGCCGGAGAAATCTTCAAAGAAACGGAAACCGAACAGGAAGCACGACAAATTGCATCTAAACGTTCACAAATTTCTAGGGAGCAAGCCAATAGGGCAAGCAAACGAATTAGTCTTGATGAAATCGGGCGTCGTCTTGCTTTAGGAACATTTAAAGAACTTAACCTTATTGTTAAAGGTGACGTGGATGGTTCTATCGAGGCCCTTGCAGATTCTTTGATCAAACTATCAATCGAAACGGTTCAGGTAAATGTAATTCACAAAGCTGTTGGTCAGATAATCGAATCAGATGTTTTGCTTGCTTCAGCTTCGGATGCGATAATTATTGGATTCCAGGTTAGACCATCACTCGGAGCTCGTAAACTTGCTGAACGAGAAGGTGTTCAAATCAAAACTTATTCAATTATTTACGAAGCTATCGAAGAAATAAAAATGGCAATTGAGGGTATGCTTGAGCCTACCAAAGAAGAAAAAATCGTTGCTCAGCTTGAAGTCCGTGAAGTTTATAAAATTAGCCGGATTGGAACCATTGCCGGTTGCTATGTCCAGGAAGGCAAAATCAACCGTAATTCTCATATTCGAATAGTACGAAATGGCATTGTTGTTTTCCCAATAAAGGAAAATGCTGTTGGCGAAATCAGCTCATTAAAGCGATTTAAAGACGATGTTAAAGAAGTCAAAAATGGAATGGAATGTGGTGTGACAATTAAAAACTTTAACGACATCAAAGTAGAAGATGTCATTGAAGCTTATGAAATCATTGAAGTCAAGCAGACTTACGATTAACGATTTTTTTGCATTAAAATAAATCCTTTTTGAGGTCAATGGCTTTCTGATCTCAAAAAGGTTTTTTTATTTATATATATCTGGATAATAATTCTAAATTTCGACGCAAACAATATTTTTTTTTAAGCTAATGTCTTTCTGACTCAACTGTCTTTCTGACTCAACCCTTTCATGAAATTTCAATCTGAAATAATCATCAATAAACCGGTAAAGGAAGTTTATCAATTTACTATAAATCCAAAAAATCTACCTCATTGGGTTGATGGCTTTGAAAAATTTAAACCACTTAGTGGAAAAGCAAGAAAAGTTGGGAGTATCGGAATTCATTTATACAAAGATAAGGAGGGCAAATTTGAAGTGCGGGAAGAGGTTCTTTCTCATGAGGTTGGCAAAAGCTTAAAAACTCAGCTTTCCCATAAAAACATGGAAACGACTTTAAATCTTCGTTTTCTAAACCAGGGTGATTCCACAAAACTAATTGCTGAAGTTAAAGTAAACCTCAAACCATATCTTTTTAACCTTGCCGCACCATTTGTAAAAGGGCCAATGAAAAAACAACAACTCACTGATTTAAAACGCCTGAAGCATTGTTTCGAACAAAAAAAGTAACCGGCTGCTAGTGCAAAACCGGTTCCCAATTGCCTTCCTTGACGGAATTATTTTTTTGTTTTGTCAGTTTCAAAACTTAATTAAATAACTGACCTTTCGCACGCGAAAGATTTTGATAAAAGATTTTTTTTTATAACAGCTATCCCAAAAGAGGGATAGTTTGCTGCTGAGCTTCATTTAGCAATGGTTGATACTGTTTCAATCGTTGCAACTCAGCAAAAGCAGCTTTGATAGCTTTCAGATACAGTCTGGATTTCAATGCAAAGTGATTGGCATTTTCTTTCAACTTGAGTAATTCAAGTTTACAAAATGCAATCATGGATGCAAAGATGTGATTGGACTGGGTTAACTCATACTTGGTTGGCGATTTTTCCAAACCTGCATTTTGTTTGAGTGATTTGTGGAAGACCTCTACGTTCCATCTTTTTTCATAGATTGTAGAGATGCCCTCATCAGATAAGGTCAGGTCGTTAGTCACCAGATACAATTCGCCGCTTGAACCGTCTTTGTTTGTAAAGACTCGTTTGATGAGCAGGACTTCAAAACTTAAGCCCTTGACCCAAACTTTGTAAGTGCGGTTAGGTTGTAGTTCCAGATCATCGACCCTGGCAAACTTACCCTGAAGTTTAGCTTCTTTACTCAAAGCCACGGTACGGTTGGATTTAAGCGCACCGACGAAGCGTTTTTTGAGCTTGTAATATACATACTCGAAATTCTCTTTTGAGGAAAACCAAGTGTCCCAGACCACATATTTGAACTTTAAGCGGTTGAGTTGAACCAAAGTACGTAAGCGATCTCTCAACAATTCATTCTTTGTAATGGAACTGCGTCGCTTTACTTTTTTGGTTTTTTCATCATAGAATTGCTCGGTCTTCTCTATGATCTCAAACGATGCCGGTATCGATATACTCTCACCGTTGGGTAGCACAGAATGATACAAAAAGTTCAAAATGTTGATGCCTTTGACGCTGCGGCTTTTGGCGTGGTCCCAATGCCAGGAAATAATGTCATTCTCCGTTGAATGGGGTTTTTCCATGATCACATCGTCTACGGCTAAAACAGCATCGTCTCTTTCGACTTTGCGTATGATATTTTTGACCATTTTCCAGAAGTCCTTTTGCGTAAACTTTTGTTGAGCTAAAAATCGACTGATTTGGTCATGACTGTATCCATTATCAAGCATTTGTGATAATCCTGTTGCTGTCACCAATGTGAAAGAACTTAACAGGAAATCACTGTAGATGTCTAAAATTGCTGGGTGTTTCATCTTGCTGGAATATTTGGATTTAAATTCCTAATCTAGCAAAATCTCACCCCTTTTAATATTTTTTTTCAAACATCCTAAATTTTGACCTGCGAAAGGTCAGTTAAATAAGATCAATTTGATCTCCAATAATTTGTTGAACTTAATTTAACGAAACACGTAAAGTGGCTAACCTTCACCCTTACCTTTCTAATGTACTGAAGAATATTTCTCGAAGATCTCACAAAAAAGAGCCCCAGATTATATAAAAGGTTGGCTGAATTTATAAAAACAAAAAAAACCTCCTCTTTATATTATTAAGAGGAGGTAAAAAGGAAAATATCTTTATATCTTATTATTCAGGTTCAAAACCTAAGATAATGCTAAATCTACCATAATTCTGAAATATACTGCCCCCGTTGTCTGGTTTGTCAAAACCAAATCCGTAATCAAATCCAAGAGTACCAAACATAGGTAAGAAAACTCTCAACCCCCCACCGGCAGAGCGATAAAGGTCAAAAGGATCATAGTCTCTAAAATTGCGGAATGCATTACCACCCTCCACAAAAGTAAGCACATAAATTGTAGCGCTTGGATTTAATGAAATCGGATAACGAAGCTCCATCGTAAATTTATTAAATAACGGTGTAGCAACAATAGTTTCTCTATAAATATTGGCTTCAATATCCTCGACTTCATAACCACGTAAAGAAATCAAATCAACTCCGGTATATCCTCCAAATTGTTGGTTAGCAAAACCATCACCGCCAAGTTGGAATCGTTCAAAAGGAGGTATTCCAATTTCAGGATTATAAGCGCCAATCATTCCGATTTTAGCTCCTACTTTTAACACAAGTTTGCCAATGAGTTGGGTATACCATTCAGCATTAAATCGCCATTTGTGGTATTCTAAAAATTTAAATTTTTCATTAACAGAGATATCCGAATAGTCTTTATCCTTATTAAACAGAGAATACGGCGGAGTCAACTGAACTGAAAGTGAAAATCTAGACCCATTTGTAGGAAACAACGGATCACTAATTGTACTTCGAATAATTGTTTGGTTGATATTAAAATTATAGTAATCGCCATCCCTGACGACTACTCCATCTTCTGTTATGAAAAGACCTCGACTCCAGTTTTGAAGAGAAAGGGTTTGAAGCGTAAGAGTTGTTTGAGAAATGAAATTATCATCAGGAAATTTAAGCCTTGTTCCTAAAGAAACAGACCCTCCAGCGATTACAAATTTCTCATAATTAGAAAACTCCTTCTCGCCGTAGGCAAATTTATTAAAGAAACCAGAAACAGAAAAAGAATTCGGTTTTTTACCTCCTAGCCAAGGCTCCGTAAAAGAAATATTGTAAGATTGGTAAAATTTACCGTTGGTCTGTGCTCGGAGTGAAAGTTTTTGTCCATCTCCTTGAGGCAAAGGACTCCAGGATTCTTTATTAAATATATTACGAAGTGAGAAATTGTTAAAAGACACCCCCAATGTTCCAATCACTCCACGCCCCTGGCCAGCCCAACCTGCCGAAAGCTCCAATTGATCAGAAGGTTTCTCTTCCACAGTATATTCGATATCAACTGTTCCTCTTTGAGGATTGACCGGTGTATTAATCTCAAGAGCCTCCGGGTTGAAATAACCCAGGTTTATGATTTCCCTTTGTGAACGTATGATATCCGTTCTACTAAACTTTTGTCCTGGCTGTGTACGCAATTCTCTTCGGATAACATGCTCGTGGGTTCGGTCATTCCCTTTTATAACTACCCGGTCAATTGTAGCTTGGGGGCCTTCAAAAATTCGGATCTCCAGATCAATAGAATCGTCGACGATTGACGTTTCGATCGGATCTACTTGAAAAAACAAATACCCGTTGTCCATATATAATGTGCTGATATCCCGCCCGTCCATACTGAAACTCAGGCGAGTTTCTAATAATTCCTGATTATAGACTTCTCCACTTTCAATTCCAAGCACCTGCGAGAGTGTTTCAGAAGTATAAATAGAATTTCCTTTCCAGTTTATATTTCTGAAAAAGTACCGATTTCCTTCATGAATATTAATATGAAGTTTTAAATCCCCGTCTTTTTCTCGCCATACTGTATCATTAATTATTGTCGCATCCCTATATCCAATTGTATTATAAAAGGCAATTATACCGGCAAGATCCGCATCAAAGTCTTTTCTCAAAAATTTTGACTTAGAAAATAGCTTAGACTTTTTGTGCGTATTCTCCATCTTTTTGAGCAGCTTTCTGGATTTCACATTATCGTTACCTACAAAAACAATATCCTGAATTTTGACACGCTTTCCTTTTTTAATATCAAATTCAATCCTAACGGAGTTTACAATCTTTTCATCAGGAATTTCCACAGCGTTAATATGAACATCAAGGTATCCCTTCCCTTTATAATAATCCCCAATGGCATTTATAGCGTTAGTTTTGACATTCTCAGTCACGATGCCTCCTTTAAGCAAATACTTATTGACTTCGTCATTGAGATCATCATGAACTGATTTTTTAACTCCCTTAAATGAATGGCGAGAAAGTCGGGGACGTTCCTGAACTTCAATTTCAAGAAATACAACATCACCAATCGTTTTTTCCTGATAAACCTGAATATCAACAAATAAACGCAATTTCCATAAAGCCTTGATTGCTCGAAAAACATCTTCTCCGGGTATTCTAATTTTATCTCCAACTTTCAATCCTGCGATAGCAATAATTGCATTATCGTCACTGTAATTTGCACCAGTTACTTTGATTCCACCAATTTCATAATCTTTTGGTTCTGCGTATTCAATAATAGGAATCGAATCATTTGTCTGTGAAAAAGCAAAGGATGGAATTAAAAAAACAATGATGAAAATAAAATAAGTCAATGTCTGTCTCATCTATATAAATTAGTTTGTGTAGTCTTAATATTTTACCCAAAAAGAACGACCCGGGTTTTAGGTTCGTTGCTTTAAAATACTAGTTTACGATAATAAAGAAGTCGCCTATTTAACAATGGTTGTATAAAAATAGCCGACAAATTATTTTTAACACTTTAATACAAAACTTTACCTTTCCCAATTCTTCAAAAAGAAAAAGATATTTACCTGATTTTTTTAGAAAAAAGACCGCTAAAAATCTTTAATTATTTCAAGTTGCGGATAATTAAGCAAGTTGTTCGCTGGTTTTTCCGAAACGACGCTCTCTTTTTTGAAAATCAAGAATTGCTTCATAAAGATTATTTTTTCGGAATTCCGGCCAAAATATCGATGTAAAATACAACTCTGCATAAGCGATTTGCCAGAGTAAAAAATTACTGATTCGTGTTTCTCCGCTAGTTCGGATCAACAGTTCGGGATCAGGCATTCCATGTGTACTTAAAGCATTTTCAAAAGTCTTCTCATTTATATCAGCCGGGGTCAGTTGTTTTTTGTTTATTTCTTCTGCCAATATTTTTGTGGCATTTAATATTTCCCATCTTGCACTATAATTAAGCGCCAACACTAAAGTCATTCTACTGTTTTGACTTGTTGCCTCAATTCCTTCCATCAACGCTTTGTAGGTTTTTTCCGGAAGTTTACTCAAATCTCCAATCGCTTGCAAGCGAATGTTATTTTTATTCAAAGTATCAATTTCCTTTCTCAAAGTCTCAACAAGCAAGGTCATTAAAGCATTGATTTCAAATTGAGGCCGGTTCCAGTTTTCAGTAGAGAACGCATAAAGGGTCAAATACTCCACTCCCAATTCGGCTGCTGCTTCAGTAGTTTCCCGAACCGATTTCACACCATTGCGATGCCCAAATACCCGTGGCTTCCCATGTTGCTTCGCCCATCGGCCATTGCCATCCATTATGATTGCAATATGCTTGGGAAGCTTCTCTAAATTGATCTGGGATTTTAAGTCCATTGATTACCTTCGTGCTCGTTTTAAAAAATTCCCACAAATTTAAGAAAAGAAAGCGAAAAACCGCTTGTTATGATAAAGATGCGTAAAATGGTTTTGGTAGACGGATGTCGAATATAAAAATATGCTTGACTCAAATATTAAACAATTGTATTTTTAGTCCTCTGCTATTTGTATATTTTTGTCCGATTTTATCAGACATCCTTTTTTCTTTCAAATATTTCAATCTAAAACAAGCTTGTCACCGTTTAAGAAATAAATCGCCATTTTTTTTAGAACCAGGCTTAAATTCAAATCATCCCCTAAATAACTCGATTCATGAAGTTTGATCATTTTCAATACCAAAGACCGGCAATGGAATCCTTTGAGGAACAGTATAATCATTACCTCAATGACTTTGAAGCTGCCAATAATTTCGAAGAACAAGACCGATTATTTGAAAAGATAAACCACCTTCGGCAGAAGTATTCCACGATGTATAATATTTGCCATGTCCGTCACACGATCAACACAAAAGACCCTTTTTTTGAAGAAGAAAATAATTTTTTCGATGACAACAATCCAACGGTAGAGGCATTGACCAATAAATTTTATGGACTTTTGCTCAATTCCCGTTTTCGAAAGGAATTAGAAAAAAAATGGGGAAATCAACTTTTTGTCATTGCAGAGCTCAGCCTTAAAACTTTTAAACCAACAATTCTCGAAGATCTGAAAGAAGAGAATAAATTGACCAGTGAATATGTAAAAATTAAAGCTTCTGCTGAAATTATTTTCAATGGTGAAAAGTATACTTTGCCGACTTTGTCGCCATTAGAATCCTCAAAAGAACGGCAAACCCGAAAAGAAGCTTCAATTGCTAAATGGGGTTTTTACGCTAAGCATTCCAAAACTGTTGAAGAAATTTTTGACAAACAGGTGAAATTGCGGCACAACATCGGCCAAAAACTTGGTTATAAAAATTTTATCGAACTAGGCTATGCCAGAATGACCCGTTCGGATTACAATGCCAAAATGGTTGCTAATTTCAGAAAACAAGTCGAAGAATTTATTGTCCCCATCGCTTCTGAATTGTATGAGCGGCAGAAAAAAAGAATTGGCGTTGAAACCCTAAAATATTACGACGAAGGCTTCCGCTTTGCCAGCGGAAACCCCAAACCAAAGGGAACACCTGAATGGATTGTTGAAAACGCCGGAAAAATGTATAAAGAACTTTCAGAAGAAACCGCTACATTTTTTGACTTCATGCGGCACAACAATCTGATGGATTTGGTAAACAAAGAAGGAAAAGCGACTGGCGGATACTGTACTTATATTCCCGATTACAAATCGCCTTATATTTTTTCCAATTTCAATGGCACAAGTGGTGATATTGATGTACTTACTCACGAAGCCGGCCACGCATTTCAGGTGTTTACAAGTCGCGATATTGGTTTGAATGAATACAATTGGCCTACTTTTGAAGCTTGTGAAATTCATTCGATGAGCATGGAGTTTTTTACATGGCCCTGGATGAATTTATTTTTTAAAGAGGATACTGATAAATACAAATTTGCTCATCTATCCGGAGCAATACTCTTTCTACCCTATGGTGTTGCTGTTGATGAATTCCAGCATTTCGTTTATGAAAACCCTGAGGTAAGTCCCGCTGAACGTAATCAGGCCTGGAAAGTTATAGAAAAAAAATACCTGCCTCACCGCGATAATGATGGAAATGCTTTTTTGAAAAAAGGTGGTTTTTGGCAAAGACAAAACCATATTTTCACCACTCCTTTTTATTATATCGATTATACTTTAGCACAAATTTGTGCTTTCCAGTTTTGGAAAAAAGATCGCCAAAACCATGAATCTGCTTGGACTGATTATATCCGGTTATGCAAAGCCGGGGGAAGCAAGTCATTTCTCGAACTTGTGGCACTGGCAAACCTAAAATCTCCTTTTGAAGATGGTTGTGTTGAGTCAATAATTGGAGATATTAAAACCTGGCTGGATTCGGTTGACGACTCCTCTTTCTAATAAAAAAGAATTTGCAGATTTGACCCTAGTGTTTTAAGCATTAAGGCATGGTTTTGACACATATGTCTAAAATAAGCTTTTCTTTTTGCTGATATTATAATAATTTTGAGTCTTGCTTTAAAGAAAACGAACCGCATTTCAAAAACACCCTTGACTGATGTATGACATTATTTTAAGTTTTCTTACAGCTTTTACATTGACGTACTTCGCAATTCCGTCAATAATAAATATAGCTAAGAAAAAAAATCTGACCGATGAACCTGATGAGCGAAGGTCTCATACCGAAAGCACTCCTTCTCTTGGTGGCATCGCTATTTTTGCAGGAGTTATCTTTTCAATAATCCTCTGGACTCCTTTTGGCCTCTTTGGAGATTTGCAGTATATCCTTTGTTCTTTTATTATCATCTTTTTAATTGGTGCAAAAGACGATATTTTACCTATTTCTCCAAACAAAAAACTGATCGGCGAAATACTCGCTGCTTCTATTCTTGTTTTCAAGTCGAATGTGAAACTGACTAGTTTGTACGGTATTTTTAACATATACGAGTTACCTGAAACGGTAAGTATCGTACTATCAATTTTTACCATTTTAGTCATCATTAATGCTTTTAATCTGATCGATGGCATTAATGGCTTGTCGGGCAGTATTTCGACTTTGATTGCTGTGACCTTGGGTTCCTGGTTTTTCTTAACCGATCAGATTGCCCTTTCAATTGTTGCATTCTCCCTCGCAGGAGCCGTTGTTGCTTTTTTAAAATACAATTTTACGCCCGCCAAGATATTTATGGGCGACACGGGATCTTTGCTCGTGGGATTGGTTTGTTCCATTCTTGCGATTAAATTTATCGAATCTCATAATATTATCGGGCCGCATAATCGTTGGGCATTCAATGCTGTACCGGCTGTGGCTGTTGGCATCATGATTTTACCATTATTTGATACGCTACGGGTTTTCACAATGAGAGCAATGCGAGGGAAGTCCCCTTTTCATCCGGACCGTACGCACATCCATCATTTGCTCATTGACTTTGGATTTTCACATATGCAAGCGACCGGAATATTAATTTTAGTAAACATCTTTTTTATTGTCCTGGTTGTATCCCTGCAAAACCTTGGTTCATTTAATCTATTGCTGGTCATTATTGGTATAGCTATGGCATTATCTGGCCTTCTTTTCTATTCCGTTTCGCGTAAAAATATCAATACCCCGACTTCGTGAATTATTTGCTCGTTTTTGTTGGAGGCGGGATCGGTAGTATTTGTCGTTATGGAATCGCAGTAATGATCAAAGATTATAATGTAACTTTTCCTTTTGCCACGCTTTTGGCAAATATCATCAGCTGTATCATTTTGGGAGCTTTGGTTGGTTTGAGTTTAAAAGGAAACCTTCATGACCATCACAAATTGATTTTCATGACAGGTTTTTGTGGTGGTTTCAGCACTTTTTCTACCTTTTCTTATGAAACTTTAAATCTACTACAAACAGGTGCCTTCTTTCATGCCTTTGCTAATATTTTTGCAAGCCTTATTGTTTGTCTAATTTGCATATATTTAGGGCTCAAACTAGTTGGGTGAGTTTAACCATCTTTGTATCTTACCTTTTTAGTTTAAAAAATTACAGAACGCTTAATACTCAACCAACTTGCTATGGATCTTACACATGACATGCTCGATAGGTTAGAACAACTTGAAAATAAATTTGCTGCAATGGGGCAAAATATGCAGTCCTATTTGGATGGTTTGCTGCATGCCGATTATTTGACTTATTGGGACTATATCCACCTCGATACGTTGCTCTGTTTACAAACTCCGAAAACGCAAATTCCAGATGAGAAAATTTTTATACTTTATCATCAGATAACCGAATTGTATTTTAAACTCATATTAAATGCCACAGAACTGATCGCTGAAAAGGAGGATCTCGATTTGAACTATTTCAAAAGGCAAATGAAACGTATCAACAGTTATTTTAATAATCTCGTTTCTTCTTTTGATATTATGGTGGATGGGATGGATAAAGAAGAATTTTTAAAATTTAGAATGAGCCTGCTTCCCGCAAGTGGTTTTCAATCTGCACAATATCGAATGATTGAAATTGTCAGCACTGATCTTCAAAATTTAGTTCATTTTTCAAAAAAAGAAGCCATTACCGATAAATCCAACATTGAAGAATTATACCCTGTTTTATATTGGAAATCCGGAGCAACAGAACTGGCAACCGGTAAAAAGACCCTAACCCTTCGTCAATTTGAACACAAATATTCAAAGCCTTTCATTCGTCTTGCTGAAAAATATAAACCCTGTAATATCTGGCAGTGTTATAAAAAACTGAATGAAACAGATCAAAAAGACGAAGAGTTAACTGACTTGCTTAAAGAGCACGACATCAACGCCAATGTTCGCTGGCCATTATCGCATTACAAGTCAGCTGTTCGATATTTGGACAACAAACCCAATATCATTGAAGCCACCGGCGGAACTAACTGGCAAAAATACCTGCCTCCAAAAAATCAACGAATTATTTTCTTTCCAGAATTGTGGCGTATCGAAGAATTAGACAATTGGGGCAAAAGCGTGAAGTTTGATTAACAAAAAAGCAGTAAATCACGATATGATTTACTGCTTTTTTGTTTTGTTATTGATCCAATTCCATTGAAATTTCAAGGCGCTCTTCGTCTGATAAATAATAAGTTTCACCATCCTGGTTCAGGATCTTCTTTTCCCATTACATTGTTCATATTTTAATACAACTATTCAGCAAAATAGAGCTTCTGAAATCATCAAGTTGGTATCTGTACAACGTCTGATACATTGCCATATCGCCGGCTGGTTTATCTTTTTTTTGTATTTTAGAAAGTCTATTACCTCAATTCTTTTTAAATCAATTGAACATTATGAGAATAGCTTGGATACTTTTTGCTTGGTTGCCATATCTCTTGCTTTCCCAACCCACATACCACCAGTCGAAGCTCGACAGCTTGCAAAAACTAATTAACCATAGCCCTCATGCAGAACGAAAAGTTATGTTACTATTGGATCAGAGCAAGTATCTTTTTTACCAAAATATGGTCAAAGAGCAAGAACAGATTTTGGATTTGGCAATTGAGGTTGTAGAAAAAACTCAAAACGACTCATTAAAAGCCGTTGTTTATCTCAAAAGAGGAAAACCCCGTCTTGTATATAGAGACCGTAACGAGCGGATGGAAGTGTGTTGCGAAACGGCCTTTCGCTTAGCGAAAGAACTAAAAGATATAAATTTAATTACACAGGCCAAAGAATGTCAGGCAGCACTTTTACCTCTTAACGATGAAAAACTTCGACTTGAAGTGGAAAATGACATATTAGAACAGAAAGAACAAGCCGGATTATCAGGGTTTCCGCTCGCGGTATCTTATTACAATATTGGCGATATTTCATCGAGAATAGGGCAGACAGATACCGGATATTATTATCTTTTCAAGGCGCTATCAATTTTCAAAAAGATTGATTTGAATGACGAAGTTAAAATATATTTGGGGATGACTTATAATGTTATCTCCGATCTATATATTGAAAACCTTGCAAAATATGACACCGCCTTACTTTATGCCGATACTGCTTTAACCATGTTTAATCAAATGAAAGCGATCCCATATGAAAATGCTGTGCGTGCAACTTTAAGTTCGGTTTATATCAATTTAGCTAAATACAAAGAAGCGTTGGAAAACAGGAAAAAGATCATAGCTAATAATGGGAATAAATTTTTGGCAGGGGATGATGAGGCGCAACTTGGTTTTTTGTCTTATCAAAATGGCGACTATTTCGAAGCTTTGGAGTATTTCAAAAGCGGGCATGAAAAGTTTAAAGCTGCTAACGAATATCGGAACCGTGTCATTCAAGCCATGAATATTGCGTTTATCTATGCCAAATTAGGTCAACATGATAAATGGCTTCCTTACTCAAAAGAAACACTGGAAATAGCACAAGAACTAGGTGATTCAGTTATCATTGGAAAAGTATTTGATTCCACGGCATCAGGCTTCAGCTCTCTCAACAATCTTCAGGAAGCTATAAAATACAGGAAAAAAGCAATGGCTATTTATCAAAATATGGGAAACGAAAATCGATATTACAGGCAATATAAAAGCATAGCTAATTGTTATCAAATGCTTGGTCAACTCGATTCTGCTGAATTTTACAATAAACCGGCTTTTGAATACTTTGTAAAAAGGCAAGACAAACCTGCAATCAAAGAGGTTTATATGATTAATTATTTGATAGCCAGTGGTAGAGGAGAATATCAATCAGCATTGCAAAACTATGAAAAAGCCAATCTTTATAGGGATAGCATTGAACTGGAAGAAGCCAAAATGCAATTGAATAAAGAACGTACGGATATGAGAGTAATTGCAGCTAAAGACAAAGTAGCCAAAGCAGAAGAGGAAAAAGCCCTGATCGAGCGAGAAGCTCTGCTGGTTGCCAAACAGAATCAATTGTACTCAATTCTAGCATTTTTACTCGTAGCAATTTTATTAGCGGGCGCTTATTTCTTTTATCAGCTCAGAAAATCAAAAAGGCAGATCGAGTCTCAAAATCTACAGTTACAACAACTCAATGATACCAAGGATAAATTTTTTGGAATTATCGCACATGATGTCCGTAGCCCGATCATCGCCTTAGAAAGCGTGGGCAGCCAAATGGCTTATTATCTCAGCAAAAACCAAAAAGACAAGCTCGAACGGCTTGCCGGACGGGTGGACAGTACTGCGAAAAGATTAAGCACTTTACTGGACAACCTGCTCAACTGGGCCTTGCTTCAACAAGGAATCATTCCTTATCACCCTAAAGCCCTGGATGTTCAAACCTTAGCCCAACAAACTCTTGATATGTTCCGGGAAAATGCCATACTCAAAGGTGTCCATCTCGAAGCAAAAATCCCCGAAGGGATCAAAGTCTTTGCCGACGAACCTGCCCTGCAAACTATCCTGAGAAATCTCGTTAACAATGCAATTAAGTTCACACATAAAGGTGGAACAGTTTCTATCAGCACAACCCAAAAAGAGGGTAAGGTTTTTATTGATATCAATGACACTGGAACCGGCATTTCTGCAAGCCAACTTTCAAAATTATTTCATCTAGAAAAGCAAAGTTTTAAAGGGACAGCCGGAGAAAAAGGCACCGGCCTGGGGCTGACATTGGTCAAAGAGTTAGTGGAATTGAATAAGGGGAGTGTAAACGTAGAATCGGAGCCGGAGAAAGGGTCAAATTTCAGAATTGGATTACCATTAGTTGCCTAAAATAAAACAGCCCCGGATTCAGAAAGCTTGAATCCGGGACCTTAAAGTTTATTTTCTCCTGGTGATTGTAAAATTTAGCTGGGCACATTCATCCTCTTCTCCACACACATTTAGCTGAACGTATTTCTTTTTACCGACTTTCATTCCTTTTAAGTCTATAATTTTTTGGTTGAAAAGGTTGTCATTGTCGAAATCGTCTCGTTCCATCAAAAAGCTATGCAGTAGGATGCTTTCAGCACCTGATTCGCTTTCCTGAATATACAAATCTTTAACTTCATTGATATTTACAGAGTATCCTTCGTTGATCGATAAATTATCACCTGGCCGTTTGTTGAACAAATAAATGTTAGCGCCTTTGTTGGTATAGAACTTCCCCATTGGTAAGACACCAACCGATCCATAGATATCAATATTTCCATTTTCATCCCGTGGATCAAAAGGATCAAGCATATCATAAGCATTTGTACAATAAATATTGTCAAATTCTAATTCAAAATGCTTGATGCCTTCCGGAACGACAGCAACTCTTTCACCATTAACATATTTAATACGATACGAACCTCTACGTGGAGATATTCTCTCTTCTCCATTGAAAATATCATCAACCCATCCACCAAATTCATTATTTATATCTCCCATAGCAGAAAAGAATTGCCCACATTGTTCCTCTAACCAAAGCAGTGGATCTTGTGGAGAAGGCGTCGAAGTACTCAATGCAGTTACAGCTGAAGTTGAAATAGGCTTCGGCGTGGATACTTTTTGAGCACTCTCGGTTATAGTAAGAACTTCAAAATTATTTTTCTCGGTGATTTCAGCTCCCCCGTAACCGTAGTTACAAATGTAGTCGCTACCAGACTTCAATACTTTCCCCGGATGTACACTTCCATCAGAGCGCGTCACACGGCCTACGTATAACGGTTGCCCGTTTTCCTTTCCAGCTTCAACCATATTAGACGGAAGATTCCCTTTGATTATCCTTACCCATTTCAAGTTGACATTCCCCTCATTAATTAGTATTTCAAATTTCCGAATAACAATTTCACGACCTCCCCAACCAATGTTACAATGCGTATTGATCAGCTTACCAGGATGGTAGTTGCCATTGTATTGTCCACGGCACACTACTATATTTTTACCGTTTTCTTGTCCGCCGACAACGGCATTGACAGGAACATTGCCTTGGTAAGGCTCCCATTTCAATTGTGCGTTTGCTTCCAAAGAGAAAAATACTGTTATTAAAATAACGATTAAATTCATTAGGTTTTTCATGATATAAAATTTTTTAGTGATAAAATGATTTCGATAATTTTGAACCTTGGTTCGATACAAAGATGGCTCGGAAAGGAAGGGAAAAACGGCAGGTGTACACGAGTAGGAGCTAATCTGTGCACGAGTGGGAGAAAAAACTACACGAGTGGAATCACCTTTTCTTAAAGAAAAACCTATCTTAGAATAGTTTTATACAATAAACTCAACCATGCCTTCCAAAATACTTATTGTAGAAGATGAAGAACTCTATTCCGATCAGTTGGAAATGATCATCGAACAACTTGGATATACACATATAAATACTGTTGATAATAGTAATGAGGCAATGATTTCTATCAAAGAAGATGTTCCTGACCTTATCTTGATGGATATACACATTCAAGGCGAACACGATGGAATTGAGCTAGCAGATATGATCAAAAAAGAACATTCTATACCGATTATTTTCATAACCTCACTTCAGGATGACTTGACATTTACGCGAGCCTCCCGTACTATGCCCGTTCAATTCTTAGTAAAGCCATTCAATAATCTTCAGATAAAGAGGTCTATCGAACTCAGCATAAAACAACACAATCAACATAAGCAGTCCCTTACTTCACGTGACCGAATAGAAGCAGGGGAAATTAAAGGCATAGATGAAGTGAATGCTCTGAACAGTCATTTTTTCATCAAGACACGCCATAAACTCGAAAAAGTTGCTGTCGATGAAGTCCTTTTCCTTGAAGCTGACGGGCATTACTGCAAGGTCCAAACATCCCAAAAGAAATATTTGGTGCGGATAGCTATGACTGAGTTGGTAAAACGTCTCCCGTCTGATTTTTTCATCAAAATCCATCGCAGTTTTATTGTAAATATCAAAAAAATAAAATCCGTGGATTTGCAGGACAGCGTTGTTATTTTGGAAGAAAAACATCTTCCTTTAAGTAAAAGAAACAGGGAGGTCGTTTTGAAAAGGCTTGACATAATCTAACCTAATGCATTTTAAGGTAAAAAAATGAAAAGATGCGGCATTTTTTTTTCGTAGCCTCAAGTAATATAAAAATTATCTCACAAAGCAATAAGATTCCTACCGATCTAATAAATGGAGTCAAAAAGAATTAGAAAATTGGGGAAAAAGCGTGAAGTTCAATTGAAAATAGAACGCGGATCTACCAGATTAGATGGATTTCCGCAGATCTTTTTGGATTCACGCAAAGGCGAAGAGGTGCAAAGCTTTGAAGTATCTTCTTTGCATCTCTGCACTTTTGCGTGATCATTTTAATGCTTAATGATTCAGCTCAACCTGTATTCCCAAGCTTACTTCATCAGAAAGGTCAATCATTTCTCCGTTTACAGTTTCAGCTAATTTCAAATCAACCGCAAGTGTTTCATTACAGATATAATCGCTAAAAGTTTCAACGGCTGAAGTAATTGCTTTGTGGTTTTGAAGGGTTACTACGATTTTATCCGTTACATTAAAATCTTTGTTTTTACGGATATTCTGGATACGATTTACCAATTCACGAGCAGTGCCTTCCGCTAACAATGTGTCAGTAATTGTAACATCCAAAGCCACTGTCAATGGACCATCATTAGCAACCAGCCAACCTGGAATATCCTCTGTTGAAATTTCAAAATCTTCTAAAGTCAGATCAAATGTTTCGCCATTAAGTGCCAATTGGTACCCTCCTGTTTTTTCAATTGCAGCGATCTCTTCTTGTCCAAATTTATTGATGACTTCAGCACCAGCCTTCATATTTTTGCCAAGCCGTCGGCCAAGTGTCTTAAAATTCGGTTTGATTCCTTTTTTGATGATGCCAGTCGTGTCTGTCACATATTCGATCTCTTTGACATTCACCTCTGAAAGGATCAAGTCTCTGACTCCCTCAACCTGGTGCTGGAAGGCTTCATCCAAAACCGGTAAAAGTATTTTTTTCAAAGGCTGTCTAACTCTTATATTTTCTTTTTTACGTAGCGAAAGCACAAGAGAAGAAATGCGTTGTGCATAGTCCATTCGCTGTTCCAACTCCTGGTCAATTGCAGGTTCATCAACCGTAGGAAAGTCAACCAAATGAACAGATTCAGCACTTTCCTTTCTTGTAACTCCATTCAAATTATTATATAACCAATCAGCAAAAAATGGAGCAACGGGAGACATTAGTTTTGCAACAGTTGACATGCAGGTATAAAGCGTTTGATAAGCCGCGATTTTATCTTCGGTGTATTCTCCTTTCCAAAAGCGGCGACGGCATTGACGAACGTACCAATTGCTCAAATGCTCATCAACGAACTTTTGAATCCTGCGAGTAGCATTTGTAGGTTCATAATCAGCCAGGTCAGCTTCAACATTTTTCACCAAAGAGTTCAAAATAGATATTACCCAACGATCGATCTCAGGCCGTTGATTTAGAGGAATCTCGGCTTCTTTGTAAGCAAATTTGTCAATATTTGCGTAAAGCGAAAAGAAAGAATATGTATTGTAAAGCGTACCAAAAAACTTACGACGCACCTCCCCTATCCCTTCGACATCAAATTTCAAATTATCCCACGGTTGTGCATTTGAAATCATATACCAACGAGTTGCATCAGCTCCGTATGTAGCGATTGTTTCAAAAGGTTCAACCGCATTGCCCAATCGTTTTGACATTTTTCGTCCAAGCTTGTCTTGTACTAAACCGTTGGAAACCACGTTTTTAAAAGCTACACTATCGAAAGCCATCACAGCTATTGCATGTAAAGTATAAAACCAGCCACGGGTCTGATCAACCCCTTCTGCAATGAAATCCGCTGGAAACCCTTTTTGCGTTTTCGGGTCAAAATGATCTTTGTTTTCAAAAGGATAATGCCATTGAGCATAAGGCATTGATCCTGAATCAAACCAAACGTCAATCAAATCCAGTTCACGGTACATCGGTTCGCCGTTTTCAGCAACCAAAACCACGTCGTCGATATATGGCCGATGTAAATCTTTTGGTGTTTCCTTGTTTTTGCCTAGCTTGATATTCGCCAGTTCGATTTCGGTCGTTAATTCAGCGATAGAGCCGACGCATTTTTGATGCTCACCATCTTTGGTTCGCCAAATGGGTAGAGGTATTCCCCAAAACCGGGAGCGCGATAAATTCCAGTCCTGAAGATTTTCCAACCATTTTCCAAAACGACCTTCGCCGGTTGACGCTGGTTTCCAGTTGATTGTTTTATTCAATTCATACATTCGCTCTTTTACAGAAGACGCTTTGATGAACCAACTGTCCAGCGGATAATACAAAACAGGTTTATCGGTCCGCCAACAATGTGGGTAATTGTGACTGTATTTCTGAACATTGAAGGCTTTGTTTTCCTCTTTCAGTTTTATAGCAATATCTACATCAACATTTCGGTAATTTTCTCCTTCGTCTTTATAATCTTTTACATAACGTCCGGCAAAATCAGTCACTTCGTCAACAAATTTCCCCTGATTGTCCACTAAAGTCAGCGACCCGATTCCGTACTGCTTGGCTACTTTCATATCGTCAGCACCAAATGACGGTGCGATGTGAACGATACCTGTTCCGTCTTCTGTCGAAACAAAATCTCCAATTACCACTTTAAAAGCATCGCCATCTTCCGGTTGCACATAAGGCAGCAACTGTTCGTAATCAATATTTTCAAAATCAGTTCCTTTAAATGCCCCCGTCTCTCGATAAGGGATTTTTTTATCATCAGGTTGGAAGGCATTGAAGTCTAATTCTGCCTGATCGGGTTTAAACCAATTGCCCAGCAAATCTTTGGCAAGGATAAGGTTTACGCGAACTTTAGTGTATGGATTATAAGTCTTGACTCTCACATAATCAATCTTTTTTCCAACAGCCAGTGCCGTATTGGAAGGCAAAGTCCAGGGAGTCGTCGTCCATGCAAGGAAATAAACATCCCCATCATCAATACCTTCGAAAAGTGCCGATGATTTTTTATTTTTAACCACTTTAAACTGAGCAACGGCAGACGTGTCTTTTACATCGCGATAAGTACCCGGCTGGTTTAATTCGTGAGAGCTCAATCCTGTTCCAGCTGCGGGAGAATAGGGCTGGATCGTATATCCTTTGTACATCAAACCTTTATCATAAAGTCGTTTTAAAAGATACCAAACCGACTCTATGTAATTATTTTCATAAGTGATATATGGATGATCCAAGTCAACCCAGTAACCCATCTTTTGAGTGATGTCATCCCACATATCTTTGTAGCGCAATACAGTTGTACGACAGGCTTTGTTATAATCATCGACAGATATTTTTGTACCGATATCTTCTTTTGTGATTCCCAATTCTTTTTCAACACTCAATTCGATTGGTAACCCATGTGTATCCCAGCCGCCTCTTCGTTCAACACGTTTGCCTTTCATGGTATGAAAACGACAGAATATATCTTTGACTGTCCGGGCCATCACATGATGAATCCCCGGTTTTCCATTTGCTGAAGGAGGCCCTTCATAAAATACATAAGCATTTTCCGGATCGCGTTGATCAACACTCTTTTTAAAAATATCATGCTTTTCCCAAAATGCTAAGATCTCTTTATCAATTTCAGGCAGATTAAGGCCTTTATACTCTTTGTACATTTTAAAATATTTAATAATGCTGATTTACGAATCAAAAAAATCACTTGCCCGTTTTAATATTTAGAGTAAAAATGTTGCTCCTTTATACTATTTAATGAAAATTTAGTTTTCATCTTTTTAAAAAAATTGCCGCAAAGATAAATAAAAAAGCTCTGGCAAAATCTACATTCTGCCAGAGCTTTTAGTTTTTTTAATAATTTAGCACCTCACAGATTGGGATCAAATCGCTGAATGATAATGCTAATTATTATATTTGGACAAAAATTCATATTCTTCAATAATTTAGACTTAAAAGTAGAATTATTTAACTACAATTACAACAACCTTAAAACTTTGAAAAAAGTTTTCTAAAAATATAAATAAATCATTATGGGACCAATTTGGGGAATTGACCTTGGGGGAACTAAAATAGAGGGTGTTATACTTGAAGATCGGGATACTCCCAATGTGCTCAAAAGATTGCGAATTCCGACTGAAGCCCACAAAGGATATGAGCACATCATCCGTCAAATCAGCAGTCTCATAGAAGTGCTCACAGCCGAAACCGGTATCAAAGCCAGCCGAATAGGAATCGGAACGCCAGGATCATTGGAGCCATCAAGCCAGCTCATGAAAAATTGTAATACAACTTGCCTCAATGGAATGCCTTTGAAAAGAGACCTTGAAAGAGCAATTTCAATTCCTATCTCTCTCGCTAATGATGCCAATTGTTTTGCTATTGCCGAGACAAAACTTGGAATTGTAAAAGATAAATTACCTGACGCAAAAGTAGTTTTTGGAGTGATCATGGGCACAGGAGTTGGTGGTGGATTGGTCGTCAATGGCAAATTAATTACAGGTAAACATGGAATCGCCGGCGAATGGGGCCATAATTTTATTGATCATTCTGGTGGAGAGTGTTATTGTGGAAAGTTTGGTTGCGTTGAGCGGATTATTTCTGGCCCTGCGCTCGAAGCGTATTATGAAAACCAAATGGGCATTCCATTAAAATTGAAGGATATTGTCAAAAAATATCACGAAGGGAATGATGAGGTCGCAACCAAAACGATACATCGGCTGTTAAAGTTTTTCGGATTGGCATTATCAAATGTGGTCAATGTGATTGATCCCGATGTCATTGTCTTAGGTGGTGGATTGGGAAATATTGATTTACTTTACACAGAAGGCGCCTGGGAGGTAGAAAAAAATGTTTTTAATCATACCTTGGAGACGCTTTTTTTAAAACCCAAATTAGGAGACAGTGCCGGTGTATTTGGCGCTGCTTTGCTCGAATAGAACTTTTTGCTATGTTGAAAACCAAAAATCTGGAGTTTTCTTATGATGGCCAAAACTGGCTGCAATTTCCTGATATCGATTGTAAAGAAGGAGAGCATTGGCTGTTGATGGGGCTTTCCGGGAGCGGTAAAACAACCCTACTTCATTTGCTCGGAGGATTGCGAACTCCCAAAAAAGGAGACATCATCATTGCGAATACAAATCTTTCTAAATTAAGTAAATCAGCATTAGATCAATTCAGAGGAAAACAAATCGGTATTGTTTTTCAAAAGGCGTACTTCGTCCGCTCACTGACTGTTGAAGAAAACCTGAAACTGGCCCAAAAATTAGCGGGGCAACCTATTTCTGATTCCAGGATTAATGAACTTCTCGAACGGCTTAATGTTGCTCATAAATTGAAAGCAAGGACGGACTCTTTGAGTATCGGTGAACAACAGCGAGTGGCGATTGCACGGGCTTTGGTCAACAAACCCAATATTATCCTGGCTGATGAGCCAACTTCGGCTTTGGATGACAAAAATTGCGATGAGGTGCTGAAATTGCTTGAAACTCAGGCCGCACAGGAAAATGCAACGTTGCTCATCGTCACACATGATGCACGATTGAAAGAGAAATTTAAAAACCAGATCAACTTATAGCGTAACTGATTGCCATGAATGTATTGTTACTCAGCTGGAAAAACCTAATCAACAAGCCCCTTTCAATGCTTTTAAGCATAGTGCTTTTTGCGCTTGGCGTCGGATTGATTTCGCTGTTATTGCTATTGAATACACAGCTTCAGGAAAAATTTGATAAAAATTTAGCAGATATTGATTTGGTCATTGGTGCGAAAGGAAGTCCTTTGCAACTTATCCTTTGCAGCATGTACCACATTGATTCCCCAACTGGAAATATTTCTATAAAAGAAGCAAAACCATTTTTAAATCCTAAACACCCCTTAATCCAAAAAGCCGTTCCGCTTTCTTTGGGTGACAGCCATAAAGGATACCGGATCGTTGGGACATTACCCTCCTTTTTAGAATTGTATAATGCAAAAGTTGGTCAAGGGGTTCTCTGGGAAAAAGATTTTGAAGTGACGATCGGTGCTGGCGTTGCTGATGATTTGAATTTGAAAATTGGTGATAAATTTCATAGCTCCCATGGTTTTGTACTGGATGACAATTTGGTCCACGATGACGGAACCATGTTTAAAGTGGTTGGCATTCTAAGCCCTACAGGCTCCGTAGCGGATCAATTGATATTAACCAATACGCAAAGCATTTGGAAGACACACGATCACAGCAATCCAGCGGATGAAAGTCATGAAGGTCACGATCACGAAGGCCACGACCATGCTGAAGAAGCACCAAAACCATTGATTGAGGAAGTAGACAAAGAGATCACTTCTTTGTTGGTTCAGTTTAAAAACAGAAATTATCAAACGCTCAATATGGCGCGTTCGATCAATGAAAACACGGATATGCAGGCTGCAAATCCTCCTATTGAAATTAATCGATTGCATGCTATGGTAGGCGTTGGGGAAGATGCTTTGCAATTCCTGGCTTTGATTATTGTTTTCGTTTCGGGTTTGTCGATCTTCATTTCGCTTTTTGATTCGCTGAGAGATCGGCGTTACGAACTGGCATTGATGCGTGTGATGGGAGCCTCGCGTTCCAAATTATTTGCACTAATCATTTTGGAGGGCGTACTTTTAGCTGCCATTGGTTTTTTAATCGGAATATTTTTAAGTCATGTCGGAATGGAGGTTTTGGCTAATTTCATGAAATCTTCTTATCGTTATTCTTTTTCTGGAATGGTCTTTTTGAAAGAAGAAATTTATCTTCTTTTAGGGGCGCTGGGTATTGGAATCGTTGCTGCTATAATTCCTGCGATTCAAGCCTCCCGCACAGATATTTCAAAAACTTTAACTGATTCTTAAAGGAATAAGCATTTTGGAAAGCGTTATCTTGCAGCAGTTACTTTTGTGAATCTATTTACCATGAGAAAAGCTATATTGTTCATTTTTTTTGTTTCAATCCTTTCATCGATAAGTGTTAATGCTCAAAATGAGAAAAATATCTGGAGTACCCTTGCTCTGCTGGAATTTGAACAAAAAGATGATTCCGGAAATTTTGATGAAGAAGGTAATATTTTACCATTGATTGAAGCTTTTGAAGGAAAGGAAGTTGAAGTAGCAGGATACGTTATTCCACTTAGCGGCAAAAAAGCACAAAGCCATTTCATGTTTTCGGCATATCCTTACGCATCTTGTTTTTTTTGTGGAAAAGCCGGTCCGGAAACCATCATGGAAGTTTTTGTAAAAGATGATAAAATGATTGAGTTTTCGGAAAAAAAGATTTCATTAAAAGGTACTTTTCATTTTACATCCAGAAACCCCAATGACGTGATGTTTACCCTTAAAAATGCAGAAATCACTGAATAAATATTAATTATGAAAAATATTATTTTAATTATATCAACCCTTCTCTTTAGCCTGGCTTTCAACAATATCTCGGCACAGGATGCTGAAGACAATGCACCTAACATTTGGAAAACGCTTTCTAAAATTACTTTTAAAAAGGAGTATGATGAAATGATGGGATTCAAAGTTGATGTTCCCGTTTTTAGCAAAGATGTTGAAAAGTTGGATGGCAAAGAAATAACAATCAAGGGTTATATCATTCCCGTAGAAGGATACAAAAGCCACACAGAGTTTGTGTTTTCTGCATTTCCATACAACATGTGTTTTTTCTGTGGAGGTGCCGGACCGGAAACAGTTATGGAGGTGACTTCTTCAGAGCCTGTGAAATTTTCTACCGAAGCCATTCAGATCAAAGGAAAACTACATCTCAATTCAACGGACATCAACAAACTGATCTATTCACTTACTGAAGCTGTTATGGTAAAAGGAGATTAAAAGAGAAATCTATCTACAAAACATATTGCATTCCTAAACTCCATGTGGAAGTAGGGATATTCAGGAGTAAGGCCATACTAATCCCAATGCCATTTTGGTTTCTAAACAAAATTGTAAAAATTCAGGCTGCTTTTTCGGCTGTTTGAGCCATTCTTTTTCCAATTTTGAGTGCATTGGAAGTGTGGATACCAAAAAATATCCAAAGCCGCTCGGTAAGTTCACTTCTTGCTTTTATTCGATTCAGGAGAAAGTGTTCTTTGTCTGTTCCGAAGCTTCCTTCCAAAGCTGAAGCTCTTTGCCTGGTTATCATTTTTGACAGTTGATCAAAATGCTTTTTGTGTATGGAAGGTGGACCTTTTCTTTTAAAGTCTGTTTTAATCTTATACTTAGTCACATACTTTCTGTTGTAATTATTGGCATAGATGCCATCAGCTCCTACAACCTGAATCTTTGAATTCATCAGTCTTTGAGCTTCATAAATGCTGGCCTTTAATCTTATGCCCTCATTAAAGGTATCAAAACTTAAATGCTCGATAAAACTGATTCCATCTATTTGAAGCTTATGCACTTTGGCTCCAAACTCTACTTTTTTTATTTCCTTTCCTCTGACGATTGGACGAATATAGGGTTTGTCAAGACTGACAATTCGGTTTTCCGGCTTTTTACCTACATAAAACTTTGACCATTGTTGGGACAAAATCTGTTTGGTTGTTGTTCGTCTTTGCCAAAACTTTGCAACGAGCTTATACTGCTTTTTGACCGCTATGTGATCTAAAGCCTGATCTATCTTTCGAAGCAATTTCA
The DNA here is from genome assembly GCA_965220465.1 of Saprospiraceae bacterium. GTDB lineage: Bacteria > Bacteroidota > Bacteroidia > Chitinophagales > Saprospiraceae > JAHDHW01. Next base: position 60,312 of record CBDCPZ010000020.1, on the reverse strand, counting down.
ACAAGCCTCTTGTGATGGATCGGGTAGCTTTTTTAGATGGCCTTTTACTCTTGCTGTACAGTCCATACCTTCTTTTCCATTTACTCCGCTTCGTCCTCGGTACCTTTTGAGCAGAAAGTTTGCTCAATATTTTTAACTGTTTATAATTCCAGCTGACGGCTTCGTACAATAGCTTGACATCTGTTGGATAACGAATGTAACTCTCGTAACAGGTGGCATCACAAACAATGCTGTTTTTACTTTTACAATATGGCTTCCAATAATCGGCCAAAACTTTTTGCGTCCTTTTAGTATCCAGTACCCTGGCTAGTTCGCATCTTATCTCACTGATGATCTTATAGTTTTTAATCGGATGACCCGCAGGAATTAAAATATCACAAAATAGCTGATAATAAATATTGCCATTGAGTTGCTCTATTAATTGTTTATCTGAACAGGCTGCATAATGTTTCAAAAACATCAAAGCCAATTTCCCCCTTGGTGAAAATGTACTCAGTGGCCCTTTTCTATGGTCAACCAGTCCAAATGTTTTGATTAATTCTTGCCAGGGAATGGCTGAATAGATCTTGCCAAGATCACTCTGTTGAAAAGAAGCCTTATAGGCTTGATAATTCTTTTGGAAAATTGGAAACAGAATTTCTGTCTGAAATTCACTAATTCGTTGTATTTTCATAGTATGTAAAAATTTTGAAATACCCCGTTTATTGGCCTTTTGGCCTGAATCCGGGGTATTCCTTTCTATGAATTTACAACTTAATTATCTATAAATGAAGGCGTTAGGGTACTAATGAATCTCCCTGACTAATTCCTTTTACATCTATTGCAGCTGTATCAAAATAATAGTTGGAGTTACTTACAAATCAAGCAACAATGTAACAGGATCTTCGAGCAATTTTTTAACATTAACGAGGAAAGTCACTGAAGTACTACCATCAATAACACGATGGTCATAGGACAAGGCGAGATACATCATTGGGCGGATCACTACTTCGCCATTTATTGCCATGGGTCGTTGTTGAATATTATGCATCCCAAGTATTGCTGACTGAGGCTCGTTGATAATTGGTGTGCTCATCATAGATCCGAAAACGCCACCGTTTGTAATCGTAAAAGTTCCTCCACGCATTTCGTCCAAAGTCAAAGTCCCTTCGCGTGCTTTTTCAGCCAATTCTTTTATTTTGAATTCAATTTCGTGAAATTTTAGGGATTCCACATTACTCACAGGCGGAACGACCAAACCTGTTGGTGTTGAAATAGCGATAGAAATATCAACAAAATCGTGATAAACTAAATCATTATCGTCGAGCATTGCATTCACATCAGGCATCTCCATCAACACCTTTGCACAAGCTTTTGCGAATATTGACATGAAGCCCAGTTTAATTCCATATTTTTCAACAAACTGGTCCTGATATTTTTTTCGCAAGGCCATAACTTCAGTTAAATCCACTTCGTTGAAAGTGGTGAGCATCGCGGTTTGGTTTTTAGCAGCGACTAGCCTTGTCGCAATGGTACGACGCATTCTACTCATCTTTTTGCGACTCGACTCCCGGCTAAAAGCAGTAGCGGAAGCTGGACTTACGGATGTTTTGGGGACTTCGGTTTTTGAAGCTGATTTAATCGATTCAACTGCTTTGACTGCATCTTCTTTTGTGATTCGGCCATCTTTGCCCGATCCATTCACTTCTGCAACACTTACATCACCTTCTTTCAGGATTTTGGCAGCGGCAGGAGAAGGATGCCCTTCGGCATAGGTTTTTTCTTTTTCCGTTTTTGGTGCTACCGGAGTCGTTTCTTTTTTCACTTCGGGTGAAGGAGTGGAGGAACCGTTCTGTACATCTACACTAACACTCGTATCAATTTTAGCAACCAATGCACCTATCTCCAAATCATCTCCTTCGGCAGCTACCCACATCAGTTTCCCACTAGCTTCAGCAGGAAATTCCAAAGTGGCTTTGTCTGATTCAAATTCACAAATCGGCTCGTCTAATTTGACGTATTCGCCATTTCCTTTGAGCCATTGAGAAAGGGTAACTTCAGTAATTGATTCCCCAATCGTTGGGACTTTCATTTCAATAATACTCATATCTAAATTTTATGTTTGGACATTACCGGAATAAAAAAGGTCTTTTTATTCAAAAGGATAAGGTCAATGATTCTAAATTTTACACAAAAATCATTTAAACTTTGTACTTAAACAACAAATGAAATACTTTTTCGGAAAGAAATAGAATAATTTTTTATAAAATAGTTGAAGTGTAGCATACCATAGAAAAGAATACTAGCCTGTCTTTCTTATAATTGTTTGTAGTTAAACTTATAAATTTTGGCGGTCTCTTTTTTCCCTTCATTTGAAATATAAAGTGTGCCATCTGCGTCAAAGGCAATTCCTTCGGGCTGTCTGTGGACTTTTTTATTCATTTTTTCTATATAAATAATTTCTCCTTCATAGTTTAACACGATCATCGTTTTGCCGGAAGAAGACAACACATAAATATCTTTGGTGAGTGGATGAATAGCAATCGCCGAAGGGTTGAAGTCCAAATCTTCTTTGTCAAGAGAAAAACAAGCCATTAGCTCTTCCGTATTTTTTATAGAGGTACTGGTATGTAAACATTGTTGAATAGCATCCATTTGGATATTATAAACTGGGAGCGAATCGATCTCTTTTGTATTAATGTCAAAACCATACACTACTTTTTTGTAGCGAATAACCTCAAAAGACTCCCCTGTCGCCGGAACTCCTTTGCAAGCCAATAAAAGTTTTTTAGTCGCTGGATCAAAGCCCAACCCTTCAACATCATTTTCTTTGCTCAAAAACAAATTATATTTTTCCATTGTCTGATCTTCCTGCCCTATATTTTTCACCTCATAAACAGTCCCGGAGTTTTTGACCACATAAACAACATCGCCGACCACCTCAACGCCTTCATAGTCTCCATCTTTATGAAATTCAATCTTTTTTTCTACTTCTCCACTAATTTTATCAATCACGAAAATCAGCCCGTTTTCATCTTGAACGGCATAAAGTTTTTCATAATTTTTATCAAAACCTAATCCTGAAATTTCAATAAGAATTTCAGGAAGATCGAACGCTTGGTCCGGCTCTTCAAGGTTGTATTTAAGAACAAAATTGGTTGGAGAAGAAGGTATTGTATTTTGATGAATCGCAGGAACGGAATCTTTTTGAAAATCATGGTTATCCGGAAATACAAGATCAGCTTGGTCAATATTATTTTGAGCGTAGCCAGAAAAATTTAATGCTAAAAGAAAAATTAGACTTGATAATTTCATAAGGATTCAATTCTAGCTTAGTTCCTGCAATCTTTCTTTAAAAATAAATCGCGGAACAGATTTAAAAAGTTGTTGATAAAGCTCCAACGCTTTGTCCCTGTGAATATTTTGATCCGGCTGTATTTGATATAGCTCATAATGAGCATCGGCCAAGTCTTTTTCATTTTCAGCTTTTCTCACCAAACCCTCTAAAGTCGTAACGGCCATCTTCTTATCCCCGTTATTAAAAGCAGCTTTTGCAGACAAAATAATCGCATCAAAAAGTAATTCAGGATTACCCAGTTCGTTTGCCATCTCTATCGCTTCAATGCTAAGTTTAGTTGCTTCTTCAACCTTTTTCTGATCGATCAATACATTGGCTTTTTCAACTAAACTAAAACAAAGGACCAACCGATTGTTAATGCTTCGGGAAACTTCAATTGCCCGATCATAATATTTTATAGCTTTATCGTATTTCTTTTGAAAAGTAAAATTGTCCGCCAAAGTGTTAACTGCTTTTGCCACTCCCTTTTGATAGCCCAATTCTTCGCTGAGTTGGAGCGCTTTTTCCAGGTTTTGATTAGAAATTTCAAAATGCCCTTCAATGCTTTTCAATTCACCAATCAATCCAAGTGCAATCGCAATTCCCTGCTTATCTCCAAGTTGTTCACAAATTTCAAGGTCTTTCACAAAATTTTCCATCGCTTTTTTGAAATTGCCTTTTTTCTGATAAACACTTCCAATGCAGCCGATTGCGATGGACATTAGCAGTTTATTACCCAACTCTGTACTTAATTCAAGGCCTTTTTTATAATGCTTTAAAGCGGAATCATAATCTCCTTTTTCGTAATAAACAATACCAACATTGGTATGCAAAGTAGCCAATCCTGGCGTATCATTTACCTGTTTGCAATATTTCAAACCTTCCAACTGGCAGTTAATCCCTTCATCATAATTGCCTTGATTCATATGAGTCAGTCCCAGATTGGCGGTAATCTGAGCAATGGAATTGGAATATCTTAAAGATTGACTCAATTGGATACTTTTTGTAAAAAAGGCTTTTGCTTCATTATAGCGACCTTGTCGAAAATATAAATTACCCTGATTGCCATAAACATTGACAATTCCAAATTCGTCTTTTATAGACTCAAAAAACGAAGAGGCTACCTCGAGATACTTATGCGCTTTTTCATAATTTCCTTTAAGCATCAGCAGGTGTCCCAAACTGTTATTTGTTTTACCCAGTAGCAGTTTATCTCCTATTTCCTTTGCGACTTCAAGGGCTTTGGTATAAGCTTTTTCGCATTCATCCCACCAGCCAATCAATTGCAAAACACTCCCTTTTTTCAAAAGGGTTCTGACCAGAGCTTTATCATTTTTTTGAACATCAAGATTCTTGAGCAATTTATTGTAAAAATCGAGTGCTTGTTGATTTTGATAATTTCGCCTCGCGTAGTCAGCTGCTTTTTCAAGATATTCATTCGTTTTATCTTCAACCGCGGCTTGTCCATAATGAAAAGCGAGGTCCACGAATCGTTCTTCAATGCTTTCCGGGTATAATTTTTCAATGGCAACTGCAATCTGTTTGTGCAATTCGCGTAGGCGTGCTCCGAGTTGCATTTCATAAACAGTTTCCCGAAGCAAGGAATGTTTAAAAATATAGCGAAGCTCATTCATTCCCTTCCAAATTTGCCCTTGCTCAGCAGTTTGAATTTGCTCTTTTAATAACATTAAAGCATTGCCATTTCTTTCCGCAAAATTTTGGTTGACCTTCATTACTTCTGACAGTACAGGAACTTCAAACTCTCTTCCAATAACCGCAGCAGCTTTAACGGTTTCTTTCACAAGGCTGGAAAGCCGATCGATGCGGGCCATCAATATTGAGTTGATGGAACTGGTCATTTTTATACTATGGTCCTTAATATTCCATTTTCCGTTATTATTTCTCAATAGGTTACTTTCTGAAAAGTATTCTAAAATCTGTTCGGCATAAAAAGGATTTCCGCTGGTTGTTCGAAACAGTAACTCACTCAATTCTTCAGCTATATCTCCTTTCAATTTGGCTTTTGCAAATTCTTTCAAAGCCTCCTCATTAAGTATATTAAGGTCTATTTCAGCTACCGGAATACTATTTTTTATAACCAAATCTTCTTCAATTAGCTTTGGCTTTTGTCCGTCATCAAAATAACGGGAAGTAACAATTAGTAAAATCGAAAATTGATTGATCTGCCGGGAAAAATCTTTCAAAAACTCAATTGAATCACTATCAAACCAATGGCCATCTTCCAATTCAATCACCAATGGCTGAATCAATGATACCGCTTTGAACAGGTTTTGCAAAGCAGTAAAAGTGTTTAAATAACGACCTTGAGCGTCAAGCAACTCCCAAAGTGAATTCGGATATGTAATTCCAATTTGTGCAGCTAACACTGATTTTGTCCGGAATAATTCTTTTCGTATTTCTTTTGCTTGAGGATGGTCAACTTGCTCAATTGCCTCAATAAGTTGTTCGAAACGGGCTTCAAAATTTTTAAAGTTCTTTTTAATGGAAATTTCAGGAGACTGTTCGAAATAATTTTTTAAAAAATAGATAAATGGATTAAACGATTTTTTCAGAATCTGATCTGCCTGGCAGGTAAACCAATAAAAAGAACCCGCTTTTTTAAACTCTTGTTTTAACTCAAACGACAGTCTCGTTTTGCCAATACCTGCTTCGCCATAAACATAAACAATCCCGGCAAACTGGTTTTGAAAAAGAGGACTTGCCAAAGCTAGCAATTGTTTCAACTCCTCATCTCTACCGAACATCGCTCCACTAAATTCTGTTTTATCTTCAACATTACGACCGATCAATTGATAGGTTGGGATATCACCGTCTATTCCTTTGTATTGAGTATCTCCAATATGTTTGAAATTAAACTGCCTGCTTTTTTGGATGTTTTCATCCGCCAATACTTCTCCCCAATCTGCATAAGTCATCAGACGAGCTCCAAGGTTTACACGGTTACCAACTACGGCATATTGGCATCGTTCTATTCCTCCTATAATTCCTGTAAAAGCTACTCCGGAGGTCAATCCAATACGATATTTAAGATCACTTTCCTCCAATAATTCCTGCAAGTCATTTTCAAGAGAAAGCACAAACTCAAGCACTCTTTCCGTATTATTTTCAAAAGAAATCGGAGCGCCGAAAAAGCCAAGCATTACACCTCCTTTGTCTCCAAAATCAATTTCTTTGAAATATCCTGAAAAACTATTGATACCATTCAAAACTATGGTAGAAAACTGGTTGAACAGGCTATAATTATCAATGCCTTCGAAAGAAATAAAAACGGTAACCACATTTCTAAATTCGCCAATCTGATCAAAATCAATTACAGATGGTGGTAAAAAACGCTCGATAACTTCATAAGATAAATTAGGAAGAACATCTAATTCAGAAGCTTTTTCGCCAAATGGCAAATCTTCAATCAATCGATAATAAGTATTGTCTATTGTTTCAACCTTTAAGGTGGAATCTGAAAACTTACTTTTTATCTTTTCGTCAAAAATAATGTCCTGTTCCTGTGCATGATGCTCACATTCGGCACAATTGTCAATCGCTGGTCCTCTAAAATAAAATGATTTGTGTGTGTCTCCGACGATTCCCCATTCGACTTCTCCAATGGAAAGCCCGATTTTAATACCGATCTGAAAATCACCGAATTGTGTTTTTCTCAATCCTCCTTCTGCAAATAAATCACGCATCTGCTGAGCAGTTTGAAGAAAGGTTTTTGGAGTAATCACGGCATTTTCTATTGGAAAAATAGCAGTAAAAGCGTCGCCAGCAAAATAAGGAATAAATCCTTTTTTGTTATAAACAAGGCTAACCATCGGAGCAAATATCTTGTTTAAACTGAAAGAGAGTTGCTCTGCGCCGGCTGTTCCATGCTTCATAAAAGATTGAGTCAGAGGAGTAAATCCCTTGAGATCAATAAACATGGTAAAGGCCTGAAAGCGGCCATTCACTTTATTTAATCTAAACTGATCTTGAATAAAATGTGGAATTAAGTTTCTCACCTTATCAATTAAAATATTTTCTAAAATATGCGACTGGAAAAATACGAATTAATAATGATGTGTTTGGATTTTAAGGGCATTATTTGGTCAATTATTGTAATGTATTAACTCTTTAATTACTTTTAAAAGTATTAAGCTCTTTAATATTCCGGCTTTTGGTATATCCGCTAAAGTATTTAATAAAATCATTTAAAACACACAATTTTGTTTTAAACACTTGTCGAAAAGTTTCAAATATTAATATATTTTGTGCCTCTGGCTGGACAATCATTTTCATCTTTATCATTTATTAAGTTGCAGGAATAAATCCCAATACAATTATACGAATTTTCAAATTCAGCTTTGATGAAAAAATTTATACTAATTATAGTTTTTAAGGGCATTTTTCTTTTTGCTTTTTCACAAAGCAATCCCTCTGCAAAGCAAACCAAGGCTTTAAGAATTGAAAATACTATTCGCATTGACGGCCAGCTCGATGAAATAGAATGGCAAAATGCCGGAGTTGCCAAAGAGTTTATAAATTACAATCCAAATCCGGGTGCTGCCTCTTTTCAAAAAAGTGAAGTTCGTGTTTTATATGATGATAAAGCAATTTACGTTGGAGCAAATCTTTATGATACCAATCCAGACAGCATTTTACGGCAACTTTCTCAAAGAGACGATATCGGAATTACAGATTGGTTTGGGATTGTCCTCGACCCTTATCGGGATGGTTTAAACGGTGTTGGATTTGTGGTTACCTCAGCAGGAGTGCAGTTTGACACTAAATATTCTGCTCTTGGTGGAGAAAGTAACGGTGGCTTTTCGGTCTTAGGTGGGGATAAAAACTGGGATGCTGTCTGGCAAAGCAAAACCACTTTTACGAATAACGGATGGGTCGCTGAAATCAAGATTCCTTATTCTGCCATTCGTTTTCCAAAAACAGAAAGTCAGGTTTGGAGTGTTAATTTTGCCAGAATGATTCGAAGAAAACGAGAAGAGAGTTTTTGGAATGAAGTAAAGCCTGAGCAGGCAGGGTTACTCAACCAAGCGGGTACTATTACTGATATCCAAAACATTAAATCTCCGGTTCGATTGTCGGCGACTCCCTACATTGTGACTTATCTCGAAAATTATTACGATAATACTGCTACAAAGAGTACCTGGGGACGTTCTTTCAATGCTGGTCTTGATGTGAAATATGGAATTAATGATGCATTTACTTTAGACATGACCTTGATTCCCGATTTTGGGCAGGCTCAATCAGATAACAATGTTTTAAACTTATCTCCATTTGAAGTGAAATTTGAAGAGCGTCGTCAGTTTTTTACGGAAGGTACTGAGCTTTTCAACAAAGGGGATCTTTTTTATTCGCGACGAGTAGGCGGACTTCCGATCAGGTATTTTGATGCCTATGATAATGTAGTTGATTCTTTGGAAGAGGTTGTTGAAAATCCAACGGTTTCTCAGCTTTACAATGCTACAAAAATATCCGGCAGGACAAATAAAGGCTTGGGTATTGGTGTTTTTAACGCCGTTTCCCAAAGAACTTTTGCCACTATAAAAAATCTGGAAAATGGTTCAACCCGTAAATTTGAAACCAGTCCGTTGACTAATTATAATGTGTTTGTTCTCGATCAAAATTTAATAAATAATTCGTACGTAACACTAATAAATACAAATGTTTGGCGATCTGGACTAACCTATGATGCAAATGTTACCGGAACTGAATTTTCATTAAAAAACAAAGCCAACTCTTATGCGATTGATGGCGGTGGAGCGATTTCTCAAAAATACATCAGCGCTTCTGAAACTGTTTCAAACCAAGATAGTGTTGGCTTGGGTTACAAATATGATTTGGAATTCAGCAAAACCAGTGGGAATTTTAAATATGCCTTAAATTATAATGTGATCAGCAGATATTATGATCCGAATGATTTGGGCTTTCTTTTTCGTCCAAATGTTCAGGCTTACGAAGCTGCCTTAAATTATAATATTTATGAATCATTTGGCAATTTTAACGGCTTTCGTACAAGTCTATCCTTTTATTATTCTCATTTACAAGACCCTAATGTTTTTAATGATTTTGCCATCAATTGGAGTACCTTTTTGGTAACCAAAAACTTTTTGGGCTTTGGTATAAATGGAAGAATAGAGCCTTTTGAAACTTACGATTATTACGATCCCCGATCTACTGATTTTTCCCGTTATTACGCTTACCCAACCAATGTGACCGTTGGAGGCTTTATTTCTACCGATTATCGAAAAACCTGGGCTTATGACTCAAGGGTCAATTTCCGAAATTTTGAAACTAAGGGTCGTTACACTTTTGACATTAATTTCTCTCCCAGGATTCGGGCAAGTGATAAATTATTTTTCCTTCTAAGCTTAAATAATATCACAATCAGTGACGATGTGGGTTATGTTTCACCAAATGAAAAAGCGATTGGTTTTGAATCAATCAAAGAGGACGAAATTATTTATAGCGTTCGGGATCAAATCGTTTTTGACAACCGGATTTCGGTTGATTATATTTTCACTAATAACATGTCGCTGAATTTTAGAGTACGTCACTATTGGACCAAACTCGATTACAATTCATTTCATTTGTTGGGAAAAGATGGACTTCTATACGAAACACCGTATACCGGAAAAAATGTTAATGGAAATAATTTGCACAATGGCAGCTACAATATTTTTAATATCGACCTGGTTTATCAATGGCGTTTTGCTCCTGGAAGTGATGTGTTTTTCGTTTGGAAAAACTCAATATCAAATGATACTCCTGATATCGGGAAAAATTACTTTACCAACCTTGAAGAATTGCTTGAAGCTCCGCAAACAAACAGCTTTTCAATAAAAGTTATTTATTATTTGGACTATCTGGATTTTGTAAAAAAGTAAAAAAAGTGGCTCAAACCAAACCAGGTTGAGCCATTAAAATTTATCCATTATTTTTGTTTACACTTCTTCTTTTTGCAATTCTAACCTTAATTCGTCCAACTGTTTGTGGTCAATCGGTGAAGGAGCATCGATCATCATGTCGCGGCCCATATTATTTTTAGGAAAGGCGATAAAATCACGAATAGAGGACTGGCCATTCAATACTGCACAAAGGCGGTCAAAGCCAAATGCGATTCCACCGTGAGGCGGTGCACCATATTCAAAAGCTCCTAGTAAGAACCCAAATTGCGCTTCCGCTTCTTCTTTTGTAAAGCCTAAAAGATCAAAGTTTCTGGATTGCAAATCACGATCATGGATACGAATAGAGCCTCCTCCAATTTCAGCACCATTGATTACTAAATCGTAAGCATCGGCCCGAAGGCTTTTCATCGTTTCGTGGTCACCATTCAACATTCGTTCAACGTCATGACTTTTTGGTGATGTGAAAGGGTGATGCATGGCATGGAACCGTTTCGATTCCTCGTCCCATTCCAGCAAAGGAAAATCAACGACCCAAAGCGGTTTGAAATCACCCTCTTTCATCAATCCCATTCGACGGCCCATTTCGAGGCGAAGCTCATTAAGTTGCTTTCTTGTTTTTTCAGCTTCACCGGAAAGTACTAAAATCATATCGCCTTTTTTCGCTCCAAATTTATCGGCGAAGGATTGTAAAACCTCGTCAGAATAAAACTTACCAACAGAGGATTTGGTCGTCCCGTCTTCGCCTAGTTTTATATAAACCAGCCCTTTCGCACCAATCTGCGGACGCTGCATCCATTCCGTCAAATTTTTAATATCCTTATTTGAATAAGCTTCCGCCTGTCCTTCTGCGCAAATTCCAACAACTAATTCTGCACCGTCAAAAACACTAAAACCATGGCCTTTGGCAACATCGTTTAGTTCACAAAACTCCATTCCAAAACGCAAGTCTGGTTTGTCAGAACCAAATCGCTGAAGCGCTTCATCATAGCTCATTCGCGGAAAATCTCCCAATTCAACATTTAAAGTTGATTTGAAAAGGTGTTTAGTGAGTCCTTCAAAAGTATTCAAAATATCCTCCTGCGTCACAAAAGCCATTTCGCAGTCGATCTGGGTAAACTCTGGCTGTCGATCTGCCCGTAAATCCTCATCACGAAAACATTTTACAATCTGGAAATATCGATCCATCCCGGCAACCATCAAAATCTGTTTAAAAGTTTGAGGGGATTGAGGGAGAGCGTAAAATTGCCCTGGATTCATGCGACTTGGCACCACAAAATCTCGTGCTCCTTCAGGCGTACTTTTTATCAAAAAAGGTGTTTCGACTTCTATGAAATTTTTACTTGACAGATATTTACGTGTTTCCAATGCGAGCTTGCTTCGGAAAATAATATTTTGCTGAACCGGTGTGCGGCGCAAATCCAAATAACGATATTTCATTCTCAGGTCATCACCGCCATCTGTCTCATCGTCAATCGTAAAAGGCGGAACTTTTGAGCTGTTTAAAACTTCCAGTTCAGTCACTTCGATTTCAACCTCACCGGTAGAACGGTTTGGGTTTTTATTGCTCCTTTCCCGAACAGTGCCTGCTATTTTTAAAACAAACTCTCTACCCAGTTTTCGCGCTTTTTCACACAATTTCGCATTTTCATCCATATTGAAAACCAATTGCGTAATTCCATATCGGTCCCGTAAATCAATAAAGGTCAATCCTCCAAAATCCCGGTTGGATTGCATCCATCCGCTAAGTATGACTTTCTTTCCAATATTTTCGACGCGGAGCTCTCCGCAATTGTGTGTTCGATACATAATAATTTATTGAAATTTTATCCTGATAAATGAGCAACTTCAATTAAAATAACCTTTACTCATAACATCATTCATTTTATTTTTGGTTCGCAAAAGTAACGCTTATTGGCAAATAATCATACACCCTTTCCAAACGAACTTTTACTTAATTTTTTATAAATACATAAATATTCAGTCAATCGGTTAAATTTGTATTTTCTATTTATATTAAAAAAAGATGGCAGCACAAGTAGCTCGTAAGTTTGGTACTGCTCCGGTTTTCTTTACAGCAATTTCTACGATATTAGGAGCTGTAATGTTCCTAAGGTTTGGATTTGCCGTTGGAAATGTCGGGCTGATTGGGACAATTGCTATAATTCTTATTGGCCACGCGGTTACCATTCCGACTGCTTTGGCAATTGCAGAGATTTCTACTAACCAAAAAGTAGAAGGTGGCGGTGAATATTTTATTATTTCACGTTCATTTGGTTTAGTGATTGGATCTTCAATTGGAATCGCGCTTTATTTTTCGCAAGCCATAAGCGTTGCTTTTTATATTATTGCATTTGCGGAAGCATTTTCTTCGCTTTTTGACTACCTAATCACTACTTATCAAAATCTTCCTACTTGGGTGGTGTGGCTACTTGACCACAAACAAACCGTTAGCATCCCGGCACTTTTCATTTTAATGGCCATTGTTTTATCAAAAGGAGCAGATCTTGGTGTAAAGACACTCTATTTTGTGGTCGTTACTTTATTTATTTCTTTAGCCGCTTTTTTTATTGGGCAAACAGATTACGGTAAAACGCATCCGTTAGACCCTACACAACATATTGGAAGTAACAGCTTGGTAGAAAGTAATAGCCAATCCACCTTTAGTCTTGATTCTGTTGCAACGATACAATCTGCTAAACCTGAATCTGGAGAAGAAAGAAAGAGGACAAACGACTCTTTACCTCTCAGTTTTTTTGCTGTTTTTGCTATTATTTTTCCCGCATTTACAGGAATGACCGCCGGTGTTGGTTTATCGGGTGATCTGGCAAAACCCAGTCGTTCCATTCCAATAGGAACAATAACAGCCACAATTGGCGGAATGGTCATTTATATTTTCATTGCATTCAAATTGGCTTCATCTGCCAGCCCTGAAGCATTGGCTGATACAAGCAAAATGGTCATGGCCGATATTGCCTGGCAAGGTTGGTTATTGATCCCGATTGGTTTGGCTGCAGCTACAATTTCCTCTGCCATAGGATCGATCCTTGTTGCTCCAAGAACACTGCAAGCCATTGCCAGGGACAAAATTCTTCCCTCCCGCGCAACAGCATTAAATACCTGGCTTACTAAAGGTCGTGGAAAAAATGATGAACCTTTTAATGCTACTTTGATAACCATTGCCATTGCTTTCTTTTTCGTCATGATGGGAGGGCTTGATGTCGTGGCTCAGATCATTTCCATGTTTTTTATGGTAACCTATGGATCGCTTTGTTTAATTTCATTTTTACAACATTTTTCAGCTGATCCGGCTTATCGGCCTACATTTAAATCAAAGTGGTTCTTTTCTCTTTTTGGAGCAATTGCATGCTTTGGATTGATGTTTTTTATGAATACACTTTATGCTTTTCTTTCGATATTAATTATGGTTATCTTTTACCTTTTTGTTAGTTATTCGAATACTGACAAACGCAATCTGGCAATCATTTTTCAAGGGGTAATATTCCAAATCAGCCGTCGATTGCAAGTTTTTTTACAAAAAGCGGAAAAAGAAAAAGCAGTAAGCTGGAGGCCATCTGTGGTTTGTATTTCTGAAACTTCATTTGATCGTTTTGCAGCATTTGATTTATTGCGATGGATTTCTCAGACCTATGGCTTTGGCACTTATATTCACAAACTTGATGGTTACCTTTCCAAAACCACCAACGCCGAAGCCAAGACAGCTAAAGCACGCCTGATCACAATGGCTGAAACCAGCAAAAGTAATGTTTATATTGATACGATGATTTCCCCTTCTTTCACCTCAGCTATTGCTCAGGTTATTCAATTGCCTGGCATTTCGGGCACTGAAAATAACTTGTTAATGTTTGAATATTCCAAACAGAATCCTGAAAACCTGGAAAACATCGTTGACAATTTCAACATGATAAAATCTGTTGAATTTGATGTTATTGTTCTTGGAAGCACTGAAAGAGGGTTTGGATTTAAAAAAGAAATTCACATTTGGATCACTTCCCAAGATTACGATAATGCGACGCTTATGATCCTCCTGGGTTATATCATTTTAGGCCATAAGGACTGGGATCGAAGTTTCATCAAAATCTTTGCTGTCTTCCCGGAAGAAACTTGCGATGTGGAACGAAACCGGCTTTTTGAGCTCATCGAAGACGGACAACTGCCAATTGCCAAACAAAATATCGAGGTAATTCCCCAAAAGGCTGACGTTGAGTTGCGAACGATTATCACCGAAAAATCCCGCGATGCCGATATGGCCATTATTGGTTTTAGAGGAGAGGCGGTTAACCATTCAGGAGCATCCGTTTTTCAAGGATATGAAGAAATCGGAAACACTGTTTTTGTAAATGCTGCTCACCACAAAACCATAAAATAATCTTTCATCCTCAATACTTTCTTTTTCCTTCAATTTATTGTAGCTGTAAATATTGGCTTAAAAAATTGTTCAATAAAATTACCATGTTTACAGAATTATGACATTCATTTCATTACTGAAAACTATTTTTGTGATGGTTACCGACTTTATCAGTTTATGATTAAAAACTATAAAATTCTAACGATCACACATCGAAATACCAACTTGAGCGAGTTAGGTAATTTTGTGGTGCAGTATGCTGACCAGCAAGAGCTAAAATCGAATTTACACAAATTGAAAGATCAATTCAATTTGAACGAAATACTCTATCTGGCAACCTGCAATCGGGTAATGTATTTTTTTCATACTAATCAAAAGATCGATTCCAACTTCATTGCTGATTTTTTTCAAAACGTCAACCCTGCTATTTCACAAACGGAAATTGACGATCTGAAAAAACAGGTTTCTTTTTATGAAGGCAACGAAGCGCTAAATCACCTTTACCAGGTTGCGGCTTCCGTAGATTCGTTGATTGTTGGAGAACGGGAAATTTTACGTCAATTACGGGAAGCTTATGAACAATGTCGTGGTTGGGAATTGACAAGTGACCATATTCGTATTGCAATGAATTCGGCGGTTCAAAATGCTAAAGAGGTTTATGCTAAAACGAAGATTGGAGAAAAACCGGTTTCAATCGTTTCATTGGCGATCCAAAAATTACTAAAATCCGGTTTGACCAAAAACGCCAGAATACTGATGATTGGCGCCGGACAAACAAATCATCTCGTTGCTAAATTTTTAGTAAAACATAATTTCTCAAACGTTGTTGTTTTCAATCGTAGTTTTGAAAAAGCTCGACAAATTGCAGAAATGACCGGAGGGAGGGCGATGGCTTTTTCAACATTATCTGCCTACAATGAAGGTTTTGATTGCATGATCGTTTGCACAGGGGCTACCTCAGCTTTGGTCAACGACACACTTTATAAATCACTATTGAATGGTGATAAAAGAAAAAAACTGGTCATTGATCTTTCCGTACCTCACAACATAGCAAAATCCATTTCTGCAAATTTTAATATCAATTATGTTGATGTTGAAAACTTACGGCATCTCGCTAAGGAAAATATTGCCTTTCGTGAAAAAGAAGTAGTTATCGTCAAAACGATGAGTGCAAAAAACCTTCATGAATTCCAAACAATTTTCCGGCAACGACAAATCGAACGAGCCATGCACCAGGTTCCAAAGGAAATAAAAGCGGTAAAGTCTCATGCCATAAATAATGTTTTCAAAAAAGAATTGGAGACGCTTGATGAATCATCGCGTGATTTGTTGGAGCGAATGATGTCCTATATGGAACGGCGTTGTATAAGTATCCCAATGCAAGCGGCAAAGAATACACAAAATTGAGATTTGAGTGGTTCGTTTTGTGTATTTCAATTTGTCGCTTTTCCTTCGCAGAACCCTTGCATCCCTTAAAAGGGAAATCCGCACACTGCAACAAAATGAAAGACACCCGAATTAATTGGATTTTATCCTGCAATTCGTTCAATCAACAAATTCAACCTTATCTTTTTGAAATCATTAGGCTTTGGAAAACAGAGCCTGAAGCGTCTGCAACAATCTTCAAAAATTGTTCATCACTATTCCATTCTTCTTTTGTCAATGGCATTAATTGATAATACTTATGCAATAGTTTGGCATGTTCAATATTGATAAAATCAATTTCATCGGCCATAATATATCCAAAATTACCAGAAGGGAGTTTTACGTATAAATAAGGAACAATTTTCTTTTTGCCATTTTCCAAAACATACCGCTCGAAATGTTTGATCAATTGCAGCTTGTCTGACTTATTGACAACGCAAACTACTTTTCCAAGATAGGATGGATCTTTTTTTACATCGACTTTATCATCGTGAGGATGGGCCTGAGGGCTCGTTCTGCTTTCAGCATAGAGAATTTGGTACTTTTTCAATTGCTCATTCCATTGATAAGTAGAGGTTACATATTCCAAACATCTTTCATTTTCTTTTTTCAATTCATCATATGGAAAAGGCAAGCGATAGGCTTTGCAAGGAAGGTAATCCACATAGGCAACGCGAATTAAATTTTTATCAATCTCAACATATTTAAACAAAGCCGGCGAAACCAAATCGTCTCCGTAACTAAGGCTCATTCTTTCGTCAAATACTTTGTCGAGGCTGCCTGACTGAAAACTATAAATCTCCAGATTTCGATGTTCAAAAGTTTCATTTGTCGCTACACTACTTGTTTGCAAAACAAAATCTGTAATTCCATCACCAGTTGTATCGTGTAATTGAAAACTTCGAACCTCCGTTTTTCCAGTTGCATTGGCTCCTGAAAAGTTGAAGTATACAGAGTTTCCTTCATCATTTGTAATCACAAAGTAACTTTCCCGGTATGGTGGATTTAGGTAATCCTCTTGATGAAAATTGTCACGCCCTTCTATCGACGCTACCCACATAATAGCATCTTCAAATCCATTATTGAATTGCATCCGCTGCATATAAAAAGGCCTTACTTTTACATCGACATTTTCTTCCGGAACCTGAACAGCCAACCCATCTCCAAAAATCCAACCTTCCTGTCCATGTCTCGAACGAACAAAATACCATTTGAATTTTTGGTTTTGAGCTGCATCTTCATGTTGATAAAGCGTTTCTCCTAGCACTTCAAATATCTCCCCTTCCGGAAGGATTATATTAGAGTGTTTTGTAAAAGTTGAATCAGGATATAAGGTAACATTGTTTAAAGAAACCGCAGGGCGTGCGTTTACCACAATAGAGTTAGCATCAAGATTGATGCAAGAGGAAAGTAATGTGATTAAAATTGTTAAAACCCTTATCATATATGCAATATTAACAATTATTACGCCGCTTGTAAAATCAGAATTCCAATTAAGGAAAATTTAACGCGTTTGTTATAAACTTTAAACTTTCAATGAATAAGGGTATTCTTTAATGTAGACTAATATAACGCAATAACAAGGATTTTTCATACAAATTAGAATTGTTCATTTGTAATCCCTATTTTGGTTTTCTCATTCTAAAAACACAAAACGGGAAAACCAGATGTTGGTAAAGACTTATGCAAGTGCTGTTCAAGGGGTAGATGCTCAGACGATTACCGTTGAAGTGAACGCAGGAGGAACAGTTGCAGCCGGAAAAAGTTTTTACTGGTTGGTTGGTTTGCCAGACAACGCCGTTAAAGAAGGTTTTCAACGAATTGAAGCTGCCATAAAAAACATCGATCTGCGTTTGCCTCGCTTAAAACTTGTCGTCAATTTAGCTCCCGCTGATATTCGAAAAGAAGGTTCTGCTTACGATCTTCCAATTGCCATTGGATTATTGGCAAGTACCAAACAAATGGAATCGGAAGAAATTGGTGATTACATCATGATGGGTGAACTTTCTCTCGACGGAGGTTTAAGACCAATTAAAGGAGCTTTGCCAATCGCCATTCAAGCCAGAAAGGAAAAATTCAAAGGAATCATCCTTCCAAAAGAAAATGCACGCGAAGCTGCAATTGTCAATGATTTAGAAATATTAGGGATTGAAAATATCCGCGAAGCTGTTGATTTTTTCAATGGAGAAAGTGAAATAAAGCCAACTTCCATTGATACTCGTGATGAGTTTTTCCATCATCAAAACGCTTATGACATTGATTTTTCAGATGTCAAAGGACAGGAAAATATCAAACGAGCATTGGAAATCGCCGCAGCTGGCGGCCACAATGCTATTTTAATTGGTCCTCCAGGAGCTGGAAAAACAATGCTTGCACGAAGGCTTCCTACAATCTTACCTCCACTCAATTTGCGGGAAGCTTTGGATACCACAAAAATTCACTCTGTTGCCGGAATCTTACCTTCCAATGCTTCGCTGGTTACCACTCGTCCATTTCGGTCTCCACATCACACGATCAGCGATGTAGCCTTGGTCGGAGGAGGTTCAAATCCTCAGCCTGGGGAAATTTCTTTGGCGCACAATGGTGTTTTGTTTTTAGATGAATTACCTGAATTTAAACGATCTGTTTTGGAAGTTATGCGGCAGCCAATGGAAGAACGATTGGTCACTATCAGCCGTGCAAAAATTGCCGTTGATTATCCAGCTAGTTTTATGCTCATTGCTTCCATGAATCCATGTCCTTGTGGTTATTACAATCATCCTGACAAAGATTGTGTCTGCGGTCCGGGCATCGTTCAGCGCTATCTTAATAAAATTTCAGGTCCTTTGATGGATCGAATTGATTTGCATGTTGAAGTGACTCCCGTTTCTTATGATGAACTTTCCAGTTACGAAAAAGCAAAAGAAAGTAGTGCTCAAATTGCACAACGAGTTGTCAAAGCTCGACAGATTCAGGAGGAAAGATTCAAAGATATGAAAGACATCTATTCCAATGCACAGATGCCAAGTCGAATGGTCAGAGAAGTTTGCACTTTGAATCAAGCTGGTTTGAATCTTTTGAAAAAAGCGATGGAACGATTACAACTTTCCGCCCGTGCTTATGATCGCATCCTAAAAGTTGCTCGAACAGGAGCTGATTTGGCTGGAAGTGAAGATATCAAAATTGAACATTTGGCTGAAGCTATTCAGTATCGAAGCCTTGATCGCGAAGGTTGGGCGGGATAATACAATTAATTTTTATTTGAACACGTGCGTCTTTTTAAATTTAAGAATCAGGTAAAGAAATATGCTCAAAACAGAAATGTTACAAAACTAAATTTCTTTTTTTGCTATTGGTGATATACCTTCAAATTGTTTACTTTTAGCAATCCAAAACATTAGACTAATTACTATGAAAATCAAATTTATCCAAGCTCTTATTTTAGCTTTAGGCTTTACTGTATTTTCAAAAAATTTAATAAATGCTCAGGTTGTGAAAATATGGGAAAAACCTACTTCTTCAAGCATTTTATGGCAAAATGTCACATCACTCGGCAATTTAATAGTTTGCACCAATAAGGCATTGGAAGGAGTAAATACAGAAAATGGAAATATTGAATGGAGTATTGAATATTTAAATGCCATTTCGGACAAAGCCTTTGAAGAAATTCCTGGCAGTCCTTATTTTAAAGTTGAACTTGAAGAAAGATTCCTGCTGGTAAACCAATTTGATGGACAAATAGCTTTTGATTCAAACAGCAAAGGGATTATAGATATTTCAAGTTTCTATATATTGTCAAAGTCTGGCACCTTCCTTGTGTCCGGTCAAACTCAAAATAAATCCCCTTTGGTTTTATCCGTAGACCTGTCTGATGCCTCAGAAAATTGGCGCATAGAAGACGAGTTTAGGCTCATCGTTGCAGTTGAGGAGCTTTCAAGCAATGAGCTACTTTTAGTAAGTATTTCTGAAGTACGCCAATTGGAATCGAAGACAGGAAATGTTGTTTGGAAAAGTTCGATAGACAAAGCCACTGACGAACAACTTGAAAAATTAGGGGGGTTTGGTGATTTATTAAAAGATATGGCTGAAGAAGTTGTAGAAAAGGATATTGATGACTTTAAGATTAATTTCTTCAGAAGCCCCGATAAAGATTTATATATAGTTGGCGCCGAATCCAAACTTGAAGATGCTGAAGATTCCTTCGATGGTAAAGATAAATATGAGACGACCTACAACGCATATCGCAAAAGTGACGGATCAGAACTTTGGATAGAAAATGTACAGGTAGGAAGGAAGAAATTTAAGGAAATGGCGAGAACAATCGAACTTGATGGCAAAATGGGGAACTTGCTTTACCTGGAAAGTGGTTTTTTGATATTATCAAATAACAATCCAATGTCTAATATAAATCTGTATGATTATGAAACCGGAAAAGGTAAATGGGGAAAGGCAGGATACTATAAAGACGGCAACCATGTTGGAATAGATATCAGAGGTTCTATTTATGAATACCTGGAAACGAATAATGGTGTATTGTTGGCTACTAATGAAAGAGGGAATCATTATTTGACATCTATAGATCCGGAAACGGGTGCACTAAAATTTAAGAAACCAACTAAAGTTGAAGGAAGCGTGATTGGTATTGTACCTATGGATAACGATGTAATGTATTTGACTGATCAATCAATCAATATATTAAACCTGGATAGTGGAGATTTGAAATGGAAAAAAGGGATCAGTACTACCCCTGAATTGAGTAATGAAAAAGAGGATAAAATATATATTTTCGATACCAGATCAAATATTATTAAAGTATTAGACAAACAAACTAAAAATCTAAGCGAACTCTCAAATAATCAACTTGTATTTCAGGGTAATGAATCACCAAATAAGTTGGAGCTCATGGATGATGGAATTCTTTTACATTCCAGTCAAAATATCGCAAAATATGATTACAATGGTACAATATTATTTAATAAGTATTACGCTGCACCAAAGGAATCCGGTTTTATAAGAGGATTGAATATTGCCGGAGGCCTTTTTTTAGCCTTTGTAGCTGCTGATTCATATTATACTGCCGGCAAGTTGGGACAAGCGAAAGGTAGCATAAGTGCAGAAAATAAAGAGACTATAAAATTTGTAGGCCAACTAGAGGATGCTTATAGCGATCACGGCGATGATGCCTCCGATGCGATGAAAAGTTGCTTTAGTGTTTTAAAGAACCGAAAAAAAGCTACCCAATCTGCCAAAACCTACAATTTTATTATGACAAAAAAGGATAAGAATATAGTCTTACTCAAAGTCAGTAAAATTACCGGTGAAGTGGATGGAGAAATTATTTTGGGTAGAGACAGAGAACCTGTTTATGCCATTGATGAAGTTTCAGGACAAGTTTATTATTTGGAAAGTGGAAAGAGTTTAGTTGCCTACAAAGTCAATTAACCTGATACTCCTACTTTGCTTCTTTCTAACAGGGTGGAAACCTTTGTCAGCATTGTTGGTCCTATTTTCCAATATTCAAATAGGATTTGATTTTATTCATAATGACCTTACGGGCCGAATATTTGGTGATCTTGGATTTTTTTCGTTCCTCTTCAATAATAGTGGTCAAAGAGGATTTGTTGGCCTCCAGGGCGTTGACGAAGGTGTCCAATATTCGTGAATCTTTCAACAAAACCTCCGTAAAGGCCTCCTTATCTATGACGATGACTTCCATATCTTCATTGGCTCGCACGGTGGCTGTTCTGGGATCACCTGAAAGGAGACTCATCTCACCAAAGAAATCTCCTACATATTTGTCAGCTACATGCACTTCTCTTCCCCGGCTACCGCGCACCAGAATTTTAACTGTCCCCTTCAATATAATAAACATGGAATCCCCATCTGCACCTTGTATTACCAGGTCTTCATTTTCACAGTATTTTTCCAGCCTCGCTTTTTCTACCAATACTTGTATTTGTTCCTCTTTCATCTCCGATAACCAGGGTTGCTGACTCAGCTTGAGTTGTATAAAATTTTTGGTTTCCAGCATGCGAGCTTTTTCTGTTTCTTCTGTTTTCAGGTCCATCCGCACCTCTGAAATAGTGTATGGGATTTTGATATCGTGCCGATTAAGGGCATACCACATTCGTGTCAATACAACATCCTGTATATGGTGTACATCACTATAATCGTTAATCCAGAATTTTAGGCAATAAGTAATCCCGCTTGCGCCATAACTGACAATGTAAGGACCTACATCCTTATCTATTTCTGTTTCCTTAATTTCTATTAACAGTTTCTTCAGTATCTTCTTTACTTGATTGGGAGGATGTTCATAATCCAATTCAACATTAAAACTATGAATCTGGCGGACAGTTGGCCTGGAATAATTAATAATCATTTCTTTGGCCACTATATTATTGGGAAGTGTGATCCGATGATTTTCACGAGTCAGCAAGGTCAGGGACCGCCAATTTTGACTGACTACTTTTCCTTCTTGTCCACCAAGGCTTACCCACTCTTCATTGCTAAAAGGAGACTCTACTTGTAGAGAAACACCTGCAAAAAGATTCGTCAATGTGTCTTGCAAAGATAGACCAATAATGGCCGACAATACGGTAGAAGTTACCAGAATACCTGAAAGATCGGTATGAAACAATGCACCAAGAGCGTACAGTGCAATGCCTATTAAAAAAAGACCGCTAACTATGTTGAACATAAATCGCGGCATTCTGACCAGATCATTTTTTCGTATAAAAGTGTATACTAACCAAGAGAGCAATTTGAGCAGCGCATTGGAGCCAACAATGATTAATATCATCCAGGCTATTCTGTCCTGATTGTCCTCTATTTGGTTATATTCCGTTGCAATACCAGGAATTAGCCAGATAACGAATACTGCAATAAGAAGAAATAAGCTTGAAAGCAATACTCCGCGATCATACTTTACCTGAAAATTCCTTTTCAAAAAAACAGACAGGGTAAGTACAATGAGGAAATACACTATTACTCCGAAAAGCAACTTAGTTAACATATTATATTTTATTTGATGGGTAACTTAGCGTTGATAAAGCCACTTTATATTTTTTCAATATACGTTGTTTTCGAATTTGTTTACGAACAGTCTTCTTTTCTTTAATCCAAATGTTCACTATCCTACTAATCAATATATTCAACGAAATACATGGCTATTTTACCTTTACCTTTTGCATCAAGTTCTCCGCGAGATGTAAATTCAAAAACATCGTATTTATTTAAGATGTTATAAGTAGACTCGCTTATGTTTACTTTGCCCACTTCACCGGAACTTTCCATTCTACTGGCTGTATTTACGGCATCGCCCCAAATATCATACTGAAATTTTTTAGTGCCGACTACACCTGCTACTACCGGACCTGTGTTAACACCAATGCGTATATCAAACTTTGCTAAATTATGTTTTATACTTCTTTTGGTTTTTCGGACAACTTCAACTATCTCCAGTGCAGCCTGACAAGTTTTTACTGCATGATCATCCGTTTGGAAAGGCAGGCCACCTGCGCACATGTACGCATCTCCAATGGTTTTGATTTTTTCTAAACCATGTTTGTCTATAATCTCATCAAACTTTGAAAAATAATAGTTAATACTCTCCACCAGGACTTCCGGATCAAGGTTTTCAGCTTGCTTTGTAAATCCTTTGAAATCAGTGAATAAAACGGTAACCTGTTCGAATTGCTGTGCTTTAACAACGCCGTTTTCTTTTAATTCGTTTGCTGTTTCTTCCGGTAATATGTTTTTCAATAAATCGTCGGAACGCTTTTTTTCGGAAGCAATTATCTCGTTGGTCTTCTTCATAAACTTATTACGCTTAAATAGCCCTATAGCCAATAGCACAATTAAAAGAAGGACGATAGCAATAGCAATAACTATGAAACGCTGTATTTTCTTTTGCTGATTTAGAAGGTCTACTTCTATTTGCTTTTTTGATACCTCAAACTCAGTGCGCACATTAGCCATTTTTTGCACTTCCTTGACACTACTTACTTCATCGCGAAAAACGACATATTCTTTATAATAATCAAGTGCTTTTTTGATATCCCCATATTTCTCATAAAAATTAGATAGTTTTAAATTGCCGTCGCTGATCTGCTCTTTTAAACCATACTTTTGCGCCAATTCCAGGCTTTGTGAAGCATAACCTAATGACTTTTCCTTTTCGCCCTCAGCGTCATATACATCAGACATTGCATTTAGATATACACAAATAGGATAATAATCTCCCAAATTTGTAAGCACATCAATAGCCTCATTTAAATTTTCTTCAGCCTTTTTATGATCCCCCATTTCTGCGTAAACCAAACCTACATTACCCAAATTATAGGCTACACCAATTTCGTAATTCTTTTCTTTAAATATCCTGCCTGATTCATGAAAATAGTAGAGTGCAGAATCTAATTTATTTTGATTATAATATTCATCCCCTAAGTTTAATTGAGCAGTAGCCAAAGCAATACCATCGGTTTCTTTATTTAATAAAGACAAGGCTTCCTTATAGTATTTGACAGCAGTTGGGCCATCACCCATAATCGAGTACACATCCGCAATGGAAGTATTTGTAGAAGCCTCCCTTGTTTTTAAATTGTTATCCGAGGCTATCTTCACCGCATCAAAATAACTCTCTAAAGCTCTGGTTAATTCACTTTTTAATCGATATGCATCCCCTTGTCGCAAATACCCCTCATACTCATAAGTAATAGAATCTGCCTCTCTTGCTTTGGTAATCAGCATCAGGCCATAGGTAAGTATTTTATCTGCATTTGTTTCTGATCTGGCCAGCTCTTGTAGTAGCTTCAATTCTTTTGACTTTTCATAATCTCCGGCAGTATAGATTATTGCTAAACTATCACTTAGTTTTTGGTTTTGGGCTATAGATAAAAAACAACAAAAACAAGTAAAAAAGCCTATGCAAACATAGGCTTTTGACAATTTGTATTTTGATATGATATCTATGAATTTCACAAATTCTTCGTGTGTTTATTTGATTATGACCGATCTCTATTGGCCTGGAATCCGTAATTTCGGATCAATCCGAAATGGTCCAAACCTCCCTTGGTCTACTGTGCCTACCATAAACAACAAATCGTATTTAGTCTCCACATCACTGACATCATTATTGAGTACCGCCAATTTTATATCTATAGAAACAGAGTCACTTGGAGAGAGCGAAAAGCCTATATATTCAAAATATTCCGAAAAATTAAATCCAGGGTCAGGGTCTATTCCGTAATAGAGAATTGTATCACCCTCTGTACTGAATTTGGGATTAAAAAAAATGGTATCATTTAAAGCAGCTACAGAAGTAAACTCTGCGTTAGGAATACTTTCAGGTTGACCAAAATTCATTACTTCATAGGGGGCTTCGCTCCATTGCGGTAAGGTTAAAAGTTCCTCCCAATCAACAGTAAGAACTACCGGAACCTCCTGAACTCCCATTTCATCATCATTAAGAATGTCCACTGTGGCAGTACCATTATCAATAGTTGCCGGGCCGGTAACACTTACAATAGTCACTTCAAAATACTCGTCTTCCTCAAGTACTAAATCTCCAGTGATGGTAATTTCAACAGTTTTTTGAGTCTCCCCCGCCGCGAATACAACAGCTTGATTATCAAGTGGAACATAGTCTTTGTTTGATTCTGCTGTACCGTCAGTGGTACTTATAGAAGCCGTTATCTGTTGAGTAGCTGCAGCATCTAATTGTAATTGAATAGATATATTCGTATAGTCGCCCCCTTCATCCAATGAAAAGTCTGATATAGATATTTTTACAGGATCTGGACCCGGATCCGGAGTAGGTTCTTCATTTGGTTTACATGAATAAAGAACCAAAGCCGATATCCCCAATACCAAGAAACTGAATTTTAGTATTTTCATAAAAATAAATTTAATTGTTATTAATTAAAGCAAGTTGCGATACAACTTACTAATAATAAATTATGAATGATAAATTATGAATTTTCTTCAAAAACGTGTAAAAACTAATTTATTCCTGCCTAGCAGGACTGACTATTCACCCTTATTAGCTCATCATTTTCAAGTTTGCGATACATCGCAACTTTAATTAATTAGTGACTTACAAAACGGAACCAATATACATAAATATTTATCAACTGTAATTTTTTCAATCGGTTTTCACTGCAGCAATTGCATTAAAATATAGTTGTCCAATACTTTTAGCAGATATTTGTTTTTTCAAGAGGTTCTAAGCTTTTGTTTTTGCTCCATCTTTGAATATTTTTCATTATTGAGCAAGTTTGAGAATGGGGAATGATTGTGATTTTGTGATCATTTGGTTTTTAGGTTTAATTCCACCATATCTTAACTTATTAAATGAAAAAGACTCCCTTCATTTTCCTTGTTTGCCTCCTACCACTGTTGCTTGGTTTCTCATAAAAGAGTGAGATTCTTGGGAAAAATATAATAGAAAAAAACCCAAGCTTGAAAAGAACGAAAGGAAACTTTTATAAAGCAATCAAAATAACAGGAAACAGATACAAGCAAAAAAAGATGGAAATCTCTATTGGCCAGGAATCCGTAATTTCGGATCAATCATAAAAGGCCCAAGCCTTCCTTGATCTGTTGTCCCAAGCACAAAAATTATATCGTATTTTTCCTCCAATTCGTTGATCTCATTATTGGTTATATCAATATTTATTTGTGTGCCAAGGGAGTCGTCAACGAAAACTTTCCAGATATCCATATATAATTCATAATCAAATCCAGGGTCAAATACAAATTCCTTATATAGAATTGTATCACCCGAAGTACTAATCATTGGATTAAAAATAATTTCGTCACCTACAGCGGCTACTGAGGTAAACTCTGCATTTGGCACATTGCTGGGTTGTCCAAAATTCATAATTTCATAAGGAACTTCGCTTCCCGGAGCTAAGTTTTTCAATGCATCCCAGTCAACTTCTACCTCGACCGTCACGTCCTGAGCCCCCATTACATCATCATTAAGAATATCTACCGTCGCAGTAGCATTATCGATAGTTGCCGGACCTGTAACACTTACAATAGTCACTTCAAAGTCCTTGTCTTCTTCAAATATCAAATTTCCAACGATGGTAATTTCAACAGTTTTTTGAGTCTCCCCTGCTGCGAATACTACAGCTTGGTTATCAAGTGGAACATAGTCCTTGTTTGATTCCGCTGTACCGTCAGTAGTACTGATATTGGCAGTTATTTGTTGTTCGGCTGCAGCATCTAATTGTAACTGAACAGATATATCCGTATAATCGCCCCCTTCATCCACTGATAAGTCCGATATAGATATTTTTACAGGATCAGGATCCGGATCAGGATCTGGAGTAGGTTCATCACTTGGGTTACATGAAAAAATAAACAAAGCCGATATTACCAATATAATAAAACTGAATTTTATCATTTTCATAAAAATAAAGTTACTTGTTATTAATTAATTAAAAAACGAAACCAATATACACAAATATTTATCAACTGTAATTTTTTCGATTTGTTTTCCCATGGCAATCGCATAACAATTAGTTATCCTATACTTTTACTTGATACTTGTTTTTCAGAGTATCACACATGTTTTTGTTTTAATAGGTACTAAGATATGTTGGTAAAAGAAAGAACACCATCGGCAAAAGCTTGGTTTACAGGCTAATTCAAGTATACTATTTCTTATATCACATGGAAGTTCTTTTCAAATATTAAAACATTGGCTAGGAGTGAGTGGTTTATGCTCTTTGAGCCTATTTTCTTTCGTTTTTGTGTGATCCTTTAATTTGCTAAAATAGACTTTTTGAAAAATAGGTTCCATGCCATAATTTTTCCTTTGGGCAAAACCCTGTCCTTTGTGCTTGTCCCGAAAAGTTCAGCAAATTTATTGGACATTGAAATATAAAAAGCAGCCGCTTTCAAGGATTATTTGAAAGCGGCTGCTAGAGTGGTCCATCTTTTCAGAAGATGAAAATTAGTTGCTTACAAATCAATCTTAAACACCACTCTTCTGTTTTCTTTTCGTCCTTTTGCAGTTTTATTATCTGCAATTGGTTCTGATTCTCCATATCCTTTGTAACTCAATCGACTGGCAGCAACATCTTTTTTAATCAAATAATCATAACAAGATTTGGCTCGTTGCTCAGAAAGGTTTTGGTTAAACTCTGAACTCCCTTGACTATCTGTGTGGCCGCTGATGGAACATTTATAATCCGGATATTTATTTAAAATTTCTGCCACTTGGTCAAGAATCAAGAAAGACTCTGTCTTAATACCGGCACTTCCGGTGTTGAACTGAATAGCAGAAGCAGCAAATTTTAGTACTTCTTTTTCTTCTTGCTTAAGTTCCGGACAACCATTGTTCGATGCCGGTCCTGCGGTGGTCGGGCATTTGTCATTTTTATCAATGACACCGTCGTTATCCGTATCAGGACATCCTTTATTTGCAGCAGTTCCAGGACTATTTGGGCAATCATCCTCTTCATCAATTACTCCGTCTCCGTCGCTATCTGCAAATGGGCATCCATTGTTCGATGCCGGTCCTGCTTCATTCGGGCAATCGTCTTTGCTATCTACAATACCGTCAGAATCCGTATCAGGGCAACCATTGAAGGCAGTAAGTCCTGCTACAGTCGGACAATCGTCCATTCCATCTGCAATGCCGTCAGAATCCGTATCAGGGCAACCATCAAAAGCGGCAAGACCTGCTTCCGTAGGACACTTATCCTCTACATCAGAAATGCCATCACTATCTGTATCAATAATCACCGGAACAACGGGTACTTCTTCTATTTCGGGCGAACCAAGTAAAAACTTCAGACCGATGATGTGGTTCCAGTTATTGCGATTATCACTAAAGGAAAAGCGGAATTCAGACCTGGTATGCAAGTAAACCTGTTTCGCGAGTCTAAAATCCAGGCCTATTCCAACTGGAGCCTGAAAATCTGTTCCATCATTATCCAGGTACCATCCACCTAGGCCAGCGGACAAATAAGGCACAATAAAGTTAGATCCATTGTTATACTGAAGTTGTACCAAAACATCAAGACCAACAAGCAAGTTTTCATCACCAAATGGATTGCTCTTATCAAACACCAATGCCTCGGCCAAGCGCAAGGGGACTTCCAAATTAAGAAAGTTTGATCCCAGGCTTCGATGGTAAGCAAGCATAACGCCATTTCCTCTGTTATCGGAATCAATTTTAAAATCACCAGTGTAAGGGCTATAATGGTCTAATTGAACAAAGCTGAATGAAAGACCATTCTTTACACCAGTATACTGCGCTTGTGTCGGTGTCAAAGAATAAAGCAAACAAATTGTCAAGACAATCAAAAGTTTTTTCATTTTGTTTTTGTTTTTATGATTTTAAAATGTGAATTATTTAAATGTATATATTGAACTGCACATTTTTTAATTTTTTACACAATTTTTCATTCAAAAATTTTACAGAAAGTGCAATTGGGTATAACCAATAGAATCATCAAATATATAAACTACAACTTTATAAAAGGAACAATTTTCATAAAAATGGTAGTCTTTTAGAAAGTTCGATTGTTCTTTATTAATGCGGAGAATACATTTTGACTATCTTATTTTTTAAAAAATACCAGCCTTGACATGTCATTCAAAGACTCAACTATTCTCATTTCTTTTGTCTGCACTTTTCATGGCAATCCTGTCCTTTCGGATATTACAATCATCCATACAAAGATTGTATTTGTGGCCAGGAATCCGTAGAGCGATGCCTCAATTAAGTTTGAGGACCATTAATGGATCGAATCGATTTGCATGTCGAAGTGACTCCGGTTTCCTATGATAAACTTTCCAGTTACGAAAAAGCAAACGAAAACAGTGCTCAAATTGCAGAACGAGTCGTCAAAGCCCGACAGATTCAAGAGGAGCGTCAAAGACATTTATTCCAATGCGCAGAAGCCAAGTCGAATGGTCACTGAAGCTTGCACTTTAAATCAAGCTGGTTTGAATCTTTTGAAAAAAGGGATGGAGCAACTCCAACTTTCTGCTCGTGCTTATACCACATTTTAAAAGTTGCTCGAAAAGGAGCTGATTTAGCTGGAAGTGAAGATATAAAAATTGAACATTTGGCCGAGGCTATTCAATATCGAAGCCATGATCGCGAAGGTTGGGCTGGTTGAAATTCTATTTTAATTCCTTTAAAATTTGCTGCGCTTCAACACTTTTAAACTGTCCCGGTTGAATTTTTATCAATGACTTTTGGGCATTTTCAGTATCTCTTTTTTGCAAAAATGCTAAAGCCAAATACCATTGACTTTGCTCTTTAAAAGGATTGTTTTCAATTGAAATAATCTGCTTAAAAGAATCAATTGCTGCTTCATTGTTTTCCGCTCCAAGTTGAGCTACAGCCAAATAGAATTGGTAAGAAATATCACTAGGATCATTTTTGGAAAGTTGCTGAAAAGCGGTGGCAGCATTTTGAAAGTCACCTTTTGCATAAGCTAAAATGGCATTTTCAAGTACTTCGTTTTTTTCACTTTGAGAAATATCCCTTTGACTTAAAAGCATTTGGTAAGGCTGAAAATTATCTGCAAAAAGTTGTTCGTTTGAAAGTGTAGAATCGCCAGAAAAGAAAACCTGGTAAGCCATTACCATTAGCAAAACAGTTGCTGCAATAGCAATTATTCTACGGAAATTTATAGTTCGAGCTTTTCTCTTTTGTTCATTTTTTTGTGTCCCCCAATTTTGATCCACATCTGTCAAAGCTGAACGAAGTTCATGGATTTTTTCGCCTTTCAAGGAAGCTTCAACTTGCTGATGTAATTCCACTTCCGCTTTCAAAACAGAATCATTTTCGATCTGCAATTCGAATGCTTTGCGTTCCCCTTCAGTCATTTTCTGATCCAGATATTTTTCTATTAAATCGTATTTCTCTTCAGTGCTCATTATGCTAATTTTTTAGATTTTAGGGTTTTTCAATTCTGAAAATGCAGGATCATTTTGAACAGCTTTGACTAATTTTTCTTTGCAGATAAACTTTCGTTTTTTAATGTAATTTTCGCTTGTATCCAACCTTTTTGCAATTTCTGAAAGCGTTATTTTATCAAAAAACCACATCATAATTTTTCGGCATTGCTCTCCAAGCAGATCAAAATGTTTATAAAAAACCTGTTCTTTTTCTGATCGCTCCAATCGCTCTGTCAAATCCTGATCAAGATCTACTTTTTCAACATCCTCTAACTCGCTGGCTTGAAATTTTTTATTATCCCGCAATCGTGTCAGCCACAAATTTCGACACATGATCCGTACAAAACTTTTCAAAGTGCAAGTCAATTGAAAATTGCCGCTTTCGACTTTTCGAAACAAAGCAATTAAAGCTTCCTGAAAAATATCTCTTGCATCAGTTTCTGATCCATTGTTTTCTTTCACCCAAAGGATCACCGAAGGTAAAATCAGGTCATAGATTCTTTTTATTGCATTTCTGTCAGCATTCAAAATTCCTTTCAAAAGCTGCTGATCGATGTCGTTGATTGCTTTTATCATTTACATATAACGCGAAGTCGCGGATGGTTACCCTTTTAATACGAATATTTCTGTGAAAGTTTAAAATCCATTTTCAATAAAGATAATAACTCTTCAAAATTTAATTCTTTAAAAAATGAAGTCCTGGGGTAACCTTCTGCAAAGTCATGATATATGGTTGCGAAACAGCTAATTTATTCATTCAAAAAATCAAATATCATGAAAAATCTGATATCAAAAACTCTATTACTTTTAAGCCTTTTGATATTCGCCATAATAGGTTGCAAAAAAAATGACATCGGCGACCTTGACAACAGTACTTTTCGAGCCGTCATTGACAATGGAGGTGGCTTCGATCAACCTACCGTTAGTGAGGAATCAACAGTTTCCGATGTGTATTCAGAAGACCGAGATGGTGTTACATGGGAGTGCACAACTGAAAATGTAAGTATTCAGAATGGTGCCGGAGGAAATGAAGGCTTCCCACTTTTTTCTCCTAACTCAAACGTGATATATCCTGGAAACATGCTGCAAGGCAATAGCCTTAGCCAGGGTACGCCTAATATCATTGCCGTAGAACGTGCAGGTGGAAAAATTTCTACAGATGTTGTCGACGGAAATATACAGTCAACTTTCGAAGTCAATAGTGTTACAAAAAGTGAAGTGACCAATGCAATCAATAATATCATCGCCGGAAGTACAGGAGTTGTGCCTGCGAACTTTAGTCTTGTTATTAAAAATATTCAAAGTCGCGAACAATTTGCTTTGGAGCTTGGAGTCGATGTCAATTCTACTTTTGTTGATCTCGAATCAAAGCTAAATTATAGTTCTGTCTCTGAAAAGAATACATTTATCGTGAATTTGAATCAGAGCTTTTACACGATAAGTTATGATATTCCGACTTCATTGGATGCACTTTTTGCCCCTTCTGTAACTCCTGAAGACTTATCAAGGTATGTTGGGCCAGGCAATCCTGCCACTTATATCTCTGATGTAACTTATGGCCGTATTTTTTATATGCTAGTTTCTTCTACTTCTACTACTACTGAAATGGATGCAGCGATCAATGCTTCATTCAATGGTGTTGCAGTAGATGTGGAGGCCGATATCGAAACGAGTTATTTAAATGCGCTGGATGAGTTGACAATTACTGTTTTTGCTTATGGAGGCGATGCCAGTACTTCTTTGTTGACTGTGGGTACAACAGACCTTGGCGAGCTGGCAGGCCTTTTAGCTGAGAGTTCAAATATCCAATCTGGTAAACCAATTTCTTATGTCGTTCGAAGTGTTTATGACAATCAAATCGTAAGTACACAGCTTGCCACCAATTATGATGTGACTAATTGTGTTCCAACCGGAGCTGATGGAGCACCTCCTTACATAGAGCATTGGACAGGAAGTGTTATTTCAGCTATGGGTCCTGTCGGAGCTGCTTTTAATACTTACGATACGGAATTTATCTTGATTAATAAAGCCGGAGATCAATGGATGCGTAGTAATACGGGAGAACTCGAAGGACCTTTCCACATTGATGAATTAGGTACGGAGCCTTGTCCATTCAACAGCATCGGCGCAGCCTGTAATATCGATGGCAATCAAAACGGAGATTATTTTCTACAGGTTTTTGATGGAAGTGGTACTCAATATACTTATCTGAATCCATCATCTGGTTCTTGGTTGAATATTCATCCAATTTCTGAATTAGCATTAGGGGACAATCCTTTTGGTGCTGTTGGAATCGGAGCTGCAGCATTCAGACATAAAGATCCCCTGGGGCCGGCATCAAGGTATTTGTTTAACAAACAAGGTGATAAATATGTTACTTATTTTAATAATCCAAACTCATTTAGCCAAACGTATGATTTATATGATTGGGGGCCAAATGGAAGTGTCACAACACATTTTGATAAAGTAGGTGCCGCTATTGGGTTTTATATTGGAAACATAAGATATTATATTTTATTTAATGACTTGGGTACTCAATATGTATTTTATGGCGATTTGAATGGAAATGGAACGGAAGTAATCGGGCCATTTGACTTATAAAATTTAAAAACCCCATAACACCAAACGCAGTGTCTTCTTTGATGAAGGTGCTGCGTTTTTGTATCTAATTATTGAAAAAAAACTGATTTATCTTAATCAATCAAATTTACTACAATTGCGGGCAGCCAGGCAAAATACGTGGGTGCGGGTGACAGCCTTGAGTTAAGCCTTTATTTTCTGCGTTGCTTGATATAGGATTTCAAATGGGATGGCAAAAGGATTTTTGGTGACTTTTCATCGATTGGAAAAGTCATTCGCCGAATGCTACACAACAAATTTTCATTCCTGTTTTCACAACCTCTCAACCTAATAAATTCAATTATTTTTATTCAAAAGGTAACCATTTGGTTCTTCATGCTATATGGTTTTGAAATTCAGAAAATTATTCATTCAAAAAATCAAATATCATGAAAAATCTGACATCGAAAACCCTAATCGCTTTTGCACTATTGTTCTTTTTAAACACCGGTTGTAAAAAAGAAAAGATCGGAGATATCGATAATACAACTTTTAGAGCAGTCATTGATAACGGAGGCGGATTTCCTGAACCAACGGAATCAACGCAGGTTACTGCTTCAGAATCCTACACAGAAGAAGTAAATGGAGAAAATTGGACGTGTACCACCGAAACGGTTAGCATTCAGGATGGTGCAGGAGGTAATGGAGGTTTTCCTCTTTTTTCTCCGAACTCTAATGTAATCTACCCTGGAAATATGTTGCAGGGCAATAGCCTTAGCCAGGGCACACCTGACATCATCGCCGTAGAACGTGCTGGTGGAAAAATTTCTACAGATGTTGTCGACGGAAATATTCAGTCAACTTTCGAAGTCAATAGTGTTACAAAAAGTGAAGTCACTGATGCAATCAATAACATCATCGCCGGAAGTTCAGGAGTTGTACCCGCCAACTTTAGTCTTGTTATTAAAAATATCCAAAGCCGCGAACAATTTGCTTTGGAACTTGGAGTTGATGTAAACACAACATTTTACGATTTGGAATCTAAACTCAATTATAGCTCCGTTTCTGAAAAGAATACTTTTATCGTGAATTTGAATCAAAGTTTTTACACGATGAGTTATGATATCCCAACTTCTTTGGATGATTTGTTTGCACCTTCCGTTACTCCTTCGGATTTGGAAAGATATGTCGGTCCAGGTATTCCTGCGACTTATATTTCAGATGTAACTTATGGCCGTATTTTTTATATGCTGGTTTCTTCTACTTCTTCAACTACAGAAATGGATGCTGCAATAAATGCTTCTTTTAATGGCGTTGCGACAGATGTAGATGTCGAAATTGAAACAAGTTATTTAAACTCTTTAAATGAATTGACGATCACTGTATTTGCTTACGGAGGAGAAGCCAGCACTTCATTATTGACTATAGGAACGACAGACCTCAGTGAGCTCGCAAATCTTTTGGCAGAAAGTTCAATTATTCAATCCGGAAAACCTATTTCTTATGTCGTAAGAAGTGTATATGATAATCAAATCGTAAGCACTCAATTAGCCACTCAATACGATGTTACAACTTGTACGCCTACGGATGCAGATGGTGCACCTCCATACACCGAGCATTGGGCTGGAAACGTAGTTTCAGCAATGGGTCCGATTGGAGCCGCTTATAATACTAGTGGAAGCGAATTTATTTTGATCAACAAAGATGGAGATCGATTTATGCGAAGTAATACCGGAAGTCTTGAAGGTCCTTTCCCTATCAATGAAATAGGCAGCGAACCATGCCCTTTAGGTGAAATCGGAGCAGCGGTGAATTATAAAGGCAACCAAAATGGTGAATTTTACCTGATGGCATTTGATAAAAGCGGAACTCAATTCAACTATATGAATGCAAATGGTATTTGGTTGGAAAATGAACCGATTTCAAACCTGGCAAATGGCAATTGTCCTTTCAATATCTCAGGAATTGGCGCTATTGCTTTTAACACCATTGATAATAATGGTTCTTCTGGCCGTCATATATTTAATAAAGAAGGAAATAAATATTCTCATTTTTTTAGTGGTTCTAATAGTTTTGGAAACGTAAATAATCTTTGGCAATGGGGACCCGATAATACCTGTCCTTTTGATGAAGTAGGCGCAGCGATTGGATTTTATATTGGAAATGATCGTTTTTTCATACATTTTGATGAATCAGGCTTAAAGTACAGCGTATATGGAAATGTGGACGGAAGTGGAACTGATACTTTTATAGGACCTTTCAATTTATAATTGATTTTTTGAATAATAAAATCACGAAGTTTTCCTTTTGAATGCTTCGTGGTTTTTCCGTTTGCATTTTATATTTAACTTTAGATGTTTATTCAATCCCTTTGAAATGCAATACCCAAACTGGAACATATTAAACTTAATTTTTGTCATTCTATTCTCTTCGAATATAGCGATCCTTGCGCAATCCGATTCACTCAATGCAGATCAATTTTACCAAAAGGGAAAAGAATTGTACTACGATGGCTCATATGAAAAATCCATAAAACAGTTTCAGAAAGCTTATAATTTACAAGTAAAAATTTATGGCGAAGAGAGTGAGTCCGCAATGAATTCACTTTATCGGTTAGGACAGGCTTATCGCAAAATGCGGGATCATCCAAATGCTTTAAAAGTTTATACACGTGGTCTCGAAATTGCTAGGAAAATAAGTGGCGAAGATAGTGAAGATGTCGTCGATTTTTATTGGGGATTAGGTGCCACTCGTAGCCAAATGTACGACCCAAAAGGTGCAATTGCTTATTATGAAAAATGTCTTGATGCTTATCTAAAAATCTACGGTCCCGAAAGTTCTGAGGTTGGAAATATGTATATGAATATTGGTAGTAGTTTTCACAAAATGGCAAACTATCACGATGCCGAAAAATACTACCAAAAAGCATTCGACATTTTCACCAAATCTTCAGATCCAAAGAGCCAGGATTTCAACCGGATTTATAGTAATATGGGTTATATGTACCGGAAAGTTGGCAATTATAATCGCGCTATCGATTTTGGAGAAAAGGCACTGGAAATCAAACTGTTACATTACGACTCAACTCACCCAAGTGTTGGAAAATATTACCGAAATATCGCCAAAGCTTACCAAGGAAAAAACGAATACGAAAAGGCCCTTCCCTACATGCTCAAAACGGTAAATAATCAAGAAAAAGCGCTAGGCAAAAAGCATCCAGAAACAGGCGGTGCCTACGCTGAATTGGCAAATGTTTACGCAGATTTACACGAGTATAAAACCGCCTTAAAATATTATGCAAAAGCTCGAAAAATTCAAGAAGCCACTCTCAGTCCAACGCATCCTTACCTCGTTGGAGGATACTACAACATCGGGACGGTCTATGAAGAAATGGGCGACTATGAAAAAGCCTTAGAATTGTATCACTTTGCGCTCGAAAAATTCAAAACAAGGGTCTATCCACCTACAAATTTAATTGCAGAAACGCAGCGAAAAATTGCGAATGTTTTATTTCAAAAAGGAGCAATCGATTCTGCTTTGGTTTTAATCCAACTTAGTCTTAAAGAGATCGCTCCAGGCTTCACTTTTGAGGAGAATGATTTTTATAAAAATCCGGATTTAAAAGAAATTCAAGATGAGCCTGGCTTTTTATATTTATTGAACTCGAAAGCTTATTTTTTAGAGGGTAAGTTTGAAAAAACTAAAATCCAAAAGGACCTTGAAGAAGCTTTCAATAATTTGGAATTGGCTATTCAATTGATTGAAAAAATGCGTAAAAGTTATCAATCTGAAGAAGCCCGCCTATTTCTCAATACCAAGACTTCACCGATTTATATTAAAGCAGTTCAGCTATCTTTTGATCTTTTTGAGTTAACCAAAAATAATGATTATTTATTCAAAGCATTTGAAATTTCTGAGAAAAGTAAAGCGAGTATTTTATGGCAAAACCTGAGCGAAAATCTTGCGCTTCAAAACTCATCCATTCCACAAAATGATTTGGACGAACTGAATCAACTGGAAGTAAAAATTGCTGATCTTGAAGAAAAACTTTTTGACGAAAATACTGATCAAGTTGTGGCCAAAACCTTGCAAAGTCAAATTTTCGATTTAAAATTAAACTATGAAACTCGGATTGATGCTATCGAAAAGCAAAATCCAAAATATTTCAAACTTAAATATCAGAGTCCGGATCTTGAACTAAACCAGATCATCGAAAGCCTTCCAAATGCCTCAACAGCTATTGTTGAATACTTTTATGAAAATAAAAACCTTTACGCTTTTGTGGTTTCAAAAAATGGTTTGACTGGGGCAAAATTTGAATTAGAAAACCCTTTAGCCAAAAAGATTAAACAGCTTCGAAAAAATAATGTAGCGCATGTTTTAAGCAAAAATGGCGACCGCGATAATTATATAAATTCGCTCAATGAACTGCACCAAATTTTAATTGAACCAATATCCGGGGAAATTGAAAACATGCAAAAATTAATCATCGTTCCGCACGGTGTTTTGCAATATTTGCCTTTTGAGATGCTTACTGCAGACAACGGAAACGACTTTAGGAATATGGATTTTTTAATCAAAAAACACATTATCCAATATGAATGGTCGGTCGCTTTTTGGTTGAATGAAGTTCCGGATTATGAGCGTGTCAATTACCAGTTCCTTGGTTTTGCGCCTTCCTTTTCAAGCCAAAATCAGGATATAGCAGCAGTAGATCCATTTTTTTACAGAATGGATTTAGCACCCCTTTTGAATTCTGAAACTGAAGTTAAAACCGCGAATAATTATTTTCCAGGAAACCTGTTTCTGTCCGACCAGGCTACCGAAAGTAATTTTTTACGCTATGCAAAAAAAAGCCAAATCATACATCTAGCAACACATGCTTTTACCGACGACATTCAGCCGCTAAAATCGAGTTTAGCATTTGCAGCAGATTCTCTCGAGGACGGTTTTTTGAATGCTTATGAAATTTACAACCTCAATCTCCCGGTTGATCTGGCGGTGATGAGTGCATGCAATACTGGTTATGGTCAAATTGCTGAAGGAGAGGGTGTTATGAGTTTAGGAAGAGCTTTTTCATATGCTGGTTGCAAAAGCATCGTGATGAGCCTTTGGCTGGCGAATGACCAATCTACTTCCACTTTGATGAATAGTTTCTACAAAAATTTATCAAAGGGAATGAACAAAGATGAAGCACTCCGAAAAGCTAAAATTGACTATCTTGAAAACGCAGACCAGCTCACCGCTCATCCCTACTTTTGGGCGGGGATTATCGCTGTGGGCGACATGAGTCCTATACATTCAAATTCCAATTTTTCACTTTGGTTGTTATTCGTTTTAGGGGTTTCATTATTTCTATTTTTATTATTAAAACTTAGAAAAAGCTGACCGAAAAAATTATCCATTGTAAACAGCCGCTGCTTTCGCGAATCAAAATCTTTGAGATTTTCGTTCTTTTTAGGAACATGAGTTTTAATTTTAATATCTTATAGTTTCCAAATAAAAAGAAAAACCCAAATTGATCGAATTCATTTTAAATCGCCAGAAAATCAAAACCGAATTACCTTCCGGTACGACGGTTTTAGATTTTGTGCGATATCATCAACATCTTCGAGGAACAAAAATAGGTTGTCGTGAAGGAGATTGCGGGGCTTGCACCGTCATAGTAGGAAGTATAGAAAATGATAAACTGTCTTACCAAACCATGACTTCCTGTCTCATGCCTTTGAGCAATGCACAGGGCAAACACATCGTAACAGTCGAAGGGATCAATATGGAAAAGCTTTCTCCCGTACAGCAAGCCATGGTAGGAAATAACGGAACACAATGCGGATTTTGTACCGTCGGTTTTGTGGTGTCTTTGACAGCTTTTGTGTTGAGTGAAAATGTAAATTATGAATCAGCGATTGCTGCTTTTGACGGAAACATTTGCAGGTGTACCGGCTATAAATCCATTGAAAGAGCAGCCCTGAACATTGTTAAAAATATTCAATCCAAACCTCAAATTGACCGATTAAAATGGTTAGCTAAAAATAATTATATCCCTGGTTATTTTTTAAAAATTGAGTCGCAATTAATTGAGTTTAACACAACCAAAAACCTTATCATAAACACTGATAATCAAAAAGTTATTGTAGGTGGTGGCACAGATCTTTTTGTACAAAAACCTGAAGAATTACGAAAAGAAAAGGTGGTTAATTTCTATGATCAATCTAACCTAAATCGAATCGAAGCAAAAGAGGAAAAATGTTTCATCGGTGCATCAACAACAGTTTCTGATTTGGAGAACTCTAAACTGATGCAGTCCATTTTTCCAGATTTAAAAACTTATACAAAACTTGTTGCCTCCACGCCAATTCGCAACATGGCAACTATTGCTGGAAACTTCTCAAATGCCTCTCCCATCGGAGATATGACCATCTTTTTTTTAGCCCTTGATGCAGAAATTATTTTAAATAAAAATGGAAAAAAACGACCGGTCAAACTCAAAGATTTTTATCTGGATTATAAAATATTGGATAAATCTCCTGATGAGTTTATTGAAGCGATTGTATTTGATATTCCAAATAATAATACTGTTTTCAATTTTGAAAAAGTGAGTAAACGAACGCATTTGGACATTGCCAGCGTCAATTCCGCTTGTTTGATAGAATTCGAAGGGAAGACAATTAAAAAAATACATTTATCAGCCGGAGGCGTTGGTCCGATTCCAAAATATTTAAAAGGAACTTGTGCTTTTTTAAGTGGAAAAAATATTAATGAAGATCTCATTGAAGAAGCCATAAAAATCATGCAAAATGAAATCTCTCCGATTAGCGATGCACGCGGAAGTGCCGACTACAAAAGACTTTTGCTTAGGCAACTTTTTTTAGCACATATAATTAAGTTTTTTCCTCGGTCATTATCTCCTCAAAAAATTGCTGCGCTATGACCGAAAACAGGCCAAATATCACTTTCTCAAAAACCGAGAAAAATATCGATGCGGCTAATCATGTCACTGGCAAGTCTCTTTTTGTAGATGACATCCCCGTTAGGCAAGGAACGCTTTACGCAAAAGTTTTTGGCTCACCAATCGCTCATGGAGTCATAAAGAAAATTGATTTTTCAAAAGCAGAGCAAGCCAGCGGAATTATTAAAATTATCACAGCTTCTGATATTCCCGGCGAAAATCAAATCGGTGGCATTATTCCAGATGAACCACTTCTTGCAGAAAAAGAAGTTCATTTTCAAGGGCAACCAATTTTGATTATTATCGCTGAATCGGAGCATCAGGCGGAAGATGCACTTTCTTTGATTTCCGTTGAAATTGACCCACTACCTGTCATCACTGACCCACGAGAAGCTTTTGAAAAAGGCAAACTTTTACACGCTTCCAGAACTTTCCAGCTTGGAAATTCAAGCGATGCTTTTAAGAAGTGTACTCATGTTTTTGAGGGCCAAGCTGATGTAAACGGGCAAGAGCATTTATATCTCGAAACACAAGGCGCTTACGCATACCCTCTTGAAAATGAGAGCATTAAAATAAACAGTTCAACCCAGGGTCCCACTGCTTTGCAACGTACAGCTGCCAAAGTTTTGGATTTTCCGATGCACAAAATTGAAGTAAATGTGACTCGCCTCGGAGGTGGTTTTGGTGGCAAAGAAGATCAGGCAACAGGCTGGGGAGTGATCGTTGCTTTAGCAAGTCATTTGCTAAAAAGGCCAGTGAAATATGTGCTCCACCGCATGGAAGATATGCGCATGACTGGCAAGCGTCATCCATACAGCGCGGATTATAAAATTGGTTTGGATGAAAATAATAAAATCATCGCCTACGAAGCGACTTTCTATCAAAACGGCGGCGCAGCGGCCGACCTTTCTCCCGCCGTCATGGAACGAACGCTTTTTCATGCAACGAATAGTTACTTCGTTCCAAATGTAAAAGTCACGGCTCACGGTTGCAAAACGAACCTTCCTCCTAACACCGCATTCCGAGGATTCGGAGGGCCACAAGGAATGTTTGTCATTGAATCTGCCATCGATCATGCTGCAAAAGAATTAGGCATCAAAGCTTATCAAATTCAACAGGCTAATTTATTGCAAAATGGAAACGAATTTCCTTACGGACAAATCGTGGAAGAAAGCGAAGCTGTTAATTGCTGGAGCTCAATTGGAGAAAAATATGATTTTGATAAACTGAAAGAAGAAATTTCAACTTTCAACCATAATAACCCTTTTATAAAAAAAGGAATGGCTATGATGCCCGTTTGTTTTGGAATTTCATTCACCAATACCATGATGAACAATGCGAGGGCGTTAGTTCATGTATATTCAGATGGAAGTGTTGGTGTGAGTACCGGAGCTGTGGAGATGGGCCAAGGTGTTAACACCAAAATGTTGCAAGTCGCTGCAAAGGTTTTTGGAATTGATCAAAGTCGAATAAAAATTGAAACAACTAACACAACCCGGGTTGCAAACACCTCTCCTTCTGCAGCAAGTTCCACCGCTGATTTGAATGGAAAAGCACTCGCGGATGCATGCAATCAAATACTAATTCGTTTGAAGAAAACAGTGCAAGAAGTTTTAAATTTCGATGACTCCGCTTCAATTGAAATTATCAATGAGAAAATAATCGTTGATGGAAAAATAATTGATCTATCCTGGGAACAACTCATTCAAATTGCCTTTTCAAATCGAGTCAATTTAAGTGCAAAAGGACATTATGCAACTCCCAAAATTCATTTTGACAAAACAAAAGAAAAAGGCCATCCTTTTGCTTATCACACTTACGGGACTGCAATTTTAGTAAGTACAATCGACTGTATTAGAGGCACTTATGAATTTGATGCCGTTCATGTTGTTCATGATTTTGGAACGAGTATGAATCGAGCGATTGATCTTGGGCAAGTTGAAGGAGGAATCGTTCAGGGCATCGGATGGATGACAATGGAGGAGTTGCTTTACAATAAAGAAGGCAGACTTGTATCCAATGCTTTATCCACTTACAAAGTACCAGACATTTATTCTGTGCCAAAAGAAATCAACGTTCATTTTTTGAATACCGATGGTCCCGAAGGAGCCATTTTCAAATCTAAAGCGGTCGGCGAACCTCCTTTGATGTATGGCATTGGCGCTTATTTTTCACTAAGAAATGCGGTAATTGCTTATAATCCAAAAGCAAAAATTCCATATGATGCTCCAATGACTCCTGAAAAGGTTTTAATGGCTTTGTATGATAAATAATATTCTAAAAACATTTTAAATCATAAACAATCAGCGTCTTTCAGCGTCTATAAAATGCACCAAGAAACAAAAGCTATATTTTCTCAAAACTGTTGGCTAAATCACGAGTTTAACGCTGCTACCGTATTTGTGAAAGATGGTTTAATTTCAAAAATTGAAGTTGGAAAAGTGGCTCCTCAATCAGGCATTTTCGAAGATGTTGGTGAAAATATTTTGATGCCTGGGATCATCGACGTGCACGTTCATATTAACGAGCCAGGAAGAACAGATTGGGAAGGATTTGAAACGGCAACATTAGCTGCCGCTGCCGGAGGTACTACAACTTTGGTAGACATGCCTTTAAATTCAACTCCTGTTACTACTTCAAAAGAAAATTTAACTTTAAAACTACTTGCTGCCGAACGAAAACTAAATGTCAATTGTGGCTTTTATGGAGGAATCGTTCCTCAAAATATAGACAGATTAGAAAACTTAATTCAATCCGGAGTCTTGGGGATAAAAGCCTTTTTGACACATTCCGGAATTGATGATTTTCCAAATGTATCCGAAGCTGATTTGGAAAAAGGAATGGCCATTCTTTCAAAATACGACATTCCACTTTTGGTTCATTGTGAGTTGGATGAAGATAACTTTGAAGCCCAAAACAACCTAAATCAAAATCCTTCCAGCTATAAAGCCTATTTAAAAACTCGCCCAAAATCATGGGAAAACAAGGCAATAAAATTGATGATAAAACTTTGTAGAAAGTATAATTGCAAAGTACACATCGTGCATCTTTCTTCTGCTGAGGCTTTAAAAGATATCATCGAAGCGAAAAAAGAAGGATTACCAATCACCGTTGAAACTTGTTCACATTATTTGCTTTTCAATGCAAAAGAAATTACTGACGGAGATACTCGCTTTAAATGCGCTCCTCCAATCCGGGAAAAAGAAAATAATGATCAATTAAAAAATGCTATCGTCAATGGAGTAATTGATTTTTTGACGACGGACCACTCCCCTGCTCCACCCGAAATC
This sequence comes from Saprospiraceae bacterium, assembly GCA_965220465.1. Taxonomy (GTDB): domain Bacteria; phylum Bacteroidota; class Bacteroidia; order Chitinophagales; family Saprospiraceae; genus JAHDHW01. Next base: position 16,577 of record CBDCPZ010000020.1, on the reverse strand, counting down.
AAAGAATTGGAAAGTGGAAATTTTAAAAAGGCCTGGGGAGGAATTGCCGGATTGCAATTTTTATTGCCAGCGTCTTGGACAGCTTTGAAAGATAGCATTTCCTCGGAAGCTTTCATTCCACTTTTAACAGAAAAGCCAGCTCAGTTTTTACATTTAAATCATCAAAAAGGATTTTTAAAAGTTGGCTATGACGCAGATTTTGTAATTTGGAATCCTAACGAAGAATTCACCGTATCGGAAGATACGATTTTGCATAAGCATAAAATGACCCCTTATTTAGATCGAACGCTTTACGGAGTTGTAAAACAAACTTATGTGAATGGGAAAAAAGTTTTTGACAACAATAATTTTGAAAATAAAAAGGCAGGAAAAACTATTTTGCATCAATGATACATTCTGAAAACAAAAATCCTAAGTACAGCCAATTCACCGATCTGGCAGCTGAGCGGCTTGGAGGCAGGGTTTTGTATGCCACCGATGATTTTTTTGCCGAAAAGGAAAATTTGATCAAACCCGGCAGAGGAATTTTTATAGCTGACAAATACACCGACAGAGGAAAATGGATGGACGGTTGGGAATCCCGCCGCAAAAGAACGCCGGGCAATGACTGGTGTGTGATTGAATTAGCAACGGCTGGGAGTTTATTTGGGTTTGATATTGATACCAATCATTTCTTAGGGAATGCTCCGCTTCATGCTTCCGTTGAAGGAGCATTGCTTGATCATTCTCCATTAGAAGATGAGATTGTTTCTGATAAAATTCAATGGCAGGAAGTTTTGCCAAAAAGCACTTTGCAACCGGGTAGTCAAAACCTTTTTGATAGCACTAACCACGAAGTATTTTCTCACTTAAGGTTACAGATTTATCCAGATGGTGGTGTTGCCAGGTTTCGTGCTTTTGGAAAGGTTTTTAAAAATTGGAAACTTGAAAATCCGGAAACTGAAATCGATCTCGCTGCTGCTCTAAATGGCGGAAAATCAATCCGTTGCAACGATATGTTTTTTAGTTCAATGGATAATCTTATCATGCCCGGACGAGGTGTCAATATGGGTGATGGTTGGGAAACCAAACGCAATCGAACGCCAAATAACTGTGATTGGGCAATTATTAAATTAGCAACTAAAGGACATGTTAACCGCGTCACTGTTGATACCAAACATTTCAAAGGAAATTATCCCGAAAGTTGTATGATTGAAGGTTGTGCTAGTCCCAATGATAAGGCCGTTTTGAATGATCGGGTTGAGTGGTTTCCGCTTATGCCTAATCAAAAACTAGAAGCTGACGCTGCGCATATATTTTCTAAAATTGAACCGCACTCAGAAGTGACTCATGTCCGTTTGAATATTTATCCGGATGGTGGGATTAGCCGGTTACGTCTATTCGGAAAAATTCTTCAATAACATATGGGATATACTTTCACATATCTTTTTGCGGGTATTATTTTGCTGTTGCTGATTTATCTGACTTATAAATTTGAGGCTATTTTCAAGCATAATAAAAAAGTCTCAAAAAGTAATATTTCGGAATCCGAAAAAGAGCTTTGGAAGGAAAAATTAAGCTATGCAAAAGGATTTGTTTACATTGGAATTGTCCTTACAATCATTGCGATTTTAATTGTTTTTTACACACAAATTGAAGGCTCTGTTTACGAAGGTCATTTTCGCGAATGGATGAATATTGTCGTCCGATTAGCACATATTACTTTCGGAATTGCATGGATTGGCGCTTCCTTTTATTTTGTTTTTTTGGAAAATTCTTTAAATCGAACAAAAGGTTTGAGAGACGAATTGGCCGGAAATCTTTGGGCCGTTCACGGTGGCGGATTTTATTATTTGGAAAAATATAAAACTGCTCCAAAAATTATCCCTTCAGATTTGCATTGGTTTAAATATGAAGCTTATTTCACCTGGCTAAGTGGTTTTGCTTTACTTTTTGTTGTCTATTATTTCAATGCAAAAGCTTTTCTAATTGATAAAAATGTGCTGGATATTTCTCCAATTACGGGTATTTCAATTGGTGTTGGATCCTTTGTGGTTGCGTGGATTATTTATGACCTTTTGTGTAAAACACCTTTATTAAAAAAGGGAGTTTGGCTGGCAATTATTGGCTTTATTATTATCTCAGCTTTTGCATGGTTTTACTGCCAGGTTTTTAGTAGCCGGGCGGCGTATATTCATTTTGGGGCGATGCTTGGCACTTTGATGGCAGGCAATGTTTTTTTTGGAATAATACCCGCTCAAAAAGCGATGGTCAAAGCGGCTAAAAATAAAACACCGCTTGATCCCAATCTCGGCAAAAATGCAGGTTTGCGATCTTTACACAACAATTATTTTACACTTCCGGTACTTTTTGTGATGATTAGTAATCACTTTCCAAGTACTTTTGGTAATGAATATCAATGGGCCGTATTGGCGGCTATTACTTTAGGAACTGCTGGTGTCAAACATTATTTAAATTTGAAGGAACAAGGGCAATTGTCTGTCATGGTTTTGCCGGTTTCTATTTTACTGCTGCTCGCTGTGGCATTTATTACTGCTCCTCAAAAAAATAATGAGGAATGTAAATCCGAAGTGAGTTTCGCGCAAATTTATCCAATCATAACCGAACGGTGCTCTACTTGTCATTCATCAAAACCTACGGATGAAGTTTGGACAGCTCCTCCAAATGGCGTAGTTTACGATACTCCCGAGGACATTACAAAATTGACGGACAAAATCATGCAGCGAGTGGTTATAACTAAGACGATGCCTCAAAATAACAAAACCGGAATGACACCCGAAGAAAGAGAATTGATCCGTTGTTGGATCAATCAAGGGGCATCTTTAGAATAATTTAAAAAGAACTTTAAAAAATGACATTCAACGAATTTAATGAATTGAAGCATGGTGAAGCGAAAGTAGAATTGCTAAAATGTTGTGGATCTGAAAAGTGGGTTGATAAGATGATTCTGAATTTTCCATTTCAAAATTCAGATACACTTTTTCAAAAAGCTAATGACATTTGGTACGACGAATGTTCTGAAAAAGATTGGTTGGAAGCTTTTAAATATCATCCAAAAATTGGAGATCTTTCCAGTTTAAAAAAGAAATACGCAAATTCGAAAGAATGGGCGTCCGACGAACAGTCCGAAGTTCAAAATGCAACTCAAGAAACCATTGAAAATTTAGCAAAAGCTAATCAAGCATACGAAGATAAATTCGGTAATATTTTTATCGTTTGTGCAACGGGTAAAAGCGCTGATGAGATGTTGAATCTGGCTAAAGCACGGTTAAAAAATGATCCGGAAGTTGAGATTCGTCTTGCGATGGGGGAACAACAAAAAATTACTTTGATTCGCTTGCAAAAATTACTTTCAGATATTTCAATGAATAAACGAAGCCAAATCACCACCCACGTTTTGGATACTTCGATTGGCTCTCCTGGAAAAGGAATTGTTATTCTTTTACAAAGTCAAAAAAATGGAATCTGGCAGAGTTTCGCTTTAGGATTGACCGATAATGATGGCAGAGTCAGCGATCTGTTACCTGCCTGGAAAACGCTACCTGCTGAAAATTATCAAATTATATTCGAAACCGCTGACTATTTTAAAAAATCAAAAACAAAAGGATTTTATCCGCAAGTCAATATTCAATTTACCGTGTTTGACGAAAGTCATTATCATGTTCCTCTTTTGTTAAACCCTTATGGTTATTCAACTTATCGAGGCAGTTGATTAAAATATAAGTACTCTCCAATAAAAAAAATTCAAAATGAAAAAAACAAAAAACAACTTACCCGTCTTAATTATTTTACTAGTCGTAGCTGCTGCTGGTTTTCTTTTAATATCTGATTTTAATAAAAATGCTGTTTCAGCCGAAATTGATTCGCCGGAAGAAGAACACACTCCGAACGACTGGCAATTCAGGCAACGTGCTTATCCTAGCGGTTCTATTGATTCGAAAGCATATTTCTCGGCTTTATCCTTTCGAAAGGATAAATCTGCTGAAAAGAAATCTCTCCTAAGAAATGGTCAAAATATGACTCCCTGGGAATTTGGTGGTCCTACAAATATTGGTGGCAGAATCACAGATATTGAAATGGCAGGGAGTAATCCCACGGCTATTTTTGTAGGTGCTGCCTCCGGAGGAATATTCAAATCTGTAGATGACGGCACTACCTGGTTGCCTATTTTTGATGATCAAATGAATCTTTCAATTGGTGATATGGCAATAGCTCCTTCAAATGAAAGTATAATTTACGTTGGAACCGGGGAAGCAAACGCCGGCGGAGGTTCACTGGCTTATGATGGAAATGGCGTTTACAGATCCAATGATGGCGGAGATTCCTGGATACACCTTGGGCTTGACAGCATCGGTAGTGTTGGAAAAGTAGTAATTAACTCCAAAGACCCTGATAACTGTTTTGTTGGCGCGATGGGTTATTTATTTGAAAACAATAACGACAGAGGTGTTTACAGAACTTCGGATGGAGGCAACAGTTGGGAAAATGTGCTTTTTATAAATGACTCAACCGGTGTAATTGATATGGCAATCCATCCGGCAAATACTGACACTATTTACGCTGCTACCTGGGAAAGAGTGCGAAGAGTAGATAGACGATCTTATGGTGGTCCGTCTTCCGGTATTTATCGATCGATTGACGGAGGAGACTCGTGGCAGGAATTAACCAATGGTTTACCAGCCAGCTCTGGTCGGATTGGAATTGCAATTTCTGAATCTAATCCTGAAATTTTGTATGCCATTTATGCAGCTGATCCTTCAGGAAATATTCAGGGTTTGTATAAATCAATTGATGATGGAAATACCTGGTCGTCAATTAGTTCCAGCGGCATCAGCAGTGTTCCATTCATGTGGTGGTTTGGAAAAATATTTGTTGATCCGAGTAACGCTGATGTTGTTTATGTTCCAGGTTTTAATACCCACAAATCAACCAATGGAGGAAACTCCTGGGGGTCAATATTTTCTGGCGCACATGTAGATCAACATGCCTTGGCTTTTCATCCTCAAAATAACGAAATCGTCATTTTAGGTAATGACGGTGGTGCTTATATGAGTCAAAATGGAGGAAATAATTATACAAAACTAAATGGCCTTCCCATCACCCAATTCTATACCTGCGAAATAGATTATTCAGTCCCTGAAAGGTTATATGGTGGAACGCAGGACAATGGTACAAATCGCACTTTAACCGGAAACACCAATGATTGGGAAAATATTTATGGTGGCGACGGATTTAGAAGTTTAGTTGACCCTGTGGATAACAATTACGTTTATGCGGAATCCCAATACGGGAATCTTGGAAGATCCACGAATGGAGGTAATTCCTTTACCTCAGCAACAAATGGAATAGCTTCAGGCGACAGAAATAACTGGAATACACCCGTGGCACTAAATCCTATTGATCCTTCTATCTTATATTTTGGAACGAACCGATTGTATAAATCTAATAACCGGGCTGGCTTTTGGTCAGCAATAAGCCCTGATTTAACCAACAATTTTGTACAGAATAATCTAACTTTTGGAACAATTACTTCGATAGGCGTTTCTCCAATTGATGACCAAATCATTTTCGTTGGAACAGATGATGGAAACGTTCAAGTGACCGAAAATGATGGAAATGACTGGAGTTTAGTTTCTTCAGCTTTACCAAACAGATGGGTGACCAGTGTTGTAGCAGATCCCAACGATTCGAATACAGCTTACGCTACTTTCTCTGGTTATCGTTTTGGTGAAAATATAGGGCATATTTATAAAACATATGATTTGGGAGGAAATTGGTTGGATATTTCAGGAGATTTACCAGATATTCCAATCAACGATTTGATCGTAACTCCATTAAACAGCGATCTTTATGTGGCAACAGATATTGGTGTATTTTACTCACTCAATGAAGGATTAAACTGGGAATTATTAGGCATTGACTTACCAAATGTTGTGATCACGGATCTCACCTACCATTTGTCAGAAAACCTTCTCGTGGCTGCTTCTTATGGTCGCGGCATGTATACCATTTCGCTTGATGATATAACCTCTGTTTCCAATTTAGATCATCAAACTATTTTAGCGTCAAAAGCTTTTCCAAACCCGTTTTCAGAAAACACAACAATTCAGTTCAATTCTGAGAAGCGGCAGGTTTATAAGGTTTCAATCTTCAATCTGTCTGGAGTTTTAATAAAAACTATTTTTAATGGTTATTTGGCTGAAGGGACTCACGAATTTAGTTTTGATGCAAGCAAGTTACCAAGTGGCGTTTATCTATGTAAAATTTTAAATGAAGAGCAATCCGCTCAAAGTCAAATAAAATTAATTAAGCTCTAGTTTTCATAACAAAAATAATCACCAAGTAATTCTAAAATGAACCTAAGCATTCCTTTTTCAAATAAAGAGCAAATATTTTCAAAGCTCAGAAAAGCAAATCTGGATTTCCAAAGGATCTATCCGGGAGATCGTCCTGATCGCCAGCCAGTCCATACGGTTTATGGCGGTGCTGATCTTTTCAAATACAATTCAGCTGAGTTGCTTGGGAAAAAAGCGTTACAAGCTTTAATGACTTATGCGCCAAATTTTGCAGTATTTGGGAAAGTGTTTCATTTGGAGGGTGCTGAAAAATTACCTTTTAATAGAACTGAAATTGAGCAACTTGAAAAACAATTAAAAAACAATTCCACCACTGAATTCAGGACTCATCCAGCTCGATTATCTTTTGAAGTTTACAACAAAGTCATTCAAAAATTAAAAAACGAAGCTGTTGAAGATTTCAGAATTGACTTTGAAGATGGTTTTGGAAATCGCTCTGACGAAGAGGAAGATCAAGTCGCCATGCAAGCGGCAATTGAAGTTGCAAAGGGAATGAAATTGGGGGCATTACCCGCTTTCATCGGAATCCGAATCAAGCCTTTTACTGAGGAGATGAAAGAACGAGGTCTGCGAACTTTGGATATTTTTTTAACTACACTATTTAAAGAAACAGACGGAAAGCTTCCAGACAATTTTGTAGTTATGCTTCCAAAGGTAACGATCGTTGAACAGGTTGAGGCTTTGGTTCAGTTTTTTGAAATTTTTGAAGAAGAATATAATTTACCGGATCGCACTTTGAAGATGGAAATGATGGTTGAAACAACCCAATCTATCATAAGCGAAAATGGAAAAAATCCACTTCGAAAATTTATTCTGGCAAGTGATAAAAGGATGATCGCAACACATTTCGGGACTTATGATTATACCGCTTCCTGCAACATTACCGCCAAATACCAGGAGATGGATCATCCGGTTTGTGACTTTGCGCATCACATGACAAAAGTCGCTTTGGCGCATACCGGTATCTGGCTTTCCGACGGAGCAACCAACACGATGCCGATCGGTCCGCATCGCGGAAAAAACCTTACGGAAGATCAGTTAAAGGAAAACGAAAAAATCGTTCACAATGCCTGGCTCAAAGGGTATCGACATGTTCGACATTCGCTTTGGAATGGATTTTATCAGGGCTGGGATTTGAATCCTGCGCAGCTTCCGATGCGCTATGCGGCGGTGTTTGCTTTCTTTTTAGAAAGTTATGACGACGCAGTTGACCGGCTTAAAACATTCATTGAAAAAGCAGCACGGGCAACACTTATCGGCGATGTTTTCGATGATGCAGCTACCGGCCAGGGATTGTTGAATTATTTTCTTCGGGCTTTAAATAGTGGAGCAATCAGCGAAGATGAAGTTTTGGCAACTGGTTTAACTTTGGATGAAATCAGAACGCGTTCTTTTGCTAAAATTTTAAAAGACAGAAAGGAAAAGTTGGAAAAGAAATGAAGATCTGGCGATTTATTAATGACAAATTAGAAAAAGGAATTCCAATCGTTTTGCTTTACGTTTTGGATAGCAAAGGTAGTTCTCCCGGAAGGCAAGGTTTTAAAATGGCTGTGGCAAAGGATAGTGAAATTTCAGGAACAATCGGAGGCGGGATTATGGAACACAAATTGGTTGAACAAGCCAGATCCATTTTACAAAATGAAGAAAAAGAAATCATTCTAAAGCCACAATTTCATGATAAATCTGAAGGGAAAAATCGATCCGGAATGATTTGCTCCGGCAATCAATTTGTCGCTTTGATTCCGCTGGATCAATCACACAAAAACATTATTGATCAAATCGTATCTGTTTCAAAAGAACGCCAAATAGGGCTTTTGGAAATTGCTCCTTCTGGCATTTCGTTTTCCAAAAAATCAAATTCCAAATCAGATTTAAAAAAGGTTTTCAATTTTGAAAATGAAAAAACCTGGTCTTATTCAGAACCGATCAATTCAGCAACAGTAATCCACATTATCGGCGGAGGACATGTTGGACTGGCGCTGTCGGAAGTAATGAATTTATTAGGCTTTTATATCAAAGTTTACGATGATCGCTCAGAGTTGAATACGCTGGAGCAAAACCGATTTGCACAGGAAAAAATCATCGTCGATTATGAAAAAATAGTCGAGCAAATGGACCTTGACGAAGGCGATTTTGTTACCATTATGACCTTTGGATATCGCAACGATAAAACTATTTTAAAACAACTTTACAATAAAAAATTCGCTTATATTGGAATGATGGGAAGCGTTGCAAAAGTGGATCAAATATTTCTGGAACTGGAAAACGAAGGCATTTCAAAAGAAAAATTAATACACGTCAAAGCACCAATCGGAATTAATATTTCCAGTAAAACAACTATGGAAATTGCCATCAGCGTCGCAGCTGAAATCATCTCCGAGAAAAACAAATTTCAACCTTCACAACGAAAATTAAATACCCAAACAATGAACGAACAGGATTTACATTTTATAAAAATAGCCATCGCTCTTTCGGAAGAAGGAATGAACAGCAACAAAGGTGGGCCATTTGGTGCCATCATCGTAAAAGATGGAGAAATCATCGGTCGTGGAAGCAATCAGGTCACCTCAACAAATGATCCCACGGCACACGCTGAAGTTACGGCTATTCGCGATGCCTGCAAAAATATTAATGATTACCAATTGACGGGTTGTACAATTTACACTTCCTGTGAACCCTGCCCGATGTGTTTGGGTGCAATTTATTGGGCCAGGCCAGATAAAATAGTTTATGGCTGCACACGGGAAGATGCGGCAGCCATTGGTTTTGATGATGATTTCCTTTACAAGGAAGTTTCGATTCCCGTTGATCAAAGAGCCATTCCAACCATTCAATTAGGAAGAGCAGAAGGGCTCAGCGTTTTTAAAGCATGGGAAGCAAAAGAAGATAAAATTGAGTATTGAATTTGGAGCGCAGATTTAGTGACTATTTACTACTTTTAAAAATTTCACGCAAAGTCGCTGACTCGCAAAGTCACTTACACCCTTTTACTTCACCTGGCTCATGATTACTTTATCAAACATCCTATCGCTCAACCATTTTCGCATCATAATTAAAGGTTTTGCCATTTTACCGATGGCATATCTTGTTTTTGGTTTTGATGATTGAACTATTTTTGAAATGGCGTTCGCAATTACAGATGGTGACGATCCTCCTCCGGATTCATACGAATCCAATGTTGCTTTTTTAATTGATTCGGCTAATTTTGCATAAGCAGTATTCCCAGATCTTTTCATCATCGGTTCAATCATAACATCGCCAAATTCAGTTTTAATGATCCCTGGTTCAATTATCACGACATTGATCCCAAATTGAGCCAGTTCAATTCTCAGGCAATCAGACCAGCCTTCAAGTGCATGCTTAGTCGCATGATACCAGGCTCCCATCGGCGTATAAATTTTACCGCCCATCGACGAAATATTGATAATCGTTCCTGATTTTTTTTCACGCATATATGGTAAAACCAGTTGGGTTAGTCTCGCAAGTCCAAAGAGGTTTACTTCAAACTGATAACGAGCATCCTCTATAGAGGTGTCTTCAACCGCTCCGTAACTTCCAAAGCCTGCGTTGTTCACCAATACATCTACTCCGCCGTGATTTTTCGTGATTTGATCCACAGCAGCTTTGATCTCTTCTTCTTTTGTGATATCCATTTTTAGGGCAATTGCACCAAGTTCTGACAAGTCTTTCATTTTTTCAATTCTCCGTGCCGCAACATAAACTGTTAAACCGTCATTGATTAGTTTTTTTGCGGTTTCCTTCCCCATGCCTGCCGAAGCTCCGGTTATCAATGCTACTTTAATTTTATTCATAATCTGATTTAGTTTTATGTAAGTACTTACTTGCAGTTTTATTTAAAAAAATAGTTATAAATTATATTTCTTCAAGAGAAAGTTTTTCATTTCTGCTTTGTTTTTTAAAACATTTCTTAAAATGGCGCCTCCTACGCCATCAATATAATAGACTATAAATTCGGCTTCCAATTTTGGAGATTCATAATCCAGCTTTTCAAAGGCGTTGGCCAATGCCATAACCAACGGTTCCATTTTCTCACCGCTGTACTTTTTTAGTTCCCACTTGAGTTTAAACTGTAATCGCCAGAAATTATATTCTGTTTCTGCAACATTGAAGGGCAATTCAATCGATTTTCTAATTACTTTTTTTGGATCAGTCTCCAAGACAATATCTGCAAAAAGCATTTTAGCACGCTCGGTCCCTTCTAAAAGAATTGCATTTAACAAGCCTTCTTTATTTCCAAAGTGCCTGAAAATCAACCCTTCAGAAACACCAGCTTTTTTGGCAACTTTACTCGTTGATGTGGCATTATATCCTTCTTCTGCAAATAACTCCAAAGCTGCCTTTAAAATATTTTCTTGTTTTTCAGTCATAAAAGTGAGTAATTACTTACAAATATAAAATTTATTTTATCCTCATTCAAGTTTTAATTTAAAATATTATTATTGAGCTACTGTAAAAGAGTAAAAGCCCTGCGGACTAGTTCGAGGCATGGTTTCGGTTTTCCCAGAATTTGATTTTGCTGTTACAAAATACTCAACAGTAGTTCCGCTTTCAGTTTGTGGAATAAGAGCGGAGTATTCATCATTTTCTCCATTTTCCATTAAAGATATTTCCTTCCATTGATCTTCCCCTTTTAGTCTCCACAAAAGTTTAAGTTCATTTTCTACCAAGCCTTTTCCACTGTAATCCACAATCTTGGCAAGCACCGAATATCCATCAGCTTCAGTAACTTTTTTAGCAATTCGATCTACACTAATATAAAGCATTTGCGGGTCCCACATTGCACGGGTCCGGCAGTGCAAAGCATCACCAGAATTCCAACCAATCTTGCCTTTATAATGCTCACGAGCCTGCTCCGATAGTTTCGGCTCTTCTGCCATATTAAATTCAAAACCTTTGACAACATAGCCAGGCATCGCAATTTTCCACTGCTTTAAAGCCACTGAATCCTGTGCAATTCCAAAAAGCGGAACGTAAATATTTTGGTTGATGATTATCGAATTTGAGTATGCAGCTAATTCCTCTTCTTCATACCTTTCCGTGTCCAAACGAAAAATTTCGTAAGGTCTGCCGTAGCAATTTTTCACTTTTGATAGTTCATTTTGAACAATGTCTTCATAAATGGGATAAAGTGCATGATCCTTTGGTGGACGTATAACAAACAATCGTTCCTCATCCAGCATTTTCATAAAACAATCAATATGCTGAATCCCATCTTCTTCAAAATTGGAAATGATATTGTAATTATCTATCCCTAAAAACTCTTCAGCTTTCTTTAAAAAATCTGCCCTTTTCAAACCCATGTATTGATTTTCGTTGGTAATGATACAGGTTGAAAAAGCAGTACCTCTACCGTCTGTCAAAACATTTCCACCAGTGAAAACAAAAGGTAATTCCACCATTTCAAAATTCATAGCTTCTCCAATTTTATAAGGCGCCATGTCTTCGACCGTAGTTGGAACAACTATTTCAGCGCCCGTTTCCTCATCTTTTTCTGTAAAAATAAATCCCAAATCAGCATCACAAGCGATCCCTGAAAACGGTGTACTATTTGGATATTGACCATCAGCAAGTTTCATTTTGCCATCATCAAAAACAGCATGCGGTCCCCAATCTCTCAACCACCACGCATCTACATCTTGAGGAGCAAAAATGAATTGAACATTTTGAAGATCAATGCCCCATTTGGTGTACCATTGCTCCGCTTCTTTTTTTGCTGCTTCATCAGGAACCATGGTGAATAATTTGTTGTCTTTTGCGAGTTCAACAACTAGCTTGTGAGGGATGCCGAGTGGCCAGGCGATAATCGTTCCGAGGGCAGGTTCCCACTCAGCGGCCATACGTTTTTTAGTATTTTGAGAAACGGAGGTTTCCTTTGGAGAATCTATTGAATCGTTGCATGAAAAAAGGAAAAGGAAAGAGAAAAGGGTAAAAAGTAAAGTTTTGCTCATATAATTTTATTAAGAAAGTTTTTATTCGCCAATATCTTCGTTCCACAATTTAGGATGATTTTCAATAAAATTTTCCATCATTTTGATACAGGTTTTATCATTTAAAACCTGCACTTCGACACCTCTACTTTTCAATAATTCTTCTTCTCCTTTGAAGGTTTTATTCTCACCGATGATGACTTTTGGAATGCCATATAATAAAATCGCACCGGTGCACATGGAGCACGGCGATAAGGTCGTGTAAATCACCGACTCTTTATAAACACTTGCTGGTTGACGACCTGCATTTTCGAGGGCATCCATTTCACCGTGTAAAATTGGGCTTCCTTTTTGGATTCGACGATAGTCACATAAGCTGTTGCATTGTTAAAAATTTCCACTAAAATGGCTAGATAGCATGTTGACCATCAATTAGCTGGTTTAGCTAGCCATAATTATATGTTTTTGCTTGTCGTAAGGCATGTCTCACTCCAAACTGGCCAATCTCACTCCAAATTTACGCCGGTCTCACTATTATAAGGTTGAGAGGTCTGTGACAGTCCACCGTGAAAGGCAGCTAGACTAATGAAGCACTAAAGTGCGAACCCTCAGCTCACTGACACTTTACAGATCCCAAGATAAGTGGTGAAAGCTGACACTCCATGATACTGGAGTGGAGTTTGTTGAAGGACTTCTCAAGCAAGCAGTGAATGAATGGACAGAGTGGATGGATAAAGACTACTGTATCGATGTACTGTATTGGGTATTATGCCACTGCACATATGCATACTGTCAGACATTATTTTGGTTGAATGGCCAGACTAGCTTAAATGGCCAAGACATCTATACACTTACAGTTAGAGATTAGAGAGAAAGTAACTTCAGAAAATCCATCCCTTGAATGCTTGATCCAGTGTAGCTATACAATACAAACTTTACCCTTAGCATAGTGTCCTTGAGTAGGTAATGGTCGACAACCTGTTTGGCGCAGTTAGTTGTATGGAATCAGTGGTGGGCGCTGAATAGAATCGAGTTCAAATCCTGCCTTTGCTCGAGAATGGAGCCTGCAGTCAAGAATACGCTCTGATTAAACACTGAAGAGTATCGCCTAGACATCGTTGAGACAGAACTCGAAGCCATCTGTGGTCGATTGGAGATGCGGAGCTGGTTACTGACAGACTGAATGACAGACAGAATGACAGACCAACTGAGTACTATAACCCTCTGCGCATGCGCTGAGGGTTAATGAGCACAATAATCAGTAGACTTAATACTAGTGACCACTCCTTGTGTGAGAGCTGGCAAGCCTGTGGTACATGTACATGACGTGTATGTATTGGAATGGATGACATGGTATGTTTGGTTATAGTGGTAAAGTAGCTGTAAAACGCCCGTAGACTGGAGTTAGCAGGCCTCTCTCCAGGAACCATGACGTGAAAGTGTGCATCTCGGGCAGGTTACTACTTAATGTCATATCAGCGTTATTTCATGCACAATAAATCTGGAATATGAATCATACAGAGCTGTCATATTTGAAGATGACTAGGTGACAATAAAAATAACTTTCTCATGCATATTCATGAGCACTGATGTACCCGCCACCTTAAGGTACTTTTTATGGTGCATGCATGGCCTTAATTGCACTGAGTAATGATCTGTGACAATATACTACTAAATAGGGAGAACTTGAGGTTACCTGCAATATCTCTGTGTATGTCTAGTGATCTGTGTATGTGTCTTAAATTGCTAGCATTTCTCGGGAACATTGAGAAGCACATGGAGAAAAGTGGTAGCATCAAGCGCCAAATTGCAAATCTCGTCTTTGTCGGTCTCCCTGGCTCAGGGAAAACTACTTTGATCGCTAATCTTCTGAAGCTGTGCGACATTGAAAAAATGATTGTAGCTTCTCCTTCCACCAACATCATGGATGGAGTATTGACAGTCGACATCTCGGCAGATGTATCATCATTTAAAGCAGCTGATGTTGATGAGTGTGGGTGGAATAAAGTGGAGTATTCAATCAGCTGTCTCCGACAGATGGGCATCGCCTGCTTGCCGACTGTGAAGTCCCTCGCTGAAGCACCAGTGGATGATCTGCATCCACCAGGTCCCGAGAGACATGAAAACCTGTCTCAACCAGACCACAGTCCAGGCATCGGACAACGTGATTCGTATTCGGAACCAACTGTTACACCACAAGCAAGAAAATCTGCATCTTCGGAGAAAGTGCAAAACCTTCCGGAGAAGCAGTCTGTCCAGCCACTTCAGAGGCCGAAACTGGTGAATGTGCTGGAAATAGTTGACAAGCTGCTGAAGGAAAACAACCTGCAAGATGTCCTCCTTTTCCTGCAAAACAAGACCTCCCTCTATCTTTCCGACACAGGTGGCCAGATAGAATTTCAGGAATTGCTGGCTCTCCTTGTTTCTCCCAGGTCTATATTCTTCTTTGTCTTCTCTCTTGTCAAGGGGCTGAACAAGAAGGTTGAAGTCAGTTTCAGGGTAAGAGCTGGAGAGGGCGTCAGACACACCAACTGCTACACTTCATCTCTTACTGGTAGGGAGTCTTTCTTGCAGACCATGTCCAGCATTGATTCCATGGAGTCACTGGCAGATGACTCCAGTTCCAGCCAGCAAAAGCCTTACGTATTTGTGGTCGGCACTCACAGAGATGTCTTGGAGGAGGAATTGGGGCAAGAGGGAGCAGAAGCAAGAATCGCTGAGCTCAATGAGGAGCTGATTTCTCTTGTACGAGAGCACAAGTATGATGACCTGGTGGTGATGGCCAATCAAGGAAAGGGGCATCTCATGTTTACCGTTGACAACACTCGTCAGGGAGACCAAGTCTTCAGTCTGATCCGATCTCAAGTCAAGCATTTCATCGAATCGAGAGAAGAGTTTAACGTCAAGTTCCCTCTGAGTTTCCTACTAGCAAGTCTGGAGCTGCAGCAGTCCAAGGAGCCCTTTGTGGATCGCAAGAGCTTCACTCGAGCTGTCGTGCGATACGGAATTCCGGAAGAGGATGTGGACCACTTGATCCAGTTTCTGCAGTCCAGAATTGGACTGATTCGCTACTTCCCCATCCCTGGTCTGGAGAATGTCCTCATGAGGGACCCCCAATTTCTTTACGATCTCGTCTCTTACCTCCTCATTCAGAGTTTTCTTGCAGAAGCTACCCTTGTCTCGGAGCACTCTGAAATACAGAAGGGTATCTACTGCCTGGAGTATCTTGAGCGATGCATTTCCAAGTTTAATCTTGGTTCTGGTCTGGTTACTTTGGAAATGGTGATCCTCCTTCTGAAGGAGCTGCGCATCATGGCTCCTTTCTATGACCAGGAGTCTAAGAGTGACAAGTTCTTTGTTCCTTGTGTCATCAATCATCTGAAAGATTCCTTGGCTTTTACTGAGAGCTCTGTTGTCCAGTCTCTGGCCATCAAATTCAAGTGTGGCCACTGTCCCAAGGGCATGTTTGGTGTGCTAGTCCATTACCTGCTCACTCACGACAAGTCTGACAAGACTACGGAGTGGGTCTTGGACAAATCTCTCATCTTTCAAGATCAGGTGTCCTTTAAGGTGGGTCGTTATCGCGACGTGGTCACTCTGAAGAGCTCAAGCACTCACCTGGAGGTGAGCTGTCATCCCACTTGTCAGCCTGAGCGAGAGGAAATGTCAGCTCTCAAAGTTATTTGTCACAAGGTGCGCTTGGCAGTTCTCTCTGGCGTCGTTCAAGCCACAGTCACCCTTCACTACGATACGGAGAAGACAAGACACAGTCTTGCGTTAGTCTGCAGTAACGAGGAGTGTTCAATGTTACACGATATCGAAGACGACCGCGAGTACTTCAACTGCTCTGGGCTGTTGTGTTCTCTTCCAGACTCTCGGGCCTATTGGTTTGCAGGTAAGTCTCTCTGTTTGCAAAGAGGTAGTTACTTCATGTGCTGTTTTCTCTCTTTAGATGTTCCAGTTTATTCCTTCCCTGGTGTGAAGGAAGGAGCCAAGTTGAGTGCGACTGAAGGCAGTGAATTTGAAGTGCAGTTTGCAGTCACTCAAGACCCTCCATTGTTGAAGGGCAAGAAGAACATCCTATGGAAGGACGATGTGGCAGTGTCTGATGACCGTGTTAGTATTGGAGAGAGTATCGTTTGTTTTTCCAGCATTCAAAGAGCAGATGCTGGGAGGTACACCATCACATCCTCCAATGGCATTGGACAAGGTCGTGGCACATTTGATCTCACTGTGGCAGGTACATATTGCTGTTTGCTCTACAACTTGTCTA
>CBDCPZ010000019.1:0-277570 GCA_965220465.1 Saprospiraceae bacterium | reverse complement strand
GGCAACATGCATTCTACGACCAATGATTTACTTAAGTGGTTAACCAACTTCCATGACCCGCAGCCCAATTGGGAAGCTCCGTTTAAATTGCTGCAAACCATAGATCCGCTCAACAATGGAGGGGTCAATGATTATGCTTTTGGAGTGACCATTGATGAATATAACGGAGTGAAAAGAATCCAACACGGTGGCTCAATCGGAGGATTTCAGGCATTTATCTGTACCTACCCGGAACAGCAACTAAATGTTGTTGTTTTAACCAATTTTTCTTCCTCTTCGGCGAGTCGAAAAGCCAACCAGATCGCTGAAATATTATTAAAAAAAGGAAATAATATTGTTTCAAATGAGGTGCTTGAAAAGCCAAAAACAATCAATCTTACCGTTGATCAATTAAGCAAATTTGAAGCAAGTTACTGGAACGACAAAGATGCTTATGCCCGAAAAATTTATTTAAAAAATGACACTTTACGATATGCTCGATCAGAAATTAATGAAAGTCTTCTGGCTCCTAGTGGTAAGAATGAATTTCAAATGCTCGGCGTTGGAGCGGACGTCAAAGTCAAATTTGAACTTGTAGAAAAAGATGAAAAAACAATGTTGGTGATGATTGATAGTGAGCCTCCGATCTTATTCGAATCTTTTAAACCCGTCATTCCTACATTGGGAGAAATGTTTTCGTATACCGGAACATTTTACAGCCCTGAGTTGGAAACCACTTATACCATTTTCATAGAGAATCAACAATTAAAATGGCATCATGCAAGACATGGAGATTATGAAATGAAAATTCTAAAAAAGGATGTTTTAGAGGGTGGATGGCCTTTCAGCAATGTTAGGTTTGTAACGGATAAAAGCGGCACAATTACTGGAATCTTAGTTTCAAATGGAAGAGTAAAAAATTGTTGGTTTGAAAAACAATAACTCTTCTAGGTTGATAAAGAAACAAAAAAGATAAATGGCGGAAAGAGATTATTAATAATTCCGTCAAACAACCTACAACTAAAAAATGACGAAATACGACATCAATGACCCTACCGACTTGGATATTATGCGCGGCCAATTTGACATGATCACCCATGATGAATGGGAAGAATATATTGAACTGGCAAAAGAGCAAAATATTGGTTATAAAAATATAAACATTATTAAAAGCGCCAGCAGAAAAGCAGGTATTTCAAAATACCTAAGCCCGAAAGTGATCAATTGGGTATTGTCCTTAGTAGACCGAATAGAAGAAGGCCTGGATGAAGAAGAATGATCGTCGACAAAAAATAGGCAGATTTTTTTGCTTCCTGATAACGTTATATGCATTTTCAAATAGTTAAAAATCCTATCTTTAATCAGAGCGCAGTATTTTTTCATTGCAAAAAATCGATCAAGTTTAAAGTTGCTTAAAACACAACAATCCTATTGAATAAGAAACCAAAAGCTTAACTTGTTACAGGCTTTTTGTAACCATAATACTTTATTTAATTTCGAAAGAAAAAATGGCTTTAAAAAGATTATATCGCAGATCGCGATGACCATAAATCCAATATAAACTTAAGCGAAAATAATTATGAGTACAATCCATTCCGTTGAATTATTTGTAGCACTTAATCTATTTGTTATTGGATTGTCTCATTGCTTACAGCCTAAAATTTGGATTGAATTTTTCGAATTTTTATACAAAAAGGGAAACGTTGGGAATATATTCAATGCAATGTTAGCGCTTGGAATGGGATCAATAATCCTGTCATTTCATTTTATATGGAAATGGCCAATGATACTTGTAACACTTTATGGTTTAATGCAATTGCTAAAAGGGTTAATATACCTGACCGTTCCTTCAGTAGGGCTTAAAAGCATTGGAAAAGTTAATACAAAATCTCAAAAATTTAAATGGGTTGGTTTAATTATGTGCATTTTTAGTATTATTTTACTAGTCAAACTCTTTACTGATGGGGCTTTTGATTGAAAAGAAGAATTTTTCCCGACAAGGCTCATAATGTTCATTTTTCTATGAAACTCGCATTATTAATAAAATTTTTCGGTATGTCTTTGCACAATACTTTGCACCTGTAAAACAGTTAATAGATCAGAACACCAAAATGGGCTTTAAATTTGATATACTTTAAAAAAAAAGATAATACGTCAATTAGTCCAACTACTTCACTAATATCAACTAAAACAATTCAGACCAATGAGATTTATATTAATAGTTTTTTTGTTAAGTATCGCAATCGCTTCTTTTGCTCAACTTCGGGAAGGTTTTGACACTGACGAAGTTAAAGCTTGCATTGCAATGTGCAACAGCTACACTTTTCAGGATTTATATCAATCTGATTCTGATATTCTACCGAAAGGCTACCAAAAAGTATATACTTCTGAGGTGGCTGGCATGGACAATATGTTCCAGATTTATAAAAAAGATAAGGTGGGAGTCATCAATTTTAGAGGCTCTACTGCTAAAGTTGCCAGTTGGGTAGAAAATATGTTTTCGGCAATGATTCCTGCTCAGGGAGTTTTTGGTTTTGATGAAACGGAAGCTCCTTATTGCTTTGCAAAAGATACTTCCGCTGCCGTGCATTCCGGCTACGCTCTTGCAGTAGTACTGCTCAGCCCAATGCTTCTGGATCAAATTGAAAAATTAAATACTGATGACATTTATAACATCATAATTACCGGACACAGCCAGGGAGGTGCTTTAGCTAACCTAAGCCGTGCTTATTTAGAAAACCTTCCTGAAGGAAAAATCTCGTCTGATAATATATTTAAAACTTATGCCTTCGCCAACCCCATGTGTGGCAACAAGGAATTTGCAGAAGAGTATCAAGCTCGCTATTGTGAGACAAATATGAGTTACAGTATTATCAATCCAGTGGATTTTGTGCCTCAAATGCCGATGCATTATCAAGATGAAGGACCACTAATCAGTCCCGAACTTATGAATAACTGGATTCAAGGCAAAGAAGCTTTTGATATCCGAAAAATTGGGATCAACTTTGTTTTACGAAAGTCCGAACCACTCCTATCGCGATATATAACTTCTTCCAACACGCTTATCGAAAAGTTTGTTTCAAAATCTTATAGTTCCGTCAAAATGCCTGCTTACACCGGAGATATTAACTATTATCAAACAGGCACCATCCGAACTTTACAGCCCTTTCGCTATCCTTCCATTTCAGAAATGACCGAGGAACAACTCGAAAAATTAGAATTAGATGAGAATGGAAATTACATTGAAAAAGAACCCTCTTTTTTTCAACACAAACCTTACAATTATTATGTTGCTATCTTAAAAGAATACCATTCTCAAGATTACAACAATTTAACAATGATGTATTTGCCGGAAAACCTTTAAGAGCAAATTCTTATAAATGAATACTTCGGTATTTTTTTCTCACGCAAATTCGCGAAGTCGAAAAACTCTGATTTTAACAACTTTGCGTTCTTTGCACCTTTGCATGCAATATTTTGTGGATCATTGATTTTCAGTAATTTGAAAAAAGTTGCCGAACTGTTGATAAATAAAAGCAATCAAAAAATATAGAACGAACTTATCTGGTGGACAACAATGGCGATTCGGTTGAACTTTCGTTTGTTTTAAGCGAAGAACTGACCATTCAAAGTGCTAAAATTCTGTTGAAGGAAACTTACAATGAAAAAAATCGTCTTGGTGAATTAGATGATACCAACAACTATAAAACCTGTCTGGGAAAACATAAAAAAAGCTACAAAGACTCTGATCTTGAAGCTGATACAAAAAAGTACAAAGTACAAAAAGATTGGTACGCTTTTGCAGTTTCTAATACATAGCGTGAGATGGCCTTTTGCCAGAAGAACCCTCAACTTTATGCCTTAAAAAATTATACGTTTAGGTTAGATTTTTACTATATTCAGCTATGATTAAAGTTCGAATAACTTATCGTTAAACACAACTTTTATTTATCTGAAAAATCATTCGGTAATTAAGTAAACTTATGTTATTTTTTAGTTTAGAATTGTGAAAAACAGCAACAATTTTATAACTAAACGAAATGCATTTATATACATGTTTTTTTCAATCAAAAAAAAATAGAATGCCTATACCAAAATCGAAAAATGAGTTGTTTGACCAAAGTCGTTTAAACTATCAAAAGCTGAATGAATTAGTAGAGTCCTTCTCTGAATATGAAAAATTGTCAGAGTTCCCCCCTGGCACAATGAATCGAAATATTAGAGACGTTCTTGCCCACCTACATCATTGGCATTTAATGTTTATTAATTGGTATACTATCGGCATGAAAGGAGAAAAACCTGAAATGCCTGCTAAAGGATATTCTTGGAAGGATACTAAAGCACTCAATAAAAAAATCTGGAAAGACTATCAAAAATATGACCTTATTAAAATTAGGGATTCATTGGATAAATCTCATTTAGAGCTTCAGACAATTATCAATAAACATGGTAATAAAGAACTTTTTGAAAAAAAGCGTTACAAATGGACTGGATCTTCATCGTTAGCTACTTATCTTAGATCAAATACATCAAGTCACTATAGATGGGCTAATAACTTGATTAGAAAAGCTAAAAAGTAAAAGACTGTCTCAACAATGGCTTTTTATATATGCCAATACTCTGTGAATTTGCTGGCATTTTGTATAGCCCGTCGTTAAAGACAAAAAACCAAACTCATGAAAGAGCAAACGTCCAATATACCACTCAAAAAATTGTATTTTTAATCAAATGCCAGACCTGCAAAGTAATTTCACGGATTTCAAAGCATTGAATACCTATATTCAAAAAAAGGAAAAGGGCAGCATTCTGATTACTTATCGTAATTGTAAACATTATGAAGGCGTGGTGCTGGGTATTGCTGTAATATTTGATACCAGGCAAGCAAAATATGAGTTGGATCTACAATGGATTTCCTTTGGACTCGATTTGTTTGGTGAAAATTTGCTAGAAAATTATTTGTACCAATTTGAAAGCCTCGAAAAATTGCTGGCGTATCTTCTGGCAAAATATGGCATTAAGGTTACTGATATTCCTGTAAATTATAAAATTGATCCCAGCAAATTCCCGGACCCTATAAAAAACGAAGAAAAAAAGCCAATTTTTGAAACTGCCTGGCAGCAGTTTCAAAAAGATTTCAAAAGCGGTACTTTTCTGGATACTTCATTAAAGTTAATCTATGATTCTAATGGTCACTAAAAACAGAAAGCGAGTCTTAGTTCAATTGTCGATCATCTTTTCAATATGGAAATAAGTGTTTTCATATTGCTTAAATGCCGTTTTTACACTTCATTTATTCCATAAAATATTGTAATTTTTGTTTGGTATAAATTCCCAAATATTAAAATTGTTAAAAATGAAAACCTTAAACAAAAAATCAATTACAGTACAAGCAATAGTAGATGCTCCAGTAGAAAAAGTCTGGAAACTTTGGACAAACACCAAACACATTACAAAATGGAACTCCGCCTCTGATGACTGGCATACTCCAAAAGCAGAAAACGATTTAAAACCAGGCGGTCACTTTGTTTTCCGAATGGAAGCTAAAGACGGCAGTTTTGGTTTTGACTTTGAAGGAACTTATGACGAAGTGAAAACCAACGAACAAATTGCATATACCCTCGCAGATGGGCGAAAAGTGCAAATCACCTTTGAAGATAAAGGCAACACAACTAAAGTGGTTGAAACATTTGAAGCGGAAACAGAAAATCCGGTTGATATGCAAAAAAGCGGCTGGCAAGCAATCCTTAACAATTTTAAAAAATACGCGGAATTAAATATTTGAAAGCCACAATTGACAAGATTCCTACAGAATTTGAGGTATAGAATAATCTGCTCTATCCGCGCCATCCACGTTCCTCTTTTCTTTTTCAAGTATACAACCAAACAGATTAGCTGCTTGCCACATGCTGCGCATCAACATTGGCAGACAGCTTGTAATAATCATTGAATTTTTTAGAACAAGTAGCTCGAAACCTATACCTTTAAAATGCCATATTAAATTTCTATGAGCATTTGCCAATTGGCGAACAAAACACATAAAAATAAAACGGAGCATCCATGCTGAAACACTTTCAAAGGTCAAAAGAAAAGCGGTTGGTTGAAGGCAATTTTAAGCGCATTTTAAAGCTGGACTTTGGGCAATTAAATTTTACTGGTTTCAAATTATTTCTGCTTCTATTTATCCCTTGGAGTCCTTTTTTGCAGCCTCAGGTTTTTGCTCAGGAATCATCTATCGAGCAAATGGAAGCTGAATATAAAAATCTTTATGGCCTTGACAAGTTGAAAGTGTTCAATAGCCTGACCCAGTATTATTACAAACAGCAGTCAAGAAAAGCCTTGAAGTATGGCAGACAAGCAGTGACCTTAGGGGAAAATATTTTTATAGAATCCAATTCAAATGTAGATTTCAATGAGCGTTATCAGCTGGCGCTTGCCTATCTGCAATTGGGCAAAGTACATTTCGATCGCGAAAATTATTTTGATGCCCTAAGCACTCTCGAAGTTGCAAAATCGCTGTCCCAGGAGATTAATCGAAAGGACTATGTCAATGAAGCTGATATTTACCTTGAAAAAATCGAAACGCTTATTGAGTCTGGTGAGATCAAAGAAAACTTCTTTTCAAAGGCTTTTGGCGACCTGAACGTAGGTGAGACGATTAGCCAAACTTCCAAAGATATTGCCATCCAGACTGAAATTAAATTTGCTCAATCCAATGAAAAGAAAGGAGATTTTATAGGTGCAATTAGTCATTACGAAAAAGCAATAAATTTATTAATTGATAAAGGAGATGCGGAACGGATCAATGAAATTCAGTTCAAAATCGCTGTTTTATTGGACAGTCTTGATCAACATGAAGAAGCACAAATCCTGTTGAGTGAGGCGATTAACGAGATTGAAGCAGATTTTTTTAATAATACTGATCTTTTGGAAATCAACAGCGATGCACTATCCAATTTGATAGAAACTGTTCCTGAAAAGAAAGCAAAAGAATCTATGAAGTTCGAACAAAAGAACCTAAAAGATTTGTCGGAAAGTTATGCGCGAGCTAAAGATTTTGAAAAATCATTGGCTTATTACAAACTTTACCAGGAGCTCAGTCAAAAAATGGAAACAGACAGTTTGCAGTTATTGATAGAAAATAAACAAAAACTCGCCGAAATTCTTTTACTAAAACAACAAAAAAAGATTGCTGACCTTAATGTTGAAGCTGCAGAAAAAGAAAAAGGAAAACAGATTCGCTTGCGGAATACATCAGCATTTATTGCCTTTTTAATCCTGCTAATCACTTTTGCAACACTATATTTTTATGTTACAAAAAGGCGAGACTACAAAAAACTCACCATTACCTATCGAGATCTTAATAAGACGAAAGGAAAGCTGGTAGATGCAGAACAAAAAATCAAAAAATTGTTATCTCAACAGTTATCTGTTGATGTTGCCGAAGAACTTATAATGAGCAGCTCTGACAAGCCCGGTGAAAGACGTTTTGTGTGCATCATGTTTTTAGATATTCGTGACTTTACTCCAATGGCTGAAAAACTTAGCCCGGAAGAGCTTATTGCTTACCAAAACGATGTATTTGGATTTATGATCGACATCGTACAGCAGTATAATGGTTATATTAATCAGCTGTTGGGGGATGGATTTATGGCAATATTTGGAGCACCCGTATCTCATGGTAACGATTGTCAGAATGCCTTTCTGGCTGCCAAAGAAATCCTTCAGGAAGTCAAAGAACGTAGTGAAGCTGGGGTTATTCAGAAAACTAAAATTGGTGTCGGGTTGCACGCTGGATACGTGGTTACAGGAAATATCGGAAACGAATCGAGAAGGCAATATTCGGTGACCGGAAATCCGGTCATTATTGCCAGCCGTGTTGAACAATTGAATAAAGAATACAAATCGCAACTGATTATTACCGAAGAAGTTTACAACAAATTGGATAATCCGCCTGAACTTACTCATCCATTTCTCGATGTCAAGGTAAAAGGTAGATCCAAAATGGTAAAAATTCTACAGGTTTCCTGAGAGAATTTCTTGATTTTAGAATCGAATTTTCAACACCTTATTAAAGAAAGATATGAAAATCCAGAGTCCTTAAGATGGATAATGAATTTAGATGCCTTGTTGAAATAGCTAAACCCCATTCAACTTAAAATAAAGTCAACCGCCTTTTTAGCATGTAAATAAGTGGTGTCCAACAAAGGCAAGTCAAAATCTTTTGGTTTGATGAGCATGGGTAATTCAGTGCAGCCGAGAATTATACCCTCAGCTTCCTGAGTTTTCAGGTTTTCCATTTCAGATAAAATAAATTGCTTGGTCGCAGGCTCAAATTTGCCTTGAGTCAATTCATTTGCAATCGTTCGATGGATCTGAACCCTTTTCCTTTTATCAGGAATGATGGTTTGAATTTGGAATTCTTTTGATAAATACCCTGAAATAAAATCTTCTTCCATCACAGGAATTGTGCCTAATAAGCCGAGTTTTTTCAATCCCAGCCTTTTCGCCTCTTCGCCAACCGCATTTGCGATATGAATGAATGGAATGCCCAATTTTGGTGCTACAAATGGACAAACTTTGTGAGGAGTATTGGCACAGATGACGATTGCTTTCGCTCCTGCTCGCTGAAGATTTAGCGAAATATCCAAATAAGCCTGGTTGATTTCCTCCCAATCACCTCGCCGCATGAGGTCCACGTTGAGGCTATAAATCAGCAAAGGAGGGTTTTGAGGTGGATCAAATTGGGAATTGATCATTTCATTGATATACCGATAATATTCTATGGTAGAATGCCAGGAAGTACCACCAATCAATCCTAATGTTTTCATTTTTTCGATTATTTGTTTTTGAAATGGAATAATCCAGCCATTGAATTTTAAATTTAAAGATAACAATAGCAGTGAATAGAAAAGGAGATCATTATCCATTCGAATATTAATAATTTCTCATTGTTGATTCATAATCGCAAGGTATATTGCAAATTGTGTTATTCTTTAATGATTGTTTTAGTTACAAAATATTTGTGCTCAAAAACGAATGTTACAAACAAAGCTTGTGGCGGAATTTCATCAAGTAGCGTGATGCTGAGTTTGTTTTTACCTATTTTTTGATCATCGATCTGTCCCTGCTCCAATATTTGTCCATTGGAGGAGGCAATAAAATAGTTCACATCTGTCAGCTTTTCCAAATGGTAACTTAAATTAAATTCATTCTTTGTAGGGTTTGGAAATATTTGGATGTCGTAAGGGTTTTTTCCATTTATTTCCTGAATGCCTGTTGGGGTGTTTTTAATAAGTTTTATTGCATAAATCGTGTTGCTTGCGCTGGTAGAGTTGGTTTGATTTACACTAAAAGGATTTAGAGAAGGGCTTAAAATGCCACCCAAAACATGCCCAATCAATAGGGTGTCGTGAGCTATTTGACTCAATTTGATTATGCCGGATTTGTAAAGTGGCAGACCTGGATTGGGTATAAATTCAGCACTTGCACCTTTTAAATCAGGCATTTCTATAGGCAACTGAAACTCCTGCAAGGTACCATCTTCAAATCGGGTCAATCGGCTAATGGTTTTTACAAAAGGTACTAAATCATCTTGGATCAGATTCCCATTTTGATAATAATATTGACTTATTCCACCAAAAAAGATTGTATGCATTTGATTAGTAAGGCTGTCATACAAGCACGCATTTGCAGTGTGATAATTATTTAAATATTGATTAAAAGTTGTAATTGGGTCATACCCATCTGCAGTGACATCTACCGGATACAAAAAAGGCAAATCAACATTCATTTGAAAAACTCCGGAAGAGATGGTATAGCCTTCCGTTCCATCTGGAAAAATCTGCGGCAAGAGATTGTAATCTCGTCTCCTCAAATGGACAGGGTCTGTTATCGCAGCGTAATTGCTAAAACTCAACTGGGAGCCACTATTGTCGATGCTAAATTTTCTGATTTGATTGGTATAGGTTTGGACGTAAGTTGGATGTTCCATTGGATTATATCTGCCGTCGAAACGTTGTCCGCCAATTAGATAAAAAGTGTTTTCTATTTTACCAAGATGTCCACCCGTTACTGCAAAATTATCGTCGGTTATTTGTTTGAATTGGGAATCGATTGGATCACCCTGTATAATCGCATCAATCAATGTTGAAACTTGAACAGAAATTAATTTTGGAAAAGTAATATGATCGTCGGCAGTTGGGGAATACGCATAACCACCGATCAGATACAAAGTATCTTCGTCCTGATAAAAATTCATATTGGAAGATTGCAATTGTTCGTGTAATCCAACGGTCAAAGTATTCACCGAAGCTGACCAGAATTCCTGTGTATTTATATCAATCACATAAATATTCGTATTATTTTGCGATGCCGGAAAAGCATTGAAAGGTTGTCTTGCGTGTAACCCGTCTTTCCTTCCGCCAAGCACCAGCCATTTGTCATCAGTTTGTGCAAAAACAAAAGAATGAAGCCCAGGCAAATCTGAAATACTTATCGGCGAAAGTTCTAATGAATAGTCAAATGAGTTTTGGCTAATGGCTGTATTACAAAATGTAGCAGCAATAATGAAAAATAAAAATCCCTTTTTCATAGATTTGATTTGAGGTAAATAATTCCCAAGGTATTAAGTCTGTATTGCCAAATCTGTAACAATGGTCACATTAGAGTAAGCTTATTTCTGAAAGTGGAAAAGATTTTTAAAAAAGGACTTTTTTAATTAGGATTATGTTATTTTTTTGATAAAAGTAACCACCCGGTTTACTTCTTTAAAACCTATCTTTTTATGAAACCGAATGCTGTTTTGATTGTGTAGTTCTGTATCTGATGCACATTGCAGGCAGCCGCGTTCATTGCCCCATGCTTCACCGGCAGTTATTAACTTTTTTCCGATTCCTGAGCGTCGGAATTCTGGTTGCACATAGAGCCCTTCAATATATAAAATCGGTGAAGTAGTTGCGCCATCTACATATTCAGAGCGAATCGACAATTGAACAAAAGCGATGTATTTTTCTTGATTTTTCATCAAAAAGCAGGTTTCTTTTTCGGTGCTCAGTATCCTTTTGCAATTGTCCAATTCCTCTTCAAAATTACATTTCGGCCACAGCGTTAACATCAATTTGGTGAGTTCGTTTATGTTGTTTTTGGCTATTTTTTCAATTTTCATATTATTTAAAATCGCTGCAAAGTTTTTAGTGTTAAAAATCAATCGTCTATTCAATTTCACTATTGCTGGAATCCCTTTCAACTATTTCCTAATTTAAGGCTTTATTTTTCAAAAGGTTTTAGAAAACTCTTTTTTGCTATGGATTTGAAGAAAATCATGACTGAAGGAAAACGAATTCGAGATTATCTAATTGGAGGAGCAATATTTGGTGCAGTGTATGGCACAACTGAATATTTTATCCGGTTAAAAACGGGAGACGATCCGCAATTATTTATTCCACTTTTATTAAGAGCTTCTTTCATTGGTGCTTTTATCATGGGATCGATTTTAATTTTCGAAATACTTTTAAAAGATTGGTTTAGAAAACGGCGCTTTATTTACCTGGTATTAGTACGGTCATTTTGCTATTCCTTTATTATTACATTGTGGCTTGCCTTTTTTAATGGCATTTGGTATAGTGTCAATGGGGGATTGTCTTTTAAGGAGGAGTTGGCGACTTATTTTTCAGGCGAAGATATATTTTGGATCAATATATCCAGTGTTTTTTTGGTTGCAATTTTGGTTACTGGTTTAAGAGAAATAAACAGCCTTCACGGAAAAGGGCAATTGTGGAACTTTGTGCTCGGAAGGTATCATACCCCAAGAGAAGTGGAGCTCATTTTTTGTTTTATTGACCTGAAAGGCTCGACTACGATTGCTGAAAAATTGGGTCATTTAAAATTTGCAATGTTTCTGAAAGATTATTATTCGGATATCACAGAGGCATTGCAGCAAACGGACGCACAAATTTATCAGTATGTCGGTGACGAAATAATACTGAGCTGGACGTACGAAAAAGGATTGAAAAATAACAACATGATAAACTGCTTTTTTAAAATGAAAGAGCTTATTAATCATTTAAAACCAAAATATATTGGAAAATATGGTGCATTTCCTGAGTTTAAGGCAGGCTTACATGGCGGTCGGGTTATTGTCACCTGGGTTGGCGAAATGAAAAAAGAAATTGTTTATGTTGGAGATGTTTTAAATACTACCGCAAGAATTCAGGAGGATTGTAAACGGCTGGCAAAAGATTTTTTGATTTCTGAAGACCTGGTAAAAAGAATAAACAACCTGGAAAATATCAAAGCAACATTTGTCGAGGAAACTATTCCGAGAGGCAAGAAAAAGCACGTCAAACTTTACTGCCTGGAGCAAGTAACCTGACGTGCTTTTTCGGAAGATGGCTAAATCTATTTTGGTGCTAACTGAAAAATATCTGTATTGTAGATCACCAGTAAAGTCCCCATACGGCTATCCAATGCCATCAGTGGAGAAGCAACGATTTGTTTATTTCCGCGATTAAAGATTGTCATTTCTTCGATTTTCATAACATCTTCGGCGTAATCCGTTGTTAATTTGCTGCCTTCATTTTTTTTGTTAGTGGTGATGAGGATTTCTCCATTGCTGTTTACCAGTGTTACTTCATCGATTTTATCGGCTTTTACCAATTGTTTAAAATATTGGTCAGCCTGTTCCTGATTACCTCTTATCATTTCACCCCTCACGGCCCATACAAAAGTTTTCATCATCAATTCGAGGTGTTTTGCTGAGTTGATTTGAAAGGTTTCCTGGGCTTGCTGGATAAGCATTGTCTTTTCTGTTTCAAATTCTTTTGCTTGTCTTTTGATTGCCTGGCTTTTGCTAATCCACAAATAACCGGAACAAAGCAAAGAGACAATGATTACTGTGTATAAAAGCCAATTGCGACGAAAGTGGCCTTTTTCTTTATTGATTGATTCTGACATATTTTTTTAATTTTTAAACGCGAGTAATAAAGTTCAAATCGTGTTATTTTTTCTGCTCCAAATCCTTTTCTTTCTTTTTCGTGATTTCTTCAACTACTGATTTATAGATCACCTGAAAATAGCTTGAAAAAATAAAAGCTCCTGCAAAAAGTATAGTAAGAAACCAGTTCCGACTTGGGTGACCTTTTTCCTTATTGATAGGTTCTGACATGATTGTTTTTTGTTTTTGTTTTTAAAAGGAAAGATGGCTTTTGGATTTTTATACTCTTCCGCTGCTTAAGCAGAAACCCAGTTCACATCAGCAAAAATGAAACATTTCCCCAAACACCTGCAGCACTTAATTTATTTGAAAAATCAAAAAAGGGACAGGTGTAGCTTTGGAAAACCTTCAACATAGATAAACCCCAATTTTACCTATTAATACTCTCTCAAATTTAGAAAAGTCTTCCCGCTACACCTGTTATATTTTAAAGGTTGAACTTCTTAACGTTCTCCCTCGCCAGCTCAACGATCTCCTTCTGTTTTTCAATATCTCTGGTTTTATTTTCCTGATCTCGAGCGTTGATTTCCATTGTCATTTCATTTAAAGCAATGGTGTTTTCTGCTTTTGCAATTGCTTTATGGTAATCTTCGTTATTTTTTTGCAATTTTCTGAGGTCTCTTTCTAAAGAAGACAAACGTTTTTCTTCAGATTTTAGTAGAGAATCTGCATTCTTTTGAGCGGATGCTGCATCGCTTTCTTGAGCTGCAGCCAGTGAATGATCTTTAGCTAATTCTAGCGCTTTCTTTTGCGATTCTATTTCTTCAGCTTTAGTAATTTGGTCTTGTTCATTTTCTTCTATGTTTCCCTCATTTTTGGCAATTGTTGATTTTGCTTTTTCAAGAGATTTCAAATATCCACTTTTATCTTTTTGTAGATTTTTCAAATCTTTTACAAACCCATCCATTCGTTTGTTTTCAACATCAAGGATTGTTTGAGCCTGGTTTCTTGAAGTAGTCCTTGCATATTTTGAAAGCGTTTCCAACGCATATTCATTGTCAAAATGATCATCCTTTTTTGACAGGCTGTCGGTTTTTGAAGGGATATAGTCTTCTCCCAATGCAAACCAAACAATCACTGAAGTTCTTTTTTCCGGATATTCCACTCCTTCGATATTGGCAAAAACATTAACTATACTGTTGGTAAGCTGAGGGATTTTGACATTTTCGGCATACCAAATATTATTTTTTTTATCGTATTTGGCTTTTGCATTATGGTCATCTACCCATTTCTTCCAATCTTCTGTGACTTGCGTTTCATCTACTTCGGGAAGTTCAAAAAGAAAGGATTTATAGGTTCCGTTTATTGAAGTACGATCAACTTGAGTAATTTCAAATGTCTGAGCGGAAGCCCAGGCAAAAGTTATGGAGAATATCAGGATTCCGAATACTTTTTTCATTTTATTATTTATTTACTTGTTAGGTTATTTTGCTTATAAATTCAAAATAGAGACTTAAAGATATAAAACCGTCACATTATAATTGATTTCAAGAGAATTAACATTCTTGTACCAGTAATTGAAAGAGTATGTTTAAATTTTGGTCTTTATGTCGAAAACAATTCATTTTTTGGTTAAACAAGACGCAGGTTAGGGATCGTAGCCGCGCTACGAAGCCCGATTCTGTAACGAAGTGTGAGCAAATAAGGAACGTTTGCAGACCTATTACTAAATTTTAAACATACTCTATTATACCGTTTTCGTTTTCTCTTTTGATTCAAAACTCTATTAATTTCTATGTTTTTAAGGGTGAAATAAGCGATCGATACTTAAGTCTTTTGAGCGGTTTTTTGAAATCATATCTGGATTTAAAGGAAATTTAACAGAGGAGTTCTATCATCATAATCGTTCTTTGTCTATCTTTAATTGATTTTTTGAATCTAAATTTACTTTAAAAAAAAACGATTTTCACTAGGGGTAAAACACTTTTTAAGTGTCTAATAAGTGGATTACTTTTTAAACTAAAACCATATCATGAAGCAATTTACTTTTTTAATATTAGCCGGATTGTTAAGCCTTCAGTATTTTTCGTGTACTAAAGATATTGGAACTGCACTCATTACTTATCAGGAAGCAACTGCAATTTATGGTGACCTGGATGAGGTTCGAAATGAGCCATTGAATGTTAATGTTCGTGTAGTGAATAATCCCGGGAAGATATTTGTTGGAACAGATTTTATTTTACTTGGGGAAGAAGAACAAGGTGTTCATGTCATTGACAATACAGATATTTCCAATCCGCAATTCACCAATTTTATAAACATTCCGGGGAGTAGGGAATTTTTTGTTAAAGACCATTATTTATACGCAGAAAGCTTTTACGATATACTCAAAATTGATCTCTCGGATCTCAACAATGTACAACTTGTGGGAAGGGTAAATAATCTTTTTCAGGAAACAATGCTAAATGAGAAAGGAGATGCTTTATTGGGTTTTTCCTATAAAGAAGTGCAAAAAGAGATTGATGTGCAAAGTGATTTTTATAATGAAGTGATGAAGGACAATTTAGTGTACCTGGATTTTGCCAAAAATATTATTCCAAGATCGGCGGTTCCATCTTCTTTTGCCGGTAATAGCAATCAACAAAGTGGCACAGTGAATAGAATCACGCATAGTCAGGATCATGTTTACGTGATTAACTTAAACGACCTCGCGATCATTGACGACAGCAATGGCACATTTGAGAAAATCAACGGTAATGCTAATCTGACACTGCCAGATGCTATGGAGACTATTTTTCCTTTCGAAGATAAATTGTTTGTAGGTTCCCGGTCTGCTATGAATATTTACGATGCAGTCGACCCGGAGAAACCTACGGATTTGTATCAGTTTGATCATGTTACATCCTGTGATCCAGTGTTCCCGGTTGATGATGTAGCTTATATCACTTTACGAACCGGAGACTTTTCAGGTTGTCCGGGCCATGTCAATGCTTTGGTGGTTTTGGATATAGAAAATATTAGTGCTCCAAATGAAGAAACTGAAATAGTCATGGAAAGCCCGTATGGAATGACACTTTTTGGCGATAAGCTGTTTGTTGGTGAAGGTGAAAATGGACTTACCATTTTTGATGCAACCAATCGATTACAACCTGAATTGCTGAAAAAAGTAAGAGAAATAAAGGCTTATGACATTATTGCTCATCCAACTATTAGTGGATTATTGTTGATTGCCGGACCCAATGGATTGTCGCAATTTACAATGAACAGTGGTCTCGATTTTACTGAAAACAGCCAAATAAATTATTAGACTACCCTCTGTTTTCGCCAAATACTTTTTTTACTTCTTTTCACAAAACTGCTGGTCTTAGTAGTTTTGTGGAAAGATAATCTTTACCTTTTTTCGAAAAATAGAAATGGTCAAGAATTTATACAAATCAATTATACGACTGATTGCAGTTTGTTTTTTGATCCTTGCGATTTCAAATTATTGCAGCGGACAAAAAAAGGCTGATGAAGCGATGATTTATAGCAGAGACGGTTCCGTTTACAGAGGAAAAATCATTAAAGAAAATGCAAAGATTATTCAATTCGTTACTTTGGAAAAAGATACAGTTAGCTTACCAGCAAAGAGTGTAAAAAAAATCAAGCGATCAGAAGATTATCTATTCCTTTCCAACGGTAGAATGTATGATATAAAAGGATTCTTTTGGGCTATAAATCTTGGATTTACTCCAAATAGTCTTTTTACTTCAGATGATACGAGATCAGAACATTTTGAAGCGTTGTTCGGTTGGCGCATTAACAAGCAGTGGACGATAGGGAATGGGGTAGGGAGTGAATTTAACATCAGTCAGGTCGGTGGATTTTCTGTTGAAACCACATTTACCTCTTTGTTTTTATATGGCCGGTATTATTTTACGGATAGCCGGCCTAGGATTTTTGCATTCAGCCGTTTAGGTGTTGGAGTGGTGGGACAAACGGAGACAACCGAAACCAATAACAGCCAGGGAGGAGTACAATGGCAAGGTGGCGGCGGTGTTCATTTCGCATCTAGGAGGAATACACGATTTATCATTTCGCTGGGATATTACCTTCAAAAGGCCAACGGAACCCAACTTTTTCTTGATGATTTTGGTAATGAAGTTAAAATAGATTTTGATATTCTGATAACTCGCCCAATTTTGAAATTGGGTATTGAATTTAGATAGGTATTTTTTTAGCCAATTTTGAACAGGGCTTTAAATCCATTTTTTTGTCCAGATTATAATTTATGGTCTTCTGGACTTTTCCAATTTTCTCGTTTTTTATAAGATAAGATTTTGCTCTCCTTGTTTGCTAGGTAGTTATTCATGAGAAGGAGTTTAAAGAGAGTAGCCGTTAATTCATTATTGTTTAATTCCATAATCTCGTTCTTTGGCTTGTTAAAATAACCAATATTTTCAGGAAACGAGTTTTTAATAATTATTAAAAATGCGAATTATGGGCTAAACAAAAACGAGAAGTAAACTTTATAAGTTTGTAAAATGACATCTCGATAACATATTCAACGGAAATATTACTTCGCATTTAGGTTAAAAAAAGAAAAACATGGAGAAAGTTTGAAATATCAAAATGGTTTCGTTTAATTTAGCCCAACTACTTATATAATTCAAATATTTAACAATTAAAACCTACAACAATGAATTCAAAATTTACTTTATTTTTCTCATTACTTATTCTGTTCAATGTAAATGGGTTTGCGCAGACAATTTGGAATGGACCGAATATAACCTTTACAAAAGTTAATTTTACCGATTGGACCCAAGAAGCAAATCAAGATCGGATAACCGACAATGTCTGGATAACAAGAGCAGATAGCAAAGGAATTTTTAACATTGTCACTGAAACTGTTTACACTGACGACGAAAGTCCCGATGATACTGAATGGGCTTTTGGTACCACGGCAGATATTGGCTCCCTTACCTTTGCTGCCTGGGAAATCACAAATGACAGTGATCCACCATCTATGATTGACCAGGATATGGTGCTTCATCTAATCACTGATAATATTTACATAGATATCAAATTTACTTCCTGGACAACTGGCAATATGGGAAACCCAGGTGGTGGCGGATTTGTTTATGAGCGTTCAACGGAAGGGTCAACAAGTATTGGCGAAGTTGAGAAATATGGTAAAATTCAGGTTTATCCCAACCCTTCAAGTGATTTCTTGTATTTCGAAGACGAAATAAAAAGTGATAACATTGAAATTTTTGATGTAAGCGGAAAAAAGGTATTGGAAGTTGAAATTTCCGGAAAGAATTCCATAAACATTTCTAATTTGGAAAATGGAATCTATTTTATCAAGGCACAGGATTATACTGTGACGAAATTTACCAAGAATTAATAATTTAGCAGGGCGTTGGCGTTGGTTAATGCCCTGCTAATATTATATAATACCGTTGATCATTGTTTAATATTAACTTTTAGCTCCGGTGCTTCAACCAGTTGGAAGGTCGCGGATGCAAATTTGATTTCACCATTTGTCGCTTCTATTTCATTTAAGATTTTGGTGAACAACTCTGTTTTGGTGGCTCTTCTTTTGTTATAAATGACGACATACCGCAGCGTATATTCCACCCAATTGTCATTTGCAATCAGCGAAACCAAAGGCATGGTTTGTGCTTCTTCGAGGCGATATTTGTTGCGCAAAGTGTTCCATTTTTCTCTTGACTTTTGGGATAGATCTCCTGCTACGTCTTTTCCAACATTCAATAATATTTCTTTAGTTTTTTCATAATTGCTACCATATTGAATCGGAATTTTGATTTCATCCCACAAAAAAGGAAAATCACCGGAATAATTGAATACGGGCTCTTTAAACACAAAACTATTCGCAATAAGTACAATTCTACCATTGTATAAATCACCGGTAACCCATTGCCCGGTTTCCATAATCGTAGTTCGCAAAACGCCGATATCCATTACATCTCCCTTTATACCTCCCAACTGAACACGATCGCCTGGTTTGTAAAAACCACCAAAAATGATCGTCAACCATCCTGCAAATGAAGCGATGACTTCCTGAAGAGCAAAGGCGATACCTGCGCCCGCAACTCCAAGCGCAACGGTCAGCCCACTCAATTTATCACTGAATACAAATGAGGCCAATAAAACCGTCAACATAAAACCAACAAAACCACTAAATTTTTTAGCACGATAACGATTGTCGTTATCTTTGATTTTTGAAAGCAAACTTCTTTGCAAGCCTTTAATTATGAGCCAAATAACTGCTACTCCAATAAATATTGTTACAATTTTGCCGACCGTTGGGTTAAATAGGAACTGTTGAATTTGCTCTTCCATATTTTTCTATTTTAAAAATTCTGATACTCTGTAATCGTCAAATCGGGTATTAAGTTTTATTAAAAAAGGAATTATTTATCAGCATTTGTTTGATCATTTTCCTTTTTTACAGAAACATTAAAATTGGGTATTTTGTAATCCTTGGGTAAGTAATTAGCAGGGATTGTAGTCATATTCCCATCGCGAGCTGCACGATAGTGAGGCGACAAGATTTCGATCCCTTTTTCATTGCAGACGTCTTGAATGTTTTGATGCAAATTTGAATAAATTACAGCTTGTTTGTTTGATTCTCTGATATATGCATTGATCTGGTAGGCTACATAAAAGTCTTCCAAACTGGTTTGCAAAACAAATGGTTTGGGTTCTGGTAAAACCAGCTCTGTCCTCGTTGCTGCTTCGATCAATACTTCGTGCATATCTCTCCAGGGTACATCATAACCAATGGTTACGGTTGTATAAATAATCAAACCTTTTTCCGGTGCATCACTGCTATAATTTATGGTGTGACTATTCATAATCGTTGAATTAGGAATGGATATTATTTCATTTTTGGTAGTTCTGATTCTTGTAACTAACAATGATTTTTCCAAAACGTCTCCTAACACGTCTCCAACTTTTACCCGATCACCAATTTTGAATAACCGCATATAAGTAAGCACAAGTCCTGCAACGATGTTGGAAAGAGAACCTGCAGAACCAAAGGTGAAAAGGAATCCCAGAAATACAGATACTCCTTGAAATACGGGAGAATCACTGCCTGGTAGATAAGGGAAAATCACCACGATCATAAAAGCAAAAAGTAATACTTTTGCAATTTGATGGGTAGGATTTGCCCAGTCCGCATAAAATCCAGCCAATTGTAAATGGCCTTTTTCAATTTCTAGTTTTAAAAAATTAAGGCCTCGGAAGACATATCTGAAAACAATAATAATGACAACAATGGTAATAAGGTTGGGTAAATAAAACCATAAACCGGTTAAGATTTTTTTAACAGGATTGAGGATATACCCAAATAAAGTTTCGGCAAAGTTTTGTGTCCACGGAAAAATTCCAAAGAGTATCGGCAAGGTGATATAAGTGAACAATAAAATGATCAACCATTTCAGGATTGTATTTGACGTTATCAATGCATTAACTTGTCGCTTGGCATCAAACAATGTATAGTTTTTGATCTTAAATCCTTTCAGGTACTTTCCCTCCTGTTGTTGAATAGCAAGAGCCGTCCAGTTGAAAAATTTGTTTATATAAAAAATCAATATACTTATTAAAATTAGAACCAGTATTGCGAGACCGACCATTTTTGCGATCACCAAAAAACTAGTCTGTTCTTTATATTTCATCACTTCATCAGCGATGATTTGCAGGTTTCTTTGTGCCAAAGCTCTTCTTGAAGTATTATTCCAGATTGCATCGTCTTCAGAAACGCTCATAATGATGCGATCATTAAAAACGATATCAGTGGTGTTTTCTGCTTCTGCTAGTTTTAAGGAATCTGGGTTAAATCCAAATACATCAGAAAGCTTATGGATCCTTTTGCTGATCACATCTGCTCTGTCTATAGCTTTTAAACTTCCCGATCTACTGTAAACATGAAATAAAGTATCATCAAAAAAGCCGATGATGGGAAACCCGCTT
Organism: Saprospiraceae bacterium; assembly: GCA_965220465.1. Lineage (GTDB taxonomy): Bacteria > Bacteroidota > Bacteroidia > Chitinophagales > Saprospiraceae > JAHDHW01. Next base: position 256,680 of record CBDCPZ010000019.1, on the reverse strand, counting down.
GCAGTAAGCCTTAAAGACTCTATTTGTGCCTTTTTTTGCTCAAGCCGATTTATTTCTTTTGTATTTAAATCCTCAAGTTGTTTTTGTAGCTCTTCTTTTTTGAGATTATCCGTTGTCTTCAAAGAATTGAGCTGCGCTTCCAGCTCTACTCTTTTGAGCGAATCTGCTATTTGCAGTTGCTCAATTTCAGCAAGTTTTTTATTATATTCTTCAAGGATTGCAGTATTTAAAGAATCTTTCTTGAATGCCTCATTGTCTATAGAATCTTTCTTTGAAGCTTCGTTGTCTAAAGAATCAGTCTTCGTTGCAGTGCTATCCGTTTGAGCAAAAATAGCCTGTGCAAAGAATATGAATATTACAGACAGCTTGATGGTATTAAGATTTATTTTCATTATTTTATTAGTTGCTCGTAAGTCTCATTTTGCTTTAATGTACGATACTCTAAAGTTAAAACGCTTTGACAAATATCTATCTAATTATATTTTTTGAAGGCTGTTGAACAAATACTCCTTTTTGGTACCACAAGGTGTTTAAAAGAATCATAAAACTGTTTGACTATTATTTAGAAACTAATCCTTTTTGCACAACAAAAGAGCAAGATCATGCTTGATGTTATGAATATTTGAACCGCATTATTTGAACGGACATTGACAAATGCTGTCGTTAGTCTGATAGTTTAGCATTTGGAGGAACATCCTTTTTGTAAACTAAAGTACGATATGGGAAAGGAATTTCCACTCCTTCAGAATCAAATCTTTTTTTGATGGCTTTATTGAGATCACTATTCATTTGATTTGCATTAAAAGGGTTGTCTGTCCATACCAAAGCCCTGAGATTTACGCTGGAGTCTCCAAAAGAAATAAGGCGAACATTTACTTGTGGAACCCCTTTTTTTTTCTGCTCCTCAGAGCGGACATCTATGCAGCCAGAATGCTTCAAAGCTTCTTCCTGCATGATTCTGGTGGCAAGGTCTATATCGCTGTCATAACTGATTCCCATATCGACAAATCGACATACTTTGATGTCGTCAATACTGTCATTGGTAATGGTTTCCGAACTAATGACCGAATTGGGTATAATGATTCGTTTGTTTTCAAAATTTATGATAACGGTATGCCGTAAAGTGATATCTTCTACGATCCCATAGTCAAGCGAACCGACTCTTATCATATCGCCAACTCTGAAGGGTTTGAACAATATGATAAAGATTCCGCTGATAATGTTGGAAAAAGCCTGCTGTGCCGCAAAACCTATAATAGCCACCAAAATACCGGCACCTGCAAATAAGGTGATGGCTAATGTTTTGAGCTTTGGTACAAGAGATATAACAGCAGCTAAAGCGATCAGCCAAATAATAAACGATATCGCATTTCTGAAAAATTTATAACGGGTTGGATCAACATTGAGTTTATCTGATGTGGTAATAAACGATTTGTTGATAAACCACCTGACGATGCGCGTCAGAATAACTGCACCGACAAGTATCAGTGAAATGGTAATAATAGTTTGCCAGTCGATTACAAGGTTTTTAAAAAAATCCATATTTCAATTAGCGAAATTTGCGTCAATACGACAAATATAATAAAGCGCCTGCTAACATGGTATATTAGATTCTGTCAAAAACATTATTTCATCAGCGTAACATCTCCTTTATAAATCTCTACCAATCCATCGATAAATTCAATTTCGGCAAAGTAAACGAAAACGCCAGGATTCATTCTCTCATTTTTAAAATTTCCGTCCCAACCATTAACCGGATCATCTGGCGTAAAATCCTCCGCTTCATAAACAACCTCTCCCCACCGATTAAAGATTCTAAATTCGTTGATTTTAACTATTTGAGATTGATCCACGAAAATTTGAAACTTGTCATTAGTGCCATCACCATTTGGGGAAAACGCTGTTGGAATGAAAACCCTGCGATCTTTTTGCATCACGATAGTCACCTCATCTGAGGCACGGCAACCATTTTCATCAATGATTGTAGCATTCAAAGAAATGGTGTTGAAAGTTTGGACGATACCTTCCATGCAAAGTGAATCAACACAAATAATCAAATCATCAGGAGACCAGATCAAAGTATCTATTTGATTTAAAGGAAGGTTTACTTGCGCTTGAACGGTTGCATTTTCGCCGAGTTCCAGTTCAATATCCGGTCCCAGATTCAATTCGATTGGTAATGGTTCCTGAATTAAAATCAGTGTATCCCATCGACAACCGTTTGCATCCTCCAGCGCTATTTCATAGCTCCCTGCCGCTAAATTGTTGTAAAAATTATTATTGCTGAAAGGTTCATTATTTAAACTGAAAAGGTAAGGAGCTGTTCCACCAATCACCTGTTCGATGTTGATAAAAGCATTTTGATCTCCAAAGCAGGATGGATCCTCAATGACTAGCAAAGCATCAGTTGGAATATCTGTATTTTCAATCACGACTATAGAGGAAGAGTTGGTGCAACCATTGTTAACATTTAAAACGGTTAACTCATAAACCCCAGGGTTTTCCGTTTCAAAACTAATAGAAGTCGAAATTTCAGTTCCTGAATCATCCAACCAGGAATATGAAATTCCACTGCCTGATGTAGAACCGGTCCCGTCCAAAGTAACTTCAAGCGTTGAACAATCTAATTCTTCCGGCATCACAATTTGAACATTTGGCAGGTCAATATCTTGTTGAATTGTAACCTGAGCAGAGGAGGAACATCCGTTTGAAATGTTAGAAACAACCAAAGTATAGGTTCCCGGAAGTATTGCATCAGCAGTAATTTCATCATCAACGCCATTGATTCCTCCGGTTGGCCCGGACCATAAATATTCTATTTCCGGACCTGATGAAGAACCTGTTCCATCAAGTATTGAATTTGTATTGATACAATCCAAAAGGGTAGGAGTTGCGATGTTTACAGTTGGAAATTCCGTGTTGTCCATCACCTCCACAGTTTCTGAAGCGGTACATCCTGTTAAGTCATTAGTTACAATCAAGGTATAGATTCCTTGAACATCGATATTATTGGCAATTTCAGCATTGCCGATAATCACCGAATTTGGGTCAAACCATTCAAAAGAAACATTTGGATCAGCAGAACCTCCGGTCAGACTAATGCTGGAATTGTTGCAATCCAATTCTGAGGAAGGAAACTGAATAAAAATGTCAGGTGAAGCTGTTTCATTCAAAATGATGACTGTGTCTGCATTTGAAACACAACTATTTGAAAGATCTGTTATACTTAAAATATACATTCCTGGAATATCAATCTGAGGATTAGCGTCATTCATGTTACCGGCATTGATCGCCGGCCCTGACCACTCGATTTCAAATCCTATTCCAACGTCTCCGCCAGCTTGTAAAGTAACAGCCGGATCATTGCAAGTAATGGAGTCGTCATTTCCGGCAGAAGCCTGAGGAAGGTCTGTATCAGAAGTCACTTGTGTTGAAGCTTGAGCAGTACAACCCGTCAGGGTATTCGTAACGGTTAGTTGATAATTACCCGGTTCATTGATGTTTGGATTTAAAGAGTTTTCATTTCCATCTAAAAGAATTCCAGGTCCAGTCCAAGTAATTTCATAGTCCAATCCGAAAGAAGATCCACTGGCGTCCAGACTTTGAACTGGGTTTTGACAATTTAAAACAACAAAATCAGCTACAACGGCATCCGGTAATTGATTGATCACCACCGAAACTTCAGTCGCATCATCGGGACAAACTCCCGGTGACGATACAGTATATTCAAAAGTATAATTACCTGGATTCTGGCTATTGGTAGAAAAGGTTCCGTTAAATGGATCAAAAGCTAATCCTTGAGAAGGAGTAACCGAAGTCTCCGTCCAGGTTCCATTGGCATCGGCTCCTGTGATTAAATCGATCAGGGTAACCATTTCATTTTCATTAAAACAGTAAGAAAGCGACTGTGTCGCAGCTCCGGCACTAATTGTCGGATCAACATTGACAATCGCCTGGAAAGAAATTGGACAACCCGGAGGAGGTTGGTTTTGTAAATCAAATTGTAAAATATATTCACCAGGATCACTTGCTGTTGCATCGAAAAATGTTCCGTTTAAAGAAGCCGGATTGGCTCCTGCGGGAGTTTGGATGATCGTCCAGATTCCATCTTCCAAGGTGTTTTCAATTGTTGTTAAATCAAGGACATCGCCTTCGTTGCACAAAGGATCAGCATTGAAAAAGAATACATCTGGACAAGTACAATCAATAACAGTCACCAACACTTGATATTCTGTTTCGGGGCAAGGATTGACCGCTGAATTGGTGGTGTAAATAAAATTATAATCACCAGCAGGTATGTTGTTAAAATTTAAATTATTAAATAATCCAACAGCTCCGGAGTTGTCTGCATCTTCCCAACTTCCGCCCGTGTCTCCCGAAATAATCAGATCAAATAAATTGATGATCGAACCACCCGCTTCGGTATTGCATAACTCCGCATCCGATTGTAATTCAGCAGATGGAGGTAATACTTCACTAATTGAAATGGTGTTTTCACCGGTACAACCCTGCACATCAGAAACTGTTACCGCATAATTGCCTGCAACGTCAACAAACAGCGTTTGAGTAGTTGTTCCTTCTGACCAAATATAAGTGTCAAAACCTGAGCCTGCATTGAGCGTTGTGCTTCCATTTTCACAAAAAGCATTATTTCCGGTAATTACAGGATTCAAAGAGGTACTTTCTTCAATGGTTGCAGAGGCAGATCCCGTACAACCGTTGGAGTCAATTACGTCAACAGAATAGTCACCCGGAGAGGAAACCGTTATGGTTTGAGATGTGGAATCATTGCTCCAATTATAATTATCAAATCCGTCGCCCGCATCGAGTATGGTATAACCACCAATACAATAAGAAGTAGAACCACCGATCGTTATTATTGGATTGGAATTGACTGTGGTCGTTACATTTGCTGATCCGGTACAACCGTCGTCATCCGTCACAATAACACCATAATTGCCTCCGGTTGAAACCTCAATAGTTTGAGTTAATTCACTGTTTGACCATTCATAACTTGAATAGTTAGCACCTGCATCAAGGATGGTATTTGATCCTTCACAAAAGTCCAATGTACCAGTGATGACTGGCGATAATGAACTGTTTTCTGTAACTTCAAACGAATTTTCCCCGATACAGCCATTGCCATCTGTAACGGTTACACCAAAGATTCCGGATGAAAAAACTTCTAAAAGTTGATTGGTGCTCGCATCATCCCACAAATATTCAGCGTATCCTCCGCCTGCATCAATGGTAGCAGAATTTCCGGTGCAAAATGCATCTTGCCCTGTAATTACAGGTTGAGGATTTGCATTGACCAAAACATCAGTTGTTTCGATTGCAGAAATACAGCCATCAACATCAACAACCAGCTCGTAAAGACCGGCTTCAAGGGCATCGATTGGGTTTTGATCAAAAGATTCATAACCATTTGGGCCGTTCCAGGTATAAGTGATCACATTTCCCAAAGTATTTGTGTTGCCATTTAATTGAATGGCATCTCCTTCACAATAAGGGCCATCGTTGCTTGCTTCAGCATCAGGAGGCGCACTGAAAAGAACTTCGGTTGTAGCAACTTCCGATGGGCAATTATCAACGGTGACTATGAGCGAATAGATTCCATCATCCGTAGCATCAGTTGGATTTTGTTGTGTTGAAATATATCCGTTTGGCCCGGACCATTCGTAAGTGATGACATTGCCATTTATATTAGAACTGCCAAGTAATTGAATCGATTGTCCTGCGCAATAAGGTCCATCATTGAGTGCAAAAGCAATGGGCATTTCGGTAATGACCACATCGGTGAATTCAAATTCTGAAGCGCAACCATCAATAATTACCTGCATTACATAAACTCCACCCTGAGTTGCATTTGTTGGGTTTTGTACATTTGAGGTGTAACCGTTAGGTCCTGTCCAGAGATAAGAAACGTTTGAACCTTCGCCGTCTGTTTCACCAAATAATAAAATTTGCTGGCCTTCACAAAGTGGGCCGTTATTATCCGGAAAAGCATTTGGAGTGGTAAAAATAGTTATATCAATGTTGTCATTTCCTTCACAATTATTTATATCAAAATAAGTATAACTAATCGAATAGGTACCTGGCGGAATTGTATTTGGATAAAGGTCTCCGGTTGGTGAAATGATAGTTCCCTCGAAGGTTCCTCCAGCCGGGACAGCTGTCAATGTCATAAAATCAACATTTTCACAAATAGGTCCGGGGTTTACAATTTGTACGATTGGGTTTGGATTGATAGTTACTGTTGTTGCTGAAGAGTTGGTACATCCATTTGCATCCGTAACCTCAACGGTATAATTACCGGCAAAGGTAGCATTATAAGTATCTCCAGTTGTCATTTCTGTTGGGGTGTCCCATACATAAGTAAAACCTCCTGCACCACCATTGCCTGTCGCGGTTAATAAAATAGATCCTTCAGACTGACAAAACTCGGCCGGATCAGGAGCGATTGTAACTTCTGGATTCGTATAAACCTCTATATCTATTGATTCCATGGCCGTGCAATTGTTGCCGTCCGTATAAGAATAGGTCACGGTATGGATTCCAGGTCCATTTGCCATTGGGTCAAAAACATTTCCATTTGCAGCACCGCCCCAAACTCCGCCACCTGGTGTAGCAGAAAGGGTTTCAGTATCATCTTCCTGGCAAAATGGTCCAATCTGGTTAATATTAACGATTGGCAAAGGGTTTACGGTAAGTTCCATTTCATCATCGTTTTCACAGCCATCTTCTGTTACGGTCAATGTATAAATTATGGTTCCATTAAAACCTATCGGTAAAGTTACGGTTGGGTCTTCGCTATTCGGATTATCAAGGTAGCCGGTTCCACCGTTTGTGCCTGACCACGAATAAGTTTCGTTTCCATCATTTCCTGCACTTTCTCCATTTAAAGAAAGAACATCACCTTCACAGGCAGAAATATCATCACCGGCGATTGCACTAAGCGCACATGGAGGCTCTGCATCACAATTCAACCATTCAGCTGCTGTATCGGTCCAGGTAAGCACAAATCCGTTTGTAGTTCCCAGCCAATTATCAATCAGCAAATAAAAACCTTGACCGGGTTCTACTTGCAATGTCATCACAAATCCATCGCCTGTACCGGGGCCTTCAGAAGTATCCATCGTACCCATTCCCATACCGGTTTCAGGACAGAAATCGCATGCAGCACTTGAAGACGAACATCGAATGGGAGATCCGAGATTTCCACATTCTACATCCGGGCCGTATAAAGCCCAGTCATAATCTTCCCCAAGCCCCCCATTAGGGCTGATGATAAAACCTAAAATTAAAGCCGGAGGCGCGTTGGGATCAATTTCAAAATAATACCAGGCAGAGTTTTGCTCAAGTGCAGTCATACATCCCGGGTCATTATTTGGGTTGGCGAAATCATCTTGGCCGGGACCTTGAGGGTTGAAAGCAAGGTCCTCATCGCTACAAACCACCTCCGCTCCTGAGCAGTCGTTTAATGGTGTCTGGGCGTAGTTGTAAATGGGCAAAAATAGAAATAATGAAAAAAGGGTAACGGCAATCGATTTCATTTCCTGATAGTTAATGGTTAAAAACTTTCATTGAGGGGATCGCAAAAAATAGCAGATTCATTCTTTTCGCACAACTATAAAAATATTAATAAATATCGACAAATCACAGGATTAGAAAAACACAGTTGACTTTAGCTGTAAATAGGAATTGAACGCTGTTTATTTTCAACCCATAATTCCAAAAGGAGTTAATCCAATTTTTTTATTGAATCCGACCGAATATCTCCTCGAGCCAGTCTTTGTTTGCAATTGGATTTGTGTTGGTTAGTTTTTCTTTGATCATTCGATGTTTTCGATTGAAAGAGGCAGTGTTCATAGTATTTCCCTCCGTTTTTAGCTGGTAAATACTTTTGGTTAGTTTGAGCATATTGGAGTTCGCCTTTTTTTTATAATCTGCCAGATCGCGGTTGCGGAGAAGGTATTTTCTGAAAGTCTCAATGAGGGCAAAAAGAGCTTCTGTTTCTTCAAGTTCGAAGTAACTTTTGATCTGGATGATCTTCGCTCCGAGATGATAAGACGAGTCGGTAAATTCAACGTTGTGCAATTCCTGCAAAGTTTTCTGGTATTCTTTTCTTGCACTATAAAGCGCAGCCCGATTGTAGGTGACAGCATTAAACTTTTCTTCTGGGAGCAAATGGTTTTCAAATTCCCGGATAAAATTTTCGGTCCATTCAAACTCTTCCATGCGGATACCAACCGTGATGATATTTTTAAAAGTCCATTGCGTAATAAATCCGTTTTGAAAGATGATTTTTTGTTCCAACAAGACTTTGTATAAATCCAACACCTCTTGATAATATTGGCTTTTACCTGAATTGATCTTTTTGATACAATAATTTGACGCATATTGGTAAAGCGTTCTTAGTTCTGGTTTTGGGAATAATTCGGCATGATCATTTAGTGCTTTTTTCAATCTTTGATAATGGTTCTCATTGTCCTCTTCTTGAAGCATTTGCAGCACATTGTAATAAATATACAGCGCCGGAATGCTTTGATAATTTTGATAATCTTTTTCGTAATAATCTAACAATTCATCGATGAAATGACAAACGTAACCCGCTTTGATGACAATGTTTCTACTGGCCATATCGCAGGCGATTCGCAATTTATTGCTGAAATAATAAATATCAAGGTTGTCGTTTTCCAGTTGCAGGTTTTCGTCAAACCGTCGTTTAGTTTGTACTAAAAAATTGCGATCCAGTTTTTCATAAAGTGCATATTCGTCATAAAAATATTGGTGGTTTTGAAAATTGGATTGTTGTTGCAGTTGCTTGTAACGGCGAGCAGAACGTTCAATATGGTTGTTTGCATCACGATTGAGTAGTTCGTCAAGCAGGAAATTTTTCTCAAATTGCGGGTGATCGGCCATTGCTTTTTGAGCTAGAAAACGGTAGGCCGATTGGAGCAAATCCGAAATGATATTGTTAATTTGCAACTCGTTGTAGGCTTTCTTACCAAAAATCTGTGCAAAAGCATTTCTTTTTTGCAGCGCCTGATGTTGAAATTCTGGCGCGTATTTTAATATTATATCACATAGCTGGCGTATTTTCTGGTTTTTGTTGAAAAACGGGGAATACACAAAATCACGAAAATTAGATCGTTCTTTTGCTGAAAAAAGGCTCAGAATATCAATAATTTTTGTTTTATACATTTTTTAACGATCTATATTTTTTTGATAAAAAGGCAATGTTTTAAATAGTTTTATACTTTAAAATTGCATTTATTAATCTATAAATGCCATAAAATGTACTTTTTTTTGACTTGTTATGGAGCTACTTTTGTAATGTGCGATGGAAAAATGGATGCTTAACCGCATTTTACAACCTCTTAAAAAACATTATCCGATGAGAAAAAATATATTCCTCTTAGTCGCTAGTTTATTAATAAATATAAATATGATCGCTCAGATCAATGCGCTTTTTAATGTGGATATAATGCTAAGTTGTGATCCAATGGTAGTTCAATTTACTGATGCTTCTACCTCCAACGGAACGATCATCAGCTGGGATTGGGACTTTGACGATGCATCAACCGATGATGTTCCAAATCCTGTTCACACTTTTGTTGGTCCGGGCACAGAATACAATGTTTGCCTTACAGTGACGGATGATCTGGCCCAGATGGATACTTATTGTTTTACAGTTTCTATATTGGACGACCCAATCGCAGAAGCTGGACCGGATATGGTGATCACTTGTGCTACACTGGTTGTTGAATTAAGTGCTGCTGGTTCAAGCTCAGGCCCAGAAATAGCATATGAATGGCGCGATCCCAATGGAAATATTATCGGTTTTGATATAATTGCTGATGTATCTCTCCCTGGAGAATATACTTTGATCGTTACTGACACAAATACTGGCTGTACGGCTAGTGATGTTGTTTTAGTACTAGAGGATGTGGATGTTCCCTTAATTGAAATATCAACGAATCCTTTTTGTGATTATCCAATTACGCTTAATATTGGAAATTCAAGCCAGGGACCTGAATATACCTATGAATGGTTTGATGAATTGAATAATCTTATTTCTACAAGTGAGGAGATTGAGATTACAGAAGCTGGAATTTATACGTTGGTAATTACAAATGTTAATACTGGCTGTACTTCTGCAGCTAGTTTTGAGGTGGTGGATCCTGTTCAAATTTCCTTAACGGTAGGTCTTATTGATCCGCCTTTGTGCGCTGGAGAGTGTAGCGGATCACTACTTGCTGCTGCCAATGGTGGTTGTGGGAATTATACCTATACATGGAGCAATAATTTTGTCGGTGAATTGAATGAAAACCTTTGTGGTGGCGAATCATATAGCGTGACGGTGACCGATTGTAATGGCTGCACCGAAACCGTTGATTATATGATGCCGGTTTGGCCTGATCCTATAGAATTAAGCTATGATGTGACCTGTGCGACTATGGCAGGAAACGATGGTTCAATTGATCTTTCCGTAAGCGGCGGCTCACCACCATTTACTTATTTTTGGTGGGGGAGTGGAGCAACAACTGAAGACATTGATAACTTGGGACCAGGTGATTATGTCGTTCAAGTGACGGATGTAAACGATTGTTATGTTATTGATACCATTCCGTTGAGCAATCTGATTCTTAGTATGAATGATTTCAATTTGATTGCCTGTGAGGGAGAGGATTTGCAGCTTTTTGTGGATGCTCCTGATGCGGTCAGTTATCTTTGGTTTCCTTCAGATAATTTGAGTTGCACGGATTGCCCCAATCCAGTTTTCAACGCAAGTGGACCTGGAGCATCGACTTATTCAGTAATCGTCGAAGATGCGGCAGGTTGTATCGATCAGGGCTATTTTGGTGTCTATATTCAATCTTATCTGGATTTTGGTTTGCTGCAATTTTCAAACAGCCCGGTCTTTGAAGGAGATACGCTTGAATTTTATTGTAATGTTTGGAACGCAACTACGGTCAATTGGTCTGGACCAGACAATTTCAGTTCAGATGAATGTGGTCCCATCGTGCCAAATGCAGATGGAGGGCTGGAAGGGACATTTTTTGTCGAAATAATAGACGAGTATGGCTGTGAAGCTTCGGCAACGGCGGATGTTGATATTTTAACGATTATAGATTCACTTGGTGAAAATGGCAGTATTTGCTTGGGCGGAAATTACCAACTTTTTGTTGATGCGCCAAATGCAATCAGTATTGAATGGTCACCTGCTGCGACACTGGATGATCCTTTTTCAGCAACGCCAGTCGCAACACCAACAGAATCTACCAATTATTTTGTGACTGTTGAGGATGCTTCAGGTGATATTGATGTAGCTTCTGTTTTTGTAAATATTGAAAATGTAGCTATTCTAAATGTAGCTGGCCCACCGGTCGCTTGTGTGGGAGAGGATATAGTTATTTGTACTGATGGAGGTTATCCAGGAACTTATCTATGGACTGGCCCAAATGGATTTAATGCTACAACATGGTGCTTTCCGCTTGATGATGTTTCAATGAATATGGCTGGTTGTTATGAAGTCGTTTATACTTCTCCAGCAGGTTGTGAAACTTCAGCTGAATTTTGTTTAGATGTAGTTGACTCGCCACCTATTCCTAATGTTGACATTTCTCCAATTTGTGCAGGTGAGTCCGTTGAAATTGATTTAGGAGTAGAACCTAATTTATTCTACGATTGGTTTCCAACTACAGGATTAAGTTGTACAAATTGTTCCAATCCAACAGCTTCTCCATTGGAAACAACAACATATTCCGTGCTTCTTTTTTATTCAAACGGCTGTCAAACTATTATATCGATCGAAGTAGTTGTCGAAGCGGATTGCGTCTGGCCTGGAGATACGGATACTACCAAAATAGTTGATAATTTTGATCTTTTAAATATTGGTTTGGCGTATGATTCCGTCGGCCCGACCCGCGATAATGCGACCATTCTTTGGGATGGCCAGATGGCACCTGACTGGTTGTTGACGCAGCCTGGAATTGATGTTGATTTTAAGCATATCGATTGTAATGGCGATGGTGTTATTGATGCCAATGACACTTTGGCGATCACCCAAAACTGGGGAGAAATGCATGATCTTACAGGAGAGGATGATACGGAATTCAATTTTACACTTGACCCGCCATTTTACATTGATCCGGATACCTTGATTGAAGGGGAATCAATCAGTCTTCCTGTGATTCTAGGAGATATCGATAATCAGGCTAATGATGTTTATGGATTAGCATTTACATTAGAATATGATTCATCAGTAGTTGTACCCGGAAGTGCAAAAATGACTTTTAATAATGGATGGATTGGCTCAAAAGGAGTTGATATGATCACGATACAAAAAACATTTGCCAGTCCAGGTGTTGTTGATGTCGGAATGACGAGAATTGATGGAGAAGAGATGGATGGTTTTGGTGAAATAGGCCAGGTTTCTATCACTATTGAAGATGATATTTTATTTCGGAATGAAGACGATGATGATAGGAATGGCGACGCTTTGGAGGTTTATTTTAATATTTCAAATGTTCGAATTATCAATAGTTTGGGCGAGGAAATCGCTGTCAATACAATGGAAACTTCAACAGTCGTAGACGGAACAGTTGGCATTAAATCAATTCCCTGGAAAGAATACATTCAGATTCAGCCCAATCCTGCAAATGATCAGTTTTTTGTTACTTCAAAAAATATTGATATTACAAACTTAAGCCTGTATGCTATTACGGGAGAATTGTTGCTCAGTCAAATTCCCGGAAATTTCGAAACCGTTGTAAATACCCAAAAATTAATGCCTGGCATTTACCTTTTGAAAATTCAAACCGAGTTAGGGATTATGGTTGAGCGGATTGTGATTGCGAAGTAGGTTTAGTTTGTGGTTCTTAGTTCATAGTTTGAAGTATATGGTTCATAGTTTACGGTTTTTGGTTGAAAATTAGAGTGGTTAAAAACAAAAGCGGAATTTGATTAATCAAATTCCGCTTTTGTACTTTAGGTTCAAACTTCAAACTTCAAGCTTTTCGAACCACTTATTTTATTTTAAAAGCTTTTTTGATTTTGCTCACCATATCCAGCTTTTCCCATGTAAAAGTTTCAACGGTTTTCTTTTTTGATTTACCGTTAAGGCCAATTTTAATGGTCTTTTTGCCTGGCAGTCGGCCCATGTGGCCATAAGCTGCAGTTTCAGAAAAGATAGGATTTTTTAAACCAAAACGCTTAACGATAGCTGCAGGGCGCATATCAAAAAGTTTGTTGAGTTTCTTAGCAATTTCGCCATCAGTCAGGCCTTTCACTTTGCAAGTTCCATAAGTGTCTACATACAATCCGACAGGATCTGCAACGCCAATGGCATAAGCTACCTGAACCAAACATTGATCAGCCAGGCCAGCTGCTACGACATTTTTAGCCATGTGACGCGTAGCATATGCTGCAGAACGATCAACTTTTGAAGAATCTTTTCCAGAGAAAGCTCCGCCGCCGTGAGCTCCTTTGCCGCCGTAAGTGTCAACAATGATTTTTCGGCCAGTCAAACCAGTATCACCGTGCGGGCCACCAATTACAAATTTGCCGGTAGGATTGACGTATAATTTATATTTTGAATCAAATAATTTTCGCGTTTTTACCGGTAATCTTTTGATGGTTCTGGGAATCAAAATGGTCTGAACATCCTTTCGGATTTTTTCCAGCATTTTCTTTTCTTTATCAAAATCATCATGCTGTGTTGAAACAACAATCGTTTCAATTCTCATTGGTTTATTGTCGTCGCTGTATTCTATCGTAACTTGAGATTTCGAATCAGGGCGAAGGTATTTCATCTGCTTTCCGGCTTTTCGAATGGCAGACAATTCTTCCAATAGCAAGTGAGAAATTTCCAATGGCAACGGCATGTAACTTTCTGTTTCATTGGTTGCATAACCAAACATCATCCCCTGGTCACCGGCGCCTTGTTCTGCTTCTTTTTTACCGACATCAACCCCTTGAGCGATATCAGCTGATTGTTCGTGAATGGCAGAAATCACACCGCAAGAATCAGCATCAAATTGATATTCGGATTTGGTGTAACCGATGCGTTTGATGACATCGCGAACGGTTGACTGGACATCAACGTAAGCGTTTGAACGAACTTCGCCGGAAACAACGGCCAAGCCAGTGGTCACAAGCGTTTCACAAGCAACTTTGGAGTTAGGATCTTGTGTTAAAAAAGCATCGAGAATAGCATCTGAAATTTGATCAGCTACTTTGTCCGGGTGTCCTTCAGAAACGGATTCTGATGTGAAAAGATAAGCCATTTAAAATATTTTAATCGTTATTTGGAACTTGGATTTTTTCAAAAACTGCACAAATTTAGAAATACTATTGATTAATAGTAAATCATAGTAATAAATTTATTCATTTAAATCATCTGATGGGACAAGTGAGCATTGATTTCCAACTGTCTTTTTTTGCATTTAAATTGATTAAACCTTCAAGTCGGTCACCGATTTTGACTGGTCCGACGCCCGCAGGAGTGCCTGTGTAAATGTAATCGCCCATCTGTAATTTGAAATATTTCGATATATAAGCAATCAGAAAGTCAAATGAGAAAATCAAGTTTTTGGTATTTCCGTTTTGAACCACTTTGTCGTTTTTTTTCATTTGAAATTCAATGGCAATACGATCCACTCTGTCAATCGAAATAAATTTGCTTAAAGCCGCTGATCCATCAAATGCTTTTGCAATTTCCCAGGGATGACCTTTTTCTTTGCATCGATCCTGAATATCGCGTGCAGTAAAGTCAATCCCGAAGGCGATTTCTTTGTAATATTTATGAGCGAATTGCGGCTGGATTGCTTTTCCATTTTTACAAACCTTCAAAACGATCTCTGCTTCGTAATGCAGGTCTTTTGTGAATTCAGGATAATACAAAGGTTTATTGTTGATCAGCAAGGCAGAACTTGGTTTCATAAAAATCAACGGCTTTGTCGGAACAGGATTATTTAATTCCTTAGCATGATCTTCATAATTTCTGCCTATGCAAATTATTTTCATAGATTTTATTTTTAAATGAGGGGTGAGGTGTGGAGAGCGAGGTGTTAGGAATCAGGAGTCAGATTTCTCGCCTCTGACACCTCGCTCCTATCTTTAAAATCTTACATTTTGTAAACCCACTAAATCTTTTACTTCTTTGATCGTCTCTTGTGCTTTTTTCCGAATCTCGTGAGAGGAAGCTTTGATTTGATTTTTTACCTCTTTTCGATTCGCCCAAAGTTCCGCTTTATTTGCGATAAATTGTTGACTAATTTCAACCAATCCATTCGCAACAGCTTCTTTTAAATCGGCGTATTTCAAGCCTCCTTTATTGTATTCTTCCGTCAATGCGTTATACGCATCGAGCTTTTCACTGGCTTTTAATAAGCTAAAGAGGTTTTGGACGCCAGCGCTCATTTCTCCTTCAGGTGTTTCGCCAGCATCAGTCACTGCTGAACGGATTTGTTTGCGAATTCGGGCTTCCTCACCGAAGACATTAATGGCATGCTTTTCACCAAGGCTTTTACTCATTTTTTTTGTTGGATCAGCAGTTGAAGCAATTTTAGGAGTTTCGGTATGCAAAGGTTCCGGCAATTGAAAATATTCTTTGCCAACCTGATTGTTGAAACGAAGCGCAATGTTGCGTGACAATTCCAAATGCTGGACCTGGTCTTTTCCAATCGGTACATAATCCGCTTTGTAAATCAAAATATCAGCAGCCTGCAAGATAGGGTAGGTGAGTAAACCGGCAGCAATAAAATCATCACTTGATTCTTTACTTTGTGCGCTTTTATCTTTAAACTGAGTCATTCGTGTTAGCTGGCCGTAGGAACAAAAACAGTTGAAAATCCAACTCAACTCAGCATGTTCAGGAACTAAAGATTGTATGAAAAGATTCTCTTTTTTTACTCCGGTAGCGATGAGATTGAAAATCAGTTCCCAGGTATTTTCCCGCAATTTTGAAGGCGTGTATGGCATCGTCATCGAATGATAATCCACCACTCCATAAATGCAATCATAATCTTTCTGTAAATCAACCCAGTTTTTCACTGCGCCGAAATAATTACCAAAATGCATGTTTCCGGTTGGTTGAATCGCTGAGAGTACTTGTTTTATTTTTTCCATTGTTTTATTGAGTTGCGAGTTTTGAGTGGTCAGTTGCGAGTTTGAAGTTTCTAGTTCGTGGTTCGATGGTTGTCAGTTGAGGTTAGAGGTCAAAGGTTATGGGTTAGAGGTTGAAATTTTGTAACTTCTAACTTATAACCCCTGACTTCTAGTTCTTTCCTGCAATTACAGAAATTTCGATGTTTACAAATTTTGGAAGATTGGCTACTTCGACCAATTCTCTGGCTGGAGCAGTATCTTCATTAAAATATTTAGCGTATACGGCATTTATGCGGCTATAGTTGTTCATATCAGAAACAAAAACAGAGCATTTTAAAACATCTTCAAATGTTAGACCGGCTGCTTTAAGGATAGTCTGGATATTTTTCATGACCTGATGGGTCTCCTCTTCGATGGTGTCAATAATTAATTCTCCTGACTCTGGATTGATCGCGATCTGTCCGCTGGTGAAAAGCATTCCATTGAAAAGTGTTGAGTGATTGTATGGGCCTACCGGAGCTGGAGAATTCGAAGGATTGATGATTTTTTTCATAGTGTTTTGGTTTGACGTTTTTGGTTTGAGGTTTCTAGTTTGAAGTTTCTAGTTTGAAGTTTCTGGTTTCTGAATTTAATCCGCACATCAATTAATCCGCATCTTTCCATCCGTAAATCAATTTTTCCTTTCTAACTTAAACACACAAAGCCCCGCATAAAGATTATGGGAGCTTTGCAATAGCTTAAGATTCGAATAATCAGATTGATTACTCTTCGATGTCTTCTGTGGCTTTTATTACAATCTGTCCCTTATAATACATGTTGCCATCAAGCCAGTAAGCACGATGGTACTGATGTGGTTCACCGGTTGTCTGGCAAATAGAAACTTGAGGGATGGGAGTCTTTTTATGCGTACGTCTTTTTCTTTTACGTTGCTTTGATATTCTACTCTTTGGATGTGCCATTTCTATAAATTTTTAGTTGTTTAACTTTCAAATGCAGGAGCTTAATTTTCTGCTTCTGAAATATCTGAAAGTCCTGTATCTTTTTTTAAATTTTTCAACGCTTCCCAAACCGGGTCTATAGTTTCTTCTTTTTCTTCAGCTTCTTCCTGGTAATAAAGTTGATCCAGAATATCCTGATTACATGGAGGATTTTCCTCGGATTCACAGTCATAAGTTTTGATCATCGGGATTGCCAGACAAATAAATTCGTAGGCAAATTTTGCAATGTTCAATTGCTGTGTTCCTTTTGTAATAAAGATTACTTCAGCATCTTCATTGGGTTCTTCAGCGAATTTTACTAAAAGCTGCTGACTTTCTTTTATCGGAAGATGAATGTCTTCCAAACATCGATCGCAGCTTGTACTGAATGAACCTTTGAAATCAAAAGTTAAAACCAACAGGTCGGGGCGTTTGTCTAAAAACAGCTTCAGGTCGAATTTTCCTTGTTGAATTGGAGATTGTTCAAAGTGTTTGAAAAATCTTTCATCTATCTGAAAATCAAACTGATGCATGCCGTCCTTCAATCCCTCCAATGAGATTGTAAATTGGTTCAGCGTTTCCATAATTAAAGAACTTCTTAAAAATGCGGGGCAAAGATACTTTTTTTTAATGGATAATGGAAGCCTGATTTAAAATTTATTTTGATGGTTTTTGTGTGTGTGATTTTTTTCAATATTTCAACATTTCATCATCCAACCTTCTCAGGTTTTAATTTTTGATTACCTTTTTTATAACTGATTTTTCATCGCCTAAATCTATTTGTAAAATATACATTCCGGCAGGTATCTGGCTTAGATCAACCGATTGACCGTTTGTGCTAATTTGTTGTTTTTTGCCTATAAGGTCGAACAATTGGATGTTATTGATTTTGGTGTTTTCATTTTGCAATTTGATAGTCAGCAAGTTATCCACTGGATTTGGGAAAATTTCTATTTCATTTTCAAAAACAAAATCATTTGCCGCGGCTGTAGTGTCGCCAACCGTGACACTGAAAGAGAGAACACAATTGGGTATTGGAGGGCCGGCGTGGTTGAGGATGATATCGCCAGTGAGTGTTTCATTTGTGAAATTAAATTCTTCGAATTGATAATAAAACAATGCAAATGCGGGACCTATTATTCCAAAGAATGGGTAACTATTATTAATAAATTGTATGCTATCTTCTGTTGGACATATTATAAAAGTAGGACCATGCAGAAAATCGTGTTCCGTTCTGATTCGAACCTGAAGCCGATCACCATATTGAGGGTGATGAGTGATCCAAATGGAATCAAGAAATACAGAGTCACAAGCCATTAAAGTCGAATCACACCATTCTTGCGCTGTCATTGAATTCAACTGGATGGATATTAAAAAGAGCAGAAATATTTTTTTCATTATTTTAGTTTTATCTGACAACTAATTTGGCAAAGGGGATCAAAAAAACTAGTCTTTTTGAAAAAACAAATCCGTTTAAAAACAGCTAAAATGTCCTTTGGAAACAGACTAAAAGTGTGAGTTGAGTTGACTGAAAGTACGAAACTGTACTTTGGTTCATAATTCTACGCTCCAATATATTGGTTAAAAATCTTCCAGGCGAAATTAATGATCGAATTGTCGGTTAGTTTAAAATCAATTCCTCAATTAAGTTGATTCATGAATTTGATAACGTTAATCTTGTTTCTTTTTACTTTTCAGGTATGGTTTCCAGTTTTTCAGATTTGAACATTCTGTCCGGAGTAATTATTGGTTCTTCCAAAGGAATCTTATTCCCGTATCGTTCTTTTACTTTTTTCTGAACTTCAGGGTCAGATAGGTCAAAGTCTTTAATTTGCTCAAGCGCTCCTATTTCAATATCAAAAGCTTCTTTATAAATTTTCCATACTAATTCAGAGCAATAAATTTTATCATCTGACCATTCAAATCTCAGGTCATAATCTTTTCCCAAATACTTTTTTCCGATGGTTTTCATTTTGGAAATGCTTTCGGGATTTAAAATTTCATCATTGTTCTTCAATCTTTTCAAGACATAATGATTATCCTTCCCTCTTTTTATAAATTCATCTAAAGGCGTTATTTTTACTGGTTGGACCGCTTCGTAAACAAAAAAATCATCTCCTTCCTGAACGATCAATCCAACATGAGAATATTTAGATTTAGAAGCTATTTGAACGGCCATACTTTGACCTGACATAGAAGTATGAAAGATTAAATCGCCATTTTGGATTTCTTTTTTTGGTACAGATTCCGTTTTTGGTACTTCATTAGAAACAACTTCAGCAAGAGTTTTTTCATCATTTGAATTGCATCCCCAAATAACAATCAGTAAAATTAGTAACGTCTGTTTCATTTTTTCTTTTAAGTTGAGGTACTAAAGTTTTGCCTATTTATCGGAAGTCTAAGTTATATTTATTTGCAAGATTTTTATATTCCGTTGGTGCCTTACATTGCATACAAATGATTTGTCTGGATAGTTTTTTGGCTTATTTAGTTTTTTAATGCAATGGTTTGAGGATTTTGTTATGTGACTTTATTCCCTTTTTCTTTCAAGTTCTGCTGGATTACTTTATAAGTGTTTAATTGGTACTTCAATGAAGATCATTATTTGATTCGAATCTAATTCAAGGTGCATTTGAAGCATATCTTAGACAAAAAGATTAACATGAATATTTACTGCGTACCTTGGAACTAGTCTAATCAATTAAAAATTTATGAAATATATTGGATTAATAGTTTTTATGTTGTCGATCTATGGTTGTGAAAATGAGAAAAGAAAGGAAGAAAAAATTATTGCTAAACAGGAAGAAATTCAAAAAAGTTTACAGCAACAATTAGAGGAAGAGTTTGGGGAATATGTTGAAGAAGTAAAACCCGAAAACCGAAAATATTATGAGGCATACAATAATGCTTTAAAACTTTGGACAACACCTTTTCATGAACTCAACATCCAAACGAGCATAGGAAATGCTCATGTAATTGTAAGTGGCCCTAAATATGCCGAGCCCGTAGTTTTATTGCACGGAATGAATGCTAGCTCTACAATGTGGTATCCTAATATAAAAGCACTTTCTCAAAATCATAGAGTTTACGCTATAGACTATTTACTCGAACCAGGAAAATCCGAGGTAAATGGAGAAGTTAAAAAGATGAGTGACATCATGAATTGGTATAATGAAATATTTGATCAACTTAAACTTGAAAAATTTAGTTTAATCGGTGCTTCCAGAGGAGGGTGGATGGCAGTAAATATAGCACTTCAACAAAATACTCGAATCAAGAATATGATCCTTTTAAGTCCTGCACAGACTTTTACATGGATACGTCCGGGGTCAGAAATGTTGGCCAACATTACCTATACGCTTATTCCAAAACGAAAAAACCTGCACGGTGCTTTAGAAACGATGTCAGTTAATGTTGATAAAATAGAAAAGGCGTACATAGATCAATATTATATTGCTACACAAAATGCATCTCTTGGTAAGTTTATTTTACAAATGACGCCATACTCTGATGAT
Source organism: Saprospiraceae bacterium (assembly GCA_965220465.1). Classification (GTDB taxonomy): domain Bacteria; phylum Bacteroidota; class Bacteroidia; order Chitinophagales; family Saprospiraceae; genus JAHDHW01. Next base: position 236,072 of record CBDCPZ010000019.1, on the reverse strand, counting down.
GAATTAAGAACGCTAGCCATGCCAGTTTTAACATTAATAGGTGACCAAGATATTATTAATAGGGAAAAAAGTATTGATAAAGCAATAGAGTTACTTCCACATTCTGAAACAGGCGTTATAAAAAACGCAGGTCATTTTTTATCTTTTGACCAATCTGAAGCTATAAATGAGGGGTGGGCATAAATAAAAGAAGCCTTTGCCCCAATGAAAATATCTGTGGATATTAGTTTGAGACAAAGACTCAAATTAACATGTCCACTAAAATAGTTGAAATCTTACAATTTCTGCAAAAATGCTATAATAGCTATGAGCAGAAACGAGGCAGAGGAAGACCATTTGTGTATTCTTTGGCCTCCATGACCTTATTTTTTATGGTAATGTCCTTGAAACGGATATATACTTTCAAGGCAATGACCAAATATGCTAAAGCGCATTTCGAAGCTTTTGGCTTTCCATCAGCCCCGTCACGTAAAACGATACGTAGACGATTTTTGAGTTTGCCCAGGTATATCCATTGGCTCTTACCGCAAATAACGGTACAATGCCAGGAATTGGAATACCGGCAGTTTCGTTGCTCTTGGGCATTTGTTGACAAAAGTGTTTTCCGGGCCCTTGGCGGCCTGTGGCACAAAAAGAATATGGAGGCAGGCATAGTCCCCCATTCCTCTATTGACACAGATGCTTCCTGGTCTAAGAGTGCTTATCATGGCTGGCGATTCGGCTATGGGCTACACTTAGTATGCCTGCAAAATCGTTTCCCTGTTTCAGCCTGGGTAAGCACCGCTTCGGATAAGGACTACTCCTGGATTGACAAACTGATCCAGGGAATCAAAGACCTGATCGGCATCATTGTGGGTGACGCAGGATACCAATCTTTGAAAGTCATTCAACGACTGTATGAGGATTATGATATCTTGCTCCAAACACCGAAAGTGTTTACCACTTATGTCAAACAACCATTCGTAAAATGGTACAACTCGATGGTTCAATTGGCCGAAGCCAAATGGCTTTATAGACATCGTAAACCATCTATCGAACCTTTATTTTCTCTCATCAAGCAACTTTTTGACCTAGAAGGAGAAAAACAACTGCCTTACAAGGGCATTGATAAAGTCTCTGCTTTTTTAATGATCGGCCCTTTAGCCGTTCAACTGATGATGAGAGACAATTTTTTAAATAATAGGCCGTGGGCTTCAACTCAAGCATTTTTAAACGAATTTAAATAATGCCCACCCCTCAGCTATAAATACAAGAATGCTTGATTTTTTAAATGCAAATTGAACAACCCAAGTTGAAAATAATACTGTGGTATTTTAAAGTATGTGGCGATTTACTTATTTATCTGACTATATTGTAAACATTACTTTTTAGAATACTAAATCATTTTTATAAACTTCTCTAAATACAAACAAAATGGACTTAACAAGTATTGTTATTTGGATATTGCTTGGCGCAGTGGCAGGTTGGATTGCTGGCCAAATTATGAAAGGAAGTGGATTGGGTACAGTAGGAAATATTGTTGTTGGTATAATCGGAAGTTTTCTTGGTGGGTGGTTAGCCGGTCAGTTAGGAATTTCAGGAGCTGAAACGGGTGGATTCAGTATTGCGAGTATAATTACCGCTGTTTTGGGTGCAATTGTTTTATTGTTTATAACAGGACTTATTAAAAAGGCTTGATAAGATTTGATTATTACTCAAATATAATTTCACGCGATTTTTTTGTTATTTTAGCGTAGGTTTGGTTATTATGATTCCACATCATTCCAGCAGGAATCTATTTCCCTTGAAGAATTGTTACCTGCTTTTTTAGATGATCATGCCATTAATAGACATTTAAATAAGGATTTAGCCCTTGTTTATTTTACAAAGAGCTAATAAATTACATTAATACAACATCTCTGTGATTTCTTTGTGATACTATATGCGCAGCTTTGTACCGAAATGATTTTCTAAACCCTAAATACACATTTATTATGAACAAATTAAACCATTTTTTAGCCGTAGTAGTTCTTGCACTTTTAATCTCATCGTGTGCGAAAGAAGAAGCTTTACCAGAGGTTTCTCCTTTTGTAGAAACAGAACAATTTACTGAAGATAATGAGTCTATGGAGTTTGTAGACCTGGAAGAAGGGATACTAACTGACGAAAAAGCAATTTTGGAAGCGCTGGGTATCCAAGAAGATGGCGCTGCTCCAAGAGCATTTTTACCTCTAATTTATACTTTAAGCAATGAAGCAAGTGGAAATGAAGTAATCAAGTTTAGAAGTAATTCGAATGGTACGATTTACAAAGCGGAAAGCTATCCTACCGGTGGCACAGGCACTGGCGGAGGTCTTGGCAATCAGGGTGCCTTAGCGTTTAACAGCAGCAAGGGACTTTTATATGTTGTCAATCCCGGAAGCAATGAAATCAGCTCTTTCGCTTGCGCCCCAAACGGTAATTTAACGCTTATTGATAATATTGATTCGGGTGGAGAACTTCCAGTCAGTATAACAGTATATAGAGGCGTTGTTTATGTACTTAATGCAGGTAGCGATAATGTCACTGGTTTCGTTCATAACCATTTTGGCCACCTGGTTCCTCTTTCCAATTCTACAAGATCACTGAGTAGTTCAGGTACCAATCCAGCACAAGTATCTTTCGCTCGTAATGGACGAGCGTTAATAGTAACGGAAAAAGCGACGAACACCATCACTACTTTTGCAATGGATTATAACGGACGTCCCGGTTCTATACATACTTTCCCCTCTGTCGGAGCTGTGCCTTTTGGATTTGGGCTTGGTCAAGGTAATAGTTTTATAGTTTCTGAACCTGGCGGAACCGGTGAAGGCAGTGTTGTTACTGCTTATCGCGTTAGCAATTCAGGTTTCGTTTCTATAGTGAACGGGCCGTTGCAATTGGGTACCGCAGGAGCATGCTGGGTTGTTATAGATAAATTTATCCGAAATGCATTTGTTATGAACACTGGTTCAAATAACATTTCTTCTGTTTCCATTTCAAGTGGTATGCAATTGGGTTTGTCTAACTTTGGAAATACAACTCCATCAATGTCAGGCCCGCTTGACGGAGCAATGGACAGGAATTTCAGATACCTTTACGTTTTGTGTGGAGGAAACGACACGATTAAAACTTACCGGATAAATGGTGGTAACGGGCAACTCATTCAAATTGATTCGGACGGAGGGCTTCCTGACAGAGCTACCGGATTAGTAGTGAAATAAAATTATGACTGTAGTCAAAAGGCTATAAACCAATCGAAAACATAGCTGTTCCGGAGGTGCATTATTATTTTTCCAAAAAATGCTGTAATGCACGGGATTCTTTCTCCAGGATAGCTATGATTTTTCTTTTAACCTTTTCATAATATTATTCGAATTGGAATTCGCAAGGTGCCTTGTGCCATAGATTTGACTCGCTTGTTTGAGTTATTTAATTATTGGCTATTGCAAACTATTTTTATATCCTGTTAATAAAAGGTTCCATTTTTCTCACTTTGGATTAGCAGGATATTAATATAAAATACTACTTTTAAGCTATTATTCATTTTCCCGCCAGTAATACAACTCACCAGATTCAAATTTTGGTAATAGGTCAGTATAAGTCATGCTGTAGCTATACTAGTAACATTTATTAAAAAAAACTAAAAACAATGAAAAAGGTTTTGCTTATTCTACTCGCTTTTGTATGTACTCAATCCATTAAGGCTCAAGTCCCTGATTTTACCATGACAGATGTAAACGGCAATAGCCATAGTCTTTATGCGGATTATTTAGATCAGGGAAAAACAGTATTTATTAGTGTTGCGGCTGCTTGGAGTATATGGGATTCTGTTTGGGTAAGTTCCGGGGTTATGGACGATTTTCAAGCTCAATATGGAAACGATGCTGTCATTATGTTTATCGAAGGAGATATAAATACTCCTGAAGGTGATCTTTACGGTACTGGAAATTCCGGTACTTACGATTTTGTAACTGGACACGATTATTTAATTATGGATGACCCAACGGGAATTATGCAGGATGATTATGGTATAACTTTCTTTCCTTTTGTATTTGTCATCTGCCCTGATGGGACAGGTTATACTCAATCTCCTGGAAACAGTAATTTCGAAGCTGATCCTGATGTTTTTTATGGACATTTTCAAACGGCAGAAGATATAGCTGATAAAATGTATGAACACTGTGGAACTGACTTTGATCGAAGTAAATTAGATGGAATTGTTTATACGGACCTTAATTATGATTGTGACCAAACGGGAGAAAATGGAGTTCCTTTGATGATTGCTAATATTGATGGCCCGACAGGTTCTTTTTATAGAATTACAGATAATAATGGTGAATTTAGAGCGCTTGCTGATGAAGGGGATTATACGGTCGAAGTGGTGAGCCCTAATGCACTTTGGGACATTTGTGATAATCCGCAATCTTACACATTTGGTAGTACTCAAGATAGTATTACTATGGATTTTGGTCTGCAGCCATTGATGCAGTGTACCGATCCTACAGTAGAAATTTCTACGCCATTTTTAGTACGGTGTTTTGAAAGTTCAATCTATGTTCATTATTGTAACGAAGGAACAATTCCTGTCGATGATGTAGTAGTTACAGTGACTCTAGATGAATTTTTATTAGTGGATAATATTTCGCAAAACCCTTCCAGTCAAAACGGTTTTACCTATACTTTTGAAATCGGAACTTTAGGTATTTTCGAATGTGGAGATATTGTTTTTGATATTACAGTTGATTGTGAAGCAGAGTTAGGGACAGAGCAATGTTATTCTGCGGTAATCTCTCCTGAACCTGATTGCATTCAAACACTGTTAGCAGAATCATCTGAATGTCAGGATATTGTGGGGTCTTATGATCCAAATGATAAAAGAGCTTATCCATTTCAGGAAGATGATGATTATACGGTTGGGCCAAATGAAACGATGAAATATCAGATTCGTTTTCAAAATACAGGAACGTTTACAGCCTTTAAAGTAGTTGTTGTTGATATGATCTCTCCCCATCTTGATTTATCGACTTTTAGAATGGGAAATGCAAGTCACGATTATGAAGTATCAATAGAAGATAATCGAACATTAAATGTGACTTTCAATGATATTAATTTACCGGATAGTACGTCAAACGAAGCTGAAAGCCACGGATTTTTCACCTACTTTATTGACCAGATGCCTGATTTGCCAGATGGAACTAAGTTTACTAACAATGCAGGGATCTACTTTGATTTCAATGATCCTATTATTACCAATACGACAACTCATACTGTGGATTATAATATCGTTTCGAATCGTGATTTAAACAGCAAGGGGATTGGGTTTTCATTATCTCCGAACCCAGCTACAGATTTAATTCAAGTTTCGATAAACGATTTAAAAATAAATAATGGCCATTATGATTTAATGAATGTTAGTGGTCAGCATCTTTTAAAAGGTGACTTCACAACATCTCAATTTGAACTTTCAGTGAAAACACTCAGTCCGGGTATTTACTTTTTACAATTAAATGATACCAAAGGAAATGTAGGAGTCCAAAAAATAGTGGTTCAATAAAGCTATTTTAAAAAGTGACCTTTCAATAAAGCGATGAATTTTTCTCAGATTTTTTTTGGGTTAATTCATCGCTTTTTATGGTAGTAAGGAAATGTAATAGAAGTCGAACCTTATTAAGGATATAGTTTTGCGGATGCTTTAAATGTACGACGCTCTATGCCTTATTCAGCTCATGAAGCGTTATTTCAGGAGGCATTCCTACACGGCCGGGGAATATTAAGAAGCCCATTCCACGATTTACATATAAATGCTGATTACCTTGTTTGTACGATCCGGCATATCTTTTATAAAAAAGTTTTGCAGCACTAATTTCTAAAATACCTGGGATCGTGATACCCATTTGCCCGCCATGAGTGTGGCCAGAAAGCGTTAAGTCTACCTTTTCTTTGCCCAAAATATGATGATCCCAGTGAGTTGGATCATGACTTAGCAGAATCTTGAAGGGTACCTCTTCCATTCCTTTTACAGATTTTTTATAATCGCCTTTAGTTGGAAACCAGTTTTCTTCCGAGAATCCCCAGTTCTCAACCCCGACTAAGCCTATTTTTTCACCATCCTTTTCTAGAATATCGTGTTCATTTAACAAGATTTTAAAACCCATCCGTTTATTTATTTCAGCAACTCCCAGGCTATTAATACGTTTTTGTTCTTCTGTTACCCTTCCCCAACCATAATCGTGATTGCCGAGTATGGAATATTTACCATGTGTTGCTTTTAATCCTTTAATTACATCAATCCAGGGCTCTGCTTCTGCAGGGTTTTCATTTACCAAATCTCCTGTAAAAAAGATATAATCCGGTTCTAATTCATTCACCATCTGAACAGCTTCTTTTAGCGGTTCAAAATTTTCATTGAAGCTGCCTAAATGGAGGTCTGAAATTTGAACAATTTTTAAACCATCAAATGATTTTGGTAAGTTTTTAAAAGACAATCGGTTTGTTAAAATTCTCCAGCCGTATATCCCTTTGGTCGTTCCCCACAAAAACGAGCCTAACATTATACCGCCAAAACCTAAAGCGAACTTGTTCAAAAATGTCTTTCGAGTCATCTTTTTACCTGATGAGCTATTTGAAGAAACCCGAAAAGACAAGTGCCTTCCGAATAGAACCAAATCGGCCAAAAGTTGAAAAAAACAGATAGAAAGCAGCGTTACAGAAAGCGTGATAGCGCCTATAATTGTATAGTCCATCAGAAATTGATTCTCTTCGTATGTATCTCTGTTTACAGCTAAATACGAGGTCGAAACATAAATAAACGTCGTAAACAATAAAAAAGAAACCCTGAAAATCCATTTCGATCTTGAAGGTAGTTTTTCTGTTAAAATATGAACTGCTCGATAGGCATATAAAATGAGAAATGCTGTACCGAATAGAATGAGATAATATGCGAGCATTGTTTTTTTTTATTACTTAAAAGCTTGCTTCCTTTGATTAATAGTTTAAAAGTCGATAATGTTTTAAACAAGAAGATATAAAAATAATTTTAAGCTGTTTATCCTGGGTCTTTTACCCTGCAGAATTATCAATTGCTTTTATGATTTTGGCTGGATTGCCTCCCACAAAAACATCGTCAGGTACATCTTTGGTAACAACCGCACCAGCTCCGATTACAACTCTGTCACCAATCGTTACACCCGGACAAATGATCGCTCCGCCTCCGATCCAAACGTCATTACCAATTTTTATAGGTTTAGCAAATTCAAGAAGCGAAGATCTCGTTTTTGCATCCATTGGATGGATAGCGGTGTATATTTGGACATTCGGACCAATAAGGGCATTGTCTCCCATTTTTACTTCCATGACGTCCAAAATGCAACAATTGAAATTTAAGAATACATTTTTTCCAACTTTGATGTTGCTGCCATAATCGTAATAAAAAGGTGGTTCGATGGATAAGTTATTACCCGCTTTTCCGAATAGCTCGTAAAATAATTTATCTCTCTTTTCTTTATCTTTTTCAGTCAGATTATTGATTTTTTGGAACAAAAGCCTCGCACGATGCCTTTCTGCGAAAAGTTGTGGATCGCTCGCATCATATAGCTGCCCGGAGAGCATTTTATCTTTTTCTGTCATTGCTACTTTTTACAAATAGGATTGGTTTTAAAAACTAAAATTGAAAACGCCCTTCTCTTCGTAAATCGTCATGTATTCAATTTGGACCTTAATACCCCGAGTTTCTCTGTTTTTTAATTTGACCAAAAACTTATGATCTCCACCGGCGATAATTGTGTTTTCACTATAATTATAACTACCCAATCTATTTTCAATTTCACCAGTACCAACCAATAAATCCTGGAGGGATTCATATTCTTTTCCATTATGATTAAAGATGATTTTTTTTATAATTGCTGGACCAAAGCCTTCATTCGAAAACGAAACTTCAAGGGTGGAATCAATTTGAATAAGATGGAAATCCAGATAAGGTTTTACAGAAAGTTTGTTGTGCTGGTGGCTTATTCTAACTTGCCATACAGACACAAAAAGTGCAGATAACGCAATTATAATCACTGCATAATGGGAGAGGTGTTCGATTTTTATTTTACTCATGATATACTGAAAGGTTTAAGTTGATTTGTTTCTCGCATTCCTTGCGTTATTTTTTCTTATTTGCGCAACGCTGCTTTATAAACTGGATGCATTAGATTATCAATACTCAAAATATTATCGAGTTCTTTTTCGGAAAGTAGTTTTTTATCAAGTACCAATTCACGAATAGATTTCCCTGTTGAAATTGCTTCCTTACCAATTAAGTCGCCCATGTGGTGCCCAATGTAGGGATTTAAAAAAGTAATCAAACCAACAGAATTGAGCACCATTTGTTGGGTATGCTCGGCATTGGAGCTGATACCTAAAACGCATTTGTCGGCCAAAGTGATGCAAGCATTGGAAAGCAATTCAACGGATTCGAAAAGAGATTGAGCAATGACTGGCTCCATCACATTTAACTGTAATTGACCTGCTTCTGCAGCGAATGAAATGGTTATATCATTTCCTATAACTTTGAAACAAACCTGGTTGACGACTTCGGGGATCACTGGATTTACTTTAGCTGGCATTATGGAAGAACCAGCTTGCAGTTCTGGAAGGTTGATTTCATTAAAACCACATCTTGGGCCGGATGAAAGCAGGCGAAGATCATTGCAAATTTTTGAAATTTTAATTGCTGTTCTTTTGAGTGCTCCCGAAATCATAACATAAGCTCCACAATCTGAAGTTGCCTCGATAAGATTGGGTGCTGGAACAAAATTAGCTTTTGTAAATTTTCGCAAATACCCAATTGAAACCGCTGAAAAATCTTTGGGAGCATTTAAACCGGTTCCAATAGCGGTAGCGCCTAGATTCACTTCCAGGATTAGATTTCTACTGTTTTTAAGGTTTTTAGTTTCTTCTTTTAAATTGGTCGACCAGGCCGCAAATTCATCGCCGAGTGACATGGGCACAGCATCTTGCAATTGCGTCCTACCCATTTTCAATACCTTTTCAAATTCGACCGCTTTTTTATCCAAAAACTTGATTAAATGATTGATGCTTTTTATGAGTTGGTTGATATAAAAATAGATAGCTACCCTAAACCCAGTTGGGTAAACATCGTTGGTCGATTGTGATTTATTTACATGGTCATTTGGATGAAGGATGTCGTATTTTCCTAATTCAAAACCATTGAGTTGTAAGGCAACGTTAGCAATGACTTCATTTGTGTTCATATTGACCGAAGTACCTGCTCCACCTTGAAAAATATCAACTGGAAAACAAGGACCGTATTTTTCAATATTATCAAAAATCTCATCACAAGCCTGGATAATCAACTTAGCTTTTTCTTCGGGGATCGTTCCTATTTCTTTGTTAGCAAAAGCGCAAGCTTTTTTGGTGATAACCATTCCTTTTATAAAAAAGGGAAAATCGCTGATTTTGGTATTTGAAATTTGGAAGTTTTGAATAGCTCTTTGTGTATGAATGCCATAATACAGATTTTTAGGGATATCCAATTCACCGAGTAAATCAATTTCTTTTCTTGTTTTCATTTGGAAGTGTGTTTGGTAGGGTATTAATTGGTAGAGCGAATTTTAAAATTTCAATTTTTACTTATCCTCAAATATTTTGGTTTCAAAACCATCGATGCTAAATGCGTTTTTTTCCTTTTTGTAATTTTCCAATCGTTCTTCACCCTGCTTTTCTGCCCATGCATTGAGTTGGGTCCTTTCTTCTTTAAAATCCATAAAAGGCACGGCATATCCACAGGAAGTTTGGACCATTTCAACATTCATTTCGAATATTTGTCGGGAACCTGGAATTCTTGGAAACAGATCAATATATTTTTGAAATGCTTCGTCTCTTTCATGGAAAGTTTTGGCGCTTCCATAAAGCCTTAAAATCAGTGGTTTACCTTCAAAAGAACAAAACATAATCGTCATCCGATTACTTTTAAGCAAATGCGCAGCGGTTTCATTTCCGCTTCCGGTCAGATTTAGCCAGACAATTTTGTTTTGTCCAAGAACTCGAAGGGTATCCATGCCTTTTGGAGAAAGGTTGATACGGCCAACAGCCGCTGCTGTCGCCACAAAAAAGACTTTTTGGTTGAGGATAAATTCTTTTAAGTCTGGGTTGATTTCGGTTAATTGCTTTGCCATATTTTTATGTTTTTGATGTTTTACATTAGATAACCAATCGCACTCAAGCCAGCTATCAATAAAAACGTGCTTCCCAAAAATAAACCGATAAGCGCCAAAGCTTTTCCCTTTTTGCCTTGCTTAGTCTGAATGTAATTTTTCCTTTGAATTTTTCCTTCCGATTTTTTTTCTATAACGCTAATGTCAAGTTTGATTATGTCTTCTGAAATCAGACTGCTTGTCGATGTATTTGGTTTTAATGTTTTATTTTGAACAATCACGGCATTTCCGAAAATTGGAACAAAAGTATTAGGGTTAAAAAACAAAGGAAAACCCGATTTTTCATGGAAACAAATATAAGGTCAAAAAACGCTAATTTTGGACTAACCGGACATCAATTTAGGGATTTTCGTTACCCAGGTAAATAATTTTTTAAATTTCATTAAAGACCAAAAACTATTTAATAAAAAAGGAAAGCGGTTAAGTAAACGTAATATTTTCGCGCTTTTTGTAAAAGCCTTTGTGATTTTCTTATTTATAACAACATCGTATTGGTAAATGTGATCAGCTGAAAAATCAAGTTTCTTAAAGCAAGACTCCGCTTGTTTTGCTGCGTAAAAACCACTTGACATAGCTGTGTCAATACCATGACCCCAAAGAGGGGAAATCAATGATGCTGCATCGCCGCACAACATAAATCTGTCGCCCGATAATTTTCTTTCCTGGGTGCACAATGGCAAAGCAAAACCTTTGATGTTTTGTTTTAATTGTGCGTTTTTAAATCGCGGAGCAATCGATGGGAAAGAGGAGACTACCGTCTCTAATGTTTTTCGCAAATTTTGTTTGGAGCTACGACCGTCTTTTTTATTCTTTAAAACGCCAAGACCTACGTTCGTCCAGCCATTTCCGAGCGGGAATATCCAAAAGTAACCCAAAGGTAATTCATTAAAAAAATGAAACTCATTGATGCCCTCTTTGACCCCCTGAACGTCTTTATAATATGCTCGTACTGCAGTACTCGGAGGCTTGCTTTGTAAATTATATTGAGCTAGTTCTCTGGCAACAATTGAGTTTGCGCCATCACAGGCAATTACAATACCGGCACTTAAAGAATAGTTGTCTTGAAAGTGACAATCGATTCGGTCGGTTTGAGATTCAACATGATTTAATCTCTTGCTTTCAAGGATGGTTGTTTCGGTTTCTGTGCGAACCAGGTTTAGAAGAAAATTATCGAAATTTAAGCGTTTGCTGTTATAGGAAAATGTTTTCCAATCAAACGTAATTGACTTACCGTTTGGAGCAAAACCTTTTGAAGAACGAATAATTGAATTTTCCGCAAAACGCTTCATTTTTATTCCCAGTTCCGGATCGATTTTGCTCAATACTTTAAAAGCAGGTCCCGGAATTGCGTCTCCGCATATTTTATCACGTGGAAATTTATCTTTATCAACCAAAAGGACCCGTAAACCGCTTTCCTTAAGCGCCAAGGCACAAGTACAACCACCTGGCCCGGCACCAATGATAGCTATGTCAAAGTCGGTCATGATCAATAGGCAGGTTTTTTAGGTTGTTTGTTTTTAAACAAATGAAAAAGCTTCTAGCCCAAACCGCCAATCATATCTTCCGGTTTGACCCATTCATCAAATTCTTTGGCAGTCAAATAGCCTAATTCGATTGCGGTTGCTTTTAAAGTTTTATCCTCTTTATAAGCTTTTTTGGCGATAGTTGCCGCTTTGTCGTAGCCGATTTTTGGGTTTAAGGCTGTAACGAGCATGAGAGAATTGTTCAATTTTTCTTCGATGACAGAATAGTTTGGTTGAATACCAATGGCGCAATTTTCATTGAAACTTTGGCAAGCATCACCGATCAATCGGGCAGAGAAAAGAAAATTGAAAATCATCATTGGTTTAAAAACATTCAACTCAAAATGACCCATCGAACCGCCAACGCTTATCGCAACATCGTTGCCCATAACTTGAGCACAAGCCATGGTGAGTGCTTCAGATTGCGTCGGATTTACTTTGCCGGGCATAATGGATGAACCAGGTTCGTTAGCAGGAATGATCAATTCTCCGATACCGCAACGAGGACCGGAAGCCAACATCCGGATGTCGTTTCCTATTTTCATCAGCGAAACGGCAACGGTCTTTAAAGCGCCATGTGCTTCGACGATGGCATCGTGGGCAGCGAGCGCTTCGAATTTATTTTTTGCAGTTACAAAAGGCAAACCTGTCAGGTCAGCAATCTGCTTCGCAACATTTTTATCATATCCTTTTGGTGTGTTCAAACCGGTTCCAACTGCTGTGCCGCCCAATGCTAATTCAGCCAAATGTTTCAAAGTATTTTTGATTGCCTGAATGCCATGATCCAACTGAGAAACATAGCCTGAAAGCTCCTGGCCAACCGTAACCGGTGTTGCATCCATGAAGTGTGTTCGTCCGATTTTAACCACTTTCATAAATTCTTTGGACTTTGCATTCAGCGTATCCCTCAATGCTTCAATTCCTGGAATCGTGGTTTCTACCAAAATTTTATAAGCAGCAATATGCATTGCCGTTGGGAAAGTGTCGTTGGATGATTGTGATTTGTTGACATCATCGTTTGGGTGTAGAATTTTTTTCTCATCAGTCAGTGCTCCTCCTTTCAAAACATGAGCGCGATTGGCGATCACTTCGTTGGCATTCATATTGGATTGGGTGCCTGATCCTGTTTGCCAAACCACCAAGGGGAATTGATCGTCTAATTTTCCGGCAAGGATCTCGTCACAAACTTTTCCGATAAGAGCTGCTTTATTTTTAGGAAGCACTCCGAGCTCAGCATTGGTCAGGGCAGCAGCTTTTTTCAATATGGCAAAAGCATGGATCACTTCGATAGGCATCGTTTGCCCACCAATCTTAAAATTCTCTTTTGAGCGTTGGGTTTGAGCAGCCCAATATTTTTCAATGGGTACATTTACAATTCCGATACTGTCTTTTTCTTTGCGGTATTTCATGTGAAAAGGAGGATTAAATTAGTGATTTGGAAATTTCAATTTACAATATTAAAAACAATCGGTGCAAAGGTAAGGTTTTGATTTATTTACAAGATGATTTGCATAAAATTATTGAACAATTGCAATGAAAACGGGTTATAAATTTAAGTCTGAAATTGAGTCTTAAGATAACATTGTGATTTTCTTTTGATTATGTTGTCAACTCCTTTCAGTCTTATTATATTTGGTGAAATTTCAATAAAACAAAATACCAATTTCAATAACTTTCCTGATATCAATTCAGGGCAAAAAAAAACAAAATAATGGCATTCAAACTACCAGATTTACCTTATGATTATGATGCTTTGCAGCCTCACATTGACAAAAAAACAATGACTATCCACCGCGATAAGCATCATGCCGGATATACTAACAACCTCAATGCAGCAATTGCCGGAACCGATTTAGAAAAAAAATCTATTGAAGATATTTTAAAGAAAGTTTCCGCACATGGTGCAGGTGTTCGCAATAATGGGGGCGGTTATTATAACCACTCTTTGTTTTGGAAAGTGATGGCTCCCAATGGTGGCGGTGAACCCAGTCCGAATTCAAAATTAGGAAAAGCAATGGCCAAAGCTTTTAGCGATTATGGTACTTTTAAAACACAATTTTCTGCCGCTGCTGCAACTCGTTTTGGGTCAGGCTGGGCTTGGCTTTGCGTCAATCGAGCAGGAAACTTATTCGTTACCTCTACTCCAAATCAGGATAATCCTTTAATGGATGTTGCAGAGAAAAAGGGAACTCCGATTTTAGGTCTGGATGTTTGGGAACATGCTTATTATTTGAAATATCAAAACAAAAGACCTGATTATGTTGCTGCTTTTTTCAATGTGATCAATTGGGACGAAGTATCAAAGCGATATAACGCCGCTACAAAATAAAGAAAGTGACAGAAAGAAATTATTGATCATTCTGTAAAACTATTAGAGCGTGTTCGGGAATTACAGGGATAAAAAATTAGCCATCAGCGTATCTTGTGAGTGACTAAACTTAAAAGATATGCAACCACAATATATGCGGCTTACAGATGGCCAATGGGAAGTTATGAAACAATTTGTAAACTGGCAACGAAAACGGTGTCTGAATTTAAAAGATGTCATGGATGCTATATTATGGATAACACGAACGGGTGCGCAATGGAGAAACCTGGACAGTCAATTTCCAAAATGGCGAGCCGTTTATTATTATTTTGATAAATGGGGCAAGAATGGTGCGCTGGAAAAGATGAACATAGCACTTAATAGTATAGAGCGACTTCAACTTAACAGGGAGCCTTGTCCTAGTCTGGGACTTGTTGATTCTCAAAGCGTTAAGTTAGCTCCAATGATTTATGAACACAGAGGCATAGACGGCCACAAAAGGATAAACGGAAGAAAAAGGCATATTCTGGTTGATGTATTAGGTCGCATTTGGAAAACAGAAGTTCATGCAGCCAATATTCATGATAGCCCAGGAGGAATCGCTTTACTGGAAAACCTGAAATCAGATATGCCACGACTTGAAAAAATATTAACGGATAAATCCTATAGAAAAACTTTTGAAAAAGCAGTTAACGATTTGAATATAGCTTTTGAAGTTCCAATCCGACAAAACGGCACAAAGGGATTTGTTGTAGAAGCCAAAAGATGGGTTGTGGAAAGAACACTAGCATGGTTGAATCACTTTAGGAGGGTGGTCATAGACTACGAACATACGCCTCAAAGTGCCAAATCATTCTTAATTCTTGCCAATATCTCAATGCTTATTTGGAGAATTGACTTCGATGCAATATGAAATTTCCGAACACGCTCTTATAAACTTTTTTATAAATAATAAAATCATGAAACGTCTGTTTTGAGTGCTCAAGACAGACGTTTTTTTATTGTTATTTATCATTTATTTGAGTATTGAGTGCTTGAATTTCTTGTTTTTGATGAAAAAAAGAATTATTTTTAGATAATTATAATCCGAAATACAGCTTTAACATAATGGTTTAAATAAATGTCATTTATATTACATTTATTTATATAAAAGACAAAACAAAGAAACATTTTTGTTTTTAAATTCGTACTAGTTTATGTTAAAACCGTTTTTTAATAACATATTTAAATCCCGTACCCCCCATGATCATTTTATGTATTTTACTAATCATTCTCGGACTTTTCAGTTACGAAATAAGACACGAGATGTAGTTAATTAGAATTTAATACAAATTCTTACTACAAAAAAAAGAAAGGCGCTCACGATTCGTGAGCGCCTTTCTTCATTTACACAAAATTGGCAACTATTTTTTCTTTGGCTTTATAGCCTCGTACATGTTTTCCGCTTGTTCTAAAGTAAAAGTTCCAGACATTCCATTTTGAATTACATATTCCTTGTCTCCCTGAATGGTTATGTACCGAAAACCATAATAATTTGTCGTTGAGTCAGGTTGAGTTTCAAATACAAACCCATCAGGGTCTTCCTTTATTATTTTGGAAAAATACCTTTCGTTTTTTACATCGATTATTTTTTGTGCCTTTACTGTTGCGATATCCGTTGAGGTAGCTTCTGATGATTGTATTTGAAGATCGTAGTCACTTCCTTTTTTGACAGTCACTATTTGAATGGTACCCCAATCTTCTTTTTTGATCAAAGAGCTATCTGGAGCCATAATAGTAAATGGGACTCCGTAGGAAAGTAAATTTTGAGGCGTTAAATTTATGGTTGGTTCACTGGAACAACCAAGAAGAAAAATACACAGAGAGATTGCGATTGCTATAATTCTCATTTTGATATTTTAAAAGTTAAGTTTAAATAAATAATTGATCAAATTAAATAAGAATACTTTTTAAATCTAAATTAAAAACTCGCTGAGAACCAGTTGTTTATTCAAGTTTTTAAATGTCAAACCATGCTTACTTAATTCTTTGCGCCAAGTTAAGAACGGAAAGTTATAAAATTTAGTAGATTCGGATTTAAAAATTTTAATTGATTTTTAAAAATGCACAAAATTACAAAAGATGCTGATTGAAGTTTGTACCAATTCCATGTTGTCTGCGATGGAAGCTGCTAAGGGTGGCGGCCAACGTGTGGAACTTTGCCAGGACCTTGAAAATGGCGGGACAACACCGAGTGCAGCATTCATCCAACTGGCGGTCGAAAAGCTAAAACCAAATGGATTGGAAGTATTTGTTTTGATACGGCCTCGAACGGGGCATTTTAATTATTCTGAACTGGAATTTGAAGTGATGAAGCGCGATGTTATTTTTTGCAAGGAAAATAACGTTGATGGAATTGTGATTGGTCTATTAACACCCGAACGTAAAATTGATATTGTCAAAACGGCAAACCTGGTTGCATTAGCTCAACCTATGCAGGTGACTTTTCATCGCGCGTTTGATTATGTAACTGATCCTTTTGAAGCGTTGGAGCAAATCATCGCGCTAGGAATTCAACGAATTTTGACTTCGGGTCAACAAGCAAACGCTTTGGAGGGGAGTACCTTAATTCGGCAACTCATTGAAAAAGCAAACGATCGAATCATAATAATGCCAGGAAGTGGAATCAACTCAGACAATATTAAAAATTTGACAAAGCTGACTCAAGCAAAAGAGTTTCACCTTTCTGCAAAAAAACGAATGAAAGCGGAGGTTGGAATTAATAGAGTTGAAAAACTGGAGAATGAATACTTCCAAACGGATAGCGCAGAAGTGAAAAGAGTGGTGGAGCAATTAAATGAAAAAGGCTGAGTTGAACCAACTCAGCCTTTTTATTTATTTCAAAACAGATTATTTTTTATATTTTATGCTACAGCCAATTGCCTTAGTAGTCGAAGGATCAGGCTTTCCACCTTTTTCCAAAGCAGCAATTGCATCTTCAACATATTTTTGAGAAACAGCAGTAGCATCTTGTGCATTGTCGTCAATTGCGCCAATATATTCAACTACTTTTTTATTGTTCAAAAGGAAAACATGAGGTGTTTTTGTAGCTCCGTAAACGGGAAAAACGACTTGTTTTTCATCGTAAATGTATGGGAAATCAAATCCTTTTTCTTTTGCTCTTTGCTGCATACTTTTAAAGCTGTCATCAGGTTTTATATCAGCATCATTAGGATTGATAGCGATAACAGGATATCCTTTTGAAGCATAATTGTTGTTCAACTCAATGATACGATCTTCATACATCACGGCATAAGGGCAACTATTGCAGGTAAAGATTACGATAAATCCTTTAGCATCCGGATAATCAGCCATAGAGACCATTTTGCCATCGATATTCTTCAATTTGAAATCAGAGGCAGTATCTCCGATTTTATATCCTCCGATTTGGATAGCCGAAGCAACGGAAACATCCTCTTCAATTTGGTTGATTTGAATATAAGTGGTTGAAGTGAATATCAATGTGGCCAGTGCAAAGCAGGAAAATAAAATAATTGACTTTTTCATGTTTTTAGGTATTATAGATTTGATTTTAAAATTAAATTTAATTCTTCAAAATTTTCAAATGATTGTTCGTAAAACGAGCGATTGTTTTTGTTGTATACCAAAGTTGCGGGAATCGATCCAGACCATTCTTCTGCTATTTTTGAAATCCATTTATTAGAATCAGGGTCAGCCAAAACAACTACTTCGGGCTGTAAGTTGTGCTTTTCAATGAAAGGGATAAGCTTTTTTTCTATTTGTTTTTTAAAATCAAGGCTTACCAATATTAGTTTAACTTTATCACCGCGATAAGTATTGTATAATTCTATAAAAAAAGGTAATTCCGCCACACAAGGTTTGCACCAGGTTGCCCAAAAATTGATCACATAAGTTGTATCATTTTGTTGATTGAACATCCATTCCATTTCTTCAAAGGAATCATAAACCACAGGCCTTTTAAGATCAGCCTTCTCAGGACCATTCTCGTCAGAGCAGGCAATCGCAAATGTTGAAACTAAAAACGCCAATAAAATATTTCTAAATAATATCATATTCTGAAAAACAATTTTTTATCGATTTGGATCAAAAAAAATGAATTAAAATCTAAAACCGCCATTCAATCCTCCGAAAAACGCACTTTTGTCGTCGCCGTAAAAAAGACCTTTGGCCAATATACCAAGTATAAACCTTTCGTTAAATATCAAATTGTATTCCATCAAAATGGCCAACCCAGGCTGAAAAACATGATCGGTGCCTGTTTGATCAGTGGCCGTTACTTTCCAATCCGTATCGAAAACCCCTGCCGTAAAGCCCAATCCTATTCTAAAATTTTGCTTCCGTTGATCAATGAAATTGTAGTACAAGTTCATACCAAAATGGTAAGATGAAAGCTCGCGTTCTTCCGTTGTTGTAACATAATCGGCAGATAACGCAGCCGCTGCACTAATTTCGACAATTGATTTTGGAAAAAACGGCCTGCTAAATTCACCATAAAAAGCTAAAGCAGAAGCATTCGGACTAGGGTAGTGAATCATACCTAAACCTAGCTTTAAGTCATTGTCATATTTTTGTGCTTGAAGGCTTGAAATCGTAAAAAGTAAAAAAAGTAAAACGGGTATTAGGTTTAGCTTCATAAAAGTGTCTGATTCGATTTGCTTGTTTCAAGTTTGATTTTTTTTAGTTGTCAGCTGCGAGTTGCGAGTGGTCAGTAGCGAAGTGTCAGATTCTTACTCGCTACTGACTACTCACGTCTCGCTACTTTTTTACACATCCGCACATCCAACAATCCGCACATCCATTCATCCTCAATTCACTTTATAACTTATACCAATTCGTTCTAACTCATCGATGAATTCACTATCCGCGTTGACCTTTTGTTCCTGAGCAATCAAATTGATACTCAATTGATTTTGTTTGTCCAAAAAGACCATTTTGAGCTTGTGTTTTCCTTTTCTTACTTTGCAGAGCATTTCAATTTCATCAATCATACTTCTGGAAATATTTTCAATAGGAAGTCTGAGTGTGATAGAATCTGTCAGGTCACCGCCAATGCTGTCAAGTTGTTTAACATCACTAAGTTTGAGCTGATATTCTTCACTGTTCCAGCGTTTTTGGTAGGTGCCTGTCAAATACAAAACAGCTCCTTTTTCAAGCAAATGTTTGAACTTTTGATAATCCTCAGTAAAGAGCGGAAATTCTATCGCAGCGTTATAATCTTGAACAGTAAACAGTCCCCAACCGTTTCCTTTTTTGTTGATTCGATGTTGTGCCTGCGTAATAATTCCGGCAATATTTATTTTTTGACCTTTGAAATTTTCAATACGGTCAAGACCACAGGTTGTAAAGTTTTCAACTTCTATTTTATAATCATCAAGTGGGTGGCCACTGATATAAATTCCGGTTACCTCTTTTTCACGAGTTAGTTTTTCGATAAGGCTCCAGGGTTCGAATTGTGGGATCGATGGTTCAGGAATCATTGCATCAGAGCTATCTCCAAAAAGGGAATTGGCACTTTGTGCTTTCAGATTTTGATAAGCATTTCCATATTTTAAAAGATGCTCCAAAAAGGTGTCGTGTTTGTCTGAAACTGCAAAATATTGTGAACGGTCAATGTTTTCAAAACGATCCAGCCCTCCTCCTAAAACGAGACTTTCCATTGCTTTTTTATTAAAAGACTTCAAATCCAGTCGCTGAAGAAAATCGAAGACAGATTCGAAGGGTCCACTTTCCTCTCTGGTTTTGACAATGGCTTCTACGGGGCCTTCGCCAACTCCTTTTAGCGCGGACATTCCAAACCTGATCTGGCCTTGTTTGTTTACAGAAAAATCTGAAAAACTTTCATTGACATCGGGACCAAGTACTTCAACATTCATTCGTTTGCACTCCCGAAGAAAGAAAGTCATTTTTGAAATATCACTTTTGTTATGGGTCAAAACAGAAGCCATAAATTCCGCAGGGTGATGGGCTTTTAAATAAGCTGTCTGAAAGGCAACTAAAGCATAACAAGTCGAATGTGATTTGTTGAAAGCATAAGAGGCGAAGGCTTCCCAGTCTTTCCAGATTTTGTCAACAACTTCTTTTGGGTGACCATTTTTTTCACAACCCTCAATAAACTTTGGATAAAGCTCATCGATAATTGATTTTTTCTTTTTCCCCATCCCTTTTCGAAGGGCATCTGCCTGGCCTTTTGAAAATCCTGCAAGTTTTTGCGAAAGCAGCATGACCTGCTCCTGATAGACGGTGATCCCATAAGTTTCTGCAAGATATTCCTCCATCGCTGGAAGGTCATATTTGATTTCTTCGCGACCATTTTTTCGCGCCACAAAATTTGGAATATAAGCCAACGGCCCTGGGCGGTACAAGGCATTCATCGCAATCAAATCTTCGAACTTGTTCGGAATCAGTTCCCTAAGGTATTTTTGCATTCCGCTGGACTCATACTGGAAAATCCCAATCGTTTCCCCACGTTGAAAAAGTTTATATGTTTCCTCGTCGTCTAGTGGAATTTCATCAGGATCGATTTCTATGCCTTTGGTTTGTTTGACCAATTTTACAGCATCCTTGATTATCGTCAGGGTTTTGAGCCCTAAAAAGTCCATTTTTAATAATCCTGCTTCTTCAGCGACACTATTGTCAAACTGGGAAACCAACAAGTCAGAATCTTTAGCAACCGTGACCGGAATGAACTTGGTGATGTCATCGGGGGTGATCACTACTCCGCAAGCGTGGATACCAGTATTACGAATGGAGCCTTCCAGTTTTTTTGCTGTTTGGATCACTTTTGCATGGTCACTTTCGCCCTCAGCCATCTTTCGAAAGTTGTAAGACTTTTCGACATCGTCTGAATTCATCTTCTCTTTCAAACCCGGATCAATATCTTTATCGGCCAACACTTTTTTCAAAGAAGCACCCAATTGAAGTGGAAATGCTTTGGCTATTTTATCGACTTCCGGCAAAGGCATATCCATCACACGGCCAACATCCCGAATCGACATTTTAGCTGCCATCGAGCCATAAGTAATGATTTGAGCGACCTGGTTGCGGCCATATTTTTCAATCACATAATCGATCACTTTTGCACGGCCTACATCATCAAAATCAATATCAATATCTGGCATTGAAACTCGTTCAGGATTGAGAAACCGCTCAAAAAGAAGATCGTACTTTATAGGATCAACATTAGTGATTCCGGTGCAATAAGCGACTGCAGAACCAGCGGCTGATCCACGGCCTGGACCAACTGAAACACCCATTTTTCGGGCAGTGCCGGTAAAATCCTGAACAATTAGAAAATAACCCGGATAGCCTGATTGTTTGATAACGTTGAGCTCAAAATTAAGTCGTTCTTCAATTGCAGGAGAGATGGTTCCGTATCTTTTTTTGGCTCCTTCAAAAGTCAGATGGCGTAAATATTCATCTTGTGTTTTAAATCCTTGAGGGATAGGAAAAGCTGGGAGCAGCACATCACGGGCTAATTGCAGCGTTTCGATTTTGTCATAAATTTCCATTGTATTGTCAATGGATTGAGGCACATCTTTGAACAGTTCATTCATTTCAGATTGTGTCTTGAAATAAAAATCTGTACTTGGAAATTTAAAACGGTTTTCTGCGTCAATACTGCTGGCAGTGTTGATGCAAAGTAAAATATCATGTGGTGCCCAATCTTCCTCTTCGACATAATGCGAATCGTTGGTGGCGATGACTTTGACATTGTGCTTTTCGGCAAATTTCAACAGTTGCTGATTGATGTCTTCCTGGCTCACGCCAGTTTGGTCAATGTTTTCCAGTCCCCGATGACGTTGCAATTCTATATAAAAATCATCTCCAAAAATATTGAGCCACCATTTCAACAATTGCTCCGCTTTTTCGAGATTACCTTGCAGAATGGTTTGTGGAATTTCAGCACCCAGGCAGCAACTCGTTGCAATGATTCCTTCGTGATATTGTTCTAGTAACTCCTTATCAATTCGTGGAAATTTACTGTACATCCCTTCAATAAAACCAAGCGAACAAAGCTTGGAAATATTCTCGTAACCTTTTTGGTTTTTAGCGAGTAGCAATTGGTGAAAACGTTTGTCTTTTTCTCCTTTTGCTTTTGCAAAATGCTGTTTATGGCGATCTTCAACGAGGTAAAACTCACAGCCAATCATAGGTTTGATATTCCGCTTCTGCGCTTCTGCAACAAACTTAAAAGCACCAAACATATTACCGTGGTCAGTGAGCGCAACCCCTTTCTGGCCGTCAGCGACTGCTTTGTCCATCATTGTTCCGATATCGGATGCTCCGTCAAGAAGGGAATATTGCGTATGGCAATGGAGGTGTACGTATTCAGGCATATGATTCAATTATAAAGCGACTGAGAATGGAATACAATGCCTTCGCGATGAAAGCGGAAAGGGAGGATTATTTATAAATGAAGCCCTTCTGTTCGGTTAGTTTCTCATTCTCAAATTCAAAAATTTTTTAAACTGTGAAGTTAGTTATTTCTTGACGTTTAAACATAAAGTGAAGCGAGGAAGTTTCGATTTTCGAATGTTAAATTCAGAATCAAACCACTTGTTAGAAAAAAGTGTTTTATAACATTTAAAATACTATTCCTTACCTTTGAAATTGTTTCTAATTAAGTGCAACATAAAAAACAGGCTATGAAGAATTTTATTAAACTCTTTTCTGCATTATTCCTTTTTTCTTTTTTCAGTTTTGGCTGGGTAGATTTTGATGATGAAAAATCTAGGGTTGATTGTTTGGTTGATGCAGGTCCTGACGTTATTAGCGTTTTTTGGGATTCGTACCAGGTGAATGCTGTTATAAATCGCCCTCTTTCTGAAGTTGAAGAAATCACATGGTCTTCTGCTGAAAATCTGAGTTGTTCTGATTGCCTTAATCCTGTTGTAACTACTGGTGAGGATCTTTGTTTGAGTTTGACTGTCAAATTCAATGATGGATGTATAGCTTCTGATGAAATTTGCATTTTTATTGATGGCTGTAATGAAACAGTTTATGAAAATAAAATCAACAGTATCACGCCACAATCAATAACTGATGATGCTGAAATAGAATTGGAAATAGAGCGAACCCAGTTTGTGCATTTTGAAATTGTTGAAAATGATGAGATATTATACACAATAAAGGAAGGCTGGATCGGCAGAGGTTTGCAGACTATGAATCTGGATTTTTCACAAGTCCCAGCAGGAAATCACCAGCTTAGAGTGCGGCTGTATCCGGAAAATAAATTTATTTCCATCACCAAACTCTAGTCTTTCACGCTTTTTTATTGACAGAATTTTAATTTTAAAAAATGAAATTATCTAAAATATTACCAGCTTTATTTTTCCTTTTTGCTTTTATAATCATCAGTTCATGTAAAAAGAACAAAGTCGAGCCGAATGATCCACCACCAACACAGGAAGAGCTATTTATTACAGAGTGTGGAAAAATACCTCCGGTTTTTGGTTGTATAAAAGCTGCATCGCTTTTTATTCCAAATGCTTTCACACCAAATAATGATGGGATTAATGATATTTTTTTTCCCTTTGGAATGAGTGAGGCAATGGAAGTTGTTTCTTTTAAAATCTATAATGAAATGGGAACATTAATTTTTGAGAGTTACAGTTTTGGATTTAATGATCCGGCCTACGGTTGGGACGGAAAACTATCTGATGGAAGTATTCAAGATGGAATTTTCAACTATACTATTTCGGTAGAAACGCTTTTTGATGAAACCGCCGAATTTGAAGGATCAGTCTGTTGTCGAACCGGCTTGCCAATTAGCTGCGTCGAAAATGAAAAACACATCGCCTGGGGAACCCAGCATGACGGTAATGGCGGATTTGATGTTAACTTGCCTTCTTATGAAGATTGTGAATAAAATCACAGCCAAACCTATCAGTTAAGCTTGGCTGTAAATCGATAAATTTTATTTCACCACTGCGATTTTCTCAACTTGGATCTTATTGCCTGAATTCATCCGAAGGAAATAATTTCCAGACGGCAGATCAGATACTTCAAAAGTAAATTCCTGGTTTCCAATATTTTGATTTTCGTTGAAAAGTGTTTTAACCATTCTGCCCTTTAAATCAACCAATTCCGCATTTACTTTTCCGGATTCTTTCATTTGATATTGAATAGTTGTCTGATTGCTGGCAGGATTTGGAAAAACAGTAAGATTGATGAAATGTTCAGCGACAGGCTTTTTAGTGCTTACAATTTCCTCCTCCAGAAGATCTCGTTGAAAAGCGCCATTGCCATGAGTAGCAGCACGGAGCTTTCGATTGACGGGTGATATTTTTAAATCAAAAACCATGGTTGCATCGAAAAGGCCTTCCATGTAAGGTTCCCAATTCAAACCTCCATCAATTGAAGCAAAAACGCCTAAATCATTTCCCACATAAATATTGTTCGAAAATAATGGATCGACGATAACAGCATTGGTTGATACATCCGGCAAATCAATGCTGATATCTTCCCAGCTGACTCCATAATCTTCCGTTTTAAACACATGGCCTGTACCAAAACCAGAAAAAGTGATGTAGGCGATGGCTTCATTTGTAGGGTCAACCGTCATATCCATCGGAAAGCGATCAGGAAGATCTGAAGTGATATTCACCCAAGTATCTCCACCATCTGTAGTTACAAAAACATTTCCTTTTGTACCTCCAAAAAGAGTTGTTGGGCCAGTGGCAGCGTAAACGACATTAGAGTTTTGCGGAGAAATAGCCATACTCAACACAGCATTGCCATCGAGAACATCTCCGTTATTAGTTGCTTGCCAGAAAGAAGCGGAATTATTGGTTTTATAGATTCTGGATCGTCCTGCATAAAGTACATCTGGATTATCTGTTCCGATGACATAAGGTGCGATAAACATCGTATTTTCATTATTTGAAGGAGGTGATGCATTCGAAAAACTCTGAGCATGGTTGATGGATTTTTGCATAGAAAGCCCCTGGTAAGAAACAAAAACAATATTGTCATCGGCAGGATTTATGGCCGTCCAACTTCCATCAGCACCAAATACTCTGGTCCAGATAACACCACCCTGCCAATGAATCGTCCCATTGTCCTGCAGCCCTCCTATACAAAAGATCGAATCCTGATGTGAATTAGAAAAACCATTGTAAAACTGAACTGATTGATAACCTCCGTTGCAGGAATGAAAAGACTGTCCATTGTCTAATGATCGATGAATCCCCCCGTCGTTTGCTACATAAAAAATATTTGGGTCCGTTGGATGGAAAATTACATCGTGGCAATCTGAGTGCACAAACTGTGGCCCTCCGTCAGGCCCTTCAAGAGGAGGAGTGTCAATTCCTAGTCCTCCATTTCCACCATTCGAAACTATTTGTAAACTGGCACCTCCGTTTGCAGATTTCCAGACTTCAATACCAACAACAGTCAGATCATTGGGATTGTCAGGACTCACCGCTACGTCATGCCCAAACCAACCTTGCCACTTTGAATAATCGGTCTGACTTTGGAGTGTCCAATTCCACCCAAAATCGTTTGATTTTAATAACCAACTCGCTCCATCAGAATTACCAAACCCATTGCCAATACTTGCATAGATTATATCAGAGTTGGTTGGAGCAGCTTCCAGTAAAATTTTTCCATTAAACTGCGTTGGCAAGCTAGATTCAATTTTAGTCCAGCTTTGCCCACCGTCAATGGTTTTATAAATTCCAAAACCAGG
This sequence comes from Saprospiraceae bacterium, assembly GCA_965220465.1. Classification (GTDB taxonomy): domain Bacteria; phylum Bacteroidota; class Bacteroidia; order Chitinophagales; family Saprospiraceae; genus JAHDHW01. Next base: position 210,311 of record CBDCPZ010000019.1, on the reverse strand, counting down.
CGAACTAAAGTTGCCATGTGCGGCAACGACGATATCGTCATTGGTCGGATGGATCAGCAGACTGGTTCCCATCACCACATCGTGAACCTGAGTCCAGGATGATCCGGCATCTGTGCTTTTGTAAACTCCATTAGTTGTGGATGCATAAACTATATTTGAATTCTGTTGAGAAATTTTTACAGCCCAAACACCGTGGTTTTGTGCATAAGACCAATCCAGGCTCTTGTTCCAGGTAATTCCACCATCAACAGATTTTAATATTCCCATTCCATAACTTCCTCTTGTGCTGCGATAAGCTGCTCCAGTCCCGGCCTGTGCAATATTATACACTTCGCCAGTACCGATATACATGGTCATGGAATCTCCCGGATTGAAAGTAATGCAGGAAACACCAAGCACAGGATAGCCCGTTGCAACGTATTCCCATGCTTCAGCTCCTTCGCCGGCAGAATAAGATCGCCAGAGTCCGCCACTTGCTGATCCTGCATACATCGTATTTGGGTTTTGAGGATTAAAAGCCAATGCCAAGGTTCGGCCACCATGGTTTTTTGGGCCCATACTTTCCCAGGGTTCGGTTGGATTGTCTCGTTGGGTGGCTGTATTTTGTTGGATGGATTGCCAGGCGGCATAATGAGCTTGGTCTGGAATTTTAGCAAAAGGGTAAGTACGCGCAAGCCCAAAAAGGTTGAGTGCTTGATAAGCTCCGGAAGTTTTTTCTTCAACTGTTTCGTTGGTTGGTGAGGAGGTATTTGTCTTAAAAAAAAGAAATGCCGAAAGGGCGAGTAATAAAACAGCCAGGAGTTGAAATGTAATTTTTTTCTGCATGAGTTGTAAAATTTATTAGTTGAGATTAAAGTAGTAAAAAATCCGCTCAAAATGTTTTTTTTAAAACTCACCTTCAAAACTTGCCATTTCAACGACATTTTTTGTTTGCTTCACGGTCTTCCTTTACTTTTGAAACTGGTTGATTATTTATCATTATTGGGCAAACTTTCCGGCCGGAGCCCATTTTAAAACTAAAATTTATAATCATGAAATTTAAAATAGCAGTTATATTTTTAGTCCTCCTGTTTATACAAAGTTGTATTCCTTCAATACATCCGCTTTGGACACAAGACAAATTAGTTTTTGAAGAACTTTTGTTGGGTGAATGGATGCAAGAGGAGACAGATATGGAACATACCTGGAATTTTTCCGGAGGTTTTAATGAAAAGGAAAATATGGTTGAAGAATATGATTTGATTTACAAAGAAGACAAAAGTGAAGCAAAACTTGAAATCCATTTGGTAAAACTGGGAGATCATTTATTCTTTGATATTTTTCCGGATGAAGTTGGTACGCTTAAATTTGAAGATAAAACTTTGGGATTAACGACCAACTTAAGTGGTATGTTTAATGATGATTCTGAAGGTCCTGAAATTTTATTAAATTCTCTGTATTTCCAACACATGTTGCCCGTTCATACTTTTGCAAAGGTGGAAATTGAAAAAGACGAAGTGAAAATTTTTCAATTTGATCCGGATCGACTTGAAAAATTGTTCGAACAACGAAAAATCAGAATCAAACATGAAGAAACTTCTGACGGGCAGTTTATTCTGACAGCTTCAACGGAAGATTTACAGAAATTTTTTGAAAAATATGCAGATGATCCAAAAGCTTATCTTGAGCCGATTATCTTGCATAGGAATCAGAATTAAAGTATGAACACTGCTTTTTTAACAAAGATCGTCCGAAACAAGATCGTCCAGCACGGCTTGTTTTGGATGTTATCTTTTTTGGTGTTGCTTCAGTTTTTTGCCTACTCTGACGAACTTCATAAAGCCGATTGGATTTATGCAGGATTATTTCATCTGCCCCTGATTTTGGCGGTTTATATCAATCTGAGGTTGCTGATTCCAAAGCTTTTGAATCGCAAACGATATGTGTTTTATATTGCATTCTTCATAATCCTAACGCTATTTACAGCTTGGTTTTTACAATTTACTTTTGAAGTATTGACGGACTATATTTTTCCGGGTTATTATTTCATTTCTTATTATGAATTGGTTGATTATTTCAAATTTGGAATGGCTTATTTGGTGTTGACAACCTTGCTGAAATTGTCAAAAGGCTGGTTTGAACTGTATGAAACAAAACAACTTTTGGAGCAGCTGAAAAGTGAAAAATTACAGACTGAGTTATTGGCTTTGAAAGGACAGATCAATCCACATTTTTTATTTAATAGTTTAAATAGTATTTATTCATTGTCAATTGAAAAAGAGCCGGTTACATCAAAATTTATTTTAAAATTATCTGACGTGCTTCGTTATATGATTTATGAAGCCAATGTTGAAAAAGTGTCATTAAAAAAGGAAATTACTTACCTTGAAAATTATGTGGAACTCCAGCGATTGAGAGTCGACGAAAAGGCTGAGATAAAAGTTGAAGTTAAAGGAAAAGCAAACCACCTAAAAATTGCTCCTTTGTTATTGATTCCTTTAGTGGAAAACGGATTTAAGCACGGTATTAAAGGAGACACGAAAAATGCTTTTATAAATATTTTTATGAACGTTGAAAAGCATGATTTTCACTTTAATGTAAAAAACAACAGAGGTCAGGTTGACGTGATTGAAAAGGATCACTTCAACGGAATCGGCTTGCAGAATGTCCAACGCAGGTTGGAATTGTTGTATCCTGAAAAGCACGAACTGAAAATCAAAGAATTAAATAAAACCTTTGAAGTTGATCTAAAAATAAACTTGTCAGAATGATTAATTGCATCATCGTGGATGACGAACCGCTATCTCGTAGGGTAATTCAAAAATATTTGAAAGACTTGCCTTTTTTAAATCTAATGGCCAGTTGCAGTCATGCTTTTGAGGCGATGGAGGTATTGCAAAAAGAACCGATTGATTTGATTTTTTTAGACATCAATATGCCACGACTTTCAGGAATTAATTTTGCCAAAACGCTTTCCAATCCACCCTTGATTATTTTCACGACGGCTTATCCGGAGTTTGCTGTTGAAGGTTTTGAATTGGAAGCGGTGGACTATCTTTTGAAGCCATTTTCTCAGGAGCGGTTTTTAAAAGCAGTCAACAAAGCTTCCAAAATATTGGAAAATAAACAGCTTGAAACAGCTTCAAATGATCCGGATTTTCTCCTTATAAAAGCGGATAAAAAATTGTACAAACTCAAGTTCGAGGAAATATTATACCTTCAGGCTTACGGCGATTATGTAAAAGTTTTTACTCCCGAAAAAGTCTTGCTCACCAAAGAACGATTGTCCAATTTGGAAAATAATCTACCTGAAAACCGCTTTCAAAAAATTCACCGATCGTATATTGTTTCAATGGATGCTATCCAGTTTTTAGAAGGTAATCAAGTGAAAATAAATGACATCCTGCTACCTGTGAGCAGTACTTACCGCGCGGAATTGCTGGCCAAATTGAATCAATAAAATGTATGAACTTTTAGGAATGGATGAGGCAAAAAGCAAACCCCAGATGTTTTAACAGGGCAAATCCTTAATCAATAACCAGTCTGGTTACAACATTCATTTCTTTGTTTTCCACTCTCAGAAAATACAAACCTTTCTCCAGGCGCATTACATTTATAACAATGACAAGGTTGTTTATCGTTTTTTCAAGCACATTTCTGCCCTGAATGTCAAAAAGGGTGACAACTGTTCCTGCGGAGCTGAATTCCGAGCCGGTGAGGTCAATGGTCAATTCTTGAGTGGCGGGATTGGGATAAACAGCTATATTTCCAGGGAAAACTATGCTTTCTGTACCGGTTTCCATACCGGCTAATTTCACTATCCAGTAATCATAAAAACCATGGTTGCCTGTTACATCACCATCATTTGAATCGGAATATCCAGCAACAATATACCCACCATCAGCCGTTTGCCGTATAGATTGTGGATAGTCTTCACCTATTCCTCCAATTGCCTTCTGCCATTCAATATTTCCACTACCATCTAATTTCACTACCCAATAATCCCCACCATTATGATTGTCCGTTACATCGCCATTGATTGACCAGGAATGCCCGGCAACAATGTACCCGCCATCGGCGGTTTGTTGTATAGAATGTGCCCAATCATACTCAAATCCTCCGAGGGATTTCTGCCATTGGATATTTCCACTGCTGTCTAATTTCACTACCCAGTAATCCTGAAAATCATGATTGCCCGTTACATCGCCATCGGTTGACCCGGAATTTCCTGCAACAATGTACCCGCCATCAGTGGTTTGCTGTATGGATTGTGCAACATCCAAATATGATCCTCCAAGGGTTTTTTGCCATTCAGTATTTCCGTTATTGTCCAATTTCACTACCCAATAATCCTGAAGACCATGGTTGCCTGTTACATCGCCATCGGTTGACCAGACCACTCCTGCAACAATGTATCCGCCATCGGCGGTTTGCTGTATGGAATTTGCATAGTCATCGTTTGATCCTCCGAGGGATTTCTGCCATTGAAGATTGCCACTACCGTTTAATTTCACTATCCAGTAGTCCCAATCACCATGGTTGCCTGTTACATCGCCATCGTTTGAAAAGGACTGCCCCGCAACAATGTATCCGCCATCGGCAGTTTGTTGGATGGAATTTGCATCATCCCCAGATGTTCCTCCGAGGGATTCCTGCCATTGAATATTTCCACTGTCGTCCAATTTCACCACCCAGTAATCCCCATTACCATGATAGCCTGTTATATCGCCATCATTTGAATAGCAAGCTCCTGCAACAATGTATCCGCCATCGGTGGTTTGCTGTATGGAATTTGCATAGTCTCCGCTTGATCCTCCGAAACATTTCTGCCATTGAAGGTTTCCACTACCGTCCAATTTCACTACCCAGTAATCCCCGTTAAAACCATGGTTGCCCGTTACATCGCCATTGTTTGACCTAGTAGATCCCGCAATAATGTACCCTCCATCGGTGGTTTGCTGTATGGATCGACCAAAGTCCCAATCTGTTCCTCCGATACATTTCTGCCATTCTATGATTGGAGCCTGAGCAAATGCAGAACTCAGTAAAAATATAAACGCAGCACAGAGGAATGATTTTGCAATGGGGAATTTGGCAATAGCAGTACAAAGTGATTTTTTCATTTTTTATATTTTTCCGGATTCAAGCTATTAATTACAAGTTGCGTCCGGTTTGTTAACTGGATTAAATATAAGGAATTGGCAATTTAAAGTTAATTCATTTACGCAAAACGGAATTTTGCTGACATTTCGACGCAGGCACAGCCTTCGCCGAATGAGGAGTTTTTGCTGATCAGCAGTACTTTTCGCGAAGTGTTGCTGGCGAAACTTCGTCAATAACCTTCAAGAAACAGTTTAGTAGTTTATTAGCCTACACCTACCCAATTGTGGATTCGAGCAGTTGTGCCCAACTTTCCGAATCCATTAATCCTACTGTGAATGCTATTCCAACTATTATTAGAACACTTCCCAGAATAGTTGCTTTATGAACTTTTTTTAAAGTTCTAAGATCGTAGACTACGATTGCAAGCATGAGAATAAGCCACAAAGGAATTGAGATAAAGTCGTTTATACCTAAGGCTTGGGTGATTCTACCGAGCGCAGGTAAAATCATGGCAAGACTTGCGAACAAAATCAATCGTTTGTGTTTGTCAGCAGATTTTCGGTTGAGCAATGCTAAAGAATAAAGAATTATAAAGTTGATTATCAAAAATATATTAATCGTAACGATATCAACTCTGCCAGATCTTTCATAGCTTTCCAGGGTCATCAATATTCCGGATATGACTATTCCAACTGCTAAAACGCTGCTTGTTTTTCCTAAAGTTATGTGAAGAGAATGATTGCCTGACCTGATTAGGCTCGTTTGCACAACTACCAATGTATACCAAATCAACATAATTATCCCATGGATGTATACAATCGGTAAAATTGGTGGTAAATCATCAAAATTAACCATTGCATTGATTCCAAATCCACCAATCACAAGGATTAGTATTACAGCACTGAAATAAAAGAAAAATGGCTCACCATTTAGTTTTTGAGTTGTCATATTTTACGTTTTGTTTTAATTGTGAACAATATTCTCTAACCCGCTGATAATCAGATATTAATTTTTGGTTGAAAAGTTTTCAAATTTACTGAATTTTGAATTTAAGTGAATGCGTTTCAAAGAAAAATATTTCTTTTTGTAAATAGTTGGATTACTCACAGCTTAAAAATATTCTCTTTTTGCCGTTTCTAAAGTTTAAAAAGAGAAACCTTACCCTTAAGGGAAAGTTAAAGAAGGATTTGCGATTTGATAGAAAAGGATTAATCAATACCTTCCTGCTTTGAAAGGAGTTACCTATTTTTGGCGGATTTTCAGTTTTTCCATTTAATATGTTCAAAATGTACAAAACGCTTGTAGCTTTATTAATTACGACTTTTGCCTTTCAAACTTCGTTTTCACAGGCACCAAAAAGAGCGAATTCAGCTGATATCCATGACGCCATCAAAAAGCTGAACGTTTTGGGTTCGGCACTTTATGTTGCCGCTCATCCTGATGATGAAAACACCAGATTGATCAGCTACCTTTCCAATCATTTGCGAGTAAACACAGCTTATCTTTCCCTGACAAGAGGCGATGGTGGTCAAAACCTGATCGGACCAGAAATGAGTGAACTTTTGGGAGTAATCCGAACAGAAGAATTACTTATGGCAAGGTCAGTCGATGGTGGTAACCAATATTTTAGCAGAGCCAATGATTTTGGATATTCAAAACATCCGGACGAGACATTGGCGATTTGGAACAAGGACAAGGTGCTTTCCGATGTAGTTTGGACGATCCGAAATTTTCAACCCGATATTATTATCAACCGCTTTGATTACCAATCGGCCGGCCAAACTCATGGTCATCATACGGCATCAGCCGTTTTATCTTTTGAAGCTTTTGATTTGGTTGGTGACAAAAATGCTTATCCCAAACAATTGGAGTTTGTGAATACCTGGCAACCAAAGCGGTTGTATTTTAATACTTCCTGGTGGTTTTATGGCAGTCGCGAAAATTTTGAAAAAGCGGATAAAACCAAAATGGTTGGCGTGGACGTTGGCGTTTATTATCCTTTGAAAGGAAAATCAAACAACGAAATCGCCGCCGAAAGTCGCAGCATGCATAAATGCCAGGGCATGGGTTCAACAAGTAGCCGAGGCACTCAAATGGAATACCTGGAGCTTTTGAAAGGCGATATGCCCGCAAATCAGGAAGACCTTTTTAAAGGGATTAACACTACCTGGACCCGATTAAAAGGAGGAGCACCAATCGGCGAGTTATTAAAAAAAGTTGAATCAAATTTCAATTATGAAAACCCTGGCGCAAGTGTTTCTGATTTGATCAAAGCCTATAAAATGACCAAAGCTTTACCGGATGGTTATTGGAAAAAGGTAAAGCTGAAAGAAATTGTGCAAGTGATCAGATCTTGCATGGCGCTTTATATTGAAGCGGTAGCAAATGATTATTCCGCGACGCCGGGCCAGCATATTGAATTGACGATGGAAGTAATTAATCGCTCGGAAGTAGATGCAAAGTTGGAAAACGCAACTTATCTCCCAATGGTATTGGACACTATTTTGGATGTCAAGCTGGAAAATAATCAGGTTTATAATTTTTATAAAAAAATCACGCTTCCAACCGATATGAAATCGACCAGCCCTTATTGGCTGAAAAAGGAGGGAACGCTGGGAATGTATGTTGTTGAAGATCAATTATTGCGTGGTAAGCCAGAAACTCCCAGAGAATTAAAAGTAAGTTTTAAGGTGAAAGTGGAAGGGGAGATGTTGACCTTTGCAGTGCCGGTTGTTTATAAAAAAACAGATCCTGTAAAAGGAGAAATTTATCGGCCGTTTGAAATTACACCACCTGTGTTTGCTAACATCACTGATCAGGTTTATGTATTTCCAGATAACCAACCCAAAACAGTAAAGGTTTTGGTAAAAGCTGGTAAAGAAAATATTGAGGGCACGGTGACGGTTCAGCATCCGGATGGTTGGGGACTGGAGCCAAACTCCATTACTTTTTCTATGCAGTTGAAAGGAGAAGAGCAGACTTTTAGTTTTAAATTATATCCTCCCTCAGAACAGGCTGAAGGATTGATTTCTGCATTGGTCACTGTTGATAGCCAATCGTATTCAGAAGCACTGGAATTGATAGAATATGATCATATTCCTACACAAACTGTTTTGCAGGAATCAACTTCTAAAATTGTAAAAATTGACTTAAAAAGAGGAGGTCAAAATATAGCTTATATTGAAGGAGCAGGCGATGCAATCCCTGAGAGCCTTGAACAGATCGGATACGATGTGACTTTGCTGGAAAGTAATGATATCACCCTTGAAAACCTCAATCTTTATGACGCGGTGATATTAGGGGTGCGTGCTTATAATACGCAGGATCGGTTGAAATTTTATCAAAGCACTTTGATGGAATATGTAAATGGTGGAGGAACAATGATCGTTCAGTATAATACCGGACACCGATTGGTCACCGAAGATTTGGCGCCATATCCATTGAAAATATCCAGAGATCGTGTTTCAATGGAAGATGCGGAAGTTAGAATATTGTTGCCGGATCATGAGGTTTTAAATTTTCCGAACAAGATAACAGAAAAGGATTTTGAAGACTGGGTACAGGAGCGCGGGCTTTATTTTCCGGGAGAATGGGATGATAATTTTCAAGCCGTTCTTTCTTCAAATGATCCAGGAGAAACGCCAAAAGATGGTGGTTTACTCATTGCGAAGTATGGCGAAGGTTTTTATATCTATACCGGCTATTCCTGGTTTAGGGAATTGCCTGCGGGAGTTGCGGGAGCTTATCGCATTTTTACAAACTTGATTTCTATTGGCAAACGGCCATAATTATAGCCAATAACTTAAAATATTTATTCTCCAAAGCTTTAAAATTTAAAAGAATGAGATTATTAACTGCGCTAGTACTTTTCGGATTTTGCCTTGCAGCGAACGCGCAAGATGCTTTTTTAAAGGAGTACCTGATGAAATGGCAAAACGGTGCTCAATATACGATCGAATTGGCGGAAGCAATGCCTGCTGACAAATACGATTTCAAGCCTTCTCCTGAGGTGCGAAGTTTTAAGGAACAAATGGTCCACATCATGAGTAATATGGTTTGGCTGAGTTCAAGTTATCTGACGGATACAAAATTTGAAATGGATTTAAAGCGTAAGGATTTTACAAAAGAAGAGATTATTACGCTTTTGCGTGAAGCGACCACCTATGCTCAAAATGCCGTTCAAAACCTATCTGAAAAAGAGCTAAATGTAACGGTTGACTTTTTTGCCGGGCCAATGACCAAGCGGCAAATTTTGATGCTTATGGTTGATCATATGACGCATCATCGAGGGCAACTTATTGCCTACGCTCGTATGAATGATATAAAACCGCCAAGGTATCGGGGATGGTAGATTTCGACAGAGAGTTAGAAGGTTAAGAGGTGAAAGAGTAAACTTTCTACAATCAACCAAAAACAAGGAGCGAGGAGTCAGTAGTAAGGCGAAAGAACTTCAAACCAAAAACTATAAACCAAAATAAAATGGAACAAAACAATCTAAACGACGATCCTCCTCCGATCTTTAAAACTTGGACACAGATGTATGTCATGGTTTTGTTTTTACATGCTTTGATCATTTTGGCATTCTACATTTTTACAAAAATCTACTCTTGAAAAAGTACCCATTAATTACTGAAAAATAGCCTGCATGCATATTCTCGACTGGATCATAATGTTGGTCACCCTTCTTGGGATTGTTTTTTACGGCGTTTGGAAAACTCGAAATATCAGTAATGTAAAAAGTTACTTGCTCGGTGATAAAGACCTTCCCTGGTGGACGATAGGATTGTCCATTATGGCGACGCAGGCGAGCGCGATTACTTTCCTGTCGACGCCCGGACAAGCATTTGATGATGGAATGCGGTTTGCACAATTTTATATTGGATTGCCGGTTGCAATGGTTATCCTCGCCGTTTTTGTCCTTCCGATTTATTATCGTTTGAACGTTTACACGGCTTATGAATTTTTGGAAGGCCGCTTTGATATAAAAACCCGTGTACTTACTGCTTTGCTGTTTTTAATCCAACGAGGAATGGCTGCCGGAATTACAATTTACGCTCCTGCAATTATATTGTCAAATATATTAGGTTGGGATTTGAATATAACGATTCTTTGTATCGGAGCGGTGGTTATCTTTTACACAGTTTCGGGAGGAACGAAAGCTGTGAGTGTCACCCAAAAGCAACAGATGATTATCATTTTGCTGGGGATGTTTATCGCAGCGATCATTTTAGTGTTTCAATTGCCACCTGATATTTCATTTGGGGATGCAGTGGGTGTCGCAGGAAAAATGGGTAAACTCAATGTAATTGATTTTGAATTTGACCTTTCCAATCGTTACAACTTCTGGTCAGGGATGATTGGCGGCACGTTTTTATTTCTCTCTTATTTTGGAACGGACCAGTCGCAGGTGCAGCGATATCTTTCCGGAAAGTCACTGGCAGAAAGCCGTTTGGGTTTGTTGTTTAATGGGATCATAAAAGTTCCGATGCAGTTTTTGGTCTTATTTGTTGGAATTTTAGTGTTTGTGTTTTTTCAATTTACAAAACCACCCCTCCATTACAATGAAGCCAATGTATTAAAATTACAGAACACGGAATATCAAAGCCGTTATGATGAATTGCAGTCCGAGCAAAATACTTTGTTTGAGCAAAAGCAGGTTGAAATGCGAAACCTCATTACAGCAATTGATAATAATAATGAAACTGAAATTGAAGCAGCACAACAAACTGTAAAAGGTTTGCTCAAAGAAGACAGAAACCTCCGCGCAGAAGCGAGAACGCTTATTGAAGAAGCTGATCCATTGGCAAAAACCGAAGATACCGATTATGTATTCATCACTTTCGTAACGAGACATTTGCCGATTGGCTTGATTGGGCTGCTTCTTGCCGTGATTTTTTCAGCGGCGATGTCTTCCACATCTTCGGAATTGAATGCTTTGGCGACTACATCGGTGGTCGATCTTTACCGCAGATTGATCGTCAAAGATGCCTCCGACCACCATTATCTCAATTCTTCAAAATGGTTGACGGTTATTTGGGGCGTCGTGGCCCTCAGCTTTGCAATGACTGCTTCGCTTTTTGATAATCTGATCGAGGCGGTGAATATTGTTGGGTCAGTGTTTTACGGAACGATCCTGGGAATATTTTTGGTCGCTTTCTTTTTAAGGAGAGTGAATAACAAATCACGATTTATTGGAATGTTTACGGGAGCTATTTTTGGAACGATCATCGTATCATTGATGACCATGAAATTGCATTATTTTGAGATTGCAGTTGGTGGAATTCCGGGTGGAATCCTGGGTTTATTTTTTATTCACAATTATTTTAAAAGCGTAGGATCAAACGCTGTTTTTATTGCAGCATTGATTGCTGAAGTTTTTGTGATTACCATTTTTATTTTAGACTGGTATGAATTTATTGAAATTGCTTATCTCTGGCTTAATTTAATCGGCTGTGTACTCGTCGTCTTTTTTAGCCTGCTATTGCAAGTATTTTTAAAACATGATGTGATAAAACCTGATGTGGCAAATGTTCACTATTAAAAAAATCACCGATTCAATTTTACAACTTTTTCAATCACTGAAAAGGATGTATTTTCAAAATGTAGAAAATAGATTCCTGCCGGAAAAGCGGAAAGATCAATTTCATTTCGGGTGCCTTTTATTTTTTCAGAAAAGAGTAATTTGCCATTTACATCCTGAACTTTGAGCCGGCCATCGTTTGGAATTTGTGAAGGAAATTCAATAAAGACCTGACTTTCAGCAGGATTAGGAAAAACTTTAAATTGTAATTCTGGATTTTCTCTAACCGCTGACGTTTCACATTCCAAACTATACAATTGGAAAAAATCCCACATCAAGTCGTTTGCGTTTATAAACTCGGAAGGTAGATCGCCAATAGCTGTTTGCATGCCTCCCGGCCACGAATGTCCGCCATCCGTTGTGATATAAAACTGCTGCTCGTACATACAATCGCAATCACTCCAACGAATGTGCGTATAGTCTGAGCCGTTGTACAAAGTATCATTGATGATATTGCAACCATTCATCACCGCCCAGGCATTCTGGACCGAATCGATTGGCGGATTATAGTGGTTTGAAACGCCGTCGCCAATTCCGCCCAAATATGGGACATTGGAATCTTCAAAAGAATGAAATTGAATAATCGGAACCGCCCGTGAAGGTTCGCACTGATCAACATTCATCGTTCCGGCAACGGGTGCAATAGCAGCGATTTCTTCCGAAAGTTCACAAGCCAGCCGAAAGCTCATAAAAGCGCCGTTTGACATCCCGGTGGCATAAATTCGATTGTTATCAATGGCCAATTCATTGGACAAAGAATCGATCAAAGCGCTAATGAAACCAACGTCGTCGATATCATTATTCATAGCATAACCACAACAACCGCCGGCATTCCAGGTTCTAATATTTAATAGGCTTGGCACACCTTCGGGATATACGACAATGAAATTGGCATCATCCGCTTTTTCACTCAGTTTGGATTGCGTTTCCAATTGTGGTCCACTCCCGAATCCGCCGTGCATGGCAATGACCATAGGTAATTCGGTTGAGCCATTATAATCCGTCGGAAGGTGCAATTGATAAGTTCTGAAAATGCCATCTACAAAAATGCTGTCGTATTGAGCAGACAACGAAGTGGTAATCAAAAGAAAAAATAAAGCAAGTAGGTTTTTCATGGTCCGTTAAATTTTTATAATATTTCTTTGACCGTTCAAACCGTAATTCGTTTATTCTGTTTCATTTTTTTGATAATAATTGAAATGCCAGGTTTTGTATAAAAATTGGCCAACTATAAAATAAGAAACAACCACAAACATTCCGCCGATGAAAATTCCGTTTTCTAACAAGCCGTCGAATCCGTATTTGTATAAAAACAAACTAATGGAAATAATGAAATTTAAAATGCCGTAAGCGATGTTTTGTTTATTACCAAAGCCAAAAGCACCCAAAATTCTGCCTTTCCAGATTCCGAGTACGAAGTGAGGTATTGTATTGACCATGGTCAATCCGATCAAAAAGTCGATAAAATTCATTCTAAGTGTTTTTTTTAAAAAGTTAGTAATCGTTTTATTGGATAACAAACGATTTGGTCGAGGTGCTTTTACTGCCTTTCACCGTTAAAAAATAGACTCCGGATGGAAAAGGGTTTATATCAATTTGTGTTTGTTCTGCATTGATTTTGTCCGTTTTTATCAGTTGTCCATTCGAATCGTAGATAGTAAATCGATCAAATTCTGTGAAGTAATTTTTTAAAGACAAATTAATAAAACCTCCATTTGCAGGATTTGGAAACAATTGAAAATCAAGTTGTTTAGCAGGGCTTTGAACACTTGTGATAAATTCTTCAAACTGAAAGCAAACGGCAACAAACGAAGTTTTTGAATAGTCTAAATCATTGTCGTTGGCTTTAATCACAACCTGATAAGGTTGCTGCCTCACGTGCTCCTCCAAAACGATCCACTCAAAAGAAGCGGCTCCGGTATTTCCGGTAATGATTGCTTCAAAAGTGGCAGGATTATCGAAATAATCATACAACCCCGAGCTTGAATTGATTTCAATTGTATCATTAATATTCGGGTCAGACACAAATATGTCCATCAGGATCGTGTCTCCAACGTTTACCGGGTTGATTTCATTGACGATTACATTTCCAATTGCAATTTCAGGTAATAAACCATAATCATCTTCAACAGTTATCATAAAATCTAAAATCATTTCATCAATTAAGTTTCCTTCACGATAAGACTTAACTGAAATCGCTAGCACATAGTCTCCAACAACTTGAGGAGTGTGCCAATTGAACAATCCTTTTTTATAGTCGATTGTACAGATATTTGGACCAGGTGGATTAGTATTAATTTCGCAAGGTAACTGGTAATTTGGAACATCTGCCGGATTAGTTAATTCATAAACAATACTATCTCCATCAATATCGTAAGCATTGGGTGTATAAATAAATGGCAAGCCTTTGAAAGCCCGAATGATTGGTGGCTCTAAAATAACAGGCGACTGATTGCTTATTCCATTGGAAAGCGGAATGAGGTTGAATTGAGTTTCGATATAAAAGGGAACCATATTAGAATTTGGAAAATTAACATTTAGAATGCCACCACTTCTGTTTGGATCTGTCATTGATAAAGTATATTGTCCAAACTCGCCATAAGAGTGTTGAGTGGTATAAATATTTACTTTAAAAAAGTCATTGAGAGCTTCGCCATCAGGTATTCCATTCATGCCGTTGTCAGGACCATTTACCCGAAGAACCCATTCACAATTTCCATCTCCCCAACAAAGGGAAAGCGAATCTCTGTCGGCAGCCACAGAATTTAAATTTGTATAAGTAATGATTGACGCTTCAATGGTGTTATCATCAAGTTGTTTGTAAGTTATGGCACCTGCGTGGTTGTGTGTTGCACATAAATTAGTAAGAAAAGCAAAAAGGAAAAGGGTTAGCAGTAGCGTTCTTTTTTTCATAATTCTATAGAATTTGAATTAAAAGGTGTTTTAGTTTTGAACGTTACTCAAAGTCTTAAAGCTTTAAGTTACACTTTTTGAATTAATTTGGAGGAACTCCGTTCATTGTTTAACAAACACGCCACGATACGTGCTTTCCTCATTTAAAAGTAGAAGGAAATATAACCCAGGATTTAGTTCATTTATTTGAATTTCATTGTCGTTTAACTTTCCATATTTCAGCAATTGCCCGGTGCTATTTATGATTTTATAGTTTAATGCTTTTTGCTGCTTTAAATTGTTGATGGTGATTGAACTAGCTGCTGGATTGGGATAAATTTCTAATGGTAAAAAAGCTGGAATTTCATGAATTGATGAAGGAAAATCTAAACTGCCCGTTGGTGTTCCGTCGATGATTGAACCTATCAATGTTGTGCAATTCGTACCCCAACTATTGGCGCAATATTTTGTAACGCCGGAATAGGTATTTATTTTGAAGTTATAATCAAGATCCCAATACATATAAATGCCACAATCAGTGGTGTCGACAGAAAAGCTAGGAGCAACGAATGAATAGCCAATTACCGTATCTCCGGCTATGGTATCAGTATCAATCGACAAATATTCACTTTTCCAGATTTGCTCAGAAAGATCACCACCATAAGCTTCTCCAAATTGGTTGTTTCCAAAACCATAATCGTTCGGTGGGGTTTCAATAATGTTTTGCAAATCATGTTTGTGATAGGTTACAGATTTTCCTGGATGAAGGATGGTGTCACCATCATAGCTTCTAAGTATTCGGTCATAAAAATAGGTGACCGAATCAGGTGTAATCAATGCCTGAGTGATGGAGTCTCTGTAATAACTGTTCTTTGCAGGTTCCGGCGAAACATGTTTGTCATAATTATGCCACAGCAAAATATCTCCTTCGGATAAATGAAAGTAGTCAACGAACTTTGGTTGTTCAAACCCGTATTTAATTCCTGCTTTTTCCAATCCATTGAGTGTTAAGGATTTAAAATCTTCACCATCCGGGTGATAAAGAAACTGAACGAAAGGTACAAACTCGATCAAGCCAAAGTTTTTGCTCAATTTTATTTCAAAATTTTCTATCGGTGTTTGATTGGGGCTGCTTCCATTCGATTGTAGTGTATATGTTTTTACCGAATCGGTAATTCCCAAAAAACTTTCAACTTCGATACTCGAATATGTTATCGTAATTGTTGAATAATCATTTTCGTCAAAAGTGGAAACGATATCCCAACTTTGTCCAACTAGAGCATTTGGGAGGAAAAAAAAGGGGGCACCGCTATTTTCCCAATAATAGAAAATTCCACTATTATTTTGTATCAAAAAATCAAGGGTATAAATGTTTGGGCCGTACCAACCCAATGCATCCATTGAATCAGCAACTGAATTGTAACAATTCCCCGCTCCTTGCAAATCCAAGTTTTTTCGGAAATACAAAATAGTGTCTTGAAGATTGATCAAAACCGAATCCATGAGGTACAAGTCAACGAGTTTGGCATTTGAAGGCCCTTCCTCAGAGAAGTACATTTTTTGATCCAAAGGGAAAAGGTTCCAGTTTTGCGAATTGGCTGATATTGAAATCGAAAGTGCGAAAAGGAAGGTGATTTTTTTCATAGCTTATTATTTAGGTGTTAATTTTTAAGTTCCTAGCATTGGGAGATGTTTTATTTGGTGATACGTCAAGGCAAGTGAAATACAATGTTTTAATTCAGCAACCGGAATTTCATCATCAAGATTAAAAACAATGGCTCTGCTTCCTTCAAATTTGAATGTTTTGCCATAAAGCATTTTGAAAGTCTCCACTAATTTGCTGGTGCATTTGAAATACATGGCATATTGGTCAGGTGCCTTATTTTTCCAATCCATTCGAATGGTGCTTCCTTTTTTTGCAAGATAGCTTGGCTCGCCCCACTTAAGTGTTTCTTCTAAATGTTTTATACTTTCTATTTCATTTGCTACATCCAAAACAAGTTGCCTGAGTCGCATCATCTTTGGACGAATAGGTTTTGGATATTCATCGAAAACTTCTTTGACTTTTGGGTTTATAGTTAGTTCCATTTTTATCAGAATGCTTGGTGGTTAAATGTCAACGCCGGATAATAGTAAAATATAATATTTTAGCTTCTGAAATTGACGTTCATTTTTCAAAAGCCTTTCGAGAACTGAAAAAATTAAAGTTTTGCTATTTCCCAAAGACCCAATGATTTGTCTTTAAACAAACCATCCATTTCAGTGCATTTTTCATTGAGAAAATAAATCGGCGCTGGAAAATTGAAAGGTTTTAATTCCAAATTCAATGGCCGCCAGCCGCCGGTGTGGATGTCTTTGTTGGATTGCTGATCAGTGAAAGTGGTCGTCATCAAATATTTGGAACCACTTTTTTTGATATTTTCAATTGCATTTAAAATGTCTGAGAAAGAAAGATGAACCAGGCAATCTCTGCAAAATATTAAATCAACTTTTGAGAGTTGGTCTTCAATTAAATTGAGTTGGATGAATTTAGTGTTTTGGGTTTTGTATTTTTCGCTGTTTGTTTTTACAATGGCCTCGACGATGTCTGCGCCGGTGTATTTTATTTTTAAAAAATCAATTTTTTGCATCCAGTTGAAATCTCCGCAGGGAATGTCCAGCATTGAAGTAATTTCAAATTTTTGAAAAACAAAGGGAAAGGTTTTGATGATCTCACGGGTTTGTTCCAATGAAGAGCCAATTCCGGAAACGGACTCTCTTTTTTCAGAAATATGCCACAAATTGCTTTTGTAAATATCGTTGAAAACTTCGTTGATTTTTTTTCCTTCAAATGGTTTGTCATCAGCGAAATGGTAAATATCTTCTCGGTTTTTTTTCATTATTTAATCTTTTAAAGTCCCAACACGCCAAACACTTCTGCCCAGGGATCTCTGCCTACAATTGTGTAAAAATAAATGGCGCCCAGCCAACCGTGATACAAACCCAAAACATACAGATTCTTTTTCTTCAAATAGATGGTGGTGTAGACTAAAGCTAATAAAAAAGTGCCTCCCACCAAAGTAAGAAACGGAAAATGTACGACTGCAAAAACGACTGATGTAAGGATGATGATCGTCCATTTCGATATTTTTAAACCATCCATATCCCGCAGATTTCCGGCGACCAGGGCAACGACGATAAATTGTTGGATGACTCCCCAAATCGGATAAAGCAACAAAATCGGGATGATATTTTTGTTGATGATGATAGTTCCAAAATGGTTTCCAACTATAAAAAATAAAACTACGCTGATGATGCCCAAAGGCAGCAACATCAGGAAAGTTTCTTTGAAGTTGGTTTTTGTAAAACCCCAATATTCTAAAATATTTGCATCTTTTTTATACCGATAAATGACGAACCCAATCCAAAACAAACAAGCACCTACTACATAAAATGCGCGCCAATTGAGCCAGTCCATAAAAACGAATTTCCCTGCTCCGGTGATTAAAACGGCGATGATTTCAAAGAGTCGTTGTTTGTTTTCAGCTTTCATGATTTAATTGAAAAGCGTAACCGTTTAAAAAATCAGCGAATTACAGGATATTTTTTTGGTGATTTCAAATGTTGATTAATAGGAAATAAGGTTTTATAAATTATTAGAATGATTAATGTTGATCAGAAAGCCTCCGGCGGCTGGCTTTTTCAGTCGATAAAAAGCCAGCAAAAATCCTTTTGCAATCACTATTTTATACACCGTATCAAGCAGCGCAGAAAATAAAGGCTCAACTCAATGCCGGCACCCGCGCCCACGTATTTTGTCCTTCCTCTCCAGCATTTCATTAAGATATTTTTTCAGACAAAATTCTGACATCGGGATATTAAAATCATCATTTGTAAGGTCCTTAACAATATACGTTAATTAAATGAATCGATCACTTCGCGAATTTTTTGAGCGACTTCCATGAAAGCTTCGTCGATATTTTCCCATTGAGAAATGGCCTTTAGGTTTTCGCCGGTGTCTTTTGGAATCATTTGGTTTTTTGAAAAATTAAGGCCACTAAAATCAAAAGGTCGCAAATAAATCGGAATCACTTTGGCATTTTTTTCTTTTTCCATTTGCAGCGCCATTGGAATTTCTTTTTCCCAGATGTAAGAAGAAGCTACAAAATCAGCGCTAACCAAAAGAAGGATAATATTAGCTTCGCGCAGGTTTTTTTCAATTTCAACATCCCACTCTTCACCTGCCTGAATGGCTTTATCCGTCCATACTTCAATTTTGTCCAGACGGCGCAAAGGAGCCATATGAACCGCAAGGCGATTCATAATGTCAGTGTCTTTGTGTGAATAAGAAAAAAACACTTTTAGCGGGCGCAGTGGTCTGCTATCCAACAAAACTTCAAAATCATGGATTCGAATCCGTTGCTTTAAATCTGATTGGGTAAATACCAGATTTTTACGATTATCATTGCAAAGATCGAGATAGTTAACAAAGTTGTGTCCATCCACCGAAACCTCCATGTTTTTCAGCCATCTTGGAGCATTTTCACGCATATAGCTGGCGGTCCAGTTGTCAGGCTTACTGTAATAATTTTTTTCAGCACCTTTCGGATTGGAAGGTTCTACGATTTTGCTTAATTCCTGCTCCTCCAAAATTTCAGAAATAATATGGAACACTTCTTTTTGAATTTCAAAATAATCACCCACTGGTTCGGCGCCTATCAGAAAAATACCTTGCTCGCCGTCCGCCTCTGGCATGATGCCTTTAAACATCACTCGGGTACCTCTTTTTTCAAATAAAATTCCTTTTTTCCAATAATAACGAGCATCAACTCCTTTAGACATTCCGTAGAAAAAAATCATCCGTTGTAAGACTTTTCTGAAAAAGTACAAAGGCAAGCGAATAAAAAATGCTTTTTGCTGTAATCCTTTGGCAGCAATGGCGTAGAGGTCTTCAACGGCGTGCGTTTCCGGCAAATATTGAGGTGCTACAAAAGTGCCGGGCTCATCCATTTTTTCAAAGATGATTTCCATTTCTTCCATCAAAGCCAAAACGGTGTCTTTTCGAAACCCTTTTCGGGTTTTCATGTCGGCCCTAGTAAAAACGCCATCTTCTGCGCGGACCGTTTCATTTAAAATCCTGTAAATGCCTTCCGTCACCCAAGATGGATCGAGATAAACCTTGTCGCGAAGTTCCTCGTGCTCGCTAAAATAAATCACAACTCCTGAATTGTGCAACCAGCGAGGGAGCGTGTACAATTCGCTTTCCGTTAGCTCAGGTTCAATAGTCAGGCAAGCCTGTTCAAAATCTTTGATCGGAATAAACTTTCCTGTTTTTAGAAAAGGTAAAAATGGATTTTCTTTTTTCTGTTCTCCTTTGTTAATATTTACAACAGCATCTCTAACCTGAAGCCAGGCAATAGATTTTTGCTGATTGGAATCATCTTCAAGGATTCTTTGCATGCAAGCCGAAAGATCATTACAAAAAAGGTCAAAATTCCATTTGTATTGTTGCACCTTACCATCCGCTGCTCCATGTAGACTGATGTAATGGTCGCCAAAAATTTCATACTCTTTGATCCATTCCGTGTCAACCCTTTCGCGGCCGTCTTTATCTACTTTATTTTGCAAAATAATAATCGGGCTGGTTGGTGCGTAGTGACGAATATTGTCCAGCCAATATTTGTAATGATAATGCTGCAAAGTTTCTTTTTCATCTTTGCGGACTTCGGTTGGTAGGGTATCGTTCAGGTTGGTGTCTTTTTCCCAAAGCAAGACATAAACCGCAAAATTGCTCAAAAACAATCGAAAGGTGCCGTGGTAATATTCCTGGCCACCAAAATCCCAGATATTTGCAGCAACTTTATCTTTTAAAGATGCTAAAGCGGAAGACACTTTTCCCATCGGAAGCCATCGTTTTAAGCGGATTCCGTGGGTGCTTTCCCGTTCTTTATTCAATTTTCCAGTTTCAAAAAACTTACTGAGCTGGGTTTTTCCAGCGCCACTGTTTCCAACAAAAATCAATTTTACATCGCTGATTCCAAGGTTGTCGAGTTGTTTCTTTTTTTTCTTTTTTTGTTCAAGTTCTTTTGTAGTTATTTCTAACTTTTGTTTGATCTCTTCTTTTTCCTGTTTTAAAGATTCCTGTTCTTCTTCTTTTAAATCAACACTTTCTTTTTGCTTTTTTGTTTCTAATGCTTCTTTTAGTTTTTCCTGTTCCTGTACCAATTGTTGCAATTTTTCCTGATGAGATTCCTGTTCTTGTTTGAAAGTAGCATCTCGGGTTTGACCGGCAAAGTGAGCGCGGATTTGTTTGATATCATTCGTTCCCCAAACATCAGGTGGACAGTCGCTTATAGGATTGAGGCTTAAAGCAAGAGATTCCAGTTTTGGAAGTTTGGTGATCGGTTCAATAAAATTTACCTGGTTTTGTTCGATAAATAATTCTCTAAGGTTGGTTAGGTTTAACAAAGGTTCCAAACTGTTGATTTGGTTATTACTGCAATGCAGTTTTTTAAGAACAGTCAACCTTTCGAGTGGATAGATATCGGTGATTTGGTTTGAATTGAAATACAATTCCTGAAGGCCGGTTATGTTGTCAAGGCCGGTTAAGAACGAAATGTGGTTATTATTTAGGTATAAAGTTCGTAGCCTGGTCATTTTGTACAAGGGACTGATATCCGAGATTTCAGTACTGTCCAGATAAAGGTCTTCTATCAAAGTCAAAGTTTCCAAAGGTTGAATACTTCCAATTTTATTGTTGTTAAGCAGGAGGGTTCGCAATTTGTTTAGCTGGCTAAGAACAGAAATGTCAAAAATCTGGTTGCCTTCCAGGGCAAGTATTTCGAGTTTAGCAAAATTGCCAATTACATCTATTTGATTGATTTGATTATAAAAAAGTTCCAGATTTTCAAGATTGACCAGCTGCTCCAAAGCGTTGATGTCTTTGATCTCATTTAAGGCGAGGTTCAAAGATTTTAAATTCACCAAATGTTGAAGCGGAACAATATCTGAAATTTGATTATTGCTTAGATTCAGATCTTCGAGACCTTGCATAGCCGATAATATTTCCACATTATTGATCGTCCATGGACTGGTGCCGATGGGGCCCAAGCGCAGCTTTTTTAAGTTTTTTAATTGGATGATTTGTTCAGGGATATAGGTCAGGTGATTAGGTTCCGGAAGATTACTGGTACTTTTTAAATTTTGGATGCTGTCCTGATAATAGCCGTTGGTTATAATAAGCTCGGTCAACCAGTCCATGTTAAAAACTTCGTAGGGGATTTCGGTTATTCCACAATCACTGAGAACCAGTTTTCCTGATCGTTCTTTTAACTCTCTTTCAATGATTTCCAGTGCCGGGCGAGGAGTTGATTGCTGCATTCTGTTAATGGCTTGTTTGAGAAATCAATATAAAGAAAAAAGATAATATAACTTACCTCAAAGTTTCTTAAATTATAAAATTTTCATTTTAAAACAGGATTTTTTAAACAATTCCTCATTGAGTAAGTTTATTCCTTATACTCAATTATTACCTCACCCATAAAAAATATTATAAATGAAAAAAGTTGTATTAATTACCGGTTCAAGCAGCGGTTTTGGAGAATTAACCACACGTTCATTATCCAAAGCTGGATATACTGTTTATGCGACGATGCGAAACAAATCAGGAAAAAATGCGGCAAAAGCAAATGAATTAGAAGCTTTGGAAGGTGTGACCGTTTTAGACACAGATGTGACCAATGATGCTTCTGTAAAAAATGCAGTAAATACTGTAATTGCAAAAGAAGGAAAAATTGATGTATTGGTCAATAATGCCGGAATTGGAACCGGCGGATTTACAGAGCCATACAGCGCAGACGAATTCCAGAAAGTTTTTAATGTAAATGTTTTTGGCGTACAACGGTTGATGAATGCGGTTTTACCAACAATGCGTAAAAACAAAACAGGCCTTGTGATCAATATATCCAGCACTATGGGGCGAATTGTATTGCCTTTTGCAGGAGCTTACACTGCTTCTAAGTATGCTTTGGAGGGACTCAGCGAATCTTATCGTTACGAATTAGCGCCAACCGGTGTAGATGTGACTGTTGTCGAACCAGGAGGTTTTGGAACGAATTTTTTCAGTGGAATGATGCCAGCTTCTGATGAAGAAAGAGTGAAGAGTTACGGTGAATTGAGCAATATGCCTGACCAGATGTGGGGCGGCGTAGGCCAAATGTTGCAAGGTGAAAATGCACCAAATCCACAGGATGTTGCTGATGCTATCGTCAAACTTATTGAGACACCGGCAGGACAGCGTCCTTTAAGAACTGTTGTTGATCCGATGATGGGTGGCGAAGCGCCTATGGCAATAAATTCAACTACAGATCAGATTCAGGGACAACTTCTGGAAGGAATGCAAATGGGAGAGTTATCTTCTGTTTCTTAAAAAAATCAGGAAATATATTTTAAAATGAATCATCCCGAATTTTCAAAAATAGGAAATTCGGGATTTTCTTTGCCCCCCCGCGACTCCTTTTTGTTGATAAAAAACTGAAAATCAATCGTTTAATTACTTTTTGTCTTAACACAAAAAGTAACAAAAAAGTCAAGACTGTTTTTTCTATTGGACAATTCTAAGCTTGATTTAGCCACGTAGCCAAACTCGCTCCGCTCAAACATGGCTACTTTCTCAACCATTCACTCAAAACCTTCACTAAAAATTGTTGCCCAAAATCAAAAAAGGTCGGTTAAAAAAGCTTATCAAGGTTTAACATTAATTTATATAAATCTTTTATTTGCGGGAAGTCAGGCAAAATACGCGGGAGTGGGTGCCAGCATAGAGTTTAGCCTTTATTTTGCCAAGATTTTTGCTGGCTTTTCATCGAATGGAAAAGCCAGCTGCCGGAGGCAAATGGTAAACAATAAATTGAATCATCTAGCTTTTTTAGACAGCTTAAATCTTACAAATAATTATTTCGAAAAGAAATTTCGGAAATTGTCAAAATTCGGGATGACTCATGTTTTTTTCAAAATTATTCTATTCCCAGCACTTCTTTTGAAATATGCATTGTGACTAACATATTTGGCATATCCACAACTTCGGCGATATGTAAATCACCTGCCAGCGAACATAGCGCATAGGCCTCTTCCGTTGTCAAATCGTGTACAGATTCGAGATATTGCACCATATACAAAGTCGCTTTTTTGGCAGCTTCATCTATGGTGGTGGCAAAACCAGTTGTTGCATAATACTCATCGGTCTCGTACTGAGGTTCTTGAATCGTTCGCCCTTTTAAAACTTCGATTTGGTAAACAACACGAAGCGGAACTTCTATCGCTGTACCACAAACTTCTCCAAGCCCCTGAGTGGCATGACCATCGCCAATGGAAAACAATCCTCCTTCTACAAAAACAGGAAAATAAACCGAAGTGCCAATACCCATATTTGGATCATCCATATTTCCACCGTTGGCACGTGGAGGAATCGTAGAGAGCATTTCATCTGTCGGCGGTGCTACACCCATGACACCCGGAAAGGGATTTAGGGGAATTTTAATTTTATCATTGAATTTTACATATTCTTTGTTTTTTTCCAGGTCATAAATCCGCAGATATTCCACTTTTAAAGTATCGGCAAGAAACCCAAAACCTTTTAAAATTGCATTCCAACCCCAATCCCCAATTTCAATTTCGTGAAGAGTTACTTTTAAAATATCACCTGGTTTCGCTCCTTGTACATACACAGGCCCCGTCAAAGGGTGAATCGGTTCAAAATCAAGGGAATCCAAAGCTGCGATTGTTGAATTTATATGAAATTGCTCATCGCTTGCATCTTCCGTAAAAGCTTCGATCACGTCACCGGATTCCACCTTCAAAATTGGAGGAATGGCACTACTAAATTTGTTATGTGTTTGGTCTTTTGTAAGGGTATGGATAACCTCCGGAATCGGCTTTTCTATTACGACGGGTTTTGTATCTAATTGCTTAGTTCTTTCAACCGTTTCATCGCAGCTAATAAATAAAATGACTACACTAAGTAAAATGGATGGGTATTTCATTTTGAAAAATTTAGGATCAATTAATTTTCTTCAAATAAAAGCGAACATTTAGGATCTAATTTAACACTTTTGATTTTGCCTTTTACTTTTAGGGTGAAGTTTTGATCTTTTGAATTGATTTGTACTTTTTTAAAAATGCTTTTACCATCTTCTGACTTGAGTTCCAGTTCTAAAGGAAAAATAAAGCTTTCACCATTTTGCACCTGTTTAACATTCAAAGCTACTTTCTTTCTTTTGATGTGTTTCCATTCAACGGTTATTTCAGGCTGTCCCGGACGGTAGAGCCATTGTTTGAAAAAGTAATCCAAATTCTTTCCGGAAACCTGTTCCATGATCCTTTGAAAGTCTTCACTCAAAGCATTTGAAAACTTGTAGGTTTCGTAATATTTTCGGATGCCTTTCCAAAAAATATCGTCACCAACTTCTTTGCGAAGCATATGCAAAACCCAGGCTCCTTTTTGATAGGAATTGGCATTCAACAATTTATTGTAATCAGTAATTGTAGTGTTGATAACCGGCACTAATTCTTCTTTTGAAAAGTCAATGACCTTTTGCCTTTCTTCACTCAATTGTTTTATAAATGCAGCTTTTCCATCCGTTGCTTCGATGAAGAGATCGGTCATATAAGTTGCAAAACCTTCGCTCAGCCAGATGTGGTGCCAATTGAGTTCGGAGGCAGAATTGCCAAACCATTGATGCGCGATTTCGTGAGCAATAAGATTAACCTGGTCTTTGTTTCCATTGACCGATCCTTCCCTATAGAAGATATTTCCTGCATTTTCCATTCCTCCATAGCGCGTCTTTGATTGAACGTTAGCGAGCTTTTCGTAAGGGTAGGAGCCCATTTTGTTATAAAACCAATCCAACACTCCCACTGCCAATTCGTAATCTCCAAATCCGGCTATTCGATTTTGCGGATAAACCCACGAAGTGACTGAAATTTGTTCTACACTACCTGCTAGTTGAACAGCAAAACGAGCCGCAGCAAACACCATAACTTTGGTTGGCAAAGGTGCATTTTCTTTCCAATGCGTCAATTTTGTATGATCATCCAAATTAGTTTCCTCAACTTGTACACCGTTAGCGACCACCTGGTAATAATTAGGTGCCGTGATGATAAATTCTACGGTAGCTTTGTCAGAAGGATGGTCAACAGTCGGAAGCCAGTGATGCGCCCGATCCGGCCAGTTGTCACCAAAAAAAGTGCGTTCCTCAAATAAGTTCTTTGAAATGATCAATCCATCTTCCGGGATACCTTTGTATTCAATGGTAAAAGTTCGGATTTCGCCAATTTTTGAAGGGTTTGCGAGTGAAATATTTAGTTTTTCTTCTGCTTGTTTGAAATTGATTTTTTGACCATTTTCAGTAATTTTTTGAACCATCATTCCACTTTCAGAAGCATCATCTTTTGCTTTGAGGTCTAATTGAATTTCTTTTAAAGCTTGTAAACATTTGATGGAAATAATTGCCTTTCCTTCGATGATATCTGTGGTATCATTTATTTTTAAATTGAAAATATAATGCTGAATATCGATTTCATTAATTCGCGGAGCGTGGTTTTGGGCAGTTAAATTTGTGAAATTTAGGATAAGAAAAAGAAGAGAATAAAAAGTCAGCTTTTTTGATAACATTTTGAATTCGGATAATAATTGTGGTAAAAAGATGTCTGAGGAATTTGATTATTTCCTGCCTTCCCAATCTTCTCTGATCAACCCATAATATTCAAGGTTAATCAAATTACCTTCAGCATCTCGAAAATTGTGTCGCAACAAACCTTCCAACTGGAAACCATTTTTTAAAGCGATGGTTTTGCTTGCGATATTGTCTTCTCCGGTTTCGATCCAGACTTTATTCATTTTTAAAGTTTCAAAGCAATGATCCACCATAGCTTTTGTGACCTTTGAAGTGATCCCTTTTCCTTCATGCTTTTCGTCTATAAAATAGGCAAATTCACATTTTGGTATCCGCCAGTCGAAGCTTTTTAAAATATACATTCCGATGATAACTTTGGTTGATGTTTCTTCAATTAGATAACCGTAAAATTCTTTGTTGTTGGCTTCGCGAATATGCTTAGATATATAAACTGTGGCTGTTTCAAGGTCAGTGATACTTGATGAAGTGAGTGGAAAATATTTCAGTAACCGATTGCGGTTGGTATTGACTAAGTTAAGTAAATCTTGTGCGTCAGCAAGCGTGATTAATCTTGCTTTTAAGTTATCGATTTCTATCATTCGCCACTTAATTTCTTTAAAACTGATTTGGGGAGGTTTGATTTGATCAAGCCATAGGATTGTTTGATGTATTGTTGCCATTCTTTATTTGGAAAACAATCTGAATTTTGAACCAAAACCCATTTATACTTAGCAAGATAGGGCGCAGGAATAATCCCTTCCATATCGCAAAGCTCATCAAAATCTTCTTCCATTACTTTAAACGAAAAACTGAATTTGCTTTGAAGGGAGCCTACACAAAACATTTTGTTACCAATCAAAAAACACAGGTTTTTTTCCCACTTAACGTCTTCCGTAACATTTGGCAGTGAAAGGCAATATTCGCGAAGTTGTACCAGATCCATAAGATGATCAAATTATAAGATTATTGGTCCGAATGTAAAGCCAAACGATTCCCTTCCGAATCAATAAATAAAGCCATAAAACCATGTTCCGCAGAAATTAGTTTTTTGGACTGAAGGATTTTGCCGCCTGCTTTTTCGATGCGGTCCTGCACGATTTTTAAATCAGGATTAGCATTCATATAAACCACGGGCCCGGAATCACCGGTTTTGTAGTCGTCTCCCACACACAATGCGCAGCCAACCTGTTTGTGTGGAAAAATCGCCATTTTGAGCCCTCCAAAATCAGCGGATTGCAAGTTGGTGTCAAAAATGGTTTCATAAAATGCCTTCGCTCTGTTTAAATCATCAACCGGAATCTCGAACCAGGTCGACCAGATGTTTGAAGTAGTTTCATTTGAGTCTTTCATTTTTTATTTTTATTAGTTTGAAGTTTGAAGTTTTTTGCCACGCTGTTGATTTCTCGCACCTTGTTTGGAGTTTGTAGGTTCGGAGTTTTTTATTTTCTAACCCACTAACCCACTAACCCACTAACCTTTTGAGCTCTGACCTCTTAAAGATAAAATGATATTTATGAAATAAAAAACCCCAGCCGATTGACCAGGGTTTTTATTGAAATTCTTAAAATGGTCTATTTCATTTTTCGCCATTCTTCTGCCATCTTTTCGTTAGCTTCGGCGTAATCAGCGTTTCCCGCTTCTTTAGCTGCTGTTGAAGATTCTGCAATTTTAGCAATCGCACGATTTTTATCACCTATTTTTGCCTGAATTTGCGCTTCAAGGCGTAATTGCCAGTATTTCGCTTCCATTTCATTGGCTTTCTTTGCCCAGGCCAAAGCTTGTTTAGTGTCTTTGTCCGTGTTGTAATAATAGCGAGCAGCCTGATAATAATCGTTTCGTGAAGGGCCGCTCATTGTGCTTTCAATTGCAGCCATTACGGTAGCATCTACTTCAACTTCCAAGCTAAAAGGAACATAGTATTTGCCCCATACAAAGCCAATTGTAGCAGAGTTGTCTTTAATTTCATCGATCAAAAAAGCAAAATTTTCCATTTCAACATCCATCACGATGGTTTTAACCTGAAAGCGTAATTGTTCCTGACTTTTATCATATTTGCTCAAGTTTCCACCTAATGTAAGGTCTTTGTAAAGCATAACCGTCCAATTTTCCATATCAGGAATACTGTATAGGGCATAAGTTCCTTTTGGCACTTCATTTCCTTCGATTTTTACATCATCGCTAAAAGTGATTTTTGTAGCGGAGTTAGCACCTGTACGCCATGGTTTCCCCCATTTTTCAACTTCGACAAAAAGTTCGCGGCCTTTTTTTCCTGGTCGGCTGTATTCAATATTAATAGTTGTTAAACCTACTACTTGTTCCAATTTTGCGGAAGGGCTTGGAGCAGGTGTTTGGATCTGGGCTTGTAAGGTAGTTGTAGCGAATATCGCTACACTCAAAAATAAAATAGTTAATAATGGTTTTTTCATGTTATAATGGTTTTTAATTAACTCAAAATAGATTTTATGAAGTTGAAATATTTATTGAACCTTTCGATTCATTTTCTCTTTTATTAAAAGTGCCACAAAAGTAATATTTTCATTGTTTAAAAATGTAGAATTTTTAAACAATAACAATTTGATAAGATTATATTCTTTGAACCATTCAACTCCTTAATACCGATTTCAATAATCTATGTCGTATACGACTAGCTTATTTCATCGTCATTATCCTAATTTCATTATTAAAAAATATGACAACTTCTTTTAAAATTAGTACAATATGCAATACTTGAAAAATGACCAGCTTGAAACCATTCGTCCGGATTGGAAGGGCAACCCGATCACAAACGGGGAGTTTCAATATATTGGGAAAAGTTTTCGCGCAGAATATAGTACGGTTTTCAAATATCTTACAACTTCAAATCCACAAGCCAAAGAAAAAAAGTCAGACAAATGGCGACCGGCAGTACATAAAAAAAATGGTTATCTAAAAGGGAATGAGGATTTTGTTGTTTGGTTGGGCCATGCTACTTTTTTGATTCAATTGAATGGCGTCCGGATGACAACTGACCCTGTTTTTTATGACTTGCCGATGTTAAAACGTTTTGTAAATATTCCTTTTGAGCTGGATCATTTGAAAGGCGTGGATTATGTATTACTATCACACGACCATCGCGATCATTGTGATAAAAGGAGCATTAAATCATTTTTAAAACACAATCAATCCACCATTCTAACTTCCTTGAAAATGACTTCGGTGATTGGTTCCTGGATTGGGAAAACGCCGGTTCAGGAAGCAGGCTGGTATCAGCGGTATGCCGCTGAAAAAGAAGGAATTGAAATTATTTATCTGCCAGCACAGCATTGGTGCCGCCGAGGATTGATTGATTTTAACCGTCGATTATGGGGAAGTTTTATTATTAAAACAGAAAAGCATACGATTTACTTTGGAGCGGATAGCGCCTCGGGTGATCATTTTAAGGAAATTGGAACCCTCTTTCCGGAAATTGATATTGCGATTTTAGGGATCGGAGCGTATAAACCCGCATTTATGATGAAGGACTTTCATGCGAATCCTGCTGAAGCCAAAGAAGCTTTTGACCAACTCGGCGCAAAGCAAATGATTCCGATGCACTACGGAACTTATGACCTTTCAAGAGAACCGATCAGCGAACCCTACCATTGGATTCAAGAAAGTTTTTCGGACAATGGCGAATCGAAGAAACTAATCATTCCCGGAATTAATGAACCGGTATATTTAGACTAATGGCTAGTCAAAATTAAAGGCAGCTTTCCGTTCCAGAATGTATTCTTTCCAGGCGGCTTCAACATCGGTTTTGGGGTTTGTCCGATAATAAATGTATCCCTCATCACGGGCTAAAGGATTTTCAATGCTGTCAACGAGTATCATTGTTTCAAACCAATCCGAACCATCTTGGAGTTCATCAATTACCATGATTTGATTGTTAAATTGGATGTCTTCGGGAGCCCACATAACAAAACTACTGTTGCGGCTATATGCTTCAGGAAGGTTGTATTTTCTGCGATAATAATTGAGCGCTCCGGCTTCACCATAATTTGCACCTAAAATATTACACTGGCTTTTTTCTTCTTCAGAAAGTTGAAGATAAAGCTTGCTAACCTTTTGAGCTAGCTCTTCCCAGCCATTCATATCTGCATAATCTTGCGGTAAAGGGCGAACGATGCCATCTTCCCAACGCATTGGACCACTAAGACCAATTTCGTTGATCAGATATTCGCAATAGCTTACCATTTTTTGCATCGGAAGCAATGGCAATGAAAGTGGTAGTATTCCAAGCACAAAAAATAACATGGCAGTAACGGTCGCTATTTTAAATATTTTCCTTTTTAAGAACATTTCCAGTCCAACTCCGCCAAAAACAAAAAGCATGGGATAAGCACCGAGTGTATAATAAGCTTTACCTCCAAGGGTTAAAATCAAAAGTTGCAGCACTACAAAAGCAATTCCTATAAATCGAAAAGTGATAAATTTTGGAGAAAACAATAAAAATATCAAGCCTGGCAACCACACTAATATTGCAGACCAGTGATTGATAAATTGAGCAAAAATGAACCCGAAAATTTCAATATTGACTAATTGCGTTTCGCTTAATTCCCTCATATGTTCCATCACCGGAAAGTTGTGCTGGTATTGCCAGAAAAGGTTAGGCAGCGCAATCAAAAATGCCAGGCCAAGCGCCAAATAGGGGTACTTAGTTTTGAACCATTTACGATGTGGACTCAATATAAATGCAATGATCAAAGCGGTGAAAAAGAAGATGATCGAATACTTTGTTAAAAAGCCTAGCCCAGCTGTAATTCCCAGATAATACCAATATTTTGGGTTTTCAGACTTGATTAACCGAATCAACCAAAAAGCTGATAAAAACCAAAAAAACTGATTGAAACTGACCGGTTGAAAAAGCCAATTGCTGCGCATAAAAGCAGGAGACAGGATAAAAGCCAGGCAGGCAAATGTGATCGCCCACCGCTTACCGCCAAGTTCTTTTACCAATAGGCCAATCAAAACAACGATTAAGCTCCCGATCAAGGTTGGAAATAGCCGAACCATAAAAACACTATCGCCAAAAAGCGAAACTATTTTAGCTAAAAATGCAATCATTGGCGGAACTTCCATATATCCCCAGGCAAGATGTTGCCCTTCAGCCAGGTACAGAAATTCATCGCGATGCAATCCATAATTTGTATTCGTAAAAAAATGGATCAATAACTTAAAAAGGGCAAATCCTGCAATTAAGAAATGAAGGTTGTATTCCTTTTTGTTTGTCATGTTGTAGCTTGTTACTTCCCTTTTGAAGGAATGTAATCTATAGGTTCTTCATTTTCTTCAACGATGAAATGTGCATCGCCAAATTCAATTTTGATAGCTACACCATTTTCATCTTTTATAACTTGCTTGGATTGGTCAAAATCTTTGTAAAAATCATAAAGCCTGAACGGCGCCATTCTTTCTCCATCAAAATTGCATTCTTCGTAAAATTCCAAATCGGTGATCACCGTATTTCCGGAAGGGACCATCTCAGAGTTTAAAATAATTTCATCCAAAAAAAGATAGGGCGTTTCCACTTTTTTGTTGAATTGAAGATTGCCTTGAATATTTCGAGCATCTAAAATAAAATCAACTTTCAGTGTTTTTCCGGCTTTTATCAGGCAATTGATATCGTATCCGGCGGCAGTAATAAAATGATGAAATGGCCCTTTTAACTGGAAAGTACTGTTTAGTACGACGATATCGGTGTCAGAAGCGTTGGTATATTTGCAGTTAAACGTCATTGCTTTGACCATTTTTTTACTGCCTGGTGACATTCTGACGACTCCGCTTCCTTCAATATCGGTTTCCTGCTTTAAATAATCCTCTTCACCGTTTTTATTAAACACTTCCTCCGTAATGATTCCTTTTTCCAGCAGTCCTTTGGAAATCTCAAGTATTTCTCCAAATGTTTTGCCATCGATTTCGTAGTTGTAATAATCCCGATGCCGCAGAACACCATAGTTCAGTAAAAACTTGTCGTAGCTCGTTACATTTTTTTTGTTTTGAATAGTCCTCGAATCAATGTCATAACGATCAGCAATAAAGTCTTTATTGAGCCCTGAATTGTTACAAGACACTAAAAAAGTTGTCAGTAAAAACATTAATATTTTATTCATTAGAAGTGTTTTTTGAAAACGCTATTTACGAAATAATGTAGAATATTTTATAAAAGGCAAGGCGTTTTAAAACTTCAGAAGTTATTTTAATATCGCGGTATTTGGCTGATTTTGAGCCTGTTAGACTTAAAATGCAAGATTGTTATCTTTTTTATTTTCAAAGATTTCAAATGTTATGCATTGGAACGAGAATAGGATTTTTAAAGAAATTGTACCTACCCAAATTCGTTTTTCCCAAAAATAATCAAATAGACTTTTGCTCGAAAGCAGTATTTTTCGAGTAAAACTATATTTATTTTTTATGTGGTGCTGCGTCATGAAAAAACGAAAATCCCGATCTCAAGAATGAAACCAAAAGAATTAATCCAAATTTGTTTTTTGAAATCAAAATTGGACAAATAAATGGAACCTGTTTCAAATAAAAACTTAGGCCAGGAAAAACTTAAGGTTACGGCTTCTTATCTACTTAAAATGTAATTGCCCAAATTCGGTCATTTACTTTAATATAATAAGAGTATCGTACATTAAAGCATAAACATAAAAGTGAAAGAAAAAGTATAAATTAAATTAAGCAGTATGTCAAAGGCGATAAGAGCCTGGCATGTAGATGCCGTTAAACATGTTGGCGGCATACTGCTACTGTTAAAAGATCGGACAGTTCAGTGAATCGGTTGAGAAACGAAAAATTCGCGTCACGATGAAGATCTGGAATAACAGTTATTTTCTTAAATGAATTCACTTATTATGAATGCTTTCACTCATGTTTATGGTATCGATGTCAGTAAAGATACCCTGGATGTAATCAAATTGGAGTCCACTGCGCAATCAAAAGAGAAGGCGCAAATTAAAAATCGTCTAAAACAGCTTGAGCCTTGGGTAAAGTCCTTATGTGTTCAATCTTGTCTTTGCGTAGTTGAGCCTACAGGAACTTATAGTTCAACTTTGATATATTTGTTGAATAAGTATAATATCAAAGTTGCTGTAGTCAGTCCGTATAAAAGCAAGTCTTTTATGGATGCTTTAGGCGTAAGTAATAAGACGGATGATCAGGCAGCTTATTGTCTAGCAATGATGGGTCTAAGGCTCAATCTAAAAACTTATCAAATGCCATCAATCAATCGTCAAAAGCGTAAGCAACTACAGAATGCTTATAATGCGATGATGAAACAAGGCCAGATGCTTAAAAACCAATTACATGCCCTGGATCAATTACCTATCATAGATCAGGTAGCCCGAGGTGCTTACGAAAAAACACTTCAAACCATCGAGCAGCAGATTAAAGATTTAGAAGATCAAATGGCAGAACTGGAAGAAGATCCGGAGTATCGACAGGCTAAGGCTTTAGCCTGCTCCGTAGTAGGTATCGGACCAACAACTGCTCATGCTATCATCTTAGCGGCTAACGGCTTTGAAAGTTTTGAAAGCAACGAAGCACTATGTAAATATTTTGGTTTGACTCCAAACTCCCATTACTCTGGGTCTTCGATTCGAAAAAAAGGTCGAATCACTAAGATGGGAGCTCACTACGTTCGAAGCCTTCTTTACATGTGTACAAGAAGCGCCATAAGGTATAACCAAGCTTGCAAAGAACTTTATCAACGGCTAAGAGCTAAAGGTAAACCTCATAAAGTCGCCGCTGTAGCCGTCATGCATAAATTAGTAAAACAAGTTTTTGCTTGTGTCAAAAAACAAGTTGAATTTGATAATCAATATTATTTAAAATATCAGACTCTATAAATTTTATCACTTTTTTGTTTGCTTTTTAACACAGTTCATGTTTAAAATTCAGTAATTGGTCTGCAAACAATCTTTATTTGCTTACACTTCGTTACAGAACCGGGCTTCGTAGCGCGGCTACGATCCCGAACCTGCGCTTCGTTTAACCAAAAAATGAATTGTTTTCGACATAAAGACCAAAATTTAAACATAGAAGTTGTTCAAAAATAGAAAGCTCCTAAAAGTTGGAGATTTATGAAAATGTTGCAAAAGCAGTAAATTGTTAGTTCCTATACAAACAATTGAAAACGCCTCTGCAACATGTATGTAAAATTATCTAAAAAGTTCATTACAAAAAATTTACTTCCTTATTTGAGTCAAACCAAGCTTGGCAGAAAAACTAAAATTCCATTATGGAAGATTGTAAAAGCAATTATATATCGGCTCAAAACAGGTTGTCAATGGCGAGAGTTACCAATCGCTGTTTTTTGTAGTCGGATTTTAATTCGCTGGAATTCAATCTATTATCATTTCAGAAAATGGTCAAAAGACGGTTCCTGGAAACGAATGTGGACAAAGTTGTTGGCTTTGAACAAAGCTATATTAGATATGTCTTCTGTTCAGTTTGATGGCTCTCATACTCCTGCCAAAAGAGGCGGAGAAGCAGTAGCCTATCAAAATCGTAAAAAAGCAAAAACAACTAATGCCCTGTTTTTAACAGATAAACAAGGTATTCCATTAGCGATGTCTGACCCCATCGGGGGTAATCATAATGACCTTTTTAATATTGAAATTTTCTTCACCAAAATTTTAGCAGATTTAAAGGGAGCCGAAATACAAATCAACGGATTGTTTTTAAACGCAGATGCTGGTTTTGACAGTGAAGGATTCAGAGAATTGTGTTTTTTGAATGACATTAATGCAAATATTGACTTTAACAAACGAAATTCAAAAAACACTGATTCTCAGCCTTTAATGGACGATGAACTTTACAAAGAACGTTTTTCAGTTGAGCGAACTAACGCTTGGATTGATGCTTTTAAAGCCTTACTCATTCGATTTGAAACTAAATCACAAACCTGGATGAGTTTACATTACCTGGCTTTTTCACTCATACTGATTAGAAATCAAACAAATCATTTTTGAACAACTTCATACTCTAAGATTGATCTCATCATAAGTTAAATAAAACTTGGGGTTTTCTTTACTAAAAATGTCAATCAAAAAAACTTGCTTTTCTTCCCAATTTCTTACAATTAACTTTTAAAACTTATTTGTTTCTTCTGATCAATTGGTAACATTACCTATCCTCACCAAATAGAAAATATTAGTAAGTGGAAAAAAATACTTATTTTTATTTAAATATAATACCCCATTAAAATGAAGCCTGTTTTATTCATGTGGATACTATTTGTGAGCTTTATTTGTCCCTTTTCCTTTTTAGCTCAGAACATATCCATTGAATCTGGAAGTACTTACGCTGTTGTCGTTGGAATCTCAGACTACCACAACGAACGAATCCCCGACCTGCAATTCGCTCATGAGGATGCTATAGCATTTGCCAATTACCTTAAAAGTCCATCGGGAGGAAGTATTGAAGAGGATCAAATTAAGTTACTCCTCAACCAAGAAGCAACAGTAGGCCAAATGTATGCAGCTTTCGACTGGCTAATTGAACATTGTAAAAAAGGAGATCGGGCCATTATTTATTTCTCTGGACATGGTGATGTAGAAACCAACACCCGAAAGCAGGCTGGCTTTTTATTGGCTTATGATACCCCACCACACAATTATCGTGCAGGAGCATTTGCTATATATTTTTTGCAAGACATCATCGAAACGCTGGACTTTGATAACAAAGTCCAAGTCATTCTCATTAATGATGCCTGCCGAGCGGGTAAACTGGCGGGTGCGTCCTATGGAGGCCCTGGAGCCACCACTGCTGCCCTTTCCTATCAATACGCTCACGAAATAAAAATTCTTTCCTGTCAGCCAGATGAATTTAGTCTGGAAGGAGAACAATGGGGTGGAGGTTGTTTTTCTTACCATTTGTTAAACGGACTTTATGGTTTGGCTGATAAGAACCGGGATCTCAATATAAGCTTATTAGAATTAGAACGATACCTCAGCGAAAAAGTACCTGAAGAGGCGGCACCACATAGTCAAATACCAATGGCCTTTGGAAATAAAAGTACTCGATTGACTACTGTTGTTAAGACCAAGCTGGACCAATTGCAAGCACAAGAAGAAAAAGAAGAAGCTACCATAAGTTTAATAAAATCAAAGACCATCAAAAATTTAGTGTTGGAAATCGCAGATTCCAACATCCTACGATTATATCAGGATTTTATGATTGCCATAGATAAAGGTCATCTTTTGAATACTCCAGATGGTAGTAAATCTGCTGACGAATTATATATGCGGTTAAGCAAAGAGCCCAGTATGGAAAAAATGTATGGCTTAATGAAAAGAAATTTTGCAGCTGCACTGCAAGACAGCGCTCAATTAGCTATTAATGCCTTACTAACGGCTGATAGAGATTACCTGGTCGGAAGATGGTTTGTAAAAGAAAAATATCCATATCCCAGATACCTTCATAGAGCCACCGAACTATTGGGACCTGATCATTATTTGTATGCAACATTAAAAGCCAATCAACATTACTTCGAAGCCTGGAATTTGATCTTTTCTTTAAACGGTAAGAAAATAGCACAGGATTCACTAAAACTAATAGAAAGTTTAAATAAATTCCACTTAGCACTTAGCTTAAGTCCTCAGGCGGCTTACCTTCACGAAGGCTTAGCCCGTGTGTACAAATACAAACAGGTTCTGGCTATTGATTCAGCAATCGTATCCTTACAGCGGGCTATAACACTAGCCCCTAGCTGGGCCATCCCCTACTACGAAATGGCCGGTATTTTTTTTGACAAGAAAGATCTGGAAACTGCTGAATTATGGTATCAAAAATCCATAACAGTTGATTCTACTTTTTTTGGAGCCTATAACAAGTTAGCATACATATATAGGCGACAAAAGCAACCTGAAAAGGCTGTGCATATTTTGCGTAAAGCACTACAAATAGATTCTACTGACTATTACAGTTATTTCAGTTTAGCAGCAGCTTTGATGTACCAGAAAAAATATGAAGAAGCCATCCAGGTTTACTTAAACCTCGCCCCCTATTTACCCGATAAAGTCAAAGTCATAACCAAATACAACATAGATTTATTAGACATATATTTATACGTTGGCTATCTCGAAAAAGCAAAAAGTCTTTGCATGAAAATGCTGGAAATGAAAAGAGACAGCGCAGTTGCCTATGCCGGTTTAGGCTTTGTTGATTTATATCGGGGTAATCATAACACTGCTTGGGATCAGTTTACCATAGCTGCAAAACTATCAAATGAGACCTATTATACTCATTTGAATTTCGCCAGCTATTATGCGATGACCGGGAAATTAGATAAAGCATTGGAATGGATGGAACTGGCATTGAAAAAAGGCAATCAAGATTATCATTGGATATCTACCAGTATAAGTTTTGATCCCCTTCGAAAGTTGCCCGCTTTTAAAAAATTAATGCAAAAGTATTTTCCGAAGCGATATATCCAAAATTAATTCAAAAAAAACATAAAATCCAAACTTGAGTCAAATTAAGAATAAAATGAGAACCATAATTTTTGATTATAATCAACAGTATTTTTAGTGAGGTTGGATTAAATACTCACCACTTATTATTTGAAATAAAATAAATAAAAATGAAAACATTGAAAAAATTCATCATCTTGCTTTTCTTAATCTCCTCAACACAGATCGTAAAAGCTCAAATTGATCCAGCCCTTGCAGATCAATTGCAAAGTGTACTTGACAATAGCGTGTCTAATTTAGGAAATAATGGCGTTTCAGCTCATTTAATAATGCCGGACGGAGAATCCTGGAATGGAACAACTGGGGTAGGAAAAGATAATATACCGATAACAGATACAACTTTATTTCATGGAGCCAGTACAACAAAATTCAATATAGCTATTCTTATGCTGCTTCTTGTTGAAGATGGTTTGATCGACCTGGACGAGTCATGGAATTATTATGTATCGCTTAATGTAGAATTTGATACATTAATTACAATTCGGCAATTATTAAATCACACAAGTGGTATTGCCGATTATCTTGAAACTGCTAGCTCTGGAAATGATGTAACTTCAG
Source organism: Saprospiraceae bacterium (assembly GCA_965220465.1). GTDB lineage: Bacteria > Bacteroidota > Bacteroidia > Chitinophagales > Saprospiraceae > JAHDHW01. The sequence continues at coordinate 172,056 of CBDCPZ010000019.1, read as the reverse complement.
ATTTCAACCACTTTTTTACTCCTCAATATATACTTGAGAACATTGTTAGCGATGTCCCAGACTTTCCGGCAGGAACGGATTTTCAATATTCGAGTAGCAATTATGTTTTGGCGGCTTTAATTGCCGAGGCAGTAACAGGAAATCCCGTTCAATTAGAATTGAGAAATCGAATATGGAATCCACTTGGAATGAACCATACTTACTTTGGGGCTTACGAAACTTATACCGAACCAACTGCAGGCGTTTGGTGGAATTTCGGCAGCGGTGTTATAAACTATAACAATATGCCAACTACATCTATGCTAAGCTATGCATATGCAGCTGGTAATATTGTCTCATGTCCCACAGACCTTGGCACCCTCTTAAAAAGTGTCCTTAATGGTCAATTGCTTACTTCCCAATCACTAGATGAGATGATGAATTTTATTCCTGAAAGTTATAGTAGCTGGACTGCCGGATATGGGCTAGGTATACATCACGCATTCGGGCAAACTGAAGATATGGTAATTGGACATGATGGGTATTTTACCAACCTTACCTCTATGTTTCACAGTATGGACTATGGCTTCACATTGGTTACGATGACAAATACCCAGACTGAGTGGTTTGGTATTTTTAATCCGATGTATGATATATTGTCAAATTATGTAATGTCTACTAATGTGAGTGAATTTGAAAACAAAGTTGAACTATCGATCTACCCCAATCCATCCAAAAACCAATTTAACATAACTAGCGGACAAAACATTGATGAAATTGAAATAAGAGATATTCTAGGAAAGACTTTTTATCGTGCGGAGGCAAATTCTAAAAATGTTTCACTATCGATAGGTACAGAGGGATTATATTTTGTGACCATTAAATTAGATCAACAAACAATAACAAGAAAAATAGTTGTTAAGAATTGATAACTTCATACATAGAAAGAAAAATACGAAAGCACAACAATGTGGAGATTGACAATGCTCGCATTCGCTTCGCACTGCGTTTCCACTAATCGTGGTAATACCTTTTCCAAAAGCTCATTCGAAAGCGTGAGGATTTCTCCAAAGGTTTTGACATCGATTTCGTAATTGTAATAATCCCGGTGTCTTAGAACACCATAATTCAGTAAAAATTTGTCGTAGCTCGTTACATTTTTTTTGTTTTGAATGGTTCTTGAATCAATGTCATAACGATCAGTAATAAAATCTTTATTGAGCCTGGAATTGTTGCAAGACATTAAAAAAGCAGCCAATAAAAGCAGTAATATTTTATCCATCAGAAGGGCTTTGTTGCATGAATGAAAAGCTAAATGTGGGCTGGATTCGTATATTTGGTTTTCCACAACTAAATCTACAAACTACCAACCCATGTCAAAGGTAAAAAAGGATAGTCAAAACAGCGATAAATCTAAAGTCAAATACCAAGTGCTCAACTGGTCAAGCTATAATCAGGCCTTAGTGAATCGCGGAGACATTACTATTTATTTTAGTGACGAAGTACTTGATGAATGGTATAGTGATTTGCCTGCTCAACGTGGTGCCCAACTGGTTTACAGTGACCTGTGTATCGAAACGCTTTTGATGATAAAGGTGGTGTTCAAACTGCCCTATCGGCAGACACAAGGTTTTGCCTGGAGTTTACTCAGATTGATGGATTTAACAGCTCTGGATGTTCCCAGCTATACCCAGCTTTGCCGCCGGGCAGCAACTTTACAAGTGGAACCTTATCAGATTCCTCAAAAGGGTTCTATAGTTATTGCTATTGATTCAACAGGACTCAAAATCTACGGTGAAGGAGAATGGAAAGTGAGAAAACATGGCTATTCCAAACGCAGAACATGGCGTAAACTTCATCTTGGAGTAGATCCCAAAACGGGTTTCATTCATTGCCATACTTTGACTTTAAACGATGTGGATGATGGCTCACAATTAGAGGATATGCTCGATCAAGTGGAAATTGAGGTTACTGATGCTTGTCTGGACGGTGCTTACGATCACGAAGGTTGTTGGGATAATTTGATCCAAAAACATATCAATCCCATCATCCCTCCAAGAGACAATGCTGTGGAATGGTACCTTGAAGAACTGGGAGACTTTCCGGAGTATCCGCGAAATGCTGCTATTGCCCGAATTAATCAAATTGGCAAAAAAGAATGGAAAAAGGAAATTGGGTATCACCGTCGAAGTTTATCCGAAACGGCCATGTTCCGTTACAAAACCATTCATTCCAACAAACTTTATTCTCGAATATTTGACAAACAGAAAATTGAAAATAATATTAAAATCAAAACCCTCAATATCATGACAGCCCAAGGTAAGCCTGTTTCAAAACCAATAAAAGTTGCTTAATTTGATGTGAAATTAGTGATAGCTTTGCCTTTTTGATTCATGCAACAATGCCCATCAGAAGTGTTTTTTGAAAACGCTATTTACGAAATAATGCAGAATATTTTATAAAAGGCAAGACGTTTTAAAACATCAGAAGTTATTTTAATATTGCAGTATTTGGCTGATTTTGTGCCTTCAGATTTAGGTTACGGAGATGAAGGAAACCCTTCTCTGATTCCACCAAAAGCAGAACTCGTTTATTACATTGAATTGGTCAAGTGATCGAAATAATTTTCTCGATCAAATAAATCCTAATCAAACAGTCCTTTATTCAGGATCACATGCTCCCAGCTTGCAGGTTGATTTTTGATTTGCTCAGCTTTTTGCTTGAGTGCTTCATCGATCAATTGTTTATCTCCTGCGATGCGAGCCTTCGCCCGATGGGTTTCAACTTCGGTATCGATCTGTAATTTGTTTTTGATGGTATTGGCCAAAAGGGTTGTGTTTTCAAGATTTGCCATTTGAAAAACGTGTTCGTGCTCATGCAGCAAATAATCATATGGACTTCGATAGGAAATCAATTTGACAAATATTGGAGCAGTTTCGATTGAAATAAATAACAACATAATAAAAATGTTGGCCAAATAAATAGCTGGACTATTTTGAGACAATCGATCAAGCGCGTCCATTCTTGCGGCTATTCCTCCATAGTTGGAACGGTTTAAGGCTACAATTTCATTTTGAATAGTCTCATTAAGTGTTTTGATCGCAGATTCTGATTCCGCGATCAAAGGAAGATTGGTTTGGAGTGCCAAATCCAACTCTGATTGAGCCTGGTCAGCTTCTCTTTTTTTAGCTTTATAAATCGGTCCAAGGTTCTTTTTCAAAGATCCGCCGGTTCCGTCAGCTTCTTGAATAGCAGCTAAAGCCAGTTGGTCGCGGGTGGTGGTTTTAGCATCAATTTCTGATTTCAATTGAGCTACTTGTGTGCGATGATCTTCAATTTGCCCTTCGTAGCGGAGTTTGATTTTATCTTCCTGTGTTTTGAAAACTTCTTGCTCCATGACTATTAACTCTGCATTGATTTCCTTTTCAAATATTTTCAATTCCAACGGTTTTGAAATAACCAAAGCTAATAAAACAGCCATTATTAGTCGTGGAAAGGCTACCATCAAATCCCTCCAAAAAGAACCATTACTTTTCATGCTACTTACAATGTATCTGTCCAGATTAAAAATCATAAGTCCCCAAACAATCCCAAATGATACAGCCAAAATATAGGAATCAAAAACAGTGAACAAAGCATAACCAGCTGAAAAGAAGGCCAGGATTCCGGTGAATAAAACGGTAGCTCCGATGCCTACATATTTGTTTTCATCAGATTTACATTTTTCGAGAATGGTCAAGTCGATACCAGAGCAGAAAAGAAGAAATTTTTTAGCTGAACTCATTTTTTAAGGATTTAGGTTGAAATTGTATTTGATTTATTTATGAAAATATTTGATATCACCCATAGGGAAAGACAATGCTTTCGTTTGGCTATAAAGCAATTAAGAAACTGTTGAATTAACTTTAAAAAGAGTACTTGTTAAAATCTATAGTAGGAATGAGTATTGAATTTGAAGAAATTTTAAGTATAACGGATTTTTTATAGATAAAATGATGCAATGATTGGATGGAATCAATTTATTCTCGATTAACGATGATAATTAATGCAAAGTAGGGTGCAATTGACTTTTTTATAAATTGAATTAAAGCACTAAGTCAGAATAGTTTCATATTTTTGTATTATTGATTAGTTTATAAATGCTAACCCGCCTCTTTAAACAGTTGCCCCATTTCATATTAGTGAAATGATGGTATCCTTCTTGTTTTAATATCAACTTATTACGCATAGTAATATTGAATATGTAAAATCACCTCAGCTTTATAAAAAGTACGATATGAAAAAATTATACAAACTTCAATTCCTGCTCTTTTTAATATTTCTTTCTCTTGGAAATCCAGTAAATGCACAAGAGTCCGTTGCTCGTCAATGGAATGAGGTTCTGCTGCAAGCGATCAGAAATGACTTTGCCCGGCCTACTGTCCACGCCCGCAACCTATTCCATACTTCGGTTGCGATGTGGGACGCCTGGGCAGTTTATGATGATGTTGCGAGGCCTTTTTTATTGGGCAACGATGTTAGGGGTTATTTGTGTGAATTTGATGGTGTGCCCATGCCGGCAGATATTCAGGCTGCAAGAGAAGAGGCAATAAGTTATGCGGCATATCGCTTGCTTTATGCACGTTTTTTTAATTCCCCCGGCGCGGTTCAATCGATTGCTAATATTAATAATTTATTCAATCAACTTGGATATGATCCTGGTTATTCTTCAACTAATTATCAATCTGGAGTACCGGCAGCATTGGGAAATTATATTGCCCAAGAGTTAATTGCATTTGGTCATCAGGATGGCTCAAATGATGAGAATGATTATGCTAATGAATTTTATCAACCCGTCAATCCGCCTTTAGTAACTAATTTTTCCGGCAATCCCGACATCATCGATCCAAATCGGTGGCAGCCACTAACATTGGACATTTTTATTGATCAATCAGGGAATGAAGTTCCATACAATACACCGCCATTTTTAAGTCCTGAATGGGGTCAGGTTACTCCTTTTGCTTTAAAAGAGGAAGATTTGACTTTCCACCAACGCAACGGTGATGTTTATTGGACTTACCACGATCCTGGAAATCCACCATATATTGATACGACGACAGTTGGTGGACTTTCAGAAGAATATAAATGGGGGTTCGAACTTGTTTCAGTTTGGTCCTCTCATCTTGATCCGGAGGATGGCGTAATATGGGATATCTCTCCTGCAAATATTGGAAATGTTCAAGAATATCCGACTACTGTTGAAGGCTTAAGAGATTTTTATAATTTGGTTGACGGAGGTGATTACGGAATAGGTCACGATGTAAATCCACACACCGGAATGCCTTATGAACCGCAAATGGTTCCACGGGCTGATTATGCAAGGGTACTGGCAGAGTTTTGGGCAGATGGCCCTGATTCAGAAACTCCTCCGGGACATTGGTTTACTATTTTAAATTACGTTAATGATCATCCTGAATTTGAAAAAAAATATGGCGGACAAGGAGACATTCTCGACGATTTGGAATGGGATGTGAAAGCTTATTTCATGTTGGCAGGCGCAGTACATGATTGCGCGGTGACGGCTTGGGGTATAAAAGGCTGGTATGACTATCTACGGCCAATCTCGGCTATTCGATCTATGGCAGATCGTGGCCAAAGTTCTAATCCGGGCTTACCTTCGTATCATCTGGGTGGGATACACCTTGTTGATGGGTTTATAGAATTAGTTGACTCATCTGACATGCTTGCGGGCGATACCATGCAGCATGTTGGAAAAATAAAAGTGAAAGCCTGGAGAGGCCCTGATTATATTGTTGATCCGGAACTTGAACTAGCCGGAGTGGATTGGATTTTAGCCGAAAACTGGTGGCCTTATCAGCGTCCAACTTTTGTAACACCACCATTTGCAGGTTATCTTTCCGGACATTCTACTTTTTCACGCGCTGCTGCTGAAGTAATGACCATGCTTACCGGTGATGCTTATTTCCCTGAAGGAATGGGCCAGTTTAATGCGACACAAAATGAATTTCTGGTCTTTGAAGAAGGTCCTAGTACCGATGTCGTTTTACAATGGGCAACTTACCGCGATGCTTCTGATCAATGCAGTCTTTCTCGAATATGGGGAGGTATTCATCCACCAGCAGATGATGTTCCTGGCCGTTTGATTGGTGAACAAATTGGCATTGATGCGTTCAATTATGCAGAAACCTATTTCTTTTTCGATGGCGATGAAGATGGCTATTTCGATTTTGAAGATTGTAACGACGGTGACGCTTCAATTAATCCGGGAGCTAGCGAAGCTTGCAATGGCATTGACGATAATTGCAACGATCTGATCGATGAAGATCTGGACTTGTTTACATATTATTTTGATAATGACAACGACGGTTTTGGTGACGAGATGATTTCCATGGATACCTGCCAAAGTTTTGCACCTACGGGCTTTGTTGACAATGCCTTGGATTGCAACGATAATGATGAAAATATCCATCCTGATGCAATGGAAGTTTGTGACGGAATTGATAATAATTGTAATGGTTTGAATGATGATGGCATCGCTACCAATGCTTATTATTTTGATAATGATAATGATGGCTACGGCGATTTTGATGTTTCGGTCGATACCTGCATCACGGTTCCACCAACGGGATATGTAATCAATAGCGAAGACTGTGACGATAGCAATGAATTGATTTTTCCAGGTGCCGAAGAGATTCCAAATAACGGCATCGATGAAGATTGTGACGGAATGGATTTAACGATCGGTATCAAAGAAAATAATTTAAATGAGCTGATCGATGTTTTTCCAAATCCAGTAAAAGATGTTTTGACCATTCGCTATGATTATACAGGAAAAATGAACCTGCAAATCATCAGTAATGATGGAAAGCTACTTGCTGAAAAGACAATTATATTTATTGGTAATTCCGCCAATTTTGATTTCAGCACTTTACCAAAAGGAGTTTATTTTCTAAGATTATATGACGATAGCGGAGAAAATCAATATTTAGAAAAGATCATCAGGCATTAGTCTAAATTAGACAAATAAAAGGACCCCATAAATTAAATCGTTAGTTTATGGGGTTCTCTTATTTTTTGTCGGTCCTTTTTGAAATTGAACTTGTTTGAAAATGTATCTTAATGTATACAGACAAAGCATTGGCAGCCAAATACTTCCGTTTTTTATCGTCCCAAAGCTTTTGCTATGAAACTCAAAAAGAACTTCGTCTTGACTTCCAAGCCTTTATCTTCAATTCTTAACAGAATTATTAAACAACTTCATTACTTGACCCAACTTGAGCAAGCGATAATATAATTTTTCATTTTCCTGACAATTTGCTATCTTAAGCATAATCTCTTTTCTTAATATTTTATGCTATGTTGTTGTGACAAGAAAGATGATGAGTTTATTTTTTGGAGGTTATCAAAAGCAATAAAATGAATACAATCAACTTAACATTTTTAGCATGCTTAATTGGATTTGGTTCTCTTGCACAAAATACGATTACGAAAGTTTATGGTGAAATCCAAACTGATATTAATCGCTCCTATAAGGTCATTCAATTACAGGACACCAGTTTTCTTTTCGGAGGAGAATGGCATGGTGAAGCTTTTTTATATAAAACAAATTGCGATGGAGATACTTTACAAACTCAAGTATACGGAGACCAAATAGAAGGGACATCGAGGGTTTCCGATTTTCTGAAAAATTCAGATGGAAGCTTTACGGTAACCGGAGAATGTACTCATTGTGTTTTGGGAGATACTTCCAGGCATATATTTTTAATGGAAGTAGATACCAATTTACAAGTCAATATGTCTATCGGCATAAAAACACACAAGGCTTATTATTATAATCCAAATCCAATTTTGAACAATACCTTTTGCAGCCCTTGTATAGAGCAAAACGGAGTTGACAAATATCTTATCGCTGTAAAACCACAAACGTTTACTGATTTTTATTTGATGAAACTAAATGAATCTTTAGATACGCTTTGGGTGAAATCTTTTGATAGTTGTGATAATGGAGTATGTTTTGATTCACCCAGAAGCATTACAAAAACCGAGGATGGGGTAGCTGTTCTGGTTTTTAATGCATTAACTGATTCAACTACAGTTTGGCATTTTGATTTTGATGGAAATCAATTATGGAAAAATAGATATTTTAATGATGGAATAAAGCATAGAAAAATAGTTTTTTATCCGCCTGACAAACTAATTGTAGGAGGATCCACACAAGAGGTCAATGGTACAAAAACAGATATGCATTTACTCCTTTTAAATGTAAATAATGGAAATGTATTAGACGAGTTGATTGAAGGGGAATCTGAAAATGATGAAATTCTTGATATCAAACTTCTGGATAACGGAGATATTCTAATTGGTGCTACTTTCAATCAGCCAAATTCATTAGGTATTTATCAAACTTCTAGGATTTACAGGCTTTCAGTAAACCCTTTTTCAATTATAGGAAATTATGACCTTTTACCCAACCCAGATATTTTCACGAATATGGGAGTCAGAAGTATTCTTCCTTTAAATGATGACGGATCTGAATTTGTTTCGGTTGGAATTAGGGGCTACTATAATCGCACTTTTTTTCATTCAATTAATTCATGTTCTGATCAGGATAACGATGGTTATAATTATTTAGATGACTGTGATGATAATAATCCGAATATAAATCCTTCAACTATGGAGATTTGCAATGGCATTGACGATAATTGCGACGATCTGATCGATGAAGATCTGGACTTGTTTACTTATTATTTTGATAATGACAACGACGGTTTTGGTGACGAGATGATTTCAATGGATACCTGCCAAAATTTTGCGCCAACAGGTTTTGTAGACAATGCTCTGGATTGCAACGATAATGATGAAAATATCCATCCTGATGCAATGGAAGTTTGTGACGGAATTGATAATAATTGTAATGGTTTGAATGATGATGGCATCGCTACCAATGCTTATTATTTTGATAATGATAATGATGGCTACGGCGATTTTGATGTTTCGGTAGATACCTGCATCACGGTTCCACCAATGGGTTATGTAATCAATAGCGAAGATTGCGATGATAGCAACGAACTAATTTTTCCAGGTGCCGAAGAGATTCCAAATAACGGCATCGATGAAGATTGTGACGGAATGGATTTAACTATTGGTATCAAAGAAAATAATTTAAATGAGCTGATCGATGTTTTTCCAAATCCTGTGAAAGATGTTTTAACCATTCGCTATGATTATACAGGAAAAATGAACCTGCAAATCATCAGTAATGATGGAAAGCTACTTGCTGAAAAGACAATTATATTTATTGGCAATTCCGCCAATTTTGATTTCAGCACTTTACCAAAAGGAGTTTATTTTCTAAGATTATATGACGATAGCGGAGAAAATCAATATTTAGAAAAGATCATCAGGCATTAAGCCAATTTAAATGAATAAAAAGCCCTGAACCGTTCACGATTCAGGGTTTTTTATGTATTTTTTTATAAACTAAAATTTAATCCCAGTATTTAACCCAATATTGAAGAAATTACTATTTCCGCTACCTTTTTTGAAAAACTTAGTCAGAGAATATTCCACATTCGGTTCAAAAAACAGTTTCATTTTTTTGCTCAGTTGAAATTCGTATCCAATCCCTAGTTTTGACAAAAGGAGAAAATTATTGAGTTCTTTTAAAAAATTATCTTCTGCAACAACTTCATTAGCTCCATTACATTCAACAAGACTCAAACTTTCATTCAAAGCCACTTTAATCAAACCTTCAAATCCAAACTGAAGAAAAAGATGATTGGCTTCGCCAACTATTTTCCAGCGGACTTCTAAAGGAATCCCTAAATAACCTGTGTTGTAATTTTCTTTGAAATAAGAATTGAAAGGATCTACACTGAAGGTAGAAGTGAGGTCACAGGCTAATATCGGAGAATAGTCAATTTGGTTGATCTGATATTGGCTGTAACTCAAGCCTGTGATTAACTGAAATTTTGAATTGAGATCGAAATAGACATTTCCGGAAGCAGTGATTGAAAAGGCATCATTACTTTCGCCAAATCTTGAATCTTCAAAGATTTGGTGGGTAATTTTCGCATTAAAACTCGCTCCAAAATGAATGGCCTTTTCCTGTGAAAAAACAATCGATGATATACTTACAAAAACAAACAAAAGGATCGTTTTTCTTGTTTTAAACATTTTTTTAAACATAGTTTTTAAAAGTTCATCGTTAAATTAGAGTTGGAAAAAAACCAAATCATTGATTCCATTAAAGTTCCTTTATCTTTGATATTTTTATTGATTTATGAAATTAGTCATTCAGCTTCAATTTTTTATAAGTTTTCTGGTTTTATCAACAACCTTAAATGCCCAATCTGAAAAACCTAATAAAATAGGCTTTGCGTTGAGTGGTGGCGGAGCTAAAGGATTGGCACACATCGGCGTACTAAAAGTGCTGGAAGAGGAAGGTATTTATCCGGATTACATAACCGGAACGAGCATGGGAAGTGTTGTTGGTGGTTTGTATGCTATTGGTTACAATGTTGATTTTTTAGATTCGCTGGCGAGGACGATGGAATGGAATAAATATTTCACAGATCAATACGATCGGAGCTATCTACCGATCGAAGAAAAAGATATTGTGGAAAGATATTTTGCTTCTTTTCCAATAGAAAATAAAAAGATTCAGCTTCCAAAAGGTTTTGTAGATGGCGGAAAGTTGGGCCTTTTGCTGGATCAATTAACGATCCCGGTGCATTCAATCGACAATTTTGACGATTTTCCAATTCCTTTCCGATGTGTTGCAACTGACCTCGAAACTGGTGAAGCGGTTGTTTTTAAAAATGGATTTTTACCGGAAGCTATTCGTGCAAGTATCGGAATTCCTACTGTTTTTGAGCCACTTGAAGTAAACAATGTTTTGTTGGTTGACGGTGGGGTTGCCCGAAATTTGCCAGTTGTCGATGTTGAGAATATGGGTGCAGATTATGTCATTGCATTTGATGTTGGGGCGACTTTGTATTCTAAAAAAGACCTGAATTCTATCATCAAAGTTCTTGATCAAACGAATAGTTACCGAATAGTTGAATCCAATCAGGAACAACTGGACCGAGCCAATTTTGTCATTAGACCCAAAGTTGAGGGGCATTCTGGTTTGGATTTCAGTAGCGTAGATTCATTGATTGCAATCGGTGAACAAGCAGCGCGGCGAATATTGCCAGACCTGAAAAAGGAATTGAATTCGATTGGCTACAATTATTATGTTCGAAAAAACCAATCTCCGAAAACGCCAGCTGAAGTCAATATTCATTCGATTGAAATTTTTGGAGTTGGTGAAAGAGCACAAAAAATATTGATGGATCTTTTGCAGATCAAGTTACCAAAGATGCTTTCGTTAGAAAAAATAAATGAAAAGTTTTCAAAAATAGCAGCCACAGGTTTTTACAAAAAAGTTGATTACCGATTGTTGTTTGTGGACGATGGTTTTACGTTAGTGATCCATGCTAAGGAATCCGAAGGAAAATACCTCAAGCTGGGGATTAATTTTGACAGTGATTACAATGCAGCGATATTGTTGAATACGACTTTTAGAAATGTTGGATTCAGAGGTAGCAAGTTGTCATTGGATTTGAGGGTTTCAAAGAATCCTGCATTAATTGCTGAATACCTGGTTTATACCAAAACACGGCCGAATGTTGGCTTTAATTTGACGGGAATGGTCAATCTTTATCCTGGATCACTATACAATAACCACAAATTGATACAGCAATTCAATTATCGTCATGGCAAAGTTGGACTGGATTTGTTTTCCGGAATTAGCAAAGATCTTTCCTTTTCACTGGGTATTAGTAGCGAATTTCTAAGTCAGAATCAAAAATTTCTTGATGATATCCAATCCTCCAAAAATAGCCTTCGTCAAACAAGTATTTACGCCAAATTGATTTTGGATACGTACAATCGAAAATATTTTCCGACTGAAGGAAGCAAATTGTTAATTCAAGGTAATTTAGTCATTGAAGGGCAGATTAAAAACGAGATCGAAACCGAAAACGCAAAATCTGTTATCCGTAACAAAGCGGTTCAATTGCAGTTTAGCCAGGTTTTCAAGTTGTCGCGCAGGGTGACTTTGTTATGGTCCAATTATGGAGCTGTGACGAATTACCAAACAGCTGATTATATCAACCTTTTTTATCTAGGACGAAGCCTTTCTTATGAACCACAATTTATTCCGTTTACGGGTTTTAAATATATGGAACAACCCGCTGATGGTTACGGTTATACTGGAGTTCGATTTCAGTTTGAGCCTTTTGATGGTAAGTTTATTTCTGTGGATTATAATGCGGGAATTTTTCATTCTCCGAAGTTTACGGTTGAAGAAAATGACGGTGAGTTGATCATCCCTGAAATGGAAGGATCAATGTCAGGCGCTGGACTTGAACTAGGTTTGAATTCTTCCCTTGGCCCAATTATTTTCAGAACAGAATATAATTTTGAAACGAAGTTCTTCAATTTTATTTTGCAACTGGGTTTTACATTTTGAGTTTTGTCACCTTTTTTTGAGTAGCTTTTTCATTATTCAAAATAGCCCAAGCATTGCCTGTCGAACCTTCAAAGCGATCTGTCGAAAGATACCAAAATAGCATTTTGAATATGACGATGGCCAAGAAACAATTTCCTATCTTCCATTTCGAAAAACCTATGTCATCAAAAAAATTCATTATGCTAATCAATTTAAAGAAAACAATTATTCCCGTTTTTCTGCTATTTTCCTTTTCATTATTTGCGCAAAGCCAGGAATCTATTTCAGAAGATTCGCAAAGAGAGGCCGTTATTCAGACCATTAAAAACATGTTTGATGCAATGCGTGCTTCGGATACGGCGATGCTTCGTTCAACGTTTGACCCGCAAATGCGTCTGATGACGACTTATGTTGATAAAGAAGGTAATCCAAAGATTCATACAGGAAGCGCTGACGATTTTATAACATCAATTGGAAAACCGCATGATGAAATTTATGATGAAAAGATTTGGAATTATTCAATTCAAATTGATGGCTTGCTGGCAACGGTATGGACAAAATATACTTTCTATTTGGGTGATAAAATGAGCCATTGCGGCGTAAATGCTTTCCAATTATTTAATGCTGCTGATGGTTGGAAAATCATCCAAATCACCGATACCCGAAACCGCGACGGTTGTCAAACTTTAGAAAATGAACTCAGAGAAGAGCTTACAGTTTTTATAAATAACTGGCACCAATCGGCAGCGGTGTCGGATGCTGATGGTTTTTTTGGTTGCATGACAAAAGATGCTGTTTATATTGGGACGGAAGCCGGAGAAAGATGGCAGCGGGACGAACTGAAGGAATGGTCGAAAGAATATTTTGCTAAGGAATCAGCCTGGAATTTTAAACCGATTACCCGTGAAATTTACTTTTCTGATAACGAGGATTATGCCTGGTTTGAAGAAAGAATGGAGACTCAGATGGGCATTTGCCACGGTTCCGGAGTTTTGAAACTAACCTCTGATGGCTGGAAAATCAAGCATTACCATCTCTCCGTTACGGTTCCAAATGACAAAATTGGTGATTTTTTAGAATTAGTTAATCCGAAAGAGTGAGTGAAGAGTATTCAGGTGTCAGCTAGGTGCGTTTAAAGGTGAACAGATTCCTCACTACTGACCCCTCATTTCTCGCTCCTAAAAAAGTAATTATGAAAAAAATAGAATGGTTTAAAAGAAAATTTGGTCAGCAGGATGAAAATGGAATATTGCCCGGAATCATAGAACGGCTTAGCGGAACTCCTGCCAGGTTGGAAGAAAAAATTGTAAACATTGATCCCAACAAATACGAAGTAAAGCGAGATGGTAAGTGGTCAATAAAAGAAGAAATTGGCCATTTGCTGGATTTAGAGCCGCTTTGGAGTGGAAGGATGGATGACTTTGTTAATGGAGAAAAAGAATTGCACTCCGCAGATTTAAGTAATCAGAAAACGCATGAAGCCAATCATAATAGCAGATCGATTGAAGAATTGCTGTCTGATTTTCGAAAAGAAAGAAAAAAACTTGTTGAAAAAATAATGCGGATTCCAGAGAAAGAATTAGACAAAATTTCGTTGCATCCCCGATTAAAAACGCCAATGAAAGTTATTGATTTAGCTTATTTCGTTGCCGAACACGACGATCATCATCTTGCGCAAATAACTGATCTTACAAAGTAAGTTTTAAGCTCCGAACGCTTCCTGCCACGCGACTACACCGCCCGTTAAATTGCGGACATTTGAAAAACCTGCCGCTTCCAGAAGGCTCTGAGCCATGGCACTTCGAGATCCTGATCTGCAATAGACGATGATTTCATCATTTTGATGCTCTTCCAAACCAGGAATAGAATCCATCAATTGGCCCAAAGGAATCAGATCGCCGCCGATATTAAATTCCTGGTTTTCGTAGGCCTCTCGAACATCAATAAAAACGAAATTTTTCGGGCCTTCCAGTTTCTTTTTTAATTCTTGAACAGTAATATCCATAAGTGTTTTGTTGAGCTATTTGCAAATAACTTGTTGATGATTTTTTATCTTGCCTACTTAAATATAAAAACTTTGTGGACGAAAGATTTCTTCGTTTTTAAATTATTTATTTTTAGAAAATAAATTCCATCATTTTGATTGCTCAAATCAATAGTTGATGAAGCTGAATTTTGCCGATGGATTAGTTGTCCCATCGTATTGAAAACCGAAATCTGGTAATCTTCATAATTTCCACTTTCATTTTCAATATTTAATATTCCTGTAGAAGGATTTGGATAAACCGTGATAGTTTCCTGATCATTTGAAAGCTCCGCCGCCGCTGTACTCCCCGGAAAATAATCTCCAACTACTGCTCGCACCATGGCTGCTCCATTATTTCCAAGAGAATACCATTTATCATTATCATAAAGAAATTGGTAGTTTTTGGCTTGTGGAGTATTTTTATCAAGGCCAATCCTTACCGGAGTACTTATTAAGTTTGCCTGCTGTAACGCAACATAGAATTTACCTGCCGGGATGAATACTGCTACCGGATTGTCAAAATCATCGGTCAAATTGTAAGTCGTGTAACCTTGCAATGTATCCAGTCGTGTGTCTGCATAAAATGGCTCCACAGAAAATTTTTCATAAACCGGAGTAGAATTAGCTGATAAAGTTTCCAAAAATATTAGGATATTGAATTTTGCTCCAGATTGCTGGGTGTCGTTGTAATGTGGGAAATGAACCTGGATAGCTCGTAATGAATCATCGATATTGGCATTAAATTCAACAGCCACTCCCCAATATTGATCATTACCAAGCCGCATTGCTGTCTCGGCAGATCCGTCATCATAAGAAAAATAATTGGTCATGTAAGTTTTATGCCTGACGGTATCATTCAGGCCAACCTGGGGGTATAAACCAGGATTTTGTGCTGCTACTTCAAAGGTGTATTGCATTTCAAATATCAAACTATCGCCGGTCAATGCCGGAAAAGGAGCAATATCTATTGGATTGACATGGTGTTTGTGAATCTTTGAAGGAACATTTCTTTGGGTCAGAGGATCTTCCAAAAGTACCGGGTCATAATGAATTAGTTCATCATTTATTAATTCTGTAATTTTCAAGTCACTTGGTTCAGCAAGTGTAGTTTCCGGAAACTGGCTAAATAATTCTATATCAATTTCGGTAATCAGTTCATTGCTTTCATTTTCCTTAAAATGTCTGTATGGCATATTTGAATACCGTTTCAAAATAGAATTTGGAACCTGCGTAAAAGCAATATCATCAAAAAATCCGTCAGGAATTTCATTTGCAGCCAACCTGACGTAATCAATATGCCAGACATCGATAATTCCCTGTCGTGCAGCATAATTTACAAACCGAAACTGAAATCCGGGGTAAAAATAAATATCAGAAGTAATCTGGTAAGATTGAAATTGCCAAGGCGGGACCGAATCAATATCAATATCCGGAATTCCGTTAAAAGCGGCAACATAATCCCAGTTCCCGAGTTTATTTTTAAATTCAAGCACTAACGAATCTCCCTGAAAATCATTCGGATGGTACCCCAAACCTTTGGGTTCATAGTAAAAACTGAGGTAAACATTATTTGTAGAATTTAAACCATCAAGATCGAGGTAAGCTGATGTCAAAAAATCCGCTCTGCCATAAGGTTTCCCGTAAGGCGTCCCTGAAGGGTCAAGCCCGTCCATAGTTGCAAAGCCAACTGAAGGAGGCTGATTGCTCCACTTATTATTCACAAAAGCATTGATGTCCAACCATTGCCTTTTTGGATATGGCCCATCGTATGAAAAATCATCCATAAAAGGAAGATCAAGTGTATCACCAATTACCCGAAAAGGAAATTTGAAACTATCACAGATACAATATAAATTGCCGATTTCAACGCAAACTGTATCTGCTCCGGCAAATCTTTTAGCGGTAAGTAAAAGACAGCTGTCCTGACTGTTACCATTTGAGATGGAAGCAAGCAGTGGATCGTGGCATTCCAAAAGCCTGCTAAAAAAGATTCCTCCCGGCAAATCAATGTTGGCAGGATCAGCACAAAGTATAGCTTCCTCTTCAGTTGCAAGAGTTGTCGCATCTTCAATATAAGTTCTGTCAGCCCGTTTCACTACAACCGGAAAGATGCGGTCGACACAATTAACACCGTCTGCAAGGCATAATCTGACCTTTATCGTATCACCTAATCCCAAATCTATTCCTGGAAAAGAATGATAAACAATACAATTGGTATCAATTGAGGTAGTCCCAAAATTACCTTCTACACTTAAATTGGTCATTGTTGCATATCCAATGGTGTCCAAACAGACTCTGACAGAATCTCCACTTACAACATAAACAATATCACCACTTGCGAAAATCCCATCATCGTCACATATAATGCCTAAGTTTCGTGAATTGGCTGCGGGAGCATTTCCAAAAAGGCGTTTTAGTTTAAGTTCCTGAGCGTCTTGAGATTGTTGATGTAACCTTTGTAAAACAGGATTACTTTCCAGAGGCTCTTCTTCGAGGGTTATTTGTGCATTTATTGAAAAACTACTAAAAATCAAAAGAATCAAAAGGGAAAGAATTCGCATATTACGGGTGTTGAATTTTTGTTATGTTAAAAGCTGAAAGAATTGGATGCAATTGTAGTTTAAATGTTTTTTATTGCGTATAAAATATTGATAATCAGTAAATTGAAATTGTATTGTTTTTTTAAAATGCAAAGATACAAATTCAAAAATAATTGTCTGTTAGCGTTGAAATCAAATTAAAAAACGCAATTTCTTGTTTATTGTTGCTTTGAGGAGTTGATGGAACTAAGTTATGAAAGATAGTTGCTAAAATGCCCTCAAAAGTCTTCATTTTCTTCACCGGGACTACGTTTTTTTGGTGGAATGATAATAGCCGGATCAGTATTAGAAATACAGTTTTCAGGGATATTTTGAGTGATATAAATATCTATTTGAGTACCGAGGTTTAACATCGATGTAGCACTATGTTTGGGCGTTTGTTTCCAGACATAAGCTTTGCTTTGATCGGTTATGGTAGCATCAGGAATAATGGAACCAATGCTAAGATCACTACTTTTTACAATAAACTCTGCTTCCGTGAATACCAGGCAAACCAGATCGGGAACTGGAACGGTTCCTCCGCCCCTTTCGGACACAATAAATTCAACGGTACTACCTTTCAAAACTTCATAGCTTTCAGCTATTTTATTGGTTATTTTCTCGTCTTCATAATAAACTTCGAGGATTGTGTTCGGCTCCAATTTGCTATTAAATTGGCGGGATTTAATTTTGGCATCAACTTCAAGCCTTTTCAGTTTCCGGGCATAATTGTTATAATCGTCATTTCCTCTAAAATCCGGTAATTTGACCAGGTCAGGAATAGTTTTGGTGATCGTCAGATAAATTTTTCTGTTTTCTTTTACCCTTGAAAATGGTTTCGGGCTTTGAGTCAGGATCATATTGGGATTCATGCCAGGGCGATAAACAGAATCGTTTACCACTATCTCAAAGCTTCTGCTTGTTGCTTTTTCGATAGCATCTTCCAAACTCATTGAAGTATAATCATGAACCTGGAGGGATTCGCCATGCTTGGTATAGCAGCGCATCCACCAAAAAGTGAAGAACAATAACAATGATACGACGACGACTATGCCACCAAAGTTTTTTAAAAAAATCTGGCTTGAAACGAAAAAGTATATTTCTTTTCCGATTGCTTTAAGCGTGTTCAATACTTTTTCTAATATCTCTTTCATTAAACCCAAATTCGAGTATTTTGTCAATAAAATCGTATGGTTTATAACCATTAATTGCTGCCTGATGAAAAATGCAGGTCGCCGGTGTCATGCCCGGTAAGGAATTCACTTCAATAATGATGGTTTCTGCTCTATTATCATCAAAAATTCTTACAAAAGCATCGATTCTTGCATAGCCTTTTACATTTAAAATTCGCGCTGCTTTTTCAAAGGAAGCCTTCACCTGGCTTGCAATATAATCATAATCAGCAGTATTTTTGGCAAATCTTGCGGGAGTGATATTTTGCCCTTCTCCCGCTAAAAATTTTTCTTCCAAAGAGAGTATTTCACCACCTGCCAGTGCTTCTGAAGGTTCAAATATTTCGTACACCAATTCATCCTTCTGATAACGAGTCATCAAGCCACCGGTGATTTCCAAAAAGTGTTTTGCTCCTTTACTTGTGACTAAAGATTCAATTAGCACTTCATTCTTTTGAGGGAACTCTTCTTTTGGTTTTAGTAGTAAATGAGGTAATAAATGCTCTAGCACCAATTCTTCTTTTCGAAAAATGGCTTTACAAAATGCTTCCAGCTGAAGACGGTTTTTGATCACTTTTACCGCAGAGCTACATCCATCATCAACAGGTTTTGCGATAAGCGGATAATCAAAACTTTCTTCAATATCTTTTAAAGATTGAGTTGGATCAGCTATAAATTTATTTTTAAAAACGAGCAATTGATTAGCGACTGAAAATCCATTCTTTTTAAGTATTTGTAAAGTCTCAAATTTATTGATGGTGATATTCGATGACTCAAAGGCAGAGCCATTGTAAGCAATGCCAAGGCTATCTAGTTTTTGTTGAACTGTTCCGTCTTCTCCTGGCCGTCCGTGCAATGCAATAAAAACTCCGTCAACAAGTTCCGCTAAATCATTGTACGATATTTTTTGCGGTTCAAAAACAACATCTTTTGAAGCGTATTTTCGAGTGATGTTGAGGCATTCCTTTTTTATTTTTTCGACAACAGGATGTTTTTTGAAAGTGAGAATTTTATCCCGAATATCATCCGCATTATCTTTCAAAAGCAAATTAATCGGAATTTGATGCAATTCATGATGATCATTGTTACCTGCCAAAAAAATCGGTATCGGTTCGTATTTTTCAGAACTAGCTAATTTTTCAAAAATATTGCGACCGCTTTCTACCGAAATATGTCGTTCGAAAGAATAGCCACCCAACATGACTGCAATTTTTTTCTTTGTCAACTTTTCCTCCTGTAAATCGAGAATGTCTTTGTCCAATTCATCGAGCAAATCCTGAAAATGAGTATTTTCCGTATAATTTTCAATGCGCTCCTGGAGAGAAACACGAATAATATAGGTTAGAAACTGCGAAGGATTTAAGCCGATTTCTGCTGCCTGGTGAAAGAAAAAGGAAGATGGCAACATCCCCGAAGTCGTATTTGGGTCATTTAAAAAGATCGTCCCGTTTTCTTTTATAAAGCCATCAATTCTCGCGTAAGTATTAAATTCCAAATATTGAAAAAGGCGTTCACATTCTTTGCGAATTGCATTGATTTTATTATCTGGTAAATCTATCGGTGTAACTTTTCGCGAAAGGCCTGGAAGATACTTTGAACGATAATCAAAAACCTCTTCTCCTTTTACAATTTCCGTTGGTGGAAGCGCCACAATACTTGAATCTTCATTTTTTAAAACAATACACGAAAACTCTTTGCCGTGAATAAATTCCTCGACAATGACGGTTTGCTCACTCAAGTGGCTAATAAGAGTTGCTGTTTCGTGCTTATCGAAATAGGTGTTTAAAAAAGAAAGTAAATTTTCAGGGTGATAAAAAATCAGATTGTTTATTTCAAGAGGAAAACCTAGTCCTTCGCGGATATCTGCAAGTTGATGAATATAGATGACCTTTTCACTTTCCAGTTTTTTATTCCATTCTTTGTCGGTTATTGTTTTTCTAAAAAAAGCAGCATCGATGGAATGTTGAAAACCTTCTAAACCACTCGTTTCATTGATGATTGAAACGCCAATGGAAGAACCTTGATTTGCAGGACGAACGACCATTGGATAGCCAATCTGCTTTTTTGCTTTTTCAAAGAGGTTATCTGCATTATTTTTAAGCCAATCATTCTTTTTGATAACGATTACTTCCGGACATTCAAAGCCACCGGTTTGCATGATTTTCTTCTGAAAAGCCTTGTCAATTCCAATCGAACAGGCTCTGATTCCGCTGCCGGTATATGGAATATTTAAACTCTCCAACAAACCTTGAATTTGCCCGTCTTCACCATAATTTCCATGAAGCGACAAGAATGCGAGATCAATTAAATCGGACAATTCAGAAAGCTCTATTTTGCGGCCAATCTTGGAGATGATTTCATTTTGTTTGGTTTTATTAAGCTTACCAAGGCTTTCAATATAAATTTGAAAAGCGTTTGGGCTCGACGACAAATATTCCACCGGAGGGTAAAAATCGCGAATCGTCCCTTTATATATATTTTGCCAATCAAGTAAAATGAAATTACGATTGCTATCAATAAAAATAGGAACAGCCTCAAAAATAGATTTATTGAGATTGTCATAAACTGTACGACCACCGGCAAAAGCAATTTCCCTTTCTCTGGAAGGGCCGCCAAACAGGATTCCTATTTTCATAAGTTAATTTTGGTTTTTTTAGTTCGTGGTTTGAAGTTTCTGGTTGGAAGATTTTTTACCCTCTGACTTTTAACTTCTTGCCCTTTTCACTTTTTAACCTTTTTCTTGCCCCAAGATAATCGAAATAAGAACAGTATTTTGAAACGATTATTATTCGGACAGGTTGAGCGAAAATTTGCCTGTAATTCTAGATTTTAAGTAAAAAGACTCAAATTTCTATAAATTCGTCGCAAATTTAGTTCTTATTATTTTGAGATAAAAAGAATATTACGAAATAGTCCAATACGAATAAAATAGAAATGAATAAAGAAATACTACGTCTTGCAATTCCAAATATTATCAGTAACATTTCTGTTCCTTTGCTAAGTACTGTGGATACGGCATTGATGGGGCGTATGTCAGAATTGCACATCGGAGCAGTTGGGCTTGGTGCGATGATTTTCAACTTTGTTTACTGGAATTTTGGTTTTTTACGGATGGGGACTACGGGAATTACAGCTCAGGCATTTGGAAAAAGGAGTGATTCGGAAATGGCTCAAACCTTAGGGAGGGCGTTGATGGTGGCAATAATTTTAGCTGCTTTAGTTTTAGTGCTTCAAATACCACTTGCAAAAATGAGTTATTTTTTGATGAATATCTCTGATTTGCAGTTAGGATTAGTTGCTGAGTATTTTGATATTAGAATTTGGGCTGCACCTGCGACTCTTGCATTGTATGCCTTCATGGGTTGGTTTTTTGGAATGCAAAACGCCATTTTTCCACTTATTTTAACCGTATTTATTAATGTTGTGAACATTGTTTGCAGTGTTTTATTTATAAAAGTTTGGGGTATGGAGGTTGATGGTGTCGCTTATGGAACGTTGATCGCGCAATATGCAGGAGTTGTTCTGGCGATTGTATTGTGGTTTGCAAAATATGGTTATTTAGCCAAAGAAATTACTATAAAAGCTATCAAGCAAGTTGATAAATTGAAAAGTTTTTTGACTATTAATCGAGATATTTTCATTCGTACATTTTGTTTGACATTTGCTTTTGGATTTTTCTACAGTCAATCTTCTGCAGCTGGAGAGACGATGTTGGCTGTGAACGTGATTTTGTTACAATTTTTAAACTGGATGTCATATGGAGTGGATGGTTTTGCTTTTGCATCGGAAAGTTTAGTTGGAAAGTATGCTGGTGCCAAGGATAAGTTTAATCTTAATAAATCGATCAACTATTCATTTTTGTGGGGTATGGGGATGGCTGGAGGGATAAGTTTGATGTATTGGATTTTTGGTGTTCAACTGATCGGAGTATTTACAGACCAACCAGATATAATTAGTCAAACGGGACCCTTTTTATTTTGGATGATTATTTTTCCAATTATTAGTACTCCATGCTATATTTGGGATGGTGTTTTTATTGGACTCACTGCTTCTGTTGCCATGCGAAATACAATGATTTTAGCATTAGGGATTTATCTGTTAAGTCATTTTCTGTTGTACAATCAATTTGGGAATAATGGTCTATGGTTGGCCTTGTTGGTCTTTATGGGGGCTAGAGGGGTGTTTCAGATGATTTATTACAGGTTGAGGTTAGTTGAATAACATTGTTTAGGCGAGATTGTATATTGTAATAACTATTGATTACATTAGATTGGTCTTTGTTGGTTTTGATAGTGGCTTTTCGATATTTAAAATGAAAAAATGTGCTATGAGAAAATTCATTTTATCGATTGTTATAAATGTTTTAATATCTACATTGTGTTATTCTAATACTCATGATACTTTAAAAGCAAGAGATTATTTAAATGAAGCAATCCAGTTTCAAAAAATCTTTAAGCCAACGCAAGCTCTTCCGTTATTAAAAAAATCACTTGTTATTTATTTAGATTCAGCTGGAGAATTTTCAGAAATAGTTTCAGACGTGTATTTTAATATAGGAAATTGTTTTTTGGATCTTGCAGAGTATGCTCAGGCATTAGAATATCTTCAAAAATCTCTAAAGATCAGACTGGATATACTGGACACTTTTTCTATAAAAATAGGGGATAATTATACTTTAATTGGATTATATTATGATTATCAGGCAGAATATGATAGGGCATTGGAGCTTTATGATAAAGCTTTAAATATTTATAGAAAGAGGTTGCATCATGATGATCCAAGAATTGGAGTGGTGTATAATAGTATGGGCATTTGTATTTATTTTAAAGGTGATGTCAGTAGATCAATTTTATTCTTTGAAAAAACCTATTCAATGACAATATCTAATAATGGTAAGGATAATGTCAGAGGTTCACGTGAATTAAACAATATAGGAATTTGCTATTCAGAAATGAAAAAATATTCATATGCTGCTGAAATTTTTCAAAAAGCAATGAAAATTGCTTACGATAAAAAATCAATTTGTACAATGCCAGGTGCAAGATTATTTCACAGTAGTGGAGTTAATTTTTTTCAATTAGAGCAATATGAAAAAGCATTATCGTATTTAAATAAAGCGCTTCAGATTAGGCTAAAGGAAGTTGGAAGTGATCATCCCGAGGTTGCCACTAACTATTATGTGATTGGCCTTTGCTATTTAAAAATGAATAAATTAACAATAGCAGAAGATTATTTTAACAAGTCATTGAGAATAAATATTAAAAAGTTAGGAAAACATCATCCGGAAACTGGCATGTGTTACGAACGAAAAGCAACAGTGTTTCTTGGCAAAATGCACCTAAAAGAGGCGCTTTTGAATATTAATTTAGCACTTGCATGTTTTCAGTATGATGAGCAAATAGTCTTAAACGATCAAATACTACCTAATAAACAGCTTATGGAAGTATTAGCTTCCAAAGCTAAAATACACAACAGAGTCTTCGAAATACAGGGTGATTTAAAGCATCTTTCGATTTCAAATCATACATACAATGTATTAATAAAATTGATTGATAAATTCAGAACTAGTTTTAAAGAAGAGCGTTCTAAAGAAATTTTAGCTGATAAATATTACCATATTTATGATGATGCAATAGAAGTAAGTTATAAGTTTTTTGAAATAACTGGAGATTCAACCTTCTTATATGAAGCATTTAGTAAAAGCGAAAATAGCTCAAGCTTAGTATTATTGGAAGCTCTTCGAAATTCCAAAGCTAAATTTTTTGCAGGTATTCCAGATAGCCTTCTCATAAAAGAGCGTGATTTAAAATTAGAAATTACTTTTTTTGAAAAACAAAAACATGAAGAAGAAGAAAAAGAAGAAAAAGTCCAAGCAAAAATCACAAAAACTAACAGTAAGATATTCGACTTAAAACAAAAATACTACGACCTAATTCATTTATTTGAGACTCGATATCCCCACTATTTTAGGCTGAAGTATGACTTAGAAACAGCCAGTATTGAAGAGGTTCAAGAAAATTTGCTTGACCAGGATCAGGCGTTGGTCGAATATTTTTTAGGAGAAAAATCTTTATTTGTTTTTATAATAACAAATTCATC
The DNA here is from genome assembly GCA_965220465.1 of Saprospiraceae bacterium. Lineage (GTDB taxonomy): Bacteria > Bacteroidota > Bacteroidia > Chitinophagales > Saprospiraceae > JAHDHW01. The sequence goes on along the minus strand of CBDCPZ010000019.1, from coordinate 147,705 downwards.
TTTCAGCGTAAAAAAAATAGTGAAAGATTTTCCATTAGAAAAATGGATATCAACCTTACGAGCAAACATTATTAGATTTCAGTTCCCATTTAACTTGCCGGACAATTACCATTCTGAATTAGTGAATACTGCCAATCAGCTTTATAAGCGGTTGATAAAACCAATAGAGAATGAATTACCACATCGTCTCATTATTATTCCGGGTGACATTCTAGCTTATATTCCATTTGAAGTATTTATCACAAAAATAAATGGTAAAGCTCATCATTATAAGAAACATGATTACCTGCTAAAAAAATACTCTATTGGATATTGCTATTCTGCAACACTTTTTCAAGAAATGGTGGAAAAAAGATTGTCTAAAGCGGAAGAATGTTTGGTAGCTGTAGCTCCTATTTTTGGAAATGATAAAAAGCCTGTAGCTCTAAGGTCGATGAATTTATCTTCTTTAAAATATAATATACCAGAAGCAATAAAAATTGCAAAATTAACAGGCGGTGAAACTCTTTTGGGTGAATATGCAACTGAGGAAAAATTTACAGAAGAAGCATTTAAATACCAAATTATCCACCTTGCAACCCATGGAAAAGCAAATGAAGAATTAGGAGAATATTGCCACCTTGGATTTACTGAAATAGTCGATACTATAGAAAATGAATGGCTTTTTGTCAAAGATATATATAATGTTGAATTGAATGCTGCAATGGTCACTTTAAGTGCCTGTGAAACAGGCGTGGGCGAGATAAGAAAGGGAGAAGGTGTAATTAGTCTTGCAAGGAGTTTTTCTTATGCAGGATCTGGTTGTATCAATACTACACTTTGGAAGGTGAACGATGCAAAGACAGCTGGTTTAATGGATTTGTTTTATAAAAACATAAAATCTGGTGACTCAAAAGATCAGGCAATGCGCCAGGCTAAACTAGATTTTATTGATTCTTATGACAATATGGAGGTTCATCCATTTTATTGGTCTTCTTTTATTACAATAGGAGATATGATTTCTTTAGATCCGATGAACTTTACCCCTTCCTATGCGTGGATATGGATAATTCTTGGCATCTCATTAATTTTTGGTTTGAGTTATATTTTCTTTTTTAAAAACCTTTTTTCACTTCCATTTATCAAAAAAGGCTTACAATCAATTCGTTCTTAGATCTTCTCTTGAAAAATTATTCAATACAACGCTTTAAGGAATTTATACCTCTTTCTATGGTTATTTAATTTCTTATCAACTTACTCTTTCAAATCTAATTTTTTATGAAGGTTAAAATACTTTTGTTTTTATTACTCGCCGTATCCTTTAAAACTGGAGCTGAGGCGCAAATGAAAATCGGTTTCGTAAATATTGAACTCGTTTTGGCGTACATGCCGGAAACCCAAAGTATGAATCAACAGTTGCAAACTTACCAACAAAAACTTGGTGAAAACCTCAACGTTAAGCAACAATATGCACAAACAAAATATCAAGAGTATCAAAAACTTTCTCAAAGTGATCCATCGACTGATGCGTCAAAGTTGCAGGCTTTGGAACAGGAACTTCTCAAACTCGACGATGAAATAAAAACCGCTGCGAACGAAGCTGACCAAAATTTGATAAAAAAGAGGCAAGAGTTGATGGAGCCAATTCTTAAAAAAATGGAAACAAACTTAAAATTGTTGGCGGAAGATAATGGATACGATTATATCCTCAATTCAGTTGATGGAAACGGAGTGTCAATTGTATTGCATGGTCCGGAAGAACATGATTTAACTCAAAAACTAATGCAAAAATTTGGAATAGAAATTCCCTCCGATAATTAAATAAAAGTAGGATAGACTAAAAAAGGCTGAATTTAAGTTCAGCCTTTTTTAGTTTACATTTTTTCAAAATATTTTTTAATGCTGGATAATCACCTTTTCGGTATAAACTTTATTTTCTGTTCTGATTTGAACAAAATAAATCCCTGAGAATAGCTCTGCAGCACTTATTTGAAACTGCTGATTGGCGTTTTCAAAAATGGTACTCCTAACCATTTGGCCTTGAACATTGGTAATAATGATATTCAATTTTTCATTCACAGGATTTTTGAATTGAACATTTAGCATATTATTGGCCGGATTAGGAAAAAGAAAAAGTGAATTATCGTTTTCGATTTCAGTATTTCCTACCACGACGTTCTCATCCATTTTGATGTTAAATTGAGGGGTACCAAACCATCCACCTTCGCCGTTTGTCACCGCAAAAGTAAAATTGTCAAACTCAGAAGCTCCTCCATCATGCACATATCTCACATTACCGGCATTAATTGAACTTTGGCGGAAAACTTCTCCAACCTCAAGTTGATTATTTAAAAAGAACAGTGTACCATTCTGAGGAATAGTAACCAAAGTATAAGTTAGATTTTCAGGAGGGTTGTTATCATCTTGAGTAAGTAAAAAATCATTGGTTATTTGGCGATATTGTCCTGGAGCAACCGGCATAGTGTCATTGATCACCAAATAGGGCGCGCTTGGGCTTATATTCGCACATACCTGAAGACGCCAATCTTCAAGCTTTCCACCCACTCCCGCAGGATTATTTACCGATATTTTGAGTTTCCAAACTCCCTGAGCATTTTCACCATTAAATTCAGAAAGCAAGCCTTGAGGCCGATAAACTCCAAGGGGAGGGCATTGGACTTCTGTTGGGGCTGCATCATCTAAGCCAAGATTGAATATGGAGGTAGTAACACAAACGTCACCAAATAATAACACTTCAGTATTTTCCGGGCTAATGAGTGAGACATCAATATGATTTACTTTATCGTGATTTCCCTTTATTTTAGTAACATTCAAATCGTTTATGATCCCATCGATAGGTATTGCCATTGTGGATTCAATAGTTGGAGTCCCGGCACTTGGGATATTTATAGGTACATTAACGCTTTGGTATCCAAGGCAAGAAAAGGTTTGCGTATGAAAAGCCTGAATTTTTTCATATGCTTTCGATCCACATTCGTTATTTGCAAAAATTCTCCAGTAATGCAGTTTGGTCTTTTCCAACGTACTTGAGGGGATGTAAAATGTATCTGTGATCCCTGAAGCAGATGCAATAATTGAGTCGCCAAAAACCGGGCTAGTTGCTATTTCAATACTATATGAATCGGCATAAGGAGATCCTGTCCAGGTAAAGGTCGGTAATTCCGCAACTCCTGCACTTCCATTTGCTGGTTCTAAAGGCGCAAAAGTAGCAAAATCACTAATTACAAGTTCAAAAAAAGTAGTTCGATAAGAGGTGTCTGCATTGGGTGCAATCGCCATGATTTCAATTTCGTAGAGTCCCTCCTCGGTTGCATTTTCTGTTTCAATACTCAAAACGGATCCAAGAGAAGGAAGCGCAGGATTTGAACTAAAAACAGGAACCGCTCCAATTGGCAATCCACTTACCGTGAAATTGACTAAACTATCATATCCGACCAAAGACATCATGTCTAAATTAATAACAGCCGGATCTGGAGCACAAACCTGTTGTGTGTATGGTGTAACATTCAATGCATATCCAGGTTGAGTAGCAGGTATAATTTCAAAATTTGAATTTGAAATATCAAAAAAGATATGATCTGCTGCCTCGACCCGTACTCTTGCAGTGCTCGTAATTTCATTTGGGACGACAACATGAAATGACCCTGTATTTGGAACATTTTCTACCAAAGTTATAGGATAATTGTACCCTCCATCAGTGGATAGTTTAATGTTTACCCTCTGGCAATTGACCAAAGCCCCGTCTGTGTTGGATACATCCCAAAGTACTTCAACGTAATCTCCAACACTCCATTGAATTGAGTTGTTGGGGTAAGTTACTCTGAATGGCCCTGCAGTTTCTGTAGCATGAAATGCGATTTGATCCCATACCGATCCGCCGCCTCCGATTTGATTATCTCGGACAGTCATTCTAAATGTCAGGTCGCGACTATAAGTTGGGAGAACTTCTGCGTTACTTGAAGTATTATTAACTATATTCTGCATACGAGGGAAGACACGAGTTGGAGAAGAAGTTGCTTCCCAGGAACGGAAGATTGGAGAATTTCCAACAGGACTGCCTGGAACACTATTTTCAGGGCCAATATCGTATTGCTCCCAGCAATACGTCAAATCATCACCGTCAGGATCTGTGCCAATGCCTGTCAACTGAAAAGGAGTCCTTATTGGTACAAAGAAGCCTCCCTCTAAAGGAATTTCAGCAGTTGGTTCGTAATTTCCGGTAAGTGTTATAGCAGGGCAAGCATTACCACCGCTTATTCGGGAATAAGTAATCATTTGATCCAAAGAATGCACATGGTAATAATCGTCGGGATAGGATTGAAGATTGTTTAGAGGATTTCCACAAATTCCTGCATAAGAAAGTATCGTCGTTCCACCACCTGGTTCGTAGCCATCAGGAGGGCTGACGTTATGACAACTGTTAAAAGTGTGCGCGCCACCAAACTGATGTCCCATTTCATGCGCTACAACATCTATTACAAAGGGATCGCCAACTGGCGTATTCATTAAAGAAACGCCACTAGCCTTATTACCTTGCTGACCATTATTACAAACACAGCCCCGCGATGCTAAACCTGAAAAGCTATTATTAGTACCAAAAACATGACCGATATCAAAATTTTGAAAACCGATAAAACTATTTACAATTGTTACGTTTTGACCAATCATGGCTTGGGTACTTCCGTTGGTATAACCATCCGTAGCTGAATCCAGAAAAATAATATCATCGTTATTGCTTATTAAAACCAAACGCACCGCAATTTCAACTTCAAAAACACTGTTCAGACGATTGACAGCTTCAGCGATAGCAGACATAGCGCCTTCCGTAGTTCCTCCGTGGAAATTCGCATATTCACCGGTACAAGCCATAGCCAGGCGATAAGTACGTAATTCCATTTCGACATCCTCTGCTTGGCGCGCCTGGATATTAAGCGTATTGTCAGATATGTTTTGGTTTTCGGTAGCTAATGTTTCAAGATCACTTTCAACACCACATTCAAAGCTCACATCTCTACCCGGATTAGTGTAATTTTTTCGAAAGTAGGAAATATAAGCATCCGTTTGATTGTGCGCGAAAGGGTCAATGTAAATTTGCCCTTCAGGAGATCTGATCAGGCCATGAAATCCATTTAGAGTATAGTCAAATCGTACAGAAATACTATTGTTTGAAACTGCTTTTCCGGCGTATGTTTTTATCATCGGAAATTTTGCAGCAAGCTCTGGTTCCATCACTGGTGATTCAACGACTTCAAATACTTCCATACTTCCATCAGGCATAGGCAGTGTCAGCAAAAGCGGATTCGTGTTGGCTTCTGTCGTGCGTTCCAAAGGGGCGTCTTTCAACTTTGTTTGTAGATTTCCTAAATCCAATGTCAGGACACGGTATTCGTCCGGTACAATCAAGCGAGGTGTGTTAGCATTGAATTGCATAGAAGGTTCTTCAGCGTCGAGCCAGAAATTATTCAATGTTTGAGCATTGACGCTCGCGACGAACAATAGTAAAAAGAAAGGGAGAAAAACTCTCATATTGTAAATGTGATTTTGTTTTATGAAATTGGACAGCAAAGCACAAAAATAACAATATAAGTAACCTTAAAAAACTCCAATTGTTTATTTGTCGCCTGCCTTGTATTCTATTCAATGGATATTGACTAAATAATGACATTGCTCAGTTAGAATGTAGCTCTAACCTGAGCTCTTCCAACATGTACTGTGTTGGCATCACCGGTTTTTCTACCTTCGTAACTGATGCTGAGTTGGATGTTTTTTGCAAGGCGCCGATCAAAAACTATATTCCAAAGATAATTGTTGCCATCGCTGAGCCCTTGGAGCATGACAAATTCTATGGAAGAGTTTTGCGCGCCATCGTACTTTATTTTTACAAAAGAGAGGTTTAAACGCAAGGAACTTTTTGAAGTATTATTAAAAGTTGCTTCAAAATTGAAATCATGGTTGACAGCGGTTTCCCCTCCTTCCGGCAAAACGTTTTTGCTATCCTGGTATTTGTAAGTTAAAATAGTTCGGAAATTTCTAAAAGGCATGAAAGTGAACTTTGGTTCAATTTTATACAATTCAATCAAATAATCACGATTATCGAAAAACTCAGAATCATTTTCGTTATTTCCCCTCGTAAAGGTAAAAATGGTGCTCACTTTCTGACCGATATTCCACCGACCACGAAACGAAAGCTCTGAATTAATACGGCTTTCAAAACCACTGGTTAAAACAACTTTGTTGCGGGTGTCAAGGATGTTGACCTGAAGGTCATACACAGGATTTGCCCGATTGAAAAACAAGGTGCTTCTAATTAAAGAAGTCAATGAAACCAGAGCGGTGTCAGCTATATTTTGTTGGAAAGGATTCCATGGAGAAACCCCTTCCGCTTCTTTTGTTTTTCGTACAATTCGAAAAGTAGATTGGTTTGAAAAATTGCTTACAAACTTTCTGATTCCTGTTTTCTGGTACCAAATTGAACGTGGGTCAATGCGCAAACTCTGATTCAGCAAAACATTGTTTGTCCGTATAAAATCGTTGGTGACAATTGCAATTCGAATGATATCCGCATCACTTTGGAAGGCAGCTTCTTCAATTTCATTGACCTGTGGAACGCCGTCCCCGTTTAAGTCAGCGACCCAGGTATAAACACCTTCACCTTTTTGGACGGGAAGATATTTGTACTCTAGTTTTGGTTCCTGGCCGGAACCGATTTCGTAATTGGTTGTTGAGTTGAGGGTTCCTTTCCACAAGCTAAAATTATAGTCAATCCTCCCCAAAAAAGTTTTTTGTGGATCCAGGACAGAAAGCGTTGTGTCTACGATTTCCAAATTTCGGTAAGTGAGGTTCCAGCGCAGATTTGAAGTGATTCCATGTGACCATTTTCCATTCAAATTAAATTCATCAGCCTTAGTTGATTGGTTAAACTCTTTGGAGACCGGCGTATAATCAAATCGTTGCAAGTAATTCATTCCATAAGTCAGTTTTTCCCCTTCTTTACTTTCAAGATAAATTTTATACATGTTGTAATAAAAACTGCTAGCGCTCAAAGTGTCTGTTGCTTTAGCAAAGCGGCTATTTTTCTCCTGTTCTCCATAAACACCTAACTTCCAATCATTTAGCTTTTTAAACGTTTTAGAAATATTTGCTTTTGGTCGTAAAAAAGTAGTTTCTTCAAGCTGACCACTGGTCGATAAATAGTTAGCCTGAAGGTCAACATTGAAGCCGGAACGATTGATTGTAGTTCGTGCATAATGTTTCATGCCGGTATAAATGGAGGACCTTAAAAATCCGCTAAATTGATACTGAACACTTCCTAAATCACTCTTTGAAAGAATGACTCCAACTTTACCAAGTTGCTCTGAGACGGTGTCCTGATTCGATGTATTTGAAACGTTCCAGTCTCTCGAAAACTCAGCGTTGCGGTATGGGTTGAGCGATTTAAACTCTTTTTGCACAAATTCATAATCCAGATCAGTTTTGAGGCTCCAACCTTTATCAGGTGCACCAAAGCCCTTATCTCGCTGATACCTCGTGAAAACACTAACACCGGTATCGTCGCCATCTCCTTTTGAGGAGAAACGATTGGCATCGAAATTACTAACTGCGACTTCTGTTAAAATGCTGGAATGTTTTGAAAGCTGGTATTCTGCTCCAACATTGTACATCGCTTTTTTGTTTGGTGCAATCAATTTGATACCGGGTGTATAGTTACCGAGACTATCACCCGTTACGGGGTCAGGAGCGACCCAACGAAACACCCTTCCGTTGGCTTCTGATATATTATCAATCACATAAGTTCCTCTTCCGGTGCCGACTTCCAGAAAATTGGCGCTATAAATTGCGCTGTCCGGATTGGTGGAATAAACTAAAATCTGGGCAGTACTATCAGCACCCATCACAGAATAAGTCGTGTCAATAATTTTATAAGATATTCTGAATTCATTAAATTCTGCCAAGGTATCAATCCCCGGTGCAAAAGCTTCATCAACTTTATCTCCGACGTTTGCCAAAATGGCTCTTGAAAGAGAATCCAAATCGCGGGCAGCTCCTGAAGTTTTGGAATCCTGTTCAGAAAAAAGCCCTAAATAAATCCGGAATTTGTCATCCTGATACTCCGTGTTAAACGCATACATCGAGCGCAGATAGTTTTGATCAGAATATTCAAATTCGACAATGATTCGCTTGTCTTTTGTGATTAATTGTTTGTTCGTAAAAATAATGTCACCTTGATTATAATCGATAACGTAATCTTCTTCGATACCTCGTTTCATGATTTCTCCATCGATAAAAACCTGTTCTGTTCCAGCCAAAACAATAATAAAAGCCTCACCGCTAGCACCTTGTAATCTGTATGGGCCCTGGTTTCCTTCCTGTTGTATGATGTTGTTTCTTGCAAATTTTCCTCTGGCAACGCCTACGCTGGCACGATTACTTATTTTACCTTTTTTAAAAAGATCTGTTCGGTTGCTAAAGGTACCACCCTGCAATTTTTTATAATATTTCATAAAATGGCCTTGCGGGTTTCCAAGTTCATAATCCCCGGCAATGAGTGAGTTTTCGCGTCGCTTTATTTGTATAAAAACTTTGTCGAATTCTTGTAGCAATTGCGTGTTTCCATCCGGCTGAACGGGAATATTGTTGTCAGAAATAGCCGCGAGGATTTCAATATCATCTCCCAGATTTCCGGAAAGCTGGAGGTTGAAACTGGAATTGAGGACAAGGTTTTGATTGTTGCCAAAGGAAATTCCTCTTGCGAAACTTCCATTGTAATCAAGCCCTTTAAAATCAATCAAGCCTTCCTGCTGCTCATAAGGATTGACATCAAAACCTATGTACGATCCGTCATCTGCTATTTCAATTTTTGTCGTATCCAAATGATAAAAAGGGCGATACAAATCAAAGGGCAAAACCCTGTAATGCATAATAATTGTATCCGTTTTTCCATCAGATGTTCCAACCCAGCTAATAATATTTCTTTTGATTTGAAAAGAAGAAGAGTCTATTTTTTGGCCGTTTTTTGCATCATAAACCAAAACAGAAACAGGTACAACGGTAAGACTATCAATATTTTGTGGTAAATCTGAAACAGCAATTGACCGTACCCTTTTGTTGGAGAGTTGATCAGTTTGGGAGAACACACAAAAACTGTAAAATGTGATAAATGATATACTGAGTAGAAATCTTACCATTAAGTATAAAAATACTGTAAGCGGGCGTAAAAATAGCCTATTGATGACATTAGCCCAAAAACTTAAAAATTTTCAAACAGCTACATTTCCAACGCTGTTTTCAAACTATCGCTAATAATACGAAGAATCAGTTGTGATTGGTACGTTGAAGTTAATTTAACAAATGACATTTTAAGTAGTTGGGCTAAATTAAACGAAACCATTTTTTTTAAGACATTTCAAAATAACGCCAACAACTTCTTTTTAGTCAGTTAATTATCATTATTTCGCAATGTCAAAATGTTTTCATATAATTTTTTACGCCTGTTTAATAAAAAAAACGCATGACTTACAAAGAAGCCATGCGTTCGAAATTTAACTAAACCTTAAAATATATCAAAACGTAATTGTCCTGCTTGCCTCGTGACTACCATTGGTGTTCACCACTTTTACCTTGATTCTCGTTTTTCCTTTGGTCAGATTGATGGTAGACTGAAACGCTTTGGTTTTTGAGTCAAAAGAAAAATTGCTGTTTGCATTGCCATTTACAGTAAAAGTGATTTGACTTTTCTCTGAAATATGTTCCATTTTGGCGATGATCGTACTCTTTGCCCTATCAGGATCAAATGGATCAATCGTTGGTTCACTCACCGAAATGATTCGCACTCTTGGAAGGTTAAGTGCCTGAATAACAGGCTTAACAAACTTCAGCGATGAATTTGCACTAGTAGTGCCACTGGCATTACTAGCTTCAATAAACAAGCTGTTTTCACCATCGATCAAAGTGATTGAAGCGGTTACTTTTTTTGTGCGGCTATCGTAATTAAACGCCTTTATAAGTTTCCCATTTACTTTGATTGAAATATCTTTTTTATTGTTCACATTTTTCACAATTGCTCCAATGGTCACATTGTTCTTTTCGACACTTGATCCCGCTTTCTTTGGCGTAATAAATTCAACAGTCGGCCTTGGTAAAGGAGGCGAATAAGTAACCAAAACGGTCGCTTCATCACTTCCGCCTTTGTTAGAAGCTTTCACTGTAATTGTGTTTTTACCTTTTTTCAAAAGTATATCAGCACTTAACACATTATTGGAAAAAGTGTATGATTTGGACAAGCCATTCACAAGCAATTTGATATCCTTTTGATTGATCACATTTTTCACAGTAGCCTTCAGCGTTGACTTGGATTGATCAGTGCTGGTCGCGTTTTTAGGTGTTGTAATTTGGACTGTTGGTGGTGTTATCGGAACATGAAAATTGATCACCTTTTGGTCTTCATCACTTCCATCCTGATTGCTTGCTTTAATAAAAATAGTGTTTTGGCCTTCCTTAAGTTTTAAGTTGGCAGTTACCACATTATTTTTGAAAGTAAAACCAAAATATTTAATTCCATTCAATGTCAGAATGATGTGGTTTTTATCTCTGATATTTTTTATTGAAGCGCTAATTTTCACATCAGCAATGCTTGTATTTGAAACATCGGAAGTTGGTTTTGTAAACTTCACAACTGGCAAAATCGGAACTCGTGGAGTGAAAGATACCAGCACACTTTTTTCATCCGTTCCGTCATTATTAGTCGCTTTCACACGAATCGTATTATTGCCTTTTTCCAAAGAAAGTTTAGCGGTAACGATTTTGCTATTATTATTAAAATTGAAACTCGTGATGCTTTTTCCATTCAGATAAAGCTCAATGTCGTTTTTATTGTAAACGTTCAAAACTTTTGCATCCAGCCTAACTTCTTTTGCAAGGGTTTTACTGTTGTTTGCAGGAGTCTGAATCGTTACCAAAGGAGGAAGAACGATCTCAACAACAGGTTTTTTATAAAATATATTTGCGTGATCTTCTGCTTTTCCATCACCGTTTTCAGCTATCAATTCAACGCTATTATTTCCTTCCAAAAGGGAGATTGTAGCGCTAAAAGTTTTTGTGCTTGCATTAAAAGAAAAGTTGTTGATTCTTCTTCCGTTTACCAGAAAAATGATATTGTTTTTGCGGTCAATATTTAAAACTGTTGCATTGATTTTCGTTTTAGGTTGTGTGACTGTAGTAGAAATGCTCACGGGTTTTGTGATCGTAACAACCGGAGGATTTTCAACAATATTACAACCTTCTTTTGTTGCTTGATCCTGATCGTTCCCAGCCTCGTTTTGAGCCTTGATGATCACTTCATTTTGACCTTTTTTAAGCATGATTGTTTTTTGCAAAACGCCTGTGTTTGCATTGAAACCGAAGTCATAATATTTTTTACCGTTCACGATGAATGAAATATCCTGTGCCCTTTCTACATTTAAAATAGTCGCGATCACAGTGCTTCGACAATTGTCAGGATCAAAAGGATCGATGGTTGGCTGGCTCATCGAAGTGATCGTAACAACGGGAGCTTCGATTATAGGTTCTTCAACTTTATTATCCCGGAAAATAATCAAATCATCGCTTGCTGTTCCTGATTCGTTACTTGCTTCGATAACAACAGTTGTTTTGTAATTGTTGAGGCTGACCGTTGTTACTAAAGTTTCATTGTTAAAACTAAAGGTTGAACTCCTTCTTCCATTTATTGTGAAACGAATGTCCTCCTTTGATTCTACATTATAAACTCTGGCTTCCAACACCATCTGACGGTCTTGTGTGTAGAATGGATTTTCAAATGGCTTATAAATGTCAACGGATGGAAGCTGTTGAAAAGCTTTTTCAAATATAATCGTCGCTTCATCAATATCGTTTCCAATGTTGTTTCTCACTTCAATTCTTATATCGTTTTGACCTTCATCCAGATTGATAGCCGCTGTAAATGTTTTGGATCTGCTATCGAAAGTAAAGTTGCGGAATTCCAGTCCATCGATGGTAAATCTAATATCTCGTTGATCAAAAATATGGTTGATGGTTGCATTTACAACGAATCTTTCATTGTCTGTTCGGAAATTATCGTAAGGGGGATTTGTAATATCCACTGTTGGACGACGCCCTTGCGGTTGAGTGACAATAATTGGCTCTTCATAAAATATCACAACAGTTTCTTGATCTGTACCAGCTAAGTTGGAAGCAGTGATCAAAACATCATTTCTTCCAGGCTGGAGTCGGAAATTACTGCTAAAGTTTTCATTTTTGAAGTTAAACGGCTCGGAGTAGCCATTCACCGTAAACTTCACGTCTATTGCGCTATTGACATTTTTGATGTCGGCTTTAACAAAACCATTTGGATCGCGAGTGGTGAAAGGGTCAATTTCCGGCTTAATTATATTAATGACCGGAGCTTTTAGTTCTTTTTCTTTTTCTTCCAAAATCCATCTCATGTGAAGATTGGTGTAATGGTGAATATCATTATCGCCGGTCAAAGTATTGTCGTTGGTCCACTGTTGACCATCAAAAAGATCGGTTTTTGTAAAAGTGACTTTGTGGCCTAAGCCCATTGAAAATCGCGGTGTAAATTGATATCCCAACTCAATACCAAGCGATGGCATAAAGTCAAGGCGACCGTTTCCATTTTCAAAACCTTCAGCATTTGTTTCATAAACGCCATCCAAAATTGCGTTTCGCAATTGAGATTTTTTATAAGAAACTGAAGCGGTTGGATTTAAATCCTCGTATTGTGGAGAATAAATTCCGTTGGCATCCGACTGATCGATTTTGGTGCTGTACCAATCCAGACCAATTCCTCCAAAAAGTGATAAAATGACATTGGTTTCTTCTCTAAGTTTATTAAAACTGATCACTCCTTCAAGACCTAATTCCACGTGATCTGTTTTGTTGTTTTGATAAACAAAGCCGGGGCCACCACTAGTTTTGGTATAGTCCAAAGCATTTGTTCCATTTAGGACGCTATTGTTATTGACGCCTGTGGATTGGAAGTAATCCAAACCGTAAGTTTTGGTATAAAGCCCACGACCTCTTAAGTCAAAAGCCAAACCAGCACCTGGCCGGTAGTATAAATTTTTAGCTAAGGTAAGTCCCAGGCCATATCCATCAAGAACAGAGGGTACATCACTTTGCTGGTATGCAAAACCACCATTTAGACCTAAGGTCCAGTAACCAGGCTGTCTTTCGTAAGTTGAAACCTGTGCGAATATTGTTGAAAATATACTCGTCATGGTCAGGATGAGGGCTATTTTTAAGATTGACTTTTTCATAGCGAAGAATTGTAAAGGTTTAATAAATGGGTTTTAAGCTTTATAATTAATAATGGTTTTGGGTGTAAAGGGATTTGTTTATAAGACTCTTCTAATACCTGAAAGTATCAGTTACTATGCCACAGTAAAATTTTGGTTCCGAAAAATTTTAAGACTTTGGGAAAAGGGAAAGAAGGGTTTTGAACTGGCTTTATGAGAAAAAATAAACTAATGTTTTATTCATTAAGTTATTGATTGTTAGTGACTTAAAGAGTTGTTTGAAAATCAGAAAAGAAAAACCAACATTTTAAAACATGAAAGCTCAATTATGTTAAATTTTAAGGCGTTTTCGTTTTTGTTTAACACAACTTTAAAGCAGTTTTTTAATAATATCTATTCAAGATTTCAATTTTTTTTAAGTCAAAAGCAATTTTTTATACTTTATAAACAATCCTTAGGAAATGGTATTTTGGAAAAGTTAGATTGAATTTGATACACTAAAACATAGCAGATTTTATAAATTATTTGTGCAGACAATCTCGAAAATAACTATATTTGTAACTCATTAATATCCCTCCCAGATTGTTTTCCCAAAACCGTAGTTTGGATAGTTTAGGAATATTGAAAAAACCCATGAACTAAAAAGCTTATAGGCTATGTCGAAACAATTACTTTTTTGTATTGCTGTTCTGATGTTTTCTTTTTTCCAGGGCAGTAGCCAAAACAGAACCATTGATGGTTCAATGAACAACCAACAAGATGAAAATCTAGGTGCTGCAGGAGCAGAGATACAGTGGATCACTTCTTATGGATTTACAGATGGATATTCGTCTCCGGGAGGACTCACAAGACCCAACCCAAGAATTATCAGCAATGAATTATTTGCACAGGATAGCTTATTGATGGATCCTCTAAATCTGAGTGATTTCACTTGGGTATTTGGTCAATTCATCGATCACGATATTACCAGCATTAGCAATGACCCCAGCGAACCGGTTCATATTCCTGTAAATTTCGCGGATCAATACTTTAATCCTGGCGGAGCTTTTCCAAACATAAATATTTTTATGTTCCGATCTCAAAAAGTAGAAGGAACTGGTACAGATATTTTGAATCCTCGTGATTATACTAACAATATAACATCGTGGATTGATGGTTCAGGAGTTTATGGTTCTGATGAAATCAGAGCAGCTTATTTGCGGTCTTTTGTGGATGGAAAGTTGAGAACATCTTCTGGGGATCTGCTTCCTTTTAACACAACGACCGGGGAGTTGAATGATCCAGTTGACCCTAATGCTCCGCATATGGATAACGAAAATCCAATGAACGACAAACTGTTTGTGGCAGGAGATGCACGTGCAAATGAAAATCTATTACTAACTTCATTTCATACGCTTTTTGTAAGAGAACATAATCGGCTTTGTGATCAACTAATCGCTGAGTACCCGAATTGGACTGATGAAGAGTTATACCAATATGCCCGAAAAATAAACAGTGGATATATTGCTTCCATCGTTTTTGATGAATGGCTTCCTGTAATGGGCGTATATTTGCCTTCTTATGCAGGTTATAATCCTTCCTTAAATCCGAATATTTCAAATGTTTTTTCAGCAGCTGCGTTTCGTATGGGGCATACGCTTTTAAACAGCCTTGTGATTCGAATGGATAATGATGGAAACACCATTCCCGAAGGAAACATCGCTTTGAAAAATTCCTTTTTCAACCCTTTGGAGGTATTGAATGCAGGAGGAGTCGATCCTTTATTTAAAGGCATGGCGACACAAATTGAGCAAGATATGGATTGCAAAGTGATTGATGATGTTCGAAATTTTTTGTTTGGTCCACCTCAATCAGGAGTTGGTGGGCTAGATTTGGCAGCGATAAACATCAATAGGGGAAGAGAACGAGGTTTGGCAGATTTTAATACGATTCGGCAGGATTTGGGCCTTACACCTTATGCTTCTTTTATAGAACTTAATTCTGATCCGGAGATTGCTGCGGCTATGGAAAATCTATACGGTGATATAAATGAAATTGATGCCTGGGTTGGAATGTTGGCTGAAGAGCATATGCAAAGTGCTTTGTTTGGTGAAACGATCATGGAAATCATGGACCTGCAATTTCTGGCTTTGAGAGATGGAGATCGATTTTATTATGAAAATGACACGGCATTATCGCAGGAAGAAATTGATGAAATAAAAAACACAACCTTTCGTGATATTATCATGCGAAATACAGGCGTCACCGTTATGCAAATGAATGTGTTCAAAGCGATGAACCACGATTCCATTTGCGTAGCAAATGCACCAATGGCTTCAATTTCCGGAGTGATACAAAATGAAAACAGCGGTAATGTCGAAGGAGTTTCCCTTGATATAATTGATTTAGAAAATCAACAATTGGTTGGAACGGACCTTACTGAAGATGCCGGAGAATATTTAGTCGAAGACCTGACCACTTGCGAGCATTTTCAAGTAATCCCCGAGAAAAATACCAATCACGGCAATGGTGTAAGCACCTTTGATTTAATTTTAATGAGAAAACATATTTTGCAATTGCAGTTATTAGATTCGCCGTATAAAATAATAGCTGCAGATGTCAACAAATCAGGAACTGTTTCGGCAAGTGATTTGGTTGATATGCGAAAGGTGATTTTAACGCTTCAGGACACCTTTACATCCAATACTTCTTGGAGATTTGTGTCTAGCGAATATGTTTTTATAAATCCTGCAAATCCTTTGGCAGAGACTTTTCCTGAATCTTTGGAGGTAAATTATTTTCCTGAAGATACTCAGATCGATTTTGTTGGAATAAAAGTGGGTGATGTAAATGGCAGCGCTAATCCGGCTGCTTTTAATGATGTTGACTCTAGGAATGACGTTGTCGGCTCTTTAATTTTTGAAACAGAAGATCGCGAATTGGAAGCAGGGGAAACTTATTCCGTTGCTATAAAAGCAGCAGATTTTAAGGATATTGCCGGTTACCAGTTTGCATTAAATTATAATGAGGGGTATTTGTCATTTGAAGATATCATTCCAGGAGAGTTGGATAATCTTTCAGCAGCTAATTTTGGTATTCAAAAGAATGAAAATGCGATTACGACAAGTTGGGATGCTGAACTTGAAACAGATTTTGGTGGAATTGTTTTTACACTTCAGTTTAAGGCTAGAAAAGATGGATTGCTTAGCGAGGCTTTGAGTCTTGACGAACGATTTTTAGATGCCGAAGCTTACACCAAAGGACTCGATTATTTGGATGTTCAACTCCATTTTAATAAAACAATTCAAACAACAACTGCTTTTGAATTATTCCAGAATCAGCCCAATCCATTCGCTCAGCATACGACAATTGGTTTTAATCTTCCAGAATCAGGAATTGCAGAGTTGAAGATTTTTGATTTAACAGGAAAAGAAATCAAAACGATTCGCCAGCGATTTCCAAGAGGATTTAACTTGATAAGCCTTGACCGAAGTGAATTATTAACTTCCGGGGTTTTGTATTATCAGCTAAATTCTGATTTTGGTAGCTCAACGAAGAAAATGATCTTGATTGAAAATAACAATTAAGACCTATTAAATATTAAGATTTCAAATATTTCTCCTTATAATTGGTTCTGGATTTTTTCAGAACCAATTATTTTTTAAAGTATGCCAAACCATCCTTACCCTAAACTTTTTACACCTCTTGACTTAGGATTTACACAATTGAAAAACCGTGTATTAATGGGCTCAATGCATACTGGTTTAGAAGAAACTAAAAATGGTTTTGAAAAAATGGCGGCCTATTTTGGTGCACGGGCTAAAGGTGGCGTTGGGTTAATTGTAACTGGTGGAATCGCTCCAAACCGAGCAGGTTGGGTAGCTCCCTTCTCTGCAAAATTGACATCAAAGAAAGAGGCAGAAAAGCATAAATTAATTACAGATCGTGTTCATGCTGAAGGTGGGAAAATTTGTATGCAAATCCTTCACGCTGGAAGGTATGGCTACCATTTTTTAGCGGTAGCACCTTCTTCTATCAAATCGCCAATTAGTCCATTCAAACCCTGGCGATTATCAAAACGGGGAGTTCAAAAAACCATCAATCATTTTATCCGAGCTGCTGTTTTGGCAAAAGAAGCGGGATACGATGGCGTAGAAGTCATGGGTTCAGAAGGTTATCTGATCAATCAATTTATCGTTTCAAAAACCAATAAAAGAACGGATGCATGGGGTGGTTCGTTTGAGAACCGAATTCGCTTTCCACTCGAAATTGTCAGAGGAATCCGGCAAGCTGTCGGAACAGATTTTATAATTATTTACCGGCTTTCCATGCTAGATCTTGTTGATGATGGAAGTAACTGGGAAGAAGTTGAATATTTAGGGAAAGAAATCGAAACTGCAGGAGCTACGATTATTAATACAGGCATTGGTTGGCATGAAGCCCGCGTACCGACTATTGCGACCATGGTTCCTCGTGGTGGCTTTAGCTGGGTGACAAAACGTTTGATGGGAAAACTAAAAATTCCATTAATTACAACCAATAGAATCAACACGCCAAAAGTCGCTGAAGACATCCTCACCAAAGGGCATGCAGATATGATTTCGATGGCGAGACCCTTTTTGGCTGATGCAGATTTTATGCAAAAAGCCATGGAAAACCGAGCTGATGAGATCAACACCTGTATCGGTTGCAATCAAGCTTGTTTGGATCATGTTTTTAAAAATATAACGGCAAGTTGCCTCGTCAATCCTCGTGCCTGCCACGAAACTGAACTTAAATATTTACCTGCAAAAGTAAAAAAGAAAATTGGGGTTGTTGGTGCTGGCCCAGCAGGCTTAGCTTTTTCCACAATTGCGGCACAGCGAGGTCATGAAGTCCATCTTTATGAGGCCGACAACGAAATAGGTGGCCAGTTTAACATGGCAAAACAAGTACCTGGCAAGGAAGAATTTTATGAAACTTTACGCTATTTTAAAAAACAAATTGAGCTCCATGGCGTCCAGCTTTTTTTGAAAAAAAGGGTGGATGTTTCCTTTTTAAAAACGCAAAATTTTGATGAAATTATCATCGCTTCAGGAGTGAATCCACGAAAAGTGAATATTGAAGGAATTGATCATTCAAAAGTGTTGAGCTACGTGGATGTTTTAAAACACAAAAAAAAGGTTGGGAAAAAGGTAGCTATTATCGGTGCTGGTGGAATTGGTTTCGATGTAGCCGAATATCTTGCACAGGAAGGTGAATCTCCAAGTTTAAATACTCCTGAATTTTTAAAAGAATGGGGTGTAGATATGGAATACAAAAACCGGGGAGCAGTTGCAAAGCCAAAACCTCAGCCTTCTCACAGAGAAATTTACCTTTTACAACGTTCAAAAGGAAAACCTGGAAGCGGCCTCGGAAAAACAACCGGTTGGATTCATCGGTCAAGTCTCAAAATGAAAAAAGTAAAAATGATCAACTCTGTCAAATATCAGCGGATCAATGACGAGGGTTTACATTTTTTAAGAGACAACAAACAAGAGTTATTGCAAGTCGACCATATTATAATTTGTGCCGGGCAAGAACCTTTAAAAGAATTAGAACAACCACTTTTAGAAGCTGGCTTAATTATACATATCATTGGAGGAGCCGAAGAGGCAAAGGAGCTTGATGCAAAAAGAGCAATTGATCAGGGTTCTCGATTAGCTGCTAAAATTTAATATTACATCTTAAAAAAAGAAAATGTTTTCACGACGAAAATTTCTATCGCGTTCAGTCATCAGTTCATTAGGAGTAGCGATTGGTGTATTGACTCCTTCCTGTGTTAATTCAAAAACAGAAGAAAACCAAACTTCAAATGGCGCAATGAACAGTGGATTTCCTATAGTTATTTCCACCTGGGAAAACCAAAAAGCAAATTTAGCGGCAATGTCGATTATTGAAAAAAATGGATCAGCTTTGGATGCTGTTGAAGCTGGGGTTAGAGTTCCTGAGGCAGATCCGAATGAGGCTTCTGTTGGGTATGGAGGGCGGCCTGACCGTGATGGAAATGTAACGCTTGATGCATGTATTATGGATTCAAACGGGAATGCAGGGTCAGTTTGTTTTTTACAGCATATTAAACACCCGATTTCAGTTGCCAGAAAAGTAATGGAGAACACTCCTCATGTTATTTTAGCTGGGTCAGGTGCCCTAAAGTTTGCACTTGAAAATGGCTTTGAAAAAGAAAATCTACTCACTGAAGACTCCAAAAAGGAGTGGAAAGAATGGAAAAAGGAATCAAAATATAAGCCCATTATAAATATTGAAAATCATGACACCATTGGAATGCTTGCCATTGATAAAAATGGTGATATTTCAGGCGCGTGCACGACTAGCGGATTAGCTTATAAGGTTCAGGGCAGGGTAGGAGATTCGCCGATAATAGGCGCTGGGCTTTATGTGGATAATGAAGTTGGAGGAGCTACAGCCACCGGCATGGGCGAAGCGGTGTTAAAAACATTAGGTTCATTTTTAGTAGTTGAGTTGATGAGGCAAGGGATGAGCCCAGGTGAAGCTTGCAAAGAAGCAGTAATGCGAATTGCCAGGAAACAAAATTACGGCGAATTTCAGGTTGGATATTTGGCAGTCAACAAAAAAGGAGAGTATGGTGCATACTCTATCCAGCCAGGATTTGACTATGTCGTAAATTATAATAACGAAAGCAAATTGATGGAATCCAATTCTTATATTAATAAAGAAGATTAAAGCTTAGTTTTTATTATCAAGAATTTAAAGGAATTTTTCTATCTTTGCTATTCCTCTAAGCAATAGTTACACATTAATCAAAGAGAAATCTCAAACTTCACCCAAAACTGTTTAGTTTCATCAGGATGTGTAAAATTTCATAACCCGTTGAAATTTTTTTAATTACCTATTCTTTAGAATAAGATTTTGATCGCGCAATTGCGAGTCGGATCTATTCAAGCAGCAGTTTCTATTAATACTTTTGACAATTCAGATAATGGCATCGGTTTTGCAGTATCGATAACTGCTATGTATCCTTAATTTATTAGGATAAATGCGGATTTCTGTGCGAATGATTCCATTCGATTATAAAGAAATCTAAAGTAATATTTCAGGTTCATATATAATAAAAATATAAACCTGATTCATCCCATGACTACAAACATAATTTTAAATGCAACACGTAAACGTCGTAATAGCTGATGATCACCAACTTTTTATAACGGGTTTAAAGTCAATCTTAAATGACATTAGCGGTTATGATATTACTCTGATTGATGTAGCTAATGATGGAGAGGAATTGATTTCTATTTTGAAGAAAAATGTTCCCGATTTATTGATTTTAGACCTTAATATGCCAGAAAGAGATGGACTGGATGTATTGGATGCTATTGGAGATCAATATGACGATTTGAAAATATTGGCACTTACAATGTATGATGAATCTAAAATTGTTAAATCTGCTTTTAAATCAGGCGTGGATGGATATGTGTTAAAAAGTAGTGGAAAAGAAGAACTTGTCAGAGCAATAATAGAAGTTTTGGATGGACGTACTTTTCTTGGAAAAGGAGTTAGCCTAAATTCTTTAGGGAGTAAAGCATCCCGAAAAAGTGACAATGCTTACCATTTTGAAGATAAGTTTATTAAAAAATCAAATCTTACCAAACGAGAGTTTGAAATACTGCGACTCATTTCGTTAGCTTTAAGCAACAAAGAAATAGCTAAAGAACTTTTTATCAGCGATCAAACAGTAAGTGTACATCGGAAAAACATCATGCGAAAACTTGGTGTTAGCAACACAGCCGGGCTTATTAAAATTGCCTATGATAATAGTTTGATCTAATCTTTCTCTTTAATTTTCCTTTCAATCTTTCTGAATTATTATGCGGATTCTAATCATCTGATTATGCCTATTCTGTTCGTCTAATTAATTCGTTTTGTTATAGCTTAACTGCTCAAGTAGTATTGTTTCAACTATTTTCCTGCTTTCCTATTTTTTCTTTAAAAAATATCTGGGCCTATAATCAATTGAGCTCCTGATTGTTTAAATAAGCAGGGTAAAAAATAATTGATAGCTAAAGCTAACGCATTGATTTTTTTGGCTTTTATTGGTAAAAAGTTCTGATCAAAAAGTTTTTATACACAGATTCATTTCTTTGAATGAAATATGGTTTGAGTAATTTTTTTTCACTAAATAGGTGTTTACTTTATATGTTTAAATGGAAAATGTTTGAGTGTAAAATTTTCATGTTTAGAATTACGAATGATGGCAATGAAATACAATGATTTTTAAAAACAATTTATAAAAAACTGATTAGCAGCATGTTTGGTCAACTGTTTAAATATTTCATGTGCTGTTTTATCATTTTTCAAGAAAATTAAGCAGGCAGAATTGTGACAGCTATTTTTTAATAAATTAAAAATTATACATGTCTTTTAAAGAGTTTTTTAAATAACGAGTGACTAATATTCGTTTTTTGCCTATGTGAAAAATACCGATTTTTGGGTAGAAATGAGAATTTTATATCCTTTATCTTTGTGTTACTAAGTTGTTAAAAAAATATTCAAAGCAAATTTAATTGAAAAATCCAAAATCGTGAATTAGCTTAAGTTCTAACTTAGCTAAATCCCATGAACTGAAATACAAGTCCTGCAATTTAAACTTATCCAGGTTTTTATATTAGAACATATCAAAATCTAATTAAAATATAAAAGCTTTTCTCCCCTGATTGCATTTTAGCGGGTAAATTTCAGACAAACCATTTTCCTTGTGCAAAACATTTGTATGCACAAATTATTTTTTTATCCCCTATCATAAGATAGTAAATGGATATTAAGGAAATTATTGGTTTGGGGTTTACTATTATATGCAATAATCAGAAAAAGTATTTAGACAAATTATTAATCTCAACATGAATACAAAAAGAACCTTCAATCCACAAGGGAAAAGAAATAGTGTGTTAAAAGCTATTTTACAAATGGTGAGCAATGCTTTAAATACTGCGTTTCCGATTTTCCCGAATAATGATAAAATTACCCCCTCTTTAGTTAAAATAACTATTGTCGATCGCAAAGATTTTATGAGACATTCCTCGTAAGATCAAACAGATCGAACAATCAACCAATTGATGAATATGAATAAAGATATACTGTTATATTTTGCTTTGCTATTGTGGTTCGTTGTGCCGATTACGGCACAACCTACCATCTTTTTTCCAACAGAAACTGTAGACCCGGAATCTTCCATTAGTTTAGATTTTAAAGTTATTGATTTTGTTGACATGCAAAGTATGCAGTTTTCAGTAAACTGGAATCCAGATGTTCTCCAGTTTGAAAGCATAAGCAATCTTAATGTTCTTTCAGATTACACGATAGCAAATTTTGGAACAAATGCTTCTCACTTGGGCAAGATAACTACTTATTGGGTAGACAATCAATTTGCCGGGGTAACTCTGGATGATAGCACATCTGTATTTTCCCTTGATTTTAAAGTAATCGGAGCTCCAGATTCATTTAGTGCAGTTGCAATAACTGATGATCCAACATTTATCGAATTTTCTGATTTAGATGGAAATATTTTACCGGTAATTAATGAAGATGGAATGATTACAGTTTTAGGTCCGCTGAGCACTAAACCTTCTTTAAATGTTCAGTCGAATGCACATTTTACATTATACCAAAATGAGCCTAATCCCTTTGATAGTCAATCTGTTATACGATTTGATTTGAAGCAAAGTAATGAGGTTGAATTTTACTTTTATGATATAAATGGCAAATTAATTTATTCCTTAAAGGATTACTTTTTAGAAGGTGTAAATAGTGTCAAATTAACTGAAGATAAGTTGCCTGGAGCAGGCATCTATTTCTATGAAATGCGAACCAATGTTTTTTCTTTAACTAATAAAATGGTCTTAGTACGATAAATTTTTCCTAACATCCCAAATTCCAAGGACAAATGAGTAAAATATACGCTCTTCTAGCAACAGTTTGGTTTTTGATTATCACTTTGTCGATAAATGCACAACCAACTTTTTATTTTTCCCCTTCAAATCAAGCACCTGGTCTAGGTGAACAAATTACGGTCGATGTCATAGTTGATGGATTCACAGATATTACCAGTTATCAGTATTCTGTTAATTGGAATGTCAGCCATTTAAGCTATGTATCAGTTAGCAACTTCAATCCTGAATTAGGTCTGGCTATGGGTAATTTTGGTACTACCATGACTGGAACTGGTAAACTGAGCACCTTGTGGTCAGATCCATTAGCTAATCCTCAATCCTTAGTAGATGGTGCCGTTTTATTCACCATTACTTTTGATGTTGTAGCAACGGCTCCGGTGTCAACAGATGTGTTATTTACTGGAAACCCAACCAGCATCGAAGTCACACAGGATACAGGTGGCGGAATAGAGGAAATTACGGGTTCAGTAATTTTTCTTGACGTAACACTGGATATCGATGGCGGTGGCAGTGGTGGTGGCCTGACCTGTAATTTTAGCGGGTTTGGGCTATTAGTTGAAAGTGATTCTGCAGATACAGGAGAACAGGTTTGTCTCGACGTTTCTGTATGTAATTTTACAGATATTGTTAGTATGCAATATACAATGCAATTTAACCCGGCCATCTTGCAGTTTGACGAAATTCAAAATATAAATCTTCAGGATTTAAGCTCCGGAAATTTTGGAACAACAATGTCTGATAATGGTTTTGTAACCTTATCATGGAATGAGCCAATGGGCCAAGGGGTTACGGTTCCAAATGAAACGGTAATTTACTCTATTTGCTTTACAGCAATAGGTGCAGGAGGTTCGACAGATTCTTTACTTATTAATGGAAACCTGGCTCAAATTGAAGTAATTGACGAAAATTCAGGAGGAAATAATATAGGCCTGGAAAGTATTGGTGGAGAAGTTAAAATCACAGGTGATTTAGGTAGTGCTTTGACGGTATTAGCTGAATTTGAATCAGGGCAACCTGGTGATACTGTTTATGTGGACGTAAGTGTTCAAAACTTTACAGATATATTAAGCATGCAATATAGCATGGCCTGGAATCCTTTGATAATAGAGTTTTATGAAATACAGTTGACAGGAAATCTTCCGGGTTCTCCTACTTTTAACACAAGCCCACCATTGGTCGATAATGGTAAACTTAGTTGTTTATGGGATGATCCTTTGGCTGCGGGAGTTACTGTTTCTGATAATACAGTAATATATCGTGTTGGGTTTATTGTGGTTGGGACGGTAGGCCAATCGAGCCCGGTTTCATTTACTGATGATCCTACACCAATAGAAGCTGCTCAGGATAATGGGGGAAGTGCGATGGAAGTTCCTTTAACAACAATGCCAGGAGAAGTTAATGTAACCGGTGAAGGATTATTTGGCTTGGTGCTTTCCAATGAATTTGGTTGTACTGGAGATACCATTGAAGTTGAAGTTTCGGTAAATAACTTTAATGATATTGTTAGCATGCAATATGATGTGCAGTGGGACAATTTACAGCTTGAGTATGTTGGTGTAACTGGTTTCAATTTAAGTGGTTTGTCAGGTGGTCAATTTAACCAATTCAATGCAAATACTCTTCGAATTGCATGGGTTGAACCTACCATAGATCCACAGACAATCCCTGATGGTACCGTAATTTATAAAATGCGATTCGTATTGCTTGGAAATAATGGATCAAGTAGTAATGTTGATTTTCTTGATAATCCACCAACCAATCCGGTTGAAATATTGCAAGAACCAGGTGGTGTACTAGATGCTTATAGCTTGACTAATGCAAAACAAACCGTGGATTGTAATATGGATCCTCTTCAAGTTACAGATATTTTAATCACCGATGTGCTTTGCAGTGGCGAAGCAACTGGCGCTATTGATATTACCGTTTCTGGCGGCACTGGTAGTTATACTTATCTTTGGAGTACAGCTGCGCTAACACAAGATATTACCGGCCTGGTAACAGGAAATTATACAGTTACAATAACATCTGGAACAGAATCGATAGTAGAAACTTATACCGTTGCAACGGCTACAATTTCTAGCAACCCAACCATGGTTTCATGTAATGGAGAATGTGATGGAGCAATTGATTTAATTATTTCCGGTAATAACAGCGGATATTCCTACAATTGGAGTAATAGTGGAGCCTCACAAGATCAATCCAATCTATGTGCAGGTACTTATTTTGTTACAATTACCGGAGCCGGAGGTTGTACAAAAGTTGAAGGTCCTATCCCTGTAACCCAACCTGCAGTATTATCAGTCTCAGGAGTTGTTACCAACGAGACTGGGACTAATATGGATGGAGCTATTGATATAACGGTTTCGGGTGGTACGACAGCTTATTCATATCTTTGGAATACTGGCGCTATGACAGAAGATCTTTCGGGTATTTCTCAAGGGACTTATACAGTTACGGTTACTGATTCAAAAGGATGTCAGATTATTGAAACCTTTGAAGTGGATGGTGATATGGATGTGATTGCAAATGTAGTTGATGTTTCCTGTTTTGGGAGCAATGACGGTGAAATTCACTTAACGGTAACTGGAGGAATAGCCCCTTATGAATATCTTTGGAATATCGCAGGTACTTCACCTGACCAGATAAATCTTTATGCAGGAACGTACAGTGTAACTGTCACGGATGCTAATGGAACGAATATTATTTCAAGTATTGTGGTTAA
The DNA here is from genome assembly GCA_965220465.1 of Saprospiraceae bacterium. GTDB lineage: Bacteria > Bacteroidota > Bacteroidia > Chitinophagales > Saprospiraceae > JAHDHW01. Next base: position 121,789 of record CBDCPZ010000019.1, on the reverse strand, counting down.
CCAGGCATTAGCGATTACGATTCAGCAAGCTAATATTGTTAACGAAACTGGAAACGGTTGCAACGGTTCAATTGATATTGTAGTGATGGGGGGAACACAACCTTATACTTATCAATGGAATAATGGAGCAACGAGTGAAGATATTTTCAACCTTTGTAAAGGAAATTATAATGTAACTATTGTTGATGCAAATGGTTGTATTTTCTTATCGAGTACTACAAGTCCTTTCAAAGTTTTACCGCCACCATTGGTTGTCGCCAATTCAATTCAGGAAGATGTTTCTTGTAATAGCGGAGATGACGGTAGTGTATGTATTGAGGTTTTCGGAGGTTGTGAACCCTATACTTTCAATCTTGTAAATGGTGGAGTACCTCCAATACTTAGCATTGATGGAAATGTATGTTTTTATAATCTACCACCAGGAGATCATATTGTCACCATTCAAGATTCTGGAAATCCAACGTCGGTTATAGTTCATTCTTTTGAAATTGGTGAACCTGATCCCATTATTATTGAAGTAGATAGCATTTTCAACAATACTGATCCAACTTGTACAAATCCTAATGGAGCGATCAATATTTCCTCAAGTGGAGGCACTTCTCCTCATACTTATCTCTGGAATAATGGAAGCACCAATATGAATCAGACAAACTTATGTCATTTTGGACCTTCCACTCCTTATACGGTTACGGTTACTGATGGAAATGGATGTACACAGGTGTTGAGCAATATTAATTTAAATCTGGGTCTTGCAGTAAGCGTAGAAGAAGTAAATGATATTTCTTGCTTTGGTGAATGTGATGGTTCAATAGATATTACAGTTACAGGAGGTGTTACTCCTTATACTTACAGTTGGGGAAATGAGGATCAAAGTGATCTTTGTCCAGGAACTTATTCCGTAACAGTTACTGATGCTGCAAATAATACGACTGTAGCACAAAATATAATGATAAATGGACCTTCATCTGCTCTGACAGTTTCAACCAATGTCATTACTCAACCAACCGAGAATATGAGTGATGGTTCGATTACTATAAACGTTTCAGGTGGCTGGGGTGGATACCAATATATGTGGAATTACAATGGAATTACTACAAAAAATATTGGCGGTTTACCGGCAGGAACTTATACCGTAACAGTAACAGATGATAATGGATGTCAGGTATTTTTGACTGTAAATCTTTTAGAAAATGTATTGGTTCTTGACCTTACAATCGAAAGCCCTTCTTGTAATGGAGATGCTGATGGATCTATAGAAGTAGCTGCTCAGGGTGGCGACGGTGATTATTCTTATAAGTGGAGTCACGATATGACTAATCAAACTGCTTTCGCTTTTGGCTTATCAGCGGGAAATTATACAATTACTGTTACCGATATAAGTGGATTATTTACAGTTCAGACTATTCCATTAACTGAACCAGATCCGTTGGTTGTAAATATCATTGCCACTCCATCAAGTGGAGGCGCTACAGGAAGCTTAGAAGCAGATGTAGAAGGTGGAACACCAATGTATACTTACCTGTGGAATGATGATAACACTCAGAATACACAAATTGCGGACAAATTACCGACAGGAGAATATGCGGTTAGAGTTGAAGATGCAAATGGTTGTATCGTAATCGCACAAGGTGAAGTGGTACAGGGTGGAGAATGTTTTTCTGCAAAAGAAGTGCTTTCCTTTAATGGGAACGGTAAAAACACTGAATTCATCATTCGTTGTGCTGAAAAGTTTGATAATACTTTACAAATATTCAATCGCTGGGGGCAGTTGGTCTACCGTGCTACAAATTATGATAATACCTGGAACGGTGTTAATGAAGCCGGAGAGGATGTTCCAGAAGGTGCTTACTTTTTCGTGTTTGAATATGAAGATGGAGACAAGACAAACAGAGTCAAAGGATCCATTACAATACTTAGATAATTCAATTCCCAAAAACTAATAATTCTCGAAAAATGAAAAAAATAATTATACTTTTAATATCGGTTGTTTACTTTTGCAACACTTCTATCGCACAGGAGGAAGCAGTTTTTATGCAATACACATTTAATCCTGTTTTAATAAATCCTGCAGCAACAGGCTTTGATCCAGAGTACTACGAACTATTTATTAATCTTCGATCTTCCTGGGCTGGTTTTCCGGATGCACCAAAGACTTATGCATTGAGTTTTAACGGACCAATTGGTAATCGTCTTGGACTTGGTGCAATGGTTTATTCTGAGAATGTCGCTTCTCTTGTTCGTTATCGGGCACAACTTTCTTATGCTTTCCGTTTTCAGATCAAAGACGTTGATATGTCTTTTGGTTTATCGACTGAATGGCACAGAATGCAATTGAGTAATTCCATATCAAACAGTGATTTTTATGAAGATTATATCGGGGACATGGCAATTGAAGATGCAATGAATGGTGTGAGTGATTTTGATGCCTCTGTTGGCCTTTATGGTTCTTATAAAAGAAAATTGTACTTTGGAATTGCAGCTCCCGGATTGATTGGAAATAAATTAGACTCAGAAAGCGGAGGTGACCTTTTTAAATACTATATTTTTAATGTTGGTGGTGAAATTGAGCTTAATAACTCAAAAGTTAAACTTATGCCTTCCATCGTCTTGAAAAACGTGAGAAATGTTGACTTTCAGACTGACCTTAATTTGTTAGCTACTTTCTTAAACGAACAACTTATCACAGGCTTAACCTATCGCGCCGGAACTGGTGGTAATATTGGAATTACTGTTGGGACAAAATATAGTTCTTTGAGGTTTGTATATACTTATGATGTATATATGGGCGACTTTCAAAAGTACAATGGCGGCTCTCATGAGATTACCATTAACTTTGAATTTAATAGAGCTGCTGGTAATTACGACCGTTCTGCAAAATACAGACAATAAAAATAACAGAGAAATCTAAAGAAATAAAAGAAGTCCTTTAACAATTGGTTTTTGGGATGGCCTCTCTCTACTTAATTAGAGGGGGGCTTCTCTGTTATATCAAAAATGTGTTCAACTTCTATTCCAGTATTAGAAAAATTCCCAATGGACTAAAGTTGGAAAATTGATCTGATATTGGTGTTTGTAGTCTATGTTTAAGAAAAAAATACATATTAAGAAAAATGATAAGTTTTTATATACCGCTAATCTGGTATTGAATGCTACACAGGATATTGGTAATTTTAAAGAATGAAAAAAGCATAACTTATTGCTTTTTGATCTTAGGAAACGACTAAAATTTCACAACAGCTCCCTCCACCAAAAAGGCAATTCATTAGAATTTATTTACCAAAACTTCAGTGGTTTGCCAAACTAATCTTTCACTGTTCCCCAATCTGAAAGGTATCAGAATTCCCCATAATTGTAACTCCCTCATAGACTTTTCTAATGCTATTTGGTTTTAAAAATCAACGAAAAAGGAAAAACTCCCTCATTGTAATTTTCAGTTATATAACTGAAATTCAGGATTTTACGATATTTTAAAAGGAACGTAGGACAGAATTTCGATCAAAACTAATAAATGAAATTTATTCCAGTTAAACAGAGTTGGATTAAATTTTTTGCCGTTTGCAATTGTCGATTAGATTACCGCTTTCTAGCGCTTGTAATCTTCCTGTTTGTTACGTTTATACCCAAAGGAAATGCCTGCGTTGTCTCTTGCAAAAGCAATCTCAATATTTCACTTGATGAATTTGGTCAGGCTGTAATCTCACCTTCAATTCTTCTTCAGGATCAAAGCTGCAATCCCAATGATTTTACAGTTGATATTACCGATCCGCAAGGTAATTCGATAGGAAATGTGCTGACTTGCGATTACGCTGGAATGCTAATGATTGCAACAGTTACAAAAACTTCAAATGGGAATTCTTGCTCTACAATCATAAATGTAGAAGATAAAATAAAACCTGTTATATATTGTTCTGATACAATTGTCCTTTGCATTGAGTCAACACATCCTGACGATCTTGGTTTTCCTTTAACCTGGGATAATTGCTCTACTTTTTCAAACTCCGATCTTAATTATTCAGATGAATTTAGTGATCTTCCTTGTTTTGCAACACAGGGAAATGATACAATAACCAGCCAGATACAAAGGACTTGGACCGTTTTGGATGAGAGTGGAAATACAGGAACTAGTGTCCAAACGATCTATTTAAAAAGAGCAACTATTTATGACATTGATTTTCCGGAACACAGAGATGGATTTGTTTTGCCAGCACTTGATTGCAACGATGACCCTATGGATCTTACCCTCACAGGTGAACCTACAATTAATGGAAAAGTCATAGAAGTTGGAGGGAATTGTGAAATCGTTGTATCGTATACCGATCAGGTTATTCAGCTGTGTTCACCTGCAAGTTATCAAATACTTAGAACCTGGACAGCTATTGACTATTGTTCAAGTGACTTTACATTAAAGGTTCAGGTTATAAAAGTCAAGGATACAACTCCACCGGAAATAACTTGTCCGATAGATATTACGATTGGAACCTCCTCAATATCATGTGATGCAACGGTAATTCTTCCTTTTGCTTCAGCTATTGATGATTGTTCCGGGTTTTCAATCGGAGCAACGTGGAGTTTTGGAAGTGGTTATGGTCCGTTTTTTAATATACCGATAGGTGATCATTTAGTGACTTATACTGCACAGGATTTGTGCGGAAATATTTCTTCTTGCAACATGACAGTGACTATTGTTGATGACGTTGCACCGGTGCCAATTTGTGACTTAGATATTGTTGTTAATTTGAATAATTTTGGTTCTGCGGTGGTTTTTGCATCCTCTTTTGACGATAGTAGTTTTGATAACTGTGGAGTGGAAAATATTGCTGTCAGCCGAGATGGAGTTAGCTATGGGTCAACTGTCGAATTTTATTGTAATGATGTAGATTCAAGTTCAATTCCAGTCACTTTAAGGGTTTGGGATACCTCTGGAAATTATAATGAATGTGCTGTTAATGTAACAGTGGATGACAAAATAAACCCTGTAATATCTTGCCCTTCAAATATTTATATCGAATGTAACGAAAACTACAATGACTTGAATTTGACCGGAGAACCCTTAGTCGATGATAATTGTGGAATTGATACCATTTATTATAGTGACTTTGTTGAATTGAATTCTTGCAGTGTTGGAAGCATAACAAGAATTTGGACTGTATTAGATAAAAAAGGAAATAGTGCTGTTTGTGTTCAAATGATTTATGTTGAAGATAATACCCTAATTGAAGTATATTTCCCTGAAAATTTTGTGACATACGATTGCGCTGCAAGTACTGACGCAAGCGTCACAGGAGAAACACTAATTCTTAATGATGATTGTGAAAATTCAAGCGTAGCACATAGCGATAATATTTTTAATATTTCACCGTCCTGCTATTCAATTTTACGGGAATGGGAAGTTTTTGATTGGTGCGTTTACGACCCAAATAGTGGCACTAATGAAGGATATTGGTCACACACTCAAATTATCGAAGTCCGCGATTCGGTAGCACCTGTTATTATCTGTCCATCGGATACTATTGTTGGAATGCATTCAGCAACCTGTGATGGAGTTTTTATTAACATCCCAATCCCTACAACCATAGATTGCAATCCAGAAGTATCAATTACGAACGATTCTCCTTTTGCTGAAAATACTAATGAAAATGCAAGTGGTTTCTACCCTCTGGGAGTACACAACTTTAACTTTTTTGCTGAAGATGGTTGTGGAAATTCTACTTCCTGTAACATGCAAGTTGTAGTTGTTGATGCAAAAGCTCCGACACCAATTTGTTTAGAAATAGCTGTAAGCCTGGATGTGGATGGAATAGCTGTTATTACTCCCGAAATGATCAACAATGGAAGTTATGACAATTGCACTCAAACAAATAATTTAATTTTTGAAGTGAGTCCAGACACTTTTACGTGTGATGAGTTGGGCGATCAGATGGTGCAACTTATCGTTACAGATGAAGCTGGCAACAGTAGTTTTTGCGAAACCACTATTTCAATTCAGGACAATAATGCTGTTTGTCAATTACCATCTGGAAAGATTGCTGGCTTGATTTTGACTGAGACGGGCCAGCCAATTCAATTGACCGATGTAATGTTAAGTGGTGATTCGGAAGATACAATAGTTAATGACGCAACAGGGTATTTTGAATTTTCGGAGCTGCCTTTTGGAGCCGATTACACCATAACTCCCCATAAAAATGTTTCCGCATCAAATGGCGTTTCAACGTTTGACCTGATCTTTATTCGCCGCCATATTTTAGGAATTCAACCCTTGAGTTCGCCTTACAAAATGATTGCTTCTGATGTGAATAAATCTGGAAATATCAGTGCTTTTGACATGGTTTTGTTAAGTAAATTAATTCTTCAAATTGATACTGTTTTTACAAGTAATACATCGTGGAGATTTGTTGAAGCTTCATTCGTTTTTCCAGATCTGACCAACCCGTTTCTTACCGTTTTTCCTGAAACTAAAACCTTTAATGATTTTAGTCAGGATGAAATAAGTGTTGAATTTGTTGGAATTAAAATAGGCGATGTAAACGGCAATGTCAATCCTGGTCAAATTAATCAAAGTGATCACAGAGATGATGGAATTCCGCTGGTTCTAAAAATTCCGGATCAAAAATTAGAGGCAGGAAAAGAATATTCTATTCCCATCAATGCATCAAAAGCTGAAGAGCTGCTTGGATATCAATTTACACTGGAATTTGATACCCAGGCTTTAGCGTTTTTGGGGATAGAAAAAGGAAGCTTAAAAGATGTAGATGAAAACAACTTTGGTTTTTCTTTTTTAAAACAAGGTCTAATAACCACCAATTGGATAAATACAAAAAATGAAAAATTGGAAAAAGGAGCGCCATTGTTTTGGTTAAAATTTAAATCAAAGGAAAATATGGAACTTCGAGACTTAATTAAATTAAATTCAAAATTAACCAACGCTGAAGCATATAATCCGGAGCTACAAACAATGGATATCGAACTGAATTATAATGATATTCCGGCAGCTGAAAATGTTGCTGCCGAGTCAGCAGTTTTATATCAAAACTATCCTAATCCTTTTAGTGAAAGCACAAAAATAGCGTTTGAAATCCCTGATCATGGAACTTGCACATTAGCGATTTTCGACCTTAGTGGGCAGGTAATTACTTCTACAACAATTGATGCAGTAGTTGGCTATAATGAAGTTGTGTTGCATAAAAAAGAAATTAACAGAAGCGGGCTTTATTATTATCGGTTGGTTACACCTTCAGGTACATCATTGGTTAAAAAGTTAATAGTGAAGTAGGAGTGCTGTTGTGGAGCAATTTTTTTTAATAGGAATTGATTTAGCTCGCTTATCTTTTAACATTAAACAATTTTTTGATGAGATAAATACCACTTTTTGGGTAAGATTTTTATGTTAAAGTTTGTTAATTTTATAAGTATAAAAATAGTTCGTAAAATATTGAAAATCAAAATATTAAATTGAGCTATATCCTTCAGGTTTTATGAACAATATTTAAAGAAAGTTTGAGAAACGAATTTATATTACAATTAACCCAATTTCCTTTCTTAATTAATTTTTCTCAGGACTTTCCTTCCATATTTTTGAAATCTTCCCCTCCATATTCAAGCCTTAAGTAGAATGATAATTTGTTGTAGTAGGCAATGATTCTTTAGTTTATCTTTTGGCTTTTTATAAAAAAGAAATCGTACCAGATTGAAAGTGTACTAATTTTAATTGTTGTTAAACATAATCCCATGATACTTAAAACACTGATATTTATTTTTTTGATAATGGTTATTCGAGATGCAAAAAAGTCTTATTCAAAGGAATAAAAAAAACGACTTTATTCCTTTGGACAAATCTTTCTATTTTATATAGTTCAATATTTTGAATTATATGTTACAACAAAAACAAACACTATGCTGGAAGCCTGGGAAACGAATTCGAACAAATTATAATAACCAAAACATATCCGATTCTTTCTCTAGGCTTTCTTTTTTGTTTTTAACTCTACGAATAAAACTATTCCAATATATTTTTAAGTATTTATACCCCTTGCTCTCATATTGAATTTTTATGTGGTTATTTATCAAACCAGGGTTTGAATAGCCGTAAATAATACAAAAGATCTATTCCCTCATTAATTATCGAAAAATATGCTTTTGGACTATTAGCAGGGATATTTCCTCACATATTGTTCAATAGCACATTTAAAAATTTTGACAATCAATAAATTGGGAATTCCTCTCTTGTCCTGACGAAAAGCTGACGGACAGAGAGAGGCCTTTTTTTCTTTGATGTTTTTTACCCGAATTGTTAAGACATACAATTATAAAGAATGATACTTTTAGAAGCCATTAAAATAAATTTTAAAATCATGAATATATATTTATGTCCTTTAATGAGAAAAATACCTTTTTTTGGGTATTTTAATTGGAGTCCAATGTCGTATATTTGTATATGCAAGTTTTAAATATATCTTGATGTCCAAATCCCACAATCTACTTATACCAAAACTTATTTGTAACAAATTATAATTCTTAAAACAAAAACATGACATAGATTAAACTTACTGTTAAAAAGAGGACAGAAGGAGTGTTAAAGATTATTTTTCCATGACATATATCAAATCTTTTTTCTTCCTAGACTCTTATCCGGAAAGCATCCCCCATCCAATTTAGCTTTCATTTTAAATTTATTGATTTAATCAAAACAGAATCCTCGAAAGGGATACTGTTTATACATTGACTGGTACAAATCAATAGGGCAGTTTATGCTCTTTTGTCCAACTCAAGTACTTTTTTCTTGCGAATAAAAGATACAGATTACTTGAAGATCAATCGAAACTTAGGAACGAATTTTCAATCAAAAAACATTAACTATAATCCAAAATGAACAAAGAGGTTTTTACATTTCCCGTAATTTTTCCTGACTTACATCGCTGTGCATCTTGATGATGCAATCCAAATTATTATGATAAAAAAATATCATAAAAAATAGGGATCTAGCTTATCATGTTCTTGATTTTTTAGCATCAAAGGAACACCTCAAACTTCGTTTGCATTTACAAATTTATAGTTATTGTATTCTAATATACTTACTTGTAAAACAGGCAATTATGCATATTTTATTTAATATTTTATTAACCAAAATTTTTAATCTCATGAAAAAAACAATGTTTTTTATGATGCAGAGAATACTAGGGTCTAAGGTCCTTTTATTTTCCGTTGTTTTCTTCTTTATGGGTATGGCTAGCTCAACTGCTCAGTATGTGAGCAATCAAGAAGCTATCACCCTTCTTAAAGGAGAAGTTGTACAATTAGAGGAGGACATTCCAGGAGCTTCTACTCAGGAATTACTCGACCTTTATTTCCAAATTCATTATTACAAATTTATTGTTTATGATCTTGAAAATGGAGCTGAAGTTGGTGCTGCAATTTATAACAACCAGCCACAAGGAAAATTAGAGCCTGCAGGTGGTATGGGTGTTGCAATTGCAAGCCAGGATCCTGGTGTAAAGCAGGAAATTGTTGCTTTAGTAGACTTTGTTGACGAACTTTTAAGTGAATAAAGTTTTGTCCTTTTTTTAACTATTTAATTAAAGACTACATAGTCTTTATCAATTTACAATTAACCAAAATTTTTTAATCTCATGAAAAAGATAAAAATTACACAATTTTTGTGTTTAGCTTTCCTGACGTTGTTTGGGTTTCAAGCTATAGCACAATGTCCCTCGGGCGAGACAGAAGTTACGGTAACGTATACGTCTGGAACATTCGATACAGAAAACGCCTGGTCTCTATGGGATGCAACAGCCAGTGTAGAATTGGCCTGTTATGCAACCAATCAGGGAGGAGCAACGACTTCAACAGTGTGCGTTACTCAGGGAAACGATATAGAACTAAGAACCTTTGAATCTTTTGGAGACGGCTGGAACGGCTCAACGATTGGCGTAGCCACTACAGAAGATGGTTCTGCCAACGGCTGTCCGGAAGATATGAATCAGCTTTACGGTCCACAAAACCCGTTAACAAGCGGAAACGGATCATATTTCTGTACAAGTTCTCCACAAGCTGGCGCACTAACCTTTTCATTTAATATCGATGCATGTTTCGTCCCACCAGCAGGTGGCGGCGGCGGTGGCGCATGTCAGGTATTGTGTCCACCGGATATTACAATTACAACTGATCCATATGCTGGAAGTTTAGATTGTAATGCATGGATAGATATAGCTCCATTGGAAGTAACAGGCGACTGTGATTTGATGACTATTGTAAATGATTACAATGGCGGAGTTGATGCATCAGACCATTATCCATTAGGAGAAACAATAGTAACCTATACTATTATTTCAAACAGCGGACAGATACTTGGCTGCCAGTTTACTGTAACAGTAGTAGACAACACACCACCGGTATTTACCCAATGTCCTGGCGATATGACAATTAGTCTGGATGCAGGAGAATGTGCAGCAGTATTGGATTTTGCCCTTACTGCATTGGATGAATGTACACCGGTATTAGGATTTTTACCAGGAGGACCTCCGATAGAAATCACGAATAATAATACATTCTCAGAAGCGAGTTTGAATAATGCACTTGCATGTACAGCAAACCCACAGGCGCATTTACAGGCGTTTAACCTTGCAACGATAGGTTATCCGGATCCTGTACTTATCGAGAGCCTGGATTTCATCATCTGGTCAACGATTGGTAACCCAACGGTAACGGCAAATATATATGAATATACTGCACCATTACCAGCGGCGAATCAGAATTTGAATTATGGTGATATGAATTTGGTAGGAACAGGAAGTAACACTGCACCAAACTTTAACGGTGGAGCAGGAAACGGACTTACACATAATGTACCTCTGGATGCAACGGTAGCGCTTTTCGCAAACAATATAGCAATTGAAGTAGTTGCACCTGGTGTAGCTTCCGGATTTGTAGTTGGAGGAAACTCTGCTGGCTATATTCAGGGAGGAGCGTGGTTTGCAGATTGCGGTGGCATCTATCCACAGCCAACGCCTTATGGCATTGTAAATGGAGCTGCAGCAAACATTCACTGGATGGCTAAGTTGAATGGAACATTAGGACTTGCAAATCCAAATGCATCATTACCATTAGTACCAGATCCAGGGAACCAGTTTGAATCAGGAGATGCATTCCCAATAGGCGGACCATACTGTTTATTGTATACAGCATTTGACGATGAAGGTAATTCAGCAACCTGTGAGTTTTGTGTTACAGTAAATGAGTTTCCAAATCCATCAGGATCACTAACGTGTAATGATCATGTTAATATATCACTGGATGAGAACTGCGAATCAATAGTAGGAGCAGACGATATATTGGAAGGCGGTCTATATGGCTGTTATGATAATTATACTGTTAATTTATTCTACGATGCAGGATTAACACAGCCGGTACCAACGAGTCCGTTGCTTACAGGAGCTAACGTAGGCCAGACCTTATGGGTACAGGTACTTTCACCATATAATGGAAACAGCTGCTGGGGAACCTTATTTGTAGAAGATAAGCTGATTCCGGACTTAGAATGCGGTTCACATGAAGTACGTTGTACAGATCTAACAACTCCAGGATACGAGAGCATCATTCCAGGCGGAAGTGATGAAGCCAGTGTGAATGTTGAAAATGGAGGAGCTTGGGGTTCAACGGGTACGTTCACCAATGATTTTGAAGTGATAGGAGCAACTGCGGGTGTATCAAGTGTAACAGATGTAAATTTGGATGTAGATATTTCTCACACTTGGATTGGCGACTTGACGGTTTCAATTACGAGCCCAGATGGAACAACCATAAATGTATTGGCAGCACAGTGTGGCAATACAGATAATATGGCTGTATTCTTTGACGATGAGTCAGGAAATCTATTTGGATGTCCAATGCCTACAGATGGAAGTGATATGCAGCCACAAAACCCACTTTCCGGCTTTGACGGAGAGACTGCAACGGGAACATGGCAGGTAACAGTAGCAGATCCAATAGCAGGAGACGGAGGAAACATCAACAGCCTTACGCTTGAAATATTCTACGATTACGAGCCTGTTGTAATATCAGTACCATTCCCTGTATCTGATGATGTAGATGTACTGGGTAACAATCAGCCTTATACATTGATCGGTTTCGATCCATGTGGACCGGCAACATTGACCTACACAGATCAAACAGTAAACGGAGATTGTGCAACTGATGATTTCATCAAGCAAATCTTCCGTACATGGATAGCAGTAGATGCATCCGGAAACTCCACTTCATGTGTTGATACGATCACCGTATTAAGATCAGCAATTGGAGATGTAGAATTCCCAGAGAATCTTGATGGAATCGAAAATGATTATTTATCATGTTCAGATAACTTTGAGACAGATGCAAACGGGAATCCACATCCAAATGTATCAGGATGGCCAACCATAGAAGGCGAGCCGGTAGTAAGTGGCGGAGATTGTGAATTTGCAATTGATTATGAAGATCAGGTATTCCCAATCTGTGATGGAACATACAAAGTTGTACGAACCTGGACTTTATTGGCATGGTGTCCAAACACTCAGATTCTTACTGATATCCAGGTGATAAAAGTAGTTGACGATCAGGGACCAGACTTAACATGTCCGGCGGATATGGTAGTAAGCACAGGCCAGAGTGATTGTACAGCAAGTGTAATCTTGCCATTACCAACAATTTCTGATGCTTGTTCAAGTACTACATCCTACACTAAATCAGCTTCACAAGGCTTATTGGTTGGAAATACGCTTTATGGTTTACCATTAGGTATTACAACAGTAACTTATACTGCAATAGATGGTTGTGGAAATGAATCAGAATGTACCTTCACAATTTTGGTACAGGATCAGGTTCCACCGATAGCCATTTGCGAATCATTCCACGTAGTTGGATTGACTGTAAATGAGCCAACCTTGGTACCAGCCTTGGTTTTTGATGATGGCTCGTATGACAACTGTGATTTGGTAGAATACAAAGTACGTCGAATGGATAATCCAAATTGCCCAGGCAACGATGCTACAGCATTTGGAGACTATGTACCATTCTACTGCTGTGATGTTGGAGGACCAAACGTATTGGTTGAATTGAGAGTGCGAGATGCTGCAGGAAATACAAACAGCTGTATGGTACAGGTTGAGGTACAGGATAAGTTGAATCCAGCTATCCAGTGTCCATCAAACAAAGTATTGGATTGCTACGCAGATCCTTATGATTTAAATGTAACAGGTGTAGCTACAGCTACTGATAACTGTAGTGTAGTTATAACACACATTGATCAGGGATCAATTGACAACTGTGGAGAAGGAACAATATTCCGTATCTGGACAGCAACAGACCCAGGAGGACGTACTGCATCATGCGTACAATCTATCCAGGTTCTGAACACTACTCCATTCTTTATTACGGATACTAACTGTTTCAACCAGAATCCAAATGATGGTGTAATCTGGCCATGTGATTACCAGACAAACACATGTGATCCGGGACTTACTCCTGATATCACAGGCGAGCCTACAATCATCGAAGATGGATGTGATTTAGTAGCAGTAACATATGAAGATTTAGAATTGCCAATTCAGGCACCTGCATGTTTGAAGATACTACGTGAATGGTATGTAATCGACTGGTGTACCTATAATCCTAACACAGGAGAAGGTTACTACGAGTATACTCAAATCATCAAAGTATTGAACTCAGCAGATCCTGTAATCACATCTGATTGCGAAGATGTAGCATTCTGTACTTATGATCCTAACTGTTTGGAAGGATCTGCAACACTAGTTCTTGAAGCAACAGATGATTGTACTGATGTTGCTGATTTGAACTACTACTACTGGGTTGACATTAGATGGAAATGGTTCAACGTTTGAGATCCATGATGAAGGTGACGATGCAAGTAATGCACATTTAGATTACACTAACGGACAATTGGATTGGCCGCTGGGAACTCACACAATCCGTTGGGATGTAGAAGATGGTTGTGGAAACGTAGCTACTTGTACTTACCAGTTTATCATAGCTGACTGTAAAGCGCCAACAGCAAACTTGTTGAATGGTATTGCAGTAGATATTATGGAGAACTGTGAAATCGAAATTTGGGCTAATGATTGGGATAACCCATCATCACCATCTTTTGACAACTGTGGTATTGCTGAGTGGAGAGTACAATCTCCATCACAAGGTCCTGGTCAGACATCTCCTCCTGCAAGCGCAAGCGCAAGCTGGATATTTACTGATCTTGGAACTCAGACAGTTGATGTTTGGATCCTTGACGTTAATGGTAACTGGGGTTATACTTCAACTTACATTATCGTTCAAGACAATGTTCCTCCTTTCTGTCCTACTCCAGGTGGCGGTATCTCTATCTCAGGTGATATTTCAACTGAAGAGGCTGATATGGTAGAATATGTAACTGTAGAAATTGAAGGAAATGTTCCTGGCATGCCAGCTCCTCAAGTAACAGGTCCAAATGGTTTGTATGAATTCCAAAACTTAGTGGAAGATGCAAACTACGTAGTAACTCCTGGTAAGGATATCGATCCTTTAAATGGTGTATCTACTTATGACCTTGTATTAATGAGCAAGCATATCCTACAAATTGAATTGTTGCCAACTCCATATAAGATTATTGCTGCTGACGTTAACAAGTCAGGTTCAGTATCTGCTGTGGATATGGTTGAACTACGTAAGTTGATCCTATTCATCGATACTGAATTCCAGAATAATACTTCATGGAGATTTGTTGATGCGGAATTTGTATTCCCTAATCCAACTAATCCTTGGGCCACTTCATTCCCAGAGGTATTCTCTGTAAACGGATTGACGGATGATGAAATCGGAAACTTCATAGGTGTCAAAATTGGTGACTTGAACGGAAGTGCATCTCCTAACAGCATTGCTGGTAACAGCGAAGAGCGTTCTAACGGAGAATTGGTATTTGCGATCAATGATACTGAAATGGTTGCCGGTGAGTCTTACAAAGTAGATTTCACAGCTAAAGATTTCGCAGGAATCTTAGGTTACCAGTACACTCTTCACTTTTGATCAGGATATGGTTGAATTCACAGATGTTCAAGCTGGTGAATTGACTAACTTGGATAATAGCAACTTTGGTATGACAATGCTAAATGAAGGTATTATCACTACAAGCTGGAACAATTCTGATGCAGTATCTCTTGATGATGACGCAGTATTATT
Organism: Saprospiraceae bacterium; assembly: GCA_965220465.1. Taxonomy (GTDB): domain Bacteria; phylum Bacteroidota; class Bacteroidia; order Chitinophagales; family Saprospiraceae; genus JAHDHW01. The sequence goes on along the minus strand of CBDCPZ010000019.1, from coordinate 106,594 downwards.
CAGCATGACATTCGTTGCTAAATCAAACACGCTATTGAGTGATGCGATTAGCTTGAATTCTCGCTTTACAAAAGCTGAAGGGTACAACAATAACTTAGACAAACTTGATATCGCTCTTGAATTCAATGGTTCGACTGTTGCTGGAGATTTCGATCTTTACCAAAACCAGCCTAACCCATTCAAGGATGAAACTGTAATTGGATTCAACTTGCCAGAATCAACTTTCGCTAAACTTACTGTTTATGATGTTTCTGGTAAAGTATTAAGTGTAGTTGAAGGAGAATACACTAAAGGATACAACGAAGTATCTTTAAACCGTGCTCAACTAGCCGGTACAGGTGTACTTTACTATCAATTAGATACTGATACTAATTCAGCTACTAAGAAGATGATTCTTATCAAGTAAAATTTATAAAACTCAATAGCCGGTTTAAGAATGCTTTAAAATCGGTTTTTGGGATGGCCTCTCTCCGTGCGAAGTTGGAGGGGGGCTTTTTTTTAGTGAGACTCCAATTCCTGCAACTATGTTGTAGGAATTGTCTAGTCGAACTAATCCCGATAGCAAAGCGTATCGGGATCTGCTTAAGAATCAACTCAATTCATTTACTACGAAACCTTCAACCTTACACGAAGGTGGCAAAGCAACTTTGTCGATCTATGATGTAAGTGGCAAACTATTGAAGGAGATTGTTGGTGAATACAGCCAGGGAATGAATGTTGAATCAATCCAACAGAAGTGACCTGCAAAGATTGGTTTTGTTGTACTATAAATTCAGTACAGCAACTGTGACAAATAGAATGATTCTCTTAGATTAAACACTAAATTAGATATAAAAGGAAAGCCTTTCTCAAACGAGAAGGGCTTTTTTTATATAAAATATTATAATTAATTAAATCATTTTTTGTAAATATTTAAACTTTGATTATATTAGAGTGAAATAATCATTTTCAGGCACTGATTTACACCTGAAAAGATTTCGTCCCACTAGCTGCACGTATAACTTACTATCACCAGGCATATTCTTTTTGGAAGTATAATAAAGTTTAAAAAACTAATTAATTTAAGGTAAAACTATTTCCAAACTCCGATAATTAATATTCGATTTTAGGGTATTAATAATTTCTAAATAGCGACAGAACAAAATTATTGATAAGGTTTTTGATGTTGAAAAATTGTTGAAGTAACTGAATGTAAGGAGCTTACAATAAAATATTACAACATCTCAAAAAAAATAGCTTATCGATAATTCTGGCAAATAACGGAATAATCTGTCTGGCCTTTCTGGTATAAGACAAGACTATAAAAATTTTATGATTTAAACATTTTTTATTCATTTAAACAAAAAGTCATTATGAAAAAAAATCTACTGATTATCTTACTTTTTGCATGTGGGATAACATTTGCACAAGAGAATTCTGTTCAATCTTTTACTGATATTGAAATTGATGGAATAGGTGCTGACATCGGCTCTCAGTTTAGTGAGACTAATATCAAAACCAGACCTTCGATTGAAACTGGAGCAAACAACTCAAGAATGGCGGCCACTTCTTATACAAGCCGTCCAGATTTTGAAGCGGATGCTTGTGATCTTGAAACTGAAGATTTTCAGGGTACTAATTTTCCTTTTGGTATTACTGCATGTGATTTCTTGCCGATTAGTAGTGCCGGAAATTGTTTATACCCAGCCGGAGAAATACTTCCAGGTTTTTCATTTCACTCAACACCAACTGCGCAAATGGTCGTTGTAAATCCTCCAAACTTTGGGTTGACCAGTACAATTGTTGGTCCGAATTTCTTTGCAGATAATGGATTTATTGACTTTGACCCGGCTGTAGGAAGTGTCGGTTTTGATATGCCGTTTACAGGGTTTTTGGGCCAGACTACGGTTACTATAATTGGACCTTCTGGTGTAATAGCATCAGAAGTTTTTACTCCAGGCTTTGTTGGATTCATTGCTGATGAAGAAATTACCAGGTTGGAATTTTCTAACTCTACAGGAACTGGAGGTGAATTAATCGATAATCTTTCTTTCGGACCTACATGCGGCGGCGGCGGTGACGGCGAACATTGTGATCCGAGTGATTGTTTATTGGTTACCTGTCCTCCGGATGTTACGGTAGCCTGTATTGAAGATTATGTCGCAGATGCAGCAAATGCTATAGCAGAATTTAATTGTTCCAGTGAGCCTCCTGTTATAGAGACCACTACCTACGATATCGATATAGCAAACATTAATTTCAGTTGTCCTAATTGCTGTGGAACTGGTAACAGTTATGGAAGTTCACCCCTGAATCTTACATGGACGGATGCAACTGTTGGTACCATAGTAGGTGCGACCATTGATTTTTCAGTGGGCGTGAATTGCGGCGGTACCGGACAGTTTCCTGTTTCTTTAAATGGTGCTTCTCAGGGCACGACTTCTTCTTCCAACACTTGTTCCTGTGCAACTACCCCAGATCCTATTTCGGTAACCTTAAATCCTGACGATATTAACATTGGCGGATCGAATACGTTTACCCTTAGCCCGACTTCTCTTATTGGACTTTGGGATGTTTTTGGACCAACTATCTATGCACAGGTTACTATTGAAACTAGTGTTGGCGGTGGTGGTGTCCTCGGCACCGAAGCCTTTAGATATGTTGATCAACCTCAAGCAACCGGTGCAGCAAATTGCCCTGGAACTACCTATGAAATCACTTACCATGTTGGAGATAACTTAGGAAACGTTGGTTGTTGTGTACAATTGGTGACCATAGATAACGCTCCTCCGAGCGTGACTGTTACTCCAGGAGAGACTGTAAGTTGTTATGAAGATATTATAGCGGAAGAGGATGCTGCAACAATTACAACAAGTTGTGGAGAAATTTATTTTCTGAAAATTCTCCCACCGGTTCTTGAAGGAGAACACGAATGTCCAGGAACAACCTATACTTATGGCTATCGTGTAAGGGATAACTGTGGAAGAGAAGTGGTTGCTAATCGTGTATTTACGATTGGAAACAATGCTGCTCCAACGATTATTTCTCCACCGGATATGACGATTGCCTGTGCATGGAATGCAGAGATCAATCCAGACTATGCTGAAGTGACTACCGGTTGTACATTAGGTTATACTACTACAGTAACAGGACCTACAACAACTGGTTCTGACAACTGTCCTGGTGCAACTTATACTTACACTTATACCGTTACGGACGATTGTGGTCGTACAGCAAGTGATACTCGTAAATTTACGATTGCGAACACTGCTCCTGTATTTTTGAATTGCCCAAGCGTTCCTTTACAATTGAACTGTGAAGACGAAGGCTGGCAAGAAAATATCCAGGCTTGGTTGGCTTCTATACAAGCAGAAAGTTCATGTTCAGCTGCATTGAATGTAACCAACAATTACAATCCAAACTCACAGGGATTATGCATCAATAACGGAACAAAAATCGTCAGATTCTTTGCTACCGATGCTTGTGGCAGAACTTCAACTTGTGAAGGAATGATAATCGTTGCTGATACCGAGCCTCCACTATTTGTTGAAGCTCCTCAGGATGAGTTGGTTGTTTGTAATTACATTACACAAGATAAACTGGATGCCTGGGTTGATGCACACGGATATGCAGAAGTGGAAGACTGTTGGGCCAATGTAAACTGGTCAACTTTCCCGAACAATCCAACAATCAACTGTGGAGGCAATCCTGGCCCGACATCACTCACTGTTACTTTTGTAGCAACGGATGGATGTGGTAACAAAGCTTCTATGGATGCAACCTTTACAGCACTTCCTGCAATGGGAGGAATTGGGGGATCGACTGAGGATATAGCAGAAGAAAGTATGCAATTGTTCCAGAATCAGCCAAATCCATTCAGCGATGAAACTTCGATCAGTTTCTACTTACCACAAGGTGGCAAAGCAACTTTGTCGATCTACGATGTGAGTGGAAAACTATTGAAAGAGATTAATGGAGAATACAGCGAGGGAATGAATGTTGAAGCAATCGACAGAAGTGACCTACAAGGTGCTGGAATGTTGTACTACAAACTAAGTACAGCAGACGAAACTGCAACGAAAAGAATGATTCTTTTAGATTAATCTTTAAAATAAATCTTGCAATAACAGAAAGCTTTTCTCGAAAGAGAAGGGCTTTCTTTTTATTTTATAATAACGGACAAGTTACAATTAGCACGAAGTTTATTAATCCAGTGGAAAGGTTGATATTAAAGGAAGAATTTTTTTTTACTATTTATCTTAAATTTTTTATGTAAATATTTAAACAATCATTATATTAGAGTATAATAATCTTCTGCATTTTGTATTTTTGGATTATTAAAGTCCCAATCGCTGCACTTTTAAATTATCACAAGCATTTATTTTGTGATACTTTTGGATAATAAAAAGCATTCAATGGTTAACGAATTTGTCTATTCAAAGTGCATTTACAATCACAACGCCTTAAGAATATTTGTAAATTAATTCTGATAGCATTTTCTGCTAACACCATCTTGATTGTACTAACATTTACTCAAAAACTGAAAATTGAATTAAACGATTTGTTGCGTACAAATTGTGTTTAAAGAATAAAACCCAAAGTACCATGCTTGCAGAGGGATAAAAATATAAAAAACTATAACACTATACATGCATAATATTTTTTAATTAACAAACTATCGTTTATTATGAAAACAAATTTGAGGATATTACTTTCCTTTTTGATTTTTGGATGGATTGGAATCAATTCCATAGATGCCCAGAGTACTGCTGCTATTCCTTCAGCGCATTCTACAACTGACGGAGTGATCACTTTTGATGCAAATGCACCTCTTTCAGGATTCTATTCATTTGATTTTTCAGCTTTCAATTATTCTGAAGAGGAAGCTAAGAATGTTGCCAAAAATCTAGAAGAAACTACGACCGCATTGAGTACTCAATTGGATTATTCAAATCAGAAAATAATCATTATGATTGATCAGACTGATCCTGCAGTAACCGACTGGGATGTAAAAGCCTGGAATGACCATCTCATTGAAGTACAAAAGGTGGATTAATGATTATTCACCAATAATAAAGAATAAAACTGGATTAGAAAATCAAGTTCTTTATTGATTTAAACTAATTTACTTAATTAACAAACTAAATTCATTATGAAAGCAAATCTATTATTAATTGCCTTGAAAGTGAAAAACACAAAACACTTTGGGGCAAAACTACTTAATACTTTAGGGGTTTTAGCCCTTGTACTGTTTTCAACAACAACCTATGCACAACCATTATCTGCTACAGATATGGTTATTGTGGGTTCTCAAAATACTCCTAACAACTGGGGTAGAGGATTTGATTTTATTCCAAACGTTGATTTATATGTTACCGATATAGGAAAAAGAGTTCCTGCAGATAACGGTACTTATGTTTGGAAAATATGGGAAACCAATACACAAACGCTTGTTTTTGAACAGACGAGTTCTGGAACAACACCTGGAACATATACTTATGAGCCAGTGAATGGAGGACCGATAACCTTAACAGCCGGACAACCCTATACGTTAACACTTTATACTGATACTGGTGATTATTACTTTGGAGTAAGTAATCAGATAAATTCTAACCTTACTTATGTTACGATGCGTTATTGTAATAATTGTTGGCCGGCAGCACCTTTTCCTACAACACTTTTAAACAATTATCATTATGGCACGCCGGATTTCTTATTCGAGCTTGCACCACCTCCAGGTGGTGGTGGTGGCAGTTCCGCGCATTGCGAACCGAGTGATTGTTTATTGGTTGGTTGTCCTGCGGATGTAACAGTAGCGTGTATTGAAGATTATGTAGCAGATGCAGCTAATGCTACCGCAGTATTTAATTGTACTGGTAGTGGAGGTAATGATATAGTTGAGACTTTTAATTACACCGGCGGTGTACAAACTTTTACAGTGCCCGCAGGAGTGAATGTGGTTACTATAAATGCCTTTGGTGCTCAAGGTGGTGCTAATGCAGTAGGCTTAGCAGGAGCATCAGGAGGTGATGCAAGCGGTAATTTAATTGTTTCGCCCGGCGATGTCCTTGAAGTCTATGTAGGTGGCATGGGATCTCTCTCTGGAGGATTCAATGGTGGTGGTAATGGTGGCGCAATCGGCTGTGCGAATTCACAAGGCGGCGGCGGCGGCGGAGCTTCTGATGTCCGAATAGGTGGTAGCACACTAGCTAATCGTATCATTGTTGCAGCTGGCGGTGGCGGTGCCGGTGGTCAGCGGAATGTAGGCTGTGGTCCTGGATCAGGCGGCGGTGCAGGCGGCGGCTATTACGGCGGCGGCGGCGGCGGCGGCTATCAAGGTGGCCCAGGTCTAGGTGGAAGCCAAACTGCCGGTGGTGCAGGTGGTATAGGAAATTTTGGTGGAGGACCCGGAGGTGTTGGAACATTAGGTATGGGTGGTAATGGAGGCTCAGCGCCAGCCAATAATCAGGGTGGTACTGCTGCAGGCCCTCCCGGTGGTGACGGAGGAGGCCTAAATGGTGAAAATGGTGGTACAGGGAATCCAAACTGGCGCGGCGGTGGCGGCGGCGGTGGATCGTCTTATGTTGATGGTGTATTAAATGGTGAAACTAATGCAGGAACGAATAATGGAGATGGTAGAATTGAGATATCTTATGATGATGGTAGTGGCGGTGGAGGCGTTGGTACTGAGGCCTTTAGATATGTTGATCCGCCTCATGCTACAGGAGCTGCAAATTGCCCAGGTACTACCTATGAAATCACTTACCATGTTGGAGATAACTTAGGAAACGTTGGTTGTTGTGTACAACTGGTTACTATCGAAAACGATCCTCCGGTAGTTACAGTTCCTCCAGGAGAGACCGTAACTTGTTATGAAGATATTCCTATCAGTTCTGGATTTGAAGCTTCAGATGGAACAGGCACAGGTGATGCAGAAGTTTCCACAACTTGTAATGGACCTTTTGATTTAAAGATTCTTCCACCAGTTGTTGAAGGCGTTCACCAATGCCCTGGTACTACTTATACTTATGCTTATCGTGTAAGAGATAACTGTGGAAGAGAAGTGGTTGCTAATCGAGTATATACGATTGGAAGCAATGCTGCTCCAACAATTATAGCTCCTCCGGATATGACTATTTCTTGTGCATGGAATGCAGAGATCAATCCAGACTATGCAACTGTTACTACTGGTTGTACTTTAGGTTATACGACGACTGTGACCGGACCAACAACTACTGGTTCCGATAACTGTCCTGGTGCAACTTATACCTACACCTATACCGTTACGGACGATTGTGGACGTACAGCAAGTGATACCCGTAAATTTACGGTTGCTAACACTGCTCCTGTATTTTTGAATTGCCCAAGCGTTCCTTTACAATTGAATTGTGAAGACGAAGGCTGGCAGCAGGTTATCCAGGCTTGGTTGGCTTCTGTACAAGCGGAGAGCTCTTGCTCAAGTGTTATCAACGTAACCAATAATTACAATCCAAACTCACAAGGATTATGCATCAACAACGGAACAAAAATCGTCAGATTCTTTGCTACCGATGCATGTGGACGAACTACAACCTGTGAAGGAATGGTAATCGTTGCTGATACTGAGCCTCCACTATTTGTTGAAGCTCCACAGGATGAGTTAGTTGTTTGTAATTACATTACACAAGATAAACTGGATGCCTGGGTTGATGCACACGGATATGCAGAAGTGGAAGACTGTTGGGCAAATGTGAATTGGTCAACCTTCCCTAACAATCCAACAATCAACTGTGGAGGCAATCCTGGCCCGACATCAATCACTGTTACTTTTGTAGCAACGGATGGATGTGGTAACAAAGCTTCAATGGATGCAACCTTTACAGCTCTTCCTGCAATGGGAGGAATTGGAGGATCGACTGAGGACATAGCAGAAGAAAGTATGCAATTGTTCCAGAATCAACCAAATCCATTCAGCGATGAAACTTCGATCAGTTTCTACTTACCACAAGGTGGCAAAGCAACTTTGTCGATCTACGATGTAAGCGGAAAACTATTGAAGGAAATCAATGGCGAATACAGCGAGGGAATGAATGTTGAAGCAATCAACAGGAGTGACTTGCAAGGTGCAGGAATGTTGTACTACAAACTAAGTACAGCGACCGAAACTGCAACACAAAGAATGATCCTTTTAGATTAATCTTTGATTAGCTAATTTCTAATAAAAAGAAGGCCTTTCTCGAAAGAGAAGGGCTTTTTTTTATAGAATAAAGTCTATTAGAGGCAAGATATTTTTTCAATTATACAAATGTCAATGAAACTTCGATTTAAAACGAAAATTATTAATTATCTTAATTTTTTGTAAATATTTAAACTTTGATTACATTAGAGTGTATATATTCATTTTTCAATCACAGATTTATACCTTAAAAGATTTCGTCCCACTAGCTGCACGTATAACATTTTAAAATAAACAAGTTCATTGTAGAAGTAAATTGAGATTTCAAATCTCATTTACTAAAGAGAAAAGATTTTTCAAAATCCGATTTATTAATACTCAATTTAAGCGTATTAATAAACCCTAATGCTATTATGCATGGCCTTAACAGTTTAGGACAATTGCATGATTTAAATATTATTATTCAATTAAATAAGAAACTATTATGAAAAAAAATCTATTGTTTATCTTACTTTTTGCATGTGGGATAACATTTGCCCAAGTGAATCCAGGTAATTCTGTTCAATCTTTTACTGATATTGAAATTGACGGAATGGGCTCTGAGATCAAATCTCAGTTTAGTGAGACTAATATCATAACCAGACCTTCGATTGAAACTGGAGCAAACAACTCAAGAATGGCGGTCACTTCTTACACAAACCGTCCAGCCTTTGAAGCGGATGCCTGTAATCTTGTAATAGAAGATTTTGAGGGTTCTAATTTTCCTTTTGGTATTACTGCATGCGATTTCTTGCCGGTTAGTAGTGCTGGAAATTGTTTATTCCCAGCCGGAGAAAATATTGCAGGTTTTTCATTTCACTCAACACCGACTGGACAAATGGTCATTGTAAATCCGCCAAATTTTGGATTGACAAGTGCAGTCGTAGGTCCGAATTTCTTTACAGATAATGCATTTATTGACTTTGACCCAGCTGTAAGAAGTGTCGGTTTTGATATGCCGTTTACAGGATTTTTGGGCCAGACTACGGTTACCATAATAGGAACTTCAGGTGTTTTGGCATCAGAAGTTTTTACTCCAGGCTTTGTTGGCTTTGTTAGTGATGATGATATTATTAGGTTGGAATTTTCTAACTCAACAGGTACCGGAGGCGAATTAATTGATAACCTTTCTTTTGGAACCTCTTGCGGAGGTGGCGGCGACGGCGAACATTGTGTGCCAAGTGATTGTTTATTGGTTGGCTGTCCTGCGGATGTAACGGTAGCGTGTATTGAAGATTATGTCGCAGATGCAGCCAATGCTACCGCAATATTTAATTGTACTGGTGGTGGTGGTAATGATATAGTTGAGACTTTTAATTACACCGGCGGTGTACAAACTTATACAGTGCCTGCAGGAGTGAATTTGGTTACTATAAATGCCTATGGTGCCCAAGGTGGTGCTAATGCTGTAGGTTTAGCAGGAGCATCAGGTGGTGAAGCAAGCGGTAGTTTAATTGTTTCGCCCGGCGATGTCCTTGAAGTCTATGTAGGTGGCATGGGAACGCTCTCTGGAGGATTCAATGGTGGTGGTAATGGTGGCGCAATCGGCTGTGCGAATTCACAAGGTGGCGGCGGTGGCGGAGCTTCTGATGTCCGAATAGGTGGTAGCACACTAGCTAATCGTATCATTGTTGCAGCTGGCGGCGGCGGTGCCGGTGGTCAGCGGAATGTAGGCTGTGGTCCTGGATCCGGCGGCGGCGCAGGCGGCGGCTATTACGGCGGCGGTGGTGGCGGCGGCTATCAAGGTGGCCCAGGTCTGGGTGGAAGCCAAACTGCCGGTGGTGCCGGTGGTATAGGAAATTTTGGTGGAGGACCCGGAGGTGTTGGTACATTAGGTATGGGTGGTAATGGAGGCTCAGCGCCAGCCAATAATCAGGGCGGTACTGCAGCAGGCCCTCCTGGTGGTGACGGAGGAGGCTTGAATGGTCAAGATGGTGGTACAGGGAACCCTAACTGGCGCGGTGGTGGCGGCGGCGGTGGATCGTCTTATGTTGATGGTGTATTAAATGGTGAAACCAATGCTGGAACGAATAGTGGAGATGGTAGAATTGAAATATCTTATGATGATGGTAGTGGCGGTGGAGGCGTTGGTACTGAGGCCTTTAGATATGTTGACCCACCTCATGCTATAGGAGCTGCAAATTGCCCAGGTACTGTCTATGAAATTGTTTACCATGTTGGAGATAACTTAGGAAACGTTGGTTGCTGTGTACAACTGGTTACTATCGAAAATAATCCTCCGGTTGTTACAGTTCCACCAGGAGAGACCGTAACTTGTTATGAAGATATTCCTATCGTTTCAGGAGCAATAACTAACGAAGATGGAACAGGAGATACAGGTGATGCAGAAGTTACAACAAGTTGTAATGGAACTTTTTTCTTAAAGATTCTTCCACCAACTGTTGAAGGTGTACACCAATGCCCTGGAACAACCTATACTTATGGATATCGTGTAAGAGATATCTGTGGAAGAGAAGTGATTGCTAATCGAGTATATACGATTGGAAACAACCCTGCTCCTACAATTATAGCTCCACCGGATATGACTATTGCCTGTGCATGGAACGCGGAGATCAATCCAGACTATGCAACTGTTACTACTGGTTGTACTTTAGGTTATACGACGACTGTGACCGGACCAACTACAACTGGTTCCGACAACTGTCCAGGTGCAACTTATACTTACACTTATACTGTTACGGACGATTGTGGACGTACAGCAAGTGATACCCGTAAATTTACGGTTGCTAACACTGCTCCTGTATTTTTGAATTGCCCAAGCGTTCCTTTACAATTGAACTGTGAAGACGAAGGCTGGCAGCAGGTTATCCAGGCATGGCTAGCTTCTATACAAGCAGAGAGTTCATGTTCAGCTGCATTGAATGTAACTAACAATTACAATCCAAACTCACAAGGATTATGCATCAACAACGGAACAAAAATCGTCAGGTTCTTTACTACCGATGCTTGTGGAAGAACTTCAACTTGTGAAGGAATGATAATCGTTGCTGATACTGAGCCTCCACTATTTGTTGAAGCACCACAGGATGAGTTAGTTGTTTGTAATTATATTACACAGGACAAACTAGATGCCTGGGTTGATGCACATGGATATGCAGAAGTGGAAGACTGTTGGGCAAATGTAAACTGGTCAACTTTCCCGAACAATCCAACAATCAACTGTGGAGGTAATCCTGGCCCGACATCAATCACTGTTACATTTGTAGCAACGGATGGATGTGGTAACAAAGCTTCGATGGATGCAACTTTCACAGCTCTTCCAGCAATGAACGGAGTAGGAGGATCGACTGAAGATATAGCGGAAGAAAGTTTACAATTGTTCCAGAATCAACCAAATCCATTCAGCGATGAAACTTCAATCAGTTTCTACTTACCACAAGGTGGCAAAGCAACTTTGTCGATCTACGATGTGAGTGGAAAACTATTGAAGGAGATTGATGGAGAATACAGCCAGGGAATGAATGTTGAATCAATCAGTAGAAGTGACTTGCAAGGTGCCGGCATGTTGTACTACCAATTAAGTACAGCAACCGAAACTGCAACACAAAGAATGATCCTTTTGGATTAAGTTCTATTGTTTGATTAAGTAAATTACTTTAGCAGGTCTTCAAGTTTTTTGGAGACCTGCTTCTGTTTTTAGAAATGGTTTTTATACTTCAAACAGTATTACTTAGCTATTTGTAAGAATAATTGTTACTCCTGAAACTTTTAGAAGTTAAATCTCTAAAATTCTAAAAAAAGCGAGAAAAAATGGGTTTTATTTTTCATACAAAAGGGTAAGGGAGGAATGATTATTGACTTATATGAAATTGACTTTTTATAAACTTTTTCAGTACTTTCAAATTGGCAATATATTCAAAACATGAAATCATCTATTTTAGAAAGAAAGCTTATCGTTTACCTCCTTTTTTTTGTCAGTATTATTTATACAATCAATAGTTGCTCGTCTGATGATAAGCCATTGAAAAATCAAATTGATTTGCCCTCTGAACAAAAAGAAGATGGAACAGCAAAAATGGTTAAGCTTTTGAAAAAGGCTCATAACCAGATTGATCCGATGAATGTCGCGTATCATTTAAATTCTTTCAGAGTAGAAAATTTTAAATCAATAATGAATAATGCCGGATCACTCAGCGAGCAACTTCAGGCTAATTTCAATTACGCTTACGAATTGATCAATGCCGGCAAATCGGCTGAAGCGATCATGGAACTACATTCGCTTATTGAAAAATTTGAAAAAAATGGAGTCAGTGCGGATGGGATAGTTAGTGCCTATCGTCTATTGGCAACGGCATACATGAGGCTGGGAGAACAAGATAATTGCATTGGAAAAAATAACAGTGAATCATGTATAATTCCAATTCAGGGAGGTGGGGTATATAGCTTGAAACAGGGTTCTGTGACAGCCATCCAAATTTATGAGAATATATTGAAATCAAATCCCGATGACCTGGAATCTCTTTGGATGCTCAACGTCGCTTATATGACATTGGGGCAATACCCTGATCAAGTTCCGTCTCAATGGCGTATTCCATTGAATGCTTTTCATTCCGATTATGAAATGCAGCCTTTTAAAAATGTTTCTATGCAATTAAACATTAGTACGATAGGACTTTGTGGAGGTTCTTGCATGGATGATTTTAACAATGATGGTTTTTTGGATATTATCGCTTCTTCCTGGGGTACCAATGATCAGGTTAAGATTTTTTTTAATAATGGTGATGGTACTTTTAAAGATCAAACTGAATTCAGCGGAATAAAAGGGATTACCGGAGGGTTGAATATGATTCATGCTGATTATAATAATGATGGATATAAAGATGTATTGGTTTTGAGAGGAGCCTGGTTTGATGGTTCCGGGAAAATACCAAATTCGTTATTGAAAAATAATGGCGATGGTACTTTTTCGGATGTTACTTTGGAAAGTGGATTGCTTTCGAGATATCCAACTCAAGCGGCTACCTGGAGTGATTTCAATAACGATGGCTGGCTCGATCTGTTTATTGGAAATGAATCTTCTCAGAATATTGATGCCCCTTGCGAGCTTTTTATTAATGAAAAAGGAATTTTTAGGAATATTACGGAACAAACAGGACTGGGGCAGTTAAGAGGACTTGTCAAAGGCGTTACCTCCGGTGATGTCAACAACGATGGCTGGCAGGACATTTATGTCTCCGTTTTGGGTCAATCAAATAAACTTTTTTTGAACAAAGGAGCTTCTGTCGGTAGTTCGGGTATTCAATTCGAAGACGCTACTCATATCGCAGGTGTGCAAGATCCTTTTGAAAGCTTTCCTACATGGATTTGGGATTTTAATAATGATGGAAATCTTGACATTTTTGCAGGCCCATATAATACCAATACCACTCAAAAACCTGCTGCAATATTAGCTTCCAGTTATTTTGGCAAATCATTTAATGAATTTGTTCCTAAAAATTATCAAAATAATGGTGATGGGACTTTTACAGAAATGTCTAAAAAGATGGGGCTTTCAGAGCCGATGCATGCCATGGGAAGTAATTACGGAGATTTGGATAACGATGGTTTTTTGGATTGTTACATAGGCACAGGATCGCCGGATTATACTTCTTTAGTGCCAAACAAAATGTATCGGAATAATAAAGGGAAGACTTTTCAGGATGTAACAACTTCTGGAAGATTCGGGCATATTCAGAAAGGCCATGCGGTGAGTTTTGGAGACATAGACAATGATGGCGATCAGGATATTTTTCATGTACTGGGAGGAGCTTATGAAGGGGATGTTTTTGGAGATGCATTTTTTGAAAACCCAATCGGTAATAAAAAAAGCTGGATAACTATATTGCTTGAAGGCACCTCGTCAAATAAATCGGCAATCGGAGCTCGAATAAAAATTACGACACAGCAAAAAAATGGAAAAAAGCAGATTTTTCACCAGTTTGTTTCGACGGGCGGAAGTTTTGGTTCATCGAGCCTTCAACAAGAGACTGGTTTGGATGATGCTGTGGCAATAAAAGAAATTGAAATTCGGTGGCCTAATGCCGCACAAACCGTTGAGGTGTTTGAAAATATTGATATCAATCGTTTTGTGAAAATCACAGAAGGTGGGAATGATGCTGAATATTTAGAAAGGCAGGCTTTTAGTTTTTAAACAAAACTTTAATTTACAATTTGGTTAAATGTGTTCAAATTTAGCAAAAAACTTAAATCAAAGTATTTTCAAAAGTCTCGATTGTTTTAAAAATTCAAACATAATAAATCATATAAATTAGCGTCTTGTAGCGTCAATATTTTATTTTTGAGCAACATTATTTAAAACAAAGACTTGCAATTTATTATTATTGTTCATTACAATTACTCCGGATTTAAATTCCTTTCTAAGCTTAATAGGCACCATTGCTCTTGCATCTTGAGGTGCATTAAAACCACTTTCTTCTAAATGGACTGGCTCGAAATTATTTTTTCCGTCACCAATCAGTAAAGCCCCGACTGAAGCATCGTATCGGGTTGTTTCAACTTCGGGAGCATAAAAGTTTCCGGAAAACAAAATATCTAAATTACCATCTTTATTAAAGTCCTCCGCTAATAAACCAAAAACAGGTGCCAGTTGAACTTCATTGGGTAACACTTTGATTTCAAATGTACCGTTTCCTTTATTTTCGATAAATGAAGTTGAAAGAGTTGTGATTTTATAATTAAGTGCGGACTCCAGGTTTTCACTACCATAAACTGTTTTCATATCAGCTTGGGCGAATTCATCAAAAGTGGGGAATTTTGTTTGAATAAAAGGCATTTGCGCAGAAGAACATCCTCTGCCTCTGACCGGAAAACAAACCCCTTCTTCATAAGTCCCCAAAACAATATCAAAAGAACCATTGTCATCAAAATCAGTGCAGTAAACCTCAAAAGGAGCTTCTTTTGAAGCTTTATATTTTGTGTTAAGGCCAAGGTTCCCAGCGACATAATCCATATCTCCATCTTTGTCAAAGTCTCCTTCAGCAACAGAAAACCACATTCCTGTGCTTTGATTCATCCCAAATGATTCCGTTACATTTTCAAAACTACCATTCTTATTTCGGTAAAAACCGATGGGCATCCATTCCCCAACAACTACGAGATCAGCAAAACCATCAGCATCAAAATCTGACCAAATGGCTTGTGTAACCATTCCTGGCGTTTCAAGTTCAGGAGCGATTGCTTTGGTTACGTCTTTAAAAATGCCGTTTTCATTTTTCAAAATATAACTTCTGGCAGGGTAGGGATACTTTCCGGGAATCTGGCGTCCACCCACAAAAAGATCAATATCACCGTCCTTGTCATAATCTTCGGCAACGACGCAGGAAGTACTCGTTAACATTTTGGGAAGCGATTTACTGCTCTTTGAAAAATTGCCTTTTCCATCATTCAGATATAACCTGTCCTGTAGAATTGGGTCGTCTGGATCAGCTTCGTTTCCACCACTGCAAACATAAAGATCAAGGTCACCGTCATTGTCCACATCAAAAAACAAGGCACCCATGTCTTCTGATTCCTTTTCTTTTTCCCACGGATTGGATATTGATTTTTTAAATGTAGCATCGTCATTTTGAAGAAAAAGCGCTCCGGATTGACCCATCGCACCACCAGCATAAAAGTCTTCGAGTCCGTCATTATTTACATCTCCAACGGCAGCATACGGCCCGTTGGTTGACATCTTGTGAGGAAGCAAAGATTCTCTGAAAAAGTCATTGAATTCATTTTCGATATGCTGATAAGTGATCCCGGTTTTGTCCGTAATTTCTGTAAAAAAAAGTTCAGGTTTTATTGGTTTCTCAGCAAGCTTATCTTTTGCATTTTTGTAGTCAACAATCAAAGTTTGATCGGCTTTAATATTTTTAAGCAAAGTTGTTTTTCCATCGTTCCATTTGACTTCTATCTCGTCAACCGTGGTTGTTTCACCAAGTCCAAAATGTAAAATGTATTCTGAAGAGGATTGGTAACCTCTGGCGTTTTGCAATTCCTGGTACTGAATACCATCACTGTTTTTTAGTGTTACGATAGTTCCGATTCCAAAAGGATTTTTAGCATCTCCTTTTATTTTTATTTTTATAAAATGATTGTCGTTTTTGTTGGTCGCGTTGTTTCTGAAAATAGCTGAAAAATCATCGATGTTATTCACAACAATGTCCAGATCGCCGTCCAAATCAAGATCAGCCAGTGCTGCACCGTTTGAATTCATGGGAATATCGGAGTTCCAGTCTTCGGTAACTTCCGTAAAAGTCAGGTCTTTATTATTTTTAAAAATTGGATTTGGTAATTTCACTGAAGGTACTTGTTCCAGAGCGGTTAAAACATTTTCATCGCCAAAACCTTGCACATATTTGGGATTCTGATTCCGAAGCATATCATTGTTTCGCATATCCCTTTTTAAACCGTTTGTGATATAAAGATCTTTCCATCCATCATTATCCAGATCAGCAAAAATCGAGGCCCAACTCCAGTCAGTTGTAGCAATTCCGGATAATTGACCTATTTCACTGAAAGTACCATTTCGATTATTGAGTTGCAGGCTGTTGAGCATGTATTGATGATGGAATCCATTCTTTACCAAAGCGTAGAACTGGTCAGGATTCATTGAACCCATATTGGTTTTTTGGCGATAATGATCTTTGGCAGTCATATCCACCTGAACAAGATCAGCAAAGCCATCATTGTTAAAATCTGCAACATCACAGCCCATGCCATTATTGGAAATATGCTTCATGCTTCGAAGGATTTCCTGTCGGAAGGTGCCGTTTTTCAAATTCAAATAATAATAATCTTCTCCTGAAAAGTCATTTGAAACATAAATGTCAGGCCATCCATCTCCTGAAAGATCAGCTGTTGAAACGCCCAATCCATAGCCGTAATAATCACCGATCAAACCAACCTCTTTGGAGACATCAGTGAAAGTTCCATTCCCGTTGTTGCGAAAAAGTTTGTCACTTGCTTCTTTGTCCCATTGATTCCGCCTGTTGATCAGGTCATCGAGTGTATATTTAAAATCAATCCGGTGACTCAGCAAATACATGTCTAAAAAACCATCTTTATTGTAATCAAAGAAACTGGCCATGGTTGAAAACCCATAATCTCTCAGTCCGTATTCTTGTCCTTTTTCTGCAAAAGTATTATCCCCATTATTTATAAAAAGAAGGTTGGAAGTGTGCGCCAGTTTTTCAAAAGGACCTGATTTACATACATAAATGTCCAGATAACCGTCATTATTTACATCAGCCATAGTTACTCCGGTACTCATTCCTCCGGTATCTCCGGCGCCAACGCCTGCTTTTAGCGTAATATCTTCGAAAACCATATTTCCTTTATTGAGAAAAAGCCGGTTTTCAACAAGAGTGCCGACCATATAAATATCCGGTAAATCATCATTGTTAATATCTCCGATCGCAACTCCGCTTCCATTATACAAATAGTTGTAGGTAAAATAATTTAATTTAACGGTTTCGTTAAGCGTATTGCGAAAGTCGAAACCCGAAGTTTTCAATGAAACCTGTTCAAAAAATTTATCTGAGTTGTTTTCGACGCTTTGCTGTCCGCACTCCAGGGTAGTCAACCCAATTAGGGATAATAGAAATAATTTTATAATTCGCTTTTTCATAAAAGTTACCGGACTAGTTTATCGATGAACTAATTTTTAAAACCTGATTGCTTATAAATATATATATAATATACTTTTTTAATCGAGTAAAGGGTAATCTCTTTTAAAGAAAGCAGCCTAAAACACCAAATTCTTATAAATAAGGTCGATTTTTTCAGGATTTTTTTTTAAAATAAAAAGCTTTGTTATATTTATATGTTTCAAATTTGTATATTGAGGCCATATTCCTTTCCAAAAACTGGATTTTTACTTGATTGGCTGGTTAATATAACCGCCTATTATTATAAAACTGATAGTTTCAAAGTAAGAACAGTTTAATTAATCACTTAATTTATATAATAGAAAACAAGTAAATTGGGTCGCCCAAACTACTATTGGCTATATTGAAATTTTTTGATTCTTCAATTCTGTAAATTAATCTTAACTTAGATATTACTACACTTGCAACAAATGAATGGGTTGTTCAGGATTAGGGCACCTAATTAGAATTAATCTTTTAACAATTTTTTATCAACTCTAAAAAAAAAATTATGAGTATACTTAAACACTTTACTTTTAAATCAGGGCTTGCTCAGGTTTTAGGAGTCTTTGCTGTTTCTGTTTTGTGCCTGCAATCTGTGGATGCACAAACTGAAACTTTCGATTTTACAGGTGCTGTACAAACTTATACAGTACCCTCTGGTGTAACATCAGTTTTTATTGAGTGCTGGGGAGCTGAAGGTGGAAATGCTACCCTTAATGCTAACGTGTGCCCCGGACAAGCTATGGGTGGTGACGGAGGATATTCGTCAGGAGACCTTTCGGTAACCCCTGGACAAACACTATTTGTATTTGTAGGAGGTGCCGGCGGAGCTGGTAATGTTGGAGGATTCAACGGAGGAGGACAAGTGAATGGTCCTGCTTCTACATGTTCTAAAGGAGGAGGAGCTTCAGATGTGAGGCAAGGAGGAAATACGCTTAATGATCGGGTTATTGTTGCCGGTGGTGGTGGTGGTGCTGAATGGGCAGGAGGATGTGGTCAATCGAGCTGCGGTGGAGGATTGTCAGGATTAATGGTTGGATGTGGTGATAATTGTGCTTCTACAGGTGGTCAAGGAACACAAACAGCAGGTGGTGCTGCAGGTAATAATCCTTGTGGAGGACTTCCGCCTACCGCGGGTACCTTCGGAGTCGGTGGATCTACTACAACTTTACACAGCGCCAGCGGTGGCGGTGGTTGGTATGGTGGTGGCGCCGGTGGATGTGATGGACATGGCGGCGGTGGCTCTGGCTACATTGGTGGAGTTTCAAATGGAACAACTTCTGCATGTGGTAACACTGGCAATGGTCGTGTTGTAATTTCTCCAGGTGACGCTATCGGTTGTTTGGCTAATTCTTGCGTTGTAGTTACCTGTCCGCCTGACGTAACAGTCGCTTGTATTGAGGACTATGAAATAAATGCTGACAATGCTTCTGTAGAATTTAATTGTGGAAGTGAATCATTCAGATATGTAACTCAACCTCATGTAACAGGCGCAGCAAACTGCCCTGGTACTACTTATGAGTTTATTTATAAAGCTGGGGATAACATAGGTGAAATTGGTTGTTGTCTTCAGGTTATAACTATAGAAAATGCTGCGCCTACGATTTCAGTTATCGCAGGAGAAACGGTAAATTGTTATGAAGATATCATTGCAGCAGAGGATGATGCAACAGTTACAACAAGCTGTGGAGAAGCGTATGATTTTAAAATCCTTCCTCCGGTTGTTGAAGGGGAACACGAATGTCCTGGAACAACTTATTCTTATACTTACCGTGTAAGAGATAATTGTGGAAGAGAAGCAACTGCTAATCGTGTATTTACGATTGGAAATAACGCTCCTCCTACGATTATATCTCCTCCGGATATGACAGTAACTTGTGATTATTTTGTTAATCTGAATCCAGACTATGCAACTGTCACAACAGGATGTACCTTAGGGTACACCACTACAGTTACAGGACCTACAACAACAGGTTCTTCAAACTGCCCTGGTGCAACTTACACATACACTTACACTGTGACAGATGATTGCGGACGTACAGCAAGTGATACGCGTAAATTTACAATTGCGAACTCTGCTCCTGTATTTTTGAATTGCCCAAGCGTTCCTTTACAGTTGAACTGTGAAGATGAAGGATGGCAGCAGGTTATTCAGGCTTGGTTGGCTTCTATTCAGGCAGAAAGTTCTTGTTCAAATGTTATCAACGTAACCAATAATTACAATCCAAACTCACAGGGATTATGTATCAACAACGGAACAAAAATCGTCAGATTCTTTGCTACCGATGCTTGCGGCAGAACTTCAACTTGTGAAGGAATGGTGATCATCGCTGATACTGAGCCTCCACTATTTGTTGAAGCACCCCAGGATGAGCTGGTTGTTTGTAATTACATCACACAAGATAAACTGGATGCCTGGGTTGATGCAAACGGATATGCGGAAGTGGAAGACTGTTGGGCAAACATAAACTGGTCAACCTTCCCTAACAATCCAACGATCAACTGTGGAGGTAATCCTGGCC
Source organism: Saprospiraceae bacterium (assembly GCA_965220465.1). GTDB lineage: Bacteria > Bacteroidota > Bacteroidia > Chitinophagales > Saprospiraceae > JAHDHW01. Next base: position 86,246 of record CBDCPZ010000019.1, on the reverse strand, counting down.
CGACATCACTGACGGTTACCTTTGTAGCAACAGATGGATGTGGCAACAAAGCTTCAATGGATGCAACCTTTACAGCACTTCCGGCAATGAACGGTGTTGGAGGATCAACCGAAGACATAGCGGAAGAAAGTATGCAATTGTTCCAGAATCAACCAAATCCATTCAATAATGAAACTTCGATCAGTTTCTACTTACCAGAAGGTGGCAAAGCAACTTTGTCGATCTACGATGTGAGTGGAAAACTATTGAAAGAGATTAATGGAGAATACAGCCAGGGAATGAATGTTGAATCAATCAGCAGAAGTGACCTGCAAGGTGCCGGAATTTTGTACTACAAATTGAGCACTGCAAACGAAACTGCAACGAAAAGAATGATTCTTTTAGATTAATCTTTGAATAGATATTGCAAATGAAAAGAAGCCTTTCTCGAAAGAGAAGGGCTTCTTTTAAGTTTCATTTACGTGTTTCCTTGTTGCTTTGATAAATGAAAGACATTTTTAAATAAAAGTTCTGATAAGTTTTAGGATGTTTTGAAAAAAAAGGAGTAAAAAACATAAATTGAATTAATAGTGCCTATTTTACGATAGGTTAAAAAACTGTCTGTTAATATGTGAACAATTCCTATATTGAGATAAATATTCTTTATTTTAAAGGAATGTTTGAATTTTAGCGTCCCAGCAACTAAAAATCTATAGCCCCAAAAGATGATTTTTAAATTGGCATATGCCAATAACATAAACAAAAAAGACGCTTTCTATGAACAAAATATTCCATTTCTTAGGAGTAGTAATACTTCGCACCAATCACTTTTTTTGGTATTTCCAAAAGCAATTTCAATTAGGTAGCTCATATTCGATAAGTCATTAAACTTATTGATTTAGTGTTATTTGTTTATTATAAAAGCTTAAATGCCAAGGCTCAATGTAAGGATCTGATGCCTACCCAAAAAACCAGCTACTTTAGAAAGATGACAAATATTATAAATCAAGCATACTTTAGTCAATCCTTAATGCTCAAGTGTGTTTTAAAATTACTTTTAAACTTTTAAATATTAATCAATTATGAAAATAAATACAACATTTTACAAACCAAACAAATTGGTTAAACCGGTAAGATGGCTTTGCCAACTCTGGGTTTTAGCTGGTTTTATATTGCTAATCCCTAATCTTAGTCAGGGACAATTTTATACCTCAGACCAAAATGGGACATTTGACCCTATTGATATTTCTGGGATAGGAACAAATATAATACTCGGTGATGATCAAGTATCTGGGGCCTTATCAATCGGTTTTACTTTTGAATTTTATGGTGATCCTTATACGCAATTTTATATTTCTTCAAACGGATTTATCACCTTTAACGCTGGGTCTCCTAATGGCTGCTGTACAGGTCAATTATTGCCTAATCCCGCTACTCCAAACAACCTTATTGCTTTTGCATGGGAAGATTTGGATCCGGGTAATGGCGGACAACCTACTGAAAATGTAATTCGATATGCAACAGTAGGTACATCACCTAATCAAATTCTGGTAATGGAGTTTTTTAATGTTGACCATTTTTCAAATGGCAATAACGTAACGGTACATACACAACTGTACGAAGGAAGTAATATAATTGAGATTCATACCACCACAATGCCAGGTGATGGAGGAAACCATACTCAGGGAGTTGAGAATGCCACTGGAACAGAGGCAACTGCAACTCCAGGCAGAAATTCTGCTAATTGGACTATTACAAATGATTATGCAGCCTTTTTACCTCCTGCCCCTCCTCCTCCAGGTGGCGGTACATGTTTTACAGTTGGAGCAGCAACAGGTAACTTAGCTCCTGTACTTAAAGGAGTTGGTGGTGTTTGTGGCCCTGCTGCAGTAGAAACTGATATTTGTGATTGTCCGATTGGTTACGTAGCAGTAGGATACGAAGGAATTGCAGGAAACCCTTGGGGACCTCTGGTTTTGAACCAGTTTAGTTTAAGATGTAAGCAGTTAAATCAAGATGGAACACTTGGAGCCGCAGTTACTGTTACTTGTTCTAACGGAACAGCTGTTAATAACAACACTCTTGTCGGACCTGTTGATGCCGGTGCAAACCAGGCGATGGTTGGAGGTCAGTTAAGAATTGGATGTGCAATAGATGCTGTAGGAGGATTTTCAAAGCCTATTTTGGAAGTGGGATCAGGAGATTCAAATTCTAATAACACTGCAATGGCGTTAATGGGTGGAACAGGAGGTAGCTTAGGGCCATTACAATTAGCTCCTACCGGAAATGTTATTGTTGGAATGCAAGGTTATGAAGATCAAAATGGTGGTAACACCAATAATGTATCCGGAGGTGTTGCCTGGAGATATGCTCCAATCGAAGACTGTAGCATCCCAGGTGGTGGCGGTGATGGACAATGCAATTCTACTAATTGTGTAATTGTAACTTGTCCGCCTGATGTAACGGTATCTTGTATCGAAGATTATGTAGTAGATGCAGCAAATGCTTCTGCGGTATTTTCTTGTTCGACTGAAGCATTCAGATATGTAACTCAACCTCATGTAACCGGTGCAGCAAATTGCCCTGGAACTACTTATGTCTTTACTTACAAAGTTGGAGATAATGATAATAATGTAGGATGTTGTGATCAGATCGTGACCATAGAAAACGCTCCTCCTTCAATTACGGTCATTCCTGGAGAGACTGTAAATTGCTACGAAGATATAGTTACTAGTAACGATGATGCGACAGTTACCACAAGTTGTGGAGAAGCTTATGATTTAAAAATTCTTCCTCCTGTTTTGGAAGGCGTTCACGAATGCCCCGGAACAACTTACACTTATGCTTATCGCGTCAGGGATAATTGCGGAAGAGAAGTAATCGCTAATCGAGTATTTACGATTGGAAATAATGCTCCTCCAACCATTTTATCTCCTCCGGATATGACAATTACTTGCGATTATTTCGCTGACCTGAATCCTGATTATGCAACAGTTACCACAGGTTGTACTTTAGGTTACACCACCATAGTTACCGGCCCAACGACGACGGGGTCTGCAAACTGTCCTGGTGCAACTTATACTTATACTTATACCGTTACAGACGATTGTGGCCGTACAGCAAGTGATACTCGTAAATTTACGATTGCGAACTCTGCTCCTGTATTTTTGAACTGCCCAAGTGTTCCTTTACAATTGAATTGTGAAGATGAAGGATGGGAACAAGTTATCCAGGCTTGGTTAGCTTCTGTTCAAGCAGAGAGTTCTTGCTCAAATGCATTGAACGTGACTAATAATTACAATCCAAACTCACAGGGATTATGCATCAATAACGGAACAAAAATCGTCAGATTCTTTGCAACGGATGCATGTGGACGAACTTCAACTTGTGAAGGAATGGTGATCATCGCTGATACCGAGCCTCCACTATTTGTTGAAGCACCACAGGATGAGTTGGTTGTTTGTAATTACATCACACAAGATAAACTGGATGCCTGGGTTGATGCAAACGGATATGCAGAAGTGGAAGACTGTTGGGCAAACGTAAACTGGTCAACCTTCCCCAACAATCCAACAATCAATTGTGCTGGTAATTCTGGTCCGACTTCATTGACGGTTACCTTTGTAGCAACTGATGGTTGTGGCAACAAGGCATCGATGGATGCAACCTTCACCGCACTTCCAGCGATGAACGGAGTGGGAGGTTCAAACGAAGGAGATATTGTAGAAGAAAGCATGCAATTGTTCCAGAATCACCCAAATCCATTTAACAATGAAACTTCGATCAGTTTCTACTTACCACAAGGTGGCAAAGCAACTTTGTCCATCTACGATGTAAGCGGAAAATTATTGAAGGAAATTGATGGAGAATATATCCAGGGAATGAATGTTGAAGCAATCAACAGAAGTGACCTGCAGGGAGCTGGAGTGTTGTACTACAAACTTAAGACAGATACTGAAACAGCTACGCGAAGAATGATCCTGGTGGATTAGTCCTAGATAGCTTGATAAATTTATTTATTTATCTTGGCAGGTCTTCAATTTTTTTGAAGACCTGCTTTTGTTTTAAGTACTATTTTTAAAATACAAACACCATTTCTTTTTAAGAAAAAAGACCATTTCTGTTCCCAAAATTTTTACTTAGAAAATCTCTAAAATTCAAAAAAGCAAATATTAAAATCAGAATATCCCTTTTTAAAATGAAGGAATACTTATTGCTTTATGAAAGTTTAGATTTTTATGCTTTATTGATACTTTATGCCTAGCAATAAATTGATATTATGAAAAAAGATTTTTTAACATTTAGGATGATGATTTGGTTGTTATTTGTAGTGATTGTTATGCTTAACATGAATAGTTGTTCTTCAGATAATAAACAATTGAAAGAACAAAGCCAATTGACCGCTGAATCTGAAGAAGATGGAACGGCCAAAATGGTTAAACTCTTAAAAGAGGCTCATGCCCAAATTGATCCAATGAAAGTAGGGTATCATTTGAACTCTATCAAAGCAGAAAACTTTAAATCTCAGATGATTGCTGCCGGTTCAATTAATGAACAATTACAAGCTAACGCTCAATACGCATATGAATTAATAAATGCAGGAAAATCGGCTGAAGCAATTGTCGAATTACATTCGCTTATTGAAAAATTTGAAAAAAACGGTGTAGATAAAAAGAATATTTACAATGCCTATCGCTTGCTGGCACTTGCCTATATGAGGTTGGGAGAGCAAGACAACTGCATTGCAAAAAACAATAGTGAATCCTGTATTATTCCAATACAGGGAGAAGGGGTGTATAGCCTTAAGCAAGGTTCTGAAACAGCTATCGGCATTTATGAAAATATGCTTAAAATAAATCCCGAAGATTTGGAATCAATGTGGATGCTTAATATCGCTTATATGACTTTGGGGCAATATCCTGACAAAGTTCCTGCTCAATGGCAAATTCCATTAAGTGCTTTCAAATCAGATTATGAAATGCCAGCTTTTAAAAATATCGCTAATCAATTAGCTATCAGTACCGTAGGGCTTTCAGGAGGTTCATGTGTTGATGATTTTAATAATGATGGTCTTTTGGATATCATCGCTTCATCCTGGGGAATATATGATCAGGTGAAGGTGTTTTTAAATAATGGAAACGGAACTTTTCGAGATCATACTGAAAAAAGCGGAATAAAAGGAATTACCGGAGGTTTGAATATGATTCATGCAGATTATAATAATGATGGTTTTAAAGATGTATTGATTTTAAGAGGAGCCTGGTTTGCTGATTCCGGAAAAGTCCCTAATTCTTTGTTGAAAAATAACGGTGATGGTACTTTTTCAGATGTTACGATAGCTTGTGGCTTACTGTCAAAACATCCAACTCAGACGGCAACTTGGAATGATTTTAATAATGATGGCTGGCTCGATCTGTTTATCGGAAATGAAACCTCTCAAAAGATTGATGCGCCTTGTGAGCTTTTTTTAAATGATAAAGGCCTTTTCAAAAACATAACAGATCAGGCTGGATTAGGCCAAATTAGAGGTATGGTGAAAGGAGTGACCAGTGGAGATGTCAATAATGATGGTTGGCAAGATATTTATGTTTCCATTCTTGGGCATTCTAATAAACTTTTTGAAAATAGTGGAACTTCTTCCGGCAATGCCAATATTCATTTTAAAGAAGTTACCCAAGTTGCTGGTGTCGGCGAACCGATTGAAAGTTTTCCAACCTGGATGTGGGATTACAACAATGATGGGAATCTAGACATTTTTGCAGCATCGTATAATATCAGTTCCCAAAAAGCCGCTGAAATTTTAACTTCTAATTTTCTGGGAAATTCATTTGATTCATTCGTCCCTAAAGTTTATCAAAACAACGGTGATGGTACTTTTTCTGAAAGGTCTAAAGAAATGGGGTTGTCAGAGCCTATGTTTGCAATGGGAAGCAATTTTGGTGATTTGGATAATGATGGGTTTTTAGATTTTTATATAGGCACGGGCGCTCCAAGTTTTACCTCTTTGGTTCCTAATAAAATGTACCGAAATAACAAAGGAGAGTCTTTTCAGGATGTCACTACATCGGGTAGGTTTGGACATATTCAAAAGGGGCATGCAGTAAGTTTTGGAGATTTTGATAATGATGGGGACCAGGATATTTTTCATGTTTTGGGAGGAGCTTTTGAGGGAGACGTTTTTGGAGATGCATTATTTGAAAACCCAATCGGCAATCAAAAAAGCTGGCTAACGCTGGTATTAGAAGGAACTACTTCAAATAGAGGAGCGATAGGTGCCAAAATTAAAATTACGACCCAACAAAAAAACGGAACAGAGCAGGTTTTTCACCAAGTTGTTTCGACGGGTGGAAGTTTTGGTTCATCGAGCCTTCAACAAGAGATCGGTTTGGATGAAGCTGTTGTGATAAAAGAAATTGAAATTAAATGGCCAAATGCTGCTCAAAGCATTGATTTGTATGAAAATATTAACATTAACCACTTTGTAAAAATTACGGAAGGATCGAAAGAAGTTGAATATTTAGAAAGACCGGCTTTTAGTTTTAAAAGTTTACAATAATTAAAATCAACATTGATTCAAACTATTCAAAAGCCAAATAATTCCAGCATCAATCTCCAAGATGTGTTTTTTCGTATTTAAAATTGTATCTTAGTTAATTATATTTTCCTTAGAATCAGAAGAGGAAATCGATAAAAAATCAATTTATACGGAAAGCAACCAACTATGAAGGCACCTCTACTTTTTATTTTAGTATTTGGATTCTACTTTTTTGCCTACACCCAATCTCCTCCATGCGACTGTACACTAACCCAGGGGGACTTTTCCTCTCCTTTACCTTTTATGAGCACTAATTCCACGGCAGTTAATTTTTACGCCTATGGAAATCCAATTGGAGCTTCCGCCAATACCGGACTGGAGCTTGGCGAAACGCTGCTGGTCATGTTACACGAAGATACAAATACTGGAAATACCAGTCTGATTGTTATACTCGATATCGGTAATGACGCTACTGGTGGGGATGTTGACATGACAGTGAATTGTTTGCCAGATTCTGCTGCTGTTGCCCTTCAAGACGATGGGGGGGAACTTTTTGGTAGCCCTCCTACCATTACCGGAGATTATTTTTGGTCCCCCTGTTGCACAGATGGAGGGGTTATTAGTGGTGTTGGTTGTGGAAACACGATCACAATCAACCCTACTATAAATAGTGGAATTAATTTTTTCTCATTAGTATATGGTACACCAGGCAATCCCACATATATAAATATGCCGGATATTCAGTGCCCTATTACGATCAACTGCGGGGGTGTTTCCTGTTGCGATGACGCATTTGATTTCAGTGCGGTAACTCAGGACCCCAATTGTGAAAATAGCAATGATGGGTCGATCGATCTTGAAACAGATTGTGCGACCACACCCACATTTCAATGGTCGAATAATGCAACAACCGAGGATGTTTCGGGGCTTGGACCCGGCACCTATTCCGTTACTATTACGGATGTTAATAATTGCTCTCAAACTTCGTCCTACACGCTGACAGCAGGCTCCTCACCACAACCTGTCATTTCCGGTCCTACTGAATTTTGTGAGGGGGAAGAGATTGTATTGAGTGTCATTGGAGCCTATCCTGGTTACCTTTGGACAGGTGGATCAACGGGGCCAACTCTTACGGTCGATGATCCGGGCGACTATTCGGTTATTGTGACCGATGGCTCAGGATGCACAGGAACAGACTTTTACACGGTGACAGAAAACCCTGTTCCAATAGTTGATGATTATGGAGAGTACTGTGAAGGAGCCGCCTATTTTTATCCTGGTAATGCTCAAACCTATACACAAGGAGATTATACGATTACATACTCAAATGGATCATCTTTGGGCTGTGATTCTATTGTGATGCTACATGTTATTGAACATCCAACGGAAGTGGTAGATATTATTAGAACGATTTGTGAAGGGGAAGAGGTTATTATAAATTTTGTTCCATATACCCAGACAGGTTTTTATACCATTGATTTGCAAACTACTTTTGGATGTGATAGCACAATTTTTCTTGATTTGACAGTTTTAAACCCTGAAGCTATTATTGAGCCTCCGGATACTTGGGGGTGTAATGTTACGCAAGTTCTCATAGATGGTTCAATGTCAATGGGAGGTAGTTTTGATTGGTCGACAGATGTCGGATTTATTTGCTCAGGGAATGGAACACCTGTTATAATTGCTTGTTTACCTGGGAATTATTGCCTTACCGTTACAAGCTATGGACTTGATCAAGGACAATTAATAGAATGTACGGATGAGATGTGTGTGGAGGTTGTAGAAGACAATAATACACCGGTTTTGTTTATTTCAAATGTTGAAGATGAAACTTGTACCGATGCAAATGACGGGTCAGCAACTGTAGAAGTTTCGAGTGGGGGAGTACCTCCTTTTATTACTACCTGGAACTCCTCACCAATCCAGTTAGGCGAAACAGTGACAGACCTTCCATGTGGACAAGTTTGTGCTACCGTTACCGGGGCAAACGGATGTTCAGAAACTATTTGTGTCATGATTAATTGTCCGGAGAGTATTGTCCTGTCTACAACTGGTGATGATGTGTTATGCAACGGAGAAGATAGTGGAAGTGCGACAGCAATAGCTGACGGCGGAGCAGGCGGATTCAGCTTCGCTTGGGATACAAATCCTATAGAAACAACAGCTACTATTAATGGTTTATCAGCTGGGACCTACACGGTAACTGTAACGGATGCGAATGAATGTACGGAGGAAAGTTCAGTAGTGATAACAGAACCTGCCGCTTTTGATGTAAATCTGAGTACGAATGATGCCTTGTGCAACGGCGGCAGCAGCGGAAGTGCGACTATCAGTGTAAGTGGTGGTGCAGGGCTATTGACTTATCTATGGAGCCCTGGAGGACAGGATACAGACACAGCAGTAAACCTTACAGCGGGGGATTATACGGTATTGGTTACGGACGAGAATGGCTGTACTGTTGAAGAAACAGTAACGATAACGGAACCACCTGCAATAACTTTACAGACAAGTAATACGGAAACAAGTTGTAATAACACCCCTGATGGAAGTGCGACGGTGATGCCAAGCGGGGGCACGGGCGGATATACTTATTTATGGACCCCTGGAAACCAGGAAACTCCAACGGCAGATAACCTGACCTCAGGGGATTACACGGTGGTTGTAACGGATGATAATGACTGTACAGCCACTGCAATAGTAACGGTATCGTCACCAAATGGAATGACGGTAAACCCCAGTTTTACGAATGCATCGTGTAATGGAGGAGCTGACGGAAGTGCAACAGTAACAACTTCAGGAGGGACACCAGATTATCAATACACCTGGGATACGTCTCCTGTACAAACTACAGAGACAGCCACGGGCTTGTCAGCAGGAACGTATAACGTCACGATAGAAGACATGAATGGATGTGAGGAATACGAAACCTTTGTAATAACCGAGCCAACAGCGGTAACGCTGAGTAGCACAACTACAGATGCATTATGTAACGAGGATGCCAACGGAAGCGCAACGGTAACCCCAAGTGGCGGCACCGGCGATTACGATTATGAATGGGATACTACACCGGAACAAATCACGGCCACTGCCACAGGCTTGGGAGCAGGCAGCTACACAGTATTGGTAACGGATGATAATGGCTGTACCGCCACTGAGACGGTAATGATCAGTGAACCAGCAGTGTTGTCATTGACAACCAACCAGACGGATGCACTTTGTAACCAGTCAGCCGACGGAACAGCTACTGTGGTTCCAAGTGGAGGCACAGGCCCATACAGCTATGCATGGACAGGTGGACAAGTGGACGCCACAGCAATAGACCTGTTAGCAGGAAACTACACGGTAATAGTGGAAGATGCCAACGGCTGTACAGAAGAGGCGAGTGTAATAATCGAAGAACCGGAAGCACTGGCATTGAGCCTGACGGGGGTTGACCCGGATTGTAATCAATCGCTGAACGGAACAGCGACGGTGGCTCCAAGTGGCGGCACCGGTGCATATACTTATTTGTGGGATGATGGACAAAGCACCTCCACAGCAATCGGCCTTGATGGTGGCTTGATAGGAGTGGTGGTAACGGATGCAAATGGCTGTAGTGAGACAGAAAGTATAAATTTGATAGCGCCACCAGCCTTAAGCCTGATGACGAGCCAGGAGAATATATTGTGTTTTGGAGAAGAAACGGGAACAGCGACGGTGACTCCAAATGGAGGTACGGGTCCCTATACCTATCAATGGGATGATAATGCGAGCCAAAACACAGCGACAGCGATTAATTTGGCAGCAGGTACTTATACTCCAACAGTAACAGATGCGAATGATTGTACGGCAGAGATAACGGTGGATTTGACAGAGCCTACAGCAGCGCTGGCAGCAACGGGAACATCAACAGATGCCTTATGTGGACAGGACGACGGGACGATAGACCTGACGGTGACAGGCGGCACCCCTCCCTATACCTACGAATGGAGTAATAATGATACCAACCAGGATCCACAAAACCTGGGACCGGGAACGTATAGCGTAGTGATAACAGATGCCAACGGCTGTACCTTCACTACAAGTGTACAGGTGAGTACCCCATCAGGACTGGAAGCACTGGTAAGTGTAACGGATGCTAATTGTAATGGAGAATCGAACGGTCAGGTAGATATAACAGTAAACGGAGGAGTGACCCCGTATGATTATCAATGGAGTGATCCAACATACAACGGACAGCAGGATCTGGTAGATGTGTTAGCAGGGAATTATATGCTGACACTGACGGATGCAGATGGATGTACGGTGACGGCAAGTGCGATAGTAGGACAACCAGCCTTGCTGACAGGGACAGCTACACCAAGCCAGGCGAGCTGTGGAGGAAGTGATGGAAGTATCTCGCTTGTAGTAAGTGGAGGCACAACGCCCTATGGTTTTGAATGGGAGAATGATGTAACGGGAGAAACCTATCCAAATCAAAGCCCGAATGGATTACCCCAGGGCAATTACACGGGAGTGGTGACAGATGATAATGGTTGCAGCATAACGCTAACCGCATCGGTAACAGTACCGGATGGTCCTGTTGCGAACATATCAGCGGTTAATTTAAGTTGTTTTGAAGACAATAGTGGAAGTATAGAAGTGACGGTAGTAGGAGGTGAAATGCCTTATACCTATGAATGGAATGATGCAGCATATAACGGACAGGAGGATTTAAGTGATATACCGGCAGGAATATGGGAGGTGTTGATAACAGATGACAACAGTTGTTCAACAACAGTTATGATTGAAGTGACTCAGCCGCCACCATTAGAAGCGACGAGCCTTGGAGCGACAAGTGTGACTTGTAATGGTGACAATAACGGAAGTATCGTTATTTCAGTATCAGGTGGAACACTTCCGTATGTATCTTATCAATGGGATAATACTTCACAGATGATCCCTGATCCTGATGGACTAAGTGCAGGTAGTTACACACTTACAGTAACTGATTCCCAAGGTTGTACAACACTGAGCGAAACTATAATAATCACAGAACCGGAGGCATTGGTATTGACCACAACAACAGTAGCAGCAGCTTGTAACGGCAGCTCAGATGGTTCAATAGAATTAACAGTTATGGGAGGAACAACACCCTATTCTTATAGTTGGAACAATGGCGCTTATACGGATGAAGACCTGCTGAATATCCCTGCAGGTCAATACTCTATAGTGGTAACAGATGCGGAAGGTTGTACCCAGACTACTGCGGCCACAGTTGATCAGCCACAAGCCCTTGAAATAGTGATAGATAATGTATCGAATTATGGAGGATATAATGTAACGTGTTGGAACGCAACGGATGGCACAGCTGAAGCAATTGCCAGTGGTGGAACTGAACCCTTTAGTTATGCCTGGAGCAATGGAATGAATGCCGGTCCAATAGAAGGTCTGACTCCTGGAGTTTACACCGTAACAGTAACAGATACCGAAGGATGTACAAACACATCGCAGGTGAACTTAACTGCACCACAACCAATAGAAGCGATGGTTGAGGCATTAGCTGCAGACTGCTACGGAGAAAGTGATGGTCAGGTGATCGTAACTTCGGTGAGCGGAGGAGCAGCACCCTTTATGTATTCAATAGGAGGATCTTTAAGTCCGATGAATCAGTTTTTGAATCTGCCGGAAGGAGAATATGAAGTAACAGTAGAGGATGTGAATGGCTGTCAATGGACCACAATGGTTGAAGTGACAGAGCCGGAAGAATTTGTCGTGGATTTGGGAGCGGATATAGAGATTCTGCTGGGAGATAGTACACAATTACAACCCTTGTTGTATCCTGGCGGTTCAGTAGTGGACACCTTTGTTTGGAAAGAAAGAGAGGTGATCGAATTTGAACCCTGGGTGATACCAACAGAGACACAGAGTTATACGATCGTGGTGACCAATCAAGGTGGTTGTAAAGCAGAAGATATGATCCTTGTGCGGGTGAAAAAAGAAAGACTGGTATACATACCAAATACCTTTACACCAAACAATGATGGCTTTAATGATATCTTTTGGATACAGACAGGAAGGGGGGTAGCAAGTATCAACAACTTCAGGATCTTTAGCAGGTGGGGAGAGTTAGTGTATGAAAACCTGAGCCCGCAATTAGGGATAACGTATGCAGATCCTGAAAATGGCTGGGATGGGAAATTAAACGGAGAGCCAATGAACCCGGGAGTGTTTGTGTATGTGGTTGAAGTTACGTTTATAGATGGAAGGGTAGAAATCTACAAAGGAGATGTCACGCTAAAAAAGTAGGTGTCTAGGCTAAAAGATAATATTAAAAAGGGCTTTCCTGATTTTCACCGGAAAGCCCTTTTTTGTAGTATTTGATCAAACGATCTAAATTTTAAGAGAGATTAGCTGACATTCTTTTTTGTTGTTTCCAACTAAAAGCGTTGGTTTTTTATCGGAGCCTAATCCAATTAATTTTAAAGATTTTACATCATCATTCAAATACAATCCGCTTTCGTGCACGGGCAAAGCCTTGAATTTTTTATCCCCCATATTCAACAAGATTTTTCCTGTTCCGGAATCGGCTCGACCCGTTTCAATTTCTGATTGAAATAAATTACCCGCTATAATCAAATCTTTGAGATTGTCATTATTAACATCAATCGCAACTATTCCATTAACCGGCGCTATTTGTGCTTCATTAGGCAGCACATTTACTGAATATTTGCCAGCCTCATCCTGATATAAAATAATACTGGCAAACTGAACCGCCTCATATTTTACAGCAGTATTTAATTCTTCACCATAAACACCCTTAATATCAGCTTTGGCGTATTCTTCAAAAGTTGGAAATTTTTTCTTGATATCCGGAATTTGTTCACTTGAGCAAGATCGGCCTCTGATAGGATACATCACATCGCCATAATAAGCTCCCAATACTATATCGCAAGATCCACTTTGATCGAAATCTTTCGCATAGACCACGAAGGGCTTTTCCTCAGAAGCGTGATATTTATAATTAAGCCCCAAATTTCCAATAATATAATCATCGAAACCATTGTTGTCTACATCAACTTTTTCGATGCAATTCCACCAACCGGTCAAAGGTTTATCAAAATAGTCGTTGGTTTTATTCTCCAGTTTTCCATCATTTTGAATCCAAAAACTGATTGGCGTCCATTCTCCCAGTACAATCAAATCAACTTTTTCGTCATTGTTGATGTCAGTCCACATTGCATCTCGAATCATTCCAAAATGCTTTAATTCCGGACAAACGCTTTCGGTCATTTCTGTAAATTTGCCTTTTCCATCATTCACAAAAAAACCGCTGTTTCCTGTTAAAGGATATTTTTTGGGAGTAAGACGGCCACCTATAAAAACATCCTGGTCGCCATCCTGATCAAAATCTACTGCTTTGATACACGAGGAACTAAAGTGGAAATCCGGAAAAGCGCTTTTGGATTTACTAAAATTCCCTTTTCCATCATTCAAATACAATCGAGGTTGGTAAATCGGATCATTTTCAGCAAATTCATACCCTGTGCTTGTAACCGCTAAATCTAAATCGCCATCTGCATCGGCGTCAAAAAACAGACTATGGCCGTCTTCCTGGTTTTTATCCGCATCAAAAACAGTTTGATTAACCGATTTAAATTTGCCATCACTTTGTTGAACATACATCACTCCGGCCTGCTCATGAGGGCTGCCTATATAAATGTCATCCAAACCATCTTTGTTGACATCTCCGATGGCTGTAAATGGACCATATTCTGAAAGTTTGTGTGGCAATAATACCTGATCATCGTAATCAAAGTATTCGTTTTCCTTTTGGGTATAAGTAATTCCAGTTTCTTGAGGAGTTAATTCTTTTACAATACTTTTCGTTTTAGGGTAACTAAAGGTTTTGTCCGCATTTTTATAATCAGCTTTTATTGTTGCTCCTGTTTTTACATTATTTAAAACCTGCATTTTACCATCCGGCCAAACGATCTCAACTTTATCAAGTGAAGCAACTTTGCCTGTTCCAAAATGAACAATAGGCTCACAACCGGATATAAAACCTCTGGTGGCTAATAATTCTCTGGATTGAAAGTCGTCCCCGTAATAAATATTGACTTTTGAACCATAGGAAACCATATTTGGGTCATGATTAAAAGTAACCCTTAAAAAATTATTTTCCGGATTAGAATTGTTTTTATATAGTAACACTTCATCTCCAAGGTTACAAACTATAAGATCCTGGTCACCATCGTTATCTAAATCCGCATAAGCTGCGCCGGTTGAAATTGTTTTGTCAGTCAACCCTGCTTGGTTAGCATACTTACTGAAAGTCAGGTCGCCATTATTTTTAAACAAATAATTTTCAACTTTTGATTGGGGTGAATTTCGCGAATACTCTTCAGCAGCATGATTCATTTTTGCCAGATCACCATTAAAAGTCATCATGAGCGAATCCAAGATTTTCATCCGGTCATTATTAAAAATGTCTTTATACAAGCCATTTGAAATAAATAAATCCTGCCAGCCATCATTGTCAAAATCAAAAAAGAAACTGGCCCAGCTCCAATCTGATTTGTGAACTCCAGCCATTTGAGCAATCTCGCTGAAAGTTTCATTACCATTGTTTAGATACAGAAAATTATGCATCTGGTAATATTTATATCGCATCGTATCTACAATGAATTGAAACCGTTTAACGGTTTGCATACTCATACCAATTTTTTCACGGTAATGATCTTCGCTTAGCATTTCGGCAACAAAAACATCCGGATAAATGTCGTGATTGATATCCCCAGCATCGATTCCCATCGAACTACGACTAGTTTGGTTGGTGACCGTGTTTAATACATTTGTAAAAGTACCATCGCCATTATTCTTAAAGAAAATATCCGGTTCTTCGTGATCTACTGTAATGATAATATCTGACCAACCATCTACATCAAAATCGGTGGTTAAAACTGCCAGGCTAAATCCATAAGAAAGAACACCTGCTTCTTCAGAAACATCGGTAAAGGTGTCGCCATCATTTCTAAATAGCCTGTTACTGAATTTTTTAACGGGTTTAATCCAATTATCATAATGGATTTGCATGGGGATGTTTCTGAATCTCGGATGATTTGCAACAATCAAATCCAGATCACCGTCTTTGTCATAGTCGAAAAAGGAAGCCCCAATACTATAGTTTTCATCATTGACCCCATATTGTTTCGCCATTTCTGAAAAGGTGCCATTCTTATTATTTATAAACAGCAAATTCATTCTGTCTTCAGGAGCATCGTGATAGGATCTGCAAACATAAATATCCATCCATCCATCATTATTTACATCTGCCATAGTCACTCCTGAAGTCCAGCCTTCTGTCATCGTGCCGGAAGATTTGGAGATGTCTTCAAATTGCATGTTTCCTTTGTTCAGGTATAATTTGGAGGAGCTCATATTTGCTGTAAGATAAATATCCTGTAAACCATCGTTGTTGATATCGCCAACGGCTACGCCTCCTCCGGTGTACACATTAATATAATTGAAAGGGCTTTTCAAATTATTTTCGTCCAAATCATTGGAAAATTGCAAACCGCTTTTAGTTGATGGTATTTTTTCAAACCCAATTTTGCTTTTATTTTGAGGTTGGTCCTTGGTACATCCTACACAAATTATAATAATCAGGAGGACGATATTTTGAAGTGCTTTTATCATGTTGATCGTGTTTTTTTTACTTGACTGATCCTTTTTTATTTTTAAAATATTGAGAAGAAATCACCTGCTTCTAGATGAATTATCCTGCAAATAATTTCTGATAAGTGGTTACGTTCGATGATTATTTTTGTTCCTATCCTTACTGAATTGGTTTAATAATATTTGATTGAAAAATTTGTAATTCCCTGTTGTTGTTTGCAACCAAAAGGAATGGAGGATAAGTGTCCCCACAATTTACAAAACCTAAATTCCGTACATCTCCGTTTGCAAATAAACCTGATTGAAGTACAGATAAAGGTTCAAAATTTCTATTCCCTTTGTTGATCAAAACCAAACCGGTGCCATTGTCAGCGCGAGGTGTTTCGATTTCAGAAACGAACCAGTTACCGGCAACGATCAAATCTGGAAGGTCATCATTGTTGATATCCGTTGTTATAATGTCCTGAATAGGAGCTACTTGTGCCAAAGGCGGTAATTTGGAAGTTTTAAATGATCCGTTACCTTCATTCCAAACAATGATAGATGAAAAATCATTTGCTTTGTAATGAAGCGCATCCTCCAGCCCTTCGCCATAGATGTCAAATATATCAGCGTCGCCAAATGCTTCGTAGCTCGGAAATTTTTTCTTCAAATCAGGGATCTGTTCAGAAGAACATTGAAGTCCTCTAACCGGATACAAATGGTCGCCCGAATAATAACCAACCACGATATCCAAATTTCCATTTTCATCAAAATCGGAACAAAAAACCTCAAAAGGTTTGTCATCGGTTGCCTGGTATTTATAATTGAGGCCAAGGTTGCCCAAGATATAATCGTCATCACCATCACCATCCAAATCTGCTGCTTTGATACAGTTCCACCATCCAACGTGATTTTTGGTTCCGAGGGGATGCTCGACTTTTTCAAAACCGTCTCCATTATTTTGGAAAATCAGAATATCAGTCCATTCTCCGGCAATAATCAAATCCATTTTTCCATCATCATTAAAATCGGTCCAAAGGGAAGAAGTGATCAATCCTGGTGTTTGCAGTTCAGGTGATTTGTCGGCGGTTACATCTTTAAAGATTCCATTGTTATTTTCTAAAAGATAACTGGTGGCCGGCAAAGGATATTTACCTGGTACAACTCTGCCGCCAACGAAAAGATCTTGATCACCGTCGTTGTCAAAGTCTCCATTGGAGACACAACCACCGCTGGTGGTGATATCGGGTATAGCATTTTTAAGTTTCGTAAAATTCCCTTTTCCATCATTTTGATACAATCGATCTTTCAAATTGGAGCTATATTCTTCAAATTCATTGCTTCCGCTAACAATATATAAATCTTTGTCGCCATCATTATCTGCGTCAAAAAACAGAGCATCAATATCTTCATAAACGGCATCTGCTTGCCAGGTTTTTGCGCTGGCTTTTGAAAATTGACCAGTTTTCGTTTGTAGCCACAAAACACCAGCTTGCTGGTGAGCTCCTCCGATATAAAAATCTTCCAGGCCATTGCCATCAACATCCGCAACAGCCAGCCCAGGCCCTAATTGAGAAAGTTGATGAGGGAGCAATACTTCTTTAGCATAGTCATCGTAATAAATTTCTTCGTGTTCGAAGCTAAAATTCATGCCGGCGGTAGCTTCTTCGAAAAACCTTTTCTCCCTGCGTTCAAAAACTTTTGGAGGAAGGATAGCGTCATTTTGTTTTAAAGTATGATAATTTCCTTTTTGTAGGTTTTGAATCATCTGTATTTTTCCATCAGCCCATTGAATAAAAAGACTGTCCGGTTTTTGGTTTTTACCAAGCCCAAAATGAATGATCGGATCACAGGAAGATTGGAATCCTCTAGTCACTAAAAATTCTTTATGCTGATCTCCGTTGTTGGTGAAAAGAGTGAGCCGTGCATTTAAGCCGCTTTTGTTGGATTCGGAACCTAAAAGATGAAATGCAATAAAATCTTTGGAATCCGTTGTGTTTTCGTATAATGAAACAAAATCATTAATATTATTGACAACTACATCCAGGTCACCATCTCTGTCGAGATCGCCATAGGCCAAACCGTTGGAGAAGCCGGTAAAATCAAATCCCCAAGTGGAAGATACTTTTTTGAACCTTAACTGCCCTTCATTTTCATATGCAAAGTTTGGAATTGGTGTGCTTTTTAATAAGGAATAGGCTTGATCAAAAGTTAGCTTATTGTTGTATTTTTTAGCCAACTCATTTGATTTTTTGCCGAAATCTTTGTCCTGAGTATCTCTCAAATACCCATTGGCCACGATCACGTCATCATCACCGTCATTATCAAAATCGCCAAATAAATTACCCCAGCTCCAATCTGTTTTGTCAAGCCCGGAATAATAAGCAACATCGCTAAAATAGCCATTGCCATTATTGATTTGCAAAGTGTTGCGCATGTATTGATAGTGAAGATTTTGATCAACCATATATTTAAATCGATCAGGATCCATAGGCGCCATATTTGTTTTTTGACGTCGGTTTTCTTCGGATAACATTTCAACTATAAACAAATCCGTGAAGCCATCCTGGTTTAAGTCGGAGACATCTACTCCCATTGAAAAATAGGAACAGTGTGGAAAATATTTTTGTAATGATTCTGTAAATGTTCCATCGCCATTATTCAAATAGTAATAATCGTGTGGAGCAAAATCATTGGCAACATAAATATCAGGAAACTGATCATTGTTGAAGTCAGCAGTCACAATTCCTAAACCATAACCGTAGTTTTTTATTCCAGCCATTTCAGTAACATCAGTAAAGGTATTGCCATCATTGCGGTACAAACGATCGGACATTGAAAGACTAGGTTGATTGATTTTTCCAATCATTTCTGTTAGTGGCTGCTTAAATTCTCCCGGATGATTCGCCAGATAGATGTCCAAATCTCCATCTTTGTCATAATCAAAAAAAGAAGCTTGTGTTCCGTGCCCGCTGTCAGCTAAGCCCAACGATTCGGCAGATTCCTGAAAAGTGCCGTTTTTATTATTGATAAACAAAAGGTTTTTTCTCTTTTCCTCACCTTCCCAGCCTGCCCGGCAAACATAAATGTCCAACCAACCATCATTGTTGATGTCAACCATTGTGACACCAGTTTTTTGGCCGCCATATTGATCGATTCCTGATTTTGTACTAATATCTTCAAATTGGAGATTGCCTTTGTTTAAGTAAAGTTTATCAACACCTTGAGTTGAGGTCATATATATGTCAGGCAAATCATCATTGTTAATATCTCCGATACCAACACCTCCTCCATTATATAAATAAGGGTATTTATAATAATTTATTTCCTCGGATTCGTTGATGTTGTTTTTAAAATCAAGACCTGAGAAGGTGGACGGAATAGAATTAAACAATTTTTTACCCTCACTGGAAATCAGTTTTTCTTTTCCTGTTTTTGAGGTACAAGCAGCAAAAAGAAGTGTGATGAATAAAACAGAGAATTTAATATTGGAATAGCTCATATCAGATAATAATTCAGGTTTAATTTATTGAAGTTTTTGATTAGGTTGGAATACCTGCAATGGTCCATCATTGTTGGCAACCAGAATCAATTGACTGCCATTAGCCAGTTTTATTGTTTTAACATCTTTTACATTTCCGGGAGCATAAAAACCACTTTGGGAAATAGTCAATGGAGTAAAAATTCCTTTTCCATCTCCTTTCAAAACCAAACCGGTCCCAGCATCGTATCGAGGTGTTTCAACTTCGGTGTCATACATATTTCCTGCGATCAAAATATCGGCATTCCCATCCTGATCAAAATCCTCCACAACAATACCGTTAATTGGAGCAAATTGTGCTTGGACAGGAAGTTGTTTCGTTTCAAAATGACCTTGACCATCATTGATCAGTACGATAGATTCAAAGCCGGTAACTTCCAGATGAAGCGATTGTTTCAATTTGTCTTCTCCAAGGATTTCGTTAAGATCAGCATTTGCAAACTCTTTGAAAGTTGGAAATTTTTCTGCGATAAACGGCATTTGCTGTGAAGAACATTGTCTGCCTCGTGTGGGTACGCTTTTACCTTTATAATCTTTGCTCAACACCACATCACAAGTGCCATTGCCATCGAAATCTTCCGCATAAACCCTGAAAGGTTTTTTCGGGCTGGGGTGAAATTTATTGTTGGTACCGAGATTACCGCAAATGTAATCCATATCTCCGTCGCCGTCGATGTCATCTTCTTTAATACTATACCACCAGCCGGTTAAATCCTTTGTGCCAACTGTTTTTGAGACATCTTTAAGCCTACCGCCTTCATTTTGATAAAAAGAAATGTTTTTCCATTCTCCAACAATAATCAGATCTTGTAAACCGTCTCCGTTGAAATCTGTCCATAAAAAATCTGTTACTATTCCTGCATTTACCAAATCCGGAGCAACCTCTGCGGTAACATCATGGTATTTGAATTTGTCAAATACGAGTAGATGACTTTTACAAGCGTAAGGATATTTGCCAGGAACTGCACGACCTCCGACAAAAATATCCAGGTCGCCATCTCCGTCGAAATCAATCGCTTTTGCTTTTGAGCCACTGTCCAGCATTTCAGGTAAAGGGCCCATGGCTTTTTGGTATATTCCCTTGCCGGTATTGATATAAATTCTATCCTGTAGAAGAGGAGAGTTCGCTTCAAAGTCCGCTCCGCCGCCACTTACAATATACAAATCAAGGTCGCCGTCATTATCTGCATCATAAAACAGTGCGTCCATATCTTCGCTGTAAATATCCAATTCCCAGGGTTGATCGGGAGCTTCGTAAAAGGTGCCGTCCTTTTTTTGAAAATAAAGGGTTCCTCTTTGATTAGCTGCTCCGCCTACAAAAAAATCATCCATTCCGTCTCCATTTGCATCCGCCACACTTATAAAAGGTCCAAGTGCAGATTGTTTGTGTGGTAAAAGAACTTGTTTTTGAAAATCATTGTATAAGTTTTCCTGATGGACAAAGTCAATGCCCAGATCATTTGGATTAAGCTCGGCTAAATATC
This sequence comes from Saprospiraceae bacterium, assembly GCA_965220465.1. Classification (GTDB taxonomy): domain Bacteria; phylum Bacteroidota; class Bacteroidia; order Chitinophagales; family Saprospiraceae; genus JAHDHW01. The sequence goes on along the minus strand of CBDCPZ010000019.1, from coordinate 65,089 downwards.
CTGAAGTATTCTTTTGAGAAGATTCATTGTTTTCTGTGGCATTGGCTTGTTCCAATGTCAATTTTTGATCAACAGAAATATTTTCCAATACTTGAGAATAACCATCTGGCCAGGTTACTTGTAAACGATCTATGTTTTCTACTTTTCCTAATCCAAAATGCATTATTTTTCCAACAGAAGATTGAAAACCCCGTGTATTGGAATATTCCAAATGTTGCATTTCTTCGCCGTAATGTATGGTCACCAAAGTATTGGCAACAGACGTTTTAGGCGTTTTTCCTTTGAGTTCAATATTTAAAAAATGATTCCCGTTTATTTCTCTTGCATTATTTTGATAGATAAATGCTTCATCTTCAATGTTATTGACCACCAAATCTAAATCTCCATCATTGTCGAGATCTGCATAAGCGGCTCCATTTGAAAAGGAAGATTGATCTAATCCCCATTCAACCGATTTATCTTTGAAAGAAAGCGCACCATCATTGTGATAAGCCTGGTTCACCAATTTCATGGTTGGCATTTTATTGTACATTTCCTCTCGCATGTCCATGGGTACACTACCACCATTTGCTTGCCTGACTTTTTCCATTTCATTTCTAAAGTCATTGTCGCGAGCATAACGACGAAAGCCATTTGTAACATAATAATCTTTGGAACCATCATTATCCAAATCCATAAAAAGAGCTGCCCAACTCCAATCGGTTTTGGCCAAACCTGCTAAATTGGCAATATTACTATAAGTCCCGTTGCCATTATTTAGTTGAAAGGCATTGAACATGTATTGGTAATGGTAATTGAGATTGTTGATATAATACCAAAAAAGGTCAGTGTCCATTGATGCCATGAGTGTTTTTGATCGAAAATGATCTGCTATTGCCATATCTACTATTCCAAAATCACGGAATCCATCATTGTTAATGTCTGCTACATCGATTCCCATGCTATAAAATGAAATCTGTTTTGTCTTTTCTTTGATTTTATCGGTGAAGGTGCCATCACCATTATTAATATACATCCGATCAGGGACAGAATAGTCATTGGCTACATACACATCCGGCCAACCGTCATCATTAAAATCGCTGGTGGAAAGACCTAACCCGAATGACCAGCCAAGCATACCCGCTTCTTCTGTGACATTTACAAACTTACCATCATCATTTCTGTACAGATTACAACCGGCACGAAGCAGATTTTCCTTTTTTTTCAAATCCTCAAAAACTGCTTTATGCACGACCATGGTATATTTTGATTCATTGAGGACAAAACAATCCAGATCACCATCTTTATCATAATCAAAAAAGGAAGCCATCGTACTCATGTTAGAATCATCCAATCCGTAGACTTTTGCTTGTTCTACAAAAGTTCCATCGCCATTATTGATATATAAAAGGTTAGCCTTTTCAGACCAGGGTAAATTTGGAGAGCCTCCCTGGCAAACATAAATGTCTAGATTCCCATCTCCATTGACATCAGCCATAGCTACCCCAGTAGACCATTTTTTGCCTGTATTGATTCCTGCCTTTTCGGTGATATCCTCAAAAACCATGTTCCCTTTATTAAGGTATAAACGATTTTTAACTTCATTTCCGCTAAAAAACACATCCTCCATCCCGTCATTATTAATATCACCAATAGCAACTCCTCCTCCATGATAATAAAAGTCAAATGACAGAATATTTTTATTTTCATCAAATACATTCTCCTCCAGCTTGTTATTGAAATCAATTCCGGTTTTATCTGAAGTTAATAAGGTGAAAAGAGGCTTATCTGTGGATTGAATCGATGTCGAATCAGAAGGTATTTTTCCATTGCAACTTATAAGGAAAAAAATAATGACGAAGAGATTAATGTTTGATCTGTACATTATTTATAAATATTGTTTAATTCACGATTGTTTGTCTTATTGGATTGATGTAAAATAAGAACTAATTTCGCTTGTCTTGTTGAACATCAAACTCGAAAGTATTTGCTTATTTTTTAGCAAAATAGTTGCCATAAAAAAGCAAAGCGGCTGTTAAAGAATATTATAGATTTTCTTCAACTAAGTTTTTTTGGGTAATTAAGCCAGGATACAGAAAAAGAGAAACGGTTTCGGGTAATAAAATTGGAAATTCGAGGGGCTTGTTTAAAGAATGGGTTTTGAGTATGCTCAAAATATAATTGATATCAAAATTAAGCAATTGTAAGCTTTCAATAGCTAATATTTATTCAAAATTTCATTTTTATTAAAAACCTGGTTTTAGAAGGGTAGAATAATTAAAGTCAAAACTGTTTTTTTGATAAAAAAAGATTCAAAAACGAATATCCATTATGCTTAAATATAATTTTTTTTGACCATTTCTACCAATTTTTTGACTTTTAGCTAATCAAAACTATCTTCACTTTTATAACAATTTAGTTTTTTTTATAACTGTATATATCTTTAAATCAATATCTTGAAGAAGATATTTAAATTTACGTATTTAATTAATTTAGATGAATAATTATCCGATATTTAAAATACCACTTTTGGGGTATTAAATGCACAGCTTATATACTGTATATTTGTGATACATAGTAAGGAAATAGATTATATAACTATTTTTTTACCTTGTGATTACAAGTTATATTTCCCATATACCGAACAACAAATTATAATTATATGATAGGATAAACTTACTCTTTAAGTAAAGAGAGGATTTCCGGACACATGAACATTTTTAATCCAATTCAATTATAACAATCTAATTGTTTCCTCTCTTATCAACTGCGGAAATTAACCACTATTTCACTATCGCAGAATCCTTATCAATCTCAAATATTTGTTGAATTGTGTATTACTGGGAGTAATACTCAGCTATGGAAATTAATCAGATTTGCCTTGTTTGCAAATCCTGAAGCTAAAGAAATTTAAGAATTTGGGTAATTATATTAATGGTAACTGTTTAGAGATTTATTTTAAAACGGTTTTGGGATAGTCCTCCTCTGCTAAAGTGCAGAGGGGGATTGCTTTTTTATAACAACCTATTTTCTCTTCTTCTTTTTTATTAAATAATTGCATTTCAACAAAATAGATCTTCAAAAAGCTTAACGCTAAAAGTGCTAAAATCACTATCTTTGCCGGGTGACTAGAATAATGAGTATTGATTATGGAACAAAGCGAGTTGGCGTAGCAGTAACTGATCCGCTTCAAATAATTGCAAACGGCTTGGAAACTGTTTCAACTTCTGATATTTTTACCTTTTTGAAAAAATACCTTGCGGAGGAAGTAGTTGAAGAAATGGTCGTTGGGATGCCTTATCATCTGGACGGTAATCCGACAGAACTTAGCCCTAAAATTGAGGAATTTATCCTACAAGTCAATAAACTTTTTCCTTCTGTTAAAGTTGTAACTCAAGATGAGCGTTTTACTTCTTCAGATGCAAAAAAGATTATACTTCAGAGCGGAGCAAAAAAGAAAAAACGACAAGATAAAAGCCTGGTGGATAAGATTAGTGCAGTTTTAATTTTACAGGAATATTTAGAAACAAAAAGGGGAAGCTTATAAATTTTATTTTCAAGATGATTTTACCAATATATGCATTCGGCCAGCCTGTTCTTAAAAAAGTAGCAGCAATAATAGATGAGGACTATCCTGAACTAGAACAGTTAATTGAAAACATGTGGGATACCATGTATCATGCTAATGGTGTGGGGTTGGCAGCACCCCAAATCGGCCTTCCGATTCGTTTGTTTGTCGTTGATTCAGTGCAAATGATGGATGAAGAGAAAGATAAAGAAACCGGTGTAAAAAAGGTGTTCATCAACGCACAAAAAATCGAGGAAGGGGGTGATCCGTGGGACTTTGAAGAAGGCTGTTTGAGTATACCGGATGTACGAGGTGATGTAAACCGTCCTGCGCAATTAAGGCTTCAATATCTGGATGAAAATTTCGTCGAACAGGAAGAATTATTTACAGGAATAAATGCGCGTGTTATCCAACATGAATATGACCATATCGATGGAATCCTTTTTACAGAACATTTAAAGCCTATAAAACGTCGATTGGTAAAACGAAAATTGGAGAATATTAAAAGAGGGATCGTAAACGCAGAATATAAAATGAAATTTGCGAGGAGAAGATAGGTTATAGTTTGAAGTTTGAAATTTATGAAACCATAAACCATAAACCATAAACCATAAACCATTAACCATTAACCATTAACCATAAACCACAAACCATGAACTTCGAAATAGTAAAACAATTATTTCCTTCCAAAATCAGCAGGTATTTCTCCCCACTCTTCTGTATTCCATTTTAAGATTGGATTAGTGTAGGTGTTTTTTTTCAACCATTTTTCCCCTCTTTCAATCAATTCAAAAAGTTGTTCATTTACTGGAGATCTTTTAAGATTGGTTTTTACTTTTTTGTTGCGAACCCATGCCATTGCTGTTTTGGAGTCAGAATAAATAGGCGTTTCGTCTTTACCAATTTTTTTTAAATAAGCAAGGCCATGTACCAGCGCTAAAAATTCTCCAACATTGTTTGTTCCTTTTTTAAAAGGGCCAACATGAAAAATCTGATCACTGGTTTTTGTGTCGACTCCGCGATATTCCATGATACCCGGATTGCCACTACAAGCTGCATCAACAGCCAAGCTATCCCATAATATCGCCTTTCTGGCTTCTTCGCTAACTATTTTTTTTGTTGCTTTTGGAGTATTTCCAATATGATCTGAAAAGTTGCCATGATAAGCTGAAACCGCTTCTTCGCGAGTCTTGAAAGATTTGTAACGGGCATTTGGATATCCTTTGATCTGAAGTTGCGTTTCTGTCCAGGAGTCAAAGACGCCAGTATTGTTTCCTTCCCAAACCACATAGTACTTTTTCTTTTTAGCCATAAATGGAATTTCTGCAAAGTTAAAAGTTCTTGTCATCTGTGCAATTAAGTACCATTTAAAAGAGGATTTTATTTTCTAATCAAAATGCTACAGTATATATAACGATTCAATTTTTAAAAAATTAAAAAAACACTTTCATACAGTGAAAAGGGTTAGTTGTCTTTAAAATGGTTGCAATGGCTAAATAGAGACAACGTTTAGATTTTATCAGGTATCTTTTAAATAGAATCAAACTAAAGTGTTTGTTATTTTTTAAATGGGAGGTTCCTTTTTGCATATTATTAAAAAATAAATTTAACCTGGTGCAGGTCCTTTAAAAAAATATTTAGCCTTACATTTGCCAGACAAAAATTGAAGAGATATGTTGGTTGATACACACGCACATTTGTATTTACATCAATTTGATGAAGATCGTGATGCGGTGCTGCAAAGAGCAAGAGAAAAAGGAATTTATAAGTTTTTTCTACCAAATGTAGACAGCAGCACAATTGATGATATGTTTGCGATGGAGGAGAAATATCCCGGAGAATGTTACGCGATGATGGGATTGCATCCTTGCTCCGTGAAAAGTAATTATAAAGAAGAGCTGGCAATTGTTGAAAAGTGGTTGCAAAAAAGACCTTTTGTGGCTGTTGGAGAGATCGGAACTGACCTTTACTGGGATAAAACTTTTATTGAAGAGCAAAAAGATGCCTTCCGGATTCAGGCCAATTGGGCAAAAGAGCTTGAAATTCCAATTGTCATTCACTGCAGAGACTCTATTGATTTAACGATTGATCTGGTTAAGGAACAGCATGATGGGCGACTGAGAGGAATTTTTCATTGCTTTGGGGGAAGTTTGGAGCAAGCTAAAAAAATAATTGATCTTGGGTTCTTTTTAGGAATTGGAGGAGTGCTAACGTTTAAAAAATCAGGTTTGGATAAAACAGTAGAACAAATTTCGCTGGAACATTTGGTTTTGGAAACAGATTCCCCGTACCTGGCACCAACTCCTTTTCGTGGGAAAAGAAATGAAAGTGCTTACATACACCAAATTGGGGAAAAATTAGCATCTATTAAAGAAACAGCTTTGGAAGAAGTCGCGAGAATTACCAGTAAAAATGCAGGAAAGGTATTCGGGAATGTTACTCTCGAAAAAGCAATTTGACAAGAAAAAAAAGTGGTTATAAAACTAATAATAAAAGTAACTAAGTGTAGTTCTACCAATAAATATTACTTTTTATATGTTTGAATCCTCAAAAAATTTTGAAAAGTTACTTTTATTTACAATTTTTGTGTCGGTTGTGGTTAAAGAGCCACATTAAATTCAAGTATTAGATATAGCACGTTTAACAGAATTTGAGGTGCAGACATTGGAGAGTTGGCCGAGCGGTTTAAGGCGCACGCTTGGAAAGCGTGTATACCTCAAAAGGGTATCAAGGGTTCGAATCCCTTACTCTCCGCGATTGTTAATTATTGTGTTGTCGGAGAGTCTAGGATTTTTGATATCACAACATAATGAGCAAACATATTAACTAACTATAAATTACTTCAAAAACATTCGTAAAACCTTACTGATTATGCGAAAATTATTAGCGATAATGCTTGTGTTTGGTGTTGCCATGATTTGTGGCGCAACTGAACTTTTGGCTCAGGAACCAGCAACTGCTGAAGGACCATCCGGGTATCAAATTTTGAAAAAATATTTCATTGATGGTGACTGGCGATTTATGAGCTTTGTATTAGTTTGTTTGATACTAGGCCTTGCTTTTTGTATTGAGCGTATCATTACGTTAAATATTGCAAGTGCAAATACAGACAAATTGCTCGAAAGAATTGATGAAAATTTAAAAGAAGGAAGTGTTGAAGGCGCAATGGAAGTCTGTAAATCAACACAAGGCCCTACTGCCAGTGTACTTTATGAAGGCTTAAAAAGTGCAAACCAAGGCCCCGATGCGGTCGAAAAAGCGATTGTTTCCTATGGTGCAGTTCAGATGGGATTGCTTGAAAAAGGACTGGTTTGGATTTCTCTTTTTATTGCTATTGCTCCGATGCTTGGTTTCATGGGAACAGTAATTGGAATGATTCAGGCTTTTGACAAGATTGCTGAAGTTGGTGATTTATCCCCTGCTGTTGTGGCTGATGGTATTAAAGTAGCCCTTCTTACTACAGTATTTGGATTGATCGTAGCAATTATTCTTCAAATTTTTTACAATTACATTATTTCGAAAATTGACGGGATTGTCAACAAGATGGAAGATGCTTCTATTGCTTTAGTTGATGTGATGGCTTCAAATAATGTATTTAAATAATCATTTAAGAAGATAAATTATGTATAAATTTTTAACGAAAAACGGGCAGTTGATTGCATTTGGTCTGGGGGCGCTTATTACCGTGATCTTCTTAGGTGTAGCCTTCTCCGGATTAGATGATTTTAATAGCCTGGTTGCTGATAAAAGAGGTTCAGAATCAAATATTTTTAACTTTGGTATTTCTGCCTCTATTTTCCTTACAGTCATTTGTTTCATACTGATGTTAGGCTTTGGTATTTATCACGTCGTAACTGATTTTAAATCATCGATGATGGGGATCATAGGATTTGCTGTAATTATTTTGATATTTATTGTAGCTTCTAATATGGTACCTGGTTCAATTGACGAAATTCCGAAATATATTTCGGCTCCAATGACAAAATACGAAGTTTCACTAAGTGATTACGGATTGATCAGTGGCGGAATTATGACTGCTATTGTTTTAGGAGTTATTGCTGTGTTAGCATTTATTGGTTCGGAAATCCTTAACTTCTTTAAATAACGAAAACTTATGGCTAGGAATAAATCCAGAATGTCAAACGAAATCAATGCAGGCTCTATGGCCGACATTGCGTTTCTTTTGCTTATTTTCTTCCTTGTAACCACTCAAATTGTTGAGGACAAGGGGATTATGGTCAAACTGCCACCTTGGTCCGAAGAAGAACCTGACATTACAAAGTTGAATAAAAGAAACGTATTCGCTGTACTTGTAAATGCTCAAAATCAACTTCTCGTAAGAGGTGAACTGGAAGATATATCTGATCTGAAAGAGAGAGCAAAGGAATTTATTTCCAATCCTAAGAAACGAGAAGATCTTGCTGAAATGCCAACAAAAGCAATTATTTCATTGAAAAATGACCGAGGTACTAATTATAAAACCTACCTGGAAGTTTACAATGAATTAAAAGCAGCTTATAATGAGCTATGGGATGAAGAATGCCGAAAATTGTATGGGAAGGATTATAGCGAGGAATTACCGGATAACATGAGAAAGGAAATAAGATCAAAAATACCTTTTGTACTTTCAGAAGCAGAACCAACTGCTTTTGGTGAGGAATAAACGGTTTTGGATTTTTAATATTCGAAAAACTGCCGTTATTACTCAACCAAAAAAAATGAATTATGTCAAAATTTAAAAAGAAAAGAGGGTCAACAGGTGCTGCGATTTCTACGGCATCATTACCGGACATCATTTTTATGCTTTTGTTTTTCTTTATGGTGGTTACCGTGTTGAGAGATTCAGAGCTAAAGATCAATGTAGTTACACCAAATGCGTCCGAACTGATTAAATTGCAGGAAAAATCATTAGTGAATTACATTTACATTGGAAAGCCAAAAATTAAATTTCAAGAGATTTATGGTACTTCTCCACGAATGCAATTAGGAGATAAGATTTCAGATGTAAATGAGATTCCTTTGTTTTTGGAGCAACACAGAATTAAGGTGATGGAGCAAAAACGTCCAAAGATTGTTACTTCTTTGCGAGTTGATGGTGAAGTAACCATGGGGATCGTTCAAGACGTTAAAACACAACTTAGAAAATCTGGGCAATTGAAAGTTAATTATTCCGCTAAGCCAAAAACAGGCAAAAAGGGTAAATAACTTTTTGAAATAAAAATTTTTAAAAGTCCTTCAAGCACTGTTGTTTGAAGGACTTTTAGTTTTTAGAAAAAGTAATTTATCTTAATCGATCGGAAGACCTGACCAATTCATCGTCTTTTGATATTGCTCTTTGAGCCAGGATTGCGAAAATCAAAAAAATCAAAGGAAGAGAAAATCCAAAATAATTTTCCTGATCATCTACACTTAATGCTTTTAATTCAGCTCCATTGTTAACGTAAAAAACAATGACGAGAATGAATCCAATTATATTTGCAACCATTGCTAATCTGCCAACGATCAATTGAGTTTTACGGTTTTTGAACATAAAAATACTGGCTAAAGCCAGTGCTCCGGCTATGCAAAACAAGACTAACAAACCCATGTTGTCCTGAATATTATAAACCGAATCCATATAAATTGCAGATTCGGCAACGGGTTCAGTTGTTGTCCCAAAAGGAACAGCAAACAATGCAAAAGCACACGCACCAGCCAAAAGTAAAAATATCGATTGAATTCTTTGTATCATTTTTTAAAATTGAAATTTAGATGCATTGATAATTAATCCTTTCCTTGCAAAGATAAAAAAATGATGAAATTCGAATCGGCATATCTAATTCTTCTCATCTAACCCAATCAAAAAAATACAACACTTTAGCATTATTTTTAAACCTCAAATCTTCATCACTCTATCGTTTTGTATGACAATTAAATAAGTAATTTAACTATTTTTGCGATTTATGAAACGACAAAATAGCCATACAAATCATCCACAGTTAAGCTATTGGGAAAGGACAACTTTTTTTCAGGGAATCGATATAGCAATTATTGGTAGTGGAATTGTTGGCTTGAGCGCTGCAATCCATTTAAAAACGCTTTCTCCAAAACAGAAAATTGTTGTTTTTGAACGAGGTTCGATTCCATCCGGTGCCAGTACTAAAAATGCCGGATTTGCTTGCTTTGGAAGTATGAGTGAACTGGTTGATGATCTTGAAAATCATTCGGAAACAGAAGTTTTTGACCTTGTTGAAAAACGATGGAGCGGCTTGCAGCGGTTGAGAGAGCGGCTGGGAGACAAGAAATTAGATTACCGTGAATTTGGAGGTTTTGAATTGTTCAGGTCAAACGAAGAAAATGAATTTCAGAAATGTACAGAAAAGCTGGAGTATTTTAATCAAAAATTAAATCAGATCACCGCCAGGAAATCAATTTACAGTATTGCAGACGAATCCATAAAACAGTTTGGATTTAAAGGAGTTAAACACTTGATTTTAAATGATGCTGAAGGACAGATTCATACCGGATTAATGATGAAATCGCTGCTTGGTCTTGCACATGAAATTGGCGTTGAATTATTTACGGGGATCAATATTGAATCCTTTGAAAGTTCAGCGAATGGAGTTAAACTATATAGTCAGAATCAATGGGAGCTTGACGCTTCCAGGTTGATTATTGCCACAAATGGTTTTGCTAGGCATCTGGTACCCGAATTGGACGTAAAACCCGCCCGAAATCAGGTTCTCATTACTAAACCCATTCATGATTTACCTTTTGAAGGATGTTTTCATTATGACAAAGGTTACTTTTATTTTAGAAATATCGATCAACGTATTTTGTTAGGCGGTGGTCGAAATTTATCTCTTGAAAAAGAATTTACGGATGAATATGGAACAACTCAGATGATTCGAGAGGCTTTGCAAAAGCTTCTCAAAGAGGTGATTCTTCCATACCAATCCGTCGAGATTGATAACTGGTGGAGTGGAATTCTTGGGGTTGGAAATTCCAAAAATGCGATCGTCAAAAAACATTCAGAAAATGTATTTGTAGCCGTCAGGATGGGAGGGATGGGCGTGGCCATCGGTAGTTTAATTGGAGAAGAAGTCGCTCAAATGGTTTTTGATTCATGAAATAATGTTAGCATTTGTTTAATTAACCGCAAATTGAAAATAAATAAGATAATGTTCATAACTGAAGCACCTTTGAATTCGTTTTAACTATTCTGAATAGAAGACATTTAATGAAATTAAGTTTAAAATATATTTTCCTTTTTTTGATGATAATTGGAAATTATCAGCTGTTGGCACAAGTCGTATCTGTTGAAAATGATACTGCCAAAGCCGAAAAGTTAATTATCAAATATTCAGATATTTTTAAGGGTATCACTAAAGATGGAATTGAAACTCGATACCTGGAAGGAAATGTTTCACTACGGCAAGGTCCTACATTTATGTCTTGTGACACTGCGGTTTTGTTCACCTCTGAGAACAATCTGACAGCTCAAGGAAATGTAATTATTCAACAAGGCGATACGCTTACAATATTTGCCGATTCATTGTCTTATCAAGGGGATGAGCAAATAGCAGAGCTTTTTGGGAATGTATCATTGTTAAATAAGGACAAAGAATTATACACAGAACAGTTGATTTATAATCTCAAAACAAAAATAGCTTCATATTATACCGGAGCTACCCTGGTCAACGACTCTACTCAATTGACTAGTCGTCGCGGGTATTATTATGTTGCAACCAACGATGCTTTTTTTAAAGATACTGTAAATGTGGTTGACCCTGAATTTTCGCTGAGTTGTGATACGCTTCAATACAATACAACGACAAATATTGCGACATTCCACGGGCCTACGCGAATTATTCAGAATGAAAGCAAAATCTATTGTGAAAGTGGTTTTTACAACACTGCAACCCGTGATGCCAAATTGTATAAAAAAGCTCAATTTGTTAAAGGGGAAAAACGAGCTACCGCAGATACAATAATCTATGATGGGAAATTAAAAGAGGTGATTCTTGATAAAAATGCACGCTTCACTGAAAATGACAAAAAGGCTACTGCCGATAGGATGCGTTATATTGAGGAAACTGAAGTCACCTTTATGGAAGGTAATGCAATTTATAATAGCGAAAAACAGCATATCGTTTCAGATACTATAGAATATGATTCGAGCAATGAGTTGTACAAAACAAAAGGCCGTTCGCTGATTGTTGATGGCTCGCAAATATTGGAAGCTAATGTCGTGGAATTTAATGATGAGCTGGGAATTGGACATGCTGAAGGCAATGTTATCTGGGTTGATACGGCTGAAAATTTAACCATTATTTGTGAAGAAGTTGATTATAAAAAAGATACAGATTACATTTTAGCTAAAGGTGGTCGACCAATGTTAATCTCTATGGTAGATGATGACTCTTTGTGGATGACTTCCGATACTTTGGTCTCTTTCCGGGAAAATCCGGAAGATAGTCTTCGCACTTTAATTGCTTATAATGATGTTCGTATTTTTAAAAGTGATTTGCAGGCGATTTGTGATTCGTTGTCGTATAATACAGGAGATTCAATTTTTCATTTTTACCATGAGCCAATTATTTGGTCTGATACCTCACAGTTTTCTGCTGACACGCTGCACATTCAAATGGCGAACGACAAAATCGAAAAGATTTTATTAACCAATAAATCTTTCATAATCAACTCTCCTGATGAGTTGTATTTTAATCAGATAAAAGGAAAATACGTAACCGCTTTTTTTGAAGAAAGTAATATCCGCCGAATGAAGGTGGAAGGAAATGCTGAAACTGTGTATTACTTATTGGATGACGAAGATGCATATATTGGAGTTAATAAATCGATTTGCAGCGAAATGATGATTTATTTTGGAGACAATAAAGTTGATGATATCAGGTATTATGATAAACCAAATGGGGCACTTACACCGATGCAAAAAGCAGATCAAAACTTATTCAAGCTGGAAGGGTTTAAATGGGAAACTAAAAACCGCCCAAAAACGTTGGAAGATTTATTTACAAAATGATTCCCGAATTGTTTTTTTGAAAATGCGAAAACTGAACTTATACATTATTATTTTTTTATTTCCGGCAATTGCTTTTGCAAATGATGTAACACAATTATTTCAGGAAGCGAATGAATTGTATCAGTCGAATGAATTTACAACGGCAATCGAAAAATTTGAAAGCATTGAAAAACAGGGGTATAGATCTCCTGAGTTATACTACAATCTTGGGAATGCATATTTTAAAATCCATAAGCCAGGAAAGGCAATTTTGAACTACGAAAGAGCGCTCTTGATTGCCAATACGGAAAGCCGGAGCGATATTACTTTCAACTTGGAACTTGCACGGAAAAGTTTACCGGATGAAATTGAGGTGCTTCCACCATTTTTTTTAAAAAGATGGAAACGAAATTTAAACCGGTTAGCTTCATCAAAAAGCTGGAGTATTGTAGCATTGATCCTTTTCTGGTTAAGCATTGGAGGGTTTGTGGTTTGGTTGAAAGGAAAAAGCAGAGAGCAGAAAAAAATAGGATTCGTAGTTGGCATGTGTGTTTTAATTTTGAGTGTTCTTCCTTTTTTAATAGCGATCGATAGTTCACAAACAGAAAGAAATAGCGGGTTGGCAGTCATAATGTCAAATGAAGTAGATTTACGAAGCGCCCCGGATGAAGTAAGTAACTCAGTATTTATTCTTCATGAAGGCACTTCGGTAGAACTGCTTGACCAAATTGGAGACTGGTATAAAGTGAAGTTGCTCAATGGAGAGCAGGGTTGGTTGCCCAAGAAAGCACTTGAAAAAGTTTGATTTTTTTGCTAAATATAAGCAATACGTGATTTTGGAAGTGTAGTAGGCAACATTTTTGTATAGTAAAACGTAATCCTCATAAATAAACAAACATATTTTTTTGTCAGCATGAATGTACGTAAAAATTTCCATGAATATTTTATAAGCCTGTTGAAGCAAAAGGTTTATGTATTATTAAATATCCTGCCCGAAGATATTGCTAGCTCAAAAAGAGATTTGGTATATCAAATTTTATTAAGAAAAGAAGATCTGGGAACCATTGTTGAGGACTTGCAAAAGTATGCTGAACTTTCAAATATCCAGGTTTTTACCACTTTTCGAGTTTCAAAAGCTTTTTTAGAATTTCCAAATAACTTAAAAGTTGAAATTGAGTTTGTACATAAATTGGTACATAAATCTTTGGCCTATCTTGACGAAGAGGAATTGTTGGGGCGAAGGGTAATCGCTGAAAATGGATTAAGCATCCCTTCTATTGAGCATATATTTGAATACACGATCCTGAAAAACTTTCTAACCAATCAATCGCTCACAAAAGAGGAGTTTGAATATTTTGAAGATTTTCATGTTTTAGTAAAGGAAGATTTATTGGAATATTTCAACATGAAATATGGAACTAACTTTTCAAATTTTTACCAGTTGACTGATTATGATTCAGCACAAAGGCAGAATATTGTCAAAAATTTGAAAACAGCACCAACGAATAGGTTTTTAAGAAAAGTTAATGTTCGCTGGCATTATTTTCTTGGCTATATGAAGCAAGCTCGAATTATATAAATCCAATATTTGTAAAACAATAAGCCTTTCAATTTGATACAGAATTGAAAGGCTTTTTTTATTAAAAAAAGCCCTATCTGAGAGATAGGGCTAACAACAAAAAATATAAAGCTATGAAAACTAAAACTATTTTATTCTTCTTCTTCAGAAGATGCTTCAACTATTCTTCCTCCATCCAATTGGTCTTGCCAATTTTTTAATTTGTCCCATTCGCCTACAGCTGCCATTTTTGCTTGTGCTGGCCAAGTTGTTGGATCATGCGATTTATAACGACTTCCGGCATCCTCTAATATGCCTTTTATTTTGTCAGCATTGGTATTTGCTAACTCTACAAAGGTACTAATACCAGCGTTATTAAGCAACTCAGCTATTTTCGGTCCTATTCCTTCGATTTTTTTAAAATCGTCAGCTTTTGTTTTAGTAGTTTTTTCTATTACTACTTCTTTTACTTCTTTTTTGGCTTCAGCGGGTTTTGGGGTAGATTTGACCTGCTTAGGTTTTACAGGTGCTATAGTTTCTGCAACTTGATCATATGGGAGAACGTCCACAAATGTTCGGTTGAGTCTTCTTTTTTTGTATGTTACTTGTCCTTCAACAAGTGCAAATAAAGTATGGTCTTTTCCGATGCCAACATTTTGGCCAGGGTGAAATTTAGTGCCTCGTTGACGAACGATAATGTTTCCTGCTTTGGCATATTGTCCTCCGAAAAGCTTTACTCCGAGTCGTTTAGCATTACTGTCCCTTCCATTATCTGAACTTCCTGCTCCTTTTTTATGTGCCATTTCAAATGATAGTTTTACAATGAATAAAAATAAGGTGTAATATTGAATTTTAAAAATTAAAGACTAAAAAACTTAAAAATTAACTTTTAATTCCGTCAATTTTTATTTTAGTAAACTGTTGACGGTGGCCGTTTTTTACACGGTACCCTTTTCGTCTTTTCTTTTTAAAAACGATTACTTTATCGCCTTTTTGTCTTTCTAGCACAGTTGCATTAACTGAAGCAGACTTGATTACCGGCTTGCCTACAGTGACTTTGCCTTCTTTTTCAATTAGGTGAACCTGATCGAAAGAGACACTGTCGCCATCTGAAGCTTCTAACTGGTGGACGAAAAGCTCTTGCCCTTCTTCGACTTTAAATTGTTGACCAGCTATTGATACGATTGCGAACATTAAACTGAAATTTAAGTTTTAAAATTATTTTTCTATCGAAATTTTTGGATTTCGGTTCGCAAAGGTACAATTAATGTTTTATAAAACAAAGGATTGAAAGATGGAAATATTAGTTGCGTTTGAACGAAAATAAACTGGCATTTGCACAAAAAAAATTATCAAAACACGGTCAGATGTTAATATGGATCAAATGAGATTGCGTCACTATTAATTGATTCCAATTCTATATCAATTTTCTTAAATTAAATTGAAATTTCATCTTTTTCCCATCTCTTTTAACTTTCAGCTTTATTCTTTTTCCTTCTTTTTTATGGAAAATACGGATCAAATCTTTCATCGAAAAATAACCTGGAGGAAACCAATTCACTTGATGAATTATATCGCCAATTTTTATACCTGCCTGATCAGCTGGAGATTCAGAAACTACATCATTTACAACGATTATATTTAAATCTTTACCACTTGCTATTAGCGTTAAGCCGCTTTTGTCATATTCAAATGCCTTTTTGAATTTTTTATTAGGTTTCAGGAAAAGTTTTCTGTTTTGATAATCAATGATGATTTCAAATCGATTAAGGATTTCATTTCCAATAACTCCATTTCTTCCGTTCAGAAAAGTAGTATCTAATAATCCTTCTATTTCCTGAAAATTAGTAATTATATTGTTAAGAGCTAGGTTTGCAACCCCCAACTCTTTAATCCTGCCGAGGAACCCTTCAAGGAATCCGCCTAAACCCATTCCGATATTACCCTTTATCACATTAGGAGGAACCGTTATACCTTTGTGTGTGTCAGTATAAAGTAACAAAGAAAGACTGGCACCGGTATCCAGCAGTAATTTGAGCGCTATTGAATCACTGATATTATTAAGTTTCGCATTAACCATTAGATAGGGCTTGTTTCTAATTATAGTTATTGGCGAAACGGAATATTTTTCTTTTGGAGGATTGAATTGGGATGGATCATGAAGTGTGATGACCCTCTTTTTGTAATTGATGCCCAGTACATAATTGCCGAAAATGTTAGCTCCGATAATCCCATGCACTTCTACTCCCATTAACTCCTCAAACTGAAAAAAATCTTCCTGAAATACCAGAATGTCAACAACTGGTACGAACAATTTGGTGATTTTAATAGTAACACCTCTTGCTAAATAAGCAGTAATTTCAGTTGTTAAATCAGCACCAACTATTTTAAATTCTCTTTCGTATTGGAACCCTGATATGTCAGAATATTGCCTTTTTGTTAAAATCGTATATTCCGCACCTGTATCGAAGATGAATTTGAGAGGAAGCTTTTTGTTAAATAAAACGTTTACAATAATAAAGTTGTTAACGTATTCAAATGGAATGTCAATTGACTTTTTCCCATTCAACATTGGCTGTGATCGAATTACATTCGAAAATGAAATGATGGTGAAGATTGCTATATAAAAATATTTCATGAATATTATTTTGCAAAACGAAAAGTAGGAAAAAAGGAGCAGAAGCTTCTTCATATTGTAAGATTATTTCAGTAAAAACGTATTATAAAGGCTCAAGCTGTCTGCTTCATTATATTAATAAATTTTTATACTCCAAGTTTGTTTCACAGAAATCAGATTTTTTAAAAATAATTCAGTTCTCTTTTTGGTATTTACAATCTTATTAAAGATTTTTATCATATCCTTAGCCCATCATAATCAAAGAAAATAATAAAATCACGATTGATTTTTAAAAATAAATAGGTTTTGAACTTAATTAAATTTGAAGAAATATTATTACTTTGTGTTGTATTTACAATTAGATAAAAATTCAAGCCCCCAAATAAGACCATTGCAATCTTAATTTTTTTTAACTAAACCCTAATGGTGTATGAAACTTAAAATTAACTATTTAAAATTTGTATTGCTGCTTTTGGCAATAGTAGCAATGGGAAGCTCGGCTTTAGCTCAACGTACCATTACCGGTACATTGACTGATGCAGAGACAGGAGAAGCTCTTATCGGAGCTTCAATACTTGTTGTTGGAACTTCACAGGGTACTGTTACTGATTTCAACGGATCCTACACAATTGACGTTCCGGAAGGTTCAAGTGAGTTACAGTTTTCTTATACAGGATTTGTAACTCAAAACGTAGAAATTGGAGATTTGGATGTAATTGATCTTGCTCTTGCAGCAGGCTCGTTATTGGATGAGGTTGTCGTAATAGGTTACGGAACCTCCAAGAAGAGTGATCTTACAGGGTCTATCGCTACTATTGATTCAAAAGATTTTAACTTAGGAATTGTAACTGCTCCTGATCAGTTGATTCAGGGTAAAGTCGCGGGTGTCCAAATGATTAACAATAGTGGGATGCCTGGAGGACAAACTACCGTTCGGATTCGAGGTAATGCATCTGTAAGGTCAGGTTCTGAGCCGCTTTATGTCGTTGATGGTATTCCTTTGGATGGCCGTTCTGCTCGTCCAGAATCTGGTGGAACAGATCTTGGAACCACTCAAAGATCCAATCCATTGAATTTTATTAATACCATGGATATTGCTTCAATGGTTGTGTTGAAAGATGCATCTGCAACAGCTATTTATGGATCCAGAGGAGCGAATGGAGTTATTTTGATTACGACTAAAAAACCACGTATTGGTGAACCTGAGATTAATTTTAATGCTTCAGTTGGTTTAAGTACTATTTTGCAAAAATATGATGTCCTGTCCGGTGATGGTTATAGAAATGCCTTAGATCAATACGGAGTAGCTGTTGACCCCGTTACAGGAAGAAGGCAAGGTGACTTTGGTGGAAGTTCAGATGCTCAAGACGAAATTACAAGAACTGCTGTAACCCAATTGTACAACATGTCTGTTGGCGGAGGTACTGAAAATGGAACTTACAGAATATCAATTGGTGTGACTGATCAGGAAGGTATTATAATGAATAGTAAATTGAAAAAATATAATGCTTCATTGTTCGGGTCTTATAAATTTTTGGAAAGCAAAAAACTACAGGTTGATTTCAATTTGATGACTTCAAAAACGAATGAAGTTTCAGCGCCAATTTCTGATGATAACGGATTTACAGGAGATGTGATCTCTCAGGCCTTGATTTGGAATCCAACTCGGCCATTAAAGAACAGTGACGGTAGTTTTGTGCGATCCACAGAGCTAACTACTATTAATCCTTTAGAGTACCTTGCTTCATATGATGATGAATCCAATGTATCTACACTATTAGCGAGCATTATTCCTTCTTTTAAGATTACGGATGATTTAACTTATAAATTTATTTATAGTTTGAATCACTCTACCGGAGAGCGTGTAACCAACATTCTTTCCAGTATCAATGTACAGGGTATTGAGGATAGAGGATTTGCTTACCAGGCGTTTAATACATTGACAACACAACAGATAACGCATACTTTAGATTACAATGTTGATCTTACTTCCAATCTAAGCTTAAATGCATTGCTTGGTTATGAATATATGGATTTCCAGTTTAGAGGATCCGGACTTGCTGGTTATGATTTTATCACTGATGAAGTTCGTTATTCAAATATCCTTCAAAACTCTTCAAGTGCCGACCGATTGATGGGGTCTTTCGAAGATCCTACAACGGAGTTGCAATCTTATTTTGCAAGGGTTAATTTTAATCTTAAAGATAAATATTTACTTACTGCGACGTTTAGAGCGGATGGTTCTACTAAATTTGGAGAAAATAACAAGTATGGTTATTTTCCATCAGTAGCTGCTGCCTGGAATATCACCAAAGAAGATTTTATGTCAGGTGGTTTGTTTGATGATTTGAAACTTCGTTTAGGTTGGGGAAAGACTGGTAACCAGGACTTTCCATCAGGTGCATCCCAGTTCCAATTTGCATTAACTAATAATGGAGGTTCCAAGCGAAGTAATGTAGCCAACCCGGATTTGAAATGGGAGACTTCAACAGTTACCAATGCAGGAATAGATTTCGCTTTATTTGATTACCGTTTGACAGGTACTTTAGATTATTTTTATAAGAAAACAGAAGACTTACTTTTCAACTTCCTTGCAATACCTCCTGCTCCGGATACCAGATTTTGGACAAACTTACCAGGAGAGGTAATTAACAAAGGGTTTGAAGTTACTTTAAACGGAGTCATTGTAAGTAATGAGAACTTGATTTGGGATTTAGGCGTTAATGCTGCTTTCCTTAATAATGTATTACAAAATTATGATGGACCAACTGTAAATACAGGTGCACTACACGGACAAGGTATATCTGGTACAACAGTACAACAGATGGCCAATGATCAACCTTTGAACTCTTTCTATACCAGAAATTGGACAGGAATAGGGGAAAACGGACAGGATACTTTTGATCCGGATATTAATACATTCAAGTTTGTTGGGGATCCAAATCCAAGTTTAGTACTTGGTATTACTACTATGTTGGTTTACAAAAAATTTGATTTAGGTATAAACATGAATGGTGCTTTCGGACACGTAATTTATAACAATACAGCCAACACCGTGTTACCTATCGGTAATCTGGGAAATGGAAATATTGATGCTAAGCTTATCGGTCCACAACCTCAGGAAGCTATTTCCAATTCTGTAAAAGCTTCTTCCAGGTATTTGGAAAAAGGAGATTATCTGAAATTGGCTAATGCTACTATTGGATACAACATTGGTGATATAGGAAATGTATTGAAAAATGGACGCGTATACATTACTGGACAGAATTTATTTGTCATTACGGATTATACTGGTTTTGATCCTGAAGTTAACACAACAAAAGATGTTGATGATGTTCCTTCTTTTGGGATTGAGTATACTTCTTATCCTTCAGCTAGAACTGTATTGTTAGGTGTCAATTTTTCATTTTAAACTGATAAATCAAAAATTATAGATATGAATTTTCAAAAAATATTAATATTAAGTCTGGTCTTTATTGGGCTTTCTGCCTGTACTGATCTAAAAGAGAATCTTAATGATTCGCTTACCGAAGAGCAGGCACTTGCATTAGGAGATCCTGCAGCTATTTTAAAAGCTACTTATGATGGTTTTAATGACCCATATCAGGATCAATCCTTTTTCTGGGCATTACAAGAACACACCGCTGACGAAGCAGTAGGGCCGACCAGAGGACCTGACTGGGATGATAATGGTGCTTGGAGAGTACTGCATGATCATACCTGGACTGCTGAGAATAGTCGCGCCGCATCGACCTTCAATGGAATATTACAGATCGTATTTAACTCAACGGATGTGCTTAATTTTAATCCGACTCCTCAACAGAAGGCCGAGGCATTATTCCTAAGAGCTTTTGCAATGTTTTCAATTGCAGATTTATATGGACAAGTTCCATTCAGAGAAGCAGGAGAAAATTTGTTAAACCCATCCAATGTTTTATCAGCCACTGAGGCTTTGGATAAGATCATCAGCGATTTGGGTGAGATCTTGGATGATTTGCCTGATGGGCCTCCATACGTAGCAAACAAAGACGCAGCTAAAGTACTACTAATGAAGACTTATTTGAATTATGGTACTTTTGGAGATCGAGTTAATCCTAAGTTTTCCGAATCTGATATGGATAAGGTGATTGAATTTGCCGATCAGATTATTAATAGTGGAAAATACTCTATTCAGGATAATGTCTTCGATAATTTTGCTCCAAATAATGATCAAATATCTAACGAGTTGATTTTTACACAATTAAATCAATTGGGAGTACCTGTTGTTAATACCTCTAATGGTGTAAAATCACGATGGAGATGTACACTTCACTATAATCAAAATCCAAGTGGCTGGAATGGATTCTGCACGATTGCTGACTTCTATGACAAATTTGATCCTAATGATCAGCGTATAGGAGTAGATTATCCTGGTGTGACAGATGTAGGAGGTGTTAGAGCTGGATTCCTCGTAGGGCAACAATTTGATGCAGCAGGTACACCACTAGTTGATGGAAAAGGAAATTCTCTTGCTTTTACTAAAGAAGTGGAATTGATCAACACTGGAAATGATCTTGAAATTACCGGTATTCGTGTTATTAAATATCCACCTGATTATGCTGATGCAAATAATCCAGACAATGATTATGTTTATTATCGTTATGCTGATGTAATACTCATGAAAGCAGAAGCTTTGTTGAGAAAAGGTAATGAGCCTGATGCAAGAGATCTTGTAAATAGTATCCGAGCAAAAAGAGGTGTAGCTGATCTTACTACCCTGGATTTAGATAAACTAATTGATGAAAGAGGATTTGAATTATATTGGGAAGGTCACCGAAGAACTGACTTGATTCGTTTTGGAAAGTTCCTGGAAGCCTGGACTTTAAAGCCAGCATCGGGTAATGAGCGTTTGCTTTTCCCAATTCCATCCGGACAGTTAGCAGTTAATCCTAATCTTAAACAAAATCCTGGGTACTAATATTAATAAAAACCCCGTGGTTGAATAAAATTTAAAAGGTTACTCCACTGGGGTGACCTTTTATTATTTTATTATCTTCGAGATGAATATTATGAGAAAATACTTATCAATTTTTATCGCTGTTTTATTAACTGCATGTAATTCAAAAGACCAGGGTGTTAACCGTCCTCTTTTTGAATTAATGGATGGTAAAGACCTCGGAGTATCTTTTATTAATACTGTAAAAAATACGCCTGATTTTAATATTTTCAGTTATCGTAATTTTTATAATGGTGGCGGTGTAGCTATAGGCGATATCAATAATGATGGATTATCTGATGTTTTCTTAACTGCAAATATGGGTGCAAACAAGCTTTTTCTCAACAAAGGCAATTGGAAATTTGAAGATATCACAGAAAAAGCAGGAATAGCTGAAGCCAAAAAATGGAGTACCGGAGTAGTGATGGTGGACCTCAATGCAGACGGTTTGCTTGATATCTATGTATGCAATGCTGACTTCAATGAAAATACTGGTCAGGAAAACACCCTTTTTATCAATAATGGAGATTTAACATTTACCGAATCAGCAGCAAGCTATGGATTAAACGAAACGGGTGCTACTACCCATGCAGGTTTCTTTGATTATGATTTGGATGGTGATTTGGATATGTATCTGCTAAATAACAGTTTTATATCAGTTAATACCCTCAATTATAGTAACAAGAGAGAACTGCGAGCTACTGAATGGCCTGTTGAAGACATTTTGAAAGGAGGTGGAGACAAGTTTTTCAGAAATGATGATGGAAAATTTGTGGATATCAGCGAAGAAGCTGGAATTTATGGAAGCCTTATTGGTTTCGGCCTGGGCGTTACCATTGGCGATGTAAACGGGGACAATTATCCCGATATTTATATTTCCAATGATTTTTTTGAAAGAGACTATCTCTACATCAATCAAAAGGATGGTACGTTCAAAGAAAGTTTGTTAGATTGGATGTCGCACATTTCCCATTCATCAATGGGAGCCGATATGGCGGACATCAATAACGATGGTTATCCTGAAATATTTGTAACGGACATGCTTCCCGATGATGAATATCGCTTAAAAACCATTTCTTCTTTTGACAACATTAATCTTTACCACCTCAAACAAAAGCAAGGTTTTTATCATCAGTTCATGCAAAATACCTTACAGCTGAATGACCAGAATAATGGCTTCCTTGAAATGGCTAATTATAGCGGCGTAGCTGCTTCGGATTGGAGTTGGAGTGCGCTGATGTTTGACATGGATAATGATGCTTATACGGATATTTACGTTTGTAATGGCATTTATCACGATGTAACAGATCAGGATTTTATTGACTTTTTTGCCAATGAGTTGATTCAGAAAATGACTTTGACGGGGAAGAAAGAAGAAATGGATTCTGTTTTGAACAAAATGCCTTCCGTAAAAATCCCAAATAAAGCCTTTAAAAATTTAGGCAACCTGAAATTTGAAGATGCTTCCGAAAAGTGGGGGTTTTCAACTCCTTCATTTTCAAACGGCTCCGCATACGGTGACCTCGATAATGACGGCGATCTTGATTTGGTTGTAAACAATGTAAACCAAACTGCATTCTTTTACCGAAATAATGCGGAATTTCAAACAACTAATCACTTTTTGGGGCTTCGTTTGAAAGGATCAGAAAAAAATAGTTTTGCTATCGGATCGAAAGTAGAACTACACATTGGAAATTCCGTCATCAACCGGCAACTCATCCCGACAAGAGGATTCCAGTCTTCTATCGATTATCAAATGCCGATTGGCATTGGTGCAGCGGATAAAGTCGATTCTCTGAAAGTCATTTGGCCGGACCAATCGTTTTCTTTGATTATTAATCCTCCTATCGATACGTTTTTAAATATTGATTATTCTCAACGAAACGGAGCAATAAAGATAACAGCTCAAACATCTGCAGATCAGTTGTTTACTTTGGTAGAAAACGATTTTGATGCGCATATTGAAGATGATTTTATTGACTTTCACTATGAAAGGAACGTGCCGGTGATGATTTCTCAAGAAGGACCCCGAGCAGCGACAGCAGATGTGGATGGAGATGGTCTTGAAGATATTTATATTGGAGGCGCGGCAGGACAGACCGGGCAATTGTACCTCAACAATGGCAATGGATTTACGAAAATGGGACAATCTGCTTTTGAAGATTTCAAAGCTTACGAAGACACTGCGATAAGTTTCTTTGATATGGATGGCGACGGAGATCAGGATCTTTATGTTGGCTCCGGCGGAAATGAGCAAAACTACAAACACCGGTTGATGCAGGACAGGGTTTATATCAATGACGGAAAAGGTAATTTTAAATACAATTCTATTTCACTACCGCCGAATGGAATGAATACCACGGTAGCAATTCCTTATGATTTTGATGAAGATGGCGATATTGACTTATTTGTTGGGAGCAGATCTGTTTCTGGGAATTATGGAATTATTCCAGCCAATTACCTTTATGAAAATACAGGCTATGGACGATTTGCAGACGTTGCCAGATCAGAAAATCTAGCCATTTATAACGTTGGAATGGTGACAGATGCCAAATGGATCAATATTTCTGGCGGTCCACACAAAGAATTAGTTATCGTTGGGGAATGGATGGCGCCCACCATTTTTGCTTACAACGGTTCAGGGTTTGAAAAAATGACTTCCAATCTTTCCGATTATTCGGGATGGTGGTATGCCATAGAATCTGAAGACGTTGATAAAGACGGCGATGAAGACCTGGTTTTAGGAAATCTCGGCGAAAACTTTTACCTCAAAGCAAGCAGAGAACAACCCCTAAAACTCTGGATCAATGATTTTGACCAAAATAACCAGGCGGATAAAATCATTACCCGAACGATTGATGGCAAAGACATGCCGGTACCCTTGAAAAGAGACCTTACCGATCAAATTTCCTCTTTGAAAAAGCAAAGCCTGAAACACGTAGATTATGCTAAAAAATCCATCCAGGATTTATTCTCCCTGGAATTGCTGGCGCAGGCTGAAATGAAGCAAGCCAATTTTATGAAGTCTGTAGTTGCGCTCAATAATGGCAACGGTGAATTTGAAGTGGTTGTTTTGGCTCCTGAAATACAATTGTCCTGTGTAAATGATGCGCTGTTTACAGATTTGAATGATGACGGTTTCAGCGACCTGGTGCTGGGTGGAAATAATTACGATTTTTTGCCTCAGTTTTCAAGGTTGGATGCAAGCTTTGGACAAGTACTTTTAAATGATCAAAAAGGAAATTTTGTGTATGTGCCTAATAAAGATTCCGGCCTTTACATCAAAGGCGAAGTCAAGCAATTGACCGAAATCGCAGTGGGCCACGAATATTTTTTATTAGCGTTGATTAATAATCAAAAACCAGTAGTTTATCGTCTGGATAACAAAAGTAAGTTAGAACATGAGTAGTAAGATTGCAATTCTAAAACTTATCACACTTAGTATTTTATTTTTTAATTCCTGCTCAACAGAGCCAAGCAAAGCTGGAAAAAGTTCTGCTGCTTTCATTATGCACGAAAGCTCGGAAACCGGAGTGGGTTTTTCCAACGACCTGAAACTTACTTTGGAACTCAATATTTTCAATTACATGTACTTTTATAATGGCGGTGGGGTAGGATCCGGCGATTTCAACAATGATGGTTTGGTGGATTTGTTTTTTACAGCCAACATGAGCGACAACAAGTTGTATCTCAACGAGGGAAATTTGAAGTTTAAGGAGGTTACCGAAAAAGCAGGAATTGTCAACGATCGGGGATGGTCAACCGGTGTTTCCGTAGTTGATATCAATGATG
This sequence comes from Saprospiraceae bacterium, assembly GCA_965220465.1. Taxonomy (GTDB): domain Bacteria; phylum Bacteroidota; class Bacteroidia; order Chitinophagales; family Saprospiraceae; genus JAHDHW01. Next base: position 39,599 of record CBDCPZ010000019.1, on the reverse strand, counting down.
ATGGAATGTTGGATATTTATGTTTCTCAGGTTGGAGAATTTCAAAACATAAAAAGCAACAATCAGCTTTTTGTTTGTGAAAAGATCGGAGAAGATGGTGTTCCGGTATATGCTGAAAAAGCACGAGATTATGGCCTTGATTTGATAGGTTTTTCGACGCAGGCAGCTTTTATTGATTACGATTTGGATGGCGATCTCGATTTATTTCAAATGAATCATTCTCTTCATGCAAACGGTACTTTTGGGCAACGAAAGGTTTTTCAAGGGAAAATGCATCCTCTATCGGGCGACAAAATATTTCGAAACGATAATGGAAAGTTTGAAAACGTTACTGAAAAGGTTGGTATAAATAGTAGTGTCATTGGTTATGGCTTAGGGCTTGCGATTGGCGATGTCAATTTAGATGGGTATCCGGACATTTACATCGGCAACGATTTTCACGAAAATGACTACTTGTATATCAATCAACAAGATGGAACTTTCAAAGAGGATTTGACCGAAGAAATTATGCACACCAGCCGCTTTTCAATGGGAGTCGATATCGCGGATATAAACAATGACGCGTATTCCGAAATTTTCTCGTTGGACATGCTTCCTGAAGATCCCTACATTTTGAAAAAGTCTGAAGGCGAAGATGCTTTGGGCGTTTTTAAATTTAAACTTACCTACGGTTACAACCATCAATACGCAAAAAACAATTTACAACTCAATAATGGCAACAATACGTTTAGTGAAATAGCTACGTATTCAGGGATTCACGCAACGGATTGGTCCTGGGCGCCTTTGTTTGCGGATTTTGATAATGATGGTTTGAAAGACCTGTTTGTTACCAACGGGATACCAAAGCGGATGAACGACATTGATTACATCAAATTCGTTTCAAACGATGACGTACAGTGGAAAATGAAATCGGGAAATATGGAAGAAGAGGACCTTTCTTTTATTGAAAAACTTCCGGAAATTAAGTTGCCCAATAAGTTTTATCGAAACGAAGGAAAATTAAAATTCAACGATCTTGAAAAAGAGATTGGCAACAATAAATTGAGTTATTCGAATGGTGCTATTTACGCAGATTTAGACAATGACGGAGATTATGATATCGTGACCAATAATGTAAATGATAAAGTTTTTATTTATGAAAATACGCTCAACACTGCTGAGGTTAAAAACGATTATTTACAAATCAATTTGTCAGGCCCAAAAGGAAACCGAAACGCCATTGGTGCAAAAATAATAGTGCTTAAAAAAGACGGCGAAAAGATTTTGTACGAAAAATTTCCTGTCAGAGGGTTCCAATCCAGTATGGAAGGGCCAATGCTGATCGGGCTCAAAAACAGAGCAGAAGTAGCTGAGATCACTATTGTTTGGCCGGACAACACGTTTGAAAATGTAAATTTTTCAGACCAAAAAATTAATTTAAAATATCAAACCGGTTTGCCGCAATTTGACTATGAAAATTTCAGAAAAAAAGAAAATGAAACCTATCTCGCTCATGATATCACGTTCGATTTAAATATTAATATCACTCACAAAGAGAATGATTTTGTTGAATTCAACAGAGAGCCGTTAATTCCTCATTCGACTTCCACGGAAGGGCCTGCTTTAGCGATTGGTGACATTAACGGAGATGGTTTGGACGATGTTTTTATTGGTTCAGCGAAATGGGAAAAAAGTACGGTTTTGATTCAAAACCAATTTGGCCAATTTGACGAAATGGATCAACCTGCTTTGGCTGCTGACAGTACTTTTGAAGAAGTCGATGCCATTTTTCAGGATGTGGATAACAATGGGACTTTGGATCTCTTAATTGCTTCTGGTGGCAATGAATTTTATGCACAGGAGGATTACCTCAGGCCCCGACTATATATGAATGACGGCAGCGGCAATTTTATTGGAAAACCTGATGCTTTCGACAATATTTTTATGACAGCTTCCTGTATTTTGCCAAGCGATTTTACAGGTGATGGAATCGTTGATTTGTTTATTGGAGCAAGAGCTGTTCCCTGGGCATATGGTGAAACGCCAAAATCTTATTTGTTGAAAAACGATGGTACAGGAAAATTCACAGAGGTCACTTCCGAATATGCTTCGGATTTGTCTTCGGTTGGAATGGTCATGCAGGGACTTTGGTTTGATATTGACAATGATAAAGACCAGGATCTGATTCTTTCCATAGAGTGGGACAAAATTTATGCTTTTATAAATGATGGCAATCAATTTAAGAAAAAAGCACTGACAGATAAAAGCGGACTTTGGAATTTTGCCTTACCCTATGACTTTGATAATGACGGTGATTTTGATTTGATTGCCGGAAATCTTGGTCTGAACAGCAGGCTGAAAGCTTCAGCAAAAGAACCTGTTCGAATGTATTACAACGATTATGATGATAATGGTAAAAAAGAACAAATTTTGACTTATTACCTCAAAGGAAGGGAAATGGCTTTCTCTAATAAAATGGAACTGGAAACGCAGATTCCCAAGATCAAAAAGAAATATCTTTTCGCAGAGGATTTTGCAAAAGCAAGCATAGCCGATATCCTGACCAGCGACAAAGTTGAATCATCGGTTGTTTACGAGGTGGATTATCTGGCTAACTCCGTCCTGATAAATGATGGTAACTTGAATTTTAAGACGGAACCACTACCTTTTCAGGCGCAATTGACCCCTTACAAAACAGCGAGCGTAATTGATGCAAACGGAGACGATTTGCCGGATGTGTTTTTAGGCGGCAATTATTATGATTGTAATATCCAGATGGGAAGATATGACGGCGATTACGGCACTATTTTGATTAATCGCGGTGACTGTAAATTTGAAGTCAGCCCATTAAACAGCCTTGCAATCAAAGGCCAAATTCGAAAAATTGAACCGATTAAAGTTGGAGAAACACAAGCTTACTTCGTTGCTCGAAATGATGATAGCGCAATGGTGGTGAAATTCGGTGATAGAAACAAACAGGTGAATTAATCAACTTTGTGAAATTTGTATATTCACAAAATAATGTATTCAAAATAACTTTTTAAAAGGGGACAAGCCGTTGAAAAAAACTTCAGGATTCCTTTCATTGCCTACCATATTCTTAAGCGGCTGGCTTTTTTTGTCGACGAAAAGTCTGCTTATATTTTTCCAAAATGAAAAACGGTCTTTAATGAAAAATGGTTAAATTGATGTTTTTTAGAATGTGATTTTTAAAAAATATGGACAGCGCAGCCTTAAAAACCTACTTTGTTCAATTTCGGGATACGATGATGACCAACTCGGATGCCGTAATCTTTATTCGAAAAAACAGACTTTGGATAGGCTTTTGGCGCTATGGCTGGGTGTCTAAAGTTTTGGTTGTATTGGCAGTTCTTTTGGGTCTTAAATTCTTAGGGACATTAATCAAATGGTGGAAAAACCTGGAAATGAATGATCCGGTTGAAGCAGTTGTCAACGTTGGTTCCTTGTTTCAAAATATAGCATTTGAAGGTTATGATTTTCTGTTTGTTGGTGGCATGAAATACATCATCATTATTCTGTTGGAAGTGATTATATTTCATATGTGCCGCGGTACGCTGGAAATTCTGACCGGGCAAGATTCTGATCTGACTTTTGATGCTTTTTTTAAAGCACAGATTCGAATGATTAAAGTAGCGGTCCGTTCTTATATTTTTGAGATGGTCATTTCGCTTTTGATTTCAATCTTTTTTGGGATTTTTGGTACGTTTGACTTTTTAGAACCAGTTTTAAAATATAGTGTCCACTGCTATTTTATCGGGTTTATTGTTTTTGATAATTACACCGAACAATTTGAATTATCAATTAAAGAAAGTGTCCAACATGCACGAAAATATATCGGCGTTTGTTTGGCTTTGGGGCTTACAACCAACGTATTGCTTTTGATTCCGGTTGTTGGAGCGATAGCAGCTCCATTGCTCGTAGCAGTAACGGCCACTTTAGTGATGTATCACATTTCAGACTTACACCTTTCAACTCCAAACGAGCTTGAGCCTGTTGTTTCCAATGACTAAATTTTTTATAATTTTTTCCGATTTATTATAGAATTTTGTTCGATCTTATCACTTGAGGTTATCCACGATTTAATTATTAAATTAAGCCTGATCTTATTAATTTTGCACCGATTAAAGAAAGTATTTTGTTTAAAAAAATAAATACCATGAATAAAGGGTTTATTGGTAAACTATTGATTTTCAGTTTGTTTACGTTGTGTTTTTCAAGTTGTGAATCTCCAAATCCCAATTTTCAGGAAGAATCTAAAAACGCCGATTTTTATCATCGATCGATGAAAAAACTAACGGATGTAATTGTTCACGATATATTTTCGCCACCGGTTGCCAGCCGGATTTATGCATACCCCAATATCGCAGCTTTTGAAACATTGGTTCATGATTATCCTGAATATCAAAGCTTAGAAGGGCAATTGGATGGTTTGAATGATGTACCTCAGCCCGAAGCAGGTAAAGAATATTGTTTCCCTTTGGCAAGTGTACATGCTTTTTTATTATCAGGAAAAGCCTTGATTTTTTCGGAGGATCAGATTGAAGAATTCGAAAATGAAATCTATTACGAGTTTAAAGCAATCAAAATCCCACAGGATGTTTATGATCGTTCGATGGCATATGGTAAAGCGGTCAGTGACCACATTTTAGCATGGGCAAATACGGATATGTACAAGGAAACCCGTACTTATCCAAAATATTCGATTCCGAATGATCCTTCAAAATGGAAACCAACACCGCCAGATTATAAAGATGGAATCGAACCAGCCTGGGATAAAATCAGAACGATGGTCATTGATTCTTCCAATCAGTTTGTACCACCTCCGCCAACAGCGTTTAGTACGGACAAAAACAGCCAGTTTTTTAAAGAAACGATGGAAGTATATGAAGTAGTGAAAAACGTGGATGACGAAAAAGTAGCCATTGCTGAATTTTGGGATTGCAATCCATTTGTTTCTCATCACAGAGGACATGTTATGTTTGCTACAAAAAAAATTACTCCCGGAGGTCATTGGATGGGGATTTCCTATATAGCTGCGAAAACGTCCAATGCTGATTTGATGAAGACTGTGGAAACCTATACGCGTGTGTCGATCAGCTTGTTTGATGCATTTATTAGTTGCTGGGATGAAAAATACCGAAGCAATCTGGTTCGCCCCGAAACAGTCATAAATACTTTTATTGATGAATCCTGGCTCCCGGTTTTACAAACCCCGCCATTTCCTGAGCACACCAGTGGACATAGCGTAATCAGCGGCGCTTCGGCAGTAGCTTTGACCGAATTATACGGCGATAATTTTGCCTTTGTAGACAGCACTGAAATGGAATATGGATTACCGTTTCGTTCTTTTACCTCTTTTTATCATGCATCTGATGAAGCTGCAATTAGCCGTCTTTACGGAGGAATTCATTACCGTCCGGCAATTGATTATGGAGTGACACAAGGCAGAGCGATTGGAAAGCTTATCGTTGAACGTTTAAAAACCAGAAAGCAGGCGATAGGCTTGAAAGAAGAATAGCAAACGAAATATTTTCAAAATATTTTGGGTAAGAAACATTAGTTTCTTGCCCTTTTTTTCTTTTTCAATGCAGAAATAATTTTCATTATCTTAGGATTTTCGTTTTTATTAATTTAATCCAACAAAATGAAAAACCTTTTTTACAGCCTATTTATCATCTGCTTTTGCACCACTTTTTTTGCTTGCTCAGGAGACGTTTCTGTTAAAGATATTCCGCTTGCTGAACCTTACGCCTTAAAATCCGGAAAGATGGTCAACCGCTTTGCGGATGCCATCAGAAATATGGAAATCGAGGATTCATTGAGAACTGCCTTTGATGATGAGATTCTTTTTGTTGGAAGTTCAAGCATCAGGTTGTGGAAATCTTTAGTTGTTGATATGCTGCCAATGCATGCCATTAATCGTGGTTTTGGAGGTTCTACTATTCCTGAATTAACTTATTATGCTAACAGGATCGTGATTCCTTACCAGCCAAAACTGATTGTGTTTTATAGTGGCGAAAACGACATCAGCGATGGTTACACTCCTCAGGAGGTTTTTAATTCTTTTAAGCAATTTGATGAAATAGTGCATCAAGCCTTACCGGAAACGCAGCTACTTTATATTTCGATGAAACCATCTTTGGATCGCTGGGAATTATGGGATCAGTTTAAAGAAGGAAACCTTTTGATTAAAAAGTACATCGAAAGCAATCCTCACCTTCATTATTTCGATAGCAGTGCAAGTATGCTTACCGCAGAGGGTACTCCTGATTCTACCATTTTTATTGATGATGGACTTCATATGAACGAGGCGGGCTATTCGAAATGGACAGCACAATTGAAGCCCCTAATTGAATCGCTTTCTGGTTTTTCTGAAGCTACTCCAAACAATTAATGTTTTTTAAAAAATGACAAAACTTAAAAAGAATCTCAACCTGTATGGTTTGACAATGATTGCGGTCGGTTCTTGCATTGGAGCGGGAATATTTACAGCGCCGGGACAGGTTGTCGAAGCGGTTCCTAATCATTTACTCGTTCTTTTAGTGTGGTTGTTTGGGGGAATAATTGCGCTTACGGGAGCACTCACTTTTTCTGAGCTCGGGTCGATGTTTCCAAAGGCGGGTGGGGTTTATGTTTATCTGAAAGAAGCTTACGGCGATTTGATTGGATTTCTTTATGGATGGGTGACTTTGTTGGTTATCAATACCGGTGCAATGGCTGCATTGGCGATTCTTTTTGCAGAATATATTACCACATTTTCTTTTTTTGAAAACATAGGCAAAACCAATTTGGCTGTAATGGCTATTATTTTTTTGACAGGGGTCAATATTTTTGGAGTTAGTATCGGGCAACTATTAGCCAATATTTTTACAGGTTTTAAATTAGTTGCTATTGCGGGGATTATTTTAGTTGGTGTTTTTTATTTTGATGCATCCAGAGTTGATATGGATTTTTCACTGGCTACGGCCCCAGACAATTTAATCCAGTCGATGTTTGTTGGATTGATAGGTGTATTCTTTTCAATAGGCGGCTGGCACCATGCGTCCTACTTGTCCGGTGAAGCAATCAATGCTGAAAAAACTGTTCCGCGGGCGATGATCCTCGGAGTTACCATTGTTACCATCACTTACATATTTATCAATTTGATTTATATGATGCTTTTACCTCTGCCTCAAATAGCTGCGACGGAGACAATCGCAGGTGATGCACTTGGTGTTGTTTTTCCATTTGGAGGGCAATTAATGGCAGTCGTCATTTCGCTTTCGGTTTTCGGGTCAATTGGGATATTTGCAATGTCAGCGCCCCGAATATACCTGGCAATGGCCAATGATGGTATCTTTTTCAAACAATTAGCCTGGCTTCATCCAACGTATAAAACGCCTGCCGTGGCGATGACTATCCAGGCCGCATGGTCCATATTGTTGATCGTTGTGTTAAATTCTTTTCGTGATTTGATGGCTTTTGTGATTTTTATGGATATCATTTTTATGACACTGGCAGGTATTTCTATTTTTGTTTTTCGTGTAAAAAGAAAAGAGATTACGCGTCCTGTAAAAGTAATTTTATTCCCTTTTGTTCCGATCATTTATATTGTGTTTTCAGCAATGTTTGTATTAAGCACCTTACTTGCTATGCCTGGAACTTCGTGGTATGGATTGCTTATTTTGGCGTTTGGAATTCCATTGTATTTTTATTTTAAAAGGAAATATTCGCAAGAAATGGAACAGGTTTAAACTGGCGTTTTCAACTGTTTGAATTGCGTCTCGTGGTTTGATTGCCAGCATCTTTAAGTGTAAAATATTATTTTTGAACAAAAACCAATTTACTATGAAAAATACTTATCTCTCTGATATCCTTAACACGCTGGATCGAATGACTTCGGAATATAAAAGAGACCTTGGCGGTTTGAACACCGAGCAACTCAACTGGAAACCCAATTCGGAAAGCTGGAGTGTTGGACAGTGTGTGGATCATATCATCACTTCCAACAGACTTTATTTTGATATATTTGAATCGCTGTTAGATGGGACTAAGCCATCTAATTTTTGGGAGAAAATTCCTTTTTTGCCAGGTCTGTTTGGAAAGTTATTAATCAACACCACCAAACCTGTCATCGATAAAAAAAATAAAACCGTTCCTGTTTTTGAGCCCTCTAAAAGTCATATTCCCGGCAATATTTTGGATATCTTTTTTGAAACACAAAAAGAACTGATTGAATATATTAAAAAATCCGACGTGCATGATCATAAAAAAACAATAGTCACTTCTCCTGCAACAAAAATCATTACTTATAGCCTACACGATGTTTGCATTATTTTGTCTGGTCACGAAGAACGACACCTCAATCAAGCCAGAAATGTGATGAAGATGGAAGGATTTCCTAAATAATCGTATCAAGAAATTTAAGTTCAATGGATTTTTGGTTCAAAGTTCAAGGTTCAAGGTTTTTAATATTTTTCGTTAAACCACAAACCACAAACCACAAACCACAAACCACAAACCACAAACCACAAACCACAAACCACAAACCACAAACCACAAACCACAAACCACAAACCACAAACCACAAACCCAGTAAATAACTTTCTTTGCTCAATCAAGTTGACAAAAAGGATGGAATTAATTGATAAGTTCTCTTTCAACAATCTTTTGAGGATCATCTTGGTTCCTGCTCCACCACATTGCCAGCGTAAATCCTGAAATAAGGTGCCAAATTCCCCACCAGGCAGCAATCATGGCCATTCCGCCGATGCCATCGAAAAAATTGAAAATTAGAATTAAGGCCAGTCCTGAATTTTGAATTCCTGTTTCAATTGAAATAGCCCGGACATCAGATTGCGGAAGTTTATTCACACGAGCAAAACCATAGCCCATTGAAAGCCCCAGGCTGTTATGAACCAGAACAATCCAAAAAACGATGTGAAGGTAATTGACGATATTATCCCAATTACTTTTTGCAGCGAAAATCACAAAACTGAAAAATATGACAATGCTCAAAATCCGAACCGGTCGTTCTATTTTTCTTGTCAAAGCCGGAAAATAATGATTGATTGCCATTCCAATAATTAAGGGTACAAAAACAAGTTGAATGATCGTCATTACCATTTGCTGCGGATCAACTTTTATTACTTCCCGTAAACTTTCAGTATCAGGGACAAATCCTGACCAGAAAGTAAAGGCCAAAGGTGTTATTACAACTGCAGCTAAGGTGGAAATTGAGGTTAGCATAACGGACAATGCTGCATTGGCTTTTGCAAGATGAACTGCAAAGTTGGATACGTTTCCTCCCGGACACACTCCGATAAGTATCATTCCTAATGCAATACTTGGAGCCGGACGGAACATCCAAACCAAAGCCAACGTAAGTATGGGCAAGAAAAGCCATTGAGAAACTAAACCAATAATCGGCGCCTTAGGTCTTTTAAAAATGTTTTGAAAATCAACTAATTTTATATCTAAAGCGACTCCGAACATGAGGAATGCCAGGCTTAAATTGAGTACTAAGAGTTGATCAGGATTGAAGTTTATTCGAACAATGTCAATATTCTCCATAACTCGCTAAAGTACGCTTTTTAGACTTTGTCTTGTAATCCTTTTGCTTAAAATGAACAAAATTTTAAAAAATCAGTACATATTTTATATTCGGTTTATCATTTAGAGATCATATTGCTAATTTGGGATGCAGAACGAAGTAGATATTAATGACCCCCTTAAATTCGATTTGATTTTTAAAAATTAAAATAACTCAAGATAGCTTAGAACATGGCAAAAGTTTTTAATTGGGGAATTATCGGATTAGGAAAAATTGCGCATAAGTTTGCTCAGGATTTGCAAGGTCTGAAATCTGCAAAATTGCATGCTGTTGCTTCGCGTTCTATAGAAAAAGCGGAGATATTTGGCAAACAATACGGTGCGTCGCATTTTTTTGGGTCCTACGAATCAATTGTAAACTGTCCCGATCTTGATGTAGTTTATACAGCTACTCCACATGCTTTTCATTGCGAAAATACAATCATGTGCCTCAATCAAAAAATTCCTGTTTTGTGTGAAAAACCTTTTGCCATGAACGCTGCGGAAGTTCGCAGGATGATTGCTGCTTCCAAAAACAATAACACTTTTTTGATGGAAGCGCTTTGGACCAGGTTTTTGCCAAGCATTGAAAAAACCTTGTCAATAATTAAAGAAGGAACGATAGGAGAGGTTTTGTCAATTAAAGCCGATTTTGGGTTTAAAGCTGATTTCGATATAGAAGGCCGTTTGTATAACCAAAAATTAGGAGGAGGTTCTTTATTGGATATTGGAATTTATCCGGTTTTTCTGTCGCTTTTAATTTTGGGGAGACCTCTTCATGTAAAGGCGATGGCTACTATTGGGCAAACGAATGTTGATGAGAGTTGTGGTATTATTTTAAAATATACGAATAACAAATTAGCTTTATTGCATTCAACCATTGTTGCAAAAACAGCCACCGAAGCCTTGATTTATGGCGAAAAAGGAACCATCCGAATCAATGGCCGCTGGCACGAACCAACCAGCATTACCTTGTTGCTGCACGGACAAGAACCTAAAGATATTTTCTTTGATTACAACAGCAATGGTTACAGCTATGAAGCAGAAGAAGTGATGCGTTGCCTTACAAAGAAAAAACTAAGCAGTCCGCTGCTAAATCATCATTTCAGCCTCGATCTTATTGAATTGCTCGATGAAATTCGAATGGAAGCAGGCATTTATTACCCACACGACGACAAGTTTTCAAAAGCTCTCCGTCCATTGGATGATAATAACTTTTCGCTGAATTGAATGCAGTTTTGGTTTACGGCTGCTTATAACGAGAATATTATTACATCTTCACAATTTTTTGAGTAGTCGTGTTTTCAACATCACTTATTGAAAATTAAAGAAAAGCAGAGATTTAATTACTAAAAGCCATTAAAAATTTCGTTCTCGGAATGGATTGAATGATATCTCTTTCTTCCTCTTCCTGTATAAAAAAGTCAATTTTTTGTTCTTTGCCGGATTAAAAATGCATAAGCAAATTTATGTTTTTTAAAAAAATGGAAGCATTTTTTAAATACTTTCTTTGGCATAGTGCTTGTCGAAGCCTAACTAGTCTGATTATCGAAAATTAAACGGCTTTGATGAAATCCACACAGACGCCATCAAATTAAACGAGAAAACCAACATTACAAATCAGACTTTTGTATAAAGCTATTGGATTGATGGAGGCAAATTTGAAATAAATTTGTCCTCCTGATTCCAATCCTTTTTTTATCCAGTCTTTTTGCTTTTTGCTTTCCAAACAAATTTAGGTTTGATCCATTTTCTTGGTACAAATTTTGAAAAGTTTAATATGACAGTTCTTAAGCCTTGTTGTGCATAACCATCCTGTAATCTCCCTTTTCTATAAATATATTGTCGTTCAATAAAAGGGGCTTAAAAAATATGATACAATTGCATTAAGTAGTTGTTTATCAAAGTTTTGTGGTAAAAATGAATTTTCATGAGCGGAGTTTGTAAAGATCAAAATATACCTTTAATATTCCTGATACTTTTCTTTTTCAGTATCACTGCAAAGGCAACTCAAAACCCGTTTGTTTGCTCTAGTTTTATTGACACGAGTTATATCGAAATAACAAAAGTAAACTGTGAAGTTGGTGCAGAAATTTGCCTAGGGATTCCGCTAGGTGATTTTTTAACTTATTCGGTTACTGATAACGGACAGCCTTATTCAGGTGGAGTAAATGCCTGTGATTTTGATACGTCTTTTGCTTATACTTATTTTATTTTGCCTGGGTCGGGATTGTCTGGGCCTTATATGATTGATTCATGGTCTGTTGATGGAAATGTTTGGTCAGGCCAGGTAGCTGATATGTCGGATTTGGTAGATTCAATGAATGTTTGGGATCCGCTTGGTAATTGGTTGTTAGATAGCCCAACCACATCTATTCGTGGAGGAACAACAGCAATAAACTATGGCGATATGGTTGTAACTCAGATTTCGAGTAGCCAAACAGAAACTATAAATGTGACAACCTCTTTAAATCCAAATGGCTCACTGGTAACGCTGGATACCGGATATCATGAATTAATATTTACAGAACCCGTTGAAGGCTGTTTGGATACGATAATTATTGTTATAAATTGTACTTCTTGCCCCGAAATATTCTCCGGAAGCACCAATCTCATGGCTGTTGATTGTTCTTCAAATACCGCTGTTTGTTTTGATATTCCGATGAGCAAAACACCCGATTATGCAATTACGGATAATGGGTTGTTATTTACCGGGATAATTCAGGAATGTGCAACGAACAGTTCTTTTTCCTATGATTATTCCGGAATTCCTTCGCAAGGTAATTCGGGACCTTATCAGTTGCAAAATTGGATGGTCAACGGATCGGTGTTTATTGGTGTCTTTACAAACATTGTAGAACTTGTCAATGCAATGAATATTTGGGATCCGGGAGGGAACTGGATTTTAGATGTTGGTACATTGACGATCATTGGCGGAAACGGCGCCAATATTTATAGTAATATTCAAGTACAGCAAATTGTTAGTGGACTTACCGGAACAGCTGTTCTCAGTACGATTCCTTCTCAAACAAGTATTGAATTGCCCCTAGCTGTCGGAAATCATGAGTTGATTTTTTCTAACACAGCAACCTTGTGTTTGGATACAATTTCATTATTTATTGATTGTATTCCGTGTCCTGACTTTTTTGGTGGAACGCCAATGTCTGTGCAAGCTTTGGAATGTGACTCTACCGCAGAAGTTTGTTTACCCGTTCCGTATACTGAAATTGGAGATTATGAAATGGCCATCAATGGGGTAAATTATACCGGAACTTTCCAAAGTTGCGGATCAGATTCAACTTTAATTTTATTGGACACTGGTTTTTATAATATTGTTTTAACAAATACTTTAACCGCTTGTAAGGATTCTGTGGAAGTAACAGTGACTTGTATTCCAAATAATGGATGCAGTAGTTTTCTGACAAACGAAGTAGCCTATTTGAAAGTAGATGACTGCAATGAATTTGCTTCTTTGTGTGTTGAAATACCAATGGCATCAATCAATGATTTCACTATTTTAGATAATAATATCCTTTTTGAAAATAGCATTGAAGTTTGCGAATCAGATACCAATAGTTCCTCGATCAGCTTAACTGCGGGAATTCATCAATTAATTTTTACAAATAATATAACAAGTTGTCGTGACACGATTGATGCCTGGGTGGCTTGCATTCCAACAGAGTCGATTGGTTTAACGGTTTTGGTTAATACAATTGATACGCTTTGCATTGACACAACTGACTTGATGGGAGAAGTGATCAGTATTGAAAATATTTGCGAAAATGCCTCTGGCGAATTTGTACTTTTTGAGTTGGACATCGCAAATTTTTGTATCAATTATACCGGAATAGAAGAGGGGAGTGAAAACGCCTGTATCGTAGTTTGTGATAATCTGGGTTACTGCGACACCACTTTTATAACTGTATCTGTTGAAGAAATTCCTGATCTAAAACCAAATGCGGTTGATGATGTCGGTACTACTGAAATGAATACTCCTTTAACCATCGACGTATTAGCGAATGATGAAATCAATGGCCTGATTGATACTTTTTATTTGCAACCGCTTCCCGACAGAGGCGATGCCTTTGTAAACAATGATGAAACCGTGACTTTTGTTCCTGAAACTGATTTTTGCAATTCTGGTAATCCAATGGAATTTGGTTATGTCCTTTGTAATGAAAATGGATGTGATTCGGCCATGGTAAGGATTACAGTCAATTGTGAAGCAATCAGGGTTCACAATGGTTTTTCTCCAAACAATGATGGTAAAAATGACAGCTTTGTTATTTCCGGAATTGAAGATTTGCCAGGCAACAGGTTGTTTGTTTATAATAGATGGGGACTTCTGGTTTTCCAGACAACGGACTATCAAAATGACTGGCAAGGAACATGGCAAGGAACAGAACTTACAGATGGAAGCTATTTTTATCTGTTTGATGATGGAAAAGGAAATCTGCAATCGGGCTTTGTACAGCTTCAAAGATAGCACACACTATGAGACACTTTTAGATTTAGTGAGAATGAAGAAAGCCGGAACGAATATTCGTTCCGGCTTCTCTGTTTTTTAGATCTAAACCATTCCTAATTTAGTATTAGCAGCACGTTTTCGCTCATGTTCTTTCAAGTAAACTTTTCGAAGACGGATAGATTTTGGCGTTATTTCAACGTACTCATCATCGTCAATATATTCCATCGTTTGTTCCAAAGACATAATAATCGGAGGTGGAAGTTTTACTTTTTCATCATTACCTGAAGACCGCATATTGGATAACTTTTTTGTTTTGGTTACATTGACCATCAAATCATTATCTCTGGTATGCTCTCCAACAACTTGCCCTTCATAAACCTCAACTCCCGGCGGAACGAAAAATCTGCCGCGATCTTGCAATTTGTTAAGCGCAAAAGGAATTGTTGTACCTTTTTCATGAACGATAAGCACGCCTTTGTTACGAGTTGGGATATCTCCTTTCCATGGTTCAAAGCGCAGAAAACGATGCGAAATCGATGCTTCACCGGCAGTAAGATTCATTAAGTTGTTTCTTAAACCGATGATTCCCCTTGAAGGAATTTCGAATTCTAAGTGCATCAGGTCACCTTTAGGTTCCATGATGGTCATTTCTCCTTTTCTATTTGTAATGGCTTCAATGACTTTCCCCGAAAGTGGTTCCGGTAGATCCACTGACAGTAGCTCAACAGGTTCATGTTTTACACCATCAATTTCTTTGATAATTACTCTTGGCTTTCCAACTTGAAGCTCATAACCTTCCCGGCGCATGGTTTCGATCAAAACACTGAGGTGCATAACGCCACGCCCAAATACGGTATAAGCATCGGGAGAACCTGATTCTTCAACTCTTAGCGCAAGGTTCTTTTCTGTTTCTTTAAAAAGACGCTCGCGCAAGTGACGGCTTGTTACATATTCACCTTCTTTACCAAAGAAAGGAGAATTGTTGATGGTAAACAGCATGCTCATCGTAGGTTCATCAATTGCCATTGGAACGAGTCCTTCAGGATTTTCAAAATCAGCAATGGTGTCTCCAATATCAAAAGCGTCAATTCCACTAATTGCACACAAATCACCACATTCAACTTTATCTGCTTTTTCTTTTCCCAATCCTGAGAAAGTGTATAATTCTTTGATTCTTGTTTTTACAATAGAACCATCTCTTTTAACCAACGAAACTGGTTGATTGACTACAACTTCTCCTCTGGTAATTCTACCGATAGCAATCCGACCCAGGTATTTCGAATGGTCAATCGAAGTGATTTGCAATTGAAGTGAGCCTTCGTTCAATTTTGGTGCAGGGATATGCTCCAAAATCTGATCAAGCAAATAGGTCACATCTCCGGTGTCTTTCTTTGGGTCCGGTCCCATCCAACCATGTTTAGCTGAACCATAAACAGTTGGAAAATCTAGCTGATCTTCTGTTGCGTCCAGGTTAAACATCAATTCGAAGACATCCTCCTGAACTTCATCAGGGCGACAGTTTTCTTTATCAACTTTGTTGACAACAACAATAGGTTTAAGTCCAAGCGCAATGGCTTTACTGAGTACGTAGCGCGTTTGAGGCATTGGTCCTTCAAAAGCATCAACCAAAAGGAGCACCCCATCTGCCATGTTTAATACTCTTTCTACTTCACCACCGAAATCAGCATGACCAGGAGTATCAATCACATTAATCTTGACGTCTTTATAATTGACCGAAACGTTTTTTGAAAGGATCGTAATACCACGTTCTCTTTCCTGATCATTGTTGTCAAGAATAAGTTCGCCTTTGTTTTCGTTTTCACGAAACAAGCTGCATTGAAAAAGAATTTTATCAACCAGGGTCGTTTTACCGTGATCGACGTGTGCTATGATTGCAATATTTCTAATGTTCTGTTTCATTATTTTATACATTTTTAAAAGAGGGTGCAAAAGTACTCTTTTTTACAATACGATGCACTATATAATTGCTTTTGCGCATTAAACGCAAATTGTATCAATTAGTTATTTTAATTGGGAAATTCTTTATTTACAGAAATAATCAAATACAAAAAATCAAAGAAATTTGAATTTTATGCCGTAGAACAAGCATAATAACAAATAAATTTAAATATTGGCTTGTGTGACAATATGTTAATTACCATGTTTTAGGTATAAAAAATCCCAATTTTAATTGTAAATTTGGTACTGTTAGTTTCAAAAGAACAATTAAGTTCTTCTTAGAGATTCTCCAAGTTACAATCCCTTTACATTTCCAAATCTCAATAGCCGTATACACAATCTCCATGTAATAGGTTTATGCCTTTTACTAAATGGTATTGTAATTAAGAAATTGACACAGGTCTAATTCTCACTTTGGATTTTACCCCCTGTATAATGCCAATGCTGTGTTTTAACCAAGCGAGCAGTTATTGGTAACATGTACAGAAACTGTCAAAGAAATAACTTTAAAACAGTTTTTGTAAACTTCACTTTCTCTCTTCACTTTATGTGGAGAGAGATTTTTTTTTACAGATAAGGGCAAAAAAGCAAAATTTTCCGGTTTGATTAAATAACATTTTATATATTTGTATATATATCGTCCCGATTACCTCCCTGATTGCTCAAATAAATGATTGATGTGTAGTTGATAAGCAGGCGTAAAAAATTGTTGATAAGTTTTTGCAATCGTAAAAAGAAGCTAAATAACTGATTAAAAAGAAGTTTTTAGAGTCGTTTTGCGAAAGCTTTAAAAAAAACTTATTGATAATTTAGCCCAATAACTTGGTAGCGTTTTTCTATGCTTTTGACTGACCGTTTTATCATAAAAACAAATTATAATAAACCGAATAGATGTACTCCGGATTTTGTCTGGTTGCATTTTCGTGTATTTAGCAATCACAAGACGCTGGATTCAAGCTTTTTCCATGAACAAATATTTACTTCTTTTTATCTGCTTATTTATAGCTGGATTTACAAAAGCTCAGCAATTACCACTATTTACTCAATACCAGGAATATAGGGGGATTATCAATCCTGCTGCTGTTAACAGCAATTATATTTTGAATGAAAACAATGTTTCATTTGGTATTTCTTATCGAAGACAGTGGGTTGGGATCGAATCTGCTCCCGAAACGCAAACTTTTCAGGGAGAATATATGTATGCTGAGACAGGTGCTTTTGGCTGGATAGCCGGAGGTTATATTTTGAATGACCAAACCGGCCCTACCGCTTTCACAGGTGCTTATGGCCGGATAGCCGGGATTATTACCGATGATCCTTACTACGGCGGACTAAGTTTTGGTTTAAATTTTGGCGCCGTTCAATATCGTGTGAATGTGTCTGAAATCAGGCTTACCGAACCAAATGATATTTTGACAGCTGAAGATCAGTCGCGAATCTACCCGGATTTTGGGCTTGGTGTTTATTATTACCGGCAACTTGAACGCGGATTTTTAGATGGAGATCATGTTTATGCAGGGCTTTCAGTTCCTCAAATATTCGGATTAAATCTTGAATTCAAAGATGAAACCGGTGATTTTTCAACTCAGCGAGTCCAGCATGTTTACGGAATGTTTGGATTGTATCATTATTTGAAAAACGATAGCCACTTGGAACCTTCGATTTGGGTGAAATATGCTCCTAATGCTCCGGTTAATTTAGATTTTAATCTTCGGTATCGGATGCAAAGTAATTTTTGGATAGGAACGGGTATTTCAACCGGAGGTAATTATCACGTTGAAGTGGGGTATGTCATTGGTGAAAATGCCGGATGGGATAGCAATTTAAAAATAGGCTACGGCTTTGATTATTCATTTACTTCCTTTGGTCCAAGTGCAGGAAGTGCGCACGAGATAAATCTTTCCTATTCATTTGGCAATTAAATTCCATTTCAAAATCCAACCTTATTGAAGGTGTTGAAATTGGAATTTTGGTTTATTCCATTTTTCGGTATTCCAATATTTTAACATATTTTGATTAAAAAAAATCTTTTAAAGCATTGGTTTTTAAAATTTTGTATCTATATTCGTCATAAGCAAACACTACATTTTAGCTTTTTTAAAATCTTAAAATTACCCTAAAAAGGGTATTTGATTCAAAAATTTAGACTGTATATTTGCGTTGAACATATTTTTTCCCTTATAACCGAAATTTTAATCCCATGAATTTTTACACCCTCCAACACTTTTCTAAACGTTGCTATAATTTCCATATTTCAGATTATTGGTTTAAGTAATTATCCAATTTGACTTATCGCTTTTTTGGCTTAAAAACCATTTCGATTAGTCGATTTAATAATTGATTTAAAACTGGATATCATTATCCTTTGAATAAAACGCAGACCAATTTTTGGAATGAACGGAATTCTTCATAGCACGAAATTATTAAAACCAAAACTATCCAATAGTTTTGAAAATACTTGGACACCCGTAAAGTGTTTGGAGGATAACGTCATTAAAGATTCTCATTTTGTAGCAGCCTTAGTCTTTTTTATTGCAACAGTGGAGCGCGATGTCAACGCCGAGCATTCTCTCTCTCAATCCAATCCCGTGACAGCAAGTAACACATATCATTTTGATATGAAAATCACAATGGATTCTTTCTCTAAAACGGTGAATGACAATGCCTTAGGTGTTCCCTTCTTTAGCACCACCACTGTTGCCTTTTTTTCTAACAATCAATTTCAAAATATAAATGCAAAGAGGATTCGATTTGTAGAGTAGTTTTATGAGGAGGAAAACCTCTTTCCACCCTTTGTTTAAGTTTAGAGATTCTCATAGATTATTCAGGAATTCAACCCTCATTACAACGGTAGTGAGGGTTTTTTTATGACTTCTAAAATTGAGGGAATGATTTCTTAAGAAACGAGAATATTAGTTGGAATAGCGAAAACCGATATTAAAGGTCATCGGGCGTTTGTCACCCAAAAAATAATCAATTGGCAGATAATAAGTATATAGAAATTCTAACTCGATGTTTGGAGTGATAAAATATTTTGTGCCGGCGCCAACCTCGGTCGGTATTGATGTCATCGCGTAAATTGTCCATTTATTGGTTGGGAAATAACTGTAAAAAACTTTGAGAAAAGGATTAATCTTAAATTCAGGGGTAATTGGTGTCCATAAGCTCGCTTCAATAAATAACTGCGAATGATCTTTGATCGATTTGTCATAAAAAAGTTGTGTGAAAGAAACAAACTGACCGTCAACGGATTTTTTAATTGGAATATAAAAAGTTTGTTGCAGTGATAAATTGACCCATTTTTTTACCGGATTGAATTTGATTTTTGGGCCGATATGAGCTAATCCGGCCGTACTTTTTGTTTGAATAACCTGGCCATCTGCCTGGCGAAGCGTATCAAATCTTTGCATCGAGTTGTCTTTGCATTTTGAAAACGGGCTAATGTTTATATCCGTATCTGAACAATCAATGGTTTTAAAAGTATTGAAATTATTGAAGTTTAGCGCCTCCAAAGCAAAAGAAGAAGCCAGATCATTAACTACGTTTGACTTGATGACAATGTCAGCTCCGATATTTATTTTATTGCTCCAACCATACAAAAACTGAATATATGATGAAAAGTACGTGCTCCGGCTATTGAACTTTTCAAAACCATCAAACCGTTTTTCAGTATACATTGAATTGAAAATTTTCAACTCAACAGCATTTCGATTCAGCAGTGCAGATGCACGAAATCTAACAGGTTGATTGCTAATATTTATATCATTCAAAGTCCAATTGTAAGTATAATATTTGATTTGAAAGTCTTTCGGGATTGGTTCTGTTTTATATTGGTTGATAAAGGCACGAATGCCTACGTAAGCTTTAAAATCATCACTATACCAGCGGAATATTTCAGAAAGATGAACCTCTTTTTTATCACTATAAACTTTCAAAAAATCAGGATCATCCAGCGATTGCGAAACACGTTTATTTAACTGATCATCAACGGTTTGTGGAAAGTATGCGAAATTGTTAATTGGTGGACAATCAACCGCAGCACAAACCAGTGCGAAATGAATTCGAGCGTCCTGAAATTTTTCTAATAACTTAATCTTTTCAATATCATCTAGTGATAAAAAATCTCCCTCAACGCTAATGATTTTTTTCGTAAAAAAACCGGGAATATCCAAAGGGCTACCGATTGGATAATGTTGTAAAACCGTTTTTATAGCAATCAGATTATAAGCATTTATCCAAAAGGCTTTTTGGGTATTGAGGCTCTTTTTTGAAACCGGAAAAGATTGCATTTCCGCAATGAGGTCATTTAAGGAGGAGCTATCTTTGAGAATAATCTGATAGTTTAATCGTCCTGCGGTTACATGTTTTTTCAAAAACAAATCAGTATTTTCAAAAAAGCTATTTTGAGCAAATAAAGGAGTTAAAACCAAATTGAAGAAAAACAGAAGTAGAAGAGTAGCCTTAAAAGTTGCGTTGATCATTAGCACCAATTCATTTAATCCTCAATAAACGGATCAAATAACAGAAATTTATTTGAATGCTTGTCAAAGGCCAACAAATGTCCCTCAAGCAACATTTTTTAACAAATCAGGAATTTATTTTAAAATGGTAACATCCCCCTGAAGAATATTTCCTTCGCCAACATCCAAACGAAGCACATAATAATA
This sequence comes from Saprospiraceae bacterium, assembly GCA_965220465.1. Classification (GTDB taxonomy): domain Bacteria; phylum Bacteroidota; class Bacteroidia; order Chitinophagales; family Saprospiraceae; genus JAHDHW01. Next base: position 18,936 of record CBDCPZ010000019.1, on the reverse strand, counting down.
AGTACTCAAAGGCAAAGGCTGACCCTTTTGGTTTTGACCTTTCCAGTCATTGAAGTATGGTTTTGCCTGAAAAACAATATCGCCCCAACGGTTGAAAATAATTAACTCACGGTCTGGATATTGTTCGGGTTTGTATTCCAATTGAGGGAAAATGAAAGCCTCGTTGACGCCATCGCCATTTGGAGTGATTCCATTGGGTATTTCAGCATTGTCGAAATCCGGAGGATCGACCTGGATACGAACCCTTGCAGAAGTGCAAAGATCAGGGCATTTTTCGCTACAAAGCTGGTATTCAAAATCCAAAATACCGGCATAATTATCTTCAGGAAAATATTCGTAAACCCCTTCACTGGTTTCCTCCAATGTACCGTGATTTGGAGCATAAAGTAATTCAAAAAACCAATCCGAATCTGGAAAAAACAGATCATTATCGATCAGATCTAATTCATTTGAGGTGCTATTAAATGACAAAATATATTCGTCATTCACCGCTTGCGGAACTTCCTCAACGTAGATAATGACTTCATCAGAGTGATAATCAGGACACATTGTGGTAGAAAGTGTCCAGACAAAACTGTTGTAGCCTGGAGAGAGATTGTTTAAATCTGTTTGAAAATCGTCCGGCGAAACAATTGTTGCTCCGGAATTCGAAGTCCATTGCCCTGCTGTTGTTACAGGCAGATTGGCCTCGATGCTGGTTTGTGTGCCATCACACAAAGAAAAGTCTTCACCGGCTGTTGCAAGCCCCATCATTTCATCTGTTACAACCATTAACTCGAGATTAACGATGCTATCACAACCTTGCGCTGAAGCATTTTCAAGTGTAACGCTGTAATTTCCGGTAACCGAAAAAGAGTCGGTTCCAATTTCAAAAGTAGTTCCGTCGCAAATTGATTCAGTTATATTATTAACCATCGGAGGATAAAAGCTAAGATCAACCTGGACAGTTGAATCGCATCCCATATAACTTGCGTTTTCTAATATTTCCATCCCGAGAGGATTAGAAGCGTTGTAAGTTGTTCCATTGACAATGATACTTTCGCCATCGCAGAGTGTTGTTGTCAAATCATTAAAAGTAGGGTCATAAAAACTCAATTGAATCATGACAGTTGAATCACAGCCCATTGAAGAAGCATTTTCGAGGATTTCAGTACCGTTAGGATTTGATTGATCGTAAATGGTTCCATTGACAACGACGGTTTCACCATCACAAAGTGTGGGTGTTAAATCATATTCAGCCGGATCAAAGAAGTTTAAATTTATAAAAAGAGTCGAATCACAACCATCAACACTTGCTCCGCTAAAAATTTCAATACCTGAAGGGTTGTTTTCATCATAAATCGTCCCGTTAATTATGACTTGGTCGCCTTCGCAAATTGGTGTGACAAAATACCCAGATGATGGTTCGTAATATTCCAGATCAATGGTAATCGTAGAATCACAGCCCATTGGCCCAACTCCGCTGATCACTTCTATACCCGAAGGATTGGATTGATTGTAAATGGTATTATTGACCATAATTTCTTCATCTGCACAATAGGTCTCGTTGATATTGGTTTGAATAGGTTGATAAAAATTTATATCTACAAAAACCGTAGAATCACAATTATTAGAACTTGCGTTAAACAAAACTTCGACGCCGGTTGGATTCAAAATATTATAAACCGTATTGTTAATAGTAACACTTTCTTCTGCACAGAAGGTAGGTTCGAAATTGAACAATGCCGCTGGATAAAAGTCTAAAGCAATATTTACAATGGAGTCACAATCATTGGCAGCAGCATTTTCAATTGTTTCCGTTCCGCTTGGATTCAAAATATCATAAGTTGTTCCATTGATGACAATACTTTCATTTGAGCAAAGTGTTGCAATATAATTTGAAACAGGAGCAACAATAAAACTTAAATCAACATTGACAGTAGAGTCACAACCGTTTATGCTGCTGTTGGACATAAATTCAATTCCGGAAGGATTATTTAGATTATAAGCTGTTCCGTTTACGATAATACTTTCGTTATCACAAATTGTCGTATTTAAGGATTCAAGTATTTCACTATAAAAGCTTAGTGCAACGGAAACGGTAGAATCACAACCGGCAATACTTCCATTTTCAAAAAGTTCTGTTCCGATGGGATTCGCCTGACTATAAACCGAACCATTGATGGTTACTTCTTCTCCAAAACAAAGAGTAGGCTCAAAATTAAAGACGATTTCATTATAAAAAGTAAGATCAATATTGACGATGGAATCACAGCCAACTGCACTTGCCCCGTTTAAAACTTCGACGCCGTTTGGATTGCTTTGATCGTAAGTAGTGCCATTTACAACGATACTTTCGCCATTACATAGTGTTTGATCAAGCGTTGCTGTAAATTCCTGATGAAAAGTAAGCGCAACATAAATGGTAGAATCACAACCATTTATACTTGCATTTGAGATGACCTCAGTTCCATTTGGATTGGCCTGATCGTAGGTGGTGCCATTTACCTCGATACTTTCGCCAAAGCACAGCGTTGGAGCTAAATTGTATTCGGCTAGCAGGAAAAAATCTAATGTTACATTGGTTGTCGAATCACAGCCATTTATACTTCCATTGGGCATGAATTCAGAACCGGAAGGATTGTTTTCATCATAAATGGTTCCGTTCACCACGATGCTTTCGCCGCTGCACAGCGTTGAATCAATCGTTTCAATAAGTATAGCATCATAATTTAGGTCAATGTATACCGTTGAATCACAGCTATTTATACTTGCATTTTGAAAAATCTCTATGCCACTCGGATTATCTTGATCATAAGTGGTTCCATTGACCACGATGCTTTCATCATTACAAAACGAATCATTGATGAAGCTTTCCGCAACAGGGTAATAAGTCAAATTGACTTCAATGATTGAATCACAGCCGTATTGGTCCATCCCCGCAAGTAATTCGGTGCCGGTTGGATTTGCCTGATTATAAAGTGTCCCATTAAAAACAATGCTTTCATCGTCGCAATAGTTAGTAGCATAGTCATAAATACTCGTTCCACAGTCCACATCGATAATTACGGCTCTTGAATAAAGCGTAAGGTCAGGTGCATTGGGATTCGTAATCGTGCAATGGTAGGTTCCTGGCGTATTCCAGTCAACCGGTGAAAAAGTGAGTTGGTTAATATTGAGTGGAGCGCCATAAAGAATTCCATTTCTGTACCATTGATAATTATTATCTAGAATCCCAGAATCAAAATCAAGGTCAATAGTATATGTTGTGCCGGTATTCAGAGAAAGTGTAGTTGTTTCGAAAACTGAGTCCTGCGGAAAATAGTTGTCTCCTAAAGCAGCAGGTGAATTGGACAGAATATCATCAAAAGTAAAGTTGTTATTGAAAATCCTTAGCTTATTGGGTTGGATATTGATTGCTGACATGTTGGGTAAACTGTCAAAAGCATTATTGAAAATATCCATTTTTTGTAAAAAAATAAGGTTGGTAAAACTTTCGGGAATCGGACCGGATAAGTCGTTATTGTCCAGATAGAGAATCTCCAATTTGCTCAAGTTTCCAAATGTTCCCGGAACAGTCCCTGTGAAGTCATTATTATCCAAAAACAGAATAGTCAACTCTGGCAGGTTTCCTATTTCAGGAGGAATATTCCCGGAAATATTGTTGTTGTCAAGTTGTAAAGAATTGAGCCTTGAAAAATCACCAATCTCTGGAGGCAGTGTTCCAGTTAAATTATTGCCGCTCAGCTGAACCGAAATCACATAACCGGAATTATCCATTTCGACACCTGGCCATGGGGTACAAACCGGCTGATTAAGATTCCATCCAATACTCCAGCTTGAACCTGCTGTTGAATTGTAAAGTGCAACCAGTGCAAGAGAATCATTGACTTGGCAAGAATTGGGACAATCTAAAATACTTTCAGAAGTAGTAGCATTTAATGAAAAGTTAGGTTGAAGGTTTTGATCACTTTGAAAACTCAAAGTGGCTATCATAAAGGACATTAAAAAAAGATGTATGCTCGATTTCTTTATTAACATTTGCGTCAAGTTGAACATTCAATAGTTTTTGAAACAGGTTTTCAACATACGATCTTGTATCGTATAATAAATATTACAAATACAAATCCAAAAACACGAAGGTGATTGTGAAGTGTACATTCAATTACTGGTAAGGGGAATACCCAGTACCGGATTATAATTTTTTCGAGCAATCAGGGATTTAAGAGAAATTGAAAATTACTTTTTAGCAATTTTCAACTATCGAGAAAACGATTTGGGATGGTAAATATAAGCTCTTTTAAGTAATTATGATATATGAAAAATGGGTATTTTTTATAAAAAAGGACCTAAAAAGCTATTTTTTAAGAATACAAATGTTTTAAAAGTGCGAATTTACTTTTTTCCTAAACTATTCTTTGCTGAAAAAGTTTCTTTTTTGAAGGAAAAATAACAAGCATTTACGATTACCTGCAAGATATGTGTCGCCACGTGGCTATTGTTTTTTATTTCTTCTTTGGATACCCAAATCTTTTATAAATTGCACTTCAAATAAACTCAATAAATAATGATCATGAATTCAATGAAACTCCTTTTTTCTGTAGTCTTTTTACTTTCCTTTTTTAATATAAATGCTCAGTTAACCTTAGAATCCTATGCTTCTGGCTTTAGCCAACCGGTTGATATTACCAATGCTGGAGACGATCGTCTTTTTGTCGTTCAACGCAGGGGATTAATTCGAATTGTTGAAGACGGTAATATTCTTGCTACCCCTTTTTTAAATCTCAGTTCAAAAGTTAGCGGTAGTATATATAATGAACGAGGACTACTTGGTTTGGCCTTTCATCCTGATTATGTAACCAATGGTTATTTTTATGTGAATTATACAAAATTAAACGGCGATACACGGATTTCTCGTTTTTCTGTTGCTAATGATCCTAACACTGCTGATCCGAATAGCGAAGTAGTAATTATGGAAGTAGATCAACCAGAATGGAACCACAACGGCGGATGCCTTAAGTTTGGCCCGGACGGCTATCTTTATATCGGTCTGGGTGACGGCGGCGGCGGCGGCGACAATCACGGAGCAATTGGAAATGGACAAAACACACAGACTTTATTAGGGAAAATGCTCCGTATTGATGTTGATAACGGTACGCCCTACAGCATACCAGCTTCTAATCCGTTTGTTGGAAACAATGATGTTTTGGATGAAATTTGGGCAATTGGCCTTCGAAACCCCTGGCGTTATAGTTTTGATAGCGAAACCGGCGACCTGTGGATTGGCGATGTTGGACAAGGCGTTTGGGAGGAGATCGATTTTCAACTTGCGAGTAGTACTGGAGGTGAAAATTATGGTTGGAGATGTTATGAAGGAACCCATGATTATAACGGTAATTGTGGATCAGCTGTAGATTTTGTTGAACCGATACATGATTATAATCACAGTGGAAATCCTATTGATTGTTCAGTAACAGGTGGCTTTGTTTATAGAGGTTGTAACAACCCTGATTTTGTTGGTCATTACATTTATGTAGATTATTGTTCAGGCAGATTTTGGTCTATTGTTTCTGATGGATCAGGGGGTTGGACGAAAACTCAGGTAGCAAATTATTCGGGATATGATATCAGTTCCTTTGGAGAAGATGTAAACGGTGAATTGTATGTTGCTCGTCTGACACAAGGCAGGATTTACAAAATAAGCTCAACTACGGCCATAACCGTCGAAATTACAGCGGCAATTAATGTATTAACAGCTCCTTCCGGATATTTAACTTACCAATGGTATCTTGATGGTGTTATTATCGATGGTGCTATAAATGAAACTTACGACGCAATGGATTCAGGAGTATATACGGTTGAAGTGACCACCGATGACTGTACTTTTGTTTCTGAAGATTTAGAGCACAGCCTTGTTGGAATTAAGGATATTCCAACTTTAGAATCTTTTAAAATTAGCCCAAATCCTTTTGATAATGAATTGAAAGTTACTATTGAGGTTAGCGAACCAACAGCGTTGACTTTAAAATTGTTGGATTTGGATGGTAAAAAAATATTGGAAGAAAGTTATTCCATTTCTGCTTCTTTCAATAAAGTGCTTAATTTAGAAAAACTACCTGCAGCAGTTTATTTTTTAAGTCTGGAATCAGAAAACGGCAAAGTGATCGAAAGGATTGTTAAAAAATAATTAAGACAATTGGCTTAAACATTAAACCCCGGAATTATTTTTAATTTCGGGGTTTGATGTTTTACCTGTTTTTTTAGTATCCAAAATCAAAAAAATCACGTATACTATTTTATACAATGTATTCTCTAGCCAAATATGGAAAAAAGGAAACACATATCTTCAAAAATTGAGCAGTTGGACTGGAAATATGATTATGAAGAAATCGTGTATTTACTAACTTCTCACGTATTTCCTTGGGATTATCAAAAGTCCCTCGAGTTTGCTTTGTTCAGAACTTATGCTGTTCCAAGTATATCTAAATTACTTTCCAAAACAGGTGAATTCCGAGATCGAACCCGGAAAAGATACGATGATACAGAACTCATTTTATCTGAAATAATGGAAAATGGGCTGGATAGCGAACAAGCGAAAGCAGCATTCCGGCGTATGAATAAAATGCATAATTCCTACTCCATTTCTAATGACGATTTTTTGTATGTGCTTGCCACCTTTGTATTTGTACCTATTAAATGGATCGATACCTATTGTTGGCGCAAACTGACCGAAAATGAAAAACGGGCGATTTATAAGTTTCAATTTGAAGTCGGAAAAAGGATGGGCATCAAAAACATTCCGAAAGATTTGCAGACTTACGAATCATTTTTTAATGCATACGAAGTGAGGAATTTTAGAAAAACAGCGACAACTGAAGAAATTTCGAAATACACCTTGGACCTTTTATTGGGATTTTACCTGCCGAAGCAATTATGGTTTTTAGGAAAACCGTTTCTGCAATGTTTTATGGACAGGCCTCTTCTCAATGCAGTCAATCTCAAAGAACCTCCGGAATTGCTTAAAAAAATTGTTCTGCTTTCTATGCAGATCAGATCAAAAATAATTTACCTTTTGCCGGAAAGGAAAAAGCCATTTTTGAGAACTAAATTAAAACGGCCAACCTATCCCAATGGCTATAAAATTGAAGAACTGGGAACTTTTCCAGAAAAGGAATTTGGTTCAGCTTTGAAAAAATAATCTACTATTTTTTCGATATTCAAAAATGGGTTCATGTAACTTAACCTTAAAGTTTTTCGTCATCTTCTCGAAGCCTGGTTCGAGCGCTTTTTCCAAACAAAACACAAAAAATGAAACTCACCGCAACGCTGTTTTTATTGTTTTTAATAAACACTTCTTTTTCCCAAGTATCCGTCAGTGGAAAGGTAATTGATTCGGAATCAAAGACTTCTGTTCCTTTCGTGAACATTGGTGTAAAAGGAAAGCCTATCGGAACTGTTAGTGACCTGAATGGCAAATTTGAGTTGGATTTGGAAAATATAAATGATGTCGTAACTTTTTCGGCCATTGGTTTTGAGACCAAAAATATTTCGGGCAATGATTTGAAAAACAGTAAAACCGTTGAACTGAATCCAAAAGATTATCAAATCGAGGCAATTAAAATCACTGCACAAAGATTTGGAGAGGAGCAACTATTTGGGGTAAAAAATGAAACAAGGGGAAAAAGCATGGGCTTCGGAAGCAGCAAGCTTGGAACAGAAATCGGAGCACCAATAAAAATCGATAAACCAACCTATATCAAAACCGCCAATTTTGTACTCAACCACGCAAAAGGTGACAGCATGTTTTTCAGAATGAATATTTATCAATTTCAAGATGGCGAAATAGGGGAGAACCTTTTAAAAGAAAATATTCTGATTATGCAAAAGCAGGAAAAGGGAGTCGTTTCGGTTGATTTGACGAGTTATAACATCATTTTGGAAAACGATGTGTTACTTTCTTTGGAATGGATTAAAGACGACAATGGCAAGGGGAATGTGGGTTTAACTTTCGACACTAAAAAAGGAAAAAAAGTAAAGGGAGTTTATTTAAAATATACTAGCCAAAGTGATTTCAATAAATTGAAATATAAATCCAGTTTAACACCTTGCTTTTATTTTATTGGAAAGCAAGCCATAGATTAATTAATTTTACTCCATAATTTGGAAGGTTTCATAGGATTAATTAATTTTTTAACAAATTTGAATAAACCATGGAAACCCTAAAAACTATTTTTGCCGTCCTAGGCATTGTTTACTTTATTTATTTAATAATTGGTTTAATCATTGACGTTACCACCTTCGACCAGACAAAAGGCGGCTATGAACCTCCGTATGAAGGTTGGACGGGTAAACCGGTTGATTGGGATTCATTTGACCAGACCAATACAGGACTTGTGAAAAGAGGTTATATCATAGATGTTCATATTCACGGAACAACTGGAATGATGACTTTTGAGGTTTTAGGAAAAAAGTTCGATTGGCAAACACCTTCTGACAGAGCTTTAAAGGTACATCAACCAAGAGAAGCGTTGAAAAGAAGAGGCTTTAATCCTGAGTTTTAGATGTTTATAATTCTAAAAAAGGCCTTACTCTTTTTGAGTCACCATCGGCCCCAACTTTTTTCCACCAATGAGGTGCAGGTGTATGTGAAAAACGCTTTGCCCGGAATCTTCGTTGGTGTTGATCGAAAGGCGGTAGCCGGTTTCTGCGATTCCTTTTTCCTCGGCTAATTGTTTGGCGACGAAATACATTTTTCCAATCAAAGGAATATCTTCTTCTGTGATGTCATTCATCGTTGGAATGCGCTTTTTGGGAACGATCAGAATATGGACCGGAGCTTGTTTTCGCAAAGGAATGAAGGCGATAATTTCCTCATCTTCGTATTCGATGGTTGCGGGGAGCTCACGATCTACGATTTGTTCGAAAGGTGATTTTTTGTTTAGTTTTTCTTTTTTGATGGCATCGTAATCACCTTCCTGTGCGAAAGCAGCCGTGACAATCAATGTTGAAAATAAAAGACTAACAAATGATTTCATTCTTTCAATTTTCATTGCCTAACAAGGTGATGTCTTTGCATTCCAAAACTTTTTTGGAATAACCTTCCGTACAAACTTTGATCATTGACGTTCCAATATCGTTGAGCGTACAAACGTAAGCTGGAAAAATTGTTTTAAAAACTGGGTATAAAAAACCAAGATATTTATATGCTTTCAAAGTGTTTTTCATGCCAGGCATTGGATGAATATAGCCCGGCCGAAAAGCGTAAGCGGCTTTGAAAGGCATTTTGATTAAGTCATTTTCTGTCTTGCCTTTTACGCGCGCCCACATGCTTCGTCCTCTTTCCGAACTGTCTGTTCCTGCGCCTGAAACGTAGTTGAATGTCATGTCTTTATTCAATTCGATAACCGTTTTGGCGAAATTCAAAGTCAAATCATAAGTCATTTTTCGATAAGCTTCCTCTTTCATTCCAACGGAAGAAACACCCAAACAAAAAAAGCAGGCATTGTACCCACTCAATTGATCCTTGATTAGCGTCAAGTCGAAAAAATCTTTGTGAATAATCTCCTTCAATTTTTCATGTTGAACACCGCAAGGCCTGCGATTGATGACTAATATGGAATTGACATCGGGATGATCAAGGCTTTTGTGTAAAACCCCTTCACCAATCATTCCTGTCGTTCCTAAAATGATTGCGTTTATCATAGTCTGTTTATTTAAAGTTTGAACCTTTTTATTAATCTTTTTTTTCAAAAATAGCTAAATAAAATAAAAAGCGGGTTAAATACAATGTGCATTTAACCCGCTTCTCATTTTGTTAAAGATAACAGATTTTCTTCTTCAACTATAAGCAGAATTTGGTGATGTAAACTAATTTTTATTAATAATTACTTTTCTTGCGATCTTTTGATTGTTGTTTGAAATCACGACGAGATATGTGCCATCATACAAGGTTTGGACATCAAAATAAGCAATAGTGCTTCCTTTGTTGATTTTTGTGGACTGTACTAATCTTCCAGAAAGATCTAACAATTTAACATTTAAATCATCTTCAACAAGGCCATTGATTTGAATGGCAATTAGATCAGAAGCTGGATTCGGAAAAATTGAAATGTTTAACCGGGTAAATGAAATATCAGAAATTGCAGTAGTACCATCATAGACAGTCGTGCTTTCGCTAATAGAATTGACTAACCTGTTTGCAGATTGTCCATAAAAAGTTGGTCCAACGATATATGGATAAGCTGAATTCCAATTTTCATCAACGGTTGAAAAATAAGCGTAAGTTCCTTCCGGATATTCCGGCGTTACACAAAACCTTCCATTATGTTCATCCAAATATTCTTCTTCAGCATGCGAAATAAATTCATAATCTTCTCTAAAATATCCCAAAAAGTATGTGGTGCTCACATCCGGTCCATCGTCAACATCAGTCCCGTCTGCCCAATGGGTTCGAGAAGTGATGTCTCTTAATTGGTAACCTGATTTAATTCTGACAATGTCTCCAGTGCCATCAGCATTTTCAAAACCGTAAGCTCCGTAAATTGGAAAACCATCGTAAGCAAATCCAATAAGGGGCGAATGTTGAGTGCTGTCGATTGCATAAAGCCCCTCAGCATCATACAAATTGCAAATATCTGAAACGACTTCAAGGTCCAACTTAAAAGCAGATGGATTTTGGTGATGGTGATAATTGCCCATCGCCGGATGACCTTTGGCGCAATCGAAACCTCCTTTTTCAGCAGGTACCGCATCTCTGTTCCAGTCCATCTCAGCCATTGGGCCACCTGGGCAGGGCGGATTGCCTGGACCACCACACAAATTATTTGTATTTGGGTTCCAAGCTACTCCATCTCTGTAATCAAAAAGCGCAACGCCATTGATGAAAACGCCAATGTTTCCTGGATACGTAGCTGTTGATGTTCCCGTATTTTCCTGTGGATCAAGCGGTATTTGGAAAATCGCGCTTTGGTTTTCAGCAATGGATAGATTTCCGTCGAGGAATGGACCTGTTGGATAAGAAGGGATACCATTGGTAGTTACATAAACAAAGTCATCAGAATATTCTACTTTCTGGCAATTGACCAAAATGCCATTATCAATGGTGGTGGGATTTCCAGACATATAATAGCTCCCGGTTTCGGTGGTGTTTTGCAACCAGTTTGTAATCGCCGGGCTAAGTTGTGCGTGGCTCATAATAGCGAGGGTTAACAAGCCAAAGGATAGAAGTGTTTTTTTCATTTTTATTTATGTTTTTCTGTTTAGACAATAGAATTTTAAAAATCCTTCACTTTCGGATTAATATTTTTTTAGGAAATTGATGATTTGGGTTAAAAACAAATGCTTTATCATTGAGTGTCAACAGAAAAGCTACCAAATCAGCTTTTTCGTTTGAGCTGAGATTTATCAGATTTTTTAGTTCTCCGGCTGTAGTATTACTTTGCTGAATTCCATCGGTATAATGAGAAACTACCTGATTGAGTTTTTGAAAACGTCCATCGTGCATGTAAGGAAAGGTGTAACTTAAATTTCGCAAAGAAGGGGTTTTAAATAGCAGGCTATCAGCACTTTGTGATGTGATATTCCATTTTCCAAAATCATTTAAAGTTGTATCAACAGCAAGGCCGTTATTCGCAAAACCATAGTTCGAAAAAAGTGGTTCGGTATGGCAAGAATTGCAATTTTTTTGAAATAATGCATATCCATTCTTTTCTTGATCGGTAAAAACTACGTATCCTTTTTTGACTTCGTCGTATTTTGAATTCGCAGAAACCAATGTCAATTGGAATTGAGAGAATGCTTTTAAAACGTATTCCCCTGTTATTAAACTATCCTGAAAAGCTTGATAGAAAAGGTTAGGGTAAGTTTCGTTGTTTTGAAGTTTTTTTACCACATTTTCAATGCTTTCCCCCATTTCTTTTGAATGGCTTATTGGTGCCAAAGCTTGCATGTCCAGATGATTGATGGCGCCATCCCACATGAATGATTTTTGCCAAGCTAAATTGAATAATGCAGGAGCATTTCTGGTTCCGATTTGATCGTTTATTCCGTGGCTTAAATCGTGATCGGTATGTGCAAAAGCGTTATAAGGTGAATGGCAGGATGCACAGGAAATCGTATTGTCTTTAGATAAAATTGGATCGTAAAACAAAACTCTTCCTAACTCAATTTTTTCTGTTGCAAGCGGATTTTTACTGAAATCATATTCAGGTTTTGGAAAATAGACTGGATATTCTAAATGATAGATATCGTCGGCAAAAAAGGCCAAAGATCCAAAAGCGATAAATAATAGTATATAGTTTTTTAAGTTCATTTCGAAATTGAAAAAATTGTGGTCACTAATTCGGAAAGCTCAACCGCCTGCTGATTAGGACTCATAACCTGATAAGTTTCTTTTAAATTAATCTGCGCTAAAAGTTGGTCGATAGCCACATCAATCGAGATCTTTTTTGTATCTAAAATTTTTAGTTCCACATTTTGCAAGGTGTTAAAAGGAGATTGATAACCACCAAGGTGGAATTGAAACCGGTTATTTCTCGCGGGACATAAATCTGAAACACCTTCCAGTTTAAAATTAATGTATCCACTTTGCCAGGTCCAGTACATTCCGTTTGTAGGATCTAAGTCACCACCAAAAGCTCCGGAAACATTAGTGAGGCTATCAATTCCAATATTAAATTTGAGCTGAGAAAAAGAAACTCCATCAGGAATTTCTAGTTCAAAACTTAAACTGCCTTCGTTCGCTGCATCAACCAAGTGATAACTATTTTCCTCCACAAAAACGCGATCATTCTCTTGATATAATTCCACTTGAGAAATAAAAAACTTAATCGTTTCTACCTGAAGACTATCGTTTTGGAAAGTTGAAAAATAGGTTTCATTCAGAGATACGAGAGAATTTTCATAAGTAGGCAAAAATGTAATCGTAAGCCCGAATGTAGATTGAGCCGATGAAAAACTTGAAATAAAAACTATAATTGTAAAAATTAAATACTTCATTCTATCACTGAAGCTCCAGCCGTTTTATTAAAAAAAACCTCTCCCATTTTCTTTTCAGTAATTTCAATATTCACAAATCGCCTTCTCTTTTTGGGCTCCGTCAATTGACCATCGACTGATTGAAACCAGTTCATCGATTTTGGCAAAAGCAAGCCATTAAAAGTTTTCCAGTCATCGTAATGAATCCATTTTATCTCTTTACTTTTTTCTTTTGAATAATACGTAACCGTGTAACCGAGCCAGGCCATTTGATAGTTTGTAGGATCGTAATGAATGAAATATTCATCTTCAGGGCTGACGCCAACACCAGCGTCGTAGGTGATTCTAATTCCAGGATAACTTTTTCCTTCAAATTCCAGTGGCGCAGTTTCAGAATAATTGATGCCATCATCAGCAATCACAAAAGGCATAGCATAAAAATAAAACATTAAATTGTGGTAAAAAATGGCATTTCCTTTATAACTCGTATCTGCTTCCAACCAAATGTGCTTTCCATCAAAACCTGCGATAAAATTTGTCCCTTCAATCCTTTCTCGTCGATCTCTTACATCGACAACTTGTTTTTCGTTGCCCCCTTCTTTCTCTATTTCGTATGACAAAGTGTTCATGCTTTGCCAAAGTTCTAAACTTCCATGCTTGGCAAATATTTTTTGTAATGCCTCTGGATATTGACGATCTGGTATTGGAAGATTAGAAGACACAACTGGATCAGATGAATTCTGACAAGCCATAAAAAATAGTAGCAAAAGAAAAATAGCTGATTTGTTGTACATTTTGTGATTTTTATAAGTAATATATTTTTACAAATGTAACTCCTCGAAATCGATTACCCATTAAAATCGAAAACCTAAAGTTGTCGTTTCCAATAACATTAATTTTCTTTCTTTAAAGTTCTCACATCAGCTATCAACTAATTGACGGATGTTTTATTGAGCCCATTGTAAATTCCTCTGATGTGTTTGTTTTTATCAGTTAAAACGAAATTTTCAGTAGGCAAAAAATCATCCGCTTCTTTTTCTAACCCATAGCCTTCTTCAACAAAAGAATTTTTCCTTCAAAACTTTTCTCAGGAATGGTATCTCCCTCTTGATTGATTAATTGAAAAGGAGAAATTGTATGAAAATCCGCGAAAGAGGCAACTTCAGAATTCCTTCGGTGGTGGCGGATTTTTTTTCGTTTCCATCAAAATTCTTTCAATGACATCGTTCATAAATAATTCAAAGTCAGCTTGTTGTTCAGGTTTTAAAATGGATTTCACTTCTTGAAAATGTTGGTAAGTTGATTCAATTTTTTGTCGTTCAAGGTCTTGAACTTCATTCAGCGTAGCATTCGGATTTGTGTTTTTTGTTGAATCAATAAGGCTATAAAAATAAGGTTTCAACAAATCCTGCTGTTGCTTATTGATCGCTTTCATATGTTGGCCATGTTGCTTTGCAGATTGCAAAAAAAGATCATGTTGCTTTTCATCCATGTTCATAATATTGGGTCCCCTTTTTTGAAAACCATCTCCTTGGTGAGGTGGCTTGGGTTTTGTCAAAAAGAAAAAAGCAATCATCGAAAGATTTAGAAGCAGCAATACCAAAGCGGCATATTTATAAAATTGTAATTGTTTCATTATTCGTACAATTGATAGTTAGAAATAAGGGCTTGGTTAGAAGCGTCGTAGACAACCGAATCTTCGGTACTTATGGTGCTGTTTTGAGCATATTGACTGAAAGCGAACACGTTTAAAATTAACAGCAAAATAACAGAAGCCGCAGCCATTCTCAATTGATGCAACGGAATAACTTTAGCTTCCGATTTGTAAATCTGGCCTTCAATTTTTGCAAACAATTCCCGGCTTGGCTTGGCTCGTTGGCTTCCTTTCAAGCTTTCAAAAACGCCCTCTATCCATTTTTCTTTGTCGTTTTTCATAATGGCAATTTCATTTTAAATTGTTTGATGGAATTATCAATAAGTGATTTTTTTAAGATATTGAAATATTTTCTTGTAATTCCTTTCAGTCAGTTACTTCAACAATTTTTCAACATCAAAATAACTTATCAATAATTTTGTTCCATCACTTAGACAATAATTATTTGGTTTTCCTTCGGTGAGGATATAAATTTTCCAGTTTTTCTCTCAAATTTTTCTTAGCTCGCTGTATTAAAGACTCCACCGCTTTTAAAGAAATATCCATGATATCGGCTATTTCTTGTCTCGGTAATTCTTCCACAAAACTTAGAATAAAAGCTGTTTTCTGACTATCAGGTAATGTGTCAATGACTTTAAACAAAGTTTTCGCATTTTCTTTATTTTCCAATAAAACACCTGGATGTTCAAAATCTGGTTTATCTATTTCAGATTCACCAAATTTTAGAAAGGAAAACCGCTTTTTCTTTTTTATGTGATTTAAAGAAGTATTGACGGTGATTCTGTAAATCCATGTCTTTACAGCTGAATCTCCTTTGAATTTAGTAGCATTTCTGAAGATACTGGTAAATACATCCTGAGTGATTTCTTCCGCATCCGCTTCGTTTTGCACATAACTCAGCGCGGTATTATATACCTTTTCCGAAAACAAATCATACAATTTTCGAAAACCATTTCGATCTCCATTTGCAATGGATATTAATAGTTTATGCGGATCGCTCAACGAGGGTTTTCTTTTTGGTTGAATCTAACTTTTTATAAATAAGCTTCGAAATTAAAGAAAAATAGCAAGGTTTCTTATTTTCGGCTTTCGTTCTTAAAACTGATATTTAATGATCCAAACAAAAGTATGTATCGTTGGCGCCGGACCTGGTGGAGCTGCAACGGCTTTGAAGCTAAGTTACCTGGGCATCGAATGCGTATTGATTGACAAAGCCATTTTTCCAAGAGATAAAATTTGCGGAGATGCGATCAGCGGAAAAGTAACGACACTTTTAAAACGCCTTGACCCCGAAATGTTAAAACGTTTCAACGATTTGCCCATTCATTCGGACGTTTGGGGAATCGATTTTGTGGTCCCCAATGGAAAAAAAGTAAAAATTCCTTTTAAACCGGTTTATATCCGTGATAAAAAAAATGCGCCGGGTTATGTTTGTAAAAGGATGGATTTCGATAATTTTTTGATTGATGAGGTTAAAAAAAGAGACAACATTCAGTTTTTTGAAGGAACCGGCATTGATAATTTTGAACGCTCTGAAGACGGTTGGAAGGTTTCAACAAAGGACGGATCATTTGAGGTGGATGCAAAATTGCTCGTTGTTGCCGATGGAGCCAATTCTTCTTTTAGCCGAAAAATTGCTGGCTTGGAAAAAGATAATGCGCATCATGCTGGTGCGGTGCGGGCTTATTACAAAAACGTCAAAGGACTCCAAAAAGATAATTTTATTGAACTTACATTTTTGAAAGAAGTGAATCCCGGTTATTTCTGGATTTTTCCACTGCCAGGCGGTCAATGCAAATGTTGGACTTGGATTGCGAAGCGATTATATAAAAAAGAAATCCATCAACCTTGCGCAAGACATTTTTTCGAAATTGTTGAAAATCACCCTGCTTTCAAAGCACGATTCGAAGATGCTGAAATGATAGGTAAACTGGAAGGTTTTGGTTTGCCGCTAGGGTCAAAAAAACGCGTTATTTCCGGCGACCATTATATGATCATCGGAGATGCGGGGCATCTGATCGATCCACTTGACGGGAGAAGGGATAGGCCATGCTGTTTACAGTGGATTTATCGCTGCTGAGCAAGCTCAGGTTTGTCTTGAGCAACAGCAATATTCAGCGAAATTTATGAACGCCTATGATGTTCGTGTCGCGAGAGTTTTGGGGTCTGAAATGAAATTGAGCTACCAGCTTGCAACGTCTTGATGCGCTATTCTCCGATTGTTAATTTTTTGGCTTCCATTATTTCAAACAACAAAAAAATGTTGGAGGTACTTTCCAAAATGGTCAGTGATTTTGATCTGCGAAGTCAATTGGTCAAACCCTTCTTTTGGTTGAAAATGTTGTTTAAATCCTAAACAAAAGGTTTTGGTTTTGTCTTTAAAGGTGATTAATTTAAGTATTTGGGCTTAATTAAACGAAACCATGTTTTTTAGACATTTCAAAATAACGCCAACAAATCCTTTTAGTCAGTTGATTACCATTATTTCGCAATGTAAAAATGTTTTCATATAATTTTTACGCCTGTTTAAAATCACTGATTGCTAAAATGAAATTACTTATTTTCATTCTTTTATTGACTGGCTCCTCTTCAGTATTTGCACAATCCAACTTCCATCCACGACTTTCAAAATTCAGGCCTTGGATAGTGATGAAATGATTGATTTTAAAGCTTTTGAAGGCAAAAAAATATTGATTTGTCAATGTCGCTTCAAAGTGTGGTTACACACCACAATATGCTGATTTGGAAAAATTGTACAAAACCTATCAGGATCAATTGGTTGTCATTGGTTTTCCATGTAACCAGTTTTTAAATCAGGAATCCGGATCAGAAGAAGAAATTGCGACAGTTTTGTTCGGCAAACTATGGCGTAACTTTCCCGATGACAACCAAAATAGATGTCAAAGGAAAAGATCAAAATGAAATTTACAAGTGGCTGACTAAGCAAAGAGTTGAATGGAAAAGACGATTATAAAGTAAAATGGAATTTCAACAAATTCCTGATCGACGAAAAAGGCCAATTGATTGATCACTATCCCATCGAAAGTCAAACCTCTTTGACGAAGCAATCGTAAATCATTTGAATTAAATTTGATTATTTGTCCTAAAAACACAATTTCGATTGTCATACCTTTAAAGAAAAATCATGAAAGAATTTTTGATGATACTTAAAGGAGATGGCATGAATCATTTATCTCCAAATGAAATTCAGGAAGTTATGACGGAATGTAAAACCTGGATCGACCAATTAGGAGGAAAATATATTGGAGGTCAAAGGTTGGAAGACTCTGGTGCATTGCTTACTTCAAAAGATGCTAAAATTTTAACGGATGGTCCTTTTTTGGAATCAAAAGAGATCATTGCCGGATTTTTTCTGGTTCAGGCAAAAGACCAGGAAGAAGCTAATAAAATAGCACTTGATTCCGCGCATTTGGGTTTGTACTCCATTGAGGTCAGGCCAATTGTTTTTCCGAAAATGAAATAAATGTCGAAACCAGCAGCGAACAATTAGTTGAGCATCTTTTTCGTACAGAATACGGAAAACTGGTTGCCACATTGACGCGAATTTTTGGTACTTCTCAAATCCAATTAGCGGAAGATATTGTTCAGGAAACACTTCTTGCTGCGTTAAATAATTGGAGTGTTGGCGGAATACCATCTAATCCGACTGGCTGGCTGGTTCAGGTTGCTAAAAGAAAGGCAATCAATGAGTTGAAGTCGACAATAAAATGATGCAAAAGCATCATAAAAAAGAAAAGGTGTCTGATTATTCAATTAATGAAATTGATTCCATTTTTCTCGAAAACGAAATTGAAGACAATCAATTGAGGATGATTTTCACTTGTTGTCATCCATCATTAAATACAGCATCTCAGATTGCATTAACCTTAAAAACGCTTTGTGGGTTTGGTGTAAAAGAAGTGGCAAATGCGCTGTTGCTAACAAATGAATCTACAATCAACAAAAGACTTTACCGAGCAAAAACAACAATTCGAGAATCTGATATTCCCTTTCAGATTCCAAGTGGCGAAGAATTGGAAAGTAGGTTGGAAACCGTTAGCCTGTTTCGCTTTATTTGCTTTTCAATGAAGGGTATAATTCTACTTTAGGCGATTCCATTATTCAAAAAGAACTTTGCCTGGAAGCGATTCGGCTTAACCAAATTATTGGTGACTCATTTTGATGAAAATAAAAAGCTTTGTGCATTACTTTCACTGATGTGTTTTCATACAGCAAGATTTGATGCCCGAATTGATGATCATGGAGCAATAATTTTATTTGAAGACCAAAACCGAACACTTTGGGACAAGGATTTGATCAATTATGAA
>CBDCPZ010000018.1:0-298648 GCA_965220465.1 Saprospiraceae bacterium | reverse complement strand
GATTCCCCCATTTAATCAACATAGAATAGGATGGGGCAAACTGAAATTCGCTTTTCAGTGTTACTTTGTCGTTTTGCTTCCCCATGGGATTTGCAAGAATTAGTACCGGTTTGACTACAGAATATGCTCCAATCTGCTGAACGATAAAACGCTGTTGGTCAATGACCAGCTTTTCTTCTTTTCCATCTATTTCCTGGGTGAGTATCACTTTTATAATTACTTTATCCCCGTTTTCCCGGAATCCGGTCAGAGTAAGGTCAATATAACTTTCTTCAGGGATAGCATCATAGCCCAATCGTTTCACCTTCTCACTAATATCCCCAGCGATGTTGACTGTTTTGTTGCGCTACCTTCAAGGACATTGGTAAATTTATTCGCAATACTTATTATTTCTTGTTTATCTGCTTCAAGTTTTTTCTTACAATCATCAAATATTTTTTTCAATTCCTGGACAACAGGTTCATCCGGTACATTGTCCATAATTTCTTGCAACCCTTCCTCCAATTGAGTAACTAATGATTCTATCCTACTACTCGTGGCTGCCAGATCGTCATTGAAATGAATCAATAATTGCACGTTGGTGATACCTTCTCCTATTGATTTATTTTTGGTATAATCTAAAACAAGTCGCTCCGCTTCAATATATGGCTCTTTCAGTTTATCTTTCACCTGTTGAGCAACTTCAGGCAACCATACATTTGCCGAATCAATTAAAGTTTTTAATTCTGAATTCAATTTCCTTAAACATTCATCCGCCTGGAAACTTTTTAAAAGCACCTCTTTTATTTTTCCCTCATCGATATCACTTAATTTTTTAATGTTATTGATAAAACCCGCTATTTCTTTTAATTCTTTTTTATCATCCTCTGAAAGAGAAGTATCCCAACGCGGAACACTGTAAACTTCTTCCGGCAATTCATCAAAATCATCCGATAGCTTTATGGGGCGCTTACCTTTTTTAGTTTGAAGAAAGCCCGCTAAAATAAATTTCACGTTGCCATCTTCGAGTGTATTTTGAATCTGTTGAGCATATTCCAGCATCTTTTCATTTAAATAATTTATGATAAAAGCCTCAAAATCCAGGTCGGGCTGGCTTTCTGCTAAAACTGCACCGGCTTCAGCAGCTTCAGTATGCAATCCCGCAAGAAATTCATCTTCTGCCAATTCATTATACAAATTCACCATTTGAGTTGCCCAATCTCCCAAACCCTCAAAATTAGGTTGAGCGACTTCTTCAGTAAGCAATTGCATGATACTATCATAGTTGCGTAACAGAACTTTGAGTTTTTTTAGTTCTTCACTATCTACTTGACTTCCACCGGAAAATTCCCGCATATTCTTTGCAATAGAATCCTTATGCATTTTTATCAGAAGTGTGCTGTTAATTTCAACAATTCCGAGTTTTCCCTGTTTGATTTTTATATTATCAGTGTTTTTATTTTGGCTTATTGTCTTATTGTATAGGTCCAGTTCATATAGATCAAAAACCTGGCTGAATATGTTTTGTGAAAAAATTAGAAAGGAGATTATAAAAGTCAGTTTTAAGAATTTCAGTTGATATTATATTTAGTTTAAAATAAGGTTTTCTCACTTATCAATTAGGCAAGGTAAAAAAGATTAAGGCATTTCCTTAATCTTCAGGAAGACTTGCCGTTGCGTAAGCCTTACCAATGTGCATAGGTAGAATATTTTTATCAGGAGCATCCACAAAAATATATTTAGTTTGGTGCTTTTTGGGGCTTAAAACAAAAGCCAGTATTTTATTGTACTGATCTTCGTTAAAAATTATCACTGGTCTTTAATAGTTCCAGGCAATTGTCTTTAAGTAGCAAGTGATTTTTCAACCAGATCACTTTTCTTTTCACCCCCTGGGGACTGCTGTTGGCATACAGGTCTGCCCATTTAATTAAAGTCTTACACTCCTTTTTAGTACCAATGACAACAAAGACTACAAATTGATTTTCATGAATCAGCTTTTTGATTTCTTCTTCAGGATTAGGAACATCGCTAGTTAAATCCAAGGTATTTCTGAGAGCCATAAGTTGTGTTTTAAATTAAGAAATATATTGATTAATTATTAGTGGTCAAGGAAAAGACAACAGGTAGGTAAGCATATTCATTTGTTAATTTTCAAATGAACTACCCCGCAGCAAGCTGACGGGGTATCAAATGGCAAAAACTTTTAAATTTCGATGCAAGCATCGGAGAATTAAAACCAAACTAAATTAAAAAATGATTTTATACTTCAAGTTATCGAACCATTGAATATGTTAATAATAATTTAAATATAACAAAAAAATACTCGTATTCTAAATATATTAAATAATAAGTGTTCGAGTAACTAACTGAAGTTACACAGTTGAAATGATCACTAAATGGTTAAATTTGAATATTATAATTTAAACTTTAAAGCCTTAACAATATTCACTTTTATTTATTCATGAAACTTACATATTATGGTAAAACAGCCTTCCCTCATTTTCATTCCCGATCAGTGTGTTCACCAGATTTGTGTCATCGAAAGAGGTGGATCTCGGTGGGAAGATCATTGCTGAACTATTGGTTTGGTCTTGTTCCACTTCCTTCTACTTTCTTTTCAAAACTACCAAATTTAATTTTTTCTCCATAAGGTAAGATAACTCCTGTTTATTTGGAATTGTATTTTTTTGGTTGCTTTAACTTACTGCGTTTTCAACCGTTTCGTTATCCCTTTTCAAAACAATTGAAGAAATCAAGGCTACAATAAAACCAATAATAAAAACCGTCAAAAACATGAGAACAAACTGAAAAAATGTATTTTGAAACATTTCTTTTTCTTTTTCCATTTTAACTTTCATGGCTTCAAATTCAGCAGGTTCCATCGAAGCTTGGTATTCTTCAATAGTATATTGATAATAATTCTCCATGAAGTTGGGATCGAGTACTTCAATGTAAAACAGGTTATATAATCCAAAAGCAATTGAAGGAATTAGCACAATCAAGACACCTACTTTCAAAGCTTCGCCAAAAGAAATTGTGCCACTTTTATTTTCATCACGATGTTTTTTAATCCCAAAAAAAACAAAAACCATAGAAAGTAGAATTGTAGAATACCCAACTATCTCCGCTATTTTGAACCCCATTTCAGATTCCTTTGCTACAAAGAAAAATGTAAACAGGAATACTCCTACCATTATCCCTGCTGAATAAAGTCCGTAACGTAAAACTAAGTTTTTCATAAAGCAATTTTTTTGATTTGATTAATTTGTATTGTCGAAACAAATCACGTCGATTTCTACCAAAATCCAATCATACTAAAGTACCATTTAGGTAAACATAACGAGAACCCTACTAAAGTACCATGCTTAAATTTGGTGGAATCAAAGGATATTTAACGCTTTAGCTTTGGTGATCGCCTGGGTTCGGCGTTTGGCATCAAGCTTCATCAGTAGATTTGAAACGTGGGTTTTTACAGTGCTTTCGGATATGAAAAGATTTTTTGCGATCTCCTGGTTGGACAACCCGCTTGAAATCAATTGCAAAACTTCGTATTCCCGGCTACTGATTCCAAGGTCAGCAATTTTATTTTCATTGATTTCTTTAGGTTGCTCCGTATATTCAATTTTCGGTTTGGAAACCAGTCTGCTTACAAAATAACCAAAACCCAAAAAGAGAAAAGCAAACAAAGTCACCAACCATTCATTTGAAAATCCTCTTAAAAATAATGAATACTTGCTCAGTTGTAGCAGAATCAACAAAGCTAAAGCCAACAAGCCAAATTGAATGACAATCTGTTTCACAATTAGTATAAATTTTTAAATTATTTTCTCAAATCCGGATTCAATTCGTATGCACGATTAAAAAAGGTTTGAGCCGTAGCGTTGTCTCCTTTGTCACGGTGTGCATAACCCAGGTAAAGGTAAATATCCGCGTTTTTAGGATCATATTTTAATGCTGTATTAAATTGCTCAATTGCTTTATCAAATTGTTTTTGAAGCGCATAAACGGTCCCTAAATTCCGTCTTCCGTCCACAAATCTTGGATCGATTTTAACCGCTTTCAGATAAACTTCTTCGGCTTTTTGCAGGTTGTTTTGTTCAAAATATATTTTCCCCATATTACTTAGAACAGTTGCATTGTTTGGCTTGAGCGCCAGGGATTTTTCGTAGTTTTCCATGGCTTTTTCATAGTTTTTATTTCTGTAGAACATCAAACCCATTTGTCCGTAGGCATCGTGGTAATCCGGATAAATTTCAGCAGCCTTTGCAAAATGTTGAAAAGCTTTATTCATAAATTCTCCTTTTTGCTTAGGATCAAGTTCCGCCAAACCTCTTTTATTCAATTCCAAGCCATAGTGATAATTCAGTTTTGCACTGTTGGGAGCAATTTCTATATCATTTTCATAAAGTGAAAAACTGTCATTCCAAACCGTATTTCTTAAAATAGTCTTATAACTGTAAGCGATTGCCACAGCTCCGGCTACCAAAAGCGGCATTTTATAATTATTAAAAAAAGTGGCGATGGAATTTGATTTAAGTTGAAAATCTGTTTTAAATATTTTAAGAATTAAAAAAGCCAGGATCATTGCAAAACCCAGACTTGGAAAATACATAAACCGATCTCCAAACGATGATCCGATCAACATAATGATATTGCTAAAAATGGAAAAAGTAATTCCAAAATAAAGAATGGCAAAAGATGGAATTTCCTTTTTGGGTAATGTTTTTAAAGCATAAAATAAGGCTCCAGCCACTATCAAAAGTGTAACAATAACTCTCCAGTCCGTCCAGCCGACCAATGCAATTTGGCTGTAACCAAAGTCAGAACCCAACGGATGAGGAAAGATCAAAGTCCATAAATATTTTCCTACCAACAAAAACGCAGAAGCCAATCGGATTGACAAATCAGTAGCTCCGCTTAAATAATTGTCAAGTAAAGGCGCTAATTCTTTGGTTCCGTTTAAAGATCCCAAAACCGCGACTCGAGCACTCATATAAATTGCAACCGGAATAATAAATAACGCGCTCAAAGAAAAATTTTGAGTTATTGTTTTTTTACTAAAAAAATACATCAGCAAAGGAAAAACGGCCAAAAATGTAATCGCATTTTCTTTCGAAAACATGGCAAGCAAATAACTAAGCAGTGAAAAGCCTAGCCATTTATAATTTTCAACTTTCAGATATTTCCACAAAAAGTAAATCGCCGAAATGCAAAACAAAAAGGATAGAATTTCATCGCGGCTTTTAATATTGGCAACAACTTCGACATGCATTGGATGAGTAATAAACAATAACGTCGCTAAAAAAGGCAGCACAGGGCTGTATTTGGGTATGACCTTGCAAAGCGTCCAAAAAAGTAAAAAGGCTGTGAAAGCATATAAAAGGACATTCATAAAATGATAGAACCCTGGGGAGTCGGGTGCAATTTGCCATTCAATCGCAAACATGGCTAAAGGAATCGGCCGATAAAGTGTGCCCGGACTGTTCCAATAACCAAAACGATAATGTTCTTTAAAAATAGTCGGAATACCTGAAACACCTTGTTTGGTTACATAATTCGCAGAGATCGCTGAAGCGTCATCGAGGGCATAATCATGACTAAATGTATTGGCATAAATTATAAAAGCAATGCAAGAAAGTAAAATACCAAGCGACTTAAGAAGTGGTTTGTTCAAAGCGGAAGCCTTTTTTTGAGGGCTTTTAGGTTTGTGTTTGGTTACTTTCTTTCTGGCCATTTTATAAAAATAGTTTTTAGAGATTTTGAGCTAGCCAAAAATACATTGTAATTTATGAATCACAAAACGCTATTTTCTGATACGCTTGAAAACACTTAAAAAAATTGCGAAATGAATGAATTCGCTAAGTGATTATTTTGCTAAAAAAGGAAAAGGAAAAAATCTTAATATTTTCTTAAAAAAATGTTAAAAAAATTTGCTTATTGTAGATCAGACAATTACATTAGCATTGCAAATAAAATAATGGAATAACTTTGAATGACAGATATTGGTTTTGAATTTCATTGTATTCAAATTATTATATTTCCAATTTTGCCTGGCTTAACTTTTTTTGGTTAAATGGTTTAAAATTAATTGGTAGTACTTTCTTTCTTATGATTGATAAATTATTTCTTTCATAATACCAGTCGGGTGAATGCTGTAAATAGCGAAGTTTTAATTACTTCGCTATTTTTTTTGTTTAAACGAAATCAAAAAAACAGGCTAAAACAAATGTCTCAGCCTGTCATAAACCAAATTAAACCAATATTGATAAAACCAAGTTCTTGTTAAGAAGCCAGGTTCAGTTTCACTTTTTTTGCTTCTGTTTTTCTCTTTTTCAAAAAGACCATCTTATTAACCGCATTGACATAAGCTTCAACGGAAGCCAT
The DNA here is from genome assembly GCA_965220465.1 of Saprospiraceae bacterium. GTDB lineage: Bacteria > Bacteroidota > Bacteroidia > Chitinophagales > Saprospiraceae > JAHDHW01. Next base: position 292,285 of record CBDCPZ010000018.1, on the reverse strand, counting down.
TACGATGTCTTCATGTTCTCCATATCCAAAATAAAGGACATTATTATAAAGCACTTTCAGGCTCACTTTTCCGCTTTCGCGGCTTCCGTGAACCAGCGATTGGACTTCAAAATTGTCCAAAGTCAACTGATGATCGATGATATTATTTATCGCATTAAGAGCTGCATTGATTGATCCATTGCCGGAAGCACTTTCACGGTACATTTCACCATTAATGATCAAACCGACCGTTGCCATTGGCAAAAGCGGTTTGCCTGAAACGACCTGGACATCAGCTACTTCGATGTTATTATTGTTAAGTTTTCCCTCCATCAGAATGGTTAAATCTTCGTCTTTCAAATCTTTTTTCTTATCAGCTAAAATCAAAAATCGCTGATAAATATCTTCTAATTCTGCTTTAGAAACTTTGTAATCAAGGCGTTCAAGGTGATAGCGTAGGGCTGCCTTACCGCTCCGCGCGGTCAGTACAATTGAAGACTCGTGAATTCCAACATCTTCAGGTGCAAGTATTTCGTAATTTTCTCTGTTTTTAATGACACCATCCTGATGGATTCCGCTGGAATGGGCAAATGCATTGGCGCCAACAATTGCTTTATTGGCCTGAACGGGCATTCGCATCATTTTAGAAACCAGCTTGCTCAAGTGGTTTATTTTCTTGCTATTTATATTGGAATGTAAATTCAAACTTTTATGGGTCTGCAAAATCATGGCTACTTCTTCGAGTGAAGTATTGCCGGCTCTTTCACCAATTCCATTGATCGTAACTTCAACTTGTCTCGCTCCGTTTTGAATTCCGGCGATCGTATTTGCGGTAGCCATTCCAAGATCATTGTGACAATGACAGGACAAGATAGCTTTTTGAATATTATTCACATTTTCCATCAAAAAACGAATCTTTTCACCGTAAGCGCCGGGCAAGCAGTATCCAGTTGTATCCGGAATATTGACAACGGTTGCGCCTGCAGCTATCACGGCTTGGACCATTCGAGCTAAAAATTCATTGTCCGCCCTTCCAGCATCTTCTGCATAAAATTCAATGTCCTCGACATATTTTTTTGCATATTTTACCGCAGCAATTGCACGCTCAATAATCTCCTCACGAGTGCTGTTAAACTTGTGTTTAATGTGATAATCCGAAGCCCCAATTCCGGTGTGAATCCGCTTGCGTTTTGCATATTTTAAAGATTCGACTGCTACATCAATATCCTGTTCCACGGCTCTTGTCAAAGCACAAATGATAGGATCATTTACTGCTTTTGAAATAGCCACAACTGACTTAAAATCTCCAGGACTTGAAATCGGAAATCCTGCTTCAATGACATCAACACCAAGCAATTCCAGTTCTTTTGCAATGATCACTTTTTCATTGGTATCCAATTGACAGCCAGGAACTTGTTCTCCATCGCGAAGTGTTGTATCGAAAAAATAAATTTCATCACTCATTATTTGTGTGTTATTAATTATTCTCTGAGTAAGTTGTTTTTTTTAAATATGGCTTGGCACCGGAACCTGTTTTTTCAAAGCCAAAAGCACTTGTTCACCAATTTCAACTGTTCCTAAAATCTTTTCTCTTGGTGTAGATTTATCTGCAATATCACGGGTTCTAAAACCATTTTTCAGCACCTGATCCACTGCTTCAATCACGCTTTCTCCTTCTTCTTTCATGTTAAATGAAATATCCAGCATCAAAGCCGTTGATAAAATGGTCGCTAATGGATTTGCAATATTTTTACCGGCAATATCAGGAGCAGAACCATGAACAGGTTCAAACAAACCAACCTCATCTCCTACCGAGGCGGAAGGCAGCATACCCAATGAACCTGCAATTTGAGAAGCTTCATCAGTGAGGATATCGCCGAACATATTTCCGGTGACCACCACGTCAAATTGCTTTGGATCACGAATGAGTTGCATGGCCGCGTTATCGACAAACATGTGAATTACTTCAACTTCCGGGTACTTCGCTGCCATTTCCTGAACCACTTCTCTCCATAATCTCGATGACTCCAACACGTTCGCTTTGTCAATAGAATGAAGTCGCTTGTTTCTTTTTTGAGCCGCATGAAAGGCTTTTTCCGCAATTCGTTCCACTTCTTCTTTCGAATAAAACATCGTATCAAAAGCTGCGTTTCCATTTTCGACTCGACCTCGATCTCCGAAGTAGATTCCACCAGTCAATTCCCGAAAAAACAAAATATCCGAGCCACTTAAAATTTCAGGTTTCAAGCTGCTGGAACTTATTAATTCGTCAAATATTTTTATCGGACGGATGTTCGCATAAAGTCCCAGTTCCTTTCGAATTTTTAACAAGCCTTGTTCTGGTCGAACTTTCAAGGATGGATTGTTGTCGTACATCGGATGACCGACCGCACCTAATAGAACAGCATTTGATTTTTTGCACAATTCAATGGTTTCATCAGGAAGCGGAGTACCTGTTTTTTCAATTGCTGAATGGCCAATTAATCCTTTTTCAAAATGGAAATCATGTCCATAAAGCTCTCCGATAAATTGCATGGTCTTCCTCCCCCAGTCTGTCACTTCTCTACCAATTCCGTCTCCTTCAAGTATTGTGATTTTATAAGTCATCAATTTTTTATTTTAAACTAAAACCAAATTACGTCTTCGCTCAAAAGCCTCAATTGCGTCTGTTTTTGACAATAAATAGTCTAGATCGTTATAGTCATTTAAGAAACATTCTTTCTTGTAAGCATTGATTTCAAAATCGGTTTTTAGGTTTGTATTTGAAATTTCAAAGGATTGGTTTTTCAGATCTACTTTTGCAATTAATGAAGGATTTTCTTCAATCTCTTTGAATATTTCATTTAGAAAATCATCCGAAACCTGAATGGGTAAAATGAAATTGTTTAAAGCATTATTTTTAAAAATATCCGCAAAAAAGCTGGATACCACGACCTTGAAGCCAAAATCTCCCAAAGCCCAGGCAGCATGCTCTCTGCTCGATCCGTAGCCAAAATTTTTTCCGGCAATTAAAATAGAACCTGAATATTTTGAATCATTTAAAACAAAACTTGCTTTCGGCTGGCCATCATTATCGAATCGCCAGTCGCGAAATAAATTTTCGCCAAATCCTTCCCTTGTCGTAGCTTTTAAAAAGCGGGCCGGGATGATCTGATCCGTATCTACATTTTCAATATTCAAAGGCACACAAGTCGATTCCATTATAGTTTGTAGTTTATTGTTTTTATCTATTGAGTTTTGAGTTAAATCATTTCTCGAACATCGGTAATTTCTCCCGTAACAGCCGCCGCGGCAGCCATCAAAGGGCTTACCAAAAAAGTACGTGAACCCGGCCCTTGCCTTCCTTCAAAGTTTCGATTGGAGGTTGAAACACAATATTTTCCGGCTGGAACTTTGTCCTCATTCATAGCCAGACAAGCCGAGCAACCTGGCTGGCGAAGGTCGAAACCCGCTTCTTTGAAAACTTTGTCCAAACCTTCAGCGATTGCCTGTGATTCCACTTTTTTGCTGCCTGGAACTATCCAAACATTTACATCAGCAGCTTTCTTTCTACCTTTTACAAAATCAGCCACCATTCTCAAATCCTCGATTCTGGAATTTGTACAACTACCTATAAAAACATAATCTATTTTTTTACCGTGAAGTTTTTGTTTTGCTCGAAGTCCCATATAATTCAGCGCTTTTTCCATCTCCAGTGTTCCTCCGTTTACAGCTATTTCCGGAATGTTTTGGCTTATGCCGATTCCCATTCCCGGATTCGTGCCGTAGGTCACCATCGGTTCAATATCAGCAGCTTCAAAAACATTTTCTTTGTCATAAATTGCATCCGAATCTGTTTTCAAATTCTTCCAATCTTCCAAAGCAAGCTCCCATTCCAAACCTTTTGGAGCATATTCTTTATCTTTCAAATAGTCAAAAGTAGTATCATCGGGAGCGATCAAGCCTCCTCTGGCTCCCATTTCAATACTCATATTACAAACGGTCATCCGTGCTTCCATCGAAAGCGACCGAATCGCTGAGCCGGTATATTCTACAAAATATCCTGTACCGCCCGAAGCTGAAATTTTTGAAATGATGTAAAGAATGATGTCTTTTGAAACAACTCCACGGCCCCAGCTCACCATTTATTTCAATTTTCATCGTTTTGGGTTTGTATTGAAGCAAACACTGCGTAGCGAAAACCTGCTCCACCTGGCTGGTGCCAATTCCAAAAGCTATCGTACCAAACGCACCATGCGTTGAAGTGTGGCTGTCGCCGCAAACTATTGTCATGCCTGGAAGAGTCAAACCCAACTCCGGACCGATAACATGAACAATTCCTTGTTTTTCATGGCCTAAGTCATATAATTCGACACCAAACTCATTACAATTCTTTTGAAGAGTTTCTACCTGAAAGCGGGAAAGCTGCTCTTTTATCGGAAGATGTTGATTGATGGTGGGAACGTTGTGGTCTGCGGTTGCTACTGTCAGTTGAGGTCTTGCGACTTTCAAAGATCGTTTTCGTAAACCATCAAAAGCTTGTGGTGAAGTAACTTCATGGATGAAGTGTCGATCAATATATAAAACATCAGGAAATCCTTCTTTTGATTCAACGACATGGTTGTCCCAAATTTTTTCAAAAAGTGTTTTCGCCATCCTCTCTTTAAAATTTTTGTTTAATTTAGCTTTTCAAAACTAAGCAATGAGGTTTGATTTCGATAAACCAAATCCTTAGCTTTTTACAACACCAACCTAACCTCTTACAACCATAAACAACTAATTTACAGGACATTAAAAGGTAATATTTTACAATGCCCAGCATACATTCGGAGCCATTATTTATACTGATTAAGACACTTTCTAAATCCGAAAAGCGCCACTTTAAGCTTTTTGTCAATCGGATTCAGAGCCAGGAAGAAGTGAAATTTATCCAGCTTTTTGATGTTTTGGATAAACTTTCAGAATACGATGAAGAGCTGATTTTAAAGAAAATTCCTTCAATAAAAAAGAGCCAGCTTTCCAACTTAAAACGCCATCTGTACAAACAGTTATTGATCAGTTTGCGAATGATCCATATTCAAAAAAACATTGATATTGAAATCCGCGAACAACTTGATTTTGCAAAAATATTATACAACAAAGGACTTTATTGGCAAAGCCTTAAGCTACTTGAAAGGATAAAATCTATAGCAAAGGAGCATCACCAGGATATTCATCATCTCGAAATTCTGGAATTTGAAAAGCTGATTGAATCTCACCACATTACACACAGTATTGAATATCGCTCTGATCAACTTACTGTAGAATCAGAAAAACGAAACCAAATCATCACTAAAACGGGTTTATTGTCCAATCTGTCCCTTCGGCTTTATGGTTTGTATGTCCAGGTTGGTCATATCAGGAATCAAAAAGATGCCTACTTTATGTGGGAATTCTTTAAAACTAATTTGCCGGAATCAGATGTAAATAAGCTTACTTTTTATGAAAAGATTTATTGGTTTCAATGCCATGTCTGGTATTATTATATTTTGCAGGATTTTTTAAGATGTTATAAATATGCCTATAAATGGGTCGATCTTTACAAAGAGAATCCAGCTTTGTCAACTGATGATCCTACACTGATTCTGAGAGGATATAATAATCTTTTGGCAGCATTATTTTACATCGGCTATCATCAAAAATACTGTGCAGCCCTAGATGAATTTGAAACATTTATTGATCAAAACAATTTGAATTTCAACACGAATGGCAAATTGCTGAGTTTTCAATTTTTAGAAACCGCTCGTATAAATAAATACTTCATGGAAGGGCGCTTTGAAGATGGATTGGTCCTCGTTCCTGAAATAGAAAGGCAACTCAAAGAATTTGAACTTCATTTGGACGAACATCGTGTTTTGGTTTTTTATTACAAAATAGCTTGCATGTATTTTGGATGTAATAAAAATGAAGAAGCTATCGAATACCTCAATCGAATTATCAATTTCAAAGCAGGGCAATTGCGTGGTGATATTCAATGTTATGCGCGGATTTTACATCTCATCGCACATTATGAATTAGGGCATTTTGAGTTGCTAGAATATATTACAAAGTCTGTTTACCGCTTTTTAGCAAAAATGGAAGACCTCAATTTGGTACAAACAGAGATTTTGAAATTTTTGAAACAAGCGCTTTATTTAGACCAAAACAATCTGCAGAAAGCATTCATCAAATTAAAAAATCGATTGGAGCTTTTAAAAGAACATCCTTACGAAAGACGCTCCTTTTTATATCTCGATATCATTTCCTGGCTGGAAAGTAAAATGTCCAAAAAACATATAGGGGAAATTATCAGAGAGAAATTTTTAAAAAGTCAGAAACAACATTCTTCGTAAAATTTTAAAAAAAAAAGGTTGTTCGAAACTGATCAAACAACCTTTTTTAGAGGGAAAAACAATTCTAACTATTTTTCCCAGATATTGTTTTCTCGATTAACATCTGCCATTCGGATGCTTGGATCAATCTCCACTTTTTCAACGGTTTTCATTTTTACAGGAATTTCAAAAGAATACGTTGGATTTGTCCACGGCCAATCTTCTATCACGCTAAATTTCATGTTTCCAAACTCTTGTTTTTTCTCTCCGCGCATGATCCTCAAAGGAATATTAAAAACTTCCGGCTCTCCTTTTTTGTAGGTTACGACTACATCAATTGGCATCGGCATAACACCGATTTTTTCCAACTCAATAATTGTAGATTTTTTATCTCCAGCTGTTACAGATTTGACTCCATAATCGATTGTATTTGTCGTATTTACCCAATATTCTTTGTACCAATCGAGCTCAATACCACTTTCCATTTCCATGACACGAATAAAATCATTTATGTTAGGATGTTTAAATTTCCAGGTATCGTAATACTTCAATAAACCTGTACCAAACACCTCATTTCCAACAATATATGACAATTGATTTAAAAAAACAGATCCCTTGACATAAGCACCTACGCTGTAAGCACTATTGGTAACAAAATGATCAGCATGAATCGAAAGTGGCTCCTCTAACCCACTTTTTGTAAAACCTACATAACCGCCAATCGTTCCCGCATGTGGATTATCTACGGGTTTCATATTCCCAAGCAAGCCTTCATGTTTTAAGTAATTCATGATATCTGCTGATGTGTAACTTGTAAAACCTTCGTCCATCCAGGCGTATAAACTTTCATTGGTCCCTAAAACCATCTGATACCAGGAATGCATTAATTCATGAACGGAAACTCCAACCAGGCTACCAAAATTGCGGTTCCCTGTAATTAGTGTTGCCATTGGGTATTCCATTCCGCCATCACCGCCCTGAATGAAAGAATATTGCAGGTAAGGGTATTTGCCATATTTCATATCTGCATAGCTAAAAACCCGGTCCATCACTTCCGGAAGGTTTTCCCATTCTTCTTCGTTATTTTTTGTTTTGATGTAAAAGAAATGCATCATGACCCCATTTGCAGCTTTTTTCCTGGTGTGGGTATATTCGGTATCTGCAGCCCAAACAAAATCATGCACATTGGGTGCGACAAAATTCCAACTGAGTTTTTGATTGTTTCCGGTTTTCACTTTTGCCCCATTTGTTTCATAACCGTGGCCTATTTCGTTAGGATTTTGAAGATAACCTGAAGCTGCAACCGTATAATCTTTATCGATATTAATAGTTACATCAAAGTCTCCCCAAATGCCATAAAATTCACGTCCGATATAAGGATTGGCATGCCAGCCCTGATAATCGTATTCGCACATTTTGGGATACCATTGCGACATGGAATAATCAACGCCTTCTGCGTTATCTCTTCCACTTCTCCGAACTTGAATGGGAACTTGAGACTCAAATTCCATATCAAAAGTCGTTTTGCTTTTTGGTGGGATAGGTTCATCTAAAGTCACTTCCAAAATAGTTCCTACCACTTCAAATTTCACCTCTTTACCATCACGTTTTAAAGATTTTATTTTGTGATAACCAATTTCATTAGGTTTAAGGTTTGGGATTTGGCTTGCGATTCGTGAATCCGCATCCGGCTGAGTGGAGGCACGAACATCCATCATGCTGCCAGGCTGGAATGCGTTGAAATATAAATGATAAAAAACTTTGTTCAATTCATCTGGTGAATTATTGTAATAAACCAGATTTTGTGTACCGGTAAATTGGTGACTTTTTGCATCAAAGTCTATGTTCATTTTATACTCAACTTTTTGTTGCCATCTGTCCGGTTGTGCTAATAAACTGGTTGCAAAGCACAAAATTAAAGTGAGAATTTTAGTTTTTAAAAACATGTTTAGGTATTTAAGTTATTGATGTCCAGTTGTTTTTCAATTATCGCGAAAGCATAATTCCCGTTTTTCCAGCCATACTTTCTCCAACAAATAAATGTAAATAGGGCTGCCGAGGCAAAGAATAAAGGAAGCATTAACTCGATATTAACGACTTCCGTAAGAAATATTGCATTTGTTTTTAATGCAGATCCTTCAAAAGTCACAAAAGTAGCAGAAAAAAGATTAGTCGCTGCATGAACTCCGATTGCCAATTCTAAAGAATCATCCATCAAAGTAATAAAACCCAAAAACAATCCCACACCAATGTAATACACCATCATTAATCCTGCTCCAAACTTTTCAACTTCAGGATTAAAAAAATGTAGACTTCCAAAAAGTATTGAAGTAATAATCAAAGGAATCCATTTATTGCCACTTAGCAAAACAATTCCCTGCATCAAATATCCACGAAAAAATATTTCTTCAAAGGTAGTTTGGATGGGTAAAATAAAAACACAAATCAATAATAGCGGTATAAATTTGGTCCATTGAAACTGAAAAACATACACATCAGAATAAACCAAATAGGAAACACCTTCTATCAAAAAGGCAATTAAAAACCATAATCCAAAAGCAAAAAATATTTTTCCCCAATTTATTTTTTCAAAGGGAGTGATCAATGTTTTTATTGATCTTTTATGCAACGCATTGATCAATAACCATAGCGTTAAAAATGCACCAACAAAAGCCATAAGCATAAGGAAAAGGCTGGTATTTGGATCTAATCCTAATAATTCGAAATTTGAGCTTTGTATCGCTTCATTCAATGATTCTTCACTGACTCCGGGGTTTTCGCTCAGAATTGCTAACATTAACGGAGCTTGCCCCATCGCATATCCGAAGATGACCCCAACAATCGTTAGAAGATAAGCCCACCAATGGTTTGAACCTTTGAAAACGTTTTCTAAAAACATGATAGAAAGTTAAATAAACAGCAAGCCGTCAAAACATGCGAATTAAACAAATTAATCTTTTTATTGATAAAGAAAATCGACCAAAAAATTGTATTTTTCGCCAATCATTATGCAAAGGGGCAAATTTAAATTTTATTTTTTACTTTTCACTTTAATACTCTGCGTCGCACAGTCGAATGCCCAAAACGGTAAAGGTATTTCCTATGAAGGAACTTTTCATTATGGAAAAATCATTAAACACCATGACTTTTTAAAATTTGAAACTCCTACCCGGAGCTTGGGTTTTAACTTGAATCTTACCTTTCAAACGCACGGGAGACAAACCTGGAATGAGCTACATAATTATCCATTATTTGGTGTCTCATTATTCTATTATAATTTTGGTGACGATGAAGTGCTTGGCAGTGCGATTGGGCTTTGTCCAAACGTGACTATTTATCTTTCCAAAAACCCAAAACTGGATGTTCTTGGTCAACTTGGAGCAGGCCCTTCCTATTTAAACAAACCATTTGACCGATTAGAAAATCCGAACAATAATGCAATTGGCTCACACATCAATCTGAATTTCTATTTCAGGTTTTATGCAAAATGGAAGTTGAATCCTCAATGGGCAATAGACGCCGGATTCAGTTTAACACATTATAGCAATGCCGCAGCTGTGACTCCAAATTACGGGATAAATATTCCCTCCCTAACTTTAGGAACTAAGTTTACACCAAAACCACTCAAAGAAGAAGATTATATTAAACATGGCGTGGACAGAAAACCTGACAGACGATTTGGAATCAATCTTTGCGCCGGAGCAGCAATGAAGGAGATTCAAGCTGTTGGAGGACCGTCTTATCCAATCTTTTCCCTAACGGCAGCTGGCATGTATTATCTCAATAAAACGAACAGGGCTTCATTGGGCGTGGAGTATGAATATAATAAGCCCGCATACGTTTTTGGCTATCACGTATATCAATTTGATTCGGAAAAAGAAGCCAGGCGCTATCTAAATCGTTTTATGATTTATGTTGCTGATGAATTTTTATTTGGCCACATTGGTTTGATGGTTCAAATGGGAGTTTATCTCACAAAAGAATCCAATTTTGCGACTTATCCGGTTTATAATAAATGGGGGTTCCATTATCATTTTTCAAAGTTCGGGAAATCAAATACCAGCCTTTACGCTGGTGTTCAGATCAAGACACACATTTACATTGCTGACTATATTTCGTTAAATTTAGGAGCGACTTTTTGATAAAAGTTTTATTATTCAAGCCTGAACTTTACCGGTAAAGTATATCTCACTCTAACTGCTCTTCCCCTTTGCCGCCCAGGCTCCCATTTTGGCATCAGACCAACAACTCTTAACACCTCTTCATCACATCCACCGCCAATACTCTTTGCAATTCTCGTTTCAGTAATACTTCCATCTTTTTGTATAACATACTGAACGACAACAGTTCCTTCAACAGAATCCCTTTTCGCTTCTTCAGGATATCTAATGTTTTCGTAAATAAACGCCAAGAGCTTATCAGTGGAACAGTCATACCGTTTTTTCTTTGGCTCCTCTTCACATCCTGGAAACCTTGGCATTTCTTCCACAACCTGAAAAGTTTCTTCTTGTGGCGGCGGTGGCGGAGGAGGTGGTGGTGGCGGTGTTTGCGAATAAACACCGATATAAGAAATAGTAGTGATTAAAATGGTAAGTATCGTTTTCATAAGCAATATATTTTAATGATGAAAAATCAAATTTACATTTTTGATATTAAATAACAGTGACTTACAGCCAGATCATTGACATCGAAACCATTATATTTATCCGCTAACTTGATCGATTGAACCTGTTCAACATTTCCTTTTCTGCAATCAGCTTCAGCAATATTTATTGATAAAGAATGATAAAGTTTTTCATATTCGCTGAGCCGCCATCGATTTTGAGGTTGAACGGAATTGTCAATCCAATCCCAGGCTTTGTCAGAAAACTGAAGATAATTGTAAATATTGATCGATTTATCGAAATGAGCAAAGTGATCAGACATGTCTATAAAATGCGACATCACACCTCCCTCCGAAGAGAGCGTATTAAATTTTGACAAAATACCTTTTAAAACATCCGGGTAAACATGCTCAAAGGTATTATTGGAATGTATCAAATCCATGCTGTGATTTTCAAGTTGTATTTCTCGTATATCGCAGATATAAAATTTGATCTTCAATTGACTTTCAATAGTTTGTAAATCAATTCTTTGCGTATCCTTAGTTAATGTTTTTAAAACCTCAAATCTTGCCTCATCAACCTTTATATATTTTTGCAATTTCCCTTGTTGATGATAATCAATAAAAAACTGAATGGTCGTCAAAATATTTTCTTTGCTGGTCAAAGAACTAATATCAACAGTGTTAATTTGGTTTGCTCCCCTCAGAAAAAGACAGATTGGAACGACCGGATACCAACCGGTACCTAACTCTAGTGTTGTATTTAAATTAGAGGTAGTGTTTTTATCAAAACTATCGATGTGCTTTTTAGCATGGATGAGTCGATCTTCAAAATAATAATCTGTCAGTTGGACCCCTTTAGTGATATATTTTTGAAAGAAAAAATTTAAGCGATGGCTGTAAGGCAAATAAGAAATCACTTTTTGAACAACCGCTTTTTGAACCCACTTTTTTATCATAAATTATTTTCTCAAATCATGAGCGGAAATTCCTTTTGACAAACTATAAGCTGTTTAGACATTTTGGAAATTCCGGTAAAAGTCGACAAATATAAACCTTTTGCGTTGTGTTTTTGTATTGATTTTACCGTAATTTGTTGTTACCGAATCACGATTAGTTTAAACCAGTTTTTTATGAGAGGAGACATTCCGTCAAAGAAAAAAATACCTTTTCCAATTAATAAATCGCTTTCTGATTATTTGACAACCTATAGTCGCAATGTAAAGTTACCACTTCAATATGATGATTTGTTGCGTTGTAAGACTTCTATTCCGCTGATTGACATGAATGGAGAAGATACCCTTTGGGAAACTGTTTTTTTCGAAGATTCCGATGCACAAGAAATCAATAAAGCATTAACCTTAATTTATGCGCTCTTGAAAACAGATGGAGATGTTGAAGTACTGGAACACCTTTCAGTTGCACGTGTTGATTATTGTACTTTCGGAAATACAAAACCCTTCCGCATCAGGATCATCAATCGGCTCAATGACAATTATGATCATTTTTATGTAAAAAAAGCAGATGCCTCAAGAGTGTATGGCCTTGAGTTAGAACATATCCTTTCCCCCAACAACGTAACTTACATGGTTGATGGTGAAACTTTGGTTGAAGAGCATATTGTTGGAATTCCGGGAGATGATTTTATCAAAAACAACTTGAACGAATCGGAATTTAACAAGATCAGGATTGCAAAGGAATTTATAAAATTTAATGAAAGATGCTTTGTTCGTCTTTTGGGGGATATGCGATCCTACAATTATGTGGTTGAAATCACACCGGATATTGAAGGTTCTCAATTTCGAATGAGGACTATCGACTTTGACCAGCAATCTTATGAAGGGCGCAAAAGCTTTTATCTTCCACAGTATTTTAAAGACAATAATCCCATCATTTTTTTAGGAATTAATAATATGACTGCCGAAACGGTTCGTCAGTATCAAATGGAGGAGCGAAGTCTCATTGCCAACCGAGCAAAAGCTACCGAAGGCCGTTTGAATGAATTATTAAATATCATGATCGCTGATCGAATTTCTCAGCAGGAAAAAGTTGATCAATTGAAAAACGAACTTGCCAAACATCACAAAAACGATATATTTAAAAAGTGTTCAACGATGGGTGAGATTGTTTTCACCAATATTCAATTACTTTTACAAAAAGATTTTAAACAAAGTATTTTAATGAAGGATCTTCGTTAAAGAGGAAATGAAAACTAAAAATAAAAATTATTGTTTTTTGGTATTGTTGTTCATCAACATTTCGATAAACACAAGTGCTTTTTTTGTGGCTGACACTTTGGTCATCTGTCAGGGGGAATCTATTCAATTACAAACAACGCCCAATCAAATCAGTTATAATTGGTCTCCCAATCAAAATATAAACAATAATACGATTTACAACCCGATCGTAAGTCCCGAAGAATCAATCAATTATTATGTAACAGTTCAACCAATACCGAATGTGAATTTGGTTTACAACGGAAATTTTAGTGCTGGAAATGTTGGTTTCGAAAGCGACTATAATTATACAACTGTCCCTACTTTTCAACAAGGTTATTATGCTATTTTCACAAGCCCGACTCAATTCAATGGAGGATTTGGAGATTGCGATGACCACAGCAATTCAACGGATGAATTAATGTTTGTAGCGGATGGTGCAACGATTCTTGATGAAAATGTCTGGTGTCAGGATATTGCAGTCGTGCCTGGAAGAACTTATGATTTTTCTGCATGGATTACAAATATTCATCCAACAGCTCCCTCTGTATTACAATTTTCAATCAACGGAATCTTGTTGGGCGAATTGCTGGAAGTAGAACAGCAGCTCTGTCAATGGGAGGAATTCTCTGAAGAGTGGTATTCCGGAAATAACACTACCGCTACTATTTGCATCACAAATCAAAATACAATTGCCTTTGGAAATGATTTCGCAATCGATGACATTTCTTTCATTTTAGCGGATGAATTTTACATTGATACCTTCACCGTTATTGTTTTAGAAAATGCTACCCTACAAATCGATACCAGCATTTGCGCGAATCAAACTGTATTTTTTGACGGAACTGCCGTTCCCGCAGATACCCTGGTCATTTTTAATTACACCGCTTCAAATGGTTGTGATTCTCTGGTCTCCTTAAATGTTCTTGCCATTGATACTTCTTACACGGAAACCCGAGTTGATACCCTTTGTCCAGGTGACACGATTTACTATTTAGGAATTCCAATTACCAGAGATACAGCTATTTGCGATATTTTCACCAATTACCTGGGCTGTGATTCCTCAATTTGTTTTGTAGCCTATTTTCTTTCTGAAGCCACTATTTCAGTTGAATCGCAGCAACCTTCGTGCGCAGGATATTTTGATGGTTCATTGTCTGTCCATCCGTTTGCGGGATTGCCTCCTTATCAATATTTGTGGAATTCGGGCGCAAATACAAATGGTATAAATAATTTATCAGCAGGTACTTATATCGTCACTGTTACAGACTCAAAAGGCTGTGTAGCGATAAAAACTATCGAACTTTTTGAGCCTCCATCTTTATATCTAGATTTTTCAATTGAAGAACCTACATGTTTTGGTGAAAAAGATGGTCGGGTTACTTTGTTTCCTTCAGGAGGAATACCCGAATATTGGCTAACTTTCGATGAAATGTTGCCAAATCAGGATACAATTGTTGAAAATGTGGGAGCAGGAACTTATCTGGTTTTGATAGAAGATAATAATGGTTGTACGCTTGAAACACCTGTACTTGTTGATCAACCCAATCCAATTCTTATTGATCTACCGAGTGATGCAAGCATTCCTTTAGGCTGTTATTTTGATATCAATGCGCAGATATTCGCAGATTTTCCTTACCAAATTCAATGGACACCAGCTGTCGATTTAGATTGCAGTATTTGTGAAAAACCACGAGCTCAACCTCTCGAAGATATCACTTATCAACTTTCCGTTTTGGATAGCACCGGATGCAGGTCATCAGACAGTATCCACATTTCCATAATTAAAAATTATGAGGTTTTTATTCCAAATGCTTTTAGCGCCAATGGAGATGGCACCAATGATTATTTCGAAATATATACAGGAAAAGATGTTGCCGAAATTCTTTCATTTACAATATATAATCGCTGGGGAGCTGTTGTTTTTGAAAAAAATAACTCATTGCCGGGTGATCCGGATTGCCGCTGGGATGGCAGTTTTAAATCTCAAAATTATGATTCTGGCATTTTTGTTTATGTGGCAAAAATCAAATTTGTTGACGGATATGAAAAGATCTTTAACGGAGATGTTTTGTTAATTAAATAACTAATCATACGCAATAGTATTAAAATATTTTTGTGTTTACCTTTAAAAAACAACCAACTTTTTCTACCATTTACCTGCGGTGCCTTCATTTTTTCCATTGATGAAAAAACGAAGCAAAAAAATCTAGACAAAATAAAGGCTTTACTTATAGCTGGCACCCACACCCACGTATTTTGTCTTACCACTCGCTTTCAGTAATGAAAAATTAGAATCTCGAGATCTTGAATTATTCTCCAAAGAAAACTCTAAATTCATTAAATCACTTAATTAACTTCAGTTAAATAATTCAAGTTGCAAATAATTTTTAATCCAATTCAAAAGGACATGCCGCATCTTAGGGTAAAAATAGATCATTTTTTTAAATCAAGCTAAGATTTAAGGAAAAGCCTTTTTTCGTAGCAATAAAACGGCAATTCATTTCCATGAAACCAGCAAAATCCTTCAGCGCGATGGTAATCCAGTTTTTCATAAAGCCCGCATGAAACTGTGTTTCCGCTATAAGCATCAAGTCGAATAACTTCAAATCCGTTATTAAGTCCAAATGATTCTGAAAAAATACATAATTGTCTTCCAAGCCCTTTCCCTTGGGCGTTTGGGCTCACTGCCAGCCGGTGAATAACCAACACTTTTTCCGCAAGATATTTCCATTTAATCGTTTTGTATTGATCATCCTGTTGACTATTGAGCGTGATAGTTGCTAATATTGCTGTGTCTGATTTTATTATAAAAACACAACCGTTCTCAATATCCTTTTGAAAAATGGCGGCTGTTGGATACTTACCATCCCATTGATGAATATCCGCTTTTAACATTGCTTCGGTGCAATGTTTAAAAATAGTCAAAATCGCCTCAATGTCATCCAATTTTGCCTTTTCAATGTGAAGCATAATATTGCTTGAAAATGAATAAATTAAATCTTGGACTTTATAAATAAAGATAAAAATTTAGCACTTTTCAAATGGATTAATTAAAAGAGTTAGTCAAAATAATCAAAAGACTTTTTTTACTTTGTGCTCATAACTTTGTTTATAAACCCTTTTAAATTATTTTTGCGATAACAATCAAACAACTATAAAATGACTAATTCAAAAATAAACTTACGATTCGGATTAATCGCATTATTGATATTGATGGCAGCATTAAGTCGCCTGCTTCCGCATCCTTCTAATTTTGCACCGATTGCAGGAATGGGACTGTTTGGAGCGGCCTATTTTTCTAAAAAATATTATGCTTTTCTGATTCCATTTATTGCTTATTGGGTAAGTGATTTGCTTTTAGACAATATTGTTTATACTCAATATTATGACGGTTTTCAATGGATGGGCTCTCCTTGGGTCTATGCAAGTTTTGCCTTGATTATTGTTTTAGGATTCATGTTACTGAAAAAAGTAACCGTTAATAATTTGGTGATTGCAAGTTTGAGCTCTTCGGTTTTGTTTTTTTTAATTACCAATTTTGGCGCATGGATTAGCAGTACTATTTATGCTAAATCATTTAGTGGGTTGATTGCCGCGTATGTTGCTGGAATTCCATTTTTTTGGAACACACTGGCTGGTGACTTATTTTATGTAAGCGTGCTTTTTGGTTCATTTGAATTAGTGAAAAGACAATATCCTCAATTCATTAAGCAACTTAGCTAAATTGACTTCGAAAAAAAACAAAAAATCCACTCCTTCTGAAAATCAATTGGTCGAAGGAGTGGATTTTTATATCGAAAATGGTTTTTATGTTTTTACAGCATTGTACCTTGAAAACCGTGGCTACTGTTGTAAAAATGGATGCAGACACTGTCCGTATCAGGAACAATAAAAACTGCTTAAGTTCCTCCTTGTTTGCTATATACTTTCTGGAATTAATCACAAAGATCATCTAAAAAATCAAAGGTCGGAATGTTGGTTGCGGTTGGATCTATATATAAATTTTGCCAAAATAAAGCTCCTGATTCCATTTGATAAAAAATTCTATAAAAGCCAATGGCAACGTCAGAAAAATCCAGACTGATTTGATTATTGAAATTTGGTATTGAAATGTCCTTGATTTGGACATCCTCCAACTCAGATATTTCATAATTTAAATCTTCTGAAAGTGCAGGAATATCCATCGTGACCGAATCCGTCAAACAAGTAGCAGGAAGGAGCCAGATTCTTACAATATTTTGCTGGCTAAAAATTGATACCGTTCCAATATTTGGATTTGGATAAGTAAAACTATTTCCAGGATTATGATTTGGAGATTTCCATCGACCAATCGGATTACCATTATCATCAAAAAAATCCATTCCCGTAATTACATCAATCGAGGTATAATTGGCTTGATTTTCAGGTTCAGGAACCTCTTTATTTTTGCAGCTTCCAATTGCTAGTGACCCAATTATACTCAAAATAAAGAGTGTTTTATTCATCAATATCCTTGTTTTTAAATTTGAAAAAAGAATTTATAAAAACTACAATTTCATTCATTTTGTTGCAAATGACGATTCTTTTTTACTTGATAGATTTGCAAATTGAAACCGGGTATCTGAAGCGCTGCCAATAAAAGCCTAACTTCCCTCCTCCGGATATTCGATACGAATGTGATTGATGCTTTTTAATAATTTTTTAAATTCCTCTTTACAAATTTCCAACTCCTCAAAAGTAATTTCAGAATCTTCCAGTTGGCCATTTGTGATTTTAAAAGCAATTATTTTATCAACCAATTCATCGATATCCTGTTCGGTTGGGTTTTTTAAACTTTTTGAAGCAGCTTCAAGGGAGTCGGCGATCATCAAAATAGTTTGTTCTTTTGTAGTCGGGCGAGGGCCAGGATAACAAAACAGGCTTTCGTCAAATTCTTTCCCAGGGTTTTCTTTAATATAATTTCTGTAAAAATATTCTACCCTTGTTGTCCCATGATGCGTCCTGATAAAGTTTATCAATAACTGCGGCAATCTGTGTTTTTTTGCCAGCTTCTCCCCTTCCACCACATGATCGATTATTATTTTTGCACTTTCGAGATTAGTTAATTCATTGTGAGGGCTTTCGCCACTTTGGTTTTCAATAAAATATTTTGGGTTTAACGATTTTCCAATATCGTGATAAAGCGCAGCAACTTTCACAAGCAGTTGATCTGCGCCAATTTTAGACGCTGCTGCTTCAGAAAGATTGGCGACTTGAAGCGAATGTTGTAAAGTTCCCGGCGCTTTAATAGAAAGCTCTTTTAACAACGGACGATTCATATCCGAAAGCTCGACCAATGTAATGGAAGAGATAAATCCAAACAATCGCTCCAATAATGGAATCAACGGATATGCCAACAGCGTTAAAAACACATTTAAGAAAAACCATTTATACACGGTCCAATCAACAGATTCAATCGAACCTTCCTTTATCAAAGACAGCCCCAGATAGCCAAACCCGTAAGCTAAAAAGATAATGAGCATCGCGATGAAAAATCTGGACCAATCTTTAACCTGAATATTTGCAAGAACAGCAACGATACCTGCTAATATCTGTAAAAAGGTAAATTCATACCCCAAAGAAGACAAAAAACTCGCAATCAGGACCACAACAATATGCGTAAAAAGCGCTAATCGATCGTTGTAAAAAATCTTTATAACAATCGGGGCGATACAAAACGGAATCATGTAAGCACTTAAGTTGGAATTGACCTCAACAGCATAAACCAAATAACTATATACCACCAGCCAAATCATCATAAACACCAATTGGCTAAAGCTTTCAAATACTTCTTTTGCATGAAATCGCAAATACAGAAGGAAGATTCCGACTATCAAACTTGTCAGCAAAAGATAACCTATAAAAACCCCGAGATGTGAATTATTTGACGAAATATCCTGCTCGTATTTTGCCTTAAAAGATAATAGCTTTTGGTAAATATCATCGGTGATAATGCCATCTTTTTGAACGATTAATTCTTCTTTACGAACCATACCTTTTGCACCGGTAAGCGATTCCAATTGAGCATTTAAAAACTTTTGAGTCAGCTCATCTGAATAAAAAACATTAGGTGCAAAATTTCCTTTCAACAGTGGAATCAAAAATTCTGCTTCTTTCAACCCACTATTAAAAAGCGAATCTGTTATTAAGCTTTCAATATTATCAGCAGTTAAAAAACTTTGTAAAGTACGTTGCTGTGTCGTATTACCTTTGCGGAGATTAATAACAAATAGGTTTTCTTTACTTTCGTGTTGTTCATCCAACCGGATAATTCCATTGTCATACATAAAATCAATTATACCATAGCCATAATTGAGATATTGATTGGGTTGATCCAAAACGTTTTGGTATAAACCTTCAGAACGTGCCGCCTCCACCTGACGATTGAAAGACTCCCGAAACGTTTTTTTCTCGTCCCGGACAATATTGAGATCCATTTCATAATGCGGAGAAAAACGGGATTTTAACTCTTCAATTTCTACTGAAATTTGATCCTGCGGCTTTAAAATGGCAAATTCAAATGGCGCATATAAATCATCATATCTCCAGGATTGACCATTCGAAAACTCGTACTTAAACCTGGCATTGTTAGGAAAAAGGTTACTGATAAAAATGATCACCAATACTACAAATACGTATTTGAAAAATTTCGGTAAGTTTTGTAATGTTGATGAAAACTTGCTTGCCATATTAATTAATTACGTTTTAGGCCTTTTTTACACTTGTGAATCTGTAAATATAAACAACGATAAGAAGAATTTTTAAGTTTAATTAATTCTGGGCATTTGATTGCACTGCTTTCTTCAAATAAAGCAATTGAAGTTTCAATAAAAGACAAGTTAGCAGGAATAGAAATAAATGATTTTTTGCTTTAAAAGTCATTTTCTGGGATGCCAGGAGATTTCTTCAACTCCCAAATCATGTCCAATTTGGCGACTCAGAACGAATAAATAATCCGAGAGCCGATTTAGGTAATGAATGATGATGGGCTCTACCTTATCTTCCATACTTAAGGCAACCACCAACCGTTCTGCTCTTCGGCAAACACAACGGGCAATATGACAAAAGGAAACAGATTGATGCCCTCCAGGGAGAATAAAGTTTTTCAAATCAGGCAAATTTTCATTCATCCGATCTATCTCTTTTTCAAGCAATTCAACATCTGATTCTAAAACATCCGGAGTGTTCATTTTTTTGCCTGGATCACTTGCTAAATTAGATCCGATTGTAAAAAGCCGGTCCTGAATTTCTTTTAAAACTACACGGATTTCTTCACTTTCAATTACATCCCGAACCAGGCCAATATGTGAATTTAATTCATCTACGGTACCATAAGAATCGATTCGAATGTGGCTTTTAGGAAGTCTTTTTCCACCAAACAATGAAGTATCTCCCTTGTCTCCTGTTTTAGTATATATTTTAAATGCCATGAGTTGGAAATGTGGTTATTTGGATATGAGTTATGAGTTATGAGTTATGAGTTTACATTAAACCATAAACTTCAAACTAATAACTTAGTCTTGAAAATCTGCTTTTATATGTGAGCCATCACAGTAAGGCTTGTTTTGTGAATGACCGCAACGGCAGAAAGCCGTAGTTTTATTTTTGGTTTCTGTTTTTCCGTTTTTGTCGGTTACTTTTAACGTTCCATAAATTAATAATGGCCCGTTTGGTAGTACTTCAACTTTGGTTTCCATATTTTCCGCTTCAGCATTGATTTCGTCATTCATAAAAAAGGACAAAGCACCGGAAGGGCAATTTTTGACTTGATTAACCAAGGCGTCTGTTTTTGCAGCTTCAGTAATAATCCAGGGTCGTTCGTTTGGTCGAAAAACTCCTGGCAAACCCTTTGCGCAAATTCCGGAATGTATACAAAGATGTGGTTGCCAAACGATGGTAACTTCACCGTTGCTGTATTTTTTGGTAATCTTTCTTTCCATAATTTCTTCGAATTTCTAAACCAAAATAAATGAATTATTGAGCGGCATTAGACAAAACGCTTACGACATTTTCGTTAATTTCATCCGTTTCAACCTCACCGTCACGTAGCCGGATAATTCTATGCGTATGCGCGGCAATTTCATTTTCATGAGTTACCACAATAACTGTATTTCCATTTCGATGAATTTGTTCAAAAAGCCCCATAATCTCCACCGAAGTTTTGGTATCAAGGTTTCCAGTCGGCTCATCCGCTAAAATGATCGATGGATTGTTCACCAATGCTCTGGCTACTGCAACGCGTTGGCGCTGACCACCCGAAAGTTCATTTGGTTTATGCGTCACCCGATCACCTAATCCAACCGCTTCCAAAGCATCCATAGCCATTTCATTTCGCTTGGATTTGCTAATTCCGGCATAAACTAAGGGAAGTCCGACATTCTCCAAAGCAGTCAATCGTGGCAACAAATTGAAGGTCTGAAAAACAAAACCGATTTCTTTGTTTCGGACTTCAGCCAACTCGCTATCGGTCATGGTGCTAACATTGATATTATTAAGATAATACTCACCGCTGGAAGGCGTATCAAGACAACCCAACAAATTCATCAACGTTGATTTTCCAGAGCCGGAAGGGCCCATCAATGCAAGGTATTCGTTCTTTTCAATATCTAATGTTATTGTCCGGAGCGCATGCACTTTTTCCACACCCATGATATAAGTCTTTCGAAGTTCTTTTACTGAAATTATAGGATTCATATATTGTTTTCTTAATAATTAAAAAAATGGAGGCGATAAAAATACAAATTTAAAATTCACTAAACTTGGTTATCGCATATTGCATTGCAAACTTTAATTAATTAGTTTAAGCAGCGAACAATCTTTAATCCAATTGAAATCGTCCAATTTCACATGAAAACCGCGTTTTCTCAAAAAATTCTCCATTCTCAATTGGACTGTTCACAACTTGGGTTAATTAATAACTTTGGGTACTTTAAAATAGTCTTCGTCGCTGTCCGGTGAATTTAACAAAGCTTCTTCTTTTGAAAGCTGGTTTTTGATTTCATCTTGCCTCAGCACATTTTCACCATCAGATATATGCAATAAGAGTTCAACATCTTTTGTGTCTAATTCTTCCAATTTTTCGACCATCTTAAGAATGTTGTTGAGATCTTTTTGAATCTGTTCTCTTTCCTTTTCGGAAAGCTCGAGCCGCGACAATTTCTCAAGTTTCAAAATTAACTTTTTATCTATTTCCATTACAAATAATTAGATGTGTCAACAAAAATCATCGTTAAAATTACCAAGCAATTCATAATAATAATGGAAATTCAAATCAAAGTTACACAAAAGGGAAACGAAGGCATTATTTTATGGGAAAGTTATTATTATTGTGAAGATGAATTGTATTTTAGCAAAAACTAGCTATTACCTCCAAAATCAACTTGAATGAGTTCTGACGATATCCTCAAAATCAAACATGTAGCCATTGCCGGTAATATTGGGGCTGGAAAAACAACACTTTGCACCCAGCTAGGCAAACATTTTGGTTGGCAAATTCATTATGAATCAACGGATAACAATCCTTATCTGAGTGATTTTTATAATGATATGAAACGTTGGTCATTCAATCTGCAAATCTATTTCCTCAATAACCGATACCGCCAGATTATTAATATTCTGAATGGCGAAAGCACTGTTATTCAAGACCGGACGATTTATGAGGATGCTTATATTTTTGCGCCCAATCTACATGATATGGGATTGATGTCTTCTCGTGATTTTCACAATTACCAGGACCTCTTTAAACTGATGATGTCACAGGTTAAATCTCCGGACCTCATGATTTATTTAAAAGCTGATATTTCAACTCTTGTTTCGCATATTCAGTCTCGTGGCAGAGATTATGAAGGCAGCATGAGTTTGGATTATCTAAAAAGACTCAACGAAAGGTATGAAAGCTGGATCAATGATTACAAAGAAGGTAATCTATTGATTATCAATGCCAATGAGGTTGATTTTAAAAATAATCCTGAAGATTTGGGAAAAGTGGTAAACATGGTTCAGGCTGAATTACATGGCCTTTTTTAATGCTGCAAATCAACTCCATTTTACTATAATATATATCCTTTTTTATTTTTAACTTTCTCATAAGACTATTCTAAAACAACCTTTCGTTTTTATTTTTAAATACGTGCTTATGAATTATTATGAGGAAAAAAAATCGGAAAGGACAAATCGTAGAATGGCTATATTTTTAACTGCGACAATTTATTTCCTGCTTTTTACAGGAATTGTTTTTTCAAATCATCCGGAGCTTTTGCCAGAAGTTGTAAAAGAATGGTTGAATATTGAAAGTTCAACAAATCAAGAAGAGATTAAAAAAGATCTTCTACCCGAGCAGGCAAAGAAAAAGAAAGAAAAAGCATAACGGTTTATTCACTTAATCCCCAAACCCAGTTTCCATCGGTATCGAAATAGCCTATTTTGTCGCCTTGCTCCACACGGAATAGTCCGCGGCCAGCGTAACTAATATATTCATAATCAGGGTGAACAATAAGGTCTCCCTGGAGGTTGGTCAAACCACTGAAACATTTAATTCTCACTTGTGCATAGCCGTCTTTAAACGCTTCAATTTTATCGTATTTTGGAGCGATGATTTCAATTCCTTTTTGGTTCACAATTCCCCATTGTCCATTGTTGGTAGATTGTACTACAGCAATTCCATGTTGAAATTCTCCTGCTTTCTGATAAACCCCATCGTACATTTTTGCTTGTTGGGTAATATAATAAAACTGATAATTGGCATCGCGAACCAAGCCTCTACCATCACTAAAATCATACAATCGATTTATGCTAGGTTCAATAATATAATTACCGTCGCGATCAATCAATCCTCCTTTTTTATACCCTTTATAAACCACTGCTTTGCCATCTTCAAAATCAAGGCATTTGGAAAACTCAAGAGCAACCACTTCCTCTCCATCTTTATTGATAAAACCACAAAGTCCCTGCCTTTGGACAGCAGCACGGCCTTCTTTAAAAGCAGATACTTTTGAATAAATGGCAGAAACCACAAGTTTTCCGTCTTTATTAATAAAACCATACTGATCTTTAAATTTAACAGCTGCCATTCCTTCGCTAAATGGCTCAATCTTCTTGAAACCTTTTCGGGTAATAATTTTACCGGATCGATTGATCAATTTGTATCGAATCCTGGAGTCGCCAGTTTGGACTACGGCTAAGTTATTTTCATCAAATTCTCCGATAAAAGAATACTCTGGGGTAAGAACATATTTGCCATTGCTGTCTATTAAAGCAAACTTCCCATTTACAACAACTCTTGCAATGCCTTTATCAAAATCAAAAGCATTATTATAATCCGGGCTAATAACCATGTTGTTGTCTGTGTCAATGTATCCAACCCCTTTGGGCGTATAAACCCATGCTTTTCCATCTATAAAATTACCTAAACGCGTATACTGGAAATCAATGACTACATTACCTTGTTTATCGATTGTTCCCCATTTATTTCCAAGTTTGACAGTTGCTAGATTGTTGTAAAAATTCTTTACAAACCTAAAACGGCAAGGAATAACTTCAAGGCCATCCTGGTTTACAAATCCCCAAAGACCATTGCGTTTCACAGCAAGCCTTCCTTCGCTAAAACCACCTAATTCATCATATTTTAAATTGACTGTTACTTGTCCTAAAGTATCAATCAAGCCATACTTTTTGTCATTGTTATAAACCCTGAGAATTTTGTTGTCTGTGTTTTCTAAAAAATGAATACCATCATAATGAAATGGAATTAATAATTTATCATTAGCATCTACCATCCCCCACTTGTCTTTATACTGTACAATTCCAACTTCATTAACAAAGTCCTGAGCGAAAGTAAATTGTGGTTGAACAGAAGTAAAACCAGAGGTATCAATATATCCCCATTCGCAATCCTGACAGACTATTTCAGCGTCTTTTTGAAATTCTTTGTCGTAGATCGTATAATCAACTAAACCATTTTTAGAAAGCATCCCATCCAAATAATCAGATAGATTTCCCAAACCATAGGTTTTATCTTTGAAGCTACCAGATAGCCTCCCTTTCACACTCAACCTTGCAACTCCATCATGAAAATCACCAATAAATGCGCAATCTTTTTTAAGCATCAATCCAACCGGATTCCGACTTACCAAACCATGACGTCCACTGTTAAAAATAACTCTTGCAGATAAGTGCCCCTCTTCAAAATCACTCAAACGAATGTCCCACATATTGACTTCTGTAACTAACAAGCCAACACTATTATTGACCATCCCATATACCATTTCAAAACGATAATTGGTTCTTTCAAATTGATAATAGCCAAATTGTTCAATTCCTACAATCGTAAAGCCGTAATTTCGCTCAACCCGAACGACGTCAAAAGTTGGTTTAATTTGTTCTGTGCCATCATCAAGACGCCGAAGTCCCCATTTGTCTTCCTCTGATGAATAAAACCACTCAAATTTATTAAGGGTATAATCATTCTCTGGAAGGCTCATCCGGTTTGGAATTCTGCGAACTCCTTTCTTTTTTCCGATGGTAATAGTATAATGTTTCTTAAAATTGCTTTCTTCTTTCAACAAACCTTCTTCATCAAAATAAAAAAGGCTTAACGCTTCTCCTTTAAAAGCTTTGGCCTGGTCTTCTTCCAGTTCAATTTTGTTAAATTCAATTGGGACAATCAACTCTCCTTCATCATTCACTACTCCGAATTGGTTGTATAGCTTTACAAGGCAGTTTCTACCTTTTAAGGGAGCAATATAATCAAAGTCAAATGGCATAATCAATTCATCATTTACAGCGACAACGCCCCATTTGTTATTTACTTTGACACGAAATTGTTCTTCTGCAAAAGCCTGAATTTCATTGTATTGAACAGAAAGCACCAGCGTCCCGCTTAAATCCATTAGTCCAAGCTGACGGTCTTGTTTGCACAAAATATATTGAGAAGAGAAAGGATAATATCCATCAAAATTTGCTTCAGAAATTATTCTTTCTGCAGTGATTGAATATAGAAATGAATGCTTTTCGTTGGATAATTTTAAAAAATTGGAAGAAATATTTTTAAACGTGAGATATTCAGGGTTTAAAACTTTTTTTCCTTCTCTATTCACTGCGCCCCAAAGATTGTTTATTTGATAGAAAAACAAATTATTATTAAATATTCGAATCTCGTCGCATTGTGGAGAAAGAACTTCTTGCCCGTCATTGGTAAGCAATCCCTTTTTATTATTGATAGTAGTCGTGAAATACCCTTCTTCAAAAGGTTCTATATTTTCATAAATTGGTTGGCAGATACTCTTTCCGGAATAATCGACAATCCCCCATAAACCATTTTGCATAAAGGCTAAAAAACCACCTTGCCAAACATTAACGCGCTCGTACCCTTTTTGCAGAACAACCTCTCCCTTCAAATTAATGACCATCCACTCGTCCTGATCCATTACAGCAATCATCGTAGAATCCAGCACTTTCAAATCTTCATACTTTGGAAGAATCACCTCCTGCCCATTGCCACCAAGCATTCCAACCTTGGCATCGCGCTGCATGACCGCATATCCAAATTGTTTGAATTCTCCAATGGCATCATAAACCGGTTGTTGGATTATCCTTCCTTCGGTATCCATCAACCCCCACCTTTTATTTTGCTTGATTGGAAAATATTGCTGAGCGGGTATGCTTGCTTGAATTAAAAAAGAACACAAAACTATAAAAATCAATCGCATAGACTATGGGTATTAGGCAACTGACAAAATTTTAAAATAAAATTGCTTTAACTTAAAGTGATGGAAATCAATTTTTTAAACGAATGGAAGCCGAATTTAAGTATTTTATAACACTTATAATGAATAAAACGCCAAAAGTAACAGAATCCATTTAATTTAATATTAAAATGCATCTTTTATTTGGCATTTTTATCGATTTCCAAAACTTTCCAATTAACCTATATTTACAATAAAGCTGTCCAATTTCAAGTTGTTTGATTCAAAAATATAAAAACATTATAACTAATTTACACATACAAATTATAAAATAATAATTTACTCCCATTTTATACCGCCAAATTCACTTATAAACCATTGAATTCAAATGTATATCCCAAAATTCAACCAATTAAAAGATCATAAAGAGATTTTTAAATTTGTAACTGCAAACAGTTTTGGAATTATTGTAAACAACATGGAAGGTTTGCCTGTAGCTACTCATATTCCAATGAACTTATCTGAAAGAAAAGATGGACAATGGGTGATCCAATGCCATATTGCTAAAGCCAATCCGCAATGGAAGTCGTTTGAAAAAAACAATCGCACCCTTTGCATTTTCACAGGTCCACATGCTTACATTTCTTCTTCCTGGTATACTTCTGTGAATGTTCCAACATGGAATTATACCGCTGTCCACCTTTACGGAAGTAGCAGAATTTTAAATCCTTCGGAGCTAAAATTACTTCTAAAAAAACAAATGGAAAAATATGAAGCTAACAGTGTAAAACCTCAAAAAATAATTAATTATGAACCTCGGTACATTGATAAAATGATGCGTGCTGTGATCGGAGTTGAAATAATAATTGATGAAATCCAGGCTAAATACAAACTAAGCCAAAACAAAAGCAGAAAAGATATAAAAAACGTAATCGATCACCTTGAAAAAAGTGATGACCAAAATGCAATTAATATTGCAAAAGAAATGAAAAAACTAAAAAAATAGTAATTTAGGACTTGATTAGAAACAACAACTTAACCTACTAAAATCCCTTCATGAAAGATCACCCTAAATGGAATTTTGAAGAATTTACCACTTTTCTATTATTGTATGCATCCAATGCTGATTTGGAGCTTTCCGAATTTGAGGAAGCCGAAATGAAAAAAAGATTAGATTTGAAGACGTATGAAAAGATTAAACAGGATTTTGATAATTCTTCAGATTATGAAATCATCCAAACTATTTTGAGTTACAAAGGAATTTATTTTCCAACTATCGATCGAACAAAAGAGTTGTTGACACTTATAAAAAAGCAGTTTTTTTCAGATGGAGAATTTAGCACTTTAGAGAAAAACACTTTTCTATTATTAAAAAAATTGTTGTAAAACTCAGGAAATATGGTTTGTTTTTTTTTAAAAGAACTTACTTAAAGCTAACTGAAAATGCAGAAAATTTAACAAAACCAATATCAAACGAAAATCATGGAACAAGATCAATTATTGGATGCTGATTTCTCTTCCGCTTTTGGAATAACACCAGCTATTCGGGCTTTTCTTTCGGAAATTGCAAGATGGGCTAATTTTCTGGCTATTATCGGATTTGTTATGATCGGATTGTTGGTTTTCATAGCCATTTTTGCAGGTTCGGTTTTCGGAATGCTGTCCAGCCAGCTAGGTGATGCAGGCGCTTTTGGAGCACTTGGCGGTGGATTTATAACTGTATTCTATTTAGTTATTGCAGGAATATATGTTTTCCCGGTTTTGTATTTATACCGCTTTGCATCATATATGAAGCTTGCTCTTAGGCAAGACAATCAGGAAGCGCTAACTTCTTCTTTTGAGAACCTAAAATCACATTACAAATTTATAGGAATTTTAATGTTGATCACTTTGGGACTTTACGCTTTTGCAATTTTAATAACAATTATAGGCGCATTAGCCATTTAGTTTTATTGAAAGAAAAAACCCTGGCTTTCATTCCAAAACCCTTTCTCTTTAAATCTGCTGTGGATAATTTTTAATGATGCGGTTGATTTGTTTGTTATGCCGGTAAAAATGACGATCAAAAAATCGTAGCATCCCGGTAATACTGATTCGACCGACGAAAGGATGTTTGTATATTTCTTTTTTTAGTAATTCATCGGGAATCGTTTCCAGGTACTCTCGCAATTCGATACGTTGATTTTTCCACTTTTGGGCAGTTTTCCAAAAAGTATCGTGGGTTGGAAGATTATCTCCACTAATTGCTTCTGGAGCTTTCCATTTTAATGGAGAATTGAGGTAAGTATTTAAAAACAATTCACGTGCAGCTGACTTAACACCAGCATTTTTTAGTTCGGGATTGAAACTTAGTTTTTTCTTGACATATTTTAATGAACCGTCTTCCGACATCATCAAATGATGCATAACCTGAATGACTGACCAGGCATTTTCATTTGGTTTTCTATTTAGTTGATCTTCATTATAAACCTTAAGCGTCTTCAGCAATTTGATCAACTTTTCGTCAAGTACTTTAAGTTGGAGATCCAGTTTTGCGTTTATGCTTGCTGTTTGAGACATTTTTTTTGAATTGCTTTCCAATTTACAAAAATAGGAATTGTAACCAATTGTTGATACGCTTTCTTTCGTAAAAGTTTCGGCTTATTATAGAAATAATTCTATTTTCGGCCAATAATAAAGGTTTAAAGAATAGTTTGACAATTATTTGGCCTAGTAACTTTACAAAATATATCAAAATGCAATTTAGAAAATTACTGATCTTTTTTTTGATTTTTAGTGCAACGATATTAACCGCACAGGATAAAACGAAATGGGATGTTTCGGCTCCGGAAGGCCCTTTCAAAGAAGTGGAATTTTCAATCAATGAAGGTACCTGGATGAATTTGGACCTTAGCCCCGATGGAAAAACGATTGTTTTTGATCTGCTCGGGGATATTTATAGTATGCCCTTAGAAGGTGGAAATGCAAAGTTGTTGAGTGGCGGATTGCCTTGGGAAGTTCAACCCCGATTCAGTCCTGATGGTAAAAAAATATTATTCACGAGTGATGCTGGAGGCGCGGACAATATCTGGTGGATGGACACCAAAGGGGAAAATAAAACGCAAATCACAAAAGAAGATTTTCGATTACTCAACAACGCAGAATGGTTGCCTGACGGTCAATATATTGTAGCCAGAAAACACTTTACAAGTGAACGTTCTTTAGGCGCCGGGGAGATTTGGATGTATCATATTTCAGGGGGTGAAGGTATTCAGTTAACGAAAAGAAAAAATGATCAACAGGATGTCAATGAACCAACCGTTTCAAACGATGGCCGTTACATCTACTTTAGCGAAGATGTTTATCCAGGCGGATATTTTCAGTACAACAAAGATCCGAATAACCAGATTTATATAATTAAAAGATATGATCGTCAAAAAGGAGAAGTTGAAAATGTAATTTCAGGACCTGGTGGAGCGGTGCGTCCGCAGATTTCAAACGATAATAAATTTATGGCTTTCGTTCGTCGAGTGCGGACGAAATCAATTTTATTTATCCAAAATCTTGAAACCGGCGAAGAATTTCCTTTGTTTGACGGACTCAGCAAAGACCAACAGGAAGCCTGGGCAATTTTTGGTTCTTACACAGGATTTAGCTGGACGCCCGATGATTCAGGAATTATAATTTGGGGACAAGGAAAATTATGGAATATAAATGTTGCCAGTAAAAAAGCGAAGGAAATTCCATTTACTGTAAATGCCAAACATCGACTAGCTGAAACATTACTTTTCGAACAAGCGGTTGTAACCGATCAATTTGAAGTGAAAACGATTCGCCAGGCAGTTACTTCTCCTGATGAAAAGTTGCTGGTTTTTAATGCAGTTGGGCATCTTTGGAAAATGACTCTGCCCAACGGAAAACCGGAACGTTTAACAAAAAGTGTTGCTTTTGAATTCGAACCATCTTTTTCTCCCAATGGAAAAAAGATCATTTATGTTGAATGGGATGACGAAGCAATGGGTTCAATAATTTCAATGGATTTGGCAACTAACGTTAGAAAGGTTTTAACGACCAAAAAAGGAATTTACCGAACGCCATCTTTTTCACCTGACGGAAATTCAATTGTTTTTCGGAAAGAAGGTGGGAATGGTCATCAAGGATATACCTTTTCGAAAAATGCAGGGATTTATACCATGAATGCAAATGGAAATAATGAAAAACTGGTTACCAAAGAAGCAGAATACCCCATGTTTAATGTTGATGGATCAAGGATTTTTTATACCACGGGCGGTTATCTTTTTGGAAGTTTGAGCAAAGCATTCCATAGTATAAAACCTGATGGAACCGACGAAAAAACGATTTTCAACACAAAATACACCACCCAGTTTATTCCCAGTCCGGATAATAAATGGATTGCCTTTTCGGAATTATACAAAGTTTATATTGCTCCGATGCCTCAAACCGGCCAACCATTTGGATTATCAGCAGACACCAAAGCGGTTCCGGTTGCACAGGTAGCCAAAGACGCCGGTATTAATCTACATTGGTCAAAAGACAGCAAAGTGCTTCGTTGGACGCTAGGCAACGAACTTTTCAGTAATTCTTTGACAGAACGATTTTTGTTTTTGGAAGGCTCCGTTGATAGTATTCCGCCGATGGATTCTGTAGGAATGAAAATAAACATCAATTTAGATTTTGATAAACCTTACGGATTGATCGCGTTCACCGGAGCCCGAATTATAACGATGGAAGGTGATGAGGTGATCGAAAACGGAACTATTTTAATTGAAAAAAATATCATAAAAGCAATTGGACCTGCGGGTTCTGTTTCTATTCCAAATGAAGCAAAAATAATTGATGTAAAAGGTAAAACGATTATGCCTGGCATCATCGATGTTCATGCTCATTTGGGAGCTTTTCGTTTTGGTTTAAGTCCTCAAAAACACTGGCAATATTACACTAATCTAGCCTACGGAGTGACCACTACTCACGATCCGTCCTCTAACTCAGAAATGACCTTTTCACAATCCGAAATGGTAAAAGCTGGTATTATGAAAGGTCCTCGTATATTTTCAACAGGAACCATTCTTTATGGAGCCGATGGTGATTTTAAAGCGGTTATTAATAGTTTGGATGATGCTCGTTCAGCGTTAAGACGTACAAAGGCATATGGTGCTTTTTCTGTAAAAAGTTACAATCAACCGCGAAGAAACCAAAGACAGCAAGTGATTCAGGCTGCTCGCGAAATGAATATCAATGTTTATCCGGAAGGCGGAAGCTTTTTTTATCATAATATGACAATGGTCGCTGATGGCCATACAGGAGTTGAGCATAATATTCCCGTTGCTCCTTTATACGATGATGTTGTCAAGTTTTGGTCATCGACTGAAACGGGCAATACTCCAACCCTCATCGTAAATTACGGCGGGTTGAACGGAGAATATTACTGGTACCAGAACACCAATGTTTGGGAAGTTGAAAAGTTACTAAAATATACTCCACGATCCATCATTGATTCACGTTCACGTCATCGAACAATGGTTCCGGACGAAGAATATGAAAATGGCCATATTCTCGTTTCCAAGTCTTGTAAAAAATTGAACGATGCAGGCGTTAAAGTAAATTTAGGCTCGCATGGCCAAATTCAGGGGATCGGCGCCCATTGGGAACTTTGGATGCTTCAGCAAGGTGGAATGAGCAATTTGCAAGCACTACGCGCCGCAACACTGAACGGAGCGGAATATCTCGGAATGGCTAAGGAAATTGGTTCTTTAAAAGCCGGAAAATTAGCAGATTTGATCGTTTTGGATCAGAACCCTTTGGAGGATATTCAAAATTCAAATTCTGTGCGTTACACCATGATTAATGGTCGTTTGTACGATACCGAGACGATGAATGAAATTGGCAATTATGATAACAAAAGAACAAAATTTTACTGGGAGTTACCAGGTAGTGGAAATAATTATCCATTGATCGAAGGGACGCACAGCTTCATGACTTCAGGTTGTAGTTGCAGGCACTAAAAAGGAATTTGTTGCAATAAAATATCATCTCACTGCGCTTAGGAACTAAGCAACTTTCTAATTTTTTTTGTCATTCTAAAGAAATAACTTAGTATGCTCTCTAACCTCAATGGTATAAATCGTTTTTCAGATATGGCTATTATAGATGCTACTTACCCATCGGGATTAGTGACACCCAAACATTTTGATCGTTACAATCGAATTAGCATCATTTTACAAGGGACGCTTAAAGAATCTGCTTGTAAAAAAGAAGTATTTGCACATTCTGGAAGCATTGTTCTCAAACCTGGAGATTTGTACCATCAAAATGAATACGGAATTAAAGGTAGCCGAATAGTCTCGATATTATTAAAAGATGAAGTATTCACTAAGTTGACCGCCGAGCAATTTATGGATTATCGGTGGTTTCATGGTTTACCAACAGCTTCCACTGCTTTTCAAATTGCTTCTAAATTGACAAAAATTTCAACCGAAGAAGATTTATACGATTCTGTAATTTATTTACTTTCAATATTAAAAGAATCCTTTGATCCTAAAAATACCTTACCCCCGTCATGGTTGAAAAAAATTGAAGAACAAATCAGAGATGAATACTATAAATCTTTGCGTACAAGAGATATAGCCGAAAAAATAGGGGTTCATCCAGTTTATTTGGCCAGAGTATTTCGTCAGTATTATGGTTGTTCACTAAAGTCTTTCCTTCAAAATATACGAATTGAAAATGCTATGCAGGAATTAGGTGAAATGCAAAAATCATTGATTCACATTGCGCTGGATGCAGGGTTTTCAGACCAGAGCCATTTTAATCGAATATTTAAAAAAGCTCTGAACTTGCCTCCCGGTGCTTTTCAAAAATGGCTCAATCAATATCATCTTTCTGAACCATAAGGTTTCATTTGTTCAAGACATGAAACAGCAGTTCCTTTATTTTTGAGTTAAAAACATGAAAAAAAGCATCATTTTATTCATCTGCTGCATGTGTATATTTTGTTCAATGGAGAAGAATTTAAAAAAGGAATTATCGAAAAAAGATATTGCACAAATTGAATCCTTTATAAATGATATCATGAAAAAAAGTGGTGTTGTTCCTGGATTAGGGGTAGCTATTGTGAAAGATGATCAAATTGTCTATACTCATGGTTTTGGTTTTAGGGATTTAGAAAAGCAGCTTCCTGTTACTACAAATACAGGTTTTTATATTGCTTCAAAAACCAAAAGTTTTACGGGAATGGCAGCCGCCATGTTAGAAAATAAAGGAAAAATTGATCTCAATGCAACTTTAGCATCTTTCTACCCAGATTTGGAATTAACTCCACCTTTAGATGCAAATAAAATTCGGTTGGTGGATTTGTTGAGTCATCAACATGGAATTAACAATAGTGGTATTCAATACCAATCTGCTTTTATTGACCAGCTATCACATGAAGATCATGACAGAATACTTTATGATTTTAGCACAGCCGGGCGACCTGGATTTTCTTATTCCAATCTGGGTTACAATATCCTTTCGACGATCCTCGAAAAACAATTTAAAGAACCTTGGCAAGAAATTGTAGAAATTGAAGTTTTACAGCCAATTGATATGGACAATACAACCCCTTATATGTCTGAAGCCATTAAAAAAGAAATTGCCCTTCCGTATTTATGGAAGCAAAATGGACAGAAACTTCTTCCATTAAAATCGGATGGTCAAATGCAATCTGCCGGTGGGATAGTAAGTTCTCCTGAAGATTTAGCTAAATGGCTGTTAGTCAATATGAACAATGGTCAATTGGGGGAAAAACAGGTGATTCCTTCAGAGGTAATCCAACGGGTACAAAAACCCCATGTAACTTTAGACAGAGATTATTTTCTTTTTCACCGTTATGCTTATGGACTTGGCTGGTATCGTTCCAACTATGAGTCAGATACATTGATTCATCATTTTGGCAGTTTTGACGGATATATGGCTCATGTTTCGTTCATGCCAAACAAGAAAATTGGAGTGGTTGCTTTAAGCAATGAATTAGACCACGGGGCACGACTTCCACATATTGTAGCTGCTTATATTTATGATTACCTGCTTGGGAAAGAAAATCTCGATACCAAATACCAAGAAATTATACAAAAATGGCTCGAAGATGTTGATAAGCACAAAGAAAGATCCACCAAATTTCTTAGTAGAAAAGATGAAATGTTGGAAAAAGCCGCTTCCAATCCTGATCATTGGAATTTCCAACCGAAATCTTTTACTGGAACTTACCACAATCCCAGATTAGGGCATTTCACAGCATATTTGAATTCAGATGGTCAATTATGGGCTCGTTATGGAACTTACGATGCACCTCTTCTTCCTTTAAAAAAAGATGTCTTTTTGATCGATTGGCCAATAGGAGAATATATCTCTCCACCAACAGAACTTAAAGTAAGTTATTATATTTCAGGTGAAGTAGCTGCTCTTAACTGGGAAAGTCGTGAATTTCGCCTTTTGCCTATGGAAACTGCACCCACTGACTTAAATGTGGTTTATTCTGAGATTCGAAGAACTCTTAAAGAAGCCACATTGATTCATGAAGATGAACAACATGAAAAAGTAAGAAATACTCTGGAAAAATATTATTCCTCTTGCGCAATCAATGAACCTTACATAAACTATTTGGGCTATTATTATCTGGCCAAAAAGGAATTTACAATTGCAATTACTTTGTTCCAATTTAATACTGATTATTATCCGGATTCTTCAAATGCATACGATAGTCTCGGAGAAGCTTACATGATGAGTGGTAAAAAACAATTGGCAAAATTAAATTTTAAAAAATCTTTAGAAATAGATCCGAATAATTCAAACGCAGTAAAGATGCTAGAAAAATTGTAGTTATTCCTACAATTTCGCCTAAAAATTAAACGAATAAGGTGTTAATGCAGTTTGTCTCAAATTTATTTCAAAACATGACCGGAACTTTTCCATGAAAATCCAAAGTTTCCGTGAGTGCCAATCATAATGGCTTCAATATAGGGTTCATGAACGGTTTCTTCAGCACCCCATTCAACGATGAAATTAGATCCAATCCCTTCGACTTCATTATTCTGTTTTATGTTAAAAGAAATTGAGGCCATTTGGGATAGTTTAATTGGCTGCTCGATATAATCTTTTAAAAATTTACCATTGTTGTCGTAATATTTTACTGACTTGATGATTATTGTTTTCTCGATGTCGGTATTGCGAATAGAGAGGGTTACCGCCAGGTTTATCCTGCTACCTTCCTTCACAGGATATGCTGAATAAATCTGAGAATAAACCGGCACATAAACAGTCTGACCTGTTGAAAAACTTATATCGTCTATCGATACTACAGATTGCAGGTTTTGTTGAAATTCCTTTCCATCTTCTTTTGGAACATTGCATGAACTTAAAAACAATACAATAACAATCGACACATAAATAATTGATTTGAGCAGTTTCATAAATGAATATTCTGAATTTTAAAAAATTAATTATACGCAATCTGAAATGTACAAAATTAAATTTTCATACTTCAATTTTTATAATGAAGTTGTTTAGCCTTTTAATCAACTTAAGAAAAGTTGACAAAGCAGCTAAATACCTAATTCGCAAAACATATATTTACCTGAGTTTGTATTTATAACAGTTTTAAAAAACGACTCACGAAAGTCAATTTTATTATTTAACTAAATTTGATTTATTATGAGTTACATGTATGAAAGCAACAACACAAGGTCTTTTTACAACATGGCGTGGATCGCATTTGCTATTTCTTTTGTCGGAATGGCAGTCGGGATTTTCTACATTCCGGCAGATTTCGGCGTTAAAGGATTTTTAGCCATGACCTACTTTTTTAGCGTAACCTCCTGTTTTACGGTCGCCAAAGTGGTGAGAGATAAACACGAATCAGACCGAATTATCAATAAAATTGAAAGCGCAAAAACGGAAAAATTCCTTAACAAATACGGGGATCCCGTCAGTGCTACTTAAAAATTCGATTAAAAAAATCTAATAATTAAATAAAATACCCTGAACAATCAATTTGATGTTCGGGGTATTTTTTGAAAACAAAACATTTATCTTTACAAAATGTCATTGTTATCTGCAAGATTGAAATACACTAAATTTGCTGAAGAAGACTTTCAAGATTATTACGATTTGGTCTCGAAAGTTGAGGTGATGCGCTATACCACAGGGAAACCTTACACGCTTGAAGAAGCAAAAGATAAATTTCAAAAGGTAATTGAAATCAATAACCAATATCCCAAAATAGGCGTTTTTTCAGTCCGCATAATCCACTCGAATGAATACATCGGGCTTTCAAAAATCACTTTTATAAAAGACGGAGAGGCTGAACTGGGCTACTCCATTCTTCCAAAATTTTGGGGTGTAGGCTATGGCACTGAATTGACTACCACAATGGTTGAGTTGGCAAAAGCAAATCCTTTGGTTGAAAGGCTTATGGCAATTGTTGACCCTGAAAATGATGCTTCCATTCGACTTCTAACTAAACACGGACTTACCCTATCAGAGATTACTACCTGGCAAAATCTTCCGGCGCATTTTTACAGAAGGGAGCTTTAATCTTTCATTTTCATCAACTCAAAATAACAACCTTTTCGCTCAGCTAAGTCGGCTCTTCAATCGAATTGTATTTACTACAAGGAGTTGTTCTCTTATTTTTGCTTCATAATCTATTTTAATAACCACAAAAAATAAAATCATGCAACCGATATCAATAAATGCAATCAATAAAAATTCTAAGGCTGTCTCTTTTTATCATTATAAAAACAACTTTTTAAAACTGGCTCACAAGCTGGGAAAAGGTTTTGAATCAAGATCTGCGGAATACGATGACACAGATTCTTTTGTGTACGAAAATTATGAAGATTTAAAAAAGTTCAGAGTGTTTTCGGCCATGGTTCCACGGGAACTAGGCGGAGGAGGTGTTTCTCATAGCAAAATGGCTGACTTTTTAAAAATTATTGGAAGTTACGATGGGTCGACAGGGCTCGCATTGTCAATGCACCAGCATCTGATCGCAGCAACCGTTTGGAAATACTCACATGGCAAAGGTGGTGAAGCTTTACTGAAAAAAGTAGTCAACGAGCAATTGATACTTGTTAGCACCGGTGCCAGAGATTGGTTAGAATCCAATGGAGAAATGACAAAAGTTGAAGGAGGCTATGAATTAACAGCAAATAAAGTTTTTGCGAGTCAGTCAGCTGTTGGAGATATTATGATCACAAGTGCCCGATATCATGATCCTATTGAAGGAGATTTGGTATTGCATTTTCCGGTTCCATTTTCTTCAAAAGGTGTAAAAGTCATCAACAACTGGAAAACTTTGGGAATGCGAGCAACGGGTTCTCATACCGTGCAATTAAACAAAGTATTTGTACCTGAATCAGCCATTGCCTTGAAAAGAAAGCAAGGTGAATTGAACCAGTCATGGAATGTTATTTTGGCCGTTGCATTGCCGCTAATTATGTCGGTTTATGTAGGAATTGCTGAAAAAGCAACGCAAATCGCAATCGACAAAGCTAAAGCCAGTAAGTTCAAAAAAGATCAATTGCCTTTCACTTTGGGGGAGATGCACAACCAGCTCACATTAGCTCAGGTATTACTCAAAGATATGATCGCAAAAGCCAACGACTTTGATTTTACGCCAAATCATAAAATGGGAAATGACATTTTGAGCCGTAAAACTTTGGTTGCCAGCGCATGTGTTAACACCGTAAATAAAGCAATGGAAATCATCGGAGGTCAGAGTTTTTTCCGAATATTTGGAATTGAAAGGCTTTTCAGAGATGTTCAGGCAGCCAGTTTCCATCCATTGCCTGAGAAGGATCAATATTTATTTTCAGGTAAGTTTATATTAAATAAAACAGCCAAATAATCCTAAAAAATATATTATGATGAAAAACAAAATAAATAAAACTTTCAGTCTTGAAACGCTTTTCGTTGCACTGACTATTATTAATTTCATTAATCATATTATAAAAAATATTGGATTACCGATCCTGGTTATATTGTTGTCGATATTCTTTTTTCAAAACCTCAGTAGTAAAAAGATGGATCCGCAAAAGGACCAGACAGGTATCGAAAAAGTATTTCTTAAAACTCCTTAACTAAATATAAAACGCAATGCCAGAACGGGTTAAATCTCGTTCGGGCTTTGTATTTTTAATACTCTATTAAAAAAAAGATTGAAAATAGTCAGCATTTTCAAGCATACAAATTCGTTCCACTTGTAAGTCACAAAAAAGATTCTTTTAGAATTATTTTATTTTAGTAAAAGACGATTTTTATTTTTTAATAAAAAAAATACTTTCTTTACAGATTCATAAACCGGTGAGGAAAATCATCCTCAAAACAATTCAAATTATGACTCACTTTTTTCGCCTTTTTTTAAGTCTTTTTATTTGTCTTCTTTCTTTTTCAACAATTTCAACTGCTCAGTTTG
Organism: Saprospiraceae bacterium; assembly: GCA_965220465.1. GTDB lineage: Bacteria > Bacteroidota > Bacteroidia > Chitinophagales > Saprospiraceae > JAHDHW01. The sequence goes on along the minus strand of CBDCPZ010000018.1, from coordinate 253,004 downwards.
TCAACTTTGAAAGTACCTGGAAGGAATTTCTTGCCGACCCGCTAACTGTTGATATCAGTGAAATCACACAACCTTCAAAAGATTTGAAGGAGGATTATGCAAAATATTGCCTCATGTTTGGAACAGTAGCTTTTTGTGCTGATGAAGTGGAAAAAGCAGAAAAATTTATGAGGGAGATTGAAAGTACCGGAGATATTATTTACAACAAAATCCCCGGCTTCAAAGAACGGTATGAAAAACTAACGGATAATACAAAAACGTATTACAAGGTTGAAAACCAATGGCTAAATTTTTTAAAATATGAAAACGTAACGCTCGACGATCTTGAAAAACTTGGAGCAGTTAAAGTCTGCGAAAAAGGAACTCTCGCAAAGTATGATTACATGAAGGCGCATGCGCTTTATTGCAAAGGAGATATAGCCGGAGCAAAAGCCAATTTCGAAAACAGAGTACTTAAGTTAGCAGAACGTACTACCCTGAATATCAAGGATGTAAACGGTCTTGAGCCTCGTGTAAAAAATATGAAGCAGCTTTTTATTGATCTGCCTCCGCTGGCTGCAGCATGGAAGGATTATGTGGACACCGATGTTTCAAAAGGAACCGACATCGAATTGCCTTTGATTGAGTGTAACCCAATTCCAAATATGAAAGAATATATGCTTCGGGCAGCAGTCGATGTTTGTGTTTATGGTGCTGAAAACCTAAAAAAGATAAACAATTTAAAAGAAGGCAATACGCAACCAATTCCCGCTGACCTGGGCAAAAAAATTAAGTGGCTGGAATCAGAAGTGGGAAGATACAATGGCGATCTTGTCAGCCTCAACAAAGCATGGAGCGAATTTGTTCCTTCGGATACTTTGAAGAGCAACATTGAGTATATGTTTGAATATTGTGAAAAAGATGCGCAAATCAAAGCATATACAATCTACGGAACAATCAACGCCTGTGAAAAAGGTAATGAAATGCTCGATAAGATTGCTCAGGTTCAAAGAGAATTCAATCCTACTTTGGACAATACAACTATAGACAAGATTGCAAAATTGGAAGATAAACTCGAAAACTACCATGAAGATTTTTTAGCGTTGGAAGCTTTGTGGGGGACATTCGTTCAAAACAACGATACCCTTTTAGAAGCATATAGCCTGGCTGGTTTTTATTGCGACAAAATCGCTCAGGTCAAGTCATGGACGATCAAAGGAATGATGAACGAATGTAAAAAAGGGCAGCAATATCTGAATCTTATCGATGATTTTCAGAAAAAACACAACCTTCAATTTGATGATGAACTAGCTTGTCGTGTGCTTCGTTTGAGACAGGAAATTTGGGATTGCCGTTATTGGGAGCTGATTTTGCAAGCTCGAAAAGAAACCCATGCGGAACGGGAAAGATTTGGCCCTGCTTCAGCTTTGATTATGGAAGGAGACCTCAACAGTGATCAGCAGCCTTGTCCAACTACCGTTGTTTACAATCCTCTGGGAAATATTGGGATCAAATACGTAATCACAACTTTTCTTTGCCAGGAAATCGATTTGGCTAAAATGGGAGATCCCGAATATTATAAAAAAATAGCTTCCTGGGTAGACAACGAAGTCCTTCAAAAGTATTGCGAAGCAAATATGCGCTGCAAAGAGGATTTTTTCATTTACCTGGAAGGACACACCGATGGCCATGAATTTAAGGGCGCCCGTTATAAAAAATCACTTGATATTCCAGAAGGAACGCCATACACGCATTTTATCGGTCAGGACACTTTGGAAAAGACAACTGATCGGGAGTTGACTAACTCGCTCCGCAGTAATATGGAACTGGGAATCGCGAGAGCCTGGACGGTCAAACATCAATTGGATTTCATGGGTGTTCCGATCACCATCGGCGCTTACGAGCATCCTTCTTCTGAAAAAGGAGGTGAATATCGTCGCATCGAAATCGAATTGAATATCACCAATTTGTTGCTCGATTTTTATGAAAAAAGATTAAAGGAGCTATGGGTTGCATCAGGAATCGGAGATCGCCCTGAAAATTGCTAGTCGATTGATTTATTTTAATAACAAACCCTTTGAAAATCAATGATTTTCAAAGGGTTTGTTCATTTTCCATACTATTGAAAACAGCGAAAAGAGTTACTCTTTTACCCGAACTTTTATCCAAATATCTTCAAAACCGTAATCTAGAACTATATTTTTTAGTAAGGACAATTGTGAGTTAATTTTGAACATTGAATTAAGTGAACTTCCAACAAGATTTTGAAGTAAACCATTTTCAAATCATTATTACTACCAAGCCAATTTATGTCCTTTGCCGAGGTATCTTTAAGAGTATAGATTTTTTTAGGAATTTATGGGATTTAGCTTTAAATCTCATTACTTTGGATGCATATGAGGGAAACACTTTTATACCTTATCGATCTTACCGTTCATTGGTATTGGGTACCAATGACTTTAGCATTGGTCGGTGTGTTCCTCACTGTCCTCATCGAAAATAGGAATCCTGCAAAAGCTACCGCTTATCTTTTGCTTTTAGTGGTATTGCCAATTATTGGGTTGGTCGTATTTTATTTTTTTGGGCGGGATTTTCGCAAACAATTGAAATTCAAAAAGAAAGCAAGCTGGGAAAATTATAAAACAGATCAATTCTGGCAACAAATTAACAAAGAACAGAAAAATATTTTTTCAACACTCGATCAGAAATACGGACAATTAGGCAGAATTCCTCTAAAGCTTTTCAATCAGAAGAACTCCCTGACCTTCGGACAAAACAGAGTAACCGTCTTAAAAAATGGTGAAGAAAAGTTTCCGGAGGTTTTTGAAGTTTTAAGAAATGCGGAGCATCATATCCACATGGAATATTATATTTTAGCGGAAGATGAACTAGGTAATGAACTGCTGTCTATTTTGATTGAAAAAGCCAAGCAGGGGATTGAAATTAGGCTATTTGTTGATGGGCTAGGCTCCCGGAAGTTAATGAAATTCAAAAAAATATGCCGAGAAAATAATATTGCGTTTCATGAATTTATGCCTGTTCGTTTTTCAAATCTTGCTTCTTCTAATTACCGCGATCACCGCAAAATAATTGTCGTTGATGGAAAGACAGGATTCATTGGAGGCATGAATATCAGCAACAAATATTGGAACAAAAAAAAGGATCAGCTTTATTGGCGCGACACTCATTTGAAAATTGAAGGGCCATCTGTCAATTCGCTTCAATTTGTATTTATGAACGGTTGGAAGTTCGTAAGCAGAGAAACGATTCCTTTTGAAAAACCCTATTTCATTAACAACGATCATTTTGAAGAAGATTCGTATGTGTCGATCGTTACTTCGGGGCCGTTATCTCCTCGCCCATATGGAATGGATACGATGATCTCAATGATTTATCAGGCTAAGAAAAATATTCGGATTGCAAATCCATATTATATTCCGAGTGATGAGTTGAGTGGGGCTTTGATAAATGCTGCAAATTCAGGAGTTAAAGTACAATTGATGATTCCGGGAGTATGCGATTCAAAAATTGTTCAGAGAGCCTCCTTTTCTTATTTAAAAAGTTTGGTTGAAAATAACGTCGAGGTTTATCTTTATCAAAAAGGATTTGTTCATTCCAAAACTTTATCGATTGACGAAGAAGTTTCTTTTGTCGGCTCCTTAAATGCAGACATGAGAAGTTTTTACATCAACTTTGAAGCGTCAGCTTTAGTTTATGATCAAAAATTGGCCATCCAGATAAACAAAAATTTTGACCATGACTTAGAAGAATGTAATCGTCTCACGATGTTAGAAATAGAAAACCAATCTACTAAAGAAAAATTCCTTAATTCTCTTTGCCGCTTATTGACGCCTCTTTTGTAATTTACAAATGAAAAAAGTAGCAATATTTTAAATGTTAACAAGACAGGAAATAAATAAAAAAATACGGTAAAAAGAATGATTAAAAAAACATATCTTTCAAAATATTAGCTCGAAACTCCTGTGATATTTTAAAATGATCCACCACTAAAACATGGATAGCAACAACAAAGAAAAAAATACTATTAATCAAAAAAAGTTTGGAACATTCTTAGGTGTTTTCACCCCAAGTGTGTTGACCATTCTTGGTTTGATCATGTATTTGCGTTTTGGATGGGTCGTCGGAAATGTAGGTCTTCTTTGGACTTTTGTCATCGTTTTAATGGCCAGTTCCATCACTTTTATAACCGGCTTGAGCGCATCTGCCATTGCGACAAATATGCTTGTCGGTGTAGGCGGTGAATATTATATGATTTCGAGAAGTTTGGGAGTAGAATTGGGTGGTGCAATTGGTATTCCACTCTATTTTTGTCGAACTTTAAGTGTAACATTTTATTGCTTTGGGCTTGCTGAAACATTGATTATTTTTTGGCCGGAGGCGTGGGGACCTGTTCCAGATTATGCCATCCAATTGATCACTGCATCAATTATTGTTCTCATCACCCTTTTGTCAGGAAAAAGTGCTGCGCTTGTATTAAAATCTCAAATCCCTATTTTGATCCTCGTCGGGCTATCGATATTAGCTTTGATCATTGGAGGATTGTCCGGTCCACTAAAAGCACCTGAAATAAACGCTAATTATACGACTGCACCTGAAGGGTTTTGGTATGTATTTGCGGTATTTTTTCCTGCTGTTACCGGATTTACGGCTGGAATTGGAATGAGTGGCGATTTGAAAGATCCCAAAAAATCGATTCCAATTGGAACCTTAGGAGCCGTATTGACTTGTTTGCTTGTTTATTTACTCATTCCCGTAATTATTTCAAGCTCGGCGATAGTGAGTGAAACCGATTTGTTGAATGCTTCACAAGGCATTGATAATTGGGTTAAAATTGCATTGTTGGGTGGTTTTTTTATATTTCCGGCAGTGATTGGAGCGATACTTTCTTCCGCTTTTGGAAGTATCCTTAATGGCCCCAGAGTACTTCAGGCATTGTCTGCAGACGGCCTTGCTCCAAAAGTATTTTCAAAAGTCTCAAAAACCGGACAACCTACAATAGCAACTTGGATCACCGGAGCAGTTGCATTGTCTGCTGTGTTTTTAGGAGGCCTGAATACTGTTGCTGTTCTAGTTTCTGTTTTATTCCTTACATTATATGTTGCTGTCAATTTGAGCGCAGCTCTTGAAGTATTAGTTTCAGAACCCTCCTACCGACCAAAAATTAGGGTTCCTTGGTTCGTTTCATTGCTTGGGGCATTCGGGGCTATTTTTGTCATGTTTTTGATTAGTCCTATCGCATGTGTTGCCGCCGTTATCATTGAAATTTCCATTTACGCTTTTTTAAGGCGCCGGTCACTCGAACAGCAATGGGGAGATGTAGGCACAGGGTTGTGGCTAAATATTGCTAAAAGAGCTTTATTAAACCATAGCAGGCAAAAGAAAAATCCGCGAAACTGGCGACCACAAATTCTATTATTTGCAAAAGATATTAACGAACGGCTTTCTCTTGTAAAATTGGGCGCCGCGATTAGCCAAAACAAAGGGGTTTTTACCATATCCCAGCTTGTGATCCTTGATGAATATATAAATTTTACAACACTCGAAGGGAAACGATCTGAAATGCGACAATCCATTCAACAATTTGGGATCGAGGCTTTTTGTGAAGTAAATGTCGTCACAGATATTAAAAATGGAATCCAGGAAATTGCGAAAGCACATGGCATAGCCGGAATGAAATCCAATACAATCATGGAAGGATGGTCAGAAAGTGCTGATGGAAGGATTAAACAGCTGGGAAATCTGAGAAAATTAGCTCGTTCAGGAAAAAATATCTTGTTTGTCCGATTTGGTAATAAAACAATTGAACAGAAAAAGGAAAAGAAAATTACCATCTGGTGGGGAGGAAAAGAGCTAAATGCTGATTTAATGCTTTTGCTCGCTTATTTATTACAACTCCACAGAGATTACAAAAATTATAAAATCGAAATCGCTTCTATTGTTCAAAACGAAAATGAAATTAATTCACTTAAAGATTATATTGAAAATCAATTGCCAAAGGCCCGAATAAATGCAAATGTCGAAATTTTGGTCCAGGGTCAAAAGAATATAAAAGACATCATCAAGGAAAGGAGCATTAATTCGGAAATTGTATTTCTTGGACTTAGATTACCCGCGGTAGGAGAGGAATCTAATATTGCAGATTGGTTAAATGAAGTTTCTGGTGAATTAAACACTACCATTTTCGTCTATAATGCCGGAATGGCGAACGCAGTTCCAAAATGGCTGAGTTGATTATCTTAGACGTTGGTTTATAAATCCAACAACCCGTCCGGTAAATTTAAAGTCATTTCTTTTTTTACATCATCAATGGAATTGATTAATTCGTGATTCAACGGAATTAATATTTCCCGTTTTTCATAATCAACAATGGCCATTTCTTGTTGTGGAAATTCGACAATTTCTTTGATCACTCCTACCCTTCCTTTTTCAATATCAATAATCGTATAACCTTTATATTTTTCAAATTCCAAACCCTCAGCTTCAAATAGTCGATCCTCCTCCGGGATCAAGTCTTCCTCGCGCGCATAGATTTCCATGGAAGAAATGGCATTAGTTTCCTCCGGAGAATTTATATCTTCAAATTTAATGATTGGTGCATTTCTAACTCTTACAGATTCAATAAAGTAAGGAACTTGTTTTCCATTTATTTTTAAAAAGACCACTTTTAAATTGAAAATATCTTCGAGAAATTCATCATTGATTTGCAGTTTCATTTCTCCTTTTACACCATAGGATTTTCGGGTATTACCGATAAGAATATAGTTTTGCATATATTTAGGAAATGATCAGTGTGTTAGCGTGATTCAAGAAAAAAAACTTAAATAACAAAAAATGAAAAACCTAAAATTACTTTTAATACCATTAACTCTGCTAATCAGCTGGAATCTTTTTGCACAAAATGATAAAGATTTTGAAAAAGTTAAAGCAATTCTTCAATTGCAATCAAAAGCATGGAACGAAGGAAATATTGATGCTTTTATGGAATATTATTGGAAGTCGGACAATCTGCAATTCATCGGTTCAAATGGGATAATCTATGGCTGGCAGAAAACTTTGGACAGATACAAAAAGAGCTATCCTGACCTTCAGGCGATGGGGCAACTTTCTTTCGATATTATTCAAGTGGATCGGCGAAGCAAAAAAGTGATTACTTTGGTTGGAAAATTTCACTTAAAACGAGAGATCGGCGATCTTGAAGGTATCTTTTTATTGGTTTGGAAAAAAATCAAAGGGGAATGGAAAATCGTGGTTGATCAGACTTGCTAAGTCTTTTTGTTTAGTGGTTGAAAATCAACTCCATTTTTTAATTCCAATCAATAATCTGTTCCGTTAAAATAAAACCTTTTTCTGCTTTTTCTTCCCAGGTATCGTCTACACAGTCGATGATACATTGGGTGTCAAGAATTTTCATTTCCCGGTAAACCAGACCAATATCTTTTGCATATTTTTCAAGCGAATACCGCAATTCTATGAGGTTTTCACTATTTGCCTGTGAAATAGTTGCGACATTTTCAAAAGCCAAATCACCGATAAGTTCACTTTCATCAACAGAAAGTACTTCGTAAGCCCAGGACTTAAACACTTCAACGCTTTCTCCTGCAATCGGTATAATCGTGGTGATATCAATATATCGATTTCCATCCCAATCTACGCCTTGCTTTAGTGGAAAAACCATTTTTAGAAACCGCAAATTTTCTTCAATCCATTCAGCTCCTTTATCAGTCCGGAGAGCAATCCAAATATCTTTAATTTCCCAGTCAAGAGTATCGCTCAATCGCTCGTATCGTTCAATTTTATAGGCAAGTCTTCCAAGATTATCCGTAATCGTATCTGCAACTAAATGTTTGACAAAAGTGCGACTATTTGATACGATAATTATTTCATTATCACCAATATCATATAAAGTTGAGTCTACAACATAAGTTCTGTATTTACCAATTTCAATTGGAAAATAATCATACCCAAAATCAACTTGAAAATCTTCATAAGTTGAACTGCCTTTACAACCTTGAAAAAGAATTATTGTGGAAGCCAATAAAAATAAGATCAAACTATGCTTTATCATTTGAAGACTTTTTTTCAATATCGGTTAAACTATGTACTTATCGTAAAAAAGGCAAAGAATACGCCAATATCGGTTAACTGAATTGTTTTTAAAAGCTAAAACAACTGTGTTCAAAAACCAACAGGTAAAACTTAATTTCCTGTATAACTATTATAAATAATTCCTCCTCCAATCACATCATCTCCTTCGTAAAAGACTGCGGATTGTCCAGGAGCGACACCTTTTACATTGGCATGAAACTGAACCTCAACTTTGTCTCCTTTATTAGACAAACTACTCAATGTTCCACGATCATTGTAACGGATTTGAGTGATTGCTTCCATCCCTTCAGGGATAACCGGATATTTCATTGAGTTAATTTGCGAAACAGCCATCCCGTTTCTCAAAAGTTCATCCACTTTTCCAAGTACAACAGTATTGGTATCCGGTTGAATTTCAGTGACATACATGGGTTCACCAAAAGCCAGGCCCAAACCTTTTCGCTGCCCAATCGTATAAAAAGGGTAGCCTTCATGTTGTCCTAAAACAGTTCCGGCAGCGCTTACAAAATTCCCTCCTTTGACTCTTTCTTCCAGTCCAGTAATTCTTCTTTTGAGAAAACCTCTGTAGTCGTTATCCGGGACAAAACAAATCTCGTAACTCTCTGCTTTTTTTGACAATTCAGCATATCCAAAATCATAAGCCATTTGACGAACTTCAGGCTTGGTAAACCCTCCAAGAGGAAAATTACTGCGATCCAAACATTCCTGGTTCAGTCCCCAAAGCACATATGATTGGTCCTTTCGATCATCTTTTCCTTTCGAAATATACTTTCTGCCGTTTAGCTCGGCGATTTTTGCATAATGTCCCGTTGCGATAAATTCACAATCTAAAGAGTCAGCTCTTTTTAGCAAGGAACTCCATTTGATGTGTGTATTACACAAAACGCATGGGTTTGGTGTTCGTCCTGCAATATATTCTTCCACAAAATTGTCGATGACATAATCGCCAAATTCTTCCCTGATATCTACAATAAAGTGGTGAAAACCAACATTTACAGCTACATTTCTTGCATCATTTATTGAATCCAGACTACAGCATCCAGTCTCTTTACTCGATCCGCCAGAGTTGGCATAATCCCAGGTTTTCATCGTAATTCCAACTACCTCATAGCCTTCTTCATGCAGCATCATTGCTGCAACTGTGCTGTCGATACCACCACTCATGGCTACTAAAACTCTTCCCTTTTTACTCATTTCCCAAATATGGTTATTTAAAATTATAAGCGAATTAATTATTACCGCTGATAACATTTCTATAAAAACAACTACCATTTAAAAATAGTGGTTGTAAAATTAATCAACAAAATTACAAAAAAAGGGGTTGGAAAGTTCAAAAATATAATGCTAATGCCTTTCCTTTAAAAAAACCTAATTCTATACAACAAACTCTTGTTACAAAAGAATTATTAATTGTGGCTACAGAAGTTTGGTTTAAAAATTGAATATCAATCCGATAATACGCTTAAAAACATTTAATTTTCGTTTAAAATTCTTTGTTTTTAATATCCATCAAATGCAGAATAACATTAATTTTTTGTTCGTTAAAAGATAAATGTCTAATTTTGATAATATTATGATTCACTAAAAACAATATTATGAGAAACTATTTAATGTTAGTCCTCTTTTGCTTATCCTTTACATTTTCCACTAAAGCCAATGTCGATGTTGAAGAATTCGGAACAGCTTCTTATTATTCTGATAAATTTCAAGGTAAAAAAACTGCAAGTGGGGAATTGTATGATAAAAACAAACTTACAGGAGCGCACAAATCTCTAAAGTTTGGCACTATAATACTCATTACTCGGCTTGATAATAAAAAAACGGTAAAAGTCCGAATCAATGACAGAGGCCCTTATATCAAAGGCCGGATCGTTGATGTTTCGAGGGCAGCGGCTGAAAAACTGGATTTAATAAGAGATGGACACGCTGAAGTGAAAATTGAAGTCGTTGGCGAAAAACAATCCGGAGAGATTTCTTCTTCTCAACCAAGCCCCAATAATCAGCCTGACCTTTCAACCTTAAAGGTAAATGAACCAAAGAAAATTGTCGAAGAACCAATACCAACTGAATTTTCAAACCGATCTGTTGGTATACCTGAAACATCAGCTATTGTTGAGGAGGTAAAAGAAAAACCAGTCAAAAAAAGGGTTCCTGATTTAACGGTCCCGGTAAAAGAAGCACCAACTGCAAAGTCAGTTGCTTCCGAAAATGTTTACACCAAAGTTCGTGGTTCGGATTACAAACCCTACGATTTGTACAAAGTCCAGTTAGTCCGTCCTGCTCGATCTGGATATGGCGTTCAGGTTGCTTCATTGACACAATATGAAAATGTAATGAAACAGGTTGCTGAATTACAGGAAAGTTGGTTTAATAATATTCTGGTAAGCGTGGAAAAAGGAAAAGATGACAAACCGGTTTACAAACTCATTTTAGGCCCTTTTCCGGATCGGCCAACTGCTGAAAGCTATAAAAAAGAATTAAAGAAGAATAAAAAATTAGATGGATTTGTGGTCGAACTATCGGAAGAAAAATAGTTACATTGAAATATAATTTAAAAACCCGGCTGAATATTTTTAGTCGGGTTTTTTATTTTAAGCTTATTGGCCGGTAATATGGCTAAGGTGTGATAATATTTCGCCGACAACATCATCATCTTCGTTGTGTTGATGATAAATGACATTTGCCTTTTTATAAAAAGGCGCTCGTTCCTTTATTTTTTCTTCAATAAATTGATGAAGTTCGGCTTTTGATTTCCCGGAAATTAACGGACGTTGAGACTGTTCTTTTGACAATCTTTCCACTAACAGTTTATTCGGTGTTTGAAGGTAAATCGATATACCTGCTTCGTTGATCCAGTCAAGGTTATCATAAAAGCAGGGAGTTCCGCCGCCACAAGCAATTACAGCATCGCCGATTATTCCAAAATCTCTAAGGCACATTCGCTCCGCTTGTCGAAAATATTCTTCTCCCTTTTCTTGAAAAATTTCACTGATCCGCTTTCCTTCTTTTTCTTCAAGGTATTCGTCCAAATCGTAAAAGGGGATATTTAACTCTTGTGCAATGCGTTTGCCCACATAAGTCTTTCCGCTTCCCATAAATCCAATTAGAAAAAATTTCATGGTTCCTTTTTAATAGCTATTCTCAAAACATTATTCAAAATAATTCGGTTTATCCAGTTTTTTTGAAATGGTAAACGCTGCGTTAATCAATCCGACATGGCTGTAGGTTTGAGGAAAATTGCCCCATTGGCTACCACTTTTTTCATGAATATCTTCACTCAACAAACCCAGATGATTGCTATGTTTAAGCAGATTTTCGAATATTTCTATTCCTTCTTCTACTCTACCCATTCTCGCCAATGCTTCAACATACCAATATGCACAAATTAAAAAAGTAGACTCCGGGGCTCCAAAATCATCAATATGTTTATAACGATAAAACAATCCCGATTCAGTACGTAACTCGTCTTCTAAAACTTTTAAATGTTTCCTGGTTTTTTCACTTTCGGGTTCAAGGTATCCCATGTTTATCAATTGCAATAAACTAGCATCCAGGTTTTTAGAACCCTGAGCTTGTGTATAAACTCCCCGTTCTTTATCATAACAAGATTCAATCATGTCGGAGGAAGTTTGAATCAATTGATCAGCTAGTTTATAAAGTTGTTCATCACCAACCGATTTGGCAATTTTCTTAGCAGCATGACTTCCTGCCCAATGAAACAAAAAAGTATAACAATGCAATTGTGAGAGCCCTCTGAATTCCCAGAGGCCGTTGTCTGGTTCTTCCATGGTCGCCTGAATCATTTCCAGGCAATGTTTGACCAAATTGATCAAAGTGGCATGAACCTGAGTTTTCATTCTTTTATCAGAAAACAAGGGCAAAAGCGTAACCAATACTTGGCCGTAAACATCATTTTGGGTATGTTCATACGCCTGGTTGCCAATCCTGACCGGGCGTTCGTTTTTATACCCTTTGAGTGGTAGTATTTTTTCAACAGGCTCACGATCAATGGTGATTGGATATAAAGGATGAAAACGTCGATCTTCACTCAAAACGATATTTTCAATGAAAGAAACATAATCTTCCATTATCCTGAAATGACTTAAATCGTTTAATGCTTTTATGGTATAATGTGCATCTCTCAACCAGCAAAATCGATAATCCCAATTTCGGCCACTTCCGGGAAATTCAGGCAAACTTGTTGTCGCAGCGGCGATGATTGCACCAGTATCTTGATATTGATGTAATTTTAAAGTTAGCGCAGAACGAATCACACTTTCCTGGTGAAAATTTTCAGTCGAAGTGTTTAATACCCAATTGCGCCAATATTTTAAGGTCTTTTCCAAGAAGGACTCAACAGTTGATTCCAAAGGCGCCTCAAGAGGAGCACCCCAGGTCAGTACACAATATTTAGCCTCTTTTAATAAAAAAGCTTGCTCCTTATCAATATAACTCAATGGAATATTAGCGGTAAGCCGGACCTGGGATTCGAGTTGTAAAAAAGCAATATGATTGCTTCCAAAAACCTTTTCAGGCTGTAATTCACCATATTTGCCTTTGGGTTGACATTTTACCCTGATCCTGGGCGTTCCTTCGATTGGAACAATTTTTCTAACAAGCATCAAAGGCTTGTAATAGCGTTCATTTTGAAAAAACCGCGGAGCAAAGTCTACCACTTTAAAGCTACCATCTTCACAATGAAAAGTTGTTTCCAGAATGTTTGTATTAAAAAGATATTCCTGCGAAGATTCATAATTGTCCCATTCCGGTTGAACGGAATATTCGCCACCGATCCTATCGTCCAGCAGGCTTCCAAAAATAAAGCTGCTGTCAAATCGCGGCCAACACATCCATCCTACATTTGCATTGGTATCGATCAAAGCCAGATAGGCACAATTTCCAATTATACCATAATTATATTTATGTTGCTCCATGTATTTATTAATCTTAAGTTGTTGGGCTAAATTAAACGAAACCATTTTTTTTTAAGACATTTCAAAATAACGCCAACAATTCCTTTTAGTTAGTTGAATACCATTATTTCGCAATGTCAAAATGTTTTCATATTATTTTTTACGCCTGCTTAAAAACAAAAATAGCCAAATACAGTTAACCAGCAAATAAAGTATGATTTAGTTGGTTCATTTTTTTAATTAGTTCAGCAATTCTATCTGTTTGTAGGATCATTTATAAAAAGGTTTAATTTCGATTTGTTGCCAAAAAAAATTACCTTTGGATCGCTTTTTTAAACTGGTAAAAAAATATTCGTCGACTGTTTCCTGTTTTAAAAATGCAGCTAATCATCTGGGTATAAAGAAGTTTTTGAAATTGTTTTTGAAGGCTGAGAAAAACGGATTATTGACAATTTAACCCAACTTGTTAAAGAAAAATAGACTTTAAGATGAAGAAAGTGTTTATGCTATCGTGCTCTTTTTTTATGATAGTAGCCTGTAATAATCTTGATTCTTCGGTTAACAATGATGAAACAAATAGCGTAACTGAAATCAAAATAGATCCTGGGACAAGTATTTCTGACATTATCAGGAGTCCTGTAAATGCAGATGAACCAGTTGATACGGTTAACGTTGCAAAAATGACCTTTGAAAATACCCGCTATGATTTCGGAACAATCAATGAAGGGGAAATTGTAACTCATAATTACAAATTTACCAACACCGGTAAAATACCGTTGGTTATTAGTGACGCTCGTTCTACATGCGGATGTACCGTTCCTGACTGGCCAAAAGATCCGATTCAGCCGGGAGAAGAAGGCCAAATTTCTGTTCAGTTTGACAGCAAAGGGAAAAAAGATCAACAAGCGAAGCCAATAACCATTTCAGCTAATACTTATCCTAATCAAACTATATTACAAATCAAAGGGACTGTGATCCCAAAATAACTATCTAACTAATTTTACTATGATGGCAAACTTAATTTTACTACAAAGTGGAGGAGCAGGGGCGATGAATATACTTTTTATGGTTGCGATATTTGCAGTGTTTTATTTTTTTCTGATTCGTCCGCAGGCTAAAAAGCAAAAGGAACAAACAAAATTTGTTGATCAAATAGAAAAAGGAAACGAAGTAGTTACAGCAAGCGGGATAGTTGGAAAAATCAATAAAATAGAAGGCAACTTTGTTACGTTACAAGTTGATACCAAAACCTTTTTGAGAGTCCACAAAAGTGCTATTTCAAAAGAAATGACAGACCTTCTCACAAGTACCGATGAAAAGACCAACAAAAGCTGATATAAAAACTTTTTACAATTCAGACAGAGCTATACTGATGTTTTGCATCGGTATAGCTCTTATCTTTTGGCTACTGGTAAAGTTATCGCAAAAGTATAAAACAACTGGCGATTATGAAATAAGTTACTCTCTTCCTCAAGGGAAAACGTTCATTGAACCTCCCTTGAAAATAGTGAAGGCTACATTGGAAGGCGAAGGTTGGGATCTTATTTCAAACAGTTTAAAAAACAAAAACACGGTCATTAATTTTGATCTTTCTGATTTGCCTACACAAACCTTTCATTCAAGCTTGATCATTGATAAAATTCAAAGTGTCATACCTGCAAATATTGAGGCTAGTGATGTTAATACAGATTTTATATATGTGCAAATCGAAAATCAGGCAGAAAAGAAAGTACCGATCATTTTAAAGACTGAGCTGGAATTTGCACCACGGTTTCATTTGCTTGACAGTCTTTTGATATCTGCTGACAGTGTTATTGTTTCCGGGCCGCATACTGCAATTGAAAGTTTACAAGATTGGCCAACGGAAGTTTTATCCTTAAAAAATATACAATCAAGTAGTATTCACAAATTATCTCTTGTACAACCTGTAAATAGCCAGCTTTCTTTGAGCATGAATGAAATTGATGTTGATATGAAGGTGGAAGAAGTTACTGAGAAAGAAGTTTTTGTTCCGGTAATTGTTAAAAATGCTCCGGATAGTTTGAAAATTTTTCCGGAGAATATCAAAATGAGTTTTACAGTTGGCCTTAGTCATTATAATGAAATTCATGGTGCTGATTTCACTGTCGAGGTAGATTTAAAAAATATTCCTTTAAATATTGAAAAAAATACGATTCCTGTCATTGTGACCAATCAACCAGCGGAAATCAAAAACTTGATTTATAATCCGAAATCTGTTGAATTCTTTTTTGTTGAAACTTCAAAGGACCAAACGCCTTCCAATTAATCATTACCACTTTCCGGCTCTCTTTTAATTTTAAAAATTACATCTGGTTTTTCGTGATACCCGTCGAGGAAACCAGTCGTCGAGGTCGTATATAGTTGCAACTATGGCCATTTTTCAATTAGCTTCAAAAAGATCATTGATCCTCAGGAATTAAATTAAATCATTATAAAATCAACTAATTATGGAAATCACTTATTTAATCCCTTTTATATTTTTAGGGATAGTTATCGTTTTTACTGGCTTGTTTACGGTGAGACAGCAAACCGCTGCAATTGTCCAGCGGTTTGGCAAATTCCAAAGTATAAAAACAGCTGGCCTGCAATTCAAAATACCTTTATTTGACCAGGTCGCCGGAAGACTCAGCTTGAAAGTTCAACAACTGGATGTTATTGTCGAAACCAAAACCAAAGATGATGTTTTTGTCAAATTAAAAGTTTCTGTTCAATTCAAAGTGCTCCATGAAGCGATTTATGATGCATTTTATAAACTTGAAAATCCTCATGATCAGATCACGTCTTATGTTTTTGATGTAGTTAGGGCAGAGGTTCCAAAACTAAAACTGGATTATGTTTTCGAGCGAAAAGATGACATCGCTGTTGCCATCATGCGTGAATTACAGGAAGCCATGAACGATTATGGTTATGGTATTGTAAAAGCACTTGTTACAGACATTGACCCTGATCAGGAAGTAAAAAATGCAATGAACCGGATCAATGCCGCAGAAAGGGAAAAATTAGCGGCTGAGTATGAAGGAGAAGCAGAAAAAATTCGAATTGTAGCACGAGCAAAAGCAGAAGCGGAAAGTAAAAAACTACAAGGGCAAGGTATCGCGGACCAAAGACGTGAAATTGCCAAAGGTTTGGAAGAATCTGTTGAAGTACTCAACCAGGTTGGGATAAATTCGCAAGAAGCCTCTGCTTTGATTGTAATCACCCAACATTATGATACTTTGCAATCACTGGGCGAACAAACAAACAGCAACTTAATTTTGCTTCCTAATGCACCTACTGCTGCCTCAGATATGTTATCGCAAATGGTGACCTCCTTTGTCGCATCGCAGCAGGTTGGAGAACAAATGAAGTTGAAACAACTAGAAATCAATAAGAAAAAGTCTTAGGTTTTCAGCTATTGAAATAATACAAAAGCCAAACTTTTTAGGTAAAGTTTGGCTTCTCTTTATGAGAGATTATTTTAAATAGAGATTTTGTAAAGAAACTAAAGTTGTTCAAATGTAAAAAACCTTAAATCAAGGTATTTTCAAAAGTCTTGATTGCTCTGGAAATTCAAACATAATAAATCATAAAAATCAGCGTCTTGCAGCGTCAATATTTTATTTTTGAACAACAAGACTATTTCAGCAAAGCGATATTACCTTTTTTAAAAAGTTCTTCTCCATTAGTACACTTCACTTGTAAATAATAACCGTAAACATCAGGCGGCAGTGCTTTCCCCTTAAATGATCCATCCCAAGCGATATTCTGATCATTCGATTCAAATACTTTTTGTCCCCAGCGATCATAAATTGTAAGATACATTTCATCAATAATATTCCCCATTAAGCGCAGCTGATCATTTTCGCCATCATTATTGGGAGTGAAAGAATTGGGTAAAAAGATATACGGATCCAGGCAAATAGGATCTAAAACAACTACTCTTAAAATAATGCTATTGGTGCAACCGTTTGGTGAAGTCACCACCAAAGTATAATCTGTGGTCTCCGAAGGAGTAGCCATTGGATTGTAAATTGTAGGATCGTTGAGGCTATTTGAAGGAAACCATTCGTAACTATAATCAATGCTATTTGTTGAAATCAATTGAGTGCTTTGTCCTAAATAAATCGTATCCGGATCAGCAAAGCCACTTAAACCCGGGATATCATCAAGAACAATAACTTCAGTCGTATCCCATATTTCACAATCAAAATCATTAACAACATAAACATTGTAAATTGTTGAAACGTCAGGAAATGCCAATGGATTTGGAGCCAATGTATCACTCAATCCATAAGGAGGTGACCATAAATAAGTTGCATTTAGATATGGATCAGGATTCATCTCCACTGAATCCCCCAAGCAAACAATGATGTTGTCAGGTAATATATCAGAACTAAAAACATTTGCAGGAAAAGATTGTGAAAGAAAATGCTGACATCCATTTTCTGAGGTAACCGTCAATTCTAAAGTTACGATTGTACTCGTCGTTAACGAAAACGAGGGATTTTGATCTTGAGAACTTCCTAAAAGTGTTCCGTCATTATCCCAGAGGTCCCAGTCCCATGATTCTATCGTTGAAAAAGTATCATAGGAAAGATCTGTGACTTCAATAATCAAAATATCTGTACATCCTATAAATTCATAGTCGTATTCTGCGGTAAGTGTCGGATGCTGCAAATAAACTTCAACAAATGAAGTATCTCTGCATAATGGGTTGTTGGGTTCAGCAACCAACATTACCGTATAAAGTCCGGTATCTGGATAAGTATAATTTGGCTCAGGCAAGGTTGATATCGCGCTTGGGTTGTTGGGATAATCAAAGTACCAAAGAAATTCGTCAGCATATTCGCTACCATTCTCAAAATGAACATTTAAGTCATCGCATTGCACATCTGGTGCAAAAATAACAGCTGTGGTTACTCCACATATTCCTACATTATACTGAAAATCTCGCCGTGTAGAAGAAATAAAAACACCATTTCGATATTCATCAAGACAGATCCCGACAACAAATTGCCCAACCGTATTTGGCGTACCGGTTAACCAACCGGTATCTTCATCAATAGCTAATGGAATCCCACCCAACACATTATCCAAATTGTATGGAGGATCTATCCAAACCACCGGATTGGGGATAGTTTGATCGGATGGAATTGGTTCTGGAACATCAAATGTAGCTCCATCCAAGGGAGTACAAAGGCTATAAACAATAGAATCTCCGTCAACATCAGTAGCAGATTGATCAAAATTTATAGGAGCATTGGCACATATATAAATGGGTGGCCATTGGTTAAATTTTGCGCTACTATTACATTCGTTTAAAGCTTTTTCAGAAATATTGACACCGAAGGTTGCACCGGTATTCAAAGGAGCAACAATATTGTTAATCGTACCATTCCGGCAACAACGCTGATAAATTAATTTATATCCCTCCGGAATTATCGGAAGTGTTACCGTATCAATATAAAAAGTGGTATGGACGCATACATCCGGAGGTATTACTAAACAAGAATCATATAACACCGGATTTAAAGTGTCGTCCCGCATAAATGTAAAAGGAATAAACAGGCTATCGAGCAACAAGGTATCGGAATCACCGCGATAAATTCCGATTTTGGCAAAAGTATCAAAATAGGGGTTTCCATTGACACAATCCCTGAAAATCCTTAGTTCAATTTCATATTGGTTATTTCCAAGACAGGTATAAGTCATTTCACCGCCGACAATATGAGTAGCCTTACTCTGTAGTGAAAAAAGAAAGATAAAGAAGGTCAAAAATAGTAATCGGGTGTATTTTGCTTGCATCTGATAAATTAGTTGCTCAATTAAATTTAGTAATTTCATTCACTTTTCACAATGATTTGAAGCTTAAGTTGTATCGTCTGCTATTCAATTTACATTTTTGCATGAAACGCAACGGTTCTGACTCGTTTGCTCATTTTTCCATCAGGCATCTTTTCTTCAAGGATCATTTTCTTTGATTCAGGTAGTTCAAATACTTCTTTCATGTTGTTAATATTTCCAGCCGGTACCCCCCTATTTCCAAATATTTCATTTAGATCTTTTCTATTAAAAAGGAGGATTAGTGTTGCTAATTCAGTTTTTAATTGTTCTCGGTTTTTTACACGGAGCACATTGGTTTTAAATCGATTATCTTCTGAAAGTAATGGTTTGTTCAAACATTCACAAAGGGCTTTAAATTGTTTTTCAGTTCCAACTGCCAGCGTAAGAAGTTTATTATCTTTTGTATGAAAAATATCCCCGTATGGCGAAATATTAGGATGAGCGCTACCCATTCTTTGGGGTATATGGTCCGCCATCAGCCAATTTGTAGCCTGATTAGCAAGGGAAGCTACAGCAGCTTCGAACAATGAAGTTATTACAAAACTCCCTTTACCAGTCTTTTCGCGATGGAGCAATGCTATCAAAATAGCTTCTTTTAATTGATGGGCAGCCATCAGATCGATTAATGCTACTGGCATTCTTACCGGCTCACGGCCTGCTTCACCTGTCATATAAAGAAATCCGGTTTCAGCTTGCAGAACAATATCAAAGGCTGGTTTTTTATTGTTTTCGCCAAAAGCAGTAATCTGCCCAAAAATAATTTTAGGATTAATCGCCTTCAAAGTTTTATAATCCATTCCTATTTTTTCAGATGAACCGGCTTTGTAGTTACTGATTACAATATCAGCGTCCCTCACAAATTCAAAAACCTTTTGTTGATCATCAATATTCCTTAGGTCAAGCAGCAGCGACTTCTTTTTCCAATTTACACAGCAATAATAAGCAGAATAATCGCTCTCTTTATCTTCAGTTGGAAGTTTCCATTTACGGGTAACATCACCGCCAGTTGTTTTATTTTCAATTTTTATAACCTCCGCTCCAAGTTCCGCGAAAAACAACCCAACAGCAGGGCCTGCAAGCACGTTTGCAAGTTCTATAATTTTTAAATCCTTGAAAAAAGAATTGAGCATTTTTTTTTACCACTTTGTCGAATCAAAAAAACTATTTTAGCAAAACCTTTTTTTAAAACTAAAATAGAATAACTCTATTGGCAATTGCACAAAAGTAAAGGTTGAGAAAGTAAACTCTTTCAAGAAAGGCTTTGTTACTTTTTTAAGAATTGGAAGCTAAAAAGACCTCACAAGATAATACTAAATCAATGAAAATACTCATTGCTTCGCAAATTAGAGCGTTAGATGCATTTACGATTGCAAACGAACCGATAGAATCTATCGATCTGATGGAACGCGCCTCAGCAGTTTTTGTCCATTGGTTTTCAAATAAATTTACCGCTGAAGATAATGAAATAATCATTTTTGTTGGGCCAGGCAACAACGGTGGCGATGGTTTGGCCGTAGCTCGTTTATTGTATTATCGATTTTATAATGTAAAAATATATTGGTGCAAAATCAGTAAAACGACCTCCAAAGATTTCGAAATGAATTTAAAAAAACTCCCAAAAAGAAATCTTGTCCCAGTAGTTGAACTTGTAAAAGAAAGTCCTCTTCCCAAACTTCCAAATCAGGCGATTGTCATCGATGCCATTTTCGGTTCCGGTTTGAACAGACCGGTTGAAGGATATTGGGCAACGCTGATTGAGCATTTGAATAAACAATCATCAACGATTGTTTCGATTGATATTCCGTCTGGATTTTTTGCTGATAGACATACCGCTGGAATTTCGATTCACGCTGATTATACCCTAAGTTTTGAATTGCCAAAGTTGGCTTTTTTATTTCCTGAAAACAGTTTGCGCGTTGGCGATTGGCAGTTTCAAAGCATTGGCCTGGATAAATCTTTTATTGAAAAATTTGAAACGCCTTTTTATTATACGGATGATTATCTTGTAAAATCTATTTTAAAAAAGCGGAAAAAATTTGATCACAAAGGAACGTATGGCCATGCCTTGCTCATTGTCGGAAGTTCCGGAAAGGTGGGCGCTGCAGTTTTAGCAACCAAAGCGGCCTTGCGAAGTGGTGCCGGATTGGTAACAACCCACGCCCCAAAATGTGCTTATTCCATTTTACAAAACAGCATTCCTGAAGCTATGGTCAGTATCGATTCTGATGGATACAACATCACTGTTTTACCAAAGCTAGCAAATTACGACACCATTGGAATAGGCTGTGGAATCGACAACAAACACCTGACGATCAAAGTATTAAGAGATCTAATTTATTCGTCAATGGTGCCTGTAGTTTTCGATGCAGATGCGTTAAATATTTTATCAGAAAACCCTGATTTATTTTCTCAGCTTCCTAAAAACAGCATTTTAACGCCACATCCCAAAGAATTTGAACGGCTTTTTGGAAGCACAAAAAACGATTTTGAACGCAACGAATTACAAAGAAATAAAGCAGTCGAACTCAAAGTGATTATCATCTTAAAAGGTGCCAATACTTGCATAGCTACACCTGATGGAAATTGTTATTTTAATGCTACTGGAAATCCCGGAATGGCAACAGGAGGAAGTGGTGATGTCTTGACAGGATTACTTATTGGCTTGCTCGCCCAAGGTTATTCTTCGAAAGAAGCAGCGATTTTTGGTGTTTATCTACACGGTTTGGCTGGAGACATTGCTATTCAAAACTCGCAAAGCGAAGAATCATTATTAGCCGGTGATTTGATCGACAATTTTGGGAAGGCTTTCAAAATGATAAAAAAGTAAATCGGTATAACAAATTCAAATGCCCATAAATTATAACAACATTCAATTATTCACAATTCGATGGAGCCATTAAAAGACCAATTTTTTAATCCAGATTTTTATAAAAAACTGACAAAAGATTTATTTGAAATCTATCCAAAAGTGAACAAAGAATTGTTTCTGAGGGATGTTCAAAAAAACTATCAACAGCTTGAACTGATGGAACGCCTTGAATTGGTTTCAGAAACATTGAAAAATCATCTGCCCGAAAAGTATCCTGAAACCCTTAAAATTATTTACGGGTTAGCTCCAAAAATCAATGGCTTTGGTGGTATGGTTTTGCCCAATTTTGTTCAAAAATTTGGTTTAGAATATTTTGACCAATCCCTCGAAGCGTTGAAATATCTAACTTCTTTTTCTTCGTCAGAATTTGCCATTCGAGTCTACCTTAAAGCAGATTTTCAAAAAACGATAAAAGAAATGGAAAAATGGGCCAATCATGAAAACGTACATGTCCGGCGGCTAGCCAGCGAAGGAAGCCGTCCGAGATTGCCCTGGTCGTTTAAGTTGGATGAAATTATAAAAGATCCTAAAAAAACAGCGCGGATTCTGGATACTCTAAATGATGATGATGAATTGTACGTTAAAAAATCTGTCGGAAACCACCTCAACGACATTTCAAAAGATCATCCGGAATACATGCTCGATACTGTGAGTCGGTGGGATTTGAAAAACCCACACACCAATTGGATCGTAAAACGAGCGATTAGGTCGTTGGTAAAAGCAGGTCATCCGCGAACTTTTGCATTGCTGGGTTTTGACCAAAATCCAAAAGTTGAAATCAACAATTTTCAGCTGGATAAATCAAAAATAAAGCTTGGAGAATCACTACATTTTTCTTTCGAAATTCAATCTTTTAACGATCAAAAAATTAATATTGACTATTTAGTTTATTACCAAAAAAAGAATGGAGAACTTTCCCCAAAGGTTTTTAAACTAAAAGAGCTCAGTTTAAAAAACAAAGAAAATTTGACCATCACCAAAAAACATCGTTTTGAAGATTTCACCACCCGAAAACATTATGCGGGATTACATCAAATCCAGCTTTCGATCAACGGTAGTTTGCAAGATCTTTTTAATTTTGAACTAGCTGTAAATGATTAAGCAAAATGATCAATAATCTATTTTTACGCTTTATTAAAGAAATTTATACATGAAAAAAAGAATTGTTGTACTTACAGGAGCGGGAGTCAGTGCTGAAAGCGGCATCAATACCTTTAGAGATGCCGGCGGTCTTTGGGAAGGCCATGATGTCATGGAAGTTGCTTCTCCGGAAGGATGGGCCAAAAACCAGGAACTCGTTTTGGATTTTTATAATCAAAGACGAAGGCAGTTGTTTGAAGTGCAACCCAATGCCGCTCACACCGCGTTAGTTGAATTAGAAAACCATTACGATGTTCAGATAATCACGCAAAATGTGGATGATCTTCACGAACGGGCAGGTAGTAAAAATGTGGTTCATTTGCATGGTGAATTACTCAAAGTTAGAAGTACGGTTTATGAACATTTGGAATATGAATGGTCGGGCGATTTGAATCTCGGAGATAAATGTGAACAAGGCGCGCAGCTCCGCCCGCATATTGTGTGGTTTGGGGAGATGGTTCCGATGTTGACCGTGGCAGCTCAGTTTACATCAGCTGCAGATATTGTAATGGTAATCGGAACTTCTATGCAGGTTTATCCCGCAGCAAGCTTGGTTGGATATGCTCCTACTAACGCTGCAGTTTATTATATTGATCCGCGGCCAAGTGTAAATTATGAGCTATCAAAAAGCAATCACCTCAAGGTAATTGCTGAAAATGCGACCATTGGGGTTAGAAAAGTGGTTGATGATTTAATTCATAACAATAAATCCTAAAAACTATTGATAATCAAAGCGTTAAATACCCCAATGTAGTCATTGCAAAATTCTATCATACTGGATTATTATCTAAATTTTTAGTACTAAAAACTCAATTTTGCACAAAAAGTCATGTCCCTTCCAGTAAAATTTCTGTCCGAAAAAAATTACATTTCATAGTTTAAAAACGACTGTTGGTATAGGAGTTTAAAAGGTTAAAAAACAAAAATACGAATCTGTTCGTATTAAGGGTGAATTGCTCTTTTCAAACTTATTAACCGTCCTTAAACTATTTAAAAAATGAAAACATTAAAGCTTGGTCTAATCGGAATTTTCCTTTTTTCAACGATGTTCTCCAGCACAAATAGCTTTGCAAAATGCACCATTGATACCACAGATGCAATTTTGAGAGCTGAACTAACAAAAATGATTCAGCATCCCAACCTCAAAGAAAATGGAATAACTGAGGCTGAAATTCAATTACGATTTACAATAGATGCAAAAAATACGATTCAGGTTTTGGCTGTGGATTCTGAAAATGAATACTTGAATGAATTTGTTCGAAAAAATCTGGGAAATAAAAGACTTAATATTCAAAACATCAAAAAAGATAAGGTTTACTACCTCACCATCAAATTTGAGTTGGTATGAGTTTGAATTAGATTTAGATTTCAATGGTGATTTGGTCTTTTGAATTTAAGATCAAATCACTTTTTTGTTTGCTACTGCCCAGTTTACTGAAACAGGTAAAAGGATTTAAATACAATCCTTTATTTAGCAAGCCGATTTGACAGTAAATATAATGTTAAGAAAGAAGGCGATTTTAATTTACAGGTGTTATTTTCAGTTAATTTCTGATTTTTTCATAGAGTTCCCGAGTGGTCTGAGAAGGCACAATGCCTAGTTCTTTCTGAAGCGTTTGAGAGCATCTAGTATACTGTTTAATGGCTTTATCTCTTGATCCTAAAGCTCTGTAGGAGGCAATCAGCCTTCTGTGTATTTCTTCCAGACAATTATCCTTATTCAACATAATATTACACAAGGCGACCGTAGAGTTATAATCTCCTTTGCGGAATGAATACAAACTTAGCCGATCTAAAATAACAAGGTACCTTTCTTTCAAATTTTCCCGTTCTCCCTCGCTCCATTGTTCATATAAAAGATCTTCAAGAAAATCCCCGTTGTAAAGGGCTACTGCCTTATAATAAAAATCAATTGACTTTTTTAAATTATTTGTGTTTTCAAAGGCAAGGCCTTTTCTCCAGAATAGGTTAAATTCTTCGACATCGATTCCTACTTGGTGATCAGGATGGAAAGAATAACATTCGTCTTTATAAATTATAATGTCCTTGTCACCCATTACAGTTTGAAACATCTTTCTAATATTGTAGATAGTTACATTTAGGCAGTTTCTGGCGCTCTCGGGAAGAGAGTCTGGCCAAAACATATTCATCAGTTTTTCCCGGTGAATCGGCCTATTACGATGATAAAAAAAGTATGCTAATAAAGATTTAGAATTGTGACCTTTTAGTCTGATTTCTTTTTTTCCGTTGAATGTAACTTTGAACTTACCAAGCATTTGGATGGAAAGTCCTTTTTCATCTTTCCTGTTGCCTGCAATCATCGGCATCGGTAAAATGCTACTATTCAATGAGGTTTGAAGCTGTTTGGATGAAACTTTGATTGGAGGAGCAAGCCTTAATTTACGTATTAAATTGTAAAACTCTTGTTTTAATGAATTCCATTTTCTAATCACCAATGAATTAGAAATATTCAGATTATTCCGATATGACCAGGTATGACGATTTAAGCATGAAGTCAATTCTCCGGGCTCAACAGGTAACGTCAAAAAATCAGAAACGCCCATCCTGAATGCATTAATAATTTCTTCCTGATGAGGAGCATCAGCAATCATAATTACAGGTAATTCCGGAAAAACCAATTGAACTTCTTTGAGTTTTTTCAAGACTGCTTCATGATCCGGGGAATTGATAATTACACTCGCGGCGATTTTCTTGAAATCATGTATTTTTTTCAAGTCACTAGGCAATGAAACCGGCAAAACTTCATAAGAAAATTCTGTCATCTGACCCAATATGTCTAAAGAGTCATTGCTGTCGCTATAAACGATAATTTTTGGACTGGTCACCACACTTTCAGTTTTAAGAAGCTGAAAAAATGCAGTTTACTCAAAGTATGTACAATAAATTGAAACTGTTTTTATCAACAGGTGGGACGATCTGAAAAAGAGGTAGGTAAATCAATCAAATAATTCACTGGATAAGAAGCCGCCAAACCGACCTTGCATGGTTAGAAATTGATGCAATTTTTTGTGCTGTTTTCAGATGATCCAGTTTTTAGAGTATCACTTAATTTTAATCGAATTGTAAACAAAATTAAATAACTCTAATAACTGTCGTGAATATATAAAATAAAATATTAATATTTCAGTATTAATTAAAAATTAAGTGGAAAATAAGTGTAGAATTAAATAAAGCCTATAAAAAATTATATAAAAATAGTGTAATAAGATAAAGTTTTGGCCAGGATAGATTTATTTAAAGCATGCTAGTATTGGATAATCTAAACTATGCCATTAATGGCACACTTGTTGCTTTTTTGTAATGTGAAATTTGATTTTTAAACATACACTTCGGGATCACCAATAATTTTTCCTAACAGAGAAAACTATAAATAATGAAAAAGATCGAATTCGATGCTTCAAAAGAAGGGAAACATGAATGCACTTCAAAAAAAGTAGGTGATTGGGTTATCTATCGTTGCCCGCTTTGCCCTGATTACCAGCGTAAGTATAATGTGAAAACAGGTGTAATGAAAATAAAGTGTGACAAGGATAACCGCAATTTACATACAGGCTCATATGCCAAGCCAGGTCTTGACACCGGGCTTTATCATCCAAATTAACGCAAATTATCTCTCAACTTGCTAATAAGGAAGCATGAATAAAAAGTGATGAATCTATAATTACGATTCATCACTTTTCTATATCACAACTTTCCTTTATACACTCCGTTACACACTGTATAATTGGTGTTACTCAGACTTTAATTAAGGTATTCCCAAAAATACTAAAAAGCTTCCAACTTCGCTATAAAATGCTTTCAAAGAATACTAAAATTGCATTAAATTCAAATCTTCAATTAATAAACCCATTATCAAACCTGTAAAGCACTTTTAAACCGTTCTCTATTCCATTTGAGCCCTTTTCTTCAAAATAACTGCTTTTTTAAGCGAATAATAATTGTTGATTAAGTGTCGATTAATCGATTATTAAGTTTGCTACCCCATCTTACCCCCAGGTTCTTTACCATCTATTTTAAATTAATTTCAATTTTTTAACCAGCACGATCTGCTCGTTATTTTCTAAGAACCCAATAGCGGTTCAGATTTGCAAAATATTATATATTATGGCATTAACGTACAGCAATTTAAAACAAGAAAATCACCTAAAAGATGCAATTCCAGGTATGTGGACTTTTGAAATAGGACCACCAATGGGTACAACTCCTGAAACTTATGGAACATTAGAAGCTGCATTAGTAACTACTTCTGGAACTGAAAATGCTGTTGTAGTACACGAATCTGCTGTTGCAGGCACGACTCAATGTGAAGTTTGGATAAACAAATTTATACAAGCTGATGAATTCGTAATCCCTTCTTTAGGTATAACTTTACCTTCTCCACTTACAGGCCTAGGGCTTTCTTACAAAGCAAAAGTATATATAGAAAGAATGGGAGATGATCCTACAATTGGTGCTGTGGATGCTACTCCTTCTCCTGAGCAAACAATTACTTATGTACCTGGAGCACAGGATTATACTGCTACTGCTCCAATAAAAATAGCAATAAAAGACCTTAAAAGAGGTGCTTACAGAGTAGTATTAACTTTTAATATGTATAACAGCACAGGAGATGGTTGCCCATTTCATGCCTTTACAGAATTAGGATTTCTCGAAGTTGCACCTAAAAATGCACTTTAGTAGCTATTCATTTATTGTGCTTCATGACTTTACCAAGTTGATGTTATTTAGTACACAGCAATAAATAAAAGTAGGGCTTCCAACGCGGTGGCCCTACTTATATCCTCTTTAAAGTAAAAATCAAAGGCGATGAATAAAAAAGAAAAGAACCAAAAGGAAAGAGCTACCGGGACAAAGCTGATATTGGTTCGGTATCAAAATAAAGAAAATGGATTGTTCCATTTCAGGTACGAAGATGCGGCGGGTGAAACGATTCTTACCTCCAAGAGAGGTTATGCCAGCAGCAGGAGTCGGGATAAAGGGATCATCCATACTAAAGCCAATTTATCCAGTTATGAGATTATTGAGAATGGTGGTGAGTACTTTTTTATCATTAAGTCTTCCGGCAATAATGCGGAACTGGCTAAAAGTAAATCTTATTCCAAAAAAGAGGATGCAGAACAAGGCCACAAGTTGTTTAAAGAAGCCGTCAATCTTTCTTTAACCAAAAAGCACCAAAAAGAAAAAAATGTCAGTAATCCGGAGACTCCTGCTACAAAAATTGAAGCTCCGCCTCGTTATACTTTCCGCCTTACTTTTTATCCCTCCGATGATGAAAGTGAGAAAATGAACGGTAATATAGATTATATCCTGGGCAATAAAAAAAAGAACTTCAAGGGTTTGGATATCAATACTATTCATACTTTTGTAAAAGAAAATCTTCCTTTGTTACAAGAAAAGGAACCTGAAACTACCAAAGTACCAAAAACTTCCACAAAAAATCCAGTAATAGTATTGGAGCCTGAGTCTCCACATTTAAAGATGGAAATTATCGAAGAAGGAGAAACTTCCGATAGCAGTTTCATACATTCTGAAAACGGAACTGAAATTCAATTAACCATTGATCCTGAAGCAATAGTAGCAATAAAAGGAGATTATGAAGTCTCCGTATTTGCCTTATCCCTGGAAAGCGGAAGAAAGACATTGATCGCCAGTAAAAGTGGTTGTTTATCCGCCGACGGGCAAATCAGATTCGCCGTTTTTTTGAATCAATTTCCATCAGGTCCATACCGTATAATTGCCTCGTTGCAATGGTTAGGTCATAAAGTTGATAAGGAAGCCAAAATGAAAACAAGTAAATTAATACAGGTTTTTTCTCATGCTGAGGCTGAAAAAGGGCATGTTTCCGGCTCAAAAAGCATGAATATGGAATTCATTAAAGATGGGAAAACTTCATCTACTAAGAAATCGTCATTTAAACCTTCGCCTGAGTCTGCACACTTGAAAATGGAATTTATAGAAGAAGGAAAACCTTCCCGGCGCAGCTTCATCCAAAGTAAAAAGGTAAATGAAATTCAATTGGTCCTTGATACTGAAGAAAGGTTAGCTAAAACAGGGGATTGTGAGGCTTCCGTTTTTGCTTTGTCCCTCGAAACCGGAAAAAAAATCCTGATCGGCAATAAAAGAGGTTTCTTATCCAATGAAGGTCAAATTAGATTTCCTGTTTTTGTGAATCAACTAACTCCGGGGACATATCGTATGCTGTCTTCTCTACAATGGCAAAGCGAAAAGTCAGCCGAGAAACCTGAAATGAATACGAGTAGTTTAGTACAGGTTTTTTAGAGGATTTCTCATTTTAATATTAACATACTCCAATCCATTTAAAAGATCTTTTGTGCTTTTAAATGGATTGATGTTTAATCAAAACAGGAAGCTCACTATCCTTTGCAAAAGATAAAGTAATCCATTATAAAATAATAATCTGAAAAAAATCATGACACTTACCACTCAGGATTTCATAGAAAACAAAACTGTCCTTAAAATTTTACATGATCTAAAAGCACAGCGGAAAGAAAACGAAAAACAGTTTGAGTTTTCTGATATCAAGGATAATGTTGGAAACTATTATGTGGATCTGGTACAGGAAGGTGGTGGTGTCTTGGGTGTTGCTTTAATGGGCTATACTTATGTTCTGGAAGAAATGGGGATACGGTTTATTAAAATGGCAGGCACCTCAGCCGGAGCGATTAATACCTTATTAATGGCCGCAGCAGACAAGCCAGCTAACCCAAAAACGGTGAAGGTATTGAAAGAACTCATTAACCAGGATATGAGTGAATTTGTTGATGGTGATAGTGATGTACAAGATTTTGTAAAAGCTTTAAATACTAAAGCCGGTAAATTAAAATTATTATTTAAAGGAGCTCAGGTTATTGATAATTTAAGGAACCACTGTGGTCTCAATCCAGGAAAAAAGTTTGAAGAATGGTTGGCAAAAACACTTAAAGATTATGAAATTAATACCAACGAAGATCTGACACGAACAATGCATGATTTGCCACCAGAGGTGCTTGAGAAAATATATCCGGATAAAGATGCTGAAAAAGATTACCATATAGCCATTATTGCAGCGGACCTAACAACAGAAACGAAAGTCAACTTTCCAGCAATGGGTAATTTGTACTTCAACAATATTGATAAGGTCTGCCCAGCCAAATTTGTTAGAGCCTCTATGTCTGTACCGGTTTTTTTTCAACCTATGACCATTGATGTCCCTCAAAATCACGATATCAAAAAATCATGGATTGATACAGCCCAATATTATGGAAAACATCCCAAACAGGTTCAATTTATAGATGGTGGAGTACTTTCCAACTTCCCGATTAACATTTTTCACGTTTCTGATCGAATGCCCAAAAGACCAACTTTTGGAATCCGATTAGGATTTGATCGAATAAAATGTAACGATTCTAACGGTGATATGATACAACTCCTCTTTTCCTGCTTTAACGCAGCCCGGTTGATGTCAGACCGGGAATTTATTTTCAAGAACCCTGATTTCAAAAATATTGTAGCTTCCATTGATACCAAAGAGCATGATTGGCTAAACTTCAGCCTTTCTGATGAAGCTAAAATAGATTTGTTTGTTCAGGGAGCTAAAGCTGCAAAGGAATTTATAAAAGAGTTCGATTGGGAAAATTATAAAGATCAAAGAAGAGCCAAAGCGCTAGCTACCCTCGCTAAAGATAATCTGGGATTGAGCCTGCCAAGGTTGCTCAGTAAAGCTGAAAGAATTAGAAAAATAGATGTTACTGAGACACCCGAAAAAGACGTGTTAATCGAAAGACTTAAGTTTCTTCCTTTAAATGAAGATTTCAATATTCTCTGGATAGATGATAAATCCAGAAGACAACAAAAAGGAAAATCAAACGAACTGGAAATGATTGAGTCATTCGCAGGTCCTGTTGAATGGGTGGCTAGTTCTATTAATGCAGAATATGAATTGAAAGATCCTGAAGTAGAATATAACCTGATCATTTCTGATATAAAAAGAAACAATGATGATGAAGAAGGCTTGAAGTTTTACAGTAGATTGCGTGAATTAAAGGAAAATGGAGAATTAGAAAATCTACCTCCTATTATCTATTATATCACAAATTATAACCCTGAACTTGGCGTGCCGCCCTTTGCTTTTGGGATTACAAACTCTCCCCTCGGGCTGACCCATCTGGTAGCAGACGTTTATCAAAGATCTGGAAAAGATGTTTCCCCAAATGATATTTCTCGTGGTTCGAAATTTATTACAAATAAAATGACTCCTAAAAAAGACTCTATAACTATTATAAATACTGAAAAAATAGAATCGAGGTCAACAGAAATTTGACAAATTTTAACTAAACTATTTAGAACCTATTTCATGTTACAGGGTTTTCTTAATTAAAAAATAATAATATAACTGTTGGTTATATCTTGAATAATTATTATATTTAATTATTGGTCTAATTTTCTATATTCGCTACATCGCGTTTTTCTAAAATTTTCTACATCCCTTTAATAGATTGTAACACAACTGGCTTTCTACAGGTTAACTTCGTTCAAACGACATCTTCTTCAATAATCTATCTATTGACAACAATCGACTTTGGGTTAAGGTGTCATCTAAATCCGTTTTAAAACTTCTTTTCAATACGTAGATTTTATAATGAAAATAAAAAACCATTAAAATCAGAATAATCCGGCAAGTAGGACGAAAACTAGGCGATAATTGCTTGTTACCCGCCTAATTCAAAGTCTTTCATATTTTAACCATAACCGGAAAACTTTTACTGCTAATCGAAGAAGAAATTCAAAGTTGATAATTTTCAGTTTCCTTTTTACACCTATGCGTTTAAAGTCCTTTTAAATGTTACAAAACTGAAGAGTTGTTGATCCTTTGAAGACATACCGAGCCAAATAATTGATTGCAAATTATTATTCTAAATCCCTTAAAAAGAAAATCATGAAAACATGCTTATCCAATCTAAATGTCAAAACTTTTAGCTTAACCCTATTTTTATTAGCCTTTACCTTTTTGACGGTTTCTGCTCAAAACACTACTGATCGAAAGGAATATTTTGGTCAGGAGGCGTCTGAAATTATTCCAGGAGCACGATACGTTATGGAAGGAAAAAACACCCCTTTTCCGTCTTTTGTAAAATTTGAACTCAATAATTCAATTTCTCATTCCAACTTCTTTCCCTGGCTTAAATCAACGATAATTTCAGATTCTGCTATTGATTTTGAATTTATAAATAAAGAAACAGACGAACTAGGTTTCGAACATTTTCGATACAGGCAAACTTTCAATGGAGTTCCAATTGATCATACAATGTATATCTTACATGTTCAGGATGACCAGATAATTTCTTTCAATGGAATAACCAGAAATGCTGAAAGCCTTACCACCGTTCCTTTGCTTTCAAAACAAGAAGCGTTGGAATTAGCTTTGGCATATATTGGATCTGATCGATTTATGTGGGAGGACGAATTTTGGGAAAATAATTTAAAAGAACAAACCGGTAATGGAGAGGCTACTTATTTTCCTCAAGGAGAGTTGGTATTCAGCAATATTGATGAAAACGCTTCAACCAACGAGTTTTCTCCACTCAGATTAGCTTATGCTTTTAATATATCTTCTGCCAGCCCGCATAAAGAACAAAGAATCTGTATTGACGCTAATACAGGTTCCATTATATATGATGTTCCCTTGGAATCTGATTGTTCACCTGCTACCGTAAATACCGTTTTTAATGGAAATCGTCCTATAAATTCAGACATGTACACCGGCAGTGATTTCCGTTTAAGAGATGATTGTGTTGCAGCTGAAATTTATGTTAGAGATTGGGGAAGTGCTACAACAACTGCTAGTCCGGTTGAAATAGAAAATACTACAAATACCTGGACCACCCAAGATGAACGATTTGGCGGTTCTGTACTATGGTGCACTAATATGGCATACTCTTATTTTTTAAACATTCATAGTCGAAATTCCTATGATAATGCAAATGGTAACGTAAATGGTTTTATCAATGCCATTTTTTCGTGTGCTCCGCCTCCTCCTGGCTGCACCACAGCTAATAATGCCAGCATGTCCTTCTCTGGAGGAACATTAAAAGTTGGCTTAAGCAATGCTGGTGTTTTAACTAATTCTTATGCTACCATTGATATTATTGGCCATGAATATGCGCATGCCGTTACAGGGTCTTCCGCAATGTTGGTTTATGAAGATGAATGGGGAGCCCTCAATGAATCTTTTAGTGATATTTTTGGAGAAACAACTGAGTTTTTCACGTTTGGATCAAATGATTGGCTACTTGGCTCTGAAAGAGATAATGGCGCCATTCGTTCTATGTCAAACCCAAATGCTGCAAATGACCCTGACACTTATCTTGGCACTAATTGGGTGAGCATTGTACTTCCTTGTGATAATACCAATGATAATTGTGGTGTACATACGAACAGTGGCGTGCAAAACTTTTGGTTTTATTTGCTAACTGTTGGAGGTTCTGGGACAAACGATAATGGTGATGATTACACCGTTTGTGGAATAGGTATGGCAAAAGCAGAAGCTATTGCCTATCGCAATCTTACGATGTATTTGGGACCTAATTCAGATTATACAGATGCCAGAACAGGTTCTATTTCAGCAGCAGAAGATTTATATGGTGTGGGTTCTGATGAAGCTGATCAAGTAGCTAACGCATGGTATGCTGTTGGTGTTGGAGCTGGTGCTACCGCTTTTTCAATAGCCTGTCCTCCTGCAAATTTAGGAACTATTGCCTGCTATGACCCAATACCACCTGCTGCTACCAATCAAGTTCAATTTTCGGCTTTAGGCGGAAATGTCGTTGGACTAACATGTGGCCCAATTTCAATTATTTCAGCGGACGTATATAACCCTCCGCTTGATATTTGCGGCGGCCAAACCCTTACTCGTACCTATACCATTTCTGATGGTACGTCCTCTGGAATGTGCGTACAGACTTTGACCATCTCCCCACCTCCCGGCCCAACCATACTTTGTCCAGCTGATATCACCATTGCATGTAACGCATCAGATGATCCGATCGAAACAGGTATGGCGAGTGCAATGGATTTATGTGGTCCAGTTCCTGATTTGAGTTATTTGGACATGGTTGTTGGTGGAAATTGCAATTGGGAATGCATCATTGAAAGAACCTGGACAGCTGAAGACGATTGTGGTAATACAAATAGTTGTGTTCAGGAAATAACAAGTTCCCCTTTAATGCTAATCCAGGATGCACTCTCAATGGGACCCATTGTTGTAGGATTGCCAGGGGTTTCACTAACATTGACGCTTGCAGATGCGGAATGTATTGTAGAATGGCTTTCTGACGGGTTTGGAAATGGAGCGCCTGCTGCAATTCCTTGGGGAAATCATACTAACAATCCGGCCACCTGCCTACCTGGCTCTATTGTAATCAATCCGGATGGTACTATGGCTAATCCTTTGCTTGCAGCACAGATTTTTATGGCTATCAACCTTCGTTTAGATCCAATGCTTGGAACGACGCTTTTGAGTGATACCGGTGTTCCCGTTGACATGGTTTTAATCATAAGTATGCGACGCAATCCTACCGTAAATGATCTTTTCAGGTTGACAAATATTGCATTGGGGAATATTTACGCTCCTCATCTTGATTTTCTAACTCAATCTATTCAAGGAATCAATGATGCCTATCATTTTTGTATGGGTGGTGTTGGGCCAATTGTTCAATCAATAAGTGGTAATTCCGGGAATATTTTTGATACAGAAGGACTTAAAGTACAAAGTATAAACCTTCAAAACGATTTTTCAATTTATCCAAATCCTGCAAATAATAAAGTGTTTTTTGACTTAAAAGGGTATTCAGGCCAATCTCTGATTATTGAAATCTACAATTTACAAGGACAGCTCATTGTAAGACAAAAAGTTGATGAAGTGTACGATTCGCCATTTCCGTTCGAGCTTGATAATTTTAAAGATGCAGTTTACATGGGTGTGATCCATACAGAAGGAAAAGAAATAAAGACTAAAAAATTCATCGTCAAAAAACAATAGACTTGATTCATTTTCATCATTCATAATAAACGTCAGTTGTTGTAAAATACTTCAGACGTTTATTATGAATTTCAAATCAATAAAAAATTCCATAAACCTGAAACAAAAAGATTAAAATCATGAACCCAAAAATTTACTTTTATCAAACAAAAAAATCTGGAATAACCAGTCAACTTTTCAGAAATTTCCTTTTTACGATAATTTTTTTCAGTGTTACAACCATGACAAATGCCCAGACCAACAGCAGTGATCTTTGGCAAGAAGCAACCGAAAGTAGCATCCAGGCGGATAGATCTGCCCGGAGAATCATTCCTGAGACCTACCGAACCATGAAGCTCAACAAAACAGCATTGATGAGCCTACTGGACGCTGCACCTCTTGAATTCACTGAATCTGCCAGAACAACCGAAGTAATCTTTCCGGTACCGATGCCCGATGGAACCTTTGAGCATTTTTCAATCACTAATTCTCCTATCATGGAGGAAGGTCTTGCTGCTAAATTCCCAGAAATCAAAACTTTTGTCGGGCAGGGTCTGGACGATCCTTCTGCATCAGTCTATCTCGACTGGACCTATCAGGGCTTTCACCTGATGATCCTTTCAAATAACGGTGCGGTTTTCATTGACCCTTACAGCCAGCTGGATTTGGAACATTATATTATTTATTATAAAAAAGATTTCATCCCTTCATCTGAAAAATTGCTTTACGGTTTTTGTATGGTTTCAGAGGATGCCAATCATCGATTTGATATGGAAAATGAGCAAGCAGCAGCACTTTACACTCCTTCAGGTACAGAACTAAGAACCTACCGTTTGGCTTTGGCTGCAACTGGTGAGTACACAGCATATCATGGTGGAACTGTTGTCGACGCAATGTCTGCAATGACTACAACTATGAACAGAGTCAATGGTATTTACAGACGAGAAGTTGCCATTCGTATGGTTTTTATAGCCAATAATGATGACATTATTTACACAAGCACAACAGACCCGTACACTAATGGTGATGCCGGTGCTATGATTAATGAAAACCAAAGTAACATTACAACAGAAATAGGCAGCGCTAATTTCGACATAGGCCACGTATTTGGAACAAACAGTGGCGGTCTCGCAGGTCCCGGACCATGTAACAATGGAACTAAAGCCAGAGGAATTACTGGATCTGGCAACCCGATTGGAGATCCATTTGATGTTGATTATGTAGCCCATGAAATGGGGCATCAGTTTGGTGCAAGCCATACTTTCAATGGTGACACCGACGAATGTCTGGCTAACAGAGATGCAGGATCAGCCTATGAACCTGGAAGCGGATCAACTATTATGGCTTATGCCGGAATTTGCGGATCCAATGACCTTCAACCCAACAGCGATGACTATTTCCATAGCAGAAGCTTTGATGAGATCGTTTCTTACTCAACTGTCGGAACTGGCAATAATTGTCCAGTGGTCACAGCAACAAGTAACAATCCGCCTACAGTGAATGCAGGTACTGGCGGTTTCACCATACCTTATGGTACACCTTTTACACTAACTGGATCGGCTGCTGACCCTGATGGCGACCCTTTAACTTACTGTTGGGAACAATATGATCTGGGGCCACAGGGTTCACCCAATAGTCCTGCAGGTGATGCACCAATTTTCCGGTCTTTTGACCCAATCAGCTCTCCTTCCAGGACCTTTCCAAGGTTGTCAGATATTTTGAATAATACCCAAACGCTTGGAGAGATCCTGCCTTCCTATGGTCGCAACCTGAATTTCAGATTAACAGCCAGAGATAATTTGTTCGGAGGTGGCGGTGTGGATTATGATGACATCGGTTTTGTAGTTTCAGGTTTGGCCGGCCCCTTTGTAGTCACTTCTCAAAGTACTTCCACAATCTGGAATCCATCAATGTCGAATATGGCAACTATTACATGGGATGTCGCAGGAAGTACTGATCCTCCGGTAAATTGCGCGGATGTGAATATTTTGCTTTCCCTGGATGGAGGACAAACATTTCCAATAGTCCTGCAAAACAATACACCAAATGATGGCTCACAGCAAGTTGTAATTCCGGCAGTAGTTTCCTGCACTGCCCGTATCAAAGTGGAATGCTCCGATAATATCTTCTTTAATATAAACAATGGAGATTTTGTTATCGATTCAGAAGCGCCCACATTTATCCAGCCTGCAAGTGATCGAGTTGTCGAATGTGACGGCATGGGAAATGTTAACGGGCCGATGGGATTAAATGCCTGGTTGGCTTCAAACGGAGGAGCAGTTGCTACTGACAATTGTGATCCGACTTTAAGTTGGTCAAATATGCTGATTAATACCAGTATTGTTTGCGCCGGAAACATCACTTTTACGTATCGTTTTACAGCTGAAGACGATGCAGGTAATACCGCTTTCACGGATGGTGAGTTTCATATCGTAGACACAACCCCTCCAGATATCATTTGTCCAGCCAATATTACCATATCGTGCGATGAGTCTGACGATCCTTCATTTACAGGAACAGCCAATGCAACTGATATCTGCTCTGCTCCGGATTTGATTTATTCGGATATGTTGGTTTCCGGAAATTGCAGCTGGGTCTGCACCATTGAAAGAACCTGGGTGGCTGAAGATGACTGTGGCAATATGAACAGTTGCATTCAGGAAATACACAGCACACCGTTAATGTTAATTCAACAAGCATTGTCATCAGGTCCTATTGTTGTGGGATTGCCAGGTGTTTCCCTTACTTTGACGCTTGCAGATGCTGAATGCATCGTAGAATGGCTTTCACCGGGGTTCGGAACAGCAGCTCCATCAGCTATACCTTGGGGAAATCATTCTAACAACCCGGCTACCTGCCTGCCTGGCTCTATTGTAATCAATCCGGATGGTACCATGGCTAATCCATTACTTGCAGCACAGATTTTTATGGCTATCAACCTACGTTTAGAACCAATGCTTGGAACGACGCTTTTGAGTGATACCGGTGTTCCGGTTGACATGGTTTTGATCATAAGTATGCGACGCAATCCCACTGTGAATGAGCTTTTCAGATTGACAAACATTGCATTGGGAAATATTTACGCTCCTCATCTTGATTTTTTAACGCAATCAGTTCAAGGAATCAATGATGCCTATCATTTTTGTAATGGTGATGTTGGACCAATTGTTCAATCAATAGGTAGTAATTCCGGGAATATTTATGACGCAGAAGGACTTCAAGTACAAAGTATAAATCTTCAAAATGATTTTTCAATTTATCCAAATCCTGCAAATGATAGAGTGTTTTTTGACTTAAAAGGGTATTCAGGCCAATCTCTGATTATTGAAATCTACAATTTACAAGGACAACTCCTTGTCAGACAAGAGATTGACGAAGTGTATGATTCTCCACTTCTATTCAATCTTGATAATTTTAAAGATGCAGTATATATGGGGGTGATACATACAGAAAGCAAAGAAATAAAGACCAAAAAATTCTTGGTCAAAAAACAATAGGATAGATTCATTTTCATAATTGATATAATCGTCTGTAGTAGTAAAATATTGCAGACGATTTTTTTGACCTTGTTTTTATTACCTCTTTGTATTTTAGCAAATAAAAATGTAGAATATTACATTCCAAAAACTATATCTTTTGGTTTTATCTTTCTTATCTTTTGCTTGTATTTATCATACGCTCCTTTTTACTTTTTAAAAGCATAGGCATCAATCCTTAGGCATTATCCAATTCCAACGATGTAAAAGGATTTATCGCTTACATTTTCAAACTTGTCGGCATTATCGCATTTTTATCAGTTTCATTCTATGTTTTTAGTGATGAATGGTACAAATATCTAATGTCTATTTGTAACCTCGAAAATCAAATTGTACAAACGACAGGTTGGATAATCATATACCTAACTTTGGTTTGGATATTCGTTACGAAGTTTCAAATGAAAGATTCCTGGAGAATCGGAATCGATGAAAAAGACAAGATATAGCTGATTACAACTGGGCTTTTCCGATATTCGAGAAACCCTATTTTTTTTTAAAAGTGATTCTTTCAAATCTGGACACTCCACTGGTTCTGACTTTGGCTATTTTTCAATATATCTACAAATCAGGTTGGAAGAAGAGTTTCTTCAAAGACAATTTAGAGATGACTATTTTGTTTAATGTAAAAAGTTGAGAAGGTGGTGCGTAAACATTTTAGTTCTTTGATAATCGAAGCATAATTTTAACGGCATCATAGTTTTTCGCCAAATAGTCAATTGTTAATCTATTTTCTCTCTTGAATTTTTGGGGTATAAATCACTAAATTGAGTGAAATTACTCCATTCCTTATGCCGCAAAAATCTCAACCCGATTCTCCTCAACGCAAGTTAGCTGCTATTATGTTTACAGACATTGAGGGATATACAGCTATTATGCAGGAAGATGAAAAAAAGGCCATTAATTTTCGCGATCAGCATAGAAAAATATTTAAAACTATAAATAAAAAGTACCAGGGGCAAATTCTTCAGTATTACGGCGACGGAACGCTGAGCGTTTTTGACAGTGTTATTTCAGCTGTTAATTGTGCCATTGAAATGCAGCGAGCTTTTCTGAATGGAGATAATTCGATTGTTTCTGATACTGAAATTCCAGTCCGAATTGGAATCCATTTAGGTGACATTATATTTACTGAAGAAGATATCATCGGAGATAGTGTAAATATTGCATCTCGAATTGAATCTCTTGCTACTGTCGGAAGTGTTTTAGTCTCTGATAAAGTTTTTGACGAGATAAGCAATCAATCTTCTATTGAAACAAAATCTATGGGTTGGTTTGAACTTAAAAATGTTGAAAAACCAATCCAAATATTTGCAATTTCTAATAAGGGGCTTAAAATCCCTAACCCAAGAACCATTCAAGGCAAAGCAAAGAAAATAAAATTTAAAGAAACTTTGATCAAGGACCTTTGGGATAGTGGCCAAATCCAAGTAGTTATTGGATATTTTGCAGGAGTTTGGGGTTTGATCGAAGTTATTGACTGGATGCTAATTAGATACCAGATATCTCCTTATTGGACAGATATAACTTTGGTATTCTTTTTATCTCTTATTCCTTCTCTGCTGCTTTACGTTTGGAGTAAAAATCGAATTTTGAACGGAAAATTGAATTTATTTGAAAAATTATTTCTTCCGGGTAATTTGATATTTTCTGTGTTCCTTTTGTTTATGCTTTTCAAGGGTACAGATTTGGGAGCAACGACAAAGGTGATCACTTATAATAATGAAAATGGTGTAGAACAATATAAGACTATTATAAAATCGGGTTTTAGAAAAAAATTGGCCATCCATAACTTCCTGCCAGAAAATGAAGACAGTTTAAATCAATGGATGGGCTGGGGAGTCCATGCAGCAATTGCCGAAGACATCACTCAAAATCAATATTTGACAATAGGCTTTTGGAACAAAACCCAGTCTTTACAAGAAATAATTGAATTGTCCAAAGAAGATTTTTATAGTCATTGTTTAACAGGTTCCTATTCTGTAGAGGGAAATGTTTATACCATTACATCAAAATTATATCGTACGCAAAATGGGAGGTTACAAAAATCCCACACTTTTAGTGGAAGAGATTTTTTTGCTATTATCGATTCCATAAGTGCTGCAACAAAAAAAGATCTTGGATTCAATCAAAAACAAATCGATCAATTTGTCGACTTGCCATTTGTTGAAGCATACACATCTAATATTGAAGCCTATAAAAATTATTCGTTATTTTTTGGGGCTTACAGTCTCAGGTATCTGGAAAAGGCGGTCGCTCTGGATTCTACTTTTGCCTTAGCCAATTATAATTTGGCACAATTCCTATTTAGTTCGTCTTACAGTTATTTAGGTGCAAAAGAAGCGATCAATCAAGCGATGCGTTTTCGCAAACGTTTACCTGAAGCCTGGAAATCGAATGTAAAGCTGCTATACTTTCAAATAAATAATCAGCCAGAAAAAGCAATTGCATTGCTAAAAATGCAGCTGGAAATGAATCCTGACGATCAAAATATAATGCAAAGGCTTTCTCATTACCTTCACTTGACTGAAAATTATGAAGAGTTATTAACCTGGAAAAAGAAATTGGCTATAGTTGACCCAAATCCAGACACCAAAATTGATGTTGCAGAAGCATTTCTTTTGAATGGTATGCTTGACAAAGCTGGTCAAAACATAAAGGAAATTCTAGATCAATACCCGAATTATCCAGATGCACTAGGTGCCCTGACGAGTTATTATGCACTAAACTCTCAATTTGACAAAGCGGAATCTCTCTTACAAAAATTAGTAATTCAGGATCCTGAATTAGAACCTCTTGCCAACGAATATATTAAATCCTTTCATTATGCAAATGAACATCATCAATCCGCAATCAATTTAGAAAAATATTTAGGCCACTATCGATTACAAAATCTTCCGGCTGAGTTTGATATTAAAATTATCAACAACCATCTTTTTGGAAAAAGAGCTAACTATATGGATGGTTTCTTTTTCATTCCGAGTGGCCCTGAAGAATTTTTATTTGGGGGAGAAAATTATTATGAAAAATGGGAGTTTATTTCCGATACGATAGGACGAGTGTATAAAATAGAAGCTTACAGGGAAGAGCGTGGAAATAAATCTTTTAACAATATATTATGGCGTCAGGATTCTTTAATTCAAAAAGCGATGGGACTATTCTTTATTGGTAAAAAACATGCATCCTTGATAGCATTTAAAGAAGCTTACCTCCAAAATCCCCAACATTTTTATTTAAATCAATATATTAAGCACCTTGAATTTATTTTGAATCCTGTCAATAGAGCAGCAATTGAAAATCTTAAAAAATGTGTTGGTCGATACGGTCCAAGACATATTTGGATAGATGATCAAAAGTTTTACTATAGAAGAGATGGCATGGTCAGTAAACAGCATTTGTTACCAGTCTCACCGAATCTTTTTTATTTTGGAGGAGGGTTTCAATTTCAAATGCAAGTAGTTGTAGAAAATGACGAAATCAAGGGTACCGTTTCATGGGAATACAATAACGAAACCGGGGAATTTGTACGAGATGATAAGGATTTTATCCCTTTTGACAAATTGAAAGAATAGTTTAATTTTCAGGATATCCGTTGTCAACCCAGCATTGAATCAAATTTAATTGATCTTCTGAAAATGTAACTGATCCTTGTGGCATGGTCATATCGGTTAAAACCTGTTTTTCAAATTCGCCGTTATTTATTACCGTATTCATTCCGGCATAAGTAGTCCAATCGCCAACGCTCGATCCGGCATCATGACATCCGCTATTTGTACAAGTGACATTAATAATACTTGCTATTTCTGAATCGTAGGTTGGAGTGGATCCGTCGCAAGAAGGTACAAATTTATCATCTTTGCCACAGGCGTTTGCTAAAATTAGTACAGAAAATGCAAGGGTCAAATAGATCAGGGTGTCTCTTAATTTCATTTTTTTATCTTTTTAAAATTTTAAATCTAACAAATCAAAAGTATTATTTATTAGTTATAAATAATAGCGCTTCAATGGCAATTCCTATAAATACTACTTTTCCTTTTTTGATGTATTTTAAAATTCGCCATAGGAAAAGGGGAGCTAAATTTAGTTTGGCTCCCCTTTTAGGATAAAACTAAAACTTGATAAAACTATTTAACTCTCACGATTTCTTTTGTGGTTGAAATGCCATTTTTGTCTTTCACGACAATGTAAAATAATTCATTTTTATAAGTCTCCAATGAAATGGTCACTTGATGCGTTCCTTTTTCCAGGAAAGTGTCTTTTACCATTTTTAACAGATTACCTTTATTGTCCCGTAACTCGATTAAGACTTTTCCATCTTCTAACAATTCATATTCTAAGGTAGTAACAGAAGAAGCGGGATTTGGAAAAGCATTAATTTTTACAACTTTGCTTTGAGTATTCGCTTCAACTATTTTTTCATTTGGATCAAGCAATAAAAAACGTCCCATTTTCTTCATTTCTCCACGATCTCCATGCATGTGATTGGATCTCCTCTCCATCTTTTTACCATCACTATCTGTTTTATGATACTTTTCAGCGATTGCTTTAATATCTTTTTCCCAATTTTCTTGCTGGCCTGAAATTTCCGCGAAAAGAGGTTCGATATCATTTCGGTATTTTTCAACTAAAACTTTCACCTGCTCCCGTTTTTCATCTTTAATATTACCGGATTCATTTTGGTTCTTCTGTTTGAAATCCTGCCCTTGTCTTGATTTACCATCCTTTCCTTTCTCTCCAAAACGTGCTTTGCGGTCGCTTTTCATTTTTTCAAATTCAACGCGCATTTCAGCAATTAGCTTTTTATCTTTTTTTGAGATTTTACGCTCTAGTTTTGCCCTTTGCTCCAACATAACCGGTTTGATATTGGCATCTTTATAAGCTTTAATTTCGGCATGTAGTTCTTTGCCTTTTCCATCTTTTAAATGTTTGTGATGTGCCTTCTTATCCCCTCTTTTCCCTCTTTCTCCGTTTCGTTCTTTTTTAATTTCCTGAAACTTTGCTAATTGCTCTTCATTTAAGACTCCGGCGATTTCTTTTTCCATTGTTGTTCGGAAGTTTTGCATTGCTGCTCTTTTTTCCTCTTGATTCATTTCATCCGAACTTCTC
This sequence comes from Saprospiraceae bacterium, assembly GCA_965220465.1. Taxonomy (GTDB): domain Bacteria; phylum Bacteroidota; class Bacteroidia; order Chitinophagales; family Saprospiraceae; genus JAHDHW01. The sequence goes on along the minus strand of CBDCPZ010000018.1, from coordinate 209,456 downwards.
AATGACTTCATTTCGTCGTGCCTTGATTCAAAAATCTCCTCCAATTGAGTGACCTGATCATCGTTCAATTCTAATTCGGTTTTCAACCGATCAATTTTGTCTGAAGGAGATGGCTGTGCCCAAATTTGCTGTCCAGTTAAAATCATGAGCATTACTAAACTACTAATTATTATCTTTTTCATTTTATGCTTTTTTTAAGTAAATAAATCTTTTCTAATTGTATAGCACAAATATGATTGCAAATGGATCTAGATCATAATTTTTTCAATGAACAAGTCCAAAAACTCAATGAAATAATAAAAAGTATCTTTTTGTTGAGTAAGCGTGTATTAGTTATTTGATAAAAAGAATTAAAAAAGTCAGCCATCTAAAAATAGAGTGGCTGACTTTTTTAATATCGCTATTTTGATTGAGAGTATGATTAAAACTCAACTACATTTCCTCCAAGATAATCCTTAATTTGTTTTTCATCGGGGTCGCCTTTATATTCAACAACTCCGCCAGTATTAGCAGATGCTTCAATACTTTTCTTAGCATTTACCTCTACCCTACTACCTGTGTTTGCATTAGCATAGGTGATATCGGAATCCAGTTTATATCCATAAAAAATTGCTCCTGAAGCAGATGATACATCCTGAGATTCAGTTGTCCCTGAAAGGTGCATTTGCGCGCCTTCAGCTATTCTTGCCTGGAGTTTATTGACCTTTAATTCAAGTTCAATCTCCGCTCCGCTGTTAGCTTTTAGTTCCAATTTGTCAATAGCAATTGGATTTTTTGAAGTAATGTGTGCACCAGCATTGACCTTAATTCTTCTCAAATCCTTATAAGTCACCAAAATTTCAATCCTCGCGTTTTTGACCAGAGATTTTACAACGCTGATCCTTAATTCTCCTTCACTGACGCGGACCTTTACATCATTACGATGGAAGTTGTAGGTTTCCAAAACAAGTTTTTCTTCTTCTCCTTTTTGGAGGGTAACTTCGATGATTCCAGTTACATATATTTCGTCAAAATGTTCCAGCTTAAGCGTATCCTGAGCGTAAGCATTTTGAATAAAAGGTACCAAGACAAATAGAGCCAAATTTATTATCTTTTTCATTATCTGTGTTTTTAAAGGTTTTTCTTAATAGATGCTATTTTTTTGGTGTCCCCCTATTTTCAAAACAGATTTTATTTTATAAAATTATAAAAAAGACCAATAAATGTATTGAGGAGTTGCACAACGTTTGAATCTTATTCTTTTCCTAACAAAAAAAGGTGAGCCAACATATAAGCTGGCCCACCTCTGCTTTAAAATTAACTTGGGAATTTAACTTCCACACATAAGGCAATCAGGATCATCTAAATTACAAACCTGGCCTTGTGCGGCCTCCATTTGAATATTAGGATCATTGGAGGCTGAATTAGGTTTTGTTTGTTCACTTTTGATTGTCATCGTTGTGGTACCTGCACTTTCTTTAGTGCCAACGCGCTGATGTTTTTCATCAAGGGTGAACTTAATTGGATCAACAGCAGCTTTTGAACGCAAGTAATACATTCCGGTTTTCAAACCTTTTTCCCAACCATAAAAATGCATCGAGGAAAGCTTACCGAAGTTTGGATTTTCAACAAATAAGTTGAGACTCTGACTTTGGCAAATATAAGCCCCACGATCGGCTGACATGTCAATAATGACTTTCTGGCTCAATTCGTAAGCCGTTTTATAAAGGTCTTTCAATGCTTGCGGAATCTCCTGAATATGTTGAATAGAACCGTTAGCAGCCATTAATTTCTGCTTCATTTCTTCATTCCAAAGACCAAGCTTGATCAAATCTTTAAGCAAGTGTTTGTTTACAATAATGTACTCACCGGAAAGTGTCCTTCTTGTATAAATATTGGAAGTATATGGCTCGAAACATTCGTTGTTTCCTAAAATTTGTGAAGTAGAAGCAGTAGGCATAGGAGCCAACAACAAACTGTTTCGGGTGCCATGTTTTTTAATGTTTTTTCTTAAAGTGCCCCAATCCCAGCGATCTGTAGGAGTTGCACCCCACATGTCAAACTGGAGCTCGCCTTTGCTCACCGGAGAACCTTTGTAAGATTCATAATGACTATCTTTTTCGGCTATTTTATTCGATTCGGTTAAAGAAGCAAAATAGATCGTTTCGAAGATGTCTTTATTTAATTGACGAGCTTCAGGGCTATCAAAAGGGAACCCCATTAGAATAAAGGCATCAGCCAAACCTTGCACTCCGATACCAATCGGGCGATGACGCATATTTGAATTATAAGCCTCCTGAACAGGATAATAATTAACGTCGATTACTTTGTTTAGATTTTTAGTTACTACCCGTCCAATTTCGTAGAGTTTTTGAAAATCAAAAGTTTTATTTTCTACAAATTTTGAAAGATTGATCGATGCTAAATTACAGACTGCCACTTCGTCTTTTGAAGTGTATTCCATAATCTCCGTACAAAGATTACTTGACTTGATTGTTCCTAAATTCTTTTGGTTTGACTTTTTGTTTGCTGCGTCTTTATATAAAATGTAAGGGGTTCCTGTTTCAATTTGCGATTCCAAAATAGAGAACCACAAATCCTGGGCTTTGATCACTTTTCTTGCTCTACCTTCTTTTTCATATTTATGGTAAAGCGCTTCAAACTCTCCTCCGTAGCAATCGTGTAATCCGGGAGCTTCATTTGGGCAGAATAAGGACCAATCAGCATCTGCCTTCACTCTTTCCATAAAAAGATCTGAAACCCACATTGCATAAAATAAATCACGAGCTCGCATCTCTTCTTTCCCGTGATTCTTCTTCAATTCCAGAAAATCAAGAATATCAGCATGCCAAGGCTCTAAATAAACTGCGAAGGCACCTTTTCGTTTTCCACCACCCTGATCAACATATCTCGCTGTGTCATTGAACACTTTTAGCATTGGAATGATACCATTAGAAGTACCTCCTGTACCTTTAATGTAACTTCCTTGTGCGCGAATATTATGAATACTCAGGCCGATACCGCCTGCAGATTGAGAAATTTTTGCGCATCGTGTAAGTGTTTCAAAAATACCGGAAATGCTATCTTCTGTCATTGACAATAAGAAGCAAGAAGAAAGTTGTGGTTTTGGTGTTCCGGCATTAAATAGTGTGGGGGTAGCATGAATAAACCATTTTTCAGACATCAATCGATAAGTCTCAATTGCTGACTCTATATCCTCACCATGAATACCGAGGGCAGCACGCATGAGCATATGTTGTGGCCTTTCTACTACTTTCCCATCCATTCTAAGCAGGTAGGAACGCTCCAAGGTTTTAAATCCAAAATAATCGAAATTATAATCTCGATCATAAATGATTGACGAATCTAATAAGTCTTTATTCTTTTTGATTAGTTCAAAGGTCTCATCACTTATCAGTCCTGCTTTATCACCGGTTTTAGGATCAATATAGTTGTACAAATCTTTCATGGTTTTGCTGAAAGACTTATTTGTTCCTTTGTGAAGATTTGATACTGCAATTCGTGCAGCCAGTAAAGCATAGTCAGGATGTTGGGTAGCCATAGTTGCCGCAGTTTCAGCAGCAAGGTTATCCAATTCTGTAGTACTCACACCGTCATACAAACCTTGAATTACTTTTTTAGCGATCTCAATAGAATCAACATATTGTTGAGAGAGACCGTAACAAAGTTTTTTGACGCGAGCCGTGATTTTGTCAAAACTGACGTTTTCACGCTTGCCATTTCGTTTAATTACTTGCATAGGAGATTTTTAGTTGAGGGATTAATGGTTGCTTTAAAATTGTCATCTTTTATTCTCAGTAATAACCGTTATCGTGTTTCATCAGTGTAGTATGAGTGAATGGCAATGTTTGGGTATTTTCACTGCCAATCACTTCTATAGTTTAATTCAAGTTGCGAACAATCTTTTATCCAGTTGAAATCGTTCAATTTTGCATCGAAATCAGAGATTTCTCATAAAACTCTCCGTTTCAATTGGACTTATTCGCAACTTGGCTTATTTAAAAGTCTTCGTCGAGAGAAAAAACTTGCTTATCGCGGTCAGTCATTACGCCTGATTTTTGATAATCGCCAACTCTCTTTTCAAAGAAATTAGTCTTTCCTTGCAATGAAATCATATCCATCCAGGGGAAAGGATTTTCAACATTATAAATCTTATCATTCCCTAAAGACATTAATAATCTATCTGCAACAAATTCGATATACTGACACATCATTTCCGAATTCATTCCGATCAATTTTACAGGAATTGCGTCAGAAACAAATTCTTTCTCAATAGTTACAGCATCAATTATAATTTCTTTAATAGTTTCTTTTGGAAGTTTATTAACGATGTGATTGTTGTAAAGGTCGCAAGCGAAATCACAATGCATGCCTTCATCTCTGGAGATCAATTCATTAGAGAAGGTGAGTCCGGGCATCAACCCACGTTTTTTCAACCAAAAAATGGAACAAAAAGAACCTGAAAAGAAAATTCCTTCTACTGCTGCAAAAGCAATAATCCGCTCTGCAAATGAACCATTGTCAATCCAACGCAAAGCCCAATTTGCTTTCTTTTTCACACAATCAAGTGTTTCAATTGCATTAAATAAGTAATCCTTTTCTTTTGAATCTTTTATATAAGTATCTATCAAAAGGGAATAGGTTTCAGAGTGGATATTTTCCATCATGATCTGAAAACCATAGAAAAATTTAGCTTCTGTATATTGTACTTCACTAACAAAGTTTTCAGCAAGATTTTCATTCACTATTCCATCGCTTGCCGCAAAAAAAGCAAGTACGTGTTTTATAAAATGTCTTTCATCATCATTTAACCTATCCCAGTCCGCAAGATCCTGCGACAAATCAATTTCTTCAGCTGTCCAAATACAAGCTTCCGACTTTTTATACCATGCCCATATGTCATCATGTTGAATTGGAAAAAGGACAAATCGGTTCGGATTTTCTTGCAAAATGGGTTCGTTTGCTACACTCATATCTTTAATGATTTTTTTAAATTTGAAATAATTTGTTTCATACCGCTAGCAATTCCAGCACTTTATGTAAAGTACTGTGATTGTTTGCGCCGTCGGCATAGTTTCTCTAATCAAAGACGCAAAAAACAGGAACCAGTTGATCTGTTAACTGACCTGCGTTTTAGCAAAAAAATTGAAATCTGAGTGTGACTTCCCTTCCTTAATCTTAGCCTTTTGAAGCAAAAAGATGGGTCATAGTGTTTCACTCAAAGTAGTTTCCATTTTGATAACACAAAATACAAATATAGAGAGAACAACAGCGAATAAGTTACTAACACAATGTGGATAAAATACTTAAATCTTTAATTATCAGCAATTTGTATTTGTGGACAAGTTATCCACAATGTTGGCAACTTTTGTGTGGAAAACATTCCCCACTTTATTCAAATTAGTGAAACTCAGTAAATTATGGTTTTAAAATAGCCTTTTCCGACGAAACCACATTGCCAGCAATAAACTGATTACGATTGAAAAAAGGAAGATATAAACAAATGCATTTTTATTCCCTTCGAAGGGCAACGCAACGTTCATTCCGTACAAGCTTGCTACCAAAGTAGGCACCATCAAAATGATCGTGACCATCGTCCATCGTTGAATAACAACATTCAAATTGTTTGAAATAATGGAAGCATACGCTTCCATAGTTCCATTTAGGATATTGGTATAAACATTTGCCATTTCAAGTGCCTGGCTGTTGTCAATAATGATATCTTCGAAAAGATCCGTCATGAATTCATCCGAGCGGAGATGCAAAAAATCTGTTCGTTTCATTTTCATCTTCAAGAGCTCGTTTGAGCTAATGGTATTGACAAAATAAACCAAACTTTTTTCAATGTTGAGTAACTGTCTCAGTTCCTTATTTCGGCTGGAATCATACAATTCCTTTTCAATGAGATTGCGCTTGAGATTTAACTTTTTCAAACAAGTTAGAAAACGGTAAACGTTCTGTTCCAAAATCTGCAAGACGAACAAGTTTTCATTAGCAGGATTGAAGTTTTTGACTTTGTTATTTAAAAACAATTCCAAAACCGGATTTTCCTGAGAAGCAATCGTAATAATGCTATCGACGGTCAAAATGATTCCGATAGGAACAGTTATATAAATAGCTTCATTCTCCTCTTCGTTCTCATTTAGAATTGGCGTATTCACTACGATCAATCGTACTTCTTCTTCTATTTCATACCTCGAACGTTCATCAATGTCAAGCGAATCTGTAAGGAAATCAAGAGGAACGTCAAACTGTAAAGCAACAGCTTCAAGCTCTTCATGACTAAAAGGAGGCGAGATATTTATCCAGCAAGATGGATCGGGATTCTGCAACTCCGCTAGTTGCCCGTTTACTTTTGAGTAATATCGAATCATTACCGGATAATTTCATTTTTAAGAATTTGTTAGAAAATGAAATTAGAAAACACTAAAAAGTCATGCTTTCCAGTTTCCGTTACAAACTTACGATAAAAACCATTTTTTACAAATCGAAATAAAAAAGAAAGCCTGCATTCTTTCTCAATCACCTGACTATCAATCACTTGCTTTATTTACAACTTGATTTACAAAAAATCCATAAACGGACAGATCGTGTTTGCCTCCTTGGCCCCATCTCGGTTGATATCCATCTTTTATCCTAAAATAATCAGAAATAATATCACCCTGTTGTTCAAGATTAAAAGAGAGGAAACTTTTTCCCTTCTCTATGCTGGCTTTCAAAGCAGATACACCACCATAATTATAACCCATCTTTGATTTTTGGGCCTTTATGGCTCGAGGGATATACACCGACCCCATCTGCTCAAATTGCCAAACATGTGTCAATTCGTGTATTAAAATGCTGTTTTGCATCGATCCCCAACTGTTGATTATGTAAAAACTTACATAACAAAAACTCTTTTGCTTTGGGCCTGCAATACTTAACTCATCCACCCTTACACGTCTGTAATTAATGGATTTTCCAAAAATGCTTTTAGCCATTTCGATTTCCCAGGCATATAATGATCTGGAGTTAAATTTTAAAAAGTCCAACACCGTTTCATACAACTCGGGAATGCCAATGATATCCATCAAATAAATCAAAAATTCGATCCACCAAACAAAAATTCGATTTAATGTCCACTTACTTACTTCGGATTTCTGTTGATGTATTGAACTAGGTTCTAAAAAAGAAAATCCTTTTAACAAGTGTCTAAAAAGTCGCGTTAGCCTGATAGGTAGCTTTTGAAAAATTTCGATGAACCGAAAACAGCTCGCAAGAAACTTTTTCCACAACTGAATTAAGATCTTTTCAAAATTCAAATGGATGTAATAACTTTTACCATAGATTTCCATGATTATCGGTTTTTCGATAAAATGTCTATCAGAAAAAGTGTTTCTAAGCGTCGATTGACTAAAAGATTAATTGCTTAAAGTCTAAATTATAGTGCTTCAGTGAATGGATTAGCCTCAGCACAAATAAATGTGCAAATGTGGGTTTTCTACAAAATGGAAACTACAAGATTTCATGGGTATTATAATACCTCATACATGTTTGTAATGGCAACAAATGTATAACAAAATAAAATAGAAATACATTAAAGTTTTCCACAATGTTTCCACATTTATAATTGCACAAAATTTTCATATTGCAAAAAATAGTATCTCATCTAATTGTTTATCAGTTACTTACATAATATTTTAATACAAATAAAGACATTATTGATTTAAATTTTCCACTAAATCAATGTGCATTTATATTTTATCAATTAAAATATAAATAACGAATCATTTAAACCGAATAGCTTTCACAGGAGATATCCTGGTAACCAGATAAGATGGGATAGTTAAGAAAATTAAAGTAATGATTAAAGTTCCAAAATTTAGAGCTAAAATGGACCACCAGCTAAACTCAATAGGAGCGACAGAGATGTAATAATCTGCTTCAGAAAGTTTTATGACTTCAAAGTAATCCTGAATAAAGCAAATTGAAAGGCCGATCAGATTTCCCCAAAAAAGGCCAATGCAAATAATGTAAGCAGCATAATAGAGAAAGATTTTTCGAATCCCCCAATTGGTATAACCCAACGCTTTCAATGTTCCGATCATATTCGTTCTTTCCAAAATAAGAATCATCAGCGCAGTTACCATATTGATAATTGAAACCAGGATCATTAGGGCCAAAATCACAATTTCGTTGATGTCCTGCAGTTCCAGCCACTCAAAAATACTGGGTGATTTATCGCGGATAGTTTGAGAATATAAATTATTTGGAATCTCTTCAATATAAATATGCTCATTGATTGCGTCCAAATCGTCAATATTATCAATAAAAACTTCAAATCCGCCAACTTGATTTTCATCCCAATCCAACAATTCCTGTAATATTCTAATATCGACGATTGCAAATTTCTGGTCATATTCTTCCAGTCCTGTTTTGTAAATTCCAACGACTGTAAACCGCTTTTGGATCTGGTCATTATTTTTTATAAAATGAACAATTAATTTGTCATTAACCTTCAACTTCAAACGGTCTGCAGTTTGCCTCGAAATCAATATTTCTCTGGAAATGCTATCTGTCAAAAAGATTTGCCTACCTTCTTTGAGATATTCTTTTAAGTTATCCCAATTATAATCCCTGCCTATCCCCTTTAAAATAATTCCTTCAATTTCTGCTTCTGATCGAATAACACCTGGCAAAGTTGCAAAAACCTGAATATGTTTTACACCACCTTTGGTTTGCTTTTCAACCATCCTGTCATAAAATGTATAGCCCAAAAACGATGGATTATCCAAATAAGTGACTTTTGAAATGGTATCCAAGTAAGGATAAAACACCTGGTCAACATCAACCGGATAAGCTTCCATCGTATTGTTGACGCCAGTATCCATGATATGAATATGTCCCCAAAAACCAAAAATCTTGGTACTGATCTCATTTTTAAATCCTCTGATTAAAGACGTGGCAATAATCATCACCGAAACACTTAGTGCAACGGCTAATATTGCAATCCGTATGATCAGCCTTGAAAAGGACTGTTGGCCGGAAGCGGCTACTTTTCGTGCTATGAAATAATCGAGATTCAAATAAAATGGTTTATGAGTTCGTAGTTTTTAGTTTGTAGCAGTTTTTGGTTTGTGGTTTCAAAAAAATAAATGATCAATCAGAAACCATGAACCTTGAACTTCGAACCTTGAACTAAAAACACCAAAACTACAAACTACAACTGAACTTTCAATAATCCAGAAACGGTTAATAGAAAAACATATTTTCAGACCCCCTTCTAATTCTATTTTTTGATACCTTTGCGGCTTTAAAAAAATAAAATAATTATGAATTTTATAGAAGAGCTTCGGTGGAGAGGAATGATCCATGATATGATGCCCGGAACAGAAGATTTGCTGAAAGATAAACCGATCTCCGGGTACATTGGATTTGACCCAACTGCTGATTCATTGCATATCGGAAGTCTTGTTCAGATTATGATTTTGGTCCATTTTCAACGTGCAGGCCACAAACCCTATGCACTTGTTGGAGGTGCAACCGGAATGGTTGGAGATCCATCAGGAAAGTCTGACGAAAGAAATCTTTTGGACGTTGAAACTTTAAACCGAAATGTCAAGGGAGTTAAAAAGCAACTGGAACAGTTTCTGGATTTTGATTGTGGCGAAAATTCTGCGGAAATGGTCAACAATTATGATTGGTTTAAAGGAATGGGCTTTCTTGAATTTATCCGCGACGTTGGCAAACATATTACCGTGAATTATATGATGGCAAAGGATTCTGTAAAAACAAGATTGGAAACAGGTTTGTCCTTTACAGAATTTTCTTACCAATTAGTTCAAGGTTTTGACTTTTACTGGCTTTTCGAAAATAAAAACTGTAAAATCCAAATGGGTGGCTCTGACCAATGGGGGAATATCGTAACCGGAACAGAGCTTATCCGGCGAAAATCCGGAGGCGAGGCTTTTGCAGTGACAACTCCTTTGATTAAAAAAGCGGATGGGACTAAATTCGGAAAAACAGAAGGGGGAAATGTTTGGTTGGACAAAGAAAAAACTTCTGTGAGGGATTTTTATCAATATTGGCTAAATGCATCTGATGAAGATGCTTCAAAATATATTAGAATATTCACCCTGCTTTCAAAAAATGAAATTGAAAACCTGGAAAACACTCACGAAAAGGATCCTGGTAAAAAACAACTTCAAAAAACTTTAGCAAAAGATATTACGGTTAGAGTTCATGGTAAAACGGAATATGACTCACTTGGCCTTGATAACAATATAATGTTTGATAAAAGTATTGGAAAATCAGAATTGGCAACGATGGATGAAGGCGAGTTTATCGCAGCGATCCAGTCATTTGATCACATAGAATTTGATAACAACATCAAATTTGACAACGTTGAAATAATTGACTTTTTGTCTGAAATCACTGGAAATATAATTTATCCATCAAAAAGTGAAGCGAGAAGAGCATTGGATCAAAATGCTGTTTCTATCAACAAAGATAAAGTTTCAAAAGATTATCAACTTGGAGAGGAGGATTTTTTGCATCGTAAGTTTATTATCGTTTCAAAAGGAAAGAAAAAACACTTTATCCTTAAAAGAAAGAATTAACAAAAAAACATTCATTAAAAAATAAATAATCTCGTAAACAAATTTAGACCATGGAGCTAACGATTTACCAGGTTGATGCTTTTACAGATCATTTATTTGGAGGCAATCCAGCTGCGATTGTTCCTCTCAAAAACTGGCTCCCGGATAAATTGTTGCAAAATATCGCCTCGGAAAACAACCTGTCAGAGACTGCCTTTTACATCAAATCAGGAGATAACTTCGAGATACGATGGTTTACGCCAACCGCTGAAGTTGATCTTTGTGGACACGCTACTCTAGCAACAGCGCACATTCTGTTTGAACAAAAAAAATATCCCCGAAAAACTTTATTATTTCATTCAAAAAGTGGTATATTAAGGGTAGAGAAAAAGAACAACTCGTACACGATGGATTTTCCTACTGATATAATCCATCCAGTAAAGACACCCGCCAAAATTCTTAAAGGGCTCAATATCACTCCAATAGAAAGTTTTCGCGGGAAAGATGATTACATGATCGTTTTAGATTCTGAAAAAGACATTGAAAGCATCCACCCCAATTTCAGGATGCTGAGTTTACTAGAAGAAACTAGAGGTGTTATTGTTACCGCACGAGGGATTAACTCAGATTTCGTATCCCGTTGTTTTTATCCGCAGTTCGGTATAGACGAAGATCCTGCAACAGGCTCCGCACACACAACGATGGCTCCATACTGGTCTCAAAAACTGAATAAAATTGAAATGACCGCAATACAACTCTCTCCCCGAAGAGGATTATTTCAATGTAAATACTTACAAAACAGAGTGTTAATAAAGGGTCAGGCTATTACTTATCTAAAAGGAAAATTACTACTGTAACTGATCATCCCTACATTTTTGAATAAATAAATCCAAAACATTAATTTTCTAAAGAAAATCTGATGATATGTTTTTTATCAAGAAGACGGGGTTGAAGGTGACACTTTCAAGAAGACTTATCGTCTAAAAATGGAATTAATGTCATGATTTAAACTCTTTTAACATCAATATTACTTGCTGCCAGGATCTTTAGAAAGAATAATATAATTCTGTATAAATGAAAGAAGGAACAAATAGCCTGAGAACTGATTTTTAAAAAAAGCATACTAAAAAACATGGGCATGAATGAAAAAATAAAAACTCATTGGAATGAACATTGGGTGGATGTTAATTTTGATCATCCTACTAAAACCTGCGATTATGCGATCTCCAATTACGGAAGGATAAGAAGTAAAAACAAAAACACACAAAAAGAAAACCTTCTTAAAGGAGCTGTCGTCAACCGAGGATTAAGAATCCTCAATGTCAAATTGAAGGATAATTCAACAGGTTATAGATATATTCATCGGTTTGTTGCGGAGCATTTTCTGGAAAAACCATCGAAAGATCACGACTATATCATCCATATTGATTTTGACAAAAACAACAATAAATGGAATAATCTAAAATGGGTAACAGAAAAAGAGTGGAAAAAGCATATCCAAAGTTCTCCCGAATTTAAAAAGGGAAAGGAAAAGCGAATGAAGAGTTATAAACTTAATGAAACAAAAGTACGAATAATGAAAAAAATGTTGGCCAATGATAAAAACCAACGAAAAATCATTGCTCGCAAATTTGATGTCAGCGAATCCCTAGTTAGAAGAATTGAGAAAGGGCAATATTGGGGGCATGTAAAATTGGAAGACGAATAAAAAAACCTTCTTTTAAGTATTTGTACTCAAAAGAAGGTTCCTATTTTATAAAATTAGTAGTTACTTTCCTACGGCTGAATATTTAAAGCCACTCTCAAATCGTCAATTGACTCCATTGGTTTTTCCTCAATTTCCATTTCAAACAAATACGAAGGCTGTTCCATTTCCCTGAGTTCATCAAATTCAATCTCTGCAAACTTATCCGCCGGAAACAGAGCGATCTTCTTTCCTGGCAAAATGGAAAACATCCTGGCTCCGGGATCAGCTATTAAAGCCATTTCTTGCCACCTGCTTTTTGGATATTTTATCAATCCTTTATTATCACCAGTTACATAAACAATTTCCAAATCGTTGAAAAGCGTATCGGGCTCAGAGCCATATTGAAAATCAGCACTCAAAATTAATTTGTCCTCTTCCTTCATCAATTTATCCCAATTATAAATTCCGAAATTATTGGTTGAAAAAGAACGATAAACTTCTGCCATTTGATTCATTTGCTCATACGCTTCATCAACTTTTGCCATCGCAGCGTTATAATTATTTTTCCAGTAGGATGGTCCATAAGCAAATAGTGCTTTTAGCGGCATGACCGCTTCAATTTGAATGGTAAAAACCTTGCTAGTATCCTTAGCTGAAACAATCTTTAAATTGTAATAATTATCTTTGATTTCTTCAATTTGTCCATTCAATCCTTCTGTCCATTTTGGAAATCCTTTTTTCGAAACATTTCTCCAAACCATCAGTGCTGCGAGTTCCTTTTGCCCTTTATAATCTATTGATTGGTATAGTTTTATATCATTCCAACCCAAACCATAAGCTTTCATCTTTTTCTGAGCCTGGCCATGATTTACGTTAGTTAAATTCTCTTTGTAATAAACATCCAGAATCGCTTTGTAATTGACCGCAAAGTATCTTCGATCTAGTGGAAATTTTAATCTTGGCTTCATTCGGGTGATTTTCTTTTTCAAATTTACCCTTTCATCATTCACCACAGCTTTTGCAGTTCCTAAACTATCCCAACCTTTTGCATCTTCATTGAGATAATAAAAATTATAATCATCTCCAGTTTGAAAGGATGCAAACTTAACATCTATTTGTTTGGTAGAATCTAAATACAAAAATGTATCACTCTTTTTCACTCTAAGCTCAAAGGATCCTGCCGTTTCAAAATGACCGTTTCCATACGCCATCGGAATTCCTGTGAAATAAATACTTGTTGCGTCGTGCATTTCGCGGTAATTGAATTGGACTTCACCATCTACAGTATCTCCGTTTTTGTCAACGATAGCGTTTGGCGGAATATTGATTTCGGTTCCGGAAGGCATTTTAAAAAGCTCCCCTTTTTCGGCTTCAAAAGAGAATTGTGTAAATTCAGGGTCAAACTCGGGGAAAGGTGGATTTACAAAAGGGATAATAACTTCTGCAGTTACAGGTTCGTTTTTGCAAGACACTCCTGCGAAAATAAGAGCCGTGATCATCGCCATAAAACCAGGAATAAATTTGTTGTTTAGCATGTTCATGTTGATAAATAAAAAACGTGAGTTAATTGTAAATGTTTTTTAAAATTTTTCAAGGACTTTTTGTGAAATGGATATAATGTTCTTTATAAAAAGCAGTAGATAAATCACTGAATGCAAACTGTTCTGCTGCAAATTTTTCGCCGTAAGGGAAGGCTTTTTTATTCATCCAGGCTTCAATTTCAGCAAACGATTTGGTGAAACCAAAATTATAAGCCGTTGCAAAAAACCTCAATCGGGCTTTATCATTTTTAAAACGATAGCCTTCGTAACATTTTTGCATAATAAAGTAGTAGCAAAAAGCATACTTAAGTTGCCATTCAACGCTTTTTAATCGCTCAATCCGCACAAATCGCTTACTTTCTTCACCAACCACATCATAATCGATAATTTCCTGAAAATTAGCTTTCAGGTCGGGCATGTACAAAATATGGTATTCTAAATCCTCCACGAAAGAGGGTTTCATCTGGAAGATGCCAATCGAAAAATCCGCCCAAGAATTGCCTTTTAGCACATAAAGCTGTTCGAGAACTTTCGTTTCAAAAAAATCTTTAAATCTGGAATAACGAATAACTTCCGGAAAGACAATGCTCAATACTTCTGCCTTTTTGCAGTCGTATTTTGAAGCTATTCTGTCAATTATTTTTTGCTCTTTTTTTAATACTTGAATTGCCTCAGAAATATCACGGTTATATTGACCAGGGATGGTGAAGGAAGTGCTTAAAAGGCACAAAACCAATATAATTGCAAAATTTCTCATTAGGTGTAGTTGATACTGAAGTTTCCTTTTAACATAATTTTGGATTTAATTATTGTTCAATTCAAAAACAATGACTTAATTTGATGGAATTCCCTATTCATTAATAACGCCAAGTTTTAAAACATGACCTAAAGTCAGCCGTACTTATGGAAAACCTGAACAACATTCTAATTCATCTCGGTGAAGAACGCGAAAAATATTTCAATGCTGTATCACCTCCAATAATCCAATCAAGCAATTTCTGTTTCAAAAAGATAGAAGACTTTCGAAACGCCATTTTAGACGAAAAAGAAAGTCACCTTTATACACGAGGCAACAATCCGACTGTTGGAATTTTGCGAAAAAAATTAGCTGCCCTCGAAAATGCAGAAGATGCGTTGGTTTTTGGAAGTGGTTGTGCTGCGGTGGCTGCAGCTATTATGGCAAACGCAAAATCCGGCGATCATATCGTTTGTGTCCAATCTCCGTATTCCTGGACTTACAAATTGTTGACTGAGTATCTTTCCAAATATCAGGTAACCCATACTTTCGTTGATGGTACAAAAATCGAAGAAATTGAAAACGCCATTCAACCGAATACTACCCTGCTTTTTCTCGAAAGCCCAAACAGTATTACATTCGACTTACAAGATCTTGCTGCCTGTGCCACACTTGCTAAAAAATACGGAATTGTAACTGCAATAGACAACAGTTATTGCTCTCCAATTTTTCAAAAACCAATTGGTTTTGGAATAGACATCGTTGTTCATTCGGGAACCAAATATTTAAATGGACATAGTGATGTAGTCGTGGGTGTACTTTGCAGTAATAAAAAAATGGTCAAAAGGATTTTCGATGCGGAATTCATGAACCTGGGTGGAATCCTTTCTCCAAACGATGCTTTTCTAATGATTCGGGGACTTCGAACGCTGGAATTACGATTGAAACGATCTGACGAAAGTGCCCGAAAGATTACTTCATGGCTCGAAAACCACCCAAAAGTCGAAAAATTGATTTATCCTTTTTCAAAAACCTTCCCACAACTTGAATTGGCTAAACAACAAATGAAAGGTACCGGTGGCTTATTTTCTGTTATTTTGAAAACTGATTGTTTACAAAATGTAGAAAACTTTTTTCACAAGCTTGAACGCTTTCTTTTTGCTGTATCGTGGGGAGGTCATGAATCCTTGGTTTTACCATTTTGTGCTTTTCACAATGTGCCCGGACGTGAAAATTCCCACCATCCCTGGAACCTTGTTCGGTTTTATATTGGATTGGAAGATCCTGATTGGTTAATCGAAGACCTGGAACAAGCCATGGAATTTTTATAAAAAACTTGCTTTTCGAATGTATTTTTATTTAGCGAATCCCCTCCGCCCCTTTTTTGATTTTTTACTGAAGCTTTAAATTCTTAACAAACAGCTAGAGGTGGTTGGAAAATCAACTACTTCAACAAAAGAAAATTTTAACTGAGGAAAATAAAATAAAATTATTAAACTAGAATGTTTTTCAAATGAAATAATTTGTTTTTTCCATAATTCGATTATATATTTGTATTATATTGATTATGAAACGCTTATAAAATTTTACGAATTATGAAAAAGCAAAACATGCATCGCCAATATAATTTTCCGGATGCAGACCTTTATTTACAATGCATGGAAAGAATCAAGTATGCTCATCGGGACATTGAAAAGTTTAAACAATACGGATACGACATTGATCGATTGAAAACTTTCAGCGCAATGTGTGATAAATTCAGGGCATTACCAGACGATGACGAAACCGTTGGCGATCAAATGTTAACTACCGAAAAAAAATACGCTGCAGCAGAAAAACTTAAGACTGCCATTCGTGGGATTATGACCAGAGTAGCGATGAAATATAACAACCGATCTGGCCGATTCAGGAAGTTTGGTACTTCAAAACTCGGCGATATGACAGATGCCCAATTATTGTTTTGCGGACGAAGAGTGGCAAGGGTTGCCAGGCAACAACAAGATTTTTTGGCAGATGTTGGAGTCAATGAAAAAAATATTCAAAAAGTCACTGACGCTTGCCGCAATTTCGAAAATGCTTTGAATATTCAGCAAGATAAAGTGGCAGACCGTGATATTGCGGTAGAGTGGCGCATTGATCAAGGGAACAAAATTTACAATGAATTAATAACCCTCTGCAACATAGGAAAAGACATTTGGGTGGAGACTGATCTGGCTAAATATGAAAACTATAAGATCTACGAAAGTAATAATGATCAGAAAATTGCAAGAAAACAAAAAGAAAAGGGAGAAAATGTTTAGCTTGTGGAACTTTTTTGACCTCAACGCGCAATCCCATGAAAATTCAATTAATGTCCCTACTAATTGTGTTTTCACTTTTTCAGTCAGTAAAGAGTGATTCACAATCTCCAGTCTACCCTATCCCTCATCCAAAAGGATATGTTTGTTTCAAATCAAAAACTCCTATCAATATTGATGGCTATTTAAACGAGGCCGATTGGGAGCAGGCACAATGGTCTGAAGTTTTTATGGATATTACTGGCGATGAAACTGTAAAACCTTATCTCGAAACCAAAGTCAAAATATTGTGGGATGACAATTATCTGTATATAGCTGCCGAATTGGAAGAAGATCACCTTTGGGGTACAATAACAGAGCGTGATCAGGTAATTTTTAAGGACAATGATTTTGAAGTATTTATCGATCCCAATGGCGACAATCATCATTATTATGAACTGGAATTGAATGTATTAAACACAGTATGGGATCTATTAATGACTAAACCTTATCGAAATGGAGGCTCAGCTATTGACAATTATGATTTTAATGGATTATTGACAGGAGTCGCAACTTATGGAACGATTGATGAACCAAACGACATTGATGAAAAGTGGACAGTCGAAATTGCAATTCCCTGGCATAATTTTGAAGTTTGGAATACCAAACGCAACCCAAAGGTCCCTTACGAAGGGGAACAATGGCGAATGAATTTTTCAAGAGTACAATGGGAATTAGACCGAACTCCTTATAGTTATACTAAAAAATTGGATTTCAGGCGAAATCCACTACCTGAAAGCAATTGGGTTTGGTCTCCGCAGGGCGTTATACAAATGCATCAACCTGAAACATGGGGCTACCTTCAATTCTCTGAAAAATATGTGGGAACCGCTGAAGTAGATTTTAAATTAGACCTTGATTTTAATTTAAAAATGGCTTTGATGGATACTTATTTTCAGCAAAAGATTCATTTTAAAAAACATCAAACTTATGCTAAAAGCATTGAGAACCTTAAACTCAGCGAATACAATAAACTACGTTTTGCCGATAAATTGAAAATAGAAACCTTGCACAATCGATTTATTGTATTTGCAAAAGGATACAATGGAGTTTGGCAAATCGATGAATCCAGTCAAATTACGCTAATCCCGAATAAATTAGAGTAAACCAGCTCGGTTTAAACAAACTCATCATTGCCTGATCCCCCGTTACTTTTAAAGCATTTTAATGAAAAACCTTTTCCTTTTAATATTGCTGGCAACGGTTTTCAATGCCTGTAATCGGACCGTCAAATCGGACACAACTCTTCCAAAATTTTGGTGCTGGATGCACTATTCATCTGACAAAGATTGGGATGACATTTTCAGTAAAATGAATTCTGTTGGAATACAAGGATTGTTATTGAATGCAAAAGCAGAAGAATATCCAAAAGTAGTTCCATTTGCAAAAAAGTACGGCATAAAAATCCATGCCTGGCAATGGATTTTAAACACTCAAAATAAAAAAATAGTTGAAAAACATCCGGAATGGCTAAGTGTAAACCGTCAGGGCAAATCGCTCAGCGAACAAATAGCTTATGTTGACTATTATAAATTTTTATGCCCAATTCTTCCGGAAGTCCATGAATTTATAAAAAACCAAATCGAAGAAATTTTGATTATTGAAGGAGTCGATGGCATAAGCTTGGATTATTGCCGTTTCGTGGATGTTATACTTCCGGAAAAACTCTGGTCAAAATACGGAATCATACAAGATCGGGAATATCCTGAATGGGATTATGGCTATCATCCGGCAATGATTGAAGCGTTTAAAAAAGATTTTGGTTACGATCCATTAACTTTGGACGATCCGAGCAAGGACCAGCAGTGGAAACAATTCAGATATGATCAGGTCACTAAAGTTGCCAACATGATCGCTGACTTAACCCATCAATACGGAAAGACAATCAGCGCTTCCCCCTTCCCCACTCCAACCATCTCACGCAAAATCGTTAGACAAGACTGGGACAACTGGAATTTGGACCTTGTTTTCCCTATGGTCTATTCCGGGTTTTACAAAAATGACGGAGCACATTGGATCGCCGATTGTGTGAAAGAAGATGTTGAATTGATGACTCCAAAAGGCACCAATGTTTACTGTGGATTATTTGTCCCGTCTCATAAAAATGACACCTTATCCCTCAGCAGAGCAATGAATATTGCCAAAGAAAATGGCGCAAGTGGCGTTTCAATATTCAACTACGGAGCTTTGGATGAATACCAATGGCTTGAAGTAAAGAAATTTATTAAATCATTTTAATTTGTTTGTTTTATATTAGTGAGAATTAAGCGCTTTCAAAAACAATTGAGCGTTTGCGACTAATATTCGCCACTTTTAAAATAAATAAAACTAATGATGGCAGAGGCAAATAAAAAGGATCAGGTGCTAAAGGCGATTCAGTACACTTTTTTTATTTTACTTATTCTCTATTTTGGCCGTTCCCTGTTTATTCCTCTAAGTTTTGCGTTTCTAATCAGTTTTATTTTATATCCAATCTGTAATTGGTTAGAGCGCCACAAGTTTTCAAAAGCAATGGCGATTTTTGCTTGCCTGTCTCTGTTTACGTTATTTATTGCAGCTGTGTTCTCTTTGCTATTTTATCAGTTCAACGAATTTATGAAAGAATGGCCGGTGTTGAGCGTAAAATTTAAAGCGCTGATTGCCAATTTAGATTTGTGGATTGCTGATTCACATCTCAGTACTTTTATTGATGCTGAAAAAGGTTTTCTCAATTCATTATTACACTACATTGTTAATTATTCATTACCGTTATTGCCTGGATCATTATATCGGGTCTCAATTAGTTTGATGCTCCTTTTACTCATTCCGGTATTGTGTGCGCTGATTTTGTATTATCGTGAAATATTAATTGCATTTATTTATAAAATATTTCCGCCCTCTGCCAGTGAACAAATAAAAAAGATTCTTCCGGAAGTCATTGTGACGTATTATAATTTTGTTAAAGGAATGATGCTGGTTTATTTGATCGTCGGTATTCTCAATAGTATTGGTTTAGCTTTATTGGGGATTCCCAACCCCATATTTTTTGGATTTATAGCCTCAATACTCACTTTCGTTCCTTATGTTGGAATTGCAGTGGGAGCTATACTTCCAATGAGCATTTCATGGCTGATGTATGATT
Organism: Saprospiraceae bacterium; assembly: GCA_965220465.1. Lineage (GTDB taxonomy): Bacteria > Bacteroidota > Bacteroidia > Chitinophagales > Saprospiraceae > JAHDHW01. Next base: position 189,458 of record CBDCPZ010000018.1, on the reverse strand, counting down.
CTTTATATTACCCATTGGGGGTAATTGTGGTTTTTGGCATTGTGCAGATCCTGGAAGCTAATGTAATTTTTCCGCTTGCTGTAAGTAATAGTCTAAAAGTAAATGCTCTGGTAACACTTATAGTAATCATTGCTGGTGGAATACTTTGGGGGGCAATGGGAATGATCCTATTTATACCTTTTATTGCCATTCTTAAATTGGTTGCTGACCAGGTAGATGACTTAAAACCTTTCTCCATTCTATTAGGCACAGGCAATCACAAAGATGCATAGATTGGCTATTTTTTGTTGCCAAAAAAATCAATTTGGAGTCGAAAGGAAATTATAAAATTTTTTACCTTTGAAATTTTGCATTTGCAATTCAAAAACATAAAAAAATACTAACACAATCAATTTAATGCTCAAAGACATTCAGGATCGAGAAGATATCAAATTGCTTATCAACACTTTCTACGAAAAGGTCAGAAAGGATAAGTCGTTGGGTTTTATTTTTGATGAAGTGGCAAAAGTAGATTGGGAAAACCATATGCCGATTATGTATGACTTTTGGGAAAACATACTTTTTCATACCGGCAACTATAAAAGAAATGCGATGCAGGTGCATGTTGATTTAAATGAAAAAACCTCTTTGAAAGCAGCTCATTTTGATCAATGGTTACTTATCTTTAAAACCACAGTCGATGAACTTTTTGCAGGCGAAGTCGCCAATAATGCAAAAACCAGAGCGATATCTATCGCAACAATGATCCAGATTAAAATTAGTAATTCTTCTACCATACTATGACAAAATTTTCAGGCTGCTTTTGAGTTAGTTTGATCCCCTATAATAATAGAACAATGAAATCTTTGCTCCCTATTTTTTTGTCGCTTTTCTGCTGGCAAACTTTAATTATTAGTCAATCTCGTGATATAGGAATTGCTATTATTTCAGATAATGATGTTGAAGAAAACAGGTGGTTTGAATCCGAAATAAAAAGCGAAATTAAAGACTTGCTTGGTTCTCAATATAATTTGATTTTTATAGATCTTCCATCAAGTTCTGACCTTAATCAAACTCAGACAAATATTAATCAGGCTTTTTCAGACCCCAAAATCGATGTGATTATTGGTGCTGGTGTGCAAGTGGGTAATTTGCTTGCCAAACAGAAAAGATTTATTAAACCGTCCATTTCCTCACTCATAATTGATAATGAATTACAAAATATCCCAAAAACTGCTGAAGGAATTTCAGGGATTGACAATTTCACTTATATTCTTTCTCCATTCGATCTTTTACGTGATGTAAATACGCTTCATGAGATTCTGCCTTTTAAAAAATTAGGGATTGTTGGTGGAGATGCAATTAGAGAAAACATACTGGATGTCAATACTTTTTACAACAAACTACTTAAAAATCATGATACGGAATATGCGTTCATTCCGCTCAATGGAAGTGTCAATGATATTTTGAATAGTATCCCTGATGAGGTTGACGCAATCTATTTGTTACCAGTCTATGAAGATCTTGAGGAGGAAGATTTCAAACTATTTTTTAACGGACTTGCTGAAAAACAACTTCCATGTTTTTCACTGTTAAGTGATCCGTTTTTAGAATTTGGAGCATACGCAGCTTATGATTCAGAGCCTACTTTGCAAAAAATCCCGCGAAGAATTGCTTTGAATGTTTCTAAGATATTGGAAAACGTAAATGCCTCAACTTTGCCAGTTGAATTGAAAAGCTATTCCGAAAATCTGATCATCAACATAAAAACGGTAAACAAAACCAATGTTTTTCCGTCCTGGCAAATACTTACTCAGGCTACTCTAATCAATGTAAATGATGTTGATACAGATAGAGTGATCAACCTAAAAAGCTGCATTGCTGAAGCATTAAATAATAATTTGAATTTAAAAATAGCTCAAAAAGAAACGCAATTAGTTGAACGGGATGTAGCTATTGCAAAAAGCAATTATTTGCCACAAATTGACCTGTCGTCCACCGGCGTTTTAATCGACGAAAATTCAGCCGAATTTTCATTTGGAACCAAAGGTGAATTTACCTGGTCAGCTGGTGGTAATTTAAGCCAGCTTATTCTTTCAGAACCAGCGCTGGCTAATATTGCTATTCAAAAATTATTTTTAGAAACCCAACAATATAGCCAGGATGCTGCCGAACTGGATGTTGTGCTAAATGTTGCAGAAGCTTATTTTGGAATTTTACAGGCTGAAGCATTTGTAAAAATTCAAAGAGAAAATGTTGCAGTTACGCGAAAAAATTATGACATCGCTTTAGCCAAAGAAGCGGTAGGATACGCAGGTACTACTGATGTTTACCGCTGGGAAAGCCAATTGGCATTGAATAAAATTGACCTCAATGACAGCTATGCTCGACTCAAACAAGTAAGTTTTAATCTAAACCAAATACTCAACCGACCAATAAAAGAGGCATTTCTGACCGACGATTCTAATGATTCTGATACCGATCACTTTGAGGCTTATATGGACGTTTTAAAATTAATTGACAACCCAAGCCAAATGGAGAATTATGCTGATTTCTTGGTCAGTGAAGCTTTTAATAATCTTCCCGAAATCAAACAACTGGAAAAAACGATTGAAGCTCAAAACCGACAGCTTCTATCCAACAAAAGAGCTTTTTATTTGCCAACTATTTCACTAAACGGACAATATGATCATGATCTCAAAAGAATTGGTGTCAAACCGTTGCCAGGCCAGGAAGTTCCCGAAATCCTACCTAAATGGAATACCGCAATAGGCCTTCAACTTCCTGTTTTCCAGGGAAATAGAAGAAACAAAGAAAAACAACAAACAGAAATTCAGATTTTGCAGACTCAGGATAACCTTTTTGACCTCCGCAATCGGTTAGAATTGCAGGTCAGATCTAATCTTGAAACAGCAAGGGCTTCATTTAGCAACTTAATTTTATCGACAGAAGCTGCTCAAGCTTCTCGAAAAAACTTTGAAATTTCTCAAAATTCTTATCAACAAGGTTTGCTAAATGTTACTTCTCTGATCGACGCACAAAATGCGACATTACAATCTGATCTTAATGTTACAACTGCAAAATATCAGTTTTTGTTAGACTTCATGAATATTGAAAGAGCAATTGGTAAATACTATTTTTTACTTCCGACAAGCGAACAAGAGGCATTTTTTCAACGATACATTCAATTTCGAAACGATAATAATTGATATTTGAGAAATATCTAAATAAAACGACTTGCTATGCATAAGTTAATTTTAATCTTTTTTAGTATTCTTATGACCTTTTCCTGTGGAAAAAAGGAAACGGAAAAAGAGGAAATTATTCGGCCAATCAAATATGGTAAAATTATAAAATCAACCGGCAATGATACCTATACTTTTTCCGGAACTGCAAAAGCGAATAATGAAACCAACCTCAGTTTCAGAGTTTCAGGAACGCTTCATGCAGTACCTGTAAAATTGGGTGACAGGGTTCGAAAAGGTCAATTAATCGCAACCATTGATCCATCCGATTATAATATATCTTTTGATCAGGCTGTGGCTAAAGAAAAAGGTGCGGCAGCAAGTTTGATCAGCGCTGAAACCCAAATCAAAAGCGCAGAATCACAGTTGATCACTACAAAATCGAACTATAAGCGAGTAGAGAATTTGTATGAAAACAATAGTGTCCCATTGAGTGAATACGAGCAGGCAAAAGCAAGTTATGAAACTGCATTATCACAATTTAACGCAGCAAAAGCGAAATATGAAGCTTCGCGTACTGAAGTCACTGCTTCGGAAAAGCAAAAAGAAAGTGCCAGAAATCAAGTTAATTATACAAGGTTGGAAGCTCCTTTTGATGGAATTATTACTCAAGTAGCTGTTGAAGAAAATGAATCGGTTGCCTCAGGAAGTCCCATTGCTGTGATCAGTACTGAAACGGAACCACAAGTAAATCTGGGTGTTCCCGAAATCTTTATCAATAAAATATTCAAAGGTCAGGAAGCAAAAATTCAATTTTCCGTTTTATCAGGAAAAGCTTTCGATGGTCTTGTCGAAGAAGTTTCCTTTGCAGCAGGCTCTTCGCCTACTTATCCTGTAAATGTGCGAATCATTAAACCCAGCGACGAGATTCGTCCCGGAATGGCCGCAAACGTGACTTTTGATTTTAGCAATGATAAATCCAAGTCAGTTCAGCGCATTATTTCGCCGATAAAAGCAGTGGGAGAAGGCAATGATGGCAATTTTGTTTTTGTGCTTGAAGCACAGGATGATGGCTATTATGTAGCTAAAAAGCGAAATATAACAATTGGAGAATTGCTATCAACCGGCTTTGAAGTAAAAGAAGGTTTGAAAGAAGGAGAACTGGTTGCTACAGCGGGATTAAAGTCGCTTCTTGACGGAATGAAAGTAAAATTGATTGACAATTAAACGATAGCCTAATGTTTCTTAAAAAAATATTATTAACCGAAACTTCAGAGCCTAATTACCTCTTTCTGCTTATCGCATTAATGATAATGATCACCTTTCCGGTACTTTTACTATTATTTGATAACACTTTTTGGGTTTTTCATATTTGTTATAATCTCGTAATTTTAACCTCCATTTTGTATTCCTATGAATTTAATCACAAGATTACGGTAGTTTCTGTGATCGGGACTTTGGCTTTTTTAAGTTACTGGTTAGAGGTGTTCATAGATTCTGATCTTACTCAAAGCACAAATCTTTTTATCAGTTTCGTCTTTTTTTCGTTCCTTATTTATCGGCTGATGATTTCTACAGTACAAGAAAAAAATGTAACCATAAATACACTTTATGCAGTATCAGTTGGCTATTTACTTTTAGGATTTATGGGCTTTTGGCTACTTACTTTTCTCGATGTTTTGATTCCGGAATCATTTGTAGGAAATTTTTCACCGTATAGAGGATATGATTTGATCTATTTTAGTTTTGTGACTTTAACCAGTTTAGGATATGGAGATATCCAGGCAATTAATCCTGAAGGAAAAGCAGTTTGTTTGCTCATTGGAATTGTTGGCCAATTGTATATCTCTTTTACAGTCGCTGTTATAGTAGGAAAATATTTGAGTAAGAAAAGTGACTAAAACATACTTTATAATATGAACATTACGAAAACCGCAATAGAAAACAATCGAGTTACCTGGATGGTATTGGTGGTGATCGTCATCTTAGGGATTTCCACGTACGGAGTTTTATCAAGAGATGCGATGCCTCCATTTACAATAAGGGTATGTAATGTAGTTACTGCTTTTCCGGGTGCATCACCCGAAAGAGTTGAAGAGTTGATCACTGATAAGATTGAAAAAGTTGCTCAGGAAATACCGGAATTGGAAAGTGTAACAAGTGAATCTCGCACCGGCCTTTCCATTGTTACTATTGAGGTTACTCCAGATATTCAAAAAGAAAACCTACAGGAAATCTGGGACAAACTAAGGCGAAAAATTGATGGAATAAGAGCTGAATTACCTGCTGAAATTAAAGAACCTGATATTCAGGATGATGGCATAGGTGTAGTTTACGGTATCGTTTTAGGCATGCAAGGAGATGGTTATTCTTTTTATGAAATCAAACAATTCGCAGATGATATAAGAGATGATTTAATCAAACTCGAAGATGCCTCAGAAGTTGAAATCAGCGGTATTCAAGATGAACAAATATATGTAGAATTTGAAAATTCCAGCCTGGCAAAATTAGGTTTAACCGCAGCGCAACTCCAAAATATAATCGCTTCAACTAATATTGTTTTCCCTGGTGGTGATGTAAGCCTTGAAGATGAACGGATCGTGTTGGAACCTACTGGAAATTATGAAGAAATCGAAGACCTCAAAAACACAATTATTCCGATTGGAAATAGTGGCCAAACGGTAAAATTAGGAGAAGTAACCACTATTTATCGAGCATACAAAAGCCCAGTTGATCATATTGTAAAAATTGATGGTAAGCAAGGCTTAGCCATTTCAGTAGCTTTAAAAGATGGGGCAAACCTCATCAAACTGGGAGAAGATATCAATAAAAAATTAGAACAATACAATGAAACCTTACCTATTGGAATTTCAATAAAAAGAATTGCCGACCAGGATTATTATGTTGATGCTAAAGTCACTGGTTTTCTGTCAAATGTTATCCAATCTGTCGTAATCGTGCTGCTCGTCATGTTACTATTTTTGGGGCTTCGGACTGGTTTTGTGGTAGCCAGCTTAATTCCGATGGCACTTTTAATGACAATATTATTGATGGGTACTTTTGATATAGGAATCAACCAGGTTTCGCTGGCGGCTCTTATCATGGCTTTGGGTATGCTGGTTGACAATGCCATTGTTGTGTCTGAATCGATAATGGTAAAAATGGAAGCTGGAACTAATGCAAAAACCGCAGCAATAGAATCCAGCAAAGAATTAATCATTCCGCTTTTAGTTTCTTCATTGACTACTTCCGCTGCATTTTTAGCTTTCTTTTTGGCAGAAAATACTATGGGAGAAATGATGGGTCCGCTATTTAGCGTAATCACACTTGCGTTGCTGTCTTCCTGGATAATGTCAATGACTTTGGTTACGATGCTTGGGGTCCTTTTCATCAAAGTGAAATTAAAAAAGGAAGATAAAGAAATAGCTAAAAAATCAATTTTTGACCGGCTTTTAGTTTATTATGAAGTCATTTTAGATCGTGTTATAAAACGGCCGATTATCTTTACTTTGGGATTAATTGGATTACTATTTTTCTCCTTTTTCCTTTTTACAAAAATTCCATTTATCTTTTTTCCAGACAGCGATCGCAATTTAGTCACAGCAGATATCAACCTCCCGTTGGGAACAAAAATTGAAAAAACCATCGAAGTTGTCGGGCAAATCGAAGATTTTATAAAAGATAGCTTATTAGTAAATGAAACACGGAAAGAAGGTATTCTCGATTGGTCCGCTTTTGTTGGAGAAGGGCCCAAATCTTATGATCTCGGCTATCAGCAAGGAGAAGCAAATTCAGGATACGCCCATCTTTTGCTCAACACCTCGAGCTTTGAAGTCAATCAAAAAACGATTGATATACTCGATAATTTTTGTTTTAATAGCTTCCCAGATGCTGAAGTAGATGTAAAATCTTTGGCAGGTGGTGGCAGCTCAGGAGCAGATGTTGAAGTGCGTGTTTCCGGAGATTCACCCGAAGAATTATTTGAGATCGGAGAACGGATCAAACAAAAAATGACCACCATTTCTTTTGCAAAAAACATCAAAGATGACTGGGGTCCTAAGATCAAAAAATTTGTCATCGACATTGATCAGGACAAAGCTAATCGTGCGGAGTTGACCAATCAGGATATCGCCGTTTCCCTGAGAACTGTTTTAACAGGTTTTAACGCAGGTGATTTTCGGGATGCTGAAGACAATATTCCGATAGTCATGCGAAGTGAGGGCAGCCAGGAAATGGGCGTTCGTCAATTAGAAGGAGTTAATATTTTTGCACAAAATACAGGTGCAAATGTACCTCTGGTCCAGGTTGCCAATATTATTCCAGTATGGCAGTACGCAAAAATTTTGCGAAGAAATCTATACCGAACAATGACCATCAGTTGTGATGTCCGCACAGGATATACCGCTTCGGAAATCACATCGATACTCAATCCGTGGATCAATGAGGACACAAAAACATGGAAATCTGGTTACACCTATGAGCTTGGAGGGGAATCAGAAAGCAGCGCCGAATCAATGGGTGCCGTAGCTGAAAAATTGCCGCTTGCAGGGTTTATCATCCTATTACTTTTGGTTACTCAGTTTAATTCTTTCAGAAAAACATTTATCGTTCTTTGCACTATTCCTTTGGGGATTATTGGAGTTGTGTTAGGTTTGTTTCTTTTCCGTTCTTACTTTGGGTTTATGGCTTTTTTAGGGGTAATCTCTCTTGCCGGCATTGTAATCAATAATGCAATTGTTCTGATTGATCGTATTAAACTGGAACAAGAGGAATTTAAAAAACCATTGGTTTTAGCTATTAAAGACGCTTCTTTCCAGCGTTTTCGTCCAATATTATTGACAACTTTTACAACCACTTTGGGTTTAATACCGCTTTATCTGGGTGGTGGATTGATGTGGGAACCTATGGCAATTGCCATTATGATCGGGCTTCTTTTCGCAACAGTAATCACCCTTTTGTTTATCCCTGTTTTATATAAAATGCTTTTTGGTTTTAAAATTAAGGAATAAAAAATACGATCATTTTAAATAATAAAAATGAACTCAAACTTAAGGTTACTTGCCATTTTGGCTCATCCTGATGATGAATCTTTAGGCTTTGGAGGAACGCTAGCCAAATACGCAAATGAAGGGATAGAAACATATTTGATTTCTGCAACTCGAGGCGAACGTGGACGGTTTGGAAATGCTGCAGAATCTCCTGGTTTAGATATTGTCGGAAAAACCAGAACGCAGGAAGTCCTTGCTGCTTCCAAGATTTTAGGAATTAAAGAAGTACATTTTTTAGATTATATCGATGGTGATCTGGACAAAGCTCCTCCACAAGAAGCGATAGAAAAAATAGCCAATTTGCTTCGAAAGATCAAGCCTCAGGTAATTATTACCTTTGATCCTTTCGGAAGTTATGGCCATCCCGATCATATTGCCATTTCCCAATTATCAGTTGCTGCTGCACTTATGGCAACCGTTGAATCGAAAACTGATGACAATCCCCCTTGGTCCGTTTCCAAATTTTATTACATGACATGGCCGCCTGAATTAGTCGAAGCTTACGAAACTGCTTTTAAAAAATTAGCTTTTAATGTCGACGGAAACATCAGGATCGCAACACCCTGGCCCAATTGGTCGATCACAACGAAAATAGATACTGCCAAATATTGGGAACAAGTGTGGGAAGCTATCAATTGTCATCAAACTCAGATTTCCGTTTACAATAAATTGAAAGACCTTTCAGAAGATAAACATAAAATCCTTTGGGGTGAGCAAAGTTTTTACCGGGTTTTTAGCATGGTCAATGGAGGCAGGAATTTAGAGACCGATATTTTCGAGGGTTTGCGTTGAAAAAAGTTAATGGAAACTGTATGGTTATTTGGCCAACTGTTCAAGAGGTCCTTCATGAATTTCAGTTTGTCCTATTTGTTTTTCATTGGATTCTTGTACCAAGAAGTATCGAGTTGCTTTAATCAACAATCTGTATATCTGCACAACAGCATTACTTGAAGTAATCAAAGAAATTCCATGTTTGGGTTCTATCTTCTTTTCACGTATCAAATTGTCAATGTCATTTAATAATACAGCATCTCCCTTTTTTGCTAGTGATTTCAACTGTTTAAGCTTTTTTTCTTTTTCTTCAAATGTCATCTCGTTAAAAGTTGTTAGAAAAACTCTTAACAGTTCAACCACTCCCTTTTGAATCTTGATGTATTCTTCATCAAGGTTTTTATTTTTTTCTTCTGTGTATCGTAAAATTTCATATTTAAGTGTTTTGCTATATCGGAAAATTTCGAGTGCATCCCTGTTCATTTTAATCAGTCTATTCAGCTTTTTATTATCTTCTGTGGAAAGGGTAAATTTTTCTTGAACATCGGCTTCATATTTTAAAATGGAGCTAAAAATAGGTCTGATCCGTGTTTTGAGAAAATCTTCCTGATCAAGAGCTTTATCTTGTTTCAATCGAATAATTTCACCTCTGGACAATCCTGATTTGATATCATCCCGATGGATTCTTAAGCCATGTGCAACACCTTCAATGACCGCACCTTCATAAAGACGTTTGGTTTCTAAAAACAATGCATTAATTGCCGTTTCCGGGTACTTCAAAGCTCGCTCTTCCAAATATTTAGGTTTTGACAAAACTGGTTCCGGAACCACCTTTTCACGAATGATGAAAATAACCAATCTGGCAATTAAAGACACAAACCAAATTAATAAAAATGTATTGATAACATTAAAAATAGAATGGAAAAGCGACAATCCAATTGGAATATCTGTGGCATTTACAAACGGAGCAGCATTAAACATATTCAAAGAAACCATTTCTATCATATTCAAAAATGGCCTGAACAAAGCAAGTACCCAAACTACTCCTATCAAATTAAACATGAGGTGCGCGAGAGCCGCCCGCCGTGCCTCAGTACCTGAAATCAAAGCAGCAAGGTTTGCAGTTATAGTTGTTCCGATATTTTCACCCAGAACGATAGCCGCTGCTGCTTCAAAGGTCACCATTCCCTGGCTTGCAGCAACCAAAGTAATAGCCATCGTGGCGCTGGATGATTGCAACACCAAAGTCAAAAATGTTCCGATTCCAACAAATAAAAGAATTCCTATAAAACCACGATCAGTATTTCTTTGGAAAAATTCAAATAAAGCAGGATTCTCTTCCAACCCGGATATGGCATCTTTCATAAATTCAAGGCCAATAAATAACAAACAAAAACCAATGATAAAATTGCCTAATGCACTTAACTGCTTATTTTTTTTCAGGTAAAGAAATAGACCAGCAATGATCAAAGGCAAAGCTATTGCACTCATTTTCACTTTAAACCCTAAAATTGTAATTAGCCAGGCCGTAAGTGTTGTTCCGATATTAGCTCCCATTATCACACTGATCGCTTCCGTGAGGCTAAGGAGCTGGGCATTCACAAAACTAACAACCATGAGGGTCGTTGCGGAGGAGGATTGGATCAAACCGGTAATAAACAAACCGGTTAGCGCGCCTTTGAAACGATTGGAAGTCAATCGAATCATTATTTTACGCATACGTTCCCCCGCCAAATCCATAAGCGCATCGCTCATGACCTTCATGCCATAAAGAAACAGGCCGAGAGAACCCAGTAAATTCAATAATTCGTAAAAAGTCAATATACTCGTTATTAATTCTGACTAAACTGTTACCAGTAATTAAGCAGTCATTGTTTTTCAAATATAGTAAGTGAAAATTATAATATAAAATTTACTTTTTGAAGGATATCAATTTCAATGTTTGAAACCTAACAATGGCACAAAAATGAGTTAAATTTGTATGCTTTACTTAGGTAAACAGGCGTAAAAAATTATATGAATACATTTTGACATTGCGAAATAATGGCAATCAACTGACTAAAAGGATTTGTTGGCGTTATTTTGAAATGTCTTAAAAAAATGTTTTCGTTTGATTTAGCCCAACTACTAAACAAAAATAACTTTATCATGAAACTGTGGAGAAAATTAAGCCGTGAAGAAATAAAAAGCAGGATATTTGAAGCACTGGACCAAAACGTAAATTACTACGAAGAAAATATTCTTGGCGTACCTGCTTCACATCTCGACGATAAAGTTTTTTACCAAAGCGCCTCTTTCTTGAGAGATGCTCCATTTATGTCAACTTTGATTCACAATCCTAACCACATTGGTTGCCATACAGTAGGAGAAGGCGAACATTTTTTTAAAGGCACTCAAAAGGTTGAAAAAGAGCTTATCCGCATCTGTGCGGAAGATATTTTAAATGGCGATCCCAATCAACAGGACGGTTATGTTGCATCAGGTGGCACAGAAGCCAATATTCAGGCTATTTGGATTTACAGGAATTATTTTAAAAAAGAATTTGGAGCCAAAAGCGAAGAAATATGCATTTTGTGCTCAGAAGACAGTCATTATTCGATGGACAAAGCTTCGGATGTTTTGGGAGTAAACATTTGTCATATTAGCGTTGATCCTTTGAATCGTGAAATGAGTGAATTGGCACTTGCCGAGGTTATTTCAAAAAATAAAACTGCGGGAAAAAAATATTTTATTGCTGTTGCTAATATGATGACAACTATGTTTGGTTCAGTTGACAATACAGATCTTTTTTCAAATCAACTGGAAAAGCAAAACTGTACTTTCAAAATTCATGTTGATGGAGCCTATGGTGGCTTTTTCTACCCTTTTGCTGCGAAAGACCATGGTCTTGATTTTTCAAATCCACATGTCAATTCAGTTACTTTGGATGCGCATAAAATGGCCCAGGCTCCTTACGGCACTGGCATTTTTCTGATTCGAAAGGGTTTTATTAATTATGCCAATACGAAAAAAGCTTCTTATGTAGAAGGAGAAGATTACACTTTAATAGGCAGTCGATCAGGAGCGAATGCGGTTGCAGTCTGGATGATATTGATGACAAATGGGCCTTATGGCTGGAAGGAAAAAGTGCTAATTTTATTAAATCGCGCGGAATGGGTTTGCAATCAATTAAAAGAAAACAACATTCAGTTTTACAGAAACCCTCACTCAAATATCATTACGATTAAAAGCGAATTTCTGAATCCGGAAATTGCAAATAAATATGGTCTCGTTCCGGATGACCACCACAATCCAAAATGGTACAAAATAGTTATTATGGATCACGTCACAATTGAAAAACTAATGCCATTGGTAAACGAATTAAAGCAATTGAATTTAAATGCTGTGCACAAAAAATAAAGGCTTTACTTTTTCAATATATTAATATTTCGACAGTGGATGTACAGTGTGAGCGATTACGAGCATTTTCTTATCTAATTATTGGTGGAAATCTATAAGCCACTAAAAGATTGTTTATCAATTATTTGTATGAATAGGTTACACCATTAAGGTGCAGCAGAAAGTTCATAATGTGGATACTCAATTGATCTATTTTGAAAAGAGGTAATTTTTGGATTTTGTATAATTCCATCTTTGATCTCAATAGCTCGCCGGATGGTTTCACTACCATCCCATTTTTCTGAGCCTCCCATTATAATGGGTAAATAAGGAATCAGGCTGTTAGAAATCTCCCAGGTGGCTGCATTCCATAGATATGAAGGTGTATGGTCTACAGCATAATAAAACACCTTTCCTACCTTAAATATCGGAACCTCAAAATTAGTAGGTTTAGCAAATGAAAAGCCCATTCCTTCATCGCAACTGATATCCACAATTAGGCAGCCTGGTTTTAGGCGATCATTTTGATCTTCCGGTACCAGCATCAAGGGCTTATCTGTATCCTGTAGTATACCATTTACTATGATATCTACATCAACCAATTCTTCAACAAAGGGACGGGATTGATGTTCTGGATGTAGCGACATAAGATTACCATCTTTATCTTCCTCAAATTGATAATAATTGACTCCTGCCATTTGATCGGCCACAAGAAAATAATGCCGTTGGGTAAACACTGTAATGTCCTGAATTCCTCTGGCTTGCAATGCACGTATGGCGCCTCTGCTTACCGAACCGAAACTAAGTACAACTGCTTTGCGATTCGGTCCATAGTTTCCATCGATTCCAATCAGATTCATCGCATGGTGTACCCCAGCATATCCGGCGATTTCATTATTGTTTTGAAAGATATGCATTTGCCAATCTCCGCGGGCTGACCAACGATGCATGGCTTCCCAGGCAATAAGTGTCAGCTTTCGATCAATAGCTGTTTGTGTAATCCCCCTTTGCTGCACACAATGTGGCCAACCCCAATGGATGGTCCCATCTTTCATATCATCAAAATCTTGTTGTACCGGTTTAGCCAATAAAGCGATATCACACCGCTGAAAAAGCTCGTGCCTATTATGAACACCACCGCTTAGTTTGGCGAGTTCGGCATCATTCATTCCAAATGGTAAGCCATAACCTTCTTCAAAAAACAGATGACTTTTAATATCTCCCTCTATCCAATCCAATTGATCAGGATGGATGGGTACTCTTTTTTCCTGTTTTTTTCTAGAGGTTCCGAAAACACCTACAGTAAGTAAACTCATTAGTTTTTGTTTTTTGAATACTATTATACATTAAAATTTATCTCAATAAGTGTTAACACAAATATGTCAGCGTACTTATCAGGAAGGGGTTGAAGATAAGAAAAACTAAAAATATCCAAGCGGTTTTCTCTTTCACAATTTTAATAGAACTATTAAGTGTTGTGATTCCAATCATCAATAGAAAAATCTCCTCAAAAGCATAAATTAGATACTTTTTAGAATTGCTTCATCAATTAATTTACGCCAAATTCGTCGAAAGAATTTTATCATTGATTCTTCATTTTATTTTTTCTCCTAATGACCTCCAGCAAAAACCAACACGCAAAATTGAATTTTAAGTAATGTTGTTTTGACAGGTAATTGTCTAAATCGTACATATTGTTATAACAATTCGTAAAGCGTTTTACATAAAAGCAATTGGAAGGGCAGGTTTTATTTTTATATAGTAAGTTGTTTTAAGTAGTTGGGCTAAATTAAACGAAACCATTTTTTTTAAGACATTTCAAAAATAACATCAACAAATTCCTTTTAGTCATTTGATTAACATTATTTCGCAATGTCAAAATGTTTTCATATAATTTTTTACGCCTGCAAAATCAGAACAATTTTTTAAAACCTAAAGACTCCCCCAACATGCGAACAACTCTACTCCTTTCAATCGCGATTTCCTTCTTTTCTACACAAATCCTTCACGCACAAAATTACCTGAGAGTCGGCGATCCTGACAGTTGGGAGACACCTGCTTCCAATGAACCACTGTGGGAAAGTTCTATGGCTCACGGCAAATTGGAAGACGTGACAATCATTGCAGAACCACAAGGCATTTACACCGAAATCGGATTTTATGCAACCATCTCGCAAGGGCCAGATGCCTGGTCATGGCAAGGAGAATACGAAATTATCTGGCAATTTGATTTGCCGGGAAATACAATAATTCATGATTCCTGGCTTTGGATTGAACAGGATATCATCAAAGCAGATGTTGTTGATTTTTGGACGGCTTTGGAAACCTATGAAGATATTGTCGATAGAAACGAGGACCCATCTTTTTTCTATCAATTAACGGACGGCAGATATGAGATAAGAATTTACCCGCTATTTGAAGGCGAAAGCAGGCGAATCAAAATGAGCTTTCTAGTGCCCACTACCTGGGACGTAGAGTCGATCACATCCAATTTATTGCAAAATATATTGCAAAGCACTGATTATCCACCCGAAAAAGTTGGAATAGGAATGCCAGTCAATGGCCTTTGGCAGTTCCCAAATCTGAAAATGGACAATGTCCTCATTCCAATGACAGATACTGTGCTTGGGGGCTCTGGCGATCTTTTGCAATATCTGGAAGTGCCGGGAGATGAGTTTATTTCAGCGAATCATATCGGATTAGTAGTTGACGCCCCATTATCAGCGAACAAAACTTTTTTGAGTACTTATACTGATGACGGTGAAAACTATTATCAACTTGCTTTTGTGCCTGATTGGGCTGCGAATTCGCAGTCTCAGACAAAAAAATATTTAATCCTGCTGGATTATGATGATTTTAAAACCAGCCTTTCGAAAGCGGTTTTTTTAAACCATCTACAGAACATATTGGGAGCTCATTTCTCAGAAACGGATGCTCTAAATGCTGCTGTCATGACAAATAATGGAATACAATTTTTAAGTGATAGCTGGTGGGAATATGATGCGCTTTTGTTTGCTGATACGCTTGAAAGTTTGTTGAACGAACAAGATGGAGCAGATCTGGAGCAACTTCTTGCACAAGGCTTTAACTGGGCGCAAACCCAAGGGGACATCAATCACATTTATCTTTTCGCGGCCAATGATGATTTTGTATATCCTCCAATTGCAGATGATGTTTTTTCAAATATAGAAAACCTCTTGATGACCGATGTGCCTTTGACACTTTTGGATTACCAGGATGAAAATGTTTCGATCATTTATTACAACAATGAAGCTTATCAAGGCAATGAATATTTTTATCAATTGCTGTCGTCCGCTTTTTCACAATCTGAAACAATAGTTTATCGGGAAAGTAATGAGGAATATGCCGAACTACTTGTCCAGCTATTTCCGGCACTTGAATTTCCAACAGGAATCATGGACTATACCACAACGTTAGCTAATGGCATTGCATACCAGCGATATTCACTGAGCGATGTTGAATTAAATCCGGAAAATAATGGAGTAATACTCCAGACCGGAAAATATCTAGGCAATTTCCCGTTGAACATAAATGCCAGTTTGATTACAGATACCGGTCAGTTTTGGAATCTAACCGCGACTGTTGAAACGGATAACATTCTTGTAGGGGACACTTTGATGAAAGAAATGTGGTTTGGCCCCTATTTAAGAAGCTTAGAAACACAGGCAAGCACAGATGAAGATCGTGAATTTATCATTGAACAAAGCATTCAGGAAAGAGTGTTGACCAGGTTGACTGCATTCCTTGCTTTGGAGCCTGATCAGGGTGGAGATCCTTGTATTGGCTGTTTGTACAATAATGGTGAAGTTATTGCGATCTCAGTAAAAGAAGAATTTAAACCTTCTGATGCTGAAGTTCTTATCTCGCCAAACCCAACAAACTCTATTGCTAAAATCCAACTCATTTACAAAGGCGTATTGATTCCAAGTGACTGGACAGCAACGGTTTATGATGCGTCGGGACGAGTTATCAGCAAGCCTGATCTTTATAGTTCGACCCCAAATAAACTAGAGTGGCAATGGATACTTGAAAATGAAGTAGAGGCAGGAATCTATTTTTGTAAAATAAAAAGCGACTACGGCGAAATGGTTGGGAAGATTGTCGTTTTACCGAAATGATGAAGTATTTTTAATGACTTTGTCTAAATGTCAAAAGGTTCTTTTCATAATTAAACAAAAACCCGAAAGAATGTTCTTTCGGGTTTTTGTTTAAGAGCGTACTTGGAAATTATTTTCCGAAATAAACAATATTAATGGCACATTACATCATTTTGAAGAGCTTCCCAAAAGCGGAGCTCGGTGGGTAGATTGACATTTAAACCCCTGGCAATCAGCAATAAAGCAAAACTGATCATTATAAAAGGAGCGATTTTTCGAAGTATGTTTTTAAAAGAGGGTTTGATTACATTCCCAAGAAGCATAATGCCCAACATAAGGGGCAGCGTTCCTAATCCAAAAAGTGTCATAAACAACATTCCGTTCAAAATACTACCCGTTGTGACCGCTCCGGCGATTGCCAGATAAACCATACCGCATGGTAAAAAGCCGTTGAAAATTCCGATTAAAAGGTGAGATTGTTTTGAATCGTTGCGAATGAGTTTTCCAATTTGCTTTTTTATAAAATGAAAAAATGTTTTAAGCGGTGAATTATTGGTTAATCTTGATTCCCAATCCAAAGTGAAAAATGCTGCAATCAACAACATAATCCCAATGACGATCGAAAAACTTTTTTGAAAACCGGCCAGCTCCACTCCCATGCCCAATAATCCAAAAACAGCGCCTAACAAAGCATAGGTCAACACTCTCCCCAGATTGTATTTTAAAGCTTGAAAAGTCATCAGCAAACGTTGGGAGGTACTCATCGGGATAGCCAAAGCGATTGGCCCACACATACCTAAACAGTGTGTACTTCCAATTAACCCAAGCGTAAATGCTGTCCAAAAAATCATTTTACAAAACTAAAGTTTCTTCCTTGTAAAAAGGCATTCCACCTGCCTGCCAATCCACTTTAAGTTGCCAAAGTCCGGGGCTTAATTTTGAAACCGGTAAGGATTGTTCAAAGTTCTGATCCAATTTTATTTTTACAATTAAATCTTTGCTTTTATCTGAAGGTCGGTAAAAATGGATGGTTCCAGCTACTGTTCCTTTTTCCTTTGGAAATTGAATATTTATACTTTCTGACTGAGGATCATGGTTAATTTTAACATCTATTTCCAAGTCTTTACTATTCGCAAGTTTTTCATAATGTTGTTGATATTTCAGATCTTCTTCGTAATAATTTTCCACTACAAGACTGTGATCATATTGTGTTGACTTTACAACAAAAAAGATTAAAACACTTGCAAATATTATATAAAACAATGCAATCCCATGTCCCCAGTTAAAATTCATCTTTTATTATTTTACAGGTCCTAAAAATGAAGTGGTTACTTTATCAATTAATTTTCCATTTGAATAAACGCCAACGGTCACTTTATTTTTTCCACTTTTCAATTGGTCTTTTGGCATTTCGATAAACAAGCCTCCTTTCGAAATTTCATTCTTTTTAACAAATGGTGCATCGCCTACCAGCTTGATTGCTCCGTATTCTGACTCTAAACGAAACTCAATCGGATATTCCTCAGGCGTTTTATTAATCACCTGGTAGTTGTATAAATTACTTACCGTGGTTTCGTTTACTTCCTGAAACAACAATCCCGGTGTTCTTAACAACAGCGTTTCGACATCAGTTCTTAGTGCAAAAAGAAAGATTTCCAAAATAATCAAAATTGACAAAACTCCGGAATAAGCCATCACTCGCGGAGTCAGTATTTTCTTTCTGCCTTCTTCAATCCCGCTTAAGCTATCGTAACGAATCAGTTTTTTCTCTCGTCCAACTTTTAACATTACTTCATCGCAAGCATCCATGCAAGCGGTACAATTGACACATTCAAGCTGTGTCCCGTTTCGAATATCAATCCCAGTAGGGCAAACCTGAACACAAAGGCTACAATCGATGCAATCGCCAAGGTTTTGCTTCAATTGAACTTCAGGCACCTCTTCCTCTTGCTTTTTCCTGCTTTTCTTGATTTTCCCACGCGGTTCTCCTCTGATAAAATCATAGGCGACGACGATTGAGTCTTTGTCCAGCATAACACTTTGCAACCTGCCGTAAGGGCAAATGGCGATACAGACTTGCTCTCTCATTTGTGAAAACACAAAATAAAAAACAAAGGAAAAAACAATCATCGCAATGAAGCCAACCATATGCTCCGAGATGGGTTCGGTTATGATGCGGAAGACTTCGTCCATACTGATAATATAAGCCAAAAAAGTATTGGCGATCAGTACCGAAATCCCAAAAAAGATACCTTGTTTACTGATTTTTTTAAAAATCTTATCCGTAGTCCAGCGAGCTTTATTTAGACGTTTCTGGGCATTTGCGTCTCCTTCTATCCAGTATTCGATTTTTCTGAAAACCATTTCCATGAAAATCGTTTGAGGGCAAATCCAGCCACAAAAAAGTCTTCCAAAAACCACCGTAAACAAAACAATAAAGATCATAAAGATCAGCATTGCAATGACAAAAAGATAAAAATCCTGAGGCATGAAGTTTATACCAAAAAGGATAAACCTTCTTTCCAGAATATTAAAAAGCATGAAGGGATCACCATTTATTTTAATAAATGGCATACCAAACAAAAATGCCAGTAAAACCCAACTGAAGATCGACCGGATATTGTAATAATATCCTTTAGGTTTTTTAGGATAAACCCAAAGGCGCTTACCTTGTTGATCAACAGTGGCAATATGATCTCTAAAATCTTCTGTATCCTCGGGTATAGGTGTCAAATCATTCATTCCACTCATTTTTTAACATCCTTTTAGAACAAAAACCTGAATTCCATTGGTTCTTGTCTAGCTTAATTTTCGTTGTAAATCTCCCCTTGCGGCTCTTTGGCATTAGGTGGATTGGTGCCTTGCAAAGTCAAGATATACATTGCTACCTGGTGCATTGCAGCAGGAGGCAACATTTCTTTCCAAGATTGCATTCCTTTTTCAACTACACCATATTTAATAGTTTTAAAAACATCTTTAATACTACCACCATGAATCCAATATTCATCGGTCATATTTGGCCCAATAGTGTTTCCTTCGCCAAGTGTTCCATGACAGGCAACACAATTTTTATCAAAGATATCTTTTCCTGCTGCTATGAAAGCTTCGTCTTCAACTATCTCAACAGTTGTCTCGTCAATTTTGTTGGCCTGTTTAGCAAGAAAAGCCATTTTTGCCTGCTCCGCATATTCCATTTCCTGCGCATATTCCTGCTGCTGATTAAGGCCATAATCTGACAATTCATAATACCCAATATAAACAACTGCAAAAATAATCGTTATATAAAACATCGCCAGCCACCAGGGAGGTAAACTATTGTCCAGTTCTCGAATTCCATCGTAGGAATGATCAAATAGAATATCTTCTTCCTTTTCAAGCGGTATTGTTCCCGCCATTTTTTTGTAGAATGCAAGCAACCAGGAATCTTTTTGTTCCACAGCAACTTTTTCTACCACTTCTATACCCTGCTCTTTTAACATTCGAATCTCCTGAAGTCGCATCAGCACATTAAACAAATAAATGATAGTTCCAAACGCTGCAATGACAACAATTGCACCTAAAATAAGGATGATATTTTCGTATAATAACTCCATAATCCCTCGCGGTGATTTGGGGCCACTTGCTG
The DNA here is from genome assembly GCA_965220465.1 of Saprospiraceae bacterium. Taxonomy (GTDB): domain Bacteria; phylum Bacteroidota; class Bacteroidia; order Chitinophagales; family Saprospiraceae; genus JAHDHW01. Next base: position 169,354 of record CBDCPZ010000018.1, on the reverse strand, counting down.
CTTCCTGAGCATTCGTAATGAATGCAGAAAACAGAAAAACTATTATTGTAAAAAGTCGGTAAATCATTGATTTATAGTTCATAACAAAATTGTTTCATTGGTTATCAGATGAGTTGTCATCGTCTAAAGGAAGATTTGACATCTTTTCTATATAGGCTTTGTTTTTTCCAAAAACGGTCACAATGCCGATGATAAAAAGCCCAAAGAAAGTGATGAGGGCAAAAAGTGCCATCCAGTTAATATTTCCAGCGCTTTCAAGAATGTGTTTATACATTTTTTTAGATTTAGAATCTTAGAATAAATATCAATTTCCAGACTGAGCATCTGGTTCAATGTCTGTTCCCAATCGCTGCAAATAAGCAATCATTGCAATAATTTCCTTTTTCTCCAATCCTTCTCCACCGATTCCTTCTCGGTTCAAGCTTTTTGCAATTTTCTTAGCCTGTGTTTCCATTTCTGCTTCTACATTTTCAATGTATTCAGCGGTATATGGAGTGCCTAATTGTTTCAGCACTTTCAGTTTTGCTTTTGTATACCCTGTATTTAAATCATCTTTCGCCAAAAAAGGATAAGCCGGCATAATTGATCCAGGCGACAAACTTCGTGGATCAACCATGTGGTTGTAATGCCAAGCGTCAGATTTTTTCAGCTTATCAGCACCTTCACGCGCCAAGTCCGGTCCGGTCCGTTTCGATCCCCAAAGGAATGGCCTGTCGTAAATAAATTCACCGGATTTTGAATAATCTCCATATCTCGCCGTTTCCGACCTAAATGGACGAATCATCTGAGAGTGACAACCCAAACAGCCTTCTCTGATATAAAGATCACGTCCCTCCCACTCTAAAGCAGTATATGGTTTGACGGATTCTATTTTAGGAACGTTATCATCAATTAACATCATAGGGAAAATTTCAACGATCCCACCGATCAAAATAGCAATTGCACTAAAAACCAACATTTGAATAGGTCTTCTTTCAATCCATCTGTGCCAATGCTCACCAGGATGTTTTTCAGGAGCTACCCGAGCTGGAGCTTCCACGGCTTCATTACTGATTAATGAACCAGCTCTTGCCGTTTTAAAAAGGTTATAAGCCATTACAATTACACCTGTCAGATAAATCGTTCCACCAACAGCACGCATGATGTACATTGGAATAATCTGGGTAACCGTTTCTAAAAAGTTACCATAAGTCAAAAATCCTTCAGGAGTAAATTGTTTCCACATCAAACTCTGGGTCCAGCCTGCCCAATAAAGGGGAATGGTATAAAACAATATTCCCAAAGTTCCAATCCAAAAGTGTGTATTTGCTAATTTAACAGAATAGAGTTTTGTATCATAAATTCGAGGAATCAACCAATAAAGCACCCCAAAGGTGAGCATTCCGTTCCAACCTAATGTCCCAACGTGAACGTGTCCGATAGTCCAGTCGGTGTAGTGGCTGATAGCGTTGAATGATTTTAAAGCTAGCATCGGACCTTCAAAAGTTGCCATACCATAAGCGGTCACAGCTACTACCATAAATTTAAGGATTGGGTCCGTTCTCACTCTGTCCCACGCTCCGCGTAAGGTCAACAAACCATTTAACATCCCTCCCCATGATGGAGCAATCAACATAATCGAAAATACAACTCCGATTGACTGTGCCCAGTTTGGTAAAGAAGTATAAAGCAAATGGTGAGGCCCTGCCCAGATGTAAATAAATATCAATGCCCAAAAGTGAACAATTGATAATCTATAAGAAAAAACCGGACGATTGGCTGCCTTCGGAAGGTAATAATACATCAATCCAAGATATGGCGTCGTCAAAAAGAAGGCCACGGCATTATGCCCGTACCACCATTGAACCAATGCATCCTGAACACCTGCAAATACAGGAATACTGTCCATAAAATGAACAGGTATTTCAAGATTATTGAAAATGTGAAGCACTGTCACCGTCACCCATGTTGCGATGTAAAACCAGATCGCCACGTAAAGGTGGTTTTCTCTTCTTTTTAAAATAGTACCAAACATGTTGATTCCAAAAACGACCCAAACAATTGCAATTGCAATATCAATCGGCCATTCCAACTCTGCATATTCGTGAGCACTGGTATATCCTAAAGGCAGCGAAATTGCCGCAGCAACAATGATCAACTGCCAACCCCAGAAATTTATTTTTGAAAGTACATCACTAAACATTCTGGCTTTGAGGAGTCGTTGTAGAGAATAGTATACCCCCATAAAAATTCCGTTACCTACGAAGGCAAAAATTGCTGCATTGGTGTGCAACGGGCGAAGCCGCCCGAATGCAAACATTGGCGTATATTCTGATAAATTTACTGCCGGCAAAATCAACTGAAAAGCAGCTATTAAACCCACCACCATCCCTACTAAACCCCAAATAATAGTGGCAAATGCAAAGTTTTTTACAATGGCATTATCATAACTAAAGGAATCAATTTTAGACATATTGTTTTACTTGTTATCGTTGATTAAATGTTTTTCGTTTTTGTTCTTTCCATTTTCCAGCAAGTATAAACTATCGAACCGGAAAGTACTGCAAAACAACAATAAAATGCTGTTTGTATTATGATCAGTAATGTCATTTTTTGTCTTTATTGTTATCGTCAAATAAAATTCGAATGGAAGGAGTATAGTCATCATCGTATTGTCCAGATTTGACCGCCCAAAGAAAAGCAGCCAAAAATCCCAGGGCAATTAAAAGTCCGATGGCAATAAGCAGAAAAATAATTTTCATGAATAAAAATATTTGTGCGCAAATTAGAAATTGTCCAAAAGTCAATAGGTGACAAAAATCACCAAAAAAAATGATAAATATCAATCGATTTATGTTATCCAATTCAACTCTCCCATGTTCTATTAAAAGATCTATTTTTTCAAATGGATCTTTGCTAAAAGAGAACTCATTCCTACCCCAAAAACCACAATCGTAATAGAGCTCAAAGGCATCAGTATCGCTGCTATTACCGGCGAAAGTACTCCCTGGACGGCATAACTCAATCCTACTATATTGTAAACCAAAGCTAAAGCATAAGCACCATAAAGCACATATTTGCTCTTTTGAATGTAATCGAAAAATACAGGTAATTCTTTAAAATTTTCAGCGGCGACGATCACATCGCAGGCAGGTGTAAAATTGTTGATATTCTCCGTGATTACAATTCCTACGTCACTTTGCTCCAAAGCTCCGGCATCGTTCAATCCATCGCCAATCATCATCACTTTTTCATCAGAATGTTGTAATAATTCAATAAAAGTTAATTTGTCTTTAGGACTTTGATTAAAATGCAAATTGGCGCTGCTTTTGAAAAAAGCCTGAAGTCGCTGCTTTTCAGCATCGTTGTCACCGGAAAGCAAGCTTAGTTTAAACTTTGATTTTAAGGTTTGAATAAAAGATAACAGCCCTTTTCGGTATTGACTTTGAAAAATAAAACAACCTTTCACGTCACCATTAATTTCAACAAAAACTCCTTTTTCAACAGAAGCATTTTCAGGGTCTTTTGAATTGAAAACAAAACTTGAAGATCCCAATCTGATGAAATTCCCCTCAATGTCAGCCTGAATTCCTTGTCCAGAATGTTCCTCAAATTTATGGATCTCAAGCAAAGGAATGTTTTTCAAAAAAGATTGAATATTTCTGCTGAGGGGATGACTGGATTCATTAGCTAAAGTTGCAATCATCGATTGCTCATGACGAGTAAGTTTTCGGCCTTTAAAGTTTACTTTTTGAAACTGTGTGTTTGTAATTGTTCCGGTTTTGTCCAAAACAATATGATTCACTTCCTGAATGGATTCAATGACTTGCGTATTTTTCATATAAAACTGCTTACCCGCTAATATCCTAAGCAAATTGCCGTAGGTAAAAGGAATAGCCAAAGCAACGGCGCAGGGGCAGGCGATAATCAAAACAGCAGTAAAAGCATTGATCGCAATTGACCAATCGTAATTCATCCAAAAAGCCAGCGTAGCAAAAGCTACAATTAAAATAATTATCGTAAAAAAGGTTCCGATTGTGTTAGCGATTCGACTACTTTTCGATTCCGCTTCTTTGTGAAAAGCGCTTTCGTTCCACAATTGAGTCAAATAACTTTGTTCTACTTTTTTTCTGACTGCAACCTCTATACTATTGCCAATGTGTTTACCTCCTGCATACAATTTATCGGCAATGGTTTTGGGGATCAGATTAGCCTCTCCGGTAACAAAACTGTAATCAATATTTCCTGCTCCTTTTATTAAAATACTATCTGTTGGTATTAATTCCTGATTTTTGATGAGAAGGGTGTCTCCTATTTCAATTTTGTCCAATGGTAAGGTGGTCCAGGAATCATCCTTTTTAATCGTAGCGGCGATTGGAAAGTAAGATTTGTAATCTCTTTGAAATGATATGGTGTGATAAGTTTTTTGTTGAAACCACTTTCCTATCAAAAGAAAAAACACCAATCCTGCCAGGCTATCCAAATAACCGACTCCTGTTTGGCTGATGATTTCAAAAATACTCCTGCCAAATAAAGCCAACATCCCCAATGAAACCGGAACATCAATATTTAATTGTCTTTGTTTCAATCCGAGCCAGGCAGATTTCAAATAATCACGACCGCAATACATCAAAACCGGAATAGAAAGCAGTATATTGAGATAGCCAAACAAATGACTAAAAGCCAGCTCCTGTAAGCCCAAATATTCAGGAAAACTGAAAAGCATAATATTGCCAAATGCAAATCCGGCAATGCCTAATTTATAATACAAGGATTTATCAACAATTCTTCTCGCTTCTTTATTCAGTTGGCTAAAATTGATCTCGGGTGGATAACCAATAGATGCCAACAATTCTACGATTTGTTGAAGCGATTTTTTGTTCGTTTCAAAGGAAATGTACACTTCTTTTTTTAGAAAATTAACCCTGGAGGATAGTATCCCGTCGCTTAGTTTATAAAGGTTTTCGAGCAACCATAAACACGAAGCGCAGTGAATCTGAGGAAGATAAAAAGAAACTTTGGTGGTTTTTCCATCAGTAAAATCAATCAATTTTTCAATGATCGATTCGTCTTTTAAAAAATCATAATCCGCGTTGCTTTTGCCTTTTTGACTGATGCCGGGCTGTTGTTCCAGGTCATAATAATTACACAAATCGCCGTCCTGAAGAATTTCAAAAACCATTTTACAACCTTCGCAACAAAAAGATTTTTCTTCTAATCGGATTTTCGTCGACAGGCATTCTTCACCACAATGGAAACAGGTTTTCTCAAGTTTGGAAATACCAGGATTGTTTTTCGATTTTTCCATTGGGCAAAATTGCGATCATTAAAAACGCTCACAAGTGATATTAGTCAGCACAAAAAATGATTTTTATCATATTAAAATAATAATAATTGGATTCTGTACAAAGTGCTCCCTTGTTTAAAACATCATAAGGTTAAATGTAATTAGAAAATCGAAAAATCAGGAATCAATTAAATATTTTTTTGAAGCGTTTTTTACCATAAAAGAAAAATTAAATAGCTGTGTATCAAAAGTTTTCGGTCAATTAACAATTCTTTGACAAATCAAAATTCTTTTTAGAATGTTTAGTCATTACCTTTAGGTATTGATCTGAATTACTGATTTATGATATTCAACGATAAAAAGGAGGAAGCTCTAGGAGGCAATTACAAAATAAAAGATCTGAAAGTATTTGGCTCTAAGGAAAACTTATACAATAATGTCAAGAAATACCGCAAAGTCTTTGACCTTATTGAAAGCACCTATATTTATTGTGAATTTTCGTTTTACAACAAACTTTTTGATGAGTCTGACTGGGAGGCCAAAATCCGTTTTGTTTGCCGAAACAAGGAAACGAAAGAGCAGATTTGTGAGTTGGATAAAGAAATTGTCATTGCCAAAGAACAAAACATATTTTATTTACGTGAAGGCTGGGGAACACAAGATCCGGGTTGGTGGAAAAAAGGAACCTATGAATGGGAAGTTTTCATAAATGAAGAATCTGTAGGAAAAACTGATTTTTACATTATTGGCGGAGGCATAGTGACCCAGCAATTTAATCCATACTTCGAAATAGAAGAAATTCACCTTTTTGAAAGTGCACGAATAGGTTTGTCCGCAAAAGATCGCATCTATTTTAAAACTTTCTCCTCTGCAATTACCCGTTATATAAATATTGAAATGAAGTTGAAAAATCTTCGAACCGAAGAAGATCTTTTCCCGCTTGAATTACAATTCCAATTTTACAATGACTCTGGCCAGCAAAAGGCTTTCATGAGTTATTTTAAAGTTTATACCGATAAACCAAATACGATTACAATTGACACAGGATTTGGTGCTGATACACCAGGTTACTGGTATCCTGACAATTACACTTTGGAGGTGATTTTTATGGACCAGATGATCGCCGTTATCCCTTTTAAAGTTGCTGATTTTGAAGAAATCGAAAGCGATCCATTACCTTATCACACTACAAAAGAAGGAGAAGAATCGGGCACCACTTCTGTGGTTAAACCAAGTTTCGAAGAAGCAAAATTGGAACTTGACAACCTCATTGGATTAGCTTCCGTCAAAGCGCAAATAAATGAATTGGCTACTTATCTTCAGTTTTTAAAAGTTCGAAAAGAGAAAGGGCTCGAAGAAGACCAGCAATTTAATTTAAACAGTGTATTTACAGGAAATCCAGGAACAGGAAAAACCACCGTTGCCAAAATGCTTGGAAAGATTTACTACAGTCTGGATTTGCTTTCTCATGGCAAGGTAACGGAAGTTGGAAGAGCGGATTTGGTTGGTGAATTTATCGGTCAAACAGCCCCAAAAGTGAAGAAAGCAATTGAAAAAGCACGTGGAGGAATTCTCTTTATTGATGAAGCTTATTCGCTTACCAACCGGGGAGATGACGGGAAAGATTTTGGAAGGGAAGTGATTGAGGTACTTTTAAAAGAACTTTCAGACGGAGAAGGAGACTTGGGGATCGTTTTTGCGGGTTATCCAAAGGAAATGCAAAATTTCATTACGTCAAATCCGGGACTATCCAGTCGGCTTAGAAATGTAATTCATTTTCCGGATTACTCTCCCGATGAGTTAATGGAAATTGCTGAATATACTTCCCAAAAACGAGGGGTACTTTTGGAAGCTGATGCTAAAGACCTCATTCGAAAAAAACTGGTTGAGGTGTATCGTAATCGTGATGCGCATTTCGGAAATGCACGCTATGTTAATGGGATCATCGAAGAGGCCAAACAACATTTGGCCAATCGCCTCATGAAAACTAAAAAAGAGCTTTCAGAAATGGAGCCGGAAGAATTGTCGACAATTACCGCTAAGGATGTAAAAAAAGTCTTCTTAAAAGGGGCAAGCGATCATGTTCCTTTGCCGATTGATGAAGCATTGCTAAACGACTCTTTGGCACAATTGCACGAATTGGTTGGTCTGGAAAATATAAAAATTGAGGTGGATGAAATGACCAAGCTCGTTCGATATTACACCGAAATCGGGAAAGATATTAAAAAAGCTTTTTCATTGCACACTGTATTTAAAGGAAATCCAGGAACGGGAAAAACCACTGTTGCCCGACTACTCGTTCAAATTTATAAAGCACTTGGAATCCTTGAAAGAGGACACCTGGTTGAATGTGATCGCAAATCACTCGTTGCAGGATACGTTGGCCAAACTGCAATCAAAACCGGAGAAATGATCGACAAAGCGATTGGCGGTGGTCTTTTTATTGATGAAGCTTATGCTTTGTCAAAAGGGGGTGCAAATGATTTTGGCCGCGAAGCACTCGAAACCCTTCTCAAAAGGATGGAAGATCAGCGAGGTGAATTTATGGTAATCGTTGCTGGTTATCCTGATGAGATGAAAACTTTTCTTGAAGCTAATCCGGGATTGTTATCGCGATTTGACAAACAATTTGAATTCCATGATTATTCTGCAGAAGAATTGTTTCAAATCGCTAAAATGATGTTCGAAGCGGAGGATTTGCGTTTGGAGAAAAAAGCAGAAGTTCATCTCACACAATACATTAAAATACTACTGGACAAAAAGCATAAATATTTCGGTAATGCCCGAACTATACGAAAGATCGTCGAAGAAACCATACGAAAACAGCATCTACGAATGGCTGACATTTCTTCAGAAAAACGAACTCAAAAGCATATTCAAACCATTAAAATTGAGGATATTTCCGGATTTCAAATTATGGAAGAAGGTGTCGAGCCTCAACGTGGGATTGGCTTTCGGTAGGCTTAAATAGACTGAACCTGCGTTCAAAAGACTTTTTATTCTTTTTCTTCAAAATTAAGCGAAATACTATTTATACAATACCTTAAACCTGTTGGTTTTGGACCATCCGGAAAAACATGTCCAAGGTGACCGTCACATCTGGCACACAGTACTTCTACTCTTTTCATGCCCGCAGAATAATCGGTCTCTTCAATAATACATTCTTCGTTCAATGGTTGATAAAAAGATGGCCAACCGGTTCCGGATTTAAACTTAGTATTTGATTCAAAAAGTGGGAAACCACAGCCTGCACAGGTGTAAACACCAGATTTTTTATTTTCTAAAAGATCTCCGGTAAACGGGCGTTCTGTTCCTTTTTTCCTTAAAACATAATATTCTTCATTATCGAGTTCTTTTTTCCATTCTTCTTCACTTTTCATCACTTTTGGAATGGTGTCTCCCTCAACGACCAAAATGGTTTTTACTTCAGCTTTAGCAATATTAGAATCGATTGTTGCATTTTGAGTTTGATTGCAAGCTAAAAGCAATGTAAGCGTGGGAATAAAAAGAAAATTATACATAATTGATTATTTTTTAAATTAGGTTTTAATTTTATTCAAATTTAAGTATTCAAACAAAAGTATACCTCACAAAGTTTTGGAAATGTGTTCACAAAAATATCACAGGAATGTTGGAAAATAGAAATCAGCGTTTTCTTTTTTTCGGCGCTTGCCAGTCTTCTTTTTCTGCAAATTCTACGATCCTTTTCATAAATCCTAAAATGGACAAAAAGACAAGATAACCAAAGGTTAAAACAATAAATATCCAACGGTAAGAACCCGCTTCATTGAGGGACAAGGAAGAAAAAAGATAAGCCATTAAACCGGACGCCACCACTAAACCAGCAAATGAAGCAAGTGATTTTATCCAATAATTATCAAGGTTTTTAGCAGACAAACTAGTAATGCTATTAAAAATGGCATAACAGAAAACAAAAGCAGCAGCGGTCATCCAGGGAAATTTTTGGCTAGCTTCAAAAAGTCCGATCCAGCCCAATATTTTTGAAAAAAACATCACCACAAAGCCTGATACAAATAATATCGCAGCCTGCAAAATCGGATTGTATGCTTTAAATAAAAACGAGGCTTTTGGATTTTCCATTAAGTTTAAAATTTAATTAGAAATCATTTCTCCAAACAAATCATACTCTGAAGCGTCGGTAATCTGTATTTGAGCAAAATCTCCAATACGGACATAATTATTAGCCGCTTTTACCAAAACTTCATTATCGACTTCAGGCGAATCATACTCCGTTCGGCCAACAAAAAACTCTCCTTCCTTTCGATCGAAGAGCACTCTTACTGTTTTTCCGACTTTCTCTCGGTTTCGTTCGAATGAAATTTCCTGTTGAATTTCCATGATCCGATTAGCTCTTTCCGCTTTTACCTTTGCGGGCACATCATCCTCAAGATCGTAGGCTAATGTATTTTCTTCATGCGAATATTGAAACACCCCTACCCTTTCAAATCGCATTTTCTCAACAAAATCACAAAGATCCTGAAACTCTTCTTCGGTCTCACCCGGAAAGCCAACCAGCAAGGTAGTACGAATGCCAATTCCAGGGACTTTTTCACGAGCCAGGTTAATCAAATCAACGGTTTCCTTTTGGGTAATTTGCCGTCGCATGCGTTCTAAAACGTCATCGTTTGCATGTTGCAACGGAATATCCAAATAATTACAGACTTTTGGCATTGCAGCCATCGTATCAAAAACTTCAGTCGGAAATTTACTCGGATAGGCATAATGCAGTCGAATCCATTCAATTCCTTCCACATCAGAAAGTGCTTCGAGTAATTCAGAAAGCGCTCTTTTTTTATAAATATCCAAGCCATAATAGGTTAATTCCTGAGCAATGAGAATCAATTCTTTGACACCCATTTTAGCAAGGTTTCGAGCTTCTTTTACCAGCGCTTCAATAGATTGCGAAATATGTTTTCCACGCATCAATGGAATCGCACAAAAAGCACAGGTCCGGTTGCACCCTTCAGATATTTTTAAATAAGCAAAATGCTGTGGAGTGGTCGTTATCCGTTCGCCGATCAGTTCGTGTTTGTAATCTGCGTTTAATTTTGCCAACAAGCCAGGCAGCTCCAAAGTACCAAAATATGCATCAACTTCTGGAATATCCTTTTCCAACGATTGCTTATATCGCTCTGATAAACAGCCGGTTACGTATAACTTATCAATTTCTCCTTTTGTTTTTACATCAGCATATTGAAGAATGGTATTTACGGATTCCTCTTTAGCCAGATCAATAAATCCACAAGTATTGATGATGACAATATTCGCGTCTTCTTCATTGCTGTCGTGTACCACGTTAAAATCGTTGCCTTTCAATTGAGTGATGATATTTTCAGAATCCACAAGGTTTTTTGAGCAACCCAATGTAATCACATTCACTTTGTCCCTTTTCAGCGTTTTCGTCTTCAATTTCGTATGATTTTTGAAATGAGAATGCAAAGATACGGTTTACTCTATTAGGAACAATATTTTGAGAAATTTAGATCTCAATTGGAAAAACCCTTTTGTAAAACATTAAATTTGTTTTATCGTTTTTCATTCAAACCTATAACAATGAAACAACTTTTCGCAATCGTCATATTTGCATTATGCTCCAATTATTTAAATGCCCAATTTGGCATTAACGCAGGCTATCGCAGCAATGGTGGAAATAATTGGGAAAAATATTATGCAGGACAGGATTTTATAAAAACAGGTTACAAAGTTGGCGTCGATTACTGGTTTCGTTTAAAAAACAAAAGGATAGAATTCACGCCTGAATTGGCTTACAGTAATTTTAAAAGCGAAATCATTCAGCCAACGGATGAACTCATAAAAGTAAAATCACAAATTTATAGTATTTATCTTAACACTAATATTTATTTTCTGGATTTGGAAAACGACTGTAATTGTCCAACCTGGAGCAAAAGCAATGATTTGTTCAAAAAAGGTTTATTCTTTCAATTTACACCTGGCTTGAATTACTTTGAAAATAGCATCGAAGACAGCGTAAAAGCTACAGAAAAATCCAATGATTTTGTTTTTAGTATAGGCGCAGGGCTTGGTTTTGACATTGGAATAAGTAACATGATCACAGTGACCCCAATTGTTTCCTACACCTATTATTTCAATGCAACCTGGGATGGTTTGTCAGATCAGCTTGGCGCAACTCCTCCAAACGAAGAAGCAAGTGGTAGTACAGACTTAAAACAATTTTTTGCAGGTATCCGAATTGGAATTCGCCTAGATCAGCAGAATTATGGGTTTAGGTAAAATCAAGTTGTTATTGGTTATTGGTTATTGGTTATTAAACTTCGAACTAGAAACTTCAAACTTCAAACCATCTCAAAATTTCCATTTCCTAAACAACTCCCAAACGACGACTCCAACACAAACAGAAATGTTTAGCGAATGTTTCGTGCCGAACTGTGGAACTTCAATACAATCATCAATTTGAGTCATTGCTTCGTCACCAACACCATTGACTTCATTTCCAAATATTAATGCTAATTTTTCCGTGTTCTCGAATTTAAAATCTTGTAGAAAAGTACTTTTTTCCGCTTGTTCAACTGCAATTATACGAAAGTTGTTTTTTCGAAGATCAGCAATCGCATCAATTGTATTTTCAAAATATTCCCAATCGACTGAATCGGTGGCTCCGATGGCAGTTTTCAGTATTTCACGGTGAGGAGGTTGGGCAGTAATGCCGCAGAGGTATATTTTTTCGAGCGCAAAAGAATCAGCTGTCCTAAAGGCAGATCCTACGTTTAAAGCGGACCGAACATTGTCCAAAACCAATACAAACGGCGTTTTTGATTGTTGTTTAAAAACCTCAGGAGAAACACGATTCAATTCTTTTAAACTCAGTTTTCGCATTTTAGTTATTCTTTTCTTTTGTACAAAATCATACAGACCAGTGTGCGTTTTAATTCTTTTACGACTACAAAATCTTTTTCTAATTTTTCCAACTCTTCATCGCTAAAATCATTGAACACGTTGGAATATAAAATGTACGAATCTTTTTCAAAATCCTTTTCATGAAACCCTTCTTCTCGTCCGTTCAAATCCAATAATTCCATATTTCCAATCATCGGAAACTCAGTTCCAACGGATTCGATTGGAATCTGGTTTTTATCAATATATTGAATCATTTCTGTTCTTAAACTGTAATAAGGCCAATGAGCCAAAGTACTATCCCAGCCTTGAGCAATATGCTTTGGATATACCCATAAATTTCCGGTCATTAAGCCAACAACAAGAGCAAAGCAAACTGTTTTTCTAACTGTATTTTTTGGGATTGTTAAAAATAAAACCTTTAATGCAATGATATCAATTATCAATGCTACCGGTAACAAATATCTGTGCGCCTTCACAACCAAGTGGATTAACATGGATGGAGTCAAAACTAAAAGTAAGACGAACATCAAAACCAATAATTCTTTGAATTTTACAGAAAGGTGAATCTTATCTTTTATCATTTTAAACACCCCCCAACCAATAAATATCCAAAGAAATACTCTCCCAAAATCCAGCAACCGCCAACCTACCAAACCAATATTATAAATAAATCCAGCAAAATCAACTCGTTCAAACGTTGGCGCCCAGGGTGAATTTTCATGGTAACCAATCCAACCGGTATGTTTGTAGTGAAAGTAGAAAAAGATAAGTGAAAGCAGGCCTGATGGCAAATAATAGTCGAATGTTTTAATTAAGGATTTCCATGAAAAGTTATTATTGTAAAGCCTGAAAACTTCAAAAAGAAATAATGAAAAAACTACCATCATCCCTCTCAAGCTAATGGCTGCTAAAAAGATCGTTGCGATTATGAGAATGACTTTTCGATGCTCAATTATACACCATAAAGCCAGCAACCAGCCAAAAACCAACAAAATATCAGGGCTTACCAAAATGCTTTGACCGATAAAAAATGGATCAACAGCAACCAGCAGAAGTAAATAAACTGATTTCCCTTTTCCAAGAAAATATTCCCCCAAATAATGCAAAAGATATACACATCCAAGCAAAAAAGGAAGTATTAGAAAATGGCTAACCCACAATGATTTTCCAAATATTTTCCATGCAGAAGCCAGGAGCATTCCAAAAAACGGAGAATGACCAGAGTCAAAGGATTCGGGAGGAAAAAAAAATCGAAAATTATTATCAAAATACCAATGAGCATGCCTTGAAGCCAACTGGACCGTATCAAAAAAGAAAGCATGATCTTTTACCAGAAAAGTCAGCAAAGTAAAAAAAAGAAAAAAGGGAAAACATACTTTTAAAGATCGCATCATATTACATAGAATCTCGTCATTCAAAATTCCATTTTATGATTTTCGCTCATTTTGCAAGCAAGCTTTTATAAAAGAAACAAACAATGGATGAGGGTTTTCAACCGTACTTTTCAACTCAGGGTGAAATTGCACTCCAACAAACCAGGGATGATTTTTAAGTTCTACAATCTCAACGAGATTCAATTCCGGATGAACACCAACAGGTTGCAAATCGCTTTTTTCGAACTGCTCTAAATATTTATTATTGAATTCGTAGCGGTGTCGATGTCTTTCATTGATATGGATACTTCCATATGATTGGTAAGAAAGTGATTTCTTTTTTAAGTCACATCCGTAAGTACCTAACCGCATGGTACCTCCTTTTTTTGTAATCTTTTTTTGCCCTGGCATCAAATCGATCACAGGATTTTCAGTTTTAGCATTTACTTCAGTAGAAGCCGGACATTTTAATTTTAAAACATTTCGGGCGTATTCAACAACGGCGCATTGCATTCCCAGACAAATACCAAAAAATGGGATATTGTTTTCTCTGACGTATTTGATCGCTGCCAGTTTCCCTTCGATGCCTCGTTCGCCAAAGCCAGGCGCAACAAGAACGCCATTGAGATCTTCTAACTTCTTGGCAATGTAATCCGAATTGACTTCCAGTTCTTCACTGTGAATTGGTACGACAATGACCTTCGTTTCATTCACTGTTCCACCATGCACAAAAGCTTCGTGAATGGATTTATAAGCATCTTGTAATTCATTATATTTTCCAACCAAACCGATTCGGACTTCATGAACAGGATTTTTTAATTTTCCTAAAAAAGTCTTCCATTTTGTTAAATCCGGTTCTTTGCGATCTGTCAATCTAAGCTTTGAAATTACCGTGGTATCCAAATTTTCTTTTGACATCAAAAGCGGAACGTCATAAATTGTTTCAGCATCGATAGATTCGATGACTGAAGTAATTTCAACATTGCAAAAAAGCGCCAACTTTCGTCGGATTTCCATATTGATTGGATATTCCGTTCTGCAAACCAAAATGTCTGGCTGGATTCCGTTTTTCTGCAATTCTTTTACAGAATGTTGTGTAGGTTTGGTTTTCAGCTCCTTAGCTGCTTTTAAATAGGGAATCAAAGTGAGGTGAACCACCAAACAATTATCACTTCCAAGCTCCCATCGAAGTTGACGAAGCGCTTCCAAATAGGGCAACGATTCAATATCCCCAACCGTTCCTCCTAATTCGGTGATCACGATATCAAATTCATCTGATTGACCTAACAATTGAACACAACGTTTAATCTCGTCCGTTATATGTGGAACGACCTGCACCGTCTTACCTAAATAATCACCGGCGCGTTCTTTATTAATTACAGTTTGATAAACTCTGCCTGTCGTAACGTTATTGGCTTGTGAAGTTGGCGTATTTAAAAACCTTTCATAATGGCCTAAGTCCAGATCTGTTTCTGCACCATCATCAGTCACATAACATTCGCCATGCTCATATGGATTAAGTGTACCCGGATCTACATTTATATAAGGATCAAATTTCTGAATAGTTACATTAAAGCCCCGTGCCTGGAGTAGTTTTGCAAGAGAAGCTGCAATAATTCCTTTTCCCAATGAAGAAGTTACACCGCCCGTAACGAAAATATACTTGGTCATTTTGATGTTGGTATTTTTATTCTGTGGAGATAACCAAAACTATTAATTACGGGACACAAAGATAATATCTTTAAAATTGGATTTAAGACTAAAAGGTTAATATAATTTTAAAATATTGTACAATTCGAAATTTGAACAAGCATTTTATATCACCTGTTTTCACGTCAACCATTACCATGTCTATCTAATCGGCAAAAAGTGCATTTAAACGCCATCACAAAACCTCAACCACCAGGTTGATTTAAACGCATTTACAGATAAAAAATATAAATATGTTTTTAAAATATTGATTCGCTCGAAAAATCAACTTAACTTATGCCCTTAAACTAGATCCCTCCTTACGATTTTTCTTACAATTTTACGAATACTAAAACTAAAACCATGTTTCTTACAAAACCAACTGCAATGGCTTTGCCATTCCTGCTCCTGTCTTTTTTTTCACAAGCTAACTCCACAAATTCCATCATTTCTTCAACAACTACTGAAATAGTTGCCGACACTGATTGTCCAAAAAATGTAAAAGAATGTAGTGGTCGCCGGGAATTTAAAAACGGCATCATTTACGAAGGGGAGTTCCAATATGGTCAACCTCACGGACAAGGTATTATGATTTGGCCTGATGGCGCCAAATACCAAGGCCAATTTTTGGGAGGCTTACGACACGGATATGGAGAACAGCTCAATACGGAGAACAGTACCTACGAAGGCCAATGGCGAATTGGTTATATGCATGGTGAAGGATATTTTAAATTTCAATGCGGAGATGAATACAAAGGCTCATTTTATGAAGACAATATGCATGGTCATGGAGCATTATTATTGGCTAATGGTGGATCTTATGTAGGAGAATGGAGGAATGGTGAAATCCACGGAAAAGGAGTTTTTACCAGAACCGACAACAGCCAATATATTGGTTACAGTAAAAAAAGCAGAAAAGAAGGGAGCGGAAAAATAATTTGGACTAACGGAAATATTTTGGAAGGAACATGGGATAAAGGATTGTTGGCCAATACTGCTACTTTCAACTTTAAAAATAATGATCAATTGATTTGCAATTGGAAAAATGGTGAATTGAAGGGAGCGGTTAGTTATGTTTTCTGCAGCGGCAAGACATTAGAAGGAAGTTTAGAAGAAATTGCTCAAGCCGTTTTAAACGAAAACAATTATGCTTCCATTGAAAATGTCGCGTTCATTCATTACGCAATTGCAATGGAAAATATTCCTTTCAAAAATTTCAAAAAAGTTAATGAGCAGTTGCAAATAGCACAGTCAATGATTGATGCTGATACCAGCTTAAATGCACTAATAGAAATGCAATTTGACAAAATTTCAAAATAGGGTTTATAATAGTTTTTCGCACCGAGGTGTCAGGAATCTTTCCTGGCACCTTTTTTATTTTCTAATATAATGCAAAACCGTAAACCACATTAAGTGCTGACAATCAAGTACTTGCGACAACTTAACATAAAGTTAATCTTGAAATAACAATCAGTTAAAAGCATAAGCCTTTTTTTGCAATGTATTTAAGAAATTAATTAAATCGAAAATCAAAATTTTATAATAACAAATTATTTGAAATGAAAAAATTGAATCTGCTTTTATTAGGACTGTTGTTTTCTACAGCTATTTTTATTACTTCCTGTAAAGATGAAACAACAACTCCTCCGCCACCGGCAGGCCCAACAGACGAAGAAATTGCAACAGAAAATTTTGCTGATTATTTTACCACAGCCGGCAACTCAGTAGCTGATCCTTCATTTGAAGCGAATAGTGTTAAACCGACTGGCAATTTAGGAACTAATTTATCAACTACTCCTGCAGGAATGCAAAATGCTAGTTATAAAGGAGCTGTTGATCCAAATAGCGCAACTCCTTGGTACGAAGGCTGGTCTGCTTATTCCAGTATCATCAAAGGAAATAACACACCGACAATAACTACTGGCAATGAAATAGTAATCACTGACGCCGACATGTTAGCTGCAGGTAATACGGTTAATTGGACAAAAAACAACACTTATATTTTAGATGGTTTTGTTTTTGTAAATGATGGTCAAACGCTTAATATTCAGGCAGGTACCATCATCCAGGGAAAACCAGGTGAAGGATCTGAAGCTTCTGCATTGATCGTCGCAAGAGGAGGTAAAATTGAAGCTGTTGGCTCAGAAACTGAACCTATTATCTTTACTTTTCAAGGCGATTTAGGGGGAACTGCACCAACCGTAAGAGGCCAATGGGGAGGACTAATCGTTTTAGGAAATGCTTCACTTAACTCAAGCCCGGGTTCAACAGCAGTTGAGGGTATCCCAACTACTGAATCTCGTGGATTATATGGAGGAACCGATGATCTTGACAACAGTGGAACAATAAAGTATGTTTCAATCCGCCATGGAGGAACTAACATTGGTGCTGACAACGAAATTAACGGTCTTACACTTGGTGGTGTTGGATCTGGAACCACTATTGAATATGTTGAAATTTTAGCGAATAAAGATGATGGAGTTGAATGGTTTGGAGGCACAGTTACTGCCAATCACCTGATCTCAGCGTATTGTGCAGATGACGGCCTTGATTATGATGAAGGGTTCAGAGGTTTAAATCAATTTGTGATTGTACACCAGGACCCATCTGATGGAAATGCTGACAGAGGTGGAGAACATGATGGTGGAACTGATCCTGAAACAGGAACTCCATACGCAACTCCAATTTTTTTCAATGTAACTTCTGTGGGTAATCCAGGAAGCAGAGCGATAACTTTTCGCGACAATGCAGGAGGCGAATACCACAATAGTATCTTTATCAACTTTGATAAAGGAATCGATATCGAATACTTGAAAGGACAGGATCAGGATACCTACAAACAATTTGACGATGAAAGGCTCAAGTTAGAAAACAATGTTTTCTACAATATCACTGCAGGAGACAAAGCAGAAAACCTATTTAAAGTATCATTCCCTTAATAAACACAGAAAGAGTACAAAGAAAATATTGAATTTAAGCAGTCAATATATACTCGTTCTCTCAAAGCACTTTCCTTTTGGAAGGTGCTTTTTTCTTTTGTTTGATTACTTAAAATTAACACCGCTTAACACAAAATTAATATTGGATTAATGGGCAATTAACCTATAAACAGGACTTTTGTAGTACGAGAACAAATTATAAAAATTAAAATGATATGAACTACATTAAATTACTGCTTAGCTTATTACTCTTCCTCCCAGTTAGCCTTCTCTCTGCCCAAAATGGTGGAATAGCCGGAAAAGTCATCGAAGCTGATTCTGGTTTTGAAGTCATTGGTGGAAACGTCGTCATCAAAGGAACCGGCACCGGAGGCTCTACCGATTTAGACGGAAATTATCAAATAAACGATTTAGAACCTGGCACTTATACGATCGAATGCAGCTACATTGGATTTGAAACCAAAGATATCCTCGATGTGGTTGTGCAGAGTGGAAAAATAACCAATCTTGATATTCAAATTGGCGAATCTTCCATTCAGCTTGAGGTTGCAGTTATTACAGGCAAAAAGATGACTCATACGGAAGCTGCTCTTTTAGCCATTCAAAAAAAGGCTCCAGTAGTATTAGATGGGATATCTGCTGCTCAAATTACAAAAAGCGGTGACAACAATGCTGCTCAGGCAATTAAGAGAGTACCAGGTATAACCGTCGAAGGTGGAAAATATGTCTTCGTTCGTGGCTTAGGGGACCGATACAGCAAAACCACTTTAAACGGCTCTACGATTCCTGGATTAGATCCAAATAAAAATACGGTTCAAATGGATCTTTTTCCATCTAATTTGATTGACAATATTATTGTGTACAAAACCTTTTCACCAGATCTTCCGGGTGACTTTTCAGGTGGGTATATCGATATTGGAACCAAAGATTTTCCAACGACAAAGACTTTTCATGCTTCAGTATCAGCGGGTTATAATACTTTAGCTACTTTTAACAACAATTTCATGACCTATGAAGGTGGATCTAAAGAATGGTTGGGCATTGACGATGGTACAAGAGATATTCCTCAAATCGTTCAAAATAACGTAGTACCGATTGCCCAAAGAGGAAGTAACATTGACGCCGAACAGGCCAACCTTTTAACGGATATGACTGGTTCATTTCAAAACAACTATACTTTTCAAAATAAGGCCCCGAACCCAGATTATGCGTTTTCAATTTCTGGTGGTAATCAAAAACTACTATTCGGCAAACCTTTGGGATTCAATGTTGCCCTTTCCTATCGCTCAGAAAACTCATATTATGATAATGGAGTTTCAGGAATTTATGAACTCACCGGTAATTGGGATGACGTTGATCAGTTAACCACTCAATTGTCATTGAATGACTCTAAAAGTACTCAAAACGTACTTTGGGGAGCAATGGTTAATACCAGCTATAAATTATCTTCCAATCATAAAATAGGGTTTACCGCAATGCACAATCAAAGCGGAACCAAAATAGCTCGTTTTCAGGAAGGTAAAAAGCAAAGAGATGACCTGGATGATGGATATCAAACAAGCACTTGGCAATACCTTCAAAGAGCACTTTCTACTTTTCAGCTAAAAGGAAAACACGTTTTCAACCAATTGAACAATACAGAATTGAGTTGGAAAAGTTCTTACGCTTTATCATCTCAGGATGAACCAGATCTGCGATTCTTCACTAATCGCTTTCGCGAAAAAACTGATGGCTCCAGATTTTATTTTATAAAACCATCAAGCGATCGATTGCCAGTTAGGTATTACCGAAACATGAATGAAACCAACTTCGATAATAGAATGGATATCAGTATCCCTTTTAACCAATGGAGTAACTTAAGTTCCAAGTTTAAGTTTGGAGGATCGTATTTGATGAAGGAACGTGATTTTCGAGAACAAAGATATAATTACGGTAATCAATCCTCCTCTTTCAGCGGCGACATCACGCAGTATCTTTCTTATGAAAATCAATTGATTTATGATGATAAAGAAGACATGTACCTGAAAAACGGCGATGGTGTTTTCATCGTTGATGCTTATGAACCTGCAAACAACTACGACGCAAAACAACAAGTAGCTGCAGCTTATGCAATGGTTGAACTGCCATTAACCAATAAGCTTAGAGCTGTCACCGGTGTAAGAATGGAAACAACCAAAATTCAGTTTTACACGTTCAGTTCTGCTATTCAGGAAAAATATGGCAACCTTGATGGAAAAGCTAATGTCTTGGACAACATGGATTTTCTGCCATCTTTAAATTTGAACTATGAGATGACGGAAACGATGCAACTTCGAATGGCTTACAACAGAACCTTAGCTCGTCCAACTTTCCGTGAATTAGCACCATTTGAATCTTTCGATTTCATGGGAGGTTTTGTTTTAATTGGTAACCCTGAATTGGAACGCACCTTGGTTGACAATGTAGATTTGCGTTTTGAGGTTTATCCAAATCCAGGCGAAATAATTTCTGTAAGTGCTTTTTATAAAAACTTTGAAAAGCCAATTGAAAGAACCTATAACCCTGAAGCACCAAATGGAGAATTTACTTTCCGTAATGTTGACCAGGCAATGTTAATGGGGGCAGAATTAGAAGTTCGTAAAACTCTGAGCTTTATTGCAGAATCTTTAGCTAATTTTAGTTTGGGCACCAACTTTACCTACATCTATTCCCGAACTGACATCGACGAAAGAGAATTGACACAAATCAGAGCTACCAATCCAAACGCAAAATCATATCGAGAAATGTATGGACAAGCACCTTATGTATTAAATGCTTTGCTTTCCTACAAAAACAAAAGAGGTACCAGCGCAAACATTGCTTATAATATCATGGGGCCAAGGATCTCTTATATTTCTATCGGAGGTACTCCAAATATTTATGAAATGCCACGATCTTCGCTCAATTTTAATATTCAGCATAATTTTGATAATGGACTGGGTTTAAAATTCTCGGCAAATAATATCCTGAATGCAAAATACCAGCAGGCTATTACATTCAAAAATCAGGAATATTATGTGCAAAGCAATGAATTGGGAATGGACTTTTCAGTAGGAGTTAGTTTTAGAATTCCATAAAATAATTCAATAGCTTTCAAGAAAATAGCTCTGGCATATGCCAGAGCTATTTTTTTTATTATATGCTGGAAGTGTTTAATGTGTTAATTTTTTATCTTTGGTTAAAGCAAAACATAAAACAATGTCAGAAAACACAGAAAACACAGAAAACAACAACGAGGAGGCTCAAAATGAACAAGCAAATATCTCAGAGAATCCTAAAAAGGAAAGGACCCCTTCCGAAGATATTCAACTAGCAAAAGACATCTTACGCGGAGTCCACAGCCAAACTGAGAATCTGGAAAAGCTTTATAAAAAACTTAAAAAATATAATAAATTTGGCCTTGCTCGTAAGATCCTCTACATTTTTAAAAAAAAGAATACAGATCCGAAAAAGAGATTAAAAATCTACCAGCAAGAAGCGCTTTGCACTTATAAAGATCCTGACTTACCATCTGAAGTAAAATTTGACAAAGCTTTATCTATCCTCAATGAAATTGAAGATATAGAAAACACGGAAAACACAGAGACTTTAGGATTGTTAGGTTCCATTTTTAAACGAAAATGGCAATTTGACAACAAGTTTTATAATCTAAAAAAATCCAAGTTTTACTATGCCCGAGGATATGATATCTGGATAGATCAAATCGAAAATAATAAAAAAGATACCGATCAAGGATATACTGGCATAAATGCAGCTTTTGTGCTTGATTTGATGGTAAATGTGCAAATGAAGGAAGTTCGGGAAGTAGGAGCTCAAGATGACCTGGAGGAAAATTTAAAGAAAATCCGGGAGGCTAAAAAAATTAGAACCAGAATCTTAAAAGAGCTTTCCAAATTCGTTGAAAATACACCAGAGGAAAAAATATATTATTGGGTCTACACTACTCTGGTTGAAGCTTCAATGGGTATTGGGAATTTTAAAGAAGCAGAAAAATACTGGAAACTAGCTTTGGCCAAAAAACCGGACAGTTGGGAACTTGAATCTACAAAAACCCAATTGATGCAGCTGGGCCAAATAATGCTGGCTGTAAAAGAGCAAGAAGTTTATTTAGAAAAAATTCTGGATGAGTCGCCACCTAAAACGAAAGAAGAAGAAAAAGAAAAAGAATCTCCGTATGAAATTTTTGCAAAAAAGCTTCGCGGTTTTTTAAAATCTGCATTGAAAACTGATGAAGAAACAACAGAAAAAATATTAGCAGGAAAGGTAGGCCTGGCACTTTCAGGAGGAGGTTTTAGAGCAGCATTTTACCACATTGGTGTATTGGCTAAAATGGCTGAATTTAATATTCTTAAACACGTTGAAGCAATTTCTTGTGTTTCAGGAGGATCGATTATAGGCGCTTATTATTATTTAAAACTAATTCATCTATTTGAGCAGAAAAAAGATGATGAAATTGTTCAGCAGGATTATATCCAAATCGTCCATGAAATTGAAATGGAATTTCTAAATGCTGTAAAAAGTGATACCAGAGGAATGTTATTTGCCAATCTGATTGCAAATATCCGAATGATTTTTAGTAAAAAATATTCAAGAACCCACCGCCTGGCAAATTTATACGAAAGGTATTTTTATAAAGATCTGTTCAATAAAATTTTACATCAAAGAAGGGCCAGAGGGATGGATGTGGATTTGAAAGGGCATATCAGGATGCAGGATCTTTTCATTTACCCAAAAGAATATAAAATAGGCGATTTCAACCCCAGACGAGATAACTGGCGCCGTAAAAATAAAGTCCCAAACCTTATCCTTAATGCTACCGCTTTAAACACCGGCCACAACTGGCAATTTACTGCTTCCTGGATGGGAGAACCACCAGGAAACATTGTTAAGGAAGTTGATGCAAAATACCGATTGCGAAGAATGTATTACAGTGAAGCCCCGAATGATCACAAAAACATGGGCCTTTCTCAGGCAGTAGCAGCTTCATCTGGAGTGCCTGGCGTTTTTCCTCCTTTAACTTTGGATAAATTATATCCAAATCAAAAAGTACATTTGGTCGATGGTGGAGTTCATGACAATCAGGGTATCGTTGGGCTCACGGAACAAGAGTGCCAGGTGCTTTTTGTTAGTGATTCAAGTGGACAGCTTTTAGCAGATGACAATTTGAGCAGTAATCCAATGAGTATCTTACCTCGTACAAACAGTGTGCTGATGGAACGGGTCAGAGAATGCCAATATTTAGACCTTAAATCCCGTTCCAAATCATCATTGATCAAGGGCCTTATGTTTGTCCATTTACGAAAAGGTTTGGTAGATAAACCGCTAGATTGGATCCACTGTGAAGATCCACATGATGCTTCCGATACCGCTTCCGCCTTTTATGATAAAGGAGTACTGACCAAATACAATATTAGAAAAGATGTTCAAAAACTCCTTGCCTCAATCCGAACGGACCTTGATTCCTTTAATGATGCAGAAGCTTATGCTTTGATGTATTCAGGCTATCAGATGACTGAATACGAACACCTTAAATCAACCGCAGAATGTCTTCCACTAGAAAATAGAAAGGCAATTGATGTGAAATGGGATTTTGAAGATATTAGAGAGTTGGTGGAATCTTCAGAAAGCAGTGTTTGGCTAAAAAATATTTTAGCTGTTGGGCAAGGACTTCTGTTTAAATCATTCTATTTAAGCAGATGGTTGACCGCAGTTGCCTTGGTTATGGGATTAGCCGTCATCGCAGGAATCGTTTTTCTTTTCTATACCTTCAGAAATGTATCCATTGATTTCGAATATTCTGTGTACCAGCTTGGAATTGCAATATTATGGATTATTGGTGGATTGATCTTAGGAAAACTCGTTATCAGCGCCATTAAATACAAAGACACCCTTTACAGTGCAATCCGAGGTTTATTGATTGCCATTACAGGTTCTATTGTAAGTGTCCTTGTCATGCCTTTGTTAAACCGAGTTTATTTAAATAAAGGAAATAGAAAAGCCATTAAGAAGAAAAAGAAGAAGAAATAATTTTTTAGATGTGCGGATAGGTGGATGTTTGAATCTTTAACCTGGAATCGCTTAATTCTAGTTTGATTTGCAGATTTGC
This sequence comes from Saprospiraceae bacterium, assembly GCA_965220465.1. Lineage (GTDB taxonomy): Bacteria > Bacteroidota > Bacteroidia > Chitinophagales > Saprospiraceae > JAHDHW01. The sequence continues at coordinate 145,066 of CBDCPZ010000018.1, read as the reverse complement.
GACATTTTAATTTATAAAAAATCGTTCAATCCGCGTTATCCAAGTTCCATTAATCCGCACATCTGAAAATCGATAAATCAACAGCAGCCACCACCGTCATAAAAGAAAGTAGATTCCGAAATAAAAATATCTTTTCTTCCCAATGCAGCTAACGCTCCACCCGTTTTGTCACAAACAGCCATTGGCTGGCTTTGCAAAAGAATATGTCCTTTTTTATCATCAAAATATTCTTCATCACCAAAATAAATCGCCGTTTTACCCGTAAAAACACATGGACCATCCGAAGGCATGGGGTCTTTGATCGCGCAAACTTCTACGCTTTCGATGTAAATATTTTGATCTGTGTAATAGTGATTTGGTGATAGGATTCGATAAGGCCGTTTTGCCCGAATTTCAACAGTTCCGAAACCTACATCAGTGATCATTTTGATATAATCTTTCAATGGTAACGAGCCACTAAGGCAAAGCGCACGGAGCTTTTCGTCTTCGCGGAGATGATCCGGAATCAGCGTTTCGCAAATCGGATCAGACATCACCAATCGGGCCTGAGGTTTCAAAACACGATACATTTCCTGCAAAGCTTTTTTAAGATCTGCTTCTTTAAAAATATTAAAAAGGCAATTTTGAGCTGCCACGTCAATGGATTCATCTTCAACAGGTAAATGCAAAGCATCGCCTTTCTTCAGCTCAACAAATTCAGATTTAAACCATTCATTTCTCTCTTCTGCTTTCACAAAATTTCGTCGAGAGGCAGCCAGCATTTCATCAACCACATCTACGCCCACGACTCCACCCTTTTGGCGACTGAAATAGGAAAATTGGAGCAATTCCATTCCTCCTCCAACTCCAACATAAAGTATTTTTGGATTGTTGACCAAATCGCGAGGATGCACCGTACTTCCGCAACCGTAATTCATTTGCAACATGATATTTGGGATATCAAGACCGGGCAATTGCCAAACCGGCGTAGTCGTGCAACAAAGGCCAACATCTGGATTTTCGGCAGCTTTTTTATAGATATCGTGTGTCGTATTTAAATAGGACATTATTTTTTTGAGTTTAATTTAAAAGATCAAATCCAATTTGAAAACGCAAATTATTAGTCAATGATAAGCAGATTTTATTTTAATGGGTGTCCCAAAAAAGACATTCATTTCAATTACATTCGAACATAGACATAAAGAATAGTTTTGAATTTTGTACGGATAAAAAAGAAGCCGAATTATCGATTACGACAATTCGGCTTCCTTTTTTTTACAATATAAAATCTACTTCAAAATCACTAGTTTTTTAGTTCCAATCTGTTGCTCATTGCTTACGACAAGATGATAAGTTGCACTAGGCAAATGCATTAAATCAATCGTTTTTTCAATCTCCAACGTTGACAATTGAAGTTCATCAACATAAACCAGCTTGCCCACCACATCAAAAACCTTAAAACTTAGATCTGAAGCTTCTTTTTGTTTTATAGCAATGACAAAAATACCATTACCCGGATTCGGAGAAACATTCAGCGAAAGATCAAAATTTAAATCACGAATACCTGTAATATCGATCAAAATAGTCGTTTCGGTCAAACAACCGTTCTCATCTTGAACATAAAAAGTGTATTCTCCATTCTCCAAATTATTAAATTCATTATCCGGCCCAAAAGTAACGCCATCGATACTGTAAAGATAAGGTGGCGTTCCTCCTTCGGCATTGAGGGTCACGTTATTAGTATCATAAATTGCATCGAGTGTCAACTCATCAGGATTTGTAATAATAATTGAACCGGAACTGATTGTAAATCCTCCGGAATCCATGACGGTAACGATATAGTTTCCTGCACTCAATCCACCGAATTCGTTTTCGTCCTGAAAGTTTATTCCATCAATCGAATATTGGTACGGAGGTTCTCCTCCTGAGGCTTCAATCAAAATCAGTCCGTCATTTACATCATGACAAGAAGGTCTTTGATGAGTAGTTGTAATACCCAAGGCATTAACATTCACCGTGGCGCTTATTTCGATTTGACAACCATTTTCATCCATGATAGTAATAGTATAAATTCCGTTCGGATTTCCTGTAAAAATATTGCTGCTTTGGAAAGGGCCTCCGTTTAAACTATATTGTAAATCTCCAGTTCCTCCGCTTGCCGTCATCGTAATATCATAACCATCCACAGCCGAAAACCCTGTAATTTGTAATGGATTTTCAACGATAATTGTATTCGTTTCTGAAGTAAAAGAATTTGCATCTTTGACAATTATCGTGTACGTTCCGGCTCCCAAACCATTAAATATATTGCTGCTTTGAAAAAGGCTACCATTCAAACTGTAAGTAAAATCCGGCGTCCCGCCTGATACATTCACTTCGATGGATGCATTCATATCATTGTAACAATCCAATCCATTTACCAAAGTTGCGGTCACGTCAAGTGTGTTATCTAAAATAGTGATTGTCATTTCAATGACGCAGCCGTTGGAATCCATTACATAAATTGTATGTTCACCAGCTAATAAATCATTGAACATATTACTGCTCTGGAAATTGACTCCATCGATGCTGTACGTTAAACTTCCAGTGCCTCCGCTGGCATTGACAGTGATATCATTTACTAAAATATCAACTGAGGCAGTCAATTGTGGTGGGTTGTTGATTATTATTTCGTTGGTTTCTGCTGTAAACCCATCATTGTCCATTACAGTAACTATATAGTTTCCAGCTGCTAAGTCATCAAAAATGTTACTGCTTTGAAAGGTTCCTCCATTTAAACTATAGGTGAAATCTGGAGTCCCGCCTTCAACATTCACTTCGATTGAAGCGTCGTTTTCGTTAAAACAATCAATTCCATTTACAAGGGTCGCCGTTACCGCTAAATTGTTCACCAAAATAGTAGCTTCGGTTTCAATAATACAGCCATTTTCGTCCATGACGTAAACGGTATAAGTTCCATTAGCCAGGTCATTAAAAATATTGCTGCTTTGATAATTGACACCATCGATGCTATATGTCAAATCACCGGTTCCGCCGCTGGCATTGATTGTAATGTCGTTTTCTAAAACAACAACTGAAACTGTCAATTCAGTCGGATTTATGATTATTATTTCATTCGTTTCAGCGGTAAACCCATCGTTGTCCATTACGGTAATAATGTATGATCCGACTCCCAGACCATCAAAAACATTACTGCTTTGGAAGGTTCCTCCATTTAAACTAAAAGTAAAATCAGGGGTCCCGCCCCCGACGCTTACTTCAATGGATGCGTTGCTGTCGTTATAACAATCCAGGTCATTCACCAAAATAGCCGATACGATCATTGTGTTAACCGCAATAATTACCTCAGTTTGCGCTATACAGCCATTTTCATCCATCACATAAACAGTGTAAACTCCATTAGGCAAATCATTGAAAACATTGTTGATTTGAAAATTAATTCCATCAATACTAAAAATCAAATCACCGGTCCCGCCACTTGCATTTAACGTAATATCATCATCTACGACATCAGCATCTATCAACAATTCATCCGGATTATTGATCATTATTTCGTTTGTTGTGGCAGTCAGGTCATTGGCGTCTTTTACAGTAAAAGTGTAAGCACCTGGAGAAAGGTTTTCAAAGATATTTTCTGATTGAAAATTAATCCCGTCAATACTATATTCGAAAGGCCCAACACCACCGTTTGCTGTTACAGAAACTTGCCCATTGTTGGCATTAAAACAATCAATATCATTATCTAAATTTGCGGAAGCGGAAAGATTATTTTCAACAATATTGATATAAAACGTACTTCCATGCAGCCATCCATTTTCATTATTTACCACATCAAAATCGAAGGAATCTGAAACAGTATTGCTTCCATCGTGTGTGTAAGACAGAAAATCATTATTGATGTCTTCCTGTGAAAATTGATCTCCAATATTCAAGATAGTCGGTGTTCCGCCAATTTCCAGCCAAAGCGCTCCATTCAATGGTAAGGAAATAATGGTAAAAATGATCTGATCTGCAGAATTTGAAGGGCTGCTGGCTTCAAGGTATGCATTGGTAATAATTTCATTTGCTCCGTTAGGAACGGTCAACTCCAAATTAGTTATTAAATCAGGCATAGCCGGTAAAACTACTGACCCACAAAGCTCAATGCTCCATGAGTTAATCGCTCCACCATCTTCTGCAAAATCATCATGAACCGTTAAAGTCCATATGCCAAAGCTATTTTCTCCATTAAAAGTTGAAAGCGGATCAATTGGTTGAAAATTACCTAAAATCGTTGGGATACTTGCTTCACAGGTATTTTCAAAATCAAAAGCTGAATTAGGGGCATCATCGTCAAAAGTTGCTAAAACATCATTTCCATCACAACCAAATTGGCTATCAGGAACTCCGGGTTGATCGAACAAAAGAATTGAACTAGTTGTAGGAGAAGTCAATTCTGCACTTAAATCTCCCAGCCAGGTATGTTGGATAAATAAATTACACTTCACATTCTCCAAATTAAAATCATCGCCAACATTAATTACAGAACTCACGGTATTGACTTGATTTGGGCTAATAGGAATCGGCACATCCAAACTTTCATAAGTCGTACAAGCCGTTTGAGTCGTTTGGAAAGCGAACGCATTTGAAAACTCTCCTTCTCCACAAATATTAATTCCTTTTACTCTCCAATAATAAACGGTAAGTTCTTGCAGGTTTTGTGCTTGATGAGAATTGCTGCTTACTGTAGAAGTTTCAATTATTGAATTTCCAAAAGCAGGACTGGTTGCAATTTCAATAAAATAGTTGGTAGACGAAGCAGACGAAGTCCATTCAAGTAATGCAGACAATTCTACGCCTGTAGCTCCATCCAATGGTGTATTTAGTACAAGGATATCCGGAATACCATCGGTAAGATTCATTTCAATATCCAGAGTGAGGTTGAGGGAGCTGGATTCAGCATTTATGATCAAACCATAGATTCCTGTCGGAACTTCAGATAAATTGCCAATGGTCAATTGCACATTTCCAGGAGGCACTAAAGGGTTATTATCAAAAGTTGCAGTCGCAGCTCCAGGTAAACCAATAACCGATAAAGTAACTTCTTCATTAAATCCCAAAATTGATGTTAAATCAATATTATAAACTAAATCTTCTGTATTGCAAGCAGACTGTGAAACGGGGGAAACCTCTATAATAAAAGTGGGATTTGCAGGCAACTCGATGACAAAGTCCTGATCTGAAATATCAAAAAAGATGTTGTCCGAACAAACTACTTTGACCCTTGCCGTAGTGCTTGGTTCATTAGGTACAATTATGCCATAATTTCCAGTATTTGGAACTTCGGAAGCCAAGATAATTGGATAGGTGAACCCTCCATCAAGGGACAATAAAATATCAACATTCGCACAACTAACCGGCGCAGCATTTGTGTTAGCAACATTCCAGACTATTGTTTCAGCGGAACTAACTGTCCACGTTAAATTTGTATTTGGATTTACTACTAAAAATGGTCCGGCAGAGCTATGGAAACTTAGATCTACATCAACTTCATCTCTGCATCCTGCTCCCATAAAATTATCCCGAACAGTACAGCGAAAATCCATCGAACGGCTAACAGAAGGGATCACTTCCCATGTTGGTGTTGTATTATTTATAATCGCATTCAAATTGGGAAAATACCTGGTTGGAGATTCCGATGAGCTGTTTGAACGAAAAGCAGGTCCACCGGTATTTGATGATATAGGTGGCATTGGAGCTACTTCATTATCCATCTGTTCCCAATTGTAGGTAAGCACATCATCGTCAGGATCTGAAGCGATACAAGTCAGTGCAAATGGAGTGGAAACCGGTAAATTATAAAAGGTAGATGCTACACTAGCAGAAGGAGACGAATTTCCTGTGTTGGTAATAACCGGACAACCGCTGCTATTTCCATTTTCAATATTATTAGTGATTTCCTGGATGCTGATAGCATGAAAATGGTCATCGCTATTATTTTGAACATTTGGTGCACAAATACCAGCGTAGCCCATAATCGTAGAAGCACTTCCAGGTTCCATTGCTGTTGAATTATTTCGGTTGCAGGAATTATTCTGCGTGTGATTTGCTCCAAATTGATGTCCCATTTCATGAGCGACATAATCAATGTAAAAAGGATCTCCAACAGGCGAAGGTAATCCTGTCACTCCACGTGCTTTGCTATTCGTACAAGGAACAGCAAGATTTGCAACCCCACCTCCTCCAGTGCTAAAAACGTGACCAATGTCGTAATTGGCTGATCCAATCACATTATCACAGGTCGTTTGATTTTGGCCTAGCATAGCTCCGCCACTGCCGTTGGTATAAGGGTCTGTCGCAGCATTTAAATAAATGATTTGATCGGTATTCGGAACTAATTCCATCGTGACGGTTACATCATTTTCATATACACCGTTTACACGTGTCATCGCGATCACATACTCTGCCATGACAGCCGGAACATTTCCTCCATGAAAAGAAGCATATTCACCGGTGCAGGCTAAAGCGAGCCTGTAAGTCCTCAACTGACAATCTCCAGCGATAAATGAAGGAGATTGATTATTTAAAATTTCTTGCTCCTTAGATGGTTTTATTTTTTTTATAAAATCATTTTCAGGCGTTTCAACTCCACAAGAAAATGGCGATGATTGATCCTTTACGTAATCCTTTTTATAATAGCAAACATAGAATTGTGTATCTCCCTTTAAATAAGGATCGATATAAACGGTGCTATGATTGGCTGACATCACCATCGCATTGAAGCCTTTTTGTGTGAGACTAAATCTCAAATAAGCTGTTGGATCATCAATGCCTTTACCGGCAAAAGAACGCATATTCGGATATTTTGCTTGCAGCTCAGGATGCATAACCGACGCTTCAACAATTTCAAATCGCTCAAAATCTCCACCAGGCATTGGCAGGACTAACACATTTGGTGATGATTGAGCTGCTGCGCTAAACCTTAAAGGAGTTTTTTTCAAAACAGAACGAAGCTTAATTCCATCAAGTCCAACTGTGAGATATTTTGAAGGAACAATGTCCCGTTGGGCATTTTGTTTATTAATATTTGATTCTTCTGTAATCGACCAGGGGTTATTTTTTTGTGCAAAAAGTCCAATTACTAAAAAAACAAACAGAACAGACGTAAATAACTTTTTTGTTATCATCTTTTTCATAGGTAAATAGTTAGTTCAAAAGGTTTAAATCTTTCCGGTTTTCATCCGAAAAATTGAATATTTGAAGGGTCTTTGGCGGGATGTGAGTCTCTTTTATAAAGCGAATATTAAACTTATTCAAATTTTATCCAAAAAGTAAGTTCTTAATTTGAAGATTTGTCGTTTTTCAGAACTTTTCATTGATAAAAAACGGAAAAATATTAGATTCAATGTTAAAATATATGGATGGGATTTTAACCTGCTAATCAAAATTCCATGTTTAAACTGTCTTGAAAAAGGTTTTATTTTTAAACTTTATAAATTTTGACAAAATAGCATCTTCGGTTTCAATAATTTTGATGATCGCTGCTAAGTTTTGAAAAAAACTTATAGCTGTTGCTCAAAAGAAGAATAGCTCTCACTTCAGCACGAACAAAATAAAAGTTGAAGGTTCAAAGAAAGAAACTCCAAAATCTGAATTATTTCGAAAGTAAAAAGTATTTCGAAAATTTAAAACCCATAACCTATCCGAAAATCAATAAAATCAGCAATATGTCGGTGTACCTTTAGATTGATGCCGGTTATAAGATTTCTGCCTAACCTATAGGCCAGTCCCCACCGATGGTATATATCGTCACTTGGTGAATAATGATTATAAACGTAAACTCCAATCTGCTGACTGAAAAGAAATTTGCCAAGAATAAATTCATTTCCTACGGCAAAGGACCATTTAATATGGCTTTCATCTATTCCGGCCTGTTCCATATCATAACTCGATAAATTGTCTGCAATAATCTCAGTTCCTCCTGTCAACGCATTGATCCGGCTTACCTGACGACTGTATTTCAATTCAATTCCAGGACTAAACATATACAGCTTGCTGACCGGCTCCTTAAAAGCCATAAAAAAAGTGATATCAAATCGTGTTTCGGGTTTTTTGAATTCTCGCCAGTTTTTTTTGACTCGATCTTCGAATTCCGGTCGATTAAGGTAATGCCCTGCACCAATGGCGGCAGTAGGCCAGTTAATACCTTTGTTAGGCTCCCGGATTCCACCATTAGAGAAATGATTATAGACTAATGTTAAATCAAGATACCATTTCGGATTGAGCTCACCTTTCGCGTAAACATAATCAAGTTCTTTGAAAGTGCTTAATTTTAGTTTATGCTAGTAGAACACCTTGATGATTTACCTGTGTTGGGAAATCAAATACGTCGAATTGAATTATCTTCTATTTTGAATACCCACTTTGTTGACCACGGTCATTGGAAAGGGATTAGTGGAGGGAAACTTACATGTGGATGGTTGCTTTATATCCTTAGCCAAGGAGATCACCGGCTGAGTCATGTTGAGGATTGGGCGGAACTCCGCTTACGGAGCCTTGCAGCGATATTAGAGGAACCGAAATTGCGAAGCTTGGATTTTTGTGATGATAGATTAGCTCGTCTTCTTGATCGATTCAGTGAAGATGATAAATGGACCGACTTTGAGAAGGCAATAGGAAAGAAACTATTGCAAGTATATCAATTAGATCGCGTTGAAGGAGAATCAAAAGCTGAAATAAAGGTAGTTCGTACCGATTCATTCAATGCTCCCCAATATCGAGATGAAGGTGAATTGTATCGACATGGTTATAGCAAACAACGTAGATCGGATCAACCCTTTTGTAAGGTTATGATATCTGCTTTAGACCCAATGGCAGTTCCCCTTGCAGTTGATATACTAAAAGGTAGTGGCCCAGATGTAGATCATTATCTATCTGTAATAAAACGGGTACAATCAATGCTTGAAAAAAGTGGCAATTTATATGTTGGAGATTCTCAACTGTGTAGTATGCCTAATCGTTTAGCGATACATTCGGCAGGAGATTACTATTTGTGCCCATTAAGTAAAAAACAAGTTTCAAAGGAAAAATTGCACAGTTACCTGGATCGAATAAAGGGAGCTATAAATAAATTACCAAGTATCTTTACTCAAACAGCATCAAAAAGGAAACCAGCCTATTTTTACGAACTGACCGAAACGATTAAAGCTCAAGAAAAAGGAATAATGTGGCAAGAACGTCGGATTCTAGTGTATTCTCCTCACTACGCACAGGGATTGATCAAATCCTTTAATAATCGATTATCAGAATCTGAACAGAAAATACAAAACTTGGTGATTTCAAAACCTGGTCGTCGTAATCCTAAGACAATAAAAGATTTATATGCTCGAGTTGCTGCAATTATTAAGCAATATAAAGTTGAAGATTGTTTCAAAGTAAAATGTAGTCAAACTCTGGAAAAGAGGCGAGTACAAAAACATAAAAATCGTCCGGAAGAAATCCGACAAAAGATTACTTTATATCTAAAAATAAAAAGAAATGAAGATGTGATTGAACTGAAACAAAAAAGACTAGGCTGGCAATTATATGGAACAAATGTTCCACAAAACAAGTTTGAAACATCGGATTTGATAAAATCTTATCGGGACGAATATAGAATTGAACACTTGTTTGACTATCTCATTAACCGGGATGTAGGGTTACTTCCTATATACTTAAAAAAAGAAGAAAGAATAAAAGGACTAATCCGTTTACTAAGTTTAGCCATGAGATTTTCAATGTTAATACAATATGATGTAAGAATAAAGTTATCAAAGAATGGAGGCCAACTTAAAGGAATTTATCCAGGAAATAAAAATCGGAAAACAGATAGGCCTACAACCCCCATGATACTTCGTGCCTTCAAAGGTATCTCCGTAGTTTGGTTACAAACTGGTGAGGTAAATATTATTCAGTTGACACATTTGAAAGAAAACCAAAAAACGATTTTAAAATTGTTAGGAACACCTGATGTATACCAACGCACTTTAGAAGTTTTAAAAACTCATCCTAATTTACGCGAAACATGAGATTGAGACGAAAATGTGCCGAACCACCTAATTGGAGCGGAAAGGCAACATAAGTGCTATAACTCAAATTATCAGGATTGCTTTCCGGATGGTATGGCTTAGTTTGAAAAGAGAGGCCAAAGGCAGCACGAATAGAAAAACTGATGGCATTATAAGCCCCGAAAACAGGTTCGACATAATACATACTGGTTATACCGTATCCCAGTACATTGGGATTATCATAATCCCAAAAGGATGTTGCGATGCCTGTTTTGGGATAACAATGGCAGGACTCCCAGGCCTTTTCTGAAATCTTATGCCAAGCAAAGTCAAACTCCAGACCTGTTGGATAAGAGTTTTGAATAGGACGTAACTCGCGACTATGTATAAGCACAAAACCCTGGTGAACCTTCACACCAAACTCATTGACTACTTTAGTTGTATCTGAAGGAGAACTGGCTTGTAACTTTATTGGTAGCAAAAAAATTATAGCCAAAAAAATTGAAATTTTTTCCATACCGTTGGGGTTGATCTCCGAATATAAAATAATATTATTTCCGGAATCAAATCAAAACATTAATCTTTTTTAAATCTAAATATTACAAAAACGCTTAATCTAAAGTTATTAAAAAATTAACATCGGGTTAATATAAAATCAGGATTTTTGTTGTTTAGAATGGAAAGCCTTATAAAACTTTATTAGAAAACTCAAACTATATAATAGATACTAGCTAGTTTTAGGGGAATGGATAAATCAACATAGGGACATGATCTGGTTTATTCTTCCCCTTTTTTTATTGCTTGTTTTAAGGTTTTAACTCCAACTCTTGCGAAGTTTAATTGTAAGATAACTTAAAATTCACATTAAGTTAACATGGCAGGGCTACTTTTGTCATATTAATAAAAAAATCATGTCCCACGTGAAAAACTTACACTTTAAAGTGCTTACTGCACTTGCATTCCTATGTATCCCCCTACTTGGCTTTGGCCAGAAGAAGATTGAATTCGGAAAAGGTCTTAATTATGCGGCTAAGGATACTTCTTTTGCTGTAAAATTCAATTTTCGATTCCAAAACTTAATGGTTATCAATTATAATGAAGTCAGCGACGAGTATACTTCACAATTTCTGGTCCGGCGATCAAGGCTGAAATTTGGAGGTTTTGTGTTCCACCCAAACCTTGAATACAAAGCCGAAATAGGACTCACCAACAGGGATATCAGTGTTAACAGAGAAGATGGATATGGAAGTGGAGCGTCCCGGCTGATCCTGGATGCCGTCTTAAAGTGGAAATTCACAAAAAACCTGGCAATCTGGTTTGGTCAGACCAAGCTTCCGGGAAACAGGGAACGGGTCTTTTCTTCCGGTAGCTTACAATTAGTCGATCGTTCTTTAGTGAATAGCCGATTTACGCTTGACCGCGACATGGGCTTCCAATTGAGAGGAAAATTTAAATTGGGGAACGTTTTGGTTAATCCTTCTTTCGCACTTTCTCAAGGTGAAGGCCGTAATATTACCGCTGATAATTTCGGAGGGTTGGATTATACTGCTCATATCGACATTTTACCTTTAGGCAAGTTTACGAATAAAGGAGATTATTTTGGTGCTGACCTTAAAAGAGAGCAAACGCCAAAAATCGCATTTGGTTTTACCTATGATTACAATGATAGAGCGGTACGTCAAGGTGGGCAACTGGGTAATTTTGTCATTGATAGTACCGGAAACGCTGCAGCAGAAAATTCTTTAACCGCTTTTATAGCGGATATGATATTTAAATATAAAGGGTTTTCAGTTCATTCTGAATATGCAACAAAATGGGCGGATAAAATGATCGTAGGCACAACCAATTTGGAAGGCAGAGAAACAAAATTCTTTACCGGGTCTGGATTTAATGTACAGGCAGGTTACTTATTTAAGAATAATATAGAGCTCGCATGTAGATTCACTTCCATCCGAATAGACAATGAATTTTCAGGATTGAAAGATGAAGACGAAATCACAATTGGCTTATCTAAATATATTGTAGGGCACAATTTAAAAGTACAAACTGACTTTTCCAGAGTGACCCAACCTAATATTAATGATGCGAAATACAGGTTCAGATTGCAAGTGGAAATGCAGTTTTAAAAACAAACTTTGAACACATTAAACTTAATAAATAAAAAAGCTCAAAACGGAGAAATGAAATCTTCAGATTCACAGGTTTCATTTCATAATTAAAAACCCAAACCCCTTAACGCTTAGTAAAATTTCCCCTACACTGTGTTTTACTAAGACTATTGAAAAACAATATTTTTTAATTATAATTTTTTCTAAAAAGAAAAGATTATTCAAAAATTTAAACAAGTGGAATTCGGAATATTTGACTTATTGAAAGTTGCTGGTGCTCTTGCTTTTTTCATCTACGGAATGAAAGTAATGAGTGAAGGTATCCAAAAAGCAGCCGGTTCTCAATTGCGGAACATCCTCCGAACGATGACCCAAAATCGTTTTATTGGAGTATTTACAGGTTTTTTCACGACAGCAGTGTTACAATCATCGTCAGCAACAACAGTAATGACGGTGAGTTTTGTAAACGCTGGACTTATATCTTTGGTAGAGTCTGCCGGTATAATGATGGGGGCAAATATCGGTACAACCATCACCGGCTGGCTGGTTTCTATCCTTGGGTTTAAGGTAAAATTACATGTCCTTTCGCTTCCTTTGATTGCGATAGCCTTACCGATGACCTTCAATAGCCGGGCAAAGCTGCGGTATTGGGGAGAATTTATTATTGGCTTCGCCTTTTTGTTTATGGGTTTGAGCTTTTTGAAGGATCAGGTTCCTGATATTCGAAGTAATCCTGAAGTATTGCAATGGCTCTCTGGTTTTACTCAGTGGGGGATATTTTCAAGAATAATTTTTGTTTTAGTTGGTGCTTTGTTGACTGTAATTGTTCAATCTTCGAGTGCAGCAATGGCGCTTACCCTTACCATGTGTTTGAACGGATGGTTGCCTTTTGAAGTGGGAGCAGCGATGATTTTAGGGGAAAATATTGGTACAACGATTACTGCTGAATTGGCTTCTTTGATAGGCAATACTAATGCAAAACGTTCTGCCAGAATTCACTCCTTATTTAATATAATTGGGGTAACCTGGATGATTTTCTTAATGCCATTTTTCCTTCATGCGCTTGCTTCGTTTGTTCAAGTCGCATTTGGAATGGGCGATCCATACAATGACCCAGAAGCTATACCAATTGCAATCTCGGCTTTCCACACCGCATTCAATCTAACCAATGTGATCCTTTTGATTGGTTTTGTCCCTTGGCTGGTCAAACTGTCAATCAAGACTGTTCCGGAAGGAGAAGAAGATGAGGATGAATATCATCTTAAATACATTGGCACAGCTATAAAAACGCCGGAACTTTCCATCTTGGAAGCTCAAAAAGAAGCTGCCGTTTATGGTGAACTAACCAAAAAGATGTCTGAGTTCACTCAAACTTTACTGCAAACTACTGATGCTAAAAAGCAAAGAAAGATGCTGAAAAAGTTGAAAAAATATGAAGATATCACTGACAGACTGGAAATAGAAATCACAGAGTTTTTGACAAAGATATCCACTGAAGATGTTTCTGAATCCTTGTCAGTTAAAATTCGAAGTATTCTGAATATTTGTAATGATTTGGAAAGAATGGGTGATATTTTTTACCAAATGTCAAAAGCCATCGAGCGGAAAATCGAAGATAAAATCTGGTTCAACCAACATCAAAGAGATCGAATACTTGAAATGTTTGGCTTGGTTGACGAAGGATTCAAAATCATGATTGCCAATCTTAATGCTGAACATTATCATAAAGTCACCAAAGATTCAGCAATGGCAATTGAACGGAAAATCAATGCGCTTCGTAACACGCTTCGTAAGGAAAATGCAGCAGATATTGAAACTGGCGATGATTATAATATCAACAGTGCAATGGTTTATAATAACATGTTCTCTTCGTTAGAAAGAATTGGAGATCATATGATTAATGTAACCGAATCAATCGTCGGAGAAATCTAATCAATGCCGTGTTTATAAATTAAAGATCATCTGGAAAAACGAGGTGATTCAAAAAAACCTCCTGTGGAAATTTGAATAAATCAATCAAAACACAGGAGGTTTTCCTATTTATTGTAACTTCTCAATATTTCTTTTCCTGCTCTTGAAAAGGGTTTCCCTTTTAATACTCTTCTTTCCAGATGTTTTATAAAATATTAAAATTAGGTTTATCGAAAGCTGGTATTCATTTTGCCTAACTGTTTTTGAACAACTTTTTATCCCTCAATGAATTGTTCAATAATCTTAGTTACTTTTAGCATTGAACCAACTTAATTGCCAAATATAAATGCTAAGGCCTTTTTATTTAGCGCTCTAAAAAACTTTATTTTTTAATACTAATTCATTTTTAAAACAAACGAATTAACCTAAATTTTAAACAAGTGGAATTTGGATTTTTTGATTTTATGAAAATAATTGGCGCCTTAGCCTTCTTTATTTTCGGAATGAAAATAATGAGCGAAGGCATACAAAAAGCAGCAGGATCGCAACTTAGAAACATCCTTCGAACGATGACCCGAACTCGTTTTCTTGGTGTTTTTAGTGGATTCTTCATTACAGCACTTTTACAATCATCTTCTGCCACTACGGTGATGATAGTGAGTTTTGCCAATGCAGGATTGTTGACTTTGACGGAGTCAATCGGAGTTATTATGGGAGCTAATATTGGTACAACTGTAACCGCCTGGTTGATCTCAATTTTTGGCTTTAAAGTAAAAATAGCTTCATTTGCCTTGCCTTTAATGGGAATTGGAATGCCGCTATTGTTTTTTAACAAAGCGGTTGTTAAAAGTATTGGTGAAACAATTATGGGTTTCGCAATATTGTTTCTCGGTTTGGCTTATTTAAAGGATGCAGTACCAGACTTGAAAAGCAATCCTGAGGTCTTGGCTTTTCTGACTAACTATACTAACTACGGGATACTTTCTACCATATTGTTTGTAGGAATCGGTACAATACTCACTGTAATTATACAGTCTTCCAGTGCTGCAATGGCACTTACATTGACTCTTTTGTTTAATGGCGTTATTCCATTTGAAGTGGCAGCTGCAATGGTACTTGGAGAAAATATTGGAACAACAATCACCGCAAATATAGCAGCATTGGTGGGGAACGTACATGCTAAACGAGCCGCGAGAGCCCATTTAATTTTTAATATGCTCGGCGTTCTTTGGATGATCATTTTGTTTCCGTTTTTTATAAAATTTGTCCAAAATATGTGGGAACCGTTTCAGGCATTTCTGCAAACATTTATACCTGGTTTGGATAAAGAACAAGCAGAATTACAGCTTTCCCTTTTTCATACTTCTTTCAATATTATTAATACTCTATTAATGCTTGGGTTTGTTCCTCTGATTGCAAAAATTGTTACTAAGATTGTTCCATCAAGAGGCGAAGAAGATGAAGAATTCAGGCTAGAATACATTGGCACAGCTGTACAAATACCTGAACTTTCTATCTTGGAAGCTCAAAAGGAAGCTGCAAAATATGGCGAAATCACTGCTCGGATGTCAGAATTTTCTCAAGAGCTTTTGGGCACAACTGAGGCCAAAAAGCAAAGAAAGATGCTGAAAAAGCTGAAGAAGTATGAAGATATCACTGACAGACTGGAAATTGAAATCACAGAGTTTTTGACAAAAATATCAAGAGAAGATGTTTCAAATAATCTATCGGTAAGAATAAGGAGCATCATGAATGTTTGTAATGATTTGGAAAGAACGGGCGATATTTTCTATCAAATGTCAAAAACTATTGAGCGTAAATTAGAAGGTAAGATCTGGTTTAACCAACATCAAAGAGATCGTTTGAATGAAATGTTTGGTTTGGTTGACGAAGGGTTTAAAATAATGATTGAAAACTTAAATGCTGAGCATTACCACAAGGTTACTAAAGATTCAGCTGTAGCCATCGAACGAAAAATCAATACTTTACGAAACAAACTTCGTAAAGAAAATGCAGAACACATGGAGTCTGATAAAGATTACAACATCAACAGTGCCATGGTTTACAGCAACCTTTTCTCTTCTTTGGAAAGAGTCGGTGATCATATTATTAATGTTACCGAATCAATCGTAGGAGAAATATAATTATCTTTTTATTGAGGGGTGGGCATTATTTAAATTCGTTTAAAAATGCTTGAGTTGAAGCCCACGGCCTATTATTTAAAAAATTGTCTCTCATCATCAGTTGAACGGCTAAAGGGCCGATCATTAAAAAAGCAGAGACTTTATCAATGCCCTTGTAAGGCAGTTGTTTTTCTCCTTCTAGGTCAAAAAGTTGCTTGATGAGAGAAAATAAAGGTTCGATAGATGGTTTACGATGTCTATAAAGCCATTTGGCTTCGGCCAATTGAACCATCGAGTTGTACCATTTTACGAATGGTTGTTTGACATAAGTGGTAAACACTTTCGGTGTTTGGAGCAAGATATCATAATCCTCATACAGTCGTTGAATGACTTTCAAAGATTGGTATCCTGCGTCACCCACAATGATGCCGATCAGGTCTTTGATTCCCTGGATCAGTTTGTCAATCCAGGAGTAGTCCTTATCCGAAGCGGTGCTTACCCAGGCTGAAACAGGGAAACGATTTTGCAGGCATACTAAGTGTAGCCCATAGCCGAATCGCCAGCCATGATAAGCACTCTTAGACCAGGAAGCATCTGTGTCAATAGAGGAATGGGGGACTATGCCTGCCTCCATATTCTTTTTGTGCCACAGGCCGCCAAGGGCCCGGAAAACACTTTTGTCAACAAATGCCCAAGAGCAACGAAACTGCCGGTATTCCAATTCCTGGCATTGTACCGTTATTTGCGGTAAGAGCCAATGGATATACCTGGGCAAACTCAAAAATCGTCTACGTATCGTTTTACGTGACGGGGCTGATGGAAAGCCAAAAGCTTCGAAATGCGCTTTAGCATATTTGGTCATTGCCTTGAAAGTATATATCCGTTTCAAGGACATTACCATAAAAAATAAGGTCATGGAGGCCAAAGAATACACAAATGGTCTTCCTCTGCCTCGTTTCTGCTCATAGCTATTATAGCATTTTTGCAGAAATTGTAAGATTTCAACTATTTTAGTGGACATGTTAATTTGAGTCTTTGTCTCAAACTAATATCCACAGATATTTTCATTGGGGCAAAGGCTTCTTTTATTTATGCCCACCCCTCATTTATCTTTTTATTACATAATATTGAGAGTCCAGTCAAAACTATTGATTGGGCTCTTGTATATTAAAGCTTTTTAGGAATCACGGTCTAGCTATAAATTTCCATAATATCTTTCAGCACTTCCTCAAAGTCAATGTTTAAATCTATCAATTTACCGGTGTGATATCAAACACCCAACCATGAACAGATAGGTTACGCTCCCGGCTAGCCAATTAAACTTCAGCTGTTTTGATTACATTAATACATTGCTCTTGCACCTTGAGTTCGACCAATCTTTTATATTTTTTTTCTTCATCTTCAATCAAATTGAGTTCTTTCCCATGAATTCGGTAAACATCCCTTATGTTCCGTAACCATGGTTATTACCGACATCATACTTACATCCGTACTAATTACCATGTTTGCTATATTTCTGGAAACGAAAACTTCTCCCGGTTGTACGCCCATTAGATCTTCAGCAGTCACTCTGCTAGCAGCGCACCCGATGTATAAAATATCCGGATTCTGACCTTTTGATAATTTTTTTAAATGAAAGATAACAAATAACCCAAAACAGCGCTACCAAGAATCAACCAAAGTACATTAACTTTTTGCCAACCAAAATAAATTATTGCACTTAAAATGGCTATTAACCAGGCTTTCCAATCCAAAAGCACACTTTGTCCAAGATGAAAAGTCGCAACAATCATTATTGAAACTGCACTAATATTTACAGCATCTAAAAAGAGGGCGGTTATCTTCGATTGACGCAATTTTGGAATCAAGGGATTAAGAATCCACACAAAGAAAAAAGAAGGTAAGAAAATCCCCGCCGTAGCAGCTAAAGCACCCTGCCAGCCATTGATTTGAAACCCGATAAAAGTAGCTGTTGAAAGCACCGGTCCTGGCGTAAACTGCCCAATTGCAATTGCGTCTAAAAGTTCTGCCCGTGTCAACCAGCCCAATTGCTGAACCAACTCTCCATCCAGATACGCCACTAAAACATAGCCGCTTCCAAATAATACTGCTCCGATCTTAAAAAAGACCCAAAACAACTTCATTGTACCTATCTGAGTAGTCGTATTAAAAAAGCCAAACAACATCAATGGTAAAAAACTTTTCAAACTTTTTTGTTGACCGATACTTAACCAGACCATTCCGATCAGACCACCACCAAGAATGGAAAATATTTCATTGACTCCCAGCGCATTAGCAACTATGACAATCACTCCTATAACTCCTAATTGCCAACTCTTCAACGCTTTTTTGCCCAATTTATAAATAGCTCCTAAAATGATCGCCAAAACAGCCGGTTTTATGCCATACAGAAAAGGAGCAATCATCGGAAGTTCACCATATTCAACATAAAAGTAAGCGAGTATCCCTGTCAGAACTACTGCTGGAAAAATAAAGCAAATGCCCGCAACGAACAATCCTAAAACGCCCGCTCGCTGATAGCCACAATGCATCGTCATTTCTGTAGAATTTGGTCCGGGTATCAGATTTGTCGCACCAACCAGGTCCAGAAAATGTTCACGAGTCATCCATTTTCGCTTTGTAACCACTTCTTCCTCCATCATGGCGATATGCGCCGCCGGTCCACCAAAAGCTATGGTCCCTAATTTGAAAAACACCGATGCTACTTCTTTTAAATGGCTCACGAAAATATATTTTAATTCAAAAAGCTTCTTAAAATTTTTATCTTAGCCCGCTAAATAAATGTATTCTTTTGTCATAACCAAAACACATGTCCTTCTTTTCAAATCTTTTTAATAAACGCAGAAATAATATGCGTAAAGTCGCCGAAGACCTGAACATGGATTTTTATGAATCCGGCAAATATGGTCTGATTGATTATTTGTCTGATTTCAAATTATTTTCACAGGGACATAGCAAAAGCATCAAAAATATGCTAATTAGTGTTGATGGCGAAAATGAACTTGATATTCGTATTTTTGATTTTCGCTTTGTGATAGGAGGAGGAAAATCTACTTCAGTGTATAAACAAACCGTATTTTATTTACATTCGCCAGAGCTGGCGTTGCCTCAATTTTTGCTGAAGCCTGAACATTTTTTCCACAAGGTTGGGTTCTTTCTGGGTATGAAAAAGGATATCAATTTTGAGTTTTATCCGGAATTTTCAAAACAATATTTGTTGAAAGGAGAGCAGGAAAATGATGTTCGAAATACATTTAATGAAGACGTTTTACATTTTTTTACAGTCGAAAAAAACTGGTCACTCGAAGGACGCAACAATTCAATTATTTTTTATAAAAAAGGGAAGCGTCATAAGCCGGAAATCATCAAAGAATTTCATAACAAAGGGTTATTGATCTTCCGAATGTTGCAAGAGGAAGAAGGTTTGGGAGGTTATGGAGAATTTGTGTAATATATAAAAAATAGCATTTTGATAATTATAATAATGGGCGTTTCTGGAAGTGGAAAAACCAGTGTTGGGAAGCTTCTGGGTAAAAAAATGAATTTACCTTTTTACGATGCTGATGACTTTCACCCGCGTTCAAATATCGAAAAAATGGCAAATGGATTTCCTCTAAATGATGATGATCGATGGCCATGGTTGGATGAACTGGGAAAACAAATAAAATGCTGGGAAGCAAAAGGTGGCGCAGTCCTGGCTTGTTCGGCTTTGAAGCAAATTTATAGAGAAAGGCTGACTAAAGTTTCAAATAAAGCCTTTCGTTTTATTTACCTTTCTGGGTCATTTAATTTGATTAAAAAACGGCTCGTTTCCCGAAAAAATCATTTCTTTGATGAAAATTTACTGCAATCTCAATTTGAAACTTTGGAGATTCCGACTGATGCGATCCATGTTTCAATTGAAGAATCAACTGACCAAATAACCAATCACATCATTAATCAATTGAAAAAAGATGAACCAAAAATCTGATTTTGGATTAATTGGCTTGGGGGTAATGGGGCAAAACCTAGCTCTTAATTTCGCCGACAATAATATAAAACTTTCTGTTTTCAACCGACATATACCGAACGAAGAAGTTGATATTGCTAAAAATTTCATTGAAAAAAATCCCAACAAAAAATTACTGGGTTTTGATGAATTAACAGCTTTTATCCAATCCATTCAGAAGCCAAGAAATATCCTTTTCATGGTAAAAGCCGGTGCGCCGGTGGATAGCCTGATTACTTCTTTAATTCCTTTGCTGGATACAGATGATTTGCTGATTGATGGCGGCAATTCACATTATTTGGATACCGTAAGTCGTATTAAACTACTTCAAAAACATCATATAAAATTCGTAGGGACTGGAATCTCCGGTGGAGAAGAAGGCGCTCGTTTTGGTCCTTCGATCATGCCTGGCGGAAGTCCTGAAAGCTATAAAAGAGTGGCTCCTTTTTTAGAAAAAATAGCTGCGAAAGATAAAAATGAAACCCCTTGTTGTGCTTACATCGGTGCTGAAGGTTCCGGGCATTTTGTAAAAATGGTGCACAATGGAATCGAATATGCTGAGATGCAACTCATCGCTGAAGTTTATGAATTGCTGCGATTTGGAATGAAGCTCTCTCCTTTGGACATTTCTACCATTTTCAAATCATGGAGTGCTTCAAATTTAAACAGTTATTTGCTTGAAATAACGACTGATATTTTACAAAAAAAAGAAGGAAACGAATATCTTTTGGACAAGATTTTAGATGCCGCCTCTCAAAAGGGAACCGGTGGTTGGTCAACTGAAGCAGCCATCAGTCTTGGGGTTCCGCTAAACACGATTTCTGATGCTGTCATGGCTCGCAATCTTTCAGCGCAGAAGAATATAAGAGTGAAGGCTAATGCCATTTACAATATTGAAAAAACGAAAATTAGTATTCCAAAAGATCAGTTTTGCATTTTATTGCGCCAAGCTTACGAAGCTTCTCGAATCATCAACCATCATATTGGATTTGCAATGATTACGGAAGCTTCTAATCAATATTCATGGAATATCAATCTAAAGGAAACCGCGAGAATTTGGACAAACGGCTGTATCATCCGCTCAGATTTGATGGAGCATTTAGTTACTGTTTTAAAAGAATCCGATCAAGTTTTGTTACATCCTGAAATCGTTGAAAAAATGAATTCAGTAAAAAATAATTTGGCAGAATGTATTGCTATTGGGTCAAAAAATGGCTTTTCTCTGCCTGTTCTATCTTCAGCGCTAAACTACTTTTTGGGGTTCATAAACGGGAATTCCTCAGCGAATGTCATTCAGGCGCAACGAGATTATTTTGGTGCTCACACCTACAAAAGGATCGACAAGCCACTTGATAAATCGTTTCACACCAACTGGAAAAACAAATAGTGGAAATACAATTACTTTTTGCTGTTTAAGCTGGAATAGCTCTGCTTTTATTTTTGATATTAGAAGTGAAAATTCTAGCTTTTTTGATATTGCTTCTGGAGCCACGATTGTCCTATCTTAATGACAGTGTTTTTTTTGGTCAACCGCTATTTAGGTTTAACCGAAACTTTCCAATCCTGGGCGACAATGACTACAATTTTAAGCTTAAGTGGATTTGTGATGGTTTTAATTTTAAGTATCTTTGTGTAAGATTGTAGATCGCTGGTTTTCAACATTTAAGTTGAACAAATATTAAAAACCTGCGTTAATCTTTTTAAAATTAAATTGAGTATAAAATGATTTCTAAGAAAATTAAAACTCATTGGAATGAGCAATGGGTTCCCGTTAGTACAAAAGCATCAACTAAGAATTATGATTATGAAATTTCTAATTACGGACGAATAAAAAGAGTAACTAAAGAAAACGGTGATGAAGTCCTTTTGAAAGGATCAGTCACTAACAATTTTTGCTCATTGAATTTGAAACTGGAAGGCGACATTTACCAGGGGTTTTATATTCATAAATTTGTCGCAAAACATTTCGTAAAAAATGATGACCCTTCCAAAGAATTTGTGACTCATTTGGACCACGACAAAAAAAATAATCATTGGAAAAACCTAAAATGGGTCAATCAAGCCGAACTTACGGAATTGCACAAAAAATTAGGAATTTTTGATCCGGTAAAAAGAAGAGAGTTAGGCCTTACAAAACTAACAGAAACAAAAGTCCGGCTCATAAAAGATCGCTTAAAAGCAGGCAAAACCAAAAAGAAAATCATCGCTAAAAATTTTAATATTTCTTTAACTCACCTCAAACGAATCGAAAGCGGGGAAAATTGGGGACATATAAGTTGAGGAGTATAATAATTCAATGCAGAACAAATATTCTGCTAAAAAAATATCCTTCCCTTGTTTTGATCTTTAAAATATATAAGCCATTTGGGCAGTCCGAAATCGAAAAGGAATTTGCATAAACTATCTTGACCAGTTGACCGGCTGTATTCCATAATTCCACTTCAGTGACAGATGCATCATCAATGGTAATGTTATTCTTTGCCGGATTTGGATAAATAAGAAAAGCTTTTTCATAAGGAGTATCAACTGAAGAAGTCAGGCTATCACTGATTTCAAGGTTAGCTAAGTGTTCAAACCAGGTGAAGCCTGTAACCTGAATTCCGGTTAACCAGGGATAAGTACCATCATTGAAGCTTTCGATATAACCTTCTGTAAGGCTGGGGTTATGTACCGTACCTTCTACCCATGCTAAATAAGGATCACGAAGTGCATCAAAGTGCGTTCCGCTGAAGGTCGTCAAATAGTCATACATATTATTGGTATCTGTATTTCTCGATTTCAGTAAAATGACAATTTTATTGGGATCCCCTTCCGGGCTAGCAAGCCATTCCAGCCGAGTAATCGTCCAATTGAAAAAGTTTCCGCTAGATTGGAACGGATCAGAGCGATAATAGGTAATCAAAATATGATCCGATAAGCTGGCTATTTGTTGCATTTCGATTTCAGAAGAATTGGTTAGCACATGTCCGGTACTGCCCGATCCACCAATATACACTTCACAAACTAAGTGCTTAGCCGGATCACTTCCAAAAGTAGTATTACATATATTTTTAATGTTTTGCAATTGAGTAATATAAGAGGTGAAATCTGGACAAGAACCATTAGTTCCCGGATTGTAAAACTCACATTCATAGGTAATCATATCAAATTTCTGAGCATCGCTGACCATGGAGCAGTTATTATAATCCTGCATTTTAGCCGCTGTTGCATCTGTCCCTACATTTCCGCTGATGTATTCAATGTTGTAAACGTTATGAGCTTTTTCAATAAACGCTCGTAAATCTTCCATTTCACTTGTAAAAGGCGTACAATTATCTGTCAATATTTGAAACATGTTAGTACAAATCAGGTAATTGAAATCATTGTCTACGGCATATTCCAACAAATCATTTTCTGCAATGGTGTCTCCAAGCACTTCCGTTTTAAAATCAGTCACCCATAAACCCCTAAAATCCATTGTATTGGGTGGGAGAAGCGGTTGAGCTTGAATGACATTGGCCAGTAATATTATACTCAGAATTCTTACAATTGAGTAAAAATGAATTTTCATAATAATTAGTTTTTGAAAGCTTGATGTGTCAGTTTTTTTTTAAAACGTGTTACGATCTGTGACGGCCTGATGTTTCTTATTTTTATTGAATATTCTGGCTAAATAATAATAAAAACATTTCAGCAAAGCTCTTTAATTTAAATGCTGATGTATTCCCTAGTCTAGCCTTATTTTAGGAATAACTGCTCAATTTTTCAAATTAAAAGGAGAAATAGTCAAAGACATGTTTAGGGTATCACAGGCTACTAATCCAACAACATTTTCACCTATTTCGATTTCGTGAAGATTCCAATGATTACCACTATTTTTGAAATTACCATTGTCTGATGAAGAGATAAAAATATCATTGACCTGGTTCATTTTTGCATCCTCAGCTTTCAAAATACTTTCTTTTCTGACCCAAAACCAATAAAATTTTTGCAATGGGTTTTCAGCAGAATTTATTATTTCCCACTCGTCTTCTCTAAAAAAAGATTTGAAGTTTTGCAAATCTACTTTTTTAATCCTTTCAATGTCCAAGCCTAGTTGACAATACGTTGAAAATGCGAGGCTTACAAAATTTTCAGAGTGAGAAATACTAAATGAAAAGCTATCAATGAAAGGTTTGTCATTTTCTGAATAGTAGATTTGGTTTATTTTATCAGAATCTAAACCTAAATCAGAAATTGCCCGTATAAGCAGGAGTCTTCCAAAACAATAATTGATTGCGCTTTGTTTGTTCTTATATCTTTTAGCTCTCACTTGCAAATTGGGTGGAAGAAGGGCCATCAAAGCAGGAAGCTCAATGTTATTTTGCTCACTTAACGTATCCGCAACAAGAACTTGAATATTTTTTGATTTTTTTGAGATTCTTTTAGACAATAGTTTGACGGTTTAAACAATTATTCATTTCTTTGCGGTACTTTTGGTACAAATATATTACCGCGGATTGAATTGTCCAAATTTATAAATGAATGATAGATCGAGAAACAATAATTAAAGTAGCTAATGACCTGTTTTTAAAACATGGAATTAAGACTGTGACTTTGGACCGGATCACTCGTGAATTGCATACTTCAAAACGAACCATTTACACACATTTTATTGATAAAACCGATCTATTGAAATCGTGCTTAAACACTTACCATGCCCGTATACGGGAAGAAAACGAAGAGGTTATACGCAATGCCGAAAACGCTATTGAAGCAATGGGTTATTTGCATCAGCACATTGTCAATCGTGCAAGTGTTGCCAACCCCAATTTCTTCAACGACATTTTACATTACTACCCCGGGATGCTAAGTGAATCTTACGGTGAAAATGGAAATTTTGCTCACGAGGAACTGCTCTATCTGGCAAAATGGGGAATTAAAGATGGGCTATTTGATAAAGATTTAGACATTGATGTGACGATGAAAACCGTATTGAATTTATTAAAATTATTAAAAGACACTGACCAGTTTCCTGTAAATGAATACAGTAAGGCGAGATTGACTTTTGGAATTATGCTACCGTATTTGCGAGGCATCTGCACCAAAAAAGGAATCAAATTATTGGAAATGCAAAAGGAGTTGTTCTACGTCACCTTATAAGCCATAAAAAATAAACAATGAATATAAATAGTTCGTTGAAAAAAACACCTATAGCTGTTGTCGGAATGTCTTCAATGTTTGCTGATGCTAAAAACCTTGAAGAGTTTTGGACCAATATCGTCCAGTCAAAAGACAGCATCGTTGAAATTCCGGAAAGTCGATGGAGCATCAGTGATTATTATGATGCTGATATGAATGCAGAGGACAAAACCTACTGCAAAGTTGGTGGTTTTTTGCCTGATATTGATTTCAATCCAATGGAATTTGGATTACCACCAAATATTCTTGAAGTAACTGATGTTTCTCAATTGTTGGCTTTGGTGGCTGCACGTGATGCTTTTGAGGATGCAGGATATGGTCAAAAATCTGCGAAATTCACAGCGGAAGTAAAGGAACGTACTGGTGTATTATTAGGTGTTGGCGGTGGTCAAAAATTGATTACTCCATTAACAGCCAGATTGCAATTTCCTATTTGGGAAAGAGCCTTGCGTTCAAGTGGCGTGGCTGAAGAAGACATCCCGGTTATCGTTGATAAAATGAAAAAAGCTTATATCGGTTGGAATGAAAATTCTTTTCCGGGTATGCTTGGAAACGTTATTTCCGGTCGTATTACCAATCGATTTGACTTAGGAGGAATCAATAGTGTAGTCGATGCAGCTTGTGCTGCTTCTTTGAGTGCAATCAAAATGGCAGTTAGTGAATTGATCGAAGGCCGCGTAGATATGATGCTTACTGGTGGCGTTGATACGGACAATTCGCCTTTTATGTACATGTCTTTCTCCAAAACACCTGCTTTTTCAAAATCAGGCCAAATCCGTCCATTTGATGATGCAGCTGATGGAATGTTGATTGGAGAAGGAATTGGAATGTTGGTTTTGAAAAGATTGGAAGATGCAGAACGTGATGGTGATAGAATTTATGCTTTAATAAAAGGCGTTGGAACTTCAAGCGACGGAAGATTCAAATCTGTTTATGCTCCTCGTCCTTCAGGACAGGCACTGGCCATGAGAAGAACCTACGAAGATGCTGGTTTTGAACCATCAACGGTTGGTTTGATCGAAGGACATGGAACAGGAACCGGAGCGGGTGATCCTACAGAATTCGAATCCATGCAAATGGTTTTTGGTGAAAACAATCCAAAGAAAAATGAAATTGGTATTGGATCTGTAAAATCACAAGTTGGGCATACAAAAGCGGCAGCTGGTTCTGCCGGAATGATCAAAGCGGCACTCGCATTATATCACAAAGTTTTACCAGGTTCGATCAATGTAACCAAACCAAATACTAAGTTTAATATAGAAGATTCTGCTTTTTATGTAAATTCAGAAACACGCCCCTGGTTTAAGAAAGAGCATCCGCGAAGAGTTGGTGTCAGCGCTTTTGGTTTTGGTGGTATCAATGTTCACTTTGCTTTAGAAGAATATAATAGTGAACCCCTTCAGCAAGATAGAATTCACGTACCTTATCATTCTATTCTTTTAAGATCAAATACACCTGAAGAACTTTTGGCGCAATGTCAAGACACTTTGTCTGGCTTGAATGATGAGAATGCTGATAAAGTTTATTTAGAATTAAAGAAAGCAAGCGAAGCGTTCAAAGTTTCAAAAAATGAAGCTCGTTTAGGTTTTGTCGCTGAATCAATTGAAGACTGTGTTCATAATCTCAACTTAGCAGTTAAATTGCTTCAAACAGATAAAAAAAATTCATGGGATCATCCAAAAGGGATTTACTTTCGACCTCATGGAATTGATGAACGTGACAAAGTTGTTGCTTTGTTCTCGGGACAAGGATCGCAATACGTTGGAATGGGAACAGCTATCGTAAACGCTTACCCGGAAGTTCAGAAGGCTTATTCCAAATTGGATAGCATTTTCCAAAAAGACCATCAAACTGCCTTGTCAGATGTGGTTTTTCCAAAACCTGTTTTTACAAACGAAGAAAAAGAAGCTCAGCAAGCCCAACTCACTCAAACTCAATTTGCACAGCCTGCAATCGGAAGCTTGAGCATGGGACTGTTTAAAACCATGACAAATGCCGGTTTTAAGGCAGACTTCATGGCAGGACACAGCTTTGGTGAGCTGACAGCACTTTGGGCAGGAGAAGCAATTTCTGATGATCACTACGTTTTCCTTGCAAAAGCTAGAGGCCAGGCAATGGCTCAGCATTTCGGTCAAACGGATTCAGGAAGCATGTTAGCAGTAAAAGGAACGGAAGAACAGGTTACTCCTTTTTTGAGTCAAATGGACAGCGTAACAATCGCCAATTTAAATTCTTCGAGCCAATTGGTTTTGGGAGGAAGTACGCCTGCGATTGCAAAAGCAAAGGATTTATTGAGCAATAATGGGATCAAATCGGTTGTATTACCAGTTTCCGCAGCATTCCATACTTCTTACGTAGGTCATGCACAGAAACCATTTGCTGAAGCAATACAAAGTTGTGAATTTAAATCCGCAACAACACCTGTGTATTCAAACACAACCGCTCAGCCGTATCCTGCCGATGCCGAAGAAATGAAAAATATTTTGGGAGGGCATATTTTAAATGCAGTCCAATTCAAATCTCAAATTGAAAATATTTATAATGCAGGAGGAAGAGTCTTTGTTGAAATTGGGCCGAAACCGGTTTTGACAAATCTGGTAAAAGATATTTTAAAAGATAAGGATCATTTTGCCGTTGCAACGAACCCTAACACACAGAAAAACAGCGACTTACAACTCCGTCAAGCAGTTGTTCAATTACAAGTTTTAGGATTGCCGATCAGCAATGTTGATACTTTTCACAGAGAGGAAACGAAACCAGCTGCAATTACCAAGATGAATGTCAAATTGAGTGGAAACAATTATGTAAGTCCTCCCACTCTAAAGGCTTATGATGAAGCTTTAAATGATAATTTTAAAATCAAACAAACGTCAGTTCAAATTCCTGTAACTGAAGTAAAAGAAACGGCAACTAAACAAGTGTTTGCCGTTGATCAAAATGAAGAAGATCTAATGAATAAGGAAACTTTAAATCTAATAAAAGAAACGCTGGAACATTTTAAAACTCAGCAAACTAAATCGATTGAAATGTTTCAGAACATGATTTCTGAACAGAACAAACAATCAATCGAATTAATCCAGATGCTGGGAAAAAGCTTTGGAAACGAAGATGTTGCTAATATTCCAAGTTCAACAAATATAAAAACTCCAATTAAAAATGGCGTTTCAACGCCTGTTTCAGCACCAAAGCCAACCAACAATGGTAACGGCAATGGAATGAGCCATCAAAGCGGCGCTGTTGAAAAAGCAAAGATCGTTCAAACTCCTGAGGAAGTTTTGGATGTTCCAACTCCATCGAAAGTTGAGTCAAACCAAAATACTGTTTTGGTGACCGAAATATTGATGAAAGTAGTGAGCGAAAAAACCGGCTATCCTGCTGAAATGCTTGAATTGAGCATGGACATGGAAGCTGATCTTGGAATTGATTCTATCAAACGTGTTGAAATCTTCGGAGCAATCACAGAACAACATGCTGAATTGTCAAATATCAATCCACAGGAATTGACAGAATTGAGAACACTTGGTGAAATTGTATCTTACATTTCCGGAAAAAGTGTCGCTCCTTCAACTTCCGCTCCGCAAAAAGCAGTTCCAGAGCAAGCAACCGCTCCTGCAGCAATTGCAACACCTGTAGTTGTTGAAACTCCTAAACCTGTTTCAAATGTTACTGCGACTGCAAACGATAGCATGGTTACTGAAATTTTGATGAAAGTAGTTTCTGAAAAAACCGGCTATCCTGCTGAAATGCTTGAATTGAGCATGGACATGGAAGCTGATCTTGGAATTGATTCTATCAAACGTGTTGAAATCTTCGGAGCAATCACAGAACAACACGCTGAATTGTCAAATATCAATCCGCAGGAATTGACAGAATTGAGAACACTGGGCGAAATTGTAACTTATATTTCAGGTAAAAGTGTCGTTCCTTCAACTACTCAAAGTACGCCAACTCCTGTAGCTGCAGCGCCAGTCGCTAAACCAGTTGTTGAAACGCCAAAACCTGCTGCAAACGGAACAGCTCCGGCTGCCAATGACAGCATAGTTACCGAGATCTTGATGAAAGTAGTTTCTGAAAAAACAGGTTATCCTGCTGAAATGCTTGAATTGAGCATGGATATGGAAGCAGACCTTGGTATTGATTCTATCAACGTGTTGAAATCTTCGGAGCAATCACAGAACAACACGCCGAATTGTCAAATATCAATCCGCAGGAATTGACAGAATTGAGAACACTGGGTGAAATTGTAACTTACATTTCTGGAAAAAGTGTGGCTCCTTTTACACCTCAAAATACACCAGCACCTGTTGCATCAGCACAGGTGGCTCAGCCAGTTGTTGAAACGTCAAAACCTGCTGCAAACGGAACAGCTCCGGCTGCCAATGACAGCATGGTTACCGAAATTTTGATGAAAGTCGTGAGCGAAAAAACTGGTTATCCTGCTGAAATGCTTGAATTGAACATGGATATGGAAGCTGACCTTGGAATTGACTCCATTAAAAGAGTGGAAATCTTTGGCGCAATCACTGAACAACACGCTGAACTTTCAGATATCAATCCACAAGAATTGACGGAGCTAAGAACACTTGGTGAAATCGTAAATTATATTTCCGGTAAATCAAAAAAAAAAATACTAGCTTAGTTACGGAACAAATCATAGATAAAATTGAATCAAAAGGAGGTCTCTCAACTGTTGAGACCTCCCTTTTTAATGGAGTTGAGCGCAAAGCGATAAGCTTAAAATACCTGCCAACTCCAGACCTTTTGGATTTCAATCCGGAAAACCTGTTTTTAACTGTTATCACAAACGAAGGATCTGAATTAACGGCTTCTGTCAAAAATCAACTCGAAAAAAAAGGCCACAAAGTGGTGGTTTTAAACTTGCCAAATACATCTGGTGATTTTGAAAACACAGTTAATTTAAATGGAAATACAGATCAGAATGTGAAAGAAGCTGTTGAAACGATCATTTCAAAATATGGTCAAATTGGTTCTTTTATTCATTTACATCCACATTTCGAATTTAAAGGCCACAACTTCGCTAGTCACTTTCCGGCAGAAAGGAATATTTTAAAAACAGTTTTTTTATTAGCCAAATATTTACAACCTTCTTTGCAAGCAGCCAGCGAAACACAAAGACCAGCTTTTATAACTGTAACTCGTCTCGATGGAAAACTGGGATTAGGGAAACGATCCAATACTTCCATCATGGGAGGTGGGCTTTCCGGTTTGGTTAAATCATTAAATCTGGAATGGTCACCGGTTTATTGCAGAGCAATTGATATACAACCAG
This sequence comes from Saprospiraceae bacterium, assembly GCA_965220465.1. Classification (GTDB taxonomy): domain Bacteria; phylum Bacteroidota; class Bacteroidia; order Chitinophagales; family Saprospiraceae; genus JAHDHW01. Next base: position 114,461 of record CBDCPZ010000018.1, on the reverse strand, counting down.
AATTGAAAAATGAAGTCATTGCAAAGCATGTTTTCGAAGAAATGCACGATGCTAATTTGTTGTACACGGAGATTGGAATTTCTGAAGAGGGTCGAAAAAGTTTTGAAACAACAGAAACACTACTCAATGATAAAGAAACAATTACAGCTGATATTACTTCTGATGATGTCTTTTTGGTAAGTGGCGGGGCAAAAGGAGTGACAGCAACCTGTGTCATCGAATTAGCTAAGAAGTTTCAACCAAAAATGATTTTGATTGGAAGGTCATCATTGGATTTTGAAATTCCGGCTTATGCTGCAAACGAAAATGACGAAGCTATTTTGAAGCGATTGATCATGACGGATTTGAAAGAAAAAGGAGAAAAAGTTGATCTAAAAATCGTAAAGCGAATTTTCAACAACATCATTGCAAAAAAAGAAATTGATGATACTTTGTCTCAAATCAAAGTCGCTGGTTCAGAAGTCGTTTATTTAAAATCAGATATTACCAATTTGAACGCCACGCGCACTGAGTTGAATGAAATTTTAAAAAATTGGGGACCAATCACAGGATTGATTCATGGTGCCGGAAGGCTTGCAGACAAACACATTCAAAATAAAACAGAGGGCGATTTCAACAATGTACTTTCAGTAAAACTGGATGGCTTGCTGAGCATGTTGAGCGTTGTCAATCCGGATCAATTGAAACACTTGGTGCTCTTTTCCTCAGTAGCCGGATTTTATGGAAATATTGGCCAAACAGATTATGCGATGGCTAACGAAATCTTGAGCAAAGCAGCTCATCTTTTCAGAACAAACCATCCAAATACTAAAGTTTCCGCAATCAACTGGGGAGCATGGGAAGGCGGAATGGTTAGTCCTGAATTGCAAAAGAAATTTGAAGAAGCAGGAGTGACTTTGGTTAATCATCCTGGCGGAGCAGCGATGTTTGTCAATGAATTTAATACCCTTTACAACGATGAGCCACAAGTGATCATCGGCGGAACATTGCCAACTCCGATAAGCGAATTGACGGAAGATTTAAAAACTTATAAAATTGAACGTCACCTTGAATTAAAAGATAATTCTTTTTTAAATCACCACTCCATTCAAGGAAATGCTGTACTTCCCGTTGTAAATGCAGCAGCATGGATGGCTGATTCTTGCGTGAAATTGTTCCCTGATTTTAGGCTTTATAAAATGAAAGATTTACAGCTTTTCAAAGGAATTGTGTTTGACGGAACCGAAAAGAAAGATTTTTACACTGAAATTAAAGAAATTTATAAAACACCAGAATTAATTGTTTTTGAAGTAGCGGTGATGAGTGATGGTGCCAAATTGCCAACGTATCATTATAAATCAGAAATCACGCTTCGCCATAAAAGTGTGAAAGAAACTGTTGACAAGTTTTTCCACAACGAAATCAAAACGGGAACATCAATAAACGGAGCAGAATTGTACAAAGACGGTTCATTGTTTCACGGCCCATATTATCAAGGGATTGAAGAGATTTTGGAATACAGCGACAATCACATGGTCATGAAATGCAAAGCCAATTCAGTTCCCTTAACGGAGCAAGGACAGTTTCCGATTACATCTTTAAATACTTTCTTTTTAGATATTCAGTACCAAGGAATGGTCGTTTGGGTGCAAAAACACCACGATGGAGCGAAGAGTTTGCCGCTGAAAACTGATAAAGGAATCGTGTACAAAGATTTGCCTTTTGACAAAGAATTGTACGTCCATATTTCTGTGGAAGAAAATACAGCTTTCAAAATGTCAGCAAAATGTACAGTTTATGATAAAGAGGGGGAAGTTTATTTAATTACAACAGGAGCAGCGGTAACGGTTTCTCCGGAATTGAAATGGTAACATTTATTTGCTAGCGAATTGAAAAACATGAGCAAACGAGAAAAAATAGCCATCATTGGCATGTCAGCAATTTTTCCGGGATCAGAAACCCTGGAAAAATTTTGGGACAATTTGATGCAGAAGCGTGATTTGACGGGATTGGCGAATGCTGAAGATTTTGGTGTTGATCCACAGATCTTTTACGATCCAAAGAAAGGAGTGATCGACCGTTGTTATTCGCTGCGCGGAGGGTATATTCGTGATTTCGAATTCGATGCCTCAGGATATCGTTTAGATCAAAAACATTTAAAGAATCTGGATCAATTGTATCAATGGGGACTTCATGTTTCGAAAGAAGCGTTGATCCACGGAGGGTATCACGAAAATAGTGAAGTTTTAAAACGTTGTGGTGCAATCGTTGGAAATCTTTCTTTTCCAACCGCTTCGACGCATCGACAATTGGCTTCCGTTTATACCAAAACAACTGAATCTGCTCTTCAAAATTTATTGAATGATGATTCTTTAAAAATTCCTTCAACAAGATCTGCAATTCCAGACAATGATTCTTTGCAAGGCGATGCTTCTCAATTGATCAAAAAAGCTTTAGGGCTGGATGTTCCAAGCATGGATCTTGACGCAGCTTGCGCTAGTTCATTGTATGCCATCAAACTGGCTTGCGATGAATTACAAACCGGAAAAGCAGATATGATGCTTGCGGGCGCTGTTTGTGGTTCGGATCAATTGTTTATCCACATGGGATTTTCAATTTTCCATGCTTATGCACCAATGGATCAGAAATTCATTCCATTGGACGAACAATCCGCTGGATTGGTTTCTTCGGAAGGAGCTGGAATGATTTTGTTGAAAAGGCTTTCTGATGCGGAGAAAGATGGTGATAAAATTTTAGGAGTCATTTCAGGAGTTGGTTTATCCAATGATGGAAAAGGGAAATTCCTTTTAAGCCCTAATCCAAAAGGCCAATACCTGGCTTTGGAAAGAGCTTATGAAGCCTCCGCTTCTTCGCCTGCCAACACCTCTTATTTGGAATGTCATGCTACCGGAACGCCTTTGGGTGATAAAACGGAAATTAATTCCATTGAAAAATTCTTTTCCAAACACAACTGCCATCCTCTTCTGGGTTCTGTAAAATCAAATATGGGGCATTTGCTGACAGCGGCCGGAATGACAGGGCTTTTCAAAGTCTTGCTTTCCATGGAGAAAAACCAAATTCCACCGAATATCAATCTGGAAAAGTCTATCCTTTCTGAAAACGGCTGGCTTTCAAGAGATCAGATCATTGAATCTCCAACAAAATGGAACAACGCGGAAAAGCAAGCTGGAATTAATGCTTTTGGTTTTGGTGGCACCAATGCACACATGATCGTTGAAAATTACCACCCTTCTGAAAAAAATAGAGCCTATGCTCCTACTCCACTAAAGCCGATGGCCATCACTGGAATGGATGTTCATTTCGGAGATTGTACCAATCTCGATGATTTTTATGATATGATTTTTCATGGAAAACAAAATTTCCGTGAATTGCCGGCTCAACGCTGGAAAGGATTTGAAGAAAATAAAAATTTACTCGCAGAATATGGTTTAAACAAAATACCAAAAGGAAGCTACATCGATGAGTTTGAAATTGATTTGATGCGCTACAAAATACAGCCTACGGAAGCTGAAACTTTGGAACCTCAACAAGCTCTCATTCTGAAAGTTGCTGATCAGGCGATTAAGGATGCGAACCTGGAGGAAGGTCAAAATGTTGCCGTTTTGATGGCTATGGCTCCTGAATTAGCGATACATCATTATCTCGCTCGTTGGGATGCCGAATGGCAACTGGAAGAGGCTTTAAAACACATTGAAGATACTTTTGAAGGGAGCAAAAAAGAAGAGCTTATTGCAAAATGTAAGAATCTTTTATACGAAAGAGAGGGTGCTCAAACGCCAAGCCAGCACACCAGTTTTGTAGGAAATATCATGGCAAGCCGCATCGCCGCTTTGTGGGATTTCACAGGTCCCGCCTTTACGATTACAAGTGGTAACGATGGTGTAATCCGAGCAATTGAAGTAGCTCAAAACATGCTTTCAAATGGTGAAGTTGAAGCTGTGGTCGTCGGTGGCGTTGATTTTTCTGGAGGCTTGGAAAATGTTTTATTACAAAACAAAAAGAATCCGGTCAACACAGCGGAAAAGCCAAGTTTGAGTTTTAATCAAAAAGATAATGGCTGGATGATTGGTGAAGGCGCAGGAGCTATTGTTCTGAAAAATCAAAAAGACACTACAAAAGAAGAAAAATCATACGCAGTTATTGAAGGACTGGGAAAGATGAAAGCTGACCCGACGATTGGTTATCGTGAATTATTTGCTAGCGGTGTGGAACAGGAAGATCAAAGAGAACTTAAAAGTTTAATTGAAAATAGTACCAGAATTCCTGTCGCTTTAGGGTCTGTAAAATCCAACATAGGCCATACTTTTGCGGCTTCTGCGATGGCTTCGATTATTAAAACTGCGCTTTGTTTGCATCATAAATTTATTCCTGCGATTCCAAATTGGGATGCACCAAAGCAAGCAAAAGCTTTCAAACAAACAGCTTATTATTTTCCTCAATCTTCACGTCCCTGGATAAAAAAGAATACAAAAACAGTTCGGAAAGCAGCTGTTCATGGACAGGATGGTATCCAGTTAAAAATGGCTGAAGGAACTTCAACGATTTTGCCTGCTGCACTGATGATGCAAAAGTTTGGACCGAAATTAATTCCTTTAAAAGGAAATTCGGAGAAGGAATTGTTGACACAATTGAATGCACTGGAAATCGCTTTGGAAAGTGAAATTGTTTTCCCCACAATTGCCAGTCAGTTTTATCAAAAAGCTAAAAATATAAAAACGGATTTTTGCATTGCGTTGATTTCTGATTCTAAGGAATCAATGATTCGGGAAATCGCATTTTTTAAAAATAATCTCCCAAAAACATACGAAAACGGTCAAATTTTAAAAACGCCAAAAGGAAGTTATTTCAATCCTAAACCAACATCGAAAGAAGGGAATCTGGCTTTTGTTTATCCGGGATCTGCAACGGCTTATGAAGGGATTGGCTATGATCTGTTTCAATTATTTCCCGAATTGTTGCCTCATTATGAAAACCTGACACAATCGCTTGATAAGTTTCTTTGGTCAGATTATTTGTATCCAAAAAGTCAGTCAAGAGATGAAATTCATCCGCCGATTCAGAGTGATGCCATCGCGATGATGTCTGTTGGAGTTTTCTTTTCCACGGTTTACACACATATTCTGCGAACCCATTTCAAAATAAATCCAACAGCAGCTTTTGGTTACAGCATGGGTGAATGCAGCAGCATGTGGTATTCTTTGGGAGTGTGGAATCATAAAAATGCATCCATTTTTCAAAACTCACCAATCTTTCAAAACCGGTTTTCAGGCAACTTGGAATTGTTGGCTAAAGAATGGAATATCAGCTCTAAAGAAGCTAAAAAACGCTGGGTGAGCTTGGTGCTTTTAACCAATAAAAGCAAAGTCGAACCGCTTCTGGTTGGAAAAGAAAAAGTGTATTTGAGTTTTATCAATACTGAAAAAGAAGTGATCATATCGGGAGATCGGAAGACTTGTTTTGAAATCGTTGAACAACTGGGTTGCTCTCATGTTGAAATGCCTTTTCAAAATGTAATCCATCACGACTTTTGTAATGCGGAATACGACGGCCTGTTGGAAATGCACAATTTTAAATTGGAAGAACAACCGTCTATTGATTTCTATTCGAGTATTTCAAAAGGCAAAATTGAATTTGATAGTTTAAAAATTGCTAAAAACTCTACGCAGGTTTGTTGCGAAAAAGTAGATTTCCCTTCAACCATTAATACTGTTTTCAATAACAAAATCAATACTTTTATTGAAATCGGAGCAAACAGTACTTGTAGCAATTGGATCAGTGAAACGCTAAAAGATAACAATCACCTGGCTGTTTCAATTGACAAAAAAGGAACCGCATCTGCTCAATCAATCTTTGAATGTATTGGACGATTAATCAGTAATGGAATCGATGCGGATTTGAGCATTTTATACCCTGAAACTGAAGAGGAATCACAACAAAGGCATTTTATGAAAAAAATAATTCCCGGAGGTTTACGCATCTACGATGAATTATTATCCGAAGAAATGCGAGCAAAATATTATTCAAAAACCAGGCAAAAAACTTTGGTAGAAGCTACTGTTTCAGTTGATACAATTCTCGAATTGGATGCTGAATCGATTGCAATTAAGCCATCCTACCCTATTTCAACAACTATTTCAAACATGAGTGAAAATATAGAAAACACAGTGATAAAAGCACCAAAAAAACAAACCATCGCAGAAAACGGACTGAAATTGCAGGACTATTCTGATCCTAATCATCTGGCAAATAAAAACATCATTTTTTCGCAGGAAGATTTGGTTGAATTTGCGGAAGGAAAAATCGCCAACGTTTATGGTCAGGAGTACGCAATTATCGACACTTATCGACGTCGAGTGATGCTGCCGATGGACCCTTATTTGTTGGTTAGTCGTGTGACCGGATTGAATGCAAAACTCGGAGAATACAAACCGTCGACCATGCAAACAGAGTACGACATCCCTTACGATGCCTGGTTTACGACGGATCGCCAAATCCCCTGGGCAGTTTCTGTAGAATCAGGTCAGTGCGATTTGATGCTCATCTCCTACCTTGGAATTGACTTCCAAAACAAAGGCGATTACATTTATCGTTTGCTGGATTGTACGCTAACCTTTTTAGATGATTTGCCTTTTGAGGGACAAACTTTGCGCTACGATATTTCGATCAATTCTTTTGTGAGAAACGGCAATAATTTATTGTTCTTTTTCAGTTACGAATGTTTTGTAGAAGATCGCATGGTTTTAAAAATGGATGGCGGTTGCGCTGGTTTCTTTACCGATGAACAATTACAGGAAGGCAACGGAGTGGTTTACACCGCTGACGAAATCAAAGCCCTTCAAAATGTTGAAAAGAAAATATTTACACCGCTTTTAAACACACCTAAAACTTCTTTTACCGCAGATGATTTACAGCATTTGAAAAACGGCGATATCCATCTTTGTTTTGAAGATGAGTCTTATTTTGCCAATGGAAGAAACCCTTCTTTGCGTTTGCCGGACGAAAAAATCATGATGATCGATCGCATCACAAAAGTTGATTTGAAAGGAGGAGCTTATGGTTTGGGGGAAATCATCGCAGAGAAAGATTTGTCACCTGATGACTGGTATTTCCCTTGTCATTTCCGTGATGATGAAGTGCTTGCAGGATCGTTGCAAGCTGAAGGTGGTGGAAACTTATTGCGCTTTTTTATGATGATGCTCGGCTTGCAACGATTGACAAAAGATGCTCGTTTCCAACCAATTTTTGACCTTCCTCAAAAAGTTCGTTGCCGCAAAGAAGTCGTTCCGTCAAGGGACACCAAATTGATTTATAAATTGATCATCAAAGAAATTGGCTTGACACCTGATCCTTACGTAATTGGTGATTTGGAAATCATTTCTGATGATGTGATTACGGTTCATTTTGAAAATTTAGGTCTACAATTACGTGAAAAATCAAATTCACGTTATTTAGAATTGCAAAACAAATCTGATGAAGCTGCAACTTCAAAAGATGTACTTTTAGATGAAAAAGCAATCAGCACTTTTGCTTTAGGCAATTTGTCAGATTGTTTCGGAGATGATTTTAAAGTTTATGACAATCGGAAAGTTTCCCGTCAACCAAACACAGATTTACAGTTGATTTCAAGAGTTTTGAAAATCGACGGTGAGCGTGGGAATTTAAAGCAACCTTCCACGATTTATGCAGAATATGATGTCCCACAAGATGCCTGGTATTATAAGCAAAACTCATCTGTGACAATGCCTTACTCCGTTTTGATGGAAATAGCTTTGCAGCCTTGCGGCTTGTTAGGGGCATACCTTGGAAGTACTTTACAGTTTCCAGATAAGAATCTTTATTTTAGAAATTTAGATGGCGACGGAGAATTTTTTGATCTTCCAAACGGAACAGATTTTCGTGGAAAAACGATCGCCAACAAATGTGTGATGACTTCTTCCGTTTCACTTGGAGGAACGATTTTACAAAAATATACTTTCGAGCTTTCTGTTGACGGTCATGTTTTTTACAAAGGAGGTTCCTCTTTTGGATTCTTCCCCCAGGAAGCTTTGGCTCAGCAAATTGGTTTGGACAACGGAACTGAAGTGCCGGCTTGGTATGAAACACAGGGTTTGCAATCCAAAGATTATTTTCAATTCAAGTTGGATTCGATTTTTGCAAAAATGAAATTATATAAAGCGGCCGATGACAAACCACATTTCCACCTTGCCGAAGACCAACTGAATTTGCTGGACAAAGGTTTGATCGTCAAAGATGGTGGCGAATATGGCAAAGGCTATATCCATGCTACTAAATTCATGAAAACCTATGATTGGTTTTTCACTTGCCATTTTTACCAGGACCCAGTGATGCCGGGCTCTTTGGGCGTTGAAGCGATTTTACAGGCCATGCAAATTTTTGCAATGAAACAGAATCTTGGAGCTAATTTCAAATCGCCACGATTCGTACAAGTTGAAAACAATAAAACTGTTTGGAAATACCGTGGCCAGATTCTATTGCCTGTAAAAGAAATGCACCTGGAAGTTAATTTTAAAAGCATTGAAAGACGAGGTGAAATGTTGGTTTTAATGGCTGATGGTTATTTGTGGAATGAAAAAACGAGGATTTATCAGTTGACTGATTTGGCACTTGGGATTGAGGAAGCAGGATAATTAAGTTGCGAGTTGTCAGAATCGAGTTATAAATTTATTTTAAATATGCTGGCTGATTTTAGAAATCTGGAAATTTGGAAAAGATCTAGAAAACTTGTTAAAGAGGTTTATTTGACTCTTGAAAATTTTCCTTTTTCTGAAAAATTTGGTTTGACATCACAAATATAAAGATCTGCTGTTTCGGTTCCTTCAAATATCGCTGAAGGCTGTGGTAGAAGAACAAATAAAGATTTAAGTCGATTTCTTGATATTGCAAATGGCTCTCTTTGTGAATTAGAAACTCAAATTTGTTTAGCAAACGATCTGGATTTTATTTCAAGCGTGCAAATGGACAAAATTTTAAACGAAACTATTCAAGTACGAAAAATGATAGTCGGATTTCAAAACACCATAAAAGTCTAACAACTCGTTACTGTTTACTCGCTAATAAAAATACAAAAATGAACAATAATTTAAAAACGAAACTCCTCTGGAAAGGCTCCCCGAGAGCTCTGGCATTTGACGAAGCAAGCATGCAGGAAAAGTTGACAAACACAAACCAAAATTGCTTTGTAGTAAAAGACTTTGCTGGAAGAATAGGAATAACTAACGAGGGTGAAATTACTTCAGAAGGAAATGGATTGGAATTGTTGGCTGTAGCTCCAGTTGTTGGACCAGAAAATTTGGGAGATTCAACTTTCAGACAGGATTATAAAATTAAATATTGCTACAAAACCGGCGCAATGGCAAATGGAATTGCATCCGCTGATTTGGTCATCAGTTTGGGGAAAGCTAATCTTTTGGGCTCCTTTGGCGCTGCAGGTTTGGTTCCAAGTCGTGTTAAACAAGCAATTGATCAGATTCAAAATGAATTAAAAGATCGGACTTATGCTTTCAATTTGATCCATAGTCCAACGGAAAAAGCATTGGAAGAAGGCGCTGTGAAATTATTTCTGGAAAACAATATTCGTGTAGTTGAAGCATCAGCGTATTTGGATTTAACGGAACATATTGTTCATTATCGTGCAGCGGGTTTGGAATTAGATACCGAAGGAAATATTATCATCAAAAACAAAGTCATAGCCAAACTATCCCGAAAAGAGGTGGCCGGACGCTTCATGGAACCTGCGACCGACAAGTTTTTGAAACCACTTTTAGAAGCTGGAAAAATCACTCAGCTGCAATACGAATTAGCTCAAAAAGTTCCTGTGGCTGATGATATCACCGTTGAAGCAGATTCCGGCGGACATACAGATAATCGTCCATTAGTGGCGTTGTTTCCAACTATTATCAATCTTCGCGATGAGATTCAGGAAAAACATAAATATGAAAAGAAAATAAGAGTCGGAGCTGCTGGCGGTATTTCAACGCCTTCATCAGCATTAGCAGCTTTTATGATGGGAGCCGCTTACGTCGTGACTGGTTCAGTCAATCAGGCTTGCGTAGAAGCGGGAACTTCGGAATATGTGAGAAAATTGTTGGCCAATGTTTCAACAACTGATGTAATTATGGCTCCTGCGTCTGATATGTTTGAAATGGGTGTCAATCTCCAGGTTTTGAAACGCGGAACCCTTTTCGGTCCTCGTGCTAAAAAGTTGTATGAATATTATATGCGTTACAACAGCATTGATGAGATTCCTGCTGATGAAAGAACAAAATTGGAAACAACGGTTTTCAAACTCCCATTGGAAACCGTCTGGCAAAATTGTATATCTTTTTTTGAAGAGCGCGATCCTGAACAAATTGAAAGGGCTCTCGATAATCCAAAGCGAAAGATGGCTTTGGTTTTCCGATGGTATTTGGGACTTTCTTCCAATTGGGCAAATGCAGGCACTCCCGACCGAACTTCTGATTACCAAATCTGGTGTGGCCCTGCGATGGGTGCTTTTAACGATTGGGTGAAAGGAACGCATTTAGAAAAACATGAAAATCGCAATGCTCCTGAAGTTGCTGAAAATATTATGCAGGGAGCAGCCTATTTGTATAGAATAAATACTTTAAAAATTCAAGGTGCTAAATTACCTGATTCAGTGCTTCAACCAAAAATAATTCAACCAAAAGTAATAGCTTAAAAAAATAAAACGGATCAACTTTGTTGATCCGTTTTTTAATTGATTTCCTTTTCAAAACCAAAATGCTTCAATACTCGCAAGGCTCTCAAGGTATTCCATCGACTCGGTTTTCCAGCCTTTTCCATCTCAAAGTGGGTTTGCCCCGGATGTTTTGCCTGCACATTCCAGGTCAGATCTTTATTTCGCTTTTTAAGTAAAATCTGAATAGCAGGATTCATTCGGTCATCCCATTTAGTCTTTGAATATTGAAAATAATCCAGCGCCCTTAAAATATCATATCGCCACCGGCCAGGATAAGTTAACTTAAGAAAATCTTTATGAATTATTTCTCCCGTTCGGTCAGAAAGGAACAATTGATGGATGAGTATAAATTCAATAGAAGACTGTTTGGCTTCCAGCAACTCTTCCAATCGATATTTGAAGCCATTTTTTTCGTATTCCGTTATCCCTTCCAAAACGGATAAAGTAGAATGTAAAGAACTATGAATTGCGCCACTTCTTGTTGATCTGCAATTAAAACCACCATCTGGCATTTTCTCGCTCAGGATACTGTTTACAATAGATCGTAAATTGTGCTCCTCGGTTTTAAAATAGGATGCATAATTCAAAAACATTCCATTTACACAAACATCACTATGAAAAGATGTTGAAGGTCCTAATTGAATACCTCCATCATCTGCTCTGCATGTCTCCAAAGTCAGCTTAATAGTCTCTTTCACTATACCATTTTCAGGGCTGAGATTCAAATTTCGGAGGTCGAGCAAAGTGTAATGTGAAGAAGTCCATTTTGGTTGGTAAAATCGCTGTCCCCAATGTCCGGCAGTATCTCGTTTTGATAAAAATTTGGCGCCCCAGCCTTCTTTTGAAATCCTTTTCCTGAGATCCTCACGATCCATTTCCAACAAGTCTCGATAAACTTGATATTGAATGGAAACATCTCCTTTTAGGAGCCAGTTGATTACCTTATTGTTCATATTATATAAACAATCTAAAAAACTTTACCGTTCTTCATCAATGATTTCTTTTCGAGATTTCACCCCAAGCCTTGAGTATATTTTATGTAAATGGCTTTTCACAGTGCTCACTTCGATATGCAATTCTGAAGAGATTTCTTTATTGGATTTTCCTTTTTTCAAAAGATTATAAACTCTTTTTTCCTGCTTTGATAAAATTTGAATTGGTGATCGAGAATTATTTAAACCTTTGTTTTTTCGGTTTTTCAATACGTTCGAAATAAAAAAACCAAATGGAATTAATATCAAAATTCCAATCCATTTCAACCATGAAAATCTTGCATTTGCTTCACCGGCCTGAAATCTTAAAAAACTCAATTGATCTAAAAATGAATCGTAATAAGGACTGGAATAATTTGATTGAGAAAGCTCGTTTTGCACTTTTTCCATCAATTCAAGATGATTTTCGTTTGCAAAACTTTCATTGACAAAATGTAAGGCCAACAATTTAATGACTTCGTTTGAGGAGGTATCAATCATTGTTTGAAATTCATTCAAAACCTGTTTCTTGATAAAAATTCTGTTCTTTTCGGATGGCAAACTGGGTGGTGTGTCCAATCTTTTTTGTAAGTCAAATAGTCTTGACAAACTATTTCCAATAGGTTGTCCCTGAATTTCGCAATACTGCAAACCCATCAGTGGTCCATTCGGAATCACGCTAATCGATGATTTTTTATTCATGATAAAATGAATAAAATTTTCGTCCTTCCCTCCGATGATGATTGAAGACTCAGGATCACCTTTTTTACAAACATGCAATCGATAGATCAAATCACCTTCAGCAAGTTCCAGGCTATCAGCTTCAAAGTAACCCTCGGAATCCAATTCAATTTTATATCTTAAAAAACCATAGGAAGCTGTTTGCAAATCGTCGAACGAATGAATAACTGACAAATAAATCACTGGTGCCCAACTTTCGTCCAATATCACTCTGCCTTTGATATTTGCAGCTTGAGTCGAATTCGAAAAGGAAGCTATTAAAAAGAAAATCAGGAGTTTATAACGAAACATTTAATCAATTTTGACTTGTATTAAAGATACGAAAATTAGTCTTGATCGATAGCTGCGGATAAATTTCCGGACACTCCTTTAACTTCAAAAACAAATTTCCAATTACCTGCCATAGGATCTGAAATCTTCTTTTTCATGATCCCTTTTACGCCTTTGGAATCAGAACTGGTTGAAGTCGACGAGTATGCTGAAGCAACTTTGTTTTTATTCTTGTTTTTGTTTTTAGATTTCATGGTGGTGCTACTTGAATTGTCTCGACTTGTTGTCACCGTAACATTTGAACCGGAATCAGAATCAGAATTTGAGTTGGTATTTGAATTCGAGTTACTCCCTTTTCCTTGTATCGTTTCAACATGCATATCTGAATGTTGAGATCCGGAAGTTTCTAAGGACAAACTTGCAGCTTTGTTTCCTTCAGGGTCATAAACCGTCAGATAAAAATCTCCTTCAGAAAGGTTTCCTTCAAAATCCATTTGAATGCCTTTTGCATCACTTTTAACATCAATAATAATCGTTTTAGTCTCATTTGCATTTTGCCATTCAATTTTTTTTTGATAGGATTCAACACCATTTTGTGCAGCTAAAAGAAATGGGACAAAAAGTAAGAAAAGTAAGCTCGTTGATGAAATATTGAAAACTTGATTTTGCATGATCGAAATTTTAAGGTTTAAAAATAAATCATTCCAAAATTAGTCTTTCAACAAATTAGATCAATGAAATTACAGTTTGAAAAAAGGTTGAATCTAGATTGGAAAAGGTTGGAAAATCGCGAAAAATTAATTAAATCCCTTAATTCTACTCTTTTTAAAACTGGAAATAAATAAACTGCTCGCCACTACCTTGAGCTATGATTAACAATACGATCATTACTCCCCATAGCAAACCAAGAAGCCACGGAGGCATTTTTAAACCAACTTCTTTTATAGAAGTATTACGCATAAACCAATGACACAAAAACAAGCCTACTGATACTAAAAGGACTATAGTGATGTCTAGATATTCCAGTACTTTTTCTCCATCCATATTAAGGAAAAACATAGATCCTAACATATTTGCTGCTGTATCAAACTCTCTTGCTCTGAAAAACACCCAGGTGATATTAACGCAAGTGTAAGTCAAAAAAGCGAGTAATATTCCATTCCAGGCGTTTAAAGTAATTTTGATTTTGTCTTTCAACAATCTTTCAATTCCTAGATAAAAACCATGTAAAAATCCCCAAACGACAAATGTCCACGCCGCTCCATGCCACAAACCACCTAATAACATTGTAAGCATCAAATTGATATAAGTTCTCGTAGGGCCTTTTCGATTTCCACCAAGCGGGATATAAAGATAATCACGGAGCCAAGTTGACAAAGTAATATGCCACCTTCTCCAAAAGTCTGAAAATCCAATTGCAGCGTATGGAAACCGAAAGTTGTCTGGTAAAATCATCCCCAACATTAAGGCGATCCCGATAGCACAAGTCGAATATCCAGCAAAATCGAAAAATATCTGCCCGGAAAACGCCAATGTTCCACACCACGCATCAATAAAAGGCATTTCTCCAGATGAACCAAAAACAGCATCTGAAGTGCCTGATAGCAAAGTATCTGCAAAAATCACTTTCATAAACAAGCCCAAAGTAAGTGTAAAAAAGCCCCACAAAAATTGTTGAATTTCAGCTCTTTTCTCTTCGTAAAACTGAGAGATCAGATCACTTGACCGAACTATCGGGCCCGCAACCAACTGTGGAAAGAAAGTCACGTAGAGCGCAAAATCAAGGAAAGTTCTTGCTGGCTGGATCTTTTTATAATACATGTCAATCGTATAGGACATTGTTTGAAAAGTATAAAAAGAAATTCCCATAGGAAGGATGATATTCCATTCTGGAGCCACATATTCAAAACCCAAAGTTTGGGCAAGCAAGGTGAAGTTTTCCATCAGAAAACCGCCATATTTAAAATAACCCAAAAAGCCCAGGTTAACAAAAATACTCAGGAGCAGCCAAAGTTTTCGCTTTCGAGGGTCTTCCAATTGGTGCAATTTATTACCTGCTGTCCAATCTACGGCCGTTGATATCCAAAGCAAAGCAACTAAAGGAGGATTCCACAATCCGTAAAAAACATAACTCGCAAAAAGGAGCATTCCTTTTTTGAAAGTCCATTTAAATGGAAGATAATAAAGGGTTAGGACAACTATAATAAATACAATAAACCCTAATGAATTAAACAGCATAGTTTGGTTGGTTTCGTTTTAATATTTAAACACACTTTAGCTTTAAAAGACCTTATCCTTTTGTAAAATTTTCACAAATTCTTTGGTATATATTTTTGCATCAGGTGTACTTAAATGTGACCATTCTGGTGTAAAAAACTGATTTAGCACTTCATAATCTTCAAAGTGATAACCAGGAACACCTGTCGTATCAATTAATCTGTCCCAATATAATTCTCGTGGATGTGTTATTTTTTCATTTTCTCTGAATTTCATATGAGATGGGTTTCTAACAAAAACGATTCGTCCACCTCTAGCTAAAAATTTATCTACATTATTTTTATAAAACCCAAGTACTTGAGTTCTGACTTCCCGAAATTTCACTTTCGGTGGAAAATGAGTCCAAACCCTTTGAATAATCGCAGCATAGGCTGTATCCGTTTCCAACCTATCCAACATGGTCATGTTACGATCAATATCACCATACCCAAAAATCGGAAACCACGGATATTGAGAATCTAACCTGCCATTCAATGGTATCCGCCTTACAAGATGTTTTAATGTTAAATCAGAATCCCAATCATCACCAGTAATAATGGCTAAATATGGATCTGTTAAATAGGAAACTTTTTGATTAAATCGCTGGGCATAAGTTCTGTCATAATAATGATCTACCCATTCTTTTGCCCGATTCCAACCGCCTGTTGAATCTTTGGGTGCGAAAAATAATCCTGGAGCGCAACCAATCACTAATATTCCATTAAACGATGTGTTTTCAACAATATCTTCAAACATTGGCCCCGGAGATTTACCATCAGCAGCCAACATTAAAGGTCGGTTACCTGATACCTCTTCCCATTCATCCAGCTGGAAATTGTAATGAGCTCTCGATGAACCTAGAATAACAACCTGATCGCTGTCAGTAACGTCAATTAGTGCTCTTTTTTCCGCCCAAAGCCCTTTAGAGTCATCGACGGAAGGAATATAGCCCTGCGATCGCCAGTACATTTCCCAGGAAAAAATAAAAACGATTGAAAATAGAAAGGCAATGATAAAGGAGGTCTTTGTAGTTGGGTACATTGTTTTTTAGGTTTGATAACCTAAGATAATTTTTTTTTATGAGTTTCTATTGTCTCACAAAAAAATACTACGCCCAATGGATCAAACGGCCTCGATTATTATCTTTCATGTTTTGTGGGATATTGGATTGGATTTCTAATTGGAGCAATTCGATTAACTTCCTTTTCATGTAACTTCTGTGAATGATCAGGCTAACTTCACGAACCGGTTTTGGGTTTTTAAAGTGTTTTAAAAACTTTTGTCGATTTTTAGAAAGGTCTAAAGTCGCCAATTCTGGAAGCAAAGTATAACCGTATTGTTTTTCAACAATTCGAGTCAATGTTTCAAGACTTCCGCTCTCAAAACGCAACTGGTTTTTTGAATTCAAATCGGTATCTCCACAAATATTAATCACTTGCGACCGGAAGCAATGCCCTTCTTTTAAAAGCCACATTTCATTAATATTAAGCTCTGAAAAATCAATATTATTTTTATCTGAAAGAGGATGAGTCGTTGACATGTAAATCGAAAAGGTCTCATAAAACAATGGAATTTCAACGATGCTCGGCTTTTTAATTGGAGTCACCAGAATACCAACATCCAGAATATCATTGTTCAATTTATCGATTATTGCATCTGACAACAATTCTTCAACTACCAGGTTAACTTCGGGATATTTCTGCATAAACTTAGTAATGAACAACGGCAGTAAATAAGGACTCAATGTTGGAATAATCCCGATCTTCAATTCCCCTTTAATTTCATCTTTTTGTGTTTGAATAACCTCCTTAATGCGGTAAGCTTCCTGCACAGTAATCCGCGCTTGATTGATTATCTGAAGGCCAATATCCGTAGTTAAAACTGGTTTTTTACTTCGATCAAAAATCAAGACATCTAATTCTTCTTCGATTTTCTTGATTTGCATGCTCAATGTTGGTTGAATAACAAAACAATTACGAGCAGCTTCAGCAAAATTTTTAAAGGTATCTACCGCAATTATGTATTCGAGCTGGGTTATGGTCATAAACAATTGTGATTGAGTAGTTGGGCTAAATTAAACGAAACCATTTTTTTTAAGACATTTCAAAATAACGCCAACAACATCCTTTTAGTCAGCTGATTATTATTATTTCGCAATGTCAAAATGTTTTAATATAATTTTTTACGCCTGATTATCAATTTTAACTATAGTAGTATAAAAATAATCAATTTGATTGATTGACCAGCTATTCTTACCTTTAATCTGAAGGAGGTTTGGCAAAAACAAGAAGAGGATTAAAAAGAAGCGCTTCACATCATTTCGACATCGTACTATCTCAATATCAGGTGGCTTTCTTTAAAAGAAAGTCACTACTTTTTTGAGTTAACTTTGAAGTTGTTTAATAATTATGTTGATAATTGAAGATAAAGGCTTGGAAGTCAAGACGAAGTTCTTTTTGAGTTTCATAGCCAAAGCTATGGGACGATAAAAAAGGGAAGTATTTGACTACTAATGCTTTGTCTGTAAACATTAAGATACATTTTTAAACAACTTCTTTAAAAAAGCTCATCAAGAAAAATTTGTTCGAAGTTTTTGGAAGGAAGTTCTAGTTCCTCAGAAGATTTATTTTGATTAGACTGCAAGGTTTTCAGACTTTGCATAATTAAAAAACCAAGGTAACCTTCGTCTTTATTTAAAATCCCCAATCTGTTATTAGTCATATGGATATAATCGGCATAAAAATTCCAAAGCAGTTCTGCATCCAAGCCAATCTTTTGAGCATCTCTGGCAGGAAGCTGATAAGTCAATTCTCTTGGAGTCAATTGTTTGTTTTGAGAAGCTAAGTCCAGCTTTTCTTTTATGTCCAGGTTTTTTGAAATCCAAATATTTAGTTTTTCTTCTTCAAACTCACTTTTTGCTTCCAAGCCCTCCCACAACGATTGATGAAATGGCAACAAAGCAGACTTTTGCATCTCATAAGCCCTTGAAAATGAATCAATCGTCTCATGTGACAATTTTTGATATTCTTCTTTAGAAAGTCCTTTGGTATAAAAGCGGAATGAACGGGGCAACCAATTATAAAAGATCATTCTAAAAAAGGAAACAGCAGATTTAAGATCAAACCCCATTGTAAAAATAAAGGATAAATGCAATTTTATAGCGGCTCCTAATGCATCGTCATAGGTCCATTTAAATCCTTTTTCTTTGATATTTATCAAGGCCAGATCTGACGAAAGTTGAAAATGTTCTTCAGCAATTTGAACGCCGATGTTACCTCCATATCGTTCAAATTCAGGTTCATAATTAAAGAAATGAACTGAATTATTTGGAAGCCATTTAAATTCTTCGGGAAAGTTTACCGGATAGTTTGGATTGGTGCGTTTGGAAGGACGATCTTCAAAATAGTTTTCAAAATGTTCCAGAAGGTTCGGTCGAAAAAGTTGCTCGATGACGGAAGTCTCTCCTTTGAATCTTAATCGAATATGCGGCCCTCTGTCCCAATACCTGACAAAAAAATACCGATCAGCAACTCCGGCTCGCATAACTGAGGATATATAAGGCTCCACAGCTTTGGTGAGAAACTCTTCCCATGGTTCATTGTAGTATAAATGAGCAGCCAGCCAGCTATTTTCTTGACCTTTTGACATTCACGTTTTTATTTTTTGAGACCTGAATGGAATAATAAATTATCCCTTTTTTCGGAATACTGCAAAATCTTAGCCAAATTTATAATATGTTCGAATAAAATTTAAACATATAAGTTATTGCAAGGCCATTAAGAATATTGATTTTAAACGCAGTGACAATATAAAATGAATCCCCTTTAAGCTCCAAAAAATTTATAGAAAAGTCTTTTAAATATCATTATATACATCAAACCGGATAGTTATGTGCATTTCAACTGAAACACAAAATGCTGACAGAAAATCAACTTATCAACAAAACCCGGCGGTTTGATGTTTATGCCGCAGACGACGAGTTGAGGGCAAATGCACTCAACTTGGCGGTGTGCGGTATAAATTGTTGATCTAAATCATCTAAAGGTAAGTTTTAAGTCTATTTAAAACAGAAAAAGCCTTCCCGGTTTACATTCCGGAAAGGCTTTTATCTATTTTTCAAAGAAGATGTTTATTCTTTCTTATCGTCAACTTCTTCAAATTCGACATCTGTCACATCTTCTGAACTATCTGTATCTGGAGCATCTCCGGTTTCCCCTTGATTTGCACCGTTTGCAGCTGCATCCTGAGTAGCCTGGTACATTTCCTGGCTGGCAGCTTGCCATGCATCATTCATCTTTTGAGAAGCTGCATCGATCTGAGCAATATCCTGAGACTTATGAGCTTCTTTCAACTCCGTCAGTGCATTTTCGATAGGCTCTTTCTTTTCAGCAGGAATTTTGTCTCCGTATTCTTTCAATTGTTTCTCCGTTTGGAAAATCAAAGAATCCGCAGCATTTATTTTTTCTGCTTTTTCGCGAGCCTCACGGTCCGTATCAGCATTGGCTTCTGCTTCCGCTTTCATCGCAGCGATTTCTTCTTTTGACAATCCTGTAGATGCCTCAATACGGATTTTTTGCTCTTTTCCGGTTCCTTTGTCTTTTGCAGAAACATTCAAGATACCGTTGGCATCCATATCGAACGTAACTTCAACCTGAGGAACTCCTCGTGGTGCTGGTGGAATACCATCCAAAATGAATCGTCCAACTGTTCTGTTATCTCTGGCCATTGGTCGCTCTCCCTGCAAAATATGAATTTCAACACTTGGCTGATTGTCTGCCGCAGTAGAGTAAACTTTTGATTTTTTTGTAGGAATGGTAGAATTTGATTCAATCACCACATCGTACATATTTCCCATTGTTTCAATACCCATTGAAAGCGGAGTTACATCAAGTAACAACACATCCTGAACATCTCCACTTAGAACGCCACCCTGAATAGAAGCACCAATTGCTACAACTTCATCAGGATTTACACCTTTATTAGGTTTCTTTCCGAAAAAGTCTTCAACAGCTTGCTGGATTCTTGGAATTCGGGTAGAACCACCAACTAATATAATCTCATCGATATCATTTTTAGTCATTCCGGCATCTTTGAGTGCTAACTCACAAGGCTTGAGCGTGCGATTAACCAAAGAATCAGCTAATTGCTCAAATTTAGCTCTTGAAAGTTTCAACACAAGGTGTTTTGGAACTCCATCGACAGCGGTGATGTATGGTAAATTGATTTCAGTTTCTGATGAAGCTGACAATTCAATTTTAGCTTTTTCAGCAGCATCTTTTAGTCGCTGCAAAGCCATTGGATCTTTTCTAAGATCAATATTTTCCTGGCTTTTAAAAGAATCTGCCAAATGATTTATAATTACATGATCGAAATCATCACCACCAAGGTGAGTATCCCCATTTGTAGATTTCACTTCAAAAACACCTTCACCTAGTTCAAGAATTGAAATATCAAATGTTCCACCACCAAGGTCAAACACAGCAATGGTCATGTCTTTATTTCGCTTATCTAATCCATAAGCAAGCGCCGCTGCAGTTGGTTCGTTGATAATTCTTTTAACGACTAACCCTGCAATTTCTCCTGCTTCTTTGGTAGCTTGTCTTTGTGAATCGTTGAAGTATGCCGGTACGGTAACTACCGCTTCAGTCACTTCTGTTCCAAGAAAATCTTCAGCAGTTTTCTTCATTTTCTGCAAAACCATGGCTGAAATTTCTTGTGGAGTATATTTACGTCCATCGATTTCTACACGAACCGTATCGTTGTCTCCTTTTACGATTTTGAAGGTATTGTGGTTAGCATCTTTGCTAGCTTCCTGAAAGCGCCTTCCCATAAATCTTTTGATAGAAGATATGGTACGAGTCGGATTAGTGATTGCCTGACGTTTTGCAGGGTCACCAATTTTACGCTCACCATTATCCATAAAAGCAACTACAGAAGGAGTCGTTCTTCTCCCCTCGTCATTTGGAATAACGACGGGTTCGTTTCCTTCCATCACAGCAACACAGGAATTTGTAGTACCTAAATCTATTCCTATAATTTTACCCATTTTTATTATTTTTTTAAGTATTTGAGAATTTTAAAACATAGTTTTGTTTTCATATCAGTTTAGTCAAGATCAATTGATATGCCAAGGGCCAAAACTGACTTTTTGTACTGATATCTGTAATTAAATGGCAGAATCTGCCCTTTTTCGAATGACAAATAGGCAGAAATAATTAGAAATCAAAACCAACGCTTGATTGCCAAAAGAAATTAAATTCTTTCGAAAAGAGTTTATTGAAAATTCAAATCAGCGGTATAAATACCTAAATTGAGTGAATCCCTCATTTGAGGATGGAGTGAAGTAAATGGTGGGTCATCTGTAATCACTTCATTGATACTTGAAAACACCCCAAATCCTTCTGAAAGATTGGTATAAGTCGGGATGACCTGTGAACTGGTAATGCCCGTATTTGCCTGACCAATATTTATATATTCAAAAATTTGTTCTCCTCCACCAACGACCACAAATTCTATGGAAGTAAAAAACCGCTTTAAGCCCGGATCAGCTATCAGTGCACCATCAAGAAACTGATAAAAACCTTCTCCGGGGAGATCATATTTTGTTGTTTTAGACCCGTCAATATCCCTAATTATGTTTTTTGCAACCGGCCACACAATTGTTCTAGGAACAAAAATATTAACAGAATCAGGGTGCAAAGAATTTTCAAGGAAATTGAAAACCAACTGCAGGTCAAAAAACCTCGCATCATCTTCAAATTTCGATTTCCATTGAACCGTAAAATCTTTATACAAAATCTTGAGTGCTGTGATCGTTTGGGGAAAAGTAATCTCTAAATCCCCAACAATAACATCTTCGGCATATACAATCGGTTTGTTATCTCCTCTGTTTATTTTCAAACGATACGTTTCGCCTTCATCCAGTTTTTCATTAGCATCTAATTTAAATTTATACAGGTAATTTGGAGCATTCGCAAAAACGCCTTCTTTCTTAGGGTATCCTTCCAGGTTTCCATCAACCCGGGTAAGGTTATAATTTTTCCCGGTCTTCAAATATTCAACCTGAACATCTAAATTTTCATAATACAATGAATCCGGAATCTGCGCGATATCCAAAGCACTTTTAGTTGGATCCAAAAATGCTTTTTCGATTCTGATATAGTGAGCAGTATCCTGACGGGAAAGTAGTCCGTAAACGATAGGAATATCTTTCCATCCAGCAGTAAGATCTAATTCATTTGAACAAGAAAAACTTAAAATTATTATTCCGATAAATAACCAGATGGCGCGTAATTTCTTCATTCGGCAAAGATAATTTTTTTAACAGAAATTTTTAAATTACTTAATTAGGTTTGACGCTTAAATGACGCTTGATGGATTATGAAAATCCCAGGCAATGAAATTCTGTCAATAATTTCAATTCAACATTATTTAATATCTTGCGTTTTTTGTTGCTTTGTGGTCATTCTTCAGAGATAAAGAAAGGATTTTTTCAATGAAGTTGTTTAATAATTATGTTGATACTTGAAGATAAAGGCTTGGAAGTCAAGACGAAGTTCTTTTTGAGTTTCATAGCCAAAGCTATGGGACGATAAAAAAGGGAAGTATTTGGCTGCCAATGCTTTATCTGTAAACATTAAGATATATTTTTAAACAACTTCAATATTATAAACTTCAATTATGTCAGTAAACAAAGAAGTTAAAAGGGTAACAACCCATATTTTACAGGCTATGAAATCAAAGAATGAAAAAATCTCTATGCTCACAGCATATGATTTTTCCATGGCTAGAATATTGGACGCAGCGGGCATTGATATCATGCTTGTCGGTGATTCTGCTTCCAATGTTATGGCTGGCCACGAAACCACTTTACCTATCACGCTCGACCAAATGATTTATCATGCACAATCGGTAGTTCGCGCGGTGCACCGAGCTTTGATTGTCGTTGACCTTCCTTTTGGATCTTATCAGGGAAATTCAACAAAAGCATTGTCTTCCACGATAAAAATAATGAAAGAATCGGGAGCTCATGCTGTTAAATTAGAAGGCGGGATTGAAATTGAAGAATCGGTAAGGCGAATTTTATCTGCAGGTGTTCCGGTCATGGGACATTTGGGTCTTACGCCGCAATCCATTTATAAATTTGGAACTTACACGGTCCGCGCTAAAGAAAAAGCAGAGGCTAAAAAGCTCATCGAAGATGCTAAAGCTTTAGAAGAGATGGGTTGCTTCGCCATCGTTCTGGAAAAAATCCCTGCAAATCTTGCAAAAAAAGTCTCTGAAAGCATAGTAATTCCAACAATTGGAATTGGTGCCGGGCCACACACCGATGGCCAGGTTTTGGTAACTCATGACCTACTTGGGCTTACAAAAGATTTCCAACCACGTTTTTTAAGAAGATATTTAGAATTGTTTGACGCAATAAAAGAGGCGGTAGAACAGTATATTATTGATGTAAAAGATAGAGATTTTCCAAACGAAAAGGAACAGTATTGATCTACCCAAATTATTGTATTTAAAATATGCTTAAAAAGGTATTCATAGTTTTATTGATTTTAATAATTATCGCCGGGTATTTTGGTTATGACAAGTATAAGCAAATATTTACCCCAAACGTTCCTGCTAAATTAGAAAATGAATATTTGCTGATTCCAACCGGTTCAACTTTTGAAGAATTATTGGAAACACTTAAAAAGGAGCAATTTATTATTGATGAAACATCCTTTGTCTGGGTAGCCGAGCAAATGAAATATATTAAACCAGAGATCAGATCCGGGCGTTATCAAATTCAACCGAATTGGAGCAACCGTAGTTTAATCAATCATTTGAGAAATGGCAAACAGGCAACAGTCAAAGTCATTCTCAACAATGAAAGATTGCTGTCCGAAGTCGCCGGAAAAGTTTCAAAAGTTATCGAAGCGGATTCTTTGGAAATTATCGAATTGCTGGAAAATAAAAGTTACCTCGATCAATTTGGTTTAAATCCCGAAACAGCAATGTCTGTCTTCATTCCGAATACTTATGATTTTTTTTGGAATACCAATGAAACCAAGTTTTTCGAAAAAATGCTTTCTGAAAACGAAAAATTTTGGAAAAAAGACAATCGTCTCGAAAAAGCCAAAAAGTTAGCCCTTTCAAAAGAAGAGGTTTACACACTGGCTTCAATCGTTGAAAAAGAAACCAATCAAAAGGATGAAAAACAGCGCATGGCCGGCGTTTATATCAATCGGTTAAAAATCGGAATGCCTCTTCAAGCTGACCCTACTGTAGTATTTGCGACTCGTGATTTTGGAGCTAAAAGAGTACTAAATCGCCACACCGAATTTGATTCTCCTTACAATACTTATATGTATGCCGGATTGCCGCCAGGGCCGATAAGCATGGCATCGATCAGTAGTATTGATGGTGTGTTGAACGCTGAAGATCATAAATTTCTTTACTTTTGTGCCAAAGGAGACGGAACAGGTTATCATTCTTTTGCCAAAACCTTGTCTGGCCACAATGACAATGCTCGTCAATATGCTAAAAACCTTAAAAAACGCGGTTTGAGGTGAGTCTGAAAAATTATTTAGCTTGTGGTTTAGCGGTTTCCTTGGTCAATTTCAATTGAGTTCCTTTTCTATTATTTGGGGTATTTCCTAACCAAACCATGCGATTTGCATCTCCTTGAATTTTCCATTCATTTCCGATCGGTTCCGTCTGAGTATAATTTAACTGGATAATTCTTGTTTCACCATCAAAACTCCAGGTTCCGCTGTTCGTTTTTTCCTCCCATCTGCCACTTTCAAAAGTATTATCCGCTTTAAGGTCATGCCATCTGCCTTCGTATTCTTTGGATAGTTCATCTTTATCAACATTTGCACTTCCTAAAGCAAATTGGATAACCCAAAGTCCAATCAACGGTGAATCTGCGCTGGCTTTGTAATGGCCAGGTTCTGCCGGAGTAGTTGTTTCTGCCCCGTCTTGAGTTTCAGAAGTAGTGGTATTTTCATCTGCACATTGCGTAAAAATAAGCGCAGTCATTAAAATCCAAATAAAATTTTTCATAAGATGATGAGTGTTTTTTTAACTAAATTAAACAATTCTACATTTTTTTGTACTACTTCCAAAACTTCGCCATTTATACTTTTACTGATTTATTTTTGATTTAATTCTTTTCCATTTTAAAAAAACAATCAACTTGACCTGACAAAGATGAAAGACAATAATTGGAAATCTATGTGTTGTCGGGTATATTTCGGATATTGAAATTCACAAAATATTTTTGATTAAAATGCTCGATAAGTTTCGAAATTTTATTTTAAAAGAAAGGCTGTTTGATGAAAAAGATAAAATACTCCTGGCTGTAAGTGGTGGCTTGGATTCAGTTGCGATGACTCATCTTTTCAAATCTGCGGGCTTTGAATTTGGAATTGCCCATTGCAATTTTAAACTCAGAGGAACTGCTTCGGATGAAGATGAAATATTCGTAAAACAACTTGCCAAAAATTTAAATGTTAAGTTTCACCATACAAGTTTTGAGACTGAAAAAATTGCTGAAGATCTAAAAATTTCCATCCAGGTTGCAGCAAGAGATTTGCGCTATAGCTGGTTTAAAAAAATACAAAAGCAATTTAATTACAAAGCAATTGCGACGGCTCACCATCAGAATGATAGCATCGAAACTGTTCTATATAATTTCACAAAGGGCTGCGGAATTCGTGGTTTACATGGTATTCATCCCAAAAAAGGAGCAATTATTCGTCCCTTGCTTTTCGCTGGTCGGAATGAAATTGAGCAATTTGTCGAGCTTGAAAATATTGCTTATCGTGAAGACGCTTCCAATGCTTCTGTCAAATACATGCGAAATAAAATCCGACATGAAGTTATTCCGGTTTTAAATTCTGTTAACCCATCATTTGAAAAAACTGCCATTGAAACTATCAAAAGGTTAAATGAAACAGAAGCCATTTTCAACTGGGCAATTGAACAATTTCGAAATGAAGTGATGGAAGTTCGAGGAAATTTAATTTACATCAATTTCGATCTTTTGCCCGAACAGGGAAAGGCGACTGTTTTGTATGAATTAATCAAACCTTTTGGATTTAATGAAGATCAGTGCAGGCAAATTTTATTCGACAATCATGCTCAAAGTGGTGCAAGTTTTCATACTGAGAATTATCGATTAACTATTGACCGATCCTATTTTGTTATCGATAAAATTGAAGAAGCTGAACTTGATTGTTTTCTTGTAACTCTTGAAACCAGGCAAGTTGAAGTAAGTGATAAAACATTCGCTTTCAATACTTTGGATTCAAGCCCCTCTCCTGTTTCAAAAGAAAAACATATTGCTGAACTTGATTTCGATAAATTACATTTTCCTTTAAAACTTCGAAAATGGCAAGCCGGTGATTTTTTTCAGCCGTTGGGAATGGAAGGTAAAAAACAAAAATTACAGGATTTTTTTACCCATCAAAAATTATCAATTCCGCAGAAGGAAAAGGTTTGGATTTTGGAAAGTCAAGGCAAGATTTGCTGGGTTGCAGGTTTACGGATTGACGAGCGTTTTAAAATTACTGATCAAACAAAAAAGTGTTATCGAGTAGAAATAAAAACCCGCTGATTTACAAATTGCAAAACAGCGGGTCGGTATTTGGGAATTTATGCTTGTTTAGAGATTTACTTTCTTTATTTCTCCGCCTTTATTTGAGACGACATATGCTCCGTGAAATCCGGAGTTGAATGCTTCCTCCTTAGCTTTTGTTGCTTCTTGCAATGTTGAAAATCCCGCTAAAAACATGATCGTATATTCTCCGCTCTGCTTTTGCTCAATGATCCCCAAATCACTTACTTTTGAAGCATCAAAATAACTCAGATTTTTGTATGCTGCCAATCGAACCATGTATTCAACTTCGTTTGAGGCAGTAGGTGTAGCATCTTTTTGCTTGATTTCTTTTTCTTTAACGACAGGTTCTTCGCTTTTGGTATTTTTATCGCTTTCTAAAACGCTGTAAACTTCCACTCCTTCAGTATTATCCAAAGCTTCTTTAACAACAAATGCTTTTGAAAAACCTTTTGCAACTATTTCCTTTTTAGCATCTTCGGCTTCTTCACGATTTTCAAAAATCCCGACTCGTACTTTTTTGTATCCATTATCCGGACGGCTATACAAATTGCCCAATCCTTCCAGACTTTTATACAGTCTTACATCTATAGCTTGATCGCCATAAGATGCAGCGACTTGCACTGCAAAGCCTTCCTGATTAATTGATTCTTCAACCAGGCTTTCTTCTGAAATGCTTGTTTCTGCTTCCGTTTTTTTAGCCCCTTCAATATTTACACTACCCAATTGAGTACTGCTTGGCATAAAAGAAATCACTCCGAGAATAGTTCTATCAACGCCATTATTTGCAGTCGAAACCATATTTTGTGTATCGGTAAAACCTACTTTTGAATAACGAATATAAAAGGTATTGTTAGGTAAAAGAGCCAATTGATAATCACCATATTCATCCGAAATAGTTTCAATTCTTTCCCCTGTTCTTTGGTTTGTAGCTCTAATATGTACTTCACCAACAGATTTATTATTTGTAGAATTGACAACTTTGCCGTAATATTTGTCTGCTTCTTTTGTCAAAACAACTTCTATGTTTTGCGATTTTTTACGACCATCAGAAGTCAAAGTGAAAGTAAAACTATTGAAGCCGTTTTTACTCACCACGGTTTCGCAATCCAACCCGGGCAATGCCTGAAAACTATATTGCCCTTTTTCATCAGTAGTAAAAACGGGTTCTCCACATGCAGAAAAATCAATTGATGCATTTGATAACGGTTTATTATCAGCAGCATTTATCACCGTAATAACGACCCTATCTGCAAGCAATGAAAACTGGTAAATATCCTCATTTCCTTTTCCACCGGGTCTGTTCGAAGTAAAATATCCTAAATTTCGCCGGCTGTCATACACCAGGCCATAGTCGTCATAAGATGAATTAACCGCATTTCCAAGGTGGTTAATTTTATTCCAAACCCCGTTGCTCTGTGTTGCTTTAAAAATATCAAAACCTCCAAGTCCAGGATACCAATCTGAAGAAAAATATAATGTACCATCCTGTATAAATGGAGCAATTTCATTTCCCTGGGAATTAATCGTTGGACCTAAGTTTTTTGGTGCGGTCCAGGTATTTCCACTTTTTAAAGAAACGTAAAGGTCATATCCGCCATAACCATCAGGACGATTTGAGGAAAAATAGATTTTTGTCCCGTCCTCATTGAGGAAGGTATAACCCGAAGAAAATCCACTTCCATTATAAGGAAAAGGTTTTGCATCTCTCCAATCTCCACCTGCAATAACTTCAGCGATATAAATACTCAACTCCATCCCACTTGAAGGAATTTGGCGTGTTCCATTTACAAAATTATTTTTGGTATATGCAACCCATCTGCCATCTCCAGAATACGAAACAGGTGCTTCGTTGTATTCATTTTTATAATCATTTCGAAGAAAAACAGGCTGTGACAAATAGCCATTTTCATCATGGGAAGTAATAAACATTTGATTTTTAGCATCTCCGGTCCAATTCGAACTTTCTTTATCATCATTTCTTGCAAGATCTGTTCGGGCAGAAGCATAAACTACTTTGTCGCTATAAAAAGCTGGGCCAAAATCTGATGCAGCATTATTAAGGTACTCCTTTTTCACACGATATAATGCAGGAACACCAAGTAAAGACAAAGCAAAATCACAGTTTTCAGCATAATGTGTCCCTATGTTTGGATACTCCTGGGCATAAACCAGAAACCGCTTCTTAGCTTCTTCGTAGTTACCTTGATTCATGAGTGCCATTCCTAAATTATAGTTGGTTTCAGCTTTGACGCCTTTCAACATTACGGCTTTTTTGTACCATTGCACCGCTTCGTCAATTTGGTTCAAATGATAATAGCAGTCAGCCATTTTGGACAATGCCTCAACATTTGTAGGTTCTGATTCGAGAACTGATCGGTATGAATTGATAGCCAGATTAAAAGCGTAGAGTTCGTATTCTTTGTTGGCTTTTTGCAGATTTTGAGCATTAAGATTAGTTGTGGACAAAGCCATAATTACTAACAATGCTGAAGTTAAAATGTGTTTCATAATAGAGATTTCCGGTTATTGTAAAGTTATTCAAAAAACCCGGTTATAGATTTGAGAGGTTTTCCCGGTTCTGTTTTCAATAGTTATAGAAGGTTAAAAACTAAAAATCAATTATTTACTTATTAAAATAATTTTACATTATACAAAATTACACCAAAACATTCAAAAATTCACTAATAAACGTTGCAATTCCAGTGTAAAAGCCTCTTTCTTGTTTTTCTAATTCAATCGAACATTTTTTACCGTTCTCCTCTTCTATTTAATTTTTCTGGCTTTACTAAAAAGGATTAATTTTTATACGGTTTTAATATATACTTAATTTGCTACCAATCAAAAATTATTATGTGCCATTTTATTATAATGTGAAAATTTCAGTTTTTGTGATTTATTTCTTCTTAGACTTCAAAATCGAAAAAGAAGTATTGTGCAAAAACATTTTTAATAAAACTTTAACAGACATAATTTTAAAAAAAAGATTAATATTCTAAAAACCGTATATATTTGCACCATCGTTCTTTAAAAGTATTACTTATCAAGAAAGGTCGAGGGATTAGGCCCGTTGACACCTTAGCAACCTCTCTTTTGAAAAAAAGAAAAGGTGCTACATCCTGTCTCTACAAAGTTTAGTAGGGAGAAGATAAGTTGAAGAGAGAATTATCGACGAATAGTCAAAAAATCTCCTCTGATAACTTGTCAGAGGAGATTTTTTTATGCCATTTTTCAAGCAAAATGGCGTAAAAGAACGCTCTTCCTGACATCTTTTTTGGTAAGTGTGCTATTTTTTTAAACACTTAATATCAAATCAAAAAAGATGCAAGAAGCAACAAAAATCATTCATTCAGTACCAGTTGATGAATTAACCGGTGCGATTTCAACTCCAATTTATCAGACCTCCACATTTGTGCAGGAAGCACCTGGTGTCAATAAAGGTTACGATTATGCTCGTTCCAACAATCCAACGCGAAAAGTGCTTGAAGATCTTATCGCCACCTTAGAAAATGGCTCAAACGGATATGCCTTTGCAAGTGGTTTGGCGGCTATCGATGCTGTACTCAAGTTATTGAAAAGCGGCGATGAAATTTTAGCCGTTGATGACATTTATGGAGGAGCATTTCGCTTGTTCACCCACATTTATGAAAAATTTGGGATCGTTATCAAATATGTTGATACTACAGAAATTGAAAATGTCTCTGAACATATTTCAAATAAGACTAAATTGGTTTGGCTGGAGACTCCAACAAATCCAACATTGAAAATCAGCGACATCAAAACGATCTCAAAAATCGCTCATGAGTTTGGTGCGTTGGTAGTGGTCGACAACACTTTTGCCTCGCCGGTTTTACAAAAACCGCTTGAAATCGGAGCAGATATTATCGTTCACAGTGCAACAAAATATCTGGCTGGACATTCTGATGTCATTGCCGGATTAGTGGTTACTAAAAATGAAGAATTGGGAAATCAGATAAAATTCATCCAAAACGCTTCGGGTGGCGTACTTGCTCCTCAAGATAGTTGGTTGACCATTCGAGGTATTCAGACTCTGGCGCTTCGAATCGAAAAACAATGTGATAATGCGCTTACGGTTGCGAGATATTTGGAAAGTTGTGAAATCGTTGACAAAGTACATTATCCGGGACTTCCGAGTCATAAAAACCATGAAATCGCTAAAAAGCAACAAAGCGGATTTGGAGGAATTGTTTCTTTTTCATTAAAAGACGACAATGCTTTTTCAGCAATAAAACTTACCCAGGCAACCAAATTATTCCAGCTGGCAGAAAGCCTTGGCGGAGCTAAAAGTTTGCTCTGTCATCCTGCGACAATGACCCATAAATCTACTCCCGATGACATTCGAAGAAAAGCAGGTGTTCAGGACAGCCTAATCCGGTTGTCTTGTGGTTTGGAAGATGCGGAGGATTTGGTAAATGATATTGAGCAGGCTTTGCATTTTATAAAAAAGAACAAGTTTGCCGTGACTTTCGCAGAATAATTTAAAAACGAAAATAATACAGACCAAACGTCCTTTCAAATTGATTGGGCGTTTTTTTTATTACTGGCGAAAAATAAAAAGGCTTTTCATCCATGGTTTTATGTGTAATCCTGCATTATACAATGGAAGAGTTAACTGCCGCTAATCAAAAAATTAAAACCAGCTTTTTTCATAAAAACTAATCGATTCTTTCTATCTTAAAATTTCTTTTGTCAGTTTGTTGTCATCAATAATTAGGCATGATCTGGTAAGGAAAGAATAATCCAACTAAATTTGTCTAACCTACGTATATAATAACAAACAGGCTAGTTGAATGAAATTTAAAGCTAAACTCACATTTGTTCTATTGATTCTTTGTTGCACGTTTTTCGCTTCTGCACAAAAACTTGATCACGTATTGGGAGATGTTTTAGTCAAAATCGATAGCAACCAAAAAATTGAAAATCTGGTTGAACGTTTTCAATATTTTAATAATTCTCCGACTCAACTCAAGGTTGTCAATTTAGCTTCTCAACCTTTAAATATCTGGTTGTTGCATTTTGATCAAAACACAATCAACGAAATCCATTTTTTAGAATTTCTTCGCCGCCAAAAGAGTATTGAAATTGCCCAATTCAACCATTTGGCAACAATGCGTGAAACTACTCCAAACGATAATTTATTTGCCAATCAATGGCAATATGTCAACAATGGTTCTAATGGAGGAGTCGTGGATGCGGATATTGATGCAGATTTGGCCTGGGATATTACTACCGGAGGAGTTACGGCGGAGGGAGACACCATTGTTGCGGCTGTTTTAGATAATGGAGTTGACCTTAATCATCCGGATTTTGAAGATAATCTTTGGATCAATTATGGGGAAATTCCCAACAACAATATCGATGATGATCTTAATGGTTATGTAGATGATTATCGCGGTTGGAATATCATTTCCGATGATGACAATATCTCTGGCGGATCACATGGATCTCCGGTAGCAGGAATCATAGGAGCAAAGGGAAATAATGGAATAGGCGTTACAGGAGTAAATTGGAATGTAAAGGTGATGATTATTAAAAATAACTTCAACACTAATGAAGCCGCAGTGCTTGAAGCTTATTCATACCCTCTACAAATGCGTAGAATGTATAATGAATCGAATGGTGCTGAGGGAGCTTTCGTTGTTTCGACGAATGCTTCGTGGGGAACTGATTTTGGTCAGCCTGAAGACGCTCCGTTGTGGTGTGCTTTTTACGATACTTTGGGCGTTTCCGGAATAATCAGTTGTGGTGCGACGATCAACGGTAATCAAAATGTCGATGAAGTAGGAGATCTTCCAACCGCTTGTCCAAGTGATTATTTGATTTCAGTAACGAACATGAACCGATCTGATAATAAAGTTAATTCAGCGGGTTATGGTCTTGAAACTATCGATCTTGGCGCTCCCGGTGAAGATGCTTACACCACCTCTAACGGAAACAATTATTCAGGATTTGGAGGCACTTCAGGAGCTACGCCTCACGTCACTGGAGCGATCGCTCTTTTATATTCTGCTCCATGTCCTAATTTAATTGCGCTTGCAAAATCAAGTCCTGCAGCAGCAGCTACCCAGGTTAGAAATTATATTTTAAATGGTGTTGATCCAAATGCCAGTCTGCAAGGAATAACAACCACAGGTGGTAGACTTAACCTTTTCAATAGCTTAAATTTATTGTTAAACGAATGCGGCCCCTGCCCAACTGCTTTATCACTAAATGCCACTGAAATTTCAGATACTGAAGCACAGCTTAGCTGGATTCCGGGAGTAAATGCGGAAAGTTCAATTATCCGGTGGAGAGAAGTTGGTGCTTTAAACTGGAATGTTATTACAAATGCAATGACTCCACACTCGCTATCAGGTTTGGAAGCTTGTCTTGAATATGAATTTCAGGTTGATGCCGTTTGTGAAAATGAAAATAGTGGCTTCACCGATAGTTTTGTTTTTGAAACGGATGGATGTTGCCTGCCTCCAGGTAATCTTTCGGTTAACGTTTCTGGCAATACCACTGCTATCTTAAGTTGGAATCCTGTTTTAGCAGCGGATAGTTATACCATTGTTTTATCTGGCCCTTCCGGCACCTTTGAAATTCAAGGAATAATGGAAAGTCCATTCACTTTTACATCACTTGATCCTTGCTCCGCATATTCAGTTTCCATACAAACCGTTTGCAATGGAATGCCAACAGTGCCAAGTGAAACTATTGAGTTTTCAACTTTAGGTTGTGGCTCATGTACTGATATCGATTACTGCGAATCTGTTGGTGAAGACACCGAGTTTGAATGGATTGAAACAATTGAACTTAACGGTTTTGTAAACAATTCAGGAGATGATGGAGGTTATGGGGATTATACCGGAACGCCAATCGATTTGATGACTTTTAACACTTATGAAATTACGCTTACGCCTGGTTTTGGAGGAATAGCATATGGAGAATACTTCAAAGTTTGGATCGATTTTAATCAAAACGGTACTTTTGAAGAGCCTGATGAATTGGTTTTTGATCCAGGGACAGGAAGCGACCAGGCGATTTCAGGAAATATATTGATCGCAAATGATACTCCAATAGGAATCACGCGAATGAGAATTGGAATGCGTTGGGAAGGTAACATGGGCAATTCTTCTCCTCAGCCATGTGATAACAATCCTAACGGCGAAGTCGAAGACTATTGTGTTAATATCATGCCTGGCGAGCCAAGTGGTTGTGATTTGCCGATCAATGTCGACACCATGGATCTTAATTCGTTTGCGACTTTCATCATATGGGAAGACCCTACTGATGATCATGTTGATCATAATTTAAGGTTTAAAAAAGTTACTGATTCTGAATGGACTATAATTGAAAAAGTCTCTTCTCCATATACTTTGACTTCTTTAGAAGAATGTGTCGAATATGAGGTTCAGGTTGAAGCAAATTGTGCTGATGGAAACACAAGTGGTTATTCAGAAAGTTTGGTTTTTCTTACAAAATGTGGTGCCAATGTCAATAGTTTGTTCGACTTACAAAATAGTGCTATTTTTCCAATTCCATTTGTTGATTATATTATATTAGAATTGCAATTAAGAAAGTCAATTGATATCCAAATTGATTTATATAGTACAAACGGCCAAAAGGCTGCTGTTGCTTACTTCAAAAATCTGGGACAAGGAACGAATAGAATTATAATAGATGGTTTAGAGGATATACCTGCAGGCGTCTATTTTTTAAAATTGATCACTGCCGATGATTTAGTCAAAGTAGAAAAAGTAATTAAATATTAATCAAATCAAGTTGAGATGCAACTCAACTTGATTTGTATTCCATAGTCAGATAATGTTTTTATTTGACAAGCCTTTCTCAAAATCCAAATTTCAACACTTTATTTACAAAATTGATCATGCCATAATGTCTTAACTATGTCATCGTATTAATTATTTTTGAATAAAAACTTTTAATTTCTAAAGTAACTTTTAACTTTGAATTCTCTGTAATCAATAAACTACTCACATGAAAAACACTTTCTACGTCTTTCTGCTTTTGTTTGTATTTGTTTTACCTCAAAATATTCAAGCACAGAAGCTGGATCATATCCTGGGAGACCTCCTGGTTCAACTGCCAAATGAAATATCTCCAGATCAATTAACTAAAGAATTTACCTACTTTAATGGTAATCCAACCTATTTAAAAGTCGAAAGAAAATTGAAGTCTGATTTTAATATCTGGTTATTGCATTTTGACCAAAACCTGATTAATGAAACCCATTTTTTAAACCATTTAAGAAACCACCGATTAATTGAATTTGCTCAGTTTAATCATTTACTAACTGAACGGCAAACGGTTCCTGATGACCCTGAATTTTTTCAACAATGGCATTGGGTAAACGATGCTTCCAACCCTGGAATCGATGATGCTGATGTTGATGCAGATTTAGCATGGGATATCACAACAGGTGGAACTACAGTTCAGGGTGATACCATAGTCGTTTGTGTGATGGAAGGAGCCAATCGCCAGCATGAAGACCTTCAGGGCAATCTTTGGACTAACGTCAATGAAATTCCAGGGGATAACATGGACAATGACCTTAATGGATATATTGATGATATTGAAGGATGGAACAATGGCCAGGACAATGGAGAAATTACTTTTTCAGGTCATGGAACGGCAGTTTCAGGAATGATTGGAGCAGTGGGAAATAATGCACTTGGTGTCACAGGTATCAACTGGAACGTAAAAATAATGCATGTCGTAGTTGGAGGATTAAATGACGCTAATGTGATGGAGGCTTATAATTATCCGTTAGTCATGAGGCGTATGTATAATGAATCAGGTGGAACCGAAGGAGCCTTTATTGTTGCGACCAACGCATCCTGGGGGATTGATTTTGGTCAACCAGAGGATGCACCACTTTGGTGTAACATGTATGATGTTTTGGGTGAAGAAGGAATATTAAACTGTGGCGCAACAGCTAATAATAATGTAGATATTGATGATGTCGGGGATTTGCCAACAGCATGTCCAAGCGATTTTATGGTTTCTGTTACAGCAACAAACAATGAAGATTTGAGGACTTTTTCAGCTTACGGATTAACTCAGGTCGATCTCGGAGCTCCTGGTGGAGGTGTCTATACTTTGAGTGGAAATGGATACAACTTTACCAGTGGTACTTCTTTCGCATCTCCATGCACTGCAGGGATCATCGCCTTATTGTATTCTGCTCCCTGCAGCAATATCGGTGTTCAGGCATTACAAGATCCCCAAGGAGCAGCGCTTATGGTTCGAGACTACCTTTACAGCGGAGTAGACGAAACACCACAATTACTGCTCGAAACCGTTACAGGAGGCCGAGCAAATGCTTTTAATAGCTTGCAATTAATATTAGAAAATTGTGGCTCCTGCCCTACTCCAGGTTCTTTAAGTGCTGAAAACCTATCTGACACTAGTGCTACGTTGAGCTGGTTTGAATCTGATTCCGTTTTGGTTTCTGATCTTCGATACAGAATTGTTGGTGATACGAGTTGGATAGAAATAGATGATGTGTCTGCTCCTTTTGATTTAACGGGTCTTTTGGGTTGTAGTGATTATGAATTCCAAGTCGAAGCAAATTGTAGTGATACAATTAGTGGTTTTTCAAACAGTTCCTTTTTCAGTACCGAAGGATGTTGCTATAATCCCCAAAATATCGTCATCGCTCCGGTTAGCATGGATGAGATAATTATTAGCTGGGATTCAATTTATGGTGTTATGGGGTATCTGGTCAATTATAAAGCAGAAGAAGACGCAAACTGGACCCCTGTCGAAACAAATAGTGCTTCAATCTCAATAAATAATCTTGCAGCTTGTACAGAATATCTTTTTGAGCTTGCAACGATTTGTACACCAGATTCTACCAGTGGCTTCTCTGACACACTTTCTTATCTTACGGATTGCCCTTGCGAAATGCCTGAAAATATTGATACATTTGATATTTTGACTGAATTTGCCACGATCATTTGGGATGATGCTACTAATGCTGAAAACTACGAGGTAAGATTTAGACAATTTGGGCTGTCTGAATGGAACTATAACGAAACACCCAATTTGTATATAGTTTTAGATAGTTTGATTCCGTGTACCAATTATCAATATCAGGTTCGAACATTGTGTCCGATCGCAATTAGTAATTTTTCCGGTATCAGAATTTTTAAAACAGCATGTCCTGTTGGGATTGACGAAATAGAAGGGCTTTCGGATTTAATCCTTTTTCCAAATCCGGTTGATGATAAACTGCAAATTGAATTTGATTTAAAAAGTCAAAAAGAGATTTCGATCCTAATATATAACACTTCAGGTCAATTGGTCAATTCGGCCTTTTTTGAAGACACAAGTACAGGACACAATCAGTTGGTCATCAACAATTTAGGTGACATGGCGAAAGGCCTTTATTTTGTAAAAATCAATTTGGGAAATCAGTCACTTTTGAAAAAAATAATCAAAAAATAACAATAACATTCAAACAGCAACCAAGCATTTGAATGGTTAAAATTTTTCCTTTTTTAAAACTAACAGAATTCGTAAATTTAATTCTGTTAGTTTTTTTTATCCCCAGGGTATGATTATTTTTAATCATACTTCAAAAACGACCATAATGAAAAAACCAATCGGCTCTCTTTTCTTTCTATTAGTTCTGGCTTTGCTTTTTATGGATATGACCTGTTCTCAACCAACCACACCTGATCCGGTTGTGAACACAGATTGCATTGACCGTAGCAAAATTGACAAAGAAAAGGGCTGCCCCAGGAATTATGATCCTGTTTGTGGTTGCGACGGAAAAACGTACAGCAACGAATGCACTGCTGACGCAAACGGTGTTACAAGCTGGGAAAAAGGAGAGTGTCCGTGCATTATGGAAAGTTTGAAAGACCCTGATGGTATTTGTACCAAAGAATATAATCCGGTTTGTGGCTGTGATGGCCAAACCTATGGCAACAAATGTATGGCTCAAAAGGCTGGACTTACCAAATGGACGGAGGGTGAATGCAGTAAAGACAGTTGCATTGACGAATCCAAAATTGATCCGAATAGAGGCTGTCCTCGAAATTATAACCCTGTCTGTGGCTGCGACGGAAAAACCTACAGCAACGAGTGTACAGCAGAAATTGCAGGCGTAACTCACTGGATAAAAGGAAAATGTGAAGATTGCTATGAACCAAATCCTACCCAAAAACCCTGTACCCGAGAGTACAGACCCGTCTGCGGCTGCGATGGAAAAACCTACAGCAATGCTTGTGTGGCTGAAAATGCCGGAATTAAAAAATGGACCGATGGTGCTTGCGAGGATCCGTGTATCGATGAAAGTAAAATTGATCCAACCAGAGCTTGTCCTCGTAACTATGATCCCGTCTGTGGATGCGATGGAAAAACGTACAGTAATTCTTGTGAAGCAGAACGTGCGGGAGTCACTAAGTGGACTCAAGGGGAATGCGATTGATATCTAATGTTCTAACAATTAAAATTCATCGTAATTGCAAGATTTTTAGCTATATTTCTGAAGTCAAATATTTTATTTGATTAAACAACTCATTTACTAACTAAACCCTAAAAATCATGTTAAATCTCTCCAAAGCGTTGGTAGGATTGTTTTTTGCAGTTTTACTAACGTTCAATTTACAAGCTCAAGACGATCAAGTTTACGTTACTGTTGCTACTGTTCATTTTAATATGGACAATGAAAATGGATCAGTGGAAGAATGGCTCGCACTGGAAAAAGAATATCACGAAAAAGTTACTATGAAAAATGATTTGATTTTAAACACCTCCTTTTTAACCCATTTTTTTTCTGAAGACAATTCAGAAGCCAAAGTAGTCAGAACCTTCAGAAATTGGGCGGATATTGATGCAGCGGGAGATATGGATAATAAACTCTCTGAAGAAGCCTGGCCAGACAGCATTGCCAGACGAGCGTTTTTCAGCAAAATGGATGCGTATTACCAACCTAAACATTCTGATGAAATTTACCATACTTTAGCTGGTGCTAAAAACATGGCTGAAGCGTCAACAGAATCAATGGTTTATTATGTTCGGGTTACTCAGTATGTACAACCTGAAGATGGAACAGTTGCTGAAGTTTCTTCCTTAATGAAAGAATTTAATACCGCTGTAATTCAGGCCAACCCTTTTGTAAAAGCGTATTACCCATATCGCCACGGCTGGGGTGCGGATAGCCGTGATGTTGTTGAAGTTTTTGTCTTTTCGTCTTTAGGCGATATTGAACAATCGTTTGAGAAAAACACAGAATTGATTAATGCAAAATGGCCGGATGAGAAAAAGCGAGATGCTTTTTTCGATAAAATGGATAAATATTTTACGCCTTACCACGCGGATTATATTTACAGAAGTGTACCAGAATTGTCTAAATAAATTTCAAGTTTGCGTTTAAAGGAGCAATTGGTAATTTCGTCAATCGCTCCTTTGTTTTTTTAATAACCCTTTCTTTTGCATATTATGAAAAAAATATACCTCAAACCCGGAAGGGAAGCACCAATTCGGAGATATCATCCCTGGGTATTTTCAGGTGGTGTAAAGCATATCAAAGAAGAAATTACCGATGGTGAAAATATTGAAGTTTACAGCCATGCCAATCAATATCTTGCAACCGGCCACTTCCAACAAGGAAGCATTTTGGTACGGATTTTTTCTTTTGAAAAAACGGAAATTGATCAGAATTTCTGGACTTCTAAAATTCAAAAAGCTTTTCATTTCCGCAAAAGCATAGGATTGACAGAAAGGGATGACACCAACTGTTATCGCCTGGTACACGCTGAAGGAGACGGTCTGCCCGGATTAATTGTAGATATTTACGGAAAGACAGCTGTCGTCCAATGTCATTCGATTGGTATGCATCAGGAACGTATGAAATTAGCTGAAGCTTTGAAAGAAGTTCTCGGAAGCAGTTTGGAAGCAGTTTATGATAAAAGTTCATCTGCCTTACCTTCAAAATACGGGACAACCATTGAAAATGGTTATTTATGGGGAGAATCAAAATCGCAAGCGGTAAAAGAACATGGCTACCCTTTTTTCGTGGATTGGGAAAATGGTCAAAAGACCGGCTTTTTTCTGGATCAAAGAGAGAACCGTTTTTTATTACAAAAACATGCAAATGGAAAAAAAGTGCTCAATGCCTTTTGCTATTCTGGTGGTTTTTCCATTTATGCTTTAAAAGCTGGAGCAATACTTGTCCATTCGGTTGATATTTCTGAAAAAGCAATTGATTGGACCAACAAAAATGTTGAATTAAATAAAGGTTTTGAAGGTCAACATGAAGCATTTACAAACGATGTTTTAAAATATTTGCAAACGGCGGAAACCATTTACGACATAATGATCGTTGATCCTCCAGCCTACGCGAAAACCAAAGCGAAACGCCATAATGCTGTGCAAGGATATAAACGCCTCAATGCTCTGGCATTAAAACAAATCGCTCCGAATGGGCTTTTATTTACGTTTTCCTGCTCGCAAGTTGTGGATGAAACACTTTTTTATAATACAATAACTGCTGCTGCAATTCAAGCCAAACGCAACGTTCGGGTCATACAAAAACTTTCTCAACCAGCTGATCATCCCGTCAGCCTTTTCCATCCTGAAGGTGCCTATCTGAAAGGCCTGGTGCTTTGGGTGGAGTGAGCAAAAGCAAGCTGGTTTTTTAAATGAACAAGGAGTTATTCCGATTTTCATCAAAATAACTCCTCGTTCTTATATCAATTATTAACTAATCTAAAAAGGACATCCTGCACAAACCGAAACTCTGGCATTCGGATTTGGCTGAGAGCTTTGAATGATATCAATATCTCCTTTTTTACCAATAACCTTAAACTCTGTTCGACGATTCATTTGATGTTCTTTTTCGCTACAAGGAACGTTGTTTTTACAATTATTCACATTTTTGTTTTCCCCATAACCCACAGCAAATAACCGATCTCTTTCAACTCCGTTTTCTGTCAACCAACGAACAACTGATTCGGCACGGCGTTGAGAAAGTCTTCCATTATATCTAAATGATCCCCTGGAATCTGTATGAGAACCCAACTCTAAAATAAACTCCGGATTTAACTCCAACATCTTTAAAAGAGACTGAAGGGCGGGAATTGATTCATCGCGAATATAGGCCTGATTAAAATCGTAATAAACGTGAACCAAATATGGAACATTACCATTTTCATCGATTCCTGACGGACCAAATTCAGTTACACTGTCCAATACATTTTTATTAATAGTAGCTACATCAACTTTATACGGTTGTAAATCTAAATTCACTTGCAGCGTGGTTGATTCTAACAATCCCCGGGTACACTGATCTGTAATTTGGGAAGTGATAAAATTGTCTTTTTCCCCTTTGATCGTGTAACAAGTTTCCTTATCGATTTCAAAAGAAAACAAACCATCATCATTGGTGACTACAACCTGGACTTCATCGTTTTGATCATTAGTAATTGTTAAGGTTACTCCTTCAACCGGAAATTCCGTAATTACGTCAAAAACAGCACCTTCCAGTACAAAAGTCAATTCTTGCTCCATCGGTATTTCAACGAAAACAGGCTCGCCTAATTTTATTCCTTTCGTACATCCTTCTGCAGCCTGGTCAATATAAGACTCCATGCTTGCTGAAAAATTACAACATTGATCCATCTTCATATCAATTGAGATTGTACCATCAACTCCGGTAGTCATCGTATTTCCTGTACAATCAATCACTACGCTCGCTCCTTCGATTGGCTCTCGGGTTTCCTTATCAAAAACCAGTATTTGAACAGGTGAGGCTGTTTTACGGAAGCTGTAAATATCATCTTGCCCTACGCCACCTTCTCTGTCTGAAGCAAAATATCCGCAAGTCCCTTCTTCATTAAGTATGATGCTAAAATCATCGGCAATCGTATTTATAGGATAACCTAAATTTTCTACTTCTGACCATTCTCCGTTTCCTTTATCTTCAATATAATAGATGTCCAATCCTCCCAAACCAATCAGGCCATCGGAAGCAAAATATAATTTCCCGCTTTTTTGAAAGAAAGGAAAAATTTCATTGCCTTCCGTATTTATCCTTGGCCCAAGATTGATTGGAGGCCCCCAACGACTACCTTCTTTGTCAGACACATAAAGATCCATTCCTCCAAATCCACCAGGCATATCCGAGCTAAAAAACAACCTCTTGCCATCCTGAGTTAAGGCTGGATGGGCAACTGAATATTCATTACTGTTAAAAGGAAGGCCTTTAAGGTTTTGCCAATTGCTTTTACCTTTAATATCAGCAGTATAAACTTTCAATTTAATAATTCCTTCATCACTTTTGCCTACTTTCCCGTCTTCAAAATTATTTCTTGTAAAAAAGATTTGCTTCTGATCGTCTGAAAAAGATACAGCAGCATCATGGAATTTAGTATTCAACTCATCAGAGAATTTCTCAGGGCTTCCATACATCACATTACCACAATCTTCTCCTTTCATCTGTTTTGCCTCAATATAGTATAGCTCTAAAAATGGATTCCCGGTCCAACCAGAACTTCTTTTTACAGCGGTACCTTTATCTCTTTCGGAAGAAAACACCACTCCATCATCATAATATGCAGGACTTATGTCATCCAGGTTAGAGTTAAAATCCATATGAGCAATATCGTAAATCCCTGCATTTTTGGTTCTTAATTCATCCTCATAATCACACGCCTGCAATAAATATTGGCCTCGCATATCATCCGGCACATCAGCGACATATTTTTCAAACCACTCTTTCGCCAAATCACATTTTCCATTGCGTTGGAGCATTTGCCCATAATAAAGTTTATGAATTGGTTCAACTTGCGGAAGCCTGACAACTTGTCCATACCAATATTCGGCATTGCTTGGATCATTTACTTTGCGATAACATTCTGCGATTTTCATTTTCGCCTCTGGGTCATCGTTTTTTTCCAGAACTTCATTAAATAACTGGATAGCCACCTGATAATTCAGCGCCTCCATATTTTCATTCGCTTTTTTAAGTTTAGCAGATTGCGCTGATATAGTTCCGCAAATGATAAATCCTAATATTAAAGTGAATATCAGTTTTACAATATTCATAATTATAACGTTTTTTACTCTTGTGAAAATTAGGTTAAATATTGTTTTTTTATTGTCAAGTTGGTCTTAAAAGTATCTCGGTGTAACGGCTAGTTTTGTTATGTAATTAAACTCATATCCTAGCATGATTTCAAAAGATCCCTGGGCAGATTGCCTGATTTCTGATAAAGGATAATCGTAAGCTGCTCCAATTCGAAGGCCATTTGCCAAATAATAAGCAGCCCAAAGGTCAACAGAATCATACGAGCTTGAATTTCCGGAAAAAGCTTCGATTGCTGTTCGGAAAGAAGCACCTATCCAGAGCGTTTGATAAAACATAAAAGATAGGTCAATATCAATTTCAGTCGGAGCTCCAATATTTTGATAAACATCATTTTTGTCAAAACTGCTCAATAAACCTACATTTTTAATCAAAATCGAGGGTTTAAAAATCAATGCATCTCCATTTAACGGGAATGCTGCACCTGATGATAAATAATAATGCCTGTATTGTTTCGCCCATTGTGGCGTATTGAGGTTATCTTTTCGCAAGTCATACTCAATCAATTTTGGACTTGCAAATCCCAGGTAAAATTTATCCGTATAAAAATATATTCCAGCTCCAAAATTGGGCAGCCAAAAATTAGGTTGCATTTCAGTAAAAGCATCATCCTGACCATCTTCAATATCAAGTTTTGACCAATCGCTTCTCCAATTCATAAAACCACCCTGTAAAGCAATCGAAAGTTTTGCTTTTCCTATCGGGAGATGATAAGCATAACTTAGGTTGGCATCAAGTGATTTAGTTGGTCCAATAACATCATGAACAACACTAAACCCTAATCCTACTCTTTCATTTTTCATAGGTGAATGTATCGTAAATGATTGTGTATTAGGGCCTCCGGGAATTCCCCACCATTGTGTGCGATGTATCAATGAAATAGCCATGTGCCCATTAGATCCCGCATATGCAGGATTATAAGCCAGACTATTAAACATATATTGCGTATACATAGCATCTTGTTGGCCAAAACTAAATGCCGCAAATAGGAAAAGGAAAACCACAAATGTCAATATCTTTCTCATAATAATTAAAATCGTGTTGTTAATAGGAATTTTTATTCATGGGGGTTCTCCAATATTTTGTGTTACGAAATGTTATATCAAAAAACATGTGTGTATTATATTCTTTTAAAAAAGCTAACGGTTAATTAAAACATATCCT
Organism: Saprospiraceae bacterium; assembly: GCA_965220465.1. Lineage (GTDB taxonomy): Bacteria > Bacteroidota > Bacteroidia > Chitinophagales > Saprospiraceae > JAHDHW01. The sequence continues at coordinate 70,617 of CBDCPZ010000018.1, read as the reverse complement.
GAGAATGTCTCGCCTTCTCCATTTTTAATAACATAAAAATAAGTACCGTCTGGCAAATCATTTCCTTCCCAATTGCCACCCCAATCATTTGAATAATTTTTTGTGGTATAAACTTGCGTTCCCCAACGATTATAAATGAAAAGCTCGTGATTTGGAAAATTTTCAAGTCCATTTACTTTAAACGTATCGTTTTTACCATCACCATTTGGAGAAAAACCATTGAACACTCTAAATTCACCAGGAGGGCAAATTATTGTAACAGCAACATTTGCTGTATCACAACCAAACATATTACAAATGACATAAGTAAAGCTATCAACCCCACAATAGTCATTATCAGGCACATAATTTACGGTACAATCATTATTAGAAAACACGTTCCCATTTATAGGGCCAATACCTCCTAAAGAAACAGGTAAAACAAAGAAATTAGTTAATGGCAAGTTTTGGGGAATTGTATCATTTGCGCATACATCAATTTGCATTTCTGTATTCATATCAATAGCATCGGAATCATCGACCGCAACAGGGATATCAGAATTGTCTTCTTCAACTGTTATAATTAAAACCGTGGTATCACAAACGCCTAAATCATCACAAATGACAATACAGGCAGTATCAATTCCAATCGCTATGGCTTCGGCTTCTACACAGAAAGTGGCATTATCGATTGTAAATAAAACATTCGTTCCTGAGGAAGCAGGACATACGTTTTCTATACTGATTATATTACCAAAAAGCTGAGTCGTATCAATACAATAATCTGGAGCCAAGCCCAAACGTATATCATCATACAAAAATGATGTAGGTGGAGTAATTACACAAACGTACATAAAAGTCGTATCAAGATTACCCATGTCATCTTGTAAATGAATACAAGCAGTGTCTTTTCCAACTCCAATCCCTTCATAGTTTACGCATAAACTATTTAAATCAAGGTCAAAAAAGACATTGGTTCCAGAGAGACCGGGACAATCATTAGACATCGAAACAATATCACCATCAAGATTAGTAGTATCTACACAATATGAGGTATTTTCATTGATAAGAATAGTGTCAAGAAAAATATCCGGCCCTGCTCGCTTTACCGTTATATACATCATCGTTGTATCGCACACATTTGTATCATCGCAAACTACAATACAAGCCAAGTCTGTTCCAACATAATCTAAGCCAGTGTAATTAACACAAAAGTTGTTTTCGTCTAATGTGAAAGATGCAAACAAACCAGAATTTGATGGGCAAATATTATAAATCGTATCGGGAGTACCCGGAAATACCGACGTATTAATACAAAATGAATTTGATGAAGAAACATAAGTCGTATCATAAAACTCATGGATTCCTGCAAGTGGTTGTATGTTAACTATCAAATAGGTAGTATCACAAAACCCAAAGACATCGCAGGCCTCAATACAAGCAGTGTCAACCCCTACAGATAGACCGGTATATTCTACACAGTTATCCGAATTGATTACCTGAAATTGCACATTCGATCCAGTACAAAGGTTCGTTACAGTACTGATATCACCTAGCAATTCAGTAAAATCCAAGCAAAAAGTATCCGATATTCCAATAAGAACTTCTGCATTTATCGTTTCATTACTTAAACAAGCAATTTGAATTACTACAGACTCCGAGCCTCCATTTACGTTATCCGTAACTACAACCTCGTTGATACCAAGACCAAAATTTAGAGAAGTACCCTGAGTATCAATCTCATCCATTCTTGTTAGAATTGCACTGGAGCCAATAACTACTGACCAAATCACCATATCTGAATAAGTGTTACCGGGTGTGCCTCCTGTTATTTCATTATTCGGGTCATCGTGTGTCCAATTACCTGTTGGATCCCAAACATTCATGCTGTCCACTAATTCATCAATTGAATTAAATGGTGCGCTGAATATTGATCCGCTGATATTCCAACTTTGTAAAATATACGGTCCTAAAGCTCCTTGACCAAACAAGCTAGTATAATTATATAAATTCAGTGTATCGAAATTGCATCCTGAAATGCCATTTGCATAAGGTTGGCCATTATTTGTAATTTGATAGTTGCTAATGTCAGCAATAGGAATATTTATACAAACATCTATTACAGCGCCACAATCATCAATCTTATATTTAAGTGTATCATCAAGGCCTAACAAAGGGCCGGAAAAGGAAGGAAAGAATTCATTTGAATTGTCGAAAAGAGAAGTATCAAAAGCTTTATCGTTTAAAGCCGATGCGCTGAGTGTTGAAACTTTAAATAAAACTAAAAAAAATATGCACAGTAGAATTAAATTCTTCATGGTGTTTGTATTAATCAAAACAATCCTTTTTTTCAGGGTTAATATCACAATGAATAAAAAAAGGTGACTGTGTGTAGAAGCTTCGGGTATACCCTTTATTTTTAATACACACCAAGCTATACCTCGTAAAGAGAAAACCATGCCAATTACATTAAAATAATCTTACATACAGCATTAATTATTATAAGACTTTTAACACTTATTTGTGATTACTTAAACAATAGAAAAAATCAGATTCTTTCAAATTTATCTACAACTGTTTATCAGTTGATTGAGCATAAATAATAGATTATATATGAAATATATATTTTTAAAGATATTGGCCTGCAACTAAAAACTTTAACATTACTTTATCATTTGGTTTTTAACCTGTACACCTTACATTTACTGACTTAAGGTAAAGGAGAGATTTAAAACAGCAAAGAAGAATTTAGCTGAAGGGCAACGTTTTTTTCTTTAAAAGAAATGAAATCATAAAACACTTCTAATAAATTGAAGAATTAAACTCAAAAGAACAGTTAAAAAGAAGAGGAGAATTGTATTTAAAAAGCCAGTTAATTTGATTTTTTAATATGACAGGAAAATAAAGTTTTAAATAAAAATATCCAGAATTATCAGCGATCCAAAAACCAAACTCGCAATCCCATTTGTTGTAAAAAATGCAAGGTTTATTTTGCTCAAATCATCGTGTTTTACTAATCGATGCTGATAGTACAACAAACTCACAAAAATTCCAGCACCAATCCAATTCAACCACCCAAATTCCACAAATTTTTCACTCAAAAGATAACTTGCAAACAAGATCAGGATAGCACAAATAATATGTAAAACATTAGAAAGTTGCAAAGCTTTCTTTTTTCCAATAAGAGTAGGAATTGATCTGAGATTCAAAGATTTATCAAATTCTTCATCTTGCAATGAATAGATAATATCAAAACCTGAAACCCAAAAGAGAACAGCAAAAGAGTACAGTATCGGAATTAAATCAAATCCTCCTCCAGCTGCCAAATAAGCTCCTATCGGAGCTAGTCCTAAACCAAGACCCAATACAAAATGACATAAGGGAGTAACCCTCTTCGTATAACTGTACCCCAAAGTAATTAGCAAAGCCAGGGGTGATAAATAAAAGCACAATGGATTGATAAACCAGGTCGTAATAACGAATAAAAAGCTATTTAAAATTACAAATATCAACGCCGATCTGGCTGATATAACTCCTGCAGGTATTTCTCTGGAGGCAGTTCGTGGGTTACGAATATCAATATCTCGATCCAGGTACCGATTAAAAGCCATTGCAGCACTGCGGGCAAATACCATGCAAAATAGGACAAGCACAAAGAGATGCCATTGAATCCCAACTCCCATTTCTTTTACTGCAATAAAAAAACCCAGCATTGCAAAAGGTAGTGCAAAAACGGTATGACTAAACTTTATAAGGGATAAATATTGCTTCATAAGAAGTAAAAAGATGAAAGTCTGCTATAATAGAAAAAGCCTGCACAAATTTATTCAATTTATGCAGGCTTTTTCAAAAAGTTATAAACCTATTCAGATAATTATTGAGCTGGAGACTGAGGCTTAATTGGTTGAGGGCTTGTAGTTTCTCCTTCAGCACCTTTAACCTCACCTTTAATAGTCAAGAAAGTTTGAACAGGGTCAGTATTAGCTGTGATAGTCACACGCTTACTTTGCTTGCCTTTTTTACCTTTACTATCAAATACGACATCAATTTCACCAGTTCCACCTACTGGAATTGGCTCTTTTGGCCAGCTAGGAACAGTACATCCACAGCTTCCTTTTGCATTTGAAATAATTAAAGGCTCAGAGCCTGTGTTTTTAAATTTATAAGTATGTTGTACTTTTTCACCAGCATCAACGATACCATAATCAAATTCTAGTTCATCAAATGTAACAACTGTTGTTGGGCCAGCAGGAGCAGCAGGCTCTTCTTTACCAGCAGGAGCAGTTGTTGTACCTGGAGTGGTAACATCTGCTGTAACGTTAGTTTCCAAGCTTGTACGAGCTTCATCTTTAGCAGCGTCACTTCCGGAACCAAAAATTCCGTCAAAAACACCTGTGAAATTAAGCACCAACAAAAGTGCTACTAAACCTAAAAGACCAATTTGAATTTGTTTTGACTTTTCCATTATTACTTAAAATTTTGAGATTACTAAATTTATTGAGTTTGCAAAAATAATTTATTTTTTCAAATAATAGTTAAAATTAACATATTGCGAAATACATGCCATAATCAATATGCGATTACAAAGATATAATCTCAGCCAGAAAGTCACTGTTAATGAGATGTTAACGATATTTATTTCTTTATTTACATCTTAAAAATCAAAAACAACAATCTTTAAAAATAAAACACAAACGCCAGTAAATCAACAATTTACAACTAAAACAATGTTCTTTTTTTCAAAACAATCTATGAAAATATAGCTACCTCCCTAAAAAAGCAGCAAACTCTTTTTCCGTCAGGCAATTCAAACATTGATCTGCGGTCAGTCCGCCTTTCCTCGCAGCCAATACGCCAAAATGAATATCTTTTATTCCTCCAAGACTATGCGCATCCGGATTGACAGAGATTTTTACCCCCTTTTCAATTGCATAAGGAATCCATGTCCAATCAAGATCCAAACGATATGGATTTGCATTCAATTCAATCACAACATTGTTCTCAGCACAAGCATCAATTACCTTCATATGATCAATTGGGTATCCTTCACGGGAAAGTAATAGTCTTCCGGTCGGATGGCCAAGCATAGTCGTATACGGATTTTCGATAGCAGTAATTAAACGGTTGGTGGCTTTGGTTTCATCCATTTTCAAATTAGTATGGACGGATGCGATGATAAAATCGAATTGCTTTAAAATATCTTCCTCATAATCCAAAGAGCCATCGTTTAAAATATCAGACTCAATCCCTTTAAAAATTCGAAAAGGAGCCATTTCTTTGTTGAGTTGATCAATCTCTTCCATTTGCTGCAAAACACGATCTTCTTTCAGTCCATTTGCATAAAAAGCTGCTTTCGAGTGATCTGTAATACCGATATATTCAAAACCCAAATCTCGCGAATATTCAGCCATTTCACGCAAAGTGTTTAACCCATCGCTGTATGTTGTGTGAGAATGGATCACTCCTTTGATTTGATTTTCCAGAACCAAAACAGGCTGAGGAATACCAATTAAATCTGTACGATCCCGCAATTCCGGTTCGACAAATTCAATTCCGGCTTTTTCAAAAATGGTTGTTTCATCAGCGATATTTTTAAAATCCAGCGCCCCTGCTTTATCCAAAAAAGCATCAATGAATTCACGGTTCCCGGTATATCGAAATAATTTAGAACCGAATTCTGAAACCTTACATTGATATATTTTGACTGGAATATTATTCTCCGTTCGGCAAGAAAACGAAGATTCATCCTCTGATTCAATGCTCAATTTTGATTCAACGACGGATTTGATATCCTTTTCTGTTGCAACTAAAATTTCAATTTTTTTAACGATGGTCATTCTCCTGCGCATCTCGCCAACCCATTCAATTTTTGAATCCGGAATTTGTGCTTTCAAAAATGCTGTGACCTCATTTGCAATTGATTCGAGGCTTGCATAATGAAATTTATCTTTTGATCGTAAAAAATATTCCAGTTTATTTTTCAGATCTTCCTGCGTCTTTTGACCAAAACCACTCAATTCAATCAACCGATTTTCGTTGCAAGCGTAAAGCAATTCCCCGATACTTTCAGCTCCTAATTCTTTCCAGATCACCCGGACTTTTTTAGGCCCAAAGCCTTTTATCGAAAGCATTTCACGAACGCCAGAAGGTGTGATGTCGCTATATTTTTTGTAAGCTTCTAACTCCCCCGATGTTTCCAATTCACGGATTTTACCGCTAATTGCGTTTCCAACCCCTTTGATTCCGCCAATCTCAGCATCTGACATTTCAGAAAATGGCGTTGTAATTTTTCTAAGTTGTAAATACGCATTGGCGTAGGACCGGATTTTAAATGGATTTTCATCATGGAACTCCATGATCTTTGCCAAATCGTTGAATTTTTGCGCTATTTCTTTATTGGTCATTGAGCGGATTTTTGGTTGAGCCCAAAGTTAAGAAGTGCATTTGAAAATGTTGTTTGAATTATTGCTTATGTTTAAAAGAAAAAATGACTTTCGAACAATGGCAAAACTCAGGAAAATATCTTCAAGTCCAAAATCATCAAATATTTGTTATTGACGAAGGACAAGCTGAAGCAGTTTTGTGTATTTTACACGGTTATCCTTCCGCATCTTATGACTATTTTAAGGTGCTCCCGATTTTTTCCAAACACTTTAGAATTATCATTCATGATCATTTGGGTTTTGGTTTTTCCGACAAACCCTTGGATTATTCCTATTCATTGATTGAGCAAGCTGAAATTACATTAAAACTTTGGGAAAAATTGGGTTTGAAAAATGTACATATTTTAGCACACGATTACGGAACCAGTGTAGCAACTGAAATAATTGCTCGAAATAATGCAGGTTTTACAAACATCAAAATCCAAAGTTTGACACTTTGCAACGGAAGTATTTTGATTGAATTATCACAACTCCGTCCTATCCAGAGATTGCTCCTCAACAAATTTTCAGGGCCAATCGTGGCTCAGTTTGCCAGCCGAAATCTTTTCATCAGAAACATGAAAAAATTGTGGTACGATAAATCCAAAGTAGACTTAGATGAATTCGATATTTTATGGAAAATGCTCAATCTTCAAAACGGAAAAAACGTGATGCATCAACTGACACAATATATCTCGGAAAGGAAACGATTCCGAACTCGCTGGCTTGGAGCACTTCAAAATACGAACATCCCAATTAATATTTTTTGGGCAACTGAAGACATTGTTGCCGTTAAAAAAATTGCTGCCACTTTACACGATTTGGTCCCTAAAAGCAATTTGTATTGGTTGGAAAAAACAGGTCATTATCCGATGCTTGAAAACCCGGATTTATGGTCCAAAAAGTTAATTGAGATACTTTGAAATGGTTTTAACAATCAAATGACTATAAAAGAAAACAATATGACCTTTTTTCCTTATATTTAATTCGTGAGAAAATGCTGCTATTTGCAATTTATTTCTTTTAGAAGGGATTAAATTAAAAACAAAAAATCATGAATTTCATTCAAAAGATTATCGAATTTTTAAAGGGTCTCTTTGGTGGCAAAAAGAAAAAAACACCACAAAAACCAAAGTCCACAACCACTTCCAAACCAAAACCTACTCCAACTCCTCAACCAAAAAAAGAAGTTCCCATCACCAAACCTGAAGTCAAAAAGCTTCCTGAAATGGTAATTACTGAGGAAACGATGAAGCAAAAGCTTTATCTAGGACATTTTGATGAAAGCTCCATTTCTGTTGAAAAGATAAAGCCGTTACTCAGCCTGTACCATAAAAGAATCCCTAATACCATGAAGGAAAAAAATACAAAGCTAAGGCATGGAGATATTTTTAAATGGGTTGATCTAAAACCATTGAAAGGAACCGCTGTGAAAACTTTACAATCCTTTTTGGTTAACATCGGTATTCTTCCGGAATCCTACAATATTGATGGCTTCTTCGGCTACGGAACACAAGCCGGTGTCAGGCTGTTTCAGGAATACGAAAGGACGCATGGACAAAACGCCAACAGTATCCCAAATGGCATTGTGGATGAAAATACATGGAAATCCATGAAGGGTTGGCAAACCAATGGCAAAAAGGCAGACAAATGGACACGCGGACGGCCAAGTGACGAATTTAACAAATGGATGTCAATGCTTAAAAATGGTAAAAATCATTACCTCAAAGAATCTAACATTATCATCGATACCATCAATAAAAAGGTTGATCAACTCAATTCATCAGGAAATGGATCGGTTGATACTTTAAAAATTCAGGATTGGAATTTTGACTCTAAAGACACTCATTTAATTGGAATCCGTAGAAATGAAGATAATCAGCAAGAAAGACGTATTAACGATGACTTGTTCATTCTTTTAATCAATGGAATGGTCTTTAAATTTTGGGGATCGACCGACCCAAGTGCGCATATGGCTGGAAGGGCAGATGAAGCCTTTTTAGTGGAAGGACAACATAAATTCCGGTTTGGCTGGCATAAGGTTTCAAATGATAACAAATTATATCAGGGTTTGAATCCTTATAACAGAGGAGTTTTAGTCTTTAGAGATAAAAATAATGACAACAGACTAACCGAAGCTGATGTCCAAAAAGGAATTGATAACCAACCCAATACAACGATCAATATTCATGGGACTGGCATAGGAACTGATGGAAGAGAAACATGGTCAGCAGGCTGTCAGGTAATGGCTGCTAAAAGCTATATCGACAACAGCGGTAAAGAATGGGATTGTAGTTCTTTCCTTCTTGGTTCCTATAAAAAAGGTACACAAACAGAAGATAAAATAGCACAGACCAAAGGTGCTTATAACATGTTTACTGACCTTGTGGTTTGTTATCGGCCTAAAGCCAAACTGGAAGATGATTACCTTTTTTATACACTTGGTCGTGAAGAAAATTTAACTATCGAGGAAGTCATCTCACAAGGAGGAGATCAAATCGTGAGCGACAGCCTTCGGGTTTTCAATATTCATCAAGGCTAGGTTTAAGAAGAATATTTTGAATGAACAATGCACTTTCAGCGCATTGTTCATTTTTTATTTAGATCGCTGTTGAAAGTTCTTGCTTTTTACCAAATTGCAATTCTAGTTTTTCGGTAATAAAAAGGCAGGATAAAATTAAAGAAAAGGCATAAACAAAATCTTCAATTGGAATGGTAAAAACCCTGATTCCCAGGTTTTCGCTGTTATTATACCAAACAACTTCATTTTCTATAAAGCTGCCCGTTAATATTCCGTTTATTAGCAAAAAAGGAATAATCATGACCAAAAAGGTCAGAAAATAGCGTTGCAATAATTTTTGGTGAAACTTGTTCACAATCAGCAACCAAATTGCCCCAACTAAAAAATTGACCAAAGTATACGCTTTTCCATAAAATAAAAATCCAACAACAATCAACAAAAATGCTAAAGTTACAGATAAATAATTGGTGATTTTTGGACTTAACCTGCTTTCCGGAAAGGAATGTAACAGTGCATAATGTAAAAAGATACAAGCATAGGGAATGCAAATAAAAAATAGCCATTCTTCTAGAGGAAGGCTAAAAATTTCAATGGAGGAATGATACGTTTCATTAAATCCCCAAACTCCGTTTTTTGTAAAAATAATATCCCAAACGATAAAATAAAACATCGTAAACAAGATAGAAGGAAAGATAAATTGCCATTTCCGGAATAGCTTTAATTTTGGATGAAAACTATACAAAAACGGAACGGAAATAGAACCCAGGTTGAGCAATAAGTATAACGACATTTACTCAGATTTAAGTTCTTTTTTCAAATATTTAAATGGAAAGAAAAGCATTCCAAAGCACTCTCCATCTTCTTTTGTAATATGCTTGTGGTGCATTTTATGCGCTCTGCGGGCTGCTTTCAAATAAGCATTATCAGACTTACGAAAAAGCTTAAGCCGTTGATGAATAAATATATCGTGCATCAGAAAATAAGCTAATCCATACGTTGCAATTCCAATACCGAAGGGTAATAACAATTCAAAGCCAAAGACTGTCCCCAAAAGAATAAAACTAAATCCCGGAATCGCAAATATCACAAAAAAGGAATCATTCCTTTCAAAAAAAGATTTCTGCTGCTCAGGCATTTTTATATGATGATCTTTATGCAAACTCCACAAAAAACCATGCATTACGTATTTGTGCGTAAACCAGGCAACAAATTCCATAAAAACGAAAGTGGCGAATATGATAATGAAAAACATGTGCTAAATTAAATTTAATTTATTACTAACAAAAGAGCGGATTACAAGCATAAATTTTGAGTAGTTAGGAATTCTCACCCGCGTTTCCATTATGGAATGAATATTTGCTTTTTTTAGCTTATTTAAAAGACTACTATAAAAAATATATGCGGTATAAACACCAAATCTGGCTTCTTTTGGCAATTGAATTATTCCCTCGTATGCTACTTTGAAATCCTCCTCTATCTCTTGAATAATCTTTACTTTATCTTCATGGTCAAATCGATTGAAATCAACTCCGGGAAAATAACTGCGATTCATATCTTCCGTGTCATCTTTCAAATCTCTGAGAAAATTTACCTTCTGAAACGCTGATCCTAAACGCATCGCGGAGTCTTTCAGTGCTTCGTATTTTTCTTTGTCACCTTTTACAAAAATAGTCAAACACATTAAGCCAACAACATCAGCTGATCCATAAATATATTGCTCGTATTCACTTTGCAAAAGATAGTTCTTTTTGTGCAAGTCCATTCGCATACTATCCAAAAATGACTTTATCAATTCCGGATCAATTTCATATTTATTGACTGTATGTTGAAAAGAATTCAGAATTGGATTCAGGCTGATCTTTTGCTCAATCGCCTCAAAAACATCATTTTCAAACTTATTGTGAAGGTATTCTTTTTCATACCCGTGAAATGAATCAACTATCTCATCGGCAAATCGAACAAAACCATAAATATTGAAAATGTCCCCACGAATCGATGATGCCAACAAGCGAGAGGTAAAATAAAAAGAAGTGCTGTAAGTAGACGTAACTTCTTTGCTGCATTGAAATGAAAGGGTGTCAAACAGAGACTTCATATTTTCTGGCCTTTTTTAAATCTTTAATAATTAATTCCGAAGCAATTTTTCCTGAAATCAAAGCAGGCGGCACACCAGGTCCCGGCACCGTCAATTGTCCTGCGAAGTATAATCCTTTCACTTTTTTACTTTTTATTTTTGGCCTCAAAAAGGCAGTTTGCATCAGGGTATTAGCCAACCCGTAGGCATTTCCTCCGTAGGAATTGTAATCCTTTTTAAAATCATTGACGCAATAAGATTTTTTCAAAACGATATGTTTTCTAACATCCTGCTGAGTCAAATCTTCAAAGCGATCCATAATCATTTCAAAATATTTGTTTCGCAATTCCGCTGTATCTTCAAGTCCTGGCGCCAAGGGGATTAGAAAAAATGCAGTTTCTTTCCCTTCGGGAGCTAATTCTTCTTCTGTGATACTGGTAATGTTTGCATAAAAAAGAGGAGCAGCAGGCCACTCAGGCGTGTCATAAATCGATTTTGCATGTCCTTCAAAATCCTTATCGAAAAACAAATTGTGATGCTCTACATTTTTCAGTTTTTTATCAATCCCCAAAAAAAACAGCAATGCAGAAGGCGCAAAAGTTCTACTTTTCCAATAAGATTGAGAATAGGCTCGATATCGATCATCAAGCAATTGCTCAGTATGGTGGTAATCTGCTCCACTTAAAACGTAATCAGATTTTATCAATTTTCCATTAACCATCAAGCCCCGTACTTCACCATCTTCCACAGCGATTTTTTGGACATCACTATCAGTAAAAAACGTAACACCGAGGCTTTTTGCCATGGTGACAATAGCCTCCGTCACCGAATACATTCCCCCTTTTGGAAACCAGGTTCCCAGCACAAAATCTGCATGATTCATAAAATTGTAGAAAGCCGGAGTATTGGTAGGTTTTGCCCCTAAAAACAAGACTGGAAATTCTAAAATCTGTCTTAAATCAGGGTTTTTGAAATTTGCTCTGACTTGAGCGCTTACAGTTGAAACGAATTGATTGAGTTTGGAAATGGTCTTGGTGGTAACCAGCTCTGTCGGAGAAATTCCGGGTTTGTAAACAAGGTCTTTTATTGCAGTTTCATAATTAAAAGCAGCGCTTTTCAGAAATTGCTCCAATTTAGCGCCTGCTCCTTTTTCCTTCTTTTCAAATACAGCAATGATTGCTTCTTTGCTATCTGGAATCAGCGTGGAGTTATTTTCTCCAAAAAATACTTTATAGGCTGGAGATAATTTTATTAACTCGTAAAAATCCGAAGGTTTTTTTCCAATATCTTTAAAAAATCGTTCAAAAACATCTGGCATCCAATACCAGGAAGGACCTATGTCGAAGGTAAAACCATCTTGCTTGAATTGCCTTGCTCTTCCTCCGAGGGTATCATTTTTTTCGTAAACTTCCACTTGATGGCCACTTTTGGCAAGGTAGCATGCAGCTGACAAGGAAGAAAAACCAGAACCGATTATTGCTATTTTCACTTTTAATTTGTTTAGGCTTGGAAACATAAGCGTTAAACAAATGTTTAGAAAAATTTAGATTTTTTCGCACATTTCTTTTATAGAGTTAAATGACTTTGCTTTTTTGGGTAAGGAAAGTGATTCAACTTCTTTCAGTTTGTTTCCTAAAATCCATAATTCTGTATCCTTTTTTTCAGTTAAGACTTTATTATTAAATTCTTCCAAATATTCGGGAAGATTTTCAACTGTAGGTTTGACGGTAAAATAGGAAATGAAAACAAGATTTTCAAAAGTGTCTAAAATTGATTCAAGGCTTTGAATCGGAACACTTTGTCCAAGATAAATCGAATGAAACCCTCTTAATAAAATTTCATAGTGAATATATAGAAGCCCCAATTCGTGGATTTCATTTATGGGTAAAAATAAAACAAACATTTTGTCAGTATTCTCAGGAGTATTGACTTGCAAACGTTCAATATTGGAATGCAACTTTTGCTTGATAAGATTAGAGACAAAGTGCTCTTGCGCTGGTGAGATAGTGTTTGACTGCCATAAAAATCCAATTTCATTTAAAAGTGGAACAAAGTATTCCAAAAAGATTTCCCTTACCGTTTTATGTGCTAAAAGCTGATTGTATGTCTGTTCAAATAACTGTTGATCAAATTTGAGCATAGCTAATTTGAACGAATTGATTGCTGCATCCTCTTTTTTGATTAATGCAATTTGTTCTTTTACTGCTAGGGATAATTCAGTTGGTGAAAAGGCTGCAATTTTGGAAATTTTTATTCCACTATCATTAAGCAATTTTACATTCAGTAATTTTTGAAGGCTCTTGAGATCATAATATCTGATATTCGTTTCCGTCCGATGTGGTTGAAGGATATTATATCGTTGCTCCCAAATCCGAATGGTATGCGCTTTGATTCCTGATAAATTTTCAAGATCCTTGATTGTAAACTTTGTTTTTATATTGTCTAACATATTCATGCAATATATAAACAATTTTTACAAATATTGTTTAAAATAAATATTTATAATTTGAAGAATTATCTTTTTACAAAAAACAAAGGAGTGTTAGGTGCTACAGGCAAAGCTAACAGGCCACTGACCGTTGAGCCCGGAGGAATATTGCTATAAACGAGGTAATATTCCAGCATTTCATTGATAAAACGATCATTTGCTTTAGCCTCAACGGTTGAATTGATGATACTGGGTATTGATGCTGCAATGGGTAAAGCCCATCCCCAACTTGCGTTAATTGCTCCAACTTCGCCAGCTACGCCGCCAAGTTCATCCAAAACATCGGGATGATCCTGGATAAAAACATCAATGGCATCTTCCATTTTAAGCGGAAAAATACAATGCTTTTTGGCATTCGATTAATATATCGTCCGGAAAAAACAACGTGTCGTTTCCATAATTCGCAATTCGAACCGCAAGCAAGCTAACCCCTTCCCTTCTTTCCATTCTCGCGTATTTTTTGTTACTGGCATTTTCCAAGACATTGTAACGATACGTTATTTCAATATTGCCTTCGTACAATGTCTCAGGCCGTGCATAATATTCCATGCTGTGTGGCTCAATATGACGATATGGAGAAGCGCAGCCTGGTAAAAAATAAAGGACAGAAAGAAAAAGCCAAACGTTTTATTAGAAATTGAATTCTGCAAGTAAAATAATTTCTTCATTTGAATAGAATTATAAAAATCATAGCTGCTTTTCATAGATAATCAAATTCTAAAAAACTGATGCGAGAGATTCAGTAGATTTTTATAAATACTGACTGATTCTGCGCAGGAAATAATATACAAGCTTGTTTTGAACTCCCTAAATCCCTCTTAAGAGAGGGACTTTTTGAAAGATTCTCCTCTTTCTAAGAGGAGATAGAGGAGTTCAACCAAAGCCGAATACTATCCATTCAAGATCAATGCTTAACTTCAGTTACTGAACCTCTCTTTTAGGAAGTTGAAAAGTTATTTTATAAAAAACTTTTTAAAAACTTATGGCTTAATCGTCTTATTTCTATCCTCTCTTGCAGGCTCTTTTGGATGGATAGGGCCATTTGATTGCATTTGTTTCAAAACCTGCTCGATAGCCGCTTCAAGCTGCGTATCAATTCCTTTCGCTAACGCCGTCGGATCTTCTTTCACTTCAATATCGGGATCTACTCCATGGCCTTCTTTGAACCAGGTGCCATCCGGATTGTACATGCGGAAAGTTGGAACAGTAACCACACCTCCATCGATCAAAGTCGGCGCTCCGGAAATACCAATCAATCCGCCCCATGTACGGCCTCCAATCAGCGGCCCAAGGTTTGCTTTTCGGAAATAATCCGGAAAGGCATCACCACCTGAACCAGCCCAACCATTGATCAACATCGCCATTGAACCGAAATGAGCTACTGGTGGCCATTGCCAGTTTTCACCATCACGTACCGCCCAGTAAGCCAGCGGTTTTACGATTCAGTAATTCAATAAAGCGATCCGGAATTTGACCACCATTATTGAATCGTTCATCGATAATCAATCCTTCTTTGTTCCATTGTCCATAAAATTGCCGAACCAGTTCATTTTGTCCATCTCTGCCGGTGCTTGGCACATAAATGTAACCGATTTTTCCTCCTGAAGCTTCGTCAACTCGTTTTCTATTGCTTTCGATCCAGGCTAAGGTTCCGAAGATCGCGTTTCATTACTCATGGTTTTTACAACAGCTAGTTTTTGCATTATCCCAACTTGGATTATGCTGTTATAAGTCAGTTCAACGGCTTTGTCTGACAGCCCTTCAAATGCAGCATAATGGATCATCGTATTCATTTAAGTGCAATTCCGTTTACTGCGAGGATATAATCTCCTTCTTTAACATTAATGCCTGGTTCGTCAAGCGGAGAGCGAACTTCATTGTCCCAATCTGCTCCGCGAATAATCTTTTTGATTTTAAATTGGCCGTTTGCTTTTTCCCAATCTACGCCTAAATAACCTACTGCTTTTCGCTTTGGTGATTCATTGTCGCCACCGCCGCGATAAGTATGAGAAGCATTTAATTCGCCGATCAACTCCCCAAGAATATAATTGACATCATTACGGTTAATCGCGTACTGGATCAAATCACCATATTGTTTTTTCATGGCATTCCAATCCACACCATGCATCCCTTTGTCGTAGAAAAAGTCGCGCTGAAATCGCCAGGCATCAAGAAATATCTGCTCCCATTCTTTGCGTGGATCGACGGTCATTTCCATCTCGCTGAACGTCAATGTCTTTTCCAATTTTTGGCTTTCCTTCACTTCAATGATTCCATAATTATTTTCCTGTCGTACCAAAAGTTTTTCACCATTGGCGCTCAGTTGACATCTATTTACATTTTCAATAATTGTTTTTTCTTTCCGTTCTTTTAAATCAAAATACATCAAATTGGCCTTTTCATCAGTCGAACCGGAATTTGGAAAACGTTGAAAAATTACTTTGCCTGAAGTAGCAGCAACAAGATTCATATTTCCTGCTTTTGGCGGCAGAACAACTAATCGTCTTTCGAAATTTTCAAAATCAATTTTTACTATTTCTTCAACTTTTTTGTCTTGATCCGTGCTGTCCTTTTTTTCTTCTTTTTTATCGGCAAGATCCTCATCCAGCTTGATGGCTACTGTATCATTTTCAATAGCCAAAGGAGATTCCAGATCAGCTTGAAGTGTAATTACCGCCAACTGGGTCGCATTTGGATAAGACCACGAATTGTCAAAATCACTGTAAACAGGCTTGAAAGTCCTGTTTGTCATACAAAACAAATATTTTCCATCTGGCCCGAACGTAGGGCCAAGGTCAGAATAAAAACCTGATGTTGCCTGTTTGCTTGCCTTTTTTACCGTATTGTAAATAAAAATGGCAGAATTTCCATTTTCAAGGGTTTTGTTGTAAGCCAGCCATTGACTGTCCATTGACCAGCTTGCACGCCAATTTCGTAATCCTCCTTCGAAAAGAGAAACATCCTGATCCACCCGATTCATTGTATTGGCTTCCATGTCGTATATCCAAATCACCATGGTTTGATCAACAAAGCTGAGTTTTTTACTATCCGGAGACCAATAAAGCTTATAACGAAAACCAGGTCCGAGACTCGTTAATTTCTTTTCTTTGGAACCCTCTTTAAGATCGCGAACTGTCAATTCATATTCTCCACTTTTATCACTCCAATACGCAATATAACGACCATTGGGTGACCATGCCGGGAAACGCTCCGCTACACCAGGTGTTCGCGTTAAATTTTGAGTATACCCTTTCTCTGCAGGAACTGAAAACACTTCTCCACGCGCTTCAATAGAGACGCGATTTCCATCCGGAGCGATAGACATATTGGAAGCATATTTTTCGGCACTTTCGTTATGAGGCTTGATAGAAATCAGATCGGTAACCACTTGTATTTTGACTTCATTTGTTTTTTTCGTTTTTAAATTATAAAGGTGGAGTTTGCCACCTGCTTCAAAAACAATCTCTTCGGGACCGATGGCCGGAAAGTGTACATCAAAATCTTTGAAAAAAGTGACTTGTTTGTTTTTCCCCTCTTTGATATTGTAAAGCCAGAGATTAAAACGTCCTTCCACTCCCTGATCTGAAAGGAAATAGATCTGATCACCTGACCACATTGGCAACTCATCATTGGCAATATTATCCGTGATATTTTTTGATTCGTAGCTTTCCAGGTCAAATATCCAAACATCAGCGGCAGTGCCTCCTCTATAGCGTTTCCAGGTTCGGAACATTCGCGAACGGTCTGTAAATGCAATTTTTTTACCGTCTGGCGAAAGGCTGCCAAACTCTCCATAAGCCAGTGGCAACTTTTCAGGCATCCCTCCTTCTTTCGCTACTTTATAAAATTGTGAAAAACGTTGTTTGCCGCTTTCACTGCTTGAAACATACAACAGGCTATTTCCATCGGGATACCAATCCAGTAAGCGGTCTGTCATCCCATGATGCGAAACTCGTGTTGGTAATCCGCCTCCGCTTGGAACAACATAAATATCCATATTACCGTCATAATTTCCGGAAAAGGCAATCATTGAGCCATCAGGAGAAAAACGTGGAAAGACTTCTTGCCCAGCCGGTGAACTTAGCTTGTTTGCTATGCCGCCCTCCTTGGCTACCGTCCAAATATCTCCACCATAAGCAAAGGCGATTTGAGTTTGAGAAACATCAGGATATTGAAACATTCGGGCGTTGATCTGAGCAGAGGAAATTGAAGCGATTAAAAAAGCGATTAAAAGGGCTAAGGTGATTCTCATAGTAGATTGGTTTTAGGTCAAATAAAGATTTTTAAAGCTATGGAGCTGTAAAAAAACTGAAAGTAAAAAAAATAAGCAAATTAAGTCGGGTTAGCAACCGATTTTTATATGAACACCTATTTTTTATAGAGAAAATTGAGTTCAGTTTCTTTTAGCCCAATGATTAGAAATTGGAAGTATTATCATTTTTTCTTTCGTTTCTTCTTTTTCTTTTCCTGAAATTCCTCAATTTCCTTCATCAAAGATTTGATGCTTTCGTTGGTATCTTTTGAGAAGTGGATCGTTGTCTCGTAATCCTTTTTGTCAATTTCAAGGATTTCAACAGGCACGCCAAGATAGCCTTCGATTTTCATCAACATTTCTTTTTCGTCTTCGCTGCAAAAAGAAATTGCATTTCCTCTTTGGGTTCCCCTACCCGTTCGTCCTACTCTGTGAACATAGTTTTCAACTTGCTCGGGAATATCGTAATTAATCACGTAATCAACATTGGGAATATCAATTCCGCGGGCACTGACATCCGTTGCAATCAGTATTTTAAAAAAGCCTTTTTTAAAGCGATTCATTACTTCTAGCCGGTCCTCTTGTTCTTTATCGCTGTGAATCGTTTGTGTTTCAATTTCCACCCTTTCCATCGCTTTGCTCACACGCTCAGCACGAACTTTTGTACGCACAAAAACTAAAATTTTACTTTCGGGATTTTCATTAATAAATCGTTCCAGGAAAAATCGTTTGTCATCCATTTTTATAAGAGCAACGGAATGATTGATGTTTTTGGAAATTCGGTCTTTTGGAGAAATTTCAATGCGGATGGCATTATGCACCAGCGAATACGCCAATTTTTTGATTTTGCTATCAATCGTTGCAGAAAAGAAAAGCGTTTGCCGTCTTTTCGGTAAGAACTTTATCATATCCTGAATATCTTTTATAAAACCCAAATCTAGCATCAGGTCCGCTTCATCCAAGATCAGGACTTCAACACGATTCAATTTCAAATACCCTTGACTTACCAAATCGAACATTCGGCCGGGCGTGACTACCAAAACATCGATATCTTTTTGTAAACGAGCAATTTGCGGAGCCTGCTCAACGCCTCCAAACACACAAAATATTTTCACTTTAGTGTGCTTCGCTAATTGTTCAAATACTTCGGTAATTTGAAGCGCTAACTCTCTTGTTGGGACCATCACCACGCATTTGATTCCATCGGGACGCCGCGCCTTTGATTTTTTTTCATCCAAAATATTGACTACAGGAATGGCAAACGCAGCGGTTTTCCCGGTTCCTGTTTGAGCAATTGCCAGCACATCCTCTCCTCTCAATATCGGCGGAATTGACTTGTATTGAATATCGGTAGGCCGTTTGAAACCTAGTTTGTTGAGGTTCTTTTTGATATTAGGAGCAATGCTGTAATCTTCAAATTTCATGATTTCGCTTTAAGTGGAGCTAATTTACGATGCTTCACGACATGGTTTGCAATTCTTCGGTATTTTATTGGAAACTGGTGAATTTTAAAATTGGTTGATCACTGTAATTCCTACATTTTTAAAAGTATCCATTTCCATCAATACTGATGGTGATTCCTCCAAACTAAAGGTTTTTTGAATGAGTTTTTGAGGTTGCAATTTTCCAGCTTCGATCATTTGGAGCATTTCAGGGTAAGCGTGGGCCTGCATGCCATGACTACCAATAATTTCCAGTTCTCCGGCGATCACTTTTTCCATTGGAATTTGAGGATTGGCCTGTTTACCTGCCAGCAAACCAACCTGGATGTGTTTACCTCTTTTTCGAAGGTTTGAAATAGAATTGAAACAAGTGATTTTACTTCCTAAAGCATCAATTGAAACGTGAACGCCGCCGTTTGAAATGGCTTTGATTGTTTCTACAACATCTTTTTCTTTTTTCGCATTTATAGCAACCGCTGCTCCCATTTCCTTAGCAAAATTCAATTTGAAATCCGAAAGATCAATGGCAATCACATTTGCTCCCAAAGCATTGGCAATCATTATAGCCGACAAGCCTACTCCTCCACAACCATGAACGGCAACCCACTGGCCGCCAGTCACTTGGCCCTGTTTTACAATTGCACGAAAGGAGGTTATAAATCGGCAACCCAAACTCGCCGCAGTTTCAAAATCAATGCTTTCTGGAAGTTTTACAAGGTTGGTATCGGCGTAATTTATTGCCACAAATTCTGCAAATGACCCCCAATGTGTAAATCCCGGTTGAAACTGATGATCACAAACCTGTTGATTTCCAGATTTACATTCGCGGCATGTTCCGCAGCCACAAACGAATGGTAAGGTTACCCGATCGCCCGTTTTAAACTTTTTTACATTTTTTCCGATTACTTCAATAACTCCAGCCAATTCATGGCCCGGCACATGTGGCAAAGTAATGTCCGGATCATGTCCCATCCAGCCATGCCAGTCACTTCGGCAAAGACCAGAGGCTTTTACTTTTAGAATAACGCCATCATCGGTAAGCTGCGGATAAGGAATGTCTTTTATAAAAATAGCTTTTCCAAATTCTTCGTAGTACGCTGCTTTCATTGTTTTAGAAATATTGAATTTCAAATTCCTAAAATTATAAAAACAACTGTTTAATGCTGAAGAATTCGACTTATTCCGAATAAAAGAATCAAAAGGATTAGAATGGCCAACAGCACAATGAACTCACTGCCAGGAACATGGGAAATGCTTTCGTTAAATTTATAGATTAAGCCTCCTATAAAAAGGATCAATAAACCGTATCCGATAATTTGTTTGAATATTTGCATATGTCCAAGCAGTAAAGTAGTAAAAAGGTAAAGAGAATTGAAAGGAAAATTGTTTCTATAAAAATCAATTATTCTAAATTTTACATTTCATCCTTTTTACTTCTTTACATTTTAAATAATAAAAGCCCGTAAAATTAATCAATTTGACAGGCTAAAACTACTTAAATAACTATGCCGAATTAATGGGATGGGTATCTAATTAGATCAAACCTTTTGAGGAGTCAATCATGATCATCGTTACTATTCCGTAGGTTTTTAGCCATGCATTTTTTACATCTACCGTAAAGTCAGTTCCAAGACTTTTATCCAATGTATTGATCAATGCTCCGCCAACAATCCCATAATGACTTTCATTGATGCCGTAATTGCTATGCCTTCTGCCCAAAGCTTTTAGCGATGGAATTACCTTTTCGATGTCATTGAGGCTAATCACCAACAATTCGAACATCTGAGCAAACTTTCTGGCCTGGCTTTTAATATTCGTCAAAAACAATGTTTTTATAACCGGATTGGTTTTGAAAAGCTCTTGATAAAAAGCATTTGCAAACTCATCCAATGATTTTCTCATAAGCTTTGTACTGTTTTGAACAAGATGGATTTCTTCATTCGTCAGGTTTTCAGAAAGGATCGCTCCTTCCAAACTCACTGTTTCTTTATTAATCTTTCCCAATTTGGCAAAACGAAGATCAGCGCCATCGAAATTGGCCCCATCGAGAACCGCTCCTTCAAGATTTGCCCAACGAAGATTGGCATTGCTAAAATCCGTCCACCTGCAAACTGCGTTGCTCAAATCCGAAGCCGTAAAATTGCTTCCTTGCAAGTCTGCTTCAACGAGCGATGCATTGGCTAAATTGGTGTAACTAAAATTTACATCCTGCAATATAGACTTACTCAAATTGACATTATTCATATTTGCGTGAATCAAGTCAATTCCATTTAATCGGCCATCAGTCAACCATCCTTTTTTTCGTAATTGCCGAGTAGCATCCAAAGCAAAATCATTACTTTCGCTACCAAACTGCCCCAAAAGACGTTTTCTTTCTTCGCGGCGAAGCGCCCAATTGATTGAAAACAAAAGCAAAGCATCAACCAAAATTCCAAGCCATCCTTCGTAACTATCCGTCACAATGCCTGAAAAGCCATCGGGTTTTGCAATTTTTATTCCAGCGAATAATATTAAAAAAGCCACAATTAAAAATATTAGGCTGATCACATTGATCATGTCGTAACCAGCAAATATACCTTGCAAAAATCCATTTCTTGTTTGAGAAGAAGTTGTTTTCTTTCCAACTTTAGCAAACCTGGCGAAAATGCACATAGCTTATATTTTTTAAGGAATGATAAAAGTTGGTATTTCAACTTCAGGTTTTGTGCACTCGCATGCTTCTTCATCAGGGACATTTTCCGGATGTACCAAAAGATATAAGCCAAATAAAGAACCTGTTATAGCTAGAATCAAAAAGAAATCCTTTGTCTTGTTATTTTTCATTTTTAAAGCATTAGTTATTAAAGTAATGGTACAAATCTAAAATGCTTTAAATCCCTTTGACATAGTATTTGAGTAGTCAGAGTGTTTGAATGATTGAAATGACTTAATATTGAGTTGTTGGATTTTTAGAAAAAGATGTTATTGGAAATCCAAATACTTAAGTCAGCGATCATATCACTCAAGTAAGTATCCCTTTACTCATTTATAGGTCATAGTATTTTTAAACTCTGCCTTTCAAATAAATGATAGCGTCGTTATAATAATTCAAGACTTGGTAATGGATAAATAACCGGGTTGAAGATTCAGTGAGAAACGATATCAGTTAACATGGGTTGACTAATAAAATGAAAAGCCTGTTTAAAAAAAGTAGAATCCGTACATCTGACTTACTGATGCAATCTGATGTCAATTGTTTTCCCTGTCCGAAGAACTATCTCAGGAATAGCTTCAATATCTTTCAAAGTTGTTCGAAAATTAACGATACAAGTTCGTAGACAATACTTTCCGTCAATGATTGCATTCGATAAAAAAGCTTCGCCATTGGCTTGTAATTCGGTGACTAACGACTCATTCAATTTATTGAGATATTGCTCTCTTATTTCGTCATTCAACTCCAAATCATTGGGAGTATATCGAAAAGTTACAATACTCAAATCATTCGTAAAAGCCTCAAATTCAGGGTTTTCAGAAACCAATTTGAATAAAATATTTGACAAAGTAATATCATCCCGAATCATATGGACAAAACCTTCTCGACCAGCTTGCTGAATCCCCAACCATACTTTCAAAGCTCGAAACCCACGCGAATTTTGAGGGCCATATTCATAAAAATTGATGGAAGGATCTTCTTCATTGCTATCGAAATTATAATACTCAGGATGGAAGCTAAAAGTGTCTATCAAATATTTAGGATTTCGAACTAAAGTGCAACCCGCTTCCAACGGATTGTACAACCATTTGTGCGGATCAACGGCAACAGAATCTGCTGCTGACAATGCTTTTAGTTGCTCTGAAGCTTCGGGCAAAACCGCGGCTGGTGCACCGTAAGCGCCATCAACGTGAAACCAGAGATCATACTTTTTGCAAATCGCTGCTATTTCAATCAAAGGATCAATTGCTCCCGTACTCACAGAACCTGCAGTTCCAACGACCAAAAATGGAATAAAGCCAGCTTCGATGTCCTTTTCAATTTGACTTTCCAAATCATCCACTTTCATTTGAAAGCGACTATTAGTTTCAATTTTTCGGATAGAATCTGTTCCAAAACCATAAATATCCATGCCTTTTTCCAGCCAGGTATGGACAGCAGTAGAGCAATAAGCTACGAATCTTCCAGATTTGGAGTGTACCCCATCTTTTCTGATGTCCCAATTTGCTTTGGCAGTCCTTCCAGCCAGAAAACCAACAAAATTAGCCATGTTGCCACCACTTACCAAAATACCGCCACAGTTTGCCGGATAACCAATCAATTCAGCAATCCATTGTATCGTTTGTTTTTCGATTTCCGTGGCAACCGGTGATAAATTATAACCGCCACAATTGGGATTTACGGTCGCGGCCAGCATATCTCCCAAAGCGCCAATCGGCGCGGCTGAGGAGGTGATGTATCCCATAAATTTTGGATGCCCGTTAAACAAAGAATGTTCAAATAAAATCTTTGGGACTTTATTAAAAAGTTGCTCCGCTGAAACACCTTTTGAAGGCAAAGAGCCCTCCCCGATCAGTGCTTTTATTTCTTTTGGCTTTTCGCCTTTAGTTACTTTCCCTTGTGGAAGTTCTTCTAAAAATGCTGCGATTTGTTCGATCAGGTCATGTCCAACGCGACGAAATTCATCAGCAGACATTTCAAGTGGTACATTTCGTTGCACCAGGTCATTTTTTTTATTTATCGTTTCCATCTAATAAAAGTAATCTATTTTCGGATTTTGTCGAAAACGAAATGAGCATTTGGAAAAGTTAATTGAGCAAGTTGTCTGATTTGAATAGCATGAAAAGCCTTAAAATTAACTAAAGACTATTGATCCTTTCCTGAAACTTTTCAAAATATTTTCCAACATGAAATCCATCCATCATCGCATGATTCACTTCAATCGAAACCGGCATTTTTTTTCGACCATTTTCATCAAATAGCTTTCCGAAAACGATCTTTGGAATGGTATCTCCCTTTCCAAAATTTTTGGCATGTTTGAAACTGGTGAAAGTGATCCATGGAATCACAGAACAATGGGCGGCATTGAGTTCGTTGAGCCTTGGCTCCAATTTTTTTGAATACTTTTGTTTTTCAATGTTTTCCTTTCCTTTTCTATTGAATTCAATGATATCAGAATCTCTGCCGAAATAACAAAAAGAAAAAGTTTCGTCATCGTGTAAAATGGTTGAACCGATATTGATTTCATCATATTCAACCAGTTTTCCGTCCAATAATCGCATTTTAAACGCTGGAATTTCATTTGCCGTTTCCAAAGCACAAAATAGGTTGGATAAGAAAAAAGACTGTTTATATTTTTTACAAAAAAGATAAAGTTGTGTTACATCCAGATTTGAAGATATATTGAAAAATGGATCATCAAATCCTTTAAAAAACTCAAACAGTGCTTTCCTTTTCCAGGTATCCGGATTGATCTCTTTGTACATCTGATTTTTAATTATTATTCGTTATATCTAGAATTCATAACCGATTCCGATCCGTAAAATTCGTTGATTAAAGGCTTCAAAATCAAATCCAGTTGAGGTTTTTTGGTTTTCCGTCAAACCAGGATTATCAATATATTGATCGTCGATTTCAAAGTTTACATTTAAATTGGAGGTGTTGATTTCTACTATTATTTTTTTAAAAATTCGGAATTCCAAATGTGCCACCAGTGACAATTCAAAACCTCCGTTTTGGGCTATTGTTGGAAATCCGTTGAATCCTGAACTGACGTCAGCATGGTAATAATAAAATCGGCTGGAGCCGCCCCACCGAAACCGCACCCCAGGTACAATTTCGTTTTTTAAATACCAGCACAGTTCGTATCTCAGACCAACTTCATATTCTTTAATATTTCCATCTTCGCTGTTGGATGACCAATATTTGGGTTCAATTTCCTGAATTATGGGACTTTCGTAAGCTCTGAAAGAGACAGCAGGTGTGATTCCCCAAAACCTGAAAAATTCTGGACTGAAATCGTATGGACGAGGATTATATTGAGAATTAAAGTATAAAAAGTTAGTATAAGCTTTGATGACAACTTCCAGCTTTGGAGCTTCAATTTCAATTTCCTGTGCATTTAAACCCGTTGACAACCAGTAACTTAGCAACAACATCAATCGTTTTATTTTCATAGCTTTATTTTAAAACTCGCTATTACGATTTTCATCTTTCTTTTAAATCAAAAACAGCAACATAAAAATTACGATCTACATTGACAACATGTTGTTTTTTTTCCTCAACCGGCATTTCTGACCAAAATGATCTTGGTTCCAGCCAAAGCATTTCACCATCCAAAGTAATTTTTAACGGCATATCAAAAGTTGGAATACAATTGCTCCAGCGAAACAGGAACTTTCCATCCCGAAAAAAATATTCAAAGACCGGAATGCGGGTATCACGCAGATATTGAGTGAAAAATGGTTCCATATTATGGCCAACTTTTTCGCTTAGGTAGCCTTCAATTTGAGCGCTTGTGACTATTTGGTGGTAATACATTTCATTAAGTTCGCGAAGCATTTGTCTCCATTTTTCATCATCATCAACTATTTGACGAAGGGTATGTAACATATTGGCCCCTTTGTAATACATATCGCTTGAACCTTCATAATTCACATCATAAATACCGATGATCGGGCGATCATTTTGAATGTTTTCACGCGTACCGATAACGTATTCAGCACTCGCTTCTTTTCCGTAGTGATAATCGAGAAACAGGTTTTCGGAGTAAGCAGTAAATCCTTCATGAACCCACATATCAGCTACATCTTTGTAGGTGATACTGTTGGCAAACCACTCGTGACCGGACTCGTGGATGATGATAAAATCAAATTTATAACCTTGTCCGGTGTTACTCAAATCTCTTCCACCAAAGCCATTCACGTAACCATTGCCATAAGTCACTGAACTTTGGTGCTCCATGCCAGGGTACGGAACCTCAACTAGTTTGTAGCCATCTTCGTAAAACGGGTATGGGCCAAACCAATGTTCAAAAGCTTCCAACATTCTGATGGCATCTTTAAATTGTTTTTTTGCTTTTTCCAGGTTTTCAGGATAAACATAATAATCGCAATCCAAAAGGCCATTTTCTCCTTTGTATTTTTCAGAAAAATGAACGTAATCAGCAATATTGAGATTGACCACATAATTGCTGATCGAATTATTTACAAACCAGTGAAAAGTTTTTCGACCATCTTTGTGTTCATCGATTCCACGTAATCGACCATTTGAAACATCCATCAAACCTTTTGGAACAGTCACTGAGATCAGCATACTGTCTGGTTCATCATACATGTGGTCCTTACAGGGCCACCACAACGAAGCTCCGTCACCCTGACAGGTGGTCGTTACAATGTCTTTTCCGCTTTTTCCTTTTTTCCAGGTTAAACCACCTTCCCAGGGAGGGCGGGTACTAACTTTTGGCTGACCACTAAAAAAGACCTGGATTTCTTCAAGGTTACCTCTTTTTAGTTTTTCAGGAAATTGTATAAACCATGCGTTTCCATCTTTTTTAAAAGAAAGATTCCGCCCGTTTTGCTCTACTTTGTCAATTTGCATAGGTGGTTGCAAATCCAATTGCAGGACCTGGTGCTCATCCAGCACTTTGAATTGCACGGTGTTAATTCCATGCAAACTACTGTCCTTTGGATGAACGCTAACATCTAAATGGTAGTAAGTCAAATCCCACCAGGCACGTTCTTCGGTGATTGACCCGCGAAGGGTATCTTGCCTGTTAAAAGAGGGATTCTGGCTCCAACTTATGATGGGCAAAAGAAAGTAAACAAAAGTGAGTATTTTAAAGAAGTTCAATTTCAAGAGATTCATTTGATTAAAAATTTATGAAACAAAACAAACTATTCTGTTGGCAAATCAATACTTAAAAAATAATATTACCTAATATCTTCTGATTTTTTACAATGCCTAAAAATAGGCTTTTTGCGTTAAACCAAAGATCTTCACATTTATCATAAATGACGGACAAAACTTGTTAAATTAGTATTAGTCCATTGAATATCAATAATTTATTATTATCTTATGGTAATATTTGTCTAATAAAGGGCTTTCCAAAAAATTTATTGATTGTATACTGAATGGTTTTCTATGAATTTGAAAGAATAAATTATTCTTTTGGGATTCAGGTATGAAAACTTAAAAATAATCGTTAAATCATTAAATCTCCCAATTCACTGTTTTCAAAATGAAACCCACTTTTAAACAAATTTGCTTTTTTATTTTTCTCATTACTTTCAGCAAGGAAGGAATCAGTCAACTTTCAATTGGCATTAAAGGGCATATCAGTACGATTGGTGCTCCACTCGTAGAAAAGCAGGATTTCTTTTCCAAAAAACTTCGGCCAACACTAAACCCTGGTGTTTCGGTATTTGGAGAATATAAACTAAACGAAATTTTAGCACTTCAGGCAGAAATCGCCTTCCGACAAAATCGATCCCACTATCAATTGCGTTCAAGTATCCCTACGATTCATACGAGCATTATCAATTACATCAGAATGCCTTTATTATTGAAATTATCACAAAATAATAACTGGGTAAATCTTATGGTGTTCGGAGGCCCCAATTTTGGCTATGCCATTGGCATAAATGCTGCTGAAACGAGCGGTGATATTTGGACCAATGATGCTACCTATAAAAAACTAGATTTTCAGGAATATCCAATCAGGAGATTCGACATTGCCTTTACTGTTGGTTTTGGAATCGAAAAGACTATCGCGAACAAGTTTAGAACCAGCATTGACATTCGTTATGATTACGGTTTAATTGATATTATCAAAACACCATTCAATTCTTTTGTCAATCGAGGGTTTGCATTGGAAATGGGGATTTTGATTCCAATTTCAGAAGAAGAAAAAAAGTAAAGATAACTCAAACCCGAGGCAGGTTGCTATGCTTCCAAATTGTTTTAAAACTCACCTTTATCTCAAAATTCAACTTATCGTTTTTGTAAAAAAGAACAAAACCATTAATTTTGCGTCGAAAATTAAATTGGCTCTTTTTTAAGGTCGCACAGGTAGTATATTTGCTTTTCCAAGACAAGAAGAGCGCTATTTTAGAACCAATTAATTATTTAATTTTAAAAATAATATTTTATGAAAGACCCTATCAATATTGCACTTACTGTTGCTGTTGTTCTTTTGCTAGGATATACTGTTTATAAAAATATGGATGGAAATTCTTCCTCCGACGAGAACATCAGTATTCCCGTTGGTCCTGTCGATGCTAATGGCTATAATGTCACTGAAATTGAAGGTACCCCAATTAAAAAGATGGAAAAATATGGGGAAAACAATGTTCTTATTGAAAGCGGAGAAGTGTTAAACGACTTAAAAACCGGAACATGGACCACTTACCACCCAGATGGAAGGGTGAAAAGTGTCAGCTCTTATTTGTCTGGCAAACCTGATGGCCTTTATCTCGTTCTCACGGACAAGGGACATGTGGAACTTCAGGCGTTTTATAAAGATGGCGTTTTCGACGGAAACTGGATAACTTACCAAAACGGAAGCAGAAAGAAAGAAGAAAGGGTTTATAAAATGGGAAAATTGAATGGTGTCAACAGGCATTACGACAGAACCGGAAAATTACAAAAAGAGATCGAATTCAAAAACGATGTTCAGGATGGTATTTTTAAATATTACGACACAGAAGGGAACATTACCTTGGAGTATGAATATAAAAACGGTGAAAAAGTCAGTGGAGGAATCGTAAAAGAGTAAGCTAAAATAGATTATTAAGTATTGGTCAAAAATTAAATTCCCTCTTTTTATTTCTTAGAAGTTGTTTAAAAAGTCACCTCAAAAGAGAGGCGGTATAAAATGTTGCAAAAGCGGTAAATTGTTGGTTACCACAACTAACAATAAAACATCTCTGCAACATGTATGTAAAATTATCTAAAAAGTTCATTACAAAAAACCTAATGCCTTATTTGAGTCAATCTAATTTTGGTCGAAAGACCAAAGTACCTTTATGGAAAATAGTAAAAGCCATTATTTATCGGCTCAAAACAGGTTGCCAGTGGCGAGAGTTACCAGTGTCAGCTTTTTGTAGCAGGATTTTAATTCGTTGGAATTCAATCTATTACCATTTTAACAAATGGTCAAAAGACGGTTCATTAAAGCGAATGTGGGTGAATCTGTTAGCTTTAAATAAGGCCAATTTAGATATGTCTTCTGTTCAGTTTGATGGTTCTCATACTCCTGCCAAAAGAGGAGGAGAAGCTGTAGCTTATCAAACCCGCAAAAAGGCAAAGACAACGAATGCGCTCTTTTTAACAGATAAACAAGGGATTCCTTTAGCAATGTCCCAACCCATTGAAGGAAGCCATAACGACCTTTTTAACATTGAATTTTTCTTCACCAAAATGCTGGCAGATTTAAAGGAATCCAAAATAGAAATCGACGGATTGTTTTTAAATGCCGACGCTGGCTTTGATAGTGATGGATTCAGAACGCTTTGTTTGTCTAATGGCATCATTGCTAATATTGATTTCAATAAAAGAAATTCAAAAAACACTGATAATCAAGCATTAATGGACGATGTATTATACAAAGAACGTTTTTCAGTCGAGCGTACAAACGCTTGGCTAGATGCTTTTAAAGCATTGCTTGTCCGTTTTGAAACTAAAGCACAAACTTGGATGGGATTGCATTATTTAGCTTTTTCACTCATCCTAATCAGAAATCAAATAAATCATTTTTAAACAACTTCTTAAATTAACTTGAAAACACTCATTATCAATCGCTCATTTCTTCATTAATTCAAGAAAGTCGGGAATAATTTATTGACCGTTTCTGAAAAAGGCAATTCACAATGATGAATTGCCTTTTTTAAATTAAAAGATATTATTTCGAAACGATCAGCTTTGCATAAACTGGTTTTGCATCATCCGCTTTTGGTTCGGCAGGATAAGGAAAAACATTGATCAATTTTATGGTATAGTCATTTGCGGTACCTTCTGAACCGCAAGAACCATCTTCTGCTTCACATAACCCCTTCGATTCGAGGTTAAGCATTTCATCTTTTCCGTCTTTTGTAAGTTTAAAAACAACTTTTGCTTTACCAGCTTGAATGCAATTTACACCTGTAGGGCATCTGCTGTCAGCAATACTTACAAAAGTAATTTCAAGTTTTTCCGATTCAAAACTGACCTTTTCATTCAGGGGAAGGTCAATCGTCTCGCCAAGCTTAAAATGATTTTCCTCATTGTGCTCGTGGTTGCATTTATCAAGCGTATTAACGGATAAGAATATAAAAAAAGAATAAAGTAATACTTTCATAAATTATTGGTTTTGTGCATTAGGTTTTTGTTTAATAATTATCTCAGATTTAGGTTAAATCTAAATGAAAAAAAAGTTAATTTGCAAAAATCATCCTTCGCGAATCAATTATTTTTCCATCGATTTGAAGGCTGTAAATAAAGGTTCCGGTTTTGTTGTAGCCATGCGTATAAAGGATTTCATTCACCCCTTTATTGACTGAAGTTTTGATTCTTTTCACTTCTTTTCCATTAAGGTCAGTGATTACTACAAATGCCGAACGATAAGAAATATCCTCTTTTACCAGAAAAGAGATGTAAGTTGCCTCATCAAAAGGATTTGGTCTGTTTTGTAATAACTCAATCGTTTTTTCAGATTCTTCAAGTACAGGTTCATCAATCCCAAGGATGAGCATATTATAAAAATCTTCTCTTGAAAATAGACTTTCGATTCCATTGGTATCCACGCTGCAAACCGAAAATTTATAGCTTCCAATTATTTCCGGAATATATTCCCACTGAGTCGTTCCCTGCAAAGTAATCAATGTATCAAAATCATGAGATCCTCGTCTGATTCCGATACGATAGTGACCATAATTATAAGGATCGTCAATTTCGAAAGTTATAATGCCATCATTGTTTTCAGAGGTATAATCCGGGGTATGTGGGCCAATGGCAGCCATTCCCGAAGCCACACCATTGATAACAGTATTGCGACCAAGGTAATTGAAATCAACAAAGAAACTGTCGATGATTAGATCATTATCGGTATCTACTCCCAAAATATCATCGCTGGTATGTTGCCGGTCATGGTAATCAGGGTTTGAAGCATCTGCATTGCCGTGCTCGTTTGCAGAAGTAAAACGAATTGCAGAAAAACCATTTTCACGAAAAGGAATATGATCTCCACCTCGTAGTGCCCTGTCTTCCGCAGACATGATCGTTACCATCATTGGTACTTCAACAATCGGAAGCAATTCTTCTGTGTATTCCAACTTTGTAAATCGTGCAAGGTTTTTATGAGCAGAATTTAAACTTCCATATGAAAATAATCGAACCTGGGTGCTATCGATATCGTTTAAGCCAGGACAACTAGGAGCCGAAGAAGTTTCGCCACAAATAATTCCTCCAATAACGTCATTGTTAAAAACAGCCTCTATTTCTATTCCCTTTTGAACCGCATAATTAGCAAAAGCATTAGCTCCCAGCAAGCCCTGTTCTTCGCCGATTGTTGCCATGAACACAATTGTATTGCTGTAACTATATTTGCTCATGACCCGGGCTAGTTCGATAACCAGGGCTGTTCCTGTTGCATTATCTTCTACCCCTTGTGCGGTACAATTAATATCACAAGAGGTCGCGCATCGGCTATCCATGTGTCCTTCAATAATGATGATCGAATGATCATTTTGGATCAATGCCTGGCAGAACAGCAAATATATTCCGGTGTTGACCCATACCGCAGATGTTCTGATCAAATTGCAAAAAAGAAGGAATTAATCGGCTTTCATTTTGATTGCTGATTTCCTCAAATTTTGAATAAACCCAGTTTCTGGCAGCGCCAATTCCAGTAGTCAATGAGGTAGTATCTGCTCCTGTATTTCTATTTTCAAAAGAAGCCAATTTAATAATATATTCCTTTAACGATTCGGGAGACACATTACTTTCAATGCCCGAAACAATATCCTGAGGATGATTCAAAACATTGCTTGCCAGGTAATCTGCGACATTGTAATTTCCCAGCATAACCTCTTCAGCTAAAGGATTTGTACTGAGAATATTCGTCTGAGCAACCGTAAAATAAGTGTTAATTAAAAAGCAGGTTAGGATAAAAATGATTCTCATGGCGAAGGGATTTTTTAAATTCAATTAATCCTTTAAATTACAAATAGCTGGGGGAAATTTCAATTTCCCATCTTAAAACTTCTGTGTTCAACAAGAATTTGTCAATTGGGCTTTTTATCTTCGCCGGATGATCCAAATTCGAGAAATGAGCGCCAACGAAAATTGGCAAAATATACGAAACAGTTTTTACCAATCGCTGACAAGTCCATTCGATGGAATGTGGGACGAAATGGTGCATGATTACTCAAAATTGTGGGGATTTTATGATGATAGTCAACTTGTGGGATACGCCAGCAAAGATGCATCAGGAAATCTGATTAACTTTTTCCTGATTGAAAAATATGGCGCTTTAAAACCTGACCTCTTTAAAAGAACTTTGTATTTATTAGAAACCAATCAGGCGTTGGTCAGCACCAATAATCCTGACTTTTTGATACTCAGCCTGGATAAAAGCAAAAAAATGGCGGTCCACAGCTATCTTTTTGAAAATAAAAATGAAGTTGATTTGCCTTCCCCAGAAGCAATAAAGGGACAAGATGTCCTTCTCGCCTCAAAGACCGACATTCAAAGTTTGATTACTTTTTGTAGCAACAATGTAGAAGCAGATCCTGATTGGCTGGCAACTTATATTAAGCGGCTTGTGAACCGACAGGAAATACATTTACTTAAAAAAGACGATCAAATCATCGGTACCTGTGAAGTCCCGAAAAAGTACAACCCAACTTTCTATCACCGATTTGGGAGTCATCGTAGATACTTCATTCCGAGGTAAAGGAATAGGTTCGTGGCTTATGGCGACTGCAAAAAAGATCAGTTTACAACAAGGAAATTTTCCAATCTGTTCCTGTGAGTATACCAACCTCGGCTCCAAAAGAATGATTGAAAATGCAGGTTTTATATCCAATAATATGATTTTAAAAATCACCTTTTAAGAGGCCGTTTCAAGTTTTAACACTTTTATTTCAAATTAAATATAGTAATAATACAACATTAGTTATTATATTGATCGTTAGTTGGTGTAAAATCCAATTATTGTTAAATCCTGAAATCGATTGTAAATCATGAGAACCTCAAACCAACCCGGTCGCCTATTGGGCTTGTTCCTTATTTTGTCTATTCTTCCTTTACTTACCGTATCTGCTCAAGAAGAAAAATTAGAACTTAAAACTTTCTTTGAAAAAGCAACTGAAGAACTGCCAACTAATCCTAAACTTTTAGCTGTTAAACAAGAAAAACCTTCTAAGGAAGTAACAAAATCGAGAGCAGCTAATCATTTGGTAGGAAAACCGAATCAATCAAAAAATCTTTCTTCAAATCAAGACAAAGCATCTATTACTGAAACCAGAACTGTTCTTGAAAATATAACGGAGGATGTTCCTGCTCAACCAAAACCAATGTTTGTTAGCTCCAAACGCAACTCAGCCGAAAACTATAAAATTCAATTAGGGTATTTTAAAGAGAAAACCAATGTATTTCGATTGGTCCATAAAATCAAAAAAAATCATGATTGGTCTGTTTATATAAAAACAGAAAACAATAACGGAACTGATTATTATCGGGTATTGATTATTGATATTTCAAGCAAAAGGTCTGCTGAGGCGATCATTGGACAACTGAAAGCAGAAGGATTAAAAGCAATACTCAAATAAAATTATTGGATCTTCAATAAACATGAGTCATCCCGAATTTTGCGCTAGACAAAAAAGCAGGCAAAGCGAGACGGCAGCTCTAAGGCGGTAAATCGGTATCGAAGCTTTTCGGTACCGATTTCCTGTTCTATGGCACCAGTTTCTAAAAAAGGGTTGCAACCAAGAAGACCAATTTCGAATTAGACTGATTAAAAAATCATAAACTAAAGCCACAATAGCCATCAACTTTATTCGATTTTCAAAACTCCAAAGTCTAGGAGATTCCATCGATAATTCTGTTTTAGTAAATCTAAAAGTTTGTTCAATATTCCATCTATGGATATATGAAAAACAAATTTCCCAAGCATCTTTTAGCTTATTGATTGGCAGAGAAGTCAAAATATAAATAGGAGGGTTAAAATTATTTTTATCTCTGACAATTATCATAAACAATTGGCTACCAAGGTATTCAGGATGGTGAACAGGTGCGTAAGCAATCGTAATTCGCTTTGTTTTTTTACGTTCTTTATCTCCCACTAATTTTGAAGATATTCCTTTATAGGAACGAGCGACAAGATGCGTTTTTTTGATTTGACCGTTTTGATGAACCAAATTATGGTTTTTTTTCCACCTTAAAATAAAGTCTTGTTCGAAGCTAAACATCCAGTCTATCATCTTTTCATTGGCATATCCCCGATCCAAAACATGAACCGCCATTCTACCAAATTCAGCCTTACATTTTCTCAACATCCTGTATATAATATTGCTTCCCCATTCTTTAAATTTACCGCGTGTAGTCCACCAAGCCATGCAACAAAGCGATGGAACTTCGCCGATGGCCGAAACTAATATTGCTGTCCATTTAAATCCTGGAACGCAAATTCGATGAGTTGGAGGAAAATAAAACCCTCGTTTTATCTTCGTCAACCTTTTTGCTTTGCTCGACCATACGCTACACAATCCTTGTACTAGCCAACTTTCAGGTTTTTCGATTTGACTATCATCCCAAATGAATAATACTTTTTTCCCTTTTTCTTCGATCTGTTTTACTCGTTTTTTGGTTCGATTAAATAAAAAATCATCTACCACTTCTGCTGTCCATTTCTTAGATCGAAGCAAATTACTAATCCGTTTTGTTCCTGCGGAAGCATGAAGTAGACCACAGATATAAGCGCCTAATTCGCTGATAATTAAACCCATAGGGCGATTTCGAAACGTTTGGATGACCATAAATAAATTATAAAATATGCCTACTAAACGTTTGTCAATTTTTGAATCAAGGCGGACAAGTAACTCTTTTAAATACTGATCGGATTTTTTTAAAAGGAAGGATGCTCCTTTTTGTGCAATCGCTGAGTTTTCGTTATTTTGCAATATTGTTTTAAACATAAAAACCTCCTGCGTTTTGAGTGTGTGAGAATACTCAAATTTACACAGGAGGTTCTTTTTTTCATAATCACCCTAAAATTCGGGATGAATCATGTTTATTAGTAACTGTTGTTACGCAGGAAATACCATACAAGCTTGTTTTGAACTCCCTAAATCCCTCTTAAAAGAGGGACTTTCTGGAAAGTCTCTCTTGCAGGCTCTCCTCTTTCTAAGAGGAGAAAGAGGAGTTCGACCAAAGCCGAATACTAACCATTCCGGATCAACGCGTAACTTCAGTTAGGTAGTTAATTTAAAATTATTTAAAGCTTGAAAGCTAATCTTGCGAATAAATATCTTCCGTTAAATCCAAATTGCTGAGATCGTCGGGAGTATAAAAATCGTCCATCACTTAGAGCAGAATCATTATTATTCATATCTGGATAGGTATCCAAAAGATTGCTTGCACCGATGGTGATATTTGCTTTCTTGGACAATTCGTATCCTGCGCTTAAATCAAGAACTACTTTCGCTCCGAAAGTTTGTGCATTTTCCACAGTATTTGTGGCTTCCTGAACTTCTCCGAAATAAACTCCTCTTAACATAAAATGAAATTTGCTGACGGAATAATCAAACGTCAAATTAACTTTAGTATTTGGAACTGCATTTTCAAGATATATCCGGCTTGTGCGATCAAAATAAATATCTTCTTTTCCTTTCAAAATATCATTGGTGTTTACAGTTCCGAGTTCAGTCCTTGCAAAAGTTCCGGACAAAGAAGTGTTTAAGCGACTGCTGGATCCAAATCGAGCCGAATGAGTAACCACCACATCTATTCCCGATGTTTTCGTATCAATCGCATTTGCGAAAAAATTAGCGGCTGCGGCGTTGGCTTCAGCCAATAATCTTGCAATTTCCTGATCTTCAGGGCTGGCATCAGGAGAGCTGTCTCCTTCAAAGCTACCAGTTAGTACAATCCTGTTTTTAATATCTACAATATAACCGTCAATGGTTAGTGTTAAATTAGCAGCGGGAATCCTTCCTGTAACTCCAAGGCTTACACTGGTCGAAGTCTCCTCCGTTAGCGGATCTATGCCTAATAATTGTGCTGGTCTACTGTCATTTGAAAAGGTGCCGGTTTCTGTTGGTATTCCATCTACAAAAAGTGTTGAGGTAGAGTTAAAATAAATCTGGTGTAACGAGGGCGCTCTAAATCCGGTACTTCCTGCAGCTCTTACTGACCAGTCATCCGTAATTTTGTATCTAGCAGCTAATTTTCCATTTATTGTAGACCCAAAATCACTGTAGTTTTCAAACCTTCCCGCCAAACCTAAAAGAAATGCTTCTGTAATCTCCATTTCTAAATCTGCATAAGCAGCAATACTTGTTCTAAATTGGCTAAGTTCATTCTCAGGGCGGAAACCCGGGAATACCTGTGAGCCTCCTGGCCGTGCTGATCCATTTGGTCCAAATACTGTATTGATAGGTCCTTTTGCATCCTGAACCAAAATGGAATCCCCTCCGGAATCATACAACCAAGAAGCTAACCCATAATTTGTGTAAGACCCTTCTTCTCCTGCGGTAATTTCATAATTTTCGTAACGGTATTCTGCACCAAAAGCCAGGTTAAGTCCAGCTAAAACATATGCATAATGATGTGATACATCAACATTTGAAGTATTTT
Source organism: Saprospiraceae bacterium (assembly GCA_965220465.1). GTDB lineage: Bacteria > Bacteroidota > Bacteroidia > Chitinophagales > Saprospiraceae > JAHDHW01. Next base: position 33,633 of record CBDCPZ010000018.1, on the reverse strand, counting down.
GAATAAACTTAAAACCTCCCGCATCATAAGACGTCTTTGAGGCACCTTCCAAGGAAGCGTTATTTGTATTTGTAATGTAATAACCAAAACTATTTGAACCGAAAGTGTTGCTAAAATCTACATCCCACTCTCCGATTTTATTACGCAATCCAAAAGCTAACGATTGGTCGTTAATATTGGAATTGATTTCTGGTAAAAACCCATTTGGATAAATGTCCGTTACTGTTCTTTCCTGATTAGGCAGGCGATAAAAACCGGTGGCCTGACCTCTTCGGTAATTTAACCCTCCAAAAGCATAAACAGTTGCATTATTTCCTACCGGAAGTTCCGCATTCAAAAACATACCGGCATTTCTAAGTTTTGATTGCCCAACATTCATATTAAAATCGGAACGTTTCTTTCCTCGAGCTGCTAACTCTTGATCTGTAACATCTCTATTTAATCTTGTTTGGTCTTCAGTTATATTACCATCATCAATTTCCTCTTGCTCATCTGGTGTTATAGGAGCATCAAAAACGTCTTTGTATAAATCATTATTACCAGTTCTTTCACGACCATTAAAAATAGAAAAAATCCCCGCTTCCCATTCTTTCATTCTATTCGTTCGATCTCTTTGATCAAAAAAACCGGTAAGATTCACATATCCTCCCCTGGTCCCTATTGCTGCACCATAATTGACATTAAGTTGTACAGATTCTCCATCAGGGCTTTTATCAACTTCTGGAATTTCGCTTGAAAAATAGGCTCCGGTGCCTACTGATGCGGAAAATTGATTGTAGTCATCTTTTAAAATAAGATTGATTACTCCCGCAATTGCGTCAGAACCATATTGAGCAGCAGCTCCATCTCGTAAAATCTCAATTCTTTCGATAGCTGCAGCGGGGATCGCATTTAAATCGGTACCGACATTTCCCCTGCCAAACGTTCCATTTACATTCACCAATGAAGAAGTATGCCTTCTTTTACCATTAACCAAAACCAACACCTGATCAGGCCCCAAACCTCTCAAAGATGCGGGATCAATGTGATCCGTTCCATCAGAAATAGTTTGTGTATTTGAGGAAAACGAAGGAGCTACATAATTCAGGATCTGGTTGATATTGGTTTGAGGAGTTGCTTCCATCAATTTTGAGACATTTATTATATCTACAGGTACGGCCGAATTGAGTTTGGTGCGACCTTCACTACGAGAACCTACAATAATTACTTCATCCAGTCCTATTCCTTCCAACAAAATAAAATCCATCGTAACAACTTCTTCCGAGTTTACCGACACTAACTGGGTTATTGTAGTATATCCGATATAACTTACTTCAATCTCATATTCTCCCGCAGGAACAGATAACAGGTAATTTCCATCAAAGTCTGTAATTGTCCCTATCTCGCCACCTTTAATGGTTACAGAAGCTCCAAACAGTGCTCCTAAATCATCCTTTACGGTACCTTCTATTGTCCCTTCATTTTGAGCAGTAAGGCAAAATGTACTAAATAAAAAAATAAAAATAAATAAAGTGGTTGTGTGTAGCTTTTTCATCGTTTCAAAAATATTAGGTTAGGAATAATTGTAATTCTTTGCAGAAAGTAACAAATATTTTGCACTATATTGCTTTTAACGAAATAAATTTTGCAAAAGCTGCTAATCCATACTTTTTATTAGTTAAGCTCTTATGAAAAACAAAAGCAATTTGTACATTCAATAAATCTTATGATAGAATGAATATTCTCCTCAAACCTTATTTTTCAGCCGGAAGCCCCTCTCCCACTTTACACATCAATGAAAAGAGCAAACAACTTTTAGAAGAAGGAAAAAAAATCTACAGGTTTGGTTTTGGCCAGTCTCCATTTCCTGTACCTGAAATTGTTGTCAATGCATTAAAAAAGGATGCTTTTCAAAAGGACTACCTCCCTGTAAACGGGCTTAAAAAACTGAGACAATCTGTCGCAGCTTATAATTCAAAATATAGTATAAATGATAATCCAGAAGATATTCTCATTGGTCCGGGCTCAAAAATCTTAATTTATCTTTTGCAGTTGGTGCTCGAAGGCGAATTGATTCTTCCTAAACCAAGCTGGGTTTCCTACGAACCACAAGCGCTGATGACAAACAGGCCCATTTCCTGGTTGGAAACATTTGCTGAAAATGTCTGGATGCTCCATCCTGACACACTGGAATCGTATTGTAAAAAGAAACCAAACAAGCAGAAATTGTTGATTTTAAATTATCCATCAAATCCGACCGGAGCAACTTATAATTCAATGCAATTAAAAGCGATTGCAAAAGTAGCAGAGCAATTTGGAGTGATTATTATTTCTGATGAAATCTATGGTGAAATGGATCATCAGGGAGCGCATCAATCCCTAGCAAAATTTTATCCTGACGGAACGATCGTCAGCAGCGGATTAAGCAAATGGTGTGGCGCAGGAGGTTGGCGCCTGGGTACTTTTACGTTTCCTAAAAAAATGAAAGAAGTGGTAAAAGCTATGTCGATCGCCGGTAGTGAAACCTATTCGTCCGTTTGTGCTCCGGTGCAAAATGCAGCGATAGTCGCTTTTGATCAAGGGCTTGAGATTCAACAATATCTGGAGCGTAGCAGGGCGATTTTAAAAAGGATTGGCAATGCTGTTTCACACCGATTAAATGCAGTGAATATTAATCACCCGAATCCGCAAGGCGGTTTTTATTTAATACCCGATTTTGAATATTATCGAAATAGTTTAAAAGCAAAAGGGATAAAAACCAGTGAGCAACTTTGTGAAATACTTTTGGCAGAAACGGGAGTCGTTTTGCTTCCGGGATCAGCATTTGGGCTTCCTCCCGAAAGCTTGACTGCAAGACTTTCTTATGTAGATTTTGACGGTAAAAAAGCACTTGGTATGGCAGGCGCTGGTTTTGATGAAAATTCATTAAAAAAGATAGCCGGTCATATGTTTGAAGGAATTGATCAATTGAATAATTGGCTGGTAGACAAAAAATAAAGGTTAGTCTAACCAGTTTTCAAAATCCAAATAATCGTTTAAATTCTTAAAGAGAATTTAGATGTTATCAAAGCAAACTGATAAATTTAAGCGATGAATATTCAAAAAGAATTGTCGAAAGCAATCCAGGATGCTCAAAGCCTTGAGTTAACTAAGGTCCATTTGGAAAAACTGGAAATCAGGCTTGATCAATCTTATGATCAATTGGAGGTTTTGCATGACATTCTTGAAAAAGAATATGAAGATGTCCGGCTTTTGGAAGAACTTTCCATGAAAAGTCTATTTCAAAAAATACTTGGCAACAGCGAAAAACAACTCGAAAAAGAACGTCAGGAATACCTTGAAGCAGCTTTAAAATACAATGAATATAAAAAAACAGTTGAACTGATCGAGTACGAAAAAGAAATACTGGAAAGGAAGTTGAAAAATTATCAAATTGTCAAAAGTAAACTCAATTCCTTAATTCGATTGCGCGAAAGAGAATTACTGCAATCGGAAGAAGTTGCCAGGTTTCAGCTTAAAAGTATCAACAATGTCATCGATACTAATTTACGTTTAAAAAGAGAACTTCATGAAGCGGTACTGGTTGGTTTGAAAATTTATGAAATTTTAAAAAATATGGAAGACCAGTTAAATAATGCAACAAAATGGGGCGATTGGAGCAATGCCTATGATCCGTCACCAGAAGCAAGGGATTTGAATATTGATAACGCCACAAAACTGTCTTATCAAGCAAAGGAATTATTAATCCAATTTGAAAGCGAACTGAATGACGTCTTTTCTAAAAAACCATTATCCTGGACATACGACTTGAAAGATGCTGAAAAATTTACTAATCTTTATTTTAAAAACTTAATTTCGGATTGGGTTGTCCAGCAAAAATTAAAAACTACCCTTCACCACACAACTAATTTTAAAAATAAAATTTATCGAATCAATGCCTCTTTACAACTTGAGCTCAAACAAACGACCGGTGCAATTAAATACCTTGAGAACAAAAAGCGAAAATTAATTTTAGCATTAAATGAACAAGAAGGATAGACCGCTTATAATTTCATGAATAACAAAATAATTAAAAGGTACAAATCAAATATTAATCGAGCCAGGTTTTCGCTCTACCTGGTAGCGATTATTGCCACTTTAGCCACCCTTGTTCAATTTATGGATATTGCCTATCTACATAATTTAGAAATAGCAATTATGCTCTTTTATCCAATATCATTCGCCATTTTAGGGTTTTTAAGTCACCAATATCCTTCCGTTGCTTTTTTACTCGGAGCTATACAAACAATGTTCTTTTTGCTGCTTAATTTAATCAACCTAAACTTTATAGGCTTCTTTTTTTTCACCATTGTTGGAGCAATTATTGTTTATGGTTTTCTGAGTTCTCTCAAACTAAAAAGAAAGATAATCCATGATGATGACATTCTGGATAGCGAATTATTTTGATAAAAAACAAAAAATGTCGTTTCAAAAACCTTAATATTTTTCTTCCAGCATCTGTCTTCAAAAAAGCTTATTTTTAATCTAAATCTCCCAGTATGAAGGCACTAATTACAACAATCTTATTTTTCCTGATTCAATTATCTGTTTTTGCGCAGCCAAAAATCACCCGCGAAACGTACAAAATCTGGAACGAAGAATTGCAGGATTGGAAAAACATATCTGAAAATTCCTATCAATATAACGCGGAAAAAGAAACCACTTTGTTCCAACAATCAGTGTGGTACGATGATGAACAAAAGTTTATAGGAGAAAAAAAGATCACTTATGATTATTCTCCTCTCAGTACGTTCATCAGCGAGTTTAGGTCTATTTATGATAATAATACAACGTATTGGAAACTTAGGGATACCAGCGAATATATATTTAATGCCGCGGGTTGTCGCATTCAATTCAAAGAAAATTCGGATTTTATTAATTGGCGAACTGATTATGAATATTTGGACGATTGTTTATTAAAATCAAGCACACTTTATTATATAGATCGACTTTCAACGAACAGCGATTGGCAAATTTATGAAAGATCAAGTTACTCTTACAGCAATAACAATAAGACCAAAAACTTTATCACCGAACGATATGCTGGTGGTAATGAATGGACCCTTTTGTCCAAAGGCCATGAAAAATATGATGATCGTGGAAACCTTATCGAAAAATTTAATTCAAATGATCCAACGGAACTTTTTGAAAATAATTATGACAGCAAAGATCGTTTGATACATCAAAAATTATACACTCCTTCCGGTCCTGACGATGTCTTAATGCAGCGAAGAGAAACGCTATACGAATATTTTGAAGATGAAAATGGTTTTCTGGTCAAAATGCTTTTGCACAGACGTTATGACAGTGATTCTGAATTTTTCACCTTTACTTATTTGTATGAAAATTATTGTGATGGCTTAGTTAAAAAAGAAGAATATAACCGATTGGACGGAACGCAAAGACAATGGGTTTACGAATGGGATGAGCCAACAAACTGCCTTGAAAATGATGAAATCAAAATGCTGATTTCACCAAATCCAAGTTCCGGATCTTTGACCATTTTTAGTGAATTATTGCTTCAAAATACTCAAATTTCAATTTATAGTAGCAACGGGCAATTAATCCAAAACATTCCAGTCAAAGAGCGACTTGAAACCCAGCAATTAAACCTTGGTGACTTTGCTAACGGATTTTATTTTATAAGATTGAAAAGCGAAGGACATTCTATTACCGAGCCCTTTGTAATCTTGAAATAATGTTTTAATATAATACTGGTAAAAGTAAAAAATCCCAATGATTCTTCGATCATTGGGATTTTTATTTCAATCAATCTAAGCTTATTGGATCACAAGCTTCTTGCTGATCGATTTCCCATCAACGCTGAGTTGGATATTATAAATGCCTTTGGCGAGTGAACTTGTATTTATTTTTTCAATATTCTCTCCAATAACAGTTGAAATTTCCTTTCTTTCCAACACTTCTTTTCCAGTTGCATCAAATATTCGCATCAAAAGCTGCGTATTTTCATGTGCTTCAAATTGAAGGGTAGTATAATCTTCCGCTGGGTTTGGATATAGATTAAGCGCTGACAAAGTACTTCCTAATTCTTTATTGGAAACAATTAGAAAAACATTAGCAGCGGTTCTTTCTGAGACACATTCTGTAAATGGTTTCTGAATTTTCCAATCATAAAAAAAGTAGTAGTAACCTTCTCCGTAAATTGAAGTAGTAATTGATCCGACGTCACCGATTGGATACGGATGCTGTACACCGTTATTATTTCTAAAAAGATTGTTTTCCAAACAGCGTAGAGAGAAATCCACTCCTACCGGCACTTCAAAATTTAAATCAACTTCGTGCTGGCCTGTAGTCAAATAAACCGTTGTTTCATCAAGTACCACATTATCAATATCAACTAACTGAATGGTTCGATCTCCCTCTGGTCCTCCGTTTGTGTTATAAACCGTCACGCTTAGAATTGTAAATGGCTCAAATGCGTCGAAAAAGTTGTACCCAATGGTAGTAGGTATTCCTCCTCCTCCTGTATTATCGAACTTGCCGCCATTTTGTAAATCTCCTCCGTAAACCGTATGAGTTTCCGCATAAACAGTAGTATCCTCCACAACTAGTTGAAAATTCATCGTAGGACCTGTTTCTATACTTTCACCTCCTACAGGCACGTCGTACCATTCTATGCTGTCACCGGTTGTTGCCGTTAACGTAACCGGACCGGGTACTGTAATTACAACATCTTCCACTTCTGGTGGAATTGCATCTAAAACAGAAATAGTTACTGGTTCTGAAACCAAACCATCCTCTGAACAAATAGCATCAACCGTCACCGAAAATTGGCCACTTTCCGTGACTTCAATAGATTGTCCGGTCATATCATTTGACCAAACAGGATTCATACCGTCACTTGCTGTCAAAATCACTGATTGCCCCTGACAGAAAACATCATTTCCGTCTATTGCAATTGTTGGATTTTCTTCCTCGATTATAGTTATAAAAACGGTGTTGCTTAAAGAAACACAACCATCGTCATTTGACAATACAACGCTATAACTCCCTGCACCTGAAACCATTATGGATTGGGTAGTCATATTATTTGACCATTGGTAATTGTCGAAACCGGCAGGAGCGATAATCTCAACCTGGTCTCCCGGACAAATACTCGTTGATCCATCAACCGATATTGTCGAAGGAGCTAAAATACAACTCGCTTCAGGAATAATATGAGAAGAATTAATTGGAGGATTTTCAACTTTTGTACGGATACCTGACGGCCATTTAACAATCAAGGAATCGATGGAGGTTGAAGTTCCAATTCCAAAATGAATATTCAATGAACTCATTGGGCTAAAACTTTGTCCGGCTCTGACTTCGCGGATCTGGATTCCCCATTCACCATGAATTTCAACTCTGGCTCCAATTCCATTTTTGTTGCTTGCAATCCCTTCTGTACTAATTTTTACCCAGTTATAATCATTTCCATTATTGATCATCAAAGCATTTTCAGTGATCACATCTAAAAAACCATCATTGTTAAAATCTCCAATTCCGCCATCATTAAAAGGCAAATCCTGAGGTATAAAAGTCATATCACCCTGCCCTAAATACAACTCTTTTGAAAGTTCAGAAAAGATATCCATGAAACCATCATTGTTGAAATCTCCAGAGGAATTTTCCCAAGCTCCCAGGTCATCCGCATCAATTCCACTTGTACCAATTACATCAGTAAAAGTTCCATCTCCGTTATTTTCCATCAATCGATTTTGAAAATCGTGATTGACAATAAAAGCATCAAAATCGCCATCATTGTCATAATCTTCAAAAGCGGTTGCCCAGGATTGCGCATTGTCATCCATATTTGCTTCGGCGGCTACTTCAGAATACGTGCCATCACCGTTATTTCGATAAAGCCCGTTGGTTCTTTCGGGTGCTCCTGAAGAGGCGCCTTGACGGCATTTTGTAATATATAAATCAATATCCCCATCATTGTCATAATCTACCCATATCGCAGCATAATTTCCAGGCAAATCGACCGTTTCAATCAAAGTCTGATCTAAAGTAAGATTACCGTTGCCATCATTGCGGTAAGGATGGCTTTGATCAACATCATGGCAAACAAAAGCATCCAAATGGCCATCATTATCAATATCCGCAAAAGTAGATCGTTGTGAAAAAATAAATTCATTTTTGAATTCTTCAGTGTAAGCTGTTCCATCGTTGTTTGCATAAACAAAGGATACATTGTTGCCTCCGCCAAATAACAAATCATTGAATCCATTATTATCAATATCTCCTGCACAAATACTCCAGGTAGGCAGATTTTGCATACTTACAGTATGCTCAACCGAATTAAATGTCCCATCGTTTTGTTGAAAATCGATATATATTTTTGCATTGACAACCCGAACGATATCGTCCAAATAATCGCCATTCATGTCAACAGCACAATCTTCTATAGATGTACCGCTCATTGGTCCTAACAAACTACCTTGGTTAGTAAAACCAACCTGTGCGTTCAGCACATTTGACAGCAGAAAACAAATTAAAAATAAAGGGGTATACATTTTTTTCATGGTCATATATTTTAATAATAAACTATTTTTTCAGTAAAAATTCCGCCTGTTTCAGTATAAAATGAAATAAAAAAAATTCCTTTAGAAACAAATAAATCAATCGAATAATCTCCGTTTTGATTTATTCTATGCAAAATCTTTTGCCCGTTTATACTATAGACGGTAATATCGTGAATTTGGTTGGACTTTATGTTGAAAATTCCATTGTTTGAATAATTGCTTACCAAAAATGTTTTTGAATTAAGCTCATCCGGTTGGTGGGTTCCAACCATTATTTCATCAACTTCAATATCTCTCGTTTTTATTAAAATAGGGCTTCTGTCCGCAGCTAAAAACATTTCTCGAAACAGTTCAATTTCGTCTGTCGTTTCATCGAACATTTCCTTCATCCATTTTGGAGGGGCCGTTTGGTAATATATTTTGGCTTGGGCAAACAATTTTTCATCATGCCCATCCATAGGAATGTGATAAAATATGTGATCGCTTCCCTCCCCCTGAACACCAGATGCTAAATTGAAATTCTCATCTTGTTGAGCTAAACCAACTATTTTCACCGTGTCGTAAGTGTAATGTTCAGTAACAAATCCTTTTGGAGGAATTCTATTGTCTTTTAAAAGGTATTTGGCTCTTTCCAAAACGGTGGTGACCTCATCGTTTACATCAGCCATGACCATTTCATAAATCTGTACTTGATGCTCAGCGTTAATGACATTGTAATGTGGTTCGTAATCTGCATTTTGACCAAACACCTCAAAATTCTCATCTGTTTTACCACTGATAAAAAGAGTATCGCCTGCTTCGTTTTGTATTAAAAATTCCACAAAAACTCTTCGTGAAGGATAACCGGACGGAAATTTATGACCGGCTACATTCGAAATTTTCAAATCAAAAAAAGCGGTGTCAACCGTTCGATCAACCAAATCAAGCGAGACATTAACACTTTTATTCAGCAACATATCATTAGTCGCTGCGATCGCTTCATCAAATTGCTCGGCTGTTGCAGCTACTCCCAATTGATCACCATTTTCTTTCATAATATTTAGCATGAAGCTATTTGCGCCAGCGAATTCATGCAAAGAAAATGGGCTTCGAGGCTCTGTTTCAAAGCCTGCTACGATAAATACCTGGGCCTTTGAATATGCTGGCATATGACAATTTTGACAGGTAATATTGTCTTCATTATATTCTGAATTTAGCCATTCATGATAAGTTGCCTGTTCAACAAATTGATCTCCTGTTGGATTTCCGTCGAAGTCGAGTGTCTCTGTAATTAAAGTATGACAACCTGCGCAAATTCCAGCATCTTTTATATGCTCAGAATAAACCGGCTTGTAACCAGTCTCCATAATCATTGGGCTTTCCAAGGGACTGATGTATGGACCAAAAGCGACTTTCGCTGTATCAAAATTCAGGTTGCCTGAATTAAGATTTCCAATATCTTCAGTTGTCTGTTTGTGGCAAGCAAGGCATGACACGCCATCCAAAGCGGTTGGATCGCTTACCAAACTATCGATCGTATAAAATTCACTTCCATTATGAATGGCATTAAAATGTCCTAACGGAGCATGACAGGATACACATTTGGTTTCGATGGCTTCTTTGTGCTGCGGATAAAGCAAAACTTCATGACTGACTTTTGCCCGCCAAAAAGGGTCTTTCGCAGAATTTGCCATCATACTTGCCCGCCAATCGTCCACTACATTTATATCCTCACCAAAAAAATTGACGCTGGCAACGCCTGCGGTGTCAAAACCATGGCATTGAATACATTCTCCTGAAGCAGCGAAAAGATCATTAAACCCTGTTGGCAACAAAGAATCCTGCATCATTTCAAAATAGGCTAATTCAATGTCTTCGTGGAACCTGTTAGCACTTACTGCATTTGTTGGCAATTCGACCAAAAATGGAATAGAAAAAAAGGTTAAACATATCAATATTTTTCTAAGATCAGTCATCCTTACAGGCTGTAAATGTCATTTAATGCGCTATAATTTTTTTACGGGTAATGGTGCGAAAGGTGATTATTTATTGTAAAAATATAAATATAAATTATCCTTTGTGCAAATTATCCCTTTTTTATCTGTCTTCCAATGATCTTTTATACAATTTGAAACATAAAAGATTTTATTTCCACTCATTTGAAACTGTGTGTTTTTTAGTTTTAAATGTTAAAGTACGACATTTATCGTATTACAATTTGGAAGTACGATGACTATCGTATACATTTGCAAGTACGATAACCATCGTAGATTTTTGCTTGCTAATAATTTAATACTAATGAAATCAAAAAAAACTACTGACGCAGAATTGGAATTGCTCCATGTACTTTGGGCCAATGGTCCTTCCAGCGTCCGTTTTGTCAACACAGAGCTCAGCAAAAACCGTGATGTAGTTTATACAACTACCTTAAAAATGATGCAAGTCATGGCTGAAAAAGGTTTGCTAAAACGAGATACTTCGGCGCGAACTCATCTATATGAAGCTGCTTTTGGCAAAGAAGAAATTCAACAAACCTTATTGGACAAATTAGTCCAGACAGCTTTCAAAGGTTCTCCTTTAAACTTGGTTTTGCAGGCACTTGGCCATGAAAAAACCAGTCAGAAAGATCTGGAAGAAATTAAAAAAATCATTGAAAAAATTGAAAAAAAACAATCATGAATGACTATCAATTATTTGATTCTGAATGGGTCCAGGCATTAGGATGGACGCTATTACATTCTCTCTGGCAAGGCGTGGTAATTGCTTTGCTGTTGGCCACAGTTTTATTAATCTTTCGTAAACAATCGGCTAATTCAAGATATTTATTTGGCATAATAGCCTTATCCGGATTGTTAGCTTCAATGGCTATTACATTTTCCATTATCTACACTCCACCGACTGAAATTGAACCTCTTGAGGATTCTTCAAAAGTTTCTAATTATGCCTTCAATCACCATGAAAATTCTCTACTCTATGTGGAGGAGTATAGTTCAACCACCGAAGATGCCTCAATATTCTCGATGGCAAAATCCTATTTTGAAGAACATATGCCATTTATTATGCTGCTCTATTTGATTGGCGTTTTAATCCTCACAATGCGAATGCTTGGTGAACTGGTATATATTCAAAACCTTCGCCATTCAAGATCCCAATTCGTTTCAAAAGTCTGGCAACAAAGATTGAAGGAAATGGCTATCAAAATGGGTATCAAAAAATCAATTGCTTTAAAAGAATCAATTAAAGTTAGTTCACCGATGATGGTTGGCTTTTTGAAACCAATCATTTTTGTCCCAATGAGTCTGTTGGCGAATCTTCCATCTGAACAGATTGAAAGTATATTAGCTCATGAGCTGGCACATATCCGGCGCCATGATTATTTGATCAATTTATTACAATCATTCGTTGAAATACTACTCTTTTTCAACCCGTCGGTTTGGTGGATTTCTTCTTTTATTAGATCGGAAAGGGAGCATTGCTGCGACGATATCGCAATTGAAGTTACAGGAGATGAACTTACTCTTGCGCGAACGCTTGCTAATCTTGAAGAATGGCGAATCCAGAATAGCCGCCTTGCGGTAGCCTTTGGAGGTAAAAACAATTCAGGCGTTTTAGCACGAATTCAGCGCCTATTGGAAAAAAAGGAATCAACACAGTTGCCGTTTCGTCTTTTTTGGGCGGTAATGATCCTGAGCATTGGTTTGGTTTTTACTGCCTTCAGTTTCAATGAAGATTCAATTTCTAAAAATAATGACTCAGAATCATCTTTTGAACACTTCAATCTGGCTGATGATCAGATTTATAATACTTCCTCAGCCATTCAACCTGAGATGGAATCCCTCGCTTCAATAGATTTAAAATCTGAGGAGGAACTAAATACGATTAGTTCGAAAATTAATGCTGCGGAAACGGCTCTTGCAGTTCATTCTTCTGACTCAGAGAATCTTTTTGAAAATGCTTCTGCTTCTCAGGCATTACTGATGAATCGGGACACTACACCTCAAAACATCAAAAAACTGGAAAAAGAAAGGAGCGAACTGGAAGAATCATTTCAATTAAAAAGAGAAGCTTTGTCTAAGCAAATGAGAGAGCTTGAAACCAAAAGGTATGCAATCGAAAAAGAAATGCAAAACCAGGATTTTGAATTACAGACTGCACAATTGCAATTACAGAAGGAAATGCAAAATATTGAAAAAGAAAAAATGATGATTGAAAGAGAGGTAGAGCTTCAAATGCATGGCCAACAGGAAATAATTATGGAACTTCAATATCAAATGCAGGAGCTGGAATTATTGCTTGATATTAAACAGGAAGAACTGCATGAAAAGGAAAATGACGAAAAAATTGAAAAAGAAATAGCGGAAAAAAGGAAAGAAATTCAGGAAATCCGAAAGGCCATTTTACAGCATGAAAAAGAAGTTAATCGCCAAGAATTAGAAGCCAGGAAATCGGCAATGATGAAAGAAAAAGAGGTTCAGGAAATTATGTACAAAAACCAACTGAAAGAGCATGAAAACCAAATGAAAGCTCACTCAAAAGAAGGTGACTTATTGAAATTTGAAGAATCAATGCGAGAGTTAGAAATGCAAATGACGGAACTGGATTATAAACTTCAAAACGATTTGCAACAGCTTCAACATAAAATGGAAAAAGAGTACCATAAAATGGAAAATGAAGAATATTGATTTTATCCTCTTTTTCTTTAAAAAGCATAACGTTTTAATGTTATGCTTTTTATTTTTGTGCTTTAGTTAAAATATTCTATATTTTACGAAATACTAAACACAAAAATTTTTTGAAATGGCAAAAAAATTATCACAAATAGAAATTAAGAAACTAATTATTAATTATGAATCGGAGTTCAAAATACTTCAGTTTAGATTGGCTCAAAACGAATCAATTCTTTCCGATTTAAATAAACAATTAGAAACCGAGCAACCCAAAAAACGCGCAGGTAGACCTAAAAAAGTACAAGCTGCCGTCGAAACTAAGCAACCCAAAAAACGCGCAGGTAGACCTAAAAAAGTGCAAGCTGCCGCTGAAACCGAGCAACCTAAAAAGCGCGCAGGTAGACCTAAAAAAGTACAAGCTGCCGCTGAAACCGAGCAACCCAAAAAACGCGCAGGTAGACCTAAAAAAGTACAAGCTGCCGTCGAAACTAAGCAACCCAAAAAACGCGCAGGTAGACCTAAAAAAGTGCAAGCTGCCGCTGAAACCGAGCAACCTAAAAAGCGCGCAGGTAGACCTAAAAAAGTACAAGCTGCCGCTGAAACCGAGCAACCCAAAAAACGCGCAGGTAGACCTAAAAAAGTACAAGCTGCCGTCGAAACTAAGCAGCCCAAAAAACGCGCAGGTAGACCTAAAAAAGTACAAGCTACTGTTGAAACCGAGCAACCTAAAAAACGCGCAGGTAGACCTAAAAAAGTACAAGCTGCTGTTGAAACCGAGCAACCTAAAAAACGCGCAGGTAGACCTAAAAAAGTACAAGCTGCCGTCGAAACTAAGCAACCCAAAAAACGCGCAGGTAGACCTAAAAAAGTGCAAGCTACCGCCGAAACCGAGCAACCTAAAAAAAGACGAGGCAGGCCTAAAAAGAAAACTTAATAAACCAGGTTCATTAAAGCATGCCAGTCGATAATGTTTCTTACAAAGCTTTAACTACAAATAACTGGAAAGATTTCGAAAATCTCTTTGGACAAAATGGTGCATGCGGTGGTTGCTGGTGCATGCTTTGGAGATTGAAACGATCCATTTACGAAGAGCAGAAAGGGGAACAAAACAAATTGGCTATGTTTGATTTGGTTAAGTTAGGAAAGGAGCCTGGAATCATTGCATATATCGACGATAAACCTGTTGGATGGTGCGCACTTTCGCAAAGAGATCAGTATCCTGCTTTAGAAAGATCGAGGGTGCTAAAAAAGATTGATGATCAGCAAGTTTGGTCTATCGCTTGCTTTTTTATAGACAAAAAATATAGGAATCAAGGCATTTCAACCAAGTTATTAAAATTCGCAATCGAATACTGTAAAAGCAAAGGAGCCAAAATCGTGGAAGGATATCCTGTCGAGCCAAAAAACGGAAAAATGCCAGCAGTTTTTGCATGGACTGGAATTGCCTCAGCTTACCTCAAAACAGGATTTGCCGAGGTAGCAAGACGTTCCGAAACCAGACCTATCATGCGATATATAATAAAATGAAATAAATTAAATCATGGATAACATCTATAAAAATTGTCAAAGTTGCGGAATGCCAATGAAAAAAGACGAAAAAGGTGGCGGCACCAACTCTGATGGATCAAAAAGTACAATGTATTGTAGTCGCTGTTATGAAGAGGGACAATTCACATCTCCCGATATGACGGCCGATGAAATGAAAGATTTGGTAAAAGGAAAATTAAAGGAAATGGGATTTCCCGGATTCATTGCCGGTTTTTTCACCAAAGGAATTCCAAAACTGGAACGTTGGAAAAAATAAAATACTACTTCGTTTCACAACGTTTATATCTTTTTGAATTGCATTTATATTGAATCAATGTACTTTGCATCAAAATTCATCTTGCATCTGTGATTGAAAAACCCAGTAAAACATCTCCGTCTAAAAAGCGGTTCCTTTCTAGGAAAATCACCAGGTTTCTGGGAATTTTTTTCCTCAGCATGATCTTGCTTTTGGTTATAGCTGCGTTTGCATTTGACCATTATTTACAATCCAATAAAACAAAGATTTTTGAGCAACTGGCTTTCCTTAATCATGGAAGTATTTCGTTTGAAGAAACTGAAATTAGTATTTACAAAAATTTTCCCTTTGCTACTATTTCCCTTCACAATTTAATCATAAAAGATTCCCTTTTTCCACAACATCAAATCCCGTTTCTGCAAGCAGGTGAATTGCGAGCAGCATTATCTTTAGCAAAATTGTGGGAGGAAGAAGTAGAATTAAAGTCAATTGAGCTTCACGATGGACAGATCAATTTTCACACAGATAGTTCCGGATATAATTTGCTAAAAGCTTTATTACCAAAGCCATCTCACAATTTTCCAGCTAAGAAAAACAATCTTCTCAAGGACTTTAAACTTCGGACTGACAAACTGGATGTTTCACTTTTCAACATCTACATTCACCTTACCAATGCCATTAAAAAGTCAAACATTCAGGGAAATGCAGAGCAATTATTAGCTAGTTTAAATTTCCAGGATACAGTACTTTCTGCTGAGATAGATATGCAAATCGCTTTAACGGAAATGACTTTCAATCAAGACAAAGGCACTTTTCTGAAGGATAGCAAACTTATTGGAAAGCCGGTTATTCATTTTGATAAAGATGTTCTAACTTTTGATCCATTCGAATTAAAAATCAATGAGGAACTATTTACCTTTAATGGCCGGTACGACACTAAAAAAAAGACCCTGTCCACACTGTTTTTAGAAAACACAAATACAAGATGGGAAAAGATATCTCCTTTGCTAAGCGATAGTATTCAGATGAATATTTCCCCTTATTTTATTCAAAATCCATTTTATACCAAAACGATTATTAAAGGACTTTTTAAAAGAGGTGAGCCGGTTACGGTGGATATAAATTTTCGTATGGAGGAAAACGAGCTTAAGGTTTTTAAATTTGATTTAAATCGAGTCAATTTAAAAGGACGTTTTGTAAACCGGTTTTTTGATGAAGTGGATAAAGTAAGCAAGAAAGGAATTACTTTGGAGATCAACAAGCTGTCAACAAATATTTTTGGTTTTCAACTAAAAAACAAAAATGCGCTGATCACTGCACTTCGTAAGAAAACACCACAATTACTTGCAAATGTCGAGGTGCTTGGAAATGCAAAAGATATTAGCAGTATGTTGTCGAGCAATCAGTTTTTCTTTTCTAATGGCTATTTTGATTTAACTGCACAAATAAACAGCCCAATCAATGATTTCAATCAGATAATGATCAACAGCGATGCCACTTTGGAATTGGTGGATATCGACGTATATTATAAACCTGCCGATGTCGTTTTCCCATTTGAAAGTCTTTCTCTAAGCAAAAAATCTGGTGGTACAGATTTTCAGCTAGTAAGCAATTCACTTAACAAAAGTCACGATTTTCAATTGGTTGGCTTTTTAGAAAATCTACCTGCTTTGTTAGTAGAATTGAAAGGCCAACAAGCCAGTAGTCAGGCTGAATTTCATGCAAATAATATTGACTGGCGAGATTTTATAGATTGGTTTGGCTTAAAAGGTAAATCAAAAAAAGACAGCACCAAAATAAAATCGGAAAAGCAGAAAAAAAAGTCATTGAAGCAAACGATCCGCGGCATTCAAACCAAGTTCCAACCTAATTTGTCTCTTAATATTGACACCCTTTCCTACTACGGTCTTTTACAAATCGACAATTTTTTATCAAATATCTATTTTGAAGATGAAAATCATTTGGTGCTTGAAAAAACAAGTTTCGACTATAGAAATGGTAGCGTTAGTTTCAAAGCCAGATTGGATATTAGCGATTCGCTGCAAACGCCTTTTGAATTTGAACTGATCACTAAAAAATTAAATTTAAAAAAACTATTACCTCCGCTTGACTATTTTAACATCAACCTGTTAGCTAATCTGGAAAAACTTCCCGAGGATCTCAATTTAAAAATCAAACATCGCGGTATCATTGATGATCAAACAGGATTGATGGCCAATACTTCAACCGGAGAAATTTATTTTGATATAAAAGAAGGAGATTTTTTAAAAGGAAAAATTAATTACAAACCCGATCTGACTGTAATAAAAGATTCTATTAAAAACAAAGCATTTACTCAGGCTGAAATTTTACTGGAAGGCGATCCTTCTATTTTCAATAATTTTCTCAAAACAGAAAAATTCTTTTTCAGTGAAGGCCGCTTTTTTTTCAATTTTGGTTACAATGACAGCCACACTAATTTGGAGAATGTATTAAATAGTAGCAATACCTTGCTAAAACTTCGTAACAGTAGCGTCCATTATAAACCTACCGGGGTTGACTTTCCACTAACTGAAATCGATTTGCTTCTGGATGCTGATGAAGCTAAATTTGACTTTTTAATACGATCTGATTCACTTCAACGTGAAGTCCGATTGAATGGCATTATTGAAAATCTGAGCGAACTCGTAATCGGAAACACAGGCAAATCCATCAAAACGACTGTCGATATCACTTCTCCAAAAATAATCTGGAATAACTTCATTCGTTTATTTTTCCAACCAATGGAATCCGAACCGGCTAAAAAACAGAATTTGGATACTTTGAGAGCTACTGTCACGGGAATATTTGAAACCTTTGACCCTTCGCTAAAAGCTCATATTGACACTTTTGTTATCACCGACAATTTCACCGTAAACGAATTCAATACAGGAATATACATGACGGATTCCAGCAAACTGGTTTTGGAGCAAACATCTTTTAATTACTATGATGGAAGTGCGAGCGTCAATGGCAAGTTCGATTTCAACACTAAGGGACCGCTCCCTTTTGAGGCTAACTTCGAAACCAAAGATCTTGATGTCGAAAAACTATTGTTTAGTCTGGACTATCTTTCTCTTCCATCTTTGAAAAAAATTGAGAAATTATCCGGCCGCCTTACCATGAATTTTAACCTTTCAGGCCTCGTCGCTGAAGATGGTAATAAACTCATCCAAGAAGCCTCCAAAGGAATACTAGACTTCAAGTTGGATGATGTTGAACTTCGTGGAATGGCAACACTCGATTCTCTTGCTCAAAAGATCCGTATGAAAAAGCGATTCGCAGAAGTGCGATTTGCTACGATTGAAAATCGTTTTACAATAAACGGCCAGGATATTGAAATTCCAATGATGGAGGTTCAATCCAATGCGATAAATTTATTCCTTGTTGGCACTTTAAGTTATACGGACAAAACAAATATTTGGATCGCAATTCCACTAGACAACCTCAAAAAAAGGAATCTCTTGAATGTTCCTAAAAAGAGGGGACTAGCGGCGGCAAAAAGGATGGTTTATGTCGAAGTAACTACCGATGAAGCTGGAGATAATAAGTTTAAATTCAAATTATCCAGAAAAAAATATTATACAAAAAGGGGAATTGCCCCCTTATACCGAAAGGAAAAGAGGGAATTCAAAAAGACAAGGAAAGAATTAAAAAAACAAAACCAAGATTAGCAGTCAAGATAATGTTTAAAATAAAAAATCCTCTATTCCCATGTATTTGAGAATTACAATCCTTTGCATATTAAGCCAGCAATATATCCGAAAGTTATACTTAAAATCCTTTTATTTATTTAACCCTACAATTTGATAGATTACAAATTAAATCTGATAAAAAGGATTGATTCATTAACGAAAATTTGCGATACATCGCAACTTGAACTATTTAATCAATGAAACGGGTTTGAAAACCGTACATCATTCACATAATCCTCATCCGTTAAAGTCTTTAAAAAAGATACTAGCGCCTTTTTTTCAAAATCATCCAGATTTAATTGTAATGGCTCACTCTCGCCGGTATCCTGATTAAAACTTCGTAAGCGCCAATCGAGTGAAGGATGATTTTGTATCCCTTCATTATAATGGTCAACTACTTCTACCAATGTGCTGAAGCGGCCATCGTGCATATATGGGCCTGTGAGAGCAATGTTACGTAGAGAAGGAATTTTGAAAACGCCATTTTTAGAACTAGAAGGGTTTCCTACATCCCCCATTCCGGGATCTTCATATTCAAGATCAAGCCCAATATTTGCTACAATAGAACCCCAACGGCTGTCAAAAGTAGGCTCACCATGACAATTGACGCAACGGGCTTTGTCACGAAACAAGTCCATGCCTATTTTCTCCATTTGTGTGAAGTTGCTAAAATTGCTTGCCAGTCCCTGGTCATACTTAGCATTAAGACTGACCATAGAATTCAGGAATTGGGCAACCGAAATGCTAATTCTTTCTTTAGAAATTTCCGGAGTATTAAAAGCTGCTTCAAAAAGGGGAGCGTAATAATCTACTTCACCAAGTTTGTTAACCAATATATCCAAATCTTCCATACCCATTTCAATATGATTTTGAATAGGCATAAGTACAAGGGCCTCCAAATTTCTGGTGCGAAGATCCCAGAAAAAACCGCGCATGAATATCGTATTGGAAATAGACATGGCATTTCGAGTCGTAAGCTGATCTCTAAAGCCCTTACTAAAACGTGTTAGATCACTAAAACCAGCTTGTTGCGCATGACAGCTTGCACATGCAATTCCGTTGGTTGCGGAAAGCTTTGTATCATAAAATAATACTCTTCCTAAAGTCGCAACTTCGTCAACTATGATATAGTCATCATTACCCTGAAGACTGGGGTGCAATGACAAATCCAGTTCAGAATAGGTATAAACCTGCTCAGGTAGATTAGGAGCAACAAGTACATCGGCAACCGGTTCATTTTTTGAACAAGCAATTATTAGACAAGAACTGACCAATACAAAAGAAAGATAATAAAGCTTTTTCATTGGGTGGTGTTTTAGTTTTATACTATAAATATAACAAAAATTGAGTCTATATTTTTTATTTTCAACCCCTGTCTATATTCTAACAGCAAAATACAAAGCAAGCGGAGAGACAATTGAGAAATCAACTCCCGAAGACTTGTCTGACTCTTCTCCTCCGCCAACGCCTCCAAAGTCTTGTGATGATTTTGAGTTAAAATAACGAAGATAGATTGTGCCCTCTGTACCAATGCTTATCCGTTGATTAAATCGAAAATGTATTCCTAATACGGGGCCAACACCTACCGTCCATTCTCTATCTTTGATTTTTACATTCCCAAAATTACTATCAGAATTAGAGGAAAGATCGTCATATCCAATCAGAAAATCTCCTCCTACCGTGAATAACCACCGACGTTCTATGGGAATTTGTCTTTCTAGTCCAAACCGAACTGCAGTATTAACTATATCTGACTCAAGTGGAGCAGAATTGGGCCCGCTCTCTGATTTGGTGTGGCTGATGGATATTCCAGCTCCAAGACGGAATGCCTTCACCCCATTGGTGTGTTTATAGGTAATTAAAAAAGATCCTTCGTTCGCTTCATTGCCATTAAGGGAAAGAAATTGGGTGATAAAGGCAGTTATGTTTAATCCCAGTTCATTTTTATAAAAACGTTCACTTTTAGAAGGTATGCTGTCATTTTGTTGGGCAAATAAAAAAGAACTGCAAAGAATTAATGGGAAGAGAAATAAAGACTTTTTCATAGTTTAGGTGGTTTCATGCTTTATAATTGTAGACGGCTATTTATTAAAAGACGTTGGGTCCTTGTTTATTTTATTAAAAGGTAATATTAATATACACAAATTCAAAACTTATTCTAAACAAACTGTTTTCGTAGGCGAAATTTAAATCATGCCTCCTATGAAAGTACTGATATAATTGCAAAAATGCTAGTTGAAAATATGAGCTATTTTGTAGCAACCAAAGGTTTCGATTAAACTATATCCGAAATGATTTTTCGATAATTTTTAAAGGAAATCAATACCCAAAAAATTTCAGATTCCAAAGTCTTGTAGAATTATCAATTCAAATTCAAAAATAAATGCTTAAGAAGCATTGGCTGGTTTCTTTTTAATGACAAAAGTTACCCAATATTCAACATATTATGCGATTTGTAAAAAATTTTATTCCAAACATTTACACTTCTCCAGTTTTTTATTTCCACAAAAATATTTTATCAGCAATAAAAAAATAATAATACATCAAATTTCGATTTTTTATTTTAATGTGATATAAATCACTTTAGGCATTGACGGAAGTCATCCTTATGACATTATTATGACATTAAATTTGTTACGTATTCAATTTTTATTTCAAATAATTTTAATAATCACCAAAAAAAAATTAAGTTTGACTGCTACCTTAAATATCCATTCAGAAAGAGCCTTTTATTTTAAAAGTAAAGGGCAAAATTTCAAATTTAAATCTTCATTAGTAGGAAATAACATTCATCGCTCAATTGGTGCTTTGTACTCGATTGCTACTCTTGAGTTATTGTAGGTAATTGATTTACTGCTACTGGATAAAAGAAAGATATTAAAGGAAAGTTTATATTCGAAAACCACTAAACTATAACATCATGAAAGTGAAATTGATATTTATTGCATTTATTAGCTGCTTAATTATAATTGGTGCTGAATCTTGTAAAGGTGATATGGGAGATGTAGGTCCTGCCGGTCCTGCTGGTCCTCAGGGACCTATTGGTCAGGACGGAGTTGAAAATTGCATGAATTGCCATAATAATTCACAGCTTATCACAGAAAAATTATTTCAGTGGGGCAATTCTATTCACGCTATCGGCGGTCACTCAGAAAGAAGTCAGGCAAGCTGCGCAGCATGTCACACCAGTCAGGGATTTCTTGACAGAATTGCTTCTGGAGAGATGTCGGCTTCAATGGACATATCAAACCCATTGCCTCCAAATTGCTATTCTTGCCACAAAGTTCACCAAAAATATACGCAAGAAGACTGGGATCTTACTACTGAGGATGCTGTAACCTTTTGGGTAGGGGGTGAAACAATTGACCTGGGTGATGGAAATTTATGTATCAACTGCCACCAGGCAAGAGTTCCTAGTCCTGCTTTACCACCTGTAGGTGAAACAGCAACTTACACACTTACCAACAAACGATATGGACCTCACCACGGTAGCCAAGGTGTCGTCTTTACGGGTTCAAGTGCGTATGAAATAGGCGATGGTTATGAAAACTCCTTACATACCTCCTTGGTTGAGAATTCATGCATCACTTGCCATATGGCAACCGTTATGGGTGCAAATGAAGCTGGTGGACATACCTTCCGTGTAGTCTCAGAAGAAGGTGACCTTAACACCGCAGGTTGTGTTCAATGCCATATGGATACAGATGAATTGGAGACTAAGTATGAAGAAACTCAAGCTGATATTGCCAATCTACTTGATTCATTGGGTAATAAGATGAAAGATTTGGGATTATTGGATGATGATTTGGAATATGCAGTTGTCCCACAAGATTTCACCAGTTTACAACTTGGTGTCTTATGGAATTATCAATACATCAAGGAAGATAAAAGCTTAGGTGTACATAATTATAAATATGCTAAAAAGCTTTTGGAGAATTCTATAGAAGCTATAGAATAAATAATATAACAATACTTCCTCTAGATAACCCACTAGAAAATTGTTTAGGTGATTCATCCCGTTCTAAAGGGATGGGATGAATCACAAAAGTTCTGACTATCGTCTTGCTGCCTCAATATTATAAGAAAGAGGAGATGGGAAAACTATGAATTTTGATTAACAATTGCACTAATAGATTTTTGAAAAATATAGCAATCAAAATGTCAATTTCAAATCCAGTATCTAAAAAACTTTGCTCAAGTTTCCAACTGGATCAAACAAGGAGCGCTAAAATTAAAAAGATTATGAAACGACACTTTAGCCTATTAAACAAGAGATCTCTTTTTACTTTGATACTCGCAATACTTCTATTTGGAGGAGCTAATTTGTTTGCACAGGATGAAAACTCCTCTGAACCTGAAAAAGACACTCGCCCCGTTAAGAATACTTTTGAAAGTATTTGGCTGATCGATAATCAAACTGTGATGGTCCCGATTAAGAAAACCCTAGAAATAGATTTTCAACATCGATTTGGATTGTTAAAAGATGGTTATACAGACTTTTATGGTTTGTTTTCTAATTCTAATATCCGTCTTGGTTTCAATTATGTACCAATCGAAAAAATTCAAATCGGATTTGGTATAACCAAGGAACGGCTTCTTTGGGATTTCAACATCAAATACGCTTTTTTAAAACAAGGGCGTTCCGGAGGATCACCAGTCAGCGTAACTTATTTTGGTAACATGGCAATAGATACACGAAACAAGGAAAATTTTAATGAATTTATTGATCGTATTTCCTATTTCAATCAGCTGATGGTTGCCAGAAAAATAACCAAGGCGTTTTCTCTTCAAGTAGCAGGTAACCTTTCCTGGGTCAATGCTCCAAAACGATATTACGACGATGAGCAAGTTTATATTGGAAGACTGAAAAATGGTTTTATTTCAATGTCCGTTCTGGGCCGTTATAAATTTACTGACGCCATTGCTTTAATTGTTAATTATGACCAACCACTCACCAAGCCGGATATTGAGGCTATTGAACCTCTGGCAAACCTGAGTTTTGGGATCGAAATAGCGACTAGTTCGCATGCTTTTCAGGTTTTTGCTGGCAACTACCAAAGCATCGTTCCTCAAATCAATAATACAGAAAATAGAAACAGCATAAGTAAGGGTGAATTTGCGATTGGCTTTAATATTACCCGTCTTTGGAATTATTAATGAGCAATTTTCAAGATTAATAAAATGAAAATATCAAAACATAAAAGTATCATGAAAAATAAGATTCTATTCTACCTAATAATTCCAGCTTTGTTTATTCTAAGTTTGAATTCAGGGTGTAAGTATGATGAAATTGTACCTGAAACGGTACCTCCGGGAGTTGTGGTGACCTTTAGTGGTGACATCCTCCCCATCTTTAATGCAAGTTGCAATTTTAGTGGATGCCATGCTGTTGGGCAGACCCCACCCGACCTTACTCCCAATAATGCTTACGATGCATTATTTGACGGCGGTTATATTGACATTGACAATCCCGAACAAAGCGAATTGTATCAATGGGTTAAGGGGAATCGAGGGACTCCAATGCCCATAACCGGAACTGATAATAAAATCGTTTCTGAGACTCTTGCATGGATTGAGCAAGGTGCTCTAAATAATTAAAACTAACATCATGAAAATTAAATCAGTGAT
This sequence comes from Saprospiraceae bacterium, assembly GCA_965220465.1. GTDB lineage: Bacteria > Bacteroidota > Bacteroidia > Chitinophagales > Saprospiraceae > JAHDHW01. The sequence goes on along the minus strand of CBDCPZ010000018.1, from coordinate 9,317 downwards.
ACTAAACAGGCAGCTTCAAACTATTTCAAGAATGCTGAATTCAAATATAAAAACATTGTTCCTGGTGTTGTTTGCTTTTGTTTCAATTCAGTTAACCGCTCATGGGACTGATGCACAGAGAGAATCTCTGGTACATTTCCAAAAATGCACTTGATGTCCTCCCGATTGAGAATAGACCTGCCACTACGTTCCTTCTCTTCCAATGGCTCCATTAATACCTAAAACATAAATCATTACTAACTGATGTACCAGTCAAACAGCCACCCACCTTGACAATGACAGCTAGTTTGCCTACATAGTTTCTCTCAGTCACCAGTAGCTCAGTGGCCTTGGCCTTGCGTGCCACACAGGGTCTTGATCCACTAGGAGACTTGGCTAGGTCAATTTCTTCATCAGCCTTTGCCTTGACGCTAGCACAGAGAAACACATCTCTAGCTGCAGTAGTGACAGGGACATCAGTTGGGTCTACACCATCAGACACTACCAGTTGGGTCAATCCTGTCTTACCAACATCTTGGGTCACAGCCCCTGCAATTTAGGCACCACTTGATTTAGTATATATACAGATAGTTAGTTGTGACCAATGTAACATGTATGTGTGTGTGCTGTGTAACATCTGCCTTCGGCCCTGGAATTAGGCACCACTTGTCCTATCGGGGAGTACATTAAATGAGTATGTTTCTAAACAAGACTCTACTTGTTCCCGGAAACCTAATGTGAAAAATTAACTTACATCACCCAGCCCCCACAAGGAAACAAGTATAAGGGAGCGTAACCTTACTTGGAAGGACAGGTTGAGAGGGGGAGCTCGAGATGAGTGAGGCCACCTTCACCTCCATACTGCTCCTGAGAAAGGAGATGTGCCTGGACTCCTGGTGGTGGTGGGGAGGGGAAGGGAGACAGTAAAACAATCACTTTATCACTACAAGGCCACAACGCACGCGCACACACACACATACATATGATACATACATACATACATACATGCATACATACATACATATAGACATACATACATACATACATACATACATACATACATACATACACACACATACACACATACATATGCAAAAAAAATGCAAGTCTTGCTGGCACTAGGTAATCATGCTCACCTGGCAGAGCCAAGATGCCCATGCACTAAGCAGGCACTAGGAGCCTGTGCAAACAAACTCCTGGAGAATGGGCTAGAAACTCGCAGGAGGACCAGCTACCTTCGCACAGCAAGTGGTGTGGTCCCACCTGGACCACTGCTGTTTAGTGAAAAGGAGCCGTGATTTGCACCCCAGCTTATGCCAGGTACCCATTCACAGACATGCACACACACATACACATACATAACTGCACACGCACACACATGCATGCATGTATACAACGTATACAAACATGCATGCAAATGCAAAATGCAAATCATCTTGCTGCCACTAAGTGGTCACGCTCACCTGGCAGAGCCAGGATGCCTGTGCACTAAGCAGGCACTAGGAGCCTGTGCAAGCAAACTCCTGGAGAACGGGCTAGGAACTCGCAGGAGGACCAGCTACCTTCTCACAGCAAGTGGTGTGGGCACCCGAAGTCCCACCTGGACCACCGCTGTTGAGTGAAAAGGAGCCGTGATTTGCACCCCAGCTTACGCCAGGTACCCATTTACAGCTGGGTGGACTGGTGGGGGTGGTGGGAGGCAGGGGAAGAAGATTGGACAATATCCATCTGCGAGTGGTGGGGCTCGAACCCATGACCCATGGATCATGAGCCCAATGCACAAACCACTTCACCACCAGGCCCCACAAAACATGCATATATACATACATACATACATACACATACATACATACACATACATACATATACATACATACATACATACATACATACATGCACCCACACATACAATGTACATACATACAGACATGGTACATACACTCGACATACATGTGCATACTACTCCACTAACCTTGCAATTAGGGTCCACATCATCAGACACTACCAGTTGGGTCACACCTGACTCACCAGTCACACCTGACTCACCAACATCTCGGGTCACACCTGACTCACCAACATCTCGGGTCACACCTGACTCACCAACATCTCGGGTCACACCTGACTCACCAACATCTCGGGTCACACCTGACTCACCAACATCTCGGGTCACACCTGACTCACTAACATCTCGAGTCACTGCCCCTGCAATTAGACACCAGTAGATTAGTACAGAGTCCAGGGCTCTCAACCTTAAAGTGCCCAAAATAGTGAGACTGACATGAATTTGGAGTGAGATTGGTCAGTTTGGAGTGAGACATACCACCAGCAAGCAGAAACAGCATATACTGTATGGCTAGCAAAACTAGCTAATTGATTCATCAACATGCTATCTAGCTACAAACTTTACAATGGCTTTGTGAGACTTGACACTAAAAAGAGTGAGATTTGGAGGGGTCTGGAGTGAGGGTGTGAGATTTTGCCCAAAAGCTTGCGTCTCACACCAAAAGAGTGAGAGTTGATCATGAGAGGTCTGCATAGTGTATATTATACCTTCTTAGGCCACAGCCCCTGCCATTAGGCATTTGATTAGTATACATAGCTGTGGGACAATATAATAGTGTACCTTCTCACCTATTTCACAATGCTCTCTGTAGTGAAAAAGCCATTTGATCCAATTTGTTTAATGGATGCTATGTATACCTATATACCCCAAACTTAATCACCACAATCACATTGACTTGAGAAAATTAACACCATATTCATTCCTTTGAAACAATTAACACAGATTGGAGCCAGCTGCTAGGATGTTTCCCCAGCAGGACAAGCCAGCTACCCCCAGCCAAGTTAAGTAGCACCTACCTATACCAAAGCTGCACTTCATGCTAGCTATATAGCTTTTAGGCTTCCTGCTTAGTGTAGCTAAGCTTTTAAGCCTTGTGCTTGGTAATTGAGGAGGGATGGGCACCTATAATAGACCTAAGAAAGGAGTGCATGTTTGCTTTTCAATGCTAAGCCAAGTATTGTGTTTCAAAAACTTGATCTAGTTCATTTTATAGAGGTCACCGATAGCACCTTATTATTTCCAGTTGCATGCCCTACCTAATATAGAGCGGTTGCATGTGGTGTCACTGATGATGTCACATGATGTCATAAGTTTAATTTTCACACCATGAGCTTGCCAATTTTATTAGCCATTGGTAGTTGTCCAGAGAAGTTGCAAGTAAAATTTGAAAGTGTATCTTCTTATGCTTGATTTTATTTTATTTTTCAAAGTGTCTTATTTTTATATGGGTTTCAATGGCGCATGGCAAAAAGTTGCCATGCGCCATAGAAGTCAATACAAAATAACCTGATTTCAAAAATATATATAAAATCATTGGTGAGGAGTTGGCCTTTGAAACTTTTTACAGTAGTTCTTGGGGCTACTACAAACGTGCAAAAAAATTATCAAGTTCTTGGGGTGCAAAAACTTTTTGGTCACATGACCATGCAACCACTCTATAAGGCTTCAGTACTTCATTAAATTTAGACTGCCATGCTCATACTTGGTTCGTGCCCCCAATACACTGAATTCATTCCTGCATGCTGGCATTATTTTACACAGATTGCCCTCATTGAAATTCAAAGCATAGGTCATCTTGTTAACTACGGCAGGCTTAGTATATTCATTTATATGCCATTGACAATTTCAAATCAAGCAGCTGGGCCCAGATCAAACCCATTTGAGCTAAGATCCAAGCTTCTTCCCTTTTTATTTTCTTCTTCTCATACTATGTAGCCCTCCAGCCCTCATCTCCAGCCCTCCTAGCTCTCAGCCCTGATCTTCCTAGACTCCAGCCATCCTAGCCCTCAGCCCTGGTCTTCCTATAGCTAGCCTCCAGCCCTACCCTTCCTAGCCTCTAGCCTCGCCTTTCTATCCCTCAGCCTAGACTTAACTCCTAACCAAGCTTGCCATGAGAACAGTAAAGCAATTCATGATCAAGATTTAGTCACTGCGCACAATGTGAGATTGTTGGCTTACCTCCTTCTTCAGCTGCTCCGTGGAATATCACTGGTTCTAGGGTTAGCTCAGCTTCATGAGATCTCTCCATGCCTTCTTTATCACAGCTAGGAAGACTGGACTGGTTAACGTTCTTGTCTTCTAAGCTTCAGTTTGCACATTGAACTTCCCGGGCGCGGGAACTTACTGGGCATGCGCACATCTGATCCTAAAGCTGGTAAAGGGTCTATGTTTGGTATTGGTGAGATCGAGAACTCACAGTTTCTTCTTCAGCCTTGTGCATTTATGTTATGGAGGGTGAGAGTAGATTAGTAAGCAGTGAACTGTACCTTGTGTATGAGAGTTTAATAACTACAGGACAGGCATTCAGTGTAGCCATAATATGGTGAGTGTAAAAATAACAGCGAAAGAAGGGGGAAAAATCATTCAACTCTTGTCAGCATAACTGAAAATTGCCCTTGTCTCCGGCCTAAACAAAGCAAATTATTGTCTCCCGAGTGCCTATAGAAGTATTAACTATTAACCATTAGAGTGGATATATGCATAGCCTCGTACCCAGGCTAGTATGTGCATGGCAAGACGAAAAATTTCTGGCATGGCCAAGTTGTGTGCTATTCTTGTCTCCTGTACTTAAAGATCCTGGCTACGCCCCTGCTCTCCCCCATTTTTACACCAATTAGACGAGGCTACTTTTGCCCTCTTCTGCAGTATCTCATTATACCCCCTGTTCCACCCAAAAAATATTAAAACTGTATACCCCTATAATACAGTAAGCATGATAACCCTGTATGGTCTGGACACTTTGTAATCAGATTTTTTAGGGGCAGGACATGCACATTCTAACTGTCCCAAGTGTTCCCCTGTTTTTATACACTACCCATCCATCTCCCCCCCCCCCCCCCCCCCATCTCCCTTGTACCATAGATCAAAGAGTAGAGGGATAGGCAACGGTATCACGTGCGCCCATAGTAACAATACAAAAATTGCAACAGAGGCTGGTTGCGCGTTGTGCAGTGAGAATTTGCAACAAATAAGTGCTAACTTGGTCCCCAGTGCAGCTACAGATCTGAAAAGCAGCAGAGAGCAAGTTTTGGTGTGGATCTTTCAGTAAGTTGTGTAATCTAAGCTAGTCACTAGATATTCCCCTGCAATTCTAAGCAACTCTGTGTTTTCATGCCTTCTGAACATAAAACTTTCACCAAAATGAACTTAGCACTGAAAAAGGTTGGCTAAATCCCAGAGTAGAAACAAATCTATGGAACTGTAAGAATATAAACACGGTTTACTTGTGCACCTCTTGAAAATTTCTGAATATCTGCATTAAATTTGTCATAGTTTCCGAACATACTACTCCCATGTTACTCCACTACAGCTCATATACTGTGTACAGGAGTGTAGGGTGGAGATCAGCTAATGGAACCGGCATGTGTTAATCGTGCTAGAATTTAGTTTTCAAGAGATATTGGCTTCGATATCCACTGTGTAACGAAGGTCTGATCAATTTGCTGCAGGCAAAATTCCCAGAAAGCCCTAATGGACAAAGCAATTTTTGTCGGCAAAGAAGGGATGGTGAAAGAAGAGACCCAGGGTAGCTTGGCCATGACCCCCATCAGGGAAACACAAGCCGAAAAGGGCGCCTTACTCACGGTGCCGAAGATAGCTCCACCCCTACCCAAAAGGACAGAAAAGGAAGCTCGAAGAGGAAGTAAACAGTTTGGAGAGAATAATTATAATTAATTACACTGTACAATCATGCATGAATGATATTGATATTGATAATTATTATGCTGTGTTCAGCAGCCTCCTCATCACTGTCAATTGCCATCACAATCCATATCTCCTACATCCTTGTCCACCACCACCAAGCGTACCAGCAATATTCCTTATTCTTTAGATTCAGTTAAATAGTTGGGTGGCAATTCCTGTGTTTTTAGTTCTAAATAATATGTGGATGGCATTGTTAATATAAAAAAAGACCCCTGTATCTGTACTCCTCATGTGTATTCGAAAAATGTCTGCGACAGGCAGTGAGTGTGCCACCAGCCTTTGGTCCCTTCTTCTCTTTCGACCTCTTCATCGCCTTCCCCACAATGTATACCCACTGGCGTAATGTACCTCACAGCATTCTTTTCATCTGCCAGTAGCCGCCGCCTCTGTCCACTCACACTAGCTGGTATTGACTGCTACACCTCACCACCCACTCCATCTTAGCTTCAAACACTGCATGGTCAACTCACCGAGTGAAGGGGAAAGTTGTCATGAACTTCCATAGAGAAGGAAGGGATTTCAGCTTTAACATGAGGAATCAATGCTTCATGAGCTCTGACTTTGGCAATTTCACTCTGTTGAAGTGCACAAATAGGACTCCACTTGTCAGCCTCAGCTCAAACTGCTGAAAATGTCCACCATCCTCACCTGCAGCAGAGATGGCTGCCTGCAAAGCCTCATTGCTGGTGCCTGCCTCCCTGTTCAGCTCCTGGACGGCTTGAATAGTAGAGCAGGAAGGACGGTGTTGTACTGGAAACGCTCATTGTGGCCTGAGCTCAGCCTAAAACATGACCCAGGACAAGACCAAAAGTATGCAAGCAGCTGTTTAATTATTGAGCAACGCGCCTAATTTTTGCAATTTCTATTACGTTTCCTATCCCTGTAAACTCTTTGATCTATGCTTGTACAGCCCCAGAGCTGCCAAGGTGGGGCAACTAGCTGCAAACGGCGGAAACGGAAATGGAAAAGGGTCGTCCAAATTACCAGCTACTATATATAGTAGTGCAATTGAAAATGGAGGAAATTTATGTATAGGTTACACACCAAGGGCGAGGTTGCTCAGTGATTTAGCAACCAAGTGCCGCAGGCACGAGGTTGCTAAATCACTGGGCAACCAAGCCCGAGGTGTGCAACCAGCTTGTACTATGACTACACAAAATTCAAAAATCAGGTTGATAAGTAGCATTGCCCTGAAGTCAAGGTTGATAACCTACTTAACGACCTGAAATTGAGCAATTTGATTGGCCAATTCGAACTAGTCATAGTACAAGGTTGGTATGGGCATAGATGATATAGTACTGACGTGGATATGACACAGTCCGGATATTTCCGTTTACTACACATTCACTCATTGCAACACTGTGCATGCGCTAATGTAGGCGGCAAATACAATTGATAGCTGCTGCTTTTCTCATCAATAATTGAAGATCTATGGCTTGTAGTCTTGCACTAGCAGATGACCTGGATGCCACAGGCTTGAGTGATAGCAGTGACAGCCCAGACAGTGATGAGAGCCTGTATGAAGAAATGGTGGAGGAAGAAGGCTTGCAGGAAATGGTTTTGCTGCCAAGAAGTTGTACTGTAAGAATGTAACTAGCTAATAAAACCTCTTATATGACTACAATATAACTAATATAAATATAGAACAAAGTATGGGTATCTAGCTACGTAGTACTTGAAACTTAAACACATGAGAATCTATTATTGATGTAGCTACTATTATTTTATTTAAGGGTGCTGGACTAAACTCCTCTGACAGGTCAAGTAGCGATGTCATGTTAGATGATGGTGGCGAACTACACAGCAATATCTTCTGTGAGATTGTGCAAAAACTTAGTGAAGAGGAGATAGTTAAGTGTTCCCCTAGGGGAAGAGAATGCTACCACTTTTAAAACACGTTCAAAACATTGATGCACGCAAAACGAGGTCCATTGCAAGCAAGCTTACTCTGGGAGTGATGGCCTGTATTAAATCTGGCAAACGGCACAAGCTTCCATCATCATCTCAGACCGCTATATTGTCTGACTTTCACCAATTGCGCTTCAATGAGTCCATTGTTGGAACCTGGACCGTCTACATTTCCTACTTTCCAGAGGATGTACGCGGGGTGAAAGCACGTTTGCACTCCAGTCAATACTGGACCGAATGTTGAAGGCGATGATAGAGAGGAGGTGGAATCACTGTGCTCAAGAAAAGACAACAGTAGTGTTCTGCACAATCCCAGGCCTCTAACCGTTGCAGAAAAAAACACTGTGAGGTACGTGGCCGGGTATGTTGTCGTCAGTTTGCTTGGGAAGGCAAGGAAGAGAGCGAAGAGTGATGCACTCAGGAGAAAGAGGCATCTTTTTGTTAGAGTGCTTGAGAAGATGCAGGCTACACATCATCCCGGAGAGCCAGATACACCCCTTGAATACACAACGTACTGGATGGAGCTAGTTGACCGTGGTGGGCTATTCAAGGTATCAGATGAAGTGTACAAACTGATGGAAGGCATTGAAATGGTAGTGAGAGAGGATATGGACACTGGCAAGTACGCGCAGGACACCGACCTCAATGAATCAATATGGAGGAAGATACTGAAGAGTGAGTATGTTTTGAATATCTGGGAAGGGATGACAGAGAAGGAGATTCCAGCTAGGTACGAGGAATACACAGTGGAACTACTTCATAAGATTGTCCTGCTATATATCACTGCGCGTGCACATGCTTTCGCGAAGATATGGAGCATGCAGTTGGAGCAGAAAGGCAGTAGCACTAAAGGAACGAGAAAGACACTCAAACGCGAGGCATAACTTCATGCAAAGTATATGACTAACATCATGATCATGCAACAAGATTACTTAACTGTCACTACTATATCATCTATGGTATGGGCCATAGGCCACAATGTAAAAATGCCTTATCTTCCAAACCATAAATTTCCTAATCCTACTCACTATGTTCAAGTGCACTTGAAATCAACAACACTCACTTTTTCAGCTTTGACCAGCACAGTACAGATGCAGGACTGTCTTTCTTTGTAGAACATTCATTCTTTTCAATTATGCACATGCTTGTCTTCTGTAATTTCACGAACTAGTGTGATGATCATTATTCTGGTTGGACATGCATTAGTTACTGAAATGTACGTAACAGCAATTTTTTAACTTAAAATACATGGCAATAGTATGGTAACAACTACATGCACATGATTATTAATTCTTGTGGACAGACTCGAGTATAGGTACACAGTTGTGGGTACTTCAGCTGTAGACAAGTTGCCTGCTTGACTGCATCATCACTGGTGCTTGTACTAACCCTGCAAAGTATTTAAAGCACACATACACCAGCATTATTGTAGATTACTGATGCGGGGGGGGGGGGGGAGTAAGCAACGCTAGCCTAAAGTTGGGGGGCGGCCCCTGCCCCCCTGTGGAGCCCCTGTGTAGATATTACGGTAACACAACATTTACCTTCGTATACTGGATCTCTTCCCTAGTCTGGGTTCCATGGGTGCCCAGCCCCAGGGAGGTGATGCTTCATCTGTGCTGCTGGGAGGTGATGCTTTATCTGTGCTGCTGGGACTGGTGAT
>CBDCPZ010000017.1:0-219775 GCA_965220465.1 Saprospiraceae bacterium | reverse complement strand
TATTGAGCAAAAATTCTGAAGGATCATTCAAAGGTTTCCCTGATGAATTTAAAATTCACTCACGCAATTCCTGGAGAAATTTTAAGCATTAACTCAAACAATACGGACATTAATTTTGAAAACGCTAAAATTGGTAAAATAGAAGTAAGTGTTTTTAAAATAGGCCATAACTTTGAAAAATAACGATTAGCTTTAATCGACTTGAGTGAGGAATAAGGCAAGATTTAAATAAACACAAAGTTTTTATTTCCGCACCTAAAAAGAAAATTTATTCTCACAATACATTTTCTACAAAATACATGTCAATCTCTCCCTTGTTTTTGGCTTTTACTTTTCCTCTTGATATAAAAGTGAAGTCTGGATGCCCTTTTAATAACTCATAAGTATTTTGGCTAATATTCACTTTCCTACCTCGCTACTGCTTTCCATTCGAGCAGCTAAATTGACAGTGTCCCCCCAAATATCGTAAGCAAATTTTTTGATGCCAACAATTCCGGCAACTACGGGGCCTGTGTGCACACCGATACGAATTTCAAAATGCTATCCGCTTTTCCGGCTTCCCGTTCAGATTTGTATTGCAGCATGAAGTCGCGAAGCGCCAGGCAGCGTGTACAGCATCTTCAGGATTGCTGGTGTTTGGAGTAGGTAGCCCGGCAGCAGCCATGTAGGCATCGCCTATGGTTTTGATTTTTTCTACGTTGTATTTGTCCATGATGAGATCAAATTCCTTGAAGCAATGATCGATCTCTGCTACCAATTCTTCAGGACTAAGACGCTCTGAATGCATAGTGAAACTTTTGAAATCAGTAAAAAGAACTGTAACGGTGTCGTAGTTTTTGGCCTTGGCTGATCCATATTGTTTGAGTTCTTCGGCGGTTTCTGCGGGTAAAATATTGAGTAGCAGTTCTTCAGAGCGTTCCTTTTCTTTTAGGATTACTTCCTTTTGTGCAACTACTTCTGCGGTTCGCTCAGTAACAGTTTGTTCTAATTCTTTTTGCCGTTTTTTGAGAGCCGCCGTTCGCCAGCGAATGTATCCGAAAATGGCAGCCAAACCAAAAATAACATAAAGCGACCTTGCCCACCAGGTCTCCCACCAAGGAGGTAATATTTCAAAACTAAAGGTCACCGGTTTTTCATTCCAGATACGATCTTCGTTTCTTGCTTTTACTTTAAATGTATATTTTCCAGAAGATAGATTGGAATAGGTAATTTCCCGTTTATCAGTGACTGGTGACCAGTTTTTGTCAGAACCTTCCAATTTCCATTGATATCGAACTTGTTTTGGATGTCTTAATGAAATTCCTATGAAGCTAAATGTAATTTGATTTTTAAAATATGGCAGCTTTAGGTTTTCAGGCAAATAAGTGCTTTTATTCAGGCTATCAAAACGGACTCCTTTGAGAATCTCTTGATCTTTTCTCCACCAGATTGTATTTTCTAAATCGAGATCAACGGAACTAATATTTGCTAAAGGTTCCAAACTATTAGGGCGATCCAATTCCGGATCGTATTTGATAAGAGAAGTTTCAGTAGGTATCCAGATCTTGCCATTTTGATCAACACTCATCTTTCGAAAGCTACTGTGATTCAAACCCTCTGACATTCGCTCGATCACCATTGAGTCAGGATGGTTTACACCTTTCTCGATATTTGAAATTCGAAATAAACCAGCCAATGATCCAACCCAAACATTTCCCTGGAGATCTTGCGCAATGGGATTCAAGTTCCATTCAATACCTCGCTTGGTTTTTATTTGAATATATGCACTGCTATCCTTAGCAAGTAGCCAGTGATCGATTTTTGATTTTTTTACAACCTGGATGCCATTATCAGTACCGATCCAAACATTTCCCTGTTGATCTTCCAATAAACTGTATGGCTCTTTTCCAATAACATGGTCGCTTATATCATAATGATTTAATTTTTGCCCATTGTAAATACTCAAATAAGGAAAGTCTCCATCCTTCTGCCAAATAAACCAAAAATTTCCATTCCTTCTTTTTAATAAATCCCAAAATGAAATACTTGATTCCTCGCTTTTGGGAGCCAAATAGCGCGTGAAATGCTTACCGTCGAATTTGGTTATTCCATCAAATCCTCCAAACCATAGCATTCCGTCTTTATCTTCTTCGATACTTTTAATAATATGGCCAAATCCATTATCACTGGAATACTTATAAAAATTGCTTCCATCAAATTTAAATACATCGCTAAATCCTCCAAACCATAAGTTACCTTTACTATCTTCAAAGACTGAGAATATATTATTCGGCAAAGTATATTTAGTTATGTATTCCCCATCGAATTTATGAATGATCTTATTACGAGCAGTAGCCCATAAATTTCCTTTTGAATCGTGGTAAATTCTTGATTGGTTATTCAACGAATTATCCTCTGTATTTAAAAAAGTAAATGGACTCCTCAGTAGTTTACTCAGTCCTATGTTGGTTCGAAACCATAAATTATTTGCCCTATCTTCATATATACTAGGCATTTGCCATTCAGGAAGTAGTTTTCCTTCATGGACTTTTAGCTTTTCAAAGGAAATTCCATTGTATCTACACAATCTACCGGCTTGATTGGAAAACCACAGGTTACCTTGTTTCTCTTTGTAAATATTTAAAATAGAGTTACTGCACAACCCATCTTTTGTCCTGTAATTCGTGAATAGGTTTCCATCATATTTACTAGTGCCGTCCCCGCCTGTAGCAATCCATATATTCCCTTCATCATCTTCGTTTATATCTGTTACATCATCTCCCAATCCATCTTCATTAGAATAGTCAGTGAATCCAATGCTATCTTTTTTTCTTAGTCCAAGTTCATATCCGCCAAACCATAAACCGCCTTTTGTGTCTTCAAAAATTTTATTAATATAAGTGTCATTCAAACTATCGTCGGAAAATAAATTTGAAAAAGTATTCCCATCATAAGTACTTGTTCCTGAAAGAGATTTATAGAAGTAAAGTTTTCCTGCTTTATCTTTAAAAATTTCACTAAATGATTGACCAACCAACCCGTCTTTTTCGGTATAATGGTTAAAATAATGTCCATTGAATTGGAAAATTCCATCATTGGTTGTTAGCCAGATATGTCCTTTATTATCTTCTATCATATCCATGACATAATTATTTTGACCTGGCTGGCCAAAATTAAATTTCTCCCAACCTTTATGACTGTATTTAAATAAGTTCCCAAAATCATTTCCTAACCAAATATTTCCATTGCTATCTTGAATTATTTGTGAAACATACCGGGTATCAAATCCATCTGGCAAATCCTTTGGAGCCTTAAATTCGATACCATCAAAAACGCTCACACCTGCTCCCGTTGTTATCCATAAGTACCCGCGGCTGTCCTGCATAATAATTGTGACTGTATTATGGGGTAAACCATCTTTTAAGGAATATTGAATAAAATTCTGTTTTTCGACGGCCTTTTCAATGACAATTTTATCAATTTTAACTAACTGAGGTTTACCGGCCGCAACTGTGAAAGGTGGTTTGATGAAAGTAAGCGAATCCTGAGCTGAAAGATTAAGAGCCAGGAATAGCGAAAACCATAGGAAAAAAAGTCTTCTCGTTGAATGGTATGTTGGAAAGGCGATTGGCATTTCAGAGTTTTGGCTTTCCTAAATCTACGGAGTTTCCTTGAATAATGAAGAGGTATAAGTCTTTGGGATTCTTTTTTTGCTTCAATTTTACTATATTCAATTGCTAATTCCACTCAGATAGTAATAACATAAAGGAATACTATTATTCCTTTAAGCTAAATGAAAACGGAAAAATGACATTAACTGAATACTCACCCTAAAACAATGCAGGTAGCGAATTGAATCTCGCTAAGCTGCAACCATTTGCAAACATTCATAAGAACAAAAGCATGAAAAAGGTTACTTTATTCAGCTTTCTTTTGTTTTCAGTTTTTTACAGACTTCAAGCACAAAGTTCCTGGCCGGCTGAAACATGGTCAAATGCAACGAATCTGACTTCTCTCTATGCCGGGTTTTCTAACAATCTAAGCGGAGCTCACTGGAATCCACAAAGTCGTGAATTATGGTTGGTGATAAACGGTCCGGGAACTATCGTAAAGGTAATTGAAAACGGCATTGGAGGATTTCAGTATGAAGCAGAATGGAACCCTAATGGTGACCTTGAAGGAATTACACAATCAGACCTTTCAGATACTACTGTATTTGTCATTCAGGAGAATACTGGTGAAATCAAAGAATTTGACGTCTCCTCTCCCGGAATTGTAAACTTGGTTCATACTTGGGATATCAGTTTAGAGATTCCTGATTATGCTAATTCTGATGGTCCCGAAGGTATTACTTTTGTGCCTGATGAATGGTTGATCAGCAGTGGATTTAAAGATCAATCCGGAGCTCTTTATATTAGCCAACATGGTATGGGAGGATTGATTTTTGTGGCTCATCAAAATGGAGGCAACATTTATGTCTTTGATCTCAACCGATCAACTAATGCTTATACTTTTGTTGGAGAATACGAAACTAATCGCGATGAAAGCGCCGGTTTAGAATTTGATCGATCTACTGGTTATTTATACATCTGGCACAACACCGGCAACAATTACCTGGAAGTAACTGATTTGTCTTCCTTTCCAGCCGGAAATATTAGAAAATTTACATCAACTAAAGAGTTTTTCGCTCCTGATGACGGAAACCTTGAAGGTTTCGCACTCACCCCAGCTGATACTAACGAAGACTGGTGTTGGATAACAGTAGACGATGGAGAAAGCGATGCACTTCGATGGTTTAATCAATTTGATCCCTGCCTGGTTTATGCGGATTTTACCGTAACCAATCAAGAAATATGTGAAGGATCATCGGTAACATTCGACAATAACAGTGTTGGAACATGTGGATCAGAAACTTATCAATGGAATTTTGGCCAGGGTGCCTCTCCTGAAAATGCTGAAGGTGCAGGACCTCATTTGGTTACTTATAATTCAAGCGGCGCGAAGAATATCACACTTACCGTTGAAGGAGAAATCACCGATGTAACGACAAAAACTGGTTTTGTAAACGTCAATCCGGTTTATTTACAAGAAGTATCCGAATCAATCTGCAGCGGAGATAGTTTTACTTTCCCCGATGGATCAATGCAATCTAACATTGCAGAACAAGTCATTGACACTAGTTATTTGCTGACCTTTGGGAATGCCTGCGACAGCATTATTATTACTACTTTAAATGTCAATCCGGTTTATCTGCAAGAAGTGTCTGAATCAATCTGCAGCGGAGATAGTTTTACTTTCCCTGATGGTTCAACGCAATCCAACATTACGAATCAAGTCATTGACACAAGTTATTTGCTCACTTTTGGAAATGACTGCGACAGCATTATTATTACTACTTTAAATGTGAATCCGGTTTATTTACAAGAAGTTTCCGAATCTATTTGTAGCGGTGATAGTTTTACTTTCCCTGAAGGTTCAACACAATCTAACATTACGAATCAAGTCATTGATACAAGTTATTTGCTCACTTTTGGGGCTGCCTGCGACAGCATTATTATTACTACTTTAAATGTGAATCCGGTATACTTCCAAGAAGTGTCCGAATCAATCTGCAACGGAGATAATTTTACTTTCCCTGATGGATCAACGCAATCTAACATTACGAATCAAGTCATTGATACAAGTTATTTGCTCACTTTTGGAAATGACTGCGACAGCATTATTATTACTACTTTAAATGTGAATCCGGTTTATTTACAAGAAGTATCCGAATCAATCTGCAGCGGAGATAGTTTTACTTTCCCCGATGGTTTAACACAATCTAACATTGCAGAACAAGTCATTGACACTAGTTATTTGCTGACCTTTGGGAATGCCTGCGACAGCATTATTATTACTACTTTAAACGTCAATCCGGTTTATCTGCAAGAAGTTTCTGAATCAATCTGCAGCGGAGATAGTTTTACTTTCCCCGATGGATCAATGCAATCTAACATTACGAATCAAGTCATTGACACTAGTTATTTGCTCACTTTTGGAAATGACTGCGACAGCATTATTATTACTACTTTAAACGTCAATTCCATCTACTTTCAGGAAGTCTCAGCCGCTGTGTGTAGCGGTGAAAGTTATACCTTCCCTGATGGGCTTACACAAAGCAATATTACGAATCAAGTCATTGACACAAGCTCCCTAATCGGAAATGGCAATGATTGCGACAGCATCATAATTACAACTTTAAATGTAAATCCGGTTTATTTTCAAACCAATAATGCTTTTGTGTGCAGCGGAGATAGTTTTACTTTTCCTGATGGGTCGATTCAATCCAATATTATGGCTCAGGTTATTGATACGAGTTATTTGTTCACATCTGCCAATTCGTGCGACAGCGTCATAATCACAACTTTAAATGTGCATCCAGCCTATTTCCAAACCAATAAAGCTTTTGTGTGCAGCGGAGATAGTTATACTTTTCCTGATGGATCAATTCAAACCAATATTACGGCTCAAGTTATTGATACAAGTTATTTGTTCACCGCAGTCAATTCGTGTGATAGCATTATTATCACAACTTTAAATGTGCATCCAGCCTATTTCCTAACCAATAATGATTTTGTGTGTAGCGGAGATAGTTATACTTTTCCTGATGGGTCGATTCAATCCAATATTACAGCTCAGGTTATTGATACGAGCTATTTGTTCACATCTGCCAATCTGTGTGACAGCGTCATAATCACAACTTTAGAAGTGATTTTAATTGATACTTCAATTAATGTGACTGGAGCTATTTTAACTTCCAATGCATTGGATGCCACTTACCAATGGATAGATTGTTCAACCATGCTACCAATCCCAGGGGAAACAAACCAGGAATTCATCGCTTCGGTCAGCGGTTTGAATGCAGCAATTATAACTGAAAACGGGTGTACAGATACCTCCAATTGTCAGCAGGTAATAATAACCAGTATTCTGAATCATATTTTTGAACAATCATTCGAT
Organism: Saprospiraceae bacterium; assembly: GCA_965220465.1. GTDB lineage: Bacteria > Bacteroidota > Bacteroidia > Chitinophagales > Saprospiraceae > JAHDHW01. Next base: position 212,797 of record CBDCPZ010000017.1, on the reverse strand, counting down.
ATTTCCCCCAATCCGACACCAAATAATTTGAATATTGATTTAAAGCAATTATACAACGACATTACAATAATTGTTAAAAATACTATTGGCCAGCATATTTCAACGCATCGCTTTAATTCAACAGACAAAGTATTTTTCGACATTGAAGGACAGCCGGGAATATACTTCATCAATCTATCAACTGGTGATGGAAAATCAGCTACTTTTAAAGTGCTGAAAAACTAAATTTAAAAAACAGAAATTAGCTAAGTTGCACTATTTTTCGGAAGCCTCGCCCTTTGGTTGATAAGCAGCAACGGCAGCCATAAGAATCTCTTTTGCTGTTTTTTCATCAGCAAATCCTTTTGGTTCTATTTTTCCGGGACCTTTATAATTGGCAAACCAAAGCTTGACGATTTCAGATACTCCGTTGAAATTAGCATTTAATTCATCTAAGCTATTTACAGCGTAGAAAGGTGTATCTTCTAAAACTGCGATTAATTTATCATCCTGCTCTCCTCTGTCCAGCAATTGTAAAACACCGATCACTTTACATTTGATCACGCTCCCTCTTTCAACAGCAGGGCCTAAAACGATCACATCTAAAGGATCACCATCGCCACCCAATTCTTTTGGTAATAATGTTTTGGGGATCATGCCGTAATTTCCCGGATAGCCCAAATATTTCACTTCTCTGGGTTTGCCATCAACGAATTCCCATTTTAAAGTACCGCTGGTTTTCTCAACCTCCCACTTTGCCACACTTCCCGTTGGAATTTCAACAACGACGTTGATATCACCATCTTCAAAAACTGCTTCATAGCCTGTCAGATAATTATGTTCTCCTTTGATTGTATACGGATCACTTGATTCGCTCGGAACCGCTTGCTCATCTTGAGCAAGAGTTGCTTCCGGCTCCGGAACAGGGTTATTACAGGAAAAAGTAATGATTGTAAATGCTAGAAAAAACAAAAGATTGAAGTACGTTGGTTTATTCATTTTTCAACTATTTCGAAATGACTTTAAAAAGAAATTATTAGTGACAGAAAGAAATTATTGATAAGCTATTTCACATTTTAATAATGATCTAAATTACTGATTACCAAGAAGTTTTTAGATTATTTTTAAGAGCTGTTTAAAAAATTGAATATTGATAATTCCGTCAAACAACTTTATACAATTATCTCGCCTAAGTTTTTATATTTTGAAAACTATTTTTTCGTTTTTAAAAAGAAAAAGGGCTTCCCCCTTCTATTTAAATTCCGAGTACAAAGAACATAGAAAAATTTAATAAACCCAATAAAAATTAGCGAATTCTGGAATGGCTTCTTTTACAAATTAACCGAACTTTCCTGATAGGTCAGATAATCCACATAGCCCTTCGGGCCTGTTGTATAAAAAGTTGCAGGATCTGGCTGGACAACCGGTAAGTCATTTTCAAAGCGAAAAGGCAAATCCGGATTAGCTATAAAAAGCCTTCCAAAAGCTACGCCATCTGCCCTTCCTGAAGCGATCTCCTGCTCCGCTGATTCTTTGTTGTAATTATTGTTTGCAATCAAAAAACCTTTGTAAATTTTTCGATAATGGCCTATCACATCTTTTACAGCAAAAGGGCTTTCTGATTCCGTCCATGGTTTGCTCATGTGAAGGTAAACCAGATTGTATTTATTTAGTTTATTGACGATGTAATCAAAAGTCGCAGCTGTTTCTTCATCAATGGTAATTCCAGACATTCCATCCAGCATCGGATTCAGGCGTAAACCGATTTTGTTTTCAGACATCACCGTTTTCAAAGCATCAATCACTTCAAAAAGGATGCGGCTTTTATTTTCGTCATTTCCACCGTATTGATCTTTCCTTTGATTGCTGCTGTTGCTAAAAAACTGGTGAAACAAATAACCATTGGAAGAATGAATTTCAATACCATCAAAGCCTGCCGCCATTGCATTTTCGCCTGCTTTTTTAAAATCTTCAACAATTGATTTGATTTCTTCGATTGTCAAAGCCTTTGGTGTCACGCTTTGTTTTTTCCCTTCAGGCGTTCGAATATTGATATTTGGATTGATCGCCGACGGTGCAACAGGCAATGCGCCATTGTGGAAATCTGGATGTGAAATTCTTCCAACATGCCAAATTTGCATAAAAATTTTCCCGCCATCTTCATGGACTGCTTCAGTTACTTTTCGCCATGCCTCAACTTGTTTTTCAGAATAAATCCCTGGCACATTCACATAACCAACTCCCTGCTTTGAAACTACCGTTCCTTCGGTGATGATGAGTCCGGCACTTGCTCTTTGTTTGTAATATTTGACGTGTAAATCTGTTGGCGCAGCATCAGGATTGTCCGCTCTGCTCCTCGTCAAAGGCGCCATGATCAGTCTATTTTTGATTGGCGTTTTGCCAATTTTCGTTGGTTTTAATATTTCCATGAATAGTAAACATTAATCTTATGAAATTGATTAAAAACGGTTTGACAATTTTTACAAATCCCAAATCTCAACATAAAAAAAATGATTCAACAGGAACAAAAATTGCTGTAAATTTTTATATTTTTAAGCTGTTTGACGAATTTTTTCAAAAACCTAATTCACCTATTCTAAATGAGAATAATATTTTTTACTACAATCATTTTATCCATGGCGTTTATCGGAAACGGAAACTTTCTAACAGTGCATGGAAAAATAAATAAAACAATATCATGTGATTCTCTTTTTCTTGATTTTGAAAAAGGTACAATCAATGATTTAAATGGCAAAGCATCAATGGATGACATCAAAAAAGTGCTTCCTTGCTATACCGGTTCATCACCGGAAAACAACGAAGGCATGAATTGCGGAGGTGGGATATTCTATCTTGACCACCATTTTTTCTATTATACTAAAGCAGATTATATTGAAGTCCGAAATGGATTTAATGGAAAAACAACTTTAGATGTTTTAGGTCAGCCTAGGTTTAAAGTTATAGAATTAATAGGCGAACCCGATGATTCTTTCAGCTATACTGATGAGTGGCTCGGAGGAGAAACTATATATTCACAATACAAAAAAGACTGGGGTACGCTTGTAATGCTTTCGTCGGACGGCACTATCTCAAGGGTTCAGTTGCATTTTGATAAAAAAATTGGTGAAATTGACTTTTGCTTCTAATAATTTTCTCCTAAAATTCATTTCAGGAATGGCAACCAATTCAACGGCTTTAGAATAGGTTATGTAAAAGGTATTTAATTCTATTTTAAAAATCTCCACCATTTTTTAACTACTTTTTCATCAATGCTGAATCAATATTTTTTCGCTTGTTGTATTTTCTCCGGAAACTAAACGCAACACATAAAGGCCTTCAGCGAGATCTCTAACTTGTATTTGACTACTACTACTTTGGGACTCCATTTGAAATGTTTTGACTACTTGTCCATTTAACAGCATCAATTCAACGAAAAGATCTTTCTCCAAAGGATTTTCAAATTGCAAAGTGACCTGGTCACTGGCAGGATTTGGAGTCAATAAAAAGGTATTTCCATTGATATTTTCGTTTAAACCCAATGGCCCTTCAGTAGTAAAAGAATAGATTTCAGAATCGGTTTCTCCACAGCCATAATCCGCGACAATTCGCCAATAATAAGTCGTGTTTTCATCCAACGCACCTGTAAAGTTATAAGAGTTGTTATTTACCTGATAGGTATATAAAATATTGTTTTCAAAGTCAGATTCGTTTGTCGAAATTTCAATACTTTTACTGTTTGCAGTACTAGCTCCTGCCCAGAAAAAATTAATTGTTCCCCCAACTTCCATTTCTCCATTTGAGGGGTTGATTAAATTGGCCGTTTCCATTTCGATTACTTCAATGGCCACGATGGTTTGTCCGTTATTAATATTATCCGTAGCAAAAATTTCCAAATCAAACATCCCTACTTCCGCTCCTGAAATAGTAACTTCCACATCTGTGCCTGGCGCAGCAGGATTAGAACTGAATGAAACTGTTGTTCCAGTCGGTAAATTGCCGGTTGACAGATTTGCCCCGGAAACGTCAAAACCATTTCCAAGAAATATTGTAAAAGTAAAATCTTCGCCTTCACACAATTCATAAGAATTTGCAGATGGAATCACAGAAGTATTTGGTGGAACCACAACTTCATCAAAGAAATAAAACCCGGTTTGCATATCGGAGATCAACGGTAACCCCGAAGGCAAAACAAATATCCCCCAAGCACCAGCATAATAATTGCTGTTCGCACCGGGATAGGTGTCGAAGTATCCTATTCGGTTCGGAAACATAGGGTTTGAAATGTCAAAAACCTGCAACCCGTCATAATAGTAGGAAGCGTACAAAACATCACCCTGAATATAAATATTGTGAACAATTTGATTAGTCGTAGATTCAGCATTCATAAACGCAACTACCTCCATATCCAAATAGTCACTGACATCTATCACCTTTATGTCCGTTCCGTGGGTTTCATCACACATAAAATAATATTGCCCGTCATCTGATAACCATCCTGAGTGATTATATCCTTGCTGCGGATAATCAGTGATTGTACCCAAGGTGATTGGGTTTTCAGGATTTGTAAAATCGGTTACCACCAAGCCATTGTTGCCGGCATTAAGATAGGCGATATTGTCTCTTACATAAGCATCATGAACATAACTCACGCTATAATTTCCATTAGGGTAAGAAGCCAATTGTGTTGGCACTTCCGGATTGGCAAGCGATAATATTTTTACATTAAAACCACTTCCGCCCAAAGCGTAAAGCCATCCATTGTCTTCGTCTATAAAAATATTATGTGCTCTGGTTATAAACTCGTTGGATTCGTAAACTAACTCAACCGAATTGGGCAATCCACTCAGATCAAAAATCTGTAGCATACTTGGGCCTTCATCAGCTACCGCATACAAATAGTTTTGATACGTTTTAATATCCCGATGCGATATCTGGCTGCCCTGAATCGTTGCAGCTGCAAATGCTACCGGTTCCTCAGATAATGGTAGGGTGGTCATATCAAAAAAATGAAACCCATCGGTTGAAGAGATGATCCCGTATTCGATTCCGTTAATTTCAACACCCCAAACATCGTGATAGGGATTGTCAAAAAAAGCAGGTGTAATTGTTTCATCATGCCAGTGTCCTAAAAGGCTTGCTTCTGACTGGGCAAAGGATAAAAAAGGAATACAGATCATCAATGCAATTGCAAAGTTTTTCATTAGGTTTCTATTTAAAAATGACAAATGAATAAGAGTGGAGTTGAATTAGCCTTAAATTTTGAAAGACAACATTCTTCAGCTAGAAATATAGTAAATCTAACCAAAAAACAATCTGGGTTTAAAAGTACGAAAAGTTTCCTACTTCGCCAATCTTTTGATTTTTAATTGGATTTTTTATAAAAATCGACGACCCAGGCTTTAGTTTGATTATCCGTCATGCTGTCGGTAGGGACCACTGCTTTTAGTTTTGAGGAAAGGTTGTAATCCTTTTTAATTTCTTTTTCCAGTTCGTGTTTCATATTGGCAGGGCCAAAAACGACGATAGCATCACAGTCAGTTGCTTGTTGTAAAACCGTTTTTAAAAAATCTTTGGCTTGCTTTTTTATTTTCTGTTCTTTCGACTTTTCGTTATCAATGTATTGCTCTCCGAATCTGCCTGCTTGCTTTGAATCGCCCACAATACGGTCGCGGGTTTCGATTGCTGAATTTATTGTTTTCAGGCTTTTTTGATTACCAGACAGAGTAATAATTTTTGCTTTTTTCAGGTCGATCCATATTCCAATCTGCTTTTCCATCGTAGTTAGTTTTTGTGATTTAAACCATTGACTCAATATAATAAAAAGCTCATGTAGATAATAATTATCGATGAGCTTTTGTTCGCGTAAATTGAATAATATTGCTTTATTGAACAAAAGTACAAGTAAAAAATTAAAACAGAATTTCCTGAGCAAAGTGAAGTTTGTTTTCCAAGCCCCGAATTTCAATATTTACTTGTAAAGGTTTAGCATTCCAGTCAATTTTCAGGATACCAAAATTCTTCTGTCCGGTCATTTTATCATCGACGCGAAGTTCGTTGTATTCTTCGCCAATAGTCTCCCAGGAATGCGTGAGTCCACTTGAAGTGATATCGTACAAATCATAAGGCAAGCTATCCAGTTTTGTTTTTGAAACCTCAGCGATATGTCGATCGCCGCTTAGCAAAATAACGCCCTTCAGTTGTTTCGCTTCCAAAAGATCAAATAAGCGTTTCCTGGCTTTCGGGAAATTGGCCCATTTTTCAAAGCGATGATCTTTTGGAATTATTTGGATTCCGCAACCGATAATATTTAACACAATGGAAGAATCGGAAAGCTCTTGCGACAGCCATTGCACTGCGCTTCGCCCAAAACATCTCCAGTTTCGTTTGGTAAATAGCGTTTTTTTTGGGAATTATCCTTTTTGAGTTCGTCCCTAAAATATCGTCCGTCGAGGAGAATTATTTTTACTTTTTTGTCCTTTTTTCCAAAAGTGAAAGATTGATAGGCACCTTCTCTTTTTCTGACTGGTGATTTATTAGAAACGTCCAAAAAGTTGAGCAACAGTTGTTTGCTCTCTTCCTTTTTTGAGTAATTTTTATCGCCGTCGTTTGTGCCATAATCATGATCATCCCAGATACCGATGACTGGACAAGTCTCCACTAATTTTTGGTATTCAATATTCGATTTTTGTGCATCATACTTCTTTTTCAAAGTTTCCATGTTTTCGGTATCGCCGTAGATAATATCACCCAACCAGATCCAAAGATCAGGTTGATTTTGGATAACAGATTCCCAAATTGGTTGCGGCAAGTCATGTTTGTTACAAGAGCCGAAAGCAATGGTTGTTAATAATTTCTCAGTATTTAAAGACTTGTAATTGACAAACGTGGGTGGCTTTGGCGGCGCCATTTCACAGCTAAAAATTAATAAAATAACAATAAAATAGATGGCAAGTCTTTTCATTTAATCAAATTTTGAGCTACTAAACTAGCTTTTTAAGATGATTCAAATGTGAAATTGGGGTAAAGCCTTTTATCACAATTACATCAAAATATTATTCTCAGCCTGAATACCTGCTGGAATTTCTTCTTCATCCATCATCTCACGGAGGTCGATTTCGATGGTCCGGCTCAGCGCAGTCATAGGAACGTCATTAGCGCTACCTTCAAATGGGTTTTCGGTAGCTTCTCCTATTTTTTCCATGGTATGAAAAACCCAGCAAACCAAAACGCTGAAAGGGATCGTCAACCAAACCAGTTGACCTCCTAATTTACCAAACTCCTGCAGCATGCCAAATGGCACCAAAAAAATAAACAACCAAACGAAATATAGGTTGATCGTAGCAAATTGACGAGGGTAGGGAAAGTTTTTGATGCGCTCACACTTGCCTTGCTGTGTATAAAAATCTTTGAGCATATTTTCCATTTCCATGTGCCTGAAGTCTTCGATCAAGCCTTTATCCAAAAGGTTTTTTAAATCATGAGATTGAAGCTTTAACAACTGAGTTGCCCGATTTTTTTTCGATAAAATGTAAGATTTGTCTTCTGTGGAAAGAAAAGAAGTCAGGTCATCTTCGAGTTTATTTTCAAACTCTGCGACGCTGTAGATTTTTCGGTATTCGACATTGTAAGATTTTTCAATATTTTCCCAAATTTTCGGTTGTCTCAATTGATGACGAAGTGCAGTCAGCCAGGCAATGTGGCGATAGATGAGCTGCTGATGAACGGCTTTTAATTCGCTTTTTGAAATTGGTTCCAAAGCATGATTGTTTGCCACGAAATCCAGCACAAAAATCCCCCATGTCCTACTCGAATTGACAATAGCGCCCCAGATTTTTCGGCCTTCCCAAAGACGATCATAAGAAGCATTATTTTTAAAACCAATCAAAAATGCCACCGCCGTACCGATCAAGGCAATAGGCAGCCAGGGCAAAGACAACCATGTCCAATCCAACAAAACATATAGCAGCGTTGGAATTGTAGATAAAAGAATGAATTTAAAAATATCTCTCCTTGTCCAAATAATGACTTCTTTTATTGAAAATTTTTTACCGGCATGCATAGTATTAAGGGATTTGTTTCTGAAAATTTATCAACCATTTAAAAGCAATTGCTTCATCCAGCATTTGGACAAAGCGCCTTTCGAAATAAAAGTAATAAAAAAAACCGTTTGGCAAATTAAAACCAAACGGTTGGGCTTTTAAGGATTAAGATGATTTTTTTTATTTAATAAATAGACGCTACAATTTCATCCACTTCAAGAGCTTACTGACAGATCGGTCATTTTTAAATGATACCACATACATACCAGCAGGTAAATGATCCAGCGACTTTTCCCAGGAACTGGTGAATATAATAGGTTCTGCAAAAACCAATTTTCCAAATAAATCATAAACAGAGAGCTGCAAATTTAAAACATCATCCGTTGGTTTGACTAGTCGAAGCAGACCTTTTGAAGGATTGGGAGCAATTTGAACCTCCTGGCTCCACGAGTTTTCATCAATAGCAAGTGGCGTATTTCTTTTGAAAATATAAGCGGCTCCAACATCAAAAATCTGGTCTTGTCCATCCGGTTCATCCGCTCGCCAGGCTCCTATTGCAATTTGATCATTTCTGATCGAAACGGAAGCTCCGAAAAGGTCGTCGAATTGGCGGTTTTCGCCGATTACTTTTTGCACTTCCTGCCAAACGCCGTTGGGTTGTCTTTCAAAAATATAGGCTGATCCGGCACCACTGACCATATTTCCGCCAGAAGGATCTTCATCTTCCATTTCTGCTCCGATCACTGCAATATTTCCATGAAGATCAAGCGCTCCTCCGAAGAAGTCATTTTGCGAATGATCACTTGCATACAATTTTTGCACCTCTTCCCAAACACCGCTGCTATTGCGTTCAAAAAAGTAAGCTGCGCCTGTATTCCCAGCGTTTCCGCCTCCAGGCAAATCTGCTTCTGCTCTTGCACCAATCAGAGCTTTGTCACCATCAATCGCTACATCCCAACCAAAATTATCAAAATTGCCATGATCAGAGGCTAATAGTTTTTGGGCTTCTTCCCAATCTCCGGAATTGACGTTTCTTTCAAAAATATAAGCCGCTCCTGCACTAAATAAAAAATTTGGGTCATCGTCTTTGTTCATTGCTCCAATGATTGCCCGATCGCCTCTTATATCCACAAACTTTCCAAAGTCATCTCCTTCAGCCCGATCTGAGGCAACTAGTTTATTTACTTCCGTCCAATCACCATTTGGTTGTCGTTCAAAAATATAAGCTGAACCAGCGTTATTCATTGTATTGTTGCCACTCACATCTTCGTCTTCGCTAAAAGCTCCCACCAAAATATAATCGCCGGAAATTGCAATATTATATCCAAACAAATCACCTTGTCCAACATCACTGGCTATCAGCCTCTGCTCCATTACCCAAGTATCGTTGAGCTCCCGATGATAAACATAAACGGCACCTGCGTTTCCATAAACTGTAGTGCCGTCATCTTCATCTTCGTTGTAAGCACCAACCACCGCAAATTCGCCATCAATGGCAACTGAATAACCAAAATAACCTAAGGATTCAGGATTTGGCGAAGTCAGTTTGGTTATTTCTGACCAATTATCCATATTGTCTTTTTTAAAAATATAAGCCGCGCCGGCACTGTTAACAAATGGGTCATTGTCCTCCCACCAGGCTCCGGTTATCATATATTCGCCGTCGATGGCTATTGAAATTCCGATGTTATCGCCAGTTTCCCAATCAGAAGTGATAAATCGGCCTTTGGACATCCAGTTTTGAGAGAATAATAGGTTTGAGCAGAAAAAAAGGATTAAGATTGTTAATGAAATTGTTTTGTTATTAAAATTATTTGGAATCATAGTTTTGAGGTTTTTTGAAAGTTTAAAAAAGCATCTTTTAAAGATAATGATTCAAAACGCTCGATTCTGTCCCCCAAAAAGGGGACAAATCCATTAATCTTGTTATTTTTATTAAATGAAAAAGGCACTTTCCCACAGCTATATTGATTTTGCCAACGCGTTGGGAAAACGGCAATACCTGGTCCGTGACAAAGATTATGATGACCTTTTAGAAGGTATTGATCAGCATCCGCTTTCCAAAGGATTTGCAACCATTGGTCCGTATTTTTTTTTAATTGGAAATGTAAAAACCTGGAAAAACCTTTATCTCAGCGATGAGGTGGAGCAAATAACGGGTTACACTTATAAAGAAGCAATGGAAATGGGGCCTGAATTACTTGTTCGTTTCACGCATCCGGAAGACTATGCTTTTGCCATGCAAACCAATCAAAAGGCTATAGAAATCCTTTATCAGCAAGCTCCGGAGGATCGTGCATATTTTATTTGTTCATTCTACTATCGAGGTTTGCGAAAAGATGGAAAGGTCTTGAGTATTCAGCATCAGATTTTCCCGATAGGTTTTGACGTTCAAGGAAATCCTTACATTTTTGCAATGATATTGACGGATATTTCTCACCTTAATTTATCGCGAAATCCGCGAACAGTGCTTTTTGACAAAAAACGCAATCAACTACAAGTGATCAGCCCCGGAGACTTTTTCGTTGCCGGAAAACCAATTAAATTGTCAAAAAGAGAAAAAGAAGTACTCCAGCTTCTGGCATCAGGACATTCAAGCAAAGCAATCGCCGAAAAGCTAGAATTGAGTTTTCATACCGTGGTCACCTACCGTAAAAGGTTATTGGAAAAAACTGAAGTGAAAAACACTACGGAGCTGGTGAATTTTGCAATGATAAATGCGTTGTTGTAAGGCGACTAAAGAAGACTAAATCAATGATCTTTCCGTGATATAACTAAATACTTTTCTCACCGTTTTTTTCCTGATGCTATTTTGCAAATCCCGATCCATCTGAATCAAGGTATATTGAAACTTAAAATCCAGATAATCCTTTTTCATTTCAACAATTTTCAAGGAATATGAATTTTCGATAATGTATTCAGAAAAGCTTTCCAGCGAATTTTTTAATTCTTCTTCAAGGATTTCAATACTTTTCACAAAACGGATATCCATTTGAAAATCAATACTCATCAGCCGGATATCCCGCTTTGTGTAGTTTACTATTTCATTAGCATAGACCTTATTATTTGGTATAAAAACGACGACATCATCATCGTTGAGTAGTTTTAGTTTTAATAAGCCGATTTCGAGGATTTTCCCTTTTTGGTTATCAATTTTTACATAATCATCAATCTCAAAATCCTTCGAAAAACTATTGTAGATTCCTATTATCAGATCATTGATAAATTCTTTGGAGATGATGGCAAATGCCGCTGCAACGATACTCAATGAGGTCAAAAGGGTCCGAAAGTCGATTCCGAAAAAACCAAATATGGTAATAATCAAACCAAGAGAAAATAATAAACGATATATATTATTGAAGCCAACAAATATATTATCTTTCTTTTCATCAATCCCTCTAATTTTTAAACGTCCAAGGTAAATTACTTTAACTGCGTTTAGACTTAATCGGAGTACGAGCACGTAGATAAGGAAAAGGACTAATGAGTTAAGCACGTCGTTCTGGCTAACTTTCATAGAAAAAGCCTCATCACTGTATTTGATGTAGATTGCTCCTGACAACAGGATTAATTCAACTATACTTTTTAAGAATATTTTCATTTCAATTCAGCTATAAAATGAATTTTTGCAATATTACAACAATTCAAAAATTAAATTGAATTAAAAAATAATTATTCAGAAATTTACTAAGACAGCGTTCCGTTTTTTTAAATTTTTATAAATAATCCGGTGTAACTTTCTCCGTTTATAATAGATTCCATTTTTATCAAATATGTTCCGGAGCTTAATTGATCTACTGAAATCAGGTGGGTAATTCCGTCTAAATCCACAGTTGCTTTTTTAACCATTTTACCAAAAAGGTCAAATATTTCTATGTTTGCTTTTCCGCTTAGTTTTTCAGAGAATTCAACGATTAGATCACCGAAACTTATAGGGTTTGGAAATAATTGGAGTTGTTTATTCAAAACCGATTCTGAGACAGAAGATGTATTACATGCAGTAGGGAAAATTCCGTGTTGCTCAAATCGAAAGTCAAAAACCTGTAAAGTCGGAGGGTCAATTTGGTCAATAATAGTTTTTGAAGAATCAATAACATAAAAGGTTGGAAACCCGGAAACATCATAAAGATTCACGATGGTATTACCCCCTCCGTCAATGCCACTAATCGAAGGGTATTCGATTTGATATTCTTCGTCGTAGGCCAATACTTCAGCATCGGTATCACCCCAATCAATTGACATAAAAATCACATCAGCGGTATTGCAGCCATATTTTTCATATGCCAGATTTACTTGTGGGCTATAAAATTGACAAGGGCCGCAAGTCGTGTAAAAAAAGTCCAAAACGACTACCTTTCCTTCTTCCAAATAATCGTAGAGAGTGTGCGTTTCACCATGAGTATCCGTGGCTGTGAAATCTGGCGCAGGGTTGCCAATTTGTGCACTCGCGGCAATTTGGAATATGGAAAAAAGAAGAATGTGTAAATATATTTTTAGATAAATCATAAGCTTTTTTGAGTTGAACATTTTTTAATAGGCATAAATTTTATTCGTGTATTTCCCTTCTTTGGTAACCAGTTGGACTAAATAAATCGAAGGTACTAAATCCGGGACATACGTTTGATAAACACCATCCTGGATTGTACCAAGCTTTTTGTTCCACACCATTCTGCCAGTCAAATCAAAAATGGACAATTGAGCACCTTCTTTGATTTCTGTTGAAAGCTGCAATGTTAATTGGTTGTATTGGTAATTGACTGTAAAACTTGGGGCAGGTTCAACTTCCTGAGTCGAAGAAACTATCACAGGACAAAACCGGATCAGCGAAGTCTTGACCGTTGCATCAAGAGCATGATTTCCACCTATTGAATAAATACAACTGTCAATGGCTACCATATTATGGTAATCTCTCCCAATTGGAAGCGGAACGGTAGGAGTATAGGTTTCTGTTTCCGTATCAAAAACCCAAACATCTTCATGTTCCAAAAAATTAAAATAGCCACCTGAAAGAAATATTTTATTGCCAATAGCCGCTCCTGCCAAAGCATGGATAGCATTGGGCATATTAGGAAGGCTCGACCAAGTATCAGTCACCGGGTCATATTTATGGGCTTTATTGGAGGGAGCGGTATATCCTCCTCCGCAAAAACGGTAAATATGCCCTTCGGAAGTGACATGCGCACCATACCAAAAGCTATTATCCGGCAGGTTATTTAATGTCGTCCAGCTGTTTGTTGTTGAGTTATAAGATTGGCAAAGATTCGTCATCCCTTGTCCGGCAAGGCTGTACAACGTGGTGTCGATACTTGCTGCATAATGAATTGCACGCGGAGCGGTCAGACTAGCAGCTTCTTCCCAGCTATCGGAATCCGGATCATAAATATAATGATCGTCCACCGGGCTACCGGAATTGGGGAAACCACCTCCAAAATAATGAATTTTTCCATTTACGGCAGTTCCTGCAGGCTGTTGTGCAAGATAGGGAACTGCTGCGCGGCTTTCCCAGGCGTCTGTTTCAGGATCGTAAGCATAATGAGCACTTGTGGCTCCGCCGCTTCCACCACCTCCCATGACATGAATTTTTCCATTTAACACCCCAACAACCGGAAAAGTTAAACTTTCAGGCACAGAAGCTAAAGTGTCCCATTGTTGGCCAATAGCAGAGTATGTAATTGTAAAAAATAGTGCAATGACGAATAGGATAGGTAGTTTCATTTGATCATTGGTTTTCTAATTGGAGAATTAAAATTGCAATAGGTTGGTATTAAAAATACAAAAAAAAGTTCGTTTGATTTTAATTAATCAAATGAACTACTTGTCCCAGCATTTAGCCCTTTCTAAATCAGTTGGAATAAAGCAAATAGCTTTTTTTATTTGGCATCTTTTATTGTCTAATCTTTTAAACAAACAAAAAGGATTTTTTGATGTTAAACTTTCTCAAACCTTAATAATGAAAAAGTTTTTTAAGATCTCAGGTATTGTTTTAGGTGTCATTGTCGCCGTTGGTTTTCTAACGTATCTTATATATAACGAACCTTTGCCTACGGGTGAAAAAGGGCCAAAAGCTGATCAACTGGCAGACAAAATGCTTGCGGCCATCAATCATGAAGCTTATAAAAGCACACGATTCATTGAATGGAGTATGGTGGGTCGACATTTTTATAAATGGGACAAACAATTGCATCGAGTGGAAATCAAATGGAAAGATAACCAAGTGGTTTTGTACCCGAATACGCCTGAAAGAAATGAACTTATTGCGCCTAAAGATCTGTCTGACAAACAAAAAAATAAGTTATTCAAAACCGCAACTAATTATTTTAATAATGATTCTTTCTGGTTAGTTGCTCCTCACAAAGTCTACGATCCCGGTGTTGAAAGGCAATTAGTAAAACACAATAATCAAGATGCTTTGTTGGTAACGTACACATCCGGAGGCTCAACTCCCGGAGATTCCTATCTTTGGATTTTAGATGAAACCGGTAAGCCGCTTAGTTTCAAAATGTGGGTTTCTATAATTCCTGTTGGAGGTGTTGAAGCCACCTGGGAAAACTGGATCACAATGGAATCAGGTCTTCCACTTGCTAAAATCCATGAAATTTTTTCTTTTAAAATAGATATGGGTGAGCTGAAAGGGTATAATAACTCAGCAATTGATGTTGAAGTAGATATGACTAAAGAAGAATCTTAGTATTCCATTATTCCCAGCTACTCCCATGGTCAAAGTAAAATAACCATAAACACCTTATTTTTTGTATTATATCAGCTTTACCGACATAAATACAAATCATCAATCCCCTAATTCTTTATTATCAAGCTCTGCCGTGTTTTTAACAAAAAAGCGGTCTTCTAAATATTTGTCCTCATACTGGCGAACATCAAGATGCACCCAGGTACTTGCTATAAACTCATTATTGATGGCAGGATGACCAGGCTCGAGCGCTTTATGGTTTGGCTTATTCCAACGAATCTGACAGTTGCTTTTTTCAACTAACAGGTCTCTTGCGTCATTGCAGACATCTCTTTTGTTTTGTCCACTGCCAACGTCAAAAGAAAAATCCATGGCTTTCCCCATGTGATTTGTAGAGGTTCTCGATTTATCAATATTATTAATATGGCATCGATAGCCTGAGGTGATGCGAGTAGCTTTAAATTTTGATTCAGGGGCATAAAACAAAAAGGCGCGATAAGTATGCAAAACAGCCTTGTGAATTCCAGGGAATTCGTGCTGATGCACAGCCTCTCTCATATCCTCTTTTCCTGATCGGCTCCAGAATAATTCCATTGGTCTTCTGGATTTCAAGTAAACTTTTTTAAATCTTTGCTGGCCAAATCCATCACAATTATTACTTGCAACGCTTTTCTCACATGGACAGCTCAAAGCCATAAAATCAATCGGAAATTTATTGGCAAAAATATCCAAAGCGGTATACATGTTCGTATCAACAACACCGGTCGGATTAGCCATATTCATAAAATCTTTTTGAAAAAGCATCACCTGATTTTTCGTTTTATTTCCAAAATCACCATCCCAGGTCGTTCCGGCAAAGCCGGCCAGGCGTAGTTGAAGTTCTTGTACATCTTTTCCTTTGGCGTCTTTTTTTAGGGTTCGGTCTCCAAATTTCATTATAAAGTTGTTTAATTTAAAGTTAGGTGATTTTCAATTGCTTATTGCTAATATAAGTGATTTATAGAAAGAATTAAGTATGTAATCATACTTTTATTTAAATCAAATTTTATTAAACTGATTTTTTGACGCTTCCTGCATTGTATGTTTTCAACTTTTTAAATCTTAAAAAAACTATGCCTCCTCGTTGTAATATATTTTATAATACTTTTTACCATCCGGATCTTTTCCTTGTTGGATCAGTTCCTTGTTTCCGTGAATGTAAACATGGAAGTTTTTGTCCAGTTTCAATACGCTTTTAAAAATCCTGGATTGTGCTTTGACCGCTTGAGGTGAAATTTCAAAGTTGTCATTTAATTCAACGCCGCTACTTTCGCGATAGGAATTATTAAAATTTTCAAAAGAATTGATCACATTCTTGTCCTGAAAAACTTCGGTTTCAAATTCTTCTTTCACAAAATTATCATGTGTTTTGAAATAGGCAGCGGAGCGATTCAGTAAATCAATTTGGTCCGTTTTGTTCACCTCGAACTCTTCAGCAACCTGGTTGGCAATAAATTCTTTGGTGACATTCATGTATTGTTTAGTGTAATAAAAATCATCGCTGCATGGCTTCAATTTTAAAAAATCATCACGCCAATATTGCGCCTCAACGGATTTGTTGGATCGGTCAACGATGCAAATTCTGTAACCGTCTTCCTTTTCAAGATTCAAAATCAGGCAACCTTTGTCCAGTTTTTCGATATTGATCCCTTCATCAGAATTAAGCAAAAAATCTTCTTCGTTTTCCTTTAATTTTAAAAAAGCTTGTTTGTTTTCAGATTTAAAAATCCCGATGGCATCCATCATCTCACCTTCGACGACGATATCTGAAAAATACGCTACGAAAAGGTCTCCGGGTTTTATCTGCGGATGGATGGAGGTTTCATACAAATGCTTGGCGATATCAACTGAATTGTTGTGAAATCCATCCTGATCATCAAAAAGCTGAGCTGCAAAATTGAACAATGGATTCAATTTAAAATCTTCACTTTGGGAAGTGAATGAATAAAATTCGGGATTAGAAAATGTCCCTAAAAAGTATTTTACCAGCAGGTCCCTAAGCTGATAATCACTGATATCAAGCGCTGACTTAGATAAAAAGAGTTCTTCTTCGTTGGTTTTGTTTCCAACACGGTGAGCCGATACTTTTTCAATTTTGCAGTTTGAATATTCCAACATTTGTTTTGATTGCAAATTTATCAAATTTGTTGAAATGTGGTAGGAGGGTTTTAAGGTTATGTGATTAGTAAACGAATATTAATCTCCAGCCATCTAGTTTCTAACCTTTATTTTGCATTCAAAAATTTTCGTTAGGCTTTCGTATTCACCATAAAAATTTATGATTGTGCAAGTACATTAATTAGTTTTTCGCAACCTCCGCTTATTATAAATTCTGAATGATCATTAATTGTCTTAAAACGCTGTCCTGTTATTTTATTACATATAATTTCAGAATCAGTTGCCTCGTTAAATGCCTTTATTATTTTTTTAGCAATTGGGTTATTGAAAAAAGGAGGCGTTTTTCCAGGATTTTCTTTGCACCAGGAAAGGGTATACATCCATATCGCTGCACTCAATGCACCACAAGCATTTCCGCTCAAACCAAGGCCACCTGCAAATCCTGAAACCATGACCATTTCTTCATCACTGGCTCCCATCCTTTTTGCGACTTCAGAAGCACAACTTACAGGTTGTTGAGTTAAATCAATTTGTTCCTCAGACAAGCCTTCTTTTGCTGATTGTATAGCTTCCGGAGCCCATTGTTCAGCGAGATTAAAACAAGGACTGTTGTTATTACCCACGAGCATGGTTTTCAGTCCGTATTTCACCAAACCAAATACACTGCTCAAATCATAGCCTGTTATCTCCCGGCAATTAACGGTGTTTGTCCTGTTTAAAAAGGAATCAATAACGTGTTGAGTTGCCGTTACAGCTGCGGCGATAGCTTGATCAGGATCACTATGTTTTCGAAATGATTCTGCACCAACAGCCAAGGCCGATCCCCAGAGCATTCCACATTGATGTCCAAGGTTCATTATTCCACCTGCTAATGGGTCTATAGCACGCTCCTCTACTTCTTTTGGATGACCGAATTCGCGATTTAATAAATGAGCGAATGTATGGGAACAGGTACCGCATTGCCTGAATACTTTTTTGGCGTCTTGATGATTCGTTTTTGTGGTATTCATTTTTTCCTTTTTTTATTGATATTTTAACAGCTTGGCTTCGTAAATTTTGGAGGTATTTTGTGTCGAAGTAGCAACCGTTTTATTCTTATCTATATTTTCAATATTTGTAGTTTCGTTATTCACTTTTTCTGAATAAAATCCCAAAAAAAGAATTGCATCAGCTCCTACTGATTTTGCTTTTTTTATCATGGCATTTTTCACGCTTTCTGTATCGTCTAATTCCATCTCAGACCCTTCATTTTTCATAATGCCCATGACTTTAAAATCTTGTTGAATATCCTGTTCATCAAAAAAGATGTCAACCTCTTCGGTAGGTGTATAACTACTACCCAAATAATTAATTTGTGGTGAACACGAAATAATTATCAGGAAAATAAATCCAGAAGTTATTTTGATTAAATTTTTCATCATATTACTATTTTATATTTTTTGCTTTGCGTAGCTTTTTCAGCCTCTACAAGTTTTATAAATTCTTATAACAAAATGATGATATCTGTTAATTATAGTCATGACATTTATCACTTCAAATAATAGCATGCTACTCCTATTTACAACCTGAAATAAGTCAATACACTTATAAATTCAGGCCCATCTGGCAAGTTTCATACATGCTGTGATCAATATCTATTGCGACAATACCAGAAAAGTGAAAGAATCTAATTAATCCATTTTTACAATAAAAATCCAGGCATCTGGTTATATTTAAAACCACGGAAAAATCATTCCGTGGTTTTTTTATTTTTGCAGTCAGATTTATGACTAGAAAACCAATATTAATATTATTCCTTTGGGTTGCGGGATTGAATTCGCTGCTGGCACAGACATTTCCAGAGGGTTCGACGGATTCGAGGCAAGACTCTGATTCTCTCAATCTTCAAATAGAAGTTTCAGAGCCAGACACTTTTGATTTCACTTATTTTTATCAAGATAATCCGGGACTTGAGTATTCTTTTTCGGATACTTTGCTGAATAACAATTTTCAACAATACGATCCTATCCGGACAGGAGTGCTGGATTATGCAAATCTCGGTTATTTAGGCTCGCCACACGTTCAGCTAACTTATCAGCCGATTTTTCGACAAGGTTTTGACATCGGATTTCATCAGTTTGATTTGTATAAACTAGATGGAGCGAGTTTGCCATTTTACAGACTTAATAAGGCTTTTACAAATACCTGGTTTTTGAATGGAACTACCAAACAGGATGGCTATTTCAACGGGCAGTTTAGCCGTAATTTTGCAAAAGGTCTGAATTTTTCAATCGACTATAAAAAAATAAACAGCACCGGAAAATATAAATCTCAGCGGGCAATCAATACTGCCTTAAATACTGGGTTTTGGTACCACCATTCGGGAGGAAAATACGATGCTTTCATCACTTATGCTTTCAACTCCATCACCCAGCAAGATAATGGTGGCATCAACGATACGCTCCTGACTGCTGATAATACTGTTCAAGAATTTAATTTTCCGGTCAAACTTGAAACTGCAAATACTTATCATGAAGAACGGGAGTACATTTTTACCCACCATTTCAATTTGCTGGGGCAGCCGGATTCTATAAAAAATGCAGATAAAAAAAGAGCTTTTACGCTTACTCAAAATTTCAAATTTGCAAATAGCAAGTATAAGTTTTATGATGAAAGCCCTGACTCCAATTATTATGGCATTTTTCAAACCGATGATCGCGGGCTTCGAAATTTTTTGAGTAATAAAAAAATCGAAACTTCCTTCTGGATCAGCACATCAAAAAGGAATGATTCGGATGGACCCTCGCAAAGGGATTTGTTTAAAGCCGGAGTGATTTATAAAAACCAGTTTGTGAACCAGGAACCACTGGATACTACTTTAAATAATCTTTTTGTCACAGCTCAGTTCAATTTTTCTCCGAGCAATCGCCTGTCTTTCAAAACTTCGGGGCATTTTGGACTTTGGGACAATGTCGGCGATTACCGGTTAACGGAACTTTGTTTTTTGATTTAAAAGCACTTGGGTTTCTCAATATCAATGTGAATAATCAGCTTTATGCTCCTTCCTTAATGCAATATCGGATGTTTGTTTCTCAGCAACTTTTATGGGAAAACAACTTTAATAAAACCCTGGAAACCAATCTTGCCGTCACTTACGGCCTTCCGAAAATCAACTTTGAAATTTCGGGGCAATATCATTTATTGAATAATTACATTTATTATGATACGCTGGCTTTTCCTCAGCAGACCGGCATTCCGATAAGCATTTTACAATTGATCATTAACCAAAATTTTAAGGTTGGAAGTTTTCATTTAGACAATTCGATCGTTTTACAATCAACGTCAGAAGATGAAATACGCCTTCCGTCTTTTTACTCTAAAAACAGTTTATACTTTGAAGGAAAGATTTTTAAAAAAGTGATGCTTTTAAGAACGGGTTTTGATTTGCGAATGAGCAGCAATTATTTTGCAACTTATTATCATCCTTTAGCTGGTCAGTTTCAACTTCAAGACAAAGAAGAAATATCGTTTTATCCTGCGGTTGATGTGTTTCTGACTTTTAAAGTGAAAACGCTTCGCTTTTTCATAAAAGGAGAAAACCTGACCCACGTAATTTACGATCAGTATAAGGAATTATTTGTGCAGGTAGCTGACTATCCCCAACCTTTTTTTAATATGCGGCTGGGGCTTTCCTGGCAGTTTTTGAATTAAAAATTTACAGCTCATAATTCGGACTAAAACTGGATTCGCCCTCTGAGTAAAAATCGTTGATGTACTTCAAAATTTCATCAGGATCATCCATGATTGGCATGAGGTCCAGATCCGGTTCATTGATGTTTTTGAATTTGTTCAACATTACATCAACTATCCATTCTTTCAATCCTTTCCAATATTCTGTTCCTACTAAAACAACCGGAACACGGGTTATTTTTTTGGTTTGGATCAAAGTGAGTACTTCAAAAAGTTCATCCATCGTTCCAAAACCTCCGGGCAATACAATAAAAGCCTGGGCATATTTGACGAACATTACTTTTCGAACAAAGAAATACCGGTGATTAAGGTTGTGTTCCGGATCAATGAATGGGTTATGGCTTTGTTCAAAAGGAAGGTCAATATTTAAACCGACCGACAAGCCTCCACTTATTTTAGCTCCTTTATTTCCTGCTTCCATAATTCCTGGTCCACCTCCGGTGATGACACCATAACCTTCTTCGGTTAGTCTTGACGCAATTTTTACAGCGAGCCTATAATATTTATCATCTGCCTGGGTACGTGCAGAGCCAAAAATAGAGATGCAGGGATCCGTATTATTCATTACTTCAAACCCGTCAACAAATTCGGAGATTACTTTGAACATTGTCCAGGAATTTTCTCCTTTCATTTTACTCCATTGCTTCACCCGGCGATGAGGAGTGTTATTTTCCATATTTTTTCCGTTTTGGGTATTATCCATAATATATTTTTTTGCGTTAAAAAGCCTGTCAATAAATTTGACAGGCTCCCTTCATCTTTCTATTTCTTTTTAAATTTCAAACAATCGGCTTTTGCTTTAAGTCGATCACACTTTATGAAGTGCATATTTATCGTACTCACTTTTCACAAACTTAATTAAATCATCAAGATTTTCATACTTTTCGAACAAATCACCTAGTTTGTTGTAAGCCGTTGATGAAGTTGAAACGTAATTTTTAACATCTTCCTCTGTAATTTTTTCTCTACTTAGAATAATTAAACGTTCCACCACATTTCGCAATTCACGAATATTTCCTGTCCAGTTAACTTTCTGAAGTGCATTTAGGGCAGCCTTGGTTGTTTCTTTAGGATTAACGCCGTATTCATTACAGATAATATCAACAAAATGTTCTACCAATATCGGAATATCTTCGAGTCTTTCATTAAGCGTCGGGACTTCTACAATGATTACCGCAAGCCGATGGTATAAATCTTCACGGAATCGGTTGAGTCCAATCTCATTGCGAAGATCTTTGTTGGTAGCAGCAATAACCCTGACGTCTACTTTGATTTCTTTTTCTCCGCCGACTCTGGTTATTTTGCTTTCCTGCAAAGCGCGAAGCACTTTAGCCTGAGCTTTGAGGCTCATATCACCTATTTCATCAAGGAAAATGGTACCTCCGTTTGCCTGTTCAAATTTACCAATGCGCTGCTTATGTGCAGAGGTAAATGAACCTTTCTCATGACCAAACAATTCACTTTCAATCAATTCTGAAGGAATGGCAGCGCAATTCACTTCGATGATGGGGTTTTCTCTTCGGTTGCTTTTTTCGTGAATCCAACGAGCAACCAGTTCTTTTCCTGTACCGTTTGAGCCCGTAATTAATACCCGTGCTTCCGTTGGAGCAACGCGATCAATTGTTTCTTTTATGTCGGCGATTGCTTTTGATTCACCGATAATCGCCTGAGTTTTGACTTTTGATACTTTCCGTTTAAGGACTTTAGTTTCAACAATCAAGCTCGATTTGTCCATCGCATTTCGGACAGTGATCAGCATACGATTGAGATCTGGTGGTTTTGATATAAAATCAAATGCCCCTCTTTTTACCGCATCGACTGCCGTATCAATATTGGCATGTCCTGAAATCATAATTACAGGAGTATCGGGGACTAAAAGTTGAACTCTTTCTAGAGCCTCTAGTCCATCCATTTTAGGCATTTTGATGTCCATAATGACAACATCGAATTCAGTCTGCTTGAGTTTCACCATGCAGTCGAGCCCATCAGTAGCTTCTTCTACTTCATATTTCTCAAATTCAAGGATTTCACGGAGGGTTTTTCGGATGCTAGCCTCGTCATCAACTATTAGTATTTTTGCCATAAAATGTAGGATAAATGTATTTTGAAAAGAAAATAATTAGATTAACATATTATCAAAAACTGCAATTTTAACGCCAATTTTTAGTTAAGGGTACTTTTTTTAAAAGATAAATTAAAAAAATTATAATAAATACCTTGATGCGCTATTAAGGGATAATAATTTAAAGAGATTTGAAGATTAAAACAAAGGAATAATAAATTTTAGGAAAAGTTTAAGCCTAATTGTTAAAGCCCTGCCAACAATGTTGACAGGGCTTTAACTTATCTTTTAAATGTTATCGTTTTTTAATGCAAAAGCGTCACATCTCCTCGATACAATAAAACAAGGCCGTCAGTAAATTCAACTTCGATTAAATACACAAAAACAGCAGGATTCATGAAATCGCCTTTAAAAGTACCATCCCAACCATCAGGTCCCAGGTCATTTGGAATCAAGTCATAAGCTTCAAACATGGTCTCCCCCCAGCGATCAAATACCTGAAAACTCACAATCCGATTTACACCAGTCCCCGTGTAAACTCTAAACTTATCGTTCGTACCATCGCCATTTGGTGAAAATGTGTTTGGTATAAATACATTTCGATTTTTATCTACACTGATAAAGACATCGTCAAAACCTTCACAGCCATTTGCGTCAGTAACCGTTAAAGTGTAAAGAATATCATCGATCGGGCTTACCCAAACTTCAGAGCAGTCAGCCTGGCTACAATTTAAACTGGTAATTGGATCCCACACAATTGAATCAATCGGCAATAAAGAACCAATGATCGGGTCTAAGTTGGCACTGTCTCCCAATTCGATTTCAAGGTCAGGGCCAAGGTTTACAATAATTGGAGGCGGTTCATTGACCGTAATATTTTGTTCAGAGCTACAGCCATTTGCATCAAAAACAGTAACAAAATGATCTCCGGCTAAAATTGGATAAGAACCTGTAATCTGTTGACGCGGGCCTCCATCGACAGAAAATAAAAACTGTAGAAAATTCCCCCCAGCTCCGCCAAAAGCGGTATCAATTGATACAAAAGTTTGATACCCATAACAAAGCGGTTCTTCAATCGGTAAGATAGAAAATGTAATCGGTGGTGGTTCTGAAATGGTGTAACTTGCTTCATCTGAGCAACCATTTTGATCTGTCACTGTGACGGTATAAGAACCAATTGCTAGTCCTGTTGCTACAGAAGACGTTGAGACATTATTTGTCCAGTTATAGGTTGCTGGTCCTGCATTTCCTCCTGTCCAGATCACTTCGATTTGACCATCTTCATAACCATTACAACTTACATCATTGGTATTTGTAGGATTAATCAGTGCTACTAGTGAGTCTGGTTCTCCGACTTCGATAGTAAATGGAAAAGTACATCCATTTGCATCTGTAATCAAAACAAAGAATGTATCTGCTGGTACTCCGGTGATTGTTGGCCCATTTACATTTGGGTTAAGCCATTGATAATCATAGCCTGGCATTCCACCTGTTGCTTCCACGGTAGCTTCTCCATCAGAGGTTCCATAACAACTAGTAGGTGTACTAAAAGTATTTACAATATTTACTCCTAACGGATCAGGAGCTCCAATGAACACAGAATCAGTAACAGAGCATTGACCATCATTCACTTCCAACGTTTGATACCCTTGACAAAGCTGAGTTGCTGAAGAAGACATTACATTTAAATCCGATTCGCCTGATGCCCAGTTAAAGTTATAAAAACCGGTTCCTGCAGTTCCTCCAGAGGCTAAAACGGAAGCTTGCCCATCGCATGGAACTCCATTATTACAACTTACAAAAATGGAATCCGTAAAAAGAACATTAATCGACGGTGGATTTGGCAAATAAACATCTATTATCAATTCTTCATCACACACTCCAGCATCTGTCACCGTAACAGTATAGGTCGAATCTCCAACTAATCCAGGTAATAGCGGAAAAGCGCCAATAACGCCAGTTGACCATGAATAAAGATAAGGTTCAACACCTCCGCTAATAAAAACAGCAACTGTTCCATTATTGTCTCCCGGACAATTTGGTGTTTGCACTTGTGTCGAATCCAAAGTGAGGGGTAATGGTGCATACAAAGTTGCAGAATCAACAACTTCACAGCCATCTTCTGCAGTTACCGTCACATAATAAGTCCCAGGTCCTATGCCTGTTATAGTTGAACCGGCTCCCGGAAATGCAGGATCCCAGTCATAAGTATCAATCGGTGAATTTCCCGACATCGCGTTGACTGTTAATTCGCCATTCATATCACTCGGACAAGACACACTCACTGAATCCCATGAAACTATTGTGGGTGGGTCCGGTGGAAGAATACTCAAGCAATGAATGACTTCACAGTTATTATCATCTGTTACTGATACACAATAATTCCCTGCAGGTATACCTGAAAGTGAAGGACCAAAATCACCTGTTGTCCATTCATAAACATAATCAGAACCCGGGTTTATTACACCACCTGATCCAACTACTTCAACAGAACCATCACTTCCTCCTCCAAAACATGAGATGTGCATTATATCAACAGTATCCACTTCAATTGCACCAACTTGCAAACCATTTTGCGCAAATTGAGAACAACCTGCTGCATCAGTAACCGTTACAGAATAAACTCCTGTCCCAAGATTATTTATTTGAGTTACCCCTGTTTCCAAGGTTGACCAAATTATATTAAATGGTGCAACGCCACCCAATGGCAAACTTGTTATTTCCATAAACCCGTCGGTAGAACCTGCACAAGTTGGTGGCATACCGTTTATAAAAACCAACAATTCAGGCGCATCAAAAATTTCTACATTTCCTATTTGAATATCGCCATTACTATCAACAATGGTCACGGAATACGTTCCCGGTGGCAACCCATTATCTCCAGGAGGCGATCCATCACCGACGGTCTCTGTATCACCGCTATTAGCAATAGTTCCCATCCCGTTTATTGAAGTGTTTGAAATATTTTCCCAGCTATATCCATATGGAGGGATTCCTCCTGAAACAGTTATATTAAAAGTTCCTTCATCATCACCTGCTATAGTACTGCAACTCGAAAAATTGACAATAAAATCACCGGCAACTAATGCTGAACCGTTTTGACCTATGAATCCGACTTCCTGAGAGGTATTGAAAACTTCTATTTCTGTCAAATCACCTGTAAATGTTACAGGAGTATCAGTACCCGGATTACCAATAACATCAAAGCAGATTTCAAAGATTACCGAACCATCTGGTATTGATATTCCCCCAAAAGTTATATCCAACCAACTTACAGTCAATGCATCGTCTGGCATAGCAGGGCCAAAAAATAAATCAGATAAAACTCCGGAAGTATTTACCGAGTTGTATTGTAAAACTGCCGGATCCCAGGATATCGTAAATTGAAAGTTAAGAATGTCAACAAAATCTTCAACAGATATTTCTACACAAATAACATCACCATTATTACCAAATTCATCAGAAGCAATAAATGTTACGGCCGTACATCCTGACATATCAACCGTAAAACTTGCAGCACAACTCACTCCATCTTCTACTAAAACATTGTAAACCCCTGGTTGAGGAACAATAAATTCAATGGTCTCACCATGTGTAAAAGAACTACCAACCACATCTGCTTCTACCCCCGGATCAGTGTTTAACGTTACACTGACATTGGTGTAATTTGAACCATCAAACTCCGGCAATCCGCCTTCAATTGTAAAAGAAGCAGTGCAATCTCCATCCGCATTGGTATTGATATTTGAGGCTTGAATAGCATTCAGATAAGTCACTGAAAAAGCATCGTTCACATTAATATTCATGCAAGGTCCTAATTCCGATGTATTGGGATCCTGTTCTGGTCCAAAAGAAGCAAAATCATCGAAGGTCATTGGTGCAAACCAAACCTGCATCGGGCTGCCTCCATTAAAAGTACTTTGTACCAAACCATTATTAAAAAAAGTAGCATTTCCATTGATATCCACACCTTGTTGCACAGAGGTAACATTCGGAGGGTCGATGTGACAAGGGTCTGTCAATATCGTCGCCCAGTTTGTCCCACTGATTGCAGGAGGACAGTTATAAAAAATATAACTAAACCCAGGTGCAGATAAAGGTTGGGGATCACCACTCAAATCACCGCCAAAATGCATCACATCCATTGAATCGCCCATGCAAAGAAAGAGAACATTATTGGATTGTGCTGATTGAAATAAAGACTGTGTGGAGGTTCCTGCGTCAGGATTTGCACCAATTGGACAGACTGCACTTGTAAAGGTATTTGATTGAGGGTTGTAATCTCCGGTCACCACTTTTGTGGGAGTCTGAGCTTCTACGAAAAAACAACTTAATACGAAAATAGTAAGAGGGATTATACGTCTAATCATTTTTAACATTGTTTTTATTAAAACTTGTCACGGGGTAAAATCGCGCAAAAATAGTCAGAGGATATAAACTTTTACTAATAAATATTAAAAAAATATTTATTCGCTATCCCTTTCTATTCTCTACCTTGATTATTTTGTAAAATTACTTTTGAGACCTGGTTTAGAGATTTATCAATATATTCCAAACAATAAAAAAAAACTGAGTTTTCTTCAGAAGGAATACACTTTTAAACCTTATTTCAAAAGCAAAGTTAGTTCCAACTTTATTCAAAAAAAATTTAAAGTGTCAAAAGGGTAACTACAAAAAGTTTAAACTAATTTAAAGCGGGAAATATTGCCTGTTATTATAACAAAACAGGGCCTTTATGGTAGCGCAAATTTATAACATTTTTATAATATATTAGTAGAAAAACTCATAAAATTAAACGGCAACCAAACCTTTGTCACCTATGTTGCGAAAACATGGTTCAATACAAAATTTAATTTAGGTTATCTCCCCGTTGAGGATAATTGTTTCGACATGATCACTTCCAAAAGAATATGGAATATAGGCTATTGACGGGATTGGTTTTGTAATAAAAACATTCGCTCGCTTGCCTATTCCGATACTTCCGTGCGTATTTTGCAATTCCATCGCGGCTGCTCCATTAATTGTAGCTGCATTTATGGCTTCTTCCGGAGTCATTTTCATTTTAATACAAGCCAGCGAAAGCACAAAAGACATTTTCCCGGAAGGGGTTGAGCCAGGGTTGTAATCAGTAGCCAATGCAACAGGTAAGCCGGCGTCAATTATTTTTCGGGCCGGTGGATAATGATCATTTAAGAAAAAAGGAGCCGAAGGAAGTAACGTTGGCATTGTTTCAGAATGCAAAAGGCAATCAATTTCTTCATCATTGACAACTTCCAGGTGATCTACTGAAATTGCTCCGTTTCGGACACTTGCCTGGATTCCTCCCATGCAATTAAATTGATTGGTATGAATCTTTGCTTTTAAGCCATATTTCTGGCCAGCCTGAATAATCAATTCGGTTTCTTCAGGAGAAAACGCTACTTTTTCACAAAAAACATCAATATAATCTGCCAGCCCTTCGACTGCTATTTTTGGTAACATTTGATTGATAACCAGATCGATGTATTCATCCCTTTTCTTTTTGTATTGTTGAGGCACAGCGTGAGCTCCCAGAAAAGTAGTTTTTATCGTTAGATCACTTTGTTCTTTTAATCGTCGGATAACACGCAGTATTTTGAGTTCCGATTCTACGGTTAAACCGTATCCACTTTTGATTTCAATGGCTCCTGTTCCATAATTTTTAACTTCTTCCAAACGATTCCAGGATTGCTCGAAAAGCTGTTCTTCCGGGGTATTTTGAAGCCGTTGAGCTGAATTAAGAATTCCACCCCCTCGAAATGCAATCTCTTCGTAGGATAAGCCATTGATTCGATCTTCAAATTCGCCTTCCCTGCTACCTGCAAATACCAGGTGCGTATGTGAATCACACCAGCTTGGAAAAACCATTCTACCTTCTGCATTGATCACTGTTCCAGCTGAGTCAGGACAGGATTCCATTTTGCCAAAACCTGTAATTTTATCACCATCAATTCGCAACCAGGCATTATCAATACTTGGTAAACGACGCATCGCCTTCCCCTTTAAGACAGGGCGAGGCGATGCTGTTGGTTCATCCACTTGAACCAGTTTTTTTATGTTTTTGATTAAAATAGAACTCATAGAAATAGTTTAATAATTCTTTGACAAATCCAGTGGTCAAAGAGAGGGTTTAGTTTGTTTCTGCAAAAGTAAACAAAACTAAACGCTTGCAAAGCCTATTTCATGAGTGATAAGTCTTTTACAATTCCTGAAATGCCTTTTGCTTTTATCTCGTTGCGGTACTCATTCGCCTTTTCACGGTTTGAAAACTCGCCGACCATTATTTTGTAGACTGTTTTTTCGTTTACCCGCCCGACATGAACGATCATTTGTTCATCAAACTTATCCTGTACTTTAGCCGCTTTTTGTAAAACATTTCCATACTCGCTATAAACGCCAATTTGTACACTAAATCCTGTCGAAGCGTGTCGTGTTACTTTAAAATTATAAAGTCCGTCGCCCTCTTCAATTTCCTCGTCTATATCTGTCGCCTCGATAACGGGTTCCATTTTTTCATTTTTAACTTGGGGCGCTGGTTTTGATGGTTTCAAAGCAGGCCTCGAAATTGCCGAATGCGTTGTTTCTGTTTCAGATTTACGGTTGTTTTCAACCTGATTATAAAACTTGGGAACCGTTCGATTAGCGGGAACATCATGAAGTTTCAAAATTTTCAACATGGTCGTCGGAGGAAGCGATTCTTCATATTTTTCGAGTAATTCTCCTTTTGAAGAAAATACCAATACAGAAGGCAACATGCGAATATTGTACTTTTGCTTGTACGCGAAGCCATCAAAATCGTCAATATCAACTTTTACGGGGATATAATTTTCGTTAATGTAAGCAACGACAGAAGGGTCTTTGTAAGTCACTTCGTCCATCCAACGGCATGGCTCGCACCAGCTTGCGGTAAATTGCACAAAATAAAGTTTCCCTTCCTGGTCAGCCCTTTCTTTTGCTTTGTTGAGGCTTCCTTTATAAAAATCAATCGTTGTAGGTAAAGATGCACTTAAATAAACAGGCAACATGAGTAAAAAGAACAGTCGAGTAATCATATTCTTTTGGTGTTAAAGGATGATATAATGTTGTAATAAAGTGCGGTGAGGTGTTGTAGTTTTCTCCGCAGTTTCAGTATGTTTTTACATAACAGATTTTTGTTATGCTTATTTTTTCAAAACACAAATATGATACCAGATACATTACAACAAGCAATAATTTGTTTTCGATTATTAAGAAATTAAATAAATGAGGGGTGGGCATTATTTAAATTCGTTTAAAAATGCTTGAGTTGAAGCCCACGGCCTATTATTTAAAAAATTGTCTCTCATCATCAGTTGAACGGCTAAAGGGCCGATCATTAAAAAAGCAGAGACTTTATCAATGCCCTTGTAAGGCAGTTGTTTTTCTCCTTCTAGGTCAAAAAGTTGCTTGATGAGAGAAAATAAAGGTTCGATAGATGGTTTACGATGTCTATAAAGCCATTTGGCTTCGGCCAATTGAACCATCGAGTTGTACCATTTTACGAATGGTTGTTTGACATAAGTGGTAAACACTTTCGGTGTTTGGAGCAAGATATCATAATCCTCATACAGTCGTTGAATGACTTTCAAAGATTGGTATCCTGCGTCACCCACAATGATGCCGATCAGGTCTTTGATTCCCTGGATCAGTTTGTCAATCCAGGAGTAGTCCTTATCCGAAGCGGTGCTTACCCAGGCTGAAACAGGGAAACGATTTTGCAGGCATACTAAGTGTAGCCCATAGCCGAATCGCCAGCCATGATAAGCACTCTTAGACCAGGAAGCATCTGTGTCAATAGAGGAATGGGGGACTATGCCTGCCTCCATATTCTTTTTGTGCCACAGGCCGCCAAGGGCCCGGAAAACACTTTTGTCAACAAATGCCCAAGAGCAACGAAACTGCCGGTATTCCAATTCCTGGCATTGTACCGTTATTTGCGGTAAGAGCCAATGGATATACCTGGGCAAACTCAAAAATCGTCTACGTATCGTTTTACGTGACGGGGCTGATGGAAAGCCAAAAGCTTCGAAATGCGCTTTAGCATATTTGGTCATTGCCTTGAAAGTATATATCCGTTTCAAGGACATTACCATAAAAAATAAGGTCATGGAGGCCAAAGAATACACAAATGGTCTTCCTCTGCCTCGTTTCTGCTCATAGCTATTATAGCATTTTTGCAGAAATTGTAAGATTTCAACTATTTTAGTGGACATGTTAATTTGAGTCTTTGTCTCAAACTAATATCCACAGATATTTTCATTGGGGCAAAGGCTTCTTTTATTTATGCCCACCCCTCAATTAAATAATTACCGTTTATGAAAACATTTAAAAATACACAATAAATTGAAAACCATCAACTTAGGTAATTTAAAAGTATTTTTCTTTTTAAAAGAAAAGAACTTATAACTAAGTATTTTGCAAAGCCTTTGATTCTAATTCAGCTTTTTTCAAGGAAATAATTTTATCCGAACATAGAAGGTTATTGATCAATATATAATAGTTCAATTCATTAGTTTGCATTTAACGTTTTACAATTAAATACGATTTCGTTTTAATTCAAAAAGCCCTAATCTAAATCGATGACAGTTTGGTATATTCCTCCTTCAAATTATAAGAAACTATGCAGCACTTTTTATATCTTGCCCACTGTTTTACCAATTAAACTACATAATAAAAGCATACAAGCCTGATTACCAACTATTTGGGCAAAAATTTAAAGAGGTAAAATATTTAAACAAATGTCAAGAAAACTAGCATCCATTACTGGTGTTCACGGATATGTTCCGGAATACATTCTTACCAATGCTGAACTGGAAACATTGGTTGATACCAATGATGAATGGATCCAATCACGCACAGGAATCAAACAACGCCATATACTAAAAGATAAAAACATGACCGCCTCTGACATGGGAGCGGAAATGGTGAAAGGCCTGTTGAAAAAAACAAATACCAAGGCCAAAGATGTTGAAATGTTGCTTTGCGCAACCATAACCGGCGACCGTGTTTTTCCAGATACCGCTAATACAGTTTCTGATAAAGTCGGCGCTGTAAATGCTTTTGGCTATGACATCAATGCTGCATGTTCCGGATTTTTATATGCCTTGACGACTGGAGCGAAGTTTATTGAAGCCGGGATGTATAAAAAAGTTGTGATTGTCGGGATGGATGTGATGTCTTCTATTCTTGATTATTCAGATCGAACGACATGCGTGATTTTTGGCGATGGCGGCGGAGCGGTTATGCTCGAGCCAAGTGAAGATGGAAACGGAATCATTGATTCCGTTCTAAAAGCTGATGGTTCTGGTAGACATTTTTTGCACATGAAAGCCGGAGGGTCAGAAAAACCACCAAGCCTTGAAACAATTGCTGCAAAAGAACACTTTGTTTATCAGGAAGGAAGAACAGTATTCAAACAAGCCGTAAATGGTATGATAAGTACAGTGAATGAAGTCATGGAGCGGAACAACCTTACCATTGACGATGTTAACTGGATTGTGCCACATCAGGCAAATATCAGAATCATCAATGCCGTTGCCGATGGCTTGAAATGTCCTCTTGAAAAAGTCATGATCAATATTCAAAATTATGGTAACACAACTGCCGGAACGCTGCCGCTTTGTCTGTGGAATTATGAAGATCAATTGAAAAAAGGAGATAACATCATTTTGACAGCATTTGGTGGTGGTTTTACGTGGGGATCGACTTATCTTAAATGGGCTTATGGCAAAGATTAATATTTAAAAATTATAAATAATAACTAACAACTAACTCCTGATTTCTAATCCCTATTTATTATCTTTGCACCGATTTTATAAACAGGTATTTTAATCGACAAAATTATCAAAAATTCTCATGGCAAATACTTCAGAAATCAAAAATGGCCTTTGTTTAAATTTTAACAATGATGTGTGGAAAGTTGTGGAATTTCTGCATGTAAAACCAGGTAAAGGCCCTGCATTTGTACGATGCAAACTTAAAAGTTTAACAGACGGAAAAGTAGTCGACAATACATGGCCATCGAGCCATAAGATAGATATCGTCAGAGTAGAAAGAAGGAAATTTCAATTTCTTTATAAAGACGACATGGGCTATCATTTTATGAATACGGAAACCTATGATCAAACCACTTTCCCGGAAAAATTAATTGATAATCCAAAGTTGTTGAAAGAAAGTTCAGAAGTTGATATTCTTTTTGATGGTGTTAAAAACATTCCATTGTCACTGGAAATGCCTCAATATGTTGAAATGGAGATCACCTACACAGAGCCTGGTGATAGAGGAAATACCTCTTCAAGCAACGTTTTGAAACCAGCAACAACTGAATCAGGAGCAGAAATAAAAGTTCCTCTTTTTATAAATATTGGTGATAAGGTAAAAATTGAAACCGCAACAGGCAATTATATGGAGAGGGTAAAAAGTTAAAATTTGTAATCTTTATTCCTTAAATTACACACCTTTTAAGACTAATATTAAACTTTATTTGCAGAAAAAAATAAACATACGCTAATGGATTTTAAGGAGATTCAAGAGTTAATCAAACTCATCAATAAATCTAATCTCACCGAATTTAAAATGGAAAAAGGTGATTTTAAGGTCTCAATCCGAACCAAAAAGTTTGGGAAAATGATGAGCCAAAACATTTTACAAGCCCAACCTCAAATGATTCCTGTACAAGCGGCTCCTGCTCAACAACCTGCTGCCACTCCTCCAAGTGGTTCTACAGCAAATGGCCCGGAATCAAAGGTTTCAAAAAATCAAGATAGCAGTGAACCTGCATCAGGTGGAAACGAAAACTATATTGCTGTAAAATCTCCCATCGTCGGTACCTTTTACCGCTCTGCATCCCCTGACAAACCTCCTTACATCAAGGTTGGTGATTCTATTGGTGTTGGTGACGTGGTTTGTATTGTGGAGGCAATGAAACTTTTCAATGAAATAGAATCAGAAGTAAGCGGAAAAGTAGTAAAAGTAATGGTAGAAGATGCTACTCCCGTTGAATATGACCAGGTTTTATTTCTAGTTGATCCTAAAGGATAATTAATGCGGTAGTGCTTTATATTCTATTCCAAAGTGAGAATACTAAAGCCATACCTTCCGTTAACAAATGACTATGATAAAAACATTTGAAAAAATACTAATAGCCAATCGTGGGGAAATTGCTTTGCGAATCATTCGGACTTGTAAAGAAATGGGGATCAAAACAGTAGCGGTTTATTCAACTGCTGACCGTGAAAGTCTTCACGTCCGTTTTGCTGATGAAGCTGTTTGCATTGGCCCTCCGTCTTCCGCTGAGTCTTATCTGAGCATTCCTAAAATAATGGCTGCTGTCGAAATTACAAACGCTGATGCGGTTCATCCCGGATACGGATTTTTAGCAGAAAATGCTGATTTTGCTGAAGTTTGCGCAGAATATGGCATCAAATTTATTGGCCCGACTCCAGAGCAGATTCGGAAGATGGGTGATAAAATCACTGCCAAAGAAACCATGATCGCTGCCGGTGTACCGGTTGTTCCCGGATCAGGTGGTTTGTTGAAAGATCTCAAACAAGGTTTAAAAATCGCAAAAGAAATTGGTTATCCTGTTATGTTAAAAGCTACTGCCGGCGGTGGTGGTCGGGGCATGAGAGTTGTTTGGGATAATGATGGATTTGAACCGGCATGGTCCAGCGCGAGGCAGGAGGCAAAAGCCGCTTTTGGAAACGATGGAATCTATGTTGAAAAATTCGTTGAAGAACCTCGACATATCGAAATTCAGATTGCCGGCGATCAATACGGAAAAGTTATTCATCTTTCGGAAAGAGATTGTTCTATCCAAAGACGGCATCAAAAACTGGTTGAAGAATCTCCTTCTCCGTTTCTCACTAAAAAACTGCGGAATGAAATGGGTGAAGCTGCTATTAAAGCCGGAGAAGCCATTAATTATGAAGGAGTAGGAACGGTTGAATTTTTGGTTGACAAACACCGAAATTTCTATTTCATGGAGATGAATACCCGTATTCAGGTGGAACATACCGTTACGGAAGAGGTGATTGATCACGACCTTATCAAAGAACAAATCAAACTTGCTGCCGGAGAAAAAATCGAAGGAGATAATTATCTGCCAACCATGCATGCCATGGAGGTCAGAATCAATGCGGAAGACCCTTTCAACGGTTTCCGGCCGAGCCCTGGAAATATCACTTCTTTTCACAGTGCTAAAGGCCATGGCGTAAGAGTTGATACGCACGTTTACGCGGGATATACGATTCCGCCTTATTACGATTCAATGATTGCCAAATTGATCTGCCGTGCTCAAACCAGAGAAGAATGTATTAAAAAAATGGAACGGGCGCTGGATGAATTTATCATTGAAGGTGTAAAAACTACTATTCCGTTTCATAAGTTGTTGATGAAAAATCCTGAATTTCGAAAAGGAGATTTCAACACTGGATTTCTAAATGACTGGGACTTTAAAAAACTTTCTGAAGAAGCACAATCTTAAATCAAAACTCACTTCAAAATATAAAACGAACAGCCTCACACTTTAAAATGGAGGCTGTTTGTTTTTAGTATCTTTGGCATTCAATAATTTAATTTCAGCATGAAAAGTTTTTGGCGGTTATTGAAATACATGAAAAATTACAAACTCAATGTTTTTCTTAACATTGTCTGTAATCTTTGCATGTCTGTATTCACTGCTGTTAGTATTCCTGCGATCATTCCTTTTCTACAAATATTGTTTAATCAAGAACCGCAAATAACTGTAAAACCGACGGTCACAAATATTGATAGTGCAATAGATTATGCGCAATATCTTTTCAGCAATTCTCTCCAGGCAAATGGTCAAAGCACAACCCTGATTTATATTTGTGTCGTCATTGTTGTTCTTTATTTCTTTATAAACCTGTTTCGCTATTTTTCTTTGTTTTTTATGGTTCCCGTTTTAAATGGAATTGTAAGGGATATTCGAAATGAATTGTTTTCTAAAATTACCGTTCTCCCCTTGTCTTACTTTTCAGAAGAAAAAAAAGGTGACCTTTTATCTCGAATGACTGCTGATGTTGCTGAAGTACAATGGAGCATTTTAATGGCCATTGAAGCGATTTTCCGAGAACCTATCATCATAATATTATGTTTGGCGACGATGATTTATATCAGCCCGCAGCTGACTTTATTTGTATTTGCTTTGCTAATATTCACAACGGTGATCATCGGAGGAATCGGAAAAACCTTAAAGCGTCAATCTTCGCTGGCCCAACATAAATTGGGTTCATTGATTTCGATTTTGGAGGAAAGCCTTTCCGGCCTTCGAATCATTCAGGGTTTTAACGCAGAAGAATATCAAAAGAAAAAATTTGAAGATGAAAACAATAACTACCGAAATTTGCTGGTTCGGGTTTTTTGGAGGAGAGATTTGTCTTCCCCCTTATCCGAATTTCTTGGGATCACGGTAGTTTCCATTTTATTATGGTATGCTTCCCTTCAGGTATTTGCGGGAACCCTCGCAGCGCCCACTCTCTTTGCTTATTTACTGGCGTTCTTTTATATTTTAAGTCCTGCAAAATCATTCGCAGCAGCTTATTATAATGTTCAAAAAGGAATTGCAGCGACAGAACGAATAGAGGAAATTCTTGATGCAGAAGTTACCATTTCCGAAGCTCCTGAAGCCATACCAATCAGCAATTTAAAGAACAATATTGAATATCGTAATGTCTCATTTTCCTATAAAAACGACGACAAAGAGGTTTTAAAAAATATCAATCTCAATATTCCAAAAGGTAGAGTGATCGCCTTGGTCGGACCTTCCGGCGGTGGTAAATCCACAATGGTTGATTTGCTTCCACGATTTATGGACCCTGTAAAAGGAGCTATTCTTATTGACAATGTTGATATCAAATCTTATAAACTTAAAGATCTAAGATCTTTGATGGGTATCGTGACCCAGGAAGCTATTTTGTTTAATGATACCATTTTTAATAACATCGTTTTTGGTTTAAAAGATGTTTCTGAAGCGGATGTTATAAAAGCCGCAAAAGTAGCCAACGCTCATGATTTTATCGTAGCAACCGAAAAAGGTTATCAAACCAATATTGGAGACCGGGGCTCAAAACTCAGTGGCGGCCAACGACAGCGTTTGACCATTGCCAGAGCAGTGCTAAAAAACCCTCCGATTATGATACTCGATGAAGCAACTTCTGCTTTAGACTCAGAATCAGAAAAGCTCGTTCAGCAGTCTTTAATCAAACTTATGGAAAATCGCACCTCTATTGTTATTGCGCATAGATTATCTACGATCCAGCATGCTGATGAAATTATCGTCATTGACGATGGTCAAATTATCGAACGAGGTACACATCAAAATCTTATGAATGATGGCGGTGCCTACCAAAAGTTAGTCGCATTTCAAGCATTCTGACACAATTTTTTAGTTAAAAAGATAATTTAACACCCTTTTAAGATAAAAAACTTAAATTCTGCTTAATCTTTGCAGGTATTACTTTGAAGTTGTAATTTTAAATCTTAAACCTTGTTGGGATAAAATTGAAAAGCTTAGCTATTTGGCAGTATCGCCTTGGTAAATTTGCTAGATTTTTTTGCCATTGACCATTAACAAAATGAATTTATGAGAATAATTATACTTTCGTGCCTTTCTCTCCTGTTTGTTTTTGCTATTCAAGCGCAACCAATAACGGTCACTAATGCTTACTTTCCTCAGGTTGGAGATACCTTAAAAATGGCTTTTGATGGCATGCCTTCTGGAATTGTAATTAATCCTCCAGGAGGTTCAACTGATCAGAATTGGGACTTTAATTCAGCGCAAGGGATGTCTAGGCAAGTCATCTATCTACCCGCTTCAGAAGGGGAAGCCTCTGCTGAATTCCCTTCTGCCGATATGGTTGTTAAACTCGATCCGGTTGGAGAGACTTATTATAAAAAAACAGCTACGACTTTTGAATTGATTGGATATCAAGGTTTAGATCCGGCAAATTTAGGAATTAACCTTATTGTCCAACTAAACCCAACATTGATAGAACGAAAAGCTCCACTAAATTTCATTGATTTTGGAAACAGCTATGCAGCAATTTTATTACCATTTGCTGCAGATCAAATTCCAGGAGGAATATTGGATAGTTTGCCCCTCCAACCTGATTCAATTAGACTTCGAGTAACCATTGACCGTACCAATGTGGTTGATGGTTGGGGTAAAGCAACAATACCCGGAGGTACTTATGATGTTTTACGTGAAAAGCAAATTGAAGAACGAAATACGCTTTTGGATGTTAAGGTTGGGATTGGCCCTTTTTCACAGTGGATCGAGGATGTTGCGGTTCCCGGCTTAGATTTTTTAGGAAAGGATACGCTCACTACTTATTCTTTTTACAATGACGAAGAAAAGGAAGCGATTGCCATCGTAACCGTTGACAATCAAGACAACAATATTGTTGATGCGATAGAATATAAAGACAATGGAATACAAACTAATATTCGCTATGTCAATACAGGCAAACCCGATTTAATTGCCTACCCAAATCCGGCAATCGATGAGGTGCGCATTGATTTTTTCAATCTACCTGCTTCAGTATATACTTTGAAAGTTTATAATATTCTTGGCATAATTGTCATGGAAAAAAAATACAACATAAATGGTGATCGAACAGAAAAGATAAACCTTACCAATCTTAGAAAAGGTACTTATCTTTATAGTCTCATAAATGACTCCGGTAAAATCATTTCGACCAAAAGGTTGATGATAATGAGACCATAATTATTTTCTTTTTAGAAAATGTAAAAAGGCAGGTTCTAAAATAGAATCTGCCTTTTTTTTATTGGAAAAGTAACTTTCACATTGTTTTGTCGTCTTTTGTTTAAAGCAATATTTTAGTTCAAAAAATTAAAAAGAATGAAACGAATACTTTTTACCTCACTTTGTTTTTTTCTGTTTTCTCTAAGTTTGACTGCTCAACAAGAAGAAACTGTTTTTGGTTACAGCGGTTTAAGGCTCACCGGAGTTTGGGCTGGACCTTCTCTTGGTACTTCTCAATATGGCGAAAGTTATACCTTTCATAGAGGTGGCTTCTTCGGTTTAGAATTTAGCAAATCCGTTTTTTTGGGATGGGGATGGTATAAAATTGAAGATGTTGCTCAATTCCACGACCTTCCAGTCCAAGGTTTTGATATGAGATACAATGGTTTTATACTCGGTTTTGCGCCGTTTCCTAATAAAGTGATTCATCCAAAATTTTCATTACTTACGGGAGGTGGGACTTTTAATATTCAATCTGAAGGTAAAGATCGGGTTTTTATATTACAGCCCTCCGCAGGTTTTGAAATAAATGTTTTCAGGTGGTCACATGCTTCCGTCGAAGCTGGTTACCGAATGGCTGCAAATTCGAATTACCTTTTGCTATCGGATTCCGATCTCTCTTCCTGGTTTATCGAATTCAAATTTCTCTTTGGTTTTTCCTGGGGATGGTAAAGAGGACAACCACAAAAGGTTTCGTAAAACATCAACAATTAACCAAATGCATAGAGCAATGCTATAAAGTGTGCTATGCTTCCTGCTAATACAAACAAATGCCAGATGGAGTGGCCAAACGGAATTTTTTCCCAAATATAAAACAGGATTCCCATGGTATAAAATGCTCCACCTATAATTAACCAGTACAAACAAGCGTCATTCATTCGATCAAGCATTCGTGGAACGGTAAGCAAAGCCATCCAACCCAAGCCCATATAAAAAATTAAAGACAGAAATTTTAAGCGGTGAATAAAAAAAGCCTTGTAGATTATTCCAATTAACACCAACCCCCATAAAATGATAAGATAAAACGTTCCTAAATCATTATTAAGGAATTTCACCAAAAGTGGAGTATGTGTTCCAGCTATTAGAAAATAAATACTGATGTGATCAATTTTTCTGAATGCCCGCTTATACCAGGGGCTTGTTATGCTGTGATAAACAGTAGAGGCGGTGTACACCATTAGCAGAGAAAAACAATAAACGCTTAAGCCTAATACTTGCTGCCAATTTCCCTCTTTCATTCCTAAATTAAGCAAAACAGGGGTCCCCACCAAGGTTAACAATACTCCAAAACCGTGTGTAATTGCATTGGCAAATTCTTCCCGTTCAATACGAGAAGGTACAAATCCTCTCATTATATCATTTTTTCGAAGGCAATGTTACGTAACTCTTTGCTTAATAATAAAAATCTGTGCTGTTTTTTATCGCCTTCTTTGGCAAATCACATCGTCAGCTAAAAAGAGGAAGAAAGTGTTGTTTTTGTTTTTAAACAACTTACCTCGTTAAATTACAAAAATTGAAAAAAGAGTTGAAGTGAAAAAAGAGATTAAAATAAGAGTCGTAATTACAACAAACTCATTATTCATTCTTGAAAAGGGGTGAATAATTCCGATAGGAAAGTCTACTTTTTTTAGAAAGCTTTATTGAAAAATTTTTAAATAGTAACTGTTTTAGCTATATGTGTTCTTTTTTAACCAACCCAAGTGTATCCTCCATCAATTCCTTTAGACTTACTTGTAATGGTATTTTTTGATGATGTGATAAAACTCTTTAACTTTAAGTTTTCTAATTTCAATTTTTCCTTTTTCATCGGATTATAACGGTTTAGTGTGTTTCATATACACGATTAAAGTAAATATTTAATACCTATTTGAAAAATAAATATCTGTTTATGGTCTTAATCGTGACAGGCTTTTAACTGTCTTATTTTGGGTGATCTTGTTATCTATTAAATGGTCCTTGCCTAGAAAACAATTAAGCTGCTACTTCATGCATGATTTTTTATATGTGTAACAACATTAACAATCAGACTCTTAACACGATGAAAAGGGTGCAAATGTTTCAAAAAACAATCTTTTTATTGAAAAATGTAATATTATTAATACTTAAATGTATTTATTTGTAAATAATGACAGAATTATCAGTCTTTGAAAAAAGCTATCCAAAAGTCCCAACAGTCGTTATTGAAGATGCTGTAATCAGAGATGCGGGAGTCCGATTAATCATAAAAAGAGAAGATCTAATTCACCCTGAAATTTCCGGCAATAAGTGGAGGAAACTAAAATATAACCTGATCGAAGCCAAAAAACAAATGCTATCCACCTTATTGACTTTTGGCGGCGCCTATTCCAATCATATTTACGCAACAGCGGCTGCCGGAATTTTATTTGGTTTCAAAACCATTGGAATAATACGAGGTGAGCAACCCACAAAACTCAATCCTACTCTTCTTAAAGCAGTGGAAAACAACATGCAATTATTCTTTGTAAACCGCACTGCCTATCGCGATAAAAAAGAGCTCTTAGCACAACTTTCGTTAGACCTTGAATCCATTTATGTCATTCCTGAAGGAGGAACAAATAGTCTTGCTTTAAAAGGTTGTTCGGAAATAGTCAATGAATACGATGAAAAATATAAAATCAATTATTGGTGCACCTCCTGCGGTACAGGAGGAACACTGGGCGGTATAATCACCGCTTTATCCGCTCAACAAAGAGCGATTGGATTTTCTGCATTGAAAGGTGATTTTTTACAAAAAGAAGTCGAAAGATTATTGTCCGATTTTAATAATAACAAATATCAGAATTGGTCAATAAATACGGATTATCATTTTGGAGGGTATGCAAAATTCGATGAAACCCTGGTTCAATTTATCAATGAATTCAAACGGAAAAACAAAATTCAGCTTGATCCGATATACACCGGCAAAATGTTTTATGGTATTTATGACTTGATAAAAAAAGGATATTTCCCAAAAGGATCTACGATCATGGCCCTCCACACAGGCGGTCAACAGGGAATTCAAGGATTTAATCAAAGATTTGGAAATCTGATAGATTTGAAATAGCAGCCGTCAGAAAGAAGAAAGAATTACACTTCTTCTTCTACCTTTTCAAATTCATTTATTTCAACAATTGGCAATTCAACAAAGAATTCAGTACCTACTCCAACCTCTGTTTTAAAATAAATATCACCGTTTACTGATTCAATGATGTTTCTGGAAATGGCTAAACCAAGTCCTGTTCCTGAACTTTTTGTTGTGAAATTCGGAACAAAAACTTTATCTTTTTTATCGTCAGAAATTCCACTACCATTGTCTCTCACTCGTATTATTGCCAAATTTTCATGCTGATAAAGAGATACATCAATTTTGCCATCTCGCTCATCAGGAATGGATTGCTCGGCGTTTTTCATAAGATTGGTCAACACACGAATGAGATGGTTTTTGTCTGCATAAACAAAAAAGTCTTCATTTGGCAAATGAATTGAAATGTCCATTTCCAAGCCTTTACTGAATAAATCGTAAACAGAAGACACCAAATTATTAATGTTTATTTTTTGATTTTCAGCCCTTGGCATTTTAGCGAAACTTGAAAACTCAGAAGCTATTTGCGCTAAATTGTCAATCTGCTCTATCAAAGTACTAGAAACGCGTTTCAACAGTGGTTCCAGGTTATCAGGGTTTGATTTATACGCATGAAGCAAATACTGAATACTTAATTTCATTGGCGTTAAAGGGTTTTTGATCTCATGCGCTACTTGTTTTGCCATTTCGCGCCATGCACCTTCTCTTTCTGATTGAGCCAATTTATCAGCACTTTCTTCTAGCTTTTTTATCATTTTATTATATTCAGAAATCAAGGCTCCTAACTCATCATGGTTTTTCCATTCTAACGGTTCATTTCGTCTACCTAACTTAAATTGCTTCAATTTTTCTCCAATGATAGCGATAGGATTTGTAATAGAGTTGGCCACTGCAATCGCAAAACCACTCGCAATAAGTAACAAAAACACATAAACATTCATCAGGGTGCTCATGAAAATAGTTACATCACTTCTCAGTTTGCTTTGCTTTGAATAATAGGGCAATCCTAAGTAAGCAATTGGTTCATCATTTACTTTCAAAGGAATGTACGCTGCTTTATAGACCAAACTACCGATGCGTTCATTGTCCTGAAAATACTCTGACAAGTTCTGCTTGCTCAATGCATTAAAAGCCAAAGCTCCCATTTGCCCGGCAACAATTCCTTTGTTAAAAATATCTTCTTCAGAAGAACCGATCAATTTACCCGACAAGTCATACATATTTACATCCATCCGATGGATTTGTGATAGTGGTTCAGCGATATCCAGCTTTTCGAGATTCAACTGTCCAAGTTTAAAAAGGGAATCATTGTTTGTTATAAGCAATGAAAGTTCATGCAAAGCATCCGCCTTCACCGAACTGGTTTTTCGTTCCAATCTGCTTTCGTGATAATCATTGGAAGAGCTTTTGAAAAACCAAACTGTTACAAAGCCAATAAAAATAAAGGAAACGACAATTAACCCTATGACCGATAATTGTATTCTGTTTTTTAAGGAAGGCTTTTTTACTAAATAAAATTTTAGCGAATCCGGCAATATTTTGACCGAAGTATTGATCAATGCAAGGAACAAAATGAAGGCAAAGAACATACTGAAAATATAGGAAAACAAAGAAATAGCCTTTTTCATGTAATCCTCGGTTTGCTTGCCAATGATTACAATGATACCATCATCAGAAACGTAGAACAGTTCAGAGCGGTTATTGGCTACTATTTCTTTCATGCCTCCTTTTTCGGGCAATTCATCAGTAAATAATACATTGCCATAAGCATTGCCTTCAGCATCAATTTGTTGATTGTTTTTATAAACCGAATAATCGTATTTGTTAAGATTTTTCAGGTTTTTGTATGGTTTATCAATGAGCAATTCAGTATACACTTTCGATTGGTCTCTTCTTTTTCTCTGAAATTTTAGCCCCAAAGAGATCGTGTTTTTTGTATTATCTGCTGAAGGAATACTGATTTTCATGAGGTAAGCGCTTCGTTCACCATCCGCTGTCCAATGCATGAGATTATCAAGTGATGTTGATGCAGAAGACTCCATTTCAAAATCAAAACTTTCTTTATCTTTTTTCTGCTCTTCGATTAATGCGTTTCCATATCTATCAAAACCGAATACTGAATATGTATAATTATAATATAAATAGCTTTGACTTGAAAAGAATTGATCAATTTGTTCAAGTAAGGTTTCTTTTTTAATCTTAAATGGATATGGAGGAATTGCTTTTTTTAATACATTGTTATTTTCAATATTGCTTTTTAATTTTCCGAAAGCATCTTCAGCAATTACATCCTTCATGTCAGCCAATTCTTTAGCATAAGCCATCCGCACAATGCCATCCTTAATTGAATTGTAGCGGAAAAGTAAAATAGAAGGGAAAGCTGACAATATAACCAACCAGATGACGAGCCACGTAAAATTTGTATTTCTGCTATCAATAAAAAGATCAAAAACTAAAATAAATACAAAAGCAATCAACAAAAGATAAATCGGAGGAATGATGAAGTCAACTATAAAAAAAACAGGAAAACTGACCGTTGTTGCAAT
Source organism: Saprospiraceae bacterium (assembly GCA_965220465.1). Taxonomy (GTDB): domain Bacteria; phylum Bacteroidota; class Bacteroidia; order Chitinophagales; family Saprospiraceae; genus JAHDHW01. Next base: position 168,692 of record CBDCPZ010000017.1, on the reverse strand, counting down.
AGCCAAAGCAATTAATCTTTGGTTTCTGTTCATCCCGATTTTGACAATCGTCATCATCATCCGATGACTGAATAAAAACAACGCAACCAAAAGTAAAATCACGCCAGTGACTGCAAACAAATTTTGGCTGTCAAGGTTGAAAACATTCTCGAAATCGAAGGTTAGGCTGGTATTAAAAACCAGTGTTTTGAACACTCCGGTCAGAATAAAAATCGCAGACAGAATGGATAAATAATTTAACGTAGTCACGCCAAACTTAATACGATTTGATAAATGATCATAAGACCGGACCGGAAACTCTTTGTGAAAAAACACCATAATCCATAGAAGCAAGACAATATTGATCAACAAATCGCCTAAAGAGCTACTCAATCGAGCTCCCGATGCTTCACTAAAAAGCAGAAGATCTGAAAAGTTTTGGCTGAAACCGAAAAAGATACTTACAAAACGAACCCCAAATATCGAAATAACCAAAAATGCTGCCCCTTGCCAGGCATATCCGCTTTTTATCAGGTGATTGGAAACATTATTAAAAAATACGGCCAAAACAATAAAGGCTACCAAATAAAGCCAAAGGCCAATTTGCAGTTGAATCTTACTAATTAGATTTTTTTCTTGTGAAAGATAACACAGGATTTCTCCATCTAGGTTTTTGATTGGATACGGATTTTTCTGAGTTACCAGGTTATAATCTTTTGGAATTCTTTTACTTGCGACAAATTCGTTATTGAGATAGTTACTTTCAAAGCGAAAATGATATTTGATGGGAATGAGGGCAGAAACAATATATTCTCCAATAGTCGCATCTCTAAAACGTTGAAAAATTAGCTCGTAATAGCCATTTCTGAGATTAATAAATTTTGATTTTCGCTCATTGGTGGCTTCAGATATATCCGATAAAACAGGAAAAGCAAAATTGTTGGTCCAAAAAACCAATGAATCATCTTTGTAAACAGCAATCGTAAAAGCCTGCTCAACCAGGTTTTCAAGAAAAATAAAATCATTTTCTCGAATATTGACTTCGTTTCCAGTTGATTCGTCAAGCTCTCTTTTTATAAACTCTTTATTATCAAAAACAGCTTTAACTTCCTTTTCAAGATTGTGCAATTTATTATTGACTAGAGCAGCATATTTTTCGGTTTGAGGAACAACCCGGAAATAGTAATTAAATCCAATTGCGATAACAAACAGAAAAACAGTTAGTGCTAAATGATAATATTGCTGCTTCGTCATTAATTAGTTTCTGAGGAGGTGACTTTTGATTTAAAAATTGAAATTGCTAAAAATATTAGCTTAATTTATAATTTAACAACAAAATCTAATCCAAAAAACGCTGAAATTATAGGGTTCAAATAACTGGATTAACTAGAAGATAATAGGTTGAAATTTTTAATCAAAAATCACCAATTAACTAAACATAAATTTTTCTTTCTTTTTCCAAACAAACATAAACTACAATATTTTAGCGCTTTACAAATTAAACTTAAAAATATTTAATGATTCAATCCAACTTTTATGGTATATTTTTTCATGAAAAATTTATCAATATTTTTATTAACCTGAAACTGTTGCTAGATTTATGGAACAATAATACTTTATTTCAAGTATTCTATTTGTACCTTTTGAAAATGAAGGTAAACAGGTTATTAAAATAACTTAAAGTATAAAAACCACTGCAAACTGCTCTATCGCGGTTTCCGATATTATCGGAGAATGAGGAAAGTCCGGACAACGTAGAGCACTACACCATTTAACGAATGGGGCTTGCTATTACCGAAAGGGGTTAGCAGGCACAGAAAGTGTCGCAGAAAATTACCGCCTCGATTTATCGGGGTAAGGGTGAAAACGTGCGGTAAGAGCGCACGACTTGGCAGGGTAACCTGTTGGGGGGATAAACCTTGTGGGTTGAAATGCCACGTAAATCCTGATTTGCCAAGTCTTTGAGATTTGGTGAGCTGAGTTGCTCGCTCAGTTTTCTTGTTTCAAGAAAATCATGAAGGGTAGGCAGATAGATTCCGATAGTGATGTCGGAACTAGATAAATGATAGAGATTCTTAGAATAGCTTGCTGTTCGGGAATACAAAATCCGGCTTATAGGTTTGCAGTGGTTTTTATTACTATTTTATGCATTCACTCAAAATCATTTTAGTGAAAATTTCGATTTTATTTTTTTTCTTCTTTATTAATAATATTTCCGCTCAGACGGGTTGCACCGATCCGCAAGCCCTAAATTACGATAGCAACGCCAGTGAAAATGATGGATCTTGTATTTATCCAATGACCAATTACAGTCCAACTCAAATCTGTGAACTGCCTGACCTTTTAAAAGAATGTTCCGGGTCCGAATTGTTCAATTCCGGATTATGGGTTCACAATGACGGCGGAAATGAAAATAAAATTTATCGCATTGATTCAGTAAGCGGCGACATTCTGCAAACAGTGGTTATCGCTAATGGAGACAATATCGATTGGGAAGATTTAGCAGAAAATCAAAACTACCTGTACATCGGAGATTTTGGCAATAATGCCGGCAATCGCACTGATCTTAGTATTTATCGGGTTAATAAAAATGATCTTTCAAACGATACGATAACTGCTGAAATAATTGAGTTTGAATACAGTGATCAGGTTGATTTTTCAGAAAACAATAATAATAACGACTTTGATTGTGAAGCTTTATTATTTTATAATGACCAATTACATTTATTCTCAAAAAACTGGGTAGACAATCAAACCAAACATTACACTCTTTCTCCGGAGCCAGGAATGCATATTGCTCAACTAAAAGAAACTTTCAATGTAGAAGGTTTGATTACCGGTGCTGACATTAGCGACAACAATGAAATTGTTTTGCTTGGATATACGGAACTTGGTTTTAATTTTATGTGGCTGCTTTTCGATTTTAATAACAACAATTTTTTCTCTGGAAATAAGCGAAACATAACTCTAGGCACGGGGCTGACTAATAGCCAAACAGAAGGCATTACTTTTCGGGAAAACGGATATGGTTACATTGTTTCTGAACAATTTAAAGTCAATTCCCAATTAACTTTATCTCAAAAAATGCTGTCCTTTTCCATTAACAAATGGATTAACGAAACTACGCCTACCAACGACATATCTCCTCTGAAATCGATCACAGTTTACCCAAACCCTTCTCAGGATTTCTTCGAAATAAAAAGCATTCATCATAAAGAATTAAAATGGAAGCTTTACAATAAAATTGGCAGATTAAAGAAAAGTGGAGAACTAAACACGACAACGACCAGAATTGACATTTCGGATTTAACTGCAGGGATATATTACCTTTTAATCTTAAACGAGACGCATCAAGTTAATTTTACCATTGTAAAGGAATAAAAAAGGGAATCCCAAGTATTCAGGATTCCCTTTTTTTATTTAAAAATCTTTTTTTATTATTCTAGTCCAGCACCTCCAAAGTCAAATAACAACGAGAATCGAAGTGTATTGTCAAGAGGATTACGTTGATTCGTTGTAGGAATCAAGTAGGAAAAATTCAAACCAAAAATATTGTATTTTAATCCAATCCCGACAGTGAAAAAACTACGATTACCTTTTGTAGAGTTTTCAGTATAATATCCGGCTCTTACAGAAAATTGTTCATCATACCAATATTCTAATCCAACAGAATACATCAATTCCCGAAGCTCTTCAGCTCCTCCACCTGGTGCATCACTAAATGACCCAAGCATTGCCCCAAAAGTAGATTTCTCTTTATAATCTGCTATCCCGTTAGCATCTTCATCATATTTTGGGTCATTCGGATAAACCGGAGTTGGAACTAGCAATTTATTAATATCAGCTGCAATTGTAAAAGTATTGTACTCATCAAAATTAAACTTCCAGGCGGCACCAATTCCAAGGTTTGTTGGAATGTAATCCTTGTTAATAGAATTAGTGTACGAAATTTTAGTCCCCAGATTAGTAATGGCCAATCCGATTGACAATTCAGATTCACTATTGGAATGTTTGATTGGCGTTACGTAAATCATTGAAATATCTGCCGCACCTGCTACTCCTGGAGTTATATCAACATCACCAATACGTTGACCGGAAGCCAAATTACTGTAGATGAATTTTGGAGTAAACCCTACAGAAAATTTTGACGACAGTTTTCGAGCATAAGCTACTGCAATTTCAAACTCATTGGGTTTTCCCGTTCCAAGTGCCTGGCCGTTTTCATCGGTAAATGAAATGGTACCCAGCGAAAAATAACGAAGGCTCATCCCTATGGTTTGGAGTTCATCAATCTGCTTATATCCAGCTAAATAAGCCAGGTAAACATCTTGCAACCCCAAAGCCCTTAGCCAGGGAGTATAAGTTGCAGAGACACTAATATCATTTTTGACATTAGCTAACTTTGAAGCATTAAGTGCCATTGAGTTTGCATCTGGCGACAGCGCTATTCCAACATCACCCATTGCACCTGAACGAGCATCAGGAACGATTCTCAAAAAAGGTACAGCTGTAACAATTGTATTTGGACAAGGAGAGCCATCGGGCAAAATATAATTTCCGCTCCCCGGAGGACTCTCAAGACATGTTTGCGCATTAATGTTCAGGCTTGTAAAAAGTAGCATTGTAGTTGAAACAACGCTTAGTATTAATTTCATCATGATGTTCATAAAATGGTTTCAAAAAAAAAATCCCGCAAATATAATGATTTGTGAAGGAAGATATTGTGTAAAACAATCCTTCAAAACACATATTTTATTTTAGAATAACTAACTTTTCAAAATCGCTTTCAGTCGTTTCAGTTCCTTCAGCTCTTACTTTCACTTTGTACAGATAAACTCCTTTGCCCAATTGTCCGCCAAAATCATCTGTCCCATTCCAATTTATACCAGAAACTCTTCTACCATCTGTAAACACATTATCCTCAATTGTTTTAACTAACCGCCCAGCTATTGTAAAAATCTGAATTTGGATATCCAAATTTTGATTCTTCATATTGTGTTCAAACTGGAAATTGGTGGAGGTGGTAAATGGATTAGGATAATTTAAAACGTAATCTAAAGTCACCGCAGTATTTGAAGCTACTAAAAATTCTGTATACCCTTCACCAGAATTATTTGCCACGTCCCAAGCTTTAACTTTTATAGCATGAACACCTTCTTCCAGGTCGAACAACGGAAACCGAACTTCTCCTTTTGTATAATCATCCAATTCGGATTCATAAAAGTCATTAAGAATATAGGTCTCTTGAGTAACCTCATCCAAAACCCCTGTCAAGTCATGGCCAATACTATTCCCAACAACATTAATACCATTATCGTCAGACAGCTTAACTAACAGCGTCGGATTTGGGCTGGTAAGTCCTCCAAAAGCAAAATTTTCGGAATTCATATATACCTGAACCAGTGGTCCCTGATCGTCAACAATTGCTCCAAGATGAGTACCGCCGATGACTATTTTATCGTAATATCCTCTGGCATCAAGCGCATTTCCATCTTCAGCATAATAGCTTATTTTTCCAAATCCGTATTCATAATTAATATCTTTTGGAACGACGAATGAAAAGCTGAAAGCTCCGTTTATTACTTTCGCACGACCTTTAAAAATTATGTTTTTTTGAATTTGAAAATCACGCTTAGGGCTTCCGCTGTTTTGGCTAAGCGTCGTTACCGTTATTTCTTTATCAAAAATGGTAGGATATACTGTACCATTAAACCCTGTAAGAACATTCCCATTAAAATCCTGAACTAATCCTTCGATTGTAACTTTTTGCAAAGCCCGGATCGTATCTCCCAATAAACCATCAGAAAGATCATGGTCATTAATTTTTGTAGTAACAATATTTTGTTTGGGAATAGCCAGTTTTAAAGCAGGATCACCAATAAGAGTAAATTTACGTGAATTGGAAGTAGCTGCACCACTAGTATTCTTAGCAGTTCGCAATATTTCACCAATGGCGATTACTTCTTCACCAAGAGGCTGAAAAATATTGTTAAAAACCGATTTCGTTAATATTTTATTATGAGACGAAAATACTGCTCTGGTAGTTGTAAACAATCCAATCACTCCTCCATCTTCTTTTAGCATTGCCAATTCACCAGCTGTAGTAATGGATGGTTCATCATAACCGGCAAATGAGCAAGTTGCTGTTACCAAAAGGGGAAGTTTATAATAATTATCCCAGCTATTTATATCGCTAAGAGTAAGTACTCGCTCTTGTGCCCAACCAGTTGAGCCTCCATGCCCCATATAATTCATGACCAGTACTCCTTTATAAATATCCCGGTTGATTGCTTCTGTAGCTTTTGGAAATCGTTCGCCGCCAGGTGTTGATTCCTGTTGATAAGCATCAAAATATATTTTGTTCATATTGAAAATCGGATGCTCACTACGAACATTTTGTGCTATTTCATCAGCTTGATCTAAATGAAGACTCCCATCTTCATCATCAGCGTTAAATACCAAACGATTTCGCCAATCTTTCAATGACTTTGAATTGGTTTCGTAATCAATAATTTTTTGTACAACCGCATTCGCCTCATAACCAGTACGGGCAGGAATTCTACCAACATCAATATCTAATGCTCCAATAAGGCCCTGTCCTTCCCCTTCTGTAAGCAAAGCATAATAATCGTCAGATGGGAAGGAATAGATAGGATCGAGCGAAGTGGTGGTTTCGTAAACTGTAATATAATTTTTACCCTGCCCTGTAATATCACGATGGTCAAACGAACCATCACCCATCAATAATAAATACTTAAATTTATTACTGTTTCTATCATACAACATTTTTGCAAAATCACGAATAGCTGAAGCATCCTGGCGTCCGCTGGAAAACTCGTTAAATAACAAATCAATCCTCACCTTTCGCATCGTAAAACCATTGAAACTTTGGCGGTGTTGAATTAATCGGTTGGTTGCTTCTTCAAAATCCGGATGATAAACAATGACCATATCGACATTGTCAATTCCATGGTAATTCTGATTTCCTACCTGACCAACAGCCTCCGGGCTGGAAAAAGAACTGTTCGGATCAAAAGCAACATATTCTTTCAAGTTGCCTTCAGTATTTCCTCCAAAACTTAAAGTTGTACCGTTTATATCAAAGGCCTGGTTTTTTGGTTGTAATCTATCCGTGATATCCCAGACAACTGTGCTGTTATTAATATTAGACAATTGAAACTTAGTAGCATTATAGTCCAGTGATTTATGATCTCTAAAAGACAATTGGCTTCCCTCCAATCTAAGCTGACGACGCACATTTAATTCTATATAATCAAGCCAACCAATATTGGTTCCATCTCCAACAGTCGGGTAGGAAACGCCCACATTAATACTGCTCCCGGAAGGGTTGAAAGTTTCATTAATTAGTACATTCCTCGCGTAAGAATCCTCGTTATTTGTCCAATTAACTTTAGTTATTGTAGTTGAAAAGTTCTGGCCCGCTACGCTTACATTTAAGTTGCTTCCTACTCTGCTTCTGCCTGCAAATCTAACTCTTATATTCGCCGGCTCGGAAGTGATTATATTTGGAAAAGAAAAATCACTGTATGTCCGATCTCTTACGGGATTATAAGGGTCGCCATACCAGTCTCTACCAGAGCCCTGAGCTCCAACGGATTCATTTAATAAATTAAACTGATCTTCCTCAAATCTGCTATATGCATCGAAGCTATTACATGTGTACTGTGTGCTATTAATTGAGGATTGGGAAGATGGACGAAGACCGTTTTCATTTTTTATTTTAATGAAATAATAGTTTTTATTAGAGTAAAAATTTTTAGGCCTTTGAAACGATTCTAATGTCTCGTTATAATGCCATTTGTCAGGCCCTTCAGCATAAAATAAAATAAAATCATTGGTATTAAATTGACCATCACTTTCACCATTTATAAAAATAGCGAGTTCGGTAAGCGCTTCGTAGCGAGGTTCGTCAACAGCTTCAGGCAGTATGCCACCGCCACCGCCATAAATTCCTATTTTTCGCGGATCAATATTTTCAATATCTATTTCGAGGTCATTTTTTAAAAAATCAAAACTAATTTTATGCATACCTGAACTCGACACCGCAATTTTATAAATCTCGCCATTCTCTAAAATGGAATTATAAGGATAGGTCGTTCGTGAATTACTTTGAGGCTGTTGGGTATAATTTAATTTGAGCTCGAAAGAAGTTACCTTTTCAAATCGTCCTGAATTTGTTTTTATAATAGGTATAAAGGAATAATACAAATAGTAATTGCCACGGTCGTTAAAAACCACTGCTTCAAAATTTAATTCCTCTCCGAGATGTTGATCATCTTCTGATAAGTTTTTATCGAAAGATTCAAATTGGACATTTACAAGCTCAACATCAGCAAAGCCATAAGAATTTACCGGGTGACGATCAGAAAAAATTGGCAAAGATGGATAAACCGGATTAAAGGTGGCACCATTAAAATTCCAAATTTTTGTTTCAAAGTTTCCGGTAGGATTATGTATTACTGGATTATCATCCCAATTAATCGATTCCCGAACAGTAATTGAAGATTGTGCAAAAATTGTTGACACATAAAACATTAAGACAAATAATATTGTACAATTCCTCATGTTTATTTTATAAGTTTGTTTTTTGTAAGTAAGAATACAAAACGATACTACAATTTTGATGATCTAAGTATCGTTTACTTTAAATTGTTATAGAAACGTTAATATATCTCAAGTATTGTTTTTGAAATAGCAAGTATGTGACTTTTTCGTTAGTTTAACAAACTTTGCTCTTTTTCGTTTTTCAATCTAATTATATTGCATCTATGTTAAGAAATATAATACTTTTTTTAAGCCTTTGGTTGGTTTGCTTTTGTGTAAGTGCACAGGATCCGATTTTCAGTCAATTTTATTCTGCTCCTTTACAAATCAATCCAGCATTTGCCGGAAATACTTACGCGCCGCATATTGCAATAAATTACCGAAACCAATGGCCATCTCTTGATAAGGCATACGTTACTTATTCAATCGCTTATGATCAATTTTCCCCTTCATTGAATATAGGCTATGGTTTATCAATTCTCGCTGATGATGCAGGAAATGGGTTGTTGAAAACAAATAAAATAAGTGGCTTCTTCGCTTACCGGCTTCAGGTAAAAAGGGACTTTTTTTTAAAGCTTGGTGTTGAAGGAAGTGCTGTGCAAGCGCGATACAATTGGAGCAAATTTGTGTTTCTTGATCAAATTGACCCTAGATTTGGAACGACTACTCCTGGAGGAACTCCCATCCAAACTGAAGAAGTTCCACCGGAAAACCTCAATAATTCTTACTTTGACATCTCTGCCGGAATACTTGCCTACAGCAAAATGTTTTATGGTGGTTTATCGATGAAACATTTGAACACACCCGACGAGTCACTGCTGGGAATTAACGACAATTTGAACACAGGTTTACCCATACGTTTTACGATTCACGGAGGGATGGAGATAAAATTAATAGAAGGCAATAAACGAAAACCATCGGCGTTTATATCTCCAAATATTATGTTTATAAAACAAGGTGATTTTGGACAGTTGAATGTTGGAGCCTATGGAAGTTTAGGAGCTGTCTTTGCCGGAGTTTGGTATCGTCAGGCACTTTCAAATCCAGATGCCGCTATTTTTTTAGTGGGAGTGAAGAAGGGAATTTTCAAAGTTGGTTATAGCTATGACGTGACCGTATCTGGCCTTTCCGGATATACGGGAGGAAGCCATGAAGTTTCAATAACATTGAACTTCGAACGAAACAAAGGAGTAGATTATAGCGATTGTTTTCAACTTTTTAGATAATTATTAATTATCTGAACTATATAGCAATTTCAATACTTTTAGCGCGTAGAAATTAAAGAATTGTGGTTAAAAAAGGCATTGATTTTGCATCAATCGAGATAAAGCATCCATTCATATTTTTGGATTTTAATTTTTTCACTATATTTGTTGGTCATTTTAAAAAGAAAATAATATAAACAATGAAAAAACTGTTGAAGTTAGGTTCACTTTTCATCTTAACAATGCTGCTTTTTAGTGCATGCGGTAAGAAAGAACAATCAGCAACCACTGGATGGAAATATAACGACCAAAAGTGGGGTGGCTTTGAAAAGAAAGATTATGCCGGGCAAGTCAATGGCCCCAACCTCTTATTAGTTCAAGGAGGTACATTCACCATGGGGATGACTGATCAGGATGTTATTTTTGAATGGAATGCGATTCCAAGAAGAGTTACTGTTTCTTCATTTTATATGGATGAAACAGAAGTTGCTAATATTGATTATCGTGAATATCTTTATTGGACCAGGAAAGTATTCAGCGAATCTTATCCTGAAGTATATTTGAATGCACTTCCAGATACTTTGGTTTGGAGAGAAGAACTTTCATTCAACGAACCTTTTGTAGAAACCTACCTAAGGCATCCTTCTTATGACAATTACCCGGTAGTTGGTGTATCTTGGATTCAGGCTAATGAATATTGTAAATGGAGAACGGATCGTGTTAACGAAATGATTCTTGTTGAAAAAGGTATTCTGAATCTTAATCCTGAACAAAAGGACGAAGACAATTTTAATACTGAATCATATCTTGTTGGTCAGTATCAGGGAGATGTAAGAAAAAACTTACCTGATATGCAAACAGGAGGTGAACGTCCGGTTCGATTTGAAGACGGTATCTTATTACCTTCATATCGATTACCTACAGAGGCTGAATGGGAATATGCGGCTCTTGCATTATTAGGCAACCAACCAACAAATGATGAAAGAATTTCTGATCGAAGGATATATCCTTGGAATGGAAATACTGTTCGTTTCCAACAACGTAATAAATATCAAGGTGAAATTCTTGCTAACTTCAAGCGTGGGCGTGGAGATTACATGGGGATGGCTGGTAAATTAAATGACCAGGCTCATATTCCTGCTCCTGTTCGTACTTATTTACCAAATGACTATGGTTTGTACCACATGGCAGGTAATGTAAATGAATGGACTATGGACCTTTACCGTCCGATGACTAGCAGCACTTTGAGAGGTGTTGACGATCAGGATTTGAACCCATTCCGTGGTAATAAATTTCAAACTAAAGTTCTTGACGAAAACGGAGCTCCTGTTGAAAAAGATAGTTTAGGCCGTATTCGTTACCGATATGTTGAAGATGATGAAGCTGCAACCCGTGAAAACTATAAGCGTGGACAGGTTTATAATTACCTTGATGGTGACAAAGAGTCTTATGTACTTTACGATTATGGTAAAACCACTTTGATTAGTGACAAGTCTCGCGTTATAAAAGGTGGCTCTTGGGCTGATCGTGCTTGGTGGCTTTCTCCTGGAGCACGCAGATTCAAAGAAGAAGATAAAGCTGATCGCTCTGTTGGTTTCCGTTGTGCAATGACAAGAACCGGTGGTCCCACAGGAAACGAAGATGCAGCCGGCAATCATTTCAAAGTTAAACAAAAGAAAGTTAAACGACGTTATAAATAATATAACCTAAAAAGGGTTTAAAAAAGTCTCCGCATTTAAATTAAATGCGGAGACTTTTTTTTATTATTGAAACTAACTGTCAAAAATGTATGCGATGATTAATTTGCAAGACCTTTATAAAATATTTATCCAGCACCCAGATATTGTCATCGATAGCCGAAAAGCAATTAAGGGCTGCCTTTTTTTTGCTTTGCATGGCGAAAACGCAGATGGCAACCAATTTGCTGAGCAAGCGATAAATAATGGCGCAGCTTATGCAATAATTGACAACCCGGCTTTTCAAAGCAGTAATCAATATTTGCTGGTTGAGGATGTTTTAAAAACCCTGCAAGATTTGGCAAAGCTTCATCGACAGAACTTTGAAATTCCAATCATTGCAATTACCGGATCCAATGGAAAAACGACAACAAAAGAATTAATTAATGCTGTATTAAAAAGTTATTACAAGACTCATTGCACAAAAGGGAACTTCAATAATCATATCGGCCTTCCGCTAACCATACTGGCCATGCAAAAAAATACTGAAATCGCAGTGATTGAAATGGGAGCTAATCATATTGGCGAAATTGAGTTTTTATGCAACATTGCCAAACCTACGCATGGAATAATAACAAATATTGGCAAGGCTCACCTGGAAGGTTTTGGAAGTTTTGAAGGTGTCAAGAAAGCTAAAAGCGAACTTTATCAGTTTCTGCGAAAAAACGAGGGAGTCGTATTTGTCAATTTAGATGAACCTTTTTTAAATGAATTGTCTGCGGGGATTCCTCATCGCATTTTTTACCATCAAAGTAAAATCCCTTCTTCAAAAAATATTCCTTTCGAAATAAAATTAATTGCTGAAAATCCTTTTTTAAAAGTAGCTTTCCTTGATGGAAACAAATTGATTGAAGTCCAGAGCCAAATCATTGGAGATTATAATTTCAACAATATTCAAACAGCAATTGCAATAGGTAAATATTTCAAAATTCCAGCAATTAGTATTAAGGAAGTTATTGAAAATATTATTCCATCAGATAATCGATCTCAATTGATTAAAAAAGCGACAAACACATACATTCTGGATGCTTATAATGCTAATCCAAGCAGTATGAAACAAGCCTTGAATAATCTTTTGAAAATGAACGGGACTCGGAAAGTTGCGATTCTTGGAGATATGCTTGAACTCGGAAATTATAGCGAAAAAGAGCATCAGGAGTTGCTACAATTTGCCAAACAAATGAAATTCGATTGCTTAATTTTAACAGGCAGTGAATTTGAAAAGGTTACAAAAAAAGATACAAACCTTATGTATTTCAAAGAAATTGAATCGTTGAAAGATTGGGTTTTAAAGCAAAATTTTCAAAATACCATCTTTCTTATTAAAGGCTCAAGAGGATTGAAACTTGAAAGGATTTTAGAATAATTTTAAAACCTGATCTTAAGCAAATCGTTTGAAGGCACTCAATAAACGGTCAGGAATATCCTCCCGACAAGCTAATTGATAGTCATTGTAAGAACAAGGGACTAAGCGATGCCGTTTGAGCTTTCTATTTATTTTTGTAGGAACCTGCATCCACCACCTGCCACTTTTAGAGCTTTTCCAAAACCTTACTTGCAAATCATTGTCTTTTGATTCTACAATATATTCCACTAAACTTTTTGTAGACACCGGAAAATCATTCTTTCTATGATAAAACCCTTCCACGAAATACCATATTAATTGTGCAACAACCTGAGCAGTTTGCTGATTTCGGTCCAACTTACTTTCAAAACCATAAAAACCAATGGAAGTTAATTTTTCGCTCATGCCTGCATATCGGCAAATCTGACAAGCCTCATCCGCAAAGAAACCATTTGGGCTCGCATCAATAACTCCCGGTGCATCGGATTGTTTGATGCAAGATAAGTTAAAACCTAAAAGATCCGCATCACGAATGACAGGTTCCAATTGGTCTAAAGCCGATCTGGCTTTTCCAAGTCTGATACAATCATAATTTCTATCCTCAAAAGCACTAATCACTTTTGACGAAACAAAATGCGATTGAAAACCAATAAAACTTAGATTGAAAAGATAAGAATCTTTTTTATCTGCTACTTGATTCAAAACAGTTTTTTCTGAATCGAAAGAATACTTAATTGTTTCATCAATAAATGCGAGATTGACCAGTTGTCCTTGAGATTGGTAGGCAAGATATTGAGCAATCACTGACGCTGTTTTTTTTCCAATAATAACCGGAAAGATCCCACTTGTCACTAACTCTTCAATCACAGGCACCAAAAAAGAGTGGTCTTTCTTTCTGATATTTCCAAGGTCTGCAATTGCAAGTTTTTGAAAAGGATAGCTCAGGCTATATAACGATTTCCTCACTTTGTCAGCTTCCGTATTATCAATACCAATTATAGCTATTTTAATTTTCTTGAGATCAGGTAGATCATCTTTATAAATTAAAATATTTTTCCCAAATCGATCATCAGTCAACTCATGGATACCTTTGATGAGTTGTGTTGAAACCGGACGCAACCAATTATTGAGCATGCTAAAAAATTTTCGTAAAAGTAATTATTAATATGACTTTTTTAACGGAATCAGACTGATTTTAAAATTGAAAATAAAAATGTCAAATAAAATTGAATGAACCACAAAAATTCAAGTTCTTTGCCTTTTGATTTTGAATTTAACATTGATAAATAGCATGGATAAATTATTAAATGAATATCGAGACAAAAAACCTGAAATTATTTTTGAATGGTCAGATGAACAAACTGATGCACAAGGTTGGGTTGTTATAAATTCTCTTCGAAATGGAGCTGCCGGCGGAGGAACGCGGATGAGGGAGGGGTTGAGTAAAGAAGAAGTGATTTCATTAGCAAAAGTAATGGAAATAAAATTCTCAGTTTGTGGGCCGGATATAGGTGGTGCAAAATCAGGTATTAACTTTGACCCTAACGATCCTCGAAGAAATGAAGTATTAAAGCGATGGTACAGAGCTATTTTCCCTTTGCTAAAAAACTATTATGGAACCGGTGGTGATTTGAACGTTGATGAACTTAAAGATGTAGTCCCCATTACGGAGGAATTAGGTTTATGGCATCCTCAGGAAGGGATCGTCAATGGGCACTTTCACTCCCCGGATGGCGAGAAAGTAAATATTATCGGTCAATTGCGATATGGTTGTGCAAAAATAGTGGAAGATCCCAAATTTGTTCCTGATGGCCATAAATTTGCTGTGGCGGACATGATTACAGGATATGGTGTAGCAGAATCTGTGAAACATTATTATAACATATATCGTAATATCAAACTGGATGGTAAAAAAGTTATCATTCAAGGATGGGGCAATGTAGCCTCAGCTGCTGCGATTTATCTTGCAAATTCTGGAGCCAAGATAATTGGTATTATCGATAAAGATTTTGGTTTAATTAGAAAAGAAGGATTGCCTTTTGAAGAAATAAAAAAACTTTTTATTCAAAAGAAAGGAAACAAAATCAACGCTGATGAGTTATTACCTTTTGCTGAAGTAAACCAAAAAATCTGGGATTTAGGAGCTGATATTTTTATACCGGGAGCCGCTTCAAAGTTAGTGACTCGCCAACAGATGGATTTATTGATAAAAGGAGGATTAGAAGTAATGTCATGTGGTGCGAATGTTCCTTTTGTTGATGATGGTGTGTTTTTTGGCTCAACGGCAAGATACACAGATTCTAAAATAAGTTTGATTCCTGATTTTATAGCAAACTGTGGAATGGCGAGAGTTTTTGCATATTTAATGCACCCTGTGGTAAAAGTTACTGACGAAGCTATTTTTGGTGATGTTTCAAAAACAATTAATGAGGCTTTGCAACAAGTTTTTGACTATAATCCAAGTTTCGAAAATATTTCAACTTCAGCATTAAAATTATCTCTTTCTAAATTGATGAATATCAATCAATTATCGTAAAGAATACTCCAACGTGTGCAATTATAGGAAGTTATATAGTAAAAAAAATACTAAAACATTTGTGACAACAAAAAAAAACAATATTTTTGTATCCAAAGCTAAACAGATTCAATTATACAGACTATATTTAGTCCCCTAATTTTTTAATCATCAAAGTTCAAAACCCTATGACAAGGAATATTTTTGTACTAATAGTATGTCTACTCGGCTTATCTATTTCAAATGGTTTCGCCCAAGGTGAATCCGATTATAAAGGTCTTAAATTTGATGCTCACCCCAAGCATCAATCTGAAATTGGAATAAGCGTCGGTAATTTTATGGTACTTGGAGATATACTTCCAGAAGTTAGTTGGGGAGCGGGTCTTCATTTTAGAAGAGCGTTCGATTATGCATTTGCATGGAGAATAGATGCCCTTTATGGAGTTGCCAAAGGTTTAGAACCAAGAAATTCAGGCGGCCCAAACAGTGCGATAACCTCTAATAATGTTTTAAATGGTAACCTGAATAATGGATTAAATTATACAGCTAATCATTGGTATCATAATTACAAAACAAAATTTATGTCCTTGACTGTTCAAGGGGTTTGGAGCCTAAACAGCTTTAATTTCAAAAAACAAACCCGTAAAGTCAATCTTTATATTTTGGGAGGAGTTGGAGCCAATTCTTTTAAAGCCTATTACGATGCAAAAAACAGCAATGGAGTTCAACATGACTTTGATCGTGTTGGCGATGGCCTAGATACTAATGGATCAAGAGCTGACCGAAAAACTGCTAAAGACAGAGTAAAAAGCATTCTTGATGGAGATTATGAAACTCGTGCAGAAATAGCTTCAGGAAGGCATAAGGATAATGACCCAGAAGCACTCCAAATTAATTTCCACGCTAATGCTGGTGTCGGAGTTTCTTTTAAGGTAAGTGAAATGATCAATATTTCTCTTGAGCAGCAGGTAACTTTTGTGTTTGGCCAGGAAGCAGACCTTCTTGATGGATACCGTTGGAGAGCACCAAATATTTTGACTCAAAATAATGATCTCGTTAGTTATACAAACCTTCGTTTTAATTTCAATATTGGTAAAAAAGAAAGCAGATCTGAACCTTTGTGGTGGGTAAGTCCTCTAAGTTTGATGGCAGAAGATCTTGCAGAAGTTAAAGCGCGACCTGTCTTTGACACTACTGACAATGACAATGATGGTGTAGTTGATATGATGGATGAAGAATTAGACACTCCTGAAGGTTTTGCTGTAGATACAAAAGGTGTTCAATTAGACAGCGATAACGACGGTGTTTCTGATGGAAACGATAAAGAGCCATATTCTCCTCCAGGTTACAACGTAGATGCGGAAGGAATAGCTCAAGTCCCTGCTCCCGATTATGCGAATGTGGATGATGTCAATAGAATTGTTGATACTAAACTTTCCGAATATTCAAAAACTGGTGATGCAGCAAGTGACTGGTGGTTACCTATGATTCATTTTGACTTGGATCGATATGACATCAAAGGTTCAGAGGTGGGAAAACTTCGCAACGTAGCAGAAGTAATGAAAAGTTATCCGAATAAAAAAGTTGCAGTAGTTGGTCATACAGACCGTTCTGCTAGCAGTTGCTATAATGATGTTCTTTCATACAACCGTGCAGAGGCTGCGATAAACTATATTGTTACTAAATACAATATTCCTCGTGACCGTTTTATCCTTAACTGGAGTGGTGAAGGTGATGCTCTTGTTGATTCGAGTGGAGCCAATCTTTGGAACAGACGAGTCGAATTTAGAGTGGCTAGCAACGAAGCCGAAGAAGACCGTCCTGATTGTCGTAAAAATGCTGGTAAAAAAGGAACTGGTTATTCCGGAAACAAAGAAGCAGGCTATTAATTAATTCCTGTTAAATAAAAAAAGGGTGATTCTTACACGAGTCACCCTTTTTTTATTTCCCTTTACTTTTAATTAATAGTCTCCAATAGAAAGCATCACAAGCGTACAAGCAAGTTGCGTTTCAATACCAGTCTGTTTTGCAATTTTAATGAGTTCCATGTTTTCAGCACCAGGGTTGAAAATAATTCTTTTCGGTTTCAACCTAATAATATATTCGTAATATTCAATCTGGTTCTGAGCATTTAGATAAAGCGTTACGGTATGAATATCTGAGAGCTGTGGTTTTCCAATAATAATTTTGATCCCCGATATTTCACCTTCTCTTATTCCAATTGGAAACACTTCAATTCCATTTTCAATCAATCTTTGAACAGCCAGATACGCATATCTGGAAGAATCCGGACTTGCTCCTAAAACGAGAGTTTTTTTCATATTTATTAAAACAAAAAGCCAGAGAATTAGTTAACATTATCCTCTGGCTTTTAGATTATTAACACATTTACTTTTTTAAACCAATAATCGGATCGGTGCTTCTAAAGTGCCTTTAAGGGTCTGTAAAAACTGAGCGCCGGTTGCACCATCCACAACTCGATGATCACAGGACAAAGTTACTTTCATCATATTTCCGATAGCAAGTTCTCCATTTTTAACAATTGGCTTTTCAACAATACTTCCAACTGCCAAAATACATGAATCAGGTGTATTGATAATCGCTGTAAACTCCTCTATATCAAACATCCCCAGATTTGAAATGGTGAAAGTATTACCTTGCATTTCATCAGGTTGCAATTTGCGGGTTTTAGCTTTTTCTGCTAAATTCTTTACTTCAACCTTGATCTGAGAAAGGGATTTCATGTCTGCATGACGAATTACAGGTACCAGTAATCCATCCTCTACAGCTACAGCAACTCCGATATTTATATCCCCATTACGACGAATTTTATCTCCCAACCAGGAAGAATTAACCGCCGGATGCTGACGCAATGCAACCGCACAAGCTTTTACAACAATATCATTGAAAGATATCCGAACAGGCGAAAGTTCATTGATCTCTTCACGGGCTGTAATAGCATTTCCCATGTTAATTTCAACCGTTAGGTAAAAATGAGGTGCTGAAAATTTGCTTTCACCAAGCCGTCGTGCAATCGTTTTCCTCATCTGAGAAACCGGAATGTCTTCAAACGTACCTCCAGATCCGTTGAAATTAAATGCAGGAACTGCCGGTTGAACAGACTCATTAGAAGTAATTGGTGCTACAACAGGAGCAATTGGCACTGATTGCAGAGCAGATTCAATATCTCTTTTCACAATTCTTCCATTATCACCTGATCCTGAAACATTCGAAATATCTATTCCTGCTTCCGATGCCATTCTTTTTGCCAGAGGAGAAGCTTTTAGCCTTTTCTCGCCAGCAGCAGGAGCAGATACAGGAATGGATGCCACTTCTGCTTTAGTCGTTTGAGGAGTTGAATCTTCAACTTGAGGAGTTTCTTTAACTTGCTCTTTAGGAGCATTCTCCTCGCCCTCCGCCGCCGCTAAAGCAGCTTTATAATCTTCTCCTTCTTCACCAATTACTGCCAAAATACCATTCACAGGTACCGCTCCCTCTTTTATACCAATATATAAAAGCACACCTTCCTGATAGCTCTCCAATTCCATTGTTGCTTTGTCCGTTTCAACTTCTGCCAAAACGTCTCCGGGTTCTACTGCATCACCAACTTTTTTGAGCCAGCCAACAATATTCCCTTCTTCCATTGTATCACTCATTCGTGGCATCCGAATAACCTCAGCCATAATTATATTTTATTTTAAAGTTCCTAAATATTATGTTCTCAAAAAGATAATCCATTGTTGTTTAAGCATTTCAACCAATGATCTTTTTCATTTTCAATTATGAAACTTGTTTTAAAAACTAAATATCAATCTTAAAAATTATTGCAAAAATGCAATATTTTATGTGAAAATAAAGCATAATTAACCCAAAAAATGGTAAACACTAAACACAAGACCACTAAGCGCTGAAAATGTTGTAATAACTCCATCCCTTCATTGTAAAACTGTATACTTTTATTTCTAACTTTGCTATTATGAATTTTTCATCAAAATTAATCGAAGACGCCGTCAATGCTTTTGCAAGCCTTCCGGGGATTGGAAAAAAAACAGCGCTGCGCCTGGTGTTACACCTCATCAACCAGGAAACGGATACATCCGAACAATTTGCTGATGCGATTGTCAACATGCGGAAAAACATCAAATCCTGTCAAAAATGCCATAATTTATCAGATACTCCGATTTGCAATATTTGCAGTAATCCACGCCGCGAATCAAAAACGATTTGTGTAGTCGAAAGCATTCGGGATATCCTGGCTATTGAGGACACCAGCCAATTTAAAGGGTTGTATCATGTTCTCGGCGGAATTATTTCACCGATAGAAGGTGTTGGCCCCGGAGATCTTAATATTGACGATCTGATTGACCGAATAAAAACGGAGGGTGTTAAAGAAGTAATTATGGCTATCAGCCCTACAATCGAAGGAGATACAACGATTTTTTATATTTCGAAAAAGCTGAAAAATCATGATATAAAACTAAGCACTATTGCTCGAGGCGTATCTTTTGGAGGCGAATTAGAATACGCTGACGAACTCACCCTGGGTCGTTCAATAGTCGCTCGAGTTCCATATCGGAAACATGGTCAATAATCTATGGGAAGCAATTAAACATGAAGCTATCCGTAATCATTGTCAATTACAATGTAAAATATTTTCTTGAACAAGCTTTGCTGTCTGTACAGAAAGCTTGTCGCAATATTGAGGCAGAGGTTTTTGTGGTCGACAACAATTCTGTGGACGATTCTGTGCAGATGGTAAAAACCAAATTTCCGAAAGTAAAGCTAATTGTTAATACCAATAATCCAGGTTTTTCAATTGCAAATAATCAGGCGATCCGTCAATCAAAAGGAGAATATGTTCTATTGCTAAATCCAGACACCGTTATTGAAGAAGACACCTTTGAAAAGTGTCTTGAATTTATGGATGCCCATCCAAAAGCAGGTGGTTTGGGCGTTAAAATGATCGATGGCTCAGGAAACTTTCTTCCGGAATCAAAGCGAGGTTTTCCCTCTCCTAAAGTAGCATTCTTCAAAGCATTTGGGTTTTCGGCGCTTTTTCCAAAATCTAAACTCTTTAATCATTATCACCTTGGATACCTCGATAAAAATCAAACCCACGAAGTAGAAGTTCTTGCCGGAGCTTTTATGCTTTTACGAAAATCTGTTCTTGACGAAATTGGCCTGCTTGATGAAGCCTTTTTCATGTATGGCGAAGACATTGATCTTTCTTACCGGATCATTCAGGCTGGATATAAAAACTATTATTTTGCGGACACCACAATCATCCATTACAAAGGAGAAAGCACCAAAAAAGGAAGCCTCAATTACGTCAGGGCTTTCTACAATGCGATGATCATTTTTGCACGAAAACATTTTAAAGGAGAAAAAGCGAGGCTCTTTATTTTAATGCTGCAAATTGCTATCTATTTTAGAGCTTTCATCACCGTGATCGGCAATTTCCTGAAAAACATTTACCTACCGCTTTTGGATGCGCTGGCAATTTATGGAGGGATGTATTTTCTAAAAGATTTTTGGGCAAATTACCATTTTCAGGATTCGGACTATTACCAGCCTACGTTCATGTATTTCAATGTTCCGCTATATATTGGCATATGGCTCATTTCAGTATATTTTAGTGGTGGTTATGACCACAAAGGCGGAATTCGCCGATTGATTCGGGGGCTTTTAATGGGTACTGTTTTGCTCGCGGCGGTTTATGGTTTTTTAGAATTAGAGTATCGGGCTTCACGAACACTCATCATTCTTGGAATGATTTGGGCCATAATTTCAATGACGAGTTTGCGTGTGTTTCTTCATTTTATAAAAAACAAAAACTTCAATTTAGGACAGGAAAAAACTAAAAATTTGATCATCGTCGGAAGCAAAAATGAAAGCAAACGGGTCATGGGCCTTATCCATCAGGCGCAATTAATGAAAAATTTTATCGGGACCGTTTCGCCAAATGGCACCAATGATTCTAAAATTTACCTCAGCAATTTGCAACAACTCGATGAGGTGGTACATATTTATAAAATAGATGAAATTATTTTTTGCTCAAAAGATATTTCTTCGCAGGATATTATGAAATGGATGACGCGATTGGGTTCGGAATTGGAATATAAAATTGTTCCTGAAGAGAGTTTAAGCATCATTGGTAGCAGCTCTAAAAATGCCGCAGGAGAGCTTTACACCATTGATATACAGTTTAGAATTACACAATCAATGAATCGCAGAAACAAACGTTTTATTGACATCAGTTTGGCCTTGGCTTATTTGGCCTTACTCCCAATTTGTATTTTGTTTATATATCAAAAAGGCCATTTTATATCAAATATTTTTCAAGTACTTTTTGGTAAAAAAAGCTGGGTGGGTTATGCTCAAGCAACCGAACAAATGGAAAACCTCCCAAAAATTAAAACCGGAGTTTTATCGCCATTGGATGCTTTAAAATTGGAAAAAGTAAACGCTCCAACTATTCAATATCTCAACTTCCTTTATGCAAAGAATTATAGCGCTTCCAATGATTTGGATATTATTTGGAAAGGATTTCAAAATCTAGGTAAGACCCAGTCAAATAATTGATTTCTGAATTAAAAGAGGGAACTTAATTTTTGGCTATTCTTAAATCAAAGTTTATGTTTGAAATTGATCCGACAAAACGATTTTCCAAAACGGTAGAAAATTATTTAGCTTTCCGACCAGGTTATCCTTCAGAAATAATAAAATTCATGCAGGAAAACCTTGGTTTAAATGCTGATGCCGTGGTAGCAGATATAGGTTCCGGAACCGGAAAATTGACTCTTCTTTTTGTGAAAAATGGCAACCCAACCTTTGGCGTAGAACCAAATACTGAAATGCGCTTTGCAGCCGAACAGCTTTTTAGTGGTTTTCAAAATTTTAAAAGTATCAACGGAACTGCTGAAAACACAGGTTTAAAAGATGATTCTGTAGATTTCATTATAGCCGGACAAGCTTTTCACTGGTTTGATCCGCAAAAAACAAAAACTGAGTTTCAAAGGGTTTTGAAAAAGGATGGAAAAATTTTACTGATCTGGAATAAGCGAATGGATGAAAAATCTGCTTTCATGAAAGCTTACAATGATTTTTTAATCAACTGGGCGACCGATTATGAAGCAACTAGTCTGAGAAGGATTGATCAAAAAGTATTGAATGATTTTTATGCTCCAAACGATTTTTATCAAAAAGGTTTTTACCATTTTCAAAGTTTTGATCTTGATGGCTTGAAAGGGCGCTATTTATCTTGCTCTTATGCTTTTGACCAAACACATCCGAAACACGAAGCAGCTATTAACGTTTTGAGCAGTATATTTGAGCGATTTAAAGAAAAGGGGATTGTGAAAATGTGTTACAGAACGGAAGTTTACTACGGAAATTTTTAAAATAAAGTGGCGAGTAAACAGTTACGAGTGAATCACTAACCAAAACTAAAAACCAGAAACTTCGAACTTCAAACTAGAAACTCTAAATAAGAAATGATAAAAGAAAAAATACAGAAACTTGCGAAGCAAAATTTTAAACAAACCGTTGAAATGCGACGGCATATTCATCAGAATCCGGAACTATCTTTTCACGAAGAAAAAACAGGAAAATACATCGTTGAAAAGCTAAATGAATTTAAAATATCAAAGGTACAACGTTGCGCTGTAAATGGAGTGGTCGCGCTGATCGAAGGAAAAAACCCTAAAAAACGAGTAGTTGCTCTTCGAGCTGACATGGATGCGCTGCCTATTTTGGAAGCGAATGACGTACCCTACAAATCCAAAAACAAAGGCGTAATGCATGCTTGCGGACATGATGTTCACACCGCTTCTTTGCTAGGGACAGCCCGGATTTTGAATGAAATAAAGGAAGATTTTGAAGGTACTATTAAATTGATCTTCCAACCTGCGGAAGAGATGACTCCGGGAGGAGCTTCGATTATGATTCAGGAAGGCGTTTTAGAAAATCCCAGCCCAGCCAGTATTTTTGGGCAGCATGTGCATCCTCCATTAGAAGCTGGAAAAATTGGCCTTAAACCTGGAATGTACATGGCTTCAGCGGATGAACTTTATGTAACCGTAAAAGGAAAAGGTGGGCATGGTGCCTTGCCTCAGGATTGTGTCGATCCGGTGGTCATTACTGCTCACATCATCACAGCGCTTCAACAAATAGTAAGCCGCAAAGCGAACCCAACGACTCCTTCTGTTTTGACTTTTGGAAAAATAAATTCTACCGGAGGAGCTACGAATATCATCCCAAATGATGTAAAACTGGAAGGTACTTTCAGAACAATGGATGAGGTTTGGCGAAAAAAAGCACTTAAATTAATGCGTTCAATGGCCAAAGATATTGCAAAAGGAATGGGTGGAGCCTGCAAATTTAAAATTATGAAGGGTTACCCATTTCTTATCAATGACGAACAACTTACTGCCAAAACAAAAGAATTTGCTATCGAATATTTAGGAAAAGAAAATGTAGTAGATCTTCCGATCCGAATGACCGCCGAAGATTTTTCTTATTATTCTCAGAAAATGCCGGGATGCTTCTACAGATTGGGAACAGGAAATCCAGCAAAAGGAATCACTTCTCCTGTTCATACCACGACCTTCGACATTGATGAAACGTGTCTTCAATTGAGTTCCGGACTGATGGCCTGGTTGGCGGTGAGGGAATTGGGGAATTAGGGGTTATGAATTAAAAACATGGAATGAATAAAAGTGGCGAGGAGGGAGGAGTCAGGAGCGAGTAGTGAGTGGTTAATGCTTAGGATATTCTTTAACCTCGCTACTCGCACCTGACCACTCTGAACTAAAAAACTTCAAACCAGAAACTTCGAACCCTTTTCACTTCTTTGGTAAGGTAAAATAAAAAGTAGCTCCTTTGCCGGATTCTGAATCAACCCATATCTTTCCTCCAAGACGTTGAATGATCTTTTGGCAGATCGCAAGACCGATGCCGGTACCTTCATATTCGGTGCGAGCGTGTAATCGTTGGAATATCACAAAAATTCGATTTTTATATTCAGGTGCAATACCAATTCCATTATCTTTTATAGCAAATTCGAAAAAATCTTCTTTCTCAATGCAAGTAATCTCAATTTCGGGTTGTGCTTCTTCGCTTCTGAATTTTACAGCATTGCTGATCAGGTTTTGAAACAACTGGATCAATAAGGAATTTACAGAATAGACTTCAGGAAGTTGTTCATAATGGATCACTGCGTTTGATTCTGCAATACTTAACCGCAAATTTTTTATCGCAATTTCAACTACATCGAGGGTTTTTAAAGTCTTTTTTTCGGCTTCTGTTTTCCCGATTGTAGCATATCGCAATAAATCATCGAGCAAATTATTCATGCGATTAACTCCTTCGTTCACAAATTGAAAAAACAAACGAGAATCCTCTGTCTGGTGATCTTTATACATCCGTTCAATTAACTGGGTATAACTACCAATCATCCGAAGCGGTTCTTTTAAATCATGAGAAGCAACATAGGCATATTGTCTTAGCTCCTCGTTTACTTGTGAAAGTTCCTGATTTTGCCGTTTAATTTTATCCGTTTGTTCCAATAACAAAGCCTGAATTTCATTCTCTTTGGTAAGTTGCTCAATTTTCTTTTGCTTTTCTTTTATAGACCGATCAATTTCATAATCAAGAATTTGCCGACTAATTTGAACTTTAGCAAATTTTTCCTGCGCCTTAGAATAAACGACCTGATATTCCAGCGCTTTTTCAAAATCTTTTTTCTCTTGATAAATATTGGACAACAGCTCGTAACCACGAATTTCACTAATATCGTCTTTCATCCGTTTGGCAACTTCGATCCCTTGGCTAGTATATTTTACAGCCTGATCAACTTCTTTTTTATGGTAAAAAATGTTGCCTAAATTAATGAGATTGATCTGTTTTCCGGTAACCTCGCCCAAACTTTCAAACAAGTCCTGCGCTTCCAAAGCGTTCTTATAAGCTATATCAAAATTAGAAAGCGCTGCCTCGGAACGACTCATTTGAGCCAATGAATGCGCCATCATTTCTTTATAATTTGTCTGAACAGCAAGCTTGTATGCTTTTACAAAATTAGCTTTTGCCATTTTTGGCTGATCATCGTGGTAATAGATATTTCCAACGTTGTTGTAAATTATCACCTGAGTATAAGTCTCCAGTGCATCCTTGTAATCTTCCAAAACCGTTTGGTACCGATTGATGGCTTCTTTATAATTAAAAAGCGAAGCATATATTGTAGCAATATTTATCAGGCTGTTCGCAATATGGTAACGATATCCAATCGATTTGCTTTTATCCAAAGCATCCAAGAAGAAAGGCATTGCCGTCTTATAGTCTGATTTTACACCATAATAAACAGCAATATTATTTAAAGCAGAGAGTTCTTTTTCAACATTTTCAGTACGTTTGCTAATCTCAAGAACCTTTTCACTATAATCCAGTATTTTCGAATATTCCTGCTTTTTTATATACACCTGGCTCAACTGATTGTAGACTTCCATCTGCAATTCTTCAGCACTTTTATCATCAATCAGGTCAAGTGCTTCTTTGGCATAACCAAGTGCAATGTCCAAATCATTTTTCAAAACATAAAGTCTGCTTAAAGTACACAAAGAGAGTACTTCCCCAGTGTTTATTTTATTTTCTCGGCAATACTTTAAAGCCTGGTCAAAGGATTGGGAGGCCAAATTATAATCATTGGCATTTTGAAAAACTTCTCCAAAAGCCAATAAAATATCAGCACTATGACCATTTTCGTTAGGAGGTTGGTTGAGGTCTTCTGCTTTTCGAATAAATTGTAATGCTTTTGGAAAATGGCTTTCATCACCATTATATCTGCCGGAAGTGGCGTGAATTTTTCCCAATAAAAGATTTGATTGAATAATCCCTTGCCTGTAGGTATTAGAATTGGAAAGCTCAAGCGCTTCTTGAGCAAGATGCATTGCCTGATCAAGACTTCGTTTTGTAAAGAGCTGATCGCTTTGTTTTAACAGACGTTGTATTTTTTCGATGCTCATGGATACCTGCATATGTTCTGGTAAAGTTAAGACATGAAACTGAAAGATTCTAAATTCGGGGCTTAATCCTATATAAGCCTGTACTGATTACCAATAAGTTACAAAAAGAAAAAACCGCGCAATGGGAGGTGATGTGGAAGGTAAAGGGAATACAAATCTATAAAAAATAATTATTAGATAAAACCTGGACAATCAAATTTCATTTATTGTCTAGCTTTTTAAGCCATAAAACAGGTAAAATAAAACAATGAAAATCAAGTGATTACCACTGTAATCATTCATTTCATGAATTAGTAAATTTTAATTGAAAGGAAAATCAAAAAAAGAAAATGCTTAAATAAAATACTTGAACTAGGTTATTTAATTATCGTCAAACTTCCTGCATCGATCAACTCCTCGCCTCTGCAACGATAGCGAACCTTATACAACAATACACCGGGATTGAGTTGCTGACCTTTTGAAGTACCGTCCCATTTATCCATAGGATTTGTTGTGGTAAAAACCATTCCTCCCCATCGGTCAAATATTTCGAAAGAAATCAAATCGCTAATTGCGTATGGATTGCTAATCCCGTAAGTGTCATTCAAACCATCATTGTTTGGTGTAAAAGCTTTAGGAAGATAAACTTTTGTGCAATCCAATTCATCTGGGTCAAGCACAGTGACCCTAATCGAATCTTTCGCTGTACAGCCCAAAGTATTATTTCTGAATGAAAGCGTATAAACCCTTGACATGGTTGGTGATATCAGCGGTTCTGGGATTGTCGCATCATCCATTTCGACATCAGGTGTCCAGGTATAAACATCAGCACAACTATTACTGGTAGCAATTTGGAGATCATTACCAATAAAAATAGTGGTGTCTCTAGTAGTAATATTATCTGGCTTTACGGGTTGAAAGAGGCCTAATACTTCATTATTCGTCAATGCTCTGTCATAAATCCGTAGTTCATCAATCACTCCTTTAAAACGATTATCAGTAACACCAACACATGGCCCTTCAGCAATGCCCAAAGACGCATTGTTCGTTAGATCGATTCTTGAAATAACCGTATCATCTTCTCGCATCGTACCATTAATGTATAATTTCGTTGTTGGCCCGGTACGGACAATTGTAACATGTTGCCAACATTTTCCGGCATCAACCTTATGGCTTAAAATTGATTTCTTGCTTGAGTTTTCACTTAATTCCACGGTTACAGTTTGCGATTGTGGAGTGTATCGCACCGCAAAGGCATTAAGGTCATCACAATCTTCTTTTTTAGAAAAAATGGTTTGAGTTCCTGAAGTACCGCTGGGGCTAAAGAAAAAACTAAGTGTGAAATCATCTTTTCTAAAATAATCATTCAGTATCCCTATAAAAAGGACATGATCCGTCGTACCGTTATATTGTAAAGCATCACCAACGGCACCACAGACACAAGCAGGGTTACCTATTATCGTTCCATTGGGTCCATTTCCAGTGAGTTCCACGGCGGTGCAATCATCAAACTGATAATAAGCTTTCAAGTCTTCATCGGTTTGAGCAGCAATTTCAACAACAAAAAACAGTACAAAAAAGGATAAAATATATTTCATTCGATTTGATATCTTTTTAGCAATCATTCCTAAGAGGCTAGTTTTCACAATTTTTAAAACGATTTTGCATTCACAATATTTTATCTGGCATTTAGCTAAACAAATCGGAGAGCCCTCCAAGCCCTGGAGGCAACATATCTTTGATTAAATTCTCTGATTCTATAGCCTCTTTTTCCAATGCTTTTTCAAGTGCTCGATTAACAGCTACCATCAAAAGGTCTTCTACTTGCTCTTGATCGTCCCAATCCAACATTTCTTTATTGATTGAAATATTGATGATTTCACGATTAGCGTTAGCAGTCACTTTAATTGCACCTTCACCGGATTCCGCTTCTACTGTGATCTCGGCAAGTTTTTTTTTCAACTCTTTCTGCCGTTCTCCCATATTGCCCATTAAATCTCCAAACATGATTTTTAAGTTATTGGGTTATCAATTATGTGGTAAGTAAGTTATAAAATGTACTAAGGCTCTTACCACTTTACCTTTTGTCCTTTTTACTTATTTCCAATAGAAATGGCAAAGGTAAACTGTTTCAGGTTTAAACGATAAGAGTTTTAGTAAAATTTTGGGAGATTAGGTTACACAATCTTGTTCAGCTTTTTCAACAGGATGGAGTAAGTACAAGTTATAAATTTCCAATTCGGTTAACGCACGGTCATAAACCCTTAATTCATCCAGGATTCCTTTAAAACGGGTAGCGCCTCCCTCAAAAATACAAGGACTATTGGAAAAGGAAAGTA
This sequence comes from Saprospiraceae bacterium, assembly GCA_965220465.1. Taxonomy (GTDB): domain Bacteria; phylum Bacteroidota; class Bacteroidia; order Chitinophagales; family Saprospiraceae; genus JAHDHW01. Next base: position 140,011 of record CBDCPZ010000017.1, on the reverse strand, counting down.
GAGCATTGTTGGAAATATCGACACCACTACAACGCCGTCCTTCATAAACCATTACGCCGTTGATGTAGGTATACGCTTTGGTCCCTTTTCGAACAATCGCAAAGTGTTTCCAACCTCCTCCTCCGGTATCAGGAGAAATATCACCATAATCTTTTAAAGGGGTTTCATAAAAATCGGTGTCAACCAATTTTAGGTTTTGATCAAGCCGAAAGTCAAGTGCATTATACTTTTCGCAGTTTTCCCGCTTCGATAAAAGGCTTTGCTTTAAAACAGTATATTGGCTGGATTTGAAATAAAAACTAATGGTAAAATCTGAAGTATTGAAATACCGGTTTACGATTCCATGAAATTCAATATAATCATGATTACCGTCGAAAAGTAACCCATCGTCTTCTATACCACACCAACAGCCGACATTGCCAAACAACTCTCCGTCTGATCCATTACTGCTATCGTCACGTGCGTTACAATCATTAAAAGAATAATAAGCAACGAGCCCTTTTTCAAGGTTATTTTCAATTGGATAACTAACCGGTGAAAGCCACAAAATGGCAAGAAATGATATTCCAAGTAACTGTAATTTGTTCATAGTTTTTTTGTTTAAACGACTGCAATCTTTCCTAATATAGCTTTTTTTTTCTAATAAAAAAACTCAGGAATTTATTTCATTTAACCAATGATAACGCGGAAAAATTGCCTTAAAGTATAGGTTACATTGTCACACTAATTAATTTTTTATGCGAAAAATTTAGATATTTAATAAAAAAAACTTAAATTGCGAGAAGTTTGCTCGTCCTCTACAGCAAATTAGACTAAACTTTTTTACCTCCTCCCAAAACTTTTTTCAAAACCATTACTTCCCAATAACTTAATTGTTATCAATTCCCCATAATTGATAATTATTCTTTTTTTGACTAAAACAAGTTTATTATGAAAAACGGATCTTTACTAATCTTTGCCTTCCTTTTTATTTTTACCAACTCACTTTCAGCAGCAGTTAAAACCTGGGATGGGGGAGCGATGACAACTGCATGGGAACATCCCAACAACTGGTCTGACAATACGCTACCTACATCAAGCGATCAGGTTGTAATTAGTACTAATGTAACAGTCACCCTTTCTTCAAACAGAATGATTATAGGTTTACAATTAACTTCGTCTGGCAAACTGCAAATTAATACTGGAATTACGTTAACAACTACAGGAGATAACAATAGTAATGGTGATGGCGTCCGCATTCGGAGTGGATCAAGTTTAACGGTAAATGGCACCCTCAATATTTCCGGATGCTCTGAAGATGGGATAGATATTGATAATACAAATTCTACTTTGGTTATAGGCGAGGACGGAATAATTGTTATTACTGGCGCAGGAGATAATGGTATCGAAATTACAGGAGCTTTTACTAATAATGGTGATATTACTATTACCTCACCTACTGATAATGGAATTCATATTTCATCAGCACAAACAGGTTCATTGGTTAATAATACTGGTGATGCAATTACTATATCTGGAGCTGGAGATTATGCCATAGCTAATGGAACTTCTTCCAATACATTTACCAATGATGGAATAGTTACACTTTCTGATGCCGGGATATCTTTATATCAGGGTTCTGGAGACTTTATAAACAGTGGTACTGGCACATTCAATGGAGACGGAACCTTTAGCTTTGCTGAAGATTTTATTGGTCAGGCAGGATCAACAATTGCGCCCGGAGCCTCTCCCGGAAAACTTATCTTTGATGATGGCGGCCTTGATTTGGATTACAATCTTGGGATTAATTTTGACATCGAAATAGATGGGACTACCCCGGGCACAGAATACGATCAAATTGTTTTTAACGGGAATGTAGATATTGGGGCTGCTACATTAGACTTAAGTGGGTCGCATGTTCCTGTTTCACCTAATGTATTTACATTAATTGATGTTCCTACCGGAAAAAGTATTACCGGAACTATAAATGGAAAGGCTGAAGGTGGAACTTTTATGCTAAATGGCGAAACTCTGTTTATTTCGTACATAGGTGGTGTTGATGGCAATGACATAACTTTGTCGTTCGATTCACCGCTTCCCGTAGAGCTGATAAGCTTTGGTGCACAAGCTATGGAAAGAGAAGTCAAACTAAGCTGGACCACTGCCAACGAAGAAAACAATGATTATTTCACATTGGAAAGAAGCATTGACGGACGTTCTTTTGAAGCAATCGCTATGGTCGACGGAAGCGGTAGCACTACCGAGATTTCAAAGTATATTCACATGGATAACAATCCTCGAAGCGGTCTGAATTATTACCGTTTGAAGCAGACGGATTATGATGGCACATTTTCGTACAGCGATATCGAAACAGCTGATTTTGGAACGGACGAAACGATCAAAGTATATCCAACAGCCGCCACTGATTTCCTTAAGGTTGAAATCGGACATGATTTGAATAATGACTTAACGATTATTATTCGGGACCTAACGGGAAGAGAATACAAATCATTTGAAATAACAACTAAGTCAAACAGAAAAGAAATATCACTAATCGATCTTACCCCTGGAAGTTATTTTATTTCTATTTACAACAATGACACTGTTGAAACGCATAAGTTTATAAAATTATAAGTTTTAGAACGAGGTTGGAATGAAAATATTTAATTAAATATTAATTGATTATTTTCATTCCAATTATTCAAAAATAATTCAAAAACTTATTATTTTTGCACCTCCCTACCGTTTTATACTCTTTTCCCCATTAATATTTTACTGTAAGTATTCCGATTTTACAATTTAAAAACCGAACCCATGAATAAGAGATCTTTGCTCTTAATTTTCCTTGTATTTATTGCTGCCAATTCACTTTTCTCTCAGACATTAGATTATACCTGGGATGCTGGCGGAGCTGCTGGTGTATGGGAAGATCCTCTAAATTGGGATCCCAACGGAGTTCCGACAGTTGGTGATGATATATTGATAGATGGAGCATACTCCGTAACTGTTTCATCAACTTCTACTATAAAATCTATCCAACTAGCGGGAGGAGCGAGTTTGACCATTACAGCTACCTATGCTTTAACAGTAGATAGTAATGCCAATCATGATGGTATAGAACTTGCGAATACTGGTGCTTCGTTGACGATAAATGGAACATTGAATTCCAATGGGCATCAAAAAAGTGGAATTGATGTTAATGCAAACTGTAGTCTCACGATTAATGCTGGTGGTGTGGTTTCCATTAATAATGTGTTAGCTAATGGTATCCAATTAGAAGATAATATGGTTAATGACGGGACTATTACAATCTCAGTTCCCACGGGAAAAGACGGAATACGTATGGAGGGCAATATTGCCAACAGGACAGTTGTCAATACCGGCACAATTACCATATCAGGTGGAGAATACGGAATTGATCAAAGCATACAGAATTGGTTATTTACTAACAATGGAACGGTGTCTGTTTCAAATGCAAGTGTAGCTTTAGTCAGAGATGGAACTGACTTTATCAATAATGGCACTTTTAAAGGAAATGGTTTGGTGCAAAATAATGATTTTAGTACCCCTTCTGGTTCCACGTTGACCCCTGGAACATCCATTGGCAAGCTTACTTTTGACGATAAGGTTGATTTTTCTGAAAACATTATTAATATCGAAATTGATGATGATGGTATACCAGGTATAGATTACGATCAGATCGTTGTTAATTCAGGCACAGTTAAAATAACAGATGCCACGCTAAATTTGAGTGGCAATTATATCCCTACCGGAGGTGAGGTGTTTTTATTTTTAGACAAGGTCAGCATTGGCAACTTAAATGGTGAATTTGATGGTCTGCCCGATGGTTCAACTGTCCCATTTAATGGTTCAGCATTTATTATATCTTATAATGGAGGTGTCGGTGGTAATGATATTACATTAACTTTTGATGCTCCGCTACCAATTGAACTGATCGACTTCAGTGTGCAGGCTATGGAAAATGAAGTCAAACTTGAATGGCTTACTGCCACTGAAACCAACAACGATTACTTTACAATAGAAAGAAGCCTTGATGGTCGTACTTTTGAAGAAATTGCAACCATCTTGGGCAATGGTAATACGACAGAAATCTCTAAATATAATCACATGGATAAAAATCCGCTCCGCGGATTGAATTATTATCGTTTAAAACAAACCGATTTTGATGGCCAGTTTTCATACAGTGATATCGAAACAGCAGATTTTGGAACGGATAATACAATAAAAGTGTACCCAACTATTGCTACTGACGTCCTTATGATTGAAACAGGAAAAGACCTGGACAACGAACTAATAATTATTATACGAGACCTGACCGGGCGACAATACAAATCAATCATTAACCCAATTAAATCAAACAAAAAAGAAATATTGTTAACCGACCTTAACCCAGGCAGTTACTTTATTTCCATTTATAACAACGAAAATGTGGAAACACATAAATTTATCAAATTATAATAGTTGCTCTTATTGTATAAGTGATTCAAATTCAAAACATACTGATTAAATATTTGAACACTTTGAATTTGTTTTAAACCTTTATTTTTTTTAGCTCCCTACCGTTTTTATACATTCCCCTGATAATTATTATTGACATAACATATATTCACATTATAAAAAACTAATTATGAAAAAGAGTTTTTCGTTCATCCTATTCATCTTTGTTGTTTCTACAAGTTCCCTTTTTGCAGGAACGGTAACCTGGAATGATCTAGGAATGGATGGCAACTGGGAGAATCCAGCAAATTGGGATAAAAACAGAGTACCTGGTGTCGATGAAGTAGATGATGATGTTGTTATTGATGGCGCATATACGGTTACCATTCAATCAAATCAAACTATAGAATCTTTACGTCTTAGGAATGGAGCTAAATTAACCATTGCAGCTACTTATACTTTGACCGTATTTGACAATGGAAGTGATGGAGTCAGGATTGAAGATACAACCGGTGAGTTGGTTGTAAATGGAACACTAGATACTTCAGAGCATGGTGGTTACGGGATTAAAATTGATAGCGTGGGCGCTGTAATGACTATCAACGGAACGGTAAATTCATACAATAATAATGATGACGGCGTTAAGCTTAAAGGTCCAGGTTCAATCCTGACTGTAAACGGAACGTTAAATTCTTTCAGCAATTCGAAAGATGGTATAGATGTTGAAAAAGGCAATTCTCTTATTATACCTTCTTCAGGAAAATTATACCTCAATGATGCAGGTTCTGACGGTATCAATATAGATGAAACCCTGACTAATTACGGATTAATATCGATTTCGAATCCCGACGATGTCGGGTTTAATACAGGAGGTAATTCTAATAAAGAACTACACAATTATGGAATAATCACTGTGACAGGTGGTGTGGTTGGTATAGATGGAAAAGATACCAGTTGGGATATGTACAATTATAGTTCAGGTGTAATTACACTGACAGAATCGGATACTTTAATCGATGATGGTTCGGATCTTAACAATTTTGGCACTTTAAAAGTTGATGGGTATTTAGAAAACGGAAATAATGGTGACGTTAACTTTAGACCAGGTTCAACATTAGAACCAGGACCATCACCAGCTGTTGGTCAACTTACCTTATATGAAGAGGTTGACTTAACAAGTGTTATTATAAATATTGATATCGAAGGAAGCACAACACCTGGAACAGATTATGACAATATTGTTGTTCAAGATGGTCCAGATCATGATCATGGTGACGTGACACTCACAGGAGCAACTTTAAATCTTCTTGGTAATTATACACCGGTTGGTGGTGATGTATTTACAATACTTGAAAAAACTGCAGCCGGAGCTATCGACGGTACTTTCAGTGGCCTTTCCGAAGGCGCTACTTTCTCTTATAAAGGAGGAGATCTTATGATTTCATATACTGGTGGTGATGGCAACGATGTAACTTTAACTTCTCTTAGTCCTTTGCCTATCGAATTGATTGCTTTCAACGCTAAAGCATTTGAAAGTAATGTAAGAATTGAATGGACAACTGCTACCGAAACCGACAACGATTTCTTTACTATTGAAAGAAGTCAGGATGGCCGTACTTTTGAAAAGATTGCCACAATTACTGGAAACGGTAATACCACAGAAATTTCAAAATATTACACGATGGACAACAATCCACACAACGGTTTGAATTATTACCGCTTAAAACAAACCGATTTTGATGGTCAATTTTCGTACAGCAATATCAAAACTGTGGAATTTCGCAATAATGAGGATATTAAAGTCTACCCTACTTTAGTTGCTGACCAACTTACCATTGAAACTGAAAGTGGCGGATTGAATACTGACTTATCGATTGTCATTCGTGATCTGACCGGCAGAACTTCCAAGTCATTCGCAATTTCTGCAAAGGAAAGCAAAAATGAAATTTCACTATTTGATTTAACCCCGGGAAATTATTTTATAACAATTTATGATAAGGAAAACATTAAAACTTTCAAATTTATAAAGCTATAAGAAAATAAAATGCAACTGAGCTTCTCAATAAGTGAGAAGCTCAGTTTTGCAATAAATATTTTAACCCTCCAGCGTACCTCCCCTCTTCGAAACTTACCTCCATACTGATCGAAATATTTTATCACCCAAAACCTTCTTTTAGATAATATTATTATGAAAAAAGGAATCTTACTTTACTTTATCCTGGCAACAATGCCTTCAAGCCTGCTATTCTCACAAAGTTTACTCTCCGCTGATAAAATCTGGGATGATGATGCTAATCCGGATTACGAATGGACAAACGCCAACAATTGGAATGATGATGCGCTCCCTGCCACAAATGATGACGTTTTTATAAATAATGACTTTGAGGCGAATATCGCTTCCGGCGACAATATAACCGTAGAGTCTGTAGCTCTTGGAGCTGATGCGGCGTATACAGGTGGAGAACCGGTTGATCCGGGAACTGTAGTTAATAACACCAGCGGTCATCTAACCATTGAATCTGGAGCAACATTAACCACCGAAAAAGGGGGTCATGAAGGCAGCGATGGCTTTCACATAGAAGGGGTTAATGGCAATGAAAGCACTTTAATAGTAAATGGCACCTTAACTATTCTAAGCGATGCTTCAGGCGATGGTTTGGATATGAAAGAATACACCTCCGTCGTGGTAGGAACTACAGGAATCCTTAATGTTAAAGCAAGAACAAAAAGTGGGATCAATACGAGTGATGACATAACTAACTCAGGGATTATTAACATTACCGCTACTTCTTCATGCACTGATGGCATTAAATTTAGCGGCACAGTTGATGGCTCCAAAGTAATTAATAATAGTAGTGCATCGATTACAATTGATGGCGGCGGATTCATGAATTATGGAATCAACCTGAATGGTGATTTTACATTTGACAATTTTGGTACGCTTACCATTTCAGGCACTACAAATAACATTCTCGAAGGAGATATGACCTTCAATAATTACGGCACGCTCGCCGGAAATGGAGTAGTTGATCCAAAAACATTTAACGCTGATGGCTCTACAATTTCGCCAGGAACATCAGCCATACCAATAGGAAAACTAACATTTGATGATCCTGTTAACCTTTCCGACATTGACCTTGACATCCAAATAAACGGAGCTGAAAGCAATGACACGATAGAAGCCGGGCTAATAGGCGGGATCAACATTACTGATGCGACGCTGAATCTAAGCGGTACTTATACACCTGTTATGGGTGATGAATTTGTAATTATTCGTAATTTAAGTGGCAACCCAATCACCGGTACTTTCATAGGTCTTTCTGAAGGAGCAACTTTCACTTATAAAGGCGTTGACTTGACTATATCCTATGTAGGAGGGAATGGAGACGAAGTGACTTTGCTTTTTCCTATTCCATTGCCTGTTGAATTAATTGACTTCAGTGCCCGAACAATGGAAAGCGAAGTTAAATTGGCCTGGGTGACAGCAACCGAAACCAACAACGATTTCTTTTCGCTTGAAAGAAGCCTTGATGGCCGTACCTTTGAGAAAATTGCATCCATCACCGGCAGTGGTAACACAAATGAGATTTCAAAATACTTTTACATAGATGAAAATCCTGAAAATGGATTGAATTATTATCGTTTAAAACAAACCGATTTTGATGGTCAATTTTCCTATAGCGAAATTGAATCTGTGGAATTTCGTGACAATAAGACTATTAAAATATATCCAACATTAGTGGATGATATCATTACCGTAGAAACTGATGCTGACGCTGATACAGAATTAAACCTTGTTGTACGAGATTTAGCAGGTAGAGTATTTAATTCTTTCGATATGCAAGAAAAAGGAAACAAAATGGAAATATCATTGAGTGGCTTATTACCCGGCAATTATTTCATTACTATTTATAACGATCAAAATATAGAAACATTCAAGTTTATTAAATTATAAATTATCAGCAACTAGTTTTTAAACAAAACCTAAATGGTCTATTATTTTTATTATTTAAAAATGTTAAAGAGTGCTAAAATCATTCAAAAAACATAGTATTTAACAATGTTTCCGAATTATATATGTTTTCATTTGGCATCATAATGTCAATAGTATTATATTTACCTCCTTAATTCATTATAAAACCAAAATTTGATTTATTTTTACTATATAATTTTTATAAGGTGACATATTTTTCTAATACAATGTCATCATAGCCCATTACTATTTTTATTCCCCCTCAACCGTTTTTGAAGATTTACAAAAAACTAAATACATCTGTTTAGATGATATTGTTATGAACAAAAGAATCTTACTCTATTTTCTGATGTTAGGGGTACCTTTTAATTCGCTCTTATCACAAAGTATTCTTTCGGCAGATAGGTATTGGGATCATGGTAGTATGCCTCCGAATATCGAATGGACCGATGATGACAATTGGGATGGCGATATTCCTCCTGCCACAATTGATGATACCTTTATTAATAATAATAATAGTGCTAACATTTCTTCCGGAAATAATATCACTGTAGAATCAATAGCTCTTGGAGCTGATGGTGATACTGGTGGTAATCCTTTTTTGGTGCCTCCGGTTATGTATATTAATACAAGTGGTAATCTTACTATTGCGGATGGAGCTACTTTAACGACGACAAAAGGAGGACACGAAGGCAGTAATGGAGTTCGTATTGAAGGAGTTAGCGGAAATGAAAGTAGCCTCATTATTGATGGTACTTTTAACATCCTTAGTGATGCAAGCGGTGACGGGTTGGACATTAATCAATATACTTCTGTTACAGTAGGAACTACTGGAATCCTCAATATCACTGCAAAAGGAGCACACGGCATAGAAATTAGTGATGATCTAACCAATTCAGGAACTATTGAAATTTCTGCTTCCTCTTCTTGTGGTGATGGGATTCATTTTAGCAGTGTTGTGTCGGGAGGTGCTATAATTAATAATAACAGCGCAGGTACAATTACCATTTCAGGAGGCGGCTTCATTGATCACGGAATAGACCTCAACAACGATGTTACTTTTAATAATCACGGTACGGTAACGGTCTCAAATGTTCAGGATAATATTTTACAAGGAGAAGTGAATTTCAATAATTATGGGACATTTGCAGGAGATGGTATTATTAATGCAAAAAACTTTAACGCAGATCCATCAGGAACAATGTCACCTGGAACATCCGGAACTCCTGTTGGAAAATTTACTTTTTTAAATTCAATTGATTTAACTAGTGTTGACCTTGATATTGATATAACTGGAGCTTCAAGTTACGACCAGTTAGAAATATCAAGTGGCACAATCACCATCAGCGGAGCAGATTTAAATCTAAGTGGCATGTATCCGCCTGCCGCGAGTAATATTTTTACGATAATTAATAATGTAGCCGGCAATCCAATTGTAGGCATTTTTAATGGTCTTCCAGAAGGTTCGCTGATTCCTTTTAATGGTGCAAATCTTGAACTTTCTTATAACATAGGAGGATCTAATAATGTAACTTTAACTTTTCTTGGTCCATTGCCGGTAGAGTTGATTTCTTTTAATGGTTACGCTGAAGAACGTACCAACGTACTAAAATGGCAAACCGCTTCTGAAGAAAATACCATGGTATTTATCGTTGAGCGATCTGTTGATGGAACAACGGATTTTGAAGAAATTGACCGCATTAATGCTGTTGGAAATTCAATCACATTGCAAAGTTATGAAGCCGAAGACTTCAATCCTGTTTCTTCGGCTTATTATCGTTTGCGCATCGTCGATTTTGACGGAACTTTTGAGTTTTCAGAAATCATCGCCGTTGAACGAACCAAAGCAGAAATTTACCTGGTAGAAGTCTTTCCGATTCCTGCAGAAGAGGAGGTGACGGTTTTGATTCATACACAAAATAAATCCAAAGCGATAATGATTTTATCTGATTTTATGGGTAGAAAAATCAAAGAAGTAAAAATTGAATTGAAAGCCGGAATAAACCGTTACACTTTAAATTGGGAGGAGCACGAAACGAATTTTTATTATCTGACCATTGACAATGGTAAGGAAAAGGTTGCTAAAAAAATTCTTCGAGCCAGCAGAGATTAAATTAATTTTTTTCGATAAAAAAGGGAAACGTTTTAAAAACGTTTCCCTTTTTTATTTCGAGTCTGAAATTAAACCAATCAAACAGTGATTATAATTTCACAAAACGCGCTGTTTCCATTCCGCTATTTGTATTTATCCGTAGAATATAATGTCCGCTTTCGAGATTACTTACATCCAACGTAAATTTGTTGTTTTCTGAGGAGAAGTTTTCAGACATCACCGTCTGTCCGATCCAGTCGATCACCTCAAGGGTTCCATTATTACTTAAGTTTTCATTAATACTGACTTCAATGCTTTGCTGAGCCAGCGTAGGTTGGATGGCAATTTCACTTTCATCAGTCAAAACAACAACTTCTATATCACTGAACGAAAAAGTACCGTCAAAATCAACCTGTCGCAGTCGGTAATAATTGTTGCCCCTTTCTGCTTCCTTATGCATAAAAGAGTAGTGCTGGGTTACTGTTGTTGTCCCTGCTCCTACAACACGGTTTATTTCATTAAATGACCGACCATCGACACTATACTCAACGCTGAAGTATTCATTGTTTTCTTCGGAAGCAGTGGTCCAGTTGAGTTGTACTTCTTTGTTTGCCATTGGTTTGGCGGTGAAGGAGGTGAGGGAAACGGGGGCAGGGATTAAATTCTCTTTAACGTCAATGTCATCTACTCCTATCTCATCACGGCTCCCAGAGCCTGAAACATCATTAGATGTCCATTTTAGCAGCAAACAATCTGTATCTACCAAATTAGCTGTTATTGTTGTACTCCTTGGAATTGTTTGGACACCATTTGCATCTGATGCTCCAGGTGTAGTAAAATCTAATGCATCAACCGTTGTATAATTTCCATCTGAAACTTTTGCCCATGAAAAATTAAATGAATTTGCCCTCCCTTGATCATTTAGATATTTAATATTATAATCCACATCTATATCCACCATAGTTGAACTACTATTGTTACAAATTTTTAATATTAAATCGCCAGGGGTAAAATCGCTACCTCCAGGTTGAAACCAAATAGCACCACTACTTAAAGAATAAAGACCTCCTGTACCAACACCTCCTGAAGTATTGCCCCTAGCAAAATCTCCTGATTCATTTGTGTCTCCAAAGCCACTATTCCCTTCAGACATTCCTGTCACACTCCAGGAGTCCGAATCTAATTGACCCGCACTCGGAGATGGAGCCAATCCGGCACCGGTATATCCTGTAAAATCATAGATTTGAGGAATATCATCTTGTCCGAAACTAAATAGATAAATTGACAGAAATGTAATTACAAGTAAAACTCTTTTCATAATTAACGGTTTTGAAAGTTAAAAAATCACATAAAATTAGCAGTTATAGCAATGCTAAAAATGTCTTTAATATTAAGATTTTGTAAATATTTTATCAGTTTAATGGACGCAACATACCATATAAACTAAATCGCCTGCAGGTCTGGAAACCAGACAAATTCTTTGTCCGTGGGATTGATTGAATTGTTCGAAAGGAATATAAAAAGTAAACTATAAACGTACTGGCGCAAATATAGAAATAAATTCTAATATCAAGCATTTTTGGTAAAAAGTTCTACCATATAAAAAACATAAAAGATCAGAAGGATGATTCCTTCCCATCGTGTTATTCTGCGAGAGATTGTCATCACTGCAAAAAGGATCGTCATGATGATCATCAAGGGTAGGCTAAAATCTAAAACATTCTGAGGTATGGTTAGTTTTCCAAAAAAAGCAGGTATACCCATCACTGCAAAGGTGTTGAAAATATTGGATCCTAAAACATTTCCAACTGCGATGGAAGTTTTGCCTTTACGAGCAGCTCCGAGACTTACAATTACTTCAGGAAGTGAAGTCCCCAAAGCAACAAATGAAAGTGCAATTACCTCAGAACTCACTCCCATTAAAACAGAAAGTTTGGTGATGGAAAAAATCGTATAATCTGCTCCCAGCCAAACTAATGCTCCCCCTACAATAAGCCAAACATAGCTTTTCCAGGAAACTTTGGTGCGATAAGTATCCTCTTCACCTTCATCTGATTTTAATGAATATACCAAAAACAGCACTAGCGTTCCCAATAGAATAAATGCCTCAAAGATGCTTACATTTCCATCCCTTACCACAAACCACATCAAAAACGAAGAACTTAAAAGAAAAGGCATATCAACATGCCAGATTTGATCGTGCAACTTGATTTCTCTGACCACAACCACCGTCAAACCTAATACCAGTGCAATGTTGGTAATATTTGATCCGACGACATTTCCGATGACGATTTCAGAGGTTCCGGCAAAAACACTGGCAATAGAAGTGGCTAATTCGGGCAATGAAGTACCAAAAGCAATTATCGTGACTCCGATTATAAAAGGCGAGATGCCCAAAGAAATACCAATTTCTTCAGCAGCATCAATAAACCAATCCGCTGCTTTCAACAAAACAGCCAAACTCACTACAAAAAGGCCTAGATATAACGCAATGTCCATAAAATATTTTCCTGAAGGATTTTGCCAAAACCGTGCAAATGTACATATTTTTTGACAAGCGAATTTGCTACTCTTTCCTTAATAAACCTTTTTTTGTGCAAACTCAAAAAAGTATTCGAAAAACTTTTAAAAATTTAAACGAATCAATTCTCAAGGGAGACCTAAAAAACTTACTCTCTGTAGCTTTTGGTTAACTTTTAGGTAGACATTTCAGAGTATCGGCTGCCACGGCGATAGTGTTTTAAAGCATGGCGAACAGTTGCTGACATGCTTTTCGGGAGGTCGTCAATAGGAAACCAAGCCACTTTTTTAAATTTCTTTGGCTCTCCCGATCGAATATCTCCTGTCCATTTAATGGCTTTAAAATAAAGTACGATACGCGTGATTTCGTCTTTTTTCTTGTGCAAAGTATGGACAAGTTGTAGATCGTTTGCCTTTATAACTATTCCTGATTCTTCAAAGCTCTCCCGAATCAAGGCTTTTTGTGCAAATTCATAATCTTCGACGGTGCCGCCAACCAGTGTATATTTGCCTCCTTGCTGATTCGTTTGCTTAAGCAATAGGATTTGCCCGTTATCTTCAACGATCAATCTGGCTTTTAATAAAATTTTTGTCTTGGCCATAATTTATTTAAAAAGAAATATGTTCAACGCAAATATAATAGCTTGTTCCAATTTTGTAAGTATTTTTTGAAACTAGACTATCTATTTGGGCAAAGATATTCTGAAAAAGAATTATTTTATCCTTAAAAAGGCAAGAAAAAGAAAGCTTTGTTTTATTTTTGCAACCTACTGGCCAATTAATTCCTATTGTACCCTAAGGACACTTTATACACAGAACCTAATTAGAAGACCTATGAGATTTAATAACATTCTGGAGGCTATCGGCAACACGCCACTTATCAAGCTCAACAAAATAACCCGAGGGATTAAAGGAACGGTGTATGCTAAAATGGAGTCAATGAATCCTGGGCTTTCCGCAAAGGATCGTATTGCGATTCACATGATTGACAAAGCGGAACAAGAAGGCAGGCTTCAACCCGGAGGGACCATCATTGAAGCAACTTCGGGCAATACGGGCTTTAGTATAGCGATGATCAGTGCAATTAGGGGTTATCGCTGCATACTCACTGTTACCAGTAAGGTTTCTAAAGAAAAAATCAACTTGCTCAAAGCGATGGGTGCTCGCGTGATCCTTTGCCCAAAAAGCGCAAAACCCGATGATCCGGCTTCTTATTATGAAAGAGCAAAGCAATTTTCTAAGGATATTCCCAACTCATTGTATCTCAATCAAAATTTTAATATAGACAACTGTGAAGCGCATTATATGTCTACCGGCCCTGAAATCTGGAAGCAAACCGAAGGAAAAATCACTCATTTGATTTGCAGTACAGGGACTGGAGGAACTTTGAGCGGAACAGCTCAATTTTTAAAAGAAAAAAATCCGGATATCCAGATTATTGCTATTGATGCTTATGGCTCGGTATTGAAAAAATACTATGAAACCGGGGTTTATGATGAAAACGAAATCTATTCCTACCGAATAGAAGGAACCGGTAAAAACATCATTCCGGCAAACGTGAATTTCAATGTAATCGATCGATATGTTAAAGTGACCGACAAACAGAGTGCTTTCAAAGCGCGCCGCTTAGCCAAACAGGAAGGCATGTTGGTCGGTTATTCCAGCGGAGCAGTCTTGCAAGGGTTGTTTGAAGTGAGGAATGATATGAAAAAGGATGATGTGATCGTACTGATTTTTGCTGATCACGGTAGCCGTTATTTAGGCAAAATATTTAATGACGAGTGGATGGAAGAGCAAGGCTTCCTTTATGGTCAGAAAAACTACAAATACATGCTGAGATTTCGAAAATTTCTCAGAAGCATATAAATCAAAACAGGAATTGAATTTTCTTAGAATGAAGTGGTTTGCAAACGTCTAAAAATGCAAACCACTTTGTTATAAATGCAAAATCTATTTTTAAAAAAATTGTGTTCAAATTTAAAAAACTTAAATCAAGGTATTTTCAAAAGTCTTATTGTTCTGGAAATTCAAACATAATAAATCATAAAAATCAGCGTCTTGCAGCGTCAAGATTTTATTTTTGAACAACATTAATAAACATACTAAATGAAAATACTCGTTACCGGGGCAGATGGATTATTGGGCAACAACCTTGTGAGAGAATTGCTTTCAAGAAATCACGAAGTAAATGTCATACTTTTACCTAATAGCCCGACCCAATCTCTTGAAAAGCTTAATATTAATCGTTTTTACGGAAATATTTTAAAACCCCAGGATATTGAAAAAGCAATTCAGGGCTGCGATGCAGTCATCCACGCCGCCGCCAATACCAATATCTGGCCCAGCCGTTCTGAAATGATCCGAAGGGTAAATGTCGAAGGAACCCAAAACATTATTGACGCTTGTCTAAAAGCGAAAATCAAGCGCCTGGTTTATATCGGAACCGCCAATTCATTTGGTTTTGGTTCGAAAGAAAAACCCGGAAACGAACAGCTTCCCTATCAATCCGCAAAATATGGCCTGGATTACATGGATTCCAAACTAGAAGCCCAGCGTATTATTCTAAAAGCAGTAAAAGAACAAGGTTTGCCGGCAATCACAGTCAATCCTACTTTTATGTTGGGGCCTTATGACACCAAGCCCAGCGCAGGAGCTTTGATTTTGGCTATTTATGAGCAAAAAGTGCCTGGCTTTGCGCCCGGAGGTCGAAATTACGTATCTGTAAAAGATGCTGCAATCGCCATGGCCAATGGCCTTACAAAAGGGAAAATCGGGGAGAGTTATATCGTCGGAAACATCAATCTGTCCTACCAGGAAATGTTTACGCTTGTCGCAAAAATTGTAAACGTAAAACCACCGAAAATAAAGATCCCTTCGCTTTTTATAAAAATATATGGAATGATTGGTTCGGCTTATGGCAACTTACTTAAAAAAGCACCAACGGTCAGTTATCCGATGGCTCAAATATCTTGCGACGAACATTATTTTAATCCTCAGAAAGCGAGGGACGAACTGGGTTTGCCACAGACTGATATCGAAACGGCAATACTCGAATCATTTACCTGGCTGAAAGAAAACGGATATTGTAAATAGATGAAAAATTTTGAAAACAAAGTCGGCATAATCACGGGTTCCAGCATAGGAATTGGTAGAACACTTGCTTTCGAAATGGCAAAACGAGGGGCCAAAATCGTCCTGAATGCCAGAAATCCTGAACGACTGGAAAAAACACAAAAATCGATGCAAGAGGCTGGTTTTGAGACTATTGCAGTTGCAGGCGACGTGTCGAACATGGAGGATTGTCAAAAATTAATAGATTCAAGCATACAAGCCTTTGGGAAGATTGATATCCTCGTGAATAATGCAGGTATTTCGATGGAAGGCACAGTTGAAGAATTGGATGCTGATGTTTTCAAAAAGGTGATGAACGTTAATTATCTCGGCTCTGTTTATCCTACCAAAGCTGCGCTGCCCTTTCTCCGCAAATCTAAAGGAAGTGTCATTTTCATGGGCAGCCTGGCAGGTATGCGGGGTTTACCCAATTACAGCGTGTATTCTTCTTCAAAAATGGCTTTAACAGCATTGGCGGAGTCCTTGCGCATCGAGCTGGATGGAACTGGTGTTCATGTTGGAATTGCTTATGTCGGATTTACGCAAAACGATCCTGAAAAGACCATTTTTGATGCAGCTGGTGAGGTTATTCCCCAACCAAAACGCGAAGCAATAAAAGCAGAACCTCCTGAAAATGTGGCTTTAAGAGTTATTAAGATGATTGAAAATCAACATTTTAAAAAATATTTTACCCCACTCGGAAAATTAAACGCTTTTATGAACCGTTTCTTTCCCTTTGTAGTAGAAGGCGTTTTGAGAAAAAATTATAAATCAAAGTCTTAACTCACCTAAATTTATTCATTTAACAATCATATTCCTATTCTTACTTATCACCGCACAGTGAATGAAGTGTCTCGGTGGTGAAAATTTGAAACTGCTAATGTTTTGCGAAAAACCCTTTAAAGTATGCTAATTGTCTAGGTTTTAAACCTTAACTTTGCGCGGTATTTTTTTTAAACAAACATTCATTCAAAAGAGTAAAACCACATCGAAATGGATTTATTTGAAAAAATTAGAAACAGAGTTGACCCCTTGGGTCAATATTCTGAAGATGGACACGGTTATTATTTGTTTCCAAAACTGGAAGGACCGATTTCCAACAAAATGACCTTCAACGGCAAAAAAGTGCTAACCTGGAGCATCAACAATTATCTCGGATTGGCTGACCATCCTGAAGTTAGAAAAGTAGATGCTGAAGCATCAGCAGAATGGGGGCTCGGCTATCCAATGGGAGCCAGAATGATGTCCGGACAAACCAAATACCATGAAGAACTGGAAGCCAAATTGGCTGACTTTATGGGAACAGAAGACACCTACCTTCTAAACTTTGGTTATCAAGGCTTTATGTCTTGCATCGACTCTCTCGTTGATAGAAAAGATGTGATCGTTTACGACGCGGAATGCCATGCTTGTATATTGGATGGGGTTAGGCTCCACATGGGAAAAAGGTTTGTTTACGCACACAATGATATAGAAAGCTGTAAAACTCAGTTACAAAGAGCAACTAAACTTGTTGCTAAAACAGGCGGTGCCATTTTAGTGGTTACCGAGGGCGTTTTTGGAATGTCCGGAGATCAGGGAAACCTCAAAGAAATAGTTGAACTTCGTGAAAGAGAAAATTTCAACTTCAGACTTTTAGTGGACGATGCGCACGGTTTTGGTACGCTTGGAGCAACCGGTCAAGGAGCTGCTGAAGAGCAAGGCGTGCATGATAAAATTGACATTTTCATGTGTACTTTTGCCAAATCAATGGCAAGTATTGGTGCGTTCATCGCTGCTGATGCAGATATTATAAATTACCTAAGATACAGCATGCGTTCACAGGTTTTTGCCAAATCACTCCCGATGCCGCTGGTTATTGGAGCGATCAAAAGGCTTGAAATGGTGAAAGACACTGCTCATAAAGATAAATTATGGAAAATTGTCAATGCCCTTCAAGATGGTTTGAGAGATGCCGGCTTTCATCTTGGAAATACGAACTCAGCGGTTACTCCTGTTTTCTTAGAAGGAACTGCTGGATCTGCAACCAAAATCACGCACGATCTTCGTGAAAATTATGGAATATTCTGTTCCATCGTCGTTTATCCGGTAGTACCAAAAGGAGTCATTCTTTTGAGATTGATCCCAACTGCTGCTCATACGCTTGAAGATGTTGAATATACAATTGATGTCTTTAAGAAAGTAAAAGACAAACTAAGCGCCGGCGAATATGATCATGAAGGGGCCGGAATTTTAAAAGCAAACATTTAAGGTATTTGCTTCACAAATACGAGTTATGGGTTATGGATCAAAAGTTAAGAATCGTTTCAACTTGGCTTTAAATTCATAACTCATAACCCTTAATCTATAAAAACCCAACATACTATGCCTGTTATCAGTGGAATCCAACAGATTGGGATTGGAATACCTCAAGTTTATGAAGCATTCGAATGGTATCGAAAAAACCTGGGAATGGATATCCAGGTTTTCGATGAAGCAGCAGAAGCTGCGCTCATGTTGCCTTATACCGGCGGAGTACCTCAAAAACGCCATGCCATTCTAGCCATCAATATTCAGGGTGGTGGAGGCCTTGAAATCTGGCAGTACACTTCAAGAGTTCCCCAACCTGCGAAGTTTCAAATTCAATTAGGAGATCACGGTATTTTTATCACCAAATATAAAAGCCGTAATGTCAATGCTGCCTTTGAAAATTTTAAAAAGAAAAAATTAGACCTTGTTGGCAACGTATCAAAAAATCCAATGGGAAAGGATCACTTTTATTTGAAAGATCCTTACGGCAACCTTTGCGAAGTTGTTGAATCAGACAATTGGTTTAAAAACTACAAATCCGATACCGGTGGTGTCTATGGTTGTGTGATTGGTGTTTCGGATATTGAAAAAGCCAGAACCGTTTATTCAGATATCCTGGGTTATGACGAAGTGCTTTGCGATACAACCGGAACTTTTGAAGATTATGAAGGATTGCCTGGCGGTTCTAACAAATTCCGCCGTGTCGTTCTAAAAAACAGCAAAAAGCGCGAAGGGGCATTTGGCCGTTTGCTGGGCGATGCTGAAATCGAACTGGTTCAGGTACTTGATCGGGATGCCCGAAAAATCTTTGAAAATCGATTCTGGGGAGATTTGGGATACATCCACCTTTGTTTTGATATTAATGGCATGGAAAAACTGCGAAAAAAGTGTGATGCCAAAGGGTTTCCATTTACAGCGGACAGTAGTGATAGTTTTGACATGGGCGAAGCGGCTGGACATTTTTCGTATATCGAAGATCCGGACGGTACTTTGATCGAGTTTGTAGAAACCCATAAAGTTCCCATTCTCAAAAAATTGAATTTATACTTAAACCTTAGAAAGAGAGATCCTAAAAAACCGTTACCCAACTGGGTGGTGGGTTCTCTGGCTTTTAATCGAGTTAAAAGTTAAAAAAAATTGGTGGTTGAGACAACCTTTTTTGAAGTTAAAGCATCTTTTAAATAGAAAACAGCTTTTTCCCGAAACTTAAAAAGCAGTTTGATTGTTTGAATTTATAGAACTTGACTAATTTTAACCCCGACATAAATATAGTTTCAGAGGCAGCTTTTCAAAAAGTTGCCTCTTTTTTTTATAAATATTCTTTCAACTCCGTTTCCAAAATTGTACTTATTTCTTCCCTATCCCCAAGAGATTGCGCATATTCCAAAGCATTTTGGCCCGCAGCATTTTTAAGTCTCGGATCAGCATCTTCTTTTAACAGCCCTGTCACCCAATCTTCCCGGTTATAAAAAATGGCCCATTCGAGCAGCGTTTTTTCATCTACCGAATTGTTTAAATCCACTTTATGTTTGGCTAAAACCGGAAGGATGGCAATGCTTGCTTTTTCAATCGCTTTTACAATGGGAGAAGGAATATCCTGCCCGCCAAAGAAAGGATCAGCTCCTGCGCCAACTAATAAATCCATCATTCGTGGGTCTTTGTAAGCGATAAACTGGGGAGAGAGCGTTTGCGCTTCAAAATTCAGAATCTCTGCAATATTTTCCGGATATTTTTTAAGAATAAAATCTACCAAATCATAACGATTCAAACTAACCGCTTTTGTGAGTGGAGAATGTCTGAGTTTGGGAATAAAGTTGATTGGATCTGCGCCTTTTTCAATGATAAATTTAGCCAATTTATCACTCTGCATTTCAATAGCCATCATCAAGGGAGTGTTGTTGTAAAACACATCGTATCCATCAATATTTTCAACCTTTTCAACAAATAACTTTACAGCATCAGTATCTTTACTGTTCATTGCTTTTAGCAAAGGTCGTAAATAATCAGACCCGGATGCATCATACAATTCTTCAATTTTTTTGGCTTCTTTCTCAAGGGCTCTCTTTTTCCGTTTTTCTGCTTTGGCTTGTTCTTTTTTAGCTGCTAATTCCCGTTTTTCAAGCGCTTTAGCCGCCTTAGCTTTCATTTCTTCATGCTTGGCTTTATCTACTTCACGCTGCCGGGCACGTGCTTCGTCCTGATAGGATTGAAGCAAATCTTCCAAGTTATTATTGGTGTTATTTTTAGCTTCCTGAAAAGGTGTAATTCCTTTTGCCGTTGCAAGGTGAATATCCGCTCCGGCTTTCAGCAACATTTCTATAATTGCTTCATTTTCCCAGTAAACGGCCTTGAACAAAGCGGTATCACCATTTTGGTCTCTCAGATTAGGATCTGCTTTTGCATCCAAAAGTAATTGAACGATCTCCGCAATGTTGTTGTCCGTAGCAATCGTCAACGCCAATCGGTTCATTCCATCACGATCATTGGGATTGACTCCAGCTCTTAAAGCCCGTCGAACCTCATCCGGGTCCTGTTGATCCACTGCTCTCAACAAATCAGTTACATCAAGCGTCAAGCGATCTTTGATCGTTCTTCTGCCTTTGTCCAGAAAGTCTCCTAGTTTTTCAAAAAAATCATCGCGCGCCATAGTTATTAGTTTGAAGTTTCTGGTTTCAAGTTTTTAAAAATTGAAGATAAAGATAAAATTTTGAAATCGATTTTCTATTCATACTTTGACACTTCAAAATAGGTTTCATTTTTCAAAACCCTCTTTTACAATATTTAGGTGTTTTTTTCTCATGCCAAGTCGCCAAGTTCTTATTTTAATCACTTTGCGTTCTTTGCGCCTTTGCGTGCAATATTTTGTAGATCATTGATTTTCAAAAATTTGAAAAGATTGCTGAACTGTTGTTTTGAATATTTAAGCAAAATTAAAATATTAGCTAACTTTACTGCCCTAATCAAATCATTGTGATGAAAGAACTGACTTCTTTTCAAAAAGCCATTTTAGAAGGTATTCCACAGGAATTACCAAAAGCTCCTACATACGACCTTTCGGTAAGCCACGCCCCTAATAGAGTTATTGACGGAGTGTTGTCTGAAAAAGAGAAAATGCTGGCTTTAAAAAATGCGCTCCGCTATTTTGACAAAAAACATCATGCTATTCTGGCGCCGGAATTTGCAGAAGAGCTGGAAAAATACGGCCGGATTTACATGTACCGCTTTCGTCCGGATTATGTGATGAAAGCTCGTCCGATTGATGATTATCCTTACCGCTCCAAGCAAGCTGCGGCAATCATGTTGATGGTTCAAAACAATCTGGATTATACGGTAGCCAAACATCCTCACGAATTGATTACCTATGGTGGAAATGGCGCTGTTTTCCAAAACTGGGCACAATACCGCCTTTGCATGAAATACCTGGCGGAAATGACCGATGAGCAAACTTTGGTGATGTATTCTGGCCATCCAATGGGTTTATTTCCTTCTCACAAAGACGCACCGAGAGTAGTTGTTACAAATGGCATGATGATTCCAAATTATTCCAAAAAGGAAGACTGGAACAAATACAATGCTTTGGGAGTAACTTCTTATGGCCAAATGACTGCGGGTTCTTTTATGTACATCGGCCCGCAAGGCATTGTGCACGGGACCACGATCACCTTGCTAAATGCCGGAAGAATGCTTGGTTTTGGCAATGATGATCTCCGTGGAAAAGTGTTTATCACTTCAGGTTTAGGGGGTATGTCCGGAGCTCAGGCACTTGCCGGAATGATCACAGGCGCTGTTACAGTAATCGCTGAAATTGATCCTGATGCTGTTCAGCAACGACTGACCGACGGCTACATTAAACAAGAAAATGTATTTACACAGCTTGATGATCTGATCATCCGAATTGAAGAATGTCGCAGAAACCAGCATGCCATTGCGTTGATTTATCAGGGAAATGTGGTTGACCTTTGGGAAAAAGTCGCCGATGACAATATTAAAATAGAATTGGGTTCTGATCAAACCTCTTTGCACAATATAGATGATTTAGGTTACGCGCCTTGTGGTTACACTTTTGAAGAAGCTAAAACTTTGCTTTCAACAAATAAGGCAAAGTTTATGAAAGAAGTTCGTTCGACTTTGCGACGCCATGTTGATGCAGTCAATAAAATGACTAAACAAGGAATGTATTTTTGGGATTATGGGAATGCCTTTTTAAAAGAAGCTGGTGAAGCGGATGCTGATATTTGGAAAAACAAAGAAGAAGAATTGTATAAATACCCTTCTTATGTTGAAGATATTATGGGACCGATGTGTTTCGATTATGGATTCGGGCCATTTCGATGGGTTTGCACTTCCGGTGACAAAAAGGATCTCGACACAACTGACGCCATCGCTGCCAAAGAAATACAGCAAATGATCGATGAAGCTCCTTCCGAAATTCAACCGCAATTAAAAGATAACCTGACCTGGATTGAAGCCGCCGATCAAAATATTCCAATCGTTGGGAGCAAATCAAGAATTCTTTACGCCGATGCTGAAGGTCGCATTCGAATTGCTCAGGCTTTTAATAATGCCATTGAAAAAGGAGAAATTTCCGCTCCTGTAGTTTTAGGCCGCGATCATCACGATGTAAGTGGAACGGATTCCCCTTATCGGGAAACTTCAAATATTTACGATGGCTCTAGGTTTACCGCTGACATGGCTGTTCATAACGTAATCGGAGATTCGTTTAGAGGAGCGACCTGGGTTTCTCTGCATAATGGTGGCGGTGTTGGTTGGGGAGAAGTAATCAATGGTGGTTTTGGAATGGTGCTCGATGGCACTTCTGATGCGGAACGGAGATTAAAATCCATGCTTTTTTGGGATGTCAACAACGGAATAGCACGCCGAAGTTGGGCTCGAAATAAAGAAGCTATTTTCACAGCAAACCGAGCTATGCAAAATTATCCGGATTTAATTATCACGATGCCAAATATTGCGGATGATGATGTGGTGGCAAATGCTTTTCGAAAGAAAATGAAGAAAAATTAGTTTCCTTGTTTGTAGTTTTTAGTTCGTAGTTCGTGGTTTTTTGTAACTCGCTACTGACTCCTCGCCCCGTATTTGTGGTTTGTGGTTCGTGGTTCTTGTAACTCGCTACTGACTAATTATTTGTGGTTTTTCTGTTATCCCTTTACTCTTAAATTAGACTTCCACCTCTTGAAATGTAGTAACAGTTGAAAATGTCTCCTGAGTAATCAATGGTAGACTAAAAACAAATCTACTGCCTTTTCCTGCGGTGCTTTCCACCCAGATTTCGCCACCCAGATTTTGGATGATTTTTTTGCAAATAGAAAGGCCAAGCCCGGACCCCTGATATTCTCCACGGTGATGAAGCCTTTTGAACATTCCAAAAATGTTGTCAAAATATTGTTCTTCAATTCCGATCCCATTGTCTGTTATAGAAATATGGTGAAATCCTTCGACCTTTTTTGTTTCAATAAGAATTACGGGATTTGGGTTTTCATTGTATTTTATTCCGTTTTCAATTAAATTTTTTATAACCAAGAAAATTTGTGACGCATTGGCTTCTACTATTGGTAGATTTTTTTGCTCAATACTCACGTTCTTTTCCTGTATGGTTGAACTCAAAACTTCTACAACAGATTTTATCACTTCATTAAGATCAACTTCTGTGCTCTCGGAGTCAATGTTTTCAATACGCGAATACTCCAGTACATCTTCGATCAAGCTGTGCATTTGACGTGAATTGTTAATCACAAAAGATAAGAATTCTTTGATTTCTTCACTCGCATTATCTTTTAGTTTTCTTTCAATCAGTCGAGTGAAACTTACGATATTTCTAAGCGGCTCTTTTAAATCATGAGAAGCGATGTAGGCAAAGCGTTCGAGTTCTTTGTTGGATTTTAAAAGTTCCTTATTTGACTGCTTTAGTTCATTGGTCCGTTTTTCAACATCCTCTTCCAATTGTTGGCTATAAGCGTGTTTTTGACGATTGCTTTGAAACAAAATAAATGTGATTAAAGAAACTAACATGAGGATTACAGCTCCTCCCCAACCAATTATTGTTCGTTGTTTAATAATAGCTTCACTTTTCGCTTGTTGTTCTTTTAATAAAGCAACTTCAGTTTCTCTTTTTTGAGTTTCATACTGGGTAGAAAGTTCAACGATTTGTTTACTCTTTTGCTCGCTGTAAATACTATCTGTCGCTTCTTTATAGTATTTGTGGTAATCATAGGCTTTTTTATAATTGCCAATCTCAGCATGGCTCTCTGAAAGTGTCTGATAAATATCTTTTACTACATCTTTGGCACCCATATTTTGAGCAATCCTCAAGCCTTTCATACATAAAGAAATAGATTCATTATAATAACCCAATTTCAATTTTACTTTTCCCAGGTTATTCAACACACAAGCTACACCCTCTTTATCACCAATTTGTTCAGCTATAGTCAATGCTTTTGGAAAATAGTTTAAAGCCAATTCGAAAAGTTCATCTTCTAAATGAACTTCCCCAATATTACAAAGCAACATGCTCACGCCGATTCTATCGCCTATGGCTTCCGATATAGCAAGAGCTTCGTCATAATACCGAAGTGCTTTAGCACCTTGCCCCAATTCGCTGTATTGTTCTCCAACATTTGTCAAAGCCATCGAAATACCCAGCTTATTTTCCATTTCTCTTTCCATCGACAAGGACTTCTCTAAATATTGCAAAGCTTTTTGATGATCTCCTTCATGAGAATGAATCAGTCCAATATTGTTCAATAAAATACTAGCTGTCGCTTTATTCTGTTTTTCATCAACCATTCCTAATGCCCGATGATAATATTCCATTGCAATATTGTAATTTCCTTTTCGCTCATGGATTAAACCAACATTGTTGAGATAATTTCTGATTAATTTTTCATTTTCGATTTCAGTAGCAATGTCCAAAGCTGCTTGATAATATTCCATTGCTTCATCAAGATCTCCCTGCACATCCAATCCAATCCCTATATGGTTTAAGGATCTTGCAATGCCATAATCGTAATTGATGGTTTCAGCCAAATTAAGCGCTGACTTTGCATATTCGACCGTTTTAGCTGGACTGGAATTATGGTATTCCCAGCTTAAATTTAAAAAAACATTGATTTTAGCCGTATCTTCTTTAGCATGGAGCAATTCATAAAGAAGACTATCAACTACAGTTTCCTGTGCTCTGATCATATTGGGTAGGCAAATACTTAAAAAAAGTAAAAACCCGAGGAGGATGCTATTTCGACCATTTTTTTCTACCATGAATTATTTTCCTTTCAATTTAGTGTCAAATAAAGCTCGTCAAACTGTTCATTGCTCTCATTGTTAAAACTGATATTCATCCAAATAAAAGATAGGCTTTGAAACGACCGGGATAATTCAAATAATTATAGCATATATTATTCCAATTAAAGGGAATTTTATACGTATCTGAACTCAAATTGTTTTACTACAATTCTTTTACACAACCGTTTGATTAAGCACAAATCGTGAAAACAAAAAAAAGTCCCAGAGCCTCCTGCCCGGAACTTTTAAGACAAATCACTAATAGCACTAGAATTTAAAATGATTTTGGTTGTTGTTGGAAAATGAGGTCCAATTGATCATTATTTACCTATCCAACTGTAAAAATCAGGGGGTGTAGTTTTCATTATATTTTTTGGTGTCAATCAATTACCATATTAATAATAATGCAAATGTAAATAATATTTTTATTAAATGTAACTTATTTGAATAATAAATAACACTTTATTGATTACATGTTTTTTTTTACGAAAGACAAGGCAACTTAAGTCGCTTATTTTCAATATAATAAGAAAACAAAGACCAAAGAATGCTTTTAAAATTATTTTAAAATTTCAGAAAAATGATAATCTAAAAAGTGAAACAAAAGGCTTTTGGTGAGAATTAAAGCGT
The DNA here is from genome assembly GCA_965220465.1 of Saprospiraceae bacterium. Lineage (GTDB taxonomy): Bacteria > Bacteroidota > Bacteroidia > Chitinophagales > Saprospiraceae > JAHDHW01. The sequence goes on along the minus strand of CBDCPZ010000017.1, from coordinate 113,663 downwards.
TTTGCACCTAATAATTGAGAGAAAAAGCCTTAAGATTCTAAAACTTCTTCCAGCAATTTTAATTCATCAATTTCAAATTTTGGAGTAATTTCAGTTTCATTTCGCTGCTTTCCCGGATTAAACCAACAAGTGTCAATTCCGAATTCATTGCCGCCTCGAATATCTGAATTAAGGCTATCTCCAACCATGAGCGCTGAACTTTTGGTAGGTTGCCCGATCTGTTCAAAAGTATATTCAAAAAAAGCACGTCCTGGTTTTGAAGCTCCGATTTCTTCAGAGACGATAATAGCCTCAAAAAAATGCATTGTTTGGGTTTTACGAACTCTCGGACGTTGAACATCCTGCAAGCCGTTGGTGACAATTGCCATTTTGAATTTTCCAAGTAAACGATTTAAAAGCGTCCTGGCTCCATCAACCATAAAATCTGTGTTTGCAAGATGTTGCAAATAGTTGGTTCCCATTTTACCAGCATCTCCTCTTGCTTCAATTTGCTCCAAAAAAAGCTCAAATCGCTTACTACGTAACGTGTTTTGATCCATCGCTCCTTCTTCAAAAGCTTTCCAGCACTGTTTGTTTACATCATGGTAAATAGCTACAAATTCATCAGAAAATGGAATATCAAAATCCGAAAAAGCTTGTTCTAGCGCAAATTTTTCAGAACGATCAAAATCAAAAAGTGTATTGTCTGCGTCAAAAAGTATCCAACGGTAAGTCATAAATTGAGTATTAATTTCAATGCGAAATTAATCAGATTTTATAACAACGAGTAATTCATGTAATTTTAAAGGATGAAACTTCAAAAAGTCAGCATTCTTATCTTATGGCTGGCAGGAACAATCCTGGCTATTTTGGTAATTACTTCTGTGTTTATGCATTTCAATGATATTCCGACAAAAGAGGTTTTGGAATATTGGCCAACGATGATGAATACAATTTTGACGTCTCCGATTGCCTGGGCGATCGTTGCTGCGCCTTATTTATTTTCAAGGCTTATAAAGTTTCTTTTCCACTCTTACAAAATGTTCGGAATGGTTGTCTTTTTTAGGAGAGTTTCCTTCTCTGTGATATTTCCGGTAGCATCCGTTTTTGCTGTTTCTCATTTTTCAAAATCTTACACTCAATCTGAAAACTTTGCCTACAAATGGGATCATTCGGTTGAAAATGTGAAAGATACCATTGCCAATCGCTACGAGATTGATAAAAAACAACGCGGAATTCATCTTTTTTGGCACCATGAAATGTCAAAAGATCAGATCGATCAACTTTTAAAAAACAATATTGAGTGGATCACTTGTGTTCCTTATGGCGGGCAACAAGATTATAACAGCAATTCCGTTGGGCGTCGTGGACAAGATTATTCCGGATGGAGCAGGCGAGATTCTTCTTATATGAATTGTATTAAATTGTTAAAAACAAAAGGGTTCCACGTCATGATGAAACCTCATATTTGGGTGCATAATTCTTCCAGCGGAAAGTGGCGCTCAGATATTTCTCACAAAAACAAAGAAGATTGGAAAAAGTGGTCACAGAGCTATTCCGATTTTATCCTGCATTATGCTACACTAAGCGAATTGCTCAATATTGAATTATTTTGTATTGGCACCGAATTGCATCAAACCGTCAAAGATCACCCTGAATTTTGGAGCCAATTAATCTCCGATATTCGCAAAATATACAGCGGTCAAATCACTTACGCTGCCAATTGGAACGAAGAGGTGTCGGATGTCCCTTTTTGGAATGATTTAGACTTTATCGGCATCCAGGCCTACTATCCGTTGACCAATAAAAATGAGCCAAGGGTAAAAGATCTGCTCAAAGGTTGGAAAACGCATCTCCAGCAAATCGAACAAATCCAAAAGCAATACAATAAACCAGTTCTTTTTACAGAAATTGGTTATAAAAGTACTGCTGACGCTGCAATAGAGCCCTGGGAATGGGCGGATGGATTATCTGGTTTATACAAAAAAGTATCTACCCAGACACAAGCGAATTGCTATGAGGCTTTCTTTCAAACCTTCTGGAAAAAGAAATGGTTCGCCGGTGTACATTTTTGGCAATGGCACGCCAGAACAGAACCTTCAAATGGAAAGGAATCCATCGATTTCACTCCACAACAAAAACCTGCAGAAAACACCATGGCAAAGTGGTTTGGCCGATTTGAGAAGGGAAATTAGCACCTGTAGCTTTCATAAATATTTCAAGAACAGGAATGGAATTTTTCTTTTAAGCAGATGTAAAAAGAAGGAAAAAGTTGCATCTACGACAATTGTCGTGTATATTTGTACGACACATGTCGTAATAACTAAAAATTAAAGATGCCGAAACCAAAACAGCAAACGCCGAGCGAAGCCGAATTGGAAATATTAAATGTCCTTTGGAAAAAAGGAAAAGCTACGGTCAGGGAGGTGCATGAACAATTAAGTTTAGTTAAAGATGTAGGATATACCACTACTTTGAAACAAATGCAGCGCATGCTCGACAAAAGATTAATTCTCCGCGAAGAAGCTGAAAAAGCGCATTTATACGCTGCAATTTTGGATGAAGAAGAAGTTAAAAACACCTTGATAAATCGCTTGCTGCACGGAGCGTTTGGTGGATCCGCGATGAAAATGGTGATGCATGCTCTTGGACAATCCGACACTTCTGCTGAAGAAATACAAAAACTGGAAGCATTTTTAAAAGATCAAAAAAACAAAACAAATGAATAACTGGAATTGGATTTTAGAATCACCACTCATTCTGTCACTTGGCTGGTCTGTTTTACATTCAATTTGGCAGGTATTGCTTTTAGGAGCAGTTGCCTTTTTTAGTTTAAAACTTATTCCTACTCAAAAAGCGGAGATCCGGTATTTGTTTTCATATACCCTGCTTTTGATTATCGGAGGGCTTTTTATATGGAATTTTAATTATCAATACCAAAATGCCTTAGACCGTAAAATAAAAATTGCGCTAATTTCCAGTTCAAATGAAATCTCAGAAACAGAACTTTCACCAAATACTTCTTCTAACTCAATTCAAGAACCATTGATCACTGGAGAACCCGAACCAGAATCACTTTTAAATCGGGAAACCGAATTTTTCTCATTTGCCGAAATTCTTTCATCTGCAAAACATTTCTTTATAAAAAGTTTACCCTGGCTTGCAATGATTTGGATCGCAGGCGTTTTCTTTTTAGGTCTAAAGTTGGTTGGAGGTTGGTGGTATTTGAAATACCAGGTCAGAAGGACTGCAAAACCGGTTGCTTCTCAGTGGCAAAATAAATTAGACAGGCTAAAAAACCAACTGGGCATTCGGGCATCTATCCAGCTTTTAGAATCCACAAACATATCCACACCACTCACTTTTGGATGGCTCAAACCTGTCATTTTGATTCCTTTCGGAATATTAAGCCAATTACCTCCAGACCAGGTTGAAGCGGTATTGCTTCATGAATTGGCCCATATTCGGAGGTTTGATTTTCTGGCCAATATCGTTCAAACCCTGATTGAAATTTTACTGTTTTTCCATCCTGTTGTGTGGTGGATCAGCCGTGAAATTAGAGAAAGTCGTGAAAATTGCTGTGACGATATAGCCGCAACTCATTGCAAGAACAGGCTTCATTATGCGGTTTCTTTATTACAACTTCAAAAATATTCTTTCACCACAAAAAATCAATTAGCTATGGCTGCTACCGGAAATTCCGGGCGACTCACTGCCCGCATTCAACGTCTTTTTACAAACACAGAAACAGAAAACCAATTCAGTAATAAACGAATGAGTCCTTTGTTAAGCCTATTGCTAATCTTTAGTTTTTTAAGCTTATACGCCTTCACAGATTTATTTTCAATTGCAAATAAGACCGTGAGTATTTCTGCTGATAAAATGAATGTATTTTATATCGGCGTTGACAATCCGGTAACGGCTGCTGTGGCTGGAATTCCGGCTGAGAAAATTCGATTGAGCAGCAATGATGTGATTTTGGAAAATAGAGGCGATGGTCATTATAACGTTAAAGCAAGTGAGTCAGGAAATGCCATTATCCAGGTTTCGGGGGAAGGCTTGGAAACCACTGACGTAACATTCAGAATAAAACAGTTGCCAGATCCGGTTGCTATGCTGAATATATCAGGAAACCTAAAAAGTGGAGGTACGGTCCCTGCTGAAGAGTTTCAAAAAGTAAAAGAAGTCGAAGTCAGTTTCAAAGATTTTGATTTTGATGTAAACATGAAAGTTATTGGATTTCACATGACTCGTGTCGGCAAAAATGAAGATCCTGTTGAAGCAACTGTTGTAAATGGTAATTTCACTGAAAAAGTAAAAGACTTAATAGAAATGGCCAAACCGGGAGACATCTATTATTTTGATAAAGTTCAGGTAAAGTGGATGAATAATTCTGGAAATAACGAACATGAATTCGAACCAATCAATGTGAACAGTATGGTTTTTAAAATGAAATAGGGAAACCCAATTTGTACTATTTTTTTTGATTGTCGAAAGCATCAAATATGTAATTGAGATGCCATTCTTGCATTTTGAATGATGCAAAATGAGTTGTTAACAACCTGTCAATCCTATATTGAAAATCATTTTGTTGAGCCATTTTAGTTAATTTACAACTGTACTTTAACTAAAATACCTCAATGATAAATCAACTGTTATTTTTTCTAATCTTCTTCGCTGCAGCTTGTAATTCACAAAATTCGGAAGGGGTAGCCAAAGTTGTTAAGCAACCTGGCTCATCTTCTATCAACTGGCTGATCAACGTCAAATCAACCGGTAGGATTAGCAGCAATCATTTTTCAGACTTTGTGGTGGACAAAAACGGAAACAGTTACATCTCTTCGTTTTCGAAAGGAGAAGATTCACAGGATTATATTTATATCGCAAAAGTTTCCGATTCGGGAGAAGTTCTTTGGGAGCTCGGGCAGAAAAGTTTGGGTCGGGCAACCGCCATTTCGATCGATACCAATCAAAATATCTGGGTGGTTGGCTTGTTTTTGGAGCAACTCCAATTCGATGACAAACAATTATCAGCCACAGGCAGCTCAAATTCTTTTCTCGCTCAATTTGATGAAAATGGTAAGTGTTTACAGCTTATTAAAATACCCGGAGATATGTTCCTTCATAATTGCCAAGTCAACCGATTCAACGAAATCCTGATCAATGGCGTTTTTAATGGAAAGCTAGCAATTGATGGTAAAACATTGAACGATTCAAAAGGCCAGCAATCTTTTTTAGCCAAATTCAACAGTAATGGAAAATGCATTTGGCTGGAGTCAATAAATACCTCTGGTCAAGTCGCTCGAATCCGCAGCGATAGCGATGGAAATTTTTACCTTCCGGGTAGTTTCAATACTTTTTTATCCTTTCAGGGTGACACTTTATTTACATCTGACAATTATGACCAGAATGGTTTCTTAATCAAAATAGATCGCGATGGTAAAAAGCTTTGGCTGAAGCAATTTGGAAATATTGGAATTACAGAATATGGCCGTCGAACCGGCGAAGTTGCCTTTGATGTAGCTTTCGATTCCGCTGAAAATGTCATCGTCGCTGCGCGTTTTGAATACCTTGATGCAAGTGCTCAGGCAATGCTGTATTCAGATAAAAAAATAACCACTATTGATTTGCTCAAATTTGATAAAAATGGAAAAACGCTTCAATCAAAAACCATTGTAAAAAGCAGATCAGAAAGCCAGGCCTCTGCTCTGGTGAGTTCAAATAACGGTGACTTATGGCTAACCGGAAATAGTATTGGAAATATCGAATTCCAGGATTCATCCCTGAATTTTCAAAAACTTCAATGCTTCATAATAAAACTCGATTCAGCATGGAAAATTTCCGAGTTGGTTTTGCCAAAACATGGCGAAAATACAATGTTCAGAGCGGCTAATGTTGGGAAAGATAATGTTATTTTCAGTGGGCATTATCAGTCAAATTTAAAGATTGATGACAAGAGTATTTCCAACGATGGAAGGCATGGAATTTTTCTTTTTAGCAGATCAAAATTAAAAAACGAGCCCTAATTATTCCAATAAGGACTCGCTTAGAAACTCCAATATTTAGAAAAAATTATTGTACTTTCAATCCGGTCATATCCTCTAATTTTCCTTGAATCGCCCATCCGCCAAAGCTTTCTGAAACTGCTAAAATGATCGTATTTTCTCCCTTTTGTAATGGCAAATAAACTGCATCAAAATAGCCAATCGTTCCTAAGTAACGGTAATCTCTAGTTCGAAATCCATTGTTTCCGCTATAGATAATTTGCCCATTGCAATAAACTCTCATGCGATCAGAATAGCCAATATCCAGGCGTTTAATTTGATCACTTTCAGAATTGATCTCCAGCTTTGCCAAAACCGTATCATCTTCTCTTTCCGGCAAAATAACTTTTGAAATATTAGCCAGCCCGGTGTGTTCGGATTTTAAATTTTGCCATTTCAGTTTGTTTAAAAAGTCCTGATCAATTCCTTTTTTGTCCACAATTTCCTTTTCAGCAAAAGCATCCGAAATTTGCCACTTTTCAATGGTATTGGCTGGTGTTTCGAAAGTTGATTTTTTATTGGTAAGTTTTGGATCATCTATTTTCTGAAAAGAAAAGTCTGCAAAATGAGCTGGCCCGGCATTCCCGCGCAAGCCAATGCTACCCGCTTGATCCCCATGTTTCAAATCCTTGATAAAAATCGAAGGTGTTGCTTCACCATCAAAATACATTTCTGCCTGAGTCCCTGAAACCACTAATTTGACGTGCATCCATCGATCAAAGTCAAATTTTAAAACGCCATTGAAACCCATGCTTTCGTCTTTCAGCCTCCAACTCATTAGGCCATCATTGACATTGGTATACAAATCATGATAAATTTGCCAGCCACTTAATCCATTAAAAACGGGCGTATATTGATAAGCATCAGGATGGCCAGAATGATGCCCCCGAAAATAGATTTCTTCAAAATTATTCCTATCCAATATCCTAAAAACAAAACCGGCGAACGAAACCCTTTCCGTAAGAAAAATATCGAATTCAATAATCCCGTTTTGGAAATGCTCACCCTTTAGGTAAAAAATCCCGTTTTGGATGTAAACACTGTTTTTGCCCTGAAAATTTTCTATGATTTTATTTCCGCCTTCAAACGTCCATCTTGCATCACTGAATGGAATTATTTGAGCGGTTAGGAATTGACCGGTAACACAAAAGAGCAGCAAGATTTGTATTTTCAATAAGTTTAATTTCATTTTGGTTTTTGTTTATTAAAAAATGTTTTTCCAAAAGTCAGAAAATGAAAACAGAAATGCCTTTTTCGGCTTGTTCAAGATGATTCAAAACGATGCAAGTTGAAGCAGTGTCGAATTTTATCCAACAAACCGGGGTTTTAACCGAACATTATTCTTTATCACAAGCGGAGTTTTTAATTTAGCTTTTCAAAGCAAAAGCCAACCATCAAATGGAAAAACCTCATAATGATAATTTTCATCTGAATCTTTACAGAAACCTCATTGAAGAGCAATTGGGCTGGGGAAGTAGCGATTCCTGGGAAAACCAGGATTTTCTGGCTTTAAGCGAAAAAATTCTGGAAACAACAGGTGTCCAGCTCAGCGGCTCTACTTTAAAAAGAATTTGGGGAAAAGTTAAATACCAAAGTACGCCAAACACGAGTACTTTAAATACTTTAGCGCATTTTCTAAAATACGAAAACTGGTTGTCCTTTAAAGCCGCACATCCAATTGAAAATAATGACCAAGTCGAGGATTTTCCAGGAAAAACTCAAAGCAGAAAAACAATTTTATTAAAGGCTTTAGCCTTCGGAGGAATCATTTTGGTTGCCGTTTCAATCATCAGTTTTATTTATCGTGGAAATTCGCCCAAACTCTCAACGGATGATCTGGAGAAAACCATTTTTTCGAGCTATCCTGTAACTTCTGGAATTCCAAATACAGTGGTTTTCAAATATGATGTCAGCCATTTTAACGGAAGCGATTTTATGATTCAGCAGTATTGGGACATAGCCAAACGGTTCAATATTGACAAGTCGTTGCATGAAGCAACTTCCATTTATTATTATCCGGGATTTTGGCGGGCAAAATTGCTTGTTGATGGACAGGTTATCAAACAGCATGATTTACACATCAAATCTGAAGGCTGGATGGCAACCATTGAGCATGAACCGGAACCAAGATATCTTCTCGAAGGAGAGTTTTTAAAAGATAAAAAGTTGACGATTTCTGATAAGGTGGCTGCTGAAATTAATGCCAATCCAGAAGCGCCAGAATGGTTAAGCTATCACAATGTTCGTAAATTTGGTGGCCTTGACGGGGACAATTTTATCTATGAAACGATGGTCAAAAATTCTTATGAAAAAGGGGATGGCGTTTGCAAACACACACAACTTTTGTTGCTTGGTTCGAAGAGCGCCGTAGTAATTCCGTTGGCTGCACTCGGTTGTAGCAGCGAATTTGGTTTGATGTTCAGTAATTTTTATGAAAGTGGAAAAACACGTGATTTGTCAGCCTTTGGAGTTGATTTTTCGAAGTGGCAAAAAGTACGGCTTGAGGTTGAAAACAAACAAGTCAAGATTTACAAAAACGATCAGTTAATTCAGGAATTAGTTTATGAAGAAAGCATTGGTGAAATCGCAGGCCTCCGGTTTAAATTTCGTGGAACAGGGGATGTGAAATACGTCAAACTTTGGAATCAAAATAATGAACTGGTTTTTGATGAACCTTTTATTACTCAAAATTAAATCATGAAAAAAATTACACCTATTTTCTGTCTATTTCTCAGCCTAAATTTTGTATCGAAAGCGCAAGATTCCGATTCAAAATATTTGGAAAAAGTAAACACTTTGGACAATACCATTGAAACGCTCTATTCGGTCATATCCGGCGAAAAAGGAGAAAAGCGCGATTGGGAATTATTCAGATATTTGTTTATGCCAGATGCCAAACTGATTCCGTCCGGAAAAAACCAATCCGGAAAGATCGCTGCCCGATACATGTCGCCCGACGATTATATCAGCAGCTCCGGGAAATGGCTGGAAGAAAACGGTTTCGTTGAAAAAGAGATCAGCCGCAAAACCGAAACTTTTGGAAATATCACTCATGTTTTCAGTACTTATGAAAGTTTTCACAGCGAAAAAGACGCAACTCCTTTTATGCGAGGCATCAACAGCATCCAATTGCTCAACGACAGCACCCGTTGGTGGGTCGTAAATATTTACTGGACCGGTGAAACTGCTGACAATCCAATTCCAAAAGAATATTTGCCAAGATAATTTTAATCATCCCGATTAAACTTTTCTAGTAAAAGCTAAATAGTCCTGCCTCGCTAATCGCAACTGCTGCAGAATTTGCTCTCTATATTTTATTAAAGTTTGCAGGATTTCACTATTGTTTTTCATACTCCATTTAAAATCAAGGATTTCTTTATCCTTTCGGAGTTTACGAAAATAGTAAATAACAAAACTACCGGTCAAAGGGAGTGAAATCGAATAAACCAATGTCCACACAAAGGATTTTGTCATCAAGGCAACCAGGCTTATCTGGAGGCTATAAAAAAACACAAAACACATTACTCCAAAAGAAAGCGTCAAAGAACCTCTAAAATCAGGTCGTTTGATTATACTTTCTGCAATCAGTGGCGGCAGCTTAAAGATGCCTAAGTGATTGATCAGACCGTAAAGGAATACAGGCAAGCCAGCCAGATAAAAAAAGATGTTTCTTATAATCTGTATTTGTGAAGCTTTGTTGAAATTAGCATCAAGCCAATTGCCTTTGATCCTATAATTCAAAAGTAATTGTTCATATTCTTGCAAACTTTTTTTGATTCGTTTGGATCGTTTTGGGAAGCATTTTTCGAAAAAATGCATTCCCTGAATAAGATCTTTTCGGATGTGAAAAGCTTTCTTTTCTTTTGGAAGTGCTATTGGACTTTCCCTGATCAACTCTGCTTCGTAAATGGATTGTATCACCGGAACAAGGTTGTTAAGTTCATCATTTTCAATAGTTAACGTCAGTTGTTCCAACTCAAAACCAATTCTATCTGTTAGCAACTGAACGGCTTTTCTTTCGTTTTTGGAAAAAACAATATTGTAAGCCTCTAATTTAACTGACTTGCCAAAGTTAATTAAAACCTTGCTTCGAAAACAATGTGGGTTTTCATAATTCAGCCCTATAGGAACCAGAAAAATATCATGATCCGCCAATACCTGCGCACCCAATATCACTCTGGCCGCACCGGTTTTTATGGGATAAAGGCGGGGCTCATTGTGCGAGATTCCTTCCGGAAAAATCAGAACAGAATGTTTTTTTAATAATAACCGTTGAAATCCCTGGATCAAAGACTGATTTTTGGAAATCAGATCAGGAGAATGTTCTTTTCGATAAATCGGATTCATATTAAATTGTTTGAAAATCCAGCGTTTCAAAGGAGTATTAAACGACTCCCCTCGCGACATAAAATTCAAAGGTCTATCGAGCATTGCAGCAATTAGAAGAGCATCCATAAAAGAACTTTGATGGTTGGAAACAAACAATATGGGTTGATTTGTCGGAAGTTCGTTTAAATAATTGATCTTTATTTTTCTAAAATAGATCTTTAAAGCAATACGGAAAATGAACTTAAGGATTTTGTAAGTCATGACTTTTAAACTTTGATTTGTTTAAAGGTCAATTTCCATAAACTTGCATTTTAAAATGAAGTAAATCTCACTAAAGATGTATATTTTTTTATTAGATATTAATAAACGATGCAAGACGCAAAAAATACAGCAGACTTGAATTAGGAACTGGCCGTAAAAATAGTGCCCCTGTAATGAAAAATTACAGAGGCATTAAAACTAATAGGATCGGATGAACAGATTAGTCAGTACCATTATTAATTGTCGAAGGCGATTCATCTGCTGAACAAGCACCAACTGAATAGAAGGCAATTCCAACACCTTGCTGGGTTGCTTTGTTTAGGACAACCGCTGCATATTTTCCTCGACAAACACATTCGATTCGAATCCCATTACTTCTCATTGGCCTGTTATCTTTAAACCAGAGGGTTAAAAATCTACGCGAGTCATAAAAATCCAGGCTTGGATGATTAGGATTGTGAGCGATCAGCGTATGTCCTCTGCGAACACAAGCAAACGCTTTGATGTCAACGCCCCATCTGGAATCTACATCCAGGCTAAGCCTTTCCAGCACTTCTGGTAGTGTAATATCTGCTTCTGGAGCCACTCCATTTTTTAGGGCGCTTTCCAGAAAGAGAAAAACAGGAGAAGTAGCATCGGTTTCGTCGGCAGATGGTGCATTTGTATTAGGTATTGATTGAGTTGCGGCAATCGGAATTATTTCTTCTTTTGCGCAGGAGATAAATATCATTGTGATAATCAACAATGAAAATATAAATGTCAAAAACGAAATTTGCTTTTTCATGATAATTGGTTTTAGCGGTTAAAAATTTTATGAGTTATCAATTCGCAGCGAGCAATCCTATTGCTAGTTTTGTCGGATCATTTTGTCCAGAACCAACTCAAAAGCCTTGTCCATTAAATTTTCGATCCTCTTTGTTTTTATCTTATCCATTGGTTGATTTCCTTCCAGTGAAGATTCAACTACACACTTTTCTAATTCTGTCCATATTTTTTGGACGGGCAGGTCAATTGAAGCTTTGTTGTATCCGGCATTTTTGCTTTGCTGCAGGTTTTTCATGGCTAGGGATTTTAGTTATTCAAAATGGCTGTTGCATTAAAAAAATTAGCACAAAACCTTTTTGAGATCTTTTAATAACAAAAATTAAATGTGTGCGATTTGTTCTGTGTTGGTTTTAAAGCTGCTTAACCAAATGCACAGAAGGGTTTTGCATAGAATTGTCAGATCGGTACTCGTCCCAGGAACGGACTCTAACCAAAACATTTTCCGGAACAAAAAGCTGGTAACTGATATCTTCTGAAAGTCTTTGGCCATTAATATAAATTTCCTTTTTAATATTAGGCATGTACAGCGCAACGCTCCCATCATCAAGATGCTTGATTTTTATCATAAAGCGTCCTTCGCTTACGAGGTATTTTACCACCTCTTTGGTTACATCATCTGACTTAATTTCCATTACAATACGAACCAGAGCATCTTTATTCCAGGTATCTGTAATTATTTCTCCATCGAAATCGACAACTAATTCTCCCGCGTCTTTAATGTTTTTAGAACTTACCAGAGTAGTAAGTGAAGCATCATCTTGTGCATAACTAAAAGAACTGTAAATGATTAACATAATGGTTAATGAGAGATTTTTCAGGGTTTTCATTGGTTAAGTTTTAGGTTAAGGAATAGGGGGTACTATACAAAATCTGTCTATACGATTCGGTGAGGGTGTGACGTGTTCTTTTGAGAACACGTCACACTATTCAGAAAAGATCGTTGGCTTCGGGGTTATGTTTACTTTACTTAAACCGGGTAGCCTGTGTCGGATCAGCACAGAGAAAACTATTGTGATATTCTAAGCAATGATCCGTTTTGAGAGAGGGAGGAAGGAATAGCTTTAAGATTTTAAAAGAGAATACCGTTTAAGGTTTCGGATCTAGTCCTTTGCTCTGTAATTAATTGATTTTAAAATTATTTCCATATTTTTTGGTTTATCCTTTTTAAAAAAGGTTTTGTTTCAATGACATGGAAAAAAAGCAGTTCTTTCATTAAAGCTTGGCTAAAGGCGAGCTAGCTTTGTTTTAAAAGGAAAGTTGGTTTAGATCAATTGATCTTGGTAGTTTTTTCAGTAGAACAACAAATCTGAAGCTGTTTGTTTTTGTTCTACTAACCTTACTAAAGATAAAAAATATATTCCTAACAAACAAATCATTATGAATAAAAGAATATCCTCATCTATCAAATAGCCGTTTTGAATGTAGGAATGAAAACTTTTTTACAACAGAGGAAATTTAAGCACCACTTTTGTTCCTGTTGGGTTTTGATCAGCATCTGTTAAATCCTGGATTTCGAATGAAGCTTCAACACCGTTCTTCTTTCCCAATAATTGAAGTCGATGGGCTGTGATCGAAAGCGCTTTGGATTCATGCTTTTTGGCATTTTGGTTAGAAGCAGCCCTTCCTACTCCATTATCTTCCACACTGCAAAGGAAGCTTTCGTTTTTCTGCCAAAAGCTGATTTTAATGTGACCCTCGCCTCCCTTTTTGTTAGAAAGCCCGTGCCAGATTGCATTTTCTACAAAGGGCTGTAAAATCATCGTTGGTATAACAAACTCATCCGGATCAAGATCATCTTTCAGATCAAAAGAGTAATTAAATTTTTTATCAAAACGCATTGTTTCCGTTTGCAAATAAAGCTCAAGTAATTCGATCTCATCTGATATCGCAATTAATGGTTTTACAGCAAATTTCAAGATCATCCGCATGAGTTTTGCAAAGCGATTGAGGTAATCGCTCGCGGTGTCCACGTCCTTTTGAAGGATGTAACTGTTGATCGAGTTCATACTATTAAAAATAAAATGCGGATTCATTTGCAGGCGCAGCACTGCGGTTTCGGTTTCGGCGACAAGTTGTTTGTATTCTGCTTCTTTCTGTTTAAACTCGGCTTCCTTGCGTTTGAATTCCTCTTCCATTCGAATCTGACCAATTCGGTAACGATAGTAGGCATAGATAAAACCGATAGTTGTCAGAATATAAAAAATGATGGCCGGAATAGACAGATACCACGGCGGTTTTATCCTAATTTGTAATCGATGTGGGTGATTTGACCATTGCCCATCGGAGTTAGTTGCATCAACTTCAAGGTTATAATAACCCGGCGACAGGAAGGACAGATTAATGGTATTGTCTGTTCCATTATGAACCCAGGTATCACCCTTACCTTTCAATCTATATCTAAACTGGTTTGACGACGGGTCACTATATTCCAAAGCAGTGACTTTAACACTTAAACTGTTTTCCCGGCTTTTAAATACCAACTTGCGAATTTCGGAAATATTGAGTGCTTTTGTCGAATCACATTTCAGTTGATAAGTTGGAAGTTCGCCATTGATTTTTATCTCTGTAATGGTTGGGCGGGCTTGTATTTCAATATCTTTGATCTCATTTGGATTGAAAAAATTTGCTCCATTTACACCACCGAAGGCAAGCTTTCCGCTTTTCGTTTTTAAAGCCGACCAAAAGTTAAACTCAAGTGATTGAAGACCATCTGCCAATCGGTAATCACGTATTTCAGCTCTTTCAGGGTGGTATTTGATTAAGCCCCGGTTTGTGCTTATCCAGAGATAGCCGTTATTATCCTGGAGTATTCCATTCAGCGTTCGAAAATTGAAAATGGTGTCTTTTTGGTAGAAATAAGTCTCATCTTGTTTATATAAATTGAACAAGCCATCTGCGGTAGCTACCCAAGTTTTACCTCCGGTAATATCATCTAAAATACCGTTAATCTGAGCGTTATGCAAAATAGTAGTGTCCAGGGAAAGTTTGTTATTTTCTTCGTGAAATATATTAATACCCGCTTCATCTTCGCATATCAATACCTGTCCTTCTTTAGTTTCATGAATCAGGGTATATTTTCCTGCTAAACCAGGCACAGGAAGAATTGAAAAACCATCAGTTTCTTCTTTTATTTCAAGCATACCATGTCTCACAGTAGAAACAAGAAGTTTGTAATCCTGATCATTAAATTCCCACATGAATGTAAACCAGGGTGCTGTGATTTCAGGTTTGAATAATATTTTTTCAAATCGTTCCGCATTTCGTTTTAATACATATAAAGCTTCTCGGGTACAAGCCCAAATCCGCCCTTTTTGGTCAGCGTAAATATAAGAGGGTTGGTTGTCAACAAAAACATGTTCTTGTTCAAGGTGTTTTTGATATAAATCTACTGTTTGCCCTAATGAATCTGTAACTACAATACCTCCCCAGGTTAATCCCCAGATTCTTCCATCAAGATCTTCAGTTAGAGATTTTACGTTATTTAATTTAGAAGGCTCTCCAAAAGGATTTTGTAAAAAAGTCGAAAATTTCTTTTTATCCAGATTGACATAATAAAGTCCTCGGCCACCACAGGATATCCAAAGTGTATTATCCTGATCTAAGTAAATTCTATCAATCACATGTTTGAATGGTTGAATTCTTTCCTCTTCAATTGAAAAAAATTGCTTAGTAAATCGCCGATTTTTTTTATCGAAATAGTATACTCCGTTTTCTATTGTAGCAATGATCAACATATCATTTCCAAAAGGAACGATTCCTTTGATATCAGTTATTGAACTTCCATTGAAGTCCCTAAAAAGCCTTTCATGACTGTTCACCAGATTTAATTCGATGAGGCCCGTATCCGCCCCAACCCACACCTGCTCATCATTTTCAAAATATAGTGTATTTACATCATGACCACGTAGATAGGTATTCAAGGTATCAGATCTCCAGACTTTTTTATCTTCCTTTAGTCCTCTGACATGTAGCCCACTCGAAGATGTGGCAAACAAAAATTTATCAAAATCTATGGAGCCAGAAGAATTTTCGATCTGGCAAAAGGCGCTATTAGGAATATTAAAAAGAAAGGTTGAGGTGTCTATTGAATTATTAGCTGGATATATAAATAATTTATCGTCAATTCGGACCCAAGGACTTCCATTCAAAGTATCAAGATAGAGCAGTTGGTAAGTTCCGTGAATTCTAAGTTTATTTTCCTTAATATAATATCGATGAAAATGGTTGTTTTTCCGATTGTATTTGTGGATGGCTTCACTCGAAGTGAACCACAGGTTTTTGTTTTTATCTTCAAAAAACCTGCTTTGAATGTTGGATCCTGCTAAACTCAGTGTATCCTTGAGATGGGGATGATATTGAACTACCTCCTTTCCATCAAAACGGTTTAGACCATTAATAGAGCTAATCCAGACAAATCCTTCTGAATCCGTAAATACGTACCAGTTATAAGTTTGAGATGAAAGATTTTGTTCAACCGAAAGTTTTTGAAAGCGAAATACTTCTTGCCCCTTTAGTAAAAAAGGAGAAAAAAGGGAAAGAATAACAAAATATATCTTGGTTATTGAGAAAAGGCAAACCAAATATTTTGTATTACCCATAGCATTTTTCAAATAGTTTATGGAAGATAACAAACTAAAACAACAAATCAATTCAATTATAAATCATCTTTGTATTTTCGGGAAACGGGGATCATTTCCCCATTTTTCATCACCAGGTAACCTCCGTCTGATTTAACGAATCTTTCAACATAGCCAAGGTTGACCAGGTGAGAGCGGTGTACTCTTTTGAAATCTTTGTACGATTCAAATTGTTCTTCATACTTGCCGAGATTGACGGAGGCGAGTATGTTTTTGGAATCGTTATCAAGAGTAAATTTGGTGTAGTTTTGTTCTGCTTCCAACCTGATGATAGCTTTGACATCAATATAAAAAATGCCATCAGCAGTAGAAATACTCATTCGGGACGGTAGCTTTTCTTTTTTAATGTTTGCAAGCGTTTCCCATAGAATTTGCAATTGCTGATTAGTGATTTTCTTATTCATTTTCATACGTGCTTTTTGCAAAGCACTTGACAATTCTCCTTCGGAAAACGGTTTTAATAAAAAGTCGAGTGCTCCAAAGCGGATTGCAGTGATCGCATAATGATCGTGAGCAGTAATAAAAATAACAAAAAAATCAGGATCAGGAATTCGCTTTAACAAATCAAAACCTAAGCCATCCGGTAATTCAATATCAAGAAAAACAACATCAGGTTTGAGTGCTGTAATTTTGTTATAGCCATCATCAATGCTATAAGAAGAAGCAATAATTTCTACATCAGAGTGGCTTTGGGAAATCAAATTTCTCAACACTTTATGACTCTGAATTTCGTCGTCAACGATAATAGCAGTCATCCTCGTTCTTATTTCAGGGTTAACACTTCGCACATCCTTTGTTCTATTTTTCGCTTTTGCTAATATACTCATTTTTAAAGACATACAGAAGGAATTTAAACTAGTCAAAAAATTATCATTTAAAATTTAGGAGATATCCGCATTGTTAGACAGATTACTTGTTTTCAGGTTAAAAAGGCGAATCAAAATCAGACTTTATAAAAGCCGCTACTGAAAACATCAGTGCCTTTTATCTGAATTTTCAGTAGCGGCATAATAGGTGAAACGAATTAAAGTAGCGTGCTTATAAAATCAGATTAGTTGTTTGCATCCTGAAGTTTTACGGTATCATCTGCAAAACAAACACGTCCTGTGTGAAAAGCAATACCGATGCCTTGATTTGTTCGTTTTAAAACGACTATCACTGCATATCTTCCTTTACAAACACAATCCAATTTTATGCTGTTGCCTCTCACTGGTTGGCCATCTTTAAACCAATGAACAGAAAAAAATCTTGAACCATAGAAAGACAGGTCTTGATCACCAGGATTATAAACGAGCAATGTTTGCGCATTGCCAGGACATCGGTAGGATTTGATGCGGACTTTCCAATCAGGGTGTACGTCAGGATCAATACTTTCCAAAGCTTCTCCGAAAGTAAGGCCTGATTCGGCGTCCAATTCTTCGTCTAAAATACTTTCGAAATCAATTAGGTCTTCTTCATAATAACGGACCGTCTTTGAAGAGTCTCCAGAAATATCACCGACTTTAGCCGGATCATATCTGTCTTCTGGTGGATCTAGTGGTGGTTTTAAAGTTTCGTCTAACCAATCACAAGATGGCAGGCATAATGCGATTAATGACACTGTTAGAATCAATGTCAAAATATTAATTAGCTTTTTCATAATTTTTGGTTTTATAGGGTTTAAAAAAATTCTAAAGTCTCAATTCGTATAAAAGGCAAGGCAAGTTTTTTTGCCGGATCATTTTTTTCGGTATCAATTCAAAAACTTCGTAGCGTAACCGTCCTTTTTTAAACATCCGGATTATCCTTTTCTAACAAGTACAATCTCTGGTCTCACGTTAATTATCCAATCTTCCATTAAGCAATGAATTTGATCCATCAGTTTCAAGAAAAAAACAGGAGGATAACGATTGTCCACAAGAAGAAAAATATTACCGCATTAATTCGATTTTTCATGATTATTAGTTTTACGAGTTATCTAAAATTTCTTAAAAAAAGGCTTTTAAAGAAAATCAATCTTGCTGTTTTTTGAAGCCTTTCGACGATTCATTCATTTTTACAGAGAAGATTTTTTGGCCGCTTTTCCGGAAGCTGGCTTTGAAGCAGCATTGTCTGTATCATCATCAAATTTGGCCATAGAGGCCCGCTCCGGCACACAAGGCAAGAGGTTATTTACTTTCCTGACTTTAACGGTAATATTTTCCGGCACAAAAACCTGGTAGCTGATGTCTTCAGCAAGTCTTTGTCCATTGATATAAACCGGAAGTTGAAAATTTGGCATATAAAGCACCAGGCTTCCATCTTTGAGTGGCAATAGTTTTAAACAAAACCGTTCTTTGCTCACCAGGTATTTAGCGACTTCGAGGCTTACATCATTTGCGCTGATTTCCATTTGAATGAGCACATAATCTTTGTTCCAGTTTTTAGTAATGATTTCTCCATCGAGGTTCATAATCAATGCGCTGGCATTATAGATATCCTGAAAATTTGACAAGGTCAGCTTTGATTGTTTTTGTGCGTAAAAAAAAGTACTGGACAGGATCAACATAATCGGTAGGATTTGAAATTTTAAAGTTTTCATGATTTTTTGGTTTTTGATTAAAAAAATTCAATCGATGCAGTTAGGTGGGGTTCGACGTGCCCTTTAAAAGGCACGTCGAACTATTCAGATGAGATCAATTGGCTTCGGGGTTATATAGGGTTACTTCACTAAAATCCGGGAGCCAGTAGCGGATCATCTAAAGTATTTCGATGCGATAAGAGAGGATAGGTATGATCCGCATTGAGAGAGAAGGCAGGAATAGCTTTGGGGCTGAGGGTACATTTGGTAACTGATTTTGGGCTAGTCCTGTGCTTTGATTTTTTTTAAGGGTTGTTTTCATAAGTTTTAGTTTGCTTATATTATTTAAAATGGACTATTGCTGTAGCGAGTTGGGCTATAAATCATGTATTATTGAAAACATTCAATACACAATTAGTTTTTCCTTCATTAATATGCTAAACTGAAATCAAAGAACTTTTCGATAATAATCGGATTCAAGGTGAGTTATTTGTTGTTCAATTTGACTTCAAAGGGCAAGTTGGTTTTGGATTAAGGAGGGATAATTACGCTTTTGCTTTTCATCATCGATTTGGTAAGTTCATTTCCAAGATTTTCACTTTGCGTAAAAGGTATTTTCTTCCTTAATTATAACAAAGTTAAGGTAGGAAGTATACGTCCACAACTCCCAATATTGGGAGGTAGCCATTTTAAAAAACAATTGATGTGTATGTTTATGTAAAAGGAGAGATAAAATAAAAGATTATTAGGGAGATGATGAAGAGAAACCCTCTTCTTTTTCGTTGCCATCATTTGTAGCTATAAATCGCACAAAGCGAGCCCTTGAAAAACCAATGCCGACCAACACAAAACCTAGGATCTCAAAACCATTTCTCATGATTTTAAGGAGCACATATAATTTAAGGTTTGTTTCGTAATTAAAATCACCGGTAAAATAAAAAAACAGAGCTAGCAGATTTGGGATAAGAAGTCCGATGTTAATCCAAAAATAGGGGTTTTTCTGAAGGGGAATACGAAGAGATTCTTTTTGTGAGTACCAGAGGTATATTAGTGGCAAACCAACAACATAAATCATATTAATCCCTGGATTGAAGACGCCAAATACATTGTGACCTTCTATAAAAAGGTAATTAATTACGGATGCTATCAAGAATATGACAGCAGTCCATTTGATGAAGCTACCAAATTGTTTATTTGGAAAAATCAAAATATAAAACCAGCCTAAGAGAATATAGTCTTTAGTATAATAAAAAATAGATAGCCAATGCGAATTGGTTATGCCCCAATAATCCAAAATAGGAACACAAGCATCTAAATCTAGATGGCAAATCCATAAAATTATTGGTTCCAATAAATTAAGTAAAAAAGTAGCCAAAAAGTACCAAAAAGCTGCTAATAATGCACGATTCCAATATTTCCTATAAAAAAATGCTGCTATTATTAGGAAAACCATGGCTCCAGTCGTTATATGCCCAACTTGTTTTAATAATTCATCCCAATAAATTTCTTCAGCGGCCATTTAGCACAAATTAAATTGAAAAAATAAAATAGTAGAATGATTTTGAAAAATGTATTTCCAAAAACCCTAAAATTGATTTTTTTAAGAATGGAAAATAAAAAAAGGTTATTCTAAGTAACAAAATAAATGTTCCTAATATCCTAAGGCCATGCACCTCCACCTCCATGACCGTCAGGTCCGGCAGTAGTGAATTTTTCTAATTGATATCCGGCTTCGACAACTCCTGCAACAATCATAATTACACCATACGTACCATCTCCTTGTCGAATTATACGTCCAACAATAATTAATTGATCAAAGGGTAAATCTCCCTCCGTTAAGCTTCGACGGATATATCGTTGAAAATATGCATTATTGTTGGTATCCTCTATGTCTTCTCCATCTTGATAGGCTCGAAAAAAGTATGGATCTAATTTATAGATGCGAGTAGTATTATCATCTACGTCTTCAGGAACAGAATAATTTCGCCTATCAAAACTAATCCACTCTCCGTTTACAATATCTCGGTCTGTTATATTTTCTATGCGAAGAGCAAGTGATCTATTATCTACTGTTCTTGTACCTAGTGCTCCAAGATCCTCTGTAGTTGAAAGTTCAGTTGAAGCCTGAATCAATTCTTGTGCTCTTTCAAAAGTTATCCAAAAGAATCTTTCATTCCTAAGGTCTCCCCAATAATTTCTTACCATAAGGTTCATCTCAAGAGGTGTAAAATGCGGACCCCATTCATTATTAGTATAATAATTTCTTTGGCCTTCTGACGGAATGTAGGTATATGGATTATATACTCCATGTAGTCCTTCGTATGCTGCCCTATTTGGAAATGAAGGCAAAGGTTCGCCATCTCCGTTAAGTATATTTGCATCAGGATCTTCTGGTTTAATTGCCACTATAACATTAAAATTGGTATTAGCCAAATCACCATCAACCGGATTCGTTTCAATTATTATTGCTTCTTCATTCATTTTTTTTGATTTTTATTGTTATTAAAATATTATTTCCTTTTTTGTATGTTACCATTTAATTTATTTATCTAATTTGTCAAGAATTATAATAGAATTTATAAATCTTTTTTCGTTTAAATCAAATGATTATTAATCGCTTTGATTACAGCTTCTGATTTAGAGTTGACATGCAGTTTTTTATAAATATTCTTGATATGAAAATGCACTGCATGGTAACTTTTATCTAATTCGGCTTCGATCATTTTATAACTCAGGCCTTCGGTCATACTTTGTAATATTTGATGCTCAGTAGGGGTCAAATCCACGTATTCCACCTCTTGCCTTTTCATACCATTTTGGAACATTTTGATCACTTTTTGCGCAATGGAAGGGGAAAAATACCCCCCACCTTTGTGTACATCGATGATGGATTCTTCCAATGCTTCCAGACCAGCAGATTTCAACACATAGCCGGAAGCACCGCCACAAAGGGAGGCAAATATTTTGTGATTGTCTTCAAATGAGGTTTGCATCAAAATTTTAGTTT
Organism: Saprospiraceae bacterium; assembly: GCA_965220465.1. GTDB lineage: Bacteria > Bacteroidota > Bacteroidia > Chitinophagales > Saprospiraceae > JAHDHW01. The sequence goes on along the minus strand of CBDCPZ010000017.1, from coordinate 92,042 downwards.
CGGGATTGACTGCTTTGATCTTTTGAAGGGCTTCGATGCCTGAAACTTCGGGCATTTCAATATCCATCAAAATAACATCAGGCAGGTACTTTCTGATCTCCTTTATAGCATCCGTCGCATTGTAAAAACAGGCTGCCAGGTAAACTTTGTCTGAGTCTTCAAAATAATATTTTAAGGACTCCACATATTGTTTGTTGTCTTCAAAACAGAGAATTCGAATTGTATTTACCATTATTTGCGTTTTTTCAAAGGTAGAGAAGATCTTTTCCTTTTAATACTCCCAAATCTGGTAGCTCCCAACTTACAGGCTGTGTGCGGTAATATGAACTTTCGTTCCTTGTTCAGTTGACGATTGTATTTCGGTTTCAATAAAATTTTGACGGCTCCTGTTTTTGAAATTCCTCAATCCATTACCGCCAAATGTTTGTTTGGTATCAAAACCTTTTCCATTATCCTTTACTAGTAGATGCAAGGCTTCTTTGGTATTATTAATTTGTATGGTGACACTGCTTGCGTCGGCGTGTTTAATGATATTGTTGATGACTTCCTTGAACATCAATAAAAGGTTATGGCGCTGGTCCATATCCAGAATCACCGGGGTCTTTGCATTGTAATCATTTAAAAACTGATATTCGATGTCCTTGGTGGAAAGCATCCCAATTGCAAAATCCTGCATTTTCTCAATCAAAAGTTCAACAGAATCGTTAAGTGGATTGATAGACCAAACGGTGTCCTGTAAGGCTATAATCGTTTCGTCGAGGTAAGTTTTTGTCTTCTTTATCAGTGTTGTTGAAGCATTATCTTTTGGCGTTTTTTTCTGGATCAATTCCGTAAAATTTTTTATGGCACTCAAATTAGCCCCGATATCATCGTGCAAATCACTGGCAATCTGGTTCCGCACCGATTCCAGACTAAGAATACGTCTCGATCGATCCAGGTTGAAAAAGTAAAAAATGGCAATCGGGATCAGTAATAAACAAAAAGTCAATAAAGGGCCAAACCACCATTGTCGATGGATGGGATTGAATACCGAAAACGGCAATTCAAATACCCCTAATACCTCATCATACTTACAAGCTATAATTTCCAGTTTGTATTTTCCCCCCGGCAAATTAGTGTACCTTATTTCTGATGCTTTTGTCGTATCCAAATCCTTATCGAAACCATGGAGTTTGTATATATAAGTATAACCAATATTGGGTTCTAATTTTGCTAGGTTTAGTTTTAATTCTTTGATTTCTGGCAGCACTAATGTCCCTTTATACATAATTATTGAATCTATATCTTCTTTTTGTAATTGTATGATATCATTATATTGCAAATAGCTAACAATGCTCGTTGTGTCTGAACCATAACTAACATGAATAAATGAATAAATAAAAAAGAGGCAAAATAGCGTTCGGGAAACATGTTTAACCATATTGCTAAAAAAGTAGAAGAAAATGATCTTTCTAATAATTGCCATTAATCAGCACTTATATTACAAATAAATTAAAATCAAACAATTGTTATATCATGCAGGATAACATACAATTAATTCTAGCCAAGTTCCTTATATATAACTACCCTTTATTTTACACCATGCTCTTTTTTCCATTTTTTTAGTAATTTATTTTGGCCCTCTGGTATAAAAGCTCTTTTCGTATTTCTCCCCGGACGGATATTAAATGTGGAACTATTTACTCGATCAGTTGATACAAAAATGAATTCCTCTCTAATAAATTCTGGTACTTTAATGTCAATTATTTCATCTCCAGGTTTATACCCTTTTCTTATAAACAACCCGTTTTCATTTTTTTTATTTAAACCATGGTGATCCGGCACAAATTTTTGAATTGATCTCTGTTGATAAGCCTTGACATTGATTATATACTGCCCAAACTCTTTTGCTATAGTTGGAATTTCCAAGGAATAACTACCCCTATTTTTTTTCTCATGTTGCTCTCTAAATGGAAGAACGAACCTTTTACCTGAAGGAGAATTAATAACTGCTTTAATCTCTACTCCTGCTATAGGGAATTCATAAACTGATCTGGCTATCATTTTTATTGGTTTCCCTGCCTCGACTTGTGAATTGATGGTTGTAATAAGTAAGTTCAATTTATTATTTATTTCAAATCCTATCGTTCTAAATTTTGCTTCTCGAATCCGGGAACCGATTACTTTAACTTTCCATCTACCTGATTTAGGGTTATTGATAACATAAAAACTGTAAGATCTTCCTTCTACTAATCGAACTTTTTTACTACTTCTAATTTTCTTATCATCAGGGTTATATACTTCCACTTTAAAGCTATCATTATTAACTTTTTTCCAAAGAGCTCCGATCGTACAGTTTGAACTTCCTTCTGTTATTTTAACCGGAAATTCAAAAGAAGTAATTTCTCTTGGTGAATCTATTAATTTGCTGTCAAATGGAAATATATTTTCAGAAGGATCATAAATTTCCTTAACAACAGAACCATCAATTGCATCAAAGGAAACAATTCCACTATTTGTCCTGCTATATCCGGCAACTTGGGCTAATGCATCTGTTAGAGATGACATATTGTTACCATCATCCAATCCAGCAGTAACTCTAAAATACCTACCTCTTGTCGCAGTAGCAATATAATTGAGTAGTGAAGCATTTTGACCTTTTCCAATGCCTACAGTATATATTTTTATCCCAAAAGCGATAATATCCTTTAAAATCTCCTCAATTGCTTCTAATGATCCAAATTGGTTTCCATCAGAAATTAAAAGCATAGATTGTCCTACAGCTATTCCTCTGGCAATTATACTTTTACTACCCATTTTCAAAGCTTCCACAAGAGCTTTCTTCTTAGTTTTAGATTTAATTTCTTCTTTCAATTTTGAGCTTGATGAAACAATTTCATATAATATTTTATGTCTTTCCTTTCTCCATTCTGCTGCTTTTTCAACATTAGCTGGAACCTCAGACAATGGTATTACTTCTTTTGCAGAGCTGGAAAAGGTTATAATTCCTAAAACTTCCCTTCTGTTTATATAATCTATCCAGAAACTTCCTGCTTCTTTTAATTGGTCTAATTCGGTATTTGTCCAATTAGGTGACTGGTCCAATACAAGTATAAATTTGTACTCAGGTATAAGTTCAGCAAAATTAATTGATAAGGGATTAGATGAAAACTGATTGGAGTATTCTATATTATAAGGATTACAGATTAATCTATGAGGAGTAACGAAATCTATCAGATCTGGTGTTTTTAAATTATAATCAAATGCCACTCCTCGTTCTTCATCACTAGTACCAAATTCTAGTACATTCCAGCAGGAGCGACCTTCAAGTTGATTGTTTTGATCAGTGTCGGTATTGCTATCATGTTCCCATCTTGATGTTAGATAATCATTACAAAAATCAGCTACTACTTCTTGGTCAATTAATTCTATTATTCCTTTTCTTATCCCATCACCTGGAACTCCTCCACTTCCAATTCCCCCTTTATAATCATCCCAAAATGATTGAAAAGAACCACTACGATGATAATCTTCCCCTCCTATTCTCCTATATCGAGTAACATTGTCAAAATCCCACTCCATAATTGAGGCAGGCTCACTGGAGCTAATCCGACATCCTCCGTATTCATCTCTTAAATCATATAAATAGTGACCCAACTCATGAAGCATAAGTCCTGGTGAATATAAATGATTTAGTGAAAAGATCATGGAAGCCGAGTTCCAAACTCTGGCATCACCTACATCAGTACTATCTAAGTCTCCGGTAAAGACAATATCAAAACTTCTTTCATCAGATTCAAAACCAATTTCAATGGTAGAAATATAATGTTTCCTATGGGTTGCCCGATATAGTAAACATGAAACAACATTAAAAAAATGACAAACATAGTCAATTACTCCTGTTTCAAATCTAGTATAATCAAGATCAAATCCAACGTATAAATCAAAGCTCCCTCCTTCAATAAAATTTCCTACTTTATGTCTCTCACTCATGTGTTTTTATTTTTTGGTTAAGAAATAGCTTGTTTCAGTTTTATCCATTTATTTTCTTTAAACTGGTAAAAGTTACCCTTTACAGCTTCCAGCTACAACTCCCAATGTTGGGAGGAGGTTAGTTGTTCAACCAAATATTCCAGTAGAATTAAGATGTGCATTGCTCAAAGTATGTTTTAATTAAGCTTTTTTGGAAAAGCAGAAATTACTGTTCTTATAAGTTACAACTGTATTTTTTAATAAGCTTTATCGAATGAACCAAGCTGGGGTTCGGTTGCATGAAGTGTTGTTCGCGATGTACGAGTTAAAAACAGTGTTGGCTGAGACGGGTAGTTTTCTGAGGCTTTTTGCAATTGTAAATTCAGTGCATTTAAATGCGGTAGCTACTTCTTCGGAGTGGCGAGTGGAAGGTCGTTTTCTCAATAATTTATGACTATGTATTTTGTTTTGAATGATTTTGACAATCATGTCTTTTAGCTTTGGGGTTAACACTATGGGTATAAGGTGTCACTTGGACTAATATACTCATTTTTAAGGAAATAGAAAAAAAATTCGCTGATTGGTTTTAGTGTTTACAGAAGATTTCGAATGCTTTCATTTGAAATCTTCTGTAAACAACTATAATATGTTATAAACAAGAAGCATTTCAATTCTGTATATCTGATGAATAGATCAATTTGTGCCATCACTTGTTGTTGGAACTTCATCAGCATAGCAAGCCCGACTTACTGCATGAAACGCAATGCCGATGCCTTGTTTGGTCGCTCTGTTTATTACAACGACCGCATACCTTCCTTTACACATACATTCCAATCGTACCTGATTACTCCTCACCGGTTGTCCATCTTTAAACCAATGCACCGAAAATCGCCGCGAATCAGAAAAATTGAGACCCGGATTATTGGGGCTATACACAAGTAAAGTCTCTCCGTTTCGAACACAAGTGTACGATTTGATGGCAACACCCCAATCCGGACGCACATCGGGATCAATGCTTTCGAGTGCTTCCTCATAGGTCATTTGAATGTCGGACACCTGTTTTTGTATTTCATCATCCGTGATTATGATAGACTGCACTGAAGAAGGCGGTTCGGCAATCGCTACTTTTGAATTGGCCAAGGGATATACCAGTGTTTCTTTCTGGCAAGATGAAAAAAACATCGCGAAAATTGATAATGAAAAGAGCAATGTCAAAAGATTGATTCGTGTTTTCATGATAATTGGTTTTAGAAAATTTAAAAAATATTTTAAAAATGGATGAACTCAAATGGTGACTAATCCTTTTAATTCTGACGGATCAGATTTTTTAGTAACAGATCAAATGCTTGGTCAAAAAGGCGTTCTATCTTTTTCATCTTTTCACAATCCATTGATTTATTTTCCTGTTGAGAAAGTTCTGCGCCATATTGCTGAAGGTCTTTCCAGACCTTTTGGTCAGGCAAATCAAGGGAAACTTTATCGTGCTTGATCTTTTTGTTTTTCTGTGGACTTTTCATGGCTGATTGATTTGGATCCGTTATCTGCTTTTGGGGCCTTTCATCGATACATTCCTTGGAGCAGCAGGGCCTTTCTCTTCGAGCAATTTGGCTAAAGGGCCGTTTTCCGGAGGACAAGGAAAAATGCTCATTGGCGATCTGAATTTCACTTTCACATCCTGAGGGACATAAACATGATAGCTGATATCTTCCCAAAGCCGCTCTCCGTTGATCAATACCGGAAGTTTGAGGTTAGGCATGTAAAAGACTAAACTTCCATCTTCGCGTGCTTGTAATTTTAAACAAAAGCGTTCAACGCTTATCAGGTATTTCGCTGTTTCGCAGCTTACATTTTTGGCGCTGATTTCCATCTGGATGAGCACATAGTCGTTGTTCCAGGTTTCAGTATTGATGTCTCCGTCGAGTTCTAAATACAGCGTACTGGCATCAAAGATGTTTTGGGGATTGCTAATGCTTGTGACAGAAGGCTCCTGCGCAAATAAAAAAATACTCGACAAGATCAGTAAAGTGGAAAGGATTTGAGTTTTTAGGGTTTTCATGATTTGGTATTTTGGTTATTTGATTAAAAACAATCAATACAGGTAGGTAAGGGTGCGACGTGTGGGGAAACACGTCGCACTTTTTCGGATGAGATCAAATGGCTTCGGGGTTATACGTCTTTACTTTACAAAAACCGGATAGCCAATAGCGGATCATCTAAAGTTTTCGGGTGCGTTTTCATGGGTTTGATCCGTGTGAGAGAAAAAGGCAGGAATAGCGCTGAGTCTCTTGATAATTTTTGGTAATAGGTTTTGGGCTAGTCCTGTGCGCTTTGGGTTAATGATTTAAAAATTGTTTTCATTGTTTTGGTTTTATTAGCTGTTATTATGTTGAATGCAGTAGCAAAAGACTGTTTTGTCAATACATTCTATTTCAGGGCGAGTTGGTTTAGGTTCGATTTGATGACAGTAGCATTTGGTACAAATCGTCGTTTTGGATGGTAGAAAAATATCGATTGAGTTTTGACTATTTTCTACCTTTTATATCCCTTTATCCGACAAGAAGTGGAAATGTGAACTCTGAGAGGAAAATTATTTAAAATATTTGTAAAGAAGGAAAGCAGTTAAAAGCAGAAACAAACCACCGATCCACCAAAATAAGATAAATCCACCCACATTCAGATCTATTGGTTCCATATTGCCGGCAGCGATGAATCCGGCCCAGAATACAGGTTTTTCTGCCATTTCAGATCCGGCGTTTTTAAGGTAAGACAGTTTGGCTTGTTGCAAGGCCTTGTCTTTTGGAAGGCCATCTTTCAGATTTTTAAAAAATGCTTTGATAATTATAGAACTGGATGCATCAGGTATTTTCCATAAAGTCATTAGGGTACTTGGCACGCCGGCGGAAAAAAAAGCGCGTGAAAAACTCATCACCCCTTCTCCTTTGTTCATTTTGCCAAAACCAGTGTTACAGGCACTCAACACAGCCAAATCAGCATGCAAAGACAGGGTTGACAATTCCAAAGCATAAAGCAAGTCGTCTTCTCCAACAGAAGCACTGTCCGTAAAAAGTAAGGTAGAAAATTTAGGATTATCTTCATCGACCAACGAATGCATCGAAAGGAGTAAAATCTGGTAGTCTTTGGCTAATTGTTTGAATGCGGATTCGCTGGCATCATATTGAAAATAAGGGTCCCCGTTTAGGAGTTTAGCGATTGATCTTACTTCCTCTGCTGCTCCCGGCAAATCGTATATTCCGTCTCTGGTCAAAGAATCTTTCAATAAATCTATCTTGTTTTTTGAGGTGGAATCAGCATTTGTTTTTTCATATGGTTTGTACTTCGGTGCAAAACCGGCAAATTGTTTTTTTGCTCTTTTTTGCTCTTTTTTTAATTGTAATAAATAAAGGCTGGCTGAAGGCGCATAGCCTATACTCTGGTGTTTAATCAAATAATCAAGATCAGCGTAGTTAAAATTGGCTTCTGGTTTTTTACTTATCAAAAGATCAAAAGGAACATAACCCAAAAGCCCATCCGGTACCATCACCAAACGGTCAATGTCTTCCGGCTTCCATGCCAAAACATCCTTCAACAACCAGTTGTGCAGTTGAAAAGAAGATGCAGCAAATAAAGACTTATGATCCTTAATTGTATTATCCGTAATACTCCGGATCAGGTCATTGATCGTTTTCTCAAAATATTTTGGAAGTTCTTTTTGCCAAAGGTGAAAATCATTCTGAGTGATCCCAATAATGAAAATATGCTCTTCTCCGACAAAATATTCGATGAGCATCTGATCCGCGGAAAGCGATTGCTGAAGGTCTTTGATAGTTGCAATACTTCCATAAGTGTTCGCTGCCTGATTGGAGGAATCAGCCATGATTTTTTTGGTGATTTTGGCCAAAGCTTCTTTGCTTCGGTGCAACTCCTTTTTCAAAGAATCTATTTGAGCTGATTCAGGATCGCTCTTTTTAAGCTCAAAAATGGCTTTTTCCAGTTCAGCAATCCGGTTATTTTGTTGTTCATATTCTTTTAAAAGTGCTTCATTGCCAACATTGCTTTCCTTTAAGGTTTTAGAAAGCTGATAATTTTCCAAGAGGAGAATCGCCCTGCTTCGTTCACTGATTTTGAAAATAAATTCCGCCAATTCAGCAGTGGGTTCTTTTTCCCAGGCTTGGTATAAAAATGCTAAAGCATTTTCTTTGTAAGTTCTGTGATCTTCCAATACTGATAAACTGGAACCTTCTAAAAAGTATTCCTGTAATAACAATTCCTCTACCTTGCTACCTAGTTTGTAGCATTCCATGGCTTGCTTTACATAAGCTGATAGTTGATCTTGCTGATAAAGAATCATAAATATTTCAGCGATTTTATCAAATACATCGATCAATAATCGCTCAGTGGTAAGCTCACTACTTTCTGGAAGTATAAAACTCTCAGAGGCTTGAAAGGTAGGAAGTAAATTGACTAAACATGCACTGAATTCCTTCAAAGCAGCTTCCGGATTGCCCCATTCAATGTAGAGGTAGCCTAGATAAATCCTTAAAAACACCATTTCCCTTTTATTGCTTCCTTTAGTTTCTTTTTTTAGAATTCTCAAAGCCTCCAGATAATTGTATTCAGATAAATTATAACTTCCAAGGCCCCGATAAATCTTTCCATAATTTACATGAATGTCATAAAACAATTCTTCTCGTTCTTCGTCAGAAATTTTAGCCATTCCAACTATTTTTTTTGCCTTATCAGTATATTCTAAGGCATTTTCATAATCTTCAGAATGGTAATAGGTTACTCCTAAATTCTCTATTAAAAGAAGTTTTGTGTCGAAAGAAAGATTACTTGACTTTTCCAAAGCTTCTTCAAAGGACTTAACAGCATTGATGTATTCCTTCTTAATAATATACATTCTACCGAGATCACTACATGCTTGTGCCCAGCGCTCCCATTCCATTGCTTCTCTGCTAATGTTCCTTACTGCATCAAGATAAAACTTAGCATTATCATAATCTTTAAGATTGGTATAAGTATTTCCTAGTTCATGATAAATATATTTTGCAACTGCAAAATCTTCCTTCTCTAATGTATCTGTAAAGATTCTACTAGCCCAGAGGTAACAATCACGATGTGCTATTAAATCACCATATGTTTTTTTGTAAGCATAACCAATAATAGCTAATAACCAGGCTTTAGCCTCATACTCCTTAGTACTTTGAGGGTTTCGCCATTTATTTTTCAGGCAATTTTGGTAAACATCTAATGCCTTTATAGGATTTTTCAATGTATATTGCCACGTAAGACCAATAGTTTTATGCCAGTTAATCCAGTTGAAAAGATCATCATTTTGGTAAAAAATAGTCAACCCTTCTTGAATTAATTCTTCTACTTCACCAATATTCCCGGATTTTAATAATTCATTGGCTTTTGTAAGTTTTTCTATGGCTAATTGAGAGTCAGGATTATTGGCAATTACTACTAACTCAGATAGACAAAATAATATAATCAGAAGTCGTATCATAAACTTATGTTATTCCTTCTTCATTGTTAATTAAGGTAATCTTTTTAATTTGATCTTCAATCGTTATGACTTTGTAGACTGTGAACGCAACAAATCCAAATAATATAACAATTGCCGCAATTGCCCAATAATTTGCTCCACCCCCTTTTGGAACAATATCTAAACAACAATTTGGTTGATCTTCACATTCTAAATCCTTGTCTTCCCAAACTTCATTTGGGATCAATTTTGAAAAAGTGTGGGGCAAAATAGTGTTATCATTTATCGTATCAAATATAGTAGTGTCTACCACTATTAAAGTTTCTAATAAACAATTAGAATTGCATTCCTCAAGACTCCCCTTTGGAGGAGGCTCATCAGCTGTAATACCTTCATCAGCAACTCCAGAAGTCCAAGGATGCAATATTACACAGTAATCCAAAATAGACTGTTGCCAAAGTAAATTAATGTTTGCAGAGTGAATAATAGCTGAGAATTGAATATGATCACAACGTTCATAAGGTGGGTCAGCAGCTAAAACAACCTCAACACAAAATTTTTTATCTTCTGGGTTTATGAGGGTGAACTTTTGGTTACATGGCCTATCAGAATTACAAGCTTCACCAAGAGTACATTCAATACCTCTATCCGAACCAATAAATTCAAAACAATCCAGAATACAATCTGGATTATCTTCCAAAACAATGGTTGCACCTGTAGCTTTCTCGAATTCAGCTTCATTGCAATATTCTAAATCGAATGTGATTTTGTAATTGTCAATACCACATTTACAAATTTTAATAATTTTAAGTTTATTTGGATCTTCTGGTTCATGAGCTTGAACAGTAAACAAGTTCGCATCACGGAAGCCAAAATTTTCATGAGTTGCTGTATCGATATAATATTCCGGAATTTCAGACCCTCCGCCTAAAATACCTTTTTTCAAATTATATAAATCCCCTGATTTAATATCTCCATAAAGGACTGCTAAGAATTTATAACTAGCGTTTAATAAATCATTTGACTTTAATAATGGGAACCAACGAAGTTCTGATGGTGATCCAGGGCTATTAATATTAAATTTCTCATAATTAGCATCGACTTCGTAAACTAGCATTTTCTCAAACTGATTAAAGTTTGAAGTAAATGCATTGGTGCTTTGCATTTCACTTATATTGTTTTTCACATCAAAATGAGGAGGGTCAATTGCACCATAACTTAAAGGAAATCCAGCCATACTGAGATCATTAAATTCATCTAATAAATTTAGATCGTCATCATAATAAAAAACTAAAAAATCCCTTCTCCCATCTACAAACGGTTTGTAACCAATAGGAAATGCTACGATCTTGTCTTCTTCTAAATATTTTTTAAGTAGCCCATCTTTTCTATACCAATGGCTATAACCAGTAGCAACTTCTCCCACACCATCAGTAAGCTTATTATTTGGATTTAGTATAATAAGTGGAGGGGGTGCAAAACCCGGAAAAGGAGAACTGGTAGAAATATCAGCAGGAACTGGAGAACTGGGGCCAAATGGAGGATATGGAGGGGGTGGTATTGGAAAGGCTCCAGCTGAAGGAAGAAAATAACCTCCAGAAGGAGGAGGGGTATCCGTTTTTCTTTCTAGCAATAATGCTAAATAAGGATAACTATCGTTGGCACTACCATTAGTATTATATTGATATGGATGGCTAAAACTAAAGTTGTTTTTAATTTTGGTTTCGAACAACTCAAAATTACCGTCACCATATATCATAAAGGTCCAAAAGAAAGGTACGACATCGGCATCAGGACGATGCCAACTTGGACCTGTAATACTAAGAGTTGTTACATCTAAGTCAAAGTTAGTTGGAGTTGATCCATCATGTGTAAGCGTCTGCCCAAAACCCAAAACAGAAAAACTCATCGACCAAAGAAAAATGGCCATTGTGGAAAGAATGGTTAAATACCTCATAATTTAGCTTTTTGATTGTTAAAGTATGCTTGCAGGAAGCGGCATTGTACACCGATTCCTAAACTTAATTACGCTACGAGGTAAATCGTGACCCTGTCTGGTGCTTTATTTTCGATATTTACTGCGGAGGGTTCACAATTTCAATATCCAGGGGATTGAATCATAATGACAGTCTGGTGAGTTAGATGTTTGGGGTTTATCCAATAGTTGTTAACTTTAGAAAAGAATTTAATCTATTGGAAATGATTGCACCGAATATAACAAATAAAATGCATTTTTAATAAAAATAACCAGACAATTTAGCGTGTTAATTTGAAAAATGATAAAAAGCCTACAGAGCAAATGGATGACTTCCTCAAGGAGATAGCAGCAGGCGGCGATAAAGCCTTGCAAGTCATTTACAGGAAATACCGGAGTGAATTTCTTGTCTGGGCGCAGCGTCATTATGCTGTTTCGGAAGTGGATGCCGTTGATGTTTTTCAGGATGTGGTGATCGTTTTTTATAAAAATGTAGTTTCCGGAAAAATCACTCACCTTGAATCATCCATCAAAACTTATTTGTACGGCATCGGTAAAAACATGCTTTTGAAACTTGTGAAAAACAAAGGCAGGGTGGTTTTGGTTGAAGATATGAACGATCCCTTACTGAATCATATTGACTGGACGGTTCATCACGAATCCGAGCTAAACGAAAGGCAGGAAACAATTAAATCGGTCCTGCATCAACTCACGGAAAAATGTTTGAAAATCATACAAATGTTTTACTACAAAAGGTTTAGCATGGAAGCGATAAAAGAGAACATGGGTTACAGCAGCGAAGAAGTAGCCCGAACGACTAAAAAAAAGTGCCTGCGAAAATTGGAAACCATTGTAAAAAAGCAATTATCTGAAGAATGAGTAATCTTGACGGAAATAAACATGATTTGATTGAACGCTACCTGATGGGACGATTAACCGTTGAAGAAAAAGAACAATTCTCACAACTCATGAATGATCCTGAATTTCAAAAAGAAATGGAATTAAAAAAAGATATACTGGAAACGATTCAATTCCAGGAAGATACGCGTTTGAAAACGATGCTCCGGAAAGAAGAAAGCGCGATTAAAAGATCTGAGCAAAAAGGATTTTTTAAACTATTTTCCATCAAACGGGTTGCGGCGGTTGCGGCTTCGGTTATATTTCTTGTTTTTATCTACTGGCAGTTTTTTGCTCCAAAAGAAGTTGATTTTCTCGCTGAATATTTTGTACCACAATCTAATACACTTTTTCCAAGTGACAGAGGTTCTCAAAGCCCTTCCGGCATTGAGCAAACTTTTAGTCTTTATGATCAAAAGGAATACGAAAAAGCATTGACGGGATTTGAAAAAGCGTTGATTGAGGAGCCGAATGACGATATTGCTTTTTACCAGGCCAATGCGCTGATGGCTCTTGGAAAAACAGCCGAAGCAATTCCGATCCTTCAAAATATCATTCAAAACAAGCAAACCGAATACCTCGCCCCCGCCAAATGGAATCTCGCCCTCGCTTACATTTCTCAAAATAATTTTACAGCAGCAAAACCGCTTTTGGAAGAACTGTCAACTGATCGTTTTCACAAAGAAAAGGTGGAAAAACTGCTGAAGGAACCTGCTTTTCAGGATTTATAAAAACGAAATGATTGATTGATTATGAAGAGCCCGGAGGATCAGATTTTAAACCTACAACTTGAAGTAGCAAACCTAAAACGAACAGTTGGCTATTTGAAAAAACTGGAAAAACAACTTCAGGCAAAACAAGCTGGCCTAGCGAAACTGGATCATCAGGTAGAGAATAAATACCGGGATATTCTGGCTCTCAAAAAAAAAGGATTGATCGATCTTTTTGTGGATCAACAGGAGGAAAAGAAAGAGTTGGCGGAGCAAAAAAAACTGGATTACCACGATGCAATAGTTCAACTCAAAGATGCAGAAAAGGCAATAAAAATAATGGAATTCGAAATAGAAATTCTACGGGAAAAAGCTGTGAAACTTCCTGAAAAAGAATTGCTGCTTCAACAATTGAAAATCAAAAAGACGCTACCTGACGAGATAGTCCCCAAAAAAGAAATTCCTTCTAAAAAAGAATCCGACAAAGAAATCCTGATAAAAAACAGGTTTAAAATAGCTGCTCATAAATTGATAACTTCAGGTAGAAAAATTCAGGTATACCTGGAGGATATTGAAAATGCATTGAACCAAATCGAGACCTGGCAAAATTATCAGCTCAGCGAAATAGAAAAAGAAAGAATCTTCAGAGAAGAATTGGCCAAAATTGAAAAAGTGTTGAATGAACAAAAACAGGAAATGCGAAAGTTTAGTTTTGAGTTGAAGAAATTATCGGAATTTGAAAAAATTATTGCAATAAAAAAAAGAGCAGATTTGGAAAAAGTTATGACAGAGTGTACTTCCTTAAAAGGAAAATTAGCACTGTTCGTTGAGACTATTTTAAATAATCTGTCTACTAATCCAAATCTGCTAAACGAACTCACAAAGCTAAAAGCCAAAATCGTTGAAATCCAATACAGTATCAATCAAACGACAAAGTTATTGCAGCTTTAGCTTTTTGAAAAAAATCCCATTAAGAACAAACACTGGAGTACTTGATTATGCGCTCCAGTGTTTGTTATTTTACTTAATGGCGCATTGAAAAAATTGCTCTACTTTTAGAGTAATACCTGATCAGAATTTACTAAAATGAAAGGACCCCGGTGTTGTCTGAATTACAGTTTGCCAAAGAAGTATAAAAAGCTCTTCCAACACCTGTATGCGTTAATTTGTTTAACACAATAACGGAATATCGCCCTTTACAAACACATTGAAGTCTGGTCCTGGTTCCGGCAAGTACGCCGTCTTCACTTACCCATATAACTTGATATTCGTCGGAGTTAAAAAAATTAAGGTCTGCATCATTCGGATTGTAAACCACTAAGGTCTCTCCTCCATTCAAACAAGGAAATGCCATGACATCAATGCCAGGTAGCACTTTGGCATCTATGTTTTCGTTACTTTTTTCAAATGAAGAAAAAAGGAACAAAACAAAAGATAATGCAAAAAATAGGCTGAAAAATGAGATTTTGGTTTTCATGATTTTTGGTTTTAGCGATGTTAAAAAAAGGTGCGATTTAAGCGTTTTCAGAAAATCCAGACCATACTAATTTTGCTGGACAAGTTTTTCCAAAATTGATTCAAAGGCCTTATCCAAAAGGACTTCGGCCTTTTCAACTTGTTTAAAATTCAATCCCGTTTGTAGATTGACAAAAGATTTGGAGCCATACTCTTCCAGGCTTACCCAAACCTTGTGGGAAGGCAAATCAATAGAAACGTTTTGATGATTTACTTTTTTACTAAAATGAGTTCTTTTCATGATTGATGGGGTTTTGGTTTACAAAAAGGGTAGGGCAAAAAACAAGCGGAGTTCGTTCTTTGAGCTCTTTTATAATTAGGGGTGGAAACTATCAGCAGTTTTCCAACTCGGATCAGGCAGGGTTTGAAGCTGAATCTTTAGCTTTTGTAATCCTTCCAGGTTTTGACTTTTACCAAAACATCTTCAGGTACGAGCAGCCGATAGCTGATGACTTCCGAAAGTCGGTGTCCATTGATATAGACCGGAAACTCTATGTTAGGCATATAAATAGTGGTGCTTCCGTCCTCAAGGGTTAGTACATTTACTGCAAAGCGTCTTTTAGAGATCAGGTGTTTTATGACTTCTTTGGACACGTCATTTGTTTTGATTTCAATTTCAATTCGGACAACTGCATCTTTGTTCCAGGTATCTGTAATAATTTCGCCGTCCAGATCAACAACTAATTCAACAGCATTCTGGATGTTTTTAGAACTTACCAAAGTAACAATTGTAGGTTCCTGAGCAAAAGAAAAGGCAGAGAAAAGCAACACTAACAAACTGGTTAGAAATAGATTTTTTGGGGTTTTCATGATATTACATTTTAGCTTTTAAGGAGAAATTTGGGGTTATCTATTTTTGCGGTAGGTATGCGACGTGTTCCTTGGTAGAACACGTCGCATGATTCTGAAGAGAGCCTTGGCTTCGGGGTTATTAATATATATTTCAGAAACCAGTTAGCCTGTAATGGATCATTAAAAAATGCAAGAGTCGATTTTTCTATCTGATCCGTTCTTAGGAAGGAGGCGAAAACGTATTACGCTTTATCGGTACAATTCGGTAGTGGAGCCTGATCCGGTGTACTTAAGGTCTGTTTTTCTAGAATTTACTTTCATGGTTTTGGGGTTTCGTTGAAATCAAAAACAAGGGATGCTTCTGTTTTCGTTTTTTCAGGTCTTTCTAAATTAAGCAAAAAATTGCAAGATGTCAATTACTTTTTTAATTATTTAGAAACTCAATTGATGAAAATATTCCTCAACATTATGCTTTCATGTCATTAAAACTTTAAGCTTGTAAAATTTATTTAAACATTGACCAATCGACAAAATTGTTGCAATTTAGCAGTGAAGTTGTTTAAAAATGTATCTTAATGTTTACAGACAAAGCATTAGTAGTCAAATACTTCCCTTTTTTATCGTCCCATAGCTTTGGCTATGAAACTCAAAAAGAACTTCGTCTTGACTTCCAAGCCTTTATCTTCAATTATCAACATAATTATTAAACAACTTCAGTTACTAAAAACCAAAACTATGTTGAATTACCGTTTTGCCAAAAAGGAAGATGTCAACAACATTAAAAAATTACTTCTGGAAAATGACCTGACGGTTGATGGAGTTGAACAATTTTACAAGGATTTTATCATCGCTGAAAATGGCCATTTGATTGGCACTGTGGGTTTGGAGATTTATGAAAAAAATGCCTTGTTTCGCTCGCTCGTAGTCGATCCGACTTATCGTTCTCAAAAGATTGGAAAAGCATTAATTGAACGGATCAAAGCGCATGCTTTGCTGAATAATGTAAAGGACTTTTATCTGTTGACAACAACAGCGAAAGACTATTTTTTACGGATTGGTTTTATAGAATCAGCTCGCAATCAAGCGCCTTCGGCTATTTTAAATACAGAAGAATTTAAAAACATTTGCCCTTCGAACGCGGCTTGTTTAAAACTCAATATTCAGAACCAGGTACAATATTATCCTAAAGAAATTTTACAATTAAAACCGGATGTAAAAGGAGCAAAGATGTGGGCTGTGGCTTTGCAGAAAACAATGTTCACTTACTTTGAAGCGGAACCCAATTGTGTTTTTGAAAAACACCAGCACGAAAGTGAGCAAATCACCATGGTGCTACAAGGAAAATTGTTTTTTGAATTTGATGGTAATATTAAATGTGTAAATTCAAATGAGACCATCGCTATTCCATCCAATGTGCCACATGCAGTTTTTACAAAAGAAGAAAAAGTGATCGCAGTTGATGCCTGGTCGCCTGTTATGAAAAAATATCGGTAAGTTTATAAATGTCAAATCCTAAAATGCGATTCTAAAATTTGCTCAATGCCATTGATTCAACTAATGTTCACGATTAAGGAAGATTTGCCAAAGATAATCGAACTGGAAAATCATCCGGACAATACTAAATATATTGGAGCTTATTCGACTGAAAGGCATTTTCATGTAATCGAAAATCCCGATGAAATACATCTGACTTTTAAGGAAAACGGAAAATTTATTGGTTATGCCATTCTGAAAGGCTTGGACAATCCTAATGATGTAATAGAATTAAAGAGGATGACCATTGCTGAAAAGGGCAAAGGATTTGGAAGGGCAGCCTTTAAAGCGATTAAAAAATATTGCTTTGAAAAATTGAATTGTCATCGACTTTGGCTGGATGTATTTGATTTCAATGAAAGGGCACGCCATCTCTATCGAACCGAGGGTTTCAAAGAAGAAGGCACTATTCGGGAGTGTATAAAACGAACGGATGGTTATTATAATCTGGTTTTGATGGCTATTTTAAAACAAGAATATGAAACACAGCAATCAAAGAACAAAGCGAATTAAAAGGCTGATTTTGTGTAAAAAAATAAGCGCTGCTTAGGTCAAAGCAGCGCTTATTTTTAAGAAAGGAATTTTATAAGGCTAATTAATATGTTTTACTTACTATAAATTTCTTAGTAATCATTGCTGCGTTTTCAACTTCGATATTCATGTAGAATGTACCATTCTGGTAATTTTCCAAACTCAATTGAAGCGGAGAAGCTGGAATTGCTTCCAAATCAACAATTTCCTGAAGTTGTCCAAGCTGGTTGTAAACTGAAATCCGGGCTGGCCTACCTTCGTGTCCTGTCAAATTGATATTCACATCATCATAAGCAGGAATCGGATAAATTTTCACAGAAGAAGGATCAACTCTCACCATTTCAGGAGCATCTTCAATAGTAATATTTTCAATATCTCCTGTCAATTCGATTACAGGATCTGTACCTGTATCGCTGTCCCCGTTTGAAGCGACAAGTGATGGACCTGCTCCATCAGCACCAGAACCATTTGAACCCATTCCCACTAGATTTCCGTTTCCATCTAATGGTGCACTGAAGTTGATACAAAGTTCAGCTGCCTCGTGTGCATCATAATCGAAAGCAACCGCAGTTCGTTTTCCATAACCTTCAATAATAATTGAAATAGCGCTGTTTGAATTAAAACCAGGTCTGCTTACTATTTCCTGGATAATAGCTGCCATATCCGGAGTTTGCTGATCAGGCCCTGCAACACCTGTTGTCTCCCAAGTAGGTGGTGTCCAGTTAACAGAAGTCGTGGTTTTTACCCGACTGGTTATATTGTAATCAATCGTCTTGACAAAAGTCCCAGCGTCATCGGTTGCTTCTCCATAAATTTTGATAAGGGTTGGATCCTGATTGATGGTTGCTTCTGAAGTAAACTGAATATAAGCACTATTTATAATTGCGCCATTTGGGATATCCAGGTCTAAAAAGCGCAATCCAACTGTCTGATGGGCACCATGGCTATTATCATACAACAATTCAATGTCTCCACTGGTAAGGTTAATTGATCCGTCGGCAGCTTTTTCTTCTGCATCATCAGAGCTCGCTGCTATTTGTGCACATACATCAAAATTTGCAAGAAGCGTACCTACACATTCGCAGTTTCCATTGATCTTGTCATTGATGGTCAAATCATTTCCATCATCGCAAGCAGAACCTGGTGCAGCTCCGTTTGGACAAAGTGGAACTTCATCACAAATTGTGTAATCATAGCTTACAGCATCAACATAAAAGTCTGGAGAACCGTTGTAGCATGATGAACCATTTACCAATTTCAGGTATTTGGTGTCTCCATCTACAGAAAACATTTTTTCAACGTAATAACTTTTTACTTCAGTGGTAATCGTTTTGTTGTAAGACCAACAGTATCCATGCTTGGATTCATAAACTTTCAACTTGATTGGTCCGTCATATGAGCTGTTATAATCTCTTCTCTTAAGTGTAACGATAATTTTTTGGTCTTTTTCAACACAATCATCTAACTTAACCACCAATTTGTCACCGTGATCAAAAAACTTAGCTCCCTGATCGTCTGGTGCCCCCAATATTTTATGTGCGTAAGAAACACCCCAGTTTGAAGATACACAAACGCCATTGCCTTCCACATGTTCTTCGTTGATACAATCATCACAACCATCAGGAATTCCGTCGTTGTCAACGTCAATATTGTCATCACCACCTTCACAAATGTCATCGTCATCACAAACACCATCGTTATCGCTATCATGACATCCGGTTTGGAAAGTAACACAAAGGTTTGGTGCATGAGAATCAGACCCATCAAAAGATTTTGCAGTACGTTTTCCTATTCCATCAATAAATATCGCGATTGAATTGCCTTCAACATACCCGTTACGATTTACAATTTCCTGGATTACAGCAGCAATATCACTTGTTTGTTGCGCTGCACCGTGATCTCCAATATTTATCCAATCAGCTGGCGACCAGGGCACTGAAGCACTTGTTTTAGCACGGCTGCTGATATTGGCATTGCTTGTTGAAAAAGGAGCTGCATTATTACTTGCTTCTCCACGAATGTTCAGGTTGCAAGGATCAACATCAACAGTTGCATCAGCCGTAAATTGGATAAAAGCATTGGTTATGGTAGCTCCATTCGGAATATTAAGGTTGTTAAATCGCATACCTACCATCTGATTTATAAAAGGACCATTCGGCGGCGTTCCATCAAGGATAAATTCCAAATCACCACTGGTTGTATTTACAGCCCCATTTAATAAGTTTTCTTCAGCATCGTCATTGCTGGCATCGATTCTTGAACATACCGTAAAAGTACCTCCGACAACTTCCGTTCCTTCGCACTCACAATCGTCGTTAATTACATCACCAGTAGTACTTGAGTCACCATCATCACATGGAGAACCCGGTTCAGGTCCATCTGGACAATGATCCAAACACATGCTGTATTCAAAGCTAAGCCCATCTACTAAAAAATCCGGCGAGCCATGTTGGTACGATGATCCATTTACCAATTTCAGGTATTTGGTGTCACCATCCACAGAAAACATTTTTTCTACATAATAGCTTTTTACTTCAGTTTTAATGGTATTGTTGTATGACCAGTTATAACCATCTTCTGATTCGTATACTTTACATCTAATTGGTCCGGAATAAGAGCTGTTGTAGTCTCTCATTTTTAAAGTAACGAAGATTTTCTCTCCTTCCTTTACCAATTCATCCAGTTTGACAACTACTTTATCACCGTTGTCATAAAATCGAGCTCCATAGCCATTTGGCGCCCCTTTAATTTTCCAGGCATATTGCACGCCCCAGTTATAAGTCACTGTTTTTGCATTACCCGAAACAATCATTTCATTATCACAATCATCACCGCCGTTGGCTGCAAGCAGATTATTTGATCCCAAAAAAAGAAATGCAAAAAGGAAAAGAATGCCTGGAACTGACACTTTAAGTGTAGTTTTAAAATTCATAAGATTATGCGTTTTTATAAAAAAATAATAATTACAGGGGAAGAAATTCAAAATAATAGAGGGAGAAAAATTGAAGGGATAAAACTTTGGGGATGTGATTACAAAATTAGATGGATTATAACCTAAGCTCAATACCCTGATTCGGTTATTTTTTAAATATATATTTTAATGCATATAATTTATTGAATTCAATTCATTGTAATTCAATAAATTATGAATTAATAATAAAAATTATTTTCCATTAATCACATTTTTGGTTAATCATCATTTAAAAGAAAAATTAGTCTACCAAATGGACATCAATCCTTACTGTAATTAGTTGTTGCACTAAGAAAAATATAAAAAGCTTATTTTGAGGTAAAAAATGAAAGTTATTCTTTTTCTAAGCATTTTGGTCTTTTTTTCCTGCGATAGTCAACGTTTTGATATTGAAAAAGCAACGCGGGAAATTCTGGAATTACACAACCAACAAAGGGATTTCCATTTTCAAAAGATGGCTCCAGAATTTGCCAGTCTGCTTTCTGAAAACCACATCTCTGTAAATAGAGGCTCGGTTAATACACCGACAATCGAAGAAAATACACACCGATTTCAAAACTATTTTGATAACGTAGCATTTGTTAAATGGGATGATATTAAGCCTCCCGTCATCCGTTTTTCAGAGGATGGTTCGCTGGCATATACTATTGTCGAAAAGGAAGTTGTGGTAAAATATAAAAACGAAGAAGATCAGGAAATTCTGGAATCCACCCTTTTCGCCTGGGTAGCCATATATAAAAAATATGGAAAAGAATGGAAAATCGATTGCGTGGCTTCCACCAATAAAGCTAGCGAGGAGCAAGTGGTGAATTAAAATGCGGCAGGAGGTCAATCGGAGTTTTTGAAAAACCTCCAGCCACAGTTCTCATCAACTAATCAAATTTTTTAGTTGGAATTATATACGTTGCCGGAACCTGTGATCCTAACATTCATCGTTGGAGTACCTATGTAAAATACATCG
Organism: Saprospiraceae bacterium; assembly: GCA_965220465.1. Classification (GTDB taxonomy): domain Bacteria; phylum Bacteroidota; class Bacteroidia; order Chitinophagales; family Saprospiraceae; genus JAHDHW01. Next base: position 70,718 of record CBDCPZ010000017.1, on the reverse strand, counting down.
CCGCTGCCCGTGATATTAACATCCAGATATTCCGAAACAAAAACTTCAGCATCTCCTGAGCCGGATATATTCACTTCTGCTCTTTTTGCCAAAAGCTCAAAAGCGCTATAATCACCAGAGCCGGAAATGCTGTATTCAACATTATCAGCTTCTCCGCTAAGTTTCATTTTGCCAGACCCGGAAATTTTTGCATCAATTTTAGTAGCATTAAGTTCTAGATCCATATCACCGGAACCGGAAATTTTCAAATCAATATCATTTACGTCAAAAGTATTTTCACCGTAGATCGTTCCAGAACCTGAAATGGCCAGATAATCGATGGCAGGCATGGTAATATGAATAGCCAGTTCATTATAGTTTTTGACACATCCGTCAAATTCAACTTCCCAAACGCCATTGTTCACATCACGTTCGAGCTGGTTGATGATGTTTTCTTGACCGGTAGCTGTCACGAGGTATTCTGAACCCTGAGTAATATAAATATCCGCAGCAATCTCCAATTTCACTCCTGTAAAACCTGAAATAAAAAGCTCTTTTGTAATCGTACTTCCTTCTCCTTTTGTGCAGTTAAAAATGCCTCCGTCATTGTCGTTTTGGCAACTTGTAACAAAAAATAATAAAGCTAAAAGCAGTAATAAACTATTGATTCTGATCATGATTTTTATTTTTTAAAATGATTGTTTATGATTAAATGGTTATTGGTTATTGGTTATTGGTTATTGGTTATTGGTTATTGAAAATTATTCATTCCTTTTTCTTACACTATTATGATGCATCATTTTGACTGTCCCCCTATTCGAATTATCAATTTTTTTTAAAATTCTAACCTGTAATTAAAATTTGGAAAAAGCCCGGTTTGATAATAGGTTGTGATGTCATTTGTATCGCTATCATAATACTCAAAGAAAACATTTTGGCGATTCGTAACATTTTGAATATCAAGCATTAAAGTATGTGTCACTTTCTTTTTATTCATTTTGTAGCTGATGCCAATATCTAATCGGAAATACGTTTTCGCTTGTTCAGTATAAAGCAATTCTTCTTTAAAAACGGTCTCGTCTTTTGCCTGAGATGCTTCGAAATCGATAGGAGTCAGGCGGTTTCCTCCCGCCATCAGGAACTTACCATTGAAACCGAGAATGTTGTTTTTCTTTTTACCAACTTTAAGCTCCTTTCCACCCAACAGGTTTAGTTGATAATTTGAATTATAGCGCGTACTGTATTCTTTTCCATCCTGAGGCGTAAACTTTGATTGGTAAAGAGAACTGGTGATTAAAAAATAATACTCGTTAGAAAAGAATTTTTCCAGTGTAAGATCAATCCCGTAATTTCTGGCGGTTCCGTCATTCACTGCTTCTGTTGCACCAATCACATCCCAAATATCCTGTGCATTAATTATTGAGCCTCGCGATCCGACTTCCTTTTCAATCGGAACATCATAAAGTTGCTGATAATACAGTTCAGTTTTGAGGTGGAAATTTTCACCAATCAATTGATCATAACCCAAAACGGCATGCAAAGATTTAGTCATGTCGAGGTCTTTATTTGGTGAAAGGCGCTCGCCATCCGGCAAAGTAGTTTCAATAAAATAAAATGAAACATGCTCAGGTTTGCTGTGTAATCCCAAAGCTGCACTGAGCGACTGTTTTGGTGAAAACTGCCATTGAATTCCAGCCCGTGGTTCAATTGAATAATTGTTATTCAATGTAAATAAAGTGTAATGAACGCCCGTGTTAAGTGTCCAATCTTCACTGATTCGATATTTCCAGTGGCTAAAAGCCTGAATCATCTGAGCGTCACCGCGATTGTCGAGATAAGTTTTCAAAGTATCATCATCCACTTCATTAAACTCAAAATCAAAATTCATTTGACTGAAAATTATACCGGCACGCACCGTATTTCGAGCATTGAGTTTGTTGGTATAAGTACTTGATACCCTAAAAACGTTGTCATTAAACACAGAATATTGGTCACCAACTTTTTTATAATCATTCTCCTTATCCAGCCAATAATCTTCTTCTTCGTATTGATTATACGAACCTGACAAAACCGTTTTCAAGTAACTTTTATCTGAAAGAATCAGTTTGTGGGTCAAACCAACAGTCGCTACTTTTTGCCTTTCTTCGAAGCCCCATTTATCGCCACTGTTTTCCCAGGTTGAGGAATCTGCTATCGGTTCGTAAAAAGCTCTGTTTTTTCCTGCTAAACCAAAAAGACCAAAAACGCCGGCTTTTTTAGTTGGAACGTTTATTTTAAAAGACAAATCCTGATACTCCGGCAAAACGTCTCCAACGGGATTGAGGCCAACAGCACTTAAAGCAGCAAGTGTCGAATAGCGATAATTGACCAAATACGATGCGCTCGATTTTTTACTAAAAGGTCCTTCAATCGCAGCTTCAACACCTAGTGCTCCAAGCATAAAAGAATACTCCCGCTTGTCGCTGTTTCCATTCCGCATATTGAGGTCAAAAACACCGGAAATGGCATTGCCAAATTCAGAAGGAAAAGCTCCTGTATAAAAATCTGAATTGCTCAAAGTACTGCTGCTCAACATGCTGATCGCTCCTCCTGAATTACCTACCGAACCAAAATGGTTGGGATTTGGAATTTCAATCCCTTCCAGCCGCCAAAGCACGCCGCTTGGTGAATTTCCACGGACAATTATTTCATTTGTCAGGTCACCATTTCCTCCTCCGACTGTCACTCCGGCAAAGTTTTGAGCCATTCGCGCCGGATCGTAATAACTTGCCGCATAACGACTCGTCTCTTCAACTGAAAAGGAGCGGGCGCTCACCACTGACATTTCATTAATAGTTTTCGTTTTATCGTATTTCGCGATCACAACAGCCGCTTCCAGACTGATAGCAGATTCAATCAATTCAATGTTCAAATCTACCTCTTTTCCAGAGGTCAGCATCACCGCATTTAGGATCATTGGTTCGTAACCAATATAACTGATTTCAATATCGTGCCTGCCAATCGGAATATTATTTATTCTAAAATGGCCATCTACATCCGTACTCGCTCCAACGACTTCAGGAAGTGATTTGATGTAAACATTTGCTCCGATCAAAGGCATTTTGGAATCTTTATCCGTGATAGTTCCTTTGACGGATTGAGTGTGCGTTTGGGCGATGTTAGATTGAGAAAATAAAAGAAATCCTAAGCTAAAAATCGCGATTAAAAAAGTTTTCATTATTAAGTGGTTTTACTTTAATCAATTGATGATCAATTATTTGTATTTAATATTTAATTTTAGAAAAGGGTAAAGGAGCACTAGCTAAAAGCATGTCGTTTTAGCTGTTTTAAAAATCAAAAAAAGTTTTTAAACTATATTTTAAAGCCAAGATATAGGAGCCAAAAGGTTTTGCTTTTCATTTGCTGACAAAACCTTTTGGCTCCATTTTATTAAAGAATAGATTAATCGTCCCAGTTCTTCCAATTGCTTCCAAAGCCTCCAACACGGAAGGTAAGTGTAGTACCAAAACCATCGTAATGGGTTCTATCGAGACCGGAAATAGAAGGGTCAATTCCATCCACCCAGCGATAATTAGCACTTGCTGCAAATCTCAACCAGCGGAAAATATTCAATTCAATTCCCACTTCCGGTGTCAGTACAAATACGTTATCGTCAATGGTTGCATCACTATTATCATAAAATTTGATGCCTACTGCTCCCCAGCCAATTTTGACACTCGAAAAGAGGTGGATTAATTTATGAGAAGGATACGTTCCTCCAATCCAGAAACCTCCGTGACCCAAATCTATTTTAAAAGGATCAGCGTTATCGTCCCATCGTTGACTGGTAGATCCCATTCCATAACCGCCAAAGAAAAAATTGCCTACGATCAAAGCACCTCCGCCTCCAAAAGAAATTTGTACGTTATCGTTTGCAAAATTGTAATCTACTATCGGTCCGCCAAAGGCACCAATGACTCTAGATTTACCAAAAAGGGTTTCTTGTTGCTGACCAAACAGCGTAATACTGCTCAAGCAAAGTGCGAAAAATAATATCCAGTTTTTCATGTTATTAGGTTTTTATTTTAAATTTTTTTATTAAAATTTCATTAATAATAAGCATGGCAATATGCTTTGAACACTATAGCGTTTCATTAAAATAATCTATAAATTCAGGTAAGAAAAAGGTGTTAAAAAATTGGATGAACAAGTAGTTTTTTTCCTTTGAATATAACTTACTTGTCTTTAAAGTCTTGGGCTATATTATTAATAAATACTCTTTTTAAGCTTGTTTAAAATCGTACGCCGGCATTGAAGCCAATCCACATTTTAATATCTGTTTGAGTTGGTTCATATTTCGTTTTTGCAATCATTGTATAAGGAACAATCGAACTGCCATATTCACCCGTATCTGGATCATAAAGATCAGAAAACATCACATAAAATGTTGGTCCTGCAAAAAAGCTAAATCGCTTGCCCAACCTGACTTCAACTGCCATTCTTAGCTGGCTGAGTAAATTGAGCTCTATTGTCCAGCTATTTTGTTCATTCACATGGCTGGCAATCAGTTCTAAATTTAACAGCGTCCTTTTACTCATTATTACTGCCGTCCCGATTCCATATCCTAAAGACCAGCCAGGGTTTGAAACTCTTTTGCTACCCTGAAAAATATTGTAAAATTTGTAACTGCCAAGCTTCAAAGCAGCCTGTGCGCCCAAAGTACTGTTTCCTCCAAGTTCAATACGGTTGTAACCTTTTTTTACAATATTGATCAAGCCATAAGATCCTCCGCTTGTCGTATCACAAACATTGATCAATCCAATTTGTACCCCTTTCACTTTTTCGGCTTTATTAAAAATCAAGCTGATCTGTGCGCCCTCAATATCATCTGCAATATTCGTAATGTTTGCAATTTGAACTTGTCCGTCGCCATGGTTCACATTGTAAATTCCGGCTATTTGTACTCCTTTTCCATCTTTCAAAACATTATTACCAATTCCAGCAAGTTGAGCTCCGGAAAATTGTCCTTTTGAAACATTTATCAAGCCTGCGAGTTGAGCAGCGTTGGCATTTTTCGCTGTATTGACTAAGCCAGCGATTTGCAGCGCTTTTACTGGATGGCTACTGCCTACATCTTCGCCAACCGAATTGACCAATCCGGCAAGCTGCACTCCGTCAAAGTGCTTTTTAGTTACGTTGACTAATCCGGCGAATTGTATCGCATTGACATTGTCAGCAATATTGACCAAACCTGCTGCCTGAACGCCAACCATGTATTTTCCTTGTTCGTTGGTATACTTGCTATCTCCAACATTTCCTCCAACTGTATTTACCAGACCTGCAACTTGTACTCCTCTCACATCATTCCGAACATGGTTAGTCAATAGCCCAATCTCAACGCCATGAACGCCGCCGTTTCTACCGCTAAGCACGTTGAATGAAATGTTATTCGTTTTTTCATCACTTTTATAACCATTCGTCCCAAGTGAAGGAACCAAAGAAACCTGTGCCGTGATAAAAGGTTCTTTTTCAACAAGCTGGGGCTGAAGTAGCGGAGCATATAAAATTTCGTTATCCTGTTTGCTCCACTCATAAGGCAGTGCCATTAATGGAATCTGTTCTCTTTGGATGGGATCAAGTAATTCAACCCCTTCAACGAAAGCCGTAAATTCACCGCTATTTTCAAGATCATCCTTCATGCCGTAATAGTTGCCGTTATTCGAAGGCGGAGGCGTTTCATTTTTATTGATCTGTCGTGGTTCGCCGCGCTTCAAAACGATCTGATTTCCGATGCTTGTATAATCAATGGAAAGCTCTACAAACAGTAGGTCCAAGGCTTCAGAAAGCGCTTTTTTTCTGACCCGAAAATTGATTCGTTGCTCAAGAGGAACATAATCATTGCTATAAGCAAAATATACATTATACGTTCTGCTGATATCTGCAAGTACATCGCCTAATTGCACGTTTGCGTACTGGAGCGTTACTTCGCGATCCATCGCAACAGATTGTGCCAAAAGCACCAAACCGTTTAGGCAAAAAAGTAATGATATAATAGTAGGTTTCAACATTTTTGTTTTTTATAAAATCAGTTACAACCTTCTCCTTTCAGTGTAAATTCGTTTTGTTCATTTTCTATTTCAACATTCAGCGAAAACTTCAAAACCTCTAAAATCTGCTCAAGCTCCGGCTTTTGATATACTCCGGTAAAGTGACAATTCAATATTTTTTCGTCAGACGTTTTGATTTTTATGTCAAAATAACGCTCCAGTACTTCTTTCACTTCCCGCAGTTCCGTATTCTCAAAAGTCAATTGGCCAGTCTTCCATGAAATCGCGTTTTCATTTTTTGATTCCTTTTTATTTAAAGAATCATCAATTTTGTCAAATACTCCCGAATCTCCTGCCTTTAATAGAACGCTTACTGCTTTTACTTCGTCCTCCTTTTTTTCGGCAATTTTTTCAAACGCTACCTTTCCGGTTTCTACTGTTACTTCTACAAGATCTTCCTTTGCATAAGCTCTCACATTGAATGATGTTCCCAAAACCGTGGTTTTTGTTTCCCCACTCAATATTTCAAAAGGCTGATCTTCTGTTAAATGCTCAACTTCAAAGAAAGCTTCACCTTCAAGACGTATGATGCGTGGTTCAAATTTTTCTGCAAAAGTGATTTCCGTATTTTCATTGAGCCAAACTTTGCTGCCATCGGGAAGATTGATTTCTGTCTTTTCACTTGCTCCTGTATTATAAACAATGTCTTCAACTTTTTGATTCCAATTGTCAATCGCCCAATAAGCTCCGACAACTATTGCAATGACAGCTGCAATTCGTAAAAGTTGCTGCCAGGGGTATCGAATAATTTTTGCCTCCTTTTTTATCGTTCTTTTTGCCACTTTTTCCCAGGCAACAGAAATATCTGTATCAAACCCTTCTTCAATTTCACCGCTTAAATTCCACAATTCCTGCATTTCTTCGAACGCAACTTTATTAACTTCCGTCTCGTTGACCCACGCAAACAACTCCTGCTGTTCCGCTTCTGCGATTTCGCCAGACAGATATTTTGAAGTTAAATAAAAGTACTTGTCATCCATATTAAAAACCCTTTTCTATGTACTTGATGCAATTTTTTCTATCCCCCCCTATTCCGATTTAATTTTTTTTATTTTTTTATAAAGGATCTCCACTTTCGATTTCATTACAAAAATATACCAATACACAAAACCATCCATTGAAGGTAGTTTTGCAACAATCCACGTAAAATTTTCAACGCTTTGCTCATTTGATTTTCTACCGTTTTCACAGAAATATCCAACTGCTCTCCAATTTGTTTGTAAGTCATTTCTTCATACCGGCTCATCTTAAAAATGGTCTGACATCTTGGAGGAAGTTGATGGATGGCTGCCAAAATATTTGATTTTAACTCATTTCCTTCCATGACCTGATCAGTAGTGTGTTCCTTGGCTTTGAAGTCCCGGTCTTCTAAATCGTTTATTTGAAATTTCTTTTGCCGGCGAAGGTAAGTCAAGGCTTCATTGACCGCCATTCGATGGAGATAGGCTCCCAAAGATGTTGTAATATTGATCTGTTCGCGCCGCTCCCACAATCGAACAAAAACATCCTGCGCTAAATCCTCCACGATCCCTTTGTCACGAATAAACCGTTGAATTGCTTTACAAACCGGAATGTAAAACTGATGAAAAATCGCCTGATAAGCGCCTTCGTCACCTGATTGTAAAAGTGAAGCAAAGTTTTCAGAGGAATCTGTGGACATTAGTTGGGAGCTCTGTATGTTTTCGTTTAGTGATCTTTTGTAAAGGTGCAAAATTACGGATTAACATTTAAAATGCTACAATAGTGCTCCAATTTCACAAAATCTTAAATCTTAATTCGATGAAAGTTGCATTAGATCAGACGTAGTTCAACGTTTGAAAAAATAGCCTCCACAAATCCTTTTGTGATTTGTGGAGGAAGAGAAGAGTTATTTTTAAAAATCACTGCATCAGCGTCACATTACCTTTGTATAAAATGATGACTCCGTCAATAAATTCGATTTCTGCGAAATAGACAAAAACGGCCGGGTTGAGTTTTTCTTCATTCAGTGTTCCATCCCAACCGAATATCGGGTCATTTGGCTGGAAGTTTTCAGCTAAAAATATTTGCTCTCCCCAACGATCATAAACCTGGAAAGTGTTGATCTGTTTTATTTTGTCATTGTTTGCGAAAATCATGAATTTATCGTTGGTGCCGTCATCATTCGGTGAAAAGACATTTGGTATAAAAACTTCTCTTGTTTTCTCTACTCTCAGCATGATTCGGTCACTTGCTTCACATCCATTTTCGTCGATAATCGTGACGGAATATTCGATCTCGTTTAAAACACTTTCTATTCTCGGATCGAGACAATTGGTACAACTCAAGTTGTCAAATGGTGACCAGATAATTGTATCTATTTGTGAAAGCGGAATAGTGGAATTTGCAGTGAGTTGGTAATCCTGCCCCAACTCTAAAACTACTTCCGGTGCTAAAGTAACATCAACCGGAATTGGTGTTTCGATGAAAACACTTTCTTCATATTCACAACCAATCGCATCCTGGATCAGTATGGTGTAATCGCCTGGAGCCAAGGTTGAAAAAGTACTCGACGGACTAAAATTCTGCCCTCCGTCAATGGAATACAAATAAGGCTCGTGACCGCCTGTTACAGCTATGATTGAAATGCTTCCACTTTGACCAAAACAAAGCGGATCATTGATGGCAATTTCCGCGGCTGTTGGAATATTATCATCTTCTTCTACCAAAATAGCTGCCGTTTGGGTACAACCATTTTCAGTATTGGTGACTTGCAAAGTGTAGTTCCCTGATTGGAAAATGGTTGGATTTAACGTATTTTCATTTTCAATCAAACCAGCTCCTGACCATTGGTAAATGAAGGGATTACCAATCGAAGAGCCTTCTCCATCGAGAGTGATGCTTTCGGTTATACAATCAAATTCCTCGTCAGAATTTGCTATCGCTGTTGGCGAAGTGATGTCTTCCAAAACGCTGATCTGGGCTGTACTTTGGCAGCCATTGTCATTGTTGAGGACTGTCAAAGTATAGTTCCCCGGTTGATTTGCAGTTGGTTGCAAAGTAGTTTCGTCTGCAATGATTCCTCCGGCTGGATTGGAGGTCCAGATATAGATGAAATTACCACTGCTTGAAGATCCTGTTGCATCGATATGAATTTCTTCAACAACACAAGTCAGCATCTCGGGCTGGTTGATGAGGGCTGTTGGGGTTTCCAGGTTTTCAACAAGCTCAATGGTTTCAGAATCGGTACAACCGTTTTCGGTATTGATAATGGTCAAAATATAGGTCCCGGCTTGTCCCATTTCAGGATTTGGAGTACTTTCTCCCGAAAGAATAATTCCATCGTTCGTTGTCCATTCAAAGTTTAGCGTTCCAAAAGGCATTGACCCGCTTCCATCCAAAACGATAGTTGAATTATTACAATCAATTTCCTGATTGGCTACAAAATCAATAAGCGCGGTTGGCGAATCGATATTTTCATTAATGATGACCTGATCCTGAGATTGACAATTATTATCTGTGTCTAAAACGAATAAAATGTAAGTTCCGGGTAGATTAACAACGGTTGTTTGAGTAGTTGCAATAATATCTCCGCCAGCATTTTGCCATTGGTACTCAATGTTTTGCCCTTCGCTGGAAGCACTTCCGTCGAGTGTGATTTGCGTTAAATCACAGGTGAGTGTTTCACTATTTCCAGCATCGGCCGTTGGTAAATTGGTGTCCGGAGTGATTTCAACTTCGTCAGTATCCATGCAGCCGTTTTCGGTGTTGGTAACAATTACAATATAAATTCCACCGGTAGAAACACTTGTCTGAGCTGAATTAGCAATGATGTTTCCATCATTGTCCTGCCACTCAAAACTTAAGTTTTGCCCAGTTGAAGCACCTGCATCCAGCATCAAATCTGTTTGACCACAAATCAGCGTTTCATCTTCTCCTGCAATGGCAATCGGAGCTTCGATGTCCTGCTGGATTTCCACAGTCGTTGAAATAGAGCAGGCATTATCGGTGTCTGTAACAATGAGGGTATAAATCCCCGGTGAATTCGAAGTTGCATTTTCAAGGGTGGAAATAACCATTCCGCTATCATCCAACCATTCAAACCCTATATTTCCGCTGATACTTGTAGATGAACTTCCGTCGATGATCACTTCGATATTTTCACAAGTCAAAATAGCATCAGCTGTTGCAATTGCCGTTGGCAGATTATCATCAGGAATTACTTCAACGCTGGATTGAGCAGTGCAACCACTCACGTCATTGGTGACGATTAAATCATAAATACCAGCCTCGGAAACCTGGATAATCACTTGGTTTCCAACCAAAACCTGCGAGGAGTTAAACCACTCAAAAGAAAGATTATTTCCAGAAGAACTGCTGCCATCTAAAGTAGTTTCATTGATATCACAAGTTAGTGTGCTGTTGTTTCCTGCATCTGCAATTGGTGTTTCGATGTTTTGATCAATCTCGACGGTTGATTCGGCTGTACAACTGTTTTCCGTATTGGTGACGATCAAAATGTAGGTATCCGGCAAGCTGGTTAAAAACGTGACTTCGTTTGAAATGACGATGCTGTTTGAATTTAACCATTCGTATTCAAACTCAGGACCAGCACTGCTTTGGCTTCCGTCTAGTTGTGTTTCAAGTACTAAACAATTCAAAGTTTCATTATTTCCGGCTTCAGCAATCGGTGTTTCAATATCCTGTGGAATTACAATCGAAGCAGAAATGGAGCAGCTATTTGAAATGTCGGTGACGATCAAAGTGTAGGTTCCGGGAGTTGAAATATCCGTGGTTGAAGTGGTTGCAATCTCGTTGCTACTTTCATCAAGCCATTGATACTCAATATTGATTCCACTGCTTGTTTCGTTTCCTCCCAGAGTGATGATTTCAATTTCACAGTTTAAAGTTCCGCCCGCACCAGGATCAGCGACGGGGATATTGGTATCCAGCGTTACTTCGGTTTCATCGCTGGCGGAGCAGCCGTTTTCAGCTATAACGGTCAGAGTGTAAATATCTGCAGCGTTCACTTCAACGGTTTCCAAATCGCTGATCATTTGATTATTGGAGTTGGTCCATTGGAAAGTTAAAATCCCAGAACTAATACTCGAAGCACTGCCATCCAAAGTCACCGTCGATTCGTCGCAGGTGATCAATTCATCTTCTCCGGTTACAGCAATTGGCGTTTCAATATCCTGGAAAACTTCAAGACTTGCTGAAGCCGAACAACCATTTTCAGTATTAAAAACAATCAGGGTATAAATCCCCGGCTCATCAATCGAGGTTTGCAAAACATTGGCAATCGAATCGCCGGATGGGTTCTGCCATTCATAAATTATGTTGACTCCTTCGCTGGAACCCGTTCCATCCAAAGCAGCTTCGGTGATGTTGCAATCCAAAAGATCACTGGTTTCAGCAATTGCCGTAGGCAATTCAGCATTGATCTCAATTTCGATAGTTGAAGAATTTGTGCAACCGTTAGTCGTATTTGAAACCAGAAGCGTATAAATTCCAGCCGTTGAAACATCGATGGAAGTATCATTTGAAATAATTTCATCGTTTTCATCCAGCCATTGGAAATTCAAAGGATTTCCCGTTGAACTATTTCCATCAAGGGTCACGGAACTAGTTTGGCAATCTAATTCCCCGGTTGAACTAATGGTTGAAACCGGCTCTTCCGTATCTTCAAAAACTTCGATATTTGACTGCTCCGTGCAGCCGTTTTCTTCATCCATTAAGATTAATGTATAATTTCCACTTGTATCTACATTTAAAACCGAATCGTTTCCTAAACTATCGCCATTTTCGTTTTGCCATTCAAAAATCAAATTGCCCATTCCGTTTGAATTGCTGGCATCAAGATCAACAGAAAGAATGTTGCAATTTAAAGTATCTGGAAGATTGATAATTATCTCCGGAGTTTCAATATTTTCAACAACCAAAATGGTCGTGTCAGCCATACAGCCACTTCCGTTGGAAATGGAAAAAGTATATTCACCAGCCTGTTCTACTTCAATCACAGGGATCGTATCGAGCAAGCCTGGACCTGTCCATTGATAAGTCACATTTTGGGTTTCTGTGCTTCCTGTCAGCGTGACTGTTTCATTTTCACAAGTCAATATTCCATCAACCGTCGCTGAAATATCAAGTTGAGTATTTTCTTCGATCACCTCAACATTTAATGTGCTGATACAACCATTTGGGGCTAAAACAGAAAATATATAATTACCTGGCTGGTCGGTATTCGTAACTGGGATATTATCATTTAGGCCTGGTCCTGACCAAACAAAACTTACGTTTTGAGTTGCAGAACCTCCGGATAATACTACCGTTGAATTATTACAATCCAACACGCCCAAAACCTCCGCAAAAATATCTGGCGGTTCTAAATCATCATAAACGATAACTTCTTCGCTACTTGTACAACCATTTGGAGCCGTTACGGTGAGCGTATAAACACCTGGCTGATCAGTACTGGTAAGTGGAAGGTTGCTATTAAAACCCGGTCCAATCCAATTATAAGTAACTCCTTGTGTTACAGAGCTTCCGGTAAGAATAACCGATGAATTGTTACAATCCAAAACTCCCTGGACTTCAGCAAAAATATCTGGTGGTTCCAAATTATCGAAAACGATGACTTCTTCGCTGTTTGTACAACCTCCTGTATTTGTAACAGTAAGCGTGTAAGTGCCGGCTTGAGTAGCAGCGGCAGACTGTGTTTCTACATCTAATCCTGGTCCTACCCAATGATAAGTTACATTCGGCGTATTTGAGAATCCGTTTAATATAGAGACCAGATTATTACAATCGATGATTCCATTTACTTCAGCAGATATATCAGGCGGTGTCAAATCCTCTAAAACGGTAACTTCTTCACTAGATGTACAGCCTCCAATGGTCGAAACAGTCAGCGTATAGGTTCCAGCCTGATTTGTACTAGTTGTCTCATTATAAACATCAACACCGGGCCCTACCCAATGATAAGTCACATTCGGCGTATTGGATGACCCGTTTAAGTATACGGGTAAATTATTACAATCAATAATTCCGTCTACTTCAGTAAAAATGTCTGGTGGAACAATAATCTCCGTTACTTCAACACTCGCTTCTGAAGAACAGAACCCTCCTTCACTAACAATTAAGGTATAAACCCCTGCTTCAAAAACTTCAGGACTTTGCTCGTTTGAATTAAAATTATTTGGTCCTGTCCATTGATAAATAATTCCCTGGCCTGAAGAAGATCCCGAAGCATCCAGAAATATTGAAAAGTCATCACACTCTAAAATCTCTGGTTCTGCAATAATCGCTGTAGTTGGCTCTTTTAGAGTAATCGTCAGAATTGCTAAGTTGTAACAAACCTCATCAATCGCAATTTGATAAGTCCCGGGAGCACAGTATTGATTTCCGTCGTATTCATAACAGTCTCCATCACAGATTTCGGCTTCCAGATTTAAAGTCCCCTGGTTTTCAGTGAGTTCAACCCTGACATCATCTACATAATAATAGGATGCAAGTGAACCTCCTTGTGGGTCTCCTAGCGTTTCAATATCATATTCGCCAAATTCAAAAAAACTACCAATAGTAATATATTGCTCACCTCCTTCAGCCATAAATGTTCCTATCAATTGAGTCCAATTTAGGGTATCTATGACCGCAAAATTATAATACACTTGAGGAGTAGCAGTAATAACCCCAAAAACATCATCAGGCGGTGTTTCTGATAAATAAATACCAATATGGCTGATCCCATAATTGGAATATGTTTCTCCAGGACTGGCGAACATTTCAAGTTCGTAGCACTCTCCGGCAATCAAAGGTTCAGTAAGCACCGTTTGAATATATTCATTACTGTTCGAAGTCCCAAAGTGGCCGTAAAACCCTGCATAAGCATCGCCTGTCAATGCGTCCTGGATGCCCCACAAATTAATTGGAACATCAGGGCCTGTATCAGGTGGAATGACGTCAATAAAGCAAGCATTAAAATAATCTGACGATCCCAAAGTAGCAGGATACCAATCGTCGACCACTCCCATTTGACCATACCAAGTCGGGCACGGGTTATAATTTTCAAAACTAGGATTAGGCACTAAGTTTTGAGCATAAAGGACATTTGCAAAGAAAACTTGTAAAAGAAAAAGAAGGAATTTGGGAGGTGTTATTTTCATGATGCAGTGATTGGAAGGCCTAAAAATGGTAATAAACAGTTCTACTGGCACATTTTAACAATACAAATTATTCATGGCGTGGAAATCTTACGAAGGTAACACAATGGCCTGATATTTACAAAGTTATTCCACACTCGAAGAACACTATGACTCCATTGAAAGGAGGGCCAAATGCAATTAAATCATAGGCAAGAAACGTAATAAAATTGTTGGATCTACTTTGAAAGCAGCATTGTTTGACGATGTTGGATATTCTCTCCTATTTGGAGTTTTAAACATCCTGGCCCTAAATGCAAAAGCGATCAATAGCACAGATAAAGCTTGGGAAATCAATAAAATTGTTCTGAAATTGTTCCAATTACAAATAAAATATCTAAATTTATTCTAATCTGTAGTAAACAGACAATTAACGCTTTTATTGAGAATCAGATTATTTTAAACAAACATGCCCCAAGGAAAAAACCGCTACCCAGGAATACGCTCCTTTGAACCTGACGATCAAAGACTTTTTTATGGTCGCAGTAAAGAAATTGATCAACTCTATAATTTAATCAAGATCAAACCGCTGGTCGTCCTTTTTGGTAAATCAGGTCTCGGGAAGACTTCTTTGCTTAAAGCAGGAGTCAACCCGCTGTTGCTAAAACAACATTATTACCCGTTTATTATCAGATTACAAGACATATCTGTTGCTCCCACCAATTCCGTTTTAAGCGACCTTGAGCCTTTTGTTGATAACGATATATTTGAAAAATTCGGCAATAGAACCAGTAATAAAATATGGGAATATGTTAAAGCCTCCTCTTTCAAAACGCCTGATGGAGCAGCTGCAACCCCTGTATTGATTTTCGACCAATTTGAGGAATTGTTCAATCACCCCAAAGATGTGAAGGAAGAATGGGCCACTCATATTGGAGATTTGATCGATAACCGGCTTCCCGCTGATATTGAAGAAGCGCTCAACGAAATTCCGCGCAGTCAAAGAACCAAAGAATTAATGGACTGGTTCCGGCCACCAGATGTCAAAATTGTTTTCGCTATCCGCTCTGACTTTATCAGTAACTTACACTCCTTGCGACATGAAATTCCGTCCATCCTGCAAAATCGGTTTGAATTAAAACCCCTGAAAATCCAGCAGGCTAAAGAAGGTATTGAAAAGCCGGCGGCATTGGAAGGAAAAGAATTTTTCACAGCACCTTTTAGCTACGCTCCGGAGACGATTGAAAAGATACAAAAAGAACTGAGCAATAAATTCGGTGAGATTGAATCTTTCCAATTGCAGATCATCTGCCAATACATCGAAAGAAAAATAAAAAAAGAACAGGCTGAAGGGAACAAAAATATAGTAGTCACGCCAGATTATCTCGGCGAGGAGCAAGGCATCCGGGAAATTTTAAAAAATTATTACAACACACAGGTTTCACTACTCGGCACAGACGAAGAGCAAATGGCTGCCCGGAAGCTTCTGGAGGAAGGCCTAATCGTCAACAAAAGGCGAATCGGAGTAGCTCAAGCGGTTGTAAAAGAAACATATAATATCAGTGATGATTTGTTAGAAAAACTATTGACCAGCCGATTGATCCGTCCCGAAGATACCAGACTTGGACGTACCTACGAAATCAGCCACGACACCTTGGTCAAACCAATACTGGAAGCCTTTGGAAAAAGGAGGATCAAAGAAGAACATATAACGGCCATCGAAGAACAAAAACAAAAAAGGAAGGAAGAAGAGCAGGAGAGAATTCAAAGGGAGAGAAAGTTAAAAATTGTTAGATTGACTACTGTCATTTTTTTATTATCTGCTTTTGCCGCTTTCGCCGGCTGGAATTGGTGGGAAGCTGATAAAGCTTTAGAAGAACTTAAAGCAACAGCAATTGAATTAGACCTAAAGCAAGAAGCATTGGTAGCAGCAGAGGATTCTATTGATATAAAAGAAAAAGCATTGAAGTCTTCCATTGAATTATTAGAGGATAAGGGATTATCTGAAAAAGATGCTGAGCAGCAAATTGAAGATCGTACTCAAGAAAAGATTCGAGAAGAGAAAGCCAAAGAAAGTTCTGAATTACATACGGACCATGAGAGATTAATAGCTGCGATATATGACCCTAACGAAGGAAAAAGGACAAAAACAACGAGTTCTATTTTAAGAAAATATAGAAATGACAGCGAGTTTGTTTCTGAAATACTTGATTCTACTACAGATAAAATCAATGAGGGAAATTTAAATAGCCTTTACCAAATCATTTATATTCTGCAACAATTAGATGCTGAAATTTTAAATAAAAATAAAACGAAAGTTCAGGACTTTATCGATAAAATCAGAGTTGCAAAAAATACTGAAAATGGAGCCAATTTGGTTGGAATAGCTACAAATGCCAGGCTTGCAAAAATTGAAAAAAAACTTAAGTGATCGAGTAACCAATGATTTATTTATCAAAACGTACCATTTATAATAACACCACCAGTTTTAGGAAAAAGCTAAAAATCTACACACATGTCACTAGAACCTAGACAATGGAACAATTTACTGGAAGCGATCGAAAATGGCTCTTGCATCGTCTTGCTTGGCCCCAACATTTCGACAGTAAAAAAGGGCGGATCATCACTTTATGAAGCTTTTGCCAAAACACTTACCGCGGAGTTGAAAAAGGAGAAAATAGTTTATGACAAAGCGCATGAAGGCAATTTGACCTATATCATGCAGCGCTACACAACTATACCAAATGTTGCGCCCTCCGATCCTGGATTTGAAGCTAAAAATTTTTATAAAGAGTACGAAGGTCAGTTCAATTCAGTCCAGCAAATGCTTGCAGAGCTTCCAATAAATTTGGTAATAAACGCTTCTCCCGATAATGCCATCGTACATGCTTTAAAAAAAGCAGGTAAATTTAAAACAATCCACGCCTGGTACGATTACCGAAAAGAACAAAAACAAGAATTTGATACACCAACAGCAGAAGCTCCTTTGGTTTTCAACCTTTTTGGCTATTACGAGCAAGCCGGTTCCCTTGTACTCACTGAATCAGATCAAGTGGAATTTCTCAAAAATGTGCTTAAAGATCAACCGCCATTACCTCCAAAGCTGCTGAGTCAATTGGATAGCCGCAAAACCTATTTGTTTTTAGGTTTTGATTGGGAACAATGGAACCTGCGCCTTCTTTTACAAGGGATGAACCTCGAAAAAGAATGTAATATCCTGGCGCACTCTCACGAATCCGTAAAATTGCAGGCTAAAACAAAAGACTTTTACGAAAGCTCTTTCCGCTTTTCTTTCATCACAGAAAACGCTGATAAATTTGTCGCCGAATTGAAAGAAAAGTACAACGAACTTTCACCTGAAACAGCTAAAGATGTTAAACAGGAAAAACTTTTTATCGCTGCTGATCCCAAAGATGACGAATTTAAAACTGAGCTGGTTAAAAACCTAAAACCACTAGTTGCTGACGTTTGGCATGAAGGGCTGATTGAGGCTGGTTCAGATGTCGATGCCACCGTTTTAGAAAACCTGGAAAGTGCCGATATTATCCTTTTGTTGGTTAGTGCCGATTTTCTGGCTTCTGATTCCGTTTTTAAAAGAGAATGGAAAGTCGCATTAAAAAAGCACAAGGATAAAAGTGCCAAAGTGATTCCTATTATCACACGCACATGCAACTGGGAGGAAAGTTCACCAGATTTGACAAAAATGGATCCGATCCTCCCTCGTAAAGGCATAGAGGTTGGAAAAGCAATCAGTAGTTGGGAAAATCCCGACGATGCTTATAGCATGATTGTGAAAGAAATTCAGGAGTTGTTATAAGCACTTTCCATTTTTATCTACTCTTATGATTTATCAGTGCCTGGACGAGTCAGGCGGCGCTCTTCCTCTTGATATTCCTCTTTTGTAAGGGTTCCGTTTTCAAATAGCTTATGTAATTTATTGAGTTGTTCCAGCAAATCCGGGTCAGATTGAGATCTGGCATGTTTCTCCTTTGGCGGCAGGTTGGGCAATTTCTCCAACATACGGAAACCGTTTTTAGCAAAAGAATCGAATCCAGGCTGAATGCGCAAAAATGCTAAATCCTCATGTTGTCTGATTTGGTTGTCATCTTTCATACCGAACGCTACAGCAGCATCGAGATGTGCAAAAGCTTTGTCGGCGTTTTCCAAAATAGAATAACATCGTGCAAGCAAAAAATGAGCTTCCGGTTCATCGTATTTAATTTCTAATGCTTTGACAAGGTTTTCAGCCGCATCCTGATACTGGTAATTCTGATAATAGCGTTTTGCTTTTTGAAAATTCAGATCAAATTGTCCTTTCAAAAAAGCTTTTTGATCCAATTTTTCAACTTGTACTTTAGTTTGACTCTCTTCATATTCCGGATTAAACTTTGAATTAAAAGTATCTCTTGACATCGTCCAAAGCAGAATCGCATCTACAAAACCAATTACCCACATCAATCCAACAAGGAAATCTAAAAATGAAAAAGTGAACATTCCAACTAAACTGACTGACAAATATAAAATACCCAGATCGCGTTGTCCCAGGTAAAACCGGTGTACACCGAACACACCAAAGAACAAGGCCAAAATGCCTGCCTTAAACTTGCGCTTCCCTTTTCTAACTTTCTTTCGGTCATCTGTTTTTTGAACCACTATTTTTTTTGGAACATATTCAGGAACTGTAATTCCTTCATTTTCCACGGCATAAACTTTAATATCCTCCTGAATATTCTTCAGGCCAAAAGCTCCAAGCGAGCGTGCGCGAAGCCATGAATGGTTTTTAATATCATCGTATACTTTCCCGGAAATAAAAACCCCACCCGGAATACTGAGTGTTTCTATTCTTGCAGCTACATTGACACCATCGCCATATGCTTCCTCTTTGCTGTAAGTAATATCCCCGGTATGAATACCGATACGGATAGGTACCGGAGGTTCTTTTTTCAATTCTTTTTGCAAGGCGACTCCACATTCAACCGCAGCAGCTGCGCTTGGATAAATACTCAGGGTACCATCACCAAAATACTGGATTATTTTTCCACCATATTGCTCCGTCAACCTGGAAAATACATCCTTGTGACGATTCCTTAAACGATTCGCAATCGTTTCGTCTTTTTGCATCATCGCGGTATATCCAACGATGTCTGTAAACATGATGGCAGCTAGGCGGCGTTTTGGTTTTTTCATTGTATTAAATAGAATTTGGAGGCACCTACAAGTTAGTTTATTTTCTCAACTTGTTCAAAATAAATAGTTCCATTTTAAACACTATCACAAGCTTTAATTATCCCAATAAATTGTTTATATAAAACAAATTATTGACAAACTATTTGTTTAATTAAATTTTTTGTTTTAACTTGCATCTCAAATAATCACCTATTTTTTTACTTAAAATTTTAACTATGATTCGCGAAGACAGAGTCCAACTTAATAAAAGATTTGTCGAAGTTTTTAACCTGCTTGAAGAACGAGGAGACATCGTTTTGAATGACCGAAGTGGAAAAGGAATGGGTGACTTCGCTGAAAAGATTTTGGGGAATCGCGGTTACGGGCATATTGTTCGTGCTTTTCTAAATGAAGATGACAAACGAGTACTCGATTATCGGCATGCAAGGATGATTTGCAGAATTTATGGAGTCAATGAATCCTATCTCATTGATGGAGAAGGAACTCCTTTTGGCTTTGAACTGCTCCCTCAAAATAATTTGACCGGAGACGCCAAAAGAAGTAAAGCAAATATTTTATTTACAACCGTTCAGGCTTTTGCAGGCTCAGGCACTGATGTTGGCGGCTCCTCAAAAGAAGACAATGAATATTTTTCTTTTCCGGGAGTAACCGGTGACGGTCTCGTTGCTTTTCCTGTTGAAGGCACCAGTATGGAGCCCGTTATTATGGATCGCGATATTGTGATTTGCCGCCAAATCAATGGTGTCCACGAAATTAAGGACAATGAAATCTATGCTGTAAAAAGCAATGGCTCACTTTGGATAAAATTTGTTCAGAAGATTCCTAACAAAAAAGGAAGGGTTACCTCTTTGAAATTAATCTCAGCCAACAATCTCGAATTTGACCCTTTTGAAGAAGAAGTCAACGAGCACACAAGATTATATCATTTGATAAGACGCATCAGCGATGTGTAATAAAAAGATATTTGTATAGATTTAAAAGCTTGCCCATTTAACTTTTTAAATATTGTTAAATGGGCATTTTTTATTCTTAAAATTGAACCTCTAATTTCAAGAACATCCTATCTAAAATCTATTTAAACAATTGAAAAGTATAATCAAAACCTAAAGGATATGATTTATCAAAATATTTGTTTTGCATTTATACTTACTTTATTAGCTTGCACCTCATCACCAAACCCAAAGGAAACAAACAAAGAATCAATTATTTTGGAAGTACAACAAATGCTCGACGACTATCATAAATCAATCAAAGAAAATGGATTAACTGCTGAATTTGATTACCTCGATCATTCGAATGATTTTTTTTGGGTGCCACCCGGTTACACTTCTGCTTTGGCTTATGATTCTGTGAAAACAATTTTGGAAACCAATGCAACGCTTTTTGACAAAGTGGAATTCCATTGGGAATCTTTGCAGATTATTCCAATAACAAATAAAATCGCAAATTATTACGGAATCGTCGAAGGGGTTCTAACGGACACCGCTGGATTTGAAAACAATGTTGCCATTATCGAATCAGGAACTATAATCAAACGGTCTGATGGTTGGAAACTCCTTAGTGGTCAATCTGCAAATTTAAAAATCGACTAATTCAAAGTATTTTTTTTCATTATATACCATCACCAACCCCTTGCTGTTCCTTCACAATTCAAAGCAAAATACTTCAATTATAATTTTTATAAATTATTTGTTTTGAATTATTTGTTTTAAACATTTTTTGTTTTATCTTGCGTAAGATTTGAAACAGAAAATAACAAGTTTTAAATCCGTTCAACCTTCTGGTTATGCAAAAAAAGGATAAAAGACTAGAACTCAATCGACGGTTTGCCGAAGTATACTATTTACTGGTAAAAAAAGGAGAGATTGTAAAAAGTAACCGTTCGAAAAGCAAAACTTTTTTTGCATATAATTTGGGTACAAAAGGTCATATCATTGACCATTACCTCAAAGGAACCAGAAAGATTACTTACGAACAGGTTAAACATTTGTGTGAAAAGTATGGCGTAAGCGAAGCATTTATGTTTCAAGGAATTGGTAACCCCTTTGATAAAAAGAAACTCCCTGATCCAGAACAAAAATTAGCAATGGCATTAGGAATAAATTTTTCACCGAATATATTATTTACAAATGTTGAAGCATTTGCAAGCAACACGGTAAGTGTTGATTTGATTGAAGAAAATGAACGGTTCGCCATTCCCGGAATTAGCGGAGATCTGATTGCTTTTAATATCAATGGAGCTAGTATGGCACCAACGATACATGCCGGAGACATGGTGATTTGTAACCCACTGGAGGCCATTGAAGAAATGCAAGACGATGAAGTATATGCTGTTGTAAGTAATCAATCCGTCTGGGTCAAGCGAGTCAGAAGATGTTTTGATCGCCATCAAAATTGCTCACACCTCAAATTGATTTCGGACAATTACGAAGAATTTGATCCTTTTATAATCGAAATTGGAGAAGTGCGCAAATTGCTAAAAGTAACAAGAAGAATAACAGGCTTAGGTTAGCCTTACAAATTTGGATAGTCTCTCTAATCATATCCTGCTGTTTTTTGATTCAAACTCCCGAACACTCAAATTCGGGAGTTTTTTTTATCAAATACTCAACCTCTTTGGCGCATCACTTCGTATAAAATGATCCCGGTTGCTACCGAAACATTGAATGAATCGGTAGTTCCTTTTTGCGGAATAATAAAGCTTTGATCTACCTTTTCTAAAACAGATGGACTAACCCCCTTTCCCTCAGATCCGATAACTATTGCCAACGGAGCTTTCAAATCTAAATCAAAAACCTTTTCATTGGCTTGTAAATCGCTGGCAATAACCTGAACACCCGACAATTGTAATGTATCAATCGCATTGACAAGACTATTTTCGCGGCAAACCATTAATTTTGAAAGTGCTCCGGCTGATGTTTTCATAGATTCTGAATTGATTTGTGCAGATCCTTTTTTAGGAACAACCAAAGCATGTACCCCGCATATTTCAGCAGAACGAGCAATTGCGCCAAAGTTTCGAACATCTGTAATACCATCTAATAACAATAATAAAGGCACTTCAGATTTTTCATAAATAAGAGGCAATACATCATCAAGGCTATAATAAGTCACCACTGAAAGAAAACCAACTACACCCTGATGATTTCCACTGACTATTTTATTCAGCCGCTCTTTTGGCACAATTTGCAATGGAATATTAAACCGTTTTGAAAGCTGTTTAATAGACAATTCAAACTCCCGTTGAACACCATTTTGGAGAATTAATTTATCAAAGGGAGTACCAGAATTAATGGCATCCAGAACTGGATGCCGCCCATAAATCAATGTTTTTTTATCAATTGCCATGTTCTGCACAAAATCGATAAAATAACTCAAGTCAACAAGAACTTGCTCCAAAATTTATATGGCAGGCGACAATAATTAAAATTATCTAAAATATATATTCAATAATGTCGTAAAGAATAAAATTCTGACAATATAGAAAAACAACAAATTTGGTTTTTTTAACTATTTTTACAGTTACTTTTAACTAATACATTTTATTTAATTCATAAAACAGCTTACTCACATGAAATTTAAGTTTACAACTTTGATTTTGGCTACTCTATTTATGCTTACCAGTTTTTTCGCGTGGTCACAATCTCAAACCCCATTGGATATCGCTCTTCGACATGTCGAACAAAACTTCAAAAAATGGGAACTTACACAATCTGATGTCTCCGATATGGTGATTTCTGACATGTATCAAAGTAAACACAATGGTGTTACTCATGTATATTTCAAACAAAGGCATCAAGGCATAGCATTACAAAATGCTATTTTGAACCTAAATATTACAAAAGATGGAAAAGTGCTTTATGTTGGAAAACGCTTTTTTCCGAACTTAAGCACTGCTGTTCCTACTACAACGGCAACGATAAATGCCAGTCAGGCTTTACAAAAAGTATTTAATGATTTAAATATTACAGCAGAACTTCCAAGACCTATTCAAGATAGCAATACTAATCTCTTTAGTTTTGGTAAAGCAGGCATTTCAAGTTATGATATTACTGCTGAATTAACTTACAAAAATATTGATTCTGAAATATTCTTAGCTTGGAATTTAATCGTTGTGCCGATAGGAAATGATGAAGCTTGGAATTATAACATTGACGCAAATAGAGGACAGATTATAGAAAAAAAAGATATGGTTATTCGTTGCAAATTTGAAAAAGACGCATTCCATAATCATAATAATCATTGCCAGTCGGAAAGCTTTCTACCTAAATCTGAACCTAGTGTAAAAGAAGCACTTTCACAAATAAACAGCAGTACAGTAGCTGGTTCTTATCGTGTATTTAAAGTTCCTACCGAAAGTCCTATACATGGTCCTCATGAATTAGTAGTTGACCCTGCTAATGCGATAGCTTCTCCTTACGGATGGCATGACATTAACGGTGATCCTACCCCTGAGTTCACGATCACACGAGGAAATAATGTCCATGCGTTTGAAGACACAGATGCCGACGAAGTTTCAAGTGATAATGAGCCTGACGGCGGAATGAGTTTGGTGTTTGACTATCCATATGATTCTAATGCCGAAGCTATAGACAATATTGACGCAGCTGTTGTTAATTTATTTTATATGAATAACATCTTGCATGATTTCACCTATCAATATGGTTTTACTGAACCTGCAGGTAATTTTCAAAGAAATACTTATGGAAATGGCGGTGGTGCAAATGACGAAGTCATTGCACATGCTCAGTCAGGAGCAGGTGTTGATAATGCCAATTTTCTAACTTTACCTGATGGCCAAAAGCCAAGGATGAGAATGTATGTTTGGGCTAATCAGGGCACCAAAATTTTCAATGTAACAGCCCCTAGCTCAATAGCAGGTGAGTACACTTCATCAACAGCACAATTTGGAGCCGCAATAACAGATATACCTGTTACAGGAGAAGTGATTGAAGTTAATGATATAGTATCGCCATATTCGGATGGCTGCCAAGATTATACAAATCCTGCTGACTTAAATGGCAAAATTGCATTAATAGATCGCGGAGTTTGCGAATTCGGAGCCAAAGCCCTTAGAGCTGAGCAAGCAGGAGCGATAGCCGTTATCGTTTGTAATTTTAATGTTGATCCTTTTAGTATGGGTGCAGGAGCAGTTGGTAATCAAGTTACTATTCCTGCCGTTATGATCGGTGTCGCAGATTGTCAGACAATTCGTCAATTTGCCGGCAATGGCCTGGAAGTAACTCTTGTAACTCCTGCAGCAAACCCAGGTCCTGAATTTTTGGATGGAGATTTTGACAATGGAATTATTGCTCATGAATTTGGCCATGGCATTTCCAATCGTTTGACTGGCGGACCTTCTAATACCGGCTGTCTTGGTGGTGATGAACAAATGGGTGAAGGCTGGAGTGATTTCTTTGCCTTAATTACTACTGTACATTCGGGTGACGTAGGAGAGACCGGAAGAGGAGTTGGAGCTTTTGCACAAGGACAAGATACCGATGGTTTGGGATTACGTGCTTACCGCTATTCTACCGATATGGGTGTTAATCCCTTTACTTATTTAGACATATCTTCTCAAGCCATTCCACATGGTGTTGGCTCCGTATGGGCAACTATGCTCTGGGATTTATACTGGGCTATGGTTGATGAATATGGCTTTGATGATGATCAGTGGAACGGTACAGGAGGAAATAATATGGCTATCCAACTAGTTATGGATGGAATGAAAATGCAACCCTGCACCCCTGGATTTGTTGATGGTCGAAATGCTATTTTAGCAGCGGACCAAGCATTATATAATGGAGACAACCAGTGTCTTATTTGGGAAGTTTTCGCTCGCAGAGGAGTTGGTATTGACGCTGATCAAGGACTCGTTAGTGCTCGTGGTGACGAAACCATTTCGTTTGATCCTTTACCAACCTGTATTGCAGAGTTAAAAATTGTAAAAACGGTTTCTCAACTTGTAGAGGCTGGTGATAACATAGATGTTACCATTAAAATTACAAATCACAAGAATGAAACTTTAACAGGAATCGTTGTCAGCGACGAAATAGCAAATGGAACTGGTTATATTGCTGGAAGCGCATCTGGAAATGTTATAGAAGGTGGCGTAAGTGGTGGTTTGGTAACTTTCGAATTAGGTACAATGGAATACCTTGATGAAATTATATTTACTTATAAGCTTTCAACAGATGAAAACAACTATTCTATAAGAAATTTTTATGACGATGTGGAAAACGTGGATCCAAATTTATGGTTCCCTTTTCCAGATCCTGATCTTTCAATGAACCAAAATAATTACTGGGCTCAAACAACTAGTGATGCTTATAGTGGGATCACCAGCTGGTTTGTGGAAAATATTGCACTAGAGTCACGGCAAATTTTACAAGCCGGGCAGCCAACCAATAGGATTCTAGTCGAAGGTAATCTTCCGGTTCTGCGCTTCTATCATAAACATAACACGGAAAGTGGTGCAGATGGTGGGTTTGTTGAAATCTCATCAGATGCTAATGGAGAATTTTGGGATCGAATTACTGCTGATGAAACTTTTAAAAATCCTCCCGGTGGGATTCAATATACAACTTTTGCTATTCCAGATTTGATTGCATATACAGGAAACAGCAATGGCTGGATAGATTCTTATGCTGACTTATCTGAATACGCTGGACAGGAAATTCAAATCCGTTTCCGTTTCGGAACAGATGAT
Organism: Saprospiraceae bacterium; assembly: GCA_965220465.1. Taxonomy (GTDB): domain Bacteria; phylum Bacteroidota; class Bacteroidia; order Chitinophagales; family Saprospiraceae; genus JAHDHW01. The sequence goes on along the minus strand of CBDCPZ010000017.1, from coordinate 44,658 downwards.
AATACCATTCCTACTAACAATCCACCTTTCGGATGGTGGGTTGATGATATTGAAATCATGGATATGATCAATTACACCAGTGAAGCTTGTGTTACTTCAGATCAGGGAGATATGGCTTGCATGAGCCCCGTTTCAAGAGGAACTGTTATTGAATCGCAGGTGATTACGAGCATTAACGATCCTGCTAAAACAGTTTTTCTAAATGTCTATCCGAATCCGACTAATAATGTGATTAATCTTGCTATCAGTAGCCTTCAGAATGAAGATGTTACCATTAGCATCTTGACGCTCGATGGACGTACCGTTGCCGGAAAAGCTGTGAGTACTTCTACCGCAACGCAAACATTTTCAATGGATGTTTCAGATCTACCATCTGGCTTCTACTTTGTAAAAGCAAGCACAGATCATGGTGTTACAATTGAAAAAGTTGTCATTCAATAAAAGTAACTAATCTGAAAATACAAAACGTCTTTGGAGTTTTCTTCAAAGGCGTTTTTTTCATATTCAACCTTCTCACAATAAAAACATAACTTAATAATACGAGCAGTAATTTTATCAACAGAAAAGGGAATACAACTATACGGATACCTATATTCTATTGCGTTATTTCCAAATAAGTCTTATTTTTGTAGCACGATGAAGATTTTACCACTTTTATTAGTCATCATGGTTATTTCACTTGCTGTTCAGCCAATTATAAACTTGGCTACCTTGCAGGCTGAATCAACAACAAGTTGTTGTGCAGGGAAATGTACTCCTGTAATCAGCAATGATTTTTCTTCATCTGACCAAAACCAAAAAAACGACTGTGACGGTAGTATGTGCAATCCTTTTCAGGTTTGCGATTCATGTGTATTAATTTGTCAGTCGTTTACATTCAACCGCTTAAAAAAGCTTGAAATTTCAACAAAACAAGGTTTTAATTTCCAGTCCGATTTCACTTCTCCACTCCCCCCTGATTTTTGGCAACCGCCTAAAATTGTTTAGCATTCTTTTTCACAACATCACAACAAAACAGTGGTATATAATCTTTTGTTAAACAATTTAAATTCAGAAAAATGAAATTTATAAAATTATCTATTTTGGTTGTCATTGCATTGATCGTCATTCCAAATATTGCCTTTGCTCAAAGCACTACTGTAACTGCTGTAACTCCAGAGACTGAGACTGAGGCAGATAATACAAAATCTATAACTATTAAAGTAAAAGGCATTACCTGCGGAATGGATTTAAAAAGCATTTCTACCAACGTAGAAAAGCTTGAAGGTGTAAGCAGCTGTACTGCAGAAAAAGCAGCAGCAACTTCAGCTTTTGAAGTAAAATTTGATCCCGCGCTGGTAACTGAAAAGCAAATCTACTCTGCCATTGAAGACACGGGTGGTTGTAAAAATCCAGCCGACAGGCCTTATAAAGTAAAACTGTAAATCATCAAAATTGCGAGGCCTGTCTTGTTAAAAAGGCCTTGCTATTTTTAATTTTCGAGCAATGAGAATATATATCTTCATTGTTGGTTTACTGATTTTGTCGCATGGGCTGTCAGCACAGACCATTTCAGGAAAAGTAACCAATGATAAAAAAGAATCGTTGATTAGTGCGAGCGTTTATTGGCTTGGCACAAACGAGAACGTAACGACAGGGAACGACGGTGAGTTTAATATTTCAATTCCGGTGATTGAAAATAAAAAACTAGTTGCAAGTTATCTGGGATATAAAGCTGATACGATTGAAGTCACCAATCAAACGTTTATTGAATTTAACCTAAAAGCAGCAGAAATCTTACGTGAAGTTGTCGTTACAGAACAACGTGAGGGAGTAATCATTTCAGATATTAAACCTATTAAAACAGAAATGATTACACAAGCAGAACTCCGAAAAGCAGCTTGCTGTGATTTGGCTGGTTGTTTTGGAACACAAACTACTGTTCAGCCACATACGACCAACATTCTTACCAATTCAAAAGAACTTAGAATTTTAGGCCTTTCGGGAGTTTACAACCAGGTTTTGATTGATGGATTTCCAATGATTCAGGGGCTTACTTATACTTACGGAATCAGTGGAATTCCCGGAACACTTGTGGACAATATTTTTGTTTCAAAAGGTGCAAACAGCGTTTTACAAGGTTATGAAAGTATTAGTGGACAAATAAACGTAGAAACTAAAGAACCCGATAAAACGGACAAGTTGCTGTTAAACGTTTATTTAAATAGCTTTATGGAAAAACAATTCAATGCCAATTATGCTTTCAAAAAGGGCAAATGGAGCAATCTAACCGCTTTCCATACGGTTCAACCCGCCAACAAAATTGATCAGGATGATGACCTTTTTCTTGACCTTCCTTTGCTGACGCGCTATATGATCTTTAACAAATGGAAGTACGGGCTTGAAAGCGATTGGGGTTGGCACAGTAGTGTTGGGTTACGATTTTTAAATGAGCAGCGAGTTGGAGGGCAGACATTTTTTAATCCAAAAACCGATAAAGGAAGTGATAAAGTATATGGTCAAACGGTAAACTTTAACCAGCCGGAAATTTGGACAAAAACAGGTTATCGATTCAATGACCAGCAGCATGTTGTCTTATATGCTTCTGCATTTCATCAAGATCAAAAATCTTATTTTGGAACCGTTAAATATTATGCTCAGCAAACTAATTTTTATGGAAATATTCAACATGAATTATCCTATGCTGAAAATAATTTATTGAAAACAGGCATAAGTTACAGGCATATGTCGCTTAACGAAGACATCACTTTTACGGACTCAACCTTGCATAGATCTTATGCCGGAAATTATAACAAAATTGAAATTATTCCCGGAGTTTTTACCGAAAACACAATGTCCTTTTTCGATGATAAGATAACCTGGATCTTTGGTATTCGTGCTGACCATCATAATCAATTTGGGCTTTCAGTTACACCAAGAACATTATTAAGATATGACCTGACACCCAACACAGTAATTCGCGCAAGTATTGGCAAAGGCTGGCGTACCGTAAATTTATTTAGCGAAAATATCGGCTTGTTTGTCAGTTCCAGGGACATTATTTTTGAAGAACAACTAAACCCTGAAGAAGCAATAAACTATGGCCTTAATTTGACTCAAAAATTTGAAGGAAATATTCTTTCAGGCTATTTCAGTGCAGACTATTACCGAACTGATTTTCAAAATCAAATTTTCCCCGACTATGACACTGACCCAACAAAGGCTATTATCCAAAACTTTACAGGAACAAGTGTAAGCAATGGTTTTCAGGCAGAGATATATTTGAAAATATGGAACCGGATAGAACTTAAAACCGGCTATACTTATTTGGATGTTTATCGGGAAATAGGAGAAGAAAAACAGGAATTGCCTTTCAATCCGGCACATAAAATTTTAACCACTTTCAGCTATAAACCATTGACAAATAAATTTCATTTTGATGTAAATGTACATTGGTTTGGTGAACAACGGTTGCCCGATACAAAATCAAATCCTGAAGAATTTCAGCGCCCTGATTTTTCATCACCTTATACCATTGTGAACGCACAATTTACTTACAACTTTAAAAAGATTGAAGTATATGCCGGCTGCGAAAACATATTTGATTTCAGGCAAAAACAGCCTATCCTCAGTTGGCAAGATCCGTTTAGCCCATACTTTGACACTTCTTCTGTATGGGGCCCGACAAAGGGGCGAGAGTTTTATGTTGGCCTACGTTATAGTCTGTCAAATAAATAAAGTATTTGAAAAAGGTTGGTAAGCCATGGTTTTTTAAAACTTAAATAAACCATGAATCATTCCGAATTTTCATTATTTAGAAAATTCGGAATGATTTTTTTACGAATATATTATTTGTTAATGATTAGTTGATTATCACCTATTTATGTACTTTTTGTCTTAAGCTCATGTTTCGCGTAAATTAGGATGAGTTTTTAAAACTTCTAAAGTGCGTTGGTATACATCAGGTGTTCCTAACAATTTTAAAATCGTTTTTTGGTTTTCTTTCAAATGTGTCAACTGAATAATATTTACCTCACCAGTTTGTAACCAAACTACGGAGATACCTTTGAAGGCACGAAGTATCATGGGGGTTGTAGGCCTATCTGTTTTCCGATTTTTATTTCCTGGATAAATTCCTTTAAGTTGGCCTCCATTCTTTGATAACTTTATTCTTACATCATATTGTATTAACATTGAAAATCTCATGGCTAAACTTAGTAAACGGATTAGTCCTTTTATTCTTTCTTCTTTTTTTAAGTATATAGGAAGTAACCCTACATCCCGGTTAATGAGATAGTCAAACAAGTGTTCAATTCTATATTCGTCCCGATAAGATTTTATCAAATCCGATGTTTCAAACTTGTTTTGTGGAACATTTGTTCCATATAATTGCCAGCCTAGTCTTTTTTGTTTCAGTTCAATCACATCTTCATTTCTTTTTATTTTTAGATATAAAGTAATCTTTTGTCGGATTTCTTCCGGACGATTTTTATGTTTTTGTACTCGCCTCTTTTCCAGAGTTTGACTACATTTTACTTTGAAACAATCTTCAACTTTATATTGCTTAATAATTGCAGCAACTCGAGCATATAAATCTTTTATTGTCTTAGGATTACGACGACCAGGTTTTGAAATCACCAAGTTTTGTATTTTCTGTTCAGATTCTGATAATCGATTATTAAAGGATTTGATCAATCCCTGTGCGTAGTGAGGAGAATACACTAGAATCCGACGTTCTTGCCACATTATTCCTTTTTCTTGAGCTTTAATCGTTTCGGTCAGTTCGTAAAAATAGGCTGGTTTCCTTTTTGATGCTGTTTGAGTAAAGATACTTGGTAATTTATTTATAGCTCCCTTTATTCGATCCAGGTAACTGTGCAATTTTTCCTTTGAAACTTGTTTTTTACTTAATGGGCACAAATAGTAATCTCCTGCCGAATGTATCGCTAAACGATTAGGCATACTACACAGTTGAGAATCTCCAACATATAAATTGCCACTTTTTTCAAGCATTGATTGTACCCGTTTTATTACAGATAGATAATGATCTACATCTGGGCCACTACCTTTTAGTATATCAACTGCAAGGGGAACTGCCATTGGGTCTAAAGCAGATATCATAACCTTACAAAAGGGTTGATCCGATCTACGTTGTTTGCTATAACCATGTCGATACAATTCACCTTCATCTCGATATTGGGGAGCATTGAATGAATCGGTACGAACTACCTTTATTTCAGCTTTTGATTCTCCTTCAACGCGATCTAATTGATATACTTGCAATAGTTTCTTTCCTATTGCCTTCTCAAAGTCGGTCCATTTATCATCTTCACTGAATCGATCAAGAAGACGAGCTAATCTATCATCACAAAAATCCAAGCTTCGCAATTTCGGTTCCTCTAATATCGCTGCAAGGCTCCGTAAGCGGAGTTCCGCCCAATCCTCAACATGACTCAGCCGGTGATCTCCTTGGCTAAGGATATAAAGCAACCATCCACATGTAAGTTTCCCTCCACTAATCCCTTTCCAATGACCGTGGTCAACAAAGTGGGTATTCAAAATAGAAGATAATTCAATTCGACGTATTTGATTTCCCAACACAGGTAAATCATCAAGGTGTTCTACTAGCATAAACTAAAATTAAGCACTTTCAAAGAACTTGATTATGTTTACGCGAAAGGTGAGCTTAAGACAAAAAGTACCAAAAAAGTCAAGACTATTTTTTCTTTTGGACAATTATAAGCTTGATTTAGCAACGTAGCCAAACTCGCTTCGCTCAAACAAGGCTACTTTCATTTCCAATCCCACAAAATCTTCACTAAAAATTGTTAACCAAAATTAAAAAAGGTCGAATAAAAATCTTATCCTTTCGATCAATATAAAAGTAAATTTAGACCATGTTTTAATTTGCAGGAAAGGGCGGCAAAATACGTGGGAGCGAGTGCCAGCATTGAGTCAGCCTTTATTTTCTGCGCTGCTTGATACGGTGTATCAAATAGTGATTGCAAAAGGATTTTTGGTGCCTTTTCATCGAATGGAAAAGGCACTCGCCGAAGGCTTTCAATATGGATTAATAGGACAATAATAGATAACTTGATTCAGCACAAAATCTATAAAACTATTCTATTTAACGAAAAAGAATAATTTTAAAAATTCGGGATGGCTCATGTTTCATAGGCATCATCAGTGATTTAAATATACTATTCCTCTTCTTCCTTTTTATCTTCAACTATATCTTTAGCGGCTTTGGCAACCTTTCCGCTAACCACTTCAGCGACTGCTTTCACGGTGTCAACCACATCTTCCAGTGCCTCACCCATTGTTGTAGAAACTGCTGAAACTACAGAATCACTTTTACTTTTTTTACTTTTGATTGATTTGGCAGCTTTCTCCAATTTTTCTTTATCAACATCAAGTGCTTCCTTAGCGGCTTCAATATCAGCTGCAATTTTTTCTTTTGCAGCAGCTTTGGCAGCTTCTATCTCCTTTCGTTTAGCTTCTTTGCTTTGTTGATTGGCTATCCGCTGTTCAAGTTCGACCTTAGTTTCCTTCATCTCACCCAACTTTTCCTCCTTGGACCGAATGCGTTCTTCAATCATTTTTATTTTTGCTAATCGTATCTGAGCTTCAAGTTGACCGTCCGAATGTTCAACTTTACGATCTTGAAAGGCATGCTCATCTTTGTCTCTATAAATGGATTTTTCCATTTTGCCAATCGCATTCAATAAACCATCATATCGGCGTTGTAGACGTTCGAGCGGAGAATTTTCATTGTGTGCATTACTTCCAAAACGTTTTTCTTTAACCGTTTTAAAAGCTGCGTCGAGACGGTTCCAAACTTTGGAACGGTGTTCCCTTGTAAATTTTGCATCTCGAAATTTTCGTTGTATGCTTTTCAATTCATCAAAAACTACCGTCAGGTTCATTCCTTCAACGATCCTTTTTTCCAAATCTTCCAAAATCCCCATAAATTTATCAAAATGCTCTTTTGACAAAGTTTGAAACTCCTCATCGAGTGATGATCGGAGTTCTTTCAATTTGCCAAATACTTCGTTGGTGCTATCCCTTAATGAATTTGCATGGTCCCGAAATAAATTACGATCTCGAACCTGATCCTGAACTTTCGACCAAAAAGTTTTCAACTCATCCCAGGTAGAAGAATCAAAAGCTTTAAGAGCTTCCACTTTTTCTTTCAACTCGCTAAGTTCAGCCTGGTAGGCTTCGTTTAACTTTGCCGATAAAACAATGAAATGCCATTCTGTCTGAGCCCGATTGACGATGTCCGTTCGTTCGACTTTGATCTCTTCAGGAAGCAAGCTTTCAGAAACGGTAAGCTCTCGCTCAAGTTGAGTAAATCCTTCAGGAAATTCAATTTCAACTTCATTGCGCCATTCATTCATTAATTGTTTACCAAAATCTTCGGTAGCAATTGATTCCGGAAAAGTCCATATGTCCACTTTATTTTCTAAAGGGCGCAGTCTCAAAGCAATTAAAATTCGTTCGTCTTGAGCGTTATTGCCCCACAGTACTAATTTGGTTTTCATGAGTGCAGGTATGTATTTTCGTTTACAATAATTGTATACAGTTGTTGGCAATGACCAAAGTAATTGGAGTTTCGAGCTTGTGTTTGGGTTAGTTTTCCGAGCGTAAGCCTTTAAAAATTTGGTGATATTTTTATACTTATAAAAGCAAATTCCTTTTAAAAATAGAGAATTGCGGTCTAACCTTCAAATTTTACCCGCTTTTTCTCAGCAGATCAATTTTCATCCGCCAACTTTCGAAACACCAATTAATTTTTTTGAAACAAGGTATTCAGCAATCTGAACCGCGTTTGTAGCAGCACCTTTTCGCAGGTTATCTGCCACCACCCAAATGTTTAAAGCATTATCTGCAGAATGATCCCGACGGATTCGCCCGACAAAAACTTCATCGTGATCTTTTGCAAATAAAGGCATTGGATATTTCTTTTGTTCAAGGTCATCCAAAACAATGATTCCTTCTGAATTATTCAAAATTTCTTTGACATCCGCAACTTCAAAAGATTTTTCAAACTCAATATTTACACTTTCAGAATGTCCTCCATGTACAGGGACACGAACTGCCGTTGCAGTAATTCCAAGGCTGTCATCATTAAGTATTTTGCGGGTTTCGTGAACCAGCTTCATTTCTTCTTTTGTATAATCATTTTCTAAAAACACATCGCAATGCGGCAGGCAATTATCAAAAATCGGATGATGGTAAGCTCGCAATTCATCAGGCATTGTTTTACCCGCTTTTTCTGCATCGTATTGATCGACAGCCTTTACGCCTGTTCCAGTTATGGATTGATAGGTAGAAATGACTAACCTTTTTATTTTATATCGCTCGTGCAAAGGCGCCAGGGCCACCACCATTTGTATCGTAGAGCAATTTGGATTGGCGATAATTTTATCATCCTCGGTTAATTCACGAGCATTGATTTCAGGCACTACCAATTTTTTATCAGGGTCCATGCGCCAGGCAGAAGAATTATCCACTACTGTGGTTCCAACCTCCGCAAAACGTGGCGCCCACTTTAAAGAAGTACTGCCTCCAGCTGAAAAAATCGCTATGTCAGGCCTTTTTTCAATAGCTTCTTCCATACCAATTACCTTATGCGATTTTCCATTAAAAATAATTTCCTTACCAATGGATCGTGATGATGCTACGGGTAAAAATTCAGTCACTGGGAATTTACGTTCTTCAAGAACTTTACACATAACTGTTCCGACTAAACCGGTTACTCCGACAACCGCTACTTTCATCTTTAATATTTAAATTTTGTTATAAAATAATTCAAATTGTGATATAAACTAAATGAAAATCTGCCAAATGAAAACAGACTTCAAGCCACAAAGATAAAGGCATTTATTTTTTATTACTATTTTTGAAAAATGAAAGAATTATTTTTTCTCCTTTCTTTTATATTTTCTTTTAATATTGCTGCCGCCCAATTTCAAGACAACTTTGATGACGGTTCATTTCCCAATGATCCAAACTGGTTTGGCAATACAAATATTTACACCGTAAACACGGAAAATGAATTGCAGCTGATGGACATTGATGAAGGCACTTCTTTTATTTATGCTCCTGTTAATACTGCAGACAGCGCAACCTGGGAGTTTTATTTTCGACTTGAATTTGATCCATCCGCCAGCAATCGTCTAAAAGTATTTTTAACCTCGGATTCGCCGGATTTTGATAATGATTTGAATGGGTATTTTTTACAAGTCGGGCAGTCGGGCAGCGATGATGCGCTGGAGCTTTGGCGGCAAGATGGCTCCAATGCTACTATGATTTTAACTGGAACAGCTGGAAGTGTTGCTACTTCACCGGCTGTCAGGGTACGGATTACGAGAACCGATAATGGTTTATGGCAACTCTTTGCAGATTACAGTGGAGGTAATAATTTTCTATTTGAAGGAGATATTCCTGACGATACATATTTATCAAGCAATTATTTTGGTTTTCATTGCAGTTACAGTGCCACCAGAAAAGACAAATTCTATTTTGATGATGTGGTGATCGGGCCTTTGGTTTTGGATCAAACGCCACCTTCCTTGACAGCTGTCTCTCCTATTGATGCGAATACTTTATTGGTGAGCTTTGATGAAACGCTGGATCAGAATTCCGCTGAAAATATTGGCAACTATACAATAGACAACGGCATTTCGATCAATTCAGCGACGCTGGATAATGATCCTTCAAAAGTCGTTCTTTCGGTTTCCAATCTCTTCAGCGGGCAAAATTATCAGTTTAGCAGTTCGAATATTGAAGATCAGAGTGGAAATCTTTCCGTTCTTGAAACAATGGAATTTGTCTATTACGATATCCAGAACCCTGCCCCATTTGATATTTTGATCAATGAAGTTTTCCCAAGCCCTGATGCGAATATCACCGCTCTGCCCGACGCTGAATTTTTTGAATTATATAATAAAAGTGAAAAGGCTTTTAATTTAGGTGGCTTCAAAATAGCGGATGCTTCCAGCTCCAAAACACTTCCTTCTTTCATTTTTCCACCAAAAAGTTATGTAATCATTTGCGACGAAGATGACCTAAACAGTTTTTCAAATTATGGAACTGTGGTCAGTGTTCCGGGTCTTTTTGCATTGAATAATAGCGGCGATGATTTGAGCATTGCAGATACATCAGGAAATGTTATTCATGCTATTGCTTATACCCTTGAATGGTATCATGATGATGAAAAAAAAGATGGCGGTTGGTCAATTGAAATGATCAACCCAAACTTGCATTGCCAGGGAATTGATAATTGGCGGGCTTCCAATAACTCGGACGGAGGAACTCCGGGACAAGAAAATTCCGTTTTTGATAATACACCTGACACAAATCTTCCTTCATTAATCAATGCCATACCGATTAGTCAAAATCAGGTTCGATTATATTTTGACGAAATTATGGATTTGAATGCTGAAGAAACTGGAGCTTATTCTATTTCCGGCGCTGGAACAATCGTTACAGCCGTTTTGGAATTACCTGATTTAAAAACTGTTTTGCTAACGATTGACGCTCCTTTCTTTACAGACCAATCGACTTATATGGTGATTGTTGATGGATCAGTAACAGACTGTTCGGGAAATGGAATTGGTTCTTCAAATTTCTTTTCTTTTAAATATTATACTACACAAGATGCGGAGCGTTATGATATTTTATTTAACGAAATATTTCCGGATCCTACTCCCTCGATTGGGCTACCTGAGCGGGAATTTATAGAACTTTACAACCGATCAGCTAAAACGATCAACCTTGAAGATTTTATCTTGTCTAATGGCAGCAATGAAGTGATTCTTCCTTTTCACCTGATACTTCCGGATCAATATGTCATAATATATGAAAATGGCGAAGGCGGTTACAGCGCTTTTGGCGACACGATTGTTTTAACGACAAATATTGGACTTCCCAATCAATCCGGGGAACTTGAATTGAGCAGTGCTCAAGGAAAAATTATCCACTCAGTTGAGTACAATATTAGTTGGTATCAGGACAATACCAAAGATGAAGGAGGCTGGACCTTGGAGTTGATCAATCCTGATAATCCTTGTTCATTTGGCAGCAATTGGAGAGCATCTGTAAATGCAACTGGAGGAACGCCAGGCCGATCGAATTCCGTTTTAAAAAAAGAAACAGACAGTCAGGGACCCGATTTGATAAAAGCTTATCCTTTGAGTACCACAAATATTGGACTTAGTTTTAATGAAGCTTTGGACGAAGCTATGGGAAATGATCCGAACAATTATGTAATTGATGGTTTCTTTGTGATCGATGCTTATTTATTACCACCTTTGTTCAATCAAGTGATTTTGACCTTAAGTGCAGCAATAGTAGCCGATCAAATTTATACGGTAACCGTAAAATCTGAATTGACCGATTGTGTTGGCAATCCAATTGGTATAAATAATAATTCACGTTTTGCGTTGCCGCAACCTATTGAACCCAATGACATCATCATTAATGAATTGCTTTTCAATCCGGAAACAGGTGGGCATCGGTTTGTTGAGTTATATAACCGATCCGATAAAACATTTGATATTGGTGAATTGATTATTGCATCTCGAAATATTGAAACTGGTGAAATTGAAAAGCCGGAACCCATCAAATCCAAATGTTTATTATTTCCAAAAGATTATATCGTTATAACCACTTCACCAAATGATGTTCAAAGCAGGTATTTTGTTGAAAACCCAAATGCTTTAATTTCAAACGCATTACCAACTTATGATGATAAAGAAGGCACGGTAGTGCTGTATGTTGCAGAAATTTTAGGGGAGAAAATTATCGACGAATTTCAATATTCTGAAGATTTCCACAATCCCTTATTGAGTAATAAAAATGGGGTCTCTTTAGAACGTATTGACCCGGAAGGAACCAGCAATGACAGCAATAATTGGCATTCTGCTGCAACCAGTGTTGGATATGGGACACCAACTTATCAAAATTCTCAGTTTCTAAATAATGATTCCTCTGCTGATGAAATCTTTTCAATACCAAATAATACATTATCTCCAGATGGCGATGGGTACGAGGATTTTTTACTTATCAATTACAACACCAGCCAACCAGGCTTTCTGGCCAACATTCGCATATTTGATGCTCAAGGAAGACTAATCAAAACCCTTGTAAACAATGAATTGCTTGTGTCAAAAGGTAGTTTTAAATGGGACGGGGATACCGACGAAAGCCGGAAATCACGAATAGGCATATATGTTATTTGGATTGAGTATTTTAATCCAGAAGGAAAGATGAATCATTTTAAAAAAACTTGTGTTGTTGCTGGGAGATTAAATTAAAAAAATATTATATTTGACCTTCATTACAAATAATAGGTTCTCAAAGTATTAAAACGTAATACTTCCCCCCAATTCGAGCTTATTCAATCTATAAAATAAATCTGAACCTATTTTAATTAAGCGGCGTAAAATTATTGATAAGCTATTTGCTATTGTGAAATGAAACTAAATAACTACCTGAAAGGAAGTTCCTAGAATTATTTTGCGATCGCTTGAAAAAATAGATTATCGGAAATTTAGCCCAAAAACTTATAGCATAGCTTAATTTATATTGACTACCCTATGGTCGCGAAAATACTAACTTATAGATATGTCCAATTTGGCTTGATTAGCCTGATCCTACTTGGAGCTTTCATTTGCGTGTTCACTCCTAATTATTTTCTTTTTAAAATGGGCGCTCGCTTTGCAGCTCAAATTATGTTAGGCTATTTGTTATTGGGTTTTGTTTTTATGGTGTTCCGGCAGCATAAATTAATGTTTACAAGTTTTGCATGTTGTGCTGGTTTGTGTTTGTTTTTAAAATATGCATCAGATGGTCAGCTCAGCCTACCATTGAAAACTGATGAACAAACTCTGGATGTTGCACATTTCAATGTTTCTGCTTCCACCATTGATTTTCAACACACTTTAGATGAAATATTGGCTGTTGGTGCAGATGTAATTTCCCTTCAGGAAGTTACTCCTGACTGGGATGCCGAATTGAAAGCCGCTCTACAGGAAAAATATCCTTACTCCAAAACAATTGTTCGCCTTGACCCATTTGGTTTAGCTATATATTCTCAATTTCCATTGATCAGTTCTGACACCTTTATGTTTGAAGATATTCCTAATATTGTTGGAAGGGTCCAATTGAAGGATAAAGAAATTTGTATTATTACTTCCCATGCTTTACCTGTATTTTATACCAACGATTATGAAAAGCAAAGGAACCATCTTATGGCTATTGCCAAATATACAAATGCTACAAATTGTCCTGTTATTACTATCGGCGATTACAATGCGGTGCCTTGGTCTTATGAAATTCAGGATTTCAAAGCCGCTGCCAAACTGAATGACAGTCGCCGTGGATTTATGCCTGCTTCTAACGGATCTTTTTCGTTATTTCAAATACCTTCTGACCATATTTTTTATTCCAATCAACTTGAGTGTATTAAATTTCAGGAAATAAACAGCCCTTCATCCGGACACTTTGGTATAAAAGGATCTTATCAATTCAGCAATAAACCTAAGCCTACTTTATAAATGTTAAAAAAGCGTCTGGACAGCTTTAAATTTGCTTTCGCCGGAATTCGCGATCTATTTAAAACAGAACCAAATGCCATTATACATTTGATTGTTGCGATTCTTGCTGTTGTGTTAGGGTTTTTCTTTTCGATTTCAACAACAGAGTGGTGTTTTGTGATATTTTCCATAGCATTCGTTTTTAGTGCTGAGGCTTTTAATACAGCAATTGAACACCTCACTAATTTAGTATCTCCGGATTACAATGAATTAGCAGGCAAAACAAAAGACGCTGCCGCTGCCGCAGTGTTGTTTGCAGCAATCGGAGCAGCAGTAGTTGGCATTATTATTTTTCTACCAAAAGTGTTATTTTTTTTCGGCTTAACTATTTAACAAACATTACCCTTTCGTGATTTTTTTTCAAAAATCTACATTTTATCAAACCCAATTTCACCCTTCTTTTCAAATTAATTTCCTAATTGTTCTCTTACGGAATACTTTTTGATTTCAACCTCATATCCCTCTTAAAATGATTAAATATTTACCCTAGACATTAGATGTTTTTACACTTTCGCTATTCGGCGAATTAACAATCTCCCCCCTCGCATCTAAGCTTAATTATTTGACGACATTATGAGACTATTACAAACACTACTGCTAACCTGCATCTTTCTGGTATGCATTAATTTCAATTTACAAGCTCAGGAACAACTTGGTTTAAGAACTGACAATTATTCGGGTGTCAACAGCATAATGCTAAATCCTGCTAATTTTTTAAGTAGCGCCTTTAATTGGGATATCAATGTTGTAGGTGTTGGAGCATTTGGTGAAAACAGCTACGGTTATGTTGAAAACACAAACCTCCTCAATATTGCGCGTTTGTTTCCTAATGTTGAAGGGGCATTTGATTATGATAATGAAAGCCAATTACCCGATAACACCTTGATTACAGATTATTCTGTTACCAAACGGAAGACCTATTTTATGGGCTTAACGACTATTCTGGGGCCATCCTTTTCCTTGAAACTCAAAGGCGGTCAAACATTTGGAATTTTTTCAAGCTTTCGAGCTGCAAGCAGTAGCCACAAAATACCTCCAACGCTCAATTTTTATTATTGGGACAAAACACCATTTTATGAAGAGATTGGAACAAGCCCTGTAAAAGGCGCAGCAATGGCATGGAGTGAAGTTGGTATAAACTATGGTAGACGTTTTGAATCAAACAATGGATATATCGATTTAGGCGTATCTGTCAAACTTCTCCAAGGTTATGAAGGCTTCTTTTTTGAAAATAAAACCTTTGTCAATATTACACAAATTCCCAACGACACTGTATCTATTGATGGGCCTAACATGATTTATGGACTGACCACTACAAATGATTCAAAGGTACCCGACGTCAAATTAAAACAAAATGGTGTTGGAATGGGAATCGATTTAGGATTGGTATACACCATTGATGGTAATCTCGCTGATACCTATCAATGGAAATTTGGCATTGGTGTTTTAGATATTGGAAAAATTAATTTTAACAAAAATGCGCAAATGCATGAAGTCAGCACCAATGATAAAGTTGTACTTAAAAAAACGGATTTTTTAGAGGTTAACACGCTTGAAGAAGCAGTCAAAATGTTTAGTTATCAGGCGTTAGGTGATTCAACTGCCTCCTATTCAAAAGGAGCTTTTGGAATTTGGTTACCCGGAGCAATAAGCTTTCAGGCAGATTATGCCGTTACTTCGAATGTTTATGTTGGCGGATTAATCATTCAGCGATTTGGCTACAAAAAAGCAGCTGTCCAGCGTGGCAATTTTATCGCTGTAACTCCACGTTATGAACATCGATGGTATGGAATATCTTTACCAATTTCTGTTTATAATTATGAAGAATTTAATTTCGGAGCAGCATTGCGCTTAGGCTTTTTAACCATTGGTACCGAAAACCTTGGAAGCTATTTTATAAAATCTGATTTCACTGGAAGTGATATATATTTTGCAATAAAAGTCAATCCTTTTGATCTCAACATGGGCGGAGGAAGCAACAATCGGGGTAAAGGGACTAAATGTTATTATTTTTAGAACCTTCTTTTCAGATTAATAAAAATTTAAATTATTTCGGCAGCCTTTTTGTTAGAAGACAATTAAGGCTGTCTACATTTTGTTGATTGTCACAAAACATAACCTTTCTTAATCGTTGAAGCTGATCCAATTAAAGAGAAGCTTTACTTTATTTTCCAGTAAACAACATAGCCATATTTCAAACTGAAGTGAATTGGGTTAACATTTAATAATTTAGCTCTGTCACAAAGTGAAAAATTGATTCCTTAAATTATTTTTCAACAACCTTATTTTGAACAAAATGCTATTTAATTTGCTGAATCTTAGATTAATTTCCAAAACGATCTTTCCAATGATGATTCTTGTCGTCTTGATTTCCTTTTTTTCAATTACCGGAAAAGCACAAGGCGATCTGCTTGCTTCAACTCAATTCATCCCGGATAAAAAAATTAGTACAAAGCCTAATCAGGAAATTCCTAAAAAATTAATTCGAAAATTTCGCAGGGATGCCGCCAGGTTAGCACTTCGTATTGAATCAAAAAAAGAAGATCTACGCTACCAAAATGTAGTGATTCCAAGAGATAATATTGAGGGTATTTATTCAATATTGACTTCCATTTATCTAAAAGATGAGACCGCGAAATCGATTGCAGATTGTGATGTGCATACTTTTCCGAATCCTTCGATAGATCACCTGATATTGATTTTTGATAGAAATATTGAATGGGCTCAACCACTTCGAGATGGAATCAGTGAAACGAACAGTGCCGATATAAATGATTTATTGGATGATTATGATTTAATTATCGAAAAACATGTTCAGTGGAATGACAACCAGGATGCTATTACGATCAGATCAAAGGAGCCCTTAAATATGGCTGCTCTTGCTAATGAATTTTATAATATTGAAGGAGTTAGCAGTATCGATCTCGGTATTCCGGAAATTGGTGGCAATGATATCAATATGAACCGTACAAGCAATGGCTGGGAAGTAGAATACGTCCTTCGATTCGGGTCTTATATTGATGGAAAAGGAAAAATTCATATTTGGAAATACCGGGTTCTGGATAACGGAACGGTTGAATTTATTTCAGAAGGAGGTGATCCTGTGCCGGAGTGGATGAGGTGTGGATATTTGAATGAAGATTTGGTTTTTAAATTCTAAAATATAGTTTTTATATAGTTTTAAGATTTGGAAAAGTTTAGCTACTGAGTGGCTAAACTTTTTTACTTTAGCTTCAAACTTGAAAACATGTGCCATTTTAAATACAAACCTTTTTCGGAACTTGAGAATGAGGAACTCTACGAAATTATGGCGCTCAGACAGGAAGTATTTGTTGTGGAACAAGATTGCCCTTATCTCGATGCTGATGGAAAAGACCAACCCGCCTGGCATTTGATGGGTTTTGATAAAAATGAAAAATTGATAGCTTATTCCAGAATTGTTCCTTCTGGAGTTTCTTATAAAAATTATGTTTCAATCGGACGAATTGTTTCTTCTCCCTCCATTCGCGGAAAAGGTGTTGGTAAAAAACTGATGATTGAAAGTCTCGCTACTGTTGAAAAACTATTCAAAGGCCAGTCCATTAAAATATCAGCCCAATGTTATTTGACACGATTTTATGAATCTTTTGGTTTTGAAACAACCGGAGAGGAATACCTTGAGGATAATATCCCGCACATCGCGATGATACGTCAATTGAAAATATAAAATGAGTTGTGCCAAGACAATCGCCTGGGCACAACTCATAATAAACTATGCAGTAACACCCAAAACCTCTTCCTTGGTTGCATCAAGAATTGACCGAACATCTTTGTCTGTAGGTGCCTGGGCGTATACTCTCAAAACAGGTTCCGTTCCTGAAGGGCGCATCATGACCCATTCGTCATCACTCAGGTTAAATTTGAATCCATCGATTGTTTCCAGCGACTGCACGTTATACTTTCCGAAGGATTTGTAAGGATTGTTTTTACACCTTTCGATAATCGCTTGCTTTTGTTCTTCTTTGATGTGCAAATCGTCACGGTCGGAAGAAAAAGAACCAACTATATCGTAAACATCTTGAATAAGTGCTTTGAGTGTTTTTCCGGTTTTTGCCATAAATTCCAAAATCATCAACCCGATCCATATCCCGTCTCTTTCCGGAATATGTCCCTTCACTGCCAATCCGCCAGATTCTTCACCGCCAACCAATACATCTTCCTGCGTCATGATTTCAGCGATATATTTGAATCCGATTTTGGTCACTTCACATTCTAAACCAAATAGTTTTGCCATTTTTTTCATCTTATCCGTCACCGAAAAAGTAATGACAACTTTGCCAGTTTGGTTTTTATACTTGTACAAATACAAAAGAAGCAACAACAAAATATGGTGTGAATCAACAAAATTTCCATCCTCATCATACATCCCGATCCGGTCAGCATCACCATCGTTGGCTATACCAAGCACAATTGATGGATCATTTTTTATAAGATTTGAAAGTTCCGTCAGATTGCGGTGAATTGGCTCCGGAGCCTGCCCTTTGAAAGAAGGATCATCATCACAGTGTAAAAGGACCGCATCCGGCAAAATCTTTTGCATGGCTCGCTGACCGGCGCCGTACATGGCATCATAAGCTACCTTCAAGCCAGTGCTATGAATCATATCAAGGTCAAAATTTTCTTTAACATGCTCAAGGTAGATATTTTCAAGATCGATATAATTTAACAAGCCTTTTTCAAACATCTCACTCAATTCTGGCAATTTCCGATTAAAGGTATCCGGTAATAATTCTTCCACTTCGGCAATATGGATTGGAATGGTTGGACCACCAAAAGAAGATTTTAATTTAAATCCATTATAAGACGGAGGATTATGACTAGCTGTGATAACTACTCCAAGGTCAGATTTGGTTTTTACAACACCTAACGAAACCATTGGGGTAGAAACAAATCCTTTGGCAAGATTCACTTTTATTCCATGAGCACCAAAAACTTGTGCAGTTGTTTCAGCAAACATTTGTCCGCCAAAACGGCAATCGTGCCCGATTACTACTTTTGAATAACCATTTTTTACCATCCAAAGCGCAGTACCTTCAGTGACTCGCTTTACATTGTCAACCGTATAATCTTTTGCTATAATTGCTCTCCAGCCGTCCGTTCCAAATTTAATTTCTGTCATATTGAAAAAATGTTTTAAAAACTTTAAGAATATATATAGCTTTATTGCTTTACTTTGCCTATCTTTTAAAAAAAGCCTAAAGTTAAATAATCCCATAAAATAAGTACCCAAATTTGATGTAACATTTATAATAAACTAGACGAGCAAAACTTATTGACCAGAATTTTGAAAGATACTTACCGACATAAAGGATTAAGAAAAAAATTGATCAACTCTATTAGAAAGAAAGGAATCAGGGATGAGAAAATACTCGAGGCAATGGAAGCTATACCCCGTCATTTTTTTCTGGACAAAGCTTTTGAAGAGTGGGCTTATCAGGACAAAGCATTCCCTATTGGTAACGAACAAACCATTTCACAACCCTATACCGTTGCCTATCAAACTGCTCTTTTGGAAGTTAAAAAACGGGATAAAATAATGGAAATCGGCACCGGATCGGGTTATCAGGCTGCATTACTGGCAACCTTGGGAGCGCGGGTTTACACAATCGAAAGGCAAGAAGCACTTCACAAAGAAGCCAAATATTTGCTTACAAAAATGGGGTTTGGGAGCATACGATTTTATTTCAAAGATGGTTATAAAGGTTTACCCGAATTTGCTCCTTTTGATAAAATATTAGTCACCGCCGGTGCAAGTTCAATCCCCGAAGAGTTGAAAAGACAACTTAAAATAGGTGGAATATTGGTGGTTCCAGTTGGAGACGAAAATGTTCAACGCATGTATAAAATCACCCGAATTGCCGAGAACGAATACCTGGAAGAGAAACTGGACAATTTCCGCTTTGTTCCTTTTTTGAAAGGTGTCAAAAAAGTGAACTGAGCGTTTGTGGTTTAAACAATAAACTTTGAACCACAAACTTCGAACTAAACGTTTCAATCCTTCACTGTTCTTCCTTTAGCAGTTCTTGATTTTTTTTCAGTGTTACCTACTTTTTTTAAGTCAACCATCAAAGCTGCATAGGCGCTTCTAGTAGGCGTGTAATATTTTTCACCATTATACGTAATCTGTCCCTGACCTTTGCTTTTATCCCATTCTGCGGCCCTCAGTGTATATTTATCATCATTTCTTTTGCTAGGCCCAAAAATCAAATATCGTTTGTCGCCAGATTCAAAGCTAATTGCAAAACGATCTTCTTTTGGTCGGAAAACAAAAACTCCAGGTGTCCCTTTTCGAATTATTGTTTCTTCAATTTTTTTACCGTTTACAATTTTAATTTTCCCGGAAGTGATTGTTGAGCCTCCTTCATTTACTCCACGCCGTAAAATGATGTCTTCAGATAAATAAAACTGAATTCTTTCCAAATCGTTATCTGTCCATCCATTTTCATCATAAAGATCCTGAGTAAAAGGAGTTAATCTGGGACTGCAACTGCTAAACGCAACAAGCCCAAATAGTAATAAAAAACTAAAATATTTCATGCTCTAAATTTTTTAAAGGTTAATCTGTATTGAAAACTCTAAATAACAACCTCAGCTTATAAGCCTCCTAATTATCAACTTATTAAACTACAAATTAAAACAATCAGTTTCTCCAAAATTCACTTTAACTGAACTTTAAAAAAATGGTCTCATATTTGATTGTAATAACAATGAACAAACACTTTTACTTATATTCTAATAACCTTTTGACTACTTTTTATGAGAAAAGTTAACGTTCAAATCAAATATTTCACCCCATCAATTTTAGCTGTTCTTTGTATGGTTTTGATGCCCTTTTTGGCAAAAGCGGATGTAGTATACGCTACACCATTAAAAGGCGTAGAACATCAAATTGGCAATTTACTCGAATGGAGTACCGCACTTGAAAAAAATAGCCAAACATTCATAGTAGAAAAATCTTTGGACGGAATCGATTTCACTAATTCAGGTATGATTGAAGCCGCTGGTTCTTCCAGCTTGGATAAAAGTTACCGATTTCTGGACGTCAGTGCCTATGATAACCAATCGTATTATCGTTTAAAGCAAATTGATGCCGATGGAACAAGCAGCTATACTGAAACTATTCTTGTAGAAAAGGAGCTATCAAATCAATTTATGATTGTTGCAATGAGCAATACGGTAACAAATAATACTTTCGACATCACTATTGATGCTATAAATAATATTGACTTAAAATATACCATAAAAAATAAAGAAGGAGAGTTGATTTCAAAGAATCAGCAAGAGCTTTATGCAGGATTGAATGATATTCAACTTAATCTGTTGGATGAAAAGGAAGGTCCGTATTTTATTTTACTACAAGTGGATCAGGAAGAAGAAAAGTTAGTGGTCCAAAAAGTTGATGACCCCATCAAAAAGAAAGAAAACATAGCAAGTAAACCACTAAAAAAAGGTGGATAATTCCTAAGATATAGAAAACTAAAATTAAACAAGGTCGTCTCAAATGAAAAGAGCAATCAGAATTCTGGCTGCTCTTTTTCATTTGCTCCGTTTCTGTAAAATTGACTAACGTACTTTTCGAAAAAAGTCTTTTAACAACTTTTCACATTCTTCACTCATGAATCCAAATTCAACTTTGGTTTTAGGATGAAGGATTTTTTTACCAAACTGCATAAAGCCTCGTTTATCATCGCTTGTACCATAAACCAGTTTATCCAATTGAGCCCAAGCCAAAGCCCCGGCGCACATTGAACAAGGCTCCAAAGTCACATACAGTGTACATCCTGTTAAATATTTACTCCCCAAATGAGTTGCGGCTGCCGTCAAAGCCATAATTTCAGCATGCGCTGTTACATCGTTCAATTGTTCTGTATTGTTATGTGCTCTTGCAATAATTTGATTGTTGCAAACCACGATTGCTCCGACAGGAATTTCACTTTTCATCAGTGCTTTTCTTGCTTCAATCAAAGCCTGTTTCATAAAATATGTATCTGTAAACACTTCTATCATCATCGAATTTATCTTTGAAATTAAAAAACATTGCAAATTTAGCTTTTGTTTTTTTTAAAAAACATAACTTTGCGGATGGAAACAGTAAAAATAGTTCAGAAAACAGCACAAGACAAATTTTTAGGAGAGGCACTTACCTTTGACGACGTACTACTCGTCCCATCCTATTCAGATGTTCTCCCACGCGAAGTAAATATTAGTTCACAACTGACCAGAGAAATCCGATTGAATATTCCAATCGTTTCAGCTGCTATGGATACCGTTACGGAAAACAAACTGGCTATTGCCATCGCCAGACAAGGTGGAATCGGTATGATCCACAAAAACATGACCATTGAACAGCAAGCGGAGCAGGTCAGAAGTGTAAAACGTTCGGAAAGCGGGATGATCATCGATCCGGTAACCTTGACAGCTGATGCTCTGGTAAATGATGCGCTGGTATTAATGCGAAAATACAAGATCGGCGGAATTCCAATTGTCGACGGTCATAATACTTTGATTGGCATCTTGACCAACCGTGATTTGCGTTTTGAAACACAACTTTTAAAACCCATCACTCAATTGATGACCCGTGAAAACCTAATCACTGCCCCAATCGGTACCAATCTTGAAAAAGCAAGAGATATCCTTCAACGACATAAGATTGAAAAACTTCCTGTTGTTGACGAATCCAATCATCTGGTCGGATTGATTACCTACAAGGATATCATGAAAGTACAGGATTATCCGAATTCCTGTAAAGATACCCTCGGACGGCTCGTGGTTGGAGCTGCGGTGGGTGTGACCAATGATATTTTGGATAGAGTTGAGGCACTCGTTGATGTTGATGTTGACGTGATTTGTATTGATACAGCGCATGGCCATTCTGCCGGAGTTTTAGAAACCATAAGAAAAGTAAAAAATCATTACCCTGACCTTCAGATCATTGGAGGAAATGTAGCAACCGGGGTTGGCGCAAAAGCATTAGTGGATGCCGGGGTTGATGGCGTAAAAGTTGGTGTCGGACCCGGAAGTATTTGTACTACTCGTATTATTGCAGGTGTTGGCGTTCCTCAACTTTCAGCGATTTATGAAGCATCAAAAGCCATCAAACATACCGGTGTTCCAATAATTGGTGACGGCGGGATTCGTTTTACAGGCGATATTGCAAAAGCTATTGTTGCAGGAGCAGGAACGATTATGGCCGGGGGGCTTTTCGCTGGTGTTGAAGAAGCTCCTGGTGAGACCATAATATACGACAGCAGAAAATTCAAAGTTTATCGGGGTATGGGATCTTTGGGAGCAATGGAGTTAGGTTCAAAAGATCGATATTTTCAAGACGTTGAAGAAGATGTCAAAAAGCTCGTTCCTGAAGGAATTGAAGGTCGTGTTCCATACAAAGGCACCCTCGCAGAAGTGATGATTCAATACATCGGTGGCCTTCGTGCAGGGATGGGTTATTGCGGAGCGGCAACTATTGAAGACTTACAAAATGCAAGTTTCGTGAAAATCACGGCAGCAGGAGTTCATGAAAGCCATCCTCACGATATTACAATTACAAAAGAATCTCCAAATTATAGTCGCCGATAGAAAGAAATTTATAGTGAAAAGAGCTGGTATTAAATACTGGCTTTTTTTTCGCTATTTTTACAACTTTTAAAATTTTCAAAAAAAGTAGCTTTTGAATAAGGTTAAAAGATTGGATGCTTCTTTTTATGAAAGGGAGGATGTCGTGCAAATAAGTAAAGGTTTGTTGGGAAAAGTTTTGGTGAGTTTTTTTGCCAATGAGAAAACAGCCGGCATCATTGTAGAAACAGAAGCTTATCGCGGACCAGACGATAAAGCCAGTCATGCTTACAACAATCGATATACTGATCGAACAAAAATAATGTACGAAAATGGTGGCCTGGCTTATGTTTATTTATGCTATGGAATCCACCATCTTTTCAATGTGGTTACCGCTAAAAAAGGTATGGCCCACGCTGTTTTAATAAGAGCAATAGAACCATTGGTAAATGTTGACTTAATGCTTAAACGCAGAATGTTTGGCCAGCTAAAACCACAATTAACCGCCGGGCCAGGCGTTATGAGTAAGGCTTTGGGAATAACAACCGAAAATAGCGGAATCAATTTAACCCACGCAAATTCCAAAATATGGATTGAAGATCACCACATCAAAGTCAATCCAGAAAACATTATCGAGAGCCCTAGAGTTGGAGTTGCTTATGCAGAAGAATGTGCTGAATGGAATTGGCGTTTTCGTATCAAAGAAAATAAATGGACAAGCAAAGCAAAGTGAAAGAAGGATGTGAGGATAAAAAAGAGAACCTATAAACCTATAAACAACAAACAACAAATATTTATGAACAGGATTTTTTTTGTTTTTCTATTTTTGAACTGTTTACCGGGCTACGCTCAACAAAAAGGTGTAAAAAATATTGATAATGTATATGTTGAAAATATTCACTCCGTAAAGTTTCATTTGGACGGTGATATGCTGAGTTTGCCGATTATCAATCTCAATTCAAATGCTAAATTGCTGTTGTCTTTTGATGATTTAAACGACGATGTCACTGATTATTTTTATACCCTCACACTTTGCAATGCCGATTGGAGCCCCGCACAATTAGATGAGTTGGAATATTTGGAGGGTTTTAATGGGGAACGTATTTCTGAATATGAATTCTCATTCAATACTTTAAAAAATTATACTCATTTTGAACTAAGGCTTCCAAATGATGATATTCGCTGGACGGTGTCCGGCAACTTTCTGGTAAATGTTTATGAAGACAATGATGATGAAACGCTGGTAATTACCCGTCGATTTATGGTTGCTGAATCGATCATGGTGACCTCGGCACAAACGGTATCTGCAGCTATTGTCAGCAAATCCAATACCCATCAGGAAATTGATTTTATCGTAAATCACAAAGGCATTGAAATAAATAATCCACGAAAAGACATTTCTGCTGCCGTGCTTCAAAACGGGCGCTGGGACAATGCAATCACCGACCTCAAACCATCGCTTATAAAAGGCTATGATCTGATTTTTGATTTCCAGGACAAAGTTATCTTCCCCGCCGGTAAGGAGTTCCGCTATCTGGATATCCGCACTTTTCGTTACTTAGGTGAAAACATAGCCGATATATACAGGTCCGGCGAATATTATGATGTAATGCTGTTTAAAGAAGAACCCAGGGTTTTTAAAAATTTTCAATCTTACAAAGACATTAACGGTGACTTTATCATTGAGCACAAAGAAGAAAAAAATCCAGATTTAGAAGGCGATTATGCCAGTGTGTTTTTTTCATTAGGCGTTAGTCAGGAATATTTTGATAGTGAAGTTTATATTGTTGGAAAACTAACGGATTGGCAAGTTAAAAAGGAATTCAAATTGGCTTATAATCCTACAGTCAGTGCTTATGTTGGCCGTGCTTTACTTAAACAAGGATACTATAATTATTACTATGTTGAAGTTCCTGCAGAGAGTAATACGTTCAGCCATGAAAATATAGAGGGAGATTGGTTTGAAACAAATAACAAATACACCGTTTTAGTTTATTACAGGCCCTTTGGAGCAAGACATGACCTATTGGTTTCCACTCAAACAATTCGTTCCTTTTAATTAGACTATTTCCAACTTATATTTTCGGGTAAAATATTAAAGCAGATAATTCCTGCATACAACTTTAAGTGCGAGGGTTTGTTTAACCGCCAAGTCGTCGAATCTGTTGAAAAGATTTTCGACATTCCAATAAAAATCCAAAATTTAATTATTTTAATCCATGATTAGTATCGCTTGATATAAATAATTAGCTCCTAGCGATCAGCATTATTAGAATTGTACTTGTTTAATAAAAAACAACCGCAAATGTCAACAAAAATAACCATTCTGCTTTTTTGCTTCAGTTTAATAGGAAGCTCTCTTTATTCACAAGAAATCTGGTCACTTGAAAAATGCATCACTCAAGCTCAAAACAATAGCCTCAACATTAAAAGGTCACAGCTGAATGTATCACAAGCTGAATTAACCGAAAAAGGAAGCAAGCTTGAACGACTTCCTTACATAAATGCCAGTACTGCCGGAGGCTACCAATGGGGTAGAACTATTGATCCGTCAACCAATATTTTTAGAAGCCGGGAAATCGGGACAAACAACATTTCCCTCAATGCAGGAATTGTGCTTTTTGATGGCTTTCGGATTAATAACAATATTAAGCAAGCAAAACTGGATCTCGCCGCCGGAAAAGCTGATCTTGAAGATGCTAATTTAACTATCGCTGTAAACGTTGCAGGAGCTTATCTAAGTGTTTTATTCGCTGAAGACCAATTAGTCAATGCAAACAACCGGCTGAAACAATCGCAGGACCAACTTCGACAAACAGACCGACTTATTCAGGCCGGTTCACTCCCCGAAAATGATCGTTTGCAATTAGTTGCACAAATCGCGATTGATGAACAAGCGGTCATCGCTCAGGAAAACAATGTTGATTTAACCTACCTGAGCCTTAAAAATCTTTTGGAATTATCGCCTGACTATGATCTCCAAATAGAACATCCTGATATTGCTGTTCCTGATATTCCTCTTGAGATTTTTACTTTTGATGATGTTTATCAGCAATCTTTACAGACACAACCAATCATCAAAGCCAATGATCTGAGAATGCAAAGTGCTTTGATTGAAGAAAAAATTGTTAAGACCGGAATGATTCCAACGCTTACTGCTAATGGAAATATTCGGACAGATGCTTCAACTATGGTTTCAGATATTAACAATCCTAACCTGGATAATACTTATTATGAACTAGGCGAGGCTCTGCCTTATCAAGTAAACGGAACAGATGTTTTGGTGGCACAATATAATCTAAAAGGGGTCGAATTTCCTGAACGCTCTTATGTCGATCAATTAAATGATAACTTTGGTCAAAGCGTAAGTATTTCACTGAGTATTCCCATTTACAATAATGGCAGAAATAAAATAGCTGTAGAAAGGGCACGTCTCAATGTAATCAATACAGAAATCACAAATAAGCAAACCAAACATCAACTCAAAGCAGATGTTATGCGTGCTATCACGGATGCTAAAGCTGCAAAAAAACAACTTGATGCAGCACAAAAATCATTGGACGCTTTAGAAGCTAACTATTCAAATAACGAAAAGCGATTCAATCTCGGAGCAATAAACACTTTTGAATTTACTTCTTCTAAAAATCAACTCGATCAGGCAAAAGTGGATCAGACCATCGCTAAATACGATTATCTTTATAAACTAAAAATTGTCGATTATTACAGAGGTGAAAAAATCACCTTGAAATAATACCTTTGAGTTGTTTATTGAAAAGCTTCCGATAATTTAACAAACAAAACCAATGACAAAGCGAAAAAATAAAAATACGCTGGTCTTTATCCTTCTTGGAGTAATTGTCCTTTTATTAGTTGTGGCAGTTATAAAAAATAAAACAAAATCAAAAGGAGAAAAAGTCAGTGTTGAAAAAGTAGAAAAAAGAACTATTAAGGAAAAAGTGGCTGCGAGCGGTAAAATATTTCCTGAAACGGAAGTAAAAATCAGTTCCGATGTCTCCGGAGAAATTGTTGAACTTTATATCGAAGAAGGGGATTCAGTAACCTCTGGACAATTGCTTGCTAAAATTGATCCCGATGCCTACCAGTCACAGGTGGAAAGGGGTGTTGCCAGCGTAAACAATGCCATGGCTCAGGTCGCCAATGCAAAATCCGGAGTAGAACGAAGCAAAGCACAACTCACTCAGGCAATAGCGCAAAAAGAACAAATAGAGGCACAAATCAATAATACCCGTACTATTCATAATCGTAACATCGAACTCCATAAAGATGGAATTATTTCTGATTCAGATTTTGAAATGTCACTTTCAAACCTCAAAGCACTGGAAGCCAATCTTCGGTCAGCACAAGCCAATGTAACCTCTTCAGAAGCAAATCTCGAATCAGCTGTTCAAAGTACGAAAGCTGCCGAATTTACGGTAAAAAGTGCAGAAGCTTCCCTCAAAGAGCTTCAAACCAGCCTCCGCAGAACCACCATTTATGCGCCTACTAATGGAATTGTTTCCATGCTCAATGTAGAAAAAGGAGAACGGGTCGTCGGAACTTCTATGATGTCTGGAACGGAAATGATGCGGGTTGCCAACCTGGATGCAATGGAAGTTCAAGTTGATGTTAGTGAAAACGATGTGCTGCGCGTATCATTAATGGATAAAGTTGAAATTGAAGTGGATGCTTATATTGATCGCAAATTTGAAGGCACTGTAACTGAGATTGCAAACTCGGCAAGCAACACTGCTACCGCTTCGCTTACGACTGATCAGGTTACTAATTTTATAGTTAAAGTTCATATTAATCCGGAATCTTACGCTGATTTGATTACTAAAGCTAATCGTTCCCCCTTCCGGCCTGGAATGTCGGCGTCCGTTGAAATCAATACCCGCACAGAAAATGACGTTTTAAGTGTCCCAATCCAGGCTGTTACAACTCGTGAAAAAGAGGACAAAGACGGAAAAAAGAAAACTGAAAACACAGAAAAGGATAAATTATCCACTGATGATCTGCGAGAAATCGTATTTACTTGTCATGGAGATTCTGCTAAAATTGTAGATGTGAAAACGGGTATCCAGGACGATAATTACATCCAGGTTTTAAGTGGATTGAAAGAAGGAGACGAAGTAGTCACAGGTCCATATTCAGCGGTTTCACGTAAACTCGAAGACGGAAACATTATCAACAAAGTGGACGAAGATGAATTGTATAATCGGAATAAGGATTAATTTGATTATAAAAATATGATTATTATTAAACTGGCATTTCAATTCTTAAATGCCAGTTTTTTATTTACTAAAAACGAAAATTATCGAAACTCCGAATAACACAGCACTTATCATTTTTATTAAAAATGCAGAAAAAGGAAAAGTAAAAACTCGTCTTGCAAAAACGGTGGGAGACAATCAAGCTTTAAAAATTTACAAAGCACTCCTCCAGCTTACGCGCAATGCTACCCAATCGGTCAACACGCAACGGTTTCTTTTTTACAGCAATTTTATAAATGGAGAAGACGAGTGGTCTGAAGCTCATTTTCACAAACTGCTTCAACATGGAAGGGACTTGGGAGAAAAAATGAAAAATGCTTTTCAGGATATTTGCCAAACGCACAGAAAGGTTGTAATCATTGGAAGTGATTGCGCTTCGCTAACAGATAAAATCATAAATGAAGCATTTCAACAACTCGACGCTTTTCCTTTTGTGATCGGTCCGGCGACTGATGGTGGATATTATTTGTTGGGAATGAATCAATACTTACCCGCAGTTTTTGAAAACATAGCCTGGAGCACCTCTGATGTATTTCCAAAAACCCTTCAAATCATCAAGAATTTAGGTAAAACCTATTACCTGTTGCCTGAACTTTCAGATATTGATACTGAAGAAGACTGGCAAAAATATGGCTGGGAAATTAAATCCTAAGTCGCTTATTCCGCCATCAACTCGATATAAGCTCTCAGGTCTTCCAATTGCTGGTCACTCATTTTTTCAGCGGTGTATTGCGGCATGTAAGCTCTTTTTCCCGGCTTTGGAGAAGTACCGTATCGCGCTACCTGATAAATTGAGGAGTGAGAATATTTTGGAAAATGATTTTTGAGGTATTTAAACGTTATTTTCGAATCATCCAGGTTGAAAAAAGAATAGCGTTTGGCTTCGTGACAATGTTTGCAACTCAAATCGTAAATCAATTTTCCATTTTCAGGATCGCCTTGTAAACTATAGCCTGTCTTTCTGTTTTCAGGAGGAGTGATGAAGTGCGCAGGTACGCCTTTTTGATAAAGGCTTTGGATAAAATCGATGGTTTCCTGATCTTTCCTACTGAAATTTGAAATAGCAGTTTGAACTTTGCCATAATCTTCCTCATCCAGATTGAGATCTTCCAGCCTTAATTCCAGTGTCCATAAATACATTAAAACAGATTCAACCTCCCAGTCTTTCAATTTGCGTCCTTGCGAGCATTCCACTGCACAAAGTTGGATGGCTTCGCGAAGATTATTCCGCGCTGGCGTTACGAGGTCGCCATATTTTTTTTCATAATCGCCATTATAAAACGAAGTTCGATTGACAGCTCCAAAGAGAGTTGTTCCCTGAAGATATGGCAGCCTGTTTTCATTCACGTATTCAAGCCTTGCCTGTGGGTCGTTCACGCTCAAATCAGGATCTTCTTTATTAATATTATGGCAGGATGTACAGACGAACTGCTTGCTTTGCTTTCTCGTTTTTCCGCCTCTTGGCTTTTTTGTTTTTCCTTTTAAAATAATATCTCTCCCTTTTTCAGCACTTGCTCCTTCAACTGATTCATTCACTTTATGATTGGGCAAAGGTTCTCCTAAATATTCCAAAACCTCCCAAACCGGTGTTGTTTTATCAACAATAAAAGCCGGTTTATCTTCAACCACCAGGCTTGCAAATAAAATTACAAGAGAAAAAAGTAATATAGAAATTGATAACTTTTGCATAAATCAAAAATTAACCGATTATAGATTGAATGTACGGGAAATTGTAAAACCTAAACGAAATTGGCCTTGTGACCAGTCGGATTGTGTGTTGGGAATATAATCTGTTTCGATAATTCCTCTTGCATTTGTAAAATTGATTTGAAAAATATGGCCTCCGGTATCAACTTCCAGCCCAATACCCAATGGAGGGTAATATCCGTTTTCTTTTGTGCGTAATTCCGAAAAAGGAAAAGTCGCATCGCCTATGATTCCAAACACCTTGGTTATTTGAATTCGAAATGCAAAACCGAGGCTAAATAAATTATTATCATCATTAAAAGGTACCAAATTTCTATGTGTGTAAGAAGGAATGATTTGTAATGAAAAAGCATTCGAAAACTTACGGGCAATTAACATTTGTAAAGTGTACATGAAACGATGGGAAAACTCAGGAAAATTGTTTAAAACCTCAGTATTACTGGTGTCCTTTGCCATAGTAGAACAAGATAACACTCCATAAGCTGTCATTGTAAACGGCATTGAATTGTCCTTCTTCTGGCGAGCAAAACGATATTTCAAAGAAGTATTAATCAGTTTTTTCAAAGGGCCAGCTCCCTTTGTCCGACTTAATCCAACCGTTAAATTATCCACGATTCCATATTCTAAACCAAACAAGATATCCGCTGCATTTTCCAAACCATAAAAAGTTTGCCAGCCTCCATTATTTCCAGCGATATCACCAAATCGGTGCCCAATGCGAACATCCAACTTTCGCTTCGCCAAAGTTTCTACGGTATGAGTGTTGATCACCCGTGTATCTTTAAATGTTTGCTGGGTAAATTCCTGAGCGAAAAGAAAATTTGTAAAACAAAATAAAAAGATAAAAATCGGTAAACGTAACATAGAACTCTTTTTTCAATTCTGGTGAACTTGCTATTAATTCTCGGGATATCCACTATTAATCCAACATTGCATGATTTTGAATTCTTCATCTGTCAGATCTTTGGGGCCATCGTTGTTATTCCAGTTAGGTGGCATTCCATTTTCGGGATCATTTCTTAACACCACTACGGATTCTCTGATGCCATTGTCATTAAAATAATCTGACATTCCATTATAAGTCCGAAAATCTCCCGGTGCATCGCCACCTTGCAAATGGCAACCGCTATGAGCACAAGAGTTATCGATAATGGCTTTTACCGCCCCATCGTAAGTCGCATCATAGTTTACGCAATCAACATCCGGCTTGGGTTCCGCAAGTTTGTCCGTAGTACACGCAGTTTGTAATCCTAAAATTAGCAATCCAATTACAGTAATTATTTTAAAATATTTCATTTTAACGTAAATTATATTTGATTTTGAAGGACCGAAATTAGAAAATCTTTTGAGATTCTAAACGGGAATTAGCGCTTTCCTATTATTTTGTAATTGATTATACATTTTAAATTAAAATACATTTTTCTAAAAATTTGTACTTTTGTAAATCAATTTGCTAATTAATCTGTTTCGCTTCAAAGTTGTTATATTTACGAAACGATATGCAATAAGATGCAATTGAAGTTTCAATTTGATTATTTTTAAAAAATCTAAATAAATAAGTTATGTACCCAGCTGAATTAGTTGCACCAATGAGCCGCGAATTAAACGATGTAGGAGTTCAGTCACTTACGACTCCTGAAGAGGTTGATGCGGTATTAGGCAAAAAGGAAGGAACAGTGATGGTCGTTGTCAATTCGGTATGTGGATGCGCTGCCGCCAATGCCCGTCCAGGTGCTCGAATGGCCCTCGATAATGAAAAAGTTCCTAATAAACTAGTAACCGTTTTTGCTGGTGTTGACCGGGAAGCTACGGAAAAAGCAAGAGAATTTATGCTTCCATATCCTCCATCTTCGCCATCAATTGCATTATTTAAAGATGGAAAATTGGTTCATTTTATTGAAAGACACCATATTGAAGGACGTGCAGCTGAAATCATCGCAGCCAATCTGAAAATGGCTTTTGATAAATACTGCTAAAATTGGTTAAATCTTGTTTAAACGTATGAAATAGGATTGTTCCTTTTGAATCATACTAAAAAATACAAAAGCCGCGAATGGGTTTCCCTAGAGCGGCTTTTTTATTTTTTAATCTTTCTGATCTTCTCCCAGCAACACATCTCGATATCGCTGATAAAGATAAGATATCACCAACATCAAAACGCCCAAAGCAATAAAAAGCACCATTCTGCTTATGGTGGAAATATTTTCAAGATCAATCAAAAAGACTTTCAACAGTGTTGCAGCAAATAAAACCATTGCGGCGATACGAAGCAAGCTGGATTTTTTCCAAAAACCAATGCCAATCAATATCAGGGAATAGACTCCCCAAAGAATACTGTATCCAACTTTGTGCGCCAGGCTTTCCATTCCGATCCCCATCCCCAATTGCATAATCGTGGTTAGTTCATTTGACAGATAGACCAGAATTATAAAATATACAACTAGGGGAAAATACTTTGTAATAATTTGAAATTCCTTGCTTTGCCTGATTGACCAATAAATCGCTGTCAACAATATTCCCGAAGAGGCATAACAAACATATCTTATCCAAATAAAACCGTTATGGCTTGCTTCGGTAACAGTTAAATAATCATTTCGCAAGGCATTCAAATCAATGATTCCCTGAACTAAAAAATAACTGATAATTAACCCTCCTAACACAATGACTATAAAATTGCTCAATTCATTTTGCCAAAGTTTAAAATTTAAAAGACCCAGCACAGAAAGAAATAGAAACGTGTAATTAATCAACCAAAGATTACCAAAAGACCAGATAGCCTGATCGTATTTTCCGTCTTGCCCGCTATTTATATAGGAATAGGATTGTTCAAAATGATGATAAATTTCATTATAAAAAGAAAAATAGAGTGTTCCAATCAACAAAACCGGCAATATTGCATTCCCAAAGGCCAATGGAATTTTATTTTCCTGGGGATTAATTTTATTCTTTTTGTTCAGAATATTTAAAACAACCAAACCTGCTACCATCAAAGCAGCCGTCAAAAAGTGTTTGTTCCAAAGGAAATTAAAGTGGATCAGGCTACTATAATAATGTTCTAACCAATTAAAAACCAATGCCAATTCAGCAAGAAATAGCGATACATACGAAAGAAATTCATACTGAAAAACACTAAAACGACGGGCAACATAAAATAGAACAATTGTTTCTACCAACCATAAAATCGGAATAGTATCTCCTTCAAATTGTACAGGAATAGTAATCGTGACAAAAGTTATAAAAAGCCCAAATAGCACATAAAACAATTTTTTGTCTGCCCATTTTCGATAAACCCACAAACTAAATAGCAAATGGACCAATCCATTTCCAATGGTGAAAAGACCTTGCAAATTCTCCAGATTCGCAGCATCTAAAAAAGCCATTCCAATTCCATAAAAAATAAAAGCATTGATGGTTAATAAAACAATATATCCAATGGGAATTTGTTTTTCTGAAAAGAATGGATAAGCAATAAACCCACTATAAAACAGCAAAAAGTATAAACTTAAAAAGAGCCAGCCATCCAAATTATCTTCCGGATAAGCATATTCACTCAACCACCAAAAACTAAAAATCAACCAACTCAAAAAGAAGGCGGAATAAATAATTCCTTTCCAAAGTTTTCGAATCGACAAAACTAAAATCCCCGTATTGATTACCGCCAGATACGATAACAATAACCTGTAATCTCCAGTCGAATCACTCAATAAAAATGGAACTGCGTAAGCTCCAACCAATCCCAAAAGTCCTATTATTTGCAAATCGTAAATCGCTGCTGCAATCACTGTTACGATTGTAAAAACAACCATCAGAATGAATGTGACCGTTGGAGGCAACATTGGAGGATCAAAGAATACATTTCCTGCGTAAGCTGTAAAATAAAGCACGGTCATTCCTCCACTAAACAAAACAGCGCTGTAGGTTTTGTACTTCGTTTTTAAAAAATAACCAATAGTAACCAAGACCAGTCCCGCAACAAAACTCAAAACTAAGCGCACAATTGGAGGGAAAAAACCATTATCAATAGCATATTTTACAAATAGGCCAAGACCGATAATTAAAATTACAATGCCAATTTTGTTGATTAAATTACCACCGATGTATTGTTCCAGGCGTGATTGTCTTGAAGCGGTGTGCAGTTTTGATGAGGTCTTTTTTTTAGGAAGTATTTCTTTTTCAAAAATTTCGGTAGGCTCTTCGGGTGGATGATATTCTTCCAGCGGTACATTTTCTTTTATCCTTAAAGTTTTGCTAGTTGATTGTGAACCTGACAATTCGTTTTGCAAAGCCCGAATTTGACGTTGTAGCAATTTAATCTCGGCACTATTTTTCTCATGCAATATTTGTAGCCTTGCTAATCTTTCGGTGACCTGTTTAAGTTTTTCCTGGATCGTCATCGATTAAAACAATCTATCGCGAATTTGGAGGATATACTCCATGCCTATTTGGTTGACAGCTATGGTGCAAGTCGTTCAATTTTCCATTTTTTATTACTTTGCCTCGTATATCTGATTCGATCGTGTAAACGGCTAACTCTGCCTTGCCAAAATTCAATGACGGAAGGTATTAGTTTATATCCTCCCCAGAATTCTGGAAGCGGCAATTTTTCTTCATTTGCAAATTCTGTTTCTAATTCGGCTGCTTTTTTTTCAAGAATATCGCGATCGCGAATCACAGTACTTTGTGCAGAAGCCCAGGCTCCAATTTGGCTGCCTTTTGGACGGCTCTGAAAATATTCTTTAGAATCTTTTTCGGACACTTTTTCCACAACACCTTCAATCCGTACCTGCCGCTGTAATTCGAGCCAGCAAAAGACAAGCGCAGCATTAGGATTTAATGCCAATTCTTCGGCTTTTCGGCTGCCATAATTGGTGAAAAATAAAAAACCTCCTTCATCAATTCCTTTTAATAAAACGATGCGGGCAGACGGTTTTCCGTCAAGGGTTGAGGTGGCAAGAGTCATGACATTTGGCTCCGACACATTATTTTTTTGTGTTTCCTGAAACCAAACTTCGAATTGTTTGATCGGATTTTCCGCAACATGCGAAAGATCTAATGAATTTCCATCGTATTCCTCTCTCAAATGAGCAATGTTGTTTTTCTCTATTTTCATGGTGCTTGCAAACTAAAACTGATAAAATTAAACGTCCTTCAATTGCGAAATGTACAAATATTTGCATAAAGTTGAAGCATCTACAAATAAAAAAAACCCTGTCAATTGTAATTGACAGGGACAAAACAAAAAACAAACACTATGAACAAACACTATCTTTTTTAAGAGAAAATGTCCCCCGATTAAAATCGGGGGCATTAATTGAAACATATAAAAAACACTCTACCCTTACATTCAATAGTTCTCACAACGAATCAGCAAAAAAATTGCCTTCTTCATTCTTCTGGCTAACCAAAAGCAGAGAACTTATTGAGGGGTAGGAGGATTTCCGAGTTTAAAAAAAGTATTCTTTAAAGGGGATAAAAATCGAAATCGAAGGGGAAATATTCGAAGAAAAAAAATTCCCCCGACGCTGCCGGGGGACAAAACAAAAAACAAAAACTATGAACAATTCTTTACCTACAATTAAAATTATAGGTCTTTTTTATTTTCGTTAAAAGCTAACAATGAAACGCTTAGGTAACATTGAGGTTGCGATTTAGCAATTGTTTTTCAGGAGGAATTACCCAAATCACTTTTATACAGGAATCAATTATGCTGCCATTTTTTTTTGAAGGCATTTAATCCTTGACGTTTTGTGACATTATCCGGGGAGTTGCCATTCAAAAACGCTAAATCCAATGAAGTTTTAAATCCAACCTGGTTTTCAAGTATGGTTTTAGAACAGTCTGCTTTTTAATTTTCTTCACCAATTGTATTGTTAATAGAGGCAATCGGATCGAAACAAAGCCAAGATATTCCTATTAGCATTTACAAGAAATCAGAAGTTGGCAAGCAATGTGACATCAAAAATTTAAATAAATTAAATATATATTTATGTGATTTCAACAATATTTTAACAATACCAACATTTCCAGGAAAAATGACTTTAATAAATCAAAAGAAAATAAGACAAGATTTGGCTATTTAGCGAAAAACAGTTAATTATATAGAAAAATCACAGCCATGCAGTTATCAAGTTTTTTAAGCGTTTTTATTGCTCTCCTGTTTTTTGGATGCTCAAATGACAAAAAACAGGGGCAAAAGGAAAGCGATCATCTAGGTACAATACATTTTGAAGTAACCGGCAGCCCCGAAGCCCAACCTTATTTTGAAGAAGGGCTTTTGCTTTTACATAGTTTTGAATTTGAAGATTCAAGAACTGCTTTTTTAAAAGCACAAGAATTGGATTCCACTTTTGTAATGGCATACTGGGGTGAAGCGATGACCTACAATCACCCATTGTGGAGATCGCAGGATTTTGAAAAAGGAAAAGCCGTTTTGGATTCGGTTGGAGCTATGGCTGAGATTGTTCTTTCAGAAAAGGGAACTGAAGTCGAACGAGATTTATGGCAATCTTTAAAGGTACTTTACGCAGAAGAAGGAGACAAAAAAACAAGGGATGTAGCTTATTCAGCGTACCTTGCTGATCTCTATAAAAAACACCCTGACAATCATGAAGTCGCTGCTTTTTATGCACTTTCAGTACTAGGAGCAGTTCCCGTCGGGCGCGATGAGGTAGCCTATGGAAAAGGAGCTAAAGTTGTTGAAGGAATTCTCAAAGAAAATCCGAAACATCCGGGAGCTTTACACTATTTGATCCATTCTTACGACGATCCTTCCCACGCCAAATTTGCATTAAATGCTGCCAATAATTACTCAAAGATAGCTCCCGATGCTGCTCATGCTTTGCATATGCCTTCACATATTTTTGTTGCGCTGGGCATGTGGGATGAAGTTGTCTCTTCCAATATTGCTTCATGGGACGCCAGTGTCAACCGGATGCACAGAATGGAATTGGATAATGATGCTCAAAGCTATCATGCTTTGCATTGGTTGTTGTATGGTTTTCTGCAAAAAGGAAAATACGAAGCAGCTCAAAAAATATTGAAAGACATGATTGTTTATACTGACACGCTGCCTTCGAAAGGAGCTCGTGGGTATCTTACACATATGAAAGGAACTTATTTGGCTGAAACCGGTGATTGGGAAAGCGAGTTGGCCAATATCGAAGTTGATCTTGAAGAATTAAATATTTCTACAAAAGCTAGATTTGCCTTTATTGATGGTATGAAAGCTTTTACAAAAAAAGACCAAGCACTGCTCACAAAAATCATTGATTCCTTAGAAGATGATCGTGTAAATGCCGCTTTATTTATAAGTGAAGGAGGAACTGCAATGTGCGGCTCCAGCTCAAGGTATCAGCCCAATCAATTAGATATTGATCAAGCTCAAATATTTGAAATGGAGCTCCGAGCATTAAGTGCTCAATTGCAAAACGACATCGAAGAAACTGAAAAATGGTTAAAAGATGCATGTGAACTTCAGGAAAACATTAGTTATTCGTATGGACCGCCAACAATTGTTAAACCTACATTTGAATTGTATGCTGATTGGTTGATGGAACAAAACCGCCCAAAAGACGCAATAATTCAGTATGACAAAGCATGGCAAAGAGGACCAAATCGTGCAGCAGTTTTAATTGGAAAAATGAATGCTTATCAAAAATTGGTTGATCAGAAAAATGCCGAATTAGCCAGGACAGCACTAACAAAGATATGGATGGAGGCTGAC
The DNA here is from genome assembly GCA_965220465.1 of Saprospiraceae bacterium. GTDB lineage: Bacteria > Bacteroidota > Bacteroidia > Chitinophagales > Saprospiraceae > JAHDHW01. The sequence goes on along the minus strand of CBDCPZ010000017.1, from coordinate 6,784 downwards.
CTGGAAATCAAAAACAAAACATTAAAAAGGGAACAATTCTCCGATAAATCAATTTGAAACGAATTCCAAAAAGTCAAAAGCCGCTGATTTTAATAAATCAGCGGCTTTAAATTTTATTGATCAGATTTTAAATCCATAACGGCTAACCAAACAATTTTTTCAATGACATATTCAACCGATAAAACAACCAATACATCACCGGTACAACTACTAAGGTCAAAAAAGTTGCGAAGACTAACCCATAAATAACGGTCCAGGACATGGTTCCCCAAAAGACTGCATTGTCGCCACCTACAAAATATTGCGGATCAAGATCTGAAATGAATGTAAAAAAGTTGAAATTAAATCCGATGGCCAAAGGAACCAATCCTAAAACTGTTGTAATTGCGGTCAATAAAACCGGACGTAAACGAGTCGCTCCACCCTCGATAATAGCAGCTTTAATATCTTCTGTGGTCATCTGACTAATATCCTCATAATTCAGTTCCTGCAATTTACGAGTTATCAGCAAATTGATATAATCCACCAGTACAATGGCATTATTTACAACAATACCAGCCAGAGAAATAATCCCTACGCCCGTCATTACAATTTCGATATCCATACTATTGAAAACATACCCCAGAAATACACCAATGGTACTAAACAATACAGAAAGTATAATGATAAATGGTGAAATGATACTGTTAAATTGAGCCACCAATATCAAGAATATTGCAAAAATTGCAACTGAAAAAGCAGCACTCAAAAATTCCATTTGCTCAGCCATCTCTTCCTGCTGACCTGTAAAAGTAAAGGTGTAATTATCAGGTATTTCATATTCTTCCAACAAATCTTTCAACTCCACCACAATTTCGTTGGCATTATAACCATCCAATACATTTGAATAGATCGTGATCATTCTCTCCTGATCTTTTCTATTGATAGAACTATAGGTTGAAGAATAACTTAAATTCGCTACGGTAGAAATTGGTACCTGGCTGATTTGCCCATCAGCAGGGCTCCGAAATGTTATTTTCTGATTGAGCAGCCCTTCTTTGCTATATCTGTACTGGTCGGCCAATCGAAGATTGATAGGATATTCATCCTCCCCTTGCTTAAATTTTGATATTTCTTTTCCAAAAACAGAAGTACGAATTGCATCTGCAATTCCAAAGGTCGAAATTTGAAAAGTTCGTGCGGCTTCCCGATCAATATGAACAATCATCTCAGGTTTTCCGATACTTACATCTGCTTTAAGTTCTTCAATTCCATCTATATTTTTACTATTGATAAAAGCAATTATATTCTCGGATAATATTGCCAAGGTGTCAATTAAATCTCCCCGAAGCTCAATATTTATTGGTTTCCCTTGTGGAGGACCGGATTGTTCTCTATCCACTACTATTTTTACTCCGGAATATCCTTTTACAGCTTGTCGAATGATATCCATTGCTTTTACTGTGGAAAGGTCTCCTCTTTTGTCAGATGGAACGAATGTAACCGTCAATCGAGCTTTATTGGGTGAAACGCCAAATGATGGGCCCGCATTTGGATCACTTGTGTTTTCGCCTATCTGAGACAGCATCGCTTCAGTAATCTTTGTGTAGGGTTTCATAACTTCCTCGATCTTCACTTCAATTTCCTTCAGGATTCGATTAGTCGATTCGATATCCTTTCCCATTGGTAATTCGACAAAAGCATTTACATAAAGCGGATCTGTTTCGGGGAATAAATCAACTTTAGGAGAATGAGTCACCAACAATCCAATTGCAGCAAATAGTAAAACAAACGTTCCTACAAAAACAATAACCGGATTGTATCGATGCAAAGCCTTTTTAATAAACCAATTATAAACAATCTCTAAGCGCGGCAACACTTCCTGTTGAAACCAAAAAGACGCTCCTCTCAAGAAAAAGATATTCAATAATGTAATTAAAAAGGTAACAGTAAAAAGGTTTCTCACCCACATTTTTCCACTAAAATGTCCTATTGCAGCTACCAACAACATCAACAATGCGCCAATCAAAACATTTCTTCTTTTCCTTTTTCGAGCTATCGGATCATCTAGTCTTTCATCAACCTTCATATATTTTGATGTAAAAACCGGATTAATAACCAAAGCCACAAAAAGTGAAGAGGACAAAACAATAATTAAGGTAATAGGCATGTACTTCATAAAACTACCCATGATGCCCGGCCAAAATGCCAATGGTACAAAGGCGGCTAAAGTAGTGGCGGTAGATGCTATTATCGGAAGTGCAACTTCTCCTGTTCCAAACTTTGCTGCTTGTAGCCCAGTATATCCACGTTGCATGTATCGGTAGATGTTTTCAACTACCACGATGGCATTATCAACGAGCATTCCCAAAGCTAAAATAAGGGAAAAAAGTACCATCATATTTAGGCTGTAGCCTAAAATGTTAATGATTAAAATGCCCATCAACATTGACAATGGAATCGCTAAGCCGACAAACATGGAGTTTCTGATACCAAGGAAAAACAATAAAACCAGAATCACCAATATCATCCCCGAAATGATACTATTTTCAAGGTTTGAAACAAGGTTTCGGGTTTGGATACTTTGGTCATTGAAAATGGTTACTTCAATATCATCGGGGAAAACCTTTTTCTTTGCGATTTCGACCGTCTCTTTAATTTTATCAGAAGCATCCAACAGATTTTCACCACCCCTTTTGATGACATCCAGTGAAATCACCGGCAATCGGTTTGCACGAGCGATGCTTGTCTTTTCTTTTTCTCCAAAAGTAACTTCAGCAATATCTCTTAAATAAATCGGTGCATTGTTCTCATTTTTAACGATCATATTCTTCAACTCCTCTGCATTTTCAAACTCCCCTAAAACACGAATTGAGCTTCGAAATTCATTATTCAAAATCTCTCCGCCAGACATATTAAGGTTTTCGGAACGAACCGCATTTTCTATGTCTGTAAAACTGACTTCCATTGATTGCATTCTGAGCAAATCAACCTCAATTTTCATTTCTCGTTCCAAGGCTCCTTTCAAATCCACTTTTGAAATCTCCTTCAGTTCCTCAATCTCATCTTCAAGATATTCAGCGTATTTCCTTAGTTGATCATTTGAATAGTCTCCTGAAATATTAACAGACATAATCGGAATTTCAGAAAGATTGATCTCTAATACTTCGGGATCACTATCCAGATCGTTTGGCAGCTCCGACTTTGCTTTATCAACTGCATCTTTTACCTTTCGAACAGCTACATCCATTTCAACATCGCTGTCAAATTCGGCAGTAATAATTGAAAAATCCTGTAAAGAAGAAGACTTCAATTTTTTGATTTCAGAAATCGAACCCAACTCTTTCTCAAGCGGTCGGGTAATGAGGTTCTCAATGTCCTCCGCAGAGTTTCCAAAATAGGGTGTATTCACATATATTTCCGGCCAGTCAACTTCGGGGAAAGACTCTTTCGGCATGCTGTTATAACCGCCGACCCCAAAGATTATAATCATGAGAGTGAGTATAAAAATACTCGTCCGATTGTCGACTGCAAAGGAGGTTAAACTAAACTCCCTCAAGCCTTTTTTGATAAGATCAGAAATTTCAGCCATTAGTTTCCTCGTTTGTTTGTTTAGCAATTTTGATTAACTCATTATTTGCCAGGCCTCTTGCACCTGAGACAATAATCTCCTCATCTCCATTTAATCCGGAAGTAATAATAATATTACCATCATAACTCGCTCCCGTTTCAATAATAACTTTTTTTGCAAAAGCGCCTTCGCTGTTTTCAGCTTTTACAAATACATAAGATCTTCCACTTACTTCTTGTTGAACCAACTCAAGGGGAATGACGATGACATCTTTTTCTGCAATATCATTAATCAACATTGTCGATAGCAGATTAGGTTTTAACATGCCGCTTTTATTCTGTAGTTCAACTTCAACCGTAAACGTTCTGTTTCCAGGATTGATCATACGGCCAATTAATGTTACCCTGGATTCGAATTCTTTGTCAATCGCAGGAAATTGAACCGTAACTAATTCTCCTTTTTTTATTTTATTTAAATAAGATTCCGGAACGTCGGCCACCACTTTTACTTTCTGAGTATTTAAAATCTGAACAATCGGGACACCCGGTCCTGCCAACTCTCCACCCTTCAAAAACACCTGATCAACTACACCACCAATTGGTGCATAAACCTTTGCTTTTGTCAATTGGTAATTGACCGTCTCCAGGCTTTTTTCTATTCTTTCTTTGTTATTTTTTGCTTGCAAATATTGCATTTCAGAGCCCACATTCTGGTCCCAAAGCCTTTTTTGGCGCTCGTAGGTGGTGACTGCAAGTTCTAATGAAGTTTCAAGTTCAGCAATTTGTTTATCTACCGATTCTAAGTCCGTTACAGCAATAAGTTGCCCTTTGTTCACATTCTGCCCTTCAACAACAGCGACGTTGAGCAATCGTCCACCAATTTCGCTGCTGGCAACTACGATATCATCAGATTTTACGGTAGCCTGAATAGAGGCATAACTCATAAAATCTTTCCTGAACACTTTTTGGGTAGTCACAACAGTGCGGTTGACTTCTTTATTCGGCTCAAGTTCTTTAATTTTTGTTGTCAGAGAATCTATCTCTTTAGTGAGCGCTTTAAGCGCTGATTTCTTAGTTTTGAGGGTAGCTTTCAACGAATCCAAATCCTTTGGATCTTCCTCAACAGCGCACCCTGTAATAAACAGAGCAATCATAAAAACAGGTATGAGGTATTTCATTTGAGTATGTTTAAGATGTTTTAATATTATTATTTTTTTCATGATGATTAAACATTGCAAACCAACAATAAAGAATTACTTTCCCAGTGCTTTATCCAAAGCCTTTTTTGCAACTAACAAATCATATCGGGATCGAATATAGTTTGATTGAGAATCAAATAAACTCTGTTCGGCCTGAGTGATTTCAATGCTTGAACCAACCCCTTCGCGATACTTAATTTGAGTCGTTTCGTAGATCCTTTCAGCCAATTCAACATTCTTCTTTTGGTTTTCCCAACGTTCAATGGCACTGGTGTAATTGGTCCTTGCATTTTGAACTTCAAGCGTAATGGCTCTTTCCAGCTCAATTTGCCTGTTTGTAACATCAGCAAGATCAAGACGTGCGCGGCTGACTTTTGCCTTTTTTTCAAGGCCATCAAAAATCGGAATTTTCAAACCCAAGCCCAAATAGGAATTTTTTGACCAGATTGGATCATTAATTATATCATCCCCCTGAGCAATTCCCGAAAAATTGGCATAACCGGAAAGGCTGGGATAATACCCGGACTTTTGTAATGTTACATTCATTTCGTTGAGTTCTTTGCCAATGGATAACACCTGATATTCAGGTTTTTGGTTATAGTCTACGGAGGCGGTTAATTCATCCTCCGTTGCCAATTCAAACAAACCTTCCATATCATCAACGGCGGTTATTTCCTGATCCATTGGGTAACCCATCTCAAATTTTAATACATTATAAACAAGGATCGCCTGACGGTTTAAGTTTTCCAATTCGGTCGCCAGGTTGGTCAAAGTCAGGTCCAGTCGATCTACATCCAATTGTTCTACAAAACCTTCTTTATAAAGCGCCTTGGTTTCCATGCGCAACTTTTCAATGTTGCTGATATTTTTATTAATTGTTTCGATATTTTCCTGAACAATAAGTGCCGGAAGGTAAGCATCAATAATTCTGTACTTGATCTCAAATTGTTGCTGTTGAAGTTGTTCACCAGCATATACTTTATACTTTTTCGCGGCCTTGAGGCCTGTTAGATAACTAAAATCAAAGATCAAAGTACTGGCTTCAAGTCCGGCTGTAAAATTATTACGCGTTCCAAATTGAACTTGCTCAAATTCGCCCGGAGGTCCGCCCAAAAATTCACTTGGTATCAATGATACCGGCAATGCCAAAGCATAATTCCAATCAACGCTGGCATTAACCCGCGGAATTCCGACAGCGCGTTGTTCATAGATTTGCTGTTGCGCATCTTCAACTTCCAATAGGGAATTTTTGATTGAAATGTTGTTATGCATAGCATAAGCTATGGCTTCATCTAAGGTTAATGCTTTTACTTCCTGGGCGTTAAGTTGAACAAAAAAGATACAACTTAAAAGGGTAATCAGAAGGTGTTTCATGATTGATTTTTAGTATGTTTTTCTAATAATTTCAAGCCCTTTGGGGAGGCTATTCCATGAATGTGATAATTGATATATTCTTTAAAAAGAGTTTCTTTGTTGTATTCGCTAAGCGGAAAAAGCTCTTCATCCACCACAAATGAAGATTTGGCAACGTACAATACTGTATAAATATGTTTCTGGTTGAACTTTTCCATCATATTCCAACATGGGCGATAATGCTTTTGTAGATCATAGACCATTCCTGGTGGAGTCTCTCTTAAAAGCTGGATGACGTGTTTAGCGATCATTAGCATTTCTTCAATAGCGTCTTTTGTGCAACTTCGTATGGACGTGATCGCCATTTTTTCATTGTCGATATGTTGACGAATGATGTTTTCAATCAGATCGGCTTTATTATCTACGTATTGATAAAGTGTTTTTTTTGACATACCAAGCTCCCTGGCAATATCGTCCATCGTGATACTTTTGATTCCGTATCGCAAAAACAAAATCATCGACTGTTCTATAATTCTATCTTTAACTTCCATTAATGTTTTTGATTAAAACTCAAATCGAGGCGCAAATATACAGACCTAAAACATTGGAAACAATTTTTGGTTCGAAAGTTTCCTGAGTTTTTCAAGTTTTCTGATGAACCCGTTTTAACAACAGATTAAAAA
>CBDCPZ010000016.1:0-191764 GCA_965220465.1 Saprospiraceae bacterium | reverse complement strand
CTTCAAGATCAAGCTCCTCATCAGGTTTTATAGCAGCCAGGTTTGCAAGTGTTGACCAACCAGAGGAAGCGATTTGTTCGTCTTTTGATTTGATCCATTTTTGACCAAGTTCCCAACCGTACTTACTTTCAGAGGCGATCCATGCAACGGTATATTCGCTGACCATGTACCAGTTCGCTTTTTTTACCCATTCCTCCAATTCCTTTTTACTTATTTTGTTTTCATCTGCAATAAGGCCGGCGAGATACATGGCGTCACCATTACCGGAATTAAAAAGCTCAATGCTGAGGTCATGATTTTTTTTAACTTTTTTGACGATCTTTTTCATGTCGCCGACTTTTACACCGAAAAATGGTTCTTTGGCACCGTGCTTCATAAATATATTTTTGGTGCTTTCATTGCCCATGCTTTCCAGCTCTTTTAAAACGTCTTCTTTGGTCATAATGATTAGGTTTTTTATTTTTTCAAATATACAAAAGTGATTTTTATAGAAAACAAACTATTCTTCATTTAACGGAATTTTAAAGCTATTTTTTGGTAAAATCATAGGTTGTTTTCTCTATAAAATCAGCGACTTTTAAAGTCATTCCGATCACTTTTCCATTTTCTATTTTAAAAGGCATCACACTTTTTTCAAACAATGGATTATTGAAAACGCAGTAAAAACGATTGCCGCTCAAATAACCCAAATCAGCACTGAGCGCCGGATGGTGCTCAAATGTCAGGATTAATTTATCTCCTTGTTTCGCGATTTCAACGTATCCATAAATGTCATTATCGTACTTTCCAACGAAAGCATCAAAGGCAACCGGAGGCGGCAATTTTAATTCAACCGAATCCTGTAACGCTGTGTATTCAGCTTCCTGCACAGCATTGCGCTGATTGATAAAATTGCTGTAAATTGAGCTGTAACCTCTGTAAGGCAATTCCAAAAAAGCGTCCATGATTTCCCACTTCAAAGCTTCAAAAAGAGCGTTTTGGTCTGTGTTGGTAAGGACAACAATTCCAAGGTTTTCACTCGGAACTAATGTAACCGAAGTTACAAATCCATGAATTCCGCCGGTATGCGAAACGATATTAAAGCCTTCATAATCTTCCAAAGCCCAGCCCAGACCATACAATTGATAATTACTCCTATTGAAAGGATGGCCGCCACGGCCTACGATTGATTCAGGTTGTCTGGTTTTTTCAATCACAGAAGGAGAGATGACTTCAATTTCGTTGTATTTGCCCTGATCGAGTTGAGCGATAAGCCAATGGCTCATATCGTTAATTGATGAAGATATGGCACCTGCGGGAGCAGCCTGGTCAATCATTCCATAATCTATCTTTAATATTTCATTATCTACCAAAGTATGGGCTGTGGCTTTGTTGGTTGCGGTTAAAATTTCGGAAGACAGGGCAAGCGTTCGGTTCATCTCCAAAGGGGTAAACAAATTTGTTTTTATGAAGTCCTCCCAACTTTGTCCGCTGATATTTTTAATCGCCATCCCGGCGAGGATGTACCCTGCATTGAAGTAACCCCAGTCCGTTCTGAAACCATGAACTGGTGTCAACATGCCAAACCGCTCGATAATTTCATTGCTTGTAAAGTCAGAATCGAATATCATAAAATCCCCTTGAAAAGTTTGCATGCCCATTCGGTGAGACAAAATATCCGTGAGATTTGCGTTTTGAGTGATCCAGGGGTCTTTCATTTTAAAATTCGGAACCCAATCAATTACTTTATCATTCAAAGTGCATTTTCCTTGTTCTTCCAGCATAGCAAGCGCAGTTGCAGTAAAAGCTTTGGAATTTGAACCAATCATGAAAAGTGTGTTTTCATCGACTTTTTCTTTTTTGCCAAATTCACGAACGCCGTAGCTTTTTTGTACGACGACTTTTCCGTCTTTTACTACGCAAACGGCTATTCCGGGAATTTTCCATTCTGTCAAAGATCGTTCAGCATAAATGTCGAGGCTATCGGTGATGAAGGAAGGAAGTTCGTTTTGAGCATGGATTAAGCAAGAAAAACAACAAAGAAAAGTGAAGCAAATGATTCTAATCATTAAAGTGGGCATTTAAGTTGGGGTTTAAATTTTGAACAAAAATGATAAGTTCCCAAAATACAATTCCTCCTTTAAAAAAAGGGAATACCCGTCAGAAGAAAATGCCGATTATTTCAACGCAGTCTTAAAATTACCTTATAATAATGTTAAAAAATTAACGAATCAATGTTAAAATCTGATCAATTTTTCCTCCTTTAACATAAAATCCCGCAACGTTTTGTATTTTAAATCGTCTTTTAATGAAACAACTCTCCAAGCGCCCATTTATTTACCCTCAAAAGTATTTCACTTATGAAAAAAAGTCTTTTTACACTCCTTAGCCTTTTGGCTGTTGTTTTATTTTTAACTCCCAACCTACTTTTAGCTCAGCAAAACGATCAATCTGAAAGCGATAAAGTTATCGTTGTTACCAAGATTGTTGATAATGATGGGAATGTTACTATTGAAAGAAAAACGCTGAGCAAAGGTTCCGACCTGGAAAAAAGCCTTGAACAGCTTAATTTGGATGGAACAGGTGGCAAAGATGTAGAATTAAAAGTTTACACAGAATCCAGTGGTGAGGATGTTATACACATCGAAAAAAGTTCTGGAGACGATGAAACCGTATTCTTTTTCCGTCAAGCTCAGGAATTAAAAATTAACGAGCTAAATGACGAAATTGGCGACCTCGAAGAAGAATTGAAAAGCCTTAGAATTGCTATTGGCAAGGAGGATGTTCGATGGAATGAAAAACCTCATGCAGATGCCCCAAAGGCATCAAAAAAAGCTTTGCTTGGTATTTATCCAGAAACGCACGCTGATGGAGTACTTATCACCGGTGTTGTAAAGGGTAGTGGCGCTGAGGCTGCTGGCTTGAAAAAAGGAGATATTATTACTGGTTTGAATGGCCAAAGTGTTGATTCAAACAGTGATCTTACCAAAATTTTAGCTCAACATAAACCTGGTGAAACCATCTCTGTTGCATACTTACGCAATGGTAACCCTGGTTCGACCAACTCAACCTTAACGGCCAAAAAAGCGAATAACCATCGTTACAACTATAATTATAATTACAACTATAGTTATAACAATGGCAATTACACTCGTGATTTCAAAAACAGGAACCTTTGCAAGCCCTTTATTGGAGTTTTTACTTCCAGGGTTAGTGATGGTATGAAAGTGAGTAGAGTTATCGATGGCACAGCGGCTGAGCGTTCTTTTATCCAGGCTGGTGATATCATTACAGCTTTGGACGGTGTACCGGTTCATTCTCATAATGAATTAGTACGGGAAAGAGATAAGCACGAACCAGGAGATTATTTTACGCTTACTATCATAAGTAGCGGATCGACGATTGATGTTGAAGCTCAGTTTGACGACTGTCCAACGGATGAAGAACCTGTAGTTGAAGAAGAAATTATCGTTGAAGAAATTCCTGAAATTCAACCAACTCTTGATAATTCGCTTCAGATTGAAAGTTTTGATGCATATCCCAATCCAACTTATGGAGCAGTTAATATCCAATTCCAGGGAGAGGCTGTTTCTACAAAGGTGAGAATCGTAGATGTCACTGGAAAAACTGTTTTTTCAGATGACATTGAAAATTTTGACGGATTTTACAACCGAGACTTAATCCTTGAAAATGCAACTCCAGGAGCTTTGATCGTGCACATACAGCAAGGTCAGAGAGCGTTTTCAAAATCGTTGATACTATTGCCAAAGGCATAATATATAAATAGGTTTAGAAAAGAAAAAAGCCGCTTCAGTTTTGAGGCGGCTTTTTTTGTCTATTTCAATTTTAATAATATTCTGAAAATTAGAAATCGATTTATCATTAGCTCAAAAAAAGGTGAATTACCATGTTTTATTGCGTTGAATCAAAAGTTGCTTAAAAATCCAGAATTTGATTTTCATAAATCAGAGGGCTTTCAACTGTTTTTAGTATTTTAAGGAAATAAACCATAAAATACTTAATGCCTCCTCCAAAGCATATATACCTAACGATGATCATACTTCTATGGTCTTTAGTGTTATTTGCTCAAAACCCACACCCTCCTTGGCGCAATTACACTACCGATGATGGGCTCCCTTCCTCTGAAGTACACTATTGCCTGGAAACTACGGATGGCTATATTTGGTTTGCTACAGACAATGGACTAAGCAGGTTTGATGGTTATGAGTTTAAAAACTATGGGATCAAAGAAGGCTTGGGTGATCCTGTGATTTTTTATATGCAGCTCGATCCCGAAGGAAAACTATGGATGGCTACAATGTCAGCTGAATTGTTTTATATGGAGGATGATCGGATATATCCTTTTGAGCACAACCCTGTAATTGAGGTAATAAAAGATAGTTTAAAAGCTTCTATTAATGATTTTTATATTGATGAATCAGGGAGAAAATTTATTGGCCTTTCAGGAGCAGGTGTTTTGGAGTTCAATCAGAAAAGAGATCATATTTTACATGCTCACAGCCACCCTTTTAGTAATCGTATAGCACTCAAATTTGGAGAAAGGTGGATGATGGCAAGCATTAGAGTCCAAGATTCATTAAAAAAAATACTATTGGAAGAAAAATTTTATAGTCGTGGGGAAATGCCTCCTATCCTGATGATAGCTGATTCCACGTATGAACTATCCGGTTTAAAGTTTTCAAATATTTCCAGTCCTTATTGGATAAAGGAGTTTAGCGATGGAAGAACTTTTATTTATCAATATAAATATCTTTATGAAGTAGCAGGTAACGATATCCTATGGAACAAAAAGGTACCATATGAGCTTGAATCCAAGATGATCTATGAAACCGCAAGTGGTCCAATTTATATTGGTATGAAAGAGAAGGGGTTACGTCTCTACGAAAACCTGGATGCATGGAAAAATGAAGAATTTGACCAATATCTTCCAGGGAAATCCATTAGTCATATTTTTAAAGATAGAGTTGATAATTTTTGGGTAACAACAACTGACGCTGGTGTTTTCTTTTGCTCTAACCTGGATTGGGAAATATACGATCAAGCAGCAGGTTTATCCAACGATTTTGTCGCTAGTATTGCAATCAAAAATGATGATGAATTGTACATAGGATTGCGGAATAGAGAAATATATCATTTAGATGCTAAAACTGAGTCACTAAATCTTATTCCTCCAATTTCTGTAGAAGTTGCAGAGATTATTTATGATATGATATACTACCCTCCTCAGAAAGAATTATGGATCGGTATAGGCAGACATGCTTACTTTAAAGATGGGAAATGGGATCAGGTGATATATGTTCGAGAAAATGGAAGAAGTCAGTTAGTTGTTATTGGAAAAAATTTGACTTTGAGAAAAGGAGGACATCGAATTTGGGGAGGAGGTAACAATCGTTTTGGGGGTATAGATATATCGAAAAAAGAAGTCATTTTATATTCTCCTGGCATTAATATTTCCGGGCGTACATTAGCCGTGTGGGAGTCAAGTGACAATACCCTTTGGGTAGGTAATACAGAAGGGCTTTTTGTACTAAAAGACATGCTGTTAATCCCACCCACTCCGTTCAACCCAGCTTTTCAAACCAGGGTAGAAGATATTGCTGAGATGTCAGATAGTACCTTGGTAGTCGGAACCAAAGGACAAGGTGTATTATTAAAAAAGGGAGACTTTTTTCATCAGATAGATTCCAAAGACGGTCTTACTACAGACATGATTGAAAATGTATATGTGGATGAATGGGACAATATTTGGGTGGGTACGTTGAATGGCTTGAATAAGATCAGTGGATTTCAATGGCAATGGGATACGTCCTTTTCTGTGAGACAGTTTACCACTCAAAATGGATTGCCTTCCAATGAGATTAACAAAGTAGAAGCTTCGGGGAATGATGTCTGGATAGCAACGACCAAGGGACTGATACATTTAAAAGATAATTCTTCTGTCGATTCTATATCCGCTTCACCTATCATTTCTAACGTTTCGATAAACGGCAGCCCGCTGGATACTTTTGAAAATACCAATTTTTCTTATGATCAAAATGATATTGTTTTTCAATACTTAACCATTAACTTTCGGCAGGATGGCCACATACCATACCGGTACCGGCTCGTTCCAGTACAAAAAGGCTGGGCAAAAACGCTGGAACGTACCGTTAACTTTTCTTCGCTTAAAAGTGGTAATTATACCTTCGAAGTGCAGAGTCAAAACGAGGACGGGATACCGAGCCCTACAACTACTTTTTCATTTACAATACATCCTCCGTTTTGGAAAGCCTGGTGGTTTATCATTTTGTTTGCTGCGATTTTGGGTCTCATTGTATATCGCTTTTACAAATACCGTACAAATCAAATCCGCCATGAAGCCCAGCTAGTTAAACAAATGGCAGAACTGGAGCGTTCGGCTTTACGAGCCCAAATGAATCCACATTTTATTTTTAATTGTCTGAGTTCTATTTCCAATTTTATCAATAAAGGGGACAAAGTTGCTTCCAACTATTACCTGGCGACATTCGCAAAACTGATCCGAGCGGCACTAAACCATTCAAGGAAAGAATTGGTCAGCCTGGAAGATGAATTACAATTACTTGAAAATTACATGGATCTGGAGCAACTACGTTTCAATAACAGGTTTGAATACAACATTGAATTGGGAGAAGGTGTTGAGCCTTTTGAAATTGAAATCCCGCCAATGATGATACAACCTTTTCTTGAAAATGCGATTATTCACGGTTTAGCTGATAAAGAAGAGAAGGGCAGAATTGACTTATTTTGTGAACTTCAAAACGGGCAATTGATTATCACAATTACCGATAACGGTGTTGGAATTGAGCAATCCAAAAAACAAAAAGCTGTTGGTAATTCTTTGCACAAATCTGTAGGAATGACCATCACCCAAAAGCGTCTGGAACTCATCAATATTAACAATGAAATCAATGTGAAAGAATTAAAAAGGGCGAATGGCAATGTCTCAGGTACACAAGTGACTTTAAAAATCAAATTGGAATAGCATCGCAGCCCCCTGCCCCCAAATGGGGGAATCCACCCGCCGTGATGTGTTTGGTATTGAAGAAAATTATTACTTTATCAAAATGGACAAAAAAGAATCAAACAAAAGAAAACTTCCAGATAATACGGGAATGCACCAGCACGCTTCTTTTCGAATATTTCAAAATGCCTACCGTTTGAGAGGTTGTGAGACGGAACCTGAAAAAGTTTTATGGAATAAAGTGAGCAAAAAGCAGCTTGGCTCTCGTTTTCGGAGACAACACCCTGTGGGAAATTATATTGCAGATTTTTATTGCCATCAGGCATTATTAGTTATAGAAATAGATGGCGATTATCACCAGAATCCGGAGCAGCAAAAGGCTGATGAAGCAAGATCTTTGGATCTGGAATCTTCGGGATTAAAAGTGATTCGCTTTAGAAATGAAGAAATTATGAACGAGCTGGCAAAGGTGCTGGAAAAAATAAAAAGTTATTTATGAGAGCCACGCACCAGCCCCCTGACGCCCAAAATGGGGCATTCGTTCGAGAAAAGTGCGCAAGGGCTTCCCCTTCAGGGGATCAAGGGGCATGCGCTGGCAACTGAGCTCTCAAAACTAACAATCACTTTTTGGAATGGCGAAAAACAAAGTACTAATACAAATTCAAACAGTTTATAATTTCCTTTTTTATCTTACCTGGATTTTCTATTACAAACATATTGGTACGACCTCCTTTATCCAAAACGATTAAACCCTTGTTTGCCAATTCAAATAATTTGAACACTTTAACTTCTTGAATTTCCTTCAAAGGGATTTCCAGATTTAGATTACTTTCTTTAAAAGTATCAAAATGGAAGATCAGAACATCTGCAGTCAATTCCAGTTTGCCTGACAAATGCTTATTTCCATCCCAAAGAAATCCGGAATTTATAAATATTGATTTATTTGCCATTTGTTTATGAATTATTAAGCTCCCATTCAAAAAAGGGAAGGCCATTTATGTATAATCATAATGTCTTGATAGCTTCCAGTTGGTTGTTTTGGGAAATACTTAAATGTATCTCTTGATTTTTTAATGTGGTAGAAAATTTATTATTCGGTGAGGTTGGTGAAATATTTGGTCGGAATGGTAAAAGATTTGGTAATTAAGGTATGGATTCCAAAAAATACATCACCCTTTACAGGAAAGAATAATTAACCAATTCTGAAGTTGATCTGCGTCTCTCGAAATCTTATCTAATAAAAGTATAATTATTATTTGATTTAGCTCAAACGACTGAACTCCACGGTATGACTGGTTTCCAGGCTTCCAATTAATCTCGATAATAAAAATACACTACCGAATTTTTTACCAATCCTACCAAATAATAAAACTTCAAGCTTAGGGTCGGAACTCCCTTTACCTTGCAGACAGCTATTCATGAAAAAGTAATTACCCTATGTTTTAAACCTTATTATTTAATCAAATAAAAACACTCGTTATGAAAAATTTAATTTTGATACTCTTGTTGATTTCCTCTGTTTTTGCCTATGCTCAAGAAACTATATGCGGAGATGGTATTGATAATGATGGAGATGGATTTATAGACTGTTTTGATCAAGATTGCAATAGCATTGCCCCATGTCCGGATCCGATTCCCTGTACAAATAATAGCGTTTTTTATCAAGTAAGAGAAGCAGATGAATTTGTACGTTACGATCCGGCTACACAAACTTATTTTCCAATTTTTCAAAATGCATATAAAATTAATGCAATAGGTTATAATGTTAAGGACGGTTATATTTATGGGATAAGACAGCAATCAGATCATTTGGTAAGAGTTGGTGCAGATGGAATATTTGATGATTTAGGGTCGGTTCAAAATCTACCTGATCCCGGAACTAATTCATTCTATACAGGTGATTTCGATTTATTAGGAAATTATTATGTCACTTATGGTACCATAAATACCGTTTATAGGATAGACGTTAGTGCGAACCCTCCGACGGCTACAGGTATTAATATGATGAATGATAATCTAAGTGATATTGCTGATTTCTCTTTCCTTCCTGCTACTGGTTTGTTTTATGGACTAAATGGAAGTACGGAGCATTTATTTTCTTTTAATCCTTCTAATGGTGATGTCCAAGATTTAGGAACGCTCACCCCTACAAATTTTCCTTCTCCTTTAAATTGCGCAACTGGATACGGTGCTTCATTTGCAGACAATAGTGGAAATCTTTATTTCTTTTGTAATTCCGATGGAAACCTATATGAAGTGGATCCAGATCCATTGACTATGACTGTTACTTTACTACAAGCGACTGGAATTTCTTTAAGTGGAAATGATGGGGCAGCTTGTGCATTATCAGATAGTCTGGTGATTTCCCAAGATAGCTCAGCCTATTGCTGCGATGGAGATAATCTAATAGAAAATGGAAATTTTGAAGGCGGTGATACTGGTTTTTTTAGTGAATACAATTCGGTTTCCGGTGGCGTTTATCCCGGAGAATATGCGGTGATTGATTATAACGATGCCAGTTCAATTTGTTCCACTTGGAATGTTGAGGATCATACACATTGTGTCAATGGCTCTAATAATCAAATATTAATTGTAAATGGACAGACCCAACAAAACGCGAATACAAACAATGTGATTTGGCAGAGTCAGTCTATTCAGGTAGAACAGGACAGCCAATACAAGTTTTGCGCGTTTGTAAAACACCTTCAACTGTGTTGTTTTGATATTACTCCTGAAATAAGCATAGAAGTACGTCATGATGGAGGCACATGGATAAATAATTTTAATCCGGCACCTATTACGTATACCGGATCTGATGTCCCTCCTTGTGACTGGGAACAAATTGGCAGGTCATTTACAGCAGTAGGATCAACTGTAGAAATCAGGATATTAATTGATGAATTAGGGAACGGTGATGGGAATGACCTGGCACTCGATGATATTTCCTTGATGAAATTGCCAAAGCCAGATATTACTTTTTGGGCGCCTGACATAGCTGATACAGACCCGTTACCATTAGAAGCATCGATCTATGGGCAATATAGTTTTGATGATATCTTACCCGATGATAGTTGTAAATACGTTTGGGCAATTGTTGAAATTGTTGGCTTATATCCGACTCAGCTAAATTGGTCCCAAACAATAATTAATGGTTGGTATGGAGGTTCCAGCCCTAACATCAATAATAATTGGGGATTGACAACTAATTTCCCAGGAATAAGCATTCCTGGAGGAGAAAAGGTGTACAGAATTTATTTAGGAATAGTAGATTGTGAATGTTCTGCTAACGAATTAGTGTTTGTAAATGCAGGAGGTGGAAATGGGTTTAGAAGTAAGAACGAACAATATTTGGCAAGCAAATATCAGAGTGAAGAAGAAAAAGCAATTGCTGATTATTATATAAATAGAATAGTTGAGATGGGAAAAAATAATGCTAATTCCATACAAATCATTGATGATCTAAAATCTGAAATGGATAATGAAACACTTCAGAATAAATTCAGAAGCCGTTCTAATAATTCTAGCTTGAATAAACGATCAAAGCAAATTGAAGAAGAATCTGATATCCAAATTTATCCCAATCCATTTAGCAATCAATTCAGGATTACCTTTGATGATGATGTTGAAAAGATTGAATTGTATAATTCAATGGGAAAGAATTGTACTGCCAATATCAGACAAGAGAAAGAGAACAATGAGATTTTTATTGACGGCGGGGAGTTACCTTCAGGCATATATTTTGTAAAAATTGGCAACGAATCAGAATCATTTTTTAAGGTCATAAAAATAAATTCGCACTAAAAAAATTATTCTAAATAAGGTGTCTTAATGTTTGTTAGCTCCGGCACTTCTTTGCTAAATATGATGTTAAGCTGTGAAAATCAAAGATCAAGTGGGACTAATTTGCCCCACTTGGTCTTTTTAGGTAAAAGTAAAAGGATTTAACTATTAGTTGAATTGTTCTGCATAACAGTTATAAAATGATCTTTTTTTCTTCGGGAAATCGAAACTTTACTGTCATCTTCCATAAGGGCATAACCGCCATCTTCTTTAAGGATTTTTTTTACATATTTGAGATTTACGATATGAGACTGGTGTGGCCGAAAGAAGGAGTCTTCGGGCAATAAGTCTTCAAAGGATTTTATGGTTTTGGTGACGGTGATTCGCTCTTTGGAGTTTAAATAAAAAGTAGTATAATTCACATCTGCCTGGAGTCTTACGATGTCTGAAGTTTCTATAAAATGCATACCTTCGTTTGAAGTGAGTACTATCCTTTCGAATTTCTTTTTTTTACTTAACTCGAGTAAGTTGGATAATTGTTGAGTTATTTCCGAGCGATTTTGATCATCAGCAATTTTGTTCGCCGCCTTCACTAAATCACTAATGGATACTGGTTTTAGAAGATAATCAACTGCACTGTATTTGAATGCTTTGATGGCGAATTCGTCAAATGCAGTTTGAAAAATGACTTGAAATGGATAATTATTAAATCTATCTAAAAGATCAAAACCAGTACCATCTTGCATAGCGATGTCCAGAAAAATAGCATCGGGTTTTAGTTGTTGAATTAATTTGAAACCCGAATCAACTCCATCAGCCTCACCATTTACGGACAAAAGAGGGCAGTATTCTTCGATCAAATTCTTTAAATGTTCTCTTGAATTAGATTCATCATCTATGATGATTACTCTTTTCATGTAAACCGTTTTTTGGACATTGATATAAATATATTAATTATAGATCAGTAGTTCGACTATTAATTGGATGTACGCTTAATAAAAAAGGAAGCATAGATTTGAGCTATGTCAATACCATCAAATAGTGATCTTGCAATTGCAAGTCTCTTGAAAAAGATAGTAAATAAAATTGAAGGCTTATAATAGGCATGTAAATATTTTATGGAATCGATCATAATTGTGTATTTAAACAATACTTATACTTAATTTATTTTTTCAAGTTTTCAGAATGCCAAAAGTTGTATAAAAACAAGGAAATGGTTTATAAACTATTGAACTTCAGTATTATAGCTAGTTAACGAATTTGTAATTCACATCGAACATATTTTTAGACTTTTATTGAGAAAAATGCAACTCCAGGAGCTTTGATCGTGCACATACAGCAAGGTCAGAGAGCGTTTTCAAAATCGTTGATACTATTGCCGAAGGCATAAGATAAAAATAGGTTTAGAAAAGAAAAAAGCCGCTTCAGTTTTGAGGCGGCTTTTTTTGTGCTTTATCTTTTTGACCCTTCTTTCCATTTATTTTGGTCTCGAAAAATTATTCTGGACGTTTACATTTAGAAAATTATAGGACCTCATAGCAGCCAACCTTTTTAATCTTCAAAAACCATAAATTGTTTTTTTGGTGTTTTAACCATAAACAACTTATAATCAAATATTTATAAATATTTATAAATTTTGATGTTTGTAGTAAACCCTTTTTGGTTCAAGCTTTAGCCTAGTATAATTATGTTTAATAGTTGTCAAAATTGACTGAATGGTTAGGTTAGAAGTCTACGTTTGGACTTTTACGTTTCATGCTTTCATGATTTGAATTGATGGTGAGGATTCCTGCAATTTTGTATCAGAATCCCACCCAATTTTAGAACATATTCCATAATTAAATAAATTAATCATGAACGCGATGACTTATTCAAAAACTAAAACTGAATTATGTACAAAATTACTTATCCTGTTTTTTCTTTCTCTTTTTATCGATAGCTCAATGGCTCAGGTTTCTGGAGTGAATGCTGTTCAAGGTGAAGATGCAAATTGTATTGATTTGAGTCTAATCAACAACGATATTGGATGTACCACCATTTATGACCCGGTTTGTGGGTGCAATGGTGTGACTTATCCTAATGCTTGTGTTGCAAAAAATTACTACGGTGTTACCGATTGGATCAACGGACCTTGTAATAATTGTGACCTTGATGTGGTGGTAGCAAGTTTTGACTATACCTGCGATGGAGCGGATGTTTGCCTTGCCATCACTGGTGGAATAGCACCTTTTACCATTTCATTGTACAATGTAGATGGGACAATCTTTTCTGCTAACGACCTTGAAGTTTGTTTTAATAATTTGCCACCCGGAAATTACGAAGCCGTAGTTGTGGATGCGACGGGCTGCAGCTCGACGATCTATTTTAGTGTGCCGGTGATCGATTATTTCTTGGAAGCTGATATTGTTGATGTAAGCTGTTTTGGAGGCGATGACGGAGCAATAGATTTGTTTATTCCAATTGATATTCCTTTGCTTTTTGAATGGGAAGGACCAAATGGATTTTCTGCCGATACAGAGGATATTGAAAATTTGCTTGCTGGTTCTTACCATGTTGTAATTACTTTTTTGGATGGAACTTGCTATGCAGCCGGAACTTTTGAAGTAAACCAACCAGCTGAGTTAAAAGCAAAATTTGTTTTCACTGGTAGCCAATGTGATGAGCAGGTTGATGGTTGTTTGATTGTTGAAGGCGGAACTCAACCTTATCACGTTTGGGTTTTTACATGCCCTGATCCAAATACCTCAGGAGATCTACCCAATCCTGTTTTTGACAATAATGGAAATGTTTCGGTTGACGGAATGACTGAAACTGATGCATTGCCTTTGGAGGATACCCCAAATAATCCTTATAAAAGGTGTGCTCAGGATATTCCGGCAGGGACTTATTATGTCCTCGTTGCAGACGCAAACTGGTGCTGGACTTTTATCGTTGTTGAAATTCCTGAAACGGAAGGTTTGACTGCTGAGTTTGAAATCACGAGTGATATTTGCGATGACCAGGTAAACGGATGTTTGAAAGTAAGCGGAGGAACGTCGCCTTATCATGTTTTTGTTTGGCATTTACCGCAACCGTTTCCAATGAATCCAAATGTTGATTTTACTACCAGCGGCCCAACAATTGACGGAATAGCACCGACCAATGATTTTGATTTTGAAAATGATGGAACAGTTGACGAATACATTCGATGCGCCAATAATATTCCAGCAGGAACTTATTTAGTGCTTGTAGTTGATGCCAATGGTTGTTATACTTTGTTGACTATTGAAATTCCGGAAGCAAATCCTTTGAAAGCTGAATTTATAGTAACAAGTGATGTTTGTGACGGACAGGTTGATGGATGTTTAATTATTGAAGGCGGTACCCAACCTTATAATATTCATGTTTTTACCTGTCCTGACCCAAACCCGGGAACGAACTTGCCCAATCCAATAATGGACGCAAACGGTAATATGACTGTTGATGGAATGGCCACAACTGATGCTTTGGAAATCGATCCTAATGGTTTTTACGGAAATGAAATTTGTGCTGAAGATATTCCAGCTGGAACTTACTACGTGATTATTGACGATGCGAATGGTTGCTGGGCTTATATCGTTGTTGTGATTCCTGATTTAGAACCTTTGACGGCTGAGTTTGAAATTACTAGCGATGCTTGCGATCCTGAAATTGATGGTTGTTTACACATCAACGGAGGAACTGCGCCTTACAGATTATGGGTTTTTACTTGCCCAAATCCATTGCCAAATGTTCCGAATCCTGATTTTACAAATGATATTCCGTCGGTAGATGGAATGATCCTGAATACTGCTTTTGATTTTATAGCAACTTCCGTTACCGGTGATGTGATTTGTGCTCACGATATTCCTCCAGGGACTTATTATGTTTTGATTGTTGATGAAAACAATTGTTGGATTTTTAAAACAATCGTAATCGAGCCAAGCGCAGGAATCAGTGTTGAAGACGAAGTTACACACGTAAGTTGTGCTGGTAATGACGGAGCGATTGACCTCACAGTAAGTGGAACTGGTCCATTTTATTTTCAATGGAGTAATGGTGCAACAACTGAAGATATTGATGGGTTGAGCGCAGGAACATATACCGTTCAGGTTTATACCGACAATGATTTTTGTACAGCAACAGCAACTTTTATAGTTGAAGATCATTCAGCGCTGGAATTGAATTTTACCTTCGATCCATATGGTAGCTTTGCCTGCGTTGATCCGGTTGGAGGAGAAGAACCGTATACAATCGAATGGACTGACTTGAGTAATGGGTTGATTATAAATGCTTTAGATATTTTTTGTGTGTATAATTTGGAACCAGGCGCTTATTTGGTGACGGTAACGGATGCCAATGGCTGTGAAGGAAGCGAGATTTTCTTCATTGATGAACTCATTTGCGATGGTGGAGAAGCAGTTGTTGATCCTTCTGAAATTTGGTCTGGTGAATTCACTAATTTCTTGCTTTACAATTATTCTGGAGTCAGTATTCAATGGCAATTTAAAACAGAAATCACAGGTTGGTTGAATATTCCTGGTGCAACAAGTGATCATTACGTAACTCCTCCAATCAATGCCGGAACAGATAAGGAAATTTGGGTTCGTGCAGAAGTAACTTGTGTAAATGGCGATGTTTTATATTCGACCGAAGCTGTGCTATATGTTTTTGGAGACATTGATATTTCACCATCCGATGTTGCGGCTGACCGTGATTTGTTCAATTCTCCAGCCGACAAAGTAGCATTTGCCACAGAACTTTCAGAGGCCTTCCCAACGATCACAGATGCATTTGTTAATGTAAAATTTAAAGCAGATTTAAAGGCTGAAACTACAATCTCTTTGATGGATTTATCCGGAAAAGTGTATAACTCAACTACGCTAGAAACTGTAAATGTAGGTCAGGTTGAAAGGTTGAATGTGAGCGATTTTACAAACGGGATGTACTTTGTCCGTGTACAAAATGAAAATAATATTATAACGCACAAAGTGTTTGTTGATAAACATTAGGCTTTCCTAAGAAAGGGTTTCTGACCCAAGCCAAAAAGGTAGCGATCACAAAAGTGTGGTTGCTGCCTTTTTTGTTTAAGAGGTTAAGAAGAAAAGAGTTAAAAGGTTAAAAGGGTTGATTTAGTCTCGCTGCAATTGCAATTTTTTGCCTTTGACGACTGCTTCGAAATCACGGTTTTTAATTTTGCTTTCCAACCAAGAGATAAAATCAAAATATTCGAAAGCACGCTTTTCATATTCGTCGTCAGCAAGTTGCTCCAATTCTTCTTTCAGTTCACTAAATCCAATTAAAATTTCCTGATTGGTGATCCAGTTTGGATACTTTTTCAAAAAGCGAAGAATAACTGATTCTACTTTGAAAAGGCGTTTTCTTTTTAATAAAAAGCGATAAGTTGATTTTACGATATATTCCAACAATTTGTCATTGCCTAATTCATAGTGTATAAAAAGATTGAGTATTTGGCCAAAGCTGTGGATGTCCTCACGAGTTTTGAGGTCAGGATCATTCAAAAGCTGATTGATCCAATCGAGTGCCGCTTCGTATTTTCCGGCTCCAAAGTAGATGTAAGCCAGGTTGTAAAACAAACCAAGCCGATGTTGTTTTAAAATATGTTTTTTGTATTGCTGCAGTTCGCTTTCAATGGTTGGTAAATTGATAACTCCATGTTTAAACTGCCCCGTCGAAATGTAAAGATCTATTTCGAGGTTATAACTTCGGGTAAACAGACGTGCTTTTAAAGTGCTTGAATTTGTTGGTATTTTCCGAAGCTTTCGAAGCGTTTGCAGCCCTTCATCGTATTTGTGCAGTTCCTTTTGAATGATGTATAAATTGATCAAAGAACTGATATAATTGGACTCTTTTTCTCCTTTTAATAAATTGGGCTCTAATTGTTCAAACATCAAAACCTGCTGCTCCATGTGGGTATAACATTGCTGCATTTCGCCAGTCAAAAAGTAATATAAAAATCGGGTGTTGTGGTAAAACATGCGGGCATTGAAAGACTTTGCATTTTCGATGTTCTGATAAAAATCATTTTCCAGCATTTTGCTCAAGGCTTCTTTTTCTTCTTCCTTTCTGATAATGCCTTTTTTCCAATAAGGAATAAACATTTGGTCGTGCAGGCGCTGAAACTGTAAGAAATTACGGTATATGTCGAGTATGTCTAACTCCTTTTGGAAGTCTACATTTACATAGTGCTCCAGGCGTTTTATTTCACTGCGATTGTGGATAATGTGATGTTTCCATCGGTACACTTCAAGAAGCTGTAAAAAGCGTTCATTTTCCAAAGCAGTTTTCATCGCTTTATTGAGTGCTTTTTCACTTTGTTGGAGCAAACCTTTTTTAAAAAGTATTTGAGCATTTCGTAAAAGAACGGGAAACTGATCTTCTGCTTTGTTTTCATGAAATTGACGTAAAGCGTTGAGAATCAATTTGTATAAATAGTTTTTTGTGACATGCAGTTGTTTGATAAAGGCTTCTTTGCTAAACTTTCTTTTGATCTTTTCTTCGTTATACGCGACCTGTTTGTCAATGGCATCGAAGAGGATAACATAGTTGTTTTTTTTACCAATAATGTGCCTTGAAGCATACAACTTAAAGTAGCGTTTCTCTTGTTTTGAAAGAGATTTTATCAATTGAAATAACTCTTTGGATACCGTTTTCATACTTTAAAAATACAAGGTTTTTTTAATAAAAGCTTGTTAGACTTCTACGTTATAACCATTTTGGGTTTTCTAAAACATAGAATATGTGATAACTTGAAATTACAAATTTGGAGCCATCAGCGCTTCATTTTGATTTTGAAAATAGCTAAAAATTAGTTTGAAAGATGACCAGATGGATTTATACATTGTTGTTTGTTAGCATGAGCTGGATGGCTTCTGGTCAGTATTTTCCATTTCCAACTGAAAATGCATCATGGGAAGGTTCTTTCATTGGAATTATTGGATATCCAATCAAAGAACATTTCGTGATCTGTGGCGACACTACCTTAAATGATGCGATCACATACAAAAAAATCTATCAGGTCTCGATAGATTCCTCCGGTAATGTAACGGATCAAAATTTTATATCTGGAATTAAAGAGGATGCAGCGCAAAAGTTAATCTGGGCAAATGATGGCAACGGAGCTTACCTTTTGTATGATTTTAATCTGGATATTGGCGATAAATTTCTGGTAAATACGGTGGATACTTTAAAAGTAGATAGCATTGGATTTACAAATGTCAGCGGAGCAATGCGAAGGACTATTTTTTTCAAACACAGTCCTGGATTTCCGCAAGAATTTTGGATTGAAGGGATCGGCAGTAATTTTAATTTACTGACAAGAGGTATCAATCTTGAAACAACAGCCGATTATTCCCCTTATTTAGAATGTTTTCATGAAAATAATGAATTGTTAATCAATTTGTTTCCCGGAGAATCGGGTTGCGATTTTGAATTTCAAACAACGATGGATTGTAGTATTTCTACCGCAAATCAAAAGGTTGTAAAAAAGGAAATAATTTTTGAACTATCTCCCAACCCTGCAAGTAGTTCAGTCCGTCTATTTATAAAAGGAAAAGAACACATTAAACTTGATTTAATGATTTGGGATATTTTTGGACGGCAAGTAAAACGGATTAGCCCGATTGTTGTACAATCAATGGGTATACCCGTCGATCAACTTGCCCCAGGGTTGTATTATTTTTCCCTTTTTGATCCAGAAAACAACACACAAACAAACTTAAAAAAATTAATTATTCAACGGTAATTTAACTGTTGTTCAGAATAGTTTCCCCCTGTTTGCGATTTTAGAATTTTACAAAAGACTTTCTTCGATGAGGAAACTAATAAAGAAATATTTGCTAATTGCCATGATTATAATGGCAAGCGGAGCCCATTTGTGCGCTCAGGAAGTTGGCACTGCCAATGTATCTTGTGCTTTCAACGTGAATTATATTAATTACAATCCATCTTGTCCAGGGGAGGAAAATGGTAGTATTGAATTGATTGTGACCAATAATGATGGTTCTGTAAATTTTGATTGGTTTGACATTGATCCAAATGGAAATGTTAATGACGGATCAGTTGATGCGCTTCATGAAGGTACTTATAATGTAATCATATCAGATTCAGGTTGTTCGGATACTTTGACATTTACACTAACAGATCCGGAACCTGTAGAATTTTATCTGGAAGCAGAGCCTGTAACTTGTATTGGAGATATGGATGGGATTATTGTTGTTGAATCTGCTGTTGACGGGAGTATTCAATCCTATACGATTGACAATTCGGTTACTGATCAAAGCAGTAATGTTTTTGAAGGACTGGAGCCTGGAGTGCATACCATCCAGGTGACTGACTTAAATGGTTGTACAGCTGAGCAAACGATTGAAGTGCCTGAGCCCGAAGAGCCTGAAATAGAATTTGAAACAGTAAATGCAACTTGCCCTGGTGGGAATAATGCTTCTTTTATTGTAATTATTGAAACAGTAAGTATCTCGGAAGATTATGAATATTCACTAAATGGCGAAGATTTTCAGCCGGATAGTACTTTCACTGAATTAGAAGCAGGTGAATATGAGGTATTTATTCAGAATGAAGCAGGTTGTATTTTTACGGATACCGTTGAACTCACAGAACCCGAAGAACCGACAATAGACTTTAATAAAAACGATGTCACCTGCCCTGGTGGAAGCAATGCTTCTTTTATTGTAATCATTGAGACAGTGAGTATTTCAGAAGATTATGAATATTCAATCGATGGGGGAGATTATCAACCGGATAGTACTTTCACTGATTTGCCAGCAGGTGTTTATACCGTTAGTGTAAGAAATCCTGATAGTTGTGTTTTTTCAATTACCGTTGAAATCACCGAGCCAGATGAACCGCAGCCAGAGCTAATCATTGAAAATGAAAGTTGCCAAGGTAGTAATGATGGTTCCTTAACGGTCAATCTTCCCGACAGTCTTGGAAATTTTGAATATTCTTTAGATGGAGTTACTTATCAGGATACTGTTATTTTTGAAAACCTAAGCGCAGGAATTTACGAATTATTCTTATCAAACCAATTTAGTTGTTTGAGTTCGGTAAGTTTTGAAATAACAGCTCCTGAAGCTCCTGAATATTCTATTGAAACCATTGATGTCAGCTGCAACGAAGGTAATGATGGAGAAATAGTCATTGATATCACTTCAGGTACTTCGCCTTTTGAATATGCTTTGAATGAAGGAGAATTTCAGAATTCAAATACGTTTACCGGCCTTGTTGCGGGAACGTATACCGTTACAGTTTTGGATGGCAATAATTGTTCTTTTGCTTCAGAAATTACAATAGATGAACCCAATCCGATCGGCGCTTTAGTATCCGGAGGTAATGAAACATGCAGCTATGAAAATGGCTGGGCTACTGTGGCTGTCGAAGGAGGTACTTCTCCATATAAATATGATTGGAGCAATGGGATCCAAAATCATGTAATCACTGATTTGTCAGGATCAACTTACCGCATAACCATTACTGATATTTTTGGATGTCAGTTTGTAGATAGCATTATCCTTAAGAATGAAGCAGCTCCGTTTGTTGGTGCCGAAATAAATGATGTAGGTTGTAATGGAGAAAATGATGGTTTGATTAGTCTTGAAATTGAAAGTGAAAGTTATCCTTTGAAATATTTTTGGTCAACTGGCGAAGATCAAGACCAGATTGAGAACCTGAAAGCAGGAAACTATATAGTGACAGTTATAGATGCAAATAATTGTTATTCGTCTGAAAGGTTTCAGGTGAAAGAACCAGAGGAACTCACATTAAATGCCAACCTGGGTTTTGAAAAGAGTAAAGGTAGTATCAATTTAGAGGTTGAAGGAGGTACTGCACCCTATGAATATTTTTGGTCAAATGGCTCGATCGAAGAAGATTTATTAGAAGTAAATTATGGGGTTTACACCGTAACAGTAACTGATGCAGAAGAATGCGAAAAAATTGCTTCCTTTCGAGTTTTTGACCTGTCCCAATCATTGGATGAACGAATCAATGTATATCCGGTACCCACTTTTGATGAGATTAATATTGAACTGGTTTTGCCAGATACTAAAAATGTACAGATATTTTTAGTGGATGAATTGGGTCGTGAACTCTTTTGGACGGAGGAAAAAGAATTGGAGAATGAGATTTTAACTTTAAATCTTGGAGATCTTCCCGGGGCATTGTATCTGCTTCGTATTCACGTTGGAAATGAGATTATTGTTAAAAGAATAATTAAGCAATCGGAATAATAAAAAAGAAACAACATTGCAAAGGCTATTGATATAATTGTATTAATAGCCTTTTTAAAAAGCCGGAATAGCAAATTGTCAAGGATAAATAGCTGCAATAAAATGTTTTAAAAAAATGGAGATTTTAACATAAAATCATTATATTTCTTTTAGGAAAATACAATTTGTAAAAGTTCAGAGGCGTTTATAAATCATCCATACCAAAGCGGTTAATAGTTTTCTAGCCAACCATAAAACCATTTATTTTTATTTTTCTAAATTGAAAAAACCTCCATTTTATGCTATAAACCCTCTACCTTTATAGATTCCCGTTTCAGTAAAAAGGTTTTCTTAATTTAAAAATCAGCACAGCCATGAGATATCTGTTATTCTTTGTGATTATTTTATCTTCCCTAAGCTTGACTGCCCAACAATATGAATTTGGCCTTCTTTTGGGAGCCTCAACCTATCAGGGAGACATTGCACCAACAACTAAAAAATCAAGCTTCAACGACTTTCATCCGTCTCTGGGTGTTTTTGGCCGTTATAACGTAAACCCTTATTTCACGGTTCGTGTCAACATATCTTATGGTAAAGTTTCCGGAAATGATGCGCAAGCTGATGATGAAGCAAGAAGAGAGCGAAACTTGAGTTTTCAATCAGAAATATATGAATTTGGATTGACTGGGGAAGTTAATATTTTCGGTTACGATGCGGAAGGATTGCAGAAAAGAGTTTCACCTTATCTTTTTGGTGGGATTGCGGTTTTTCATTTTAACCCGGAAACAAACTACCTTGGCCAATTGGTTGAATTACAACCGCTCGGAACAGAGGGTCAGGGAATGGAAGGCTTTCAAGAAAAATACAAACTGACTCAATTTGCCATTCCAATGGGAGTAGGGGTGAAAGTAGCCGTAAATAAGCGTTTAAATTTAGGTGTTGAAGCTGGTGCTCGAATGACCTTTACTGATTACATTGATGATATCAGCACAGATTATGTGAATTTCAGCCAACTTGCACGCGGAAATGGAGATCTTGCCGCAGCACTAGGCAACCGAACCGGAGAGTATTTAGGCACTGAACCTGTGGATGTGCCGACTGGTACTCAAAGAGGAAACCCCAGGGTTGATGACTGGTATTTTATTGCTGGAGTAACCGTTTCCTATAACATTTTTGGTAATGGTGGAGGGCTTGGTCATAGAGGAAAAGATAATTTAGGTTGCCCCAAATTTTAAATATTATCAAATCTCAATAACCGTTTTGAAAGAGTGGATTTAGTAAGCTAAATCCACTCTTTTTTGTTTTATAAACCGGTGTTTAAAAACTAGCCTCGTTTTATGACCTTCCTGCCATTTTCAATAAAAACCTTACCTTGGCGGAATTTAAAAATCAAACCAAATTCCGAGAGTGAGAAACCTATTTTCAATTTTTTTGATCATTTTTTTTTCAGTGAATGTCGCAGCTCAAGGCAGTGGGATACCATTGGGAAACAATAGCTACCAAATCGTTGATCGACTGGAGATTAAAACTGGATTGGGTGCTCCTTTTTTTTCAGCTGTAAAACCATTTCGCAGAGGTGATGTGGCTTGCTATGCCATCCAGATTGATACTACTTTTGAAGGTTTATCAAAAAAAGATAAACAAGATTTGCGGTATATTTTTAATGACAATAACGAATGGCTTGGGCAAAGTTATTACCCGACAAGGCTGACTGCCAAAAAGGAACCTGTTTATCAGGAAGTTTTTATCGATAGCACTCAAACTTTGTACAAAAAGCTTCCGACTCAAAATGTAGCAAGCATGGAAAGCCCCTATTATGAAAAAACCAAAAAGAATTTCTTATGGATTTTTTATAAAACACCGGCAAATTTTTATGAACTAAACACAAAAGCTTTCCAGTTTAAAATAAACCCGGTTTTCAACCTCAAGTTTGCAAAAGTAAAAGATGGCGAAGATATTTTTCAAAACCTCAGAGGTCTTGAAGCTCGTGGGACGATTGATGACCGCCTTTATTTTTATACAAATATTTTGGAGTCACAAGCTAGTTTTCCCAACTATGTCAATAATCGGATCGATCGGGATCTAGCCATTCCCGGAGCAGGATTTTATAAAACCTACCAAAGCTCTGTCTTGGACGGAGTCAATGGTTATGATTTTTTGACTGCCCAGGGGTATCTTGGTTTTAATTTTACAAAAAGCATTGGGATGCAATTTGGCCATGGCCAAAATTTTATTGGAAATGGTTACCGGTCTTTGCTACTTTCGGATTTCGCAACGAACTATTTCTATTTAAAATTTAATATACGAGTTTGGAAGATACATTATCAAAGTATCTTTGCTGAATTGGCAGTAGAATCTACTAAGCAAAATGCCGGAGATGAGTTGGTTGGGAAAAAATATATGGCTGCTCATTATTTAGATTTTAAAGTTGCTAAAAACTTAAGTATTGGACTATTTGAATCTGTTGTTTTTAGTAGAAATAACCAATTTGAGTTGCAATATTTAAATCCGATAATTTTATATCGAACAGTTGAACATTCTATAGGATCACCCGATAATGTTATGTTGGGCTTAAACGCAAAATGGAATTTTTTAAAGCGCTTCCAATTGTATGGACAGTTTCTGCTCGACGAATTGAACTTCAATGAAATTACAGCTAACAGTGGTTGGTGGGCCAACAAATATGGCATTCAGGCGGGGTTGAAATACATCAATACTTTTGGGATAGATCATCTGGATACTCAGTTTGAATATAATGTCATGAGGCCTTACACTTATACTCATCAGGATAGTTCTGCTAACTATTCCCACTTTAATCAAGCGTTGGCACATCCTCTGGGCGCTAATTTTAAGGAGTATATTTTTAAAGTTCGTTATCAGCCAATTAAAAAATTAACCCTAGATGCCCGTTTTATGTATTTCAATTATGGTGAAGATTCAGATACAACAAACTGGGGCGGGAATATTCTTTTGCCTTACGATACACGAGAGATGGACTATGGCAACGGGATTGGCCAGGGAATCGGAACGAATACTTATCTGATAGGAGTGGATTTAAGTTATGAGCTTTTTCACAATATCTACATTGATCTGCATTATTTCTACCGAAAACAGGACAGTGAGGACCCGCGACGAGACTTGATTACTAATTACATCGGAGGCGGCTTCCGGATGAACATCGCTAACCGAAGGAATGAATTCTAAAATTCAGGGATTATAAGCTAGAGGTAATTGGTTAAAAAAATAGCTCAATTCAAAACCTTCTCTAACATTTTAGCTCACTAACTTCTTAACCTTCTGAATTAAATAATCATCCCTGCTCCCATCGTTTCATTCGTTCCTTCATCTACGAAAATAACACTTCCGGTTGATCTGTTTCTACGATAGCTGTCAAAAAAGAGAGGCTTAGTTGTTCGAATCACGACCCTGGCGATATCATTCATACCTATGGAGCGGTCTTCTAGATCTCGGTGTAAAGTGTTGATATTTAGCTTGTAACGTATTTTTTTAACAATACACCTCACATCCTGAGTGGTGTGAAGAAGAGTATATTTTCCACGAAGTTGAAGCGGTCGTTCATTGAACCAGCAAACCATCACTTCAAGATCTTGCCCTACTTTCGGTGAGTTGTTTTCTCGGACTATCATGTCGCCGCGACTGATATCGATTTCATCTTCCAATAAAAGGGTGATTGACATTGGAGGATAGGCCTCATGCATTTCCCCGTCAAAAGTGTCGATTTTTGCAATCTTGGAAGTGAAACCGGAGGGCAGGGCCATAATCGTATCTCCTTTTTTAAAAACGCCTCCTGTAACTCTCCCGGCATAACCACGATAATCGTGAAACTCCTTGGAATTTGGCCGGATGACATATTGAACAGGAAAACGGCAATCAATCAAATTGTGATCGCTTCCAATGTGTACATTTTCGAGATAGTACAATAAAGTAGAACCTTCGTACCAGGGCATGTTTGAAGAGCGTTCCACGACATTATCGCCATTCAATGCAGAGATTGGAATAAAATGAACGTCTTTTACATCCAGTTTGTAAGAAAACTGCGAAAATTCTTCTTTGATTTTTTCATAAATATCCTCCCGAAAATCTACCAAATCCATTTTGTTGATACAAATGACAAGGTGTGGAATCTGCAATAATGAAGCGATAAAAGCATGACGTCGGGTTTGTTCCAGAATCCCTTTCCGTGCATCGATGAGCATAAGCGCTACATTGGCAGTTGAAGCACCAGTCACCATATTTCGGGTATATTGGATATGCCCCGGCGTATCGGCGATAATAAATTTTCGATGAGGTGTTGAAAAGTATCGGTAAGCTACATCAATAGTAATTCCCTGTTCACGTTCAGCTTTTAAGCCATCAGTCAGCAATGCCAGATTCACACCTTCTTCGCCTCTGCGTTCGCTGCTTTTTTTAATGGCTTCATATTGATCTTCAAAAATAGATTTGCTGTCGTATAAAAGCCGTCCAATTAACGTACTTTTTCCATCGTCCACACTTCCTGCTGTAGTAAATCTTAGCAATTCCATGTTTTTATATTCCGGAGTAGTTTTATATCCGTTTGAGTTTTCCATTTTTAAAAAGTTAATTTTTTAAATCACCAATCCCTAAAAATACCCTTGTTTCTTTCGGTCTTCCATTGAAGTTTCGGAACGTTTGTCATCGGCGCGGGCTCCTCTTTCGGTTTGGCGAGTTGTTTCAATTTCAATAATCACTTTTTCGAGCGTGTTAGCTTCAGATTTTACAGCACCTGTGCAAGTCATATCGCCAATCGTTCGGAAGCGAACCATCATTTCTTTCGGTTTTTCTTCAGCTTTCAAAGGCAAATATTCTGATGTAGCGAGGATAACACCATCGCGGATAATGCAATTTCTTTTATGTGCGAGATATAAGTTTGGCAAAGGAACATTTTCAATCGCAAGGTATTGCCAAACATCAAGCTCTGTCCAGTTGCTGATCGGAAAAATCCGAAAATGCTCTCCATAATGCTTTTTACCGTTAAATAAATTCCACAATTCCGGGCGTTGGTTTTTAGGATCCCATTGTCCAAATTCATCACGGTGCGAAAAAAAGCGCTCTTTCGCTCTGGCTTTTTCTTCGTCACGGCGGCCTCCTCCGAGTGCTGCGTCGTATTTGCCTCTTTCCAATTCTTCCAACAAAGCAACCGTTTGCAAACTATTGCGGCTGGCGTTGAATCCTTTTTCTTCAACCACCAAACCTTTATCGATTGCGTCCTGAACGGAAGCGACAATCAACTTCACGCCAAGTTTTTCAATCAATTGATCGCGAAATGCTATCGTTTCCGAAAAATTATGGCCTGTGTCGACGTGCAAAAATGGAAAAGGAATTCGAGCCGGATAAAAGGCTTTTTGAGCCAAATATGCCATCAAAATAGAATCTTTGCCACCTGAAAATAATAGCACAGGGTTTTCAAATTGAGCGGCTACTTCGCGAATCACAAAAATGGATTCCGCTTCCAGTTCTTTTAAGTGATTTAAATGGTAATTTTCCATACTAGTATTTTATAATCGGCAAAAGAAACCCGAAAATTTTTTCAACACTTTCTTCCACGGACAATTCATTTGTTTTAATTTTTAAGGCAGGATATTGAGGTGATTCGTAAGGAGAGTCGATTCCGGTGAATCCTTTGATTTCTCCTTTTCGGGCTTTTTTATAAAGGCCTTTGACATCACGTTGCTCACAAATTTCAAGCGGAGCGTTGATGTAGATTTCAATGAAATCTATTTCACCTACGATCGATTTTGCAAAATCACGAATGGCAATGGTTGGGCTAATGAAGGAATTAATTGTGATAACGCCGCTATTCAAATATAGTTTTGCAATCTCTGCAATCCGGCGAATATTTTCTTTTCGATCTTCAATGGAAAATCCGAGGTTATTGTTTATTCCACTGCGAATATTGTCTCCGTCTAAAACCTGAGCAAAGAAGCCTTCATTAAATAATTTCCGCTCCAGATTTTGTGCAATTGTACTTTTTCCTGAACCGGAAAGACCTGTCAACCATAAAACTTTACTCCTTTGTTGGAGCAATTTCTCCCGGTCACTTCTTTGCAGTAATCGATCAAATATGGGATGGATGTTCTTTTCCAAAAAGTATTTTAATTAAGGTTTGTTTGAATTGCAAAGTAAGAATTTTATTTGATCACTCAGCATTGGGAATGGCTGTAAAAAACCTATTTTTTGCACGCAGCCAAATTCTTTCGTGGAGATAATACAAAACAATTTTTATCACCATTTCCAAACCTGCAACAATGGAGGATTTTTCTATGACGTTTTCACAATCGCTGGTGCTGAAAATAAAATAGGCCAATAGGAAAGTAGTTCCGGTTGCGATAATTCTCCAGGTTATGGCTTTTAAAACGCTAACTTTTCTGGGATCTTTTTTCATCTTATTTGGCTAAAGATGTTTAAATAATTTTTTGAAAACTTATCAGAAAGTAAAATGGTTGTACTACTTAATTCAAGTTGCGATGTATCGCAAACTTGAAAATGATGAGTTAAAAATGATAAATTAGGTTTTACACGTTATTAATTAAAATTTATCACTCATAATTCATAATTAGCAAGGTGTATCACAACTTGCGTTACTTAAATATTGAGATTATTTCTAATTTTACCAATTAAACAATTCCAATTTATCGATTTATGCAGAATAATACCCACAAAGTAGATATTAGAGAACTCACAAAAGAACGGATTCTGGTTCTTGATGGAGCTATGG
This sequence comes from Saprospiraceae bacterium, assembly GCA_965220465.1. Lineage (GTDB taxonomy): Bacteria > Bacteroidota > Bacteroidia > Chitinophagales > Saprospiraceae > JAHDHW01. The sequence continues at coordinate 164,004 of CBDCPZ010000016.1, read as the reverse complement.
GAACCATGATTCAGGAATACCAACTTGGCGAAAAAGAATATCGTGGAGAGCGTTTTGCGGATTTCCACAAAGACGTAAAAGGCAATAACGATTTGCTATCGATTACTCAGCCACACGTCATTGAAGCGATTCACAAAGCTTATTTAGAAGCGGGTTCTGATATCATTGAAACCAATACTTTTAGTGCGACAACCATTGCTCAGGCAGATTATGAAATGGAAGGGTTGGCTTATGAAATCAATTTGGAATCGGCGAAAATTGCTCGTAAAGCAGCAGATGATTTTACACAATTGACTCCAGACAAACCACGCTTTGTGGCTGGCGCTTTTGGACCCACCAATCGAACAGCCTCTATTTCCCCAGATGTAAATGACCCAGCTTATCGGAATATCACTTTTGATCAGTTGGTTGAGGCTTATTATGAACAAGCCAGAGGGTTGACCGATGGCGGAGCGGATATTTTATTGGTTGAAACGAGTTTTGATACTTTAAATGCCAAAGCGGCGCTTTTTGCCATTGACCAGCTTTTTGAAGAAAAAGGTAAAAAATGGCCGGTTATGGTTTCCGGAACGATAACGGATGCGAGCGGCAGAACCCTGTCAGGGCAGACTGTCGAAGCCTTTTGGATTTCGGTCAATCACATTGATTTGTTTAGTGTCGGGTTGAATTGTGCTTTAGGTGCGAAAGAAATGCGTTCGCATATTGAAACATTGTCAAAAATAGCGGACTGCAATGTCAGCGCTTATCCTAATGCAGGTCTTCCAAATGAATTTGGAGAATATGATCAAGATGCGGAAGAAATGAAAAATTACATTGCGGAATTTGCTTCCAGTGGTTTTGTCAATATTATTGGAGGATGTTGCGGAACGACTCCCGACCATATTCGAGCCATGGCAGAAGGGGTAAAAGGAATAACACCACGGACGATTCCGGAAGTTAAAAAATACACCGAACTGAGCGGATTGGAGCCTTTAGTCATTCGACCAGGGATTAATTTTGTCAATGTCGGAGAGCGAACCAACGTGACTGGCTCCGCCAAGTTTGCAAGATTGATCAAATCGGGTGACTATACTGAAGCCCTTTCTGTAGCTCAACACCAGGTTGACGGAGGAGCACAAATCATCGATGTCAATATGGACGAAGGGTTGTTAGATTCTGAAAAAGAAATGACCACTTTTTTAAATATGCTTGCTACAGAACCTGACATCGCCAAATTGCCGATCATGATTGATTCTTCAAAGTTTCATGTGATCGAAGCAGGGTTGAAGTGTATCCAGGGAAAATGTATTGTCAATTCCATTTCAATGAAAGAAGGAGAGGCAGAATTTATCCGTCAGGCGAAGTTGGTTCGTCGCTACGGTGCTGCTGCGGTTGTGATGGCTTTTGATGAAAAAGGGCAGGCAGATACGATTAAACGAAAAGTCGAAATCTGCGAAAGGGCTTATAAAATCCTTGTTGAAAAAGTAGGTTTTAAACCTCAGGATATCATTTTTGACCCAAATATTTTTGCAATTGCCACAGGTATCGAAGAGCATAATGAATATGCGATCAATTTCATTGAAGCTACAAGGCAAATAAAGGCACGTTGCCCTGGAGTTAAAATAAGTGGAGGAGTCAGCAATATTTCCTTTTCATTTCGCGGTAATAACGTCGTTCGCGAAGCCATGCATTCTGCGTTTTTGTATCATGCCATTCAAGCGGGAATGGACATGGGGATCGTCAATGCAGGATTGGTTGAAATTTATGAAGACATTCCAAAAGATTTACTCACTTTGGTAGAAGATGTTTTGTTTAACCGAAATAGAAGCGCAACGGAAGCATTGACTAATTTCGCCGAACGAGTAAATGGCGGAGGCCGAACTATCCAAAAAGATTTGACCTGGAGAGAAGGAACAGTTGAAGAGCGCTTGTCGCATGCTTTGGTGAAAGGAATAACCGAATTTATTGATGAAGACACGCAAGAAGCCCTTCAAAAATATCCTACGCCATTGCAAGTTATTGAAGGTCCGTTGATGGATGGAATGAATATCGTTGGAGACTTATTCGGTTCTGGAAAAATGTTTTTACCACAAGTGGTGAAAAGTGCCCGTGTAATGAAAAAATCTGTGGCAATAATAACTCCGCTTATTGAAGCGAGCAAAGCCAAAGGTGCGAAAAGTACAAAAGGGAAAATTTTGCTGGCAACTGTAAAAGGGGATGTGCATGATATTGGGAAAAATATAGTCGGAGTCGTTTTAGGTTGTAATAATTTTGAAATAATTGACTTAGGCGTGATGGTTCCAGCCGATAAAATATTGAAAACAGCCAGAGCAGAAAATGTAGACATCATTGGATTGAGCGGTTTGATTACTCCTTCGCTAGATGAGATGGTTCATGTTGCAAAAGAAATGGAACGCGAAGGGTTCAAAATCCCTTTATTGATTGGAGGCGCCACAACTTCAAAAACTCATACAGCGGTTAAGATTGAACCGCAATACAGCAATGCGACGGTGCATGTTTTAGACGCATCGCGTGCAGTTGCCGTTGCGAGTGCTTTGCTTGGCGAAAATGAAGACACTAAAAAAGAATTTAAAGAAGGTATTACAAAAGAGTATGTCCGTGTGCGAGAGTTACGTGGCAATCGAAAATCCAATAAAAAGTATTTGACTTTAAATAAAGCCAGGGAAAATAAAATTCAAATTGACTGGAAAAATTATTCCCCGGTTCAACCTGCATTCACAGGAGTGAAGGTATTTGAAAATTATAATTTGGAAGAATTGACTCAATACATTGATTGGACGCCCTTTTTTTCAACCTGGCAGTTGAGAGGCAAGTTTCCTGAAATATTAAAGGACGAAGTGATTGGCAAAGAAGCTCAAAAATTGTACAACGATGCACGAAGCATGTTGCGCCAGATTATTGACGAAAAATGGCTAACTGCTCAGGCTGTTGTCGGTATTTTTCCGGCTAACAACGTCGGCGATGATATTGAAATTTATGAAAACGATGATCGAAAAGAAGTTAAAACAATAGCTCGTCACTTGCGCCAACAACGCCAAAAAGCGCCCGGCCAGTTTAATAATTGCCTGGCAGATTTTACTGCTCCAAAAGAAAGTGGTTTAAATGATTATATCGGTGGATTTGCAGTGACTAGCGGAATTGGCATTGAAAAGTGGGTCAAAAAATTTGAAGAGGAACACGATGATTATAATGCCATTTTACTGAAAGCATTGGCAGATCGGCTCGCTGAGGCTTTTGCCGAACGTATGCACGAAAGAGTTCGAAAAGAATTCTGGGGCTACGCGAATGGTGAATCACTTGATAATGAATCGCTGGTAGCGGAGAAATATCAAGGCATTCGACCTGCTCCTGGCTACCCGGCTTGCCCCGAGCATACCGAAAAAAGAACACTTTTTGACTTGTTAGAAGTTGAAAAGAATACGGAAATTAAATTAACGGAAAGCTTCGCAATGTACCCGGCAGCGGCAGTAAGTGGCTGGTATTTTGGACACCCTGAGTCAAAGTACTTTGGCCTCGGAGAAATTGCAAAGGATCAGATAAAAGACTACGCCGAGCGCAAAAATATGAACGTTGAAGAAGTGGAACGATGGCTGGCTCCGGTTTTGAATTATGATGTTTAACAAGTAGCGAGTAGCCAGAACCGAGATTAAAGAATTCTCGCTGCTGACTACTCGCTACTTATTCATCATCCATATGTTAATGTTTTCTAATTTCAAAAGATATTACTTATTTTTGCAACACTATTCATTGAATCAGTTTTCGTCCTCACCAGATTCGTTTATAAAAAAAAGTAGAGTTGAAATTTGATTTATTACAACAGTTGTAATGTCATTCGCTGCCATTTAGTTTTTTATTAAAATAAATTAAAGCAACGGATTATATGTAAACGGCAGAATTAATTACTTTTGCCAAAATTTAAAAAACGAAGACAGATTGGTCAAACACACGATTACATGAAAAAACTGATAATTGCCTTTTTTCTTTTCATGATTTGGGGAGGAGCGATTAAAGCGCAACCTCCTGTTTCTGAGGCACAAGCGCGTGCTGAGTTAGACAAACGAGGGCTCGACGAAGCAGTAATCCGGCAAAGGATGTTGGAGAAAGGAATTGACATTGACAAAATTGATAAAAATAATCCTACTGAGGTTTTGGCAGCTGAGCTAGCGCTTCAAGAGGTCATTGCAGCGTTGGAAGCTGAAAAAAATGCAGTCAAAAAAGGGAATCTTCCACCTTCGAATGCGAAAGGAGAGGAAGGCATTGAACTTTCAAATCCAGCTATCAGGGGAGTTGACGTCCTTGAGCAAGTTCAAAAAGATACAACAGAAAGTGCGATTGAGGAAATTCAGGAAGCAGATATTGAAGCGACAATCGCAGAAGAGATCGTAGAAGAAAAAAACGACTTATCGCCATCTCCCATTTTTGGACAACATATTTTTAGAAATAAAAGCATTAAACTTTATAGGCAATCCAAAGATGTTAAACCACCTGATTCATACGTTTTAGGGGTTGGAGACGTTATAGCGATTTCTATTTGGGGTGCTTCACAAGCAACTGATATTTTTGAAATTAACAACTCCGGTTTTATCTCTCCCAGTGCAATGCCACGGATATATTTGAAAGGGATTCCATTGGGTAAAGCAAAAGAATTATTGCTCCAGCGCTATTCTCAATTTTATCAATTTAGGAGAGAAGAATTTGAAGTTTCAATCAATTATTCCCGGACAATTTTGGTTAATATTGTAGGGGAAGTGATTAATTTTGGGAGTTTCACGATACCTGCAACCAATACAGCCTTTAATGCTCTCGTGGCAGCAGGAGGGCCTTCAGATATTGGAAGTGTCAGGAACATACAATTGATGCGTGCAGGAGAGCAACCCAGACAAATAGATATTTACGAGTTTTTATTAAATCCTTCTGTCCAAGACGAATTTTATTTACAGGAAAATGATTATATCCATGTTCCGATAGCGGATAGATTAGTATCTATTTCGGGAGCAGTGAAACGTGCATTTACTTACGAAATGGTGAAAGGGGAAAATCTAATGAAGTTGATAGAATTTGCCGGAGGATTGCAAAAAAATGCTTACAAAGGAAATTTTCAAATTACGCGTATTGTCAATGACGAGGAGATTATTTTGGATGTAAATTATAAAGATTTGGTAACAGCAGGGAGAGATTTTGAATTACTTAATGGAGACAAGGTTGTTGTTAAAAGGATACCTAAGCCGTATAAGAATTTTACAGAGATTTCCGGTGCTGTTGAGTTTCCTGGAAGATATGAACATTATAAAGGAATGAAGGTTAGTGACCTTCTTGGCAAAGGTGTTTTATCTTTAGGTTCGCGTACTGATATTGCATTTATGCAACGCGCAAACCTCGATGGAACAGTTAGGTATTTAAGAATAGATCTTAATGATGTTATTGATAACCCCTCATCAGTTGCAAATGTAGAATTATTACCACAAGATAAACTAATCATTTATACCCAGGCTCAGTTTATAGAAAAAGCTACTTTTTCTGTTTCAGGTGCTGTCCGAAATCCGATTAGGTTTCCTTTTGATGTTGATGAAAATATAAAAGTAGAAGACGCCATTTTATTGGCTGGAGGCGTGACGACTGATATTGCAGAATATGCATACATAAAACGGATTGATATCAATAAGCCTAAAGAACGAGAGTACATTAGAGTTAATCTACAAAATGCTTTGTTGAATCCTGATTCTGATGATAATATTGTTTTAAAACCTTTTGATGAGCTGCGAATTTATTCGAAATCAGGGTTTTTGGATGATGCTGATGTTGCTATTGACGGAGCTGTTCGGAATCCTGGCACATACGATTATGATGAAGGACTAAAAGTGAGTGATTTGATATACTTCGCTAATGGCTTAAGAATTGATGCAACAGATTTTGCATACCTTATTCGTACCGATCCTACAGACAGCCAAATCGAACAATATATTCGTCTGGATATTAACAAAATTATGGAAGATTCCTCTTCTGTTGAAAACTTAAATTTAGAACCATTTGATCGGATATCGGTGTACTCATTATTGACTTACACGGATAAATCAAGTATAAGAGTGGCTGGTGCGGTTAGGTCACCGGGAGAGTTTGAATTTGCGGATGCTTTTACTCTTAAGGATGCCTTGACATTAGCAGGAGGGCTTAAATTAGAGGCATCTAAAAGTCATGTTGACGTTTTTCGAGTAATAATAAAAGATGATGCACCAACTGAATCAATAGTTGCTACGGTTAAGGTTGACGATAGTTTGAATGTAGTTTCAAATACCGATGGTTTTGGATTACAGCCATTTGATATGATCGTTGTACGTAGAATACCTGATTTCGATTTCCAGGATTTGGTCACCATTAATGGAGAGGTAATGTACCCGGGAGCGTATCCATTAATTAGCGATAACGAACAATTATTGAGCATTATTCAAAGATCTGGAGGTTTGACTAATGAAGCATTTCCTGATGGCGCTACGTTATATCGGTCAGATGGAGGGACAGGTTATGTAGTGATGGATCTTGTAGATGTTTTAAAAGACAAAGATTCTCGGTATAATTTTATTTTAAAAGAAGGAGATGCAATAGAAATCCCAAAAATAAAAGAATTGGTAACAATTAATGGTGCAACAAGAGCCATCGAATTATATCCTGATAAAGTTGCTCTTGGAGGGAAATTTAGCGTAGCTTATCATAAAGGGAAAAATGCTAAATGGTATGTTGAAAATTACGCTGCAGGTATAGGTGATAAAGGTAAAAAGAGCTTGATTACGGTCGAGCATCCCAATGGAGAATTGGAAAGGACAAAGAACTTCCTTTTTTTTAAAAATTATCCATCTGTTCGAGAAGGCTCTGTTGTAACCGTAGGCGTGAAACCTCCAAAACCTCCAAAAGAAAAAGATGGGCCTGAAAAAGAAAAAGTGGATTGGGGTCGAACATTGGCAGATTCAATCGCCCAGGCAACCGCGATCCTCGCTCTAGTTGTGCTCATTCAACAGATCAATAAGTAATGGAGGATCAAAAAAAAATTATATACGAAGAGAATGAGATTACACTCAAAGAGCTGATTGAAAAGCTTCAGGAGTATTTCTGGTACGTGCTGAAGTATTGGAAAATTGTAGCGGTATTAGTTGTCCTTTGTATTTCTTATTTTCTTTTTAAAGCATTTACAACTCCGACAACTTATAAAGCTGAGTTGACTTTTATGGTCAATGAAGACGAAGGTGGAGGACTTGGAGGACTTGGAGGAATCCTCGGTAATTTTGGATTTAAAGGAGGCGGAGGAGGGAAATATAACTTAGATAAAGTAATAGAATTAGCACAGTCTATGAAAATAATGCAATCTGTATTATTACATAGATGCAAGGTAGATGGCAGTTATGATATTTTTGCTAACCATTTGATTAAAGAATATGATCTGCATGATGTATGGAAAGATAGTGAGAATGAAGCGTTACACGGGTTTTTATTTGTTAGTGATTCCCTTTCCCAGTTTAATGAAACGGAAAAATTAGTGCTAAAAAGTTTGTATAAAAGGATAATGGTTTATCAAAAAGAGAAAGGTCAGTTTGCTTCCTCTGTTTCAGAGGAAAGTGGGATTATGAAGTTTGCAATAGAAACCACCTCTCAGGAACTTTCCATTGTCTTTACAGAAACCTTATACGACAAGTTAAGTACTTATTACATTGAAAAAACAATTAGTAAGGAGCAGCAAACCTATGATCTGGTTAAATCTAAAGCTGATTCGCTTTCATCATTGCTAAACCAAAAAGAAATAACCCTTGCTAACTTTAAAGACCAAAACAGGGGACTGTATACAGAAAGGAACCAACTTAGAGAACAAGTTCTGCGCAGGGAAGTCACGATGTTGGGAATTATGTTAGGGGAAGCTATCAAAAACCTGGAATTTGCAGATTTCTCTTTAAAAAGTAAAACTCCGTTTATTCAAACTATAGACAGGCCATTTGCTCCTTTAGACCCAATATATGAATCCAAATTAATGGCAATTTTGTTAGGTGGTTTTCTCGGGGGATTTCTTGGGGTTGGTTTTTTAGTTGCCCGTAAAATATTCAAGGATGTAATGAAGGAAGAATCCGAACCCAATAAGTAATAGCAAACCTCCTAGGTATTTATCTATTTGAGATAGAAGTTTCTAAAAAAGACATAAAGAAATTTTTTAATTTAAATCTTTATTGAGTACTTTTGTTACTCAATTAGTGTTCAATGATAGAAACCCTTATTTCCTCTAAAACACGCATTAAGTTACTATTGAAGTTTTTTCTCAATAGCAATACCACCTCTTATCTGAGAGGATTGGAAGGCGAGTTTGGAGAATCATCAAATGCTATTCGAGTTGAACTCAATAAACTGGAAGAAGCCGGAATGTTGAGCTCTGAAGTGATGGGTAACAAGAAGATGTTTAAAGCCAATATTAAACATCCGCTTTTCAAAGAAATTCACAATATTTTATTGAAGCATATTGGACTGGATCGCATTATCGAAAATGTTGTCAAAGGCTTAGGCGATGTCAATAGGGTCTATTTGATTGGAGATTTTGCCAAGGGGTTAAATAGCCAGATTATCGATTTGATTTTTATTGGCAATATTGATAAAACGTATCTCATGGGACTGGTTGAAAAGTCAGAAAATCTAATCAATCGTAAAATTAGATATCTGATATATAACGAAAAAGAGTTTGCTAAAAATGATATGGACAAGCTCAATCCGGAGCGTTTGCTGCTCTGGTCAAAGGATTGAATAAAGACAACTTTGATGTATTATAAATAGGTGCAAGAATTGAATGGCTGTTGAACTGGTTTTTCCAGCCTTCAATTCTTACTTTTTTCGAGTAAGGTTTATTTAGCATCACATTATTTCTACTCTTTCGGGAGTATAAAATATGAACAAACTGATTTCAAAGACAGAAGAACATCCTGAAAACCACCTGGACAATAATAGTTCCAAATGGTTTGCAGTTTACACCCTTTATAAAAGAGAGAAAATGGCTGCCAAGCAGCTTAGCCAATCTGGTTTTGAGGTCTATCTTCCCATTCAAACAGTAACTCGCAGATATGTCAAGAAAGTTAAAAAAGTAGACCTTCCCCTGATCAACCATTATGTTTTTGTAAAAATCACCAAAAAGGAATACACGCAAGTCCTTCAATGTCCTTATGTGTTGAATTTCGTGAAATTTTCCAAAAATCTGATTTCCATTCCGGAAGAGGAGATCACTTTGATCAAAAGGATTTTAGGGGAAGCAGAAGCAGTAGAAATTGATAGTGCTACATTGAAAAAAGGGGATCAAGTAGAAGTGATTGGTGGTAATTTAACGGGACTGAAAGGCGTATTAATTGAAAAAGAAAATAACAAGTACTTAAGTGTACATCTATCAAGTATAGGCTTCTCATTGAATGTAAGCATCGCCGCTCATTTGCTGAGAAAAATAAAATCCGGTGTCGTGGTGTAATGGTTTAGAATCGCTTTTGTTAAAACTGTAAACATTACATACCGAGTACACTGAAAATTAAAAATGTTGGTTTTAAAACATCTTCGCTTTTTTGGGCGTATAAGTTGCGACTTATCGACGGCGAAGCCGTACTTTTTTAAAAATAAATTTACAAATGAATCTAGAGACCTTAACTCAAAGTAAAATTATTAAAGACCAAAATATAAAAGTGAAAAAAATAGGAATAATCGGCCTGGGATATGTCGGACTTCCACTCGCTGTGGAATTCGGTAAAAAATATTCCACCGTTGGGTTTGACATCAATCAAACCAGAGTAGATGAATTAAATGCTGGAACTGACAACACCCTGGAAATAGAAGATCAACTACTCCAAAGTGTCCTTATAAAATCCACAAATCCACAAATTCACAAATCTACAAAACCACAAAGCACCGGCCTTCACATCACTACCGACAAAAATGCCATAGCCGATTGCGATATCTATATAGTTACTGTTCCAACACCAACTGACAAACATCATCGCCCGGTTCTGACTCCATTGTACAAAGCAAGCGAAACGGTCGGGTCTGTTTTGAAAAAAGGAGACATTGTTATATATGAATCCACGGTATACCCTGGTGTAACGGAAGAGGAATGTGTTCCGGTTTTAGAAAGTATGTCAGGACTGAAATTTAATGAAGATTTCTTTTGTGGCTATAGCCCGGAACGCATCAATCCAGGTGATAAAAAGCATACCGTCACAAAAATCTTAAAAGTTACTTCGGGGTCTACTCCCGAAACTGCCGAAACAGTAGATCAATTGTATAAATCAGTAATAACTGCCGGTACTTATAAAGCAAGTTGCATTAAAGTTGCTGAAGCCGCAAAAGTTATTGAAAATAGTCAGCGTGACATTAATATTGCTTTTGTCAATGAACTTTCAAAGATTTTCAACCTTCTCGGAATTGACACCATCGAAGTATTGGAAGCGGCCGGTACAAAATGGAATTTCCTTCCTTTCCGACCAGGTTTGGTGGGAGGTCATTGTATTGGAGTTGATCCGTATTACCTTGCTCAGAAAGCACAGGAAGAAGGCTATCACCCTGAGATAATCCTCGCTGGTCGTCGGCTCAATGATACAATGGGTAAATACGTTGCTGGAGAGATCGTAAAACTCATGGTGAAAAAAGACATTCAGGTTAAAGGAGCCAATGCTTTGATGCTTGGAATGACTTTTAAAGAAAATTGCCCTGATATTCGAAATACTAAAGCTATTGATGTTTATAACGAGTTGAAAGCTTATCATTTAAATGTAGACGTTTATGATCCATGGGCTTCGAAAGAAGAAGTTAAACATGAATACGGTGTTGAAGTATTCAACAAGCTTCCGTTAAAAAAATATAATGCAATTATACTTACCGTTGCACACAATGAATTCAAAGACCTTGATGTGGATTTGCTCAAAAATGGAAAAGCAATAGTCTATGACGTAAAAGGGTTCTTTGATAAAGATTTGGTTGATGCGAGGTTATAATTAAATGAAAGTACTTATTACAGGCGGTGCAGGATTTATAGGCTCAAATTTAGTTGAAGCGTTGTTAAACGACGAAAGAGTTTCTCAAGTTCGAGTTTTGGATAATTTAGAAACTGGTTTTGAGAAGAATATATCCGAATTTTACGAAAATGAGAAATTTGAATTTATCAGGGGCGATATCCGAGATTACGAAACTTGTTTAAAAGCTACTCAAGGAATTGACCTTATCTCTCATCAGGCCGCTTTAGGCTCTGTTCCAAGGTCAATTGAAGATCCGTTAACGACCAATGCCGTTAATATAACAGGGACTTTAAATGTTTTTCAGGCTGCTGTTGAAAATAAAATCAAAAGGGTTGTCTTTGCCGCATCTTCCTCTACATATGGTGATAGTGAAAATTTACCTAAAGTAGAAGAGGTCTATGGGAAGCCATTATCTCCCTATGCCGTCACTAAATATGTGAATGAATTATACGCTGATGTATTTGCAAAAACCTATGATTTTGAATTCATAGGCCTACGCTATTTTAATATTTTTGGGCCAAAGCAGGATCCAAAAGGGGATTATGCAGCAGTGATTCCTCTATTTATGAAAGCTGCCATCATAAAAAAAGCACCAATAATCCATGGAGATGGAACGTATAGCCGCGATTTCACTTATATAGACAATGCGGTTCAAGCCAATATATTAAGCCTATTCATAGATTCGAAAACAGATCAACAAATCAACAAACCAACAAACTCTCCGATCAACCAAACTTTTAACATTGCTTTTGGGGAGCGAACTACATTGAACCAGCTTTGGCAACACATCAAGGATATCACGGGTGCCAATATAGATGTCATTCATGGTGAAAATAGAATAGGTGATATACCTCATAGCCTGGCAGATATTACCAAAGCCAAGACTCTGCTTGGGTATAAACCGAAGGTTGATGTAAAATCAGGGCTTAAAAAAGCATTTTCCTGGTATAAAGAAAACTTGATTGAAGAATAAATTTAGTATGGTTAATAATTCAATGGATGTAAAATACTTCTCGCACGAAACAGCAATAATCGATGAAAGTTGTGACATTGGAGAAGGTACCAAAATCTGGCACTTTAGCCATATTATGTCAAATTGTAAGATTGGTGAAAATTGTAACCTTGGGCAAAATGTAGTTGTATCGCCAGAAGTGATTTTGGGGAACAATGTAAAAGTACAAAACAATGTTTCTATTTATACAGGAGTGATTTGCGATGATGATGTTTTTTTAGGGCCATCAATGGTTTTTACTAACATCATCAACCCAAGAAGCGCGATCAACCGAAGAGGGCAATATGCTAAAACACATGTTGGTAAAGGTGCGACAATAGGTGCAAATGCGACGATTGTTTGCGGAAATGATATCGGTGAATTTGCTTTCATAGGAGCAGGAACAGTGGTCACGAAATATATACCACCCTATGCACTTGCGGTAGGCAACCCTTCTAAACAGATTGGTTGGATGAGTGAATATGGGCATCGGCTAACTTTTGATAAAAATGGACAGGCGATTTGTCCGGAAAGCAATGAAAAATACCTATTAAAAGATAATCAAGTTCAAAAATTATGAAAAACTTTGCACTAATTGGAGCTGCGGGGTACATTGCCCCACGTCACATGAAAGCCATAAAAGATACAGGCAACAATCTGGTTGCAGCTTTTGATCCATTTGATTCAGTCGGGATTATTGACAGTTATTTTCCGGAAGCAGATTTTTTTACGGAGTTTGAACGCTTTGACCGGCATCTGGAAAAACTAAAAAGAAGTGGAACACCAATAGATTATGTAGCAATCTGTTCTCCTAACTATTTGCATGATGCTCATATTCGATTTGGATTAAGAATGGGCGCAAGTGTAATTTGCGAAAAGCCAATCGTATTAAACCCTTGGAATGTGGATGCCCTGGAAGAGTTGGAACAGGAGTATTCAGGAAATATTTATAATATACTTCAACTCAGGTTACACTCCAGTGTTATTGCTTTGAAGGAAAGAATTGATAATGGACCTGAAGGCGAAATCTACGATATAGATTTACAATATTACACTTCCAGAGGAAAATGGTACCATCATAGCTGGAAAGGAGATGTGAATAAATCAGGAGGTATCGCAACCAATATCGGTGTTCATTTTTTTGACATGTTGATGTGGATATTTGGAGATGTTATAGAAAACGTGGTTGAAGAACATAGCAAAAGCAGAGCAGCGGGTTTTCTTCGCTTAGAAAAAGGCAGAGTCAATTGGGTACTTGGCGTAGACTATAATGATATTCCACAAGAAATTCGGGAAAAAGGAGCAAGAACCTATCGTTCAATAAAAATTGGAGAGGAGGAATTCGAATTTAGTGGCGGCTTCACAGAATTACATACCAGGAGTTATGAACATGTTTTAGAAGGTAATGGATTTCAAATTGGAGAAGCAAGAAAAGCCATTCAAATTGTTCACGATATCAGGAATTCAAAAACCATGGACCTGAAAAACGTTTATTAAAAGTCCATTCAAAATATAATGAAATACGATATAATATTTGTTGGTGGTGGTATAGTTGGTTTGGCTAGCGCTTATCAAGTATTACTGCAACATCCTGGTTTAAAGGTCTGTTTGCTGGAAAAAGAGGCTGAGATCGCAAAACATCAAACCGGGAACAATAGTGGAGTCATTCACTCCGGTATTTATTATAAACCTGGAAGTAAAAAAGCGGAGAACTGTAAAAGAGGCTATAAGCTACTTCTCGATTTTTGTGATAAACATGACATTCAATATGAGTTATGCGGTAAAATAATAGTTGCAACTGCAGAAAATGAACTCTCACAGCTTGAAAAAATTTATTCAAGAGGCTTGGAGAACGGCTTGGAGAATTTATGTTATCTGAATGAAAAAGAACTCAAAGAAAAAGAACCATATGTTGCTGGTATAAAAGGTATTTGGGTGCCACAAGCCGGAATTATCGATTATAAAGAGGTATCTAATAAATACGCTGAATGTATACAACTAATAGGAGGCGAAATAAAACTAAATCACAAAGTAACAGGAATAGAAAAAAGCAATAAAAATATTATTGTCAATAGTTCTGGTGGTTCTTTTCAAACAAAATTATTAGTTAACTGCACCGGCTTGTTTTCTGATAAAATTGCAAAAATGACAGGTCAGCAAATAGATTTTAAAATATTGCCTTTCAGAGGAGAATATTATGTGTTGAAGCCTGAGAAAACTGATTTGGTCAAAGGTTTGATTTACCCAGTCCCTAACCCTGATTTTCCATTTCTTGGCGTACATTTTACAAAAATGATCAAAGGGGGAGTTGAAGCTGGGCCTAATGCGGTGCTTGCTTTTAGCAGAGAAGGTTATAGAAAAAGAGATATTAATATTAGCGAACTATTGGAAACTATTTCATACCCTGGTTTTTTACATATCGCCAGGAAATACTGGAAAGACGGTTCGTATGAAATGTATCGTTCCTTTTCCAAAAATGCTTTCGTAGAAGCTCTGCAAAAATTGGTTCCAGAAATTGAAAGTAAAGATATTATACCTGGCGGAGCGGGTGTCAGAGCACAAGCTTGTGATAGAAAGGGGAACTTTATTGACGACTTTTTGATCCTGGAACAAGAGCGTATTATTAATGTATGTAATGCACCTTCTCCAGCTGCAACATCTTCTCTTGCAATCGGAGAATATATTTCAAATAAAATTATTTCAAAACTAAAATTGAAGAAAAATGAAGTTGGATAACTCCAGAGTATTGGTAATCGGTGGCGCCGGTTTTATTGGTTCTTTCATCGTTAAGGAGCTTTTAAAAGAAAATGTTGCAGAAGTTATTATCTATGACAATTTCGCAAGAGGAAATATGGATAACATTAAAGAAGCGCTTGAAGATGATCGATGTTCTGTTTTTGAATTAGGAGGCGAGATCAGAGATATAGATGTATTGGATGCGGCTATGAAAGGAGTTGACTATGTGTTCCACCTTGCTGCGATGTGGTTATTACATTGTAAAGATTTTCCAAGAACAGCTTTTGATGTAAATATTGCAGGAACTTTCAATGTTTTGGAAGCTTGTGTGAAAAATAAAGTCAAAAAGCTAATTTATTCTTCTTCCGCTTCAGTTTACGGTGATGCTGTTGAATTACCAATGACCGAATCTCATCCTTTTAATAATAAAAATTTTTACGGAGCTACCAAAATTGCAGGCGAAGCTATGTGTACTGCATTTAATGACCGCTACGGCTTAGAAATTATTGGATTACGATATATGAACGTATATGGCCGTGGCCAGGATCAGACTGCTGCTTATACTGGGGTTGTACCAATCATGTTAAACAAGATAGAAGCCAATGAAGCTCCAGTAATTAATGGAGATGGTAGCCAGGCTTATGATTTTATTTATGTTGAAGATGTAGCGAGATGTAACGTTGATGCAGTAAAAAGCGATGCCAAATTTGGATTCTATAATGTAGGAACCGAGGTGCAAACTTCTATCAAAAAACTTTGTGAAACTATTTTAAGGTTGAAAAACTCTGACCTTGAAGTCATTTACAAACCTTATTCCGAAAATGATGCAAGAGCTTTAGTTCAAAACAGAATTGGATCAAGAGGAAAAGCGGAAGAAGAATTGGGGTTCTTATACCAATATGAACTGGAAGAAGGACTTCAAAAACTAATCGATTGGAGAATAGAAACCGGTATTGATAAACCACAGCATCAAGCTGTTTAAAACAAATACGAAATGGATACTTTAGTAAAAAGAACTATTCAAATTGCACTGCCATCTACCGGTGAGGAAGAATGGCAAGCGGTTAGAGAACCCATAATGTCCGGTTGGCTAACTTCCGGCCCGAAGGTGAGACAATTTGAAAATAATTTTGCTGAAAGGCACCAGGTGAAACACGCTTGCGCTGTAACCAGTTGCACCACCGGCCTTCATCTTGCCTTAGCAGCCTTAGATATACAACCTGGCGACGAAGTATTGGTGCCTGCTTTTACCTGGGTCGCTACAGCAAATGCTGTTTTATATTGCGGCGCTACTCCTGTATTTGTCGATATAGATCCTGTGACTTTTAATATGGATCCAAATGATATCGCTCATCGGATTACAGATAAAACCAAAGCAATAATCCCGGTTCACTTATTTGGATTATGTGCTGATATGGATGCTATCAAAAAGGCAGCTCCGGGTTTACATATTATAGAAGATGCTGCTTGTGCAGCTGGATCTTCTTACAAAGGAGTTCCTGCGGGCGGACTTGGAGACTTTGGATGCTTTTCTTTTCATCCAAGAAAATCAGTAACTACTGGTGAAGGCGGAATGGTAACCACAAATGTTGAAACATATGGCGCCAAACTGGAATGCCTTCGCAATCACGGTGCTTCTGTTTCTGAAGAGATCAGGCATCATGGTCCCAGACCATACTTGTTAGCTGATTTTGATGTGATGGGCTTCAATTATAGAATGACCGACCTTCAAGGAGCAATGGGAGTCGTCCAGCTTTCAAAACTTGATAAATTCATAGATGAACGTAACGAATGGGCTGCTTTCTATGAACGTGAATTAGCAGATGTAGAATGGTTGCGGACACCAAAAGCACCGGAGGGTTATAAACATGGATGGCAATCTTACGCTTGTTTTGTAGATGAATCCAAATCTCCTTACCCAAGGAATAAGATCATGGAAATACTCCAGGAAAATGGCATCAGTACCCGTCCCGGAACACACGCAGTTCATATGCTTGGTTTTTATGCCAAAAAATATAATATCAAACCGGAAGATTACCCTGGCGCGCAAGCAGCAAATGATTATTCCATGTCCATCCCGCTTCATAATCTAATGACAAAAGAAGATTATGAATATATTGTGGCTGTTATAAAATCTTTAGGATAATGTGCGGAATAGCTGGCGTTTTTAATCTTAACGGGGAGCCTGTTTCTCTTGGACTTATCCAAAAAGTAACAAGAGAGCTAAGCCACCGTGGCCCTGATGACGAAGGGTTTTATACCCATCAGAATATTGGACTAGGCCACCGAAGGTTGTCTATTTTGGATACCAGCCCCAAAGGCCGTCAGCCCATGATGTCAAAAGACGGAGAATGGTTGTTGGTATTCAATGGTTGTATCTATAACTTCATGGATTTGAAGATGGAATTAAAATCCAAAGGCCATCAGTTTATTTCAACTACAGATACGGAAGTCATTGTAGAAGGCTTAGCAGCTTATGGTATTTCCTTTTTGGAAAGGTTGGATGGAATGTTTGCAATCGGGGCATGGAATACTAAAGAAAAGAAACTGTATCTAAGTAGAGATCGCCACGGCGTCAAACCTTTGTACTATTGGTTTGAAAAGGGAATATTAGTTTTTGCTTCTGAGATCAAAGCGATCATTAAGCATCCCAAATACTCAATGGAACTCAATGCGGATGCACTCAATGAATATTTTACTTTCCAGAACCTGTTCAAGTATCACACTCTATTTAAGGGAGTCACGATGTTACCTCCAGCCAATACGGTTGCAATAGATTCTTCCTCCACTTATGTCAAACATCACTCTTGGTGGGATTATGATTTTAGTCAACCGGATGAAAAAATGAGCTTTGAGGAAGCCAGAGAGGAAACAATTCGGCTTTTCAAAAATGCGGTTACCAAACAGATGATTTCAGATGTACCGGTAGGTTCTTATCTATCCGGCGGAATGGATTCAGGGTCAGTAACAGCTATTGCCTCAGAACATGTTCCTAGGCTGAGTACTTTTACCTGTGGGTTTGATATGTCTTCTGTAACGGGAGTGGAAGCCAATTACGATGAACGTCGCGATGCAGAATTGATGGCGAATCACTTCAAAACGGAGCATTTTGAGCAAGTGATCAATGCAGGTGATTTACGTTGGTCGTTACCAAGAGTAGTCTGGCATTTAGAAGATCTGAGGGTAGGGATGAGCTATCCCAATTATTATATCAGCCGCCTGGCTTCCAAGTTTGTCAAAGTTTGTTTGCAGGGTACTGGAGGAGATGAATTATTTGGAGGATATCCCTGGCGGTATTACAAAGTATTTGATTCCGTGGATAGGGATCAGTTTTTTGAAAAATACTACGACTTCTGGCAACGCCTCGTTCCGGACACCGAAAAAGGGCAATTATTTACCCCTGCTCTAATGAACTCGATGAATGGACATATGTCAGACCCAAAACAAGTATTTAGAAATGTATTTTTATTTAATGATAAATTAAAATACGACCGCCCAGAAGAGCATATTCAAAATAGCCTATACTTTGAAATCAAGACTTTCCTTTCCGGTTTGTTGTTGGTTGGGGATAAACTGTCAATGGCCAATGGGTTGGAAGAACGTTTTCCGTTTTTGGATAATGATCTCGTTGATTTTGCTCAAAAAGTTCCGGTTAGGCACAAATTGGGAAATCTTCAAAAAGAAATTCTTCAAATTGATATGAACAAAGCTCACAAAGAGATCGTGAATCAGTACAAAGAGCATTCGGATGGAAAAAATGTTCTACGAAAATCAATGGAAAGCATCATCCCGAAAAAGATAATTAATCGTAAGAAACAAGGCTTTTCTGCACCGGATGAATCCTGGTACCGCGGAGAAAATGCAGATTATGTAAAAGAATTATTGTTGCATAGAAAAACCGTTTCTACAGATTTCATTAATGGTGCTTATATCGAAAAAACAATTGATGAGCATATGAATAAGAAAATCAATCATAGATTAAGGATTTGGTCATTTATGAACTTTGAATGGTGGTGCCGTTTATTTTTGGATGGTCAAAGTATTGAAGATAATTTTATGGACCACACTGTTTCAAGGGAGGTGTTGGTTTAAATTTATGGTTTCACACTCTAAAACCCATTTGTCAATTCTTGATAGAGAAGCAATGTTGGCTACTCTAGATAGTGGATATCTAATAAGCGGAACTCTAAATTTAAAATTTTAGAAACGCAATATCTAACTATCTTGAAAAGGAATATGTTTTATTATACTCAAGTGGATCTATGGCTTTATTGAAAATCTTAGAAGCACTCTCACTTGACAATAATGCTGAAATATTATTACCTAACTATATTTGTAGCAGTGTTTACAAAGCAGTTGAAGTCGCCAAATTAAAGCCGGTACTTTATGATCTCGCTCCAAACTCATGGGGTTCTGATTATACCAGTATTTTTTCTAAAGTTACAAAGAACACCAGAGCGATTATAGTGAATCATACTTTTGGCATTTTAGCAAAAGATCTTGATAAAATAGCAGCTTTAAATATTCCGATAGTAGAAGATTGCTGTCATGCTTTGACTCATGAAATTGATGGTAATAAAATTTCAGAACATAGTATTTGTTCATTCTATTCTTTTAATGCTACAAAACTTTTAGCGACTGGAGAAGGAGGAGCTGTTGCTACTAATGATAAAGCCCTTTTCAAAACTTTGGAAAATAACCAATTAGATAAAGGGATTTGTGATTTGCTTTGTAGTTTAGGTTTGAGTCAATTGACTCAGTATGATAGCTTTTTAACCAAGCGCAAGGAAATTGCTCAAAGATATTTTGAGGAAATGCCACTAATTACTAAGCATATTCAAAAACAACCTTCTATATTCTTTCGATTTCCAATATACTCGGAGAAAAATAAATACATTTTTTGCAAATAATAAGATAGCCTATAGAAAGGGTGTAGATCAACTACTTAATAAACTATATAAGGTAGAAGGAAGGTTTCCGAATTCAGAGTACGCTTTTGATCATACGGTATCTATACCAATATATCCGTCACTTACGAAAAGTGAAATAGAGTTAGTTATTGATAATACTAAAAAATGTTTTAATGAAAATAGTTCAACTAGATAAAAAAGACTATAATACCTATGAGGTTTTTTTGCTTTCAAACAGTCAAAATCTATTATATGCTTCAATAAAATATAAATTCTTTTTAGAAGAAATTCTTGACTGTAAGTCGGAATATTGGTTGGTGAAAGATAAGAATAATAATATCAAAGGTGTTTTACCTTTAATGTATAAAGATGGAAAATTAGGTAGAATTTACAATTCTTTACCTTTTTATGGTAGTAACGGAGGGATCATTACACAAGATAAAGAAGTAGCTGAACTATTAGTTGAAAAATATAATTCAATCATTTCAAATGTTGACGTTGCCGCAGCCAACTTTGTAGAAAATCCATTATGTGATATAAAACCTAAAGAAATCCTTTCAAATGAAACCGACATTCGTATAGGTCAGTTTACACCATTAGATATACAAGTTGAAGAAAGTGCAGAAGATTCACTGATGGCTACATTCCACTATAAAACACGAAATATGATTAGGAAAGCCATAAAAAGTGGAATAAAAACCTCAGTACGAAATACTGAATTTGAGTTTTTAGAATATACTCACCAAGAAAACATGGAAGCAATTGGAGGAAAAGCGAAGTCTCACGCTTTTTTTTCAGCGCTTAAAAAAATATTTATACCAGATCAAGATTATCGGATATATATTGCTGAAAAAGAGGGAGAGATGATAGGAGCATTATTGTTATTCTATTATAATAAAACCATTGAATATTTTACTCCAGTTATAAAATCAGAGTTTAGATCTTTACAACCGATGAGTATACTAATATATAACGCTATGGTTGATGGTATGAAGAGAGGATACACTCATTGGAATTGGGGAGGAACGTGGTCTTCTCAAGAGGGAGTTTATAGGTTTAAAAATAGATGGAATACTAAGAATATAGAATATAAGTACTTTATCCAAATTAATAATGAAGCTATTTACAACTCAACAAAAGAAGAATTATTAAATGAATATTATAATTTTTATGTATTACCATTCAGTAGTTTAACTTGCAAAAACTAAAACTCTTATATACGTAAAATATCTTTCATAGTTGTAAGAAAAGCGTTAAAATACCTTTCAAATCTTTTATTGAGTTAATCTAAAAAATGCGACTACATGCAAATAATTAAAGAATACAAGCTGTCTAAGAAAGAGTTGGCTTTTATGTCTAAAGCATTACTTATTAGGCGAGTTGAAGAGAACCTGTTGAGCTTATATAGTGAAGGTAAACTAAATGGCACTTTACATACCTGCGTTGGTCAGGAGCTTATTGGACCAGTTGTATCGGAGCATTTATTAGAGGAAGATTTTGTTGTCTCTAATCATCGCGGCCATGGGCATTATATCGCAAGAACTGGAGATGTAAAAGGATTAATTGCTGAAATAATGGGGAAAAAGACAGGATCATCAGGAGGCATAGGAGGTAGTCAACATCTCGTAAATCATCGTTATCTTTCTAATGGGATTCAAGGAGGTATGACACCTATAGCCACAGGAGTTGCTCTATCCAGTAAATTAGAAAATTCAGAAGCTATTTCTGTCATTTTCATAGGAGATGGGACATTAGGAGAGGGGGTTTTGTATGAATCCATGAATATTGCTTCAGTTTGGTCTTTGCCTGTAGTTTTTGTTTTAGAAAACAATCAATATGCGCAGTCTACCAGCCATAAACAAAGCTTTTCAGGTGATTTGGAAAAGAGGGCTCAAGGATTTGGGTTACAATATTTTAAAACTAATACGTGGGATTTAACTCATTTAGATAATACTATTTCTCATGTTTTTCATCAATGTAGAAATGAAAAAATACCTTTTTTTGTAGAAATAGAAACATATCGTCTTAATTCCCATTCAAAAGGAGATGATAACAGAGACCCCGATGAGGTGAAAAAATATGAAGCTAAAGATCTGCTAAATTTATTTATAGCTGAAAATTCAAAGGAATACGAGGAGGCAAATGAAAAAGTTAACCAAGAAATAAGCAGAGCAGTGGATTTTGCCAATAATTCATCTCTACTTGAGACATTTCCAAATGAACCTTTTTATAACAATGATAAAGTCGAATATTTCTCCATTGAAAGTAAAAAAAGCTTAAAAAGATATAATGAACTTATATATGAGGCACTTGATGCTTTATTCGCAGAAGAATCCGGATTAGTGGTAATTGGTGAGGACATTGAATTTAATAATGAATATACACCTAAACCCTATGGAGGTGCCTTTAAAGTTACTAAAGATTTAAGCTCAAAATACTCAGGAAGAGTAAAAAATACTCCTATTAGTGAATCAGCGATTATTGGAGTTGGGATTGGATTGGCAATAGCAGAAAAGAAACCAATCGTAGAGATTATGTTTGGGGATTTCATGACTTTAGCTTTTGATCAGATTTTACAACATGCATCCAAGTTTTACAAGATGTATAACGAAAAGGTAAAAGTACCTTTAATCATTAGAACACCAATGGGTGGGAGAAGAGGTTATGGACCTACACACAGCCAATCAATTGAAAAATTCTTTCTTGGTATTCCAGACTTATTAATTATAGCTCTTAATAAATTTCTCAATCCGAAAGAGGTATATTTTCAATTAATTAAAAATGTTGATCAACCGGCATTGGTTATAGAAAATAAAATTCTTTATACACAATTTCTTTACGAAGGTGTACCTCAAGGCTTTAAAATAAGTCAATCCAATGAAAGGTTTCCAACGATACTCTTGACTCCTGATGGGGTAGAACCTCATATAACTATTTTATGTTATGGAGGAATGGTAGATGAAGTGATTAAAGCGGTAGAGGTTGCATTCGATGATGAAGATATTATTTGCGAAGTACTAATTCCATCATTAATAAATCCTATGAATATATCTCCAATTGCTGACTCTGTCAGTAAAACAAAGAAATTAATCATAGTTGAAGAAGGATGCGGTATAGCAGCTTTTGGTTCTGAGGTTTTGGCAGGATTATCCGAACAAAATATACAATTAAAGGTTTGCAAAAGAATAGCAAATAATACTATTATACCGTGCTCTTTTATTGCAGAAAACAATTTGTTACCTAATTTTAAAAACATACTTCAAGCTATAAATGACTTTTGTAATGAATAATGAAATTATTACCCCAATTATAGTCGCCAAAGAAAATGTGAGTGATGATATATATATTATTACCAGTATTTTAAAAAAGAATGGGGACCTAGTCAAAAAGGGAGAAATGATTGGATCATATGAGACATCAAAAGCCCTATTTGATGTTGAATCGCCCAAAGACGGTTATATTTTTTTCGGAGGAGAAGAAGGAGACAATCTTAAAGTTGGGCATTACTTTGCTGTAATTAGTGATATGCCGGAAATTCAGGAAGGAGTTTTTAAACAGCAGTCAAAAGAAAATGAAAAAAGAGGATTGAATGATAGTGACGAAATACGATTCTCTAAAAAAGCGAGGGAATTAATAGAAGAATACAATGTGGAAATGAACCTTTTTAAGGGTAAAAAAATTGTGACAAAAGAAGATGTTATATCCATAATCAAAGAAAAAGAAACTCCATCGTCTTTAGAATTTTTCACGACTAATTTTTTAAAGAGTAAAGACAGAATTGAGAAAATATTAATTATTGGTGCGGGAACTGCCGCGACACTAGTTGCTGATATTATCTTTAAAATACCAACTTTTGAATGTGTAGGAATTATTGATGACAAAGATGAACTACAAGGGCGAGAAGTCTGGGGGATTCCAATAGTAGGTAAGATTAATGATGTACCTGATTTAATAAAAAATGGGCTTGGTACCTGTGTAATCAATACAATAACTTCTAGACCAAATAGGAAGAAGATTTATGACAAATTGAAAAGCCAAGGGATACACTTCATAAATATAATAGACCCATCGGTGTGTATTTCAAATAAGATTGAAATCGGTGATGGTAATATTATAATGGGGCATTCGAGAATTGGGCCTTTTGTATCTATAGGGAATAACAACTTGATTAGTGCCTATGTAAATATTGAGCATCATAACATACTACAAGATCACTGTACTTTTGGCCCAGGAGTAATGACTTCAGGAAGTGTACATATGGGTAATTCTATTTTATTTGGGACTGGAATTTTCGTTGAACCAAGTTTAAGAATAGGTGATAATTCAATAATTTCTTCTGGGGTTACCTTAACTAGGAATGTTCCTATGAATAGCATTGTAAAAACGAAAGACAATATTGTAATTAAAACAAAAGATTAAATAAATGGAAAAACATAATATGATTATTGAGGAGGCTTCTGCTTTTAAAAAACAAGGTTATCAACAATTAACTGTTCAGTTAAAAAATACTCCGATCCCTGATACTGAAATTTTGCATAACTTGAGCCTTTATCAAACTCATAGTGCAATGGCCCATCAGATTTATATTAACGATCTTTATAAAAAGATAATTGATATCCCTGGAGTAATTATGGAATTTGGGGTCAGATGGGGAAGAAATTTATCCTTATTTAGCACCTTAAGGGATTTATATGAACCTATGAACTATGCACGTAAGATAATTGGCTTTGATACTTTTGAAGGATTTCCTTCCGTTTCCGATCAAGATGGGAATCACGAAGTAATTCAAGTTGGGTCATACTCTGTATCTAACAATTATGACGAATATCTCAAAGGCTTATTAAGTGCTAGAGAAACAGCAGGATTAATGAGTAAAAAGAATAATTTTGAATTAGTAAAAGGTGATGCGACAAGAACATTACCAGAGTATATGAAGGAACATCAGGAAACTATTATTTCCTTTGCTTACTTTGATATGGATTTGTATAAACCAACAAAAGATTGTTTAATGTCTATTATTGATAGAATACCTAAAGGAGGAATAATTGCATTTGATGAACTCAATTGTTCTGAATTTCCTGGAGAGACGGTGGCGTTAATAGAAACACTTGGTCTCCATAAACGTCCTATATTTAGAAATCGCTATATTCCATATCAATCATATGTGGTTTTTTGATCATTCTAAAATCAAAGAACCAGAAATATTCTTAGTGTGATTCCAAGATGTATTTATCATCGATGGGTTTTATCTCTTTGATCATACGGAACTTCTTATTAAGTTTCATACCACAAATCATTCTATTTCTATCAAGTAAACTCTTTAAATTATGTATAAAGGAAAAGATCTCATCAAGTTAGGATATAAAATTTGTACCAGATGCATCTATGACGAGACTATAGCAAACATTTCGTTTGATTCAGAAGGAATTTGTAATTACTGTAGGATGGTAGAACAACTTGCTAAGGATTATGGAACGGGAAAAGAAAAAGGAAGAATGGTATTTGAGAAAATTGTTGAAGAAATAAAAAGGAAAGGAAAAGGAAAAAAGTATGATGTTGTGGTTGGTGTTAGCGGTGGAACAGACTCTTCTTATATGCTTTATCTTGCTAAGGAATATGGATTAAGACCATTGGCTGTTCATTATGACAATACATGGAATTCAGCGATAGCAACTGAAAATATCCGCAAGGTTACCTCAAAACTCAATGTTGATTTATATACACATGTTTGCAATAATAAAGAGAGCGATGATATTTTTAAATCCTTTTTTCTAGCAAGTGTCCCTGAAATTGATGGCCCAACCGATATTGCATTAGCCGAAGTATTGTATCGCGTTTCCGCTAAATATGGAACCAATTACATCTTGGAAGGGCACTCATTTATTGCAGAAGGGATATCTCCTTTAAGCAAAGCTTATGGAGACGGAAGGTATATAAAGGAAATACACAATAAATTTGGAAAAATAAAGATGAAAACCTATCCTTTAATGACGTTTGCCAGATTTATGTTTTGGACTGTTTTCAAACAAATCAAGAAGATTAGACCTTTTTGGTATTTGCCGTATTCCAAAGAAGATGCTCGCACGTTTTTGGAAAAAGAGTTTGGCTGGGAGTATTACGGAGGGCATCATCTTGAAAATAGGATGACCGCTTTTCATCACAGTTTTTATACACCAAATAAGTTTGGTTTAGATCAAAGAAATAATAGCTTGAGTGCCTCAGTTCGAAGTGGGAAAATTTCAAGAGAAGCCGCATTGAAAGAATATTCTACTCCTCCACATATTGAAGATGAATTACTTGATTACTTTAAAAAGAGGATGAAGTTATCTAATACTGAGTTTGATGATATAATGGCTCGACCAGTTAAATCGTACAAAGATTACAAAACCTATAAAAAACGATTTGAAACGTTTAGACCTTTATTTTATATGTTAGCTAAAAGAAACCTAGTTCCAATGAGTTTTTATTTAAAGTATTGCTTTCCAGCAAAATAGGACTAACGTGATTATCATTGTCGATTACGGTATGGGAAACCTTGGGTCTGTTGCCAATATGTTTAAAAAAGTAGGCGCCCAATCTAAAGTTTCTTCTGATTTAGAAGAAATTGAACAAGCAGATAAAATTTTATTACCCGGAGTTGGTGCGTTTGATAAAGCTATGCAGTGCATTTCTGATGCGGGGATGTTGCCCGTTTTGAACAAAAAAGCATTAGAGGACAAGGTGCCTATATTGGGTATTTGCTTAGGTATGCAACTTTTAACAAATAGTAGTGATGAAGGGCAGTTGTCAGGACTTGGCTGGGTTCCAGCCAAAACACATTCATTTAAGACCAAATTTCAGGAATTGGGTTTATTGAAAAACTACCGAGTTCCACATATGGGATGGAATACGGTTAAGGTTAATGAGGGCTGTTCTATTACTTCTGATTTTTCAGACGAATCACGATTTTATTTTGTGCACAGTTACTATGTAAAATGTGAAGATGATACTAATTCAATGTTAAAAACCAATTATGGCTTTGACTTTGATGCTGGCATTGTTAAAGGCAATATTTATGGTGCACAATTCCATCCTGAAAAAAGCCATAAATTTGGAATGAAATTGTTAGATAACTTCAATAGACTCACCTGATCAATGTTACAAACCAGAGTTATTCCCTGCCTTTTATTAGAGAATGAAAGCTTGGTGAAAACAGTCAAGTTCAAAAAACCAGGATATATCGGAGACCCAATCAATACAGTCCGAATTTTTAATGAACTAGAAGTTGATGAACTTATTTTTTTGGATATTACTGCAACTAAAGAAGGGAGAAAACCTAATTATAAAATACTACAAGAAATTTCCAATGAATGTTTTATGCCGTTGGCTTACGGTGGAGGTGTCCGAACACTTGAAGATGCCAAAAAAATATTTACAATTGGTTTCGAAAAAATAGCTATAAATAGCTATGCTATGGAAAACCCAAAGTTTGTAACTGAGCTAGCTGAGGTTTACGGCAACCAGGCCATTATCGGTTCTATTGATGTCAAGAAAAATATATGGGGTAAATCGACTGTGGTCACACATGCTGGAACCAAGAAATCTAAAATATCTCCAATAGATTGGGTTAAAAAATTGGAAGAAATTGGTGCAGGAGAAATTCTAATTACATCAGTAGATTTCGAAGGAACTTGGGGTGGATATGATATTGAATTGACAAAAAAAATAACAGAAGCGGTTAATATTCCAGTTATTGCACATGGTGGTGCAGGCTCGGTTATGGATATAAGAAAGGTAATCAAAGAAGGAAATGCCTCTGCTGTAGCTTTAGGGAGTATGGTTGTTTATCAGAGCAAAGGGATGGGAGTATTGGTAAACTTTCCGGATAGAGTGAAATTAGAAGCTGCTATTTATTAAAAAAAAGACAATAGGAATGAAGCATAAATTTCATTTTACATTCGAAAATATTAAACAACAATACCAAAAAATTCTTGACTCTGGCTATAAGGTTATAACGTGTGCTGATTATATTGACTATAAGAAAAGAGGCGATACTTATAAGGTCTTAGTCAATCGGATAGATATTGATTTATATTTTAAGAAAACGCGAAGATTAGGTGAAATATTCAATGAATTAGGAATAAAAGGATCTTTTTTTATAAGGCTCCATGCCCCGGAATACAATCCTTTTTCTTTTGAAAACTACCGCATTGTACGTTACCTTATTGAAACAGGACACGAGATCGGTTACCATTCTGAAATTGTTGACCAGGCAGTAATATGGGAAGAGGATGCAGCATATTGTTTAATGCGAGATATAGACATTATTAACAGAATGTATGGGATAGAAATCACTGGAGTTGCCAGTCATGGTGGTTCGACCGGACTAAACAACCTCGATTTTTGGAAAGACAAAAAACCAGAAGACTTTGGTTTACTTTATGAAGGTTACGATAAACAACCTGCCTATAACTTGTTTCAGGAATCTTTCTATATCTCTGATTCTGAATGGACCAGATGGAAGTGTTACGACAAAGGAGTAAGAGTAGAAGGTGATCATCGCTCGTTGGCAGAGCATGTAGAAGATAATCATCAAATTATTCATGCTCTGATTCATTCAGATACTTATTTCGACGAACATTTTTATGAATAACTATACTTTGAATAATATCATGCCTTTCCTTCCTGAAAACAATCAAATTGATGGGATGGAATTGGCAGGTAAATATTCTTTCAATAATATTCGGACATTGGGAGAGGCCTCGGAAAAGT
This sequence comes from Saprospiraceae bacterium, assembly GCA_965220465.1. Lineage (GTDB taxonomy): Bacteria > Bacteroidota > Bacteroidia > Chitinophagales > Saprospiraceae > JAHDHW01. The sequence goes on along the minus strand of CBDCPZ010000016.1, from coordinate 135,604 downwards.
CATTGGCTTTTGTTGATCATAAAAGGGCGGACAAACAAGATCTCGCAGAGCTTACAAAAGCGCGTTTTATCATTTGTGATTTTGACATTAAAAAAAGTAAAAAACTTCAGGATGCTGTTCTAATTCATGTAGATCATCCGAAGCTTATATTTTCTATTATTGGCAATGCACTTTTTGTAAGGAGGCCGGTTTGGGGCATCCATGAGTCAGCAGTAATTGATCCAAGTGCAAAAATCCATGAGGATGTTTATGTCGGTCCAAATGCTTATATCGGCCCCAATTGCGAAGTTGATTCAAACTCATTCATTTACGGAAATACATATTTATACAAAAATGTTATTGTCGGTAAAAATGTAATTATTCAGGCAGGGGCCGTTCTTGGAGCGGATGGGTATGGTTATAACAGAGATGACTCAGGTATGCCAATCCAATTTCCGCATGTTGGAAGAATTGTCTTGGAGGATTTTGTTGATATTGGCGCTAATACAGCTATTGATTTGGGCGCTTTAGGAGACACACATATTGGATATGGTTCTAAAATTGACAATCTGATACATTTGGGGCATAATGTTCAAATAGGAAAGTGCGTATATGTTGCCGCACAAACGACAATTGGCGGAAGTTCTCGAATTGAAGATCATGCTGAAATTTGGATGGGTGTTAGTATTGCTGACGGAACTTATATCGGTAAACATGCAAGCGTTGGAGTAGGCTCAGTTGTCATTAAAGATGTGCCGGAAAGGAAAAAATGTTTTGGAAACCCTGCAAGAGTCTTTGCAGATAATATCTAAAATGAATTTGACTTTTCATCATATCGGAGTGGCGACCAGTAATTTAGAAGCGTCCATTGAATGTTATGAAAAATTAGGCTACCAGTTAAAAGATGAAGTTATTGTCACTGATCCCATTCAAAATGTCCGGATTGCTTTTGTTAAAAGGGATCAACATCCGTGGATCGAATTGATTGCACCAGTTGATGAAGACTCTCCGGTCAATGCTATTCTTAAAAAATCAGGTACCTCGCCCTATCATACTTGCTATGAAGTAGAGGATATTGACCAAATGATCGTTGATTTAAAAAAGCAGCGATTTGTTGTTGTTCAAAAACCAGTGCCTGCGGTAGCCTTTGAGAACAGGCGGATAAGTTTTTTATTTCACCGTCACACAGGATTAATTGAACTTGTTGAAAAATGAACTATGAAGTATCTAATTTATAGAAATCATACGGTTGAGCATCTATTCAAATCACTTGATGCAAGTTTTAGTGGCTATGGTGATATTATGCATCCTTCGGATGCTGCAGATAAATTAATTTGGTTTTATTATCCTTCCATAAAATCAGATAATGAAGAACTAGCAGCAGAGATAGCCGATTACAGCAACAAACTTCAGTTTGTTATTGAGAGAGCAGGTTCGAAACCCATTATTGTTTTTCTCCTCAATGATCAACTTTGCCAACAGTGGTTTGACAATGACCTTGCCGTCCAAAAAAGCATTCAACATTTTAATGATGAGGTGATTACATTGGCAAAGAATAATTCAAATGTCCAGTTTATTGATTTCGGTGATTTTGCCAGGAATTACGGAAAAAATGAAATGATTGACTGGAAGTTCTATTATATTTCCCAAATGATTATTAGCCCCAAATTGGCAAAACCTTTTCAAAGCTGGTTTGATCTAAAACTAAAATCACTAAGTTATAAAAGAAAAAAATGCCTGGTGCTCGATCTGGACAATACCTTGTGGGGCGGTATTTTGGGTGAGGATGGTATGGAAGGCATTAAAATAGGAGATACTTATCCGGGTAAGGCATTTAAGGATTTTCAGGAACTATTGATCCAGGCAGGTAAAAATGGAATTATTCTTACCGTTTGTAGTAAAAATAATTTGACTGATGTGGAAGAAGCTTGGGAAAAGCATCCATCCATTATTCTTAAAAAAGAACACCTTTCTGCCTATCGAATCAACTGGAATAATAAAGCCTTAAATATTCAGGAAATCGCTGAAGAACTAAATATAGGTTTGGATAGCATGGTATTTATAGATGATAATCCTGCAGAACGAGCAATTGTCAAAGATACGATTCCTGAAATTTGTGTTCCGGAGTTTCCGGAGCATCCTCATCAGTTGGTTCATTTTTTTAAGGAATTGCTCAGAGAGTATTTTCAGATTTATGATTTAACGGCTGAAGACAAACAAAAAACAACACAATACATCCAAAACGCTCAACGTCAGGAGACTCAAAAGAAATTTGTAGATGTTGACACCTATCTGGCAAGCCTTGAAATGGAATTAGAAATTAAAGGAGCTGATGAAATGACCATTGGACGTATTGCGCAAATGACACAAAAGACTAATCAATTTAACCTTACGACTCAGCGATATGAAGTCAGTGACATCCAGAACTTCTTAAACAGAGGCGCTTTGGTTTATTGTCTTGGTGTAAAAGATAAGTTTGGAGACAATGGAACTACCGTAGCAACAATAATTAATATCGATGAAGATCAGGCAGAGATCGATTCATTTTTGCTGAGTTGCAGGATATTGGGTAGGGGCATCGAAAAAGCATTCCTGAAGCACATGCTTAACAGGCTTTTAGAGAAAGGGATTGAACAAGTAATAGCAAAATATATTCCTACCCGTAAAAACAAACAAACGGAAAGTTTTTATGACCAGTTTGGATTTGAAGTAATAGAGGTGTTAGAAAATGGCAGCAAAATATATCAGCTAACCCTTTCTAAAAAAATGGAAATGAAAGATTATTATAAATTTAAAGAAGCAATAGCAAGTACCTAAATTTAATTTTATGAGAGATAAAATATTTGAAATATTTAGTGAAGTTTTTGAAATCCCTTTATCGGAAGTCAATGAATCTATGAGCCAGGAAAATTTTGATAACTGGGACTCAATCATGCACCTAACATTGATATCTGAATTGGAAATGGCTTTTGATATTTCTTTAGAACCGGAGGATATTGAGAATATGAATTCTTTAACAACGGTTCAGCAAGTCATATCAAGCAAAAAAGCTTTAATCTAAATCTTTATGAACATATTATTATTTATTGAAGGGATTAATATTGGCGGACAGCAAACTTATACCTATAACCTTTTGAAGAGGCTTAACACGGAAAAAACGAATGCCTTTGTCTCATATATAACCGACGGGGATTTGCATGAACGTTTTGAAGAAGTGAGTAAAGGACTGTTTAAATTGGGAGATACACCAAAAAATTGGAAGACCGCAACAAAAAACCCTTTCCATATTATCAAGTCCGGTCTAAAACTAAAAAAGCTCTTAAAAACACACAAAATTGACATAGTTGTTACAAATGGTACTTACACGTACGCTATTGGCGCTTTGGCTGCTTTTCTGTCAGGAATTAAACATGTCAGAGTTTTGGGAAAAGAGCCTTCGAAGGAGAAGTTTTACTGGAAATATTTTAATATTATTCCGCTCCACAAATTCACAGATTTATACTTTGGTTTTTCTTTCGGCAACAAGGAATTAAAATCAAAAGGCGTGGAAAATAAGAAGCTGGTGGACTTGGGTAATGCTGTTGATACCCAGTTATTTGCCCCAAAACTATCTGCGGAGGAAGTGACCAGAAAAAGAATTGAATTAGGTATCGGTAAAGATCAGTTGGCCATTGGCTGGGTCGGAAGGATTTATGCTAACATGGAAGTGAAATATACTGTTGATATGGCTAAAAGCCTACTGGATTTGGGCTTTTATAATTTTAAGTTTTTAGTTATTGGGGATGGCCCATGGATGGACAAATTAAAAGAGAAAATAGCAGGGTATGGATTAAGTGACTATACAATATTTATGGGATGGCAGCCTATGGCGAAAATTCCGGAATTAATACAATTGATGGATATAATGCCTCTACTAGACAATGATCCGATAGGTGGTAGTATCGTAAGAGAGGCGATGTCTTGTGGAACTACTGTCTTATCTGTGGATGGTAAGAGTGGCTATCAGGCAGAATGGGTAAAAAACAATATCAATGGTGTTTTAGTAAAACCAGAAAATTATATTGAAGCAGCAGCAAAAGCATGTATTGACCTGTATAAAAATCCTGAGAAGAGGCTTGCCCTTGGAAAAGAAGGTAGGGCTTATGCGATAAAACATATGGACTTTTCTATCAAAGCAAAAATATTTGAGGAGCAGTGCGAACAATTGGTAGCATCTATCTGAAAATATTTTTATGTCATTTTCACGTGATGTTTTCAGTTCTTTTGTTTGGCGGGCGGGGACTATTCTGCTTAATTTTGTTATTGGGATAATAATCGCAAGGTGCCTTGGTGCAGAAGAAAGAGGAATGTATGCGATCGTTACTTTAACCATAGTTTTAATTTCGATTCTTGGTAATTTTGGAGTCCCTGATGCATTAATATACCTTATTGGAAAGAAAAAATACCCCATAGAACATATCCTTGTTTCAGGACTAATTTATTCCACAATAACAGGAATAATATTTTCAATTCTGGCTGTAGTCCTTATTCAAAGCCCCCTTAAGAACTTATTTTCATCTGCTTCCATAGAAATCTATTATATTGCCTTTCTCGCGATTATTCCCCAAATGATTTCAGCACAAATAAGACATTCGATATTAGGTCTGAAAAAGGTTAACAAATACAATCAACTTTTGACCATTGAAGTCTTATTTTTATTGATATCCATGTTTGTTCTGGTTTGGCTAATGGATTTAAAAATTGAAGGCGCTATTATAGCTTATGGTATAGCCAGTATCCTCAGTTTTTTCATACATCTCATATATCTTAAATCGGAATTGACAAGATGGGCAATAGGTTTTTTCAATTTCGGCATCTTGAAAGAAGCCTTAAAACTTGGGAGCAATTTCTTTTTAACCGGAATTGGAGGCTTTGGCGTACAACGTACCAATTATATTTTTCTAGAAGTATTCCATAGTTCTTCTTCAGTTGGCTTGTTTAGTGTTGCAGGGAGTCTACCTAACTTATTTGCAATAATCCCAAGCCAGATTGCCTTAATTTTATATCCTTGGATTGCTAGTTCTACCAATGAACACGATAAGGTTAAATTGTCGGCTACAGTAATACGGCATACCTTGTTTCTGGGTATTCTTGTTACGATCCCTTTTCTTTTTATAATGAAACCCTTAATCATATTTCTATATGGAGCTGAATATAGCTCAGGATCTTTAGCTGCAATCATTCTTATGTTTGGGATGATCTTTTCGGGAGTGGGAGGAATAATTATTAATTATTTAGCAGGTGTAGGAAAGCCAGTGTATGGAGTATATTTAACTGTATTAAATATTATTTTTATTTTGATATTTGGCTTCCTTCTCGTTCCTTCTTTAGAGATCAATGGTGCAGCAATTACCAGAACTATTGCCGCATTAGTGGGAATCTCTTTTTTAATCTATGCTTTTATTTTAAATACAAAAGTTTCATTTAAAGAACTTATAATAAAGAAGTCAGATTTCAAATTATATTACAGTTTTTTGAAAAGAGCCCTTGTTTTAGTCAAACAAAAGGTATAAACTATTAATATTAGTGAAACTTTCAACACATTTATTATCAAGTGCTTTTCTAGCCAAGTTATGCAATTGGTTGATAATTCTTGTTGTTGGATTTTATAGTATCATTGCACTGATTCCTTTAACCTTTAGCCTTCCAAGTACACCAATTTCTATCTCTTATCGTGCTATTTATTTAACTTTTTCTTTATTAATTATTACAGCTTTTGTTTTTAGGTATAAGATAAATATGGCATTTAGTATTGGCAATCTATTCTTTATTTTTTTTTGGATTGTCTATGGAATAAGATTAGTTAATGACCTCAGTATTGAACAAATTACGCTATACGATCGGCATAATGCTTTATATTTTTATTTATTTGCTTTTGGCGGTTGTTTCATCCCGGCTTTAGCTGTGGCATGTTATGGAAATAAAATCAATTTTGATCGATTAAATAGGTATTTGTTTTTTGTATTCTTGGCGAGTAACGTTCTAATCATTCTATATGTAATCAGTAATTTTGGGTTAGGTTTGCATTTGTTTTCAGTGCGACTCGGTTTACAAGACGAAACGGCAAACTCAAGGGTAATTAACCCTATTGTATTAAGCTTGAATGGAACTTATTTGATTCTGGTTAGTTTGATAAATATATTATTTCTCAATAAATCTTTTTTAAGAAAGATTTCATTTTTCGGAGTTTTAATAGGAATGTTCAATCTTGTACTAGGAGCTTCCAGAGGACCTACATTGATTGCTTTTTTGATGTGTTTGTTTGTGTTTTTTTATCATTTTAAAAACACTAAAATCGGATTTAAATACCTCTTCAAGTCAATTTTAATAGTTTCTATAATATCTCTTGGAATTGTTTATATCATCATACCTAAAATAGATTTTAAACAATTACAACTATTTAGTAGAATTAATGAGACTTTTGAAAAAGATCATAAAGAAGAGAGATCAACTATTTTTCAAATAGGTTGGGATGACTTTAAGAGTTCTCCTATATTCGGCAAGCATTTTTTGATTATATATAAAAAGGAAGGAGGCTATGTGCACAATGTTTACATTGAAGTATTTCACGCTACAGGTATAGTGGGTGCATTTTTTTTTTATGGAATGCTTCTATTGCTATTCAGAAAATGTTATATATTATTTCAAACAAGAAATAAATATATTTTTGTTTTGACTTTATTAGGGGCCACTTTATTAATTGGTGTTACTTCTGGTGCCTTGTATACCAATCCTAGTTTTTGGATACTGATCACTCTGGTATTAACTATCAGCAAAGAAGGCATCAAAAGGAATTCATTCTCAAAATATATTTATAATTAGCCCTTTTTTTTCACAATTATTATAATGAGTGTAAGAGTATTATTAATTGCGAGAGTTCTTACAAATTACAGGTTACCTGTTTATGAAAGGATAAGTCAATTACCGGAAATCGAGTTGATGGCCTTGCATGGTCCTGATATTAAAAACACTAAATTATTGAATACGAAAGAGGAGACTAAATTCTTCAAAAAAGAACTCTTGTCTTTTATTTTAAAATTTAAAATCGCTAATGGATTGGTAGCGATGCCCATTAGCCCTTTACTATTTTTTGAGTTGATCAGATTGAATCCACAGGTTTTGATCTGCGAAGGAGCGTCTAATTTGTTTAATACTTCAATAAGTTTTTTATACAAAGTGCTTTTTAGGAAAAAAATAATTTGGTGGAGCTTGGGTGGAATTGCCGGACGCAAAAAATCTTTTTTCCGAAGAATATCTGATAACTGGATTAAGTATATGGAAAGAAATTCAGATGCGGTGATTACATATAGTTCTTATGGGAAAGAATACTTTGTACAGGAAAGTAAAGTGCCGGATAATAAGGTTTTTGTTGCCGTTAATGTAGTAGATACAGAACAAAGGATTGAAGAATGTAAATCATTGGATAAAGAAACTATTTATAATGACGCTCATCAGGGCTATAAAATGATCATTCTGTTTGTTGGCGCACTCAATAAGGAAAAAAAGATTGATACGTTAATCGAAGCTTTTGATCTATTAAGTAAAAAGAGGCCGGGAGAAGCTAAGTTAATAATCGTTGGAGATGGAGATGATCGAAAAAGGTTAGAAGTTCTCTCCAAAACCCTTCAAATTCCAAATATCGAATTTACAGGGAAAATAATGAATGGGATAAACAAATATTTTTTAGCTGCAGACATTTTCGTGTTACCTGGTTTGGGTGGCCTTGCCATCTCAGATGCGATGATTCATGGCCTTCCAGTTGTTGCTAGTGTTGGAGACGGTACGGAAAAAGATTTAATTGACGGAACAAATGGGAAAATTATTCCAGATTTAAATGCTGAATCTTTGTATGAATATTTAAAGGTATTATTTGATGATTTAGGGCAGCTGCAACGAATGAAAGAAAGTGCGTTTTTAAAAGTAACTGAACAATATAGTATTTCTCATCTGATAGGTCAAGTTCATGCAGGAATCAGATCCGTAACTGTTTAAATTTATCATTATGAAATTATCTCAAATTCCCGGAAAAGTAGTTAATAAAGTTTCAGCAGAAATCAAACTAGCTTTGGGTAAAGACCCCCTCACAGGGATAGAAATAGAAAAAGGTGTCCCTTTACGAAGAATAGGAAAGAACGCTTCATGGGTTGTTCCAAAGGACATGTTAGATGAAACCTCCATCTGCTATTTAGCTGGGGCTGGCGAAAATATAACATTTGATTTGGGTCTTGTTAATTTGTTTAATTGTAAATCTTTCATTTTCGATCCAACTCCAAGAGCAAAATTTCATTTTGACAATTTAAAAAAGAATATTTCTAAAGAGGAATCAACTGATGTTTATTCCTTAACCCATTATAATGAAGCTAATATATCATTCCACGAAATAGGTATATGGGACAAGGAAACAACTATCAAATTTTATGCACCTAAAAACCCTAATCATGTTTCCCACTCAATTGTAAATCTGCAAAAAACAGATAATTATTTTGAAGCAAAGGTTGATAGACTTTCTTCATTAATGAAAAAGTTAAATCATACAAAGATTGATTTACTCAAACTTGATATTGAAGGTGCCGAATATACAGTACTTGATACCATCATTGAAGATCAGATTGATATTCCGATTATTTGTATTGAATTTGACGAAGCATTTAATGCACTTGATGACCAATATGTTGAGCGAATAAAGTCTCAGCTGATGAAATTTAAAGAGCGGGGATATATAATAGTTAATGTAGATCATCCAGGTAACTACACGTTAATTAAAAGAAGTAAATGAGGATTGCTGTTAATGCTATAAATCTTCAATCTGCTGGGGGGCTCACAGTTGCCCTAAACTTTATAGACGCTATAAAAAATGGCGGGTTTAAAGTCCATTTACTTGTTTTTGCACCCTTAGGTTGTGGCTACGAAGCTTACGAAAGTGAGGATGTCGAAGTATTTACAATTCCGAAAAAATGGAATGCTACCTTCAGGCGTCCTTTTGTAGATTATTTTTGGCTCCCTAAACAAATAGAGGTTAAAAAACCTGATGTCATTTTTACAATGGGTAATTTCGCAGTTCCATCAAAGATTCCTCAGGGGGTATTATTTATGTGGCCTTATGCTATTTATCCAGATGAAAAGCCAGTTTGGGATAGAATGTCTACTAAAGACAAAACGCTCCGGCGCTTTAAGATTAAAATTTTTCAGAATCGGTTAAAATATGCAAATGTCGTTTTCCCCCAGACTAAAACTTCTCAAGAAAGACTAAAGAGATTCTATCCTGAAAGTATCAAAGAGACAGAAGTCATTCCCATGGCTTTTTCTAATATTGGAATGAAAGATGATAACAAGATCTCGTTTTTCGAAAGAGTGGAGGGGTTTAAATATTTAGTATGTTTAACCAGATATTATCCTCATAAAAATGTTGAAATTCTTCTAGATGCAGCTCGTTTAATTAAAGAAAAAAATCTTCCAATAAAAATAATTACTACAATAGGAGGAGATCAACATAAGGATGCTCAAAAGTATATTGATGAAATTGCTAAAAACCAATTACAAGAAGTTTTACTTAACATTGGCCCTATTCCAATCGAAAGTGTTCCTGCTTTGTATGATCAGATAGATGGAATGATTTTACCAACTTTATTAGAATCCTTCTCCGCTACATATGTGGATTCAATGAAATATGGGAAAGCAATTTTTACATCAAATTTAGATTTTGCAATAGATGCCTGTGAAGATTGTGCATTCTATTTTGATCCTTATTCTGCACAAAGTATTGTCAACATAATTGAAGAGGCATTTGCCAATCCTCAAGAAATTGAAATAAAGATCCAAAACGGATATCAGAGGATAAAAAATCTTCCGAATTGGAATCAAGTAACTGAAAAATATTTAAATGAACTAAATAGAATAACCACCCACAATGAAAATTCTTAACGTAGTCGGCGCACGCCCCAACTTTATGAAAATTGCTCCTTTACACAGAGCTTTTCAAAATCATCCTGAAATTGAATCAAAGATTGTTCATACCGGACAGCATTATGATCAAAAGATGAGTGATATCTTTTTCAATCAATTGGAATTACCGGAACCTGATCATTACTTGGGGGTAGGGGGAGGAAGCCACACCTACCAAAAAGCAAATGTGATGCTGAAATTTGAAAAAATCATTGAAGAAGAACAACCTGATTTAGTGTTGGTTGTTGGAGATGTAAATGCGACAGCGGCTTGTAGTATTGTTGCTGTAAAAATGGGGATTCCTGTTGCGCATGTTGAAGCTGGATTGAGAAGCGGAGATCGTAAAATGCCTGAAGAAGTCAACCGGATTATCACAGACGCTATTTCTAATTACCTGTTTATCACAGAACAAAGTGGCATGATTAACCTAGCTAAAGAAGGGGTAGCGGATGAAAAAATATTCTTTGTCGGAAATGTTATGATCGATTCTTTGATCTATTACCGTAAAAAGGCCTCATTAATTGATTTTGCTAGTATCATTGGCAATTCAATCAATGAGTCTAATATCACAAAGCTTTCAAAAGGTGATTATATCCTCATGACGATGCACCGTCCAGGCAATGTAGATGGACCAGAAGGATTAAAAAATATTCTGGAGATTATAAAAGATGCAGCGAGTTACAAAAAAATGGTTTTCCCTATTCATCCACGAACGTCAAATAACCTTAAGAAATTTGGCTTATATGATGACCTGATAGGCATTAGTAATTTACTCCTTTTAGAACCTCAGGGTTATCTTCAGTTTTTAAAATTAATGGATAACGCTTGTATGTTAATTACAGATTCCGGAGGAATTCAGGAAGAGACTACATATCTTCAGGTTCCTTGTTTAACATTCCGTGATAGCACGGAGCGACCTGTAACCGTTGATATTGGAACCAATCAATTGCTTAAGGATTTAGATCCAGTAACGGTACATGAAAGAATGGTGCAAATACTAAATGGAACCACCAAATTAGGAGTTATTCCTCCAAAATGGGATGGGCGGGCAGCAGAAAGAATTTGTCAGATACTAGCCCAAAAAATGAAAGAAAATATATCTGCAAAATCGGCTGCATTAGAAGCTTAGGGATTTATGATTTTTGAGATCAATTCTGGCTTTGATCTTTTAATTTCTTTTTAGCATCGTAATTATTTCGGATCACATTAGATTTAGTATCTAAGGATTCTTTATAATGGAATAGATGTTTTTCTTGCCCGGTTTTATTTGGAATATCCAGTTCATTATCTTCAATTGTACATTGGCTGACTCCTTTTTGTAGATAAATCGCACAATGTGTTTTGGCAGAAGTAGCAATTTCGTTTTTCAAAATTTTTACATTCTCGCTGCCATCCCAAATTAAAAAAGCCATATAAAAAGAGGGATCTTCCACGCGTCCGAATTCCTTGATTATATTTTTTTCGAAGGTTGTATTTTTAAATTTGCCTGAAATAAAATAAAGATCAAGACCATTAACACTATTATTATAAAAATGACTATTTTCCACAAACGAGTTGCCGGATGTGCGAAGAAATTCTCTGGCGTTTTCAACTTTATTTTCATAAACCTCAAGTTGATTGACACCGACAGGGGCTCCGGAATTACTCGCTAAAGCAAATCGGGAATTTAAAAATTGATTGTGATGAATAGAAATATCTTTTATTGGTTTAACAGTAGGCATTCCTACTCCTGAACCACAATATTCGAAGGTGTTATTTTTAATTTCAAAATTATTCCCGGATTGTATTTTTATTCCTCGTGCAGAACATTCTTTAAAAACACAATTTTCAATTTTTACATTTTCAGTGTTTCCGGTTGCGGTATCTAAAATTTGAATACCATCGCCATCATTAGAATATCGATCAACTCCCTCGTACTGGCCAATATGACTAAAAGTGGAATTACGAATGGAAATATTAGCTGATTTCTTATTGCCACCGATAAAGATCGCATCATAGGAATAAACTTTTTTAACCCATTCTGAAGTCGATAAACCAATATTTTTGAAAACACAACTATCAATTTTAACATCCAGTACGTCAGTCATTTGTAAACAAGAAGTTGGTTGTTTTTCAAAAATCACCTTGTGAAAGCGAAGTCCTTTGACTTGATTGATTCTAAAAGCATAATAGGCTCGAAACCGATCGATATCATCAAAAGAATAAGAGTCTTTGTTACCGATAAATTGAAAGTTAGAAAATTCAATATTTTCGACTCCTTCAATTCGGAAAATATGGAAACCGGATTTAGGCGGAACTTTAATTATAGCCCCGTTGCCAATAAGTTTTGTATTAGATTTGAAAGTAATAGTTTTCGTAACCAAATATTTTTTATTGTCAAAAACTATTGGTTGGCCATTACTCGCAAGAATAGCTTTTTGGATCGCATCCGTATCATCAATATTGTCGTTGCCTTTGGCGCCATATTTTTCCACATGGATTCCATTATGAGGGGTTGCAAGTTTGTTGTTTTTGCAAGAAAACAAAAGGAATATTAGAAATACGAGAACAGAGCATTTATATCGATAAACTTTCATCAATTTAGATTTAGCCTATAATTATTTTTGCAAAGATACCTTTAATTAGGTTTTAAATACCATGAAACAAATCATACAGAATCTTAGATCGGGGGATACCATTTTGGAGGAAATTCCAGCTCCACAAGTAAGAAGCGGACAAGTATTAATTCAAACCACCAGAAGTCTTGTTTCTCTTGGAACCGAAAGAATGCTGGTTGAATTTGGTAAGGCTAGTCTTATCCAAAAAGCCAGACAGCAGCCTGATAAGGTAAAGATGGTATTGGATAAAGTAAAAGCGGAAGGACTGATGCCGACATTGGAAACAGTGTTTAATAAACTGGAACAACCAATGCCTTTAGGTTATTGTAATGTTGGTCGAGTCATAGCTGTTGGAAGTGGTGTGACTGATTTAAAAATTGGAGATCGGGTAGCCTCCAATGGCCAGCATGCCGAATTTGTCTGTATTCCCCAAAATCTGGTTGCTCATATTCCGGATGGTGTGGCTGATGAAGAGGCAGCTTTCACAGTAATCGGAGCTATTGGTTTACAAGGCATTCGATTAATTAACCCCAATTTAGGGGAGACAATTGTAGTAATTGGCTTAGGCCTCATTGGTTTGATCACTGCTCAATTACTTTCAGCCAACGGGTGTAATGTGATCGGAATCGATCTTGATGAAGCGAAGCTAAAAATTGCTGCAGACAAAGGAATCAAAACGATCAACCCCAAAGATGGTGACGATCCGGTAAAATCCGTGATGGAAATGAGCAATGGTGTTGGCGCTGACGGAGTAGTTATTACTGCTTCTGCTAAAACAAATGACATTATTGCCCAAGCTGCACAGATGAGTAGAAAACGAGGGAGAATAGTCCTGGTTGGTGTAATTGGATTGAATATCAGTCGGGCGGATTTTTATGAAAAGGAATTGACTTTTCAGGTCTCTTGTTCATACGGCCCTGGAAGATATGATCATAATTACGAGCAAAAAGGGCAGGATTACCCTTTACCCTACGTTCGATGGACAGAGAAGAGAAATTTCGAAACAATATTAAATGCACTGGCAAGTAAGCGTTTGGATGTCCAGCCAATGATCACAGAAATCATTGAATTGGAAGATTTTGAAAAGATTTACGGAAATATTGGTCAGTCTAATTCTATTGCTTCAATTTTAGCATATCCTATAAATAGTCAACATGCTTCTAGCGTGGTTGTCTCCAGTAATAATTTTGAAAAGGCAAAAGGAATATTTGGTATAGTTGGAGCTGGTAATTTTACCAAAATGACTATGATGCCTGCTTTGAAAAAAGCAAATGCAAAGATCAAATATATTTCCAGTGCGGGTGGAGTTAGCGGAACTGCGTTAGCAAAAAAATACGGGATTACAAATAGTACAACAGACTTTCAGGAAATCTTAGTCGATGAAGAAGTTGATACTGTTATTTTGACTACTCGCCATGATTTGCATGCAAAAATGACCCTTGATGCTCTTAAAGCAGGTAAAAATGTTTTTGTGGAAAAACCTTTGGCGCTTAATGAATTAGAGTTAGAACAAATAATAGAATCCTATAAGGCTGGCGATCAAACGATAACAGTAGGATTTAATCGGCGGTTTTCTCCGCATATCCAAAAGATAAAATCTTTAATTTCAGGACAAGCCAATAAAAACATCATCGCTACAATGAATGCCGGTTTTATTCCATCTGATTTTTGGGTACACGATATGCAGGTCGGTGGAGGAAGAATCATTGGAGAGGCTTGTCATTATATTGATTTGATTACTTTTCTGAGTGGAAGTAAAGTGAAATCTGTATGCATGTCGTCAATGGGAAAACATCCACAGGAGAATACTGATAATGCATCCATTTTGTTGAAATACGAAAATGGAGATAATGGCGTAATAAATTATTTTTCAAACGGTAGTAAAGCTTATTCGAAAGAAAGAGTAGAAGTTTATTCTCAGGAGCAAACCCTTATTATGGATAATTTCAGAACGACTACAGGTTATGGTACCAAAGGATTTTCAAAGCTTAAAACCAGACTGGACAAAGGTCATCAGGCTCAGTTTGAATTATTGGTAGAACGGGCTACAAATGGAGGAGAACCACTAATTCCTTTTGATGAAATTATAAATACCACTAAGGCTTCTTTCGCGGCTATTGAAAGCTTGAAATCTGGTAATTGGGTAACGATCAATCGAATAAATGAACAAGTTCCAACTGTTCTCGCAGATATTTAAAAATATGGGTTGGGATTATGTTCAATTCCGAACTCAATATGAATTCAAACGTAAAACAGGTTTGCTTAAAAAACAATATCCTGTCCAGCCACCTATCCAGTCATTTATTAGCTTGGAAAAGTGGAGAAATCAAGAGATTGCTTTTTTCTTCAATAGCAGAGAATCTCTTGACTTTACAAAGAACCCTGCACCTTCTTTGAAAGAAGATTATTATCAATTTAATGAAGGGAAACTGCGCTATTTCAATGCTGAGTTACTAGAAATAGGCAAAACTTATGACTG
Source organism: Saprospiraceae bacterium (assembly GCA_965220465.1). Taxonomy (GTDB): domain Bacteria; phylum Bacteroidota; class Bacteroidia; order Chitinophagales; family Saprospiraceae; genus JAHDHW01. The sequence continues at coordinate 120,568 of CBDCPZ010000016.1, read as the reverse complement.
GATTACCAATCCTTCAAACGGCTATCAATATGATATTTCCAAACATTGGACGGAGGTAGAAGATATATCTGAAAAGGCAGGTGATATTAAATTCACCTGGGAAAAATCGCGATTTTCTTTTTTGAATACCATCATTCGCTATGATTATCACTTCGATTCGGATTGTTCAGACCAGGTTTTTGATGAAATTGATAGCTGGATCAAAGCTAACCCTGTAAATCAAGGACCGAATTACAAATGCAGCCAGGAAATTTCTATCAGGGTATTGAATTGGACGTTTGCTTTAAATTATTATAAAAACAGTTCTGCACTGACGGAAGACCGTTTTAAATTAATTATACACTCAATTTACTGGCAACTCAAACATGTTTATAGCAATATAAATTTTTCGAGAAAAACGGTTAGAAACAACCATGCGATAACGGAGGTTTTAATGCTTTACATTTCAGGGTTGCTTTTTCCTTACTTTCCTGAATCCTCTAAATGGAAAAAGCAAGGCAAAAAATGGTTCGAAGAGGAAATAGCTTATCAGGTGTATGAAGACGGAACATTTTTGCAATTCTCTCACAACTACCATAGGGTTTTAATCCAATTGTTTACCTGGGCTTTTTATTTGTCAGCTATTCACAAGGAATCTTTTTCAGAGATAACCTATCAAAGAGCATTTAAGTCATTAAATTACCTTTTCCAATGTGCTAATGAACAAAATGGTCAATTACCAAATTATGGTGCTAATGATGGTGCTTTATTTTTTAAATTGAACAATCAACCTTATAGAGATTATCGCCCACAATTAAATGCACTTTATTATTTTTTCAATAATCGATATCTTTTTGATCAAGAGGAGTTGAAAGAAGATATTAACTGGTTTGCTTCACAATTAGATAAGCCATTGCAATCTCCTTCACTAAAGCTTGATAAAGCGAATCTTGTTTCATTTGATGAAGGAGGATATTATTTAATAAGAGATCAGGAGACCTTTTCCTTTATTCGTTGCGGGAGTCATAAAGATCGACCATCGCAAGCAGATAATTTACACCTGGATATTTGGTACAATGAAATGAATGTTTTGAGAGATGCGGGTACTTATAAATATAATACTGATCAGAATTTAGTGCGCTACTTTAATGGGACCTCCGCTCATAATACAGTTACATTGGGAGAACATGATCAGATGCTTAAAGGGCCTCGATTTATTTGGCTTCATTGGTCACAGGCAGTAGCAACAAGGTTGGAAGAAACAGAAGATGCTTATTTTTTTGTTGGAAAAATTCAGGCATTTCAGCAGTTGGGTGCAAATATCTTCCATGAACGAAAAGTTAAAAAATACAAGAATATACTTCGTTGGGAAATAGAGGATCAAGTATGGCATGCTACTGATTTACCAATGGTACAACATTGGAATATTAGCCCGGAGTTTAATAATTATTTTAAAATGTATTCTTTTGATGAATCCGGGCAAACACTCAAACAACAAATTGGAACTGGCTATTATTCTGGATTATATGGAATTAAAGAATCCACTGACGTGATTTCATTTAAATCTAAAATGAAAAAAATTAAAACAGTAATCGAAGCGATATGAATATACTATTGATACATCAGTATTTTTTAGAAAAAGATGATGGGGGAGGCTCAAGATTTAATGAGATGACGCGCACCTGGGAGGAAAAGGGTCATGAGATTACAGTTTTGGCAGGTATGGTTCATTACAACACAGGGAAAAAACAGGAGAGGTATAAAGGGAAATTTACTTTTATTGATCAATATTCAGAAAAAACAACAGTAATTCGTTGCCATGTATCAGAAGCATACAACGTCAATTTTTTGGGTCGTTTATGGGGTTACTTTTCTTTTGTTTTTTCAAGTATTTATGCCGGATTTTTTAAAACATCAAAAAAAATTGATGTGATTGTTGTTACATCCCCTCCCTTATTTGTCGGAATTACAGCGTATGTGCTTTCTGTTTTTAAACGAGTCCCATTTGTATTTGAAGTTCGTGATTTATGGCCTGAATCGGCTGTTGACACAGGAGTATTAAAAAACAAAATTGTCATCAATTTAGCTTACTGGTTTGAAAAACTCATGTACAAAAAAGCAAAATTGGTAAATGTATTAACACCTGCTTTTAGAGACAAACTAATTGAAAAGGGCGTCCCAAAAGAAAAAATAATTTTTATTCCAAATGCTGCCGATTTTGCAATTTCAGACAAGTTGCTCAATTCTTCCTTTGATAGAAAAGCATTTAGAAAAGAGCATGGATTAGAAGATAAAACGGTGATAACTTATGTTGGAGCACATGGAGTTGCTAATCATTTAATACAAGTGGTTGAAACTGCCGAAATTCTTAAAAAGAGAAGTGTTGATCACGTTCAATTTATGCTCATTGGTGGTGGAATGCAGAAGGATATGCTTATTGAGGAAGCAGAAAAGAGAAGCCTACAAAATGTAAAGTTTGTTGACCCTGTTCCCAAAGTTGAAGTATTCAAATATATTCTGGCTTCAGATTTCGGTGCTTCTGTTTTAAAAAAAGTAGATACTTTTAAAACGATATATTCTAATAAAACTTTTGATTACATGGCTTGTAAACGCCCTGTAATGATGGTTATTGATGGCGTTTCCCGAAAGTTGGTAGAAGATGCTGATTGCGGTGTGTACATTGAACCTGAAAACCCAGTTGATTTTGCAGATAAGATTGAATTCTATCTTAAAAAGGACAACAAGGAACTAACTACACAAGGAGATGCAGGATATCGCTATGCAAAAAGCCATTTTGATAGAGATGTCCTGGCAAATAAATATTTAGAGCATTTATCTTCGGTTATAAATCATGGATAAATCTATTATCCTTATTGGGTATTCTGGTCATTCGTATGTATTAATTGATATTTTCAATAGTACAGGGAAAAAAGTTACCGGCTATTGTGAAAATGAACTTAAAACCAAAAATCCTTACGGATTGACATTCTATGGCAGTGAATTGAGTGAAGAAGGATTGGAAATGTTGAAAAAGAACGACTATTTTATAGCAATAGGGAGTAATAATATTCGGGCTAAAATACAAAAAGGATTATTTGACAAAGAAGTGCAGGAGCCAATAAATGCCGTCCATAGTTCTGCGATTATTGGTTCTCATGTGCAACTGGGCTATGGAGTTATGATTGCACAAAATGCCATTATTAATGCTAAAACTAAGATCGGAAATGGTACTGTTTGTAATACAGGGTCTATCATTGAGCATGAAGTTGGAATTGGAGAATATTCTTTTATTGCACCTGGAGCGACTTTATTAGGGGGCGTACAAGTTTGTAATAATTGTTTTATTGGTGCAAACGCAGTTGTTTTACAAAATGTGAGGATTGGAGAAAATAGTACTATTGGAGCAGGATCAGTTATTTTAAAAGATATACCGGCTAATAGTAAGGTAGTTGGTAATCCACAAAGATTTATTTAAAGAAAATAAAAAGTAATAAATGATAACTACAAAAGAACAAGTGATTTCTACGAATCCGATGAACGGAAATACATACAACATTCCGGAAAGGCTGGATGATAAATCCGGAATAGATGGTTTTCTTTCGAAAAATGAAAATAAGCCTGTCGTTGTGGTCCAGGGTCTTGGCTTTGTTGGAGCAGTGATGTCTTTAGTATGTGCCAATGCATTGACGGAAGAATATGCAGTCATTGGAGTCGACTTGCCCAGAACAGACACTTTTTGGAAAATCAAATCCATCAATGAAGGACAGTTTCCAATTATCGCCTCTGACCCCAAAATTGAAGCGTTTTACCAAAATGCAATTTCAAAAGGAAATTTGTATGCAACATTTGATGCTTATGCGTATTCAAAAGCAGATGTAATTATCGTTGATATTAATTTAGATGTTGCCAAAAAAACTGGATTTTATGGTGATCTGGATAGTTATGATGTAGATTTAACTGCATTTAAAAAAGCGATTGAAGCGATCGGGAATAACTGTAAAGAAGACGCGCTTATTCTTGTAGAAACTACGGTACCTCCCGGAACTTGCCAAAAAGTAGCTCAACCCATTATCAAAGAGTGTCTTGAAAAAAGAGGGTTGCCAATAGATAAATTTAAATTAGGACATTCTTATGAGCGGGTTATGCCAGGACCGGATTATGTTGATTCCATCCAAAATTTTTATAGGGTTTATTCGGGTGTTGATTCAGTTAGTGCGGATGCTACTGAACAATTTTTACGGACCATCATCAGCACGGAGCAATATCCTTTAACAAGATTAGGGAATACAAATGCTACAGAGATGGCTAAAGTTTTGGAAAATTCATACAGAGCAATGAATATTGCTTTTGCAGTAGAATGGTCCCGTTTTGCCGAAGAGGCTGAAGTGAATTTGTACGAAGTAGTTCGAGCGATCCGGATGAGGCCTACACATAAGAATCTGATGTTACCAGGAATTGGGGTAGGAGGATACTGTTTAACCAAAGACCCATTGCTGGCGTCCTGGTCCAAGCAATCGCTTTTTGGAAGTAAAGAATCATTAGGACAAAGTGAAAAGGGAGTTCAGATCAATGATAAAATGCCGCTTTATGCTTATCAATTTATGAAACGTGAGTTGAAACTAGAGGATTTACAAGGAATGAAAGCGTTGTTATTAGGCGTCTCTTACAGAAGTAATGTCGGTGATACGAGGTATTCACCAGTTGAACCTTTTTACAATTATTTATTAAAGGATAATTGTGAAATATTTCTTCATGATCCTTATGTGAGTTATTGGGAAGAAAAAGATATTAATGTTCCGAAGAGCTATGAAGATGCTTTTGAAAAAGATTTGGATATCGTAATAATTTCAACGGGTCATGTTGAATATAATAACTCTGCTGATTTAATGAATTTATTATTAAAACAAAATTCCTTGTTTATTTTTGATACCGTAGGGTTGCTTTCAGAAGAAGAAATTCAAAAGTTATCTGTAAAACACAAAGTGAGAGTTGTCGGAAGGGGAGATTTAGTATAATTTTTAAACCACACAACAATTAAAAGATTCCATTAAAGATGAAAAAAGTATTATTATTAGGAGGTGCAGGTTTTATTGGATACAATATCACAAAGTATCTTTCTGAAAACAGAGATTATAAAATAACTATTGCCGATAACTTCTTTAGAGCAGGAGGCAAAATAGATGAATATCTGCAAAAGTTGATTGATGAACATCAGATTCAAATTATAGCAGGTGATTTCACTGATCCAAATGCTTTTAATGAGCTGGAAAAAGACTATGATTACGTCTATATGCTCGCATCTGTTGTCGGAGTTGATTACGTTAATAAAATTCCTCATGAAATCATCAGGATCAATACTGCATTGATTTACAACACGCTTGAATGGTTGCGCAATAGCGATTGTGGAAAGGTATTATTTACATCAACAAGTGAGTGTTATGCAGGAGCTGTTGAAGCATTTGATTATACCATCCCTACTCCCGAATCTGTCCCTTTAACGATAAACGATATCGGGCATCCACGGTTTACTTATGCCGTTACAAAAATGTTGGGAGAATCCGGATTTTTAAATTACTCTCGCCAGCTTGGTTTCGAATGTACTATTATTCGCTACCATAATGTTTTTGGCCCACGGATGGGTTTTAAACATGTCATCCCTCACCTTGCGCAAAGATTTAAAAATGGAGAAACTCCTTTTAAAATCTATGGACATGATCAAACACGTGCTTTTAATTATATTGATGACGCTGTTGAAGGAACTGTCTTGGCAATGGAAAAAGGCGGCAATGGGGAAACCTATCACATAGGGACGATGGAAGAAATTACGATTGAGGAGTTAATTCGTTATACCGGAGAATTAATGGGATTTAAAGGAGAATATGAGTATGCACCGACTTACCCCGGTTCTGTAGCACGTCGATGCCCTGATATTTCTAAAGCAACCAAAGAGTTGGGTTATGTGCCAAAAGTAAGCTGGAAAGATGGATTGAAGAAAACCATAGAATGGTATGTAGACTTTCTGAATAGTGATAAAGAATTGCACGAATCTTTTTACGATAATAAAGAAAAATCAGCAGTATGAGTGAAGTAATAACCAAAAAAATAATCCCACTCAGCGTTCCTAATCTCAATGGAAACGAATGGGAATATGTTAAGGATTGTCTTGATACAGGGTGGATATCTTCTGTCGGCAGTTATGTTACTCGTTTTGAAGATGCTGTAGCTAATTATGTAGGAGCTAAATATGGTATAGCTGCGGTCAATGGTACTGCTGCAATCCACATTTCATTGCATTTGTTAGGAGTCACTTGGAAAGATTATGTTATTATTCCAAACATTACTTTTGTGGCAACGGCTAACGCTGTAAAATATACCGGTGCCGATCCAATATTAATTGATGCTGATCCTGATACCTGGCAAATGGATTTGGATTTGTTAGAAGATTTTTTGGAAAATGATACTGATGTAAATGACGACGGGACTCGTTTTTACAAAAAGGATAAACGTAAAATCAAAGCTATTTTACCAGTCCATGTTCAAGGGAATATAGGAGATATTAATCGCTTGTTGGCTATTGCCCAAAAATACAGTTTACCAATTGTGGAAGATTCAGCAGAAGCCTTAGGTTCAACTTATAAAGGCAAACACGCCGGAACTTTTGGAAAGTTGGGTTGCCTTAGTTTTAATGGCAACAAAATTATCAGCACGGGAGGTGGTGGTGTTATAGTAACGGATGATGAAGAACTGGCAAAAAAGGCTAAGCACATTACGACTACTGCAAAAACGGATCCCATGGAGTATTATCATGACGAAGTAGGATTCAACTATCGTTTGGTCAATGTTCTGGCTGCATTGGGTGTTGCCCAAATGGAGCAATTAGATGGATTCGTTCAGCGTAAGCAAGAAATTGGTGATTTTTATAAAAGTGAATTACAAGGTATTGCTGATATTGGATTCCAAAAGGTATTACCAGAAGTAAATCATAATAATTGGTTATTTACAATACAAACAAAAGATCAGAAAGCACTTTTGTCCCATTTAAATACTAACAAAGTTATATCTCGTCCTTTTTGGATGCCGATGTATCGGTTACCAATGTATAAAGATTGCCTGTATATCACTAAAGATGATAACTGTGCATACATTCATAAAACCTGTTTAGCTATTCCTTGCTCTACAAATATTACAAATGAAGACTTGGAAATCGTAGTTTCCGAAATCAAAAACTATTTCAGTTGATGTATCTCTACTTTAAACGAATCTTTGATTTTACCGTTTCTCTCTTAGTCTTAATTATATTATTGCCACTATTTATTCCTGTAGTTATTTTATTGCGGATTACTGGAGAGGGAGAGATTTTTTACAAACAAGATAGAGTTGGATATAAAAATCAAATTTTCAAAATTTGGAAATTTGCGACCATGCTAAAAAATAGCCCAAACATGGGAACAGGAGATGTTACCTTGCGCAATGATCCACGAGTTACTTTCATGGGGAAATTTCTTAGAATGACCAAAATCAATGAGTTACCCCAGATCTTGAATATTCTTTTTGGAGATATGTCATTGGTTGGCCCACGACCGTTAATGAAAGTTGGATTCGACAGATATTCCATAAAACACCAGCAATCTGTGTATAATGTTAAGCCTGGCCTTACTGGAATTGGCTCTATTGTCTTCAGAGATGAGGAAAAAATAATGACAGATTCTGATTTGTCTCCCCATGAAAGTTATGCTAAAGAAATTTTACCTTATAAAGGAGCATTGGAATTATGGTACCAGGACCATATTTCTTTATATACAGATTTTATGATCATATTTCTAACTGCCTGGGTCATCATTTTTCCAAAAAGTAATTTGCCGCATAAAGCTTTTAAAGATCTTCCCTCAAGACAAGAGACTTTAAGCAAGTTGGTATCCCAACAATAGTTTTTTTTCAATATAAAATATTGTAAAAGAATACGAACAGAGATTGTACAAAACGTGGCTATATTGGCCATGGTAATTTAAATAATAGGAAATATTTACAACCATTTGGAAGGGCTTATTCATTAGCTCAACCATTTGAAAGGGCTACTGAAATTAAATTCTCCTTTAATGTGTAGCAATGTAATTTTAGTTTTAAGTAAACCACTATAAATTTCAATAATTCAGACTAGTAATAAATGAATTCTAATACCTACATAGCAATCATGGCTGGCGGGATCGGCTCCCGCTTTTGGCCCGCAAGTCGCACAGCACGACCCAAACAGTTCCTGGATATCTTGGGAGTGGGCAAGTCATTGATTCGATTGACCTTTGAGCGATTTTTGAAGCTGGCGCCAGCAGAGAATATTTTTATCCTGACCAATTCGATATACAAGGATTTGGTGTTGGAGCATTTGCCGGAACTGAAAGAAGACCAAATACTTTGTGAACCATCAAGGAACAATACGGCACCTTGTGTGGCTTATACAGCTTTGAAATTGCATAACCTGGACCCTGAAGCCAACTTCGTCGTCGCACCAAGCGATCATGTGATTTTGGATGAAACTACTTTTGTGAAAACGCTGCAAAAAGGATTGGACTTTACAGCGGAAAATGATGCGTTGCTGACTTTGGGAATTCAACCTACACGGCCGGATACAGGCTATGGTTATATCAATTTTGTAAAAGAGTCTGAAAACGGAATTCATAAAGTAATCCGTTTTACTGAAAAGCCGCAGTTGGAGAAAGCAAAAGAAATGCTTGAAACTGGTGGTTACCTTTGGAACGCAGGGATCTTTGTTTGGCGGACCAAATCTATTTTAGCAGCTTTTCAAAAATATGCGAATTCTATTTATGAGGTCCTTGTAAAGGGCAATGAATTTTATAATACGAATGATGAGCAGGGTTTTATTGATGAGTATTACCCCACGACAACGAAGATTTCGATTGACTTCGCAATAATGGAAAAAGCGGAAAATGTGTACACCATCCCTTCATCTTTTGGTTGGTCAGATCTCGGTACCTGGGGATCGCTTTATGCGGAGTCCGATAAAGATGGGCAAGGTAACGTAGTGAATGCAAAACCAATATTACTCGATAATGTTAAAAACTGTTTGATCAGGTCTCCTAAAAATAAATTATTAGTTTTAAGAGGGCTTGATAATTTTATTGTTATTGATGAAGGGGATGTTTTGATGATTTATCCAAAAGATAAAGAGCAGGACATCAAGATTGTAACGGAGAAAATTGATGGGACAGAAAATACATCTTTTTTATAAATAATGACAAGCTGTCTTATAAGACGTTTTTGTGAAAAAATAAAAATAATATTTAGTTTGCGGGCAGTTGGTTCTCCTTTTCAAGGGAGTCAGAGGGTTCAGCACAAGGAAAATAAATATTATTGTTCAATGAAAATTTCAAATAAGTAATGCCTATTCTGGGTCATTTTATTAAATCTGGCATTCGCCTTGGAGCAACAAAAACAGAACCTTGGGAAATCTTGCTTACCCAGCAAAAAAAAGTATTAATTCGATTACTCTCCGAAGCTAAAGCGACCTCTTTTGGACAGCATTATAATTTTCAAAAAATATTAAAAGAAGCTGATCCGGTTAGTGCTTTTCAAAATACAGTATCTCTTCACGATTATGATAAAATCTACGATGAATGGTGGTCGAGAGCACGTCAGGATGAACCGGATGTATGCTGGCCCGGACTTACGCCATGGTTTGCGTTAAGCAGTGGTACTTCGAATTCGACCACAAAATATATTCCTGTAACCCCAAGTATCATTAAGTCAATGAAAAAGGTGACAGCCAGATTCTTTTGTGATATGGCTCATTTTGATTTGCCAGCGAATTTGTTTACCAAACAAATGTTGATGGTAGGAAGTTGTACCAATCTTTTGGTAGAAGGCAATCATTGGGTTGGGGATGTTTCTGGTATTATTGGTTTAAATCGTCCTTTTTGGATGAAAAAATATTATCGCCCTGGAAGGGAAATTACAGCAATTCCCGAATGGGATGAGCGCATTGAAAAAATAGCTGACGAGGCTCCAAAATGGGATATTGGTTTTATCGTCGGGAATGTTGCCTGGGTGCAAATGATCTTTGAAAAGATCATTGAAAAGCACAGTTTGAAGCACATTCATGAACTTTGGCCCAATTTCGCTTTATTGGTTCATGGAGGAATTTTTTTTGAACCTTATCGCCATACTTTTGAGCAGTTAATCGGAAAGCCGGTCCAATATGTTGACAGTTATTTGGCTTCTGAAGGTTTTATTGCTTATCAACCCAGCCCTGAATCCCGTTTATTGCGATTGGTGACCAACGGAGGTATTTTTTACGAATTTGTTCCTTTTGATAGCCAACATTTTGACGAAAATGGTAATCTGCTTCCAAATGTTAAAGCCCTAGCATTGGAAGACATAAAAGAAGGACAACAATATGCGATAATATTGAGTACTGACGCAGGAGCTTGGCGATACCTTTTAGGGGATACCGTTCAGTTTGAAGATGTGAAATCGGTTGCCTTTAAAATTATAGGACGCGTAAAACATTACCTGAGTATGGTTGGCGAACACCTTTCGGTTGACAATATGAATGTTGCTGTTCAGGCCACTGATCAGAAATTAAACGCAGGTGTCAAAGAATTTACGGTCTCTGCTGTTAAAAGTGGGTCTCATTGGGCACATCAATGGTTTGTAAGTACAGATAATGCTTCACTTGATGAGTCTGAGTTTGCAGCATATCTGGACGAGGAACTTATGAAAGTCAATGATGATTACAAAGTAGAGCGACGATATGCACTGAATGATATTAAAGTGAAATTGCTGCCTCATAATACTTTTTACAAATGGTTGGAAGAACAAGGCAAATTAAACGGACAGGCAAAAGTGCCGCGTGTCATGAAAGGGGCTACTTTAGAAAATTGGCAAAACTATTTAAAAAGGCAGTCCAATAAATCTGACTGATGACAAAGCAAAAGTGGCACTATCGGATTCATAAGAAAAAAAATACATCCAGAATTACCTGATAAAATAGTACAATTTGCCGGTGTAATTCTATTAACTTTGGAGAGCATTTTATTGATAAAAAAACTGAAATTCGGATTTTGAAGCGAAAGAGAAACAGAATCGCATTGGTTGCCAATTCCACTTGGAATATCTATAATTTTCGTTTGAATATTATAGAGAAGCTGCTAAAAGAAGATTTCGAAGTTTTTGTTATTGCTCCGGTTGATAAGTATATACATTACAAAGACAAGTATCCGGAAATTATTCATATTCCGCTAAAACAACTCCACCGGGATAGCCTTAATCCGTGGAAAGACTTTAGGCTTACCCATGAATTGACTCAAATCTACAAAAAGCTAAAACCCGATTTAGTTTTGCATTATACCGTGAAACCAAACATATATGGGGGTATTGCAGCCAAAATTAATAATATTTCATCGCTCGCAGTAGTGACCGGATTAGGTTATACTTTTATTCACAACGGGTTTATAAAAAAAATAACGAAATCATTGTATCGCCTGACTTCAGGCTTTCATAAAAAGGTCATTTTTGAAAATATTGATGACCGAATTCTTTTTACTGAAAATGCTTTGATTAAAAAGGATAAAGGTATTTCAGTTAAAGGTTGTGGTGTTGACAGCTCCTTTTTTAGCCCGATGCCAAACGGTATTTTAAAAGAAAAAACCACTTTTACCTTTATTGGAAGATTACTGTATGATAAGGGGGTCAAAGAGTTTGTAGAAGCTGCAAAAATCATCAAAAATAAATTTGACAAAGTGGACTTTTGGTTGGTTGGCGAAATTGACAAAAACAATCCGGCAGCAGTGAGAAAGGATGATTTGGAAGATTGGGTAAATGAAAAAGTGATCACTTATCATGGGGCAACTAACGATGTGAAAAAATATATCGCAGCCTCTGACTGTATCGTTTTGCCATCATATCGAGAAGCCATTGCCCGTTCGATTACAGAAGGCATGGCAATGGAAAAGCCGGTAATTACCACGAACACTCCTGGCTGCCGCGAAGCAGTGGAACATGGCAAAAATGGTTTTCTTGTCCCCATCAAGGATGTATCTGCATTATCCAATTCAATGGAGCAATTTCTTCACCTTGATTATGATAGGAGACATGAAATGGGTGTGTTGGGCAGAAAAAAAGTATTAGCAGAATTTGATGATAAATTAGTAGCTAACCAAATAGTCGATATTATTAAATCGAACCTCTAAGTGTTAAAAGACAGAAATATTATTGGTTTTTTAGCCATTACTTTCTGTGTTACCTTCCTGATTACTTTCCCAGGTTTTTTTTTCTCAGTTGATGAACTGAGTTATTTCTCCCGCGCTTTAGCTTTTTCTGAGTTCCAAACAGACCTTCTTCAACCAACGATTTCCGGAGGAACTTTTTCCTGGGCTCCGGCTGCTTACCCGCTTGGCACCGCTTTTTTCCTTTCTTTTTTCTGCCTGATTTCAAAAGATACTATTTTTCTTTCCGGCTTATTTTATAGTTTGATAGCTCTCTTTTTGGTTTATAAGACATTAGTCAAACTAGGAAATACCAACTACTTTCCCTTTCTTGTTTTTTTTGTTTTCCCTCCAACTATTTATTTTTCCCGAGGTTTAATGAGTGAAATGCCAAGTCTTTTGGTTATCTCGCTTTTCACGTTTTTTCTTTTTGCAAAGAAAGAATCAATCATAAATTATTTGATTCTTGGATTCCTTGCAGGCTTTTCCGTCTGGTTTCGTGAAACCAACCTGATAATTTGCGGAGGTTTGGTTTTGATTAGCCTTTTAAAAAATCCAAAATATATTTTGCCTTTTTTGATTGGCTTGGGCATTGGAATATTGCCGAGGATTTTAAGCTCCGAATTCGTTTACGAACAAGTCGCTTATGTTAAAAACTACCCATCGTTTTCACTAAAATATTTTATGCATAATCTGCCTTTATATTTAATCATCACAACTATTTTATTGCCTGCAGGATTGTTTGTATTGTTGAAATATAAAGGTAAACTGGCGAATTCTGTTAAACTTTCTTTAGGCTTTTTTCTGGCAGTACATTTGGTTTATGGCTACAATTCTGGAGATCACAGCGGGTTTTTAGTATCGCTTTTTTATAATGGCCGTTATTTTATACCAACCTTACCATTGTGGATGATCGTTTATGCTTATTCTGCAAAATCAAATTCTAATTTTGAAAAACCTTCTATAAAACTTATACTCACATCAGCTTGTTTTTTATTTATCGTAATTTTCAGCAGTTTCTTATTTTATTTGGAAAAGGAGCATAAAAAAGTAGCAACAGCTATTTTTGAAAAATACAATGACTCTGTCATTTTATATGACAATGCAGCTTATCGGTATCTTAATCCGCTTCACGGAGAGATCAATAAATTAGAAGATTACAAGTTATTTCGTGAAGCTAATTTCGAATTGAAAGAAGAAGCGGTTTTGGTGTTAAGTCATAAAAGTACCACTGAAAATCAAATCAAATTTTGGGAAAATGAAAAGAATAAGATTTCTAAATTAAATGCTAATATTGACGTGAAACAGGTTGAAAATTATTCTGTTTTTGATGGTACAGAAATCAATGTATTTAAACTCAGCCCTCAATAATGAAGCCCTCCATTTTTATAGGTCTAGGCGTTGAAAAAGCAGCAACATCATGGATTTTTGCTTGCCTTTACGAGCATCCTAAAGTTTGCATTCCAATTAAAGAGATCAACTTTTTTAGTAAAAAAGAGCTTTGGCAAAAAGGTAAGTCATGGTACGAATCTGTTTTTACCGAAAGGTGCAACAATCTAAATCTGATCAAAGGAGAGTATTCAACTGAATATTTTTATAACCCTTTAGCTGCAAAGAGAATACATGAAATTTATCCGAATGCAAAACTGATCGTAAATCTGCGCAATCCAATTGACAGAGCCTTTTCAAATTATATCAACGATCTCAAAGCTGGAAACCTCGATGTTGGTATTCCTTTTGAAAATGCCTTAAAAACAAACAAACATTATATCGATCAAGGGCATTATAAAACTCAATTGGAAAGGTATCTAAAACTATTTGATAAGGATCAAATTAAAGTGTTGATCTATGATGATCTGGACCGACCACATGGATTTATTCAATCGATATTTTCTTTTTTGGAAGTGGATGAAAACTTCGTCCCCAGCGTTCTGAACAAAAAGATAAATACTGCAAGAATTCCCGGTAATATGACTATGGAATATTGGAACAACCGACTTGCAAAAATATTGCAAAGCAGCAAAATAGGTGAAAAAATATGGTGGCAAATCAAACAATCCGGGATTCCGGAATTTTTTAGGCAACTCAACACTAAAAAAAAAATAGAGTTAACACTTGCAGAAAACACCCGAAAACGACTACAGCCAATGTTTGAAGAAGATATTACATTTGTAGAAAACTATCTTCAAAGAAAACTAAATTGGTAAGGTGAAAAGAACTTTTCGAAACAGAATAAGAGATTTTTTGATTTTGTTGACGCCAATCCGTTCAAATACCAAACGATATGGGAGAATCCTAATCTTCCACGATATTCCGGATAAAACAGTTTTCAAAAAAAAAATGGAGTGGCTGAAAGCTAATTATTCCATTGTTAACCTTGACGAATTGCTACAAAATAAAGCTTCGGAAAACCAAATTGCCATCACATTTGATGATGGTTATCACTGCTGGTACAGTAATGTTTTTCCTGTTTTAAACGAACTCAAAATACCTGCGACTTTTTTTGTTAATTCCGGATTAGTGGGTTTAGAAGGAGAGAAGATGAAGCGATTTTTTCGTGAAACATGCCATAGAGGGGAACAGGATTTGAAAGCGATTTCCAAACAAGAACTTTTAAAAATAAGCCAGAATTCCTTATTCACCATCGGAGGGCATTCCAAAGATCATATTGATTTTAGTAAAAACTTGGATGAAACGGAAATCGAACAACAAATTAAGCAAGACAAACAAAGTATTGAAAGCTTGATCAAACAAGAAATCCATTATTTTGCTTACCCATTTGGGCAATTGCAGAATGCACCGTCAAAGATTCAGAAAAAAGTGGAAGAGGCTGGTTATAAAGCTGCATTTACAATAATTCCGGGATTCATTGATAATTCTAAAAATCCTTTTCTCATCAACCGAGATTCACTCGAATTGCATCAATCTGTAAGAGTTTGGGACAAATGGCTCAAAGGTGCATACGATACCTGGGTAACCAGAAAATTAAATTTCTACCAGTTCCTCGGAATTAGGTTCAGGTAATTTTTTCCCTTCGAAATGATGGCTGAATTCAAGGTCGAATCTTTCCTTCCAGGTTTTTATATTTTCACTGACCATTGAGCGGGAAGAATGAGTCAAATGTGAAACATCTTTTCCAACATAGGAAGCAATTTTTGAAGCTATATTTTCGACAAATTGTTCATCATCATTCGCGATGATACAGTTGATATTGTCTTTGAATAATTCGCCTGTCGCTCCGTTATCAACAGTAACAATCAGCCTTCCTGCCAAACTGCTTTCCCACAAAATATTTCCCAAACTTCCCCCTTCATAGAAAAAAAGACTGGCGTGTTGTGTTTGAATGTATTCAGAAATTTCTGCGTGAGAGACTTCCTTTTTAAAATCAATATACTCACCTAAACCTTTGCTTTCCACTAGTTTTTTTAAAAACCTTCCTTTCGAACCTGTTCCGACAATACTTAATTTTAAGTTTTTGATTTGAAATTTGTGTACTAAAACATGGATCAATTCAATCGCTAATTCCTGTCTTTTATAACTTTCTAATCGAGCAATATAACACAACTTGATTGTCTCGTGATCTGGCAAACTGGATACAATTGGATAGGAAAGTAGTTTCTCCCGAAGTTGTTTATTCATTCCGTTAAACAGCAGATTGACTTTTTTCTTTTTATTGAAAAAGCGGAAAACTTCATCGTATTTTGTCCCATCAAAAGTACAGATTACGGTGTCCGCGGGAATTTTTATAGCCAACACATCAAAGAAGAAACGGGTATATAATTTAAAGTAATTTTTTTGTTTGACATCTTTGGTTAAAATTGTACCATAAATTCTGCCGACCGAAGGTATTTGGTTCCATCGACCTAGAAGTGCTGCGATGGTGGAAAAGGTGCTCAAGCCATAAACCAAATCAAAAGTATTTGATTTTAGCATTTTATTTCCGACGAAGATCAATTTGAAAAATACAATCAATTTCCAAATGTAATAATTGGGAAATGAGAGTTTTTTCAACTCTAACTGAGAACCATTTGGAAAGGTTTTGATGGTATTAATATCCCGGTTGTAAACAATGGAATGGAAACAATAATCTTCAGATGTGCTAAGGTATTTGTACAAATTATAAACCGCAGGAACCCCTTTTGGCTCCTTATCCTCCAAAAACCAGGGAATGAGCGGGCGATACAGTTCACCAATAAGTAATATGCGTTTTTTATCCTTCAATTAATTTGATTAATTCGGTGTAATAAAAGTTAGCAATGGTTTGTCCGGTCTCCAAAAGCGAATCAAAATTACTATTATGAAAGTTAATATTGATGTGAGTGTTGTTAATATTAGAAATTAAAAAATCAACCATTACTTTTGAAAGATCCAGGTTGTTTTCTCGAGCATAATGGATAGCTGCACTTTCCATAAATACCAAAGGCTGCTCCTTCCAACTGAACGCTTTATTACTTTTAAAATCGAACATTTGATAAGCGAATCCCGTCCCACATCGAAACCCGAGATGCTGATTGTAACCCATCGAGCAATCCACTTCAATACCATTTTCTTCCCAAAGGTAAGGAGTGATTTCCCAGTTGAATCTTAGCCAATGTTGCCGATTCAGTTGAACAGGTCGTTTCAGTTTATCAGCTAATCGTTGAAGTTCTTCGGCATACCTTTTCGGTTCAAAACCCGCATTATAGCTTGGATGTAAGCCAATTTCATAGCCTCGTTCAAAAGCCATTTGAATAATGTTGTCAACGTAAGGATGATTGATGGAATATTTGTTATCAAATTTAGTATTTCCACCGACCATCAAAAAAAGTTGTTTGCTTTTCCAACTGTTTTCTTTTCGTAACAATTGCTCAAAATTATCATAAGGGTCTTTTAATCCTTTGGTTTGCATTTTCAACCAATATTGAAACGTGTTTTGTAAATCTTTGAAACCTCTTTTGTAGATCAGATTTGCCACTACTGAACGCAAGAATTTTGAAAAAGGAGTCAGACGATATAGAATATCCACATCATGGCTGATGTCGAAAGTTGTTCTTTGATGGATTTTAACACCTGAAATCACTTCAAAAAAAGCAGCAACTAAATGATCGACTACCGGGATTTCCTGCAAGCCATTTCGGACCAAAAAGTGTTTTTTTTCATCCAGCCAACCTGCTTGATTTAAATCTTTTTTTGCAGAAAATACCTCTTCAAAACGGCTGATGTGGAAAAAAATAGTTTCGAGGATATCAAATTGAAAATTTCTGTCAATTATAAAAGGGACATCAGGCTGGTTGTGATTTTCAACCGAATAAAGGACTTCATCTTCCTGTTTGTAATTGTTGGAATATAATTCGGGAGTATTACTTTTTGTTGTAACAAATAATTGCTTTTGAGCAGGAATATAAAAGACCTCTTTATCTGGATGTAATTGTGATAATTCTGAGTGAGTTGTTCCATAATGTATGTGAATATTATAATTGGGATTTTTATTGAAAAAGAAAGCCCATTTCCCCTTTACTAAAGGATGGTGTTCCAGAAATTGAAAAACAAATTGAATTCTTTTTTCAAAAACCAGATTATCATGTGAAATGGAGATGCTCAATTTTTCCAAAGCTTGTTACTTTTTTCGGAGTAAGTTTAAAAGACTAAAAAGTTTATTGCTGTTTTTTTGAATATGAAAATAAGGTTTTTGTAATCCTCCAAAACTGCTAAACATAGGTTCAACCCCTGGTATCATACTTCCTGCAAAATCAAAACAATTGACAAGAACGGCAGCATCTTTTATGGCTTTCCAAATTAATAGTTGAACCGCGCCTGGATGAGTAATTGATTGATTGATTCCGGTCGCTATTTTATAAGCAGATTGATGATCAAATACAACATAAATAGCTGAATGAATATTTCCTTTCGTATCCTTTGCAAAATAAATTTTACGTGCATTTTTTGATTTCAGTGTATCATCAAGTTTTTTTACAAAAGCAAAAGAGCGATTCATTTTCAATCCCTGCTTTCTAAAACTCATTTGATTGATTTCATAAAAAGAATCGATATCATCATTCGAAACGACTTCCAGTTTCTTTTCTGCATTTCTGATTTTATTTCGGATAGATGTTTTAAAACAAGAAAATACATTTTCCAAATCGGTTAAGTCCTCAATCCTGTAAGAATAAAAAGTAGTTTGCTGATACCCTTGCCAGAAAAAGGGCAGCCAATTTGTGAGAGAATAAGAGATGTTTTGTGATGAAAAGGCTACATCTGGAAGTTGTAAAATCAGATCTTTTATTACCTTTTTTTCAAAAGCATAACGCCGGTTTTGCTGCTCAAGATTAACAGGATAGTTGATCCAAAGATCTATGAATGGCGTCAATTTCGGCATCTTTATAACATTTAAGCCAAAATATTTGGTATGGTAATACGGTAATGCACTAGTCACTTCTCCCCCTTTGTTAAAAGTTAGACAAACATTCCAGTCACCCTGATCACAAACAGCATCCAACCACCAATCCTGTGAAAAGATAGACAAAGACCTTTCTTGTCTGCATAAGTTCCTGTAAATGGATTTATATTTGTCTATCGCTGTCAAATTTGTATCGCTTAAATATCCATCACAAAGTTAATTTTCTTTTTCATGTGTGGAATAACTGGAATCGTAAATCAATCAAATAATCCTGTTGATCTTGAAGAATTAAGGAGTGCTAACGATCTGGTTTCACACAGAGGGCCTGATGGAAATGGAATTTACCGTGATACCAATTTTGCTTTAGGGCATCGGCGACTGGCTGTAATAGATTTGAGTGAAAAAGGAAAGCAGCCAATGGAATACCGCGGAAATATTATTATATACAATGGCGAAATCTATAATTACCTTGAATTAAAAGAGGAGCTTAAAAAATGGGGTTATGCCTTTCGGTCTGAGACAGATACGGAGGTGATTCTTGCGGCATATGATTATTGGGGAGAAGGTTGTGTGAATCATTTCAATGGTATGTGGGCCTTTGCCATTTTTGATAAAAAGAAAAACAGGTTGTTTTGTTCGAGGGATCGCTTTGGGATCAAACCCTTTTATTACACTTTGATTGATGACAAATTTTGCTTTGCTTCAGAGATCAAACAATTTACAGCCATCACTGGTTGGGAGGCAAAGATGAATCAGACAAGGGCTTATGAGTTTTTGGTTTTTGGTTATCACGATCATACCAACGAAACCTTTTTTAAAGGCGTATTTCAATTAAAAAAAGGGCACAATCTTGTTTACAACCTTGATGATCACACTTTTAGTTTTAACTGTTATTACAAATTACCAATTACTTTTAATACTCAAATTTCTTTTAATGGGGCAAAGGAAAAATTCAGGAAATTATTCATCGATTCCATTCGGTTGCGGCTGCGATCAGACGTAAAAGTAGGCTCTGCTCTTTCCGGAGGATTGGATAGCTCATCTGTAGTTGGTGTGATCAACCAAATTTTGAAAGGAGAAAATAAAACTAAAAAGCAGGAAGCGGTATCCGCCTGTTTTCCGGGTTTTGAAAAAGATGAAAGCCTTTGGATTGATGAAGTAGTCAATAAAAATAGGATAAAATCCCACAAAGTTTTTCCTTCATTTGAGACGTTATTTGATGATTTGAAGAGAATTACATGGCATCAGGATGAGCCCATCGTCGGCGCAGGAGTCATTGCCCAATACCACGTTTTTAAAACAGCAAAAGAAAACGGTATCAAAGTGATGTTGGACGGTCAAGGAGCCGACGAGATACTGGCTGGATATGAAAAATTTTACCTTCCTAATTTCAAAACGCTCCTAAAAGAGAATCCATTCAGGGCAATTTTGGAACTCTTTCAATTTTTCAAAATACACAATATTGGACCATTAGCCGCTTTTAAAGCTGTTGATTCCTTTTTTAAAAAGAAGAAAAAAATAAAACCGGATTGGTTAAGTTCTTCTTTTAAAATTCCAGCTGAAGAACTTTTTATTCGCTCAACCGATGATACCGTTCAAAACACCTCTATCAATCTTCTTTATGAAATGGGGCTTTCGATCTTATTGCATTATGAAGATCGAAATTCCCTTGCTTCGTCTGTGGAATCTCGTTTACCTTTTTTAGATTATCGGTTAGTTGAATTTTGCCTCTCGCTGCCAGATTTTTTCAAAATAAATAAAGCCAAACGAAAATATATTTTAAGAGAATCCATGAAAAAATCGCTCCCCGAAGCAGTTTACAAACGCTTTGATAAATTGGGCTTTGCAACACCCCAAGAATTATGGATGAAGCAGTTTAAAACCGTCTTTGATGAGGAATTGAAAAAAGCCATTAAAACAAGTAATGGGATAATCAATGACAAAATTTTGGAATCAGAGGATATTGATTTAGTTTGGCGGGTTATTGCTTTTGGGAAGTGGGTGGAAGCGTTTAATGTGGCGGTTTAGAATCTTAAAAATTGATGAAATAGTATGAAAGTATTGATTGTAGCGGGTTGGTATCCTTCTAAATATAATTTAGCCAGCGGTGATTTTGTTATGTATCAAACAAGAGCACTTGTAGAGGCGGGAATTGAGGCTGCTGTTATTTTTGCTTATTTGAATGCTCGTATGATATTTAATCCTAAGGATATTTTACACAAATATTCATATAATATTGAAGCGGGGGTTCCCACATTTCGTCTTAGCGGTTTATTTTTTCCGAAAATAAACAGCTTTTTTCTGGATTGGTGGGCAGAGCGATTTGAAACTTTATTTTTGAAATATCATGAAAAATTTGGTAAACCTGACCTATTACATGCACAGACATTTTTAGGAGGATTTGTGGCTATGCGGTTATCCAAAAAATATAATATTCCCTATTTGGTTACTGAGCATCAAACACCGATTTTGACTGATGAAATTCCAAAATGGAAGATTCTCTTCATGAAGAAGGTATATGATAATGCGGCAATTACTATGGCGGTAAGCCATGCTTTGAAAAATAAAATGGAATCTTCTTTTACCAACAGAAAAGTCACTGTCGTTCCGAATTTCATTGATACTTCCAAATTTTCGATTGTGAAGCAGAAACATTCAGGATTCAATTTTATTGCAATAGGAGATTTGATTCCCAGAAAGGGCTTTGAAGTGCTAATTAAAGCTTATGCTTTGTTCGTTAGAGAAGGATATGAACAAACGTCATTAACTATTCTTGGAGATGGAGCAGATAAGAAAAAATTATCTGGTTTGGCTGTTTCAATGAAAATAGACCACCAAGTTCGCTTTCCGGGAAGATGCAGCCAAGAGGAGGTGGCGGTTTACCTAAAACAATCAGATGTATTTGTTATGTCTAGCAAGGTGGAGACTTTCGGAATCGTGATAATTGAAGCGATGGCTTCAGGACTTCCCGTGATCTCCACTGAATGTCATGGCCCTTTGGATATTGTTACCGAATCCACTGGAATATTCGTTCCAGTGGATGATATAGTAGCGATGAAAAATGCGATGGTTTTCATGTTTAATAATAAAAACAAGTACAATAGGACGAAAATAAGAAACCATGTGGTGGAAAATTTCAGCAATGAAGTGGTTACACTACAATTGGAAGAGATGTATAAATCTGTACTAACATTAAATATTGATGAAAAAGGATAAAATCACCCGTTTCTTTGTTTTTTGGGTCATCTTGTGTTTCGCATTATTTCTTTTTAAAATAGAAGTACGAGAAATATATCCGTCAGTGATATTGCCTGATTTTAGAAAAATGACCAAACCTTCAGAATTAAGAAAAATAAAGGATTTTGACCTTATAATACATTTTAATAATGGGGATTCATTGGTGATGGACAAATTTGCATTCTTTGATGATATCATTATTAAAAGCTACACAATGATCACTTTGGAATGTCTATTAAGCCATAACAAACCAGCAAAGACCAAATCTTTTGAAATCGGAAAAATCAAATTGAGCTTAACGAAATTAAATTGTCAAAATAGAAATGAAGTAGTTTATCAAGATTTTTTGAAGTATCTGAAACAAAAGACTCTTAAACATAGCAATAGGAAAGACGCCGTCTCTTTTAGGATAATTAAGAAAGAAATGAATTTTTCGATACTCGAAAACAGGCTTCTTGATAGTACAATTACAGATCAGGTTACTTTTATATTAGAATAAATACGTTGATGCTAATTGAGAGACTAAACAATATTATTCACCACTCATTTGAATTGCCAGCAAAAGGCCTTGCTTTATTTCGGATTGCCTTTGTTTTGTTTACCCTATTGATCATCGGATTTCCACATTTTTCCTGGGTAGCAGATAATCCTGATTTTATCTATAATCCAGTTCCGAGTTTTGCAATTTTTTTTGAAAATTTTCCACCGAAATTATTACTTCAAATATTAGAGACCCTCATTGCCGTATTATATATTTGCCTGCTTTTCGGATATAAAACACCAACCACTTCCCTGTTGATCACGGGTTTGACAATCATCGGCCGTACTTTTCTGTTCACTTTAGGCAAAATCGACCATACAATACTTTTTGATCTGCTTCCTGCAATGATGGCATTTTCAGGATGGGGAGCAGTCTTGTCAATAGACTCAAAATTGAATAAAGAGGGGAAAGGAGTTCATGCATCAAATTGGACGATTGCCCTTGTCGCATTTACACTGGCTTTTGCAATGTTTACAGCAGGATTGCCAAAATTGTTTACTGGATGGTTGGAGATAGGAACCCAAGCCACCCAAGGCCATCTTGTTGATAGTTATTACCTGATGGAACGGCAGGAGTTATTGGCCCCCTTTTTATTAAATGTCAAAAGTGTATTTTTTTGGGAAATCTTGGATTACGCTGCGGTGTTATTTGAAATCAGTTTTTTATTTGTGATTTTCAGATCAGCATATTTCAGGATTTTTGTCTGGATTGCTTTGTTTTTCCATTTGGGAAACCTCTTAATGCTAAATATTAGCTTTATCAACCAATTTAGCATTTACATGCTTTTTCTTCATCCAAAGCAATACCAGAAATGGGCTTCCAATCCTCGACTTTCATCTTTGATAAGCAAATTGATTAACTCAAAAACTATGATAACAGGAATTCTGATGATAACTGGGTATCAGATTTTTGCTCTAAATTATACAGTTGCGGCCAGGCATTATTCTCTTTCTTTGTTTGGCTTAATTTTTCAAGAATACGGGCTAATTATTGACCTGATAATCATGTTAACTGTTATTTTTGTGTTTTCTTATGGACTGCTGAAATACGGATTTACGGAAAAACAAATTAAATGAAAATCCAGGTTCTTATCCTTGGTACTATGTATTGTGGTGCCCGAACTTCGGCAAATATATTTTCTTTCGATTCTGATGTTCCGGTTAACAATTCGAAGGAAGTCGTTGTTTTTAGCCAAACTAAAAATTGGAAAAAGGATATTGAAGACTTTCACAGTTTATTTTGGCAAAGTAGCGATGTGATCTTTAGTGAATGTTTTATTGCCTATACAAATTACAGGAAGCATTAGCTATATTTTTTTTCAAAATGTTTAATTGAAATTCGATGAGCTTAATAAAGAAAATATTCAATCGGAAAATGGCCGGAAACCTGTTAGTAACTTTTGTGTCTTCCCTTATTTGCCTTTTACTGCTTGAAGTGGCAATGAGGATTTTATACCCTGCTTATTCTCCAAGTGGAAGAATCCCATATACCCTTATTGAAAATGGCGTTCCTGTTGTTTCTCCGAACACTATCTGCCGCCAATGGAGAAACAAAGGGGAATTTGACGTAGAAATTAAGATAAATCAATACGGCTTTAGAGATGTGAAGGACTTTAAACTTTCTAGAAAAGAGGATATTTTTGTACTTGGCGACTCATATAGTTTTGGGCATGGTGTGGAGGAGGATGAAAGGTATTCAAACCTGTTTCAAAGTCAAATTGATTCAGATGTATATAATATTGCTATTCCTGCAAATCTACTCGGATACAAAAAGCATTTGGAATATGCCAAACAAAATGGAGCAAACGTAGGAAATATTATTTTAGGACTGTGTATGGAAAACGACCTGTTGTTTTACAATGAAAAAACCTTGTCGCCAGCCTCTCACCTAAAAAAAAGATTTTCATTCATTGCCAAAGTGAAAAGGTATTTGACAAATCATTCTTGTTTGTACAGTTTTATTACTGCTCACATACATCAGAACAGAGCTTTTAGTTCTTTTCTTAATAGATTAGGGCTTATAAAAGAAAATGAAATAGGAGCTCTAAAAAATGTCTTTGCAAAAGAAATCTTATCCTCAACTGTAAATTTGTTGGATGATATAACTCAGAATTATAATTCCATAGTAGTGATAATTCCTTCTCGGTTGAATTGGGTAGGGGATAATCAGGAGGAAGAGCAAAAAATCCACAGGACACTTATATCTTTGTTAAATGAAAATAATATTAATGTGCTCGATTTAAAACCTATATTTGAAGCTTCAGGTGACCCTATGCAATTTCATTTTGAGTATGATGGGCATTGGAACAAAAATGGACATAGACTGGCCGCAAAGGCTATAACATTGCATTGGTTAAAACAGGAAGTGGAAAGCGGATTAATAATTTCAAAGGAATAATGACTTAGGTTTCCTTTAGAGTCGAATTATAGCAAGGAAACACAATTTATAGCCTATGGATGATTTTAAAAGTTTCCTTAAACGAATCCCAATCTTAGGATCAATACTAAAAGAAATAGCAAAATTTTTAAGGAAATTTAGAATATTTCCTGGATCCAAAACCTATTGGGAGGAACTTTATTCCAATAATGGGAATTCCGGTTCTGGTTCATACGGGAGGTTAGCAACATTTAAAGCCCGGGTTATCAATAAATTTGTTCAAGAAGAAAAAATCGAATCAGTAATAGAGTTTGGATGTGGAGACGGTCATCAATTGTCCTTAGCTGAATATCCAAAATATGTTGGAATAGATGTTTCTCCAACAGCTATTGAAATGTGTAAAAGGAAATTTGGAAAAGATAAATCAAAATCGTTCTATTTGTATCACCCTGAATTGTTTATAAATAACTCAGATAAATTTAAAGCTGAGCTAAGTATTTCCCTGGATGTCATATTTCATTTGATAGAAGATGATGTTTTTGAAGAATATATGAGCAACCTGTTTAAGTATTCTAAACAGTTCGTTATTGTTTATTCCAGCAATTTTGCTGAAGCGCAAAATTATCACGAACGGCACAGAAAGTTTACAGATTGGGTAGAAAGAAACCAAAAAAACTGGAGAATGGTCAAGAAGATCGATAATGTGTATCCATTTGATGAAAACGATCCTGATAATACTTCTGTTTCTGATTTTTACATTTATAAAAATTGAGTATCACATTCTGAAAAAGCAAATTGTTTTTAAAACCTTATACAATGAGAATATTTGCCATTTGCCTGATTAAAAACGAAGCAGATATCATTAGATACAACTTAAAACAAGCTTCCAAATGGGCCGATAAAATTTTTGTGCTGGATAATGGAAGTACAGACGGCACCTGGGAAATTGTACAGGAAATGGCAAATGATATTATTACGCCCTGGAAACAGGATTTTAGCCGTTATAGAGATTCGATTCGGGGAAACCTTTTTAATTATTTCCGGCACCTGGCAAAGGACGGGGATTGGTGGTGTTACAAGTTGGATGCAGACGAAATATATGCTGATGATCCGCGAAAATTCTTGAGCAATGTCCCTTCTAAATATCATGTCGTTTTTTCCGATCAAATCGAATATTACCTGACGAAAGAAGATATTGAGGAGTATCAATTTGAAAATGATTTCGAAAAAGACTGTGAAAAAGTAAATTATTATACGCCAACGATTTGGTCTGAGCTCGTGTTTTTTAAATACCGAAAGCGGATGGTTTGGGAAGGGGATTCCAATATGCCAAAGCATCTCGGGCCATATTATCAGAAAAGAATCAGGGTGCAACATTTTAAATATCGATCACCCCAGCAAATTAAGACTCGTTTTGCTACTCGAAACCAAAAATTAGATTTAGGAAATAAGGAGTGGAATATTGATCCGAAAGAATGGAAAAAAGTTTTAAAAGAAAGGAAAAATATGAAAAAGGATACCAAGGATGGGCAGTGGCATTACACAGATTGCAGGAATACCTTTAGCTACGAGCCTCAATATAAACATTGGGCAAAAAGAATTCTTTTTGGATTGGGGATTTGGCGGTGATATAAAGTGTCGGTTTTATCGTTTAGGGGTTTAAATCAATTTGCTTTTTTAAAATTGTATTGATTTGTTTAAATAGAAATCTGATTTCCATGTAGCTTCTAAATCCCAGGATGCGCACACCAAGAGCATGTAATATAGAAACTCTATTGTCTTTTCTTGCAACAGGAATATAAACGCTTCCCAGTTCTTTTTTCAATAGTTCATTTGCAGTTTTCGGCGAAAACAAGCCGACTCTATATATGAAATAGTAAATGATATCCAGGTAAAAAGTCTGATTTTTTAAATAATAGGCCCTCTTTTCCGACTTCAAATATTTGATTAAACCAAGTTGGAAATTCAAACTCATCACATTAAAAGCTACCGGGTCATTTGTAGTTATTTGCCCAATAGGTCTCATTCGTTTGATGGTTAAGGCTTTTACATCATAAATGAAACGCTCTTTTCCGTAAAATTTGAGTAACCTGAAAATAAGGTCCATATCCTGATTCCCTTTTAGGTTCTCATCCCAGCCATTTATTTGAACCACCGCTTCTTTTTTAAAAAGATTAGAACTGGTATATCCAATCCATGTATTTGCAATGGCTTTAAATGGATCATCTGTTGTTAGATTAAATGGGATGATTTTCCCATTTGTCTTTTTCAGCGTTCCAGAACCAGCAACCATAACTGCTTTATTGTTTTCAGGGACCAGATTGACTTGATTTTGAATTTTGTCCGGAAGCAACAGGTCATCTGCATCCAGGAATTGTAACCATTCCCCCTTACTATGCTTAAGGCCAAGATTTCGGGCAAACGGTGCGCCTTGTTTTTTTTCGGTGAACAAGAATATTTTTTCCGGATAAGTTCTCCTGAAATTTTGAATAGTATCAATTGTTTTATCAGTTGAATTATTATCAATCACTATGATTTCGATATGAGGATAAGTTTGGGCCAAAACAGATTCCATGCATTCAGCGATGTAAGATGCTACGTTGTAACAGGGAATTATCACAGAAACCAAAATTTTATTCATTTTTCCCTAAACAGTTTTTTAAATTCCAAATAAAGCCCCCATAATGGAAAAGTACAGACTGGAGACTGTCTAAAACTAAATTTTGCCAGTAATAATTTTGCCTGGAAACCAATTTATACAGCCCAATTGGAAATCTTTTTATAAATAAACCTAAAATGCTTTTTATTAATTCATAGAATGAGATGAGGATGCTTCGCCTTGGGTTTTTCAATTGCTCCCTGGTGATTCCTCCCTGATAAGCGGATTCCAGGTGCCAGCGAAATTTAAGTTTGTGAGGTAAAACAGCATGCTCTACACTCAAATCAGGGTCAAAGCCTATTTTATAACCTTTTTCCCATAATTGAAATTGAACGAGGTCTTCTTCTCCGAAAGCTATTTTTTCGCCCGACATACCAAGGTTTGGGTCAAAACCTCCAATCTCTTCCAACAATTTTTTTTTTATTGCAAAATTATTACCTGTTAGCAGGCCAGTACGCTTATCTATTAAGCCAATGTCCTTCCTCAATAAGGGCTTATCCCCAAATCCTGTCGGCAACCATTTTGGCTTTTCATAAACATGCCAGGCATAGAACATACCTCCAAAGCAATCAAAGTCAAAAGTGTCAATGATCCATAAAGCCCGATCGACATAGTTAGGACTGGGCTTCGCATCATCGTCAAGATAAAGAACCCAATCAGCTTTGGCTTCTTTGAATCCTCGATTCCTTGCATGGGATAATCCTTGTTTTTTTTCAAGGAAATATTCTATATTTTTAAACTTAGATTGAAAAGATTGAATAAGATCAAAAGTATTATCAGAAGAATTGTTATCAATTACAAGGATATTATAATCCTTATAAGAAACCGATTGACTGGTTATTGAATTGAGGCATTCCTCAAGGATTTCTGAGCGATTATAAGTGCAGATTACAATCGATAATTTCATTTATTAGACACAATTTTGATTGGTTTAATAAATAAAAATACACAAAAAGCATATGAAAAAAAATAGCAAGATATTTTGTGTTGGATTAAATAAAACAGGGACTTCTTCCTTGCACGAAGCTTTCCAAATCCTTGGTTTTAAAAGTGTTCATTTTTACTGTGAAAAAGGGAACATCAAAGACATTATAGAGAACAATTATAAAAATGGAGATGATTTACTATTGGGGATTAGTAATTATGATGCTTATTTGGATTGGAATCATCCTTCGACTAATCATTTATACAAGGAATTCGATCAACAATACCCCGGTAGCAAATTTATATTAAATACCCGAAACATGGAAGATTGGTTACAAAGCAGAGAAAAACATGTTTTGAGAGATCCCAATCTGAAAAAGAAACAGTATCTGTACCCAGAGGACCCTTGGTATAATATTAATAAAGAAGCGTGGAAAATAGAATTTGAAAATCTTCATAAGGATGTCTTGGAATACTTTAAAAATAGAGAGAAAGATTTGTTGATTTTTAACGTTGCTGATGGCGATAGCTGGGAGAAGCTATGCCCTTTTTTAGGTCTTGATATACTTGATGGGGTATTCCCAATGAAAAATAAGGCACCTAAAAAATCTTATCTCAGGAAAGTCAAGAATTTCTTAAGACTTGTGAAAAATTATTACACATAGATTTCTTTGAACTTTTTTTGAGTTATTATCGATGATTATTGCAAATTGTTAACTGTGTGTAATACTAACGATTGCTGGTGTTCTTTTAATTTTTCAGTGCGAATACAGGCACAGACTATTATTGAGAATAGTTTCATTTTTGACAGTACAGAGGATTTGTTATTTCAAATGGTTTTTACTTTTTAATAGCGCCCATTCCATTATTTCAGGACGATTTTCATCTATAAGCCT
This sequence comes from Saprospiraceae bacterium, assembly GCA_965220465.1. Classification (GTDB taxonomy): domain Bacteria; phylum Bacteroidota; class Bacteroidia; order Chitinophagales; family Saprospiraceae; genus JAHDHW01. Next base: position 91,362 of record CBDCPZ010000016.1, on the reverse strand, counting down.
TAAACCTTTTCTTAGAGAAGGATCATGGTTGAACAGGTTCAATACAGCAACAGGAAAAGTATTTTGCTTAATGATATTTATTTCATGAGAATTTTGGAACATGTTTATTAAATGTGTCTTTGTATCAGGTTTTATAAAATCATGAATTTCAATTATTAGATCTACATTTTTCAGTAAAGGAATAACTTCTTTATCAAATAGGTCCCTTTCATGTCCTTCAGCATCACAAAAGACCAAGGATTTTTCTTTGAAGGACTCTTCCTTTAGCTTCACGTTGTCATATATAATGTGATTAGCAAACACTCTTTCCGCTACTTCATTGTGAATCGCGTTTAGGTTGACAAGTTGAATAGCTTTTGGATTTATATCATAAGCGTAGACTTTTGTTTTTGGAAATAACCTTGCGAAACCTATTGAATAATAACCTTCTCCACAGCCAATGTTTATAATTTTTTTGTAATCATTATTAATCAAATCATAAATAGCATGATGCAGGCATTCTTCATAACTCCCAATTAATTTGGGGAACAGACTCGACCCTATGCTTCTTGCCTGAGCATATTTCATCCCTTTAAATGGCCCGTTTCTTACTTCTTTTTTCCTGTATATCTCAATTCCAGTCTTACCATATTTATAATAGATATAAATATTTTTAGGGAGTATTTTCCCGAAAAGCATTCTCACTCTTGAGAAAAATGAAGCTTGATTGTTGGCTACCCAGGAATGCTCCCAATGATGCACTGTATACGTTTCTTGGCTTATGCAATCATCGGTAAATTTGCCTTTCCAAGGAAATGGATAGAAAAATGCTTCAGTATAAATTCTGATTCCCTTCAATTCCTGATTACCATGTTTATATAGACCTCTTTTTTTTAACAAATGAGTAACTAGTTGGGGTGATGATAAATGCGCCTTTTCATCTCCTTTAAAATTATACAATAAATTGGTTTTACACTCTCTCACAAAATCATGTTGTGGAGATGCACCCATTATTGCATTATTTAACAATAAGGACTCCCCCTGATGCGCACCTTTTTCAAAGCCTAAAAAACAATTGTCGTTTAATAAAGGGTCAAATCTCTTAATCACCTCAACGTCAGTATCTAAATAGATTCCTCCTTCTTCGTAAAGAGCATGCAGTCGGACGTAATTTGACATATTTGCCCAACGTTTTCCTTTTTGAGCTGTTTTTAAATAAGGCAGGTGAAGCGGGCTATTCAATTCATTCCAACATTTAAATTTATATTCAGGCATTAAGCTTTTCCACCCATCAATATATTTTTGATGTACTTCGGGCAAATCCTTCCCTCCAAACCAGCAATAGTGAATGATTTTAGGTATCATAAAATGATTCTTTCTGTTTTTGCTTTCACATTAATCAACCCTAAATTAATCGGTTCGATATCTTCGTCCCACTCTTCGGTAATTTCAAAAGTACATAAGTCTTCTCGCCAGAACCAATCACCAAATTCATTCGTTTCATGGCCTCCAACGGCAATTGAATATAATCCTGGGCGAAGTACTTTTTTTGTTAAAATGAACAAAGAATTAATATCTCCAGGGCCTGCAGTTTTTGATTTTGAATCGTGTAATGAAAAGAGTCGAATTCCATCTTTAAAAATGCTTAATGTTATTCTAAATGGCTTAATTTTTTTTAAACTAAAAAAAAGGCTAATCTCGATTTCAACTAATTGAGAAATATGTACAGGATAGGAAAAAGGGTCTACATTATTTATCAATATTTTTTTTAATGTTATTTTTTTCTGAAGGGGCCCGTTAAATGTTATGTTGTTTAGAGGTACAGCTGTTTTAAGGCTTTTTAAGTATATGTCAATTATTTCTTGGGTCTTACCTAATGAATGCACTTGCCCGTTTTTAAGATACACTCCTTTCTGACATAGATTTAAAACCGCTCCTAAATTATGGCTAACAAACAACACCGTTCGACCTTCACTTCTACTTACTTCTTCCATTTTCCCAAGGCATTTTTTTTGGAATTCTGCATCCCCTACAGCGAGGACTTCGTCAACCACTAGAATTTCAGGCTCTAAATGAGCTGCTACTGAAAACGCCAAACGCAATTGCATACCACTTGAATAATGTTTGAGTGGTGTTTCAAGGAATTGCTCAACTCCCGAGAATTCAACAATTTCATCAAATTTGGTTTGGATTTCCTTTCTTTTTAAGCCAAGAATAGATCCGTTTAAAAAAATATTTTCCTGTCCGGTTAATTCTGGATGAAAGCCGGTGCCTACTTCTAACAGGCTTGCAATACGTCCTCTTGCTTTTATATAACCTTTTGTCGGGGGAGTGATCCTGGAAATTATTTTTAGCAATGTAGATTTTCCTGCTCCGTTTTTTCCGATGATGCCAATTGTATCTCCCGGATAAACGTCGAAATTAATATCATTTAAGGCCCAAAATTGTTCGCTTTTTGGCTTTCCAATTATATTTTTAACTCTTTCGGGTAAAGATTCTCGCAAGCTTAGGTATCTCTTCTTTTTACCTCCGATTACATATTGCTTTGAAATATTTCTAATTTCTAAAATGGGTTTCATGAATTATTTGATTAGGCTAAATCAGCAAAGTAGGCTTCTGTTTTTCTAAAATGATAAATTCCAAATATAAAAATAAAAATGGCTGCCAAAGTACTAATTCCTACCATACCCCAATTTATCGGATCACTTACAAAAGCACCTCGACTAAGGGTAATTGCACCAGTCATTGGATTCAGGCTAAGAATAGTTTCCAGCCAACTATTGTGAAATATAGATACTGGATAAATGACTGGTGTAACAAATAATAGGAACTGTATAAAAAAAGGAATGACATATCTAAAATCTCTATATTTAACATTGAGTGCAGCGATAAAGCTACCCAATCCAAATGTTGTAATTACAGTCAATATCAATCCAAAAGGAAGGTAAAACACTAATTTTATCCAGAAAATTTCATATCCTTGAAAACTATAGTAAATGATCAAGATTAAAAAGATAATCAAAGCCATCAAAAAATCAAAAACAGCAGTTAGTATACTTGAAATAGGGATAATCAATCGTGGGAAGTAGATCTTTTTGATAATATTTGCATTGGAGACCATACTATTCCCTGCTGAACTGAGTCCAGAACTAAATATGTTCCATAGTAATAATGCACTGTAATAGAAAATAGGAGCGGGAACACCATCTGTTGATATCTTCAGAGCATTTGCAAAAAAGAAAACGAAAATCATCATCATAAATAATGGTTGGAGCACTGCCCAAAGGAAACCTAAAATTGTTTGCTTGTACTTAACTTTGATATCCCTCCAGGTAAAAAAGTAAAACAATTCACGGTATTGCCATAGCTCCTTTAAATTTAATGATAGTTTTCCCGGTGGCTGGATAATGTATTCTATTGGCTCTGAATCCTTCATTTAATATTTATAAACCCTCTTTTTAAGCAGAATAAATTTAATTGAAGTTTTGAACAACTTTAAATTTAGATGAAAATATCAATTGATTGATTATCGTTTTCATCGAAGAATGAAAAAATGTTAGATTATTTAACGCATGATGACCATTTTCCCAAAACCTTTGTTGAAAAAATCAGCGGTGCCATTATTATAAGATTCGTAACCTTCACCATTTGACTTTTTTGCAATCATTCGGTAAAGGTACACCCCGTTAGCTAATCTGGATCCATAATTATCAGTACCATCCCAAACATAATCGGTTCTGTGTGTACCTGTTTTTAAGGGACCAATATCGTCTTGAGTGATTTCTTTAACAATCTTCCCAGAAACAGTCATAATCTGGATTTTGAAGTAATCAGGGATTTCAGAACCTGTTAAGGTATAAACAAATTGAGTTGAAGTTGAAAAAGGATTGGGGTAATTAAGGACATTTGAAATCATTTGTTTATTAATGACTTCAAAATTAACTTTATAATCAATATCACCTGATTGATTTCCGGTTGCATCTTCTGCCTGTACCAAAAGCTGATAAATTCCATCTTCTTCAAAAACAGGTGCAAATTCAAGATAAGCATTGTTTTTCGTGCCAAGATCTGATGTGAAAGCAGGGAAAAATTTAATCCAATCATTTTGAAAGGAAATATTTTGGGCTACGTTTGCACCGGGGAATTTCAGGAAAACTTTAAAAAGAGAGGTATCAGCAAGTTCTAAAAATTTATTTTCGTCTTTTAAAGAAATATAAATATTGGGTTTCGGGGAGACAATATCGCCATCCATAATATGTACACCGTCGAAAGTCACATCAAGCACAGGGTTGTTTTTATCTATTTCAACATAGAATTGTTTGACCGCATAATTATTGAAATGATAAAGCTCGGCCTGATCGTTGTCGGGATTCACTTCTAAAACAATGTTGTTAATTCCAGCCAGATCTTTTGTTTCAAAATCGAAATTAGCGTTTAAAAAATCATCTTTTACAAGAGGAGACAACCTGTCCAGAATAGAATGTTCGTTATTGTATTGATCAATAATTGTAAATTTTACTAATAGACTATCAATATTGTAATCTCCTATGTTTTGGATAGCTAATTCAAAATTTCCCTTAGCACCCTCTTGTAAAGTATCAGCTTGAAAATTATAATTTAAAACCGGTGCGACTGCAACCTCCGGATAACCTTCATAAATTACGGACCATCTTTTCAATTGCACTGGTGTTTGGTTTTCAAAATCTTTGGCTTCAAACCTTAATTCCAAATATGGATAAGATTGGGGATCAATATTACTGAGATCATGTGTGCCTGTAAATTCAAAAGTAAGAAGAGAATCTTTTTGGAAATCCTGACTAACACCAAAAACAGTAATGCTTGCAGAGTCGGATGGCTCAGCCTGAGAATATTTCCAAATAAATTTTTCCCATTGTTTGGCTGGTCCTATTTGAACAGAGGAAAATTGACCTTTTGAAGATGATGAGGGAATTGGGATTTCATAATTTACTTCTCCATTCGAATCAGCTGCCAATTGTTCAAATAGAGGTTCCCCACCTTTTTTAAAGGCAAAAAGATAAGGTAGTGCTCCGGTACTCTCCATATTCCGAATTTCAGTTGCGCCAAGTGATTCAAGAGTATTAAATAAATTGGTACCTCCTAAAGAAAGGGAATCTGCTGCCCACTCATCAGTACTTAAAGTATAACTATCTGATCGGAGAGCTGTATATACAAAAACAAAAGCAGAATCCGGGACATTATTGTTAAGAAAGTTTATGATGTTCTCCCGATTTTGTAAAGTTTCGGTAGGGAAAGGGAATGCCGCAATTAATGGTCTTGTGGTATTTACACTTCCATATTCTCCAGGATTTTCATTAAACCAGATGTTGCCAAATTGTGTTCCAAACAAATTGTTTGGCCCTTCTGGGTGAAATACGACGACAGTCAGCGATTGTTGTATATCCCATCTGAAAAAATCACTCCAGGGTGAATTTCCTACAAACCCTTTTGGCGGATCACTTAAGTTATATATTTTATTTTTAATTCTAAATGGGGTTGTTTTTTCGGAGAAATTAAAAACCCGGTTGTCATCAATGAACATTGTACCTTCAATATCTTCTTTATATTGATAATAATGGGATTGATTCCAACCCTTTGGGCTTGAGGGAATATAGGTGAAAGAACTGTTTTCCCAAATGAAGGAATTCTCTGGGCTTAAGCTATCCGGGCTTATCCGCCAATAGTAAACCATACTATCGACTAACGAAAGGGTTGGTTCCCAATTAATGACACCTCCGATTTGAGAAAGTTCAGTCCTTTCTTTAATCGGGCTGTTAAAGAATTGAGTGGTATCCAATTCAATAATATATTTTCCATTTGAAGCAAGTCCATCAGAAGTAGAAGCTTTTAAAGTGACGTGTTCTTCATTTACTACCCCATATTTTATTGGGTAAACCGGTTTGGCATTTTTATCAAATATAAATAGAGGGATTCCAGGAATATTATTACCACTTAATAATTCATTATTGTTTTCTGCTGCCGGACTAGGAAACTCTTCCACATCATTATCCACATCTATTTTTACATAGATATAATTAAGCCCAGCTGCTTCATTTCCAAAAGAAGGAATCATATAGGATAATTTTTTTCCAAAAGGAGGTGTTGCAATTTTATCCTTTAGCAAATCTCGTTCTTCTCCATTAGGTAGTTTTTGCTTTATTTCAATACTAATTGAATCCTCAATGTGAAAACCTATATTGTCAACGGTCAAATTCATTTCAAAACTATCCAATTGAGCAGTAATGACAGAAGGCTTAAAAGAAACAGCATTAGAGCTGATTGTATAGTCTGGACCAATGCTTGGGTTTAACTTTAACGCTGGATCACCGTGTAGTGTGAATTGTTGTACTAAAGTTTTGACTTGATAGCTACTCTGGTCAAAATTTTTAATTGTTTCTTGTAATATTTTTCCAACTCCTTCACCATAAAATTCATCAGATCCTAACAAATCATAATATTTATCAGCGAAAGAATGCAATGAAGGTACATAACCTTGCCCAACAGATGCCGCAAAAGCAATTGATCCTTTGTCTTTTAAAAAGATAAAACGTTCGCTTACTCCTTGTCCATTTGTATGAATATTTCCGGAATAGCAACCAAGAGACAACATTAAGGGATATTTCCCATAGTTTTCATATTTAATTGGATTGTCAATATTGAAATCCCAAGTTCCTACTGCTGAATGCCCAAAAAAAGTAATGATTGAAAGACCATTGTTTATAGTTTCGAAAATTTTATCAGAATCACCTAATTGTATCGGATCAGAGCTGTTTTTGTAAAATGAAGTAACTTTACCTCCGAATTTACCACTTTCAATAGTGCCAGCCATTGCCTTCAAATGGTTTTGAATTGTTGCTTGTTCATTAGTGCCGCCACCTCCGAGGTGTAGCACTCTTTTCATCCATTGCTTATCTTCGATCGTTTGTGGGTTGTTAGTGTTGCTTTCGAGGGATTCGACTTTTTCCAGATAGGTTTTTATTTCTTCAGCGTTGGAAACAGCAATTCTGCTCAATGGTATCACCGGTACATTGGTATTCAATCCTGCTAGCAACAGATTGTCCGAGCCGGGTTTCCCAAAGGTGGGAATATAAAAGGATTCGTTATCAGGATTCGCAAGGTCAGTAGCTTTCCGGATTGTATTGTATTCCCGGCCTTTTCCGATAAGGAAAACATATTCCGGGTTATCCCATTCTTTTTTGACATAATGGCCAAAGTTGCGGATGGCGATGCTGTGTCGATTGATGCCGTATGCAAATTGATCGTAAAGCTGTTGGATTTCAACTACAGTCGATGTGTAATCTCCGCCTTGCATGGAACTTCGGTAGTTGGCATATTCCTGCACTCGATTGTTTCCGTTTCCGTCGTTAAAAAGCTTTTTGTTGGAGATAATGATAAACTGTCCTTCCTGCTGATCATAATTGACAAAATTAGCAGGCTGCACGCTTGCTTGGCCCGAACCGGAAGCATTATTGTTTAAATACAAAATACGCTCCTGAGAAGAAGACGGAAGCTTTACTTTGATTACATTTCCTTCGTTCGTTGTTGTTATTCGAATATTGTTGGTCAAGTCATAAAGAATTGGATTGCCGCCTGCATTGAAATTTTCAATTTCTAAATAGAGTGGGCTGCTGCTGGCTTTAATTTTAAACTTAAAACCGGATTGATTATCAAAATTAAAAGTCCGAGGGTGGTTTAAAATGACATTTGCGACAGCATGTTTATCATAACTATCGATATTTCCTTTTACTAAAACTTTATCATCACCTGTCAATGAAGCGGTGGAAATATCTAAATCGTATTGTTGTAGCGTAAAACCTTCAGGTTGATCAAATAGCAGTTGATTGCCATTTAAATCAATAGTAAGATCATGATTGCCTTCGCTGGTTGCTAGTCTCAGCTTTAAATTACTTTCAGCTACAGCTGTGAAAATATGCTTTGGCGCCAGCGTAACTTCAAGAGAAGTCATAAAACCGTTGGCAAAACCCTCGCCTCTCACATAAGTTGAATAGTAGATCCCATTTGTGATATTTTCTTTTATATGTGCCGAACTAAATACCGCATTCTCTTCGTGTATAAAATAAGCTTCCTTGGTAGGCAAATTGTTTAAATCGTTTTGAACCGTTTGGAACCGATTTGTAGCACCAGCAGTGGTTTTCCAGGTTAGAAAATAAGCAGAGGAATCTGTAAACATACTATACTCAGGGTTGAGTAATTCCGTATCAGGATTAGTAAATAGATAGTTATCTAAAGTCGCTTTATTCTTTTCTCCATAAAACTCAATGTAATCATTTGCCCCGAAAATAGAGTTGGTCGAAACATAAACAGGTACTTCTTCTCCCATGTAAAACAACTGGTATTTTGTTCCTTCGATTGTATTAATTGTATTTGCTGGTATTCCAGCATTTTCCATTGCGGTTCTGGAAATCCGATACATCCCATCTTTGGCAACCATGATTTTAAAATAATCCTGATCGTAGTTGATCCACTCATTGCCATAAAGGGTGTCTGTACCGTTCCACATTTGAGCTTGCAAAAAAGGAAGGGAGACAAAAAGAGCCAAAATAATTGTATATAATCTCTTCATGGGAAGTTCTTGTATTAAGTATTAGATTTTTTAATTCGTAAATCTATTGATTATCAAAATGATATATAAAATATGAAAAGCGTAAATTAACTTTAAAATTATCAAAAATTAAACCGAATCGGTACTGGAAAAAACGATTTCAGGTAAAAGGTCTTAAAGGTTACGGTTTTAGAATATGAATGATATATTATTAAAGATAAGGATAGATGAATAAACGTAGAAACACTTTGTTGTATTATAATGTAAAATTACGAACAAAAGCCAATCTATAAAGTAATTACGCTATTGATTTTAAGTTTTTAATAATAGCTTTTGCAAGTGCTTCTTCAGAAGGAGATGTTGCAATTTCAAAGTCAGAAATTCCCAGATCAATCAATGTTCTGGCAGTACTTTGTCCTATGGCGAATAACTTTTGATTTGGCTCTGTTTGCCTGTTCTTGAAATAAGTTTTTGCGTTCAAAGGGCTTGTAAATGCTACAAAATCACTTGAAGGGATATTTAAATCAATCTTTGGAATATTCCTGTAAACAATCAAATTGAAAGCGATTATTTCTTTCTCAAGTTTTTTTTGAATTGCTTTGAGTGAAGATTCCGCTTGTGGGAAAAGTACTTTTTGGCCTTTTGCAATTTTTAAAAAAGAATCAGCCGAAAGTTCTCCACTTCCTTCACCAATAAAATCCGGCGTTTTAAATTTTGAGGTTAATGCCTTAGCCGTCTCAGCGCCAATCACTGCCCACTTTAAATGATCAGGAATTTTCAAACGGGACTGCTCAATACTCTGAAAGAAAAATTTTACTGCATTTTTACTGTAAAAAAATATCCAATCAACTTTTGGGATTTTATTAAAAGGAACTACTGAAAATTGTATCAACGATTTTCCGTAAACCTTCAAATCCACAAGCTCCAATTGTTTTTTAAAAACACTGTCCGCCGTTAGATTTCGCGTGATAAATACGGTTTTCATTTTTTTAGTTCAAGGTTCAAGGTTCAAGGTTCAAGGTTCATGGTTTGAAGTTCGAAGTTTGTTGTTAAGTCTTGTGTCGTTATGACTTAATTGGTTAAAAAACATCCTCCCATCTACACTTCAACTAATCCGCACATCCGTAAATCTCTCAATCCAGCACATCAATTGCTTCAATATCAAGGAGTCTGAAAAAACAATTAGCGGTGGCTTGGGTATCTGCCATTGCGTTGTGCGCATCAGCAAAACGGGCTCCAAATAGTTTTTGGTGCAACTCACTTAGCGTTGGCCATTTAAAGCGGCCTCCTTTGCCCGGAAGCCTGCAATAATAAGTGCTTTCCTGCATGGTGCAAAAACGTTCGGAACTAAAAAGACGATGTTCAATACTATTTCTGATAAATTCAGCGCCAACAACCTTTTCATCAAAATTCAGGTTATGGGCAATTATATATTCTGCCTCGTCAATTGCCTTGGCAAATTGACGTAAAACGCCTTTAAGTTCAACCCCCTCTTCACTTGCTCTTTCTGTACTGATTTTGTGGATTCTTTCCGCTTCATAAGGAATTTCCCATCCTTCCGGTTTGATGATAAATTCCTGAGCATCAGTACACAACCTGTCTTTATCATAAGCCTGCCAAGCAATTTGTACCATTCGAGGCCAATTGAAAGTATCAGAAACAGGGGCTTTCCAGTTTCTCGGCATTCCCGTAGTTTCAACGTCAAAAAATAAAAACATACTCATAAAATAAAAACTAATAAGTCAGACAATTATTTTAAAATTTACCAATTGCTTCGCTCTTTAAGCGACTCAATTTGGGCTACGTGATGTTTTCCATGCCAGGCATAAAGGGTAATCGCTACTTCTAAAGTGTAGGCAAAACCTGATACCGGATGGACAAAAGTCTTTTTTAAATCAGTTTTGCTCAGATTTTTAAGCATCATTACCCAGCGGCGATGTAGGGCTTCTAATAAATTTAAAGAGATCTCAGCAGGTGCATTTTTAGCCTCTTCCAGTTCAGCCCACTTTTTCTCATCATAAGCTTTAATTTTAGGCGCATCCTCTGTCAAAGCCCATTTGAATCGAATATAACTATTCAAATGGCTATCCGCGATATGATGAACAACCTGGCGAGCGGTCCATCCTTCCTGACGATAAGATGTGTCGAGTTGTGCATCATTAAGTTTTTCAACTGACAAGCGAAGCAACTTTGGTAAAACTTCAATATCACGAATGCATTCTTTGATCGTTTCTTCAGAGATATTTTCCTGGAGTTTAAACCGTCCAATCGGAAAACGTAATGGTTCTAACGCGGTTTTGTCCATTTTCTTGATTATTTTTTATAAAGTTCTGACACAATTTTTTCTGCAAGGCCATGGCTGGTACTTGAAGAGAGTTGAACTCTTTTCAAAGGGCTGTCCCAGGTATCCGCCTTTGCTGCCCAAACGTGGTAATTTCCTGCCGCATCCTTTTCACAATAAACGCCTAATGGAAGATGGCAGCCTCCGTCCATCAAATTCAGTACTTTTCGCTCAATATTTGTAACAGCTGAAACCTCAGATTTATGTAAAAGTTTTAAAACCTTGCGAACATTAATGTTGTCTTCGCAAGTTTGGAAAGCCAGAACACCTTGTGCCGGAGAAGGAATAAATTCTTTGGGATTCAAAGGAACAATTTTCAAGTCCGAAAGATCTAATTCGAGCCGTTTGATTCCAGCGGCTGCTAAAACAATAGCATCGAAATCTCCTTTGCGTAATTTGTCGATCCTGGTTGGAACATTTCCACGAATATCTTTCAAATTCAAATCAGGTCGAAAATCAAGCAATTGCGCTTTTCTTCTTGCGGAAGAGGTGCCAACCACAGCATTTTTGTTTAATTTAAAAGTTTGATTGTCAGCGACTTTAGTAGAAAGGATAAGCAACCAATCTGATGGATCTTCACGATGGGAAACTGCTGCAATTTTTAAACCTTCAGGCGAAGCGGTTGGCAGATCTTTCATCGAGTGAACGGCCATATCGACGTCACCGCGCAACAAAGCGTCTTCAATTTCTTTTGTAAAAAAACCTTTTCCTTCAATTTTATCAAAACTGAGGTGTTGGATTTTGTCCCCTTTTGTGGTAATAATTTCAAGCTCGGCTTCAATGCCTTTTTCTTTCAATTGCTGCAAAGTGAAATTTGCTTGCCAAAGGGCCAAAAGACTGCCACGGGTCCCAATTTTAAGTGTTTTTGTTGTTGTTTCCAAAAGTTTCGATTTTCGGGCAAATATAAGCATTAAATAAAAGAAGTTCTATCAAGTAAAGCATTGATATAATTGAAAAGAAAAACTTTGAAAATACATTATTTTTTTACCTTTGCATCATGCGAATATCAGCAAAAGAACTAGGTTTGTTGCTCGACGGGATTGTAGAAGGGGATGCGACTGTTGAGGTGAGTGGTCCAAGCAAAATAGAAGTCGGAAAAGAGGGGACAATTAGTTTTCTTGCTAATCCGAAGTATGAGCCATATGCTTATATCACCAAATCGTCTATCTTGTTGGTTTCCAAGACATTCAAGCCTGATAAACCATTAAATTCTACGTTGATCCGGGTTGACAACGTCTATGCTTCAATGGCTCATTTATTGGAAAAATTTGGAGCTGAGGTTCCAAAAGTGGAAGGTGTCTCCGAAGATGCTTTCATCCATGAAAAAGCGATAATTGGTGAAAATGTTTCGGTCGGCAAGTTTTCTGTCATTGGGAAAGGAACAAAAATAGGAGCAGGATCGACAATATATCCGCAGGTTTTTATAGATGAAAATGTTGAGATTGGTGAGAATGCTACGTTTTATCCTGGTGTGAAAATTTTTCATGCTTGCAAAATAGGAGCGAATTGTACGCTTCATGCCAATGTAGTGATCGGAAGCGATGGATTCGGATTTGCACCTCAGGAAGACGGCACCTATAAAAAGATTCCGCAGCTTGGCAATGTTATTCTTGAAAACAATGTAGAAATTGGTTCTAATACAGTAATCGATCGCGCAACAATGGGATCAACAATTATTTGCCAGGGAGCCAAATTGGACAACCTGATTCAAGTGGCTCACAATGTAGAGATTGGGCCGAGTACGGTTATCGCAGCTCAGGCTGGCGTAGCAGGAAGTACTAAAATTGGAAAAAATGCCCTGATTGGCGGGCAGGCAGGAATCGTTGGCCATGTTGAAATTGCAGATGGAACCAGAGTACAAGCTCAAAGTGGAATTAATAAATCCATCAAAAAAACAGGGACTTCCCTTTATGGTTCTCCAGCTCTTGATTACAACAATTATCTCCGGTCTTATGCTATATTTCGTCGCTTACCTGAACTTCAACAAAAGGTCAACGAACTTGAAAAAAAACTGTCAGAATTGCTCGATCAGTCAAATGAATAAGCTGGTTTTGAATAATATTTTTAGTTAAAGAGAATTAAATTCAAATATAATTTGGTGACAGTTCATTCTGTTTATTCAAAATGCCTTAAAAAATGTATATTTGCGTAAAATTTTGAATGTCATTGATGAACATGAAACAGCATACTATTAAAAAAACGTTTTCCATTAAAGGCGTTGGTTTGCATACTGGTAAGGAAGTAACAATGACTTTCATTCCTGCACCTGTTAATCACGGATATAAATTTCAGCGAATCGACTTAGAAGGAAAACCTGTTGTTAATGCAGATGTTTCCAAAGTTGTATCAACTAATCGTGGCACAACGATAAAAAGCGGAGAAGCACAAATCAGCACCGTTGAACATACTCTTTCGGCTTTAGTAGGCATGGGTATCGACAATGTTTTAATTGAAATTGATGGTCCTGAAGTACCTATATTGGATGGAAGCGCAATCGATGTTGTAAAAGCTTTGAAGACTTCAGGTGCAGACGAACAAGATGCGGAAAGAGAATACTTTGAGATTTTAGAGCCCATTTCTTATGTAGATGAAGAAACTGGTTCTGAGTTGATGGCTTTACCTTCCGATGAATTTCAGGTAACTGCTTTGATTGATTTCAACTCAACAGTTCTTGGACATCAATATGCTTCCTTGGTTCAAATTTCGGATTATGTAAATGAAATTGCTCCTTCGCGAACTTTTGTTTTTTTACATGAACTAGAACAACTGCTTGGCCAGGATTTGATAAAAGGAGGAGATTTTGATAATGCCATTGTTATTGTTGACCGGGTAATGAGCCAGGAAGATTTAGATAAATTGGCCAAAAAGCTTGGAAAGCCCAGTGTAAAAGTTGACAAAGAAGGTATTTTAAATACAAACTCACTACACTTCGAAAATGAACCTGCGCGACACAAATTGCTGGACATTATCGGAGATATTGCACTTGTTGGAAAACCGATCAAAGGAAAGATCGTTGCCACCAAACCAGGTCATACTGCTAATATCGCCTTTGCCAAAATGCTGAAGGAAATTTACAAGGAACAGCGAAAACTTAAAGGCAGACCAAATTATGATCCGGATAAGACACCGATATTTGATATTATAGAAATACAAAAGATGCTTCCGCATCGATTTCCTTTTTTATTAGTTGATAAAATAATTGAACTTACTGAAAAGGAGGTTGTTGGGATTAAAAATGTCACCAGCAACGAGAGTTTTTTTCAAGGGCATTTTCCTGGTAACCCTTTATTCCCGGGAGTTTTGCAAATGGAAGCTTTAGCTCAGACAGGCGGATTATTAGCACTTTCTACTGTTGAAGATCCTGAAAACTGGGACACGTATTTTATAAAAATTGATAATGCAAAATTCAAGTCTAAAGTCGTGCCGGGGGATACTTTAATTCTTAAAATGGAACTATTATCACCGATTCGAAGAGGCATTGTTCAAATGCAAGGAACTGCTTATGTTGGAAAAAAAATTGTATCAGAAGGAGAACTCACAGCTCAAATCATCAGAAGAACTAACAATGAATAACGCAATAAGAAACATCCATCCCAATGCGAAAATTGGCAGAAATGTCCAAATTGGAGCTTTCGTAACCATTGAAGAAGATGTAGTAATCGGTGATGGAACGGAAATCCATCCAAATGTCTGCGTTTTAAATGGTGTAAGAATGGGAAAAAATTGTAAAATTTTCCCTGGTGCCATCATCGGATCTATTCCACAAGACCTCAAGTTTGAAGGAGAAGAATCGACTTTAGAAATTGGTAATAATGTTACGATTCGCGAATATTGTACGATTAATCGTGGCACCCGCGCCAATTATAAAACGGAAATCCGCGACAACTGCCTCATTATGGCGTATTGTCACATTGCTCATGATTGTATCATTGGCGAAAGTTGTGTGTTGGCAAATTGTGTAAACCTTGCAGGTCATATCGAAATCGGGCCCAAAACGGTACTTGGTGGACTCACTGCAGTTCATCAATTTGTACGGATTGGCGATCATGTGATGGTCGGCGGTGGCTCTTTGGTTCGAAAAGATGTTCCACCTTACGTTAAAGCTGCACGTGAACCGCTCAGCTATGCCGGAATCAATTCAATAGGTTTGAAACGACGAGGCTTTACCAAAGACCAGATTTACAACATCCAGGATATTTATCGCATCCTTTATGTAAAAGGGTTTAACACAACTCAGGCATTGGAAAAAATAGAAACCGCAATGATTGATACTCCGGAAAGAGAAAATATTCTTCAA
This sequence comes from Saprospiraceae bacterium, assembly GCA_965220465.1. Taxonomy (GTDB): domain Bacteria; phylum Bacteroidota; class Bacteroidia; order Chitinophagales; family Saprospiraceae; genus JAHDHW01. The sequence continues at coordinate 76,164 of CBDCPZ010000016.1, read as the reverse complement.
TTTATTCGAAAAGCAGATCGTGGAATTATCAAAGGGTTCCGTCAGCTTAATGGCAGCAAATCAAGGAATGGACATCAAACTCCATAATGTTGCAAAGCGATATCGGTTTGAGTGGATTTTTCGAGATATAAATTATGACTTTAAAGCTGGAAACAGTTATGCTGTTTTAGGTCCCAATGGTGCCGGTAAGTCTACCTTTTTAAAAATTCTTTCTGGACATCTTTCTCCATCCAAAGGAACCATTACTTTTAGTAAAAATAAAACACCGATAGAACAGGATTTGGTTTATCAGCAAGTCAGTTATGCAGCTCCGTATATTGATTTGATTGAGGAATTAACCCTCGTTGAAGCAATAGAATTTCACAAAAAATTCAAACCCTTATTAAATAATTTAGAAGTCGGTGATTTAGAAGAATTGTTGCGATTTTCCAAAGCCAGCCACAAAGAGGTAAAATTCTTTTCTTCAGGAATGAAACAGCGCCTCAAACTGGTTTTGGCCATTTGTTCGGATACAAATATTTTATTGCTTGATGAGCCTACAACGAATTTGGATAAGCAGGGAATGAACTGGTATCTTGATTTAATTAGTGAATACAAAAAGGACAGACTTTTAATTATCGCCTCAAATGTAGAAGCTGATTTGAGTTTTTGTGAAGAACAGCTTAATATTCAGGATTATAAGCAGGCGTAAAAAATGGTTTCGTTTAATTTAGCCCAACTACTTAAAACCAGCTAAACTTGCTCTTTTAAACCTTCCAGAAAATTACGCAGATTGGTTAACGATTCCACTGTTTTTCGTTTCATTGCAATTCGTTCTTTACTCAGCTTGAGCTCTCGTTTTGCCCCATCAAGCGTAAAACCCCGCTCTTTAACTAATTGATAAATGGTTTGGAACTGCTCAATATTTTGGACAGTGAAACGACGATCCCCTTTGCTGTTTTTGTGGGGACGAAGTAAATCAAACTCGCTTTCCCAAAAGCGGATCAATGATTTGGAAACATTGAACATTTCGGCGACTTCGCTAATAGAGTAATAAAGTTTGGTGAGTTCTTTTTTTCGTAATGGCATCGTGGGAGTATTATTTGAGTTAAAGCGACGGGACAAAATTATTGATAATTCCGTCTAAGTAATTGTTCAAAATAAAATATAACTAAAAAGAGCATTTAGAAAAGTTAATGAAAATAGATTTACCAAAGGCTGAACAAATTCTATTGACTGCATAAAACAGGTCGTCGGCAGATTGGTAATCAGATGGTCTTAACCATCCTTGTTTCATTTCTTTCCAAAGCCTTTCGATAATATTGAGATGCGGCGAATAAGGAGGTAAATAAAAAATGAATAATCCTCTTTTTTGCCAAGTCTCCAAAAGTTGTTTGACTTTACGGGCAGTATGAATTCTTGCATTATCCAATACTACAAATGTGAATTTGGAAATTGTCAAGGATAAATTATCTAGCATTTCAATGACAAAATTTGCATTGATGTTTTTTTCTGTCGTTTTGTAAATGAATCGGTTCGTTCTTGAAAGTAATCCAAAACAGTTAATTGATTTGCCTTTGCATACTTCAATAGCTACTTGTTCATCATCAAATTGCCAACCATAAGGAACATATCCTTGCTGAGAAAACTGCGTTTCATCAGCATAAAATAAATCAATATTTCCTAATTCAGCTTGTTGTTCTATCAAACTCAAAGATTGTTTTCGAACTTTATATAGTTCTTCATCAGGTTTACCTTTAGGTTTCAAACGGATTCGTTTCCATCGGCACTTAAGTTTTTTAAAAACCGTTTTAAAGTCAGAACACTAAAGGTTTTTCCTAAATCTTTTTCTAAAGCTTCTTTAGCCAATTTAATTCGTTGCCGTTCTTTTTTGATAGCAGCTTTTACTTTAGCTTCATCTTGCTTTTTATTTAAAATAGATTTTCTTCCTTGACCTGATTTCGTTTTAAGACCTTCGATACCATACTTGATATATCTTTTGGACCAGCTATTAACAGGTTGAAAGGTAATTCCAAATATGTCAGCTATTTCTTGGGAAGTCAAACCTTGGTTCTTTAGCAAAATCATATGACAGCGTTGAGAAAAAAACTTTGATTTTGAATATTTGTAACCTTTTTCTAGTGCTACTTTTTCTGCATCCGTTAAGTCTATTTTCTTTGATTTTCGACCCATCTTTTTGGGTGTAAATATAACTTATAAATAATTTTGAACAATTACTTAAATAATTAAATAACCAAATTATAACAATTATCTATATTTGTCAAACCACAAACCCTCTACCTAAAATTCTACATCCTTTTGATCCTTCCACCGCCACGGCCTCCGCGCATTGTTCGCTGATGTTTCATTTGTCCTCGATTGGTCAATGCCTTTTCAAATTGTTTGATTTGATTTTTCAATTCCGGCTCAGTGACCTTTAGTTTTTTTGCGTTTCTAAAATGAATTTTTGCATTGTTCCATTTTCCTTTGTTAGCATGAATATTTGCCAATTGCAAAAGGACCATTGCTTTTTCATTGTCAGAAGGCAATTCAATTTTCTGTGCTTTTTCCAACCATTCTTCCGCTTCGTCATTATTTTTGTTTTGCATCGCTAAAGTTCCCTTGATCATGCAATAAAAAGCTCGATTGGTTTTGTACAACCATTTATATTTAAAAGTCAGTCCAAGACGTTTTTCTGCTTCAACGAATCGCATCTCCTGAACCAATTGCGCAGTAGATTGAACTGTTCCTAAAAATATATAACCCAAAAGCAAAATAATGCCGATCAATAAAAATGGAAACGAATACCAAAATCCGTATTGAAATGCTAAAACGGTACCGCCAACCAAAAGAATGGCAATTAGTGCAAAACGCAGATATATATTGATTGTAAACATAATTTCGTATTTAGAATTTCTGAAAATATTAGCTGCAAAGGTACAACAAAAAAGGCTTTTTGTTAGAAGATTTTAAATTGATTAAGGATAAAAAGGGAAAGAGAGAGAAAGGTGGGCTAACTGTCTGTTTAAACTATTAATTTTTCCATTTCTTCTATTTTTTGTTTGAGCATTAAGTCGTTTGGCTCAAAAGATCGAGCTTGCTGAAGATAACTGCTGGCATCGTCTGACCTCTTTTCTACAAAACAAATATGAGCAAGATTTAACAGTGCAAGGGCGTTGTCATTCTTTGAGCGAAGACCACGGCTTACAGCGATTTTTAACTGCTTTTCGCCTTCTGGAAGCTCTTTTTGCTGTAAAGCTATCATGCCTTTTATGAAATGGTAATAAGTTCGATTTTGTTTTACCAACCATTCCGGCTTTTTGATTTGATTTATTAATAACTCAGCCTCTATTATTTTGCCCTTTTGCAACTTGCTAAAAGCAACCCAAACGTTTCCAAAGGCAAAGTGAGTGAAGAGTAAAATTAAACTGGTGGCGTACAAATACCAGGCGGATGAAAATCCATTTTTAACTTGCAGTACAATGCCGATTAGAAGAAATAGAAGGATCAGTACAAATCGAATCCGGGTGGTAAACATGGTTTAGGAAAATTATTTAACTCAAAAGGTCGGAATTTTTGAAGGTTATTTCAAAATATCATGGCGATTTAACAACATCCAATTGTCTTTAACTTCCAAATAAGTCCCTTCATCGAAAACTTTTTTGAAAGCATTTTGATAAAAAACCTTTGATTGTTTAACGTCCTCTGAATTGAAAGCTAATCGATTATAAAGTAAAATGCCTGTTGGTGTTAAGAGTTTTTTTACATTTTCCAGAAAAGCTAATTGTTCAAATTGTTGGGGTATGACATCATCCTGAAATAAATCAACCGTGATCATATCAAATTTCGTCGTCGATGATTTTACATAATGGACAGCATCAGCACAAACGAGTTCTATCCCTGAATTGATCCCTGGAATTGCATATTTGCTTGCAAGGTATAAAACCTCTTCATCGATCTCAATACCAGTATAATGATATTTTTTTTCAAAATTTTGCTCAAGAATGATAGGAATGCTGCCAAGTCCAAAACCTAAAATCAACACGTTTTTAATATTCAAATGATCCAAATTAATTTCATTAAACGCGTCTTGAAAATTGTCGTATAAATCTTCGAAGGAATAAATTGCATTTGCTGTGCTTAGTTGGTAACGGCCTTTACGAAGGCTTACATAAAGGTGAGGATTGTGTTCGCTGGAAGTACTTTCAATATGAAGTTCGAAAAGATAACTGAGCAGACGTTTCCAAAGCGGTTGCTTCATTATTGCATAATAATTTTTTCCCAACGTCGCCATTTGCTAGTTTGATTAAAAACATTTTCAAGAATGTTTTTATCATTTTCATCAAGCTTTATATTCCTTCGATCCATCACTATTTTGGCTGTTTCTAAGGCTTTCTCAATTTTATAAGTAGTAAAACCCTGTGGCCCTCCCCATGAATACGACGGAATGAAAGTTCGCGGATAACCAGCGCCATAAATATTGGCAGATACGCCAACCAAGGTGCCAGTGTTGAACATGGTATTAATTCCACACTTTGAGTGGTCACCCATGATGAGCCCAAAACGCTGCAGGCCGGTACTAAGGAATCGCTCTGCAGAATAGTTCCAGATTTTGACTTCTGTATAGTTATTTTTCAGATTAGAATTATTGGAATCTGCCCCGATATTGCACCATTCTCCAAGCACTGAATTGCCCAAATAACCTTCATGTGATTTGTTAGAGTAACCCATCATAATAGAATTACCCACTTCGCCTCCGGCTTTGGAATGAGGACCAATTGTGGTTGCGCCGTAAATTTTAGATCCCATTTTTACTAAAGAATGATCGCAGAGCCCAACCGGTCCACGAATCATTGAGCCTTCCATTATCTCTGCGTTTTTCCCGATATAAATCGGTCCATTTGTTGTATTCAAAAATGCTCCTTCAACGATGGCGCCTTCTGCTATAAAAATATGTTTTTTACTTCCGATTACGGTATTTGTTTTGGAAATTTCTAGCGAATCTTTCCCTTCTGTCAGCAGTTTAAAATCATCGAGGATTGCATCACCGTTTAAAGAAAAAATGTCAGCGAGACTGGAAATCCTCATAAATGGCGTATCCTCAACATCAAAACCTTCCAATTCTTCGATTTCTTCATCACGTGTCAAATGATCAAACTGGACTTCATTTAGTCTTGCACCAATGAGTTCTCCGTCCTGGAGCAAAGCTTCATTTTCTTCTAACTGGTTGATTAAACGGCACAAATGATCCGAAGGAAGGACAGAACCATTTATCACAAAGTTGTTCTCCGAAATATTAATGGGATATTTGCCCGCCAAATAATCCTGAGTAATATAAGATACTTTTGCATCCAGCCATTTCTCCCATTTTTCGCGTATCGTTAAAATACCAACGCGCAATTCACAAACAGGGCGTGTAAAAGTTAAAGGGAGTAATTGTTCACGAATATCACTATCGAAAAGAATGACATTTTTCATATAAAAAAGGTAGGTAATGATGTGCCTAAAAACCGATTAGGTATAAGTTGTTTTATTTTAAGCAACAAATTTACAGTTTAATTATGGTACAATGATAAATAAAACAACGGAAATTTTAACTCAAAAATCTAAATACAAAAAAGTCCCGATAATTTTGAGTATCGGGACTTTTTTGACAGCAAGTTTATAAGCTTAGCTTTTTTCTTTATTCGCGAACTTAGTTTTCGAAAATTTCTTGTTGAATTTGTCAATACGTCCTGCTGTATCTACAAACTTCATCTTGCCGGTAAAGAATGGGTGAGAAAAACTTGAAATTTCAAGTTTTACCAAAGGATACTCTTTTCCATCTTCCCAGGTAATGGTATCTTTTGTAGGCGCACAAGATTTAGTCAAAAACGCTTCGTCACAAGAGAAGTCTTTGAATACAACTAAACGATAATTTTGCGGATGAATATCTTTTTTCATTTTACTATCTTTTTTCGAATTTAGGAATGCAAAGGTAACACTTTTTTACATTTCATGGAAGTCAAATTGAAATTTATTGAAAAAACAGCGCGATAATTTAAAATCAATAAAAACGAAGGAATGTTTTTAATCGAAATATTGACTTAAAAATAACAACAAAAAAGCCGGAAAGATGCTTGGGTAAGTACTTTCCGGCTTGAAAATGGAGAATGATATGTCTTAGAATCTACTTTTAAAACCCTGAATGGAAACTAATCGCAAAATGACTTTTCTAATTTGTCGTTTCGGCAAAGGGCTTTAATCCTTCTTCAAAAATGGCTTGCCAACCTTCTGTTAAATTTTTTTGCAGGTCTTCCGAAATACTTCCTATAATGGTGTCTGTGATTTTCAAAAGCGTTGAATCTTTTGAATCTTCCAGCTGGATTTTCATAAACGAAATTGCCGGACCACCAAATTTTGGACTAAGCTGCCCTTTGAGTTGAAGACTGTTTGGAGAATCAATTCCGATTACGGATGCCCAAACCAAGCCTTCTTCTCCGCCGGCATCTTCGTACATCAGACCACCAAGACGACTTTCAATTACAAATTCACGGGTTTTGGGATTGGTAAAAAAATCTTTTTTCCACCATCGTCCCGTTTCTTCTGTAAGCGCTTGCCATACCTTAGCTTTTTTTGCATTGATTGTCAATTCAATAAAAACAGTGGTTGTTGTGATGGTTTTACTTGACTCACCCATGGTTTCTGTTGTTTGCTCTGCAAGATATTTCAATTGTAAAAGGTTGCTTACCCACTGTTCATAGGTTTGCTGAATCGGCATTGTGTTTATGTGATTCCATCTGAATTTACCCTCTCTTTTGACGGTAATCAGATTGGCTTTTTCTAAAATGCCTAAGTGTTTCATTACAGCGTAGCGTGAGAGGTTTTTAAATGAGTCACTTAGTTCTCCGGTTGTTTGCGGAGCTTTTTTTAGTGAACTCAGTATCGACCTTCTGGTCGGATCTGACAAAGCCTTCCATATCATATTAAATTATTGTACATGTTACTATTTGGTAACATGTCAAAAGTATTAATATTTATGAGGCTCACAAAATTTTTTTACTTTTATTTTAAAATGAATTATAAAAAGCTTGAAATTGTAGTAGAAATGAAAGGAGTAATTCAAAAAAATACTGGAAGTTAAACTCAAAAATTAAGTAAATTATCACCAGTCCTACCCAACTTTTTATAATAAAATGCCGTCTTTTTAATAAAACCCTGCCTTATGAAATATTTATTCACTTTATTATTATGCTTGCCACAGTTTTTACCTGCTCAAAATATTCCAAACCCTGGTTTTGAATCCTGGCTTATTGGTCAGGTTATTTTGGAAGCAGAAGATTGGAGGAGTTCCAATTTTTATACATTCAATCAATATGGAACTTATTCAGTTAATCCTGATATGGTTTATTTTACTGAAGGGTTTACCTCTGCCCGATTAACCACAACGATATTGGATACTTTGGGGCCTTTTGCTTCTTTTCTGGTTAGCGGTTCACCTTTGATGGACCACGTGAATGGTGAATTGGATATCATGTCAGGCGGAACTCCTTTTCCATACCGTCCTTCAAAAATGAAAGGGCAATATCAATATCAGTCCGAAAGTCCGATTGAAGATTTTGGACAGGCGCATGTTATTTTAAAAAAATACAATGCATCGTCGGGCAAGGCAGATACAATTGGTTATGGCGAAAATGTGCTATTAAATCCAACGACAGGCTTTCAATCTTTTGAAGTGCCGATTCAGTATTTAGTGCCTGACGTGACTCCAGACTCTGTAATTGTAATTTTTTATTCGACACATCCAAATGCACCAACAGCTGGCGGGGAACTGTGGGTTGATGACCTTTCTTTTGAAATCAGTACAAATATTTCGAGCATCAATAATGTGCTTGAGTTAAGTTTGTTTCCAAATCCGTTTCAATCATTGATAAAAATTGAACTTACAACGCTGGAAAGCGGAAATCTGGAATTGATCACTATTGATGGAAAAGTTGTTTATTCTGAATTTTTGAACAAGGGTTTGCAAAGACTCGAAATTGAAACAGCCGCTTTGCCTGTAGGAAATTATTATGTCAATTGGAGGAATGAAAAAGGAGATCGTCAGGTTTTAGAGAAAGTAGTCAAGGTAAAATAAAAGCTTACCATTCGCAGAAAAAAGCATCTTTAAAATGTTCGATTGTGTATCCATCTCCTTTGATTAGAATAGAGATAATATCAAAACGGATTTCCCATTGGTGGTCAATTTGCTCCATATAAACTGCGGCAGCGTCTTTCAATAATGCTTCTTTTTGGGGGGAGACAGATTCTTCTGGTTTTCCAAAAAAGTCGGAACTTCGCGTTTTCACTTCAACAAAAACCAATACTTCTCCTTCTTTGGCAATGAGGTCGATTTCTGCCCGGCTGAAACGCCAGTTTCGTTCAAGAATTCGATAACCCGTTTCAAGAAGGTGTTTTTCGGCAAGCGATTCACCACGATTCCCCAATTCCAGATTTGCAGACATTTTTATTTAAATCAATTGTTAAACTTTGTAAGATAATGAAAATGCTATCATTTATAGACTATAATCATTATTTTCGCAGCTCGATTGAAAATATGGTGAATAAGAAAATTTAAAAACTTACAATGCTGAAAAGTCTGAATCCAACAAAAACGCAAGCCTGGAAAAAACTTCAAGATCATTTTGAAGAGATGAAAGCTCAAAAAATGCAGCACTTGTTCGAGTCAGATCCAGACAGATTTGAAAAGTTTTCTATTCATTTGGAAGAGTTACTCATTGATTATTCCAAGAATATCATTAGCGAGAAGACAATGAATTTGTTGCTCTCTTTGGCAGAAGAATGTGGTTTGAAAAATGCAATTGAGCAAATGTATTCGGGCGAAGTAATCAACGAAACGGAAAACCGTGCTGTCCTTCACATTGCTTTGCGCAATCGATCAAATGTTCCGATTTTTGTAGATGGAAAAGACGTGATGCCGGAGGTTAATTTGGTGCTCAATCAAATGGAAGAATTCTCAGATTCAATTTCCAACGGTGATTGGAAAGGCTATTCCGGAAAGTCAATAACGGACATCGTCAACATAGGGATCGGAGGATCTGACTTGGGCCCGGTGATGGTTGTTGAAGCTTTGAAGTCCTATCGAAAACTATCGATCAAAACGCATTTTGTTTCAAATGTGGATGGAACTCATATCGTCGAGACACTCAAGGATTTAGACCCCCAGACTACTCTTTTTATTATCGCTTCAAAATCTTTTACAACTCAGGAAACCATGACCAATGCGCATACGGCCCGTAGTTGGTTTTTGCAAAATGGTGGTAAAGAAGCATTTATAAAAAAACATTTTGTAGCGATTTCAACAAATGCAGCAGGAGTTCAAAAATTTGGGATAGCACCGGAAAACATGTTTGTTTTTTGGGATTGGGTAGGTGGCCGCTATTCATTGTCTTCTTCCATCGGCTTGTCGATTGCCTGTGCCATTGGTTTCGAGAATTTCAAGCAACTTTTAGCAGGAATGCATTCAATGGATCAGCATTTCAGGAATACTAGTTTTGATAAAAATATACCTGTAATTTTAGCTATGATTGGCATTTGGTATAATAATTTTTTCGGTGCCGAGTCAGAAGCTATTCTCCCATATGATCAGTATTTGCATCGATTTGCGGCTTACTTTCAACAGGCTAACATGGAAAGCAATGGGAAATCTATTGACCGGAATGGTAAAAAAGTAAATTATCAAACAGGACCCATCATTTGGGGTGAACCAGGCACGAACGGCCAGCACGCTTTTTATCAATTAATTCATCAGGGGACAAAGTTGATACCTTGTGATTTTCTTGCTCCGGCAATCAGTCAGAATCAGATTGGCGAGCATCATAAAATCCTGTTATCCAATTTCTTTGCTCAAACAGAAGCCTTGATGAAAGGAAAAAGCAAGGAAGAAGTTGAAATTGAATTACGAAATTCCGGAAAAACAGAAGTAGAAATTTCCAATCTTGCACCTTTTAAAGTCTTTGAAGGGAACCGGCCAACCAATTCCATTTTAATAAAAAAAATAAAACCTTATAACTTAGGGATGTTGATCGCTTTGTACGAGCACAAAATTTTTACTCAAGGGGTGATATGGAATATTTTTAGCTTTGATCAATGGGGTGTTCAACTTGGAAAATTACTCGCAGACCAAATACTTCCGGAACTAAAAGATGAATTTGAAATAAATTCCCACGATTCTTCAACCAATGGATTGATTAACGCGTATAAAAGGATGAGAGATTAAAAGAAAAGTGAATTAGGACGATAGAAAGTCAGAAAGTTAAAATGTTTGAGAAATACAATAATTGAACTATTAACCTTGTCAGCTCAATAAACAACAACTCAGTAAACTATAAACTTCAAACCACTCAACTAAAAAAATATGATGGATAAATTGATAAAAGAATTTCCGCAGCAGTTAGATAAAGCGTTGGAAATCGGACGAAATGCAAAGATTAGAAAACCTGAACAACCGATTCACAATGTTTTTGTTGCAGGAATGGGTGGTAGTGGCATCGGAGCTAATTTTGTTGCGGAGCTAATTCGCGAAGAATGTAAAGTTCCATTTTTGATAGGAAAAGGTTATGCTGCACCTGCTTATATTGGAAAAAATACGCTTGCCATTGCATCGTCTTATTCTGGAAACACTGAGGAAACTTTGCAATCTTTTGAGCAAATTATTGACTCAGGAGCAAAAATCGTGATCGTTTCTTCAGGTGGGAAGCTGATTGACCTGGCTAAAAAAAATGGTTTGGATTATATTGAAGTACCTGCCGGTTCTCCATCTCCACGTGCTTGTTTAGGCTACTCCTTAGTTCAGCAGGTTTTTATTTTGAATAAGTTAGGATTGATTTCCGATAAAATAATAAATGACATTGAAGCCGCATCTGAATTGATCAAGAAAGAGCAGGAAGACCTGCAATTTCGTGCAGAGCGTATTGCTCCAATGTTAAAAGACAGAATCCCTGTGATCTACACAACTGACCGGATGGAAGCTGTGGCGGTGCGTTTTCGACAACAAATCAACGAAAATGGAAAATCGCTTTGCTGGCATCATGTAATTCCGGAAATGAACCACAACGAATTAGTAGGTTGGCGTGATAATTACAATCAGTTGGCCGTTCTCTATTTCCGAAACAAAGACGATTATCCACGCAATCAGGTCAGGATGGATATCAACAAAGAAATCATCGGAAACTATACCTCATCGATCATAGAAATTTATTCCAAAGGTGAATCACTGGCTGAACGTATGCTTTATTTTGTTCATTTAGGAGATTGGATTTCTGTCTATCTTGCAGCTTTGAAAGGAGTAGATGCAGTTGAAATAAAGGTAATTGATTATTTAAAAAGTGAATTGGGAAAAGTTTAAAATTCCTTTTTTAATATAAATCAAAAGGGTTCCTAAAGTGGCATTTGTCTGTTTTGGGAATCTTTTTTTATATCCGGTCTATATTTTTTAGCCGTAAATCCAATTGATTTGGCTATTTGAGCGTCAAAAAGTAATTACGTGTTTTGAACTGCTGAATTAATTTGTTTCCTTTTGTAAAAAAATAGAGGACTATGCAAATCAAATCGATTTTTACAATTTTACTTTTAAATCTTTATTCCCTCATAAACTTTGCTCAGGTCTATTCTGACGCTTCTACCAATCTTCCAAACAACGGAGCCAAAGGGCAAAGCATGGATGTTCGTGCTGCCGATATTGATGGAGATGAAGATTTGGACATCATTTTGGCTAATGAATTTCAAGGCAACACGATTCTCAGAAATGATGGTTTCGGAAATTTTACGAATACTACTTCTGGTAATTTACCTCAGCCTGTTCATGACAGCGAAGATATCGCCATTGCTGATTTTGATGACGATGGCGATCTCGATTTGGTGTTTTGCAGCGAAGATGATTTTGTACATGAATATTATTGGAACGATGGCAATGGCAATTTTTCAGTTGCAACTTTTCAACTCCCCAATGCTGTAAGTAATGCCGTCATCACAGCTGATTTTAATGGCGATAATATTCCTGATTTACTTTTTGGAAATGCAGGCCAAAATGTGCTTTTAATCAATGATGGCGGCGGCGATTTTATAAACGAATCATCAACACGATTGCCAGCAATTAGTGACGTGACTCAGGATCTCCAAATGGCTGATGTGGATGGGGACGAAGATTTGGACATTTTCGTTGGGAACGAAGACAGCAATAGTTTGCTGATCAATAATGGCAATGGAGTTTTTATAGATGAATCATCGACGCGCCTACCTCAGGGGTTGAATATCGAAACCCGGAAAGTTGCTATTGGCGATATTGATGGTGACGATGATCTGGATGTTTTTCTTTCAAATGTGATGTTCATTCCCGGAAAGGACCGCCAAAACCGCTTATTTATTAATGATGGTAATGGCAACTTTTCGGACAGCACGGCAACTCACCTTCCGAATGATAATGATGATACTTTGGATGGAATATTCGTTGATATGGATTTGGATGGTGACCTGGATATTTATGTTGCTAACGTTATACTGCAAACGATCGCTAGCCAAAAAGTATACCTTAATGATGGCCTTGGAAAATTTACGGATGGAACAGCAATGATACTTCCTGACAATTATTTTCTCAATGCTTTAGGGGTGATTGCCGAAGATCTAAACAGTGATGGTTTGAAAGATTTATACGTTTGCGATCGCAATACCGGAAACAATTTAAAAGATGTACTTTTCATTCGCGATTTTGTGGAAGCGACTGCTGTAATTGAAAAAACAGAACCAGGCATTCGCCTTTTCCCTAATCCCGTAAAAGATCAATTTGTAGTTGAAATACCTTTTGAAATCGAGGATTCTGTTTCGTTTAAAATATTCGATATTTCAGGAAAGGAAGTTATTGATTTAAAACCGGAAAGCAATTATGAAAACCAATTTAAGTTTGATATTTCAAAACGTAAAACACAACTCCAAAAAGGAAATTATTTCTTTCAAACTTCTTTGAAAGGCAAAAAATACGCCGTTGAGTTTGTTTTACAATAAACTTTTATTGAACGAGGATGACCTGCATATTTTCTACTGAAATTCGCTAAAGCTATGTCATCTGAGTTTAATTATGCTAACTTAAAAAGCGATCGGCGCAGCCAAACAAGTCTTTGGAATGCCAAACGAATCAACCAAAGAATCTGCATCCAGCCTTGCTTCTTTACAAAGTTTGTCAACGACTTTGCGGATGGCTTTTGTTTTTACACCTTGAAAATAATCCTGTTCAAGGAACCATCCTTTATGCTCTTCAATTGTTGACAGTGCAAAAAGATCACAGAGTTTTTTCAGCATGATTTTAATCTTTTCATCTTCGCAATTTTCAATGGCATTCAAAAATTGTTTTAAAACAAAATGCTCAACAAAAGCATCCGCCAGTGTGATTAGGTGTGTTTGACATCGCATATAAGCATCATACGGAGGTATTCTTTTCTCTAAAAAATTTCTCATCCGCTGGCTCACCGAGATCAGCAGTTTTCGTTCCCGATATTTAAAAGTATTGAGGTGAAACTCACTATCTAAAAGGTGATCGATATCGGTTTTACGGGTGAAAATCGGATTCAATTCTGTAACAGTATTTGAAACTTGTGAAACCAATAGACGAATAATTGCACGAAAACCCTCATCATGGAATTCTTGTTTAAATTCGGAAAGCAAAGCTTTGGCGACTAATTGCATGAGCACGGTGTTGTCTCCTTCAAAAGTGGTGAAAATATCTGTGTCTGCTTTCAAGTCTGCAAACCGATTTTCTGTAAGATAACCTTTGCCTCCACAAGCTTCCCGGCATTCCTGAATTGTTTTTGTAGTAAACCAGGTGGCATACGCTTTTAATCCTGCAGCCAAAGTTTCTATTTCCCGTATATCTTTTTCAGTATGATTTACATATCGTTTAGCCAAATCGGATAATGCAAAATCTAATGCATAGGCTTTCGCCAAAATAGGAATCAATCGTCTTTGATGACTTGGATAATCGAGCAAAAGCGTTTCCAGTTCTCCGTCTTTAGGAGCAAATTGTCTGCGTTTTAAAGCATATTTAATTGCAATAGTTAAAGCAGTTTTTGCTGCGCTCAATCCTGCACGAGGTACGCTTACACGCCCTCCGACCAAGGTTCCCAGCATCGTAAAAAATCGTCGGGAAGGATTTTTAATCGGGCTGGTATAATTTCCATTGTCATCTACATCTCCGAAACGATTGAGCAGGTTTTCTCTTGGGATGCGGACTTTGTCAAACCAAATCTTGCCATTATCTACACCGTTTAAACCTAATTTATAGCCACAATCTTCCACCCGAATGCCAGGCAACAAATTGCCTTCTTCATCCCTCATTGGAACCAATAAAGCATGGACTCCGTGATTTTCACCGTTTACAATAAGTTGTGCAAAAACGGAAGCCATTCTACCATGAAGCGCATTGCCAATATATTCTTTACATGAGGAATTTTCATTCGGAGAATGTACTTCAAATTCATCATTTTCTAGGTTATAAGTTGCGGTGGTTTCCAGGTTTCTGACATTCGAGCCATGGCCCGTTTCGGTCATCGCATAGCAACCTAACAGTTTAAGGTTTCCAATATCGGGAAGATATCTTTCATGATGTTTTTTAGTGCCCAGCCAAAGTATACTTCCACCAAATAATCCAAACTGGACACCAAATTTGATGGTCAGACTCAGGTCATGATAACCCAACATTTCAAAGACTGCGCAATATTGACCCATATTGTCTTTTCCGCCTTGCTTTGTTGGATAAGCTACATTACCTAATCCTTGTTCTGCTAACAGGCCGCACCATTCCAGTACTTTATTTCGATAATCTTCTTTGCTACGTAGGTTGGGGTGTTTAAAAGCAGGATCGCTTAACAAGGTTCGCATTTTCCTTTTAATATCGGGATAATCATCATCCAATATCTTTTGCATTTTTTGAACATCGAAACTCGTTTCCTTTTGAATTTTTCGCTTTTCGCTTTTCCCTTTTGTAAAGATATTGGGGTAGTTGTTTGTATTTAAAACACCCATTGCCTTTTCCAGATCTTTCAGCGCAAGGTGAGTGTCGGTTGATTGCCATCGAATTAATTGGTCTTTAGTCGAACTTCTTTGCGCCATTTCCAGCCCCAAATCAGCAAGTGATTGCTTTGAGTCTTGTGGCATTTCTTGTGCGTTTTTTTTAAGGATTGAAATCCATTCTTTGAATAAACGACGCGATGGCGGAGTAGAAGGATCCCACCATTTTAATAATAGTTTTTTATCCTTTTCCGTAAGAAATGTTAATTCTTTTACTTTTTTTCGGATCAGTTTTATTTCACTCGGACTCAGTAAACTATCTGCCCAGCCAACATAAAACAGCGGTAATAAACTCAAAACACCAGGTGAGTATTTTGAAAAAATGGGAGTACCTTTTCTCATGACATTGTTCAATTTATAGTTGTAAACAATGTACTGCTTTTTTATGTTTTGGTCATTCTTAAAATAAAAATTCCCAAAACCTTATTCGTTAGAAAAGATTTTGGGAAATGAAAGTTAGTTTTCTCAAGTACATTTGACAGCCTTAAATCGTTGAAGATTAAGGTGTCGAAAAAAAAATAATTGTGTAGAAATTTACTGCAAACTTTAGTTTACAGTTTTATTTTGGTTGTGGTATTCACTACTTTTTTAGGAGTAGGTTATAGTCGTGGGCTATGTATGTGGAAGGTTGTAATTTGAAACTAAGAACTAAAAAACATGGGTGTTCTGCCCGTTCTTAGTTTTTGTTTGTTTTAAGCTAATTCAGCAAAGGGTTGTGTTTAAATTATCCTGTTTTGAATGTCGCTTTCAACATATTAGGATTAATCAAAATAGGTGCCAAAAAAAGCTTGATTTAATTATTTATTTCAAATGGGCTATTCGCAGCTTGGTTTATTTATTAAAAACAATTTTGCTATAAAATAAAAAAAGATCGTCCATCGGACGATCTTGAAAAACAGACTATGAGAGAACCGCTATGAGAGGAAAATTCGTGGGATTATGGTGTTGAATCTACAAGGATATGCTCCTCTTTTGAGGTAATAGAAAAAATATTTTTAACAACCGAAATCGAACTACTGAAATTAATAGAATCTTTCTGAGCGTTTTGAATAGCAATAATCTGATTGTTTTTAGTATTGCCGGATGTTGATTGAACTTCTAAAGAAGGACGATATTTGTCGACCAAGGAATCGTCATCGGGAATAGAAATTGGTTGGTACAGTAAACAAACCAATAAGCCTAAATAAATGGCTGTAAGGAGGTATTTGAGCATAGTATTTCAAAGTTTAGGAGGTAAAAAATCGGTGAATTTAGTTACATATCTAATTGGTAAAGTTTATATTTTTCAATAGTATTAATTAATTTTTTGTCATAGCTTTTGTCGGTGGCATATCCGGCTTTTTTCAGTCCGGTTGCCCATTTTTTATAGTCATTTCCGAATTTTACTAACTTAGCATATCGTCCCTGGCTGATCAAAGAACTATGCGAGCGCCAGCTTTCCTGAACGCTGTCATACTTTCGGAAAAAATCTTTGTGGTGATCATCAGTTGCGTTGGTACAATGTCCTTTTTTACATTTCGAACTGAAACATTTCATTCCAAAAAAGTTGTTGTTATTAACCGCCAATCTGCTTTGCCCTGCACGGCTTTCAATGAGTGCCTGCGCCATCTTGATACTTGCCGGAATACCAAATTCTTTCATATCTGCAATGGCTATTTCTTTATATTGATCAATAAAGGCAACGGCCTTTTTTTCCTGAAGGGTGCTTGCTGAAATAGGAGCATATGGATTGCTTTCCAATGCACTGAAAGTAGTTGCTTTTGCATATTCATTGCTCTGATTATTGTCATCGTTGAACATCGAAAATGGAGAATTAAAAGCGAGGTTAAATTGAAAATCTTTTTTCATTACAATATAACCAATGAGTAAAACGGCAATAATTTTTAACCAAGGCACTTCAACATCTTCGAACAATTTATCAAGCATTTTGAAAAAGCGATACTTCAAAGCAATCAGCAATTTTTGTACAATGAGAATCAGGCGATTTAAAAGCATTTCCAACGTCGGCAGAAAATCTTCAACCGTTAATTCATTCTTTTGGATACGTTGTGGTTTATTGACAATCTCTGGTTTTTGAGTACGAGTATCAATGATTGTTAATGGGATATGTTCATACTTATGTTTTCTCGTATTATCCATGATTTAATAAATTTTGTACCTTTGCCGGTCTGGTTTTGAAATGTATTGTTTCAATGTTTCAAAGTGTACTACAAACATAAAACAAAAAGTTTTAAGTAACAAATAATTTTAAAACATTTTATTTTAAAAAATGACCGACTTTTCAAAAAATATTGTAAATCAGCGATTTAGAAAGGTGTATGAAGCGCTTTATAAACACAATTTAATTAAAAGCAAGTCTGATATCGCTAAAAAACTAGGGACCTACAACCATGTTGTAAATAGTATTTTGAAAGGCGAACGCAATATTACCGTTGACCAATTGAACAAATTGTTTGAAATATACCACCTCAACGCGAATTACCTTTTTGGTTTGAGTGATGAGCTGTTTCAAAGCGATTATATCAGTGATGTTGAATTTTCCAGCCAATCGATAAAACAAATAAGAGATAGCGGCAGAAAAAACATAACTCTGGTTCCCGAAAAAGCACTCGCCGGCTATGCAACCCGGCATCAGGATCCCGGTTTTTTAGATGCTTTGCTTCATTTTTCTATTCCGGGGCTGGAAGGAGAATTGGTTGCTTTTGAAATAAGTGGAGACAGTATGATGCCAACGATCACCAACGGAGATCTGGTCGTTTGTGAAAAGGTAGAAAGAGGTGAGCCGTTACGAGACAATCAGGTTTACGTCATCGTAACTGACGTGGTGGTGGCGAAGCGGATTCAACAGTTGAAAAAAGGAAATAAGATCCAACAACTGCGATTGATTTCTGACAATAATAAAGTTTATCAGCCTTATGACCTAGAGTTGGAAGAGGTTCAGCAAATCCTTCGGGTGAAATGCCGCTTAACTTCTCATGCGATTAATTAAAGGTTTAATTTTGAATTTATAATATTCGTTCAATTTTTATCGTTTTCGAGTTTTGGAATTAAATTTGAGTCCTCAGGATTGTCCCTTTTCAATAAAATACCTTCTGAAAGTAGATTTTTTTTATAAATTATAATCCACAGTTCATATGAAAAAACAAATCATGTTTTTAGTTGTAGCATTAATGATCGTTGCAGCGAGTACAAGTTCGTGTACTAAAAAATGCCACGGCGGAGGTTGGTACGGAGATCGAAATTTAGGATATGTGCCTATCAAAGAGCAACCTTCGGACACTCCAGCTAAATTGGAGGATGAAGTAGAAAATTGCAACACAGCTGAGCCATAATTGATTTAGAAAAATAATTCATTTTAAAAAAAGAGGAAATTACCAGAAGGTAGTTTCCTCTTTTTTTGTGAACTCGTTTTAAAATACTGGCTAATTCTACTATTTTCGCTTCAGGTTTGATACCTTT
The DNA here is from genome assembly GCA_965220465.1 of Saprospiraceae bacterium. Classification (GTDB taxonomy): domain Bacteria; phylum Bacteroidota; class Bacteroidia; order Chitinophagales; family Saprospiraceae; genus JAHDHW01. The sequence continues at coordinate 57,630 of CBDCPZ010000016.1, read as the reverse complement.
TCAAACTAAAAACCTTAAACAAGAACACCAAACCCGACAACTATGAAAATGCTCGAAGGAAAAATAGCTTTAGTCACAGGAGGATCTCGTGGAATTGGAGAAGCAATAGTAAAAACGTTTGCCGAACATGGCGCAGATGTAGCCTTTACTTACCTTTCTTCAGAAGATCGTGCTAAAAAAGTTGAAGCTAATCTGAAAGCGCTGGGAAGTAAAGCGAAAGCTTACCGTTCTGATGCGAGTTCTTACTCTCGGGCTGAGGAACTGGTGAAGGCAGTTTTAGATGATTATGGAAAAATAGACATCCTGATCAATAATGCAGGAATCACTCGCGATAATTTGATGCTTCGTATGTCGGAGGAGCAGTGGGATGAAGTCGTCCAAACAAACCTTAAATCCGTTTTTAATCTCACAAAGCACGCCCTTCGTTCGATGTTGAAAAACCGATCCGGGTCAATCATAAATATGAGTTCTGTCGTTGGAGTTTTTGGTAATGCGGGACAGGCAAATTATGCTGCTTCAAAAGCTGGTATCTTTGGTTTCACCAAATCAATTGCCAAAGAAGTTGGTTCTCGGAATATTCGCTGCAATGCCATCGCTCCTGGTTTTATTGAAACAGAAATGACGAACGATCTGGACGAAAAGACAAAAGAAAACTTCCTCGCAGGAATTCCCATGAAACGGCTCGGCGCTGGCGTCGAAGTGGCTAATGCTTGTTTGTTTTTGGGTTCTGATCTTTCAAGTTATATTTCAGGACAGACTTTGAGCGTTTGTGGAGCGTTGAGTTGTTGAGAGGGAGTTGAGAGGAGTCAGCAGGGTATCAGTGGCGAGTTGTGAGTAGCGATTTTTTATAACGAGTAACGAGTATGGAGTATTGACATATTTTAAACTAAATAACCAATAACCAATAACCTTTTAAAATCATCATCGTGAAAAACCGAAACCTATTTTTCCTTTTTGTTTTAAATCTGTTTTTAACAGCATCGTTTGCTCAAACGATCGATTATGGCCAAAGCAAGGCACAAATAGAATTTTTAAACCTGGATTGCCTTCATGAGCGTGGATTCACTGGCAAAGGAGTTACGATAGCTCATTTTGATGACGGATATGATGGTTTTGATAAAATGGAAGCCTTTAAATATGCGATCAAAAATGATTTGCTGAAAGGAAATTATGACTTTTGTTTTGACACTGAAATCAAATATGAAGGGAATGGAACGCACGGAACCAACACCCTTTCGATAGTCAATGGTTATTTGCCAGGCGAATATATCGGGACTGGTTTCGACGCTAATATTTTGCTGGCCCATACGGAATACACTCCTTCAGAAACCCACAAAGAAGAAGAAAACTGGAAACGTGCCGTTGACTGGGCGATTGAAAATGGAGCAGATATCATCACGAGCTCATTGCAGTACAATAATTTTGATGATGGCGAAGGAAACTACACTTATAAAGACATGGACGGCAATACTTCGATTATTGCAAAAGCTGCGGATTATGCCGCGTCAAAAGGAGTTTTGGTAGTTGCGATCCAGGGGAATTTTGGCAATGATCCCTGGTATTATGTAGCGACTCCGGGAGATGCTGATTCGGTATTGACTGTTGGTGCGGCTGGAGTTGATGGTCAGAAAGCGATTTTTTCATCTTTTGGCCCTACTTCGGATGGACGAGTAAAACCGGATGTTATGGCGGTTGGGTTTCAAACAATCGTGGTTGATCCTGATGGGAAAATTCGTCCTGGAAATGGAACTTCCTTTGCAGCACCTTGCATCGCCGGAATGGTCGCCTGTCTCAAACAAGCACATCCCAATCGTTCCAATATGGAAATTATCACCGCTGTCCGACAAAGCTCAGACCGGTATTTGAATCCTGACATCAAGGGTGGTTACGGCTTTGGTGTTCCGGATGCTTGCAAAGCTGATGAAATTTTGACAGAAATGGATGATACTTTTGGTAAAAGCGGGGTGGTAGATCAAGAAAAATTAAGTTATGAAATCAAGAAAAACAAACTCTTTTTAACGCCAAAATTTGAGAGTAATGATTTCGTTTCCATGCAACTTTTCGATGCAGCGGAGCAAATGATTGCAGAATCTTCGAAATTTAGAAAGAAAATCAAGCTCAAAAGATTAAAAAAAGGCAATTACATTTTGAAGATCAAATTGAAGAGTGGCGAGGTCTCAGTAAATAATATCTTAATTTAAAACTGCGGAAGTTTTAGATTTTTATCTAATTACGTTCTGAGAATGACTTTTTAGTTCATTCTTTATCTATTTTAATCAAGTTACTTATGAGTCGTTTCTATTTCCTGTTGCTCATCTTTTGCATTTCTTCTACCTCCAACATTAATGGTCAAACAAATTACTTTGTTTCAACAACTGGTAGTGATTCGAACAATGGAACTTCTGTAGCTACAGCATGGAAGACTATTCAAAAAGCTGCTAATACTGCTACCCCAAATAGTACAGTAAATATTCTAGCAGGAACGTATAATGAATTAGTAACGATGAATGTGGGTGGAACCCCTGGAAACCCAATAGTTTTCCAAAATTATCAAAATGGATCGGTCATACTTACAGGTGAAGGGTTTTCAGTTGATTACAGCATTCTTATTTCAATAACAGGCAAAAACAATATTGTATTGGATGGCCTCATTCTCGAAAACCTTACAACTGTGGATGCAATAGGTGTTCGGGTATTGTCTGATACCGGAATCGGAGTAGAAAACATTACCCTAAAAAATCTCAAAATCAGAAATATTGGCTTTACAACTGATCCAGATACATTGCCTGTTCCGGGAGACAATGCGCACGGTATTTTGGTATATGGCCAAGGGATTGACAGTACTGATGCAATTAAAAACATAATTATTGAAAATTGTGAAATTTATAACCTTATTACCGGATACAGCGAGTCTTTAACACTCAATGGTAATGTCGATGGTTTTTCAATTCTGAACAATAGTGTTCATGATAATACTAATATTGGTATTGATATCGCAGGAAATTTTGGAGCTTCATCCAATCCCTTATTAGACCATGCCCGTAACGGAATCGTCTCAAGGAATACGACATTTAATAATATTTCTCCGGTTGCAATTTCTGCCGGTATTTATTGTGATGGTTGCCACAACACCATCATTGAACAAAATGTTTCTTATAATAATTCGGTTGGGATTTCTGTAGGTTGTGAACAGGACGGCAATGCAGACAGCGTGACTGTAAGAAATAACATTGTCAATAAAAATGCAGATAGCGGAATTTCAATTGGGGGATATGATTTTGGGAATACAGGTATTGTTGAAAATACAGTAGTCAGCAACAATACTTGCTATATGAACAATCCAATAAATGATCATGGTCAAATAGTAATTAGAAGGACGAACAATTGTCAGTTCTTCCATAATATATTGCGAAGTGATGGAAATTTACTCTTTTACACAGATGATATCGCCCCTCAAAATTTCTATTCTGATTACAACCTGTTTTATACAACCACAGGAGACAGTACCCTGGCAATGGTAAATTATCAATGGAATACAATTGATTATGCTACCTATAAATCAAACACGAATAAAGATTTACAATCTGTTTTTATTCAACCGCTTTTTATTGATACTAATGCATCATCTTTAAATTTACATTTATTAAGTTCATCTCCTGCAATAAATTCCGGAAATCCTGACTATTTCCCTTCTGTTTCCGAAAAAGATATTGATGGTGAAATGAGAGCGAATACTATTATTGATATAGGTGCCGATGAATATTACCTATACTTAGACACCCATATCGCATGTGATTCTTTCCTATGGATTGATGGAAATACCTATACGGAGTCAAATAATACAGCAATACATACAGTACCCAATTCAATTGGTTTGGACTCAATCATAACCTTGGATCTTACAATTAACAATCCGACGACTGGAGTAGACACCCATGTCGCCTGTGATTCTTTTTTATGGATTGATGGAAACACCTATACGGAATCAAACAACACGGCGACAGAAACCTTGGAGAATGCAGCTGGTTGTGATTCGATAGTGACCTTGAATCTTACAATTAACTATTCAACGATTGGCGTAGATACTCAAGTTGCCTGTGATTCTTTTTTATGGATTGATGGAAACACGTATACGGAATCAAATAACACGGCGACAGAAACCTTGGAGAATGCAGCTGGGTGTGATTCGATAGTGACCTTGAATCTAACAATTAACAATACAACGAATGGCGTAGATACCCATGTCGCCTGCGATTCTTTTTTATGGATTGATGGAAACACGTATACGGAATCAAACAACACGGCGACAGAAACCTTGGAGAATGCAGCTGGTTGTGATTCGATAGTAACCTTAAATCTTACAATTAACTATTCAACGATTGGCGTAGATACCCAAGTTGCCTGTGATTCTTTTTTATGGATTGATGGAAATACCTATACGGAATCAAATAACACAGCGACAGATACCTTGGAGAATTCAGCTGGTTGTGATTCGATAGTAACCTTGAATCTTACAATTAACAATACAACAACTGGCGTGGATACCCATGTTGCCTGTGATTCTTTTTTATGGATTGATGGAAACACCTATACGGAATCAAATAACACGGCGACAGAAACCTTGGAGAATGCAGCTGGTTGTGATTCGATAGTAACCTTGAATCTAACAATTAACAATACAACAACTGGCGTGGATACCCAAGTTGCCTGTGATTCTTTTTTATGGATTGATGGAAACACGTATACGGAATCAAACAACACGGCGACAGATACCTTGGAGAATACAGCTGGTTGTGACTCCATAGTAACCTTAAATCTTACAATTAATACAGTTGATACTTCTGTGACTATAGTTGGGCAGACAATAACCGCTAATCTTGTCGGTGCTAGTTACCAATGGCTCAATTGCGATGACAATTTTGGTTTGATTAGTGGAGAAACTAACCAAACATATACAGCTACTGCAAATGGCAGCTATGCGGTTGAAATTACTCAAAATGGTTGTGTAGATACCTCAGCTTGTCATACAATAACTAGTGTAGGAATAATTGAAAATAATTTTGGAAACAAACTTGTAGTTTATCCGAACCCTACAAATGGAAACATCACTGTTGATTTAGGGGCATCCTATGCATCTATTAGTACCAAAATATTCGGTGCAAATGGTCAATTAATTAGTACTAAGAAGTTCGAAAATTCAAGATTCCTGAACCTTGCAATTGAAAAGGCAATTGGATATTATTTATTAGAAATAGTTGCCAACAACAATACAAAAGCAGTAATTAAAATTTTGAAGGAATGACAGCTTGCCAACTAGTCGCAAAATCAATTGAAACTAGTTTTTAATTTGGCCTTAGATGTAGTTTCCTACCCTGCCGAACAATAATATCAGAACCATCTGCCATAAAAACAGAATGTGGTTTTACATTTAAAAATTCCTGAAAATCCACTCCGTAAAGAGGTGCTACGTTGCAATTCATTTTAAAATCATGGACGGGAAAAATATTCCATCGCGGATGTTCAACTTGGTATTCCAAAGTACCTGTCTGTTTTCCGGAAGTGTAACCCCAGTAATGCTCGGTGATGAATTCCGCTTCGCTGCCTTCATCGATATTTTGAGCAACAGTTTCGGCATTTACCTTTAAAAAATTCCATTCGTTTTGAAATTTCCAGGAGTAGCTGACTTTTTGAATTTTTCCATTTTTTAAAAGCTCATTTTTCATCGGAAGGCTTTGGTAATTTTCACCGTAAAGCGTATTTGCCACAAAAGCGATCGCACTTTTCGGCACAATCTCTTTGATAAACACAACGCCTCTTTTCCACTCGCCCAGGTCATTATATCGCACATAAAACCGCAGATTCACTTCTTCAAAATCACGGTGGAAAGGAATTGGAATTCCCAAAACTTTGGTTTTTAAAAACATAAAACCAACCATGCTGACAAAGGTTTTTCCATTCCAGCTATCGACTTCCGTTCCATTCGGAACATACTTTTTCAAAATAGCAGGATCAACCACATAATTTGCCATGATCAGGTTTTTCCATTCAGCAGTGAGAAACGTTTTTTGCATATCAATGATTTCGGAATTCAAATTTTATGGGTAAATTTATAAAAAATGAAAACATGAAGTTAGCTAGAAATATCGCATTTGGTGTAGTGATGATCATATATCTTTGGTTTCCTTTTTCTATGATTGCTGATCAGCAACGAATACTCAAAGAAGGGCAATCTTTCCGTTTCCGTCCGCAACCAATTGATCCTTATGATGCTTTTCGGGGACGTTATATCACCCTCAGCTTTGTGGATCAAAACCTGGATTTTCCGAATGCCCAGGAAATTTTTCAATACGATGAAAAAATTTATGTTAGTCTTGAAAAAGATTCTTTGGGCTATACTTATTTTTCAAATCCATCTTTTGAAAAACCAGCATCGCAAAATTACCTAAAAACGCGGGTTTGGTTTACCAACAAAGAAGAAGTCACCATCGATATACCTGAAAACCTTCGCGTTTATTATCTCAATGAAAAACTCGCTCCGCTTGCCGAACAAAAATTTCGGGAATTGACTCCCAATCGGGAGAGTAACGAAGTCAATGTTTATCTGGATGCTCGCGTTCTCAATGGCGAAATACTCATCGAAGAATTGTATTTTGAAGGCCAACCGGTCCATGAGTATTTGAAAAATTTGTGATTAGCTGGCATTGATAAAATGTTTGTATTAAAAAGATAAAAAGTGCTGAAACAGGTCAAAATATTTCTAAAATCTAGGAGCCTTTGGGCAACAGCTGTCAAAGTCATTTTATATGCTGCCATGATGTTCTTTCTGGTTATTTTACCGGATAGGCCACATAACTATAAAGTACTGTCAGCGATTATTTTGATTTTCGGAATTTTCTTTGTTTTTGTAAGATTGAGACAGAACAAAAAATACTCCGGAGAAAACTACTTAAGGCTGCGACACGAAAATGATGGCGTCGAAAAGATGATGTCTTTATCGGTTGCTTGTTTATTGATCCTGGGATCTGTTTGGTATATCATTGCAGCAGGGCAATTTGACGGAGGTACCCTCATGTGTTGTTTATTGGGTTTGTTTTTGCTTTTTAATGGAATGACTTATCAAAATACGGTCATTCTTAAAAAAGATGCTTCAAAGATTACCCAAATCGATGATCCTGACATTCAAATTGATAGAGAAAAAATTAGCAAGCTGACCATTCATTTAAATCAAATTGTAGTAGAAAAAGGAAATAGTAAACAACCCTTTAGAATTAGTTTTTTGGAGCTTAAAGACCCGGAAATAGATGGAATAAAAAAATGGTTTTCCAAAACCAGCTGATCTAAATAGAACAGTTTGAAGCTTTAGAATTCTTTGGTTTTCCGTATTTTAATAACTAATGTTACGCAGGAAATACTATACAAGCATATTTCGAACTCCCTAAACCCCTCTTGAAAGAGGGACTTTCTGAAAGCTCTCCTTTGTAGGTTCTCCTCTTTCTAAGAGGAGATAGAGGAGTTCAATCAGAGCAGAAATACTATCCATTCAGGATCAACGCGTACTTCTATTAATAAAAAACAATCACCTCCTCTTCGGATTTCCGATGTAAATCAGGAACCTTAACTTCCTCTGCCGGATAGCCAACCGGAATCAATAAAAAAGGGCGTTCGTTTTCCGGTCGATTAAGGATTTTTTGTAAAAAATTCATTGGGCTTGGGGTGTGGGTGAGTGAAACTAACCCAGCGTTATGAATGGCTGCTAAAAGGAAACCCGCAGCAAGGCCAACCGATTCATTCACGTAATAATTTTTCCTTTTTTCACCATCTTCGACGTCATAGGCTTTTTTAAAAACGATGATCAGCCAGGGAGCGATTTCGAGAAATTCCTTGTGCCAGTCAGTTTGCAAAGGAGCGAGGTCTCTGAGCCAGTCTTCTGACATTCTGCCGTGATAATTGGTATATTCCTCTTCTTCAGCAGCTTTTCTGATTTCACTTTTCATTTTTTTATCCGAAATGGCACAGAATGTCCAGGGTTGTTTGTGTGCTCCTGAAGGAGCAGTCGAAGCAGTCATGATCAATTTTTCGATAACTTCTTTCGAAACGGGTTTGTCTGAAAAATCTCGAATGGACCGACGGGTATCCATGTATTCGAAAAAATCATTGGCGCGTTGAGTAGTCTCTTTTGAAGAGAATTGTTTTGGATTATATTTGATAAAAGGATGTTCGGTCATTTTTAAGAATTTAAAGGTCTCCTAATTGAGGGCGTAAAACAATATCTTCGACAACGGCAGAAGGGCTCATTTTCCAGGCACTCATTACTGCAATGGCAATATCCTCTGCTTTCATCAAACGCGCTTCCGGCAAATCCACTCCTGCCCACGAATTTGACCAGGTGGCACCGGGCATGATGCTCGTTACACGAATGCCCTTGTCTTTCATTTCTTCGCGCAGCACTTTTGAAAAACCCAGCAAAGCAAATTTTGAAATACTGTAAGATCCGCCGTTTGGATAAGCCAAGATGCTGGCAATTGAGCACATATTAAAAATGTGTCCTTTTTTTTGAGGAAGCATAATGGGCAACAACTCTCGGGTGAGGTAATAAGCGCTGTAAAGATTGGTTTCGATTTGGCTTTCCAGCTTTCCGTCAGGCTCTTCGTGAATCTGTCCCGGTAAAAATATTCCGGCATTGTTGACCAAAATATCGAGTGTTTTCCATTGATTTTTTACAAAAACCGCAAAGTCAATAACTTCCTGCTTTTTGCTGAGATCCGTTTTTTTAATAAGCAATTCAATACCAGGGTATTGAGTACTAAATTCTTTTATTAAACGAAGCAAATCGGCTTCATTTCTTGAACAAATTGCGAGATTAAAACCTTCTTTTGCAAAAGCATGCGCAATGGCAAGCCCAATGCCTTTTGTTCCTCCTGTGATGACAATATTCATAATATGTAAAATTTAATGGTCCTCAATTTTTTACAAAAGTAATATTTAAAATATGGTTTTGGAGCAAAGATGAGGTGCGAATATCAGCGCAAAATTGACGTTAATAGGAAGGAATCTGATTTAGCTGAAAACAAAAAACCAAGTAAACCATTTTTTTTTTGGTGATGAACGATACAATTATAATCTTTGCAGGCGATTTACAAATTTTGGCGGTTAAAAATCAAATCATTTTTTATAATTAAAATACTATTTTTAACACGTGGAGAAGGGATTATAAATTAAAATATTTTTTAATACCATCGGCAACTATTTAGCAGGACTTCCTTTATATGAATTTTAGAATATTTTATCACTTTGGAAGGTACTTAATAATGATTCGGACCGCATTTTCCCGTCCGGAGCGCTTTTCTATGTATTGGAAAGAGACGATGCGCCAAATGAATGACATCGGTGTTGGGTCTTTGGTGATAGTTGGGTTGATTGCCATCTTTATCGGAATGGTAACAGCTGTTCAGTTTGCTTACCAATTACAGGATAGTTTTGTGCCGAAATATTATATCGGCTATATCGTGAGGGATAGTACGATTATTGAGCTGGCTCCGACGATTACTTGTTTGGTACTCGCCGGAAAAGTAGGTTCCAATATGGCTGCAGAGATCGGAGGGATGCGTCAAAAGGAGCACATCGATGCGATGGAAATCATGGGGGTCAATACCGCCGCATATTTGATTTTACCAAAGATTATTGCTGCAATGTTTGTCATTCCTTTATTAGTTTGTATCGCAGCGTTTGTAAGCATTATTGGAGGTTATATCGCAAGTGTACCAACCGGGTTGATCACTGACGCTGATTATGTAAGAGGGCTTCGTACCTTTTTTGTAGAATATAATGTGTTTATGATGTTTGTAAAGGCAGTGGTATTCGCTTATCTCCTGACGACAGTTTCCTGCTATCAGGGGTATTATGTAAAAGGTGGAAGTATAGAATTGGGGCATGCTAGTACACAAGCTGTGGTATTTAGTGATATTTTGATCCTGTTAGCGGATTATATTATTGCCTTAATATTGACGGGTTAAAAATTGTTGAGTTATTGATTTATTAAATCGCATAATTTTCTATCAATCAATTGATATTTAAATGATCAGAGCAGAAAACCTGGTGAAAGCTTTTGATGATACTCCTGTACTGAAGGGTATAAGTACGGTATTTGAAAAAGGCAAAACCAACTTAATCATCGGACGCAGTGGAGCAGGGAAGACCGTCTTGCTTAAGCTATTGGTTGGTTTGTTGCGCCCGGATAGTGGTTCTGTGTGGTATGAAGATGTCAATTTCTCAGGATTAAATAAGAAAGAAGTTCGAGCCATCCGAATGGAAGTTGGAATGCTCTTTCAGGGATCTGCTTTGTTTGATTCAATGACAGTCGAAGAAAACATCCGGTTTCCTCTCGATATGTTTACCAAAAAAACAAGAAAAGAAAAACTCGACCGAGTAAATTATTGCTTAGATCGTGTAGATCTCAACGGAATTAATGACAAATATCCTTCGGAAACGAGCGGTGGAATGCAGAAACGAATAGGTATTGCCCGGGCCATTGTTCTGGAACCTAAATACCTTTTTTGTGATGAACCAAATTCAGGCCTTGATCCAAAAACAGCAATAGTCATTGACGAATTGATTAAAAGCATCACGATCGAAAACGATATCACAACGATTATCAATACGCATGATATGAGCTCCGTGATGGAAATCGGTGATAATATTGCACTGTTATACAAAGGTGAACTAGTTTGGCAAGGAAATAAAGATGAAGTCCTGGATAGCGATAATGAGATTTTGCAGGAATTTATTTTTGCATCTCCTTTCCTCCAACGTCTGCGCAAAGCCGCCTTGGATAAATGATCGTTTTTGTTGATTGAGGACGTAGTTATTGAGTTAATTGATTTCCAATTTTTTCTAACCCCCTAACCCCCTAACCCCCTAACCCCCTAACCCTCTTATAAAAAAGCCCATTCCAAAATGGAACAGGCTCGATCATCTTCGGTCTCAAAAAAATCTTTACAGGTACTTTCGTTTCCCTTTTTTATATTCTATCAATCTGGCTTCCGGAGCTTTGGGAAGAATGATGGTTTCCAAAAAATGCTCCACAGATTTTTTACTTGAAAAATTGGCTAAAATGCAGTAGGAGTAACCTCCTTCATTAAGCTTATCGTAGTTGACATTACCAAACTGGTTAAAGAGAAAGTAATTTCTTTTAAGTGGTAAGTCAGAAGTTGTTAGTTCGATGGCATAGCCTTCATAATTGGAAGACAATTTTTTATGATGACGATAATAATCAGGGATTTCTTCCCTGTGGATTTCACGAAACGGATATTTGGGACGGCTGTTGGTTGACTTTATTATGTCTGCGTTTGCCAGTATCGGTGATTCATCTGTTATACTTTGTTGAGCCGAAAGACCGAAAGGAATTGTAATCAGCAAGGTCAACAGGATTAAAGTTTGTAGTAGTGATATATTCATCGTGCTATTCAATAAAATGAAAAAATGGGTTTTAATAGGAAGTTCTTTTTACACCAGTCAAGCGATTGGAACCAAGACCTCTTCTTCGGTTAGTTCCAGCGCTTCAACTTCTAAATTTTCTACGATTATGTCTTCTTGGTCGTTTGAAGAATGGCGGGGTTTTGCTTCATCAATGACGACGAATTCAGCTTGTGCCGGTTCAGGTAATAGCTTTTGTTGTTTTGCCGGAGTAGGCTTGGTGAGCACAATTGAAATAAAAGAAATGACAGTTATGCCAAGAGCAATTAGTAAAAAAAGTTCCATAGTGTGTGGTATTTTTCCGCGATATCAATCGCGATAGTGTTTGTCCTGCTTGTAAATAGTGTTTCAAAAAAAGTAAATCTTTTAATACAAATTTAGTATGGTATTCGGTTTAAAGTTTATTCAGATTATAATTATTTAATTATGTAAAAATCATATAATCAGTTATTTTGATTCAAATATAAAATAAATTAATATACATAAGCAAGTTTTTACACTAACTATTGTGACGCTTGAAAAAATGTTGTTAAGTAAACTTTAAAATTGATTCCGCTAATTTTGGAGAGTGAATTTTTAACAAAAAATGGCTAAAAAAAATGTTCAAAAGTGTCTTTTGCAATGATAAGCGGTCATTTATGTTTAGGATTTGAATTTTTTGCTTTTGCATAAAAAACATTATTCTTTTTAATAATGTGACAAATAAAATATTTATCCAACTTGTTTTATCTTAGGTTAGAAAAAATTTATTTGTAAAGCTGAGAATGAACTAGAAACCTGAATGGAAAAGTTTTATTGAACAAAGTTGAACGATACTTTGTGCAAAAATTGTTTCGTTATTGAAAATCAAAAATTATCTTTGCGGCTGTGTGATCAAAAAAGTTTGGATTGCAGACGCAACAAGATAAAACGATAAACATTTATCTGCCCAGGTGATGGAATTGGTAGACATGCTAGCTTGAGGGGCTAGTGCTCGCAAGGGCGTGCAGGTTCGACTCCTGTCCTGGGCACCAAAAAACCTTCTCGTCACAGACGAAGAAGGTTTTTTTATTTTCGGCTCTTTCATTAGAGATTTTTAAAACTACTTAGATTAATTTTATTTTTGTAAACATGAATGAGGAGATATTATATATAGGTGCAGGGATTAGTTTCGGTTTTGCGTTATTAAACATCTTGATTGGGCTTCAAAAAAAGTCTCAGAGCTTTTATCTTCTTTTTGGGATCTTCAGTCTATTTGCAAGTAGTTATTTCTTTTTTTGGAGCTATTGATAGTTTTAGCAATAATCAAATTGCTATTATTAAGATTTTTTCAGCCGCAGTGTATTATGCGGTATTTCCATAGTTTGTAGGAGCATTTCTGAAAGTTGTAAATAAGAAAATTCTTTGGACCTTTATCCAATCTTGTTTTCAATTGTTATTGGAACGAAACTAAGCAGCGACATTTTTCAAAAAAACGTGCTGCAAATTCAGTTGAAAGAAAGAGAGATTAAGTGGGGCGCGATGATGGAATCGGTTAATTTAATTATCATTGAGGTGGACCAAAATGAAGTCATTCAATATCCTACTCCCTATCTGGGTAAGATGACTTATCTAACCGCTCTGGAAGTGGAAGGTATTCGCTTTTGGAATGTTGCATGGTTTTGGTTTTGCAGGTGCTTTGACAGAAGTTGGTTTGCCGCAAACGGATATTCCTTTCGCATTGGCTTTTTTCAATATTGGCGTTGAGTTGGGACAATTGGCTCTTGTATTTGTATTGCTAGTTGTTATCTGGGCGATCAACCAAAGAAAAGTTCAATATCCAAACTGGGTCAAACTTGCGCCGGCATACAGCATCGGGGCCATTGCGGCGATGTGGTGTATTGAACGGTTTTTTGGTTTTTGGTATTAAATTTAAAATAATATTATTGAACGCAGATTATATGGATTGGGCGGATTTGCACTGATTTTTACAAATAATTTCTTGCGACAAACCGTTAAATCTACGTCTTTCGCGATCCTAAATGTTGAGGAACAAAGCGGACGATACCAATTTTTTTATTTAAAAAAATACTTATATTATAAACCTAACCAAAAAATAAAACATGAAAAGAGATTTGTTTTTAACACTAGTTGTGATGTCGCTCTTTTGGGCTTGTGCAAAAGAGGAATCTCAAAATGTCAATCAAGATTCTATTTACACGATCTATGAGCTTTTTTACAAAAAAAGCGATGACAAAACTACCGCTCGTTCGATTTTTAGATTTGGTGGAGTTGGTGGTACGCTTTTGGATTTGAATGAGCCGGCTGTTTCAACTTTCAATGGAGACGAGCTACTTTATAATCAACTTTCCGGCTTTCATGTCAAGGAATATTCAGGGCTAATTTCATCAGGTACATTCGTTTATAAAGATCTTGATAATAATACGTTTACTAACGAAACTTCAACGATCGATCCCATCCGTTTTTTGCCAATTGATACGATAAGTTCCGGAGCAGCATATACTTTTGAATGGGACGGGAATCCAATAGGAGATGACGAAACCGTTTCGTTAACCATCAATGGTACGCAACAAAATAACGTGGAAATTTTTCTTTCTGTAACACAAGGAGCTTCTCAAATAATTTTAGAAGCGAACCGGCTTCAAAACCTTGGAATCGGCAATGCAACCTGCGAATTGTCCAGGATTAATAACCAAAGTTCAGTAGACGAAGGTACTTCTACGGGCGGTAGAATGGCAGTATGGTACACAGACTCCAGAACAATTTATATCGACAACTAACAATGCTTCTAAAAAAAGACTTCTTATGAATCAGCTATTTTTGGCATTAATTTGTTTTTTTTAAAATCTAATATTGTTAAATTCAAATAATATATATGCTCAACGGTTACCCTTTTAATTTTTTCCCTCTTTGAGTTACGTATGTTGGCATAGTGACAATAATCGGAATAGCTGTGTAGAGTGGAATAGGATTTGCCTGATGGAGAAAATCGCGAGTTGACAATGAAGACGATGCTTCCATAAATACCATAGTTGGGGCCACGCTGGGTTTACTTGCTTTTATTTTGGCATTTACCTTTGGCCTTACTTCTTCGCGTTTTGATGCCAGAAAACATTTTCTTTTAGAGGAGGTTAATGCTATCGAAACCAGTTGGCTTTGAGCTGGATTGATTAGTGAACCCTATAGCACCGAAATCAAAAAATCCTTGTTGGAATATGTTGAAATAAGAATAAGATTAGTTGAAAATCCCAACACCGTTAAAGAAGTTATTCAACGGCCTCAAATACTTCAAAGCAGCATCTGGTCCCAAATCACTTCTATGGTAAAAATGGAACCTCGTAATGACGAAGTTAATGCACTCCTCATTGATTCAATCAATAATATGTTTGGTTTTCAGACCAGGCGGGTAGCTGCAGGATTAATTGATCGCATACCGGGTTTGATTTGGATCGCACTTTTCACCCTGATTATAATTGCTATGTTTGAAGTGGGGTATCTGCTTGGAGGAATTGAAAAGCCAAACTGGGTATTGATACTTGCCCTTTCCATGGCATTTTCTGCTGTGATTATAATTATTGTCGACCTGGATAGCACAAAAGGTACGATAGTCCTTAATCATCAATCCATGTATGATTTACATGACAGATTAATTGGAAAATGATTTTAGTCTTATGAAGGTTTAGGTTTTTCTATTAATCCATGATTTGAATACTGGTAAAATATTTTATATTGCATACTATTGTAATATGTTAATAAGATTTTACCATGATGGAAAACCACACTGTTGTATTGATCGTATTATCTTCCATTCTTCTGATTCTTGTCATTGGATTGATCTTTAAAAAGGACTTCCGGGAAGATGTCTTAAAAGCTGAAAATGATAACGAAGCGGAATTTAAAGGCTTTAAAATAAAAGGTGCATTATTTTGGGTCCTCTATGCAGCTACCGCTTTTGGAACGATCTTTCTGGCCATGAATCAAAAGGAAGTTCTATTAGAAGCCCATAATTGCACACCCTTATTGTCTTCTATTGGTTCAGATAATTGGATACCTTTTGATATTGAAAACCAAAAAGGAGCTCACCTAAAATATGGATGCAGCGACAGCACTGAACAAAAAGATTTCAGCCAAAAAAACTTAGGTGATTTGGATTTATCATTAAACAATAAATATCAAATAATAAGCCCCAAATCAAATTTTGTATTTGGCACACTGGATAAAGATTCTTTAGAAAATCTTGGTTTCTTTAATGACTTGAAATTTTTACAACTATTCGAGATAAAATATGACTTGAAGTTGAACCCTTGGGAAGAACCCACACGAAATGCTTTTAAAGATTGGGATTGGAACAAATACGAAAGTTTGTCATTTAAAATTGCGGTAAAATATTCAACTGAAAGGAATATGCATGCGGTTATTACAAATAAGGCCGAAGTAGAATTAATTGATCCACTTACGATTGGAGGGAATAAATGGGAAGTTTTTATTAATATTGATAACAAATATTATCTTATCAGGTTGAAATCACAAGATACAAATACAGAGGTAGGAGGGCCTTACTTTGCCATTTTCCAGATTGTTGAGTTTTCCGGAGAAATTTTATAAACCAAAAACCCAAAGATGAATCAACAATTTTTGCTTTTTATTTATCTGCTGGCTATGTTTTCAAATTGCAGTGGAAGTAAAAAAATAGGTGTTGTTTCTGAAAAAGGAGATTTAGAAAAAACCAAAACTCTGAGAAACGCATTTCTAAAAGAAGCCGTTTTTTACGGATTGCAAAAAGATCATTTTCCAAAAAGGAATACTGCTTATTTACTAGGCCAGGATTCTATTTGGGTAGTGAAATGCCCCATTTGTGATAATGTAAAAAGAGGGATATGGATGTATGGAGGAAGTGACTTTAAACCTAAAAAGTCAAAAATTTCCAAAAAAGAATTTTCCAATTTGTGGAATGGCGATGCAGCTTTCCAAAAAGTATTCTTAAAAGAATTGGTAGATCGTTATGTCGCGCAATATTATTCAGTACTTGAAATGACCGAAGAGCAGCGAAAAAAGATGCATCGACAACTCGAATTAGGTCGGAAAGACGGGATGAGTGTAGCAAACGGAGGCGAAGGATTTTATTGTGCTTCATGCGATGGAGCTTGTCGTATAGAAAAGTAAAATCTAATTTAAAGTACTGTTTAAAGAAAATTCATAATTTATCACTCATAATTTAGAGTATGTTTAAATTTTGGTCTTTATGTCGAAAACAATTCATTTTTTGTTTAAACGAGGCTCAGGTTCGGGATCGTAGCCGCGCTACGAAGCCTGGTTCTATAACGAAGTGTAAGCAAAAAAGAAACGTTTGCAGACCAATTACTGAATTTTAAACATGAACTGTGTTAAAAAGCAAACAAAAAAGTGATAAAAATTATAGAGTCTGATATTTTAAATAATATTGATTATCAAATTCAACTTGTTTTTTGACACAAGCAAAAACTTGTTTTACTAATTTATGCATGACGGCTACAGCGGCGACTTTATGAGGTTTACCTTTAGCTCTTAGCCGTTGATAAAGTTCTTTGCAAGCTTGGTTATACCTTATGGCGCTTCTTGTACACATGTAAAGAAGGCTTCGAACGTAGTGAGTTCCCATCTTAGTGATTCGACCTTTTTTTCGAATCGAAGACCCAGAGTAATGGGAGTTTGGAGTCAAACCAAAATATTTACATAGTGCTTCGTTGCTTTCAAAACTTTCAAAGCCGTTAGCCGCTAAGATGATAGCATGAGCAGTTGTTGGTCCGATACCTACTACGGAGCAGGCTAAAGCCTTAGCCTGTCGATACTCCGGATCTTCTTCCAGTTCTGCCATTTGATCTTCTAAATCTTTAATCTGCTGCTCGATGGTTTGAAGTGTTTTTTCGTAAGCACCTCGGGCTACCTGATCTATGATAGGTAATTGATCCAGGGCATGTAATTGGTTTTTAAGCATCTGGCCTTGTTTCATCATCGCATTATGAGCATTCTGTAGTTGCTTACGCTTTTGACGATTGATTGATGGCATTTGATAAGTTTTTAGATTGAGCCTTAGACCCATCATTGCTAGACAATAAGCTGCCTGATCATCCGTCTTATTACTTACGCCTAAAGCATCCATAAAAGACTTGCTTTTATACGGACTGACTACAGCAACTTTGATATTATACTTATTCAACAAATATATCAAAGTTGAACTATAAGTTCCTGTAGGCTCAACTACGCAAAGACAAGATTGAACACATAAGGACTTTACCCAAGGCTCAAGCTGTTTTAGACGATTTTTAATTTGCGCCTTCTCTTTTGATTGCGCAGTGGACTCCAATTTGATTACATCCAGGGTATCTTTACTGACATCGATACCATAAAACATGAGTGAAAGCATTCATAATAAGTGAATTCATTTAAGAAAATAACTGTTATTCCAGATCTTCATCGTGACGCGAATTTTTGGTTTCTCAACCAATTCACTGAACTGTCCGATCTTTTAACAGTAGCAGTATGCCGCCAACATGTTTAACGGCATCTACATGCCAGGCTCTTATCGCCTTTGACATACTGCTTAATTTAATTTATACTTTTTCTTTCACTTTTATGTTTATGCTTTAATGTACGATACTCTTATTATTAACAAGGTGTATCGCAACTTGCGTTATCTAATATTATGGAAAATAGAAAAAAGAAGATTCTTCAATTGATTGATATGGCTCATAGCACGATTGAAGAAGGGCATCAGGAGTTGAGAGCTTTGAAAGGGGAAGAAGGAAAGTTAGAAAGACAAAGATTTATTTTAGCGGATCTGGCTTGTCATTTGGTTCAGGATGCTATTGATCATAAATCCATGGATGTAGAATCTTTGAAAAACCACCTTTATGCAATCCTAACGGTATGCGATGATTTTTTACCGGAAAAGGATTTGAAAGTGAAAGCTGAAGAAATAATTGCCTGATTATGAAAATTCGCGAAGCTACTATCGAAAATATTCCCGAAATGGTAGAACTTTGGTTTGAATTGATGAATTATCATGCAACTCATCACATGGTTTTTCTTGCAAAAGAAAATGCCAAAGAACTTATTGAAGAAGATTTAAGGGATAGGATTGAAAATACTACTTTTCGCTTTTTTATTGCTGAAGACGAAGGCAAGTTGTCAGGGTTCATTTCCTGTAGCTTTAGAATCACTCAGGAAGTGATGATTTATCATCGAAGGGGCTATATTTCAGAAACGGTTGTGAGCGAAAAATATCGAGGACAAGGTATTGGAAAATTGTTGTTTCAAAGAGCAAAAAAATGGTTTGAAGAAGAAGACGCCGACCACATTGAATTGCAAGTTTCCCTCAAAAATAACGGTGCCATGAATTTTTGGGGAAACCAGGGATTTGAAGGAACGACCCAGCACATGGTCAAGTATTTGAAAAAGAAAAAATAAGTTTTAATATTCCGGATTTATATAAATGTCCTCTTATCTGAAGCCAAATGGTTAAACAAGGTCTTCGTCCTTCCAGTTGGGTTTTTGAATTTCGATATCCTGAATTGGCGGAGCGTTAAGGTCCAATGTATCTTCAAAATCAGCAGCCTGAAGTTTCGTTCCTTTATAATAATGAATCACACCATTATTATTAATTACCCGGATATTACTTTGTTTGTCTTCTGAAAGATAAATCCATTGTTCGACTTCAATATGTTGAGCCACACCAACTATAAAGTTTATCCCTTTTTTGTAATCATTCAATCGAAATAATTCTCCGGCGATTTCGAAAAATTTTGATGGGTCATTTTTTTGAAAGTTAATGGACCCGACCGCTACAAGGCTAAGCGTTTCTTCAAGAAATACGCTTAAAATGGCTTTGTTTTGATCGAAATAGATTAACCGTTCTTTCCCACTTTCATTAGCTAGTTGCAGTAATTTATCAGAGTTGCCATCATTCCAATCAAACTGAGTAATGCTGAGCACCTTTACTTCTTCCTCTTTCAAATTAAACAGCTCTCCTTTTTCCGAAAAGTAAAAGGGACCTAATGGAGAGTCTGTAAAATCCCGGCGCTGACGACGAGGTTCTATTAGAACCGTTGTTGTCCCATCTTTTTGGTATTCTCCTTTAACGGGCTGATCAATTATCCCAATGAATCGCTCCAATTGCGCTTCGATCTCCAACATTTGAGTATTTTCAACACCCGTGACTGACAATATTTCCTTGTCAGTGTTGTCATTTAATTTTGCCCGAAGTGAATAGGAATAAGAAGTAACCCCATCTTTGTTTTGCGATTTATCTTCCTTTACATAAAGTTGGTTGATTTGGCTGGTTGGGATTTCTACATTCCTTTGCCACCAGGGAATTGGGCTATGACGGATCGTAAGATAATCATCATCAATTTCGATATTCGTTTTATTAATAAACTGACAAGTAGTAAAATAAATGAGATAAAGTCCTACAGCAACATGAATAAGTGGGAAAAGCACAAAGACAATTGGAGCGCCGCCTCCCAAAGCCAGGGAATACCAAAAGAGCAAAAAGACATTCCAAATAATAGTGAAAAACAAATAAAAGTAGGCAACAGGCGAAAACCATTTAAATTCAATGGCCATAACATCCTGATCTTCGTAGAATCTTAGTTTTTTTTCGAGGTCAAACATTTATCTTTTGATCCACATAATTTTTTGAAAAATAATTAATTATCATTTGAATGAAATTCAAATTACCAGCAAAAACATTCAATTGATTGATCAACGTATAATAAAACAAGAGGTTTCGATGTCTATCAACGTTGGCGTTAAATGCTCAGCATTGAACAATTTAAGCTATTTTCAAGCTAAAAGAAACCTAAGTTTCGGGCAGAATTAGTATTCCAGCTCCATCTGGATATTGGCTCGTTCGTAGGGCGAGGGTGGATCAACGCCCCGTTAGAATTAAACATAAACAAATCCAACTATGATTTTTGTATAGTGCTTGGCTGCATACCAAATTCTTCCTGGAACACTCTTGAAAAATAATTTGGACTGTTAAACCCGACTTCAAAACTTACTTCGGATACATTCATATCTGTAGTTTCCAGCAACTCTTTTCCTTTTTCAAGCCTTATTGAACGAATGAGGTTTGTAGCAGACTTATTAGTCAAAGCTTTCAATTTTCGGAACAAATTTGAGCGGCCCATATATAGTTCTTTACATAGCTGCGGCATTCCGAAATTTTCATCTTTCATATTTTCTTCAATAACCTGAAATACTTTCTGTAAGAAGATTTCATCTTTAGAATGCGCAGTTTTTTTTGTCAATTGGCGAAGGTTACCTGTTTTTTGATACTTCTCCTGTAGCTGCCTGCGTAATGCTATCATTTTTTCCATTCTCACCAATAGCTCATCTCGGTTAAAAGGTTTAGCAATATAGGCATCAGCACCATGAACCAAGCCTTCAATTTTAGAATCCTGATCTGACTTTGCAGTAAGCAAAATAATAGGAATATGACTTGTTCGTTCATCGGACTTCAACGCAGCACAAACTTCAAACCCATCTTTTTCTGGCATCATAACATCGCATACGATAATGTCAGGAATTATTTCGATAGCTATGTTGATCCCTTCTTGTCCATTCATAGCAGTAATAATTTGATATTCATTGGATAGAAAGGAAGTCAAAAAGGTTAATACATCTTCATTGTCTTCCACTAACAGAACCAAATTACGGTTACTTTGTGACGTTTTGGAGATGCCTAATTTTTTAGTGGTGTCTAATAGGATTGTCTCAGCAATGGAAGGGTTTAAATCCACAATACTTTCCTGAGGCATTTTATTCGCTTGTTTTGTAATTGGCAATAAAATAGAGAAGCTTGTCCCTTTCTTCACTTTGCTTTCCACCTCAATCGTTCCGCCCATAGCGTTAACCAGTTCCCGAACCAGAGCCAACCCAATACCTGTCCCTTCTCCTCGCCGGGTATGCGAATCATCTACTTGATAAAAACGATCAAAAACGTGTGGTAAATGCTCAGGAGAAATTCCCATTCCATCATCTTTGACCTGAAGCAGAATACTTTTTTTCTCTTCTTTTTCCAATTGTACAATGACATAAACATTTCCTCCTGCGGGCGTAAATTTGATAGCATTAGATAATAAGTTTGAAATCACATTTTGCAACTTTTCCTGATCATAGTCCATGTGGAAATTATTCAGATCGGATATAAAATGCATTCGTATATCCTTGCTGTCTGCGTAGGAGTGAAAGGATTCAGTCAGGTATTGTAAAAAACTGTAAATATCGTCGTTGATCAGGTTGAGTTTAATATTCCCAGATTCCAATTTGGATAAATCCAGAAGTTGATTAACCAGATTGAGTAGTTGTTTTCCATTTCGTCGAATGAGCCTAGTACCTTCATTAAACCAATTTTCCGGATCTTTTCGAACTTGATCAATCATTCCTAAAATCACTGTCAATGGAGTGCGAAATTCATGTGTGATATTGGTATAAAGCCTGGATTTTGCTTGATCTAGTTTTTTCAAACGTAGGGCTTCAGAATCAGCCAATTTTCTGTTAAGCTGGAAACGATAAAACCAGTAAATACTTCCCAGAATGATTACTGTCCAAAGCGCATAAGCTAACCAGGTTCGATACCAGGGCGGCAATACAACAATCTTCAGTGAGCGTGGAGTTTTACTCCAAAAACCATGATGATTTCGTACTTTGACTTTAAAATTATAGGTGCCGGGCGAAAGGTTGGTATATCGGGCCTCACGTTTGGTTCCTACATGTTGCCAATTGTCATTGAAACCTTCCAACTGAATAGAAAAGGTAGTTTCATTAGGGTGCAAATATTCCGGAGCGGTATAATGAATAGTAAAATCATTTTGATCATATTTAAGTGTAATTTCTTCTGTGAAATCAATAGACTTTTGAAGAATGTCGGTGGAGTCGTCGGTTTTGATTGTCTGGTTGTCAAGTTGAAGGTTGGTGAAATATATGTTTGGAACAATACTGTCTATTTTGAAACTATCAGGATGAAAGTAAGGAATTTCAGAATGAGAGGAAGAAAAGTAAATATAATTTTGACTATCTCTAAAGACTTCCTGATTGAAATAAGCTGACTCTTCAATTCCATCAATTTTATCAAATGGAATAAATCGGTCCTCTTCTTCAAGATATTTTTCAATAATATAAAAATTGTCAGCAATCCAAAGGTTCTGGTTATGATCTTCAAATATTTTACAAATAGGAAGAGAAGTTAAAAGTTCTTTTTTTGTATATCGCTTGTATTGGCCCGTTGATTTATCTAAACGAATTAAAGCCAAACCAGTTCCAATCCAAATATCCCCTTTGCTATCTTGAAAAATACTATGAACCCTTTTTTCATTTCCATCATTTCCACTTGCTCCATAATTAAATGTATCCCAGGCATTTGTTTCCGGATTGAAACGCAATAGTCCACTTTCTTTGGTGCCCAACCACAGTTCATTGTCTCGATCAACAGTTATGCAGTTAATTCTGTTTCCAAAAAGAAGTGAACCTTTGTCATCACTTATGAAATGATGAATGAAGGAAGAGTTCTCAGGATCAAAATAAGCTATACTCCCTTGTGAGCCAAGCCAAATATTGCCTTTATAATCTGTTGTAAAATAATCCAATCGCCAGTTGGCGGGCTTACAATTTTTATTTTCTCCATTACAAGTAAATTGATAGTTGATATTTCCATTTTGATCAATTTGCCGGAAAAGAAGATGGCTTTTTCCATCTTGGTTCCATTGTGCTGCAACCCATAGGTTGTCATTATGGTCTGTCTTAAACTGATAGATGACATTCATATGATTTTTGACTCCTTGGATACTCAAATCCAAAGAAGCAGTTTTTTGAGAACTTGGTCTTACGGCGATTGGTCCTCTTTGCGTGTTATAATATACATGTCCCTGATATGGAAATATAGCTCCAGCTTGATGAATATTTCTTTTATACCCCATAACATCTTTGGGGTTTTGAATCCTTTCAAAAAAGACTTGCTTCTTTAATAATTTTAATTTTACGGTATCCAAATGAATAAAAAGTACGCCGTCATTTGTAATTAAGCCGTGTATTCCCCATGCTTTTTCTAGTGGTCTGCCCTGGAAAAATGGACATTTTTTAAACTCCAATGAATTTGGCAGAAATTGATACAGTTCTTCCCTTTTTGTGCCGAGAAGAATTATTTCATTTTTGGCATGCAAACTATGAGGCCAGTTGTTTTGATAAAAAGGTGGATTTGGAAAGAATTCAATGCCTTGGCCAGAAGGATCAAAAAGGAATAAATTAGAATTCACAAGAAGCAGCCATTTATCTTTTTCTTTTAAAAAAGCAGCATTATCGTATCGATTGAAGTAGGAGGGAATAATAATTGGTAGATTAAGATCAATTCGGTCAAAAAGATTTCCAGTTGATTCATCCAGTTTAGCTAAATATTGATTGCGATTGTTGATATCAAAGTTTGCCCAAATATTTTTTTCATGATCTTCAAAAACAAGGGTTGCCCGATTTGAAGTTTTGTAAAAAATTAATTCTTTTGATTCAAGTGAATATTTATATAAGCCCACATTGGTTGCAATCCAAATATTATGTTGAGCATCTTCGTAAATATAATGTCTTGTCCCTGCTAATTTATCTTCTTTTGCGAGATCAATCATTCGCCCCTTGAATTGCTCAAATCTATCAGTGGCTGGATCATAACGTTCTACACATAATTCGGGAGATATAAACCAAATCTGCCCTTGGCTATCTTCAAAAAAATTATCACCCCAAAAATTACAACCAGATTCTGAGAATGGATCATTGGGATCAGGGTTGAATAATTCTATGCTATAGCCATCAAATCGGTTTAATTTCAGTTCAAGGCTGGTTCCCCAAATAAATCCTCTCGAATCTTGAAAAATAATTTGATTTTGCCCTCCTTCAAAATTGGTGTTATGTTCTAAGAGCAAATTGTAGTCTTGCCAGATTGAACTATTCTGACCTTTTGCACACCATGATAGCGAAGAGCAAAAAACGATAAGAATCGGCAATCTCAGAAAAGTATAAGGAAGCATAATGTTCTAAAATAGTATTTTTCAACTATATTTTTACGACTTTATGAACGAAGCTTTGATTTTCGATTCTTAGTTCTATCAAATAAATTCCACTCGTAAAACCTGATATATCTATTTGGCCTTCATCAAAAAGTATATCAGTTTTTATTAAATTTCCCATTGCGCTTCTTATCCTCACTTCAATCTTTTTTGTTTGAATTCCATCAATGTGGATAATTCCATTTGTAGGGTTAGGGAAGATTTGAATAGCTTTATTTTCAAGTAATTCTTCAACAGGCACTAAACAAGCAGTCTCAACTTCTGACTGGCTATTGCAACCAGCGTCATTGTTTTCGATGGAGACAACACCGGCAGGATTTTCCAGATAATTGCAAATACTTTCTGCTTCGCAAGTGGTAAGATTATTATTATCAGAAATATATAACGATCCTGTGATTAAAGAATTTTCAAAGCCAAATAAATCGGTCAGGCTTGAATTGCCTCCAATGACAAGACTACCTATTGAGTTGAGGTTTGACAATGCAGCTAAATCTGTCAAATTATCATTTCCTTCTAAATTAGGTTGAATGGTTCCGCCAATTACAAATTCTCCAGTGATAGATTTAAGGTTTTCTAATCCGTTTAAGCTGGTTATATTCTGATTAGCAATAATTTTTATAGAACCTACAGCCTTCAGAGAATCAAGGCCTGTGAGGTCAGTTAATGAATTATTTCCAACAAGAGCAGTATTAAAATCCGAATTACCGATTTTCAAAAAATCGGGGATTGTATCGATATTTTCTAATCCCTTCAGATTTGCTAAAGCATGATTTCCATAAACAGAAACAGAATTTACAGATGTAATACCACTTAAATCTTCAAGACTCTGTAGCGAGTTATTTAGCACAATATCCAATCTTCCTGAAAGAGATGTTACATATTGTAAAGCAGACAAATCATTCAGCAAATTATTACTTCTAAGTGAGAGTGATGAAAGCTCAGTAATATTGTGTAAACCGATTAAATTAGTAATAGAATCCAACCTGGAAATTGAAAGCCGACCAACTGTAGTTATATTTTCCAATTCTTCTAAATTTGATAATGGACAGGCCCCAATACTTAAAAATCCGGGTACAGCTGAAATGTTTTCCAAACCTGATAGCTTGGATAATGAAGGATTGTCAGAAATCCACAGACCTGTTATAGTGGAAAGCATGTAAAGAGAGTCTAAACTTGTCAAAGAATCATTTTGGTAAATGGACAAACTGCCTGCTGAAGTAATATTTTGCAAACCCTTTAATTCAGTTAATGAGCCATTCCATCCTATCCAAATATCACCTGGAACAGAATCAATATTATGTAATCCAATCAAATTTGTCAATGAATCCATAGATTCAATTGTAAGAGAACCAACGGAATTAATGTTTTCCAAATCAGATAAAGTAGCCAATGGACATTTTTCAATTGAAAGTTCTCCAGGGATAATAGTAATATTATTTAATTGGGATATATCAGCAAGTGATGTATTCCATCCAATTTGAAGGTCACCTCCTATAAAAGAAATACTATCCAGGCCTTCAAGACTGGCCAGCATTGAGTTTCCACGTGTGTAAGGAGGGCCAATACTATACCCTGCACCTATAATAAGGTCTCCGTGTATTGAATCAATTTTATTTAAAGCAGAAAGAGATGTCAAAGAGTCATTCCTCAACAATTCAAGGTTATTTCCTATATAAGCCAGATTTTGAAAACCGCTCAAATTTCTCAAAACCTTATTACTATATATAAAAAGACTACTCCCTATAGAATGTAAGCTATCTAAACCAATTAGGTTTTCCAAGCTGTCATTTACCAATGACACTTTGCTTCCTATTATTAAATCCCCTCCAATGAAAGTAATTCCACGCAAACTATCAAGATTGTTGATGTCACTTCCATTGATGGTTACATCTCCAGAAATAGTTGTAATACCCGAACAATTGAGAGGAAAATTGTCAATTTGTGTTTGAGATGAAAAGAAAAGGTTTTCACATTGTGCCTTTAAGTTGGATAAAAAAGTTAGTGAAAGAATAATAACCAAAATTGAGCATATAGTTTTCATTTTGAAAGGATTTAATGCATTTAATGTTATGAAAATGGTTTCTATAATTCTGTGGTTACGATCAGAGTTTTACAAATTTGGTTAGAAAAACCTTTCCATCTATTCTTGTTTTTATACTGTACATTCCACTTGTCAGATGACTCAAGTCAAAGGATTCTCCATTGGAGATCATTTGTCGGCTAATTAATCTACCTTGCAAGTCGAATAAATTGATTTCGATAGGTTGGGTAGTTTTTTCAGGGAGTTGGATATTTAGATAGTTGGTTGCTGGGTTTGGAAAAATCTGGATGTCATTGTTTTTAAATAATATTTCCTCAACAGGTGTAACCTCACAAGCCAAAGACTCAATGCAACTTGCGTTGATTTGTGAAATGCCATTGCAACCATTTGCATTTCCAGAAATAGATAAAACAAATCCTCCATCATCGAGAAAATCACAAATACTGGCCACGTGACATTCACTTAAATTAGGATTGTCTTTGATCCAGATCCATGATATTATTGTTGCAGCATCAATATTTTCTAATCCACATAAACTGGAAAGTACATTATTTTGTATGATTTCCAATCTGGAAACAGAATTCAGGTTTTGAAGTGCCGTTAAATCAACCAACGATTCATTATCCCAGATGGATAAACCTGAAGCCATAGGTCCTCCATAACCTCCAATATAAGTAAGTGAATCCAATCCGTTTAGAGACTGTATTAAGTTGTTACGAATAATACTTACTTGTACAAAAGCTGAATCGAGGTTTTCCAACCCATTTAATGATTCTAGCAATTGGTTATCAGATAAAGTAAGGCCGGTAACGGTATTAATATTTTCTAAGCCATTTAAATTAGAAAGCACCGAATAAGAAATACGAATACCTCCTAAAATGGTTGATAAACTTTCTAATTCACTCAAAGAAGTCAAGAGAGAATTTCCTTCGACTGATAATCCACCTAAGTGTTCAACATTTTCAATACCTTTAAGGGAGCTAATGTAAGTATTCTTTAAGCTTAGACTTCCTTTAATAGAAACAAGGTTGTTGAAATCAAAAAGTGAGTCTATTAAAAGGTTTCCTTCTAAAAACAAACCGCCTTCACCAATTGAATCAATTTGATTGAAGGCTTGAAGTGACGATAGTAATGGATTTTCAACAAACGCCATACCTCCAATATTGCTAAGGCCTTCCAGCCCATTCAAATTAGTTAGATAAGTACTGTCTAATCTTAATTGACCCAAATATGAAAGCCCTTCTAAGTCAGACAAAGAAGTTAAATTTGCATTGCCGGTAATTTCAAAATAAGTAATAGAGTCAAGGTTTTCTATAGCGGCTAAATTATTCAGGTTGTCATTATTATCAATTGTTAGGTCTTCTATTTTTGTTAGGTATGAAAGAGTTGACAAATTAGTTAATGAGTTATTCCCAGAAATTGTCAAAGAGTTTTCATCTGATAAATTAACTAGTCCATCTAAAGAACTCAAAGATTCGTTATTGCTAATTTGAATACCTTTTGATGTAATAAATCCAAATTTATGCAAACAGTTACCTACTTTATTTAAACTTTCAAGACCCGTCAAAGTAATCAAGGAAGCATTATTATCAATATTCATGGCTCCTTCAACTAAAACAAGACTCTCCAGTCCATTTAAATTTTCAAGGGAAGCATTATTTATAATTCCAACACCGCAGGAAAGATTAGACCGTTTATAACCTATGACATAAACTAAATTATCCAATCCATGAAGGGAAGCCAATCCATCATTATCCTCAATCTTAATACCACCATAATTTCCAAGGGTAGCTGTGTCACCAACAGAATAGAGGTTATTTAATCCACTTAAATCTGACAGCTCATCATTATTTTTAATAACCAAATGCACTTCTACAGAATAAAGGGCATTAAGGCCATTTAAGCTGTTTAGCGTTGTGTTATTTTCAATGATTATATTTTGGACATAAGTTAAACTATCTAAGCCTTTTAATGAGTTTAAAGAGTCGTTCTCAGTAATAAGTAAAGTATGGCCGATACTATCCAGAGAAATTAAACTATCTAAATTAACAATATTACTTCCTTGAATGGTAACAAACAAAGGCATTCCATTATCATCTGGATAATTGTTAGGAAAAGCATCAATTTGAGCCTGTGAAAAGAAAGTTATAGTGTCAGGGTATTGCGCCTTTAAGTTGAATAAAAAAGTTAGTGAAAGAACAATAACCAGAACAACGTTTAGTGTTTTCATCTTGAGCCGATTTTGGTTGATAAAAGATAAGAAATACTGGATTCACCTGATAGCAGAGATTATAACTTGATAAATCTTCCAGTGTAAATCATTTTATCATCCAATACTTTCAAAAGATACATTCCTTTTGGCAGTTTACTCACTTCAATTGTTTGCGAGCCTGTGATATTTTGCTGACTTACTAACTTTCCTTGAATATCAATTAAGCTAATTGTAACCTGTTTCATAATATGCTCAGGTAGTTTGACATTCAAATAATCCAGAACAGGATTTGGAGCAATTGTTAAAAATTCATTAGTGTAAATTTCTTTATTTCCAACAGTACATGAGGAACAATCGTCCTTTACACTATAATCACTTTCAAATGCTCCTTTGTCAACACAATTAAAAACCCTTGCATTTCCATCCAGGTCATATTCTGGAAGGCTATCCCAATCAACACCAAAATCAATAGCAGGGCTATTTGCTTTTAAATGAAAATTATTTGTACTTACAAACAATGGATCAGCTTCAACTAGATCACAAATGGTATCATTTTCAATAGAGTTATCACCGAATAAATTGCCACCCAAAGAATTAAATCTTACTTCATTAGAATTAGCTTGATATTCCGTAAACCCTGGGTTATACAGGATGGTATTTTGAAGTGTTAAACCGCTAGTATCTGATAATTCAATACCATTTGATTGATTGTGAGCAATAGTGCAATTAAGAAAACTCATATTATAAGTGGTGGATGAATTGATGGTTGCACTACTTGAGCTATTATTGGCAATCAGGCAGTTTTCGAAATGAATGTTTGTACTACCCGCATAGTCCGTTATTAACGTATCGTATAAATGAGAATCTATTGCTCCTCCTAACAGACTCACGTTGTTGGTAATCGTTGTCTTTTTAATCGTTACATTTAATTGGTTACCATCCGGCCAAAACTGGATAGCACTACCTGTTTTGTCAACCTCATTGCTATCTAAGACACAGTTTTCAATGACAATATTAGTTGGTGCATTCCAGTCGCAATATAGTCCCAGCGCACCACCTTCTGTAGTTTTGTTCTTTTTAAAAACGCTGTTGGTCAATGTGAAGTTTACTGTTTCAGTACCAATTTCTGAGCTTGCAAATTCTAGTCCTCCACTACACAGTGCTTCATTTCCCTCAAAAAAACAGCTGTCAACAAGTGCATTACCTGTGCCTCCTAATCTTGCAGCTATCATTGTTGCGCCATCAGCATTTGGAGCTTTATTAAATTTAAAATCACTCCTCCTCAATTCAAAGTTTACATTATCCCCTTCCAAAGCTGCCCAAACAGAGGCACCAAATCGATCACATATATTTTCTGTAAAAGAACAATCTTTAATAATTAAGTTTGGGGTTTGACAACTTGAGCTTGCATAAATATGTAAACCACCTCCATTGCCATGATCATTATTTCCTACTGTACTTTTACTATCATTTTTGGTAAATTCACAATTTCTTACTAAAAGGGATGAATTTGAGTTGTTTCCCCATAGTGAATAATAAAGACCTCCACCACCCTTACCTGCCACATTGGATTCAAAGTCACAATTAATAACTTCAAGGGAAGTATTATTAACTGATCCGACTGCTCCACCAAGGCCACCAGACCACTCCACAACTGTATTTTCTTTAAAAACACAATTTTCAACAATACCGTTGGCATTTGCAAAATTTAACCCGCCGCCTGATCTCGCATTATTTTGTTCAAACCGACAATTTTCTACTTTAGTAATTTCACTTCCGTTATTTGCCTGAAAAAAACCGCCTCCTTCGTTTGAAGCAAAGTTTTGTTCAAAAATGCAATTTCTAATTAAAGGCGTTCCATATGAAAATATTCCACCACCATTTTTTTCATGATTATTCGCTGTTCCATCAGCATAACCTCCACTAATAGTGAACCCATCAATCAATGCTGAATTCGAAATATTATTATTAACATAGACAATGGTCATTGCATTATCGCTAAAAATGCCCATACTATCATTTTCTTCCAGATCACCTGACAGAATAGTCTCGTTTCCGGGAATTCGTTCATCAATACTTCCCTCAGTACCTTCAAAACCACCATAAAGTTTTATATTTTGATTGATCGAAAAAGTAGAAGAGGAGGGATTATTACCAGGATAATAAATTCCTGTAGCTACCCAAATTTCATCTCCCTCCATTTGAGCGGAATCCAGAGCTTCATGCAAATCGTTGAAAGCATTTGGCCAAGTTAATCCATTGCCGTTTGGTGAAGCTGCAATGTCAACATAATAGGTAGTTTGTGAAAAGCTGTAGTTAAGGCAAAGTAGAATAATAATTAAGGGAAAGAGGTGTTTTTTCATGACTGGGGATTTAGGGGTATATTAAATATAATTATTTCTTTACAAAAATACCCTGAAGCCATCCTCAATCGCTCCACCTATTGTTGAAAATCATAGCACAAATGGTGATTGTGTGTAGAATATACTAAATCTTTTTTTGGAAAAGAAAAACTGAAGACTTAATCATAAGTTGCTTTTACTTTAATTGACTACGCTGTTTTTGAGTAATCAAGAGCATAATTCAAACAAAGAAAAGATAATAATGACCAATTATTTAAAGCTCCAACTCCATCTGGATATTGGCTCGTTCGTAGGGCGAGGGTGGGCCAACGACCCGTTGAAATCCTAGTTTGTAATAAAGGTTGATGGCTGGTTCAAGTTTGGTGTTGCTTTCCAGATATACTTTTTTAGCTCCCAAATCCCTTGCTTTTTGAATAATGTGCTGTCCGATCAGCCAGCCAATATTTTTACCGCGGGCAGTTTCAGTGACTGCCATTTTTGCCAATTCGTAAGTGTCATCATTCATTTTGATCAGCGCACAGGTTCCGACTATTTCTTCCTCATAACGCGCAAAACAAATATATCCTCCAGGTTGAATTATTTTTGTTTCGGGATTATCCAGCGTATTATTGTCAGCGAGTTCGAGTTGGAAATACTTTTTGATCCAGGCGTGATTCAAATCTCTGAAAACGGTTTTATACTTTGGATCATAATCAATAATTTCAACGAGCTTGCTTTCCCTTTCTTTCCGTTTTTTATAAACACGTTTAAAAAAGTTTTCTTTGGAAAGCAGGAATTCCATGTCTTCAATGGCTTTCCATAAGCTGTGATGGCTTTCATTTAAAAGTTCTTCGGTAGCATCTTTAACGTCAATTAATTGAGTATCCATTTTTAGTGCAATGGACTTTCCTTTCTCTGTTAAGCTTACTTTGCTGACTCTTCCATCTGATTTACTTTTTTGCATGGTGACCACTCCTTTCTTTTTCATTTCTTTTACGATCTGACTGACTGAAGGGTGGGAATGTCCGATTTTTATCGCAATTTCTGTGATTGCTAAAGTTTCCTCCTGTGTGAGAATGTAAAACACAGGAAACCATTTTGGATCCAGTTCCACGCCGTACAAAGCATAAATTTTCAATCCATCTTCTAATAATTTTTCTCCTAATCTGCGAAGCCTGCTACCGAGCGCCAGTTTTCCAGTTTTTGCGTAGAAGTCCATAATGAATTGTAGTTACGTAAGTGATTACGTAATTTATTAATTTAATTTGAATTTTCAAAATCAACAGACAAAATTTTATCCATCTTTTTAAATGACTCAAAACACGACAATTGTCATAGAATCAATTTTTAACCTTTGAACTTTTCTTTTCTTCCTTTTCCAGCTTTTTGAAATATTTCTTCGTCAAAAAATTATGCTGTAAAGCTTTCAGGTCTTCATTTAATAATACAGATCCTTCATTCAGGTTTTTTAGCGTTTGTTTAAATTCTTCTGCCATTAAAGAATCTTTTAGAATGACTCCTAACGTTCCCTTTCCATTATTTAACTCCAGTATTAGTTGATTTAGCTCATCTGTAAAACTGGCTATTTTTTCAGAGGATAGTTGCAGATTTTGCATGGTTGAATCCAATTGATCATAAAATGGACTTTCTTCTAATTGAGAAACTATTCCATCGATCCTGGTCATGATGGTTGTGTCATTTATTAAAGTATTGACAAGGCCGTCACCACTTTGCAATTGATCGGCAATATTTTTTATTAGTTTTCCGGTTTCATTTAGGTAAGCGGTTGTAGATTTAATATTCGTCATCGATTGTCGCAATTCGAAAGCCATCAGGGAGTCATTCAATAACATAGCAATCGTGCCTTTCCCCCTGTTCATTTTTTTGGTAATCCTTAAAATATCGTTTGAAATGATCGCAATATTTTCATTGGTTTTGCCAAGCGTATTTAATAATTCAGTTGTTTCGAGCCTGCTATAAGAAAGGAGAACATCACCGTCTTCGACAGTAACTTCATTGCCTCTTCCAAAATTAATGTTTACCACCATACTTCCAACTAAACCATCAGAACCTATACTTGCAATTGCGTCTTTTTTGATATGTTCTTTAACAGATTCTTCAATTTTCATGTCAACGCGCAGGGTAGAATCATTTACAATAATGATCTTATCTACAGTCCCGACATTGACTCCTCCGAATCGAACATTGTTTCCTGGTTGCAAACCATTTACGTTTGAAAAAATAGAACTAATTCGTACGGTGGAACCAAATAAGTTTTGATTTTCCCCGAGGAGGTAAATTCCGACGATTAACAGAATAGTGGCGATGGTTACAAAAAACCCTAATCGATAAATATATCCTTTTTCTTTGCTCATTTGAATAGGTTTCTATTTGAAAAATGCCTTTATTTTTGGGTCTTCCGAATTCGAAAGTTCCTCGTAAGTTCCAGTTGCATAATCTATCCCATCAGTCAAAATGATCATTCTATTTGAAATTACACGAGCGGTGTCCATATCATGGGTTATTATCAAAGACGAAGTATTATATTGCTGCTGAATATCAAGAATTAATTGAACGATTTCTTTGGAAGTAATGGGATCGAGTCCGCTTGTAGGTTCGTCGTAAAGAATTATTTTAGGCTGTAAAATCAAAGTCCGCGCTAGTGCGACCCTTCTTTTCATTCCGCCGGAAAGTTCTTCGGGCAATAAGTCAATTGCATGTTCTAGCCCAACACTTCTTAAAGATTCAATAACGAGTGTGTCAACATCGCGGCCCTTTAGTTTTTCAGGGTGTCTGCGCAATGGAAATTCAAGATTTTCTCTTACCGTCATTGAGTCATACAAAGCACTACCCTGAAAAAGAAAACCCACTTCGGTTCGGATTTCATCGAGCTCCACCTGGTTTAATTCGGGTACATTCTTTCCGAGTACAATTACTTTTCCACTATCGGGAGTAAGGAGTCTGATGATACATTTTATCATTACAGATTTTCCGGAGCCGGATTTTCCAACAATGACCAGGTTTTCCCTTTCATAAAGTTTTAGGTTGAAACCATTCAAAACAGGATTAGCCCCGAAAGTTTTACGAATATCAATAATCTCAATTAAAACCTTAGGGTTTGGATTTTCTTCTGTAATCAAGTTTGTTTCACTATCCGGTAAATTCATTTTAAAACCATTATAGATTATAAAATATATCTGAAATTAAAACGGCAATAAAATCCACAATAAACACGAGCATTGAGGCTAATACCACCGCTGAATTTGCAGCAAAACCAACCCCTGAAGTTCCTTTTTTGGAGTGATACCCCTTGTAGCAGCCCACCAGCCCAATGACAAATCCAAAGAAAAATGACTTTATAATCGAAGGATTTAAATCACTAAAATTTAAGGAAGCAAATACCGAATTGAAGTAGAGCCTAAAGCTGACCTGCCCTTTTATATTCTCTATTAAAAAGGACCCAAACAAAGCAATAGCGTCAGCAAAAATGACCAAAATAGGCAGCATCAAAGTTGCCGCGGTAATTCTTGTAACCACAAGGTATTTGAATGGGTTTGTGCCCGAAACTTCCATCGCGTCGATTTGTTCGGTAACTTTCATTGATCCAAGTTCTGCACCGATACTGCTGCCTATTTTACCGGCACAGATTAAAGCGGTGATCACCGGACCAATTTCCCGAATTATTGAAATACCGACCATTGAAGGCATATAAGCCACGGCGCCAAATTCCATCATGGTTGGCCTGGTTTGCAGGGTCAAAACCAAACCCATAATAAAGCCTGTAACTAAAACCAGGAACAGTGATTTATTGCCAATTAAATAACATTGCCTTAGCAATTCTTTAAATTCGAAAGGAGTTTTGAATACTTCCCTGAAGTACCGAAATGCAAAAAGAGTGAGCTGACCCGTTTCTAGAAAATATGATCTCAATCTTTTCATTTGCCTAGTTTATTATTGCAGCATTTATACGCGTACAACCACAATAGACCCTTTTTTGGGCAAATATTCAATGACAAAAATCAATAGAAAGGATGAGTTATTTTCCCATTTTTTATTTTTAATAGATCAGTAAATCTAATTTACTTTAAAAAGAAACAGAAAAGTGGCAGCAGGTTGATACTTACATGGAAAGTAGTTTAATTTTTTTTATATAAATTTTTATATTAACCGATATTTTTTTTAAAGTACCTGCGTAATGAAATACAAAAATAAATGCCTCCTTTTTGTCTTCCTGAGTTTGTTTTTTTTACTGCAATTCCATAGCTCAGCGTTTAGAATTGGAGAGCGGCAATAATGAAAATAAAAACGCTAACGTCTTTATTCGGGGAGATTTTGAGTATGGCTACGTACTGCCTTCAAGCGGTATTCCAGACAATGCGTCTCTAGTTTTAAGTGGAAATATAGAAGTTGGTTTCCAAACAAGAAGAAAAGATGTTTATGAATCAATGATGAATTATCCGACCTATGGATTTGGATTTCTATCCTACTAATTCCCACAAACAGAGCGGTTAGGTTATCCTAATGCTTTCATATATGTTTTTGAATGCTCCTTTTAAGAGGTGGAACAAATGGGCGTTTAACTATGTAATTCGATTGAGAATGTCCTACAATTGGGAGCCTAGAGATCTAGTGGTTAACCCTGCAAGTTTGGTATTGGGATCATTTCGAAATCTTTATATTTTTACGGGCGTTGAAGGGCAGTATCTGATGGGAGAAAGCTTACCAGCATCGCTGGGAGTGAAGTTTGCGCATTTTTCTAACGGGCAAAGTTCTTTACTCAACGCAAGAGTAAACTTATTGACGCCACATTTGGGCTTGAAATATGATTTCAATGGAGGCCAGCGCCCAAAATACGAGAAGCAGGCTAAGCCTGAATATACTGAAAAAGCAATGGAATATTATGTGACTTTGGGTAATGAAATCAGATAAATTACCTTTGATTCCACTGAAACCGGAGTAAGTGAAAAACTTGGAGTCAGCTACGATGTTCGGAATATTTCAGTAGCTGCTCAATACCAATATGGCTGGGGAGGAAAATTTGGAGGCGGTCTTGACTTTATTTATTGGGGAGCTTATAATCCTATGATCGAAGCCGGACCTGGCGGTGTTGTTCAAGCTGTTAAAAACCCTTTTGCAGATTATTTACAATTAGGAGTATTTATCTCTTATGAGTTTGTAATGAATAATTTTCTATATATGCACAACCTGGATGGAGAGTAATACGGAAAGAATTCGAAGGCATGCCAACTGATTTTTATCAGCATCTTGCACTCAAGTATCATGTGCATAATTTGATATTTGGGGTAGCAATCAGAGCGATAAAATTTGGGCAAGCCGAATATATTGAATGGAATATTGGGTACCGATTTAGAAAACCAATTAAAAAGAAAAAATTAGTTAGCCTATTTTCAATAATAATTTTAGTTTCTATTATAGCTTCTGCTCAGGATAATGAGCGGCAGGTTCCAAATGAGCCAAAATGGATAGCAAAAGGTGGTGTTAGAACTTCTTGGTTGACCTTCCCAAAAGTATTTATAGTAGATGAAAATGATGCAGGAAATGTCTGGTCAGTTTCTCCGGCAGTCAATAGTGTTACGTTTTTTTTAGGGGTCCAATATGTAATTCCACTTGGAAAACACTGGTTATTTATACCTGAAATAGATTACCATTATTTAAGCGGAGAGGTTAATGTAAATCGATTAAAAGATCCTGCATTAGCCAGAAAATTACAAAGCTATAGCCGAATTTCAGTGCCGCTCAATTTCGGAGTCGTATCCTCTGACAATTTTTGGTTTGGGTTTGGGCCAACGGTTTATTTTACAATAGCAGATAACAAAGGTTTTGAAGAAGCGGTCAGTGAATTAACAACAGCTACCAATATAAACAGCGATGTTCCTGTCGGAGTTGCAGCAAGATTAGCAGCCATTGTTGATATGAATGATAGATTATAATTAGAGGTTAAATTTGATAATGATTTGGAAAGGAAGTTTGAATATAATAATGGGGTTTATGATGTCAGAATTGCTATGCAAAATCTTACGATTGGAGTTGGTTATTTGTTAAACCTTAAATAATCAATTTGAATTATTCTTCTCTACCCAGGATTTTCCATTGTGAATCGCACGGATCAAATCCTGATGAACCATATCCAAATCGTAGCCATAACCGTCGTTAGCGCCGGAGGCCAAATGTTTCAAATTGCGGGAAACTGATTTGAGGTTATTGATCATTTTGTTGGGAATTGATGTTGAGTTTTCCTCTGGTTGGCTTAATTGCACAATTGTAAGGTCAATCAATGCTGCTGCTCTTTCCAGATTATCAATGACACTTTCGGGCAGATTCTGTTTTCCTTTCCAATCAGATTCCCGCCTTAAATGCCAAAGTATTTTTTCATCTTCCATATACAATTGTCTTGCTGCCAGTATTTTAAACACCTCTTTTTCTAATTGAGGAACAAGCCCAAAACTTTCATCAATCAGTATTTCATTCAAAGTTGGAATTTTAATTTCAGTTCCTGATTCAATTCGGTTAACATCTTCAATCCCGTTATAAATGCTCAAAATGGACGAGTAGTGCCGATTGCCGTAATATTTTTCAGACAAATCCCAAAGCGTTTCACCTTTTTGGAAAATATGAATTTCAGAGGTATCGGATTTCAAAGGTGTTTTTATAATTAAAGTATCCTCCTTCGCTGCAGGCGCGTTTTGAAAGACAGAATCAAAAGCAGGTACACTCAAAGGATTTTGATTGGAATTGTCATTCTCAGAGCAAGATGTCAAAACGAACAGCAGGGCAAAAAGAAGAAGCGTTTGATTCCTCATATTAAAATAGTTTGAATAATTTGAGTTGTTTTAAACGATTTAGTTTTTCTATAAAAATGTTCATTTATTAGCAATTGGACGAGTGAAATGTTTAAATATAACAGATTGCTAATTTATTTGAGTAGAATTAAAGACTTGTTTTGGAAATGAAAAATTGTTTGTCCGAACAGCTATGAGGTAAGTTGCGCTCTCCACTCAACGGGTGATTTCCCAAATTCCTTTTTAAAGATACGAGTGAAATAACTTGGATCACTAAATCCGCAATCATAAGCCACTGCGGTGATACTCAAATCCTGGTCTTTCAATAATTCTTTCGCTTTTTTCAACCGTATAAAGCGGATAAAACGGTTTGGAGAAAAACCTGTCAGGGCATCCAGTTTTCGCCCAAACTGTGAGTGACTGAGATGTAATTCTTTGGCCAATTGCTCGACGTTGAAGTCAAAATCACCAATATTAACCTCGATAATTTCTCTCACTTTAATTACAAATTCGTCTTCCGGTTTTGTTGCAACGGAATTATCTGCATTGAATTCCTCAGATTCTCCTATACCAGCAATGTTTTGATAATGCTGACGAAGTTTATCCCTGAGTCCAAACAAGTTCCTAATATTTAATAGTAACTCTTTCTTTTCAAACGGTTTGGGCAGATAAGCATTGGCGCCTATTTCCAGCCCTTCGAGTTTGCTGTCAAGATCAGCTCGTGCCGTAAGTATGATCACCGGAATATGATCTGTGCGTTTATCGGATTTTAATTTTTGGCAAAATTCGAAACCATCCATGACAGGCATCATGACGTCGCTGATGATAAGATCGGGGATCATTTCAATTGCAATTTCAAGCCCTTCCCGGCCATTTTCAGCAACTGCCAAACGATAATCAGTCAGACAGGAGGCTACATATGCTGCAACGTCTTCATTGTCTTCGGCAATCAAGATTAGTGGTTTGCTTTCTTTTTTAACTTGTTGATTATCAGCTGTTTTTGTTTCATTTTGAGGCTTAATTTTTGTTTCGTTTGACGAAGATTCAGGGAGGTCAATTACAGGTTTCATAATTTTAATTTCTTCAAAATTGGCTGGTTTAACACTTGCTACAGATTGTTCAATCGGAAGCAGAACCAAAAATTCTGACCCTTTTTTTGCACCTACGGGCGGGCTTTGCACGGATATTTCACCCTTCATCAATTTCACTAATTCTTTGGACAAGGCAAGGCCGATGCCAGTTCCTTCAAATTCTCGAGTACTGCTGTTATCAGCTTGGTGAAATCGGTCAAATACCTTCTCTAAATCCTTTTCCGGAATCCCTCTTCCGGTATCTTTAATCCGAATAGCGAGGGTGTTATTTTCTTCTCTAAGCGTAAAATAAATATGTCCTCCATCTGGTGTAAATTTAAACGAATTGGAAAGCAAATTAGAAACAACCTGTTGCAATTTATCTGCATCGAAATTCATCATCACGGCATCTACTTCCGGTAAAAAATGTAACTGGATTTCTTTATTTACAGCGTAGGACTGAAAAGATTCGACAATATTTTTCAAAAAGAAAACGATATCACCGTGGACCGGTTCCAGCGACATTTTACCACCCTCCAGTTTGGATAAGTTTAGCATTTTATTGATCAATCCTAAAAGGTTTTGGCCATTACGGATGATCATATCAATGCCCGTATTAAAATGCTCTTTTGGATTGTTTTTTACCTGCTTTGCCATGCCCAAAATGATGGTCAAGGGGGTACGAAATTCATGGGTCAGGTTGGTGAAAAGTTGTGTTTTCAGGGCATCGAGGTCTCTCACCCGGTCCGCTTCACGCTTTTCAAATGCAAGTTGTTGCCGAAGCTCTGCCCGTCGTACAGAAAATCGAAA
The DNA here is from genome assembly GCA_965220465.1 of Saprospiraceae bacterium. GTDB lineage: Bacteria > Bacteroidota > Bacteroidia > Chitinophagales > Saprospiraceae > JAHDHW01. The sequence continues at coordinate 17,816 of CBDCPZ010000016.1, read as the reverse complement.
ATAGGTCCAAATTAAGGCAATAATAATAGCAGTATAAAAAAGATAAGCCCACCAGGTCTTCCACCAGGGCGGCAAAATACTGATTTGTAATTCTGCAATTTGGTCACTCCAGATGCCCTGGCTGTTGGATCCCTGAACACGGAAAGTGTAATCATTTGGCTGTAAGTTTAAAAAAGTAGCAGATCTTCGGTTACCCGCTTCTACCCATGTATCATCAGCACCCACCAATTGGTATCTGTATTTGTTTCGATCCGGAGCATTAAAGTCGAGCGATGCAAATTCCAAGGTCAGAATATTATCCAGATGAGAAAGTGTAATTTTTCTGGTTGTTTCGATGGTGTTTATCAGAATCTCAGATTCATCATTTGGAGATACTGGTTGGTTGTTCACCAAAATATTTGTGATATAAGTTGGAGGATTAAAACCGTCGGACAAAATTTCCTTTGGGTCAAAAACATTATAACCGTTTACACCACCAAAAGCCAGCCGCCCATCGGGCAATTTTGCGTATGCACCGGTATTAAATTCATTCTCTTGTAAGCCTTCCGCTTTTGAAAAATTTCGAAAAGAATATGCCCCTGAAGCACCTGCTTTTATATCCTTAATTGGACTCATACAAAAAAGGCCCTTATTCGTACTGCCCCAAAGGTTGCCGTCATCATCCGGAAGGATTCCGTAAACCACATCATCGGGCAGGCCGTCTTCCTTCGTCAATCTCATAAATTGACTGGATTGTTTGTCCATTCGATTAATGCCCCCTCCTTTTGTACTAATCCAAAGAAAACGATCCGGCTGAAATGGGTCATCCAGAAAAGAGGTCACATGGTTGTAGCTTAGGGAATTTGGGGCACCGGAAATATTTTGATATTTGGTGATTTGAAGCTTATTCTGCTCGCTTGTTGAACGGATGACTTTTGTAAATCCTCGTTCTGTGCCTACCCATAGCACTCCATCAACATCTTCACGTAAAGCTGTGGAATATTCGTGAGAAATTATTTTTTCATTTTCACCACCTTGGAGAATTCTTTTTCCATCTTTTAAATTATACGACATCACTGCTCCTGTTAAAGGATTGATATGTGTAAGAATATCATTAAACCCGCTCATCCAGATAGAACCGTCCCGGCTTTCTATCATTGGTTGAGAGTCATAATGATGCCAGCTAACGCTATAAAATTGTTTTTCTTTGGTTTGTGGATTATACCTGATGACTTCGGAGCCATCAATGCTTTTTGTAGGCTGCCTGATCCAATAATCGCCCGATTTGGATACTAGCATGAAGTCACTGACTGTATGGTTTTTTTCGTAGCCTAAAGGATTGCCGCCCAGAGGCTTACCATCTTGCGTGTACCAGGTACTCAGATAACTAAACAAATACCATTTGTCTGCTGATACTATCGAAAATTGCCGGATAGAATTGCCTGGAAGATAATGAGCAAAACGCCTGTGATTTGGATTTATCTTATACAGCCCGAGGCCATTTGTTCCGACCCAGATCAAACCGGAACGATCAATTGTCATTGATTCAAAAGGGTAATTACCGGCGGATGTGCGGGGTTGCCAACGGTAAAAGAAACGATCAAGGTCTCTGTCCTTATCAAGCGTATTTCTCCATCCTGTGAGATCAATTCCAAATAATGAATCAACGCGGAGAAACCACATGTTTTCCTGACCATCCACACGAATATCTATGGCGCCTGCAAGTTTAAATAAAAACGGAGTAGCATTTTCTCCATCCCAGTGGAAGAGAGGCTGGTAGTTTCCACAAGCCCAAAATGAGCCATCAGGATTTGTGAAAACCGTTCCGATAGAGAAGCCTTCAACCGCTATTTCCAGTTTTGCTTGTTTTACATTGAGTCGGTACATTACCTCCTTACCGCCCACCCAGATACGATCTTTTGAATCTTTTACTAATCCTTTTACAATCGTAGAAAGAAAACTTTCCTCCGTTTTGGGAGCAGGGAATGGCACACGTAAAACCTGTGGTGATTGTTGGATTCGAAAAAAATCATCATCAAGGCGGAACATATTGATCTCACTTTCATCGACTACCACTACAAAATAGCCCGAACTGTCTTCAACTATTGAAGAGATATAGTTTCCCGACAGGCTGGCAGGATCTTGTGGATCGTGGCGGATATGGTGAAAGCGGCCGGTCTTTTTATCATAGATATTGATTCCCGCATTTACGGAAGTAGCCCAGATTCTTCCGGCAGAGTCTTCAAACAAGTGCTTTATCGTATTTCCAGAGATAGACCATGGATTGTTTGGATCATTGGTGAATACTTCAAAGTGATACCCATCATAACGGTTTAAACCATCCTTGGTAGCAATCCAAAGAAAGCCTTCCCGATCTTGTAGGATATCGTAGACCATGCCCTGCGACAAACCATCTTCGGTAGTGATGGATTCCACCTGGACATTCTGCTGTGCATTTGTACTTAGACAAAAGAACAGGAAGAGCACAATCAGTGTCAGATATGATTTGTAAGTATATGGATTTATCACGGCCTGAATTTATAACTATTTGCGCAAAAAATCCTACTTATGCGCAGTTTGTCCTACTGAAATCCCAAAAAATCCTAGTCTTTGATCCGTTTCTCCTATTTCTCAGCCGTCATTCCTGATACCTTTATTCTGTAAGATTTAAACACCAAAAAATCAAAACACCTTTGCTGTTCAAAAGAATGGCGAAGGCCTGTTTCACCCTTTTTTCAAACCATCAAATGAAACAATCAAGCATTTTTTCGCTGTCCGAACGGTATTCTCATATAAGGCTGATTGCATGGGTTTTCCTGGTTGTATTTGCCGGAAGGTTTATTTTGAAAGATGCCTTGCCCTATTTTGGATTCGAAGAAGCAATTTTCGGTAAGTGGTGGAATTACAAATGGACGCTAATTGGCCATATTTCCGGTGGTCTTTTGGCATTGACGATTGGACCGTTTCAGTTTTGGAAAGCTTTCAGAAATAAATACCTGACTACTCATCACTGGATGGGGCGCATCTACCTCATCGCTATTCTGATTGGGGTCATATCATCTTCCTATTTGGCCTGGACAACGGGTTTGAAATCTAGTTTGAATTGGGCTGTTGCATTGCAGGGTTTGGCTTTTGCATGGATTGTCACTGCTGCGATGGCCTATATTTCTATAATGCGTGGACAAATACAACAGCACAAAGAATGGATGACCAGAAGTTATGTGGTGACTTTCGCTTTTGTATCCTTTCGCTGGTTGAATGAATTACCAGTATTAGAAGAATTATCAGGTTCGACATTGATTTGGATGTCCTGGGCAATTCCGCTGATGATCACTGAAATTTTTCTTCAATGGAATCCAAAGTAACTTTTTCTATAAAAAACAAATATATAACGGGGAAAGCCGAAAACCGATTAGAGTAGGCAAAAAAAGATAATCATGAAAGATAAGGTCGCATTAATCACTGGAGCAAGTAGTGGAATTGGAAGAGCAACTGCAGAAGTATTTGCATCAAAAGGAGCAAGTGTGGTAGTAGCCGCTAGAAGAAAGCAAGAGCTGGAGGATTTAGTAGATAAAATTCAAGGTAAAGGAGGAAAAGCGAGTGCTGTTGTAACTGATGTTTCGAAGGCAAGTGATGTGGAGCAAATGGTTGCCCATGCTATAAAAGAATATGGACGTATAGACTATGCGGTTAATAATGCTGGAATTGAAGGTGCGCTTGCATCAATTGTGGATTTACCAGAAGAAGAATGGGACAGGGCTATCAATATCAACTTAAAAGGTGTATTTCTATGTATGAAATACCAGGCAAAAGCCATGTTGGCCGCTAAACAAGGCGGTGCCATTGTTAATGTTGGCTCAGTCAATTCCTTTCTTGGTTTCCCAATGGGTTCGGCCTATGTAAGCTCGAAGCACGCCCTAGTTGGTCTGACAACCAGTGTTTCAGCCGAGTTGGCACCGGAAGGTATCAGGGTCAACCTCGTGTGCCCGGGGATAGTGGTCACGCCGATGCATAATCGAATACGACAATTATTTGGTGACGACCTCTACGATAAGGGCATAATCCCTACCGTCCATCTACGGCGTGCCGGACGGTCAGAGGAAATCGCAAATACCATCGTTTTCTTGTGTTCTGACGATGCCAGTTACATCACAGGTACTACGCTCACGCCTGATGGAGGACTTACCATGACGATGTAATTGAGTGGATAAATAAAAAAAAAAACGGGGAAAGCCGAAAACCGATTAGAGTAGGCAAAAAAAATGAAATAGTTATGAACAAAACAAGTAGGCATTTAACGCAGCTCACTTTTTTGACATCTCTTGTTGTTTTGGTTTTCACCCTGCAAAGTTGTGAACAAGCGCCAAATGAAGTTGAAAAAGAAACAATAGTTCAAATTGAAAAGCCAGAATATTTTCTACTGCGGCCTGAAGTAGAAAAAGCCTACGGATATTCACACGCAGTAAAAATTGGAAACGATATTAAGGTTTCCGGAGCAGTAAGTATGGACGATACTGGCAACCCGACAGCAATAGGCGATTTAGAGCAGCAAATGAAAAATTGTTATGCCGATCTGGACAAAGTTTTAAAGCACTATGGTTGCACGTTTGATGACGTAATTGTTGAAAATATTTTCACTACAAACATGCCTTTATTTCTCGAACTGGCTGCTTACAGAACTTCAATTTATAAAAACCATTTCCCAACGGGCACCTGGCTTGGAGTTAAAGAATTGGCCTTGCCGGAATTTATGATAGAAATTGAATTAGAAGTGCACAAAACAGAGTGAAACATTTCATTAAAAAGCAAATACAAAATAAATTTTATAAAAATCTAAAAAAACAGATCATGAAAACAGTAGGTATAATTGGAGGCTCAGGCTTTATTGGAAGTTACAATACTAAAAAATTTCTGAGCGAAGGATACAAAGTGAAAGTATCAACTACGGATATTTCTAAAAAAGAAAAGTATGAACATTTAAAACAGTTGCCCAATTCGGAGAACTTGGAAATTGTTCCTCTAAATGTTGAAAACAAATCACAGCTTGAAGGCTTTCTAAAAGGCTGTAATATTGTTGTCCACGGTGGCACGCCTTTTCAACTGGATGTTCAAGATCCAAAAACGGAGTTATTTGATCCGACGATTAAAGGAACAGAGAACTTTTTGGAAGTCATTCAAAAAACACCTGGAATTGAAAAGGTAATATTTATAGCCTCTGTTGCAGCTTTCAATACCAATTTCCCGCTTTTTCCGGATAATAAAAACCAGGGTGACCAAATTGATGAGAAAGACTCATTTATGAGTGAAGAAAGTCATCCGTATGCACAAGCAAAATTTATTGCCAACCAAACCGTCGAAAAATTCATTGCAGATCATCCAAACTTAAGCTTTGAAATCAGCACCATTTCTCCTGTCTTTGTAGTTGGCAAAGCATTGTCACAAAGAGAAGACTCTGCCTCCACGGGCATGCAATTCCTTTTCAAAAATAAAATTGCTCCAAATCCATTTGTACAAATGTTTTATGATGAAAACGTAGATTTTGGAATGGTGGATGTAGAGGACGTTGCGGAAGGGATTTATAAAGCTGCAATGACAAAGGGAATCCACGGGAAAAATTATTTACTATCGAGCGAAAGTTATCCTGTTTCTGATATAACTTTGATGCTAAACAACCAGGAACCGGAGGGCGAAGCAAGAGTCGTTTATCGTAATGATTTGGCTAAAAAAGAATTGGGAATTAATTTTAAAATAGCTCAGGTGCCTTTAAACAATTACGCTAATTAAATAATCAGGTCCTATTTTCCACATTCTTTTTATATCACTTTAAAAAATTTAACAATGAAAAACATTTTAGTTCTTACAGTGCTTATTTGCGCCACAACTTTCAACTACCTGCAAGCTCAATCGGATTCGGATGAAGCGGAGATAAAGGCCTTCGCCGAAAAATTTATGGCTGCCTATAACAAGCAAGACGTTGAGACCATTCGATCAATGTACATGGATGATGCCGTCCGAGTGGATACAGAAGGAAATGAAATTGAAGGGGCAGACCAAATCGCTGCCTATTTTGAAGATCAATTTATAAAAAATAACCTCACTCTTAAGGTTGAACAATTGAGCCTGAATTGGTCAGATTACCAGCATGCTTTTGTAGCAAAAGGAACTTATGAAGTGAAAGGTGCTCAAGTCGTTTACGACATAAAAATCCACGATACAGGCACTTATGAAAATACGATGATCAAACAGAAGGATGGGTGGAAAATAGCTAAAACGGTACTGACTTCCGATGATTGAAAACATTGCTCAATTAGAAAGTGATCTTCCCGTGGTAAACGGGAAGATCTAAACGAATCGTGAATTACTTAATAATAGTCAACTATGAAATCAAAATCAATAAAAGGGAAATCCATCCCCGAGCTTAAAACCGCTTTAGCAAACACTATTACGGAAGACTTTCTACCTACCCTGGCCATCGTTTTTAGTTCAAAAAGTCAGGATCTGGAAGGCATCAGTAAACTACTTGATGAGAATAGTATCTCTATATTTGGCTGTACAACCAATGGTGAGTTTATTGATGAGGAAACAGAAAAGGGTTCCTGGGCAATGTTGCTATTAGACATAAACAGAGAACACTTTCAAGTTTTCATGGAAGAGTATCCAAAGAAAAATTACGAAGAAGTGGCAATGGCAATCGCTCGAAAAGCAAAAGTGCAATTCGAGCAGCCAGCATTTTTAATTGGCATCAGCCATATGGAAGTGGATGGAGAAGAAATTTTACGTGGCTTTAAAGATGTTGTCGGAAAAGAAGTTAACCTCTTCGGCGGATCAGCAGGGGATGATTATTCCTTTCAGGAAAGCTTTGTGTTTACCAATCAAAAGGTCAGTAGTTATGGTCTGATCTGTCTAGCTTTGGATGAATCTAAAGTGGAGGTGCAGGGCATAGCCACCTGTGGTTGGAAAGCAATTGGCACTGAAAAAACAGTGACCAAAAGCAAAGGCAATCATGTCTATACCATCGATGACATTCCTGTAGTTGACATCACCGCAAAATACGGTGGACTGGAGAACGTATCGCCCGACAATAAGGACCTTTGGGTGGATTTAGCCTGTAATCTGCCAATACAATTACAGCGGGAAAAAGGCGATCCGGTGATGCGAGGAGGACTGACTATCGATTGGACAGATCGGTCTTATTACACTAGTGGTTCTGTACCGCAAGGTTCGAAAGTGCGGTTTTCCCTACCACCCGATTGGGATGTCATGGACAAAGTGGTGAAAGGAGCTGAGCAACTAAAAAATGACCGGATGCCCGAAGCGGAAGCGGTTATAGTATTCAGTTGCGCAGGCCGGATAATTGCTTTGGGGCCTTTAATGTCAGAGGAAATAGAAGGCGTCAAAAAGGTCTGGAACGTACCGATGGTGGGCATGTTTAGTAATGGAGAACTGGGCCGGGCCACGGGAGGTAATCTGGAAATGCACAACCTGACCACCTGTTGTGTGGCACTTAAAGAAAAATAATTTTTTCATATTCTGAAAAATCAAAACTTATGCAAAAAGTAACAGTCTTGTACGGACATCCCACCGACCCTGAAGCCTTTGAAAAGTACTACACCGATCATCATATGCCCTTGGTAGCAAAGATGAATGGTGTCGCTAAAGTAGAGCTTACCAAAATGTTAGGCAGCCCCGATGGCTCCCCACCAGAATATTACAGAATGGCCGAGTTGTACTTTGAAAATGCAACACAAATGCAGTCTACGATGGGCTCTGCTGAGGGGCAAGCCACCGCTTCTGACCTGGCCAATTTTGCTTCTGGTGGAGCAAAAGTGATCATCGGAACAGTGGAAAAGTAATAATTCAAACATTAAAAAAAATTATGAAATCAAAATCGATAAAAGGAAAAACAATTGAAGCGTTCACCAGAGAGTTTAATGGTTGCTTGACAAATGGCTATACGCCAACTCTTGGTATTCTATTCGTTTCCATCGATCAAGATAAGGAAGCATTATGCAAGCTTTTCACGGATCATGATATCGCCATTTTCGGTGCCACTACTTCCGGTGAATTTATCGATGGAGAAATTGAGTCTGGAAGCATCGTAGCTCTATTGTTGGACATCGACCCCGACCACTTTCATTTACATTTTTTAGAAACAGGCGACCACTCTACTTATGAAAATGCCATAAAGATTGGGGAGCTGGGTAAAGAGTCGTTTAATAATCCAGGCTTTATTCTTCTTTCCGGATGGCTTACTCATGACGGAGAATCTATTGTAGAAGGTATCGTAAAGGGTTATGGTTCGGAAGTGACTATTTTTGGTGGAATGGCAGGAGATGACTTGCGCCTGGAAGGGCCGATCGTTTTTTCAAATACTGAAAGCAGTAATCAAGGCTTGTTGGCACTAATCATAAATGAGGACAAAATAGAAGTTCACGGGATTGCTACTTGTGGATGGAAAGCTATTGGCATTGCTAAGACCATTACCAAAAGTGACAAGAACATAGTTTACACGATCGACGATCAACCTGCTCTGGATACCATTATAAAGTATTTAGGGGTAGATGTTAATGTTGATGAAAAGAAGGAGACTTTCGCACAACTTGGGGCCTACTACCCTTTACAGATGGAAAGGGAAAATGTAACACCGGTTATGCGCACTGCTATGTGGGGTAATCTTGAAGACCGTTCCCTTATCTGCGCTGGCAATGTCCCACAAGGTTCGAAAGTACGGTTCTCCCTCCCACCTGATTTTGATGCAATTGAAACAGTTGTAGCAGAATGCCAGGAACTTAAAAAAGAAAGTCAACCCGAAGTAGATGCTCTCATTATGTTTTCCTGCATCAGCCGGCACTTGTCTTTTGGTATCTTAATGAGTGAGGAAATTGAACAAGTACAAAAAGTATGGGATGCACCAATGGCCGGATTTTTCTCTTACGGAGAATTCGGAAAATCAAGAACCGGAAAACATGAATTTCATAACAACACCTGCTGTATTGTAGCACTCAAAGAAAAATAATTTAAGCTTAGTCAAATACAAAAAATGATTCATTAAATTCACCATTAAATGATTTCAAAAACAATAAAAGCTAATTCAACTGAAGCCATTATCAAAGAAATTGATCATGCAACTTGTGATGGTTTTAAACCAACGTTGGCCATCGTTTTCCTTTCTGTAAAACAAGATTGTAATACGATTAGTAATATCTTAGACAAAAGAAATATTGTAATTTTTGGTGCTACAACTTCAGGTGAGTTTATCAATGGCGATATTGAAGAAGGAAGCATTGTTATGATGTTGCTCGACATGAATCCAGCTTATTTTAAATTGGAATTTCTTGAAACTACCAAACAGACTGCCTTTGCAGATGCAAAAAAATTAGGTGCCACCGGAAAAGAAGCCTTTAATAATCCTGCGTTTATTATTGCGACAGGTGGAGTGTCATTAGATGGTGAACATATTGTAAATGGCATTATACAAGGGTTTGGACAACCTGCCTCGATGCCAGACAAGGAAGTAACCATATTTGGAGGTAAAGCAGGAGATGATTTGGTACTTGAAGCACCACTTGTTTTTACCAATAGAAAAAATAAAGACAACGCACTAGTATCGCTCATTATAGATGAAGATAAAATAGATGTGAGAGGTATTGCTACCTGTGGCTGGAAAGCAATTGGAACTGCAAAAACAGTTACCAAAAGCAAGGCAAATATAGTTTACACTATTGACGATAAACCAGCTTTAGATATGCTGTTGAAATATCTTGGTATTGAGGTAAAATTTGATGTTAAAAAGGAAATCGTTTCACTACTAAGTTCCTGGTATTATCCGTTGCAATTGGAACGCGAAAATGCAGAGCCTGTCATACGTTCAGCCATGTTTGCCAATTGTGAAGACCGTTCAATTATTTGTGCTGGAAATGTGCCTCAAGGGGCAAAAGTCAAGTTTTCACTCCCACCGGATTTTGACTCCATCGATACAGTCGTTGCAGAATGTGAGAGCATTAAGGACAACGCACAGCAGCAAGCCGATGCCTTGATCATGTTTTCTTGTGTGAGCAGACATTTAGCGTTTGGGGTTTTAATGAAAGATGAGATAGAGCAGGTGCAAAAAGTATGGGATGCGCCCATGGTAGGCTTTTTTACTTATGGAGAATTCGGAAAATCAAAAAATGGTAAGAATGAATATCATAACAATACCTGCTGTGTGGTCACTTTGAAAGAAAAAAATCAAGTCAAATGAAAGCAAAATCTATCAAAGGAAAATCAACAGAAGAAATCAGTGCTGCTTTAACTGAAAGCATGACCGACGGCTTTAAACCAACACTCGCTCTTGTTTTCATTTCGGTAAAGCAAGACATAGCTTCCATTGTCAGCATACTTGATAGAAAAAATATTCAGATTTTCGGAGCCACAACGGGTGGTGAGATTTCAGGTAGCGACATCAGCCACGAAGCGATTTCCATCCTCTTAATGGATATGGAACCGGCCAACTTCCGAATATTGTATGATGATTATGCGGGTAGTGATGTCGGGGAAGTAGCTAAGGCAATGACAGAGCAAGCATTGACGACTTTTGCAAGGCCGGCTTTTTTACTAAGCAACAGCATCGAAAAACCACAGGATATGGGATTGGGCGAAAAAATAGTACAATCCGTTAGCCATGTGGCTGGAAATAATATAACCATCTGGGGTGGTGGCGCAGGCGACGACCTGATGTTCAAAGAAACTTTTGTATTCAATAACACCAACATTACCAACAAGGGTATCCTGATGCTGGTGTTGAATGAAGACAAAATATTGGTGAAGGGAAGGGCCGCGTCGGGCATGAAGCCTATTGGTACTGAAAAGGTAATCACGAAGTCCAAAGGAAGCTGGATTCTTGAAATTGATAACCAGCCTGCTACTGACCTTGTGATGAAATATATGGGCGAAAGTCTTTCTCCAGAAGATTTCAAGGATTTCAACCTAAAGAACATTTTTTTAAACCTGATGAGGGAAGATAGTAGCAGCATAATTCGCTCTACTCTCGGCTTTAATATGGACACCAAAGGGATTACTGTAACAGGCAAAATAAAGCCCGGTGATAAATTCAGATTCACATTGTTGCCCGATTTTGATGTTTTGACTGAAGTCAGCGAAAATGCAAAGCAGTTTCAGGAAACAGAAATGCCCGAAGCGGATGCGCTTGTCATGTTTTCCTGTATAGGACGTATTGATGCATTTGGCCCTATGACATCCGAAGAATTGCAAGGAATACAAAGCGTGTATAAGGTACCCATGGCAGGCTTTTTTTCTTATGGTGAATATGGACGTGCCACAGGCGGAGGCAATGAGTTTCACAACATGACCTGTTGCTGGGTGGCCATACAAGAAAAATCATGAACGAAATACATCAACAAATACTGAACTTTGTGGAGGCCATGCCCGGCCTTTCCGAAGCGGACAAAGCCACTTTTCTGAAAATGGTAAAAGAGGCCGACCGGGCATTGACCATCTCGGAATTTAAACTGGATCGCACCGAAAAAGTAAAACGAACTACAGCCATCTTATTGGAAGAAACGATCGAAGAACTGGAGCAAAAACGTGCAGCTATAGAACAAACTAATGAGGCCTTAAATAAATCGTTAAAAGAACTCAAAGCAGCTCAGGCACAGCTTATTCAATCTGAAAAAATGGCCAGCTTAGGAGAGCTCACTGCCGGCATCGCCCATGAGATTCAAAACCCTTTGAATTTTGTTAATAATTTCAGCGAGGTGAGCAAAGAATTGCTGGAAGAGATGAAAGAAGAACTGGAGGATGGCAATCTGGATGAAGTAAGGGAAATTACCAGCGATGTAATCAGCAATCTGGAGAAAATCCTGCACCACGGAAAACGAGCGGATGGTATTGTAAAAGGCATGTTGATGCACAGCCGAACCAGCAAAGGCGAAAAAGAAGCCACTGATATCAACGCACTGGTGGATGAGTATTTGCGCCTGGCCTATCATGGATTAAGGGCAAAAGACAAATCTTTTAACGTGAAGCTGGAGACGGATTATGATGATTCCACCGGAAAAATAGAAATCGTGCCACAAGATATCGGCCGTGTAATATTGAATATAATTACCAACGCATTTCATGCTTGTACTGAGCGGAATCGAAATGTAAACGATGAAATAAAACCAGAAGATTACCAACCCACTGTAACTGTAAATACTAAAAAGGCAGCTGACCAAATATTGATTTCAATTACAGATAATGGCAATGGTATTCCGGAAGATTTAGTTGCAAAGATATTCCAACCCTTTTTTACTACTAAGCCAACTGGACAAGGAACGGGATTGGGATTGAGCCTGAGCTACGACATTGTGAAAGCCCATCAGGGAAAACTGCATTTTGAGACCGAACCAGGTGTAGGCACTACTTTTTTCATTGAATTACCAGTAAACAATTAAGCCATGCAGATTACTAAAAAAATAGAAAAAGAAATATTGCAGGTCATGGAAGGCTACTGGGGTAGTTACCTGCGGGGTGACTTGCAAACCTGGGCATCTTATCTGCCTGACCAATACAAAAATATCGGCACCACCAAAGCGGAGATTTGGAATAGCAAAAAAGAGATTGTCAATTTCACCGAAAAGGTAATCGATCAGACGGCGGGAATGGCAGAGACGAGAAATAAAAAAACGCAAATCATCCCGTATGACCCATACGTCATGGTGCACGAGTTGGGCGATTTGTTTGTCAGAGCCGAGGAAGGTTGGATCTTTTATGCACCATTTCGACTGTCATCTCTTTTGGAAAAAACGAAAAACAGATGGAAAATACTCCACCAGCATGGCTCCTACCCAGATTCCAAAACAGAAGAAGGAGAGCCTTTTGGCTTTGATGAGCTCAAGGTTGAAAACAAAAAACTGCAGGATGCCATTCAGAGCAGGACGATTGAGCTGGAGCAAAAAAACCGGGAACTGGAAATTGAAACGGCCCTGGAACGCATACGAGCCCAGGTCACCGGAATGGAAAAATCGGAAGACCTCTTGGATATCATCGTCTCCATGCGTACTGAGTTTGTCCGGCTCGGTCATGAAGCACACTATTTTTGGCACATGCGCTGGCTGCCAGACAAGTACGAAAAAGCCATGACCTCGGGTGATGGTACCCGCATCGGAATGGTGATGAAACTGCCACGGCGCATACACGGAGAAATTCCAGCATTGGCGAAATGGGAAAAGAGCGGTGAACCAACGGTTATTTTTCCGATGGATGTAGAGGCCACCCTGGATTATGTTCACAAAATGGCCAACTGGGGTGATTTCGAACGGATTGATCCCAATATGCCGACCGAAGACTATATCCGACACATTGGCGGATTGACTTATGTTATGGCCCGCACATCCCTCGGAGAGATCGGTTACAGTTTGCCGGGAATTGTGAAAAAAGTTCCAAAAGCCGACCTTGACATCCTGGTCCGTTTTGCGCGAGCCTTTGACTTAGCCCATAAGCGATTCGAAGATCTGAAAACCCGCGAACGACAATCTCGTGAAACACAAATAGAATTGGCACTTGAGAAAGTTCGTACCCGTTCATTAGCGGTCAAAAGATCTGATGAGTTTAATGATGTAGTTGGAGTTGTTTTTGAAAAATTGAGCGAGTTAAATATTCCAGTAGATTCTGTTACTATCGCATTGACAATAGATGGGACGAAGGACTGGGATGTATACGGTTGTGGGGAAGGTGATACTGGTTTGTCATTAATAAAATTTACACTTCCTTATTTCCCCAATGCATTTTCGGCCGACATTTTAGCAGCTCAAAATAGCGCTGTTTCGGGTTACTTCAGTAAAGTTTATTCTGAAGCAGAAAAGAATGAGTACTATGAATTTGCATTCAAAAATACAGAGCTAAAAAACTTACCCGATGATCTAAAACAAAGAGTCTGGCAAAGCAAGTCCTATGCACTTTCTGTCGCTCATACTAAAAACGCTTCGATCATGGTCAATGAGTTTGATGGAAACGTTTTAGATGAAAGTCAGGCGGATATTTTAAAAAGATTTTCGAGGGTTTTTGAACAAGCTTACATCCGCTTCCTCGATCTTCAAAAAGCCGAAGCACAAGCACGGGAGGCGCAGATTGAGGCAGCTGTCGAAAGAGTACGGGCGGAAGCAATGGCGATGCATTCCACCACCGATTTTGAAAAGGTGAACAGGCAACTCTTGGAGCAGGTAAAAAGATTGGACTTGGACGGCTTTACAGGGGCTTCTATTTTATTAATAGATGAAGAGGAATTCTTTACATGGTGGGATTTTTCATCTCCCGGTAATTTTGAAGACCCAAAGAGTCAAATCTCCAGGTATAATGCTCATAATTACCGCTACCTTGGAACTGACGTTTTAAACAAATGGAAGGAAGGTGAAAATTATATGGTGTTTGATTATGATCTGGAAAAACTTCAGGCGGCCATAAAAGAATGGGAGGACATTAATAAGGACATTGCCGAGACATTTAAAGAGGCCATTGCAGGAGGTCACCTCACGCACCAGTGGAATCCCTGTGGTCGGTTATCCAATGGGCTATTGGCTTTCGATATGGTCAAACCTCCGGATTATGATGTTCGAAATATTACTATTAAAATGACCCATGCTTTCGAGCAGGCATACACCCGTTTCCTCGATTTGCAAAAAGCCGAAGCGCAGGCAAAGGAAGCACAGATAGAAGCAGCACTCGAAAGAACCCGTACCCAAAGTATGCTCATGCAACATTCTGATGAACTGGATAGAACGATTCAGGTTTTTCATGAGCAATTGCATTTGTTGGGCATCTCTTCGGAATTCTCTTATTTATGGCTACCTGATGAAGAAAAATCTACACATCTTTTTTGGGCAACCTGGTTTGAAACCAAAATTAAAAAGGGGGGAACATTAGAAATGCTTTCTACTCTAAAAACAAAATCAGTAGTCTATCCACTCGATAAAACCGAGCCTTCAATTGCCGAATGTTACGTTGCCTGGGAAAGCGGGGAAACGATTCACGTCAATCCTATTTCTGCAGAAGGAGTCAAAGAATACTTCGAAACTTGGGAAGAATTGCTGCGCGGAGCGGAACAGTTTAAAGCGGAAAATTTCCCAAAAGGTATTTACTATGTGGATGCCTATATGAAATACGGTTGCTTCGGTATCATGATAAGAGAACTACTTTCGGAAGATGAGAAAAATATTTTGAGCCGATTTACTAAAGAATTTGAGCGAGCCTATACCCGTTTCCTCGATTTACAAAAAGCCGAAGCTCAAGCAAGGGAAGCACAAATCGAAGCAGCATTGGAAAGAGTCCGTTCCAGAGCCATAGCAATGCGCCATAGTGATGAATTATCGGAAGCAGCAGAACTCCTTTATCAAGAATTTTTTAAGTTGGGTGTCGAGTCCTTTTCTTGTGGATATCTGATCAATGATGACGAAGAAATGGTTTGGAAGGTTTATATGACCAATCCAGGTGAACCATTTTTTAAAGAGTACTGGACTGTTCCAATGGAAGGCGAAGTTTCTCTTAAAAATAGATATGAAAGTTGGAAACGCAAAGAGGAGTTTCACTGTGATGTATTAGAAGGCGAAGCCAATCGAAAACACCATGAGTTTATTGCGCAATATGCCCCTTGGAAAGCTGAGATGCTCGATTCCCTGCCTCCTAAATTAGTTTTTAATAGTGCACACTTTTCGCTGGGGCATTTATTGGTCATTACACCTGAAAAATTGAATCGGGACTTAGAAGGAGCATTAGTGCGTTTTGCCAGCGTTTTCGATTTGGCCTATCAACGGTTTATCGATTTACAAAAAGCGGAAGCCCAAGCCCGGGAAGCGCAAATCGAAGCTGCACTCGAAAAAGTGCGTAGCCGGACAATGACTATGCACAGCCCTGATGAACTGCAGGAAGTCGTCGCGATAGTTGCCGAAAAATTGCAGAATCTGGGTGTCATACTGGATGCCAATGGGGTAATTCTTTGTACGTATTTTGAAAATTCGAAAGATGTGATGCATTGGATTTCAGCTCCGGACTTTTCAGGTTCCGGCAAATACCTGTTGCCTTATTTCGACCATCCTATTTTCAAAGCGGCCTGGGAGTCAAGACTTAGCGGAGCCGAATATTTTTCAAAATCATTTTCGGTAAAAGAAAAAAACAGCTTTTTTGAATACGCTTTTGAACATTCTGATTACAAACACTTTCCGGACGATTTTAAAGAATGGGTTTTTCAAAATGATAAACACTCGCTTTCCTTCGCCTGGTCAGAAAACTCAGCTATTCTGATTCCTTCCCATACCGGAGTGGTGCCAAACGAAACAGACATTGAAATATTGAAACGTTTTGCCAAAGTTTTTGAACAAGCGTATATCCGTTTTATGGATTTACAGACTAAGGAGGAGCAGGCCGTTAAGATTTTGGAAGAAAAAAAACGTCTGGAAGAAACGTTACACGATCTAAAGGCTACGCAAACGCAACTCATCCAATCCGAAAAAATGGCATCGCTGGGAGAACTCACTGCCGGTATCGCCCACGAAATCCAAAACCCTTTGAACTTCGTCAATAATTTCTCGGAAGTGAGCAATGAGCTGATTGGAGAAATGAGCGAAGAATTGGATAATGGCGATCTGGAAGAAGCCAAGGCCATCGCCAATGATCTTAAACAAAATCTCGAAAAAATAAATCATCATGGTAAACGCGCCGACGCTATTGTCAAAGGAATGTTACAACATAGCCGAAAAAGCACTGCCACAAAAGAACTTACTGACATTAATAAACTGGCAGATGAATATTTGCGTTTGGCCTATCATGGCTTGCGGGCAAAGGATAAATCCTTTAATGCCACATTGAATACCGATTTTGATGCTTCACTGGAAAAAGTAATGGTGATTCCTCAGGATATGGGCAGAGTGGTATTGAATCTTTTCACCAACGCATTTTATGCTGTCAATGAAAAGAATAAAAATAGCGGTAATGGTTTCCAACCCACAGTTACCGTGAGTACAAAAAAAATGGCCGACCAAATAATCATTGCTGTAAAAGACAATGGCAACGGAGTTCCGCCAGAAGTTTTGGAGAAAATATTCCAACCTTTTTTCACTACCAAACCAACTGGTCAGGGAACGGGATTGGGTTTGTCCCTGGCATTTGATATAGTTACAAAAGGGCATGGCGGAGAACTGAAAGTGAATACGACAGCAGGGGAAGGCAGTACTTTTATCATTTCTATTCCTAACAAACAATGAAGAAAACGCTAAGCATATTGTTTTGGGTTTGGAGCACCGCTATCGGTTTTGCTCAGGATAATACGGTGGTACTATCAACTTCTCAGTTTGAAACTCACCAACGATTATTTCTTGCACCTTTGGATGGTTGGTTATTTCATCAAGGCAATAATCCTGCTTGGGCAAACCCCGATATTGACTTAACGGATTGGAAAAAATTCAAGCTTACTGAATTGAATGCAGCTATGGAAGATGAAACCGGAAGAGTGGAAGGTTGGTTTCGGATAAAAATAAAATTGGATAATTCTTTTAAAAACATGTCTCTGGCAATCAGTCGAAATCTTTGGGCGGCAACGGATATTTACATCGATGGAGCATTATTTCATTCTTTTGGAAATACAGGAAATCCATACGAAGCCTATAATCCGATACTCAAATATCCATTTCCTATTTCTCTTGCTGTCGGTCAGGAATATATACTGGCTATTCATTTTGTAGATTATGAAACCACATTCACGCAACGGGAAATTCGACTTAAACCGGAAAATTTGGAAAGCCTGATAAATCTGACCGGCCCTGAATACATTTTGCGGGTAAACAATGATTTTAAGCAAACCCATATTT
>CBDCPZ010000015.1:0-189248 GCA_965220465.1 Saprospiraceae bacterium | reverse complement strand
GTTGATAATTCAATCGATGCTTATTTGATCAAAACTGATAGCCTTGGAAATAGCATTACAAATGAGCTTACTGGTATTTTATACCATGATGAAAACCTGGATTGTATTCTCGATGCAAATGAAGATGGATTGCAACAATGGTTAATTGAAGCGACAAAAGGTGATATCAGCTATTTCGCATTGACTGATTCTGTAGGAAGCTATTCCATTACCCTTGATACTGGAACTTATGTTATTATGGCGACTCCGATTTCTCCTTATTGGGATATTTGCAACAACGGTTTTTCTGTTACTTACTCCAATTTTTTTGAAACCCAGACAGAAGATATTGCTGCTCAGGCAATTATCGATTGCCCGCTTTTGGATATTTCGATCGGTACTTCATTTTTGCGAAGGTGTTTTGAAAGCACTTATTCCGTTCATTATTGTAATTACGGAACTACGGTTGCAGAAAATGCACACGTAGAAATTCTACTTGACCCTTTTATGGATTTTATCGATTCGAGTATTCCAGTTGATTCTCAAGTGGGAGATACATTGATCTTCTTGATAGGTGATGTGGAGATTGGAGAATGTGGGGATTTTACTTTTGACATTTTATTAACGCCTATTGCCGAACCTTGCGATTCTGTTCCGTTGGGTCAAACACATTGCGTTGAAGCGTTTATTTTCCCTGATTCGATTTGCATGCCAAGCAACAATTGGTCAGGCGCGAGTATTGAAGTCGATGCCGTCTGCGATGGTGATTCGATTACCTTTTTTATTCAAAATGTAGGCGATGCTCCGACTGAACCCAACTTGCAATATTTCGTCATCGAAGATGATGTAATTCTATATGAAGGAAACTTCAGTTTGGGTATTGGGGGAACTGAAACTATTACCGTTTTAACAAACGGTTCTATTTTCCGACTGGAAGCAGAACAAGAACCTAATCATCCTGGAATGAGTATGCCAAGTGTTAGTGTTGAAGGGTGCGGCGATGAAAACCTGATTTTTACTTTTGGCTTTGTAAATATATTTGCACAGGATGACGGCGATCCTTTTGTGGATATTGATTGCAGAACAAATATTGGTTCTTTTGATCCAAATGATAAAATGGGCTTTCCTTTAGGTTACGGAGATGAAAACTACATCTCTCGTGGTCAGGACATCGAATATCTCGTTCGCTTTCAAAACACAGGAACAGATACTGCTTTTAATGTAGTCATTCGCGATGAGCTTAGCGAATTTTTAGACATCACTTCTGTTCGACCAGGCGCTGCAAGTCATCCATATGATTTTGATATTTCACCGGATGGAGACTTGGTTTTCAAATTTAATAATATCATGTTGCCGGATAGCAATGTGAATGAAGCTGCTTCACATGGCTTTGTGGAGTTTAAAGTGGCGCAAAAATCTAATCTGGATTTGGAAACTAAAATCTATAATTCCGCAGGCATTTATTTTGATTTTAATGCTCCAGTAATTACAAATGAAACTTTGCACACCATTGGTGAAAGCATTTTCACGGTAAGCATTGACCCTGTATTGATTCCGGAAACAGATGTTAAAAGTTTTATCCAAACCCTTTTACCAATTTTGCAAACATTGAAATTGAAGGAATGGACATTGAAAAGGGGGAATTTATATTGTACGATATCACCGGTAGATTACTCAGAAGAGAACCTTTTAGCAGCAATCATTTTGTGTTGTATAAAAAAGACCTGCAAGCTGGCGTATATTTTTTCACTATTGAAAATGCAAATCAGTTGATTGCGAATGGAAAAATAGTTGCTCAATAAAAAAAGTAAAATAGCTGGCTTTATAAAACCAAATCGTAAGTCTCTGTTATTCACCGAATAGCAGAGATTTTTTTAATAAAAAGACTGTTGAAATGTCTTGATTTATGAAGTAGATTTCATGTTTATAAAAATGTTATTGAGATTATTTTTCTAACTCCACATTGTTGGTTTACTTTTGTGAAAAAGAACTATAAAATTCCAAAACAATGAAACAGATTATTTTTCTGACAGCTATCACGTTATTTATTTTTTGCTTGTAACAATGAAAACCCAAAAACTCCTGAACAGGAAGTGGATGTCTCTGAAACTAATACAGAACTTTCAAACAAAGATAAAGCAATCGCTCTATTGCAAAGCTTTGAAACCGGCGACCAAACTGCGGTTGGATATATCAATCCGGACAAATACATTCAGCACAATTTATCTGTTGCTGATGGCCTGGAAGGATTTGGTGCTGTATTGCAAAATGCTCCGAAAGGTGGTTTTAAGGCCAATGTTGTTCGCGCATTCCAGGATGGCAATTATGTTTTTACGCATACCGTTTATGACTTTTTCGGACCAAAAGTAGGTTTTGATATTTTTAAATTTGAAGATGGAAAAATCACCGAACACTGGGACAATTTAACGCCAATCGCGGCTCCTAACAAAAGCGGCAGAACACAAACTGATGGCGCTACTGAAATCAAAGATCTGACTAAAACCAAAGCGAATAAAGACATCGTCAGAGATTTTATCAACTGGGTTTTGATTGAAGGGCATTACGATGAATTGGGGAACTACTTTAACGGAAATAATTACATCCAGCACAACTCAAATATTCCTGATGGTTTGAATGGACTTGGAAAGGCTTTGCAAGATATGGCGCAACAAGGTAAACCGATGATTTACGAAAAAAATCACCTTGTTTTGGCAGAAGGCAATTTTGTTTTAACGGTCAGTGAAGGAAAAGTAGGAAATGTTCCAACCTCTTTTTACGATCTGTTTAGAATGGAAAACAATTTAATTGTAGAACATTGGGATGTCATCGAAACCATTTTACCGGAAGGAGAACGTAAAAATTCCAACGGAAAATTTTAATCTGTGAATTCTCCGAGGCGCTACTTCGGAGTAGTGAAAAGCTAGGATTTTTTTCGCTATATTGACTTTGCAGGCAGATAAAATTGATATGCATAAAATCCGTGCACAAATATCAGCTTTGGAAACTTCAACCCTTTATACTCTCGATAGCGGATTGGAAAATGCGCTGGCATAATTGCAAGATTGCAATAGAAGGAACAAGTGATTTGTGTGAAAAACCTATCAATTGCTCCGATCCAAAGTCAATTTTAAATCAACAAACTGATCTTTTCGTTTGACCTGAATGGTTATTTGTTCGCCGGGTTGATATTTTTC
The DNA here is from genome assembly GCA_965220465.1 of Saprospiraceae bacterium. Lineage (GTDB taxonomy): Bacteria > Bacteroidota > Bacteroidia > Chitinophagales > Saprospiraceae > JAHDHW01. The sequence continues at coordinate 186,075 of CBDCPZ010000015.1, read as the reverse complement.
TAAAGTCAACAAAAGGTCGTTTCGCGATTTAATTTTTTCGCCATTGATGCCGGTGATAATATCTCCTAGGTCAAAATCACCATATTTATTTCGGGTTGTCGGGCGAATCCCTGCTTCATCGGCTGCGCTGTTTTTGATCACATTTAAAACCAAAGCACCTTCCTGTCTCAAGCGGTTCATCGCCTGTGTGGAAGCTAATTCAACACCAAGCGTTGGCCGCATCAATTTACCGTGTTCGATAAGCTGCGGCACCACCCAGCTTACGACATCAACCGGAATCGAAAAACCAATACCGGCATAAGCGCCCGAAGGGCTGTAAATGGCTGTGTTCACTCCGATAAGCCGGCCTTTAGAATCCAACAACGGCCCACCGGAATTACCTGGATTGATTGCTGCATCGGTTTGAATAGCATCACGAATTGGCAATCCTGCAACAGAATTAATCTCCCTTCCTAAAGCACTGATAATACCTGTCGTCAAAGTCTGGTCCAACCCAAAAGGATTTCCGATTGCATAGACAGATTGTCCAACCAAAAGGTCGTCGGAAGTACCTACGGGAATTGGAAATAGTTTATCATTTGGCGCTTCAATCTGAAGAACAGCCAAATCTTTTTCGGGAGCGATACCAATGACTTTTGCTTCCCAGTTGCTTTGATCGGCCAGCGTCACCTGCGCTCGATCTGCTCCCTGAATGACGTGAAAATTGGTGATGATGTGCCCTTTTTTATTCCAAATAAAAGCAGATCCGGTTCCTCGCGGAATTTCAGTGATATTTCTGGTCCAATAATCCCGGCGATAATTCGAAGTAGTGATAAAAGCTACAGATGGGGCTGCTTTTTCAAATAACGAAATAGTCGCTTTTTCATCTTCATTCAAATCTTTTCGATAGGACTGATTTGATGTGTTGCCATCAGCCTGCTCGCCTTGCTCTGTTAAAAACTGTTGATTTTCTTTTGAGGTATCTTTTGTTGAACCATTGTTCCAGGCTACGCCACCAAAGAAACCGCCGAACAACAAAATTGCCCAAAAAATGATACGAAGAAATTTAAAGTTATTCATGATTTGCTATTTTTATTTAAACATCCATTTTATTAACCGCACAAAAACGTAGCCCCCAATAATTTAAAAAGATTAAGGCTCCACTTAAATATAAAATATTACCTGCCAGGGTAATTAAATATGGCAAGGCCATGTAAAGTATATATACTGCAAAAAATATTATTCCAAATCCAATTGCAATTTTAATGATTTTAGATGAAGTCATGACTTTGGGGTTTATGTGATAAAATAAAATTCAAGCAAATTTGTTTTCAAATTTATAACATCTTGCTTGTAAAAATGTAAAGAAGTTTTTTAAACTTTGATTTTTGAATGTTGTTTTGGATAGAACTCAATTTTTGATCGATTTATAAAAAGGGATTATGTTATTTTCCATTTTGAAAAAAGTTGGACTTGCTTTTTTGATGATTGCCACTGTTGTATTTCTGGCAAATGTCTTTCGCCCCGAAAATGCAATGGCGAGTGGCTCAGGATTTACGCGGATTATCCCAGCGGTTGTTTATCCTTTCAAACTGTCTTTAGGAAGTGCGACGCTATTTTTGATTTTTTCCTTTATTTTAAAACCAAAGGAATGGAAATTGACCTTTGCTGTTCTATTAGTAATCAATTTGATTTACCTTTTTTACTGTGTTCAGACTTATGTCACCGAGTAAAAAAATCCCGAACTTTTCATTTTGAAGAGTCCGGGAATAAGTTTTTTTCATAAAAAATAAAACCTTTTCGCTATTCCAAAGCTTTACTTTTTATATCATTTTCAATAACTGGAACGGTTTGCAAATAAGCAAAAATAGCTTTGACTTCGTCATCGCTCAATAACGAAAACTTATCCATCGGATACATGATTGGCGTTCCATCCGGACGAGAACCAAATTTTACCGCTTTCACGAATTCCTCTTCGGTCCAATTACCGATTCCAGTACTTTTGCTCATTGTTATATTGGCAGAAAAAATATCATTGCCGTCAATATCCGGCATTTTATTTCCACCGCCGTAAAAGCCTTGTGAGTTTTCTGGAGTATAGGTATCATTGGTTGTAAAATCAGCAGAATGGCATTCAAAGCATTGTAAAACACTGTTTGCAATATATTTTCCATAAGCAACTTTGTCATTTGGATCAGGTATCTCGATTCTTTGCTCTGGCATGGGATAGGGTTTGAAGACCAGGTTGCAAAGTGCTTTTACTAAAAAACTCGGTTGGCTTGCGGGTTGTACTGTTTCAGAGGCTTGCAAGGAAGGGTGATCTGATCGTAAATATGCGATAATATCTTCCATGTCATCGTCAGCCATGTGAGGCAACTTTACCATCCATGGAGGAGAATATTGCCCGTCTTTTTTGATGCCTGTTCGTAGTAAATATACAAGCTCGCCGTCGGTATACCTTCCCAGTCCTTTTTCAGGATGATTGGTAATATTCGCTGACCAAATTTTTCCAAATTTTGGGTCTTCATCCATTTCGCGACCTTCGAGAAGAACCGTGTTTTTGCCGCGATGACAAGCGCTGCATAGCATGGCAGCAAGCCTTTCGCCATTGGCAATACTGGCGCTGTCCATTTCGACTTTCAATTTATAGTCTTGAGTTTCGTAGGACGGTATGCCTTTAGTGTTAATTGTGACCCCAGCGATAACGATGAGAAGGATGACCACCCCAATAATAATACCGAGGATTTTTAAAAACTTTTTCATAAGAATTGGTTTGAGGTTTATGATAGAATCAATTTTTTCAACTTTAACCTACCCTCTTACCCTATGCCGCAACAGACTGTTTTACAGTAGCCTATATATTTTATCGCGTTTAAATTTACAAAAATGTATTTTTAAAATTCTATAATTAGTGTGTATTTTTTTTAAATATAAAAAAGCAGCGTTTTTTGTTTGATTAAAGCCTAATTAATAAGCAATATCCAAAACCTGTCGGATGGACTTAAAATGGGCAAAAGAAAATACTGATGATATTGATTTTTCAACAAATGAGTATAGTTTTCAGAGAAGTAAACTGTTATTGTGGCTCTCTTCTGGACATTTAACACCTAATTGCTTTGTACATATGCCAATATTTTGTTATTTTAGTAAAAACATAATAACTGCCCCTGTTATTTTATCATGTTTTTCTTAAAACCTTCTAGCTATGAAAAGATCAATTACATTCCTTTTCTTACTTATTTCTATTGGTTTATACGCTCAATCCTCCTGGATCAACTATGCTAATGACGGTAATATCTGGGATATGGAGTTGGAAGATGATCTATTATGGGTTGGCACCGGGGGCGGGCTGATTAAAATCAACACTCAAACCGGAGACAAGGAAATTTTCCAGGCATGGAATAGTGGACTTAGAGGAACCGGGATAAGAGAGGTAGAAATAGCAGACGATGGTACCAAATGGATTGGAGGAGAAAATGGTGGCCTTTTTAAATTTGATGGAATAAATTGGGAACAGTTTTATTATATAAATACAGGAGACACGCTGATTCAAATTGTAAATCTTAAATTGGATCCCAACGGCAATCCCTGGTTTTTTTCTAATGTAGATGGAAACTGTCATGGATGTAAAAGACTCTTTAATTATGATGGAAATGAATTTCAAAATCATGATGAGCCTTTTCTGGACTATTCCTTTATCGGCAATTTAATCGATTTTGATTTTATCAATACAGAAGAGCTATGGGTTGCTTACGACAAAAATATCGGTAAATATAATGGAGTAGAAATAACAGAGTCATACGATTATACAAATTCCCCACTAAAAGAGCATGAAAGGATTAACCAAATTGAAATTGACAATCAGGGCAATTTATGGTTAAATACGACTGTAACTAACACTTATGATTATGATTATCGAATCCTAAAATTTGATGGAACTACCTGGACTGTTGAAAACGAGGCATTCCCTGGTTCTGCCTACAAATTTTTCCAGGATGACAATGGTAACTTTTGGTTTGACCTTTATAATTCAAACGGAATAAATACCAGGTCTTATGCTTCTTTTGACGGTACTACATGGAGTTATTGGTTAGAATCGGATATTCCGGACTTGCCTGGGCTAGGTGAACCAATACTTCACATGGTTGATCCACAAGGCAATTGGTGGATGGCATCTTACAGCGGATATCTTGAACCAAAAGTGTATAAAATTGAAGGAAACTCCTACTCTTCCTATAATACAGAAATTTTTCCTTTGTGTACCAATTACTATGACAACATTGTGGCAGATTGTGATAATAATGTTTGGGTTATTGGAGATGACTGCCTTAGCAAATTTGATGGCCAAAATTGGGAAAATATTATAGGAAGTCAGACAGGATTTGCAGGATCGCCATGGGAAGCAGCCATTGATCCGACCAACTGTGATATGTGGTTTGCCCTTTATAGTAGTGGCTCAGAAGACACAGATATTGGAAGATATGACGGATCTGCATTTGAAACTTTTTCCGTAGGTAATGGAAGTTGTTTAAGCGTAGATGTGAGCAATGACGGTACTGTTTATGTGGGAACCTCTCAACAAGGTTTGGCTCAATACATGAATGGCAATTGGTTTTACTTCAATGAAAGCAATTCTCCTTTGGGCAATCATGTAGGTTCTGTAAAAGTGTTGTCTGATGGAACGATTTGGGTAGCGAGCTATGGACAAGGATTAGCCAGAAAAGTTGGTACCGAATGGACCATTTTTGACAGCAGCAATTCTCCGATTGAAGGTTCTGTCCATGAGATTCATCTGGATAATAATGAAAATGTTTGGGTACGGTCTGGAGCAGGCCTTGCAAAATATGATGGCTCAAACTGGGAAATATTCTCTTTTGGTTTGGAGCCATCCGGAGTGAATTGTATAGCGCAAGACCAACTAGGAAATTACTGGTTAGGCGTTCCACAAGGTGCCATGTATTGGAATGGATTTGATTTCATTGTATTTGATGTAACTAATTCTAACATTGGAGCCAACTATGTCAGAAATATTCATATTGATTCAATAAGTGGAGATATTTGGTTTTTGCATTCAGCAGGCGTTTCTGTTTTGACGGATTTCCACCCAGAAGAAAGCATTAATGGCATTGCTTTTTTTGATGCAAATCTAAATGGAGAATTTGATAGTAATGAAGACGCCAGACTCCCTAATCAACAAATATTATTGTTGCCGGATAGTATCACCGCCATCACTAACAGTATTGGAGCCTATAGTTTTTATCCTGAGAATATTGGAGATTATCAGATCACCTATGAGCCATCAGCCCCTTTTGTACCCACCTCACCAAGTATTTTAGATACTTTTTTTAATGAGGAACCCATTGTGGATATGAATTTTGGAACATGGACCGAAGATATTCCTTCCGGTGTGAGTGTTGATGTAGTCGCAGGCCCTTCTGTTTGTAATAGCGAGGTTAATATTTGGGTGACTTTCAGGAATGAAGGATACCTTAAGATCTCTGGAGAAATTAATTTCAGTTTTGACTCGGATTTCAATTATTCGAGCTCATATCCTGAAGTTTCAAATATTGGAAATTACCAGGTAACCTGGACTTTTACGATTTGGGTTTTATGCATTCAAGAACTTACAAACTGGTTTTATCTACCCCAGGCGTCGAAGCCCTCGATCAGGAATATGATTTTACCGCAGAGATTATTACCAACAATTATAACCAATCTGTAACTGTTAATGAAGAGTTGCTTTGCTCCTACGATCCGAATGACAAAACGGCTACTCCGATTGGAGCATCTATTTCAAACTACTCCTTATTTGATGACCCGATCCAATATACCATTAGGTTTCAAAACATGGGAAATTACCCTGCCAAGGATATTATTGTTTCGGATATCATTGACCCATCTTTGGATATTTCCACTTTTCAAATTGTTTCCAGTAGCCATGAGATGACGACAACTATCGAATCGGACAGACAAGTGGTTTTTAGATTCAATGATATTAATCTCCCTCCAGAGGAACAGGATTATCTCGGAAGCCAGGGATATGTTAAATACCAGATTACACCTCTTCCAGGGCTATCGGATTCAACAATTATTCTAAATACTGCAACTATTTATTTTGATTTAAACCCTGCAATTGAGACAAACACAACTAAAAATATCCTTGTCGAATCGCTTCCCGTCAGCACGATTGATCTGGAAGTTAAAACCCAAGTTTTGATTTATCCAAATCCTTCCAATGGAGAAATATGGGTAGAATGGCAGGATACGGATATTAATTCTAATTGGCAGGTAGAGGTTTATGATTTATCCGGTAAATTATTATTTCATCAAAAAGCATTCACGGCAAAAAAACAAATCTCTATTCCTGAAAAAGGATTTTATTTTATTAAAATTCGAAAAGGAGATTACCTTCAGGTAGAAAAAGTAGTAATCTTGGGTTTTTAAAATATTGACTTGTTCTGGCTAATTCTTTTTGTGCGTTTGTTTTGTTCTTTCCGCTGCAAGAAGGGATAAAACAGGCTGAACGTTCAGCGTTTTTTAATCCAATAATTTATTAAAGGTTTTCAAATTTTAAAAAAAACTTAAATCAAGGTATTTCAAAAGTCTTATTGTTTTGGATATTTAAATATAATAAATCATAAAAATCAGCGTCTTGCAGCTCCAATATTTTATTTTTGAACAACATTATTGTGTAATAATTTTTTCTAAAATATCGCCCACATAATAAGCTACGGCTGCGGCAATTGCTCCGAGAACCAATGTTTCCAAAATCCCTTTTATCCAACTGGTTTCGTTGACATAAGTTTTCAAAAAGCCAACTACAATAAATCCAACTGAAGTCAATAAGCAAGTAGATAAAAACAAGTTGCCTTGAAATCCGAAAAAGTAGTCCCAAACGTAAAGAATCAACGGAATCAACCCAACTATTATGAATGAAATAAATGTAACCGCTCCCATTGCAAAAGGAGATTTAGTGGTTTCAATCATGTTCAATTCGTTTTTCATCATCACGTCTACCCAGCGATCGCGGTCACTGGTGATTACGTTGACAACTTTCTCGAGTAAGTCTCCTTCAAATCCTTTTTCGCGGTAAATTTCCCGAACCTCCTCCTTTTCTGCTTCAGGAATATTATCTACTTCCCAGTACTCGATCTTTTTGTGTTTATTGTAGTTATCTCGTTCGGATTTTGAAGAAAGATAACTCCCGACAGACATTGAAAAACCATCAGCAAAAAGATTAGCAAAACCTAAGATGATGATTATTGAAGAATCCAGACTAGCTCCCACAGCGCCTGCTACCACTGCAAAAGTAGTTACACTTCCATCAATACCGCCATACACAAACTCTCCGAGGTAGTCTTGAAATCGATTGAGAAAACCAATATTGCTGGTTCCATGAATTTTATTTTCATCATGTTTTTTATTCATTGCACTTGTTTTAAAGTATTCCTTCAAATGTAACAGAAGCTACTTTTAAATACAAAGACTTTCTTAAATTGAATTAATTTGTTGTTATTTATTGTTCAAAAATGTGTAATGATTAAAGTTTTAACGGAAAAAAATACAGACGCATTTATCCAATTAAGAATGCTAGGCCTGAAAGAAAGCCCGCGGGCATTTGGTGCTTCATTTGAAGAAGGCATTGATCGAAATCGAACTTTCCAAAATTTGAAAAACCGGACAAATGAAAATTTTATTTTGGGATATTTCAAAGAAGAGGATTTGGTAGGTATCGTTGGCTTTGTTAGAGAACAAAAACTCAAAAAAAAGCACAAATCTTTTATCTGGGGAATGTACGTGAAACCGAATTTCAGAGGAAAAGGAATCGCCAAAAAGTTGATGCCTGAAACTATTGGCAGAGCAAAAAAAATTGAAGGCCTTTCAAAAATTATACTTTCTGTTACACAACCTCAGGAAAATGCATTAAAGTTTTATGAAAACTTGGGATTTGTAAAATATTCCATTGAGAAGGACGCTATCAGAGTTGATGGTCAAAAAATTAACGAAATTTTTATGAGCTTGGAAATTTAATAATTCATTTATTCAAAATCAATGAACGGATTTAAAAATCCTGTTGTTGGGTAAAAGTCTGTTATGAAGTATTATACACGACACGGGATAAATTTGTGATTCTCAAAATTAATTCATCCCTTTGTCGGCATTTGCTTTGACGTTGAAAAAAGGAATTGAAAATCGCTTTTTTATCTCGTTCAAAGTATAATTTTTTTTATATAAATTTATAATCCTTGCCATCGGGTAAACCTTTCTCTTTTTTTAAAATGACTAAAACCCTGAGATTATTTATTGACGCGATCCGCGGGACGGAAAAAGACTTCACCAGAGGGAGCATTGATAGGGCCATTGTTTTGCTCGCTATTCCGATGATTCTGGAAATGGTCATGGAATCGCTTTTTGCAGTGGTTGATATATATTTTGTTGGCAGGATTGGCGAAAATGCAATAAATACAGTTGGCCTGACAGAGTCTGTTCTGATGCTTGTCTATTCTCTGGCGATTGGTTTGGCGATGGGCGCGACGGCGATGGTAGCTAGAAGAGTTGGCGAGAAAAAACCTAAAGAGGCCGCGAAAGTTGCTGCTCAGGCAATTATCCTTTCGTCATCGATTGCGGTTGTTGCAGGAATTTTAGGGTTCGTATTTGCAGAAAATATACTGCGCATTATGGGGGGGAGCGACGAATTGATCGCGAGTGGCATTGGTTATACGAGGATCATTTTTGCGAGCAATATTGTTATCATGCTCATCTTTCTGTTGAATGGTGTATTCCGCGGAGCAGGAGATGCTTCCATCGCCATGCGGGTACTTTGGCTTTCCAATGGTTTAAACATCATTTTAGATCCCATTTTTATCTTTGGCTTTGGTCCGATTCCTGCTTTTGGTGTCGAAGGCGCGGCAATTGCCACAACCATTGGTCGTGGAACCGGTGTTCTATTTCAGTTGTATGTTTTGTTTAAAGGATCATCAATCATAAAGATCAGTCTTCGCTATTTCAAGGTTAAACTAAAAGTGATTTGGCGATTGATCGAGATCGGTTCCGGAAGTTTTTTCCAGTTTTTTATCGGATCGGCAAGTTGGATTTTTATGACTTATATTATTTCCAACAATTTTAGTGAAATGGTGCTTTCGGGTTACATTATTTCAATTCGAGTGATCATTTTCACTATTCTTCCATCTTGGGGAATTGCAAACGCTGCGGCAACTTTGGTGGGCCAAAATCTTGGCGCCAAACAACCAGACCGTGCTGAAAAATCGGTTTGGCGTTCAGCTTTTTTTAATATGATTTTTATGGTGACGGTTTCGATTGTTTTTTTTACAAATGCTGAGGCAATTATTGGCATTTTTAGTACAGAACCGGAAGTGATCGAAGCCGGGACCTTGAGCTTAAAAATTATCATTGCAGGGTATCTTTTCTTCGCTTATGGAATGGTTTTGAGTCAGTCTTTCAACGGAGCGGGAGATACTTATACGCCGACGGCTATAAATTTTGTGGCTTTTTGGATGATACAAATTCCGCTTGCATGGTATTTGGTTCAACAAAATTATGGCCCTCCTGGTGTTTATTGGTCGATATTTATTAGTGAATCGATATTAGCATTGATTTGTATTTTAGTTTTTAGGTTGGGGCGATGGAAACGAGTTGAAATATAAATGATAACTTTGTTCTTTTAATATTAAAAAAATAAATAGAAAAATAGACTTGAAATGAAACTATCCGAAGTAAAAACAATATTAGAAACCGCGCAGGAAGTAAACTTTGAGTTGCCAAACGGAACCGTCATTCCAGAACATTTTCATGTTACGGAGATTGGAAGCATTACCAAAAACTTTATCGATTGTGGCGGAACGATTCGAAAAGAAAAAGTAATCAACTTTCAATTGTGGTTTGCAGAAGATTTTGATCACCGTTTAAAACCTCAAAAATTAATCGATATCATTGCGCTTTCCGAAAGAGAACTTGGTTTGGAAGATTTGGACATTGAAGTGGAATACCAGGCTGACACGATCGGAAAATACAACCTCGATTTCAATGGCAGCCATTTTGTTTTGCGTTCAAAGCAAACAGATTGTTTGGCTCTCGATAAATGTGGCGTTCCTGACAACAAACAAAAAATAAACCTTTCAGACCTGATCGCTAATCCAAATGATTGTAAACCCGGAAGCGGCTGTTGTTAAAATGAAACTAGATTTTAGACAATCGATTACCGGGAGTGCTTTTGCTTTTCTGTTAGCAACAAGTTGTTGCTGGCTCCCTTGGTTGGCCATTTTGCTTGGAAGCGCGACTGGACTTGCAAGTTTAAGTTCAGGATTAGAAAAAATTAGCGGGCCTTTTATGGCGATTGGAGCAGGATTGCTGGGTTTGGGGATATTTCAGTTTTATAACAAGAACAATGAAACATTGGAAACGCAAAAAGTCATTTTATTATCAACCATCACTTGTCCGAAATGTGGTTTTGAAAAAGAAGAGAACACGCCAACGGACGCTTGCCAATATTTTTATAAATGTGAAAATTGCCAGGAAATGCTAAAGCCCCTTGAAGGAGACTGCTGTGTTTTTTGCAGCTTCGGAACGGTTGTCTGTCCGCCCATCCAAATGAATAAAAATTGTTGTGCATAATTAAATTTTCAAAATGAGTACCCAAACACTTTTTAAAAACATTGCGGATTATTGCGAAGGACTTGAAAAAGAATTTGGTTTGATTTCTTCCAAAAGGAAAGCAAAATTGTTGTCGCTTTCAAATTACATTGCCGGTAAAATCGCAAAAGGGGAAATACCCAAAACCATTGTGATTTGTACCCATAATTCCAGAAGAAGCCATCTTGGACAAATTTGGCTGGCTGTAGGAGCAGATTTCTACCAATTACCTGAGATCCAAACTTTTTCTGGAGGTACGGAAGGAACTACTTTCAATCCAAGAGCGGTTGAAGCACTGCTTAGAGCAGGTTTTGAAATCACAACTTCCGATGCAAAAAATACTAACCCTGTCTATCAAATCCGATGGAAGGAGGCGATGAAACCTTATCTTGCCTTTTCAAAAAAATATGACGATGATCCAAATCCAAAGGAAAAATTTGCAGCCGTCATGGTTTGTTCTGAAGCGGACGAAGCTTGTCCATTTGTGGTTGGAACTGACTTTAGGCTTTCGCTTCCTTTTGAAGACCCAAAAGATTTTGATGGAACGCCACTGGAACGCCAGAAATATGATGAAAGATGCCATCAGATCGGTAGGGAAATGTTGTTTGTTTTAAGCCAGCTAAAAAACTAATTCTTAAAAAAGAATACTTTGCGTTCTTTGACCCTTTGCGTGCCATAGTCTGTAGATTATAGATTTTTAATAATTTGAAAGAGGTTATTGAACTTTTAAAAAAAGAAAACCCTTTAAAATAATCCTTTTGAAGGATACTTTCTAATTTTAGGGTTTTATAAAAAATTAGACATGAGATTTACCCTTTTATCTTTTATCGTTTCCATTTTTTTAATTAGTTCATGTAGCCCAAAGCCAACAACCGCTATCAAGTCTGATGCAGAATTAAAAGCACTCGCAGACAAACTTGCACACAAATACATTATTATTGACGGGCATGTCGATCTTCCCTATCGGCTGCGCGTTACCAACTTTCGTTTTACGAAAGAATTTTTGGGCATACCGGTAGCTACGGATAAAGGAGATTTTGATTATGTCCGGGCAAAAAAAGGAGGGCTTGATGTGCCATTTATGTCCATTTATATTCCTTCATCCTACCAAAAAGATGGTGGCGCTAAAGAACTGGCGGATTCATTGATTGATATGGTGCATGGCATTATACTAGAACATCCAGACAAATTTGCTAATGGCAACTCTCCAAAAGATATAAAAGCCAATTTTAAAAAGGGGTTACTTTCTCTTCCGATGGGAATGGAAAATGGTGCACCAATCGAAAATGACCTGAGTAATATTATTCATTTTCATAAAAGAGGCATTCGATATATTACGTTGACACATTCTAAGGACAATCAGATTTGTGATAGTTCTTACGATGAAACAAGAACCTGGAACGGTTTGAGTCCTTTTGGAAGAAGTGTCGTTGAAAAAATGAATGATGTAGGGATCATGGTTGATATTTCACACGTTTCAGACAGTGCCTTTTATCAGGTGATGGAGCTTACCAAAGCGCCTTGCATTGCCTCACATTCATCAGCTCGACACTTCACGCCAGATTTTGAACGCAACATGAACGACGATATGATTAAAAAGTTAGCGGAAAATGATGGCGTCATTCAAATCAATTTTGGTTCCACTTTTCTTGATGGAAATTTACGCGAAAACAGAGATCAGACGAGAGAAATGATCGACTCAATTTTAGTTGAAAAAGGGGTAGAAGAAGGCTCTGACGAAGCAAAACAAATTAATGAAAATTTTAGAAAAGAACACCCAGAAATGTTTTACGCAGATGTTGAATTGGTAGCCGATCATATCGATCATGTTGTCAAACTAGTTGGAGTGAACCACGTTGGTTTCGGTTCTGATTTTGATGGCGTTGGCGATTCTCTTCCAACCGGATTGAAAGATGTTTCGGCATATCCCAATTTGATTTATGTGCTTTTAAAACGCGGCTATTCGGAAGAAGACATTGCTAAAATATGTTATAAAAATGTTTTTCGCGTTTGGGAACAAGTTGAAAAAGTAGCGAGAGAAAGTTGATAGGCGGATGTGCGGATTCATTGATATGCAGATGCGTGGATGTGCGGATTGATCTCTCGCTCCTCGCCCCTGTCAACTCACTCCTCAAAATCAACCACAAACTTCAAACTCCAAACTAAAATGACTAATAAAATAGACACTGTAATTTTTGACTTAGGCGGAGTATTGATTGACTGGAATCCAAAACATTTGTATCGGAAGATTTTTGAGGACGAAAAAGAAATAGACTATTTTCTTTCGGAAATTTGTACTCCAGAATGGAACGAACAGCAGGACGCGGGCCGATCGTTTAAAGAAGCAACCGAAATTTTAGTTGCTCAGCACCCAAAGTTTGAAAAGGAAATTCAGGCATTTTACGGCCGCTGGACGGAAATGCTCGGAGGGAAAATCGAAAAAACAGTAACCATTCTTGAACAATTACATCGAAACAAAACACACCGATTAGTAGCTTTGACCAATTGGTCGGCAGAATCCTTTCCTTATGCTTTGAAAAATTTCGAATTCCTGCAACTTTTCGAAGGAATACTGGTCTCTGGAGTAGAGAAGATGAAAAAACCAGATCCTGAAATTTACAGATTGATTTTGGATCGCTACGAAATAGAAGCACCAAAATCTGTTTTTATCGATGATTCGCTAAGAAATATAAAAGCAGCAGAGGCGCTGAAAATCAAAGGAATACATTTCCAATCTCCTGAACAATTGAAAGTAGATTTAGAAAAAATGGGCGTATTATAAAACCAGGCGATGAAATACATTTGGCGCTTTTTACTATTTTTCTTGACTTTTGGTGTGGGGCTAGTTTCCATGCGATATTTGGATTTTGAAATAAAGGATTTTTTAACCGGAAAAGGAGAACTGCTTAAAAGTAAGTTGTATTTAATATTCTTTTATCTGCATATCATTCCAGGTATCATCGCTTTGATGAGCGGCCCTTTTCAGTTTATGCCATTCCTACGAAAGAAGTTTTTAAAAGCACATCGAAATCTTGGTAAAGTTTACGTAGTAGCATGCATGGTTGGAGGAGTGGCTGGTTTTGTTATCGCCTATTTTGCTGATGGAGGCTGGGTTGCATCGCTTGGATTTATGAGTATGGCAGCCACCTGGCTTTTTTGTACCGCAAAAGCATGGACTAGTATTCGCAAAAAAGATATTCTTGGTCATCAGGCTTGGATGATTAGAAGCTTTGCAGTTACTCTGGCCGCGGTTACCCTTCGGCTTTGGATTCCGATATTTGTTCAGGTTTTTGGAATGGAATTTTTACCTTCATATGTGATCATCAGTTGGTTGTCCTGGGTTCCAAATATTTTTGTAGCCAATTGGATCATTAGGCTTAATTCTAAAATGGTTTTATGAGTTAAAAGGGGTGGAAAATTTTTCTAATCGAGGCATGCCCGGAACCTAATAGCCATAGCTATTAAGGTGAGAACGGAACGAAGAGTCGGGAAATTAGGCGACTTTTTAGCCATTCGAAATTATTTAGAATTAAGCCTAGGAAAAGAAATAACATTTTAGGAAAAATACAATCAACTTAAACAGGTTCTTCCACAAAATCTTTTCGCTGCAAGTTCATCCCAAATTTCCAAACGATTAGAAATACAACCACCCAAACGAATCCAATATATAAGCTAATGGTTGTAAAACTACCTTCTTCATAAATGTTAAAAATTGGTGAAAAAGTAAAAACGATATTCGCTCCAAAATGTGCCAGCATTGCAATGAAAACGTTTTCTTCAGTCTGAATGAATAGCCAGCCTATAATGATGGAAGCTGCGATTATAAAAGTGAAAAAACTCAATTGGGAATAGATTGTCGTTTCCCAATTTCCTAAAAGGAAATCCGGATAATGCCAGGTTCCCCAAACCAAACCAACAAGAATACAGGCGTAAACCGATTGGAATTTTTGTTGTAAACGGGATTGTAAAAAACCTCTCCAGGCAAATTCTTCTGTAAACCCTGGAAACAAAAACAATGGCAACGAATACAAAAGCATTTGGTCAATTGGCCCAAAATCTTCAAATGGTGGAAAAAATCCATCATAAAAAAAACGAGAAACAATTGCGGTTGCACCGATTAAACTAAAACTCCAGGTGGAAAGAAAAAACCATTTGTGAGCAAAGCCCCGAAGTCTAAATTTTTGAAACAATTGCCGAACACCTTCTTCACCATTTAGTATAAGACTAATCGTTATCACTGCGATCAAAGGCGTAAATGCAAAATAAAGTTTAAGTGGCCTCAGCGTTTCTTTTTCGATCCCAAGGCCCAACAAAGGCAGCAGCAAACCATACACCATTCCTAAGGTTAGCAGGATAAAAGCTATTTCCGGGTATTTTTTGATGAGCTGTTTGATCGGTTTAAATTTATAATTGGCGATGATTGTGATTCCTTGTTTTCTCTTTGTTTAATTATTTTGTAAATGAAATAAATTTGGATACTTTAGACCGCTTAAAATTTTTCAAATATTTTAATGAAATCAGTCTCTGATGAATAAAGATAAAAAGAAACTTTCAAGAAGAAAATTTATCAAAACAACGAGTTTAGTTGCCACTGGCTTTACCATCGTTCCGAGGCATGTGCTTGGAGGTGTTGGTTTTATCGCACCAAGTGACAAATTAAATATCGCAGGCGTAGGCGCAGGGGGGCGAGGACAAAGTATTTTGAAAGGGGCAACCCAAAATGGGATTTCAAATATCGTTGCTTTATGTGACGTAGATGATAATCGGGCAGCTGATAGTTTTAAAAAATATGACAAAGCGGTTCGTTACAAAGACTTTCGGGAAATGCTCGAAAAGCAAAAAGACATTGAAGCAGTAATGGTCGCTACTCCTGACCACACGCATGCTGTGATCGCCATGGCAGCCATGCAATTAGGGAAACATGTTTATGTTGAAAAACCGTTGACACATAATATTTATGAAGCTCGGATGATGACCGAAACTGCGAAAAAGTACAAAGTGGTCACCCAAATGGGAAATCAAGGAGCATCAGGCGATGGTGTCCGAAAAATCATTGAATGGATAGAGGCTGGGACAATTGGCGAAGTTACTCGCGTTCATTGTTGGACCAATCGCCCGATCTGGCCTCAAGGCATTCAAACACCAACTGGAAAATTTGAAATTCCAAAAGAACTCGATTGGGATCTTTGGCTTGGGCCTGCTCCAAAAAGGGACTATAATCCAGCTTATCTTCCATTCAAATGGCGTGGATGGTGGGATTACGGAACTGGAGCACTTGGAGATATGGGCTGCCATGTGATTGACCCACCTTTTAGAGCTTTAAAATTGGGTTATCCAACGTCAGTAGAAGCGAGTGTCGGGCAGGTTTATGTGAGTGATTTTCAGTTGGCAGATATTCCTGATAGTTGCCCACCGTGCTCTAAAGTTCATTTGGAATTTCCGGCAAGAGAAGGTATGCCGCCGGTGGAAATGATTTGGTACGATGGAGGAATTATGCCCAAAAGGCCTGAAGAATTGCTTCCCGATGAAGAGATGGGAAATAGTGATGGCGGAGTGATTTTCGAAGGATCAAAAGGAAAAATTATGTGTGGTGTTTATGGTTTAAATCCAACCTTGCTTCCTACTAAAATGCATAAAATTTTTAAAGAACCAGAACCCTCAATCCCCAGAGTCCAAGGAGGTTTTGATAGCCATCAACAAAACTGGGTTCAAGCCTGCAAAGATGGAACGCCAACCACATCAGGATTTGAATACGCCGGTCCTTTTACAGAAGCGGTACTCATGGGGAATCTGGGAATTCGAAGTTACAATTTGAAAAAGCTTAAAGCTGGAAAAACACCTTCGAGTTGGGATCCCTGGAAATTTCCAGGCCGCTTGAAATTAGAATGGGATGGTCCAAATATGAAAGTGACCAACTTTGATGAAGCCAATCAATTTGTGAAACGCAAATATCGAGATGGCTGGAGCCTGGGAGTTTGATTTTTTTAAGTCGTTACAACCAATAACGATTAATTTGTGTCTTTGAAAGTGAATAAAGAGTTTATCATCAAAAAATAATATCTATGAAAAAATGGCTATTCTCATTCACGATTTCCCTTTTAGTTAGTGGTCTTTGTTACACTCAAAATTTGGTTCCAAATCCCAGCTTTGAAGATTATAATATGACCTTTTGCGGGATCATGGGATCAACGACGACCTTCGACCAGACGATTGTGGAATGGACCCCTCCAACTTCGGGTAATCCGGATATTTATTTCACCAACATTGATCAAAGCTGTTACAATTTTCAACCGGATAGCCAATATGGAGGACCAATCGGTTTAAAAGGAACACAATTGCCCAGAACAGGAGAGGTTATGGCGGGCATTTTTATTTACACTATACCTGGTTTTGATCAAAGGGAATATTTGCAGGTGCAATTGAATACGCCGATGGTTTCGGGGAAAGCTTATATCATTTCGTTTTATGCTTCATTGGGGGATTATATGGAAAAATCAATTGATAAATTAGGTGCTCATTTGTCTGTGAGCCCTATTTCATCTGGTGGTAACGGAATTTTAAATTATACACCTCAAATCCTTGAAAGCAATTTTGTTGATGATATCTTCGAGTGGGCTTTGATTTCAGATACCATCGTTGCACAGGAAGATTATAATTATCTGACGATTGGCAATTTTTTTACGGACGATTCAACAGGCATCATGCTCAATCCAATGTATTCAGGCGAACCGGGAACTTACGGTGCTTATTATTTTATTGATGATGTAAGCGTTGAAGAAACGATCATTACAAATACGAATGATTATGAAGAATTTGGTTTTGAAATCTTTCCAAATCCAATTCAAAACGAAATAAATATTAGCCTTTCAGAAAAGGAAGATAATGTTCTAATCAAATTGTATAATACCCATGGTGTTGAAGTTTTTAGGAATCATTTCGATAATCAAATGTCTATTAAAATTGACTGTTCGAAACTTCCGGCCGGCGCCTATTTTTTACAGTTGCAAAGTGAGACAGCTACTTATACTCATAAACTTTTGAAACTCTAAAATAGTGGTTTTGTATTGTTTACTAATCAACTCGGTTAAAGAAATCCGCTGCTTTTCGGACGCTGCCGTATTTTATTAAAAGGTTATTCGCTTCTTCATAACCAATTTCTAAAGCACTCATCAACATTCGGGTACCGCGATCCAATAATTTCTGATTGCTCAATTGCATATCCACCATTTTGTTGTCTTTCACCCGTCCGAGCTGGATCATCACACTGGTGCTGATCATGTTTAAAATCAACTTTTGAGCGGTTCCTGCTTTCATGCGGCTGCTGCCTGTGACGAATTCAGGGCCTACGATGACTTCAACTGGAATATCTGCATTTTTTGAAAGTGGCGAATTGTGATTGCAAGTGATGCAACCTGTAAAAATACGATGCTTTTGACAGTCTTTTAAAGCTTCCACAACATAAGGTGTTGTGCCAGAAGCAGCAATTCCAATGACTACGTCCAGTTCGTTTATCAAATATTTTTGAAGGTCTTTCCAGGGCAAGGTAAGATCATCTTCAGCAAATTCCACAGAGTTGCGGATGGCATAATCACCTCCGGCTATGATACCAATAACCCAGTCATCGGGAACCCCAAAAGTTGGTGGACATTCTGAAGCATCAAGAATTCCTAATCGTCCACTGGTGCCTGCACCAATGTAAAACAATCGTCCTCCATTTCGCATTTTATGAACAATAACAGCAACCAGTTTTTCTATTTGAGGAATAACTCCGTTAACTGCTTTCGGAACCGTAAGATCTTCTTTGTTGATGTTCTCCAAAAGCTCACGAACAGACATTTTTTCGAGATGTCGATAGTTTGAACTTTGTTCAGTAATTTTATCCATGGATCAGTTTTCGGGATTTGCAATTTAGCGATTAAAATGAATACCTTCTGTTTAAGCAAACATCATGCGATATGAATAAATAGATATTTCCCAATTTGGATAAATTTCACAGTTTTCTAAAAAATATTTGTGGTATAAAAAGCAGGTAAAGGTTATTTTTTTGTAGTTATCTTGCATTCCTAATTTGGATTTGTAACTTAGAACATGAAACAAGGTGTCTTTGATTTGGACACAGTCTAATATTATAATTGGTTTAATAATTTAAAAATTACTGCAAAAACATATTTACGAGCATGAAAAGAGCATTACTCCTGTTAATTTCTATTTTTATTATACAATCTTGTGCAAACTATAAAATGGTTATAGATAAAGATAAGAGAGATTGGGAAAATAATATTCCGTCGAACGACAGCGAACTTGACTACACCATTTATACGATTGGGGATGCTGGATATTCCAGTTTGGGTGGAAAATCATTGGCCTTACAACTTTTAGAAAAGAAATTAAAAACAGCTCCAAAATCCAGTCATGTTATTTTTCTTGGTGATAATATCTACCCAGGAGGATTACCGCCTGATCCTGCTTTTAAAGATTACGAACTGGCTAATCACCGGCTTCAAGCCCAAATTGATATCTTAAAAGGTTACAAAGGGACCCCTCTGTTCATTCCTGGAAACCATGACTGGTATAATTACGGACTATCAGGATTGGTGACGCAAGAAGATACATTAGAAAAAAGGATAAACGTGATGCGAGGCAAAGATCCAGAGGAAAGAAAAGAATGGGATAATTATTTTTTGCCGGATAATGGTTGTAGTGGCCCCGAAGTAATTGAAATCAATGATCGATTGGTAATCATTGTTATTGATTCTCAATGGTGGTTGACGGATTGGGATAAGGAACCGCGCATAAACGATGGCTGTGAAGCAAAAAGCAGAAAGGCTTTTTCCTTTCTTTTTGGAGAAACAATAAAAAAGCATAAAAACAAAAATGTAGTGATCGCCATGCATCACCCTTTGTACACTTATGGCCCTCATGGAGGATATTACAGTGCAAAACAACATTTGTTTCCTTTGACGGCGGTTAGTAAAAATTTGTACATTCCGCTTCCGGTCCTGGGTTCCTTTTTTGCGATATTGAGAGGTACTTTAGGTAGTACTCAGGATGTTGCCCACCAGGAATATAAAGAATTAAAAAAGACGGTATTGCATCCTTCAAAGATCAATGGAAGTTTCATTTTTGTTGCTGGGCATGAGCATAACATGCAATATATTGAAGAAGACAAACAATTCTTTATAGTATCTGGTACAGGTTCTAAAAACAGCCCCGTCAAACTAGGGAAGGGGAGTGAATTTGCTTTTTCTGATAAAGTAGAACAAGGGTTCTCACAGCTTGATTTTTATAAAGACGGATCAGCTTGGGTTCAATTTTGGGTTACTGACAAAGATAATCCGGATGGCAAAGTCGTTTATAGAAAAAAAATAAGAGACAAACTACCGATTGCTGATACAGATATTGAGTTTGATTTTACTGAGTATGAGGAAAGAAAAGATACTTTAACGACTCATATTTTAGACAAAAAAGTAAAGAACAAAGGCTGGTTTCATAATATGATGTTGGGAAAACATTATCGCGGAATTTACACTTATGATTATAATATTCCGGTTCTTGATCTAAATACTTTTAAAGGAGGAATGACTCCAATTAAGCGTGGAGGAGGCAACCAAACGAATTCATTACGACTAAAGGATTCGCAAGGCAATCAATGGGTGATGCGGGCAATGCAAAAAGATCCGTCGCGTTTGATTCCCTATCCTTTTAATAAAATTTCAGCCTCAGAATTTTTAGTAGAAGATAATTACCTGTCCACCCATCCTTTTGCAGCCTTTGTGGTTCCTTATCTCGCCAGTTCTATTGGTATTTATCACACAAATCCTGAAATGTATTACATTCCAAAACAACCTGCACTTGGACGGACCAATGATGATTATGGTGGCGGGGTTTATTTGGTTGAAGAAAGGCCCGCAAAGGATTGGAGAGGGCTTGCATCATTTGGCAATTCTAAAGATATCATCAGCACAAATGATGTGGTTGATGATATTTTAAAAAGTCATAAATATAAAGTTGATCAAAACTTTGCCTCAAGATCACGTTTGTTTGATTTGGTGATAGGCGACTGGGATCGGCATGGTGACCAATGGCGTTGGGCTTCTTTTAAAAATAAAGAAACCGGGCATAAGCTTTATCGCCCTATTCCCAGGGACCGAGATCAACCATTTGCAAGGTATGATGGCTTGCTTACGCGAGCCATTAGTTTGACCTCTCCGGCAATGAAACAATTAAAAGTTTACAAGCCAAAGGTGAAAAATATTAAGTGGGAAACTTATTCAGCGCGATCTTTTGATCGTACCTTTCTCAATGAATTAAGCTGGGAAGAGTGGCAGGCAGAAGTCAGGCACATTCAGGAAAACCTAACTGACGAAGCTATCGATAACGCTTTTAAGACATGGCCTGAATTAGCTTATCAGGAAACGGGTGAACGCTTGGCTGGATACACAAAAATCCGTCGTGATAATCTTATGGATACCGCTCGAAGGCATTATGAGTTTGTTTCAAAAAAAGTAGATGTAATTGGTACTAATAAAAAGGAAAAATTTAAAGTGGAGCGCCTCAATGATGACGAAACCCTGGTGACTATGTACAACAATAAAAAGGGGAAAGACAGGGATACGATCGTTTACCAAAGATTGTTTTATACTAAAGAAACAAAAGAGATCAGGTTGTATGGACTAAACGGAAAGGACAAATTTGAGATTAGCGGAAAAGTCAAAAAAGGACCATTGATTCGTATTATCGGCGGTTTGGATAAAGATGAATTTGAAGATGAATCCAAAGTTTCAGGGCTTGGTAAGAAAACTAAAATTTATGACTCTAAAAGTGGAAACGACTTCAAAAAGAAAAGCAGTGAAACCAAAGACCTCACTTCCAATATTCGTGAAAACAACATTTACAATCAAAAAGATTATCAATACGAATTTGATTATTTAGTTCCACTCCCAATTATTGCATATAATCCGGATGATGGCGTTGCAATAGGAGCGAATTTACTTTTTACGCATTATGGTTTCAAAAAAGATCCCTATTCTGCCACACATTTGGTTCATGCAAAATTTGCCTTTGCGACTAAGGCTTTCGACATTTCGTATCTGGGAGATTTTCTTCATGCTTTCGGCAAAACCGATTTTTTGTTAGAAGCAAAATATCAGGCACCGCAGTTTGTAGTCAACTTTTTTGGAATGGGCAATGATACAAAATGCCTTTGTACAGATGATTTTGATTACAATCGGGTCAGGCAAAGGCTTGCAGGTTTGAAACCTGCCTTGAAAAAGCGATTTGCCGGAGGAAATGGTAATTTTACAATAGGGCCGTTGGCTGCGGTGGTTGAAATTGAAAAAACCCCGGGACGATTTGTTACAAGTGATACTAGCGGATTAGCTCCTGATATTTTTGACCCGAAATATTATGCCGGTGGCGAAATCGGACTCAATTATGTTAATGTCAATGATAAATTAATCCCAACACGAGGTATAAAATTTCATGCTTCGATGGGAGCGATTACAAACCTAGAGGAAAGTGATAAAACCTATTACCCCATAAAAGCTGAAATGACTTTTTATCAAAATATTGATGCAAAAAACAACCTGGTTTTTGCGACCCGGATTGGAACGCAGCATAATATTGGAGAATTTGAGTTTTTTCAGGCTGCAGTGCTTGGCGGTAAAGAAAATTTAAGGGGGTATAGATCTGAGCGGTTTTCAGGCCGAACTTCTTTTTATCAGGATTTGGATTTAAGATTAAGATTGTTTGGTTCGGAAAATAATGTGGTTCCTTTTTCACTAGGGATCAGTGGTGGATTTGATTATGGCCGTGTTTGGCATGATGGCGAAGTATCATCAACCTGGCACACAGCCTACGGAGGCGGAATTTGGATGGCTCCTGTCGATTTTTTTGTATTACATTTTGAATTATTTCGTACAGCGGAAGAAGGGAATAGATTTGTTTTTAAAGCTGGCTTTGCTTTTTAGCCTCTTATCCCTTTATCCAGAAAATTTGGTACAAATGAGTTTTAGTGTTTTTTTGAATGTTACTTCGTGACATCCTGCAACGTCATGTCCTAACATTTGTCGTTTCATTTGAATCAATTTTTCTTTGCAATGTTAGTTGAAAGTAAGTGTTTGAATAGAAACGGGTATTATTTTTATAAACCATATAAAACAATAGAAAAGCGAAAAAGCTCTATGTCGCAATCCAAAAAAGTTTCTGGCAAAAAATTTTTTACTGGTGGCGGTGTGTTCGAACAGGAATTGAATGTAAAAAAGCTTGGGATTCACGATTTTCCTTTTACTACCAAACTCAGTTTTGTTTCATTAATCAATCATTGGAAAAAAAAGGTAGGCAATGGCGATGCAGGTGAAGCAATTATTGCCCATGAGGTGACGAAACGGCTGGATGCTTCGTTGGAATTCCTTGCACCAATAACGAATGATGATCTTCTTGAAAAAAATAAGGATTTAGTTGAATTGCTATTGACCGGAATTTTTCCATCGGCACAAAGAGGTCAGCAATTGGCTTTAGCTAGCAAACCTTTTCATGTTTTCGGGTTTTATTTTACACCTCTTTTAAGACAACTGATCACAAAAGCAGGTATTAATATTTCGCTGAATATTGAGTCTGATCTGGTTCGTTCTTCCACAATTATTCGCGCCTGCTGTATGATTTTAAATTCATTTTACGGCCAGCGAATCAATTTTAATGAACCTTTGATGTTTTCAGTTGATAGAGGTAAAAAAAGTGGAGAACGGCACTTTAAATCTGAGTTGAATACTCAGTTTGTAGAAATAAAAAAAATCAAACCGCTAAAACGGCTTACACAAGATCAGATTAATTATCTGCTGAGTAATATTTATGATTTAGAAACCTGGTTGGAATATATTCCTCCCACACATTTTGAGTTTCACGGACTTGTTAGTATTAACCTGATAGATGTGACCGTTGATGAGTCGTTGTCCAGATTGAAGCGGATTTTATTAGATAAAGATGCTGTGGTCGCCCGCAAAAGTATCAATCGTTTACAAAAGCAATTGAGAAACTATTTTAATTTGCCGGAACTCCGATTGGGGCTTTTCGCTATTGACTATCCATTGCAGCATGATATGTTCCACAAGTATAAAATTCACCATGCTTTGTTAAGCTCACGGATTAAAAACCTGTTAGCAGAGAAATATAAGGGGTCAATTTATGAGAAGGTTTGCAAATACAAAGAAACGCTAATATTAGAGGATTTAGGTCGATATGAAAGTAAAACGATCCTTGAAAAAAACTTGCTCAAAGAAAATATCAAAAGCATCATTTTGGTGCCTTTGATAAAAAAGAACGATCAGATTATTGGTCTCCTGGAATTAGGTTCTCCCAACACTTTTGATTTAAATAGTTTTACTGCTTTAAAATTGCGGGAAATAAGACCCCTATTTCGAACAGCAATGCAGCGAAGTAGGATTGAAATCGATAATGAAATTGAAACCATTATTCGCGATCAATATACTGCGCTTCATCCCAGTGTTGAATGGAAGTTTGTTGAATCTGCCTTCAAGTTAATGCAAAGGCGTAAAAAAGAAGGGGAAAATGCAAACGTTCAGCCTATTGTTTTTAAAGACGTTTTTCCATTATACGGGCAAGTCGATATTATCGGATCTTCGAATATCCGCAACAATGCAATTCAGGAAGATTATCTGGATAACCTGGGTCAGATCCTAGAAATTCTTAATCTAACTAAAGAAACCATTCATTTTCCTTTGGCGGATAAATATTTGCTGAATGTAAATGCTGAAATAGAAAGAATAGAACAAGGGATTTCATCAGACGACGAATTTCGGACAATGGATTTTATTAAAAATGGAATCCATCCGCTATTTGACCAACTAAAATCAAAACATGAGGTTATAAGTGAAGCCTTGGATAAATACTTTCAGGGTTTGGACGATCAATTGATGACGGTGTATAAAAAGCGAAAAGCTTATGAAGAAAGTGTGAAAATTATAAACAATACGATTTCTGATTTTTTGGAAAAGGAAGAGAAAAGGACACAGGAAATGCTTCCCCATTATTTTCAAAAGTACAAAACCGATGGAGTAGAATATGATATTTATTTAGGGCAGTCATTGCTGCGAGAAGGTAAATTTGACGAATTTCATTTGAGAAATATGCGGCTATGGCAGTTAATCGCGATGTGCGAGATAACCCGTTTATTAGAAAATAAGCAGAAAGATCTTCCTATACTGCTCAGCACCGCTCAACTAATCTTGGTTCATGGAACACCGCTTTCTATCAGATTCCGACTTGATGAAAAACAATTTGATGTAGATGGCGCTTACAGTATTCGATATGCTATTTTTAAGAAAAGAATCGACAAGGCTTTGATCGAAGGAACAGGACAGCGATTGACTCAGAAAGGAAAAATTGCAATTGTTTATTCCCATGAAAAAGAAAAACAGGAATACACGACTTATCTCGATTATTTGATCCAGAAAGGATATATCACGGATGAAATAGAAAAGCTCAAACTTGGTAAAATGCAAGGAGTAAAAGGGTTAAAAGCTTTGCGCATCACTGTTATTTGATCAAATTCACTTTTATTTTAATTTCTTACCAAGATGTTAAAATATTAACAAAATGGATATTTTTTTGATTGCCACTGGTTTTTAATTTATAATTATTATAAATTGTACCATTCCCTAATAATATTTTAACTATTTTCCTTTTTTAACTTCTTAAAATCGCAAATTTTATCGATTAGACTCTACATTTTACTTTACTTAAATCTAGCTTTAAATAATCAAAAGTAATCGTATGAGATTTGCAATCTGTCTTTGTCTTTCCTTTCTGGTTAAGTTCGTTTCTGCTCAAGATCTTGTTTTAAGTCCGATTGGAGGGTCTTTTTGCAAACCTGGTGTTTTAGGAAAATCACCAAGTAAGGGACTAGTACTTGATTATACAATACTGCCAAGCGTGAATGTGTATCCATCCAATAATGGAATTGAAAATGTTAACCCTCAAAAGAGCTCGAGTCATCGTCTTAGCTTCAAATTGAAAGCACCATTGATCCATAAACCAAATTTTACACTTCTTTTGGGATTTGCTCATTACCGTGAAGAATATAGTGTAAGTAATTTAAGTGATGGTACCGAAAGTATTCTTAATGCGATTCATGATCGATCTCTGAAGAGCAGCAGGCTTTCATTGTATATGATAAAACCTGTTAATGAGAAAATTTACCTGGCATTTAAAGGTGATGTTTCATTTAATGGTGATTATAATGGAGTTATAAGTTTTGATGATAGATATTTAAAATTAAATATGGGCTTATTATTGGGAGTTAAAACGAGTCCAGATTTTGAATGGGGGGCTGGAGTATTATTCCGAAGTAGTTTTGTGAAATCTTCAATTCCTGTTTTGCCTTTTGGAATTTATAATCAAACTTTTAACGATAAATGGGGGATTGAAGCGATCGTTCCGGTAAGTATTAAAGCTCGATACAATTTTAATGAAAAAAACTTAATCCTATTTGGGCCAGAATACGCAAGTAGAAGTTATTCGCTTGATAATCTCAATACAAACAGCACTGGTAATTTTTCTGAGTTTTTTATGAAGCGCTCAGAATTAAAATTTGCGGTAGCTTATGAACGTCAATTAAGCAATTGGGTTTGGTTTAATGTTGAGACCGGTTATTCTCATAACTTTAGCACTAGTTTCACTGAAATTGATCATAAAGGAGAAACGCTGCCTGCAGTGGTTGTTGCACCAGCTGATGGAGTATTTTTTAAAGTAGGTGTATTTGTATCTCCTCCAAGAAAGAAATGTGAATAAAAGGATTAGTCCAAAGATGGATCAAAAAATGGCGTTGAGGAAATCAACGCCATTTTTTGTTAAGCAGACAAGAAAAATGAAATGGCAAAGGCGATCACTGTCGTTGTTATTCCAATCATAAATATGGTGTAACTTATTCTGAGTTTTGTGTATTTTTCTCCAAGTGCCTTTCCGAGATAATACAAATCATTAATGATAGTTTTTTCTAATAATTCCTGATCCCCAATAACTTCATTTACAGCTCCGTGATATTGATCGGCACCCATTTTAAAAAAATTGCCAAAGAAAAAAATATTACTTTTCCCTTCTTTGATTTTTACTGGTTTTATACTTCCCAACATTTTGATTGGACGTGTGGCCATGGTTGCAAAGATAATGGTTAGGGTACACGTGAGGGCAAGTATTATGTAAGGGACTAAAATAAAACCGTTGTCGTTGTAAACTCCAGCAAATAGTGGCATCGAAAGTGTGATGATTAAAGTGTTGATACTCAGCATTATATTAGCCTTGTTGTCAGCAATATTGGTTAGGTCAATGTGATTTCTCAATGATGTTTTGAACATCATTTGTGCATTTCGACTGCTGGCAATAGGACTGTTGTCTTTTTTTGGTTTGTCTTTTTTGCCAAGTTTTTGAAGACGTTTTAAATTATATTTTTTGCCTGAGTTAAAATAGGATTGAGCTACTTCTGTATAATATTTATGTTCTTTTAAAAACTTGATTTCATTCTTTTTCCACTCCTCCTCCGTGTAGAATTCTTTGCAAAAAACCTCCCATTCTTTCCTAAGGGCAGCACTCTTTTCTAAAAAATAACCGCCACCAATATTCGCTAAATCCGCATCTTTCATGACTGACTCTAAAGTAGAGTTCGGAGAAGCTTCCCACACGGTTGCATCGATGCATTTCAAAATACTTTGAATCTTTTCTTTTGGATAGCTGAACTTCGTTAAAAATGCTTCGGCGATTTTTTTGCTTTCTTCTTCGTGCCCTTTGTAAGTTTTGGTATAACCTGTATCGTGGAACAAAGAAGCAATTGCTAAAATCTCGAGATCATCATTTTTGAGTTTTAGTTTTCTGCCGAGGAGTTGAGAATAATCTTTGACTGTAAGGGTATGATTTAGATCATGAAACAGGAAGTCTTTTGAGAGTTCGTCAGCAAGTAGCTTCCTTACAAATTCTTCCGTTTTCTGTATAATATTATTATCCATGATCTATCGAGCTACTTAAAAGGAGTATATTACAGTTTTGTAAATGTCATTGCACAATATACGTTTATAAAGAGAAAATTTAACATGAAAGAGAGGGGAATGACCGGTTAAAATAATTAAAAATAAATTTGAAACACTAAAAGGAATCATAGTTCTTACCTATGACAATTTTGAAATGTTAATTATTTTTTAAAAAAGATTCATGAAAGTTGGAAAACGAATATAATTTTCTCAAATTAGCTTTATCCAAAATTTGAAAAGAGAGAATTTAACACCGTTCACAAAATCGCTTGGGAATTATGCTCATTCTTTACATTGCAACAGGAGCATTTATAATGGGAGGAGGTTTAATTTTTGCCTCTAATTTACTTGCTAACAAAGACAGGAGAAGATATTAAAGGTTGTTTCCTTATTTCATCTTCCTCTTTTATTTGTGGCTGGTTTTTTTACTTTTAAGTAACCTGTTCCAATTGGACTACTTTAAGGCAATTGGTAATGCTCTGATATTTATCGTTTTCAAAGTAACCTTGGGTTAGTTTTAATCCAACTGTACTTTGTTTTGCTTTTTATTACTGAAATTTTCCTTCTGGGAAAATATTTAAGCGCAAGCCCTCATTTTTGATCAAAAATGAGGGCTTGTGCTTTTGGAATAGTTTAGTTTAATCTAAATGAATTTCCTGAAGTTTCTTTTCGATGCTGGCAGCTTTTGATTTATTCTCAAGATATTTTAAATACATAAAACCTGAGCACGAAACTACACTTAATCCTGTCATCAAGTACCAAAGTACTGTAAATCCATAATTTTCAGCAATCCGCATTCCTAAAAGTGGAGCAATGATAAATGCAGTTGAAAATGCCATGGTATATACGCCCATAAACTGGCCTCTTCTTCCTGGCGTAGAACGACTTAAAGCAAATGCATTGCTAAATGGAAAACTAATAACTTCTCCGATGCTGACAGCTGTAATTGATATTAAAATGACAAGCAACCAATGATCAATAAGGTTGTAAATCAGGAACGAAAATCCAATCATCGCGAAGCCGGCAACGATTAAATTCAATAAATTATAACGCTTTTCTAAAAGGTAAATCAATGGCATTTCAAAAACTACGATGATTATTCCATTGAGAAACATAAAGTATCCAATTTCATCTTCTGATAGCATAAAATGTTCTTTGTAGTAAACAGGAACTGTAGAGAACAATTGGAAAAACACTATTGAATTGATTAAAATGAGAAATGCAAAAGCAAGATATCTATGATCTTTATAAGCTGAACCTTTTATATAAGCGTCACTTTTCTTTTCAATATTTTCTCCTTTATCAGGTTTTTCCACTAGTACCATTCTAAAAAAAAGAGCAGCCGAAATACAAGTGGCTCCATCAATTATAAATAACCAGTTATATCCTACCGTTGCGATTAGAACACCAGCTGCCCCTGCTCCGACAGCAAATCCCAAATTAATGGCCATTCGAATCAGGGAAAGCGAACGGTTTTTGTTTTCAGGTTTGGCATAAGCACTAATAGATGCCAAATTTGCAGGACGAAAACTATCACCAATCATGCTTACTATAAAAACCATGATGCAGAAGGATTCTATCGTTTTCATTTCCATCAATATGAAAAATAAAAACCCGCTGATCATCAATGACCAAAACATGGTGGAATAATAGCCAATTCGATCCGTGAGCCAACCACCAACATAAGAACCCGCTACAGACCCCAAACCAAAGCTAGCCATCGCTATTCCTGATTGTGTCTTTGAAAAACCAAGTTCGGAAGTGAGATAAATGGTCATAAAAATAATCACAATAGTTCCACTCCTGTTGATAAGTGTAACAACAGAAAGTAGCCAGATATCACGCGAAAGTCCGCTAAAGGAATTGACAAACAGGTTTTTTATTGGATCGAGCATTTGAGAGGTTAGGGCTTAGGTGTTTATAGAACTCAATGTCTTAGAAAACAGTGTAACATCGAATAATTTATGGAAGTTCCAAAGGGTCCTTATGTTTTATAAAAAAGCGAAATCGGTTTTCATAAAGCTGCAATTGGTTGGACAAGGAATGTTTGCTTAACGAGTATCAAAAGTATCAATAAGTTTCTACAACTATCCATCTTTGGTAATTGAATGAAAAAATGATTTTCAAGTACAGCTTCTTGTTGAACGTAACTACTAGATAATCAATTGTTTGTGAATGAGTGAGCCCTTTAGATTTCTACTTTATACAGCTTTTTATTTCTAAAACCCACAATTAATTGTACTTGAAATCAGGCTATGTAGTAAGCTATATTGCTTTAGTTTAAAGAATGAATCTTTATTCAACCAAAACAAAAAAGCCATGAAAAAGTATTTTAAAAACAGACTACAAGCAATTGACTGGATTGCAAAAACCCTAGAAAATGAAGGGCAATTTGAAGTAATGAGAGAACAATTGAATTATAACTTCATTTATACAGGCACTTATTTTATATTAAAGGAGGATGCACAAATGGAAGTTGTATTGATCAATAAAAAAGAGGAAAAGTGAAAAGTTACAACAACCGAAATTTATTTTGCCTTTTCTTCTATCCACGCTTTGAAATCCAGAAAATCGAGGATGTTTTCATCAACGAGTTGCTCAGGTCCCTCAAAGAGATCGTGATTCAATTGAGAAAATAAAATGAGGTATTCCCTTTTCGGAGCATTACATATTTTTGAAAAAAACCGCAGCAACACCTTTTCAAAATCATGCACTGTTTTCACCTTTCGAAGAAAACGCCTGCAACTTTCCACCGCGTATTTCAAAACAATGATATTATCCAGATCCAGATGGATCATTAAATTGAGCAAACGAGCATATCGCTCAAGGTCGTTAATGGAATCACCAAATCGTGAACCGATAATTTGGTTGGCATATTTCAAAGAATGGTGATAGTCCTTTTTCATAAAATAAATATTGGCAAATTGATACCATAAAAGGAGGCGATATTCGTTGGAAACCGAATTTTTATGAAGTTGCAAAAACGACTCTATCTCTTTTATCAATTGTTCCCCCTTTTTAAAATTTCGGGTGTCACGGTATATTTCCAACTCAATATTATACGTTCGAAGTTTGAGTTTAACCGAAAAATTGCTTTTCGTTTGGAGGCGGTATTTTTGAGGAATAGTGCGTACTTTCTGGAGCAAAGGACCAATTTTTTCAAATTCTTTCTGGCGGATCAAGAAACTAATTTTATTGTTTAAAGCAGTTACATAAGAAGAAGGATCATTGGAAATTCGTTGCGGAAATTGTTCCAGGTAATCAACCAGACCGCTCAGGTAATGAAATCCTTCTTCAGATTTTCCATTGATGACATTGTAAGTGTACAAAACGTGATGATGCATAACTTTCGCAGCCATCGAATCGATTTTGTTTTCCGTTTTAATCAATTTGAGTTGTGAAAACCTGTTTTCCAGGTCATTGGCATAATCAAAGATTTGATTGGTAAGCATCCAATACTGATTTATTCGATCCAAGGAATCGATTGCAGCTTTTTCCTGATTTAAAATTAATTGAATTTTTTCGCGATCCTTTTTACCGGTTGTCAATAATAAACGTTTTTTCCATTTTTGAATGGTAACTAAAGAAGCAAAATCTTCATATGTTTTTGCTAGTTTTTCAGTTTTCTGTATCTCATAATGGCATTGGTCGAATAACTCTTTTGAGAAGAGGATTTCGATATTGCGAAGCAAGTCTTTGATTTCTGCATCTTTTGAAATTTTCGAATGGTAATTCCGAAGGCTTTTTAAAATGAGCTGGTTCAGATAGTTTTTGGCAACGTGCAGTTGATTGAGGAAGGCCTGGCCTCTAAACTTTTTTCGAATAGCACTTTCATCGTATTCATTTTGTTTAGAAATAGTTTCAAATAGCTTGAAATAGTTTTTTGAAATCTTATTATTAAAACAAAAAATATTAAAATGTCGTTTTTCCGATTTGGTCAAGGACTTTATCAAATAAAAAAGGTTATCTTTTTTAGCCATAGAAAACTACGTTTTTATAAAATAAATTCATTTAATATACTGATAATCAATAAAAATAATAAATTTTATTAAAAAACATTATTTACGTTTTTTAAAATTAACATTTTACAAACAAAAAGTTTTATTGTAGGTTTGTGTTATCATTTAATTCTTAACCTTTAAAAACTAAAAACAATGGCAAACGCAATTAATTGGTTTGAAATCCCTGCTTCTAATTTTAAAAGAGCTAAAAAATTCTATTCCTCTCTTTTTGATGCTGAGCTTCATGTTCAGGAAATGATGGGTACCGAAATGGCATTTTTTCCAATGGAAGGAGAAGGCGTCGGCGGCTCACTTTGTGCAGGTGAAAATTACAAGCCATCTGCTGAGGGTACCTTACCTTATTTAAATGGAGGGAAAGACCTGACTGCAATGTTGAAACGGGTTGAACCTGCCGGTGGAAAAGTTCTTATGCCCAAGACTAAAATCTCAGATGAAATTGGCCACATGGCTTTTTTCCTGGACACAGAAGGAAATAAGATTGCGCTTCAATCACCAAATTAAAAGGAGAAAATTACCGTTTTGATGTGATTGTTGTTTGGTGATTTGTTAGTTTACTTATTTTTAGCAAATGACTTCTCAGCAGTCACAATTTTTTTAACCCTAAAAAAACTTACTATGGCTTACTTTACAAAAAATTTTCTTCAATTCATCAGAGATCTTAGTGCAAACAATGATCGGGACTGGTTTAATGCCAACAAAAAAAGATACGAAGAACATGTAAAAAAACCTTTTGAAGCATTTGTCGGAGTGGTAATCGATGATATGCAGAAAATAGATCGCAATGTATTGATTACTCCAAAAGATGCGATTTTTCGAATTTATCGCGACACAAGGTTTAGCAAGGACAAAACCCCTTATAAAACTCAAGTGTCTGCAATCGTTTCAGCAGGAGGACGAAAAAATAAATCAACGCCTGGTTTGTACATTCAATTTAGTGGTGAAGATGCTCGGATTTATAGCGGGGCGTATGAGTTGGACAAAAATGCATTGCAGAATGTTCGCGAAAAAATCGCTTCTGACTTAGCAGGATTTAATGCTTTGATTAACGATAAAAAGTTTAAAAATACATTTGGTGAAATACAAGGGGAAAAAAATAAACGGATTCCAAAAGAATTTCAGGAAATTGAAAAAGAACAACCGCTCATCGCCAACAAACAATTTTATTATTTTGCTAAATTCGAACCTGAAATTGTATTGGATCCTGACTTGCCAAAAATTATGATTGATCATTTTAAAGTAGCTCAACCGCTTGGAAATTATCTTTGGGAAGCATCGAAAGGATAGATTACAAATTCAATAAAAGAGGGATGCCCCTTCTGAAAGAAGAAACATCCCCTTGACACCTTAATACCCAATTCTTACCTTTAAATTTTTATACGAAAATTTAGAGATAGATTGAATTTGATTTATGCGGCTTCACTCTTACTTGTAGAATCAAGTGTGGAGTGTTTTGTAGTTTGGTTTTTATTTCTTTTAAAACTTACTCCTGTCATAGCACTTAAAAGTATAGGCAATGCAAATACCGAAAGCCACCATTGACCTGAAAAACCAGCTATAATTACAATAGCCATAAGTAAGAAAAACCGCGTTACAATAGTTCCAATTGAAGCTTCAAAGAATGTCATAAGCATTGTTTTAGGTATTCAAATTGGGTTACTAATCACTTATGTGGCAAATATATATGTGGAGGATGATTATATTAATGACTTAAATCAATTCTACAGATGATTTTTGTCAACTCGGTTTTTATTGCTTTATTTACTTGATTTTATTAGAATTTTGAAGAAATAAAAGTTCAAATAATTGAAACGAAAATAAAATGAACAAAACTTTTACAGAAGGGGAGAAATTTGAAGAAATCGACTATTCAGACAAGAAAATGGATAAAGGAGATTATGAAGATTGCACGTTTGTTAATTGCAATTTCTCAAATTCAAACTTATCCGACATCAATTATGTAGAATGTGAGTTTGTAAATTGTGATTTGAGCCTGGCTAATATTTCGAATACTGCTTTTAGATCAGTAAAATTCAAAAACTGCAAACTATTGGGATTGCATTTTGAAAATTGTAATGACTTTTTGTTTTCAGTAGAATTCATGTCTTGCCAATTGAATTTGTCTTCTTTTTTTAAGCGAATGTTAAAAAACACAAGTTTTGAAGATTGCAGCCTTCAGGAAGTTGATTTTACCCATTCAGACTTGACTAATGCCGAGTTTAATAATTGTGATTTAAGCGGAGCTATTTTTGAAAAAACGATTTTGGTAAAAGCCGATTTCCGCACCGCAACCAATTTTTCCATTGATCCGGAAATGAACAAAATCACCAAAGCAAAATTCTCTGTTTCTGGAATTCAAGGACTTTTAAGCAAATACGATATTATTATTGAATATTAGTCGGTACTGAGTTGGTCAACGCATTTTATTGATCTCTAAACTTCTTTTTAGCCAGAAAACTTTCCGCCTTTTTTGATGTTTTTAAATCAAGAATTCTAAATCTAGTTTGAAATTGAACAGCATTGTCAAATATCTTTTTGAGTACTCAGGTTAGAATAACTTGATCGAGGTAAGTTAAAAAGCAATGTAATTATTATTTTTGCAGTATGAAGAGACAAGTTGAAGCAAGCATACCAACACAGTGGGGAAATTTCAGAATGATCGCTTTTTCTGATAATGAAGATGAAATGATGCCACACATTGCGATGGTACACGAAAATTTTGATCATTTGCAGCCCGTTTATTTACGTATTCATTCCGAATGCATGACGGGTGATTTGTTTGGTTCAAAACGCTGTGATTGTGGAGAACAGCTGGACGAAGCATTAAATTTTGTTGCTGAAAAAGGAGGAGTGGTTTTGTACTTGCGTCAGGAAGGTCGCGGAATTGGACTGATCAACAAGCTGAAAGCTTACAATTTGCAAGATACCGGCCTGAATACTGCTGATGCGAATGTCCATCTTGGCCTTGAAGTTGATGCCCGACAATATGGAATTGCAGTAGATATTATGAAAGACCTCGGCATTAAAGCGATACATCTAATTACAAATAATCCCCTCAAAATTGAAGCGATTGAAGATTCTTCAATCCAGGTTGTTAGCCGCATCCCGCTTATTACGGAACCTATCAAAGAAAACAAAGCATATTTGCAGACAAAGGAAGATTTGATGGGACACCTGCTCAACAACCATGTTAAAAAGTAAATGAATAATACGTTATAAAAGATTACACTTTTTAAAAATTTGTTGATACAACAGTATTTTTTATTGATCTTCGCACCTGCAAATCAAACAAATTGCCTAATTTCATTGAGTATTAATACGAAGGAAAAGATTGAAAAGCGAGAAAGAAAAACCACTATTTTACAACTATAATCAAAACAAACACTCGTTAAATGTACACAGTTAAGGTAAGAGATCATGTCAGGGTTGCACACTCATTAAAAAATGAAGCTTTTGGTCCGGCTCAAAATCTACATGGTGCAACTTATATTGTTGATGCTGAATTTCAAAGCGACACCCTTGATGAACACAATGTGGTCATTGATATGGGTTTAGCTTCCCACCTGTTAAGCCAGGTTCTAGCTCCGATTAATTACCAAAACATCGATGAAGTCGAAATTTTTAAAGGAATTTTGACCACCACGGAGTTTCTGGCTTACTTTATCCATCAGGAGCTTGCAAAAGCTATTGCCAGTAGTTTTACGGGTAACCTCAAAATTGTGTTAGGAGAATCCCATGTGGCCTGGGCTTCCTACGAAGGCCGAGTTTAAAAAAAAGGATTTTTAGCACTTTAAACAAAGGCACTTAGCAGATCAAGGAATTCATTTGTATAATTAATCAGATAGTTTATCGGAGGAAATATAATAACTAATTTATTAGTTACACATTTGCATTGGACCTTTTTAAGGTCTACAACTCACATCATTCAGGATTACAACTCATCCAAATTTTATTTTAACATTCACTGCTGCAACTTTTTGATGAACCGGAAGTCTTTTCCAGTGTATTCTAATTACAAAAGTGTGTAGCTGGCGCCACTACCACATTATCCAATTGCAGTTTTATTCTAAAAACATGAGATCAACTTTTACCCATTTTTTAATAACGTTTTGTTGGCTTCCTTTTCTCACAAATGCTCAGCCTCCCGATATTTCTAATAAAAATTTATCATTAAAAAAAACATACTTCACCAAACCAATTGAAGGAGATGTTCCTGCGATTGATGGAGTGCTGGATGATCCAATTTGGGAAACAGTTGCCTGGGGAGGTGATTTTATTCAGTACCAGCCATACGAAGGCGAAGCGCCAACACAAAAGACAGGTTTCAAAATTCTTTATGATGAGAAAAATCTATATATCGCTTACCGCTGTTACGACACGGAACCCGATAAAATAGTAAAACGACTCTCTCGTAGAGATGGTTTTGAAGGAGACTGGATTGAAATAAACATTGACAGCTATCATGATTTGCGGACAGCTTTTTCATTTTCAATATCTGCTGCAGGTGTAAAAGGCGATGAATTTATTTCAAACGACGGGAAAAATTGGGATTCTAGCTGGGATCCGATTTGGTATGGTAAGACAAAAATTGATGATGAAGGTTGGGCGGCAGAAGTGAGGATTCCATTGAGTCAGTTGCGATTTGCAAATAAAGAAGCACATGTTTGGGGAATTCAGTTAACCAGAAGAGATTTTCGAAAAGAAGAACGATCAGTTTGGCAGTATATTTCACGAAATCAATCAATTTGGGTTAGTGGATTTGGAGAATTGCATGGTTTAGTGGGAATTAAATCACAAAAACAATTGGAAATTCAACCCTATGTGGTAGCCCAGGCTGAAACTTTTAAAGTAGAAGAAGGCAACCCCTACGCCACCGGAAACAAGCAAGGCATCAATTTGGGTCTGGACGGTAAGATTGGAGTCACTAGTGACATGACCATTGACTTTACCATCAATCCTGATTTTGGGCAAGTTGAAGCTGATCCTTCGGCTTTAGCACTTGACGGGTATCAAATATTTTTTGAAGAGCGGCGTCCGTTTTTTATTGAAGGGCGTAACATTTTTGACTATCGAATCACACCGAGCGAAGCTGGCGGCCCGTTTGGAAGCGACATCTTATTTTACTCTCGACGGATTGGAGGAGCGCCTCATGGTTATCCGGAAATTGAAGACCACGAATTTATGAACAGCCCTGAAAACACAACTATTTTGGGTGCGGTCAAATTTAGTGGAAAAACTAAAAAAGGGCTTTCAATTGGAATAATAGAGAGTATTACGCAAAGAGAATTCGCTAAAATCCACAATGGCGAAAAGGAGCGAAAAGAAATTGTTGAACCGCTAACCAATTATTTTGTCGGAAGGCTGCAACAGGATTTTCGTGAAGGGAATACTGTAATCGGCGGGATGTTTACAGCTACAAATCGAAAGATTGATGATATCGGTTTAAATTTTCTGCATAGTTCAGCCTATTCCGGCGGACTTGATTTTTTACATCGCTGGGCAAACCAAATGTGGTATGTTAGTGGAAATGCCATCTTCAGCAAAGTGAACGGAAGCACGGAAGCGATCACCAAAACACAGGAGCGTTTTGAACACAATTTCCAGCGGGTAGATGCCGATTATCTGAGCGTTGACACTACCGCAACTTCATTGCTGGGGCATGGTGGAACATTTAAATTAGGTAAAGTCGGAGGCGGAAAAAATTTCAATTTTGAAGGTGGAGTAACCTGGAGATCTCCTGAATTGGAGTTAAATGATGTTGGTTTTTTACGAAGTACAGATGAAATTATTCACTTTTTGTGGGCAGGATACCGAATTAACAAGCCATTTTCAATTTTTAGAATGATGCGGTTTAATTACAATCACTGGTTGGCATGGGATTTTAGCGGTTTAAACACTTTTAAAGGAACGAATATTAATGCTCACGCTACTTTTAAAAATAATTACAGCGTTGGAACAGGTGGTAACTTTGTTCCTTATGATATCTCTTCAAAAACGTTGAGAGGAGGACCAAATTTGCGGCTTGGTAAAACTATAAATAATTGGACCTACCTTGAATCAGATAACCGTAAAAAAATTCAGTATGGATTTAATCTGTTTCATCAATGGGGTATTGATAATGACGGTACTTACAAAAGTTATAGCGTTTGGGGATCTTATCGGCCAACCGATGCTATTCGATTTTCGATTTCTCCTTCTTATGACATCAACCATGATGTATTACAATTTGTTGAAAATGCTGAATTGGAAAATGGTGAAGTCCGATACCTCAACGGTACGGTGGACCAAAAAACCTTTAGCGTGACCATCCGCTTAAACTATACCATCAACCCAAATCTTTCGATTCAATATTACGGTTCTCCTTTTATTTCGCAAGGTGAATTTTCTTCCTTTAAACACATCACCAATTCAATGGATGTTGATTTTGATAATCGGTTTATTAAATACAAAACAGATCAATATCAATACGATCCAGAGAAAAACAGGTATGACTTTGATGAAGAACAGGATGATAAAATTGACTTTTCTATTGAAAATCCGGATTTCAGTTTTATGCAGTTTCGATCCAATTTGGTAGTTCGCTGGGAGTATATTCCGGGATCTGAAATTTTCTTCGTTTGGTCACAGGGAACTACTAACACTGGTGATACCAATCAGGGGCTGTTTCCAAATTTAGAGCAAAATCTCTTTTCAGAAAAAGCACACAATATTTTTTTAATAAAATACACTTATCGATTTATAAAATAACCCAAGTTGCGGATAGTCCAATTGAAACGGAGATTTTTATGAGAAATCTTTGATTTCGATGCAAAATTGGACGATTTCAGTTGGATTCAAAATTATCAGCAACTTGAATTAAATAAATAAAGAATGATTTTTTGTAAAATTGCCGGAAGCAATTTTTTTGAGGCGGCACCAGAAATTGGTGCTGCTTTTTTACCTCAAATTGGTTAGAAATTTTTCCATTTCAGCGCTTACTGCTTTTCGGAATGCTTCAAAGGATAAATTTTAGCTTAAAAAATTTACAAGCTTTTCCATTCACAAATATTTTTACAAGCTCTTATATAAAATGTTTTCACATTAAAATAATAATTATACCAGCTATTTGCACAGGATTTTGGCCAATTACTCATCTTTCTGTATTTTAAGAGAAATTATAAAGACGTTTTTGTCATAAATTAAAATGAAAACAGACCTACCCTTAAAATGACTTTATCACTTCACCTTAAAAACCCAAAACCATGAGAATATTATTTTGTATAGTGCTTGGATTTGCAATGCTCATCGCTTGTAAAACGTCAACCAAAAGCACTGAAGTAGCTAAAACCAAACCACCAACACCGATCAATCTATGTGGCCCCACAAAAGCAGATTTGAATACACCTCCGGGAAATGACGGCTATCTTTCTCCGCTTTATGAAGGACTTGATGTTTATGATTATCCAGTTACAACTACTTCCGAAAAAGCGCAGCAATATTTCAATCAAGGCTTGATTTTAAGTTATGGTTTCAATCATGCGGAAGCATCAAGGTCGTTTCGACAAGCTATCCATTTAGATTCAGAATGTGCAATGGCTTATTGGGGGTTGGCTTATGTTCTGGGACCAAATTATAATGCGCCAATGGACCCTGAAATGCTCAGCACAGCCAATGAAGCCCTGAATAATGCGAAGTTGAACTTGAACAATGCTTCACCAAAAGAAAAAGGACTCATTGAAGCTTTATCTAAGCGATACCCCAAAGAGAAAAAAGCAGATCCAGTTCCCTATTATGAAGCCTATGCACAAGCCATGAGAGTGCTTGCTGTTTCTTTTCCTGATGATTTGGACATCACCGTTTTAGCTGCTGAATCATTGATGAATCTTCATCCCTGGGACATGTTTACAAAGTCTGGAGAAATTCAACCATGGACGCAGGAGATTTTGACTCTTTTAGAAAATACCCTTTCGAAAATGCCGGATCATCCGATGGCTTTGCACCTTTACGTTCATGCAATGGAGTCTAGTCCAAATGCAGAAAAGGCCACTGAAGTTGCAAATACATTGAGATTCAGAGTGCCTGGGTCAGGTCATTTAATGCACATGCCCTCTCATTTATACATCAATACAGGCAACTATCATGAGGGAACACTGGCCAATGAACGGGCGGTTGTTGTGGATAGCACTTATGTCGAATCCTGTCATGAAGCGGGCATTTACCCCTTGTCGTATTACCCGCACAACTGGCATTTTTTAGCGGCCTGTGCTGCATTGGAAGGCAATGGAAAACGAGCGCTTGAAGCAAGCCGTTATATGGCTGATTTTGTCGTCGATCAAAATTTAATGTATGAATCGGAATGGGCGACTTTGCAGCATTTTTATATGATTCCTACTTATATTATGGTCAAATTTGCCAATTGGGATGCGATAAAAAAAGAACCTAAACCTGATTCAACATTGAATTATCCGACAGCGGTTTGGCATTATGGACAAGGAATGGCTTTAGCTGCAAGCGGTAATACCAAAGAAGCTCAGTCCAGCCTTTTAAAAATAAAGGAAATCAAAAAAGACACGACCCTTAAACACCTGACTGTATTTGGTATCAATAACTTTGCTGACCTGATCTACATTGGAGAGCATGTCTTAGAAGGTGAAATTGCGCAACGAAATGGTGATTTTGAAAAAGCAATTGATCTATTGAAAAAAGCAGTCGCAAAGGAAGATCAGCTGAATTACAATGAACCTCCGGATTGGTTCTTTTCCGTAAGACACCTTTTAGGAGATGTTTATCTGAAAGCCGGACGGTTTGCTGACGCTGAAAAGGTTTATTACGAAGACTTGTTAGAGTATAAAGAAAATGGCTGGGCATTAATGGGTTTATATCAAAGTTTGATGAAGCAAAATAAAACAACTGAAGCTGAAGCTGTAAAAAAACGTTTTGACGAAGCATGGCAGTGGGCGAAGGTGGATTTAAAATCATCGGTTATCGAATCCTGAAAAAGTATAAATAAATTAAAAAGGCTGTCAATGTTGGCGGCTTTTTTTCGTTCAGATCGGTTTGAAATATTCAAATTCACAATTTCCCAACTTTTAGAATGAATTCTAAATGGAGTACAGAATTTGTCTTACTTTGGCAGCTCTTAGAAAAGGGTTCTTCAATTAGAAAAGATAAAATGGAAAAAGAATTACAAGCTCGAAGCGGATCTAAATGTGAACTGTGCAGTAAAACAATCGAATTAAAGGTATATGAAGTAACTCCTGCAAAACATGGAAATTCAGATGATTGTGTGCTCGTTTGTGAAATTTGTTTGGATCAAATTCAAAATCCGGAAAAAATGGATGCCAATCACTGGCGTTGTCTGAACGACAGCATGTGGAGTGAACTTCCGGCAGTGAAAGTAATGGTGTGGAGGATGCTCAATCGCCTACGGTCAGAAGGTTGGCCGCAGAATTTATTGGATATGCTTTATTTGGATGACGAAACATTAGTCTGGGCCAAGGCGACTGGAGAAATAGACGATCAAAGTGATGCTTTAAAACATATCGATAGCAATGGCGCGGAACTTCAGGCTGGTGATTCAGTGGTGCTCATCAAAGATTTGAAAGTCAAAGGGGCTAATTTTATCGCCAAGCGTGGGACAGCTGTTCGAAGAATTTCACTGGTTCACGATAATCCAGAACACATTGAAGGCAGAGTCAATGACCAGCATATTGTTATTTTGACAAAGTTTGTGAAAAAATCGAATTGAAATTAGTGCTTGTTTTCGATTTTCAGGGACGTATTAAAACATAAATCATCGAAGTGCGTTTTACATTTTATAAGCTTTTGAAAATATCAAAGCTAAAGATTCCCACCTTCAATCCATCACAAAAAAATAGGTCATTTTTCGTTAATCTATCAAGGGGATTTCCATGCTATTAAAGCGTTTTTTATTTGTTTTTACGTTGATACTAACTGGTAATTTAGTTTTTTCGCAATCAAAGGCGAAGGATTATAAATCCTTCATTTATTTAAATTGGGCGAACGACCTTTTGGTGACGACAGATTATTATTTTTCCAACGGGCTTGAATTGGGTTACATCAAAAAATCTAAAAACCGTATTTTATTTAAAATATTTGATTGCATTTCGTTTGATGGATTTTCTGCCATTCAGGATATGTTTACACCTACTGACCTGGATATCGACACCATTCTTTCGGAAGACCGGCCATATGCTGCGTATTTAATCGGATCTTATCAAAAACACCTATTTGTTTCTCAAAAAAATAATTATTTAAATGCTGAAATAATCGCCGGCATTATTGGCAAAGGAGCGTTAGGGAGGCATTTGCAACAAATAACACATGATTTAACTCCTTCCAAACCACCGCAAGGATGGAACAATCAAGTCAACAATGATCTGGCTTTAAATCTCAACTTGAGTATTGAAAAAGGATTTGTTGGAAAAGATAAATTTATTTTAAATGCCTTTTCAAAAGCAAGATTAGGGACATTATATACAGATTGGAGCATTGGGGGAAGATTCCGGTTTGGGAAATTTAATGACTTTTTTCAAACCGTAAAAAACCTGACTTTTGAATCACCCGATAAATGGCAATATTATCTCGAACTGAAGCCCTACGTGAAAGTTGTTGGCTACAACGCTACTTTGCAAGGTGGTCTGTTTAATACGACCAGCCCATACACCATAAGCTCTTCTAATATCAGCCGAATTGTAGGTATGATTGATTTGTCGCTCACCGCGTCGTATAAAAACTTTTACTTTAATGGTCTTTTAACCTGGAATTCTAAAGAATTTGTAAGTGCAAAATGGCATCAATGGATCACCTTGGAGTTTGGTTGGATGTTTTAACTTTTAGGTCTGTATTTATAAAATCAACAAACCGTTTGCATGTAGTTGTCTCCAGATATCAGATTGGATAAATTCATCAAAATCACCAATTTCAGCGAGCTCAAATTCATTTTTCAATTGGTTGTACGTTATTGGTTTTTCTGAACCTATGATCAGTTTTGGCATTAAATCAAACAACCATTGACTAAGTTCTGCCTCGATTTGAAGGAGCCATTCTTCTTTTTTATTATAAAAAAGGAGCTCTCCAATTTCATCAAATTCTTCTGAATTTCCATTTTCAATTTTGAAAAACGAAATAGATGGAATGTTTCCTAACCAAACAACTATTGCATTTGGACGAGGCGCTTTTTCAGGTATTTCGTCGATACAGTTTTCGATATAATCTTCAGGAATTCTGGTGAGCGGAGTATCAAAAGCAAACCAATCTGAAAGTGGAAAATCAAAACATATTCCATGCATATAATTGAAAAGAGAGGTGCGCAAACCTTCGCTGAACAACTCATGACGACAACCTGAAGGGTCGTCATGTTCCAGATCATTATTTGCAAAACCGCCAAATTCGGGTCCGATCTGTTTTACATCAAAAGCTGCAGGATTTTCTCCAACAGGGCTATGAGCTGTCATCGCAAAGCGATGCCAAAATCCGGATTGAATAATACCGATTTCAAAAAGTTGCCGAACCAATTCTAATGAATCAATAGTTTCCTGAGCGTTTTGAGTCGGAAAGCCATACATAAGATATGCGTGGACCATTATTCCTGCTTCCGTAAAAGCATCGGCAACTTTAGCAACCTGAGCAACAGTTACTCCTTTTTTCATAAGCGACAACAAACGATCTGAAGCGACTTCCAAACCGCCAGAAATCGCAATGCAGCCGGAAGCTTTGAGCAATCTGCAAAGATCCAAAGTGAAATTCTTTTCAAACCGGATATTGGTCCACCAAACAATAGTTAGTTTTCGGCGGATAATTTCAAGTGCTAATTCCATGAGCAATGCCGGCGGGGCGGCTTCATCGACAAAATGGAATCCATTCTGCTGTGTTTGTTCGATGATTTCTTCGATCCGGTCACAAAGAATGGAAGCGGTGAGTGGCTCATATCTTTTGATATAATCCAAAGTCACATCGCAGAAAGTACATTTGCCCCAATAGCAACCATGTGCAAGAGTAAGTTTGTTCCAACGCCCGTCGCTCCAAAGCCGGTGCATGGGATTGACAATTTCTATAACAGAAAGGTATTCATGAATCGGCAAATCGCTGTAGTCCGGCGTTCCGGTTTCTCTTTGCGGGATATCCAATTCTTCAGCGCCATTGTAATAACAAACCACTCCGTTTGAGCGGGCAAAGACGCGCTTTAATTTATTTTGTTCTCTTTTTCCGGAAAGGTGTTCCAATAAAAACAAAAGAGGTGCTTCGCCATCGTCCAGGCAAATGTAATCCACGTAATCAAAAACCCTTTCGTCCACCAAACTGCGCAACTCCGTGTTGACATATCCTCCGCCCATAACAATTTTGGTTTCCGGATAATATTTTTTAATAAACTGACCGCATTTTAGAGCACCATAAAGGTTGCCAGGAAATGGAACCGTTAAGCAAATTACATCAGGATTCCACTTTGTTATTTTACTTTCTAATAATTCCAAAAGGATAGAAGACACGAGCGTTTCTGGAGATTGTACAGCGTGTTGCAGTTCATCAAAATGAGTGGCGGAGCGACCCAGACGTTCGGCATAACGGCTGAAACCAAAATGCGGGTCAAAAGTTTCTTTGATCAGGTCAGCAATATCTTCAAGATACAAGGTCACCAGATGCCTTGCTTTGTCCTGAATTCCCATCGTTCCGAAAGCCCATTCAAGATCTTCAACCTGGCTAAAACGAGAAGCTTCAGGAAGATAATGTCCATCACAAATGCTATAAGCCAGCGTTGGGTTTTTATTTTGTAAAAAAAGGATAACCGGATCGATGGTATTTATATAATCAGTTT
Organism: Saprospiraceae bacterium; assembly: GCA_965220465.1. Classification (GTDB taxonomy): domain Bacteria; phylum Bacteroidota; class Bacteroidia; order Chitinophagales; family Saprospiraceae; genus JAHDHW01. Next base: position 141,577 of record CBDCPZ010000015.1, on the reverse strand, counting down.
TTAAATTTAAAATCCTGATGCTATTGACCGAGAGTTCAATTTCAGTATTTTCCAGTTTTTTAAAAAGCGTCTCCAAACCATCACGTGAAAATAGTTTGAGGATCACTTCAATACCTAAGTCAACCTGATGAGATTCAAATCCTTTGGTATTGAGGAATCCTTTGAGATAGGCAGTTGCAGGATAAGGCGTATTTAACTGCGTAAAAGGTGGAGTAATAAGTAATATCTTTTTATTCAACTGGTTTCATTTCTTTTTTAAATAAAAATCAAATAGCGAAAAATTTATTTTTCAACCCAAAGTTCTTTCTTTTTTGTTCGATCCGGATAAATCACGGTAACTGTTTCTCGTCCGTCAGCCTGATGGATATGCAAAACGGCACCATCACTTTTTTCGCTTTCCATTCCGGAATCAACGAGAAAAATCATGCCATTGAATTTTTGAAACATTTTTCCTTTTTTTCGAGTGTCACCGTCTGAGAAATGATAGCTTCCTGGTTGATGTCCGATTACAATATGGTTTACTCCTAACTTTTCGACAAGGTTTCGTAATCTTGATTTACTGTCTTTAGGTTTATCCTTCTTTTTTTCCCACCAGGGGATTGGAGACATTCTAACTTCAAGAATACCGTCGTTTTCATCCAGCAATATCGGAGCATCAAATCCATGTTTTTCAACCCCTTCTTTTATTAAAACTTCCAATTCTTTGATCGTATTTTTTTTCGGATTACCCGCATGGACAAAATACCAGTCATTGATCCTTGCGGCAAAAGGTAAGTTTTGCAGGAATGCTCCGATTCCGAGTTTGTCTTCTCCATTGACGACTTTTTTGGCTGAAACGCCCAAACGCTCCAACTCTTTTCTGAATTCTTTTGTCTTAGCATCTTTGGGATCAGCTAAAAATGTTGCTTCATGATTGCCAAAAGTCAGAATAACGCGACCTCCTTTTTTTAAAGCTGATTGCTGCAATTCACGTAACAAAAGCGTGACGTCAGCAGATTGTGGACCTTTTGAAATAAAATCACCAGGAATAACCAGCATAGCTTTTCCGGCTTTCCATTTCACTTGATTGGGATGGTTCGGCTTTTTTGAAATAATCTCGCTCGCCAGCAACAATTCGATCAGCCCGTCATAGTCTCCGTGAATATCTCCAATGACAAAGATATCGGTCGCCACATCAATTTCAACAATTGCCGGATACAATGACCAATCTCGGTTTACTTTTTTTGTCTGCTGAAAAAAATTATTTTGAGCCTCCGCTTTATAGGATAAATTGGTGTATCCAAAGAGAGTGAGCAGCACCAATATTAGGATTGTAAGGGCTTTGATTGTCAGCGTTTGCGGAACTGGTGTTTTTTTCATCATTTTTTAAATAGCTGCAAAATTATAAGAGAATGTCTTCGAAAGGCTCCACTTTAGGCGGAAGATCAGTTTCACCAATCATTTCCTTCAGATCAATTTCAATCGTTCGGCATATGGAAGTCATCGGAATATCAAAAGGAAGGCCTTCAAATGGATTTGTCGCATATTCGCCAACTAGTTCCATAAGCCAAAAAACCCAGCCGATGAGAATCGTAAATGGAACGGTCAACCAAATCATGTTGTCTCCCATTTTATGAAATTCAGTCATTAAGCCAAAAGGCATCAAAAAGATGAAAATGATAACAAATAGAAAAGATGAAGTGGCATATTGTCGTGGCAAAGGGAAATTTTTTATTCTTTCACATTTCCCTTGTTGGGTGTAAAGATCAACCAGCATCCTTTCCATTTCAATGTGATAAAAATCATTGATGAGATTTTGTTTTCGAAGTTCTTTCAATCGTTCGGATTGTTTGGCGATAAGTTGTGTTGCTGAGTTTTGCTTTTGAATCATTGCTTCAACTTCGGATTTCTCCAAATATTGCAGCATTTCTTCCGCTTTGGTTTTATCGGTAAAGTTGTCTTTTAATAATTTTTTATATTTTAAATTTTCGGGTTGATCATGCTCCCATCTTTGATGGACCCACAATTGTCTTCTCAAAGCATAGATCCAGGCGATTTGTCTATAGACCAATTCTTTGTGAATAGCGTGCAAGGCATTTTTATCAATAGCTTTTTCGGCGAAATTATCAGTAATGTAATCTTTAACCATAATTGCCCAAGAGCGGCTGGAATTGACTATTGCACCCCAAATCTTTCTGGCTTCCCAGATTCGGTCATATGCCGAATTATTTTTAAAACCGACATAAAAAGCGACAGCCATTCCAATCATCGTCAAAACCTCCCAGGGAATGTGCATCCACTCCCAGTCACCATAATCAAATAAGGCTACAATCCCGGAGGAAAACAATGTCATGGCAATAAAATATTTCCAGGAATGTGCAAGCAGCCGTCCAAGATGCAGTCTTCTGTTGATATACATTTTATTACTTTAAGAATATAAAAAACAATTTTAAAGGTAATTGAAATTTGGAAACTGACTAATTAATGAAGCTTTTTTGATGGTTGGCTACTCACAAAATTTTTCCTTCCATTTCAAACTAGTTTGAATACCTTCGAGTAATGATAAGTTATTAATTTTTGCAGAATGTTGTTCTCGTTGATGGCATTAAAAAAAAGTTTTGAAAGAAGGTAGGATAATGCTTTGATACTCTTCTGTTTTTAGACTATTTCAAAATCATTTTCCATTGTCAAAAACGATATCTTTTGCTTTGAGTAAAAGAGCTATTTGATTGAATGCTTTATTTATATCATTCTTTTGTTTTACACCGACTTTCTCAAAAATATTTAAACTGACTTCCATCCTGGAACCTTTAAATCTGGAAGTCCAGGATCCATGAGCTTTTCCATTGATCAGGATTGTGCCGAGGCCGTTTCCGCCAGTGGCTCCCAATTTTCCATAAATATGGTGTTGATTATCCGAACTGACAAATCGCTCGCGGCCATCAGGAGCATAACCCATCGTGTAACTGTCCCATTGTGGTAAAATATCAATGCTATCTTTTTGAGTGATTTTGAAATTTTCAAAAGCTTTTTGGTCTTCTTTTAAAAGCAATAATCCTGCACCTAAATCAATTGTATCAATCGTTGAAAAAGCAGCTCTGGCTTTCGTCAAAGTGATGCCTGCCCACCATTGAAAGTCTTTGATCCGAGCAGGACCGAATGCAAGAAGATATTTTTTTGCGAGCCGGCTTTGCGCTTTTTGTACATCGATAGGTTTAAAATTGGAGCCGTTCCAGGATTCTGTGGAAACGTAGCTGATGATGTTTGATCGAAGACTTTTGGCACCGACTCTGAGTATTTCTCGTTCAAAAGCCATTCGGTTTAAAACGAATTTTAATTTATCATCGGGAACGCTTGTGTTACCTTTTAATTCCTTGACAGTCAATGGGGTAATAGTGGTTTTTAAAATAGAATTTGCCCAGGCTTCGTAATTTTCCGGTGGAATTTTTCTGCCCGATTGCGAATATCTTTTTTCCCAGGTTGGTGAATCAGCAGCGTCTAAAGTTGCATCCATGATCGTTGCTGCATCATTTTTTGGCAACCAATATACAGATTGCCGCATCGCCGGAACCCTGAACGCAATTCTGTTTTCATCGATATTATAAAATGCCTTTTCTTCAAAACTTTTTATTCGAGCATACAATGAAAGCGCAGCGGTTGGGTGAGCGCTGTAAACGCCAATAATTGAATTTAAAACTTGCTCAAAGTTGGAGCCTTGTTTTTCTAATAATTGGCGATGATGCGACCAATAGGTGAGTTTGTTTTTAAGGTCAGACATTTTAAAAGTTCCTATTTTAATTATGTTGTTCAAAAATAAAATATTGACGGTGCAAGACGCTGATATTTATGATTTATTATGTTTGAATTGCCAAAACAATCTAGATTTTTGAAAATACATCTATCTAAGTTTTTTAAAATTTGAACAGCTTTAATACACTAAACTTTCAATCGTACAGCATCAGACTTCGTTTTTTTCAACTTCCTTTTTCAAAGCTTCGTTCATCAATTCAAAGCCTATTTTGGTGTTTTCTAAAATGCTTCCCATTAAACTAACCAAAATGCCATTGAATATTTCGCCATGCACGAACGTTGTCGTTCCGTCCTGATTATCAATTAATTGAAAATAATGCTCACCGTCAAAAACGCCTTTGATAAACAATTTTCCTAACCAACGAAATTCCTTGTTTTTTTCAAAAACAAGCACATTTGGTTTGAAAGTCATTGCTTTTCCATTAGGTGGAGTGAGGTTTACAGCTATTTGTTCACCAACCTTAAGGTCACCTTTTATCGATTCAATAAATGGATTCCAAGCTGTATAATTTTCTGTATTCGTAAAGGTGTTCCAAACCTTTTCTTTTGGTGCATTGATGGTTATTTCTGTTTTTATTTCTCTCATTTTATTTGGGATATTCTTGGGTAAAAATACCATACATCATGAAGTGCATTACGCGTGATTAGGGTATCAGACGTCATGCTTTCAATCACCTCAAAAACAGTATCTCTTTTAGAAATAATTTGCATGATCGTTTCTTTGCCTTTTGTAAGAATTGTAAGTTGAGAGGTATCTTGTTTTGCTGGTCTATCGTAGTTTTTTCCATGATGTAAAATGTAATAACCTTTAGTATTATCAACCAACTGGATTTCGTATTTTGGATTGTTTTCCGGGTTTCCTAGATCCAGAAATGGACAATCTATTGCTTTCTCTCCACTTTTTTCTACGTATTCAGTACAGCCATCTTCATAAAAACCAACTAAGGTTTTTGAGTCGAAGGATTTGATTTTTTTAGTTGACAATTCTTTGCTGGTTTTGCAGCTAAACATCAAAATAAGTATAAAAAGCAATGTGGTTTTTGAATTCATTTTTAAAATTTTGAACTGAAAACAGATTCTTGATTTCAGTGTTTTTGTATTATTAGTTGCCTTCGGTGAGTAACTTTTTCATTCGATAAAAAGTCACCAAAAATCCTTTTGCAATCACTCTTTGATACCCCGTATCAAGCAGCGCAGAAAATAAAGGCTTTTCTCATTGCAGTCACCTGCGCCCTCCTATTTTGCTGATCAGCCCGCAAATGGTATAATAAAAAAGTAAAAATAATTAACTTATTTGAAAGTTGGGTTTAGCCCAAATAGCCTCCAACACGATTGTAAATCATCTGAGGATTCCAATCAAACGGTTTTCCAAGAATCATCCTTGCAGCGTAACGGAATGGTTTAAATCCTTGACTTTCAGCAAATTCGATAATTTCATTATTTTCTTTAGGCAAGATAATCAATTCACTTTTTGTGGCCCATTTATTTTTAAGCAATTCAAAACCAGCTTCATGATTTTTAGCTATGATCAAACCATCACCAAGGTGTGGCAGATAAAATCCTTGCAATTTCTGATCAACAAACAGCAAAGCATCATTTGTGAAATGTTTTAAAATTTGGCTTCTGTCTTCTCCCATTGCCAGACGATCAAGGACAACGATTTGTTCCAAATATTTCAAGTCAAAACTGATGATTTTTTCATTTTCCAGCTTCCACTCTTTCTTTTTGTCTCTTTCCAAAAAAACATAATCCGAAACATGTTCAAAACCTAATTTTTTATAAACAGGTTGCCCAATCGGAGTTGCCAAAAGCATCTGGGTGTTTATCCCTTTTGAGGCAATGTATTTTGAAAGATGATTTGAAATAAAACTTCCAATTCCTTTGTTTCTGAGAGACTCGTCAACGACAATTACACCAATCCACGCAGATTCTTTATTAAAAATAACTTCACCAACACCGATTATTTTGTCTTGTAAAATAGCTTTGACAGGATAAAAAAAATTATAATCTATGAATTGATTATAGACTTTTCGGATATCCTTCCAGTCATCAGGTTGAAGGTGGGTAATGTTTGGAATGTCTGATTTTAGGAGCGTTTGTATTTCAATCTGTTGATGGTTCACAGAGCCTGGGATAACTTTTTAGGGTCTTAATCGACAGCGGGCATTTTACATTCTTCCTCAGGTTTTTTACCACAAACGGTGCATTCTCCGATTTCATTTTTAAGCATTGGGTTGTTGGAAGAACAGGTTCCGCGAAATTCCTGACCTGTTACAACTTGTCGTAAATTTATGAGGACAAATGAAACTCCAAAGACAACAAAAATGAGCAAGAAAACATATAAAAACTCCATGTGGACGATATTTTTGATTTTGGCAAAACGTGTTCATAATAAAACAACTTTTCCCTTAATCAGTTTAACTTTGCAGCTGTTTAATCAGCAAATTTAATTTCTTAACGCAAAGATACAACATCTTTATGAATCACAAATTGGTAGCATTTGATCGATTGCTCAAAATCATGGATGAACTCAGAGCGCAATGCCCATGGGATCGTAAACAGACTTTCCAGAGCTTACGTAATCTTACGATCGAAGAAACTTATGAATTGGCAGATGCTATCCTGAACGAAGACCTCGAAGAGATCAAAGAAGAGATCGGCGATATACTGCTTCACATGGTTTTTTATGCAAAAATTGCTGATGAAAAACAAGCTTTTGATATTGCCGATGCGATCAACTCAGTTTGTGATAAGCTGATCAAAAGGCATCCACATATTTATGGTGATGTGAAAGTTGAAAACGAAGAAGACGTGAAAAAGAATTGGGAACAGTTGAAACTAAAAGAAGGCAAAAAATCGGTTTTGTCGGGAGTTCCAATCTCATTGCCAGCAATGGTGAAAGCTTATCGCATGCAGGAAAAAACCGCTCAGGTTGGTTTTGAATGGGAAAACAGCGAACAGGTTTGGGAAAAAGTAGAGGAGGAGTTGGCCGAATTTAAAGAAGTTGCGGATGATCCGGCAGCTAAAGAGAAGCAGGAAGAAGAATTTGGTGATGTACTTTTTTCGCTGATAAACTATGCCCGATTTAAAGGGATTGACCCTGAAACTGCTCTTGAAAAGATCAACCGGAAATTCAAACACCGCTTTGAATATATTGAAGCCAATGCACATAAATCAATGGATGACATGACTTTAGAGGAGATGGATGCCTTGTGGAATGAAGCAAAATTGAAGTAGCAAAACAAGGCGATTTATCACACTATTATGTTATATTCGCAATACTTCCACGTCACAGATATTTTGCTTTACTAAAGTACGCTGATCGAAATTCTCGTGATTTTTTTAAGCGTTCCAACTTTAATATCATGAAAAAGACACCTCCCAAATTCTATTTGTTTTTCCTGCAAATATCGATGGTATTCGGACTCAATGCTCAAAACCTTGTTCCCAATTATAGCTTTGAAAATTATAGCCAATGCCCAACTACAGTAAGCCAGGTTACGTTATTGGATGACTGGTATGTTCCTGTACCCTCTATTGGGACTTCTGATTATTTTAATACATGTGCGCCTCCTCCTCCGAGCACTTTTTCGGTACATATTCCAAACAATTGGATAGGAGATCAGGAAACATTGACTGGTGAAGGATATGCTGGATTTGCTACTTATTTACCCAATAGCCCTTATAGAGAATACCTTCAGGCTGTGCTTGATGAGCCTATGATTGCTGGAGAATGTTATGAGGTAGAAATGTTTACAAGCCTTGCGGACAACTCCAACTATGCGATGAATTCTGTTGGAATACACTTATCGGCAACTCCTCCTCCAGTAGCGGGCAATGGTTATATTTATGCGACTCCTCAAGTTTATTACACTGAAGTTATCTCAGATACTGAAAACTGGGTGCCTCTGACAGCAAGCTATGTCGCAGTTGGCGGAGAACAATACATTACTTTGGGAATTTTTCTTCAAGTAGGGGAGTTTGCTGTTGAAACACTAAGTCCCCCCGGCGGAATTGAAGTGTCCTATTATTATGTTGAGGATGTAAGAGTTGAACTTGCTCAGGGAAGTGGAGAACAGGATATAGAGGTAGGAATCTGCGAAGGAGAGTGTTATGAATTTGAAGGAGAAGAATATTGTGATGAAGGGACTTATGAAATCCCTGTTCAGGGCTGCTTCAGTCAGGTTAATTTAACTATAATTTTTGAAGAAGCGACCATAGCAACCATTGAAGAGCCGGATTCTCTGGATTGTAATACAAGCTCAATTTTCCTGGATGCTTCTGGATCATCATCAGGGCCTGAATTTTCTTATCAATGGACTGGCCCCAATAATTTTAATTCAACAATTCTGAATCCGGAAGTTTTTGATCCGGGCATCTATACTTTAATCGTTGACGGGGTAGGTTTTTGTCCCGCAGAAGCAACCATTGAAGTAATTGAGGAAATAAACCTGCCTGATATCTCTAGCGAAGTAAGCGGCCTTATCGATTGCAATAATTTGGTTGTCACATTAACCGGAACCTCCGAAACTCCAAATGTTACCTATCATTGGACTGGACCGGGATTAGATTCAAATGGACCTGTCGCGATTACATCTCAATCCGGAACTTATACGCTTGTTGTTTCAAGCTCTGCAGGGTGTACAAGCAGTGAAGAAGTTATCGTTGAGGAAGATTTGGCAATACCGGATATTTTTGCAGAAGTTGATGGCATTATTGACTGCAATAATCTAGTTGTTACATTGATCGGCTCATCCGAAACTCCAAATGTAACATTTCATTGGTTCGGACCTGGAGTAGATGAGAATACAGCATCTGCAATCACAGTCGAATCAGGCACCTTTATTCTAACTGTAACTGCTCCCAATGGTTGTACGAATAGTGAAGTAGTGACTGTTTTTGAAAGTTTAGAGCCACCGGATATTTTTGCAGAAGTAATTGGAGTCTTGGATTGCGATAATTCTACGGTGACTTTATCGGGTAGTTCCATCACACCGAATGTAACCTTCCTTTGGTTCGGTCCGGGAGTTAATTCAAATCAACCTATTGTTGAAACAGATCTACCGGGAAATTATACTTTCGAAGTTTTAGCCCCAAATGGTTGTATCAGCACATTAAATGTTGAGGTGATCGAAGAAAATACTCAACTTGATATTTCAGCGACGGTTGATGGAATATTGACTTGTGAAAATGAAACAGTCACTTTGACTGGAAGCACAGAAACCCAGAACGTAACTTACCAATGGACAGGTCCAGGCTTGCTCGATACGATCCCTGTGATTGAAGTAGAACAGGCTGGTGAATATACTTTTTCCATTTCCAACGGAAGTGGCTGTATGGCTGACACGACCATTTTGGTTGTTGAAAATATTGAAACTCCGGAGATAATTATCAATCTTCCAGATACTTTAAATTGCAACATTCTTTCTGTTGATCTCGACGCTTCTGGCTCAAGTGGAATGGGCAATTTGATTTTTGAATGGCAAAACGAAAATGGCGATAGTTTAGGAAACGATTCGGTTTTAAATGTAGATACAAGTGGAAATTATACATTAATCTTAATGGATGAAGAAAACGGCTGCACGGAGCAGTCAAATATCGAAGTTTTTGAAGATACGGAAGAGCCGGTTTCAACCATTAGTTCAACCGGAGAGTTAGATTGCCAAACTAGTTCAGTGACCCTTGATGGAAATAGTTCTTCAGGCAACCCTTTGAATTTCCAATGGCTGGATGAAAACGATGAAATTATTTCAAATGATACTTCCATCGATGTTACAGCAGCTGGAATTTATACGCTTTTGGTTTCAAATACAACTAATGCTTGCACAAATGTTTCAACCATTGAAATTGAAATCAATGCTGAATTGCCAACGGCAATTATTGAACCGGCTGACAGTTTAAATTGCAACAACACCGAAGCTACTTTGGATGGAACGGGTTCCAGTGAAGGAGTCAACATAATTTATGAATGGCAGAACCCTTTGGGTGACTCAATTGCCAATGTTTTGCAAACCTCGATTGATGCACCGGGTGTTTATACTTTAATTGTTTTTAATACTGAAAATGGTTGTTCGGCTTCAGCAAGTCTTGAAGTTTTTCAGGATATTGAAACGCCGATTGCAGTAGCCGGAGAAGATGAATTGATCACCTGTGACGAATCAACAGTGACTTTGGATGGCAGTGCTTCGAGCATTGGTTTGGGAAGCTTATCTTTCCAATGGACCAACTCCAATAATCAAATTATTAGCGATTTGGAAACCGTTGAAGTGAACGCTGCAGATATTTACACTCTGACCGTTATAGCTGAAAACGGCTGCTCCGCCAGCGATGAAATCGAAGTAACATTGGATACCAATGTTCCAGTTGCTGATCCTGGTGCGGGCGGAACTTTAAACTGTGAAATTGAAATCATCACTCTGGGAGGAAACGAAACAAGCAGTGGAATCAATATTGAGTATCAATGGCTTGATGAAAGTAGCAACGAGATTGCAACCACTTCAACCACGGATATTTCAACTCCCGGAACCTACACTTTGATCGTCACCGACATTTCAAATAGCTGCTCCATTTCTGCTTCGATTGTAATTCCACAGGATATTGAAACACCGATTGCTGAAGCCGGAAATAATGAAACTTTGAATTGTTTAGTACTTGAAACACAACTAGACGGAAGCCAAAGCAGTGCTGGTCCTGAGTTTGAATACGAATGGTTAAATTCAAACAGCATCGTCATTTCAAACGAAGTCACGTTTTTAACCAGCTTGCCGGATACCTACATTTTGATCGTCACCAATACGGAAAACAGTTGTACAGCCGAATCAACCGTCGAGATTGATCAAAATATCGAAACACCAATCGCAGATGCCGGAAACAACAGCACACTAACTTGTGATATCAATGAAATTGCTTTGGATGGTAGTTCATCAACTGGAAATAATCTTTCTTTTGAGTGGTTTAACTCCTCGCAGGTTTTGGTTGGAAACCAAGTGATTATCCAGGTTTCCGAGGCTGGTATTTATGATTTAATCGTCACCAATGACGTGAGTGGTTGCACTGCTCAATCCAGCGTTGAAGTAATTCCTGATGATAATCTGCCAACGGCAATTGCAACAGCTGATGCTATTTTGACTTGTGAAAATATCGAAGTGATCATCGACGGAAGTTCATCTACAAGTATCAGCGGAAATATAGGGTTTGAATGGTTGGATGATAGCGGAATGGTTATTTCCACCCTTGAAAATGCAACTTCGAATTCACCGGGGATTTATACCCTCATTGTTACAGACACCGATAATGCCTGCTCTATTTCAACGACTGTGGAAATCCAGCAGGACATCGAAGCTCCGATCGCCATTGCCGGAGAAGACGAAACCCTGATTTGTGGTCAAACAGATTTGATGCTGGACGCAGGTGCTTCAACTGGGCAAAACTTAAGTTTTGAATGGCAGGACAATGATGGAAACATCATTGCTAATTCAGCTCAGACAAGTGTTTCTACCGGTGGAATTTATATTGTAATTGTCACCAATACCGAAAACGGCTGCATGGATACTGACGAAGTTGAAATCACTCCGGATACCAATTTACCAACGGCCGATGCTGGAAATAGTGAAACACTCACCTGTGATTTAACGCAAATCACACTCGACGGAAGTGCTTCCAGCGAAGGGCAAAACATTGAGTACCAATGGCAAAATGCTGGCGGAGATATTATTGCAACTACTCAAACAACCGTTGTTAATCTACCCGGAACTTACATTTTATTCGTTTTAGACACAGATAATAATTGTCAATCTCAGGATCAGGTCATCATTAATGAAAATATCGATTCGCCAACCGCGCTTATTGATTTTGTAGCCAATCAGGAAATTGATTGTAATAATTCAACTATCGTTTTGGATGGAAGCGGGTCAATGCCTTTTGGAACGCTAAACTTTGAATGGACAACGAACGATGGAATTATTCTTTCGGGAGAAAGTACTCCAAATCCTGAAATGGGACAAGCCGGGACCTATATTTTGACCATTATCAATACCGAAAACGGTTGTACCGATTCTGAAACCATTGAGCTTGTTGAAAACCTGGAAACCCCAACAGCCCTCATCAACCAGCCCGAGATGCTGACTTGTGTTGTTGAAGAAATTCATATCGATGCAACAGGATCTTCAAGCAGTGGTAATTTCATCTATATCTGGACCTCCAATCCAGCCGGAGGAATCATTGCAGACGAAACTACTTTGCAACCAACTGCAAATCAACCGGGGAACTATACTTTGACAGTCCTCAACAATGACAATGGCTGCCAAAGCTCCGCTCAGATTAGCGTTTTGGAAGACATCACTTCGCCAACAGCGATAGCAAATTCTGACGAGGAATTTGATTGTATAACCGAAAGCATCACTCTCGATGGAGAAGGCTCTTCGATTGGTAATCCCTTCATTTACCAATGGTCAGGAGCTGGTTTGATTGAAAATGAAAATACGTTAAATCCAACCATTTTCCAATCAGGGAACTACACTTTGCAAGTCACCAATACTGAAAATGGTTGTACCCAAACGGCAGCTATTTTGGTAGAAGAAGATGATAATATTCCAACAGCCGCGGAAATTGCCATCAATGATCCGCTTTGTTTTGGTCAAAGTGGAAGCATTTCAATCATAGCTGTAACAGGCGGTCACGAGCCTTATTTGTATTCCATTGACGGAGGGCAGAATTTTAGTCCGTCGAGTACTTTTTCAACCTTGGCTCCAGGCGATTACACCATACTGATCCAGGATGCGATTGGTTGTGAATATGAAGAAAGTGTTTTCATCGAAACACCAATTCCGGTTGATGTTACTTTAGCACCGGAAGTAGTTTTAGAGTTGGGGCAGGATTACCAACTCACTGCAAATTCCACTATTCCGCTTTCACAAATAGATACAATTATCTGGTCACCATTTGACAACTTGAGTTGTACCAATTGTCTCGATCCGAGAATAGAAAGTGTTTTAAACGAGATCGAATATTCCGTCACCATCATCGACGAAAATGGTTGCAAAGCAAGTGACCGAATTATGCTGAGAGTAGAGAAAACGAGAGAAGTTTTTATACCAAACGCCTTTTCACCGAACGACGACGGAACCAACGACAAGTTCAGAATTTTTGCAAACAACGAAAAAGTAAAACAGATAAATACTTTCCAGGTTTTTGATCGCTGGGGCGAAATTGTTTATCAAGCCTATAATTTCCAGCTAAACGATGTTGATAAAGGTTGGAACGGTATTCTAAATGAAGAAAAAATGAACCCGGCCGTTTTTGTCTATTTCGCAGAAATTGAATTTATCGATGGAGTCACTATTTTGTACAAAGGTGACGTGACTTTGACAAAATAGGTTTAATAAAAATATTTCTATTTCACAAAAATATTTTCTACAGAAAATTGTCAAAACCCTTAGCTTTTTACTTTTTTAAAATAAACTTTTAAACAACTAATAAAAAACGTACATTTGCACCGCTAAAACTGATTTTCGTAATCACTATTGGTAAATAGTTAAAATTTAAAACACAAATGGCAGTTTATCTAACGAAAGAAAAGACAGAAGAAATTTTTAAAGAATACGGTGGTTCAGCAACGAATACTGGCGACACAGAAGGTCAGATCGCTTTGTTTACTTATCGTATCAATGAACTATCTCAGCACCTTCAGGCAAACAAAAAAGACCACTCTTGTCGACGTACTTTGTTGTCTTTGGTTGGAAAAAGAAAACGTTTGTTGGGGTATTTGGCAAAGAAAGACATTACTAAATATCGTGAACTAATTGATAAATTAAGCTTACGTAAATAGTGTAATTGAATCAAAGGAAGTGTTTCTATCATGTTGAAACACTTCCTTTTGGTTTTGCGTAAGATTTTTGAAATACGAAACAAAACGAAGAGATTCAATTAAAAAATCTCTTTAAACAGATATAAAGGCCTCCTTAATTGGAGTGAGATGGTTGACAAAAGATAATTTAAAACACCATTCCAAGAATTTAGCTATTGCCATCTCGCCTTAAAGTTTTATAATGCTCATCTGGCTTATGCTCTATATTGAAAATTCGTTTTTGATACTTTGTTAAAGAATTTTGAATGAGCGTTTTTGGACAATTAAAGTCGAAAAATTAAGGGAAGTATTGTCTTCTTTGGTTTTTTAACCACTTTGTCTTCGATAATGTTTGCCGTTGAACTTAATGTTACTGGCATTTTAAATGTGGATTTTCAAGTACAATTGCAATCGAATTTAATTAATACAATAAATAAAAGAAAAGAGCATGGGAAAGCAAATTCCTATTAGTACATCAGTCAATTTACCTGATGGCAGAACAATTACCCTCGAAACCGGCAAATTAGCTGCCCAGGCTGATGGATCCGTTGTCGTTAAATTGGGAAATACAATGATGTTTGTTTCAGTGGTTTCGGCTCACCAAGTGAGAGAAGGACAATCATTTTTTCCTTTATCAGTAGATTATCAAGAAAAATTCGCAGCAGCTGGGAAAATTCCCGGCAATTTTTTTCGTCGTGAATCAAGGCTTTCAGATTATGAAATTTTGATTTCAAGGTTAGTTGACCGTGCGATCAGACCTTTGTTTCCTGACGGATATATGTTTGATACACAAGTTATTATTAACTTAATCTCTGCTGATGCGGAGGTCATGCCTGATACGCTTGCAGCATTGGCAGCATCCACGGCTCTGGCGATTTCAGATATTCCATGGGATGGACCATTGTCAGAAGTTCGTGTGGCAAAGATTGACGGCGAATTTGTGGTTAATCCAAACCGGTCTGATCTTAAGAAAGCGGAAATGGATATCATCGTTGCTGCAACAATGGAAAATGTGATGATGGTTGAAGGAGAAGCAAAAGAATGCAGCGAAGCAGATTTGATCAAAGCGATAAAAATTGGTCACGAAGCAATCAAACCTCAGTGTGAAGCACAACTTGCTTTGGCAAAATTAGTTGGTGAAAAAGCCGCAACCAAGCGAGAACTTGAAGTAGTTGAAGAGGATGAAGACTTGAAAAAGCGAATTGAAGCTTTGGCAAAAGATAAAATTTACGGCGTTGCAAAGGGAGCTTTAGAAAAGCACATTAGAAAAGAGCAATTCAAAGAAATCAAAGAATCAATTGTCGAAACCTTGACGGAAGAGCTTGGTGAAGAGGTTTGGGCAGAAAAAAGCGCGGAAGCTTCAAAACACCTTGACAAACTTAAAAAAGAAGTGATTCGTGAAATGGTGATGAGCGAAGAGGTTCGTTTAGATGGCCGAGGTTTGACTGATGTTCGTCCAATTTGGACAGAAGTAGCTTATTTGCCATCAACGCATGGTTCAGCTATATTTACCCGAGGAGAGACACAGGCATTGACATCATTAACTTTAGGTACCAAGTTGGACAAGTTGATGGTTGATACTGCTTTAGATTTTTATTTCGAAGATTTTATTCTGCATTATAATTTTCCAGCATTTTCTGTTGGAGAAACAAAACCGATGCGAGGCCCGGGTCGCCGAGAAGTGGGTCACGCTAATCTTGCTCAGCGATCTTTAAAGCAAGTTTTGCCGGAAGAAAATCCTTACACTTTGCGGATCGTTTCTGATGTTTTAGAATCGAACGGTTCTTCTTCCATGGCCACTGTTTGTGCAGGATCTTTAGCCTTGATGGACGGCGGTGTACAAATTAAAGGAGCTGTTTCAGGAATTGCGATGGGAATGATTTCGGACGGAAAACGTCATGCAATTTTAACGGATATTTTGGGTGACGAAGATGCTCTTGGAGATATGGATTTTAAAGTAACTGGTACTGAAAATGGAATTACCGGTTGTCAGATGGATATCAAAATTGATGGCTTACCTTACGAAACGCTTGAAAAAGCATTGTCACAGGCACGCGAAGGTCGTTTACATATTTTGAAAGAAATGAATAAAACGATTGCCAAGCCAAATGATGATTACAAACCACATGCACCTCGTATCGTCGAACTGATTATTGATAAAAGCTTTATCGGAGCAGTTATTGGACCTGGTGGAAGTATCATCCAGGAGCTTCAGGCAGATACCAATACAGTGATCAATATTGAAGAAGTAGATGAAAAAGGAGTCGTGAATATCTCCAGTAATGACAAAGCATCAATCGATGCAGCATTGGCGAGAATCAAAGCAATTACACATGTTCCGGAAGTCGGAGATGTTTATGATGCAAAAGTAGCTTCAGTTATGCCTTATGGTGTTTTCGTTGATTTTTCAGGAAAAAGTGGCTTGTTACACGTTTCAGAAATATCTCATTCTAGAATCGATAGAGTCGAAGATGTGTTTAAACAAGGAGATGAAGTGAAAGTGAAATTGATCGGAATAGATCCAAAAACCGGTAAATTCCGGTTGTCACATAAAGTTTTATTGCCTCGTCCGGAACGCTCAGAGAATGACCATCCTAGCCGTAATTAGGAAATAACTCTGGTTATTGACGCAAAAATGCCCTCGCTTTAAGTTTTTTTAAAGTGAGGGCATTTTTTTGTTTATTTTCGAAACCTTTTTGGCTTACATATTGTATTTAAGTAGAAATCCCCACTTATAAGGATTTTTATACACAAAGTCAAGTTTTTTTATTGAAAAGCAACTTTTTATTAAAAAAAACGTATTATTATAACATCAAATATCCTCCGTAATTTCTTTGAAAAAAAGCCCATACGAACATGCGTCAACTAAAGATTACAAACAAAATTACTGCTAGAGAAAGCCTATCACTTGATAAGTACCTCAATGATATTGGTAAAATTCCGATGCTTACTGCTGATGACGAAGCAACCCTTGCAAAAGCTATTCGGGAGGGAGATACAAAAGCATTGGATAAATTGACTAAATCGAACCTCCGTTTTGTAGTTTCTGTTGCAAAACAATATCAAAATCAAGGACTTTCGTTAAGTGACTTAATTAACGAAGGCAATGTTGGATTAATGAAAGCAGCTAAGCGTTTTGATGAAACAAAAGGGTTTAAATTTATCTCTTATGCCGTTTGGTGGATTCGCCAATCCATTTTGCAGGCTATCGTTGAGTATTCGAGGATAGTAAGACTTCCTTTAAATAAAGTGGGTTCTTATAATAAAGTAAATGAAGCTTTTTTGAATTTTGTGCAGGAGTTTGAGCGCGAGCCAACCAATGAAGAGTTGGCCGAATTACTGGAAATGACCCCGAAAGAAATCAACAATATGCTCAAAGGAAATGGCCGACACCTATCTTTTGACGCACCAATAAGCGGTGATGAAGGCGATTCCACTATGTTGGATGTGATTTCCAGTAATGATGGAATTCTTCCGGACAATAACCTCATGGAGCAATCATTGAAAGAAGAAGTGCAGCAAGGATTATCTATTTTGTCTCCTCGTGAAGTGGAAGTATTGTCTTCTTATTATGGGCTTAATAATTACAAATCGCTTACTTTAGAAGAAATTGGTGATCTGTATGGTTTAACGAGAGAACGGGTTCGCCAGATCAAAGAACGGGCGATAAGACGACTTCGAAAATCATATAACCGAAATAACTTAAAATCTTATCTTGGATAAAATACCAACAACAGTTTTGTTGTTTATAAAATAATTGAAAACCTGCTTCTTTCCAGAGGTGGGTTTTTTTATATAAATTCGCATTTGAAAAAAAGTGCTTAACCCTCTGATAATAATTATATTAAATTCATGGCATTAATAAAATCTGTATTTCTTTTTTCCTTAATTTTTTTATTCAGCTGTGGTGGCGAACCTATAAAAGTTACTGACCCAGAGCCAGATACACCTAAAGAAAATACTGCACCAACCAAAATGATTGTCAATATTGATAACCTTCGACTTCGCTCTACTGCCGGAGAAAAAGGCGAAGAAATTGGCCGTTTAAAAGAAGGAACTGTTTTGTATGATTTAGGAGAAGTCAGCGACTTTACCACAAGAGTTCAATTACGTGGAATTTGGTTTGATGAACCATGGCTGAAGGTAAAAACCGAGCAAGACCTGGAAGGTTGGGTATATGGCGGAGCGGTTAAATTTGATGTCGACAATCCCACGACTTTATCCAAAATGATGATGGATAAACGACTGCAAACCTTTTTTGGAAAAGGACTGACACTTCAAATAAATCGTTATAAAACCAATTATGATAGTTTAAAAACAAGCAACGATTTTGTCGGAAATTACAGGACAGGAATTAAGCTTCGGGACACATTGACTGCCGTACTCGAAAACAGAATCGATATCACCGACAGTTACGATCAACTACCGGATCTTTTTTGGATAGAGAATGCAATTCCCGGATACGTTACCCAATTAGTGGCGGAAGGCACAATCTATTTCCTTTTTCAGGATTTTAAACAATTACACCAAAAAGCATTAAAAACAAAGGGAACAGAAGATGATGATTTTGTTGCGCTTAATTTTTCAATCTATGCCGGAGATAGTATTGAATTCTTTTACCCTTCGTGGTTTATCCAAACCTGGGATTATGGCGGTTGCAGTCTTTTGGGCAAAGGAGAGCACCGGAAAATCTTAACGGAAATCGATCAGGTTTTAATGAAAAGCAATCTGTTTCAAAGAGAACTCAAAATGATAAAAAACAGTTTGGTTGATGATGTGACAAATAAAGATAGGGAGTACTGGGAAAGTAAAGATAAAATCCTCTCTGAGCTTGATGCAATTATCGCAGGCAATTTTAATATTTTATCAAATGAAGATTTGATTGCCTTAAAAACCCGAAGAAAACAATTTGAATATCCGGCCGAAAACAATATCAAAGTTAACGTTCGATCAGGAGAGCTTTATTAAAAAACCATTTTTGACAAATTTCGTTTTTGTTTAAAAAGAAGAAACTAAAGAAACCAATAGAAATACTGGTTTCTCTTGAATGAAATCAAACAGGATTTGTCCAAGAAATATTAAAATAGAATTCAAAAAATGCGCATTTTACTTTTTTTATTATTCATTGGATTGATTGCAATGGCTTCGTTTGCAGCAATTTATGCGCTTTATCAAATATTGACCAATTTTCAGCCAGGCAGATCAAAAGTGAAAGCGGATTTGCAAAAAATGAAAGCTGAGATTCAACCATTTATTGATGATTTGGTTCCCTGGACAAAAGAGGAAATGGAATTGCTTTCAATCAATCAAATAAATAAAAAAGTAAAAAATGGGATGATTGCAACCGCCAAAGGAGTCATCACTTCAATTTATCATGAACCGCTGATCGCCTGGTCCTACAAACGATATGTTTCTCCGGAGAATAATGCAGTCCTTTACGCCCGTAGTTCTCACCATGAGTTTGTTTATCGAATTCGAAAAGATAAAACAGAGTTAAAAGTTGATGATCAGGTTATTGGAACTTTAAGAGAAAATGGCGTTTTGTACAGTGCAAAAACACAAAGGTTGTTGGCGCGAATTAATCGTCATCCTAATGAATTGTTATTGCCGGTTTTGGTTGGAGAAAAAGAAGTCGCTAGCTTGATCAACCCGGAATTAACAACAAAAACCAACCCGCGCGCATTTGAGTTTTTAGAGGATATGGATAAAGAAGAAGAAGCAGTTTTGCTGTCTTTGGCGATATTGGAATTTGTAAAAAATGAAATACCTAAGAAGAAATAAAATTTTATATCATGAAAAATTTAGCTTTAGGTTTTGTCGTATTTTTATTAGCCTCTCCAAGTCTTTTTGCGCAACATGATCAGGATGAAGTGTTAAAAGAGATGCAAAAAATACAAGAAGAAATGATGAAACGCCTTGAAAATATGGAACTTAATTTTGGGGATTCGCAGCTTTTCATTGATACTTTTTTTATAAAAGAATTTTCGCCACATGGGGGTTGGATGCCTTTGGGTCCCAATTCTGTGGATCTTTCCGAAATGATGGAATTGTTGCAAAAACAAATGCAGCAAATGGATGATGAAGATTGGACTGAGATCGAAAACCTTTTTAAGTCATTCGGTGATTTTTCGCCCACAGTTCCCGCACCAGAAGAATTGGACGAGGAGAAAGAGGAAGGAAATATTATAAAAAAGTCTAATAAAAAACGGAAAGTTTATACGCTTTGACTTGCCTAGTCTTACTTATTTGTTATTTTTGTTACACCAAATTTAGAAACAAAATCGATGTATCGTTGTTAAACCCGTACCAAAAAGGCTTCCTTAATTAACAAACTGTAACTACAAAACTATCACAATGAAAGTTCTTGATTGCGCGCGTGTAATAATTTACAGAATTAATCAGAAAGGATTAGAGATTTTTTTAGTCAATACTCAAAAAGAGGGACAAGATACCTGGGGAATTATTCAAGGCAGTCTTCCTTCTCAGCATACCTCAAACCTTTCTAGCGAAGAGCGCGTTATTCAACTCGAACCTGTTGAAGAAGGAGAATCACTTCACAAGGGTTTAGCCATTGAATGTGACTGGCACGAAATACCATCCGTTCGCGCAATGATCAAAGAAGATGTTCGAATTGTTAAAAATCAGATCAAATTACATATCCCTGAATTGGAACAAGGGACATTCTTCGCTGTAAAAGAAGCTTTCAAAAAAGTGCTTCCCCACGAATACGCGATGCTAAAAGAACTGAAAGAAGTGCTCATCGATCGCAATCAATCGAAATACATTTAGTCCAAACCTTTTTTCTGTCTTAATTCCCTACAGTAAAAATCTTTTCAAATTCTTCTTTTGGCGAAGAAGCAGGCACTGCATTTAACGCTTCGTCAAAATATTCAAATTCCTTGCTTTTGCAAAATGCGATAAAATCTTTGACACTAAGTTTGGCAGCTAAAATCAAGTGGCTGAGCCCGGCAAGCTGACTTTCTGTAAGATTTGAATCTTTAAATTCTGCTATTATTTGCTCATCCAAAATTGTGTAAAACTGAATTTGCTGCGCAATAGCTTCCTGAAGTTTCTGCTGATCCGGGTTTATCAGGTTTTCAATGGCCGCAGAATAATACTCAGGAACCAGTTTTAAATTGCTTGCAACAACTTCTAAATACTGTTCAGTTTTAGTGATTTTTAAGTTTAAAATGGAATTAAGCACTTCTCGCAAGTCATAATAGGTAGGATCGTTTTCATGAATTTTCAGTGTTTCAAAATTGTAAATTTGATTGGTCAGAAAAGGTTTGATTTTTTTGTATTCAAATTGGAGGGGAACACTCAGCCTGTTGGCATCAAAAGATTCTAAAGAGTCATTGTATTTTTTACAAAATTGCAAGTCCGATTCGTGTTTTTTACGACTAGGGATTGGAAGGATTTTATAAAACTCCGAGTGGCCGGCCTGTGCTGCCCAAATTGGAAATTGCTTCCATTTCGATTGGTGGAAAGATTTTATAAAAACTTTAAAATCAGCATCTTGTGAAGATGGTGCACAAGCAAAAGTGAATAAGAATATTCCAAAAACACAGTATTTTTTCATACTTGAAATTTTGGATGCGATAGAAAATTGGTTTTTTGGTGACCCTAAAGTTAAAGATATTCTGTTCATCACCAAGTATTCAAACCTCCAATTTAAATAGGTACTAAACTTTTTCAAAAGGAGTAATATTCCTTACTTTTGTTGAAGCATAAATCTTGCCGCATGTCAATAGAAAAAAATTCCATCGTTCAGACCAATTTTCAATTTGAAAACCAAACTTCTTTTTATAAAGGAAAAGTAAGGGATGTTTACACAATTGGCGAAAAATTAGTCATGGTTGCTTCGGACCGAATCTCAGCATTCGACCACGTATTGCCGCGACCAATCCCTTTCAAAGGGCAGGTACTCAATCAGATAGCCACTTACTTTTTGAACGCAACAAGCGACATCGTTCCCAATTGGTTGTTGGCGACTCCGGACCCAAATGTAGCCGTTGGTTTGAGTTGTGAACCTTTTAGAATTGAAATGGTCATTCGGGCTTATCTCACCGGCCATGCATGGCGAACCTACAAATCCGGAAAACGAGTACTTTGCGGAGTAGTGCTTCCTGACGGAATGAAAGAAAATGATCCTTTTCTCCAGCCAATCATTACACCGGCCACCAAAGCCGATGAAGGTCATGACGAAGATATTTCTCGTGAGGCTATTTTGAAACAAGGGATCGTTGGAAAGGAAGACTACGAATTATTAGAAAAATACACACGAGCGCTTTTCCAGCGTGGTACAGAAATGGCTGCAAAGCGTGGACTTATCTTAGTGGACACCAAATATGAATTTGGAAAAAAAGACGGAAAAATTTATTTGATTGATGAAATTCATACGCCGGATAGCTCCCGATATTTTTATGCGGAAGGTTATCAGGAACGCCAAAATCGTGGTGAGCGGCAAAAGCAACTTTCCAAAGAATTTGTCCGTGAATGGCTGATGGAAAATGGTTTTCAAGGACTTGAAGGCCAGCAAATGCCTAAAATGCCGGATGCTTTCGTGGAAAAAGTATCTTCCCGATACATTGAGTTGTTTGAAAAAATAACGGGACAAAAATTTCAAAAAGCGGATACTGAAAATATTCTTCAGCGAATTGAAAATAATGTGAGCAACTATTTGAAAAAGATGTCAGTTATGAGTTAAAACTATACTGACTTATCTCGCATTATTTCGGACTTTTAGATTTACATAATCATTCAGGTATTCAAACTTCTTTCCTAAATGCCCGTTGATGGCAATCGTAGCTCCCTGAATAATTTGACTGTTTTCGATATCTAGTAATTCTCCAACAACATGTTTGAGAAATTGTTTGCCGAAAGCGCGCGATGCATCGCGAGGCAGTTCATTTGGTAAATTATCGATTGCCATAACATCAATTCCATTTTCTTTAAAAGGTGCAGCCTCAGATTCGGAAACAGGATTGTAGCCGTAAATAGGATTGGTTATAGTTGACGGACGAAGCGTCGATGGAATTGAACCGTCCGGTGCAATGTCGCAGGTTACATCTGCAATGACTTTTATTGAAAAGTCAGGCTGTTTCATAGCCTCTTTTGTAAAAAATGCAGGTGCCAAATTATCCCAATAAATGCCGTTGATCATAATGTCGCTGACCTTTGTGAAAGGGCTAAATTTGCTTTTAAATAATTGAGGTTGAGCGTAAAAGGTTTTTAGATCAAAAGGGCTTCCGTCAATGCGGGTTGAGTAATCCTTTGATTCTAATTGTGTAAAAACCGGATAGTCGTATTTTTTAGATAAATATTTCGATGGAGTCACTTTTTGGATGCCCATATCCTTCAAAACTTTTGCGGCTCCGCGACCGACTCTGCCTGTTCCGGTAAGGACGATCCTTAGGGGAGGAAGCTGTAGTTTTTTATAATTTTCTTTTGCTTCCGCATAATCGAAGCAATCTTTCATTCGCTTCAGATGAAAAGCACCTGTTCGCAAGCCATAAGTCAGTATGCCATTGTGAGCACCGACCATTCCGGCAAATTTACCGAAAGCGATCACCCGCTGGCCTTTTTCGTTTTTAAGGGTTTCATAATCCACAAGATGGATTTCCTTTTTCAGGATTTCTTGCAGCAGCTTTCGATTATATACCTGCTTTTTGATGGTATGCGAAAAAAAGAAATAAACCTTTTTACTTTGCAACTGATCAAGAGGAACTTCTTTGACTCCCATCAAAATAGTGCAATCTGAAAGATCGTTACTCAGTTCAATCCCTTCTTTTAGATAGGCGCTATCCGTAAAACAGCGATCAGGCGATGGCTGAACGACAATATCAATAGGATATTTTCTTTTTATTAAAGCACATTGCCTTGGCGTCAGCGGCACTCTTGAGTCCGCTGGAATTTTTCCCTCTCTGATGATTCCTATCTTCATTAATTGCAGTTTTTCAATGGGAGGCAAAAATAGTGCAAAGTTTTATAAAAGAACAGATGAAGCGGTTTTTTAGTTTTTTATGATTGAATTGGACGCTTAAAAAAATCAATTCAATGGATTAAAGGTTGACTACAAAAAAAATGCTCCGGCGATAAAGCCGGAGCAAGTTGACATTTAGTCTTACAATTAAAGTTTGCTTCCCGCAAAGCGGAGACTAGTTATAGCCTCGTAACTTTAATTTTTTTACAAAAGGTATTATCTCCAATTTCAATCTTCACGAAATAAATTCCTGCGGTCCAGTTGGAAACGTCTACTTTTTGATGTGGGTTCGGATCAGAAAACTCGGTCATTAACTGTCCCAGGGTGTTATAAATCTTGATGCTTTGCATCGGTTCGGTTCCATTATAATTTATGTTCAGAACATCGTCAGTAGGATTTGGGAAGACCTCTAAATCTAAAGCAATTGGTAATTCGTTGGTGTTTGTAATAAGATCGACAATCTCTGTTGGCGTGCGAAGCGGAACAGGCATTTCAGTAAAATTGATCGCCTTTACTTTTTTAATTTTAACTTCCACTTCTGTCTTGCCCAGAATATCATCTATAATTCCTATAAAATAACCAATCGTTCCTTGTCCGCCGATATTTACCTGATTATTTCGGGTCAGCGCAACTTCTATGATTCCGTCCTGTGCAAATTTCTTATCAATTGTAATCAGACTTTCGCCGTTTACACCGAGCCAGCTTGATCCCAATTCGACTTGTACCTGGGATTCATCCATCATGTCGGCGTCAAATTCAATCGTGAAAGCTAAACCATAAATTTCATCAACAGGAATGCCCAAAGTTCCCAGCACAATTGGTGCTTCGAAAGGA
Organism: Saprospiraceae bacterium; assembly: GCA_965220465.1. Taxonomy (GTDB): domain Bacteria; phylum Bacteroidota; class Bacteroidia; order Chitinophagales; family Saprospiraceae; genus JAHDHW01. The sequence continues at coordinate 117,128 of CBDCPZ010000015.1, read as the reverse complement.
ACATCCAATTCTATTTCGGAAGCTTCCGGAAGATCAACAAATAATACAGGATCGTTTTCAGTTCCTTCGACAGGGATGAAAATCGGTACTTCCCCGTGAGTCAATCCATAATTTTCTACGATGGCTACTTTGTCGTCAAAATTCACATTACCGTCACCGTTACAATCTGCATGTTTGTAGTTGGCTTCGTTTAAAAACTCGCCGTCCCAATCTTCTCCCGGCATGGCAAACCAGTCGTTGCTAATTACATCTCTTTCAATTCCTTCTGTACCAAAAGCAATTCCTACGTTTAATAAATCAAAATGGCTTGCAAGATTGTCATAGTTTGCATCGCCCGGCCAAACATCAGTCAGTGGATTATCTACGTTGAAACAAACATTATCGATTTGAAACTCAACACCACCGGTAAAGATGGATTCGATATCGCCTTCAAAAGTAGCAATCCCTTCGTCTGTATTATTTTCATCAACATCAAAATGAACAGTTACGTTAGGTGTTAATGCAAAAGAATAATCCATGTCCGGCAAAACATAAGTCACTGGAAGCTGACCATTAGCCGAAATAGCAAATGGGACACCGCAATTGTGATAGTTGAAAACAACTATGCTTGGGTTTACGTCCAATTCTGAAAAACCAAAATTCAACCCATTAAACATAAACATTCGAATGCCGCTTGCCATTTCAAATGGAGAACAAATATCCTGATTGGTAGCAAAAAGATAGTCGTAGTTGTGATTGCCTAAAGGGTCCATGACTCCTTCAATCGTGACGTAGACTCCGTCTTCAATTAAAAGAAGATCACCAACTTCACTGTTTGGTCCACCATAATTAACTCCGTTGTACAGACTTTCAAACTCAATACAAGCATTGACGTCTTCGGTACAGAAAGGAGCTTCTAATTCTATGAAATTCCAACATTCTTCATCCAGCAAATCAACTACGATGAATTCCATCTCTTGGCCGTTGGCGTCAAATGGGCCTAATGTTATCGGTAGTTCGTTGTAATCAAATTCGCCATAGTTATTACCATTTCCAAATACCTCGAATCCTTCATCGCTGACATCCTGATATTCGAAATCAATCGTTACGGTAAATTCTCCATTTTCACAATCAGAAATATCAGCTTCAATATCGCCAATGATACAGCCTGTGTTATAACAATCAGGGATTTCTATTGAGATAGCATCACCGCAGGCGTCATTTTCCTGATCGAACACTGCAAATGGAATAAAAATACCACCTGCACAATCCACTTCATCATCAGGTATTTGAATGAGATAGCTATTCTGACCGTATTCAAAAGTTGCTAAATAATTGCAAGCCAGTACATCAAAATGATTGCTTACTCCTGAATATTCAAATGAGAACTCAACAAACAAATCATCTCCATCGCAAAATACTTCGGCAACCAAGTCATAAATATTACAGTCTTCTTCACATTCCAGCGCTTCAAATTCAGTCGTTGCGCAGCAATTTGGATTATCGTTGATGCAAACCGTGATGACATCGAAATTATTACCGCTCGGAACGAAGTTTTCGTAGGTAAGCGGCAACTCATTTAGCGGATAAAATCCAAGGGAATTTCCGTTTTCATCATAAAGGTCAAAAAAGTCATTTCCCGGATTTTCGTATTCAAAATTGATAATTATATTATAAGTCCCGTCATCATTACAATCCAGTGGATCGACAACTAAATCAAAGATATCGCAATCACCACCGCCGCAGTTTGGCGCCTGAAGACCAACTTCTGCATTGCAACCGTCATCCTGCTGATCGAAAACGATGAATTCCATGAATTGTCCATTTCCTTCAAAAGGGCCAATGGTGATGAAAAGATCAGCGTAGGCAAATGTTCCGTAATTGTTTCCGTTTCCAATTACAACAAAAGAATCGGATGTGTTTTGGAAATTAAAATCAATATCAACAAGGAATTGGTTGTTATCATCACAATCGTGAGCTTCAGCGATCAAATCCCAGATTTCACAATTATCGTTTGGACAATCTGGTGCTTCAAACTCAGCGGTTGCACAGCAATTTGGATTATCGTTGATGCAAACTGTGATGACATCAAAATTGTTACCGCTCGGGATGAAGTTTTCGTAAGTAAGCGGCAGCTCATTTAGCGGATAAAACCCAAGGGAATTTCCGTTTTCATCATAAAGGTCAAAAAAGTCATTTCCCGGATTTTCGTATTCGAAATTGATGAAAATATTATAGGTTCCGTCATCATTACAATCCAGCGGATCGACAACTAAATCGAAGATATCGCAATCACCACCGCAATTCGGAACCTGAAGACCAACTTCTGCATTGCAACCATCATCCTGCTGGTCGAATACGATAAATTCCATGAATTGTCCATTTCCTTCAAACGGTCCAAGCGTGATGAAAAGATCAGCGTAAGCAAAAGTTCCATAGTTGTTTCCGTTTCCAATTACAACAAAAGAATCGGAAGTGTTTTGAAAATTAAAATCAATATCAACGAGGAATTGGTTGTTATCATCACAATCGTGAGCTTCAGCGATCAAATCCCAGATTTCACAATTGTTGTTTGGACAATCTGGTGCTTCAAACTCAGCGGTTGCACAGCAATTTGGATTATCGTTGATGCAAACTGTGATGACATCAAAATTGTTACCGCTCGGGATGAAGTTTTCGTAAGTAAGCGGCAGCTCATTTAGCGGATAAAACCCAAGGGAATTTCCGTTTTCATCATAAAGGTCAAAAAAGTCATTTCCCGGATTTTCGTATTCGAAATTGATGAAAATATTATAGGTTCCGTCATCATTACAATCCAGCGGATCGACAACTAAATCGAAGATATCGCAATCACCACCGCAATTCGGAACCTGAAGACCAACTTCTGCATTGCAACCATCATCCTGCTGGTCGAATACGATAAATTCCATGAATTGTCCATTTCCTTCAAACGGTCCAAGCGTGATGAAAAGATCAGCGTAAGCAAAAGTTCCATAGTTGTTTCCGTTTCCAATTACAACAAAAGAATCGGAAGTGTTTTGAAAATTAAAATCAATATCAACGAGGAATTGGTTGTTATCATCACAATCGTGAGCTTCAGCGATCAAATCCCAGATTTCACAATTGTTGTTTGGACAATCTGGTGCTTCAAACTCAGCGGTTGCACAGCAATTTGGATTATCGTTGATGCAAACTGTGATGACATCAAAATTGTTACCGCTCGGGATGAAGTTTTCGTAAGTAAGCGGCAGCTCATTTAGCGGATAAAACCCAAGGGAATTTCCGTTTTCATCATAAAGGTCAAAAAAGTCATTTCCCGGATTTTCGTATTCGAAATTGATGAAAATATTATAGGTTCCGTCATCATTACAATCCAGCGGATCGACAACTAAATCGAAGATATCGCAATCACCACCGCAATTCGGAACCTGCAAACCAACTTCTGCATTGCAACCGTCATCCTGCTGGTCGAAAACGATAAATTCCATCATTTGACCATTTCCTTCAAACGGTCCAAGTGTGATGAAAAGATCAGCGTAGGCAAAGGTTCCATAGTTATTTCCATTTCCAATTACAACAAAAGAATCGGAAGTGTTTTGATAATTGAAGTCAATATCTACAAGGAATTGGTTGTTATCATCACAATCGTGAGCTTCAGCGATTAAATCCCAGATTTCACAATTATCGTTTGGACAATCTGGTGCTTCAAACTCAGTGGTTGCGCAGCAATTTGGATTATCGTTGATGCAAACCGTGATGACATCAAAATTGTTACCGCTGGGAACGAAGTTTTCGTAAGTAAGTGGCAGCTCATTTAGCGGATAAAACCCAAGGGAATTTCCGTTTTCATCATAAAGGTCAAAAAAGTCATTTCCCGGATTTTCGTATTCGAAATTGATGAAAATATTATAAGTTCCATCATCATTACAATCCAGTGGATCGACAACTAAATCGAAGATATCGCAGTCACCACCGCAATTCGGAGCATCGATAACCACTTCAGCGTTGCAGCCATCAATTAGCTGATCATGTATGATGAATTCCAATGTTTGTCCATTTCCATTGAATGGCCCAAGTGTAATAAAAAGGTCATCATAAGCGAAAGTCCCGTAATTGTTTCCATTTCCAAGGACAACAAAAGAATCGCTGGAACTTTGAAAGTTAAAATCAATATCTACAAAGAAAACTTCATTTGGATTACAATCACTGGCTTCAGCGACCAAGTCCCAAATCTCACAATTGTTTATAGGACAATTTGGTGCTTCAAAAACCAATTCTGTGCTGCAATTATCATCCTGTTGATCGAAAATGAAAAATTCTAAGGTTTGCCCATTTCCATCAAACGGTCCAAGCGTGATGAAAAGATCATCGAAAGCGAAAGTTCCGTAGTTATTTCCATTGCCAAGGACGACAAAAGAATCACTTGTGTTTTCAAAATCAAAATCAATGTCGAGAAGGAACTGGTCGTTGTCATCACAGTCATGTGCTTCTGCCACAACGTTCCATATTTCACAGTCAACGCCGGGACAATAAGGCGCTTCAAAGACGATTTCTGCATTACAGCCATCAATTTGCTGGTCGTAAATGACAAATTCTAAAGCCTGTCCATTCCCTTCAAAAGGTCCAAGCGTGATGAAAAGGTCTTGATAGGAAAAAGTTCCGTAGTTATTTCCATTTCCATGGACTTCAAAGGAATCGCTGGTGTTTTCAAAATTAAAATCTATATCGACAAGGAAAAATTCACCATCACAATCATGTGCTTCTGCCACAACATTCCAAATTTCGCAATCCATTCCAGGGCAGTAAGGCGCTTCGATAACAACTTCAGCGGCACAATCGTCATTTTCTTGATCATACACAACGAATTCCAGATTTTGTCCATTTCCTTCAAACGGTCCGAGTGTGATGAAAAGGTCTTGATAGGAAAAAGTTCCGTAGTTATTTCCATTTCCATGGACTTCAAAAGAATCGCTGGTATTTTCAAAATTAAAATCTATATCGACAAGGAAAAATTCGCCATCGCAATCATGCGCTTCAGCGACAAAGTCCCATATTTCACAATTATTTACATCGCATTGAATAGGTTCAATAACTGTAAAATCCGAGCAGTTTGGAAATTCAAGATCTGTTACCACAAATTCATAAACAGTAACTCCGTCGCCAATCAATGGGCCAATCATAATTGGAAGATCATCGTATGAGAAATTACCGTATTCCGTTCCATTACCTTGTACAGAAAATTGATTGCTTGTATTTTCAAATTCAAAATTGATTGTCACCCAAAACAGCATGCCATCGCATGATCCGGGATCAGCAACAACATTTGAAATATTACATTCCGGAGCCGGACAATCCAGCGCCAAAAACTCTTCCGTTGCGCAGCAGTTTGGCATGTCATTAATGCAAACTGTGATGACGTCAAAATCATTTCCGCTAGGGACAAGATTTTCGTGAAGTATTGGAAGATCGTCTAAAGCATAAAAACCAATATTATTTCCATTTCCATCATAAAGATCGAAGAAATCATTTCCAGGGTTTTCGTAATTAAAATTGATAAAAATGTTATAAGTCCCGTCATCGTTGCACTCTTGAGGATCAACAACCAAATCTGTAATATCACACTCTCCCTGAATTTCGCATAAAACCGGTTCGATCACCACAAAATCACTACAATTTGGATCCTCGCTATCAGTTACAACAAATTCATAGATGGTGACTCCATCTCCCTCGAGCGGCCCAACAGTAATCGGCAATTCATTATAATTGAAAGTTCCGTAGTCGTTTCCATTGCCTCCAACAGTGAATAAATCACTTGGGTCTCCGAAAACATCAAAATTGATTTCTACGAAAAAAACGCCATTAGGTGTGCAGGGCTGCGGCGTAGCGATTAAGCCATCGATTTCACAGGCGATGGACGACTCTGCGTAGAACTTTGAGGTAGTGCTTGCATTCGAAGGGGTATAACAAACTGATAGACAGAAGGCTATGAATGAAAACAAAGTGACTTTTATTGAAAATGCATTCATGGTGAAAAGGTTTTCCCGTTTAGAAACTATTCGATGTTACAAATATGCTAACTAACTTATCAAACTAAAAACACAAATCTGCTTGTTTTTTGGATTTTTTATACCTAAATTTAAATTATTAAATTTTGTAAAATTCTGTTAATCAGCATTTTAATTTTAATTTATTAAAATTAAAAATTGAAAAAAAATAGTGTTACGTAATAATTTTATTAAAATATTAAATACTTTTTCAAGAAAGGAAATGACGCGCTTTGTTGAATTTTCACGATCTCCTTACTTTAATAAACATCAGGAGGTGGGAATGCTAATTGATTATTTGAACAAAATTTACCCGGATTATAATAATCAAAATTGTGAACGAGCGGTAATCTATAAATCACTTTTTCCGCAGCAAAAACACAACCAAAGCCATTTGGCTTTGCTGTTTACCTACTCTATCAGGTTGTTGGATAAATTTTTAATTCAGGAACAATTTAAGGAAAATAATCCTTATCATAAAGTTTTACTGCTCAGGAATTTAAGGCAAAGAAAACTATACAAATATTATGAAAAGACGATGACTGGCTTTGAAAAAGATTTAGAAGAAAGCCAATTTAAAAACAGTACACATTATAATATGCGATTTTTAAAAGCATCCGAAGCTGATGCTTATTTCACACAACGTTCGAAGCATGAAAAGGATAATTCCATCCAACAGAAGCAAAATAACCTGGACAATTATTACCTCGCTGAAAAATTACGGGATGCCTGTGAGATGCTTGTGCGAAGTAAAATTTTAGAAGTGGATTATTCTACAAGCCTTTTAGAGTCGGTTATTTCTGAGGTGCAAAAAAATATAGATTACTTTGAAACGATTCCGTCAATAAGTGTTTATTTTCATATTTACCAAATGATCGTAAAAGAAGGCCATGCAGAATATTTTGAAGCGCTTCCTGTGTTGCAAAAATACAGCTCTTTTTTTCCAAAAGAGGAGCTTCAAAACATGTACAATTATTTACAAAACTATTGTATCGAGCAAATCAACAAAGGAGAAAGACAGTTTTTAAAAGAGACCTTTGAATTGTTTAAAGATCAGTTGGAAAAAGAATTGTTGGCTGACGAAAACGGTTTTTTGGATCAGTGGCACTACAAAAACATTGTTACAACAGCAATCCGCCTGAATGAAATGGTTTGGGTAAAGCAGTTTATTGAAAATTTTAAAGAACGGTTGCATCCGGAAGTGGTTGAAAATGCCTACACTTATAATCTCGCTTCATATTATTATAGTACCGAACAATTTGATGAGGTGCTTGATTTGCTCGTCAAGGTTGAATATACCGACATCCAGTACAATTTGGGAGCTAAGACACTTTTGCTTCGAACGTATTACGATCTGGAAGAAAATGAAGCCTTGCTTTCCCTCACCCGATCTTTTAAACAATACCTCAATCGCAATCGCCTGATTCCCGAAACACGGAGAAAAGGAATGTCGAATCTCATTCGTTTTACAAATCGGGCTTGTTCGATCAAAGCAAACATTGGATTTGACTCAGCATCGAAAAGTCAAAAGGAATTGAAAAAACTGATTGAAGAGATTGGGACATCCGGCCCAATTATTAATCAGGATTGGCTGGATAGCAAAATTGATGAGTTGAAAAAAGCAATTTTATAGTATAAAAAGTGTTTAAAACGTTAAGGTTCAAAAGAACTTTAACAAGGATTTAATACTTTTGCCTGTCCTAAAAATTTTCATCAATACGTTTTAGTTTTAACTTTGTTTTTTTTACCACATTAAAAATGTAAACTATGAAAATTCATTTATTATTACTGGCTGTTTCTGTAATTCTAATTGCATCTTGTAAAAAAGATGACCCGATTCCTGATGGCGAAGCGACTTTGCAATACGATGGCGGAAATGCCACTGGCCCGTTGCTCGCAGCGGGTTATCACGAACTTGCGGTTTATTTCCCTTCCGGTACAATGTCAGCTTACAGAGACTGGAAATTGTCTGAAGTCACCTGGTTTATGGGTGGTTTTCCGGATTCTATGGTCGTTAAAATTTATGATACCGGTTCTTCTTCCGATACTCCGGGAGCATTGTTATATCAGAAGGATGTTACCGGAACAACTGTTATTAATCAATGGCAGGAGCATCTTTTGCCAACGCCTTTGACAGTATCCGGCGACGGTGTTTGGATAAGCATTGCCTTGCGCCATGATGTTGAAAAACAATCAATCGGTTGTGATTCCGGGCCAAATGTAACTAATGGTGACTGGATTTTTCAGGATACCGATAATGATTGGAAAACTTATGTTCAGCGAACTTCTGAGAGTGTGAACTGGAATATCAGAGCTAAAGTGGAGCAGTAATTTAAAATCAACTTTCCTTTCAACAAAAAAGCCTGGATTCAGTGAATCCAGGCTTTTTTGTTATTTAAAACTTTAAACTTCAAACCAGCTACGATTTTGAACTCCAGTCCGCCAGTTTAGCTTCAATTTTAGCTTTAGACTCTGAGTAATAGTTGTCATCTTCAGAGGCTTCATCCAACTCAATACATTTGGCCACGCATTGGACAGCGTTTTTATACTCTCCGTTAGCAGCTTCAGCTTCAGCCCGGATAAACCAATTCCATCCGTGGCTATACAAATCGGTTGATGCTTTTGCCCATTTTAAAGCAGTTTCAGGTTTTTCGTTTACACTTAAAAGAAAATCAGCTCCTTGAGCATAGTAGGACCAGTGACGATTACTTTGCGTGGTATCAGCCACAACAGTTTCCACATTGGCTATAGCTTGAGTCAAATATTCAACTCTAAATCGCATATAGATTCGAACTTTTTCCCAACCAATTCGAATATATCCGTAATCAATGGCCTGATCTACAATATTGTAAGTCAAACGTTCTTCAATCGATTCTTTGAATGTTGGTGTTATCTCTACTCGCAAAGTATCTTGTGTTTCATCATAATTGTAAGCTCCCCATTGATCTGCGACTTTATTGAATATCATGGTCCAGTCCCCTTCAGCCTTTGGGATGATAAAAAAGGAATATTTTCCGGCAGGCAGTTTTTGGTTTTCTATTAAGATGTCAGTGCTAAATTCCATAGTCGTTGCTTCATTGGCTCCAGCACGCCAAACTTTATCGTAAGGTTCCAAGGCTCCCCAAATTTCCCGATCATTCACTGCGGGGCTGCCGTAATTTATGGTAATATTTGTCAAACCAACAGTATATGAAGTACTGGCTTTTGGGCTTTTTCGAGGTAAATCCAACTGACTGAAAGCCGAAAAAGTGAAAACAGACACTGCAACCAATGTTAATAATGATTTTAAAGAAATTACAGATTTCATAATAAAGAATATTTTGTTTTTTAAATTTTCAAAGGGACGAATATACGCCTTTGCTTTCAAATGGAAAATGGTTTGAAAAAGAACGTTGATGATATGACTAATCAAAATGAATCGTTTGAGCAAATCTATAAAAGGAGGATTTTGTAAGAAAAGTTAATCTTCTTCCTCTTCTCCTTTCAATTGTTGCAAAGTGTAGAATAATTCGCCTTTGGAGATCAAACAACCGTTTTCCATCATTTCAAACAACTCCATTTCCCTTTGTTTTGAAAATTGTTTTTCGGCTTGATAAAGTTTTAGCTGAGCTGACGAATTTTTCAATTTTTTCAGCATTTTTTCAGGAGTGGTTGGTTTTGTGAAATCAAGCGTTGAATGACCTTCAATAAACAAACCCATCATGACGATTTTGTCTTCCAGGCAATGGAAAAGCTTCATGTCGTTGGGCGTTTTGAATTCCAGATGTTCCAATTTTTTAAGTATTCTTTCAAAAATCAGGTCGCTAAAAATATCAATAAATTCGTTTGATTTACTTGGGTTTTTCATTTTCATTTTAACCCAGTCATCGCCGGTGATACTATTGCTGGCAAGGAATCTGATGAAATCCGGTTCCAATTCCTCTAATTCCTCTAAGGTGAGTCTTCTGTATTTCATTTGAATGGATTCAGTAGTATTAAGTACCGAAGTTACTGATTTTCATCTTTCCCTGAAAGAGAAAGTTTAAAATCAAAGCCATTTTTCGTAAAATTGCATGGATTTTTAAAAACAAATGAAAAAATAATGGACATCCTTACCCTTTTCATAATGCCTGATTTTGGAGAACCTGAAATTTGGCTTAGTTTGCTAACATTGATTTTCTTAGAAATCGTTTTGGGTGTAGACAATATTATCTTCATATCAATTACTTCCAGCAAATTGCCAGAGGACCAGCAAGCCAAAGCTACTAATATTGGTTTGATTCTGGCGATGGGGCTTCGGATTATTTTGCTTTTTGGAATATCCTGGCTAATTGCAATGAAAGCACCCTGGTTTCACATTGATTTTATGGGTATACACGGGGCATTTTCAGGTCAAAGTGTCATTCTCTTCGGAGGCGGATTGTTTTTGTTGTATAAAAGCGTAACAGAAATTCATCACAAACTGGAAGGAGAAGACCACATTGACGGTGTTTCGTCTGGCAAAAAAGGAACAAGCCTTCAAAGTGCGATTATTGAAATTACAATTATAAATATTGTGTTTAGTTTTGATTCAATTCTTACAGCCGTTGGAATGACAAGCGGAGTGAAAGGAGGTAATGGCCCTCAGGGAGAGTTGGTTTTGATGATCGTAGCAGTTGTTTTGTCCGTTATTGTTATGATGCTTTTCGCAGTACCTGTCGGCCGGTTTGTCAATAAACATCCAACTGTTCAAATGCTCGGACTCGCCTTTTTACTGTTGATTGGATTTATGCTGATTGCGGAAGGAGCTCATTTGGCTCATCTTACTGTTGCAGGTTCTGAGATTGGTGCTGTACCAAAAGGATACTTATATTTTGCTATCGCGTTCTCTCTTTTGGTTGAATTTTTCAATTCGAAGCTGCGCAAAAAACACAAACCGATTCAGTTGCATGGTGTTCAAAAAGAAGCGGTTGACAAAGGAATATTGAAAGACTGAATACCAATGAATCATCATGATGACTAAATATTATTTCGTTTGAAACTTATACAGATTTTTAATCCACTACACCAAAAACGGTTGACTGATTTTGCAATATTATTGTTGAGAATAACCGTCGGTGCAATGATGATTTATAGCCACGGTTGGCCGAAATTGTTGAAGTTTTTTGCTGAGGAACCGGTCAAATTTGCTGATCCGATTGGGCTGGGCATAGTAACTTCATTGGTTTTAGTAGTCTTTGCTGAAGTGTTTTGTTCTTTTTTACTGATTATCGGCTTAGGAACCAGAATCGCAACAGTTCCATTGATAATCACGATGTTGGTTGCAATTTTTGTAATTCATTGGGATGATCCTTTTAGTAAAAAAGAATTTGCTTTGCTTTATTTAGTACCTTACATTTCTATTTTTTTGATGGGAGCCGGAAGATATTCTTTGGATAGTTTAATAATTAAAAACGATTAGCAATTGCCTGATACTTTTAAGATAAAAAGGATACTGTTTTTTACAGTTTTTGTTCTTCTTTTCAGTTGTGAAACGGAAACACCGAAGACCGATTCTTTTCTGAAAATAATTGGAGAAACAATGGGTACAACTTATCATGTTTCTTATAAAGACACTTTGAACAGAGATTTCAAAAAGGATATTGACGCGCTTTTAGAGGCAGTAAATATGGAAGTCTCAACCTATATTGATTCCTCTTTTATTTCAAAATTCAATCGGGCCGAAAAGGAATTAAAATACTTGAATTTACTGGAAAAGAACGCTTCTTCGAGGAATAAACATTTTAGAATAAATTTTGAAAAAGCAAACGAGGTGTATCGAAAAAGCGATGGTTTTTTTGATCCAACGATTATGCCTTTGGTCAATTACTGGGGATTTGGTTATGCAGAAAAGAAAGCTGTTGAAAAAATAGACAGCCTGATTATTGACTCGTTGATGCATTTTGTGGGTTTGGATAAAATTGAAAAACGCAGTTTAAAAGATGGATCTGTCTTTCTTATAAAAGCTGTTTCTGGAATTCAACTTGATTTTAGTGCGCTTGCCAAAGGTTATGGCGTCGACGTGGTTGGGCAATTGCTGGAAAAGAATGGCATTGAAAATTATATGGTTGAAATTGGTGGTGAAGTGCGGGCAAAAGGAAAAAATAGAAACAACGAATGGTGGAAAGTTGGTATCAACACTCCTGATGAAAAAGCAGCGATTAATGATTTTCAATCAAAAGTAATTTTAAAAAACCGATCTTTAGCAACTTCTGGTAATTACCGGAATTATTACAATGTTAATGGAAATCACTACGCGCATACCATTAATACCAAAACCGGTTTTCCTGAAAAAAACCGTTTGCTAAGCGTCTCAATATTTGCAGAAGACTGCATGACTGCTGATGCTTATGCTACTGCTTGCATGGTGATGGGACTTGAAAAAGCTTTTGATCTGGTAAGTAGAAGCAAAGGATTGGATGGTTATTTCATTTACAGCGAGGAAGATGGAACCATGATGTACATGCATACCAAAGGCCTGGAAAATATTTTTGTGGAGTAATAGCTTTATAGTTAGAAGTTGGAAGTTTTCAACCCACTAGTCCACTAACCATTAACCCCTAACCACCTAACTGATTCCAAAACGCCCTAATAAAAACGAAAAGAAAATATAAACTTATGGAATTGAATTTAGATAGAGATATTTGTTTTTTTGACCTGGAAGCCACCGGTTTGAATGTGATTCGCGATCGAATAGTACAAATTGCAATTATTAAATATTTTTCAAATGGTCAGGAGCCAGAGGAATTCGAGATGTTGATTAATCCGGGGATTCCAATCTCAGAAGAAGCGATGAATGTTCATGGAATTACACCAAAAGATCTTGCTAATAAACCCACTTTCCAACAAGTAGCTCAAAAAATCTATGACTTTATTGGAGATGCAGACCTGGGAGGGTATAATTCTAATCGTTATGATGTGCCTTTGTTGATGGAAGAATTTGCACGGGTAGGAATTGAATTTGACGTATCTTTTCGCAGAACAATTGATGTCCAGCGAATATTTTATAAAATGGAACCACGGACACTTCGGGCTGCTTTACAATTTTATACCGGAAAAAAGCTAGAAAATGCGCACAACGCTTTGGCTGATGTGCAAGCAACAGTTGATGTTTTCAAAGGTCAGCTAAAGCATTACAACGACGTAGATTTGATTGACGAAGATGGAAACACTATTGAAAAACCTATAAAAAATGATATCCAGGTCATCCATGATTTCACAACGGATCTCAAAACCATTGATGCAACCCAACGCTTAAAATATAATCAGGATGGTATCGTTGTATTCAATTTCGGTAAGTATATTGGTCAGCCGGTCGCGGAAGTGATTGCGAGAGATAAACCATATTATCACTGGATGTTAAACAAAGATTTTTCTACACAGGTCAAGCAAATTGTTAAAAAGATTTATAAAGATTATGAAAAAGAGCAGCAGCAGTGATCGATTCGTTTTTTTGAGAAATGCAAGCCTGTTTTTTTTACTCGTTCTAACGATCTCAAACTGCAAGGAAAAGGAAGAAGGCTGCCTGGATATTGAAGCGACTAATTTTGCCTTTTCAGCAGATATACCGTGCCCCGACGCTTGCTGTGAATATCCACAATTGACCTTCGAAATCTCATTTCGTTGGGATTCACTTAGCCTTGTTTATGGCAAAAAATACAACATTACATTTGATACGGTGATAAAAGTCACAAAAACCAAATTTTATATTTCCGATATTAGCTTTACAAACGGTGCGGAGAGCCTAAAAATCAGAGATCTTATTGAGCTTGATGTAAATGGCAGTTCGACAAATCCAACTACTTTTGTAGACGATTTTACATTGGTAAGCCGTGATTTTACGTCTTTTAGCTATCCGATTGGTGAGATTCGGGGCGCAGGTTCGTTTGATACGATTCGGTTTTCGATAGGCTTGGATAATATTGCTAATAAAATTGAACCAAACTCAGCACCGGATAGGCATCCTTTATCCATTCAAGCTGATTCTATGTGGAGTGTTGAAAATGCTTATGTTTTTAATAAACTATATGTTACAACGGAAGCAATTCCAATGGTGAAAAGATTAGAATTTGAAGTTACAGCTGATAATTATAAAGTCGAAATCGCACTACCGTTTAATGTCAATTTAGCGATAGGCACGAATTTAACGGTGCCAATAAAAGTGGATTATTTTAAATGGTTTGAGGGCATAAATTTTGTGGGAGATTCAACAGAAGTTGTGGATGATTTTGTCAGGAATACTTCAAATGCATTTTCAATCAATCAGTAATTATAAAAATTAAAATATTTTCAACAACAACTTTGGTATCATAACTGTTAAAATGATGAACGTCCCAAATGAACTTTTAAAATTTATATCAATGAAAAATCTTTTATTCTTAACCTTTTTAAGTTTGGTTTTAATGAGCAGTTCTTGCGATAAAAAACCGCAAGTTGAGACCACGTCCGACATCAAGATGAATTTCAAAGCAAATTACGATGGTGATTTGTTATTGCTCGAAAAGGAATATCTTTATGGAGCCGATGATATACCTATCAAATTTTCGCAATTCAACTTTTATATTTCCAATATTTCCCTTTTGAAACAAAATGGCAGCGAGTTCGATGAAACCGAGCTTTTGGAAATCGATTTTGTTAATTTTCCATACAACTTCAATAAAGCCGATTCTGCTGAATTAGGCCAAACCCTTCAGATTAATAATATCCCTGTTGGAGATTATGACGGTATCAAAATCGGTTTTGGCGTTCCGGCTGATTTCAATCGAACTAAACCTAATGATTATAGTTCCGAGAATTCCCTAAGCATGGCCAGTCACTATTGGGATGGTTGGAGCAGTTATATATTTGCAAAGATTGAAGGTAAAGCGGATATGGATTTTGATGGAACTTTTGAAACCAATGATGGCGAAGGGTTGGCATATCACATGGGAACGGACGAAGTTTACACGACTCGGACCTTGTTTGATAAGTTCTCACTAATTGATAATCAGACCTTAAATTTACAACTAAATATTGATGTAAAGAAGTTGTTTGTAATGCCAAATCCTGCCTACGATACTGATGGAGATGGTTATTTGGATATTCAGGATTTTGAAAATGCTCATGCTGCTGATCGGATTGCGATTTCAAAACAAATGATGAATAATTTTTCAGAAGCAGTCAGTTTAATACATTGATTGTGGTTTTTTATTCAATAAAACTTCAAACTAGGTAGTTGTAAAAATAGGTTATTGGTAAATTAATATTGTTTAAACGGTTCTTAGCCAATAACTTTTTTAGTTTTTCCAGTTAAAAGAACATGAGCAAAGCTTTTTCCTATATTGCTTTTTTGTTAATACTTGTTAATTATTCTTGTAGCAATAACGGTGAAACGAAAGATCTTTCCTTAATACCTTATCATTTATCTGATTACGAATTGATTATTCCTGAGGGTTTTCCTGAAATGGAAATTCCGGAAGATAATCCATTGACCAAAGAAGGCGTTACCCTTGGCAAAAAGCTTTTTTTTGATCCAATTTTATCGGGAGACAGTAGCATGTCCTGCGCGACTTGCCATCAAACAAATTTGAGTTTTACGGATAACAAATCATTTAGCAAAGGGATTGACGGCCTGGAAGGGAAGCGAAGTGCAATGAGTTTGCTTAATTTGGGATATAATAAAAATGGCTTTTTTTGGGATGGGCGAGTTGCCACTTTGGAGGAACAAGCAATAGTACCGGTCCAGGATCCAATTGAATTACACAATAATTGGGATACTTTAGTTGAAAATTTGAAAGTACATGATCAATATCCGATAATGTTTAGAAAAGCATTTGGGATTGAGTCTGCAGCGGATATTAATAAAGAAATGGTGGTAAAGGCAATTGCTCAATTTGAAAGGACATTGATTAGTAGCGGCGATTCAAAATTTGATAGAGTGAAAAGAGGAGAGGCTGAGTTCACACCTGACGAATTAGTTGGATTTGACCTGTTTTTTGACATAAGCCCTGAATATAAAGATGCGGAATGCGCTCACTGCCACAACGTACCTTTAATGACTACAAATGAATTTTTTAATAACGGAATTACTGCATCCAAAAATCCCGAAGGCTTTGGCGATAAAGGGCTTGGAGCGGTAAGTGGAGATCGTTTAGACAATGGAAAATTCAGAGCGCCTACATTAAGAAATATCGAATTGACCGCGCCATATATGCATGATGGCCGTTTCAAAACATTGGAAGAAGTAATCGATCATTATAATTCGGGAGGAAAATATTCGGAAACGGTTTCCCCTTTGATCAGGCCATTAAAATTGAACGAAACAGAGAAACGACAATTACTTGCTTTTTTAAAGACCTTAACCGACACTACTTTTGTTAAAAATCCCGAAATTCAAGCTCCGAATTAGAATTGAAGAAATAAAAAAGATATGAATAGAATTAGTTTAATAGTGATGGGTTTTATATTGTTTATTTCAGCTTGTTGCAAAGATAAGCCCGTTCCAACTACTCCTCCAGATGGCGACCTGACCGATATTCCCTATAATCCGGTTGATTTTGATCTGATCGTTCCTTGTGATTTTCCTGAAATGGAAATTCCTGCGGATAACCCTTTGACGATTGACGGTGTGGAATTGGGGCGTTTTTTATTTTGGGATCCCATTTTATCAGCAGACAATACGATGTCTTGCGGAAGCTGTCATTTTCCGTCCGGAGCATTTACCGATAATTTGGCAGTGAGTACCGGGATTGATGGAATTGACGGACGACGGAGTTCGATGGCTTTGGTGAATGTAGGATATTTTTATAATGGCTTGTTTTGGGATGGAAGGTCAGCAACCCTTGAAGATCAAGCACTTTTACCTGTAGAAGACCCAGTTGAATTGCATCATAAATGGCCCGATGTAGTTGGAGACCTTAAAGTGCATGATACTTATCCATCGATGTTTCGTAAAGCTTTTGGGATTAGTCATAACGATGAAATTACAAAAGGTTTGGCAGTAAAAGCAATTGCACAATTTGAACGAACAATGGTAAGTAGCGGCCAGTCTAAATATGATCGGCAAAGATGCGAGCCAGGCGTTTTTTTTACACCTGAAGAAGCAGAAGGTTTTGAATTATTTAGCAATGAAATAGGCAACCATCCCGGATGTACACATTGTCATTCTTCGAGCAATCATTTGTTTACGAATAATAATTATGAAAATAACGGTATTGATTCAGTAGGACCGGAAATTTCTGATTTAAACAATTTTCTTGATTTGGGGCGAGGGGAAGTTACAGGAGATATTTTTGACAATGGAAAATTCAGGATTCCCAGCCTTCGGAATATTATGTTGTCCTTTCCTTATATGCATGACGGCCGGTTTAATACCCTCGGAGAAGTTTTGGATCACTACAAGACAGGAGGATTTACTGCTGCCAATAGCAGTTCTAATCAAACAGAATTTCCTTTGTCTGAAGATGAAAAAGAAAAAATTATCATTTTTTTAAATACATTAAATGACACTACTTTTTTAAATAATCCGGCATTTTCTGATCCATTTAATTAGATTAAAAATACGATGTTTTAAAATAAAAGAAGAATGATGTTATAAGAAATCATTCTTCTTTTATTTTGGTACGGATTCATTTTCAAAAAGCTATAATTTACAAAAAAATATAATGTAATTATTCTGTTTTCGGCCATCTTATTTCGGCATGGCGTTTGTCTAATGGTAAAATGGAAATCATAATAATTAAGTTTTTATTAACATTCCCTCTTCTTAAACTTGATTATTCTCCCTCATAATTTTTATCCCCGGTTTTAAGACCCCTCAATTACGATCCCCCTCAATTGAAACAATTTATTCAAGGCCCTTAATTTTAATTTACTATGAGAAAGCTATGCAAAGCATTGATGGCATTGCCATTAATATGCTTATCTGTAACTCTTACTTTTGCTCAAACCACACCAAATTCCAATCATCAAGGATTAAAAGATTTTTATCAGAAAAGAGCAACCTTTGATGATTCCAAATCCGGAAATAACTACTATGTTTTAGTCAAGTTTAAGAAACTTCCCGACAAAAGCCAATGGTTGCAATTAGAAAACCAACAAATAAGATTGCTGGAATATCAATCAAAGAACACATACCTGGCTATTGTTGCGAACGAGGTAGATGAAGCTACTCTTAACCGTTTAAATGTGATCTCAGTTCAAAAGCAGCCTATTGAGCACAAACTTTGTGAATCACTTCTAAATAAAGATTACCCGGATTGGGCAGTTCAGGAAGCTGGAACGGTTGATATCGCAATTGTTTTTCATGACAAAACACCTCAATCCAAAATCCTATCTATTCTCAATAATTTTAATGTCAATATTATTGAAAACAAACATCGAGGGAATACAACCCTCGTTGGTAGAATCGAACAAAGCAAAATCTTGGATTTAGCAAAGTCGCCTCTTGTTGCTTTTGTGGATGTAGTCCAAGAACCGGTTGATATATTAAATCATGAAAATCGTCTAGCCCAACGTACCAATGTATTAAACAGTACTGTGCCGGGAGGTTATGGTTTGCTTGGAAATGGAGTCGTGGTTGGTGTAGGAGATGGTGGCCAGCTTGGCGATCATATAGATTTTGGTACTCGTATCTTTAATGAAGCAAATGGTACTTACAGTTCTTTTGGCAATCATGGAGATCATGTTGCCGGAATTATTGGAGGAGACGGAAGTTTAGATCCTCGACACCGAGGAATGGCTCCTGAATGCCAGATCATTACTCAAAAAACTAGTTTAATTACTTATAACTCTGAGGAATATATAAACAACTATGGAATGGTACTGACCAATAATTCTTATGGTACCAGTTTTAATTGCACCACCAATGGTTCTTATAATTACTCTGCTCAGACTTTGGATTGGCAGATGAGAGCATTTCCTGAATTATTACATGTTTATGCAGCTGGAAATAGTGGTGGTAATACTTGTGATCCATATCCTCAAGGATACAAGACTGTGCTAAGATATTATCAAAGTGCAAAAAATGTATTAACTGTAGGTAATTTAGGAGAAGACAGAATAATTGCAACAAGCAGTAGTAGAGGACCAGTAATGGATGGTCGTATTAAGCCAGAAATATGTGGAATTGGAAAAGATGTAACCTCAACTGGCCGTGATTATGACTATAAAGTTAAAAATGGTACCAGCATGGCATCTCCTTCGGTAACAGGTGTTTTGGCACTATTGGTTGAAAAATATAGAATATTGAATGGCGGTCAAAACCCGGAAGGAAGTCTTTTAAAAACTATTGCTTGCAATACGGCAGATGATTTAGGAAACCCAGGCCCTGATTTCATTTATGGTTTTGGTATGATCAATGCCAGGCGAGCAATAAAAACACTGGTGGATTCCAATTATTTTATTGATAATATTGATCAGGGAGAAAACCATATACATAATATTACAGTCCCTTCTGGTTCAAAACAACTCAAATTAATGTTGTATTGGAATGATAAAGAAGCTGCAGTTTATCCAGAAAAAACTTTGGTGAATGACCTTGATATTGAGTTAATTACACCGAATGGTTCAACGATATTGCCTTGGGTTTTGAATATTGATCCAGCCCATGTTGCCGATGTTGCTACAAGAGCTATTGATACTTTAAATAATATTGAACAAATCACCATTGATTTACCAACGGAAGGGGAATATACAATCATCATCAATGGAACAAATGTACCTTTTGGGAACCAACGATATTTTGTTGCCTACGAAACAATCGCTAATGAAATTGTAGTTACTCACCCTTTTGGTGGTGAAAGCTTAATTCCTGGAAATACTGAATATATTCAATGGGATGCAGATCCCAATAACACTAATTCTTTTAAAGTAGAATATTCATTGGACGGAGGCAATTCCTGGCTTATGATTGCACCTGCAATCGAATCGGATAAACGATGTGCTAATTGGACCTTGCCACAGGTTAGCGTAGATAATGCTATTGTTAAAGTGTCTAAAAATGGAGATGCAGTTTATGGGGAAAGTAATATGTTTTTTAGCATTTTAAGTCCACCAGAAAACCTTGTTGCTTCAACAATATGCGGAGGAATGATTGAGCTAACTTGGGATGTGGTGGATTATGCAGTTGAATATGAAGTGTTTATGAACACTGGAGAGGAAATGACATCCATAGGTTCAACTATGGAAAATAATTATGTTGTTACCGAAGATCTGGAATTTGGTGAAATGTATTGGTTTTCAGTTCGAGCTATGAATGAGAATAACCAATATAGCGAACGTTTACCAGCACAATATGGCATACCTGAAGATATTGAGACATGTCCATGGGAAGACGATCCGATAACGGAAGCAATAATTACTTCAACGATAGGTCGTGAAAAAACACAAAAGGGCTTGACTGATAACGAAGAAATTGCTGTGATAGTCAGAAATATGGGGACCAACAGTATTGCCGGTTTTGATCTTTATTATACAGTTAACGGAGGGACTCCTATTCAGGAATCATATAACGAAATAATTGAACCAGGCGATTCAGTTACCTATAATTTCTTGCAAACAGCGGATTTTTCTGAAGGTGGGATTTATCATATTGACTCATGGGTTTTTCTTGATAATGATACTCACAATTTTAATGATAGTATTGTAGGTCAACATGCTGTAGTCCAGATAGAAAATAAACCTATTAATTTACCATATTCTGAAACTTTCAGCAATGTAGGAAATCATGTTTATATAGAAAATAAAATAGGATTGGGCGGTTCGTACAGATGGGATTTTGAAACACAGGGATTTGGGAAAATGACAACAAATTCGTCAGAAGGATCACTTTTGGTAAGCCCAACAATTTTCGAACAAGGTTCTAATTTAGAAAATTCATCCGTTCTTACGCTGAACATGCTGAGTTATACAGTTGAAGGTAAAAATGTTGGTTTAAATTTTAAATATAAATCAACACCCTTGATTGGTACTATGGAAGCAGCAAGCCTGGATAATGTAGTAAGTGTAAGAGGATCTGATACTGATACATGGCTTACCCTTTTTACTTTGAATGATATTGAATCCGAATGGAAACTTGTGAATGGCCTGAATATCAGTGAATTGTTAAAAGAAAATGGACAGGAATATAGCGCTAGTTTTCAAATTCGTTTTAGCCAGAACAACGTTTCAGAATATGAAATTGATGATATATTAGTATTTGATTTAGACGAAGAGGAAGTTGCCGAAGTATCATTGATTGTAGATTTTAAAGGAGAGCAGGTTGGAGACAATGTGATGCTTTCATGGTTTACGACAACAGAACCAAGTGATGAACTTTTTGAAGTTTTAGTAGCAGACAATTATATAACAGGAAATGATGAAGAATTTATCGTAATCGGAACAGTTAATGGAATTGGCACAACAACACAACCATATATTTTTAATGACACCAGGCCCGGGAAAAAAGGAAAAAAGTATTATCGATTAAAGCAGATAGACGCAAACGGTAACTTTTTCTTTTCTCCGGTGCTAATGGTGGATCATGATTTACAAAAAGACCAGGTATTTCCAAATCCTTTTACAAATGAACTTACTGTTCACGTTGAAAGTGATGTGGAAACAGCAGTTGACTTGATTCTTTCAAACAACAACGGACGGACTATTAACCAGTTTTCTATTATTGTTCAGGCTGGAACACAGGAAATTGCATTTCAAATTGGCAATGATTTGCCTGCAGGAATGTATTTTCTTAGGGTTGTTAGTCAGGGAAAGGCAACTTTTCATAAGTTGTTAAAACAATAGAGAAGAAAAAACCATGAAGATACCTTGATAAGTTGCATAGCAATGATTCTCATTTTGTTAAAAGCGCCTCTAATTTTTAGAGGTGTTTTTTTTGTTTCGCAAATAAAATCAAATAAACTCCAGCTTTTTTTCAAAAAAAATTGGAGTTTATTTTTTGTATTCAAAATATTTTTTTCACAATTTTAATAGATTTTGTTTAATATCAAATTAATAAATAGTTGAAAATCAGCTATTTGTAAAAGTAAAGTAATATTTAATTTCAAATAAAAAATCACACAACGGAGTAAATTTGTCTTTGTTCTAGGCAGGTAATAGCCTTATAATTGTATTGTGATTGATAGGGAAACGAGGAAGTAAGGAAAAGTTAACTAAAAGAGGTTAACAAAATTAAAAAAGAAATATGTTCATGGGATTATAATTTGTTAATGGTGAGTCGTCCTGTTCCCAACACGACGACTCGCTATTATCAGCTTCTCAGAACAAAATGATTTTCAACTTTGTTTTAATGATGAGTTGCAAATCGAAAGATTTTGGTCACCAAGGTGATCAACAGCTGGTTGAAAAATCGGCACACAAATTTGGATATGTTCATGGGATTATAATTTGTTGTAGTGAGTCGCGTTTCCACCTAAGGTCACGCGACTTTCTATTTTTTGTTAACATCCACTGGAAGCCTTCTATCCATTTAAATCAAAATTAACAAGACAATTTTAAAAATAAGGAGCGACCTGCTCAGCACGGGCAGATCGCTTACCTTTATAATTAACAATTGGTTTTCAAATTTGAATCGACTGAAAAATAAAACTTGATTCAGCCAATTATTTATTGGGGGTAATGCTCACATCCCCTTTATGTAATTTTGTTTCACCATCAATATATTCTACTTCAATTAAATACACGTAAACTCCTGATTGGAATCTTTTCCCTTTTTGAGCACCATTCCAGCCTTCTGATTCAATGTTTGGAGCAAAATCAGCTTTGCTAAAAATTTCGCTCCCCCAGCGGTCAAACAAAGACATGGATTTTATATTTTTTACGTTTTCTCCTCCATAAACCGTGAAGTAATCGTTCACTCCATCATTATTTGGTGTAAAAGCGTTTGGGATATAAACATCTCTTTTCGGTTCTACGTAAATTTTGATATCATCAGTCGCTGTGCATCCAAATTCATTTGTTACAGTTACGGTGTAAACACTTGTTTCCAAGGGACTTAAAACCGGATTTGGACATCCACTACAATTCGCCCCTTCTGATTGCGACCAGCTATAGGTTACATTACCAGTTGAGTTCACTATTGTTTCAATTTGAATAGATTCTCCTAAAGTTAATTGAACATCTTCGTTGACGGACACCTGGATACTTGAAATTTGATCGATAATGACATACTCTGATGTGGTGCACCCATATTCGTTGGAAATGATAACAGAATAAACTCCTGTTTGTAAATTTTCAGCATGATTACTAAGGGATACTGTAGTTTCATTGCTGTTTAACCATTCAAAAGTATAGTTCATTGTTGAGTCAAACATAATTATCTCTGCAGTTCCATTGTCACCTTCACAATCTGCTTTATTTATGATTATGTTGTTTACTTCAGGAGCTTCAATCTGCCCCATCTCGATTTGTCCAATTGATGAGCAACCAATCGCATCTGTTACAGTCACAGTGAATTTACCATACGAAAGGCCGGTGAGCAAATTTTGGTTAGCGCCATTCATCCATTCATAAGTATATGGCTCGGTACCTCCAATCCCTTCGATTTCGATAATTCCATCAGCGTTTCCACACGTTTCAAATAAAATCTCTAATGTTTCAATTTCAATTTTATTCACTTTGATAGAAACATCGTTTGAAATGGCAGTAGAATTAAATTCACAAGCATCTGGATTAGTAATTTGGCAAGTTACTATTTGGTTGTTGCTCAAATTTGTTGTTGAAAAGAAGGAGTCTGTTCCTGAAACAGCGACTCCGTCAATCATCCATTCAAAAGAAGGGTTGTTTCCAAAATTAATACCGGATGCAGTGAAAACAACTTCCTGACCTTCACAAATTTCATTAGTATTTGCTTCAATATTAATTACTGGATTATCACCTTCTGTAACAATGATTGAAATTGGTGCAGATTCAACTACAGAAACTTGTGAACAATCATTGTCAGCGGTTAAAATACAAGAAACGAGCTGGCCATTTAATATTTGATTAGTTGTAAATTCAGGTTGATTTAACCCTTCATTTACACCGTTGATTTGCCATTGAAAACTTGGGTTGGCTCCAAAATTAATCCCTGTAGCGTTAAAAGTAACGGCTGCACCGGGGCAAATTTCAATGGCATTTGATGAGATTGTAATTGATGGCGGTGCTACAGATAGCACATTTGCCGTAATTGTGTTTGTGATGATTGTGTTTGTGATTGCACAATCTTGATTAGTGTTAATAGTACATGTTATGTTTTGTCCCTCAGAAAGAATGCTAGTTGTAAAAATTGGGCTGTTGTTTCCGGTATTAATGCCATCTATTTGCCACTGAAAGGTAGGATTATTGCCTAAGTCGTTGCCAATAACAGTGAAAGTCATTGGTTCTCCTTCACAAATTGTCGTCTGATTTGCTTCAATAGTTGCCTCCGGATCGGCTGTGGGAATGATGTTTAAAATGATCGGAGCAGATGAAAGGGTATTATTTGTGAAGCAATTATTATCGTAAGTCAAAATACAGCTTACTGTATCCTGATCATTGAGATTTGAAGTTGAAAAGTTTTCTGTATTTGCACCAATTACTGGAATATTATTTATAACCCACTGATAATCTGTGCTTATTGCATTTTCCAGGCCTGAGGTAATAGCATTAAAAGTGACCATTTCGTTTTCACAAAAAGTGTCTCCGCTAGCAATAATTTCTATTGAAGTATTTGAAACCGGGTCAATCGGAGCAATGAGTATTGGGTTGGAGGTGTGTGTATAAGATGTGCAAAAAGTTGAAAGAGTGAGTATGCATTCGACCACATCTCCATCTATTAAATTTGAACTGATAAATGTGGGATTAGTTGCTCCAATTACGTTAATGCCGTTCACCATCCATTGTAAATCAGAGCCTCCCATGCTATTTTCTATATTTACATCAAAAGTGTATGCGATATTGTCACAAGGACCGTCTTCTTCAACATCAATTGTAACTATTGGAAGAGCTGAAAGCGGCATA
This sequence comes from Saprospiraceae bacterium, assembly GCA_965220465.1. Classification (GTDB taxonomy): domain Bacteria; phylum Bacteroidota; class Bacteroidia; order Chitinophagales; family Saprospiraceae; genus JAHDHW01. The sequence goes on along the minus strand of CBDCPZ010000015.1, from coordinate 92,154 downwards.
TGTGCTACCAGATAATTTAAAACATTAGCCATTAATTCTTCGCTGTTTAAAGTGCGAACCCAGTCTTGGTCACTTGTAGTTATTATTTTTCCAAAAGTAGGAGTAGGTGGGCAAAAGATAAAGCCAAAATCGAAGTTGTTATATTTAAGGATAGAATGGATCGAGGCATCACCAGAACCGTAAGTACCATACCAAAAATAAGTAAGAGCGGTAACATTATTAAAATTATCTGTTAAATCTCCTATGACATCCATCGGTGCTAAACTTCCGTCCAATTCACCATCCCAACTAAAACTACCTCCAAGGTTGTTGATCAAATTACTGAAAATTTGATTTCCAGGAAGGTTGATCAAGTATTCTGCCTGGACGTATAAGTTACCTCCTTGTTCAACGAATTGTCGAACGTTTTGCTGGCGGTTTTCTGGTAAGTTGATTAGTCCGGACGATATGATTAAAATATCCGAGTTGTTTAGGTTGTTAATGTCGTCAAGAAATTCTTGCGAATTAATGGTGGCGTTATAGCCAAGATTGGTTGCGATAGTTTGCCAGTTTTCATCCATTTTGTGGAGTGGATGTATCGACTGACTTTCAATAATGGTAATGTTTGCGCTGAAAAGTGAGATGGTGGTGCAGATGCATACCACCCCCACTAAAATGGTTTTGGTTAAATTCATGGGTCTTGAAGATTCGTTTCCTAGGGGAGAAGTCTGTTAATAAACCAATTGTCGTCGGAGGGAAAGTTTTGAAAAATGTAAAGGAGGGTTGTCAAGTTTTGGATAAGATGTTTCAAATATACTTGCTAAACTAAAGCGGCGCAAGTTTTATTTCTTTTCTTCAATCCTTTTTTTATAATTAACGTGACATCCAAAAGAAGGTTTTTTTTGCTAACAATCAGTTATTTGTGAAAATGATATTAATAAATATGACAAATAAATATTCATTTTTACAATAAAAATTAACAAAAATAAACTGTTTTTTCTTTAAAGGCTGGCAAGGTATTGGCAAAGACAAGGGGTTTTAGATTTTTTGTTAATTGTGTGACTGAATAAAAAAAGTCAAAGGCGAGATTGAAGGTTTGCTCAATTTTTGATCGAACTCAATAAGTATATTTTTGTAACATTAATAGAGCGTTAGGTTGAATAAGGTCTTTCAACAAAATACATGTCTATTTCTCCTTTATTTTTTGCCGTGACCTTTCCCCGGTGATCGCATTTAAAATAATCTTTTACCAATCCATAGGTGGTACCGGAAATATTAACTTTCCCTGATTCGCTATTATCTTCCATACGTGCAGCTACATTTACAGTATCTCCCCAGACATCGTATTGGAATTTTTTGGTGCCTACAATTCCAGCGACCACTTGTCCGGTGTGAACACCAATTCGAATACCAAAACAGTTTTTACCATTTCGGGAGCGTTTTTCGGCAAGGTTTGTCATGAAATCACGAATTTCCAGAGCTGCTAAAACAACTTTTTGAGGAACTTTGCTATCACTGTTTGGAATTCCTCCAACGCACATATAAGCATCCCCGATCGTTTTTATTTTTTCAATATTATATTTTTCAATGATAGCATCAAAATTCCTAAAACAGTAATCAATTTCGGCAACTAATTCTTCCGGTTCGAGTTGTTCAGCTATTTGTGTAAAACCTTTAAAATCAGTAAAAAGTACGGTGACCGGATCATGCCTTTTGGCTTTTGCTTTTCCATATTTTTTCAATTCTTCCGCAGTTTCTTCCGGAAGGATATTTAGTAGTAGCTCATCAGATTTTTTCATTGCTCGTTCCAATTCAGAAGTACGCGCCTTCACTTCACGTTGAAGTTCTCTTTTTTGTTGCTTGCTTCGATATAGCTGGTATTCAAGAATTCCAAAGACCGAAGCCAAAATAAATAAAAAGCAAAGTCCAATAAACCACCAGGTTTTATAAAATGCTTCATTTACAATGACTTTGATCGACATTTCTTCATTGTTCCACAGCCCGTTTCCAGTAGATGCCCGAACCTTAAAAGTGTATTCCCCTGGTGGGATTCCATTATATTTGGCAGAATTGACCGGAGAAGGTTTCGACCATTTTTTATCATAACCTTCGAGTAAGTAGCTAAAAGTATTCGAAGACGGATTTTGATAATTTGCCAAAGCAAACTGGAAGGAAAAAAACTTGTCATTGTGTGAAAGTTCAATGGTATTTGATGCTGATAAACCTACTTTTTTTGTGATGATACTATCAAAATTGCCATCTAATTTTGAAAATTCCGTGAATAAAATTTTATTGTCTTTGTATTTTCTTTCATAAGAAAATTTGTCAGAAGGATAAAAAGCAACGATCCCATTCATGCCGCCAAAATACATTCTGCCGTTTTTTGCGCGATAAAATGAGACTCTGTTGAATTCATTGGCAGCGATACCATCTTGCTTGTAAAAGTTGGTTGATTTTTCACTGATCACATCAAATCGGGAAAGCCCATTGTCTGTGCTCACCCAGATGCAACTGTCCCCTTCCGAAAGCAAGCCATTTATAAAATTGTTTGGCAAGCCATCGTTTTTGTCGTAGATTTTTAGCTTGCCGGAATTTGGATTCCATTTATGAAGGCCGTTGCCTGTACCAATCCAAAGTGTGCTATCCGCGCTTTGATAAATTCCATTTATTTTGTCATGACGAAAGACTGGTTTGCTTTGCTCATGAGCACCAAAGTGCGCAACAATTCCGATATTTTTGTCAATTTTATACAAACCACTCTTTAAAGTACACATCCAAATAGCATCGTCAATCGGGCTTTGATACAGATAATGAATATCCAACTTTGAAGTGTCAATTAAATCTGTTTGAAATTTATATTCAGTAATCGTTTTGCTTTCTGGTTCGTATTGATAAAGCCATTTTCTAAAACCAATCCAAATCAAGCCATCTTTATCAACCATAGCATGCCCCAAATCAACCAAAGGTCTATTAAAAAGGGTGTCTACCCGAAAAGTGTTGAGGTCGATTCGTTTACCATTTCCAGTATAAAGGGCATTATTATAATGGGTCAATCCAAAAGGTAAATTGCTAAAATCATTACCTTGAAAAAGCGGTCTGATCGAATTGGTTTGCTGATCAAGAATATGAATCGAATTGTAATAACTAAAATAAATATTGCCTAGATTGTCTTCAGTAATACCTCTCATACTGCAGACAATATCAGAACAAAATTCACTGCCATCACTCAAATAAGTTGTAAAAAGCAGATCATTTTTCATCAGTTTTACAGCACCATAATCTGTAGAGATCCAAATGACACCGGAATTATCCTTAAAAATATGTCTGTAATTGCAGGTGTTTTTAATAATTGCTTTGATGCGGGTATCAAAGTTTATGGTCTGTCCGGTAGAAGCTTTAAAATGCCACAAATTTCCCAAACCTCCTACCCATATGTCTCCATTTTCTTCTACGAGCAAGGAGGAGACTACACTATTATTTATTGGAATGGAAATCGGGTGTAATTGAAATTCTTCGGTTCCTTGTCGCAAATAAAAAACCTGTCCGTTATTAAAAAGTGCCCAAAGAGTACTGTCTTCCGTAATTTGTAATTGATTGACCCAGGCTGAGTTATTAACATTCAAGTCTAATTCGGGGAAGTTGTATTCTTTAAGTTTTTTTCCGTTTTCATTTATTTTTAAAAGACTATTTTCTTTATAACTAAGAAAGTAAAAATCATTTTGCCGAATTATTGCACGCTTGATATAATTGCCTTCGCATTCGAAAACATCGCTTAAAAACTCCTTTTTTGTTGATTTTTGTAAATAAGATTTCCCCGTTTCACTTAAATGAGAGATTAACCAGATTTGATTTTGCTGATCAAAACAAAACCCATCATAATTATGTGCCTGATTTGAAACGGCACTTGTAGCATCAATTTTTATACTGCTAAGATCATTGTTTTGTGGGTTTAAAAGAGTAATCGCATTTTGGCTTGCCAACCAAATCAAGCTATCCGGAGCAATAACCATATCAGATATAAAGTCGAAAGGAATATGCGACTCATTATTATGACTAGTATATTGTATGAATTCGTGTCCATCAAATTTGTTCAATCCATTAATCGTAGCAATCCATACAAATCCCCAAGGATCCTGCTGTACTTTAAAGACATTGCGGTGGGTGAGGCCATCGTCAAAGCTATAGACTTTGATATCTATTTCTTCCTGCTGAGCGATGGAAACCATCGGAGACAGCAAAAAAAACAGAAATATTATTTTCAAAAAATGAATCATTACTTTGGGCGAATTTTTACAGCCTTGAAATATCGGAAATGTTTATGACAAAAGGAAATAGCATTTTCCCTTTTGGTAAGCTATTTTTGAGGGTTTTGAGAAATGAATATATAATTAATCCTCTTGAGAACTCATCTCTCAAGAGGATTTTGTTTTTTATAAAAATCATTTTGTCAAAGTCACATCACCTTTATACAAAATGATGACTCCGTCGATAAATTCAATTTCAGCGAAATAGACAAAAACAGCAGGATTCATTTTGTCTCCATTTAAAATACCGTCCCAACCTTTATCAAGATCGTCTAGCTGGAAATTATAGGCTTGATAAACAATTTCGCCCCAGCGGTCAAAAACCTGGAAAGTTTTTATCTCTTTTACTTTTTCGTTGTTTGCAAAAATCATGAATTTATCGTTGGTGCCGTCATCATTCGGTGAAAAGACGTTTGGAATAAAAACTTCTCTCGTTTTCTCAACTCTCAGCATAATTCGGTCACTTGCTTCACATCCATTTTCGTCGATGATGGTGACGGAATATTCGATTTCGTTTAAAACACTTTCTATTCTCGGATCGAGACAATTGGTACAACTCAAATTGTCAATCGGTGACCAGATAATTGTATCTATTTGTGAAAGCGGAATAGTGGAATTCGCTGTGAGTTGGTAATCCTGCCCCAACTCTAAAACTACTTCCGGCTGCAGTGAAACGTCAACAATTGCCGGTGTTTTGATGAAAACACTTTCCTCATATTCACAACCAATCGCATCCTGAATCAGCAGCGTGTAGTCGCCTGGAGCCAAGGTTGAAAAAGTACTAGACGGACTAAAATTCTGCCCTCCGTCAATGGAATACAAATAAGGCTCGTGGCCGCCTGTTACTGATAGAATTGAAATGCTTCCACTCTGACCAAAACAAAGCGGATCATTGATGGCAATTTCCGCGGCTGTTGGAATATTATCATCTTCTTCTACCAAAATAGCTGCCGTTTGGGTACAACCATTTTCATTATTGGTGACTTGCAAAGTGTAGTTCCCGGATTGATAAATCGTTGGATTCAACGTATTTTCATTTTCAATCAATCCAGCTCCGGACCATTGATAAGTGAAAGGATTGCCAAGGGAAGAGCCTTCGCCATCGAGAGTGATGCTTTCGGTGATACAATCAAATTCCTCGTCAGAATTTGCTATCGCTGTTGGCGAAGTGATGTCTTCTAAAACGCTAATCTGAGCGGAGCTTTGGCAGCCATTGTCATTGTTGAGGACTGTCAAAGTATAGTTCCCCGGTTGATTTGCAGTTGGTTGTAAAGTGGTCTCGTCTGCAATGATTCCTCCGATTGGATTAGACGTCCAGCTATAGCTGAAATTGCCGTTGGAAGAAGAACCTGTTGCATCGATTTGAATTTGTTCCACCACACAGGTTAGTGTTTGTGGTGGATTGATGAAGGCTGTTGGAACTTCCAGGTTTTCAATCAACTCAACGGTTTCAGTATCGGTACAACCGTTTTCGGTATTGATAATGGTTAAAATGTATGTGCCAGCTTGTCCCATCTCAGGGTTTGGGGTGCTTTCTCCTGAAATAATGGTTCCATCAACAGTCGTCCATTCAAAGTCCAGTGTTCCAAAAGGAGAAGACCCGCTTCCATCCAAAACGATACTTGAATTATTACAATCAATTTCCTGGTTGGCTACAAAATCAATAAGCGCGGTTGGTGAATCGATATTTTCATTAATGATGACCTGATCCTGAGATTGACAATTATTATCTGTGTCTAAAACGAATAAAATGTAAGTTCCGGGTAGATTAACAACGGTTGTTTGAGTAGTTGCAATAATATCTCCGCTAGCGTTTTGCCATTGGTACTCAATGTTTTGCCCTTCACTCGAAGCACTTCCGTCGAGCAGGATTTGCGTTAAATCACAGGTGAGTGTTTCACTGTTTCCAGCATCGGCCGTTGGTAAATTGGTATCCGGAGTGATTTCAACTTCGTCCGTATCCATGCAGCCGTTTTCGGTGTTGGTGACAATTACAATATAAATTCCACCGGTAGAAACACTTGTCTGAGCTGAATTAGCAATGATGTTTCCATCATTGTCCTGCCATTCAAAACTTAAGTTTTGCCCAGTTGAAGCACCTGCGTCAAGCATCAAATCTGTTTGGCCACAAATCAGGGTTTCATCTTCTCCTGCAATGGCAATCGGAGCTTCGATGTTTTGTTCTATTTCCACAGTCGTTGAAATAGAGCAGCCATTATCGGTGTCTGTAACAATGAGGGTATAAATCCCCTGTGAATTTGAAGTAGCATTTTCAAGTGTTGAAATAACCATTCCGCTATCATCCAGCCATTCGAATCCTATATTTCCACTGATACTTGTCGAAGCGCTTCCATCGATGGTTACTTCAATATTTTCACAAGTCAAAATGTCTTCAGCAGTAGCAATTGCCGTTGGCAAATTATCATCAGGAATGACTTCAACGCTGGATTGAGCAGTGCAGCCGCTCACGTCGTTGGTAACGATTAAATCATAAATCCCAGCCTCGGAAACCTGGATAATCGCTTGGTTTCCAACCAAGACCTGCGAAGAGTTAAACCACTCAAAAGAAAGATTATTTCCAGTTGATGAACTACCATCCAAAGCAATTTCATTGATATCACAAGTTAGTGTGCTGTTGTTTCCGGCATCTGCAGTTGGTGTTTCGATGTTTTGATCGATTATGACGGTTGATTCGGCAGTGCAACTGTTTTCCGTATTGGTTACGATTAAAGTATAGGTATCCGGCAAGCCGCATATAACCGAGTCTTCGTTTGAAATGACATCACTCATTGAATTTAACCATTGGTATTCAAACTCAGGTCCAGTGCTACTTTGAGAACCATCCAAAATGGTTTCAGTCAGCAAACAATTTAAAGTTTCATTGTTCCCGGCATCTGCAATTGGTAATTCAATATCCTGCGGAATTACAATGGAAGCCGAAATTGAACAGTTATTTGAAATATCGGTAACGATCAAAGTGTAGCTTCCCGGTGTTGAAATATCTGTGGTTGAAGTAGTTGCAATTTCGGTGTTGGTTTCATCGAGCCATTGATACTCAATATTGATTCCGCTGCTTGTTCCGTTTCCTCCCAGAGTGATGGTTTGAAGTTCACAGTTTAAAGTTCCGCCCGCACCGGGATCAGCAACCGGAACATTGGTGTCCAGCGTCACTTCGATTTCATCGCTGGCGGAGCAGCCATTTTCAGCTATAACGGTCAATGTGTAAACATCTGCAGCGTTCACCTCAACGGTTTCCAAATCGCTAATAATTTGATTATTGGAGTTGGTCCATTGGAAAGATAAGCTTCCCAAACCAATGCTCGAAGCACTGCCATCCAAAGTCACTGTTGATTCGTCACAGGTGATCAATTCATCTTCTCCGGCTACTGCAATCGGCGTTTCAATATCCTGAAAAACTTCAAGACTTGCTGAAGCCGAACAACCATTTTCAGTATTAAAAACAATCAGGGTATAAATCCCCGGCTCATCAATCGAGGTTTGCAAAACATTGGCAATTGAGTCACCCAAAGGGTTCTGCCATTCATAAATTATGTTGACTCCTTCACTGGAACCCGTTCCATCCAAAGTAGCTTCGGTGTTGTTGCAATTTAAACTGTCAGCCGGTTCAATAATTGCCGTTGGCAATTCAGCATTGATTTCAATTTCAATGGTTGAAACATTTGTGCAAGCATTAGTTGTATTTGAAACCAAAAGCATATAAATTCCAGCTGCTGTAACATCGATGGAAGTATCATTTGAAATAATTTCATCGTTTTCATCCAGCCATTGGAAATTCAAAGGGTTGCCTGAAGAACTATTTCCATCAAGGGTCACTGAACTAGTTTGGCAATCTAATTCCCCGGTTGAACTAATGGTTGAAACCGGCTCTTCCGTATCTTCAAAAACTTCGATACTTAACTGCTCTGTACAACCGTTTTCTTCATCCATTAAGGTTAAGGTATAATTTCCACTTGTATCTACATTTAAAACCGAATCGTTTCCTAAACTATCGCCATTTTCGTTTTGCCATTCAAAAATCAAATTGCCAATTCCACTTGAGCCAGAAGCGTCGAGATCAAAAGAAAGAATGTTGCAATTTATAGTATCAGGTGGATTAATAATTATCTCTGGTAGTTCGGTGTTTTCTTCAACAAAAACAGAAGTTTCGGCGGTACATCCATTATCATCAACAATTGAAAAAATGTATTCTCCCGGCTGGTCAACTTCAACTATCGGAACATTTTCAAAAATACCGGGGCCAATCCATTGATAAGTTATATTGGGAGAATTAGAACTTCCGGTAAGTGTAACCATTGTATTTTCACAATCAAGCATCCCGTCGACAGTGGCATTGATATCCAAAATTGTGATTTCTTCCACTACCGTAACAATTAGAGAACTAACACAACCATTTGAACCAAGGACTACAAATGTATAATCACCAGGTTGTTCGGCAAGGGCAACTTGATCATTACTATTAACTCCAGGACCTGACCAAACATAAGTTACATTTGGTGTTTCAGAACTACCAAACAAAATTACGGACGGCGAATCGCAATCCAGTTCCCCTTGAGCTTCAGCATAGATATCTGGCAGTTCCAAATCTTCTTCAACCATCACGTCTTCGCTGCTAGTGCATCCTCCGGGGCCCGTAACGATGAGTGTGTAAATTCCAGATTGATCAGTATCTACAGTTGGAGAATTGGAGTCAAGGCCAGGGCCGATCCATTGGTAAGTAACATTTTGAGTATTAGAAGATCCTGTCAAAGTCACGACCAGGTTGTTACAATCAAGTACACCACTTACTTCCGCCAATAAATCCGGATAAACAATGTCTTCAAAAACCTCAATGCTGACCTCAGTTGGACAGAGGTCATCTCCGTCAACGATTAATGTATAAACACCAGGATCGAAAACTTCCGGGTTTTGAAGTGTGGAATTAAAGTTGTTTGGACCGGTCCATTCATAAGTCACACCAGGACCGGATGAAGAACCTGAGGCGTCCAAAGTAACTGATGCGATGTTGCAGCCTAATATTTCAGGGAGTTCAATTGCTGCAACAGCAGATTCATCCATTGTTATAATTAAAATTACAGAGCTAATACAACTTCCTTCAGAAGGAATTTCATAAGTGCCTTCTGCACAGTAATCTTCTCCTTCATATTCATAACATTCACCTTCACATATTGAGGCTTCTATTTCTAACTCTCCCTGTCCTTGAGCAAGTTCAACTCTTACATCCTCATAATAATAATAGGAATAATCTATACCAGGGGCTCCAAATAATTCAATATCATAATTTCCGGGCTGAAAGAAATTGCCAATTGTTATATATTGTTCTCCTCCGGTTGCGATATATGTTCCTGTCAATTGTGTCCAATTTACCGTATCAATAACAGTATTTATGTAAAATACTTGAGGAGTCGCGTATATAGCACCATTTGGTTCTGCAGAAGGAGGAGTAACAGATAAATAAATGCCCACATGATTTATTCCATAACCGAGCCAGGAGATATCACCTGGGCTTGTAAACATCTCCAACTCATAGCACTCCCCTTCAATTAATGGTTCGTCTAATACAGCTTGAAGATATTCACGGTAACCACCAGTACCATGTGCATACCCACCAGCATAACCTACACCAGTCAATGCTGCTTGATGGCCAAAAATGTTATTAGGGACATCGACTCCGGGTGGCGCACCTGCATAACAAGCATTAAAATAATCTGAGGTCCCCGATGTAGGAGCGTTCCAGTCATCCAGTACATAGGTTTGACTTAAACCAGTTGGACAAGAGCTATAATTTTCAAAACTGGGGTTGGGAACAAGGTTTTGTGCATGGAGTCCAAAGGCGATTAATATTTGTAAAATAACTGAAAGGAATTTGGGAAGTGTCTGGTTCATATTATTTAAATTAAAAAACTGCAAATAATATCTTATTTCTTTAAGAAAATTAAATTTTCTGGTTTCTTTGGAAGCAATTATTAGACAATGAAAATACGAAATTAAAAAAGAAGGATACTTTTTTAATTGAGATAAAGATAGCCGCTAAGCACTAATTAATTTTTGGCAGAGGATTTAAAGTAATCGAAGATACAACGTGATTGTGTTGTTAAGGAAAATAAAAATAATTTTTTACGAATCTAAAAAGCTAAAAAAGATGAAATTCTTTATGCTCAAATAAAAATTATGCTTAAATTTTTTAAGCACAACGTCACGAAATCAAATAGCAAATAAAAATAAATTAATAGTATTTTAATATTTAAATAAAAAGAATATATTTTAATAAAGTTTTTAAAATATTTATAATCAATTTTTAACGTCAGTAAAATAGCAATGTTTTTTAAATTTACTATTAATTGGTTTACAATAACTTAGCGATTAATATTACGAAATTATTGGTCACAACATTTTTAGCCATTTTTTGACTTTCTCAATTTTTTATTTGTAGATTTGAATCGCCTCTTATAAAAAAACTTATAACCGGAATTTATTCCAGCTATTAATTGAACAATTTTTTCTTACAATCTTACCAAAACTTACATAACCATCAGGTTCATGTTTTGCACTGAACCTAGACTGTGTTTTGTTATTCTGTTCAAATCCTCCTATTCCTAAAAGAAGAAGGCTTTATTGCTTTCATTCAAATTAAAACCAGCACCCATTAATAAGCGAAGAGCACAATTTGATTTGTGCCATCGGATCTGTATCCCATTGTTTTAATCAAACAATGCAGGGCGTATTGGACTGTGATTTCTTCGGTATTTGGGAAATATCATAAACATATTAGCAGAAAACAATAATCTCGGAACTATGACGAAAATTTACACGATTGCATTTTTGGCAATTATTTTTACTTCTACTTTTTGCAATGGGCAGGACCCTTCTTTCTCACAGTTTTATGCGAACAGGATTTACCTTAATCCAGCCTTTGCGGGGATTGAACAAGGGATAAGTTTTGCAGGTGTAAGCCGCACTCAGTGGGCAAAAGTGGACAAAGGATTTCGAACATATACGGCAAGTGTTGAGTTTCAGGAACCTTTTCTACGTTCAGGTTTTGGGTTGAATATTTACCACGACACAGAGGGCATCGCCAATCTAAACACCACGAGCATTGCTTTTTCATATGCCTACATGATTCCAATGAATAACCACAATTTGCATTTTGGACTACAAGCGAGTTGGGTACAAAAATCTGTTGATTGGAACAAGATTGTCTTTTCTGATGAAATAGATCCTGTGTTTGGAGCAATAAACCCAACAACGGCAGTTCCTTTTTTAGATAAAACAACTTACACCGATTTTGACGCTGGTATTCTTTGGCGTTTTGAAAATGATGTAAAAATTGGTAAAAACTTGTTTCGAGATACTCGAACGAGCATTGGATTGAGTGTGCATCATTTGCCTTATTTGTTTCTAAAAAATACGGGAAATGAAAGTTTTCAAAACCTTCATACTCAAACGAGTCCCCGCTTAACTTTTCACGCAGGAATGGTATTGCCATTGCTTTATTTCAACGGTAAAAAGAAGAAACTTTCCATTTCGCCAAATCTAAAATATGACCTCCAAGGGGAAGGCTCTTTCACGGAAGGGACTGGTTTGCAGGTATTTACTTACGGGGTTTATGTTTTATATGAAGGAATATATTTTGGCCTTTATTATCAAAATAAAAACCCATTTCCACAACCACAACATACCAATGCTTTGATTTTTGCGGTAGGTGCTTATGTCAATTCCGGAAAAAAAGAGCAAAGCAATTTTTTTATCGGATTTAGTTATGATGCAAATACCACGGGAGTCGGGACTCGCGCCGAAGGAGTTTATGAAATTGCATTACGCTGGACGATTCGCCCAAAAGCTTCCCTTTTTGGAACTAATGAAAAAAGAAAGTCCTCAAAGAGACTACTGGATTGCTACGATTTTTTTTAACACATAAAAGGCCTTAAACGCTTATTACTCTTCACACTTCCCATGAACACTCTGACAGTCCTCCCGCCACGTTGGCGGGAGGAATTTAAATGAAAATTGCATCAGGCTAATTTGATGCGATGTATTTGAAATTATGAAAAAATTATGAACATGGTTTATATCCCCCAAACTGTCCCTTTTCTTGCTTGCATGGCTTGTGCTTCGCTGCTTGTCGCACAGTGTGATTATACCGTTTCAAATGAAAATCCATGCGGAGGTGAAACTATAGAATTTATTATAAACTCAACGGGAGCCGAATATAGTTGGGATTTTGACGGAGACGGGACTCCGGAATTATTCGGTGACACAATCATCTATGCTTTTCCTGAGGCATTTGTTGATCAGGAATATCTAGTTACGGTTTTCGCAGACAATGTTGCATGCAGTGAAGAAAATTACCTGGTATTGGCTTTGCCCGACCCATCGATCGGTATCATTCCGGGTTCCGGAATTATGAATGGCAACAATATCAGGTTGTGTAGTGGAGATACGGAAGCAACATTGTCTGTTTTTAATGCATCAACTACCTATTCAACTAATATTTCCTACATGATCGATTGGGGAGATGGAACGGTAGAAAATTTTGATAATTCTTCTTTCCCAAACACTGGTTTTATTTCTCATATTTTTAATGGATTTGGTTTTTATAACATATCTGTCTCGGTGATTGGTGAAAATGGCTGTGAAAATATCCGGGATTATGTTTTTTACAATGGTAGCAATCCGTCGGTTGGACTTTCTAATCCGGGCAATACCGTTGGTTTGTGTGTTCCGGCAACGATTACTTTTCCTATCAACAATACTTCGAGCAATCCAGCAGGAACGGTTTATTACATCTATGTTGGAGGCGAATTGATTGATACATTCACACAGGACAATGTGCCTGATAGTTTTACTTACACTTTTTTAGAAACCTCTTGCGGAGTTACGACTTCTACGGGTATTTATTCAAATGCTTTTGATGTCCAAATAGAAGCCATCAATCCCTGCTCTTCAACGCAGGCAACGATTGAACCGATTGAGGTGAGTGAACCACCTTCCGCTATTTTTGAAATCGATGAACCCTATCCTTGCGTGGATGACGTCATTACCGTTACCAATTTGACGCAAGGCACAGAAGTTTTGAATGGAAATTGCTCCACAAATCTCGCCGCAAGCTGGGCTATCTCTCCTGGCCAGGTTGGTGTTGACTGGAACATCATTTCAGGAAACCCTTGGGGTTCTGATGTTCTTGATATTCAGTTTTTATTGCCGGGCGATTATGTGATAACGATGACTGTGAATAGCGAAGCGTGCGGAGGTGCTGCGGTTTCGGATACCATTTCGGTGGTTGAACCTCCGGTCACTTCCATTGAAATTGATGTCGCAACCGGTTCAACTGGAGGATCTGAAAATTGCATTCCAGCAACTGCGAATTTTACCAATAATACGACGGGAATTGATGTAGAATGGTATTGGTCCATCAGTCCCGCATCAGGTTGGGAATTTGCAGATACTTCGACCAGTTTATCTGAAAACTTAGAAATAGTTTTTAACCAGGCCGGAAATTATCAAATTACGCTCCTTGCCGGAAATGCCTGTGAAACTGCAAACTGGGATACGACTTTGGTGATCTCCGATATTCCTGAAATATTACTGCAACCAATCGCAGATTTTTGTGAGGAAGCGACCCTGAGTTTTAGCTCTGGAACGGTTAACTTTCAGCCAAACGGAAGCGAAATTGAAACTTACTCTTGGCATTTTCCTGGCGCAGTTCCGGATACTTCAAGCGAACAATTTCCAACAAATATTTTTTATGAAAATCCTGGTGATTACGTTGTATCGCTGGAAGTTGCTAATGCCTGCGGAACAGCATCGATTGTAGATTCTTTTTCAATCCTGAGCCCTCAAATTTTGACGTTGAACAGTGATACCACCGTTTGCGCTAGTGAAGAAAGTTTTTTCCTTGAAGCAGATCCGGCAGGTGGTCAGTGGTCAGGTTTCGGCGTGACTCCCGATGGATTGTTCGAACCATCGAATTGGACTGTTGGCGAAAACATTTTGAGTTATTCTTTGGCGAATGGAGCATGTTCTGTTTACGGAGAAATGACGGTTACCGTTTTGGATGTACCGACAGTTGAAGCAGGAGACAATCAATTGTTTTGTGAAGATAATGCGCCTTTTTTTCTAAATGGATCTCCATCAGGAGGAACTTGGACGATTGATAACGGAGGTGTGATTTTAAGTAATAGTATTTTTGATCCTCAGGCATCGGGTCCTGGCATTTACAACCTAAACTATACTTTTACCGGTTTAAATGGTTGTGAAAACGCTGATTCAAAAGTCATTCTGGTTAATGCACAACCTGCTGTAAATGCCGGGCCTGATATTTCAATTTGTGATACGCCAAATAATTTTCAGCTTTCCGGATATTATCCTCCCGGTGGATTTTGGAACGGAGTAGGAGTGACTTCACAAGGTGTCTTCAATGCGAATAATACTCCGGGCATTGGTGTTTATACCTTAATATATGTTTTTACTGATCCATTTACGCATTGTTCGAATGCGGATAGCATCGAAGTTTCGGTATTCGCTGCTCCTGATATTGAAGCCGGGCCCAATGATACTTTGTGCATCGATGATGGTTTGTATATTTTAAATGACGCTTCTCCTGTTGGTGCAGTTTGGAGTGGAGCTGGAGTTGTTGATGCCAATAATGGTATTTTCGATCCCCAAATTGCAGGGGAAGGGCTTCATGTTTTAACTTATACTTTGGATAATGGAAATTGTTTGGTTCATGATGATCGTTTGATTTTTGTTATAGATTTAACAGAAACTGCTTTGGAGGAGGAGATTGAAATGTGTATTTCTGAAGGACAGATTACTTTAAATGTTGATGATCCGTTAGACGGAACCTGGAGTGGCCCAGGAATTATTGATCCTCAAAATGGTGTTTTTGACCCTGAAATTGCACAAGCCGGAACGCACACGATAACTTATACCTACTTTAATTCTGCTGTGGGTTGTAATGGTTTTATTTTAAAAGAAATAACCGTCCACGATGTAGAAACACCAGAATTTAATGTTGCTGAAATCGGTTGCGTCGATGAAACTTTACAATTTTATAATACATCATCTACAAATTATTCCGCCGTTTGGGAATTTGGAGATGGAACAACTTCAATTGATTTTGAGCCCATCCATTTGTTTTCAGCGACTGGAACTTATGACGTTTTGCTTATTCTTGAAAACGATTTTGGTTGTAAAGATTCAACCAGTCAAACGATTTATATAACCGAAGCTCCACAACCGTTTTTTGAATTGGACACGAATGAAGGCTGCGCGCCTTTGCAAGTAGATGTGACTAACCAAACTACAGGGTTCGACGTCACTTTTTTCTGGTATTTCAGCAATGGAATTTCCAGCATGGAAGTGAATCCGGGGCCCGTACTTTTCGATCAGGGGATCAACGACACGACTTATCAAATTACGTTGGGCGTAGTTAATTTGTGCGGTGCAAGTTATTATCAGGATTCGGTGTTGGTTCATCCCCAACCCATCGCGAATTTTGGTATTTCCCCTGAATCGAATTGTACTCCTGTTGTCATCAATTTTGCAAATGTTTCCTCAGGAAGCCCGACTTCCTTTTTGTGGGATTTTGGCAATGGAAATACTTCCACAGATTCTCTTCCGGGTTCGCAAACATTTACCACCGATTCGACGATCACTAACTACACAATTACTTTGACCGCTTTTAACGAATGCGGATTGGATACCGCGCAACAGGTCGTCACGGTGGAACCTGCTGATGTGCAATCTTTTTTCAATGTTTCCACTTTAGAAGGTTGTGAGCCTTTGACGGTTGAATTTTTCGATTATTCAACCCCCGGAGCAAATATCGATTGGGATTTTGGAGATGGAAATTCGTCGTCTTTGCACAATCCGCAACACACTTTTGAAGAGCCTGGAGAATACACCGTGATTCAATACGCGACAAATCTTTGTGGTTTTGACAGCACGACGGTGGTAATTACCGTGAATCCGGTTCCGGAGGTTTCTTTTACACATTTGCCAACGGTCTGCATGGGGCAAGAGATCCTATTTACAAATACTTCGATCAGTACTTCGGGCCATTTTTGGGATTTTGGCGATGGAGATTCTTCCTTACTCAATAATCCGGTTCATGTTTTCGAAACGTCTGGTTATCATATAGTTACATTAGTTGGGGTTTCAGCTTTTAATCAATGTACATCAACTTTTGAAAGCGAAATTTATGTCTTGCCGGCACCGACAGCTTCCTTTGAACCGACTGAAACAAATGGCTGTGTTCCCTTTTCAATTGGTTTAGAAAATAACTCTGTCAACGCAGCCTATTTTGAATGGGATTTTGGTGATGGAAATATTTCTGTTTTGGAAAATCCAAACCATGTTTATTACGAGGAAGGTACTTATCCGATTTCATTGATTGTGACTGACGAGCAAGGCTGTTTCAACGATACAACGGTTTTTAATATTCAAGTACACCCTTCACCAACGGCGGATTTTTCTTTCGAAAGAGAACATTTGTGCGGCACACCTGTTGACATCACTTTTGAAAATCTTTCTGAAGGAGCAGAGGGATATCTCTGGGATTTTGGCGATGGCAATCAGTCCTTTCTGACGGACCCGACGCATACCTTTTATAATAGTGGTCATTTTTTAACTAAACTCATGGTTTCGACGGCTTTCGGTTGTACGGATTCGCTTGACATGGAGGTAAGCATTTACGCGCAACCGATCGCCGATTTTGATATTGAAACTGCAAAAGGCTGTGCGCCGCTGCAAGTCTTTTTTAACAATGAGTCAAACGGAAGTGACCACTATTTTTGGACTTTTAGTGACGGTGAAAATTCAGAAGAATATAATCCGGTTCATACTTTTAATGACCCTGGGTTTTATGACGTACAGTTGATTGCAACTACTGAAAATGTTTGTTTTGATACCGTTTTTTTAAACGAAGTGGTTGAAGTTTTACAAACGCCATTTGCGAACTTTGAATACATTGAAAACGGTGATGGCATCTTTCAAATGATCAATCAATCACAATTTTCTGACAATTATTTTTGGGATTTTAGTGATGGTACAACTTCTGAACAGGTGAATCCTACGCATCGGTTTTTGACCAATGGAGTCAAACAAATTTACCTTGAAGCGTCTTCACAAAATGGCTGTGTCGACGATACTTTGATTTCAATCGTTCCCACATTTTTAAAAGCACTTTATGTTCCAAGCGGCTTTTCGCCAGAGCAGGGAATCGGTGAGGTTCGACTTTTCAAACCAAAAGGAGTGGGTTTGAAAGAATACCACATGCAGGTTTTTTCAACCTACGGGCAATTGATTTGGGAGTCTCGCGAAATTGATGAAGGGCAACCCGTCGAAGCTTGGGATGGAACATACAAAGGGCAAATTTTGCCGCAAGATGTCTATGTCTGGAAAGCGTATGCCATTTTTGAAGATGGTACTTCGTGGCGCGGGAATTTGGACGAAGCAGGAAATTACAAAACGATGGGGTCTGTGGTCCTTTTGAGATGAGGATTTGAGTTGTTGGGTTATTAGTTAATTGAGTTAATTGGGTAATTAAATTCAAAAGTTATAGGTTATGGATTAAGTATTTGAAAGGCTCCGCTTTGTAAACCATGAACTAAGAACTACAAACCATTTTCAAAATAAAAAGGGAGAAGGTTAACGCCACCGAATAGACAGAATCTTTAAACTTTTAACTCCAATCATCTAAAATATTTAAGTTTATTCGGCTGGTTTTACTTTGCAAGGGATTGACGAAAGTTGATCCCTTTTTTCATGTAAACACAATGTTTTTGCAGTGTTTGCAATATTTGTCTTGTACATTAGGATATCTGTCCGAACGAAGGCGGTATCCTTTGCTACATCTTTGTGGGGTTCCTTTTTTGAAAGATTTATTTCTGCATGAATGAAGTTCATTAATATTATAAAGTTTAGCATTAACCAACGAATTAACCAAACTGATGGATGGAGAAATTCTAGTGGAAAGTGAGGTGGGGAAAGGTACTGAGTTTACAGTGATTTTGCCAATGCGAAATGAAGCTAAAGTAGTCAATTCAACAGATTTTGAAATAAATCCGGTTGTAGAAAATATCATTGGAAAATCAAATGTTGCTTTTCAGGTGGTAGATTCCAATAATTCTGAAATTGTAATTCAACCAACTTCAAAACCACAAATTCTTCTAATCGAGGACAATCCTGATGTAGTGGCATATGTCGCTTCATTTTTAGAAAAAGACTTCAAAATCAAAGTCGGAAATGATGATCAGGAAGGCATCGAAATAGCTTTAAATAATATTCCGGACTTGATCATCTCTGATGTGATGATGCCTCATAAAGATGGTTTTGAGGTTTGTAATACTTTAAAAAAAGATGAGCGGACGAGCCATATTCCGGTCATCATGCTGACTGCAAAAGCAGACATTCAATCCAAACTAGAAGGACTGGAACGAGGGGCAGATGCTTATCTTCCAAAACCTTTTCACAAAGAAGACACCTCATTGATTTTGATTTCAACGTTGAAGCTTTGTGCAAAGAACTGATGCTCAGTCATTTACAGGTGCATCGAAAACTTTCTGCGCTAACAGGGTTTTCAGCGAATAAATTTATCCGTTATGTTCGATTGAACAAAGCCAAGGAGTTATTACAAAACCCTGAATTGAGTATTTTGTCCATTGCTTATGATACTGGTTTTAATGATCCAAATTATTTTGGAAGGGTATTCCGAAAAGAGTTTGGTAAAACACCAACAGAGTGGAGAGAAGAAAAGGAAATTCATAAGTGAAATAAAATTTAGTTGGCGGGTTGGGGAACCGACAATGTTCTCACCTGACTTAATGTTTATGATGTTTTTTCCATTTAATTATTTGTTTTTACAAATAATTAACGGTTTCTTAGATTATCCTTTTTTTAAGGATTCTAATCTATTGATCTTTTTTTGAGAAAACTTTTCAGTCGATAAAGGCTTAACCTTTATTTGTTTGTATTGGAGGAGATATTCGTTTTTTGCATGACAAATAAAAAAGACGCTTACCAATTATTTATCTAGATCAGAAGGGAAACATTTGTATACGAAAGTAGCAATGGCCATGGCATGTTGTGTCGGAAAGTAACTTTTTATGTATACCAATATTAACAGATAAATGTATTTGTTCTGTGGAGAAATTTGATGGTGTGAAAAAAGGTTGTAGGGGTAAAAATTAAAAGTAATTTTTTTGAAAATAAATCTAGATATAAAATTCTGCAATGAAAAAAATTATCGGAAGAGGAGTACTTCTCCTTGACACACTTATTGGACCTCATAAATTTGGATACGAATTGAGATCAGATGGAATATTTTTGTCTCTTTTAGGGGCAGATTCTACCCTGAATGAATTAAATGCGGTTCCATTAAATCCATTGGCCTCGGTAACGGACAAAAGTCACCTCATTCTAAATGGACTTCCTGCATCTCCCGGCGATGCATTTTACCATGTAAATTTTAATTCAACTCATTTTGTGAAAGCACCGGAAAAGAGTGACTTCGATTTTTTCTCTGAGGCTTTTACATTCCAGGTAACAGAAAGTAAACCATTTGCTCACGGGGCTCAATCCCACTTTTCCGGCTTGGATTTTACTTTTCAGTATAAAAAAAATGATGGCCTTTCTATTAAGCCAGGTGGGGCGACTACCCTCCACCTTGAAAAGGGAGTGTTTGATAAAGGGGGCGTGCTTCAATTGGTTCCAACTTGGGGGAAAGATAGCGAAACGCTGATCTTTTCAAATAAAACCACTCAGATACAAATGGATTCGATTGGAAAGCTCAGCCAGATAAAAGTTGAGATAGGATCTGTTTATGATCGATGGGCTAATGTGAAGGGCTTATATACATTTAATGGAGAATCCGGGGAGTTTGAAGCACATGATATTTCCGGAATAAAAGCTCCCAGCCTTTATTTTGATGGCAACGATAAACTTACTGCAACTAAAGTCAAAAAATATGGCGCCACCTGGACGGATAAAGGAATTAGTTTTGAGGAGGGTAGCAGACTGGCTAGCATAGATAATATTTCCAACCCGGTTCTGGATTCCATCCGGGAAAGTGGTGCTTTTTCGGTTGAACTTTGGATAAAACCTGCCAAACTTCCTCAGGATGGACCTGCACGGATTTTTTCGATTGAAGGTGGAGGTAATAAGAATTACTTTTTCCTGGGGCAAGGGCCTTTGAATAATCTGAGCATTAAATTCCAGTATCCTCCGGATGGGACACCTGGACAGGGCACTGTTGATAATCCAGAGTATCGGGAGAAACATTTCAAAAGCCCGGAAGATACATTGAGAAATGAGTTGATGCATGTCGTTTGCTCATGTGATGAGGAAGGGATGCTGCGAGTTTTCGTTAATGGTGTGCAAGTTGCTCAAAGTTTCGATCCGGAATATTACAATAATTGGTTGCGGAATTTTCGAAAAGAAGGCTTATCAAAATCCTTTCGAATAGGTGTAGGTAATACCAAAAACGAAAACAAACCCTGGAAAGGCGAAATTAATCAACTGGCGATCTTCAACCGTGCTCTGACTGCAAAGGAAGTGACGGTGCATTACATCCCTGTCATTAAAATAACCGGAGATTTTAGTTTCGACAATGTTATTCCTCCTTTGGAGGGAGAGGTTTTTCCTTTTAAATTAAGCATTAACAATGTGTCATCCTCCATGACCGCTTTCCTGGAGAAGGATCTTGAAATCAAGCCTTCGCTTGGGTTCAGGCAAATTCACCTGGAATGTATTAAATCACCGGAAAGTGGCTGGATCTTTTCCGGTAGGTTCCAAACATGGTTTTGGGGAGATCTTGTCAGTCTGAATGCACATTTAAAGTCATCCAGTAAAACGAAACCAGCCTTATTGCAGTTAACCAGCGCCGGTAGCCAGTCCGATCCGGTAATCGCTTCTGTGTTGGGTGGTGCAAAATTTAAAGATGTTCTGCTCTGTATTGGAGATCAGAAAGCCTGGGAATTGTCATTCGGAGAGCACCGGCAGTTTAGCGTGATTCCATTAGTTTTGGAAAATAGTTATTGGGAGTTTAAAATGGCAAGGCCTCATTTGGTACTAACTGAACCCATCAAACTTGAAGGGAATTGGTTGGGTGAAGAAATGGTTTTTATTTCCGAAGGGAAAGGGATCAAACGTTTACTAAAAGGAGCCGCAAAATTTTCACTTCCTTTCACTCTTGAACTCCCCGCTCAAATTGACCCACAAACAGGTAAAGCCTGGAGAGACCCCATTCTGGCAGAAAATGTAATAATGAATATTTCCCTGGATGTGGAATTGCTAAAGGATGGATTTCTGGGAGTGGTAAATGCCAATTTTGATTATGAAGGACAAACAATAACCCTCCAGGAACGCAGGATTTATGTGCCACCTGTTTCAAAAATGGCCTTACTTGGAGAGATTCTCGAAGACTTGAAAAAGCAGGCAGATACCATCTGGAAACATAAGGAGGATTATTATCTCGATATAAATGACAGAGACCTTCCGTATATCCATCTTAGTTCTACAGGGGCAAAAGAAAATACAATTAAATCTATCCTGCCTCGAATTTTTAAGACCAACACTTCTTTAAGTGATGCTAAGTCTGTTTTCAAAATTAGCCAAACTAATACTGCGTGCACACTCACTATGAAAGGAAATGTTGATGATCCGGTTGAAATCCGTTCTGCCTTTGATGATCTGATGAAAAAAGCTGCGATGAATCCGGACAATCCAAAAGGTCTTGATTCAGGCGGTTTACGACTCCTTCAAAGTCGAATCGCGGAAAGCTTTCCACTTGATTATAATCAATTAATGTATTTTCATTACGGATGGAATTTCAAAGAAAATTATATTGACTTGCATCCTGGAATGCGCTTGCGCGTTGACTTCCAAAATTACCAGTTTGTGCATGTTACTGAACAAAAAGCCAAAAATGGTTTCGTTGGCGGAGGGAGTATTCACGTTCCCATTCACAGCTATACACTTAACGACGGCAATGGTTCTCAATATTTAGGCTTTGGGCCTTTTTTATCACAACTTCAGTCAAACAATAGAGGTGAATTGACGACCAATGGAGCAGGAGGTCTTTTTGATTTGGTTAAAGTTGGAAGCCGTAAGAAATTTTTCCGTTTGTTCTTCCCCAATGAAGCCAGTTCTGCCGCTGCTCCAGATCGAGCAGTGACCATAGTTGGCTCAAATAGCTGGAAGGACTTGCCAACAGAAATTCCTCTTCAGGTAGATAATACGGGAAATCTGATCAGTTTCTTTTTCCGGGACAAGGCCATGATTATCCCTGAAATTCAGGTATTCGTGGGTAATAGAGAAGTTTATGTTCCGGTTGGTACTACACTGCGACAGCTTATTGAAAAATATGCCAATCTACCTACGCCAATGAAAGCACAACCAAACCTTCAGGCTTTCCTTGGAAAAGCCCGGGCAAGGCGGCAAATCCACGCAGGAGCTGATAGTACACCAGCTTACCGATTTCTGAATGTTGTTTCGAACGACGTCAGAAATAACCAGGATATTTTTGATCTTCCCTTGATCAAAGGGGACAAGTTTTATTTCTAAACTTTATCCTTATGTCAATTGCAAATTGGAAATATATTGGTCAATCGTTCATTGAAACTGACTTAGAAAAACTGAGCTTGCAGGATGGCTATGAGCTGGGGTGGTTTGGGTCAGCGACTGCTTCGACACTAAAAAAACGTTGGGACGGCGATGAAGGAGTTTTCCTTTTTTTAAAAGTAAAGCTGCCCAAAAGCGACCCTGAAAAGACGGCTGCAATAACCGTTTTAGAAAGTCGGTTGAGGGAATTTCTTTTAGAGCCACTTAATGCAAGGGTTCGTTTTCTTTGGATTGAAAATCCCAATGATCCGGTTATTTTGTGGCGGACTCATTCTATTGCAGTTCAAAAAGGTGGAAGCAACCAGGTGAGCCACCGAGGTTTTCTGAATGTTAGAAATTATGCTTTCTCCATTTCGCAAGGAGTAGAAATTACATTAAAAAATGGTGTCTTTTCATTCTTACGAAAAAGCAATAATGGATTAGATTTCATGCTGAGTACGGAATATGGAGAGCATCAATTTTCTGATATAAAAAATGTCGGTTTACCTATGACTGGCGCTGGAGCTGGCTGTTTGGAATTTGGATTTAGCGTTTCAAAAGAAGGGAAATCCAATGAAAGTTTTGGTTACTCCGGGTTAGAACAATTGGATATTGGAATGCGAATTTTCTTTCGGGACCCTGAATTTCCGGTGGCTGGCAACGATTCTTTTCTATCCTCCCATCGTTATCCTTTTTTACAGGAGCAATATGATTTCGATGAAGCCTTTCCTTTTTTTCCGAAGAGTATCGAATGGAAGGTGAGCCTGGATGTGCATTATCCGTTGAGTCAGCAGAGAAGTTATTTTGAATTTGTGTCCCCTGTTGCTTCAAAACCAGACACAGGTCTTCCAACTGCATTTCGTACCAATCATGGATATACAGTGCATCTTCTTCCTAAAACCGGCGAAAGTCACCTGTATTTTTCTCCACGCCCAGCCACACTAAGAGAAGAAGACCTTCTGAATGCGCCTTTTTACCTGGTGCCGGCGGGAAAATTTGAAGTCAAAGTACCAAAATACAGTTCTAATAATACGGTTAAATTTATCTCAGAAGCCAACATTATTTGTGGCATTTCAGGTTTGGAATATATTAAAATAGGTTCCGGTTTCGAAATGCATTTAATTCCCGGAAAACCAGCATTTGCAGGGTCTTTTCTATCTTTTTATGCGCTGCTACGTGATTTCAACGGAATCCAGAAAAGATTCCAGCGAAGTGTTTGGGTGGACCCGGAAAATCCAAATAATCCGCTAATGGGAGGAGCACCAATAGACCTTCCTGAAACCTTTGATTTGGATATGGAAATAGAAGCAACTGATGGGCTTAATATTTCAGATGATGCCAGAATGGCTATGTTGGAGGAAGTGCTGACCATTTATTTTCCGGGTAATTTCATTGTTACCAAAAAACAAAGAGAACTCTATCTTTCCATCGTTATTGTGGAGGACTGGATCAAGTGGTTTCACGACCAGTTAAAGGAAGCGACATTATTGATAGGCCGCGATAACAGTTTATTGAGTAATGAAGTCACTACCTCATGGGCTTACATTACCGGCAGTCCAAATGCGATATACTTTGCCCAACCTGACAATGCTGTGCTTCATATGGCAGAGGCTTCCAGTAAAGAGTTTCTTGATTATATGGAAGTGCCAGCTATGGGGCTTCCAAACAATGTTAATGATCTTCATGCATTTCCAATGATGCCTTATGGCAATGTTAACCCCGGTTCGGTGACCGACATCCGACAATTGGAGATGCTGGTACTCAATCCTGTTCGACGTAAATTGGTTCATCAGATTGGAGAAGCAGAAAATTTTTCAACAAAACTTACAACAGATATTACAGGTAACCGAATTGGTACCACGCCGCAGGGATTGATGGCAGAATTTTCAAACGACTGGAAGGCGATCAATGAGTTGCGACTGGCGAAAGATACTAAAGGGAAAATAATTGGTTTTGCTGACATATTGCATGGTTCACCTTTGAAAAGCGCCTTGCAGTCCAATCAACTCTTTCTGGTGATCTCGGATCCTGCCGCGATAATGGAATATTTTTCAAATGCAAAACTCAAGGAAAATCTAAAGAGTGACCTCAAGAGTGTTACTGAAAATATCATCAATAATTCCTCTTTACAAACAAAGCCTAAAAATGATCTAAAAAAAGCCCTGAATGAAGGCATCGAAGATATTTCTGAAACAGACTTAAAGGAAGTTATTATAAAAGTCATCAACGATGCTAATATTGACAATGGGCTTAAGAGTGAGTTGAATGATGCCATTGAAAATGAATTCAAAAATGCGCTGGAAAATGACCTCGATATTTTGGATTGGGTTTTTGAACTTGGGCCAGGATTTTGGGATTTGAACGATACCATAATGGTTTTCAAATACACCAATACTTCTTTATTAGAAATGGCTGCTCAACCGGAAAGCTGGTTTATGCCGGAAACCTTTAATAAAGATCATAAAAATACAAGCGCAAACTTACAACAATTGCTTTCTGATGCTATTGAACTAGGAACCGGCTCAGATCCCAAAGCCCGAAGAAAATATGAATCGCTGGCAAAAGCTGCTTCCCAACCCAACTGGACAGGAATCCTTATGCTTAATGTCCATGTCCCATTGCGTGGTTTACCCGATTCACTGAAAGCTTTGGCCGGAGGTATGAATCCGGATCTTTTTTATGCTAAATACATCGGAGTAGAGGTTACACAGGTTAAAACAACTGGTTCTGGTGAACAGACTGCTCTTGATCCTCAACAATCTTCCATTTTTGGTTTGATTGACTATGATAATCCGGAAACCCCAGTAGCAGAGCCTTCGGGATATAACTTCCACGTCCCTTCGTTGTCGGTTGTTTTCCAAAATTCTCATATCGTTCATTTTGCAGCGGTAGTGGATTTGATTTTAGAAAAGATTTTTGATGAAAGAGCAAGGTTGTATAATAGTCCTAACAACATTGTTAGTCTCAAAGGAGTCGCTGAAGAACACAACGGTAGAGTGACTTATTCCTTTGGGTTTAGTGGAGCAAACTGCTTTAAATTATCAGGAAAGGTATTGGAGGAAGTGGAAATTGTCAAAGCGCAGTTCTCAACTGATCCACTCGGGCCGAAAGCCAATCGTCCAAATGTGCTGAAGGTTAAAGGCCGTTTCTCCCTTTGGGGCAGAGTTCGTTTTGCTTACCTGCGGGATTTCGACATCCTGTCATTTGGCAGAACACCGAACACCATATTACCAGTTGCATCCACACCGTCGGCAAGTACTCCTCCGCCGGATTACCTGAGTATCAGTAACCTCGAAATAACGATGAGCTTCAAGCTCAACCAGGAATCGAACCAGGTGCTTGACCGGGGATTTGATTTCGACCCCAGCAAAATAACAGTTGATATGATCAAAAGTGGCTGGCGGCAGCAAAGCCTTTTTGAACAATTTCCCTTTACTTTCCGTGGATTCGTCAATGTCCGGACTCCGGATGGTGGTAATGTAAAAACCGGCTATATGCCAGTCAGTGCACCCGCAAGACGAGCGAATTTAAAAGAAAATTACTATGCTATAAAATTTGATCTGAAACTAGGCAATCTTGGCGCGCTATCTGGTAGCAAGCCACTTATAGCGGGGATTCTTGTAGCATGGGTTCCGGGTAAAGAAGGCATTTTTGTTGGGCTTAAACTTCCGGGGTCTTCAAGTGATAAAAGAGAAATAATCATTCAGGGGTTGTTGAAGCTGACTTTCAAGTCGATTCGATTTGTGGTATTCGATAAAGAACAAATTCCGGCCAACGAAAATGAAGAACAACGAAAATTACGCGAAAAGACGGAACGTAGAGTTGGGTATTTACTCAATCTGAAAAACATTAAACTAAACTTCTTCTTGATTTCCTTTCCTCCTATAGGTCAAACAGAAATGACGCTGTTTGGAGATCCAAGGGATGAAACAAAACGGGCGGATCGCCTCATAGGCTGGTATGCTTCATATGTAAAAAATTAAGGAAATGAAAAAAGGCCTAGGCTTATTGATCGATATTAAAGGATTACAGTTTGAACTGTCTCTGTTCCGGGGTATTGATCCTACACCAGACCCTCACTCACAACCAGCCAATCAGGTGACTTCTCTTTTAGTGGCTGTCAATGATCAGGAGGGCGCTGAGATCGACCTGGTCAATGGTTTACTGAAATTGATTGACGACAATCCTCCGGAAATTGATCCTAGTCTAACAACTATCATTTTGTACGCTGGATCAATAAGTATTCGAAAGGATTCCATTCCGGTAGGAAAGCTAATAGGAATAAGTGGAAGGTTGGGCTGGAAACCGAGAATCGATATTGGAGGAGATGAATTGGCCATTGATGTAGAAGCTGCATTCAATTTTAATAAAGAAACGAACAAACCAATTGGTGGTTATCTGGAAGGCTTAGTGACTACCCCAATACCTGGTATTGAATTTCTAAAGGTTGGAATGCGCTATGACCTTGGTACAAAAGATATCAGTCTTTTATTAAAAATTAGTAGTTTGACGTTGACTGCCAGCCGGAAAAAAATCCAACAACCCGGATTCCCCACTGGACAACTTACAACTCAATACATATTTAAATTACGAAATTCAGAAGACTTCACCCTCGGAGATATCGTTACTTTTTTCGTTTCTTTGGTCGACCCTTCAGTAGAAAAATTTGAATTCGATGAACCTTGGAGTTTTATTACAAATTTAAGCATCGGAACTTTTTTAAGCGATGTAAAATTATTGATCGAATTTCGACCCGAACCCAACAAGCAAACAGTAGTTGGGCTCAGAATTGTGATTCCGCCAGAAAAACAACCCTTTGGTATTCCTAAAGTATTTGAGGTCACTGCTGTTACACTTAAATACGAAGGTATTCCCGGCACCGGGAAGAAAGAACTCAATATCCAACTTGATGGCATTCTTCTTGGAAAACCTACCAAGGCTGGCTGGGACCCCGTAAATGGAGCTCCCCCGCCACTTCCCAACCAGGGAATGGCAGTTTTCGAATTGCGCTATCTCGGCATTGGGCAACGGGTGTCTATCCGAAATGCCCAGTATGCAAAGGATGTCGGTGAGATTATGCGATTGCTTCGGGGAGCACTTAGCAACCAGGAGCAGAAACTGATTGCCAACCGGGCTTTAAGAATTGGAAATCCGGCAGACTCTTTTATGGCTACGGATAGTCCTATTGAGTTCAATGCCGAATCGGAGATCCTCATTGGGCTTGATATCACTTTGCTAAAATTCCTTAGTCTGAGTATCATCTTTAATGACCCGATTGTATATGGACTTAGGATTGAATTAGCTGGAGAATCGGCCAAGAATTTTGCAGGGCTAAAGTTTGAGATCCTTTACCAGAAAATCACGGATACGATTGGCAAGTACCATATCGATTTGACTTTACCGGATTTTGTCCGGCATTTTACGGTTGGAGCGGTATCAGTTACACTTCCTGTCATTGTGATCGACATTTTCACTAATGGTGACTTTAAGTTGGATCTTGGTTTCCCCTGGAGATATAATTTTGAGCGGTCCTTTGCGATTGAAGTTTTTCCGTTTACCGGAGCGGGTGGATTTTATTTCAATAAACTTTCTGCAGCGACTGCAACGAGTACCCCTAGATTAGTCAAGAATAACGATTTAGCCGGAGAATTTACTCCTGTCTATGAATTTGGTCTTGGACTAAGGATTGGACTCGGAAAAACTTTTAATGCCGGGCCATTGCGAGCGGAGATCAGTATTACGATACAGGGATTGATCGAAGGCGTATTTTCTTATTACAATTTTTCTACAAAAGAATTAGCTGAAAAAACCTCCTTACCCGAGAAGGAATTATATTTTATGATCAAGGGAGGTGTCGCACTGGTAGGTAGGCTGTATGGTGCTGTGGATTTTAAAGTTATAAAAGTTGAAATAGAAGTATTGATTGAAGCCATGTTGATCTTCATGATAGAAACCTATCAACCGATAGAGCTTTTGTTAAAGGCCAGAGTATCTGTCAAGGCTTCGATCAAAATTGCATTTGTTAGGATCAGGTTCAGTTTTTCACTGACGGTAAAACAAGAGTTTACCATTGATTCCCCATTAGGAAAGCCAAAGGATGCGCCTTGGTATCCTTATTTAGAAAATAATTAGTCATTTGGAAATGAGCAATACACCAATCATATTAAATTGGAATAAAGTAGTCGATCTTGGATTAACAGAACCAGAACGAAAGTTGGATATCTTTTTCCAGCCGGGCTTATCGTGGGTTAAGGAAACTACACCCGATGATTCTACTAAAGTAATTGCCCTCTTTTTTCTTGAAAATGACCCTTCAAAAGGAGAGCCGGGCAAAGACTTTCAACGATTGGTAAAGGCTATGCTTCGTTGGATTTGGGCAGCAGCAGGAAATAATCCAGCGACACCAAAATCACCAGAGTACTTTTACCAATTATATGAAGCCTTTTTGACTCAGCCTTTTGATTATGCAGATTTTATAAAATTTTTAAAAAAGAATTTCATTTTTCAAATACACGAACCTACTAAAGCATTGGAAGGTACTATTTTTCCAATGTTCCCCGACCTTATTCTTGATGTTGGGAAAAACCCCAATACCACTCCGGCTCAATTTCCAATTACACTGCAAGGACTTCAAGCCGGTATTGGAAACCTGACTCCACAATTTGCTAATGATTTTGATTTTGGTACAGAAACTTCCGTTGTAGAAGAATCTGCTCGGGAATTTATTTTTGAAGATTATGGTCAACTCTTACTGCGAACCGCTTTGCAGGAACTCAGAGAATTCCTTCCTCCAATGCCTGAACCCCCGACTGTTCCACCAGTATTAACTATGGAGACGGTTATCTCGAGCTTAGAGTCGGTTTTTGATCAATTGGCTTCAATTGCTTCGCGATTTCTGCTGCATGGATTAAGGCTTCCTGTGTCCAATCCTTTGTCGGTAAAACCTTTGTTTGAAGCAACGGGGCAACAATTTAACCTGAAAACTGCCAGGGAAAATGGCACTTCCAATACAGCTCCGGAACACGATTATACCATCAAATTAGCTCGCCCACCAGCACTGAGTGGATTCCTGGAATGCTTTTCAGTCGGCAGTCCTACCGCTTCTGGAAGCCTTGGTTATAATATTGATTTGACAGAAAGCACTGATAATACTAAATATTCTCTCACAGCCATGATTGAAACTTTCAAAAAGGTGCAGGGTTTGGCTAAGCCTTTGAAGTTCGATGCTGGAAATGGAGTAAATACCGGGATATTGCCCATCCCTTTTTATCGGTATCAAAACCGCATTTATTCCATGCGAAAATGGATTGAGTGGGATACCGGAGTTTCAACCCCTCCAAACCCGTTTACTTTTATTATGCAGGTACCAACCAGTCTTAGGCAGTATCTGGACGGAACAACAGTCAATCCGGCAATTAGCTTGTGCAAAATTCCAGGTGGTCAGCAGGAAGCAAAAACTTTGGATAATAAAATCGATAAAAATAAATACAACTGGGCCGTGCAAATTGAAATAATGGCCAGGCAAATCTTCAAAAGGGATGAAAAGGGATTTGTCACAGGAGTTTTTGAACTGGCAGACATCAGTGAGTCTCAAATTAATCTTCTTGAATCCGTCTTGTTAGACAACCATCTTGGTGACGCTCATATAAAAGTGCTTAGCCAGTCGGCAAGTGGTGAACAATTGGTGCAACTTCCTGGCAACCTGGCAGATTTTACCTTGATGCGGCATAATTTTTCAACGAATGGTTCTTTACCAGCTTTAAACCCTTCTCCCTCAGCTTCAATATCCTTGCCTGCTGCAAATTCAACTACCAGAGAAGCAGACAATAAACAATTTCTCCGGTTGCTTTGGGAAGGGGCAACCATTGAATCGGGTGGGTATTTCTTTGTCACTTCGATGAATCAAACCGAACAAAGTAACCTTTTCTCTTCCAAAGAATCTATCCTCTTATCTTTACTGATTGAATATGATATAATTGGTGATCCCATCTTCGATTTTCATAATTCAGTAATCATTCAATTGGATAGCAAGGATTTTTTTGATAATAACTTAATACTTGCTGTAGTAGAATCCGACTCAACAGCTAATGCAAATTACGATGTTCCCGTGTTGGCCATGCCACCTGGATTTATCGGCTTTAAATATGAAACAACAGAACCAAAAACTGATCCTGTCGAACTAATTTTATTGGCCGAAGCTACTTTTAGGAAGGAACCATTGGCGACAGCCGGCGTGATTGGCTCGTCATTGCCTGCCAATACGAAAGTCAATGTTTTTAACGTGAGCAAGGATGGCAAATGGGTTTTTGCTGCCAATTTATCTAATGGCGAAGTAGGTTGGTTGCCTATCAAAACTGAAATACCAGCTGCTGGAAATAATCCTGCTTCTACTATTGAACATCTTGATGTACCACCTGATTTGAATCAAAATCAGGCATTGGCTGAACTCAAAAGTTTATACCATTTGCTGGGATATGGCAAAGCCGGTGATCCATTGGTTAAAAATTTACCAATTGGGCCGTTGGAAGCACCTGAAGATGTTGACGACGATTGGATTTATGAAAAACTGATTCCTGCTCATGCCGCCTTGGGCGTTGCAAACGTTCCCTGGCCGGCTACAGCTCCTCCTTTTTTGCAAAATCCTTACCGCGGTATCACAGCGAATAGTAGTTTGAGTTTTGAATATTGGTGGCAGGATATTTATGGCAATAAAATAACCAAAGATACTGTTTCGAAGACTTTTGACGTGCGTTATACCGATCCACTTATTGGGATCAATCAATGGCCATCGCTTAGTGAACAATATCAGTTTGTGCCGGATGGGCTGGAAATCGACCTTACTTTTTCAACGGCTCCTTATGCTGATCTGAAACCTGGCATATCTTCCAGTCAAAAGAATGTGCTAACTCGTCGTTTGAAAGCAGACCTGATTGTGTATCAGAAAATATATTATCAACTTCAGGGGCCGGGAGTTAACTTTTCGATTAAGACCTCTTTGGATGATGTATGGACTGCTCCTCTACCACCCAATCAAAACGTTGGAATTGAGTTCTTAACTAAGAATCCTATTTCGATTTCAAATTTTGTTTTAAAAATATATGAGTACCTTTCCGGGCTGAATGATTATCTTCCCGAATTGGATAAAAATCCAGTTACCACAGTACAACCTACCGCGTATGCTGGTTCCTCCATTTTATTCAAAATAGATACAAATAAACTAGTTCCAAAGGCTAAATTTATTCAGGGAATTAGTTGTTGGATGATCATGCATCGGGATAAAAAGTTAGTACATCCTGATCTTAAAGACAATCCGAAACTAACCAATATTTATGAAAACCAGGCAACTCTTAGCCCTAAGCACGAATCGGTTCAATACATAGTTCAGCCAAATCAAACCCTGAATTCCGTTGCAAAATCCGTGAATAGTTTACCCTCTACAGTAAACCCAATTGAAGCAGCTGATCTTGTTTTGCAACACCGATCTGTACCTTCAACCGTACAAGGTGGAATAGCGATAGCGATCGATAACCTAAAACTTCAAAATGGAGTGGAGTTCGGTGAGTGGCGCAAACAGCTGGCAGAAAAAGAAACACTTTTGATTGGTCAAACCGATTCTGTGACTGGCCTTCTAATTACCCGGACTGATGGTTTGTATGAACCAACATCGAGAAAGGTCCATACGCTTGAAGGGGATAATTTCGATGCTTTAAGTGAACGAATTAACCAAGAAATGAAGGCTGTTTTTGGACATAAATATCCTGTAGAATTTACCTTACCTATCTTTTGTGAAAATTTTAAAACAGAACGCCCTTTCCTGAAAAAGGATACCATCCTTACGATTGAACCTTTAAACCTCCGTAATTTTGCCCAAAATTTCACCGATGCATTCCCTGATTTCCATATCGCTGTCAGTGAGGAACGAAATGCGGGTGGGGGACAAGCCAATACGGAAAATAACAGACCTGAATTTCTCTTCGCAGTCCAAATGGGAACGAGTGGAATCAGTTACGATATTGAGGAGCAGGATCCCAATTTTTATGGCATTCCGCCAATTGCTACAACTCTTTTTTCCGGTAAGGCAAAAATATTTGAAGATCCGAAAAACCAGGATGGTGAAAATGAAAAAGAAGTTGAGGGAATTGACGCCAATCCGCTGGCTCGTGATTTCCTCGCGGCCCTGGAAGAAATGCTGGAACCGGAAATCCTGATGTCAGTTCGTCAACTGGATGAACAACCTACAGTATTAAAATTGTTGGAGAAGAAGGCATTTCTTGCAAGCAAGATCGCCAAAACAATCGCACCGATCCTGAAAGAAGATGGTGGGGATTTAAATCGTCTCAATGCTGCAAAAGAAATTCTCCACCAGCGATTGTTAAATAATTTATTGGAAGGGTTTGACATTGAATCCGTTGTCCAATATGATGCAACAGTCATGACGGGAAGTGCGCTTCCTCCAAAAAAACAGGCTGGCAGCAATCCGCCTCGAATGGTAGGAAAAGCCAAAGTACTTCGCGTAAGAGTAGGAGAAGACCCTAACAATCGCGAAATAGCGGAGGCGGATGACCTTGATTATACCTTGTCGTCGGGCTATTTTGAGTTAGATCAGCAGGATGGACAAAGTGCTATAAGTTATCTTTTTGACACAAAAACACCTGACAAATTTGGAAATCTTGAAATAGAAATGGAATTCCAGCCTCTGGAAATGGAGTTTAACCTCACCAAATTTCCGGATGTAAATGCCAACTTCAAATCTTCGAATAAATTGCGCTTTATTCTTCCGGCCAATCTAAATGTTTACCGGATTAC
Organism: Saprospiraceae bacterium; assembly: GCA_965220465.1. Classification (GTDB taxonomy): domain Bacteria; phylum Bacteroidota; class Bacteroidia; order Chitinophagales; family Saprospiraceae; genus JAHDHW01. The sequence goes on along the minus strand of CBDCPZ010000015.1, from coordinate 58,447 downwards.
TTCGGAGCTTAGTGATAGTTTAACCAAAAAGTTTGGAAGTGAAAATGAGTTTAAAAATTCATTTGGTAAAGCTTTTCCAGATATGATCGGTAAAAATTATTTTTCACTGGCAGAATTTGAAGCGACCCTTCAAAAGTCATTACCAGGAAAAAAAACGCTCAATGATGCGCCTTACCGTAAATATTGTGATGCACTGCTGTCAAAAGCAAATCCCAACTATATGGGAAGGACCGATGTTCCTATTCCATTGCGGTATTATCCACTTTCTCCGTCACTCATCCTCCATCAGGCAGAGGCCGATGAGAGTTCGCGGGAGTTCATCAGGGATTTACGGGAATGGCAATATTCAATTATTTATGAGCATCCCGAAGTAGCTCAGGATAGTATTGATTGTATTGTAAAATTCAATGTTCCCGACTCCGTCCAGGTCGCTGGAAATGACAACCAGCCTGAAGTCGAAGTCCCTGAATTTGTACGTTTACTACTGAATTTTAAGGAAAATCTTCCTGAAATGAAAAAGGCATTGGCTCCACTAAAAGAAGGGACTGTTAGTGAAACAGATGCTGAAGATGCCATATCAGCATTACAAAATTTTACTTTCCTTACGGAAAAAATTGCTGAAAACTGGGTCATTCTTCAAGCCGGACAAAGCGAATTTTATGAACCAAATGCCGAAGACCTCCATTTCGAGATCAGTGAAGAAACGTTAACCTTTGTAGATGATACTACTGAAGCGGAAACCAGGGAAGGAATTGTCATTACCCGTGCAGGACTAACCGATGCTGCTCTGAAACGACTCAATAAGAGTTTTGTTGAAAGAGCAGGAGTTCCATCAGCAACAGAACTTAGGAAAAATGGGATACTCAAACGGGGAACCGGTTACCTGAAAAAAGTGATTCCAAAACTGGAATTGCCCGGATATTTTAAAGCAAGAGCGATTCGTCTTGAGGCAGATTTTGTAGAGCAACAAAATTTTAAACAGGAGGAATTGGATAAAATGGGCATTACTAAAAAAGGAATAGAACCAGAACATTATTACGATAAACTGGCCATTCCCAATGAGGAATTACCTGGTTTTATGGTCAAAGCAGGGATTCAGGTTCCAGATAATCCGGATATAAAAGAGAGCACGACTTCTACGCCAGAAAGCCGAACTTTTTTCTTTGCAATTGATAGAGATGATCAGACTTTTTTTGGAGATTCATCCATCCCGGACCGTAAATTTTCCATTGAAAACCTTGACTTGCTTCAACAACAAAATGCCTGGGCTTCCATATGGTTGAGCAGGAATAAACATCTGGTCTTTGGAAAAACAACAAATCGTGACTTTATTTTCCGCACACCGGCAGTGCGATTCACCAATCGTACAACTCCGTTGATTATTAACCATGAGCCATGGGACATTGCGACACTTCCGGCAGGAAAGGTTGCTTCAAAGACTACTCTTATTAAACATGTTAGCAACATGCTGAAATTGTTTGAACCAGGAATTAGCAGTTTTAAAAAAGATGCTGACGGCCGGTTGCTTCGGGAACGTTATGAATTACAGATCTCTTGCAGGTACACTTTTGCTATGGCTCGTGGAAGCGGGTTGAATGAAGATTTGGTAACCACCTTGCCGATTATGCTCGGGCTTCGGCTTTCGCCAGATCAATTAGCTCAATATCCGACCTTGCTGAGTAAGGAAATTAGTACCTGGTTTAAAACTCATCTTCCGGTGGAGGAGAATGCTGCACTTAATTTTTCTGTGGAGGCTTTCTCTCAACTTGATCCTTTAGCCAATACGAGTTTGCCGCTGCTGAGAGTGACTTATTTAACATTACAATTGGAGCAAATTTCTAATATGCCCGACATTAGAGTAGGGAAAGGATAGTTATTATAAAACAAAATAATTATGGCAGAACAAGGATTTACAGGATATGTTTCGGATTTCGCGGGAGCGATTAAGGAGAATAGTGAGGACATTTGGGAAACGACTCAGGAGTTAGAAAATTTGTTTAAAGACGGATTGGACTATATAATCGATCCTGGTACAAAAAGTAAAATCCTTGGAAGTATTGAACATACCTTGGAGTCTCTAAGGGACCAGTTTGCAGAAGGGGCAACAGGTATTGGGGCCATCCCTGAACAGGTGAAAGAAATGGCCGAAATGATCAAGAGTGGGATTGGGATCGACTTTTCACAAGCGCTTGATCCCGATCAATTGTTGGAGTCAATTTCAACTTTGGTACCGGAAAATGTAATGCCTGATGAGATTAAAAAATTTCATCAAAAGATTAAAGAGTTTATGGAAAAGCTTCCCCTTGACGATATTCGGGTAAGCGTGAAGGAGATTTCCAAGCCTGTCCAAAAGCAATCATCCACAACAACACCTCCAACAACACCTCCAACACCTCCAGGTTCTTCAATATTTGGAGATGAATTTAGCAATGGTGCCAGCAGCAATTTTGGCATTTTTTCGGAGAACGTATTGACTACTGGAACTCCTGTTCCAACCGGGACAGCACCAAATAACGAATCAATTTTAAATGATTTATTCAATAGTTTTTCCACTATTCTAACGGACAAAAACGATCTTTTCGAAAATTTAATAAAGGAAATTAATAAAGGTTTAACAAGTTCAGGTTTTCTTTCAGAATTTAAAGAAAAACGAGAAGCGTTTTTAGCAAAAATATTTGAAGGAAAATTTTCCTTAGAAAAGTTATTGGATGAAGCTGGAAAGTTGTTGGCAAGCCTTATTCAAATCGCTTTGGACGTGTTCAAATTAGTCTTTGATATATTATCTGGAGTACTGGAAGATTTAATTGGCCTGATTAAAAGTTTGGTTTCTATAGGGCCTGGGAGTTTGTTTGAATCCATATTTGAACAATTTGGCTTTAAAGTCCAAAGCCCAACTGTTTTGACCTTACCAATGGCAGTCATCAGTATTCCTATAACACTTTTACATAAAGCCTTAACTGGAGAAAGATTAAAATTTGATGCAGGGTTTACTCAATCAATGACTCAGGCAGAGAATAATAATTTAATTTATGGGCTCTTCCAAATTATTAAAGGAATTATCGCGGTGGAGGGACAAGTAATTGATACCTTAATAGGTAAAGATCAAAACCTAACCCAGGAGGAGAAAGATAAGCAATCCTTTTGGTACGGAACCGCTTTTAATTCACTTACAGTCATTGCTGATGTAGGTGGACAAATTGCTTCTATCCCCAGTGATTTACCGCAGAATAGCCAGGAAAGATTTCAGGAAAATTTCTTTGGCGTTACAATTTGGAATTATCAATGGGCAGCTAATGTAGCTATACCAGCCACTCAGATTATTACAAATGTTGGCCTCCAGATAGGTTTAAATGTAAGAAAAAAACAATATGAAACAACAACAAATGCCCAGAAAAAAGCCGAATTGAAGAAAACGATCAATAGAATTGAAAAGGGGATCTATGGCTTTGAAATTGGTTCGATTGCTATAAATACTGTTCGGGAAATTGTGCATTTAGGTTTGTTTATTGCCTTGCTCGCCAAAGAAAAGAATTCAGAGAAAGCAATAAATGAAGGAAAGTTTAATGATCTGGAACCTGGTGAAATGGCATCTCCTTCGGATCCCAGGATACAAGGAACCTATATTCTGGATTCCCTGCCTGGAATAGTAAACGGCTTGATAAGCGCCTCGAAATTGTTTATTGACAGAAGAATAGAAAAGGATCAGGTAACTGCGCTTTATTGGGTAAAGTCTACCTTTATTAACGTTAAATCCCGCCAAGGTAAGTTTGAAGCAAGTTGGGAGGGTTTAACCGAAAGTAATAACCTCGCGTCTATTGCAGGCTTGAAAGAGGCATTAACTGCTTTCAAGTCCGAATTGGTAAACATCAAGGATAATTTACCGGCAGGTACAAACCTTCAGGAAATAAAGGTCAGAGAGACTGCAATAGTTAATTTAGAAAGCTTAATTGAAGAATCAACAGAACTGATTGATTCTTCAAGCCTAATCGCTGTTCAAGAAGAATGGCAGGCGTTATATAAAAAACTACAAGTGTTGGATTATTTAGCCCCAGCAGCTACAGCCAGTAATGTTACTTCAGTTTCTACCATTGAATCGATTAGTACAGTTAATCTCAGAAGGGCTAAGGATACGTTATCCGGATTGAAGAAAGAATTGAAACAGCATAAGGAAAATTTACATTCGACAGATATAGACCTATATGATGTAGATGATATAATAGACAAATCAAAAGAGATCCAATCGCAATTAAGTAAGAAGGTTGTTTTTAAAGCTCAAAGTACCCAAATAGATATTTTGCAATCAAATATATCTAGTGAGCTGGAGAAGAGAATGGATCTTTTTATTAGATTGTATATTGAGTTAAACACTCGAATCACACGAATAGAGGAAATTGAACCCAATCTGGAAATATTAATAGAAGATCATCGAAATATTGAAAAACTGAAGAAAAGATCCACTTATTTATCTTGGGCTGATACTGGTTTTACGCTAGCAACCCAATTGACTTATGGAGCTTTATTCATTGACACAGCTCGAGTTCCACGTACTGAAGTAGAAAGTATTTCTACTGCTCCGGATAGACAGGAATTTTCCGTTGATGAAAATGTAAGACTTACAATTACCTTTACTAAACCTTTGAAAACGAGTCCGATGCCTACCATTAGTTTTTTCCCTCCGGGCGAAGAGACTCCACCACCCAATCACAAGGATCAGCCGCTAACGGCGATTGCCAACAGTAACAATAAGGTGTTTAGCTATGATTATGTCATCATGGGAGGAGTACCGGCCGCTTATCAGGATGGGATTGGTTATACCTTTATCACTATAAAAGGAAAAGATGAGTCTGGAGCTGATATTTTTTCAGGAATTCAAACCATTAAAATTAGAAATTAGGGGGCTTCATTTGAATGAAAAACTATTTACATATCAAACATACTCACATCAACAGCCTGTGCACAATAGAGTCCACGGTGTTGCAACAACGTCTTGAAAAAAGAACTTGTGGCTTGAAGATAAACCACATTATCAATTTTAAAATAATTCACTTCTATCGGAGAGCAACCCGCCATTTCTTCCACTTCTGCCAGCAATTTGTTGATTGAAAAGATTTCTATATTTGTTTTATTCACTTTTCCTGAAATAATAATTCCTTCTGCTTTCTCATCAGGGCCGATTTGATTCAGAGCTGTTTTTAAACGAGCATCAATATATCGTTCTCTTAAAAATCGAGGAATAATTGGTTGCACTGTTGAATCAATTTCCAATTTAGTCATTACCTCCTTCAAAGTTGCTTCGGGAAACATATTCCAAATACGGGCAGCTTTTCCGGCTATAAAAGCACAGGACATTGATGTTCCATAAATCGTTTTGCCAGAACCAGGGTCAGTTGGATCAGGAAATTCGCCTCGGACAAAAATATCAGGTTTTCTGCCAGTTTCCATTTCTCCCAAACTTCGCCCGGAATAGCTGGCCACATTTCCTTCCTGAGTCAATGCTCCAACAGTCAAAACTTCCGGATACGATCCCGGAGTCAAAACTGTCCCTTTTCCTTTATTGCCAGATGGTGCAACTACAAGCATTCCTTTAGCTTTCAATGCTTTTATAAAAGATCTGAAAATAGGAGTTGGTAAATTGATCCCAATCGGAAGACAAAGAACTCGAATATTTGAGGTTAATATGATGTCTAAGGCTCTTAATAAACAAAGAATGGTTTTACCCAATCGGGGGATAGAAATACCATGAATCTCATTTACAGAAGGTAAGTTATCATTATAAAAGGAGCCGCATATGATTGATGCCACATGACTACCATGAAAATCTCCTTTATGGGCTTTAGTTGTGCTACAGAGATTTCCATTCTTGTCAAGCGTGGTTAAATGAATGGTATAATCTGAAAGATAGGGGAGATCAGGGTGTATTCCCGTATCGATTTGTCCAATCACTATTTTGTTGCTGATCATTTTGACAGTTGTCCGTTTTATAATAACTTTCTGAGAATCAATAAATAATGTTAATAAGAATTATTGTGAAATTATAGGTTTTCTAGTCTTTGCTGTAAAATACCAGAAAATAAAAACTCATGCTCAGCTACTTCATCAGAATAACAAGAGGATATAGAATTTCGTTCGAAGGTGAAAATATAGTTTTCTATTTTTTAATACTAAAAAAGGGAAACTCCCCGCGAAGTTTCCCTTGAAGAATTACTCAGAACAACACTTATTGTGCTTGAATTGTAACCTCAATGGCTGAACTAACTGTAGGATATGAAAAACTATCATTTACTGGTTGTACATTTCCGTTTTCATCAACACCACTGTCTGCTCCACCTCTTGCTGGTTGGTTATTTCCTGCGCCAGGATATTCGTTGACTTCTGTTCCTGCGTCCCAAAGTTGAATTGACGAAGTCAGATTTCCAGTGACAGCAGTTCTATTATTAAAAAGAGCAATTCCGTTATCATCAAAAGCATAAAATAAATCATTGCTGTGCACAAGCATCGTCGCAAAATTTAAATAATCTCCTTCTTCTGCTTCAAATGAAAAAGTATAAGTGTTTCCTGGAAGTAATGGGCCAGGACCTCCCGCTCCTGTTGGTGTATTAAAAACACCGGTTGCTATTAAGCCAGTTAGTCCTTTCAAAGTACCGTCCAAACCTGAAGGGTCACCATCCTCCGCTAATCCTTCCAACCCGTCACCAAAATCAGGTTGTCCATTTATAAATAAGGGCATTTCATCTTTTTCGTGTACTACAAATACACCCGGTGCAAAAGGAGAAACATATCCAGTTCCAGCAGCTAAATCATCAGCTAAAGTTTGATTAGTTCCATCTTCAGCCAAGCCTTCCATGCCATTTGGACTTGATTCTCCTGCGGTAAATAACTGAACGTTTCCATCATGAACCACCCAAACACCTGGTGCAAATGGAGTTGGCAATGTTGAACTACCTGAGATATTTTCGAGGGTAGCCGTGAATTCAGTTCCACCATCATGAGAGATGCTTACTTTGATAATTGTATTAGTAATCGGATAAGTAAATCCATCATTAATATCCTGAATAAGTTCTACCGTGCCATTTTCATCGTCTCCTGTGTTTGGCCCACTTTGACGAGGCGCTTGATTCGGGCCAACTCCTGGCTCTTCATTGACCTCTGTGCCGGCATCCCAAAGTTCAACCATCGCTGTGACGTCTCCTGTTATTGCATCACCACTTCCGTCATAAAGTGCCATTCCAGTTTCTCCAAATCCGTAAAATAAATCATTGGATTGTACAAACATGGTTGCAAACGAAAGGTAGCTTCCGATACCGGCATTGAAAGTAAATGATTCAGATTCACCAGGCATGAGCAATCCCGATGTACCGTTAGCCATATATGCTTTGCTTTCCATGACATTTTCGATAGTAACAGTGAAGTTTGCCGTTTTTGTTGGGGTTGGTGTATTGTCCTCTTTTTTACAAGAAGTTGCTGTAAAAGCCAGAATTCCAATCAAAAGTACCACGTTTTTAAGTGTTGCCATTTTTATAAAATTTTTAATTTAAAGGAATATTACATTTTCAAAAACAAAGGTAAATGCAGCCTGTCATAAAGGATTCACGGAAGATTAACAAGAGTGTCACGGAGAAGAATAGTTTGAAGTTAAATAGTTAGAAGTTGCTGGTTTGTAATTGTAAATTGTTGATTATGAACATTTTATTGTTTTGTTTTAATTTTTTGGTAACAGTTGGTAGATTGTTTTGAGTTTGAATCTTTGTCCGTGATTTGACATTTAACCGGTGAGGAAAAGGTAATTTAGGGAAAGGGAAGATTGATTTAAAAAAAGCAGATTATACTTCCTATAAACTTCTGTGATAGTTTTGTGATAGTAGAAGCCTATTTTTGTTTAAGTGACGGAAAGAATTTATTGAAAATTCCGTCTAACTATTTATAAAACAATTTTTTATGAAAAAAGTCTTAGTTGTTGAAGACGATCGGGATATCGTGGATCTTTTAGAAATTCACCTCAAAGATCTGGATTGTGAATTGGACAAAGCATATGATGGCAACGTAGGTTTGCAAAAAGCATTGAGCAACAAGTATGATTTAATTATCCTCGATGTGATGCTCCCTGGCCCCGACGGAATGGAAATCTGCCGCAGATTGCGTGCTAAAGAAAATCAAACACCAATACTGATGCTTACCGCCAAAGCAGAGGAAATTGACAAAGTACTCGGTTTGGAAATGGGCGCCGACGATTACCTCACCAAACCATTCAGCGTTCGTGAATTTATCGCCAGGGTTAAAGCTATTTTTAGAAGGATGGAAATGATCGAAGCCAACCTGACTCAAGCTCAAAAATCAAGTTTATTGAAATTTGGAGAAATGGCTATTGATCTCGATAAACGAAAAGTGACGATTAAAGAAAACAGAGTTGAACTTTCCCCAAAAGAATTTGAATTACTCAGTCTTTTAGCATCTCACCCCGGAAAAAGTTACGACCGCTCCCGGATTTTGAATCTCGTTTGGGGTTATGATTTTGAAGGGTATGAACATACTGTAAATTCCCACATCAACCGACTTAGAGGGAAAATTGAACCCGATATTCAGAATCCGACTTACATTCTAACAAGTTGGGGAGTAGGGTATCGTTTTAACGAAGAATTATAATGCCATGACAAAAAGAAATAATTCACTTTATTGGAAAATATCAGCCACCCTTCTTGGGCTTTTAATTGTGCTGGGTGTGATGTACGTTTTTATAACCGGCTATGTCGCTGGTCAATATTTGCAGGAAGTCAATCAGCGTTTGTATGGAAATATCGCTGAGAGTACTGTCAAAGAAGTAAAGCCTTTGGTAAATGGAAAGGTTGACACGCTGGCAATTCAAGACATTATGCATTCGATGATGGTACTGAATCCGAGCGTCGAAGTTTATCTGCTGGATACAGATGGAAATATCATCACATACGTTGCACCATACAAAAAGGTGAAACTGGAAAAAGTTAATTTGAAGCCAATTCAACAATTTATTGAAGCAGAAGAAAAACCTTTTATCAAAGGTGATGATCCGCGGCACCCCGATAAATTGAATGTGTTTTCTGCTGCACCGATTATAGAAGGCGAACAATTGACAGGCTATGTTTATATAATATTGGCAAGCGAAGAACAAGCGGCGGTGACTTCTACTTTGTTTGGAAGTTATATGCTTAAACTGGGCAGCAACATGTTTTTTGTAGCGTTGATTGGAGCGTTGATCATTGGTCTTTTGGCCATTTGGTTGTTGACCAGAAATCTCAGAAAAATCATTGAGACGGTCAGGCGTTTTAAAGAAGGCGATTTGCAAGCCAGGGTTACGGATAAAAACAAAGGAGAAATGACCTTGCTGGCGGATACTTTCAATGATATGGCAGATACGATTGTGACGAATATCGACGAGTTGAAATCGGTAGAAAATCTTCGCAAAGAGTTGATTGCCAATGTTTCACATGATTTAAGGACTCCGCTGGCTATTCAACAAGGTTATGTGGAAACATTGCTGATGAAAGATGAATCCCTAAGCCCTGAAAAAAGGAAGCAATATTTGGAAATTGTTTTAAACAGCTCCGAAAAGTTATCCGGTTTAATCGCTCAACTATTTGAATATTCAAAACTGGAAGCCAGGCAAATTCAACCCAGCAAAGAACCTTTTTTTATAACAGAACTGGCTCAAGATATTTTTCAAAAATACCAGATTCTTGCGTCTGACAAAAAGATAAACATGAAGCTGGATATGTCGCCAGACCTTCCAATGGTCTTTGCAGATGTCGGTTTGGTCGAACGTGTGATTCAAAACCTGATGGACAATGCGCTGAAGTTCACACCTGAAGGTGGTAATGTAACGATTGCTTTGGAAGAAATGAACAAAACGGTTGAAGTGAAAATCGCTGACACAGGGCCAGGAATTCCGGAAAACGAACAGTCTTTTATTTTTGAAAGATATCGTCAGTCCGAGCGTGTCAATAATGAAAAGCAACAAGGTGCCGGTCTTGGATTAGCCATTGTGAAAAAAATACTGGAACTCCACGACGCAACCATCCGCGTGAATAGCCGAATGAATGAAGGCACTACTTTCTTCTTTCAATTACCTGCGTACTCGGGATAGTTAAATGATTTCCAAAAAAGCGCTTTCATCGTCGCCTATTTCAACTTCAATATTTCGCTTTTTAAATTTGAGGAAGTAGGTTCCATCATAATTGAAGCCATTGTTTAAGTGTTCACGAAGCGCTTCAAACTGACGTTTGTTTCCTACTTCTTTTGCAAGCCATTCAATAGCATTGCTTTTGCTAGCAAACGATTTTTTCATATGTTGTGGGTTTTATAATTTCACTGTAATATCAAACTTTTTTTTCAAGTTTGAAAGTACTTTTTATTAAATTATACATTTAACTTATTCAAACGACATTTTTATTGAATATGGTTTATTCCTTTAACGTTTATTTAAAAAATTAGTTTGGATAAATCTGATTAAAAATAAAAGAAAATTCAGGCTAAAGAAAATTGTTTTTGTATTGACTTTTTTGTAAACAGATTAATATTTTTTCGTTATTTTTGGATAGCAAAAAACCAAAAACATGAAACAATTTGCCACCCTCCTGTTGGTACTTAGCATGTTCAGTTTGCTTAATGGACAAGATACTTTAAACCCTTCTCCAATTATATTTATTTATGATGCCAGTGGCTCGATGTGGGGACAGATGGAGGGAAAAACTAAAATGGAAATTGCTGCAAACGTTTTGTCCAGCACAGTTGATAGCCTTCCTCAAAATCAGCAAATCGGCCTTGTAGCATACGGTCACCGAACAAAAGGAGACTGCGAGGATGTCGAATTTTTAGTAAATGTAGGTGACAATAATAAAACGAAGGTCAATCAATCTTTGAAAAAAATCAAACCTCTGGGCAAAACGCCTTTGGCATATTCTGCGATACAAGTGATTGATACCCTGCGAAGTACAAATATGAAAGCAACCATTATTTTGGTGACTGATGGCATCGAATCTTGTGGTGGAAATATTTGCGAAGTCGTGAAAGCCGCTCGTGAAGAAGGCATTGATTTTAAATTGCACATTATCGGTTTTGGATTGAAAGATGATGAAACAGAGCAGCTAAAATGTGCCGCATATGCAGGCGATGGACAATACTACGATGCTGCAGATGCTAGTGGATTGACAGACGTTCTTTTTGAAGCAACCACCGCAACAATCGATGATCCGGCCGGCAATTTTTCGATTTATGCAGTAAAAAACGGTGAAGCAATTGACGCGTATGTGAAAGCATACGAAGCAGGAACAAAAAATGGTGTCGAAGCTTCAAGAACTTATCGCGATACTTCCTTCCTTTTTCTTCCAGCAGGTAAATATGATATTGAAGTTAGACCTTTGGGAGGCAGCGATGTAGATCCCATTTTACTATCGGGATTACAAAGTTTTGGTGATTCAATTGCCCACCACACCGTAAGTTTTGATGGTGGGAAAATAATTGTAAAAACTTTAAATAATGGCGAAGGCTGGGATGCGACAGTAAATATTTATTCAAAAAGTGACGGAAAATCCGCAGCAAGAGGACGAACCTATGGAAGATCCGATGTGTACGAAGTTAATCCGGGAATTTATGATGTAAAGGTCCAGGCACTTGTGATGAAAGGATTGGAAACTAAAAAGCTGATTGAAAATGTAGAAGTCAAAGGCAATGATACGATTTATGTGGAGCACAATTTTAAGACTGGGATTGCTTTGATTGGGGCGAATAGTGCAAGCGGATTAGTCGATGCTGTAGTCAAAATAGCTGAAGTGGAAAGTAAAACTATCGTTGCAAGCGGCAGAACCTATACCAGAGAAACCAATAATCCAAAGCAATTTCTCTTAAATCTGGGAACTTATGAAGTTAGCCTGACGACTTTGGGAATCCATAAAGGGAAAAAAGATAAGTTCACTATAATCGTGAAAGAAGGAGAAACAGTTGAAAAGACAAGCAGTTTTTAACGCGCAGATCAACAAAAAAGAGTTGCTTTTTTACAATGGAAATAATATAAATAAAAATCAGACAATTTCAACTTCAAGGTTTAGCTTGCCCAACTTCACGAAGTAAGTTCCGGTATAAATAAAGCTGTAATTTAACTGCTCACGAAGGACTTCAAATTGTGCTTCATTTTCTACATTATTAGCGATCCAGTCGATGGCTTCAAGCCTACTTTCAAATGACTTTTTCATGGTTTCTATTTTTTTAATTTTAAATAGTAACCTTAATTTCTATGTTTTGTTTATGGATTGAAAGTTCTTTCGATTCAACTGGTCTTTTAAATGATTGAATGGGTTGTTTTTTCGATTGAAAGGTAAGGAACCCCAACTCGTAAAAGAGTGCTGTTTATGTCGGTTTTAGTATAAAACTTTTGGAATTCCGTTATTTGATTTTCGTTTTTAAAATTATCTTTGGCAGCATCATTAATTAAAACATACTATGAAAAAAAATACCCAATCACTTGTTTCGCTCGTCCTGTTGATTAATTTTTTTATCCTCCAAATAAATAGCTTTGCGCAAACACCTTACGCTCCTGAAAAACTAACCGTTGAAGATTACAAGCAGGGAGAAATGAGTTTGTGGCAACATACAAATCCTTTAATAATTGGCGGTAACGTGAAGCCACATTGGATTGATGAAAATCAGTTTTGGTACCAAAACAGCATAGAAGACGGGAAGGAATTTATATTGGTAAATATTGAAAAAAGGCACAAAATGCGGGCCTTTGATCACGAAAAACTGGCAAAAGCACTTTCACGTGTTGTTGGTAAAGATTACGATCCATTTGATTTACCCTTTTCTAGTTTTGAATTTGCTGATAACAAAAAAGCAATTGTTTTTAATATCAGATCAACCCAATATACTTTTGATTCCAATGCCAGCCAGTGTACTCCGTCTGAAGCTCCGGAAAAAGCAGACAGGAAATCGTCCCTTTCTCCAGATGGCAAAAAAGCAGCATTTATCCGCGAGCACAACCTTTGGGTGAAAGACCTTGAATCAGGAAAAGAAACCCAATTGACAACCGATGGAGTGAAAGACTTTGGTTATGCCACAAACAATGCAGGTTGGATCAAAAAAGATAAACCAGTTTTGCTTTGGTCACCAGACTCCAGAAAAATTGCAACTTTTCAGCATGATGGACGCGGAGTAGGGGAGATGTATCTGGCGACTACAAATGTCGGACATCCGGAATTGGAAGCATGGAAATATCCTTTGCCGGGAGATAGCCTTATTTTTAGAATACATCGGGTCGTTATTCATTTGGATGGTCCAAAGGTGGTGCGTTTGCAAATGGAACCCGATCCACACCGATCCTCTTTTACCGATCACATTGCCACAAGGAGAGGTGATTTTGGTGATGTGGAATGGAGCGAAGACGGTTCGCAACTTGCTTTTTTGTCCAACTCACGGGACCACAAGGAAGCTGTTTTGAGAGTGGCAAATCCAAAAACCGGAGAAGTTCGAACGGTATTGGATGAAAATGTAAAAACTTTTTTTGAATCCGGGTATAAAATGAGTAACTGGCATGTTTTGCCCGAAAGCAACGATGTCATTTGGTATTCACAGCGAAGCAATTGGGGCCATCTTTACCTTTATGATTTGGAAACAGGAAAATTAAAAAATGAGATCACAAAAGGAGAATGGAACGTCATTCAGGTTTTGAAAATTGACAAGGAGAATGGTGTAATTTATTTTTATGGAGTTGGAAAAGAAGAGGGCGATCCTTATTTTCAATATTTATATCGCGTGAATTTGGATGGCACAGGATTGAAGTTACTGACTCCTGAAAAAGCCAATCATGTTGTTTCACTTTCTGAATCAGGAAAGTATTTTGTAGATAACTATTCGACTCCGAGAATACCTCCTGTTTCAGTGCTCAGAGATCAACGAGGGATTAAAATGCTGGATCTGGAAAAAAGCTGATATTTCAAAACTGGAAGCATCCGGTTGGGTTCCGCCATTTTCATTTTCGGTAAAAGCTAGAGATGGAAAAACCGACCTTTATGGTTTGCTTTTTAAACCAAAAAACTTTGATCCAAATAATAAATATCCAGTCATCAATTATATCTATCCGGGGCCGCAATCCGGAAGTGTTGGAAGCCGCAGTTTTTCAGCATCCCGAAGAGATAATCAGGCTTTAGCCAATCTTGGATTTATCGTCGTTTCTATCGATGCAATGGGTACTCCTTTGCGTTCAAAATCTTTTCATACGGTTTATTATGGAAATATGGGAGACAATGGCTTGCCCGATCAGGTTGCAGGCATGAAACAATTAGCGGAAAAATACCCCTGGATTGATTTGGAGCGTGCTGGAATTTACGGTCATTCAGGAGGAGGTTTTGCTTCAACGGATGCCATTTTGCGTTACCCTGATTTTTTCAAAGTTGCAGTCAGCGGAGCCGGAAACCACGATAACCGAAATTATGAAGACGACTGGGGCGAAAAATGGCAAGGGCTTTTGGTTGAAAACGATGATGGAACGACGAATTACGACAATCAGGCGAATCAGCTGCTGGTTCATAATTTAAAAGGAAAATTGCTATTAACTCATGGCACAATGGATTCCAATGTTCCGCCTTATAATACGCTACTTGTAGCAGACCGATTGATGGATGCCAACAAAGATTTTGACTTTCTTCTTTTTCCAAATCGAGGTCATGGATACGCCAACGAACCTTACATGATGCGCAAACGTTGGGATTATTTTGTAAAAAATCTCTTGGGAGCAGAACCACCAAAAGAGTATCAGTTTAATTTAGACAAAGCGCGGCCTTAAAATAAACAGATCACGCAAAGGGAAGAGCTAAAATTTTACTTAGCGTCTCTTCGTCTTTGCGTGATCTTTTATGGCATTTTTTGATAAGCGATTTCTCCAATCTAATTCACCTTTCCTGTTATTAAACCAATTATAGCTTCTGCTGCGGCACCGCGGCAATTATAATGTTTTTAAAATGAGTTTGATTTTTAAAATAAATCACCGAACCCAGGGTAATTTCCTCAAAGGATTGTCCAGCTTTTTTGGATTGAAAACCATTTTGAGAAACGATTTGGTTGTTTTGAGTGCTTGTGAAACATCACGTGGAAAATTGTCAAAAGGAGAAGGAATTATGAGCCTCGCAAGAGGTTTTGCATTCAGTGGTTGTCAAAGCATGGTGACTACTCTTTGGCCAGTAAACCATAGCGCGACAGCTCAAATCATGGAAAGTTTTTATCAAAATTTGAACCTTGGAAGTGATAAAAGTAAAGCGCTCCACGATGCTAAAATTAGCTACATCAATAGTGAAAAGACAGATCAAAATAGTGCTTACCCTTATTATTGGTCGGCTTATTCATTGGTTGGAAATACCGATCCTGTCGATAATGTTCTGTTAAAACTGCTAGCTTTGCTGGCTATTCTTATCTCAGGATTGTTGTTGTTTGCTTTTTATAAATATGGAAAACCATAAATTGTAGTTAAATAGAAAGGAAGTTCAATATAAATAGGAACAGCTTTGAAGATTTTGTTATTTTGGAGTTAATATTTAATAATTAATATTTCAGTAGTTTCACACGATATTAAATCACATGGATAAAGAATCAAATATCATTGCCAAAGCTCAGGTTTTTGTTGAGCAATTGCTAAAGGAGAAGCTTTCAAAAGATTTAGTTTACCACAATTATGAGCATACGGAAAGAGTGGCAAAAGCAGTTGAAGAAATTGCTTCGCATTCAAATTTAGAAGGCGATGATTTAGAAATTGCTTTGTTGGCGGCTTGGTTTCATGATACCGGATTTGTACATACTTATGACGGTCATGAAGAAGAAAGCCAAAAAATAGCAAAGGAATTTCTGAGCGCAGAAAATGTAGCTAAGGAAAAAATTCAAAAGGTAGTCACAAGCATTATGGCTACAAAAAATGGTCAGGCACCGAACACCGAAATCGAAAAAATTCTTTGCGATGCGGATATATCTCACATTTCTAACAGGGATTACTCTAAGGTTGCAGATCGCTTAAGAAGAGAGTGGGAGATTGCTTTTAAAACACCTTATACCGATATGGAGTGGTATCAATCCTGTCTTGATTTTGTAGTAAAAAGCAGTTTTCACACACAATACGGGCAGGATGTTCTGGAAAAAGGGAAAGACAAAGTGTTGAAAGATTTGAAGAAAAAAATTAAAAAACTCCAGGCCGACATTGATTTAAGTATGGAAAAGGAGTTGGGTGTTACACCTGCGGAGCTGAAAGATTTAAAGAAAAAACTGCTTAAAGTAGAAGGCAGACCGGAACGAGGGATTGAAACCATGTTTAGGTTGACTTCAAAAAACCATCTTGATTTGAGCGGGATGGCTGATACCAAAGCCAATATTATGATTTCTGTCAATTCTATTATCCTGTCTATTTTGATCGGTTCGCTGATGCAAAAACTGGACAACAACCCGCAATTGATCATCCCAACTTATGTGATGCTTATGGTCAATTTGGGCTCGATAATATTTGCCATATTATCCACCAGACCGAATATAACAAGCGGTAAATTTACGAGAGAAGATATCGAAAATAACAGAACCAATTTGTTGTTTTTTGGCAATTTCCATCAAATGCAACGCGCTGATTATCAGTGGGGAATGAGCCGTCTCATGGAAGATGGACAATATCTTTACGCCAGTTTAATTGACGATATTTTCTTTTTGGGAGTGGTACTGGGAAGGAAATACAAGTTCCTCAGAATCTCTTACAACATCTTTATGTATGGACTGGTAACCGCAGTTATTGTTTTTATGATTTCAAATGCAGTTTATCGGCATTCTATGTAAAGGATTCAAAATTGTTAAAAATTTATCAGCCATTCTTGTTCTAACACATTACGATTTTTTTCGTTATTTTGTGATAATTAAGCCTTGACTTTAATCAAATCCCAATGAAATCAATCACCCCAATTTTTGTTTTTGTTTTTATTGTTTTTTCAAACATTCCCTTCCTTTCTGCTCAGGAGTTTCTGGAGATCGACATCACAAATAAATGTATTTACAGCGGTACGGTCATGGATGAAGAACTTTATTCGTTCGCCACGGATGTGACCACGATGGACAAAGTCGTAAAGCAGATTCTTGAATTGGGAGGAGATTTCGAAAGGAATTTTGCAGTCATTCAAACCAATGTAGAAAACATTTCGGCGGTTGTTGACAAAGGAAGAAGGTATTTGTTGTGGAGCCAGGATTTTTTAGAAAACGCAAACAGAATTGAAACCTATGGATCAGTCGCTCACGAAATCGGGCATCATTTAAATGAACATTCTTTAAAACCTGAAGTACAGGAAATCGAAGAAAAAGAAGCAGATTTTTTTATGGGTTTTATTTTATACAAAGCTAATTTTTCAGAAGGAGAGATCCGTAATTTCCTTAGAAAAACGCCTAAAACCGAAAGCAGCGGTTTTGATGAAGAAAGATTTAAAAATGTAATGGCTGGATTTGAAAAATCAGCATCACTGATCAAATTCAAGGGATTATTGTATGATGAAGACCCGTCAATGGTTGCTTTTCTACAAGCCGATTTTCCATTTCCACCGCCCGAATGCCATACTTCTTATGAGTTGCCTGAACGTACTTTTTCCAACTGTTATTCTTTGGGAGAGGTGAGCAAAAAGATTGTAAGATCCTTAAGGTCAGCAGATTATCCTTATCGGTTTATGTCGGTTCCGGATGGTTTCGTCATTGTTGCTCAAATGGAACAATACAACAAAGACGGCAGCATCATGAATGGGTCTTATCGCTGGGTGGATTATCCGCCGCAGGAATCATTTACGCTTTCCTGGAATTATATCAAGTCTTTGATCTATCCAAAAAAAGGCTATTTACGGATGTTTGTTTTTATCATTACCAGCCAAAGTTACAGTTCGACCAAAACCAAAGTGAGTAAATCTGATGCTGCGGCATGGCTAAGCCAGGGAGTCAATCGCCTTCCAAAAAAAATAGCTGGCATGCCTTTTTCCAATGACTATTCAGTGAGTTTTTTAGTATATGAATTTGAAGTTCCTGAAAGTAATCACCGGCCAAATCAAAGTTGCCCAAGCCAACACCAGGCAAAGGAGCATTTAAAATTGTCAGGCCTTGAGGCACAACTCAATTATTGATCAAAAGCCACAAAGACAACTATGTTAGTTCTTGTTAAAAATATTCGAAAAAAGTTACTTTTTCTTTGGGTTGGTTTTTCGGTTCCCATTTTATTGCTGGTTATTTTGCAAACGATCACAGGCAAATTTGATAGTGTTTTAGGAATCGCTTGGGTTGGCGTAAATCTTTTGCCGGTTTTGATGTTGCTTTTCATTGGAGCGATGCAAAACAAGCAGGGGAATAAAGTGATCTTTCGTTATATTTTTTGGATAATCCTGGTCTTTTCAATTATGTATTTATCACTTTTGTTATTGACTCAGTTTGGTTTATCCGCGCGCCCGATTGGTCAAACTGTAAATTCCTATTTTTTGCAATCTTATAAATGGCTGGTTCCGTTTCAAATATTCTTGTTGCTGGTCTTTTCTGCTTTGTTTTACAGAAGGCAGGCATTGTTCCAACCCAACGAAAAGATTATTAAAAATCATTTAAAGGAAAAAGCAAAAGCAGCTCACAATCAGAACAAAACCTTTCAGGAAGAAGCTTTTGATAAATTGTCGGAAAGCGATTTTGAAAACCTTTTTGAGCAATTAAAACAGCATACCAAAGATGTAATTAATGACTCTGAAAAATTCAACGATACCATTTTATTGCAAAGCCGATACAGCGAATGGAAAAAGAAAACAGAAATGGATTTGATCAACACCAGAGAAGCCCAGATTATTTTAAATCAAATTTCAATGGCATTGGTGAATTTAATTGATGAACTTTGAAAAAGGGTCACCTTTAAATTCAAATTGCTATTTATTTATAAAAAATTATATTATGAACGCTTTACGAATAATAACAGCTTTTGTCGCTTTAGCTCTTTCCCTGCAATATTCTTTTGCACAAGATGTCATCACTGTTAAGCATTCCTGTAGTTTTGATGGAGAAGAAACCGACCAGGAATTTTACGTTTTCAACCCATCAAATGAAGCAGAACAAATTGTTGGGAAAATAGTCGGTGCATTTAGTTTGTCCAAAAACTTTATCATAAAATCATCTGATTGTAAAAATGCCCTGGCAACTGTCGAAGGAAGGCAAAGATATATTCTTTATAACACCAGCTTTTTAGAAGATTTTAAAAAAGACGCAAACACCAAGTGGGCAGCTTATTGTGTGATGGCTCATGAAATCGGACATCATTTAAACAACCATGATTTTGAATTAGACGACAAGAAAAAACGTAAACTCATGGAGTTGGAAGCCGATAAATTTGCCGGCGGCGTACTTTTTATTTTGGGAGCTTCCCTTGATGAAGCAAAAGCAGGAATAGATCTTTTACAGTCAAAAGGGGAAAGCGATACCCATCCACCGGCAAGAGCACGTGCCGAAGCGATTGCAAATGGTTGGAAAAACAGTCAGGAGCACCATCAGTCTATATCTGAAGCGACGCCAACAGTTCCGCCAATTGATGTAAGTAAACCTATTGAAACAGAGTCCAAGCCCACGAAAACCATTCCTCCCCCTGAAAAAAAATATGAAGAGCCTTATAAGCCTGAATACAAAAAAGAGGAGCCATCTTATACTGAGGTTTCAGATAACGTATTGGCTAATGCAGTTGTAGGATATTGGCAGAATACTTTTTATAATACTTACGGAGTATACGTGGTCAATAAAGCGGCTATTTATGCAAATGGATACTTACAGATTGATACCTACATGAATGGTTATTTTTCGGCTCAATATATTGGAACATGGGGAGTTCAAAATGGTTATTTTGTATCATGGGACTCCTACGGCATATACAATTATTACAAGCTCGATGTTTACGATACCAATACAGTTAGCTTTACCTTTACCTCAACGACTGGTGTATATGTGGTTCCGGTAGGAACGATATTTACTTATGGACGAACTTATTAAAGTATTATTGAAATGGTTGATTGAGTTATTAGTGTTCTTAACCCCTTCTTAATAACTCAATCAACCACGATACCAATTACTTATCTCAAACCAAAGCCCCTTCTTTAATCGTCTCAACTACTTCAGGATTTAACAAAGTGGAAACATCGCCCAAGTTGGAAATATCTCCTGAAGCTACTTTTCTCAAAATTCGTCGCATGATTTTTCCGGAGCGCGTTTTTGGCAAACCCGGCACGATCTGAATTTGATCAGGCTTTGCAATCGGACCAATTTCTTTGGTGACAATAGCCAGGACTTCTTTTCTAAAAGCATCCTCATCTTCAACTGAATCATTGACAATTACATATGCGTAGATTCCCTGACCCTTGATTGGGTGAGGAAAACCAACTACCGCCGATTCAATGACGTTGTCGTGTTCATTAATCGCATTTTCAACCTCAGCAGTTCCCATTCGATGCCCGGAAACATTGATTACATCATCCACGCGGCCAATGATTCTGTAAAATCCGTCTTTATCACGACGGCAGCCATCCCCTGTGAAATACATGTCTTCAAACATTGAAAAATAAACCTCGCGACATCTTTGGTGATCGCCATACGTAGTTCGTATTATGGATGGCCAGGGATATTTGATGCACAACAAACCTTCGACATCATTTCCTTTTAGTTCAGAGCCATTTGCGTCTACAAGAGTTAGTTGAACACCGGGTAGTGGGAGGGAAGCGTAGGTTGGTTTCATCTTCGTGATATGAGCCAATCCAGAGATCATAATTCCTCCGGTTTCAGTTTGCCACCAGGTATCAACGATCCAGCATTTTTCTTTTCCGATATTTTTATAATACCATTGCCAGGCTTCTTCATTGATTGGTTCTCCAACGGTACCAAGCGTTTTTAGAGAATCCAGTTTATAAGGTTTGACATATTCTAATCCATAAGCCATCAATGCTCTGATCGCTGTTGGTGCAGTGTAAAAAATATTGACTTTGTGTTTGTCACAAACTTCCCAAAAACGGCCTGCATCGGGATAAGTTGGAACGCCTTCGAACATCATTGTTGTCGCTCCGGCAAGCAATGGTCCGTAAATGATGTAAGAATGTCCGGTGATCCAGCCAATATCTGCTGAACACCAGTAAATATCATTTTCCTGGTATTGAAAAACATTTTTAAAAGAATACTCTGCAAAAACCATATAACCACCACAAGTGTGCACAACGCCTTTTGGTTTTCCGGTAGAACCTGAAGTGTAAAGGATAAACAACATATCTTCTGCATCCATTTCCACCGCATCACAATGCGCATTAACTTTAGCTATTTCATCGTTCCAATCTTTATCACGTCCTTCGACAAGATTTACTTCAGCACCTGTTCGGCGAAACATGATTACTGTTTCAATGGAATCACAACCCTGCTCCAATGCCTCATCAACAAGCCCCTTAACATCAATGGCTTTTGTACCTCTAAAATTTCCATCCGAGCAAACAACCATTTTACAGCTTGCATCCTTAATCCGATCTGCTAATGCTGTTGCTGAAAAACCTGCAAAAACAACG
This sequence comes from Saprospiraceae bacterium, assembly GCA_965220465.1. GTDB lineage: Bacteria > Bacteroidota > Bacteroidia > Chitinophagales > Saprospiraceae > JAHDHW01. Next base: position 36,875 of record CBDCPZ010000015.1, on the reverse strand, counting down.
GAGTGTATCGCTCCAATTCGTGCACAAGCCAACACTGCGATGGTAAGTTGAGGAATCATCGGCATATAAAAACAAACCCGATCTCCCTTTTTTATGCCATTGTTTTTGAGCACGTTTGCAAATCGGCAAACTTCTTCGTGCAATTGGCGATAGGTATAAGAAACCGCTTTGTCACCCGGTTCATTTGGTTCCCAAAGCAAAGCTACCTTATCACCTCTGGTTGCTAAATGTCGATCCAGGCAGTTTTCCGTAATGTTCAATTTTCCTCCTATAAACCATTTGATATTAGGCTCTCGAAAATTCCAATCAAGTACTTTGTTCCATTTTTTACGCCATTTGAACGTTTCCGCCTGCTCTGCCCAAAAGCCTTCGGGATTAGCTACACTTTTGTTATAAACTTCTTGATATTGTTCGAAATTTTTGATCTGTTGGGTCATAGTCTTATTTTTATGTTTTTAATATTCTGAATAAAGAAGCCGAAAAATAATTAATATACGGCAATTAACCAATGAGAAAAATTACCCCATTATTGACAAAGATCATTTTATTTTTTGAATCGGTATTGAAGGTTGAAATATGGATGTACGAAATTTATTATTTTTAGGATGCAACTCTAAAGATAATTTCGTGCACTACTTAGTAAAAAACAACCATTTGAAAGTTAGGGATTGAATTGTGAAGAGCTTTGCTTAAGAAGGATGGTCAGTAAAAAGTTTTATATTTAGCTGAGATTTCCAGAGTTGACGTGCATTCTGATAGTTGTTGATACCCAAGAGGGTAGTGGTGCGCTTCCTGTATTTGAAAAGAAATTCCTTATTTGAATGTTATTATAAAAAATAAGGAAAGACTTTTAACAAAATAGCAAAACTGGCCACGCTTATATTTATTTTTACCCTCCAAAACAGATCAAATAGATATGGTTTTTTATTTTTCGCTCTCCGTTTTCCTCACGATTGTTTTTTTATTTGGTGCCCATTATTTGGTCAATCGAAAAGTTAAGAGCAGGGAAAAGGTTCCCATTTTGAAAATTGTGTCGTTCTTCCTGGTTCTAGCCGGGGTGGTTGCCATTATCCTTACTCTGCCAATTGAAGATGATAAATATGAGATTCGAGGTTCATTGTTGGCTTTTCTTGGGGTTATTCTCAGTGCTTCTCTTGCCCTAAGTTCAACATCTTTTTTGGGAAATGCATTTGCTGGTATCATGATTCGATCCATTGGCAACTTCAAACCTGGCGATTTCATTTCGGTCAATAATGTCTTTGGAGCTGTAACGGAAAGAGGCTTATTTCATGTGGAAATTCAAACAGAGAATTCCAGCTTTGTCACCTTTCCCAATTTGTATATTGTGTCCAATCCTGTTGAAGTGAGATCCTATAAAAACCGAATCATTTCTTCTCAAATATCTATAGGTTACGATGTGTCAAGAGTGATCATTACAGAATGTTTACTGGAAGCTGCCAATCGTGCTGGTTTGTCTGCCCCTTTTGTTTACGTTGGTCAATTAGGAGATAATTCCGTCAACTATAAGCTTTATGGCTTTCTGCAAAAAGAGGAGAAAATGGAAATGTTTACCAGTAAATCAAAACTCAATGGTTTTATCCTGGATGTATTCCACGATGCGGGTATTGAGATCGTATCTCCTATTTTCATGAACCAAAGACAGGTAGGCGATAAGCCCATTATTCCAAAGAAAGTAAAAAAGGAAGAGGAAATCGAAATAGTTGCTCCTGAAAAACTGACTTTAGATAAAGCGATACAAGCAGAATCGGTTGTCAGAAAAGAAGAAAAAATAGAAGATCTGGAAAATGTTCGCAAAACCATTCAGGAAGAGCTTAGCCAATGTACGGACCCAAATCGAATATCCGATTTGGAATCAAGACTAAAGAAACTGCATCAGTTCAACGAGCAGCTCAAAGAAATTATTCAGGAAGAAAAAGACAAATTGAAGGAATGAAAATAACTTTCCTCTCTTTTACTTTTTTAAATTACTTTCCCTAGTTTGATTGATCCTGGCAAACATAATAAAAAGAGCATTAATATATATTATTTAAAAGGATGGCGAGGTTCCCAATCTGCCTCGGGGCGAAGATATTTCAGGATTGGTTTGATAAATTTATTGGGGAAAGTATTGCGATGTTTCATGTAACAGTACATTTCATGAGCGACGGCTCCAACAGAGCTTTTGATTGCCATGGCTGTACGAGCGAAGATAATTTGTTTAGCTCCTGAATCAATTCCAATTCGAACCATGTCGTAAAGCATATTTAAATAAATCTGAAGGTCATGATTGTATTTTGGTTCGAAGCCAAGAAAATGAGCTTCTAATTCATTTCCATTGAGGAAAGTTGTGAAATAGCCGATTAATTTATCATCCAGATAATAGCCAATCATTCGAAAACGCTCCGGAAATTGTTTTTTCAATCCATGTAAATAAGTATCGTTCAGATTGACCATATTAAATCCGGAATTCTCTGCGATATTAAGGTAAAGCTGATGAATTTGTGGAAGATTCTGCCAAATCATAGTTTCATCAAATTCTCGTTTTTCAATAGCTTTTGCCTTTTTCATCGCTCTTCTGACTCGCACCCGATATTTAGACGACAAGGCATCCAGATAATCATCAAAGCTTTTCCACTCAGGTCTTATTTCCATGATCATACTCGGCTGAACGGTAAATTCATTGTGTCCAAGCTTGCTTAGTTTCTGAGAATAAATTAATTCATGTTCTGGAAAATCTTTAATCAAGGTTCCCGAAAGCCGCTCCCCAGCCTTTTCAAAAGCATCCATTCCAAAATCCATTGCTTTACTTAAAAGGGTAATTTCCTCGTTCTTTTTGACCACTTTCGGATCAAAATAAAATCCATTTTCACCAGTCAACAATAAACTTCCATTGACCAAAATATTAAATTCAACCTGGCTGCTGACCAGGCCTTTTAAAAACCGGAAAAAGGTGGTAAAAAAACAAGGGGCGTCTTGCTTTTCTTCATTATTGATACTTTTATCCGCCTTAAAATATTGAATTTGACCAATTGCAATACCAATCGGTGCATTTTCTTTATAAAAGAAAAAGTAGCAAAATTTCATTCCCGAAGGAGGATTTTTTTCAACTACAGAAAGATATTCTTTATGTAAAAAATGATTTGGCTGGCTGGAAGCAAAATCCCAATTGACTTGAGGAATCTCGTCAACAGATCGAAACATCGAAACGCTAATGCCTGATTCAGACAGCGGTTTCTCCCCTTTAAGTGTAGATGGAACTTCAGGAGTAGCTTTTGGAGTCATATTTTCAAATCGGGTCATTAGTTTTAAAATAACATTCTAAGCCAATAATTTGTTTACTCTTTTTTGAATTACCTTAAAAAGGAAAAAATAATCGCTCAATTAAAATTCATTATTCAACTTTAATTTGCCATCTTTTGATCTCTTCCATCGCACTTTTTTCATCAACCCATCCTTTCATCTCTACTTTCCCAAGCCCTTTATAATTTAAAAACCAATCCTGAATAATGTTTTGGGCCATGTTGTAATTAATCAAAAAATGTTCAAAATCCGTAGCGTCAATGACTCTTTTCGTACTATCAACGGGGACTGCAATAATTTTTGTATCAATTTTCCCGCCATCTGCCATCATCAGTGCAGCGATAGGAATGACCTGGAGTACTGCGCCTGTTGGTAAACTTTCTGAAATCACCAAAACATCCAGCTCATCTCCTTCACTATCAGTTGACTTTCCCTTCAAAGTTGAAGGAATAAAACCAAAATTACCGGGATATGGCAGAAAGTCAATCAAACGGTTTTTGCCATTTAGTTGATCATTTTCAAATTTTCCGGTGGATTTGTTGATTTCGATTTTTTGATTAGAGCCGGCAGGTATTTCAATGACAACGTTCACTCCCTTTTCACCGAAAGCTGGAAGGCTCAAAGGATTAACCGCTTTTTTCGGTTCACAGCCAACCAGCAGCGCCACTACCAGAATAGAAAGAAAAGAGAATTTATTTATCTTCAACATTGGTTTTAAAGGAAATTAAGAATCAAAGGTAAAGAAAAACTTTTTTGGTTGTTTTGAAAAATTTGTTTGGAAAGTAATTTGATGAATTGATCTGCGGATGTGAAACAAATCCTCAGCACCAAACTACCAAAAGGCAAATTCACATAAATACGACTCAAAAAAGGCTCTTTTCAATTGTCCGATTCAAAACATTTACCTTTGAAACTTCAAGGTATTTTAACACAAAAATCCAAAACAAAAACAATAGCTGTTAGTTTTGCATTTTATATTTCAACTTTACATTAACAACTAATCAATGAGTGAAAAAACCTACTTTGCCCCGAATGACCTTAAAAACTTTGGAAAAATAACGGAATGGCAGGAAGAATATGGAAAAAAATTCTTTGAATATTATAACTCGGTTTTCAAAGAAGGGGCGCTTACAGAACGTGAAAAAGCTTTGATAGCTCTAGCTGTAGCACATGCTATTCAATGCCCGTACTGTATCGATGCCTATTCGAGCACTTGCCTGGTCAAAGGAGCTGACGAGGAGCAAATGATGGAAGCAGTGCACGTCGCAGCTGCAATTAAAAGTGGAACAACATTGGTTTATGGCACACAAATGATGAAACATGTTAAAAAACTTTCCATGTAATTTTTAAAGTTTGTGCTTATTCTAAAAAGACACCTTAAACTAGAAATCTGAATAAATGGCGATAAAGCAACGGACGAAATCACTCACTGCAACTGAAAATAATCTTTCGGATGGATTCTTCCAATTGAAAGTTTTGAATGGAAAAGAATTGGTCGATGAGCAATTTCCAGAATTTAAACAACAAATAGAAGCCGCTGGCTTTGAATCACTTACACCAACTCCGCTTGAAGTTTTTCAACTCAACATTGGCAAATTATGCAATCAGACTTGCGCACATTGCCACGTTGATGCCGGGCCTGATAAAAAGGTAGAGAACATGTCTCGCGAGACTTTGGCAAAGTGTTTAAAAATCATCAAATACATTCCAACCGTTCATACCGTTGACATAACGGGAGGGGCTCCGGAGATGAATCCTCATTTCAGATGGTTTGTTGAAGAATGTAGCAAATTGGGCAAAAAAGTGATGAATCGATGCAATTTGACCATCATCGTAGCTAATAAAAAATACAACGATCTACCAGATTTTTTCGCAAAGCATAACGTTCATGTTGTGTCTTCGCTCCCTTATTTTAGCAAAAGCCGAACAGATAGCCAACGCGGCGACGGCGTTTTTGAAGATTCAATTAAAGCATTGAAAATGCTGAATGACGCCGGTTATGGAAAAGAACAATCTGGTTTGCAATTGGACTTGGTTTACAATCCTTCGGGAGCATTTTTACCAGCTGGTCAGGAAACTTTACAGGGAGAGTTTAAAAGACAATTAAAACGCAAATACGATATCGAGTTCAATAATCTTTTTGCAATAACCAATTTGCCAATTAGCCGTTTTCTGGATTATCTCATTCAAACAGACAATTACCACGATTACATGCAAATGCTTGTTGAAGCCTTTAACCCGTCAACAATAAGTGGTTTGATGTGCAAAAACACCTTATCCATAAGCTGGGATGGATATATTTACGATTGCGATTTTAATCAAATGCTGGATCTAAAAGTTGAAACAAAACAATCTAATCACATTGACAATTTTAACCTGGAACTTCTTCTTGAAAGAAACATTGTTCTCAATCAGCATTGCTATGGCTGTACTGCAGGAGCTGGTTCGAGTTGTGGAGGAGAAATTGTTTAGGGTTGGGTTATAAGTTATGGGTTATGGATTATCCTATAAGCCTATAACTCATAACCCATCGTTTCAAAATTCTTAGAATAAATCACCCATTTCCTAAATTAGTATTAAATTTGCAGGGGTTATATAATTGAATCAATATCAAGCTTTTAACAACCGTCAATAATTTCCACTAATGAAACCACTAAAAAGTATTCTCCTATCCTGTGTTTTTTTATCCATCATTGCCTCTTGTGTCCCCACTAAAAAATATAATGATCTGTCAAAAAGTAATGATCAGTACCGCAGGGAAACGGATTCGCTTAATAAAATTGTAGATGAAAACAGGTACTTACAGTACGATGTCAAAAGACTGGAAGCACAACTTGACAAGACAAAAGAGGAAAACCTAAGTTTGACAGAACGATTCCAGGCACTTAGCCAAAACAACCAGGATTTGCTCTTCCGATTTGATCAGATGGTCGCTCAAAACCAGGCTTTGTTAGCAACAACTTCCGGCGAAAAACAAACGCTAACTGATAGTCTGGCTGCAAAACAAGTTGCTTTAGATCAAAGAGAAAGAGAACTGAAACGCATTGAAGAAGACCTCGCTGAAAAGGAAGCTATTTTTAATAAAGTGAACAGCCAATTTAGCGAATATGAACAGCAAGTACAGAATTTGACTGCTTTACTTGAAATGCAACAATCCAAAATTAATGCGCTCCGGTTGAAAATAAATCAGGCATTGCATAGTTTTTCAGACGCAGATCTGACAGTGAGTGAAAAGAATGGAAAGATTTACGTTTCGCTTAGTCAAAATTTGTTGTTTGCTTCAGGTAGTGACAACATTGACTGGAAAGGCAAAACAGCAATCATTCAATTAGCTGAAGTCTTAAATGCTAACCCTGATATTGCTATAAATGTTGAAGGGCATACCGACTCCGATGGCAGCGCAAATCAAAATTGGGACCTGAGCGTTCGTCGGGCAACTTCTGTTGTAAAAGTTTTAACCGGTCAAAAGGTTGACCCAAAAAGAATAACAGCTTCCGGACGAGCATTGTACGATCCACTTGAGCCAAATACTACCGCTGCCGGAAAAGGTAAAAACCGTCGAACAGAAATTATCCTTTCTCCAAAACTGGACGAATTGTACGAAATTATAAATCAGTAATGTCACAGCCTTGCATTAAAAAGACAAGGTTTTAACACGGTAATGCCCAAAATTGTATTAATTTTGGGCATTGCTGATTTTTATCAATATTTTCGTTTTACTCACAGAATCATTTTGTCTGCTCATTCGTTATAAAAAGTACATGAAAAAACATATCCTCCTCTTACTTTTTATATTTGGAATATTTATTTCCGCTTCTGCACAAACGATCCAACGGTGTGCCACGGATGAGTTATTACAAATAAACCTCGAACGTTTTCCAGATCTTGAACGGAAGAGTAGAGAAAGAGAAAATTTTATCCAAAACTGGATTGATCAAAATGCTTCCGAAGCAAGCGCACGTGATGGAGAAATCATCACCATTCCGGTAGTCGTTCATGTCGTTTATAAACACGAAAATGAAAATATTTCTAACTTGCTGATCCAATCACAAATTGATGTGATTAACGAAGATTTCCGAATGTTAAATGATAATACCAACGCTATTCCTGATGAATTCAAATCAGTAGCTGCAGATACTGAAATCGAATTTTGCCTGGCCTCCCTCACTCCAAACGGAATTCCTTCAACCGGAATCACCCGCACAAAAACTGAGATTGATTCAATCGCCAATATTTTTGGCGTAAAGGAAGGGCAAAGACCACGATTATTTTATGATGACCTTGGTGGCAAAAGCGCATGGGACACAGAAAGTTATCTGAATATCTGGGTAGCCTATTCAGGTGGTCAGGTTCTCGGCGCCGCTCCTGGCATGGCTGTTCCTAAAGAAGATGGTATCGTCATTGATTATCAATATTTTGGAAATAATTGCCAATCTGCTCCGTCTTCCCCTTACAATCTTGGAAGAACAACTACTCATGAAATTGGCCATTATCTCGGTCTATACCATATTTGGAGTGGTTGTGATGAAATGGATGGAGATTTTGTCGCTGATACCCCTTTGCAGGATGAAGAGCATTATGGATGCCCTTTCTACCCACAAAATAGCTGCGACTCAAGTGATGGAAGTGATATGTTCATGAACTTTATGGATTATGTAGATGACCGATGCATGTCTATGTTTTCGGAGGGTCAAAAAATGCGCATGCTTGCTATGCTTGACGACGACGGCCCTCGAAATGGACTTAAAGAGTCAGTTGGCTGTGCCTGGTTACCACAAGAACTCCCTTTTGACGCAGATGCTATTGTAATTTATCCAAATCCAGCGAAAGAGTGTATCCACATTGATTTCAATGCTACGATTGAAGGTGATGTCATCGTTGAGTTAAAAGATGCAGTGGGCAAATTGATCTTTAGAGACACAGAAAGCGCAAGAAGTTTTCGGTCGATTGATGCCGCTGCACTTGCCAACGGCGTTTACTTTGTTACTTTTGAAGCCGGCAAAAGGCTTATTACCAAAAAAGTGCTTGTGGTTAAATAATTTCTAATCTAATTTTCTGTCCTTTCCTTTCAAATCACTCATCAAAAAGCTCCTCTTTCATTTTTTAAAGCTGTATTTTACATTTTTATAAATGATATTAAATCGTTCAACTTATTGATCTACAAATACTTAAAGTAAAAAGTCATGACATTTCGATTTTCAATGATTTTGGTTGCCTCCCTCTTTTTCTCGTCTTCATGCAACACGACGCAGGATATTCCATTAGACCTTAGTACGCTTAAAAAGGAAATAGAAATGGACAAAAATCCCTGCTTCGGAACTTGCCCTCATTATACTTTGACGATTTACGAAGATGGAATTGCCTCTTTTGAAGGTAAAAAGGATGTTGAAAAATTAGGGCTTTATACAAAAATATTGAAGCCCAAAGTATACAAAGGAGTTCAAAATGGTTTTGAATCCAGTAACTTTTTTGAGTTGGATGACAATTATCCCAGCGGTCTTTCCGACCTACCAAAAACATCAATTACTTATCATAAAAATGGAAATTCAAAAACGGTTACAGGTGACGATACTTCACGCCCTTCAATCGTTATGGGCCTGGACAATTTACTCACTCAAATTGCAGAATCTGATGGCTGGCAATTGAAAGGAAGTTCTCAAAACAACGATTGATTTAAGTTGTTGCAACATTTGCCATTCAACGTTTTTGAAACAAAACAGCCTTTTGCAATCTGGTGATGTCATTTCCTGATATTACTTTTCGGACATAGATTGCCCCTTGTCAAAATCCTCCAAAAGCATCCTGATTGCCCCGTTGATAAGGTACTTTTATAAAATCAAGTGAACCTGGTTTTACGTGAAGATAAAAGGAGTACGTTCCGTTTGTTGGCTGCCAATCCATCCCCAACTCCCAGCAATGCAAATTTCGATAGAATCCAATGGACGGATAAATTAATCGCTTGAGTTTGAAATCATAAGATATATTTCCAACATTTAATGCCCAGTTTTTAGTAAGCTGGATACGCCCGTTTGTGGAGATAGAGTTGGTACTAATAAAGAAAGTATCCACTCCATTCTGTTGAGACAATCCGGAAAATGCCAACTGATAACTGATCCGAAATCCGCTGAAAATATCAAGCAAACTCTCATCACCCAAATCGGACAGCGAAGGTTTGCTTTTAGTTGTTTTTCCGGTGCGTTCTTCTCCTTTTGATAAATTCCGAATTTCACCGATTGTCAATCCGGTATTAATGCGAAGTGTGGCAACCTCAAACCTTAAGGGCTTGCGATCCGTATCCCAGTAATATTTATTTATTCGACGCCCTTCTACCACATCATAGGCATACGGGTCAAATGAAGCATTAAAAGTTAGTGTTGTTATTCCTTTAAAAAGACGTGTAGTTCCACTCATACTCACCCTGCTCAATTGAAAAGAATCAGCTGCAAAGTTGTAATCTCCGTTGATCCTGAAATTATCAAAAATCTTGATGTTCTTTTCTGTTGAATCGCGTTTTGACCAGACCTTTGCCTCAAAAATATTATTTAAAGAATAAGACAAACTCATGGCTTTTCCACCTCTTGGGGTTCGGTCATAAATTCCATTCTGAAAAATGTCGTATGACATTTGTTCATTATATTCCGGTCTGGTATCCGTATCTACATTTCTTATATAACCAAGAGAAGTGGTAGTATAATCCGGAGTATAACCAAGTGATAATGAAGGTTTTAAAACGTGTCTTATCCCTCTAATTTTTCCTTTTGAAAACCGCCTAATCCCAAAAATCTGCGTGCTCACACCAATATTTGCATTGAACAATCGCAAAGGTTTGAAACCACGAACTTTTAATTCTTCAACCGTTCCATAACTTATTGTGTCGAATACCATCTCAAAAGAATCTTTGTCTGTTTCAACAAAAGTTGTATCAATCACAAGTGTAGGATTCAATTCTTTCTCGATGTGATCAAAATACCAGATTTCTTTATAATTGACAGACGGCGTTACGTTGAAATATTTAAGTAACTGAAAAGAAGCATTTGTATTAGCAGAATGTTTGATTCCAAATTGAGCATCATCCAAAGTCTTTTGAGTAAAAATCGTGGTATCCGTTGCTGCAAATTGATTTCGAGCGTTAGCAGCATATTGTAAACTGACTTTTTCGTACCATTTTTCTTTTCCGGTTCCTTCTTTTCTTTTAAAAGGGTAAATTCGGGTAAGCTGAAAATCTATGGTTGGCAAATTGATATCCACCCTGCGCGTTTGCGTATTTTGTGAATGACTCATTGATGCGGAGAAAGTGAAAGGCTTGTCAGGAAACAACCTGGAATAATTTACATTCGAAGTAAAGGTGTTTTGGTATTTATCTGCAAAATCGTTCTTGTTTATACTTTGATAATTATTGGATTGAATATTTACACTGCCGCTAAATCGATTCAAAGGATGGGCTTTGGGATCCTGGGCATGTGACCAACGAACACTAAAGGATTTGTTACTTACAGGAACACCTAAGTTTTCAGATTTTCGATCAGAATAACCTATCCCCAGATTACCGTTATATTTATAGTTTTTCTTGTATCTGGAATCCGCCTTCAAACCCCACGAACCTCTTGTATAAATGTCTCCCAGCACCGTTAAATCCATATAATCATTTAATGGGAAATACCACCCCACATCCTTTAAGCCAAATCCCCAGGTATCCGAAAATTCATAATCTTTAGGAAAAATAAGGCCGGTACTTTCTTTATTGTTTAATGGAAAAAAGCCAAAAGGTAGCCAAAGGGGAGTGGGTACTCCGCCTACTTCAAGGTTCGATGGACCGACAACAACAACTTTGTCCGGAATAACTTTTTGCTTTTTACTGCGAATACCGAAATGCGGATTTGGGTGATCACAAGTTGAGAATATGGCATTTTCACTGTAAATGAAATCATCCATTTGCCCTATGCTCTCATCTTTTGACTGCAATTTTCCAACCTTCCCAAGCACATATACATCTTTTTCCTGGGTTGTCGCTTCATAAACCAATCCTTTTTTGGTTTTAAAATTATACTTTATCCGTTTTGCATTGAAGGTTTGTGCTGCTTCTTTAAAAACAGGATTTCCACTAATGTTGCCTGAACTATCTGGTAATCCTTCAGCTTCCACAATATTGTTGCCCCAGTCGAAAACGATAAAATCAGCGGTAAGCTCCATCGAAGTATAGGTAACCTTTGCATTGCCATAAAGGCGCACTTTTTGGTTTTTAATATCTAAAATCATGGAGTCTCTGGCATCGTAATTTATTTCAGCATCCAAAGAATCTTTAGAGTATTTTATTTCTTGTGTTCGAGTCCTTAGAGGAGTTGAATCACGGGTTAGGCTGTCAAAACTTACCGAGTCTTCGGTAGTAAATTCTATATTTTGAGCAGGAGGAATTGTGTTGTTTTCCGGTGGTATAGTTTGTGCAGTAGACCTTTGCAGGTTTACCGTTAAAAATAAAATTATTAATAGTAGTTTTGCTTTCAAACGAATTTATACTATTTTGTGTCCGAAGTGGCTTATGCTAAAGCCATTGAAATTCAGTACGTTAGCACTGAACAAAAAAACATTAAGAAACACTTTAAGCAAACATGAAATGCCAGCTTTGAAGAAAATGAAATCCTCCTTCTTTTCATTAACGTTCTTTTTTGCGTTTTTGCCTTCTTACTTTTTTCACTTTAACACTTCAGAAAAAGTTACAGCACATTGCTCATTTTTTCAAAAAAATGTTGATAATCTCTGCTTTGAGCATTTCCCTCCTGATGCTACTTTCGGCAAAGATATTAAAGTACCGGAACTTTGCGAGGACTATCGCATTCAAAAGATAGTTATTGATCCTGGGCATGGAGGCCGTGATGGTGGATGCAGCGGTCATCTTTCGCGCGAAAAGCATGTTTCGCTCAATATCGCTTTGATGGTTGGAAAGACAATTCAGGCTTATTACCCGGATATCGAAGTAATTTTTACCCGAACAAAAGATGTATTTGTTCCACTTAATAAAAGAGCTGAAATAGCGAATAAGAGCAATGCCGATCTGTTTATTTCTGTTCATTGCAATTTCATTCCAAATAAAAGCTCAGTTGACGGATCAGAAACTTATGTACTTGGTTTGCATCGGGCAGACGATAATCTTGCAGTAGCAAAAAGGGAAAATGCGGCTATTTTCTATGAAGAAAACTATCAAGAAAATTACGACGGTTATGATCCTAATTCCCCGGAAGGGCACATCATTTTATCTATGTTTCAAAACGCTTATTTGGAGCAAAGCATCTCTTTGGCAAATAAAATTGAAAATAATATCGCACAGGATGCCGTCCGAAAAAGTCGTGGTGTAAAGCAAGCTGGTTTTCTCGTATTAAGAAAGACAACTATGCCCAGCGTTTTAGTAGAATCCGGATATCTCAGTAATGCATCTGATGATCAATATCTTTCAACCGACTATGGTCAAAAACAAATAGCCAAAGCTATTTTCAACGCCTTTGCAGAATACAAAAGCGAAGTAGAAGGAAATCTGTCCGGATTCAATAAAAAAGATCAGGTTGTAGCTTTGGCTCCATCGTATCAACCCGTTGCCGCTCCGAGCAAAGTTTATGAGCCTAAAATGATAAAATCAACTACTCGAAAAGCGCCGGTGACCAATGATCAGTTAAAAGCAAAAAGTTTAAAACCGTCTTTGATCATACCGTCAAAAAAAGAGGAAACCAAAATTGTTTCTGTCCCCGTTGTCACTCCACAAAAAAATACTCAGGAAGTGAAATTTAAAGTGTTGTTAGAGGTCACCGATCGGTTTGCAGACACAAAGCAGGACAAATGGCGGTCACTCAATTATTCTATCCAGGTTTTAAAAGAAGGTAATACTATTAAATATCTGGCCATTGGCTTTCAATCTTATGAAGAAGCCTCAAAAGCAAAAAACGAGTTGAGAAATACTGGTTTTGCTGAAGCATTTGTTGTTGCCTATCAAAATGGGAAACGAATCAAAATCGAAAATGCCTTAAAATAAGCTCAGTTTATAACTTACTTTCTTTAATTTTTTCAAATTGCGATGCACCTTGCATTAATTATTTCCTAATCCGGTGATCCGCTGGATTACTCAATATTTGCTTCAAGAAAAATATTAACCTGCCTTTTCTTAAATTCTAAATATAGAACTCTTAAAAATTTATTAGTTTTTAATAAAAAAAGTGATCTTTGAGCCAATTTTGTAAAAAGGCACAAAAACATCACAAACCCTTTTCGTCTATGGCAGCTAAAAAAGCATTTTTTTCGCATGAAACAAAGATTGGAATTCTTGCAGTTGTTTCAATCGCTTTGCTCATTTGGGGATATACTTATTTAAAGGGAAGAAATTTACTTACTACTTCTAATTTGATTTATGTTGAATACCCAAAAGTAGATATGTTGCCTGTTTCTGCGCCTGTTTTAATAAATGGTTTTCCTGTTGGCGTAGTTGCAAATATGTACCTTAATCCAGATGATATGCGTACCATTGTGGTTGAGTTGGATATTAAAAACGGTATCAATATTCCAAAGAATACAATAGCAGAGATTATTAGCACCGATGTTACCGGAGGGAAAGGAATTCGTTTGGTTTTTGATAGTCCTTGCAGTGGTGAAGATTGTGCAAAAAATGGGGACTATTTGCAAGGCCGGGTAAGGGGTTTGTTGGGTTCGATGATTGGTCAGGAAGAGCTTGGCGACTATCTGGGAGTCCTTACGGGAGCCGTTGAAGAAGTATGGGATACCTTGGGCAACAGAGTCTCTGCCCCTGATTCTAAAGGACTTGGTGAATCAATTAGAAATTTTAATGAACTCACTGCAAATCTCAATCTTTTGATATTAGGCTCCAGCAAAAGCATTGAAGGTACAATGACTCATTTGAATTCTATCATGGGAAAAATTGATGAAGACAATGAAAAAATTGGAGAATTTTTAAATAATATCGCTGCTTTCAGTGAACAGCTAAAAGGCTTGGATTTGGATGAAACCATAAATGGTGTAAACGGAACGATGACAAGTGCTGATTCTGCTATGGTCGAACTCAAGCAAACGCTCCAAACTGCTAATGATGCGCTTGCTAAAATTGGTGACCTTGTCGATGGGGTTAAAGAAGGTGAAGGCACTCTTGGATTGCTTTTTACAAACGATTCTCTTTATTACAATCTCAATAATACCAGCCAGCAATTAGAGATTCTCCTCAACAATTTTGATGAAAAACCTTATCGGTACATGCCTTTTAAAAGTCGAAACAAAGTCCTTCGCCATGACAGGAAAGACGCGAAGCTGGAAGGGAACTAGAAGTCAAAGGTTAGGAGGCCAGAAGGTTAGGAGGTTAGAGGGTTATGGGTAAAAAAAACATCGAACTTCAAACTAGAAACTTCGAACACCCCCTTTTTAATAAACATTCACTTCCGGAACCAGGTCTATTCCAAATTTTTCTTTTACGGATTGAGCTACCATGTGAGCGTGGTTTAACAATTCTTTTCCTGTGGCACTACCATAATTGATCAAAACCAGTGCCTGCATGGCGTGGCAGCCAACATTACCAATTTGCTTACCTTTCCAGCCACATTGTTCGATGAGCCAGGCTGCCGGGATTTTTACCTGATCATCAGGCAATTCATAAAAAACGATGTCTGGAAATTGCTTTTGAAGGGCTTCGAACTTTTCACGATGGATTTCTGGATTTTTAAAAAAACTGCCTGAGTTATGCAAGATATTCGGATCAGGAAGTTTGGCAGAGCGGATTTCAATAACCGCATTACTTACATCCTGAGGAGTCGGTTTATTGATCCCTTTTTCTTTCAGTGTACTTTCAATTGCACCATAAGAAATGTTGATTTTTGGTTTTTTAGAAAGTCGTAAAAACACTTTAGTTATACAATATTTTCCTTTCAAATCCAACTTAAAAATACTGTCCCGATAGTCAAATTGGCAATCTTCTTTTGAAAAAATAATGTTTTTTCCGGTAGATAAACCGATGGCTTCCAATTTTACAAAAACATCTTTCAATTCTACTCCGTAAGCGCCAATATTTTGAATAGGTGCAGCTCCGACCAGACCAGGGATCAGAGAAAGATTTTCAATCCCGCTTAACCCATTTCCAAGGCTCCAAAGCACGAGTTCATGCCAATTCTCACCAGCTCCAACTTCAATAATTGCATGGTCCTCTTTTTCTTCGACAATGGTTTTTCCCAGAATATTATTTTTAATAACTAAAACATTCAAATCCTTTGTCAAAAGAATATTGCTGCCACCGCCCAAGACAATAATTGGGAATGCATTCCTCAACAGAACATTTCTGAGTTCGTCCACACTATTGACCTCAACAAATGCTTTGGCATTCACATCTACCCCAAAAGTGTTGTAAGGAAGTAAAGATTGATTGAATTGAAATTCTAGCATAGGAGTGCAATGTAGGGAAAATGAAGGATTTGTTTTTATAAAAATGCGTTGATCAAATTACTATTTCAACTAGCCTTTTAAACCAACATATTCTATTCCAAAAAAACCTTTATTTACCAAGATTTGAACAATATCGCCGGATTTATTATTTGGAAAAGGGTTTTGTTTTGACTTTAATTGCAGTACCCTTTGATCCATTACTACCACAATTTTGTAGCCAGCAATTTTTACATCTTCTCCTTTCAAAACGCCATATTTTTCCGAAATATAAGCTTCAACATTTTCTAGTGAAACTTCTCTGGTTTCGGGGGTTCTAAAATCAAGGTGCCGATTCACAAGGTTTACTAAAAGCGGCATAAAAACGATACTTACCACAATCAAAATCATATAAATTCGCATTTTTTCAAAAGAATCGGTAACTCCTCTCCCAAATCTACCCGCGAGAATCACTCCCAATAATGTACCCAATGCAACTGCATAAGCCAGCAATAATTTGGGATTCAAAACGAGGTCAAAGTGTTTAAATTCAAAAACATATAAAACGATTAGTCCAAAGATAGCGAGTACCAAAAGCCATACCCTAAGATAACCAGGTTTGTCTAATTTGATCCGATTGCCACCGGTGTATGGTCCGATATTAAACATTGTTCACTTATAGTTTATAGTTTTTTTGACTTGTCGCTGACTCCTCGCTCTTTGTTTGAAGTTTCTAGTTCGAAGTTTGAAACCCATAACCCTCTAACCTCCTAACCTTCTGGCCTCCTAACCACTTAACCTCTTAAGCTTCTGTGCGATTTACGTCAATTCAAACTGTAACTTCGCAAGGCTGCTGTATGCACCATTTTCAATCAGTGAAAGTTCATTGTGGGTTCCTTGTTCTACGATTTTACCATGGTCGATCACATAAATACAGTCCACATCGCGAATCGTCGCCAATCGATGTGCAATGATGATAGAAGTACGACCTTTCATCAAATAGTTGAGTGCATCCTGAACTACTTTTTCTGATTCTGCATCAAGGGAAGAAGTTGCTTCGTCCAGCAATAAAACCGAAGGGTTTCGGAGGATGGCCCTGGCAATTGCAATTCTTTGACGCTGTCCTCCGGAGAGTTTGATACCTCGTTCACCCACTATAGTTTCAAGTCCTTCGGGAAAGGTAGAAATGAATTCCCATGAATTGGATTGCTTTGCAGCCTCGATGATTTCATCGTCACTGGCATTGGGTTTTCCGTAAAGAATATTCTCTCGAATGGTACCTCCAAATAATAAAACTTCTTGCGGAACGATTGCAAAGTTGTGTCGATATTCGGAAATATTGTAATCAAAAATACTTTTGTCGTCAAGTAAAATATTCCCTTTATCTACTTTATAGAATTGCAATAATAGTTGAACAATTGTTGATTTTCCGGCGCCGCTTGGACCAACTAATGCTACTTTTTGTCCTGCCTTTATTTTAAAATTGATCCCTTTTAAAACCGCAATATCACTACGGGTAGGGTATGAAAAATGTACGTCACGGTATTCTATATTTCCTTGAAAACGGACCAAATCCCTACCTGGCTTATTGTCAAGATCTATTTCACTTTCTGTATTTAAAATCTCTCTTACGCGTTCTGTAGCACCAATGGCACTCAATAATTGGGTGTAAAAACTACCTAAACCCGCGATGGCTCCACCAAGGATAGCGGTGTAAGCAACGAATGAAATCAATTCTCCTGCGGTTAATTCATTTTTTTGAACCATAATCGCTGCCTGCCAAACGATAAAAAATAAGGCTCCAAATAAAACCGAAACAATAAAAACGGAAAATAAAGCACGCCCCTGAGCAAATTTGAGTGCGATTTTCACCATAGAATTAACGGACCTTTTATAACGGTCAATCTCAAACCATTCATTTGTAAAAGCTTTAACAGCGTTGATGGATTGCATGCTTTCACTTAATATAATATTGGTGTCCGCCAGTTGATTCTGTCGCTCTTTAGAAAGTTTTCGGATGTATCTTCCAAAAAATATCGCTCCAATGACGATGACCGGAAAGCTGCTCAACATGATCAATGCCAACTTGGGCGTGGTCACCGCTAATAGAACAATACCTACAATCAAAATGATAATTTGTCTTAAAAACTCAGCAAGTGTTATTGAAATTGCGCTGTACAATTGTTCCACATCAGCCGTCAACCGACTGACCAACTCTCCTACTCTGCTCTTTTCAAAAAATACAATGGGCAAGGAAACCAGCTTTTCATAGAGTGCTTTGCGGATATCAGCAATTCCTTTCTCACTCACCCTTGCGAATAAAATAACCCGTGTATAAGAAACCACCCCTTGTACAATCAAGACAATCAACAGTACCCAACCCATGCTGCCAAGAGTCAGGTTGAGCTTGGAGGCTCCCTGAGCGATATCTACCATTTGCCCCATCAAATAGGGAAAAAGCATAAAAACCATACTGGAAAGAAAAAGCAGAACCATTCCGGCCACCAACATCCATCGGTAAGGCCGGATATATTCGAAGATTTTTAAAGCTTCTTTGAAAGTTTCTCTGGTCACCTTCACCTTGGGTGCATCTTCTAAACCGTTATTTCTAAATCTTTTTGACATAGTTATTTTTTGGAAGCACAAAAATACATCAATTAAACGGTTTTTGAGCCTTCTAGGTTTTATATGACATTTTTATGAAAGTTGACTGATAATTTTGCATTTCGATCTTTGTGAATTATTTTTATATCGAGATAAAACTATTATTTCCCAAAACCGACCCTCATGTTCGCCAAATTCAAATTTACAAAATTTGTAGCTGCGCTCTTGTTTATCATCTCGCCTTACTTTTTAAAAGGACAATGTGCTCCTGAAATAAGTGTAATTTTCCAAAAATTAAGTCTTGATTATTTTGAACCGGAGGATACCCCAACCAACCTCGCCAGCATTGATGTAGATCTTGGAGATGACTCCATGAATGGAGAATACAATGTAACTAATGCCAATACTTCATGGCAAACCACTGGGACTTATGATTTTACGGGACTTCTTCTAACCGGCTCAATAACAATACATTATACTGATTTAAGTACGGAAGTTTGTGCATATAACGGCGGAATTTATTTCAACCCCCTCCCAGTTGAACTTAGCGTTTTTAATGGCCATCTAATGGGAAACGATGTATTTCTAACCTGGTCAACAGAATCCGAATCGAATAATGCAGGCTTTGAAATCGAACGATCTTACGATGGAGATAATTTTGAAAGAATTGCATCTAAAAGCGGTGCAGGAAATAGTGAGGAAAAGTTATGGTATTCTTTCGAGGATTTTGATGTTAAAAATGCAGCATTGGGAAACGCTGTTTATTATCGCATCAAACAAATCAACTATGATCAAACCTATTCGTATTCCTGGGTAGTGGCAGTTGATTTAAAAATAAAAATTGATGGATTTGAAATTACAAAAATATTAGGCTGGAACTCCCCTGATCGAATTATCCAGGTTTATTACCACAATCCTACGGAAATAAGAAAAATTAATATCTCTGTTGCAACAATTAACGGTCAAATAATTGAGCGAAAATCGCTTTATCCACAAACCGGGTTTAATTTCTTTGAAGTCGATTTTTCCAATCAAAAAGAAAATATGTTTTTCATTTCCCTGAATAATGGAAAACAAACTACCGTTAAAAAAATAATCCTCCAATCAATTGATTGAAGGATTAATTATATTTTGGCTATATATTTTTAAAGAAATTCTTATTGTGTGGTTTTGATTATGCCTTTCTTTTTTCTCTGAAATTCTATTAAAAACTATAGCGTATATTCAATAGTTTCCTGTGTAGCAGGAGTCGATTCAATATTTGGATGGGTATGAATATAGTAGCCCACACAAATAAGAACAATAAGTCCCAGGGCTGCAAAAGTGATCACCCAATCCAATTTTTCTTGACGATTTTGACTTTTAATGGCTGTCATGATTTAAAAATTTAGGTTTAAGAATTAAATACTCTAACACAAGTCTCTTTATTTTTTATAATGTTGTCCCCCTCCTTTATAGTTGCAATCTATCAGTAAAACTGCTGCGAAGCCAAGTAAAAGATTGTGAACAGGTACAAATGTATGCCCAACAAGAAAAAATAGTCATCGATGATTTTTTGAATATAATCCAAAAAACAGACTAGTTTCTTGTCATTGCTTAATCAATGAATTCTTCACCTTCCGAGGTCAAGGCTTCAATGAAAGTTCAGTTGTGTTTTGTAGGGATTTGTAACTTAAATGATATGGAGTTTAAATTTGCCTTTTTTAATTATTTGCTTCTCTCAAAATTTACCCTAAAACGAGTATCTTATTTAAAATATTTTATATCTCTTCGAAAACATACTACAATCGGAAAACAATCCCTTTGCATATAAGGTTCATTATTTAGGAAACTTAGCTCCTTTCTTTTTTGTTTGTAACAAACTGTAACGTAACTTTGCATTTTGATCGGCCGCGTAGTTCAACTGGATAGAATATCAGATTTCGGCTCTGAGGGTTGGGGGTTCGAATCCTCCCGCGGTCACCAAAATCAAAAGCCTGCAATTTTTAAAATTGCAGGCTTTTGATTTTGGGTTTTAATCTTTTCTAAAAAGTATACCTAAACTGCAAAAAGATAGTTTGTACGCGTATCCCGTAACTAGTAAAAGATGAAAATCCATTGGTCAATTCATACCTCAGATCGATACCAAATTTACATTTATAATCTACTCCAATTCCAATTAACACTCCTTGCTCATAATTTCTGAAATCATCTTCAATCGCTGTTGTTTCACCAGGTTGTGCACCAAATGGTTCATGGGTAGAATTGTTGGAAATAATAAAAGAGTTGACAATCCCAGCGTATATAAAAGGAGTAAATTTATTGCTTTCAACGTATCCATTAAAGCTATACTTTATTGCAGTCATCAACCTTAAATAGGACAATTTAAAGATAATGTTTTTTGAAAAACTAGTGCCAAAAGGTCCTGGTTGTTCGTTAGTTGATGTTTCAAAAGTTCGAAATCCGAGTTCATTTAATAATGATAATTTTCGCTTGTTTTTTGGAAAAATAACATCCAATGCAATTCCACCACATGGATTATAGCTGGTAGGAAAGGTCTGATTATCTGTATCTTTTAAGGTTGAAACAGTCAAACCAATCGAAACTAAAAACTTCAATTCTATTTTTTCAGGCTCATATTGATAAATAAACTGGTTTTTACTTTTGTTATAATTGACAAATAGTCTTTTGAGTGCCTTCACATTAAAATCCAAAGTCTGAATGGTCTCATAAAGCTCTGGTGAACCATCCATATACCTTCTCAAAGTGTTTCTATATTTTGATACTGTAGCTACATCTGTATCTTTTTTATACTTGATAAGCAACAACTCTTGCGGTACAACATCATTTTCACTTTTTATAAAAAAATGTTTTTTCCCTTTATTGTCAACAAGTCTATACAGGTCCAATCCACCTTTCACAATAAGTTGTAAAAAAACCGTTTCTTCTTTCCACTTGGGATCTTTGTAAACAGTCAATTCGTCAGTTTTATATTTCGAAGTATCGTATTCGATGAAGTGGGTTTCAAAAACTTCATTTTTTACTCCAAAGCCTGCTATATCCTTGGCAAAAAATGTTGTTTTCTGATTATTTCCATTAAAGGAAATGCTTTTTGGGTTTATCTTTTTGTCTTTGTTTAAGATCAGGCCCTTCACCGTATCTTGTTCAAGATTGATGATATATCCCTCTTCAAAGTTTTTTTGTGCAAAAAGGGAAAAAGTGAGTAGGCAAAGCAATAGGATGGAATTAGTTTTCAACATTTTCATAGTCTTATGATATTTTTGACCCTCAAATTAGTAAATAAAAATAATTTAATTTCTTTTATTTTTTAGGAGTTCGGTTTTCATAATCAGCACCTTTTCTGATGATAAAAAATATCATCGAATTCGTGGACATTATGATTCAAATCAATAAGCCAATTGACTTTTGTCAACCCTTTTTATTACCTATCACTTTATATTTATATGTAATGAAGCTTTTGGCCATTGTATAAATCTAATTATAGAAAACAAACCTTTTTTCAAAACCAAAATATTTGACATGAAAAGCCAAACGATTATTCGAAAAAAAATCCGGTGGATTCTACTCGGTTTATTTCCTGCTTTTTTCTATTTAATGATCAATAGTTGTGGAAACACGACTACTCTAAAAACGGATGTAGAAAAGGGGCAAGACCTTTATATCGCCTACTGTAATTTTTGCCATGGCAATCAAGGTGACAGCCCTATTGCCGAAATGCTTAAAGTTCAACCACCAGATTTGACCCTTATCAGTCAAAGAAGAAATGGTGTTTTTCCCGACGAAGAAATCTATAAAATCATCGATGGAGAAGAAGCGGTAAAGTCAGGACACGGTGACAGAGATATGCCCATTTGGGGTGAAACGTTTGCCAATTCAGAAAGAATTGATGAGGTGATGGTCCCTAAAAAAATCTATCAGATTATTGAATATTTAAAAACCATTCAAAGGTAAGATCGTACACGATAAAACGAGGATTGAAAGCTTTCCAAGAAGTCTCAAGGGCGCTGCTATTGAACACGGCAAATCATGTTCTGGGTTGTTACAGTTAATCTTTCAAAACTGTATAAAAGCATCTTTATAACCCAGTTTTTTGATTTTATCTAATACTTCCATAGCCTTCTTTTTATTTTCATAATCACCTAGAGAAACACGGATCAGGCCTTTATCATGAACGACATCCATATAAATCTGACCTAAATTCTCCAGATTAGAAAACTGATTTTCTAACAATTTGGAAACTGTAGCTACTCGAACTTTATATTTAGTCGGATTTACTGCCGTATATTCATAACTGGAAGGCACTTCTCTCTGGGTCTTGCTTTTCACAGTCTGGGCTGTATTTTCGAAAATATATGCATCTTTAAAACCTTCATTTTTTACTTTTTGAAGCTTGGAAACTGCTTCCTCTTTCGAATTAAAACGCATCAATATCCGGAAGAGCGTTTTTCCTTTTACGGTTACCGGCTCTGCATCTACCTTCCCAATCTTTTCGAGTGCGGAATAATCTGATTTATTGTATATCTTGACTGCGGCAATCCGAATTTGATAGGGCATAGAAGCTGCCTGCTCTTTTTCCAATTCTACTTTTTTTTCTTCTAACTTCTTTTGGAAACTGGAATCTCTTGGAGTCTCAACCAAAAAAGCATCATTAAAGCCTCTTTCTCTGGCTTTTTTCAATTTTATTTCTGCCTCTTTTCTAGAATCAAAAGGCCCAAGCCAGGTAACTATAAGTTCTTTATCCGGCTTGAATTCGGGATTTATCGGACCTAGATCTTCCACCTTTTTGAATTCCCCACGATTCACTATACTGGCCGCAGCCAATTGAATATTGAAAACAATATCCTTCGCATTATCAAAAACAGGGTTGGAATTATTGGGAGATACATTAGCTACGGAACTTGAAGCTAATTTTGGTTTGAATTCCATTCCGTAGGGTGTTGGAATAGGCTGAGAAGAAGGATTCGCAGCGATAGGGTTTTCCTTCAAAGCTGTTTTGGTCTTTATTATGTTCTTACCCCAGATGGGAGAAATATTATTTGCTTTCTCGTAGTATTTCAACGCTTCTTTATATTCTTTTTTAGCAAAATATACATTCCCTAATTCATTTAAAGTATAGGAAGCATTGGAATTGAGCGTCAAAGAAGAGTTCAAGTTATTGATCACTTTTGAATCATTAGGATTGAGTGCTTTAAGTTTAAGGGCTTCCATAAAGAAGTATTTCCCGAGTAGTTCTTCATATAAAAAATGATCCTTGCCCAGTAATTCCGCCGATTTTAAATAATATTCAGAAGCCGGTGCATAAAATGGATTGTTTATCATTTCATCCTCCTTATCAAAATAAGTGGTTAATGTTTTATCTGCATTGTCAATCATTACTGCCACAAGGTCTCGTTTCATCTTCCTTTTTGCTGCTTGCTGTTCTAACGTTTTTTCCGATTGGTTCAAATAAAGATCATAAGCAGATTGAATCTCCTGGCTTGAAAGACCCTCCAGTTCAATTTTTTTCAGAATTTTAGTTACTTCAGCATTGCTTTCAATTCCTTTCTTAACACCACTTTTCCCTTTTCCCGGGCTACCATGCTCGGCTGGCACTGGCGCAACGTATTGGCCATCTATACGAGCGATAAGATGCGAATCCTCTCCCTTGAACTGAGGAAATTGAACCGAGTTATTGCGTGACTTTACATATCTTTTAACATTATTTTCCGAATATTCCTTGATCTCATATAAGGTAATGTTATTATCGTTATCCTCATCAGCATCTCCTTTCAATCCCTCAAGAAAAAAATAACTAAAACAGCCATTTTGTAAATCTTCGTATTCGTATGAACTCTCATCGGTATCACATGAAGTGATAATAATTTCTTTATTTGGATCATATTGGCCGGTCATTTCAAGTATTTTTATAATTCCACCAGCTTTAAACCCAATCCCGGCATGGCATACGTCCAGAATGACCCTTATATTTGCGCTTTTGAAGCGAGCTCTGATATGAAGCTGTTTCAGAAAGTCATCCATCGATAAGGCTGTCGTTTCATATTTATCTTCTTCACTTTCATGGGTCAACAAAAAACCTGTTTTTAAAATATCTATCTCGTCTCTATTGTAGATATCACCATGCCCAGAAAAAAATATGAACGCTTCATCGCCTTTATTCAATTCATCATCTAACCATTGAAATCCATCATATAAAATCTTGCTTTGCGTAGCTTCATCATTGATATAAACACGGACATCGGATTTGGGAAGGTTTAGACCATCTTTAGAGGTTAAAAATTCAGCAAAATCTTCGGCATCTTTATGGGCAAATTGGAGATCATTCAAATATTTATAATCTGAAATGCCGATGACCAAAGCCAGAATACGTTTAGATCCATTATTATCCAGATTTATCTGCTGAGCAAAAGCGGATTGGGCTAGTATTATTGTGGAAAAAAGAATACAATAAATTGGATTGATAAAAGTGATAGTCTTTTTCATAGTATTTAGAAATTGGGATTCTTAGCTCGATTTATTTCACAAGACGAAGTTCTTTTTGAGTTTCATAGCTAAAGCTACGGGACGATAAAAAGGGAAGTGTTTGACTGCCAATGCTTTGTCTGTAAACATTAAGATACATTTTTAAACAACTTCTTACAATGAAAGCAGAAGAAAATCAGCATTGTTCCACTGTTTTTTAAAACTAAGCAGACAAAAAAATAATTTATTGACGATTTAGCCCATTAATTTAGTTGTAATAATTTTATTCTTTTTAGTTTTTGCTACTCTTCAAAGCTTCCTCGGCTATTCTCAAATTTTCTTTCGGAGTTTCCCAATAAGCGTTTATTTTAATAGCACGATTATAATTTACGCGAGCCAGTGTGTAATTTTTTTCATCAAAATAGATTACACCCAATTCATTATAGGTATAAGATGATTCCGGATCCAAGGCAATTGACTTTTCTAGTTTCTCCTTCACCTCCTTAGTCCCTTTGTTTTCGATGTATCGCATTTTTAAAGCTTCGATAAAATACCCTTTCGCCTTCAAGCTACCATAGAGAAAATGGTCTTCGCCCAACAGATCAGCAGCTGTAATATAATACCGATCGACAGGAATATTTCTTTTGGTACCTACTTGAGATGGGCTTGACATATATTTGTGGATAAAGTCACCTCCCTCATCAAAGTATTCTGTCAAAGCCTTGTCCGAAGCTTCTACTAAAGCTGCGACCAAAAAGCGTTTTAATTTCTTTTCTAAGGAAGCGTCAGACCTATCATCTTCAACATAATCTTTGTAAATGTCAAAAGCTGAAGCACCTATTGGATTTAATAAATCTCCTCTTTTGATCCTTTCCACCATTTCTTCTTCTATTGCAATCTCACTTTGATTTGAAAACTCCAGGCTGTAACCTTTCGAAGTCAAAACTTCACTCGACGCTATTTGTGCGTTAGAAAACGTTACTGTCAAAAAACACAAAACAGGGAGAAGAAGCGTATTTAATATTCGAGATTCCATACATTATTAATTTTCGTAATAAATAACAAAATCTAATCCAAATATTTTGTCTTTTGGCTAATCTTTAAAACCTATAAAACCTATAAAACCTATAAAACCTATAAAACCTATAAAACCTATAAAAGCTTCAAAGCTCAAGATTGCTTTTTGATATTTTTTTACTTCTTTGTTCTCACCACAATATCCGCCCAAACCATCAAATGGTCAGAAGCGCTTTTGTTCTTGACTCGATCAAAGAGAGGTTCCCCTTCCGCTGGCCAAAAAACGCCGGAGGCTATTACTTTCAAATCTTTGGATGGCAAAACATAATCTATCCGTTTTCCGAAAAATGCAGTATCAAAAGAAGGATCACCTTTATCACTTTTGTGTTGATTATGGATTTTGCCGCCATTACTTTTTGGAATCAATCCAGCTTTAGCAATTTCCGCGTTAATACCTTGAAAACTCAACAACTGATCAATTGCTCCCGGATAACTGTCTCCATCGATTGGATCAGCATTCAGGTCGCCCATGATTACAAAAGAACTTCCGGCACCCAAACCACCTTTTTTACCTTTATCGTCTTTTAAATATTCAGCTCCGGAAATGTACTCTTTGAGCAAACGGATTTCATCAAAATTACGCAAGCCATTGCGGTCTTCGCGACCGTCAAAAACCGGTGGAGTAGGGTGAGCAAGGATCGTATGAATCCAATTTCCGTCAGGCATTTGAATCGGTATATCAATGTGGTTTTTTGAAGACAGCCGAAAAATATTCCAGGCTTCATTCGAATAATAAGGGCTACTATTTTCCTTCAAAGGCTGTTTTCCATTTGGCATATCTTTCCAAAGAAACTTTTGAAAGGATTTGATCTGTGCGGTGTCCAAAGGATATTTTGATAACAGAGCAAAAGCATATTGCCCTTCATATTGCCCAAACCCAAAAGCATCAGATGGAAGAGTCACTTTTCCATCATTATTCAAGTCTTGACCACTCAAAACTCCAGTGTTGGAAGGGACAGCAATTGCATAGGAATAATGGATTGGATTTTCTCCAAATTGACTTTTTGAAAGATAGTTTTGTTGAAAATGGTCTAATAAAATCCCATTGGGATCATAATCAAATTCCATCAAGGCAATTACATCCGGTCTAACGTGTTGAATGATTGCAGCAATGTTTTGGATTTGTGTATCTAAACCGGATTGAAGACCTTTTTCCAGTTCGCCTTTCTGTTTTCTAAAAAGCGAGACATTGTAGCTGGCAAAACGGATGGTATCTGCGATTGACTGTTGACTGGTGGAGTTTTGACTTTCCGCTGTTTTATTTCCGCTTCCGCAAGAAAAAAAGCTAAAACAACTTAAAACCATTACTAAAAAAATCAGCTTTTTAATGGTTGGGTGAGGGAGCATTTTCGATTTTTTGAATTAAGTAATTTTTCAAATCTTAAACTTTAAATAATAAGCTCAGATATCTCATAAATATCACAACTATACTTTGAAAAATTTGTATTATTACCTGATAATTTTCAGAAATTATTCTCCGAAGTTTTCATAACAAACCCTTTTGTTTTTCAACTATAAATATGCATATACTCACCGACCTCATCATTATTTTGTCGATTTCTGCTGTTGTTCTTTTTATAAGCACAAAATTAAAATTGCCATCAATTGTTGGATTTTTGACAGCCGGTGTGCTTGTCGGACCCTACGGAATTGAGTTGATCCCAGCTGCTGAGGATGTAGAAGTTATGGCTGAGATTGGTATTCTTTTATTGCTTTTTTCGATCGGAATTGAATTTTCTTTGGACAAACTGATGGAATCTAAAAAGTATGTGCTTATCGGTGGTTCGGTTCAAGTAGCATTGAGTATCATTTTGTTTTTTATAGGAGCTTTTTTTTTAGGGTTGGGAGTCAATCAGGCAATTTTCGTAGGGATGCTTTTTGCAATGAGCAGCACCGCAATTGTTTTACAGCTTTTTCAGGAAAAAGGCTGGATGAACACTCTTTTTGGAAAAACATCTGTTTCTATTCTCATTTTTCAGGATATTATCATTATCCCAATGATGTTGCTCACGCCCTATCTGACCCAAAGCGGCGGCACAGAATCTAAATCAATTGGTAAAATCATTTTGGGTGTTTTGTTCATTTTTGTCGTCGTATTTGCTGCCCGGAAAATCATTCCGCCATTAATTCGAAGTATCGTTCATACCCATAATCAGGAGTTATTCTTGATCACAATAATTGTTATTTGTTTTGCTACCGCATTTATTACTCAACTTTTAGGCTTGAAACTGGCTTTAGGTGCTTTTTTGGCTGGCTTGATAATCTCGGAATCGGAATACAGTTTTGAAGCTTTAAAAAATATCATGCCTTTTAAAAAGGTGTTCACAGCGATCTTTTTTATTTCAGTTGGAATGCTTCTGAATTTGCAATTTGTCTTTGAAAATTTTTGGCTTTTGATAGGAATAACCGCTTTGGTGATGCTTGTTAAATTTCTTATCGTCGCTCCAACTGCTTTTTATTTAAATATCGGGATTAGAAATGCCGTCGTCAGTGGTTTGGTACTTTGCCAGGTTGGTGAATTTGCTTTTATATTGTCAAAGGTAGGGCTGGAAGGCCAAATCCTTAACGACTTCAACTATCAGGCGTTTTTGTCGATCTCAATCATGTCTATGGTTTCTTCAGCAATTATGATCAGCCATGCCCCCAAAATTGCAGAATACATTGTAAAAATTCCTTTTTGGAGTAGTTGGATGAACAAGCTTGACGACAAAATCTGTCTTCCAAATACTTGTACACTTGTCGATCACACCATAATTATTGGCTTTGGGCCAGGGGGTCGAAGAATAGCTAAATTTTTATCAAAAAAGAATATGCAATTGGCTGTAATAGAATTAAATGAAAGAAATATTGAAGAGGAAGATAGCTCTTATGCTCAGGTTTTTATCGGCAATGCGAAAGATGATGAAGTCTTAAAAAGAGCGGCTGTTGAAGCTGCAAAGCAAGTGATAATCACAGTTCCTGAAGCTGCAATGGCTGAAGATATTACGATTAAAATCAGAAAACTCAATCACAACGCAAATATCGTTGTACGGACAAAATATGAAGGGGAAGCCGATCAACTACAAAAACTTGGTGCAAATCATGTCGTTCCGGAAGAAATTTCTGTAGCAGATGCGATCACTGCTGCAATGACCGTATAGGCCAAAAGGGTTTATCACAAAAGATTAATGCTTCGAAAGATTCAGTAACTCAATTTTTCGAAATTCTACAGGATGGCTTTCAGCCTGCAAAGAGATAAAACCTTCATTGACCAATGTACCTTCAGGATCGGGAAAACCTTCCGGAATATATCCTCCCCCAATCTGTGGATTTTTATATTCCAGCACCGTTTCTCCATTTACAAAATGTTGAATGAGACTATCTCCTAAAACTAAAATTTCAATCGCCACCCACTCTTCGCCGTGAAAGGTTTTCGAACCGGAATCTATGCAATGCTTTGTGGTAAGCGTATCTCCCATGACCACATTGGTGGCGGGCGTACAAAGGTTCATCGTTGGACGATCATCCGTTCCATTCCCTCCCAAAACTGAGCTTCCAGGCAAACTGGAAATTCCTGGTTTACGAGCATCGTTTCAGGAGCTTGACAGTGAAACATGGCTCCGCTATTTTTGAAAGCCCAGCCAGGACCATCTTTAACCTGATTCCCAATAAAACGATATTCTAATTTTAGCCGGTAATGCGAAAATTTGTCTTTATAAAAAAGATGCCCAAACTCTCGATCGAAAGCTTCATAGCCATCATAATTCACTTTTAAAACACTGTCTTTCACCTGAAAGGTGTTTTTAAAATTAACTCCAAGTTCGTATTTGCTAAATTTTGGAGTCCAACCGCTGAGGTCTTTCCCATTGAAAAGGGAAATCCAATGTTCTGTCTGTTCATTTTCCTGCTCCTTTTTTTTAATAGCAGAATTGCATCCGAACACAAAAAATAACAACATCAGCAATATCAGATTTTTCATCATTCAATAATTTTTTTTATAGAAAGTCATTTCTACACCTTGATATAAATATTCTTTTTGGAGAGCCACCAGCCTGCCAGCCAGCAAACAAACATCACGGCCAAAGCGAAAGCGAAGGATCCTAAATAAGGGCCAATCCAGCTAAACCCATTTACATAAACATAATTGTAAAGTGATTGCTCACCATCGACTCTGATAAAATGCATCCCAATCGCCAGGTATTCTGAAAGCAAATAAATGAACAATGGATTTTTGCCAAAAACTTCAAAGAAATTATAATTGACTGGCTTTTTCAGAAACTCGGTCGTGTACATAATCAGGCAAAGCAGGATCAAATCAAGTCCGATTGTTAAAATTACAAAAGAACTTGTCCACAGTTTTTTATTGATCGGAAAACTAAGATTCCACAAATACGCCAAACCGCAAAGCACTGCTCCAACCATCAACAGTTTGGCTAATTTTTCATAGTTCATCCCGCCATTAATAATAAAAACACCGGCGAGATATCCGCCGATTACATTTACAATCGAAGGGATCGTACTCAGCAAACCTTCAGGGTCGAATGGTAAACCGTCTCCACCGTATAAATGACTATCTCCCAGCAAGATACGGTCAATTGTCCTGACAAAATTATCCTCTAAGGTATAATCTCCAAAACCAGCCATTAAGCTCCAATAGCCAAATAAAAACGCAGCGGACCAAATCAGTAATTGTCGATTTGACAGGTAAAAAATCATGATCGCAGCTACAAAATAACACAAAGCGATTCGTTGTAAAACGCCTAAAATTCTGGTTTCATGGAATGGAATAAAAGTCAAATCTCCTGCCTCTGTCCATTTGAAAAACGGAATCCAATACATCGTATAACCCAATAGAAAAATAATGATCGTCCGTTTCAGAATCTTTCCAAATACATCTCCCAAAGTCTTATCAGTCCAACGGTTTTTCACGAAAGCAAAGGCATTACCAACTGCAAAAAGAAAGGATGGGAACACTAAGTCCGTCGGTGTAAATCCATGCCAATTGGCGTGATTGAGTGGTGCGAAAACGAAATCCCAGTCTCCTGGAGTGTTGACAATGATCATCAGGCAGATTATCATTCCTCTAAAAATATCAAGTGCCTTAAATCTTTTCATCGTTTTCGTATTGGATGGATTAATTTACACTTTTTTATTTGTTTGCAATTAAACGAACCCTTAAGTTTTCAGCATGACAAAAAAATAACGTCCTTTGCAGCATGAGGTATTTTCTACATCTTGGATACAACGGAGCTGCTTACCGAGGCTGGCAAAGGCAAATCAATGTCAATAGTGTGCAAGCCGTTTTGGAAACTATGCTTTCCAAAATGCTGAATCAACGAATCATTATCCACGGATGTGGGAGAACAGATGCGCAGGTTCATGCCAGTCAGTATTTTTTGCATTTTAATTATAAAAAAGAAATTGATTTTGACTTCGTTTTCCGGATCAATAAAATGCTGCCGGATGATATCGCCGTATTTGATATTATCCCCGTCCACGACAGAGCAAATGCACAACTTGATGCTATAAAAAGAACCTATGATTACTTTATCCATTTTTATAAAGATCCCTTTTTAAGCAATTTCAGTACTTTGTATTCACTGAAAAACTTTGATTATGATAAAATGAAAAAGGCAGCGACCCTTTTCACAGAACACAAAGACTACCATTCGCTCTGTCTGGCTCCAGATGTTTATCTATCAACGATTTGTGAAGTTTCGAACGCACAGCTTTTTATCAATGAAAAAGAAGATCGATTGCGATTTCAAATATCCTCCAATCGATTTTTACGGGGAATGATCAGATCGATAATCAGAAGGTTATTAGAAATCGGAGCAGGTAAACTATCTGTTGAAGAATTAGCGAATGGTTTAAACGGGGGACAAATAAAATACACCAACAAATTAGCTTATCCGCAAGGACTTTATCTTTCAAAAGTAGAATACCAATACCTGAATTTGGAACAAAGAAGTGATTTTTCAAAAATGCTCGAAAATCAATTGGATAACACGTGGCAAACTGTTTAAATAAAAAATCGAGAGAAGTTTTTTATAAATTTGTCAACGAACAATATGTTCCAATCATTAAGCTCCTTTTTCAATGAAAGTCTGCATCGCAGAAAAACCTAGTGTCGCAAAGGAAATTGCCTTTATCCTCGGAGCAAAGTCCCGAAAGGACGGCTACTTTGAAGGCAACGGTTATGCGGTCACCTGGACTTTCGGCCATTTTTGCACCTTAAAAACACCAGACGATTATCAGGCTCACTGGAAAAAGTGGGATTTGAATTCGCTCCCTATGCTTCCAGAAAAGTTTGAAACAAAACTTATTTCGAATCAAGGCGTCAAAAAACAGTTTGGAGTGATTAAAAAATTATTTAAGACCGCTGAGTTGGTCATCAATTGCGGGGATGCCGGGCAAGAAGGTGAGTTGATCCAGCGCTGGGTACTCAACGAAGCAAAATATAAAGGAAAAGTTTTGAGGCTCTGGATTTCGTCATTGACTCCAGAGGCCATAAAAGACGGTTTTCAAAACCTCAAAAACGCAAGTCAGTTCGATAATTTGTATTATGCCGGGAGCTCCCGTGCCATTGGAGATTGGCTTTTGGGCATGAATGCTACGCGTTTGTACACTTTAAAATATGGTGGTTTCAAACAAGTGCTTTCCGTCGGAAGAGTCCAAACTCCTACTCTTGCGATGCTGGTTGAACGGCACAAAGAAATTGAAAATTTCGTTCCCCATCCTTTCTGGGAATTGCAAACTTTGTATCGGGAAGTAGTTTTCAATTGTGAAAAAGGGCGCTTTTTAAAAAAGGAAGATGGTGAAACTTTATTAAAACAAGTGGAGGGAAAACCATTCGTTATTGTTTCTTTTGAAAAGAAGAAAGGAAAAGAATATCCTCCAAGATTATTTGACCTGACGAGTTTGCAGGTTTATTGCAACAAGAGATTCAGTTATTCCGCGGATATGACTTTGAAAATCGTACAAAAGCTCTATGAACAAAAAGTGGTGACTTATCCTCGAGTAGATACCACTTATTTGCCCAACGATGTTTATCCAAAGATTCAGGGAATTTTAAGCAATATGAAATCGTACAGCCAACTTACCCAGTCTCTTTTAAATAAAAAAATTCGAAAATCACCCAAGGTTTTTAACGATGGAAAAGTCACCGATCACCACGCCATCATCCCAACTGGTTTTGAAAAAAATCTTTTAACCAACGAGCAAAATGTCTACGATGCCATTGCCCGTCATTTTATTGCTGCTTTTTATCCGGATTGTATTGTTTCAAACACAACTGTAATCGGAGAGGTAGAAGGTGTAACTTTTAAAGCAACGGGAAAAGAAATTCTGGAAGAAGGCTGGCGGGTCGTTTTACCAAAACCAAAAAAATCTACTGCTAAAAATACATCAAAATCGAAAGGAGACGACGAGGAAAAAGTGCTGCCAACTTTTAAAAAAGGGGAAACAGGTCCTCATGAACCCTCATTGGTAGAAAAGCAAACCCAGGCGCCAAAAACCTACACCGAAGCGATGCTTCTTCGGGCGATGGAAACCGCTGGGAAAAAAGTCGATGACGAGGAATTGCGGGACCTCATGAAAGCCAACGGAATCGGAAGACCATCTACCCGTGCCAATATCATCGAAACGCTTTTCAAACGAAGGTACATTGAACGAAAAAAGAAACAAATCCATCCTACTGAGATGGGAATTCAATTGATTGATACGATTCAAAATAATCTGCTGAAATCCGCGGAATTGACAGGACAATGGGAAAAACAATTACGTGAAATCGAAGATGGAAAATATTCTCCAAAACAGTTTATTTCAGACATGAAAAGCATGGTGAGTGATTTGGTTGTTGAAGTCAGGATGGCAAAAAACCAGTCTCGAATTGTTTCAGAAATTAAACCAAAACCTGCTAAAGTATCAAAAAGAAAACCTTCAAAAGAAATTCCTTTTTCAGAAATGGCCTGCCCGAAATGTCGAAAAGGAAAACTATTGAAAGGCAGCACAGCGTATGGTTGCAGCCGATGGAAAGAAGATTGTACTTTTCGCTTACCTTTTAAATTTAAAGCAAAGAAAATCCCTGAAAAACAATTGGCCAGATTAATGAAATATGGATCGACTGTCCAACTCAAAGGATTTAAGGAAAATGGAAAAAGCTTAACCGGAAAGCTGAAATTCAATGATCAGTTTGATTTAACTTTGGAAGTGAAAGGATCGACAACTTCAAAGCCTGCTACGACTAAAAAAGAAACAGATTCCGTCCTTTGCCCAAAATGTAAAAAAGGAAAAGTAATCAAAGGAAAAACAGCTTATGGTTGTAGTTTATGGCAATCCGGCTGCGACTTTCGTTTTCCTTTCGATGAAGTGAGAAAACAAGCCAAAGGCAAAGCTTTGACGGCAGAACTTGTTAAATACATATTGACTCAAAGTTGAATTAAATATTCCAAGACCAATCTTTCTCAACTACAAAATTACTTCTAAATCTTACTTTGCAAGCGTCACATCACCTTTGTACAAAATCGTTACGCCGTCGATAAATTCAATTTCTGCGAAATAGACAAAAACGGCTGGGTTGAGTTTTTCTTCGTTCAGCGTTCCATCCCAGCCAAAAGCCGGGTCATTTGGATCGAAATTTTCAGCCAGATAAATTTGCTCTCCCCAACGGTCATAAACCTGGAAAGTGTTTATCTGCTTTATTTTTTCATTGTTGGCAAAAATCATAAACTTGTCGTTAGTTCCGTCATCGTTCGGTGAAAAGGCATTTGGTATAAAAACTTCCCTCGTTTTCTCCACTCTCAGCATAATCTGATCGCTTGCCTTGCAACCATTTTCGTTGATTATTGTAAGGGAATATTCTATTTCGTTTAAAATACTTTCTACCCGAGGATCAAGGCAGTTGGTGCAGCTCAAACCTTCAACCGGTGACCAAATGATTGTATCAATTTCAGAAAGCGGAATACCTGAAACAGCCGTGATCTGGTAATTCTGACCCAATTGCAGAACCACCTCCGGTAAGAGTGAAACATTGACCAGCGTTGGTGTTTGGATGTTTATCGTTTCTTCATATTCGCAACCAATGGCATCCTGTATCAGAATATTGTAATCGCCCGGCTCCAGCGTTGAAAAAGTATTTGCTGGGCTAAAATTCTGCCCTCCGTCGATGGAATACAAATAAGGCTCATGGCCACCCGTTACGGATAAAATGGATATGCTTCCACTTTCTCCAAAACATAGCGGATCATTGTCGAGAACTTCCGCTGCTGTTGGAACATTATCATCTTCTTCTATCAAAATAGTTGCCATTTGAGTGCAACCATTTTCAATATTGGTGACTTGTAAAGTATAGCTGCCTGCTATGTATATCGTTGGATTGAGACTGGTATTGCTGTCGATTAGACTACTTCCAAACCATTGATAAATGAATGAATTTCCAACTGATGAACCGTTACCATCTAAAACAATACTTTCGGTGATACAATCAAATTCTTCATCGGCATTCGCAACTGCTGTTGGAGGAGTGATATCCTGTAAGACTGTGGTTTGAGCAGTTGTTTCACAGCCGTTTGCAATATTAATTACCGAAATGATAAAATCACCTGGCTGGTCAATCGTTGCCACGAGGCTATCCTGCCCTGAAATAATGTTTCCATTGCTGGTTGACCAGGAAACGATTGCACTGCCAATATCACAAAAAGCATAGATCTCTGTTTCGGTATTATCACAAGTCAATATTTGTGGAGTGCTAATCGTCACAATTGGCGTTTCCAGGTTTTCAACAATTTCAATGGATTCTGTTTGTGTACAACCGTTTTCAGAATTTGTGATCGTTAAAGTGTAAGTTCCTGCCTGTCCCATTTCAGGATTTGGGGTGTCTTCTCCTAAAAGAATTGC
The DNA here is from genome assembly GCA_965220465.1 of Saprospiraceae bacterium. Classification (GTDB taxonomy): domain Bacteria; phylum Bacteroidota; class Bacteroidia; order Chitinophagales; family Saprospiraceae; genus JAHDHW01. The sequence goes on along the minus strand of CBDCPZ010000015.1, from coordinate 1,163 downwards.
TCCATCGACGGTTGTCCATTCAAAATTGAGTGTCCCAAAAGGAGCTGATCCTGTTGCATCCAACACGATACTTGAATTATTACAATCAATTTCCTGGTTGGCTACAAAATCGATGTTTGGAATCGGAGTTTCGATATCCTGACCGATCACCACCTGGTCCTGGGTTTGGCAGTTGTTATCGGTATCCAAAACAATGAGGGTGTAAGTTCCCGGGGAATTGATCATCGTTGTTTGCGTTGTAGCGATTGTACTTCCGCCACTGTTTTGCCATTCGTATTCGATGTTTGGGCCAGTACTCGAAGCAGTTCCATCAAGGGTGATTTCAATAATATCACAATTCAGTATTTCATCTGCTCCTGCATTGGCAGTCGGTAAATTAGTATCCGGCATCACTTCAACGCTTGCATCGGTATCCGTGCAGCCATTGGTTCGGTATTCGTAACAATTACAACATAAATTCCACTCCTGACATCACAGTTGTGACGTTGCTGTTGTTTGCAATCGTATTTCCACTTGCATCGTGCTGCCACTCAAAACTTAGGTTTTGACCCGTTGAGCCACTTCCGTCAAGCGTTAACATCCGTATCGTTGCAAGTCAGCGTTTGATCGCTTCCTGCTTCTGCAATCGGTGCAATTCGATATCCTGCTGGATTTCTACTGTTGTTGAAATGGAACAACCATTGTCGGTGTCGGTGACGATCAGGGTATAAATTCCCGGTTGCATCTGTCAATTGCATTTTCTAGTGTTGAAATCACATTGCTGTCTTCGTCCAGCCATTCGAATCCAATATTTCCGCTGATACTCGTAGAAGTACTTCCGTCGATAGTTACTTCAGTATGTTTCGCAGGTTAAGGATGTCTTCAGCAGTGGCAATTGCCGTTGGCAGATTATCATCTGGAATCACTTCGACGCTTGACTCAGCGGTACAACCACTCTGGATGTTGGTGACGATTAAATCATAAATCCCGGATTGGGAAACCTGGATGATAGCCTGGTTGCCAACCAAAACCGACTGGTTAAACCATTCGAAGGATAGGTTATTTCCGGTCGAAGCGCTTCCATCCAGCGAAATTTCATTGAGATCGCAGGTTAGCGTTCCGTTATTTCCGGCATCTGCAATTGGGGTATCTATATTTTGATCTATGATTACAGTTGATTCAGC
>CBDCPZ010000014.1:0-167483 GCA_965220465.1 Saprospiraceae bacterium | reverse complement strand
TGGCGGTGTTTTTTTGAATGCGCTTCTTTTTCTCATATTCTTCAATTGCCGAAGAAGCGGTCTCTTTGATCAAGCTTAGCGATTCATTCATATTGAACGTTTCTCCTCTGGCAATCCAATAATAGGAATCCATCGTATCGTTGCATTTTTTTGCCAAATCGCTGTACAAGCCAGCGTAGGTGTCTTGTTTGTTACACAAGGTCAGGATTTCATGACATTCAGCCATTGCTTTGACGATGTCTTTATTTCCGATTTTAAACAAAAACGAATCGGTATGCTCGGAAAGCAATATTGTTCCACTGATAAAAGGCGTTTGCCAGATTTGAATCATGTGATGTTTGGTCGGTTCCTCTTCTGCTTTGAAATAAGTGAGTTCACCATTTGGAAAGAGGGTGTAACCGTGGCAAATAATTGGCGTTGCAAGCTTTTGCTCAATCAAATTGTAATGATGAAGGACATAGGTTCCTTTTTCATTATTATAAAAAACAAACAAAAAATCTTCTCCATTTGGTGACGCGATTCGTTTTTTGAAACGCTTGTTACGCATATTCGGATCAAAGATCTTGTATTCTCCGGTTTGCAGATAATAACCGTTGGCAAAGATCAATCCGTGCTGATCCGGTAACAAAACGCCTGAATCTTCCAGTGAGTCAATCCGCTGGACTTCCTGCATTTTTTCATTGAAAACAAAATAGCGAAATTCTTCCTGATAGGGCCTGATTTTTAAAACGATCAGATTTCCAAGGTCTGCATAAAAATATTCTGCATCGTCGAGGGTTTGGTCCAGATATTCCACCCCTTCCCTGTAAATGCCAAGACCATCATCGGTATTGTCTTCGACCTTAATGGTCAAATCGCCTCCGACCGTTTCTACAAAAACCCTATCCATGATTGAGACGTGTGGAAATTTTCCATTGCGATGAAAATCGCGATGAGCCCGTTGCCACTGAAATTCATGTTGTTCAGGAAATCGCACCTCCTGATCTGAGCGATTATCAACGTAAACGAGTTTGCCGTTTTTAATCAGCCATTTGAAAGATTTGAAATCATCACTTTGTTTATTTACATGAAAAACCATGTACAAATAAGACCCGGAAAGGATGAATCTTGCAAAGTAAGCCTGTTTGTAATAACGATATAAATTTTGGAAATCCGTTTCAAATTTTTCTTGTTTTAAAAAGCCTAAATCTTCTTCGTGGAAGCTGTTTTTTTCAAATTTATAAACACTGAATACGTCATTCAATTTGATCCCTGCGCGCAAACCAATATGGACATTGTACCCAAAAATACAATGGTTGCCGATTGCTACGATATCCCTGGCTATGCAGTGATTGCTTGTGTTGATCCGGTCATTGGCGATGAGTTGGGTTTCGATGGCTCCAAATACTTCTTTGCGGGCATTATTGAGCTTGTCAAGGCGGCTGTGGAGTCCTTGAGCGTGTGTATCAAGCCGCTGGCGGATAATCTCGTAAGTTCCGCTTTCGAGCTGTATATTTTGATTAGTTTGATTGGTCATTTTGTAAAAAGCTTTAAACGATAATTGCCGTTAATGCTGAACAGAAGAAAAAAGCTGAGCAAATTGCCTTTGCCGGAATATTACCGGCAAAAGCTTTTTGTTCATTGATGATTTGGCAGATTACAATAGTCCGTCAACCATCTGCTTATCGATACCGAGATCTTTGACTGACTTCATTAGTTGACTGATGGTATTTTGATCATCGTTGTCACTGACATTGTCCCGGATTTTCAGCAAGAGAGCTGCTAGCGTTAGGTTTTTGATATCATCGGTGGTGATTCCTGTTTTTCCCATCAAACTTTTGATTTTGGTAAAAAGACCACCTCCGTTTCCATTGTTCAGCAAAGAAGTTTTGAGATCAGTCAGGTGACGGCTGTTGTCGAGCATCCGGTCAACCGTTTTTCCACGATTGATGGCGTTCATGATATTATCCACGAAAGTCAATTCTCCACCTACAATATCGATGTTGGCATATTTGAACGCTTCGGCAAGGACGCTTGCCTGAGCTTCTGCAATTGATTGTTGGATATTGATGTTTGCCAATTCAATTTCCTTTTCTTTCTCCAATTGCAATTTGAACTCTTCGTGATCTTTTCCGACACCATCCAGTTTTTTCATAGCCATTGCTTTTTGCTCCACACCTTTGGCTTCAGCAACCAGTTTTTCTTCCATGACTTTGGCTTCGGTCAGTCCTTTTTCCTGCAAGACTTCAGCTTCCGCCAAACCTTGTTTGCGAATGGCTTCTGCTTTAGCCTCAACTCCTTTTGCTTCAGCGACTGCTTTCTTTTCAATAACGATAGCTTCCAGGCTTCCTTCGTATTCTTTCGCTTTTGCTTTTGCCTCGATCACCTGAGCTTCGGATAAACCGATGGTTGCTTCTTCGGCAGCTTTAGCTTCTGCTTTGATTTTCCGTGCTTCCGCTTCTTTCTCTGCTGCGTTCATTGACGCTTCAGCATCGATCAGCAAAGTTCTAGCTTTGATTTCGGAAGCGAGTTTTTCTGCTTCGGCAGTTTTAGATTGCTCAATAATTGCAGCTTCTCCTTTTTCTTCAGCCATGATGACAGCCACTTTTCTTGACCGCTCTGCAGTTGCAAGTTCACGCGTATCTTTGATTTTCTCTTCTTCCTCGACAACCCTTTTCTCAACGATAATTCGATCTTTAATCACATCCTGAATGTTTTTCTTTTCAAGTTCAATGGCTCGTTGTTTTTCAATTTCTGCCAAAGTAACGATCTTCTCTTTTTCAGTTTGTTCCAGCAAACGCTCCTTGTCAACGCGCTCATTCTCAACAGCTTCTGTTCTTTCTTTATTTTTGGCAGCGACAATGACTTGTCTTAGTTTGTTTTCTTCAGCAATAGAAAGTTCCTCTTCCGTATGGATGCGTACCATTTCAGAACGCAAACGCTCCTCTTCGTTAATTTTGGCAATCTCAGCTTGCTCACGAGCTTTGATATTGGCGATCTCTCTTTTTTGACGCTCTTCTTTTTCTGCCAATTGCCTCTCGTATTCGAGGATGGCTTCCTGCGCTTCCACGTTTTGTTCTTTGATGGTTTTTTCTTCCTCTCTTCGTATAAAGTTGGACTTGATTTTTTGAGTTGCGGTCAGTTCAGTGATTTTTTTGATTCCTTCAGAGTCCAGAATATTGTTCTCGCTCAAATACTCAAGCGGTGTCTGCTCCAGATAATCAATAGCAGCATCGTCAAGCACATAACCATTGAGATCAGTACCGATAATGGCCAAAATTTCATGTTTAAACTTTTCACGGGAATCGTAAAGATCTACGAAATCAAATCGCTTTCCGGCAGTTTTTAGTGCTTCCGAAAATTTGGCTTCAAAAAGTGTATTCAGAGTAGCAGGATCTGATGCGCGAGCGCAACCGATTGTTTGGGCAACGGTTGAAATGTCGCTGGTTTCTTTGTTGACCCGTACAAAAAAGACGACTTTAATATCGGCTCGCATGTTGTCTTTGCAGATCAATCCATCGTGTTTTAAACGAGCAATTTCAATCGTTTTTACAGAAAGATCCATTTGTTCTACCATGTGTAAAACCGGAACGACGAACATTCCTTTGTCGAAAACAACTTTTGTGCCTCCGCTGCCTGTGCGGATGAGTGCTTGCCCTTGCGTAACTTTTTTGTACCAGGACATGGCTGCGGCAATACCGCCAATCGTGAATATTAGAATGAATCCGAAGATTACATAACCCAGTGCTCCTAACATAACTTTAATTTTTTTTGATTAGTAATTGATTGTTTTATGAATTCAGAACACTAAAGCGTGTCTGTGATTTTTTTAATGATGTAATAAGATTTACTTTCCTCTTTTCGGATAATAATCGCTTCTTCGCCTTTTTGAAATTCAAAAGGGTTTTCAAAATCCACTTTAACATTGATTAGTAAAGAGTTGCTATTTTCTACCAAAACTTCAGCCTGTCCCATTTTCGTTGTGCTGGCCGGAAGAACCAATTTACAGGTCAGACCGATATAATCGACAGGTTCGACACCAGCGTCCAGCTTATCAAAAACAGGAACCAAAGGTGTTGTGATAACTTTTGTGATAAAAAGGCTAACAAATAAATTCGGAAAGATCAAGGCAAGTGCAAACAATGTTGAATTGTTGCCAAAATAGTAATTTGCTGCGATGGAGATCGTCCATGAAAGCAAAACCAAAAAGGACATGATCACCATAAAAGGCAGCTTGCCAAAATTGAAAAAATGCAGGAGCCCTGCAAGCCAGCCCGCGCTTCCTCCTTCAATTTCTGTATCAACGTCTGCTTCAACATCTATATCGGTATCCAAATCAAAGTCCAAGTCAAAAGACCCAAAATCCAGTGCGCCTACTATGATTGATAACCAATAAATGAAGATCAGGATCAACAAAAAAGTGTAGATCAGATTGACCGGACTAAAAGCAGTTTGGATTAACTCATTCATAGCTGTATAGTTTTACGTAATGTAAAAGACACCCTCAAATCCACAGTTGCGTGATTGCATCTATGTTGTAGATCAGACTCTAAACTATCTTTAGGCTACAGTGCAGCCTAAAATATTTAAAGACTTGATTTGTACTTTGTAAATTTTATTCGATAGGTTTAAATAGCATTTTATTTGTGTGTATTTCCAAAATCCTCGTCAAAAATCGTCAGAAGTTCGACGAATTGTTAACATTACCTTAACTATTGTTAATGGAATTGTTTTTTTAGAAATGACTCCAAATAAAAGAGCCTAAAACAGTGATTGACTAAAATAATCAATATCGCCAGCTTCTCAAATCCACGCCTTTCGGAGCATTTTTTTCCAAAGCTTGAGTCCATTTAGGGATAAACATGCGATGGTAACGCAATCGTGAAATGGCATTTGGATTATCATGATCACCATTCCAGCAATGTTCGGCGCGATCGCCATAATCTACTTCTCCATCATAATAAGGATCTGTGGTTTTCAAGAATTCTTCAGCGAGATAGACCGCATTGTTTAGGTAATAATTGTCCATATCACCGCAATAGATGTGAATTTTTCCCTTCAATTTAGGGCCAAGGGTTTTCCAGTCGCGTTTCATGATATAAGTGAGATCGTAGTTTTCACGCCAGTATTCGGCTACTTCGTGATCGATTTCGCCAGTGTATTTGTCCCAAAGCCGTTTTGGATAACCGTCTTTTCCAACAGGAGAATAAACCGCTTCCCAAATGTCGTATTGATCACCTGATCTGTTTTTGGTGCCAATGGCCAGCTCTCTGTGGTTTGAACTTTGAATCGTGGAATTAACCTTTCCAAGGTAGTCCCGATGTCCCGGATGAAGGACGTCTTTGAAGTCTCCTTTTACAAAATAAGCGTTTTTGTCTTCATAAATATTAGTCAAAACATAGGCTCTAAAATCTATTGGATCGGGGCAAGCTGCGTAGCAGGTATTATATTCGTCGGGGTATTTTACCTGAACAGCCAGCGCTTCCCATCCGCCGGTTGATCCACCGTAAACAAATCTTGCCCATCCTTCTCCAATTCCACGAAATTTCTTTTCAATATAAGGAATCAATTCGTAGGTGATGGCATCGCCGTATGGTCCCAGATTTTCGGAATTAACGGCATAAGAATCGTCATAATATGGATTGGCGTGTTGAATTTCGATTGCTAAAACTCTTGGAAAATCCGGTCCGGTCCATATTTTATAAAAATCGTATGCTTCCTGCTGAACGATTTTGTTGTATCCTTCCAAATGAAAGCGATCGCTATATTCCGGTACAAGATCCGGGTCTGGAGGAGTGGTTCGAAATCCACCGAAATCATCGGGGAAATGTCCATGCATAATTGCCAAGGGATACTTAACATCAGGGTGTTCATCAAAACCTTCCGGTAACAAAACGTGTGCTCCCAGGTACATATCACGACCCCAAAATTTGGAAAGCATTTCACTTTTTATTTTGATGTGTTTGACGTACTTGCTGTCTTTTGGTGGTTCAATCGGCAGGATGATTTGATCTAAAACTATTTTTAATTTCTGTCCTTTATCCGCCGTTAGCGAAACCTTCATCGGAGTACTGAATAAATTGCCAGGAGCACGATTCCATTGTTGTCCTTCCCCACGATCCATTGGTAGTTTCACAACATGACTATCGGCTCGGTGGAAAGTTTCATAAAGGTGAAAAACGGCCTGCACGAAATAATCACCAGAAGGAATATTGTTGATGTTTTCAATGGGATATCCAAATGCTTTTGAATCAATAACAGCGGCTTTTCCAGCCTCTAAATTTTCGATGTCTAAGCCAAAAACTAACTGTGTATTTGGACCATCATTGATTTGAAACCGTGGCTCTTTTTCATCGTTTTTTGACAACAAAAGCAGCATCCGGCCATCCAGCGGTTTATCGCTTTTATCGGATTCGTAAACAATGGTAAAGGATAAGTTTAGGTTTGACATGTTTTTAAAACTTGAAAAAGGAATAATTAAGGTGATCGAGGTAAAGAGGCAAAAAATCCAGTAATTAGTTTTATTCATGATTTATCGTTCAGTTAAATTTTACATTAATACTTTTCAAAATAATGAATCCGGTCTTTAAAATAAAAGTAGTAAATTTTTGAAAGAAGAGACTTATTGTAGAAATTCAGGAAAATAAGAAAAGGGATTCAAGTAAATTAATACTCAAATCCCTTTCTTTATGATATCACATGCGAAGCACCTGATACCATAATCAAGCTTGACTTGCCTTTGAATGAAAACCGAAGCTTCCAAACCGAGGACTTTCTGTTTGCACCTTTTTAAGATGTTTTCTGAACGATGCAGCTCTTTTTCCTGTTACTAATTGATTCAAAAAATCTTGGTAAACCAAGATGCTTCTCCTAAAAAGTTGTGTTCAAGAAAACTTGAACCAGGTCATTGAAACTGATCACAGTGTATGAACTCTCCTACGATTGATCATACTTCGAACCGAAATTCGATAAAACATCCGGCGCGCACTTGCCTTTATGGTAACTGAAACGTTCTGATAACTTTTACAAGACATCAAAATGATCCAGTTACGCCAAAGGACTTGAATGACCTACAGATTTTGCTTTTTTACTTCCAGCTGTGCTCTTTATAACTTTTTTCAAAAATCCTTGCGGAATTTTGCTTCCGGTCTTCCTTCCAAACGAATTTGAAAGGCTGCGGGGCTGATTCGTAAATTTGGGATTAATCCAATGAAAATCAAATCAATCTTTTGTGTAATTCAGCAATCATTTTCCTTCAGCGAAGTGATGCCATTGTTTTTTCTTTCCTGGCGGATCGATCAAAACGCAGCGCCAACTCTCCGGAAAATTATCCTTCTGTTTTGATTCGGCAACTTCTTAAATTATTCCTGTCCGAAGACATTAACGATTCAAGAACCTTTACATTGAATCAAAATTTCTGCTTTTGCAGGGTGCGGACACCTTACAAAATGCGAACTACTCACAAAATCTTTGCGCAGGCCATTTACCCTCTGAGGAAATTTTTCACCGTTTGACCGGCAAATTGATTTCTTTTAGCAAGGGTAAAGTGATAGTACTCTGTTGTTTGATTTTTGCTTTTGGTTGAGAGGGCAACTTATCGTTCACTTTGCTCTCCTCCCGAAGGATTCGATTAACACAAAGTTGCTGATTGGTCTCTTACCTTCACCAGGTGAATGTAATTTCCTCCCGGCAAAAACCAAGTCTTTTTATTTACTTTCCTGAGCGAACCATTTTTCAATGATTCAGAACGTAAATGTCAAGTAACTATCGCAATTTCTTTATTTCAATTATTTTGATAAATTATTATTTTAAAAATATAAATTCTGCCTTTTCAGAATTTTAAAGTTTTTTATTTGCTGTATTGGATTCACAAGTTAAGATTATTCTGAAGTAAAATGCAAATTATTTTATTCACATTATATTCACAAAAGTTTTCAACACCTGTTAATTTATTGGTTTGCAATTGCTTAAGTTTTGAAAATAGGGGCTAATTTTTATAGAAAAAAACAGATACCAACATTTCAGTTTAGTTAAATAAAAATACCATTGAATCATTTGCTTTTTGGATAACAGTAAAAAAGATTTTGGTATTGAAATTCGTCATTTCATGATTCACTTTAAAAACGAATCATAAATCACCTGATGAATCATTGGCCGAACATTTAAATTATATATTTTGCGATTCTCGCGGGTTTGATAAACACGGTTTGAAAAGAAAATATAAATTAAATTATACTTCGGATCAACCCAAACAAAAGTGCCGGTATACCCCGAATGTCCGTAACTTTCCGGGCTGGCATCTTTTGAAACCGAACTTTTCTGTGGATGATATTCAATCAAAGGTTTATCAAAGCCAAGCCCCCGCCGGTTGCCTTCTTCGCAATATTGACAGCGCGTAAATTCATTTATCGAGCTTTCTGCAATGAATCGCTGACCGCCATAAATTCCCCTTTTGAGGTACATTTGCATTAGCTTCGCTAAGTCATTTGCTGTTCCAAAAAGTCCTGCGTTTGAGGATACACCACCCATCATCGCCGCTCCCTCATCGTGTACCATTCCATGAATCTGCACCATCCGAAAAAAGGAATCTTTTTCCGTTGGGACGATGCGATCCAGTGGAAAGTACAAATAAGGATTATAAGTCAAAGTGAACGCACCAAGTGGTCGGTAAAAAGTGTTTTTTAGGTAAGTTTCAAAATCCTGATCGACTAAATCAGAAACAATTTTTGGAAAAAGGTAAAATGCCAAACCAGAATATTTATAACCTTTTCCTTCATTCAAAGGTGATTTTTTGATGGCTTTGTAAATCCTCTTTTTGTAATTGCGATGCAGATAAAGATGGTCAGTTACTTTTGTTGTAAACCTTTTTGAAGGGTTGGTTTTAAAAGTTCGCCACTTGTATTTTCCATTCTTTTTAATGGTGCTTCGCCAATAAGGAATCCATGGCTGAAGCTGAGCATTATGCGCCAAAATCGGCCGCATTTTTAGCTCCGCTTTATCAGAATGTTTAAATTTTGGGAAATAATTTTTTAATGGTGCATCCAAATCAAAATATCCTTCACCCTGCAACTTCATCAAAGCCGGAAGTGCACCCGTAATTTTCGTAACCGAGGCAAAATCGTAGATATCATCTTTCTGAACTACTCTTTCTTTATCATAAGTTTGGTATCCCCAGGTTTCATGAAAAACCACATGCCCGTCTTTGGCAACCAATACCTGACAACCTGGAAAAGCGCCGCTGTCAATCGCCATTTGAGCAATTGCAGAAATGCTGTCGTATAGCAAATCCGCGTCCATTCCCAAAACCTGAGGCGGAGAATAACGCAACCGGATGTTTCCTTTTGAAATCAATCCATAACCTTTTCTAAAGTGGTCGTTCAAATCTTTTTTTAACAAATTGCTTCCTCCAATTCCACCAAAAATCAACTGCGCGGCAAGTGATTGGTTGTATTTTCCAGCTCCTGCAACGTAAATCAATCGCCTGGAATTTTCAAAATGAAATGGAAAGCTATTCAAAATTCCATGTTCATCAAAAATCACTGAAATGGTTGAAGGTTGTTCTATTAATTGTTGAAGTTCAGTAATGGCTTTAAAGTCCAAATCAAACAAATTATCCAGATGAAAATGAACAATTGTGTAATCATATTTGCTGACTGATTCTTTGAAAATAGTATCTTTTTCCAAATCAAAAGTTTCAAAATCGAGTGGAATATATTTCTCCAAAGTCTCATCAAATTCATTTTGTGATTCTGCTCCGACTTTTATACTTTTTAAAGTCAAAGCATCCAACCTTTGCAAAGGGAGTAAATGGTTGTCATTTCGCAAAAGAAAAACGGATTGTTCGGCAGCTTCAAATTGTTGTACAACCAAGGAATCTATATCACTTCTAACTTGTCCAGAATGGGTTTTAGATAACAAAAAAAATACGACAAACAGAAAACACGCTGATTTATTGAAAAGCATCAATTTTTATGTTTAATTTGACTTTTCCAAAGCTAGTAATTGAATGATGAATTTCACAAAAAAACACCATTTCAAATTCTTTTCAAGAATTTCTATTTATCAATGCCTTTTTCTTTCTGTGATTTTGCTGTCGCTTTCTTGTAGCTCAGTTAAAAAATTACAAAAATCGAAGGTAAAGGAGTATCAAAATTTAGTACAACATTCTACCATTTTCAATCAAGGTTTTACAGGCTTTGAATTGTATGATCCTGCTTCCGACAAAGTCATTTATTCTGTAAATGGCGACAAATATTTCACGCCAGCTTCCAATACCAAAATTTTCACTTTTTATACTGCATTAAATATTCTGGGAGATTCGATTCCGGCTTTTCGGTATGTTGTAAAAAGAGATTCTTTGATCTTTTGGGGAACGGGAGATCCATCTTTCAGTAATCCATACCTCGTTCAAAATGAACATGTTATACAATTTTTAAGAACCAGGAAAGAAAAACTGTTTTTTTGTTCCCACAATTTTCAAGACCAACGATTTGGATCTGGTTGGGCATGGGATGATTATTATTATTCGTATCAACCGGAGAAATCTTCGTTCCCTTTTCATGGAAATGTCGTTCAATTTGATAAGGAAAAAGGAAAAGATAGTTTTGAAATAGAACCCGCCTATTTTAAAAATAATTTGGTTACGAATCTAAGACAAATTCCCTATCGGATAAAACGGCGACCTGAGGTTAATATTTTTGAATACAATCCGGGTTCGATGAATAGAAACGAATATGAAAATGGTCATCCATTCAAATATTCAGATGAACTTTTATTCGCCTTATTATCCGATGTTTTAGGGAAAAAAGTAGCAATACTTGAAACGGATTTCATGCCTCCGTCTGATACGAAAGTGATTTACAGCGTTTTGGCTGATACGCTTTACCGAAGGCTGATGCAGGAGAGTGATAATTTTATTGCCGAACAATTGTTGTTGCTTTGCGCAAATGCGGTTTTTGATACGCTTAATACTGCCAAAATAATTCAATTTGCAAAAGACAGTTTGTTGGTTGGTTTGCCGGATCAGGCCAATTGGATTGATGGCTCCGGTTTGTCACGGTACAATTTGTTCACTCCAAGATCAATCGTGTTTTTATTAAACCAACTTTATAAAAAAATTCCGCAGGAAAGGTTGTTCCATATTTTTCCGGCAGGAGGTGAGTCAGGCACTATTTCCACGCTTTATGCAGGAGATTCAAAACCCTATATTTTTGCTAAAACCGGAACCCTCCGCAATAATCATTGTTTGAGTGGATACCTAGTGACCAAAAGCGGTAAAGTGTTGATTTTCAGTTTTATGCACAACAATTTTCCGAATGGATCGGCTACTCACAAAGCTGAAATGGAAAAGGTTTTAAAAGCAATTTACTTAGCTTACTAGTCACTTTTTACATTCAAAATGAAACCTACTTTAAAGACATTTTCGATGCTTATTCGCGGATCATCACTCAGCAGTTTTCGAATACGTGAAATAAAAACATCGAAGCTCCTTCCCAAAAAATAATCGCGTTTGCCATAGATTTTTTCAACAGCTTCTTCGCGTTTTAATATTTGGTTTTGATTGAGGCAAAGCAAGCGCAGCACTTCGTTTTCTTTTTCAGTAATTCTCCGCATTTTTCCTTTGTAGCACAACTCTTGACGCGTATAATCAAAAGAATAATCGCCAATAGAAAAATGGGTTGGAATGCTTTCCGCCGGCGGTTCATTTTCAAGGTGTCTTAAAATCACTTTTATTCGGCAAAGCAATACCTCCTCATCGAAAGGTTTGGTGATAAAATCTTCTGCTCCCAGTGTGAATCCGCGCAATTTATCTTCTTTCATTGATCTTGCGGTAAGAAACAAAAACGGAATATCTTTTCTTTCCAACCGCAACTGGCTGGCTAGTTGAAATCCATCCATTTCCGGTAGCATGACATCTAAAACACATAGGTGGAAGTGTTCCTTTTTAAAGCTGGACAAGCCTGATTCTCCATCACGGCAAAGCTTCACTTCAAAGCCTTCTGATTGCAAAAATTCCATGAGCAAAAAGCCCAAATTGAGGTCATCTTCTACGATTAGAATTCGTTTGTTTGAAATATTCATTTGGATTTAATTTGTGGGTAAAAAGAGGTCAAAACGGCAACCTTTGTTTAATTCGCTGATCACTTTGATGAATCCTCGGTGTTGTTCAACTATCATTTTCACATACGAAAGGCCAAGACCAAAACCACTTTGGTTCGATTTTTCAAAAGCCTCGCTGCGTTTATATTGTTTAAAAACCAGAGCCTGTTCTTTTTCGCTGATGCCAACGCCATTATCCTGAAAATGAATCAAAATTCCATCTTCGTTATTTTCAACGGTGATGTCAATTTGAGCTGATTTTTTAGAATATTTTAAAGCATTATCTAATAGATTTCGAAAGGCATTACCAAGATGAAATTTATCTCCTAAAACAAAAAGATCATCGGTTTTGATATTCAAATTTACTTTTGCCTGCTTTTCTTTGATTTGCAAATCCATATCTTTGATCACATCTTTCAATAAGCCAGCTATTGCTAACTTTTCCTTTTCCAGTTGATATCTGCCATTTTCCAGTTTGGCCAAATGCAAAACACGTTCGATCTGGTGTTTTAAACGATCACTTTCTTTGTTGACCACATCCAGATATCGATTGTCTTTTAGTTCAACATTTTGTCGGGAAAGCAAGCGGGTTGCCAGGCCAATATTTGTCAAAGGCGTTCGAAATTCGTGTGCCATATTGTTGAAAAAATTACGATTGATTTTATCAATTTGTTTTTGTTTTAAAAGGGAATAATTGGCGAATACAAAAACCAAGGTGATGAAAACCAAAATGGCAATGGATGAAAGCAACATAAATTTCATTTTCCCCATGATGTATTTTGATTTACCGGGAAAATTGATGCTCAACAAATGGTCGTTATTTTGATCAATCGGGCTGAGGGCAGCGCAATACTGCGGTTGTGCACCCGATGGCAAACGGGCCTGGTCCAGGATACTGATTTCGTATTCAAAATTGATATCGTAAAAAATAAAGGCTTTGGCGAGGGTGCTGTCAATCACTTCCAATTCATAATCCAATGGAGTGGATAATTGATAGGCATCAGCAATCGACTCCAAGGGCAAACAGGAATCATTGCCTGGATTGCAATTGATTTTGGTGCCTTCGAGGTTTTCAACGGTAAAACACAGCGCCATTCTAACCTTTTGATCAAACTGTTCTTCGATCAAATGGCGAGAGTCGGACATCCATTTGACCTGCAAAATAAAAAGGGTGATCAGAGCCAATGTTGAAGCGCCAATCACGTATGTGGTTCGATTGAAATTCATTATAAAAATCTTTATTCAGCTGAATTTGAATACAAAATGAAAATAACTTATGAGAAATAATAAGATTTAACAGCTTTTTAACAAGTGGATAACAGCTTAAAAACAGCTTTGAATGCTTTGCACCGCTACCTTTGTTAAGGTCAATTTAGCGTAAAATCAATCGCGCTTATTGTTTCGCCAGCCCCGACGAATCGGGGTAATTTTTTTAATCTTTTAAAATATCAAAAATGAAAAATTTAAGTTTGACTTTTTTTATGCTTTTCGGTTTCTTGGCTTTTTCAACCGGCTTACTGGCACAGACAGCAACCAATGTTAAAACAGAAAAAACAAACTGCTACAAGCCCTGTAAGAAATCTAGCCAAGCAAATGCTTATCAAGCTTATTTGCCTGTTTTTACAGTAGCTGCAAGCGAAGAAAAAGCAAACACTCCCGAAACTCCAACTACCAAGGAAAAAGCGAATTGTCAGAAAGTTTGCACAAAAACGGCTACGGCAAAAGTGAATTGTGATCCAAAGGATTGTCCTCCTGAGTGCCTTCCTCCAAATTGCAAAATTGTATCCTGTGCCTCCAAATCATCAGCGATGGCGGTGAATCAAAAACCAAGTGATTTAAAATAACTATTCTAAATACTCCCAACCAGAGAACCGGCTTCGGCTGGTTCTTTGTGTTTGAATTTTAGAAATGATCCAAAAAGTTTTCCGTTTGATCAGAAAACTATACACGGAACCTCCCCGATAGTATAGACATCAATGTTTCCTTGCGTTTCCCGGCTAAAGGAATCTGAGCGCCATCTTTCAGTTCAATCATGTTACCATCTTTAGTTAAGATCTTTTTTATAAAACGCAAATTCACCATATAGGATTGATGGCATCGAAAAAAATTATCATCCGTCAATATAGACTCGTAGTGTCCCAGATTTTTGGAAGCAACGATTTTTTCACCTCCCTCCAAATGAAATGTGGTATAATTACCGCTACCATTAACATGAACAATTTTTTCAATTTCTACAAAAATGATCCCTTCCAAAGATGAAATAGCGATTTGGCTATAGGATTGAGAAGAAAGGGATCGAGTCAAATGATTGAGTTGACTTTGCAACTGATTTGAATTGGCAGTCCGTTTGACTTTTTTTATTGCAGCCTTGAGTTGATCTGGTTCGATGGGTTTTAACAGGTAATCCAATGCGTTTACACGAAAAGCTTGAATCGCAAATTCGCTATGTGCTGTCGTAAAAATTAGTTGGAAATTTATCGGTTTTAAAATATCTATTAAATCAAAACCTGAATCTTCGCCAATAGCTATATCAAGAAAAACCAGATCCGGCTCAAGGTTTTCAATCAACCGTTGTCCCTCAATAATATTAGCTGCATCACCAATAATTTTTACATTCGGACAATATAAATCTACCAAGGCGTTAAGCGATTCCCTTGCATGTTTTTCATCGTCGATGATTATTGCTTCAATTATTTTCATGCTTCAATGCTTTTGATTTTTATACGGATGGTTACTGCTGTACCTTCCAACTCGTTTTGTTGGTTTTTAAGTGTTTGAATTTGTACCGAATTAAAAGGGTCAGCACCTAATAATTCCAGGCGCTTTTGAGTAATTGACATTCCTACTGATTTATGCCTATTGGCTTGCTCTCCTTTGTCATGTTGACGATAGCCTTTGCCATTGTCTTGGATTTTTACTACAAGGTCTCCGTTGTTGCTATTAAAACCAACACTTATTTTTCCACCTTCTTTTTTTTCCGATAAACCATGGATCACGGCATTTTCTACATAAGGTTGAATGAGCATTGATGGAAATTCTACAAACTGCTTTTCCAGTTCTTCACCTACTTCAATCTTGTAATCGAATTGTTGATCAAATCGTTCTCTTTCCAGAGCCAAATAATTATCCAATAAGTTGACTTCTTCTTCCAGAGAAACCCCTCCGTTAACCGAGGCATTTAGGTTATGTCTTACCAACTTAGCGAATCGAGAAAGGTACTCAACTGCTTTTTTTCGATCATTTTGGAGTATGAAGTTTTGGATGGAGTTGAGGCAATTGAAGATAAAATGCGGATTCATTTGTGCCTGGAGAGCTGAACGTTGCAGCATTAAAACTTCTTCTTTTAAAGATATTTCTTGCAACATTTGTTTCTTACGAAAATCCTGGTTGGTCTGACTTAATGCAAGAGAGAAGAAAAAAAGCTCGAAAACAACAAATATGTGGAAGATAATATTAGGGTTGCTCCAAAATGAGCCTGGCTCAAAATTGATCGTACAAATCATAGCCATACTTATTTGCCCGATTGCAATACAAATAATTCCAACTGCTATATAAAATAATACCTTATCTTTCCACAAAAAAAGTTTGTAAGCCACGTATAGAATTCCAAAAATAATAGGAAGAAGCCCAAAAGTTAAAATTCTATAAGGAAAATTGACAATCTCAAAATTTACTTTTATGATTATATCTGTTGCAATTAGGGTACATTCATAGATAATTAAAGCTTTTAGAACAAAATTAATAGTTTTAGACTTTTTGATAAATAAAATAAAGCTTTTTAGAAAGTAAAAATAGGATATCCCGACACTTCCATAAATTAAAGGCTCCAGATTTATTAAAGTCCATGGATAAAAAGAAAAGAATACATCTAAATCAGAGAACTTTTCACTGGTATAAATCAATAAGATAAAGTTGAGCGCAATGTAAGTTGAATAATAGACGTAATAGTTTTGTTTATTAAAGAAATAAAAAGCGACGGGATAAATCAAAAAAGCTAGGAAAAGCCCTCCAACAAGCCCAATATTCAAACTATTTAATGTTTTATTATTATTAGCAATTATGACAAGTTGGTTATATTTTTTTTCTCCAATTAATAGTGGTTGGACAACCCTTTTTTCCAAAGGATTATAATGGTTTACTTTAATCAGAAAAGGAAAATTTCTATTGAGCGAGTGTAATGGGAATGCAATTGGAATGTTATTAATTATTCTTTCTGAAGGTTTTACGAATCTGCCATTTTGGTAAGATTTATAACCAATATCTTCACTTTTATAAAATAAGGTAATTTCATCAAAGTCACCGACTGTCAAAAAGTAACTTTTCGCATCGGTTATTGTAGAAATATCTATTCTCATCCATACCGTCCAATCAGGTGATACATTAACCTTTTTATAACTGAATTCAAATGTATCCTCTATCTTTTTAAGACATTCCTTTATCGTTAAGGATTTATCCTCTTCAATCCAATACTTAACATTCTGAATTGGTATTATTGAATCTGTAAAATTTTCATGCTGGGCATCAGCTATATTCCAGAGCAAAAGAAAGCAAAAATAGGAAAGGACGTATCGTTTTGTTTTCACCTGTTGTCATCTTGTTGTTTAAAGCCGGTTCAGTAAGATAATGAAAGTACGCCACTTCCAAACAATGTTTTTTCGGATTTTTATTGAAATGCGGTAGATTTTTATTGAAAGCGGGTGAATTTACATTGAGTGAGAAATTGATTGTGGTTTGAAATAGATTTGTGAGGACATAACATTTCTTATTCGCTCAAACTCATTCTCCAAAAGTGCGAAGTTCGAAATGCATCAATAATTTCATTTTATTATCAACCCCTTAATTATGAAATATTTCAAGACCTCTTTTTTAAATAAAAAAGCAAATAGTTATAAAATCATATTTTCATTACTTTTGACTTTCCATTTTCTTCTTTCTACTGTAATAGCACAATGTCCTGCCGGCGATGTTATTTTGACAACACAGGATCAAGTAGATGATTTCATCATGGATAATCCAGGATGTACCAATCTGACTGGTAGTCTTACTATTGGTCCTTCGATAGATATTGAGAATCTTAATAACTTATCATCCTTGGAGCAGATTACCGGGAGTTTGATTATCTCTCAAAATCTTAATCTGACTGATATGTCGGGGCTTAGTGGCTTGGTAAATATTGGAGTAGATATAAATATTAATAATAATTCTGCACTTACAAGTATAGAACTAAATGATGTAAGTGGTAGTTTAAATGGAAATTTTTATATCACAAACAATGACGTATTGACAAGCTTAGCCGCCCCTGAAATGATGACTTCAATTTTAGGAGATCTTTTTATTATTGTCAATCCCAATCTAACTACTCTAACTGGTTTAGAAAGTCTGGTTTCTATTGGAAATCGCTTTAGAATTACGAATACATTGGCAAATATTTTTCCAGATTTTTCAAATCTAATTAGTGTGAATACAGACATAGTTATTTCTACGAACCCAAATGTCACTACACTTAAATTACAAAACGTAAGCGGTAGTTTAACTTCTGATTTCAATATTAGTAGCAATGTATCTTTAACATCCTTAAAAGCACCTCAAAATTTAACTGCTGTAGAAGGAAGCCTTTTTATTACAGGAAATCCAAATTTGATTGATTTAACGGGTTTGGAAAACTTAACATTTGTTGGTATGCGTTTTAGAATTACTGATACATTAGAAGATGATTTTCCTGATTTTTCTAACCTAACCGATGTGGGTGTAGATGTTGTTATTTCTAACAACTTAGAAGCTAGTTACATAAATCTTCAAAATATTGAAGGTTCTTTATCTGAATCGTTTATTGTTTCAAACAATGTTGCATTAACAAGCTTAGTAGCTCCAGTAAATTTAACTTCTGCTGGTGGGGATGTCGTTATTAGCGGCAATACAATTTTATCTGATTTTACTGGTTTAGAAAACGTGTCTTCTATTGGAGGGCGCCTTTACATCTTACATGTTTTGGACAATAACTTTCCAGATTTTTCAAATCTCACTTCAGTGGGATTAAGGATTTATTTTGACTTGAACCCAAATGTAACTTCAATTGATTTGCACAATGTAGGCGGAGTTATTACTGAAGGGATTTTCATTAATCGTAATTCTTCATTAATTTCATTAGCAGCTCCTGAACCATTGACTTCAGTCATCGGAACTATTTCGATTGGTTTCAATCCAAATTTATCTAATTTAACAGGGTTTGATAATCTTTCCTCAGCAGGTACACTTTGGTTTTCTGATATTATAGATAGTAGTTTTCCAGAGTTGACAAATTTGAGTACAATAGGAAATGATTTGGTAATAGCGGCCAACTCGAATATTGAAGACTTAAGCTGGATTTCTAATCTTATTTCTGTTGGAAATTCTTTAAGAATAAATCACAACCCTTTATTGAGTAATTGCTCTATTGATGCAGTCTGCAACTTCCTGCCAGGGCCTGGGACAAGATTTATAACTGCAAATACTGGCTGTTGCCTCAACGAGCCCGTTCTGATAGGTGCCTGTGACAATTCAGGCTCCGGTGGTGTGGAAGTCTGTGATGGGATTGATAACAATTGTAATGGTGAAATTGACGAAGGATTTGACGAAGATGGTGATGGATTTACAACCTGCGAAGGTGATTGTGATGATACCAATACGGCTATCAATCCCGGAGCTTCTGAAATTTGTGATGATGTTGACAATAATTGTGATGGATTTGTGGATGAAGATTATGACCAGGATGGAGATGATATATCTGATTGCAATGACAATTGTCCTTACATTTTCAATCCTGACCAAGAAGATATTGACAACGATGGTATAGGAGATGCTTGCGATCCTTGTAATAAATATGGCTTATTTGCAGAAGAAGAGTTGGAAATCGAAGAAACTATTGTGCACAGCGGTGGCGTAGGAGTAAAAGATGAAGATGGAGAAGCCAAGATTGATGACAACTCTGTTGTGGTTGCTGTTGGTACTTGGGTCCAAGCTGATGAGGTAGAAGTAAAAGATGGAAGCGTAGTTACTACTATTATTGAAGAAGCTGCTGATGATGCGTGTCTTCCAAGTTTTCTCTATAACCCTTTTGATTCAGACAATGATATTTGTGTTGAAGAAGATGAAACGGTAATCTTGACTGAGGCGTTCTATGAGGATATTGAAATAGAGGAAGGAGGAACGCTAATCTTTTCCGAACATAATGATATTTATATTAAAGAATTTGAAGCGGATGAAAATGTGACTATTCTGTTCAATCAATGTACTAATCTAAGAATTGAAAAAGGATTTGAATTAGGAAAGGAAAGTTCTTTTAATAGCTCTGGTGAAAATGTTCGTGTATTTGCTGAAAAGAAAATCACTTTCAAAGGACGAAATACCGTTTATGGATTATTTTATTCTTTAGATGATTTAAAAGTCAAAAGAGGAAAATCATACGACCGAAATAATATGCATGGCCAATTTATTGGTGATGAAATATTGGTCGAAAAGTACACAGATGTTTATTGCTTTGAATATGAGCCATGCGGTGATGAAGAGGCATATCCGATAATTGAGGGAGAGGATGTCGATGCCCTTGAAGAATTTTTTACACTTGAAGAGGAGCAGGAACCAAAGATTTCAAAGCCTTTAACTTTTGAGAAGATTCAAAAAGTAAGTAGAAATACACTACATTTGAAAGTTGGTCCTAATCCATTTAATAATACAATCCGTTTTAGTTTCACACTTACAGAAAGTAGCCAAATGAGTTTGACTATATACGACATTAACGGAAAACGAATAAAAACTTTGGTAAATGGTTTAAAAGATAGTGGCGATTACCAAATTGATTGGGATGGGCGCGATGGTTCTAAAAATTTGATTCCAAATGGCATCTATTATTACCGCTTCCACACCGGCAACTTGGTCGAAATGAAAAGCATAATCAAAATACATTAATATCTGCTTATGAAATCTGAAATACGATTCCAGATAAAAGAGATTACTTGTGAAAAAGGTGACTTCTTTTTAAAATCATATATTTGGCATAATGTCTATTTAAAGATTTATAAAGTCACCCTTTGAGCAAGCAAAAACAAATCTCAAAACCCCGATCGATTCTTCAATCTCTTGCCATCTTCTGGGACGGTACTAAACAACTGTCAGGCACCCTGGAATTGTGGGATACAGAGTTAGTTTTCCATTTTGAAGACTTCAAGCACAGTAATTTGAACCTTTGTATAAAGCTGGAAGACATTGAATACGCAAAAGTTTTCTTGCTCTTCAATATTGCAAGAAAAGGACTAAAAGTCAGTAGCAAAAATGACAGAATAGATATGTTCATTCTTGATGATAGCAAGAAGTTTTGTGAGGCTTTGTTATTGCAAATGAGAAAAATAGAGTAAATTAGATTTAACGATTTTACCATAAATGATGAGCTATTTGGCTTACCTTTTAGCCAAAGAATAAATCACCATATTTTCCGATTCTCTTTCAAAAGTGAAATGGTTTCTTTCCAAAAGTTTGATTGATTTGACATTATTCGGATGGAGATGAGCGACTATGGTATCGAGTTTCATGTTTTTAAAACCGTAGTCAATTACTTTTTCAGCAGCTTCCTGCATGATCCCTTTTCCCTGAAAATCAGGATGCAAAACGTAACCAATCTCTGCTTTGTTTGCTTCGATGGATATATTCCACAGGCAAATGGTGCCAATGATGTTAATGTTATCTTCTTTCAAAGTAATTGCCCAAAATATCCATTCATCGTTTGCAACTCCTTTATTAATCATCTCAATATACGCCCTCGCATCTTCCAGGTTTTTTGCAACGGGAATATCAATAAATTCCAATATTCCCTCGTCTGAACGCATAAAAAGTATTTCGTTTTCATCACTAATGCTCAACTTTCGCAACTTCAGGCGCTTTGTCGATAGGATTGGAAAAGGATTGAAATTTATCATTAAAAGGCAATTCTATTCTTTTACAATTTTCAGAATTTGCTGGCTGTTTTTAGTATAAAACTTTAAAAAATAAGTGCCTGATATCAATTGTTCAATTGCTAAATGCTGATTCCCTTTTGTGACTGTTTGTTCAAAAACGGATCTGCCCAAGAAGTCGTAAATTTCGATTTTTCCATTTTCGGAAGCGTCCAGTTGAAGTGTCTGATTTACGGGATTTGGAAAAGCTTTTATCAGATTATCTGCAAAAGGTAAATCCTTTGTCGCCACGACTCCAAAGAATCGTGCATGAAATTCCTGGTAATACCAGTTGGCTACTTCAGCGTCATAAATGAACAAAGTATTTTCATCATGGATCGATTCCGCAGAAGCTGACCAATTGTGGGAGCCGGTGATTAGCAAAGGGTTTTCGCTACCAGTCTCGTAATCGATAATTGCATATTTATGATGCAAAGTCGGGCCGTCCGGCCATTGAGAGCCGTCGTCGTTTTGGTAATCCATCACATTGACGCCATTGTTTAAAAGGTAATCGAACTCGCTGCCGTTGAATTCGACATAATCAATTATCCCGGCTACATTCACACCTCGATTGTGGGCATCCAACACAGCATTACCCAAAGTATTTTCTGTAAAAACCAAAATCGCAAAAGCCAGATCGTCTTGAGCATTATCAATCGCTGAAATGATATGTGACGTTGCATTATCTGATGGAGAAAAATATAGTTCGGCAGGTATCCCATTCAGGTTAAATCTATGAGGCGTGTTGTCTGCTTTTTGGCTACCAAATTTTGCGTTATTTTCATTGGGCTGGTCTGAGTCAGTTCCCCACATTTCGTTGAACTCCAGCGTATAGGCCTTTGCCAAAGTTTCATCCTGAACACAAATTATATTATTAAAATCCCAACCCAAATTGGCAACCGTATGATTCATCGAACCCGTCATCAACCAGCTGTTTTCAACATCATCTTTGTCGATAATGATAAATTTATCGTGCATTATTCCTTCGGTATTTCCTTTTAACAAAGGAATCGCTGGATTCAAATTATCAAAAATCGCATTGTTGCCCATATCATCCGAAATTATCCGGACAACCACTCCGCGGTCATAAGCTGCATTGATTGCATCTACAATTTCCTGATTTTCAGCTTCATACATTGTAATATCCAACGTGCTTTGAGAAAGGTTGATGTACGAAATAATCGTATCGATAATGCTTTCGGTATAAACTGCATTTGAAATCGTAGCTACAGAGTGGTTCACTTCATGATTAAAATAAGCTTTGATTTTCCCACTGCTATTTGAAGCAGTAGCCATCACCAAGGTTGAAGTAGGCGTTTCGTCAACGCCGTTTTGAGAATATGGTTTTACATAATAAATAGTTGCTGGGTCAAGGTTTTCAATGAGTACCTCATGCTCCGTAGTCATCGTTGCATCGTTTAATGTCCCAAGCTCAAACGAAGGCGTTAAACCATATTCCAAAACCGTATTTGAGACAATATTGGTTTCCCAATAAACTTTTAAACTTGAAGTAGTGATGTCTTTTTCGAAAGGATTGACTGTAAAATATAGCGGCAGGTCAATCACAATATCATTGGCGTCCCGAGGCAGTATTTTAAAATTATCAAATGAATAATTTAATGGCCCAATCACTATATAATCGACTCCTTGTGAGGGAGCAAAAGCATGAAAAAAATCATCAATCCTGCAAGGCCCATTACCATCGTTGAGTTCCCATTCTCCAAAGCCTAAATCCGTGTTGGTACACGTTCCAGCTACTTTTACCAGCACACTTTCATAATCTTCCTGGCTGACTTCATCAGTGCCCAATTCGATTGGAAGAGGTAGTAGGTTGCCACTTGAAATTACCGTAAAATTTGTAATATCTTTTAATTCGGTCAGGTTATAATATTCATCAATAGTGCCTGTAATTTCAATCAAATCGCCCACAGCCGGAGCATTGGTATTGTCATAAACATACAATCCACTCCGAATCGTCGCTCCATCCTGAATGTAATATGCCGTATTATTTTTGGCGGTCACAATCCCGGAAGTCGTTACACTTTGGTTGAGATAGGGGGAATCTGCTCCGGTGCCTTGAATTTCGGCAATCGTCTGAGCATTTGAAGAAAGAACTATAAAAAGCAGAAAATTAAAGAGGAAATATTTTTTCATCATTTTTAATTTTGAAAGGATAAAAGTTACCTTTGCCAACAATCAAATTTTTGCTTAAAAATACAAAATTCATGGACAAACTCGACGCTTTAAATCAGGTAGCACAATTTCACAGAACGTTCAAACATCCGATTCTTAATGAACCTACCATTCCTTCTGAAAATCGCTGTAATCTTCGTGTGGAATTATTGGCAGAAGAGCTGAAAGAATTGAAAGCTGCCATCGAAGATAAAGACTTGGTTGAAATCGCAGATGCACTTTGTGATATCCAATACGTCTTGTCGGGAGCCGTTTTAGAGTTTGGTTTGGGGGATAAATTTCGCAAATTATTTGATGAAGTCCAGCGATCAAATATGAGCAAAACCTGCAAAACAGTTGAAGAAGCGAAAGCGACAATGGCTCATTATAAAGAAACAAAAGGCGTCGACAGCTACTATGAAAATTCCGGTAACGTTTATCTGGTCTACCGAAAATCCGATAACAAAACCTTGAAATCCATCAAGTATTCTCCAGCTGATTTGAAAAGTATTTTGGAAAAGCAGCCCGTTGGCTAGTTTACTAAATTGCTCCCTTAAATTCGATTTTAAAGCCGCCATTATTCATCAATCTTATGTTATGGAGGCTTAGTTTTTTCTGTAAGTTTTTAATGCTTCTTAGTATTGAAAAACTATTAAAATCATAAAATTCCTGGTCTAATTCAAAGGCTATATCTTCTTCTGAAAATATACGCTCTGGACGAGAAGAAAGTATCCAAAGAATATCAAATTCGTTTTGGTCAATATCGAGGAGTTGTTGTCCTTTAAAAGCCTTGTTTTGCGATTTATCTACTATTAAAAGTCCCATTATTCTTTCATTTTTAATTTACTGGTGTCTACTATTTTTTTAAAAGCATCTCTGTTCTTTTCTTTTTCAAAGCACGACTCGATGTTATTTTATTATTTTTTATGTGCAAGCGGGGGTTTTTGATTTGATAATCTAATTCATCGTATTTATAAAGGCTCCAACGTCCCCACTCATATTCCAAAGCAGTTAAATTTTCAACCCAGTCGCCTGAATTCATATAAGTAATTTGCTTGGCTCCCACCGATACATTTTTAATGACCGGCTGGTGAATGTGGCCACAAATCACATAATTGTAATCCTGCTGAGCAGCTAGTTTAATTGCAGTATTTTCAAAATCCTCTATCACTTTCATTGCCCTTTTGACGCTTCTTTTTATTTTTTTGGAAAATGACATTCGAGATTTTCCAAATCGTTTTCGCCAACGATTTATAAACCGGTTAATTTTGAGTAAAAGGTCATATCCTTTTCCACCCAGTTTGGCGACCCTCGGAGAAATTTTAAGGGAAGAATCAAAAATATCACCATGAAAAATCCAGTATTTTTTATTTTCTAAAAGAAGGACTAGTTTATCTCTAAGGCTAATAGTTCCGGTAGAAAAGTCAGAAAATTTGCGAAGGACATCATCTCGATTTCCGGTGATATAATACATTTTTGTTCCGCTCAAAGCCATTGCAAAAAGTTCATTGATGATTTGCATGTGTTCTTTTGGAAAAAAATTCCTGTCAAATTTTCCGGTATCGAGAAAATCGCCATTGAGAATCAAAGTATGGGGTTTGATGCTTTGCAAGTAATTCAATAGTTCGCGGGCATGACATTTATTACTGCCCAAATGAACATCCGAAATGATAGCAATATCTAAAGCTCTTTTTTCCACACTTAATTTGGATTTATTGGTTTAAAGCTAAAATACACTCCAATCTACTCACTTAATGTTAAGTGAATGCAACGCTTTTATTACATCTTCATTAATTCAAAACCTGCTTTGGAATAAGGATTTGCAGTTTTACCAATCCAAAAAAAAGAACTACACCCTTTCGGAAATAGTCCTTGAATCGGAGAATGAAACTAAAATTGAACGAATTATATATTTACAACTCAACACTCTTTTCTTATATTTATTTGCTTTTAACAACTTGGTCAATTCTTGCTCTTGTGAAAAAAATGCAGAAGGCTAAGCCTGAGAAACGAAGCCTTCCTGCATACATCTTTTGATGCGAGATCGTCATAAAAGAAGGAAGAGAGAGAATATTAAAAGGCTAAAATCAATACTGCAAAAATATCGGCCTAAGTTTAAATGAAAATTAAGGCCAGTTTAAGTATTTGTGAATAAATAAAAAGGCTGCAGTTCCTTTGAACACAGCCTTCGTCCTTATGAGAAACAACTTACATTTTACATTGGACTTTCTACATCGCAAAAGTCCAACTTAAAGGTTAAGTTCCGTTTAAGTAGAGTTCAACATTCTGTTAAAGATTCTATGAAAAGAATTTCTCTTAAAGTTTTAAACTTTAAGCTATTGCTTACCTTTGTGGAAAAATGTTTTAAAAAATGGATAAGATTCTTTTTCCGACGGACTTTTCAAATAATGCACTCAATGCTCTGGATTATGCCTTGGAATTTGCCAATGTTTTTGGAAGTCAATTGGTCATGATTCATGTAGTGAATATTCCATCAAAAGCAGGTACGATGCAGGTTTTGGAAAGAAAAATGGTGGAAGACGCCGAAAAAGAATTGGAAAATTGGGTTACCAGAGCAAAAAACAAATTGTATAATCCGGACGCTCTTTTAGCAAAAGTCGTGAAGGGCAATGTTTTGGAAAGAATAGAAACGGTAGCCAAACAATTTGAAATTAATCTCATCTTAATCTCCGCAAAAGGAGAAGGAGATGCTGATGACAAATACCTGGGTAAAGTAAGCGCCGGTTTAGTTAAAAAAATGGATATTCCACTTCTGATCGTTCCTGTTGTTTATCGCTTCAGGCCAATCAAAAGTATTGTTTTTAGCATAAAATTTAAAAGAGTCACTTCGCCAAAAGTTGTCGAACCGCTTATTACAATTGTTAAAAAGTTTGATGCTTCACTATCCGTCTTGCACGTAAAAACACCCGATTTTGATCCTTCGAGAGATGAGAATCTGTTTTTGGATGACCTGCCTCATAAACTATATAATCTGGAAGGGAATTTTATTTTTGATACTACCAAAGCGTTCATAGAGGACCATCCGATTGATATGCTCGTGGCCATTCGCCGTAAAAGAGGTTTCTTTAAAAATATCATTTTTAATAATGGTACAAAAAAGAAAACGTTCAATAGTGAAGTTCCTCTTTTGGTCTTGAAAGGGAAAAAATAGCTTACAAAATCGCTGCTCCCCTAAATAATATTATGCTGCCTAAGCGCATTTTTATGAAGTCAATTTTCATTATTACAGCTAACTTCTTCGTCCTATGTTCTGCCTTTGCACAGGCTGATTCAATCATTCTGCCTTTGGTTACAATCACAGAAACAAAAAGTAGCCTTTATTCGATCGGCAATCAAACTCAGGTTATTGACAGCACTTTTTTAGCCGAAAACAAAACCTATAATTTATCAGATCTCGCTTCAAAACACACCGATATTTTCATCAATGCTTATGGCCCCGGCTTGCTTAATTCACCTTCTTCCCGTGGGTCAGGCTCGGTGCACACTGCAGTTTTGTGGAATGGATTCAATATTCAAAGTAGTATGAACGGCATCGTTGATTTTTCGTTGGTGCCGGTTGGTTTGTTTAATGAAATAAATATCGATTATGGAGGCTCGGGCGCTTTATTTGGAAGCGGTGCAGTTGGTTCTACGATTCATCTGAGCAGCCAAAATAAATTGCAGCCGGGCTGGAATGCAAATCTGCTTTTAGGCGCTGGAAGTTTTGACAATTTTCAACAACAAGGCAATTTACAGCTTGGAACCAAAAAAATAACTTCCTCCGTTTCGATTCTTCACGAAGAAGCGGTCAATGACTATCCATATTTTTATAATATATAAAGAAGGAAGCCAACGCAATTCTGCGTTTAACCAGTTAGCGATTCATCAAGACAACACTATTCATGTGTCTGATAATCAAATATTTAAAACTTTTATTTGGTACCAAAACACGGACCGTCAAATTGCTCCAAGCGCGACAGAAGGCGATAGCGATGCCATGCAAGAAGATCGTGCTTTTCGTGGAGGAGTGGAATGGTCACTTTTTAAAAACGAGATCAGTTTTAAAGCCCGCGGAGCTTATTTTGATGAATATTTATTGTTTTCGAGCAGCCTCGTGGACAGCTCAATAAGTTATACCAAAACCATCATTACAGAAGTGGAAAGTACTTTTGACCTCTCTTCAAATCAAAGTATCAATGTCGGTTTTCATTATACCTTTGACTTTGCAGATTCCAATGTTTATGATGATATAAAAAAAAGAAACAGAATGGCTTTGTTTGCCATTTGGAAAGCTAAATATTGGAAACAAAAAGGAATTTTGGTAGCCAGCCTCCGGCAGGAAATCGCTGCAGAAAAATGGGTTCCCTTGATGCCTTCTTTGGGGACTGAAGTGTTTCTGTTTAAAGGATTTCAGATCAACGCTAAAGCATCCGGAATGTACAAACTTCCAAACTTTAATGACCTTTACTGGCCGCAAACCGGGAATCCGGATTTATTGCCTGAATCCGGTTGGAATGCTGAGTTGGGTATTATTTATAAAAAAACGATTCACAATTGGAATATAAAAGCGCAAACAATTGGTTTTAACAGCTTTATCGACAATTGGATTCTTTGGTCACCGGTCAATGGAATTTGGAAACCTTCCAACCAGCGTTCGGTTTGGTCAATAGGATTTACAGGAGATCTTGCGTTCGGTTGGGAAACAGAAAACTTTGGTTTTGAAACTACAATGAATTATCAATTTACAAAAGCTACTATCCAACAAACCGACAATCAATCAGAAGCCGATAATATTGGAAAACAATTAATCTACACGCCATTGCACCAGGCTAAAGGTTCCCTGAGTTTTCGTTATAAAAAAACCAAGCTATCCTATTTTTTTATTTATACCGGAAATCGTTTTTCAACGACAGATAATACTCAAACCGTGGATGCCTACAAGGTTGGAAATGCAGCAGTCATCCAATATTTTAATATTAAAAAAGTTGAGTTTGAAGTGAATTTCCGGGTCAACAATTTATGGGATAAAAACTATACAGTTTTGCCTGCAAGGCCAATGCCGATGCGAAATTATATGCTTATTCTTAAAATGAGCTTTTAAAGAAATTTATACCCGAATTGAATTCCGACAAGGTAATTTCTCATGAAGTCAATGGTTGGAATCCCTGGAGAATTAGCTGTTCGAGTATCCTCTGTATGGTTTGATTCATAAAGTTTATTCAACTGGAACTCCGTTAGGATACCAATATCAAAGCGTTCTGAAAACAAGAAATTAAAACCAAGAACGATATTAATTTCATTGCTGTTAAATTTATCAATTAATTCGCTGTATGAAACTTTATCAGGAAATTCTGTAGAATTAATTTGTGAATTTATCAAGCGTGCATAAGAAAACCCGGCTTCTACAGTGTATCCGGTTTGATCTTTGTTTCCGAACTTTACACTCAGTAAAAAGGGGACTTCCATATAGTCTAATTTGATTTCTGTATTCGGAGGGATGTCTCCTGCAAAAGTAACATTGGAGTTTGTCTTGCTTCCTTTCTGAACGTATAACAATCCGGCAACAACATCAAAGTACTTGTTTAAATAAATGGTTCCTTCTAAGCCTCCTCTGATTCCCAGCTTGTTAAAACCTGTAAATAAGTCACCATCAATTTGGGAAAGATTTGCTCCTAAGACAACTCCGGCATTAAATCGGTTCTGATTTTTTTTCTTATAAGTTCTGCGCTGAGCATCAGCTTCCAAGCTGAAAACCATGCAGAATAATACAGCAAGCAATAAAGAAATGTAAGTCTTTTTCATAATCGAGCGTTTTAAAAAATAAAAAATCAATAGAGCACAACAATACCGTAATAGAACTTAGTAATTAGTTAAGTTCTATATTGTTAAACACAAATTCTATAGGCTTCGCTGCTCTTTGTCCTTTAATAGACAATTAATCTCTCAAGGAATTAATTTTATTCATAAACGCCAACACGTTGTCGGAATCCACAGGATTGGACCATACTCCGTCTTTTTTGAAATAACTGCCGACGATTAATGCGTCACTCACATGGATGTAATTAATAACATTTCCAATAGTAATGCCAGAACCGACTAAAACGGGTAGATCAACCGTTTTTTTAATAGTTTCCAATTCTTCCGGGTCAGTTGCAATTCCTGTTGAGGTACCGGAAATAATCACCCCGTCGCTCATAAAAAAGGCAGCAGCCTCAGCAGTTTCCGCAAGTCTCACGTCAGCGGTTATAGCATGAGCACTATGCTTTTTTTTAATATCTGTAAAAACCAAAATTTCCTCTGCGTCTATCATTTTTCGGTAACGCAATAATGATCCTGCATCAGATTCAAAAAGGCCTTCATCGCCAACATGTCCGAAAACAAACCCTTCGACACGCACAAAATCGAGACGAGCAGCTTTAGCTACAGCAAGCGCTTCCTGATTGGCACCTGCAAGAATTTGAATGCCGCATGGTAGCTGGGTTTCAGCTTTAATTGTTTGCCCGATCACAGCCATCATTGCCGTAATCTCGGGGCCAACTTTTCTGTTGAGATATGGCCGGTCGTGCATGTTTTCGATCATCAAAACATCAACTCCGGCGTCTTGAAACACTTTCGCTTCCTGCAAAGCTGCCGCGATAATTTCATCACTTTTTCCACGATAAGCCGGCGTTCCCGGCAATGCCTGCACATGAATCATGGCTATGACCGGTTTGTGAATTCCAAGTACTGGAATATCTTTTTTATCCATTGTTTTGCTTTTCCTATTTTTGGGCTTGAAATTTCTCTTGGAACAATTTTTTTTGAAAAGTGTTGCTTTTAAATCTCTAAAATAATAAAACATGCCAAACCATCACCTGATGATTGCTCCCAAAGTTTTTGATGCTATAAAAAACAAAAAAGCGGTGGTCGCTCTTGAATCAACGATCATCTCTCATGGCATGCCTTATCCGAAAAACGTGGAAACGGCTTTGAAGGTGGAAAAAATTGTTCGTGATTGCGGAGCAGTACCGGCAACCATTGCAATTATTGACGGAAAGTTGAAAGCAGGATTGTCGGAATCCGAAATTGAAACCCTTGGAAAAATGGGAACCAAAGTCATCAAAACCAGCCGTCGCGACTTACCTTTTATAGTAGCCAAAAAAGAAACAGGAGCAACTACGGTAGCGGCAACCATGATGATTGCGGAAATGGCCGGTATCAGAATATTTGCAACCGGAGGTATTGGCGGTGTGCATCGTGGTGCGGAAAAATCGATGGATATTTCCGCAGATCTTCAGGAATTGGCTCAAACAAATGTGACTGTCGTTTGCGCCGGAGCAAAAGCGATTCTTGATTTGGGACTTACTTTGGAATACCTGGAAACATACGGTGTACCCGTGATTGGATTCCAAACCAATGAATTTCCTTCTTTTTATTCCCGAAAAAGTGATTTGGAGTTGGAATATTCTGCGGATAGTCCAAAAGAAATTGCTCAGCTACTAAAAGCTCAATCAGAATTAAGTATGAAAGGCGGAATGGTCATCGCCAATCCAATTCCAAAAGCCGTTGAAATGGAATATGCTTTTATCAATGAAGCGATTGAAAAAGCACTGGAAGAAGCTCAATCGCAAAAAATTTCGGGAAAAGCGATTACTCCTTTTCTACTCAGCCGAATAGAACAAATCACAAAAGGAAAAAGTCTGGATGCAAATATCCAGTTGGTTTATAACAATGCAAAACTGGCAGCTGAAATAGCAAATTGTTTTTATATTTCTGATTAACCCAAGGTACATTTAAAAGAAACAAGTAATTTTATAAAAAAAAATAAAAATGAGAGTATTTGCAATACTGGTAATCATACTATTTGGAACCTTTGGCAATGCACAAGTCGACACTTTGCGCATGGACTGGGAAGCTTACGATCCGCCTTCGACATTGATTGTTCCTGAACACAATATTACACATGCTAAATTTCCTTTTATCGATGTGCACAGTCACCAGTGGAAAATGGAAGAGATGGATCTTAATGATTTGATTCGACCTATGGATTCTATGAATATGGCGATCATGGTCAACCTGAGCGGCAGGGGAGGAGAGCGATTGAAAAATATGACCGACAATACTAAAAAACAAGGATTTGAAAACCGTATTATAGTTTTTACCAATATTGAATTAAGGAGCATTGATGAACCAGACTGGGCGGTCGAAACGATCAAGCAGATTGAGTATGATTTTAAAAACGGAGCAAAAGGCTTGAAAATATACAAAAGCCAGGGCATGTCCAATCTTGACAAAGCAGGTAATAGAATTCCGATCAATGATCCCAGAATCGATCCGGTTTGGGCAAAATGCGGAGAGCTCGGAATTCCGGTTTTGATCCACTCTGCTGACCCAAAATCTTTTTGGGAGCCCCATGACAGTTTAAACGAACGCTGGTTGGAACTCAAACTCCGTCCGCGACGAAAACGTGGCCCTGAGAATCCGGCTTCCTGGGAGCAAATTATCTCGGAGCAGCATGACATTTTTAAAAAACATCCCAACACTACTTTTATCGCAGCGCATTTGGGTTGGTTTGGCAATGACTTACAAAAACTGGGCGAATTGCTTGATGAAATGCCCAATATGTATGTGGGAATCGGAGCCGTGATTGCTGAGCTAGGGCGGCAACCGCGAATGGCGAATCGCTTTTTTGAAAAATATCAGGATCGAGTATTATTTGGAAAAGATTCCTGGAAACCAAAAGAATATCCAACCTACTTTCGGGTACTGGAAAGTGATGATGAGTATTTTCCTTATTATAAAAGATATCACGCTTTTTGGAAAATGTACGGCTTGAATTTGCCAGACCCTATCCTAAAAAAGTTATATTATAAAAACGCTTTGCGAATCATTCCGGGCTTGGATAAATCACTGTTTCCGGAGGATTAGAAAATGCTGACTACACTAGTTTTTCTTTAAAAAATCTATTGTGCGTTGCCAGGCAAGTAGAGCCGCTTCCTGATCATACCTTGGAGTTGTGATGTTGTGAAAACCATGTTTAACATCAGGATAAATTTAAGCCTTGTAATCAATATTTTTCCTTCAGCTAGATAATTGATTCCTGAACTCTCGACGATCTATTTTGCTATGTACATAGCTATCGAAAAGATCAAAAACCTCTTGCTTCAGGTGTTCTTTTTTTAATAAAACTTATTTCCATTAGTGTTCATCACAATAGATCGTTTCCAGACCATCCCAAAAACAATAGGATAGTCAGAAATCGTAGAACCTTATTTGGTCAGAAGGGTCACACCGGTTCCATGTTCCTTTGGAAAAATAATGCCTTTGTTAGTAATTTTAATACCGGTTGTAATATCCTTTTTTAAAAATAAAGGGCCGTCCATATCTGCATAATCAAGCAAAGGCAACAAATGAGCAATCGCCGAAATTCCAACCGTTGATTCGGTCATACAGCCAACCATTACTTTTAAATTATTCTTTCGAGCTTTTTCGATCATCTTCAAAGCGGGAGTCAGGCCGCCGCACTTCATGACTTTAATATTGATACCATGAAATCTGTCAACGCATTTTTCAATATCTTTTTCAGACAAACAACTTTCATCAGCGATTAGTGGCAAAGCACTTTTTTGAAAAACTTTTTCCATCGATTTCCATTGATCGGCAGGAAGCGGTTGTTCAATAAATTCGATCCCTAAATCTTTCAATTGATGAGACTTTTCAATCGTTTCCTCAACTGTCCAGGCGCAGTTGGCGTCTACTCTAAATTTAGCTTTTGTGTGTTCACGAAGGGTTTTAACCAGTTGGAGGTCATTTGATGTACCGAGTTTGATTTTGTAACAATCCCAGGGCATTTCATTCATTCTTTTGATCATGTTTTCGGGAGTATCGATACCTAGTGTAAAACTCGTTTTTGGAATGTTTTTCAAATTTAATCCCCAAAAATCATACAAAGGTTTTTCGGCTTTTCGGGCAAACCAATCATGCATTGCTACATCAAGCGCGCACAACGCAAAAGGAAAATCAGCAAGTAAAGGGAACATTTTATTCCAAAAACCTTTTGGATTTTCAAATGATGCATTTTCGATAACGGAGCGCAAGGATTCGAGTTTAGAGATCAGTTTTTCGATTTCAGTATTCTCATAATACGGATTGTGAGTTGCTTCGCCAAAGCCTGAAATTCCATCGTGATTCAGTTCTACAATAAGGTTTTGTAAAGAATCAAAAGACCTTCTGGAAATGGTGAAAGTATGTTTGAGTTTTAGGTTGAAAGTGTGTAAAATGAGCTTCATTGTTTATAACAAGTTTGGGGCTTTTTGATTTTCATATTCAAAAAATGGGAGCTAAATGACAGCGGTTTCGAGCAAAGTGATTGTTTGTTTTTCAGTATCTAATTCAACCTCGATTCCAATAGGGAAAGTAAACTGATCATCAATGTGTCCGAACGAAAGGCCATAAATAACCGGAATTCCTAAGGTTCCGAGACGATCTTCCAGGGTTTCTATGAGTGTTAAAGAATCTTCTCCTTCTTTAGCTTCGCAATTATCAAAAATACCTAAAGCGATCGCTGATGCTTCTTCTAAATTGCAAGCTTGTAAAAGCTGAGTGAGCATTCGGTCAATGCGGTAAGGTTTTTCGCCAATATCTTCCAAAAAAATGATTTTATCTTTAGCATTCAATTGGTATTTAGTGCCGCAAAGAGATGCCAATAAAGAGAGGTTTCCTCCAGCAATTTGTCCTTTTGCTATTCCGGATTTGATGATTTTAGTTTGGAAAGCAGAGTTATCTTTTTGATCATTTTCATTTGCTATTTTGATTTGAAATGTAGCTTTTGGTTCCATCAAAACAGACTGAAACTGGCTGCTCGTATAATCAGTGAATGCTGAAACAGCAACCGGACCGTGGAATCCAATTAACCCCGTTTTGCAATGAATAGCCTGTAAAAGTGCAGTTACGTCGCTAAAGCCAATCAAAGGTTTTGGGTTCTTTTGAATAATCGAATAATCAATCTCAGGCAGTAGTCTTCCGCAACCATAGCCGCCACGGATACACCAAATTCCATTGATAGATGGATTGCCAAACATGAAGTGTAAATCATGAAGCCTTTGCTGATCGGTTCCGGCAAGATAACCGTGCTTCGCTAAGATGTTTTTTGTAAAATGAACTTTGAAACCCAGTTTTTCGAGATTGGTGATTGCTGTATTTAATTTTTCTTCTGTAACCGAACTGCCCGGAGCGATCAATCCAATGGTGTCTCCTTTTTTCAAACGGTTTGGTTTAATTTGTTTTTTGATCATTCTTTGGTATAGTAAAAATGGATTTGTTGAAAAGGAAAAACCTGATACAGCAACACTTTTGGCTAACCTTTTCGAAAATAATCTACGATTCACGTATTCAAATTTGAAATTATGGTACTGGAAGCAAAATAAGGATTGTTTATTAAAATAAACAGATTTATACATTTCTGATATTTTATTTCATTCTATCGTTGTTTTTGTTCTTTGAAGTTTACTGATTTTCAGTATATTAGATTTTGAAAAATTTATAAAATATATAAGGACCGGTTTAAATGATGAAAACCTCTGTGTACTTGATTTGTCTGCTGATTTTTGTAGCTGCCTGTGATTCTGTTAACAAGGCTAAAACTGGCGATGTTGAAAAACGACCTGTTAAAAAAACTCAGATTCCGGATGACATTTCTTCGATTCCGGATGAATATAGTTCCGTTGATACTATTCCTTCCGCAGATTCTATTGTTTTTATAGAACCTAAAAACCCTCTGGATTATATGACCATTGAGGAAAAAGGGATGATTGACGAGATTAATTTGTTGCGTGCCGATCCTCATGCTTATACTCAATTTATCGATGATTATATTCAAACTTTCGTAGCGGATCCTTCAAAAGATGCTGAAGCAAAAAGCAGAGAAATGGCTGCTGCAACTGAATTGATTGCCGAATTGCAAACTATGGAACCTTTGCCTGCAATCATGCCCGGTTACAGACTCTATCAGGTTGCAAAATTGCATGCGCAAGATTTGGTGGAGATGAAAAAAGTAAATCCTATTGGTAGTGATGGTTCTCATCCTTTTCAACGTATTCGTGATGGTGCTGAATTGGATGGAAGTGAAAATCTTTTCGCGGGTTATTCATCCATCAGAACGTCGATAATCTCGCTTTTAATTGATGGTGGAAAAGCAGATCCTATCAACCGACTTAATTTGCTGGAACCGCGATGGGAATTTGTTGCTTGCTATGAAGTTGGAACTGTTGGAGAAGTGAAAAACGTATGGATACAATTGTTTGGGTTTTCCATTGAGGAAGATATAGAAATGGACGAGGATGTAGAAATAGATGAAGAAGTTGAGCCTTTAAATAATTCGAATGTTGAAAATGAAGCTATCACAGTAAGTCCGGTGGTAGTTTTAGAGAATGTGGAAAGCAATCCTGCCTGGGATTTTTCTTTTATGACATCTGAAGAAAGAGAAATGGTCGATGAAATCAATCTCCTGCGTTCCAATCCATCAGGCTACCTGCAATATGTTAAATCCTATTCGATCAGGTATGAAAAAGAATATCGAGCCGGTGACCAGGATTTTATAAGTGCAGTGAAAGATCTGGAAAAAGAATTGCAAAATATGGAGCCATTGTCTCAGCTTCAGCCTAACGAAAAATTATACAATGTTGCCAAAGCACATGGGCTTGACAACAAAACGAACAACAGGCTTGAGCATATAGGATCAGATAAATCAGACCCTTTCGACAGGATAAAACGATCGGGCTTAAAAAATTATATTGATAAAAACGGATATTTTGCTCCAAATGAAAACTTAGTAGGAGGGGAGGCTTCTCCAAGAGAATCGGTTGTAGCTTTATTGATTGATGCTGGGGTTTCCAGCCGTGGACATCGAAAAGCCTTGCTCGAACCACATTGGAAATATGTAGCTTGTTATAAAATCGGAATGATTGAAAATATGAATGAATTAAAGGGGCAGGAAATGGATGATATGAATAATTGTTGGGTTCAGCTTTTTGCTTTGGATTGAAAAAATAAATATTGATTTTTTGTATTAAAAGTATAAGTTTTATATTGATGTGAAATTTTTGCAAAAAAGAAAATAAGCCTATCCCTTTCTTTAATCGCTTTCAATTATCTATAAATGAGTGCTTTTAGTATTTAATTTTATAGCTATTTGATATAAGGGAAAAATTATTGAAAATTTGGATTTTGTTTAAAAAAGACGGATTATTGTATATTGAAACCGTGTGAATAATTCTTTTTTTTATATACAGAAATTAGTTTTAATACTTTTTTGTGTATTTTAATAGAAAAAAAATCAGCCTCCTGTATAATTCGCAAAAACTTTTGAGAATACACATTCCTCCTTTTTCTTGAATTTAGTAATCTATTTGAACAACAATAATTGAGTTTACCGATTTAAGGCATTCACTTAAATTTGAAATATTCGGCTCAATATTAGGATTTAATATGGATCCCCCTTTAGTATAAAACAAAAACTTAGTTTTAAAACTTGGACTATGAACTTTTTGAAAGCTACACTGCATTGCAGATATTTCTATCTGCTTCTAATACTCGTCTCGATATCATCAGGGCTTTTTGCTCAGGATATACACTTTTCACAATTTTATAATGCTCCCTTCCAACGGAGTCCAGCATTAACTGGCGTCTTTGATGGTGATATGCGATTTACTGTCAATTATCGATCTCAATGGTATGATATCCCGATTACTTATCGGACCGTTTATGGAGGATTTGATAAGCGTTTTTCAGGAAAAGACGGAAGCGCTAACTTTTTCAGCGTTGGTGTTGTATTTAATTATGATCATGCAGGAGATGCAAAGTTGAGCAACACTCAATTGGGGCTAAATGGATCTTATACGCAAAAACTTACAAAAACTCAGTTTTTGACTTTTGGTTTGCAACTCGCTGGCTATCAGCGTGCTTTCAGTGATGTAGATCTTAGATTTGATGACCAGTACAATGGTAAATTTTATGATCCGACCTTACCTAACAATGAGGCTTTTGATAGCAAAACAGTATTCTATGCTGACTTTTCAGCGGGTCTAAACTGGCATTTTAAGAGCAATAAAGATAAAAAAAGAAGTAATGGTTCTGCGCGTAAATCCAGAACGACTATTGATGTTGGTGGCGGTCTTTTTCATATCAATCAACCTAAGCGTAATTTTTATGATCAGGATAATTTTAGATACCCAATGCGATTAAATTTTTATGGTATCGGGATCTTTGAAGTTGCTCAGCGGTTGGATTTAATGGTAAATGCAATGGGGCAATATCAAACACCTTACAGAGAGCATGTAATTAACGGAGGTGTCAAATTTCATTTCAATAATATATTGACTCATGAATGGGCAATTGGCGCCGGATTCGGGTATCGATTTAACAATGGCTTTAATAATGGCGATGCTTTGATTCCCTATTTTCAATTAAATATTAATTCGTGGCAGTTTGGTTTAAGTTATGATCTGAATATTTCAGCATTTGATGTTGCAACCGGAGGATTAGGCGGGCCGGAATTTTCTTTGATTTATATTTTCAAAAAAGCAATAGCGGATCCAATTTGTCCTACTTGCCCAACTTATTTATAATTCTAAAAAAGACAAGAGAAAATCAGGTGATTATGAATAAACTATACATTTTCCTTTTGGTTGTAATCTGGTCTGCAGGTTCTGTTGACGCACAATCATTGAAACGATTCAAGGAAGAAGCTGTAAAAGCAACTGACGAAAAAGATTTTGCACGATCGTTGGAATTTTACAATAAAATTATCAATCAGGCGGATGACAAAAATTCCGACAATTACTTCCAGGCTGCTGAATCTGCCCGTCATTTTAGAATATATTCATTAGCTGAACAATACTACAAGGAAGTATTGAAAGATTCCATTGGGCAAAATCGCTATCGGTTGACTAATTATTATCTCGGAACCGTATTGAAAAGCCAGGCTCGTTATGAAGAGGCAATTCAGGTTTTTGAGAGCTTTATTGAAAGGGACGCAGCTTTTGTGAATGAGAGTTATACCGAAAAAGCTAATAAAGAAATCATTGATTGTAAGTGGGCTAACACAGTTGTTGAAAATGGAACGATTGTTCAACATCTTGATACCATTGTAAATACTCCAAACTCTGAGTTTGGACCCTTTGAATATGATAGTATACTCTATTATTCTTCCGTAAGATTTACAACAAATAATAAATACGAACCGATTCCTCCATTGTCAAGGATTTATACTTCTGATCAGATTCATGATGGAAATCAGGTTGCGGAAGATTATAATCTTAAAGAGAATATGCATACCGGGAATGTAGCTTTTAATGCAGATCAAACACGGATGTATTACACCATGTGTAATAATGTCAATGTTACGGATATGCATTGTAAAATCTATTTTAGAGATAAAAACGGCGATCAATGGGGACCTGTCGATAGTCTTTCCAACCAGATTAATTCGGATACTTATACGACCACTCAGCCTTCAATAGGCATTGATAATGAATCGGGAAAAGAGGTTCTTTTCTTTGTTACCGACCGCTTGGTTGATACTACTGATAATTATCGGGATTTAAACATTTGGTGCAGCTTTAGGGAAGAAAACGGAGAATGGGGTGTTCCCGGCTATATCTCAGCAGTCAATTCAGAAGAAGAAGATATTACTCCATTTTTTCATACTCCAACGCAAACGTTGTATTTCAGTTCTAATGGTTTACGAAATTTAGGAGGATTTGATATTTATAGTATTTCGAAAAATGGAAGCGAGTGGGGGGAAATTAATGGTATGGGTACACCGCTGAATTCCAGTTACGATGAGATGTATTACACTATAAATCCGCAAGGCTCGGCTGCTTATATATCTTCCAATCGTCCCGGTGGTTCTTGTGACCCTTTAGATAGCCTTTGTGTATGCAATGATATTTATCGAATACCTCAGATCTGTCTGGAGGTAAGAACATTTAATGCGTTAACTGATTTGCCATTATTTGGGACTGAAGTTGTGTTAAATGAAACTAATATGAATACCCCAAAGAAACAATCCAAAACGGATAGTCATATTTACAGTTTCTTTGTCGGTTTCGACCGATCCTATTCTGTTGATGGTAAAAAGGCTGACAGATGGCTTCCAGATTTGAAGGAATTCAATACAATAGAAGCGAAAGGAGGAGCATGTGATACCGTTGATCTTTTCCTTGAACCAGTGATAGACGTTGATGTGGTTACGATTGATAAAGCTACGGGCGACCTCTTGCCGGGTTGTAAAGTTGCTGTTAATTTAGTTGGAGAGACAGGGTCAGCAGATCCACCTTATAATGAAAACAGTTCAAGTTCACAATACAATTTTAAATTGAATTTTGGTAAAAAATACGAGATACTTGGGACAAAAAAAGGTTATGACGAAGATATAAGCGATAGGACACGGACCGACAAGATTGTTGATTTTGTGCCAACTACTTTAAAAGATACCTTGTATTTGTGTAAAAGGCTTCAACCGTTAAAATCCATCAAGCTGTATTTTGCTAATGACCAACCTGGTCCCCATACTAAAAAGGATACTTTAGCTGATAGGGATTACTCGAAATTGGTAGGTTCATATTCTAAAAAAAGAAAATTATTCTATAATTTTTTTAAGAAGAAAAACAAAACCAAGTATGGTGTAAACGTTGATAGCCTGAGCGCTGATACTGCAAGAGTTAATCGATTTTTTAAAAATGTAGATATTGGCCAGAAAAGACTTGAA
The DNA here is from genome assembly GCA_965220465.1 of Saprospiraceae bacterium. Classification (GTDB taxonomy): domain Bacteria; phylum Bacteroidota; class Bacteroidia; order Chitinophagales; family Saprospiraceae; genus JAHDHW01. Next base: position 127,523 of record CBDCPZ010000014.1, on the reverse strand, counting down.
AATTTCACTTCTGATTTATTGGTTTATTTGAAACTAACTCCTCCAGGGGATTCAATTACTATTACAGTCAGAGGTTTTGCTAGCCCAATTGGGCCACAAGATGCAGGAAGTTATAATGCGGCATTGTCAAAAAGAAGAATTGATAGCATACGGAAATATTTCAAAAGTGAACTTCCTCCTGAAGAATATGCAAAACTTAGAGTGGTACCTGACCCCCGTGGATCGAGTACTTCTCCAAGCTCAGTTCCAAAGTTCGGAGAGGGAGCCATTTTCGGTTTGAATTCTTCAGAAGAAAGAAGAGTTGAGATCACAGGTGTCGAAATATCGAAATGTATAGATGTAAGCAAAATACCTACTGAACCTCTTCCTAACAAATCTTATTAATCCATGACATATTTAGGTTATAAAGAAAATTGAATATGAACTTACTAAAACATAAGCTTTTTACAGCAAGAACGAGAAACGACTATACCACTTTTGGGAAAAGTAGCCAGAGGGTATTTGTTTCTTTGTTGTTTTTTTTGCTGATAAGCCTTCAGACATTTGCAACATCGGACAACTATTTCAATTTGGCGGTTAATTGCCAGCCTCATGATGCAACATGCGGGGAAGATAATGGCGCTATAACCACTACGGTAAGCGGTGGTGTACAGCCATATCTTTATATGTGGAGCAATGGTCAGTCATCAACAGCTATCGTCAATCTGGCGCCGGGTAATTATTCCCTAACTGTTACTGATGCGATTGGTAATACCGCAACTTGTTCAGGAGCAGTGATTGGATACCCTGGAATTACTATTTCAAGTGTTATTGTCATTGAAGCTACTTGTGGGAATAATGACGGACTTGCCACTGTCAATGTTGTTGGAGGTCCTGGTGGTTATGTTTTTAATTGGTCATCTAATGTACCTTCAAGCAATGGCCCAACTGCAAGTGGCCTTTCTTCCGGAACTTATTCAGTAACAATTACGAATCCATCACTACCTGGTGATTGCTCATTGGTTGAAACATTTACGGTTGGAAATGTAGATGGACCGGAAACAACTTTGGTCACAACGGCTTCAGTCTGTGGTGAAGATAATGGTACAGCAACTTTTGGAAATCCTGGTTACAATTATACCTGGAGTCCACCAGTTTCAACAGGACCGATGGCGACAGGGTTATCAGCAGGAACTTACTTCGTTACGATTGTCGACCCTGCTGACCCATCTTGTGATAATGTAAAAACTGTTGTAATTGACGAGATTCCTTCTATAACGGTTGATTATACAATCAATATTCAACCTGATTGTGGTCTTGCAAATGGCTCCGTTACAATTAATGAATCAGGTGGATCAGGAAACTATAGTTATAGCTGGGGTAGTCAGACTGTGAGTAGTTTAGCAGCGGGCACTTACCAAGTTACTGTAACGGATACGAATACGGGTTGTACAGGTTCAGTGATTTTTACACTTTTAGATAGTGGTGGAGGAGCGACGGTAGTGGTTAATGATGTAATTATTGCTTGTGCAGGAGATATGGATGGGACAGTAGTTTATAATGTAGATTACAATCCAGGTTTTGCTTTTCCGGCAGACACAATTATCCAGGATGCAAACGGAAATGAATATATAAATGGAAACCTCACACCAGGCGCTTATTGTGTTGTAATAAAAGATGCTAACGGTTGTTTTAGTGGAGCAGACTGTTTTGAAATAGAAGCGCCAACTCAAATTGATGCTGATTTGGCGGTCGTTGATGAAACTTGTGACGAATTGGGTTCAATTACAATTGAAATATCTGGAGGAGCAGGAGGATATACTTACGAATGGGATCCTCCTCAAAATCCTTCTGGTCCGATGGCAAGTGATTTATCTGAAGGAACTTATAACGTGACGATTACAGATGCAAATGGATGTAGCGGAGTTGTTGATAATTTAATATTAGAAAAAGATTGCCCTCCACCGCCGCCACCATCACCATGCATTATTTCTATTGCTAGTGTAGTGGTTATTGAAGCTTCTTGTGGAAATTCTGATGGAATTGCAATTGTTACTGTAGCTGGTGATCCTGATGGTAATTTATATAACTACAGTTGGTCTTCAAATGTAGACAGTATTCTAAATAACAAGGCTTTCGATCTATCAGCTGGCACTTATTCGGTGACGGTTGAAAATCCTGCAGATACATGTTCTGTTATTGAAACCTTTACAGTTGGAAATATCGATGGTCCAGAATCTGATTATGAGGTGACGCCTTCAGTTTGTGGTGTAGATGATGGAACGGTAACTTTTGCCGAGCAATCATTTGAATATGCATGGAATCCTGATTTAGGAACTGAGCTTAGTGAATATGAAAGAATTGATTTACCCGGAGGTGATTATTTTATCACAATCACAGACCCTGCGAATCCCGGCTGTGAGGATGTAATTACAGTAGTCGTAGAAGAAGAAAGCCCTTTGAACATTAACTCCACGGTTAACAGTGCTCCTGATTGTGGCTCGACCAATGGATCTGTCACCATCAATGCTTTGGGTGGATCAGGCAATTATACCATTGACTGGGGAACATTGATCGGAATAGGTGAAACTATAAATAACCTGGAACCTGGCGTGTATCAAGTGACAGTTACAGATAACAATACTAATTGTGTAGGGGTAACTACTTTTTCATTAAACGCAAATAATCCGTTGGCGGATCTTACGATAAATGGAATCGATACGCTGCTTTGCTCAGGAGATGTAAATAGTACGGTTAATTTTACTGTGAATTATGATGCGGGATTTGCTTTCCCTGCAGATACATTAATAGTTGATGGTCAAGGCAATACATATTCAAATGATAGCCTGCCTGTGGGTTCTTATTGTATAGTTATTACAGATGTAAATGGATGCCAACAAGCGGGTGATTGTTTTGAAATTGAAAACCCTGATCAAATTGATGTCGATATTTCGATCTATCCAGTAGAATGTGATTCGTTTGGCTTTATTTCATTGGCAATTACCGGAGGAACACCTCCTTATATGGCTTTTTTGGATGGAACACCTATTCCGCCAGATTTCACTATTGGTAGCCTTAATCCAGGGACCTATATATTAACTGTGACTGATGCCAATGGCTGTAATATTGGAGCAGCCGCTTTGTTTGTTGGAGATAATTGCCCACCTCCGCCTCCACTACCCTGTACCCTTTCTATTGAAAGCGTAGTTGTGATTGAATCTTCTTGTGGAAATTCGAATGGTGAGGCAACTGTAAATGTTGGTGGCGATCCTGGTGGCACTATAAATAACTATACCTGGTCTTCAAATGTGAGTAATTCTACGAATAATCAAGCATTTGATCTTTCCGCGGGAACATACTCGGTAACGATCGAAAATCCAGTTGATTCTACTTGTATTTTGGTAGAAACTTTTTCCCTTGGAAATATCGATGGGCCTGAGGCGACTTATATCACAACGCTTTCGGATTGCAGCTTAAATAATGGATCAGTTACTTTTTCAAATCCAAATTATCAATATACATGGTTACCAAACTTAGGAAATGGAGGATCTTCAAATATTAGAACTGATTTACCGGCTGGTAATTATTTTGTAACAATTGTTGATCCTTTTGTTCCGGATTGCCCGGATGTCATAACTGTAGTTGTTGAAGAAGAAGGTGGTTTAGATGTAGTAGCCCAAATTAATCAAAATCCAGATTGTGGTCTAAATAATGGTTCAGTAACCATTAATGCTTCAGGCGGATCTGGTTTTTATTCTTACAGCTGGGGAGGACAAACCATGACTAACCTTGCAGAAGGGATATATGAAGTTACAGTCACAGATGATAGCACAAGTTGTACGGGGTCTGTAATATTTGTTTTAACATCCAATGACCCTCAAGCTACAATAACGATTGATTCTGAACCAATATTAAGCTGTGCAGGCGATGTTTCTGGCTTTGTTGGTTTTACAGTTGATTATCTTGGAGGTTTTGTATTTCCTGCTGATACCATTATTCAGGATGGTGAAGGAAATGTTTATACCAATGGAAATCTGCCTTCTGGTTCTTATTGCTTAGTTATTACAGCCGCAAATGGCTGTTTTAGTGGAGAAGCATGTTTTGAAATACAAGAACCTACTCAAATAGATTTGGATATTTCAATATATCCACAGGATTGCGATCAATTAGGATCTATTTCATTAGCAGTAACCGGAGGTGCAGGTGGATATGTTTACGAGTGGAATCCACCACAAAGTCCATCAGGTCCGACAGCAAATAATTTAAATCCTGGAACGTATGGATTGACTGTAACTGATGCCAACGGTTGCAGCGTGTTTGAAGATGACTTGATTGTCGCGGATAGTAGTGGTTGTTGTGGACCACCAATTATTGATGGATTGCTAATTATAAATGCAACTTGTGATAATGCAGACGGTTGGGCTGAGATATTTATGGATGCTACTTCCGGAGTTAATTTTATTTATACCTGGTCGCCTAATGTTACTAATTCAAATGATTCGATTGCTTATAATCTGGCTGCTGGAACTTACTCCGTAACTGTTGCAGATGAAAATTTTCCTAACGATTGTTTTGTAGTAGAAACATTTGTTGTTGGGAATATTGATGGCCCTGATTCAGATTATGAAGTTGAGCCTTCAATTTGCGGACAAGATAACGGAATGGTGACTTTTGCTGATGCAAGTTTTGACTATGCTTGGGATCCACCGGTTTCAACAGGACCGATAGCGACAGATTTACCAGCGGGAACTTATTTTATAACAATAACAGATACAACTGGGTGTTACAATGTGAAAAAAATCGTTGTTGAGGAAATTCCCTCTATCTCAGTTGATTACATAATCAATGATTTACCCGACTGTGATTTAGCAAATGGTTCTATAACGATTACTGCCACAGGGGGTTCGGGAAATTATACTTATGTCTGGAACCCAAATATTGGAACTCCTAACCTTGCAGGAGATACCAGGACGGACCTTCCTCCAGGGATTTATACCGTTACAGTTACGGATGATTCTACAGGCTGTACAGGTTCTGTAATAGTTCCTCTTCCAGTTGGTGAGGTTGAAATTACCATCAATTCTGTAGATACGCTGCTTTGTTCTGGTGATGAAACAGGGACAGTTGATTATACCGTTACCGGTTCGATTCCAACAACACAAGAAATTGTTGACCAATTTGGAAATGTATATCAAAACGGAACTTTAGGACCTGGTTCTTATTGTATCAATGCCTATGATAACACTGGGTGTTTGCAAGCTTCGGCTTGTTTTGAAATTGAAGCGCCAACCCAAATTAATGTAGTGGTTGAAATAATTGATGAAAAATGTGATTCACTAGGTTCGATAGCTCTTGTTGATGTAAATGGCGGAGCTGGCGGTTATGTCTATACCTGGAATCCACCGATTACCACAGGCCCAATAGCAACAGACCTTGAGCCAGGTGACTATGCAATTACAGTAACTGATGCCAATGGCTGCTCCATTTCAGGAGTATTGCCTGTTGAAGCAGATACCAATAAAATAACCATTAATTTGATGCCTGATACCCTTATTTGCGATACTTCAATCATTATTGGTTTTGATATAACTCCAGCGGGAGCTACTGTTGTTTGGACCGATGAAGATGGAAATCCTTTTGATCCTAATTTGCCGGTATTTCCTGTTGATACTTCCATTTATTATGTAGAAGTGAGCAGTGGTGATTGTTTTGCTATGGATAGTGTAATAATTATTGGAGGTGAAATAAATATAGTGGTTGAACATGATACCATTGTGTGCGCTGGTGATGAATTGATTATATCAGTTTCTAATCTGGACCCGGGAGATTCTTTGACGTATAATTGGGATCCGCCAGTTTCGATGGATTCTATTATAACGATTAATACTGATACAGCTGGATTTTACACTATCTTTTATGATGTTACAAATCAGTACGGTTGTCTGGCAACCGATACGCTTACGATTGAGGTAGTTGATTCCATAGTTGCAGATACGACTATAATTGCCATGCAGCAATGTAATAGCTTGGAGGTTGATTTTTCATTAGATAGTATATCTCCGTTTGTTACCTATGTCTGGACTTTTGGTGATCCCGGAAATCCAGGTGGAGCGATTGGCTCTAATCCGAGCCATGTATATTCTGACACCGGATGTTTTATAGTTACACTTATTTTGTTACCAAACCCTGGTATCAACTGCTTCCAACAAGATACCGTAATTTACGAAGTTTGTGTGGTCGATCCAATGTTCAATCTGGAGATCGATGTAAGCGTTGAATGCACTGATTCTGGAGCCGTAGTTACTTTAATGGATGTTTCTACTTCAGTATTGGGTAGTATTGTGGACTGGTATTGGACAATAAATGGAAGTTCTTATGATACTAGTATTGTAATAATTGATGTACCGCAATCAGATACCCTTGAAGTCGAATTGATTGTCACGGATGAACTGGGTTGCTCAGATACTCTAATGCAATCGATACCAATTAACATCATTGATATACCATTTCCGGATACCACTTTTGTTTGTGAAGTTGGTGATTCAATCCAACTATATGATGGATCTGCTTCAGGCTTAGTGTTTGTATGGTCTCCTCCGGGTATTTTTGATGACCCGAATAGCCCGTATGCAGTCGCTGAGATTACGGAAGATGTAGTTATTACAGTATCGATTTCTGACACCATCAGTTTATATTCTTGTCCACAGGAAGATACTTTAATAGTGTTGATCCCTGATCCAATAAATTTAGAAATTGTAGAACCACTGAATGATACGACTTACTGTGATCCGGATGATTTACCGACATTCTTAATAGCAGACTGTGTAAACTGTGAACCGGATATGATAGAATGGTCAAATGATCCTAGCTTTAGTACTATTTTAGGAATGGGGTCACAATACCCCAATACTCCAGGTAATCCTCTTGATCCTGGTACTTATTATGTACAGTTTATAGATAGTATTACCGGATGTATGGATACAGCTTCTGTAACGCTGTCGGTTTATGATCTCCCAACAGAGGTACCTCTTCCGGACAGTGTTTGCCTTGGGGATACCATATTAATCTCTATAAGTGCTCCATTGGATAGTGTAGGTTGGGTTTGGGAAGGAGAGAATATTATCTATACGGAGAATCCGAATGAGATATTTGTTTATCCGACTTCAAGTCAATATTATATATTCACCATTACTAATGAAAATGGCTGTACCGCAATCGATAGCGCGTTTATCGGTGTTATAGATATCGGTGAAGTTACAGCAACTGCCAACCCCACGGAGATATGTATTTATGAAACATCGCAACTCAATGTAGATTTTCCAGGTGCTACCTATATTTGGTCGAATGGTGAAACGCTTAATGATCCGACTATCGAGAATCCCGTTGCAACTCCTCTGGAAACGACAACTTATGAGGTAGTTGTTACCGATGAAGACAGTGGTTGTGCGGTGGCTAGTGCTGTCACGATAACTGTTGTTCGTCCAGCCTGTGAAGAGCCTTATGTGTTTTTCCCGAACGCTTTTACTCCAAATGGTGATGGCCACAATGACGTTTTATATCTTAGAGGAACAGATGTGACAGATGTTTATTTTATTATTTACAATCGCTGGGGTGAGAAAATGTTTGAGTCCAACGCCCAAAACGAAGGGTGGGATGGTACATTTGGTGGAAAAGAACTGGGCGCAGATGTTTACGGATATTACCTGAAAGTAAGATGCGGAAATGGCGAAGAGTTTATTAAGAAAGGAAATGTCACCATTCTGAGATAGACCATTAAAAAAATAATTTAGACCATAAAAGGGTCAGGGTTTTATAAATCCTGACCCTTTATTCTTTTTGAGAGGTTAGTTTTTATAGTTTTATAACATTAAATGCACACCATGTTTTTTCCTGCCAAAACATCATTTTTATAATTTCAGAAGATTCGTTTTGTACAATAATCTACCGCTAAAGCGAATAATTTCAATACTTTTTTCAATCAGGTTAATTGCCATCTTTTTTATCAAATATTGTGACGGGGTAGGGAAATTGCAGGATGATTTGATGATATGTCACAAAGCCTTAAAAATCAAAAATCGCTAGTTTTTTTTATAATAAATTTTAAAAATAACTGACGGGTTAATTTTGGATTTTTATTGTTCATTTTATTGGTTATCAATTAATTATATATTAACGTTAAATAGACTAATTTTCGAAACTTTAAAAAACATATTTTTTTTTAATATAATTTATAGTTAGGCATAGAGATTGATGATTTTATATTTGCAATAACAAAGTGGAAGCCAATGGAGGAATTCCAAATTTTAGAAAAGGTTTATTTTTATAAGTGATCTCCTCAAGTTTTTTTTCTCCTGAATTAAACATTTTTTCGACTTTTACTAGTGAGGATATATGCAGAAAAAGCTTTACAACAGAACACTACATTTTATTTTTATTTTATTAGCGTATATGCCTTTGGCTTATGGCCAGGTTGTGTATAACAGTGCTGATGTTCCCATCACCATTCCTTCCAATGCTCCTTCGGTAATTACTTCTATAATTGATATTTCCGCATCCAACGAATGTATTGACGATATTAATCTCATAAACCTTGATGTAACTCACGTTTGGGATAATGATTTAATTATTACGCTGACTAGCCCTGAAGGAACGACTATTACTCTCGTTGATCAAATTTGCAATAGCGAAGATAATTTTGATATAAATTTTGATGATTCTGGATCTTTATATGGATCCATTCCTTGTCCACCGACAGATGGTGGATCATACCAACCTTTGGATGCACTTTCTTTATTTGATGATGAAAACATCAACGGTACCTGGACTCTAACAATTGAAGATGTTAACTCTTGGGATGGAGGAACTTTAAATGGTTGGGGACTTGAAGTGACCACAAAACCATGTTCTGTCCCTTCGGGAGCCTGTGATAATACAACACCTTTTTTTCCCGCAAACCTTTCTAGCGATGCTTCTATGACATGGGTTTCTCCTGCAATTGATCTAGATGGATTGTGTTGTGGATTAAGTTTTCAGGTTCCGCCAATACGTTGTGTTGAATTTGAAGTTGAACTTCATCCCGATGCGATAGGTATGGAGTTAGGCATTTTCTCAGGAAATGTCCCTTCAGGGTCTTTTACATATATGGTTGATTGTGGTGATGAGATGGATTTGGGAGATCCTGCATGTGTTAATGGCGGCGGCCCTTATACCGTTACATTTTGTAAAACCGGAAATGACACAAATGAATATTATATAACTTCAATTCCACCTCCAATTCAAGCTGACGATGTTTCTACTATTGTTGGTTGTGATGTAGATTTAACAGTAAGCGGAGTTGTTGAATCAACAGTAGTTTGGAGTGATATAACATCCGGAACCGGAGTATACGACGGTTATTTGGATTGTACATCGGGTTGTTTCACTAGTACATTTACAGGAGATGCCAGTGCTCCATCATTTATTGATTATCAAGTCTGTGGAGAAGCAGATGTAAGTTTTTGTTCAACAAAACCTGTGGTTTGTGATACAGTAAGAGTAACTGTTTACCAAGAATTTACAGTGAGCCTAAGTCCAAGTACTCTTGAGATTTGCAACGGTGTGGTTAATACAACTCCTGTAGTTGCCAGTACGGATTATCCAAGCCAATCATATAATTATACTTGGTATGATGATTTGGATGGAAGTGGAAATGTTGTTAGTAATACTTCTTCTTATACTCCAACAAATCCTGGAAATTACTCTATTGTAGTTTATAATACAGCTTTTGGGAATTGCTCGCAACAAATTGAAAACCTAGTTGTAAATCAAGCATCTTTGCCTGTTTTCAACGGCGTTCCATCGGATGTAACGGTAGAATGCGACAATATTCCATCAGCCCCAACAGTAACAGCGACTGATAATAATTCAAACAATCTATCAGTGAATTATAGTGAAGGCATAGGTAGTGGTTGTCCTTATATAATAACACGAACATGGTCAACCATCGATAATTGTGGAAATGCAGTTTCAGAATCTCAAGAAATTGTTGTTGTTGATAATACATTTCCAATCCTTGTAGGTATGCCATCAGATGTTTTAGTGGATTGCGAAAATATACCAGTGATTGCTACAGTGACTGCTACAGATAACTGCAGTAGTAATTTAACACCCGTTTATAGTGAAAATGTTATTACTGGTTGCCCATATGTCATTCAAAGAACCTGGACAGTAACGGATGATTGTGGAAATACTACCGCGGAAACACAGGTTGTAACAGTTGACGATACCGAAGCTCCCGTAATCACATTGACAGATACGGCGGTATTAAACAGTGTCACAGCCATCACAACAGATTACCATATTTTAAATAATGGTGATAAAATGATGGGGGACAAGGTCAGTAATATTGATCATATTTGGACAACTATCACTTTTCCTGTTGCTTTTAATAATGTTCCTGTTGTCCTTTCTCAAGTTACTAGTGCTAACGGAAATGAAGCAGTCGAAACGCGAATGAGAAATATCTCAACTACTGGATTTGAAATAAAACTACAAGAACAGCAATCTGGTAATAATAATGTTTCCACAGATGAAGTATCATGGGTTGCGATAGAAAAAAATTCTAATAATGCTAACATGGTAATGGAAGCCGATGCCACAGGTTACACAGTAAGGCACAATTGGGCTAATATCATTTTTACAAATACATATTCGAACCCTGTATTCATCGCTGATCTCCAAACCTATGCGGGAAGTGACCCTACAGGTATAAGATATCAAAATTTAAACACAACTAATGTTCAGGTTGTAGCGGAAGAGGAACGTTCATCTGATAATGAAATGAATCATGCTTATGAAGATGTTGGATATGTTGTTTTTGATGCTCCGGGTGATATTCTCGATTCAATAGGAACAGTGATTGGTGAACAAGCGTGCAATTAATGTTACACAAGCTAATGCTAAGCAGCTGGACAACTATCTTTTTCTACAGGAATGCTTATGTAAACCCTGTCGTAGTTGCCGGTCCAGTTGGTTATAATGAAAATGACCCAACGACGATCAGAATCAGGTCGATCACTTCAAATAGTTTTCAAATTCAAATTGATGAGTGGGATTATTTAGCGGGCAGCATGCTTCCGAGACTATTCATTATATGGTTATTGAAGAGAATGGAACTATTTATGAATATGCATGATAATGGAACAGCGTCTTGTGTATACAGTATCCCACCGCTTCCAGAAGCAACAGCGACGGATAATTGTACAAACAATCTGGTCATCGATTTTACGGAAACAACAACTGGAACTGGTTGTGATTATACGCTTAACAAGAACCTGGACGGTTGAAGATGATTGTAACAATGTCACCACCGAAACACAGGTTACTGTTTTAGCGGATACAACTGCTCCTGTAATGGAAGGGGTGCCTGAAGATATTACACTTTATTGTGGTGATGATGTTCCAGTTGCTGTAGATACAAGTTGTACAACGACAGTTGAAAATGTAGCTCTTGGAAAATCTGCAACCCAAATTAATACAGGGTATGGAGGAGTGGCTTCAAGAGCTGAATGATGGAAATACAAGTGGTAGTTGGGGCAATGGTTCTGTCACACATACTAATAGTAACAGCGAATCCTGGTGGGAAGTTGATCTAGAATCGCTGTTGAAGATATCACTTATATAAATCTTATGGAATAGAACAGATTGTTGTTCAAGTCCGTCTTGTCTGATTATTACGTTTTGGTTTCAGATGATCCTTTCATTCTCCACTGACTTGACTACTTCTATTAATCAGGCTGGTGTATCTTCGTTTTTCTTTCGCTGGAACGGCAGGCTCACCCACAGTCGTAAATGTTAATGCAAGTGGGAGATATGTTACGTGTTCAGTTAAATAATACTGATTATTTGTCTTTGGCAGAAGTTGAAGTTTTTGCTGAAAAAATAGATGGTGATGGGATTTGTGTAACAGATGATTGTGACGATGATGTAGATTTTAGTTTTGCAATGAAGTTAGTACTCAAACTAATGATGGAAGTTGTACAGATGAAAATTATACGATTACTCGAACCTGGACGGCAATTGATGATTGTGGAAATACATACTGTTGAAACTCAAGTCATCACAATGGCTTGTGAGTGTTGTGATAACAATATTGATGATGATGGTGATGGACTCATTGATTCTTCGGATCCGGATTGTTCTTGTTCGGATGCATCGATATCCTACGATTGTGATCCGATTTTATATTATTATATACCTCCTGTTTGGCAAATGAATGGAGGACAATATAATGGTCCTTCTAGTTTGGTAATAACAACGATGTTCGCTGAAGCTAATGTCAATATTCGAACGGGTGATGGAGTAACTTTTGATCAAACTGTTGTTGTAAATAATGGCGCTCCTACAATTGTACCCTTGACAGAAGATGAAGGGCAAACGCCTAATCATAATACAATTGAATCAGACCGAGGATTTATTATCGAATCAGATGAGCCAATTCAAGTACTTTATTCATTAGATGCCTATTATACAAAATTTATGGTGTCTGTTAAAGGAGAGGAAGCATTAGGTCGATCTTTTAGAACAGGAAGCCAAACAAAAACCTGTGGATCAGCAAATACGCTTCGACGTGAAAACCATTTCATTTCAGTTATTGCAACAGAAGATAATACAACCGTTAATTTTACTTTTTCAACTGCAATGGCTGGAGGTATTTCAAGTACCCATTCTGTGGATATTGGATGCTGGTGAAACTTATTTGATCCGTGATGATAACAATAATACAACTATTTCAGGATCATTAGTCACAGCTAACAAGCCAATTGCAGTGATTAGTGGTTCTCAAAACACCAATATTTGTAATTCATTTTCAGCAGATAGCGGAATTGATCAATTGGTTCCTACCTGCAATATTGGTTCAGAATATGTTGTAGTTCGTGGAGAAGGACCTTCGAGCCTATCAAAATTATGCAGTAGTCGTTCCGATAGAAAACAATACCGAAATTTTTCTTGATGGAAGTATAGTCCAGCTGCCGCTACAGTCAATGCCGGAAGATATTTTGAGTTTGATATTACGGGTTCGTATGGTGATGCTCACTATATTTCTACTTCTAAACCTTGTTATGTTTATCAATTTAGTGGTCTTTCGACAATCGATCCTGAAGTAGATATGGCATTAGTGCCACCCATTGGAAGTTGTAATGGGAACAGGAGATTAGAATTTCCTCGTATGGATGGTGGAGAAATTCATGGGGTTTATGTGATCATTGAAGATACAAATCTTTCAAGTTTACTTTTTAATGGTTTAGATTATACAATTGTTGCATCCGCTCAGTCTGTTCCTGGGTTGACGGGTTATTCCTCAATTTTATTTGAAGATTGGGCAATTGATATTTACAATACTTTTGAAGCAGCAGGAAATTTTCAAGTTGGACTTGTTACAGGGATAACGAATACTTCTGGAGGCTTTGGTTATATTTCAAGTTTCACTGATAAAATTAATGTTTACGACCCAAGATATGATCTTGCATCAACAAGTTATTTTGTGGATAGTTTATGCGTTGGAAATACAGTCACACATTGCCTTTCTATTGAAAGCTGTTCAAATAATAATAGTATCACAAGCATTGATAATTCATCAAGCGTTAGGAACAGCTACATTGAATGCTGCTTTATGTATTGATTATACAGCTCCGGCGAATTATTTCGGAATGGATGAAGTATCTGTTACGGTAGAAAATGACTACGGACTTTTACAAGAAGTATGTTTAGAGTTTTATGTATGTAACGGAGGCGATCTTGAAGTTGGGAGCGTTCCGACTGTAATCACAATTGAATGCACAGCACCTGTACCTGAGCCTCCTTTGCCAGTTACTGGGTCTGGTTGTCTAGAAGTTGAATTTACTGAAACACTAATATCGGGTTCAGGAGGATGTGCTGACAATACTTATACTTTACAAAGGGAGTGGATAACTAGAGGATATTGCGGTGACGATAGCATCGCGTTTACACAAACAGTTAACGTAATTGATAATACACCTCCGACGCTAACAAACATTCCAGCGGATGTCGAAATTCAATGTGATGACTGTCTTTCTTCCTTTTTAAATGGAGATTTTGAGCAACCTGGCTTTGGAGGAAGTTGGGCTTCGATTCATGAAGATGATATTCCAGGATGGAGTACTACTGCTTCAGATGATCGAATTGAAATCCAAAAATCTGGAGGTGTAAATGGGGTGGCATCTTATCAGGGAAATTATCATGCAGAATTGAATGGTAACAATAATGGAGATTTTTACCAGGAGTTTTGTACGGTTCCAACCACTACTTTGCAGATTAGTTTTGCACACCACAAACGAATGTCAGGTAACAATCCTACTGATGATATCATGGCAGTGTATGCAGGTTCTGATATAAATAACCTCACGTGGTTGGGAACTTTTACAGCGACATCAGCTTCCGGATGGGTAGTTCATACGGTTAACTATTCCGTCCCTGATGGACAAACTTCTTCTGTCTTTGCATTTAGAGCAATTCAAGGAGCACCTAGTGGACTTACCTATGGAAATTTAATAGATGATATCAATGTTGTTGTATTATTTGAAACTGATGAAACACCTGACGCTTTTGACAATTGCGATAGTGATGTAGAATTGGCAGTGTCTGAAGAAAGGATTGATGGGCTTTGCACAGATCATTTTCAATTGATTAGAACCTGGACAGCTACGGATAACTGTGGCAATCAATCTTTTGGAAGTCAAATTCTTACCGTTGGTGATTTTGAACCTCCTGTTTTTACCATAATTCCTGAAGATGTGACAGTTGATTGTTCAACAATACCACCACCACCTGCAAGTATGGTAAGTTATGATAGCTGTGATGTTACCACAACGGTTGATATTTTTTATAATGAACTAGAATTGATAATAGGGGATAGTTGTAATTATACAATAACGCGGACATGGACTTCAGCTGATGCCTGTGGAAACGAAGGAACAATTGCTCAAGTGATTACGGTTCAAGATATTACTCCTCCTGTTTTTGCAAATGTACCAGCTGATATTACGGTTGATTGCGGAGCTATTCCTGCACCAATTAATCCAACAGCAACAGATAATTGTACTTCTGCTACGATAAATTTAGTTGAAAGTGAACCCGCAAGTTCATGTAGTGGAAATTATACTATTTTAAGAACTTGGACAGCTACGGATAATTGCGGCAATCAATCTACTGCCGAACAATACGTCTTAGTTGTAGATAGTAATCCTCCAGCATTAACTGGAGTACCTGCTGATGCAACTGTCAATTGTAGTGCTATTCCTTCTCCAGCAAACGTTCAGGCTATTGATGATTGTGCAGCTAATATAGTTGTTGATTTTGTTGAAACAACTGTAGCAGGAGGATGCTCCTCTGGTGGAATAATAACACGGACCTGGACTGCTTCGGATAGCTGTGGAAATTCTGCAACAGCTTCACAGCAAATTGTTGTTTTAGATCAATCACCTCCCGTAATTACAAGCATGCCGGCGGATGTTACTATTGGCTGTCTGGATACTCCCACAGTGGATTATCCAACTGCCACGGATAATTGTGATTTAAGTGTAACAATTTCTTATAGCGATCAGATAGTTATAGAAAATTGTCCTAACAATTATTCAATTTTAAGAACATGGTTAGTCGTTGATGATTGTAATAATCAAACCAGTCAGATCCAAACAATAACAGTTGAAGATGTTACGCCACCTGCAATTTCAATTTCACCAGCTGATTTGACGGTTAACTGTCATGAAGTTCCAGCGCCAACTTATCCTAGTTATTCAGATTTGTGTGGAGGAACGGTAACGATAGATTTTAACCAAGTAAAAAATACTAATAATTGTGAAGATAATTATACTATAATAAATTCTTGGACGGCAACTGATGAGTGCGGAAATTCGTCAACTGCTGTTCAAACGATTACGGTGATTGATGTTATTCCGCCAGTAATCACAAATATGCCAAATGATACGGTTGTTGAATGCTCAGGAATTCCAGCGGTTACTTATCCAACTACAACAGATAATTGCGATAATCCGGTTATTGTTGTTTTTACAGAGCAGCATGACTCGACAGATTGCAACAATAATACAATCATCCGAACTTGGGAAGCAACTGATAATTGTGGGAATGCTTCGATAGCGACTCAAACAATTATAATAATCGATACAACGGATCCTGTCCTTACAGGCGTACCATCGGACGCAACAGTTGAGTGCGATGCGATTCCTTCAGCAGCGACGGTTACTGCGACAGATAATTGTTCAACAGGATTAACGGTGGATTATAGTGAAACGACCGGAACTGGTTGTCCATACACGATCACGCGAACGTGGACGACTACAGATGACTGTGGCAATACAGCCACAGCAACCCAAACAATCAATGTAATCGATACGACGGATCCTGTCCTTGCCGGCGTACCATCGGACGCAACAGTTGAGTGCGATGCGATTCCTTCAGCAGCGACGGTTACTGCGACAGATAATTGTTCAACAGGATTAACGGTGGATTATAGTGAAACGACCGGAACTGGTTGTCCATACACGATCACTCGAACGTGGACAACTACAGATGACTGTGGCAATACTGCAACGGCAACACAAACAATCAATGTAATCGATACGACGGATCCAGTTTTGGCAGGCGTACCAGCTGACGCAACAGTTGAGTGCGATGCGATCCCCTCAGCGGCGACGGTTACCGCGACAGATAACTGTTCAGTAAACCTTACAGTAAATTATAGTGAAACGACCGGAACTGGTTGTCCATACACGATCACTCGAACGTGGACAACTACAGATGACTGTGGCAATACTGCAACGGCAACACAAACAATCAATGTAATCGATACGACGGATCCAGTTTTGGCAGGTGTACCATCGGACGCAACAGTTGAATGCGATGCGATTCCTTCTGCCCCGACGGTTACCGCGACAGATAACTGTTCAACCGGATTAACAGTAAATTATAGTGAAACGATCGGAACTGGTTGTCCTTATACGATCACGCGAACGTGGACGGCTACAGATGACTGTGGCAATACAGCCACAGCAACGCAAACGATCAATGTAATCGATACAACAGATCCAGTTTTGGCCGGCGTACCGGCTGATGCAACAGTTGAATGCGATGCGATTCCTGCAACAGCGACGGTTACCGCGACGGATAATTGTTCAACAGGATTAACAGTGGATTATAGTGAAACAATTGGTACGGGCTGTCCATATACGATCACACGAACGTGGGAGGCTACGGATGACTGTGGCAATACGGCAACGGCAACGCAAACGATCAATGTAATCGATACGACGGATCCAGTTTTGGCAGGCGTACCATCGGACGCAACAGTTGAATGCGATGCGATTCCATCAGCAGCGACAGTTACCGCGACAGATAATTGTTCAACCGGATTAACAGTAAATTATAGTGAAACGATCGGAACAGGTTGTCCATACACAATCACGCGAACGTGGACGACTACAGATGACTGTGGCAATACATCAACAGCAACGCAAACGATCAATGTAATCGATACAACGGATCCTGTGTTGGCAGGTGTACCAGCTGACGCAACAGTGGAGTGTGATGCGATTCCATCAGCATCGACGGTTACCGCGACAGATAACTGTTCAACCGGATTAACAGTAAATTATAGTGAAACGATCGGAACTGGTTGTCCTTATACGATCACGCGAACGTGGACGGCTACAGATGACTGTGGCAATACAGCAACGGCAACGCAAACGATTAATGTAATTGATACCACGGATCCTGTCCTTGCAGGCGTACCGGCGGACGCAACGGTAGAGTGTGATGCCATCCCGGCAGCAGCGACGGTTACCGCGACGGATAATTGTTCAACAGGATTAACAGTAAATTATAGTGAAACAATTGGTACGGGCTGTCCTTATACGATCACACGAACGTGGGAGGTAACGGATGACTGTGGCAATACAACCACGGCAACGCAAACGATTAATGTAATTGATACGACGGATCCTGTTTTGGTCGGCGTACCAGCAGACGCAACAGTTGAATGCGATGCAATCCCTTCAGCAGCGACGGTTACCGCGACGGATAATTGTTCAACAGGATTAACGGTGGATTATAGTGAAACGATTGGCACGGGCTGTCCTTATACGATCACACGAACGTGGGAGGCTACGGATGACTGTGGCAATACGGCAACAGCGACGCAAACAATCAATGTAATCGATACAACAGATCCTGTTTTGGCAGGCGTACCATCAGACGCAACAGTGGAGTGCGATGCGATTCCCTCAGCAGCGACGGTTACCGCGACAGATAATTGTTCAGTAAACCTTACAGTCAATTACAGTGAAACGATCGGAACAGGATGTCCATATACGATCACTCGAACGTGGACGACTACAGATGACTGTGGCAATACAGCAACAGCAACCCAAACGATCAATGTAATCGATACAACAGATCCTGTTTTGGCAGGCGTACCATCAGACGCAACAGTTGAATGCGATGCGATTCCCTCAGCATCGACGGTTACCGCGACGGATAACTGTTCAGTAAACCTTACAGTCAATTACAGTGAAACGATCGGAACAGGATGTCCATATACGATCACTCGAACGTGGACGACTACAGATGACTGTGGCAATACAGCAACAGCAACCCAAACGATCAATGTAATCGATACGACGGATCCTGTTTTGGCAGGCGTACCATCGGACGAAACAGTAGCCTGTGATGCGATTCCTTCTGCCCCGACAGTAACCGCGACGGATAACTGTTCAGTAAATCTTACAGTAAATTATAGTGAAACGATAGGAACTGGTTGTCCTTATACGATCACTCGAATGTGGACGACTACAGATGACTGCGGCAATACAGCAACAGCAACCCAAACGATCAATGTAATCGATACGACGGATCCTGTTTTGGCAGGCGTACCATCGGACGAAACAGTAGCCTGTGATGCGATTCCTTCTGCCCCGACAGTAACCGCGACGGATAACTGTTCAGTAAATCTTACAGTCAATTATAGTGAAACGATCGGCACGGGTTGTCCATACACGATCACTCGAACGTGGACGACTACAGATGACTGCGGCAATACAGCAACAGCAACCCAAACGATCAATGTAATCGATACAACAGATCCAGTTTTGGCAGGCGTACCATCGGGCGCAACAGTGGAGTGCGATGCGATTCCTTCTGCCCCGACAGTAACCGCGACGGATAACTGTTCAGTAAATCTTACAGTCAATTATAGTGAAACGATCGGCACGGGTTGTCCATATACAATCACTCGAACGTGGACGACTACAGATGACTGTGGCAATACAGCCACAGCAACCCAAACAATCAATGTAATCGATACAACAGATCCTGTCCTTGCCGGCGTACCATCGGACGCAACAGTTGAGTGCGATGCGATTCCTTCTGCGTCGACGGTTACCGCGACAGATAATTGTTCAACCGGATTAACAGTCAATTACAGTGAAACGATCGGAACTGGTTGTCCTTATACGATCACTCGAACGTGGACGACTACAGATGACTGTGGCAATACAGCCACAGCAACCCAAACAATCAATGTAATCGATACGACGGATCCAGTTTTGGCAGGTGTACCATCGGACGCAACAGTTGAATGTGATGCGATTCCATCAGCATCGACGGTTACCGCGACAGATAATTGTTCAACAGGATTAACGGTGGATTATAGTGAAACGATCGGCACGGGTTGTCCTTATGCGATCACTCGAACGTGGACGACTACAGATGACTGTGGCAATACAGCAACGGCAACGCAAACGATTAATGTAATTGATACCACGGATCCTGTCCTTGCAGGCGTACCGGCGGACGCAACAGTGGAGTGTGATGCAATTCCTTCAGCGTCGACGGTTACCGCGACAGATAACTGTTCAACCGGATTAACAGTAAATTATAGTGAAACGATAGGTACGGGATGTCCATACACGATCACTCGAACGTGGACGACTACAGATGACTGTGGCAATACAGCCACAGCAACCCAAACAATCAATGTAATCGATACGACGGATCCAGTTTTGGCAGGTGTACCATCGGACGCAACAGTTGAATGTGATGCGATTCCATCAGCATCGACGGTTACCGCGACAGATAATTGTTCAACAGGATTAACGGTGGATTATAGTGAAACGATCGGAACTGGTTGTCCTTATACGATCACGCGAACGTGGGAGGCTACGGATGACTGTGGCAATACAGCCACAGCAACCCAAACGATCAATGTAATCGATACGACGGATCCTGTGTTGGCCGACGTACCATCGGACGCAACAGTTGAATGCGATGCGATCCCTTCAGCAGCGACAGTTACCGCGACAGATAACTGTAGAGTAAACCTTACAGTAAATTACAGTGAAACGATCGGCACGGGTTGTCCATACACAATCACTCGAACGTGGACGACTACGGATGACTGTGGCAATACAGCAACTGCAACTCAAACGATCAATGTAATAGATACGACTGATCCTGTGTTGGCAGGCGTCCCTGCAGACGCAACAGTTGAATGCGATGCGATTCCATCAGCAGCGACGGTTACCGCGACCGATAATTGCTCGATTAACCTAACCGTAAATTACAGTGAAACGATCGGCACCGGATGTCCTTACACGATCACACGAACGTGGACTGTAACGGATGACTGTGGCAATACATCAACAGCAACGCAAACGATTAATGTAATTGATACAACAGATCCAGTTTTGGCAGGCGTACCGTCGGATATCACTATTGCTTGTGATGCTGTATTACCTATTGTTGCTAATCCAACGGTAACTGATAATTGCGATAGTGATGTTCCAATCAATTATAATGAATTAACTACAGCAGGAAACTGTGGAAATGCATATTCAATCACTCGTAGATGGACAGCTATAGATAATTGTGGTAATCAGATTATTGAGGATCAAGTAATCACCATTATTGATAATGAAACACCAGTATTGAGCGCAGCTCCTGTTGATTTAACAGTAAATTGTGATAATATTCCTTCACCAGATGTTTTAACAGCAACGGACAATTGTGATAATAATGTGGTTGTTACTTATTCTGAACTATCCTCTCCCGGAATTTGCGTAGATCAATATACTATTGAAAGAACTTGGACCGCTATAGATGAATGTGGAAATACCACAACATTTAATCAAAATGTTTTAGTAATTAATTGTGGTCCTGATGTATCAATATCGATTTCACCAAATTCAATGGTTTGCGAAAATGAAAATATTTCTTTAAGTGCAAGTTTAACAGCTGGTTACTTAACACCTTTCTATCAGTGGCAGTTTAGTGGTGACAATGGTTTAAATTGGGTTGATTTGCCTGGGGTAAATTCAGCAAGTCATTCATTTAGTGTTTCATTATCTGATGATGGACTATATAGAGTACTTGTAACCAACTCATTGGTTAATATTAATAATTTAGCCTGTAGCGTAATTTCAGATCCAATTAAATTAACCGTTTTACCAGATTCACCTGATACTGATCTAATCGAAGAAATTTGTCAAGGTGATAATTACACAATTGGTTCAAATACTTATACAACAAGTGGAAACTATCCAAATCTTTTTACAAACGTCAATGGTTGTGATAGTCTGGTGAATTTAGCATTAACAGTAAATCCAGTTTATGATATAAATATCACGGAGACAATATGCGAAGGAGAAAGTGTAATGGTTGGTACGAGCACCTACACGACCACTGGCAATTACAGTGATCTTTTAAGTACAGAGAATGGCTGCGATAGCATGGTGAATTTAAGTTTAACGGTGAATCCAATTTATAATATTGATCTCACCGAAACGATATGTGAAGGGGAGAGCTTCACAGTTGGCACGAGCACTTATACGACGAGCGGCAATTATTCAGATTTATTAAGCTCTGTTAATGGTTGTGATAGTCTGGTGAACCTTACTTTAACAATTGCCCCATTCTACAACGTAGATATTTCAGAAACTATCTGTCAGGGAGAAAGCATCACTGTTGGAACAAGCACCTATATGACAAGTGGTAATTACACAGATCTGCTAAGTACAGTAAATGGTTGTGATAGTGTGGTGAACTTAACTTTAAATGTCAATTCAGCTTACAACGTAACCCTCTCTGAATCGCTCTGTCAGGGTGAGAGCATTACCGTTGGAACCAATACTTATACAACCAGTGGAAATTATATAGACGTTCTTCAAACAGTAAATGGTTGCGATAGTACCATTTATTTGGACTTAACTATTCATCCAACTTACGTTGAAGATGTCTTAGTTCAATTATGTGAAGGAAGTACCTATCATGGAGTTGTATATAATTCGGATGATGTAATAACTGAAAATTTATTCACTATATATGGTTGTGATAGTTTGGTGACGAGTTATATTACGATAGTTCCGATTATTGAAGAAACAATAGTTGTGGAGTTGTGTAGTGGTTCCATTTATAATGGGCAATCTTATACTACAAATGATACTATCATAGAATCATATGTTACCTCAGGAGGCTGTGATAGTATTATTAATACTCAAATTTTTGTTTACGATGGGGCCTCAACAAATATCGTTGAAACGGTCTGCGACGGAGAGAGTATCATCGTGGGTAGCAGTACCTATACAACCAGCGGCAATTATACAGATGTATTAAGCACCGTGAATGGTTGCGACAGTGTGGTAAATTTAAGTTTAACGGTGAATCCGATTTATACAGAAAACATCAGTGAAACGATTTGCGAAGGCGAGAGTATTATTGTAGGAACGAGTACCTATACAACGAGCGGCAATTATTCGGATTTATTAAGTACAGTAAATGGCTGCGACAGTGTGGTGAATTTAAGTTTAACGGTCAATCCGATTTATACGGAAAATATCAGTGAAACGATCTGCGAAGGCGAGAGTGTTATTGTTGGAACGAGTACCTATACAACGAGCGGCAATTATACAGATTTATTAAGTACGGTAAATGGCTGCGACAGTGTGGTGAATTTAAGTTTGACAGTCAATCCGATATATACAGAAAAAATTAGTGAAACTATCTGCGAAGGCCAGAGTGTTATTGTTGGAACGAGTACCTACACGACGAATGGCAATTATACAGATGTTTTAAGTACAGTAAATGGCTGCGACAGTGTAGTGAATTTAAGTTTAACGGTCAATCCGATATATACAGAAAATATTAGTGAAACGATCTGCGAAGGCGAGAGTATCATCGTTGGTAGTAGTACTTACACAACCAGCGGCAATTATACAGATGTATTAAGCACCGTGAACGGTTGCGACAGTGTGGTGAATTTAAGTTTAACGGTCCATCCGATTTTTACAGAAAATATTAGTGAAACGATCTGCGAAGGAGAGAGTGTTATTGTTGGCACGAGTTCCTATACAACCAGCGGCAATTATACAGATGTATTAAGCACCGTGAATGGTTGCGACAGTGTGGTGAATTTAAGTTTAACGGTCAATCCGATTTATACGGAAAATATCAGTGAAACGATCTGCGAAGGAGAGAGTGTATTTGTTGGAAGTAGTACTTATACAACGAGTGGCAATTATTCGGATGTATTAAGTACAGTAAATGGCTGCGACAGTGTAGTGAATTTAAGTTTAACGGTCAATCCGATATATACAGAAAATATTAGTGAAACGATCTGCGAAGGCGAGAGTGTTATTGTTGGAAGTAGTATTTATACGACGAGTGGCAGTTATACAGATGTATTAAGCACGGTTAATGGTTGCGACAGTGTAGTGAATTTAAGTTTAACAGTTAATCCAACGTATGACATAGATGTTGCGGAAACCATTTGCCAGGGGGAGAGCGTTGTCATTGGCACAAATACTTACACGACCAGCGGCAATTATACGAATTTATTAAGCTCTGTAAATGGCTGTGATAGTATTGTGAATCTGACCTTAATAGTTAATCCTATTTATAATGTAAATATATCTTACACGATCTGTGAAGGGGAGAGTATTGAGGTCGGCAATAATTCTTATACAACAAGTGGGACATTTGCTAACATTTTAAGTTCTGTAAATGGTTGTGATAGTGTGGTGAATTTAAATTTGACGGTAAATCCGATTTACAGTATTGATGTTTCTGAAACAATATGTGAAGGAGAAAGTGTCCAGGTTGGAGGTAGTTTCTATACTACAAGCGGTAATTATTCAGACATATTAACCACCGTAAATGGCTGTGATAGTATCGTGAACTTAAGTCTGACAGTCAATCCAATTTATAATATCGATTTAACTGAAACGATTTGTGAAGGAGAAAGTATTGTTGTCGGAACAAATAGCTACGCGACGAGCGGCAATTATACAGATATATTAACAACTATAAATGGTTGCGATAGCGTAATAAATCTGGACTTAACAGTCAATCCAATTTACAATATCGATTTATCAGAAACGATTTGTGAAGGAGAGAGTGTGACTGTTGGAACGAGTACCTATACGACGAGCGGCAATTATTCGGATTTGTTAAGTTCTGTAAATGGTTGTGACAGCGTGGTGAATTTAAGTTTGACAGTCAATCCAATATACAGTAATGATATTTTCGAAACAATCTGTGAAGGAGAAAGTGTAACTGTTGGAACGAGTAGCTATACGACAAGTGGCAATTATACGGATGTATTAAGCTCTGTTAATGGCTGTGACAGCGTGGTGAATTTAGCATTGACAGTCAACCCAATTTACAAT
This sequence comes from Saprospiraceae bacterium, assembly GCA_965220465.1. Classification (GTDB taxonomy): domain Bacteria; phylum Bacteroidota; class Bacteroidia; order Chitinophagales; family Saprospiraceae; genus JAHDHW01. The sequence goes on along the minus strand of CBDCPZ010000014.1, from coordinate 102,813 downwards.
ATCGATTTATCAGAAACGATTTGTGAAGGAGAAAGTGTAATTGTTGGAACGAGTACCTACACAACAAGTGGAAATTATACAGATGTATTAACAACGGTAAATGGTTGCGACAGTGTAGTGAATTTAGCATTAACAGTCAACCCAATTTATAATATTGATCTATCAGAAACGATATGTGAAGGGGAGAGTGTTGTGGTTGGAACGAGTACCTACACGACGAGTGGCAATTATACAGATGTATTAAGCACGATCAACGGTTGCGACAGTGTAGTCAATCTGACTTTAACGGTAAATCCGATTTATAATATTGATCTATCAGAAATAATTTGTGAAGGAGAAAGTGTAACAGTTGGAACGAGTAGCTATACGACAAGTGGCAGTTATTCGGATTTATTAAGCTCTGTAAATGGCTGTGATAGTATTGTTAACCTGACTTTAACAGTACTGGAAATAGAAGAAGAGACGGTAGCAGTCGAATTGTGTATCGGAGAAACATACGATGGTATTGTTTATACTAGTGATTCGACTACAGTTGATACCATTTCTACTTTTGCTGGTTGTGATAGTATTGTTACAACGAACATAACTGTTTATCCCTTTTTTGATGAAATCGTTTCGGTAGAAATATGTGAAGGAGAATTGTATCAAGGCATCCCTTATTTTAGTGATGCTACAATTGTTGAAAACCTGACCACTTCAAGTGGTTGTGATAGTACCGTTACTACGAATATTTCTGTCGTTCTCACCATTTACGAAATGGTAAATGTAAATCTTTGTTATGGAGAAATATATGACGGTGTCAACTATACCTCGGATACAAATTTTACCGACAATTATATATCTACAGGTGGTTGTGATAGCATTGTTACTACTCAAATTTTTGTTTATCCTGAACAAGTCACAAATATTACAGAAACAATTTGTGAAGGGGAGAGCTACGAGATGGGGGGAACTGATTATTCAACTACAGGGAATTACACGGCTGTTTTAAATAGCGTCAATGGTTGCGATAGTACTGTAAATCTGGATTTAATAGTTTTTGAAATAGAAGAAGAGACGATAGAAGTTGACTTGTGTTTTGGACAAACTTACAATGGAATTGCTTATCCCTCAGATGTGATTTTAATTGATACTTTAAATTCATCTACAGGATGCGATAGTATCCTTACAACCAATATTGAAGTTCATCCGGTATTTGATGAAACCATTTCAGTAGAAGTTTGCGAAGGAGCAACTTACAAAGGAGTAACTTATAATAATGATGCAATACTTGTAGAAAACCTGACCACTTCAAATGGTTGTGATAGTACCGTCACTACAAATATTTCTGTAGTGCTGGTCATTGAAGAAACAGTAAATGTTAACCTTTGTCCAGGTGACATATATGAAGGCACTATTTATAATTCAAATGCTACTTTGATAGACAATTATGTTTCATCTGGAGGTTGTGATAGTATAGTAACTACAATAATTATTGTTGAAGATATACTTGACCCTGTGTTGATAGGTATACCTGGTGGTGATGTAACTGTGGAATGTTCGGGAATACCAGCAGCTCCAATAGTAACGGCAACGGATAATTGTGCAACGGGTTTAACAGTCAATTATACTGAAACCGTCGGTACTGGTTGCCCTTATATTATCACCCGCACATGGACTGTTACAGATGGCCAAGGCAATAACACAACATTCGTTCAAACAATAACAGTTGAAGATACGATGGATCCGGTCTTAGTGGGTGTTCCTGGTGATGTAACTGTAGAATGTGATGCAGTACCAGCAGCTCCAATAGTAACGGCAACGGATAATTGTTCGGTTAGTTTAACAGTGAATTATACTGAAACAATTGGTGTTGGTTGCCCTTATGTTATAACCCGTACATGGGAAACGACTGATGATTGTGGCAATACTGTTTCTGAAACTCAAAATATAACAGTAGAAGACACTACATCACCTGTTTTAATGGATATTCCTGATGATGTAGTACTTGAATGTGCTGATTGTATTCAATCTTTTATGAATGGTGATTTTGAAGAGCATCCTCCTATCGGTGGATGGGCTTATTTGGATGCAGGCGATGTTCCAGGATGGAGTACAACAAGTCCTACCAGTAAAATAGAAATTCAGCGAAGTGGTTCGGTTGATGGTGTTGCGTCTTATAGTGGAGAGTATCATGCTGAACTAAACAGTAATGCTGTTGGAGATTTCTATCAAGAATTCTGTACGGTGCCAACCACGACGTTAATGATCAGTTTTGCTCACCATAAACGTATGAACGGAAGTAACTCTACTGACGACGAAATGGGAGTTTATTCAGGTCCGGACCTTGCAAATTTAACTTTGTTGGGCACTTTTACAGCAACGGCAACTTCAGGTTGGACGGTACATACCGTATCTTTCCCGGTACCTGCTAATCAGGCTTCAACTATTTTCTTGTTTAGAGCAATTCAAGGTGCACCGACAGATAATACTTTAGGAAACTTAATTGATGATATCACGGTAGTTACTCTATTTGAAACTACATTACCTTCCGTTTCGGATAATTGTGATCCTTCTGTTGAAATAAGTGTAGACAATCGTGTGATAGATGGAGCTTGTGCAAATCAAATGCAATTGGTTAGGACATGGACGGCAGTGGATGATTGTGGAAATATTGCACGGGATTCACAATTAGTATCTATTGGAGATTTTCAGGCGCCTGTTTTAAATAATGTTCCTGCTGATCTGACTGTAGAATGTGATAATGTTCCGAATGCACCGATAGTTACAGCAACAGATAATTGTTCTTCTGGTTTAACAGTTGATTATAATGAAACGATTGGTACCGGATGTCCTTATATTATTACACGTACATGGAGTGTTACTGATGATTGTGGAAATACCAACACAGTGAGCCAGATAATCAACGTAATTGATTCAACGGACCCTGTTTTGGTCGGTGTGCCGGGAAATACGACTGTAGAATGTGGTTCAGTGCCAAGTGCCCCAATAGTAACAGCAACAGATAATTGTTCAACTGGTTTAACAGTGAATTTTACAGAAACGATTGGTACTGGTTGTCCCTATACGATTACACGTACCTGGGAGGCAAGTGATGATTGTGGAAATACAACCACAGCTAGCCAAACAATCAACGTAATCGATTCAACGGACCCTGTTTTGGTCGGCGTGCCGGGGAATATTACCGTAGAATGCGGCGCAGTTCCAAGCGCACCAATAGTTACAGCAACAGATAATTGTTCAACTGGTTTAACAGTAAATTATAACGAAGTGATTGGTACCGGATGTCCTTATATAATTACTCGTACCTGGGATTCAACCGATGATTGTGGAAATACGACTACTGCGATTCAAACGATTACAGTTGAGGATATAACGAATCCTGTTTTAGTGGGAGTACCTGCTGATGAAACGGTAGAGTGCAATGCGATTCCAAGTATTCCAATAGTAACAGCAACAGATAATTGTTCGACAGGATTAACAGTTGATTACAATGAAACAATCGGTTCTGGTTGCCTTTATACGATTACCCGAAGCTGGACTGTGACCGATGACTGTGGAAATACGACTACTGCGATTCAAACGATTACAGTAGAAGATACAACAGATCCTGTTTTAGTGGGTGTTCCTGCTGATGAAACAGTAGCGTGTGATGCGATTCCAACTGCACCAACAGTTACAGCAACGGATAATTGTTCAGCTGGATTGACGGTGAGTTATACAGAAACTATTGGCACTGGTTGTCCATATATGATTACTCGCACTTGGTCTGTCACGGATGATTGTGGAAATACAACCACAGCAAGCCAAACGATCAATGTGATTGATACAACAGATCCTGTTTTAGTGGGTGTTCCTGCTGATGAAACGGTAGAATGCGATGCGATTCCAAGTATCCCAACAGTTACTGCAAATGATAATTGTTCGACTGGATTGACGGTGAGTTATATAGAAACGATTGGCACTGGTTGTCCATACACGATCACCCGAACGTGGGAAGTGACTGATGATTGTGGCAATACGGCAACAGCAACGCAAACAATCAATGTGATTGATGCAACAGATCCTGTTTTAGTGGGAGTGCCTGCTGATGAAACGGTAGAGTGTAATGCGATCCCATCTGCACCAATAGTTACTGCAAATGATAATTGTTCAACAGGATTAACAGTGGATTATACTGAAACGATTGGCACCGGTTGTCCTTATACAATCACAAGATCCTGGTCAACAACTGACAGTTGTGGAAATACAACAATAGAAACCCAAGCGATCAACGTAATTGATACCACGGATCCTGTTTTAGTAGGAGTACCTGCCGATGAATCAGTGGAGTGCAATTCGATACCAAGTGCTCCAACAGTTACAGCGACGGATAATTGTTCAACAGGATTAACCGTGGATTATACTGAAACGATCGGTACCGGTTGTCCTTTTATCATTACACGTACTTGGTCTGTTTCGGATGATTGTGGAAATTTCACTTCAATAAGTCAAACGATCAATGTAATTGACAATACATCACCTGTATTGGTTGGAGTGCCTGTGGATATAACGGTAGAATGTGATGCTATTCCAATCGCACCAACAGTTACAGCAACGGATGATTGTTCAATCGGTTTAGCAGTAAATTATAACGAGATAGTTGGAACTGGTTGTCAATTTACGATCACTCGCACCTGGTCTGTCACGGATGATTGTGGAAATACTACTACAGCAACTCAAACGATATCGGTTGATGATACCACATCACCTGTTTTGGTTGGTGTACCTGCCGATGTAACTGTAGAATGTAATGCAATACCAAACGCACCTATAGTTACAGCAAGCGATAATTGTTCAACCAGCTTAGCAGTGAATTATAACCAAGTAATTGGAACCGGTTGTCAATATACAATTACTCGTACCTGGACTGTTTCGGATAATTGTGGAAATACTGCTACGGCAACTCAAACGATATCGGTTGATGATACTACATTACCTGTTTTGGTTGGTGTGCCTACTGACATGACTGTAGATTGTAATACCGTTCCAAGCGCACCAACAGTTACAGCAAGCGATAATTGTTCAAATATTCTGATGGTGGATTATAATGAAACAATCGGATCTGGCTGTCCTTACTTCATTACCAGAAGCTGGAGTGTTACCGATAATTGCGGAAATATCGCTACCGAGACTCAAACGATAACAGTTGATGATATTACTGATCCGGTTTTGGTTGGTATTCCTGCTGATATCACAGTGGAATGTAATGCTATTCCTTCGGTAGCGGTTCCAATCGCAACTGATAACTGTGATACAAATATTGAGATCAGTTTTTCTGAAACTACAACACAAGGTAACTGTACGGATGCTTACATTATTACTCGAACCTGGACTGCGACGGATAATTGTGGAAATACGGACACTGAAAGCCAGATAATCTCAGTAGAGGATACGACTAATCCGATTTTGAGTAGTGTACCTGCTGACATCACTGTAGAATGTGATGACATCCCTGCTGTAGTTAATCCAACCGCGAATGATAACTGCGATATAGATGTTATTGTTAGCTTGATCGAAACAACAGTGCCTGGAAATTGTACAGACTCTTATACCATTTTACGAACCTGGACAGCAGAGGATAATTGTGGAAATTCCGCTTCAACAGTTCAGGAGGTTACAGTTATTGATACAACAGAACCAATATTATCTGGTATTCCAAACGATACGATAGTTCAGTGCGGGGAAATTCCTGCCATTGCGGTTCCTGTTGCAACAGACAATTGTGATGATATTGTTGACATTGTTTATTCAGAGCAAGTTGACTCAACTGCTTGTAGTAGTTACGCAATAACTCGTATTTGGACAGCAACAGATAATTGTGGTAATCAGATAGTTGAAAATCAGGTCATCACCGTGATTGATAATGTATCACCTGAATTAAGTGCTGCACCAGCAGATTTAACAGTAAGCTGTGATAGTATTCCGAATCCAGAGGTTTTAACAGCAACTGATAATTGTGATAATAATGTTGTGATTAGTTATTCTGAAGTATCTTCTCAAGGAATTTGTGTAGATCAACACACGATTGAAAGAACCTGGACAGCAACGGATGCATGCGGAAATAGTACTAATTATAATCAAACGATAACTGTTATTGATTGCGGACCAGAAATTCAATTGAATATTTCGCCAAATCCGATTGTTTGTGAAAAAGAACAGGTCTCTTTAACTGCAAATTTAACGGCTGGTTATCCGACGCCATATTATAAATGGCAGTTTAGTAACAATAATGGCTTGAATTGGGATGATTTGCCAGGAGTGAATGTTCCTGAAAATACTTTTACAATTCTGAGTATATCTCCAGCTGAAGCCGGACTTTATCGGGTTCTTGTTTCTAATTCCATAACAAATATTGACAATCCAGATTGTAATAAGGTTTCCGATCCGGTTGAAGTTATTGTTTTAGAAGAATCACCTGATACAGAATTAATTGAAGAAATCTGCGAAGGAGAAAGTTATACAATGGGTGCGGATACTTATACTACAAGTGGAAATTATTCAACCCAATTGAAAAATATTAATGGTTGTGATAGTACTGTAAATCTGACATTAACTGTAATAGAAACTGAAGAAGAAACGGTAACAGTAGCATTATGTTTTGGAGCATCCTACGATGGAATTGCTTATACAGCAGATTCAACTTTGATTGATACTTTGAGCGCAATTACAGGCTGTGATAGTATCGTTACAACGAATATTGTAGTAAATCCTATCTACACTGATACAACGGTTGTGCAAGTGTGTGAAGGCGATGATTATGAAGGAATTGTATATGCTGTTGATACTTTATTGACAAATGTTCTGCAAACAGTGAACGGTTGTGATAGCATTTTAAATACTCAAATAAATATTACTCCAATTGTAGCAACTTCAATTGATGTTGATTTGTGTTATAATGGTGAATACGATGGTAATTATTACACTGAAAATACCATTTTAGTAGACACCTACACTTCATCAGCCAATTGTGATAGTATTGTTACAACCAACATTTTTGTCCATGAGGAAATAGTTTATAACCTTGCAGAACAAATATGTGAAGGAGAGTCTTATGAATTAGGAGACAGTTCCTACACTGAAACCGGCGTTTATTATGCGGTTTTAGAATCTGTATATGGTTGCGATAGTATCGTCACTATGAATTTATTGGTAATTGATGTTTACACATCAACGATTTATGCAAATATCTGTGAAGGCGAAAGTTATACGATTAATGGGGTAAGCCAAACAACCCCAGGAACTTATAGCGATACCTTGATTAATACTAATGGTTGCCCTATAATTTTAATTACAAATCTTGCTGTTCATCCGGTTTACGAAAATTCGGTGGAGACAAGTATCTGTGAAGGCCAAAGCATTTTTGTAGGTGGCGATTATCAGACTGAATCTGGGACTTATATAGATAATTATCCAACAGCGGTTTATGGCTGCGATAGCATAATCATAACAGAACTTATCGTTCATCCTGTGTATGAAAGTACGGTTACCGTTGATATCTGTGAAGGCGAAAGTTATTTTGCAGGTGGTGCAGACCAAACAACTTCAGGTACTTATACAGATGTTTATGAAACTATAAATGAATGCGATAGTGTCATTATAACGGTCTTGCAGGTTATTGAAGATCAGGTGACGGATGTGCCTTATTCGATGTGCGACGGAGATAGTATTTTAGTTGATGGTGTTTATTATACTGAGGAAGGAGAATATTATGAGACCTACTATAACCAAAACGGTTGCGATAGTTTGATCAATTTTGTGGTTGAAATAATCAATGGTTCCGATATTTATGTTGAAGAAGTAATTTGTGAAGGCGATAGTATTTATCTGGCTGGAGCCTACCGAACCAATGAAGGAGAATATATCGAGCAATTTACAGCAGCTTCAGGATGTGACAGTACCGTAACGACTTCTTTGTTCATCGAAGAAAGCACTGAGCTGATTGCTGAAGATCAGGAAATTTGCTTTGGCGAAGAAGTGCAGTTGTTGGTTGAAGGAAGCAGCAATGTCAGTTGGTCTCCAGCTGAAGGTTTAAGTTGCGTGGATTGTACTAATCCAATTGCTAATCCAAGGGAAACTACAACTTATACTGTTTCGGCAGAAAGCTGTTTAGGAACTACGACTCAAACAACAGTTACGGTTGTTGTGAACCATCCTCCGTCTCTTACGCTATCAAGTGACGCAAGTGTTGTACAAAATGAAGCAATTACGCTTTCTGCGGTTTCAAGTGATCCTAATGCTTTGATTACCTGGTATGTCAACGGTGAAGTAGTTTGCGAAGATTGCAAGGAATACCGAGCTGAGCCAACTGTTAGCCTGGCTTATTTGGTGACAGTTGAAAATGAATTTGGCTGTATCAATTCAGATGAAATATATTTGGAACTTGAAGACGGATGTAGTTTTAGTCATTTCGAAGTGCCTAATATTATCTCACCAAACGGTGATGGTTCGAATGATTATTTCAAAATCAAATATGAAGGTGTAAACGATGTCTCATTGTTGAGAATCTATAACCGATGGGGAGAGTTGATTTTTGAAACGAAAAATATTGACACACTTTGGGATGGTACTTATAGAGGAGAGAAACTCAACCCAGGGGTTTATGTGTATTATTTTGAAGGGCATTGCCTTGATAATAAATTGTTTACAAAAACCGGAAATATAACTTTATTAAAATAAGAAACAATTCAAAATCTCAAAAAAGAGATCGTCAAAATATTTAAAATGTAAAGCATTCTGTATGACATTGGACTTTTAAAGTCTGATTAGAGGGCTGGTCGAATTTAATCGATCAGCCCTATTTGTTTAACTTGATTTCAATACAATGTACTAAACGTCGTGGAGCGCGGCATAATCAAATGCACCAAACTATTCCAAAAAAGAAACATTGGTTGGCATGATAGTTGGAATTTATGGATAGTACTGAACCCTCCGTATCACAATCCCTCCCATTTTACTTTCCCTCCGTTTTAAGACAACAAATACAACCATACCAACACATAACCCATGAGAAGAACTATACAAAGTTTTTTTATAATACTTTGCCTTTTAACCACTTTGAGTACATCAGCTCAGGATGTACATTTTTCCCAAATACACGCTTCACCTACGCTGCTCAATCCAGCGATGACCGGTCTTTTTATCGGAGATATGCGTTTTATTGCAAACACCAAAAGCCAATGGCAAAGTGTGACTAATGCTTATAAATCTATAGCAGGTTCGATGGATATGAAAATCATCGAATTGAGAAATGGCGATATAGTTGGTGGAGGTCTTCAAATAATAACAGATAAAGCTGGGGATTTGGATTTCAAAACCAATTCAATAGGTTTGAACTTTTCCTATATGAAGTCAATTGATAAAGGGAAAAATTTTCTTTCTTTTGGTTTACAAAATTCAGTGGTCTCCAACAGTGTTGATTATTCAAAGATCATTGCTTTTGACGATGAGCCGGCCATCCAAAATGGAGCAAATGATAAAATCCGTTTTTGGGATCTTTCAGCTGGGATCGGTTGGTTTCATAATGTTAATAAAGATATTGCTTTTCATATGGGGGCCTCTCTAAGTCATATCAATAAGCCTTATGTCTCCTTTTTTAATGATGAAAATAATGACGCTGATTTGTTTTTGTACAGAAAATTTGTGGTTCATGGCACCGGTGATTTGAAACTTAATAAAAGATCAGTTCTAAAACCTAGTTTTTTGTACGCTAGCCAAGGGCCTCACAAAGAAACGACGGTTGGTTCATTTTGGAAATATCGGGCAAGCAAAGATCGCCGCCAAAGCAGGCCAACTTCAATTTATTTTGGTGCCTGGTTAAGGTCAAATATTTCAAAGGATCATTTTGGAACAGATGCTATAATAGGAGCAGTGCGTTTAGATATTCAAAATACTTTTATGACGTTTACATTTGACATCACGGTTTCCTCGCTCAATAAAGTAAGTTATGGAAACGGAGGACCAGAATTTTCAATTGTGCAAATTATTGATTTCAAAAAACCGAATAGAAGACCGGCAAAAGTTGAATGCCCAGCATTTTTATATTAAAAGAACAAACAACTAAGTTAATAGATTTTTTATTGCCATCGAAAAAAGAATTAAGCCAAATCATGAAAATAGAAGTCAACGTTTTTTAATTTTTTAAAAAACTTGATTTTATTCCTACCAACAATTCCTTTCCATATAACCAATACACAACCATTTGAAATGTAAGTTTAAATAACAACTTACATTCATCCAGGGGTTTGGTATGGGTTTTGATTATTGTTAAAAGACCTTAAATCTGTTTTAACAAATTGTGAATCAATTATATATGTTCATGATTTGAAAAAACAATTATTTAATAGTCACACCCCCCTCCTGATCAACAATATTCACAAATCTATTAAGCTAATTAATAGAACAATTTCTAAAAAATCAACAACTGATGAGACCAACTTGTTACCTCAAACTCGTTTTAATTCTAGTCCTTGCAATCTCAGCTACTTTTCAATCAAGTGCACAGCTTTATTTTGAAGGCTTAGTTTTTGACGGGATGAACAGACCCCTTCTGGAAAATGCCAGCTCAGTAGATATAAGCCCTGATGGAGCACACGTTTATACATCCAGCTATAATGATAACGCAATAAGTGTATTCGAGCGGAACGTATCTTCTCCTTCTCCGGGATTATTAAGTTTTATAGAAACCAAAAAAAATGAAATAGAAGGTGTTAATGGCTTAGGCGGCGCTTTTTCAATAAAAGTTAGTCCAGATGGTAATCACGTGTATGTTGCCGGAACAATTGATGATGCAATTGTTCTTTTCAAACGGAATGTGTTGACCGGTCAATTGACTTATATAACTACTTATAAAGACGGGGTCAATGGAATTGATGGAATCGATGGAGCCTACCATATTGATATTCCCGCAGATGGTAATCATGTTTATGTAACAGGTCCTGATGATAATGCAGTTGCTGTATTCCGCAGAAATGTAATTACAGGTACATTAACGTTGATTCAGGTTTTAGAAGATCAAACAGGAGATATTACAGAGATGAATTACCCATTGGCGCTTACTATAAGTCCAAATGGTAAAAATGTTTATGTATCTAGTTTTGGAGAGCATGCCTTAACTGTATTTGATCGTAATTTAACAACAGGAGAATTGTCATATTTAGAAGCACATGTAAATAACCAAGGGCCAGTCCTGGGGTTACAAGGAGCATACGGGGTTGTGGTATCAAATGATGGCAAAAATGTTTACGTAGCAAGTCAGGATGATAATGCGGTGACCGTTTTTGAGCGTTTTCCAGGCACGGGTGAGTTGACTTATAGTAATACTTATGTTAATGGCCAAAATGGAATTGCGGGTATTTCCGGAGCCACTGCAGTTTGTGTTAGCCCAGATGATAATTATGTTTATGTAAATGGTACAAATGAGGACGCAGTTTCTGTTTTTAGCAGAGATGCCAACTCTGGAGATTTGCAACATATAACCATGGTTCAGGAAGGATTGAACGGAGTCAGCGGCATCTCCTATCCACTTTCTTTTATAAACAGTGATGATGGTATAAATATGTACGTTGTTGGATTCGGATCTGCTTCGTTAGCCATTTTTGATATTGACGAAAACACAGGGACATTGAGCTTTATGGATTCCGAAACAGGAGAGGGAATGGGAGTTTCAGGTTTGGATGGATCAACGGCGGTTACAATGAGCCCTGATGGTAAAAACATTTATGCAGCGGGAAACAATGCTGATGCATTAGTTGTCTTTGATCGAAATACTCTTAACGGTTCACTTGAATATGTACATAAAATTGAAGATGGAGCCTCAACAGATGGTTTAAATGGAATTAATGCGTTAGTAGTAAGCCAGGATGGAGCTCATGTATATGCTACAGGTTTCTGGGATAAGACTATTGTTCTTTTTGAAAGAGATCTTTTAACCGGAGAGTTAACTTATATTGAAAGATATAAAGATGAAATTAGTGGTGTTGACGGTCTCAATGGAGCAAATTCTATCACTCTGAGCCCGGATGGTAAAAATATTTATGTTACTGGATTTTGGGAACACGCTTTAGCTGTTTTTAGCCGAAATGTTGTTTCTGGCCAGCTTAGTTTTGTTGAAGTGTTTAAGGATGGTGTAAATGGTGTAAATGGCTTGAATAGAGCAAGTGCAGTGGATGTTAGTAATGATGGTAAAAATGTCTACGTAGCCGGTTATTATGATAATGCAATTTCAATATTTAATAGAAATGAGACAAATGGTACGCTGACTTACTCAGGGATTGTAGAAGATGGTGTTAATGGCATCAATGGCCTTGATCGGGTTAATTCAGTGGAAGTAAGTCCAAATGGATTACAGCTATACGCTACAGGGTTTAATGACGATGCAATGGCAATATTCAACAGAAATAACGTTGATGGTAGTTTGACCTATGTTGGCAATCTAAAGAACGGTATTGATGGAGTAGAAGGGATGAATGGTCCGACAAAATTAGTTATCAGTAATGATGGTGAGCATATATATGTTACTTCCAGCAATGATGATGCAATAGTTGCTTTTAGAAGAAATTTGACTGATGGTTTATTAACTTTTGAAAGTGCAGTTTTTGATACAGACACTGATGTTAACGGGCTTGATGGAGCAATTGGTTTAACTGTTAGTCCTGATAGTAAAAATATGTATGCTGCAGGAAGTGTGGATGATGCGGTGTCAGTTTTTAGTTGTACTTATGTTTTAAAAAATACAGAGACGATTTGTGAGGGGGATAGTGTGGTCGTTGGATCAAGTGTATATCATGAGTCAGGTATTTATATAGATACATTTAGTTTTGGAGCTTGTAAAAGTGTTTTAACGCTTGATTTAACTGTTCACCCAGCCAATACAGTTATTGACGCTGAAATTTGCAGCGGAGATGCTTATTTAATGGGCGGAAGTAGTTATTCAACAACGGGGACACATGTTGCTCAGTTGGTTTCTTCAGCGAGTTGTGACAGTACCGTTACATTGAATTTAACTGTTGTAAACGAATTTTCTGGTGTAAACCTTGATGCTGAAATTTGCCAGGGTGAAACCTTTGTTTTTGGTAATCAGACGTTAACAACTTCGGGTATGTATGAAGAAACGTTTACTTCAAACTTTGGTTGTGATAGTACGGTTATACTTGAACTAACTGTTAAGCCTACTTATAACTTAACATTAAACGAAGAAATCTGTGAAGGTGAATTCTTTGTATTTGGAACTCAAAACTATATTTCAACGGGTACTTTTGAAGAAACCTTCATTTCTTCCCAGGGTTGTGATAGTACCGTTACATTGAATTTAACTGTCCATGCACCGTATTCAGTAGTTAATGAATCGATTTGTGAAGGTAACGGATACGATCTGGGTGATGAGACATTTTATGATGAAGGAACTTATGTAGTCAATGTCGAAACCTCTGCAGGATGTGAAACGGAAGTTACTTTGAACCTTACTGTAAATCCTACTCCTTCGTCATCCATTAATGAAGAAATTTGTGAAGGAGATTCTTACACATTTGACGGTAATGTAATTACAGAGACTGGTATTTATACACAAAGTTATCCTGTACAAGGCATTTGCGATAGTGTTGTAACACTAAATCTTATTGTTCATAAAACATCAACTCTTTTAGAGGAAACCATTTGTGAAGGGGATGTTTTTATGTACGAAGGAAATCAATATTCTGAGTCTGGCAATTGGGAATTCACTTATACTGCGACCAGCGGATGTGGTGATAGTATAGTTACTTTGGCCTTGGTTGTTGAACCTTCTGCATCCATTCTTGATGAAATAATTTGTGACGGTGAATCATATACACTGGGAAATAACACTTATACCCAAAGCGGTACCTATGTTGACAATATAACGACAGGTGCCGGATGCGCAATGGAAGTTACGCTCAATTTGGAAGTTGCTGAAAATTACATTGTGGATGTGAGCGAAACGATTTGTGCCGGAGAGTCTTATTCTGTCGGTGCTAATGTTTATTCTCAAAGCGGTAATTATTCAGATGTTATTCCTTCAACAATGGGTTGTGATAGTACTGTTAATTTAACCTTGGTTGTTTTGACTGCTATTCAAACAACTGAATCAATTGTTGAAAACACCGGCGACAATAATGGAGCAATTTCAATAAATGTTTCGGGTGGAACGGCTCCTTATGAATTCCTTTGGAGTAATGGAGAAACTACCCAAAATATAAATCACCTGAATGGAGGTGTTTATACCGTTGTGGTTACTGATGCCAATGGATGTGAGCAAGAATTTACTTATACCGTAGGTGGAATAATCAATGCTGCTTTTGATCTTGAATTGGCTTTCGATTTAAAAATATATCCGAATCCTGTGAGTAGTGGAGCTTCAACTACACTTGAATTTAATGCAGATGCTAACCATCATATTAATTTAATGATGTACGATGCTGTTGGAAAGTTAATTCAATCAGAGGTATTTGAAGTTGGTAGTGGAATTACAAATAAAAATATTCAAACGCCGACTGTTCCCGGATTGTATATGATTCGAATCCTTGCGGAGGATGGTTCAGGAAAGACTTTTGAATTATCAGTTCAATAAAAAGATAAACCCAAAAAACCGTTTAAGCCCTGTAACTTTATAGTTGCAGGGCTTTTCTTTTTCAATAAATTTTATACAAATATTATTTTATAATATAAAAAATACCGTTTTCGAGGTATTTATCGCTATGTTAAACTAGTTTATATTTGTATTGTAATTAATGAGGACATTTTATATTCTTAGGAACGACAACCAAACAACCATATTAACCAACTTTTTACAATTTTACATTTATACGGGACACGACAAAAAACGAATCTTACAATTTTGACATTTTAAACACTTTCATCGGGGACAAAACAAAAACAAAAATTATGAGAAGTATCAAAAGGGCATCCAAGCTCTTTTAACCAAAACTTATCCTTTTTTAAAATTTTCCAACGACTTCTCAACTTATTTTCAAAAGCATATTCCCTCCTACTAGCTTTTCAGAAACTATAAAATACACTTCGGTCAACATTATTTGAATGTTGCGTACTTTTTATTTGAAAAACTTATGGTTTTTCTGATAATCCCCTCTTTTTCGATTGTCGTTATTGGCAATTTGAACTTACATTTTTGACGTTAACAAATTAAATTATGAGAAACTTTTATTCGCTCATTTTTGTGGTAAGTATTTCCTTTCCTTTGCAAGCTCAACCGAACTTGAATATAGCGAATAATAGTAGTTCATTTTATATTACTGATACAAACTGTGAAGATTCAAATCCAGATGATGGCATCATCTGGCCTTGTGATTTTGAGACTAATAATTGCGATGTTCTTGCTGATCCGACTATATCGGGTGTACCGGTTATTACAAGTAGCGAGATCAACCAAATAAAAGTCACCTTTCAAGATAGTATATACCAACATGAGCTATTAGGTTGCAATAAAATATATAGAAAATGGATTGTGGTTGATGAGCGATTGGACAATCAAAATATTGAAAATGGCACCTGGGAATATGTTCAAGAGTTGAGTTTACTGAAATCTGCAGCTCCAGTATTTATTTCCGAAACTCGGAATAAAGAAATTTGTGTTTCCAGATTCGATTGTAGTCCGGATTTCATCAATTTGAAAGCAGAGGCAATTGATGATTGCACCGCTACTGAAGAAATCCAATACTATTATGAAATTGATTTGAATAACGACGGTGATTTAGATTTTAACGGCATTACAAATAATGCAAGCGATATTTTTCCCTATGGTAAACATAAAATCACATGGTATGCTAAAGATGCTTGCGAAAACGTGGTTCAGTGTGAATACTTTTTTACAATAAAAGATTGCCAGCCTCCTACCTCAAATTGTATTAATGGCCTCATGGTAGAGCTACTACCCGACAATGGCAAGGTAACAATACAGGCAGCTGATTTTGATCAGGGTAGTTACGATAATTGTGAACTGGAAGAATTTCGGATTGTGTCACCTTCCCTGGGGAATAAACAAACCTCGCCTCCTTCCGCGGAATCGAAATCAGTTACATTTGATTGCTACTCAACGGGAGTCAATT
The DNA here is from genome assembly GCA_965220465.1 of Saprospiraceae bacterium. Lineage (GTDB taxonomy): Bacteria > Bacteroidota > Bacteroidia > Chitinophagales > Saprospiraceae > JAHDHW01. The sequence continues at coordinate 86,695 of CBDCPZ010000014.1, read as the reverse complement.
CGGTTGACTTTTGGGTAAAGGATAAAAGTGGCAATTGGGATTATTGCACTACCTACGTTATCATACAGGATAATCAATTCAATTGTAATGTTGATCAGACCAAATCCTTAGGTGAAGAGATTAGCCGATTTACAGAAGAAATTCCGTTTGAAATTGAGAAAATGTATATTCCTTATTATACAATCCAACAATCAGATAATGCAGGGTTTACAATTTATCCAAGCCAGCCCAATCCATTTGAGGCAGAAACAAAAATTAGTTTTGATTTGAAGGAAAGCACACACATGACATTTAGCATTCAGGATATTTCTGGAAATGTTGTTAAAATGATCGAAAAGGAATTTATAGCAGGTTATAATCAAATAACATTACAAAAGGAAGATTTTAAAGAAGCAGGTATTTACTTTTTTACTCTTCAGTCAAAAACACACAGATCCACCGGTAAAATAGTATTAGTACAAAGATAGTTTAGTCGAATTCGTAAAGTTCCTTTTTTCATTTGAAGGGTGGTTTTTTTAAACCACTCTTTTTTTTGTGCTTATTTGAATTAGTCAAACTCATTGAGGGCCATTGAAGAAAATAAACATAATTCCAAAGTTTCTGAAATTTTCTTTTTGATCGCCGGTTACACTTACCTCAAGTTCTTCTGAAAGCGGAGTCAGATCAACATTCGTCCAGGGAATCTGGATAAATGGTCGAATGCTAAATTGCAATTGTGTTGATTTCACGTTGTAACTTATAAAAAAGTGGCTGCCATAGCCCCATTGATCAATAACCGAAAACCGATCGTCTCTTCCGGTTTTTTGAGTTCGAACGCCTGTTTTATTAATATCTACGGAAGCACCAAGGCTAAAACTGCCAATAAAGTTTTCAATACCTACTGAATAAGAATTAAAATTATAATTGAGTCTCCTTTCATAGGCGGTGGATAATGTTGGGTCTATTCCTTCAACCTGAACCCTTTTAAAACGCCCATACCAGGATACATCAATCGCTACAAAGTCAAATCGATACCGTGCACCCAAAACAAGTCCGGAAAGAAAATGGACATCCGAAAATGTCTTATCCAGCCAGGGTCGTTCAGCATTGTAAGCTTGTAATATTCCATTATTGATAGTCGGATCAGCATAACTGGCGGAATACCCGGCCTTGACATTGAGTTGGGCAAATATTCCATTTGGAAGGAAAAGAAAGAGGAATAAAATACTAATTCCTTTTAGACTTTGCATAGGTAAAGTTTATTATTCAAAGGCAAAGGTGGAAAGTTATTTTCTTTTTCCAAAATTACAGTTGTAAATTATATTTTTAGACTAATCTAAAAATATAATTTGAATTGTGTAAAAATATTAATAATTTTACCTGAACAATTGGTTTGGAGATTTATTTTTTTAGTCTGAAGTTATTAATGCTTCGTCTGATTTTATGATGAATTTATCTTTCAAACTTTGCAAGTTGTTTTATTTTAATATACTTTTGACTGACCGTACAGTCAATCAAAAATATGGCACCAAAAACAAAAGAACAATTTAAGGAGATCAGGCAGCAAAGCATGGATGTAATCATGCAAGCGGCTTTGGAATTGTTTGGTCATAATGGCTATCACAGCACTTCAATTAGCAAAATTGCAAAGGAAGCAGGTGTGTCTAAGGGGTTGATTTACAATTACTTTGAAAGCAAAGAAGATTTGTTGAAAAAGATTATTCTCGAAGCAATCGAAACTGGAGAACATATTATGGAAGAGGCGATGAGTCAATCCGATGATCCTTTTAAACAGTTGCAAACTCTTTTGGTAACTTCCGTAGAAATGATCAAATCAAATTTGCATTATTGGAAATTAGTGACTTCTTTGGCTTTTCAGGGTGATGTTCTGACTCCAATTGAAGATGTAATAACCGAAAAAAATAAAATGGCGATGGAATTAGGCATTGACCTCTTCACAAAAACCGGAGCTGAAGATCCTTTAAAAGAAGCACTTTTGTTTGGAGCCTCTTTGGATGGAATGATGATGCATTATATGCATATAGGAGAAGATTATCCACTGGAAGAAATGAAAGATTACATGATAGAGAAGTTTTGTACACCCAAGTAAAATTTGGCTTTTATAAGTCTAAATTATTGAATTATTGTATCACAATTAATGTAAAAAGAAATCATGAAAAACAGATTCGAAATTGTATTTGCATTGCTGGCTTTGGTCGCATTTGGAACTTATAGCTTTCAACAAGGAGATCCAACAGCACTCGAAATCATTAAAAAAGCAGATGAAAGGGTGAGAGGGAATTCCAGCTTGGCTCAAATGAAAATGACGATTGTACGACCGACCTGGAAACGGGAAATGGTAATGAAAGCCTGGAGTCTTGGTGACGAAAAGGCGTTGATTTTAGTGACTTCTCCGGCTCGAGATAAGGGAACAGCTTTTCTGAAACGTGAAAAAGAAATGTGGAACTGGCAACCAACCATCGATCGTACCATCAAAATGCCTCCAAGCATGATGTCGCAAAGCTGGATGGGATCAGATTTTAATAATGATGATTTGGTAAAACAATCGTCCATTGTAGTGGATTACACACACAAACACATTGGAGTAGAAACAATTGAAGGGAGAGAATGCTGGAAAATTGAATTGACGCCAAAAGAAAGCGCTGCGGTAGTTTGGGGAAAAATATATTCGTGGATTTCAAAAGAGGAATATCTGCAATTGAAGACAGAGTTTTATGACGAAGACGGTTATTTGGTGAATACAATGCGTGGTAAAAATATCAAAAACCTGGGAGGAAAAATACTGCCTTCGATTATGGAGGTCATCCCTGAAGAGGAAGAAGGAAATAAGACAATTATGGAGTATGTCTCTCTGGAGTTTGATATAAAAATTGACGACTCTTTCTTTTCTGTTCAAAACATGAAAAGAATACGATAAATTTTAGTCTTGAGCAGATGATTAATTCAAAAAAACAGCAAAGAAAGTAACACCTTTTAAGTGAAACAATAAACAAAAATGTTAATCAAACTGGCCTGGCGAAATATTTGGCGAAGCAAACGAAGAACAATTATAACAGTTAGTGCAATTACTTTTGCCGTATTCATGGCTTCAATATTACAATCATTTCAAAAAGGCACCTGGGATAAAATTATTGAAAGTTCCATCAATTCTTTTTTCGGTTATGCGCAGGTTCACGGGCTTGGATACTGGGATGAGCAAACACTTGATAATGCCATATCTTTTGATGAAAACCTAAACAATCTTCACGGTGAAATAACCGAAATTAATGATCTCGTTCCACGAATTGAATCTTTTGCTTTGGCTTCACAGGGGGATTTGACAACCGGTGTGATGGTGATTGGAATTGACCCTGCCAAGGAGGATGAGATGACAGGTATCAAATCGAGAATGATCGAAGGCTCGTATTTGAAACCAGACGATAATGGAGCAATTATCGGTTCCGGAGTTGCCGAAAAACTAGGTTTGGAACTTGGCGATAGCTTGATTTTGATCAGTCAGGGATATCATGGCGTCAATGCCGCTGGCAAGTTACCAATCAAAGGGATTTTTAAATTTGCTTTGCCTGATTTGAACAAAAGATTGGTCTATCTTTCGCTCCCAGGTGCACAATATTTCTATGGTGCAGAAGGCAAAATAACCTCGCTCGTTTTAAAAATTCAAGGACAGAAAGAAGTTCCTCAAGCGGTTTTAGCTGCTGAAACTATTTTGGATAATGAACAATTTGAAATTATCGACTGGGAAAAAATGATCCCATCACTTGTCGAAACCCGCGAACTCAAAGAAGGGAGTTCCAATTTGATATTATACATTTTATATTTCATTATTTCTTTTGCCCTTTTTGGGACTATCCTGATGATGACCAAAGAGCGAGAGCACGAGTTTGGGATTCTGGTCTCAATAGGAATGCAAAAATGGAAATTGATGTTAGGCGTTTGGCTCGAAACGGTCTTTCTTGGATTGATCGGCGCAATTGTGGGTATTTTCATCAGCATTCCAATTTGTTACTATTATAATGTAAATCCAATAGATATGGGTGTAATGGGTGGAGAAGAATTGGTTGAAGTTTATGAAAACTTTGGGATCGAACCGGTGCTGCCTTTTGCCTTCGAATTCAACATATTTTTTGAGCAGGCAGTTATCATGTTTATCATCACTACGATTTTGGCTTTATACCCTTTATTGAAAATTTTAGGCTTAAAACCTGTTGAGGCAATGCGAGCCTGATTTTCTAAAATACACTAATACAATGGTTTTAAAACTAGCTTGGAGAAATATCTGGCGAAACAAACGAAGAACTATAATTACAGCAGCGGCTGTTGCTTTTGCAGTATTCATGGCTTCCGTAATGGTGTCGTTTCAAAAAGGGGTATGGGACAAAGTTGTTGACAATACCGTAAACCTATATTTTGGATTTGCTCAGGTACATAGCAATGGGTATTGGGATGAGCAAATCCTTGATAATGCAATCGTTTTTAATGACGAATTAAAAGCACTCGAACAAGAAATTCCAGATGTAAAAAGTGTAATACCCAGAATTGAATCTTTCGCACTGGCTTCTCAAAAGAATTTGACAACTGGAGTTTTGGTAATTGGGATTGATCCGGAAAAAGAAGATGATATGACTGGTGTAAAATCCAGACTCACCGAAGGGAATTATCTCGATGCCAACGATGAAGCTGCTTTTGTTGCTGAAGGAGTTGCTGAAAAGCTAGGGGTGAAACTCGGTGACACGCTGGTTTTGATTAGCCAGGGATATCACGGTGCCAATGCAGCTGCTAAATTTCCAATAAAAGGGATGTTCAAATTTGCGTTACCTGATTTGAACAAAAGGCTGGTTTATTTGCCTTTGAAAGCAGCTCAAAAATTTTATGGTGCCGAAAATATGGTGACTTCAGTTGTATTAAAAATTGAACAACGAGATCAGGTTCCTGCTGTTTTGAAAGCTGCGTATTCAAAATTGGACAATGAAAAGTATGAAGTAAAAAATTGGGAGCAAATGATGCCAGACTTGCTGGAAGCCAGGGAGTTGGACGAAGGAAGCGGGCTACTCGTTTTGGGCCTTTTATATTTTATCATCACATTTGCCATTTTTGGGACTATTCTCATGATGACCAAAGAAAGAGAGTACGAATTCGGAGTTTTGGTATCTATCGGAATGCGCCGTTGGAAATTGTTTTCAATCATTTGGTGGGAAACTGTTTTAGTTGGTTTCATTGGTTCAATTGCTGGAATTTTAATCAGTATCCCAATCTGCTATTATTACAAACTGAATCCGATTGATATGGGAAAATTGGGAGATGGGGCAGTTGAAGCTTATGAAAAATTTGGGATCGATCCTGTGATGCCCTTCGCTTTTGAATTCAACGTCTTTTTTACACAGGCAATAATCATTTTTATTGCAACAACGATATTGGCCTTGTATCCATTTTGGAAGATTAAAAATTTATATCCGGTTGATGCAATGAGAATATAATTTGAACGATTTCAGTTGGATTCAACATTATCCCAACTTGAAATAAATAATAAATATTACAATTTCAAAAACGAATAAAATGGTTTTTAAAATCGCGTGGCTAAATATTTGGCGAAGTCCTTTGAGGAGTTTTGTGGTGTTGGGGTCAGTAACGATCGGAGTATGGGCATTGATTTCTCTTTTGAGTTTTTCATTTGGAATGGTCAAAAGTTATGTCAACAACGCTATTCGGCTCCAAACTTCTCATATCCAAATCCATAAACCTGAGTTTAAAGAAGATCAGGAAGTGAAATATTTTATGGAAAATCCGAATGAAAAGTTAGCTGAAATCAACCAAAATGAATTTGTACAAGCTTCAACTGCCCGAATTGTCATTAATGGAATGTTAGCCACTTCACGAGGAGCAAGAGGTGTGGCGATTCGCGGAGTAGATCCTGAGACCGAAATGCTGGTGACGAAATTTACTGAAAAAATTAAGCAGGGTGAATATTTTGAAGCAGATAAAAAAAATCAAATCCTGATAAGCGAACGATTAGCTAAAAAGCTAAAATTGAAGCTCCGCAAAAAGGTAGTCCTTCAATTTCAGGATTTATCAGGAGATATTGTTGCAGGTGCATTTCGAATCGTTGGATTGTTTAATACTGAAAACACACCGTTTGATGAAGGAAATGTTTTTGTTCTTAGAAATGATGTAAATCGATTGCTCGGCAATGGAGATGTCGCTCATGAAATTGCAATATTTTTAAATGATCCTTCAGATTTGGACTCCGCTCAAATAGCTTTGAAAACAACTTTTCCAGACTTGTTGGTTGAAAATTATAGAGAAATCTCTCCTGACATCAATTTGTACGAATCTCAAATCGGTGTTTCTGCAACTATTTTTATTATCATTTTTATGCTGGCGCTGATTTTCGGAATCATTAACACCATGTTGATGGCTGTGTTGGAACGAACAAGGGAACTCGGAATGCTGATGTCAATTGGCATGAATAAAATGAAAGTATTTGGAATGGTCGTGTTTGAAACAATTTTGTTAGGCTTTATTGGTGCACCGATCGGTTTGGCGCTGGGGTGGCTGACGGTTACCTATTTAGCCAAAAATGGGCTTGACCTTTCTGCTTTTGCTGGAGGTATGGAGCAGTTTGGAATGTCAACAATTGTGTATCCTGATTTGAATGCTGATATCTATATCCAATTAGGTTTGTCCGTAGTAATTACCGCAATATTAGCATCGATTTATCCGGCATATAAAGCGATCAGCCTCCGACCGGTGGATGCGATTAGGAAAATATAACTAAGATGATAAGAGGTTAGAAGATGAAAAAGATAGAATGTTAGAAGGATTAATAACTTGAAACTACAAACTAAATAACTAATAGAAATGGCAGTCATTAAAACAAAAGAAATCTATAAAACATATAATCCGGATACGATCCCGGTGCATGCAGTCAATGGCATCGATCTCGAAATCAAGGAAGGAGAATTTACAGCAATCGTAGGTCCTTCAGGTTGCGGAAAAACGACACTGCTCAATATTATCGGTGGGTTGGACCGTCCAACTTCCGGTTATGTTGAAGTTGATGGACAGGATATTTCCAAGCTTTCTGATAATAAATTGATCGATTTTCGAAAAGACAACATCGGCTTTGTATTTCAGGCTTACAACCTGATTCCTGTTTTGACCGCCAAAGAAAACGTGGAATTTGTGATGCTTTTGCAAAACAGACCCGTAGCTGAACGAGATGCCAGAACAAAAGAATTGTTAACCGCAGTTGGTTTAGAAGATAACATCAACCGTCGACCGTCCCAACTTTCAGGAGGTCAACAGCAAAGGGTCGCAGTTGCCCGAGCTTTAGCGCCCAAGCCAAAATTTATTTTGGCGGACGAACCTACTGCAAATCTGGATTCACATTCCACGACTAATTTGCTGGATATTATGGCGAGGTTGAACAAAGAAGAAAAGATAACTTTTGTTTTTTCAACACATGATCAGCGGGTGATTGACCGTGCCAGAAGAGTCATCACACTCGATGATGGAAAAATTATTTCTGATGAAACGCGGTAGATTGAGTTTGAAAAAAGGTTGGATAATTCTTTTGCTTTGCATTCCGTTGAGCCTATCTGCTCAGGAAAAACCCAAAAGCTTCCAAATGACAGGTTATGTAAAGACTTTGCAGTCTTTGAATTTTGTAAAAATTCCTGTTTTGGATACTACATTATTGTTGTTAGATAATCTGATCCACAACAGGCTCAATTTTACCTGGTACATCGATGATCAGTTTACTTTTCGCGCGGATATGCGAAACCGGATTTTCTATGGCGATTTTGTAAAAGTTAATCCTCTTTACGCCAAATCATTGGAAGAAACGGCAAATGACTTTTTCGACCTTTCCGTGATCATTTTTGAGCGGAATGATTTTATCATTCACAGTATGCTTGATCGTTTGTATATGGATTTTACAAAAGGAAGTTGGGAAGTACGTTTAGGTCGTCAGCGAATCAATTGGGGCATTAATACCGCCTGGAATCCCAACGATATATTTAACGCTTATTCTTTTACGGATTTCGATTATGAGGAGCGGCCGGGGACTGATGCCTTTCGTTTAAAATATTACACAGGCTTTGCATCAAGCATTGAGTTTGCAATAAAAGCTTTTGACAAAAAAGAAGATGCAGTTGCTGGGATTTTGTGGAAAACCAATAAATGGAATTACGATTTTCAAGTACTGGCAGGGATCATGCAAGAAGATTTGACCTTCGGAGGAGGCTGGGCAGGCAATATTAAAGACGCAAGTTTTAAAGGGGAACTCACTTATTTTCATTCTTTGCAAGACACGGTAGCCAATAGTTTTGCAGGCACGATCGGAGTCGATTATTCCTTTCAAAATAGTTTGTATATCAACGGCGGATTTTTGTACAATAGCAATGGTAGAGATAGTCTCGCTTTAGGTGGAGGGACTATCTTTGTTTTTGATGTTTCAGCGAAAAATTTATACCCTTATAAATATTCTGTTTTTACGCAGGTTTCTTATCCATTTACGCCAATCCTTAACGGAGGATTAGCTTTAATTTACAGTCCATCTTATGATCAGGCTCTTTTTATCAATCCAATGATAACTTACTCCATTGCAGCAAATTGGGATTTTGATTTGATCGGGCAAGTGAGCTTTTCCAAATCGCAGGAAAATAATTACGAAAGCCCGGCGACGGTGATTTTTATGCGGTTTAAGTTTAGTTTCTAAATACCACCAATTTTCCTGTTTTCATCACTGAACGATCATGGACGATACAATAATGATAAAATCCATTGGAGATTTGCTGGGCATTAATTTGATGTTTGTTTTGTAAAAAAGGTAAATCACTTTTCAAAACCACTCGCCCTAATTCATCAAATAGCTGAAATTCAAATGCCTCTGAAATCGGATTTTCTATTTCGATGAGTAAAAAATCGGAAACCGGATTCGGATGGATTCGGAAATTAATTTCTTCTTCTAAATTGTCAATTGCGGATGTAACTCCAACAGTAAAGGCAAAACCATATTTACAATTAATAGCATCGGTCACTGTAAGGACGTAGTTACCCGGAAGCAAATCAGAAATGGAAGCTGTGGTTGCTCCGGTATTCCATTCATAAGTGTATCCGGGCGTACCACCAGCTAGAACTTCAAAATCTATAAAACCATCAGCCACACCGGCTCCGGTAGCATCGTTGCTCTCAAAATTGGTCATTAAACCAGTTGCTGCTTCAATTTGGACAGTCAGCGAGTCACTGCATCCATCCGCATCAGAGATTATAATATTATACGCTCCCGGAGATAAACCAGTTGTATTCGATCCACTATCACTTCCACTTTGCCATGAAATATCAAAAGGAGGGTTTCCAGAGCTGCTTATATATACCGCTCCGTTGGAATTGCCAAAACAGGTTTCATTTTTCGCACTATCCAATGCCACTGAAAATACTGCTTGTTCGTAAGCGCCAATATCCACAAAACCATCAATTATTCGATTGTTACCAGCTAAATCTTCTAAAATCCCAAGGGTATTGATAAGCTCAGTGTCTCCGGCATTGATTGCCGGGGAACAGGAAAACAAAGAAAAATCGAGGTTGGCAGTATCGCGGAATAGTGGATCGATATTGAAAAGTACATCCTGGTGGCAATTGATATTTGAGGAGCCCTGACTTGAAATTGAATCGCATGATTCCGCATCAAAAATAGATGCTCCAATTTCGAGACTGCTAAAGGAAGAAAAGAAATTGGCTTCGTTTTCCCAAAAAATACTATTTGAAACAGTCACTTTGCCACCCTTAACTATTGAACTATTATATAGAGCAAAATTTTTATAAAAGGTGTTATTAATGATTTCTATATTCGCTGTACTTGTGATACATCTTCTATTTTTATAAAACAGGTTATTTTTTGAAGAAAAATTAAAATTATCCAGTACTATTGCTTCGTTACTGTTTTCTATAAAGTTGCAATTCATGGCATCAAGAGTTCTTGTTTCAAGTGTTTCTGTCCAAAGAACTCCACCTCCCCAACCAGAAGTATTCATGATAAAATTGCAGTTATTTAGGTAGATATCTCCAAAAGATGAATAGGTGTCATCAAAAATTGCACCTCCCCACCCAAAAACTTCATTGCCTTCAAACAAACAATTTGAAATTTTTAAATCATTAAAATTGGCTTCACTTATTTCATATCTGGCAACCGCTCCTCCATGTTGAGATTCATTATTAATAAAATTACAATCTTCTATATTTAAGTCGATATTTGTATTCGAATCGCCTGCAAAATAAGCTCCCCCGTAATCGCCTGATTGGTTATTTTCGAAGTTGCAAAACAATAAATTCTGGACAAGATTACAACCACCTATTTTACAGATTGCCCCTCCTGCACTTTCTGATTCATTATTTATAAAAGATGAGTTGGAAATGATAAAATCAACGGAACCATAAAATCCATAACAAAATATAGCGCCACCGGTAATTAAAGCAACGTTATCGAGGAATTTGCAGTTGTTCACTTTGATTGATGCGAAGTTATCAGAGCCTACTCCGTCGAGATATAAACCTCCTCCGCTTTTAGTTGGACCATAAGAAGATTCAACATTAATTGTGCTATTTGCATTGCCATTCGTTACGATCAACCCATCAATAAGAGTAGTCGTATCCGTTTGCGTTGCAAAAAGAATGGTAAAAGAATTATCAGAATGATCGCCTTGTTCACCAATATCACCACTTAAAATAGTTTGATTTATTTCCCAATCTCGCTGTGAAAGTTGTGTTTCTGTACCTTCGAATCCACCATAAATGGCTATGCCGTTTGGGATTTGGTAATAAATGTATCGATCCGTTCCATCGGTTGGATAATAAGTGCCTTTGGCAATCCAAATTGTGTCTGGAATCGGTGTGCTGCTCAAAGCATCCTGAAGATCATTGAAGGCATTTTGCCAGCTGCTACCATTATTTAAGCCGGTCGAAGCATGATTGACATAAATGACATTTGCAAGCACCATTGAAGGAAGAAAAATGGCGAAACAAAGGAGTGTTTTAGCAATTAGCTTCATGGGGGAATTTAGTTAATTCAAGTTGCGGATAATATTGAAACCAAATGAAATCATCCAATTTTGCATCGAAATCAAAGATTTCTCACATAATTCTTCATTTCAATTGGACTATCCGCAACTTGGGTTTGATAAAAAGCTTTGAATGTATAAACTACAAAAGTATGGCCAGTTGGGACGGCTTCTTAAATTGCTTTAAAACGGAATGGAAATTTAAATCGATAAGTGCTGAATTGCTTCGGAAGTCTTGTGAATATAGTGTTTTAAAAATGAAAATAATAATTGTCAAAGAATTAAATTTTTTAGCTTTCACTTTAAGAAGCTATAAAATTGAGAAATTTAAAATAATAAAACCGGGTAAGGAGGGTAAGAAATTTGCAAAACACATTATAATTTTTCATATTGCCACAGTTTTTAGATAAGGCACTTCATTTATGGCGAAAAGGATTAATAAGTCTGTAAAAAAGCGTTCTGTCAAACCGGATGATGAACCGATCATACGCCAAAAAAAAGCACCCGAATCCTTTTGGAAGACGAATCTTTTTCCAGCTTTAATTATTTTCCTGCTACCTTTTGCCTTATACATTTCAACGCTGGGATTTGAATATGTCCTTGATGACAAAATTGTCATTGTGGATAATCAATACACCAAAAAAGGCTTTGCTGGAATCAAAGAAATCTTTACCACCGAAAGCTTTCAGGGATATTTTGGTGAACAGAAAAATCTGCTGGAAGGTGGAAGATACCGCCCTCTGTCTATCGCCACCTTTGCCGTTGAGTATCAGTTATTTGGCCTCAATTCAAAAATCGGTCATCTGATCAATATTTTGTTTTATGCGTTGACCGGCATATTGCTTTTCAGGGTTTTGACACTATTAATTCCAGCTTTGAAAGATAGTCGATGGTGGATGGCCTTTCCGTTTGTGGCGACGCTACTTTTTATTTTACATCCAATCCATACTGAAGTCGTTGCAAATGTCAAAGGCCGCGATGAAATATTGTCTCTTTTAGGAGCTTTGGGAGCCCTTTATTTTTCGATCCAATATTTGAAAAAAAGCAACACCTTTTTATTGGTGTTTGCAGCGATAAGTTTTATGCTTGGTCTGCTAGCCAAAGAAAGTGCCTTGACCTGGATTGCGGTAATTCCATTGTCGGGTTACTTTTTCACAAAAGCAAAATTCAAGCAACTAGTTACCGTAACCGCACCATTGATTTTAGTTGGGATTTTATACATCGCCATTCGAACAAATATCATTGGCTTTTTGCTGAGTACTGGCAAAGAAGTTACCGATATTATGAATAATCCATTTTATGGACTAGGTTTTGGGGAAAAGTTTGCTACCATTTTTTATACTTTGGGGATGTATATAAAATTGTTGATCTTCCCGCATCCTTTGACACACGATTATTACCCTTTTCAAGTTCCAATTTTAAATTGGGTTGATTTTAGACCTGTGCTGTCATTACTGTTTCATTTAAGTTTATTAGGAATTGCATTGAAAGGACTAAAAAGCAAAAAGATTATTTCTTACAGCATTTTGTTTTATTTCATTACCCTTTCTATCGTTTCAAACATTCCGTTTACAGTTGGGGCAACAATGAACGAAAGATTTGTTTATGCACCTTCGCTGGCTATTTGTTTGATTTTTGCATATTTCATTTCCCGAAAGCTCCCTGATTATTTTAATAAAAAACAAAAAGATTTCAATATTTTAAGTGCAGGATTATTGGCAATATTAGTAATTGGGTACTCTGCAAAAACAATTTTACGAGCAGAAGATTGGAAAAATGCAATTACATTAAACGCAGCAGCCGTAAAATATTCTCCCAATAGTGCGAGGGCCAATTGTTTTATGGGAGTCGCTCTTTTTGAAAAATATAAAATTGAACCAAACACAGAAACCAAATACGCCTTGCTCGATGAGGCTACCCATTATATTGAACGATCTATTGAGATTTATCCGAGCTATGGCTCTGCGATGACAATGCATGCAGGGGTTGCCGCAGAAAATTATAAGAGAGATGGTGATTTAGATAAATTATTGCAAAAATTTGAAAGTATTCTTTCAAAGCGTACACGCCTCGATTTTATTGATGAATTTATTGAATACCTTTTGCCGATTGCTGATGCAAATAAATTGGTTCAATTTCTATACAAAGTTGGAGAAACCATGAATGCTCAGCAAAGAGGCGACTATCAAACGGCCCTTCACTACCTAAAAGACGCTTACCAGCTGTCTCCGCGGGATCCTCAACTCAATTTATCCATTGCAAGATGTTACCAAAATTTGGGAGATCAGACCAAAGCAAATGAATTTTATAACGTAGCCTACTCACTAGATCCTTCTCTCCAAAAATAATTTCAAACAATTTTAATTTTACGGATTAGTTTTTTCAAATGCTTTGTACGAGCGATTAGACGATCTATCGAATTGTAGGCCATTGTTTTAAACTAAATTCTTTTTTTATATGTGATTATTGAACTGAAAAATGCCAAGAAATTATTCAGTGTTTTAACACAATAAGTTTTAATTTATGTTTTAAAAAGATTGTTTTTAAAAACATTTTGTTTTAAATTTGACTTATGATTTAATTCAAATAAGTTAAAATTATTAGTCAAATGGAAAATAATCTAAGCTCAAACAATTTAAAACAATATGTAACAAAGCATTGGTTTCAATTAGTACTTGTCTGTTTTATGCTGATTGTTTTGACACGAAAAGACTTTAGTTTTCAAGTCAATATGAACAATCCAAATAATGTCGAGGAACCTTCTTCCTCTCCTGTGGATAATCAACAAAATCATAAAGAATTGTTTACGGAGAAAAAGGGAAATGAAACTGCAAAAGAATCAAACCCTGGAATTCTGGAACGTTTTGGTTTATCAATTATCGGAGGAGGATCAGCATCAAATACTAAGTCAGAATTTTCGAAAATTGATGAAAAAGCTATCGGATCATATATAAAAAGGTTTGCTCAGGTTGCAATCAGCGAAAGAAAAAAATATGGCGTTCCATCTTCTATTATTTTAGCAAATGCATTATTTCATAGTTTCGCCGGATCAAGAGATTTGACTCAATCTGCTGATAATCATTTTGCCATTGCATGTACTTCAGACTGGAATGGAGAGAGCAAATCTTTTCAAAACAAATGTTACCGCCAATATGAAAACGCATGGACAAGTTTCAGAGATCACAGTCTGTTTGTGACGAGTGGAAAATATTCCAATTTGCTGCAATTTGGTCCAACCGATTATCAATCCTGGGCCAAAGGCCTGGAAAAAGCTGGTTTTTCAGAATTCAACGGTTTGGAAGAAAACTTAATCAATATTATTGAAAAGTATCAACTTTTTCAGCTAGACTTTCAGTAGTCGTTTAAATTAAGAGAAGGATTGATTCAATAGACTTAATTCTAAAATGTAGCTATCAAATTTTATTGAACGCCTTCTCTTTTCTTTTTATGATAATGTACTCCTGCACCATAAACCCATCCAATTTTGCCCCGATTGTTTTTCACTTTTACCCACGGTTCATCCGCCATTTCTTTTCCTAAACTCAATTGAGTGGTTGAATCGGTTACTTCATTCATGAAATATACTTCTTCAAAAAGCGGAAACTGGTAAATGACCGTGCTGTCAAGGCTTGGACCCGTGCGTAATTTCAGGCCATCAATCGTTACAAACAATTTGGTGAATTCTGATTGTTGGTTTTTTGTTGCTGAAGCCTCCTGGATTGCGTTTTCATTTTGAGGAAGCGGTTCAGGCGTTATAGAATAATCCAAAATTGAATCTTCCTGAGTTGACAAGTCCTCTGCTTGTTCGTATGAATCTTGCTTTGCACCACATTTTGATATCGCCCAAATAACGAAGCTGAAAAAAAATACGATGATGATTAAAATTTCAATACGCGGAAGAATTCCTTTCTTTTTCGTAGCCATAGTGAAACAAAAATTTTATTTTCATAATAATACTTATTTCCATTCTTTTGAAACAGAAATTAAATATAAATTGCAAGATAAAAATTATTAATTCAGTTTAATTGTTTATTTTTTCAAAACATGTAAATGTATCTATTAAAAGTATTTGACATTCAATGCTTTACATGGTTTTAGTTTTGATATCTTATTGTATTTGATGAAGGAAGATTTACTTTATAAAATTGCTATTACAAAAATTGCAAAAGTAGGACCGGTCACTGCCCGAAACCTGATCAGTTATTGTGGCGGTGTAAACGCTGTTTTTCAGGCAAAGAAAAAAGAGCTTTTAAAAATTCCCGGAATTGGTGAATTAACCGTTTCAAACCTACTCAGCAAAAATGTTTTAGCTGAAGCGGAAAAGGAACTTAAATTTGTTGAAAACAATGGTATTCAAACACTTTTTTTCTTAGACAAAGATTATCCGCAGCGGCTAAAACATTTTCAAGATAGTCCGGTTTTATTATATTATAAAGGCTCTGCAGATTTGAATTTTCAGCGGATTGTTGCCATTGTGGGAACCCGAACCCCAAGTATTCACGGCAAATCAATTTGTGAAGAAATTGTTGAAGGATTGATCCCTTATAACACAATAATTGTTAGTGGTTTAGCTTACGGTGTGGACGTTGTGGCCCATCAAAAAAGTTTGGATTCTAAAATTCCTACTATTGGTGTTTTGGGCCATGGATTGTCGCAAATATATCCGGCGAAGCATAAAAGAATTGCAGATCAAATGGAAGCTTGTGGTGGTCTGCTTACTGAATTTTCGAGTGATGTAAGTATCGAACGTGAACACTTTCCAATGCGAAACCGTATAATTGCCGGTATGTGCGATGCGCTTATTGTTATTGAAACGGCACAGAAAGGAGGCTCGATGATTAGTGCGCACATGGCAAATAATTATAGCAAAGATGTTTTTGCCGTTCCAGGTCGTCTAAAGGATAAATTTAGCCAGGGTTGTAATCATTTGATCAAAACCCATAAAGCCTCTTTAATAGAAAACGCTGAGGATATTGCTTATATCATGCGTTGGGATAAGAAAGGGGATAAAAAAAGCGTTCAAAAGAGCCTGTTTGTTGAATTGTCAAATGAAGAACAGCAAATAGTAGAATTATTACAAAACGTCGATGATCTCGGTATAGATAAACTTACAAAGGAAACTCAATTAAATTCTGGAAAAATGGCAGAATTAATGCTTGATTTAGAATTTAAAGGTATCGTTAAAACATTACCAGGCAAGCGTTACGTTTTAGTATAAATCGTCAAAATATTTTAGAAAAATAATCCCGTTTTATGTATAAATCTCTTGCAATATCTTCATTGGTCTTCTTTAATTCACTTAGTTTTTCTCCAAAACCATCTATTGAAACTAATGATGATCTTCTAATTGCTACCGTTGAAAAAAATGATCAGAATCCACAGCCAAAGAATATTATTCTAATGATTGGTGATGGAATGGGTATTACTCAGATTTCTGCAGGCATGTATATGAATGGAAATAAATTAAACCTTGAAGAGTTTCCTGTCATTGGTTTGCATAAAACCTACTCTGGAAATAGCCTTGTGACTGATTCGGCTGCCGGTGCGACTGCCTTTTCTTGCGGAGTTAAAACTTATAATGGCGCGATAGGCGTTGATATTGATACTTTTGCCGTTCAATCCATTTTCGAAGAAGCTGAGAAAAAAGGCTATTCTACCGGTTTGGTTACTACCTCAACGGTAGTACATGCTACTCCGGCTAGTTTTGTTGCCCATCAGAAATATCGCGAAATGTATGAAGAAATAGCTGCTGATTTTGTCAAATCTGATATTGATTTTTTTGTTGGGGGTGGAAAAAAATATTTTGACCGTCGTGAATCAGATAACAGAAATATTTACCAGGAGTTGGTGGATTTGGACTATTATGTTTCTGATTATTTTAAAGAAGAATTAGTTACTTGCCAAATCCCCAAGAATCAAAATTTTGCTTATTTCACTGCGGATGATGATCCTTTGCCTTATGCTTCAGGACGTAAATATTTGAGATTGGCGAGCAGAATGGCACTTTCTTATTTAAGTAATCAACAAGACAAAGGATTCCTTTTGGTCATTGAAGGTTCACAAATTGATTGGGGAGGACATTCCAACAATTCTGACTATCTCGTAAGTGAGATGATCGATTTTGATAAAACGATTGGCGAAGTTTTAAAATTTGCAGCTCGCGATCGTGAAACGTTAGTCATTGTTACGGCTGATCATGAAACCGGAGGATATTCCATTCTTCAGGGATCCAAAATGGGGAAACTTAAAACTGCTTTCACAACCGATTATCATACGGCAGATTTAATTCCGGTTTTTGCATTCGGACCTGGTGCCAGATTGTTTGGCGGTATTTATGAAAATACGGCAATTCATGAAAAAATCAGGCGAGCTTTGGGCTTTTTATAGATGCCGTTCTGCATGGTAAGAAGATCGTACTAAAGGACCGCTTTCAACAAAGTCAAAGCCTTTTTCCAACGCAACCATTTTATATTCTGCAAATTTATCAGGGTGAATATAATCAGCAACTTCGAGATGCATCTTGGTGGGTTGTAAATATTGCCCAATCGTGAGTACATCACATCCATGGGCTATTAAGTCATCCATTATTTTATAAACTTCTTCATCCTTTTCTCCCAAACCAACCATAATTCCTGATTTTGTGCGTTTGCCATAATCTTTTGTTCGTTGGATTTGCTCAAGGCTTCGATGATATTTAGCCTGAGGACGCACTTTTCGGTAGAGGTTTTCAACGGTTTCCATATTGTGAGAGACTACTTCCTGCCCAGCGGAGATCATCCTTTCGAGGGCTTCCCAATTCGCACGAGTGTCAGGAATAAGCGTTTCGATGGTTGTGTTTGGCGATAATTCTTTGACAGCACGGATGGTTTGATACCAAATTTCAGCGCCTTTGTCTTTTAATTCGTCGCGATTGACCGAAGTTATTACCGCATGTTTGACTTGCATCAATTTGATTGCTTCAGCAACTCTTCGAGGTTCATCTTCATCGTACTCCGGTGGTCGTCCGGTTTTTACAGCGCAAAAGGAACAAGAACGGGTGCAGGTGTTACCCAATATCATAAATGTTGCAGTGCCTTCCCCCCAGCATTCCCCCATATTTGGGCAACTTCCACTTTGACAAATAGTATGTAATTTGTATTGATCTACAAGAGAACGTACTTTTTTAAACTCTTCACCAATTGGCAATTTTACTCTAAGCCAACTTGGTTTACGTTTCTTTGGTTCTTTATGATCTACTATTGGTAATTCAAACATTGGTGCTGAAATCTAAAATTACTTAAATCGAAAACTATTTGATTGAAACAGTTTCAATATTTAAAAGTTTAGGATAATTGTGGTGGAAAGAGTTAAAAAAGGATTGTCCGATTCGAAATTTAAAGTCAAGGATTATTTGTCCGCTCTTCAGCTTTTTCTACCGACGTTTTCCAAGCTCCAAAGATATATAAAGATTGATGAAAAACGGGCGGTTTTCGGCATTTTGTACATCAACCATGATAGGGATTTTTTTAAAAAATGCATCAACCATAATTCCTGCTTCAAACGCTTTTACGAATTCGTCGAAAGCACCCCAGGCAAAATGAATGCCGAACTTTCCTTGAAAACCGGGAGTTACTGATATTTCACTAAACCCTTTTGTGAAGCCTGATGAGCCATAAATTCTGCTAATGTCCAAAAAACTGTCTTCGTTATCGCCGGTATATTTTTCACTAACAAAATAGACATTGGTCGGATCATCAGGTGAATTACGCCAAAAGTCAAGATAATAAGGCTTTAACAATCCCACAGCGAGGCCGGCTTCATAGCTAATTCCTACCGCGATACCTTTCCGCTTTGCTTTTTCAGAAAAGTATCTTTTGCCACCACGACCGGCACGCAAGACAATAAAGTTATTTTGTTTTCCATAAATAAACGAGCGGGAAGTTTTGCCATTGCTTGGATAATCAAAACTGTGTCTTTGCTCTTTTGGATGTTTAATTTCACCGATTTCGAAATGATAATATTTCGTTTTATAATAAGTTTTTATTTTGCCAACATTCGCAGAAAGAGCAAATCCATTGGTGTGCATTCGGATATCGAAGGCAAGTTCTTTGTTGTAAATAACTCCTTTGTTTTCATCAGCATAATCATTTTGTTGAAAATCAATATTTTGAGCAGTGATCGGAACAATCCCCAAAAATAAGCCCAATAAAAGCGTAAAAATATTTTTCATATTCTAATGATTAATTTGCTATTAGAATTGTCAAGGAGTAAAAACTGAAATATGCCTAAATCTAAGATTAGCAACTAATGTATTATTTATTCTTTTTAAAACGCAAAATGACAATAATTGTTTGATTTTTAGAAAACAGGTAATAATCTATTAAATATACGAATTATAACGTACAAAATACAGTCCATTCGCTTCTTAAAAGCCATGGAGATTTTCTGAAATATAATTTTGTTCGGTAAGATTTTTAAAAAACAGGTTTAACCTTAGGCAATTGAGAATCAGAATAGGGAAAAAACAAGCGATGAAAGTTTATAAAGCTTTACCATCTGATGGGTTTATAATGTAGATTTATTTTAGTAGTTTTGGTAAAACGGATTATTAAAAATCAGGATATGACATTTATACTAAACGAACACGATTCAGTGGCCAACAGGTTTATAGCTGAATTACGCGATGTAAATGTTCAAAAAGATAGATTACGGTTTCGAAGAAATATGGAACGAGTAGGAGAGGTGCTTGCTTATGAAATTAGTCGAAAACTGAAATATAAAGGAATTGAGGTCGAAACGCCTTTGGGGATAGCTCATACCAAAGTCCATAGTCAAAAAATTATTCTTGCCACTGTTTTGAGAGCAGGTTTGCCTTTTCATCAGGGCTTTCTAAACTATTTTGATGATGCTCAAAATGCATTTGTTTCGGCTTACAGGATGCACCATAAAGATGGTACTTTTGAGATAAACTTAGAGTACCTTTCTTGTCCCAATCTGGAGAATGGCATTTTAATAATTAGCGATGCCATGCTGGCCACAGGTGCATCAATGGCCTTAGCAATAAAATCATTGGTGGAACACGGAACTCCAAAACAAATTCATATCGCAGCAGCAATAGCGTCAACAAGTGGAGTTAATTATATCAAAAGGTTATTTCCAAAAGCCAATATTTGGCTGGGCGCACTTGATGAAGAGCTGACAGCTCGTTCGTTTATAGTTCCGGGACTTGGTGATGCGGGCGATTTGGCGTATGGGACAAAAATTCAGGATTGACTTTCTTAAGCTAAGTTTTTCATGATTTTCGGGGCAGTGGAAATCTTCGAAAAAATTGGTTTCTATTTTTCAGGGGGGTAATATAATATTTCAATTATTTTTAATGTTAATACTTCCTTAAACGTTGTTGGTACTAACCCGTATTTAAATCCACCTTTTTATTAGATTTGCGTTCTAAAATGAATCAATGTAGTTTTAAAATATGATTGAAACTCTAAGTCCGATAGTGATACTTGGTGTGATTGCAGCCTACTTTTTAGTGTTGATGGTGATATCCTATTATACTGGAAAGGACTCAAATAATGCCAATTTTTTTCTTGCTGGTCGTCAATCCCCTTGGTATGTAGTGGCTTTTGGGATGATTGGAGCGTCTCTTTCTGGCGTAACTTTTATATCAGTTCCGGGCTGGGTGCAGAGCAGTGAGTTTAGTTATATGCAAATGGTTTTGGGGTATTTGCTGGGATATTTGGTAATTGCCACTATTCTGATGCCTATGTATTATCGGCTCAATTTAACTTCGATTTATTCTTTTCTCGAACAGCGTTTAGGCGTTTTTTCATATAAAACAGGTTCTGCATTTTTCTTGCTTTCCCGTACCATTGGAGCATCATTTCGATTGTATTTGGTGGCGATAGTGCTGCAGGAATTTGTCATGAGTCCCTTTGGTGTTCCCTTTTGGCTAACCGTATTGCTGACGATCATATTGATATGGGTATATACTTTTAGAGGTGGGATAAAAACCATTGTTTGGACGGATACGCTTCAAACTCTTTGCATGTTGTTAGCAGTGATTTTTACAATTATAGCGATTGGTCAACGGCTCGACCTGAGCCTTTCGGGTTTGGTAAATGTGGTTTCTGAAAGTCAATATTCTCAGATTTTCTTTTTTGAAAACGGCTGGTCGGATTCCAACAATTTCTTTAAAAAATTCCTTGCAGGTGCTTCAATCGCAATCGTCATGACGGGACTCGATCAGGATATGATGCAGAAAAACCTAAGTTGCCGAAATATTGGTGAGGCGCAAAAAAACATGTTTTGGTTTAGTATAATTCTGGTATTTGCAAATCTTTTATTTTTAAGTTTGGGTGCTTTGTTGTTTATCTATTCCGGAGAAGTTGGAATAGAAATTCCAGCGGATACTGATCTACTGTATCCCATGATCGCAATTAACCATCTAAGTCCGGTGATAGGAATCGCTTTTGTGCTTGGATTAATTGCGGCTGCTTACTCAAGCGCTGACTCGGCGCTTACTGCATTGACGACTTCGTTTTGTGTAGATTTTTTAGGTTTTGAAAAAGCAGAAAATATAGGAAAAGAGGGACAAAAGCAGACCCGGTTTTTGGTTCATATCGGTTTTTCATCTTTACTCTTTTTAGTGATCATGGCCTTTTATTTTGTAAATGACCGAGCCGTAATTGAACAAATATTTACCGTGGCTGGCTACACTTATGGACCATTGCTTGGATTATTTGTGTTTGGATTTTTTACAAAAAGAAAAATATTAGATCGCTACGTACCATTGATTTGTATTGCTTCGCCGATATTGACTTTCTTTGTAAATCAATATTCAGAACAGCTCTTTTTTGGTTATAAATTTAGTTTTGAATTGTTGATCGTCAACGGATTGATCACATTCCTTGGATTATTGATCGTTTCATATCCTCCGGATCATACCAAATAAAAAAAGCAATCTCCAAATGAAGATTGCTTTTTAATCTAAAAAACTGTTAAATAGGGTTATAATTTGAGTATAGTGAGTGCCGTAAAAAGAGCTCAAAAGTGAACTAAAAATAGATGTAAATCAAATTATATTTAGTTTTTGGATGTAAAAATAAAAGGAACGGTTGCTTTCAATTATGTTATTCCTTTTTTAAAAATAAAATCCTGTAGGTTCTTAATTTTCCAATCCAACTTTAGCTCCCATCCGAATGCCAACCTCTTGTGACGAATTGATCCTTACAGAGGTGTTTCCATTATTATAAGTTGAAAATGACACGTCGATTAGAACATTCTTTGCATTTTGGATCATTAACATTCGTTCTTCCGGAACATCAATGTAAGTAGTTACTTCAACGGAACCAGTTGTGTTTCCATGTGCATCAACTGATGCAGCAGCCAGTAAAGCTTGTGGTTGATTGAACAGAGAATCTATAATGTTTTCATTCTCATCTTGAAAATATAATTGCAAATCAACATCTATCGGCAATCCATTGTCAGTGATTATTTTAAATTCTGCATTCCTAATATTTTCCAAAGTTCCTATATCCATCTCTGCGGAAGATTGAATTGTAAAACCTGAAGCTGAACCATGTATCGGTAGTTCCAGGCTTAGTAAAGAACTTAAATCACTTTGATCGCTGATAAAACCAGGGTCATTCGTATTATTTGGATTGAGTGTACCTTCTATTTCATAATACAATTTCGTAGGCTTTGTATTAAGTATGTCTTTTATATTTGAATTATTTTTATCAAAAAAGAATGTAGTGGTTTTCGCTTCGCCCACTTCACTTAATAAAGGGTAATTGACTTCAAAACTATTATTTGTAGTTGTTAGATTCACTTCATTGCCAGATGAAGTAATTGCGACAACATTTACAAGCTGCACACCCATTGGAAAACCAAAAGAGTTTTCAATCTCAATGGCAATTCGAGGGTCTTCAAAACTAATCTCTCCCTCCAACCAACTGTCATAAAGATCGATTTCGATGCTGTCTTTTGAAATACTGAAAGTTTGCTGCTCGGCAATTCCTTGGATCAAGTCATAATTCCAGTTTTCAGCGGCTCCGGTAACCAAATCCAATACAACATGATCACCAGAATTTGTTATTGCTTCGTAATTTACATCAACTGAATTGCCAACTAAATCAAGGAAATACCCTTCAATAGATATGGGATCAATCATAGCAAAAACCGGTAAACTGCCTAAATAAACCAATTCCAGATTTGTACTAAACGGTAATCCATTTTTTGTCAATTGTGGAATCGTAATGGTTACATCAATGTTTTCCGGAATTCCCGATTGTAAATTAAAGGAAATAGTACCACTTTTCAGTGAAATACTGTTTAGCTCAATATTGTCAAAAATTTGAACCGGAACACTAGTGACTGTATCGGTAAGTACGAGTGGAAAAGTGGGAATTTCGCCGATGAGTTCGCTTGCAGAATTGTGTTCAAATTCCGCGTCATAATTTAATGTCATGTTACCGTCTGCATCAATATCTAACAATGCAATATTATCTTCACTGTCAAGAATATCTTGTAGCGAAATACTTGAATTTATCAAAGGGATCGCAAATTCGGGCTCGTATGCAATATCCTCTACGACTCTGATATCTTCAAATTTTTTGCAACCGGAAAGTTGAAAAGAACTTATAATCAAAAAGACAATTATTGTTGTCATCAGGTTTCTCATAGCACAGTATTTTAGGGCTTTTACAATTTCAGGAAAAGTAGGAGAGGGGAAATATTATTGACCATTTTGCAAGAACCAAGCCATTGTAAACTTCAATAATTCATTTTGGGAATGTCAGGAATGATTTCTATTTTCATATTAAAAGCCACAAGTTGTGAATAGACCATTTAAAATAGAGGGCTTTATGAGAGATCTTTGATTAATGTTGTTCAAAAATAAAATATTGACGCTGAAAGACGCTGATTTCTATGATTTATTATGTTTGAATTTTCAAAACAATCAAGGCTTTTGAAAATACTTTGATTTAAGTTTTTTTACGATTTCAGCTGGATTAATTAATTATTTGCTAATTAAATAATAATGTAATGCCTCCAAGTGCCTCAAACTTTCATCAATACATTACGGATGCCTTATTAAACGAAAAAAGATTAATTGCTGATCCGCCTGCTGACGCGGTTATTGAAAAACTGGTTATAGAAAAAGGCGATGCTGCCGCTAAAGCGCTTTTCGATACACTGATCAGCAACATTGAATTGCCGGTTGAGCAATTGCCTGAATTGGTTCAACTGTTTGTTAAAGAAAATAAAGAATTGCCAACTTGGGCTGATCCTATTCAAATCAGATTAGCAAATGACCTCTTTGTTGATCACGGCCCCAAGTTTTTAATTTTTTTGTTTTATAAATCGCTTCCAATTTTATATGCTTGCGCCAATGGTGCTCAGGTTTTGGTACAAACAGGGAGGCTCGCTCACAAAGAAGATGGACATCAGCAATTTAGCCGACGGATTGCTGAAACAGGCCAGTTTATAATTGATGTAATGGCTCCTGGGAGTATTTTAGATTCTACTCATGCAATAGAATCTGCGATAAAAATTCGATTAATTCACGCTTCAATCAGAAAGTTTATTCCAAAAGAACATTGGAACGAAGCAATTTTAGGGAAACCCATCAACCAGGAAGATTTGGCGATTACTTTAATGACCTTCAGCATTTCCATTTTAGATGCTTTAGACAAAAGCGGAATTGAAGAAAGCAACGAAAAAAAAGAAGCTTATTTGCATACCTGGAAAGTGATTGGAAATGCAATGGGTATTCAAAATGATTTATTTCCTCCAACGCTTGATGATGCTCGTTTTTTAATCAACAAAATAGCGCAGCGACAGCATCGGGAATCAGAAGCAGGTAAAATATTGGCAGCCGCATTGATTAACTTTTCTAGTGATAAACTTCCGACCAAAGTGTTGAAAAATGCGCCACAGGTTTTGTTGCGGTATTTCAGCGGCGATCAAGTTGCAGATATGTTGAATGTGAAAGCACCGCTGGGTTGTTTGCTTACCTGGTTGCCGGAGGCTGTAAAATCAGTTTTTCAGTTGGAAGAAAAGCTGGAAGATCGATCAGAGCCCTTAAAAATGCTCATCGACGCCTTGTCAAAAGAAACCACCCGTCGTATGGTGAAATATTTCAACAAGGCGAAGAATGTACATTTCCGAATACCAGAAAATTTAAAATCGGCTTGGTTTGGTGATGACCTCTAAAAGCATATTTAAAAATTAATTTTAAATATATCTTCATGTAAGTTGTTCTCTATTATACATTACTAAAATTTCCTTTTTCAAAAGATGTTCAAGTTTGCCTTCCGAATAATTTAAGTACTTATTATTAGTCAACAAATCAAGAACAATCTGCAAAGTTTCCTCCTTCAGCCATGCTCGTAGTATTTGCAGCAATTTAAGATCGCCTTGAAGCTGACCGGTAAATTGCAGCAGATTGTCAAGATTGTTCATTAGGGATTGTGCGGTCGATGGGCCATGATAGGTCAGCTCTTCGATGGAAGCTGAAGCATCACAATTGGTACAAGTGTTGAAATAGTTATGTACTTGATAGTCAATGAATTGTATTCGGGAATCAAGAATACTATAGACTTGTTCCAACAAAGGATTAGTGTTTGAACTGTTAAGTTCATTCAGGTGTAAATAGTGTTTCATCTTGCTGTTCGGTTTGGGATTAAAAAATTTGTTTTAAAATACCTTACAGCCTCCTGCCTAGTTTTCTTTCAATATTTTTTAAAAAAAATAATGCGAAGAGTTCATTGAATTGAAAAACAAAAGCCAGCTATTTTATTATAACAAATGACTGATATTTTATATATGAACAAATATATAATATTAAGCTTGATTTGCAAACTTTTTATAAAAAAAGAATTTGAATTGTAGAAAAAAAGCAGAGAATCAAAAGATAAAGGGAAGTATCGCTAAAAAAAATAAGACAGCAACTTCCAACAAATCCATCAATTTGCTTTCCAAAAATACGGTGTGAAAAGGATTAAAATAGTAAACAATTCAAGACGGCCGAGGAGCATCAGAAAACTAAGAAACCATTTTGCAGCACTTGGAACAGCAGCAAAATTGTCAACGGGCCCGACACTTCCAATACCTGGTCCGACATTGCTAAGTGAAGTAGCAACGGCTCCAATGGCAGAAATAAAATCCATTCCCATCATGGTAACAATGATAGATCCTGCAACAAAAAGAATGAGGTAAATAAGCAGGAAAACCAAAATATGAGTCAATATGCGGGGAGCTACAATCTGGCGGTCAATTTTTATCCGGATAATTGCTCGTGGGTGTAACAATCGTTTAAATTCAAGGATTGAGTTTTTGAAAAAAACCAAATGCCGAACCACTTTTATTCCTCCACTCGTCGAACCCGCACTTGCACCCAAAAACATTAAAATAAAGAATAGCATAGTAAGGCTTGGTGACCAGGCTGTATAATCTGCTGAAACAAATCCTGTTGTGGTAATTACAGAAACGACCTGAAAAGCTGAATCTCTAAATGATTTTTCAAGAGGAGTACCACTCAAATTGTAAACACTATAACTGACCAGCAAAATCAATATTACAACGACGGTTACATAAGCTTTAAATTCATCGCTTTGCCATACTTTCTTAAATTTCCCCTTTAATCCAAAATAGATAATTGTGAAGTTGGTGCCTGCTAAAAACATGAAAAGAATGATCGGATATTGGATCATCGGAGAATCAAAATAAGCCATGCTTGTGTTTTTAGTAGAAAAACCTCCGGTTGACATTGTCGTCATCGCATGGTTGATCGCATCATAAAACGTCATTCCTGCAAAGGTTAGAATACTTGTTAGCACCGCTGTCAAAGCAACATAAATTAACCACAATCTTTTGGCCGTTTCTTTGATCCTAGGATGGATCTTGTCCGAAGTCGGACCAGGCGATTCAGCAACGAAAAGTTCAATTCCCCCGATCCCAAGTAATGGGAAAATGGCCACAGTTAGCACAATAATTCCCATCCCCCCAATCCATTGGGTCATACTGCGCCAAAACAAAATTCCTTTTGGCACGCTTTCAATATCATTAAGAACAGAAGCTCCGGTGGTCGTAAGCCCTGATACGGTTTCAAACATTGCATCTGTTATATTCGGAATGACTCCGCTAAACAGATAAGGCAGCATCCCAAATATTGACACAGCCAGCCAGCCTAATGCTACAACCAGGTATCCTTCCCGTTTATTGACTCGCTTTCCTCGTTCTCCTTTTGTGAAATACCAAAATAAGAGACCAATACTTAAAGTCAACAAGCCTGCAAAAAACAGGGCTTTTGTGTCTCCACTGTTATAATAGAATGAAAAAATCAAAGAAGACATCATCATGAGTCCAATGATCATCAAAAGAACACCAACAATGCTTAATATAGGTCTGAAATTTATCATTCTATCTAAATAGCTCTTCAACTTTTGAAATGGCTTCTGGAAGTGCAAAAACGATCACCTTGTCATATAGCTGCATTTTGAAATTACCATCAGGAATAAGGCTTTCTTCTCCTCTGATCACCCCAGCGATGACCGCTTTGCTTGGAAAATGCAGGTCTTTCAAACTGTGTTTGGTCATCCGGTTATTTTTTTGAATAATAAATTCTATAATCTCTGCATTTACACCATGCAAACTGGTGATCGCTTCCACTTTTCCTTTTCGTACAAAACGAAATATGTTATTTGCTGCGATCAATTTTTTATTAATGATCGTATCAATTCCAATATTTTGAGAGATATGGGTGTAATCCGTATTATTTACTAAAGCAATGGTTTTAAATACGCCGGCATCCTCTGCCATCAAGCTGGTTATAATATTGGTTTCTGAATTTGGCGTAAGCGCAATAAAAGCATCCATGTTTTCCAAGCCTTCTTCTTTGAGCAATTCAACATTTCCAGGATCTCCTTTTACGATAAGTGTATTATCAAGGTTTTCAGCCAATTGTTTGCAAGTTTCTTTGTCTTTATCAACCAATGTAACATTATATTCATTTTCCAGAAGATGAGCAGTGGTCAAGCCTATGTCAGTTCCGCCAACAATCATGATGTTTTTAACCTTTACCAGGTCTTTGCCGACAAATTTTACCACCTGATCGATCGTATCGTTTTTAGTGATACAATAAATATGATCCTTACCATGCAGTTTGGTATCGCCTTTTGGAATGATCGTTTTATGGTTTCGTAAAATTGCAATTGGTTTGAATGGAACTTCAGGATCGCTTTTGTCAATATCACGGATCGTTTGATCAACCAACGGTGAATGATCATCCAGCATGAAACCAATAACTGAAATTTTCCCCTTTTCAAAATCAAAAATATCGGTTAAAGATACCTGGTGAATAAGACGAACAATTTCCTGTGCAGCCAATTGCCTTGGTGAAATCAATGAATCGACGCCAAGCTGTGCAAAATGTTCTTTGGTGATTTCCGACAAATATTCCCGACTGTTAACCCTGGCGATGGTTTGTTTGGCGCCTAATTTTTTAGCTAGAATGGCGGTGACCAAGTTGTTTTTCTCAGATGTTGTTACAGCTAAAAAGAGATCTGCATTTCGCACTCCTGAATCATTCAAAACGGTAATTGAGGCAGAATCGCCTTTGATCGTAATAACATCAAGATGTGTCGCTACATAATCGAGAACTTCCTGATTGATATCAATCAAAATAATATCCTGCTGTTCCAGTGCCAACAATTTAGCAAGATGAAATCCAATATCTCCGGCTCCTGCAATTACAATTTTCATACAATAATTTTATACGTACCCTCTATTCTTTAAAAGCAGTGCCTATAATTTCTATATTAAAGTTAAGAGGCTAAATTATCAATAATTTTTACGTCTGCTTATTTATCTTTATGCTTTTAAAAAGTAGCGCAAATATAGTTCTATTGCTTCTTTAAAAATCAAATTAAATGAAGATTTTAATGGTTTGTTTAGGTAATATTTGCCGATCTCCTCTTGCAGAAGGGATTATGCAAAATAAAATTGATCAACATGGATTGAATTGGTCGGTAGACTCTGCCGGTACTGGTTCTTGGCATGCTGGTGAAAGACCGGATCACCGCTCGGTAGCTGTGGCACAAAAATATGGAATCGATATTAACTACCAACGAGCTCGCCAGGTTCTCGCTTCGGATTTGCAGGAATTTGATCTGATCTTTGCGATGGATAGTTCCAATTATCAGAATATTTTGAAGATGGCCGGTTCAAAAGAGGAAGAAAAAAAAGTCCAAATGATCATGAATATCGTCAAGCCTGATTATAATCAAAATGTACCAGATCCATATTATGATAACAACGGTTTTGAGTTAGTTTTTGAAATGCTGGATGAGGCTTGTAATGAGATTATTAAAAAGTTTACCGATTAGTCTGTTCTGTTTTTCAAAAAAGTTTCCAGCAAATTTTTCGCAGCACGAAAAGGAGATTGTTTATCATTTAAAATAGCAGTTTCAATTTTAGATAGTTCCTCCTTCATTTTCGGGTTTTGATAAAACATTTCTTTTAAAAGGCCTTCGATGCTTTCATGAAACCATCGGAGTGATTGTTTTTGACGGTTTTTTTCAAAAAAATTATTGGCCTTCGTTTGCTTTTGAAAATCAAAAATGCTTTCCCGGATTTTTTCAATTCCATCATTGTTTAAAGCGGAGCAAGTCACTACCGAAGGGCTCCAGCTATTTTCCTTTGGAGGAAAAAGATGCAGGGCATTTTGGTACTGACGTTTGGCTAATTTTGCAGCTTTGATACGATCTCCATCGGCTTTGTTGACTGCAATCAAATCCGCCATTTCAACGATACCTCTTTTGATCCCTTGCAATTCATCTCCTGCTCCCGGAAGCAATAGCAGTAAAAAGAAATCGACCATCGAGTGAACCGTCATCTCCGATTGCCCAACGCCCACGGTTTCGACAATAATAGTATCAAATCCGGCAGCTTCGCAAAGAATAATCGTTTCCCGGGTTTTGCGGGCAACACCGCCAAGAGAACTTCCGGAAGGGGAGGGACGAATAAATGCTTTTGGATCAGCTGCCAATTTTGACATCCGAGTCTTGTCACCAAGGATGCTACCTCTGCTCAATTGACTGGACGGATCGATAGCGAGCACCGCTAATCGATGGTCCAAACTCGTGAGATGCTTTCCGAAAGCTTCGATAAAAGTGCTTTTTCCGACACCCGGACTGCCGGTGATTCCGATTCGAATGGAATTGCCGGTATGAGGTAAGCAATTTTCGATGATTTGCTGGGCAATATTTTGGTGTTCGGGGTTTTCACTTTCGACGAGTGTGATAGCTTGGCTTAGTAAAACGCGATCTCCTTTTAATATCCCTTCGGTCAAATGTGAAGCGTTCGGTTTATTTTTCTTTCGTTCAAGATAATCTTTAGCAGTATCCGGATTGATCGAAAAAGGATTTTCCTTGCTTTTGGGTGATTTATCCGGCTGATCGCGTTTTGCCATGATTTTGGTTAGGTTAAAGTTTTTTAACAGTTTTTAAATAGTAATTTTAACAATTTCATATTATGTTGAAAATCATTAAATTATGTGGTATTTCTTTAACATTCAAAGTGTTAAAATGCCTTTTGAGGTTAAACTTTTTTAATTTGATTTTGAAGCATATCAAAGCCTTTTTAACGACGTTTTTTAACCATATCTTGCACCCATAATACACTATTAGAACATCCATTTTCAAGAAGGTTTAAAAGAAAACCTTCCTTTTATTTGCGGTTATATTTCGCAATTTTTTTTCAAGACTTTGATCATCCTTTGCTATGATAACATCCTCCGGGCTCATTTTTTGAGTCCGGCCTTTTTTCACTTTTGAAAGCAAACGCCCATGAAAAAAGTCGTCTTTTTTATTGTTTCAGGCTAACAAAATTAGATGTAAAGCTATGAATTTATTTTACCCTCTTTCTTATTCTATTATTGAAAAGCCTGCTTTATCATTTTAGCAATTATGCTTAAGTGGTTAGCGGCTTTTCTAATTATTATTTGTTAATCCGAGTAGTTATTAGACTCTCTTACCCGCTGGCCACTAACGCATAATTCTTTATGGTTTGGAGATAAGATTCCGGCAAAAGTTTAAAAACCCTTTGATACTTGTCTGCCGGGATCTTTTTTTAATCCATTTTTTGAAATTCCGACCATGCTATTTCTGCAATTTTTTCTGTTAATTTCTCAATATAATAACTCCCTTTTGTGGGATCTACCACTCTGTCGAGGAAACTTTCCATCATCAAAAGATGCTGCACATTTCGTGCAATTCGCCTTGAAAAATCAGTTGATTCACCTTGTTTGGCGTCAGAAGGCAAAACAGTCAATCTGTTGATGCCACCTAAAACAGCAGACATGGCCTGGGTTGTAGAGCGGATCATATTGGTATTGGGGTCGTCGCCAAAAGGGGTGCTGGAAATGTGTGCTTCAATGGCTGGAGTTATCGAGTTTTTTGATCCGTAAGCTTCTAAAATATTTGCCCAAAGGATTTTCAAGGCGCGGATTTTTGCCATTTCTAGAAAATAACTTTTTCCGACCAGAACTGAAAATTGCAAATGGTTAATGGCCGTATTTAGGACAATTTCTTTTTCGTGTAGCTGTGCGAGGCAATTGTTTCCTTTTGCTATTGCCTGAGCCAATGATTTTGAAATATCCGCTGGATTGGAATCCTCGATATTGATGGTTAGAATTTTAAAGTTTGGCAATTTTTCTATGGCAAATTGGATCAGTTCGGCTACCTGATCGTCATCCTTGTGGTTTATCGATCCTTTGATTTTGTTGGTATTAATGTTCTTTTCAGCAAGATAATTGTAGAAAATTTTCAGGGTTGAGAATGAGGAATTTGCTTGTTTTAATAAAAAATGGACCGAAATGTAGCTTAATTTCACATCCTGGAAAAGTGCGGCCATTTGGGTTTTGTCCAGCTGATTTTCAATGATTAATCTTGGAGCGTTAACTCCATTGGCAAGTGCGTTTAATAATTGCAGATTTGCATCTTTTGGATTTTCTACAAAAATATCTTCGCCAATCTCCCAGGAATTTGTTTTTGTTTTGTTGGTTGGAACGTTCGGTAAGGATTCATTGGAATAATAAAAAGGAGCGACACTCAGGTCTTCGTCAATGTCCCAAAACAGTTCTTCAAAGGTCCTTCCTTTTAAGTCTTTTTCAACTTTTTCAATCCATGCTGCCTCAGTAATTTCTGGAAATTCTTTGAATAGATTTTCTTTATTGCTCATTGTTTTTATTTATAAGAACAAGTCTTTTGTCTGAATTTTATTTCATTTGCTAAGTTAGCAGATTCATTAGATTTGAACCCTTTTAAAAACTTATTTTTTGAACGAACTTTTTTTCATAAAAAGGGTTATATTTGCAGAACAAACATTACTCTTTAGAATTAATCTAAATAAAAATTGGAATCAAAAAATGGATAAACACCACATATATCTTGACAACAACGCAACGACGCCCTGTGATCCTCGAGTAGTGGATACGATGGTACCGTTTTTCTATCAGAACCCAGGTAATGCAGCCAGTCGAAATCATCCTTTCGGATGGGTCGCTGAAGAAGCTGTGGATTATGCTCGCGATCAAATAGCTAATTTGATCAACGTAGATTCAAAAGAAATCATTTTTACAAGCGGTGCCACAGAATCGGACAACTTAGCGTTGAAAGGTGTTTTTGAAATGTACAGCCGAAAAGGAAATCACATCATTACTGCAAAAACGGAACACAAAGCTGTTTTGGATGCTTGTCAGAAAATCGAAAAGATGGGGGGTGAAGTGACTTATCTTGATGTCAACTTACAAGGATTAATCGATTTAAAAGAACTTGAAGCTGCTATAAAAGATAATACGATTCTCGTTTCGATCATGTGGGCAAATAATGAAACAGGAGTAATTCAACCCATGAAAGAGATTGGCAAAATCTGTGAAAAGCATGGTGTTTTATTTATGAGTGATGCGACGCAAGCTGTTGGAAAAATTCCAGTTGATCCAAAAGAAGTAGGGGTTCATTTGATGTCTTTTTCTGCGCATAAAATGTACGGACCAAAAGGCGTTGGAGCATTATTCGTCAATCGAAAAAATCCTCGTGTAAAAGTTACCGCTCAAATGGACGGAGGCGGTCATGAACGCGGAATGCGATCTGGAACACTCAACGTTCCGGGAATAGTTGGTTTTGGAAAAGCTGCTGAAATAGCGAAGAAAGAAATGGCTCAGGATGCAGAACGAGTTAGCAAACTCCGCGATAAACTTGAAAAAGCATTGATGAATAACCTTGAAGAAGTTTACTTAAACGGAAGTAAAGAACATCGAATGCCAAACGTTACCAACCTTTCTTTCAAACATGTTGAAGGCGAGGGATTGATGATGACATTTAATCAAAATATCGCAGTTTCTTCCGGATCTGCCTGTACTTCAGCTTCATTGGAGCCGTCTTACGTTTTGGTGGCGCTGGGACTTGGCGATGATCTGGCACATTCCTCCATTCGTTTCAGTCTCGGGCGTTTCACGACGGATGAAGAAATTGACTACGCTATTGAGGCCTTGACAAAAGGGGTAAATCACATGCGCGATTTGAGCCCGATTTGGGAAATGTACAAAGAAGGTGTTGATATTGATTCAATTGAGTGGTCAGAACACTAAAGTGCTTGTTTTTAGGAACTTGCAAATTGAAATTTTCGTTTTATAATAGATAATATCCAATTTTAAAAATAATTAATTATGGCTTATTCAAATAAAGTTTTAGAGCATTTTAAAAACCCTAGAAACGTTGGAACGCTTGACAAGAGCAATAAAAATGTAGGAACGGGTTTGGTTGGTGCTCCCGAATGTGGTGACGTGATGCGATTGCAAATTGAAGTGGATGAAGAATCCGGTATGATCAAAGATGCAAAATTCAAAACCTTCGGTTGCGGATCTGCGATTGCTTCTTCTTCATTGGCTACGGAGTGGTTAAAAGGCAAATCAATCGATGAAGCACTTGCTATCGACAACATGGAAATTGTTGAAGAGTTGGCTTTACCTCCTGTAAAAATCCACTGCTCAGTTTTAGCTGAAGATGCCATCAAAGGAGCGATTAAGGATTATCAGCAAAAGAACGGGATCAAAGTAGACGGTAGTGTCGAAACTGCCTAAAAACCGTTAAAAAAATAAACCTGACATTTTAAATTATAGGGGAAAGCTGAACGACCGAAGAGTAGTAAAGATGAGCCTAAATTTAAAACTGAAAAGAGGGTTTTATTTTTTGAACAATAATAATAAGTAATATAATTTTTGACCAAAGATTTTAAGAGATGTTGTTTGTAGCAAATACAGCAAAAGAAAAAATAGTTGAATTAAAAGGCTCACAAAAGCTTGCTGAGGACTATTTCGTAAGGGTTTCTGTGACCAGTGGCGGTTGTTCAGGCCTTTCGTATAAAATGGATTTTGACAACGAAAATCATCCCAACGATCAGGTTTTTGAAGATAACGGAGTGAAAATAGTTACAGATCTGAAGAGTTTTCTTTATCTGTGTAACACTACGCTGGAATTTTCAGGAGGATTAAATGGAAAGGGGTTTTATTTTAATAATCCAAATGCCTCAAGAGAATGTGGTTGCGGTGAGAGTTTTGCTGTTTAATAAAAAAATAGAATTAATAAAAAAGCGCCTTGAAAATTAAATTTCAAGGCGCTTTTTTTGAACCACGTCTTTTCATAAATCGAATTTTAAACAGTAGCTTCCGGAACATCTCGGTGTTCAATATTCAAATACCTTTCGATTTCTTGCTCTAAATATTTTGCTTTGGAAAGAGTATTTACGGTTATCAGTTTTTCGTGTTTTTGACCTTCTAAACCATTTATTATCATGTAAATGGAATAGTATCCCGAACCATCAACCGCATGTCTAATATATAATTGATCGATCTCAATCGCATCAAAAGTCTTATCTTTTTTAAAGTTTTTAGGGCGAGATTTTATACTCAAGGCTCTATCATTGATATCGATGTATGTCTTGTTTTTAGAATAATTTAACGCTCTATAGATGAAATACAAGCTTCCTAAAGTAAAAATAATAGGATAGTAAATGGGAACCCCTTTTGCAAAATGAAACAGAAAGGAAAAAAAAGCTAATGCAGGCATTAAGATGATTCCAAAAACATCTAATCCTTGAAAGTGCTGCTGTATCGTAATATCTAAATCATCTTTATAATGAAACAAATCGATGCCTTCCGGACGGAAAACCTCTTGCTTCATTTCCTTTTTGGTTTTTACGATTTCTACTTCTTCTTCAATGGAAAAAATGACATTGCAGCTTCCGCATTTCGCAACGCTGTTTTGCAAATTTAAATCATCAGCATTGACTTCTTCCTCACAAGAAGGACAATGAACTTTCTTGAAAACTTTTGGAAATTCCCTTTTGATATTCTTTAGATCTAGCTTTTCGGCAGGCTTATATTGCTCTTCTGGTTGCTCCTTCATAAAATGAATATAAAGTAAATAATTGAAAAGTTAAATGGCAAATTGATGAGATTTCAATTTCTAATTGGAGACTATATTAAGTTACAGCAGCTTTCCTGACAATATTATGTAAGAGCTTTGGGAAGAATCTTTTGATATAAACGGCAAAGGTTTCTTTTCCTCCGATCAAAATTTCCATTTTGTTGTTTTCCATTGCAGAGATGATTTTTTTTGCACAATCTTCGGGAGACATACCAGCACTGGTGGCCTGATCCATAGTGTTTTGAGCAGAGCCATCAGCGGTTACAGCATTAACCGAAATATTTGTACGAATATACCCTGGACAAAGCAAAGTAACCTTGATATTGTCATCGTCATGCTCCATTCTCAAGGCATCAAAAAATCCATGAAGTGCATGCTTTGCGCCGCAATAGCCTGACCGAAGAGGAGAAGCAAATTTTCCCATCAAACTAGTGACTACTCCATAATGACCACTTTTTTGTTTTACAAAAACGGGCAAAACCGCTTTGCTAAGCGCAACGGTTCCCAGGTAATCAATATCTACAAGCCTTTTATACACAGACATTTCCGTATCAAGAATCAAAGAACGCTGACTGATTCCTCCATTATTGATCAAAATATCGATCCTTCCAAAATGACCTAGAACCAGCTCAACCTTTTGTTGCATTTGATCATGTTTTTCCAGATCAAGAGGCAAAACCAAAATATCGTTTTCTGGTAATTGGCATGCCTTTTTAACTCTTTCCAACTCGTTTTCCCGCCGCGCTGAGAGCACCAATTTTGCACCGGCTTTTGCGCTTTGGTAAGCCAGTGCTTCACCTATTCCTGAAGAAGCGCCGGTTATCCAGACGACTTTTTCTTTAAATGCGGTCATATTTTCTGATTTTTATCAAATGTAATTAAGTCTGCACACCTATTTGAAAAAATTGAAGAATTATCCAATTCGCTGTTTATTTAAGATCAGCTGTTTTAAGGAAAATACATGCATGGCAAATGCAAAGGGAACGATGAATCCGGGAATCCAAATGAAAGGAAAATAAGCAACCATCGTGTTGGCCGGTTCGTTCATAAAAACCTGAAAAGGATACGGTGCTGATAACAAAGCGATCAAAAGAATATTGAAAAGCAAGATGATTCCAAAGAAATTCCAAATGATTGCTTCAAAACGCCGATATCGTCCTCGCCCAAAAAAAGTGTATCCGCCCATCAAGGCTGTAATTCCAACAATGATATCAAAATTGAGCCACTCGAAAGTCATTTGCGGAGGCACAAAACCTGCGATAAATCCCAGCCATAAAAATATTTCCATCGGAATGCGAAATGACTGAACATAAACCAACCAGCTATGAGGGATGTGTAAAAGTATTTTATAAAATGGCTTTGAAAAAAGTAAAAACAGACTTAAAAATACAGGAGGCAACAAAGAGAATGCTATTCTTGGCGGTAGATCATCGAAATTTTGAAAAAAGCCGGAAAAAGCCAGTGCAGCTAAAATACTCAACCAACATCCAATGCCAACAATCGTGTAAACTAACAACTTCTTTTGGCTTGATGCTGCAATTTTCATTGCTCGAAAAGCATATTTCAAACCATAAAAAATACTCAACACCAAAGCTAGCACTATCAAAATTAAAAGAATTTGGGTGATTAAGAATAAGGTCATTGTAATTATTTGTAACTATTCGAATGTTGTACCTTTGGTCGTCAAATGACCAAAAAAAATGTTTTTAACAAAGTCTTAACTAGCAACTAAGAATCAGATTTAAGCAGAATAGCCTATTTTTAAAACAATCTCCTCGATTTAACAACTCACGATAAGTTTACGATTTTTTTAACTTCTCAAACCATCAGATCATGAAAAAATTTAATTCTACATTGGTTTTGGTTGCGATTTCTATATTTTTTACTGGAACTTTATTTTCGCAAGCCGTCACAACACAACCTCGAGTCAGCCAAAAAGCTGTTGCCTATCAGGTTGTCGGAATTTCAAAAGTTAAAGTTGTCTATTCTCGCCCTGCCGTAAAAGACAGAGTTGTTTGGGGTAATCTGGTTCCTTATAACGCTCCCTGGCGCGCCGGTGCCAACGAAAACACGACAATTACATTTAGCGATAATGTAAAAATTGAAGGGAAAGAACTCGCAGCAGGAACTTATGGCCTGCACATGATTCCTACTGAAACGACCTGGGAAATTGCTTTTTCAACCAACAGCACAGCTTGGGGAAGCTTTGCTTACGATCCTGCTCAAGACGCGTTGAAAGTTAAGGTTACCCCTAAAAAGTCAGACCACTTTTATGAATTATTGACCTTCACTTTTGACGAAGTAGCAGCAGAGTCCGCGGTTTGTGCTTTGCAATGGGCTGATAAAAAGATTCCTTTTAAAGTAGAAGTGGATGTCCATTCTGTTGTTTTAGCAAGCCTGAAAGATGAATTGCAAACACAAGCTGGTTTTACATGGATCGGCTGGAATGAAGCTGCTAATTATTGCCTTCAAAATGAAGTTGATTACCAACAAGGCTTAAAGTGGGCAACCCGTTCTGCTTTTATCAATCCAAATCCAAACAACTTAATGACGAAAGCAAAATTGACTGCGAAAGCAAAAGGTGATGCATCGAAAGAAACCGAAATAATCATGGCAACTTTGGAGGCTGACCTGAACACATTTCCTGTGACTTGGAAAGAATGGCAAAGCGCGGCTAACTGGTGCGCAAAGCAAAATCAAAATGACAAAGCCCTTGAAATGATTAATCGATCAATTGCCATGAACGCCAGCATGACCAATATGATGACCAAGTCAACATTGCTGGAATCTTCAGGAAAGACGAAAGAAGCGCAAAAAGTGAAAGATGATGCGATCGCAAAAGGCAGTAATGCTGAACTGAATAATTATGGTTATCAATTGCTGCAAGGTGGAAATACAGCCGGAGCTGTTGAGATTTTTGAAGCGAACGCCAAAAAGAATCCGACGGATCCAAACGTTTGGGATAGTCTTGGTGAAGGGTATTTCAATAACGGACAAAATGAAAAAGCAATTGAAAGTTTTAAAAAGTCATTGTCCCTTAATCCGCCTCCAAATGTAAAAGCCAATTCACTTAAAATTTTGAAGCAAATGGGCGTGGATATGAGTGAAGAAAAGAGTACTCCATAATTTTAAAACCCTAATATTTAAGAATTCACCGATTGTACTAAAAGCTTTTTCCAGAAATGGAAAAAGCTTTTGCTTTTTTTAGTGGTCAAATTTGTAATTAAATATGAATTAATCTAACCTCAAACTCCATTGGTAATAATCGAAAGAAATAATATCAAAGTATCTTTCATTGTCTTATAACTTAACTTTCGTTTAAAGATATACACCAAAGGATATTTTTAACATTGAGATTTTAAGTGGAAATTTTAGAATTGTAGGAAAAATTGTTTTACATTAATAACCCAGATTCTTAAATTCTTTAAAAAGAGGTGATTTTGGGTTGTATTTGCAATTCGAGTAGTACTTATTTCTCCTTTTAATCATTTTTTATCAAAACTTTACTAACATGAAAAAAACTTTACTTTTCTTAATTGGGTTTGGCGCCTGCTTTACAGCATTTGGCCAACTGTTTTTTGACGATTTTGAATCCTACAATAATGGAGACCTGATTGCCCTCAGCTCCCCGAATTGGACCACCTGGGGCAATGCACCTGGTGGCCAGGAAGATACCCCGGTCTCTAACGAGAATGCTTTCAGTGGCGACCTCGCCCTCCGTTTTGAAGCTCCGGTTGTCGGGACTGGCGGGCCGACCGATATTGTTCTCCCATTTGGTCAAAAATACGAGTCAGGTCTTTTTACCTTCGAAATGCAAATGTATATCCCTTCGGGACGCGCAGCCTATTTTAATTTCCAAGGAGAAGTAACCCTTGCTCAAACCTGGAGCCTACAGTACTTTTTAGGTTCGAATGGCATGGTCGATTTCCGCGGTGATGGCAACAGCTCTTTGGGACTAGCTGCCATAGCATTTCCACACGACCAATGGTTTAGCGTAAAGGTAGTCGCCAACTTGAGCTACAACGAATGGGAAGTTTTTGTTGATGGCAATTCAGGAGGTGTTTTCTCCAACGCCAATAATTCCATGGCCTCTTTGAATATTTATCCAACGGACGCTGGAGGTGGAGGTGCAGCTTCTCAGTTTTATGTGGACGATGTCTTTTTTGACCACGAAGAAATCACACTTCTTGATGTCGATGCTCAGATGGTGAACCTCAACACAAAACCAGGTGCATTGACAGGACGGGAAATCCCGGTCATTGGAGAAATCAAGAATATTGGAGTAAACACCATCACAGCAATGGAAATCAGCTGGACGGATGGAACCGATACTTATACCGACAACATGACCGGCCTTAACATTTCTTCTTTAGCCAATTTTGAGTTTACACACAGCACTCTACATACGGTAGTTGATGGATCGCAAAACATCTCTGTAACTATTGAAAGCGTCAATGGTGCTGATGATGGTGACATGACGAATAACTCCTCCGACAGCGACGTGATAGGATATACGCCAGCCGTTCATCGCAAAGTTTTGGTAGAAGAAGGTACTGGGACATGGTGTGGATTTTGCCCTCGTGGTGAAGTTATTATGGGACAAATGAACGATGAGTACGAAGATTATTTTGTACCCATTGCTGTGCATCAAGGCGACCCAATGGAGGTCGATGGATATGTATCAGGTTTAGGTTTTACCGCTTTCCCTACCATGTCCATTGCCAGAGAAGAGATATTTGGCTTCGGAGTCCTCGCCGATGTTGAAAATCGCTTTTTCCAACGGATAACTGAAGCGCCGGATGCCGTATTGAATGCCACAGCTATGATTGATGAAAACAACAATTTAACTTTGACAGCGCATTCAGATTTCCTAAATGCTGTTTCTGGCGATTATAAATTCGCCATGGTTTTGATAGAAGATGAAGTCACCGGAACTGGATCTCTCTATGACCAGGTAAACTATTATGCTGGCGGCGGCCTTGGGCCAATGGGAGGATATGAGAATCTTCCGGACCCTGTACCCGCATCGCAAATGGTTTACAACTATGTTGGACGAGCACTTTTTGGAGGGGTTTCTGGCGAAAACAATAGCCTGCCCGCCACCATAAATTCTGGTGATACTCCAGCTTATGAGTTCAACAGCTTTGCATTGTCAAGCGATTGGGAAATTGACAAAATGAAAGTGGTCACCATCTTGCTCAACCCGGATGGAAGCGTCAATAATGTGGAAGAAGAAACGTTAAGCGAAATCCTTGTGACTTCTGTTGGTGATGTTTTCAATCAAACAGAGGCAAAAATCTACCCCAACCCTTTCAAAGGGGAAACATTTATTGAGTTGAACTTGGAAACACCACAACCAGTCAATGTGAGTGTATTCAATGCATTAGGTGAAAGAGTTGCTTTCCGTGATTATGGCAATTTGACCGGCAACCAGGTATTGCCATTCATTGGCACCAATATGGACAATGGTTTTTATTTTTTCCAGGTACATATCGGTGATTCATCAACTACCGAAAAGGTACTTTTGAGCAAATAAATATACGCGTACTTTTTGACGAAAAAGACAGCTGTGAAATTCACAGTTGTCTTTTTTGTTTTTATAAGAAAAGAATACTGATGAAAATTTTTTTGGTCGAGTTGGAATGTAGGTTTTGTGGTTAAGGGTTGAGTTCGAATGATGGGAGGTCTGTCAAATCATTGTTTGACGGAGGAGTATAATCTGGCTAGTCTTCTAGTTTTTTGGCGATAAAAGTGATTTTTAAATCTTTTTTTCACCGTCAAAGCATATGCCGATAAAGGGATAAATTAATTTTGAGAATCATAAATTTATCCAGTGTCGGGTATAAATCAATAATTTAAAACTTTTTCAATAGCAGCTTCTACTTTTTCAATCGAAGGAATCATCGTTTGCTCTAGAGTCGAGTTTAATGGAATAGCAGGCATGTTTTCTGAACCAATGGTCATCACCGGAGCGTCAAGCTCCTGGAAACAGTTTTCCTGAATGCGAGCTGCGATGCTTTGTGCAAATGAGTTATCAACAGGTTCTTCTGTGATAACCAAGCATTTATTATGACGTTTTACGCCTTCAAAGATCGCTTTTTCATCTAGCGGATAAAGTGTTCTTAAATCGAGGATTTCAACTCGACCAGGGAATTTTTTTTCTGCATTGAGCGCCCAGTGAACGCCCATTCCATAAGTCACTACAAAGAGGGATGTTCCTTTTTCAATTTTTTCAATATCAGCTTCCAAAGTTGTTCGTGCTTTTCCAAAAGGAATGACGTAATCTTCATCCGGTTCAATAGTTCTTGCAGCTTCAGTTCCTCGGACTTTTGACCAATAAAGTCCTTTATGTTCGAAAA
Organism: Saprospiraceae bacterium; assembly: GCA_965220465.1. Taxonomy (GTDB): domain Bacteria; phylum Bacteroidota; class Bacteroidia; order Chitinophagales; family Saprospiraceae; genus JAHDHW01. Next base: position 44,812 of record CBDCPZ010000014.1, on the reverse strand, counting down.
TGACCACCGGATTTGGGTCATAATATGCAGATTTCATCAAACCTTTCAGGTCTGCTCCATTACTTGGGTAGGCGATTTTTATTCCCCGGATATTGCAAAGGACAGATTCGACACTCGAAGAATGATAAGGCCCGCCACTTCCATAAGCTCCAATAGGAACCCTCAAAATCATACTCACAGGGTATTTGCCATTGGTCAAATAACAAGACCGGCTTACTTCGGTGAATAATTGATTTAGCCCTGGCCAGATATAATCAGCGAATTGCACTTCAACGATTGGCTTCAATCCAACGGCTGACATTCCAACGGTGCTTCCTACGATAAAAGCTTCCTGGATTGGTGTATTGAAAACGCGATTATCTCCAAAAGTTTTTGCTAATGTTGCCGCCTCTCTGAAAACACCGCCAAGCCGAGCTCCGACATCCTGGCCGTAAAGCAAACATTCAGGGTGCTTCTGCATCAATTCTTTTACAGCAAATAATGCACAATCAACCATGACTTTTTCTTCTCCTTTGGGTGGAACGCGTTTGCCTTTTTCTTCAGTAATCGGAGTGGGTGCAAAATCATGTGTAAATAAATCCTCAGGCCTTGGATCTTCTGCTTTTAGCGCTCGTTTATAATCAGCTTCCACTTTTTCTCTAACCTCTTTTTCAATCTTTGCCAGCTTGCTTTCAGCAATTCCTTCTTCCATTAACTGACTGCGGAAAATAGGGTAGGGGTCGCGTAATTTGTGCTCCTCAAGATCATGCCGATACCACTCTTTTCTTACTCCTGAAGTGTGATGATTTAAAAGCGGAACTTTGGCGTGGATTAAAAAGGGGCGTCGCTCTTTTCGTATAATTGCTAAAACTTCTTGCACGGTTTGATAACACTCCAAAAAATCATTTCCTTCAATCGTTCGTACTTCAATTCCATGGAAACCTTTTGCATATCCTGTTGCATCAGTAGCCCGGATTTCATCCGCATGTGCCGAAATATCCCATTCATTATCCTGTACAAGATAAAGGATTGGAAACTGTTTCAAAGCAGCCATTTGGAATGCTTCAGCAACTTCTCCCTCCGTAATGGATGCGTCTCCAAAAGAGCAAACTACAACAGGTTTATCATTTTTAGTTTTTTTATAAAGACCTTCTTTTTCTTTGTATTGGATGCCCATCGCAATGCCAGTCGCGGGAATAGCTTGCATTCCGGTAGCTGAAGATTGGTGTGGTATCTTGGGTTTGTCATCATCGCGAAGGCTTGGGTGGCAATAATAAGATCTTCCTCCCGAAAAAGGATCGTCTCTTTTCGCCATCAATTGAAGCATAAGATCATAAGGCTCCATACCAATTCCTAAAAGAATAGAATCATCACGGTAATAAGCAGAAAGATAATCCTGTGGGTTGAGTTGCAATCCAATAGCTAGTTGAATGGCTTCGTGTCCTCTAGAGGTAGCGTGAACATATTTGGATACGATTTTAAAATTTTCTTCATAAACTTCCGTCAATGTTTTGGCGGTTGACATTAGACGAAAAGCCTTCAAAAGGGTATTTTTGGCAATATTAGGCACAGAATCAATCATGAATATTTGGTTAAAAGTAGGTTTGACTAACTAAGTGACGGAACAAAATGATTAGTAATTCAGTCAAACAACTTACAATGAATTAAGCCACAAAATTACGGCTTCTTCTTTAGAAAACGTAAAATGTCAACTCAAACTTAGTGCTGAAAAGAAATCGGTGGGAAAAATTTGGAAGATTTCTAAATTAATAACTTAAGCTAACTATTCTTTAGCCAAAATCACTAGGGCAAAAAATAAAATTGTACTGGAAAAGGGATTTTATCGAAAGAGGTGGTCTTGTAGTTTTGTGTTAACCAGAATTTGTCGATAGGAATAATTAGATTTCAAGAAACCTTATTCCTATCAACTATGCTTCGGCACCAAATTTTTTCTGTCGGTAAACTGCTTTTAGCTTCTCAGTTCTACGCTCAACAGATGGTTTTGTAAATTGCTTTCGGCGACGCAATTCTTTAATGATACCAATTTTTTGTTGCTTACGTTTGTAACGTTTTAATGCTCTGTCGATAGTTTCACTATCTTTTACATTGATTATTATCATACTTTATAAAATTATAAATTAATTGTTTGTTTATTTCAGGGGTGCAAAGATACAAATAGTTATTTTTGAAAACCAGACTTTATTAGAGTTTTTTTTAGAAAAAGCCCCATACTCTTTCAATTAACCAAAAAGCAGCAACACTGCCAATAGCATAAGGTGGAATCCATTTAAACCAGCTAGGCCAATCAATTTTTGTTTTTTTCAGCATCCATATCATTCCAATCACTACAATTACAAAGGCCAATTGTCCCAGTTCGACGCCAATATTAAAAAAGAGCAAAGCCAGAGGGATGTCTAATTGAGGCAAACCGACTTCGGCTAAAGCTCCTGCAAATAAAGGCCATTACCAATCAATAAAAACTGGAATAAGAGTTCTTTTAATATTTTTTTCACGAAGCTATATTAACAATTCAAACAATAAATAAAGGGACAGTTTTTCGAAAACTATCCCTTTATTAATCCGTTTATTATTTATTCAATTCCAAGGATCAACTTCTTTTTTGCATCAACTTCTTCTAGGGTTAAGACTTCAGTATCTAACAGTTTTTTTAACTTCTCCAGAGCGGCAACTTGATCATCAGAAATCCCAGAAGGGTCTTTAAATTTCTTTATCTGAGCCTTCAGTTCTGTTATTTCAGCCTTTTGACTTTCTATTGTGGTGTTTAGGCTATCAATATTTGTTGACATTAAAGCAATAGTATCTTGTAATGACTCTGATCCAGCCATAAAACTAGAAAATGTAGAATCTCTGCTTGTTTGAAGAGAATCAATGATACTGCCTATATCTTCTGGGGCAAAATCATAAGGTAAAACTTTCTCTTTGATGGTTTTGTACATGCCGATATAAGTGTCAAGTACTGCAGAAGTTGAATCATGAACTGTAGATAAACTGGCGTATTCTGAATTGACAGAATCAAGTTGAGTTTGCAGTTTCGTTACTTGAGCTCCAAGCTCTTTTTTGCTTAGCCCGTTTACACTAGCTGTGCTTAACAGAACACAGAGTAAAACAATAATGTAGCTTTTCTTGATTTCTGATTTTTTAAAATTTAAAGTTGATTTTAATTGCTTTTTTTAAAACAACTCACAATATAGGATTAAAAATAATTTCAACTGCTAATTTATAAAGCGAACACCATATCTGTTGGCATAATTTTGCACAATTTCTACGAGTGTTTTGGAAGATTTTTCAGAAGTAAATTCGCCATCGAGAACACTTTGCTCGACTTCATCATTGAGTTTTACATAATCAATTTCATCAACCATCTGGAAGTTTAATTCAAAATCTCTGTCATTTCCGACGAGTCTCATTTTGTCGTCATTCATGTCAATTCTTTGAATTTTTTGCCATTTCCAGCGATCAACAAAGTAGTCATCATAAGAAAAAGATTGTTCATCAATGTAGATGGAAGGGTTACTGTTGATCAGAATTTGTACCAAATAATACAGCAAAAGAATAAATATTATGATCGAATTTGGATGCTCAAGTGTTCCGAAATAGTAGCGATTATATGATAAATAGATGAGTGCCAAAACCGTTCCCTGCCAAAATAACCGGCTTTGGTAATCGCTTTTTTTAACTAAGCGGATCACATCGATATTCCCTTTGATCCGGTAAAAAAATACTCTTTTAAGGATCATGAATGAAGTGAACCCGAAAAGATAAAGTTCAATAATTGATTTATAAAAATTAAAAAACCACTTTTGATGAGCTATATCTCCAATGAAAGATATAGCAATCCCAACAACGATAATGATCCAAACAATAAACGAAATACTTTTAAACATTAAGCTTTGCTTTTGAATTTTTCAATAGCATTTCTGGTAAAATCCGAAAGCACCAATTTGCCACTCATCGCTGCTCGCTCATCCAACAATTGATCCCAATGATCTGCTTCTTTCCAAAATGCCTGCTTCATTAAACGCATCGCTTCGGGATTAGATTTTGCCAACTTTTGGGCTAATTCCATGATGGCAATATCCATTTGCTCAATATCTTCAAAAACTTCAGCATAAAGCCCTTTGTCGCGAGCCCATTGTGCTGACTGCCACTCCGTAGCATTGAAAGCCAGTTGGGTCATCGCTGAGGTTCCAAGCTTGCGTTCAACTGCCGGGCCAACCACAAACGGACCAATACCAACCGCCAATTCACTCAATTTCACTGCTGCAAATTTTGTTGCAAAACAATAATCTGTCGCGGAAGCTACCCCAACTCCACCACCAACTGCTTTGCCTTGAACCCTTCCGATGATAAGCTTTGGGCATTTGCGGCAAGCATTGATGACATTCGCAAAACCAAGGAAAAACTGTTTCCCTGTTTTAAAATCCTCAATGGAAATGAGTTCATCGAAGCTTGCTCCTGCGCAAAAAGTTCGATCTCCAGTACTTTTTAAAATGATAACTTTGATCGCATCGTTGGTTCCAGCAGCATCAATTGCATCGCGCAGCTCGGCTAGCAATTTTCCGGGCAATGAGTTGTGTGCCGGATGGTGAAAAGTAATGGTTCCGATACTGTTTTTGACTGTTGTTTCAACGGAGCCGAGTTGCGTATTGTCTTTTTGTTCTGTCATTGATTTAATTTTTTAATGGAACACCGATGACGCAGATTTTACTGATTTGAACGGATTGGATTATTTGAAAATATTTTTCTAACAAATTGAGGTGTTTTTCCAAAATTTAATAAAAGCCCTATTTCGATTTCAGTAGCTTTTAAATAATTAATCAATTGTGCTTCATGTTCTTCACGTAATCCTTCAGCAGCTTTCAATTCTAAAATCACTTTTTCTTCAACACAAATATCCGCGTAGTATTCACCAACTTCAAGATTTTCGTAATGTACAAGTATCTTTTTCTGTTTTACACAAGCCAACCCTTTTTTGTTCAATTCATAAAAGAGCGCATTTTCATAAACTTTTTCTAAAAATCCATAGCCCAACGTATTATAAACTTTGTAAAATGAATTTATAATCTCATCAGTTATCTCAGCATGCTTCATAAATATTATTATATTATAAAATCTGCATAAATCCGCTAAAATCCGCGTCATCAGTGTTCTAATATTTAGTTCTGATCTAATTTCCTAACCATTGTCAAAATCGTAGCAATAGCCACAGTCTCGCCCGTTTCGTCATAAACATCAACCAGAAATTTTACAATTCCTTTTGCAATATCTTCTTCATCACGTTTTTCCTGATCTACTTTTTGTTTAACCGTCAATTTAACGCCGATCGTCATGCCCGGATAAACAGGTTTTGTAAAGCGGCATTCTTCAACGCCATAATTTAACAAAACCGGTCCTTTTTTAGGGTCAACGAAAAGTCCTGCAGCTTTTGACAATACAAAATAGCCATGTGCTACGCGTTGCTCGAAGATGGTTCCATCCAATGAAGTCGCATCAACGTGAGCGTAAAAATTGTCACCGCTGACGTTAGCAAAATTGGCAATATCAGCTTCCGTGACCGTATGTTTTGCTGTGATAACTGTTTCTCCGACTTCTAATTCTTCAAAGTGCTTGCGGAATACGTGTATTGGTTTTTCCGTTTGTTTGGCGCCGTTTTGATAAACATTGGTGATGGCTGTGATTGTAGTCGGTGTACCTTGAATCGCGCATCTTTGTAAATAATGTTTTACACCTCGCATGCCGCCCATTTCTTCGCCTCCACCTGCTCGCCCTGGACCACCATGAACCAACATTGGCATTGGCGATCCATGTCCGGTACTCTCTTTTGCAGACTCCTCATTGATTACGAGTATGCGACCGTGATGCGTGGCTGCTCCGAGGACATACTCCTTGGCAATTTTATCATCAGCAGTAGCAATCGAACAGCAAAGGGAGCCTTTTCCCATATTTGCCAATTCGACAGCCTCATCTAGATTTTTATAAGGCATGATGGTACTGACAGGTCCAAAAGCTTCGATATTGTGTGCATCCTGGTTTTTGAAAGGGTCATTTTGAAGCATCAAAATAGGTGAGAGGAAAGCACCTTTTTCTTTATTTGCGCCGATTACTTCAAAGTTTTCGAGATCACCATAAACGATTTGAGAGGTACTTGCCAATTGAGCTACGCGCTCACGAACTTCTTCCACCTGAACTGTTCCAGCCAATGCACCCATTCTTACTCCTTCAACGCTTGGGTCTCCAATTGTTGTTTTTTCAAGTTCTTTTCCGAGAGATATTTGCACATCTTCAACAAGGTTTTCCGGAACGATGATACGTCGAATTGCTGTACATTTCTGGCCGCATTTGGTCGTCATTTCGTTTCGAACTTCTTTCACAAAAAGGTCGAATTCCGGCGTGCCTGGAACAGCGTCTGCACCAAGAACCGAGCAGTTTAACGAATCCGCTTCCATATTAAATGGAACAGCATTTTCTAAAATGTTCGGATGTGATTTGAGCATTTTTCCGGTGGTGGCGGAACCGGTGAACGTAACAATATCCTGAGAATCAACATAGTCCAGAATTCCATTGGCGGAGCCACAGATCAATTGCAATGCTCCATCTGGAAGAATACCTGAATCAACTATATCTTTTACAAAAGCCTCCGTCAAAAAAGAAGTGATTGTGGCTGGTTTTACGATCGCTGGAACTCCAGCTAGAAGATTAACAGCCACCTTCTCCAACATACCCCAAACCGGAAAATTGAAAGCATTGATATGAACAGCAATTCCTCGCTTTGGAACCATGATGTGATGGCCGATGAAAGTCCCTCCTTTCGATAAACCTGCAGCTTCTCCATCCACATAATAGGTTTCGTTTGGAAAACTTTTCCGGAGGCTGGCGTAAGCAAATAATGTTCCGATACCACCATCGATATCAATCCAGCTGTCTCCTTTTGTAGCACCGGTTTGATAGCTTATCGGGTAGAATTTTTTGCGGATTCCGTGCATATGAAGCGCAAGCGCTTTGAGCATCCTTCCACGCTCATGGAAAGTCATTTTGCGTAAAGCAGGGCCTCCAACTTTTCTACCATAATCTAACATTTCGCCAAAGTCGAGGCCTTTTGTTGAGGCGGTCGCGATGACATCTCCGTTGATGGCATTATAAAGTGCTTTTCCATCGCCTTCGCCGGCTGTCCATTTGCCGAGGATATAATTCTGTAGTTTCATTTTAGATGGTTTTGATTGGTTCGTGTTTTGACACTTGAATAATTAGTTTGCAAATATACAACAGCGGAGCTAAAGAGAAGGATTGTTGTTGTTAATGAATTGTCAATGTGAAAATAAAAAGAGCCCCGATGCAGATCGAGGCTTTCAAATAAAATTAAATCTATAAATCAACTAATACATTTCTGAAGTTGAATCAGGCAAAACCAAATACGTCGTGGTCGCTGGTGATTATAAAACCTGTTTCCTGAGGCTCTTCTCTTTGTTCTGTTGGAATTAGTTGGCTTTTTGCATAAATCAAAAAACAAAAGCAACAAATTCCGACAAAAGAGATCAATCCGATTAATATTTTATTACTGGTTTTCATTTTTTTAAAGTTTAAATTTTTTGAAAATTGATTTTTAAAAACACTTCAAATGCCCTACGGTGTACCATTTTTACTCTTTTTATAAAACTCTTTTAAATCGTCGAAATCCAAATCAAGCAGGTCCATAGCTTTAAAAACTTCTGGCAAATACTCCTTGACAAATGCTTCCTTTTTAAGTGCTTTGGTTTTTTGGAGCGCATCATCTGCGACGAAGTATCCGATCCCTCGCTGGTTGAAAATAATCCCTAAATCCTGTAAATATGAATAGGTACGCATGACTGTGTTTGGATTCACCTGAGTTGAAGTTGCCATTTCCCGAACCGACTGTATTTTGTCACCTTTTGCCAATTCTCCAGCGATTATATTCTCGCAGATGAAATCGGCAATTTGCAAATAAATCGTTTGATTTTTTCTAAATTCCATATTATACCTCTCTTTCTTTTAGTTTAAAATATCCCGCCGCTAGTATCAAAGGAGTGATAATGAAGTAACTGATGAATTGAGCAATTTTTGGAAGCGAATGTTCAGCGAAATCTTTAAATTGTTCATTCGGACGATATAACACGTCGTGTTTGACCATAAACATTCCATCAAAAAAGTCATAAAATATTATCCGGACACACAAGAAAATGATGGCTGCAAGGATAAAATAGATCACCACCATCGACAAGAATGTTTTGAAAATTGCGAAACGATTGAAAGTTATTGCACCGAGCAAAAAGATAGAATGTGTGGTGATATAAATAATCAAAATTATAGGATAATGCTCCCGAAACGGATTGAATGCCTGAAAACTGAAATTAAAATATGCCTCGCTGATAGCGTTCGACAAAAGTGCGAATAACGCATAAACAATGGTGACAAATAAAATGTAACCAAAATTGGTGATCAAAAACTTGCTTGTGAATTTTTCAAAATTTGATGCCGGCAAGCTTAAATAGCCCATCCGTGAATTTTCGGCATCTAATTCCGAAAGGCTGCGGCTGGTGAACAGATATCCTCCTCCTAATAAAACGATAGGATACCAGATTCCGTGAAAATCTTCGAAATCATGATCTTCAGCCATGATCATAATGACTAACATCAAAAACGCAAAAGTGGCCAAAGTTGCCAGAAAAAAGTTGCGATAACCACTCGATACTTCCACTTTAAGCAATTGCAATAAACGTGAACCTTTAAAGTATTGATTAAGCTCCATAATTTACCTCCTTTTTAAATAGTTTTTGAATTTTTTCTTTATTGTTGACTACTGCGTTGAAAAGGATTTCCAGGTCAACATCCGAGTCATGACCATTTGGATTTTCTTTGACCGAGAGATAGCCTCCCGGAATTCGTTCATTGTAAAGCGATCCACTGATTTCTTTTTCCTGAGAATAGGTTTCGAAATACAGTTTTTGAGCTACCGATTCCAGTGTTTCATGGAAAAGAATTTTTCCATCTTCGAGAATGATAATCGGATCGATCAAATTTGTAATATCACGAACCTGGTGGGTCGAAATGATATAACATTTTTCATCGGTTATCGAAGCTGCAAGGAGTTTTCGAAATTGGGTTTTTGAAGGAATATCCAGCCCGTTGGTTGGTTCGTCAAGGATCAGCAATCGCACATTGGTGGCCAAACCAAAGCTCAATAAAACCTTTTTTTTCTGTCCGTAAGACAGCTTATTCATTTTCCAGTTTTTATCGATTTCAAATTCTGAAGTGTAGGTTTCAAATTGGTTACCATTAAAATTCGGGTAGAATGGCGCGTAAAGTTTGTGGAAACTATTGACGCTAATCGGAGGTACAGTAAATTCTTCGGGTATCAGGTAAATGTCAGCTAAAAAATCGGGCAACCGATCTTTTGGTTGGTAATTCATAACGTTGATTGCTCCGCTTTTTGGAAAAAGCAATCCGGCGATCAGTTTTAGCAAAGTAGTTTTCCCAGCACCGTTTTTTCCAAGCAAACCATAAATGTTGCCCGGCGTTGCTTCCAGGTCAAGATCCTGGAACAGTTGGTTTCGCTTTTTATAAGCAAATGAAAGATTGTTGATTGATATCATGTTGAATTGTTTTAGTGTACTACTTAACTAGTACACTACAAATGTAAGTCATTCTTTTTGAAAATGTCAACCTTTTTGAAAACTTTTTTGAAAAAAACGCTGAATACGAAAAAAGAAGCGAGAAAAAATTGAAACCATTTTTAGAAAATGGCAATTTCGCGTACTAACTTAATAAGGTTATAAGATGCTGAAATACAGATTTTTATAAAATTAATTTCTATTAAATCTAGTTGGGTTTTAAAAAAATAAGCTAAAAAATATCCGAAAAATCGTACTTGAGAAGTAGGCTCATCATGGCTTAAACTTGTAGTAACAATTGCGAAAAAAGCAGCGACAATTTCAAAAAATAAAACATCGTCGAAACTGAAAAAAGCAATTTGAACTAAAAAAATTACTCATTTTAAAAACTTAAGTCATGAAAAAATTATCATTTTCTTCCATCCTATCCGCATTACTTTTTGGAACTTTTTTATTATTCAGCCAAAATACTTTTGCTAAAAAAATTGAAAAGAAAACCGTTTGGACTTTTACCAATTCTACCGGTGAAGCAGCAAACGATTTACACATGGAAATGCAGGCCGGTTGTTTGCCGACGAATATTATTACGGATGCAGCAGGTATCAAAAGAGCTGGAGGTATTTTTACTGATTTTCCAAATCAAGGCTCTCCTTCTCACCACGATTATAAAGGCGGCGAAGTCGAAGATGGCGGAAGCATCACCTTACAATTTGATACCAAAACCAAACCTAAAAAATGGTGGTGGACAAAAGATGGTGACCGCATTGGAGATATAGAATACGCTGATTCTGAAGACCTTACTACCGCATCCTTTCAGCCGGTTATTCCGGAATATCTGGATTATACGGTAGAAGGCACCAACCAAACGACAGGCGATGTCGCTATAATTACAGTTTATAACCCTACAGCAAAACCGGTTACCGTTACTATTCCTGTTTGTTTTGTTCCATCGGATGGAAACAACCAAAGCTATGTGATTACGATTGAAGTCACTTTCACCGTTGGTATTAATCAAAAAGTTTCCGTTCCGCTTCAAGGATATTGCGCAGACATCTATAAACCAGCGGTTCCTCAAGGCGTAAAAATGCCGGATATCAGTGAATGGATTTTCGAAGATGAAGACTATCTGGCTTCCATTCCCATGTCAGAAATTACCGGAACTCCTTTATCGCCGGAAACCTCCGGAGGTATTACCCCAACAATCCCAGGAACTGAAATACCGATCACCAAGGCAATTAATCAATTTGATAATCCTGAGTTATTTGCCCAGCTTTCGATCGCTGCCTTTAAAAATTTGGAAGAAAGTTGCGATGAACTACGAAATGAATTGATCGCAGATAAGCAGTCAACAATTCAGCAGGGAGGTTGGATTTATACAGCAGCTTTGACGGGCAATTTTTATAAAGTGGAGCATTTGATGGAAAACGCTAAAAAGCAATATGAAGCCAACACCGGTGAAAAATTTGAAAAAGCTGCTCCTGAGGATCAGCACGAATTAGAGCAGAGTGTAAAAACAGTTCATATCAGTTTTAAACTGATTGGAGAACATGCGAAAGTCTTGAATGTGGCTGATACCAAGGACGTAGATCCTGATGACGTGGATGATCCAAGCGATTTGCCAACTCATATCAAAAATATGTATAACCGATATGCCATTGAAAGACAAATGGGAAATAATCACCAAACAGCTTTGGAAACGGCAGTCAGAGCAGCTGGCCTCAGAGCAAGATGGGGAGCTACATTTAGAAGGCTTTACGGCAGATAGGATTTTAAATTCTTTGGCAGGGCAATGAACCTTCAAATTGCCTTGCCGCCTTTTTGTTTTCTTTTTAAAAACTTAAAAAACAGGTTATCATGAAAAATAGCATCCTTTTAAAAGTAGAAAACACCTTCTTTTTTGCCCTATTTCTAAGCTTTTTTGCTTTTGGGCAATCGAATTCATCAACCTCGTCAATGTTTGGACCTGAGTATAAAATGGTTACGATTGATAAAGCTCCGCGATTCTCAATTCAGTTTGAAACCGGTAAACTATTTCCTTCTCAAAAAGGAATTGAAACATACAACGGCGGAGGGATGGACAGTTTGTTTTCAACCATTTATTCAGACCCTCAATTGTTCGAAAAACTCTTTGAAACACTTGGCGGCGAGTTTTTCATTGGTTCTTTTTCAGAAGCTCCAAAGTTTGAAAATTTCCGACAATCGAATGGAACGATTTACGGATTTTCAGGAGCTTATCGCTTGAGCCAGCATTTTGATGGTCAACTTCAATTTGCAACTTACAAAACGAAAGTGACTGCTGAGTTTCCAATCGTTGTTTTTGACGAAACAACTTTCGAAACTACTGCAAAAAATGGAAGTCTAGCTACCGATTTAAAGTCAAATACTTTTCAAATCATTGGAAATTATTATCCTATTTCGGGAGTAGTACAACCATTTGTAGGAGCTGGGTTTTCTTATACTTTCACTAAACATTCTGTTACTAAAGCGCAGATGGGTGAGGTCGTTTTTGACCTTTCGGAAAATGCATCAGCGAAGTCAATTGGGTTGATTTTTACTACAGGAGTGGAGACTATTATTCTAAAAAATATTGTTCTTCAATTCAATGGTAAAGTATTTTCTGTTTCTGATCCTGATGGTAGCGGTGCCGTTTGGAACAAAGTTTTGAGTGGCGGAGTAGGAGTGCGTTTTTAAAAAACAAAGATCTGGCCCTCGGCTGCAATTTGAAATCCTTTTTGAATGACAGTTTTGGAGGCTTCGCTATTATCTTGTAAAACCGGATTGGTATGATTGAAATGAATAAAATTGACTTTTGATTTTTCATTTGTGGAAAGTGATTCAAAAGTTTCCATGGATTCCATGATAAAAGGATGTGGAATTTCGCTCATGTCGCGGCCGGGGATTTCGCCATTTTGATAAAAAGAACCATCCAAAAAAGCAATATCGTGCTGTTGAATTTGCACAGTAATTGATTGATTCCAAAGATGCCATTTGTCAATATCAGGAATAAACAAAGCTTTCTTTTGATTGACGTTTATAGAAAAACCAACAGTCTCAGAGAATTCATCACGATGAGGGACTTGAAGCGGAGTAATCTGGAAATTGTTGCTTAAAATAATTGTAGAATCTGATTGCAAATTCTGAATTTCGATATTTTTTAAAGTGACCAACTGACTCCAGGGACCATTAGTTTCAAGGAAAGTTTTCATTCGAGGCATCGTAAAAACAGGAACTTGTTTGGTTCCCATGACTTCTCTTCCCAGCTGCATCAATCCTGTATAATGGCCAATATGTGCATGCGTCAGGAAAATGCCGGAGAGTTGAGCTTTGGGAAGTAATTCTTTTACTTTTTGCAACTGAAATTTAAAATCAGGCGTAGCATCAAAGATCCAAAATTGATTGCTTTTCGGATCAATAAGAGTCAAGCAGGAAACCATTTTTTGCTCGACATCCCCTTTCCAAACGGCTTTGCAACAGACTTTTTGACAATCAGCTTGCGGGAAACCTGCATCCTGCGCGATGCCCAGCACCATCAGAAAAGGTGTTTCCGGAATTATAATCAGTTGGTTTCCAGGTTGATTTTCCATTGAACCACATGAAACGAAAATAGAAATAGCAAAGAGATGAAAAAAGTGTTGAATTTTAAATTGCATGATTTGGTTTGAGGTTCGTAGTTCGTAGTTTGAAGTTCATGGTTTGAAGTTCGTAGTTTAATGTTTTTCTCAATCAGCTAATTTTAACTTTAAACCATGAACCATAAACCAATCCATCACTCCTTTTTTATCTCATTCCAGGTTTTAAACAAAGATTCTTGAGTTGGGCGATCTTTTGGAATTTCCCGAAGTGGTTCGCAAGGTTTGAGGCTTTCGTAAAGATCTTTTGGAAGACTTTGATAAAGCCGGGTGCCTTTGGTTTTCCAGTTGATCATTTCATCGCTAATTGTTTTGATGACTTTCCCAGGATTGCCGACGACCAAACTTCGACGTGGAATTTTAGTATCAGCCTTTATAAAACAAAGCGCTCCGATTATACATTCTTCTCCAATTTCTACATTGTCCATGATGACGGAATTCATGCCTATCAGAGTATTTTTGCCAATGTTTGCACCATGAATAATTGCGCCATGCCCGATATGTGCCGACTCATCCAACCGAACGGTCACTCCCGGAAACATGTGAATCGTACAGTTTTCCTGAACATTGCAACCATTTTCGATGATAATGCCGCCCCAATCGCCACGGATCGCTGCTCCCGGGCCAACGTAAACGTCTTTTCCGATGATCACATTTCCGGTAACTGCGGCTTGCGGATGGATAAAAGCAGATTCGTGAACAACCGGACGGAAACCTTTGAATTCGTAGATCACGTTTGAAAATTTGATGGTTTTATATAAAAAACACTAATTTAAACATTCTGGAAATAAAAAAGGTGAGATCATTGACCCCACCTTTTTTAACTCCTTTTTTAAAGGATATTAATCACGTCCGGATAGCATCGCTGCAAGGCGAAGTACTTCCAAATATAGCCACACCAAAGTGACCAATAATCCCATTGCAAAGAACCATTCCATGTAAGCTGGAGCGCCGAATTCTTCTCCTTTGTCAAAATTGTCGAAATCCAGTAACAGATTCATTGATGCAATTCCGATGATCACCACGCTGATTCCAATTCCGACCATTCCGCCTTCATGCAAAAAAGGTACATTGATACCAAACATCCCTAAAATCATAGAAACCAGATATACTAAAAACACCCCTCCGGTTGCCATGATTACACCTGTTCTGAGGCTTTTGGTTACTTTAATGATTCCTGATTTGTATAAAAACAGCATCATAAAAAGAATCGCCATGGTGATAGAAACTGCCTGAAAGATGATCCCATCAAAAAGATTGGCATAAATGGCAGAAATGCCACCTACGAACAAGCCTTCAAGAGCAGCATAAATCGGTGCTGTAATATTGGAGTATTGTGGTTTGAAAACAGAGAATATTACTACAATAAATCCTCCAATCGCTCCGCCCCACATCAAAATCGGATTTGGGTTAACATAGCTGAAAACTGTTGTAAATAGTAAAATAGCGGTTAATAGCAAAGTTTTATTGACTGCTCCGCTGACGGTCATAGTTTCTCCTCCCTGCACTAAAGTCCCGGCAGATTGCTGGAGTATTTTTTCATTCATTACAGGATTCGAGGATTCGAAAAAAGATCTTCTTTTACTCATATTAAATTATAGTTTATTTTTTTGTTAATTGTGATTGTAAAATAAATAAATATAGTTGGTAAACAATCGAAAAAGCGCTAAAGTTTATTCTAAAATATTTAAACTTTTTCAATGATCGTTGCATATCCTTGCCCAACGCCAATGCACATCGTCACCAGCGTATAACGTTTATTTTGTTTGTGAAGTTCAATTGCTGCTGTTTGTAAAATACGTGTTCCGGACATACCAAGCGGATGGCCGATAGCAATTGCTCCGCCATTCGGATTGATGCGGGGATCATCGTCGGCTAGGCCAAGCTGTCGAGTACATGCCAAGCTTTGAGCTGCAAAAGCTTCATTGAGTTCGATGATGTCTATGTCGTTCATTTTCAAACCAGCTTTGGTCATGGCTTTTTGAGAAGCTTTGACAGGTCCAATGCCCATGATTCGAGGCTCCACACCGACAACGGCAGAAGATACAATCCTTGCCAATGGTTTTAAATTATAGCGTTTTAAAGCGATTTCTGAGGCGACGAGCATTGCCGCTGCGCCGTCATTTAGGCCGGAGGCATTTCCAGCGGTGACGCTTCCTCCGTTTTCTGCTTTTTTGAAAGCAGGACGTAGTTTTGCTAAAATTTCCAAAGAGGTTTTTGGTTTAATAAATTCATCTTTATTAAAAATAATAGGATCCTTTTTACGCTGTGGAATTTCAACGGCAACGATTTCTTCCGTTAATCTACCGGATTGCTGTGCTGCAGTGGCCTTCATTTGTGACCAATAAGCAAATTTGTCCTGATCTTCCCGATTGATAGAATACATTTCGGCAAGATTCTCAGCAGTATTTCCCATCCCTTCTGTACCGTAAAGTGCTTCCATTTTTGGGTTGATAAAACGCCATCCAAAACTGGAGTCATGCATTTCCGCATCTCGGCCAAATGGTTTGGAAACTTTCGAAATGACCCAAGGGCCACGTGTCATATTTTCAACACCTCCGGAAATAAAAAGGTCACCATCGCCGGTTTTTATCGCTCGATTGGCATGAATTACAGCAGACATCCCGCTTGCGCAAAGGCGATTTACTGTTTCACCCGGAACATCCCAAGGCAAGCCTCCAAGCAAAAGCGCCATTCGTGCAATATTTCTATTGTCTTCACCAGCCTGATTTGCACAACCGAAAATCACATCATCAATTTCTTTTACATCAATTGAAGGATTTCTTTTGACCAACTCTCGGATCACAAGGGCAGCCAAATCATCTGTTCGAATTGAAGAAAGTGTTCCTGTAAAATTTCCAATTGGTGTTCTGATCGCATCGACAATAAAAGCTTCTTTCATAAGTAGTTTCTAGTTCAATATTTTTAAGTGGTCAGTTGCGAGTTGCGAGTTTAAATCTGACAACTCGCAACTGTCTTTTTTTAATAAATTTAAGAATGCGCAAAGGTAACAGAATGAATCATTGGAAGGTAATGATTGATGCAATTCCATGATTCTCCGAAATCACTTGATAAAAATAAATTTCCTGTTGTTGTTCCAAAAGCCAAATGATTTTCTGCAACATCCAAACCATGACGATAAACAATGTCAAAACAGTTTTGTTGCGGAAGGCCAGCTCGAAACTCGTTCCATGTTTTTCCACCATCATCAGTTCGGCAAACGACTAAAGCTTCTTTTATGGCGACTCTGATTTCATCGCTGATCGCTGGAACAACCCAGGCTTGGTTTGGATTATCGTCATTGACAGCCATTGCAAAACCGAAATTTGCAGGACCTTCTTTTTGAGAAACATCTTGCCATGTTTTTGCGCCATCTTCTGATTTGAAAATACCACAATGATTTTGCTGCCAGAGATAATCCGGATTCGAACGACAAGCAACGAGCATGTGTGGATCGTGTCCAATTTCAGCATGTGGATCTGGAAGGAAGCTGGCTACAAGTCCCTTATTTCTGGCTATCCAGGATTTTCCTGCATCAGTGGATTCAAAAACCCCAGCACAACTAATTCCAATAAAAATATGATCACTATCTCGTGGATCGACAATAATTGAGTCAATTCCTGGATGATCAAAACCACCACCAAACCATTGCTCTTTGCGGGAAGGTTGATCCCATAAAGGACGATTGAGCTCAAAACTTTCTCCATTATTTTTACTGTGAAAAAGACCAGCCGGAATCGTTCCTAACCAAAGCTGGCCAGGTTTGTCATCGCCGGCACTTGCTATTGCCCAGAGGTATTTTGTGGTAGCCGGAATACCCTCTTTGATTTCTTCGCCTTCGGGATATTTTGGAGCTGCGACTTCTTCCCAGTTTTGGCCTAGATCATTTGATCGATGCAATTTTGTGCCCCAATGACCATGATCGAGGCATGCCCACCACGTGCTTGTTCGGTCATCGACATAGGATAGAGTAACCGGAATGCCTTTGAAATGAAGACTTTGATAATACCAGCCGTTTGTCGTTTTTTTATAAACAACCAGTCCTTTTCGAGTACCGAGGAGAAGGTAATTTTTTTGCATTTTTTGGAGATTGAGGATTACAGAATTTTCACATTAGCCGCCTGAGAGCGCTTGCATAATGTAAACTTCGCTTTCGGGTGTGAGTGTATCCGTGAGTTGTTCGCGATCTTTTATTAATGAACCGTCAACAAAAATATTGACATGCTTTCGTAGCGCTCTTTGGTCGTCAATTAAATAATTTTCAATACCAGGGAACTTCTTTTCAATACCTTCGATAACTTCATTGACATTAGCAGCAGCAATTTTAAGCGGTTCCAGTTTCGGGTAAAACCTTTTTAAAGCTTGAGTGAAATTGACTGTAGCCATTTTTTAGTTATTGGTTAGAAGTTATATAGTTATTGGTTGATTAGGCTTTTTCAAAGTTAAGGAAATTTTCAAAAATCAAACTTCCCATTCTTTGCTGGTTCGGTAAACAGTACCTTTGAAAAGTGCTACCGTTTCTTCGGCTTGATTTGTTATTACAATTTTATAAACACCAATCTTGTTCGATAAACTTTCTTCCGTAGCGACCGCTGTTAAAATATCACCTTCTTTTACAGTTTTTGTGTGGGAAATGGAAGTTTCCACTGAAACAGATTTCCTGCCATGTGAATTGCAAGCAAATGCCAGTGCGCTATCGGCAAAAGAATAAGTGATACCTCCGTGGGCGATTCCAAAACCATTCAGCATTTCATTTCGAACGGTCATTTTCAAGGTGCAAGTGCCTTCTCCTTCGGATATTCTTTCGATGCCCAGCCATTGGCTGAAGAAGTCATTTTCGTACATTTCATCAACAACTCGGGTTGCTAAAGGTGTCATATGGTTAAGAGGTTAGGAAGTTAGAGGTTATGTGGTATGGTTTGAAGTTCAATGTTTATAATTCAAGTATCTTTTAATCAGGCATCTCTTTACCCGTAAAATTTTTTTCCTTCTCTAGCCATTTTGCGGAGCAAAGGACTACAGCGATAGCGATCTTCGAGGTATTCGTTGTGCAAGCGATCCAGTGTATCAACACAATGTTGGATTTCTTTTTCGTCCGCCCATTTCAACAATCCCTTTGGATAATTGACACCTTTGGTCATCGCGAGATCGATGTCGTCTCGTGATGCAATGTTCCAATACAAAGCATCTGCTGCTTCATTGATGAGCATGACGAGGATTCGCCAAAAGATATTTTCGCCAAGTTCTTTGTCTTTATTTGGTTCTGGTTTTTGAGCATTTTCAGAGTAATCGTAATAACCTTTTCCAGTTTTTCGGCCATGATAGCCAGCTTCTGAAAGTCGCTTTTGAGTGAAAGCCGGTTTATATCGTGGATCGTAATAAAATGCTTTAAAAACTGTTTCCGTAACGGTATAATTTACATCATTTCCAATATAATCCATTAAAGTAAAAGGACCCATGCGGAAACCGCCAATTTCAGTGATTGCCCAATCAATGGTCGCAACATCTGCGAAGCCTTCTTCATAAATTCGCAGTGCTTCGCCATAAAATGGACGCGCAACGCGATTGACGATGAAGCCAGGAGTATCTTTTGCCAATACGGTCAATTTTCCCCAGCTATCGATTAATTTTCGGGATTTTTCAGTGGTTTCTTTACTGGTTTGAATGGCGGGAATAATTTCAACGAGTTTCATCAAAGGGGCTGGATTGAAAAAGTGAATACCAATCACTCGCGAAGGGTTGTTACAAGCTGCTGCGATAGACGCCACAGAAAGAGAGGAGGTATTTGTCGCTAAAATGCAGTTCTCAGAAACGATGCTTTCTAATTCTGTGAAAACCTTCTTTTTGATATCCAGGTTTTCAATAATAGCTTCAATCACCATCCCACACGCTGCAAAAGTTTTCATACTATCAACAAAAAAAATCCTTCCAAAAATAGCTTTAGCTGTTGCATCGTCAAGACGTCCTTTTTCAATAAGCCTGTTCAATATTTTTTGAAGGTTTTCTGAAGCTTTTTGTAATGCCTCCGAATTTGTATCAAAAAGCATGACTTCGTGTCCTGCGGTTGCAGCGACTTGTGCGATTCCGCTTCCCATTGATCCTGCTCCGAGTACGCCGATTTTTTGCATTTTTAATTTTTGTTTTTTATTTGGAACGCAGATGACACTGATAAGGCGGATTTTAACGGATAATATTTTCTGTTATCAGTGCAAATCCGTAATATCCGTTCAATCCGCGTTCTATTTTATTTAAAAAATCAATCCCCCTTAAACTCAGGTTTTCGTTTTTCTAAAAAGGCATTTACCCCTTCATTGTAATCGTAAGTATTTCCAGAGATCGTTTGGTATTTATCTTCTGCTGCGAGCTGTTCGGTCAAATTGTTTGAAAAAGATTGATTGAGTAATTTTTTGGTATAGCCGAGCCCTTTCGTGGGCATTTTAGCCAATTTTTTTGCAATTGCAAAGCTAGTTTCTGCAAACTCATCATCTGCTACTACTTTGTAAATCATGCCCAAAGCTTCAGCTTCTTTAGCGGAAACCTTATCGCCTAACATCATCAAAGCGGTAGCTTTTTGAAATCCGATGATTCGTGGTAAAAAGAAGGTCCCCCCACTATCCGGAATAAGTCCGATCTTGCTAAAAGCCTGGATAAAAGAAGCGGATTCTGTGGCTATTGTAATATCGCAAGCGAGTGCAATATTTGCGCCCGCTCCTGCTGCTACTCCGTTGATTGCTGCGACAACCGGTTTTTCGATATTTCGGATTCTTTGGATAATTGGATTATAGTGTTCGCTGACGATGGCGGTCAGTTCCGGACCATTTGGATCAATCGCTTCCTGCAAATCCTGTCCGGCGCAAAAAGCTTTGCCTTCACCAATAATGTATATGGCTCGAATTTCAGGATTCGAAGCACATTCGTCAAGTCTGGCTTGCATTGCTAAAGCCATTTCACGATTAAAACTATTATAAACTTTTGGACGATTGAGGGTGATTTTGGCAACGCCATTTTCAACTGAAAAAAGAATTGAATCCATATAAAATGCACTTCGTGCGGTTAGTTGGTTAGAAAGATAGTGAGTTAATTCCAAAACGAATTTTGTAGGGCGAAGATAATCATTGGAACAAGCTTAACCAAGTTGTACCGCAATCACTTTTGGGTTTTAATGACATTTAAAATAGTCAAAAGGTTCGAGGCAATTGTTGCATTTATACAATGACTTGCAAGGGGTTGAACCAAACTGACTGACTAGCTTTGTATCGAAAGAATCGCATTGAGGGCATTGGACGGTTTTCTCATCCTGAAACAATGCGTTTTTATCTTTTGAGGGTTCGACCGGAGGAGCTATGCCATAAGCTTTAAGCTTTTTTTTGCCTTCTTCAGAAAGCCATTCGGTTGTCCAGGCAGGGGAAAGTACAGTGGTTACTTTCGGGTTTTGAAAACCGTTTTCCTGTAAAGCAGACTTGATTTCAACTTCGATCATGTTCATGGCCGGGCAGCCCGAGTAGGTTGGGGTGATCACCACTTCCACTTCGTTTTCTGACAATTTAATGTCGCGAATGATTCCCATGTCAATAATTGTCAAAACTGGGATTTCAGGGTCTTTCACCTGCTCGAGGATTTTGTAAATTGTATCTTTTGATATGGTTTGCATTGGTTAAATTGTTTGTGGTTTGTAGTTTTTTTGCCTCTCTCCTGGTTTGTGGTTAACGGAC
Source organism: Saprospiraceae bacterium (assembly GCA_965220465.1). Taxonomy (GTDB): domain Bacteria; phylum Bacteroidota; class Bacteroidia; order Chitinophagales; family Saprospiraceae; genus JAHDHW01. Next base: position 23,845 of record CBDCPZ010000014.1, on the reverse strand, counting down.
AATAATATTTTCTGATTCGATTTTTGAAAGCTCCTTTAAACCTTGGTTTTGGAACAAATTTGCAAAAGTGTTGATGTCTCTTGTTTTTTCAATTGGTTTATAATTTACATAATCGGCAAAACGTAATTCTTTGATATTCCGTATGTTATAGGCTTTTCTAAAACGTGCTCCGCCACCATCTACCAGATAATTATAAGCCAGATAATCCATGGCATGTGTTTTTGTGTTGATCCAATAAATAAATTCATCTTCAAAGTCTTTTCCTCCATTTTCTTGCTTGAAAGTGACTTTGACTTTTTGGTAATCTAAACCATTGATTTTTTCATCACCAATATAGTCTTTCATTACAGCCGGGTCATTAAGGAAATAGGGCAAAAGGATAAAATAAATAACAGAATTTATTGAATTGGAGTATGCTGATCGCTGTTTTTCAGGCAAATCAACTGACTCTCCGTTGACAGATCTGGTGAGGGTATCGTTGGTTAATATATCGTGGAATTTCTGGTCAGCGGTGTCCACAAATATTCTTTCATATTTAAAAACATCTTCTTTTCTTTCCGCTTTATAATGACGGTTCCTAAAGTCAAATTCTATTTTTAAGTCGTCATATTTTTTCCCTCCGTGAACTTCAATGGCTTTATCGACAATTTTCTGTGCTTCAAGTTGTGTAGAGGTTAAATTTGGCTGATTGATTTGAGCAACGTTTGTACAGCCAAACCAACTAGCAAAAAAGGCAAAAGAAATAATAAATAGCAAAATTTTCATGATCATCTTGTTTGTTATAAAAACAAGACTTGAGAACAATAGTTTTAGACATGAAATAATGGTTTAAATTAACCAATTACCAAACCTGTCCAGGATAAGTTTTTTGTAAAAATTGCATTTCAGCAAGTATAAAACCAAGATGTTCTGAATGTTTTCCGGTTTTACCACCATGCTGCATCCAGTCGTTTTCCGGTTTTGTTAAAGTTGCCCTTTTTAAAATATCATCTACTTTTTCCTGCCAAAGTGGTTTTAGTTGTTCAAGATCAACGCCAATTCCTGCCTTCACCATTTCTTTTTCAAAATCATTCATTTCAAACAATTCACCGGTGTACATCCAAAGATCATCCAAAGCGGTTTGCACTTTTTCATGGCTCACTTCGGTTCCGTCGCCGAGGCGAATCACCCACTCCGAGCTAAATCGAAGGTGGTAAGTCACTTCTTTGAGCGATTTTTCTGCAATCGCTGCGAGTTGTTGATCTTTACTTTTTGTGAGTTCTCTATAAAAAAAGAAATTATAAGCATCAAAAAGAAACTGACGAACAATGGTTTTACCAAAATCGCCATTTGGCTGTTCAACAAGCAGCGCGTTTCGGAAATCCCAGGCATCTCTCAAATAGGCAATATCATCTTCAGTTCTGCCTTTTCCTTCAATTTCAGCTGCATATTGATAAAGGCTCCTTGCCTGGCCAATCAAATCCAAAGAGATATTTGTTAAAGCGATATCCTGTTCGAGGATCGGACCATGACCGCACCATTCTCCAAGGCGATGCCCTAAAATGTGGGCATTGTCAGCGAGATGGATGGTATAGTTGAGCAAATTATTGTTCATTTGAAAGTAGTTGATTGAGTTAAATAGTTTGTGGTTCGAAGTTCGTTGTTTGAAAATTTTCTTGTTAAAATGCTATAGCAACATACATATTTTACTAAATATGTTTTACATCATCTGGCATCGTATAAAATGTTGGATGTCGATAAACTTTATCAGCTGCTGGTTCAAACAATTCAGGGTTTTCTTCAGGTTTTGAAGCCGTTATTTTGTCAGATTCAACAACCCAGATACTTATGCCTTCATTACGTCGAGTGTACACGTCCCGGGCATTTTCAATAGCCATCTGCGCATCAGCTGCGTGCAAACTTCCAACGTGTTTGTGATGCAATCCTTGTTTGCTTCGAATGAATATTTCCCAAAGTGGCCAGTTTTTCATGATATTTATTTTGTAGTTAAAAGTTTGAAGTTCGTAGTTTATGGTTTTGATTATCGGTTGATTTCAGATATTGTTCAAAAGGTTCTTTAAATTTATTCCCTTTGTAGGGGGAATCTTTTAAATAATTCATCAACGATTTAATCCTTTTTGTGATAGTTAAGACATCATTGTTAAGTATATTGAAAGTGTTTTTATCGATATATTTTCTGTCTAAACAGCGATATAGTTGTGAGCGAAGTTCCGAACAAGATCCAATTGAATAGCTAAGAAATTGTTTAAATTCTTTATTACCTTCTCTCCCGAAGCCTTCAGCAATGTTATCCATAATAGAGCCTGAAGACCCAGACATCTGATCGCGTAATTTAAAATCGTTTTGAAGAGAAGTAGTTTGAATCAAATCCCATATTTTATTGCATAGGATTCTAGTTTCCTTCCATATTTCTATATCCTCGATTTTTTCCCAGGTTGCCATTAGAATATTTTAGATTAAAACCATAAACTTCAAACTATAAACTGTTTAAGCGATTTAGTTATGCAACTTGAGCGATTTGAGCTCTTCGTTTCGCTTGCTTTTCGGCGTAAGCCATTGCAGCATCTCTAACCCAGGCTCCTTCTTCGTGTGCTTTGATTCGGGCATCAAGGCGTTGTTTGTTGCAAGGGCCGTTGCCTTTGACGACATTCCAGAATTCATCCCAATCGATTTCGCCGAAGTCATAATGTCCGCGATCTTCGTTCCATTTTAAATCAGGATCAGGTAGTTTTACATTTAAAATTCGAGCTTGATCTACACAAATATCTACAAACTGCTGCCGAAGTTCATCGTTAGTTTTTCTTTTGATTTTCCATTTCATGGCCTGATCAGTATGCGTTGATTCTTTGTCACTTGGCCCAAACATCATCAATGATGGCCACCAAAATCGATTGACCGCATCTTGCAACATGCGTTTTTGTTCTTCTGAACCTTTGCTAAGCGTCAAAAGGATTTCATAACCCTGGCGTTGGTGGAAACTCTCTTCTTTACAAATTCGAACCATGGCTCGGGCGTATGGTCCGTAAGAAGTCCGGGTGAGCATCACCTGATTCATGATCGCGGCACCGTCGACCAGCCAGCCAACTGCTCCAATATCAGCCCAGGTAAGGGTAGGGTAGTTGAAAATGCTGGAATATTTTGCTCTTCCGGTATGAAGTTGATCGAATAATTCATCACGTTCGATGCCCAATGTTTCTGCTGCACTGTACAAATACAATCCATGTCCTGCTTCGTCTTGTATCTTTGCCAGCAGCGCAACTTTCCTTCGAAGCGAAGGTGCTCTTGTGATCCAATTGCCTTCCGGAAGCATTCCAACAACCTCAGAATGAGCATGTTGAGAGATTTGCCGGATCAAAGTTTGACGATATTTTTCAGGCATCCAGTCTTTGGGTTCGATTTTGATTTCCTGATCGATTCTTTCCTGAAATCTTGCTTCTAGTGAATTATGGTCTGCCATTGTTGATTAGGTTTGATAATTTTTACAAAATTACAGCTTAATAACTTGCTTTCAAAATAAAAAACGAATGTTTGTTCGTATTGTTTAAAAAAATCCTTTTCCTTTTTTTTGCGTTTAGTAAAATAGGAAGAATAATTTAAATTTGAAGAAAATATAGTTATACAGTCATGAATAAAGTTTTAATAAAAAAATCCTTGATTGAACAATGTGAAGCATTTGTCCAGCAAAAAATAGATGTTTCAGAAAAGCTGATGAATGAAGCGCAGGAAAGCGCCAATAATGAAACAAAAAGTAGTGCGGGGGATAAATTCGAAACCGGACGGGCAATGATGCATGCAGAACGAGATCTCAATGCAAATCAGTTTTCTGAGGCGATGAAAATAAAAATGAAACTGGATCTATTAAAACGAACTTCAGTTTCTGACAAAATAGCTTTTGGAAGTGTTGTGATGACCAGCTACGGAAATTATTTTATTTCGATCAGTGCAGGAAGGATCGTGGCTGAGGGTGAAAAGTACTTTGCGATTTCTCCCCAAGCTCCTTTAGCCCAGCTATTTTTACAGAAAAAAGTCACTGATATTATTGAATTTAATGATCAGAAAATAAAAATTATTGATATTTTTTAATCTTTTTCAAGGCCAGTTAGAAGTAGGCTGATTATTGCTTTTTCAAGGTCTTCCCGACTTAAATCCCTTTCTTCATTGTACCAATAATGTAACCAACGGACAGAGGTGAGTATGGTATAAAGGGCAACAATAGAATGTGTTTTTTTAAACTCTCCCTTTGAAATCCCTTCATCAATGATTTTTTTAAAACGGGTTTCATAGTCTTTTCTTAGGGCTAAAAAATCGGAGATATAAGGCTCGCTGAGGTGACGCCATTCGTCATTAAAAACAGTAACTGAAGTGAAATCGTCAACAGCAACGTGGATATGAAGAGTGATGAGTTGTTTTATTTTTTCAGAAGAAGAGACTTTTTGCTTTTCAATTTCCGATATTCCATTGATAAATTTGTTCGCATTATCAAAGCAAATTTTACGAAGAACTTCTTCTTTGGATTTTAAATGGTTGTAAAGACTTGAAGCTTGCTCCAAACCAACTCGCTCCGCCAATTCTCGCATCGATGCCGCCAGATAACCTTTTTCCATAAAAAGCTTTCCTGCCGCTTCAAAGACGAGCTCTTTTTTCGTTTTTTTCTGACTGTTGGGCATTTTTTGTAAGAGGTTAAGAAGTTAAGAGGTAAAAAGGTTAGGGAAAAAAGTTAAGAAGTTACGCGCTTACCTCTTAACTTTTGACTTCTTTACATCTTCGTCTAATGATCATAATCGACGACTAATTTTTCAGTACGGGGATGCGACTGGCAGGTTAAAATGTAACCCGCTTCCAATTCATCTTCTTCGAGAGCGTAATTGACTTCCATTTCTACTTCTCCTTCGAGGAGTTTTGCTTTGCAGGTCGCACAAACCCCGCCTTTGCATGCAAATGGTAAATCAGCTCCTGTTTTTAAAGCTTTATCAAGAATGGATTCTGCTCCATATTTTAGTGTAAAATCAAAAGAATCTCCATCCAGAAATACGGTGACATGACTTTCTTTTGAAGGGTCAATAGTGCTGCCACCAGGTTTTGGAATACCAAAATCCTTCTTTTGGCCAGGCGTTGTAAATAGTTCGACGTGTATCTTTTTATTATCCACGCCAAGGGATTGCAATGCATCTCGAATGGCCAACATCATTGGTTCAGGGCCGCAAATAAAATATTCGTCAACGGTTTTGATATCAAAAAGGTATTTAGCAAATTGACTGCATTTTTCTTCAGTTATAAATCCATTGAAAAGCTCGCCTTCCAGTTTTTCTTCACTGAAAACATGGTGAACGATGAGGCGGTCCATGTATTCATTTTTCAACGATTCAATTGCTTCGCGAAAGATGATGGAATCAAAACCGCGGTTACCATAAAATAGCGTGAAACTGCTTTTTGGTTCAACCTGAAGCACTGTTTTAAGAATAGAAAAAACCGGTGTGATACCGCTACCTCCCGCAAAGCCAACATAGTTTTTTTCATTTTCCGGACTCAATTCTGTAAAAAACCGGCCCATCGGTGTCATCGTTTCCAGGATGTCTCCCACTTTTAATTGCTCATTGGCAAAAGTTGAAAACTTTCCACCAGGAACTTTCTTAACCGCTATCCGCAATTCATTTTCTAAAGGGCTGACGCAAACGGAATAATTGCGACGGATTTCTTCTCCGTTGATCTGCTTTTTGAAAGTCAGGTATTGCCCTTGTTTGAATTTATAAGCTTCTTTCAATTCTTCAGGAACATCAAAAGCGACAGAGACTGCATCGTCAGTTTCTCGCTGAATATCTTTTACTTTGAGTGGATGAAATTTCGACATCTTTTACACCTTATTTAAGAATATCATTAATACGAATGAGTGTTCGTTCGCAAAGGTAATAAAGAATTTGGAGAAGGGAATAATGATTTTTAAAAACCAGCCTGACAACAAACAGAAAAAGTGTATCCTGCGGTTGCGGGATACACTTTTTTGAGTGAATATATTATTTTGATTGGAACCTTCTTACAGTCCGCTAACGAAACGCGTTAACTTTCCTTTGAGGTTTCCAGCTTTATTTTTGTGCCAGGTATTTCTCTTCGCTAAACGGTCAATCATACTGATTACTTTAGGCAAAAACTTTTGAGCTTCTGCTTTGTCAGTCATCTCACGTAGCTTTTGCAAAGCACTACGAGTTGTCTTTTTATAATAGCGATTGTGAACACGCTTTTTAGCGTCCTGTCGAATTCTCTTTTTTGCTGACTGATGCTGTGCCATAATAGAATAAATCTTCTGTTTTTAAAATTGGACTGCAAATTTAGACTTTTTATGGAAATAATGAAACTTCTTTTGAAAAATATTTTAAACTAATCGTTCAAATCAATCCTGAGATTAGAATATAATTGATAAAAATCTACGATATTTGCAGACAACTATTTTCGACTTTTTAAAACGATCGTTTTAAAGCACAGAAAGTTAGAAACAATTGGCTTTGCACGACGTTTTATTTGAAGCAATTTTAAATTTAGTTTTTAGACTAAAATCAACCGCAAGTTGCAGATAGTCCATTTGAAACGGAGGATTTTGTGAGAAACCTTTAATTTCGATACAATATTTGACGATTTCAGATGGATTAAAAATTATCTGTAACTTGAATTAACCCATATAAAAATGAGAGATTACTCTTATGTTTTCAATGCCCATCCATCGTTCATAGAATCCATGTACAAAAAATACCTTGAAAATCCTGACTCTGTAGAAGATGGTTGGAGAACTTTCTTTCAGGGTTTTGAGTTTGCAGGAATCAACAAAAATGGTAATGGAAAAGCGAAAGAAACCAATGGAACTGCGACGGCTTCTTTTTCTTCCAAAGAACTTGGTGTACAAGGGATTATCGACGGATTTCGCCATCGTGGCCACCTGCTTTCTACAACAAATCCAATTCGTCAACGTCGGGATCGCCATCCAAACTTAGAATTATCTGACTACAATCTGGAAGAAAGTGATCTCGATAAAGTTTTTATAGCAGGGAGCGAAATAGGTTTAAAAAATGCAACGCTTCGCGAAATAATTGCTCGCTTGAGAACTATTTATTGCGGTAATATCGGATTTGAATATTCACATATCGAAAACCGTAAGAAAAGGGATTGGCTGCGTGATAAAATTGAAAACCGCTCTATTGAAAGTTATGGACTTGGCTTGGATAAAAAGCGCCGCATACTGGAAAAACTAAATGATGCCGTTAGTTTTGAGAATTTTTTACACACAAAATATGTAGGTCAGAAAAGATTTTCACTCGAAGGGGGTGAAACGACCATTGCGGCGATTGATGCGATCATCAATATGGCTTCAAGCAGGGGTGTGGAGGAATTTGTCATTGGAATGGCGCACCGTGGCCGTCTCAATGTCTTAGCCAATGTTATGGGCAAAACTTACGAGCAGATTTTTAACGAATTTGAAGGTACGGCGGTGCCTGATATGAGTTTTGGTGATGGAGATGTGAAGTATCATTTGGGTTTCTCTTCACAAGTGAAAACGACTTCCGGAAACACCGTTCACCTCAAGTTGGTCCCAAACCCGTCTCATCTGGAATCCGTAGATCCGGTTGTTGAAGGTTTTGCAAGAGCAAAAGCGGACATCCTTTACGACAGTGATTATGACAAGATTTTACCCATATTAATTCATGGAGATGCAGCAATCGCCGGACAGGGAATCGTTTACGAAACGGTGCAAATGAGCCAATTGGAAGGTTATTATACCGGCGGAACGATGCATTTTGTGATCAATAACCAAATTGGTTTTACGACAGACTTTGATGATGCGCGTTCTTCAACGTACTGTACCGCTGCCGCTAGTTTAGTTCAGGCTCCCGTTTTCCATGTCAATGGAGATGATCCGGAAGCAGTGATTTTTGCAGTAGAATTGGCCACGGAGTACCGCCAACTTTTCAACAATGATGTTTTTATCGATATGGTTTGTTATAGAAAACATGGCCATAACGAAGGCGACGATCCGCAGTTTACACAGCCGGAGATGTATACTTTTATATCAAAACACAAAAATCCCAGGGAAATATACTCTGAAAAGTTGATTGCCAGAGGAGATGTAGAAAAAGACCTGGCTCATAAACTGGAAAAGGGTTTTTGGGATAATTTGCAGGCGCGGCTGGATTCCGTAAAACAAAAACCCTTGCCGTATGAATATCAGCCTCAGGAACAAGATTGGCGGGCTTTGAAGAAAACGTCTGATCCAAAAGACTTTGAAGTGTCTCCGGAAACTGGTGTTGATAAAAAAACAGTTAATAAGATTATCAAACATCTTATGACCCTTCCTAAAGACTTTTCGCCGCTTAGTAAGATTCACAGACTTATGAAAGGCAAACAAAAATTGCTGGATGTGAACCAACTGGATTGGGCAATGGCAGAATTGCTGGCTTACGGCTCTATTCTGCTCGAAGGCAAAGATGTGCGCATGAGCGGTCAGGATGTCAAAAGAGGAACCTTTTCTCATCGACACGCCATTTTCAGAGACGGCAAAACTTTTGAAGAATATAACCGTTTGGATTCAATTGCTCCAAAACAAGGGCGGTTTAGAATTTACAATTCTTTGCTTTCAGAGTTTGGTGTTTTAGGTTTTGAATATGGTTATTCGCTGGCTACTCCAAATGCCTTGAACCTTTGGGAAGCACAGTTTGGTGATTTTTATAACGGTGCTCAAACGATGGTCGATCAATACATTTCGGCCGCAGAAAGTAAGTGGCAAAGGATGAGCGGATTGGTTATGTTGCTGCCTCATGGTTATGAAGGGCAAGGCCCGGAACATTCGAGCGGAAGGGTAGAGCGATTCCTTCAGGGTTGTGCAAAATACAATATGACTGTTGCGAATATCACTACACCAGCCAACTTTTTTCATGTTTTACGCCGACAATTGGCTCGCCCGTTTAGAAAACCGATGATCATTATGTCTCCAAAATCATTGTTGCGGCATCCATTGTGTGTTTCTGACCTTTCAGCATTTGAATCCGGTACAAAATTTCACGAAGTATTTGACGACGCAAAGTTTAATGCTACCAAAGCGAAAAAAGTGAAAAAAGCACTTTTTTGTTCTGGAAAAATCTACTACGATTTATTGGAAAAACAAGAAAAAGACAAACGGGAAGATGTTGCCATAATTCGTTTGGAACAACTCTATCCATTCCCTGAAAAGCAAGTTGAAGCAATTGTTTAAAAAATACAAAAATGCAAAATGCTACTGGGTTCAGGAAGAACCATTGAATATGGGCCCGTGGCAATATGTGTTGTCTTTTTATCCAAAACAATTTGAACTAATCTCGCGCATGCCAAGTGCCTCAACTGCTACGGGTTATAAGAAAATTCACGATCAGCAGCAGCAGGAGATTGTGGATAAGGCTTTTGGGTAAAAAGAGGTTGAAGTTTTGAATTTCTTTCAGGTGTATCACATAAACCAAATGGTTTTTATAATACAATAGAATTAGATTTAATCTAGTTCGGGTGTAATTTTCTGATGCTTACATAGAGATGAAAAAATATATGCCATTTGATACCCCGTCAGCTTGCTAAGGGGAGATTCATTTCAGAGGATTACAAATTTATTTGAATCTTTTAAATATTTATCGTAATATTGCAATAAATGAATAAAAGTGTTTTATGGGACTGACAAAAACAGAGAATTTCACCAACCAACAAAATGAACTGGCTCAAATTGCAAAGGCATTAGGGCATCCGGGGCGCATTGCAATTATTCAGCATTTACTTAAAGTCAATCAATGTATAGGTGGCGATATTGTGAGCGAAGTAGCTTTGGCGCAACCAACCATATCCAGACACCTTAAAGAGCTTAAAAATATTGGCATCATCAAAGGGACAATTGAAGGAACAAGTATCAATTATTGCATTGATGCAGAACGGTGGCGGGAGATTCAACAGTTGTTAAATAGACTATTTGATACATATGTACTTGATCGGGATTGTTGTTAGATTTTTTTTTGAACTATTATATTCTATTATTGCAATAAATAAATATTAACATGCAAAATCTTACTTTCAACATAGCTCTTGAAAACTACTGCAAATCAGTAGAGACATCATTTGCCACAATCCCAGAGGAGCGCAAAGTGCTACTAAAAAAACTGGGCAAGTACATTGCTGAAAAAGCACAAAGGCAAGCAGATATAAAGTTGGTTGTTATTTGTACCCACAACTCTCGAAGAAGTCATATAGGACAATTATGGCTACAAACCGCAGCCCTATGGTATGGTATTCCAAAGGTTGAAACATTCTCTGGGGGAACAGAAGCAACAGCATTTAATAGAAATGCCATCGAAGCACTTCAAAGAGTAGGTTTTTTAATTGAGCAGGAAAGCAAGGGAGAGAATCCAGTTTATAGAACAAACTTTATGATTAGTGAACCTGTATCAATGAGTTTGTTCTCTAAAACCTATGATAGTCCACCTAATCCGAAAGAAAGTTTTGCTGCAATAATGGTCTGTTCCGAAGCTGATGCTGGTTGCCCTTTTGTATTGGGTGCTGACGCTCGTTTTGCAATCCCATTTGAAGACCCTAAAATCTATGACAATACAGCACAACAATCAAAAGAGTATGATAAAAGTGTCCATCATATTGGGAGGGAGTTTTTTTTTGCAGTTCAATATGCTTCAAAACTGTTGAATCATTCGCAATAAGCTCCCGAAAAACTTAAGAAGATAACCTGATTTAAACAAGTGATATCTAAAAATAATATTTAGGAAAGAGCATCACAAACAAAAGCAATTTCGGGACATGATTTAGCTTTTGGATGCTCTTTCTATTAAAATGTAATAATAGATCAATTTTTTTAACTTTCCTCTTTTTTACTAGAACTCAAAATAGAATCAATCAAAATGACATCAAAACCAAAAAAATTAAGTTTTCTGGATTCTTATTTAACACTATGGATTTTTGCTGCAATGGCATTAGGAGTAGGAATTGGATATTTTTTTCCTTCTTTCCCCGCCCTTATAGATTCTTATAGTGTTGGCACGACAAACATTCCCATCGCAATAGGACTGATTCTGATGATGTACCCACCCTTGGCAAAGGTTAATTACAGTCTCCTTCCAGAAGTCTTTAAAAACACTAAAATATTGACCATTTCACTAATCCTGAATTGGATAATCGGACCGATTTTAATGTTCGCTTTAGCCGTCATTTTCTTACAGGGTCATCCTGAATATATGGTAGGGCTGATTCTCATTGGATTGGCGAGATGTATTGCAATGGTTTTGGTATGGAATGACCTTGCGGAAGGGAGTAGTGAATATGGGGCAGGATTGGTAGCCCTTAACAGCATTTTTCAGGTCTTTGCATATAGTTTTTATGCTTGGATTTTTATCACGAAACTACCACCCCTTTTGGGTTTTGAAGGTGCAATTGTGGATGTTTCCATTGCGACCATTGCGGAGAGTGTGGCAATTTATTTGGGGATTCCTTTTGTGGCAGGAATATTAAGCAGGGTCATTTTGGTCAAATTAAAAGGTGAAGAATGGTACACTAAAAAATTCATTCCGACTATTTCACCAATGACCTTGATTGCCTTGCTTTTCACCATCGTTGTCATGTTTTCACTCAAGGGTGAACTGATTGTGGAAATACCAATGGACGTATTGATAATCGCCATTCCGTTACTTATTTATTTTACCGTTATGTTTTTCATTGGCTTCTTCTTTAGCAAAGCAATGGGAGCTACTTATGATAAAAATGCAGCTATATCTTTTACCGCAGCAGGTAACAATTTTGAATTGGCAATAGCGGTTGCCATAGCTGTTTTTGGGTTAAACTCTGGACAAGCCTTTGCAGGAGTAATCGGACCTCTGGTGGAAGTCCCTGCTCTTATTTTATTGGTGAGAGTGGCGTTTAAGCTGAGGGAGAAATATTATTTAAAGTAAAATTTATGCAGGGTATTAAATGAACCCTGCAAAGATACTCACATAATATATCCCAGCCAAGACAAACACCCCTCCTGCCACATAACGCATCACTCGTTCTATTTTGGTTATTCGATTGAATACACCGCTTACTTTGTGTGCAGCAAAAACCAATAAATAGGTGAAAAGTATAACAGGTAATCCCGTACCAATAGCAAACACTATTGGCAAGTACAATCCCGATGCGCTTGATATGGTCATTGGTATCAACATACCGAAATATAAAGCTCCACTATAAGGACAAAATGCAAGAGCGAACACAGCACCGAGCAGAAACGAACCCCATAACCCCTGTCCTTTGAACCGTTCGGAAAGCCTTTCCTGAAAGTTGGATTTCTCCAAAAAGTTAAGCCTGATAACATTGAGCATAATCAGCCCAATGATGATTAATAGGACTCCGAGATATTTTTCTCCGTTTTGTTGGAACAGTCGTGCGACATGGAATTTGCTTGCTCCGAAATATAGCACTAATCCAATCACCGTATAGCTGAAAGCCCTGCCCATTGAGTACAATATTCCGCTCCACAATACTTTTCTCTGGGATGAAATATTCTTTGAGATATAAGCAGTAGCGGTGATATTAGTTGCTAATGGGCAGGGGCTTATGGCGGTCATCAGACCCAAAACAAAAGCGGATAAAATGGGGATATTATAACTGTCGAGAATTGACTGTAAAAAATCCATTATAGCGTATTGAGTTGCTCGTTTATTTTCTCTTTCAGTTCGGCAGAGAACGCTTCCTTGTCCCTTCCTTTTGCAAAAGCAAAATTCGTCAAGTCAATATGCTGTTCTTTTCCGCCTTTTATCACATTGATAAAAAGTGCCGTGCCTGTTGCCTCAAAACGCTCTGCAATGCCATAATTTTTTTCTTCATCAACATTTACAGTTTTGAATTCGACTTTGCCTGCTTTTACCTCATCCTGAAAATAGGTTTCAACGGTGTATTTTGCATTGGCTTCAATAGCCTTGCAGGTGACACAACGATGTGTCCCATAGAAATCAATCACCTCGATTTTGGTAGTTGTATCAGTTGTTGTAAGAGTCTTACTGTTATCCTGTCCCTGACAGGCGATAAAGACAAATAGAAATGCGAATGATAAAAATTTTAAATATTTCATTTTTATGAATTTATAGAATGATATTAAATAGATAGCCCGAAATGATGATGCACAATGTCACCACTCCGAAAAATATTCCTATTAATTTTAAGGTCATCACCTTTTTGAGCAGCATCCCTTCTGGTAGGGACAAACCGACCACGCCCATCATAAAAGCAATGGCAGTTCCCAATGGAATACCTTTGCTGACCAGCACTTGCACTATGGGCAGAACCCCTGAAGCATTAGAATACATCGGAACAGCTAAAACCGTTGCGGTAGGTACGGCAAAGAGGTTGTCCTTACTCATATATTTTTCAAAAAAACCTTCGGGAATATATCCGTGCATCAAACCACCGATGGCTATCCCAACAATAACATAAGGCACTACTCCTTTCAGGATTTTCATTACTTCCGTCCAGATAATTGGAAGGCGTTCTTTGAATGGTGTTTTTTCCGATTGAAAGGCTTGGCTTTCCTGTTCGGCATTGGCAAGGACTTCTTTTACCCAAGGGGTAAGCAAGCGTTCGAGTTTGAAAGTGCTCAATATTATACCCGCAGTCATGCCCAGCAATACGCCGCTAATGACGTATATAATTGTAATTTTCAAACCGAACAATCCGACGAATAAACCTATTGCAACTTCATTGACCAATGGAGAGGTAATTAAAAAAGAAAAAGTGACCCCAAGCGGGATACCGCCTCTTACAAAGCCTATAAACAACGGTACAGAAGAACAGGAGCAAAAAGGAGTGACGACCCCAAAGAGCGAAGCCATCAAATATTCAAAGCCATATAATTTATTACGGGAAAGGAAATTCCTCACTTTTTCAACGGGGAAATAACTATTTACAACACCCATCAAAAAAATGACGATGAACAATAACAGCGATATTTTTATACTGTCATAAATGAAGAAGTTCAACGCTTCTGAAAGGTGTTGCTCTTGATTCAGTTGAAGCAAGTCGAACACCACCCAATCCGCTAAACCCTGTATCCAATCAAACATAGTTTTCCTCTTTTTTTACCGTCCCTGATATGGAACAGACCTGCTTCACAGTATTGTAAATTGTCCCAAATTTTTCAAGGTTCTTTTTCAATAATTCGACCCGCAATTTTTCGTCCTTTCTAAAAATGGTCAATTCGTATTTTATATCATCCATGCACGGCGGACGCTATAATCGAGTGGCACTTACCTGCACGCTCGTTCGGTCATACTCGAAATGCAATAAGCCTGAGAAACGCTCAACGTTTTTCAGCAAACAAGCTGCAAAAGACCCCAGAAACAATTCCGCAGGATTTGGCAACTGCTCCGTAGTTTTCTCTGTCGTACTAAAATCAATTTTGGATTGTTTGACTACTATCGAAGCATCGTTTTTTGCACGGGATGTGGCAGAAATTGAATATTCCATTTTTACAAAATCAATTATTCAACAAGTCTGTGATTTCTGATTTAGAAGGTACTCTGCCCTTGATTTTAATTTCTTCATCAATGACCACAGCAGGGGTTGTCATGATATTGTATTTCATAATTTCCATGATGTCTTCCACTTTCTCAACAGTCGCTTCGACTCCTGCTTCTTTAACTACTTCTTCTACCAAAGCAGTTGTTTGTTTACATTTTGGGCAGCCTGTGCCGAGGATTTTTATACTTTTCATTTCTTGATGTTTTATTGTCAATTTTTGACGGATTTTTGAAATTGCTTTTACAATTTGAAAGCATTCACAATCACCAATTCTTCGTCTTTTTTCAGTTCAGATTGTTTCTTTTTTGCCCATTCCATGACGTTGTGCATCGAAGGGTCTGAATTGAAACTGTAAGGGGGGCTTTCGATATTCAGTATTTCTGAAAAATGCTTATGCCCCTTCTCATCCTGGATGACGTAGCTGATTAGATTTTTCATTTTTTATCTTTTAATAGTCAATCGTAGATTGACGATTGACTTTGTTAAAAAAATATTATTCAAAAAAGGCTGCAAATAGCAATTTCGCCTTCCGCCAGTTTTCTTTATTAATGCAATACTTGATTTTGGGAGGAGTAATTTCTCCTTGAATCAGTCCTGCATTTTTCAGTTCTTTCAAATGTTGTGAAACGGTAGATTGGGCAATTGGCAGTACCTCTACCAAATCACCTGTAAAGCAGCAACTTTGATTACTTAGCAAACGTAGGATTTCAAGTCTAGTAGGATGTGCGAGTGCTTTGGCAAATTTCGCCATTTCTTCCTGACTATTAGCTGAGATTTGTTGTTCTGCAAATACTTTCATATTACTTATAATATCGTTTATCGCAAATTTACGATTGTATTTTATTAATGTCAATTATATTTTTCAATAAATGATGAATGATGATAAAAATCATCATTCTTGGTAAGGTGGGTTACCAGAAACTCCCACGAACATATATTAAATAAACCAAGCGCTTCAACTGCTACGGGTTATAAGAAAATTCACGATGCGCAGCAGCAGGAGATTGTGGACAAGGCATTTGAATAGAAAAAGCGGTGAATACTGAGATCGCTATTTCATACTTATTGCATGAGTGTGTGTACCATGTCAAATTCAATTCCATTTAGTTAAAGAGGGAACACATCAGTTCCGCCAAATTCAATTTCTATAGTTTTACAAATTTGTGTGCTAAAAATTTATCCTTTGCACTTGCTTTCAACAGGTAAAACCCCGAAGGCAAACCTTTCAGTGAGATCCTTTCCTGAAATGTATTGTTGGTTGCCTGCATGGAAAGACTTGTGATTTTTTGACCTACCATATTGAAAATCGCTATTTTCACCTGGTCCAGGTTTTCCTCTGATACAAGTTCAAAAGTTAGAAAATCGAAAGCAGGATTGGGGTAGAGTTTCAGGGTGGCATCCAACTGTAAGTCTTTGACAGAGAGTACTATGTCGATCAGCTGACAGGAAGTATTTTGACAATTCAAACCTCCCTCGGCAGTCAGACAAACTTCGTACTCTCCATAATCGGGGAAGGTATACACAGGGTTTTCCTCATCGCTTGTGTTTCCATCCCCAAAGTCCCAAAGCCATGAGGTTGCATTATTCGAGAAATCAGTAGTGAAGGTGTAAGTTAATTCATCTCCGGAAAAGGAATAACTAAAATTAGTGGAAGTTAGATTTTCGAAAAACCAAATATCTGGTGAATCTGTACCAGTTATTAAATCCATATCGCCATCGCTCCCTATATCCAAAAAACTTCCAGCTGGTGGAATGAAAGGATAAATAGCAGATTGAGAAGGAAGGCCTGGGGCACTAAAATCGGGTTGCTCCGGATTCCCTATATTTTCATAATAGTAGCGATTACTCGTTGGCCCAGTAAAATACATGTCAAGATCACCATCGCAGTCTAAATCTTCAAAGATTTCCCAATGGATTGTTGCACTTGGAGGAAAAACAAACCCAAAAGGATTTTTTTCAATCGAGTCAAACTGTGGGGCTGTACCACTCCCATTGTTTCTGGAAAAATACAATTTCTCATCTGCCAAGCCCGGGTTATTTATAAATGCTCCTCCAAGGAACAAATCATAATCTCCGTCATTGTCAATGTCGGCAAAAGTTGGTGCAACGGCATCAAGCAGACTACCATCTAAATCAGAAACCGGTAGTTGAATGCCGTAAGGGTTGTTCATAATGGGATTGAAATAATTTGGCATTGTCGAGTCACCTGTATTTTTAACCATTCGAACTGGTTCATTTTCTAAAAAGCCGAAAAGAAAAAGATCTTCCAAGCCATCGCCGGTTAAGTCTACAAATTGCCAGGGCCGTCTATCAGCGAAAATTATTCCAAATGGGTCACTTTCTTCGAATACAAAATTTGGCTTGGTATTACTCCCATTGTTTTCAAAATAATGAACTCCATTCGTTGAAGAAACAAAGGCTTCCAAGGTATCATCATGGTCAATATCAACAAGATCAACAAAAGTACCCTCCGAATCAGTATCCATAGCTAACAAACCAAATGAATCTTGGGGGGGAGCAAAAATAGGTTCCTGTGCTGATAGAGCATTCCCAAAAATTAAAATAAAAAAGAGATTGAGTGATAAGATTTTAAAATAAAAAGTATAGGAGTTTTTCATCTTTGAAAGTTTTTTGGTTAAAAAAGTAATGTGTTATTGTATAATGAGCTTCAGCGTTTTGATATGAGTATTGTCGTCTAATTTGATAAAGTATATCCCTTTGGGTATTTTTAATGGTTTAAAAGTTATACGGTTTTGGCCAATAAACACATCAGTATTGAATTGTTGAATCATTTTCCCGCTTAGGTCATACAATGATATTTGAAGTTTTGAATGCTTCGCTGACACATAATCTATATTTACCTTTTCTCCGCTAATGGGATTTGGATAAATCACAGCGTATGGATTTTCTTCCGTTTCCAGTTTGGATATTGAATTAACTAACCCATCATTTATATATAATTTTGAAGTTAAAATAAACCAACATTCATCCCCGGTAATGAAAACATCCGGAGCGCCGTCTCCATTGACGTCTGAGAAGGCTACTGAACTATTAGACACACCTTTGAAGGGGGTATCCGGCATTTCAGAAAAGTCGCCATTCTCATCGTTGAGATATAATTTTGCGAATCTATCACCTGAGCTATTTCCACCCGTAATGAGGACATCCGGGTCGTCATCTCCGTTGACGTCTGAAAACGCTACTGAACTATAAGACAGACCTTCGAAGGGAGTATCCGGCATTTCAGAAAAGTCGCCATTCTCATCGTTGAGATATAATTTTGCGATTTCATCACCTAAATTATTCTGACCCGTAATGAGGACATCCGGGCTGCCGTCTCCGTTGACATCCGAAAAGGCTACCGAGCTATTAGACACACCTTCGAAAGGGGTGTTCGGCATTTCGGAGAAGTTGCCATCATCATCGCTGGTATATAATTTCGCTATTGGAACTCCTGAACTATTTTGCCCTGTAATTAGGACATCGGAGGTGCCATCACCATTGACATCCGAAAAGGCTACCGAACTATTAGACACACCTTCGAAAGGGGTATTCGGCATTTCAGAGAAGTTACCGTCACCACCGTTGGTGTATATTTTTGCGATTCTATCACCTGAGTTATCTCGTCCCGCAATGAGGACATCCGGGTTGCCGTTGCCATTGACATCTGAAAAGGCGATCGAACTGCTACCTACTCCCTCGAAGGGAGTATCTGGCATTTCGGAGAAATTGCCGTCACCATCATTGAGATATAATTTTGCGATTCCAACTGAGTTATTCCAACCCGTAATAAGCACGTCGGAAGCACCATCTCCGTTGACATCTGAAAAGGCAACCGAACCAAATGACACACCTTCGAAAGGAGTATTCGGCAATTCAGAGAAGTTACCGTTACCATCGTTAGTGTATAAAATAGCTATTGGAGCTTTCCAAAAACTCTTATCCCCTGTAATGAGAACATCGGGAGTATCGTCTCCGTTGACATCCGCAAAGGCGATTGAACCATCGGATACTCCTTCAACATAGGAGGTAGTGAAGTTACCCGCTCCATCATTGGTGTATAATTTTGCGATTGGATTAGCATAAATCCAAGCATTATGTGTAGCACCTATCACGAACGCATCGGGAGCACCGTCCTCGTTAACATCCGAAAAGGCTACTGAGCCATTAGACACACCTTCGAAAGGGGTGTCCGGCATTTCGGAGAAGTTGCCATCATCATCGCTGGTGTATAATTTCGCTATTGGCACTCCTGTACCTATATCTCCCGTAATGAGGACATCCGGGTTGCCGTCGCCATTGACATCCGAAAAGGCTACCGAGCCACCAGACACACCTTCGAAGGGAGTATCCGGCATTTCGAAGAAGTTGCCATCACCATCGTTGGTGTATAATTTTGCGATTCTATCACCTGAGTTATTCCCACCCGTAATGAGCACGTCGGCAACACCATCTCCGTTGACATCTGAAAAGGCTACTGAACCACCCGCCACTCCTTCGAAAGGGGTGTTCGGCATTTCAGAGAAGTTACCGTCGCCATCGTTGGTGAATAATTTTGCGATTCTATCACCTGAGTTATTCCCACCCGTAATGAGCACGTCGGCAGCACCATCTCCGTTGACATCCGAAAAGGCTACTGAGCTACCAGACACACCTTCGAAGAGTGTATCCGGCATTTCGAAGAAATTGCCATCACCATCATTGAGATATAATTTTGCGATTCTATCACCTGAGTTATTCCCACCTGTAATGAGTACGTCGGAGTTGCCATCACCATTGACATCCGAAAATGCTATCGAGCTATTAGACACACCTTCGAAAGAGGTGTTCGGCATTTCAGAGAAGTTACCGTCACCATCGTTGGTGTATAATTTTGTGATTCTATCACCTGAGTTATTCCCACCCGTAATGAGCACGTCGGCAGCACCATCTCCGTTGACATCTGAAAAGGCTACCGAGCCACTAGACACACCTACGAAGGGTGTATCTGGCACTTCGGAAAAATGGCCACCTCCATCGTTAGTATACAATATAGCTCTAGAGATACAACTATCCCCTGTGATGAGGATATCCGGGGCGCCGTCTCCGTTGACATCCGAAAACGCTATTGAATTAAAATACAATCCTTCAAAGGGTGTACCTAGTAACTTTTCTGTAAATGTTTGAGCTAAAAGTAGCTGCGAACAAAGGATGAAAGTAAGACATAAAATTGGTTTCATAATCTGGAAATTTTGGTTTTAGGAAAGTAACATCCTTAATCGTTCTGGAGCTTCAAATTTGGTTTCTTAGGCATCCTCTGGAAGATAGATAAATTTATTTCAAGCTATAGTTTCAAAAATTTGTGTGTTAAAAATTTATCCTTTGAACTTGCTTTCAATAGGTAGAGTCCCGAAGGCAAACCTTTCAATGAGATCGTTTTCTGTAAATTATTATTAAATGACTGTATAGAATGACTTGTGATTTTTTGACCTACCATATTGAAAATCGCTATTTCTACCCGATCCAGATGTTCCTCAGATACGAGTTCTAAAGTTAGAAAATCGGATGTGGGATTTGGATAGAGTTTCAAGGTAGCATCCAACTGTAAGTCTTTGACAGAGCTTACTACGTCGATCAGCTGGCAGGAAGTATTTTGACAATTCAGATCTCCGTCGGCAGTCAGACAAACTTCGTACTGTCCATAATCGGGAAAGGTATACACAGGGTTTTCCTCATCGCTCGTGTTTCCATCCCCAAAGTCCCAAAGCCATGAGGTAGCATTATTCGAGAAATCAGTATTGAAGGTGTAAGTTAATCCATCTTCGGAAATGGAATCAATAATAAAATTAGTAGAAGTTAAATTTTCGTAGTACATTACTCCTGTGCTGATACTTCCACAAAGTAAGTCCAAATCACCATCACCTCCAATGTCCACAAAACTTCCTATCATGGGGAAAAAGCCATCGAATTGAGCTAATTCACCTGAACTAAAAACCGGATCTTCTGGTGTACCGGTATTTTCATAGAAACGGTCGAAAACCCCAGGTATGTTCATATACATATCAAAATCGCCGTCGCAATCTACATCTTCAAAGCCTTCCCAGTGAAAAGTCGCACCCTGGGGAAAGGTCAATCCAAATGGATTTTTTTCCGGAGCTGAATATAGTGGAGTAGTAGCATCCCCAATATTTCTGGAAAAATAAAATGCTTCATCTTCTACCGCAATAGGGATGAAAACCCCACTGTAAAATAAATCGAAGTCACCATCATTGTCAATATCAACAAAGGTAGGGGCTACAGCGTCGAGCAAACCTTCACCAGAGTCTGACACCGGCAAGGTAATTCCATAAGGGTTTTCTACAAAAGGACCTTCAAAATTGGGAACATCGTTGCTTCCAATGTTCATTAAAATCGAAACAGGGTTGTTGTGAATAAACCCTGAAGTCACAAAATCCTCCTTTCCGTCGCCATTGATATCCACAAATTGCCACATCCAGTTCAATGTGTTGTTCGGAATACCAAAAGGATACGAGTCCATAAATACAAAGTCTGGATTTTCATTGCTTCCATTGTTTTCATAGAAGTGAAAATCCCGCCCCGGGTAAAATGGATCGTCGTCCTCAGCTATGTTCACAAATGCTTCCAAAATGTCATCATGGTCAATATCCACTAATTTGACCCGGATAAACGTATCTACGGAGCCGACAGGAGCGGATAATCCAAAATGGTTGATTACAGGGTTGGCAAATTCGGGTTGCTGTGCCGGTAGAGGATTTACTAGAACAAGTCCTAAAAACAATAAGGAATTGAGAAAAAGAATTTTAAAATAAAAAGTAAGTGTGTTTTTCATCTTTGATGGTTTTTTGGTTAATAAATAAAGTGTTATCAACTCATAGGTTGAATTGTTTCTATTGCCAAAGCTTGACTTGCGGTCTAAAAAAAATGGATACTGGTGTCAAATACACACACTCGGAATATTGCTTTTGGTGTTTTGCTCTGGGTAGGTTTAGGTGTCTTTGTTGACATCTTGCAAGGATTGTCAGAATGACTTATCCCTACTAATTCAATAGTACAAAGGTAAAGAAATTAATATTTTCATTTTTGTAGATACGTCTCAAATAATTGCATCTTTGTCTCATGCTGCGCATGTTCTTAAGATTATAAATAGATAACTATTTAGCTTTTTAAGCGCCCTTAAAATAATCACTTCCGAATTTCACTAGGATTTACGTTATATTTTTCTTTGAATGACTTGGTGAAATAAGCTGGGTCTTTAAAACCCACCTTATAGGCAATTTCAGAAATTTGCAAATCGGTAGCCAGGAGCAGCTCTTTGGCCTTATGTAGTCGCAATGCGCGAAAGTATTGACCTACCGGTTGGTCGGTCAGGGCTTTAAATTTACGATATAGTTGGGCACGACTCATGCCCAGAAGTTTACAGAGTTGCGGGATGCCGAAGGTGGAATCGTCAATGTGGGCATCCAACATTTCTCTGATTTTTGCAACGAAAGCATCTTCTTTTTGCTCATTTTCAGTAATTGCAGGCTTTTGGGGGATTACAGATTGATGGTAACGTTCATGAAGTTGCTTCCTAAGTTCTATCAATTTCTTTATTCGCACGAGCAGTTCTTCTTGTCCGAAGGGTTTGGCGAGGTAAGCATCTGCACCGCATTCCAGCCCCTCGATCCTGGAATCAACGTCGGCTTTAGCTGTGAGCAAAATAATGGGGATATGGCTGGTTCGCTCATCTTTTTTAAGTGTTTCACATAGTTCAAATCCGTCCGCTTCAGGCATCATCACATCGCTTATAATAAAATCAGGAACTATTTCGATAGCCTTATCAATGCCTTCTCGGCCATTTCGAGCTTCTTCAATGGAATAACTTTCTGCTAATATAGAGCGCAGGTAAATGATCACATCTTTATTGTCTTCCACTACGAGCACAATCGGATAGTCTCCTTTTTTTGTTGTAGAAACCATTTCATCCGAAACATAGGCAGTGGAAATTTGAGGCGTACCACCATCGATGGCGAGCGATTTTAATAGAACTTCTTGGCGAATGGGCAATAATACGGTGAATGTGCTGCCTTTTCCCACTTCACTCTTCGCAGAGATTTCCCCTTCAAGTAATTTTACCAGTTCCTTCGTCAATGCCAGCCCAATACCGGTACCTTCGGCCATACGGGATACTTTATCACCAGCCTGGTAAAAACGGTCAAAAATGTAGGGTAGTTTTTCAGGTAGGATGCCTGTTCCAGTATCTGCGATTGAAAGTACAAGGTTCGATGACTCTTTAGCAGGTGACAAGTCTACAGACACGCTTACATTGCCTCCTTCCGGTGTAAACTTGATGGCATTGATCAATAGGTTCGATATGATTTCTCGTAGTTTTTCAGGGTCAAAATCCATCTCTAGTTCGGAGACCTCCGAGTGAAAATCCAGCTGGATGTTTTTAGTCTCAGCCAAAGAGTGGAAGCTTTCGAGTAAGTATTTTATGAAGACTATCACGTCCGATTGCACCATGCTTATGGAAAGTGTTCCGGCTTCCAGTTTCGACAAATCGAGCATCTGATTTACAAGGCGGAGCAAGTTACGTCCATTACGTTCAATCATTTTCATGCCCTTCGAAAACCATTCCTGGGGTTTGTCCTGTATTTGTTTTGCCATACCCAGAATAATTGTAAGCGGAGTACGGAACTCATGGGTGATGTTGGTAAAAAGCCTGGTTTTTACCATATTGAGTTCTTTTAGCCGCTCTGCTTCCCGATGCTCCATTTCGAGCTGCGACTGCAATTGCCATTGGCGTTTTTTATAAAAATAAAATGTGTAAGAAGCGGCAGCGATGAGCAACAGGTAAAGTAGGTAAGCCCACCAGGTGAACCACCACGGCGGCAGGATTTTAAAATGCCACTGCAATGGAGAAGTAGCGTGGTGGCCATCGCTGTTGATCGCCAATAGCTCGAATGTGTAACTGCCAGGAGGCAAATGTGTGTATCGTACTTGCGGATGGGCGGTAGTTCGCCAGTCTTCTTCAAAACCTAATAAGCGATATTGGTAGATGATTTTTTCCGGTTCTTGAAAAGCTATACCGGAGAACTCTAACTCAATCAGGTTCTCGTTATGGGGGAGCGAAATGTACCCGGCATTTCCGAAAGACCGTCCACGTATCAGTGGTCGGTCATTGGCGTGTATCGATAGAAAGTAGGGGCGAGGCAGTTCCCGATTGTCCTCCAGGCTGTCCGGGTGGAAAATAGCGAAACCATCCACGTAGCCCACCAGCATTTCACCAGTTGAAAGCGAGGTGAGGTAAGAAGGA
>CBDCPZ010000013.1:0-19750 GCA_965220465.1 Saprospiraceae bacterium | reverse complement strand
GTCAAAATCACCATATCCCCTTCCCTCCCTCCCTCCCTCCCTACCTTCACCACTGCAGCAAAGTCCAGTCTGAAGTTGAAGTCACCATATCCCCTTCCTCCCTCCCTCCCCCTCCCTCCCTCCCTCTCTCCCTCACCTTCTCCCTCCTTCCCTCACCTTCTCCCTCCCTCCCTCACCTTCTCCCTCCCCCCTCCCTACCTTCACCACTGCAGCAAAGTCCAGTCTGAAGTTGAAGTCACCATATATGTAGAGGGGCTCAGAGGAGTTGTCTAAAGAAGAGAAGATTGTGTCCAGAGTGTACTTGAGTGCTCTCTTGCGACAGCCACTGTATATGGAGGGGGACTGCAAGGCAAGGGATACAGTATCCATAGCAACCGTGCATATAATAATATTACAAGATACGACTGGCTGAGGGGGAAAAAATATATTGTGCCCTATTGCAAGTCCAACCACGTCTTGGCTAGAGAGGTGGGCCCCTTTGTTAACTAGTCACTAACTTAAAAACGAAATCAAAACTCCGGCAGCTACTGCGGAGCCGATTACTCCGGAAATATTACTTGACATGGCATATTGCAAAATATGGTTTTTGGGATCGTGTGTCAAAGCAATGTCGTTGGCTACTCTTGAAGCCATCGGGACAGCGCTGAGTCCGGTAGCACCAATGAGTGGATTGATTTTCTTTTTGAAAAAAGATTATAAACTTTTACAGCCATTATTCCACCAAAAATTGAAATGGCAAAAGCTAAAAATCCTCCTACGACAATCATCAAAGTGACTTCATTGAGAAAAGTCTGTGCGGTCATTGTAGCACCAACACAAAGCCCCAAAAAAATAGTTGCTGAATTCATAATGGTTTCTGAAGCTGCTTTAAATAATCGATTGGTGTCGGTTCCAATTTCTTTGACAAGGTTTCCAAAAAGGAGCATTCCCACCAACGGAACGGATGACGGAACTAATATCGAAACGATGGTTCCCAAAGCAATTGGGAAAATTATTTTTACCGTTCGTAAGTTTTTGATTTTTAATTGATTAGGATACAAACTCTCCTGCTGTTTCATGTTGATTTTTAACTCTTTTTCAGAAATGGTATAGCGAACCACCAAAGGAATGATAACCGGAACGAGCGCCATGTATGAATATGCCGCGATTGCGATCGGTCCCAACAAATGAGGCGCAAGGATAATGGAAGTATAAATCGCAGTTGGGCCATCAGCGCCGCCGATGATTCCTAATGCACCGGCTTCCTTTAACGTAAAACCCATTGCTACAGCTGATACCAAAACGGTGAATATTCCGATTTGAGCAGCCGCTCCAAAGAAAGCAAGACGCAAATTTCGAAGCATTGGCCCAAAATCAGTCATTGCACCAACTCCCATAAAAATCAGGGGTGGCAGCAATCCGGTTTTTATCAAAGCATAATAAAGCATGTTCATTATGCCGTGATCTTTTGCGATCTCCAAAAGGGTCAGGTGCAATATTCCATTTTCATCGGTGGCTTGTGTAACACTCATATTTCCGTCAGGAAAATTGGCCAGCAATAATCCAAAAGCTATCGGAACCAAAAGCAAAGGTTCGTATCTTTTTTTGATACCAAGATATAACAAAACCATAGCGATAAACAGCATTAATAAAGTACGAGGCTCTTCGATAAATTCACCGAGAGCAGTCATTTCGTATAGTTTGTTAATTATATTCATAATTTATTGGGCGAAATTATCAATAAGTTATTTCTTCAAGCTATCGCAAAATAAATCTCAAAACTTCCTTTTAGTCAGTTATTTAGTTTCATTTTACAATAGCAAATAACTTATTGATAATCTTTTACGCCTGCTCAATGATGATTAAACCGCAAAATGAATGATTTCATAGGCATTTTGCGGTTCAAAAGATTATTGGGTTAATTATTTGATTTTTAAAATAACATCATCTTCTTCAATGTCTTCTCCATGTTTAGCTACAATTTCCACAATGGTTCCGCTTTTATCGGCTGCAATCGCATTAATCACTTTCATGGCTTCGATATAAGCGATGGTATCCCCTTCTTTTACTGAGTCACCAACTTTCACAGGAACTTCGTTTGATTCTTTTGTCAGATAAAATTTGCCTTCAAGAGGAGCAGTGATATCGTTGAAATTTCCATTGTTGCTTTGTTCCAATGTTTCGGTGGCTGTTTTGGAACCCGGAATATCAGTCGTTGGGTTAGGAACAGCAGGCGCAATACTTTCTTTCTCATCATAAGAAACAGAAACCCTGAATTTTTCACCGTTGACATCGAGGTTGAGTACTTTTGGTTGTAAATTGATAGCCGGTTGAGGAGTATTTGCTGACTGGTTTTGTTCAGTTTTAGAACCTGATTTTCTTTTTTCAAGATCCTCCAGAAAACTTTTTTTCGCCTTTCCTGATTTAAAATCTTCATATTGAGAAGGGTGCATTGCATATTCCATAAGTTCTTCGTCGTCTTCTCCGTAATCCCAACCTTTTTCATCCATTTTAGCAGCAAATAATTCCAATTCATCCGGGTAAAGATCTTGTGGATTTCCAGTATAAAATTCGCGTTTTTGAGATTTTGCCAATCCGACGATATCTTCACCAACCGGGCCAGGTAGCTGACCAGACTTACCCAAAAGCATTCCCCATGTATTTTCATCAACCATTGACCATCGGTCTTTTCCTTTGATTTCCTGAATGACATTCATCAAGGCAACATTTTTTACATATTGACTAAATGGAGTAACCAAAGGCGGATATCCCAACTGTGGCCAGGCATGCTCTACTTCATCAAATAATTTGAGGAGCAAATCTTCCTGAGTTAGTAAAGGTTTATTTCGTTTATCAAGCCATTTATTGAGGCTGGAAAGATTATTTTCAAGATCGGCCATCAAACTTCCCATCATTCCGCCAGGTAGGCCAGGCCCAATAAGCAGTGCATTCATATACCGGTTTTTCGGGTTGATGTATGCACCTAAAAAATCGTCAATGAATTCCTGAGTCAAAGACCTTACTTTCATATAAGCTTTCATATTGACTTCAGAAACGATGAAACCAGCATCTTTCAACATCGCATGGATCGTTAAAAGATCCGCATGACCTGTTCCCCATGAAAGCGGTTCCATCCCAACATCTATAATATCGGCGCCATTTCGGGCGGCTTCTAAACTGGAAGCGACTGAAAACCCTGGCGTAGAATGGCCGTGATATTGAATCAAAATATCCGGGTGACGATCTTTGATTCCAGCTGTTATTTTTCCGATTGAAACGGGCCGTCCAACGCCTGCCATATCTTTTATACAAATCTCTTCAGCTCCTCTTTCAATAAACTGATCGGCTAAATTGATGTAATATTCTACGGTATGGATAGGTGAAAAAGTGAGACTCAAGGCTCCCTGAGCAATCATACCTCCTTCTTTTGCAAATTTGAAGGAGTTTTCAAGATTCTGAGGATTGTTGAGACCATCAAAGGATCTCGAAATATCTGTTCCTTGTCTTTTTTTAACTTTAAACATAAGCCTCCTTACATCAGCAGGCACCGGTTTCATGCGTATTCCATTCAAGCCACGTTCCAGCATTTGCGTCTGGATACCAGCATCATTGAAAGGTTGAGTCCATTTTCTGACAGCAATATTTGGGTTTTCACCAAATAAAAGATTGACTTGTTCAAACCCTCCGCCGTTTGTTTCTACCCTGGCAAAACATCCCATTTCAATAATTGAAGGAGCAACTCTGACTAATTGATCCACGCGCGGAACGTATTTTCCAGAAGATTGCCACATATCTCTGTAAACCAGGCAAAATTTTATTTCTCTTCTCATATTGAGTTTTATTTAATCAGAATCAATTAATTTTTTCTATTCTGTTGACTTTACCTTTTCCAAATGTAACTGTGTCGACACTTGTAATAATGGCAGCCAATGTTGATTTGTTGAAGGATTTTTTTGGTGTTTGATTATTTGGAGAAGCAGATGTAAGCGGAGTTGCTGGCTCGATTTCGTGTATGGGGAAAAAGGTATTAACAATTCGGATCAGCACTTTACCGGTAAGAACAACCAAGCCAAGGATAATAAAAACAGTGACCATTCCAATTAAGGAAACGATGATGGCTGTGCTAATTGATTCTCCCATAGTTTTGGCGGACTTTCTTAGTGTACCTTTTACAAAAATAACAAATCAGCTATAATTAGGTTTCTTTATCCACATTTAATTGAATTTATTCAACAATTTTAAAAGGTTACCATCTTCCAAAAGTTTATATTTGCAGTTTTTGGCTTTTGGCTAAATTATTTATAGAAACAGAAGAAATCGATGAAAAAAGCAATCAAAGTATTCAAGTTTGGAGGAGCTTCACTCAAAGATGCAGCTGCTATTAAAAACGTTGCTAGCATACTGCAAAACTATAAAGATCAACCCCTAATGATCGTTGTTTCTGCCACTGGAAAAACAACAAATGCTCTTGAAAAAGTTGTTGAAGCACATGTGAAGCAAGATGGCAGTGCGGTCAATTTTTTGAATGAAGTAAAGGAAAATCACTATAAAATTATTCGAGACTTGTTTGGTGAAAAGCATGAGGTTTATTCTGATGTAAATGATACTTTCGTTGAAATTGATTGGGTTTTGGAAGAAGATCCGCACGAGAATTACGATTATATGTATGATCAAATCGTGTCGATAGGGGAGTTGGTTTCTTCAAAAATCGTAAATGCGTATTTAAATAAATTTGGGCTTTCTTCCAATTGGCTCGATGCCAGAGACGTTATACGAACTGACAACATTTACAGAGAAGGTTGGGTGATTTGGGAGGAAACTTTGAAAAACGCTTCTGAAAAAGTACCTCCATTAATTGAAAATGGTGGTTTTGTAATCACACAGGGATTTATCGGATGTACTTCTGAAAATTATACCACAACCCTTGGTCGGGAAGGCTCGGACTATACCGCTGCAATCTTTTCGTATTGCCTGGATGCGGACAGTATGACCATCTGGAAAGATGTACCTGGGGTGTTGACAGCAGATCCACGAATTTTTGAAGATGTGATAAAATTAGATCGTTTGTCTTATCGGGAAGCGATTGAAATGACTTATTACGGCGCAAAGGTGATTCATCCAAAAACTATAAAACCGCTTCAAAATAAAAGTATTCCGCTATATGTAAAATCGTTTGTAGAGCCGTCAGGAGAAGGAACGTTCATATCTGATGAGGTGGTCGATAGTTATCCGCCCATTGTTTCGATTGAGCCCAACCAGGCACTTTTGTATATTTCGACAAAGGACTTTTCTTTCGTTGCCGAACACCATTTGAGTTTCCTTTTTAAATCGATTGCTGAATATCGAATCCAGATCAATATGATGCAAAATACGGCAATTAGTTTTGCGGTTTGTGTAAACGATATTGATGACCGGATTCAACGCTTTTCGGATAGTATTCAGGAAAATTTTAAAGTAATTGTGGATCGTAACCTCGAATTGATTACGGTCAGGCATTATCAAAATGAGTTGCTGGAAAACCTTAAAAAAGGCAAAATAGTCATGCTGGAAGAAAGAATCCGTCAGACTGTTCAATTGGTGGTTAAGAATGTTCCGGTCATGAAACGAAAAGCTGTTTTGAAGTAATTTTTTGCGTATAAAATCTTCTTTTTTAAAAAGCGAAACTTGACTATCTGTACTTATGTTAATAACTTGCAATATAATTACAGTTTAGTAGATTGATACACCTTTCTATTCATTGAAAGTTGTTTAAATACGCTGGTTTTAATTGAAACACTTATTCCTCTTACATTATATGAAGTCAAAGTACCGCTAAAAGACACATTTCACAGAAAGTTGGTTCTCCTCCAACTATAATTTCGAAAACTTATTCTTTTCCCATAAACTTATTGCAACCTTTTATCTAAGAATTAGTATTATAAAAGTAAAGACCTAGGATTTATTTCAATGAAAACAAAAAACCAGCTCACAATTTTCAACTAAAATATTAATTATGAGCACCACCGATTTTATCAAGTTAAAAGGGCTACTTTCAAAATTAGACTCAGCTACAAAACGAGCACTTCTCACTGACGGTAGTTTTCAAAAGTATCATATCAATTCTATCGAAGCGTTAAAAGACATTCCCTTTCACCTTAAAAAAATTGAACAAGGTTTAGAAACAGCAAAAATGCTTAACCACTAAAGGTTAGCGAATCTTTTCTGAGAATAATTACACACTGTTTTTTCATTACAAATTTTTGGCATTCGTAGTAGTGTTTCGACTTATCGAATGACTCTACTGGTATGCCTGATTGGCGGTAAATTATTTTCTCACACTAATAAATCAAAAGAGTTATGGTAAATGTAAAATTCACTGTTGGATGTACACGCACTAGTTACTTCACCAAAAATCAAACAGCAAAGGTAAATGCAGGTATTGCTATTTTTGAAAAAGTGATTAACAGCCCAACTTTCAAAGAAAGAATTAACAATTTTAGTTGGACCACTCCTTCTGGTACAACTTACAACCGTTTTTTGCTTTGTAACGGAATGTCAAACGCTCAGGTTTGGGATTGCTTACAAAAAGGATGTGATTGGGGATCAATGCCAAAATCTTCTACTACAACGGTAAATATTGTGCCTTGTGGATCTACAACTGAAATGACTTGGGTTGCCAATTCTCCGACACCTATGGTTTGTATCAACACCAATGTAATCAATAACACTTGGTACACTCCGGTACATATTGCTTGTAGTTTGGTGCATGAATACTGTGTGAATTTAGGATTTAGTTGTCATGTAAATGGTAGATTAGTAGAAGATTGGCATTGCTGCGTACCTTCTGCATGTGCTGATATTTGTTGTGAGATTGCTCGTGAAATGAGTATGTCAAACACAGATATTTCCAATTATTTCCGTTGGATTGATACTGCAAACTTTGACTATTTTGCATGTACAACCTGCTACCATGTTGAAGGATACGAAACAAACAATCTTTTAGCGAACACAAGGTTTGATGAAATAATCAATTCAATGTGCACTGAAATAGAATGTTTGGAGCGTACTACAAAACGCAATTCAAAAGAAACTACTCGCCTTACAACGGTAACTGATGTGGTCAATACATTAAGAGAACTAAAAACTCGTTTGTATTCTACCTCCCTTGATGGCTGTGAGAGAGTGACTTCTCCAATACTTGAAACAGAAGCTGCTACCGCTTTGCAGTAGATTAATTAGAGAATAGAGATGACCAAAAAAGGGGTCTTTCGATTAAATTCGGAAGGCCCTTTCTGAATTTTTACTTGATGACGCCAAGCTCTCGGCCAACTTTAGAAAACGCAGATACTGCTTTTTCTAAATGCATTCTTTCGTGGCCTGCAGAAATTTGAACTCTTATCCTGGCTTGTCCTTTTGGGACTACCGGGAAATAGAAACCAATCACATAAATTCCTTCGTGAAGCAAATGTTCCGCAAAATGTTGGGAAAGTTTTGCATCATAAAGCATAATTGGGACAATCGGATGAGTGCCTGGTAAAATATCAAACCCAGCTTCTTTCATTGCCTTGCGAAAGTAGTTGGTGTTTTCTTCCAGTTTATCGCGTAACTCAGTAGTACTGCTGAGCAATTCAAGCACTTTAATGGAAGCTCCGGTAATTGATGGAGCAAGCGTATTGGAAAAAAGGTAAGGACGTGAGCGTTGTCGCAAAATATCAACAATTTCCTTGCGTGCCGCAGTAAATCCTCCTGAAGCGCCACCAAGTGCTTTTCCGAAAGTGCCGGTGATAATATCTACTCTTCCCATTGCATTTCGATATTCATGGGTTCCTCTGCCGGTTCTTCCAACAAAGCCTGTAGCATGACATTCATCTACCATGACCATTGCATCATATTTATCCGCGAGATCACAAATTTTGTCAATTTGAGCGATTGTTCCATCCATAGAAAAAACACCGTCCGTGGCAATCATTCTGCGCCTTGCACCTTTTGCTTCGATCAACTTAGCTTCAAGGTCAGCCATGTCATTCGTTTTATAACGATAACGTTCTGCCTTGCAAAGACGAATTCCATCTATGATTGACGCATGGTTCAAAGAATCAGAAATTATCGCGTCTTGATCGTTTAACAGCGGTTCAAACAAACCACCATTTGCATCGAAAGCAGCAGCATAAAGGATCGCATCCTCCATCCCCAGAAAAACGGCTATCTTTTGTTCCAGTTCTTTGTGAATATCTTGTGTGCCACAAATAAATCGTACAGAAGACATTCCGTAACCATGGCTATCAATGGCAGCTTTGGCAGCTTGAATGACATCAGGATGAGAGGATAAACCAAGATAATTGTTCGCGCAGAAGTTAAGCACTTCACCACCTTCTTTGGTATTAATTAATGCAGACTGAGGTGTTGTGATCGTGCGTTCAGTTTTGTATAAACCAGCGTTTTTTATTTCACTTATTTCTTTTTGTAAAGCGGGTTGAACGGTCTTGTACATAGGTTTTCTGTTTTGATTGGATTAAGATAAATCGGTAACTAATTCTGATTTATCACTTCTGTTCTTTTTTTTTAGATTGAGTATCATGTCTTTAGTCATCGCATTAAGGTCAAAATCTTCTTTCCAGCCCCAATCATTTCGTGCATGAAGATCATCGATGCTTTCATTCCAGGAGTCCGCTATTTGTTGGCGGAAGTCAGGTTTATAAGAAATTTTAAAATCCGGAAGAAATTTTAAAATAGACTGGCTGAGTTCCTTTGGCGTAAAACTCATTGCCGAAAGGTTATAGCTGGTTCGGACCTTGATTTGTGAAGCAGGAGCATCCATGAGCATTAAAGTTGCCCGGATTGCATCTGACATATAAATCATCGGAAGGCGGGTATTTTCCTTCAAAAAACATTCATAACTTCCTTTTTTTAGTGCTTCATGAAAAATTTCAACCGCATAATCCGTTGTTCCTCCTCCAGGATTTGACTGGTAACTTATAATGCCGGGATATCTTAAAGATCTTACATCGAGGCCATACTTATGGTAATAATATTGACACCAATTTTCACCGGCAGCTTTACTGATTCCATAAACCGTTGTAGGGTGCAATACAGTAAATTGAGGGGTGTTTTGACGAGGCGTTTCTTTACAAAAAACAGCAATTGAGCTCGGAAAAAATACTTTGTCAAGGTTAAGTTTACGGGCGCATTCCATAACATTGAAAAAGCCATCCATATTTATTTTCCAGGTAAATTGAGGATCAGTTTCTCCTTTTGCAGAAAGTATTGCGGCAAGATGATAAATTTGAGTGACTTGATATTTTTTTATCAATTCTTGCATTCTGTCTTTATCAAGAATGTCAAGTATCTCGAATGGACCGTTTTCAATTTCAGGTCTTTTGATGTCAGTTGTCAAAACATTTTCCTGACCAAATACACTTCGTAACGCTTGTGCAAGGACAGATCCTATTTGACCATTAGCGCCGGTTACCAATACAGTATCTTTTCTCATAGATCGCAATTGCTTTAATTTGGATTTGTTTGTTTTTGCAAAATAGGGATTCTATTCTAAATTCTAATAACAGAATCCAATCAAAAGCTGCAAATAGTCAATTTAAAGATATTCGATTATTTATTATTTATAGTTTTAGGGGCATAAATGACTGGTTATAAGTAGTTTAATGTAATTGATTTAAATTTCATCCCAGGACGGGATTTTATCAAGAAAGGTAAAACTTTGTGCAACATAATCCATTTTACAGCAATAAGTTGAAAGACCATTTGTGACTAGGAGATATTTGACTTGTAAAGGGAGATTATATCGCGCGATTTGTTCAAAGGCTTTTTCGTTAATTGTAACTTTTGGCGCTTTGCATTCTACCAGAAGAAGCGGACTCATAGCCTGGGTATGAATCAATAGATCACATCTTTTCGCCAAACTATTGACTTTTAATCCTTTTTCAACACCGATCCTTGTTTTCGGATACATTTTTTCCTGTATTAAATATTGTATAACCATCTGACGCACAAACTCTTCCGGAGCCAATACTAAATACTTCTTTCGAATAGGATCAAAAATAAAAGTCTTTTGGCCCTCCTTTTTCAATTGAACAGAT
Source organism: Saprospiraceae bacterium (assembly GCA_965220465.1). Taxonomy (GTDB): domain Bacteria; phylum Bacteroidota; class Bacteroidia; order Chitinophagales; family Saprospiraceae; genus JAHDHW01. The sequence continues at coordinate 9,698 of CBDCPZ010000013.1, read as the reverse complement.
TCTCTAAATCTAGTAAAGTTTATATCTATTTTCATTGGAAAAAAGGAGATTAAATTGAATTGTCAAGCTCCATCAATGCAGCATTCAATGAAAGATAAGATTGATGAGATTGTTCTATTATCGTTTGTATTTGATCACGAAGTACTTCATTTTTCTGTGGGAGGTTGTTTTCGAGCTCATAAGCGAGATTTTCCAAATCTTTTAGTCCCATCACCATGTATCCTGACTTTAACTGATGAGCGGTTTTTACAATTTGTTGATTGTCTTCAATTTCTGCAGCCAGGCTAAGCCGGGCGATTAATTTCGGATTTTCTTTTAAAAAGGAATGGATGATGTCTGCGATATATGCAGGATTATTATCGAATGTAGCTTTCAAGTGTGCAAGGAGAGGAGCAAATTGATCGTTATTGGATTGCTGCTGTTGCGGGTGATTATCAATCATTTTTTTGCCCATCTTTTGTTTGATTATTTTAATAATAGTAGAAAACTGTTTTAGATCGCTACGTTTAGCAACCAATTTAAAAATGTTGGAGTGCTTTGCTTTTTCTTTCAATTCCTGATCCGCAAAGCCTGAAAGCAAAATTATTGTATTCTTTGCAAAATAACACGAAAGATCAAACGCGGTACCATCAGGCAGATTCAAATCGCAAACGATGAGCTGGTATTTATAAGAATTAAGCAAAAGCTTTGCTTGATCAATGCGATCCGCTACATCGATGGTACAATCCAAGCCTTCTTTCTCCATCATTCTTGTAAAGGCCATCCGATCAACTAAATTATCTTCAATAAGCAATATCCGCATAAATATTATTAGAAATTAATGAAATTACTGGGGAAACTTACTATGAGACCAATAACTCGAAATTGTTTGCATCATTTCAACAAAGTCGTGATAATCAAGAGGTTTAACCATATATCCAGCCACGCTTTGGCTAAAACTCGCGAGCAGGTCATGATGTTCTGAAGAAGTCGTAAGAATAATGACTGGGATAATTTTTAAGGCCTTATCTTTTTTGACTCGTTCCAGAAATTCGAGGCCTCCCATTCTTGGCATATTTAAATCAAGTAAAATAATACAAGGCTTATTTTGATTGCTTTCTTTTAAAAATTTTAAAGCTTCTTCTCCGTTTTCAACATGGATCAATTTATTAGGAACTTTAAGCTCTTTCAAAGCCCTTGTTACCATCATTGCATCAACTGAATCATCCTCGACTAATAAAATTGGGTTGGATTTTTTCATGTTTTACCAGTTAAAATAAGCTGCTTTTATTTATTTTTTTGAAAGAATCAATCTTTGCTAAGCGTAAATTCAAAAGTAGCCCCTTTTCCAATTTTAGATTTTACGTTTATTGTGCCGCCGTGCAATTCCACGATTCGCTTAACGATAGTAAGACCAATGCCTGTACTTTCAAAGTGATCTCGTATTTGGAGGGTTTGAAATATTTGAAATATTTTTTCATGATACTTTTTATCAATCCCGGGACCATTATCTTCAATTGAAAACTGATGAGCACCTGGAAGTTTTTTGTAATCAATTATTATCAAACCTTTCTCTTTGTCATTATATTTTATTGAATTGCTGATCAGATTTTGAAATACCTGATAAATTCTCAATCGTTCACATTTAATAGTGGGGAGATCGGTTTTAATTTTAATTTGGTTATTTTTTACTTCAAGACTATCAATAACGTTTTCGATAAGGCCATTTATATTAACGGATTCTTTTGAAATTTTAATTCTTCCGAGCCTGCTGTATTCCAGGATTCCGTCAATAAAATTATGCATGCGGAGCACTCTGCTATTTAATAAAGTAAGGTGTTTTTGCCCTTTCTCATCGATTTGGTCCATATAATCCTCTGACAACCATTGAGCTAATGAACCTATCGCTCGTAAAGGAGCTTTCAGGTCGTGAGAAACGATATACGCAAAATCCTTTAATTCTTTATTTGCTTCTTCAACTTTTTGGTAAAGCAATTCTCGCTTTCGTTCAGTTTCTTTCAATTCGGTGATGTCACGAAAAATATCTCTCGAACCCACCTTTTTACCATTTTCGAATATGGAATCCGAATCAACTTTGACATATTTGATGGTTTTGTTTTTTGTAATAACCCGAGTGTGCAAGTCCCGGAAAAAGCCATCTTTTTTAAATTTTTGAGAAAAATCTTCGGCTTCTTTAAGATCTGTAGGAAGAATACATTGTCTGATATTTAAGTTTAATAACTCAGATTTTGAATATTCTAAAATCGTTTGTGCGGCTTGATTACAGTCAATTATTTTTTGACTTGAGTCAAGAATAACGACAGCGTCATTTATATTTTCCAAAAGATCATGATACTTTGTTGTTGCCACCATTAGATTGGTTTCGGCAACTTTTTTATCTGTGATATCCTGGATGGTGCCAAATAGCTTAATGACATGCCCGTTTGCCATTGAAGCCTTCCCTTTATTGATAGTGTGAATCGTTTTGTCTTTAACAATGTAGCGCATTTCGAAATCCCAGGGTTTTCCTTTATTGATTTTATTTTCAATTACCTTTTGAAGGTCTTCCAGATCACCTGGATGGATAGCATCTTTTAATTCTTTTATGTTTGGAGGAGTCTTTTTCTTTTTAAATTTAAAAATCTGGTAAATCCCTTCTGACAAATAAAACTCATCAGATTCGAAATCATATTCCCAACTTCCGATTCTTGCTAATTTTTCCGCTTCTCTCAGTTTATTGGTATTGTCTAAGAGGATTTGATTATTTCTTATCCTTTCTAGTTCAGAGGAAACCCTGTTTGAGTAAATCGTTAAAATTCGTTTTATTAATTCGGTATTGTACATTTTTTTAGTATCCAGCAATGCGATCAGTCCAATGACTTTTTCATCGTTATCAAACAGCGGGCAAGCAATATAACTTTCCGCTTTCAAGTCTTTTAAAGCTTTAAATTTTGGATACTTTTTTTGAACATTTTCCTCCACCGCGAAGAGTTTTTTTCTATTTATTGCATCTTGGCATGGAGAGTTTTGGAGAGAGTAATTGAATACTGAAAATGCTCCGTTTTTCCAGAATGAGCGGCTGCTGCAAGAAAGCTCTCCGCTATCAATTTCTGTTACCAGAACATAAGGAACCTCAAATGTGCTTGCAATTTTTTTAGCAATATCATTAAATAGCTTTTCGGGATCTCCTGTTGTATTGAGTTGGTTAATAAAAGCAAGAGAATCATTCATGATTTTTTTATCATGGATATCTTCAACCATCGCAAAATGAGTGATTGCTCCTTTTTCATCATCTTTTAAAATGGAAAGCGTTAAATTGCCCCACATGATACTTCCATTTTTCTTGATGTACCTTTTTTGGATGTTAAAAGACTTTGTTTTTCCGGCAATGAGTTTTTTGTAACCGTCGAGATTAATATTCTTTTCTTCGGGGAAAGTGATTTCATTAACGAGTTTGTGCATCGTGAATTCTTTTTTCGTATAGCCGAGCATTTCACAAAATCGTTCGTTAATAATGGCATTATCCGGTCCATCGTTGATAGCGATTCCAACCGGGCTTTTTTCAAAAAAGTTTCTAAGTTTCCATTCGTTCTCTTTTAAACTTAGTTCTGTTTTTTTCTGAACCGTAATATCTCTGATCACAGCAATGGCTCCTATAATTTTTCCATTTCGATCTTTAAAAGGAGACGTTTTTACTTCTGCCCACCATTCACGTTGGTTTTTTTTGTTAATGTGGGCAATTTCGTAAACCTCCTGAAAACCTTTAAAACTTCGCTTTATCTTTTTTTCGATATCATTTATACGATCATTATAAATATGTAAATCCTCGGTTTTAGATCCTAAGATCATTTCTTTTTCATAGCCCGACATTTTAGCTAATTGATCATTGACGAAGATGACATTATTGCCAAGATCAGATATGATAATTCCATCAGAAATATTATCAACCATCATTTTGTATTGCCGTAATTCCTCGTTTATGTTTTGGCTTTGCGTTCTTTCTTTTAGAAGTTGATCCTCTTTTATGCAGGCTTCGAGGGAAATAGAAAACTGATCGATCAATGGCTTTAATTGTTCAAAAATTTCATTTGACAGCGGAGCATTTGATTTGTAGTTTTGCATCACCAAAAACATTGAAGCTGAAGCTTTTAAGAAAGTAATGACTCCTTTTTTTGAATAAAATTGGTTCGCATTTTTTAAAAATATAACGTCATCTGATCCAAAGGAAAAAAAAGAATCGGTTGCCAATGATTTTAGATAAGGAGCATCCTGAAGTAGTGTTTTTATTTTTAAAATCGATTTTCCATTTTTGAAACCGGCTTTAAATTCATCATTATTAATTGAAGATTTTACCCAGATCTCACAAGAGTCTTGTTTCAAACTTTTTTTCAATGCGGCAGTAAAACTTTGACAATTGGCCCGAAAATCAAGGCTTTTTCCAATTGAAAGGGAAAGCTCATAAAGGGCTTTGATGTCCAGTTTTGTAATCGAATTTTGCATCATTTCAAAAGCGTTGGTTAAAAAACGAATTGGCCAAATCTAATTTAATTGTTATTGTTTTCTTTAAGCATGCGATAAATGGTGGATTTTCCAATGCTGAGTTTTTTTGCTACTAAAAGAACATCATTGTCGTATTTTTCAAGAAAATGATCAATAATTTTTTGAGTATATTCTCGCAGAGAGTATTCTTCTGTCAGAAAAGCAGCTGCTCGGCGAGGGCTATTAAAATTGATATCATGTTCACAAATCACCTTATCATCAGCCATGATCGTGGCGAGCTCAACGATAGCCTTTAATTCTCTTACATTTCCTGGATAGCTATAAGATAACAACTTTTTTTTGGCCGCTTTGTCAAAAGTCATTTTTCCAAGATTATTTATTTTACAAAAGTCGTTTAAAAAATGCCTGATCAACAACAAAATATCATTTCCACGATCTCTAAGCGGAGGTACTTCAATAGGCAAACCTAACAGTCGATAATACAAATCTTCTCTAAAATTACCTTGTTCCACTTCATGTAATAGATTTCGATGAGTGGCCACTACAATCCTCGCATCAAATTTAACTGTTTTCAACCCTCCAACCCGCATAAATTCTCTTTCCTGAATTGCTCTCAGCAACTTCGCCTGTAAATTAATATCCAGCTCCGCGATTTCGTCAAGAAAGAGTGTTCCATTATCTGCTAACTCAAATTTGCCAAGCTTTCTCGCGTCTGCTCCGGTGAATGCCCCCTTTTCATGTCCAAAGAGCTCACTTTCGAGCAACTCATTAGGAATGGCGCTTACGTTGACTGCAACAAAAGATCCTTTGCGCCGATTTGAATTATAGTGAATGCCGCGAGCTATGACTTCTTTTCCACTTCCTGTTTCGCCAGTGATTGATACTGAAATATTGGTTTTAATTGCTTTGTCAATCAATTTAAAAACCTTTTGCATAGGTTTGCTATTTCCTATGATTGATTTTGTAAAATCATATCGATCAACCAACTCGTCTTTGAGTTCCTCAACTTCCTTTTTTAAGCTGATGTTACTCGAAAGACGCTGCACCGCATGGATGAGACGATCCTTGGTCTCTTCATTTTTAACGATATAATCATAAGCGCCATTTCGTAATAATTGGACGGCAACTGCTATGTTTTGTTGCCCGGAAAGGATAATTACCCCAATGTCTTTATTGTAATTTTTAATTTTTTCTAAAACCTCGTCACCTTTTAAATCAGGCAGACTAAAATCCAACGATATAATTGATGGCTTTAGATGGAGATTGTCAATGCATTCCTGACCGCTTGTAAAAACATGGATATTGAAGTCAGGGTTTAGCTCAAAGACATATTTTACCAATCTCATGTAGACAGGATCATCCTCGACGATAAATACGGTGATGGAAGAGAAATGTTTTTTCATGTACCTTGAATTGGAGAATAAATATATTCCCAATATGGTAAAAAAAATCAAATTAGGAAAAGTATAGTCCGGGCAATTTGAATGAATACAGAAAAGATTGATTTAAATGTTCGGAGGATTACATATCCTTGTTTTTTCCAAAATTTTATTTGGGAAAGGCATAAGAAAACTTTTTGAGGGTCGGATTATTTCAGTTCCTGTATTTTTACTTTTACATCATGCTGTATTTTGAGAAATTCAGCCATTTTCAATAGTTGATCTTTCTGTTGAGGAGATTCAATGTTGAGTTCTAATTCAAAAATTCCTTTTTTTGAAGGTATTTTCATAAAACTTCCACCAAGAGGTTGCGCTTTTTTCTTTTTATTTCCGGTTGGCAATGCTTTAATATCAAAATTAAGCTGGGTCAGGTCTTCTTCGGGAATAATATATTTTTCTTTGCCTTTTACTATTTCCAGGTTTTCTTCATCAAAAGAAACATATCCTCCAAGCATCGTTTTTTTCTTAAAAATAGTATAGATTGAAGGAATGATCAATAAAATCAATGATGTAAATAATCCAATATAAACCCAGGGCAAATATTGTGTAAAACCTATCTGGCGGGCGATGGTTTCTAGAAACGGAACTTCACCTAACTCTAAAAAAGTCAAACCGCTATATCCCAACAAAGCCGCCGCGATTAATCCAATAAACAGCGTGCTTTTTTTAATCCGTCTTCTTTTGATGATTTTGGCGTTGAACTGAAACATGGTCTAAAAAAAATTAAGTTAATGGTTTGACTAAGAAAACATCTTTAAGTATAAAGTAATAAACGTTAAATGCGTTTTTGAAGTTTTTAAAAATAAGCAAAGTTCAGAGTTTATTTACGAAAGGTCGCAGTTTTCTGTTTATAGCCATTTATCTTTTCTAAAAGATGTAATGTAGGAATTTACGAAAAACATCGAAAGGGAAAAAGATAAAAGCTTAGGAAAAGTCGATAAAATCTAAATTTTTCAACATCTGAAATAAAGTATGAATTCAAATTTACACTTGTTTATATTAACAAGCTGAAAATTCTTAATTTTAGCCATCACTGTTTGATATTATTTTTATGGCTTATTCAATTACGATTCCTTTTTTTACGGTCAAACTACATTTTAAAACAGCAGGGACAATCATCACCCCCTTGATGGATATGCAGCTATTAGCTTTAAATGAAGCCAGCACTGAAATAGCTAATCGGTTCCAGGATCGATTTCAGCAAAAAATACTCAACAATGGTGAGTTTCTTAAGCTGATGGATTTTGTCAATGAGGAAGACTTTTATAAAGGAAGTTTGAGTGTTGGATTTGATGCGGCAAAGGATGGTTTTAGTTACCCTGACTTTGATCTTGAATTTGAATATTTTTTTAAAAAGACCGGAAATGGTTTTTGGGCTATCGTTCCTGCATTAGGAGTTGAAACTTTTATCGAGGAAGGAGAAAACATTGAAGCTGGTTTAGAGAATGCAATTTATGTTGATTTTGTTCGAAAAAGAAGGCTTTCGTCTGTTCAAAACATCATTTCAAGTATTTGGTTTCAAGGTTCGGAATTATTACAAAAAACAATCAAACTTAAAATTCCTTCGCTCAATGAACTAGAAAATGGAAATAATGAAATCAAAGAAAGGTTGTTGCCAAAAGTCTCTAAAGTGCTTTCTATTGAAAACCAAATCACGTTTGGCAGAAAAGTGGAATTAGAGCAATTTTCGAGGGCATTGAAAACAAAATTTAGCCGGAATGTTATTTTGACAGGACCAGCGGGAGTAGGCAAAACGGCTTTGGTTTGGGAACTGGCAAGGCAACAAAAAAAACGTAAAATCAGAGGCCAGATTTGGGAAACTACTGCTTCCACTTTGATCAAAGAATTAACAGTTGACAGTGGCTGGGAAGATAACATGGCTCAGCTTTGCAAAGAACTTTCAATTAGTGAAGACATTTTGTTTGTACGCAATTTTTTGGAATTGTTTGAAGTCGGAAAGTATGTTGGAAATGAGGTAAGTCTTGCAGATTTTATACGATCTTATATCAGCCGTGGAGAAATTAGCGTAATTACAGAATGTACCGATGAAGAGTTTGCCAGAATTCAATTGAAAAGCCCAAATTACACTTCCTTTTTTCAAATAATTAAACTGGAAGAGCCCAAAAAGGATTTAGAGAATATTATAATTAACAAAGTAAAAAGTCTCGCTGGAGATCGAAAAGTTGACATCGAAAAAGAAGCTATTGAAGAGACCATCCGGTTAAATCGGAGGTTTACACCATATGCTGGTTTTCCGGGAAAACCGGTCCGGTTTTTAGAAAGTATGTTGCTCAATCAGGAATCTGAAAATTCTTTAATTGATGGAACTCAGGTAATTTCCAGTTTTTGTGAAGAGACTGGTATCCCTCAATTCATGATTGATCCTGCCATTTCCCGATGGATATTCAAAAAATTAAAAATCAATTTAATTTAAATGTATTCGGCCAGGGAGAGGCAGTTGACCGGATATCAGATTTGTTAGCATCAATTAAAACAGCATTGACCCGAACGGGAAAGCCAATTGCTTCATTACTTTTTGTCGGCCCAACAGGAGTTGGGAAAACAGAAATGGCCAAAGTTCTGGCTAATTTTATGTTTGGAAGTCGCGAAAAAATGTTGCGTTTTGACATGAGTGAGTTTTCGAATCCCTGGTCCGTTTTACGGCTGACTGGTGAGAGCTATTTTAAAGATGGCTTGTTGACCTCAGCTGTTAGGAGAGAACCATTTTCTGTATTGCTTTTTGATGAAATTGAAAAAGCTCATGATGATTTTTACGATTTATTACTTCAGATACTTGGAGAAGGAAGGCTGACAGACAGTAGTGGAAAGTTGGTGAATTTTTGCAGTACAATTATAATTATGACCCTCGAATATTGGCGCCGGTAATTTACAAAACAACCCGATCGGTTGGAGCAGTGAAAAGAAATACGGCTGGGATTGGTGATCATTTTGTAGAGGCTGCCCGCAAGCATTTTCGACCAGAGCTTTTCAATCGTATCGATCAGGTTATCCCCTTTGCACCACTGACCCGGGATGTTGTGCGTTCTGTTGTCGAAAGAGAGATTCAATTGCTTAAAAAGCGAGAAGGAATCCGGTTTCGTAGAATGGATTTTGTTATTAAAGATGGCGTTATGGATTATCTCGCTGAAAAGGGGTATAATATTAAATATGGAGCGAGAAATTTGCAAAGATATATTCGGGACGAACTCACCATTCCATTAGCTAAAAAACTAAATATTATTGATTTTGATGATCAGCTTATCGTTGAGGTTTATTTGAATAATGATCGGATTGAAATAAATATTGATGCGGATCCACTTGGCTTGGAGTTGCTTTTTGAAGAGTTAGACAAAATAAATTATGCAGATCATTCAAGTGAATTGCGAAGACAGATTTTGCAATTGCGCGGAGGGACCCTATTTTATCAAATTGTTGAGTGAGGTGGACCTCTTGGAGCGAGATAAAAAAAGGCTGGGAGAGCAATTTTGGGCAGATAAAAACAAAGCCAGGCTGTATACCGAAAAATTGCAATTTATAGAAAGGATTAATGTTTTAATCGAGGAAATTGAAAATCAGGAAAATGAATTATCACTGGCTTGTTTAGAATTAAATGCCTACAATCCTGAAATAAATAATCAACTCAAAGCTTGGGAAGAAAAATTGTTTAAATATAAAATTGACTTGCTGGCTCACGAAAATCCTGAAATAAACGATTGTTATTTTTCGATTTATGGAACTGGCTTGAAAAAAATTATTCCTTTTTACCTTTCTATTTTTAAA
>CBDCPZ010000012.1:0-10997 GCA_965220465.1 Saprospiraceae bacterium | reverse complement strand
GAAAAAGGTACGCTCATCGTTCCGGTCGGTATCAGTTATCGATTTGCAGGAAACTACGAACAACAAGTCAGAGCCAGCAAACGATTGAATGTAGTTGTTCCGATCGCTTTGGCCATTATTTTTCTGATCCTGTATTTTCAGTTTCGGTCGGTGACGATATCCGCTATGGTTTTTACAGGTGTCTTCATTGCCTTCGCGGGAGGATTTATCATGATCGGGCTTTATGATACCACCTGGTTTTTAAATTTTGATTTTTTCGGAAGCAATATGCGAAATCTGTTTCAGATTCGAACGGTCAATTTGAGTGTCGCGGTCTGGGTTGGGTTTCTTGCTTTGTTTGGAATTGCAACGGATGACGGTGTTTTAGTAGCAACTTTCCTTCAAAATAGTTTTAAAAATAATCAACCAAAATCTATCCCCGAGATTAGAGATGCTGTTGTTGAAGGCGGTTTACGGAGGGTTCGCCCCGCGATGATGACCACCGCTACAACGATTTTGGCACTGCTCCCAATCCTGACTTCAACGGGACGCGGTGCAGATGTAATGCTGCCGATGGCTATCCCTTCTTTCGGAGGTATGACCTTACAAGTGGTTACGATGTTTACGGTACCGGTGCTTTATGCGCTTTGGCAGGAATGGAGTTTTAGAATATCCAATCGATTTGGAAACAAATTTTAAAAGATGAAAAATTATTTAAAAATAATCAGCCTGTGTTTTCTTTTTCAATATTCAACTATTGGAAAAGCACAAACTGTAGACTCTTTAATTATAGCGGCGATCAGTAATAATCTGGAGCTGAAAATTTTACAAAACGATTACCAGGCTGCTTTGGAAAAAGCGCCGCAAGTCAGCCAATTGCCAGAAATGGAAGCTGGGCTGGGGTTGTTCCCGTTACCTGTCGAAACCCGTTTGGGGCCACAGGTTGTCCGATTGAGCGCAGCACAAATGTTTCCCTGGTTTGGAAGTTTGGATCGTAAAAAAGAGTTGGAGTTGTCTAAGGCTAAAGCAATTTTTGAACGAATGGCAGCAAGGAGTCTAGATCTTTCTTTTGAAATAAAAAAAGCATACATCAGGCTTTACGAAATCCAGCAAAGCCAGTCGATTGTTCAACAAAACATTATCATTCTCGAAGCTTTGGAACGGCTTGCCCTGGCAAAGGTTGAAAGTGGAAAAAGCAGTATTGCTGATGTACTCCGGGTTCAATTGAAAACGCAGGAATTGAAAAATGAATTGGAAATTTTAGAAGCGGCCAAAACTAATCCACAAGTTGAAATAAATCAGCTCCTCAACCGTCCTCTTGAATCTAGAATAATCATCCGGGACGACTTATCTTTCAATCAACTTGTTTTCAAAAAAGAAGTGATTCTTTCGAATATCCAGGCCAATCATCCCATGCTGAAAATGTTTGCATTGCAGCAGGAAGTTTCACGGCAGGCGATTGAGGTAAACAAATTAAATGGAAAGCCTAGCTTCGGAGCCGGCCTGGATTATATTTTCGTCAATTCAAGAACAGATGCAGCGCCTTTAGGAAATGGCAGAGACATCGTTCAGGTGAAAGCAATCGTTAAAATTCCTTTGTACCGAAAAGGCTTCGAAGCCAAAGAACGAGAAGAAAACCTGATCATCGAATCGTTGAACAACCGAAAAGCAGAACTGCTTTCCAGGTTCAGCGCTGAAATTGAAAAAGCTTATGCCAGCCACGAAAACGCACGTTTGAAATATGAACTTTTCGAAAAGCAAATTGAATTAACCGAAACTGCTATCGATATTTTAGAATCAGAATACAGTACAAAAGGCGATAATTTCGATGAATTGCTACGCCTGGAAAAAGAACTAATTGACTACGATTTAAAGAAACTTCAGGCAATCGTACAAAGTCATTTGGCTCAATATAATATTGAAAAATATTTGATGGATTGATGTGCGGATGAGGGGATGTGCGGATGAGGGGATGGGTGTTTTATTGATTAATTTTTTAAAAAGAATTGCAATGAAAGAAAATGAATTATTGAAAGTGACTTTTCAACTAGCCTTGCAAATAATTGAATATTGTGAGTTATTGGAAGAAAAGAAAAAATATGTAATTGCTCGTCAGCTTCTGAAGTCAGGAACTTCTATTGGCGCAAATTCAAGAGAGGCACAAGGAGCAGAAAGTAAGCCTGATTTTATTCACAAACTTAAAATTGCTTATAAGGAAGCTGAAGAAACTAACTATTGGTTAGGCTTATGTACTTTTTCAAAAAACTATCCTAATCCTCCAAAAGAACTAGTTGGATTACTTAACTCAAGCCAAAAGTTGCTTGGAAAAATTATTTCAACTTCAAAAATTAAATAATCATGCAAACTAAAATATTACCCATACTTTTTACAGGATTAATTATCGGAGCCATTGGTGGTTATTTTTTTGCAATAAAAAAATCCGCAGATCCGCAAATTCGCACATCAAACAATCCGCACATCCGCACATCCTCTAATCCACAAACATACACCTGCGCGATGCACCCACAGATACGTCAAAATGAGCCAGGAATTTGTCCCATCTGTGAAATGGATTTGATTCCGTTAGAAAAAAATGGTTCTGATGATCCCTTGGTTTTGGAAATGACTCCTGAAGCGGTCAAATTAGCCAATATTCAGACAACAATCGTTGGCCACAAGGCTAACCATTCTGGAAAAGAAATACGACTTTCTGGAAAAGTGCAAGCTGATGAACGACTGGCTTCGAGTCAGGTAGCTCATGTCCCCGGCCGCATTGAAAAGTTGTTTATTACTTTCACAGGTGAGCAAGTAACTAAAGGCCAAAAACTGGCTGTCATTTATTCCCCTGAAATGATCGCTGCTCAGCGGGAATTGTTAGAAGCATTAAAATTGTCAGCACTTAATCCTGGTTTAATTGAAGCTGCACGCAACAAACTACGCTTCTGGAAAATAAATGATGAAACCATTGAGATGATTGAACAAAGTGGAAAAATCCAGGAAACCTTCATTATTTTTGCAGATGCTACCGGAATTGTAAGCAAGCGAAGAGTAGCTCTTGGTGATTATCTCAAAAAAGGTGAACCATTGTTTGATCTTATAAGCCTGGAAAAGGTCTGGGTGTTGTTCGATGCTTATGAAGAGGATCTTGCCGATATAAAAAAAGGGAACCGAATCGTATTCACCACCCCTGCCCTACCAAAAAGAACTTTTCAGGCTAACATCACTTTTATTGATCCATTTATTAATCCCAAAACGCGCGTTGCATCTCTGCGGGTAGAAGTCAATAACCCAAATGGATTGCTAAAACCAGAGTTTTTTGTTACGGGAATTCTTACAAAAAAAGGGGATTCTAGCGATCATTTAACTGTTCCGAAATCAGCGGTGCTTTGGACTGGTAAACGTTCTGTTGTTTATGTAAAATTAGCTGACGCTACAATTCCATCTTATCAATATCGAGAAGTTGTAATAGGAGAAACTATTGGAGAGAATTATCAGATTTTTAGTGGTTTGGAGGCTGGCGAAGAAGTCGTCACATATGGTAGTTTCTCGATTGATGCTGCAGCTCAATTGAATAATCAACAAAGTATGATGAACAAAGTCGTCAGGATAAAAGGGGTTGATAACCAACTTTTTACAGACTTTAAAGGGAAAACACCGATCGATTTTAAAACTCAGCTGGATGATTTGGTTTTAAAATATATCCAACTAAAAGATGCTTTTGTTAACTCGGATGAAAAGAACGTTGTACTGGCTTCCGAAGGTTTTGTAGAGGAGTTAAAAAAAGTAGATATGAACCTGGTCAAAGGAGCAGCACATCATTTTTGGATGGAACAATTAAATGCATTAAAATTTCATAGTAATAAAATAATTGAAACTCCGAAACTTGAAGCCCAAAGGAGGCAATTCGATTTTCTGTCAAATGTTTTAATAAAAACGGTGCAGGCATTTGGCACAAACAGTAAAAAGTTCTACGTTCAGCATTGCCCAATGGCGGTCAAAGAAGACGGTGCGGATTGGATCGCTTTGGAACAGGAAATCAGGAATCCATACTTTGGTGAAAAAATGCTGAAATGTGGAAGTGTAAAAGGATTATTACCAATTGAAACAGAAAAATCACAACAAGAAACTACAAATTCAAAGTCATTTCATAACCATTGACCAATTCGAAATAAAAACCTTGCTAAAAAATCGTTTAAGAAATTTAAACTTCTGATTTCACCAAACGTGTACTATATCCGTCATTTTAATATATAATAACTAAAAAATTAGCTCTCTATTAAATATAATTTTCTATTTTTACGATCAAATTTTGAAACAGTGTTGAATAGATTCATTTCGCTTTTTATAGCCATAATCCTTTTTGTCAGTACCTCTGGACTGCTAATACAAACACATTTTTGTCAAAATCAACTCCAAAGTGTTTCTTTCTTTTTTAAACCGGAAAGCTGTCATGAAAATGCCTCTCCTCATTGCAATACAAAAACGAAAAAGTGTAATGAACTAAAACATGTCATTGAAAAAGTTAACTGTTGCCACAATATAGCTGACTTTGTAAAACTTGATCTGGACCAATACTTTTTTAAATATTATTTAAAAAATAAAAGAAACGACGCTGTTGATTTTTTGAAATATTGTAACCCTCAATTTGATCTTTCCTTTTACCAAAAAACAAATAAATTCTTTAATTATAAACCTCCATTAATCGATTTTGATATGCAATCCAACTATCAAATATTCCTCTGCTAGCCAATCAAATCTTAATAAAGCAATAAGCCGGACAGTTGGCTTTTTGAAATTAATTTACTTTTACACCTTTACTAATAAAAAATTCTTACTTCTTTTGATTTCAAGTCGTGAAATCATATTTAAAAAAATATTATTATGAAAAATGTATTTACTTTAATTCTTTTGGTATTTGCCATGTCAATCAGCGTTCAGGCGCAATATTCAGAAGATTTTGAAAATGGTACTAGTGATTGGACTATAACCAATGCTGACAATACCGTTGGCTCCTGGGTACTCGGAAATAGCTCAACGCTGAGTTCTGCCTACTTCGGTCCTCCTGCGCATACCATGTTTGTGGGCGTAAACGATGATTCCCCTGGTGCCGGAAGCAACACTAGTGGTACCATTGCTTCCGGTGATATTGATCTAACTAATTTGACCGCTCCGGCAATGAGCTTTGCAGCGTTTTTTATCAATGGTGATTATCAGGGAGATGAAGTGGCATCAGTCCTGATTTCTACAGATGGAGGAGGAAGCTGGACTACAATCTATGATGTACCCGGAAACGCAGAATGGCAAGATTTGACTGTTCCACTTTTCAGCTACGCGGGTCAAATCATACGGATTGCTTTCGATTATAGTGATGGTAATAGCTGGAACTATGGCTTTTGTGTAGATGATATATCGATTGATGATGGATTAGCTCTTGACGCTGATTTGTTGTCAGTTCGAGCAAAACCATTTGGATTAACTGAACAACCTTATACAATCGGAGGAAAATTATTTAACAATGGAAGTGCTACAATCACTTCGCTTGAGGTGACTTACACAATAGATGCACAAAATCCGGTTACTGCAACTATTGACAATCTTGACATTCCAGCGTTTTCTGAATATACATTCGAACACCCAACATCATGGATTCCTCAAAGCGAAGGATCTTTTGTCGTAACTTTAAGAATTGGAGACGTAAACGGCAGCTCAGATGAAGATACTGCAAATAATGAGCAAGATCATGATGTTACCATTTACCCAAATGTAGTTGTTCCAAATATTATTGACGACTATGCTTTGACTATTGCGAATTATACTGAAATCGGAAATTCATCAGATCAGTTGGACGCACCAACCGATTTAGATTTTCACCCGATATTAGGCTTATACCAGCTTTGGGTTATTAATGAAAGAATTGAAAGTTCCGGAGGAAGTACCGTTACTTATGAAAATGCCGGAAAAGGAAATCAAACTTCTGAGCAAAAAGTGGACGGAAACGCCTGGCATTTTATGTCATTGCCAACGGCATTAGCTTTTGGTGATGCAGGGGATTGGGCTAGTTCAACTGGTGTACTTGATGCTAATCATAGCGGCGGGACTTTTACGGGGCCAACGCTTTGGTCAAGTGATCCTGCTATTTATGCACAGCCTTCCGGTGGTAATGGAAGCCACCTGGATATGCTACATGGCAGTCCATATTCAATGGGAATTGCGCATGAGGTGGATAATGCTTATTGGGTTTTTGATGGGTATAATGAACACATCGTACGCTATGATTTTAAAGAGGATCATGGACCTGGAAATGATTACCATGCAGATGGTGAAGTAAGAAGATTCACAGAAATTCAAGTAAAGAAGGATGGCGATGTTCCAAGCCATTTGATTTTAGATAAATCAACCGGTTGGTTGTATGTTGTTGACAATGGAAATGATCGCGTACTTAGATTAGACATCAATTCAAGTACAGTTATCAACGGAAATTTACAATTGATCAATGAACCATTGGCAGTACATGCTTCCATGGACGCTGACTGGGAAGTGATTATTGATTCGGGCCTTGATCGCCCTTGCGGTATTGAAGTAATGGAAAACCGATTGTTGGTAAGTGATTATGCAACAGGAGATATTATCATTTATGATATGGAAAATGATTTTGCAGAAATGCATCGTATCGTAACTGGTGAAGCGGGAATTACAGGAATCAAAATTGGTCCTGAAGGAAATATCTGGTATACCAATCGCATTACAAATAAAGTAATAATGGTAGCCCCGGGAGAACCTATAAGCACCCAAAACCTGGAGCGTGTTTTCCCTATTTCAATTTCTCCAAATCCATCAAATGGTATTTTCAACATTAACCTTTCGGGAAATATAGAAGGTGATTTGTCTTACAAAGTAATGAGTGTAACAGGCCAGTTGATTTTAGAAGGTTTGTTTTCAAATAGTATCGAATCACTGGATTTGAGTGCTTATCAAAATGGTATGTATTTCATCAATATTTATAATGAAACCCACGCAACTACTAAAAAAGTTGTACTTAATAAATAGTAATTATTATAAATAGATTACTTTTGCAAAAGTTCCCTGAAATATTTTCAGGGAACTTTCAGTCTATTATAAAAGATCATATTAAAATTAAAAATCATGAAAAATTTTAAATTAAGCACCTTAGTTACCTTATTTGCGTTGACATTATTCATTTTTAGCTGTGGTTCTGAAGGGCATAGCCATGAAGGTGATGCTGAAACAACCCAAACTGAAGAAACTACTACTAATGTTGAGGCAACTGCTGAAACAGTTGACATGAACAGTAAAGAATATGCATCGGCTTATGTATGCGAAATGCATTGCAAAGGAAGCGGTAGCGATGTGGCAGGTTCCTGCCCGGTTTGTGGAATGGCATATGTGGCTAGCGCTGATCTTGATACAGACGGTGGTAGTGAAAACCCTGAAGACGAAGGTGATGATGATGATCATGAAGGTCATAATCATTAATACCCCTTCAAACACGGATAACTAAGCTTTAGAAAAAATTTTATTTGTATAATCTTTGCTATCCGTGTTTTTTTTCATTATTTCGTTACGATAATAGTTCTTTGTAAATTAGTTGGTTGAAAACGCAATTGACTCATTAACATTAACAACGAAATAATGACTCCTCTCCAAAATCCTTTCAACAGCAGACGCAATTTCCTCAACAACAGTTTTAAGGTAAGCGCGATGATGCCATTTATAGGAAGTCCGATCCTTTCTTTAGGCCATTCTCTTTTAGAAGAAAAATCATTTTCCAATCAAAAGTCACCTTATCCACTGAAAATATTGATCTTAGGCGGAACTAGTTTCCTTGGCCCTCATCAAATCGGATATGCCCTGGGACGCGGACATTCTGTTTCAATTTTTACCAGGGGTAAAACACAGCCAACGATTCACAAAGGGCTTTTTAAAAACGTTGAACACCTGATTGGCGACAGAGAGAATGATCTTGAAGCATTGCGAGGACGATCCTGGGATGCTGTAATCGATAATTCAGGCAGACGAACCAAATGGACCAAAGACTCCGCTCAATTGCTCCACGAAAAAGTAGATTTATACCTATATACCTCTTCCACTGGCGTCTATTATCCATACCTCGGCGATGATATAAAAGAAGACACCCAACCCGTATTGAAAGTGCCAGAAGGCATCAATGAAGAACAGACCATGGAATATAACTATGGTGTGATGAAGGCCAATTCTGAGATTGAAGTTAATCGCGCTTTTGGAGAAAATCGATCTATAATTGTTCGGCCAACCTATATGATGGGACCCGGTGACGGAACCGATCGTTTTACCTACTGGCCGGTTCGACTTAGCCGTGGCGGAGCAATCTTGGTTCCTGGAAAAAGTCAAGATCCTGTTCAGTATATTGATGTCAGAGATGTAGCAGGATGGATGATCCGATTGATAGAAAATAAAACAGCAGGTGTTATTAATGCTGTTGGGCCAGCTTCTCCAACGGGCATGCATGCTTTTGTTTATGGAGCTCATGCTGCATTTAGTTCTGCGGCTTCATTTGTTAAGGTTTCTGATTATGATTTTTTAAAAAAACACAATGTACCATACGCGATTCCCTGGATAATGCCAACGGGCGACAATGCAGGTTCAGCACTTGTCAATAATCAACTTGCAATTAAAAATGGATTGACATTTAAACCGCTAGCTGATAGTGTCCTCGGCATTTTTGAATGGTGGAATACCGATGCTGTTTCTCAGGATCGCAGAGATAAATTAGTGTCAGGACAAAATTCTCTCATGTTTAGGGAAAAAGAAATTATAGCTGCCTGGAAAAACCACAAATAATTCTTGAACGTAATTAAAAAATCGTTTTTACAAAAATTGTTGAAACCAATGTTTGATGTTTTCTGGCACTCTCCTTCATAGGAGAAAGTGTGTTCAGCGACAGGTAACCAATTATTTTCTATTTCACCAAAGTCACATCTCCTTTTCTAAACAAGTCTACTTTCTGTCCGCAAGCAATTATTGTCGCTTTATAATAATAAACAAACACGCCGGGGTTCATAAAACTGTTGTCTAATTTTCCGTCCCAGAAATCATTGGTGCTTGTAAAACCGCTAACCTGATTTCCCCAGCGATCAAAAATATTAAGTTCGAAAAACAAAACCTGGACTTCATTAGCCACATAAACCCTGAATTCGTCATTCACTCCATCGCCATTTGGAGAAAACACATTGGGTATGAAAATTAATGAAGATCGCTCATCGTCTTTATATTCTACATTATAATCAAAGTCAATCGTTTCGCAAGTATTGGAAATTGCCACCGTGTAAATACCAGATGAATCTACCTGATAAAATGATGCAGTACTACCATCTGGCCATAAATATGATACCTCCTGAGGATCATTAGCGATGACTTGTGGTTGGAGCAATGCACTTCCGAATTCACAATCAAGCAGTGGATCTTCAGCAACAATATTCATTGGAGAGATGCTCTCAACTGTAACCATTTGGGTGTTGACACAACCGTTATCATCTTTTACAAAAACTTCATAGTCGCCTGCGGAAATGTTCATGAAATTGTTTTCAGGCTGATAAATCACTCCATCCAGTGAATATTCAAACGGAGCCATTCCGCCAACCAGGTATTCAACGATGATCTCCCCTTCCGTTGCATTCCAGCAACTTTCAAAAGGGAGCAAATCATAACTAAAATCCGGATAAGCTAAAACGTTGACATGAACGATAGAATCACATCCATCCTGATTGATAAAAGTATAGTCTATTTGAATTCCGGAAGGCAATTGTTCATTATTATATTCAACCGTTTCATCGAGACAAGCAAACAAATCGATGAAAGTTTCATCAACAGGAATTGAAGCAACCGTAACCGTAACCAAAGAGTCACAACCTGCTTCATTTGCAAAAGTATGCATCGATACGCTACCAGGTTGTAAGTTCTGACCGTTGTAAGGAACCGTTTCATTTTCGCAAGCGGAAAGCCCCAAAGCTGAGCTCGTATTGAATAATGTTCCCACATTAACGGTAACCACAGAATCACAGCCCAAAGAGGAAATAAATGTAAATTCTGTTACACTACCCGGAGTCAAATCTTCTCCATTGTAATTGATTGTAGTTCCTTCGCAAGCGGCAAGATCTATTTCTTCGTAAGAAAGTGGAATCGGAATTACAGAAACCATTACGATTGAGTCGCAACCATTTGCAGCTGACAAAACAAAATCCTGAGACATTCCGGTTGAGATCGGTGTTCCGTTGTAAATTGCGGACTCCCCTTCACAAGCTGTTAATTCCAAATCAAAACTATAAACCTCCAAAGGATTTACCTCTACTGTTACGACAGAATCACAGCCATTCATGTTAACAAAAGTATATTCCGATGTACTTCCGGTTGGTAAGTCATCACCATTATAAAATACACTTGAGCCATCACAAGCTTCAAATTGTAGTTGCGATGTGCTCAACATGAGTTCTTCTACAAAAATGGACACCAATGAATCGCAGCCATTTTCAGCAAAAAAGACAAAATCAATTGCAGTGCCCGGAGATAGATCCTGTCCATTATATAAAATAGTAGTGCCAGTACATGTTTCAAGCTGAAACTCAGATGAATAGGTTTGTAATTCATCAACAATAACCGTAATGACAGAATCACAGCCTGATGAATTGGTATAGTAAAAATCAGTCTGACTTCCTGGGTTGAGCATCGTGCCATCATACTCTACCATTGTTTCTGTACAAGTTTCAAACATTATCATCGAGTGAACACTTTCAAATAATTCAACTACCTCCACTTCTACAATTGAATCACAGCCGAAGGAA
Source organism: Saprospiraceae bacterium (assembly GCA_965220465.1). Taxonomy (GTDB): domain Bacteria; phylum Bacteroidota; class Bacteroidia; order Chitinophagales; family Saprospiraceae; genus JAHDHW01. Next base: position 183 of record CBDCPZ010000012.1, on the reverse strand, counting down.
TTAGTATAAGTATAATTCGTTGTAGTTCCGGGTGATAAATCATCTCCATTGTAGGGAATAGTGGTTCCTTCACAGGCTTCAAACTGAACAACATCGACAGTTGCATCGCATACAAACTGGATTAAAAACTCAACCATTTCTTCATCATCGCAGCCGACCAACGAAGAGCTAAACTGCTCAAAG
>CBDCPZ010000011.1:0-54844 GCA_965220465.1 Saprospiraceae bacterium | reverse complement strand
CAAACTTGCACATTACTCGCCCCAAGTAGCATATGTTCCACCGCATCTCTCCAGTTTTCCACACCGCCAATTCCTGAAATTGGAATATTTACATCGCGGTGCTGCGCACAATTTTTCACCATATTTAGTGCAATAGGTTTTACTGCCGGACCGCAATAACCACCGTTGGTACTTTTGCCATCAACAACAGGAAACGGGACAAAATTATCCAAATCGACTCCCATGATACTTTGAATCGTATTGATCAATGAAATCGCATCTGCCTTGCCTGCCGAGGCCGCTACTGCGGGTTCTGTGATATCACTGATATTCGGCGTCAATTTCACTATAACAGGAACTTTTGCTACTTCTTTTACCCATTCGGTTATCAATTTTAAAACTGCTGGCTCCTGCCCAACCGCTGAACCCATTCCACGTTCACACATTCCATGAGGACAGCCAAAATTTAATTCAATTCCATCGCATCCTGCGTTTTCAACATCTTTTACAATTTGATGCCACTCTGCTTTTGATTCGACCATCAAAGAAGCAATCACCGCATGCTCTGGAAAATACTTTTTTACTTCTTCGATCTCCTTTAAATTATCAACTAATGGGCGGTCCGTTATCAGTTCAATATTATTAAAACCCATCATTCGGGTATTTCGATAATTGACTGCTCCGTAACGACTTGAGGTATTGATAATCGGAACTCCTAAAGTTTTCCAAACTGCACCTCCCCAGCCTGCGTCAAAAGCTTTCATGATTTGGTAACCGGAATTCGTCGGAGGTGCTGAAGCCAGCCAAAAGGGATTTGGAGATTTTTATTCCTGCGAGGTTTGCGGTAATATCTGGCATGAGGATTAGTTTTTAGGTGTTAAAGTAGAAAGTATTTTGGTGTTTTAGAGTTGCGGTCTTTCAGCCTTAAAATATTATTATTTGTTCTTCAAATATCTTATAAAGCCAAGCGTAAGTTTTTGATTTGTAGCAACTTGTTCAAACAGAAATTCAAGTTGTTGTTTTTCTAAATAGTTTAAATCTTTAAATACGTAAAGCATGCTTTTAACCTCTGAAGCTGAACTGCTAGAATATTCGAGGAATCTAATTTTTTCCTTTTTAGAAAACCGTCCAAATCCTTCGGCAATGTTATTCATTATTGATAATGCAGCTCTTCTAAATTGACTCCTCATATCCCAATCTTTGGCTAAAATATCTGCATTCGAAATTTCATAGATCTTTTTAACAAAAACTCTTGACTCTTGCCAACATTTTAAATCTTCAAATCTGTCAATTTTCTTCATAGCTGAGTTAGTTTTAAAGTTTAAAATATTTTCATTTTTTTAATATAATTTGGATCGGAACCAAAACACAACAACACTAAAATACTAATAAACTATCCCAAAAATTCATGAATTCCTTGCGCAGCTAATTTCCCTTCTGCCGCAGCATTGACAACTTCTGCACCGCCATTAACTGCATCTCCAGCAGCAAAGTATTTTGGATTAGTTGTTTGAAAAGTTGTCGAATCAGTCTTTATTTCCCCTCGGTCGTCCCATTCTAAGCCTTCAATATTTGAAAGAAAATATATCATTTTTGATTGTCCAGTCGCACGAATCGCCATATCGCATTCAATTTCAAATTCAGTCCCGGGGATGGCATTTACTTTTCCGTTTTCAATTTTTGTTTTTATAAAACGAACACCTTCAACTTTGTCATTTCCAAGAATCGCAACCGGTGCTGCATTGAAAATTCCTTTAACACCAACGCCCTTAGCCAGGTCGTATTCAAACTCGTAAGCACCCATATTTTCCTTTGGACGACGATAAACCAATACGACCTCTTCGGCACCCAATCGGGCAGATTCCGAAGCTGCATCCATTGCTGTATTCCCTCCTCCGATAACAACTACTTTTTTACCAACATGCGTTTCTAAAGGTTTAATTTTTACCTCTTCAATAAATTCTGTTGCACCAAAAGCATTATTCAAATCTTCCCCTGAAATACTCAAAGAACGCGTTGCACCCAAACCAATACCTAAGAAAATAGCATCATAATTATTTTCAAGTTCACTCAACTTTTCGGAAGTATCAATCGGATGGCTATAATGAACATTAAACTGAAACTGCTTTTGCAAATATTCCATCTCTTCTTCAATATCCTGATTGGTCACTTTGTAAGGCGCACAACCGTATAGTGCTAAACCTGATGGCTGATTTTTTGCTTCAAAAATATCCACTTCATATCCTAAAAGCCTTAATTCACAAGCACAGGAAACTCCAGCCGGGCCAGCTCCAATAATCGCTATTCTTTTCCCATTATTTGGTGCGAGTTCATATAAATTTTTATTTTTTTCAACAACATTTGAAGTGGCAAAACTCTGCAATCTTCCAATCTCGATAGGCTTCACATTTTGATGGTTGAAAACACAAGCCCCTTCACAGAGAACTTCCGTTGGACAAACTTTTCCACAAATATTTCCAAAATAATTGGAATCGTAGATTGTTTTCGCAGCTCCTGCAATATTATCTGTATGAATTTGGCGAATAAAAAGCGGGATATCAATTTCCGTCGGGCAGGCCTTTACACAAGGCGCATCGTAGCAATACAAACATCTCGAACTTTCGTAATAAGCCATCGTCGGATTCATGTATGGCTTCAGCTGTTCAAAGCTATGTTCTAAATCTTTCTCAGAGGTCGGTCGGGAGTATTCTGCCATTGTGGTAAGTTATTGGTTTACAGTTATTAAGTTACTGGTTCTAATAACTCATTAACTAATCAACTATTTTCTATAACTCGGTTAACTTTTCATAAGTCTCAGGTCGTCGATCACGATAAAATTGCCAAACCGATCGCACCTCATCGATCATATCTAAATCAAATTCAGCGACCAACAATTCATCTTGGTCCTCAGAAGCTTGTGAAAATATTTGACCTCGTGGATCGACGAAATACGAGGAGCCATAAAATCGCCCTAAATTCCAGGGTTTTTCAGTTCCTACTCGATTGATACAGCCCATAAAATAACCATTAGCAGCGGCGTGAGCTGGCTGTTCTAATTTCCAAAGATATTGCGATAGCCCCGCGACGGTTGCCGACGGATTGTAAACGATCTCTGCACCATTCAAACCTAATATTCTTGCTCCATCCGGAAAATGTCGATCATAACAAATGTAAACCCCAATTTTAGCATACTTTGTTTCAAAAATTGGATAACCCAAATTACCGGGCTTGAAAAAGAATTTCTCCCAAAAACCAGAAGTGTGCGGGATATGATTTTTTCGATATTTACCGAGATAAGTTCCGTCTGCATCGATAACCGCAGCTGTGTTGTACAAAACACCAGCTTGTTCCTTTTCGAAGATCGGAACGATCATCACCATGTTATATTTTTTGGCGTATTCCGCCATCAAATTAACTGTTGGACCTGGGATTGATTCTGCTGATTCGTACCATTTGGCATCTTGTCCCGGACAAAAATAGGGCGTGTTGAAAATTTCCTGAAGGCATAAAATCTGCACACCTTGTTTCCCTGCTTGTTCGATGTAAGGAATGTGCTTTTGCAGCATGGCTTCTTTGATTTCCTCAATCGAACCTTCACCTTCAGAGATTGGAAGACTCATTTGAATTAATCCGGATTTTATTTTTCTAGGCATCTTTTGGGTTTTATTTTTTTTAATTCAGTTCCTTTTTTTACGCAAAGCCGCAGAGAACGTTTTTTAAAAAGCAGCTTTACATTTTTAAATCACTTTTGAAATTTTTCCACGCTTTACAAATTCCCCGTACCCCTTTTTAATCTTAACCTCACCATTGTCAATCGCAACCTTTCCACGTAAAATTACCGTCTTACATTTTCCTTTGACTTCCCATCCTTCGTAAGCGGAATAATCAACATTCATGTGATGCGAATTCACTGACAATTTGTGTTTTTCGTTAGGGTCAAAAATCACAATATCAGCATCAGAACCTACGGCGATGCAGCCTTTTCGAGGATACATTCCAAATATTTTTGCAGGATTTGTAGACGTTACTTCTACGTATTTATTTGCGCTGATGTTGCCCTTTTCAACACCCTCCGACCAAAGCAATTCCATTCGATGTTCGATCGCTGGATGACCATTTGGTATTTTTGAAAAATCATCCTTTCCCATCATTTTTTGTTCCCATTTAAAAGGGCAATGGTCCGTTCCAACAATTTGAACTAACCCTTGATTCAAGCCCGCCCAAAGTGCTTTTTGGTCTTTTTTCTCCCGTAATGGAGGACTCATCACCCATTTCGCTCCTTCAGGGTTTCTTTCATAAAGAGAAGCATCCAAGATCAAATATTGAATACAGGTTTCTACAAAAACCTTTTGATTTCTTTTCGTAGCATTTCGAATCTGATTGAGCGCTCCTTCGCAAGTCATATGAACGATGTACGCCGGAACATCTGTGTAATATGCCATATCAGCAAAGCGCCCGGAAGCCTCGGACTCTGTGATCTCAGGTTGTGAAAGATAGTGGTATAAAGGTGATAATTTTCCTTCTTTCCGATGCTTCGCGATCAAGCCATCAATCACATCTCCATTTGTCCCATGAACGGTGACCATTCCACCTCGTTTTTTGACCTCTTGCATCAACGCCACCATTTGCCCATCATCAATCATTAAGGCCCCTTTATAAGCCATAAAAGTTTTAAAAGAAGTGATTCCCTCCTCTTCAATCATTTGGGTAACTTCTTTTTTTGTTTCTTCATTGAAATCGGTAACTGCCATGTGGAAGGAATAATCTCCGTAGCAATTTCCGTTGGAGCGCCCTTGCCAGGCTTCAAGCGCATGATGCAAAGATTTTCCCTGCGTTTGCAAAATGAAATCGATTACCATGGTTGTGCCGCCATGAAGTGCCGCCAAAGTTCCAGTCTCATAATTGTCACTCGAAAATGTACCCATAAAAGGCATATCCAAATGGACATGCGGATCAATTCCACCAGGAAAGACAACTTTTCCAGAAGCATCAATCGTTTGATCTGCTTGAATAGAAAGGTTTTCACCAATCGTATGAATTGAATTTCCTTCGATGTAAATATCAGCAACGTAGTCTTCTGAAGCAGTTAAAATTCGGCCGTTTTTTATTAGGATGGACATGGTTGTAAATTTTATAGTTCGAAGTTTTTAGTTCATAGTTTGGGGTTTATTTTGAACTTCAAACTGTGAACCCCAAACTATGAACTTCAACTAAATTGAGAAAATATTATAAGAAAGCAAAATATCTGCTCAAAGTTATGATTCTGAAGTAGTCAAAGAATTTTCAAGTGAAGGATTGGGCCATATTTTACTAACCAAATATCCTCCTAAAATAGATAATAAAAAAGAGGGTCCGAGTACATCAATTTTATCAAAGTACGGTCCTATCTCCGCGACATTTGGCATTATAAACTTGAAAAAAGGAACGCCTAAAAAACCAACTATCATCGAAGTAATCGCACCAGTTTCCGTATATTTTTTCCAAAAAAGAGATAAAATAATCACCGGACAAAAGGTAGCTGCAATTCCTGACCAACCAAAAATGACAAACCAAAAGATGGTTCTTCCGGGAATATTTATCGCGACTGTCATTGCAATTCCCAAAGCGATCAAGGCCATAGTTAAAGTAACAATTCTAGAAAGCTTTGTAAGATTTTCCTGTTTTGATTCAGGTTTAAAAATTTGTTGATAAAAATCTCTAACTACCGCGCTTGAAGCTACCACCAACAGTGAATCTATCGTTGACATGATCGCAGAAAGAACGACAGCGACATATAATGCCACCACAACTAAAGGCATCACATTTTCTACCAAAACAGTCAAAACATCTTGCCCATTATTACCAAAAATAGATTCAGGATCAACACCATTTTCAGTAAAAATATATCTTCCAAACAAGCCTACAGTTACCGCTGCAAAATCTGTAATCAAAGTATAAAATATAGCTACCCAACGACCTTTATTGATTTCATTTTCATCCTTGATTGACATAAATCGAACAAAAATCTGAGGAGAACCCATAAATCCCAAACCGATTAAAACATAACCTAGAATAACCGCGATATTCATAGCAGTCAAACCACCTGTCCCCCAAATATTCACCAACCCTTCATCAATGCTAGCCAATTGCTCAATAACCGGCCCTTTATCTAAATAAAATAATGCAACAATAGGCAATATCACCAAACCTAAAAACATCAAAATCCCCTGGAAAAGATCTGACCAAGCGACTGCCACAAAGCCACCAAAAAAAATGTACAAAACCACTATCGCAAAACCGAGCAAAGCTCCCTGGAAGTAGTCCATATCCAAAAAAGATTCAAAAGCAGAACCTGTCGCGTCAATCTGCGCACTCACATAAATGATTACAAAAACAGACAACGCTGTCGAAGCCACAATCCGAAGTAAATGAGTTTTAGATTGAAATCGACTAACCAGATAATCCGGAATCGTAATTGAATCGTATTGATCAGAAAGTCGTTTGAAAGGCTTTGCCATGACAAACCAGGCTACAGAAACACCAATCACTTCTCCCAAAACGACCCAGTAAGCACTGACTCCAGCTACCGCTCCCAAACCCGTAAGCCCTAAAAGTAACCAGGCGGATTCGCCTGTCGCGCGCGTGGAAAAAGCAACGACCCAGTATCCAAGTTTTTTTCCACCAACGTAGTAATCTTTGAGGTTTTTTACTTGCCTAGAAGAGAAATAACCGATTAAAATTAGAACGAGGAAATAGAGGCAAAGGATAATAATTTTGGTAATCATCTATTCTTTTTTCTGCATTAAAAAATAGTAGATAAAAAATGCAACAGCAAATCCCGAAAACCATGAAAGTTTATAAAGGAAACTCAAAGCCGGGACAAACAATCCCACCAAAGCTACTAATATCCCTCCGGCTAACGCAAACATCGCAGCAGGATTATACCCTGCTTTAAAATTATATATTCCATCTACTTTAAATAATTCTGACAAATTCAATTGCTTGTTTTTGATCACAAAATAATCACAAATTAAAATCCCAAGTACAGGCCCCAAAAATCCACTGACAAAAATTAAAAGCCCGCTTATTTCATCTAACAACCACCAAGGCATTATGACAATACCAATAATTGCTGCAATGATCCCACCGCCTCTGAATGAAATTTTTGAAGGAAGAATATTACTAAAAGCATTCGCAGGAGCAATGACATTGGCTGCAATATTAGTACTTAAAGTTGCAATGATCATAAAAAGTTGTGCTACAATAACAACAACAGGGTTTTGAAATTTTCCCAACAAACTTACGGGATCCCATGGTGCATCGTCAGCTACCAAAACATCCTGAAAGTTTATTAAAGCAGCACAAGTAACAAAAATCCCAACAAAGGAAAATAACGCCATCGTCCCAGGCAACCCAATAAATTGTCCGGTTATTTGGTTTTTTTGCGTTGCGGTATAGCGCGTAATATCAGCAATACTTATTGCCATAGTTGCCCAAAAACCAACCATTGCAGTCAACCATAATAGGTATGACCATATTTTATTTAAAAAGGTATTTTGCTTTTTTTCTATAAAAAGTGCAGTAATCAAACTTGATTCTACAGTTTTTTCGTTTTGAGATGCTTTTAATTTTACTTTAAAAAATTTCTCATTATTTATAACCTGCTCGATATTTACTTCCCCCAGGTAAGTGGATAAATCTATTTCAACAGAAGGGGATTCGATTGGAATCCAAGTGGTTAATTGTGGTTCATTTTTAGTTGGAATTTGAATTTGGTAAGCATCTGCTTTTGGTTTTCCATTAATATCTAAAATCGGGTTGATGGTTAAAAAATAAACATCGTTTCCGAGAAGGGAAATAGAAGCACTTGGTTTTGCAAGTTGATCACTTTGCTGCAAAACAATGCTAAATCCACCTGCGGTTTTCGCTCCCCAAACGATCAATAATATTCCAATTCCAATCAAAATAGGAGCAGAGAATTTTTCCAGCCATTTTATACTTTCAGTCCCTTTCCAAATAAAGAAAACATTCAGTAACCAAAACAAGCCAAATCCTATAAATTTTCCGGCATCCAAACCAACATTAGCTTCTGTGCCCATCACAGCATGCCAAATCGCATAGAATGCTAATCCTCCAATCCACGTTTGAATACCAAACCAACCACATGCTACAATCCCTCTTACCACCGCGGCGATATGAATCCCTTTTATTCCAAAAGAAGCTCGACCAATGACCGGAAACGGAACGCCATACTTCACTCCTGCGTGGCCATTTAAAATCATCGGTACGGTAATAATAATATTACCTAAAAGTATAATCACCAATGCCTCCAACCAATTTAACCCTGATTTTATCATGTATGAAGCCAGCAAATACGTTGGAATGCAAACCGCCATTCCTACCCAGATAGCAGTCATATCCCATAATGTCCAGGTTCTATTAGAAGCAGTGACTGGCGCAAGGTCTTCACTGTACAATGGCGATGAGGAGATATCTTCGGTTAGCTCGACGATTTCTTCTTTCATGATGTGGGTATTACTTGTTTAAAGTCAGTCTTTATACTCCTGATCTGCAATAGAAATGGCTTCTGATAAAATCGCCATTCCTTCGTCAATCTGATCTTTTGAAATAATTAGCGGAGGTGCTACAAAAATAAAATTCCATTTTACAAACGTAAACATACCTAATTCTCGAATCTTTGCGGCCACTTTTGCCATGGCGCCCATTTCAGACGGTTTTGCATTAAAAGGAGCCATTGGCTCTTTGGTTTGCCTGTTTTTAACCAATTCAATACAGCCTAACATTCCTGTATTTCTAAAATCTCCAATAGAAGGATGCTTTGCTTTTAACTTTTCAACAGATTGATCAATGTATTTTCCCATTTCAACAGCGCGATTGGCAAGATTCTCTTTTTCATAAATATCTAAAACCGCAAGAGCTGCTGCGCAAGAAACAGAATGTGCTGAATAGGTCAACCCTAGTGGTAAAACTCGATCATCAAAACTTGAAGCAATCTCTTTGCTGGCAATCATCCCTCCTAATGGGATATACCCACATGTTAATCCTTTGGCTACTACCATAATGTCAGGTGCAACATCATGATGATCTATACCAAACCATTTTCCTGTTCGACAAAAACCACTCATCACTTCGTCTGATATGGTCAAAATATTATAACTCTGGGCGAGCTCTTTTACTTTTTTCCAATAAAGTGGAGGATATTTCATACAGCCCGAAGTACCTGATTCACCTTCCAACAAAATAGCAGCAATATTATCCGGGCTTTCATACAAAATAACTTGTTCCAGATTTTTTAGAGCTCGTTCGCCACATTCTTCCGGTGAACTGCTATACCAGGGACAGCGATAGAAATACGGGTTTTCAACATGAACAATATTCGGAGCTTGCTGTGCATCCACCGCTAATTTACGGGGATCACCGCTTGCTGAAATAGCGCCATACGTCGCTCCATGATAAGAACGGTATTGGGTAATAATTTTATGTTTTCCTGTATAAAGGCGAGCTAATTTGATCGCATTTTCAATAGCTTCAGCTCCTCCCAACGTAAACAAAGTTTTACTTAAATCACCCGGAGTAATTTCAGCTAGCTTTTCCCCAAGGTCACCTCTGACTTTGGTCACCATATTTGGGGCGATATAACTGACTTGCTCCATTTGGCGTTTTACTGCTTCTGTAACTTCTTCGCGCCCGTGGCCGATATTTACGTTCATCAACTGCGAAGAAAAATCAAGGATTTTCAGTCCGCTCCGATCATACAAATAAACGCCTTTGGCGCTTTTGATATTAACCGGATTAAGCCCTCCCTGCTTTGACCAAGAGAAAAAAGTGTGGTCGAGGTTTTTCTGTAGAATTGCTTCAGTTTCCGTCACTCGAGTAGATTGCATTTTGAATAATGAATGTTAAATTATACATGAGTTTTAGCTCGCCCAATCTGTCCAGGCCTCAGGATTCCATTTGGAAGTTGTCTTTTTCAACTTCGTCCAAAAGTGAATGGAACTCTTTCCGGTGATATCTCCTGCACCAAATCTTGACTCGTTCCAACCTCCAAACGAAAATGGCTCTCGTGGAACCGGAACGCCAATATTTACGCCCACCATACCAGCGCTTACTCTTTCGATTACATAATTTGCGAGTCCTCCGCTCTGAGTAAAAACGGAAGATGCATTTCCATAATTTGAATTGTTTTCAATACGAATAGCTTCGTCCAAATCATCAGTTCGCATGATCGCCAACACAGGTCCAAACACTTCTTCTTTTGCAATTGCCATATCAGGTGTTACATAATCGATCACTGTCGGGCCTACATAAAATCCACCTTCTTTTCCAGCTACTGTTGCATTTCTGCCGTCCACCAAGACTTTTGCTCCTGCTGCTTCCGCTTCATTGATATATCTTTCGATTCGCTCTTTAGCTTCTTTTGTAATAACCGATCCTAAGTTTTCACCTGGAACTATTTTTCGAGATTCATCGCAGATTTGCTCAACGATATGATCCACTTCACCGACGGCTACCATCGCAGAAGCTGCCATGCAACGTTGACCGGCACAGCCAGACATAGAAGCTGCAATATTTGCAGCTGAAATTTCAGGATTGGCATCCGAAAGAACAATCAAATGGTTTTTTGCACCTCCAAGCGCCAAACATCTTTTCAAATTTGAGGTCGCTCGTTTGTATGCAATTTTCGCCACTCGTGTCGATCCAACGAAGCTAACCGCTTCGATATCCGGATGGTCACAAATCGCTTCAACAATTTCCTTGTCGCCGTTTACAATATTAAAAACACCATCTGGCAAACCAGCTTCTTTCAACAATTCTGCAATGCGCTGCGCACTTAATGGCACCAATTCTGAGGGTTTTAAAATCATACAATTTCCTAAAACCAAGGCATTCGGAATCGTCCAGAGCGGAACCATAAATGGAAAATTGAATGGAGAAATCGAAGCTACAACTCCCAAAGGAGCATGGGACGTTCGGCATTCAACACCTTTGCTGACTTCCATGATTTCATCATTGAGTAATTGCGGTAGCGAGCATGCAAATTCTGACAATTCCATACCTTTCAACACTTCCGCTTCCGCTTCGCTGTAAATTTTACCGTTTTCTTTGCAAACTAAATTCGCCAGTTCTTCCATATTTTCCTCGAGCAGTGATCGGAATTTATAAAAAACCTGCACCCTATCTTTTATCGTAAGATTTGACCAATGTTTGAAAGCAGCTTTTGCAGCTTGAACGGCTTCGTCGAGAACCGCTTTGTCAGAAAGCGGCACAGAGGAAATTGTCGAGCCATCAATCGGGCTGACCACGTCCATCGAACGTGAATCACTTTCCTTAAAATTTCCCTGGATATAATTTTTTGCAGCTGGTAAAGGAGTAGATGTGATATTCATAATTTGGTTTGTTATATTTTAAAACTTCTCAAGAATAGATTGAGCAAATGAAGTCATTTCAATATTACAATATTTAATAATAAATGTGAAATATTTTAGACACTCAAAGCCATAAATATTGCTTTTTCCTTCCAACGCTGATTTATTGAAAATGGATGCAATGGGAAGATAAAAATTTCAATTAGAATCCGAATGGCAATGATATTTGCGGATTAGCTATTCCAGTTTAATTTCAATGACTTCTTTTCTGCTACCTGAAATCCTATCCTCAATAAATGCTCTTATTTGTTGTTCTCCTTGATAGGTTTCTTTTGATTTCGAAGTTGACAATTCTATCGATTCCACTGCTGCGATTAAACTATCGAGGCTACTTTGTATTTTCCAGGTACCCAAGCCAAATTGAAATATTTCTTCCGAATTCTGACCCTTAGGTTCTAATTCGATAATCAAAGTATCAGACGCGGTAGGTTCAACAAACTTGTAAGCATGTTCCCCTTTTTTAAAGACAACCATAACTGTTGCATCTGCATCCGTTTCATTGCTGATCTTTAGAGTTTGTGCGGGGTCGCAGGATATAAAAGTTAATAGCACAAGGAAAAATCCTAAGTATTTAAACAAGTTCAATACACTGCAAATTATTTTCATTATTTGTCTTTTTATTTTTTTATACACTCTAGCCCTTTAAGTAGTTTACTCACAGATTTCATCAATCCATTTTTGATCGATTTTGCCATTTTCATCGATATGAAATACAGCGCCCACCACACAACCGTTTGGGCCAGTTGAATCTAGAAGATAGCGATAGTCAAAACCCATATCTATCGGCTCGCCTAAAATGTTTTTGATAAAAGAAGTGTCGGCATCCAGTGGCGTCAATTCAACTACCTTGGAAAGACTTTCGTAATCCTGGTGTTTTTGATAATGTTGGCCAAATTCTTTAATCCCATCCACACTTTTACATCCTAAAAACAGGATGCCAACTAACATAAACTTGTTAATTTTTTTCATGATTTATCACCTTATTGTTTATAGTTCGAATTGACAAAATGTGGAAAAACATCCAAAAAAGTATGTTTTAAACTACCCCAAATTCCATCCGGATGTCCATAATTGTAGGTTCCCATTTTTTTACCTTCGGTCAAATATTGTCCATTCGGTTGTAAAATGGCTTCGTAAGATCCTCCGTTTTCCGTTTTACTTAAAAATTTTAAATTCGGGTTTTTAGGATCGTAGGCTTGGTCTAATTTAAGACCTTTATATGGGTTGTCAGGCTTCGAGACTTCATGATCCGGCTGATGAAACTTATTTTTAATCGACGGTTGAAGTTCCCAAATCAAACCATTCTCATCCTTATAAATTTCATCTACGATGACCGCCTCTAAACGACCTTTTGGTGGCTTGTTGTGTTTATTTCTATTTAAATGCCAGTCTGAATTGCCCATAATAAGGAGTGATGCGATCAAAATTAAAATTACTGCTATTACCGCCATTTTCATGTTTTTTATTAAAATTGGTTGCCTTAAAAACAAGGTGTGGTCCTACAACCACTTCCATCGTCTGACATTTCAAAAACAATGGTGAAGTTGAATTTTTTGCCATCTTTATTGCACATGTTCTGCACGGCCCCTGTTCCCGTAATGGTTTAGTTTAAAGGCTCAATTCACTTTTCCCCTGTATATTTACGAATAATTTGTTTGATTAGTAGAATGAGTAGCTTCTTTTATAAAATTTCTTTTAAAGAGGGCAAAAGAATCGACTCTTTTTATCTCAACGCCTTTAACAATAGCAAAAATTCAAAACATCAAATTCTTAATGTTATCCATATAGCCACGGCTTACTCGCACGATATCACCATTTTTCATGACGATATCGTAGCTACCTGTATATTTATTGACGCTTTCGATAAAATGGATATTTATAATAGATGATCTATGAACCCTGATAAATGATTTTGGGTCTAGCTTGGCCTCCAGTTTACTGATCCCATAATTGCTAAGAAAGGCCGTTTGATTGATGATTAGTTTTGAATAATCACCATCCGCTTCGATGCGTTGGATTTCTTTAACAGCAATGGTGATCAGCTTCCGACCGGATTGTACCAGGATACGTTCAGGGTACGTCTGTTTTTCCATAATCAAGCTTTCGGCAAGAGGACTAATGGAAGGAACTTGCCGATCGGTCTTAACCCTTTGTATGGCATTATGAAATCGGTCTTTAGTATAGGGCTTGAGCAGATAATCGACTGCGTGCACTTCGAAAGCTTTTAAAGCGTATTGGTCGTAAGCGGTTGAAAAAATGATTTGGGGAATTTCTTCCAAATGAGGTAATATTTCAAAACCAGTCATTCCTGGCATTTGTACATCCAGAAAAATCAGGTCAGGTTTGAATTCATTGATCACTTTGATAGCGTCAACTCCATTGTTCGCTTGTCCAACCAGGATTAAAGAAGGAAAATCATCAAGGTATTCTTTAATGAGTTTTCGTCCGGCAGATTCATCGTCTACAATTACTACTTTTTTCATTAACATCTATCTGGTTATATCGCAAATTCAATTTTTAATCCTTGAGGAACATTGTCAGTAATTTTCATTTCAGCTCCATACATTTTTTCCAATCTCAGTTTGGTATTGGTTAAACCAACCCCTATATCAAATAGTTTATTTTTGTCTTTTACGCCAACTCCGGTATCCGCTACTTCAAATTGAATATTTGCACCATTCCGTTTAATTCGAATGGAAATTTCGCCTCCATCGATTAGGGAAGAAATCCCATGTTTTACCGAATTTTCTACCAGTGGTTGCAAAATCATCGGTGGCACCATGGCATCTCGAACATTTTTAGGAACATCGATGCGTACTTTTAACCGATCCTCAAAACGTGCTTTTTCCAGTTCGAGATATTTTTGAACGAATTCCAATTCTTCGCTTAATGGTACCAATTCCGTTTTTGTGGCTTTCAATTGATAGCGAAACAAGTCAGAAAGAGAAGCGATCAGTTCACGGGTTTTTTCATTTTGAGCAGGTACCGAAGCACTAATCGTATTGAATACATTGTATAAAAAATGAGGATTAAGTTGAGCTTTCAAAGCGGATAATTCACTTTTTAAAGCGGCTTCTGCCAATGCTGCCTGTTGCTTTAAATGGCGCTGATTGGTGTGGTGATATTCATACGCGTGTAACAACCCAAATTGTAAGACATAGAAGAGAATAGGAATGTAAATATCCCAAACCTGACCCCAACTGATCAAGTGGCCCCAACCCATCGCTTCAGCAGCGGCATAATAACTTTGCTGTCCGATAAAGACGAAAACAGGTAGGGTAACCAAGTGAATCATCAATCGCTGCTTTAGAGCCAGATGTTTGAATCTTCTAAAAATCAGCCACCAAATCGGAATGGATAACAGTAACTTAATCAAATAATCCAGACCAGCCTGATCCATAAATTTACTGATACTAAAAAGGTTACTGACTGGCGGTTCACCACTCAAGCTGTTAATCCATAGCGTCAAATGATACAAGTATGCGAAGAAAAAATAAAAGGCCAGAACATTCAGATATTCATAGATTTGGATTCCGTAAATTCTTCGTTTTAAAAAAGCTTGCATAGACTTTAGATAATATTAACCAATTAAATTACTTGTTTTTTCAGTGGTGTTGATAACAGGAGTTCGATTTGTTTACTTTTCAAGATAGCATTCAATTCAATACATAACCAAGAGCTTTCCGACGAATGAACAAATAAATCGTTGAATGGTTAAGCATGTCATTCGTCGAAGCTATTTACCAGTCATCGATTAACGTTATTGAATACGCACGAATCCTTTTAGATTTGGATTATTCTTTCATCAAAATACTGCAATTATGTTCTTTCAAACAAAAACAATAATAAGTGTAATCATCGGAATAGGTTTGATCTGGAATGTTCAGGGTCAGAATGGGCAGATAAACGGGACTGTTTTTGAAAAGGAAGAACCATTGGCTTATGCTACTGTAATTTTAAAAAATCTTAAAGATTCGTCTATTGTCAAAGCTGCCGTCACAATGGAAGATGGCCGCTTTTCTTTTTCCGGGATTCCATATGCGACTTACTTCATAGAAACTTCTTTTGTGGGTTTACAATCTTTTCAATCCGGTCCTTTTTTACTAGAAACTGAGATATTCAAAATGGATCCGATTATCCTTCAGCCTGCTTCAACTGAGTTGGAAGCAGTAGAAGTGGTATCAGCACGCCCCTTAATTGAGGTTTTTGCAGATAAGACTGTTTTTAATGTTGAAAACTCCCTCAATTCAACAGGTACCAATAGTTTTGAATTGCTTCGAAAAGCACCCGGAGTAATCATTGACAATAATGATAATGTTATTTTAGAAGGCAAAACCGGAGTGTTGATTTATATAAATGGCAAACCTTCTCCGCTTTCAGGAGCAGATCTGACAAATTATCTAAGTGCTTTGCAATCTTCAGATATTGAAGCAATAGAACTTATCACCCAACCATCCTCAAAATACGACGCAGCAGGTAATGCCGGCATCATTAATATCCGTTTGAAAAAGGACAAGCGATTAGGAACCAATGGTACCCTTTCGGGTGGTTATGCTTATGGTAAAAACAGCCGCAATAATTCTTCAGTTTCTATCAATAACCGTACAAGAAAGACCAATTTCTTTGGTACTTACAACAACAGTTTTGGAGATACCTGGAGTTTTCTCAATTTGAACCGAATACAACAGAACGTTCGTTATGATTCAAAGACCGAGACGCTAAATAATAAAAAAGTAAATAATGCCAGGATTGGGATGGATTTCTTTCCACATGCTAATCATACGATTGGCGTATTGCTGGATGGAAACTTTTTCAGGGGTAACTCAGATGGACTTACCAAAACGCCAATTACACCGCTTACCATGACTCAGGTTGACCAGATCCTTATTGCTAAAAATGAAAGTGTAAATGAAAGTTATAACCTGCTTGGAAATCTAAATTATCGTTTTGCAGATACATTGGGACACGAGTTGATGTTTGATATCGATTATGGAAAGTACAATCGGGATCGCACAAGCTATCAACCTAATGAATACCTTGATGGCAGTGGAGAGAACCTGCTTTTTGAGCGAAATTACAGAATGATTACTCCAACCGTCATCGATATCAATACAGTGAAAATGGATTATTCCCAAAAGCTTTTTGGAACTCAATTTAGTATTGGAGGAAAGTATTCCAAAGTAAAAACTGATAATACCTTTGAATTTTATGATGTGATAGACGACACAAATTATTTAAATGAAAATCGCTCAAATCGTTTTATTTATGATGAAAATATAAACGCCGCCTATGTAAACTTGAATAAAAAGTGGTCAAAATGGAACGCTCAAATTGGTCTTCGTGTAGAACAAACGATCTCCGAAGGTAATCTGCTAAGTATCCAATCCAGCGATGACGACAAGGTCAAACGAAATTATACCGATTGGTTTCCAAGCGGTGGAATTACCTACAGCCCCAATCAAAAAAACTCCTGGACAATAAATTATAGCAGACGGATACAGCGGCCCAACTATCAATCGCTAAACCCCTTTGAATACCAAATCGATGAGTTGTCTTTTTCAAAAGGAAATCCTTTTTTACAACCTCAATATACGGATAACATAAAGTTGTCTCACACTTACAATTATCGCTTGACTACATCTTTAAGTTACAGTCACATCAGTGATTTCTTTGCAAAGGTTACAGACACTCTGGGAACCACTAAAAACTTTTTGATCACCCGCAATATTGCCAATCAGAACATTTGGAGTCTGAGTGTTAGTTATCCTTTCGAGGTAGCAAAATGGTGGAGCGTTTATGCTAGTCTGAATGCATACCATGCTTCTTATCAGGGGAATGATGAAAAATTCAAATCTATTGATCAAAGTACGGTAAGTTTTTATGGACAAAATACCTTTTCCCTTCCAAAAGGTTTTAAATTGGAAGTTTCCGGTTGGTTTAGTTCTCCTTCTGTTTGGGGCGGCACTTATCTGACTAAAAGTTTGGGCTCCATGGATATTGCCATCCAAAAGAAAATATTGGAAAACCGGCTTTCATTTCGGCTGTCCTTCAGTGATATTTTTTACACTTCCAATTGGCGCGCAGATATGGAATTTGGCGGCCTTAATATAACCGGAAGTGGCGGATGGGAAAGCCGTCAAATACGATTTAATGTAAGCTATGCATTTGGAAGTCAGGAGGTGAAGAAAAGCCGAAAGCGAAATACAGGACTCGAAGAAGAAGGGCAACGAATAGGTGGAGATTAAGTTTATGTCTACTAAAAAGATCTTTATTTTGAATCCATTTTTTAAAAAATTTAAGATCAATTTTAGGCATTATTAATACTTGGCTTAAAAACAGGGAGAAGTTCTATATCCGTCATTTTCAATGGACAAATCATGATCAATCGTGAATTTGAACTTTTTCCCATCTTTACTGCGAGTGTATTCAGCGTAATCCCAATTCCCGGAATGGGTTAATTTGTAAACACCATTTTCTTTACCGTCGTAAATCTCCGAATAAAAAGTTTCAATTGTAGGATAAGATCCTCCTTCTAAATAATTCTCTTTCAAATAGGACAAAGTCATGGCTTCTTCTTGTCCTTTATATTTCACTTTTAAGGCTTTTTCCTCCTTATCGAAACTAATTGAGATTGCTAAATTAGGATTGGCATCGCTATTATAGCAAATGAAATATTGAGCTTGCTCTTCGGAGTCATTTTGCTGTGGTTCCGTTTTCTGGTCTTGTTGTGTTGGAAGGTTTTCTACCGTTTTTTGATCGGTCGAATCGATTTGGTTTTTGTCGTTTGTGGTCTCTTTTCCATTTGGATCACAAGCAAAAAGAAACATCAAAGTAAGAATTGGTAAAATAATTTTGATTTTCATTTCTATTTAACCTTAGTTGTATTATTACGTAATTTCAGATTCACACAATATACAACTAAAATGTCACGGACATGACGCTATCCCTTTTTCTGCTTGAAAATGATGAAATCAAATGGTATGCTGAGTCAGCTTTGTTTGAATACCAAAATAAAATTGAAAGGAAAACTTGTTAAACGTCCTCGCCCCAGTTCTCTAATTCTTCTTTTGACCAAAGTTTAGGATAGAAAATTCGGCGCTGGTACTTTGGATGCATGTATTTTTTCCAATCACTGCCGCCTGTAGCTTCTGCAGATTCTTCGCCACTATCTAAGTATTTTCCGGCAGCATCGTAATGTGCCATGACCCATGAAATGTTTACGGTGTAATCGTAATGACGCATTGCTGTGATCAAATCAGGATCTTCCTGAACGTCTTTTGGTAGCTCGATAAATTTTGCCCAAAGATTGGTCGTGTTGTATTCCTTCATCGTACGGATGAATTGGTCTTTGTACTTCTCTTCAAAGAGTTGTAAAAGAAGCGTTTTTTCGCCAGTCGAATGGTCTTTGCCGGCAGCTTGCCAATACAAATGTTCAAAGGCATGTTCGTAAGGCGTGTCCCGGTCAATCGTTGCTCTAAAGCGATAATCGATGAGATTGATCAGCTCGGTCGAACAAAATTCAATCATGCGATATTGGGCGCTTTGAAAACCACTTGCAGGGGTGAGGGTATTTCGAAATTTCATATATTGTTCCACCTCCATCCCTTCGCCCATAATGTTGAAAGATTCCGAAAGCATGTCGAAATAGCGGCTGATTCGCATCAATCGGCTGGAAAAAAATGCTGCGGTCAGGTTTTCATTTTTCGAAACCTGCTCAATTTCCCAAAGGATCATTTTAAATAATAATTCGTTGACCTGATGGTACATGATGAAGATCATTTCATCAGGAAGCGTTGTTCGCATTGTCTGCAAATTGAGCAAAGCATCCGTCTGAATATAATCCCAATAAGTTATTGGTTTTGCCCAAACCAAGCCTTCGAGATGAACCTCCGGATCTTGATTGATTGCTTCATATTTTGCTTTTATCCGTTCGATTATTTCGTTTTGAGTTTCAATCATAATATTAACTTATCCTTTGTTCATATGAATAAAAAACTGGTGGATCAAATCATCGATCTCACCGCTTTCAAAAAGTCCTTCAATATCGTATAAATTCATGATCTTTTTAATTTCCTTGTTTTGTTCTTCTCCTTTTTTCTCCGCTTCTGCATAATCTATATCGCTAAAAGTTACCATAGAATACAAGGGCATATAATCTTCAGGATAGAATTCCTGCATCTTTCGCTCGAGCTTTTTTTGTAATAAAAAATCGGGGTTGGCAACATGATCTCGCATCACATGATAGTTCTGCAGAGAAAGATTTTGCATGCTGTCGCAATTGGGTTTTCGAGCGTTTTCGTATGCTTTAAAAATGAAATTCCAATCTTCAGAATGTTTTTGCATCAAATTCCACATCACTGTACAATCTTCAAAACCACTGTTCATCCCCTGCCCAAAAAACGGAACAGTAGCATGGGCTGCATCACCCATCAAAGCGGTTTTGCCATGTGTCCATGGAAAGCATCGAATCAGTGCGAGCGAGGAAAGTGGGTGGTCTTCCCAGGCATCTGACACATTTGGCATTAATTCGAAAAAGTCAGGGAATGTAGTTTTAAAAAAATTATTTATCTGAGCACGTGTTTTCAGATTTTCAAAGGAGTTTTTGTGTCCTTCAAAAGGCATAAATAAAGTACAGGTAAATGACCCATCTTCATTTGGAAGCGCAATCAACATAAATCGCCCTCGTGGCCAAATATGCAAGGCATTTTCTTTTAATTTATAAGAACCATCATCATTTGCCGGAAGCAAAATTTCGCGATACCCATCTTCAATATATTGCTGACTAAAGCTAAATCGATCCAATTTCTGCATAGCATTGTAACGAACGGCTGAAAAAGCTCCGTCTGTTGCAAAAACCAAATCGGATCGTATCTCTGCTCGATTCCCTGTTAATATATTTTCCAGGTAAACAATACCGTTTTCCAAATCTACATTTTCACACTTTTCATTGAATCGAATTTTTGTATTACCAACATTTTCCGCGATCGTCATCATCCGGGCATTGAGTTCTCCCCTTGAAACTGAGTAAATCGCCTGTCCTTTTTTCCCGTAAGGCTGATAGCTCAAATTGCCTTCAAGATCATGCATCGTTCTGCCATACATCGGAATTGCAATCTCTCGAATTTCTTCTCCAATTCCAACCGTATCCAGTGCTTTCCAACCTCTGTCTGACAATGCCAAATTGATCGATTTCCCAGCCAATATTTCCGCTTTACGCATATCAGGTCGTCGCTCTACAACCGTAACTTTAAAGCCAGCTTTTGAAAGGAAAACTGCCCACAGGGACCCCACCAGACCTGCTCCAACTATTGTAGCGCTCTTCATCAGACTGCTGCGGTTTTGAGCGTTGGTTTTTCCATCATGACTCCACAATTTTTGCAAGACCGAAGTTCATCATTAGAATAGAATTCATTGAGCAATTTGGTGAGTTGTACAACGATATCGTCCAATTGAAATTCGGCGCGGTGGAGTTCGGCATTGCAATTTTCACAATACCAAATACAAGCATCTTTTTCATCTGGCTTTCGAATTCTTTCGATGACTAATCCAACGGTGTTTGGCCCTCTTTGTGGAGAATGTGGCACTTTTGGTGGAAGCAGAAAAATCTCGCCTTCTTTAATTTCAATATTTTTTACCTTCCCGTTTTCAATGATCGGCAAATTCATGTTTCCTTCAATTTGATAGAAAAATTCTTCGCCTTCATTGTAATGAAAATCTTTGCGGGCATTAGGGCCGCCTACGACCATGACTATAAAATCCGTGTCTTTATAAATAACCTGATTGCCAACCGGCGGTTTCAACAAATGACGGTTGTCATCGATCCACTTTTTAAAATTGATGGGAGGTAGCATAACTTTATTGGTTTAATAGGGTTTATGATTTTAATCCTAATTCTATAATCCTTTCTTCGAGATATTCTCCGGCAGTCGTATCTTTAAATTGCTTCGGATGAGTTTCATCAATGCAAGTTTCGAGGCAAGTCAAATCCATATCAGATCTCGGATGCAAAAAGAAAGGCGTTGAATATCGTGGTTTTAACATTTCCTCTTTTGAAAGATTGACGACCCGATGCGTTGTTGATCGCAAGCGGCCATTGGTTAGCCGTTGGAGCATATCTCCCATATTGATTACGATTTGGTTTGGTTCGGGACTGACATCTAGCCATTTTCCGTCTTTGGTCAAAGCCTGAAGGCCTGCCTTGCTCGCTCCCATCAATAATGTGATCAAATTGATGTCTTCGTGTGCACCAGCTCGCACTGCTCCTTCGGGGATGCTCTCGATATTCTCCACCGGATAATAATGCAGCAATCGGAGAATACTGTTGCCATTATGAATTTTATCGTCAAAATAATTTTCGTCAAGATCAAGGTATAAAGCAATGGCTCTCAGCAAATTGCGGCCCGTGTTTTCAAAAGTTTTATAAACTTCCAGGCCAACTTCTTTCAGTTCAGGAACTTCATCAGTCCAGATGTTTTCAGGATATTCCTTTTTTATCGGATCACCGTCGGTTACATTTTGGCCGATGTGGTAAAACTCTTTAAGATCAGGAAATTTGTGACCTTTGGCTTTTTCCCTTCCTTTGCTGATGAAGCCACGCTGACCAGCATTTTCCAGATTTTCGTACTTTAATTTTGTTTCCAACGGAAGGTCAAAAAAGGTTTTAACGGTTTGATATAAATTGTTTTTTAATTCTACTGAAACGCCATGATTTGCAACGATAGCGAACCCGATTTCAGCAAAAGCATCTCCTAGTTTTTTAATAAACGCTTCACGTTTTACCGGATCACCAGAAATAAAATCATTGTAATCGACCGTTGCAATTTTCACTTCGTTCATAATCAAAATTTATTTTTATAAAGTCCCCCTTCTCGCTTGTTCGGCTTCAATGGATTCGAAAAGCGCTTTAAAGTTTCCTTTTCCGAAAGATTGCGCTCCTTTGCGTTGAATAATTTCAAAAAACAATGTTGGTCGATCTTCAATCGGACGCGTAAAAATCTGAAGGAGATATCCTTCGTCATCACGATCTACCATAATTCCCAATTCCTTCAGTTTCAACAAGTTTTCATCAATCTCCCCTACCCGATCCAAAACAGAATCGTAATAGGTTCCAGGAACATGCAAAAACTCAACGCCACGATTTCGAAGCTCACCAACTGTATGAATTATATCATCAGTTGCAACTGCAATATGCTGACAACCCGCACCTTCATAAAAATCGATGTACTCTTCGATCTGAGATTTTTTAAGCCCTTTAGCAGGTTCGTTGATTGGAAATTTGACACGACCGTTTCCGTTGGTCATCACTTTACTCATCAGTGCCGTGTATTGTGTCGAAATATCTTTGTCGTCAAAAGTGATGAGGTTCGCAAAACCCATCACTTCTTCGTAAAATTTAGCCCATATATTCATCTGGCCCAGCTCTACATTTCCAACCATGTGATCAATAAACTTCAAGCCAACCGGAGTTGGATTATAGCTCGAATTCCATCTTTCAAATTTTGGTAAAAACACACCGCCATAGTTTTTACGTTCCACAAAAACATGAACGGTATCGCCATAGGTATGAATTCCAGATCGTACAACCTCTCCAAATTCATCGCTTTCGACAGTAGGTTTTAGAAAAGGTCGGGCACCTCTTTTAGTGGTCTCTTCAAAAGCCTTGTGGGCATCTTCTACCCAAAGGGCAATCACTTTTACGCCATCGCCATGCTTTTTGATGTGATCAGAAATTGGACTATCAGATTTTAACGGCGTGGTTAAAACCAAGCGAATTTTATCCTGCTGTAAAACATAGGAAGTTCGATCTTTTAGTCCTGTTTCCAAACCAGCATATGCCAAAGATTGGAATCCAAATGCTGTTTTATAAAAATGCGCTGCTTGCTTTGCGTTTCCAACATACAATTCAACATAATCGGTGCCCAGCAAAGGCAAAAAATCATCGGCTTCGGGAAATATTTTTTCCAGCGAATAATCAAAATTGGCTATATTTTTTAAATCTGTCATCTCAATTTGGTTTTATATAAAATAATTAATCCGGCGTTGTTCTAAAGATGAAATCCCACAATCTTGTCGAAACGCCAAAAGCTTTATTTGGGTATTGATAATGATGCAACGCATGGAATCGCCACAACTCTCGTAGTGGTTTAAATTTTGGTGGTTTAAATTTGTGCTGCGCGTAATGCATGCTCACATAAAGCAAATATCCAAAAACAAAACCTGGAAAAAATGCCACCGCATATTGACCGCCAATCAACCAAAAGAGGCCAAAAAACGCTGCAACGAGAAGAAGAGCAGGAATAGGCGGCATTGCCAATCGACCTGCATCTTTTGGATACTGATGGTGAATGGTATGTGCTACAAACTGGACGCGAAGCAACCATTTCTTTTTTGTCTCACAATGGTAGACGCCGCGATGTACCCAATACTCCGTAAAAGTCCAAAATAATGCTCCGGAGAAGAAAAGGCTTATCACAATTAATGGCGTCAAATCATTGAAAGCAAGAAATAGAAAACCAATAATGATGACGCTATGCATCACAACCGGTACCCAAAACGGAGAACGGCTGACCGTTTCCATAAATTTATTTTTAAACAGGTTTTCAGGTTCCCCTTTCCTGGGTAACATAATTTCGGGGATATGGTCTAAGTTTCTTTTCCTTGTCATAGTATTGTTGATTAAATGCTATTATTGAAATTCGGTTTTTAAAAATTAATGTTCCACAGCGAGCCACGATTTGTAATAATCCTTGACCTCAATGTTCAATGCTTCTTCAGTAATCATCACCGGCTTGAAAGGGTCGATCATCACCGCTAATTCTTCGGTTTCTTTTTGTCCAATACTTCGTTCAATCGCGCCAGGATGAGGGCCATGAGGGATGCCTCCCGGATGCAATGTGATTTGTCCTTTTTCAATATTATTTCGGCTCATGAAATCTCCATCAACGTAATAAAGCAATTCATCAGAGTCAATATTCGAATGATGGTAAGGTGCAGGAATAGCATCCGGATGATAGTCATACAACCGCGGTACAAATGAGCAAATCACAAAATTATTGCCTTCAAAATGCTGGTGAATCGGTGGCGGCATGTGGATTCTACCGGTCAACGGTTCAAAATCAAAAATGGATGTCGCATACGGATAATGGAATCCATCCCAACCAACAACATCAAAAGGATGTGTTTCGTAAACGTAGGGATACATCAATCCCTGCTTTTTAATCATCACCCTAAAATTGCCGCGTTCGTCATATGTTTCAAGGCTGTGAGGGATTTTTAAGTCGCGCTCACAGAAAGGAGAATGTTCTAATAATTGTCCAAACTGATTGCGGTATCTCTTCGGCGTTGTAATCGGACTGAAAGATTCTATATAAAGCAATCGATTTTCTCTCGAATCAAATTTTAATTGATAAATCGTACCTCTTGGAATCACGAGATAATCTCCGTATTCAAAATCTATGGCTCCATAAATTGTCTTTAGGCTACCGGATCCTTTATGTACAAATATCAACTCGTCCGCATCAGCATTTTTAAAAAACCAGCCCTCCATACTTATTAGAGGCGCTGCCAGTCCGATATGTAAATCATTGTTTACAAACAACGTTTTGCGACTTTCGAGGTAATCATTTTCAGGAGTGATATCGAAGCCTTTGAAGCTAAGGCTTTTCAGGTTTTTAGTGATCGCAATTACAGATTCAACCGAGTAAGGCTCTCCTGCATCTTTGACCATTGTTGGCGGATGAAGGTGATAAACCAATGAAGAATTTCCAGCAAAACCCTCCGTTCCGACCAGTTCTTCGGCGTAAAGCCCTCCTTTGTTGTTTCTAAATTGTATGTGCCGCTTGCGAGGAATTTTTCCAGCTCTTTGATAGAAAGCCATATCTTTAAAAGTTTAAAGGAGGTTAAAAAAGATTGCGAATAAAGATATTTAAGGAGTCTAAAAAAGCTGATGACTTTCGTCAATTCTCCTAATGACTTTTATCATTTTGGAAAGGGAAGGGAATTTTAGGCAAGCGTTTTAAGCTTCTCTTCTTTTCTTATAAGCTCTTGCTGCGTAGAATAGAAAGATAGAAAAGGCTGCCATTCCGGCAAGTACATACCAATAATTCAATCCATCTTTTACAACGGCAAAAAGTACGATGCTGACCAAAAATAAAGTGGGAACTTCGTTTAGTAAACGCAGTTGGAACGAATCGAGGGTGTTGGTTCCATTTTCCAAATTTTGGATAATTCGTTTGCAATAATAATGATAAGCAATCAATAAAATCAGCAAGCCCAACTTAATTTGCATCCAACCAGCGGTGAAGTAAGCCGGGTTTTGAAAAAGCATTGCACTTCCAAAAATAACGGTAATAATCATTGCGGGATTGGTAATAATTTTATAGAGTTTCCACTCCATCAGGTTGAACTGCTTTTTTAAAATATCTCTCTCTGGCTGAGGCTTTTGCTCTGCTTCGACATGATAAACGAACAGCCGAACCAAATAAAATAGTCCGGCAAACCAAGATACAAAACCGATGATATGTAGTGCTTTAAAGTAAAAAAACATCTTAAAAAAATTTGTGCAAAATACATTTTTCAATTTGCAACTCATGACAAAAGTCATCTTTTTTAATGATGCAAATCACCTTTAAAACTTTCAAATCAAACTTATTTTGTGCTTTACCTTTTTAAAAAAACACAGCATTGTTATGCGTTCAGAATTGTTAAAAAAATATAATACCCAGGCTCCCCGATATACCAGTTATCCAACCGTTCCTTATTGGGATGCTGAAGCTCCAAGCGAAAAAGCGTGGTTTGAAAATGTTCAGATTGCCTTTTCAAAAAATAATGAAATCAGCCTCTATATCCACCTGCCGTTTTGCGAACGACTTTGTACCTATTGCGGATGCAACAAACGAATCACTAAAAATCACCAGGTTGAAGAACCCTACGTCAATGCTCTCTTGAAAGAATGGCAACTTTATCTGGACGTTTTACCCTCCAGACCAATCATCAAAGAAATTCATCTGGGAGGTGGAACACCAACTTTTTTTCAAGCCAGCCAGTTAAAAAGACTGATCGATGGAATATTTGAAAATGCGAAAAAAGCTGAAAACCATGAATTCAGTTATGAGGTGCATCCAAACAGCACAACGACAGAACATCTCCAAACACTTTGCGATTTGGGCTTTAAACGAATTAGCATTGGTGTTCAGGATTTTGCGGATCATATTTTAGAAATCATCAATCGTCAGCAAACAACCGAAGACGTTGAAAGAGTAACCAAAATCGCGAGAGAAATTGGCTATACTTCGATTAATTATGACATTATTTTTGGCTTGCCTTTACAGACGAAACAAAATATCATTGACAATATTGAAAAAATAAAGGAACTGCGGCCCGACCGAATAGCCTTTTACAGTTATGCGCATGTGCCCTGGATCAAACCAAGCCAAAGAGCTTATTCCGAAACGGATCTTCCCATCGGTGAGGAAAAAAGAGCATTGTACGAACTTGGCCGAAAACTGTTGGAAAAAGCCGGATATGTCGAAATTGGAATGGATCACTTTGCTCTCCAATCTGACAATCTTTACAAAGCCATGGAAAATAAAACCCTGCATCGCAATTTTATGGGCTACACCCCTTTTCGAACAGAGTTGATGATTGGTTTGGGAGCTTCTTCAATCAGCGATTCATGGGGTGCTTTCATTCAAAACGAAAAGAAAATTGAAGATTATCAGGAATTGGTCAATGCTGGTAGAATTCCAATTATTCGAGGGCATTTATTGAATAATGAAGATTTGATTTTGCGAGAGCATATTTTAAATATAATGTGTCATTTTGAAACAAATTGGTCTTCTTTCAAACTTTATGACCCAATTTTAGACAATGGCTTGAAACGGCTTAAAGCACTCGAAAATGATGGTTTATTAAAACTTTACCCTTTCCATTTAACTGTTTTGGAGGAAGGGCGTCCGTTTATCCGAAATATTTGTATGGCACTGGACGCAAAGCTTTGGAGAGAAAAGCCTACCAGCCAATTGTTTAGCCAAGCTGTTTAAATAGGGAAATCTTTTTCTCTTAACTTGTAGTACTTTTCCCCACCATTAATTACAAATAAATTTAAACTAACAGACAATTTCGCTTTAAAGACGTTATTGAAATAGATATTTTTGTTAGTTTTATCGTTACTTTATTAATAACTAATTCAAGTGATGGATAATCACTACGTTGCGATTTTAATTTTTGCCTTTTATTAAGTTGTTATAACTTATTTTAACTAATAAAATTAAGCTATGTCTTTAAAGAGCTCCCTACTGTTTTCAATTGCATTTTTAATTTCTCTGAATATTTATGGCCAGGATGAAATGGAACGATTGTATCGCAGCAATCGGCAAAATACTGCGCTTGATATTGTACAAACTCCGGATGATGGCTACTTGATTCTGTCTGCAGCAAGAGAGCCCGATTCAACCGAATTTGATTATTATAACATTATCAAGCTTTCAGACAAAGGAGATTTTACCTGGAGTAAAGATTATAAATTTGAAGAAAAAGTAACCACAAGCGGAACGCTTCATTTGCTGCAAGGAGATAGTTTTTTGGTATATGGCACTTTGCTAAATATGCCAAAACATCGTTTTTTGATGAAAGGAGATCCTGCCGGCAACGTAGTTTGGACAAAGGGCTTTGAAAATAGTAATGTGGATAATAACACATTTACTTTTAAAACACCAATGGACATTTCCTATCAAAATGGATATATAATTGGAGGCGTCGATGTTAAACCCTTAAACGGAACCAGTGAGTCTTGGGTGGCAGAGCTAGATAGTGAGGGCGAGTTCTTATGGGCAAAGTATTACTCCAATCCGGATTATGAAAATTTAAACATTACTAATGCACGCTCCACTCGAGATTCAGGTTTAATAGTAAGTGGTTCTATATCTGAAAACTTTAATCCAACTGATATATGCCTTATTAAAACAGATAGTCTAGGCGAAATTTTATGGAGTCGAAAGTATGGAGACACACCCGTTTTTGAGGTTGGCACCGCCGTTATTCAAACACCGGACGATGGTTATCTCATAGGTGGAAGCATCGATAACAATTTAGGCGTTTTAATAAAAACAGATACACTGGGCCTGGAACAATGGTCTCGAAACATTGACTTTGAAACACCAAATGCGACAACATTTATCCATGAAATCATTATGTCTTCTGATGGAAACGTTGTCGTTGCAGGAACCCTTTTCGGAACGAATGATAATTTTGCATTTATGGTAAAAGTTGATTTAGCGGGCAATGTAGTTTGGAAAAGAAAATATAAAGCTTCTACCGATGATTTTCAGAACAATGGTTTATCAGAATCGTCTGGAGGAGGTTATGTGTTTGTGACAACAAGCGAAGAAAATGGCGAGCAGGTTGGTCCTCATCTGATAAAAACCAGTGATGTCGGTGAAACAATGTCCTGCGACACTATGATAATGGTAGATTTACTCGCACCAATCACCGTAACCGTCGATACCTTATTGAATATAGCAACTTCAGTAACATTTAACAATGTTGATGTTACTGTTACTGATACCTTGAATTATACAATTCAACCACCAACAATCGTATTGGAGCAATTCGGCCCATACTGTCCTGATGAAATGTTTAGTGAAGTACTCGATGCAACCGTTCCGGGCGCTATAGGGTATGAATGGGAATCAGGTGAAACTACTCCAACACTTGTAGTGACCGAATTCGACACTTATACTGTAACCGTGACTATGGGTGAGGATTATTGTTACATCCTTTGTGCATCCACGGCTATCAGTGAAAAACCACTGCCTGAGGCTAACATTACCGCTGATCAGGGTCCATACTGCACGCAGGGTTTTGTCAATTTATTTGCTAATCCAAGTAATGCAAACTCACTGGAATGGTCACCAACTATGGAGACTACCCCAAGTATTCAGGTAATGAATTCCGGGACGTATTCCGTAACGGCCACTAACGAATGTGGGGAAGGTTCTAATACAATCGATTTGAATATTGACACCACACCACCTGATGTAAGTATTTCACCAGAAGGAGATTATTGTGCTGAAGGGGAAGAGACACTGTCTGCAGTATATACGGAAGCCATTAACAGCCTTTTATGGTCAACAGGTGATGCTAACAACTCCATTGTGGCAGGCCAACCTGGAAGTTATACCGTAACTATATTTACTGATTTTTGTGGTGATAATATGGCTAGTTATGATTTAGTGGTTCCGCCACCACCTTTAGTTTCAATTTCATCTGCTGGAAATTATTGTTTTGATGGTCAAGAAACACTGACCGCTTCTGTTGAAGGGGAGTTCGTTGGCCTGGAATGGTCAACTAATGAAACAACGGAATCAATTGTTGCAGCTCAACAGGGCTCTTATTCTGTTACAGCTACCTTTGGTTTTTGTGAGCCCAATTCTGCTACTTTTGAAGTAACCGGCACTCCTCCTAATGTATCCATTGGATCTGATGGTGTTTATTGTGATGATGGTGAACAATTGTTATATATTATTGCAGATCCGATTGCCGGTTTGGAATGGTCAACAGGCGAAGTAACTGATACAATATCTGTAACTGGGCCAGGTGATTATTCTGTTACTGTAACAACTGGTTTTTGTGAAAACGTCGCAGAAATAAACGTCCCCTGCATATTGCAATTAGGAATGCCAAATGTTTTTACTCCAAATGGAGATGAGGAAAATGATATCTTCCGGCCTTTTTACAATGTTCAACCCAGAGATTTTGAATCGTATCGTTTTTGTGTTTATTCCAGATGGGGAGAAAAGGTTTTTGAAACGACTGATCCTGATCAAGGATGGGACGGGACTTTCAAAGACGAGCTCGCCGTTTCGGATGTTTATATCTGGACTTTAGAAGGTAGAACGCGATTTGGAGGTGAAATTGATGAAAAAGACAGGTCTGGAGACGTTACACTTCTTCGATAAGATTTTGTCACATTTGAATTGATTTTATAAAAAGAGTGCAAATGCAGCTGAAAACTATTGCTTTTCAGGGTTTGTTTACTTAATCTATCCATAGAAAATAATGGTTATTTATGAAAATGAAAAAGCTCGATTTTTGGAAACATTATTTAATATAAACAACCATTTCATTGTAAAACCAAAACTCCTAAAAAGTTTAAGGTGCCTAACATTTTTATTAGCAATTATTATTTCCTTACCCCTTTTTAGCCAAACTAACGAAGGAAAAGATTTCTGGCTGGGATTTATGGAACATCGTGATATTGGTACGAACACCAAAGTAGTCATGATCACATCCAAATACAATACCAGCGGAGAGATCAATATTCCACACCAAAATTGGACACAACCTTATACCGTTTCCGCAAATAATGTAACATTAATTACTCTTCCGAGCTATACCGAAGTTATAGGATCAGAAACAATCGATGATGTTGGTGTTCAGGTTTCTTCCAATCTTCCAGTTTCTGTTTATATTCATCAATATCATGATTACCGTTCCGAAGCAACAGTTGTATTACCAAACAATTCGTTAAACAAGGAATATTACATCATGACTTACACGGGACTGAATCAGAACGGTACGGTTTATCCTTCCGAATTTTTGATCATAGGCACTGAAAATGAAACAAATATATCGATTACTGTTAGCGATGAAACGGAATTGGAAAAACCTGCCGATACTAATTTCAACATTCAATTAAATGCTGGGGAAACATACCAGGTTCAGGCTAAATACGGACCTGGGGACCTGACTGGTTCGCATATTATTGCTGATAAAAATATTGCAGTATTTGCAGGTAATCGCTGGACAGAAGTGCCTTCCGGTTGCAGTGCCCGTGATAATTTACTGGAGCAAATGTATCCTGTAAGCACCTGGGGAAAACAATTTGTTACGATTCCAAATGATAAGGTTAACTATGATGTTTTCCGAATACTTGCAGCTGAGGCCAATACAAGTATTGAAGTAAGCGGTTCTACCACCCAAAATTTTACGTTGACCGCTGGGGAATTTGTTGAATATTCAAAATCAGAAGCGACTTTTGTTAAGGCTAACAAACCGATACAAATTGCCCAATTTTTGATTGGTTCACAGTGTAATGGACATACTTTAGGTGATCCGTCGATGGTCCTTCTCAATAGTGTTGAACAAACAAGGGATACCGTCACATTGTATAATTCTAAGTTTGAAAACATTGCTGAAAATTATATAAACATAGTTGCCGCTACACCCGATTTCCCATTTATCACTTTTGATGGGCAAGCACTTCCCGCAACTGCTACCATTGGAACAGTAGGCTCAAATAATGAATTCACCTATGCACGACTCCAGGTAAATTCAGGGGCACATACCATTATTTCGGAAGCTTGTGGGGTCATCGCAACTGCATATGGCTACGGCACCGTTGAATCCTATGCCTACAGCGGTGGTGCTAGTTTTAAAAGTATAAACAAAAACCCAATACCTGAAGGGGGTTGTTTAAATGATACAATCTTTTTTGATACTGAATTATCTCCTGCCAGGTATTCTTTTTTCTGGGATCTTGGCGATGGTTCCACTTCAACCCAAGCTGTGTTTAGTCATTTTTACCCAAACCTTGGCTCTTATCCTGTTGAGCTAATTGTTTTTGACGAATGCCTTGAAACATACGATACTTTAAACAGAGATCTATTAATCAGCTTGCGGCAAGCTGTTGACGCTGTGGGCGATACGATCATTTGTGAAGGAGAATCATTTAGCCTGAGCGCAACGGATATTAACAGTGCCCGATTTGAATGGACCGGTCCAAATAATTATTTTTCAGAATCACAATTTCCAATTGTTTCAAATGCAAAACCTGCAATGTCCGGAGAGTACGCAGTCATTGGAATTGTTTCAGGATGTGCCACTTTTCCTTCTTTTGCAACAGTAGAAATCATCCCCACTCCTACCCCAAATTTAGGTAATGACACCATCTTTTGTTCTGAAAATTTTAATGCTATTTTAAATCCCGGAGAATATTCAAATTACCTGTGGCAGGACAATTCAAACCGTTCTACTTTTACCGTTGAGGAAGAAGGAACCTTTTGGGTCACAGTTACTGATGAACATGGTTGTGTTGGAACTGACACGGTTTCGTTGAAAGAAGTTTGTCCTACAAAAATTTATGTGCCTAATGCTTTTAGTCCGAATTTTGACGGGACCAATGATTATTTTGGCGTTTTTGGTTTTTATATTCTAAATATGAAGCTTACTGTTTTTGATCGCTGGGGAGGAGTATACTTTGAATCCTCAGATCCGGACAATCGGTGGGATGGCACATTGAATGGTGAACCTGCTGCTGAAGGAGTTTATGTCTGGCAGTTACAAATCGAAGGCTACGAAGAAGACGGAACCATTTTTTCAGAAGTGCAATCTGGTTCGGTAACTTTGATTCGGTAACAAAATTTCATTTCTTTATCCCTGTAAATTTTCAAGAAGGCCATAAAATTATTGCTACGCTCTGAGTTGCTGTAAAATGGCGATAAAAAACTGATTATAATGAAGTTTTTAAATTTAACTTGCGATAGCCTAAAAAATAGCTTATCGATTATTTAGCCCTATAACTTAAATACCATTTCTGAATATTGAAATTCTGGCCTAAAACACTCCTGACCTTATCCGGACCATTAATTTTTGTACTGTTGCAATTGATTGGCCCGCCACAAAATATGCAACGGGAAGCCTTTATGGTTCTAGCTAGCACCATCTGGATTGCTATTTGGTGGATTACCGAAGTCATACCAATTCCGGCAACTTCATTATTGCCCATTATTCTTTTTCCACTTACAGGCGCACTGGATATTCAATCAACTGCACAAGCTTATGCGAGTCCGATTATTTTTCTTTTTGTTGGTGGTTTTATTTTAGCCATCGCTATTGAAAAATGGAACTTGCACAAAAGAATTGCGCTAATTATTGTTTCAAAAGTAGGAGTCTCTCCTCCAAGGATTATTTTAGGCTTCATGCTGGCTTCGGCAGGTTTATCCATGTGGATTTCAAATACTGCGACCACGGTCATGATGTTGCCATTGGCGGTAGCAGTTATTTCACAATTTTTAACAGAAAACAAAGATCGATTTGCAAAAGCACTGATGCTCTCGATCGCTTATGCCGCTTCAATCGGCGGAATCGCTACTTTGATTGGCACCCCAACTAATTTGATTTTAAGTGGCGTTTTGGAAAAACTTTATGGTATTGAAATAAGTTTTGCAAGCTGGTTTTTATTTGCACTCCCCATTTCAATAATTCTATTTATCATTTGCTGGCAATACCTTGTCCATGTTGCTTTTCCTTTAAAAAATTGGAAATTTTCTGCAGGAATAGAAGAAATAAATAAAGAATTAAAACTTCTGGGAAAAGTTTCTTACGAAGAAAAATGGCTGCTTGCTGTTTTTTTCACGACCGCATTTGCCTGGATATTCAGATCATTTTTATTATCAGGAATATTGCCCGGACTTGATGATTCAATAATCGCTCTGCTTGCAGGTACTATTCTTTTTGTTATTCCTGCAAAAGATGGAGAATCAAAACTAATGGATTGGGAATCAGCTGTCAAACTTCCGTGGGGGATTGTTTTGCTTTTTGGAGGAGGATTGTCTTTGGCGGTTGGATTTCAGGAGTCCGGATTATCAGATTGGATTGGGAACCAGCTTTATGGAGCAGGAGTTTTACCATTGATTTTATTGATGTTTATCGTCATTACATTAGTCAATTTCTTAACCGAAATCACTTCAAATATTGCAACCGCTTCCATGATATTACCCATCCTCGGATCTATTGCCCTCGCGATCAATGTGCATCCGTTTGCCTTAATGATTGGAGCGACTCTGGCTGCTTCCTGTGCATTTATGCTGCCGGTAGCTACACCGCCAAATGCTGTGGTTTTTGGTTCGGGATATTTAAAAATGAAAGACATGATACGGGCAGGATTTGCCTTAAATATTATTTCGATTATTTTAATTTTGTTTTTCACTTATTTGTTGCTCTCTCCTCTGTGGGGGATTGATATGAATGCTTTTCCGGAAGAATTTAAACAATAAGAAAAAAAAATCCAACCCATCATATTTTATAAAATTGATTTTTTTCCTCTAAATAGAAACAAATAAACAATACCCAAAACAATTGTGTTATTGAAAAAGAATTTGATCTTTAATAATTTTGAGCATCCCAAATAATTATACTTTGCCAATGGCAGTTATTAATGAACAATTATCAAATGAAAAACTAATGTCGTTTTTAGCAATAATCTGGATCAGCCTTTTGTCCTTTATTACGGAATCTTCTCTTCCAAAAGCAGACAACGAAAGCTCGCAAATGTCGGCTCCTGTTTTATATATCTTTGTCGGCTCAGATTGGTGTGCAGATTGCAAACGCCTTGAAAAAACCGTTTTAAGCGATTCCGTTTTCATATCAACAATGAAGCTCAACAAAATAGAAGTTGAAATTATTGATTTTCCACAAAGGAAAAAACTCTCCCCCGATGTAGTAAAACACAATCAAACTATCGCGGAATTATATGGCTTTCAGGGAATATTTCCCACCGTGGTCCTTTCGCGTTCAAAGGACATATTCGAAACACTGCAGTATAAAAATGAGGCGGCAATTGAATTTTCTGAAATCGTGCTGAATAAACTCAAATATTTAAATGAATGAGTATTGGGTTTCGAAAAAATTGATGGGCTCCGCTTTTGAATTAAAAATCGTTTGTGAAAACCAGGCAAAAGCAAACCACTTGCTCCAAATTGGAATCAACGAAATTCAAAGAATTGAAGATTTAATTTCCGAATTCAAAGACGATGCACTTACTTCAATCATCAATCAAAACGCTGGAATTCAAGCCATTAAAATCAATAAAGAGGTTTTTGGTTTGATCGAAAGATCTTTTAAGTTATCTGTTTTAACACAAGGCGCTTTTGACATTTCTGCCGGTCCTTTAAAAAAGCTTTATCATTTTAAAAATAAAGATTTCTCTTTTCCAAAAAAAGAAATTATTCAAAATACCCTTCGCAAAGTTGGTTGGAAAAAGATTGCTCTTAACCCAAATGATTTGACGGTTTTCCTAACAAAAAAAGGCATGCATATCAGTTTCGCAGCCATCGGAAAAGGCTACGCTGCAGATCGTGTAAAAAAAATCTGGTTGAAAAATGGAGTGACTTCCGGTGTAATAAATGCCAGCGGAGACCTGACCACTTTTGGCAATCGACTCGATGGTTCATCATGGAAAATTGGGATTGCTCATCCGGATAAAAAAGGCGACATGATGTTTTATGTTCCTGTAAAAAATACTTCTGTCGCTACTTCAGGAGATTATGAACAATTTTTTATACACGACGGAATTCGGTACTCTCACAACATTAATACGATCACCGGGCTACCTTTACAAGGCATAAAAAGTGTCAGTGTTTTTAGCCCAAGTGCCGAACTTTCAGACGCCTTGGCTACCGCGATTTATGTAATGGGTATTGGCACCGGTTTGCACTTTGTCAATCAATTACCCCATACGCATGCAATTATCATTGATGAAAAAAATGAAGTTTCTTTTTCAAAAAAGTTAGATTTGGCAAATGAAAAATAAATTGGCACTTTTAGCATTCATTACAATCCTTTTTGCCAGCTGCAAAACATTAAAACCTTACGAACGAATTTATGTGAATGATCCTCAAATGCAGATGGGAAATGCAGCTCCCAAAAATTTTGAAAATTATGTCCATTCTATTCGAGAAGGAGCTATACCTCCTGCCAGCTCAAAATCCAGTGGAGGGTGTGGCTGCAATTAAAATAATCTGCTTCAAGGAATGGTAAAAAGATACATAATTATTGGGACGCTTGTTTTTTCTGCACTTTATTTAAAAGCACAGGAGCAGGATAGTGTTTTTAAAAAAACAACACTCGATAAAACTGAAATCGATTTTTTATACAATCAATATATCCAAAATGGCGACAACTCAGCCATTACAGGAGGTATCGGCACCGAAAAGCTTTCCGTGTATTCGCCTGGCATAGTTTATAAAAAAACATTCAAAGAAAGGAATACTTTCGTTTTTAAAGGTGGTGTTGATGTAATCAGTTCTGCATCAACCGACAACATCGATTTCAACGTTTCATCCGCTTCTTCCATTGATACCCGCAGCTATTTCAATATAAATTATGGTCAGCGACTTAAAAACGAAAATATTATCATCTCCGGAGGAACGGGACTTTCAATTGAATCCGACTATGCTTCTCTTCCTTTAACTGTCGGTTTAATTTATAGAAGCAAAGATCAGATGCGCACTTATTCTTTCAATCTCTTTGCGTTTATTGATGACCTAAGGTGGGGAAGATTGGATTCGGAATTTAGAAGGCCTGAAACGTTAATTTATCCGGAAGAGCTGAGGTATAAGCGTTGGTTTAATATCCACAACAGGTATTCGTACAATTTCAAATTTGGCTTTACACAAGTGATCAACAAAAGAAATCTTTTAGGAATTTATCCTGAGTTCATTTACCAAAATGGGCTGCTTTCCACTCCCTTTCATCGGGTTTACTTTAATAATGGCGATTTAAAAGTTGAAAACCTTCCGCAGAAAAGATTAAAAGGAGGTTTAGGGCTCAAACTCAACAGCTTTGTCGGTGGCATGGTAATTTTGAAAAATGAGCTTGATTTGTATGCTGACGACTTTGGCATTTTGGGGCTTTCTGTCGCTAACGAAACTGTGATAAAATTGAACAGCCTTATTTCGATTGCTCCTTTTTTCAGGCTTTACTTTCAGCAAGGCTCAAAATATTTTGCGCCTTATCAGCAGCATGCAATTGAGCAGGATTTTTACACTTCTGATTACGATTTATCCAGTTTCAACACCTATAAACTTGGCGTTAATTTTCGGTACGCTCCTTATAAATATCCTGGTAAAAATCTAACGCTCAATGAATTACAATTGCGGTATTCTTTTTTGTATCGAACCAACAACCTAAAAGCACATATCATTTCACTTTTCATCAATACTTCATTCAAACCGAAATGAGTTTTCTAATTTGATCCCATATTTTTCCTAAATATTTAACTTAAACAGCGAAATAGATGTAAATGAAAATCACTATAAGGCAAATAGCTGCTCCAAATTGCTTCACATATTTAAATGGCGTGATATCCACTTGTTCCGTATAAGCAAGGCTGAATGGAGTGGTACGTGGATACATTTTTCCGATCACAAGCATGATACAAACATTGAGCACAAACAAGATTGCCATTACGTGTAAAAAGTGGGGGTAATTCTCTTCTCCTACAATGAATATTTTTAAAACAAACTGGCTGATCGAATAAAGTACCACACCAGAAATAATAGCAATTTTGGCAGCAATTGCAGGAACCCTTTTAGTCAAATAACCAACCACAATAATCGTTAGAATCGGAATGCTATAACAGCCATTTGCCTCTTGTAAATAGCCAAACAAACCAGCAGGGATTTTTGCAATAAACGGTGCGATAAACATAGCAAAAATTGCCAGAATAATACCAAAACCTTTACCGTATCTTACGACCGTTCTTTCATCAGCATCTTTGTTGATGTATTCTTTATAGATATCCAAACCAAATAAAGTCACCGAACTATTCAGGGCACTGTTGAAAGAACTCAATATCGCTCCAAACAAAACTGCTGCAAAAAAACCAACTAAACCAACCGGAAGCACTGTTTTTACTAATTTTGGATAGGCTTGATCTGGAATTTCTAATTCGCCTTTGAAAATATAAAAAGCAATAATCCCTGGTAACACTACGATGAGCGGACCCAATATTTTGAAAAAAGCAGCCAATAACAAACCTTTTTGTCCTTCTACTAGATTCTTTGCGGCCAATGCGCGTTGAATAATCGCTTGATTCGTTCCCCAGTAAAACAATTGAACCAGCATCATACCCGTAAAAATAGTTGCAAAAGGAACCGTTGCATCAGAGCCGCCGATAGAATTAAATTTTTCCGGAGCTGCGGCCATTAGATTTGAAACGCCCTCCATCATATTACCATCTCCGATATACATTAAACCAAAAACAGGAATCAATAAACCGCCGACTAAAAGCCCTAAAGCGTTAATGGTATCCGAAACTGCTACCGCTTTTAATCCTCCAAAAACCGCATAAATAGACCCAATAATACCGATGCCCCAAACACATAACCACAAAGCAGCTGTGTGGCTGATACCAAAGGTTTCAGGAATCTCAAACATGGTTACGATAGCCAAAGAGCCCGAATACAAAACAATAGGAAGTAATATGACCACATAACCCGACAAGAATAATACGGAGGTAAATGTTTTGGTCATTTTGTCATAGCGAGCTTCCAAAAATTGAGGAACAGTTGTGATTCCTCCTTTAAGGTAGCGAGGTAACAAAAACATAGCAGTTACAACCATTGCAATCGCGGCAAGCGTCTCCCATGCCATCACCAAAATCCCTTCGGTATAAGCTTGTCCATTTAAACCAACAATTTGTTCGGTGGATAAATTGGTCAATAAAAGAGAGCCTGCAATCACACCCGCAGTCAAACTCCTTCCCCCTAAAAAATACCCTTCTGATGAGTTTTCGTCCGTTGATCGGGTTTTGAAATAAGAGATAACCGCAACGAATAAAGTAAATGCTAAAAAGGTAAAAATTGCCATGGCTTTTCTATTGTTTTGAATAAAAAATTTTATCAGTCAACGTGGTTTTCAGATTTTGAAAAACCCCTAAAACGGATCAATATCAACAATATTTGCCATTTATTATAATTTGGCCATCTCAAGTATCTCAACCTAAGCTGGCACTGTTTTCCAATGGTAGAATTCAGTTTCTTGATTTGAAAATGTAAATTGCAAAAAACTGCGAAGAGTAACATCGTATCAACTACTTTGAAGTTAGTCTATTTGCAGTTTTATTTATTGGTTTAAATAACTAATAAAATATTTTTTTATCACAAAAAACACAATGATCAACAATCTGCTTCAAATCAATAATGTTTTATAATTCTTCAGATTTATTATATAGCTTTGTCACTTTTTACGGTCTGAATTTTAGTTCATATGACAAGGCATGAAAAACACTTATTTTGATTTAATTGATCAAACTTATTACTTTCCTCAGGA
This sequence comes from Saprospiraceae bacterium, assembly GCA_965220465.1. GTDB lineage: Bacteria > Bacteroidota > Bacteroidia > Chitinophagales > Saprospiraceae > JAHDHW01. The sequence continues at coordinate 15,329 of CBDCPZ010000011.1, read as the reverse complement.
GGGCTTCGACTTAAGAGATGGTTATCTTTATTTTCATGGTGTTTCCATCAAAAACTTAATTGAACAATATGGCACTCCCTTTCGGCTAACCTATCTTCCTAAAATTGGCACTCAAATCAAAAAAGTCAAAAATTTATTTAGGAGGGCGATGAAAGCAAACGACTATAAAGGTCAATATTATTATTGCTATTGCACCAAATGTTGTCATTTTGATCATGTAATCAGTGAAGCACTTAACCATGATATTCATCTTGAAACTTCTTCGAGTTTTGATATTGATCTGATTTTAAAATTATATGAAAAAGGAAAAGTCTCAACTTCCACCTTACTCATTCATAATGGCTATAAAACGGAGGAATATCTACATAAGATTATAAAATTAAACGAACTTGGTTTTAAAAACTCTATTGTTGTTTTAGACAGTATGGTTGAGTTTGAACGACTTAACGAACTTACCAAAAACCCCATAAAAATCGGTATTCGCCTTGCAACCGATCAACAACCACAATCAGCATATTACACTTCTCGACTAGGTATTAGAGCTTCGGAAATTTTAGAGTTTTATAAAAAGAAAATTAGCCGAAAGAAAAAACTACAATTAAAAATGCTCCACTTTTTTGTGGACTCCGGCATTAAAGACAACCTTTTTTATTGGGGTGAATTTCAAAAGGCTTTAAAAATGTTTGTAGAATTAAAAAAAGCTTGTCCGGAGCTTCGAGCTTTAAACTTAGGAGGAGGTTTTCCGATTCGGAACAATCTGGGTTTTGAGTTTGATTACAAATATATCATTGATGAAATCGTAAGTAATATCAAAAGCCAATGTGTTATTGAAGGGATTGAAGAACCTGATATTTTTACAGAATTTGGCAAATTCACCGTCGGCGAAAGCGGAGCAGTTATTTTTTCCGTTTTAGAACACAAAAAACAAAATGACTCGGAAGATTGGTATATAATCGACAACAGCCTGATGAATACAATTCCTGATGCCTGGAGCATTCTTGAAAAATTTATTCTGCTTCCGATCAACAAATGGGACGCCGAATATGCCAGAGTAAATATTGGAGGTATAAGCTGTGACCATTCTGATTATTATAACGCCGAAGAGCTAAACCAACAAACCTTTTTACCAAAAGTCAAAAAAGACGATAAAGAACCCTTGTACATTGGATTTTTTCATACAGGAGCTTATCAGGATGCTATTAGCGGTTATGGTGGAATCAAACACTGTTTGGTCCCTTCGCCAAAGCAAATAATAATTGATCGGGATAATACCGGTAATTATGTCGCTTCAGTCTTTCGTGACGAGCAAAAAGCAGAGGACATGCTAAAAATTCTGGGTTATTGATTTCGTTTCGAAAAATTTCTTTTCTTTTATGTGTACTGGTCAGCAGGGCAAATCTTTAAAGATTTGAATGTTTGAAAAAACCTACAGCTAGCTTATTCACTCCACTGATCTCCATTAATTCTCTTTCTATTGAACTTTGAACTTTTTAGTGGAATGGTCCCAATCAGAAATGCTTGCATCCTTTACTTCCTATCCAGAAAAATAAAAATACCTGTGGATAACTAAGAAGATGGAAAAGCAGGTTGGAGAGATTCGTTAAATACTACGATTCATCAGAAGCATCTTCTTCGAGCCAATATTTAGCGTGATTGTATTTTTGTTTTTGAATTTTCTTTCTATTTTTTGGTTTGATTTCAGATTCTTCCCGATAATCTTTCTTCTTAGCATTTTTTTCTTTGTTACGCATACTTTCGAACTTTTTAAGATCCAAAAAATAAATAGCCTTTTGGTTCCATTTTTTAAGGCTACATTTTACAATAATTTTTTAAAACAAAAACTGTTCTAATTTTTTATAAATTTTAGACGGAAATCTGAAGATAATCTGAAAAAACAATACTTTTTATAAAAAAACCTACATCGGTATTCACCTTTGTAGCTTTTGCAATATTTAAACAGTTATATTTTAAGTAATTGGGCTAAATTAAACGAAACCAATTATTTAAGACCTTTCAAAAAACAAACGCCTTTAGAAAATTTGTTTTTTCAAGTTGCAATTGATCAACCTTGACATAAATCAGCAATATCAGATGACCATTGTCATATTACAAAAATGGATTACGTTGTAGCTTTGGAAAAATGAACAGCTATGAAAAGCGCAATCTTTTTTTCAAGCAGCATATTATTCCTGTTTTTTTATTTACCAACTGCGCTAAGCCAGATTGGGGTCAAAGGTGGATTGGGTATTTCAGATATTGCATTTAAGAAAGATGGCCAGGTTCCTTATCTGGGCTATGAGATCGGCTCCCTCGAACATAGATTACCGAAGCTGGCTTTTGAAGTTGGTGCGACAGCCATTTTAGACTTAAACAAGCGATTTGATTTCCAGCCAGAATTGTTATACATCTTCCAAGGGCTTGATTATAGCACAGAATACCTTTACGATAATATTGCCTACAAAATAAATATCAGCTATTTGAAAATGCCTCTTTTATTCAGATATAAAGTATGCATGAAGGAAAAGAAACGATCGGGCTTTTTTGTTGGTCCTTATGGATCATTGAAGCTCAAAGCTGTTCGGGTCACTGAAGTAGAAGGGCAAAAGGAGAAAACCAAAATGTCAAATGTGAAAAATGGTGATTTTGGAATTATTCTCGGCTACTCTCTTGACCTTGACCTTCCCTCTGGACAAGTGGTTATTGACCTTCGTGGCAGCTATAGCCTTATCAATTTGATGGATCGATTAGATGGATATATTCAATGGTATTACGGACCCTCTAAAGAATACGTAAGAAACGTAGTCATATCATTATCGGTAGGATATCGATTTTCTAAATCATGGGGAATTTAACGGCAAAAGAATTCTACAAAAAAGTACTATTGATAAAATGCTTGAGGTACAGAATCCGGCTTCCGGCTTGTCTTACTTGTGGAGGCATTGCCTGGGTGATTGCGCCGGGCATTTAGGTGGAGGTACCGGCTTTAGCACCTGGGCAGAGTGGCATTTCGAGGGTGATTCCGGGTTGTTCATTTTTTCAAATAAAGTAAACGAGTCCATCGCTCCAGGAGGACGGATTTACGAACTAGTGTTATATCAATTTGGAAAGTTCTGAATACCATACAGACGCAACAAGTAATAAAAGTATTTAAACTCTCGATTCTAATAACCGGCTTAAGTTTTATTGATTTTTGGTGAGTTGTTGTTCAGAATAAATATTTTAATTTATCTCTTGAAGGATATTTTAACATCCAAAATCTCAATTCAGTGTTCCATCACTCAATTTTAACCGCGTAATCAGAAGGCGGTATTATTTCTCCCAACATGTTAACACGAGTGTATGTAAAAACTGCTCCGAACATAATAATTAATGAAGCATAAAATACCCAAACCATTATTACCATTACAGATCCTGCGGTATCATATAAATTGGCAATATTGCTGGTACCAATATAAAAGCTGATCAGGTATTTACCCAACCCAAAAAGTATACTGGTTAACATAGCACCAAACCAGGTGTCTTTCCACTTAAGATTTGCATCAGGCAGGAATTTAAATATTGAAGCAAGAAGCAAAGTTAAGATAAGAAAAGATAAAACCATTGAGGCAATTAATGCTAGAGTTACATACACTTCGCCAATCCATTCTTCCAGATAAACACTAAAAGCAGAGATCAAGGCATCCACTACCAAAGAAACTAATAAAATAAAAGCAAAGCCTATCAAAATCACAAAAGAAAGTACTCGGTCCCTTATTGTTTTCAAAATTCCCCAACCCTGCGGTTTTGGTTTTATTCTAAAAATTCTATTGAGCACAATTTGCATGGTCACCAATACAGTTGTTGAAGTAAAAATCAAAAGACAAATACTCAGTATTGTGGATAAAATCGTAGGTTCAAGAATCTGAATATTTTCAATAGCTTCCATTATTTGTTGTGCTCCATCTTTTCCTGCCAATTCCTCAATCTGAGAAAACAAGGCTCCTTCTACCTGGGCTTCGCTACAAAACAATTTTGTGACATGGAGGATGATCAGCAATGTTGGGGGAAGGGAAAAAATGGCGTAATAAGATAAGGCTCCCGAATAAGCGAAAATATAATTCTCATTGAAGTTTGTAAAAGTATTTTTCAGAACTTTCCAATAAAATCGAATGGTTGCCATATTGAGTGCTAAGAAACTGACTTTAGGGGAGTGTGAATTGATTTTTCAGGAGTTTCGTTAGGTTCATCAATTTCGTCAGATAAATACTCTTGCATTTTTTCACTTTGCTTTTTTATCAAGAATGCTTCTAACATATCCAAAGCGAACGGAAATAGTTTATTAAAAATTAGTCGGTAATTAAGTTTAAATTTTTTGTTTTTCGCCTTTTTATTTTTTTGTGCGTCATCAGAATTATCCGAAAACTTTTTGGCAGCTAACGTTCCTAAGCCCAAAACACCAGCAGGTAAGGCAACATTTTCGAAAAGAAACCGTGAGAACACTTTACGGTTATTACCAAGGCTTTCTTCAAACGCATCACGGGTAATATCCATCGTGACTTGCAGTTTTTCTATTTCTTTTTCCAGTTGATCTATTGTTTTGATATTCTTTAACATGACTATTTTAAACGTCTTTTTATAAATATTGAACAACATCTGAATCTAATCCAACATATTTTTAATCACAATATTTAAAACCGGATTTGTAATAATTTTTTCTTTGAAATAAATAACAAAAACAGTAACTAAAAAATAAAACCCTGCAATAACCAAAAAAGCCAATGCATAGGAATTAAATAGAACTCCCAAGTACAATCCTAATGCAATGGAGAAAAAAACGACAACCATCAACAATAATACAGCGATCACACATATTGTGATTAGGCTGGAAGTTGTCAAAGCAATTCTTTTGGCAGTTTCCAGCCGCAGGTAATTTACCTGCTGCTGGATATATTGCCTTGCATATTCGATCGTTTCGCCAGATGATGAAAGCAATTCGTTTGGTTTCATTTTTAAAAGGATTGATTATCGCAATAAAGTTTTAAAAGGAAAAATTAAATTAAGCGGTTTAACCTATTTTTCAACAGCGTTTGCTTTTTCCTTGATATTGTTCTTTGCTTTTTCCATTCCTTTTTTAAAACTATCCTGAGCTTTTTCTACAACATCCTCTGCTGCTTCTGTAGTTTTTGAAATTTTATCCTTAACTGTGCCTGAGGCTTCATTTACCCAGGATTTTGTATTTTCGGCAACTTCGTCTAGTTTAGAACCAATCATTTCAGACCTTTCTTTGAGGGTGTTTTGTACTTCTTTGTTTAGTTTTTTAAGTTTTTTTCTGGCTTTCTTTTGCATTTTTTGGCCATCTTCTGAAGCCAAGTAATATCCGGCAGCACTACCTGCCAATAGGCCCAAGCCTATACCAATTAACATTTTATCTCTGTTTTTCATTATTTAAAAAGTTATAATTATTAAAAAATATATTTTCTCTTTCAGGCCGCAGCCTAAGCTATTATACAAGCAATTTTTCAGCATCCTGAAACCGCTCCTGAAGGGTATCTCTGCTTTTTCTCCAATTCTCATCATAAATAATCTCCATTAAATCCAAAACTTCTTTCATTTTATATCGATGTAATTTCAATTGGTTGAGTTTTGAAGATTGAATTTTAGAGGGAGCAGTTTCTATAAATGATATTTTCTCAGAAAGAATCTTGATTCTTTTATCTAGTTTAATCATCAATCCAATCACTTCCTTCTTGAAATTTTCTTTTCCATTCAGTTCGTACATGTCTTATCTTTTCAAAATTCTATCTACTATAAATTTGCGCTTTCCACAAAACATTTGAAATGACAATTGTCATTCATTGTAGTGATGTAAATCAAGGCGATCTTTTTTTAAAAACGCTTTATAATAGGTTAACAATCATCCAAAAATTTTGGTTTCACTTTTTTAATTTCTCTACTATTGTAATTCACTTTTTTTAGTGAGTTTCATCTTCCCTGGTGGATAAATGCTTTGAATGCCCAAACCGCCCACTTCTCCAAAATCGAGCGTTCGAATAGGGAAAGGAATAGTTATATTATTTTCATCAAATGCATTTTTAATAGCAATTATAGCCTGGTCTTTTGCTGCGTAATAATCTCCTTGTGAAATAAGGTCTTTCCAGAATCGGATTTTAAACTTAATGGCACTGTCGCCAAATTCATAGTAAAATAATTCGATAGGATACTGAGGACTAAATTCCAATCCGCTATCTTTCAATGCTTTAATAGCAACTTCTTTAACCTTTTCCAGATTGTCACCATAAGCTACACCACAGTCAATTTCTATTCTTCTTTTAGCAAAATGCGAAAAATTTTTCAAGGGCTTTTGGAGAATATCTTTATTAGGAATAATAACCATCTGGCCATCTGTTTGTGCAATAACAGTAGAACGCAAAGTGATTTTTTCGATTTTTCCAAAATATCCATTGGTTTCTACCAAATCTCCTAATTTGTAATAATCCTTTACACTCATCAATATCCCTGAAAAAAGGTTAATCAGGGGATCTTGTAAAGCCAAACCAACTGCTAGTCCAACCACTCCGGCTGTCCCTAATAAAGCGGTTACCGCTTCACTAAGATTTAGAATACTAAGTACTACAAAAATTATCAGCAGCATAAATACTGCGACCATTACATTTGAAAGCACACTTATAACAGTTTCATTACGAGTTGTTCTTTGTATTGCCTTTTTTACCAATTTCTTCAAATATCCTGAAAGGTATATTGAAACACCTAACACAATAGCCGCAAGGACGATATTAGGAAGTGCCAATATAATTTGATCAAGCCATCCTCCAAGCTTGTTCCATAAATTTGAAAGTGAAGTTTTAAATCCTTCGAACATTTAGTTGGTTTAATTTTATATTATTGACTGAGTCCCAGTCATTATATATTAATAAAACAGATGAGGGTTTGATATGTTCAGTTCGCACAAAGTCAATTGTTATAACTAATGATTTGTTTTTTGAAGATTACCCTCAAAGTTAGCCCATATAAAAGGTGCCAGATGTTTTATGCTTTAAACTAAATTTTTAAGGAAAAAGGATTGCAAAGCAACTGTAAACATTAAAGCGGCAGGTAAGTATTTTTTATTATTTCACTCATTTTTCTGGCTGGTAAAAAACCTTTAACAGAATTTGCCACTTCTCCATCTTTTAACATTATTATGGTTGGTATACTGTAAACTCCAAAAAAGTTTGTAACATCTTTGTGCACTTCTATATCCACTTTAAAAAACTGTATCTCTGGGCTGAATTGCTGACTGACTCGCTCCATTATACTATCGATAATAACTGTGTTGCCAGACCACTTGGCACCAAAGACCAGAATTTTTGGTTGTTTTTCTTTGATTACATTACCAAAGGCATTTGCTGTGAGATGTTTATATTTATTTTTATTACTAAAAGCAGACAAAACGTAATTTTTTAGATTCAGTTATGTAGTTTATGTTTTTTCAAATAATCAAGTTTTTGGATACCAAGTTTTTTCATTCGGGAAGCTAGGGTTTTATCATTCATACCGAGTAATTCAGCAGCTCCCATTTTCCCACTTACTTTACCATTGGCCCTCTTTAATGCGTTGATGATGTGATTTTTTTGCAATTCTTCCATTGTTTTAAATCTAGTGGATACCTGTATTGGTTTTGAGCGAAGTGGGAAATTAAAAGTAAGTACATCACTTTTAGCAAGGATCACTGCCCGTTCTATCAGATTTTCAAGCTCTCTTACATTTCCTAAAAAGTCATAAGCCATCAATTTGTTCAATCCAGCTTGTGAAATTTCTTTAATTGGCTTGTTCATTCTCTTACTATACTTCTCTGTAAAGTGTTTAACAAGTATTGGAATGTCCTCTCTGCGCTCCCTTAACGGAATATTATGTATTGGAAAAACATTTAACCGATAGAATAAGTCTTCTCGAAATTTTCCTTCAGCAACGAGTTTTTCCAAATTCCGGTTTGTAGCTGCTAAAACACGTGCATCAATTTGGATAAGTGACGTACCACCAACTCGCTCGATTTCCCCTTCTTGCAAAACCCGAAGTAATTTTGTTTGTAAATCCAATGGAAGTTCTCCAATTTCATCAAGAAAAACAGTCCCTTTATGTGCTCGCTCAAATTTTCCGATTTTTTGCTGATAAGCTCCTGTGAACGCTCCTTTCTCATGACCAAATAATTCGCTTTCTATAAGATTTTCAGGCAATGCGCCACAATTTATTTTTATCAAAGGCTTATCATACCGACTACTCAATTGGTGAATGGCACGTGCCAAAAGTTCTTTCCCTGTACCGGTTTCACCAAGGATCAAAACTGTGGTTTCGGTATCTGCCACTTGTTCTACTTGTCTGAGTATTTTTTTATAATTCGGATCTCTGCTGATAATTTTACTAAAATTATACTCCAATTCAAACGCTTCCTTCAACTGAACATTTTCATCATGTGTGATTTGCTGAAGCTTTTCAATTTCTTCCAGTTGCCGAGTGATTTGTTGTTCTTTTTTCCTTCGATCACTAACATTCCTTAAGACATTGGAAGAAAATTCATACCCTTCAAACTCGACTAAAGTAACCGTCAACTCACATGGGATAATTGCTCCTGTCTTGGTCTTGAGGTTTCGATCCAGTCCTTCCATTTCTGCTCCATTTTGAAGTTTTTGCCAATTCTTTTGAAAGTTTTCAATGTTCCCATTTTGTAAAAAATCGAAGGCCTTCATATGCTGAATTTCATTTCTGTTATAACCTGTTTTTTCTACAAAAGCATCATTGAAATATTTAAACGAACCATCAAAGTTCAACCAGAAAATCATATCTCGCGAGTTGTCTAATGTGTGCTTTGCCATTGCAATCACCTCATCTCGCTTTTTCTGAATTGACAGGTCCCGAACGAAACAACAATTAAATTCTCTTCCACGATAATTGAAATAATTCGCAATTATGGAAACAGGAATTTTCTGTTCTTTTTTGGAAACATGAACTGATTCGAATTCCAGGCTTTTTTCTTTTTTTAATTCCTTCCAGTGAGCATCAAAATCGATCTCAGAATAAGGCGCGATAAATTTTATGTTTTTCTCCAATAACTCATCAGATTCATAACCCAATTTATCACAGGTGGCTTGATTGACATAGGTGATAGTGCCATCCTTTTCTACCCACAAAATCATTTCTCTTGCATTTTCCATGCAAAATTTTGTAAAATACAAGTCGTCGGTTCTTTGTGTAACTCCTGATAAATTCTGAAGTGTACCGTATAACTTTATAGTTTGACCTTCCAACCATACCGGCTTAACATGAAGGTAAAAACTCTCGTACCGCCCTCCTACTTCAACTGACAATTCCATTTCAAAAGCCTTTGCTTCTTTAATAGCAAGTGTGATATTTTTTTTTAATAAAGTTTGTTCTTGTTCGTTTAATCTTTTTTTTGTTAACCGTTCAAAAGTACTTTTATTAACAGTAATGCTAGATGGCAAATCCAACAGCCGATAGACTTCGTTGGTCAACAAAAATTTGTCTTTAACCAGATCCCATTCCCAGTTGCCAATACCTGCAATTTCCGAAGAAAGTTTTAACAGGTCTTTGTAGCGGTTGGTTTTCATCAAATTTTCAACGACACTCATACAAATTATTTCCTTTTCAACTTCAAGCAATATGCATTTCATTCGAACAGGATATATCGCATTATCAGAGGTTATTTGTTCCGTTTCGAAAGCCAGTTGTTTTTCTTTTAACAATTTCTTCCAATTCTTTTTCCAGGATAGAATAGAAGTAGAAGGGTTAACTTCAAAAATAGATTTAGGTTGGAATAATTCGTTTGATGCATAACCCAATTCATTGGCGAATTGGTTATTTACCGCTAAAATATGCCCTTCAGCATTCAGCCACATTACTCCGTTGTTAATAATTTTAGCCGAATCAATTAGCAGAGATAACATCTGACTATTTACATCATTTGTTTTTTGCATCGCTTTTTTTTAAAAAAAATGAAAGAATAATGACCCACTTTTATCATTACTAATAGAAGGTTATCTATCTATTTTCATATTCACATTTAGCATTTGGGAACTTATTTAAAGATAAAATAATTAATCTGAAATATCAGAAAACTCCTGAAATATCAGAAAACTTTATTTTAACTTCAACAACTAAATACCTGATAATCAATTAATTAAGTGTTTGGCATGTAGTTTGAACTACTAGTTAATGTATTTGGTCTTTTTGAAAATTAAAATCCCAAAACAGTTCAGAATTTTATTTCCAAAACTTAAAAAACTATTTAGATATGACTTCCCTCTATTTCACCAATCAAGTCGAAAAAATTGAAGATCTTTTATTTGGATTTGCAATGAAACTCACCAAAAATCGTGAAAGCGCCAAAGACCTGCTTCAGGAAACTTTCAGGCGCTCTTTTGAAAACAGAAAAAGATTTAAAATAGGCACTCATTTCAAATCCTGGATGACAACTATTATGTACAATTCATTTATCAACCATTATCGAAAAATGAAAACCAGAAATAGAGTCGAACAACCTGTTGAAGACATTGTTTTTTTAGAAGATCGCAAAGTCACTGACGGTCGTGGTGATTTAAATATTCTCCGAGATGAGTTAAAAAACATTTTAGAAAATCTTGAATTGAAATACAGAAAGCCTTTCCTAATGTATTTTAAAGGATTTCAATACGACGAAATCTCAAAAGAGATGAATCTGCCAATCGGAACCGTAAAAAGCAGAATTTTCTATGCCCGCAAAAAACTTAAACGAATGATAAAATCTCACTACGGAGCAGAAAATCCACTCAAAACCTAACAAAACACAGGCAACCTCTTTTCATCCGTTTTCGCGGTATTTTGTATACCCAGAAAACAACTCTTTTATGAGCTTACTTTTTAAGTACGTTTTATAATAATTGATCCATTTCTACTAAAAAATAAATTAAAAAATAATGAAATTAAGAACCAATCTTTTTTACGTAATCACCTTAATGTTCCTGTTTATATTTATCAACGAATCAGCACACTGTCAGGGATCTAAAGATAGTATAAGAGAATTCAAAGCCAAAACACTTGAAAATAGCGTCAACAATTTTGAAGGATTTATAAACCTTTTTGAGGTTTTGAATGTCGGAAATCTCCATGTATACTGCAAAAATCCTGAATCAAAAATTTTAGATTATCACTTTTCAGGTGAGTTAATTGAAAAATCATATATGCATTATTTACCAATAGAAATTCAAAAATCAATGCTTTTTGATAATGAAAAAATTTATGCGGTAGCAGCCATTCGTGGAAAAAATAATAAGAACTATTACATTTTACGAATCATTAATGATCAAAAAAACAATTCCGGCATTGTAGGCTTATATGAATTAATTAATAATCAGCTACTTCATAAAAAAACGTTGTCCTTTTTCAAAAAGAAAAGAAAATCTCACGTTCAGCTTGACTCCTGGATTCAAGATATAAATGGCGATACTCGTCTGGATTTGATCCAACGCAGTCGAAAAATTTCCGAAAACGGAAAAATAAAATCTGTAAAAACCAAAGTATTTTTACAGACATACGAAGGAACATTTGACGTTTTTAAAAAATACAATATTGAAGAAGAAGATTATATTTTCCAGGATTTAATTAACCCATAGCAACACGAATTATATAATCTGACATTCCATCCGGGATTTTGTTTTTGTTTCTATATTTAAAAATCAAAGAAGGCAACACTTGAAAAAATGTTGCCTTAATTATTCAGAATCTACTTCCACCTAAATATTAATTATTTTGTTGCGTTTTAGCTACTTTAGAATTACTTTTTCTTCTTCGATATTAATAAATTCTTTAGCTTCTGATCTTGTTTCATAAAGTTTTTGGCTGATTACCAATGCGTCTTTACTGACTTCAAAAAAGTCTTTTTCAATTTGGTCATGCTGCATCTCGATTTGATCTACAGCCAAGGCAGTTTTTTTATGACGATCAAGATATTTTTTATGCTGATTGATCAATATGCTTTGTTTCTCAACTAGCCCTTCACAAACAGCGATATCTTCATTAACTGAAAATATTAATCTGGAAAGCAGAGAATCGGAATGAGCCAATTCTTCAGATTTATTTTCCAACATAATTTTGATCGTTTTCATGTTTCTAATTTGCACGATAGATTCATTATACATGGTTTGAATAGAATCACTCAGTACCATCGCTTCCTGGTGTGCTTTGCTCTCAACTTTGGAATCGCAGGAAAATAATATCCCCACAAGAAAAAGTATAGTTAATATAGATAATATTCTGATTTTCATTGTTTTATAAATTTGATTAAAAAAAGATCAAATAAGCTTTTAATGTGCATTTTTCATTTCAAGCTCATTCATAAATTGGATTAGCTTAGTATCAGCATAATGCCCGTAAGCGGAGACAATTGTCCCTTTAACACCATCGTCACACCGTACTGCGAAAACAATTGAAGAGTCCGCAGGATTTGACATGCCTTCAAAACGATATTGCTCTTCAATATTCATTTCATTAGCGGTATACACTTTTTCATTTTGCAAACAACGCATTTTGTCATTTTCAAAATCAAACGTGCATTTGTAGCCTCTATACTTCATATCACTAATTGCTTGTATCATTGTATCAAATTTGTTTGGCGTATGCATAACTTTTTTATTAAATTTTCAATAGGATCAGGTTAATACTTTGTAACCTAAATTTTTTAAACAGGTCTTTTTTGGGTTTTTAAAAATTGTAAAATGATGAAAGTGATAATCATTCCGTATACGATTACTTCAAAAAACAAGGCTCCGGTGATGACTGCAAAATCACCAAAACTATTTGACTCGACCTGAAACTTATCAAAAGCTAAAGAATCAGAAAAAAGATAAGCAACCATATTCATTAATATCAAACTAAATGCACTGACGAATGTGGTGTATAAACCAAGCAGGATTCCTTTTTTAAATTTGAAAGCTTCAGCCAAATAATTTTTATAGGTTGTCAGGCCATAAGCAAGGATGCTAACTAATATTAGATATTTGAGGAATTTCATTCCTATTAATTCGTCTATCCCATAATAATTTAAAGCAAAAAGGTACATCGCCATTGCAATACCACAAATGATTCCCCATTTCGCTCCACTTCCGTAAAAATTGAACGGAATAGCTGATTCACTACTTTTGTTTCTTGTTGCAGTTTCTGGATTTTCAGTTCTTACTTTTCTTTCTATCGTTTCGTGATCTGTATTCATGATTTTGGTTTTTTTACTTGTAAAATACAGTGTCAATAAAAACATTGACACCGCTAATTCTTAAAATGCAGATTACTGATATTATGCTATAATTGGCGCACGTTTTCGAGTTGCCCAGGCATCAAGCATCCATGATTTTTTCTCTATGGTTTCAAGGAAACTTCCGATCATATCAATCGTACCTTCATCATTGGCTTCGTTTGCTTTTTCGATAACCTTTCTCATTTTTTCTATCAAAATTTTATGATTTTGTAAAATGATAAGAACCATTTCTTTGTCATCTTCGATTAAAGTTGCCTCTTCGATTTTAGCAATAGAAAGGTAATCGGTCATTCTACTCAAAGGGCGATGCCGCAAGGTTAGAATTCGTTCCGCAATCGCATCAATCTTTATTCGGGCATCATTGTATAAATTTTCGAATTGTTTGTGGAGATCAAAAAAATTCTCTCCCATAATGTTCCAGTGGAAGTTTCGCAGATTTTGGTAATACACATTGTAGTTACACAGTAAATCATTCAATTCACTTACTACCGGTGTTACTTCAGCTCTGTCAAAGCCCAAATAGTTTTTTGGTTTAATATAATTCTTATCGATAAATTCGTTCGGTGTATTCATTTTTATAATTTAATTTTTATGGTTTAAGGATTGATTTTATCAGTCCCGTATTAACCTTGTTATTTGTTTTCGCTAAAACGAATGAAGGGTCTATTTGTTCAATCCTTCCAACTTGCTTTTTAACAGGATTGACTAAATTTTAACTCAAATAGATCGGCTTATTTTTCATCAAAAAACCAGAACAGGTATTTCGGATTTCAGGATTAATCGTTCTGTATTATAATTGGAAAAAACACGTTCGATAAAAGAACTTTTGGCATGCTCAAATGCCAGCCAATCAATCATGATGTTTTTAGTCATTCGTATTATTTCATCAACAGATTGTATGTTATAAACGAAATGATAATGCACCTGACGATAATCATAAAAGTTTCGAAGTGTATTTAGAATATGGTTATATTTTTTGTAGCTTTCTACAGAATTATCCTCTGCAATGAGCATTATATGAAGATTTGCAGATAGTTCTTTCGAGATTTCATAGAGCAGTCTTATATTTTTTGCTTTACTATCGTCTAGTTCCATTGTATATAAAATATTATTGACAGGCTTCCATGGCTGTTCCGTCGGTACTATTAATACCGGAACGTCAATATCTTTTGCAAGACGTGTCTCATAGGTTCCGAACCACTCTCCAAGGGTTGTCAACTCATTGTTTCCCTCTATGATAAAAAGAAAGGGTAACTCTTCTTTCGATTTTTTAATAAGTGCATCTACAGGGAATCCAACTTCAATTTCGTAGTCCACCTGATCCCAAATCCACTTGGCTTCTTCATAAACTTTCTTTAAATCAGTTTCTCGCTGCTTCTTTACCTGCTCCATATTTGCAGCATCAAGTTGAACAACACCCATCCCTGTGACACCTATTGCACCTGTCGGAACAGGTGTTTTTAAAACTGAGGTCAGTACCGCTTCGCGTTTAAGTCGTTTTGCAAGACTTACCCCGTATGAAGCTAAATGATTGGGTGTTTCATAATTATTAATGTCTATAATAATTTTACTTTTTGCCATTTTTGATAGGTTTAATATGTATTGGGTTTGAAAAAGAACTAAAGGTTTTTGACTAATCGGACATCAGATTAGCCTTAAAACCAATCTGGAATTTAAATTAGTGTATGTGTTGGGAGCTGGGTGCTAACTTAATATCTATAAATAGCGTTCATTTGAGTGGCTCCTTTTGGAAATTCAGTTTGAGGAATATTATAAACTGTTCCACCATTTTTAAAGGTAGCTATTGCAGTATCATTCAACAGGCATTGACTATCAGCCTGCCTGTTTTTATGGATTAAAACTTTATTCATTATTTTATTATAAATACCCCAAACCTCTTCGGTTTTACTATCAATGAATAACGTTTCAACTTTTCCATTAACGGAGGCCGGTACAATATCCTGGATTGAATGAGATGCCTGATCATTCAAGAATGCTTTGTTAAATTCTTTCTTTGCTGATTCTTTTTTATTATTAAAAAAACCCTTCA
>CBDCPZ010000010.1:0-24420 GCA_965220465.1 Saprospiraceae bacterium | reverse complement strand
ATTCTTAATTAATTTAGGTTTAAATTTGTGAAATTTTATTTGGCTATCCCTAAAATGAGACAATACTTTTTAAAAATACTCATCTTTTTTCTGGCAGGGCTTTTTATAATCAATTCATTAAAAGCTTACTACGGAGAGCAATTCTATTTTGAAAGTATTAGCCAAAGTGATTCTTCAAAGGATGACGACAACAATAAGGCCTTTTTACAGTTCCTTTTTATTGATGCCGGAGAAATACTTTTAGAGCAAACAGACAAAAAAAAGCCGAATAATTTTTCAAATGGATTCGGTTTTTTAAATTGTATTTACACCTCTCCTTTCCTATTTAATGGTTTTAAGAAATATGTGGATTTCTCCCAAAAAGAGAGGAGTCCGTTTCTTTCGACTTTTTCTCCTTTTTTGTAGTATGAAAATAGACCTCGCCTAATTTGGACAGTTGTTTTAGACAGGACAGTTTAGTGAAATGCTACTTATTTCTAAAAGCTTTTTCAAGCTTCTCGTCTAATAACAAATTCCAACTACTCCATTTCTCATTTTTATTTCATAACAGATAAATAACAGGCGATCAAAATAAAAACCTGATACTTTGATCGATTTTTCGACTTTCGTTTTTTTGAAATCGTGGCAACTGATGTTAGGCCTTAGATTTTAACTCAATCAAAGTCAAAATAACATTTCAACTTATTGGGAAATACATTTTCAATTGTTTGTTTACAATTTTAAAAAAATCTTTATGTCCAGAATTGTAAAACCACTTTTAATAGTGGGATATATCGTGCTTTTGTTGGGAGTAATCCTGATCATTTTTTTACAAAAATAACTAAGGTTTCGAGCGATCTAAGCCATTGTTTTATTCAATTTTTTACAATTAAAAATTAAATATAATTAATATGAAACCAGATATAGATAAGATGTCTTTCTATTTGTTTATGGGAGTTATCGGATTAGCAGCCGTCTTAGGCATTATTGTTTTGATAGCAAGTTTTTTTGAATAAGTTTCTTTGAAAATGCTTGGATTTTCAAAATCTAGGTCTTTTTACAAATGTAATAGATATGCAGGTGATCAATTTATTGTTAGACGATTTTGATCACCTGCTCACTTCCAAACATATTGAAAAATTTAATAAGACATGTATTTACTAATAATTTTTGTTTTTGTTACCGGTTACCTTTTAATAGCGCTTGAGCATCCCCTTAAAATTGATAAAGCTGCTACAGCAATATTGACAGGGGTGATTTGTTGGGCCATATTGGTGCTTGGCGATAGTTCCATTTTTACATCAAACGCTGAAATTGCAGGGCAGCCATCTGAAGTTGGCCATCACATTGAAGGTGTTTTGTTGGAACATTTAGGTGAAATTGCAGGAATTCTATTTTTTTTACTCGGAGCGATGACCATTGTCGAATTGGTAGATGTCCATGAAGGTTTTAGCGTAGTAACGAATCGCATCACGACGACTAACAGAGTCAAGCTATTATGGATCATCTGTATAGTTTCTTTCTTTTTCTCCGCGGTTCTTGATAATCTAACGACTTCCATTGTTATGGCTGCTTTAATTAAAAAACTGGTTACCGAAAAAGAAGATTTATGGTTTTTTGGAGGGATGGTAGTCATTGCTGCCAATGCAGGAGGAGCCTGGTCGCCGATCGGAGATGTAACAACCATTATGCTCTGGATCGGCGGGCAGATTAGCGCATTCAATATCGTGGTTAAAGTTTTTTTTACCCAGTGTAGTTTGTTTGATTATCCCGCTTCTGGTTGTTTCTTTCAGAAAAAAAGGGAATGTGCAACGACCTGATTTATCTGCTTCCAATGAAAATGCAAACCATGTTAGTCATTTTGAACAAATGCTTGTTTTCAGCATGGGGATAGGCGGGTTGCTTTTTGTACCTGTTTTCAAAAATATCACCCATTTACCGCCATTCATGGGGATATTATTTAGCTTAGGAGTTTTGTGGGTGACTACTGAAATTCTTCATCGTAAAAAAACTTTCAATCATCAAAACGGGTTGAAAGTAGCATCGGTTATTCGACGCATTGATACGCCTAGTGTACTTGTTTTTTTTAGGTATTTTGTTGGCAGTTGCAAGTCTCCAAACGGCCGGGCATCTTAGTCATTTAGCTAAAGCTATGGATACCCATCTTCACAATGTTTATTTGATCAATACATTGATTGGGTTGTTGTCCGCGGTTGTGGATAATGTTCCATTGGTCGCCGGAGCAATAGGCATGTATTCGCTGGAAGTATATCCGCAAGACCATACTTTTTGGGAATTGTTGGCATATTGTGCAGGAACTGGCGGCAGTGCTCTGATCATTGGTTCGGCTGCAGGAGTTGCAATTATGGGTATTTTAAGGATTGATTTTATTTGGTACATGAAAAAAATCAGCTTGCTGGCAATTTTAGGATATTTTTTAGGGATATTGGTTTACTATCTTACAATGAGTTAAACAATTTTTAACCGAAACTAATTAATTATGAAAACAAAAATGTTTCTTTCGCTTGCGTTACTATTGTTTTTATTCGGGTGTGATCCGGGGCAAGAGCCAAAAGATGAAGATTCAGTTCTGGAACATATAGCAGAAGAAAAGATTCACCAAGTTCATTCAGATGATCTTGAAATTATTGTTGTGGATGGTTGTGAATATATGGTTTTTAAAGATCATTCAGGATCAAATAAAGGTTTTGGATTTATGGCTCATAAAGGCAACTGCAAAAATCCGATACATTGTTATAATCCGATAAATGTTGAAAAAGAAAATCAAGACACTTCAGAAATAAATTAAGTGATCAATTCCTTTAAAAACTTGGATAGATAATCGTGAATTTTGAGGAGGAGATATCGGATGAATTTCCAATCGTTATCATATAAACGCCTGAAGGCCAATCTGTTGTTTCGATGTTTAATACCTTTTCAGCGCAAAATTCAGAAATGGTTTCAATATAAAATAACTGCCCGATTGCATTATAAATATTGACTCGGTATTCTCTAAATTCGGGCGTTTGGTATTCTATTTTTATATACCCTTTTGCTGATGGGTTGGGGAAAATTTTTGAAATTCTCAGGTTGCCTTTTGTGCTGCCAAATTCGTTTTGCAACAATGTTAAACTATTAAAAAGGTTTAACCGGCCTCCTGTAACCGTTTTCCCTTCCAAAGATGCCAAAGTATCTACTCCATCTAAAATAGCTTTCTTTATCAATAAAGCTGTTTCAGCAGGATGGGTTTTTGCCTGATTTATTAAACCTTTGCAAGGAATGCTGTAAAGCAGTCCAATAGAACCGGCAACGTGAGGAGTTGCAGCAGAAGTCCCTCCAAATATCCCATAACCATTATCCGGTTTTAGGGTGTAGGAATTTTTGCCGGGAGCGGCTAAATCTACATAGGTGCTACTGAATCCCGCAGACAGTTCGTCATCAATATCCGTGTTGGTAACTGCGATTAAATAATCGCTTGAACAAGTAGCTGGCATATCTCCAGCAGAGTCAATATCCTTCTTTGAATTAGTTGTAGCACCTGCTGAAAGTACTCCTACACTCCCCAAATTATTATACATTTCACACCACATCGGGAAAAATGAGTTGCTATCAGGGAAAGCATTATCAACTCCGAACGACGAATTAGTTGCTACGACAAAAGCGCCCTCCATTCCATTGCTATCGTTGTAGGCTTTTCGTTTTTCATAGACGTATTCGTATGATTCAATAATTTTATCGAAATTAAGGTTGTTGCTTACGATCATCAGTTTTACGTTCCAGTTTACACCGGTAACGCCAAGATTATTGTTTCCTTTCGCGCCTATGATTCCCATGACACTTGTGCTATGGCTAGCCTTAATCTGGTTGTCGGTGCTATCCATCACATTTACACCATAATAATCGTCGACATATCCATTGTTATCGTTATCTATTCCGTCATCGGGGATTTCATCTTTATTGGTCCAAATATTACCCTGCACATCTGCATGATCAATGTCGCCTCCTTCAATGACAGCGACTACAATTTCCTGATTATCAATAGTTAATCCACCTTTGGTGATGTCCCATGCTTCAGGCGCGCTGATACGATCCATGTCCCATTGCTCCTCATACAAAGGATCATTTGGAGTAGTGTCCCGGAATTTTAATCTAAAATTGAAATCAGCAATATTGACGAAGGGAAGTTTGTTGATTTTTTGTAAAATACCCTTCGAATTTGCATCTTCGTGATTGTATTCAAAAAGGTATAAGTTTAGATTTTTTGAAACGATACTCTTGAATGATAAGGAGGTAAATGAATGCAAATATTTGTCGATAAAAAGCTGATATTCAGCACCTTGTTCAAGTTGAATAAGAATCTCATCCGGAATAATTTCAACGCTTTTTTGGGAAAAGCTCAAATTTGTAAGAAGTAGTAAAAATATAGTAAAAATCCAGGTCTTCATAGCGGAGTAGTTTTGTATCAATTAGCCAAAGGTTTTATTATAAACGTAAAAATAACCGCATGGTATAAGTTTTACTACAATTCTTTTCTTAAAGTTTCAAAATATCGGATGGCATGCATTAAGCGATTTCCATACCACGAAAACATTTCTCCGTCCACCAATTTGACTTTTGACTGTGGACAAAATTGCTGAATTTCGGCAACATGTTTTTCTTTGAAAGGATAAGGCTCTGAAGATAGCAGAATTACTTCAGGGTTTGCTTTTGAAAGTGTTTCCAGGGTGACTTCAGGATATCGCTCCAAATGATTAAATACATTTTTAAAACCTGCAACTTTGAGCATTTCGTTGATGAAAGTATGCTTCGCGGCCACCATAAATGGTTTTCGCCAGATAAGGTAAGCTGCTGATTTAAAAGTAGTTGAATCTGCTTTTTTGATGAAACCAGAGAACAGTAAATTTAAATGGTGATTTAATTCATTTGCTTTCTTGCTGCGATTGGTCAATTCCCCGATTTGGTTAATCATTTCAAAAGCATCTTCAAGTTGATTTATATCGCTCATCCACACTGGAAATTGTTGTTCCAATTGCTCGATCTGCAACTTTTCGTTTTCCTCTTTGTTGCCAATAATCAAATCAGGTAGAAGGGTTGCGATTTTTTCAATATTCATGTTTTTTGTACCGCCGATTTTAGTTTTTTTCTGAAACTGTTCTTTTGGGTGAATACAAAATTTTGTAATCCCAACAACTTCTTTCTCGAGCCCTAAATAAAATAAAAGTTCGGTTTGCGAAGGAACTAAAGAAATGATCTTTTCTGGCGGAAAATTGAAACTTATTGTTCGTCCTAACTGATCAGTAAAAGTTTTATTCATAAAAGTTACTGTTGAAACTTTACAAAGATGATTAAATATTGAATGAAAATTTATACTTTTGGTACGAACTCCTTTAGTCCCCAATGTTTTTTATTAAAGCTATAAATTCTTAAACGACTATTGATGTCAGAGTTCAAAATTCCACCAATTTCCACACTTTCCGGATCCACGCTTTCCAACTTTAATAAAACGACAAAAGGGCGGCTTGTTGAGAAAAAATATTATAAAAAATATTTGTTAACCAAGTTGTTGTTAATCGCGGCATCTCCGTTTCATCTTTGGGAAGACTTAACTATCAACAGGAAAGCCAAAAACTATAAAATACAAACCCCTCCGGTTTTTATTTTGGGACATTGGCGGAGTGGAACGACACTTTTGCACAATTTACTTTGTCGCTCGGATGATGCAGCTTTTATTTCTACCTATCATTCTTTGTTTCCAAATAACCTTAAAAGTAAATGGATTTTTAAAAACTTTATGAAAGTTAAGATGCCATTAAAAAGGCCGGGTGATAATGTAAAACTAAATGTTGATTTTCCGCAGGAAGATGAATTTGCGGTAGGAAATGTAATGCCACACAGCTATTACAACTTTTTTTATTTCCCGAAAGATTATAAAGAATATTACGATAATTTTGTTCGATTTAAAGGGCTTAAAACATCCGATATTGAAATCTGGGAAGATAAGTACAAAATGCTGATAACCAAAGCTTTGATGAATTCAAAAGGAACAAGAATGATCATCAAAAACCCTGTTAATACCGGACGTTTGAAGCTGCTTTCTGAATGTTATCCTCAAGCCAATTTTATTCATATTTACAGAAACCCCATCACGGTTTATCTATCCACCAAGAAGTTTTTTCGTGAATTATTTCCAACGCTTTGGTTCCATGAAGTAAACCAGGATTTTATTATAGAAATGATTATTGATGTTTATAAAAAGCTGTACTCAGACTATTTCGATCAAAAAAAGAAAGTGTCATCAGATCGTATTTACGAGGTGAAATTTGAAGCGTTTGAAAAAGATCCGATTGCCCATCTTGAAGCCATTTATAATTACTTTGACTTTGATGATTTTGAGAACCAAAGAGTAAATTTTGAAAAGTATTTAAGCTCTTTGAAAGGATATCGTAAAAACAAGTACACCATTAGTCGAGCGGAACTGGATAAAATCGAAGATGAGTGGGATTTTGCTTTTGACAAATGGAATTATGAATTACCACAAAATATGGAGGTCTATTGAAAAACGAGAGCTAAATTATAAATTGAATCAATCAATCCTTACACCTACACATTCGCACATCAAAAAATCCGCACATCTTCACATCCGTCAATAATCTTTAGCAAACATTTTTTCTCCGGCTTTGATCTGTATATCCAGATGGTTTTCCTGTGGAGGAATCGGGCAGTTGTAACCGTCACTAAAGGCGCAATACGGATTGTAGCATTTATTAAAATCCAGCGTTAGTTGATTTTCTTTGATGTCGCTGATCATTATATCAAAATACCGACCTCCTCCGTAAGTCGTTTCGCCATTAGTCAGATCTTTAAAAGGGATAAAGAGGTATTCTTTATATTTTTCCATCTTTTTGAGCATCAGATTTTGATAAACTGCCAGTTGCAAATCCTGTCCATTCAGATGGAAAGATAATGTTCCGTATTTGACAAATTGTTTGGTTTTTCCACTGTAAGTTGCCATGTCGAAAGATTCTTCTTTTGGTGTTCGTTCAAAAGTACATTCAACACGATACTTCTTTTTGGGCTTGTAAAATTGCAGGTATTTTAAATCTTCTTTTTTATTGTAAAAAGGAGAATGTTCCTCTTTTAAAAAATCGGCTTTGTATTTTTCACGATACGTTTTAACTTCCTTTTTTACAGATTGAGCCTGTGCGAGCGAAATACCGGAAAACAAAAGAATTGAAAATAAAATGACTTTTTTGACCATGCTTTTTTCCTGTTATTCTACAACCAGTGCAATTTTGTTTTGCAATTTGTTGATAGCGATTCGGGATATTTGCTTAACGCCATAATAACTTAAGTCTGCTATTTCCAGCCAGGTAGTATCGAGTGCTTTGTTAAACTTAAACACTTTTGCGCCACTTGCCATGACAATGGTTCCATCACCCAGCACGGCAAAATCTTCACTGTTTGGCAAAGCTGCAGTGACCAATTGAGTCGTATAGGTCAATGAATGCATTCTTTTGATCAGCCAGGTTGAATTATCAATTTTATGGACAAATGCAACATCGCCATTTGGCATTTCCTGAAAACATCTTCCAATATGTGAAATTACATTTCGTTTTGACTGGTCCCTGATGTTGGCAACAACAAGGTAGTGAGGATTACCGACGATAAACAACATGACTTCGCGGTAGTTCAGCCAAAAATGATAGCCGATATCAAATATGGAAGTAAAAACGGGCTGTCCGTTATTTGAGCGATCCAAAGGAAATTTCCAGAGCCGTTGACTTCCTTCTTCATCAGCCTCAACACGCACACAGCTGAAATAGGATTGTTTGTTTTCTTCACCTCTATTAGGAACCAATGTTGGCGAGTACTCGCTTTCCACGGTAGCAGTTATTTGAGTCAAACTATTTGCTTTTATATCAAGCGCATAAATGTCCGTCTGTGTCGTGTCTTCCGGAAATTGAGTGGTCAAATATATTTCATAATCACTCATGAAATACGGTTGATTATTATACCCTTTTGGATTAAAACCGGTTATAAACTTTGGATTGGAAAACTGGAAAACGCTATCTGTTTTTTGGTTTAAATCAAACAAAAGGATGTTTGTATTTGGCAATTGTTGAGCAAATGAATTGGCGTTTATTACCATAAAAGAAAGGAAAAAAAGTATAAACGTTCGCATCGGTTTGTATTTTGTTTGTAGCTAAATTTATCTGCTTTTGGCAATATATTATTTTTTCAACTTAATCTTGCTTCTGGTTTATCTTAATTCAATTCCAGCTTGTAATTTTCCTTTTCAATCACAGCTTTACAATCCCTTCAAGGTCGGTAAAAGAAATCGTAAACTCTGTGGTGCCAAGCGCATAAGGAGCGGCTTCATAAGGATTGTAATAAAAAAAGATCCCTTCTTTTTTTACAGCAAAATTTTCAGGCAACTGAAACCCTTCGCCAAAGAAAAAATCATTAATATCCACATTGCTCAAATCATAATCCGAAATACGAGCTTCGATAAATCTTTTTTGAGCGAGTTCTTTAAAAGCTTTGACATCTTTAACGAAATCCATAAAATTAATTTCCTTACCGGTATTGAGATTAAAATTGGCAATTGAAGTATGGTGGTTTGGATGAGCTCCGCCCAAATTGGAATAGGTTGGCAAAGAGATAACGGCATAATTTCCGACGACTTCAGCAGTTCCGTCAACTTCGACTTCCCATCCTAATTCATAGTCCTGAAATTCAGTTATTTGGTCCTGATAGTATTTAAGCAATTGATTGGAAGCCGTGTTGAAGTCTGTAATGTTTTCATTGAGATCTGGCACGATCGACTCCAAAACCATGTTGTTAACAAACTGATTGATCGAATTGCGTGTTTTTTCATTTCCTTCAATTGCAACCGGGTATTTGAGTTTGATGACCACACATTTTATATGGTCTTGTTTGCATTCTCCTCCTTTTTTTTCAAAATATTTTGATTCGAATCGAAGTGAATTTGTTTTGTTTTCTATGGATTTTTCGGGAGAGCTTGATTTTTCGTTGGTTGAATTTTTACAGGAAAATAACAGCACCAATCCAAAAAAAACGATAAAAAATTTCAACTGTTTGGTCATAAATGGAAAATTAATAATTTAGTTAGCTTTGACCAATTTAAATTCCATTCTTTTCAATCTCCAAAATAGCAGCAACATGTGCATCGGCGATTTTTTGTCGAATTTCATTTTTCATTAAAAGCGCGCATTCTTCTTTATTGGTATAAAATCCATTTTCGGTTAAAACCGCAGGCATATTGGTATTGCGAAGCACATAAAATTGTTTTGAACCAGGATAAGATTTCAACTTTCGATTGGCCCAGCCTGTTTTTGCAATTAGATGTTTTTGAAAAATAGCAGCAAGGGCTTGGCCACTTTTGCTGTTATGAAAATGCCAGGTTTCAATTCCTTTAGGAGTTTCCCAGCTACTATTTCCAAAAGCATTTGCATGTATAGAAAGAAAAATTTTAGGAAGATCAGACTTCTTTTCATTGGCACGGTCTACACGACCCTGTAAAAAATTATCAGTATCGACTTCAGGAACTACGTTAAAAGATTGAATCCCCAAATCGTCCAGTTGCTCAATGATACGTTTTACAATATCCCGATTAAATTCATATTCAAAAAACTGAGTGCCATTATCAAATTTTGGAGAGCGTTTTCCGGCGGTCTGTTTGCCGTGGCCATTATCGAGGCACCATAAATATCTTTGTTTGGTTTTTGGTTTTGTTGGTTCCGGGACAGGATCAGGCTTTGGTTTTTCTTCTACCGGATCGTCAATGGGTTTAGAAATTACAACTTCTTCTTCACTAACAACAATTATTGTGGAAGCTGTGTCGGGCTTAATTTCAGCAGCATCCGTAGGTTGATCTGGTTCAGGAATTGGTGCTTTTGCTGGAGTAGTATTTGGCTTTTCCTTTGGTGGATCTTTTACTACTTTCGGTGGAGTGGTTGCAGGTTTTGATTTTGAACCACCGCCAAATAAATTTTTAAAAAAAGCAATTATCTTGTCAAGCATGGATTGAAAATTTCAAGTTGCTGAATTGGGTTTTTTACTGGAACCAAATATATAAAATAATGTAGATATAAAACTCCTTCTCGCTGTTTTTGATTTTTAGCAACTGAATTATTAATGCAAATGAGCCCTTTGAAAAAGAGAAATGGAATCAAAACAAATACCAAAGCAAAAAAACCACTAACCTTTTAGCCTTCTTACCTTTTGGTCTGCTACATTTTAGTGGCTCCGGAAAAAATACGATTCCATCGAATGCCATTAAACATGCTGCCGTCTTTTGTAGAAAACCAAATAAATAGTGGTTTTCCAACTACATGGTCTTCCGGGACAAAACCCCAAAACCTGGAATCTTCAGAGTTGTGACGATTATCACCCATCATCCAATAATAATCTTGATGGAAAGTGTAAGAACTTGCTTCCTGTCCGTTAATAAAAACTTTGTCATTTTTAACATTGACGTTGTTTGGTCCTTCATAAACTTCAATAATTCGTTTATACAAAGCAATGTTTGAAGGATTCAAGTTAACAGCTGCACCAGCCGCAGGAACTGTAATTGGCCCGTAATTGTCGATGGTCCAATCTGGGAAATGTTTGGGATCATGAGGGAACAGTCTTGTAGGCTCGGGAGCCATGCTCACGTTTTCGATTTGAATATTATCTCCAAGTGCTTTTATTTTGTCAAGCTGTTCCTGACTGAGGACTAATTCATTCCGTTGAGCATTGAGGGCTTGTTGCTTGCGATTGATATCTTCATCGCTAATTCCCCATTCGTTGAGTTTCTTTTTATTTAATATCACACCCTGAGAGTTGACATTATACCGAAATTGAAGTTGCTTCGGATTTTCAGCAACCTGGTCGTTGAGGTAAACTTGACGGTCTTTGATTTCAATCTTATCACCCGGAATAGCAATACATCGTTTAATATAATGATCCATTTTATCGATCGGCCGCACTCTTAATCCAAATTCTTTGTTAAGTCTTGCCAAGCTACCATTCATCCTGCGTATATCATAAACACTGTAAGTTCTGCCGGGAGTTACATAAACACTATCTCCTTCCGGATAATTAAATACAACGGGTTCATTATTGTCAATTTTTTCAATTGCTTTTAATCTTCGCATTTTTACACTTGGTGATTTTAGATAAGATTCACCACCTAAAAATGGTATCATGTTATGGATCAATGGAAACTGAATAACAGTCTGTGGCGTTCGAATACCGTAATGTGCTTTGCTTACGAACAAAAAATCTCCGACCAGAAGTGACCCCTCCATAGATGAGGTTGGGATCACATAAGCTTCTATTAAAAACATCCGAATAAACGCAGCGGCAAATACTGCAAAGATGATCGCTTCGGCCCATTCGCGGCCTACACTTTTGGTGTACGGATTATTGGCTTCCAATTTTTTAAGCTGATATTTATCGTCCTTTTCTCTAGCTTCAACTATCTTTTTAGCATATTCCTTTTCTATTTGGATGGTTTTGCCCAGATATTTTTCTTCTTTTTTACTACCCAAAAGATAGAATGGAATTGGTGCATAAATAACCGCAAGAGCAGAATCTTTGAAAGAATATTTTCCAAATGACCGAACCATATCAACGCATAAACCAACATAGATAAAAATATTGACGATAGGGATCAAAAGGAGCAAGGCCCACCAGCCTGGCTGACCAACTATTTTGCTCCAAACTACAAAATTATAGCCTGGAACTAGCGCTTTCCAGCCTGCTTCTCCGGCTTTTTCAAACACTTTATAAAGCGTAACAAAAACGAGAACGAAATAAATAATGATAAATATCAGAATGCTCACTTTTTGGAATTTAATGAGTGATATAAAAAACGCAAACCAAAATATTTTACTTTTATAAAAAAGAATTGTTGCGTACTTTAAACTATCGGGAGTACACCTATTTACTAATCGCTGCAAATATAACTTAAAAAGCGAATTAGCAAGTGTAATTAAATACCAAAGATAGAGCTATAGTTGAAATCCTTCGACAGGAGATGAGTTATAGACCATAAAACAGAAAGCTTTAATTTGAATCATCCACCACAAAACCTTCGATGTAAAGTACTTCAGCTTTCCGTTGACCATGAAAAAAGACTTTTATTTTCTTACGAAAATAACCAGGTTTGGCCGCATCGTAGGTGATTTTGATAGCACTGGAGTCGGCTGCTTCTGTTGGTTCTTCCTCCCAATCGGAAGCTGTGCACCCACAAGAAGTCCGGACATTATCAACTGTTAAAAGTCCATCGCTTATATTCACAAATTCAAAACTATGTGAAGCTGCTACTTTGAGTTTGATATCTCCAAAATCATGCTCTATGGGAGACAACCACTTGACTTTGGAGTCATTGGTTGGAAGAAATGGAATCACTAAAAACGCAAGAAAGTATACTGTTTTCATGAATTAACAAAGGTTTTTTAACGATTTAGCCGGTTGTGTTTTAAAACTGTAATAAATTAAACTTTGTTTTCTCCCATTTTAGTTTATACCGTGCTAAAAAACAAAACCTGCTTGCATTACAATTGTAAAACAAACAGGTTTTGTTTATCTGAAATTATATTTATTTCAAAGTAACCGAACCATTTCCGGCTAAGTATCCTTTGTTATAAACTTCAACATCATAGGTTCCTTTCGAAAAAGGAGTATTTGGTTGCCAGTTAAAACAAGCTGCCATTTCTTCATTGTTGTAATCCAATTCTTTAACCTGAGTGAAGCGAATTTCTTCCCCGGTTTTTGTATTGGTTGTAATACCAGATCCAAGATCTTCTACCGCCAATGTTTCGCCAATTGGATTGATAATCCGAACATAAAATTGCTCCATACCAGCCTCTGCAATTTCGTTTGCAGTGGTGTTGAAACAAATTTGAAGATACTCAACATTGTTGGCGTAGTTTTTCTTTTTCGCCTTACCACTTTGTTTGTTTTTATAACCTGTGGCAGTAACTTCACTTAGTTTAATGACTGATGCATAATTAACTTTTTTAGAAAGTGCAGATTTTTCTGATTCAAGACTTTCTTTTTCACTTACCAAAGCAGCTTTTGCCGTCAATAGTTCATCATTCATTGTTCGCTCTTTAGAGACCTCATCCGATAACATTCTCTTATCTTCTGTCAATTGCATGTTTGCATCAGCAAGCATCATGTTTTCCTCTTTGAGCGTATTGATCTCCACTAAGTAATTGTCAAGCTGAGCCTTCAATTGAGATATCTGTTCCCGTGCAGAAGCGAGCTCATTTTTAGATGATTTGCCCTGGCTAATCATTCTGTCAATTTTTTCTTTTTGAGCTGTCAGCTCCTCTTTTTGCTGGTCAATAAGTGCATTCAGATTTTCTGCCTGCCCGCGCATTCCTTCCAATTGAGCTAATGCATCATAGTATTCTTTTTCAAGTTCTACTTTAAGTTGCTCAGCTTCTTCCAATTCCATGTTTTGGGCTTCAATTTGCCGGTCCTGGCTGATTTTGTTGTAGACCAAAAAGGCATTGAGTCCTAATAATGCTACAATAACTACGGCGGCAATGGCTGTTAATTTTTGCTTTGAATCTTTTGTGAAACTCATAATTGGTGATTTTAGGTTTACAAATGGTTTCAAAATTTCTAATATAAATATTTTTTATCTAATTATATAATTTCGAACCAACTGTTGAATTAGACTTAAATTAATGGTTTAATTATAATAACGTACTTTGATTGACTTTTTAGTGTAACGATAAAAAAAAACTTTTGTGTCTTAAAAGTCAAAGTAACTAATCGGTTATAGTTTGCAATATATTGTCCTGATTTATGATAATTTTAAAATTTCATCGAATTGATTATAAAACATTCACGTAATGTTTTCAAGGTTGTTAAATTTTGATAATTTTATGGAAAACGGATTCAATTTGCGTCTTACTTTTATGTGAAACGTAATTGAATAATTTTTTGGAGAGTTGTAAAACCTTTTAGACTATGTTAGAAAATCTTGACATCGCCAATGTACTTTTCCTTGATATCGAAACGGTCTCTGAGCAATCGGGGTACGAAGAATTAACTGAAAATTTTCAAAAATTATGGAAACTAAAAAGTCGCCAGATATTACGAAAATACGACGAAGAAATTGAAGATGATGAAGCAAATACGCTTTATAGTGACAAGGCAGGAATTTTCGCTGAGTTTGGAAAAATTGTT
The DNA here is from genome assembly GCA_965220465.1 of Saprospiraceae bacterium. Classification (GTDB taxonomy): domain Bacteria; phylum Bacteroidota; class Bacteroidia; order Chitinophagales; family Saprospiraceae; genus JAHDHW01. The sequence continues at coordinate 10,227 of CBDCPZ010000010.1, read as the reverse complement.
TGTATTTCGGTTGGAATTGTTGTTCGCAATCCGGATACAAAACAACTTGCTTTGCGTTTGAAATCCTTTGCCAATGACGATGAAGGAATTTTGCTAAAGGAGTTTTCTCAATTGGTCGATCAATATTATAACAATCCGAATAAACATTTTTTTTGCGGGCATAATATTCGCGAATTTGATATGCCATATATTTGTCGACGTTTGGTAATTAATCAATTACCGCTTCCCAGGTCGATTGACGTAGCTGGTAAAAAACCTTGGGAGACCAAACATTTTTTGGACACTTTGGAATTGTGGAAATTTGGCGATTACAAACATTATACTTCTCTTGATCTATTAACCAATGTGTTTGGAATTCCTTCTCCAAAAGACGATATCGATGGCAGCGAAGTTGGAAGTATTTATTGGAAAGAAAAAGATTTGGATCGCATCGCTGTTTATTGTGAAAAAGATGTTCTTGCTGTGGTTCAACTGCTTTTGAAATATATGCGGCAATCCATTTTAGAAGAAAACCAAATAACCCACGTCGATAAAAAAGCAGTTTAATATTCTTTTCTAATATTTTTTTTGCAAGGGCATTTATATTCGATAAATTTGCAAAATGAAGCATCTTATCGCACCTTCCGTTTTAGCAGCCGATTTTACAAATCTGGGCCGTGATATTGAAATGATTAACAACAGTGAAGCTGACTGGTTTCACGTTGATGTGATGGACGGCCGTTTTGTACCGAACATTTCTTTTGGAATGTTTATCGTAAAAGCAATTAAAAAGATTGCAAAAAAGCCTTTGGACATCCATCTGATGATCGTCGAACCTGAAAAGTATATTGAACAATTTCGCGAGGCAGGCGCTGACGTGATCACTGTTCATTATGAAGCCTGCCCACATCTGCACCGTACTATCCAACAAATAAAAGCCACCGGTGCAAAAGCCGGAGTTGCCTTAAATCCACATACCCCGGTTCATTTGCTCGAGGATATTTTACAAGAGCTTGATCTCGTTTTAATTATGTCTGTCAACCCAGGTTTTGGTGGCCAAAAATTTATCTATCAAACTATTCCAAAAGTGAGAAAGCTTGCTGAGATGATTCAGGTCAAAAACCTTTCAACCGTTATTGAAATTGACGGAGGTGTTGGACTTCAAAATGCAGAGGAATTGCTCAAAGCCGGAGCCAGAGTACTCGTAGCTGGAAGCAGTGTTTTTAAAGCTGAGAACCCACAAGACACAATTTCCCGTATGAAAAGTATTGGCCAGAATACTTTGATGGTTTAAACATCGTTTTTTGGATAGCACATATTTTAATTTCTTTAAACATATTATAAAAACCATTCAAATTAGGCAGGGTTTTTAAGGTAGTAGATTAAGTACTCTTTGAATGTATTTTACTGAAGTAATTTAAGTGACACCTAAGAATTTGAATTTACAAACTGATGTTACACTTTTTGTTAAAAAATAATTGAGTTATTCCCAAACGTGGCGAATCAATCGAATTAACATGTGGTTCTTATGGACAATGCCTGCGGCGCCTTCATTTTTTCCATTGATGAAAAAACGAAGCAAAAAAATCTAGACAAAATAAAGGCTATACACATAGCCGGCACCCGCGCCCACATATTTTGTCATGCCACGTACACTCAAAAAAAGGAGTTATTACGTTCAAAAACTGAGTTGCGGTTCAGTGATTTTTTTGAAAATAATAACATTTCCGTGTAAATTCAGGTACTATTTTATAAGATTTTAATAATTTGATCGCACACTCAAAATAGCTTGTGATCCAAATAAGTGAAATTCAATTTTCTTTTTAAAGTTTGGATATTGTGATTGAAAACATTGATTTAATTTTTTAACCCATAAAACTCAAATATTATGTCACTCAAACTTGGAGATATGGCACCTAATTTCACAGCCATAACAACTGAAGGTAAAATTAATTTTTACGATTATTTAGGAGAAAACTGGGGTTTGCTCTTTTCGCACCCTGCTGACTTTACACCCGTTTGTACTACAGAACTTGGACGTACTGCTAAATTGAAAAATGAATTTGACAAAAGAAATGTAAAGGTTATGGCGGTAAGTGTTGATAGCCTGGAGGATCACAAAAGATGGATCAAAGATATCAACGAAACTCAGAACACATTAGTGAATTTTCCACTGATCGCGGATGAAGACAAAAAAGTAGCCAACCTTTATGGAATGCTGCATCCTAATGCTTCTGCGACTGCTACTGTTCGTTCTGTTTTTGTGATAGGCCCAGACAAAAAAGTGAAACTTACACTGACTTATCCTGCTGCCACAGGAAGAAATTTTAACGAGATACTTCGTGTAATTGATTCTTTACAATTGACGGCATACCATAGTGTAGCTACACCGGCAGATTGGCAAGATGGCGAAGATTGCGTTGTTGTTCCATCGATTCCAACCGAAGAAATTGCTGCGAAATTTCCAAAAGGTTATAAAGTAATAAAACCTTATTTGAGAATGACGCCGCAACCGAATAAAGGTTAAATTTTTAAAAGCCAGAGCAGTCTTTTGATTGCATCTGGCTTTAATATTTTTAAGCACCTACAATTAAAGCAACTTGATGAAACACTTTTTTACACCCTGTTTAATTCTTCTTTTTACCACTCAATTCCTACTGGCGCAAACCGGTGATGAAGCAACCATCTTTGGAAATATTACTGATGCCTTAACCGGCGAGCCTGTTGAATTTGTCACCGTTTATATAAAAAACACAAATATCGCTACAGAATCAAACTCAAAAGGAGAGTATGTTTTAAAGGTTCCTGTGAATGAGCGTTTGACTATTATTTTTACCCGAATCGGTTATAAAGAAGGATCTTCCCGCTTAAACCCTTTGAGTAATGGAGCAAGCAGAAAAGTAGATGTAGTGCTTTCTTCATCAGAATCGAATATTGAAGTTGTTGTGACAGAAAGTAGGATACAGGATGACGGAATGATCAAAGAAAATGTAAAACAACTCAAATACATTCCCACAACAACCGGAAATTTTGAAAGCGTATTGCCAGCTATTGCTTTAGGAACAAGCAGCGGAACCGGTGGTGAATTGAGTTCGCAATATAATGTGCGTGGAGGTAATTATGACGAAAACTTGGTTTATGTAAATGATTTTGAAATCTATCGGCCACAACTTATCCGGTCTGGTCAGCAAGAAGGATTAACCTTTCCGAATATCGATCTGATTCGGGATTTGTCATTTTCTTCAGGAGGTTTTGAGGCAAAATATGGCGATAAACTGTCCTCCGTTTTGGATGTCAGTTACAAACGCCCCGATTCACTAAGAGCTTCAGTTGGATTGAGTTTTTTAGGAGGATCAGCACATATTGAGGGTAGTTTTAAAGCTGGAAAGGACAATTATAATAAAGTTCGATACCTAGTCGGAGCAAGATACAAAACCACAAAATATTTATTAGGAACCTTAGATACTGAAGGAGAATACACCCCAAATTTTGCGGATATTCAAGCTTATATTACTTATGATATCAATCGCAACTGGCAAGTTGGTTTAATGGCAGATTACAACAGAAGTGAATATCAATTTATTCCTTCCTCGCGAAGTACAGCGCTGGGTTTGATTGACTTTGCGTTAGAATTATCCACAGTTTTTGAGGGTCAGGAAATTGATAATTTTACAACAAGTATGGGAGGCCTGTCTTTTACCTATTTACCCGACCGGAAGCGTAATCCTTATTATTTAAAATTTCTTACTTCTGCTTTTAAAAGCAATGAAATCGAACGGATTGATATCATTGGTGACTATTTGTTAGGGCAGATTGAATCCGGGTTGGGCAGCGATGATTTTGGAGAAGTGGTTGCCGTTTTAGGTACCGGAACCCAACAGGTATTTGTTAGAAATTACCTCGAATCCACTGTTGCTAATTTAGAACACAAAGGCGGGATTGAACTTCAGATTGATACCAAAGATTTAAATACGACGAAAAGCCATTTCATTCAATGGAGTGGAAAATATCAACGTGAAATTATTGATGACCGGATTAATGAATGGGAAAGGCTTGATTCAGCTGGATATTCTCTGCGATACGATACTTTACAAGTTTTGGTTTATGATGTTTTAAAAACGCGTAATTCCCTGAATTCCAACCGTTTCAATGTTTACGTGCAAGACACATATTCTGTTCAGGATACGGTCAAAGAAATGAAAATAACCCTTGGGGTTCGTGCATCTTATTGGGATTTGAATAAAGAATTCTTTGTTTCGCCAAGAGCTCAGTTTTTATATCAGCCGCTTAAATGGAAAAAAGATATCTCTTTTCGTTTGGCAACCGGTTTATATTACCAATCTCCTTTTTACAGGGAATTGCGGGATAGAGAGGGAGTCGTTCAAGAAAACACCTTGTCTCAAAAATCGGTACACATTGTCGGAGGATTGACCTGGGATTTTTACGGTGGTAAAAATAATCCGAAGAAATTCAGACTGATTTCCGAAATCTATTATAAATATTTGTGGGATGTCATTTCTTACGATGTGGACAATGTCCGAATTCGATATTCAGGAGTGAATGATGCAACCGGCTATGTAGCAGGATTGGATTTGCGTTTGAACGGTGAGTTTGTACCGGGAGCAGAATCATGGATCAATCTTTCACTTCTCCGAGCAAGAGAAACATTGGATGGTGTGCAGCATCTCAAGCGGGATATTGGAGATACCGAGGCGACTGAAGTTAAAGATGTTCCGCGTCCAACCGATCAATTTTTAACTTTGTCTGTGTTCTTTCAGGATTATTTGCCAAAGAACGAAAACTTTAAAATGCACCTTAATTTTACGGTTGGAACTGGTCTTCCTTACGGTTTGCCTAATAACAATATTGTTTATAGAAACACCTACCGATTTGCTGCTTATCACCGCGTAGATATCGGTTTTGCAGTGCAATTGTGGGACGAACAAAGAAGGGCTAAAAAGCCAAACCATCCCCTCCGGTTTTCGAGAAGCACTTGGCTGAGTTTGGAAATCTTTAATTTGCTGAAAGTAGCCAATGTGGCTTCGAATACCTGGATTAAAACGATTTATAATACGCAGTATGCGATTCCGAATTATTTGACTTCAAGAAGGATAAATCTGAGACTTAAAATGGATTTTTAAAATATTTATAGAGCTATAAAAACAAAAAACAATGAAACGAACCATTTTCTTAATTGCAATCGGTTTATTTACTTTTCAAGGACTTAACGCTCAATTTTCACTTGGTGCTTCCGGTGGAATAAATATTCCAAATATAAAACAAGACGTGAAAATTGACGGATATGACGGGTTTAATACTAAGCATGCCCTTTATTACTTTTTTGGTGTAATTCCAAAGTATAATATCAACTCAAAACTTTCTGTCAGCACAGATATTCAATATTCTTTAAAAGGTTACATGATTGATGAGACTCAATTTATGAGTGCTCAGAAAATTCAATTTATTTATTTGGATGTTTTACCAAAGGTAGAATATCAGATTTTCGAATTTCTTGCTGTTGGTTTAGGTTTTAACATCGGATTGAAGCTTGACGAAAAAATAAAAATAGGAGAGAATAGCTGGCAAAGCTCAAAAGATTTTGATACCATAAAATCTTCGGATTCTGGGGTTGTTGGTTCGGTGAGAGGATCTTTTAAGAATTTTTTCATTATTGTATCCTACAATTATGGTTTACAAAATATTGTAGATATCAATTATACGGACGATAATGGAGAATCTCTGGATGTCAGTCAATACAACCGCAATTTACAAATTGCTGTAGGTTACTTTTTTGAATTTAAGAAAAAAGAATGACCTCCTTCAACAACGCCTTTCAGGGTTTGTTTAAATTTTAAACAACACATTTTTATGGATCCAGAACGAAAATTAATAAGCTTTCCCGAGATGATCATTCTGTTGATCGCGTTATTGCTCATTGCTTTCATTGTTTTAAAAAATAATGGAGGCAGCGTTTATGAGCGTTCTGAAACCGTTCAGATTACAGATAATCCTTTGTCAGGTGGAGGGAAAAAGCAGGTCAGAAATTATGAAATGCAAAATGATGAGCGGGTTGAAGTTATTTTGCAAAAGTTGTCAGAAAATTTTACCTATGACAATAACGCAATCCCAAATGACGATATAAATAATGATCAAACGCTTTCGGACGAGGAATTGAATTATTTTGAAGAAGTCAAAGAAAGACACACTCAAAATGAAGAATCAAAAAGCCCTTCAGATTGGCTGGCTATTTTACAAGCGTCTCACAAAACATATAATAAAATAAAATCGGTTTTTGAAGAAGCAGACAATACAGACAAACCCGTTAAAGAAGACAATGTTTCCAAAATGCTTAAAAACGAATTAGTGGCGAACATGGTTTATTCAAAAATAGAAGAGCTGTTTAATATTCCTGAAGAAAAGGCACGGGCATTTGGCGAAACGGGAAAAAAAGCAATGAGCGACTGGGCTGAGTTTGTTGATCAAAACCAACCAAAAGAAAAGTAAATGTCCATGATTTTTGTAAACCGATAATTTTCAGATTTATTTGGCTAAACATTTGATTGATTTTGTAATAGCGATTTAAAGGAGTTCAGAAGAATTTTGAACGTATTTTGAGGGTTTGCTGAACTACTAAATGTTACCATTCGAACTTCCCGAGTTAAAAATTACCCCTGATTGTTTTAATTGAATTTTTTTAAAAATGAACTTGAAATCTATTCAGGCTTTTTTGATTTGCCTTTTATTTTTTGGAACAGCAAATTCAAATTTAAAAGCTCAGGCTCCCGTTAATCCTATTTCGGAGGATCATACAAATTCAGGCTATGACGTTAAAAAATGTGGAATTGATCAAGCCATAGAAAGGCTTTCAAAAAATAACCCTGACTTGGCCAGGGAAATTGAACAATTTTTAAAACAAGGGATTCCTCATCTTTCAAAAATAACATCAAACGATCGCTCGGCACCTCCGATTATTAATATTCCTGTGGTCGTTCATGTAATTCATAATGGTGAAGCAATTGGTACAGGAGCCAACCTTTCAGAAGATCGCATTTTGGCTCAGATTGCCATTCTCAATGAAGATTTTAGCGCTACAAATCCAAACTTCGACGATACGCCAGCCCAATGGCAAGATGCTGCCGGAAACCCCGAAATTCAGTTTTGTATGGCATTTGTTGATCCCAACGGCGATCCAACCAATGGGATAACCAGGCAAGATATCGAAGTCACTGGCCCTGATTCTAATAACAATAATATCGATGATGAAATTAAACCGGCAACTTGGTGGGATTCTGATGAATATTATAATATTTATGTGGTTGGAATTCCTGGAACTACAAGTGGAGGAGGTACTACCGGTTGGGCATATTATCCGACAAATGGAGTCATCGGGACTTCGCTTGACGGTTCTGTAGTCGATTATCGGTGGTTTGGCGGACCGGGATTCGGGCAATCCGGTTATAAAACGTTAACGCATGAAACGGGTCATTATCTTGGGCTTCCGCATACTTTTAACGATGAGAGTTGTTCGGGAGATGACGGGATAGATGATACACCAAATATTGATGCACCAACCGCTGATTATACTCCTGGCTTGAATTGCAATAACGGATTTCCAACTGGTCCTTCAAGTTGTGGCAATGAACACATGTATGTCAATTATATGGATTATGTCAATAATGATGCTTGTTATACCTCATTTTCTGATGAACAAATCAATCTAATGCGTTCGGTTTTGGATGGAACTTCAAACGGTTGGGGATATGGAAGCAGATTGCCGTTGACACAAAACGCAGCGACGGTTTGTAGTTTTATGGAAAATGATGCAGGAATTTCTGCTATTATTGAGCCTGCTTCGAACCAATGTGGAACCGGAATGATTATTCCAATTGTGACTTTGAAAAACTTTGGCAGTGAAATTTTAACAACAGTAACCATCACTTATCAAATAAATGGAGGAATGCCTGTTGATTTTATTTGGGTTGATAATTTGCTTTCCGGAGAAATGGTTGATGTTTCCTTAGCTCCTTATATGCCTCCGGGTGGAACTTATACTTTTGATGTTTTTACACAGGATCCAAATGGTGTAATGGACGAACAGCCTTCAAATGATGCAATGACGGTGGAACCTGTCACGATCATCCTTGAAAATTTACCGCTTTTAGAGGACTTTGAAGCTATGGCCTTTGATCCTACGATTAATGGCGTTTTTCAATACAATATTAACAATGATGATTTTGAGTGGGAGCGTACCACCGATGCTTCGGGTTACGGAATTGGAGATGCTTCTGCTGTGTTTAATAATTTTGATGGAAGTGGTGGAAACAATCCGAATGGAACGGTTGACGCTTTGATCACTCCAATTTATGATTTTTCAAGCGTAGTGGGAGCTACTTTAGATTTTGATGTAGCTTATGCTCCTTATAACAGCACTTTTTTCGACAGCTTGATTGTTTTCGTTTCTACGGATTGTGGGGTGACTTATGATTATTTAATTTACGCTGACGGAAATACAGGCTTGGCAACTGCTCCAGCAACAACCGGGTTGTTTACACCAGTTCCTTCTCAATGGAGGACCGAGAACATTGACCTAAGTGATTTTGATGGATTTTCTGACCTTTCGATAGCTTTTATAAACAAGTCCGGTTACGGTAACAGATTATTTTTAGACAATATTAATATAAACGTTTCATTGCCTTGCAATTTGAGCTTGACTCCTTTGCCCGGTGAGATTAGCTGTTCAGGAGATTGTGATGGGGTAGCGTCAGTTTCTGTAGAAAATGGAACACCACCCTTTACATACCAATGGGATGCAAATGCAAATAATCAAACATCAGAAACTGCTATAAATCTTTGTGTCGGGACCTATTCTGTAACGGTATCGGATTCTGGTGGTTGCTCTGAAAATGTTGAAGTCACTTTGGATGATCCTCCCATGTTAGATGTTAGCGTAACTTCCACAGATGAAACCGCTCCAAATGCAAACGACGGCACAGCAACAGCAAATCCAACAGGTGGAACAGGAATTATTTTGTTTTCCTGGTCAAACGCGGAAACGACACAGATAATTACCAATCTTGAGCCAGGAACATATTCAGTTACGGTTTTTGATGAAAACGGATGTTCTGCTACCACCTCAGTAATTGTCAACGAATTTGATTGCGGAAATTTTAGTGCTGAAATCAATGAAAGTATTGACGTATCCTGCTTTGGAGGAGAGGACGGAGAAGCTTCAGTATCCGCTGTCGGTGGTGATGAGCCTTACACGTATAGTTGGAGCAATGGAGCTACAACTGCTGCGGCAAGCAATTTAACAGCAGGAAATATTTCGGTCACAGTTACAGACGATAGTGGTTGTACTTTTGAAGATGCGATTACGATCAACGAGCCTGAAGAACTTGTGGTAATAGCTATATCCACGGACGAAACGGCTGTTGACGCGGATGATGGAACAGCAACAGCTTCAGCAACTGGTGGCACAGGAAATATCGATTTTGATTGGAGCAATGGAGCCACGACTGCTGAAATCGAAAATCTGGCACCTGGTGAATATTTTGTAACGATCACGGATGACAACGGATGTGTTGATTCTACGATGGTTACTGTCAACAAATTTGATTGTGAAAATTTGGATGTGTTGATTATTAGCGAAAATATTTCTTGTTTTGGGTTTAATGACGGTATTGCTACGGCTGAGCCACAAAATGGAGCCGATCCTTTTGCTTTTGAATGGAGCAATGGTTCTGAAGAGCAAACTATTGAAAATCTAAACCCTGGAACCTATACCGTAACAGTAACAGATGACGGAGGCTGTTCGGTTACGGAAACCATTTTTATAGAAGAACCTTCACCATTGCTTTTAACAGTAATTACTACTGACGAAACTTCGGTGGGCTCAAATGACGGATCAGCAAATGTGGACATTAATGGTGGTGCCATAGGTTATTCCTATTCGTGGAGTAACGGAGCGAGTTCTCAATTAATAGAAAATTTGTCACCTGGAACCTATTGTGTTACAATCACAGATTCAAACGGATGTACGATCGAAGGCTGTGGTTTGGTTGAAGCCTTTTCCTGTATTTTTGATGTAGCAATTGAAACAACAAATATTGATTGCTTTGGAAATAATAATGGCTCAGCTAGCGCTATAACTATCGAAGGTGCAGCTCCTTTTGTTTATGATTGGAGCAATGGAAGTGAAGACCCAATGATCAGTAATTTAGAACCCGGAAATTATTCCGTCACCGTTGT
>CBDCPZ010000009.1:0-25963 GCA_965220465.1 Saprospiraceae bacterium | reverse complement strand
CCATCGATGGCAAATTGCGCATCTTCCTTGAAATAATCGTGCTCCCAAAGGATATTCCCGTTAGCATCCATTTTACTAGCAAAGGCACTTTGATTATCATTAAAGTATCCGTAATAACCAAAAGCCGCTACTCCTCCGTCGCTACAAAGCGCAAGCCCTCCAACCCAATGGGGCAAATCAGGATCTTCAAATCCTTGTGTCCAAATGACATTCCCATCCGAATCCATCTTTATTATCCTGGTTGATTGCTGGCTATTTGATGCACTCATGTAACCAGCAGCTATATAAATAGCTCCCGTTTGAGATTCTTTTACATCTTTTACCCAACCCAAAGTATCTTCGCTTATTGCAGTTGACCAAATTACGTTTCCTGCAGCGTCCAGTTTTTCAAGTATAGCGCCGGTATTATTTGGAAGTGTGGGACTGGATGAATAAGAAAAGAATATATTCCCATCACTCAAAGCAAGAACCGCATCTGTTCTGACAAAAGTGTTTGTCGCTTCAGTTTTGTAAAACTCCCATTGCAAATTTCCATCGATATCCGTTTTATAAATAAAAGGAGTATCCATGCCTGTATTATCATCATTCTGAGTACCCGCCATGATCATGCCTCCATCAAGTGTTCGGTCAGCCGAAAACACAAACTCATCAACACCTCCATCATAGGTTTTCTCCCAACCCTGTGCATTCGAAAATAGAGGAACAAAAAATACCACCACTAAGGTTATCAATATTGATTTATTCATAGTTTATTTTTTTTAGAACGAAACACTTTTTTAGAATTTCTCCAAAAACGCGTTTTGTTTTTCTAATAAGAAGCAAAGTCTTCTTTATTAATGATAAAATTTTCAAATGATTTCAGCGGTGCACTATTCAAAAGTCCAAAATTAATCATGCAATTTCAAAAACATTTTTTATAAAAAATAAATCAACTTAAAAAACTATTTAATTGATTATCAATAAAATAAAGTTATTTTTATCAAATAAAACTGATGATTAATAATGCAAAAAAGTAACCTGATTGTTTATTTTAAGCGACTTTCCAAACGGGATTGGCGCGAATTTAGAAAATTCGTTCGTTCGCCTTACTTTAATCAGCGGAAAGATATCTTGCTGCTTTTTCAATACCTGGAAACTGCTTTGGCTAGTTTAAAACCCGAGATGCTTAATCGCAAAAGGGTGTTTAAACACGTTTTTCCAAATGAAGCTTTTGATGAAAAAAAGCTTAGGCACACGACTTCTTTTCTTTTAAAAATCTTAAAAAAATACCTTTCGCAAGCTGAATTTGAAAATGATCCGGTTCAAACACAGCAGTACCTTTGCCAATCCTTACGAAAAAAAGGATTGGAAGTCTTTTTTGAAAAGGAATTGATATTGGCTCAAAACCTTATAGAAAAAGAACCGTTTCGGGACAGTAAGTTTTATTTTCAAAAACACCAATTAGGTTTGGAAGAAGCGGTTTTTACCATGCCGCAACGAAGAAGTGGTAAAATGAAATTTCAGTCCATCGCTGATCAATTGACTATTTCCTACATTTCGAGTATCCTTCGCTTGAGCTGTAATATCCAATCGCACCAGACCATGTCCGGCCAGATTTATGATTTGAAATTATTGCCAGAGGTATTGGCCTTGGTCAAGTCAGGAGAATATTTGGAAGTTCCGGCGGTAGCTTTGTATTACCGTTGTTACAACTCAATTGAAAGCCTTGAAAACGCAACTATTGAAAAATCAGAACAAAACTTTCAACTACTTAAAGTGCTCATCAATAAACATTGGACCTTATTTCCTTCTTCAGAAATTAGAGATATTTATCTGTTTGCAGTTAATTATTGCATTAAAAGATTGAATGCCGGTGATCGCAGTTTTATCCGCGAAGCCTTCGAATTGTATCGTTCCGGCTTGAAAAATGAAACCCTTTTGGAAGATGGTGTACTTTCTTCTTTTACCTATAAAAACATCACTCGCCTGGGAATGGCATTGTTGGAGAATGAATGGGTGGAGCAGTTTTTAGAAGAATATAAAAAGTACCTAAATCCGCGAGAGCGGGAAAACGCCTGGCGCTACAATCTGGCGTTCTTTTATTTTCAACAGCAAGAATACAAACGGGCAATGCAGTTGTTGCTTTTTGTAGAATTTAAAGATGTTTTAAACAACCTGGATGCAAGAAGAATGCTGCTGAAAAGTTATTTTGAGTTAGGCGAATACAATGCTCTGGATTCCTTGCTGGATAGCTTTTCCCGATATATTCACCGACAAAAAGATCAAATGGGCTATCACCGTGAAAATTATATAAACCTTATTCGGTTTGTAAAAAAGATTATCCATAACGGCGAAAAAGATAAAACAGTTTTGCTGGAATTGAAAAAAGAAATAATTGCAACAAGCCGGTTAGCTGATCGTGAGTGGTTGTTAGAGAAACTAACAGGATAAAATTAAAGTTGGTTTTCTAAGAACGCTGTAACCGCTTTCCAATATTCCTCACTTCCTTCATTACTTTCCCAAAGTGCTTTTGAGCCATGATTTCCTTCTGTTGATGGAAGAAATCCGATCTTGACTTTAGAATCAAGGGATTCAAAAATCTTTTTCCAATCATCATGTTCCGAACTTGCGGAGCTTATAAAAACCGGGTGTGCAACATCCTTTGAAAAGTCAGCGATCTTTTTTCCTTCAAAAGTAAAGTACTCCCCCGGAGAAAAAGCAATAATTGCTGCAACGTCCGATTGATATTTGCTGGCAAGAATAAAAACAAGCGATGCAGAATAGGAACTTCCCCAGACGATCATCTTCCTTGCGTGAAATCTGTTTTTTACATGAAGCAAAGCGGCTTCCATATCGGGAAACGCGTCAGGATATTTTGTCGGCAAATGATCTTTTTCCGCTGCTTTGTGCGTCTTATTTTCAACACCATTTATTTCGTTTCCTGATCTTTGATCAATAGCAAGGCAATTGAATCCGATTTTGTTCAACTTCGGTGCAATCTCCCGATACTCTCCCCTGCTGTATCCAGCCTGATGAAATAAAAGAATCCATGGAGCATCAGGATTTTCTGAGGCATAAATATCTCCAGTGATTTGAAGTCCATCGGTTGATTTAAAAGTCGTGGTAGTCAAGCTGGACTGTTCTTCAAAAGCATTTTCGGAAACTGGTAACCCCATGCCAACGAATAAAAACACAGGAAAGAAAAACACCCATAATTTTTTCATAATCTATATTTTTAAAAAGCTTGAGTGACGAAAAGAAATTATTGATAAGTAAAAATACGATTTAATAAAATATAAGTAAAACCAATTTTAAGGAAAGTTGAACCTAAAAAAGTAACTGGTTTTATTTGCCCCTTTTCAAAACAAAAACCCTTAACCAATTTTTACACCGATTAAGGGCTGTTTTATCAAAATCAACTAATACATTTTCAACAATTTCCTTCTCCTTTTCTATCGCCCGCCCATTCGAATTTCCGTTCCTGAGTTCGAATTCGAACCAAATTTTGAAATCTTCCAGGTGAAACTAAGCATGACGTAACGGCCAAGAGATTTGATCGTTTGTTCTTGTAAATAATTGTAGGAACTGGATCGATTGATGCCAACATTTTTGTTTAATAAATCAACCGCTGACAGTTTAATCTGCCCTCTTTCATTCAGAATAAATTTGGACAAAGAAGCCTTCCAAATCGGAACCGTTTCAGCAGCGCCAAAAGAAGTTTTGGTATAAACCGTAACATCCATCGAAGTGCTGACTGACCAGCTTTTTGCAAAATTTACAGTCACATCACCATAATAAGTCTGATCAAAAAAGCTTTGGTTATAATCCGAATTCTTTGAGTATTTTGTAAGATTATGGGTTACTTTTCCACCAACCAAAATATCAACAATTTCCTTTTTTCGATTTTCCAAACTGATGTCAAAAGTGTTAATCAATCGATTAGTGTTGTTTTCCACTTCATTGATGATATCAATTCCATTATTGTACATTGAATTGATTGTCAGATTGATACGGCTTTTCATGAAACGAAGTGGAGTCCCAAAAGTCAAATAACTATTGATCAAAAGGTCATCTTTTACGTTGATTGGATGAATGACCTGACGATACAATGAGTCAATATTTCTGGCATTATAAATTTTATTTCGGGTGTAGGTTGTGTTCAAATAAACAAAAATATTGGTGAAGGAAAACTGGTCAAAAGAAGAAAAATTTAGGTTCAGACTTTGAACGTACTCAGGTTTAAGCGCTGGATTGCCGACATACAAATTCAAAGGATCGCTGTTGTCAATAACTGGATTAAGCTGCGTTATTGAAGGTTCCCGAATATTTGTGAGATACTGTAAAGAAAAATTCTTTGAATTTGAAATATCATAGTTCAGGTTCAAACTTGGAAGCACGTTCAAAAAACTTCTTTTTAAAGTTGTATCTGCCGAAATCAAGTTGCCGTTGAGCTGAGACTGTTGTAAGCTTAGACCTGCCGTCCACTGGTATTTTTTACGATTAAATTTAAAATTCAAACCGCCTGTATTGTAAAAATAATCATTGGCAAAATGGTTGCTCAGCAAAGAATTGAAAGCTTCCTCTCCCTTTGGTTCAGTCAAAACATCGTAAACATTTTTCTGTTCATCATCCGAGCGATTGCTAAAAGCGTAATTAAATTCCAGGTATTTTCGATTCCCAAGTGGTTCAATATAACTGACTTTTGCTCGAAAATTAAGCTGGTCACTCTTTAAAGTCTGGTGCTGCAAAATAGTATCAGAATGTGAAGGAGTCGGTAAAGCAGGATAAAAACTATTTATCGCGCTCAAGCCTGCATCTCTGTCATTATTATTCATTCCAAAGGAGAGATCAGTCACAAAAACTCTCCCCATTTTTTGAAATCGTTTCCGATATAACAGACTAGAATTCAGTCGGAAACGTTGTGAATCCGTATCGTATTTTCGAAGACTGCTGTTTTCCAAGGCACCTTCGACATTATAAGTTTCACTGAGATTATCACTCAATGAATTACCATCGCTAAAGCTAAAATTTGATCGAAATTTTATGCTTTGAGAAGAATCAATTTCATGTTCAAAATTCAAATTCAATCGATGACTTGCGTTTTTATTTACAAGGTCATTGAATTGTTCTGAATTGTAACTTTCACCGTCCGGTAAAAAGTTTTGTCGGTTGATTTCCTGCTCGATAGAATTAATAATTCCATTGAAAAAATAACTTGAACTCAGTTTAGTTTTTTTATTAAAATCGTAATTGAAATTGACTCCGCCTGCTCCGGTTTTCACGATTCCATTATTCAAATTATTTCCAAGCGGAACACCAGAATCTTCAGAATTCAAACTCATGCGCATCGTCCCTCCTCCGCCAGACATCAGGTTTGCCAATCCACCCATAAACTCGATATAATCCTGGATGGAAAAACCCTGTTCGTTGATATTATTGGCTATCCCCAAAGCCGAAAGCTGCATTTTTTTATTAAAATGATTGATATTGGCTTTTGCTTCGAAACGATCATTTGTTCCATAACCGCCAGTCACATTTCCAAAAACACCATTCTTTTTGTCCTCTTTCAAAGACAGGTTAATCGTTTTTTCACGCTGGCCATCATCAATGCCAGTAAACTCTGCCATGTCCGATTGCTTGTCAAAAACCTGTACCTTGTCGATGGCATCTGCTGGCAAATTTTTAGTCGCCATTTTGGGATCATCTCCAAAAAATTCTTTTCCATCAACATAAATATGCTCAACGTCTTTTCCCTGAGCTTTGACATTTCCGTCTCGATCGACATCAACTCCAGGCAATTGTTTCAATAAATCCTCAACCACAGCGTTGGGTTGCGTTTTGAAAGCCGCAGCATTGTATTCAATGGTGTCGCCTTTGATGCGAATTGGAATATGATCGTCTTTGACCTCAACCTGATCGAGTAAATTTAACGACGGGGTAAGTTTTATTTCCTTGGTTTTAATCTTTTCTGGATCATCATTTTGCAAAGTGATCGATTCGCTGAAGTTTTCATACCCAACAAAAGTAGCCTGCAAAACATATTCCCCTGGTTTTATTTTTCTGAGACTAAAATGGCCTTTTTCATCACTGATGCCATAACTTGCTAAAACAGAATCCTGAGCATTTACAAGGACTATTGTAGCACCGGTTAATGGCTCCAGATTTTCACCAACGATTGTTCCTTTGATATCAAACTTATGATTTTGGCCTTTTGATTCAATACTAAAACATGTCAGGAAAAGTATCTCTAAAACAATAGAAAGGCCTATGAAAAAAGAATTTTTCATTATGAAAGTTTTTATAAAAATTTGCAGGAAATACTATTGTCTTATTTGAATTCGCATACTATTGCCGCCCATCTCTTCCTGCATTTCTTTTGTTTTGGCTTCGACGATTGCATCAAACTCTACCTGACTTACTTTTTTGCCTTTTTTTGGTGCTTGAATCTCGCCGGTTTCCAGTTTTTCTAATTCAATTTTGGTAGCTATAATCGTAGTTTGGCCATCATCAATGCTCAATTCCAGTATCATTCCCGGCAAAGCACCAAAATCAGAAGGGCCACTTGAAACCGGAATTTTTGGTGTAAACCAGGCTTCTACTTTTTGCGTAGTATCCTGAAAAACAGCGTGTTGGCATTCGTAACCTGCAACCGATTTGGTTTCACCAGTTAATTTCCAGGGATATGTTTTCAATTCGCCATTTATTAAAAACTCCTTTCCCATAAAATCCGTTTTTTCAATCTTTTCGTTTTTATCCAGATCTTTAAAAAGTTCACTTTCCGAGCCGGTTGTTATCATTTTGACCCTAACATTTCCCTGCTCATTGGTATCCTCAAGAGTAGCTTCATGCTCAAGTTCAACAGCTTCAGCACTTTTCCAAAGGGAAGTAGATTCGTTAAAAAGCAATTGCCTTTCAAAAGTTTGAGAAGATGGGAGTTTGTCTCTCATATGCTCCATGTCTTCGGGCAGTTCGATTTCAAATTTCACTTCTTCAGAATAAAAGATTTTGCCTCCGTTGTTTTGAGCGAAAAGAAAAGCAGGAATGATTGCGATCAATAATAATAGATTTTTCATTTTTTGATTTTTTTGATTTACATATTCTATTCCCTGCAAAAGTAAAGGGCTTCTTTTCAGAACCAGGTTAATCAACATAGATTTAAGGTTAATTAAGGTTAAAGGAATCGAAAACAATGCTTGGAAAGGGCTATTTTTGAAATTATGAATGCAATTCACAGCAATCGATTGTCCATTTTTTTGATGACAGGAAGCCTTGCTTTGCTTATGATTTTCCTGTGTTTTTGGTTAAAAAACGTGTACAACGATAAATATGAAACCTTAAAAAAAGACACAGATTATCTTTTTCTGGGATCTATCAGAAGCATCGAAGATCAAATGTTAGAAAATCTGTATGGTGCTCCTTTTTCATATAAAAACTTAGATTCTACGGGAGCGACTGTCATCAAAGTTCACTTCGATCAAAAAATTGACACCTTCAATTCTAGGGCATTTTTAGGCAAAGAATTGAAAAATTTTGAATCTGATACAACTCACAAATTGACTGTTCGATCAAAAGTTATTGGAGGAAAAGAAAAGGATTTAATGGGTTCATTGGGATTGGCGATTGCAATCCAAATGGACTCAACCTTCCTCGATTCGCTGAAAGATCAAAACCAAAGCGTTAACATTATTCCGACCCTTGAAGAATATGTAAAAAAAGAAATTCAGGAAGTAGGAATTCCTTTGGAATATAAGATTGTTCGCCTTGAAAAGGAACCTTTTGGGAAAAGAAAACTGGTTTCCAGCAGCTACACGGATATGCTTAGCGGTGAAAGTTATGCATTGGAATATGATAGCTATCAGTTGTTTTTGGTAAAAAAAATGATTCCTGAAATGCTATTTTCAATCTTTTTGTTTTCCTGCATTGCTTTAGCTTTTTATGTCGTTTACCAAAGTTTGCAAAAGCAAAGAAAACTGACACAACTCAAAAACGACTTTGTTAGCAATGTCACCCACGAATTGAAAACACCTATTACCACTGTCGGCGTTGCAATCGAAGCTTTGAGTGATTTTGAGGTATTGAAAAACCCTGAAAGAACCAAGGAATATTTGGATATTTCAAAACATGAACTCAATCGGCTTTCGATTCTCGTTGACAAGGTTTTAAAAATGTCGCTTTTCGAAAAGAAAGAACCTGAACTGAAATTGGAACCTTTGGATATAAATACTCTTATTCAGGATATTCTCGATACCATGAAGTTGCAATTTGAGAAATTGAATGCAAAAGTATCTTTTCACCCCTTGGAAAAAGGCGCAAATCTGAGTGGAGATAAAATTCATTTGACCAGTGTACTTTACAATCTGATCGATAATGCCTTGAAATATAGCTCCGGACAACCGGAAATCAAAATTGATCTCAATAATTCAAATGACCAAATCAAATTAAGCATCGCTGACAAGGGAATTGGCATTGCATCCGAATACAAAACCAAAGTATTTGAAAAATTTTTCCGTGTTTCGACTGGTGATCGACACAACATAAAAGGTTATGGTTTAGGCTTAAGTTATGTCGCAAGTGTAGTTAAAAAACACAATGGAAATATTGAAATAGAAAGCAAGCCCGGTTCAGGTACAACATTTAATATCTTTTTACCGAAAAGTCATGAGTAACATCAAAGTTTTATACGTTGAAGATGAGCCGTTCCTTGGAAAGATCGTCAAGGAAAGTTTGGAAAGCCGTGATTTCATTGTAAAAATGGTCAATGATGGGCTTTTGGTACTTGATCAATACGAAGTTTTCCAACCAGACATCTGTATTTTGGATGTAATGCTCCCCAACAAAGATGGCTTTACAATCGGCAAAGAAATCAGAGCCATCAATCCTGCAATTCCTATTCTTTTCCTTACCGCAAAAAATCAAACTGAAGATTTGTTGGAGGGCTTTAAATCCGGTGGGAATGATTATGTCAGAAAGCCTTTTAGCATGGAGGAGTTAATCGTTCGGGTAAATAATCTTTTAGAATTGATGACTTCAGGAAATGCTGATAAAAACAATGGCCATTTGATCAATATTGGAAAATATATCTTCAACATCCAAAAGTATGAATTGTGTTTGGGAGAGCAAGTTCGCAAATTATCACATCGAGAAGCCCAAATCCTAAATATGCTGATTGATAAAAAAAACAATGCAATTGACCGGCGAGAAATAATGAAATTGATTTGGGGAGACGATTCGTTTTTCAATTCCAGAAACCTGGATGTTTACATCACCAAAT
Source organism: Saprospiraceae bacterium (assembly GCA_965220465.1). Classification (GTDB taxonomy): domain Bacteria; phylum Bacteroidota; class Bacteroidia; order Chitinophagales; family Saprospiraceae; genus JAHDHW01. The sequence continues at coordinate 16,713 of CBDCPZ010000009.1, read as the reverse complement.
TGCGGGAGTACCTCAAAGAAGATCCTGATGTTCAGATTATTACGTTAAAAGGGGTCGGCTATCATTTTTCAGTAACCTAACTAAATTGAAAAAGGGCTTTCAGAAAATCTGAAAGCCCTTTAAAATTCTTAATTATCCTGTATTTTATTTATAAAGAAGAAATACTGGATAAAAACAGAGACTAGTAACGGTTTCCACCGCCGTAGCCACCACCGCCGCCGCCGCCGTAGCCGCCGCCGCCATAGCCACCACCACCGCCTCTGCGGTTACTACCGCCACGGTTGTTTTCTCTAGGTTCTGCTTTTTTAACAACAATGTTTCTTCCGTCTAATTCGCTGTCGTTTAAGTCGTTAATTGCGTTTTGAGCTTCTTCATCATTTGGCATTTCGATAAAACCGAAGCCTTTTGATCTTCCAGTGAATTTGTCCATAATAATTTTGGCAGAGGATACTTCGCCAAATTCTTCGAATACTTCTTTCAGGTGATCTTCCCGAGTATCGAAATTTAATTTTGCTACAAAAATGTTCATTACTAAAAATTTAAAATTTAAAAAAACAAGAGGCTTTTTGGAATAAGAAGAAAAAGAAAACTGATTCAGCTAGAACAAAAAATTACTCTTTAATGGCGCAAAGATATTTAGAATATTAATACCAAACTAATATTTGCAAATAATAATCAAACATTTAATATGTAATCGCAGTCTTGTTTTTAAGTGAAAAAGTTGAGCTTCTCTTTAAAGAATAAAAATAACTTATTGAATATCAAATACTTACGAAAAAATTATTTAAGCTGCAAAATAAATTTGGATAAGTAATAGACTAATAATGTTTAAAAAGTTTAACTAAAAAATAACGTATTAATAAAGTCAGGCAACAAAAAAATTAACAAGTCGTGTTCTTTTTACTTAAAAAGTGGATATTTTTTAAATTTGTCAAAAACAACTTATCTGTTTCAAACAATATTTATATTACACCACTAAACATCCTTTAAAAAAGGAAAAATATAATTCGATTACAAAATTTACTTTTCATGAAAAAGACAAGACGAAGATTTATAAAAGACTCGGGACATTTAGCTTTAGGTATTGGTTTACTTGGATTCTCAGCTTGTAATGACTCACCAAAGGGCATCAGCGATGAAGAAAAAGCTGCTATCGTAAAGGCTGATGAAAGCAACTTGTTTTTCAAAATATCACTTGCTCAATGGTCATTGCACAATGCACTCCAAAAAGGGGATATGGATAACCTGGATTTTGCAACTATTGCCAAAACCAAATTTGGGATCAGTGCAATTGAATACGTCAATCAGTTTTTTAAAGACAAAGCAAAAGACACCGCTTATCTCGGTGAATTGAAATTGAGGGCTGATGACAATGGAGTTCACCAATTATTAATCATGATAGATGGTGAAGGTGGTCTTGCAGAAATTGATGATCGAAAGCGAAATCAGGCGGTCGACAATCATTATAAATGGGTTGATGCTGCCAAATTTTTAGGATGCCATTCTATTCGTGTAAACGCTTACACAGAAAGTGATTCGCTGGAAGATGCACACAAAGCAGCTGTGCATGGCCTTGGCAAATTGGGCGAATATGCCCGAATTCTGGAAATGAATGTGATTGTTGAAAATCACGGAGGCCTTTCTTCCAATTCAAAGTGGCTCACCGGTGTGCTCAAAGAACTCAACCAACCCAATATCGGCACTTTACCCGATTTTGGAAATTTCTGTATCAAAGGAAGCCCAAATCCTAATGAAGATAAATGCGAAGAATGGTACGACCGGTATCAGGGAGTAGCCGAAATGATGCCTTATGCTTTTGCTGTAAGTGCAAAATCGAATGATTTTGATAAAAAGGGCAATGAAAAGCATACAGATTATATGAAGATGTTGAAAATTGTTAAAGACTCCGGTTACAACGAATATATTGGTATCGAATATGAAGGTACTAAGCTAGGCGAAACAGATGGTATCCTGGCAACTAAAAAGTTGCTTTTAAAAGTTGGTAATGCTTTGGGGTAGAAAATTTATGTATACCCTTAAGAATTAATCTTTTTCTATCGATGATTTTGAAACTGGTTCTAACTTTTCAAAGCACAAGGCTAACTGATGCTCCGCCTAAACAATAGCAGCTATTTGAACGCAAAAAAGAATACAATTTAAATGAAATACTTAATACATCACCGTTTCTTTTATTTCTAGTATTCGACACCTTATTCTATTTTTTAAACTTGAAATCATGAAACGTCGAAAATTTATCAAAGGATCAGCAATTTTGGGGGTTTCAATAGCCGCGCCCTCGCTTGTGAGCTGCAACTCAGGAATGTTTAGCTCCAAAACCTATCGCAAAGTTTTCAAAATATTAAATGCAGATCGAACCAAAGTTGGCACCTTGCCGATTCTGAGGGCTTTTGCAGGTGATCATTTGGACCATGTTTCGCCATATATTTTATTTGATGAATTCGGACCAGTTGATCTGAATCCCGGTAGTGACCCTTTGAGAGTTGACGCCCATCCACATGCAGGTATTATTCCAACGACTTATTTCCTTTCAGGAAGTGGTCACCACAAGGATAGTTTAAATTATGATTTTCAAATTGCAAGGGGAGATTTCATGATGTTTAGCTCGGGGAAGGGAGCGATTCATATGGAAGAAACCGGTCAAAAGATGTACGATGAGGGCGGCAAATATCATGGTTTTCAGATTTGGCTCAATATGCCTTCAAAGTATAAATATATTGACCCTTCAACCCATGTTTATCAGGAAGATAAGATGGATATTATTGAAAATAAAAATTACTGGGCGAAGGTTGTTTTGGGAGAATTGTTTGATGCAAAATCTAAAATCGAATTGCTTTCGCCTACCTTTTATTATCATATTAAAATGAAAGCTGACGGCAGACTGGACATTCCAACCGATCCTCAGCACAACGCTTTTATTTATGTAATTGACGGCGATATTGAAATTGAAGAAAGAAAAAAACTGAAAACCAATCAGATAGCGCTTTATCAGCGCGGAGAAAACCTTATCAATTTATACGCGAAAGAAAATGCAGAACTTTTGGTCCTTGGAGGCCAACCGCTTAACGAACCTGTATTTTCTTATGGTCCGTTTGTCATGAACAATGAAGCTCAAATCCGACAATGCGTCAGCGATTACAATTCAGGAAAAATGGGTAATCCTGATTTGGTAAACCGATAAAAATCAAAACATTTTAACCACAATTATAGGAATAGTCAACGAGCATTATCAGGATTGGGATAAAAAAGATACTTTTAAGTTTATTAGCAAAATCAATCCATTAATTGTCGTCCTTCAATTTAAAATCAGAACTTAAAGATTCCTGGAAATTCAATCGTACAGCCTGGTGGATTATCATTGCTACAGGACTGATCCTGTTAATTTTTACTTTTTCACGTACAAGGCTCACTACCAATCCATTATCCCGGATTATTACCGTTGAACGGATTGTTGATGCAGGGACAATGGCGCATCTCACCCCAACGGATACAAGCCGTTTTAAGCTATCAGTTGATGCCGTAAAAATTGGAGACAACATTTATTCGAGCAAACCACCCACCTACCCTTTTATCATGGCCGGGCAAGCTTGGTTACTTAAAAAAGTCACTGGAAAATCCTTTTACGATGGCCGCAAGACTGCCGTCAGAATGCTTACTTTGTTGAACCAGATTTTTCCGTATCTCTTGATATTAATATTGGCTTTGATCATGTGCCGGCAATTTTATGACGATGCCTGGACGATTAATTTTTTATTATTATCACTCACAATCGGCTCATTACCTTATGGTTATGCAGCGACCATCAACAATCATACATTCGCAGCGATTTTGATTTTCATTGCTTTTTTCTGCACCTGGGCGATTTGGTTTAAAGAGCAAACTTCCATTTGGTGGTTTATAGTTTTGGGCTTTTGCGGAGGATTAGGAGCTTCAAATGACCTTCCAAGCTTGTCCTTTTTAGGTTTGTTTTTGTTGGTTGCTGTTTTTAAAAATCCAGCAAAAGGAATTGTTGCTGGTTTTTTTGCTGCATTGCCAATTGCTGTAACATTGCTCACTTATTACCAACTCACGGGCTCACCGATTCCGGTTTATTTGAGAGGCGATTTATATCAATTTGAAGGAAGTTATTGGCAAAATCCAGAAGCGAATGATACTTTTGATGAGTCAAAATGGACTTATCTTTTTAATATCACCTTTGGCCATCATGGCCTGTTCAGTGCAACTCCCGTATTAATTTTAGGAGCAATCGGAATGTTTCAAACCCTAAAAACCAGATTGCAGGATTATTGGAAGCTTATGGCGCTAAGCTTGGTCGGAATGATTGCTGTCTTTTTGTTTGTTTTATTTCGAACCACAAATTATGGCGGTTATGCCATCGGAATGCGCTGGTTTATTTTATTTATGCCGATATTGATGTTCGCAGGTTTGCCAACAATAAATGAACTCGGAAAAACTACAACAGGAAAAATAGTTGCCATTTTACTTTTGCTATTTTCCGTTCCTTTAGTTTTACAAGCACTGATTTGGGAAGGTTTTATTCAATCCATTTTGGAAACAAGAATCTTTAATTAACAATTATGCAGACATCTACTCAAAATAAAATCCCTGAAACCATTTCGCCGGAAGCGCAACAAATCCTTCAAAATCTAATTGAAGCATTTGATCCTGATTCAAAATACCCAGAACCAACTGATTTATCAGGATGGAAAAAACTGCAAACTGAATTAGATATTTCAAAATCAGCGTTGAATGAAAAAGTCGTCCGGGATTTTGGAGCTAAGGTCGTTGAAAAGCAATCAGGCGATTTAAATTATTTAGAAATTTATCCCAAAAATTATCAGCAAAACGAAAAAGAAATCATTTATTTACACGGTGGTGGATACACCTTTTATACAGCAAAAACTTCTTTGACAGGTAGCGTTCCGATGGCTGATCGGTCCGGAAAAAAAGTCATTGCTTTAGACTATCCGCTTGCCCCTACCGCCAATTATCAGATCATTTTACAACATTTTAAAAATCTATACAATCATTTATTAGAAAGTGGTCATGCAAAAAATATTGCTATTTATGGCGATTCTGCAGGAGGTGGATTGGCAGCCGGTGCTTTATTGAAATTAAAAAATGAAGGGTTTCAAATGCCATCATCGATCGTTTTATGGTCGCCCTGGTCGGATCTTTCAGCCACGGGAGATTCATACCTCACTTTAGCGGATCGCGATCCAAAACTTCATTTAGAAAGACTGATGTCCTGCGCTTTGGCTTATGCTCCGCAGGAGGAGCACCAAAATCCATATGTTTCACCAATTTATGGCGAATTTGATGATTCCTTTCCGCCCACTTTAATTCAGGTTGGTACACGGGAAATGTTTTTAAGCGACGCTGTTAGGCTTTTTCAGAAAATGGAAGATCAAGGTGTTGAAGTAAGTTTCGATATTTATGAAGGGATGTGGCACGCCTGGCAAAAAGAATACACTATGCCGGAATCAAAAAAAGCAGTTTTAAAAACTTGCAATTTCTTTGAAAAACACTGGAAGTAATCTACTTCAAAAGCGTTACATCACCAGAAAATTGCTTAGAAAGGCCATCCAAAAATTCAATTTCAGCATACCATAAATAAACACCAGCGTTGGATTCATTACCTTTCAGTTGGCCGTTCCATCCACTGGAAAAATCATTAATTTCGACATTTTCAGTTTTAAAAACAGGAATCCCCCAACGATCAATAACAACCAAAGATCTCACAATACCGAAGTCAGGGCTTTGAATGAAAAAATAATCATTGACTCCATCGAAATTTGGAGTAAAAACATTTGGAGCATAAACCTTTCTTTCTTTATCAATAATAAATTCCACCAAATCAGAATCCGAGCAAACGCCATTTGAAGTGACAATTTTATAAACGGTGTTTTCCAATGGCAAAGCTAATGGCTCCAAACAATCCAGACAAGAAAGTGTATTGCCCAGCGGATCAGTCCATTCAATCATTAAAGTATCACCACTATTATCAATAATTGGAGCAAGTCGAAAGTCTTCTCCCAAATGAATTTCAACGATTGATTCAGGAATATCCACGCGAATCGGATCGCCTTCCACAACGTTAAAAAATACGTATCCTGGTTCACAACCGCCAGTCAGTGTCAACAAATATTCTCCCGGTTCATAAACAAAAATGCTGTCTTCCGTTGAGCCGTTTTCCCATAAAAAATTTAAGCCAAAAGAGCTGCCATCCAAAACCAAAGGCTCGTTCGCACAAATGAGTTTTTCAACAAAAACATCCTCTTCAACCCCCAAAATCATAACTGAAGTACTGTCTTTGCCTGCTACATTTAGATCATTTGAAAACCGAATAGTACCAATCAACGGAGGCAGATTATAGATTTTTGCCCTGTTTTTATATTCTCCGGGAACGATATCACCAACAGCTACCAAAATATCCAAAGTGTCCCTTCCTAAAGGCAAAGACATGTTTTCAATTTTTATTTCATTTGGAGCCAGATTAGCCTCTAGATTTCCACCAAAAGGGTTATCCAAAAAATCAACAAAGCTAAATCCATCTTGTAAATAATCAACAAAATGGATACCATCGCGCCTTAATCCGGAATCATTATTTATAATAAACCGGTAAACAATTTCATTGCAGGCAAGTGCTTCCTGAGGAATAATCTCGTGGTACACCGAAATGGTATAAGGACAAGAAGCTACTGTTACATCAAAGGTTATAACAACCGATTGACATCCGCTCGAAGCCTCCAAAGTATATTCCCCTTCATGAGTAATGGACAAACTCTGGCTAGTAGAACCCGTACTCCATAAAAGGTTATTCCCATAAGCAGATCCATCCAACAAAACCGATTCTCCAAGGCAAAGAAATGTGGTATAAAACAGACTATCTTCTTCAATCCGATTGACTTCCAAAGTAGTGCTGTCATTTTTGACTATGGATTTAGGGTCATCAGAAATTCGTGTATTACCTAGCGTTTCCGGCAAGTTGTCCAAAGAAGCCTGACTTTTGTAATCCCCTCCGGGAACATCTCCAACTTCCACTAAAACGACAATACTGTCAATTCCCGGAACGATTGAAAGTCCAGATATTCGCAACAAATCAGAAGTTGTTCCGGGCGCTACGGTTCCTCCAAATGGGTTTTGCAAAATGCTAAGATAATTGCAGCCTTCCGGCAATTTATGTTCGAAATCAATTCCATTTTGAGTAGATCCGGAATTGTTGGCGATTGTAAAAACGTATTCGACTTCGCTGCAGGGAAAGGTAATTTTTGGATACACCTGGTTTCTTACCTCAACGGAGAACGGACAGGATGCTCCATCCGAAATGGAATTGGTTTGGCCGCTGGTTTCAAACTTTTCGACACCTGTTAATTTATTTATTGAAAATAATGCGCTTGCTACTCCGTCGATCGCAGTTCCGTATGCCCACAAATCACCAAAAGAATCAAAATATAAAGACTCGATATTTTTATCAATACCAATCTCTGCCAAGAATGTAATCCCTCCATTATTAACATTAATGAAAACGATGCTCCGGCTTTCCGAATCAAAACCAAAAAGCCTGTTTGTATAAGGATCAAATGCGATGTCAGAAATACTCGTTGTCCCATTTAGTGAAATGGATTGCACATTAAAAATCCCGGATTCAAGATTGATTTTAACTATCACCTCATCAAAACCATTTGATGAACCGATTGCATACAAATATTGACCACTTGGATCAACATCTCCGGCTAAAAAAGATAAGCCGTTTTGCAGGTTTAAAGTAGTTAGAGATACAACCGAACCAACAGCATCAACGCGATATAGATTATGGTTTAAAGGTTCAATGCCATAAATCAGATCATCCGTTTTTCTATAACCCATTGCATTTATACTGACACCAATATTAGCATTTATGCTGCTCACATTGATAGCACTGTTGCTGGGAGAGACAATCAGTTCAACAAATTCGAAAGTTCCGTTTAATAGGCCAAAAGCCTGGTCTTTGCAGATAAATGGAGTTTGACTATGAAGGAAATTACAACCAACAAAAAATGCTAATACAAGTGAAGGGATGTATGGGTATACCTTTATTTTAAGCATGGTTAAATTTTCCTAAAGTAGAAGTTCTCTTTAAAAATACCATTATTTTCTTTAGCATAAAATTTATCTTAGCCGATATTTTTGAAAAGAACAAGACAACTTCTCTATCCTTTTTATAGAACTCCTTGCCGGGAAGCATGATTTTTAAAAGATGAAAAAAACAATTTTAATTGGGCTCATTTTTTTATTCAACAATTTCCTTTTTGCGCAAAATGACAGCACCTCCAATTCAATAATAATAAAAAAAGGCAACAAAGGAATTGAGTTTCAAACCAGAGACAATAAGTATTTATTACAATTAGAAGTAAGGGGACAGTTTCGATTTTCCTATCCGTATGATCAAGATCCAGTCACTCTCGATGATTTTGATCCAGCCAATGACAAAGGTAGTTTGAAGGTAAACAGAGCAAGGTTGAAAATTGGTGGGCATAATTTCCAACCTTGGCTAAAATACTATTTTGAGTATGAACTGGCAGCAACAAACTTGCTGGATTTCCGAGTGATGATTGAAAAATATTCCTTTCTAAAACTTAAAGTTGGTCAATGGAAAGCACAATACAACAGAGAACGAATCATTTCTTCCGGCAAACAACAAAGTGTTGAACGTTCGCTGCTGACCAGGCCATTCACCATTGACCGGCAGCAGGGCATTTCTCTTTTTGGAAGATTGGACGGAGAGGGATTGGCCGATTTCAATTACTGGGCTTCCGTATTCATGGGAACTGGACGGGGAGCTAAAAGTAATGACGATAAAAATCCGATGTACATGTTCCGCTGGCAATGGAACCTCAACGGACAGCCACTTGAGTTTTCAGGGTCAGATTTGAAACCTCACGAAAAATTTACGCCCATCATTGCTATCGCAGCCGTAACGAACAAAAGCGCTTTTACAAGATTTTCAAAGGCAGGCGGAGGACAATTAGAAGGCTTTGAAGACGGACAACCCGGACAATACAAAATAGATCAATTATTATTTGAAACCGCTTTTAAGTTAAAAGGAATCTCCTGGCAACAGGAATTTCACTGGAAGCAAATCGATGATCAGGTGAATAAACAGATCACTACAATGGCCGGCAATTTATTTCAATTAGGGTATTTTTTCCATCATAGTTTTTCTTCTTTTCCTAAACAACTAGAAATCTATGCCCGCCATGCCATTTATGATCCTAATCGAAAAATTGGTGACAATTTGCGACAGGAATATACCACCGGTGTGAACTGGTTTTTTAATGGCCACAAAAATAAGCTCACCGCAGAATACACTTATTCGACAATTCGAGAAAGGCAGACGGCTTCAGATGGTGGCAGTAGAGCGAGGCTGCAGTGGGATATTTCATTTTTAAAAGCTTAAAATTTCTAACCAATGGACCCTTTTTCAAAAGAATTTATCGCGCAATCTATATTTCGGATGGAAGAAAACAATGTGAGAATTGAAAAATGTTTGGCAATGCTGAGTGAAACAGAAGTTTGGAAAAAACCCAATAAATCTTCAAATAGTATTGGCAATTTGATTCTTCATCTTTGTGGAAATATTCGACAGTGGATCATTTCTTCTCTCGGAAATAGCGAAGATACCCGAAAGAGAGATTTGGAATTTTCTACAACGGCAGGTTTTACAAAAAAGGAATTGTTGAACAAATTATTGAGTACAGTTGCTGAAGCTAATGCTACTTTAGAAAGCCTTAAAAAAGAAGATTTGTTGGTTATAAAAACGGTTCAGGGTTATGACCTTTCCGGCATTGGAATCACTATTCATGTCGTAGAACATTATTCCTATCACGCTGCACAAGTTGCGTTCTGGACGAAACTACTGAAAGACAAAGATCTGGGATTTTACGATAATCTCGATTTGAATGTGAAAAATAAAAATTAAGTAAATTTTATCTCAGCAATAGTTTATATTTTTACAATATTTTTTCGTAAAATCAACTTTTTTAATACTTTGTTGTTCATCTAAATTGAGTATATAAATTTCTATATGAGCCAACTTTTTTCTGCAACATTAATTTTAAAAAGCTTTGCTTTTTCTTTTTTTTTAAGCGTTACCATTATCAATGCGTTGCCCTATTGGTGTTGGGTTAAAGATTCAGAAAAATGGTTAATTGAAATTTGTGATTCTTTTAACGGGGATTCAGAGGAGAAAAAAATTGAATCCAATGAAGAGCAAGACAATAAGTTCCGAATACCATCTTCCACCTTTAAGTTTTTTTATTTAAGTCATAAAATAAAAACATTCTTTCCAATGCTGTTCCTGTCCCTTTTCAAGCCTAAAATACTTACCCCTCCCCCCGAACTAAGCTAGTACTTTTTGATTAACAAATTCTAAAATTCAGCATGGTTCTTTTATTTTCCTTAAGCACCTTAACTAATTTTATTCGAACAGCGAGAAGAATATTCATCTGAAAATATTTCAGTAATTCTTTTGATAAATATTTTAAAAAATAATCTATAAAATAATCAAAATGAAAAATTTCTACGGGTTTAATTTTACTCATTTCAAAGGTGACTTATTTGGAGGTGTCACTGCAGGCATTGTTGCGCTACCTTTGGCTTTAGCTTTTGGTTTACAATCCGGATTAGGTGCTACTGCAGGACTTTATGGAGCCATCTTTATCAGTTTTTTTGCTGCATTGTTTGGCGGAACCAATACTCAAATTTCTGGTCCAACTGCACCAATGACTGCAGTGAGTATGGTTGTCATAGCAGGAATTGTAGCCGCTTTTGAAGGAGACCTAAATCGGGCATTGCCTTCTATTTTAATGGTTTTTTTATTAGCGGGCTTAATACAGATTATTTTAGGTTTTTTGAAGGTAGGGCAATACATTCGATTTGTTCCGTACCCTGTCGTTTCGGGCTTTATGACAGGAATTGGTGTTATTATCTTGCTTACACAGATTCTTCCCGTTTTGGGTTATTATCCAAAAGAAGATATGGGTTTCATCAATAAGTTCATACCTCAAGCGGAAGAGGTTATTTTAGAAAGAATTTTACAGGAAGAGGTTGCTGAAGACATTCTGGTTTTAGAAGATTTTAAAGAAACGGTAAGACGAGCCGGAAATATTAGTCGCGAGGATATCATACTGGAAGCAAAAGCTTTAGCAGCCAACAATGCCTCTGGTGCTATTGGTGCACTTCAATTATTACGAAGAGCACTAGCAAACATCAATTTTACCGATTTAATATTGGCTTTACTCACCATATTCATCATTTATGGATTTAAACGGATCACCAAAGTGGTACCGAGTACATTGATAGCTCTTTTGGTTGTTTCGGTTGGTGCCTTCCTTTTTATTCCGGAATACCGGACAATTGGCAACATCCCAAGTGGTTTTCCCTTACCGCATTTTGACATATTTACCAGTTTTAAACTCAACCAAATTCAACCCTTTATTTTCACTGCCGCTTCCCTTGCTGCGTTGGGATCAATAGATTCACTGCTTACCTCAATGGTTGCGGATAATATGACCAAAACAAAACACAATCCTAACAAAGAATTAGTTGGGCAAGGCATTGGAAACTCCATCGCCGCTATTTTCGGAGGAATCCCTGGTGCTGGAGCTACCATTCGTACTGTCGTAAATATCGAATCTGGTGGAAAAACCAAACTTTCCGGGATGATCGCCGGAGTTTTATTATTGATTATACTTTTATCATTGGGACCTCTGGCTTCTAAAATTCCGGCAGCAGTATTAGCGGGTATTCTAATCACAGTTGGTATTGGTGTGATGGATTACAAAGGGCTTCGACATGTTCGTCGATTACCGAAAAGTGAAGTTTTTGTGATGCTTCTTGTTTTAGGTCTTACCGTATTTGTTGGTTTGATTGAAGCGGTAATTATCGGATTGATTCTGGCGTCTATTCTTTTTATGAAAAAAATATCTGATGTTATTGATCATCGAACAAAAATAGCTCCCCTAAAAGAATTTTCGAGAGAAATTGGTTGGGTTGATGAAGGAGATATCATCGAACGGCTTGGGAATAAGGTATTTATCAAGCATTTAGACGGGCCTTTGTTTTTTGGTTTTGCTTCCAGGTTTCAGGATATGGTAAAAGCATTACCTGAAATACAAACAGTGATCATCCGAATGGAGAAAGTACCTTACATGGACCAATCCGGTCTTTATGCCATGGAAGATGCCATAATGGATTTACAATCAAAAGGGATTAAAGTAGTGTTTACTGATGTTCATGGCCAACCTTTGGATATGTTTGAAAGATTTAACCTGATTCCCGGATTGATTCCTCATGAGTATTGCTTTAATAGCTTCAAAGAGTGCTTAGTTTGGTTAGAAGGTTATTTGATTCAAAATATGCAGGAAGAAGCTAAAAGTATAGAGTAAAAACAAATTAAGAGTGTCGTACATTAAAATCTGAAATAAACATGCAAAAATGCTTAGTCTTTCTAACGATTATTGTTTTCAATATAATCCCAATGAAGCTGTTGGGCCAAATTGATGAGGACAAACTCGGTGCTTGGTATATGTATTTCTGGAATACAACAATCAAAGAGAGACCGTGGGGATTTCAGGGAGATGTACAATATCGAAACTGGAACATAATGGGTGATCTTGAGCAATTGTTGCTGAGAGGTGGTGGCACTTATAAACCAGCTAATGCAGAGGTAAAATTTACACTGGGATATGCCTACATCCTTTCAGGAGAATATGGTGACGGAAATGCTACAAGCCAGGAAAGTCGCATCTATCAGGAAGCATTATTGCCGCAAAAGGTGGGTCGAAGGGTTTACTTGATCCACCGGTTTCGGTTTGAACAACGATTTGTTGAAACCCAGGATTTCAGAACTCGTTGGAGGTACAACATTTTTATAAATATTCCTATAAACAAGAAAGACCTGAGCCCCGGAGCCATTTATATTGCCCTTTACAACGAGCTATTCATCAATGGACAGCGAAGTATCGGCGATGGAAAAACAGTAGAAATATTTGATCGTAACCGGACCTACGCAGCTCTTGGATATAGTCTGCTGAAAGGTTTGAGAATCCAATTGGGTTTTATGGAACAATTAACAGATAACTGGAAAAAAGGGCAGGTTCAATTAAGCGTTCATCAAAAATTTTGATAAAACAAATAATACCTTTGTTGGTCTCAATGGATAGAATTTGTTTTTTTGTTTTGTGTCATTTTTTATTAAATATTGTATTCATTATTAAGTTATTGGGCTAAATTAGGGGTTGAACAAATCCATCTTCTAAAATGACCAGTTTACGAATACGCCCCAGATTTAGTCAAATCATTCCTGATTCACAGGAAAAAATTGAGGAGAAGGTCAAGTTGAAGCTAAAAACAACACAAAACGATTGTGTCGGCAGAGTCATTCCTGGTTTTATAGTTTTAAAAATTCCGAGCTCTGAACGGCATTATTGGTCTCCACAATTAAGTTTGTCTTTAGAAGAGCACGAAGAAGGGACGCTCATACGTGGGCTTTATGGCCCAAATCCAACAGTTTGGGCGATGTTTACTTTTGGATATTCCGCCTTAGGCCTCATGGCCCTTTTTGTAGCTATCATTGGATTTTCAAACAAGAGTCTTGGTATTGAGGCACCGATACTTTGGGTTTTGCCTGTCTTAGCCGGCATGGCGATAATTTTATATTTCGTCGCCCAAACCGGACAAAAAATAGGAGTAGAACAGACTTTTACCATACATCATTTTTATGAAGAAATAATAGGTCAAAAAGTCCATATCGAATGATTTTAATCATTCAATTTTCCAACACATAAGTTTATTTTTAAGCACAAGCAGGCTCAAAAAAATAAATATTCCATTTAACATGAAAAACATACTCGTTACTGTTGACTTTGAAGAAAAAGCCGTTTTGTTGGTTGAAAAAGCTGTTGAAATAGCGGAAAAATTTAATTCCAAAGTTTGGTTAGTACACATCGTCGCACCCGATCCTGATTTTATAGGCTACGAAGTTGGCCCGCAGTATATCAGAGACAGCCGTGCAGAAGAATTAAGGAAAGAACACAAATTGATACAAAAATATACGCAAAAGCTAAAAGATGAAGGAATCAATGCAGAAGGATTGCTGATCCAGGGCGCAACCCGTGATATGATTTTGAAGGAAACAGAAAAACTAAAAATTGACTTGATTATAATTGGCCATCATAAACACGGCCTTTTATATAAAATATTTGCAGGAAGTGTAGCATCAGAAGTGATTAAACATTCCACGATTCCTGTATTACTTGTTCCGATTAGCTGATAATAGGAACAGTACTTATTACTCAAATAAGCTTACCTCCATGGAATTATCCAAATTGTTGACCGCTGCAAAAGATTATTCACTAAAATATTTAAAAGAACTTCCCGAAAAAAGAGTAACTCCAAGCAAATCATCTTTAATCGAACTGGAAAAACTTTCCTTCGAACTACCTGAATCCCCAACCGAACCGTTACAGGTCATTGAGCTTTTAAACGAAATAGGTTCAAAAAATACAATTACCAGCAATGGCGGAAGGTACTTTGGATTTGTGTTCGGAGGTGCGACACCGACTTCACTTGCAGCCAACTGGCTTGCCACAACCTGGGACCAAAATGCTGCTTTTAAAATCGCCTCCCCTATTGGCGTTAAACTGGAAGAAGTTGCTGGAAAATGGTTGTTGGATTTGCTCAATTTACCTGCTCAATCAGCTGTCGGATTTGTAACCGGAACAACTATGGCCAATTTCAGTGGAATCGTTGCAGCACGGCACGCTATTCTTAAACGAAAAGGATGGAACGTTGAAGCCCATGGCTTGATCGGAGCTCCACCAATACGGATAGTCGTTGGCGAAGAGATCCATGCCAGCATGCTCAAAGCTTTGGCTCTCGCTGGTCTGGGAACAGAAAACCTAATAAAAGTTCCAACAGATGAGCAAGGAAGAATAATTGCTGAAAAATTACCCGAAATCGGCGATTCGACAATCATCTGTCTTCAAGCTGGAAATGTCAATACCGGAGCCATTGATCCTATCAAAGAGATCTGCCTTCGAGCTAAAGAAAAAGGTGCCTGGGTCCATATCGATGCAGCTTTCGGAATGTGGGCAAGAGTCTCTCCGAAGTTTGCTGATCAAATTGAAGGTTGCGAACTGGCGGATTCCTGGGCCATCGATTTACATAAATGGCTGAACGTACCTTATGACAGCGGATTAGTGGTTTGCAAAGACCCGAATATGCTTCGCGCTGCAATGTCAATTAACGCTGATTATTTACCAGAAATGGTTGAACGAGAACCATATTATTTCACCCCCGAAATGTCGCGTAGAGCGAGAGGCACTGAAGTTTGGGCAGCACTGTACGCTATGGGACGCTCAGGCCTGGTTGAACTTGTTGAAAGATGTTGTAAACTAGCCCGGCTCTTTTCCGAAAATTTAAAACAAGCCGGTTTTCAAATTTTAAATGAAGTAAATCTTAACCAGGTTTTGGTTTCCTTCGAGGATGCTGAAACGACAAACAGAATTATAAAAAGAATCCAGGAAGACGGAACCTGCTGGTGTGGCGGCACCGTGTGGAAAGGGCACACAGCTATGCGAATTAGCGTTTCTTCATGGATGACCTCCGAAAGGGACATTGAAATTTGCTCTGCCACAATCATTCGAATTGCAAAAGAAGAAACCGCATAACTCATTCCACAAAATGATTTTTATCAGCGATTGTTTTTTGATAAAAAAATAACTTTCCATAAAGCCGTTATTTATTATCAAATCGAATTTAGATGGAGGTTGATACTCGAAAAAACAACGAATTTAGTCTCAGTAAAAAAGTAAAATTCTGGTTTCAGGAAAACGAGTTTCTTGCGCTGCTTTTAGCCTTGCTGGCCTTTTTATTTATTCCATCTTTTATCACAGACGAGCATACAAAAGACATTACTATTTATTCACTTTTAGTCATCGTTTTAGCAGTTGGTGTCTTTGAATTAGCAGACAATAAAAACCGGTTTATTATTGGAACTATCCTGGCTGTTTCAGCTTTTCTATTGAATTCCTGGAACTTCTCCTCTAATGACGATCTTGTTTTTCTTCTTCGGATGACATCCATTCTGGCATTTTTCACACTACTCACTTTTTTTATCATGTACCGAATGACAATTGCCCGGAGGATCAATTTAAACATCGTTTACTGCGCCGTGAATGGTTATATTTTATTGGGTTTGATTGGTGGTCTGCTTTTCAGGATGGTTCATCATTTTTATAAAAATTCCTTTCTTTTTCAAGCTGGTTTAGAACCTAAAATAGATGATTTCACCTATTTAAGTTTTGTAACGCTTTCCACTTTGGGTTATGGCGATATCACACCCGTCAGTGCTCCCGGAAAAGCTTTGGCTATATTTTTAAGCATCAGCGGACCACTCTATCTGGCAATAGTTGTGGGAGTGATCGTCGGAAAGTTTATTTTTTATATGGCTGCAAGAGATTAGATTAGATTATTATCTTACTCCGTCGCTTCAACCAAATATTTTTTTCTTCCTTTTTGTCCTAAATGCCTTTTAATGATTGTCATTAAAGTAAACAATCGTTAATTATTTAAAAATTACAAAAATGAATATTACACATCAGTTAAAAATCAAAGCAAATCCTGAAGCAATTTACAATGCAGTCGCTACTC
>CBDCPZ010000008.1:0-9789 GCA_965220465.1 Saprospiraceae bacterium | reverse complement strand
CTTCAAATCTCAAATAGATATTTTCCATTTTCTCCTGCAATAACTTTACCGTTACTTTTACAAATCCTGTATCTGTAAATTTCACAGCATTGCCAACAAGATTGTACAGGATTTGATTTAATCTGAGCTTATCACCAATGATAAATTTCGGGACATCGGGTTCGATATTTAGCTTGAAACCGAGATCTTTTTCATTGATTTTATACTGCATCACATTAACCATATTGGACAAAACCTGATACAGGTCAAAGTTTTTATCTTCGAAAGCTATTTTCCCATTTTGAAGGGTAGAAATTTCTAAAATATCGTTGATGATACCGAGCAATATTTCAGAAGATTGTTTCACCGAACTGATATAATTACTTTGCTCTTCGTCAAGTTCTGTCTGGTTTAAAAGGTTACTCATTCCCAAAATAGCATTCATTGGCGTACGCATCTCATGACTGATACTTGCAATAAACTGCTCTTTCATTTTGGATGACTGCCTTGCCAAATCCCTTGCTTTTCGCATTTCTTCTGCATGCTTGCTTTCGGTAATATCTCGAATGATCGCATTGTAGCCAATAAAGTCTTCTGCTTCCAATATCGTTGCTGTTATCAGGCAATACCTTCTTTCGCCGTTTTTACAAATTACTTCCAACTCGTAGTCTTTAACCGCTTCTTTTGATTTTACAAGTTGCAAAAATGACTCTGTGGAATCTTTAGGTTCGTACAAAGTATGAATATCTTCCAGCTTTTCTAACTCTTCTCTTTCAAAACCAAAAAGCACTGTTGTCGCTTCATTAAAATCCACTAAACGCCCTTCCAGAGTACAGATGTAAATCGCATCTTTTGATTTATTGAAAACATCCTGGTATCGTTCCTGGCTTTTTACGAGTTCTTGTTCAGCGAGTTTTCTTTCTGTGATATCCTGAATAATTCCGTTTAAAACTAAACGGCTTTCTGCATTGGTATTAATCCTACATTGGATGTAAACGTAACGGGTTTCGCCATTTGAAAGCTGAATTTTGATGTCTTTCTTTAGCGTTATTTCAGCAAGCGTTTTTGTATGAATCTCATCAAATATCTGAAAAGCTGGATCTAATGATTTTAGATCATCGATTGACAATGAACTTTTTTGAACATTTTGTCCAAAAACCTTAAATACTTCAATTGAAGCTGAAAACTCTTTGGTATCCGGAACGTATTCCCAATTTCCAATATGAGACAACCTCTGTGTTTCCTCCAATCTTTTTAAAACACTGCTTCTTTCTATAGAATATCGAAGTGATTTGGCCAATAAATCTGCATCAAAAGCTCCTTTTATCAAAAAGTCTTGCGCACCGGCTTTTACTGCTTTTACACCTAAATTTTTATCTGAAAGACCTGTCAAGACGATGACATTGTTGTCTGGAAATCGTTCAAGAAGTTGTTCTAAAGTTTCAAAACCACGGCTATCAGGAAGTGTTAAATCTAAAAGAATGGCAGCAAAATCATCATCGCCTTCAAGTTCAGCAATACCCTCCGCTAAAGTCGTTTTGTTCGTGATTTTGCAGTTAAGCAAGTCTGACTCCGCCAAAAGCAACTCTACCAAACGAGCATCACCAGGATTGTCCTCAATGAGTAAAATCTTGTTGTGAGTCTCGAAATTTGAAATTTCTTCGTACATAGTAGATTCCTCATTACCAAAGTCTCGTGACGGTTGATCGCTATCCTCTATGATATAATTATGCTCCAAAATTGATGGTTTTACAAAATAATACAATCTCCAAATTAATGCCAATTAGGAGAAATACTATCTTCAATATCTAGGTATAAAAACAAAATTTGCACCACTTTTGTCAACAACAAACAAACATAAAAATGCGGCAGGATCTTTATAAACCGATTTAAATTCGTCAACCTTATCTGTCAATACAAGTTGTTTGGCTACAAATTCTTCAAGAGAAGAAGCATTTACTGACCAAGAACCCTCGATATTATCCGTATTTAGTGGTATACCAACTTCTATTGCATCACGATGTAATACAAAGACTGGATATGTTGAAACATCCTGTTCCATGATGGTGTCTGCAACACTTCCAAGTAGTTTTTTGTATGATTTCAGCTCTTCCTCAAGGGATTTTAATTTTTTCTCTCTTTGCATTAGAATATTATTATTTCGTTTTAACCGAATGTTCACATTGTTCTCCTAACAAATATCCGCATTTTTCGATTGAAAAGTCTTGTGAAACCTACTTTTTAGATAATTCCAGCCAGTTAAGCCAGTTTTCAACTCCTTTTTTGGGTTTTAACTGAAGGAGTGCGACCGTTTCAACATGATGCGTATGCGGAAACATGTCAACAGGTTGCAGTTTTACGATCTCATATTTCTCGGAAAGTAGTTTAAAATCTCTCGCCTGAGTAGCCGGATTGCAGCTGACATAAACAATTTTTGGAGCTTCCAAAAGTAATAATAATTTGACAACATCTTCGTGCATACCTGCTCGCGGAGGGTCCGTAATGACCAAATCGGGTTTGCCGTGCTTTTTGGAAAATTTGGGAGAAAGGATATTTTTCACATCTCCGGCATAGAAAACAGTATTTTCAAATCCATTCAGTTTAGAATTCTCTTTGGCATCTTCAATTGCTGAATCAACCTCTTCGATTCCTACAACTTGTTTGCAGTATTTTGCAATATAAAGTGCTATACTTCCAATGCCTGTGTAAAGATCATACACATTTTCATTTCCTGTAAGGCCTGCAAATTCAACAACTTTATCAAAAAGTCGAACAGCCTGTTTTGTATTTGTTTGAAAAAAGGACTTCGGGCCGATTCTGAATTTAACTTCACCTAGCTTTTCTTCAATGTAACCCTTTCCATGATATGTGTGAATATCGAGATCCAAAATAAAGTCATTTTCCTTTGGATTGATGCAATAATGCAAAGACGTGATTTGCGGAAATTTCTTCAAAATCGTATCGAGGAATTCTATTCTTTTTTCCTCATCCTCTTGATAAAAACTAATGATCAGCATGATCTCATTCGTCGAAGTAATTCGAAGCAACAGGTGACGAAGAAACCCTTGTTTTGCATTCAAATCCAAAAAATCCAAGTCCAATTCAATTCCAATATCACGAATTGTGTTTCTTAATTCATTAGAAGGGTCTTTTTGCAAATAACAATGTTCAATTTCTACTATTTTGTCAAAAGCGCGCGGCCGATGAAAACCAAGCACGTTTTTGTAATTGGAGGTGCCTTCGGCAATCTCTTCTTTGGTGAGCCATTTTTTATTAGAAAATGTAAATTCCAGTTTGTTTCGATAATACTGCGTTTCAATTGCCGGAACGATAGGCAAAATTTCTCCTATTTGAACTTTTCCTATCCGTTTCATAGCATCTGCAACGACGATCTCTTTGTGTTTCAATTGGTTTTCATAAGCCAAATTTTGCCATTTACATCCTCCACAAACTCCAAAATGCTGGCAAAAAGCTTCTTGCCGATCTTCAGAATAACTATGAAAATGATTCGGAATTCCTTCTTTAAAACCTTTTCTGTCCTTTAAAACCAAAACATCCACAACATCACCAGGTACTACATTTTCAACGAAAATTACCTGCCCGTTATCTGCTCTTCCGACAGAACGACCTCTATCAGCAATACCAGTGATTTTAACCTTTTGAATGATCGTTTTTGTTTTTTTCTGCATATTTCCGTTACCTGGTCAAAACAATATAATCTCGAATTAATGTTTTCAAAAAAGCGATTTTATCTCTCGGTGGCACATCAATATCCAATTGCTGAACGAGATTTCCTACCAACTCGTTGATAACTTCTTGATGAGCATTATTCCGGTGTTTGCGATACCTTGAAATGATCGTTTTGATCAAGAGCATATCTTTTTCACTAAGCTGCCGAACTTCAGGATATGTCGGTTCGTAATCTTCAATTGTATTGATTTTTAAAATATCCTCCAATCTAAACCGCAAGTTAAATTTTATCCGAATTACGGTTGTATTGGCTGTCATATCACCAAGTCGTTGATTTTTATTCGACGAACTAATCATCAAAGCCGCAAGAATACAAAAGGACATCACCGAATCAATCATATGAAAAGCGGCTCGCAATAAATAATCGCTCAGATTGGGTTCTTTACCATCAAGCCGTACCACTTTTATTCCCATTGCTTTCTTTCCCCAGGATTGTCCATCAGCCAAAATTTCAGAAAAAAGTTGGTAAAAGATAAACATCCCAATCAGCATTAACCATATCAAAACCGGATTTTCAAATAAAATGCTTCCGACCGTATTCGCCATGATCATGATCAAAACAAAATAAAAGGACCCTACAATCAATCCATCAATAAAAAACGAAAAAAACCGCTCCCGAAGAGAAGCTAATTCGTATTCTATCGTTACATTTTGAGTAGTTCGAATCTCAATTGTCTGCATCAATTATTGAATTTGTTTCTGGTCTTTATAATTTGTTTGTTTTTATACAAAAATTTTAATAACATGTGGTCTTTCAGCGATTTGACAAGTTAATTTTTTATTGAAAAATTAGAGCTTCATGCGTGAAACGGGATTTATAAAGCAAAATAAAGAAAAGTGGAAAGAATTTGAGAAAACTTTGGACTACAAAGATAGCGACCCTGACAAATTAAACAATCTTTTTATCCAAATAACCGACGACCTTTCTTATTCACGCACTTTTTATCCAAATCGATCGGTTCGGGTTTACTTGAACAACCTTGCACAACAGATCTTTCATAGCATTTATAAAAATAAAAAAACACAGTGGAACAGACTCATTTACTTTTGGACAGATGAATTGCCACAATTAGTTTATAACGCAAAAAAAGAATTTCAGTTTTCCCTTTTTATCTTTTTGTTATCGTTTGTTATCGGAGCGCTTTCCAGTTCAATGGATCCGGATTTTCCGAGAGTCATTTTAGGAGACACCTATGTTGACATGACCATCGAAAATATCGAATCCGGTGACCCCATGGCTGTTTATAAACAACGCGGCGAGTTTGGAATGTCTTTGGGGATTACTGCCAACAATCTTTATGTCGCATTTTTAACTTTTGTTTTGGGCGTATTTTTTGGCATTGGCTCAGGAGCAATACTTGTCAGCAACGGCGTTATGGTGGGTGCATTTCAGTATTTTTTTATCGATAAAGGATTATTTTGGGAATCTTTCCTAACTATTTGGACGCATGGAACACTCGAAATATCTGCAATAATAATTGCCGGAGCCGCCGGAATGACGATGGGACGAGGGCTCGTATTTCCAGGAACACTCACCCGGCTTCAGGCTTTTCAAATATCTGCCAGGAGAGGCATTAAACTGATGATCGGGATCGTGCCGATATTCATTCTTGCAGGTTTTATCGAAGGATATCTCACTCGATATACTGAGACTCCAGATATTATCCGGGCATTATTTATTTTTGTTTGTTTGTTTTTTATAATCGGATATTTTGTGATTTATCCATCTTTAAAAGCTCACCAGGGTTTCAAAAAAGAAATCAAAGATACTCGTTTACCTCCCGATGCTTTGCAACAGATTGATTATGACCGCATCAATAGTTCCGGTGAAATATTTTCAACCACTTTTATCTTCTTCAAAAAATATTTACGCCAAATTATGCTTTCTGCAATAGCTGCTGGAGTTTTCTTTTGTTTCGCTGTTTTTACTACCGTGGATTCTCAAACTGTCGAACTGTTTTTGCATCCCGATGAATTGTTCGGTGGCATTGGAGTGCTAGGTCAATATTTTGTTCATCAAAGTATTCCATTGTTGCCATTATTCAATATTATTCTTTTTTCTTTTGTAGCTTTTGTACCGGTCACATTGATGGTAGAAAATGCAGATCCAGAAAATAAAAAATGGCAATATCATTTATTCAATTATTTTAAAATCGCAGTGCCTGTGACACTGTTTCAGCTCATCATGATGACAGATAGCTGGTATACTTTTTTCCTGATTTTCTTTGCGCTTCCAATATTGATTCTATGGATTTATGTGATGGTTTGGGAACAAAGAGGCCTTTTCAGTAGCCTTGGGCGCACCTTCTCATTTGCCGGAAATAATTATGGTAGAATATTGAGTTCGTTCTTTATTTTTTATTTAATCGGGATTTTATTTTACACTTTTATAGATACCGGTTTGCTTTGGTTCTTTTTTGAAGTAATTGGGTGGAATTTCTCTTTGGATCAAAATACGATGGATTTGTTTCTTTCTGTTTTGTTGGCATTCACATCTATCTTTTTTATAAGCCTTATTTTTAGCATGATGGTAATTGGGCAAAGCTTCCAATATTATACTTTGCTGGAGATCGAAGAGGCGCCAAGCCTGAAAGAAAGAATCAAATTCATCGGCGGTGGAAAGCGAATTCAAGGTATGGAGGCAGAAAGTTGATAATTGTTGAAAATTGTTTTTGAATGAAATTATTTTTAAAATATTGCCTGTTATTTTTTATGATGTTTGTGCTGACTGATACAAGCACACAAACCACAAATCCAAGACAGGAATATTTTGATTCTAAAATAAACGAAAGAAAATTTGACGAAAAAAAGTGGGAAGAGCTCGTCAAAGATTTTGACTATTCTGAAAAATTATTTGAAGATTACGACGAAGCATTTGATACTACACAAACCAATTCGAACACAAATAATGGTCGCTCATCCAGTAGCTCCAGTGGTTCTTATTCTGCTTTTTGGGCTAGTTTTTTTCAAATACTATTTATCGTAGTTGTTGTCCTTGCTATTGTTGTTGTGTTAATAAATATGTTGGGAGCCGGAAATATTTTTGCTCCAAGGAGTCGTAAATTTTCAACAAATTCAAATAATTTTTCGATCGAAAAAATCGAAAACAATATTCACGAAACTGATCTCGAAAGGTATATCAAAGAGGCTGTTCGGGAACAAAATTATGCGATTGCAATCAGGCTTTATTATCTCGCAATCATTAAAGAATTGTCGCTTTCAAAGATGATAAAATGGAAGCGGGACAAAACAAACAGGACTTATCTGAGCGAAATTCGTTCAACGAATTTGTTTCAACCTTTTAGAGAAGTTACCCGAATTTTTGAACGCGTTTGGTATGGCGAAGGGCAAGTTGGTGAAAGTGAGTACCTTTCAATAAAACCTAAGTTTGAACAACTTATAAAAGCAGCTCAAGCCAACGTTGCTAATTTAGAACTTGATTAATAAAAAATGACCGACAAGCGTCCATTTATTATTTTTGGCATTGCTACTTTATTGATTCTTACTTTTTTTATTTTGTTTAGAAGTAAGCAAGATCGCTATAGCTGGGACGAAAATTTTGAGGAAACCAATAAATCTCCTTACGGTACTTTTGTCGTTTACCACTTATTAAAAGATTATTTCCCTGAGCACGAGGTTTTTGACATCTCCAAAAGTATCGTGAAAGACCTACCAAAGGATGCTCCACAAAATGATGACTTGATTGGCAATTATGTATTCGTTGGTGAAGGTTTGTATTTGGACTCTTCCGATGTTGATCAGTTACTGGCTTTTGTGGCGGCCGGAAATAATGCTTTCATTTCCAGCAAGTCCATTCCCTATGATTTGATGTATTTTGTTTATACTGAAGAATGCAATGGCAATTATTGGGATGATTATACAAACTTTGAAGATACCTTGGTTTCAATGAATTTGATGCATGCAGATTTAAAAGATCAATATGCTTTTCAGTATGAATATATTTACCGGGACAAACCACGCTCTTATCGTTGGCAGTATATTGACAGTCTTTTCTTTTGTGAAGAAGATTATAGCTTTGTAGAATTGGGAACGATAAATAACGAATATGTCAATTTTGCAAAAATGAAATATGGCAAAGGTGCCTTCCTTTTACACACAACTCCCTTAGCATTTTCAAACATACAACTCCTTAAAAAACAAGGGCTTAGTTACGCAAATAAAATATTTTCACATCTTGGAGAAGGGCCCATTTATTGGGACAATTATAGTCGCGTGCAAGAAGATATTAGCCGTCGTAGAAATCAAATTGCATCTTACAGCCCAAATAGTAAATTAAGTCACGAGGGACCGCTTTCGTATATTTTAAAACAACCATCTTTAGCTTGGGCATGGTATCTTTCTTTATCAGTGGGATTGCTTTACCTATTGTTTCGTGCAAAAAGAACTCAACGCATAATTCCCGTGATGGATGTCAATGTGAACACTTCGCTTGAATTCATTGCAACTATTGGAAGGCTATATTTTTTAAAAAATGATCACAAAAAGTTGTGTTTAAAAAAAATGAAACTGTTTCTTTCCTATGTTCGGGAACGTTACAACATTGCAACGCAAGAAATTGACGAAGCATTTATAAATAGCTTAAGTTTGCGTTCGGAAGTCCCTGAAAAGGTGATTAACAAAATTGTATTGATGTATCAAAATATTCACAAAAGTGGGTTTATTTCAGAAAAAACCATGATCGATTTCCATCTTGAAATGGACAAGTTTTATAAAAACAGAAAATAAAGGTTTAAAAAAATATTTCTAAATCATTTAATATGAATATCGACGAAATTAATGAAAACAATGAGCAGGAAGTACCGGAAGAGGAAAATTTAAACACCGAAGAAGAAGAAATCCAGATACCTCCTCAAACTACTATCCATGAGCAACCTGAAGCCGGCAGATGGCAGCAAAACAAACTTGATCTCGGTAAAGTAAGCCAGGCTGCGGATAAAATAAAAGATGAACTTTCGAAAGTGATCATAGGTCAGAATGAAGCTATGGATTTGCTTTTGGCTGCGCTTTTTGTTGGCGGACACGTACTTGTTGAAGGTGTTCCAGGTATTGCTAAAACACTGACTGCCAACCTTTTGGCACAGACGATTAGCGTTGATTTTTCGAGAATTCAATTTACCCCAGATTTGATGCCTACTGATGTGGTCGGAACAACTGTTTACAATCTTAAAACGTCAGAATTTTCTTTTCACCGCGGCCCAATTTTTTCGAATATCGTACTGATTGATGAAATCAACAGAGCTCCGGCAAAGACGCAAGCTGCGCTTTTTGAGGTAATGGAGGAACTTCAAATAACGATGGACGGCGAAACTCATTTGATGGAATTTCCATTCTTTGTTATCGCTACTCAAAACCCAATCGAGCAGGAAGGGACTTACAAATTACCAGAAGCACAGCTTGATCGCTTTCTTTTCAAAATCAACATGGAATATCCAAGCCTGGAAGAAGAAAAAATGATTTTGCGGCATTTTAGAAATGATTTTAAACTGAAAGTAAGGCAAAAGGTCCAAGCTGTTTTTTCTGCCCACGAACTTAAAGTTTGCCAAGATCTTATCGAACAGGTTTTTATCAAAGAAGAATTGTTGGATTATATTGCTGCCATTATTCACAATACCCGAAATAACGGAGATTTATTCCTTGGTGCTTCGCCCCGTGCTTCGCTGGCGATTATGAAATCTTCGAAAGCGATTGCTGCAATGCAAGGCCGTGATTTTGTGACTCCGGACGATATCCAATACGTGACTTACCCCGTTTTAAATCACAGAATTATCCTGACTCCTGAACGAGAAATGGAAGGGTATGATGCGCGGGTTGTAGTAAACGATATTATTAAAAAAATTGAGGTTCCTCGATAAAAAATTTAGCTGTTGATCAAACTCCTTAAAAATATCTACCTGACTAACCATTTCTTCCTTTTGTTTGGAGGAGTTATCGGAAGTTTTGTTATTAGTTTTCCATTTGGATTTTTGTATCCTGTGGCGCAAACGATTTTCGTTTTAGCTTGCATTTTGGTTGTGGTTGATATTTTTTTACTTTTCAATC
>CBDCPZ010000007.1:0-155454 GCA_965220465.1 Saprospiraceae bacterium | reverse complement strand
AATAAACTCCTTCCTGTGATACAACGATACTGGGAGCATTACCTCCAATCGGATTTCCATCATGAAACCATTGATAATCAAGCCCTCCGCTGGATTGCAAAGAGTAAAGCGTCATGGAACCACCATTTTGGCAAAAGGTACCAAAATCCGGAGTTGAAATAGTCGTGTAAGGATTGGGTAATTTTCCAATATAAAAAGTTTGATTTTCAGTACAGCCATTTGCATCAGTTACGATCACTTCGTAATAACCAGTACCCAAATCCACTGTGGGAGTTGTCGCAATTGTTCCACCAGCTTCGTTAAGCCATTCATAAGCACTATAAGCAATTGTGGTTTGAACTAAAGTTAATTCTCCGGGACATGGATCATCAAAAATAACCTGTGGAACAGGCTTTGGATTTACTAAAACATTGTAAACACCAATTATTCCACAGACATTTACCTGTACTTCAAAGTTACCGGCTAAATGCCACTGTATTTCAACCGCATCGGTGTTTTCACCAGAAATTACCGTTCCTGCATCATTAGGAATTGTCTGCCAGACATAATCTACCAATTCATACGCTGTGGCAGTATAAGTTCCGATTTCTTCATGGCAAACTTCTCCCGTTCCATCGACCGTTACGGAGCTAATATTTTGCAAGCCCATGCCAACATCAGCAGATTCACAAGCCAGCCCACTTCTATTGGTTTGGGTGACTGCTAAATTATAAGGTGGTGAAGCAGCCCAGGTAATATTAATCGTTTGACCATTAAGGATTATATTAGATGTACCATTTGAAACATACCAGGTGTATTGGAATCCAGGACCGGATTCGATGGCTGAATAAGAATAACTTTCGCCAGGACAAATGGTTGCCGGGCCGGAAATTCCCAGAGGTGGAGGAGTCATTGCCGGAACTTCAACGAAAACAGAATAATTGTCAACACAATAATCATCCGGATTGTCCGCTTCAGCGTGAATGGTAAAATTTCCACTTCCGAAGGTCCAATTGACATTAAAATTGTCAGTAGCTCCTGCTGAAGTTGAAACTACCGAATTGTTATTATCATAAATCGTCCAGTTGGAAGAAACCGGATTGCCAAAAATACCTCGGGTTTTGCTAAAAAAGTCAACTGTTTCATTTAAACAAATTTCAATTGGTCCTTCAACATAAAAATCCTCCAAAATATTTACAAGAAGAGTATCTCCTCCCCCACATCCTAAATAACAACTTTCATAATCAACCGCCACCCACGGTTGTGCAGATGGAATGAAATCTGGCCAGGATACCGTAATCTCATTCGTTCCTTGTCCTGATTTGATGGAAGCATAAGCTGAAACCGTCCAGTTAAATTCAGTCCCCGTATAACCGGTAATAGAGTAGATCACTTCCGCACTTTTGCAAACCTTCTCAGGGCCTTTAATTATGGCATTATCGTCAATGATTGGAATAGATTCAAACATGGTTTCAAGGCAATAATCATCATTGCATCCATCAACCGAAAGTTCGATCAAACCTTCCGGACCTGTCCCCCAAACAACCGTAATATAATTATCTGATAAACCTCCTCCGCTAATTATTGCACCATTTGAGCTAATATTCCAATTAAAAATGCTACAATCTGCAACTGTAGAATAAGTCACTTCCGTATTTGTACAAATGGTACCCGCGCAATTGATCTTAGGGCTTATCGTACCTTCCACAATTACTGTGATAAACGTCGTATCCGAACAAAAACAATCATTGCGCGCGATAAGCATCACTTCATAGGTTCCTGACGAAAGGTAAGTGTGCTCCACATCTACTTCGGAAGAAGAAATGCCATTTCCAAAATCCCAGGTGTAGGTCGCCGCCCCTGTGGTCATGTTTTCAAATAAGACAGTCTGACCTTCACATATTTCAACCACTCCGTTGATGAAAGGAGGATTCGTTTCAAAAGCCGCTTCAGGATTCGCTAAAATATCAACACAAATAGAATTGACGCCCCAACAAGATGGTGCGTCGCAACCTACTTCCTCAGAAGCCATAGCGGAACATCCGTTGTCAAGATCCGTAATTATTAGGTAAAAATAATCTTCAGTGGGACAAAGTGTTAATGTTTGGGTATTGGCAATGACATTCCCGCTTATAGTCTGCCATTCGTAAGAAAATGGCCCAGTCCCTCCAATGGTAACCGCCGTCATACTTGCGTCACAGGATTGACAATCTGATGCATTTTCAATATCTATTGCTGCGCTCAAATTACAAGGAAAGTCACTTTCTGTAATTGTAAAGGTACATCCATGGTTTGTCCCTAAACTACTGTTTACCGTGGCGGTATAAGTGCCAGGTGCTAATCCATCAAAGATATTTACGTCCTCGGCGAATGAAATTATTGTAGAGTAGTTATTTGGTCCGACTACTTCAATATCGTAGTACATAAGAGGCGGAGCTGGCCCATCAATATAAACAAATCCACCTCCATCGGCATCCCCTGGCGAAGCTGATTGATACATTCCACAAGAAATAGTAAACAAATTATTGCCTAGAGGAGAAACTTCAACAGCTACCTGACCATTGCCAGGCTCTCCCCAGGTGACTGTAACATCGTTTCCATCAACGGTATAACTTTCTGCACCACTAACTGTCCAAATTATACTTTGGCCTAGATTGTTGATTTCAGTGGTATAAGTTATAGTGGTATTTGCACAAACCTGATCGCAACTATTTGTACCTCCGGACATAGAATCAACCGGGCAGTATGCCGACGACAATGCAATAATTTTCGGTTGAAAAGATAAAATAGTCTCAATATAGAGTTCTGCAATTGTATCCAAAAGAACATCGACTACATAAATATAATGGCCATTTTCATCAGCAGAACAAATAATAGCTGAACTTTGCCATATTATTACACCCTGACCAAAAATCCCCCCCCAGCCTACTTCATTTAATACAGTATTTCCTGCAGCATCAACAAGATAATAATTTGCACAATCTCCTTCGCACATTTCGGTTGGCCCTATAATAGAATAATCCTGGGCATTTAAGGTAATACTCAAAATGAAAAAAAATAGAAAAATGGATATTTTTTTCGTCTTCATAGTTCAAAGCTGTTATTGCTAAAAAACCTTTTTAGTTTTTAAAAATCAGAGCAATATTGATTTTTGAAAATTGAGGTGAGAAACTATGCACGAATGGTAAACGCTCTCAATATAATAAATAAATGTTATTCCTGAGCGTATAATGTTATTTTTTGCAGGAAAAGAAATTTCCAACTTCTTTTCCTGCAATTCAGATTCACTTCCGGTATTATTTCACCAAAGTCACATCTCCTTTTCTAAACAAGTCTACTTTCTGTCCGCAAGCAATTATTGTCGCTTTATAATAATAAACAAACACGCCGGGGTTCATAAAACTGTTGTCTAATTTTCCGTCCCAGAAATCATTGGTGCTTGTAAAACCGCTAACCTGATTTCCCCAGCGATCAAAAATATTAAGTTCGAAAAACAAAACCTGGACTTCATTAGCCACATAAACCCTGAATTCGTCATTCACTCCATCGCCATTTGGAGAAAACACATTGGGTATGAAAATTAATGAAGATCGCTCATCGTCTTTATATTCTACATTATAATCAAAGTCAATCGTTTCGCAAGTATTGGAAATTGCCACCGTGTAAATACCAGATGAATCTACCTGATAAAATGGTGCAGTACTACCATCTGGCCATAAATATGATACCTCCTGAGGATCATCAGCGATAACTTGTGGTTGGAGCAATGCACTTCCAAATTCACAATCAAGCAATGGATCTTCAGCAACAATATTCATTGGTGAGATGCTCTCAACTGTAACCATTTGGGTGTTGACACAACCGTTATCATCTTTCACAAAAACTTCATAATCGCCGGCCGTTATATTCATAAAATTATTTTCAGGCTGATAAATTATTCCATCCAGCGAATATTCAAACGGAGCTGTTCCGCCAACCAGGTACTCAACAATGATCTCCCCTTCCGCTGCATTCCAGCAGCTTTCAAAAGGGAACAAATCATAACTAAAATCCGGATAAGCAATAACGTTGACATGAACGATAGAATCACATCCATCCTGATTGATAAAAGTATAGTCTATTTGAATTCCGGAAGGCAATTGTTCATTATTATATTCAACCATTTCATTGAGACAAGCAAACAAATCGATGAAAGTTTCATCAACAGGAATTGAAGCAACCGTAACTGTAACTAGAGAGTCACAACCTACTTCATTTGCAAAAGTATGCATCGATACGCTACCAGGTTGTAAGTTCTGACCGTTGTATGGAACCGTTCCATTTTCGCAAGCGGAAAGCCCCAAAGCTGAGCTCGTATTGAATAATGTTCCTACATTAACGGTAACCATAGAATCACAACCCAAAGAGGAAATAAATGTAAATTCCGTTACACTACCCGGAGTCAAATCTTCTCCATTGTAATTGATTGTAGTTCCTTCGCAAGTGGCAAGATCTATTTCTTCGTAAGAAAGTGGAATCGGAATTACAGAAACCATTACGATTGAGTCGCAACCATTTGCAGCTGACAAAACAAAATCCTGAGTACTTCCCGCTGGAATTTGTGTACTGTTGTAAGTGGTATAATCACCATCGCAAGCCGTCAATTCCAGGTTAGAAGTGTAATTTGCAAGTGGAACTACATCAACTGATACTGTTGAGTCGCAGCCATTATTTGCCATTAAAATAAAATCCTGTGAAGTACCTGCTGGAATTTGCATTCCGTTGTAAAGTATGTAATCTCCTTCACAGGCTGTTAATTCCAAATCAAAACTATAAACCTCCAAAGGATTTACCT
Organism: Saprospiraceae bacterium; assembly: GCA_965220465.1. GTDB lineage: Bacteria > Bacteroidota > Bacteroidia > Chitinophagales > Saprospiraceae > JAHDHW01. The sequence continues at coordinate 150,641 of CBDCPZ010000007.1, read as the reverse complement.
CTACTGTTATGACAGAATCACAACCATTCATGTTAACAAAAGTATATTCCGTTGTACTTCCGGTTGGTAAGTCATCACCATTATAAAATACACTTGAGCCATCACAAGCTTCAAATTGTAGTTGCGATGTGCTCAACATGAGTTCTTCTACAAAAATGGACACCATTGAATCGCAGCCATTTTCAGCTAAAAAGACAAAATCCATTGCAGTGCCCGGAGATAGATCCTGTCCATTATATAAAACAGTAGTGCCAGTACATGTTTCAAGCTGAAGCTCTGTTGAATAAGTTTGTAATTCATCAACAATAACCGTAATGACAGAATCACAGCCTGAAGAATTGGTATAGTAAAAATCAGTCTGACTTCCTGGGTTGAGCATCGTACCATCATACTCCACCATTGTTTCTGTACAAGTTTCAAACATCACCATCGAGTTATCTTCAGGAAGATTGTTGACGGTTATTGTTACTGTCGAATCACAGCCAACAGCATTAGGAAAAATAAAATTCGTTACTGATCCATCAGTCAGGTTTACTCCATTATATTCGACAGTATTTGATCCGCAGGCTTGTAATGTAATCGAGTGAACACTCTCAAATAATTCAACCACCTCCACTTCTACAATCGAATCACAGCCAATTGTATTTGTAAAAATATATTGCGCCGTTGTGCCCGCGGATAGATCATCTCCGTTGTACTGTGTCGTAGTGCCTTCACAGGCTTCAAAAACTAAATTTTCAACTATAATTCCACATAATGATTGAATTAAAAAAGCTACTTGTTTTTCATCGTCACAACCTGCCAATTCAGTGTTTACCTGTTCAATAACTGCAATCATTCCGGATGGAAGATTAAGAATATCCACCAGGACTTCATAGTCCAAAGCCGAAATATTTGAAAAAGCAAAAGCTCCCAAAAGGTTGGATTCTATTGTATCTAGATTTGCATTGGCATTTTGTAAAATGATTGAAATGCCGTCCATCAAAGTATCAGCACTATCTATTATTCCATTGTTATTTATATCAAAATAAACGTTACCCAAAATACTTCCATAACTTTCGAATAAATCCAAAGACAATACATCCGAAACCGTCAAACAACCCTGATCGTTTATCATCTCAACATGATATTCGCCACTTTCTGTTGCAATGTAGTCCCCAACAATTCCATCGGGAGCAGCGATTGGATTTCCATCATGAAACCATTGAAACTCCAATACTCCAGGTACGTAGGGTAGACAAATCGTGTCGGGATTACAACGGCTATGGCAGCCTGAAGGAATTAGATCAATATTTGGCCCAGCTGTAATTTCAAGCGTATTGCTAAGTCCTTCGCAACCAAATTCATTGATTGCTCTTACAAAATATTCGCCTGCATAAAAAGAGGTCATAGCAGTTCCAATTATTCCTGTATTCCAGATGTAAGTAAAGCTGGCATCGGGATTGATTACTTCAAAAACCGTAGACATATTTTCACAAACCGGCATCAATGGATCAGATGAAATCTGGATATTTTCAGGGCTCGGATGAACAATGACCTCAAAAGGACCAACTACATTTGTACATCCCGAACCAGTCTCTGTTACTGTTACAGAAAACTGATGATCTCCAACTGAAAGCAAATTGTCTTTGTCTTCTGTAAAAGAAATTGTTGTAGCATGATCTGTAGTTGACCATTCGTAGGAATAATTGAAGTTTTGAGTAATTTCTAAATAAACATCTTCTCCAAAACAGGTTTCATAACTATTATAAAAAACCGCAACCGGCTGCTCAAACTGATTATATTCAACTGCGGTGATCTGTGCTTCGGGTGATGCAATTACATCTATCGGAACAGAGGGAGGGCTATATGAACATCCAAAGGCATCAAAGATTGTAACTTCGTAAACTCCTGTTTCCAAAACAGTTACAATTGGATTTATATTGCCGGTTGACCACTCAAAAGATGTCCCACCAGGCGCAGTTAATATCGTGCTATCTCCCTCGCAAATAATTGAAGCAGGGTCAACATCAACATTGCCGCTGAGCGTATTGGATTCAATATTGATTTGCTCAGAAACAGTAACCACACAGCCGTAAATATTTTCCGCAGTCAAAGTAACGGTATAAACACCAGGTGATTCAAACTGATGATAAGTCTCTCCAATCTTTGATATGTTGGCGACTCCGCTGTTAGGATCACCAAAATCCCAAAGGACATCCGTAAACGAGCCTTCAGCACTAAAAAAAACTGTTGTTCCTACACAACCTAAAGCTGGAATTTCAAAATTAGAAAGCGGAGCAGGTAAAACTCTTACATTTTTTTGCAATACCGAAATACATCCGCTTTGATCAGTAACTGTTAAAGTTACCGTGAATGTATCGGAATAAGTAAAAGCATGTTGAGGGTTTTGTAAAATAGAAGTATTGGCAGCGCCACTTGCAGGATCACCAAAATCCCATTCCCAACCTGCAATGCTGGTTTGAGGAATAAAAGATGATTGATCTTTAAAAGATAATAATTCACCAGCACATCCTTTTTCAAAAGAAAAGTTTGCAGCTAATGGCACCGTATCAAACTGGTAAACATACGAATAACACGAATTACCAGGCGTTGTTGAATAAATACTTGCCCATAAATACACAATATGAAATCCGGCATTTTGGAAAATATGCGTTGGATTCTCCAAAGAAGAATAAGTTATTGTTCCCTCTATAACATCTACAAATCTCCAATCCCAGGTATTTGGAACATCATTGTATGAAGAGTTAATATATTGGCTTTCATTGCAATAAACTCCTGGATTATTTGTAAAATCTAAATAACCATCAGGAGTACATCCGCCGCCGCCACCTCCTGGAAATGAAGTTGAACAATTTAAACCTAAAATATTTGAAATGGAATCGCAACCCTCTGAATTTGTCACAATGACATAATAAGATCCTTCTTGTGTAACCAGCAAACTGGAAGCATTACCTCCAATTTGGTTTCCATTTTGATACCATTGATAATCAAGCCCTTCAGTAGTTTCGAGAGCATATAGCGTCATCGAACCGCCATTATCACAAAAATTACCGAAATCAGGAGTTGAAATTGTAGTATATGGATTTGTTAGTTCTCCGATGAAAAAAGTCTCATTTTCTGTACATCCGTTTTCATCAGTTACGACCAGTTCGTAATAGCCAGTACCTAAATTTGTAGTTGGATTATTTCCAATTGTTTCACCATATTCATCACGCCAATCATAGGTATTATAGTCCAATGTTGTTTGAACAAAAGTCAATTCTTCTGGGCATGCGTCATCAAAGAAAACCTGAGGAACAGGCCTTGGATTAACTAAAACAATTTGAACATCAACAAATCCACAAACAGCCACCTGAACTTCAAAATTGCCTACATCGTGCCACTGAATTTCAATTTCATTAGTATTGGCTCCGGCCACCACCGTTCCTGCATTTGCGGGGATGATTTGCCAGTCGTAGTCAACTGATTGAAAAGCTGTTGCAGTATAAATCCCAATCTCTTCATGGCAACCCGAAAGAGTTCCTTCAAGGCTTACCGCATTAATAATTTGCAGCCCCATCCCAATATCTGGAGATTCGCAGGCCAGGCCTATTGTATTGGTTTGCGTGACCGCCAAATTGTATGGTGGCGAAGCTGCCCAGGTGATATTAACCGATTGTCCGTTTAGGATAACATTAGAACTACCGTTTGAAATATACCAGGTATATTGAAATCCAGCTCCAGCACCTATGGCTGTGTAAGTATAAGTTTCCCCAGGGCAAATTATTTCTGCGCCATCAATTCCTAAAGCCGGAGGTGTTTCAGCCGGAACTTCAACAAAAACAGTATAATTGTCCATGCAAAAATCGTCAGGATTATCTATCTCAGCATAAACCATAAAATTGCCGCTACCAAAACTCCAATCTACTTCAAAGTTATTAGTTGCTCCAGAAGTACTAAATACAGTACTATTATCGTCGTCAAATATTGTCCAATTACATTGAACGGCACTACTCGATGGAGGTGGTTTTTTACTTAAAAAATTAATAGTTTCATTATTACATATTTCAATCGGACCTTCTATATAAAAGTCTTCCAAAATATTTACAAAAAGAGAATCTTCGCCTCCACATCCCAAATAACAGTTTTCATATTGAACCACAACCCACTGCTGAGTCGCAGGAATTGCATTTGCCCATTGGATAGAAATTTCGTTGGTACCCTGTCCGGACTTGATTATGCCATAGCTAGAAACCGACCAGTTAAATTCAGTTCCTGTAAAACCTGTAATTGAATAAACTACTTTCGCATCTTTGCAAACCTCATCAGGTCCTTTAATGATTGCATTGCCATCAATGACAGGAATCGTTTCATACATTGGCTCCAAACAATAATTGCCATTGCAATTGTCGACTGACAATTCTACAAACCCTTCTGGGCCTGCCTCCCATTCTACTGTAATAAAGTTATCCGACACATCGCCTCCGCTTAAAATAGTACCGTTTGGGCTGACATTCCAGTTAAAAGTGCCACAATCTGAATCTGTTGAATAGGTCACCTCTGAATCTGAACAAACAGTGCCGACACAATCAATTTTTGGGCTAATTGCGTCACTGACAATGACAGTAACCGAAGCAGTATCTTTGCAAAAACAATCCATCTCGGCAATCAACAATACCTCATATACCCCTGATGATTGATAAGCATATTCAACATCCACTTCTGAAGATGAAATTTCATTGCCGAAATCCCAGATATATTTAGAAGCACCTGAAGTTTGATTTTCAAAAAATATAGATTGTCCTTCACAGACTTCAATGACCCCATTGCTTATAGGTGGAATAGTTCCAAATGCAGATTCAGGTTTTTCAATAACTTCAACACAAAGTATTTTTTCTCCACTACATAATCCTTTATTACAAATTACATTTCCAGTGGTATGAACGCTAGACCCTGCAGAATCAGAAATTGTCACTCTATGGCTTTCCCAAGGACAGATGTTTTCAATGGTTTGAGCTGTACTTCCATTATCCCATTCATATGTAAAGGGAGCAACTCCATACAACGGTATTGCGGTAAGACTGCCATCACAAGATTGACAATCCGAAGAAGTAAAGATTTTATTAAACCCACATCTAAATGGATGAAAAACTATTGTTGGGTAAATTCTAAAATAATCTTCTATCGCTATTCCTTCTGAATTTGTGACTGTTACGGAATATATTCCACTTGTTAATCCTTTGAAAGTAGTATTGCTTCCACCCTGTACCATAGCATTCATTCCATTACTCACTGCTATACTATAGAAATTATTTGGAGGCCCGTAAACTTCTACATATCCAGCTCCGTTATCTCCACCACCCCATAATATACGTTCATTCTCCCACTGTTTGCAAATAATAGAAAAAACAGGAGGAGAAACTTCGACCCCAATTTGTCCAATGCCTGGCTCTCCCCAATCGACAATTACATTTTTGTCATTAACCATATAACTTTCAGCACCATAAACAGACCAATTCACCTCTTGGCTTGGTTCGATTAGACTTGTCGTATAAGTTATTTGCGAATTAGAACAAATCTGCTTACAACTGCCGATACTTGAAGAATTCACTTCATCAAAACAATATGCTTCAGATAAAGCTACTATGTCTGGATATATAATCTTTGATGCCTGAACTTTAAGTTCTGCAATGACTTCACCATCAGAATTTAAAGCTCGTATTCTAGCTTTCCAGTCATATTTATCGAAACAGTAAATAATTGAGTTTTCCAATGAATTCGGATAACTGTAAACATCCCATTCACCACCGTTTATACCAACAGTATCCCCAAATTCATTTACCAAAAAATATTCATGACATTCTCCAACACAAACATCCAACGGCCCTACAATAGAATAATCCTGGGCATTTAAGGTAATACTCAAAATGAAAAAAAATAGAAAAATGGATATATTTTTCGTCTTCATAGTTGAAAGCTGTTATTGCTAAAAAACCTTTTTAGTTTTTAAAAATCAGAGCAATATTGATTTTTGAAAATTGAGGTGAGAAACTATGCACGAATGGTAAACACTCTCAATATAACAAATAAATGTTATTCCTGAGCGTATAATGTTATTTTTTGCAGGAAAAGAAATTTCCAACTTCTTTTCCTGCAATTCAGATTCACTTCCGGTATTATTTCACCAAAGTCATATCTCCTTTTCTAAACAAATCCACTTTCTGTCCGCAAGCCACGATTGTTGCTTTATAATAATAAACGAATACTCCTGGATTCATAAAACTGTTGTTTAGTTTTCCATCCCAAAAATCTTCTGTGGTTTGAAAACTCGTCAGGTGATTTCCCCAGCGATCAAAAATATTTAATTCGAAAAACAAAACCTGAACTTCATTGGCCACATAAACCCTGAATTCGTCATTCACCCCATCGCCATTTGGAGAAAACACATTAGGTATGAAAATTAATGAAGATCGCTCATCGTCTTTGTATTCTACATTATAATCAAAGTCAATCGTTTCGCAAGTATTGGAAATTGCCACTGTGTAAATACCTGATGAATCTACCTGGTAAAATGGCGCAGTACTACCATCCGGCCATAAGTATGATACCTCCTGAGGATCATCAGCGATAACTTGTGGTTGGAGCAATGCACTTCCGAATTCACAATCAAGCAGTGGATCTTCAGCAACAATATTCATTGGAGAGATGCTCTCAACTGTAACCATTTGGGTGTTGACACAACCGTTATCATCTTTCACAAAAACTTCATAGTCGCCTGCGGAAATGTTCATAAAATTGTTTTCAGGCTGATAAATCACTCCATCCAGTGAATATTCAAACGGAGCCGTTCCGCCAACCAGGTATTCAACAATGATCTCCCCTTCCGTTGCATTCCAGCAACTTTCAAAAGGGAGCAAATCATAACTAAAATCCGGATAAGCTAAAACGTTGACATGAACGACAGAATCACAACCCTCCTGATTGATAAAAGTATAGTCTATTTGAGTACCCGGAACAAGTTGATCATTATTATATTCAACCGTTTCATCGACACAAGCAAACAAATCGATGAAAGTTTCATCAACAGGAATTGAAGCAACCGTAACCGTAACCAAAGAGTCACAACCTGCTTCATTTGCAAAAGTATGCATCGATACGCTACCGGGTTCTAAGTTTTGACCGTTGTAAGGAACCGTTCCATTTTCGCAAGCGGAAAGCCCCAAATTTGAACTCGTATTGAATAATGTTCCTACATTAACGGTAACCATAGAATCACAACCCAAAGAGGAAATAAATGTAAATTCCGTTACGCTACCCGGAGTCAATTCTTCTCCATTGTATTTGATTGTAGTTCCTTCGCAAGCGGCAAGATCTATTTCTTCACTGACCAATAGAATCGGAACAACTTCAACGGTAACCGTTGAATCACACCCATTTGCAGCTGGAAAAATAAAATCCTGAGACATTCCGGTTGAGATCGGGGTTCCGTTGTAAGTTGCGGAATCACCATCACAAGCTGAAAGTTCTAAATTAAAACTTGAACTAAATATTTCATTTACTTCAACCGAGATAATCGAATCACAGCCAAAGGAATTAGTATAAGTATAATTCGTTGTCGTTCCGGGTGATAAATCATCTCCATTGTAGGGAATAGTGGTTCCTTCACAGGCTTCAAGCTGAACAACATCGACAGTCGCATCGCATACAAACTGGATTAAAAACTCAACCATTCCTTCATCATCGCAACCGACCAACGAAGAGCTAAACTGCTCAAAGACAGGAGTCATTCCAAAGGGTAAATTGAGAATATCAACTAATACTTCATAGTTAGAAGCGAGGATATTTGAAAAAGCAAATGCCCCCAAAAGGTTTGTATCGATGGTATCCAAATTTATTCCTGTATCTTGAAGGATTATAGAAATTCCGCTCATCAAGGTATCCCCTCCGTCAATGATTCCATTATCATTCATATCAAAATAAACATTTCCTAAAATACTGCCGAATCCATCAAACAAATCAAGCGACAACTCATCTGATATCGTCACGCAGCCTTCTGCACTTGTCATTTCAACATAATATTCTCCACTTTCGGTTGCAATAAAATCAGCAACTGTTCCGTCCGGCGCAGCTATTGGATTACCATTAAAATACCATTGAAAATTAATTACTCCGGGAACAATCGGCAGACAAATGGTATCCGGATTACATCGGCTATGACAACCAGATGGAATCAGGTCAATATTGGGACCAGCGGAAATTTCAAGGCTATTGCTCGCTCCCTCGCATCCAAATTCATTGATCGCCCGCACAAAATATTCACCTGCATAAAAAGAATTGATCGACACGCCAACTTCTCCCGTATTCCAAACATAAGTATAGTTTGCATCAGGATTTACTACTTCAAAAACGGTAGGTGTATTTTCACAAATCGGTATCGTAGGATTTGAGGTGATCATGATATTTTCAGGGATCGGATGAATTGTTACGGTAAAGGGGCCGATCACATTTGTACAGCCCGAGTTTACATCAGTGACCGTAACGGTAAAATCATGCGTTCCAACCGCAAGTAAATTATCTTTTTCTTCTGTAAAGGAAATATCGGTGGTTATATCTGTGGTTGACCACTCATAGGTATAGTTTATATTTTCTGTGATTTCCAAATGAACATTTTCACCATAACAGCTTTCATAATTATTATAAAAATTGGCAACCGGTTGTCCAAATTCATCGTATTCGACCGCTGTAATCTGTGCTTGCGGCAACGGAATCACATCAATTTGAGCAGCGGAAGGACTGTATGAACAACCCAACGCATCGTAAATCGTAACTTCATATATTCCTGCTTCCAAGACTGTTATACTCGCTGTTGTGTCACCGATGGACCATAAATACGAATCAGCTAATGGTGCCGTTAAAGTTGAGCTGTCTCCTTCACAGATTGTTGATGCAGGATCAATATCGATGCTGCCACTTAACATGTTTGGTTGAATATCAATTTGCTCGGTAACTATCGCTACACAGCCATAAATATTTTCTGTAGTTAAAGTGACCGTATAAATTCCGGGAGCTTCGAACTCATGGTAAGTATCTCCAATTTCCGAAATATTGGCTGCTCCACTTGCAGGATCACCAAAATCCCAGTTCACATCCGAAAATGGACCAGCTGCTTCGAAAAATATAGTTGCTCCTTCACAACCCTCCGATGGAATCGTGAAACTCGATAACGGGGGTTCCAGGACTTCAACATTTCTTTGCATAACGGAAACACAACCGCTTTGATCAGTTACCGTCAAAGTCACGGTATAAGTTCCTCCTGCGGTGAAAGCGTGTTGAGGGTTTTGTAAAACGGAAGAATTTGAAGCGCCACTCGCAGGATCATCAAAATCCCATTCCCAACCTGCAATACTTGTTTGCGGAATATAGGACGAAAGGTCATAAAAAGGTAAAAGATCTCCAACACAACCTTCTAAAAACCCAAAATTAGCAGCAAGTGGAACGGTATCAAATTGGTAGATATAGAGATCACAAATATCTCCCGGTGGAGTCGAATATACCCCTGCCTGAAAAATAACCAAATGAAATCCTGCTGTTTGATAAGTATTATTTGGGTTTTCTAAAGTTGAAAAAATTTCACTTCCTGCTCCAAAATCAATAAACCGCCAGAACCAGCTATTGGGAACATCATTGACCGAAGTATTTAAATATTGGCTTTCATTACAGAAATTTCCCGGATTATTTACGAAATCTAAATATCCACCAGGAGTACAACCTGGAGCAGGTGGCCCGGGAAATACCGATCCACATGACAACCCCAACGCATTAGAAGTCGCTTCACAGCCTTCTGGATTTGTCACCACTACATAATAAACTCCTTCTTGTGTCACAACAATACTTGACGCATTGGCACCAATCGGATTTCCGTCATGAAACCATTGATAATCGAGTCCTCCGCTGGATTGCAAAGAATAAAGCGTCATAGAACCTCCATTTTGGCAAAAAGTACCAAAATCCGGTGTTGAAATAGTCGTGTAAGGATTGGGTAATTCTCCTATATAAAAAGTCTCATTTTCAGTGCAGCCATTCGCATCAGTTACGATCAATTCATAATACCCAGTTCCTAAATCCACTGTTGGAGTTGTCGCAATGGTTCCTCCTCCTTCACTGAGCCATTCATAAGCACTATAACCAATCGTGGTTTGTACCAAAGTTAATTCTCCCGGACAAGGATCATCGAAAACAACTTGAGGAACAGGCTTTGGATTGACCAAAACATTGAAAACATCAGTGATTCCACAGACATTTACCTGTACATCAAAATTACCGGCTAAATGCCATTGTATTTCAACAGTTTCGGTGTTCTCACCAGAAATTACCGTTCCTGCATCGTTGGGAATTGTCTGCCAGGCATGATCTACAGATTCATAAGATGTCGCTGTATAAGTTCCAATTTCTTCATGGCAAACTTCTCCCGTTCCATCAACCGTTACAGAGTTAATACTTTGCAACCCCATGCCAACATCAGCAGATTCACAAGCCAGCCCGCTTGTATTGGTTTGGGTGACTGCTAAATTATAAGGTAGTGAGGCAGCCCAGGTAATATTAATCGTTTGACCATTTAAAATTATATTTGAAGCTCCATTTGAAACATACCAGGTATATTGAAATCCCGGACCGGATTCGATGGCTGAATAAGAATAACTTTCGCCGGGACAAATAGTTGCAGGACCGGAAATCCCCAAAGCAGGAGGAGTCATTGCCGGAACTTCAACGAAAACAGAATAATTGTCAACACAATAATCATCTGGATTATCTGCTTCGGCATAAATCGTAAAATTACCGCTTCCAAATGTCCAATTAACATTAAAATTGTCAGTAGCTCCCACAGAAGTTGAAACTACAGAATTATTATTATCAAAAATCGTCCAGTTAGAAGAAACCGGATTGCTAAAAATTCCAGGAGTTTTGCTAAAAAAATCAACCGTTTCATTCATACAAATTTCAATCGGCCCTTCAACATAAAAGTCCTCCAAAATATTTACAAGAAGAGTATCTCCTCCCCCACACCCTAAATAACAACTTTCATAATCAACTGCCACCCATTGTTGTATAATGGGAATAAATTCCGGCCATGCCACAGTAATTTCGTTGGTTCCCTGCCCTGATTCAATTGATCCATAAGAAGATACCGTCCAATTAAACTCAGTTCCCGTATAGCTTGTAATAGAATAAATCGCTTCGGCGCTTTTGCAGACCTTATCAGGTCCTTTGATTATGGCATTATCATCTATTATTGGAATGGTTTCAAACATAGTTTCGAGACAATAATCCCCATTGCATCCATCAACGGAAAGCTCAATCAATCCTTCAGGTCCTGTTCCCCAATCAACCGTTATGTAATTATCAGATATCCCTCCACCACTTATTATGGTTCCGTTTGAACTAATATTCCAATTAAAAATACTGCAATCTCCAGCAGTCGAATAGGTGACTTCTGTGTCAATACAAATGGTACCCGCGCAATCGATTTCAGGGCTGATCGCATCTTCAACAATTACTGTTATAAATGTAGTATCTGAACAAAAACAATCGTTGCGGGCGATGAGCATCACTTCATAAGTGCCGGAAGAAAGATAAGTGTATTCCGCATCTACTTCGGAGGATGAGGTGGCGTTTCCAAAATCCCAGGTAAAAGTAGAAGCCCCTGTTGTAAGGTTTTCGAAAAACACCGTTTGCCCCTCACATATTTCAATGACTCCATTATTGGCAGGAGGTGTGGTTTCAAAAGCAGCTTCAGGATTGGCTATAATATCAACACAAATGGAGTTTCCACCCCAACAGCTTCCTACATCGCAACCAACTTCGGCACTAACAGTAGCAGTACATCCTTCATCATCAGAAATAGTTAAAGTATAAACACCAGGACAAAGATCATGAATGCTCGGAGTTGTATTTCCAGTACTCCAGCCATAGCTAAAAGGTCCATTTCCGGCAATTGTTACAGCCGTAATACTTGCATCACAGACCTGGCAATCAGATGCATCGTCAACATCTAAAGCAACTCCAATCGAGCAGGCCGTACCAGAATCAGAGATCGTAAAGGAACAGCTTTCCACCATCCCATTGCTGTTGGTTACAGTGGCAGTGTAAGTTCCAGCTTCTAATCCATCAAAAATATTGATACTCCCGCCGTTAGAAATTATGGCATTGTAGTTATTTGGTCCGACTACTTCAATATCGTAGGTATCACTGGGGCCGTCAATGTAAACAAAGCCACCGCCATCACTTCCTCCATTTGAAGCCTCTAGGTACATTCCGCAAGAGATGGAAAACCCAATGTTACCGGGTGGTGAAACCTGAACCGATACCTGCCCGTTGCCAGGTGCTCCCCAGGTGACGGATACATTACTACCATCAACGGTATAACTTTCTGCGCCACTTACCGACCAAATTACACTTTGGCCAGGATTATTGATTTCCGTTGTATAATTAATAGTTGTATTTGCACAAACCTGATCGCAACTGTTTGACCCTCCGGGCATAGAATCAACAGGGCAATAAGCAGCTGACAAAGCTATAATTTCCGGTTGAAATGAAAGAATTGCCTCTACAAAAAGCTCTGCAATTTGTTCTCCATCAATATCAATTACGTAAATAAAATGGGGGTTTTCATCCGCAAAGCAAATTACAGCGATAGTTTCAGTCGATACAATTTGGCCATCTACTCCCCAATAACCACCATTTAGATCTATTATATTTCCCCCGCCATCAACAAGCATATAATCTGCACAATCTCCGACGCACACTGAGGTTGGCCCTAAGATTTCATAATCCTGAGCAAATAGGTTTAAACTAAATAAAAAGGTAAATAGAAAAATAAATCCGGTTTTTGTCTTCATCATGGGTTTGTAGTTTTTGCTTTTCGGTGTACCAAAAAAGATCAATAGCAAATCTTATTTTAAGAATCAACTATTGAAAATAGTAGTAAAATCTATTTTTGATACTGTTAAATTTTGAAAAATAAAGGCGGGAAGCTAAGCACCAGGTGTAAGACGATATAAATATAAGAAATTTTTTTTTTAGCTGCGAGATTTTAAACAAAATTACAATAAAGAAGACAAGCAGCAAGCAAAACCCAAACAAGCAACAATCTTTGAAAGGAGGATAAAAATCAACAAATGTATTAACCTGAAAGTTAAAACTAAAGTTATTGTTAGAAGTCATTTCAACAAACAACTTCAAACTATTTAGACATTACATCCTATTTGTTGCTTTTACCAAAAAGGTAAGCATAAACGGAAGGGTTACCCAAAACCACTCAGACCAATACATCAGCATGACAAAAAATGCAACTGCTGAAATTAAAAATAAAATCCAGTCGATTGCTCTTGATGAGTTCTTTGTATTTGAAGTCATAATTTTTTCATTTTTATATGGGTGCAAATCTAACAAGTAATTTGATTTTTTGCAAAGGATGTTAGTAATTCGAATGATTTATTTTCAAGTTTAAATTTAGCGGCGTCAAGTTATTTAAATCAGCAAAACGAACAAAACATCAAAATGTAAAACTTTTGTGATACTTTTGGGTTTAAAGCATTATATTTTTGAATATATTTTAAAACACCAAAGATTAATCTGGTCTGACGTGAATTTTTTCAATTTGTTTAAATCATTTTTAAAACATGAATCGAATATTTTTTACAATAGTATTAGTTTTATTTTCTCTCAGCGCAAGTATTTCCCAGGATGTTCCGGAAATCCAAAAATCGTTAATTACAAAAATAACTGCTACCTGGTGCCCACATTGCGGTGGCTGGGCTTGGACATTTTTTGATAATATTTTTGCAGACAATGCGGATAAAGCATTGATTATAAAAGCAAATTATAGTGGAGACCTCCAAAATACGACCGCAGCTAATTTCGCTACAAATTTTAACACAAATTACCAACCTTATTTCATCGTTGGTAATGAAAATCAAAATGTAACTTCCTCCAACGTTTCGTCAAAACGCACAGCCATTCAAAATTTGGTAAACAGTAATTATAATTTGTCTCCAGTAGTAAATGCAGGGTTGCAGGTTGTAAAAAATGGTAACACGCTGGAAGTACAAACCAAAACAAGATTTTTTCAAAATACAACTGGTGAATATTACATTGGCGTATATGTTATTGAGAACGGCGTGATAAATAATCAGACCGGTCAAGGCAGTAATGCTGTGCACAAAAATGTCCTTAGAGCAAGTATGAGTAGTAGCTCGTTTGGAGAACTTATTTCAAGCGGAAGTATCGATGCCGATACTGAGTTTGATAACGCTTATTCGATTGAAATCGACAATTGGAATGTAAATAATCTGGAAATCGCTACTATTATTTGGGAAAAAGTGGGTGATACTTACGAATTTGTCAACACACATTCAACAACCGAATTGACAACCGTTGGTGTGTCTGTTATTCCGGATGATGAAATCAGTTTTAAGGTTTATCCAACGGTTACAAATTCGATTGCTACGATTGAATTAAATTTTAAAAATGAAAATTCGAAAGTACAATTAGAGTTAACTGATGTTTCGGGAAAGCATATTGCCACAATATTTGAAGGAAATGCTGCTTCTGGTGTACAAACTTTTGAAATTCAAAGATCACTGGTAAACACAAATGGCCTTTATTTTTTAGTGCTTAGATCTGAAAATGCAGTTTCAACAAAAAAGATCATTTTTAAGTAATATTGATCTTTGATTTTTACCAAAAGAAAGGGGTTTAAATTTATTTTCTATTCCCTAATCCCCTAATCAGTGTTTGTTTAATTTCAAAATGCGGCTTCCTTCTGCGTTTGTAAACCGTAAAAGATAAGTACCAGATGTATAAACATTGATTGCATTTGTAGCAATTTGGACTATTCCATTTTCCAAAACGTATTTGCCTCTGTAAACCCTTTGTCCGTTTATTCCAAATACTTCCAACACTCCTTCATCGGCCAAAGCATTTGACGCTTTTAAGTTCAATACTTTATTTACTGGATTCGGATAAATGCTCAATACCTGTGAATTTTGAAAATTCACTACTTCAATTGTAGAGTATTCAAACCAGCCATCTCTATCCACAACTTTAAGTCGGTAATAATTATTCCCTTTGAAAGGTGAAACATCTGTGGTTGAGTAATTCTGGCTAAAATCTCGACCTCCTTTACTGAAGACAGTTTCTATTTCTTCAAAATTGAATCCATCATTTGAACGCTCGACAACAAAGTAACTCGTATTGATTTCTGAAGCTGTTTGCCATTTCAGATTAACCTTTTCATCTTGCGGTAAAGCCATAAAATAAGTCATTTCTACCGGCAATGCATTAAGCTCAGATACAGAACCCAATGTGAATTTTTCTACACCAAACGGTGGTGGATCACCATCTGTGCTTGATACAGAACCCGAAGCCCCCACACCAGTACTACCAGTTGTTCCTCCATTTCCATAGCTTTCCCAAATATTTGAACCATTCAATCCTACAACAGCCAAAGAATCGACATTGTTGATCCCTTTAGCATCCGCATCCAACCAGTATAAGATAATATCAACATCATCGCTGCCAGCTTTTTTAGACAATTCCCAATACTGATTTCCACTTATATTATCTACCTCCGGAGCAAGATTATTGCCGAAAGGAGGAGGATCACCAAAATATTGAACAATATATTCTGAAGTCGAAGATGAAATTTTCGATATTTCCATAGGAGCATAACTTTTTGAATCCCCTATTGGAAATAAAAAAGGATTATTATTGGACTCTCCTACTTTTATCATAGGTCCATCAATATAAGCGGTTTCGCTTCCACCGGTAATAGTGGCTTGATCACCGATAATTAATATTTCTGTTGAAGTCGTTACAATTTTCCCGGAAGTAAGATTAAGATTAGTCTCAACAAACATGGTATCTTCAAGTGTAAAACCCGAAGAATTATCCAGCACTACATTTGAAATGTTGAAAACATCAGTTCCGCTTCCTGCCAGGTCATCATCAGCAAGTACTTGGGAAAGTGTTCCATTGTAAGTTAATGTAGCACTTCCACTCATTAATAATGCACCATAATTAGTAGGACGCAAAAAGTCCCCGCCAACATACATATTACTACTTGACTGAAGATCAATATATACATCCCCTTCACTTAATGCACTCATGGAGATATCACCAGCTACATCAATTACACAATTCGAATACGTTGCTTCCATGTATACTATCTTATCAATTGAGGTAGAATTCATCGTTAAATTTCCACCTATCGTAAATGTTCCATCACTTCCATCCGCATGCAACATCGCATGAGTTACACCTCCTGCATTAATTACAGATACATCCCCGTTTACCTGAAAATGGGAGGTTTCTTTAGTAGTAACAGTCAATTCATCACCACCAGAAATTTGAGCATCCAGATTTCCCCTTAAAATAGCTTGCGAAGAACCTTGTATTTTAAAATCCAATTCACTACCACTTCGCATGATCAAAGTAGTTGTACCTGTTATGTCGAGGATAGCCGTATCGTCAAGAAAAATTTCATTTGAATTTTCTCCAGGATCAGCATTTTTGTAATCAAAAGTAAAGTTACCGGCCAAATTCATTCTACTGGCATCCTCAATAGTTAGCAATAATTTTTTATCAAAACTATTGTCAGCTGATCTTGTAAAATCACCATTTCCATCAATATCCAGTATCGCTCCATTTAGAACCTGAATTTCAATACCTTGATCTATATTTTCTAAATTTGCGGTTAAATCATCAGTCACAGTAACTGTTAAAAGGCCATCAATGATAAGCTCGGAGACATCAATATCTGAAATGTTTGTTAATGTAATATTTTTAACCATGACATTTCCAGTACCAATATCGATCGTAACAGTATAGCCATCAATAACCACAGTATCCGATGCCCCCGGCTCACTACCCTGATCCCAGGTGGCTATTTCATCCCAATCTCCATCAGCAATTGCAGTAAATATAGTTGCATGGGTATGGTTCAACCAGATAAGATTAAAAAAGGAAAATAAAAAGAATGCATTTATTATTTTCATGGAAAGATTTTACTAAAAATCAAAATATTGGAAGATCGATGAGGAGGAATTAATAGACGGAGGGCATTTTACAATGACATTATATGCCAAATAATTTGCCAAAATGAATTCATGGCTATCTTTTTGTGACAGGGTATTAACAAGGTTAACAAATCAATACATTACTTGAAGATCTAAACTTTGTCAATGAATCCTGCCTTTCACCACAATGGTATGGTATAATCTTTGACTATACTATTTTAGCTACCTAAAACTTATTCATGTAACTTAATCCCCCTTTTACACAACCAAATCTAATGAAATCAGTTGGTCTAATCCTGTTTGGCTCTATCTTTTTAGCTCAACTATCTTCTGCTAACAATGTTGATAGCCTTCTTATTCTGTTGGAGGAATATCAAGGATCAAATGATCAGGATCAATTGTATCAATTACACATCAATTTGGGTCAAGAATATGGCACAGGGGGAAATGAAAATTATAAAGAATCTTTACATCATAATTCTATTGCTTTTGAAATCGCAAAAAATCAAAACGACATTGTAAAAATGGCAGAAAGTCTATTTGGGATAGGGCTCAGTTACCAAAGAAGAAATAGTTTCCAAGAGGCTTTAGCAAGCTATTCAGCTATTCTTGAATTGAAAGGCTATCCAGATAAAGAACTTAAAAAAGCAAGTACATATACACAAATATCTGTTATCCATCAGGCATTAGGTAATTATGAAAGTGCTTATGAACATCAAATGAAAGCACTGCGTCTTCATGAAATCACAAACGATTCTTTAGGTATAGCAAATAGCCACTACAATCTAGGTACTATCTTTTATTATCAAACCCAATACGAGCAGGCCCTTGACCATTACAATCATGCTTATAAGATCTGTGCCGGCTTAAAAAACGAAAGGTTCTTCTATTCTTGTTTAGCTGCCATGGGAAGTGTGTATGAAAAATTAGAAAATCAAGGGGAAAGCCTAAACTATAATTCTCAGGCATTACAATTAGCTAAAAAACTCAATTACAAAACCGGAATTGCTTATGCACTAGGGAATATTGCTATGAATTATGCAACACAAGGAGATTTTGTAAAAGCTGAACAATATTTAAAAAATTCCATATCTATAAAACTTGGTCTTGAAGATAAATGGGGAGTTATTGGAAGTGAGCTTGATCTATCAAAGTTGTATATCCAATGGGAAAAACCAGCAAAGGCTTTATCCATTTTAAAACAAACGCTAAAGATGGCTAAAGATGTAAACTCCAAAACACGCCAATTAGATATCTATAAAAACATGACCATTGTTTATGAGCAATTGGATGATCCATTGACTGCTTATTCTTTCACAAAAAAATACCTGGCGCTAAAAGATTCAGTGCTCAACGAAAAAACAGTGGAAGAGATGGGACAATCTAAAAGGAGATATGAAATTCAAAAGCATGAACATGAGGTTACATTGTTAAAAAAAGAAAACGAGTTATTGGGCAAAAATAAAAAGATTCAAAAACTTCAGGTTTACATTTTAGCTATTGCAGGGCTATTCTTTTTATCTTTCTTGTGGTCATACCGGAAAAAACTGAAATATCAGAGCAACATAAATAAGTTACTTGAAGAAAAAAATGATATTTTAAATATTAAAAATAAAGAGATTCATGTTAAAAATAAGCAACTAAAAAATTCTAATGATGACTTACAACAATTTGCTTATGTTGCATCACATGACCTCAAAGAACCTATTCGAATGATTGGTTCATATACTACTTTGCTAAAAAAGAGGTACCATCAAATAATAGACGAAACCGGAAAGGAATTCTTATTTTACATAGTAGATGGTGTATCAAGAATGGAAACCTTGTTAGACGATCTTTTAGACTTTTCGAGGGTAGGAAACCAACCTGCTCCTACTGATTTTATAGCAGTGAATGAACTTATGGTCATAATAACCTCCAATCTAAGACAGCTTCTTGAAAATCTCAATGGCACCTTGATTGTCCGAACGGAAAACCTTCCTACCATTAAAGCGCACAAAACACAACTGATACAACTGCTCCAAAACCTTGTCAGCAATGGAGTTAAGTTTAGAGGAGAACGAGATCCTGTTGTGATTGTCGATTGCGAAGAAAAAGATGACAAATATGTTTTTTCTGTTAAAGACAATGGGATCGGTATATCAAAAGAAAATCAGGAAAAAGTATTTGAAATGTTTCGACGATTACACACCAGAGAGGAGTATGAAGGTACTGGCATTGGGCTAGCCATTTGCAAACGAATAGTAAAATTATGGGGTGGAGATATATGGATTGAATCCATAGAAGGAGAAGGGACAACCTTTTTCTTTACATTCCCCATGCCTCTTGAAGAGCCAGCTCCAATTGAAGAACTTTCACTTGTTTAAATCCTTTTTTGTATTAAAAGAAGAGAACTCCTTTTACCAAGCCATTTTTTCACTTATTTTCTTTAAACCACAACCAAAACACCCATTAACTTTTCCATTGTTTTTTTTAATGAGGCAATTTATCTCGAACAAACCCATAAGCCAAAGTTCCCAAAAGAGCACTGGCAATCACAACCAAAATAATTAAATACCCATGTCCGAGAAGGGTGTAAAGTGGTCCCGGACAAGCGCCGGTCATTGCCCAACCCAGGCCAAATAATGTTCCACCAAAAATACCGGCTTTATAATTCGGTGCTTTAGGTTTGAATGTGATGTAATCGCCAAATAGATCGCGCGCTTTGCTCTTTTTAATAAAATAAATCATGATTGCTCCTACAACAACAGCAACGCCAATAATGCCGTACATGTGAATGCTTTGAAAGCGAAACATCTCCTGTATCCGAAACCAGGAAATCGCTTCAGATTTCGTCATTACTATTCCGAAAAGAATACCTGTCAATAAAAATTTGATCAATCTCATAATTTATAGATATTAAAGGGAAAGAATAATTGGTAATAAAAAGTGCGTCATCAAAAGTCCGCCGATGAAAAAACCGATTACAGCCACTAACGACGGAATTTGCAAATTAGCCAGCCCACTGATTGCATGTCCGGAAGTACAACCTCCTGCCCATCGCGTTCCGAAACCAATTAAAAACCCACCTCCAACTATTAAAATAATTCCTTTTAAAGTCATTAACGACTCAAAATTGAACAATTCCAAAGGCAGAAACCCTGCTCCGGCACCTTCCGTTACCTGAGGTGCAATTACACCGATAGATTGTAAATCTGCAACTGTTGTCCCTGCAACATGAACAGGTTCAGGGCTCGCAAGAAGGGTGGAAGCAATTGCTCCTCCAATAATAGCGCCTGCTAAAAACATCAATTGCCAATCTTGCCTTTTCCAGTCGAAATTAAAATGCTTGATTTTATTTCCGGCACCACCAAAAGAACATATTGCTTCAAAGGAAGAAGATACGCCAAACTGTTTACCGAAATAAAGTAATAAAAACATCACTACTACGATCATCAGACCAGAGATGGACCAATGCCAGGGCTGGCTTATAAATTCTATGATATTCATCAATTTTGGATATTAATTTGTTTGTTAATATTTAAAAATAACATTCTCTGCTTAATTTTTTAGGAGTGGCGAGTAATCCGTAGTCAGTTGCGAGTCTCCTTCTAACCTCTCGCAACTGACTACTCGATTCTGACCACTAACTTCTCCTTAATAATATTTTTGAATAGTTTGTAACAATTGATGCGCTGATTGCATTCCGCTAGCTCTCCAAACCACTTCACCTTCTTTGAACACCATAAAAGTAGGAATTCCCCTGATATTCAATTTGTTAGAAAGTGCCTGATTTCTGTCAACATCAATTTTGATTATTTTCGCTTTATTGCCTACTTCGGCCGCTAATTCTTTAATGATCGGTGCCATAGCTTTACACGGCCCACACCAGTCAGCATGAAAATCAATTAAAACCGGAGTTTCACCTGACACTAATTCGTTGAATGAAATTTTCTTATTCATTATAATAATTTTATTAGCACAAAGTTCGAGACTTCTGTGAACTTATTAAGTGACGAGGATCACATTGCAATAATTCAACGAAAAAGATTCAATTTATCAAGTTCTTTAAATGTTTCCATTTTTTTTCCGGAACGATGAGATCTTCCTTTTTGTTCTGAAAAGCCAGTGTGCAAAAATACTTGCTTCCTTTCTTTTCAATTTTTCGAACATGATTCAAATTGATAATGAATTGGCTACTCATTCTGTAAAAAGATTTTTCGGGGAGAGAATGAATCAATTTGCTGAGGTTGTCAGACGATATTAAATAAGAACCATTGGTCAAATGGATCATTGCCTGGTTTCCGCTGGATTCACAATAAAAAATATTTTGAAAAGCAACCTGCTCAATTCCGTTTTGATGCTTAATCTTTAACTTTTCTCCATTATTTCTATCAAACAGTTGTTTGAATTTCAAAAGCGGTTCAGACAGCTTTTCAGAAGAAATCGGCTTTTCAATATAACTGAAACGATCAAAGTGAATCCCACAAGCATCAATGGCATCCTTCAAATAGTCATCATAATAAGCGGTGATAAAAACGATCCCAAAATTTAAATCTCTCCTTTTCAGGTTTTCGAGCATGGTAAAAATAGATTCTCCATGCAATTGAATATCCAAAAACAACAAATGCGGTTTGTTGTAGAGAATTTCTTTTTCTGCAGCTTCAATATTGTCCGCGTCCGCCACGATATTAATAAAAGGAAAATCCTGCAAATGGAATTTCAACATTTTAATAGCGGAAGGTTCATCATCAACAATGATCGCATCTAGTGTATTCATCGCTTAAATAGTTTTATATTTTGAATAAAGTCTTGTAATCACTTTTGTCCCCGTAAAGTTTGGATTTTCTTCATCAAGATCAACGTATTCCACGGAAGCTTTTTGAGGGTACTGACTATTGAGCAAATCTATTATTTGATTAATAATAACAACTCCTCTTTTCGTACTTATCTTTTTATTTTTCACGGCCAAAGTTTCAGAAGCCTTTCGGCCAATACCGTTATCTTCTACCATAATCTCAATTTTTTCTTCCTTTTGGCTAATTGAAATATTCAAAACCCCTCCTTCCCTCTTTGGTTCCAAGCCATGCTTGATAGCATTGTTTACAAAAGTCTGGATGACCGTTTTTGGGACCAAAGCATTTACATTTACATTTTCGTCGATGGTTATTTGGCTTTTAAATTTATTGTTAAATCGCAACTCTTCCAATTGCACATATTTTCTGACCAGTTCAATTTCTTCAGAAAGTTTTCTCATCACTCCTTTTTCACTTTTAAAAATTGGCCGGATCACGTCGCTCAACAATTGGTTATAATTTAAAACATCTTTCTTTTTACCATCGATCACGAGCGCGTTGATGGCGTTGAGCGAATTAAAGAAAAAATGTGGATTAATCTGATTTTGAAGTGTGTTGATTTGAAGTTTAGTAAATTCATGTTCAATTTTAGAATCCCTGGTTCTTTCTTTCCATCTTCTTCTTTGCAAAAACCAAATCAGAAACAGAATCGACGAAACGGCTAATAAATACGGAAATAATTCGATGAAGTTTACCGCCATGGGCTGGTCCCAAAAAGTTGCCGGCAAAACAGACAATTTAGCTCGTGCAATTTTAGAATAAATACCATCGCGGATACTCGCCCTCACCTGAAACTCATAGTTTCCAACTGGCAATTTCGAATAAATCACCGATCGATTCGGCGAAGGAACGGACCAATCATCAAAGCCTTCCAACTTATATTGATACTTTATTTTTGAAGGTCCGGAAAAGTTAGGCGCAATAAATCGGAAGTTTATATTTTTTTCATTTGAAGGTATTTCAAGTAAGGCATCTTTTCCAGCTATGAAAAGGTTTTCGGCTCTTTCGACTGATGATTCCCCATTTACAGATTTGAAGTCCGTTAAAAAAACCCGAAGTGTGGAAGTATCCTTTTTAATTCGATTGGGAAACAACCTGGTCACCATATTTGCAGTGAGCATCCAGACTGATTTTTCATGATCCACAAAAACTCCATTTTGACTGCATTCATAACCATCAAAACCGTTTTCCTGATCAAAGACCTGAATTGATATTTCACCGTTGTAATATTTTTGCAAGTCAAGTAAAACAAGGTTGCGATCTTGTCCAAGTATCAAATAACTCGAATCCACAGCAATCACAAAATGGATATTTCCTTTTATTTGCGATTCCAACACCGGAACAGGAACAGCTGCCGAATAATCTAAAAGCATCAGACCATCACGCCCTCCAAACCATAAATTTTCGCGATAATCTTTGTAGATTGACATTGCGCCGGATTTCACTTCTTTTCCGGCATAATAATTAATAAAATTTTCTCCATCAAAGCGAGCCATTCCATCATCGCTTGTCAGCCAAAAGTTGCCATTTTTGTCTTTCTCAATATCCTCAAGAAATTTGAAGGTCTCCGTATCCAAACCACTTTCATCGCCATAAAATGCCACCAGGCCATTTTTGTCCAGTTTTTTCAAACCATTGGTAGCCAGATAGATCAGGTCATTTACAGCATCTTCGTAAATGGAAAGCACCGGCCTACCTTGTGATCCTTTTAATATTTCATATTTCCCATCGCTATAAACCAGCACATTCTGGTTTGTTGGAAAAAGAAGGTCGCCATTTCCCCTTTTTATAGCACGGGTATAAAACCAATTTTCATCATAAACCGAAAGATAATCTTTGGGATAAGAATATTTTCCATCCTTTAGCCGAGCCATTCCAAAGCCATAAGAAGCAAACCACATTGCTCCTTCGTCATCCTGCAAAACGCTCCAGGGATATTTGATCATCCCACTTTTTTGGGGATAATTGATAAACGCTTCGCTAATAATTTTAAACAAACCATCTTCGGTGGCGATCCATATTTTTCCACGATCATCGACCATTAAGTCATACACAAAATTGAGGTCGAGATCAAAATCGATTAACTTTCCATCATTGATTTTATACAATTTTGTTCTGCTTGCAACGATCAATTCACCATTTCTGAAATCAAAAGCATTTATAAGAAAATCAAATTCAAAGATCGGTTTCAGGTGCTCATTTTCAATTTTAAATATTTCATCAGCAATGGATAAAAAGGTATTTCCATTTTGATCAGCTTTAAAAATAGTTCTCAAAGTCCTGTCATAATGATCTATAAACCTGATGTTATTATCTTCAACACACCAAATATTTCCAATTGATCTTAGACTATCCGACGTGGTGACATACAGTTTATTTTCCTGCTGGTTGAAGAAAATAGAATGTGTCTTTTGCTTAAATAACTCAGGAATTTTTATGGTGAGGTTTTCAATATTTCCTTCTTCAACGCGATATAATTCACGTGAATCTCTGTGATTGATTACCCAGGCAATCTTTTTTGCAGGATCAATCGTCATGCTAAATGGTTCAAATTCACTCGGCGTATCCGGCAACAAATTGTGCAAAGTATCCCAATCATAATTGAAAAGCCCCTTTGAGCTGGAAAACCAAATATCGCCTTCATCATCTTCGCAAATATCAAAGATATCCGCATCCTGAAAAACAGCATTATTGAGGTAATTTTCAAATTGCAAACCATCGTATCGATTGATGCCACGTTTCGTTCCCACCCAAATAAATCCTCGCTGATCCATCAGCAGACGTTTGGTCAAAGTTTGCGTCAAACCATCCAAAACCGTGTATTGCTTATAAGGGAAATGGGAAACGGGCTCTGGCTGGCTTCGGCCCCAAAGCATGGTTGCTCCAAAATGGAGACTAATCAACAATAGTAAGGTGTTTGCTTTTTTATTAAACATATCCAAAAATAACCCTTTACTAGTCATTTCTATAAAAAAGAAAACTGATAAGTGATAATTGACGACCCTTTCGTGATGGTTGACCGATTTTCCTATATTTTGGGAAATGCCAATATGCTTTCAAAAAACAAATACCTAGAAGAAAACAGCCTTATAAGATATTTAGCCGGTTCAAAGACTACTAGCCAATCAAGACATAATTTGAGGTTGGAAAATAGAATTCCTAAAAATCAAAATCCTTTCAAAAAAGTCAATTGTCATTAATACACGGTCATTTGTAACACAACAAAGCCGGAAGCTTTATCCTTGCCTGGTGATAGTATAATTTTGTAATCGACAAATCAATTAAAAATATTAAAAACTTGACTAATGAAAAAAACAATAATTGGAATCATGTGTGTTTTTATTACATTCTTTTATTACTTGCCAATAAACGCCCAGTCCTATAGTGGTGTAGAAGCCTTTGCAGAAAGTGCATTAACAGAATATGTAAATAAAGATAACTATTTAAAGAAAATCCACAGCATTAATATAGAGTACTGGGCTTTTGACAATCAGACTAAAAAATATGAAATCATATTCGAAGGAATGTGGCAAGACGATGGTTGGGTGCGTGATGATGTTTACACAGATACGTATATTCTTGAATGCGATTATAATGTTTGCAATGCTACTATACGCGACAAAAGCTCAGATTATGAAAAAACAAATTTGAAGTGTCTTGATATAAAAGTAAAAGATCTACAAATATTAGAAGAAGAGCGTAGAATCGAAGAACAGCTTAGAATTGAGGAACAACGTAGAATTGAAGAACAACTTAGAATTGAGGAAGAGCGCAGAATTGAAGAGCTCAATAGGCAAAAAGAAGAGCAAAGAAAGAAGGACCTCGCCATAACAACTATAAGAAATAGGCTACTTAGTGATGTTCACCGGTGTTGGCGCTCAACACTTGATGTTGAAGGCTGGACGTATACTCCTGTTAGTGGAGGATATGTAGTCTGTGCTTACGACAATTTCAATGCTATCACTGAGATTTTAGAGGGGTGTGATGGATGTTCATGGAGGATGACTTTGCACTACGATTCTTATGGAGATTTAATTACCTGCGAAAGTATCACCAAAGAAAGAGAAATGAATTCGTGTAAATAATGACAACATTTAAAACAGTAACTAAAAAGCTAATGATTCTTCAACATTAGAAAGTTTGTAGAAATTTAAACATTTCAAAAAAGACAATAAACCTCTAAAAACGGTCACTCGCAACATAATAAAGACGGAAGGTTTAGTAAGACCTTTTACTGAAACAACTTTGCTCATAGGGGATAAAATCCAAAACAAAAATCAAAATGATAACCACCGAAATAGCACAAATTTTACAGCCAATTACTCATTATAGTTTACATTTTATATTTCCCGGATTAATCGCTTTTCGTTTTTTTAAGAAAGGTTGGAAAAAAGCTTGGCTGATTATGATAATTTCCATGCTAGTCGATTTAGATCATTTATTAGCAGAGCCAATCTTTGATCCAACTCGATGTAGTATCGGGTTTCATCCGCTTCATTCTTATATGGCAATTGGGGTATATTTTGTAATGATTTTTTTCCCCAGGACAAGAATATTAGCAATTGGACTACTCTTCCACATGCTCACTGACTATCAAGATTATCAATGGACACTTTACATCAATAATTAGTACGATTTCAGGAATTATTAAACTTGAATGTTTGATAATTCTAAAAACATTACAGAAAAGTCAATCATCATCAAAAAACAGTCATTTGCAACACAACAGTAACGGAAGCTTTCTATACGCTTGATCTTGGTATAACTTTACTTTCATCAATCAGATCAAAAACTAAAAAAATGAATAAAATGAAAACCTTTAAATTCCTTCAGTTTGTAATTGTCTATTTAAGTTTTCTTTCAATGGCAAATACTCAAATAGAAATCTATACTTGTTACTGGACTTCAAACATAAGAAAAACGATAATCGATGATAATAATAATTGCACTACTGAGTCAGTAGGAATTTATGTAGAAGTATGCAAGGATTTAGCCTTTCATCCAAATGGTAAATTATATGCTACAAGTGGAGAAAAACTATTTTTTGTTGACCTTCCAAATAGTTGTGATCATTTAATTGGAAATCATGAGTTACCACCAGATCAATACATTAATGCACTTGTTAGTGATACAGAAGGAAATTTATATGGTGCAGCCTTGAAAAATGATAAGAGTAAAGGATTTTTATATGAAATTAACACTACTACTGGTTCTGCAAACTTGATAGGTGAGTTACCTTTTATCCCAAAGGGTGACTTATTTTTCTATAAAGGAGGTTTATTTCTTACAGGTTTTATCGCTGATGCAACACCTATTAATATTCGGATAATTAAAGTTGATATTGAAGATCCGAGTAATAGTTACATTTTTGGAACAACTCCTTTTAGTACATTGGGAGCTTATGGTGAGGGAGTTGCAACCTTCCTAGATAGCTGCAACAACGAAAGAATTTTTATTAATACATATAGTGATGACATTTATGAACTTGATATTAATGATTTCAATGTAAATCTTATATGTGATATACCAGGAGCTATAGGAGGGATGGCTATACCTAATGAATTTCTGGCTTCCGAATGCTTTAACTGTGACAATATGAGTGTCTCTTCAAATACAATCTCTCCAGGCTGTTATGGTGGAAGTAATGGTTCAATCGAAGTGATTGTTGAGGGTGCAGAGGAGCCGTTTACCTATTTGTGGAATGATCCAAATAGCCAAGATACGAAAATAGCAACGGGACTCCCTGCTGGCACCTATACGGTATTGGTGACAGATGCAAATGGTTGTTCTTTAGAAACCGATATCACACTTCTTGATACTCCTGACATTGAAATCAGTACAAATATAATTCAGGTAAGCTGTCACAACGGAAATGATGCAATGGTTCATGCAACCGCAAGTGGAGGGAATGGTGGTTATAATTATACATGGAGCAATGGCCAACAAGGCTCTTTATTAAGTAATGTTGGCGCAGGCATTTATTCCTTAACAGTAATAGATATTTTTGAATGTATAGCTACTGAATTTGTTACAATAACCCAACCTGATCTTATTTTTTCAAATATATCTTCTTCAAGTGATAATGGAAGCTGTAATGGAACTGCGACTACAATTGTTTCTGGTGGAGTTATGCCTTACTCATATCTATGGGAACCAGGTGAGCAAACTACTAATAACGCAAGCAATCTCTGCAACGGAAATTATACAGTTACAATTACTGATGCAAATGGATGTACCACAGTTGACAGTGTTGAAGTTACGCTAGTTACAGAGGTTGTGGAACCTGAAGCTCTCATATATTCTATATCACCAAACCCAACCATGGGCAGGCTATTCATCCAATTGGATGATTTATCATCACCCAACTCAACAATTAAAATTTTCAACTCCGAAGGAGGACTTGTAATGACTAAAAGGACATCTGGTAATATGCTAGAATTAAATATTGCTTCATTAAGTCATGGAATTTATTTCCTATCAATTGAAAACGGCTCTAATATAATTACCCAAAAAATTATAAAAAATGGCTTATAAAAATGGTCATTTGTGACCAAAGCAGAATGGAAATTTTCTCATGAGTTCGCGTTGGAATAACTATGTATCAGATCAAAATCAATATCATTTGTATCAAACCAAAAAAAAATGCTAAAAATGAAAAATCTAATATTGTTACTATTGGTTTCATCAATGTTTTTCTCCTGTTTGAAAAAATCGGAGCACGAAAAAACTGCAAAATTATTTACAGAAAATATAGCAAAAGGGAAAGTAAAAGATGCAATTAAATATGCAACTGAACAATATGGGAGGTTATTAAATGTCGCTACAGTGATGAGAGAATTTCCTGAATATCCAAATTTTCGATTTGAAATGGAAAAAGATTCCATTGTAAATAATAAAGCATGGATCACTCATACAAATTTCGAAGGTCGAAGAGAAGTTATTTCTTTGGTAAAAATTGATTCGGATTGGAAAGTTGAATCCACACGACCAATTGAAATTGATCCTTATGAATTTTCCTTGGAAGGCAGTTGGGTACTAGAAAGAATTTCAAGAATCGGAAATAAGAAAAATGATCTTGCTTTTAACTTATACACTAGTATTGAAGAAGGGTCAGTTTGGAGTTTCCACCCGAATCTCAGTTTATTTAAAAGCTACAAAGACAACAAATCAAAAGGAGGGAGATATACATTAAATTTAGCTGAAAATAAAATCTATATCTACTTTACTGACTTATGGGAAAAAGAAACAAAGCGAACACTAATCATAAAACAATTATCAGCTAAGAATTTGATTGTTACGGACACTTCCTTAAATGCATTGATAGAATTCAATAGGAATTAAAAATGCACTAAGTACAGGACAAAAGTCCAATTTCATAATATAAGCTCAAAAAGTTGAGCAGTTTGTGTTTGATATAATCTAAACCAATGCGAAAGATGCTAAACAATTTGGCTTTTCGCTTTTTGAGGTTTTTTAAAGGAATTTGATGACCTTGTTCTACAAGGAACTCACCTGTTTAAAAGCCCAAATAAAAGCAATGGCCAAGATATAAATTAAGGTATCGATTCTTTCCAGTTTTGTTAAGTGAGTGTCTTCAAAATTGAATCCTCGCTTTTTACAAGCACTGAAAAAGACTTCAATACCCCATCTTTGAGCATACAATTGAGTGCCATGTTTTAAAGGAAGATCACTAATCAAAATCAAGTATTCCTTTCCAGATAGTTTTTGCCCTCCGACAAAAAGCCGGTGGCTAAACAGCACTCTTTGTTTACGTAAAGCTTGAAAAGAATCACTTTGAAAAAGCCGCCAGGCAGCTTTTTCTGTCATCTTTCCGGGCTTGCGAATTTTAGCATCTTTTCGGATTCGGATAATAAAATGTAAAGCTTGTTTTTTCAAATAAGCTAACCATTTATTAGCAGCAAACTCTCTGTCCATCAGCAAGTAACGAATACGTTTTTTCTGTGCATCGTTCAGGTAAGACAGCAGTTTTTCAAGCAATAAGATGCGTTCCTCCTGATTGGATTGCCCTCGTTTATCGAGCATCATCCAAACCAATGGAATGGCAGTGCCGCGCCAGGAAATACCAATAGTCAAAATATTAATGTTGACTCGGCCGAATTTCCAGTTGGTGCGATCCATGCTTAAAGCGATCCATTGACCTTGAGTGCCGTAATGAGACCAGGCCAATTGGACAAAACAGCTTTGACAAAAAGAATACTGTTTCATAAATCGCTGAATCCGTTTGAAGTTGCTGCTTAGTTGGACAACGTGATTGATCACCAGTGATAATTGAGCAAAATTGACCGTGCACATCTTCAAAACTGCCAGTATTAATTTGCTCATCATCGTTATTCGTTGACCTTGTCCGATAAAATGTTGGGAAAGCTCTTCTTTTAGAGCCTTTTCTGTATCTTTCATAGTGAGTAATTGGGCTTTAGGTTATTGATGATTTTAGCAACAACAATTTACCTATTTATCTCAATTACTCATTTTTGTCCTGTACTTAGAAAAATGCATTAAAACGAAATTTTTGGATAAAAAAACCAAGGCCCTCAACCTTTACAATCTACACTTAGGAATGATAGTAACTACAATTTGATTCCAACGAATATTTGCTGTTCGAGAAAAAAGAATCGAAAAATCACAAAAGGGCTAACCCTTGATATCCTTGACCAAAATCTAAAGATACGTCAAACCTAAAATCACTTAAAAAAAGGCGAACATCACCGATAAATGGTCATTTGTAACACAACAAAGTCGGAAGCTTTAATTGAGCATATTTTGGGGATAACTTTGTGTTATTCAAATTACTTTTTGTTTACTCATAATAACCTTAAAAATGATTTGTATAAAATATTATAATTCAGAAACAAATAATCCGCATCTAAATATAAGAGTTGCAATTGAATTTTCAGATTAGATAAGAATAAGGTGAATAACTGAGGTTTAGCCCCTATAATTCACATAAATAGCAAAATTAATCAGATTTGTATTAAGAAAATAAACAGGAGAATGCCGAAAATCCTTCAAAGAGTAGGCGAAATATTAAATAAAATAAATCATGAAAACGAATGTTTTAAGAACCCTAGGTATTATAACTCTTTTTACGGCATTTTTTGCTAGCACTACAGCTTTTTCAGCTAAGAAAGTTGAACATTCAAATAGCGATAATTCTTGTATAGTTTACATAACTACAAGCTATGGTTCTGCAGCCAAAAGCGTAAAAGTTTCTACAGATGTCAGCGGTGGTATTTCGTGCGTTGGTGGAAGAAGTTTTTATACCAATAGTGATGGGAAAGTAACTCTAGAATGGAGTTCAGGTTGTTACTTAAAAAAGATTTTTGTTGACGGTAGAGGATATGAAGTAGATTATAAAGACGGAAATACTTATAACTTAACAATGAAGTAAAATCAAACTTCCTAGTGTGAAAATGAGGGCCACTATTTATAGTATTTTGGTAGTGGTCCTTAATTACAATTCATCAATTATCTAATCAGTATTGATTCAAAACAAATATTATGAAAAAGCACCTTTTTAATTCGTTAATAATTCTTACTCCTCTTTTAATCAATGCACAAGTAAAATTAAAAGAAACAAAATTGAATAACGGAAAAACCATCATAATATATGATAATGGGACATGGCAAGAAAAAGTGTATAAAAAACCTACAATCGAATGGGCAAATATACCTGCCGGCACTTTTACGATGGGTAGTCCGACAAATGAATTTGGTAGAGAGGAGGATGAAAGCCAGCATCAAGTAACTTTATCTTCCTTTAAGATGAGTATATATGAAGTAACATGGGCACAATATGACCTTTTTTGCAAAGCCACGGACAGAGAAAAGCCTGATGAATTTGACTTTACTCGGTCCGAAACTAGCTTTAGAGGAGACAAGCTCCCAGTTGTTAACGTATCTCATGAGGACGCAGAAGCTTTTGCCTCTTGGCTTGGCTGTCGTTTACCAACAGAAGCAGAATGGGAATATGCCTGTAGAGCAGGGAGTACAACGCCTTTTAATACTGGCGATGATCTAACCTCATTACAGGAAAACATTAGAGAAGATAATATTGAAATTAAAATAAGCACTCGTCAAGTTGGAAGCTATGCTCCAAACGCTTGGGGTTTATATGACATGCATGGAAATGTACAAGAAATGGTAAGTGATTTTTATCGTGATTATTCTCCTTCTCCACAAACTAATCCTAAAGGTCCTCGATTAGTTGAGTATTCTGGGGAGGACATAAAAGTTAATCGTGGTGGTAGTTGGAATAATTCAAAGGAATTTGCAAGAAGTGCCTCACGATCTTCACATTACAAAGATGTAGTTTGTGTTTGGAAGGGGTTTCGTCTTGTAAAGATAAAATAGTTGATTCCTAATAAATTCAAAAAGAAAAAAGCCAAAATAAAAAAATTCACAAACCATAAAACAATACAAAATGAAACAAAAAACAATATTTTCTCTATCAACACTTCTTTTCCTACCCCTTTTTGTAATAAGCCAATCTTCCATTCTATTTCCAACTGATGGCGATTGGTACGATACTTCATTAGATTACACACTCAATGAAGATGCTTTTATAGTGGTGAACGGAGCTCATCTCGGTGATGAATCTAACAACGTCTGGGCGTATGGTCCCGGAGGTGCAAACATCGTAAATGATTCGCTTCCACAAAATGCGCTCCTCGGAAAAATCGGCGTTGAAGGTAATCCATTTTATATCGGCGTTGGAGGAAAAATCGAAAGCGATGTAGCAGGTAGATTGTACCTCAAAGTCAATGACTCAAATGTTTCTGACAACTTTGGCTTTTTAGTTGTAAAATTACTCCGATCGCCTATAAAAACCATTTTGCACAACACTGTTGATAACTGGAATAACACCGGTGTGATGATGGAAAGTGACTCGTCTTATTTTGTACGTGCAGCAGGTGCTCATGCTGATAATCCAGGCTTGCTGAACTGGATATATGCGCCCAGCGGAGCTAATAGAATGGCAACTGGTTTAGATGTTTTTGTCGAGGGTTTGCCGGACAATTGTTTGCTAGGTAAAATTGGAGAAAGTGGCGATCCGTTTTATATTGGTGACGGAGGTTTGATCGCGCCTGAAACAACTGAAGAATTGTACATTGTGGTCAATGATGGCGATTTAACCAATAACGTCGGACATCTTCTAGTTGAAGTTTTTGCAAACGAAGATATCACCACCGGTATCTGGAATCCTGATGACGAAGAGCAATTTGTAAACGTTTTCCCAAATCCATTTTCAGATGTAACTCAATTGACGTATGAGTTAACAAATTCGTCGATTGTAAACATCGCAGTGATCAACCAAAATGGTCAAATCATTGAAAATATATTCTCCGGAGATCAAATGTCAGGATCATACAGCTTTGATTGGGATACTGGAAATCAAGCTCCGGGACTTTATTATTTTATACTCCAAATAAATGGAAAAACTTTGGCGAAGAAGGTGATGCTTGTAAAATAATTGGATAAAAGTATCCTGTATAACCCCAGTTCTTTCAATCATTTAGAAACATCCCAAAATGCTTTTATGAGAATGATTTACACCGATGTAGCGCCATTGGTTAAATCATTCTCTCACACCTCTCTCTATTGAATTGTTTGCATTTATTGTGCAAATAGTTTTTTATTGCATCCTGCGGCCATAAAGGTCGCAGGATTTTTTTACTTTTTGTCTTTCCCATTCCCAAATGAAAAAGTTTGTTTGTCGGTTAAGAAAATTTATTTCTTATTTTTATAGTAAATATTTTTTACGGACAAAAGACATTCAGACAATGCCTGATACTGATCGCTTATTTCTTCAAATCGTTTTTTTACTTTTTATAAGCCTGAGTTGCAATTTGCTTTATGCCCAAAATACCTGGGTGGAGTGGGAAGATGAATCATCCACCTGGTTATCTGGTGTTTCTGACAATGGCCATGAAAAAGACATTGCTATTTCGGATTTGAACAACGACGGTTGGACAGATATTATCGTTGTTCACAAAGCTCCATTTTCAAATCCCGGACCGCGACAGGATTTGCTTTTAATGAATAACGGAACTTCTTTGGAAGATCAAACGGCGACTTATGCGCCTGAATTTATAAGCAATCCGACAGATGCTCGCGATATTTTTATCGGCGATTTTGATGGTGACGGATGGGAAGATGTGGTGATTGCAAATACCTTTAGTGATCAACCGGTATTTTATCACAATCTTGGAAATGATGTTAATGGCAATTGGTTGGGCCTTGCAGATGAAAGTAATGCACGATTTCCCTTGCCTTTGAATGTTCCGATCCTTCAGTTTTGTGCATTATGGGCAGGAGACATTGATAACAATGGAAGTCCGGATATTTATTTTTCAAATTATGGACAAAATGCGGGACAAGGCGTTGTGGAGGATGTGTTATTAATGAATGATGGAAACGGTTATTTTACGGATGAATCCGCTTCAAGGCTCGGAAATTTGCGAAACTCTGCATTTGGAACTTCCGTAGAAATTCTGGATATGGACGGAGACGATGATCTGGATATAGTTAAAATTTCTACTTTATATAATGTCTCGCCATGGAATAGCAGAGGTGTTTTTGTTTTATTTAATAATGGAACCGGAACTTTCACCAATTGGCAAAACCTTGCTCCGGCAGCCCCCTATATGTTTACAGCCGGTGATTTTGACGGAAACGGTTTGAAGGATTTGTATGTGGTGGACGATAACCCTGATTATTTATTGTCAGTTAATTCAGCTATTCCTGATGTATCATTAAATTTCTCTTCTCAAACTTCTCCTGATCCCCGAACTGTATTTTTTGGAGGCAATTGTAAAATGGCTGATCTGGACAAAGACGGCGATCTGGATGTAGGAATCGCTGGTGCCGATGTGGATATTCCACCTTGTCAAATTTCAGGTATTCGACAATTTACGATGGACAGAAATGATAACGGAGTTCTCACGGCGCCATACGGTCCGGTCAATTATCCGTGGAATGTATCTGCCTACGATTTTGCTTTCCTTGATCTGGACAACGATTGTTTTCCTGACTTGTTTTTAGGGCTTTGCAATGGTTTCCAGGTATTTCTCAACCAGTCTGAAAACGAAACAATTGAAATAACCGGTGATTCTCTCCTTTGTGGAAACGAATCAACAAATCTAGTAGCTCCGGGCGGTTATATCAATTACCTTTGGTCAAATAATAGTAACAACCAAAGCATCACTGTTAATCAGGCCAACGACTACTGCGTGACAGTAACTAAGGAAAATGGCTGTACGATTGAAGATTGTATAACGGTCACTGAATTATTGGAGCTAGATGTTGAAATAACCGGCGATAGTGTTTTGTGTGCTATCGAAACAACAATACTAAACAGTGAACCTGTATTTTCAACTTATTCATGGTCGACCAATGAGACCACACCCAGCATTTTAGTCAATCAGGGCGGGGTTTTCTGTTTAACTGTAACGGATGATAATGGTTGTACTGGGACAGATTGCATTACCGTTGTGGAGCATGTTGATGTGATTGTCAATATTTCAGGCGATCCGATTCTTTGTTTTGGTGAAACTGAAACGCTGACCGCCGACCCAGGTTTTACTAGCTATCTTTGGTCAAATAATGAGACTAGTCAAAGTATAAGTGTAACAACTGAAGGAAATTATTGCGTAACTGTTACCGATCAAAACGGTTGTACCGGTACAAAATGCCTAATTGTTGAAGAGCAACCAGAGGTTTCTGTCAACATTTCCGGCAATCCAACTTTTTGCTTTGGCGAAACGGAAACCCTAACTGCTGATCCAGGTTTTTCAAGTTATCTCTGGTCTTCAGGAGAAACTACTGATATCATCAATGTCAGTAGCTCAGGGGATTATTGCGTGACAGTAACTGATGCAAATGGATGCTCCGCCTCTAATTGTGCAACTGTCGAGGAACTCCCTGAAATTGTTGCAAATATTTCAGGAAACCCTGTGATCTGCGACGGCGAAACGGAAACATTAACGGTAAACCCGGCTTTCTCCTCTTACCTTTGGTCTTCCAACGAAACCACTCAAAGTATCGATATCATTAGCGGTGGAATTTATTGCGTCACCGTAACAGACGATATTGGTTGTTCAAAAACAATTTGTCATACGGTTACTGAAAATCCATCTGTGATTGTAGAAATCAACGGTGAGTCCATGATTTGCGCAGGCGAAACAACTAAGTTGCTTGCAAGCGGAGGTTTTATAGCTTACGATTGGTCAAATGGGAGTAATACCCAAAGCATCTTTGTAAATAGCGGAGGAATGTATTGCGTAACCGTCACTGATGAATTTGGTTGTACCGGAATTACTTGTTTTACAGTTACAGAATCATTACCTGTTTCAGTCACCATTGAAGGTGATGCGGTGATATGCGAAGGCGAAACAAGTGAGTTGATTGCCAGCGCAGGATTTATGGCTTATAATTGGTCAACAGCTGAATCCACTGAAAATATCATTGTAAACAGCGGAGGAATGTATTGTGTAACAGTCACTGATGAATTTGGTTGTTCTGGAAATGCTTGTTTTACAGTTGTTGAAAGTCCTCCGATTAATGCCAGCATTACCGGTGATTTGACGATTTGTACCGGCGAATCAAGTGAGTTATTTGCAACCGCAGGATTCGCTTCTTACATTTGGTCAAATGATGAAACTAATTCCTCTATCGAAGTGAATACAGAGGGAATGTATTGTGTAACTATCACTGATATCAATGGTTGTACCGCCGAAACTTGCGCAACTGTTTTATCACTTTCCAATTCTTCAATGGAGTTTGAAGAATTAATATGTTTTGGGGATACTTTGGAGGTTGCTGGCGAATTATTTACTGAAAGCGGCGATTACGAAATTATTTTACAGAATGCAAATTCAGTAGGTTGTGATAGTATCATTTACGTAAATTTGACTGTCAATTCTGAAATAATTCTTACCAACGAAACAATTATTGACGACGACGGGAGCGGCTCTGGAAGTATTGCGATCGAGGTGGAAGGAGGTACGCCGCCTTTTATGGCCGAATGGAGCTATGGTGAACCATGGCTAGAGATTTTTGATTTACCTGCCGGAGAGTATTTTGTTGTGCTCACGGACGCCGTGGGTTGCACTGCCACTTTTTACTTTACAGTTGGTTTGGAAACATCTATTCATTCTCTCAGTGTTGCTTCAAATCTTAGTATTTCGCCAAATCCGTTTTCAAATACCACTCGATTGAGTTATGAATTATTTGCTTTTTCTAATATAAAAATTGATGTAATTGCTCAAAACGGCCAGTTAGTAGAAAACCTCTTTTCGGGAGATCAATTGCCCGGAACCTACAATTTTGAATGGGATTCGAAAAATCAAGCTGCGGGTATTTATTATTTTAAAATTCAAATTGACGGTCAAATATTGGCGGAGAAGGTGATGTATGTGAAATAGGAGTTTACTTGACATTTGTTCATCTATTGTTTCCAATTATTACAATTACTAGGAATTTATATCGAAAAGGAATGGACATAAATATTTTTGTAAAAAATCAATTATGAGTTTTTCAATTTATGAGATTGATAAGAATATTAAATACATCACTTCTGAAATACGATTTTTAAATTTCACTTGAATTGTGTGCCTCCGGCGGCTGGCTTTTTCAGTCGATAAAAAGCCAGCAAAAATCTCGACAAAATAAATGCTCTTCACGAAGCAGGCACCCGCACAATGTCATTAAGTTAAGTTTTTTTATATATTTAGAATGCTCTTGCATAATTGATAGTTGTATAAAATTTACATCTTCTGGTTTTCTTTTTGAATTTTCTATCAAATGACCTTCCCTTTCTTACAGGTTCCATATAACGATTGAACTTCACAATGAGTTTTTGGATTAATGCTTCAACTTTTTGCTGAGGGATTCGGAATAATTGAACAACTTTCTTAATCATAAGCCCAATACTTATATTTTTATTGACTTTATACAAGTGTGTTCTTTTTTGACTTACTTTTTCTTCTGCCTCTTTACACGCTTTAACTAATATTGAATTTAGGTTACAATTAAAAACAGTAGCATGTATCTCCTGAATGATCGCTGCTGGTTTTTGGCCACTAAATAAACCTAACTGTAATTTATTCTTCAATACATCAAAGCAAATTTCTGATCCCCATCTTTTATTATAAAGTTCTCCAAAAACTTCGTTTGGATATTCTTTCTGGTCAACTAATGAGGTCATTAATATTTCTAACTCTCCGGTTTTCAACCTAACTTTTATAAGACGAACAGGAACACTATGCTGTTCTGTTAAATAGATTTCCCTTTTTTTATAAGCGGCTATGGCTGATTTAGTAGCATGAAAAGTTACTACTGATGTATTATGATCACTTTGCACAAATCGTTTTACTACATTATTAGCACTTAGTTTACTCCGAATCAAAAAAGGAAGCCCTCTTTGATAATGTTCATATATTATTTCAAAAGTTGCAAAGTTTCTATCATATATGCTTAGTACATTATCAGTTACCTCATCCAATTGTTTGAGAGCAAAACTTTTTTCACCTTCACCAATAGGGCCTATTTTAGTATTTATAATTATCTCATTCAATAAATCATATCGTCCTACAATCCTTGCCATGGGATAGGATTGATGTTGATTCGATAATGTTCCAAACTTTTCTCTCAATGCCTCATGGTCTGTTAAGTATAGGGTAGTTCCATCTACACCTTGTAAAACAAAGCCCTTCCACAATACCAATCCTTCATCGTTGTTGCTATAGTAGCTTTTCAATAATGCTTTATTCCATTGTTCAAAATAATCTTCTCTCAGTTTATACCGTGCCTGGCTGAAAGCACTCTTTGTACAGATCAACTCTGATGAGTTTATTGATTCAAAATAATCCTCTAATTCAATACTTAAACTTCTCTTTGGTAATTGTAATAGAAATAAAACTATTGCTGAAAAACTTAACTTTTTTGCTCTGGTAAACGCTCCTTCTTTTGTAACATACTTAGCCATATCTAATTGGGATGCTTCAAAAAAAGATCTGACCTCTTTTATAATTTGTACATTTGTCTTTAACATTTTTATTGAGTTAGATGATTTGTGAATTTGGTTTTCACCTAAAAATCATCTAACTTTTTTTATTTCTGAAACTGATTCTCATATTTTTTATATTCTAACTTAATGACATTGGGCACCCGCACCCACCTATTTTGTCCTTCCAATCCCGCTTCAGGGTCATTATTTTAATTAAATTGAAACTACTTTTTCTTTTGCTATAAAAGGAGTGCAAAGCATTCTTATTCGAACAATTAAAGCGGAAAGAAAGGTTAAAAATGCAATGGTCCAGATAGCTCCGTTCAAACCAAAGGAATCAGCGATAATCCCAGTCAACAATGCACCAATGGCATAACCGAGATCTCTCCACAATCTAAAAATACCGATACTTTCTGCTCTTTGATGAGGATGTATATTTTCAGCAATGGAAGCCAAAAACGTTGGGTAAACCATGGCCGTACCCCAGCCTAATAATCCTGAAGAAAATATATCCAGCCAAAGATTTGTAGAATAAATAAATAAAACCAAAGCGATGGCTTGCAGCAACATTCCTAAAAAGATGAGATTTCGTTTGCAATAATGATCTGCCATTTTTCCGGTAAACAATTGCCCGATTCCCCAAACCGCCGGATAAATAGCTACAACGATTCCAATCTGTTCCAATCCGTAATTTTTGGCGGTTAAAAACAAAGGCAATAATCCCCAAACCATTCCATCATTGAGGTTATTTACAAGACCAGCTTGCGTAACGCTTCCAAGATTTCGGTGGAGGATTGAGGTTTGTAAAAAAAGTTTTTTAAGCATAGGGACTTGACTGGATTTGCTTTCCGCGGCAAGGTGGTGTTGGGTGTCTTTTAATAAAAAAATACTAAACAGCAATCCAAAAACAGCTAACCCAACTCCTGCGTAAAAAGGATAAGGTCTCAATCCCCAACTATCTGCAATCCAAGCTGTTACAAAAGCCATAACCCCAACAGCGAGATAACCTGCAAACTCATTAATCCCCATCGCCAGCCCTCTGTTCTTTTCACCAACCAGGTCAATTTTCATAATAACTGTGCTCGACCAGGCGAATCCCTGATTGACACCAAGCAGAGCATTTGCAAAAATGATCCAGTTCCAGTCTGGTGCAAACATCAAAATAAAAGGTACCGGCAGTCCAAATAACCAACCAATAATCAATAGTTTTTTTGGGCCATGTGTTTTTGAAAATTTGCCCATCAGGTAATTTGAAATTGCCTTTGAAATTCCAAAAACGATGATAAAAGACAAAATGGCGGAATTGGCCTCCAAACCAAAAATATCAGTTGCCATGGAAGGAAGTATAGATCGCTCCAACCCAACCATGCCTCCAACGAAAGCATTGATAATGACCAATAATAAAAACTGTTTCCAGTTTTGTGTCAGTCCTTGCTGCATGCTAATAATTATTTAACATCCTAATACCGATTTCAATAAATCATGCCGCACGCGACAGCTTCTTTTCATCGGCATTATATTAATTTCATTTTTTTACGACATCTTCTTTTGAAATTAGTATAAGATTCCAAAGTACTTGTTTTTCAAGACATTTTTAAATAATCAAAAAAAGGCTAAGCCGTTTTGGCCTAGCCTTGAAAATTTATTTATTGAGAAAGATTCCTTTCGAGAGTAAAAGCATTTTTAATATGCCTTTTCTCTTTTGTTACAATTCAGTAATCTGCTCTTTGTATTCGGTTCGCTTGAGATCCAATTTTGACAACTCGTCGTAACCTTCTTTGACATTCACCACATCATGGATACCTCGAGCTTTTAAGATTGAAGCCGCTACCAACGAACGATAACCACTTACACAATGTAAATAATACTTCTCGTCGCGATCAATTTGATTCATTCTTGAATTGATGAAATCCAGTGGAAAGTTTTTCACTCCAACAAGGTGTTCCGCGTTGTATTCGCTTTCTTTTCGAACATCGAAAACGTTCAAATTTTTTCTTTTGAAAAGTTCTTCAAATACAATTGGGGTAACCTCTTCAATAGAATCGATTTCTTCACCGGCTTTTTTCCATGTTTTAAAACCACCTTCCAAATAACCAATTGAATTGTCATAGCCAACTCTTGCTAAACGAGTTACTATTTCTTCTTCGCGTTCAGGTTCTGCAATAAACAAAATAGGCTGTTTTAAATCGGCGATCAAAGCACCAACCCATGCTGCAAAACTACCATCTACTCCAATGAATATTGAACCAGGAATAAATCCTTTGGCAAATGCCTTTTTACTGCGCGTATCCAAAACTAAGGCTTCTTCCATTTCCCAGGCAGCTTTGAAAGCCTTGATATTCAAAGGCTTAACACCTCTTTCGCGAACTTCATCGATGCTTTCGTACCCCATTTTATTCATCATCGCATTTTTAGGAAAATACTGTGGTGGATCAACCAAACCGGAGGTTACTTCTTTAACAAATTCGGCTCTGGTCATATCTGCCCGAAGTGCATAATTAAACATTTTTTGATCGCCCAAAGTACCTTCAGTTTCCTTGCTCATTTTTTTACCGCAAGCTGAACCCGCACCATGACCTGGGTAAACAATTACCTCGTCAGCCAATGGCATAATTTTTTTGCGGAGGCTATCAAA
This sequence comes from Saprospiraceae bacterium, assembly GCA_965220465.1. GTDB lineage: Bacteria > Bacteroidota > Bacteroidia > Chitinophagales > Saprospiraceae > JAHDHW01. Next base: position 109,088 of record CBDCPZ010000007.1, on the reverse strand, counting down.
AAGGAATCCTGCTAAATCTTCACGAGTAATCTCCCCTTGTTTGATCGCTAAATCAGGCCGCCCAACATCTCCCAAAAATAGGGTATCTCCTGTGAAAATGGCGTAGTCTTTTCCTTGTTCGTCTTTCAACAAATAAGTTGTAGATTCCATCGTGTGCCCCGGAGTATGCATTACTTTGATAGTAATATCACCAACCTTTAATATTTCATTGTCCTTTGCAATATGTGCTTTGAAGTTAGGTTCTGCAGTTGGCCCATAAACGATTGTTGCACCGGTCTTTTTTGCCAGATCTAAATGTCCGGAAACAAAATCCGCATGAAAGTGGGTTTCCAAAACGTATTTGATTTTAGCTTTATCAGCCTTTGCTCTTTCGATATAAGGTTCGGTTTCTCTAAGTGGGTCAATGATCACTGCTTCTCCCTTGCTTTCAATATAATAAGCAGCTTCTGCAAGACAACTGGTATAAATTTGCTCTACTTTCATAAGTTTAATAATTTATTTGTTTACGAATTTTTGTTTTAAAAAATGACAAGGAGCCATTCTATTCCTTTAAAACCTAAGGACATTTTAGATTTTATTTACAATTCAAAATTATTGGAAAAACAAAAAAAAGTATGTGACTGCTATCACAATTAGTGATGACTTTTATCAGTCAAGGTAGTTTACGGAGAATTTAAAAGGAAGAAAATAGGCTAAACCGAATGGTTTAGCCTTTATAAAATCTTATAGTAAAAAGTTTATTAAAACCCGGTAACCTGTTCTCTGTGTTTGGTACGTTTGAGAAACAGCCTTGACAATTCTCTGTAACCGCCCTTTACATTTACAACATCATGGATTCCACGTGCTTTCAATATTGAGGCTGCTACCAATGAGCGATAACCGCTTTTACAGTACAGATAATACTTTTCGTCTCGCTTAATCCGGTGCATATTTTTGTTGATACAATCGAGAGGGAATTTATCGGCATTTACAAAGTGTTCAGCATTAAATTCTACCTCCTTTCTACAATCCAGGATGTTTATATTTTTCCTTTTATAAAGTTCCGCAAATACAATCGGGATTACTTCTTCTACAACATCGACTTGTTCCTCTGCTTTCTTCCATGTTTCAAATCCACCTTCTAAATAACCAATGATATTGTCATACCCCACTCTTGCCAAACGAGTTACAACTTCTTCTTCCAAACCTGGTTCAACGATAAATAATATTGATCGATCTACATCAGATATCAAAGTACTAACCCATGAAGCAAAACTCCCTTCTATACCCATAAATATTGATCCCGGAATAAATCCTTTGACAAACTTTTCTTGATCTCGAGTATCCAAAACCAATGCTTCTTCCATTCCCCATGCGGCCTTAAAAGCTCTGATATCCAAGGACTTAACACCTCTTTCCCGAACTTTATCTATTCTTTCATAAACCATTTTTTTCAACTCCATATTTTTTGGAAAATAGGGTGAAGGTTCAACCAAATCCCTGGTTACTTTTTCGACAAATTCCTTTTTAGACATATCTGATCGAAGTGTTGAGTTGATCATTTTTAAATTCCCCAAAGTCACTTTTGTTTTATTTTTCATTTTTTTGCCACAAGCAGAACTGCCTCGGTATCCTGGATAAACAATTACATCGTCGGCCAATGGCATGACCTTATTTCGAAGGCTATCAAAAAGAAAACCCGCTAGATCTTTAGGAGTATTTTCATCTTTTTTGTTTGCAAAATACGGTCTGCCTGCATCTCCATAAAACAACGTGTTTCCAGTAAAGATCGCATAGTCTTTCCCTTTTTCATCTTTCAACAAATAGGTTGTAGATTCCATCGTATATCCCGGAGTGTACATTACTTTGATCGTAATATTTCCAACTTTCAATTCTTCATTATCTTGTGCAACATGAGTTTTGAAGTTAGGTTTTATTGTTGGTCCGCAAACGATTATTGCGCCCGTCTTTTTTGCTAAGTTCAAGCGACAGGAAGCAAAATTTGCATTAAATTGCGTTTCCAGCACATACTTTATTTTTACCTTATTAGTTTTTGCTTTTTCGACATAGGATTCAGTCTCTCTAAGTGGGTCAATGATTACAGCTTCTCCTGCACTTTCGATGTAATATGCGGCATTTGCCAAACAACCGGTATAAATTTGCTCTAATTTCATGTGGGTGGGATTTTAATGGGTTAAAAATGCTTTGATTTCAGAAGTGCGTTTGGTTATTCGTCTGTTTTTGTAACGCCAAAAGGGTGGAAATTAATTCCTTAATTCCGCATTTTAATTTTACGTAAAAAATAAATAAATGTTTATGATGTCCTTCCGTTTTAAGGCTGATTTTTGTCAATTAAAACAATCATACAATAATAAAAGCAGGCTGTAATCACAGCCTGCTCACCTTTGAAACAATCATAAATCACTAACCTCTTGAGGTTTAAGGTTCAATTAGTTGTTCAATTCCATTTTCGCCAGATAGAAATCTACTTTTTCATATTTTTTATTTGCGATCCTTTCGTCCATTTCAACCAATGTTTTTGGTGGAGGAACAATTGCTTTGTCTCCTACTTTCCAGTCTACCGGTAAAGCACATTTGCATTCGTCAGCAGTTTGAAGAGCAACCAAAACGCGCTGGATTTCTTCCATATTTCTACCAATGTTTAAAGGATAGTACATGATCAAACGAATGGTTCCTTTAGGATCAATAAAGAATACAGCCCGAACTGCGGCAGTTGTACTTTCCCCTGGGTGCAACATGCCGTACAGTTGAGCCACTTTCATATCTAAGTCAGCAATAATTGGAAAATCCATATAAACGCCAGTATTTTCTCTTACATTATTCACCCATGCTAAATGGGAGTGAATGCTATCAATACTCAATCCGATCAACTTGGTATTTCTTTTTTGAAAAAAATTTTTCTCTTTCGCAAAAGCAGATAACTCCGTTGTACAAACCGGTGTAAAGTCTGCCGGGTGAGAAAACATAATGACCCAATTTCCTTTATTAAATTCAGAAAATTTCAAAGGGCCGGTGGTTGTTAATGCCTGAAAGTCAGGAGCTTTATCGCCAATTCTTGGCATGGTCGGAAGTGTGATTTTATTTTCGGTATTCATCATGATCTAATGTTTATTTGATTATTATAATTTTAGTTTTTAACAAGTCGTCGTGCTATTTTTTGAACATTGCCCCAACTGCCTCCATTGTAAGCTTCAATTCCTCGCGCCTTCAATGTAGATGCAGCAATTCCACTCCGTTGTCCGGAACGACAGCAGGTAATTATTGGGCGTTTTTTATTTTTTAAAAATTTAATTTGTTTTCCAATAGTATCTAAAGGGATATTAATCGAGCCTTCCATATGCCCTCTTGTGTATTCTAATGGAGTACGAACATCAATGATCACAGCTCCATTTTCAATCAGCTCAGCGATTTCATCGCTGTTTCCAAAACCTAGTAATTTTTCGATGAATTTAAACATGTATCTTATTTTTGATACAAAGTAAAAGGATTCTAAAAAGTTAGTCTGTGACAAGCGTCACAGTATATATTGACTTAAATCATCAATATAAAAAACAGACTTGGCTCGTTCGCTCATTCAACCAAACGAGCATTTCATAAACAATTTATTATCACTCATACATTGTAAATAAATCGTTTGGAATCAAAGACTTATATTTATGCAAATAGAAAAAACAGTCATCTATTGATTGGATAAATACTTAGTTTTATTTTAAAAAAGTTTTGCATTACATTAGATTTATTTTTAACTTAAAACAGACAAAATCATAGCGAATACACTTATACCCCGATTTTTAGAGACCAATTGACGAACAACTTATGCCTCTTGACCAGTTATGATCGCCTAACGCTGCAAACCTCTTATAGCTTTCATTGGAATTAAAAGATTATAACATTTACTGCCTTTCAACTTTCTTGATTTTTTTACATGTAATTTAATTGTTGGGATATATTATTTTCCCTTAATACAGATGAACAACAGGATAAGTAAGCCTCTTTGCTTTGCTTTCAATTAATCACAATCATTCTTTCACTAAAAGGAATTTATCATGAAAAATAAACTAATTACTTTGATCATTTTGATCGCAACTTTTTTATCGGGGGCTTTTCTCCCGAAAACATATGCACAATGGTATGAAGCAGGAGACTATCCTCAAGGTTATGACATGGGAGGAGATCCTACAGTAAGCCACCTAAGTCCTGGTGGAGGGTTTATAATATCAATCGAATCTCCGATAAACGGGTTTGGAACTTTGATGACAGATATACCCGCTGGTGATTATATTGATAAAGGAATTAGATTAACAGCTTACGTTAAAACAACCGATGTTGAAAATTATGTTGGCTTATGGATGCGAGTCGATGGAGCTGAACCATCTTTAAGCTTTGACAATATGGGAAATCGACCGATAACCGGTACAACAGATTGGGAAAAACATGAGATTATTTTGGATGTACCCGAAAATGCCACTCAGATCTTCTATGGTATTATACTTAGTGGAACTGGCGAAGCTTACATTGATGGACTGGAACTGGAAATTGCTCCTCGAACGTGGGAGCTTCAAAATTCCGGTTTAACTGAATTTATTTATTCCATAAAAGCAGTCGACGAAAATACGGTTTGGGCAGGAGCAGATCATGGAACTTATTTGAGAACGACAGATGGCGGTATGAACTGGACATCGGGCACAGTGCCAGGAGCAGAATCTATAGTGCTTCTTTCTACTGCAGCAATTGATGCTAATACAGCTTATTTTGCAGGAACAAGTTTTAGTGGATACGATGCGCGAATTTATAAAACTACTGATGCTGGTGCAAATTGGACAATGCAATATCAAAACACAAACCCTGAAGCTTTTTTTAACTCCATAGCCTTTTGGGATGAAAACCACGGCATTGCAGTAAGTGATGCTGTAGACGGAAGTTTTTTAATTGTTACTACCAGCAACGGAGGAGCAGATTGGATTGAAGTTCCAGCAGCAAATATCCCCCCACCATTTCCGGGTGAATTTGCTGGATTTGGCGATGGAGGCGGCACACCCTTGGCAGTTTCGGGAAACAATCATGCCTGGTTTGGAACCGCCTATGGAATTGCCTCAAACGATCCAGTCCGGATTTTTAATTCCACAGATCAAGGACAGACCTGGACAGCAACCAACACAACACTAACCAATGAAGGTCAGTTTCATGGCGTATCTACTATGGCTTTCAAGGACTTGAATACTGGCTTCGCAACTAGCAGCAACTTTCCATATATCGACTCCGTAACTAATATGATCAAAACTATTGACGGAGGCCAAAGTTGGACGGAAGTATCTTCCTTCTTGCCACTTCACCCGGCAACCTTGGTCTATGTTCCAAATTCCAATAATTCAATTCTTTTCGTCACATCTCCCCAAGGCTCGGGCTATTCGGGTGATGGTGGAACAACCTGGACACGCCGCAGTACTCAATCATATTTTGCCATGAGCTTTGCAAGTCCAACAGCTGGTTGGGCGGCGGGGCCACCGGTAGGGCGAATTGTAAAATTTGTAGGAGAACTTGTTTCAGCAATCGAGGACCAGGAATTCGTCCTACAAGAAGGCCTTCAACTTAAGCAAAATTATCCTAATCCTTTTAGTCCTTCAACTACCATTGAATATGTTTTACCTAAATCAGGCTATATAACTTTAAAAATTTTCAACCTTGCAGGGCAAGAAATAGAAACTTTAGTCGATGAATTTAAAACAGAAGGAAAACATCAATTAGAGTGGCAGCCAAAAGGATTACCAAGTGGATTATATTTTTATAAATTACAAGCAGGTGAGTTCTCAGTTACAAAGAAATTACTTTTGCAAAAATAGATTTCATCCACTCGTAGGGCATCTATTCCCATAGGAGAAATTTACAAAACTATGCCAATGAAAAAAGAGGCAACACTTTATAGCATGCCTCTTTTTTTATCCAAATAAACCTATTATTACACGCTCTAATTCTTTTCCTTCAAAGTCCCTTTTTCGTTGACTTTATCCAAATAATATAAATCTTCAACGGGTCGTATTGGCCGTTTGAACCAAAGTGGACGACGCAAACCATCAGGGCCAGGAGCCGGACGAGTCATCTTCAACCATTCTTTGTAGTTTTCGTGAGAACGTTTTGTGTCCACGAAAATATCACCGTATTTATCTCCTGGTTGTGGCTTTTCAATCCGAACGCGCTGGTGCCAGCAATGCATTCCGCTGATCGGGTCAGGATGAACTGCGTGCGTAATGTTTTGATGAACACCTCCATCTGTCCAAAAGATCCGGGAACTGTCTTTGTCTTCGCTTTTAAAAGGCCTAACACCTGATATCGTTTGCATTTTCCAACCACCTTCTCCGTTGTTTTCGATCTTCACGGTATTGGTTGCCCACCGGTTGCCGGTTTCGTCCTGTGGTCGGCGCCATCGACCGAGGTGATGTGAACAGGCAATAACTCCGGGTTTCATTCCCTGCGTCACCCAAACTTTGTCAATGAAATAACCGATATCGGTATTCAGTCTCACAGTATCTCCCGTTTTAAAACCAAATCGATTTGCATCTTCCGGATGCATCCAAATTGGATTACGATTGGCAATTTCAACCAACCATTTTGCATTTCCGGATCGCGAGTGAATCAAAGTTGGCAAGCGGAATGTCGGAACCAGGCAATATTCCCCTTTTTCTTTGTCTAACTTTTCAGGATGGATGTGACTTTTAATATACGTTGGAATTGCGTGCTCGGGCCATTTCCAGTCCACCATCGTCTGTGAATAAAATTCATTCTTTTTGGAAGGTGTCGGGAAACCTTCAAAAGGAGTTCCGTTAACCATGACACCAATATCTTTTCCGTTTTTGAAAATAACCTTTGTTTTTTCATCGATAGTTGCGCCTTCCATTTGCGAAGCTGAAAGCTTTTTCTCATGCATTTTGTAAGTATGCGGTTCCACTTCAAAAGCGCCATACTTTTTCATATATTCCAATTCCGAGATTCCCTCTTTCTTTGCAGCAGCAGACAGGTTTGGTGTGTTTTCAAAAATGAATTGGTAGTACTCGTCAATGTTAATTTTCTCACCTTCGCGATAAGGAGAAAGGAAATGTTTGCGAATTCCCATACTTCCGTCCGGATCAATCCTCCAGCTCAATTCAATCCAAAATTCATCTTCTTCCCAAACTTCACCAGGATTGACTTCGTAAGTAAATTCTACTTTTTTACCTGCTCTTCTAGCGGCTTCACGGAGTACCGGTTGCCGAAAAGCGATCCATTTTCCGGAATGTGTCGCATAGCTGTTGATATCATGTCGCTCGGAAGCATGCCCCATCGGAAGCACATAATCTGCAAAAAATGCCGTTTCGTTCCAGGTTGGCGTCAAAGCGATATGCATTCCGACTTTCTCAGGATCACTCAATGCTTCCATCCAGGTGAATCCATCAGGATACGTCCAAACCGGATTGAATACCCGTGTAAAATAAGTATCCAATTTTCCACGGCCTTCTTTTAGAAAATGAGGCAACAAAAAGCTCATTTCAAAAAACGCCAATGGATATTCATTTGGAAAATGCATTGAGTTCCAAAATTTTTGAGCGGGAGGAACATCAAAGAATTTGGGTTTGAATTTACTCCAGGTGTTCGGAGAAGTTCCTCCTTTCGTTCCAACAGATCCTGTCAAAACATTCAAAAAGTGTAAAGCTCTTGATACACACCAACCTCCGAGGTTTCCACTCGCTGCGCTTCGCCAGTTGTGTGTTGCAAAATGTTCTCCAGCTTCGCCTATTTTCCGGGCAACTTCAATGATCATATCCGCTTTTACACCGCTTTCTTTTTCAGCATATTCTGGTGTAAAATCTTTATATTCTTCAATCGTTTTTTCAATAAAATTTTCGAAAGTTACAGCCGTTCCATGATGTTTCTTTTCTAAATACTCTTCCCAGTTGACCCATTTTTCAACAAACTCACGGTTATACAATCCTTCTTCTAAAATAATCTTTGCCATTGCCAGCAAAATCGCTGCTTCTGATCCCGGATAACTTGGCATCCAATAGTCTGACATACTTGCAGTGTTTGAAAGACGAGGGTCCATTGTTGCCAGTTTAGCACCTTTCATTTTGCCTTCAATGATCCGCTGAGCATGCGGATTGAAATAGTGCCCACTTTCCAAATGCGCAGAGATCAAAAGGATAAACTTTGCATTTGCATGATCAGGAGACGGACGGTCGTGGCCATACCAGATATTATAGCCAAAGCGTGCGCCGGAGGAGCAAATATTCGTATGACTATTGTGGCCGTCTACACCCCAAGCCTGTAAAACACGGTTGGTATAACCTTCGTGCCCTGGCCGTCCAACATGGTATGCCACCTCATTGTTTCGATCTTCCTGAATCGCTTTTCGGATGCGTCCGGCGATATCCTGCAAAGCATCTTCCCAACTCACGCGCTCCCATTTTCCTTCTCCCCGTTTGCCTGCTCTTTTCATAGGATACAGAATTCGGTCAGGGTCTGTGATTTGGTTGATCGTTGCGGGACCTTTTGCACAGTTTCTACCTCTACTGCCGGGATGGTATGGATTGCCTTCAAACTTACGAACTTCCATTGTTTCCTTATCAATATAAGCGGTCAATCCACAAGCACTTTCACAATTAAAACAAGTTGTCGGAACGATGGTATAATTCTTTTTCTTGACTCGTGGCCAAGCTGTGGCTTCATATTCCGTCCAATCATTCCATTGTTCCATTGGAGGAAATTTGGTTAGATCACCACCTTCAGAAAGGCGATCAACAGGGGCAGCTTCTTTCTTATGTAAATCAGGAATTAAATGCAGCTTTTCAGCTATCCTTTCTATTATAGTGTGTTTTTTCTTATTTGTCATTGCTCTGAATTATCAGGTTAACTTAATGGGATTCTTTGTGGTGCTTCTACCCAAATGTGCTCGGTGATGTAAATTCCAATCAAAATAAAAACACCCGCTAAGGCCAACATCAAAGGATTTCCCGAAGCTGTCAGTAATAAAACAACAGGAAGAATATTACCAGCGATGATTGCCCCAAACCAAAAAGGTTTACGATAACGGCCGTGGAGAATCATATCAACCGTTCGCTTTGCATCTTCTGTTGGATGTGTCGTCGTCATTTCGATTAAAATGGTAAAAAGATTAACACCAACACCCACAAACATTACGTATTTCAAAAATGTAGTCCAATCGGTATCACCACTCATAAATATATTGATAATTGCAAAAGCAGCAGCTCCTGCCATAAAACTATGCACTAACATGTGGATTGAAAGTGTCGGACTTTGCCAAAAATCACGTCCTTTGGCTTGCGCAAAAAGGAAAGCGGTATAAACTGCCACAATTACTGCAACAACAGCTGTAATCCATTGAACTGGCAAAATTATCGTGTTCCAACCAAACCAGGTTGAAACGGCCAGCAAAGTCAGCAAACCTCCATAAATTGTGATCGAATAGCCTCCTTTCACCAGCCAGGAATTCCAATGCGGTCTTAATAAAACATTTAAAAAGCGATCAGGCCGATCCAAATCTTTCACTAAAAGTAAGCCTGTTGCTGCAAGAAAGACAATGCCTAACCCCAACCCAAACCATTGAGCAGTAGCATCTACAACTGACCAACCAAATACCATTGCAATAAAAGGAACTAAAAATGCTCCAGCTGCGATCGCTTTTGTGGTAACGTAAGCGGATACTTCCCAACCCCACAAAACACCTTTGTCCGCCACGTCGTAAGCGCGGCGCCCTTTTCCTAATAATACATTAATTGATTTTGCAGCACCATCAGCAGCGACTTTACCTGCCGTAGTATTCTGACCGTTGACATCCATCAATGCCTGAACCAAATCACCGTTTGAAAATGCCATTTTCTCTGCTTCTTTTGCATAATGACCTACCCCAGTGGCTTGTGAGCTCCAGAGGTAATCTTCTCCTTTTATAGTGGCGGTTGGATTGAGGGACATATCGTCTGCATCGATATAAAACAGATTGGGAACCGTTCCTTTTTCAGGTTTTCTGACCTTCACCTGTTGGCGGGAGAGCAATTCAGCGATTTCTGACTCAGGGTTGTCCATGTCGCCAGAAATAATCGCATGCTCAGGACATACATTTACACAAGCCGGCTCCAAACCAACATCGATTCGATGCGCACAATAGTTACATTTTGCAGCGGTGTGGTTTTCCGGATCAATGTATAACGCATCATACGGGCAAGCCTGCATGCAGGATTTGCAACCGATACAACGGTCTTTATCAAAATCAACAATGCCATCATCTCGGAAATAAAGTGCTTCGACAGGACAAATTTCAACACAGGGTGCGTCGGTACAATGGTTGCATCGCATCACGGAAAACAATCGACGTGAATTGGGAAATTCTCCTTTTTCCACTTGCTTGACCCAGGTGCGATTTACTCCAACGGGAACTTGGTGTTCAGATTTACAGGCAGTGGTACAGGCATGGCATCCGATACACTTTCGATTATCAATTACAAATCCATATTTCATTGTTCAATGTAGTTGTTTTTGCTTATAGTATTCTTATAAAGTAATTCTATTCTTTGGGTATATTTGTTTGAATAGCATGCGGCGACCATTTTATTGAGCCTCCAACATTACTGGATTTGAAATAAACCACTGCATCGTGCACTCTCAGAAACTGGTTCTCAAAGCCAATCGTTTCCATTAATTCTGTCTTTGCAAACATATCTCTTACCGGTCCAATCACACTTGAAAAATAAAACTTAATATCCCGATCATTTAAAAACTCGATAACTTCTTTTAAAACCTGTACGCCGCTTGAGTCCACATCATGGATTGAAGAACAATCCAATATGATCAGCTTAAGTTTACCATTTTTTCTTTCTGTAATCGATTCAATCGTTTCTCTAAAATATTCCGTATTTGCAAAATATAATTGTGCATCAAAACGCATAATGACAATATCATCCCATTGAATTGCCTGAGGAAAACGGGAAATATTCCTGTATTTTGCGGTATCAGGCATCCGGCCTAAAATAGCAATATGTGGTCTTGAATTTTGAAAAATAATAAAGCCGATTGAAAGAATGATCCCTGCAAATACTCCAGCTTGTATTCCGATCGTCAAAGTAATAATAAAAGTAGTAATCAAACTTGCAAAATCACGGCGATCACTTTTCCATAGCTTTGTTGCCCCTTCAATATCGATCAATCCAATCACCGCTACTACAATTATTGCAGCTAAAATTGCCTTTGGTAAATAATAAAATAAGGGCGTAAAAAACAATAAAATAATAGCAATAATGGACGCACTTATGACAGATGAAATTCCTGTTCTCGCACCTGCTTCATCGTTTATTGCAGATCTTGTAAAACTACCTGTTGTTGGAAATGCCTGAAAGAAAGAACCTCCGATTTTCGCCAATCCTAATGCGATTAATTCCTGATTCGGCCTGACTCTATAACTTTTATGCCTCGATTCGATCGTTTTAGCAATGGCCAGAGACTCTATAAAACTGATTAAACAAATAGTCAATGCCAATGGCAATAAATCTAATACTTGCTGAAACGTTAGTTCTGGTGCTTGAAAACCAGGTAAACCTTTTGGAACCTTCCCAACTGTTTCAACCCCAAATGCTTCCAAACCAAATCCCCAAACGGCAAGTGTTCCAATGATTACCGCGATCAATGCAATAGGCAAACTTTTTTTGATTTTCTTTAAAACCAACATTAAAACAATACTCCCAAGACCAATACCCAGTGTGATGTAATTTAATTCCTGAAGATGATTAAATGCATCGGCAATAATTGTATGAATTTTATTACTCCTCGGAATGTCAATCCCCAGCAAATTCCTCAATTGGCTTAATCCTATTATAAATGCTGCGGCTGAAGTAAATCCTGAAATTACAGGATGAGATAAAAAATTGATCAGAAACCCTAGTCGAAAAAGACCGAGTAAGACCTGTATAATCCCTGCTAATAATGCAGTTGTAATGGCAAGGGTAATAAATAAGTCTGATTTGGGTTCTACAAAATTGCTCACCCCTGAAAGGATTAGTAGAGAAACCAGCGCAACAGGCCCAACTGACAATTGCCGGGATGTTCCAAAAAAGGCATACAATAAGAGTGGTACTATACCCGCATACAAACCATATATCGGAGGTAAACCAGCCAGCAAAGCATAAGCCATGCCTTGAGGAATCAGCATTATTGCGACAGTCAGGCCAGCGAGAAGATCTCCTTTGAAATCTTTTTTACTATAATCTGGCAACCACTCTGTAATCGGTAAATACTGGCCTAATTTCATTAATTGTAGATGTAAAATTGGACTTCATTGTTATACCTCCAATGAAGTCCACAGGTTTCATAGTCTTCTGATTTTCAACATTTATTTCGCTTTTGCTTTTGAAGGACAAACATATTCTTTCATCGGCATACTAGTCTTAGTCATATCTTCAAATGTACCATGAATGTTTACAAGATTCTCAAAACCTCTGGCTTTAAGGATCGATGCTGCAATGGTAGATCGATATCCACTTCGGCAATGCATGAAATAAGTCTGATCTTTTTTGATCTGGCTCATATTGTCATTGATAAAATCCAGCGCCACATTTTTCGATGATTCGATATGTTCAGCTTCCCATTCACTTGGCTTTCTGACATCTACAATATTTATTGCAGGATCAGCTTTGTATTGTTTTTCCAAATCGGCGACATTGATTGTTTTAATGGCATCAATATCTCTTCCTTCTTTTTTCCAGCATTCAAAACCTCCTTTCAAAAAACCAATGGCATTGTCATAACCAACTCGTGCCAGTCTTTTCACGGTTTCTTTTTCGCTTCCAACTGGTGCAACGATTAAAATCGGCTGCATCAAATCAGGAACCAAGGCACCAACCCATGGCGCAAAGCTACCATCCAAGCCAATAAAAATAGAATTGGGGATATATCCTTTTACAAAATCTTCTTTATTCCGTACATCCAAAACCAAAGCATCAGTTTCATTCGCAACCAAATCAAATTCTTTTGGAGAAAGTGCTTTGGCTCCGCGCTTCATCACTTCATCAATGCTCTGGTATCCTGTTTTATTTAATTTCGCATTTTTAGCAAAATAAGCCGGAGGAGGAAGCAAACCGTCTGTAACTTCTTTGATAAACTCATCTCTTGTCATATCCGCCCGCAAAGCATAATTGGTCGCTTTTTGATTGCCCAGAGTACTCCAGGTTTCGGAACTCATGTTTTTGCCACAAGCAGAACCAGCACCATGCGCCGGATAAACGAGCACATCATCCGGCAAAGTCATGATTTTAGTTCGTAAACTGTCAAAAAGCCAGCCTGCCAAATCTTCTTTAGTCAAACTTCCTTTCTTTTGCGCCAAATCTGGTCGCCCGACATCGCCGATGAATAAAGTGTCACCAGAAAATATTGCATGCTCTTTTCCTTTTTCATCAAGCAATAAATAGGTAGTGCTTTCAGGGGTATGTCCCGGAGTATGCAGTACTTTAAAGGTTACCTTTCCTAGTTTAAATTCTTCTCCGTCTTTTGCGACATGAGTTTCATATTCTGTCTCTGCAGTTGGGCCATAAATGATTTTAGCGCCGGTTTTTTTGGCTAAATCTACATGCCCTGAAACAAAATCCGCATGGAAATGGGTTTCAAAAATATATTTGATTTTAACGCCATTTTCTTTTGCTTTTTGAATGTAAGGTTCTGTTTCGCGTAAAGGGTCAATGATAGCTACTTCGCCATTACTCTCGATGTAATAAGCTCCCTGAGCCAGGCAACCCGTATATAACTGTTCGATTTTCATAATTTAATTATTTTTATTTGATTGAGTATTTTTATTAATAGTGTGTTACTAAATGGAAAGAATACTTTTTGCTAGCTTAAAAAACAACCCTTTCCTTTATTTTAAAAATGTTCAAAGACATTTTGAGTTAACAATTGTGTGTATCTTCTTCCGGATGGGGATACATATCGCTTTCGTCTTCTCCTATTCGTTCTTTGAGGCATGCAAAATCTTTTTCGATTAAAATCTGTAAAATTGAGTCGTCGTCTGTTTTAGTATGATTGTCAATTCCTACAAGCGAGGTATTCACCCAAACGGTAGCTAAATTTTGAGGAACTCTAATTTCAATTCTTTTCTTTTTAAAACTAGCTTCCAATCCTCTGCAATCCGCTTTAACTATGGAATAAGTGAGCTTAGAATCCGGTGAAACGCCAAATCTTGTATATTCTTCGACCACTCCGTTTTCACCAAAATCTTTTACTTCAGACTGAGTCAAACGCAGCCGCAACGTATTCCCTTTAATTCTAATCTTCATAATGCTTATTAGTTTAGTGATTTATCGTTTCTGTTTCGTCGGTTTGTAAGGCATATTTTTTAAATCCCGGGGTTTCTTTTTTATGAAAATAATCAATTGCGTGCTGAATTCTAAAGAAAACCTTGTCTTCTCCGATTTTTTCCAACAATCCGGAGCGGTATAAAATATCGCGGACGGGACCTTTTAAACCTACAATGTAAAATTGAATATTTTCTTTTTTACAACTTTCGATCAAATCGCTCAGGCAATGTGCGCCGCTACTGTCTATCGAATTCATGCTGTCTGCATCCAGCACAACCAATTTCAAAGCATCCCCTTTCTCCTTTATTTCTTTTTCCATCGTTTCAGTAAAAAAATTGATATTGGCAAAATATAATCTCGCGTCAAAACGCATGATCAATATTTCCTCACTCACTTCGAGATCATCAAATCTTTTTACATTTCGATAATGTGGTTTTCCGGGAATCTTACCCAAAACAGCCATATGGGGAACTGTGGTTTGATAAACAACCATACTCATTGAAAGCACAACACCTATCAATATTCCTTCTTCAATTCCTAACATCAAAGTACCCACAAAAGTGGCAGATAACATCCAAAAATCACTTCGATCTGTTTGCCAAAGGTGTTTTGCTTCTTTGATATCTATCAATCCAAACACAGCCACCATGATCACGGAAGCCAGGATTGCTTGAGGCAAATAATAAAACAAAGGTGTCAAAAACAATAGTGTTAAAACGATTAATAAAGCGCTAATAATGGAAGCCATACCAGTCTTTGCCCCACTTTGGTCGTTTACTGCTGTTCTTGAAAATCCTCCGGTAGTTGGAAATGCCTGAAAAAAGGAACCTCCGATATTTGCTATTCCTAATCCAATTAATTCCTGATTAGGTTCAACTTTGTAGTCGTTATGTTTCTTTTGAATTGCCTTTGCTACGGCAATGCTTTCCATAAACCCGATGAAAGATATCGTCAATGCAATCGGAATTAATGTTTTTAAATTTCCGAAATCAACCGCAGGAAATCCAAATGCGGGTAATCCTTTTGGAACTTCACCCACTATTTTTACACCGTTATCAAATAATCCAAATCCCCAAACCGCAACTATTCCAAATACTACTGCCAGAAGTGGCCCCGGAAGCGGAAATTTTACTTTTTTTACAACTAAAATCAATACAATAGCGACTAACCCAATTGTGAAAGTAGGAAGGTTTATGTTTGAAATATTTGTCCCAGCCTCTATGATAATTTCATGAATATAATTGCTTCTAGAAATATCAAAACCTAAAAGATGTTTTAACTGGCTGAATCCTATAATCAATGCTGCCGCTGAAGTAAATCCCGAAATGACAGGATGGGAAAGAAAATTAACCAAAAACCCTAGCCTAAAAACGCCCATCATGAGCTGAATAAATCCGACCATCAGGGCCAATAAGATTGCTAAAGCCAGATATTGCTCCGTTCCCTGAGCGGCAATTGCACCAACGCCGGCTGCAATCAACAGCGAAACCATGGCGACAGGACCTACTGCCAATTGACGCGATGTACCAAATATCGCATACAAAATCAAAGGAATGATGGAAGCATACAAACCATAAATCGGAGGCAATCCAGCAAGCATTGCATAAGCCATACCTTGTGGAATAAGCATCACACCTACTGTCAATCCGGCTGATAAATCCCCTTTTACAAACTCCTTTTTGTAAGCAGGCAGCCAGTCAAGAATAGGTATGTATGATTTTAAATTCATTCAACATCATTATTAATTCAGCTGCAAGTTAAAAGGCTTCGGCTTACTATTTAGTGATTCTGATCACAAAAGCTCGATTTGATTGCGGCCTAATTTAACTTCATGCCGTTTTTCTAATTGTTTCAGTAGCCGGGAAACGGCTTCCCGTGAAGCGTTCAGATCAAAAGCTATTTCCTGGTGAGTGGTGTTGATTATTTTGGATTGAATGGTTTCTGATTTATCGTGCAAATATTTTAAAAGTCTTTCATCCATTTTTTTAAACGCAATGCTGTCAATGGTTTGCATCAATTCCTTCATTCGACTATCATAAGAGCGCATCACAAAATTTTTCCAACTTTGATACCTGCTCATCCAATCATCCATGTGTTTTATCGGAATACCGATCAGGACGACATCTTCTTCAGCAATAGTTCGAATGTCGCTTTTTTTATTCATCATACAACAGGTAAAAGACATGGCACAGGTTTCTCCGGGGTTCAGATAATAAAGGAATATTTCGTGCCCCTCCTCGCTTTCTCTTGACACTTTTATACTCCCTTCAATAACCATCGGAACTAAACGGACATAACTCCCATAATCCATAATAATTTCACCCGAATGAAAAGTATACAATTTTCCAACCGAAGCGATTTCTTCCTGTAGTTTAACTTCAGCAATTTGAGGGAAATTTTTACGTACTAAATTGAGAATGTTTTGATCCATATTTTTTGTTAGTGAGTTATGTGGTTAAAAGTTATGAGCTATGGGTTATGGCTAATTCTTTTGGCTTTTTATCTTTGGCTTTTTATCTTTGGCTTCTATTGATAAAAGTGAAGATAGGGATATATGTTAATAAGAACAATGAAAAGCCTGGAGTAGTTTAGCAGAAACTCAGGATTTTAAAAAGTCGCTTTTCTATGATACAAAAGGCAATGACCAATGACGTTTTACAGCTAAGGTTCTTAAAACAATGATAAATAAAACAGTACCCCAGATGCTAGCATCATAATTGACCTGAAGGTTTGTCAAAAGTAAAAACAAAAGTCCTCCGGCTAAACAAGCGGTGGCGTAAATTTCTTTTCGGAAGATTAATGGAACTTCAGCACAAAGTATATCTCTCAATACTCCTCCAAAAACTGCGGAGACAGTTCCCATCATTAAAGCGATGATTGGGGAAATTTCTAAAAGCAGTGTTTTCTGAAGCCCTAAAATGGTAAAGAGTCCGATACCAATGGTATCAAAAAGAAACATAGTTTTTCTTAGCTTTTGGATGTGTTTTTTAAAAAAGAAACTTGCAATTACAGCGGTTCCAATTATCGCAAGATAATTCAAATCAAGCATCCAGCTCACTGGTTGGCTCCCAATCAAAATATCTCTTATGGTTCCACCGCCTAAAGCGGTAACGAATGCAATGACAAATGCACCAAAAAGGTCAAATTTTTTATTAGCTGCTGTGAGGGTTCCACTAATTGCAAACACAAAAGTGCCTGCCAGGTCAAGTGTATAAATTAAATCCATTTAGCATTACTGAACTTCGCTCCAAGCGTTGTAGCCACCAAGTAGATTATACAAATTTGTAAATCCCTGATCAGCCATTTTATTGCAGGAGGTTACGCTTCTTGCTCCGCTTCGACAATAAACCAAATAGGTTTTATCTTTATCCAGGGCTTGAATTTTTTCATCAAAAGAAGGGTCTTTTACATTGATTTCGATTGCTCCTTCAATTTTTCCCTCTGCTGTTTCTTTCGGTGTTCGCACATCGAGAATGACAATATCAGGTTGATCCATCAGTTTTTTAAAAGCTTCGACATCGACATCAACAAAAGCAGGTTTTGGAGTTTCAGTGGCTGGTTCCGTTGTAGTAGTATCATCTGCCTTAGTTTGCTGAGCCGGTGATTCGCAACTACTCAATAAAAGTGAGATAAAAGGTAGCAAAAAGAAGATTCTCATTGTATAAAGTGTTTGTTTTAAAAGGTGAATAGCGGTTCAAAGCTAATCATCTGTTTTCACTTTTCAAACTGACGGTTTCTCCAAAAAGCTAAAAGGCTGATCATTGTTAAAATAATGACCGCATAATATACAAATGAAGGAATCGGAACCGGATCACCTGCTGCATAAGAATGCAAGCCGGAGAGATAATAATTGACCCCGAAATACGTCATTAGCACCGAAGCCCAACCAAATAAAGAAGCTACATTAAAAGCATAAGGGCCTCGCAAACCAGGAATAAACCTCATATGAAGGATGAAGGCATAAACCAAAATGGTAACCAGTGCCCAGGTCTCTTTTGCATCCCAGCCCCAGTATCTGCCCCATGATTCATTTGCCCAAACACCTCCAAGATAAGTACCAATGCTGATCGTGAACAAACCTATGATCAAGGTCATTTCACTAATTTGGGTCATTTCTTTTATAATTCGTTTTACATTCGCCGTATTATTTTGGTTCCTAAAAATCATAAAGACCAAATTGAGTACTCCGATGAGCGCACCAAGCATTAAAAACCCATAACTTCCGGCTACTAATGAGACATGAATCGTTAGCCAATAAGATTTTAAAACAGGAACCAATGGTGTGATTTCAGGATCTAACCAACTCAACCCTGCCACCATCAAAATAGTAGAAGCCAACAGAGAAGTAGCGGCAAGACTCCCCAATGATTTTCTTCCAAATATCAATCCCGCCAGCACTGTTGTAAACCCAATATAAATCATAGACTCGTAACCATTGCTCCATGGCGCTCTTTCTGAAACATACCATCTCAAACCAAGCCCAAAAGTGTGCATCACAAAGCTAAAAGCAAAAATCCCCAAAGCAATTTTGGACAGTAATTTCAGATTCGCAGTTGGTTTAAAAACTGAGGTGAAAAGTAAACCTAAAAAGAACAATCCTAACAAAGCATAAACTTTACCTAGTCTGCTAAAAACATTGAGTTTGTTGAGTAATATTTCTGCATTTACTTTTGTATCAGATGGCAATACTGCTGCGCCGAATTTTAGCTGATATTGTGTTAATTCATCGAGGAGTCGATTTGAAAGATCCCAGTTATTTTCATGCAGTGCAGTTTGAAGACTTGGAATATAGGTTGCATAAAATTGCTTCGCATATGAGCCTTTTGCATCGCCCTGATGTTGATGTCTCCTATCTGCGGGAGATTCCCAATGATTATTCGGATCGTTTGGGACGGGAAAAGTTCTCAAGAAGCTGCCCGAAAATATCATACTGCAAATATTTACTTTTTCGTCCAGCTTCAACATCTCTTTTTCGAAAACACCTCTATCCCTGCTTGGCGTATTGTAAGCATCTCTCACAAATTCTTTTAATTTGTAATCGCCATTCTTATCAAAAAAATCGCTGTATGAAACCAGTTTGCCATCAGCAGCTATTATGTTTTTCGTTTTTTCATGTTTCCCCATTTTGATAAGGGGTATATCATACCAGTCTTTCGGGTGTGCAGCCATTCCCAGTACAATCTGTTCAGCGGTTAATCCATAAAGAGTCTCATTTCTGGAAAGCTTTCTCAAAATTTCACTGGCATAGGTGTTCATTGGTTTCATTCTCCCTCGATGGTCCTGCATAACCAAACTGCCAAATTTGGAGGCATGCTCAATATTAATTGCTTTTATATCTGGTACTTTAGGAACATTACCGATCACAGGATTTGAAAAGGTCATAAAAACCCCAATAAATATTGTAGTTAGAATTTTTTCGGATTGATGCATGTTTTTCAAACTTTTCGCCAAATGTCTGAAACGGCTTTTTTCACTAAACAAAGTAAAGACCATTCCCAGTGTCAATATTGCATATCCAAGGTAGGTAATCCATGTTCCCCAGAAATCATGGTTTACGCTTAAATAAGTTCCCAGCTCGTCTTTGTCAAATGAAGATTGAAAAAAACGGTAGCCGCCGTAATTCAAAATATTGTTCATGTAGATTCTTTGGTCTCTTCTCAGGTTTTGTTCAGGATGGATCAAAGTAACCTCGCTCGCGTAGGAAGAGGCATTGTCGGTTCCCGGATATCTTTCCATTATAAAATCCCTCAATTGCAAACCGAAAGGAAGCGAGACCCTCTTGGATCCATAAGAAATGGCCAAACTTGTATTTCCTACCTGAAAAATCCTTGGTCTTCCTTCCACTCCTTTTGCGCCAAATACAAACTGTTCCACTTCTTCGCTACCACTTTTAACTTTCACTCTTAATCCTCCCATACTATTGCTGGCCATTTTTACAGAAGACGAAGAAAGTTCAACCCGGGCATTTGGAGAGAAATCACCAAACACAAAACTTTGCGAACCACTTGAATAAAGGCTCCTCAAAAATAAAGGGTGATATTGACCGGGAGCCAACGTATCCTTCTGCTGGGTAGCCATTTGCATTTGATTGAAGGTGCTGCCTGTTTTAAAAAACAGCTTTCCTTCTTCGTATTTGATATTGAAAGCGGTGGGCTCCTCGGAATTGCTAAAATTGAATATTGTGCCGTTGATTTTTGATCGATTGCCAGGTTTAATAAAATATTCTTCTCGTCCGTTCATCCCTCCAATCACGATTTTTAAAACGGGTCCGCCATTATCATCATTTATCATGATCTCTGTTGGATTAGGAATAAATTCCGTAACCTCGACGGCTAGTTCCTGTCCACCTAAAATATAAGATTCCTTCAAGGTATTATTTCCAAGTGAAGCAAATTGTACAGGTTCATCAAAAGTATATTTTTCACCATTTTGTACCGCTTCAAACAAAAGATATTCTTCCGCTGACAAAAAGGTATTGGAAGTACTCCCTTCTCGTATATGCATCATGCCTTCACTACCAAGATATCGAGTTACACCAGAGCCAATTAAAATGATAATCATCGAAGCATGAAAGGTGAGGATTGTCCATTTTTTTTGTTGGATCATTCGAAACCGGAAAATATTAACGATGATAGAAATACCAAACAATACTAATAACAGTTCAAACCACCATGATTTAAATATAATTTTTTGAGCAGCGCTTGTACCGAAATCATTTTCAACAAAAGTAGCAGCCCCAATAGCGACTGCAAAAAGAATCATGTACAATCCTGCTGCAGACGTTGAAAATAATTTATCCAATATCTTTTTCAATACTTTCATTCTTAAAATACTTTAAAAAGCGAAATAGAATAATCACGAAACTGCATTACTTTACAACAGCTCCTTCCATAATAATATCATATCGATAACCAGCTCCAAAATCTCTATCCAAAGCAATCGTCCCTTCCAGCGTAACCACTGCTCCCAAAGCAATATTCTCTGTCGTTGTAACAGTCAAATCTAAATCATCCGATGAACTGTCTTTGATATGAAGCCAATTCCGGTTCATAATCATCGGATTGACTTTGATGCATTTTCCCGTAATTATTACGGTTTTGCCATTATATTTTTCTTTGTTAGAAATTAATTCCGCAATTTTTATTGCTCCTTCAGCAGGTTGAATATTTCCAATTTCCAAATCTACAGCTTCACTTCCGTGTATATTTAAATTAGCTTTTTCATTTGCTGATTCTCCGTCAGAACCTGATGGTTCTTTCCAAATTTCAGACACTAAAAAAACCGTTTCAAAAGTCCGGTCGAATTCCTGGCTGTAGAAATTTTTCTTCAATAAACCTCCTTTATAATAAAAAGTATCACCAACAGCAACATCTCGTTTTGATATGGCGATCCAGAATTTATCGCCATTTTCAGTAACATTTAGATAATTGTATTTTTCTGTATTTAATACTTCATTTACCACGACTTTGTGTTCCTGCATGATAGACGAACTTGAAGATGGAATATCATGAAAAGAAGGGCTATTATTTATATTTGCAGCAGGTGCGCTCTCAATTACTTTTGGCTTTGAATTACAAGCAAGCATTAATAAGAAGGCTCCCGTTGCAAATAATAATTTTACAAATTGCATTTTCATTGTTTATTTGTTTTTTTTACTTCGTTTAGTTAAAACCGCTGAATAATTTTTAAATTAATCCTTTGATATTTTTTGTTTTGATCATCAAAAGTTCCTTCATAATATAAATACAAAGCTAATTTTTTCATAAGTTTTAATGAAAAACTAATCCCTGCAATATTTTGATGAGTTGTGTTAAAACTAGTTTTGTATTTATAATCAACTGAACTATAATAAACTTCTCCGTTTAACCTGCTTTTAATTAATTCTTTCGAGAGCCTCACTCCAAATACCCGGCTTTCCAAATATCCGGTTTGAAGGAAATTAGCTCGCAGCGTTGCATTTATTTTTAATACAGGAATTCGGCTAAAGCTGATATACGTATTTAGGTTTTTGGAAATATTTTCATTGTTTATTTGATATCGTATGCTTGAATTTACACCCCAAGTTACAAATTTGAACGGGCGATAGTTCACTCCTAATCTAAATCCTTGACGCGTTTCATCTTCAATAAGCTGATCAATAAAATTTTTGTAAGATTCGTAATAAATAATGTTGTTCCGACTGTCATATGATAAGGAAAATCGCCATTTTTTTGATACTCGATATCTTAAGGAAAGGTATAAATTGGTAAGTCGAAAGGTGTTTTTTGCCTCATTATTTATACTTTCATAGAGGTCTATTTCGAATGAACTGAAAAGGTTTAAATTTTTCAATAAATCTCCGGTATATTGGAAATAAACAAACCTGCGATCCACTTTTGAGGTATTCCTTTGTTCAATAAAACCAAGTGTAGTTTGCAGATATTTGCCAGGATTTTTTGAAATATAACTAGCATAAGCTCCCATTTGGAATAATTTCAAATTCAGGCTATAATCTGTGTTATCGGGCCTTGACCCGACAATCGCTCCTAAAATAAATTGCCCCAATCCTTTTTCATATTGGAAGCCGTCAATTGCTCCCATATTTGAAATTTTTGGATTTATTTTTCTACCAAAGGTTAGTGATGACGTTTGGTTAAAGTCATATTTTACAGAAAGTGCATAAATTTTTAACGCCTGGTTCAAATTTTCTTTTACCAGATCCCATTCGTCCAAAGTGTGCCGAAAAGTAATATAACTTTCCGTCGAAAATTTTGAATTTTTGATATTACTAGCTCGAAATGAAAAGGCATACTGCATTCGGTGCGTATTTCTGTAATCCGACAAGTTGTTATAGGAGGAAACTGAAATTCGCCCTTTTATTTTTTCTTTAAATAATGCTTCTTCATCCGCGATTTCCTCTATCGAAGAAATGGTTTCATCGGAATTTATTTCTTCCTTAATTGCTGGAAGCTCCTCTACTTTTTCTTTTTTTCTTTTATCCTTTTCTATAATTACAATAGT
Organism: Saprospiraceae bacterium; assembly: GCA_965220465.1. GTDB lineage: Bacteria > Bacteroidota > Bacteroidia > Chitinophagales > Saprospiraceae > JAHDHW01. Next base: position 85,764 of record CBDCPZ010000007.1, on the reverse strand, counting down.
CTTCGCGATCAGTTCATCCGAAACCTTCAAGTCTTCTAATATAATTGGTTTGCAAACAGAAGAAGTAGAAGACTTGTTTTCTACAATCAGAGCGGGAATTAATTCATTATTTTGATTGATATAAAGCGTATCTCCGATATTAATATTTTCTGTGGTTTTGAATTTCACATAAACGTTTCGGGATGACAAATAAGAAACGGTACCCTTCTCCAAAACAGTTTCCGTTTGTCCATTCAGAGAAAAGACAACAATCCAAATAAATAATATGGAAAAAATAAACTTCATTCAATTAAACATTATTGACATTATAGGTTTAAAAGTTGGTCTAATCTTTTTCTCCATTTGGGTGGCAGGCATAACAAGCAGGGCTGTTATATTCGTATCCTGAAACACCTTCATGTTTATCTTCCATTTCTGTGGGGTTATCATGCTCATGGCACTCAATACATTCAAACAAAGAAAAATTATTTGGTATAGTGTGGCAATCAATACATTCGTTCCATTCTCCGTCATGTTTTCCGCTATAAATCGGAAAATACTGGTCATCGTGATTAAAGGTGGAAGGTACCCACTCATTTTCTGTATGACAATCTTCACAAGTTGTTGGAAATCCAGCACTTAAGTGATTCGGATTGTTTGCACCATTATAATCATCCTCATGACAGCCAAAGCAGGTATTTGGCGTGTTGTTGTAATTTCCATTATGACACAAAACACAATCGTTTAAAATAGCAGCGTGCGCTCCATTTAACTGATAATAATCATCGTGGATATCAAATGTTGCAGGCATCCAATCCGGTTCCGTTGTATGACAGGATTCACAATCCGTTGGAAGGCCTAACACGGTGTGATTCGGATTTGTGCTTTCGTTATAATCCGGCATATGGCAGCCATCACAGGTGTTTGGCGTATTTGGATAGCCATTGATATGGCAAGCGATGCAATCGTTTTCGATAATAAGATGTCCTCCCGTCAATGGGTAATAATTATTGTGGTCAAAAGTCGATGGCACCCAGGTATCTTCAGTATGACAATCTTCACACGTTGTTGGCAATTGGGCTGTTACGTGATTCGGATTGGTTGCACTATTATAATCGCTCTCATGACAACCGAAACAGGTATTTGGCGTATTGTTGTAGTCTCCATTATGACACAAAACACAATCGTTTGAAATAGCTGCATGTGCTCCATTCAAAGGATAATAATTATCGTGAATATCAAATGTTGCAGGCATCCAATCCGGTTCCGTTGTATGACAGGACTCGCAGTCCGTCGGAAGGCCTAACACCGTGTGATTCGGATTTGTGCTTTCATTATAATCAGGCATATGGCAGCCATCGCAGGTGTTTGGTGTATTTGGATAGCCATTAATATGGCAAGCAACACAATCGTTTTCAATAATTTGGTGCGCGCCGGTCAATGGATAAATCGCATTATGGTCAAAAGTCGATGGCACCCAAGCTTCCTCAGTATGGCACTCTTCACAGGTTGTCGGGAATTGGGCAGCTACGTGATCAGGATTTGTTGTTTGATTGAAATCACTTTCATGGCAGCCAAAACAGGTATTTGGGGTATTATTATAATTGCCATTGTGGCACAATACACAATCGTTTGAAATAGCTGCATGTGCTCCATTCAAAGGATAATAATTATCGTGAATATCAAATGTTGCAGGCATCCAATCCGGTTCTGTTGTATGACAGGACGCGCAGTCCGTCGGAAGGCCTAACACAGTGTGATTCGGATTTGTGCTTTCATTATAATCCGGCATATGGCAGCCATCGCAGGTGTTTGGTGTATTTGGATATCCATTGCTATGACAAGCAACACAATCGTTTTCAATAATTTGGTGCGCGCCAGTCAATGGATAAATCGCATTATGGTCAAAAGTCGATGGCACCCAGGCTTCCTCAGTATGGCACTCTTCACAGGTTGTTGGGAATTGGGCAGCTACGTGATCAGGATTTGTTGTTTGATTGAAATCACTTTCATGGCAGCCAAAACAGGTATTTGGCGTATTGTTGTAGTCTCCATTATGACACAAAACACAATCGTTTGAAATAGCTGCATGTGCTCCATTCAAAGGATAATAATTATCGTGAATATCAAATGTTGCAGGCATCCAATCCGGTTCTGTTGTATGACAGGACGCGCAGTCCGTCGGAAGGCCTAACACAGTGTGATTCGGATTTGTGCTTTCATTATAATCCGGCATATGGCAGCCATCGCAGGTGTTTGGCGTATTTGGATAACCATTACTATGACAAGCAACACAATCGTTTTCTATAATTTGGTGCGCGCCAGTCAATGGATAAATCGCATTATGGTCAAAAGTCGATGGCACCCAAGCTTCCTCAGTATGACAATCTTCACAGGTTGTTGGGAATTGGGCAGCTACGTGATCAGGATTTGTTGTTTGATTGAAATCACTTTCATGGCAGCCAAAACAGGTGTTTGGCGTATTGTTGTAGTCTCCATTATGACACAAAACACAATCGTTTGAAATAGCTGCATGTGCTCCATTTAAAGGATAATAATTATCGTGAATATCAAATGTTGCAGGCATCCAATCCGGTTCTGTTGTATGACAGGACGCGCAGTCCGTCGGAAGGCCTAACACAGTGTGATTCGGATTTGTGCTTTCATTATAATCCGGCATATGGCAGCCATCGCAGGTGTTTGGCGTATTTGGATAACCATTACTATGACAAGCAACACAATCGTTTTCTATAATTTGGTGCGCACCGGTCAATGGATAAATTGCATTATGGTCAAAAGTCGACGGTATCCAGGCTTCTTCGGAATGGCAGCTTTCGCAAGTTGTTGGGAATTGGGCAGCTACGTGATCAGGATTTGTTGTTTGATTGAAATCACTTTCATGGCAGCCAAAACAGGTATTTGGCGTATTATTATAATTGCCATTGTGGCACAATACACAATCGTTTGAAATAGCTGCATGCGCTCCATTCAAAGGATAGTAATCATCGTGGATATCAAATGTTGCAGGCATCCAATCCGGTTCCGTAGTATGACAGGATTCACAATCCGTTGGAAGGCCTAACACGGTGTGATTCGGATTTGTACTTTCGTTATAATCCGGCATATGGCAGCCATCGCAGGTGTTTGGCGTATTTGGATAACCATTACTATGACAAGCAACACAATCGTTTTCTATAATTTGGTGTGCGCCAGTCAACGGATAAATTGCATTATGGTCAAAAGTCGATGGTACCCATTCTACCTCAGAATGACAACTTTCGCAAGTTGTTGGGAATTGGGCAGATAGGTGATCAGGATTTGTAGTTTGATTGTAATCACTCTCATGGCAACCAAAGCAGGTATTTGGTGTATTGTTGTAATCGCCATTATGACAAGCTGCACAATCGTTTGATATACCAGCGTGCGCTCCATTCAATGGATAATAATTATCGTGAATATCGAAAGTTGCAGGCATCCAGTCCGGTTCCGTAGTATGACAGGATTCACAATCCGTTGGCAATCCTAAAGCAACATGGTTAGGATTAGTGGTTTGATTAAAATCAGTGGTATGACAAGCTGCGCAATCCGTTGGTGTACCTGGAAAACCATTGGCATGACAGGCAATGCAATCCGTAGTAATATGGGCTCCAGTTAAAGGAAATCCTGTCTGATTATGATCAAAATTATCAATCGCGTTACCATTTGGATGACAAGCCAAACAAGCCGGACTGTTATAGGAATAGCCATTTACTCCGGTATGTGCATTATCCGTTTCAGGATTGGCATGGCAGGTTGTACAAGTAAATTCCTGATAATTCGATGGGTTTGCATGGCAATCAATACAATCACTCCACTCTCCTTCGTGCGCTCCGCTGTATATTGGAAAATATTGTCCGTCATGATCAAAAGTAGAAGGTATCCATTCATTTTCTGAGTGACAACTCTGACAATCCGTTGAAAACTGAAGCGAGGCGTGATTTGGGTTAGTTGTATTGTTGTAATCTTCGGAGTGGCAGCCATTACAAGTATTTGGTGTATTGTTATAATCTCCGTTGTGACAAGCTGCGCAATCATTTGAAATCATCGCATGTGCACCGTTTAAAACATAAAAATCATCATGAATATCAAAAGTCGCGGGTATCCAATCCGGTTCTGTTGTATGACAACTTTCACAATCGGTTGGAAGATTTAAAACAGTATGATTTGGATTCACGCTTTGCTCATAGTCCTGAGTGTGGCAACCCGCACAAGTATTCGGCGTATTATTATAATCCCCATTGTGACAAGCGACACAATCATCCGAAATCACATCATGTGCTCCCGTCAACGGATAAAAGCCATTATGGTCAAAAGTTGAGGGTATCCAAGCTGTTTCTGTATGACAACTCTCACAATCAATAGGAAATTGAGAAGATTGATGATCAGGATTTGTCGTTTGATTGAAATCATCTGTATGACAACCTGAGCAAGTATTCGGGGTATTGTTGTAATCTCCATTATGACAAGCTGCACATTCAAATGAAATCGCTGCATGCGCTCCATTTAAAGCATAATAATTATCATGAATGTCAAAAGTGGCAGGGCTCCATCCTGGCTCTGTAGTATGACAAGTTTCGCAATCGGTTGGTAATCCTAAAGAAACGTGATTCGGATTAGTCGTTTGGTTAAAATCATTCGTATGACAAGCGGCACAATCCGTTGGTGTTCCCGGAAAACCATTGGTATGACAGGCAATGCAATCGGTACTAATATGCGCTCCAGTCAATGGAAAACCAGTTTGGTTATGATCAAAATTATCATTCGCACTACCTGTTGGATGGCAAGCCAAACAAGCCGGATTATTGTACGAATAGCCACTTACACTCGTGTGATCGTTGTCCGTTTGTGGGTTTAGATGACAGGCGGTACAACTAACTTCTGCATAATTGGAAAGGTTTGTATGACAGTCAACACATTCACTCCACTCCCCTTCGTGCGCTCCGCTGTATATTGGAAAATACTGCCCGTCGTGGTTAAAAGTCGCCGGCACCCACTCACTTTCCGTATGGCAACTTTGGCAGTCTGTTGAAAATTGAAGTACGTTATGATTTGGGTCTGTAGTATTACTATAGTCTTCTGTATGGCAACCGTAACAGGTGTTCGGAGTGTTGTTGTAATCTCCGTTGTGACATGCGGCGCAATCATTTGAAATCATCGCATGCGCTCCATTCAAAACATAATAATCATCGTGAATCGCAAAAGTCGCCGGAAACCAATCCGGTTCAGTCGTATGGCAGGATTCACAATCTGTCGGGAAGTTTAAAGTCTGGTGATTCGGATTCACGCTTTGGTCGTAATCTTCCGTGTGGCAACCTGCACAGGTATTGGGCGTATTTATATAATCTCCATTATGGCAAGCTGCACATTCATTGGCTATATTAATATGTGCTCCTGTAAATGGATAAATTGCGTTATGGTCAAAAGTTGAAGGTATCCATGCTTCTTCTGAATGACAATCTTCACATGTTATTGGAAGTTGGCCCGCCTCATGATCAGGGTTTGTCGCTTGATTGAAATCCTCAATATGGCAAGCTGCGCAATTGGTCGGAGTACCTTGATAACCGTTAGCATGACATTCAATACAATCTGTGGTTGTGTGCGCTCCAAGCAATGGAAAGTTTGTCTGGTTATGATCAAAAACATCATCAGCTGTACCTGTTGGATGGCAAGCCAAACAAGCCGGGTTATCATAAGAATAACCATTTACTCCATTGTGTTCCTCATCTGTTTGTGGATTAATATGACAGGCTATACAACTAAATTCTGAATAATTAGAAACATTAGTATGGCAATCGATACATTCAATCCATTCTCCTTCATGTGCTCCACTGTATATCGGAAAGTAATCTGCATCATGTTGCACATAATTTGCCGGCGTCCAGCCAATATCCGTTGTGTGGCAGGCTATACAATCCGTTGAAAAGTTTGCAACCTGATGATTCGGATTCTGGGCTTCGTTATAGTCTGTTTGGTGGCATGCTGCACATTCTGTAGGGGTATTTGTAAAGTTTCCACCAGTATGACATTTGGCACAATCCGAAATATCATGTCCCTTGCTTAAGGGAAAAAAATCGTGATTAACTTTATCAGTTGACCAATCAAAACCATCCGCATTATGGCATTCACTGCAATCTGTAGGAAAACCGGCTTCCGGGTGATTCGGATTTGTAGTAGCCTGGTAGTCAGCACGATGGCAATTTATACAATCGTTCCCAATCCTGCTAAACTCAAGGTCTGATGCCGAAATGTGGCACTCTGTACAAGTCGCTGCCGCATGAGCTCCCAATAGTGGAAAACCATTGTCCTGGTGCAATTCTGTGATATTATCCACCAACCAATTTTCAATGCTATGGCATCTGGCGCAGTCTGTACCCACCGTTTGGTTATGCATATCTGTGTGGCAGGAAATACATTCTGGCTGAGCCTCTGAAAACACCAAAGTTGAGTGACAGGATCTGCAATCAACAGCAACGTGTTGACCTTCAAGAGGGAATTTGGTATTATAATGATTAAAACGCAACGTATCGGGATCTTTCGCCCAACCTGTTGTTTTTGAAACTTCCCGTTTTCCCGGCTCACTAAAATTCCAGACATCGGCAGGAATTTCCCAACCGTCAGCGGTATGGCAGGCTCCGCAGTCCATTTTAAAGTCATCGCCGTGTGGCGACTGTGCCTGAAGACTGATGGTCAGTCCCAACAATAATATTATTGTTGACAGTTTGAGCATTTAAAGTTTTAAATTTATGTTCTCTAAATATTTTACTTTATTTAATTTTCTTCTTTCCTTCTTAAAAACAATATTTTCACGAATCAAATCTCCTGCTTCAAATTGCCGGTTTTCACTTTGTCATAAAAATGTAAAATTTGGAGTAAAGCAAAACTACAAATCCCTCATTTTTAGTTTGGTGATTTTTGTCAATCTCACAAATGATATATCCACATATTTTATCAATACAAATGCCTTGACAATCCAAGTCCTGTTGAATTAAGGTTAAATAGATTTATCACCTTGGCAGCGCTCATTCGGCTATTTTCAAAAAAATGTATTGGGTATTTTTTTATTTAAATTTTATACTTGGATTGAAAAATTACCAAAAATTAGGATAATCCCAATTATACTTAAATTTTTTTCTGCTGAACGGGAATCATTTTTTACCGAACGGGAATGATTGGCAAATTTTATAGCTGAGGGGGTTAATTTAAATAAAGCCTGTCCTAAGGTTGCTGGGTTGAAATCATAATTAAGAAGTTATTTTAAAATAGATAGATAATTTTCTTGCAAGTCATTGAATTCCGATACTTCAGCTAATTATTTTCACCGTAGCTTTGGCTACGAAAAAATAATGGAGCTTCGTCTTGAAAATCAAGCACTTATAATCAATTTTAACCTTCATTTTAAAACAACTTCTAAAAGATGACCAGGGTTGAAGTCATAGAGGTTACATTAAAAATATTATAGGTGACAGTCTATACATTCGAAGCTTTCAAATTTATATTGTATAAATATTTCACCATTTGATTCTGTTTCTTTATGACATGCTGAACACTCGATTTCCGCATGTTTCCCTTCCAGCTTAAAGGCAGTATTATCGTGGTTAAAATTATCAAGATCCCAACTTTCAAATCCATGACACCTAACACAATCTGTTATCCCGTCTATTTCGAATTGCCTCTTATGCACGTTTTCATGACAAGTTGAACAGGACGCTGATAAATTGACAAAACCTTCATACCTGTTTTCAATATTGGAGCCTTCAATTAAATGGCAATCCATACATTTTTGCTCCGCGTGAGCTCCCAGCAATTCAAAATCAGTCAAACTATGATCGAATTGATTTTCTATCCAACTGGTGCTTAAATGGCAATTTTCACAGGATTTATCAGGGTAATATTTTTTATCAATATATCCTTGATGCACATCGTCATGGCAATCCACACACCTTTCTCCAATTTCCCTGAAACTCCATTTCTCCTCCTGTAAATGACAGGCAAAACAGGGGGTTGCAATATGAGCACCCTCCAACGGAAATTTAGTTTTTTCATGATCTTCTATCGTAAACAATGAACTTTCAAAACCATCCTCCGTATGGCACTGGGCACAATCCGGGCTAAAACCATTGTTGACAAACTGGCCTTCATGATAATCCACATGACAGGAAGCACATTCATTATGTGGCAGAGGTTCCAGAAAACTTTCTTTATGACAAAGCTTACAGTCCACAACCTCGTGTTTTCCGCGTAAAGTAAAATCGGTGCGGCTGTGGTTAAAATTATCAAGGCTTACATTCACAAAAGAAGTCTCGTTATGACATTCCGAGCAATTGTTTCCAAATTTATCATCGTGAACATCATCATGACAGGAGATACAATCATTGGTGCCTGTACCCAATCTATCTTGAAATAATCTCTCCGGTAACACATTCATCGTATGACATTGGACACAATCGACTTGTTTGTGTTTGCCTTTTAAAGGAAAATGGGTTTGGCTGTGATTAAAATTCCGAAGCCCGGCCAAAGACGAAAACGATTCTTCCACATGGCAAGCTTTACAATTGGTTCCCAGGTTGTCCAAATGAACATCATCGTGGCAACTGTTGCAATTAATAAATTCCAGTCCGGTAAAATGCTGAAAATCCTTTCCACTTCTTTTCTCCATTTTATGGCATTCAATGCATTCAACGTCAAGATGTTTTCCTGCAAGCGCAAAGTCTGTTTTATTGTGGTCAAATTTGCTGGCAGGTGAAAATGCTTCCGTAGTATGGCAGCTTGCGCAATCGTTGTTTGACAAAGTATTTTGATGGTAATCCGCATGGCAGGAAATGCAATCCTGATCCAGGCCAAGAAAGGTTTCCTTTCTTTTTTTCAATTCCCTGTCTTCAATAAAATCAGGGATATGGCATTGGCGGCAGTCTATTTTTTGATGTGCTCCCGTCAACTTATAATCAGTAAGATTGTGGTTAAAATTATCTTCATCAAAGCGCACCATGTCGAATTTTCGGCCATGATGATCGCTATGACATTCTGCACAATCTTTACCTTTTACTTCCCTTGATGCATGATAACCGGATTGTCGATCAAGTCGAGAGCTTATCTCTTTATGACAAGCCAAGCATTTATCATTTGAAACTTTTTCACCGAGGATATGACATTGAGTGCAGTTGGATATTCCTTCAAGATGGGCATGCGCTTCAGCTAAATCTCCAGGTGATAGTTGCGCCTGCAAGTTTGATAGAAAAAGCGTGCTAAAAATGGCGATATATAAAAAGGCTAATCTCATTCCATACAATCCAAACTAAAAAATCATTGAACGTTTATATATTCTTTTTTATTTAATTTCTAAAGATTAAATTCCAGCCTTAACAAATTTACAATCTTTCACTTTGAGCCGAAATTCTATTTTCCAAATTGGAATTATTTCATGTCGAAGAGGAATTCCGAATATCGAATCGATGTTTTTCACCGATGTTTTTTCATCGTATAGCCAAATCGCTTGGTGATTTGTACTCCCGCCTTTTGAAGAAACTGGGTCGGTAATTCTCCTCCTGCAAAAATGTAAACCAAATCGTTTTCCAATGTAAGTTGTTTTTTTTCATCAGTAGAAAGGATGACTTTATCTTTTTCTATTTTGGCAACATTCGTTTTATACTTTACATCTATAATTCCCTTTTCGATAGCCATATCCAGTTTTTCTTTATTCTTTGGTTTTAATCTACTAAAGTTTTCTTTCCGATAGGATATCACCACATTATTTTGATCTACCAAAGAAAGTGCAGCTTCAATCGCAGAGTCACCACCGCCAACAACGGTCACTTTTTTTCCATGGATGTTTTCAGGTTCCAGTAATTTATAAGCTACGTTTTCAGCCATTTCACCAGGAACGTTCAGTTTTCGCGGGGTTCCTCGTCTGCCAATAGCCAATAAAACATGCTTTGTTTTAAATTCTTCTCCATCCAAAGTAATTACGTTAAAATTGCCATTATCAAGGATGATGCCTTCGACTTTTGTTTTTTCCCTGATTGTAATATTATTCTTCGTCAAAGCCGCATTCCACAAATCCAGCAATTCTGCCTTGCTGGTATCAAACAACTTAACTTTGCCATAAAGCGGTAAATCCATTGGAGCAGTCATCACAATTTTCGAACGAGGAAAAGTAAAAACCGTCCCTCCCAAAGTATCTTGTTCCAAAGTCAAAAATTTTAAATTGTGCTTTTTGGCGGTTAAAGAAGCTGAAATGCCTGCTGGACCTGCACCAACAATAACTAAATCATAAGTAGAATCGTCTTTTTTAATGCCTGATTTGACAAGATTTTCAATGGCTGCCTGGCCTTGTTCAACGCTATTTTTTATCAAGCCCATTCCCCCCAGCTCGCCGGCAATATAAATCCCCGGAACGTTGGTTTCATATTCCTCATTAACGTGCGGAAGGTCAACGCCTCTTTTTTCTGTACCAATTACCAGTGAAATCGCTTCCACCGGACAAGCATGAAAGCAAGCACCGTGTCCAACACAGTTTGAAGCTTTGATTAAGGTACCGGCACCATTTACAATGCCCAATATATCTTTTTCAGGGCACGCCGTTACGCAGGCGCCACTCTTTATGCAAGTATTTAAATCAATAACGGGATGCAGAGAGACAGGTTCATGCAAACCCTCTTGTTTTGCTATTTCGATTTTAGCTTCTACTTTTTGAGATGCTTTTTTTTGTTTTTTCAAATAGATAAAAACAATGATCCCGCAAAACAAAAAGATGATTGAATAAATAATGATCTGTTCTAACAACATCGCATTGAATTAAAATATCCAGGTATATCCAAAAGCAAGCGTAATCCCTACATGTATAATCATAATTATTAACATTATAATCGCAAAAGGTAAATGAGCCACATGCCAGTATTTGAACAATTTTTGCATGGTTTGAAGGCGGTCAATTCGATTATTTAGTGAAATTTCATTTTTGATTAACTTAATTACTTTTTTAATATCGGCGTTTGCTAAATTATTTTGTCTCAAAATCTTTTTCACATCAACGATACTTTTTCTATCTGCAAAATACTTTTTTGTCATCCTTGAAAATAAATTTCCCTCCAAAACAAGGAATTGAGCTTTTGTAGATACCAAAATGGCATTATAACTTCTTTCTTCTAATTGATAGGATCCCCTCAAAATTTCTTCTACATTGCTTCTCATTTGTTTAACCTCGCTCAAACTCAACTCCCGCCCTTCGATAGTCCTGGGTATTTGGATATAAATAAACCTTCCAATGACACCACTGGCCACAACCGCGACCATACTCCAAAAGCTAATCGAAACAATTCCACCAAACTTAAAGGCTGTATGAAACAAAATCATTACCGGCCCCAAGGTGCACAGGAAAATATGAAACTCCAACCAATATTTCAGCCTGCCGAATCGGGAAAGAAATTGATATCTTTTTCGTGCGATATATCCAAATACACCAATTACAATCAACATAGTACCAATAATTCCCAACCCGTGTCCAAACAATCCGCTAGGCTTAAAATAGGCATGGTCAGGGTGATAAAAACGCTCTTCAAGGCTGGTGAAATAATAAGAAAATCCTGAATAGGAAAGATAAATCGTTGTTAATACAACAATACTCACTAAAGTGGAAATGTAAATGCGGTGAAGTAGTGATGACATAATTGAATGCTAAAACGCGTCTCAATTTTAATAAATTACTTTTATTTTCGGCCTTCTCATTATAGTAAAAAAGAACTCCGCTTCAAAGTAAAAAAAATGTTTTCACTTTTCAAATTTGATGCTCCAAACCCCTCTTAAATCATCCTGAACATGGTCAATTGCCTGGTCCAACGGGTATAAGTTTTTTATAAATGCATAATCTTCTTCCTGCAAAGTCTCCCCCACTTTTCCATGGCAATTCAGACAGAGTGGTTGTGTTTTAATAGGCATATAAAACGCTACCATTCCATTGACCTCCTGTATTTTTGGCTCCAGCATTTTCCCTGATTTTTTATCTTCCTCGTAACTATTCAGCATTTTCAATTCCTCAGGAGTCGGGGCATTTTTGGGATTTCGTATTTTCAGGCTAGTCCGCCGAATAGTTGCGTTGTGCACTTTTGAAAGACTATCAACTAAAGGCATTGCAGCAATGTTGCAAACGTCTACAGCTTTCGAAACACCACCTTCCGACAATGCCTTTCCCAATTCAGCACTCAAAGTAGCAAAGGTCGCCAAAGCAATACCTTTTCCTTTTTTCACAAAAGTTTCCGTTTGTTTAGCCGTCAGTGGATTTGGTGTGGTTTCAGCGGCTGGAATCGGTTTTTCATTACAGGATACAAATACAAAAAAAAGAATTAAAGCTGAAAAAAGAATTTTACTTTTCATGAGTACATATTTATCCAAAAATTAAGAAATACGTTGTAATTTTAAATACCCCACTTCTTGCCAACCTCCGCCATTGTACGCTTCCTTAATTCCCAGTTCTCTCAACATTGCAGCAGCCTGACCGCTTCGATTGCCAGATGCACAAATCAGAATTAAAGGTTTTGACATTCTTCTGAATTCATCGAGACGGCTATAAACATCGCCCAGAGGAATATTGAATGATCCTTCAACATGTCCCATTCCAAACTCCCATGTTTCCCGAACATCAACAATGGTGGCATTAGGGTTATTTATTAATTCTTTTAAATCCATAATTTTATATTTTTTTATTTAATCACAAAATTAAGATCCTTTTACCTTTTAAATGGTGATAAAAATCACAATGGGACATTAGCCGAAACTTAAAAAAGATTAAATGAAATTGGGTAATAAAATTTGAAAGTCAAGACAGGTATCAATCTACGCATAATGATCGTTTATAATGTGTGACCTCAAAAAGTAAGCTTACCTATATTAGCTTTAATATGATCATGAATGATAAATGCTGTTTAAGATTTTGACGTTTAAAATCTTTAAATTCATTTCCAAAACTTTGAATGCATATATTAGCTTTGTCGCGATTTCAATCAAAAAATACGGTAATCACACTTATTTTCTAAACATGAAAACTACAAACCCCTTTTTAACAAATTATTTTAGGATAATAACCCAAATATTTAATAATTTTTAAAGCTATTTAAATAAAAGATTTAAATTTCAAAAAAAGCATACTTAAGTTGGTTCCTTTTGGAGCCTTAATAATCATTATATCTTCCTGCTACCCCATTACGGAGATATTTACAACAGTTCTCTTGATACAGTATTGACACTTTATGATGAGTCTGTTGATTATACTAAGTATAAAACTTATTCTATGCCTGACACGATTGTACAACTTTGCGATCCTGGCCAACAAAATGACTGTGTAGATATTGGAGATAAGAACGATGCAGATGTTTTGGCTTTAATTGCACAAAATATGGCAACTCTCGGATATACCCGAGAAATGGACCCTGAAATTAATGGAGCTGATTTGTTTGTTTTTGTTTCTAAAGTTGCCACCAAAAATGTGTCTGGCTATTCTTACCCTTGGTGGGGATATTGGGGTTGGTACCCGGGCTGGGGATATCCAGGATATCTACCCCCTGGAGGAGGCTGGAATCCATACTATCCCTGGTGTTGTACAGTGACCTATACTTATACGACAGGTAGTTTGCTTGCAAATATGATGGCTACAGAAAGTATCGATGAATCCCCAGGTGAAGTTAGTTCTGTTTGGGGAGGGGGCATCAATTGGCTTTTGGAAGGCTCAGATATTCAGCAAAGCCTTCTTTTTAATAATATCGGTTACAATAATTTTTGCAAATTTAGGTGCTTCTTTTTCTACTGAGGTAAGTTCTTTTGATTCTGTTTGTGCAGTCCAAATCAGTTTTTCTGTTGCTACATCATACAAGTTTGATTATAAAAAAGCATCTGTCGATTTTTCATAATATCCCGGTGCCGATGTTGATGTAACCGTATAAGAATAATAACCATAATAAGGATAATTATAAGCTGGATAACCCATTGAATAATAGGGCGAAGCCGGAGAGATTCCAACACTTGCACCTCCTCCCCGGACATACCGCTCGTTCTGCTTTGTATCTAAAACACTGATAATCAATATCGCATCAAAGTTATTGCTTTCAACTTTTTCCTTCATCGCTTTTTGAATTTGCTCATCTGTGATTCCTGCCGCTTTTATTTCTTTCATGTTGCTGGCCATCGTAAACAGGCTAAAAGTTGACATGGCTTTTACCTCTGCCTTTTCAAACTCATCAGCTATTGCCAACTCCACATTTGCACGGCTATTCACATTTGGAGAAAAAACAAGAACAGCTAATTTTTCATATTGCTTTGGTTGCAGGTTTTCCATTGTCCATGATCCTAGTAAATAGTTTTTTTTTGTTGTACAACCCGCGAATATCAAAGTGGCTATAAATCCGTATAGAAAAAACTTCATGAATTTTAATTTTGAAACTGGTGAAAGAATGAAAGCATTATTATTAAAAAAAAGATGTGCTTGGCTAAGCTTTGTCAAAGAAAACAATAATTTTGGAAGGCCTTTTAATGTTTTTGTTAAAATGATAAAAAGAACCATCTTTGTTTTAAATCGCAACCCTTAAATACTAAATTTGGTTTTTGAATTTGTTTAACCTATCATTGAAATAAAAAAATGCGTTTTCTTTTTTCCTTTGTTTTCGGTATTATATTTTATCAAATACAGGCGCAGGATCTCAGTGCTTTGTATCAACAAGTGTTGCCATCTGTTGTAAAAATTTATACCAAAGAAAACTTTACTCACCCAACTTTAGGTTTTGTTGCGACCTCAGGAGGACTTGGCTCTGGTGTATTAATCGATGAAGAAGGCATAATTCTGACTGCATCTCATGTTGTTCAAATGGCCAACTCTATAGTTGTAGAATTTGCGAACGGAGAGTCGGTACCTGCTAATGTCATTTCTTCTGTACCCGCAGCAGATGTCGCCCTCTTAAAACTAGCGTGGAAAGTAAAAAGCCCTGTTGCCGCGTTGGGTGATTCTGATAAAATGCAAGTAGGTAATGAAATTATGATGGTCGGCGCTCCATTTGGTCTCAACTTCAGCATGTCAAAGGGCTACATTAGTGGAAGAAGGGTTTTGAAAAAATTTACAAATGGAAGCAAAATTATTGAGTTTTTTCAAACAGATGCTGCTATAAATCCCGGAAATTCTGGTGGACCAATGTTCAATATGGAAGGAGAAGTTGTTGGAATTGCAAGTTATATTTTATCAAAATCCGGCGGATTTGAAGGATTGGGTTTTGCAGCTACCTCCAATATTTGTCAAACATTGTTGTTAGAGAGTGATCCTGTTTGGATTGGGGTTGAAGCTACTTTTATTGCTGACGAAGTGATCGAAATATTAAATGTCCCTCAAAAAGGTGCTTTGTTAATCCAGAAAGTTGCACCGCTATCGCCAGCTGATTTGATGGGACTCAAAGGTAGTTTTGGAACACTGAAAATAAATGAAACGACTATCGAAGTCGGTGGGGATATCATATTGGCAGTCAACGGAATCGAAGTATCCGGAGAAGAAAGTTATGAAGCTATTTTCAATTCGATCAACGAAAATGATGAACTCGTTTTAAAAGTGTTCCGAGATGGGAAAACCATGAATTTGACAGGAAAATTAAAAGAATAAACTTCGGCTGTAAACATTTAAAACAATGAAAATGAAATACATTTTTACTATATCCATCTTCCTTTTTTTCAGTATTTCGTCATTTAGCCAGGTCCGTGATAATGTGGATATGATTATGGAAATTTTTAAAACCGAGAAAAAAGCGATGGTTCAGGATTATATGGACCTTAGCGACAAGTAGTCGAAAAAATTCTGACCGACCTATGAAGCGTATGAAGAAAAACGAAAAACGATTGTTCAAAGGAGAATTGATATGCTCGGTAGATTTTCTGATCATCGAAGCAAAATGAGCGATGAAACTGCGAAAGAAATTGCAAATGAGTTTTTTAGCATCCGAAACGCTGATTCAAAGCTACAAAAAGCCTATTTCAAAAAGATATCAAAAGCCATTGGAGTGGCCAAAGCTACTTCTTTTATTCAACTGGAAGAATACATCAGAACAGCTATCAACTATGAACTCAATGATGTCATTCCTTTTGTGGGAGAGGATTAGGTTTCTGATCATTACGCTTAAAATCAGACCTTATCTCAGATTATTTTTTTAACGTACAAGCCAAAGGTAAGTATCAAAATAACTAGTCTTGGAGCGATAGATATTAATCCAGCATTTAGGGCAATCAAGTAAAAAATCTTCCATATCATCAAACCTGGTATACGAGATTTCAGGGTCCCACTGATGCAACAATTGTCGATTAAACCCTGCTCCTCCAAATGTTCTGCTGAAAAAATCCTTTTCAAAAATGCGAGACACCTTTCCATGATCAATCGTTGAATAATCAGTATTTGTATTTGCCAATTTATTTCTATGTTCCAAGATCATGCGAACAGTGGAAAACAGGGGAAAAAAAACAGTCAAAGCAAGTATCCAAATTAAGCCGGTTTGCCAATGCGAGGATTTAAAGCAAATAAGTATTATGCTGGCATTGATTGCTACGCCTGTTAAAAACATAAATAACTTAAAGCCGTCTCTTTTATTCAGTTTGAGTTGCAAGATCTGAGCGATTCTAGGAATAAGTATGTTCTGAAAAAAATAGATGCCTGTTAAAAACCTGAAATAAAGTTTATTGGATATAGGATTGAAATAAGCGTTCTCCGGGTCTTTTGTAGTACCGAAATAATTGTGATGCTGCCAATGTTTTTGGCGACAAGATTCAATATCTTTTCCAACAATAGAGAATAAAAACATATTAGCCAGGACATCATTTTTTTTCTTGTTTGAATGAATATTAAAATGAATTGCTTCGTGGCAAAACAACTGTAAGAAAGCTATGATATAACCAATAATGAAACTAAAAACCGGGATCAACATCCAGGAATTAGCAGAAAAAAAATCTTCAAAAAATAAACTCAATATCATAAAAAAGACTAAAGCCAAATAGCCCAACGTGATATCTCTCCAAACAATATTATATATGGGTTTAAGTGTTTTTCGAAAATCTAGATACTTCACCCCATCTGACCTAAGCACCTCAAACTTTGAATTGTCTACCATTTGATTTAGAATTTTGATTTCATGTTCGGTTATTTAAAAAAGTGATTTTCGCTAAAATTTGTATGGGTAATCCTCATTTATATTTTACAATTAAAAAAAGACATCCTCTTTGCCTAAAAGGCTCAGAAGATGTCATATAATCAATTGGTAATACTTTCTAATATTCATTTTTCAACCAGAGTTTTGAAATAATTTTAAATGCATATGTTCAAAAGCTCTTTGTTTCCTGTAGTGTTTGAATAAACAACTTCACTATAAAAAATGATGGTGCCGTCGGTTTAATCAAGAAGATCAACCAACGAAACTTATCAAAACCATTTTATTGTAATCAAATATCTAGTTGATCACGACTGGTTTTAAATCACAAAATTTATGGTTAGAATTTTAAGGCATGGTATGAAGTGGTAGATGTTGAAAAATTTTAAGATCAGCAAAAAAAATTGCACAGATCGAATAATTCAATATCATATATTAGTTAATACCATTTAAAATAATTAGGGTACCCTGTTTTATAATAAAAAATGTTTCGACACAACCCTGACTTGATATACTCATCTGTTTATCAATACTTTATCCACAATAATTTATTATAAAAAAAACTTTTTATTATTAACGACAATCGGAAAAAATCAATGGAAAAAATTTAGAACCTGATAATAATTACATGCTGATTTTCTGTTTGTTCTCAAGTTTTTAAGATTTGAAATGAATCCTCAAAATTTTTTATCAAGAAACTTGAAACAATTAGTAAAAAACTATTTTTGGGAAGGCCGCGGAAAGCATAAAACGGTAAACTATCTCGATTTATAGGTAACTCTCTTTAGAGGAAAGCATTGAAATTGAATACAAGTAAAAATTGGAACAAAAACTACCGTTTTCTTTGAATATATAGTTTTTTAACACTACATTGAGGTAAATGAAGTTCTAAAGATAATTTGCTGAATAATTTAGAAACTTTAATTCTTAATAATTTAGTAGTTCAATCCTTTTTAGGGTTTTAATTTTAAAAAATACTACTCAATTTCTTAGAAAAAAAATCAGCAAGGGTAATTAATACAAGCAACTTTTATTGTAATAACTCAATTGCAATAAGTGCTGATTCGCTTAGCACTTTTTAAGCTGACCTATTTGGGTATTAATCCAAATTTAGTTTGCCAGCGAAGCAATTATACAAGCAACAAACAATGGAAATTGCCTCTAAATTAATCCGAGTCTTTCAACTTTTCTCTATCCCCTATAGCTACCTCTTTTTTTTGTTAAAGTCTTTACTGTCTATTAGACAGAGATTTATTTTTATTGCGAAATATTATTTTTTTAAGAAAAATTCATTTTGCCTGCATTTGTACTTTTTTTTAAAAAATGATTTGTATTACGTTGCTGAAAGGCCATTCTTTTTTAACAACCTTTTTTTACAGAAACAACTACACATATAGATCACATTTAGATTTGACAATAGCAACCGACTATTGTTGCAGAAAAGCATTGCTAGAGAAGACCTTTATTTGATATGGTTCAATAAACTTGACAATGAATAAAATTTTCAATCTCGGCATCACTGATGAAGTACCAGACTATTTGAAAGGCAAAGTAATCCTTACTAATCAATTAGCTTTCATTTTATTCTGTGTAGGATTTGTTTTTGGAGCTTTAACCATTTCTTTTAGAGCAATCACTGTGCTTACAGTCATTGGCTTGATGCTGTGTCTCTCTGCCTTACTCATAAATTATTTCAAATTTTATAATGCCTCACGGGTTTTAATTGCAATAATGCCTGCCGCGACATTATCACTTATTCATGCTGTAATAGTTCAATCAAACGACTCCTTAGTTATTTCCTTATCTATGGGGTATATTTCCCTTTCTATTATTCCATTTTTGATTTTTGATATCCGTGAGAAAAAATTGATGCTACCCACCATTATAATCATTTGGTGTGTTTTTATGCTGCAGGGGCAAATAAATCAGTGGATAAATGTCCCGATGGACAGTAGCTTGTTTTATGAACCGTTGTTGGTTACCGCTACCAATTTAATTAATGTTTGCATTATCACTTTTGGTTTGATCTTCTTTCAAATAAAAAACTACAAAGCAGAAAAAGAAAATACCGACTTGATTTGCCAACTTCAAAGACAAAAAGAAGAACTCGCCAACCAAAGAGATTTTATCAAAGGACAAAATGAAAAAATCATATTCACTAATGCCACGCTGGAAGAAAAAGTAAAAAAACGCACTTTAGAACTCAGTGAAAAAAATGAACTGCTCAACAATTATTTTGACAACCTTCCGGGAGTCGTTTATCAGGGTAAAGTTGATGGCACCTTTCGTCCTAGTTTTGTGAGCAAAGGAAGTCTAGATGTGATTGGAAAAACGGCTGCAGAAATTGTTGATAAAGGAATTTTCAACACAAATATAATAGAACCGGATGATCTTAAGAAAATAGCCAACATTTCAAAACAGGCAAGGCAAAATCATGAACTTCCAATAGACTATGAGCATACTTATCCGTTAAAAACGGACAACGGAAGAAAATGGATATTAGATAAAGGAAAAATTACGAAAGCTGCAAATGGAACACTCTTTTATAACGGAATATGGCTGGATGTAACGGATAAAATAAATACTGAAAATAAACTTAGGGAAAGAGATCAACAGCTAAAGCATTTATTAGAAAGCTCCGAAGACATGATTACCCTTCATGACGAAAAGGGAACTTACCTTTATTACAATGGCCCAAAATGCTATGATGTCCAACCAAAAGAGCTTGTCGGAAAAACACCTTATGATTTATTCAATCAGGAATCAGCAGAAAAATTAACTGCAAAAATCATAGAAGTCTTCCGCACCGGCATGAGCCTCAATTTTGAAAGTCAATTAGACTGGCAAGGTTCAAGGAAATGGTTCCTTGAGTATATTTATCCGGTGAAGGACCAGGATGGAAAAATAAAATCCGTAGCAAAAATTTGCAGGGATATCGATAACCAGAAAATTGCAGAACAGAGAATTAAAGAAAGTGAAGAAAAACTGTCTTTGATCTACAACAATGTTGATGTCTTCATGGGCATGTTTAAAGTTCAAAAGGACGGAACCTTTATTCTAGAATCCATCAATAAACCCTTTTTAAAACAGTTTCAAACAATCTCGAAAAAAATTACTGAAAAAGATCTTATCGGGATTGATTTGGTAAAATATTATGAACTCGTCGCCGACTATGATAAAAACAAAATTGCAGAACGGGTTGATCTTTTCAATCAAATAGTTAAGAATAAAAAAAGCGAATATTATGAAGGCAAATACACTTTCACCAATGATGCCGTTGATCCTTTTTTCTTCTCCAGCAGTCTAGCGCCAATACTCAATCATGAAGGAGATTGTACACATATCCTTTTTATCACAGAAGATATCAGCGATCGAATCAAGTCGGCTAATGAACTCAAATCAAGTAAAGAGCAGCTATCCCTAATTTATAATAACACACAGGATTTTATGGGTTTATTTCGCATTGAAGGAGACACAAAATTTATTGTCGAATCGGTAAATGCAACACTCGGGCGATTATTGAAAGCCTCAGGGATAAAATTGACAGTAGATGACTTTATTGAAAAAGATCTTGATTATTTACTCAAAAAACCCTTAGGCTATAGTCAAGAGCTGATTGAAGAAAGAATAAAGTTTTTTCAAAATATCGCAACAGAAAAGAAAATTGTTACTTATGAGGGAGAATTCGAGATTCAATCAGGAACCAAGACCAAATTATACTTTGAAAATACCGCTAGCCCTATTTTAGATTCCAACGGGAATTGCACACACATTCTATTTGTTACAAAAGATATCTCCCAACAAAAAAAGATAGAATTAGAACTTAAGGCAAGCGAATCGCATTCCAAAACACTGTTTGAACACTCTCCAATCATCATTTGGGAAGAAGATTTTTCAGCAGTCAAAACCTGCTTTGAAACTTTAAAAGAAAAAGGAATTTCAGATTTCAGAGCTTATTTTGATCAGCATCCGAAAGAGCTAAAACAAATTGCCTCATTGATCAAGGTCAAAGATGTCAATCAAAAGAGTGTGGATTTTTATGGAATGGAAAGCAAGGAAAAGCACATTACAGAATTGCCGGTTTATCTCATTGAAGAATCCTGGGAAGTTTTAAAAGAAGAATTTATTGCTTTAGCAGAAGGTGCCACTACTTTCGAAAGCGAAATTCCTATCAATAATCAAAATGGGGAAATTGTTTATCTCATCATCAACCTTTCTATTCCGCCAGAATATATGAATACCTGGGAAAGTGTCATTGTCTCATTTATTGACATCTCAGATCGAAAAACAACCGAGCTACTACTCGAGCAATCCAAAATAGAAATACAAAACCAACTGCAACGCAACAAACTAATCCTGGAAACCACCCTCGATGGTTACATCCTGACAGACACCAATGCAGCTATTGTTGATGTCAACCCCGCTTATTGCAAAATGATTGGATATACCAAAAAAGAACTTCTGAAAATGAATGTCCTCGACAACCTGGAAATACAGAAATCAAAAGCTGAAAACGAGAGAAGAACTCAGCAATTGATAAAAAAAGGACGTATCAGTTTTGAAACGAAGCATATTCGAAAAGACGGAGGCCTTATCGATTTATCCTGCAACCTAAGTCTTATCCAATTTAATGGCGAGCAAATGGTTGCTGGTTTTGTCCGGGATATTACCCAACAGAAAAAAGCTCAAAAGGAGCTGGATTATCGATATAATTTTGAAAGCTTGGTGACGAAAATATCTGCAAAATTTATCAACCTTCCATTGGATGCTTTGGAACAAGGTCTTAATAACACTTTAAAACAGATCTGCGAATTCTTAGATTTTGACCGGGCTTTTTTGGTTTTACTTTCCAATGAAAATAATGATGGAAGTATTCATCATGAATGGTTTAAACCAGGAATTGATTCAATAAAAGATGTATACCAAAATGTTCCTTTTGTTGATTTCCCATGGTTCATGAATAAGATTAAAAATAATGAATTAATAATAATAAAAAAACCTGACAACATACCTGAAGAAGCATTGCCTTTGAAAATGGATTTACAAAATCGTAAAATTCAATCTCAGATCCATGTTCCTTTAATAGTAGAAGATAAGGTCATAGGTTTTATTGGATATGATGCATTAAGTCCAATTGAAGAATGGCAAAAAGATTTGGAAGCTTTACTTCGTTTTTCGGGAATTATGATCACAAACGTTATCCAACGAATAAAAGGAGAAAAAGCATTAAAAGACTCGGAAGAGCAATTGGCAATGATCTACAATAATACCAATGAATTTGTTGGCTTATTCCGTGTTGAAAACGGAAATAAATTTTACATCGAGTCGCTCAATAAAACAACAATTGAAGCTATTAAAATGGTAATGCCTGAATTCGACCTTGAACAATTAATCGGTATGGAGTTAGCTTTTTTTTATAAAAATGTTGCCAGGTACGACGATGAGTTGGTTAATAAGAGAATAAAAGATTTTGAGCAGTTAGTTAAATCTAAAAAAGAGATTCATTATCAAGGTATTGTCCCGATCCCATTCAAAGGAAATGAATTCTTTGCTTATGATGCGAACCTAATCCCGATTATCAATCCGAAAGGAGATTGTAATTATCTTCTTTTTGTCACCCAGGATATCACCCAAAAGAAGATTGCAGAGAATGCGATTGTCGCTAGTGAACAACGACTGGCCACGATTTATAATAACAACATGGACTTTATTTGTCTGTTCAAAATAAGTCCTGATAACCAATACATTATAGAGTCTATTAACGATCCCGGGATGGAATTTATAAAAAAATATTCCGGTGTAAAGGATAATGACAAAATCATTGGTTTAGAGGCCGGCCAATTTTTCAGAGTTCATCTTAAGGAGCCTGAAGATCGAATAAAAAGGAGAATCAAAACGATAGACCAAGCGATAAAAGAACAGAAAAGAATCATTTTTCAAAATCGACTATCTCAAACTCTAAATAACCAGGAAGAAGCAGTTTTTGAAACAGTAGTTTCCCCAATTCTGGAAAACGGAAAATGTGTTCAGGTTTTGTATGTTGCCAGAAATATTACAGAAAATGCGAAAGCAAAGAATCAATTGATACAAAGTGAAAAAAGAATGAGTTCAATCTTCAATGGGACAAAAGACCAAATGGCAATTTTTAATATTGAGAATGATGGAAAAATTGTCCTCGAACAAGTCAACGATAGTTTTAAGGACGCCTGGAAAAAAGCTGGAATGGACCTGAGTATCAACAGGCTTTACAAGAAAGAAATTGAATATTACCATCGCCTTATTTTAAAACATCCAAAACGAAAAACGAAAGAAATTCGAACGCTGCTTAAACAAGTTTTAGTGACCAAAAAGACCTGTACATTCGAAGATGAATACCAAACTCCAAGTGGTGAAAAAAATTATATGGATATCAATATATCACCAATTTTAAATGAAAATGGAAACTGTGAAAAATTATTATTTGTTGCTCGGGATATCACTTTTAAAAAGAAAGCTAATGAGCAGATGATCTCAAAAATATTGGAAACGGAAGACCGGGAAAGGAAACGCATTTCAAAAGAATTACACGATAGTTTAGGGCAAAATCTGACTACTGCATCCTTAAACCTAAACTATTTGAAAAATGCCATTACACAAATCGATGACAGTTATAAAATAAAGTTCCAAAAAGGTATAAAATTCCTAAACAACGCTATTGATGAAAGCCGAAATATCGCTCATAACCTGATGCCGCAATCTATTGTGGATTTTGGCTACGTGATGACCATTGAAAGCTTGTTGGAGGATTTAGCTGGAACGGTGGATACAACATTTGTTTTTTATAATAATCTACAAAAAGTTCGCCTTGCACCGTATCAGGAACTAAGCCTGTTCCGAATTACTCAGGAAGCGATTAATAATGTTTTGAAACATGCAGAAGCATCAAAAGCCACTTTGCAATTGATGAAATACACGGATGCAATTATACTGACAATTGAGGACAATGGAAAAGGATTTGAAATAGAAAATACATTAGGACATTCGTTTGGATTAAATAGTATGAGTACCCGCGTAAGTGCTCTTTCCGGAACTATTGATATCAATAGTAGTCCAGGAAAAGGAACTTCGATCACAATTGAAATTCCAGCGTAAAATTGGAGCTATTATAAATTTTTAAACTTAAACGCTATGACTAAAATAATGCTAGTAGATGACCACAAGCTAATACGAGATGGAGTAAAATCCTATCTAGAAAGAAATAAAAACTTCCAAGTTGTTGCAGAAGCGACTAATGGAAAGGAAGCTATAGAGCTATTAAAAGCGGTCCAGGTTGACCTCATCATCATGGACATCAACATGAAGGTTATGGATGGAATATCCTGTACTAAGGAGGTGTTGCGGTTATACCCCGAAAAAAAAGTACTGGCATTGACCATGCTCAATGAAAGCCAGCATATCAAACAAATGTTGGCCGCCGGTGCCGCTGGGTATTTGCTTAAAAATTGTGATGAAGAGGAGCTTATTACTGCAATAAATTCTATTATAAATTTAGGCAGCTATTACAGCCCGCAGGTCACCAAAACCATTATGAATAATCTTAGCGGAAACAAACCCAAAGTTGTTCTGAATGATCAAATTCCATTAACAGACCGGGAAAAAGAAGTCTTGCACCTTATTTTGAAAGAATACGCAAATAAAGAAATAGCTAAAACACTGTTCATTAGCCCACGTACGGTTGATGCTCATAAGCGAAATTTGCTGGAAAAAACAGGTTCGAGAAATACTGCCGGGCTAGTTCTTTATGCCATTAACAATCAGATTTTTGATGATCTCTGATTCTTTTAGGATTTAAAGTTTAAGAAAAAAAATACAAAGCTATTCGCTTTTATTTTCCTCTTGGTCAAGATATTTTTGATTGTTGGAATTAGAGTTATGCAACAATACAATTACCAAATAAATACAATGCACGCAGCTTCCCTCTAACTTTAGCCATTCTTTAAAACAGCCCTTGTATAAACAATGTTATAAGTGATTTACCTATTTGCGAAATTTAGGTAATTCTCTATTGTTAGAAACTCAAAAGCGGTCTACCTTTGTATTGTTACAAATCAGATAAGGAGAGTATTGTAACATTTTTTTAACATGATGGGGAGAGAAAGGCATTGGATTGGATAGGAATGGAATTATTTTCTGTTCCCTTCCATTCCAAGTGATCAAATTTTTTTTCGTTTTTTCAGATCCGGGTATCAGCAAAAAACGACTCTTCGGAAACGAAATTAATACAAGCAACTAACATTTGGAATACATCTTTTAATAAATAAGTACTGAACAGTATGGCAGTACTTTAAACAGTATTGCATTTCACTTATCAGGTGATTTGTTTGTAGTTCTAGACAACCCTAATTGATGAAGATAACAAGAACACTATACTTACTATATCTGTTTCTATGCTCCATTCCTTTGGTAGCTCAGGTGAATAGTCAGAATAATGATAACCGAATTCCTGTAAGTATTTCTCAAAAAACGAATAATTCAAAGGATAATCAGCTCAACCAAAAAAGGGATGTTAGGAATAAAAGAAAACTTGATTATCAAGAATCACATCAACAAAATATTCAAACATCAAAAAAGAAATCAAATTCAATTAAAGTTGATTTTTTAAGAGATGACCAATCAATAATTGAATATAAAATAGTTGGTTCAACTATTAATATTACAGTAACCGAAAAATATAGTACGAAAACAAAAACCATATTTTTTCCTGAAGATTTAACTACTCAAATTGATAATCTTCTTGAATGTTTGACTAACTATAAAACAGCAATTAACTCACCTTCAAAAAGTTACCAGGAATTTATAGAAAGTGCGTCGAAGCTGTTTGAATATTTAATATTACCAATAAAAAAGGAAATCACTGACCATGATTTGATTTTGATTTTGGATGGTCCGTTACACACTATTCCATTTGAGGTTTTATTGGAAAAAAAACCTGTTTTAAATAAAAGGACTCCTGTAGATTATAAAAATCTAGACTACTTTGTTAAAAAACGGAAAATTTCATACACTTACTCTTATACCTTTCTAAATATTCCGGTAAAAGAAAATAATGGTGGCTTTCTCGGATTTGCACCGAATTTCAGTACAGATACTTTAATAAACACTGATTTAAATAGCACAAGAAACTTTAATACTCTGCAATTTAGTTTTAAGGAAATTGACGTTATTGAAAAGCTATTTTCCAATGCCATAGCTTTAAAAGGAGAAGAGGCAACAGAACGGGCTTTTTACGAATTGTCCGAAGACTTTAACGTCCTTCATTTCTCCACACATGCCATTGTTGACCATAAAGCCCCATATAACTCTCATCTGGTTCTCTCTAATTCAACGGATGAAAATACTGATGGATATTTACATATAAATGAACTATCAAAAATGAACTTATCGGCAAACATGGCAGTACTGGCTGCTTGTAACACCGGTAATGGAAAAACAACAAACAAGCATGGTATGATTAGCCTTGGCAGTTCATTTTTAAATGCAGGTTGTTCAAGTGTAGTAACAAGTTTATGGCTTGCCCATGATGAATCGACAAGCTTGATAATGGAATATTTTTATCGTTTTCTATCACTGGGCTTGACTAAAGATGAAGCATTACAAAGAGCGAAACTTAAATATTTAAAAATTGCAAATCCTTTGACCTTTCACCCTTTTTACTGGGCAAATTTTGTTGTTGTCGGCAATACACAACCACTAAAAAATGTTGCTGATCCGGTGAAAAAGAAGTTTAGAAATTGGTTGTATATTTTTGCAATTATAGGTTTTGGCTTGGGGGTCATTCTAATTAAAAAAGAAATATTATAAATTTTTACTACTTCAAGGACTTTAAAATTGCCTTTACCGAGCCCAGATTAACAGTTGAATCTGCATCTCGACTTAAGTCAATTAAAATTTCCTTTGCTTTTTCGTTCTCATTGGCCTTTAAATAAGTTAAGGCAATATACCAATCGGCTTGTTGGCGAAAAGAAGGATTATTTGAATCAGAAACAACTTTAAAGTTTTCAATAGCTTCTTCCAAATTACCCAATTCTAAATGTGCAATTCCTAAATACATATAAGGCACAAAACCTAAACTATCTTTCAAAATCAATTGATTCATTGATTTTATAACTGAATCAAAGTTTTTGTCATTATAGCTATTGACCGCATTTGCTATTAAGTCACTTTTCCCCCTAAAAGCTAAAACCATTGGATACGGTTCATAATAAGTGGCAAATAATTGACTTGATTCAACACTGTTACTTTTTACAAAAAACATCCAACTAAAAAATACAATAAACAGCAGGCTGGCAGCATATAATAGAAGATTCCGTGGACTGAGACGTAAAAGAGGTTTTTTAGTTTGAGTAGTCATATATGTTTGTTCAGCAGATTTCAGGCTTGGAAAGATTTCTTTAAAATCTTCATCATTTGCCGCTTCAAACAAACTCTTCTGCAACTCCAATTCTTCCGCAAGCAAAGTATCGGAATTAACTTGAATTTCGAATTTTTGTCTTTCGCTTTCAGTCATTTGATTGAAAAGATACTTTTCAATCAAATGAGAATAGTTATTGGTTTCCATTGTAAATACTAGGTATTGTGTTTGTATATATGTTTGAGGGAGTTCTTCTAAAAAATTATTTCAATTCATTATAACAGGAATCATTCCGAATAGATTCGATCAACTTCTTTTTGCATTCGTATTTTCTTTTTTTGACATATAATTTACTTAATCCAAGTTCATTAGCAATTTCTTCAGTAGAATATTTTTGAAAGTGTAACTTCAGGATTTGCTGAGATGAGTCACTCATCTTTGATAAATGAGTTTGCAGCAATCGGTATCTTTCTGCTTTTTCGATATGTTGAACAATATCCGAATTCAAATCCGTTAATTCAAGTTCCTCTCCAAAAGATTCTATCCTTTTGTTTTTTCTAATTGATTTCAACCATTGAAACCTACAAATAGAAAATATATACGTTTTTAAACTTGCCGATAGGTTCAATTCCCCCAGTTTGGCTTGTTTGTACAAAACCAACAAGGCTTCCTGAAATACATCACGAGCATCTTCTTCATTTCCTCCGTTTTTACAAACATAATTGACAATACCTGGTAAATGAGTCTTATAAAAAGTCAAAAGTATTTCACTTTCGGCTTTTAGAAAACCATCCAACAACTTGTATTCTTTCTTTAGTCT
This sequence comes from Saprospiraceae bacterium, assembly GCA_965220465.1. GTDB lineage: Bacteria > Bacteroidota > Bacteroidia > Chitinophagales > Saprospiraceae > JAHDHW01. The sequence goes on along the minus strand of CBDCPZ010000007.1, from coordinate 57,383 downwards.
CTCTCCAGAAAGCTTGGTGGGCATCTATTAATTGCTAATTTGAATATTACAAAATACCTTTATATATATATATACCATTAATCTAGGAAAAGGGTACCCTTTCACCTAATATATGGTATAAAAATATAAAGCGTTTTAAATTTTGCTTGATTAATTGCTTTATAATAGATTCAAAATCGAAATTACATAAAGAGTTTGAGTATTATATTACCTTTTCTGTGGCATTTACAAAATCTTGAATTTTAGTGGATGCCATTTTTATCATTTTCAAAAAAAGTACAAATGCCGGCAAAACAGCTTAAAAAGCATTAAGGTTTACCGGCATTTGGTACAAAATTAAATTGAGCGTGTTTAAAATTAGACTTTTAGCTAATGTGAAACTTTCAATAGCTAAGGTTATTCCTACCTTTTCTCTGACAGACTTAACCCCATGTTCTGACAATTGTCGGATTAGCTCATAATGAACTTTTAATTAGCTTTGAAGATAATTTCACAATCCCCAAAAACCTAAAATTAAACATACTCTGTTTTCGCCATTAAAGCGAGAATTCAAAAGTTGGTTTCACCCCGGTTATATGTTTTTTTATGTTCCTCCCAAATCATCTATAATTATTATACTTGCGGTTGAAGGAGGCAGTCCTATGCAGTTCATAAGTGCACTCCAGTCGCCATTGTAATCAGAAGTAGAAATCACATGGGTTGGTGACCCAGTTGCTGATGGGTCGATAATAAAATATTGAGTATAACCATGAGGACTGGCTATCTCTTGCCATTTTGCTGTGGTCAGATCAGCACGGTAAACATAACAGCTAGATACTTCATCACTCTGAATTATTGTATTGTCAGTGGTAAATGCTGTTAGTCCAAATATAAGAGTACATAAAAGCAAGAAGATGCCGGATTTTATGATGTTTTTCATAATAAATCTATTGAAGATTAGAAAATATGAATTGTTAGGGACCAATTCTTTAGACTTCGTTATCTGATTCCTATTTAAGTTTTCTTTTTTCGATACATAAATTTATTTTGAATGCATCAATAAATTTCTATGAAAAACCCTTATATTTACATATAACTTTACCGTTATTTAAAAAATAAAAAAACCCATAACCCCCTGAAAATAAGAGATATATCATGATCGAATTAAAACAATTAATTGAAATAATTCGAGGCAATAGTTCTAAAAAGATTAAGTTGCTTACTCATGGAGACTATGGAGACACCCATATCCAAAAGTTATTTGATGGTTTATCTGATGGAGTAATCTCCAATAATGATGAAGCGAAAAAGGAAATATTTAACGATTTTAATGCAGCTAACCAATTATCCAACCTTAAAAATGAGTTAAAAGAAAACCTATATAATTTACTTTTCCTTCTCCCGAACAAATACGAAGATGAAAAACTAAAAGAGGCACGAAATCAATGTGTTCGCAATTATGCCAATGTAAAACGATTGCGGAATGACAACCAGACCCGAGAAGCTTTTTCTGTTGCAAAAGATACCATCAGAAAGAGTATGAAATATCAGATTACAGAAATTACCTTTCATCTCTCACAAGAATTAATGATAATTTGTTCAATTGAAAATAATCCGAGAATAAAATATTATCAAAAGATTTGTAGAAGATCATTAAAGCTTTTAAATGCAGAGGCAGAAGCTTGGTTTGTCTTGACTAATGTTTACTCCTATACTGTAAGATCCAGACAACTCAATGCTAGTCAAAGTGAGAACCTTTTAGCTGAGGTCAATCAATTTATCAAAGAATATTCACAATACGATTCCTATCAAATTAACTTTCTCAGATTTCACATTATAATTATTGCACACTTACTGAAGGAAGATCATAATCAGGTAATCAAGACTGCGAAACAGGGTTTAAAATATTTTAACAGTTTACCTTTTACTCCAGGCAGAGTCGCAATTTATTCGATGAATTCAAGACTGATTCCTTCGAATCTTGTTATTGGCGATTTTGATGAAGCTAAAAAAGCGGTTGCACAGGCTTTAAAGTATACTGAAAAAGGTTCGCACAACTGGCAGATATCCTTGATTTATAAGGCCATAGTAGCTTTTCATTCCAAACAATACAAAATCGCTGAAGCGGCCTTCAACTTGGCAAATAAAAACGATATGCCTGACATTTTAAAAGAACAATGGCGAATTATTGAAGCTTATTTGTATTTTCTTGACAAGATTGGCAAAATAAACCATAAAAACAGATTTAAATTGAGCAAGTTCCTCAATGAGGTTCCTACGCTTTCCAAAGACAAGCAGGGTGCTAATATTTCTATTATTATTGCACAAATATTAATTTATCTGGCTTCCAATCAAAAAGGCAAAATAATAGACAGAATTCACAGCTTACAAGCTTATAGTTTCACTTACCTTAAAAAAGACTACACCTACCGGTCAAATTGTTTCATAAAAATACTGACACAGCTTTCTCAAGGAAATTTCCACAAAGTCGCTTTTGAGCGCAAAACTAAATTGTATTATAAAAACCTTTTAAAACATAAGTTGAATGTAAATGCAGTGGAAAGAGAATTGATCCCTTTTCAGGATTTGTATAAAGAAGTTTTAAATTTGTTAGAGGTAAAAACAACAATTTACCAAGTCGTTTAGCATCAAAACTTTACTTTAAAATACCTTGATAATTAATCAATATCCGGGCCTTGATCGCCTTCATTGTGATGATGAGGTTCAGATTTTTTCATGATTAAATAGCTGATAGCCAGCAAAAGTATTGAAACGGGCAGGGTCAACATTTTCCAATCAACATATTCTTCATTATGAACATAACCGGTAACAAAAAACACAACCAACGTGGTAAGTACCGTTTCCCATAGTAACATTTTGAGGTCCGTAAAATTTTCGATTTTCAGCCAGTGCAGGTTTCTCACTTTTATCGATTGGTGAGCATCCGGGACAAATAATTTTATTATCCCGATAGCGAATACCAAAAAAACTAGAGCGAGTAAAAAAACATCTATGGATTCCATGATCATCACCCCAGGTCGCACTTCTGTTAACATTTCTCCTTTTATTATTAAGTAAATGCCTTTACAAGAAAGCCAAATACCGCCAATGTTAAATGCAAGCGAGTTAATAAAAAGAAATAAAGCAATCAATATAGCTATAATTCTATAACTAAAATTTGCCTCTACATGACCAGTCAACTTTTAAATCAAATGATAATTTTGAACCTGTTTTTCTAAAGATATAAATGTCCAAAAAAGAACAGCAATAGAATCTCCCAATTGAAACAATCTACTTTCTGATATACCCTTCTTCTGATAATTTTTTTGCAATGTTTTTTGCAAGATTATCTATAATTTCTAAAGCATCTTTGGGATTATAGGCTTCAGAAAGTGCATGCCAAACCAACTTTTCTCCATCAACTTTAAACAGGTTTGTTTCTATTTTATAAACCTTTTCCGTTTGGAAATGACTCGGGTCCGGGACCTCTCTATAGACGGAGTGGTAGTAGGAATAAAAACCACCATAATATCCAGATACCGGCTGAACATAAGTTTCTCCTTCAATAAAATCTGCGGTTTCTTTTAGTTCAACTAAGCGAGTAATAATAATTGCATCAATGCTTTCATTCTTAAAATATTTATAAAATGCTTCTTTGGTAATTTCTTCTTCTTTGGGTAATACTTCTAATGACGAAATCGCAATGACTCCTTTTTTTTCTATTTTTTCTTTGAGCTGTTTTTCAAAAGCATTGCGAACGCTAGGATTTGGAGAATTCCCAACAACCAATATTTTATCAAAATGCTCCACTTCATAAGCTTCATCCTTCCATGTTGAGCCCATTTTTCCAGGAGTACAGGAAAAAGCGAACAAACATATTAAAGCAACTATTGCTATTTTATTCATATTCAATATTTTAAAATTTCATCATTTAGATTTACATCGGCGAAGATAAATAAAGTTTTAAAATACAGATTCGGTTAGCAAAAAAATCCCGGAATTATGATTTTTAAAAGAAAAAATAATTGGGTTGGCATCCAAAATAAAAGCAAAAACGTTTAGCAGATGTAAGTAACCGTCTAACGACTTATATAAGAATTTATAATCAATAAAATCATATAATAAGCGAAAGAACCTTGTTTATTTTTATGCTTCTCTTATCTTTGACGCTTCTTAAACCACTTAATAACATTATAAAATATAACAATGTGAAATTGGTGGAGGATACCAATAGACTTAAATATACTATGACAAAAACATTCAGATTATTAAAGGGTATAGGGTCGTTTTTTGCTCCCTGTGTTTATTGGAGAGGTGGGGGTTATTATTACGGTAGTGGATATACTAGCGGCAAAGCCATTGCACAAGGAGATGTTAGTCTTGGTTTGGTTATCGTCCTCCAATAAAACTATCATACTTTCTTTTGTATGAGTTTTTAGAGCTTTTAATTGTAAAAATATAAATGTCTATCCCGAAGATCTATAGCACAAAAACTTGAAATATTAACCCAGAAAATTAGATTTTCTGATGAAAGTGAAATTTTACGGCACTCGTGGTTCAATACCAATTTGCGATAAAGAGTTTCAGCAATTTGGCGGAAATACCACTTGTATTCAAATCAAAACTTCTAATGAGGATATCGTTGGAATCTTTGATGCCGGCACTGGAATCAGAAAACTCGGAATGGATGCTTATAAAGGAGATTCTCCATTGCCCAATCATTTTTTTATCGTATTTTCTCACTTCCATTGGGATCATATTCAAGGGTTTCCGTTTTTCAATCCAGCTTACGATCCTGAAAAAGAAATCACCTTAGTAGCAATGGGAAAGGATCGTCCCATAACGGACTTAAAAGAAGTTTTGGCTTTACAAATGCAAAACCTGTTTTTCCCTATTCAATTGAAAGAAATGGGAGCGAAGTTTAATTTCATTTTGCCAGATAAAGCTACCAGCTATTTTAATGTAACAAAAATTGCTGCTATAAAACAAAACCATCCTGGCGGATCATATGGTTATCGAATGGAAAGAGAAGGTAAAGTTTTGGTTATTTGCACTGATTTGGAGCATGTGGACGGCATTGATCAAAATGTTGTTGAACTGACAAAAGACGCGGACTTACTTATCCATGAAGCGCAATATGCCAGTGAAGAATTAGTAAAATATAAAGGCTGGGGACATAGCAGTTACGAACAAGCTCTCCAAGTTGCTGAAATGGCCGGAGTCAAACAATTAGCCATAACGCACCACGATCCGAACCATGATGATGATTTTTTATTGAAAATGGAAAAACAATGCCAGCAAAGGTTTCCGCAATGTGTGCTGGCGAGAGAAGGAATGGAAATGAGGATTTAGGTGAAAGTCATAATGTCGATTTCATCTTGCCAAAATAGTTTTTAGAATCCATCCCCCTCCTGCTTTAATCTGAAAATTTGTCATTTTAGTACTTTAAAAATTCCTGTCATTTTTTCGGAAAATGTTAAAATTTTATTTCAAAAACTGACATTTTTTACACTTTCCCCGCTTTGGTATTTGAATTGATAAATCAAATTTGTGTATATCAAATAATCGGTTTTGATAATAGCCGTTTTTAATCGTTTTCGATTTTAATTGATTGTTTAACTTTAAAATTTGGTCATTGTGATGCTGGTTAAAGCAAAGCCTTTTAACATTGCTCCATCCGTTTTCTTCGATGATTTATTTATTCAAAATCCATCGGATCGGCACTTAAACAATGCCTTGCCTTACAAAGAGGAAATCCTTTGCAGAGAAATTCTTAAAAGCAAACAATCAAGGCAACTTCAAAATCCTGATTATCTAAATTTTATTAATCAAATTTTGGCTACGCATGTAGTCGTATGAATTTCATTTTTTTAATTAAAATTTTTGAAATATGAAGATTTGAAAAAAGCCGGAGTGATCGACCTGCAAAAGTAACGCTTGTGGCTATTGAAAATGTGACTTCGATTGCAGGAATGGTACTCATGACTGAATGTGCCATCAATGATATTCCAGAACCTAAGGAAGCTATTAATTCAGCTATACCTAATCCTGGAATGAATGATGGCATGATGCCAAATAAAAGAGTTATAGTTTTTAAAGTTAAAAATCTTTAGCCCTCTTTAGCCCCGGCAACGTTGATTTGTATTTAAACCTATGTTTTTGCTTTCCTCACTTCGCCGGGGCGAATTTTATTTTGATAACTAAAAAACCTTTCAAAAATGAAAAAGACAAAAATCATCAAAGAAATTGAGTCCTTTCACAAAGATTGCCGTGTTTGGTTTTCAGAACTAAATTTTTGGCAGGATGAGTTAATGTTTATGATTGATTTGATCAATAAGTACTGTTACAAATTACCTAATAAAGACCAAAGCCTCCATTTACGTGAATTATTTAGCGAAATAAACGGCTCTCTCGAAAATGATGTTCAACGCCTGAAAAAACGGGTTCTTTTATGCGATACTAAATTGGTTGAAATAATCAAAGGCCATAAAAAACCCAATGAGCCAGAACTCCAAAAAGAAATTAAGTCATTACAATGCGATATCAATTTATTAAGAGTTAATTACCAAACGACTAAAAAAGATTTATTTGACTTGATGAAATCAGTTTTAAAAGAAGTGAAAATTGAAAAAACACTTGATTTATCTGCTTAATTAATTTTTATTAGGTTTCGATAATTTCATGCTTAGAATATAATTTCTCTGCTTTTTGAATTAAAAATAAAACAAAATGATCAATGTTTTTTTTAATTGAAAAAGTAAAAAAAATATCTTATTCGTATAAAAGAGCCATTCAAATAATTTTAATGCAAGTTATGATACACCTTGCTAATTATAAATTATGAGTGATAAATTATGAATTTTCTCCAAAAACGTATAAAAACTAATTTATCATTCATCATTTTTAACTTATCATTTTCAAGTTTGCGATACATCGCAACTTGAATTAGTGTTAAAATAAATAGCCAGCTATAAATTGAACATTAAAGTTTTTTGAGGAAGGATTATATTGCTGCCCGTTATAATTAAACCCTTTTTCCACAGCTAAAAAACCAATTGAAGAGCGCAATTCTACAATTACTTCTTCAAGTTCTACCCCAATACCTCCTACAATCCCTATATCAAATGTGTTGTAATTGCACAAATCAGATTTGTTAATATTACCGCCCATACCGCTTTCTTCAGAAATGGCATATTCAACATTCGATAATAGACTAAATTGAGGCCCCAGATGAATATTTAAATTACCTCCAAATAGATTTATCATCCCCAAAACAGGCAACTCAACATAATCCAGTCTTGCATCAATCTTTAGCTGCTCGATATAAAATATTCCTCCTTTCCGAATATAAATCACCTCCGGCTGAAGGGACAACCAATTTTTTTTAATCGAAATTTTATACATCACTCCGCCTTGAAAACCAACTTTAGAGGAAGTGTTCGAGACTAGTTCTTCATTTCCTGAAATATCAGAAAAATTGACTCCTGCTTTAACTCCAAATTGAGCTTTGCTGATTGCAGGTAGACAAATAAAAAGGGCTAGGATCAAATAATGATTTTTCATTGTTTGCACTTAAGTTATTGGCTAAATTTTATACATCATCTTTTCTAATTGTTTTGAAAATACCGTTGAATCAAAATTTAGGCGATCTTATCTTGTCTAATTCTCTTTTCTTTTTCAAAATGAGCCTGAATGATTGCGGCGACAGGCACATTTTTCAATTGACCGTCCACCCACCAAAGAAATATTCGTATGTCAAAGATTGACTTCTCCTGCACAAAATTCATGATGGTTTTAATGTCTTCTTTTAAATCCAACAAGGCCTGTTTGTGGCTTTTTGCATCTCTGTCTAGCGCAATTGCTTTTTTAAAAAACTTCAAATAAAAACTTTCAAGAGTATTTAATATATCTCTACTTTCTAAAAATCGATGTGTTCCATTGACCTATGAATCAAGGTACTGAAAATTTCCGAGTTCATAATGTATTGCAACTAAAAGCAAACGCGAACGAGTATAAACATCAATAAATAAATTGCGATCGACATAACGATCAACTAAAACTGTCCATTCTAATGCTTTATCATAATCGCCAGCTACGTAATAGGTCCAGGCGGTATTATTCAAAAGAGCCCCCTCTGCAAGTTTATTGACAATCCCTTCATTATTCATAAAATATTTATCAACTCTCGGAATAATCTCTGTTAGTGATTTATCAATTTGATTTATAAAATCATAATAACTAAGGTATAAAAAAAGACAGGCCCTTTCCTTTTTCTTTTTCTTTTTCAATTTGTATTCATACGCTGGCAGTTTTAATTTCCTTAGTTTGCCGATTTCTTTGTTGAAGGTTTTATAATTACTTAAATCCAGAAGGTTATTCAGATAATTGAATAAAGCATTCAAATACTCGTCTGCCTGATTGTTTTTAAGGGAATTGTTCGCTTCAAAAAGATGGATCAATTGTTCATTGTACTTTAACCGTTCTTTATGCTCCCTCAAAGCTTCAAAATATTCAATGTGAAAACTCAGAAAATAAATTTTTGATTGTAATGTTTTTGCATTTTCGTAGTTTTCGAGAAGCGGATTGGTTTTTAAATTATTGAATTCAATCAGCGCATCTCCTTTTTTTATAAAGCCATATTTCAGATTTAAGACCCGCAGTTTCTGATAAAGACTAAAATAGGTATTATTCAATTTTAAATTCCGGACAGCTTGTTTTTCTTTTTCAACAATCCTTTCGTGAGCTTTCATATAATCTGATGCATCCAGTAAATGTTCCATCAATCTACACTCCCACATGCAAGCCAACGCCTTTTATAGACTCAGCAATTAAATTAGCTCTACAGGCTATGTGCTCATCCTTATGTAACTCTTTTTCAATCTCAACTTCTACTTTTCGTAGCTGTTTATTGAAGTTTTTAAGTAGTTGTTTAAGTTGACCAATAACAGATTTGGTTACATATCCCGTTCTTTCATGGGCATGGATCTGGTTGCTAGTGCTGGTGATCATTTTTTGAAGACGATCCCGATGACGAGTTAAAGTCTTCAATTCATAAATATGATCGGAAAATGGCTGCCATGGTTGTAAATTTTGTTCTGCACCCATTTGTGCCAGACCTTTTGCATCCAGTTTGTCTGTTTTGGATTTTAAGCCTAATGATCCCAAATATTTTTTAGAACGATTGGGTAAAACCACTGAGACGGTATAGCCTTTTTGGTATAAAAAATAGGCTAATTTTTCATGATAGATGCCTGTTGCCTTTTGTTGTACATTTCGACCGAAACACATATAAATTTATTGTAATTCAATTGAAAAGTGCTTATCTCCTAATTCTATATAAATTCTTTTGTCCAAATTTGATTTCCACTAAGGAATGCGGCAAAATAAATTCCTGGTGTTAAACGGTTTACATTGAATTCCTTAGAATTTGTATCATTATTAATATCCAAAACATTCTGACCGAGAAGGTTTATAATTTGAATATGATCTATGGAAGCTTCGCTTTCAATATTAAGTACATCTATTACAGGATTTGTTAAAATTCGAATGACAATTTGCTCTTTGGATTGAATATCCTCTACTGGTACAAGGTATGCCGCTATGATTTGTGAAATAGTATTACACCCAGTAGCATTTCCTGAAACATTGGTTGTACCTCCTTTTTCAATAAAGCCGCACACACTTTTGACACTACAGACAGATAGATTTGGGCAGTTGAATATACCTAAAGTGGTAATTGTTTGATAATCAACATTGTCTAAACCAGATAGAGAATTCAAAGAAGGGCAATTTTGAAAATTGATAAATCCATTGATTGAAGTAAGATTCTCCAATCCAACCAAAGAGAACAATACATCATTGTATAAAAATTCAAGATCCCCGCCGATCGAGGTAATATTGTTTAAACCATCTAGATTAGTAATATCATCGGCTGCTATAAATCCTATTAATACATTCCCTTCTATCTCTGTGCAATTAGGATAATTGATTGAAAAACTGTCGAGTTGAATTTGAGATCCGAGGGAAATTCCTTCTGGTAAGCAGCTTTGCGCAGTTATGCTATGAAAGATTGTGAAGATTAAAATTGTAAAGACAAGAATTCGATTTTTCATTAGGTGAAGTTATAGTTTTAGCTTTGGTGAAATATTTAAGTACACCATTGATCTAATACTTGAGTCAGCCCAATTGCATAGTTTTTACTAATGAATGATTTGTGTTGTTTGGGTTGCTTGTTTGTCTCCAAGCATCATTTGAAGAAAATATGAACTTTATAGAAGTGAGCCAGATTAAAGGCTTTACTATTTTCTTCATTTGGATGGTTTCGTAATATACTACTTTAGCATCCCAAATAAAAACCATGATCTTACATTTTGAATATCTTCATGTTTTGATTTGGTAGTATCCCTTTACATATCTTTTTCAGGCTCTTCTCAACTTCCGAGTTAAATACTTTTTGACGATACTATGTCGGGCACACAAAATGATACAACAGCACACTTTTATTATGACGCTTTACAATATACTTCTCTTTCATATTATAAAGCTAGGGAATTTTCCCTCTAACGCGACCCCGGGGCAAGCCCCGAGGAATTCTTTAGATTAAAAGTAGTGGGGATTATGAACGAGGTGAACAAAGAGGTACATGGGAGTATTACAATGATTCTGACAACCTGGAAAGCACAGAATTTTTTAATCAATATGGTAACTTAGAAGATATCAAATATTATGATTCTGGCAAACTCATTAGATGGGAAAAAGGGTATCCGGATGGTTTTCAACATATAATGACCTGACTTCGCACATTGTTTATTATGAAAACGGAAAGATTCAGGAAGAAGGAAAGTATCCAGTAAGTATTGAAGTTGGCTAGTGGTCTTTTCAATACACTAATGGAAAAAAGAAAGCAGAAGGAGTTTTTATCGAAGATATCATTAATGAAAAATATAAAGATGTAATAACTGACGAAAAATGGCTTAAAAAACTTCCTTTAACAAAAGAATATAGGGGAATAAAAACAGGAATGTGGACCTATTGGAATAACAATGGACAGAAGGTTTTCATTATCGAATATTCAATAAAAAATGGTAAATTACTTGAAAAGGTAAAATATCGTCGGAGATAAATGAATTGGCATAAAATCTCATAGCTACTAAGCATATTAATTTTAGTGGAGAATTGAATAGAAAATCAAAAATAATCATGAATTCCACATCAACATTCAAAGTCTTTACATCATATGCTATACCCTCCAAAAACTGGTTGGTCTATCACGGAGTCATGAAATCGGGAACGGTAGAGCCAGGAATGTTCCTTGATTTGGGTGTAATTTGGAATGTTTCTTTGACTTTACGAATACACGAAGTAATCGATGTAAAAGAAGTTGACAAAGACGAAGAGCAACTTTGGCTCATTCATTATTACGAGGATGAACTTGAAAAAGATGTTATGCTTGGGATGCGTGTATTTGATGAAGAGCTCGGAATTATTTGGGAAGGGGAAGACTAAATAAACTTCAAGGTTTTTTCCAAAGGAGAATTCAAAACTAACAGTTATGAAGCACAAACTTATTTTCTTTTTCGTGCTCTATTTTCTACTTAACGGCTGTATACTTTATACAAAGGTAGAACCTCATGAAAAAGATTATTTAAAGAAGAGTTCGCAGGATTATTATTGGATCAATCAAATAGACGGTCTCACTTACAGCTATTCAGTTGATAGCATTAGAGACATAAATATTTTCGGTAAACTAATAATAGGCAAGACGGATACTTTAATAACCAGAAGTTTTGAAAAAGGCAATCTGTATCCAACGTGGTACGAGACCGATGGTCTTTTTTTTATGAGATATACTTTCTTAAACAATGACACTTTAATGTTGAATCCGAGAAATGATAGCTTGAGATTTAAGCTTAATAAAGAGCTACCACTTATCAGAACTTTAAAATCGAGCATATAAAAAGATGGCAAGAGGTTAAAATATAGGATAGATAGTCTATTCTAAAAACGGAGGAGCGATGAATAAAATTCAAGCAATTTGAAGCTTTAGCAAAGGAGGCTTTGGATATTTATATTAATGAAGTTGTTTAATAATTATCAACCTAATTATTAAACAACTTCTATGAAAATTCTGAGAAAAACGAATACCTGAATAGTTTTTATTCAGCCCTTCCCAATAAATCGTCAACAGCATAAAGATCATTTATTAAAATTCCTTTTGGCACATAAACTTTAAAAGTCATTTGTTCAGTGTACTTCCTGTTATTTACAGTAATCGTTTTATAAAGATTGGGCATAGAAACCAATATGCTGGCAAATCTCTGTGGAGTATATTCAACTTTAAACCTTCCTTGTGATTTAAGGCACCTTAAAACAGATAATTTTTCAACATCGCTTTTGATTTGTATTTCTATTTTGACATATTCCTTATTCCAATATTCTGTGGAAATTTCTCCTTCCAATTCAAGATCCAGCCTGAGCTCATTGCTGACTTTGAAATTAGAAGTTAAAGTCAGTTCTCCCGTTTGCTGACCATACATTGTTACTAATTGGAAAAGAGAAATCAGAATAGAAGTTATTATTACCTTTTTCATGATGCAGAGTTTTGTTTAGTTAAAATCTTTTGCTTTACACTTAATTGATCTAAGCTGAAAAAGGTAATAGGTAATTGGATTATTTTTTAAGAGAAGAGAAAAGAAAAGAGTAAGTGTAATTCAAAATACCCGGCAAATTTTTACACTTGCCGGGCAGAATAGGTAGTTATACAAACTCGGGGAATATTATCTTTTCAAATCATTTATCAAAATCATTAAGTTTACAAGGATCAATGCACGCTGTACAGTCAAACACCTCTACATCCCCAATACCTCCTTTTTGTGAAGTACTGTTATCAGCATCAATGAACCAATCGGTATCCTGATTTGCAGTAGGAAATGGATCTGAAGTAACATTATTACCTGTGTAAGCTATTCCTTCCAATCCATATATGTATCCTACAGCAGAATTCCTTGCTTCCATATAATTTCCGGAAGCCCAAAAGAATTCATCACACTCTGCACTTACATCACCATTTTGTTCGGTATAAGCAAAATCTACCCCACCAGCCGAATTTGTTCCCAAATTTCTGCCTACGAAGTAATAGTTTACATTTAAATTCCATGTAGCTGGTGTTCTGGAATAACTAAAGACCTTAGCATCATGAGGATGCCCTCTTTCACTTACCAGCATCTCAGTACCATCGGTAGAAAAAGCCAGATCGGTAATAGCAAGTTGGTTGCCAGGCACATTTGAGATCTCCAATACTTCAGATCCCGGCCCTGGTCCAGGGAAAGCTCCATTAACAAGGGTGACTGAATAGATGCTTCTTTCTGTTGCTGTAACCCGTGGAAAAAATACTTTAACAACACCATTTTCATTATTCACACCAACTCCCCATACTCTTTCATCCTGATTTACAATACCCGGGCTGGAAACATCAGCATTCCATGGATCATAAGTTTCAATGACACCTAAATTAGTAGATAATCTATAGATCTTTCCGTCTTCTAAATTGGTTACAAATAATTGCTTGTTCCATTTGTCAAAGGCAATGTTGCCTAGACTATTCAAAGGATCACCTGAATTGGGTAAGTCAACAAATTGACCTGCATTCCAACCTGCACCAGGCGTACACTTAAAAACCCTACCTGAAGAATTGGGCCTAGCGGGATTACTTGAAGAAAAAGCACCGAACTGGAAATAGATGTCAGAAGAAGCCAGATAAATATTTTCTTCATGATCTATGGCAATTCCAAAGACCTGACCTATAGAATCTGCTGTCCAGTTTGTTGGATTAATAGCTGTCAGTGCAGGTCTCCAGTCATCACCATTCGGAGCTAGAGAATTAAATCTGGTATCATAAATTATTCCTACACTCGCACCTTCACGGGCGTAATTAGTGGCAACGGTCCAGTTACAATATTCAGAATTAGGTTGAAAATCATTGCAAGGCTCTACAACAATCTCGTCACATTTATTGCAGGAAAAAAATGATGTCAAAGCTATAATAAGTGCATAAACAAAAAATATATTTTTCATGATTAATTTTTTTTAAAAGTTTAATAATTAACGGGAGTGCCGGTTTGAAACTAATGGTAACCATTTTTTGAAAGTTGCTCACCGGCGACTGAATCCCGTTTTTTACTTGATTTTTTGGATTTTAAAATTTCAATTACTTTATTAGGTCAAGTGACATTTGAATTTCGATATGCAAGCTGTCACTCTTTGAAGCTGTACTAATTACAAATCAATTTAATTTCAGTCCGTCTATTCTGCTGGTGCATTGATTCCGGGCAATTTACCCCGTCAGCACATCGATTAAGCAAACGTCTTTCCCCATATCCCGTTCCGATTAATCTCCAACTTGCAATTCCTTTTGACAGAATATAACTTACGGCAGTTTGTGCTCTCCTCGTCGATAACTTTTCATTGTACCAATCAGCACCTACGCTGCTGGTGTGTGAAGACAACTCTACCTTAACAGTAGGATGATCAATCATAAATCTTACAACTTTGTCAAGTTCCATTTTCGCAGCTGCACTAAGGGTATGTACATCATGGGGATAATGAACGTCGAGTATAGTACCAGTCTCACAATCTACCTTTTCGACACCCAATTCCAGTTCTACAAACAAGGTCGTACTCCTTGTCAACCCAACAGTTGAAACTTGTTCGATATCTGAAAGCCTGTTATTCTTCTTACCTGATATTTCGTATTGAGAATTAGGTTCAAGTCTAAACTGGAAACCACCATTTTGGTCAGAAGTATTTTGTTTTACAGATCCGGAGTATTTGTTGATCAGACTAGCTAATACGTTAGGCTCAGACCTGTTGTCGTTATTATTAATTGTTTTTCCCTTCAGGATAAAATTCAAGTCTTCATAAAATAGATCCTTCTCTATACTAGTTCCTTCCACAAATTCAGCTTCTACAATAGTAGCTATAGTAGTTTCGATTCCATAAACCTTACTACTTGCGATGTAATTGCCATGCATAACTTCCCCTAAGTCGCCAGCACCATAAGCGTTGGTAGTTCCCGTAGCAATTATTTTCCCGTAAATATCTTTCAGGATAACATCTGCGCCAGGTATTACTTTCCCGGATATTCTATCTCTGACGATAACAATTACCTTATGGCGATCATCTGGGCAGCAATTATTGTTGCAAGGACTATTTATAATTGTTACTGCTTTGCAATTGCAAGTTTTGTTTGCCTTTCCTATGCATTTGCATTTGCAATTTTTGGTTTTCTTTTCTTTACAATTGCATTTACAAGGACAATTATTACATTTTTGAGGAAAAGTTATAGTCATCCCAGCGGTAACACCAATGGAAGAAATGTCAACACATGATGGTTTTTTGACTACTAATGCAGAGTTGTTGCCAACGACAAAATCTGTTCCTGTGATGGGGTCCTGATTGAAGACATTTTCTCCATAATATATTCCAATATTGCCCATGTTATTAATGTCAACTTGATCATCCAGATGAACTGAAAAGTGTCTTAGGTAATATGCCCCTACATTAAAACTCAGGAATTCATTTACTGCAAAATTTACTTTAGTTTTAATTTTTCCAGAGAAGGCCCAATCATTGTATCCGGTATGCACTTGATGTATATCTACAGGATAGGGAGAATTGGGGTCGGTAGCCGTTACTAAAATGTCCCCACCTTTTATCTTTCCAAGCCCGGCCCGGGCTCCGAGTTCAAAGTCAATACGGTTGCTCAACCTTAATTTAAAATTTGGTCCAACACCAATAAATTGTCTGTTTATCCCATTAAATTCCGTGACAGTTGCAGTAGGCCATAAGATATTAATAGGCTTTATGTAAAAAATGGTGGATGGTATCAGCGAATTCGGTTTGTTTTTGATATAGTCATAATCCGCTCCTATCCCAAGGTGGCGGGTAAAGTAATAATCCACTGTAGCACCAAATTTCGGCCCTCCTTTATACTCTAACAAAGGGTAATTTTCATGATAATCAGGAAAATCATATCCTGCATTTAAGCCAATTCGTAGTCCCTTTTCAGGGGCCGTTCTAATTATTGTTTGTGCATCAAGAAAAACTGGAAAAATAAACAATGACGCTGCAAACACTAATGTCCATTTGTACTTAGGTAAAGTCTGTTCTGTAAATGAGATCGAATAGGAAATGGCTTTATAAAAAGAAAAAATAATAGGCTTTACCATTCCTATGAACAAATTAATTTCATTTTTCATTTCGTTGGAATTTTTGGTTACTCCTACTCTATTTCCATTGGAGTTTAATGCTAAACTTATGGGAGGCTTTTCGGAATTCGCCTTTAATGATTTATTTACACCGGTTTATTGCAGCAATTTTAAAAAGGTAATAGGTATTGATAGATTTAATGGAGATTAAGTTGATCGAAGGGTCAATATTGATATCAAGCTTGAGCGTGCCGCCTGAGATTTTGCTAAAAAAAAATTACACAAATCCATGTATTTGTTCAAAATAAAAAGAGGAAGTCAATAAGCTAACTTCCTCCAAATTCATCGTAAAACCTAGTAATGCTTGAGATTTCAGGAGTTTAATCCACTCCCGAAATCTTTTTTAAAAAATTACTTTTTTATTTTTATCTACACTTCCCAGGACTCAGTTTCCAACGTATTCTGAAGCATATATTCGTTTTTCTGTTGCATCAGTAATCGTAACAGTATAACTTCCCGGGCATGCATTGTTAATAATGGCCCCGGTTTTACAATTGTTCCAACAAAAAACATAGGGTGGTGTGCCTCCATATACCTTAGCTTCCAAATACGCATTACACTTGTCCTGATGACTTGCCTTCCTAAAAACAATACTCGCATAAAAGTATTCTGATGGGATTAAGGTTTCATCAGCATCTGGATATGTTGTTTTGGATCTGGTATTAATAGGTTTATAAGTTATTTCATTTTTAACTTTCTTACTGGTGGGTACTTCGACTATGGGTTCAATTCCTTGAATAGTATCCATTTGAGCAAACGCAACTCCTACAGTTGATAGCAACATAAAAATGGTAATTATGTCAGTTAATTGATTTTTGATAGTTTTCATTTTTTGAATTTTAAATATTTTCCTGTTCTATGGGCGCTTCGATCTAATCTCTGACACCATTGCCTGAGATGAGATCTCTTATGTTTATTCCAAAAGCAATATCTGCGATTAAGAGAACTGCCCATGTTGTTATTACAGTGAGGAGAATCATTTTGGTTGTTTTATTTGATTGTAAATTATTTTTTTATCGGGTCTTTGAAAGCCACTTTGAATTTAGTATTCATTAGTTTATTGCATTAGTGTTAAAAAGGTAATAGCAGATTAACTGAAAAAAATAATCCTGGATAAAGTTTATCCAGGATCAATTATCAATCTAAATCTAAATTCAAAAATTATTTATTTGGTTATTGGTCATTTTTATTATCCTTCAATAGGACTACTTCGAATTGCTCTTTTGAAGTTTCTATGAAAAAAGCTCGGTTATAAATAAAGTTAAAATTCAACTGTTCCCGCATCACTTCAAATTGCCCTTCATCCTCTGCATGTTGAGCTATCCAATCTATTGCTCTTAGTCTGTTTTCAAAATATCGTTTCATGATTGAAGATTTTAGAGATAAATGAATATTTATTACTCTATTGCTTTAAAACTCATTTGGTAATACTAATTCCAATTTTTTTTCAATTTTCAATTGAAATCGTTTCAGACTAATACTCAAAGAGTCAAGCATCACAAGAAATATTCTTAGATAAATATTTTTGAAAATTAGAAAAAGGAGAGAAAAACTAGTTTAACAAATCAAGTAGTTCTTTTGCTTTAGTTATGCGTTTGGGGCCGGCAGGAACAGTTCCTTCTGCAAGCTTCATAAATTCGGATTTTGCTTCTTCTATTTTATTTTGTCTCAAATAGCTCAGCCCAAGGTGCCAAACGGCGATATCATATCTGTCAGAATTAGCCGGAACCGACTTGAAGGATTCTGCCGCACCTGCAAAATCTTCTGTTTCAAGCTGACTAATACCTTTCATCAAAAGTGCGTCTTCATTTTTTGGATTTTCACTTAAAAAAATATTAAGGTCGGTCAGGGCATCCTGATAATCTTTTACATCAAACTTTTCTTTTGCTGTTTTTAATAATGCGTCGGCCCCTACAGTTTCACCACGTGTTAGATCCTCAAAAGATGGAGAGTTGTAATAAGCCATAAAAGTGCGTTCCTCAAAAGGAGCTATGTTGATCTGATAGATTGCTACACCTGCAACAATGGCAAGAATTATTACCGCTGCAAGCATTCGAACTCTTTTGGTAAAAATGACGCGTTTGGCGATAGCAGGTTTTGAAGTGGATTCAATGGTGTCATTATGAATCTTTTCCAGTCTTTTGCGTAAAGCGATGTCTCCTGCAGCCTGAATCCCTTCAACAATGTCCTTTTCGGTTTGGAAAGATTTTGAAAAATCAGGATCAGTTTCAAGCTTTTTCTGAAGCAATTTCTGTTCATCCTCATTCAGGTTTCCTTCAAAAAACCGCTCAATTAAATCAATATGTTCGTCAAGATTTGCCATACCTCATTATTTTAATGCATTTTGATAGAACGGATTATTAATTACAAGCTTTCTCATCTGTTTCATACAGTTAGCCTTTTTGTTTTTGGCAACTGCTTCGCTAGCCAGCCCCAACAAGTCAGCAATTTTACTCATCTTCAACTTTTCATAATAAAACAAACGTAGCGTTTCTTTGCATTCTTCCCCTAACTTATCCAAAAGCTCAACAATCAGTTTTTTCTTTTCGGTTAGGACAATCTTTTCAAAATGGTCATCTTCGACTGCAATAAATTCATGTTTGTTCTCCAGTGTTGTATTTCTTTTATCTTTTCGCAATACCATCAACCACTTATTTCTGCAGATACTGTATATTAAAGTTTTAAGTTTACTTGTCAATTTAAAATCATTTTTTCGGATCATATTAAACAAAACGACAACTCCATCTTGAAAAACATCTTTCACCTGCTCTTTATCTCCGCTGTTTTCAAGAATCATTGCTTCAACCATTCCATAAAATTCATTATACAAAAAATTAAGAGCCCGGTCCTGTTGTGACGAACTTTCTGATTGAAGGAGTTGAACAACCGTTAGATCAGTCAGCTTTTCCATAAAATCACTGCTTTATTGCAAGGAAAAAAAATAGGTAATACCTTTTCGTTAAAAATTTGTTAAAGCTAATCATTTTTTTCTATCGTGAAAAATGTTATATTGGGTATGGTTGAACCTGCAAAAGGGAAGTATAACAATACTATTTATCAAATGAATTCTTAGCAAGGTCTTAAATAATCTTTTCCGATTCTACTTGTTTCTTGATACACAGATATGTTAAAATGCTTAACCAATTGCATTTCAAAATAACAAATAATCTATAGCATTTTTGCTTTTGTTATAGTGATAAAATAGAAAGGAATTGGCCTAGGTTTTTGCCCAAAAACCACTTTTATACGCACTAATATTATTGTTGCTTTTCAAAATATACTTTTTAATGTATTACCTTTTTACATTTCCTGAAATTAACCTATTGGTTTAATATTATTATGACTTAACAAAAAACAAAGAACCAATGAAAACAAAATCTTTTAAATCCCCTTTTTTCCATTCAACTTCATTTAAATCAATTCACAAAACTTTATTATTATTCCTTTGCTTAGCTTTTCTAACCTTTGCTTCAAAAACTACGGCACAATCACCAGTCCATTTTATTGTCGATGATGCTTCTTTAAACGGATGCTTCTTTCCAAATGTGGATGTAGCGATAATGGTTGAGGATTTTTCAGATATCATTAGCATGCAATATTCTATTAATTGGGATCCCAATGTGCTTACCTTTGTAAACACCAACTCTTATAATCTTTCAAATCTTACTAATAGCAACTTTGGAACAAGTCAGGTAAATTCAGGAAATTTGACATTGAGTTGGCTTGATCCCTCTTTTATGGGAGTTACTTTAGTTGACGGACAGACAATTTTTAATATTCGATTCTCGCCAAACCCATTAGGCCTTCCGACACCAGTCGAAATTAGTAATACCCCTTTGCAAATTGAGGTGGCAAACAGCAATGGTATTATAGAATATGTGCTTACTGATGGCCAGGTCATTTTCGAAGATAATACTCCGCCAATTCTTGAAAATTGTCCATCTGACATGACAGTGGATGTCTCTCCTGACTGTGAAACTGCAGAAGTCAGTTGGACCCTTCCGACTTTTACTGATGACTGCACGCCCCCCGGAACACTCAACAGTACTCATAATCCAGGAGATCCTTTTCCGGTTGGAACTACGACGGTTACTTATACCGCTATTGATAACTCCGGGAATGAATCTCCTAGTTGTAATTTTAATATAACGGTACTCGATCCTCCTGATCCACCACCATTTTCGATTGAATGTATTAGTGAAGTAACCGTAAAAGTACCACCTGAAGTTGATGGCACAATTGTTAGCGGAATCGCTCCTACTTTATTATTTAATTGCAATAATGAAGGATTTACTTATACTCTGGAAGGCTCAACGGAGGGTTCAGGTGTGGGTTATCCCAACGGAATATATTTCAATTTTGGTACCACCACTGTCACATATACCATGAATAATTCCGGGCTAACATGTTCAACCATCGTAAATGTTATTCAAACTGATTGTGTACCTTGTAATGACTTGATTTATAGCGAAACCTTTGACAACGGTATACCGAATGACTGGACAACGAGCGGTTCGTGGAGATGGACAGGGAATGGAAAGGCGGAAGGTGGTATGTACTGGAACGACAGAGACCCTATTGGTTCAGAATCTCTCGGTGGAGCAGCTTTATTTGATTCGGACTCTCTTGCATTGGCCGGTGTTGATTTTCCACACAATGGCACACTTACTTCTCCTGTCCTGGACTTCTCCACTGAAACAGAAGTATATTTAAAATTTACGGAGTATTATAGAAATCATGATTCAAGGACAAATGTGGAGGTCTTTGGGAACACCGGTGATTGGGAAGAAGTTTTTAATAGTGATAGTGTTACTATGAATGTGGAGACATCATACAGTAACATGCCCAGAATTGATATCAGCAATTTAGCAGCAGGAAGTTCTGCTGTTCGGGTTCGTTTTAACTTTACAGGCGATAAATATTTTTGGCTACTTGATGATGTTGAATTCCATTCATGTTTTCCATATCCTGAAACTTTTCCTTCATATCTTGCAGATAGCCTTATCACCTGCTGTGTTCCATATGATGTAGATGAAAATGGGGCAGCTTATGTCCCGGATGAAGTTGTGATAAATTGGGTTGACTTAACTCCTGATACAATTAAGCAAAAGCTCAGGGATAGTTTTGGTGTCATCAGTTTTATTGAATGTTGCAATTGGTTGGAACTGTGGACAGTAGGTGGAGTGGTGATACCGGAAGATACCAGTCCTGGACCTGATGGAGCTAGTATTGGAATAAAATCAATTGTAAAAGGGGCCAGCGCAAAATCGGAGATTGATGAAGCAGATTGTAATCATTATTTATGGAATGAATTAAATTGTTGTGAAGAAGTGATAAATGTTCAGGAACCTAGTTTTTCATTAGGAAATTCTGATCAAATAATTATTGCTCCCTTAGATACGGGTATTGATCCGCACCATGATGAATTTGTAGATCTTTTATATAAACATATACCTGATAATCCTTGTTTTCCAGATGATGAATTCGGTTGGGACTTTGTTGAAGACGATAACTCACCATGGGATGAACATTGTCTGGGACATGGTACTCATGTCGCAGGAATTATATCAAAAAATTTAAGAGCAAATAGCAATATTAATGATTGCAAATATCGGATTCTACCAATTAGGGTATGTGATCCAAATGGTCAATCTACTGTCTATAAGGTAGGTTGTGGAATGTATTATGCTATTGACAAGGGTGCAAATGTAGTTAACCTAAGCCTGGGTTATTACGCTGACAGTCCTATTATTAAAGGAGCCATCAATGAATCTGAACAGAACGATATGATAATGGTGGCCGCTAGCGGAAACGATGAAATAAATATGGATGGTCAACACCAACAATATCCGGCACTTGACCCTAATAACAATATGATTGCTGTTGCTTCTGTGGATACAATATCAGATCCTCCTAACCTTGATTTTATTATATCAGACTTTTCAAATTATTCTATGAACTATGTTGACATTGGTGCACCAGGAGATAGTATTTTGAGTTCTGTTCTAAATAATATGTATAAGAAAAAATCCGGGACTTCTATGGCCACTCCCGCGGTTACAGCTGCGGTAGCGATTGGTTATCGTTGTTTAGATTATTTAGGAAATGATGTTTCCAGGATTAAGAATGATATTTTAAATAATGCCTGGCAATTTAGCAGCCTGAATAATTACATTCATATGGGCAAGGTTTTAAATTTTGATGCTTTTTCAGGAATTGGTTGTGATTGTTATACGACATCAATAGATGAAATTAATAATCTTGCAGGTAGTCCTTTGGCTTATATCTATCCGAATCCTGCATCTGATCTTTTGATTATTGAGCCAAATAAAAGTGGTTTAGTAAACTGGAAAATAGACCTGTTAAATTCATTTGGACATCAGATGTTGAGCATAAAAGAAACTTATGTTGAAGCAGGAATTCCAATAGAAATGAAGATCAATCATTTACCCGCAGGACTTTATCTGATCAATATTAGAGAAGGGGCTTACAATTGGACTATTAAATTTATTAAGCAGCAATAAGTTATGATATGGTACCTGACAACTCTTTGAACAAATGTGAATTTCTATTTGATAAGATGCTCCAAATTCTATTTTTAAACTTTTGCCTTCTGAAAGGCAAGTATTTCATAATTGCTGCATTTTGTTTTTTGGGGTGTTTTATCAATCAATCCTTTAGCCAGTGTCCTACTAAAATAGACGCTTCCAGAATAATAGCAGATAGGAATTTAGATTCCCTGAACCATTTGATTTTTACCTCTAAGGAATGTAAAACTATCAGCGACACAATATTAGCTGAAGCTTATCATGCCCTAGCAATTGCTTATTATTCAGCTTATTTAGGAAACAATGAATTTTCCGATATTAACAAAGCTATTGATGCAACATTAGAAGCACTGGATATAAGAAAAAGAATATTACCGGAAAACGCTTTTTTAACTGGTAAAAATCATCATAATCTTGGTTCCTTTTATTTAAAAATAAAAAACTACAAATTATCAGAATCTCATCTGAAGAACGCCTTAGTTATTTTTAATATTAATAATAATGGTGAACCTAAAAGAGAAGTAAATTCGGCTTTGGAGTTAGTGGATCTTTACGGTGAAAAAGGAGATTATGCTAAATGCCTAAATTATTTTCAAATTGCTTTAAATATTGCAAAAAAAAATAATGATCCAAATTTAATTGGCCGGTCTTATACCACATATAGCAATCAACTTCTTGAAATGAAAAAATTTTCAGAGAGTCTCGAAGCAGCAAATAATGCTATTTCCGTGTACCAATCAGAAGTTGAAGATAGGAAAGGGTTAGTATCTAATTATCTCAATGCCGGAACTGCTTTGCTTGAGTTAAAGCAATATGATGAAGCGTTATCCTTTTTTAAAAAATCATTAGATCTAAACAATACTGTGGGAGATGTTGAAACGGAATGGAAACTGATTAACAATATAGCTACTACTTTTCAGTACAAGAAAAATTACAAAGATGCTTTGGATTATTTTCATCGCTCATTAGATATTGCTACTGAGTATGAAGTAAATGATTATATGGCAATCAATTTCCACAATATTGGCGATGTTTATTTAGATCAAAAAAATTATGCAACAGCAATCGAGTATTTTCACAAAGCGATTATATATTCAGTCGAAGACTTTAATGAAAGTGATGTCACTGCAAGTCCTTCTACTCAAAGTATTTCTTTAATAAAAAATAAAGCTGATTTCCTGAAACATTTATCAAAAAAAGCTGCATGCCTTAAGGGACTATCTGAGCAAAAAGATCGAGAAAGGAACCTAAAATTAGCACTGGAAAATTATCAACTGGCTTCTCAATTGATTGACTTGATGCGTGAGGAATTTACAGGACAAGGCTCGAAGCTGCATTGGTTGGAAGCTGCTTACCCACTTCTGGAAAATGCTATTGAGGTTTCATTGGAATTGCATGAAATTACTGGTAAATCTATATACAAAGAGTCTGTCCTTGATTTTATGGAAAAAAATAAAGCAGTATTATTGCTGGAGTCTATCAACAGTGCAAAGGATATTTATTTTGCAGATATTCCTGATAGTTTAATAGCTCAACAAAATCAACTTAAAAATGAAATTGCCGGCAAGCAAAGAAAGCTATTAGACTTGCAGAAAAAAAAGACCAATCAAGATAATGATAGTATTCTTTCTATCTCGGAAAATGATCTGGCACGATTGAAAATCAAACTTTCTGACCTTGAAGAGTTGCTGAAATCAAAATACCCTGGCTTCAACCAATTGAGTAAAATACAAACAATAAACCTGAATGAACTAAAAAATCATCTTCTTACCAACAACCAAGCTCTCGTCGAATATTTTGTTGGGGACTCCACCACTTATATAGTTGGAATATCGAAAAATCATTTTTCAATAAAAGCCATATTCACAGAAGAACTTCTTCAACACACCTCCGACTTACTTTATGTAATTCATCCCTCTCGGCGTCAAAAAGCCACTACACAGGATTATTTTCAAAGATTTACACAATCCTCTTATTCCTTATATAATTTACTTTTGAAGGAGGTGTTAAGTGAATTTACTGAAATAGATCAGATTATCATCGTGCCAGATGATGTCATTTCCTATCTTCCTTTTGATATATTATTGCAGGAAGCTGTGAGTTCAGACATAGTTGATTTTTCTCCAGATAAGCTCAATTACCTCATTAAGGATTACTCCATTACATACGCCTATTCGGGGACAGTGCTGGCTGATATGATTTCATCTAAAAAAACTCAAATTAGAAGGGGCTCTTTTTTAGGAGTTGCTCCTGGATTTGGTGAAGGAGAAGGAAAATTAACATCTGGTGGAAGAGCATGCAATTTTGAAACACCTGAGCCATTGAATTACAATCAACCGGAGGTAGAAGATATAAACGCTTTTATGGGAGGAAAAACGATGATAGGTAGCGCGGCAAATAAAGCAAGTTTTTTGGAAATGGCCTCAAAATATTCCATACTTCACTTAGCTACTCACGCTTGTGCCGATGCTGATAATTCTGCCCGAAACCGTATCTTTTTTTCAGATGGGTATCTTTACAACCACGAATTATCCAATTTGGATATAACCGCGGACATGGTAGTTTTGAGTGCTTGTGAAACGGGTATCGGTGAGTTTAAGAGGGGCGAGGGAATAATGAGCCTGGCCAGAGGTTTTGCTTATTCCGGGACACCAAGTATCACAATGAGTCTATGGTCTGTCAATGATCAATCCACTTCAGAGTTAATGTCCCTT
Source organism: Saprospiraceae bacterium (assembly GCA_965220465.1). Lineage (GTDB taxonomy): Bacteria > Bacteroidota > Bacteroidia > Chitinophagales > Saprospiraceae > JAHDHW01. The sequence goes on along the minus strand of CBDCPZ010000007.1, from coordinate 31,877 downwards.
TATTATCAATATCTCAACAAAGGCCTTGCAAAAGATGTTGCTTTGAGAAAAGCCAAGCTGGATTACCTTTCCAATCTGGAAGATTATTACAAATTACATCCTTTATTTTGGGCTGCTTTTGTTCATTATGGGAATACTGAACCCATTATAAAAAAATCATATAGGAAATGGTATCTCGGTGGAGTAATTTTCTTACTTTTAATGCTGGGGGTAGTTCGTTATTTTCGATGATATAAGCCTGGTGTTGATGATATATTCCAAAATAGTATTGCTTTCTCTTTTTCTATCTCTAGCTTTTCCTATCTTTTCCCAAGGACCCTCACAGGTTTTCCTCAATGATTCTTTGAAGGCAAATAATTATGTTGAACAAGCTCTCAAGCTGAGAGGAAAAGGTGATTTTTCAAATGCACTAAATAGCTTGGATTCAGCAATGGTTATCCGCAACTTATTAAATGACACTAGTGGAATAGCAAATATTTATGCCTTAAAATCTACCGTTTTCCAATACCAGGGAAAACAAGAAAAGGCAATTAAATTTCTGCTTCAGGCACTAAAAATTCATGAAAAAATAAACGATCAGAAAGGAATTGCAATTGATTGTAACAATCTGGCTTTAATTTATAACGCACAGAAAGATTACCCAAAAGCAGAGGAATATTTTCTGTTGTCTCTCGCTTTATTTGAAAAAATGAAAGGAACTGAAGCATTAGAAGCTACGGCCAACATCCTTTTCAACCTGAGTCGAATTTCTAATAATCAAAATAATCTTGAAAAAGGATTAGAGTATGGCAAAAAAAGTGCTGAGATAAATACTCTCCTCAATAACAAAACGGGTTTGGCGCTGTCATATAACAGCATTGGTAATGCTTATTTAAGTCTCCAAAAACTTCAATTAGCTGAAAGTAATTATTTAAAATCGCTTAACCATATCCCTGATGTTGATTATCCTTCTCTCAAGGCAAGCAATTTACATCAATTGTCGAAAATTTATTTGGAACAAAACCAACTTGAAAAAGCGGAAAAATTTGTTGACGAGGCAAAAAGCTTGTTTAAAAAAATAGGCAACAGCGAAGATTTGAGAGATACTTATCTAACCTTATCACAGATATACAAAGTCAAAGACCAACCATATAAAGCTCTAGTCTATTATCAAAATTATCATAAAAGCTATGAGGAAATATTTAACAAGGAAAGTGATCGCGCTAAGAAGGAGTTACTAGCTATTTACGAAACTGAAAAAAAAGAGGCAGAAATCGTAATTCTGGAAAAAGATAAACAATTAAAAGCAGAAGCCATAAAGCAGCAACGTTCCCAAATTGTGAGCTTTGCAATCGGAGGGTTTTTATTAACTCTTTTGGCCACAGGGTTGGTTTATTACAGCCGCAAAATTCAGTTAACTAAAGATCAAATTGCTTTTGAAAAGGAAAGATCTGAAAGGTTATTGCTCAATATCCTTCCAGAGGATGTTGCCGTTGAACTAAAAGAAAATGGTAAATATCGCGCACAAAGTATACCACAGGTAAGCGTTCTTTTCGCTGATATTTCAGATTTCACAAAAATCGCCGAAAACCTTAGTCCGGACGAATTGGTAAGAGATATTGATGAATACTTTAGTGCCTTTGACGAAATTGTTGGCAGATTTGGAATTGAAAAGATCAAAACCATTGGAGATGCCTATATGGTTGCAGGAGGCTTAAAAGGAGATCCGGTAAAGACGGCAATACAAACTGTAAGAGCAGGAATTGCTTTTCAGGATGCGGTAAGGGAGATTAATTCAAAAAGACAGCAATTTCAAAAATCACTTTTTGAATTAAGAATAGGAATCCACACCGGTCTGGTAGTGGCAGGGATTGTAGGTTCCCGAAAATTTGCATATGATATTTGGGGAGATACCGTGAATATCGCTTCGAGGATGGAATCCTCTGGTGAAGTCAATAAAGTAAATATTTCTCAAAGTACCTTTGAATTGGTAAAAGACGAATTCAATTGCAAACATCGAGGAAAAATAAATGCTAAAAATAAAGGAGACATTGAAATGTATTTTGTAGAAAAAAAGAAACCTACTATTGAACAATCTTAAACCTTCCTCCAATAATAAAGTATTCTTCTTCTATCGTCTCTAAAACAAAATAATACAAGCCGGGAGGAAATGAGACTTCCAGATTAATATTGAAATATGATTTATTTTCTTTATTAATTTCTGTTTTTACTTGTTGATCTAATAGTGGCTGATCATTATTATATTCGCTTTCATCATTGGAATATAACTTGATTCTGAATTCAATGTTTTCTGATAGTTTAGGAAAAACACCAGAAAATAGAATATTGGTTTTATCATTTTGAGAAATGAAAATACTATCAAATGAAGGATGATTCAAATCCAGTTCATATTCTTTTCCCCGATGATTTAATAGTACAAAACCTTCAATTACCGGATTAGGGATAAATTGCGGATCAATGGATGCCAAAGCACTTTCTTTACCAATATTGATAGAATCCTTTTCTTCAAAAGTTATTTCCTTTTTATAAGAATTATTCCCAAAATCCAGATTTCTTGATATAAAAATCAATGTCAGAAGTGCAAACACTGTTAAAAGTGTTATAAAGAGATAATAAAACAATTTGCTCATATTTCAGGATTTAATTTGGCTAGTTGGTGCTCATGCTTAAAATCAGGATAATTAATTATTATAGATTTTTTTATAGCATTAAAATACAACTTTATCATAAAAAAGCAATGTGAAAGATTTAAATCCATGGCAGTCTAAAAGTGGTGTTCTCACAATTAATAGCACTTCCCATCAAAAGAATTGAATCAATTACATTTTGATGCTAAATCAGAATTTGTGATAGTTTCCTTTGCTAAATTTAAGATGATAACCCGAATGCAGACTACCTTTTCCTCTATTGCATGAATTTCCAATTATTTAGATGTTCAATTCAGTTAAACTCAATATTCCATTTTTCAGTTGATAAAACACTTTATGTTTTTCAGAATAGCCTTTAGCAGTAAAGTTACTTTTTGTAAACTGAACTATTCCTTCATAATCGGTGACCAATAGTCCTTTTCGCTCGCTATAAATCATTAATAATTTTTTGTCTGGTACGTGAAAAAGTGAACCGAAAACTTCTCCATGATCGTTAAGATCGAAGCCATCAAATTCAATTCTTTTCTCGATTTCGTTCTTATTTAAGTTGATAAAGATCAATTCAGAAGGAAAATTTCCTTCTTCCAATGCCTCTTTTTTGTTGTAACCAACTGCTATCGTCTCAGCATTAATCCAACAAAGCGGTCTATCCCATAGATAGCCTGTGGTCTCTTCGAAATCAACAAAAGTTCCTGACAACTCAAACTTCTGCTGAAAAGCATCAATTTTATAATGTGTAATGATATCATAGGGCTGCCATACCCAGCCATTACTTATAAATGACTTTTCATCCGGTGAAATTGATAGAAGACTGTGGAAGTAGTCTGCATAATTGGTTTTAGTATCGTAATCTACTACTCGGTCTGTCAAAAGTTCGTCTGTTTCCAAACAGGTAATATCAAGTCGGTTCCAGTCTGTACCATGAATTAAATATGTGGCGTTATTTGCAGCGTAAAAAGCAATTGGATAAGAACAATGTTCAACCTTGTAATCTCCTCTTGAAAGCTTTTTTTGGTAACTCGGATTTTCGAGGTTTATAATCAATCCGTTGGTTCCCAGGCACTCCACAATACAACAGTAATTTTTGTAACTGTATACTGCTATGTTTTCAATATTAAAATATTCCGGAAGCGTGAAAATGGTTTTCAGTTTATCGATTGAGCAATCGAAAATTTGAACTTTACGATCCTTTTGGATTATTAAAAGTTCGAAATTTGTTCTGTTTAAGTTTTGAATGGAAGCAATTTGTTTATCATCAATATTAATTGATTTTTCCTTTGTTTTAAGTTTCATTTTGGTTTTCTCATTGGTCCGGTTAATGCATTTAAACCGGTTATTACATTGATAGCAATATTGTGATGTTTATTTATAGTCTTTATTTTAATTTCACCAAATCCGCATTTACAACTGCTCTACAATTTTTCATTGTTAATGGTTCCATACATTATCTCTTATAAGTAAAAATGAGGCTTGTAGTCAATCAGGCAGAATTTCTTGAAATTGGTGAGATTGCTCTGCTTTTTTAATATTCTTTAATCAGGTAAACTTCTTTTCTTATGCTGACTAACAATTGTTCAATTTCTTTTTTATTAGGTTTAACTTGAAGCTTACTGTTTTCAAAAGAAGATAAAGTAATTACGCGATCACTTGAAAATGTGAAAATCTGGGATCAAAAAGGTAACCCACACTCTGAAAGGATTTTGGGTGTTAAACTTAATCATAAAACAACCCATCTTCTGACTTGGGCTAAGGATAAATCACTAAAACTTTCAGATACGCAGGGTAATTTATTACAAGAATTTAAAGGTCATAAAGCAAACCTCATTGCTGTCGAATTCTCCCCCGATGATGAATTCATTTTGACCACTGATGAAGATGGATTTTATAAACTTTGGGATTTGGAAGGAAACATTATAATAAATTGGGAAACAAAAAATCAGAACCCAATACCAGGTAAATTTTCCATTGATGGACAGTTCATAATTACTGTTGAAGAAAATAACTCAGTCATCAAAATTTGTCCGCTACCATCAACTATTTATGCCCAAATGACTAAAGATATTCATTTGTTTTCGGAAGATATTAAAAAGATTGAGGATAAATATAAGTTAGAATTTCTTGATAAAATGGTTAACTAAACGACCACCTACTTGAAGTAGGTGGGTTTGAATGATTCATGACTAAAAGTCATTTTTTATATTACTCAAGCAAAAAGTTGTCTTGAGATTTATCTGAAGGTTTTCTATGGTGTTCTAGATATTCTTGCACCATTTCGTCAGTAATATTTCCGGTACTCCATGCTCCATAGCCTGTTGCCCATAAATGCTGACCCCAGTATCGTTTCTTTAAATGGGGAAACTCTTTTTGCAACAAGCGAGAACTTCTTCCTTTTAGTTGTTTGAGCACAGTGCTCACTGATAACTTGGATGGATATTCTATATGCATGTGCACATGATCTTTACTGACTACTCCCTTCAGTATTTCTATATCTAAGGTTTCGCAATCTTGTATCAACAGACTTCGGCATTTTGACTGTACATCTCCTGTTAATACATGATAACGGTATTTGGTAACCCATACTATGTGGACAGTTAATCGAGTTAATGTATGCGATCCCTTTCTATATAGCGCCATCTTTTTGATGCTAATTTAACAGAATAAATTGTTCCCACTGAAGTGGGAGGTTTTAAACCTTTTTTTGAGACCAATAAACCAAATGTGATCATTGTTTGAAACATATACTGCAATAAAAATAGAATATACAAAAGTGGGTAAGTGAAAATTATGTTATATTTGATCGCGACACAATTTTCATCAAGATGAAAAAGAAACCAAAAATTAGGATTAAGTCAAAAATAAAAATAAAACCGCGCAATCAAAATAGCACGTCCGACCCTAATGCAAAGAAAATTGTTAGTCTGAAAAACTTTAAAGATCAGATATTAAAGTCAAGTCAATACAAATATATTTCCCTCTTCACTTTTTTTGTCTTCTTAATTTTTCTTGTGATTATATTAAAATTTAGTACTTGTTTTGAAGAGGTTAATCCTCCTGAACCTACCCATGGTGAACCTATAAACAGTCTAACAATAGAAGACCTCATTAATGGGAAAATGGATCATTCTTTATTTAGCAAAAAAACTACTATTCAGGATAAAAATACAGATTTGGCCACGCTTTTGAAAAAAGACAAAGTTCCAATGAAGGTTTTAAATGAATTGATTTTTCTAGCTAAACAAGAAGGAATCGATTCAATTTATGCTCAAAGAGCATTGATTACTTTTGAAAGTAAAAAAACTACCCCTCGGCAAAAATTCTACATTTACAAATTGGATTATAACAAGGATATATTTATTGGAATATTTCCAAAACCTAAAATTAAAATTTTTACTAAAACCGTAACCACTAAAATTAAATCTGTTGCAGGAATCGTGGATTCCACGCTATTAGATGCCGTATTAAAGTATCAAGGCGACTTAGGTATTATCAACAAATTAGAAGAAGCATTAAAGTGGACAATCGATCTTTATCATGTCAAAACCAATGACCGTTTTAAATTGATTTATGAAGAACTTTGGGTCGATGACAAGGCCGTAGATGTAGGGAAATTATTAGCTGTTTATTTTAAGACCAACAATAAAGAATATTTTGCATTCAATTTTGAAAATGAAGATCAAAATGGCTTTTTCGATCAATATGGGAATTCTATGAAAAAACGCTTTTTACAGTCGCCTGTAAAATATAATCGCATCACTTCCGGATATGACCCAAAACGAATACATCCTGTTCTTGGAAAGGAAAGGCCGCATCTTGGAACAGATTATTATGCAAAGAAAGGAGATCCAATATTTGCAGTTGGCGATGGAATTGTGATTGAAGCTAGATTCAAGAAGAATAATGGCAATTATATTAAAATCAAACATGATAATGTTTATAAAACTCAGTATCTCCACATAATGGACGACGGATTTGCAGAGGGGATAAAAAAAGGAGCTATGGTAAATCAGGGGCAAGTAATTGGGTATGCAGGAAAAACCGGTTTAGCTACGGGATATCATGTATGCTTTCGTTTTTGGAAAAATGGAATGCAGGTCAATCATCTAAAAGAAGATATAGTTCAAAATGAAACATCATTTTCAATTGATGATATTGCATTTTTCCAAATTAGGGATTCCTTGCAGGAAAAATTAGAGGTTATTCAGATTGATTATTTCTAATTTACCTCCACCCCATTCTAAATCTCATGTTGTAAAATTTTGCCACTTTTTATCATAGGCATTTAAGCAACATCAAAAGATAGTTTGTCATCTGAAAAGTCTACATTGATTTTCTGGTCGTTTTTTACTTTGCCTGAAATGATCATTTCCGAAATTTGATCCCCTAAATAAGTATCAATAACTCGTTTCAAAGGACGAGCGCCAAATGCAGGAGAATAGCCCAAATCAGTTAAATACTCTTTTGCAGACTGACTTAGTTGCAGCGTCATCTTTTTTTCTGCTAGCAATGCAGACAAACGATTTAATTGTATATCAAGAATCTTTAATAGATCTTCTTTTGACAAAGGTGAAAAAGGAATGATTGCATCCAGGCGATTTAGAAACTCCGGTCTAAAGTGTTTGGATGCCACTATCCTGTCTCGTAGTTCTGCCTCTTGGGGCATCTCCCCTTTTTCAAATTGATCAACAACCCATTCTTGTTCTGCATTTGAGGTAAAAATAATTACCGCATCAGTGAAGGTGCCTTTTTTACCTAAAGTATCGTGTAAATGGCCTTCATCTAAAACTTGTAATAAAAGTTTGAAAACATCAGGATGAGCCTTTTCTATTTCATCAAATAAAACAACTGAATAGGGCTTTGATCTGATCTCATCAACCAACAATCCACCTTCCCCATACCCGACATAACCTTTAGGGGAACCTTTCAATTGGGAAACAGAATGGGATTCCATATATTCTGACATATCAAAGCGGATCAGATTTTCCTTATTATTGAATAAGTTTTCTGTTATAGTTTTAGCCAGTTCTGTTTTTCCTGTTCCAGTTGGGCCAACCAGGAAAAAGCTGCCGATTGGTTTTCCTTTTTCTTTCAATCCGGAACGGCTGCGGCGGATCGCCTTAGCAATTGTATGAGCAGCATGGTCTTGTCCGATAACTTTTGACATTAAATACTTTTCCATATCCATGAGCTTTTGTTGCTCATCAGCTTGGATCTTTCCGGTAGGTATACCGGTAGCCATTGCCACAATAGTTGAGATATCGCTGTGGCTAATTTCCTCTTTTTTCTTTTTAGCACCTTTTTCCAATTTGTCCAAAATGCTATTTACATAAACTAACCAGGATGCAGAATCACTTCCCGTAGCCGGCTCCTCCAATTCAATCCCTTCCAATGCTAAGGGAGATAAAACGTTAATCACATCCTCCCAATAGGTTGGCCAATCGCCTTCTGAAGCTTCATCTGCGAAGGTTTTTAGCTCTTCTCTTACTTTGGCAATCCTGGAAGACATATTATCTTCCAATATCCGGAAAGAGGCCATGGTTCTATCCATTAAATCAATTGCTGAATCCGGAAGGAAGCGCTGAGGGAAATATCGTTTGGCTAATTTGACTGTTTCGGAGACTGCCACATCATCCATGCTAAACTTATGGTGCTCTTCAAATAGTCCCTTCAAACCTTCCACCATTTTAATTGCTTTAGGAATGCTGGGTTCTTCTACTTTTAACACATCGAAACGACGACTGAATGCAGGGTCCTTTTCAATGTGAATCTTGTACTCTTTAGTAGTAGTTGCACCAATTACATTGAGTTCTCCTCTTGCAAGTTCCGGTTTAAGTAAATTGGCAATGCCTGAAGCTCCACCCTGAGTATCCAAGATCATGTGGATTTCATCTATAAAAAGAATTACCTTATCCATTCGCTTGATTTCCGTCATTATCTTTTTCAAACGGTCTTCAACTTCTCCCCTATAGGATGCCCCTGCCACCAACGCGCCAATATCCAACTGATACAATTTTGCAGCTTGATAATACTCAGAAACGTCTCCTTCTGCTATTTTTAAAGCAAAACCATCGACTAATGCAGTCTTGCCAACACCAGGCTCTCCTGTGATAATTACATTAGGTTTGGTACGACGGCAGAGTATATTCTCCATTTCACGAATTTCTTTTTCTCTACCATAGATTGGATCAATCTTTCCTTGAGAGGCCATAGCAATTTTGTCGATACAATATTGTAAAAACGCTTTTGTATTAGCTGGAGAATGACCAGAAGAAGGTTCTCCTGAAGGATCAGCACCCTGTCCTTTGTCAATGGCTTTTTGGATAGTGCTATCATTTAAAATTGCCTCTACCAGTTCATCTTCATTTAGTCTGAGGCTGCCGATTTGACCTTTGGGAAACCCAACCTCAGGTCTGACCAGCGCACATAAAATTGATAGAGGTTCAATCCTTTTTTCGTTGAACATCAACATAAAAGTCTTGGCCACATCTAAAACCTGTCGTACCTTATCATCTGCGTCCGGCTCTTCAGAAGGAAGGCCTTTGGACTGATATTCATCAATCCTGAATTGGGCCCATCCTTTTAAATAAGATAAATCCTTGTCCATTAAGGCGAGGAAACTGGTAATGCCAACTCTATTATTTAATGCAGCCATAAGCAAATGCGGAGATCCGAAGGTGGCTTGATTGGATTCTTTGGCCAATTTTTGTGCTATTTCAATAGCTAGTTTGCTCGAGGAGCTTAAGAGATTGATTGGTAACATAATTAAGGGGGTTAAAAGTTGCTATACACCTAATTTTGAGGAATATCCCAAAACAGGAACAGCAACTGAATTGTTTTCATCTGCAATTCCTTTATGTGGATTAATTGAAAAATCCAGTCTTACTTCCAGATTTAATGGGAAATAATACTTTACGATTTCATCAAGTAATTTTCTATTTTCAGATTCCATATCAAAGTATTCGAAAAATTCTTCGGTTGACAAATCCTCCACCCTTAAAGTACAAACTTCAAGATAATCATAAACAGCATTACCAACGGCTACATTAAATCCCATTATCCTTTCATCACCCATTAAGGATTTTCGTTGTGCATCATCCATTTCGCAATATTCTTCTATATCAAAAGATAAGGTAACTTCGGTTTCCAAAACAAATTCAATAAGGGCCTTTGTTTTCTTTTCATCACCGATAATAAAGGATACGAGATGAAGCGTTCTAAAAAATCGTTTCCATCTACCGTTTGTAACTTTAAAACTTCCCCAAAATGTCTCTAAGGTTTTATCAAAATTTTCTATTTGATCTAACTCATAGAGTTCTCTCTTAACTCTGACTTTATTATATTCCACTTCAAGTGGTTTGAAAAAACGATGGGCACTTTTTAATTGCTCTTTTACCTTTTCACGGTAATTTTCAATTTCATCTTTTGATTTTTTTTCTCCAGTTTCAGTCAAAAACTCATCCGTATTATCAGGCTCAGTATAAAAATCTTCCGGCAAATAATCCAGCATTGAACTGCGACTGGTATACATAATCAATAAACCCCGATCATTTTTATCAAAATAGTGCTTAGGGTCAAAATCATCCTCACGTGGGGCTTGTATGATATCATTTTTGTAATTTCTCCGATGATTCTCTTTGGGAATAACATGGATATCATTCACATCCAAAGAGGATGACCTTACCACCAATCCAGCAAAACATTCGAAGAGGACATCTGTATTTAGTTTTTCAATAAGGGTCCGCAAAAAAAGCTCATTAGAAGAATTTGAATTATTTCTCATGATTCACTTCTACTTTAATGAGGGTGAAGAAAGCGCTTTTTGCATTCAAGTCATTTTGTAATTCTACTCTGATTAATTCAGTTTCTTTTTGCGTCAGGAGTTTAAGCAATTTGACAGTAACTAAAATTCCTCTTCCTCGCTTCCCCTCTTCCAAAACCATAAGTTTTCTCCCTATGTTTTCTACTTTTAACATATGCCTATACCGACTCTGAACATACAGTTCAATATCTCCCTTTGTCATTATCCGCCCTCTGGACATGAGCGATATTTTTAGCTGATTGATATAATCATCCGGGCTTAATTCTCCCTTTCCATGTTGAATAGGAATAATCGATTTACTATCTGAAATATTTATATCGCTTGAGCTTACTTCAAGTCCGATTTTATCACCCAGATGTTTGATCAATTCACCCTGTGTCTCCCAATAATAGTAATACAGCCTGGACATTTTGGGTCTGAAATTAGCGATGCAGAAATAAGCAACTCCTGATCCTTTTTCTCTAAAATAATCAGGGAGCTGGCTCTTAATCCGGTTAATTGCTTTTTCTATAACATCAAAATCCTCTTTCAAACGATTTACACCTTTTTCTTTAAAAGTGCTGTACTCATCTTCTATGACCTCCATCAAGCGATGTATTCGTCGGGTTGCATCTGTTCTGTTTAATCTCCGGACACGAGAACCACTTCGAAGAGTAAAGGTTCCTGGTCGACTATCCGGATGAAGGAAGTCTACCCTTTGATATTCTGTTTCCGGGTCATCTTCTTTGTTTTTTGTGTCTTGTACTTTATGAACATCCAGAAAAAAGTCGCTGGTAGGCATAGGGAGCAAGATCCTGTCATAATTGCTTTTCATCACAAAACTATCCTTCAAATTTCTGTTAACCAGTGGAATACAGTTTGGATATAAAATATTTTTAATTAAAAAATCATTTGGGATTGCCAATGACAATTCTATTTTTATCCAGCATATGGGCTTACTAATGTCCAGGGTTGATGTCAATTCACTACCTTCAAAAAGGGGAGGGACCCGATACTTAAAATTTTCAATATCAGAAGGGGTAGAAATGTGAATAAAACTATTTCTGAGCCGGCTGAAAATTTGCTTTTCATAGGAATTAGGGATATCCATAGCTTCGAAAATATTCGGTGGTGATCCCTTTTTTAAATGAGTATTAAAGGAGCTAATTCCTTTTCTTACGATTAATTCCTTTTCCTTTTCTCCGTTGAGCAACCATTTTGCAGAATGAAAGACATGGTTGTTTTTATCAAATTCATCAACGATATTATTTCCAAGGAAAAAGGAAATGCTATCCTTTTCATTTACCTTACCGATATCCAAGCCAAGCCAAATACAGGAAGTTTCTGTTCCACCCTGAAGTTCCTTGACGATCACCGGTTCATTGTTTTCTACCTGCAAAGCCACGTTGTCCATAAGGATCGCCACTATTTCACACTTGGGATAATCGTGCTCAAACAGGGGACTAAAATAATATTTAAACTTTTCACCGGTATCACTTTGACCAATAGTTTGAAAAGAATCTTCGATAGAAGTATAAACTCTGGAAGCCTTAGGTTTGATTTGGGCCACTGTATAACCTGGTTCAGGAAGTAAAGATTGGTCAGGCAGCAGAGATTGCGACAAACCTAATACTATTTCTTTATGTGATTCATCAATTTCTGCATAAAGCTTTTCCAGTTCTACGGCATTGGCTTTGAAAATTTTGTCAACAATCGGATCAAAATCTTCCGGGTTCAACTGCTTTACATTATCCTCATTGTCATCGTACCAATAGTAGTTCGCTTCTTTTAATAGATCCTGAACAATATCTTTGCTGGTTTTCGCCATTACTTGTTTTTTTTAATTACTTTCCACTTGGAAGGGGGTATACAAGATACTCATTTTAAAAGGAGGAGATAATACCTTTCCGGTGCTTTTTATTTCTCCATGTATTTCAATAATAATCTTACGTTGATAAACGGATAAATTGCCGTCCACTTTTTCAAAATTAAATCGAACATAAACTTTCTTTAGCCTAAGTTCGTTTTCCTCGATGATATTTTTGAGGTTATCTTTAAAATTCTTTCTCGCAATAGTTGACTTTTCCAACAGGCCTTTCTTCGTATCTTTATCTTCATAGTACGGCGCCTGTTCATGATAGAATACTTGTTTGTCGTGATCCCACATCTCAAAGCCTAATGATTTGTCATAAGCAAATTCTCCAACCCGCATCAGCACCAAAGAACGGATATGGGTACGGATGGATTCTTCCAAATCAAGCTTTGGAACAGCAGCTGATTTTTTTATGATTTTGTGGAATGGGAAGGGGCTGGAAAAGTAGTCTGGCATATGTATTAACTTTAGAGCTTGTTTAAAATTTATTTTAGTTTGAAAATCAGGAGTTTGTGGTTCTGGCGAAAAGATAATTAATAAGTTTAGCGAGCTAAATGAATTCATTATTTTGATTCAGGCTCATCCCGTCACAAATTAAAGGTATTGATTTTCAGGCAATAGAAATCGAAGATTCATGAACCTAGTGAACTAAATTTAAACAAATTCTTAGCTCGACTTTAGCATTTTTCATAAATATCGATTCTTATTGATATGTTTTTTCCTTCTAAGAGGAAATTACAATATACTGTTTATCAATATTTTAAGTTTTAATCTTTTGTTATCTTATTTTAGAATAAATTAATTTTAAGTCATATGAGTGCCTTCGGCGAGGTACTTTTTCAGTCGAAAAAAAGTACCCAAAATTCTCGTCAAAATAAATGCTCAACTCAAAGCAGGCTCCCGCACCCTCGTATTTTGACTTTCCAGGCCCGCCAAGGTTTTATTTAAATGAATTTAGTACGTTTTTATGTTTCATCTGAACTTGTTATCTGAGAAAATTAAATCAAATGACGGAAAAGGTGTTTGAGCCGATTGGCGAGTTTTTTTCCGTCTAGATTTTTTTCCTCTATTTTTTTATTAATGAAAAAAATGGAGCCGCCAGCGGCAAAAATGCTAAAGTCGAACTTTGAACAAATCTAATAAATTGAAGTCTCCTTTATTTAAATTTACCATTTGGGTAGTCCTCTATCACATCAATAATAAAGGCCGCTTTTTTCCTTATCAATTTATATTGCATAGCTCCAATTCCTCGAGGCCAATTTTGATCTTCACTTAACATAGGATTGTGATCTTTTAAAGGAATAACTTTGATTAACTTAGTCGAAGGATTAAGATACCTATAAGCTGCATTGATTAATCTACTCTGGCTGATCACCTCTATATTTCTATTACTCAAATCAGCTCTTCGCTCCTCCCATCTATGCGAAGGAGTTGCTGTAGATCCAAAATACTCCAGCTCTTCCATTGCAGGCAAAGTGTAAAGTTGAGCAAAAGCAGCTCCCTGCTTTAATCTTTCTCTCCGAAAGCCTAATATACGCTCTAAATCAGCAAGGGTACAATTACCGATATATTCTTTAGGTACAATGAACCCTTTTACAAAGCATTGAAAGTTTTTTCGGTAGAAGTATGGGTTTTTTAGCATTTTGTTTTTTTAAATAGTATTTGTACTTTGAATCTTCCTCTCTTTATTGACCACGTATTACAAATGTCTAATTAATTTAATTACTCTGAAAGAGCCTCTATACAGCCATATTTCCATTTTGCCCCGATGTAACAACTGGCTGTCAAATTTACAACAAGGAGCCAATAAATACCACTTTCCACAGACAGGATTTCAACTTTGATTGGTATATCAAATCAGGAACTCCAAAAGTACATAGTCTATAAAGAAGTACGAGCATTTATAAGAGATCATACCATGCTTTTCTTTTTTCCTCTCTCTCCTTTTTCCATCATTTAAATTCCCTTCAATCTCTATATCATCAATAGAAACTTTGTGATAAAGGGATGCAGAATCATTCATTGAGATGGCGCGGGAGGCTACTGCGGATCAGGAGTAGCTGAACATAACGGTTTGTGGTAAAAAATTGTTACGCACTTCAAAGCACAAACTTATTAGCCGCCAAGCCCTTAATTAAATGTCATATTGTTCAAATATTAGTAATATCTGTGCATTGTTTTTTTTCAGTATGTTACAAAACGTTAATGTTCATGAATAAATGTTGGATTTTTTCTAAAAAACTCAAAAGCTTCAAAATAAGGCAAACTCCATTCTGGCCTAAAATCAAGAAAATTATCATAATCATATCGTTCGCCTTCAGATGAATAAAAGAACCAATAACTATTAGCTGTGAAACGATATTTATATGCATGCCTTTTACTATATATCAAATAATGGTAAGTTGGTATTAATTTATACCTAAGAAATGTTCGCCTTATCTGAACCTCATATTTTAAACTATCATTATAGCTGATTTGGGCATTGTTAAATCCTATTTCCATCAAATAGTTTGATGTAGAAATAATATTAGTATCGTTAGTTTGGTTTGCAATAGATGACAAATAAACATTTTGACTACCTATTTTCTTGAAATCAGCGATTGAATCGTAATAGTCAATTAGGTATGATTTGATAATGTCCAATTTCCCTGTCTTGTACAAAGAAGAATAGATAAAAGCATAATCCTCTCTATTTTCATAAATTTTGTCAAAAGTCATTTTCTTATATTGAACATATCCACCAAATATTAGAGTTCCAAGAAGAAATACAATTATTAACTTTTTAGTTACCTTCATCTCTTTTTATTTTTAAAGGAGCATTGTTTAAGGAACCACTGAAGTTATAGGTCAATGGGATATAAGTTATAAAAGGCTTAAATCCTCTTAGGTGTTGAAGCATAAACCAACAAATAAACTCTTCATGCTTTCTTATGGTATCTTTTAAAATATCAGCAGAATCTAATCCAAAATGGTCAAATATTTCTAATTTAAATTTGCCTTGATATGAACTGTCTTCAAGCGTAAATTCTATTAAAGAAATATTATAGGCTTGAGTTCCATCAACAGAAATACCAAGCCCACTAAACTTATCATCATACTTGAGGCTATTAAGATCTTGAAGGCCTTCTATACCCAAAACACTTGGATTACCACCTACGCCCTTGTCATATTGAGTTTTAACAAATTGACTTTTAGTATCTTTAACTTTTAAATTATTTAATAAATGGACATTGTTGTCAAGTGCTTTCTTTAATAGAGGAGAAAAACCTTCTATAAATTGCTTTGTTTTTTCATGGTTTGCAATAGCATTTGTCAATCTCCTATCTTCATATTTATTAGAGGTTTTAGAATTTCTTTTGAAGAAATCTACCATATCATGTAGATTATCATCTAGGTCTCCTAATGCCCAATCATCTAAATCATTCCTAAAAATATCAAACAATTCATCATCAGTATTATCATTATATTCTTCAATATAGTCCATTGCATACTTAACCCTTGAGTTTTTATCTTTCGCATCAACATCGTCTCCAATATCATCAAATCCATTTTCAAGGTATTGTCTTAATTTCAATTTTTCCTTTGGATAACTTACATTTAGGTTTTTGATATCTTCTCTAGTAAAATTCACGCCATTAGTTCCGTAGCAAACTCCAGCTCTTTTAACTGAACGAGCAATTATAAAAGGAAACCTAACAACAGGTACCTCAACACTGACATCTTTTGAAGAACTATTTACGTAAGCATATATTCGTATACTATTTTTATCCTTATCAGCCTCTTTAGGGTAGTATTTATAATTAATATATACGGTATTATTATTTTTATCATAAAAATTTTGTACGTTCAAAGGTATTGGCTTTCCGTTTCCGTCAATTTCATAAGCCCAATTAACATAATTATATAATTTGTGGAGGTTAGTAGATTTTTCAAACTCCGTGGCTTTGAAAACATAGGTGTTCCCTTCAACTACTTCCTCCATCAATTTGTTACCTTTATCAAACGGCCCTTCCACTTTTTTAACTAAAAAATTAGGGGTTGGAATTAACTCGGAGCTTTTCCCGCTTTTTATATCAGTGCCTTTAATTTCAGCTGTAAAATTGAATAAGGGTTTTGGCATATCGAGCTTTTATTGAAGTGGATTAATTTCTTTTTTCAAACCAGATTCTATGTTTTTGATCCTTAGAATAATCATAGGTTCGAATTAACAATTCCATAAATTCTTCATCATTTAATAATAACCAATTTAATTGGCTTTTATCATCATTAAATAGATATCTGTTTCTTGCCACAAATGTTTTGGTTGTCTTAATTAAATTATTACTCTTATCGTCCATCCACTTATTTAACTTTATGGATTCTCCATCATCATTTCTTGAATTAGTACTCATGGTTTTTTCAAAATCGTATATTTCAGGATACTTTTCTTTATAGTTTAATATCTCAGGCAAAGCATATAAAGGTGTAATGAAATTATCTTCTTTTATGATAAACATTCCGAAAGGATTAATTTCAATCGAATTATCATTTCTATAAAATTTCATCTTTTTATCAGTATTATCTTTAAGGTTAACATATAAATACTTTGATTCAATTTTATAATCGATAATTCTTCCAAATATTTCTTCTACTTTAGTTTTAAATTCTTCATTAGACGGAGCCGTATAACCAATTAACATTTCTTTCAGCACAGGTAATGTTACCTCTAAATCTTTAGAGCTAAACCTATAAGTTATTACATCAAAAGAATTATTATATAATGCGGATTTTCCTCTTTCTAACTGTTTTTTAAGAATTTCTTTTAATACTTTATCATTAATGTTATTTTGAGCATCAGACTTAGGGCTGGATTCTTTTTTAATTAAATTTGTAACAGGAGAAGGCTCAGTAGATTTCTTATTTGCCTTTCTACAAGAAAAGGTAATATAAGTACATAATAAAATTATAAGAAAATATTTAAACCGCATTATATTTTAATTGTGAGTATCTTCATAACCTAATTCCCCACCATCAGCAGAAACTATAGGTAATTCTAAACTTGGGATTTTAAATCTTTTTGGTTTTGACAACCAAAAAGATTTGTTAATGTTAGATTTAGATATTGGGTTTGTACAAATTGTTCTTTTTCCAGGTCCATCATTTGTTGCTCCATCAGATTGATTTCCTCCTAGATAAATCAAATCCTTTTTATCTGCAGATTGACCTACAACAAAAGCTACATGAGAGTGATTAAATACTATTACTGCACCTAAAAATGCATCTTCAATATTACGTACTAATTCCCCGTTAATCCAGCCATCCACATCTTCTAAGTCCTGCACTTCCTTTCGTTTTCTTTTTGCTAATGAAGGTGTTAACCAATCAAAAGCTGCTACATTGGCTTTAGGGTTTGTTTTTTTGTATTTGTTGGTTTGTTCAAAACACCAATTAATAAAAGAAGCACACCAGTTTGTCTTATAAGTACCTGCTGGGTAACTACTGGAATCAAAGTATTCATATATTTTTTCTTTTAAAGGAGATTCATTTTGTCTTACTCCTTTGAAGGAATTTAACTCCTGAAAAGCGTACTCCATCCATGGCGGTATAGTAGGTGCAGTAATAAGTTTCATCTGCTCTACAAAAGCAATAGGATGGAAATGATATACGTTAGAATCCGTTGGGAATTGACGGGATGGGCGATTAGCTGGAAGTTTTTGATTAGCACCTGATGCAATATCTCCTGATTGTACTTGATCCCAGAAGCTTAAGTTAAGTATTTTATCCTCTAGTATGTCTATTTTTTCGCAAAGTTTATTTTCTAATTCTGAGGAGTTATTTGTTTTTTCAGCACTTTTATTTTCTAATTCCGTTGAGTTGTACACTATCTTATTCCTCTTTTCAAATAAACCTCTAACCTCTCTTTCAAACTTATCGAAATTCCTCGAGGTATCCCATTCATTAGGGTGTTTGTAAATTAGCTTGCTAATAAAATTCAAACTCACTTTATTACGCATTGCTAGTCTCAATTCCTCATTGGTTAGCATATTATCAAAATCTTTGTCAGTCGTCTGATTCACTATTAGTTTAATGAATTGATGAGGTTTGGTATTTTTCTCCAAATTATTGAAATGATAAAAATACTGGTCACCGATATTTTCTAGTATTTCCCAACCATAGTTAGACCAGGTGTAAGGATTCATTTCGGTCAGTTCACTTTTTTTTATCCAACCCTCATGTAATAGCGTTTTCACAAGCCACCATTCGGTACCTTCGTTATCCTTATTGTCGTCATGCTTTGTTATTTTGGTATTTTTTTTTATGGAAATCGTTTTTTGAGTGTCTTCTCCAGGTTCTTTTTCATACACGACTTTTATATCAGTTTCCAATTTTACCCATTCACCAACATCACCTTTAACTTGGTCCGAATCAATCCAATATCTTTTGCCATCTTTAGGATGTTTAAATTTTACTTTCCGGTATTTAACAAACTTCTCCCCGTTTTTCTTTGCTTTAGTTTCAGCTAACTCTTCAGCCTTCTTGGTAGTCTTAGAAAATGTGCCGTCTGCTTGCTTTTTAGACCTTTCAACATAATATAGTTTTTTACTATTTTGAGGCAGGAGGTTTCCAAACTCTGTATTTACTTGTTCAAAGTTTTTAATCAAGTAGTATTTTTTTTCATTTATGTATTCAATACGATTATTTTCATAGATAACCACCTTTTCTATGTCTTCAAATCCAATTTGAGTGAAATTCCCTTTTGTTTGATAAATTTTTACTTTAGCATTTGCACTTAAATAATTACTTAGTGGTTTTCCTACTTGAAGTTTTTTATCCTTGGCTACTACATAATAAGTACGATCTATATCAATATTGTTCTCGATAAATTTTGATAAATTGGAATCATCTGTAAAGACTTCTATATGAGCAGTAGTATAGGTTTCCTCAATTTTGGAATTATAATACAGGCTTGGCGACCCAATAATTTGTCCTGCCTTTATTGGTTCATCAACATTTACAACCTTATTATATTCTATATGGTCCTTAAAATGGGATTTGAGATTTTTGAAACATTCTACAAATTTTTTTCCATGTACTTTGGATTGTTTTAACATGAACTTTCCAGACTTCAATTTAACCCAATTATCATTTTTTGTAGGATAATATTCGTATTGCTCCCCCGGAGATGCCATGGATTCGAAAGAGCCATCAATAGAATCATAAAGCATTGTTCCTGTTGGAGGGTTTTTTGTGAATTTATCCTCATCATTTGCAGTATGTCTAATCAGCCATTTCCCATCTCCTTTTGGTGTCATGTAATTTTTATTAGCACATACTTTTTCACCTTGATACATACATACAACATATAGATCTTTCAAACTTCCCTTTAGATTTTTGGTCCAATGATCCTGGGGAACATTTTCTACCTCTGTAAGAAAAGAACCCCGAGGGATAAACATATACTCTTTTGTTCGACCATGTTTGTCAACTTCTTTATAAAACACCTTTTTGTACATTCCATTGTCTACCTCTACTAGCTTTCGTGATATTTTGACCTCATATGGTCTAACATTAAGCCCCAGGGCTTTATCATTTTGTATTACCTCTAGATTTCTTTGGGCATAAAAATCCGGAATATTATCACTTTGTAGCATTTCTCTTTTTGGTTGTAAATGCATATACAAACTATAGAAACGAAGTTTTACTTTTCGAGGAGTTTCAATATTGTGCTGAATCAAGATAAAGCCGTTTGAATATTTATTTTTTTTACTTCCTTTTTCATATAAATAATCCTCTGGCAAACGATAGGCAATGATTCGTCCATCGGCAATGGTACGTATATCTGTTTTGAAGTCCTCAATATGTATACCACCATGCCAGGCGTTATTTACACCAATCGGAAAAAATCCCGCTTGATTATTGTGCCCATAATAAAGAGCGATTGTTTTTTCTTTATCTGTTTCACTCGGGTTGGAACGATATCTTGGTAGTAAGGGATATTCTACTTTCATATTATAATCGCTATATGCTAAAATCTATATCATTCAAAAAATCGTATGCTGAAGTTTCTTGTATATCATTCTGGTCCTTTACCTGATCTTTTTCTGTCACATCTTCTACTTCCCATACTACCTCTACCATTTTGTCTTTTACAATCCCTGTGAGTTCGACGATTTCTTCTTCCTGAGTACTTTTATAACCATCAAGAGAAGTTTTATCCACAAGTCTATTTACTTTAAAAGTGACACTTACCCCTTCGTTAATATTTTGTACATGAGCTCTTAGGGTAACTTCTCTTAAAACTCTTGAGGAGTGTACCACCTTATCTTCTTTAATCCATTGGAGGTTATATATTCGTGGTTCGCCTTCATTATTTTCTGCCGCTTCTTTTAACGCTTCCTGTTTAGCTAGTGCCTCACTATTTTTCCCTGATAAACGATCAGGTATCGAAATCTCAGGAAAAGGGATCTTGGCAACTGCCATAGTAGCTGAGGGGCTTGGTGTAGCCGTTCCCACAATCACATTAGGTTCTCCTACCGTAATGGCACCACCATGAGCTGTCATATCTCCGAGGCAGACTACGGGCACTCCATTAAAAAATACAGAGGGGGCACCTTGTGCGATCACATCAGGTGGGCCTGTGCAGACACACATGTCTCCCATCACAGCCGCTGGTTTATTGTTCACCAAAATGTTCGGTGTCCCCGGTCCGGTGACCGGTCCTCCAACATGAGGTACTGTACCGTTGACCATCGGACAAACATGCATACTTCCTAAAGTGGCTATTGGACCTGGCATAGTTTTTAATTTATTAAACAACATCAATTTTACCACTCGCCCCCTGTAACAAGGCAGTGGCCTTACCCTGTACTTTGGCTTGTGTTCCTTTTAACTCCGCTCCTATCTGTCCCTCAACTATTGCATTTTGGCCTTTTAGTGTAGCATCTGTTGTTGCTTCAATAGTGACAGCCCCATCACTGCTTATTGTCGTGTCTCCACTCGCTTGCAAAGAAGTGTCCCCTTCTGATAAAATGGAAGTATCTCCTTCGGATGCAGTGTCGATATTTCCCTTAGCCAATACTTCGATATTTTCCTTGGTTTTTACGATCAGGTTATTGGCTGTAATTTCCATGGTTTCTTCTACATTCACTTGCATGTTCGTGGAATTCAAGGTCATGTTTGCTCCTGCCGTTATGGTAATATTATTATTAGCTGTATCTATATGGATAAGGTTTTCGTTCATATCCGTTATCAAAATACTTTCCGCTCCTGCCGTATCATCAAACTTCAAAATATGCCCACTCCGTGTTTTAATCGCCTTCAAATTATTTTCTGCATCGGCAAATTCAGGTGGTATACTTCCATGATAAAGCGAGCCCAGTATGTAAGGCCGGGCCGGATTACCTTGCTCGAAATCAACGATTACCTCATCACCGTTTTCAGGAATAAAGTAGTTTCCATAAATCCCCTGACCCCGGTCTTCACCAGCATGGTTGGTCAGCACCCTGATCCATGGCGTATTACCTTCCTGCCATTTTAGCTTAACCTTGACACGGCCCAGTTTATCGGGGTCGTTGTTATCGGTTACCACGCCGACTTGAGCCTCTGCTTTGGGCGTCACAACGTTGCGGTTAGCGGGTGGCGACATACTGGTAGCAGGAATGGCGCGGAACATGTTGATATAATCGCGGTTGGGGCTAAAACTGTGTGTAACCGAAATTACCCGGTAATTACCGATAAAACCTTTTCTGGAACTTACCTCTATCTCCGCACCAACTATTACCCGGGGGTCTGCACTTTGCCCGGTGAAGAGCATGGTGTCACTTAGAATAGAAGATTTTTTTGCTTCTGCAAGATGTTTGATGTGATTGCTATCTATTATGGCATGAGTGACCGGATCCAGACCTTCCTCCGGGAAAAGCTCATTGGAGGTATCCAGAGAGGTTTTGCTATGCGAGTCGAGCCAACCGGGTTTATAATCGGCTACGGATTGCTCTACCGGTGCATTGTCCTGATATTTATAAAACTGTTGCTTAAAACTGGAAGGTCGAATGTTGATCCCATAGTTGAAAGAAAGCATACTATCGGAGCCAAAGTTAAGTTCTACCTTAGGAGGGCTGGAAGGCAGGTCGCCAAAAATAATCTGTTCTCCATCATAATAGAACCATTCGCCATAGGTTGCTGCCAGGCGGCTTAGGAACTGATATTGGGTTTCTTTGTATCGAACCACATAAGGAATGGGATCGGTGTATATCGGATTGACATTCTTTGCAGTATTTGCCGGAAAGTTGCTCATTACATCGTTAAAAATTGCTTCCAGAGTTTGATCTTCATAGGAAGCCACACTTTTTTGACCATCCAAAAGATAAGTAGGAGAGAATCCCTTGAAAATAATAAAGGAATCGCCAGCATAGGTTTGATCAATTTGCACATCCGTCACATAACCTTTGAAGTTGAAAGTTCCAGCAGGGCGTTCAATAGTGATTTCCACTATTTCTCCAACATAGACAATAGCATTATCAATCACTTCGCTTTCTGAAGCAGTCTTGTCTCCTCCCAGTACTTTGGCCTTTTCGGTCGATACTGTGATCTTGAATTGGTGATGCCAGTCAGAACGTTGTTCTATCTGAACATGATAGGGTAATAGCTTAACCCCGTCGAAATAAGTGGTTACTGTAGCTGTTGCCAAAATATTGATTTGTGGGATTAAGAAATGGAGAAAAAAGCATTGCTCTGATACATTAGTTACAGCCTTAGAAACGAACCAGAACGAAATACCAAAAAACAAGGACCGTTTTCTCTTTTATAAAATTTTATATTTGGGCAATCAGGCATTACTAATTGCCCAAAATAAAACGAGTATTTTAGCTAACGAATCGAAACTAGGGTAATCGATCATTCAATACGACCAATTTGTTAAGCCTGGTCTACTCTACGTCTGAATCTCCTACACAAACCTTTTCGATCTATCTTTCTACCCGAAAGGTCAGGTGATTTGTCAGATAGAATTTTCGACTACCTTTTATCGTTCAAAATCAGCTTGTTAAGCTATCCAGGAGTTGACATGAGATTCGCCTCCAACGGCTATTTCTTCACAAGAAAGGGTAAGCGTTTCTCGGGCAGCTTCCTTAACAGTTACCCCTGTATTACCTGCTGAAAAGGCTTCGTATTCTTCTTTATAACCAACACAATATGCATTGGTGAATGCGACAGTCTTGGCAGTCTGGTTATTAGAATCAATGAATTTTAATTCACCGTTTTGTCTCATCGCAGAAGCTACCATCCAGCCGAAGCGGGTATCACTTCCTGTACTTTCAATTGTCACGGAAATTAGTCCTCCCATAACTTCACCGGCAGGCTGCCCGATAGGGTCAACGTTTTGTGCAAAGCTATATTCAGTAGCAATTACTTCACATTCAGGAATATTGTCAGATGAGAATAAAATTTTGATGATTGAAGCCATAATAAGGGGGTTTTTTGGTTTTTAAATAATTATTAAATAGAGTTATAGTTTGTTCTACAAACGTTTTGGAATCATACAAATATTGTATATACTGGGTTCATAATGTATTACATATACTTATTATGAAAGTATAGGACAAACCCATGTGATTAAGACCCTGTTCATGGATCCATATCCCACTATTTCTTAAAGATTTAGCCTGAACAAAATCAGGTCAAATCACCCTTCTTAAATGGTGTAATTATTTTGTTTTCAAGTATGTGTATGCAAGCTTCTTTTCTAACGCTATTACATTAAAACAAATAAGGTATTATATTTATTTTTCTTCGTGGGAAAAACTTCCATCAGTCCCTGAATAATCAATCACATAGTGTTTGGTTGCAAAATAAGGTTTAACATTAATAGAAATCATAACGGCTTGAGGGTTATTAGGATCTACTTTTGGCCCATCAATCGAGAATGATTCTATCAGCTTTCCATGTCCTTTGATTTTATCAAAGAATTTATTGAGTTGACTTTCGATATCTCTTCGCATCTTACCATCGAAGTTCTCAAAAGTAAGTGAATTAAAATAGTCTAACAATATTTTTGCAATCCAGTCTTTAGCTCTGACTACTCCTATAGCCTTATGATCCGGGTCTGTACTTTCATTAGCCAGGGTTGTATCAGACATAGCCACTGTTCCCCATTGTCTTTCATAAATGATGGGAATCATACCCATCTTATCGATTTTATCAACATGTGTACGCAAAAGAGGCAATCGAGTACCTAATACCCCGTCAATTTTACCATGCTTTCTGCCTGCAGAAGGTTGGATCCCGTTACCACTATACATCTTACCGGCAAGCGGAATCGACATAGGTAAAAAGAGGTCATCATCTTCAATGCCTTCATTCTTTTTCCGGACTACAGCATAGTTGCAGGTTACAATCGTATTTGCAAGATGTCGGGCATCTCCGGAAATTTTATTTTCTTCAATGTTATCTTCAATAGACTCGAACTCTAATTCATCCGTATAATCTGTGACCAATGTAATTCTATATTTAGAAGCTTGTTTACTCCAATATTCAAGACTGTCTCCCAGATAACCGGGAATGACAAACAAAGAATAATTATCTTCTAAGGAGAAGCGGTCAAAATTTTCATCAAAATGCTTGGCGAGTTCTTCCTTTAAATGAGTATTTTCAGGGCTAACGAATTCTTCCAGTGGTATATTGAGAAAATATAAATTCCGGATACTCTGTTCTTCTGCATTCCTGAAAAAAAGTTCAACCGCGCGGTAAGCTTTTTCAAGATCCCTGGTTTTTTCGAAGGTTGCGCTTAGGTTATCATTCAGAATTTTGCTTAACTCTTCAGATTTATTTTTTGCCAGCTCTGTAGACTGGACCAAACCACCTGCTTCGACCAAACCTTTCAAGACTTCCAATTCAGCTTTTAATGCCCTTCTTTTATCAGCTTTGTCTGTATCGGTGAGGTATGCACTTCGCCTGGCCTCATTTTTCGGATTCATATCCCGAATGCCCTTTTTGCCATCCACTATGCCTTCCAGGATTTTAAATCCTCCTTGTTTTTTGAGGACTTCAACTTTTTCTTTTACTTTTTGCTGGAGTTGTAATGCCTTTTCATTCATGGTATTATTCAGTTTCACTAAGTTCTTCAATCAAAGTTTCTAACAATTCTAAAAAGTCTTTTTTAAAGTCATCATTGGAGAGGACAGTTTGAAGCTTCGAATTATTCTGCAAGACATCCTGCATTCTTGAATATACATTTTCCTGTTCTTGTAAATCCTTCAACACCTGGCTTTGTTCAATGATGCCATCTTTTGTAAAATCTTTGAGGTTTTTAAATTTTAGCAGTAGCTCTTCCGAATCTCCTTCTGCAGTTTTTAATTCAACTTCTTTGGAAGGTTTATAATGTTCAAAAATTTCTTTAACACTTGTTAGGCGTACCGGATTAACATCATCATCATGATCGTCATTAAGCGGTAAAGCCAGGAGGGTCTTATTGTCAGGTACAAGCTTGACTCCTGTTGGGGCATCTTGTTCTTTCACATCAGCACCAATTCGATATCCATAAAGTGATTTTGCCATAGATTAAGATTATTAATGTATGATGAAAATAATTCAATTATTTCATAAAACCAAGTAAATTAATCAATTTTTATTTCAAAGTTATCATTACATATAAATATCTGATAGTGAATGGAATATATTGATTCTATCACTCAAGTTCATCCTCTAAGTTTTCAGAATTTCCAGGGCGTTTAATTTTGATATTGGGGGTTCTTCTTATCGCCCTATCCGTTTCATTATTAGAATCTGAAATGATGTCCTGTCTGACTATATTCCTCGGAGCTAATTCCCTAAAATCCAGTTTTTCTAATCGTTTGAAAATTTCATGCAAAGTTTCAAGAAACGTATCTACAGCAGTTAATGAGGTAGATATATCAAAATGGACATAATTAGTCTCAAATGTATTATTAATTATTTTGCCTATTTCAGCAGCACTAATATCGGCAGCATACTGATGAAAATATTTAAGCATATGGCTTTTGTCATAAGCCATATCCATCGAGTGGTTCAAAACTCTTGCAAGTTTGGCAAAAAACCACATCAATTTAACCGGTGGTAAATCTTTAAAGTTTAATTTGTATTCATCGTAGGAAATTACAAAATATTCTAAGTACTTCTTACAAAGAGTATCTATATCATCAGCTAAGGCATTGTTTTCTTTGTTTTTTCGCTTGTGTTTAATTTTAGTAATAATATTTTGCGAACTTTCCTTAAGAGCAGTTAAATAATTATCATAGCTCTCATATTTTTTGATAAGCTTTTCATGGCTGTTGATTCTTGAGCATGGAGGAATATAATTTTCTATTTTTCTCAATCCTGAGCTTGTTATTTCAAACTTAGCAATAGGGATAGCATTCGCCAAATTGTCTAACTTAAGATCATTCAATGATATTAATTCTAATTGATAAGCCGGTCTGGTATTAGGTTTTCTTCTGGGGCTTTCCTGTTCATCCTCAATACCTTCAGGAATACGAGTGAATGGATCAACAATCAGCAGGACGTACCAAAACTTAGATGTATCCAGATTTTTCGAACCAATCAATTCTGATAATGGTTTATTTAATTCCTCCCAAGTTTGATCCAGAATTTCGATCCTTGAGCCATTTTGAGTGATTGCCCTACAATATGATACCTCTACTTTTTCATTATTGATATTATCCCTGAAAGACTCAGAAAATTTCAATTGACCATCTCCTCCCAACAATCCATAGTTATTGTTTGTCAGGTTCAATGCTGAAGCATCTCTAATCTTATCAGCGATGGCCAGAAACTGGCTATTCAAATGATCTTCAGAAAAAGACATTCCATTTTTCCAGTAGATCGGCAAATACTTTAACTTTGAATTCATAACACTCAATTTAGTTCTCCCAAATTTTCACCCTTTCTACGAAGATTGATTCTCCTTTGGAAATAGTTTCTCCAAGGTTTGATTCAGGATTTAAATAATATTTTTTTTCCCACCATCCCCACCATATCGTTTTTGTTCTATAAAAACACCAGCCATAAACTTTTGCCCTCTTATTATCCTCAGCAAAAATGATTTTTTTTGCAAATCTTTTAACGATATTATGCTCATGTAGTTTATAATGAAAAGCCTCGGCCAAAGACTTGTTAAAAGGAACGGATACTTTTGATTTAACGATTTCTTTAGCCCCATAATCCAAAGGAATTATAAACATGAAATTAATTGCTGGTCCTCCTGATTCTATAAAAGGTGGCGAAGTTCCAATCGGCAATTCAAAAACAGGGATAATTTCTCTGAATTTCGGAATTTCATTCCACAAAAAATGAAGATGATTGAGCAATAATGGTAACAACATGATAAGAATCAATCCTGACAACCACCAAACTAAATCGTTTTTAAAAATCCCTTGTGGAATCCCACGTTGTTCACAAAATAAAAATACTGTAGCAAAAGCCACAAAGCTCACCAAAACGATCCCGGATAAATATAATAACTTTCTGCCAAAAACTGATGCCATACTCCACTCCCACTTTTCATAAAGTCTGTTGGTCATGATAATTCCTCCGGTAAGAGATACAAGTAAAAGAAGAAGTCCTATCAATATGGGGTGTTGAGCCACTTCCTCTTTCAATAAAAAACCGGTCAATCCTAAAATAGCATAAATCAGGAAAAAAGTCAGAAAATTAATTGGTAGTTTCGCAGCGATCTTTGTTCCTTTTTTCATTAACTTAAAGATCACTAGGATTAATCCAATGCCTGCAACCGAAATAGCTATGATAAGATAGGTACTCATTTGATTATTCTTCTGTTTTTATATTTCCAGCTTCAATTTTTATAGTACTGATTTTATTTTTCAGCTTATTCTTTAGTTTGTCAAACTCATTATTAAATAACTTCCTTTGTAACTCAGGGAGAATTTTATCTTCAATGTCTTTAATTTCAACACTAATTGCCGTTTTGGTCTTTTCATTGACAGCTAACAAGCTTGAATATTTACTTATCATTTTGGATTCATTTTTCTCATTGAAATCTTTGTATAATTCTAATTCTTTTTCTTTACTTTTTAATTCATTTTTTAGTTCTACTATTTCCATTCGAAGATCCTGTTCCAGGATTTCGAGATCTGAGCCATCTTGAATTTCTAAGCTCTGTTCTTTTATCAATTGCTTCGCATATAGCTCATTATCTTTTGCTTCTATAAATTCCTTAAGCCATTCTTTCGCCAATATGAGTAAATTATTTTTCTCAACAGAATTGCCAAAATCAAAAGAATTTTCAACTTTATTAATCTTTCGTATATAATTATTAACTTTTTCCTCCCTATCCTTATCCCATTCATTCAAATCAGTTTTATCTTCAATGTCTCCAAGTTCTCTCTTTAAGTTTTTTGCTTCCTCATCTTTAAATTGCTTAAACAATTTATTTGCTTGTAAAAAAACACTGTCCAAATTGGCAATATTTTGATTGAGGTCATCATATTTTTTGCGCTGCGATTCCAAGTTTTTGAACAATTTGTCTTTGTTTACAGCTTCAGATTGTTTCAGAGAGAAGCCCAAAAACATTGTTAGAAATAAAGGAGTTATCGCAAACAAAATAAAAATGGTGATGGCTGTGTTTCTCTTTTCCATTTCGGTTTGTCCTCTATTTTTCTTTCTGACTTTCATTATTGCTGATTTTACTTTTTCCAGAAATTTAATTCAATTATTAATATTACATTTTGACAACTCAAGGAATAATTACTATTTGACTTCAATTACTATTGAATAGACCTGCGGTTCAATCTGGTTATAATTTGGAGCCGTCATTTCCAAGTTGAATGATGTGTCAGTTCCATTCTTGTTAAAATACCGTTTGAAGCCGTACAATTTTAAACAAGCTAATTCTTTTAGATTTATTTCTCCTTTTTGAATCGTGAGACTAGCATCATCGATCGTTTTTTCCAGGTCATCGAAAAATCGATAATCAACTGTTACTCTAAAGCCGAATTCCTCCACATAAGGAGTTGAAATTGGCGTATTTTCGAGCGAACTTACTCGCTCCTGCATTGAGGCATTCATAGTTATTGATTCGATATTTATATTTTCAGCTTTCAACTCTTTGATCTGTTGAAGAATATGATCAGCTAGAAAACGCTGCCTATTTATTTCTTTTTCCAGGTTAAAGTTTTCACGATTATAGGGAAATTCATATGTTAGATATACTGAAAATCCATCTGTACTTACTTTAACAGGTTTGATTTTTTCGGGAAGGCCGATTGCTCCGTTTAATTCACTTTGATAATAATCCTCTAGACCTCTTAAGTCCTTATTTGTCACCATCAAATTCAGATCAACACTAAAAATGCCATTTGATTTTTCAACATTTCGAATATTCCCTACTAATCGAGTATAATCCTTAACTACTTCATCAGAAGTAGCTACTGCCTGATCAGATTCTTCTTTCGTGTTATTCCAATATTTGTTTATCTTCTTCGAGTTTATGCCTTCCCCTTCTGCTTCTATTACTAATTGCTGGGCACTTACCATATTTTGATTTGCAGCGATGGCAATCGCCACAATTTGATTAATACCTTTTCCTGCTTCCTTTAGTAGTTCGTCGGTTTTACTTAGTTTAGCTGTTATCCCACCTTTACTCAGACCAATATATTGAGATTCATCATAGGCTCTTTTTGCTATTTGTAGATTCTGGTTTACTTCTTTCTTTAAATCAATAATTTTTGAAGTAATACCTGTTGTTTCTAACTCAAGTGCTTTAAGTTCACTAGTGATTCTCTGTGTTTCGCTTTTTGCATCAAGGGGGGGAGGTACCGGCCGAATCTCTTCTTTTGGAGTATCTATTACAACTGGTTTCGGTTTTGATTCCGGAACGTTAAAAGTATACAAAAGCAATATTTCCCAGCTATTTCCCAAGAAATTGTGTAGCTCAAAACTTCCCGCCACATTAAAATTGTCAATGACCTTTACACCAAAACTAAAATTATAAGAAGAAGCTGCCAATCTCGTTCCTACTCCAAACCATAGGCGGTCATACAGAAAGTGTCCTCTAATGCTTAGATCCACATTCCCTTTTTTCAATTTTTTACCTCCACCCACTTCACGGTAAAGAAGAAGAGGTTCAAGACCAAACCCTTCACCTACAGGAAAACGATAACTTAATCCTGCTAAAATATGAGTACTTATATCAAACTCTCTTCCTTCATTATAAATCAAATCACTTGTAAATAATTGGGGCATGGCAATATTTACATTAAACTCCTGCCCATCACTGATTGTATAACGATATTGAAGACCAAAACCTCCATCGAAAACAGCTTTACTTGTGACACCATCATAAATTACAGCATCTATAGGATCGGTAATCCGTGTATCCGAAAAATCCATCTTTTGCGAAAGAACCCCAGCTTCGATGCCGGCTGAAAGATCATTATTTTCATTTTTTATCAAGTGATATGCAAATGATGCTTTGACTTTTAACAGATTTATTATATGCGCCTTATCAGAAATTAAACTAAGACCAAATCCAATCTTTTTTTGTGATAAATTAAGGATAGAAGATAAATCAGAACTTATTGCAAATGATTGTGGAGCATAGCTCTTATCCAAATCCATAAAATCCATCTTATATTGCAGACTAAAAAAGCCATCACCCATATATGCAGGATTAAATAATTCAGGCGAATATTTATACTGATCAAAGATCGGTATTTGTTGAGCATTTAATACTCCAAACAAAAGGAATGACAATAATAGAGAAAGAATTAATTTATGAATTGTAAAGAATGGTATCATTTGTATTTGATTTAGGAGTAATAATTTTTATCACAAAAGAATTCCGCTCTAATTAGTTTCGAAGAATCGTAACTGCACCTTTACATTGTGTTTGTTGTAGTTGATGAGTGATAATATAAAAATAAACGCCATCAGGGCACCCATTTGCACTCCATTGCTCAGTAAAAGAACTGCTTTCAAAAACTACACCTCCGCTTCTGTTAAATACCTGTACCGAATATTCACTCCCTCCTTTCGGATTTGGAAATACCACGTCCCAATAATCATTTTTCCCATCACCATTTGGAGTCACAAGTTCAGGAATAAATGGACAATCCTTCTCCCCAGGATAAATATTTACCTTTGTTTGAATAGTATCTCCTACACAATTGCCTTTTTGAGGATAAGTATTAATTAATACCCAACCAGGAGAACGTTTTGCTATTAAATGAAACCCTTCTTCAATAAGATCTTCCGTCTGTCCAAAGTCAAGATAATCTGATGCTAAAGAATCAATATTCGAATGATCAACAATTTCCCAATGAAAGATAACTCCATCCAAATTTGCCTCGAAATACAAATCTGTCAATTCACCTTCGTTGTAATTGGCATATTCATCATAAATGGTTATCATTGGTTTTTCTTCCTTAGCGATTTCAACACTGTCAGTTGCCGTGCATTCATTTGAATCTGTTACTATAATGTTATAGATTCCTACTTCAAGATTTTCTATGGTTTGGGTTTGGAAAGTCAGGATGCCATCAGACCAAACAAAAGAATAATTACCGTTGCCCCCTGTTGGTTGAACAGTAGTACT
>CBDCPZ010000006.1:0-59795 GCA_965220465.1 Saprospiraceae bacterium | reverse complement strand
CGAAAAGAAAAAACAGCTTGTTCCTGCACTGCGATTTAAAGAGTTTAAGGGAGAATGGACTTTAGGAGAAATAGAGCAATATTTAAAATTGTATGTGGAAAGAGTACCTGCCAATACTGAGCTTCCAGTTCTTACCTCCTCAAGAACTGGCCTATACAAACAAAGTGATTATTTTAATAATAGAAAAGTTGCAAATAAGGGAGATTATGGTGTAGTTCCTAGAGGGTATTTTACATATCGACACATGAGTGACGATTCAACGTTTAAATTTAATATAAACAACCTATGTGATAAAGGAGCTGTGAGTAAAGAGTACCCTGTCTTTACTACTGTTGGAATGGATAGTATGTTTTTATACAACAAACTAAATCATGGAAATGAATTAAAACGTTTTGCCATTGAACAAAAACTGGGAGGAACAAGGGTAAGATTATATTTTAAAAAGCTAAAACATCTTAAAATTCCGATCCCCACCCTTCCCGAACAACAAAAAATCGCCGCCTTCCTCTCCACCGTCGATCAAAAGATACAGCAGCTCTGCCGCAAAAAGGAACTCCTGGAGCAATACAAAAAAGGTGTCATGCAACAACTCTTCTCCGGACAGCTCCGCTTTAAAGATGAGCAAGGGAAGGATTATCCGGATTGGGAGGAGAAACACTTGGGGGATTTAGGTAGTTTTAAGGGAGGTGGAACACCTACTACCAATATCGAAAAATATTGGAATGGTAATATTCCGTGGGTATCCAGTTCAGATTTAACTGAAAATGATATCCATAACATTAGAATATCTAGGTTTATTTCGGAAAACGCTCTATCAACCTTTGCGACAAAGCTAATTCCTAAAAACAGTCTTCTATTTGTTTCAAGAGTTGGAGTTGGAAAATTAGCTGTTAATGAAAAGGCGCTATGTACAAGTCAAGATTTTGCAAATTTTACTCCAACTAGTTCAATAAGTTTTTATATAGGATATTATTTCTTGGCGAAGAATAATTTATTAAAACGCTATTCTCAAGGGACATCAATAAAGGGTTTTACATCTTCTGATTTGAAAAGCATCAAATTGCAATGTCCTTCACTAGAAGAACAACAAAAAACAGCCAATTTCCTATCGAGCATCGATACCAAAATAGAAAGTGTAAACCAACAAATCACCCAAACCCAGACTTTTAAGAAAGGGTTGTTGCAGCAGCTATTTGTTTAGAAAAGTACCTGTTTTTTAAAAATTTATCAATACAATACCCATTTTTCATGAAAAATATCTGTTTTTCATATATCTTTGAATACCTATAATTCATAAATAATGAAAGATAATACCTCTTTTTCAATAAAAGTACCTGTTTTTCATGGAAGGCCAATTCCAGAAAAAGGAACCATAATCGGATATGGAGCTATAATTAAAACACTAGCTTTAGCTGTCCCCATACCTGATATACTCGCCTTGATAAGTGAGAAAAATAATAAATACAAAACAGATAGCTGGCGGGTATTTACGCCCAAATATAAACCAGAAGAGACGCTTTATAAGCAATTGGTATTTGCCTTAAAATATGAAGGGATCAACTTATTGGTATTTAAAAAACTATTTGAAAACCTAAGTACAGAAGAAGTAATAGACCTATTGCAAATAGAACCTACTGGACAATATAGTAGAAAAATATGGTTTTTATTCGAATGGTTGATGGAAGAAAAACTTGATATTTCAGACCTTAAAATAAAACAAGCAATTCCGCTTATCGATCCGGAACTTCAATATGCCATTGAGGGTGTGAGTTCTCCCAGGCATCGAATAATAAATAATCTGCCAGGTACCAGAGATTTTTGTCCTTTAATCCGTAAAACCGATAAATTAGAGAGGTATATTTCAGAAGATATAGCAGCGCAAAAACAATCCTACATTAATAGCTTAAATGAAGAATATTTACAAAGGGCATCTGCTTTTTTACTATTAAAAGATTCAAAAGCATCCTTCACAATTGAAGGAGAAAGCACAAGAGATAAACGTGCTGCACGTTGGGGACAAACTATTGGGCAGGCAGGGATACATGAATTGACAAAAGAAGAGTTAAAGAGATTGCAAACTTTAGTTATTGAAGATGCTCGTTTTACCAAAATGGGTTTTAGGACTCAAGGAGGATTCGTGGGAGAACACAATAGAACAACCGGTGAACCATTACCAGATCACATTTCTGCCAAATGGGAAGACACAGAGCAACTTGTTGATGGACTTTTATCAACGTCCAGACTATTATTGAATGAGTCATTTGATGCAGTTTTAACTGCGGCTATTGTTGCTTTTGGATTTGTTTTCATTCACCCTTTTGTAGATGGTAATGGTCGGATACATCGCTATTTGATACATCATATCTTAGCGGTCAAAAATTTCTCCAGGCAAGGAATAATCTTTCCTGTATCAGCATCAATTTTAAATCATATAGCTGACTATAGAAAAGTATTAGAAAAACACTCCCATCCCTTATTGGAATTTATCGACTGGGAAGAAACCAATGATCACAATCTTAAAGTATTAAACGATACAATAGATTATTATCGTTATTTTGATGCAACCAACCAGGCAGAGTTTTTATATGAATGTATAAAGGATACTTTTAAAAACATAATACCTGAGGAAATTGAATATCTAAAAAATTACGATGCTTTTAAGAAATGTGTGGATGAACTAGTTGATATGCCCGATAAAACTATATCAATTTTAGTTAGATTTTTAGAACAGAATGAGGGGAAATTATCAAGAAGAGCAAAAGTAAGAGAGTTTAAAGAACTAACCGAAGAGGAAGCTTCAGCTATTGAAAACGCTTTTAATGAAATATTTATAGAGCCATAATATGACACACCAATCAGAGGCCATATTAGAAAACAACTTGATCCAGCAATTGGTGAGTCTGGGCTATGAGTCTTTCAGGATTCCCGATGGAGATGCGCTGGTCGCTAATCTGAAAAAGCAATTAGCTGCTTTTAACCAAACGACCTTTACTGACAAAGAGTTTGATACCATTCTCAACCATTTAGCCAAAGGCAATGTATTTGAAAAAGCAAAGACCCTGCGCGACCGTTTTCAACTCACCAAAGAAGATGGCACTTCGTTTTATGTTCGTTTTTTCAATAGCGAAGACTGGAACCAAAACTTGTTTCAGGTCACCAATCAGATCACGCAGGAAGGTTCTTTCAAAAATCGTTATGACGTGACGCTTTTGATCAACGGTTTACCACTCGTTCAGATCGAGCTCAAACGACGAGGCCTGGAGATCAAAGAAGCTTTCAATCAGATCAATCGCTATCAGCGGCATTCGTTTTGGAGCAATCACGGTTTGTTTCAATACGTGCAAATCTTTGTGATTAGCAATGGCGTCAATACCAAATACCTGGCGAACAATAAATTGCAATCTGTCAAGCAGACTTTCTTTTGGTCTGATGAAAACAACAAAAACATTACTGAGCTGACGGAATTTGCAACGTCTTTTCTACACCCAAATCACCTGGGTAAAATGATCGCGCATTATATCGTGATCAACGAAACACTTAAAATATTAATGGTGCTGCGGCCTTATCAATACTTCGCTACAGAAGCCATTATCAAACAAGTTGCTACTTCCAATGACAATGGTTATATCTGGCATACCACCGGTTCCGGTAAAACGCTGACCTCTTTTAAAGCAAGTCAGATTGTGATGGATTTGCCGCAAGTTCGCAAAGTCGTTTTTGTGGTTGACCGCAAAGATTTGGATTATCAGACCATGAATGAGTTCAATGCTTTCAAAAAGGATAGCGTTGATGTAACGGACAATACGAGGACTTTGGTTAAGCAACTCGGAGACGACACGAAGTTAGTTTTGACGACGATCCAAAAACTCAACAATGCGGTTTCCGATCGCTATAAATCAAGGATCGAACATTTAAAAAATGAAAAGCTGGTTTTTATATTCGATGAGTGTCACCGCAGCCAGTTTGGGGAAACCCACGAACGTATTACTAACTTTTTTGGAAAGAGTCAGTTATTTGGTTTTACGGGTACACCGATCTTCGCAGAGAATGCTTCCAAAAATGATCTGGGAAAAAGAACGACCAAGGATCTTTTTGGTAATTGTTTACACAAATATGTCATCACTGATGCCATTCATGATCAAAATGTACTGAGATTTGGAATCGAGTACGTTGGCAAATACAAACACAAAAACAAGAGCAATCTTTTTATTGATATTGAAGTAGAGGATATTGATAAAAAGGAAGTATTTAATGATCCCAGAAGATTAGAAAAGATAGCGGATTACATCATTGCCTATCACGATCATAAAACTTTCAATACAGATTATTCCGCATTATTTGCCGTCAGCAGCATTGATAATGCAATCCAATATTACGACATCTTTCATCGGAAGAAGGAAGCGAATGAACATGATTTACGCATCGCCACCATCTTTACCTACGAGACCAATGAAGAGGATGAAGATGCGCAGGATTATATCCCCGGAGATGAATTGCCAATGGCAGCAGAACTCAAAGTTGATTATAAATCAAGCCATACGCGGGATAAATTAGAGGCTTATATTGGTGATTATAACAAAATGTACGGCACTAGTTTCTCAACCAAAGACAGCAAGCTTTTTGAGGGCTATTTTAAGGACATTAGCAAGCGTTTAAAAGAAAGAGAGAAAACAGCCTTTGATGACGAGAAAGACAGATTAGATATCTTGATTGTTGTCAGTATGATGCTCACCGGTTTTGATGCAAAGAAAGTCAATACGCTTTATGTTGATAAAAACCTGAAACAACATGGTTTGATTCAGGCTTTTTCACGTACCAACAGAACATTAGGAGAGCAAAAGTCACAAGGGAATATTTTATGTTTCCGAAACCTCAAAAAAGCAACTGACGATGCCATTACTTTATTTTCAAATAAAGAAGCCATCGAAGTAGTCGTCATGCCGGATTATGGAGTGATCGCGGAGAAGTTTGACGAAGCCTTGAAGGGTCTTCTGGAAATTGCTCCAAGTTATCAAAGTGTTGATGATTTTCCATCTGAGGTTGAAGAATTACAGTTTGTCATGGCATTTCGACGACTAATGCGAGCTTTGAATGTGCTACAATCTTATAATGATTTTGATTGGGATGACTTACCAATCGATAAGCAGGATTTTGAAAATTATGCCAGTAAGTATTATGATATAAAAGATAAAGTAGCCCAAGACAATCAAAAGCAAAAAACTTCAATCCTGGATGATGTTGATTTTGAATTAGAATTGATCCATAGAGATAGAATCAACGTAGCTTATATTATCCGACTCCTAGCCAAACTCAAAGGAGCCAATACCGCAGAAGCCAAAGCCCAGAAGAAAACGATTATTGATTTAATGGGAGGCGATTTGATGTTGAGAAGCAAACGAGAGTTAATTGAAAAATTCATAGAAGAAAACCTGCCACACATTAACGATGTAGACAATATTGAAGAGGAGTTTGAGCAATTCTGGCAAGATGAAAAAGTATTGGCCCTAAGCAAGCTTTGCGAAGAAGAAAACCTCGACAAAGCCCAATTTAAAGCTCTCATCGACGCCTACATTTTTAGCGGCCAAGAGCCAATCAAAGATGATGTATTTAAATGCTTGGACAACAGGCCAAGCATCCTCCAAGCACGCTCCATCGGAGAACGAATCATCGCTAAGATGAGAGAATACATAGAGGTGTTTGTTCAGGGGATGGTGGCTTAAAATTCTCTGTAACAAACTTTATCAAAAAAGGTATTGTGATCATGTGTAGCACACTCATCACCACAAAATTCTAAGTTTTCCAAACTACAAAATATCCTAAAGTCAGTAGGGAAATCATTATTTGGACCATAATTACATTGATAATCAGATCGAGCTTTGATCGGATCATTTTCGTTTTTTTGAATGTACCACTCAACATTATATTTTCCATCAGTTTCAGTAAGTTTAACAATCAAAGTATACCAATTTCCCGGTGAAATATGGTCATCAATATCAGTGGGATTAAATATCTCAGAATTGTGATCGGTTCCAGATAATTCATCTTTATGTACTGTCATATAACATAAATATTTACCATCGGGGATGTCATAACTATTATCAGACGGATGGCGAGCTTCCTCTTTTCCATAACAAATTTCAAAGTCTATTTCTCGATCATTGCCGTTTGCTGAAGATTGGTTTGAATATAAAAATGCTCCAATACTAACTTGAGCTTTTTCTTCAATTGAAGGAATCCATACTTTCCATGCATAAATTCCTTTTTTAAACGAGGCGTCTGTCATAATTTTTGGGCGCCATCTTAGGCAGAAAGGTTCTATATCTAATAGAGTATGCTCTAAATTTGTTAATCCAATATCGGGTGACAAATCGGTGGTTGAAGATAGCTCAGTTAAAGAATCTCCACTTTTTGGCGATAAATCAGGTGATGCGGTTTTTTGGGAACTTGAAACTCCTACTTCAATAGGCAATTGATGAGGCGTTCTAAATCTTATTGTGCCTTTATTATTAAATTGCTGTACTATGTACATATTATTTGAACCTGATTGTCCTTGTGAACCATCAAGCCATTCATTTGGAGGCTCTCCCCAATTAGGAGGAGGTTGAGCCACATCATTAAGTTCAAACTCCCAACAATTATTTGGTAACCAACTTAAAAGATCACCTTCATTGTTATCGTTTATGTTACAATTAGCAAGGTTAAAAAAAAGAGCGAGCAAAAAAACGGATTTTAAATTCATGGTTGAAATTTCTTTTAGGTGAGAAAAACACAAGAATTAAATCCCCGACATGTAAATACTTAATATAATATCAGTAAATTATCTTAATAATTCCATTAAATAATGGTTTGTTTGTGCATTATCAGAGAGATATTTTTATCCAATATATTGTTGAAATTGTTTTATTATATAGTTTTCACTTTCTACATTGCCATATTATTTTCGACTTGATCCTCTTGAATTAACAATTGTTTATTTTAGGGAAGCTCTGCTGAGATACACTTTTAGCACCAACCTAAGCTAAAAGTAACTTCATACTTTTATAATTGATTAATAGAATAAAGATTAAATTACTGTCCCCTAAAACAACAAAACCCTTGCAAGTATTTCACTTACAAGGGTTTAACAATTGGCTTAGTAGCCCGTAGGGGAATCGAACCCCTCTTACCAGGATGAAAACCTGGCGTCCTAGCCGATAGACGAACGGGCCGTTTCATTGTTCGTTATGCTTAAAAACTAAGCCTTTAACATTACGAACAACGAAAAATTTTCGTTCACCACAAGTCGGCTGGATCTTTAAAATTTGAGCCTTTCTTTTAAAAGCGATGCAAATATAAGTGCTTTCTATCAAAATCAAAATACCTTCGAAAAAAAAATAATCTTTTCTTTTACTTTCTTATAAACAAAGCTATCATCTCTTCGTTCTCTTTTTAGATAAAAGTTATAACAATTGACATTTATTTCCGTTATTGCTTTTAATTTTTATTGATTATTGTTATTTTTACACTAACTAATTAAATATACAAATCACAAATAATGGCTAAAAAAATTGCAATCAATGGTT
Source organism: Saprospiraceae bacterium (assembly GCA_965220465.1). Lineage (GTDB taxonomy): Bacteria > Bacteroidota > Bacteroidia > Chitinophagales > Saprospiraceae > JAHDHW01. Next base: position 52,233 of record CBDCPZ010000006.1, on the reverse strand, counting down.
TTGGAAGAATTGGAAGACTCACTCTTCGTAACCTCCTTAAAAATAAAAATGTTGAAGTCGTAGCGATCAATGATCTAACAGACAATGCGACCCTTGCTCATTTGTTTAAATATGATTCAGCACAAGGCTCTTATCCCGGAAAAGTCTCTTCAAGTGACAATCACATCACTATTGGAAATAAAAAAATCATTTCACTTTCAGAACGTAACCCCGCAAATTTGCCGTGGAAGAAATTGAAAGTTGACTTGGTTTTGGAATGTACCGGTATTTTTAGGACATCGCAATCTGCTGGTTTACATTTAGAAGCAGGAGCAAAACGCGTTTTGATTTCAGCGCCTGGTAGTGGATCTGATATCCAAACTATCGTTATGGGAGTGAATGATGATCAGATTGATTTTAATCAAACTATTTTTTCAAACGCTTCCTGTACGACCAATTGCCTTGCTCCAGTCGTCAAAATAATTGATGAAAATTGGGGTTTTGTACAAGGTACCATGACCACAACTCATGCTTACACATCAGATCAAAATATTCAGGATGCTCCGCATAAAGATCTTCGCAGGGCGCGAGCGGCTGCATTTAATATTGTTCCAACAAGTACCGGCGCTGCTAATGCTCTGGCCATAGTTTATCCGAACGTGAAAGACAAAATCTGGGCAATGGCTGTTCGAGTTCCAGTAATAACGGGTTCTCTGATCGAATTGAATGCTGTTGTTAAAAAAGAGGTATCGATAAAAGATATCAATAAAAAATTCAAAAGTGCTGCTAAAGGTAAAATGAAAGGTATTCTGGAGTATTCGGAAGCACCTCTAGTCTCTTCTGATATAATTGGCAACCCCTCTTCTTCAGTATTCGATAGCTTATTGACAGGTGCTGACGGAAATTTGATTACTGTGATTAGCTGGTATGACAATGAAGCTGGATATTCTGCTCGTTTGTCTGACATGGCAGTTAAATTAGCAAAACTCCCTGATCCAAAAAAAAGTAAAGCCAAAGCCAAGCCGGTTTTAGCGTAATCGCTTTTTAAAATATTACTTAAAAACACTACTAAATTTTAGTAGTGTTTTTCTATTTTTGTGCCCTTCTGTATTCATTTTACAATATGTTTTGTTCATCTAATACTTTCAAAAATGAACCTTGATTTTAAAAATAAAAAAGTCCTTGTTCGAGTCGATTTTAATGTGCCGCTCGACGCAAACTTCAATATTACAGATGATACCCGAATTCAGGCAGCTGTTCCAACAATTAAGTATATTTTGAATGGTGGCGGAGCCGTTATTTTGATGTCTCATCTCGGACGGCCGGAAGACAAGCTTAATGCCGATGGTAGTATAAATGTCAAAAAATTTACGCTGAATCATCTCATTAAACATCTTTCAAAGCTTTTAAAAACAAAGGTTCATTTTTCACCTGAGACAGTTGGCCCCGAAGCTTCCAAACTGGCTAAAGGATTGAAAAGTGGTGAAGTATTATTATTGGAAAATACACGTTTCCAGAAAGAAGAAGGCGCTGGTGACAAAACATTTGCCAAGCAATTGGCTGCATTGGGAAACCTTTATGTAAATGATGCCTTTGGTACCGCACATCGGGCACATGCATCCACAACTGTTGTTGCTCAATTTTTTAAGAAATCTGAAAAATCTTTCGGTTTTCTGATGCAAAAGGAAATCGAAAACGCTGAAAAAGTTTTAAATAATCCTGATCGACCTTTAACTGCAATAATTGGTGGCGCAAAGGTTTCTGACAAAATTCTTTTACTGGAACGTCTGATTGATTTTGCAGATAATCTTATCATTGGAGGCGGAATGGCTTATACTTTTTTGAAAGCACAAGGCGGACAAGTTGGAAATTCTCTGGTTGAGGAGGATAAATTGAAATTAGCGACGCGACTTTTGGCAAAAGCTGACAAGAAAGGGGTAAAAATATATTTACCGAAAGATTCTGTCATCGCTGACAAATTTGATATTAAAGCCAAAAGAGAAACTAAATACAGCAAGAGAATTGCCAAAGGTTGGATGGGCCTAGACATCGGACCAATTGCTCAAAAAGAATTTGCTGAAGTAATCCTCAAGTCAAAAACCATCCTTTGGAACGGCCCGATGGGTGTTTTCGAAATGAAGCCCTTTGCCAATGGAACAAAATCAGTGGCCAAAGCAGTTGCCAAAGCCACATCAAAGGGAGCCTTTTCTTTGGTTGGTGGCGGCGACTCAGTTGCAGCAGTCAATCAAATGGGGCTTGCCGAAAAAGTGAGCTATGTTTCAACGGGAGGTGGAGCAATGCTTGAGTTTTTGGAAGGAAAAGAATTGCCGGGAATTGCTGCGATCCGATGATTCCTCTTTATGATCAGAAACCTTCAAAAGCTAAAAAGTGAACTGATTTTTCCTCAACCACTTTTTAGCTTTTTTAGGCATTGTTGCATGAATCAAAAAGGCAAAGCTATCACTAATTTCACATCAAATTAAGCAACTTTTATTGGTTTTGAAACAGGCTTACCTTGGGCTGTCATGATATTGAGGGTTTTGATTTTAATATTATTTTCAATTTTCTGTTTGTCAAATATTCGAGAATAAAGTTTGTTGGAATGAATGGTTTTGTAACGGAACATGGCCGTTTCGGATAAACTTCGACGGTGATACCCAATTTCCTTTTTCCATTCTTTTTTGCCAATTTGATTAATTCGGGCAATAGCAGCATTTCGCGGATACTCCGGAAAGTCTCCCAGTTCTTCAAGGTACCATTCCACAGCATTGTCTCTTGGAGGGATGATGGGATTGATATGTTTTTGGATCAAATTATCCCAACAACCTTCGTGATCGTAAGCACCGTCCAGACAAGCATCAGTAACCTCAATTTCCACTTGATCGAGCATATCCTCTAATTGTGAGCCATCATCCACATCGTTTAAAGTCAAAGTATGGCAATGAATGAAACCCGTTTTGGGATCTACTCCAAGATGAAGTTTACGCCATGTTCTGCGTTTGGAATAGCCATGTTTTCTCACTTTCCATTCTCCTTCACCGTAGATTTTGAGTCCTGTTGAATCAATAGCAATAACTATAGAACCCTTTTGAGGAATCTGATAAGGTTCCACTTGTAAAGTTGCTGCCCGGCGGCAAAGCTGGGTATAGCTGGGAACATCCAGAGCTGTTAAATCCATCAATCTGAGTAAACTCCAGGCAAAACCTTGTGTCTGCCGATAGGGCAGTTTGAACACCACCTTTATCATCAAAAGCGTTTCGATACACAGGTCACTGTAAACCAGTTGGGCACCACGTTGAGCAGGCAAATCACTATACCATTCATCAAGTACTTCGTCACTAAAATAAATAGTAATGTCTCCGCGATTCACTAAGGCCTGATTATAGCTTGACCAGTTGAGCACTTGGTATTTGACTTTAGATTTATCGCTGTTTTGACTATCCTTTTTTACCTTTGACATGGGTTGGTAGTTTGTAGATTTAGTTGTGGAAAACCAAATATACGAATCCAGCCCACATTTAGCTTTTCATTCATGCAACAAAGCCGCTTTTTTATAAAAATTCTTTTTACTTTTTTAAAATTTGTACCCAAACCGAAGGTGTACATTCAAATCTAGTTTGTCTTTCAATTCTAGATTCACGGCTTCATCTCCGAAATAATGTCGATAACCAACTCCGATGCCGGTTTCAAAATAAAAGTGATTGCCAATATTTCGCCGAATTCCGAAAGTTGGTGTAATGGAAAAGCTACTCAAAGGATTGGCATTTTCAGCATCGGAAATAGCAAACCAGTCTGGATTATAGCTCGTTTTTAATGCAAAAAAATTGCCGCTGTTGTTCGAAATATCTTTTGAATTTGCTTTTCTTTTGTCCAAATTGTAATACCATCTTGGCTCCAAAGTGATCACTGGCGTTAGTACAAATTTGGAACCTTCATAGGCCGAGCCTCCTAAAATACCTGCATTTAATCCGATCTCGGTTCTCAGTGTAAATTTATTGGATAACCTCGCTTCATGATTTGCCCAAAGCCCTAAAAACCCTGTTTCTACTCCAAAGGTTGATTTTTCTACACTGTTTTCTTGTGCTTTTGCAAATAAAGTCAATCCGCAAAGTGTCAAAGTCAAAAGGATAGTTTTCAAAGTATTTTTTGTTGTTTTCATAAATTGGTGCTTTTATTAAAAATTATGGAATAATCAACGTTTCTGAGTAGCTCAACCCATCCGTTTCAAGGACAAGTTGATAAGCTCCTTTTTGTAAATTGTGAGTGTTTAAAAGGATGGTTAATTCTTGATTTTCAATCTTTTGCGTTTTCAGAAGTTGTCCATTTTGGGCATATAATTTTAAAACAACCTCTTTTTGAGATTCAAAAAACGGGTTTTCAATTGTAACCAATTCTTCTGAAACCGGATTTGGAAAAATGGTCAATTCCCCGGTTATTATTTTTTTTTGATCAACAATTGAAGTCACGGTGCAATCAATACTTCCTCCTTCTTTAATGCTGCAAAATTTATCAGCTTCAACATTTTCAAACACCTGCTCAAGCCCTGAAGGCCATTGAATAATCAGACTATCAATTAAATTTGCATCCCCCAAACCAAAATGCACATTCAAACTATTCTGACTACAGTAACCACTTTGACCAGCGATTCGGCGCATTTGCCAAACCGCATTTCCATCAATCGTTGCTTTGATTTTAATGATCGCTCCGATAGCAGATCGGTTGCATGTGACACCTTCACAATTCAATTTAAACCAATGATTGTCGTTTCCATTGTTTTGATAAAGCGCATTTGACTGGTTTTCATCTTTACAATTTGCTAAAACCAAATCCATGAAACCATCATTATTGTAATCTCCCCAGGCACAGCCAAAAGTCCATCCCTGGTCAGTTGCAGGCAACGTAGTTGTTTCTTTTACAAAAGTGCCATCCCCTTGATTAATGTAGAAAAAATTGTTTTCACCATTACAAAATGCATTGCAAACAAACAAATCAAGATCGCCGTCATTATCTGCATCCGCGTAAGCAGACCCAAAGGAACAGCCGCCATCACTTACAATCGCTCCCTGTGAAACGGTTGTAAAATTTCCATCGCCATTATTTAAAAAAAGTTGGTTGCTTTGGTTTTCCCAGTTAGCGACAAACAAATCAAAATCGCCATCATTGTCAATATCTCCCCAACTACTTCCTGCAGAATTTTTTAAAAACTCAACGATGACACCTGATGTAATTTTTGTAAAATTTCCATCGCCATCGTTTTGGTAAAGATTGTTTTTTGAATTGGTTTCATTCGTTACAAACAAATCCTGATCACCATCATTGTCGTAATCAATCCAATCGACAGAGCGCGAAAGGTCTTCATCATTGACGTGGGAACCTGAAGTTATTGCTATAAAATCACCAGTCCCATCATTTTTAAATAACTTATTATTTTTGATTCCGGCGCTATTTGTAATATACAAATCCACCCAGCCATCATTGTCCATATCGCCCCAGGATGCTGATTCTGAGTAGGTTCCTCCCAAACCGATCACATTGTTTGCTTCATGAACAAATTGCCCGTTCCCCTGGTTTCGATAGAAATAATTGACCTGATTATGCCAGGTTACGACACAAGCGTCCAAATCACCATCATTGTCAGCATCAGCGAAGGTTGCTCCGTCAGATCCGCTTCCATCCTGTACGATCGGGTCATTTGAAATTTTAGTAAAAGTGCCATCATGGTTGTTTAGATACAGCATATTATTCTGGCCAAATGAAGGTCCGTTTGAAATAAAAATATCGTCCCAGCCATCACCATTTACATCAACAAAATTGGCACTTCGTGATGCGGAAGGTGTGTTGACAATCTCTCCGGATGTAATTTTTGTAAATGTTTGGGCAAAGGATTGAAAGCAAAAAGCCAGGCAAATAAAATTTAAAATGATTTTCATAATTTAATTTTTTGACTGGAAAATAACCGCCGCTTTGCTTTCTTTTTCTTTTAATATAAGAATGTAGGATACTTATAGCCAGACAACAGATTCAAACGGCCAAATGCTTTTTGTAGGGAATTTCCGGTAATACGACCGACACAGAACGTTGTTTGTACTTTGATTTAAAAAAAACAATCAAATTTTCGCACTTTTGAAAGATGAATTGGCGCATCATTCTTCATATCGGCTTTTGGGGTTCGTTGCTGTTGTTGCAATCTTACATAACTGCAGATTTAGGAAATTCGTCCTACAGAGATTTCTCATGGGCTTATCGTCTAGGAAAAGGAATAGCGGAGCGAAGTGGTATAGTATTATTAGAAGCAGCCGTTTTTTATTGGCTGTTTTTCAGCCTGATACCTCGTTCACAAAAAGGTTTTTCTTTCAAAATAATCATTGAACTTTTAGCTGGAATCCTTCTATCAATTCTATGGTATCGGAGTCTTCTGGGTTATATTATTTATCCGTTTGTTTACGAACAAAACTACGAAGGGCCTTTGTTTTCGTTTTCCAGATTACTTTCCTCTTTTATCGCTATTTATTCAATTGTGGGCATAGCCGGAGCAATTAAACTAATCCGATTGCGTAGGCAACAGCGAGATCGGGAGCAGCAATTGATTCGTGAAAAACTGGAATCCGAATTACATTTTTTAAGAGCACAGGTGAATCCACATTTCTTTTTCAATACCTTAAATAATATTTATGGTCTTGCCCGAAAAAAGTCTGATCAAACGCCTGAAGCAGTGATGCGGCTTTCAAAATTGATGCGCTTCATCCTCTACGAATGTACAGGAAACCGTATCTCCATCGAGCAGGAAATAAAAATCATCGAAGATTATATTGAGTTGGAAAAGCTTCGCTACAATGAACGGCTCAAAGTCATTTTTAAAAAAAATATAGATCAAAAAAGTCAATCAATTGCTCCCCTACTCCTGTTGCCATTTGTTGAAAACAGCTTCAAACACGGTGCGAGTGAGACCCGTTTCAATTCAAAAATTGAAATCAATCTGACCCTCAAAAATTATGAGTTAAGTTTTTCGATCAAAAATAATAAAGAGCGAGATTTACAAAACAATCCACAAGGGCTAGGGCTTCAAAATGTACGAAGGCAGCTCGAATTGGTTTATCCCAACAATCACGAATTGACTATTCATGCAGAAGAAGAATCATTTTCTGTATTTTTGAAAATCAATTTATTCCAAAATGAATCCAATTAAGTGTATCATCATTGAAGACGAGCCGCTGGCCGCAGAAATACTTCAGGATTATATTACTGAGCTACCTCAGTTGCAATTGTTAGGCACTTTCCCTGATGCGATTTTCGGGTTAGAATTTTTGAGGCAAAACACTATAGATTTGATTTTTCTTGATTTGCATCTTCCCAAGCTTAAAGGTTTTGACTTTCTGAAAACTTTAAAAAATCCGCCAAAGGTTATCGTAACCACAGCATATCATCAATACGCCGTTGAAAGCTATGAATTGGATGTCATTGATTATTTGCTGAAACCGATAGAGTTTAGCCGCCTGCTGCAAGCTGTCAATAAACTGGATTCGAAAACTTTACAGCATGAAAAAACGGTTGAGGATGTTCAATCAGCTAATCGAAACTATGTTTTTTTCAATGTCAATAAAAAGAAAGTCAAAGTCTATCTCGACGATATTCAATACATTGAAAGCCTCAAAGAATATGTAAAAATCCACCTTTCTGCTTCAACGATCGTTACGAAATTTCAAATTGGAGAAATAGAAAAAATGCTCAAGGGGATTGAATTAATCAGAATTCATCGCTCTTACCTCGTCGCCAAAACAAAAATCACCGCCTTTTCAACCACAACGATTGATGTCAACGGCACAGCATTACCGATTGGAAGGAGTTATAAAAAGATAGTAGATTCTTCTATTTCTTAAACTTGATTACCATACATTTCTTCGTAGTATTTTTGGTAAGCACCGCTGGTGACGTGTTCCATCCATTCTTCATTGGCGAGGTACCATTCGGCAGTTTTCCGGAGTCCTTCTTCTGCAAAAATGGTAGGTTTCCAACCCAATTCATTCATCAATTTGGAGGCATCGATGGCATATCGTCTGTCGTGACCGGGGCGATCTTTGATATAGGTGATCAATTTTTTGGAAGTTCCTTTTTCACGGCCCAGCAAACCATCCATGACATCACAAAGTTGGTTGATCAAGTCAATATTTTTCCATTCGTTATTTCCGCCAATATTATACGTTTCGCCGTTTCTGCCTTTGTGGTAGATCAGATCAATGGCTTTTGCATGATCCTCTACCCAAAGCCAGTCGCGGGTATATTTGCCGTCGCCGTATACCGGAAGAGATTTGTTGTTTTTTATGTTATTGATAAAAAGTGGAAGTAGTTTTTCCGGAAACTGATACGGCCCATAATTATTGGAGCAATTGGAAATTACAATCGGAAAATCATAGGTATGAAAATAGGCTCTTACCAAATGGTCGGAACTAGCCTTTGAAGCGGAATATGGCGAACGAGGATCATATGCTGTCGTTTCTTTAAATAATCCGGTCTCTCCTAAAGTACCATAAACCTCATCCGTTGAAACGTGATAAAATCGTTTTCTTTCAAAATTTTTCCAGGCTCCTCGTGCTGCGTTCAGTAAGTTTACCGTCCCAACGATATTGGTCATGATAAAACTCATCGGATCTGTGATCGAACGATCAACGTGAGATTCAGCAGCAAGGTGGATCACTCCGTCAAAATCATATTTTTCAAACAATTTGATCAGAAACGCAGCATCTTCAATATCTCCTTTTACAAAAGTATAATTTGATTTGCCTTCAACACTTTTAAGATTTTCCAGATTGCCTGCGTAGGTAAGTTTATCAAGATTTACGATATGATAACCGGGATATTTATTGGCCAACAAAGTCACCAAATGCGAACCTATGAATCCGGCTCCACCAGTTATTAAAATCGTTTTCTTTGACATGTGTTTTAGTTGTTTAAGTGGTCATGGGCTATGGGTCAAAAGTTATAAGTTAGGTAATAGCTTTTTTTAACTTTTAACCAATAACTCTAAACCTTTAACCTCTTAATCTGCCTTCACCACTTTCTTAAAATACTCATAAGTCAGTTTCAAACCTTCTGCTCTGTCAACTTTCGGCTCCCAGTCTAAAATGTTCTTTGCTTTCGTAATATCAGGTTTTCGTTGTTTAGGATCGTCTTGTGGTAATTCTTTATAAATCAGATGAGCCTTGGGGTTTCCAACCAATTTGATTATTTCTTCACCAAACTGCTTAATTGTGATCTCAACAGGATTTCCAATATTTACAGGATAAACATAATCACTTTTCAACAATCGGTAAATACCTTCCACGAGATCATCAACGTAACAAAAAGATCGTGTTTGCGAGCCATCGCCAAAAATGGTGATTCCTTCTCCACATATCGCTTGTTTGAAAAAAGCCGGTAAAGCACGTCCATCATCAACTCTCATTCGTGGCCCGTAAGTGTTAAAAATACGCACGATCCTGGTTTCTAATTTATGATAAGTATGATAAGCCATTGTGATCGCTTCCTGAAACCGTTTTGCTTCATCATAAACGCCACGAGGCCCAATTGGGTTGACATTTCCCCAGTATTCTTCCGTTTGCGGGTGAACCAATGGATCGCCATATACTTCAGACGTGGACGCAATCAACATTCTGGCACCTTTATTTTTTGCAAGGCCCAACAAATTATGGGTGCCTAAAGCACCGACCTTCATTGTCTGAATGGGCATCTGAAGGTAATCAATCGGACTGGCAGGGGAAGCAAAATGAAGGATATAATCTAATTTACCGGGAACATGTACAAATTTAGTTACATCGTGGTGGTAAAATTCAAAGTTTTTATTCGAAAAAAGATGTTCAATATTGGTCAACGAGCCCGTGAGCAAATTGTCCATTCCATAAACAAAATATCCTTCCTTTAAAAATCTGTCGCAAAGATGAGATCCTAAAAATCCCGCAGCTCCTGTAATAAGTACCTTCTGCATTTAAATATTTTAACGCAAGTTGCCAAACACCTTGCTAATTATGAATTATGAATGTTAAATTATGTGTTTTCTCCAAAAACGGGTAAAACCAACTTATCATTCATCATTTTTAACTCATCATTTTCAAGTTTGCGATTCATCGCAACTTGAAGTATTTCAATTAATTCTTTATAAATAGTTCTAAACTGTTTTGAATAAATTGGCTTTATGCGCTACCCTCATTTCTTCAAGGATAAAAAGCTGAATTTCATCGGTCAACTCCGTATGCATCGGTAAAGAAATCACCTTTTTACTCAACATTTCAGCTACAGGAAAATCACTTTCTTTATAACCGTCTCCACGATATGCTTTCTGCAAATGAAGTGGAACCGGATAATAAACACCAGTTGGAATTCCTTTTTCTTTCAGTGCTTCAACGATTTCATCGCGACCATCTTCAACAATCAATGTATATTGATGAAATACATGAGAAGTGTATTTTGCGATAACAGGAACTTTGATCCCTTCAACTCCTTTTAATTGTGCGGAATAAAAAGCAGCAGCCTTTTGCCTTGCTTTATTATAACCATCCAGATATTTCAATTTTACATCTAAAATTGCAGCCTGGATACTGTCCAACCTTGAATTCACTCCAATCTCATCATGATAATAACGCACATCAGAACCATGATTGCAAATCATACGAATTTTAGCTGCCAATGATTCATCATTTGTACAAAGGGCTCCTCCATCACCGTAACAACCGAGGTTTTTGGAAGGAAAAAAAGAAGTACTTCCGATGTGGCCAATCGTTCCCAACTTCTGAGTGGTGCCATCGCTAAACCGATAATCCGCGCCAATTGCCTGAGCATTATCTTCAATGACAAAAAGCTGGTGTTTTTTAGCAATTTTCATAATCGCTTCCATATTACAACCTTGCCCAAATAAATGAACCGGAATAATACATTTTGTCTTTTTAGTTATCGCCTGCTCAATTAAATTTTCATCAATATTAAATGTATCAGGATGGACATCAACAAACACCGGTTTTAAGCGCAGCAATGCAATCACCTCAGAAGTGGCTACAAAGGTAAAAGGAGTAGTGATTACTTCATCTCCTGGCTGAAGGTCCAGCGCCATCAATGCAATTTGCAAAGCATCAGTTCCATTCGCGCAAGGAATTACCTCTTTGACATTCAGATACTTAGCCAGATTTCCTGCAAAGGTTTTGACTTGTGGGCCACCAACAAAATAACAACTTTGTACTACTTCGTCGATTGCTACATCTATCTCGGACTTTATATTTTGATACTGCCCCTGAAGGTCTACCATTTGAATATTTCGCATATTTTTGATTTTGTGGTGCAAATATAATTGAATTTATTATTAATAAAAGCAACTCCTTCCAGGAGTTTTGTATCTTCTATTTAGGAAACATTTGAAAGAAAGAAGGATCATTCAAAATTAAAAAGCTGACTTTTAGTAAATGATTATTTGGTTGATTCAACTAATGTCTATTTCTTTATCGCTGAAATTAATAGTGAACCATGAAATTTAATAAAAATATCTTATTCCTAATTTCCCTTTTTTGTCCCTTGATTCTGTTTTCTCAGGACAACAAAGTTGAACTTCAGCAGGAAGTTTTAGTAAATTTTGAATTTGGGTTTAATATCCCTGGTGGAGATTTAAGCGATCGTTTTGGCAATAATCTGGCTGCCGGAGGCGGATTAGAGTATCTTACCAAAAAGAGGAATCTGATTTTCGGTTTAAACAGTACGTTTTATTTTGGAAATGAAGTAAAAGAAGATGTTCTTTCAGAAATCAGAAATGAAGATGGCTTTTTAATCGGAAATAATAAAATTCATGCAAACGTAGTGCTGCGGCAAAGAGGGTTATTTATTGGCGGAAGTATTGGGAAGATTTTTTCTTTTAATGAATTTAATAAGCGATCAGGCATCCGTGCGACTTTGGGAGCTGGTTATTTTCAACAGAAAATCCGCGTTCAGGAAGATCCAAATTCCTTTGTTCCTATCATTGCCAATGAATATAAAAAAGGATGGGACAGATTGTCTAGTGGCTTCACTTTACGGCAATTCATTGGTTACCAACACCTTAGCTTAAACAGGCTGATTAATTTTTATGTTGGTTTTGAATTTATGCAAGCCTTTACACAAAACCGCCGAGTTCAGGATTATAAGTTGATGGCCAAACTGGATGAAAATCGCATCGACTTAATGTATGGTATAAAAGTCGGCTGGTCGCTTCGCTTCGCAGTAGGTCAAAACGCCGATGAGATCTTTTATTGATTATGATTTGGATCTACAATATCGTTGTCAACCTCTATTCTTTCGGCATTTGGATAGCTTCATTTTTTAATAAAAAAGCTAAACTCTGGGTTGATGGCAGAAGGGGAATTTTTGAACAGTTAGAAATGCGGTTTGCTGGCGCGAAGGCCTTGCGAAGAGTGAGGGGTGAGGGGTTAGGAGTTGGGATTGAGGGGTCAGAAGTCAAGAGTGAGGAGTTAGGGGAGAGGAGTCAGGGGAGAGGAGTGAGGGATGAGGGGTCAGAAGTCAGGAGTCAGGAGTCAGGGGTGAGTGATGAGGAGCCAAGCAAAACAACTACAAACCACAAACTTCTGAACTACAACCCAAAGACCATTTGGATTCATGTCGCTTCTTTGGGAGAGTTTGAACAGGGGCGGCCAATCATTGAAAAATTAAAAGCTGATTTTCCAACCTATAAGATTTTGTTGACCTTCTTTTCACCAAGTGGATACGAAATCCGGAAAAATTACGAGCTCGCGGACCATGTATTTTATTTGCCTGCCGACACAAAAAAAAATGCAAAACGTTTTATCGAAATCGTAAATCCAGCTTTGGTTATTTTTGTGAAATATGAATTTTGGCTTCACTATTTAAACACGCTTCAAACAAAGAAAATCCCTACCCTGCTGGTCTCCGCAATTTTTCGTCCCAATCAATTATTTTTCAAATCGCATGGCGGTTTATTTAAAAAAGTACTGGCCGGATTTGATCAAATATTTGTTCAAAACGAAGTTTCTTTTCAACTTTTAAAAAAGTACAATTATAACCGAATCGAACTTGCCGGTGATACGCGGGTTGATCGGGTAGCCGCAATCGCTGCACAAGCGAAAAGGTATGCAATCATTGAAAAATTCGCGGATAAAAACAAAGTCCTGGTTTGTGGAAGCACCTGGCCACCCGATGAAGCCATTTTGATAGACTTCATTAAAAAATCCAGCGATTGGAAATTTATCATTGCACCGCATGAGATCAAAGAAAGTAATATCAAAAGGCTTCAAAAAATGCTTCCGAAAAAAACGATTCGTTATTCCGAAGCGGACGTGGATTCGGTTTTAAAAAACAGTATTTTGATCATTGACAACATCGGAATGTTATCATCAATTTATCGATTCGGGAAGGTGGCTTATATTGGCGGCGGTTTTGGAAATGGAATTCATAACACACTGGAACCCATCGCTTTCGGGCTTCCAGTGATTTTTGGTCCTAAGTTTAAAAAATTTAATGAAGCAAGTACTTTAGTTGGAAAAGGAGGAAGTTTTACGATTGCAAACAGTACTGAATTTTTAAATATAATGAACCAGCTGGAAAAGGAAGATTTTTACACCAAAGCTTCTCAAGAAGCACAAAATTATATCCTGCAAAATCGCGGTGCCACGGAAAAAATCCTAAACTATATTTCAAAAATCCTTTAAATAGATTTCTCTGAAAAAAGTAATATTTATCCGTTACTTTTGCACACCGAAAACAAACTAATTGGCCTGAAATGATTGATCCTGAAAAAATGTTTGCTGCCTTTGAAAACCTGAATGTGCTCATTGTTGGAGACGTCATGATTGACCGTTATCTGACAGGCAAAGTTGATCGAATATCACCAGAAGCTCCTGTACCAGTTGTCCAGTTATTTCAATCCGACAACAGGCTGGGCGGCGCTGCCAATGTGGCTTTAAACGTTCAGGCAATGGGAGCCAAAGCTCATTTGTGCAGTGTAATCGGGAAAGATGAAAACGCTGAATTGTTCCTTCAATTAATGCCTCAGGAGAATTTAGATGCTGTAAATATTTTGCAATCTAATGAACGTAAAACGACTGTAAAAACAAGGGTCATCGCCTCTAATCAACATTTGCTGCGCGTCGACACGGAAGATACTCACGATCTTAGTTCCAGAGAATCAAAACAATTTTTAGCAGCAATAAAGTCATTTTTGGACCGGCAAAAAATCGATGTCATTTTGTTTCAGGATTACAACAAAGGGGTCTTGACTCATGAATTGATCAAAGCCATCATTGAAGAAGCCAATCAAAGAAATATCCCAACGGCTGTTGATCCTAAAAAAGACAATTTTCTTTCTTATAAAAAAACAACCCTTTTCAAGCCAAACCTAAAGGAAGTCCGCGAAGCACTACCCTTTTCAATTGATCCGACGCTCGCTTCTCTTCAAATAGCATCGGACTTTCTTCGTCAAAAACTAAACCACCAAAACACGTTGATTACGCTTTCAGAAAAAGGCATTTTCGCAGACGACGGCCAACAAAGCATGATCCTTCCAACACAACCCCGGAACATCACCGATGTCTGCGGAGCCGGAGATACTGTCATCAGCATTGCGGCCCTTGGCTTAGCCCTTTCGATGGATTTGAAAGATATCGCTTTGCTCACCAATCTGGCGGGCGGGCAGGTTTGCGAAAAAGTCGGCGTAGTTCCCGTTGACAAAAAACAACTCAAAGAGGAATATGAAAAGTTGGTTTTTAGTTCGTAGTTGGAAGTTAATCGCTACTCATATCTGACCCTATGCCCCTGACCTCTAACTCATCGCTCCTTTTTTGGAGTTTGAGGTTTGAAGTTTTTTCATCTCGCCCCTCGCTTCTGACTCATCGCTCCTCGTTACCTACTACTGACTCCCTTTTCCAGAAACCTGACTTAACCTAAAAACACCTTCTAAAAATAATCGCGAACTGCTTGTTAAATTACATTTTTTTTCCTTAAAAATTCGCAAATTACAAAGGCAATGCCTTGCTATAACTTTTTGCATTTTTTTAAAACAACTATTCACCTTCTTTGATTAATTCGTGGTCAAAGAAATCAAAATCCTCCTGCCATGAAAACAACTTTTACAAACTTCAAAACTTTATTGTTTGGTTTTACAATTTTATTAGGATCTCAGACTTTAAATTCTCAAGATTTAGACGTAGAAATATATGGAATAACCCCAAATAATTATATGACTCCATCTGTTCAATTTGGCTGTTACAATTTTGGTATTTATTCAAACTTTTTTGATACAACAGCAACGGATTTGACATTACACTTTTACATTATTGAGGATAATAGTGGCAATGAAATTTTTAGTGATTCAATAAGTATTACTGCAAATAGCCTGGAAGACCTTTATCTTCCTAACTGCTTTGAACCAGGAGCAAATTTTGGCTCGTATACTGGATATTATAATTTAACAACAAATCTAAACGATCCTGATTTATCAAATAACAAGGATACCATACATTTTGCTATTTCCGAAAACACATTTGCAAATGAATCCGGAGGAACACAATCCATTGTCCCAGATGGTTCAAATTGGGAAGATCAAGAACCACATAGCTGGGCTTTCGGAAATTTCTTTCATATAAATTATGGAACCTTGGAATCAAATTATAAGGCGGAATCTGCAACTTTTAGCCTTGGCAATGCAGGTGATCCAGGATTAGAAGGCAGGAAAATTTCTGTTTACTTATACAAGTGGGATGACGATCCTAATGAAGATGGCAATATGGATCCAGATGAAAGAACACTTGTAGCATTTAGTGATTATAAAATTACAGGGGAAGAACAAATGGACGATCTTATCAATATTCCTTTCTATAACTTCCCTAATGGAGAATTAGAGCTTATTGATCTCGAATCAAATCAAAATTATGTTTTGATGGTAGAATATTCAACGTTAGATCAAGTTGATGTTGAATTTGTTATCAGCAAAGAAATCGATTATGCAGCAATGATATTTTTTTCTGAACAAATGGGAGATCCAAGATATGCCGCTATGCTAGGTGTTAATGGTGATTTGTCGTCTGAAAGATATAGCAGTATTGGATTTGGAACTGAATATGTTCCGGTAGTAAGACTAAACCTAACTGATGGAGATATTATAGATAAAGTTGCAAATAATTTGTCTTTTAAAAATAAGCTTGAATTATCCCCAAACCCAGCAGACAATGTTTTAAGCGTAGAAATCGATTTCCCGGAAACCCAAAAAGAATGCGTCATTAAAATTTTTGACATAAACGGAAGGATTTTAAAGCAAGAAAACTACAAAAACTTAAAATATGAAAAAATAAATTTTGATTTAACTAAATTTGTACCTGGAACATATTTTTTGCAATTTGTTTCTGAAGCGGGTATAAGAACCGAACGCTTCCTTGTACATCACTGATCTAAACAGGCGTATAGAATTATATGAAAACATTTTGATATTATAAAATAATGATAATCAACTGACTACAAGGAAGTTGTTGGCGTTATTTTGAAATGTCTTAAAAAAAATGGTTTCGTGTAATTTAGCCAACTACTTATTACAAAAACATGAACAATAATGAGACTGCACATCAGAACACTTTTAGTATTTGGACTACTACTTTTCAACTTAATTGCCTTTAGCCAACCACCGAATGATAATTGCGCAAATGCAATACAACTTAGCATGGCAGTTGATGAAGGCGCTTGTGTCTTAATTAACGGTACAACCGTCAATGCTTCGCCTTCGGCCCAACCATCAAATGTTTGTTCGGGTACTTCGTTCGCAGATGATGTGTGGTTTTCTTTTACTACGGAATCTATCCTTCCTGACGGAGCAATTATTGTTCGATGTTATTTCGAAGAACCTTTCGTGGATGTCCCTTCTGTCGGGATGGCCGTTTATAAAGGCTGTAATTTTAGTGCTGTGCCTCTTGATTGTTTTAATACAAATGATCCGGAACGGAACGAGATTGTCCTTTTTTCAGGCTCATTAATTCCTGATCAGACTTATTATGTCCGCGTTTGGTCAACACCTGGCATGGCTGATAATTCAGGAAAATTCAGGATTTGTGCATTCGAAGATGCGCCTTCAGAAGATGTCGTTTTATGGGGAAATAATCCAGGGGAAGGAGATTTTGATGGCGGTTTGAATGGCTGGACAACTGTTGCTATTTCGCCTGCCGACACTGCTTACTGGCGTTGGGCAGCTTGCTCCTGCTCTGCCGGTGAATTAGACTATTCAATTTTAAGCTCCCCCTCAGCATATAATGGTGCGATGATTTTTGACGCTGATTCTTTAAATTGTTGCATAGATGACAATCCGCCACCAATGATTGTCCAGCAAACCGGTGAATTGTGGTCTCCAATTATCGATTGTACCAGTTTTCCAGCCGTAGCACTAAAATTTTATCAGTCATACGCTGCGCTTACAAGTTCAACTTCAATTGCTTATAGTATTGATGGAGGAACAAGTTGGTTGGATACTATTCCAGTAAATAGTCATTTCGATTTCAATCAAAAAACTTACAGTCCGAGTGTACTTCGAATACCGATCCTCGAAGCAGCAGGGGAAGCAGCTTTCAGAGTTAAATTTATTTTTAGTGGAAATTTTTATAACTGGCTAATTGATGATGTTCAACTGGTTTCACTTGAAAACAATGATCTGAATCTTCCTCCAAGATCGGTAGCAATTGCGCCAAATGCGATGTGGCCAATTAGTCAATTGGAATGTTTTGGCTTTCAAGGAGATATTTCAAACCTTGGAGCGGCTACCCAACCTAATGTCAATTTTAATATCAGTATTTTTGATCAGGCCAACAGCGACGAAGTTTATAACGCTTCTGAAAATATCGGATCAATGTTATCTCAGGTTTCTTTAGAAAATCAAGTTATTGACGGATGTTTCACACCACAAAATTTTATAAAAAAATATCTGGGTGTTTACACGGTTAGCTCCGATAGTATGGACATGTATCCTGAAACTAATATTGCGGAGTTCAATTTTAAAACCACCGGAACTGTATTTGCAAAAGAGCAAGGTGGAACAACAACTATTCATCCGGGATTTTTAGGCTGGGATATCGGTGAACCACACAGCTGGGCTTATGGCAATTTTTTCCATATTGTAAAAGGATCTGAAGCAGAACCCAAAATTTATGCAAAATCCGGCACTTTTTCAATCGGTAATGCAGATGACAACAATATAGCCGGTCAGGAGGTCAGCCTTTATTTATACAAATGGAACGAAGACTCCAATAATGACGGAAACATGGACCCCGATGAAAGGACAAAAGTAGCCTACACCGATTATACCATTCAAGGGAATGAAAGTCCTTTAAGCCTTATAACCATTCCGTTAATCAGTTATCCGGATGGCGATCCCAATGATCCGCAACCTATTTTTTTAGATTCAAATCAGGACTATGTTTTGATGTTAGAATACGCTGCAACTTCAAGTATCAACGTAGAATTTGTGGCTAGCACTTCGTATGATTATACTTCTCAAATTGCTCTTTCGGAACAAAACGGTGCCCCGAGATATGCAGGCATGCTTGGTGTTAATGGTGATCTTGATTCTGTAGCTTACAATAGCACTGGTTTTGGAAGAGATGTGGTACCTGTTGTAAGATTAAATCTGATGGATGGAACTGTAAAAACAGATGATATTAAAAAAACAGACCTGACCCTGACTTTATCTCCGAATCCTGTAAAAAGCTATTTACAACTAGACATCAAATGGGAAGCAATACTTCCGGAAGCTACCGTTAGAATATTTGACGCCAACGGACGGTTGTTGGTTGATAATAATTTTAAAAATCTAACAACTGAAACTTTGAGTTTCGATGTAAGTAAATTTTCTGCAGGAGCATATTTCCTTCAATTCATTTCCGAAGAAAATGTCAAAGTTGAGCGTTTCTTTGTGCAACGGTAATAGTATGTTAATCCTATTTTTGCCCTAAAAAGTACTATTTTGCAATTCAGCTGACAAGAATTAGTTTTCTTAGAAAGAAAAATTATTTTTGCAATACGTTTTATTAACATTGCAACAACTCACTCTATACCCTAAACATTGAATTAAAATGTTTAGCATCAAATATTTTATTTTCAAAAAAAGATTAAAAATTATTCAAAAATTTAACAATGAAAAAAAACTTAACATTGAAAAAAATTACTTTTAGTTTGGTATTGGGAATGCTATTCCTTTCCCAAATCACATTTGCCCAAACTACTTTTGAAGTTACCTCTCCTGCTAATATTGGAGGAGAATACGAAATGGTAAAAGCTACTTTTGGAGGAGCTTTTGATAATACATGCAACGGTTTAGGGAGCATCACTGGTGAGCTTATGATCGGCGATGATGGAGATGATGAAGGCGGAACAGGATCTACCACTGATGGTTGTCAGGCACTTGTCAATGATCTCACCGGAAAAATTGCTTTGATTGACAGAAGCTCCTGTGAATTTGGACTACAATGTTTGAATGCACAAGCTGCTGGTGCAATTGCGGTGATTGTTTGTAATAATGTTGCCGGCGCTCCGATTGCCATGGACCCTGGAGCTGTTGGTGATCAGGTAACTGTGCCTTGTTTGATGATGGGAATGGACGATTGTAATACAATCCGTATGGAAATTCCTACTGTTGAAGTTTCAATTTATTGGAAATATGATCCTTTTCCTGGTGGCGAGAATATCCTTTGGGGTGGTGCAACCGGACAAGGTGACTTTAATGGTGGTTTAAATGGATGGACAACAGTCGATGACGGAGCTTGTGCAAACTTTGAACTTTGGAGATGGAGTGCGAACGCAACAGCAACTGACGGAGCATTTTCAACCGGTGGTGGTACAAGCCAGTCTCCTTCTAATTGTAATGGGGCGATGGCCTTTGACTCTGACTTTTATGACAATGATGGAGATCAAGGTAATCTTGGTAACGGCGAATGCCCAGCTCCTCAAACTGGTGAATTAATTTCTCCTACCATTGACCTTGCCAGCATTATAGGTGATGCGAAAGGTATAGCTTTGAAATTTCACCAGGCAACCCGCCAGTTCAACAGTACTTACTTTGTTTCTTTCAGTAATGACGATGGTGCTAATTGGCAAGATATAGAAATTAACAGTGATTTTGAAGTAAATAGTCCGCACATAAACGAAATTGAAAGGGTTTATTTGCCATGTGTTGATTTGAATTCTTCAACGTTTAAATTAAAATTCCGTTGGGAAGCAAACTACTACTACTGGATTGTGGATAACGTCCAGCTTGTTGAAGCTACCGCAGAAGAAGCAAACAATCTAAGAGTTATGCCCAACTTCTTCGCAATTGCTCCAAATGCTGTCACACCGAATAGTCAGGTAGAACCATTTAGCTTTTTGGCAGATGTTTATAATGCCGGAAGCTCTACTCAAACCGGAATTAACTTAAATGTTACAATTGATGACAATAATGGCGAGGTTTTCACTGCAGATCTTCCTTATGATGACATTCCTTGTGATTCATTGGTAGAAAATATTCCTTTTCCTGATTATTTTACACCGGATGGTACTATCAACAATTACATTGGCACCTATGAAATAACATCTGATAGCGTAGATTTTGACCCATCTGATAATGTCCAGCTTTTCTCATTTTCAACATCTGATACTGTTTTTGCAAAAGAAACCGGTATGACACGAACCATCCTTCCCGCTGCTTCAAACTGGGAAGGAGATATGGAGCCTCATAGCTGGGCGTATGGTAATTTTTTCCATATAGTCAATGGAGATGATTGGAATGCTAGTTCAGCAACATTTGGGATAGGAAATGCTGACGATCCTGGTATTCCGGGTCGATTGCTTACTATTTATTTATACAAATGGGATGAGGACACTAACGAAGATGGCAATATGGACCCTGACGAAAGGACGAAAGTTGGTTTTGCTATTTATGAAATCTTGGGTTCTGAAGATACGGATGATTTAATCACCGTTCCTTTATTAAATTTTCCAAGTGGAGATCCAGGTCCTGTTGACATAGACAGTGATCAGTCATATGTTTTGATGGTGGAATATGCGACGAATGATGAAGTAGATTTCGCTTTAGTGGCTAGTGATGTGATGAATTATAGCGCAATGAGTTTCCGTGCTGATCTGGATGGAATCCCTGAAGGAAAAGCAAGATATGCTGCACTTTTAGGTGTAAATGGTGACCTTGAATCAGAGCCCTACAGCAGTGTTGGATTTGGTCAGGATTTGGTGCCTGTCGTTAGGTTAAACATTGGATTACCTGTTAATACTGATAATCCGCTTGATCCGGCCAATGTGATCCAACTTTCTCCAAACCCAACGAATAATCAACTCAATTTAAAAATTGATTTGGTCGAAACACAAAGCAACGTATCTATCAGAATTCTTGATATAAACGGACGATTGATCATGGATCAACCATACAAAGACATGAAGAATGAAACACTTGAATTTAATGTAAGTGATTTCGCAAATGGAACTTATTTTCTACATTTTATAACAGAAAACGGAGTTAAAACCGAGCGATTTGTCGTTCAGCATTAATTACTGTTTTTTTTTAATCTAAAAGTGGAAGAAAACCTTGCGAAAACTACTTTTGCAAGGTTTTCTTTTATAATATTGCGATACATTTAAAGTACGTTTATTACCCCTAATTAAATCTTTTTTAATCATTAAAAAACATTATTAATTAAAAACAATAATTATGAAATTAAAACTTACAAGAACGAAGTTTTCTTTAATTCTCACACTTAGTTTAATCCTATTTTTAAATAGTGCTTTTGCTCAGACTATGTTAGAAGTTACTGCTCCGGGTGGAATCGCCGGTACGTATGAAATGGTCCCTGCTGGATTTGGTGGTGACTTACCCGGTTGTGCTGATATGACTCCTCTTTCAGGAGAATTGATCATCGTTGAAGACGGTACAGCTCCTACAAGTGATGGTTGTGAGACGATAACAAATGACCTTACCGGTAAAATTGCAGTTATAGATCGTGGAACATGCGAATTTGGTGTAAAATGTTTAAATGCTGAAAATGCAGGAGCGATGATGGTAATCGTTTGTAATAACACATCCGATGACATTATATCAATGGGCGCTGGTGTTGTTGGTGATCAGGTAACTATTCCTGCTCTTATGATCAGTTTGGATGACTGTTCAACAATTCGAGCAGAAATTCCTGGTGCAACAATAAATATATTCTGGGAACCAATTGTCCCATCTAACGATGTTGTATTGTGGGATGATGGTCAATTTGATGGTGGTTTGGGAAACTGGACTACAAATGCGATTACGCCTGATACCGCTGTTTGGACCTGGGCTGAATATGGTGTTAGTTCTATCGGAAATAGATTGTATTCTCCTACTGTTTGTAATGGTGCTGCAATATTTGATGCCTCTTTTTACAATGTAGATGCTGTAGGAAATGGAGAAGATCATGTTGGTGAGCTGATTTCACCGGTTATTGATTGCTCAACTTTTCAATATACTTCTTTAAAGTTTTACACTTATAATCTTAGGTTGAATGGAACTACTACTTTTTCTGTAAGTATAGATGGTGGAGCTACCTGGGGAGATGAGACTATAATTACAACAGAAAATGTCTTCACTGCTGATGAAACAAGTCTGGTAGGGACTGAAATAAAAAGATACTTGATTAATGAATTTCCCGGAGAAGCCAATTGTCGGATCAAGTTTACATTTGATGACCATCGCTATTTCTTTTTATTGGATGATGTACAACTTATTCAACCTGAACGTAACAATCTGGCTTTGGTGAATGATTTTTACGGAATTGCACCAAATATGGTTACCCCTATTAGTCAAATCGAACCATTTAGCTTTATCGCAGATGTTGCTAATATAGGTGCAGAAACACAAACCGGAATTGAATTAGAAGTTTCTATCGATGACAATTCAGGAGAAGTTTTCAGTGCAATTAAGGAGTACGATGACCTTGCTGGTGGCGAAACTATGTTTGATCAAAAGTTTGATGAATTTTTCACGCCAGATCCAGTAGTTAACGATTATGACGGACAATACGAACTTCGAGCTGATAGCGTTGATTTTGACCCTTCAGATAATTTCAAATTCTTCTCATTTTCTGTTTCGGATACCACTTTTGCAAAAGAAACCGGCATGACCAGAACGATCCTTCCAGCTGCCAACAACTGGGAAGGAGATATGGAGCCTCATAGCTGGGCTTATGGAAACTATTTCCATATTGTCAATGGAGGAGATGATTGGTTTGCATCATCGGCTACTTTCGGTATTGGAAATGCTGATGCTACAGGAATTGCAGGTAGACTGATTACTGTTTATTTATATAAATGGGAAAAAGATGCTACCTCCGTTGTAGATAATAACATGGATCCTGAAGAAAGAACTAGAATTGGATTTAATGTTTATGAAATTACCGGCGATGAACTACCTACTGATTTAATTACGGTTCCGTTAATTAATTTCCCAAGTGGTGAACCAGGACCGATTGCCTTAGAGGATGACCAAGCATATGTGCTTATGGTCGAATACGCTACCAATGATGAAGTTGATTTTGCTTTAGTGGCCAGCGAAGAGACGAATTATAGTGGAATGGTTTTCCGTTCGGAGGAAACGCAGGACCAGGCAGGTCCGGAATCAAGATATGCTGCATTGCTTGGTGTAAATGGAGATCTTGACTCTGAGCCCTACAGTACCGTTGGTTTTGGCCGTGATATTGTTCCAGTTGTAAGATTAAATATCTCACCTAAACCTGATGCAGTTAATAATCCACTTGATGCAGCCAACATTATTCAGGTTTCTCCAAACCCTGCGGATAGCAAGATCAATTTAAAAGTTGATTTGGTTGAAACTCAGGAAAACGTAAGCATTAGAATTTTCGATGTAACCGGTCGCCTACTATTGGATCAACCGCAAACAAACATGAAAAGCGAAATGCTTGAATTTAACGTGAGCAATTTCACAAACGGAACATACTTCCTTCATTTTATTACTGAGGATGGAGTAAGAACTGAGCGTTTTATTGTACAACATTAGTAGTAAATAAATACTATTTTGAAAACCTTCTGAATTAATTTTCAGAAGGTTTTTTTTCATTGAACTTCCCGCCTTCGTGACAATCATTTTTAACATTAAAGCGAAACTTCTATAAAATTTACTTTTTTTCTTATTTTTACAAAAGAGGTGCTAAATGCATATCTAAATCTTTTTTTCAAAATCATCTAAACTCACAATTATGAAGACAAATCGGACTTTACGAAATTTTACCCTCTTTCTAACTTTACTTGCCTTATTATTTTCAACACAAGTATTTGCCCAACCACCTGCCAATGACGATTGTGCAAATGCTTTCCCTGTAACAATTGGAGTCGATGAGGCTTCTTGTATTCCAGTTGCAGGAAGCACCGTTGGCGGAACTGCGTCTACTACGCCAGAATCTGTCTGCTCAGGATCATGGTATCAAGACGATATATGGTTCTCCTTTACAACAGATGCTGTTGTACCAGAAGACGGGTATACTATTAAAGCTTATTATGGAACAGAAACAGGTGATTTGGGCCAAGCGGGTATGGCTTTATATAATGGTTGCAATGCTGATGCGATACCTTTAGTCTGTTTTTCAGATGCTCCGGGAAGGGTTACAATTGAGCCATACTCTTGTGAGTATCTTCCTAATCATACTTATTACGTTCGAATTTGGTCAGCACCTGACATCAACACAAATTCTGGAGCACTTCGTCTATGTGTTTTTAATGCTCCACCACCTCCTCCACCGCCTGTAGATCCGGATATTATTCTTTGGGGAGACATGCCTGGAGAAGGTGATTTTGAAGGTGGTTTAAATGGATGGACAACTTTTAACGACGGAGTAGCGTGCAGCGATACTTTCGACTTGTGGAGATGGGTACCAATAGCGGCTTCTACTGGAAATTCTTGCGGTAATTCCACAAGTTCAGCACCTTCTTATTGCAATGGTGGCATGGCTTTCAATTCTGATGGTTATGATAGTGGTACAGGCCCATGCGGTGGTGGCGGTGGAGAATGCCCGGCCTCCCAAAACGGAGAATTGATCTCTCCTGCTATTGATGTTTCCAGCTTTGGCCTTCAGCCTGGCGAAGGTATTTCACTCAAATTTTTCCAAACTACCCGACAATTTAACAGTGTTTATTTTATTATGTACAGTAATGACGATGGAGCGACCTGGATCGAAAAGCAAATCAACACCGAACTTGTGCAAAACGATAATCCTACTGATGAATTTAAAAAGGTATTCTTAAAATTTGCTGATCTGAATGCTACGAATTTCCGTGTAAAATTCAGATATGAAGCTAATTTCTATTATTGGGTCGTTGATGATGTACAAATAATCAAAACAGAAGCACATAACCTTCAGTGTGCTCCTAATAACTTCTATGCGATTGCTCCTAATTTGGTAACTCCGGTTAGCCAGGTAGAGCCATTTAGCCATCTTGCAGACATTTATAATGCTGGTGCTGTTGAACAAACCAATGTTAATTTGCATGTTTCCATTGTTGATGATGCAACTAGCAATGAAGTATTTACCGATGATTTACCATACGATCCAATACCGGGGGATTCTTTGGTAGAAAATCTTCCAATGCCTGGCTATTTTACGCCTGATGGCACCACACCAACTTCATATACTGCTACGTATACAATTTCTGCTGACAGTATGGATGCTTTCCCAAATGATAATGTCCAGACCTATTCATTTATGACTTCTGATACGGTTTTCGCAAAAGAACAGGGTGCTACCGGCAGTTTTAATCCTGCAGCAACTAACTGGGAAGGAGCCAATGAAGCTCATAGTGCTGCTTATGGCAACTATTTTTATGTTGTTGATGGAGACAATTGGTACGCTTCCTCGGTTTCATTCATGATTGGAAATGGTGAAGATCCCCAAATGGTTGGCCGTCTGCTTTCTGTTTACCTCTATAGCTGGGATGACGATACCAATGAAGACGGCGATATGGATACCAATGAAAGAACTAGGGTTGGTTTTGCTATTTATGAAATTCAAGGAACAGAAACAGAGGATGATATGATCACCCTCTCATTGAATCATTACCCGAACAATGAGCCCGGTCCGGTTGATATTGAATCCAATCAGGCTTATGCTGTAATGGTTGAATATGTAACCATAGATCAGGTAGATTTTATTATGCGAAATAGTACTGCGCTGGATTATGGTGCAATGGTTACTCGTTCCGAATTGGATGGTATTCCTGATGGAAATGGTAGATATTCTCCGTTAGTTGGTTTAAATGATGACCTGGAATCTGAACCATACGGAAGTGTTGGTTTTGGTCGGAATACTGTTCCAGTGGTTAGATTGAATATTGCTCCACCACCTGATGCTGTTGACAATCCATTAGATGTTGCTAATAGTATTAAAATCTCTCCAAATCCTTCAAATAATACAATCAACTTAGCTGTTGATTTGGTTGAAGTTCAGGAGAGAGTAAGCATCAGAATTCATGATATCAATGGCAGATTGCTATTGGATCAAGCCTTCGAAAACTTGCAGCATGAAACGCTTCAATTTGACGTAAGCAAATATGCATCCGGTGCTTATTTCCTACACTTTGTAACAAATGATGGAGTAAGAACAGAACGATTCATTGTTCATCATTAACAATTTCTTTTTGTTTTAATTAAAAAAACCTTCAGGGCAATTTGCTCCTGAAGGTTTTTTAGTTTTTCAAACCAACATTTCCGATTATGTCTTTTCCAATAGCCAGAATTCTTTTTTCTCGGCTCCTCTCCTACCCTTTCTTTTTTTACAGGCAAATTATTTTGAATACTTTCCTTTTAGCATTTAGATAATAAATGTTGTTGCCTTTTCTTTTTGGATTCGTCGAAGATCCTTTTTTTAGTTAAATTTACTAAACAACTTTTTTAACAAAAATTAGGAATAATGAAAAAACAACTCACAAAAATTTTACTCATTTCCTTTGCAATCATGCTACCTGGTTTCCAGATATTGACTGCACAAAACGCCTTTTGGGAAGAAGATTTCTCCTCAACTGGACTACCAACCGGATGGGCTACTGTCGATACCACCGGGGGCGCCGGTATTTGGGACTGGTGTAGCTCACCCGCTCAAGCTCAAAGTTGCATATTTAACTGGGGCACTTATGATACGCAACCTGAAGGAGGATTTCCTTCCACAACTGCTGAAAATGGATTTGTTTTTATGGATTCTGATTTACTTGGTACTGTTTTTCCCAATCACGTGGTAAGAATGACTACTACAACCATTGATTGTTCAGGGCAATCAGAAGTATGGGCTAAATTCGAAAGTGTAATCGGCGTTTACGAATTGACTACAAATAACAATGCTGTACTGCGAGTAAGCACAAATGGTACCGATTGGACTAACTTTAATATTTTCGAATTAACTCCACCAACGGATCGATGGTCTGATAATCCGGAATATTCATTTATCGACATTAGCAGTGTAGCAGCTAATCAACCATCGGTTTATCTTCAATTTTCATGGACCGGCAATTACGAATATTGGTGGCTGCTGGATGATATTCAATTGTATGATTCTGATCCAACAGCACTTTTCATTGTTGCACATGATATGCGGGTTAATAAAAACTTTTATGCTATTTCACCAAACGCAATGTGGCCAGCATCGCAGGTAGAATGTTTTGGTTTTCTGGCTGATGTTGAGAATATTGGAACTCAAAATCAAACCAATGTCAATCTTAATATTACTATTGAAGAGGATGGAACTGCCGTCTTTACAGAAAATTTAGCCTTTGGTAACATCCCAGCAGATTCTTTAATGGAAAATCAACCAGTT
The DNA here is from genome assembly GCA_965220465.1 of Saprospiraceae bacterium. Taxonomy (GTDB): domain Bacteria; phylum Bacteroidota; class Bacteroidia; order Chitinophagales; family Saprospiraceae; genus JAHDHW01. Next base: position 24,412 of record CBDCPZ010000006.1, on the reverse strand, counting down.
CCCGGCTGTTTTACACCAAATGCTGTTGTAGGAACTACATACACAGGCACATACGAAATTAGTGCAGACTCCGTTGATCTAGCTCCAGAGAATAATATTCAGACCTTTGATTTTATTATAACAGATACTGTTTTTGCAAAAGAATTTGGTGCAACTACTTCCATCCAGCCGGCAGATGCTAACTGGGAAGGTGCTCAGGAACCTCACAGCTGGGCATTTGGAAATTATTTTTATATCGTCAATGGTGAAGATTATCATGCTTTTTCAGCAACATTTGGGATTGCTCCTCCTGAACCAGAAATAATTGATCGATTATTAACAGTGTACTTATACAAATGGGATGAGGATACCAACGAAGATGGAGACATGGATCCGGGAGAAAGGACTCGTGTTGCATTTAACATTTATGAAATAACAGGAGATGAAGAACTTACTGACTTGATTACACTCCCTTTATTGCAATTCCCAACTGGCAACTCCGGCCCAATTGACCTGGATTCTGATCAACCGTATGTATTAATGGTTGAATACGCCACTATTGATGAAGTAAACTTTGCCATGGCTGGGGCACTCGTTGACTATGGCGCAATGACTTATCGATCTGAGTTGAATGGTGTTCCCGAAGGAAATGGACGCTATGGTTATATGTTAGGCGTCAATGGTGACTTAGAATCAGAACCATACAGCAATGCCGGATTTACCACGGCAACTACACCGGTTGTAAGATTGAATATCGGAATGATTGTCAACGTTGACGAAACACTTGATGCTGCAAATATTATTCAGATATCTCCAAATCCTGCAGATAATAAAATCAAACTAAATATTGATTTGATAGAAATGTATTCTAATGTTAATGTTAGAATTCTTGATGTTAATGGACAGGTTATATTGAATCAAGTTTATGAAAACTTGCAGCATGAAACGCTTGAATTTGATGTAAGCAAATATGCTTCTGGTGCTTATTTCCTACATCTCGTTACAGAAGAAGGCGCAAGAACAGAACGTTTTATCATTCAGCACTAATTTGATTGAAAATAAAAAAGTCTTTCGGAAAAATTCCGAAAGACTTTTTTATATCGTTTGAAATGAATCCCTGTTAATTCAATTTCGCAAGGCTATCTTCAAGGATTTTGATTTTCTCCTCTCCATCAGACAATTTTTTCTTTTCCATTTCTACTACCGCTGCGGGAGCTCCGCTGACAAATCTGTCGTTGCTCAGCTTTTTAATCACCGAATTCAAAAAACCTTTGGCATGTTCCAGTTCTTTGGTAAGTCGCTCACGCTCAGCCTCAACATCGATTTCCAGATTCAATTCAATATAATAGTTTTCCGTACCGGAAAGAAAGGAAACCGTGTTTTCAACTTCTTTTTCAGTAAATTCGAAACTGGAAAGCATCGCCATTTTTTTAATCAAATTAATCAAGCCATCCAATTGGTATAACTCTTCCGTTCTTTTACTTTTTTCAGCAAAAAGTGACAAGGGTTCTGCCCAACCTATTCCATTTTTCTGTCTGATTTCCCGAACTTTCGAAATAACATCCTTTGCCTTTTCAACTTTGTTGATCAAAGCATCATCAAAAGATTGTGGTTGTGGATAATTGCTTATCACACAATCTTCTCCCGCTTTTCGATCTCGCAATTGGTGCCAGATCTCTTCTGTCACGAAGGGCATGAAAGGGTGCAAAACAGTCATCATTTTTTCATAAAAAACGACGGTTCTATCGTAAGTTACTTTATCAATAGGATTGCCTTTCGCTGGCTTAATAATTTCCAAATACCAGCTAAAAAAGTCATTCCACAGCAGGCTGTGTAATTCTTGCAAAGCTTCTGACAACCGATAAGAATCAAACTTGCTATCGATATTAGCCAGGATTTTGTTAAGTTTATTTTCAAACCAATCTCCTGCTAATTGGTTGATTGCCTGAGTTTCCGCATCTGATGCGGTTTCGCTTACTTTCCATCCTTTTACCAAATTTGTTGCGTTCCACATCTTGTTGCAAAACTTGCTTCCCTGCTCACACAATTTTTCATCAAAAAGCAAATCACCACCCGCAGGAGAACAAAACAACATTCCAAATCGAACACCGTCAGCACCATAATCCTCGATCAATTTTAAAGCATCAGGAGAATTACCCAACTGCTTGCTCATTTTTCGCCCTTTCTGGTCTCTTACCATTCCGGTAAAATAAACGTGTTTGAAAGGTCGAACGCCCTTTTTAGCTGTTAATTCCTCACCAAGCAAATCACCAGAATACTCATAACCAGCCATGATCATCCGTGCTACCCAAAAGAAAATAATATCCCAACCGGTCACCAAAACATTAGTCGGATAATAATATTTGAATTCATCCTGATTGTCAAATCCATCAAAAACAGAAATCGGCCACAACCAGCTTGAAAACCAGGTATCCACTACATCTTCATCCTGAGAAAGATCTTTGATGGTTAAAGTAGTAATGCCCGTTTTCGCCTTTGCCATTTCAAGGGCCTTTTCAGGTGTTTCAGCTACAAAAACTTCATCGTTATAATAATACGCCGGAATTCGCTGTCCCCACCACAATTGCCGTGAAATGCACCAATCCCGGATGTTGTCTTCGTTGAGCCAATTTTGATACATGTTAATAAAGTGCTCTGGAAAGAAAGTAACATCACCGTTGCGAACCGCATCAAGGCTTGTTTTTGCAAATCCTTTCATTTCCATAAACCATTGCAAAGTGAGCCGTGGTTCAACGATGGCATTGGTACGTTCTGATCTACCGACTTTATTATTATAATTTTCGATTTTTACAATGTGGCCAAGCGCTTCCAGTTCTTTTGCCATTTTTTTACGAACTACAAAGCGATCTTCTCCAATATAAAACTGTGCAGCTTCGCTCATCGTACCATCGGGATTGAAAGTATCGATTACTTCAAGGTTATGGCGCTGACCAATTTCATAATCGTTTTGATCGTGAGCCGGCGTAACTTTCAAAGCTCCGGTTCCAAATTCCATTTCCACATAACGATCAAAAATAATCGGAACCGAACGGTTGACCATCGGTATGGTCACTTTTTTATCTTTCAGATGAGTATATCTTTTATCATCCGGATTCACTGCAACGGCTGTATCTCCAAGAATCGTTTCGGGCCGTGTGGTAGCAATCGTAATCCATTCATCTTCAGTCCCTTCGATTTTATAACGAACGTAATACAGTTTCGAATTTTCTTCAGAAAAGATAACCTCTTCGTTGGAAAGCACCGTTTTTGCTTCAGGATCCCAATTGGTCATTCGAAGACCGCGATAGATTTTGCCTTTTTTATGAAGATCAATAAACACTTTAATTACAGCTTTGGAAAGGCTTTCTTCCATTGTAAATCGGGTGCGTTCCCAATCACAAGATGCGCCCAGTTTTTTGAGCTGTTCCAATATAATCCCACCGTATTTGTCCTTCCACTCAAAAGCATATTTTAGAAATTCAGCACGTGAAATATCAGATTTTTTGATTCCTCTTTCACGAAGCATTTTCACCACTTTGGCTTCTGTAGCAATGGAGGCATGATCTGTTCCGGGAACCCAGCAGGCATTTTTACCTTCAAGACGAGCTTTTCTTATCAGAATATCCTGAATGGTGTTGTTGAGCATGTGCCCCATATGGAGCACTCCAGTAACGTTTGGCGGTGGTATTACAATACTGTATGGTTCTCTTTCATCAGGAAGGGAGCGAAAATAGTTTTTCTCCATCCAGTGATCGTACCACTTTTCTTCTATTTTTTTCGGGCTGTATTGTGTATTCAAAGTCATTTATGCGAGTTGGGAGTTAAAGGTTATGAGTTATTGGTTATTGGTTATTGGTTAAAAACTTCAAACTATGAACTTTTAACTTCTAACCTATAACTCTTAAGTTCTAATATTTCAATTTAGTAATTTCGGCATCTCCGATGGATTTTACCACTACGATAAATAAATTATCATAGACATTTTCGTCAATATTTTTATAAAGGTCTTTTCCTTCAAAAAGGTTCAACAAAGAAGGAATCGTATTTGAATGCCCAACGATCAGGTAATTTTCGCCTGGACCGAAGCGCATAATATTTTCTATTAGCTTTTTCTGATTATCGGCATCGTAGTTAATAATTTGGAGGTCCCTCATCTCAGCACAAGGAGCAACCGTCGCTCTGGTTCTGTTCGTATAAGTTGAATAAATCTCTTTTAACGAAATTTCTTTTAAAATTGCAGCCAATTTATTCGCTCGTTCAACTCCTTCATCCGTTAACTGAGGATTTTCAACGGCTCTTTTTTCAGCATGTCGAACCAGAAAAAAAGTAGTGGTTCCAGGTTCCCCCATTCCAGCAATTTCAACCTGTTTCCCCTTTACGGAAATCACCTGGTTGCCTACAATTTCATTAACCTTAAACGCTTGCTTCTCTTGCTGGCAGGAGGTTATAAACAAAATTAAAACACAGCTGATTGAAAGTATTTTTTTCATTTTTTCACTTTAGATAAAACTTTAGGAGTTGATGCTTTTTCAAAAAGATCCACTTCAACCTGATTACGGAGAATATCTTCCATTGTTTCCCGCTCGCGAATCAAAAAATCCAGTCCTTCATGAACAAAAACTTCCGCAGGGCGAAACCGAGAGTTGTAGTTTGAAGCCATCGAAAAACAGTATGCACCGGCATTGAAAAAACAAAGTACGTCTCCTTCATGAATTTCCTGGATTCTTCGATTTACGCCAAAAGTATCCGTCTCACAGATATAGCCAACGACCGTATAAATCCGCATTCGGGCTTCTGGTTTTGACAGATTGACGACATGATGATAAGAACTATAAAACATAGGCCGGATAAAGTGATTCAACCCGGAATCAACCCCTGCAAACATCGTCGAGGTCGTTTGTTTTACTACATTGACATTGACTAAAAAGTAACCAGACTCGCTAACCAAAAATTTTCCAGGTTCAAACATCAATGTCAGATCTTTTCCATATTTGCCACAAAAATCATTAAACCTTTCTGATAATTTTTCACCGAGATCTTCAATATCTGTTGCAATATCATCCGTTTTGTAAGGCACTTTAAAACCACTTCCAAAATCGATATATTCAAGATCTTTAAAATTAACAGCCGCCTGAAACAAAATCTCAGCTCCTCGTAAAAACACTTCGGCATCCAAAATATCAGAACCAGTGTGCATGTGAATACCTTCAACCTTAAGGTCTGTAGCTTCCGCTACTCTATGGACATGTGGCAACTGGTGGATTGAAATCCCAAATTTAGAATCAATATGCCCAACTGAAATCTTAGAACTACCGCCTGCCATAATATGCGGATTGATCCGAACACAAACAGGAATATGGTTGTGGGTTTGCCCAAATTGTTCCAGAATGGAGATATTGTCAATGTTGATTTTCACGCCCCGCTGAACCGCCATTTCGATTTCTTCCAAAGAGACACAATTGGGGGTATAAATAATATCTTCGGGTTTGAACCCGGCTTTGAGCCCAAGCATCACTTCCTGAATAGAAACCGTATCCAAACCTGCGCCCAGTTGTTTAAAATATTTAAGAATATTGATATTAGTCGATGCCTTACAGGCGTAATTTATCTTTAGTTTTTTGACATTAAAAGCATTGGTGAGTCGATCAAATTGCCTTCGCATAATCGCGCTATCATAGACATAAAGTGGTGATCCATACTTTTCACTCAAAACCAAAGGATTTACCCCATTGGAGAGTTCATAACGATTGTTTACAATTTTCATGGATTGGATATTTTTAATAATGCCTGCAAAGATATAGCTTTTGACTTTTTTTTACTTGTCTTTCCCCAGCTCTCTTAATATTTTTATAAAATTTCTGCCTCATACACCAAAATTGAAGTTCAAAACATCTTTATTATAGTTGCGCTTAAATAGAATGCTGACACATTTTCCTTTTTTCTGCGTAACTTGATTTTTATAAAAATTTTTATTCCGATTAATTTTGGAATGGCATCGAAAACTACCTAAGTGACTGAAAATGAGTTAATAGAAGGTTGTCGAAAAAAAGATCGTAAAGCACAAAAACTGCTTTACGACCTACATTCCCCGGTGATGTTTGGGGTTTGTATGCGGTATGTCAAAAGCCGCGAAGATGCGGAAGATGTGTTGATTGAGGGCTTTTTTAAAGTAATGACAAACATACATCAATTCAAAGGATCCGGTAGTTTTCAGGGCTGGATACGGCGAATAATGGTAAATGAATCATTGATGTTCCTCAGAAAACAACACAATTTTAGAATGACAGTGGAAGTGAGTAATATTGAAATAAAATCACAGGTCAATGTAGAAGATGAACTTTCCGCTCAAGACATCCTGAATCTCCTTGAAAAATTACCAACCGGTTATCGTACTGTTTTCAATTTATATGTATTGGAAGGTTATAAACACCGCGAAATAGCTGAAATCCTTGATATTAGCATCAATACTTCAAAGTCACAGCTTATTCTCGCAAAAAAAAGAATGCAAAGTTTGATTAAATTAAATCAGCTGCCGGGAGTGGGGTGACAATAAGAGGTGAAAAGTAAAAGGTTAAGAGGTAAAAGAAGTGTAAAAAAAATTATGAATTATGAATTTGAAGATGTGAAAATAAATTGACTGGAGAATAAAGAAAGGGGTTAATTAAGAGGTCAAAGGTTAATATTAAAAACCCATAACTTTTAACCTATAACTTTTCCCACTACTCGCATCTGACAACTCGTAACTCAAAACTGACAACTAAAAAAAATGAAACCTAAAAAGGACATAAGCGATCTTTTCAGAGACAATCAGCATAAGCTGAATGAAAGCCCTTCCCGTCAGGCCTGGGAGCGGTTGGAGAGTCGTTTGGATAATCATAAAGATCGAAACCGAACATCAATTTACCGGATTCTATCAATGGCGGCGGCAGTTGTGGTGCTAGTCGTTTTTGCGTCCGTCATAACTTTTGTATTGAATACAAACGAAAAGCCAATGGCGTTGAACGAGTCAATGTCCGATTCTTTTAAAATAGAAGAATTAAAAGTTTTAACCACCTCAAACGAAAATCACAACCAAATTGCAGTTTATAAAAGAAAATATAATAACCATCTTTCCAATCCGATCATGGAAGGAAAAGCCAATAAAAAACTAATCGCCAAAATGGACATCGAGCGCCGCGATGGAAATTTGAACTCTTTCCTTGCAAAAGCTCGCAGAGAAAATCAACAATCGCTTGCAGTTACAGCAACTCCGACAATTGCTCCTGCTAAAAATTTTCAAGCAGCTCCGGCTCCAAAAATTTATGATGAACCAGAGGATTACGCAGTTTCAGAGGAACTGGTTGTTTATGATTCAGAAGTTCCTGCAGCAGCAGAACCTTCTGAAGATGTTACAACCTTTGGGATAGAAGATGCAGAAGATGAAGCTGTTGCGATAGCTGAAAAGAAGGAAATCGCAAAGGACGCTGAAACAGTTCGAGCTAGTAAGGCAAAACGGCTCTATGCTGACGAACCGAGCCACAAAAAAACCGATCAACCTTTTGAAGCTGAAAAACTTTCAGCCGCCAGTTCAAACGCCGGGCAAGGCAAATCATCTGACTACGGCGTTCAGCAATTCCAATGGCTTACGGGCAAATGGGAGGGCAATGTCAACAACCAGGTTTCTATTGAGAAATGGAAGCAAATCGATAATAGAACCCTTGAAGGCAGCGGCTTTTTGATAGTCAACAGAAAGTCTGTTTTCAATGAAAACATGAAGATTCAAGAGATTGGAGGCGTGATATATTTCATCGCTGACTTAAACGGCACCGGAAATCCGATTAACTACCAACTTATTTCAAATGACAGTTTTCAAGCGGTTTTTGAAAATAAAGCCATTGATTTCCCAAATCAGGTCGTTTTGCAAAGAACCAATTCCTCCAACTTTTCAACCATCTATCAAAATACCCAACCTGGTAACATTGACGAGACGCAGCAGAGTTATTATTTGAATCGAAATTACATCCAAAAAGAGCAGGTGATTCGGAATCTGAGAAGGGTCAATGATTAAAAAATCACTTTTCTATTTGCTCCACCTTTTTTAAATCCTTTGACTCGAGTTGTGCGCCTACGTCATATAATTTTTGAATAAAGAATTCCCGTTCTCAATAATCAATCGCAACAAATTTTAAATTTTTTAAATTTGTTGTACTATGAAAAAACATACCAAATTAACCTTAGAAGAGAGGATTAAAATTAGATCTTTTTTAGAATGTTCTTTAGGTCCTTCTCAAATCGCTAGAAAATTACACAGGCATAGATCTTCCATTTCCAGAGAATTGAATAAATGGGGAATCAAGATTAGTAATTACTTTGATTATGATCCAGAACTTGCTCATTCCTTCGCTAGAGATGGAATCGGTGTTGTTCATCGATTCGAGTATAAGCTGGAGAAAAATACTAAGCTACAAAAATATGTAATTGATAAACTAGGTCTTAAATGGTCTCCTCAACAAATTGCTAATAGAATCAAAATCGATTTCCCGATGGATAAAAGTATGAGAATTTCACACGAATCTATTTATAAATTTATTTACACTGTCGCTAAAGGTGAATTAAAAAAAGAATTGATTTCTAATTTGAGATATGAAAAAAAGAAAAGAAAATCTAGTAAAGGATCAAGGAAGAATGTAATTCGTATAAAGGACAGAGTATCAATCAGTAAGAGACCCCAAGAAGTGGATAAACGAATTGTGCCGGGACACTGGGAAAGTGATTTAATTATTGGATTAGACAGAAAAACAGCTATCGGTACAATTGTCGAAAGAACTTCAAGATTCACTTTAATTGTTCCTTTAAAAAATAGAACGGCTAAGGAAATTAGAAAAGCATTTGCAAGAGAATTGAAAAAATTTCCTAAAGAATTAACCAAAACTTTAACTCACGATAATGGCCTTGAAATGGCTCAACACAACCTTTTCACCAAACAAACTGATATTCAGGTTTTCTTTTGTCACCCCTACTCTTCCTGGGAACGAGGTACTAATGAAAACACCAATGGTTTGATCAGAGACTTTTGGCCAAAAAAAACTGATTTCAATTTAATCTCAAAATATCAAATTAAAAAAGTCCAAAAACTTTTAAATGAAAGACCTAGAAAAGTATTAAATTGGAGAACTCCAGCAGAAGTTTTCTTTGATTTTATTGATAAAGCTGTTTAATACTTTTTATAAATATTTTTTTCACATATGTTGCGATTCAAATTGAGACCAAGATTTGTGAACTTTTTATTTTAGGTAAGCTTTATGTGTCCTCTATAACCTAAGCACACTATCAGGTGAAAAAGCAACTGTTATTTCATTAGACTTTAATTGATTTGCCTAACCAATCGAATGCTTTTGAATTATTTGTCAGGGACATTAACGGAAAATTGAAAACGTACGTTCCGAATGTTTTAGGTTCAAATTATGAGCTGAATAATCAGGATTTGAAAGGATTGTATTTTTTAGAACTTCATTCTGGAAACAAAATTTATTACGAAAAAGCGGTGACGTTTTAAAACAGTTAAGCGTTTTAATGCATCTGCGCATCGCCAGCTCCTCTAGGAATTCGAATATCTTCAACCAGTTGTTGTACCTCAACCGGAGGTTTTCCGGAAAGCCTGGAAACAGTAAAGGAAACGATGAAATTGAGAAGCATCGCAAATGTGCCGAAACCCTCAGGAGAGACACCTCCGTTACCAAAGTTGAACCACCATTCACTTGGAGGTGGCGTTTCATCGTCAAAGGAACCGAGTTTGTATTTGAACATATAATATAACATTAGAGAAATACCAACGACCATTCCGGCTACAGCACCTTCACGATTCATTCTTTTATCAAAAATACCAAGGACAATCGCCGGAAAAAAAGATGCGGCCGCAAGCCCAAAAGCAAGAGCGACTGTCGCGGCGACAAATCCCGGAGGATGAACGCCAAACCATCCCGCAACCAAAACAGCTAGTAAAGCGCCAACTCGCGCCCAAAGCAATTCTCCTTTATCAGATATACTTGGTTTGATTTGTTTTTTAATTAAATCATGAGAAATGGCTGTGGAAATAACCAAAAGCAATCCTGCCGCAGTTGAAAGAGCTGCCGCTAATCCACCTGCAGCAACAAGCGCGATCACCCAGTTTGGGAGTCGGGCAATCTCGGGATTGGCCAAAACCATGATGTCTCGGTCAATCGTCAATTCGTTGTCGATTTCGTTCCCAACGTATTGGATTTTTCCGTCTTTGTTTTTATCATCAAAAGTGATTAATCCGGTATGTTCCCATTTTTTGAACCAATCCGGCATGGTAGAATAATCTTGTTCGCTAACGGTATTGATCAAATTCGTTCGCGCAAAAACGGCAATCGCCGGAGCGGTAGTGTATAAAATGGCAATAAAAATCAAGGCATAGCCAGCGGATTTTCTGGCATCCTTTACCTTTGGTACCGTAAAAAAACGGATAATAACATGAGGCAATCCAGCGGTACCAACCATCAACGCAAACGTAATTGCAAAAACATCAATCATGCTTTTGCTTCCTGTCGTGTACTCATGAAAGCCTAAATCCGTGTGAAGTCGATCCAGTTTATCCAAAAGGTAGATTCCTGAACCATCATCGACTGTTCCCCCAAATCCAATTTGCGGAATAACGTTACCTGTCATGGCTATCGAAATGAAAATCGCAGGAACCATGTAAGCAAATATTAATACACAATATTGTGCGACCTGAGTATAAGTAATTCCTTTCATTCCACCCAACACCGCGTAAACGAAAACAACGCCCATCCCAATAAATACTCCGGTATTTATATGCACTTCCAAAAATTGAGAAAACACCAATCCAACACCTCTCATTTGCCCTGCTACATAAGTCAGAGAAACGATAATAGCACAAATCACTGCAACCGTTCTGGCAGTATTGGAATAATAACGGTCGCCGATAAAATCAGGAACAGTAAACTTTCCAAATTTTCTTAAATAAGGGGCAATCAATAAAGCCAAAAGTACATAACCTCCTGTCCAGCCCATCAGGAATACTCCTCCGTCATAACCCATAAATGAGATCATACCGGCCATCGAAATGAAAGATGCAGCACTCATCCAGTCAGCCGCTGTGGCCATTCCGTTAGCTAGTGGCGACACACCTCCACCGGCAACATAAAAATCGTTGGTATTACTCGCCCGGGACCGGATAGCAATGAATATATATAAAGCAAAGGTCAGTGTAACGAGTAGGTAGGTCCAGGTTGTGACGCTCATTGGGTATTGGTGTTATCTAAAGTGATCGTTTTTTAAAATCTAATTTTCTTCAACATCGAACTCTTTATCCAGCTTGTTCATAAGCCAAACGTATACGAATATTAAAACCACAAAAACATAAATGGAACCCTGGTGTGCAAACCAAAATCCAAGTTTGAAGCCGCCAATTCGAATGGTATTTAAATATTCCACGAAAAAGATCCCGAAACCATAGGAAACCAGAAACCATATTGCGATTAAAATGAGAACGTACCTTATATTTTTCTTCCAGTAATTTTTATAGTTTTTTTGCATGATCCTAAAATTAGGCAAATAGTTTTTAAGTAGAATATTGACAAAGATTAGATTTTACTAGCAAATTAGAATAAGTTCTCTGATATTTGAGTTTTGGAGTGTTGCCAAAAAATAGCTTTTCCATAAAAGTTCTGTTTTTTTTGATATTTTTAAAACATTAAATCCCAATTCGAAACACAAAAAAACTAATGAAAAATAATACTTTCCGTTGCTTTTTGTTTCTTCCTTTTTTAATTGTTTTGTTTTTTTCTGATACGAACGTTTTTGCACAAGGTTCGTTGGATTCGCAGTGGGAACTGATAAAAGAACAAGGGCCTTTGAAAGTTTATACCAGGTATAGCAATAATTCCGAAATTAGGGAACTGAGAATGACTACCAACTTCAAAGCTACGATAGAAGATTTTATTATGGCCTTAAGCGATGCAGACTCTTATAAAGAATGGGTGTATAAATGCGAAAGCTCAAGGCTAGTTCAAAAAATTTCTGAATCAGAATTGTATTACCAGGTTGAAACGGATTTCCCTTTTCCGCTGTCTGATCGCGATTTGGTCGTTCACACCGTTCAAAAGTTTGACAAGTCAGGGAACTTCTATTCTGATTCGTATGCCCGACCAGATTTCCAACCTATAGAAAAAGGGGTAGTAAGAATTGATGTTTTTGAATCTCATTGGAAGGTTACACCGCGAAAAGATGGAAGTATTGACATCGATTATCACTCTAAAGTGGACCCTGCAGGGAATATTCCACTGTGGATTGTCAACCTGGGTTTAACCGTTGGACCCATCAAAACGATGGAAAGTTTTGCTAATTTTGTAGAAACAAAGCAATTTCTAAAATAGCAGCCAGAGCGACTCAAAAACAAGCATTATCCACAAATCTTTTTCCTTTCCATTTCTTGTTTTTTCTAACATAAGAGATTTGATTGATTGAAAATGTTAATCATCTTTTCATTTTTTCTTGAATAAGGCCTAATTTTGGTTATTATTCCAATACCGACTTTTGGTTTAAAAGCACTTCCAAAAAATGCTGAACCAGAAGAATGAATCTTTCCAAGCATTTACCATTACTTACTGTTAATTTTTTACAAATAAGGATTTCCTTTTTAAAAGGAAACAAGGATAATTAGTTGTCCCATAAATAGCATGAAGAATATGAATATTTTTAAAATTACAATTCCGGTAATTGCTACACTGTTAATTTGTTTTTCAGCTTGTCAAGACAAGGAAAAAAATAATACTTCAAAGATCAATCAAACGCCGTCTAAAGACTTACCGCTTTTTGAATTAAAAAATAGTGCACAGACAGGAGTTGCCTTCCGTAATGTAGTAGAGGAAAATGAGAGAATCAATTTCTTGATTTACGAAGGTGTTCATCAGGGAGGTGGAGTTGCTACTGCAGATTTTAACAATGATGGTTTGACGGACTTGTTTTTTACCGGAAACATGTCGTTGGACCAATTGTACATTAACAAAGGTAATTGGAAGTTTGAGGATATATCCGAGAAGGCTAATATCAATAAAGGCACAGGATGGTCCTACGGTGTTGCAGTAGCAGATGTCAATAACGACGGTTGGTTGGACATTTATGTTTCAAAGTTCCTGGTTGATGATCGGGAAACTTTAAAAAACCAGTTGTACATAAATAATGGAAATCTGACCTTTACAGAAAGTGCCGAAAAATATGGTGTTGCAGATACTGGTTACGGAGTCAATGCTAATTTCTTTGACTATGACAAAGATGGCTGGTTGGACTTGTACGTAGCAAACCAACCTCCCAGCAACTCAACATATAAGAAAGAAAATAACGGGAAAAGAAACTATGCCTTTACCGATAAATTGTACAAAAACAATGGTAATGGCACTTTCTCCGATGTAACTCAGGCCGCAGGAATTACCAATTATTCATTCTCGTTGAGTGCTTCTGTGGGCGATCTCAATAACGATGGCTGGCTAGACATTTATGTAACCTGTGATTATGAAGAACCTGATCTTCTCTATATAAATAATGGCAATGGAACTTTTACCAATACAGCAAATGAAGCCATCAAGCACATGAGTAATTTTAGCATGGGAGCTGACGTAGCGGATTTCAATAATGATGGTTGGTTGGATATTTACACCGGGGATATGGTAGCTGATAATAATCGACGCCTCAAAACCAATATGAGTGGTATGAACCCGGAGCGATTTTGGAGTTTAGCCAATAACGGATACCATTATCAATACATGTTTAACACCTTGCAATTAAACAATGGCAATGGGACTTACAGCGAAATTGCGCAGATGGCCGGAGTGGCACGAACCGATTGGAGTTGGGCTCCGCTCTTCGCAGATTTTGACAATGATGGATACAAAGATCTTTTTGTAACCAATGGCGTTTTGCGGGATGCAAACAATAACGATCTGAGGAAAAAAGTCACTATTTACAATGAGGAAAAGGAAAAAGAAGCCAAAGAAAAAGGCGTTCCATTAAAATTAGATTTGACAAAGATAATCGATATGGTACCTCAGGAAAAATTGCAAAATTTTATCTATAAAAATAATGGTGACCTGACCTTTTCCAAAAAAATAAATGAATGGGGAATTGAGCAGGAATCTTGGTCAAACGGCTCAGCATATGCTGATCTTGATAATGACGGAGATCTGGATTTGGTAATCAATAATATTAATGAAGCGGCTTTTTTGTATGAAAACAAGGCGGTGGATGCCCGTTTGAATAATTATCTACGTGTAAAACTTATTGGTAAAGGAAATAATCGTAATGCTATTGGCACCAGAGTTAGTATCATGTACGATGAGCAGATGCAAATGCAGGAACTGTCTCCGATTCGGGGATACGCTTCTACTTCAGAGTTTATGATCCATTTTGGCGTTGGTAACAAGGAAACTATCGATAAGCTGGAAGTTCGATGGCCGGACGGTACTTTTTCTGTTTTGAAAAATGTAAAAACGAATCAGGTAATCGATATTCAGAAAAAAAACACGGTCAATGTCTCTGTGGAGCCAGCTCGTCCAAAAGCTTTATTTGAAGAGGTAAGTCGTCATTCAGGGATTGATTTTGTGCACAAGGAAAATGATTTTGACGATTATATCAGAGAAATTTTATTGCCTCATAAAATGTCAACCTTAGGTCCTTGTCTGGTAACAGCAGATGTAAATGGAGACAAATTGGAAGACTTTTTTATTGGCGGACCTTCTGGACAACCGGGAGCTTTATATCTTCAGCAAGGTGGAGGCGCATTTCAAGTTTCAAATTCTTCTCCATGGTCTTCGGATAGCAAAAGCGAAGATGTTGGTGCATTATTTTTTGATGCTGATGGCGATGGTGATCAAGACCTTTACGTAGTCAGTGGAGGAAATGACTTTGTTGAAAATTCAAATCATTTTCAGGATCGACTTTATTTGAATGACGGAAAGGGAGCTTTTTCTAAAGCAAACGGAGCTTTACCGAAAATGATATCCAGCGGATCCAAAGCAACTGCGGGAGACTTTGATAAAGATGGCGATTTAGACCTTTTTATTGGAGGCCGTCAAGTTCCAGGAAAATATGGTTATGCCGCTAGAAGTTATTTATTGAAAAATAGCAATGGTAAATTCTCCGATACAACGGAAGAAATTGCTCCCGAAATTGCTGAAATAGGAATGGTTACGGATGGTGTTTGGAATGATTTCGATAAAGATGGTGATGAAGATTTAGTTGTCTTGGGAGAATGGATGCCGATTTCCTTTTTTGAAAATAATGAAGGAAAATTAACGAATGTCACAGCATCTAAAGGCTTTCAAAATACAACTGGTTGGTGGAATTCTATAACAGCCACCGACATTGATAATGACGGCGACACAGATTTTGTTGCAGGCAATCTCGGTTTGAACATTAAATACAAAGCCTCTGAAAGTCAGCCATTTAAAGCTTATGTCAAAGATTTTGATGGAAATAAAACGAATGACGTTTATCTTGGTTATTATGACAAAGATGGTGTTTGTTACCCGGTGAGGGGACGACAATGTTCTTCTCAACAACTTGATTTCATCACGACAGAATTTCCAAGTTATGAAGAGTTTGCAGCTGCATCGATTGACAAAGTTTTGGGAGATCGTCAGCAAGGAGCTTTACTTCACGAAGCAAAGATGTTTGAGTCAATTATTCTTTTAAACGATGGAAATGGAGGATTTGAGATTCAAATTTTGCCCAATCAAGCGCAAGTGTCTCCAATCTTTGGAACCGTGATTTATGATTGGAACAATGATCAGATCAATGATTTGTTTGTTGCCGGAAATTATTATAACCGAGAAGTTGAAACGACACGAAGCGATGCCGGAATTGGCTGTATCCTTTTTGGTCAAAATGAAAACACCTTTAAGCCTGTACATCCGATCGCTTCTGGAATTTATGCATCAAATGATGTCCGGGCAGTTAAAATGATAAAAAATGATCAAGGCCAGCCAATGATTTTGATTGCAAATAATAACGCGCCAATGCAGGTTTTTCGATTGAGCAAGGGAGAATTAAAATAAGAAATAACAAAATAAACCCTCGCTCCTGTTCACAGTTTGAGATTTGAAGTTCTTTCGCTCCTCGTTTGAAGTTCGTCTGACTCCTGACTTGATGCTGCCCACAAAATATTGATAAAAAAAGAAGTTCATATAAATACAATTATAAGGTAAAAAAAAACAGACTAAAAAAATGCCTGAATACTTCATCGATTTTATTTTTTTATTCAATAACTTTACACGTTGCAGTATGATCAAACATTTATGATGAAACAGGCTGAGAATATAGAAAACTTTATCTCCCTCAATGCCACTGCGAAATCATTAGCTAAGGGAAAACGCATTGCTAAAACCATTTCAAACTTTGGGGAATATGAAGTTGATATGGGAGTAGAAGTTGCAGAATTTCGAATCATGGGTACTTATTTTTATACCGTGATTGTTCGAAATTTTTTAGGGAATTTACAAGTAAGCTGCACTTGTCCCTATGACTGGGGAGGCATTTGTAAACACGAAGTAGCCGCATTAATTTTTCTGACAAAGTATCTGGAAAATAATTCAGGGAAACTGTATTCAAAACCATCAAAATCCTTGCAGGTTGTTTCAAAAAAAGCTAAAAAAAGAAACTCTTCCGAACCTTATTTAATCCAACCTTACTTGCCTTTAAAGTATTCAGTTATCAACAGCCATATTGGGAATAATTCCATTCGAAGTGTTTATGGTTTTACTTTAGAAAGTATTCATTATAACGAACATTCAATAATCTTTGAACTCGAGGAAAATACCGCCTACTGGAACCACAACCCGAATATTTTCAGGATTTTCTTTTCAAAGGAAGGAGATGCGCTTTCCACCATTTGTTCCTGCAATGTCAAAACGGAAAAATTGTGTACTCATCAGGTACTAATTCTTCAAAGTATCGTCGATAATTTTGGTGCTGATTTTTTTGAAATATTGGAGCCCGGATATGTTGAAAATGTTTATAAAGTTTGGTCTGAGAAAACAGGTCTTCCTCAAGAAATCGTGAAAGAATACTACGACTTTGACATCAAAAGCCGTCAATTTATTCCAAATGATAAAGCCACAGGACTGGTCAATTTTAACGGCCAAAATGCGAAAAATCTTCATGAAAATATTGTCGCTCCCTTCAAAAAAATCGAAAGCTACAACCTTCCCGTCGAACCAAAAGACAGCGACAAAGCTTTGAAAATGGGATATGTTTTTTCTTTTGAAGACTCCTTTGTGATGGAAGTTGTTCCGATTACCGGTACACCTTCTGGTTCGGAATGGTTAAAATATATTAAAGATTATTCGTTCAAAAATACTCCCTTACAACTGAATGGAAATGACGAGTCAATATTGTCAATCCTTGCAGAGTTGGAAATACAAAACGAGCGAAATTGGCACCATTTTTCACTGCCGCTGGAAGCCGAAGAACTCAGTATCCAACAATTTTATTATAAAAAATTGCAAAGCCTTTTTGGCTTGCTGGAGGAGAGCGAGTTTGTTTATTTTCGTCCGTCAGAATATTCCGGGAAAATAAAAAAATCCCACATCATTCCGACTAAACTGGCTTTTGACTGCCCGTCATTGTTTTTTGAGTTAGGAGAAGAGTCGATTTTCTATACTTTAAAGGCCAAACTCCGAATGGAAGACAAAGTGCTGGATTTGTCTGATCCTGCGTTGGATTTGGAGCGATTATTTCCGCAATTCCTTATCGTCGAATACCAGAATATCCTGTACCGCCAACCTTCGATCCAGCAAGCTTCTACTATTTTTGAAATGATAGAAAATACGACCGTTTTTAAATGTGTCAAGAAGGATTTTGACCCGTTTTTTGAGCAAATCGTCAAGCCAATTTCAGCGGGATATCCTATAGAATTCAGTAAAATGGAAGAAATAAAACACCAGACCATCTCATTGAAACCTCAGGAACGTCAACTTTATATTTCAGAGTTGGGAAGTTTTATTTTGTTTAAACCGGTGGTGGCTTATGACCATGAAAAAACGGTGAACATCCGCGAGAATACAAGTCTTTTAGTAAAAAAGGAGAACGAGATTATCACTTTTGAAAGAGACCTTGAATACGAGCAGGAATACCTTGAATTTGTGGCTGGCCTGCATCCTGAATTTGAAAAGCAAAGGTTTAACGATTTCTTTTTTCTTCCTTTTACGGCCTTGACCCGCAACAGTTGGTTTTTTAATGTTTTTGAAAAAATTACGGAAGAAGGCATCTCCGTTTTTGGTATAAATGATTTAAAATCCATTCAATATTCTCCTTTCAAAGCCAGTATCAATACACATATCAAATCCGGCCAGGATTGGTTTGATGTACAAATTGAAATTGTTTTTGGTGATGAAAAAATCAAACTTTCAGATGTTCGAAAAGCCATAATGAAAAATGAACGGTTTGTCAAATTAAGCGACGGAAAAATGGGCTTGCTGCCTGAGCAGTGGTTTAACAAACTGCAAAAAATATTTCAGAGTAGGAGAGATGGAAAAAGGGGAATTGAAAATTTCTAAAATGAAGTTTTCAATGATTGAT
Organism: Saprospiraceae bacterium; assembly: GCA_965220465.1. Classification (GTDB taxonomy): domain Bacteria; phylum Bacteroidota; class Bacteroidia; order Chitinophagales; family Saprospiraceae; genus JAHDHW01. The sequence goes on along the minus strand of CBDCPZ010000006.1, from coordinate 5,839 downwards.
GAATTGTTCGAACAGATTGACGATCAGCAGGTTTTGAAAGAATTGCGAGACAAAAAACGAAAGTTAAAAGCTTTTGAATCAATAAAAAATGTTGCTATTCCGGAAGAAATAACGGCCGATCTGAGGCATTACCAAAAAGAAGGGTTGAACTGGCTCAATTTCCTGGATAAGTTCCAATGGGGCGGAATTCTGGCGGACGACATGGGGCTTGGCAAAACGCTCCAGGTGCTTACTTTTTTACAAAAACAAATAAATAAAAAAAGAGAAAGCAACCTCGTGATTGTGCCGACCACCCTGCTTTTTAATTGGGAAAATGAAATACAAAAGTTCGCTCCGCAACTCAATCACCTGATTCATCATGGCGGCGAACCGGACAGCTAACCACAAAGACCTTTTAAAATTACGATTTGGTGATCACGACTTATGGATTGGCAGCCAATGATGTTGAATTACTGAGCAAAATTAATTTTAATTCTATCATTCTCGACGAATCTCAGGCCATCAAAAATGCAGCCTCAAAACGATACAAAGCCGTTTGTTTGTTAAAGGGTAAAAACAAGATTGCAATGACCGGTACGCCGATCGAAAACAACACCTTCGACCTGTATGCCCAACTGAATTTTTTGAATCCCGGATTTTTAGGCAGCCAGCAATCTTTTAAGAATGATTTTTCGAAACCCATCGACGGAGAAGGCAATGCAGACAGAGCGGAGGAACTGCAAAAGCTCGTCAAACCTTTTGTGTTGAGACGTACTAAAGAACAGGTAGCCAAAGAGTTGCCGCCAAAAGTGGAAGATTTTCTTTATTGTAATATGGACACCGAACAGCGGAAAGTTTATGAAGCTTATCGCAACAAATACCGCGATTATCTTTTAAATAAAATTGAAGAAAACGGCCTGGCAAAAAGTAAACTTTATGTCCTCGAAGGTTTGCTCAAACTCCGCCAGATTTGCGATTCACCGGAATTGTTGAATGACGAAGAAGACTACGGCCGCGAAAGTGTCAAAATCAAGGAACTCGTCAAACACATTACTGAAAAAACAGGTAAACACAAGATTTTGGTTTTTTCTCAGTTTGTAAAAATGCTGCGGCTGATCGAAAAAGAATTGAAAAAGAATAAAATAAAATACGAATACCTTGATGGACAATGCTCTCCGAAACAGCGGAAAGCAAGCGTTGAAGTTTTCCAAAATGATGACAACTATCGGGTCTTTTTAATCAGCCTGAAAGCGGGCGGAACAGGACTCAATCTTACCGCAGCCGATTATGTTTACATCGTTGACCCCTGGTGGAACCCAGCTGTCGAAAATCAGGCAATCGACCGGACGCATCGCATCGGACAGGATAAACACATCATTGCTTACCGAATGATTTGCAAGGATACCATCGAAGAAAAAATCATAAATCTGCAAAAGAAAAAACTGAAAATAGCTTCCGACATCATCAACACTGATGAAAGCTTCATAAAATCATTGAGCAAAGAAGATATAGCAGACTTGTTTCAGTAACCTTGACTACTGTTTGGTCGCTTCAGCAGAAAGCCAGCCAAAGTAATGTCCTGTTTTCAAAGAATTCAGAAATTTACGTCATCATCACAACCAGATAAACTCCCTTAAATTGGGTGCATTTCATTATGCCGCATTCCTTTACCCGAACCCTTACGTCCCTTAAAAGGGAAATCTCCCCGCAACGACAAATTGAAATACACCTCTTAAACTTTATTCCCAGATTTAAGCACCAGGTTTTCCCTTTCAAGAAAGTCAGAGAGTTCTTGCCGCATCCCTTTACCCGAACCCTTGCGTCCCTTAAAAGGGAAATCTGCCCACAGCGACAAATTGAAATACAACCCTTAAATTTTATTCCCCCAATTTAAGCGCCACGTTTTCCATTTCAAAGAAGTCAAAAGTTTCCGCCTTCAACACAACAATTTCATTTCCCTCAATTTAAGCGTTAGGTTTTCCCTTTCAGGGAGTCAGAAAGTTCTTGCCGCATTCCTTTAACAGAACCCTTGCGTCCCTTAAAAGGGAAATCTGCCCACAGCGACAAATTGAAATACAACCCTTAAATTTTATTCCCCCAATTTAAGCGCCACGTTTTCCATTTCAAAGAAGTCAAAAGATTCTGCCTTCAACACAACAATTTCATTTCCCTCAATTTAAGCGTTAGATCTTCCCTTTCAAGGGAGTCAGAGGGTTCTTGCCGCATCCCTTTAACAGAACCCTTACGTCCCTTAAAAGGGAAATCTGCCCACAGCGACAAATTGAAATACTTCTTTTAAATTTTATTCCCTGACCCATGCGTTAGGTTCTCCCCTTTCAAGGGAGTCAGAGGGTTCTTGCCGCATCCCTTTAACAGAACCCTTACGTCCCTTAAAAGGGAAATCTGCCCACAGCGACAAATTGAAATACTTCTTTTAAATTTTATTCCCTGACCCATGCGTTAGGTTCTCCCTTTCAAGGGAGTCAGAGGGTTCTGCGCGAGCAAAAAACAAATTGTAAATATCAAGCCATTTAGTTATTTTCGTAAGATATATACGTCAGGAATGATTTGCTTGGTTAAAATGTCACAGCCGAAACTTTGTAATCTTTTTTAGGCCCTCCAATCGCAGCATTATGAAAAAGATAGCTCCAAAACTCCTTTTATTTTTCATACAAATATTGATCGTATCCGGTCTTTCCGCCCAAAACATTGCACCTAATTACAGTTTTGAAAATTACAGCAGCTGCCCAACTGGTCAGAGTCAAATAGATTTATTAGATGACTGGTATGACCCTGCTAATGGGTCTCCAGATTATTTTAATTCCTGCGCGAATGGTGGTTATCCGGATGTGCCATTTAACGGGGTTGGTTATCAGGAAGCGTTGACAGGGGAAGGTTATGTAGGGATATTAGGCTCTGATGCAAACTTTCCGGAATATATTCAGGCCGAGCTGACCGAACCGCTGGATTCCGGACAATGCTACTATCTTGAGATGTTTGTATGTCCGGGGTTAACTAATAATACTGTTTGCTATGCTGTGAGTCATTTAGGCATTTATCTATCCCCTTCTCCTCCCCCTGTAGAACCAGATGGTAAACATATTTATACAAACCCTCAGTTATATTACAATTATGTTGTAAATGATACGATCAACTGGACGCCATTGAGTGGAACCTATGTTGCCCAGGGAGGAGAACAATACATCACCATCGGCAATTTTTTTCCTTATGGTTCATATGATGTTGAACTTTTAGATCCCGGCTGTCAACAGCCTCTTTTTGCTTATTATTATATTGAAAATGTAAAAGTCGAGCCGATCTACAACAATGAGTTAAATCTGGAAGCAGAAATCTGCGAAGACGAATGTTACACTTATCTCGGCAATCAGTATTGCTCAGAAGGGGTTTATGAAATATCTGTCAATGAAGATTGTTACAGTACGGTTTATCTGACGGTCTCTTTTGGTGGGCAGCAGGCTACCGCTGTCATCGAAGAGCCGGATTTGCTGGATTGCGATGTATTGTCCATATTTTTGGATGCCTCCGGCTCATCCGGTGGAGGTGTTTCTTATCAATGGACCGGCCCGAATAACTTTAGCTCGGAGGAGCAAAACCCGGAAGTTGTTGATCCGGGGGTGTATACTTTGATCGTTAGCGGTGGCGGTTTGTGCTCTGCCGAGGCGAGTGTTGAAGTTTTGGAAGAAATGATTCCTCCGGATATTTCAGTCGAAGCGGAGGGGATCATTGATTGCCACAATTTAGCCGTCACTTTGACGGGTTCATCAAATAATCCAAACGTAACGTATAACTGGAACGGGCCGGGACTTAATGTAAATACGCAAAGCACCAGTACCAATCAGGCCGGGACTTATACTTTTACTGTGACAACCGTAGCAGGCTGTACTAATACCCAAACAGTGATTGTTGAAGCGGACTTTGAAACGCCCGATATTGCTGCCGAAGTGGATGGCATCATCGATTGTAACAATCCGGTTGCCAGCTTAAACGGTTCATCAAATACACCAAATGTGACTTATAACTGGTCAGGCCCAGGGCTTGACGTGAATACCCAAAGTGCCACTACCGAACAGTCTGGAAACTTTACGCTTGTAGTCACCGCTCCAAATGGCTGCACCAGCAGCGAAGCGGTTTTTGTGCTGGATGATTTAGAGCCGCCTGATATCTTCGCAGAAGTGATCGGCGTGCTGGATTGCAACAACTCATCGGTGACTTTAACAGGAGGCTCTGCAACACAGAATGTCAGTTATTTTTGGTCAGGCCCTGGCGTTGATACCGATCAACCAATCACAAGCGCCGATCAGCCGGGGATTTTTACTTTTGGAGTCATCGGCCCGAATAGTTGTATCAGCAGCCAGGAAGTTTTTGTTTTTGAAAATGTAGAACCGCCGGACATTTTTGCCGAGGCTTTGGGCGTGCTGGATTGCAATACTTCTTCGGTGGTTTTATCCGGAGGATCAGCAACACTCGGAGTGACTTACCTTTGGTACGGCCCCGGAGTGGACACCAATCAGCCGGTTACCCAAACGGAACAGGCAGGGCTTTATACTTTCACCGTTTCCGCTCCCAACGGCTGTACCAGTTCTGCAACTGTTGAAGTCTTCGAAGAAAACAGTGCTTTGGACATTGAAGCGTCCGTTGACGGAATATTGAATTGTGAAAATGAAACCGTCACGCTGACCGGCAGCACAGAAACGCAAAACGTAACTTACCAATGGACAGGCCCCGGCCTGCTTGAAACAATTCCTGAGATTGAAGTCGACCAGCCGGGCGAATATACTTTTTTCATTTCCGATGGTAGTGGTTGCACGGCTGATACCACTATTTTGGTAGAACAAAATATTGAAACGCCGGAGATTATTTTTGATACTCCCGATACTTTAAATTGTAACATCCTTTCCGTTGATCTCGACGCTTCTGCATCGAGTGGAAATGGTGATTTAGCTTTTGAATGGCAAAACGGAAACGGCGATCTTTTAGGAGTGGATTCCGTTTTAAATGTAGCTGCTTCGGGAGTTTACACTTTGGTACTGACCGATAGTGAAAATGGCTGTTCCGAACAAACAACCATCGAAGTTTTGGAAGATGCTGAGGAACCGGTTTCCACTATTGAATCAGAAGGCATGCTGGATTGCCAAAACAGTTCTCTGACGCTGGATGGCTCAAATTCAAGTGGTGATCCCCTAATTTTTCAGTGGACGGATGAAGACGACGAAGTTATTTCAAACGATACTTCGGTTGCTATTTCAATAGCCGGAATTTATACCCTTTTGGTTTTAAATACAGCCAACGGCTGCACAAATGCCTCAAGTATTGAAATTGAAATCAACGTGGATTTGCCAACGGCAATTATCGAACCGGTTGACAGTTTAAATTGTAATATTACCGAAACGACTTTGGACGGAACGGGTTCCAGCGAAGGAAATAACATAACTTTTGAATGGCAAAACCCAGATGGCGATTCGATTGCCAACGCTTTGCAAACTACGGTGGATGCACCAGGAATTTATACCCTGATCGTTTTTGATAATGAAAATGGTTGTTCCACTTCTTCAACAGTTGAAGTTTTGCAGGATATCGAAACGCCTGTTGCCGTTGCCGGAAACGATGAACTGATCACCTGCGACGAATCGACGGTGACTTTGGATGGCAGCGCATCGACCGGGCCGGGCACTTTGACTTTTGAATGGACCAATTCCAATGGGGCAGTCATCAGCAATACGGAAACCGCAGAAGTCAATCTGGCAGATATTTGTATCCTCACGGTGATAGCCGAAAATGGCTGCTCCGCCAGCGATGAATTGGAAGTGACGCTGGATACCAATATCCCGGTCGCGGATGC
>CBDCPZ010000005.1:0-6693 GCA_965220465.1 Saprospiraceae bacterium | reverse complement strand
CTTCCAGGACCCGTCAATTTTGCTTTAAAACAATACAATTCATTTGAAATGAATTTTCGAAAAATCAATAAATTTTTTGGATTAACCTGTGTTGCAGAAGGGAAGTTGAAATAGGAAAGTCAATTTTTCAAAATCGGATAATTTTTAAAATTCACGATGGAAGATAAATTAAAAGCACTACAAAATAAAATAAATCAGGCAAAACTCGGTGGTGGAATTGACCGCATCGAAAAACAGCATAAAAAAGGAAAATTAACTGCTTACGAGCGGGTTCATTATCTGCTGGACGAAGCATCTTTTGAGGAAATTGGAATGCTTGTGACCCACAGAAGCCTGGATTTTGGAATGGAAAAACAACGGTTTTATGGAGATGGAGTAGTGACTGGTTACGGAACTATTAATGGAAGGTTGGTTTATGTTTTTGCACAGGATTTTACAATATTTGGAGGCTCTCTTTCTGAAACACATGCTGAGAAGATTTGTAAAATAATGGACCTTGCTATGAAAAATGGTGCACCGGTCATTGGTTTGAACGATTCTGGCGGAGCACGAATTCAGGAAGGAGTAAAATCTTTAGGCGGATACGCAGATATATTTTACAGAAACGTGCTTGCGAGTGGTGTAGTTCCTCAGATTTCAGCGATTATGGGACCCTGTGCCGGAGGCGCAGTTTATTCTCCGGCTATTACAGATTTTACAATCATGGTAGAAGGAACTTCGTACATGTTTGTTACAGGTCCAAATGTAGTGAAAACGGTAACAAACGAAGAAGTTACGGCAGAAGAATTAGGTGGTGCATCAGCACATTCAACTAAATCAGGCGTTACCCACCTTACATCAAAAAACGATATTGATTGTATTGAAAAGATTAAAAAGTTATTGAGCTACATGCCTCAAAACTGTGAAGATGATGTGCCAAAATTACCTTTTGATTTAGGTGAAGAAATCCGTGAACAATTGATGGATATTATCCCAGAAAATGCTCACCAACCTTACGATATGCGTGAAGTTATCGAAGGGGTAATGGATGAAGATTCCTTTTTCGAAATTCATGAAAATTATGCAGAAAATATTGTTGTTGGTTTTGCGAGACTGGCGGGAAGAAGTATTGGAATTGTAGCCAACCAGCCAATTAGCCTTAGCGGGTGTTTTAGACGTAGATAGCTCTAAAAAAGGCGCGCGTTTTGTTCGATTTTGTGATTGTTTTAATATTCCGTTGCTGGTTCTCGTTGATGTACCTGGCTTCCTTCCAGGAACGGATCAGGAATGGAATGGGATCATTGTAAATGGTGCAAAATTACTTTACGCTTTTAGTGAAGCAACTGTTCCCCGCGTTACTTTAATCACTCGAAAAGCATATGGCGGAGCATATGATGTAATGAATTCCAAACATATTGGAGCGGATATTAATTTTGCATGGCCCACAGCTGAAATTGCAGTCATGGGAGCGAAAGGAGCTTCTGAAATTATATTTAAAAGAGAAATCGAAAAGGCTGATGATCCAGTAGCCAAACTAAATGAAAAGGAAGCTGAATATGCTGATAAGTTTGCGAATCCTTATAGCGCTACCGAACGCGGATTCGTTGATGAAGTTATTATTCCAAAAGATACCCGTCGTAAATTAATTAAGGCCTTCGCGATGCTTGAAAACAAATCTGACCATTTACCCAAGAAAAAGCATGGGAACATTCCACTATAATTTATTGGAAAGTCAATGCGCTTAATTTGATTTTATACTCAACTCTAGGAGTGGCATTTATATCAAAAAGCTGAAAAGTCAATTGTGGATCTGGCATTGTCCAATCGATGATTATCATTCCAAAATTGTTATCTCGAACCACATCGCCAAGTCGGTTTTTATTAGGCTCCACACTTTCCCAATCCTCAGTGATTCCACTGGAGGTGATATCAAAAATGGGATATCCTCCTTCATTATTCATTTTTGAAAGTTCTCCCCAATGCACATCTCCTGAGATAAAAACAACGCCGTTTGCTTTGGTTTTTTTGATCAAATCCAGCATTTTTTGCTGTTCGTGTGGAACATTAGTCCATGATTCATAACCGTTGTATTCGTGCGAAAACTGATTGCTTGAAGCTATGATTCTGATCTTTGCAGGTACTTGAAATTGTTGTTCAAGCCATTGCCATTGTTCATTACCCAAAAAAGTAGAGTCAGGATTTGTATTTGGTTTGTAATCGTTTTTCCATTGTTTGTCTGCTCCTGAAAGTGATAAATCATCCCGAAAAGTGCGGGTGTCCAACAGAATTACCTGAACACGTTTTTCCTCATCTCCGAATAAGAGCGAATGGTAGATACCTTTATGCTTTCTTCGATCCGAATTCTTGGGTTCTTTCCAAAAATCCAGGAATAATTCTTTTGATTCGGCTTTCATCGGATAATGTCTGCCAGCATCATTATCACCAAAATCATGATCATCCCAGGTTGCCAAAATCATGCAATTGCTTCTCAGTTCCTGAAATTCCCTTTTTGCAGCCAGCATCTCATATTTTGCTCGAAAAACCTCCAGATCTCTCGTGTCGGCATAAATATTATCGCCCAGATAAATAAACAAATCTGGTTCTTTTATTAAGACAGTAGAAAGGATTGGTTGCTCCTTATCTTGTTTTGAGCAGGAGCCAAAAGCAATTTTAGAAAGATTGGTTTTTGTTTTTACAGGTTTGACCTTCAGCGTTTTTGTATTTGAACAGGCTGAAAGAATTAGGGCGATTGTTAAAAATAAAATGCGAGTCATCGGATTAGATTTTCAAAAAAATAATTTTCTAAAAATAGCTTAAATAATTCAATTCCGTTTAAATTCACGGCATGAAGAAAATCGGCCTTTTATCTGATACGCACAGCTATTTAGACGAAAGTATTTTTAAATATTTTGAAAATGTCGATGAGGTATGGCATGCCGGGGATATAGGTTCAATGGAAGTTGTTGAGCAATTAGAAGATTTTAAACCTTTAAAAGCAGTTTACGGGAATATAGATGATGCTGTGATTCGAAGGTCATTTTCATTGGATTTGCGTTTTGATTGCGAGGGGATGGACGTTTGGATGACTCATATTGGAGGTTATCCTGGGCGATATAATCAACGGACCTGGGAAATTATGCAAACCAATCCTCCAAATTTATTTATTTGTGGACATTCACATATTTTAAAAATAATTCCCGATAAAAAATATAATTTACTTCATATCAACCCAGGAGCATGTGGAAACCATGGTTTTCATAAAGTCAGAACGATAGTTCGATTCACAATTGATCAATGGAAGAATTACTGAAATGGATGTCGTTGAATTAGGCAAACGTGGTACATAACTATCTTCCAAACTTTTTACTTCTTTACCTCTGTACTTTATCCTCTTCCATTGCCTGCTTCAAATCTTCAATAATATCTTCCACATTTTCAACACCGACAGACAATCGAATCAAGCCATCAGTAATGCCATTTTTTTCTCGAATTTCTTTTGGAATGTTCAAGTGAGACATGGATGCAGGATGTAAAATCAAAGTATCTACATCGCCCAAAGTAGGGGCAAGAATGCAAAATTTAATTTTGTTCATAAAATCAATTCCGGCATCAATTCCGCCTTTCAATTCAAAACTCAGCATTCCTCCAAAATCTTTCATTTGTTTTTTAGCCAATTCATGATCTTCGTGAGATTCAAGGCCATTATAATTCACTTTCAAAACCTGGTCTTGATTTTCCAAAAAATTGGCAATGGCCATTGCATTTGAGCAATGGCGATCCATTCTGAGCTCTAAAGTTTTGATCCCATTATTTATCAGCCAGGCGTCCCAGGGGTTGCAATTTGTACCCAACAATTTCATGACTTGCCAAACTTTTGTCTTCATAAAATCGATGTCTTTTCCGACGATAGCTCCGGCGATTGAATTTCCATGTCCATTCAAATATTTTGTCGTGGAGTGAATAATAAAATCTACGCCAAATTGAAAGGGCTGTTGTAAATATGGAGTGCAAAATGTATTATCAATTACACTTAATCGATTGTATTTTTTAGCAATTCCAGCTAGTGCTTCGATATCAACGCAAGCAAGGCTTGGGTTCGCTGGCGTTTCAAAATAGATCATGCGAACAGCTGGATCGTTTTTGATTAGGCTTTCCACTCTTTTTAGATCCTTTAGGTCAGTCATAATAGTCTCAATACCAAATGGTTGTAGCGTTTTTACGAAAAGCTCAGTAGTGCCACCATAAAGATTGCCTTGTGTCAATATTTTATCTCCAGACTTAAGGGTGGCCATTGCAATAGTCGAAATCGCCGACATGCCGGAACTGGTCAAAATGCAATGAGCTTCTATATCTAAATCAAAAGCTTCTAATCGAGCAATTTTTTCTGCTACAACTTCGATCGTTGGATTGCCATATCTTCCGTAAACGTGACCTTCAGCTTTTCCAGAAAAAATATCAATGCCTTGGTTAATGTTTTCAAACTCAAAAGACGAGGTCGCATATATTGGAAGTTGATGCGGTTTTGTGGTTTTTTTATCTTTCAATTCGTGTACGCAAAGCGATCCAAATTTTGATTTTTCTTGCATGATTTTACTAGATTGTTAACAGATTTGGCAAAGAAATGAAATTTAAAAAGAATGTTGAATTAAATGGATTTATTTTTCAACAATGATCTTTCAGAGGCGTTAATATTCAATTAAACTCGGTAAATTTGTGCAAATTTTATAAAAAATGGGATTATTAAAAAAGGGGACAAAAGCATATAGTATTTTTAATATGAAATGTCCCAGATGCCAGGAAGGTGATCTTTTTGATACAGGATCTTTTTCTTTTCAGAAGCCATTTGATATGCCTGAAAAATGTTCTAATTGTGGTCAGTCCTATTTGCCGGCACCTGGATTTTATTATGGATCTATGTTCATCAGCTATATTTTTATGGGTTGGTTTTGTCTTGGGTTTATAGCTTTTTTTCATTGGTATTTAGATTGGGGCATTGGAGCGTCGTTTGCTTTGCTGATTTTGGTTTATGCGATTTTCTTTGTTTTTATTTTTCGAATGGCACGTTCAGTTTGGATAGGTTTTAATGTAAAATATAATCCAAACATAAAAGAGCAGAAAATAAAATAATTGATTTTTTCAAACTTAAAACCTGTCTCAAAATATAAAAGAGTCATTCCTTGCACAGGTTTGTCAAATTTCCATTATTTTAGAAAAAATAGAAAATCGATTCTCTGCAAAACTGTTTAACATGGAAGAAAAGAAAGAAGATAAAAAAGGTTTAAAGGAGAATGACGACTCAGGATACCTCAAAAAAGATGGGCTGTTTGAGCACCAACGATTTGTCGCAGATCCCAAACAAAAACCAACCAGGATTGATAAATTTTTGATGGATAGAATGCTAAATGCCTCCAGAAGCCGAATCCAAAATGCAATCCATGCAGGTGCCATCAAAGTCAACGATGAAGTGGTCAAACCTAATTTCAAGATAAAGCCCGGTCATGTTGTTACTTTGGTTTTAGAAAGCCCACCTCTTGAGCCGAGTGAGATTATTCCACAAAACATTCCTCTGGATATTCGTTATGAAGACGATGATGTAATGATTGTCCATAAGCCACCAGGAATGGTTGTTCACCCAGGGGTTGGGGTTTATGATGGGACTTTGGTGAATGCTTTGGTTTATTATTTTAAAAACTATAAACTTCCTGTTAAAGAGGGGAATTTTAATGATAGGCCGGGGCTGGTTCACAGAATTGATAAAGACACAAGCGGTCTGTTGCTAATTGCTAAAAATGATCACGCAATGACGCATTTAGCGAAGCAGTTTTTTGACCATTCCATTGAAAGAAAATATGTAGCTTTGGTTTGGGGGGAACCTGATGAAGATAGTGGAACTATTGATTTCCCAATTGGGAGGGATCCCAAAAATCCGGTTTTGAAAAAAGTTTTTGAAGAAGGTGAAGGCGGAAAGCATGCCATAACCCATTTTAAGGTGCTGGAGCGATTGTATTACGTGAGTTTGGTGGAATGTCAATTGGAAACCGGTCGTACGCATCAAATTCGCGTGCATATGAAATATAAAGGGCATCCTTTGTTTTCAGATCAAAGATATGGCGGAGATCGTATCATGAAAGGGACAGTTTTTACAAAATATAGACGTTTCGTTGAAAATTGTTTTACAATAATGCCAAGGCAAGCTTTGCATGCTAAAAGCATTGGTTTTGTACATCCTGTAACTGGAGAAAACATGTATTTTGAGTCTGAATTGCCAGAAGATTTTCAAGGTGTTTTGGATAAATGGCGAAATTATATTGCTGGAAGAAAAGAACTCATGTAAGCCCAAATTGTCATATCGGCAAAAAATGTTTCTCACAATTTGATTATGGAAAGTATTGATTACATCATTCGCAAAACCAGGAATTGGGTAGAACATTTTGTTATTAAATTAAATTTATGTCCTTTTGCAAAAAAAGTTTTTGACGAAGAGAAAATCCGATATGTCGTTTTGAAAAGTGATCAAATCAGTGAATTAACCAAAAAGTTGTTGGATGAGCTTTATTTTTTAAGCAAAACTGAGCCTTATCGCATCGAAACAACTTTGATCATTATTCCAAGATTATTGCTCGATTTCGATGCATTTAATGATTATTTGGCAGTAGCTGATGAAATATTGATTGAAATGCATTTGATTGGCGATATGCAGATTGCTTCCTTTCA
>CBDCPZ010000004.1:0-12012 GCA_965220465.1 Saprospiraceae bacterium | reverse complement strand
TCAGTGATACTAAACAGGCAGCTTCAAACTATTTCAAGAATGCTGAATTCAAATATAAAAACATTGTTCCTGGTGTTGTTTGCTTTTGTTTCAATTCAGTTAACCGCTCAGGAAGAAACAAAAACCAAAGCAAAACAAAAACCTGTCAGGGCAATGTTTGAAAGCTCTTGGTTGATTGATAATCAATCCGTTACTGTTCCAATAAAAGGTACTTTCCAATTTGACATATTACATAGATTTGGAACGGTGAATAATGGTTACAAAGATTTTTACGGAATTTTTGCGCCTTCAAATATTAAGCTAGGTTTTAACTATACGATACTGAATAACCTTTCAATTGGATTTGGAATTACAAAGAGTTATATGACCTGGGATTTCAATTTAAAATATGCATTCCTCCAACAAACACGATCTGAATCGATTCCTTTGAGTATCACTTACTTTGGAAATGTGGCTGTTGACACTCGAAAAAAGGAAAACTTTGTAAATGAAAGTGACAGGTATTCCTATTTTCACCAGCTTATATTTGCAAGAAAATTTTCTAGCGAATTCTCTTTTCAGGTTTCACCAAGCTTGTCTCATTATAATGCGGTTGAGGCCTATCTTGATGACAATAGTGAAGTCGTGGCTCTAATGAATAATGATCATTTTGCGGTTGCTTTCGGTGCGCGGTATAAAGTTGGCGACCGTATGGCAATTATAGCCAATTACGACTTACCTATTACAAACCATAACACAAAGAACCCGGAACCCAACCTGAGTTTTGGGATAGAAATAGCGACAAGTTCTCATGCTTTCCAAATATTTTTAGGTAACTATAATTATATCGTGCCTCAACGAAACAATGTCTTTAATCAAAATAAAGACAGCGAGATGTTAATTGGATTCAATATGACCAGGTTGTGGAATTAGTTCATTTTTTAAAACAAGCTTTTTATGAAAAATAAAAATCCGGAATCCAGAAGAAACTTTTTACTGAAAGGTTTTACAGACAAGGATCAATTAATTGAAGATATCGCTTCATTGTTGCGTGATGAAAATGAATCTACCGAAAAAGTAAAAATGCTCACTCCTGATGGAAAACTAGTCGAAGTTGACAGCCGCGTTTTAAAAAACCGTCATTCAACTGCTAAAACAACCAATGCTGAGATACTGAAATGGATGGAGGAAGGCAAGAAAAAGCAAAAGCCATGATTGAAAAGCTAAGAAACCCAATTTCTAAGAACTACAATTTCTATAATTAAAATGGAAAAAGATCTGAATAATTCTCGCCGCAATTTCATCAAATTAAGTGTAGTTTCTGCATGTGGTGCCGCAGTTTGTGGCTGTAATAGTACTGCAGACAAAGCTTTGCCCGGAAAAGAAGAAACGGTCAAATTGCTGGCGCCTGATGGTTCCCTTGTTGAGGTGGCCAAAGCTCAAATTACTCCTCTTCCAGATGACGAATTTATAAATAGTCAGGCAGCCAGGCATGGCATCAAAGGAAGGAAGTTTGTGATGGTAATTGATTTGGCAAAGTGCAACAACGCTAGAAAATGTATCACTGCTTGCCAAAAAATGCACTATCAACCGGAGGACAAAGAATGGCTGCAAGTGAAGTTGATGAAAGACAATGAAAAAGGTGCTCCGTATTGGTTTCCAAAAACTTGCTTCCATTGCGACAATCCTCCATGCGTAAAAGTTTGCCCGGTAGATGCAACCTATAAAAGAGACGACGGATTGGTGCTCATCGATAATGACAGGTGCATCGGTTGTAAATTTTGTATGACTGCATGCCCCTACTCTACCCGTGTTTTTAATTGGAACGAACCAGAACAACCTGAAGAAATCCTTTCCTGCGCTTCATCTCCTGAAACAAGTGTTCCCAGTAAAATCGGAACCGTTGACAAATGTGATTTTTGTCCTGATATGGCTCGCAGAGGCGAGCTGCCGGATTGTGTGACGGCTTGCCCAAATGGAGTATTTTATTTTGGTGATGAAAACGAGGATACGGTAACAAATGGTGAAGAAACAATTCGTTTTAGTCAATTGATCGCTGATCGCGCTGGATATCGTTACATGGAAGAATTAGGAACCAAACCTCGGGTTTATTATTTACCAGCACGAGATCGAATTTTCCCTGTTGAAAGAGGGTTGGAAGACCTTTCTGATCCTTTGAAAGATATGTTTAAAGAATTATTTACAGAATAGAAAATAAGCTAGAATCAAATGAAACTTAACCAAGATTCAACAAGCCTGTTACATAAACTGTCTCCAGAATTGGAGCAGACAAGTTTAAAATGGAAAATATGGGTTGTATTCCTATTGGCATGCATTGTCTTTGGCTTATATGCATTATTCGTTCAAGAAAGAGATGGGCATATCGTCACAGGAATGCGTGATCACGTAGTTTGGGGACTTTTTATTTCCAATTTTATATTTTTTATTGGCATCAGCTACGCAGGAGCAGTAATCTCAGGCATCCTCCATTTACTGAAAGTAGATTGGCGAAGGCCGATTATGCGTATTGCACTTTTTGTAACAGTAATTTCAGCCATTATTGGGCCTATTTTTATATTGCTGTGCATGGGAAGGTTGGACAGATTGCATTATCTCATTTTGCATCCGCGTCTTCAATCACCCATTATTTGGGATGTAGTTGCAATAAGCACTTTTCTTACTGCCGGTATTATTTTTTTATACCTGACCCTCATTAAAGATTTTGCAATTTACAGAGATGCGAAAGATCTTAAAGTAGCAAAATGGATGAAAAAATTGTATAAATTTTTGGCACTTGGATATCAAAACACACCAACCCAACGCAGACAACTGGCCATTTCGACGAATTTATTGGCTATCATAATTATTCCGCTCGTAATCATTGTGTCTTCCGTTCTATCATGGATATTCGGAATGACTTTAAGGCCAGGCTGGCATAGTACCATCTTTGGACCTTACTTTGTTTTAGCCGCTATCTATTCAGGTACAGGAGTCATTATTGTAATAATGTGGATGTACAAAAAGATTCAAAAACTCGATGATTATTTTTTAGACAAGCATTTTGTTTACATGGGTTTTATGATGCTTGTCCTTGCTTCTGGATATGGTTATTTTACATTTTCAGAATATTTAACCAGTTGGTATGGTTCCGAAAAATGGGAAGGCGAAGTTTTACACAAACTGTTCAGTTTGGAAGAATATGGCTGGTGGTTTATCTATTCCAATGTTATTGGAATTCTTCTTCCAATTTTAGTTATGGCAATTCCTGCCACGCGCAAGCCAAAATGGATTACGCTGGCGGCATTCTTAATGATTACCGCGCTTTGGGTTAAAAGGTATTTGATTATAATACCAACTTTGGAATCTCCATTAATTCCTATTCAGGATGTTCGAGAGGAATTTGTCCATTATTCAGCCACTTGGGTTGAATGGGCCTTGACTGGTGCTGGCATAGCAACATTTTTTCTTTTCTTTTCCTTGGTTACAAAGTTTGTCACCATCATTCCGATTTCACCGATGTTGTACTTTGATCGTAAACTCAAATCTGAATCACCAAACAATTCCTGACTACGATGAAAAACTTTAAAATAAAAAATATATTCATTGCTTTAAAAAGTTTTGTTTACAAAATGCAATTTCCATTGCTGCTCACTTTGTTAATCAGCTTGTCAGTATCATCTTCTTTATTTGCAGAAGATTTTCAGGACAAAAAACCTATTACTACAAGATTGAGTCTCTCTTGTATTCAAATGCCAGATCAACAGTTAATCGTCCAGTTAAAAATGAGAGCAAAACCTGAAAAACAATACATCGCATTACCAAATGCAGCAATAGCTGTTTATCATGTCACGGATTCAACCGAAGTCTTGATTGGTGAAGGAACTACCAATGTGAAAGGTATGATGGAAATATCTGTCAACGCAAAGGGCCTGTTAAATATCAACGAAGAGGGTTATTATAGTATTACGGCAACTTACAAAGGGGATGAGAACCATAAATCCAGTGATGATGAACTCCTCTTCAAGCCTGCAATTCTCGAAATTGAAGCTCAAATCGAAGATTCTGTAAAAACAGTAACAATCAAATTATACGAAAATGGTGAAGAGGCGAAACCTATTGAAGATGCAGAGGTCGTTCTTCAGGTACCCAGAATGTTTAGCAACCTTCCAATAGCAGCTGAATATACCGACGAAGATGGAATGGTAAGCTTTCAATTTCCAGATGATCTGCCGGGAGGCGAAAACGGTGAATTGGTCATCATTGCAAAAGCTTTGGACACAGACGAACATGCTTCACTGCAAGGTCAGATTGAAAATAGTTGGGGAATTCCCGTTTCAAGTTATGAAAAAAATGGACAAAGAGAGTTGTGGACACCCGATGCCCCGATTTGGATGGTATGGACATTCGCATTATTAATGATACTGGTTTGGGGCCATTTTTTTGTAATTATTTATAAATTAGTTTTGATAAAAAGAGAAGGGAAAACACTAATCGATGAAGCTAATTAATTTTATAAAATATTTAACAAAATAAAAATAACTTTACAACGAAATATAGCGTCTAAATTATAGACTTAAGTAATTAAATTTTCAAAAAAAAATAAAAAAATCTTACTTTAAATTAAAAAGTGAAAAACATGAAAAACAAGATTTTGCTAGCTGTAACTGCTGTCGTCGGAACGTTGGTTTTATATTCCTTTGTTGAAGACGTTCAGGATCCCTGGCCTGTTCCGGCCAAATATGAAAAAATGGAAAACCCTGTTGAAGCAGATAAAGAATCTCTTTCCATTGGAAAGTCCCTTTACAATAAACATTGTAAATCCTGCCACGGAGCGGAAGGGCTTGGAGACGGGTCTAAAGCTGCACAATTGGATACTCCGTCAGGAGATTTTACACTTGAATCCTTTCAATCTCAAAGTGACGGTGCTCTTTTCTATAAAACTTTAGAAGGAAGGGATGATATGCCTGGCTACAAAAAGAAAATTCCTGATGAAGAAGATTTGTGGAGTGTTGTCAATTATATGCGTACTTTTGAATAAAACTTTCTGACAACAGGTGTCAATTTATTAGCTTTCAAATAAATTGAAAAACGGTTCTTTATTCATTTTCGAATAAAGAACCGTTTTCTTTTTTTAATAGAATAGAGAATACAGCTTAACCAACCATACAAAAATGGTTTCCGTATCACTATTATATAAAGATCAATGACTATCTTGAAGGGATATTTTCAAAAAAAGATTATTATGGAAATTCTTTCAAAGATCTTAATCGCTATTGTTGCACTTGAACATCTTTACATTCTTTGGATCGAAATGTTTGCCTGGACCACCACAGGAAAAAAAGTATTCCGGTCCATTCCTAAAGAACTTTTTGAACCTACCAAAGTGTTTGCTGCCAATCAAGGGTTGTACAATGGATTTCTTGCGGCTGGATTGATTTGGTCGCTTTTTATTCAAAATATTGAATGGTCAAATAACGTCGCCATTTTCTTTCTGGCATGTGTCATAATTGCCGGAATCTATGGAGCTTATTCTGCTCAAAAAAGCATTTTTTACAAGCAAGCGGCCCCAGCAATCATCGCTTTGATTGTTGTTTTGTTGAAATGATTCATTATACCACTGCAAAATCAGATCTCAATTTAAAGCAAATCCTGGAACTGCAAAAAGCCAATTTGCCATACAATTTAACTGTCGCTGAATTCAATTCACAAGGTTTTGTAACCGTCTCTCATACTTTGGATCTACTGACTGAAATGAATGCTAAAAATCCTCATATCATTGCCAAATACGATGATGCGGTGATTGGTTATGCCTTGGTAATGCTGGAATCTTTTAAAGATCGAATTGCCGTTTTGATTCCTATGTTTGAACAGATAAATACGATTAAATACAAAGGAAAATTGATGGCCGAAATTGATTATTTTGTGATGGGGCAGGTTTGTATTGCAAAGGAATTCAGAGGGCAAGGTATTTTTAAAGGCTTGTTTGAAAAAATGAAATCCGAAATGGCTAAGAATTTTGAGCTTGTAGTTACGGAAGTTGCCCTTCGAAATCCACGCTCCATAAAAGCGCATGCGAAAGTTGGTTTTAAAGCAGTTCATGAATATCAGGCAGAGGGCGAAGAATGGGCAATCATTGCCTGGGATTGGAATTAAAATAGCGTTTCGTAAAAAAATGTCCCAATATTCAATTCAATATCGGGACATTTTTTTTTGCGCGCCAAAAAGTTCTAATATTCATTCAAAATAAAAGGAATCCTCGCCTGTACGCCTTTCATTTCTTTGATTTCTTTCAGGTATTTAAAATATGGAAACAAGTCGCCTAATTGATCCTGAACGACAGCCTGTCCATTGAATTTTGTTTCTTTTTTACCCATAAATTGCTCAACCAACTGATCAATCGGGTCTTTTGAAACCGGATATTCCGAAACACGATATTTTTCAACTCCCGCCCTGTCCGCAGCAGCAGCCAGTGCTTCTTCCAAGCCTCCCATTGCATCAACCAATTTAAGGTCTATTGCTTTCAAGCCCGGCCATACTCTACCCTGCGCAACTTGATGAGCTTCATCACGGGTAAATCCACGGCCATCAGCAACACGTTTTAAAAATATCTCGTAAAATTCTTCGGTAGATTCCTGCAAAATCTTTCCTTCTCTTTCAGAAATATCCATAAAAGGGTTAATTCCAATTGCAAATTCACCGGTTTTCACGGTATCGATATTGATTCCGACTTTTTCATTCAACATCTTCTCCATGCTAGGTATCATAGAAAAAACACCGATAGATCCGGTAATCGTATTAGGTTCTGCAAAGACAGAATCCGCATTGCAGGCAATATAATAACCTCCGGAGGCAGCTACATCACCCATTGAAGCAATAACCGGCTTTCCGGCAGCTTTAATCAGTTCAAGTTCCCGCCACATCAAATCAGACGCTAATGCACTTCCACCCCCTGAATTAATTCTCATCACTACTGCCTTAATTTTATCGTCTTTTCGAATTTTGCGTAAGATTTTAACATATTTGTCTCCACCGATGCTTCCAGCTTCTCCGTCTCCGTCAACGATACCTCCTTCAGCATAAACGACTGCGATTTTGTCTTTTATTTTAAAATCTGTTTTTTCGTGGTTTCCTTTTTGGTAAGCGGTAATTCCAATTGTAGGAATTTTATCTTTCTCCTCCAAACCAAGCTTTTCACGAAGGTCGCTGTGAGCTTCATCTTCATAACCAATCACATCCACCATTTTGTATTCCAAAGCATCTTCGGAATTTCGAATCAAATATCCGTCAGCAATTAACCGGAGTTCTTCTACGCTAATTTTTCTGGCATCAGAAATATCCTGGAGGTATAAATTATACAAGCTCCCAATATATTCGTGCATCTGTAAACGATTATTATCGCTCATCTTTTTTAAACGAAATGGTTCGGTCGCGCTTTTAAAATCACCAGCGAAGTACACTTGCATTTTAATACCTAACCGATCTAGCATATCTTTAAAAAATGGAATAGCTGCACCAAAGCCTCTAAAATCGAGTCCACCGATAGGATTGACATAAATTTTATCCGCGGCAGTTGCGATATAATAGGTTCCTTGTGTATAATATTTTGAGTATGCGGTTATAAATTTTCCATCGCTTTTAAAATCAAGCAATGCATCACGCAAGCTGGCTGCGGTTGCTCTTCCGGTTTGCATGCCACTCAAATTCAAATAGATTCCTTTAATGTTGTCATCCGTTTTTGCATACTCAATCGCGTCGATCATATCGTGCAACCCAAGTACTTTTTCCGTATTAAAATCGTAAGGATTAACAGGAACATTATTTGTTTTTTCAGGAATGACTCCTTCAAATTTTAAGGTAAGAACTGTATTTGCCTTTACTTTTGTTGCAGAATCTGCTTTACTAACCATTCGCCCAATGACCATTGCACTTATACCAAAAACCACAATACTGGCTAGTATGACGCCCAAACAAGAAGCTAATGTAAACTGAAGAAACTTTCTCATGTAAATATTTTTTATTGATTAGCTGATGTGAAAATATTTTATCCTTTAATAAATTCCGGTAAAGCTTAATCTTTTCTACCGGAAGTAATTGTTCCTGCAAAACTAACTTACGGAGCGTTAATTTTTAACATCTTTTAGATTAAATTGATCTTTTTGAGGATTATTTAATACTCAGAGGTGGCAAACACCTTTTTCCAAGAGAGGTTTACAATTTTAAAAGTGTTGATCTTTTTGAAAAAAAAACATTACAGCTTAATAAAATTTCCACTATAATAGACCTCACCATTTATCACCTGAACAAAATAGACACCTGAAGGCAATTTACTGATATCAGCTTCCTTATTTGTATTTTGAAGCGACCAAAAAAACTGACTTACAATTTGCCCCTGACTATTAAATATTTTAACTGATTCTGGGTTTTGAATCAATCGCCTTTCGGAAAGTTGAATTTGAATGGTCTCCTTCGCCGGATTCGGAAAAACATTCAGCGTATATGTTTTATTATTAAAAATGGTTGAAATACCCGTAAAAAGAAAAGCTTCCGAAGGCTCTGAAGTACAACCGGATTGAATAACGGTAACGGTGTAATTGCCATCACCATCTAATAAAATTTGCTGTGAATTGGAATTGAGGGGCATACCATCTAACTCCCATAAATAATTGTCGCCAGTCACACTGCAAATTAAAGAATCACCTCCAATCAAAATAATTTCCGGAGTAGCCGGAACAGCAATTATTTCGGTGCTAACAATTGCGTTGTTTGCACAACCATTATCATCTGTAAAACTATACGTAACGATGTGATTTCCAAAACCAGCAACTGCCGGATCAAAGAAATCACCAACTACTCCAGCTCCTTCGAACAGACCACCAAACGGTGATCCTTCCAATTGAACAGCTGCGTCATTTTCACAAAAGCTTTCTAAATTTGTAGTTATAATCACATCTGGTGAAGCCCAAATGTCAATTGATTCTGTAATGGAATTATTACAGCCATTTCCATCCATGTAACTATAAGAAATGACATGGTTTCCAGCTCCTGCGATTTCCGGATCGAAGCTGTTTCCAATAACTCCAGCTCCTTCAAACAGCCCACCAGTCGGTAATCCTTCCAATTGAACAGCTGCATCATTTTCACAAAAACTTTCCAAGCCTGTAGTAATAATTACATCTGGCAATGCCCAAACTTCAAGTGATTCTGTTGCGGAATTAAAACAGCCATTTTCATCGTTATAATTGTACGAAATAAGATGAACGCCAATGCCTGCCATCAATGGATCAAATATATTTCCAGTCACTCCTCCTCCTTCAAACTGACCACCAGACGGAAATCCGTCCAACTGAACAGCTGTGTCGTTTTCACAAAATCCTTCCAAATCTGTGATTATGCTAACTTGTGGTAATTCACTAACATTCACAACAAAAGTATCAATGAAAATGAGATTACCTGATGAGGTTTCGGTAATTCGCCACTCCATCATATTTATACCTATAGATGGATTGTTTAACACTGAATTAGGATTAGAAGCATCGGCTAGCATTCCACTTCCTAAAATAATCGACCAAATCCCTGCTTGGCCAGGTCCAGGTGATAAAGCATTTAATTCAAAATAATCCACATCACAAGAATTAGCATCAATATCCAAAATATCACCAACTGGAATTGTCATTAAAAAAGTATCAGAACAGCAATAATTTTGAGTGATTAAAGAAACTGAATAATATCCATCTTGAGCGTAAGTATGAGGGCCAGGATACCGCTCTGTTGAAGTTGTGTTATCGCCAAAATCCCAGAAATAATCTGTTGCATATCTTGATTCATTAAGTACGGAAACAGTGTTTCCGTCAATGCTTATTTGAACTTCAGCAGGTGGAGTGATCAGGCTATCACCACAAAGGCTTTCGACCCCCAAAAAAACAGAAGAATCAAAAGCTGCATCTCCAACATCCGCAACTGCTATTTTAATATGATAACTTTCTCCAGCAATTACAGCTAATGGCGCTAACAATTCAGTTGTCATCCCATCGTATTCAATATGCTCTCCATCAATATTTGAAATATAATAAACTGAAAAATCTAATGATCCATATGGAGGAGTACAATTTGATATACTGCCAATCGCTCCAACTTCTCCAGAATTTACATTGTTAATTGTTACAGGTAAATCTGTAAAAGTTAAACCGGATGGATCCAAAGTATCTGGAATCAATGCCATGTTTTCAGCTATATAATTGCCGCCCGATGGGTTTGGTCCAGTTACAAAAAACCCAAAAACATCATTAAACTGGGAGCAAGTATATTCCGGATATTCCTCAGAAGCAAAAATGTAAGAGAAATACAAGGTATCATCCACCTCACTTATCAGGTCAAATTCCAATACTGCTGCATCGTTGACTACTCCATTTGATATATTATTTAAATCAGGGTCGTCCACTCCACTTGTTGGTGATGAAGTTGAATTGGAATTATTTGGACCAATGGCGTCGATTACATGACCGGAAGACATTAATATACCTCCTGGCAATCCAATTCCAGCATTGGCACCTTCAAAATATCCTTTGCTATGATTATCACCAATATAAGTGACATTTGAAATATCAACACAAATTCCATCAAAAAAATCTTCCACCATTTGCTCAGCAGAAATTGATATATCAATATAAAGTTCGGATTGAGCCTGAGCCTGAATTCCAAAAAGGAAGATAATTGCAAGGGTGTAAAGTTTCTTTTTCATAAAAATGCTTATTGATGAATCGTTTTGGTACCCAATATTAATGGGTTAGTTTGATTCTTTTAAAATTAAATTATTTTTTTGAAAAAGAAAAAATCATCACTGTTTGACGAAATTTCCACTATAATAGGCCTCACTATTTATCACCTGAATAAAATAGACGCCTGAAGGCAATTTACTGACATCAGCTTGCATATTTGTGTTTTGCGGTGACCAATGGAATTCACTTACAATTTGTCCCTGACTATTAAATATTTTAACTGATTCTGGGTTTTGAATCAATTGCCTTTCGGAAAGTTGAATTTGAATGGTCTCCTTCGCCGGATTCGGAAAAATATTCAGCTTATTCGTTTTACTTTTAAAAATAGTTGAAATACCTGTAAAAAGAAAAGCTTCCGAAGGCTCTGAAGTACAACCGGATTGAATAACGGTAACGGTGTAATTGCCATCACCTGCCATTTCAATTTGCTGAGCATTAGAATTAAGCGGGTTATCGTCTAATTCCCATAAATAATTATCACCAGTCACACTACAATACAAGGAATCACCTCCAATTAACACTATTTCAGGAGTTGCCGGAACAGCAATTATTTCGGTGTCATTGAAGGCAGAATTAATACAACCATTATTATCCGTAAAGCTATACGAAATAATGTGATTTCCTAAACCAGCTACTGCCGGATCGAAGAAATCCCCCACGACTCCGACTCCTTCAAAAAGACCTCCAATCGGTGATCCTTCCAATTGAACAGGAACATCATTTTCACAAAAAGATACCAAATCAGTCGTTATACTAACTTGTGGTAATTCATTGATATTCAGTACAAATGTATCTACATAGATTTGATTACCTGATGAGGTTTCTGTAATTGTCCATTCAAGCACATTGATGCCAATGGATGGATTGTTTAAAACTGAATTAGGATCGGAAGCGTCACTTAAAACGCCATCTCCAAGAATGACGGACCATAGTCCTTCCTGCCCGGCATCGGGAGAAATTGCATTAAGTCCAAAAGACCCTACATCACAAGCATTGGCATCAACAGCCAAAACATTACCTACCGGAATTGTCATTAAAAAAGTATCAGAGCAGCAATAATTTTGAGTAATTAAAGAAACTGAATAATATCCATCTTGAGCGTAAGTATGAGGGCCAGGATACCGCTCTGTTGAAGTTGTGTTATCGCCAAAATCCCATAAATAATCTGTTGCATATCTTGATTCATTAAGCATGGAAATAGTGTTTCCGTCAATACTGAACTGGACTTCAGCCGGAGGAGTGATTAGGCTATCACCAC
>CBDCPZ010000003.1:0-18594 GCA_965220465.1 Saprospiraceae bacterium | reverse complement strand
ATGCATACATAGCGCGGATGCAGGGTGCGCGGATTCATGCGCCTTGTGTCAACCACAGTCTTTATTTGACGACGATCGAAGGGAAAAATATTTACCTCGGCTTTGTTCATTTACATCAGATGGAGCGAAAAGTAGCACATCAGATTGTAAAAGAACGGGCGCTGCGAGGCATTTTCAAAACGCTGGAAGATTTTATTAGCAGAGTAGATATTGCGCAGGAGCAATTGGATATTCTCGTGCGAATCGGCGCGCTTCGTTTTACGGGTTTTAATAAATATGAATTGATGTGGGAAAAGAATGCGGTTTACAACCCTAAAAATCATTTGGCGACTACGGGGCAACTGTTTTCCGATGGTTATGAATCTTTTGAATTACCACAGCTTCGGGAAGAGGAATTTGATCAGGCTTTTGATGAAATTGAACTGCTTGGCTTTCCGCTTCGCTCACCTTTTGAATTGATTGATGGAAAGTGCGAAGGTGATATCCTGGCTCACCAGATGACAGATTTTATTGGTAAAAAAGTAATGATTCTCGGGTATTACGTAACTAAAAAGAATGTAACCACCGTAACTAAAAAACTGATGAACTTCGGCACCTGGGTAGATAAGAAAGGGCGATTTTTTGACACCACTCATTTTCCGCCGAGTTTGCAGCGCTATCCTTTTCGCGGTAAAGGCTGCTATTTGATCAGTGGCATTGTTGTGCTGGATTTTGACTTTCCAAGTATTGAGGTGACAAAGATGGAAAAGCTGCCGATTGTGAAAGACGGGAGGTATTAAGAGATCAGAAAGTCAGTGGGTAAAGAAGTTAGAGGTTAGGGAATTGATAACCATATAGCCTTCTCATTACATAACTTTCTCTATCTTTCTCTGATGCTTCCAGCGGCGATGTGACCAGAGCCAGTTTTCAGGATTTTTGTGAATGCGTTCTTCGAGTTTTTGGAAATAAAGCCGGGTGATTTCGCCAGCCTTAGCATCTTGTGGGTTTTCACAAAGCATGCTGACTTCAATTTCATAAAAACCTCTTTTGACTCTTTCAATCGCAAAATGCAAAACAGGATAATTAGTCCGCTGTGCAATTTTTTCGGGGCCATCAAAGCAAGCGGTGTCCCGATTTAAAAAATCAATCCAATGAACATGTTCAAGATTTGAAGGGCTTTGATCGGCAATTAACACAAAAAGCGTTGGAGAATTGCGAGAGTTAACCAGCGCTCTGCCCGTTTGATTCATAGAAATAATCTGAGCGTCAAAACGAGAACGAACCTTGTGCAAATAGCGATTGATGTATTTGTTTTTCAAAGGCTTGAAAACGCCAACAACATCAAATTTCAATTGGCTTGCGGTTGCTAAAGCTCCCCATTCCCAATTGTTGTAATGGCTCACCAAACCAATAGCGGATTGTTTTTTATCAAAAATGTGATCGGCAATTTCCGGATTTTTAAAATGGTATCGTCGTACAAGTTCTGAGCGACTTAAAGCCATTCCTTTTATACCTTCAATCATGATATCGCTTAAATTGAGGTATATTTTTTTTATAATAGTTTCAATCTCCTGGCTTGATTTTTCAGGGAAGGTGTTTTTAAGATTAGTAGAAATAACGGTGTACCGATAGTGCAACACTTTGTACAAAATAAACGCGATGGCATCAGAAAAGAGATACAAGACACTAAAAGGCAAGAGAGAAAATAAAAATACCGTGATGCGAAGCAGTAAATAACTAATCATTTTAAAACAATATTACTTAAAACAAAGAGCCTTGTGTAGAATCATCAAAATGAAACTCCTCAATAAGTGAAGCTTCGTTTTCAGAAACCTTATTGACCCTTTTTGAAACGGTATACGCTTTCAAAAGTTCATCAGGAAATGGAGCCACAAGTTGCAATGCTTCTTCCGCAGAAATATCAGCATCAAGCCAAAGTTGCTCTTGCTCAGGCAACAAAATCGCGGGCATCCTGTCGTGAATGGTTTCCATCAATTTATTAGGAGGCTGGGTGATAACTGAAAAAGAAAAGACTTCTTCTCCTTCAGAGGATTTCCATTTTTCCCAAATACCTGCAACCGAAAAGATTCCATTATCTTTCAAAACAATACGAAAAGGAATTTTGCCGGCAGGTGTTTTTTTCCATTCATAAAAACCATCAAAAGGAACCAGGCACCTTCTTTTTTGAACGGCATTGCGGAAAGCGGGTTTTTCCAAAATGGTTTCGATTCGGCTATTGATCATTCGGCTACCGATTTTTTCATCTTTTGCCCAAAATGGGATCAGACCCCATTTGAAAAATTGTAGATGATCAGGGTCTGTATTTGTGATGACGGGATGCATTTGTGTTGGCGCTACATTGTAATTGGGTAAAGGGTTGTAGCGTTCCAAATCTTCTGAGTAGAAGGTTGCGTGAAAACGTTCTTCAAGATCTTTTTCAACTTTGGTTAAACTTGCTCTGCCGCACATGGTTTTTAAAGGTTTTATAAAACCAAAGTTATTTCATTTTTATACGAATTTCAACAAAAATGGCTAGTATCAGTCAATGCTAAAACTGGTTTTTCACAAAAACATAAATCCCCGACAACTTTTGTTGTCAGGGACCGTCGATGTATTAGATGTATTATTGTATTATAAGTGCAAGTTGGGTTTAGACTTCAGCCTGGTCGTAATAACGCATAATGGCTTTAATATCTTTGTCTTCTGCTAATTCAGGAACAAAGCTGAAAAAGATGCTTCGATTCTGGTAGTTTTCCATTAAAGCTTCTCCCAGATAATTGAGCGCGGAACTACGGTCACCGTTTTTAAACAAAAGAGCAGCTTTACAATATAAAATATCAGCGCAATAAGCATTTTCTTCCGCTTCTTCAATCGTTTCCATGGCTTCTTCGAGGCCATCGATATTGACTAAAAATTGAGCATATTGCACCCAGTTGCTGCTAATCTCAGGACCAATTTCGGTTGCTTGCTGAAATAGCGGCAAAGCTTTTTGGTAATTTCCGGTTTCAGAGTAAGCTACTGCCAAACCAACCAGATAATCTTCCCGTAGGTCATCAATTTTTATAGCCTGATTGTAAAAATGAATAGCGCTGGCAAATTCTCCTTCTTTTGAATAACATTCTCCCAAATGGTAGAAAACTTCATCATTTACACTATCCAGATTGAGCGCGCGGTACAAGTAAATTTTAGCTTTAGCAAAATCTCCCTGGTATTCGTAAGCCTGAGCAATTTTCAATAACATTTCACTATCTGATTGGAAGAAAGGCAAAGCTTCTTCAAGGGCATCAATTGCTTTGTTGTAAAGTTGCAGGTGGAAACAAACTTCTGCGAATTCTTTGTAAGCAGGTTCAAATTTCTGATTGATAATGAAAGCATATTCAAAAGCATCGATCGCTTTTTCATATTCACTGACAAAGTAATAGGCATTTCCCAAATTAAACCAAGCCTGGTAAGAGTAGGGGTTAGCGTCAATTACCTCCGTATGAATTTCAATGCTTTCGAAATGTTTTTTAGAAAGTTCAACGGCAAACCACATTCTTTGGAGCGCCTGTTGATTGAAAGGGTTATGTTTGATAGCATCTCGCAATGCTAAGTACATCTTTTCAAAATCTTCCAGTTTTTCCTGGATCAAAGCTTCTTCCAAAGCAATCAAACTACTTTCTTCGCGAGATATAAAATAATTAAGCTTAAGATCATCCAACAGATCAAAAGCGGCAGCGTAATCTTTCATGGAGCAGAAAGCTCTTGCACGAAGAATATCAGTTTCAACGAATGACTGTCCGAATACTTCAGCACGATCCAATGATTCAAGCCCAAGCTCTTCCTGTTTATTTTCGATTAATAAACGAGCTTTCCTGATATGTAATTTTGGAGAAAATTTATAATAAGTCAAAGCAAGGTTGTTCACTTCCAGCGCTTTATCAAAAGATTCTTCTAATTCGAAATAATCGATCAATTGAATAAAAGCGGCTTCTTCAAATTGAATTTCCTTACCTTTTTTAGATAAAAATTCAAATTTCGAGGCCAGAATCTGAGTGTCCCTCGGATGTTCGTAAGAGTGCTTCATAGTGATAAGTTATGGGTTTTGTTGACTAATTTGTTAACAGCATAATTTTGAGTATTAGTTTTTGTGGTGTTTGTATTTACTACGGTCATGTCTTGTTTAAAGCCTTGTAACTTCATTAAAGAAGTCCTGTTAACGGTTTAGTTTTTCGCCACCTAACTTTTTGCTAAAAAGAGATTGATGAATCAGCAAAAATCTCTGGTGTTTTAATTCAAAAAAATAATTTGAAACAACGCTTTTAACAAATGTAATTTTACGTTTGCCCAAATAATTTGGTTACAAAATAGAAATGTAATTTAAAATGGCTGGCGTGAAATTATTATTAGGTTACATATGAATGGCAAGCGGTCAGTATACTTTACGGGAAGGTTATGCACGTGTTTCATTAAAATGGTTAAAATCACCTAATAATTGAACAAACCGCAAAATAGCCTAATGTTTTCCCAAAAGAGTTTTACTTGTTTTGAGGTGAAAATGTTACAGTATTTATCAACAAATTCTTTTATTTATTTCAGTTGGACTATTTGCAACTTGGGGTAGTTAATTCCTTCAACTTTTACCTGTCAATCGTCATCATCATTTTCTTTTATTATTTTCAGATCTCTGTTAACGGCGATGCTAGCGTTGAGTTCGAACCCAACCAATAAAATGAAACAATTAATTTGAATCCACAACATGACAACTATGATAGTCCCTACCGCACCGTAAAGTTTATCATACGCGTCAAATTTGTCTACAAAAAAAGTGAAACCCAGCAAAGTCAAAAGGCACAGAATGGTTGCCAAGGTAGCGCCCGGTGAAAACCAGTTAAATCGCCGGAAAGTTGCAGCTCCGTATCTGTAAATCATTGAAATGCCAAAATAAAATAAACCAATAATTGCAACCCATCGAAGCATATAAATGAGCGCTGGAGAAAAACGATCCAAATCAGCAAAATGAAGCATGCTGTTTATCGGAATTCTACCAAGTACCACTAACAATGCGGATACCAAAACCAATAAACCAATGAGCAAAGTCAATGCAATAGCTATCAATCTTCTTTTGAAAGGGCTGCGTTTTTTAAACGTGGATTTATGTGACTTTTCAAATCCTCTGAAAAGGGTCATCATGCCGTTGGAAGAGAAAAAGATAGTTAATAGAAGTACCAAAGATAACTGACCAGCTCTACTCTTGGTTGCTAATTTTCCGAGATAGGCCACCAGATCTGTGCGAGCCTGATAAGGCAGGATTTTTACTTCCTGAATCGTTTCGTCAATTAATCGAACAATGGTTCCCCCAAAATCTACTTCATTAGTGTCGGGGATATAAACGATTTGCTGCTCCGTGAGATTTGGCAATATTAAAAAATCAAAATGTGGCAACACATAAGGAATTAGCGTAAATATGAATAGGATAAGCGGAAAAAGCGAAAGGAAATAATCAAAAGCTGCTGCATTGGCCCGTGTAACTAAAGCGTGGCGTTTAAGTTCATTTAAAATAAAAACAATCACATCGTAGAATGGAACTTTGAAAAAACCAGGCATCGACTGTTTTTTCGACCAATCTATTATATTCACAATCACCGGTAGATTGAATAGGAATGTACTAATTTCTTTGCCAGACGGAATCCTCAATTGAAAATGGGTTAATTATGAATTAAAATAATGACCCAGAGCATCTTGCAGATACTCCGGAGTAGGAATTCTCCTTTTCGTTTTAATGTCCATAAAGCAAAGCCTTACAGTTGCTCCGTTGAGCAATTTCCCTTGTTCATTAAAAATTTCGTAATGAAAAGTGATAAACTGTTCCGGTAAATGCCTAAGACTT
Source organism: Saprospiraceae bacterium (assembly GCA_965220465.1). Taxonomy (GTDB): domain Bacteria; phylum Bacteroidota; class Bacteroidia; order Chitinophagales; family Saprospiraceae; genus JAHDHW01. The sequence continues at coordinate 12,746 of CBDCPZ010000003.1, read as the reverse complement.
GTTTTGATCGTCAACAATTCATCATAAAGAGCTGGCCTGATATAGCGAATATTCATTGAGGTCACCGGCATCATAATTCCATGATCTTCCTCCATCGATTTATAAGGAAACCCAACCGAACGGATTAATTCTGCACGGCCGACTTCATAATACTGAGCATAATTTCCATAATATAAATAGCCCATTTGATCGGTTTCTCCGTATCTCACTCTAATCTTGGTTTCATGTTGAATCATAGATTTAGTTTGAAGTTTTTATTTTTTTGGTTTGAAGTTTCTAGTTTGTAGTTCACAGTTCACAGTTCAATTTTTTTAACCTCCTAACCTCCTAACCTCCTAACCTCCTAACCTCCTAACTTTCTTACCTTTTAACCTCCTAACCTCTTACTATTAGGCTCCTCCTCTTTCAATTGGACAAGTCATGCAATGCGAACCACCACGAGCTCTGGACAATTCATTTGAAGGGATAGTTATTATGGTGTTTTCAACTTCTGAAGGTTTTTCTTTTCCGTTTTTAAACCGGTCTAATAATTCCTTTGCATGAATAACGCGGTATCCTGAATTTTTAAATGCTTCTTCCGTTTTGGGGTTTCGATCATAGGTGATACCGATTCCTGGTTTAAGTGCTACCAGATTACAACCATCTGTCCATTGCTCTCTTTCCTGATAAGGCGATTCTCCATTTCCGCTAAGGATAAATTCCATCGAAGGATTTATTTCCGCTAAGAAAAAATCTTTCACAGAAGGATAGACATCCAGGCTTCCATCTTGCCGGTAAACTTCAACATTGCTACCCAATCCATCTACAATTATTGGTTTAAAAGCAACCATATGATTGCTATTTATGTGAGTAAAAATCGTATCAATATGCATAAATGACCGATCCGCAGGAATGTTAATTTGAACAACATTTTTAACCACATCTTTTTCAAACAATACTTTTTTCAAAGAGTGAATGGCATGCTGGGTCGTTCGTTCACTTTGCCCGATGAGCAAATAATCTTCGTTGATAATCATGACATCTCCGCCTTCTAAAGAGACACTTTCTCCTTTTTTTGATGGTGGAAATTCATTGATGTGGTTGAGGTTTATAATTTTTCCATTGATCCTCAATTTTCGAAAAAGAGGGTGTGCCCAAAAAATAAAACGTGCGATATAATTTTCGCGGTGACGGGCCAATTTTGCAGCCTTTGTGATAATCACATGATCATTAATAATAACTGCAATATCACGGGTAAAAATGAAATTTGGGATAGGATCAAAAAGGATATGGTCATCGCGTTCTAAATAACCGGTAATCAGGACTTTAGCTAATTCCTCACTGGTAAGGCCAAGGAGCAATTGTTTGTAACTTGGCGGCAATTCCTCAAAATCAATGATCATGTCGATCATATCATCTTTCATATCATCATTCGATTCAAGTGATTCAAGCAATAATTGACGAACGTAAAGTACATTTTCATCTCCCATAAAGGCCCTGAGGACATCTGTAAAAATGTCATGTTCTTTCTGCATTTGAGGTAGATGGACGATGTCATCGAATAACAATTCCTCCGCTTTTTTTGGAGAAATACGTTCTATCCCCGTGTCGGGACGATGGACGATTACCTTTCTTAAAATCTCAATCTCGGAAGAAACGTGTACGGATGTTGAACGCATAAAAAAGCTTAATTTGGTTTGATTTGAATACGCTAAGAATGGAGGATTTTTTTACAATATCCATATTTCCAGCTTTCGTATTGCAAACGTAATCAATAATGTAGAATAATACAGAAAATAGCTACGCCAAAATTTATAGTTTTACTTTAATCCGATTGCCTTAGGTTTTGTTACAATAACAGCTGAAAAGGAGTGTTTCTGATAATTCAAAAAAGGGCATTCCATTCTATTCGCTTATTGTACAATTAAACTATTTTTTTGTTACTTTGTAGAATATATTCAACAATTAATCTATACTCGTTGATACTCATTGAACAGATCTTAATTTGCAGCATTAGAATAATATAAATTATGTTTAAAAACCTGAAATCGCTATTCTTCGAGGAGGTTAAGGATGGTTCAAAAAAAGAGCAGGCAGGAGCGCCGCAATCCGAAGGAAAGGCAGAAGATAATAAAACGGGAACTAAACCAATAAGAAAAACAGCATCGAAAGGTTTATCAGGAAAAGTAACCGCCAAATTTATGGAAATACTTTTCAAAGCGATGGAAGACAACAACCTTGAAGGATTTGATTACCTGGAATTTAAACAATCTTTGAAGTCACTTGAAAAAATGCCGATGGATGAACAAACGCGTTTCAAATCAGCTTTTGCAATGGCGCAAACTATGGATGCAACACCGGCTCATCTGATTCAAACGGCGAAGCATTATCTTAGTGTTTTGAATCAAGAAGAGAAAAAGTTTGAAGAAGCTTTGGCCAACCAAAGAACAAAGCAAATTGGAGAAAAAGAAAAAAACCTGGGCAAGTTGGATCAAACGGTCAAAAATAAATCTGAGCAAATTAAAAAATTGACTTTGGAGATTGAGAAACATCAAAAAGCAATGGATCGTATTAAACAAGAAGTGGCAAATGCATCTATAAAAGTGGAATCGACAAAAAACGACTTTATAGCATCCTATAATATCGTGGTTTCTCAAATATCAAAGGATGTCGAAAACATGCAACGATATTTAAAATAAATGCCATTGAAATTATAATAAAATTAAAACCTGGTATTCTAAATGGATAATATTCAAGACTTTAAACGAAAATCATTTTGGAAACGCCCTGAAGGAGTGACGGGAGCAATATTTGCGACCGGATTGGTAGTTGGAGGCGGATATTTGTTGTATCAGGCCCTGCCGTTTTTAATTGGATTAACATCGAATATTCTCGCATTGAGCGGAATGTTGCTGGTGCTCGGAGCCATCATTTATATGGTTTTGGATCCGAAAATGCGCAACCTGGTCTGGTACATGTACAAAAGTGTGATGCGATGGGTTACCGGTATATTTGTACAAATTGACCCGATTGGAATTTTGAAATCTTACGTTGATGATTTGAAAGATAATCTTCGGAAGATGAACAAACAAATTAGCCAGTTGCGAGGTCAGATGCACAAGCTGAGAGAAATTATTCATAATAACAAACGGCAAATAGAAAGCGACCTGAGCCTTGCCAGCAAAGCTAAAGAAAAGAACAAACAATCGGTGATGATCCTCAAATCACGAAAGGCTGGAAGGTTAAGGGAATCCAATGTTCGTTTGGAGGATTTGTATAAAAAAATGGAAGTGCTTTACCGGGTTTTGGTGAAAATGTATGAGAACTCGGAGATCATGATGGAAGATATCAAAGACCAGGTAGAAGTGAAAGAGCAAGAAAGAAAAGCCATCCACGCAAGTCATTCTGCGATGAAATCAGCGATGAACATCATTGCCGGTGACAAAGACCAGCGGTATATGTTTGACATGGCGCTTGAAGCAATTGCTGATGATGTGAGCCAGAAGGTTGGAGAGATGGAGCAATTTATGGAAATGTCTTCCAGCTTTATGGATTCTGTTGATTTGCAAAATGGGGTGTTCGAGGAAAAAGGCTTGGAAATGCTGGAAAAATGGGAGAAGGAAGGAGTCTCTTTAATACTCGGACAGGAAAAGGAAACTTTAGTTTTGCAGGCGAATAGCGATGATGAGTTACTTGACTTAAACACTCCTGTTAAAAAACCGATGCGTGCAGAAGGCCACACCAATCAGTACGACAATTTATTCGAGTAAAATTCAAATAGCTCAGTTGCCTGGATTGACCCACAATTGAGTTCTACATAAAAACAAAACCTTAAAACAAAAACAATGGCTAGACGTCTCACCACTTTTTCAAAATTTTTAATCACACTTCTGATTGTTGCCGGAATAGCTTTGGGCGGAAGGTACGTTCTTAACGAAACTGAATTTGGCCGCAACCTGGTTGATAGTTCCAATACGGGTGAAGATTACACAAAAAAGGAAGATGATAAAATCGATGATAGCGTCATCAAAATTGGCGTTGTAACCTGGGGCGGATATGCTGCCGGACAATATTTTAACGAAGGATTTGCGGCGAACAATAATTCCCGTTTTTACAAAGATTATGGATTCAAAGTTGAGTTTAAAATATTAGATGATTTCGATGCTTCGAGAGCTGCCTGGAAAAGTGATGAAGTCAATTTGCTTTGGACAACTGTTGATGCTTTTCCTACGGAAGCAGCAGGTTTAAGTGATTTTGAACCTCAAGTTGTTTTTCAGGCGGATTGGTCAAGAGGCGGTGATGCAATCGTGGTTCAACGTGGTATTACAAAAGTATCTGACTTGAAAGGGAAGAAAATTGCAGTTGCAGAAATGACACCCTCCCATTCTTTTTTGCTTTGGTTGTTGGATGCAGGCGGTTTGAAAATGAGCGATGTTGAAATTGTGCCACAACCCAATGCAATTGATGCAGCCCAAGTTTTTAAAAGCAAGTTGGTTGATGCCGCAGTCGTTTGGAGTCCGGATGATGAGGATTGTTTGAATAGCGTGGCGGGATCCCGTGTTTTGGAAAGTACTCGCTCTGCTTCGCATATTATTGCAGATGTTTTTATAGCTAAAAAAGAATATGTTGAAAATAATCAGAATAAATTAAGACAACTCTATGAAGGTTGGATGATCGGTGCTGCCGAAATAAATGCTTCTGATGCCAACAAACGTAAAGCGGCTAAAATTCTCGCTGATGCATTTGATGGTTTTGACGAAGATATGTCTTACAATGCGATTAATAATGTTCGCCTTTGCACACATGGCGATAATATGGACTTTTTTAAATTGAATTCAAATTACAAAGGTGTAACTGGTGAAAGTTTGTATAGTAATATGACGAAGGTTTATCAGGATTTAGGTTATGCTGAACAAAATGTTCCAAACTGGCGATTAGTCTCGAATTCCAAATCGGTGAGCTCCACTAACCTAACTGGTGAACAAAATGCTTCTGAAGGGCAAAAAGTTTTTGCTTCTGCCAGTGAATCTGATAAAACTAAAACGGCGATTGCTACCAAAAGAGTCAGCATCAATTTTAGGACCGGGGAATACAAATTGAGTGAAAACGCTAAAAAGATCATTGATTTTGAATTTGTGGATATTGCGAAAGCTTTTGCCAATTCAAGGATTCGGATCGAAGGAAATACAGATAACGTTGGAAGCGCCAGCAGCAATAAAAGTCTTTCATTGAAAAGAGCTCAGTCCGTTGCTGATTTTTTAGTAAAGGAACATGGAATGCCGGCGAATCGTTTTATTGTGGTTGGAAACGGGCCGGATAAACCGGTAGCCTCAAACAGAACAGAAGACGGTAAAGCAAAAAACAGAAGAACTGACTTCGAATTAGTTCCTGAATAATTGCTTCTTTTAAAAGCCAAGCTGATTATTTCCAGTTAATAACCTAAATATTTCACATTAAATGTTCCTATTCAAGCTCAGAGGCGAGCTCAGCGAATCGCAATCCATTCTTTTAGGGATTATTGGTTTTGTCATTTTTATTGCAATCTGGTGGTTGATGGCTGAGGTGTTTTCTATCAAAAATCCCGTTGTTGAGGGTTTTGAAAGCAGGTTGCCTTCGTCCATTGCTACAGATTCAACCAATCAAATTGACCTTGATTCGCTGGCAAGGGCTGATTCTTTGCTTTTTGCCAATGCTACTGAATTTGAAAAGGTTTACCCACTTTTACCTCCACCTTTAAAAGTTGTTCAATCTTTTCCTGAATTAATCCAAAAAGATGAGTTGTTTCCAAATACTTTTCGTTCTATTTGGCTGAATGTTCAGGGGTATTTTTGGGCAGTTATTATTTCCATCCTTTTCGGGTTTGTGATTGGACTGTTTCCATTGTTTAGAGGACTTTTCAGCAAACAGGTTGATGCGTTGCGATATCTGCCATTGACCGCTTTGACAGGTATGTTTATCATTTGGTTTGGCATTGAAGATCAAATGAAAATAGCCTTTTTGGCCTTTGGAATTATCGTTTATTTGCTACCTGTTGTTGTGCAACGAATTGATGAGGTAGGAGATGTTTATTTAAAAACCGTTTTTACTTTAGGAGCTACAGACTGGCAAACGATCAGAACAGTTTATATTCCTTCGGTAATGTCCCGATTGATTGATGACATCAGGGTTTTAACAGCCATTTCCTGGACTTACATCATCATTGCAGAGTTGCTCAATCGACAGGGTGGAATCGGTTCGTTGATTTACATCAAAGCCCGCCAGGGTCAAACCGAAAAGGTTTTCGCGATTTTAATTGTAATCATAATTATCGGTTTTTTGCAGGACAGGATTTTTGCTTTTTTTGATAAAAGAGTATTTCCTTTTAAATACAGCAAAACCATTCGACCTGGTTTAGTTGAATCTCAATATGGTCTTTTTACCATTATCGGAGCAATTGTTTTGCTATTATTAACTGGTTTAATCATACCCGGATTTGTTTCCATAATGACTACAATTGTCGGATTGATTATAATAACCAGCCTGATATTGATTGTCTACGGAGAGTTTAAAATGTTTAATTCAAAAAGACGAAATGCATAAATTTGAGGATTCTGATTTAAAAAATATTATAGAATTAAGAGGCATTAGTCAGTCTTATGATGGAGGAGAGTCTTACATTATCAAAGAACTGGATTTTATCGTTGAAGACAAACCAGCACAAGGGCAATTTGTAGTCATACTTGGAATGTCAGGTTGTGGAAAATCTACCATTTTGAGGTATATCGCCGGAATGCAAGAGCCTACCGCTGGTACTGTTTTGCTCAATAACAAACCGGTGAGCAAAGATAATCGGGTTAGTATGGTTTTTCAGCAGTATAGCTCTTTACCCTGGATGACTGTTTTAGATAATGTTGCTCTGGCGCTTCAATTTAAAGGTATAGAAGAGAAAGAACGCAACGAAAAAGCAATGGAACTGATCGAATTGGTTGGGCTTGCCGGTCATCAAAATAAATTTGCTCAATATCCGACGCTTTCCGGTGGTCAATTGCAAAGAGTCGCGATTGCGCGAAGTTTAATGGCTAACTCTGATATTCTTTTGATGGATGAACCTTTTGGTGCACTGGATATCAATACCCGCCTTCAGATGCAAGACCTGCTGTTAGACATTTGGAACAAATACCATTCGACCATTATTTTTGTAACCCATGATATCTCCGAAGCAGTTTATCTTGGCGATGATATTTATATAATGAAATCGGCTCCATCCAATTTTGTCGGACATATCAAAGTGGATTTGCCATTAATCCGAACAAGGGAAATAAAACGCGATCCGAAATATGTCGATCTGGTATATGAAGTAGAAGATAAAATGGTGCATGTTTCGGAATTAGACTGATTTTGATTTACTAAAATTAGATTAACGAAATTATTAAAATATTAAATGAGGGGTGGGCATTATTTAAATTCGTTTAAAAATGCTTGAGTTGAAGCCCACGGCCTATTATTTAAAAAATTGTCTCTCATCATCAGTTGAACGGCTAAAGGGCCGATCATTAAAAAAGCAGAGACTTTATCAATGCCCTTGTAAGGCAGTTGTTTTTCTCCTTCTAGGTCAAAAAGTTGCTTGATGAGAGAAAATAAAGGTTCGATAGATGGTTTACGATGTCTATAAAGCCATTTGGCTTCGGCCAATTGAACCATCGAGTTGTACCATTTTACGAATGGTTGTTTGACATAAGTGGTAAACACTTTCGGTGTTTGGAGCAAGATATCATAATCCTCATACAGTCGTTGAATGACTTTCAAAGATTGGTATCCTGCGTCACCCACAATGATGCCGATCAGGTCTTTGATTCCCTGGATCAGTTTGTCAATCCAGGAGTAGTCCTTATCCGAAGCGGTGCTTACCCAGGCTGAAACAGGGAAACGATTTTGCAGGCATACTAAGTGTAGCCCATAGCCGAATCGCCAGCCATGATAAGCACTCTTAGACCAGGAAGCATCTGTGTCAATAGAGGAATGGGGGACTATGCCTGCCTCCATATTCTTTTTGTGCCACAGGCCGCCAAGGGCCCGGAAAACACTTTTGTCAACAAATGCCCAAGAGCAACGAAACTGCCGGTATTCCAATTCCTGGCATTGTACCGTTATTTGCGGTAAGAGCCAATGGATATACCTGGGCAAACTCAAAAATCGTCTACGTATCGTTTTACGTGACGGGGCTGATGGAAAGCCAAAAGCTTCGAAATGCGCTTTAGCATATTTGGTCATTGCCTTGAAAGTATATATCCGTTTCAAGGACATTACCATAAAAAATAAGGTCATGGAGGCCAAAGAATACACAAATGGTCTTCCTCTGCCTCGTTTCTGCTCATAGCTATTATAGCATTTTTGCAGAAATTGTAAGATTTCAACTATTTTAGTGGACATGTTAATTTGAGTCTTTGTCTCAAACTAATATCCACAGATATTTTCATTGGGGCAAAGGCTTCTTTTATTTATGCCCACCCCTCAAATAGTATTTAGGTTTTTCCAAAGGTAGCGAGTCAAATGAGTTAATGTAGTTTTCTTTTGGCAGTTGCCTGCGGCGCCGTCATTTTTTCCATTGATGAAAAAACGAAGCAAAAAAATCTAGACAAAATAAATGCTTAGTTCAAAACTGGCACCCGCACCCACGTATTTTGTCGAGCCGTCCGCTTTCAATAATATGAGGATTTAGTGCGTGGAAATATCGAAATGCTTCCAAAAGAATAATCTTGATAATAATATTTGTTCCTCGTAACTTCAGTTATTTAAAATTAGTTGAACAAAATTATTAAACCAGATTTTTTACCTTTTCAGATTTCACTCATTGCATTGCCGGCAATCCAGCCACCGGTCCATGCTGCCTGAAAATTGAATCCGCCGGTTACGGCGTCAATATTCAATACTTCGCCAGCAAAAAAGAGGTTTTGATGAATTTTACTTTCAAATCTTTTAAAATTAACTTCCTTTAATTCAACTCCGCCGGCGGTTACAAATTCTTCTTTGAAAGTGCTTTTGCCATTGACTTCGAAACTGCATTGCGTAAGTTGAGCGGCTATTTTGTTGATTAATTTGTTGCTCAGATCTCCCCAGCGAACAGCGTCATTAATTCCTGTTGCTGCAATTAATCGTTTCCACAATCGAATCGGGATTTGAAATTGTGCATTTGCGATGACTTGTTTGCCTGAGATTTGTTGTTTGAGGTTTTGCAATTCTTCAACTGTTGATTCCAAAGTAGAATTATCTAGCCAATTAATGTTTATCTGAAATCGATAATTCCATTCGTTTAAAATCCTGGCTCCCCATGCGGAGAGTTTCAAGATTCCAGGTCCGCTCATTCCCCAATGAGTGATCAATAAAGGGCCGGTTGCCTGTAGTTTAGAATTTGGAATTTTGACCGTGACATTTTTAACTGCCAATCCTGCAAGATCTTCAATCCGAGGATCTTTGATATTGAAAGTGAAAAGGGAAGGAACAGGCTTGACGATAGTATGTCCCAGATTTTCCAATAATTGCCAAATCTTTGGGTTGCTCCCGGTAGCGATCATTAATTTATTTGCTTCTAATATTTCGTTGCCACCGACTTCGATTTGCCATTTTTCATTTAATGGGATAGGAGGGATAATCCTTTCGACGCGTGTTTGCATCATGATTTTAACACCAGCAGCTTTCGTTGATTCCATCAGACAATCAATGATTGTTTGAGAATCATCGGTAATTGGAAACATGCGGCCATCAGACTCAATTTTCGTTTTTACACCTCTTTTTTCAAACCAATCAACCGTATCGCCTGTGCAGAATTGATGAAAAGGCCCTAACAAAGCTTTGGAACCACGAGGGTAAAAATTGATCAATTCTCTAGGCTCAAAACATGCATGAGTCAAATTGCATCTGCCACCTCCGGAAACTTTCACTTTTTCCAATACCTTCTTTCCTCGTTCCAGAATAATTACTTCAGCTCCAGAATTATTTTCAGCACAAGTAATTGCTGCAAAAAATCCAGCAGCTCCTCCGCCTGCGATTACAATTTTTGAAGACATTAATGATGTTGGTGTTGATGATTGTTAGAATCTTTATTGAAGGTAAAAGGATTTTGTGGTAAGTCAACTATTTGGTTTTTACCTTCAATTATTTTTATTTTTTTATTTAAAGCAACTGATCCATAATCAACAAATTGATTTTCTCCATTAGGCCATTTGACTTTTACAGCATCTATTTTTTCACATTTTCCCAAGCCTATTTCTAATTGCAGGCTGTTAGCACCAAAACTGGCGCCTGGAGAAACGGTACGGTAAATTTTGCTTTGTTTTCCATTCTGTAGTATAATATCCAATTCAACTTTACTTCCAATGGCAGATCGATTCGCTTTTGTACCTTCCAAAATTATCGTGATCCATTTGTTGTCATTTCCTGGATTTTCAAACAAAGCATTCTGAAAGTTATCGCCGGAAAAGGAACCTCCCACGACCGCATAAATATCAGCATCACCATCATTATCTAAATCAGCGAAACCGATCCCATGCCCTTTTTGAATATGCCCAAAACCACCGGAAGTTGTGACATCCTGAAAATTTTGGCCATTATTGTTACGAAACATACGATTTGGAACTATTGATCTAAAATCAGGTGATCCTGTACCTAAATAAAAGTCAAGGAATCCATCATTATCCAAATCTCCATAATTACATCCCATAGTACCAAAGGCGTGATTTAAGCTACTCTTTTCCGTGACATCGGTGAAAGTTGAATTTCCATTGTTTGAGTAAAGTCTGGGGCGGTCTGTTTTAAAAGGGAGATTAAGATAGTCAGCTGCCACATCAGTTGCCTGAACGCCAAAAGCTAAGTCATCATAAGCTGATACAAAAATATCGTCAAAACCATCATTATTATAATCAAAAAACCAGCAAGGGAAACTCATTTTTGGATTTTGAACATTTGCAGTTTGCCCAATTTCTTCAAATTGCCATTGGTTATTTGTTTGCACTTCTTTATTGAGAAATAAAAGATTTGCACCTGACATGCTGGATAAATAAAAATCCGGCCAGCCGTCATTATTAATATCTCCTGTGGATACTCCTTTGATATATGAAATTGCATCTAAACCGGTTTCTTTAGCAATGTTCTTAAAGGTGCCATCACCATTATTGTGATAAAATTCGCATGGAAAAACATCGTGCCCTTTCTGGGTTATAGCTGTTTCATTTCCAACAAACAAATCCAGCCAGCCATCCAGATTATAATCGAACCAAACTGCCGTTGCGGAAGGAGCAATTGTGTATAAACCAGCTTCAATAGTGACGTCGCTAAAAGTACCATCGCCGTTATTTCTGATCAAAGAATTCGGCTGGATTCCCATGCTGGTTTTGGAATTCCAGGCTCCTCTCATGATAAAAAAGTCAAGGTTTCCATCATTGTTGTAATCTGCCTGTCTAAGATTCAATCCTCCTGTTAAACCTGTCAGCCCGGAATCTTTAGTCGCGTTATAAAAAGTACCATTTCCTTTGTTTATGAAGAAATGAATTTGATCGGTTAAACCCCATGATGATGCGATAATGTCAATAAATCCGTCGTTATTAAAATCATCCAGAATACACCCTCCAGCCTGATCGTCAACATCTAAACCGAGATACATCGCAATGTTTTCGAACTTCGGAATTTCAAATTCTGATTGATACGCTTTTGTTGGAATAAGCCACTGAGGAGGAACATTTTGAGGGTGTTCTCCAAGAGTCATATAAGCTAGATTTAATAACCATCTACTTTCCAGATCGTTTGGGTATTTTGAAAGGATCTTCTTATAAATTTCAATCGCAGCTCGTGAACCATTTTGGTTAATATGAATACCTTTTCCTTTGATGGGCATTAGGCAAGATTCGGAGGAATGGTTCTCAATACAATTATCGACTTCACCTTTCCGCATAAAGGTGATAGCAAAAATTTCGTAAAACTTTTTAGTTTGATCGTTGATTTCATTCAAATTGGGGATAGAATTTTTTAACATTTGAAATATTTCCAACGCTCTTTCTGTGTTTCCGGCTTTAAATAAATCAATGGCATAGTTTATTGCTTCATTTGGAGGTAAATTGCCACCATGTTGTTGTAATTCCTTTTCGAGTCGAGTAAGGCAAGGTTTTCTACATTGCAATATGGGTGGTTTCTAAAATTGGTGTGGCGATAAATCTTGCTCAGACTATCAATCATTTGCTGCGTTCCGTTATTATTTTTAATTAAAACACCTCCTGTATCTGAGGGTTTCTTCTGATTGTCCCTATTTTGGCAGGAAAAAATAATTAGAATAAATAGAATAGAAAGTGTTCTCATTAATTGAGGAGATTTTATACCTGCTGAGCAAAAAATAATTCTTTAAATGAACTCCAAACTTAATGCCTTTTCCTGTTAACTAGTCACTAACTTAAAAACGAAATCAAAACTCCGGCAGCTACTGCGGAGCCGATTACTCCGGAAATATTACTTGACATGGCATATTGCAAAATATGGTTTTTGGGATCGTGTGTCAAAGCAATGTCGTTGGCTACTCTTGAAGCCATCGGGACAGCGCTGAGTCCGGTAGCACCAATGAGTGGATTGATTTTCTTTTTTGAAAAAAGATTATAAACTTTTACAGCCATTATTCCACCAAAAATTGAAATGGCAAAAGCTAAAAATCCTCCTACGACAATCATCAAAGTGACTTCATTGAGAAAAGTCTGTGCGGTCATTGTAGCACCAACACAAAGCCCCAAAAAAATAGTTGCTGAATTCAT
>CBDCPZ010000002.1:0-13031 GCA_965220465.1 Saprospiraceae bacterium | reverse complement strand
TTGTCATTCATCAAAACCTACGGATGATGTTTGGACAACTCCTCCAAATGGTGTAGTTTACGATACTCCCGAGGATATTGCAAAATTGACGGATAAAATTATGCAGCGAGTCGTTATTACGAAGACAATGCCCCAAAATAACAAAACTGGAATGACACCTGAGGAAAGAGAGTTGATCCGCTGCTGGATTAATCAGGGAGCAAATTTGAAATGAAAACTTTTTGAAAAAAACCTGAAATGACTTTTAAAGAATTCAACCAATTAAAGCCCGGAGAAGCGAAAGTAGAATTGCTAAAATGTTGTGGATCTGAAAAATGGGTTGATACAATGGTTGAGCTTTTTCCTTTTCAAGAACCAGATATTCTTTTTCAAAAAGCTAATGATGTTTGGTATCACATATGCTCTGAAAAAGATTGGCTTGAAGCTTTTAAATATCATCCAAAAATTGGAGAACTTTCAAGTTTAAAAAAGAAATACGAAAATTCAAAAGACTGGGCGTCTAACGAACAATCTGGAGTCAACACAGCATCTCTCGAAACAATCAAAGAATTAGCAAAAATTAACCAAGAATACGAAAATAAATTTGGCTATATTTTCATCGTTTGCGCTACTGGAAAAAGTGCGCCTGAAATGCTTCAACTAGCCGAAGCCCGTTTAAAAAATGACCCGGAAGTTGAGATCAATCTTGCGATGGGAGAACAGCAAAAAATCACATTGATTCGCTTGCATAAACTACTCCTAGATGTTTCCTCATTCCAACGAAGCCAAATCACAACACACGTTTTGGATACTTCCGTTGGCTCTCCCGGAAAAGGAATTTTAATTCGATTGCAAAGCTTTAAAGATGACAACTGGCAAAATCTAGCACTTGGTTTGACCGATGAAGACGGCAGAGTTAGTGATCTTTTGCCAGCCTGGAAATACTTTCTCCGGATAATTATCAAATCATTTTTGAAACCGGTGATTATTTTAAGAAAACAGACACTTTAGGTTTTTACCCTCAAGTCAGCATACAATTTACCGTTTTTGATGAAAGCCATTATCATGTTCCACTGTTGCTCAATCCATATGGTTATTCAACCTATCGCGGCAGTTGATCTATATTAGTTTCAAAAAAGTGAACCCTTAAAATATGAATTTAAGTATTTCTAGCTCTACAAAAGAGCAAATTTTTTCAAAGCTTCGCAAAGCAAATTTGGATTTCCAAAAAATATATCCCGGAGATCGATCTGATCGACAACCGGTGCATACTGTTTACGGTGGTGCAGATCTTTTTAAACATAATACGGCTGAGTTTTTAAGTGAAAAAGCAGTTAAATCTTTGTTGACTTACGCGCCAAATTTTATGGTTTTTGGAAATGTGTTTCATCTAAAAGGAGTTGAAAAATTACTCCTAGATGAATCAGAAATTGAAGCTCTTGAGGATGAGTTGAAAAGTATGTCAACTGGTAAAAGAAAAAACCATCCTGCTGGATTATCTTTTGATGTTTACAATAAAGTCATCCAAAAATTGAAGACAGAAGCTGTTGAAGATTTTAGAATTGACTTCGAGGATGGCTTCGGAAATCGTTCTGACGAAGAAGAAGATCAAGTCGCCATGCAAGCGGCAAATGAAGTTGCAAAAGGAATGGAATTGGAAACTTTGCCAGCTTTCATAGGCATCAGAATCAAACCATTCACAGAAGAGATGAAAGAAAGGAGCTTGCGGACTTTAGACATTTTTTTAACTACACTTTTTAAAGAAACAAACGGAAAGCTTCCTGATAATTTTGTGGTCATGCTTCCGAAGGTTACTATCGTTGAACAGGTTGAGGCATTAGTTCAGTTTTTCGAAATTATCGAAGATGAATTTGATCTTCTAAATCGGAGTTTGAAGATGGAAATGATGGTGGAAACGACTCAATCCATCATGGACGAAAACGGAAAAAATCCGCTCCGAAAATTTATTTTAGCAAGTGACAAAAGGATGATCGCAACACATTTTGGGACCTACGATTACACAGCTTCCTGCAACATCACGGCAAAATACCAGGAGATGGATCATCCCGTTTGTGACTTCGCGCATCACATGACAAAAGTCGCTTTGTCGCACACAGGTATTTGGCTTTCTGATGGAGCAACCAACACAATGCCGATTGGTCCGCATCGCGGAAATGAGTTGACAGAAGCTCAGTTGAAAGAAAACGAAAAGGTCGTTCACAATGCCTGGTACAAAGGGTATCAACATGTCCGTCACTCGCTTTGGAATGGATTTTATCAGGGCTGGGATTTGAACCCCGCTCAGCTTCCGATGCGCTACGCGGCAGTGTTTGCTTTCTTTTTAGAAAGTTATGACGACGCGGTTGAGCGGTTGAAAATATTTGTTGGAAAGGCAGCGAGAGCAACATTGATTGGAGATGTCTTTGACGATGCAGCAACGGGTCAAGGCTTATTAAATTATTTCCTTCGAGCTTTGAATAGTGGAGCGATTTCAGAAGAAGAAGTTTTGGCAACTGGCTTAACTTTGGAAGAGATTAGAACGCGATCTTTTGCTAAAATATTAAAGGATCGAAAGGATAAGCAGTAACAAGAAATGAAAATCTGGCGATTTATAAATGATAAATTAGATCGGAATATTCCAGTCGTTTTGCTCTACGTGTTGGACAGCAAAGGCAGTTCTCCAGGAAGGCAGGGGTTTAAAATGGCAGTTGCCAAAGATGGAGAAATTTCAGGAACAATTGGCGGTGGAATCATGGAACACAAACTTGTTGAAAAGGCAAGATCCATTTTACAAAACGAAGAAGGAAAAATCATTTTAAAACCACAATTTCATAATAAATCTGAAGGAAAAAATCGCTCAGGAATGATTTGCTCCGGCAATCAATTTGTGGGATTAATTCCTTTAAATCAATCCCACAAAAGTACGATTAATCAGATCGTATCTTTTTCGAAAGAGCGTCAAATGGGGTTTTTAAAAATCACATCTACAGGCATTTCATTTTCTGATAAATTTGACCCAAACACTGATTTAAAAAGGTTTTCAATTTGAAAATGAAGCAAGCTGGTCTTATTCGGAAGCGATCAATTCAGCAACGGTAATCCACATTATCGGTGGAGGGCATGTTGGTTTAGCACTATCGGAAGTAATAAATTTATTAGGTTTTTACGTCAAAGTTTATGATGATCGCTCTGAATTGAATACGCTAGAACAAAACCAATTTGCACAGGAAAAAATTATACTCGATTATGAAAAAATAGTTGATCAAATGGAAATTGGCGAGAGCGATTTCGTTACCGTTATGACCTTTGGATATCGCAACGATAAAATCATTTTAAAGCAACTTTACGATAAAAAAATTGCTTATATTGGAATGATGGGAAGTGCTGCAAAAGTGCTGCAAATATTTCAGGAACTAGAAAATGAAGGCATTCCAAAAGAAAAATTAAAACATATCAAAGCACCGATCGGAATTAATATTTCCTCAAAAACTACTATGGAAATTGCCATCAGCGTTGCTGCTGAAATCATATCCGAAAAAAATAAATTTCAACCTTCCCAAAGGAAATCAAATACCCAAACTATGAACGAACAAGATCTGCATTTTATAAAAATCGCTATCGCGCTCTCCGAAGAAGGAATGAATAGTGACAAAGGCGGCCCTTTTGGTGCCATCGTCGTAAAAGATGGTGAAATCATTGGCCGTGGAAGTAATCAGGTTACCTCCACAAATGATCCTACAGCTCATGCTGAAGTGACGGCTATTCGCGATGCCTGCAATAATATTGATGACTATCAATTGGAGGGTTGTACAATCTACACATCCTGCGAACCTTGCCCAATGTGTTTGGGTGCGATTTATTGGGCCAGACCTGACAGAATAGTTTATGGTTGTACACGGGAGGATGCGGCTGCCATTGGTTTTGATGATGATTTTTTGTATAAAGAAGTTTCAATTCCAATTGATCAAAGAGCTATTCCAACTTTGCAATTAGGAAGAACTGAAGGGCTCAAGGTTTTTAAAGCCTGGGAAGCAAAAGAAGATAAAATCGGATACTAAAATTCTGTTTGAGTGCTTTTTTTAGCTTGATGTGTTTTACTCTCCAATGTCCTCGTTCCACAGTTTTGGATGGTTTTCAATGAAGGTTTCCATCATCTCGATGCAGGTTTTGTCATTTAAAACATTTACTTCAACACCTTTACTTTTTAACAATTCCTCTTCTCCCAAGAAGGTTTTGTTTTCGCCAATGATGACTTTTGGAATACCATAAAGTAAAATCGCGCCGCTACACATCGAGCAAGGTGATAAAGTGGTGTAAATGACAGATTCTTTGTAAACACTAGCTGGTTGCCGCCCTGCATTTTCAAGCGCATCCATCTCTCCGTGCAAAATGGCGCTTCCTTTTTGAATTCTGCGATTGTGACCTCTACCAATGATTTTGCCTTTATGCACAATTACACTCCCAATTGGAATGCCTCCTTCTTCAATTCCTTGTTTGGCCTCATCGATCGCCGCCATTATAAATTGATCCATAGATAAGTATTTTTGGGCTAATTTCACATGCTATTTATTTAAAGCTGATTTTGGTTCTGGAACCCAATGCCCTTTCCCGCCTGCACGATCGTCATTAAAAGTCGTTGGAGCTTTGTCCGCATCCACATAATTTTTCCAGGATTCGTCTTTTGAGCCATCATCGCGTCTTTCCATCGTGATGCATTCTTCAACCGGACAAACAAGTGAACACAAATTGCACCCCACACAGTTTTCTTCAATGATATTTGGAATGCGGTTATCTAGATCTTTTGATAATCCAATCGCCTGATGAGCACCATCTTCACAAGCCGTGTAACAAAGTTGGCAACCGATGCATTTTTCAGCATTAATTTCTGCGACTACTTTATATTTTAAATTTAGATTTTCCCACGTTGTAGTATTTGGAAGTGCTTTTCCAATAAAGTCATCCAATTTTTCAAAACTTTTATCCTTCATAAAGTTTTCAAGACCTGGAATCATCTCTCGAATGATTCCAAAACCATAATGCATTACAGCTGTACAAACTTGAACATTACTTGCTCCAAGAAGCAAATGCTCAACAGCATCCCGCCAATTTTCAACGCCGCCAATTCCTGAAATTGGAATACCAACGTCATTATGCTGCGCGCAATTTTTTACCATATTTAAGGCAATAGGTTTCACTGCAGGACCGCAATATCCACCGTTAGTACTTTTGCCATCGACAATCGGATACGGGACAAAATTATCCAAATCTACGCCCATAATACTTTGAATCGTATTGATCAACGAAATGGCATCTGCACCACCAGCTGAAGCAGCGGCGGCAGGCTCTGTGATATCACTGATGTTTGGTGTTAATTTCACAATCACAGGAACATTCGCCACTTCTTTCACCCATTCAGTTATAAGTTTTAAAACTGCAGGCTCCTGCCCTACTGCCGAGCCCATTCCTCGTTCGCACATGCCGTGCGGGCAGCCAAAATTCAATTCAATCCCATCACATCCTGCATTTTCGACATCTTTTACAATTTGATGCCATTCAGCTTTTGTTTCCACCATCAAAGAAGCAATCACCGCATGGTCCGGGAAATATTTTTTAACCTCCTCTATTTCCTTCAGATTATCCGCTAAAGGACGATCTGTAATCAACTCTATATTATTAAAACCCATCATTCGGGTATTTCGATAATTGACTGCGCCATAACGGCTGGAAGTATTTATAATTGGAACGCCCAAAGTTTTCCAAACTGCTCCGCCCCAACCGGCATCAAAAGCTTTCATGACCTGATAACCAGAATTTGTAGGAGGCGCTGAAGCCAACCAAAATGGATTTGGTGATTTTATTCCTGCGAGGTTTGCGGTAAGATCTGGCATTTGAATTAGTTATAAGTTAGGAGTTAATGGTTATAAATTATTAGCTCATTGCCTTGTGAATTCCTTGCGCGGCTAATTTCCCTTCGGCGGCTGCGTTGACTACTTCAGCTCCGCCATTGACGGCATCGCCGGCTGCGAAGTATTTTGGGTTAGTGGTTTGAAAAGTCGTTGGATTTGTTTTGATTTTTCCGCGACTGTCTGATTCGAGGTTATCAATTTGGTTTAAAAAGTCCGTCATTTTTGATTGCCCGGTAGCACGAATCGCCATATCGCACTTGATCTCAAATTCACTTCCAGGAATTGTGTTTATACTTCCGTTTTCAACTTTTGTTTTTATAAAACGAACACCTTCCACTTTGCCATTCCCAAGAATCGCGACTGGGGCAGCATTGAAAATTCCATTTACACCAACGCCTTTTGCTAAGTCATATTCAAATTCGTAAGCACCCATACTTTCCTTTGGA
Organism: Saprospiraceae bacterium; assembly: GCA_965220465.1. Lineage (GTDB taxonomy): Bacteria > Bacteroidota > Bacteroidia > Chitinophagales > Saprospiraceae > JAHDHW01. The sequence goes on along the minus strand of CBDCPZ010000002.1, from coordinate 6,700 downwards.
CGACGATATACCAAAACCACTTCTTCGGCACCTAAACGAGCAGATTCTGAAGCTGCATCCATTGCTGTATTTCCTCCTCCAATGACCACTACTTTTTTCCCAACAGGTGTTTGCAATGGATTGATTTTGACCTTTTCAATAAATTCTGTTGCACCAAAAGCGTTTTCCAAATCTTCGCCAAGAATACTCAGCGAACGAGTGGCTCCCAAACCAATTCCAAGGAAAATTGCGTCATAATTATTTTCTAATTCACTCAGCTTTTCAGAAGAATCAATTGGGTGATTGTAATGAACTTTAAATTGAAATTGCTTTTGCAAATATTCCATCTCATCTTCAATATCCTGATTGGTCACTTTGTAAGGTGCGCAGCCATAAAGCGCCAGGCCCGAAGGTTGGCTTTTGGATTCAAAAATATCTACTTCGTATCCCAAAAGTCTCAATTCACAAGCACAGGAAATTCCAGCCGGCCCAGCTCCAATGATTGCTACTTTTTTTCCATTATTCGGAGCGAGATCGTATAAGTTTTTATTTTTTTCAACCACTTTTGCTGTTGCATAACTCTGCAATCTTCCAATTTCTATCGGTTTTACATTTTGATGATTGAAAACGCAAGCGCCTTCGCAAAGGACTTCTGTTGGGCAAACTTTTCCACAAATATTTCCGAAATAATTAGAATCATAAATCGTCTTCGCAGCCCCTGTAATATTCTCAGTATGAATTTGTCTGATGAACAATGGAATATCAATTCCTGTCGGACAAGCTTTCACGCAAGGCGCATCATAGCAATACAAACATCTCGAACTTTCATAATACGCCATCGTCGGATTCATGTACGGCTTAAGCTGTTCAAAACTATGGTCCAAGTCTTTTTCAGAGGTCGGTCGGGAATATTCTGCCATGTGTATCGAATGATGAGATATGAATAATAAATGATGAATTATTTTATTTTGAGGTTTTTCTTTTTAGTTAATATTGAGCTTCGAATGAGTCGCATAATTTCTTGTGAGTCAGCATATAATGATTCGAATTCGCCATCATTTAGATAGCCTGTTGAATTCAATAATTCTAACCAAAATTGTGTTTCACCAGTTTCTTTTTGAGCTATTCCAAGTTTGTGTATAAAATCCATAGAACTTTCTGCATTTGCTGCCTCTCGCACCATTGCTCCTGGATTAGTTCCACTTCTCAAAATCTGTTTACTCATGATAAATTCTTTTTTATCAGTAGAAAGATGTTTGTATAAATTTACTATTCGAACCGCCAGATTGAATGATTTTTCTCTTAAAGGGTCTTTAGATTTATCAAATTCATCATTCATAACTCAACATTTATCATTTATTTTAGAGTTCTGTTAACTTTTCATAAGTCTCAGGTCGTCGATCTCTGTAAAATTGCCAAACGGAGCGCACTTCATCAATCATATCCAAATCAAACTCAGCAACTAGTAATTCATCCTTGTCTTCAGAAGCCTGAGCAAAAATCTGCCCCCGCGGATCAACAAAATACGATGAGCCATAAAATCTACCGAGATTCCAGGGTTTTTCAGTGCCGACTCGATTGATACAACCCATGAAATAACCATTTGCTGCAGCATGTGCCGGTTGTTCTAATTTCCACAAATATTGAGAAAGACCCGCGACTGTAGCGGATGGATTGTAAACGATTTCAGCACCATTCAAACCCAATATTCTCGCTCCATCGGGAAAATGACGATCGTAACAAATGTAGACTCCAATTTTAGCGTATTTAGTTTCAAAAATCGGATAGCCTAGATTTCCAGGTTTGAAGAAGAATTTTTCCCAAAACCCGGAAGTATGTGGAATGTGGTTTTTTCGATATTTCCCCAAATAAGTTCCGTCCGCATCAATGACTGCGGCAGTGTTGTACAACACGCCAGCCTGTTCTTTTTCAAAGATCGGAACGATCATGACCATGTTGTATTTTTTGGCGTATTCCGCCATCAAATTGACCGTATGTCCAGGAATTGTTTCAGCAGATTCATACCATTTGGCATCCTGCCCGGGGCAAAAGTAGGGCGTGTTAAAAATTTCCTGCAAACACAAAATTTGCACTCCTTGCTTCCCTGCTTGTTCAATGTAAGGGATATGTTTTTGCAGCATTGCATTTTTAATTTCCTCGATTGTTCCTTCGCCTTCAGAGATTGGAAGGCTCATTTGAATTAATCCGGATTTTATTTTTCTAGGCATATTTTGGGTTTTATTTTTAAATCAGTTCTTATTTTTCACGCAAAGCCGCAGAAGATGATTTATAAAAAGCGCTTTTACATTTTTAAATTACTTTCGAAATTTTACCGCGTTTTACAAACTGGCCATATCCTTTTTCAATTTTGACTTCACCATTATCGATGGCAACTTGTCCACGCAAAATTATCGTTTTACATTTTCCTTTGACTTCCCAACCTTCGTAGGCGGAATAATCAACATTCATATGATGAGTATTCACCGATAATTTGTGCTCCTCATTCGGGTCAAAAATCACAATATCGGCATCTGAACCTATAGCAATACAGCCTTTTTGAGGATACATTCCAAATATTTTTGCAGGGTTGGTCGAAGTTACTTCTACGTATTTATTAGCACTGATGTTACCCTTTTCTACACCCTCTGACCAAAGCAATTCCATTCTGTTTTCAATAGCAGGATGTCCGTTTGGTATTTTTGAAAAATCATCCTTTCCCATCATTTTTTGTTCCCATTTGAAAGGGCAATGGTCCGTTCCAACTATTTGAACGAGCCCTTGGTTCAGGCCAGCCCAAAGCGCTTTTTGGTCCTTTTTTTCACGAAGCGGAGGACTCATCACCCACTTTGCTCCTTCTGGGTTTCGCTCGTAAAGGGAAGCATCCAAGATCAAATACTGAATACATGTTTCTACAAAAACTTTTTGATTGCGCTTTGTTGCATTTCGAACTTGATTCAACGCTCCTTCACAAGTCATATGAACAATATACGCCGGCACGTCCGTGTAATAAGCCATATCGACAAAACGCCCGGAAGCTTCAGATTCTGTAATCTCGGGTTGAGAAAGGTAGTGGTACAAAGGGGACAATTTTCCTTCTTTTCGGTGCTTCGCGATCAAGCCATCGATCACATCACCATTCGTTGCGTGGACTGTTACCATTCCTCCGCGCTTTTTCACTTCTTCCATCAAGGCGACCATTTGCCCATCATCGATCATCAAAGCTCCTTTGTACGCCATAAATGTTTTAAAAGAAGTAATTCCTTCTTCTTCAATCATTTGGATGACCTCTTTTTTTGTTTCTTCATTAAAATCGGTGACTGCCATGTGAAATGAATAATCGCCGAAGCAGTTTCCATTTGAGCGGCCTTGCCATGCTTCAAGTGCGTGGTGTAACGATTTTCCTTGCGTTTGCAAAATAAAATCGATGACCATTGTTGTACCACCGTGGAGAGCCGCCAGAGTTCCAGTTTCATATGTGTCACTCGAAAAAGTCCCCATAAAAGGCATTTCCAAATGAACGTGCGGATCAATTCCACCAGGGAAAACTACTTTTCCGGAGGCATCGATTGTTTGGTCAGCTTGAACAACAAGATCGATTCCGATGGAATGTATCGTTTCTCCTTCTATGTAAATATCAGCAACATAGTCTTCAGAAGTGGTTAGGATTCGGCCGTTTTTTATTAGGATTGACATGGTTGTAAATTTTATAGTTCGAAGTTTTTAGTTGCAAGTATCTAGTTAGAAATTTATATAATTTTGTCATAAACTTCAAACTAGCAACCTCAAACTAGCAACTTATTTCTCCCACCTAAATTGAGAAAATATTATAAGAAAGCAAAATATCTGCTTAACCTTATGATTCAGAAAGAGTCAAAGATTTTTCAAGTGTAGGATCCGGCGAGATTTTACTCACCAAATACCCTCCTAACATCGATAATAAAAAAGATGGGCCGAGAACATCAATTTTATCAAAGTACGGACCTATTTCTGCGACATTTGGCATCACAAACTTGAAAAAAGGAACGCCCAAAAAGCCAAGGGCCATCGAAGTAATCGCTCCAGTTTCTGTGTATTTTTTCCAAAAAAGAGATAAAATAATCACCGGACAAAAAGTAGCCGCAATACCTGACCAGCCAAAAATAACAAACCAGAAAATCGTTCTTCCAGGGGCATTTATTGCAACCAACATTGCAAGTCCAAGAGCTGTCAAGGCCATTGTTAAGGTTACAATTCTGGAAAGTTTTGTAAGGTTTTCTTGTTTAGATTCAGGTTTAAAAATTTGTTGGTAAAAATCTCTAACCACAGCACTGGAAGCTACTACCAGCAAAGAATCTATCGTTGACATTATCGCAGAAAGAACAACCGCGACATACAATCCAACCACAATCAAGGGCATCACATTTTCAACCAAAACCGTCAACACACCTTGTCCGTTATTACCAAAAACTGATTCGGGATCCATTCCATTTTCTGTAAAAATATACCTTCCAAATAGTCCAACTGTTACTGCCGCAAAGTCTGTGAGTAAAGTATAAAATATAGCTACCCAGCGCCCTTTATTGATTTCATTTTCATCTTTAATCGACATAAATCGAACAAAAATCTGAGGCGATCCCATAAATCCCAAACCAATTAAAACATAACCGAGAATAATTGCGATATTCATAGCTGTCAAGCCACCAGCTCCCCAAATATTTATAAGCCCTTCATCAATGCTCGCCAATTGATCCATAACTGGTCCTTTGTCCATATAAAATACTGCAACCAAAGGAAGCGCCACCAAGCCCAAAAACATCAAAATCCCCTGAAAAAGATCAGACCACGCAACCGCTACAAAGCCACCAAAAAAGATATACAAAACCACTATCGCAAAGCCAAGGAGAGCTCCCGTGAAGTAATCCATGCCCAGAAAAGACTCGAAAGCGGAACCTGTAGCATCGATCTGTGCACTGACATAGATGATCACAAAAACGGATAAAGCTGTTGAAGCTACTATCCGAAGCAAATTCGTTTTTGACTGAAAACGACTAACCAAATAATCCGGAATCGTAATGGAATCGTATTGATCAGTAAGCCGTTTAAAAGGCTTTGCCATGATAAACCAAGCAACAGAAACGCCAATCACTTCTCCTAGTACAACCCAATAAGCACTGACGCCCGCAACGGCTCCTAAGCCTGTAAGTCCTAAAAGTAACCATGCAGATTCACCGGTTGCTCTTGTTGAAAAAGCAACGACCCAGTAGCCTAGTTTTTTTCCGCCAACATAGTAATCCTTTAGGTTTTTTACCCGCTTTGAAGAGAAATAACCGATCAAGATTAGAATGAGAAAATAAAGACTGAGAATAATAATTTTTGTGATCATACTTTTTGGGAGGTTTTAACAAAGACCCAATATAACCCAAAGGAAATGAAAAACGTGACAAACCAGGCATAGGAATAAAGATCCATCCAAAAACTTCCAATCGTCTCAACGTCAATAATCTGGATTGTCCCTAAAAATCCAGGAATAACTGGTAAGATACTGATCACAAAAGCAATCCAGGCTTTTCCGTTCCACCCTTTGTAAATGCCATCCACTTTAAAAAGTTGGGCCAAGTCAAGTTCTGTTTTCCGAATAATGTAATAATCACAAATCATGATTCCAGCCAAAGCACCAAGTAATGCGGAGTAGGCGATCAACCATACAAAAATATATCCATGAGGATCGGCTAAAAGCTTCCAGGGGAATATCAAAATTCCAATGATTCCGGTGATATAACCTCCAAATCGAAAGCTGATTTTGCTTGGTAAAATATTAGCGATACTATTTGCGGGAGCGACAACATTTGCGGCAATATTTGTAGAAAGTGTGGCAATTGTCAATCCGATCATGGAAATAATAACAACCAACGGAGAACTAAATTTTCCTAATAAAACAACAGGATCCCAAATCGCTTCGCCAAAAATAATAACCGTTGCACTCGTCACTGCGATTCCAATAAACGAATACAAAACCATCGTCCCAGGTAGGCCAATTATCTGGCCAACGATCTGATCATTTTGAGATTTAGCATATCGAGTAAAATCGGGAATATTTAAAGAAAGTGTTGCCCAAAAACCAACCATCGCAGTCAATCCGGGCCAAAATATTGTCCAAAAATTCACGCCTGAATCAGCCGCTAATTGATTGGAAGCTTCGAGAATTGTTCCCATCGAACCTACTTCAATCCAGGCCCAGGCTAGCAATCCAATTCCCATTAATAATAAAAAAGGAGCAGCCCAGGTTTCCAGTTCTTTTATAGAGTCAATTCCTTTATAAATGATGTACATATTCATGGCCCAGAACAACATGAAACAAGCAAACTGAGCAATATTGATCCCAATAAAATCGCCGAGATAAAGACTATCTGCCATTCCGGGTAAGCATCACCAAAAGGAGTTGATAAATGGCTGCGCCACCGATCCAGGTTTGAATTCCAAACCATCCACAGGCAACCAACCCTCTTAAGCAATCCGGCGAGGATAGCTCCATCAATTCCAAAATTTAAGCGTAAAAACACAGGTAAGGGAATCCCATATTTTGTTCCAACATGCGCATTCAAAATCATTGGAATGAGCACAATCACATTTCCCAGCAATATCGTAATCAAAGCTTGCCACCAATTCATACCTTGATTGATCAGGCTACTTGCAAGCATATACGTCGGAATACAAACCGCCATTCCAACCCAAATAGAAGCAA
>CBDCPZ010000001.1:0-11535 GCA_965220465.1 Saprospiraceae bacterium | reverse complement strand
AACCTGAAATACCTGAAAAACCATCTAAAAAAAGCAGAAAGAAAAAATTTGAAGGAAAACCGCGCCTTTTGGTGAACGGAGAATCCGCGGATCGATATGATTATTCATTGGCCAGTTGTTGTAATCCTGTAATGGGAGACGATGTATTTGCATATACTACAATAAGTTCCGGGCTAAAGATCCATCGGACTTCCTGCCCTAATGCCACCAATCTGATGGCGCGTTATGGATACAGAATCATGAAAGCCGAATGGGTTACATCCGGTGATGCTTCTTTTGTTGCTGATTTGTTGATCACAGGAATTGATGATGGGCCTGGAGTCATAGAACGTTTGACCAGAAATATTTCTACTGATCTTGGTTTGAATATTCGATCATTTTCTATTGAAGGCAATGAAGGCTATTTTGAAGGAAGGATGAGCCTTTTAGTTATGAATAAAGACCAACTAAATGTCGCTATCAAAGCTTTGCAAAACCTTGGCGGCATTTCTTCTGTTACAAGAGTAGAATCTTAACCCAACCCATCTGTTTTTTTTATTAAATCACCTTAATTTACCTTATAAAAACTTTAGTTATTCGATATTGTAAAAGGGGTTGACTATCTTTGTTTAACAAATATTTTAAATGACCATTAAGGAAAAAGAAGATAATATTATTAATAAAGTGATCAGCATCTTTTCCGACCATCTCGAAAAGAACAACTTTCGTAAAACCCCCGAACGCTTTGCGATCATTGAAGAAATATATAAGCGCAACGATCATTTTGATGCGGAAGCGTTATATATTCATATGAAAACTCAAAATTACAGAGTAAGTAGAGCAACGGTTTATAATACGTTGGATTTGCTGGTCAACTGTGATTTGGTTAAAAAGCACCAATTTGGGAAAAATCTAGCTCAATACGAGAAATCCTACGGCTACAAACAACACGACCATTTGATTTGTATGGATTGCGGAAAAGTGTTGGAATTTTGCGATCCGCGAATTCAGCAAATCAAAGATATGATGGGTGATATTCTGAAATTTAAAGTCACTGATCATTCACTAAATCTTTATGGCCATTGCGATGGCGCTTGCGACAAGAATAAATAATATTTAAATATATTTTATTGTATTTTATTGGGGATAAATTCAGGAATTAAACTTTATCGTTATATATTTGGTAAGTTTTTTGATGTAGGTTTCAAAATTACCCAACTTATTTAACCTAAACGAACACCCCATGACTTACACCATTCACCAACATCAAACTATTCAGGTCGTAAAAGTCGAAAATTTACTCAACGAAATGAGTAATAAAAAAATCCTTAGCGACGTCCAGTCTTATATTGAAAAAGGCTTCAATAAGTTTGTCATCGATCTTTCAGATTTAAATTTTATGAATAGCGTAGGGCTCAATTTCTTGTTGTCCATGATGAAAAATTCAGAAAAGTCAGGAGCAAAACTTGCTGTTGCAAATGCTAACGCTCAGATTATTGGATTACTTGAAATTACCAAGCTCAAAAAGATGTTTAACTTAAAGCCTTCAGTTGAAAAAGCCCTTCAGGAATTTACCTCAAATTAAAGCTATATATTAGGAAAAAAAACTACCTTTGTGGACCTGACAGGCTTTTATAAGTCGGTCAGGTTTTGTATTTTTATAATATTGACTTTAGTCAGCTTATTTCAATTTTTCTCAAAAATAATTTCATGGCAATTGATGTATTATTAGGCCTTCAATGGGGCGACGAAGGAAAAGGTAAAATTGTGGACTACCTTGCAAATAACTACGATATTGTAGCTCGATTTCAAGGAGGACCAAATGCCGGTCACACTTTAAAGTTTGATGGTAAAAAATTTGTACTCCACACCGTTCCATCCGGTATTTTCAGAGAAAAACTTATCAACCTTATTGGGAATGGTGTCGTTATCGATCCCATCACTTTAAAGAAAGAAATTAATAATATCAAAGGTGTAGTTCCTGATTATAAGGATCGGCTTTTGGTTTCTAGAAAAGCACACCTCATCTTGCCCACACATCGTTATATTGATGCTGCAACCGAAGCTTCAAAAGGAATAGAAAAAATTGGTTCTACTTTAAAAGGTATTGGTCCAACTTATATGGATAAAACCGGCCGAAATGGACTTCGTGTTGGCGACATTATGTTGCCTAATTTTATGGAAAAATATGAATCCCTGCGTGCCAAACACCTTGGAATATTAAAATTGTATCCTGAAATAGATTTTGACCTGGAAGCTGAAGAAGCAAAGTGGTTTGAATGCCTTGAAGATTTGAAATCCCTTCAATTGGTAAATGGCGAATATTATATCAATAAAGCTTTAAAAGAAGGAAAGAAAGTCCTCGCCGAAGGAGCTCAGGGAAGCATGCTGGATATCGATTTCGGCACTTATCCATTTGTAACTTCTTCAAACACAATTAGTTCTGGAGTTTGTAATGGTTTAGGCGTAGCGCCATCAACGATTGGTGAAGTGATTGGCATTTCCAAAGCTTATTGCACACGAGTTGGTTCTGGACCATTTCCAACTGAGCTTGAAGATGAAACAGGCGAATTTCTTAGAGAAAAAGGTGGCGAATTTGGAGCAACTACTGGACGACCTAGGCGCTGTGGGTGGATTGATCTACCACAATTAGCCTACACAATTATGTTAAATGGTGTAACGCAATTGGTCATCACAAAAATTGATGTTCTCAATGAATTTGAAACGATAAAAGCCGCCACTCATTATGAATACAATGGTGCGCAGCATGAGGAATTACCTTATGATATTTGCAATATTCCAATAAAACCTGTTTACAAAAGTTTTAAAGGGTGGAATACTGATCTGGAAGGAATTCTTGATTATGACGATTTACCTCCCGTTGCTCAGGCTTACATCAAAGCTTTGGAAGATCATTTAAACGTTCCCGTTTCTATGATTTCAACTGGCCCGGAAAGAAAGAAATTAGTTTTGAAACAGATTGGTGTTTTAAACTAACTAACTATCCTTAATTCAATACAAAAATAAGTCAACCCGAATTTTCAATATTTAGAAAATTCGGGTTGTTTTTTATACCCAATACGGATAGTTAAAACAGAATTTTAATAAGCGGGGTAGCCCGGCAAAATACGTGGGAGCGGGTGCCAGCTTAGTGACAAGCCTTTATTTTGCCAAGAATTTTGCATACTTTTTTTTGGACTGAAAAAGTATGCCGCCGGAGGCAAATAGTCGGTTTCAATTTGAACTATTTTAATTTTTAAATGACCTTCAAAATCGTGCAATCAATCAACATATGCTGTTATAATGTACTGATAATCAAGCGTTTTGTCATCTGATTGAATCTGTTGATAACCCGCACCAACCAAATCCTGCTCCACCTCACCTAAAGCTACGCGATTTCTGATTGGAGGACCAACTGGGGTGTACCTTTTCTTAAAATCAATGATCACAATTTTCCCACCTTTGGCGATTCCACGTTTGAGGTTCTTGAGATAATTTACATTGTCTTCAATATAAGTGTAGGTATTGACAATCAAAACTACGTCAGCTTCGGCGGGCTTGAGTTTTGGGTCATGAGGCAAAACCAATCTGGTTTCAATACGGTTTCGGATATTTTTAGCTAAGTATATTTTCGCTCTTTCAATGTCTTTTATGGCATCAGGATCGATGTCAAGAGCAAGAATTTTCTTTGCAGGAGTCTGATGAGCAATGCGAAGCGTAAAATATCCATAAGGTCCAGCTCCAATATCAGCAACAACTTTTCCTTCTAGATTCCCCAGTTTTTCAATGACCACGCTTGGCTTCTGCCAAATCCCTCTAATCTCGATATTGGCTTCGATGTTTTCAGATTCTTTAGGAGTATTAATTCTGGAATCATTTGAAGTGTCGTAATCATCGGGTTTTATGGTAGGTTCAGGTCTTCGATCAAGATTTCTGTTGTCCAGATTATTGTTATCGCAACCTGCAAAAAAGCAGCACATTACAATAAATGATATTAAAATTGAAGAGGGAATTTTCATAAATTATAAAATAATTTGGGCAAAGTTAATCTTTTCAAAACGGTAAAAAAATTAGATCGTCTTCTAGAATAGAGACTTACATTAAACAAACTAAACATTCAAAATAGTTCAACGACAAAGTTCCACCATTATTTTTTCCATTTTTTGGCGCATTTCATTACTTGTACAAGAAAAATGGTTGGCAATGATTGAAAACGACAAAAGTTTTCCTGATTTTGAACGAGCATATCCTGTATAACTTCTCACCCTTTTCATACCGCCACTTTTTGCACGAAGATTATTTTCAGCAGCTGTGCCACGGAGCATATATTTTAAAGTCCCTGACTGACCAGCAATTGGAAGTGATTTATAAAATGAAGCATTCAACTTTTTATCCTGTGCAATCAACTGCATTATTTTTGCTAAATGGAAAGCCGACACATTATTGTATGGAGATAACCCGCTTCCATCTTCCATAAAAAAACCCTCGGTATCCAATCCTTTTTGTTTCCAAAATTCATAAATCAGCTCCAAGCCATCTTCTGGCTCATTTCCTTTAACTGTTGTTGCCAAATAACGCAACATACTTTCACAATAAAGGTTGACACTTTCCAAATTTGTTTCTATCACGATTTCTTTTAGAGTTGATGAAAAGTGGGAATGAATCGTTTTTCGAGGTTTTTTAACCTTTCCATTTCGATCCAGTTCCATCTGGCTTGTTGCTATTTTTGATGTTGGAATTCCATTTTTTTCCAATGCTTCCATAAGCAAATAAGCTGTAAAAAAAGGAGGGTCCGGAATGGCTCCTTTGATTGTAAAAGTACCTTTCCCAATAGGAATTGTCCCTCGAACAAAGCGAGTATAAGAATAGGGAGATCCAAAAATATACGCATTATCACCAGAATTGGCTTCTGCCGAACGAACTTCGTTGATCAATAAAAGATTGGGGATCGGAGGCGTTGTACTTTCAATTTGCGGTTGGCCACCCAACTGGGTATTTTGTTCGAAATCTAAATAATATCTATTTTCTAAAATATTCAATCCCCAAGCGCCCGAAGCATAATAATTACCCACGTCTTCCCAAAGCCAGGTCCGGCCATTCACTGAAGAGCTAAAAAAAGAGGCATCTCCAACGATTTTTCCATTGATTCGCTTGATTCCCAATTTTTTAATGGCATTTACAAATTCAGATAGCAATTGTTCTAAAGGCATAGCTTTATCAAATCGGTCTGATCCAAGCGTCGGGTCGCCAAAACCTTTGATGTATAAATTGCCATTTAAAGTACCATCCTTTTCTATTTGGCCATCATATTGCAATTCTGTTTTAAACCTAAAATCATCACCTAATTTGGCTAAGGCAGTCGCCGTGGTCACCACTTTCAAAGAAGAAGCTGGAATCAAGCTTTTGTCTTTATCATTTTGGGCAATGACCTTCCCGCTTTCGACATCAATCACGCAAATTCCCAAGCTGGCATGTTTTAAATCCGAATCATTCGTCAAAGCGTCAATCGCTTTTTGAAGAGAGGATTGTGCAGCAGCGAAATTTAGGAAAAGATAAGCGAGAAATGCCAAAACAAAACGCTTCATAATATTGTCTTTTAGGTGGAATGATAAAGATATGATTTTAATAGAAATTTAATTTTCCGTCATTTTCCTATTTTTACGTCCTTGATTAAACGAAACCATCAAAATTGACAAAAACAAATTTTAATTGGCTTGCTAAAATGGCGTGGAGGGATAGTCGGCGAAACCGAAGTAGGCTTTTGCTGTTTATTTCTTCTATTGTTTTAGGAATAGCGGCTCTAGTTGCCATAAATTCTTTCAGCGAAAACCTCCTAAAAGATATCGACCGAGAAGCCAAATCATTGCTTGGTGCTGATCTCGTTTTTGAAAGTAATCATTCTCTGGATTCGATAATTGACCCCTATTTTGATACTGTCGCCATTGCACAATCCAGCTCTGTCAATTTTGCTTCAATGGTTTTGTTCCCTGAAAGTAGGAACACAAGATTAGCTTTTATAAAAGCGCTTGAAGGCGATTTTCCTTATTATGGAAAATTCAACACAACTCCCCCTGACGCTTATTTGCATTTTTTAGATGATAAAAAAGCGCTTGTTGATAAAACATTGATGCTTCAGTTTGGTATCAAAAAAGGGGATCTAATAAAAATTGGCGAAGTTACTTTTACCATCGAAGGGCAACTCAATTCAATTCCCGGACGAGCTGGAATTGCCTCTTCTGTTGCTCCGCAAGTCATCATCCCTCAAAAATACCTCGAAGCAACTGGGCTCGTTCAGCTGGGTAGCCGAATCGAATATCAATATTATTACAAATTAGCAGAAAATGCTCCTGCTGAGGCTATTGGTGAACGTTTCAGAGAACCTTACAAAGAACAAACGATCCGTTTTGATACGGTTGAAGAAAGGAAAGAAGACCTCGGAGAAGCTTTCCTGAACATGAACAATTTTTTAAACCTGATCGGCTTTATTGCTTTATTGTTAGGTTGCATCGGTGTAGCGAGTGCTGTTCATATTTATATCAAGGACAAGTTATCGACGGTCGCTATTCTGCGGACATTAGGGACTAGCGGGCGACAGGCTTTTGTAATTTATTTAATTCAAATCGCGACAATGGGCTTGATGGGCAGCATTTTTGGTGCTGCTTTGGGAAGCATTTTGCAAATGCTTTTGCCTATTGTTTTTGGTGAGTTTTTACCTATTGAAAATGTAAGCACGGATATTTCCTGGTTTTCAATGGCAAAGGGAATTTTTACAGGACTTGGAATTGCAATCCTTTTTGCATTGCTGCCTTTGTTGAGTATTCGAAAGACTTCTCCGTTGCGAACTTTGCGGGTTTCTTTTGAAGAAGATAGTGGTAAACGCGATCCTTTACGCTGGCTCGTTTACGTTTTGATTGCTGCCTTCATTGCAGGTTTTACGCTTTTTCAAACCGGTGATCCCATTGTCGCCGTTGCATTTACAGTTGGTGTGGGAGTAGCTTTTTTACTATTGGCTGGAGTAGCGCTTTTGCTAATGTGGTTTGTACGAAAATTTTTTCCGCGCAACTGGAATTATGTCTGGCGTCAAAGCATTGCCAATTTATATCGTCCAAATAACCAAACCCTAATTTTGATGGTTTCAATTGGGCTTGGAACTTCTCTGATTTCCATGCTTTTTTTCACACAGGAATTATTACTCAGCCAAGTTCAGATGTCCAGCACCGGCGATCAACCCAATATGATTCTTTTTGACATTCAACCTTCTCAAAAGGACGAACTGGCCTCAATGACAGAAAAATTCGATCTGCCGATTATCCAGCAAGTTCCAATCGTAACGATGCGTTTGAATGAAATCGATGGCATTGACAAAGCCATGCGAATGGAGGACACTACGTCAAATGTCAGACGTTGGGTCTATAACAGAGAATATCGAACGACGTACAGAGACACACTCATCGATACCGAAGAAATTGTAAAAGGCGAATGGCATGATGGTAAAAATGATGAAACAATTTACGTTTCATTGGCAGAAAGTATCGCTGAAGACATGCAAGCTGATGTAGGAACCAAACTTGTTTTTAATGTTCAGGGTGTACCGATAGAAACCGAAGTTGGGAGTATTAGAAAAATTAATTGGAACAGGATTCAAACCAATTTTTTCATAGTTTTCCCAACAGGTGTTTTGGAAAGTGCTCCGCAATTCAATGTTTTGATCACAAGAGTTCCTTCTCCGGAACAGTCTGCGGCATATCAGCAATCTGTTGTTAAAGCATTTCCAAATATATCGATTATTGATTTGACTTTGATTTTAAAAGCGGTGGATGATATTTTGAGCAAAGTTTCTTTTGTGATTCGATTTATGGCGCTTTTTAGTATTTTGACAGGCTTGCTGGTTTTGATCAGCTCTGTCGTGATCAGCAAATATCAGCGAATCCGCGAAAGCGTTTTATTAAGAACAATAGGAGCCAGCCGGCGACAAATCCTCATGATTAATGCCGCCGAATATTTCCTTTTAGGGACTTTGGCTACCTTTACAGGAATCATTTTGTCTTTTATCGGCACTTGGCTCATTGCGAAGTTTAGTTTTAATATTCCATTTTCACCAAACCTATTGCCGCCATTTTTGGTATTTTTAAGTATAACAGCATTGACCGTTTTTATTGGCCTTTTCAATAGTCGTGAAGTACTTAATAAACCGCCGCTTGAAGTTTTGAGAGCTGAGATTTAATTTAAACCTTTCATTATGGCGAAGAATATATTGATCTCTTACTTTGCTTTTTTGCTTTTCATCCCTTTTTTGGAAGCGCAACAAACCGTTGGTTTATTTTCTTATGAAGAAGATTCATTTGACGGTTATACACTTTTTAGCCCTTTACGGTCCACGACTACTTATTTGATTGATAATTGTGGAAAAATTATTCATACTTGGGAAGGGGAATATCTTCCAAGCCAAATGTCCTATTTGTTGGAAGATGGCACTTTGCTCAGAGCTGTAAAATCGAATCAAAACAATCCCGTATTTAATGCTGGCGGTGCCGGTGAACGCCTTCAAAAAGTAGATTGGGATGGAAATCTAATTTGGGATTTTATGTATTCAAATGATACTGTTCGAATGCATCACGATGTTGAACCACTACCAAATGGCAATGTCTTGATCCTCGCCTGGGAATACAAATCAAAAGAAGAAGCCATCACTTGGGGACGCGACCCATCGCTGATTCCTGATAACGCTGTTTGGCCTGAACACATTATTGAAGTGCAGCAAACCGGACCAACTTCTGGAACTATTCTTTGGAAGTGGTATCTTTGGGACCATCTCATTCAGGATTTTGATTCTACAAAAGCAAACTTTGGAGTTGTAGCTGATCATTCAGAATTGCTAGATATCAATTTTGTTTCCGATATTCCAGAGTTGGGGGACGCTGACTGGTTGCACATTAATAGCATCGATTATAACGAGACTTTGGATCAAATTATAGTTGGCTCTCCCGGCTTAAATGAATTTTATATCATCGATCACAGCACCACAACTGCTGAAGCAGCAGGCCACACAGGCGGAAATAGTGGAAAAGGAGGTGATATTTTGTACCGTTGGGGAAATCCAATTGCTTACCGCCAAGGAGCAATCGACGATCAACAATTATTCGGTCATCATGATGTGCATTGGATTTCCGGAGGAGCTTCGGATGCAGGAAAAATCATGGTTTTTAATAATGGAAGAGATCGCCCAGGAGGAGAATTCTCTTCTGTAGATATTATCGATCCTCCAGTTGATGATAATGGAAATTATTTTTACCAACAAGGAACTGCATTCGGGCCAGAATCAGCGGAATGGATTTACAAAGCAGATAATCCAACAGAATGGTACTCCAGTTTTATTTCCGGAGCGCAGCGTTTACCCAATGGAAATACATTGATTTGCAGCGGAGCTGATGGGCGCTTTTTTGAAATCGCTACAAATGGAGAAATCGTTTGGGAATATATCAATCCGGTTACGCAATTTGGGCCAACATCGCAAGGAGAAACCATTCCACCGTTTGGAGGGCTGAATGGAAATATTGTTTTTCGATGTACCCGCTATTCTTCGGATTACCCTGGATTACAAAACAAGGATCTTACGCCAATCGAGCCAATCGAGCCAAATGCTTTGCCGAGTAGTACAGATTGCAGTCTTTTCACAAGTTTAGAAGAGCCGACAATCCATAATATAAAAATATATCCTAACCCTGCTGGTTCATTTATTTTCATAGAAAGGTTAAGCCTACAACCTATTGGTTTTCAAATCGTTGATTTACTAGGAAGGGTTATTTTATTAGGAAAATTGGAATCTAATAATCAAAATATTGACCTTTCATCTCTTGAAGATGGTATTTATTTTATAAAAGTTGACAAGCAAATTAAAAAACTAGTCATCTTAAAATAATCAACCACTTTTATACTCAAAGAATTAATTATTGTCAATCTTAGATAACTTTGTTTCGAAATAGCCATTCATTATAAAAATGGTATCAGATGCCAAAGGATCTAAATTCGTAATTGAATCAATAATAAACGAAGCTTCAAATTTCCCTTTAATTTTTCCAGTAGCCTCATCAAAAGAAGTAAATTGAAAGTAATTTTGTGAAGTATCTTTTTCAATCAACTCATAATAGCTATAAAGTACAGCTTTGTCCTTAATGAACAAACAGGCTTGAGGTAATGATCGATCCTCTGAATTTCTTTTTAATAAAACTTGCTTTTGCTTAATATTCGAAACAAAACTAAACGATAATTTTACTGTCCTATTAAATACTTCATCCCTTGCATCAACAAATAAAAAATAAGAAGTGTCTTCCTTATTTAATTTGAAGGCTCCTGATTTGGATTCAAATGATTTCCTATTGATCGTCAAAGATGCAGACCCTTTATAAAATTCAGGAACTATTCTCTTTTTTTTAGTACATGAAAGCAAAAGGTAGAAAGCAAATATTCCTAAAAGACAGGAGATTTTCATAGCTAAGGATTTTTAAAAAGCAATTTAAAACCAACCTCGTTTGAGGAGAAGATTTTATTGGATTGGTTTCAAAATTTTAAAAACCCTTTTTGAAATGGATTTTATTCCTACTTCAATTTAATACATTGCTGTAAAAACGATTATTTATTGTTTTACACTTTTGGATTATTTGAAAAGTTTAAATTTCAATTCAAAAAAACCACCTCGATTTTGATTCCGAGGTGGTTATAGATGAAACGGTCTTTTACTGTATTATAAATAGTATTAGAGTACTTTTCGTAAGAAGTTCAAAAAATTTGTTTTCAACTCTCCATACAATTTTCTTTGGGTTTCCATTCGATCGCGCAGAGGTTCCTGGTTTTCGAAATAACTCTGATCCACTGCTTCCGGATTATTTTTGGCATAACCGACCAATTCGTGTTCAACAGCGTTAATATCATGCTTTAAGGTATCAATAACTTCTTTGTGACGGATAAATTGGTTTTGGTATTTTTCGACTTTTGCCATTATTTCATTATCCTGAAATCGTTCTACCAATTCTTCAAGGCGGTGTTTGAAGGTACCGATCTCGTCTTGCCAAAACATCAATTCTGAAATCCATAATTTGTGTTCAAAGTGAAGATCTGAGATATAAACAGGTGTTTTTCCTATCATGCTTTTTTCGTTTTATAAATTTCAATAAACAACAATAATACAAAATGATATATTTAAATTTTATGAAATTAATCAGCTCAATTAATGATTTTTGTCATCGGAAGGATTAAAGTAAGCTACTGGCATTTTTGCTCAAAAAAAGAAGAATTCAAAAACAATTATCCTTCATCAGCATCGTATCCGATATGAAACAAAGCATCGCCTTGGCTAACGACAGGAGCATTGTTGTGGCCAATGATATAACCACTGCGATGAGCCAAAACCCACACTCTTTTTTCTCCGTAAGGATCATTAATAATCCCAAGCTGTTCGCCAGCATTCACTTTAATTCCGGATTGTTTTGACCAAAGAAATATTCCGGAACGCGAAGCCCGAAGCCAGCTGGTTTTGTTGAAAATTTTAGGCGCTTCAAG